>CAVOHC010000017.1:0-749246 GCA_963695645.1 uncultured Actinomycetota bacterium | reverse complement strand
TGGATGCATGGTCATACTGCTCCTTTGCTGATTGTGCTGGTTAGAACAGGCTGTCTTTGGGGGCTGGTAGCTCGATACGCAGGCCTTTCCTGCGTCCGGTGCGGGTGAGGACGGCGCGTAGCTCGCCGCGCTTGACCTTCTGCAATACGGTCTGGCGGGAGGCGCCGAGGGCCTGAGTGGCGTAGGCGAGGGGGACCCAGCCGTCGGGGGTGTTGTCGGTGAGCATGCCGCGCAGCTGATCGGTGAGGCGGATTTGCCAGGGCGCGCCGGGGGTGATCTGCTCGCCGGCGACGAAGCCGTCGTCCAGCCAGCGCAGCAGGGTGGACGACGCGATCGCGAGTTTGCGGGCGGCCTGGGTCACGTTGAGCAGGTCTCCTTCGGCGGGGGCGTCGCCGGCGGGCTGGTGGCAGGGGATGTGCCAGTGGTGGCGCAGTGACTGGACTCTACTGGCGGTGAACGACAGTCCCCGGGCTGTGCGCCGGTGCTGCCGGTTGAGGATCCCGGCGATGACCGCGTCGGGGTAGTGGACGGCGAGGCGGCGGATCAGGCTGATGGTGTCCTCGGCGGTGCGGATCTTGGGCTGCGGCCGGCGCAGCGGCACGGTCAGCTCGGTGATCGCGCCGCCTTTCCAGCGGAGCACCAGGCTGGCGTGCGGGCCGGGGTCGTCGCGGCGGAGGGTGATGTTCACTTCGTCGAGCAGGGTGCGCAGCAGTTGCTTGCGGTCCTTGTCGGTGGTGGTGGGCGCGTCCCAGACCTGGCCGAGGTCGTCGCCGAGGGCGAGGATCGCGGCGCGTTCGGCGGGGCTGAGGGTCTTGGGTCGTGCGGTCTCGCGCCGGGCGAGCTCGGATTCGGCGTCGGCTAGCTGTTGCAGGGCGGTGTTCCATTCGGTTTCCAGGCCCCGGGCGACCAGCCGGTTGTCGGGGTCGACGGCCCGGTAGCGGCGCTCGGCCCGGGAGGCGTGGTAGCGGGCCTGCTCGACCTGGCGCCGGTGCTGGGCCAGGGCGGCGTCGTGGCCGTCTTCGAGCTGGCGGGCGGCGGCCAGGCACGCGTCGAGCGCGGCGGGTGCCAGCGCGGCGAGGAACGCCGCGGCGACGGCGGCGTCGATGGCCTGCCCGCCGACGCTCATGTGCCGGGCGCCGCGGCCGTTGACCAGTTCGGCGGAGCCCTGGCAGTAGTAGTTCGGCACGGATCGGGCCGGGCCTGTGTAGAAGATCGCGAGCTTGCGGCCGCAGGCCCCGCAGGTGGCCAGGCCCTGCAGCAGCGCGCAGCCCTCCCGGACCGCACCGGTGCCGGGCTGGCGGGCCTGCGGGCGGATATTGGTCCCGATGCGCTGCTGGTTGGCCAGGTAGGTGTCCCAGTCGATGAACCCGGGATGGTGATCGGGGATGAGGACCTCCCACTGGTCGCGGGGTAGCCGCCGGCTGCGCTGGCGCAGCAGGCCGCCTGGGTCAAGGTAGCGTTCCTTGCGGGTCCGCCCGTAGACATAGGCGCCTGCATACGCCGGGTGGCTGAGCGTGGTGTGCACCGCGTGATAGGTCGGCTCTACCCAGGTGATCTCGGGCAGCCCGCTGCCCTGGCGCAGGTAGGCGACTCTTTGCAGGGGCCAGCGCAGGCCCTGCCCGCGCAGCCACAGCCAGGTCGCGCGCGCCGACCCGCACACCGCGAACTGCCCGAACACGGCGGCGATGACGCCGGTGACGGCCTCGTCGGGGTGGAAGCGGATCTCACCGTCGGCCTCGCCCCAGATCAGGCCGACCGGCAGGCCGCGGCGCAGCTCGCCGCGGGCGGCCTTGTTCTTGACGCCGCCCTGCAGCCGGGCTCGCAGCACGTGCAGCTCGGCCTCGCTCATCAGGCCCTTCATGCCGAGCAGCAGCCGGTCGTTGAACAGCGCGGGGTGGTAGACGCCGTCGCCGTCGCCGACCAGGGTGTCGCACACCCCGGCCAGGTGTAAGGTCGGCCCGGGGCGCGGTACTGGCCTTGCGGCCAGCCCGTTTCTAATAAATATCCCCAGAGTTCCCTGAGGTCTCTTCAGGCTCTGTAGCCCCTGGACCAGGGGGTTCTTCCTCCTGTCGTGCTGGTGTCGTCTTCTGAAGTGATTTCGGGTTTTCTGAGGGTCTATCGTCTCCAGTGCTGGTCTTGCTGGATCAGTGAAGGCGAGGAGACCCTGGTGAGCCTGGCGGTCGTGCGGGACCTGCGTGAGATGCGTTCCCCGGCCGGCCCGGATGAGCTGGCGGCGTTCGAGACGGATGTGCTGGCCGGGTTCGTGCTGGCCCGGGCGGCGGCCGGGCTGGCGGATGCCACGATCCGGTTGGACGTGTCGCATCTGGAGCAGCTGAGGGCGTGGTTCGGCCGCCCGCTGTGGGACATGGAGCCTGCTGACGCTGACGTGTACTTCGGCACGGTGTTGCGGGATGCCGCGAAGGGCACCCGGCTGGGCCGCTCGCAGGCGCTGCGGACCTATTTCCTGTTCCTGGAGCTCCGGCACAAGATCGAGTTGCATCAGATGACCGGCCGGGTGACCGAGTGCCCGGTCGATGAGATGAACCGGCCGCGGGGGGCGGGCCGGGCGGCGTTGCGGATACCACCGTCCGCGGTGCAGGTGGCAGCGTTGTTCGCGGGGTGGCGGGCAGAGCTGGCGACCTGCCGGAAGTTCGCCCCGGCGGCCCGTAGTTATGCGGCGGCCCGGCTGATGGCCGAGGTGGGGCTGCGGGTGAACGAGGCCAGCCATCTTGATCTCGCTGATGTGAAGTGGGATCTGGGCCGGTTCGGGAAACTGCATGTCCGGATGGGCAAGGGTGCCCGCGGGTCCGGGCCGCGGGAGCGGATGGTGCCGCTGATCAACGGCGCCGGGGTGACCTTGCGGTGGTTCATCGAGGATGTGTGGTGCTGCTTCGACGATGATCACGCCCGGCCCGGCGCGCCGCTGTTTTGCTCCGAGCGCCGCAACATCGACGGGAGCGCGGCCCGGGTGGGCAACGAGACGCTCCGCTCGGCGCTGGCCAGCGCGGCGGGAGTGCACCTGCCAGGCTGGCCGGAGCGGGTCACCCCGCATGTCCTGCGGCATTTCTGCGCCTCGCAGCTTTACCTCGGCGGGATGGACCTGATCGCGATCCAGCAGGCCCTCGGTCATGCGTGGATCGCCACGACCATGAACTACATTAACTCTCGGGAATTGCATCAGGCGGGAGCGTTTGCGCTGGTCGCCTGATAGGCGGGGTCGTGCAATAGCCGACGGAGGCTGCCTGCCGGCGCGTGCTGACCTGCATGAGTTGCATGCTGATCCCGTTGGGTGCATGATCCTGCCTTCTGACGGATGCAGTTTCTGGCGCTGGAGGCCGGGTTGGGACGGGGAGAGCTGGCCGGGGCGGCGCACCTGGAACTGATCTCCGGAGCGGTGCAGCTGCGTCCGGAGGACGCGATGGTCGAGGCGATGATGCGCGGCTGGCGGGCGCAGCAGAAGGCCCGCGGACTGCGGGACTCCACGATCGCGCCGCGGGAGCGGCTGGTCCGCGCGTTCATCGCCTTCACGAACGAGTACCCGTGGTGCTGGGGACCGGGCCATGTCGAGGACTGGACCCTGACGCTGGCCGGCGAGCGGCACCTGGCCGCGTCGACGATCCGCGGCTACCAGACTGAGCTGCGCTTGTTCAGCGAGTACCTGTGCGACGCGCGTTACGGCTGGGCGGCGGCGTGCGAGGAGGCGTTCGGCCCGGGCGTGCACCCGGTGCCGGTCTGCCACGAGTGGAACACCATCACGCACCTGAACGAGTACGAGGGCAGCCCGGAGGCACGGCCGTTCACTCGCGGCGAGCTGCAGCGGTTCCTCGATTACGCCGACGAGCAGGTCGACCGCGCGGTGGCGGCGAGGCGCAAGGGGGTGCTGGCCGCTTACCGGGACGCGACGCTGTTCAAGGTGATCTACGGGTGGGGGCTGTTCTCCAGGGTTCGCTCGATGTGCTGGAGGCCTGGCTTCTCGCGTTTGTGCAGCTCAGAAGCTGTTGGATGAGAAGTTACCGGCTGCGACAGGTGTAGTGCAAGGATCCGGCTGGGTGTGTCACCGGGATCGGGCCGCGTGGTTGAGCTGGGTCATGAGCTCACGGTTGGCAGCCCTGGCAGCGGCGAGATCGTCATCGCGTTCTTCCAGTTGCAGCCGCAGGCCGGCGACTTGCTGCTCGAAGTGCGTGATCTTCTGGTTGAGAGCGTCGATATCGGCTGGGGCGCCGAGTCCGGACTCGCGCCAGGCATGGTCACCGAGCGCCTCGGACAGGCGCTTTTCCAGGTGCTGGACTCGGGTGCTGAGCCGGACGGCGCGTTCGTGAGCGGCGAGCAGGTCCGCTTGCAGCGAGGCCCGGGTGACGGCAGGACCAGCGCGGTCGCTCGCGGCCGGTTCGGCTTGGAGGGCGTGGATCTTCTCCAGCAGGTCGCGGTGCCGGTAGAGGAACGTCCGGTCGACCCCGGCGTCGCGAGCGATACCAGATGCACTGATCTCGGCACCCTCGGCGGCGGCGCGATCGAGCGCGGCGATGACACGCTGGCGGCGGCGAGCGGAGTCGGCATGGCGGCCCTCCAGCATCGGCCGGGACTTGGTGGTGGTGTTCATGCGGTGGCCCCCGAGGTGATGGTGGTCGTAGCGAGCGGTGTGGGTGCAGCGGCCCGGAGGGCAGGCATGCCGAGGGAGACGGGGTGGGCTGCACGGTGACGGCGGATCACGGCGACGGCTTCGTCGATCTGGGCTCGCTCTGCGTCATCGAGGCCGGCGATGTCACCCTTGATCCTGGTGATCAGGTGCCGGATCCGGACGATCTCCTCCTCGGCAGGGGTGGCGTCGGCGCGGGCCCACTCCTCGACGCCGCCGATGGCGGCGGCGAGCCGTTCCCGGGTGCGCAGCAGGTCGTCAAGGTAGGCGGTCAGGTCCGGCAGGTAGGAGACGTTGGTCCGGAAGTGGTCGCAGCCGGCGCAGCGGAACCGGACGGGGCAGGCGCCGCCGCCGGCCTGGACGTTGGACGGTTCGCTGCAGGTGCCGTATGGTACAGCGACTTCCCCGACCGCGTGACGGGCACGTTCGGAGTCCAGCAGGGCCCGGGCGTCACGCCAGATACGGTTGCCGTGCCGGTCGAAGCTGAGCGCAGTGACCTTGTCGACGGCGTCACGGCGGCGGTCTTCGCCGATCCGGTAGTAGCCGCGGGTCACCGAATAGCTTCGGTGATCAAGAAGTTCGGCCAGCACGTCGATGGGGACACCGGCGTCGGCGTGCCGCTGGGCATAGCTGTGCCGGTAGGCATAGGGCA
Organism: uncultured Actinomycetota bacterium; assembly: GCA_963695645.1. Classification (GTDB taxonomy): domain Bacteria; phylum Actinomycetota; class Actinomycetes; order Streptosporangiales; family Streptosporangiaceae; genus DATBGO01. Next base: position 743,958 of record CAVOHC010000017.1, on the reverse strand, counting down.
CGATCTTGACCGGGTCGAACACGGCTCCGTCGCGGCTGCGCAGGGCCGGCAGGGTGCTGACCCAGTCGCGGTGCCGGGCTTCCAGGGTCGATCTGCTGATCGGCTTGTTCCCGTCAGGGTTCCGGTAGGTGGTGGGCAGCAGCTTCAGCGTCGCGGCCGGAGCGTGCGGGAACCGTTGCCGGACCCGGTCTTGCTGGCTGGTGATCACCTCGGCGGTGGCGTTGCTGATCGGCAGCCGGCGGCCCAGCCGGTCGGCTTTGACGTTGTCATAGACCAGCACGGCGCCGCCGTCCTTGTCGCGGGCCAGGCAGTCCAGCGGCAAGTTGAGGATGTCCTCGGGCCTGCGCCCGGTGTCGATCCCGATCTGAGTGGCGACCCTGATCTCGGCAGGCTCAAGGGCATGCAGACTGGCGCACAAGACTGTCATGATCTCCGGCGGCAGGTCACGGCCAGGCTCGCCGCGCTGCGGGTCGGCGGGGATGTCGGCGCGTTCGACGGCGACGTCACCGGCCAGCCCGGCCGCGGCCCGGCCGGACCGGGCCAGGCCCAGGGCGCGGATCCCGGCCAGCACCGCCCGCACGTCCCGGCAGATCATGTTCCGGCGGTAGCGGCTGATCTCACCGGTTGCCTCCAGGTAGGCGATCCGGTTGAGGAAGTTCTCCACATCGCCGCGGCCCAGCGCGGCCGGGTCGGATCCGTGATCTGGCCTGACGTTCAGATGCTGCGACAGCAGCCCCACGCTGCTGATCTTCGCCTGGACCCGGGAGGCGCCGCTGCCGCGGTGCCGGGGCAGCTGCTCGGCCGCCCACCGCTTGGCGGCGGCGGCCAGCCACGGCTGCGTGATCTTGGTGAACGACAGGGCGCCGGGGTGGCCGAAGATCGCCAGGTCCCAGATGTCCTTGCTCTGCTCGGTGCCGGGGTCAGCCAGCGCGCGGCGGACGTCGCGGGTGAAGGCGCGCAGCACCGACCGGGCACGCTTGCCCGGGGCCAGCCCGGGATCGCATTCGCAGATCGAGACGGTCTGCTGGCGGCGGAGGGTGTCGCCGACTGCCCGCAGCACCACATCGGTCAGCCGGAGCCCGCCCCGGAGGCGGGCCTGCAGGCCGGCCAGTACCTCTGTGACGACCAGTTCCGGCAGCGCCCGCAGATTTACCTGCCCTGGCTCGGCCACCCCCGGTTCGGTGGCTTGCCACCGCTGCTCATCCACCCCGGCGCTGCCCCGCCGGGCCACGCGCCACCGCTGGTAGTGGGTATTGCAGTAGCCGGCCGCGCCGTCGGCCATGCGCGTGCACGCCAGCACCAGGCACGCCGGAAGCGGCGGCAGGGGCCGTACCCGCCGGTCGGTGAGGAACTGCTCCAAAGGGATAGGCGTCTGCCGGTTGCGGAACTGTCCGGCGTGCGGTTCGCACAGCACCGCCTGCCGCACCGTCGGCTTGCACTGGCACCCCGGTACCGCGCAGTCCCCGGCGGGCGAGGGCGCCGCGGGCAGATGCCGGGCGGCGGCGATGTCAGCGGCGCTCATCCCCAGCTGCTGCAGCCGGGTGAAGCACCGGTAGCACACGCCGGGACAGTCGTTGTGGACGGTTCCGGCGCATTGTCCGGCCCGGCACACCCGGCGGCCCAGCAGCCGATGGTGCGCGGGCAGGAACAGGATCCGCGTGGCGGGATCCCACCCGGCCTCTTCCAGCAGTCCGCGGTCGAGCATCCCGGCCAGGCGGGCGGCTGTGCCATCCAGGACGACCCCGTCCAGCACGTGCGGGAACTCGGCGGATGCCCCGATGGCCGGGGGCGTCCTGGCCGGTGTCGTGGCGGTCACCAGCTGCCGCCTTCGGGCTCGCGGGGGCTGGGCACCGCGTCCACTGCGGCCCGCAGCCGCGAGGAGCCGGGATGCACATACACCTGACAGGAGGAGATCGCCTTGTGTCCGAGCAGGTCAGCGATCACATCGATACCGGCGCCGGCATCGGCGGCATTGCTGCCGCAGGCGTGCCGCAGCTGATGCGGGCTGACCGGGGTGCCCAGCCCGGCCCGGCGAGAGGCTGCCGCGAGCAGCTCCCCGATCGCGTCCGGGCGCACCGGCGCGCCGATCTGCCCGCGGAACAAGTTGACCAGCGCGAAATCGCTGGACCTTGCCTGCGGCACCCGCATCCGCTCGAACTCGTAGGTGTCGAAGGCCTGCACGGTGAGGAAGTCCAGCGGCATGGCCCGCTCCCGGCGGGACTTGGCCCACGCCCCGTTGGGGTTGTCCTCCCGCCGCACCACATGCAGGTGCGCCCGGGCGACCCCGCACCCCAGCCGCCGCGAGTCCACCAGCAGATGCACGTCACTGCGGCGCAGCCCGCACACCTCACCGCGCCGCAGCCCGGCCCGGGCCATCAGCAGCACGATCAGCCGGTCCCGCGCCGACCGGCACGCACCCAGCAGCGCGACGATCTCCTCGTCGCTGGCGCGGTCCACCGCCGTCTCCGGCTCGCGCAGCCGGTGCCGGGCCCGCATCCGCCATGCCATCCGGCCGTCGTCGCCGCGGGCCTGCTCCGGCAGATCACGGTCATCGGCCACCTCATACAGCATCGGCACCAGACCCGCCGGACCCTGCCCGGTCGAGACCGCGTGCACCACCATCCCGCGCACGGCAGTCAGCACGCCATTGATCCGCGACGCCGAGCGAGCCGGCGCAACGCCGGGTCCGGCCAGCAATACCCCCGAACCGGCCCCGACGGCGTCAGCGCCCGAGGCCGTCGGCCCGGCATGGGCCAGCCACGTCATGAACAAGGCGAACTGCTCGACACCCGCCTGCCAGGACCGGCTCGTCCCTGCGCACCAGCGCAGGAACAACGCGATCGCATGCGCATATGCCTTCGTCGTGGATTCCGCCCCGTCACGGCCGAACCGCTGATGCCGCAGGAACCCATCCGCGACGGCCACGACCCGCAAATCCTCATCCAGCACCGTCCAGTACCGCTGCCCGGACGGCAACATCACTGCAAACGCCCGCATCCCTTGATCCCCCGATCTTGTGCTGGGCTGCCCGAACATCTACCAGCCACGAGCACGACACACACGGAGAAACACCGCACCACCAGCAAGAACCCGCTGCTCGGGCCACATCATGCGACGGGTCCTGGACCCCCGGGAAAGGGCTGCGCCGCACCGAGGCCTCGAAGCTGGATGTGGCGGACTGGGGCCGCAACCCGGCCGCGCCGGAGTTCGGCCGGTACGGCATGCTGCACGTCCGCTACGGCAAGGCGGTGCGCGGCCAGCCACCCCGGCGGCGCAACGTGCCGTCGGTGATGGGCTGGGCGGTCGAGGCGGTGGCCGACTATGCCGAGAACATCCGGCCCCGCTTCGGCTGCCAGGGTCATCCGGCATTGTGGGTGACTGAGCGGGGCGGGCGGGTCAGCCCGGCGGAGATCAACTCCCGGTTCACCGCCTACCGGGACGCGCTGGGCCTGCCTGCCGCGCTGACGCCGCACAGCCTGCGGCATTCGTGGGTGACCCACCTGACCGAGGACGGCGTGGACCGGCGGTTCATCCAGGAAGCTGTCGGGCACCGCTGCGACACCTCCACCGCGATCTACACGCATGTCAGCGGCGACTTCATGAACACCGCGCTGCGCAAGGCACTGGCCCCGGCCTTCGCCGGGCAGCCCGGCTGAGGACAGGGGGAACGGATGGCACGCAAGCTCGATTACCAGTGGCACCTGCGGCAGGTGATGGCAGCCCGCGGGATGTTCCAGACCACCGACCTGATCGATCCGCTGGCAGCGCGCGGGATCGCGCTGTCCTCCAGCCAGGTCTACCGGCTGGTCACCGAGCGGCCCGAGCGGCTGAGCCTGAAGATCCTGATGGCGCTGCTGGACATCCTGGACTGCACGATGGACGAGCTGATCGAGCCGGTCACGCCGGCCACAGCGGGCCGGAAGAAGAAGGCAGCGGGCGGCGGGCAAGGAATCGGTGACCTGCGCCCCAGGCGGGCCAGGATCAGCGGCGCCGGCGAGTGACCGGTGCCGCTGGTGATCAGCGCTGAGGCGCTCGACGACCCGATCGGGGTCATCGTCACCCAGGTGGCCGCACGTGATCCCGGCCTGGACCGCGCGATGATCACGAAGGTGGCACAAGAAATCGCGGGCGGCCGCGCCAAGCGCCGCCGTCTCGCGCAGGCCCTGCTGGACAACCCGGGAGTGCTCGCCGACGGGCGGTCTCCGGCGCCGCGGGCCGTCGCGGACCTGCTCATCGGCTTGCGCAACGTCGGCGCGGCGGCCATCGCAGCGCCGGCCTGCGCCGATTGCGGCAAGCAGCTGCGCACCTTCCAGCGCCGCGGCGACGACTGGTACTGCGGAGTCTGCGGCCCGGTCCGGGAACCGTGCGCGGCCTGCGGGCAGGTCCGGCGTGTCCACAGCCGTGACCGGGACGGGCAGCCCCGGTGCTCCCAGTGCCCGCCCGCTGCTGGCAGCGATCCTGTCGGTCTGATCGTCGAGATCGTCGCCAGCGCTGACCCGTCGCTGGGCGCCGAGGTGGTGGCTGCGGCCGTGCGGTCGGCGGTGCCGCGGGCCGGGCAGCGGCAGCCGCTGGCCTGGGTCCTGCAAGACCGGCCCGCCCTCCTCACAGGAGTCGGCGCGCAAGCGCCGATTCCCGCGGTGCTGCGGCTGATCGACAGGCTTTGCGACGCCGGCGCGCAATCGGTCGTTCATCCCGCCTGCCCGCGTTGCGGCCGGATACTGCACCTGAACCGGCGGATCGGCGGCCAGTGGTGCTGCCGCAACTGCGTTGCCAGATCTGGTTTCCAGCCGTGCGCGCGGTGCGGGTCTGTCCAGCAGGTCGCGATCCGCGATGAGCACGGCCGGCCGCTGTGTCCGCACTGCCTGGTCACCGACCCGGCCAACCTCGAGACCTGCGCCGGCTGCGGCCGCGTCCGGCCGGTCAGCAGCCGGACGCCTGGCGGGCCGTTGTGCTCGGCATGCCTGCCAGTGAAGACCATGACCTGCGCGATCTGCGGTCGCAGCGCCGCCTGTTACCTGTCCAGGACGACCGGGCAGCCATGGTGTGAGGCCTGCAAGCAGCGGTGGGCACGCTGCTCGCAGTGCGGGACCATGGCCCGGGTCCGCGGCGGCACCAAGACCGAGCCGCTCTGCGGGGCCTGCACCCGCCCCGACCCCGGTTTCTGGCGCACCTGCCCGGGCTGCGGGCAGACCGGGCGGATCACCGGCGGCCGGTGCATCCGATGCACCACCCGCAAGCGGCTGCGGGAACTGCTCGGCGATCAGGCTGGCGTGATCCGGCCGGGCTTGCAGCCGCTCTACGACGCGCTCGCGGATGCCGAGCGGCCCGCCACTGTCGAGGCATGGCTGAACAAGAGCGCTGCCCCGGCGATCTTGCGCCAGCTGGCGGGCAAACAGCTCACGCATCGTGCCCTCGACGAGCTCGGCGGCGATAAGACCGCCGTGCACCTGCGTGCCGTCCTGGTCGCGATCGGAACGCTGCCCGAACGGGATGAGCAGATGAGCCGGCTGGAACGCTGGATTAGCCACATCATCGGCGAGCAGCCCGACCCCGGCCGCCAGCAGCTGATGCACCGCTACGCCGTCTGGCATGTCATGCGCCGGCTCAAGGCCGGCTGCACGGCAGCCACGCCACCCATCAGCAGGTCGTTGCCGCGCAGCGGAACATCAGGGCCGCCGACGCCCTGCTCGACTGGCTCACCGTCCGCGATCTCACGCTCGCCACCGCCGGACAGCGTGATCTGGAGGAATGGATGGGCTGCGCGCAGGCCTCCCGCCGGCTCGACGCCGGGAACTTCGCGCGCTGGGCACGCCGGAACAAGCTGACCAGCCTGGACTACGCCGCCACCCGGTGGGGCGGCCCGTCCGGCGTCATCGACACCGAGGCCCGCTGGGAACAAGCACGGCGCCTGCTGCACGACGACACGCTTAAGCCCGAGGACCGCCTCGCCGGGCTGCTCGTACTGCTCTACGCCCAGACAGCGACCGCGGTCAGCCAGCTCACCCTCGATCACATTCAACACGACGGCCGCGAAGTACGACTGCGACTCGGCCGCGAGCCCCTCACGCTCCCCGCGCCAGTCGACACGCTGATCCTGCAGCTGGCCGCCACCCGCCGCGGCCACGCAGCCATCGGCAGCCCAGGCACCTCGCCGTGGCTGTTCCCCGGCGGCCAGCCCGGAAAGCCCATCAGCGCATACCGGCTGGCCGAGCGCCTGCGCCAGCTCGGCATCCAATCCGGCAAGGCCCGCTCCGCCGCGCTGTTCCAGCTCGCCACCGACCTGCCCGCCGCCGTGCTCGCCCGGATACTCGGCATCCACATCACAGTTGCCGCCACCTGGCAACGCGCCGCCGCCGGAGACTGGACCGCATACGCCGCCCAGATCAGCCGCCGCGCCCAGCCAGCCCACCGCCAAGACGGACCCGATCACATCCGAACCTGACAGGCATTCAGACAGTTGCAATACCTGAGTCCGCCAGAGCACGTCCACGCCACGCATGTCGAAGATGCCTGGGTCACCGGCCAGCAGCGCGCGGCCGGCCGGCTGAAGGGGCTGGGGCCGTGAAGTGGAACCTGCGGCTGGCCGCCGCCAACCGCGGCATCTGGAAAGCCAGCGAGCTGCAGCGGATGCTCGCCGGGGCAGGCCTGGTGATCAGCGCCGGGAAGATGTCCGGGCTGTGGTCGGGCACCCCGGCCAGCATCAAGCTGTCGGACCTGGACGTGATCTGCGCCGTGCTCGGCTGCGGGGTGGCGGACCTGCTGATCACCGAACCCGCCGCGATCACCCGCCCGGCCGGTGACCAGCCCGGCCAGCAGGCCGCGGCCTCCCCGCAGGCCGGCGTCACGCCCAGGCGGCGCGACGGGCGCTCGCTGCCGCCCGCGTGATACCCGCTCACCTGGTCCCTGCGGCCAGCTGCCCGGACTGCCTGTCCTGGGGATTCACCTACGGGTCGCGGTCGTACTGCCGGGCCTGCTACGACTTCACCCGCCGCTACCACGCCGGCGAATGCGCGGGCTGCCGCCGGATCATTGCGGTGAAGAAAGGGCATTGCCGGCTGTGCTGGCTGCAGGCCGGGATCACCGCCGCAGGGCGGCGCCGGCTCATCCCGGCGGACTTCCGGCCCGGTGGCTGCCAGCAGCTGTCGTTCGCCGGGATGAGCCGGCTCGGCAGCACCGGCCCGCAGCCCGCAGACCCCGCACCCGGGGTTCCCCGGCCGGCCGTCCCGCCCGGTCAGACGCAGCTGGAGCTGCCCGCCCCCGGGGAGTCCCGGCACTTCGACAAGGCCCACTGGGTCGCATCGGCCATCACCGGGCCGGCCCTGCTGCAGACCCGGCACATCGCCGCCGGGCTCGCCGGGACCCGCGGCTGGAACCCGCGGATCATCACCGAGACCGGCCGGGCGCTGGCTGTCGTCCTGGCCAGCCATCAGGCCGGGGACATGATCGCCTGGTCCGCGCTGCCACTAGCCCTGCGCCCCAGGGACCTGAGCGTCACCCGGACCGCCGAGATCCTCCAGCTCGCCGGGCTGCTGCACGACGACCGGGTCCCGGCCTTCACGTCCTTGATGCAGGCGCGGCTCGCGGTCCTGCCCCCGCCGATGGCCGCCGGCGTGGAGCACTGGCTGCGGACCCGCAGCAACGGCGGCCCCCGCAGCCGGCCCCGCAACGAGCACACCGTCCGGATGAACCTCAACCGGGTTCACCCGCTGCTGCTGGAATGGGCCCGCGCTACAGCCACCTGCGCGAAATCACCACCAGCGATGTCATCACCGCCACTGACCCCCTGTCCGGGAGCCTGCGCCGCCAGACCCTCACCGCCTTGCGGTCCCTGTTCCGCCACGCCAGGACAGCCGGCACGATCTTCCGCGATCCCGCCCGCGGCATCCACGACGGCCAGCGGCCGCTGATCCTTCTCCAGCCGCTCCAGCCCGCCGACATCGGCCAGGCCACCGCCGCCGCCGTCACGCCGTCCGCCCGCCTCGCGCTCGCCCTGGCCGCTGTCCACGCGGCCCGCCCCAAGGCCATCCGGGAACTTCACCTCGCCGACATCGACCTCGGTAACCGGCGGCTGGTCATCAGCGGCCAGGCCCGCCCCCTCGATGACCTGACCCGCCACCTGCTGCTGGCCTGGCTGCACCACCGCAGGCACCGTTGGCCGGGCACCGCCAACCCGCACCTGATCATCAACCAGCAGACCGCCATGACCACCAGGCCCGTCAGCGAGAACTGGCTGACCGAAACCTGCCGCGGCCTGACCGCCACCCTCGAGCGCCTCCGGGCCGACCGGCAACTCGAGGAAGCCCTCACCTGCGGCGGCGACCCCCTGCACCTGGCCGCCGTGTTCGGGATCGACGACACCACCGCGATCCGGTACGCGGCCATCGCGCGTCAGCTCCTGGAAGCCGCCGGCCAGCACCAGCCCGCGAGCTCCCGCGAACCCAAGGACCAGAACAGCCCATAGAGCGTGAAGACCCCTCAGTTCCTACCGAGGATCCTTCAGTTCGCCTGAACTCTGGGCAAAGCCCGGACCGCCTCCCGAACCCGCCGTGCGAGTCGTCCCCGCAACGGGCTCTCCGCAAGTCCCGGCGTGGGTCCTTACCTAGTCCTCATGCCGCTGCCAGCGGCCAGGGTGAGGGGATCACCGATCCCCGGTAGCGATACCGGGTCGTGGTGACCAGTCCGGCGTTGAACAACACGCGTTCCTGGCCCCTGGGCCACCATCCGCCGTCGCAGTAGCGGCGGCGGAACTCCTTCCGTGAGATCCCGGGGTGCTTGCGGCGGATCCATCCGGCCACCCGGTGCCAGACGTAGGCGCTCAGGTACTGGAAGGTCCCGCTCGACACCCCGGGGCGGAAGAACGCCGTCCATCCTCGCAGCAGCGGATTGATCCGCGCCAGCAGGACGTCCAGCGGCTGGTTCGTATCGACCTGGCGGCACCACATCTTGACCTTCGCCATGGCGGCGCGCAGCGCCTTCCTGGACGGGTAGGTGTAGACGTAGTACTGGTTCGTGCCCCGCTTGCGATGGCGCTGGATGTGCCACCCCAAGAAGTCCAGGCCCTCGTCGATGTGCGTGATCAGGGTCTTTTCCTCCGACAGGTGCAGCCCGATCCGGGCCAGCACCTGCGCGGCCTCCTCGCGGAGGGCCAGCGCGTCGTCCCGGGTGCCAGCGACCATGATCGTCCAGTCGTCGGCATACCGCACGAGGCGGTAGTTCGGCAGGCCCAGACGGCGGCGCCTGGCACGTCCCCAGGGAGTGGACGCCGGGCCTCCCGGTGCCCGGGCGAAGTGCTCGTCCAGGACCGACAGGGCGACGTTGCTGAGCAACGGCGACAGGATCGAACCCTGTGGAGTACCGGTGTCGGTGTCCTTCAGCGCGCCGTCCTCGGTGAGGATGCCCGCCTTCAGGAACGCCTTCACCAGCGCCAGGACGCGCTTGTCCCCGACGCGTGCGCGCACCCGGTCCATGAGGGCGACATGCGAGATTTCGTCGAAGCAGGCCCGGATGTCGCCCTCGACGATCCACTCATAAGAGTGGGACGTCAGGTGCCGCACCTCGGCCACCGCGTCATGGACCCGATGGCCGGGGCGGAACCCGTAGGAACACGGGAGGAAATCCGCCTCGAAGACCGGCTCCAGCACCAGCTTCAAGGACGCCTGGACCACCCGGTCGCGGATCGTGCTGATCCCCAGGCGGCGGCGCTTGGCCGTGCCTGGTTTCGGGATCAGCCGCTCCCGCGACGGCAGCGGGGAGAAACTGCGGTCCTTCAGGGAGTCCCGCAGCGCGCCGAGGAACTCCCCGGCGCCCCGCGCCTGGATGGATGCGGCCGTGCGGCCGTCCACCCCGGCGGTCTTCGCGCCCTTGTTGCCCCGCACCCGGTCCCATGCCACAAGCAGGAACGCGGGATCGGCGACAAGGTTGAACAGGTCGCCGAACCGGCGATGAGGGTCATCAACGGCCCAGCGGTGCAGTTTGGCCTGGATCTCCAGTACCCGGTGCCCGGCCATGTAGATGGCCTGCTCCAGCTCGTCGGTATTCACCAGCGACCTCCCGGCATTCCAGCATCCTTCCTGCATGACTTGCTGGCCTCCTTCGCCATGCACGCGCCTCTCGCGCGCCCGGACTACTACGAGGCCTCCGCCCCGTCCACGGCCATCAGCCGGCATCGGGCCTGCCCGCCACCGGACTGGAGGCCCGGCGGGGTGGGCAACCGCGGACAGTTCCCACGTTCACTGCGCATCGTTCGGTCAGGTCGGCGTCCAGCTATACCCCGGCAGCATCGCCACGCCTACGCCGCAGGCCTTCAGCGTGGCCTCCTCGCCGTCTGCTAGAACCGGCTCCGGAGTTGACCCGCATCCTCGAATCGGGTCACGCACTGCATCCCGGCCCGTATCCGCCAGATTGGAGCCGGAGGCACCGTTACGGGGCTTCAACTACTGATTCACTCGCGTTACGCCTTCTGACCTTGCTAGCCGGACCCGGGCCGTCTGGCAGTACCGGCCCGTCCCGACGTTGTCGAGGCTGCTCCCGCCCTCCCCGGCGATCCCCGGATCAGGCTGCCTCCAGCTTCACCAGACCGCTGCGACGGCCCGGCGGTGGAGCCCTTCCATCTCCACACGAATACACAGCGCCTCGTGGCGCACCCAGCAGCCGGTACCAGGCCGCGTTGTCGCGGGCCAGCCGGGAGACCTCCAGGGCCAGGATGATCCCGACCTGGCCGAGGGCGACCTCGGCGACCATGCCCTCGAACGCGTCCCGCTGTCCGGTCACCGACCCGGACACGCCCAGGTCGCCGTCGACGACCCGGACCGCGCTCGCCGGCCAGCCCAGCTGGCCGGCCCGGCCGCGCCAGATCATACTGGCGGGCCGTCGACTCGGTGTTCCGCTGCACCTGGGCCAGGGTGGACTGGCGCACGTAGATGACAGCCGTCCTGGACAGGTGCGAAGCAGTGATCTTGCCGGTCTCACTCATCGCCGGGCTCCCCTCCTGCCACCGCGGCTGCTTTCGCGATCAGGCAGGCCAGCAGCGTGACCGCCGCCTCGACCTGCGGGTTGGGAAACTGGCTGATCAGGGCCGGCGGTGGCGCCGGTACCTGGTCCGGGATCAGACTGAGCTGCACAGGCTGCACGGGTGTCCTCCTCGCAAGACGACTGCCGTGCAGCCTGCTCGGGATCATCCCGGTTCCAGACGGAAAGAGCGGATACCAGCGCAGCCAGCTGCAGCAAATCCCGGACCGGCCCCAAAGTTGACGGCCCGCCATCACCGCCCCCGCCGTCAGCCGGGTCCTCCAGGTCGGTCCAGGCCGCCGGGATCAGCCGCTTGGACCCATCCGGCAGCACCACCAGCAGCTCCACCTCGCCGTGGCGGCGCATGCTGCCCAGCACGTCCAGCGGCCGGCCTTCGAACGGGTGCCGCGGCCGGGTAACCCGCACCGTGCTCACCGCTGCTCACCCCCGGCAGCCACACGCAGGTCCCGGTAGCCGGCTGCGTGCAGCACCGCCTCAGCGGCCAAGACGGCGTTGTCCTCATCGAGGCCGGTCACCGCCTCCCTCAGGTCGACGGGTGCCCCCTCGGCGATGCTCGCAGCGATCCGCAGCACCTGCCCCTCGCTTGCCGAGCACGGCAGCACGCCCGTCTCCAGCGCCCGGGCCGCCGCCCCGAAGTCGACCGCCGCCATCTCCCGGCCGCTGAATACCTCCCAGCCAAATCCAACTGCGATTCCGAGAAAGTCCCCGCGGAAAAGCCACGAACAGTGCCCGATCAGCAGCTCAACAGCCGCCTCCGCGCACAGCAGGCCTTTCGCCCACACCCGCAGCGCGGCAGCGAGGTCATCGAAGCACGTAGTAAGTCGGGGGTTCTTTTTCGGCGATTCCGCATGACCAGTTGATGCAGGCCATCGAGGAGCGCGTCTGCGACCGGCCGCCAGGGCCGCCAGCACGATCGGCGTGGGAGCCGGCATGTCCGCGCCCGGTCTGCTGGCTCGTCCGGAATGGCGGGCCTGGTCAGAGGCAGATATCTAAACGCCGAGCGGACCAGGACGACGGCGCCCGCGACATCCTCGGCGTCCGCCAGCAGCTCCTGGGCTTCGTCGACTCCGGGCTGCCCGCCGCCGGCGAACCGCTGCCAGACGGCTGCTTCGCCGTCACTGCGCGATCAGCCGGGGAAAGCCGCCAGTGCCCGCGTGAACCACGCGGGATCCTCGAGCCAGCACCCAGAACACGAGAACCGTCCTGGGATGACCTGCCCGCGGGCCGCGCGGCCTTCGCACTAGAAGCTGCGGCCTTCGCACTAGAAGCTAAGGAGACAGTCATGTTCACGACACGACCCGCTCCGGCATCGAAGCCCGCAGAAACGGGAGAACGTACGGAGGTTCTGATGTCCCTGGCAGCATCAGCAGCCGGCCGGGCACCCGGGCGGTCCGGGGCGCAGCGCGGGAATGTACTGATTTCCGGCGCGGGGCCGGCCGGCCTGACGCTCGCGTACTGGCTGTCCAGGCACGCCTTCTCCCCGACCGTGGTCGAACGGGCACCGGCACCGCGCGACGGGGGCCAGGCGGTTGACATCCGCGTCGCGGCGATCGACGTCGCGGGGCGAGCGGGGATCCTGGGCGCGCTGCGGCAGGCGCGCACTCGCGGGATGACGTACGTCGGCGCCACCGGAAAGCATCTGGCCAGCATGAACGCGGCCTTCGGCGCGGCAGCAGTCATGACCGCTCGCCGCTTCGCGAAGCAAGCCGCCGGCCGGCAACGGGGAACCGGCATCCTCCGATGGCGCACGAGGAAGGAGCCAAACGCGCGGGATATCCCGAGGTCACCTACGACCTTGGCGACTTCGGGCTCGGCATTCTGCAGGGAATCGACGCCATCCGCAACGCTGCGATCGCCATGGGTGATCGCAACCCCGTTGGTCATCACGTCACGAATACCATCCTCACCGAGGTCGATGGCCAGGTGGTGCGCGTGCGCTCCAAAGGCATCGGGATTCAGGCGGATGGATCCAGTGGCAGCGTCGTCTATGACGACATCGTCAAGCAAACAGCTGCTGGCTGGCGAATCACCCACCGCCAGGTGTCCGCGCGCCGCGCGCCGCTCAGCGCCCAACTAAGGCCTTTGCCGATGCTCGCCGAGCGCCTGGCCGGACAGGAGAATCTCCCGCCGGACTGGAGCATCGCGCCGATTCGCCCGGCCTTGACCGCGTGATATGGATCGGAGCCGACCATGCGGATCCGCCGTTCCGCTGGCCTGCGTGTTGCGGTTTGCTTGGCCGGCTGGGTGGTGCAGGGCGACGCCCGCGGTGACGAGCGTGATTCCGGCGATCTCGATCGCGCTCGGAATCTGGGTGAGGACGATGACGCCGATGATCGTCGCGCAGGCCGGTCGGAGGGCGGCCATGGCGGCATAGGTGGCGCGCGGCAGGCGGGTCAGGGCGAGCTGATCGAGGCCGTAGGGGATCACTGAGGAGGTGAGGCCGACGCCGATGCCGGCGAGCAGCGCGGTCGGGTCGGTGAACGCGCGCGCGGCTTGCCATGCGCCGATCGGGGTGACCGCCGCGGCGGCGATCAGCGTCGCGCAGGCGAGGCCGTCGATGCCGTTGAGCTGCGGTCGCTTGGCGACCTTGTCGGCGAGCACGACGTAGAGCCAGAATAGCGCCGCGTTCGCGAACGCGAACACGAACCCGACCAGGGCGCCGGCGAGTCGTATGTCTATCAGCAGGTAGACGCCGGTGACGGCGAGCGCTAGCGCGAGCGCGTTGCGCGCGGAGCGTGCGCCGAGCGCCGCCAGGGCAATCACCGGCACGAACTCGATCGCCGCGACGGTGCCCAGTGGCAGCCGGCTGATCGCGAGGTAGAAGCAAGTGTTCATCGCCGCGAGCACGGCCCCCCAGCCGAGCAGCAGCTCGCGGCCTTGGCGATCAAGCGCAGCGACGGTGCGCCACGGACGACGCCAGGCTGCGAAGATCACGGCCGCCGAGACAATCCGCAGCCACACCACGCCCAGGACCTGCACGCGGGCGAACAGCAGCACCGCAAATGACGGCCCGAGTTGGCTAACGGCGGCGCTGGTGACGAAGTAGAGGTGGGCCGGCGGCCGCGTCGCCAAGCGAGCTGTGGCGCGTGCTGGGCGCATAGCAGGCGCCATAAGCGATGCCGCAACAACAACGCTCGCTCTCTTCAACAACAGAAGTCACTTCCCGCGGTGGACGTGTCTCGAATGATTTTCTTGCTCACCAGTCATCACGACTCAGCGGCCCACGTCGCTCCCAAACGGCGCACCAAGGAGGCACCGAGTCGCGTTTCAGGACCCCGGACCTGCGTGCTAAAGGCACGAGCATCGCTGCCTCAATACCTGACCTTTTCCTGCGGCCCCCGATCCACCATGCGCGGCCGGGCTTGAATGAAGGTGGAGGAAACCTTGAATAGGCGCCCTGGTGCGGGCTCGGGGAAAATGCCATACTGTGTGGCGACGGTGACCAGAGGGCGTTATCGCCTAACTCGGGAGCGTCCGGGTGCCGCTTGTGGAGTTCGGTGTTCTTGGGCCTGTTGAGGTCCGGGTGACCGGCCGCGTGGCCGATGCCGGACATTCCAGGCAGCGCGCAGTGCTCGCAGTACTGCTGCTTGAACTGGGCCGGGTCGTGCCGACGGAGCTGCTGATCGATCGGGTGTGGGGGGAGGAGCCCCCGGCGTCGGGGCGTAATGTCTTGTACGGGTACGTGGCCCGGCTCCGGGCGGTCATCGCCAGTGCCGCGGACCCGGAGGTCGCACTGGCCCGCTGCCCGGGCGGTTACCTACTGCAGGCCCGAGCGGAGCAGCTCGACCTCTGCCGTTTCCGCCGCCTGATCGCGGAGGCAGCCGCTGCCGGTGACGGCGAGCGGGCCGCGGCGCTGCTACGGGCGGCGCTAGAGCTGTGGCGCGGGCCGCCGCTAGCCGGGCTGGACAGCCCGTGGCTGCGCCGGATGCGCGACACGCTGGAAGGCGAGCGGTTCGCGGCCGTCCTGGATCTCAACGACATCCGGCTGCGGCACGGCGAGCACGGCGCGCTAGCCGGCGAGCTGGCCGGGCAGGCGGCGACCTGCCCGGCCGACGAGCGGCTGATCGGCCAGCTGATGCTGGCGCTGTACCGGTCCGGTCGGCCCGCCGAGGCGCTGCGCTGGTTCGAAAACGCCAGGCAGCACCTCGCCGACGAGCTCGGCGCCCACCCCGGGCCCGGCCTGCAGGCCCTGCACCAGCAGATCCTGCGGGCCGACCCGTCACTGGCCGTGCCCGCACCTGGCAGCCTCGCCACGCCAGTGCCGCGGCAGCTGCCCGCCGACGTGCCCGCGTTCACCGGCCGAGCGGGGGAGCTGGCGGCGCTGACCGGGCTGCTAGACCAGGTCGGCCAGGAAGCCCCAGGGACGATGGTGATCTCGGCGATCGGCGGCACCGCCGGGGTGGGCAAGACTGCGCTGGCGGTGCACTGGGCGCAACAGGTCGCGGAACGGTTCCCGGACGGGCAGCTGTATGTGAACCTGCGCGGCTATGACCCCGGCCAGCCGATGCCCGCAGCCGATGCGCTAGCTGGGTTCCTGCGTGCCCTCGGCGTGCCCGGCCAGGACATCCCGCCGGAGGAAGACGAGCGGGCCGCCCGGTACCGGAGCCTGCTGGCCGGGCGGCGGATGCTGATAGTGGCAGACAATGCCGGATCGGTGGAGCAGGTCCGGCCGCTAATGCCCGCCACCCCGGCGTGCGTGGCCGTGGTAACCAGCCGCGATGCGCTGGCAGGGCTGGTGGCCCGGGACGGCGCCCGGCGGCTGGATTTGGACCTGCTCCCGCTGGCGGACGCGCTCGGTTTGCTACAGGCGCTGATCGGCGGGCGGGTCGACGCCGACCCCGGCGCGGCCGCGGCGTTGGCCGAACACTGCTCCCGGCTGCCGCTAGCCCTGCGGGTAGCGGCCGAACTCGCCGCCGACCGCCCCGCCGTCTCCCTCGCCGGCCTGGCCAGTGAGCTGGCTGACCAGCGGCGGCGGCTGGACCTCCTGGAGGCCGGCGGGGACCAGCGCACCGCGGTGCGGGCGGTGTTCTCCTGGTCGTACCGGCACCTGGACGCCGCCGCCGCGAGCACGTTCCGGCTGCTGAGCCTGTACCTTGGCCCTGATTTTGATCCCTACGCGGCCGCCGCGCTCACCGAGGCGACGGTCGAGCAGGCAGAGCGCCTGCTCGACCTGCTGGCCCGCGCGCATCTGATCCAGCCCGCTGGATCGGGCCGGTACAGCGTGCATGACCTGCTCCGCGCCTACTCCCGCGAACTCGGCGCCGCCCAGGACGGCGAGCATGTGCGGCGGTCGGCGCTGACCCGCCTGCTCGACCACTACCTGCACACCGCCGCCACCGCGATGGCCCTTCTCTTCCCCGTTGAACACCGTCGGCCCGGTAACCCCCGGTCGGCCGTACAAGCCCCGCCGATGACCGATCCTGCTACGGCCAGGGCCTGGCTAGATACGCAGCGGGCCAACCTGGTCGCCGCCGCGTACGCAGCCGAGCACGGCTGGCCAGGTCACACCACCCGCCTAGCAGTCACGCTGTTCCGCTACCTCCAAACTGGCGGATACTTCTCCGAGGCCATCACCATCCACACGTGCGCCCGCCGGGCCGCCTGCCATGCTGGCGACCGGACCGCCGAAGCGACCGCGCTGACCAGCCTCGGCACTGTCGACATGCGGCAAGGCCGCTACCAGCAGGCCACCGGCTGCCTCCAGCAGGCCCTGGCCGTCTTCCGCGAGACCGGCGATCGGTTCGGCGAAGCCCGCGCATTGAACAACCTTGCCCTCGTCGACTTTGACCAGGGCCACTACCAGCGGGCCACAGACCACCTGCAGCAGGCCCTGGCCCTGTTCCGCGACGCCGGCGACCGGCTCGCTGAAGCCCGCGCGCTGGGTAACCTCGGCCTCATCGACGAGCGAATGGGCCGCCTCAAGCAGGCCCGTGATCACCACCGACAGGCTCTGACCCTGAACCGCGAGACCGGTTACCGGCCCGGTGAGGCCGCCAACCTGGGTAACCTCGGCCACATCTACCTGCGGCAAGGCAGCTACCCGCAGGCCGCAGACCATCACCGGCAGGCCCTGGCCCTGTTCCGCGACACCGGCTATCGGGTCGGTGAAGCTGAGGCCCTGACCAGCCTCGGCCTTGTCGAACTGCGGCAAGCCAGCTACCCGCAGGCCGCCGACTACCTTCGGCAGGGCCTAGCCCTATCTCGCGAGATGGGCGACCGGTCTGCTGAAGCCAACGCGCTCAACGGCCTCGGTGAAATGTTCCTCGCCACCGGCCAGCCCGAACTTGCCTACGCTCAGCACGCCACCTCGCTCGGCCTCGCCAGCCAGATCGGCGAAAAGTACGAGCAGGCCCGCGCCTGCAACGGCCTCGGCCACGCCTGCCTCGCCAGCGGCGACCCCGGCCAGGCTCGCCATCACTGGCGGGAAGCCCTTGCCCTTTACACGGTTCTCGCCGTCCCCGAGGCTGATCAGGTACGCGCACAGCTCACCGCGTCGAACAGCCAACGCGGCCTCGAACAGTAGGCGGCGGACTCACTCGGCCTGTGTCCGGGAAATCGGCAGCCGATGCGGCGGGCGCTTTGCCGCAGCCTGTCCGGGAAGGCTGGCTGCGGCAACTCACCGGCCAGCGCCTCCCCCAGAACCAGCTCGCCAGCCAGCACGTAGGTGGCGATCCCGGCTACGTAGCCAACCTCGCGGTGAATCTCGAACCTGCCGTCCTCGGCGCCCGCGGTCCAGCGCAACAGCTCGTCCAGGTCCCGGCAGATCAGGTCGTGGTCTGTGCGCCTGCCGGGTACGGCAAGACGGTCCTGCTCGCTGACTGGGCCCGGCGCAGCCAGTACCCGGCCGGGTGGCTGTCACTTGACGCAGGGGATAACGACCCGGCCCGGTTCTGGCGGCACACGCTGGGAAGCTTCCTGCTGGGCCACCGGCCGGACAACCTTCAGCTGATAGTGGCTAGCCGGTCAGATCCACCGTTGGCCCTGGCCCGGCTGCGGGCCTGTGGCCAGCTGGCCGAGGTACGCGCCGCGGAACTGCGGTTCACGGCCGGAGAGGCGGCCGCCCTGCTGCGGCAGGTGGCCGACGTCCCCGAACCAGCCCTGCCCGATGCGGCCGCGGCGGCGCTGACCGCACGTACCGAAGGCTGGGCAGCCGGGCTGCAGCTGGCCGCGCTGTCACTGCGCGGTCATGAGGATGTGACCGGGTTCGTGACGGCGTTCACCGGCAGCCACCGCTACGTGCTGGACTTCCTGGCCGAGGAGGTGCTCGACCGCCAGGACGAGGAGCTGCGCACTTTCCTGCTGGAAACCTCGGTGCTGGAACGGCTGTCCGGCCCACTGTGCGACGCGGTCACCAGCCGAGCCGGCAGCCAGGCAGTGCTGGACCAGGTGGAACGGGAGGGCCTGTTCCTGGTACCGCTCGACGAGGTGCGCGGCTGGTGGCGCTATCACCATCTGTTCGCCGACCTGCTCCGCGCCCGCCTGGACCAACAGCCCGGACGCGCGGAGCAACTGCACTGCAACGCGGCCACCTGGTACGCCGAGCACGGACTGGGCGATGATGCGATCCGCCACGCGGCGGCCGCCGGGGAGATGCCGTGGGCCGCCCGGCTGATCGAGCAGCACTTCGACGAACTCTTCTACCTGCGCGGAGAAGGGGCGACGGTTCAGCGGTGGCTGTCGGCGCTGCCCGATGACCTGGTCAGGTCGCGCCCCCGGCTGTTGCTGGCACAGGCACAACTGGCGGTCACCAGCGGCCGGGTGGAGGCGGCGGAACCACTGCTCGACGCGGCCGAGCACGCATCCGCGAGCGCCGACGATGAGCCGTTCAAGCCTACTGCCAACCGGGCTGGCAGCCTGCTGGCCAACATCGCCGCCGGGATCGCGCTGCAGCGAAGCTATATCGCTGCGCTCCGCGGGAACGCCGAGGGCACGGCCGCGTTCGCATCACAGGCTCTGGCCGAGCTTAGCGAGGGCGAACAGATGCTGAGTTCCATCGCCCGGTGCAACCTGGCCGAGGCCGAGTGGCTCCATGGCAGGCTGGCCGAAGCTGAACGCGCGTTCGTGTCCGGCATTGCTGAGTGCCGGGCGGCCAGCCAACACACCGTGGCCGCCTGGGGCTGCCATCACCTCGGCCAGGTCCAGTGTGCCCAGGGGCGTCTGGACGTGGCGGCCAGGACCTGCCAGCAGGCGCTGGGGGCCACTACTGCGCCCGCCCGGTCTCCGTTGCCGACCGCCGGCCCCGCGTATGTGGGCCTGGGCGAGGTGGCCTACCAGCGGAACGAGCTCGACACGGCGTTCCGGCATGCCAGCAGGGGCATTGCGCTGTGCCGCCAGTTCGCCTACCTCGCGCCGCTGGCCGCCGGCCTGGCGACGCTGGCGTGGATCCGGCAGGCCAGCGGTGATCCGGCCGGGGCCCGGGAAGCGATCGGCGAGGCCAGGCAAGCCGCGCCGGGCCCGGCCGGGCTGCTCAACCCGGTCCCGGCGCAACATGCCAGGCTGCTGCTGGCCCAGGGCAACCTGACCGAGGCCGCCCGGTGGACCACCGAGGGCGGTCTCAGCGCGGATGACGAGCCGGACTTCCCCCGCGAGCGTGGACACCTGGTGCTAGCGCGTGTCCTGCTGGCCCAGGGGGAGGCCAAGCGGGCGCTTGCCTTGCTGGGCCGGCTGCACGCCGCGGCAGCCGCCCGGGACCGGGCCGGCAGCCTCATCGAGATCGGCGCGCTGCGGGCACTGGCGCTGGCCGCCAGCGGCCAGGAGGCCGCCGCGGTCAACGTCCTGGCCGGGGCGCTCACGCTCGCCTGCCCGCAAGGCTACGTCAGGGTCTTCGCCGACGAGGGCTCGCCGATGGCCGCTCTACTGAGTCGGCTGATCGCGGCCCAGCGGGCAGAACACACCACCGCCCACCGCGTCCCGCTCCGCTGCCTGGCCCGGCTCCAGCAAGCCTTCGACACCGATCATCCTGCGCCAGACCATGGGCGGGTGACTGCCCCGCACCGCATCGTCGAGCCGCTGACCAGCCGTGAGCTGGAAGTGCTGGAA
The DNA here is from genome assembly GCA_963695645.1 of uncultured Actinomycetota bacterium. Taxonomy (GTDB): domain Bacteria; phylum Actinomycetota; class Actinomycetes; order Streptosporangiales; family Streptosporangiaceae; genus DATBGO01. The sequence goes on along the minus strand of CAVOHC010000017.1, from coordinate 723,891 downwards.
ATGCTGGCGGCGGGCCGGTCGAACCAGGCCATCGCGCGCGAGCTGGTCGTCACCCTCGACACCGTCAAAAAGCACGTCAGCCACGTCCTAGGCAAGCTCGGCGCGGCCAGCCGCACCGAGGCCGCTACCCGGGCCCGGCAGCTAGGCCTCATTCCTTAGCCCGCTCCCTGCCAATCCTGGCCAGGGACGTTGCCCGCGCCGGGCACCATGGTGCCCGGCGCCGCCGCAGAAGATTCCACCTCAAGTACACCTTCGGGTGACGGCTCGGCCGGGGCCCGCTCGTAGCGTGGCCAGGTGAAAGAACGCGCGCCTACAGGAGGAATAGCAAATGCCTGAACCCATGCCCGCCCACGCTAACGCGCGTCACCCACAGAGCGGCCCCCCTACTCGCTCGCCCGGGCCGCATCAGCAAAGAGCACAAGGAGCACGAAAAGTGGACCTCTCCGCCATCCATGACGTGCCCCGCCGCGGTCTGCTGACAGTGACCGGCGTCACCGGGATCGCCTTCACGCTGTCCTGGATCGCCGGGCTGTCCGTCGTGGCGCCCAGCCCCAGGCTCACCGCCTCCGGAGCACAGATCGTCGCCGCGCTTGCCGGGCACGGGACCGCGGTGGCGGCACAGTTCGCCCTCACCGAGGGGTTGCCAGCCGCCGGGCTGGCCATCGTTTCGGTCGCCCTGGCCCGGGCCGCGCGCAGGTCCGGAGCGACCACGGCGGCGCGGTTCGCCTGCATCGCCGGCGTTGCGGCCGCAGTCATCTCGCTGGCCCAGTTCGTGCTCGGCACGGTCCTTGCCGGTACGTCCGCTCCCGGCACCGGGCACATGCTCTATGAGGCGGTGAACCGGCTGGACGGGGCCAAGATGTTCGCGCTGGCCGCCCTCGGCCTGGCCGGCGCCGCTGCGGGGGTGCTGCCCCGGTGGCTGCGGTACACCGGGATCGCGCTCGCCGTCGCCATGGCCTCCTCCGGCGTCTCCTACCTGTTGCTTCTGCAGGGCGGTGCTGTCCTGGCGTACGCGTCCGGGCCTTTGCTGCTGCTGTTCGTCACCGGCACCGGCATCGGGCTCGGCACTTCGGCCGGCAAGCCGTCCCGCGTGACAGAACCAGCACTCACCCATCCAGGCAAAACGGCGGGTCCGGGGATCGGTCGTCCGGCTGAATCACGTGGCATCCCGCAGGCCGGCGCAGCGAAAAACACCAGCCAGCGGATGACACCAGGTCGAGACGCTGGCCCGACACGGCCGGGCGGCCTGGCGGGCAAGCCTGGAACCATGACCATCAAGATTCGCCGCGTAGTCCGGCAACTGTCCGCGCCCCTGGTCATTCTCGTCGCCGCGCTCTTCGCAGCCGGGGGGATCTCTGGCTTGTTCTCCTATCTCCACCGCTCATCCATCCGGGAGACGTTCATCCCAGGTTCGTCGGCCTGGTGGCAGCAACTCGCCGTTGCCGTCGCTGCCTGCGCCGCGTTCGGCTACGGCCGGTGGCGGCACCAGCGGAGGTTCGGCCGCCACAGTGGCCGCCTGTGGCTGCTCGCGCCGCTGGGGAAGCCTGCCGCCCGGCGGGTGGCCAGGACCCTCGGCGCGCTTCGGGGACTGCCCGGGCTCGGCCGCGCACTGCTCGCCGTGCTTCCCGCCGCGGTGTTCTTGTACTTCTTCTACCGCGATGGCGAACAGGTCATCGGCGGCCTGGACCCGAACTTCACCGTCAACGCCTGGGGCGGCCCGACCTATATCGGTGCCATGGCCTGCCACTACCTTGACGGGCTTGTCCTGATGGGGGCCGCGGCCTGGCTGCTTGACCGGATCCTGCTGCCAGGCCAGCCAACCAGGCCGTCAAACGGCGGCGCGCCTGGTGACGCCCGGGTTCGTGAGCTCGCCGCTCCGGTCCGGGGATCTGGCTGGCATAACGGAAGCGACACGCGATGATCCCGGCGATCTCAGCGACGGCGCTGGGCCGCCGCTACCGCGGCCAGGTCGCGCTCGACAATGTCGCGCTCACCATCGATCCCGGCACCGTGACCGGGCTGCTGGGCCGCAACGGCGCGGGCAAGACCACGCTGATGCGCATCATCACCGGCCAGGAGTTTCCCACCAGCGGGACCGTCCAGGTGTTCGGGCAGGTTCCGGCGGAGAATGACGCGGTGCTGCGCCGCATGGTGTTCGTACGCGAGGAACAGCCCTATCCGGATTTTCGCGTGGGCCAGGCGGTCCGGGTGGCCTCATGGTTTTACCCGAACTGGAGCGAGGAACTGGCCCGGCAGCTGCTTGCTGATTTCGGCCTTCCATTGCGGCGGCGGATCAGGAAGCTGTCGCGCGGGATGCGCTCCGCGGTCGGGATCACCATCGGGCTGGCGGCCCGCGCCGAGCTGACGCTGTTCGACGAGCCATACGCGGGCCTGGACGCGGTGGCCCGCCAGCTGTTCTACGACGCGCTGCTGGCCGATTTCGCCGAGCATCCGCGCGCCGTGGTGTTGTCCACCCACCTCATCGACGAGGCGGCAGACCTGCTGGAGCACGTGGTGATGCTCGACCGTGGCCGGGTGGTGCTGGACGCGCCCGCCGGCGACGTCCGCGGCACCACGGTGACGGTGAGCGGGCCGGCCAGTGCCGTCGAGGAGTTCGTGGCCGGGCGCGCGGTCTGGCACCGGCAGCGGCTCGGGTCGCGGGTCTCGGTCACCGTCGCGGGCCCGCTGGACCTCACCGCGCAGGCCCGTGCTCGCGCGCTGCATCTGAGCCTGGAGCCCTTGTCGCTGCAGCAGCTGCTGGTCCACGCCGCCAGTCTTTCCGCCGAGGAGAAGGTGAGCGCATGACAATCCTGGTGAACATCGCCCGCTACCACCTGGTGGACCGCCTGACCTACCTGGCCCTGCCATGGGGGATCATGGTGTTCAGTTTCCTGGTGAACCTGATCGTCGCCGCGGTGGTGCCGCCCAGCCCGGATGGCTACTTCACCGGCGGGCTGGTGACGATCTACATTTTCCTGCTCATCTGCGGCACGCTGAGCATGACCAGGTCGCTGCCGTTCGGGCTGATGCTCGGCGTCAGCCGCCGCAGCTACTACCTCGGCACCGCCCTGCTGGTGGTGCTGCTCGGCGCCATCTACGCCCTCGGGCTGACGGTCCTGCAGGCGATCGAGCGCGCGACCGGCGGCTGGGGTCTCGGGGTGCACTTCTTCCGGGTGCCGTGGATCATGGACGGCCCGTGGTACCAGACCTGGCTGACTTCCTTCGTGCTGCTGGTGCTGTTCTTCCTGTACGGCATGTGGTACGGCCTGGTCTACCGGCGCTGGAACCTGCCCGGGCTGGCCACCTTCATCGCCGCCCAGGTACTGGTCGCGCTCGCCGCCGTCGTCGTGGTGTCGCTCACCCACCACTGGGCCGCCGTCGGGCAGTTCTTCACCACGATCACGGCGCCCGCGCTGACCAGCGTTCTCGCTGCGGTCGCCGTGGCGCTCGGGCTCGGCGGGCTCACCACCATCCGCCGGGTCACCGTCTGACGGACGGCCTGCGCTGGGCCGCGGGCTGCCACTGAAGCGCCGCTCAAGCGGCTGGCTTGGCTGGAAGTCGCGATAGCTAAATGATGGCGTGGGCCCTCGCAAGGGCCGCCGGCCCCGGCGGGCATCCCCGCAAGCCGCGCGGAGGCGTCCTCCGCAGCGGCAGGCCCGTCCGCCGACGGCGGGGAATGGGACGGTCCGGCACTCCGGCTGGGCCCGGGGACCGGCGAGCGGGTGAGCTCCCTGCTTGGCCCGCCGGCGCCGAAGTCGTTCGAGGGACTGGTAACGGCCTTGGTCAACGAGCTTGCCGCCCAGCCCAGCACGGACGATGTACTGCTGGTGCTCGACGACTACCACCTGATTGACTCCCAGCCGGGCACCTTCGTGCTGCAGCCTTGCGCCGAGGATTCCACCCGCCATGTCCACTTTCGGGTGACGCCCGCTGCGGCACCGCCTCATAGCGTCGGGATGTCCGGCTACCGAGAAGGAGTACACGATGCGGATCTTCGTCGTGGGGGCTGAGGGTGCTATCGGCGCCCGGCTCGCTACGCAGCTCATCGATCCCGGTCGCGAGGTGACCGGGACCCGTAGGTCACCCAGGAACGCCGGGCGGGTACAGGGGCTCAGTGCCAAGCCGGCCGCACTCGGCCAGCCGGCGTGCGTGCGGCCCCGCATCGCGGGGAGTTCCTGATGCCGATCGGGTACTTGTGGACGGTCGCGCTCCTGTCGTGGGGCGTGGCGTGCGCGCTCACCCGGTGGCCCAGGCTCGGCTCCTTCGCCGCCATCCCCGCGCTGGTGGTCAGCGAACTGCCGTTCCTCGTGGGGTATTTTCTGATCGCCTCGACCGTGCTGGCGCTCGCCGACGGCGACCTCGGCTCCCCGGTCGGCGCCGCCAGCGCCGTTGTCGCCTTGCTCGCCCTGACCGGCCTGGTGGTCGTCGTGCGCCGCGCGCTGCGCGCGCACGCGGCACTGCGCAACACTGGTAAGCCGGGGCGGCCGTGGGGCCGCATCCTGCGCGCCCCGTTCTTCCCCGGCCGGCCCGGCGTGGCCCGGGTGCGCGGCCTGGCCTACGGCGACGGGCCGGACCGCACGCTGGACGTATATCACCGGCGTGACCGGCCTGCCGGCGCTCCGGTCCTGCTGCACTTCCATGGCGGCGGCTTCTCTTCCGGCAGCAAGGCCCGCGAAGCGCGGCCCCTTATCCGGCACCTGACCAGCCGGCGCGGTTTCGTCTGCGTGAGCGCCAACTACCGGCTGCAGCCACACGTAACGCTGGCCGGCCAGGTGGCCGACGTGCGCGACGCGATCGCCTGGGTACGGGCTCATGCCGCGGAGTTCGGCGCCGAGCCCGGCACGCTGTTCCTCGCCGGCAGCTCGGCCGGGGCGAACCTGGCGATCCGGGCGGTGTGCGACGGCGAAACCGGCATCGCGGGCCTGATCTGCCGCTACGGCTACTACGGCGGCCTCGCGCCGCGCGGTGACCTGCCGCCCATGCTCATCGTGCACGGCGAGAAAGACCTGATATCAGCGGCGGACGTACGGGCCTTCGCGGAGCGGCTCCGCGCGGTATCGGGCAGCCCGGTCAGCTACGCCGAACTGCCCGGCGCGCACCACGACTTCGACCTCTACGAGTCCATCCGGTCCGCCGCAGTCAACCAGGCAGTGGAGCAGTTCGCTGCGAGGGTCAGCACTCTCTCCACCGCAAATCCTCAGGACCGGCAGTCCGCCCAAGACTCATAACCGCTGCTGGCCGATCGAAGCCCGCAGAACCGGCAGAACGCACGGAGGTTCCCTTGGCCCCACCAGCATCAGCGGCCGACCGAGCACCCGGTGGGTCCCGGGCGAGCCGGGACTGCTCGCCGTGCACTCTGCGGTATCCCCAGGCCGGGTTCTGTGTGCCAGTCGTAGCGCAAGCTCGCGTATTTCCTGGCTGATCTTGGGCCTGCCAGGCCGGTTGGGATACGTCCACTTGCGCTGGATCAGCCTGCGGTGCCAGGCCAGTACGGTGCCTGGCGTGACGAGCCGATGGGTGCGCAATACCGCAGGCAGCCACCATGCCAGCGCCGCCAGGATCGCCCGGTCGGCCCAGTCCAGGTTCGGCCGCGCGACCTGACGCCGCAGCACCGCCGCCACTTCGTGGCGCAGCGCCATGATCTCCGCATCCTTGGAACACTGGCTGCGGCCCAGCAGCATCAGCCGGCCAAAGACCCGGATCATGAACAGATAGAGGAGCCGGAGAGGCATAGACCGCGATCTTGCCTCAACCTGCTCATCTGGCCGAATCGCAGGTCACATCCCCTCCGTCGAGTTCTGACGCGGTACAGGGCCCGGCGGTAGTGCTCGGTCAGGACCTCGCTAAGGTTGCCGGGCCGGTAAGCGACTGGGACAGTGGCAGATCTGGCAGCGCGTGACCGGAAGATGGGTAATGGTCACAGGGGAAGCGGCGGGAACTTGCGTCACGGTTCTCGGTACCCGGACCGGCTTGAGCGAGCGGTTCCCGGCGTCGGAGAATGACGGTTCGGCTTCCCTGGCGGTGGCCAGGATCGGTCAGTCGATCCGGTGTCGTCACGTGACGGCTTGTGGTGTGGCGTGGCGCTGCGGTCAACCCGAGCCGCGAAGCTGGGCGCGCCACGGTGCCGTCGGCTGGCCGCGCGGCGCCGATGAGTTTGTGTCCCGTCGACCGTCTGCACAGACGTCGATATAAAGGAGGCACGCCATGACCGCTCTGAACAAGCAGTTCGACGCCGTCTTGGAGAAGAGCCTGAACAAGGGCGGCTGGACCTACGTGGTTATGCCCGGATCGGCCGAGTACTTCGGCACTCGCGGCCTGGTGAGAGTGCGGGGCTTGGTGGACGGCCACCCCTTCCAAAGTGCGTTCATGGCGCTCGGGGACGGCCGCCATAAGTTGCCGGTCAAGTCGGAGCTGCAGAGCGTCCTCGGGAAGAAGCCAGGGGACCGGGTGACCGTCGTGCTCCAAGGGCGGCTGGATCGTGGGGACGACTGATGTCGGCGGCCGAGATTGACGCGTACCTGGACGAGCTGGACGAGCCGAAGCGCTCGACACTCAGTCAGCTACGCCGCGACATCCTCGCAGCGGTCCCCGATGCGGAACAGTGCATCTCGTATGCCGTGCCTGGCTTCAAGGTCGCCGGCAAAACGATCGCCGGATTCGCTGCCTTCAAGAATCACCTGAGCTACCTGCCCCACAGCGGCTCGGTGTTCCCCGAGCTGGCCAGCGAGCTGGCCGGCTACGAGAAGTCATCCGGAGCCTTGCGATTCCCGGTCGACCGGCCGCTACCGGCCGAGCTGGTCAGGAAGCTCGTCGCCGTGCGGCTTCGGCAGGCCTTCCGCGCGGGCAGCAACCCGCGCTGAGCGAGGCCAGGTAGTCAAGCGACTCGTCCTTCACGCCGGGGCTGTTGCAGAACGGTCCCTCGTGCTCTCAAATCCGAGCGGTAGTGCCAGCTCTGCGGCGTCCCTCATCGGCACGACCGGACGACTCGGCACGCGCAGCAGCATGCATTGTCGATCTTGGTGGCACGCATAACGGGTCGTTCGCGATCAGCGGCCAGGAACGCGCGGCGGGTGCAGGGTCAGGTTCTCGAAGCCCGGTCCTGGTCAGCGAGGGTTAGCGGTAAGGACCTCGCCTGATTATGGTTCGTGACCGGTTGAAAAGCCAGTCTTGTGAAAATGCAGTGGACTACTGGCTCGCGGGCCTGGCCGCCGGCCTGTGGTGCTAGCACGAGGCATGTCCGACGGGCTAACCGCCTTGGATCTGTCGTGTGGCTGAGTCAGACTGCATCGGTAACGACCGTAAGAGCGGACGGATGGACGAGGCTAGGCGCGCAGGGGGTAGGTGCTGGGCGGTGCGTGACAGTTGACCGCAAGCGTTGTGCGCGAGGCGGGTTACCGGTTCCGGGCCTGCTTTCACGACCGGTGGGGCGGGTACCTGGCGCTGGTCCTGCTCCTCGGCCTGGTGGGCGGCGTGGCGATGGCGGCGGTGGCGGGATCCCGCCGCACGCAGTCCTCGTTTCGCGCTTATCTGGCCAGTACCAACCCCGGGGACTTGCAGGCCTTCACAGAGTTCGACCCGCTTTCGGGCACCGGCTACTCGCCCAAAGTAGATCACGCCATCGCCAGGGTGCGGTATGTCAAACATGCCGCGGACGTCATCGGCTTCGACGGCACGCTGCAACCTCTCGGGCCGGCCAGCGGGGCCGGAGTCCCTGGTGAGGCACCGCCGTCGGTCGAGGGCAGCCCGGACGGGGAGTACTTCACGCAGGACCGGGTCAGCCTGGTGGCGGGCCGGATGGCCAATCCCTTTCGCAGCGACGAGATGATCATGAGCCCGGGGGCCGCTGCCGAGGAGGGATTGCACATCGGGTTGGCCGAGCGCGTGGCTTTCTTCACCACCGCCCAGGTGAACTCGCCGTCGTTCGCCGGCTACCCGGCGGACAAGCCATACCTGGTGATTGCGTTGAAGCTGGTCGGCATCGTGAAGGACAGCGCGCAGATCGTCCAGGACGATGACTCGGCTCTCGGCGACCAGCTGGCCGTGCTCACCCCGGCGCTCACCCGGCGACTGGAGTCGTGCTGCGCCTATTACTCGTACGTCTCGTTGCAGCTCGACGGAGGGACGCGGCACGAGGCGGCGGTGCTCTCGGCAATCGGGAAGATCACGCCGGATCTCGGGCAGGCCGGGGGGGCACAGACGAACGTCCCGCTCGTGGCGGAGGCGGAGCGGACCATCCGGCCCGAGGCGATCGCCTTCGGGGTGTTCGGCCTCATAGCGGGCCTCGCCGCGCTGGCGATCAGCGGTCAGTTGGTCGGCCGTCTGGTGCGCCGCAACGCTGATGACGGCGCAGTCTTGCGGGCGCTGGGGGCCGGGCCGGCCATGACCATGTGCGACGGGCTCATCGGTGTTGTCGGCGCGGTCGTGACCGGGTCGCTGCTGGCGGTGGCGGTGGCGGTCGGGCTGTCGCCGCTGGCACCGATCGGGCCGGTGCGGTCTGTGTACCCGGATCGGGGCGTCGCCTCTGACTGGACGGTCCTGGGTCTCGGGTTCGTGCTCCTGGTCCTGGTGCTGAGCGGATCGGCCGTGGCCGTGGCGTACCGGGCATCGCCGCACCGCGCCAGTCGGCCCGGCGCTGACGTCGCGCGCGGCTCCAGCGTGGCCCGGGCGGCCGCCGCCTGCGGCCTGCCGCCCACCGCGGTAACTGGTATCCGCTCGGCCCTCGGCTCGGGCTCGGGACGCGAGGCCGCCCCGGTGCGCTCCGCGCTGCTCGGTGCGGTGACCGCCGTGGTGGTGGTGGTCGCCTCGATCACGTTCGGGTCGAGCCTCAGCTTCCTGGTGTCTCGTCCCGCGCTATACGGGTGGAACTGGGATTACGCGCTGCTGGGAGGCTTCTCGGCCGCCGAGAACCTGCCGGCGGCCGAGACCGCCTCCCTGCTCGATCATGACCCGGTGGTGGCCCACTGGGCCGGCGTGTACTTCGAGCACATGAAGCTGGACGGGCAGGATGTACCCGCTCTGGCCAGCAGCCCGAACGCACCGGTCAGCCCGCCGCTGCTGTCCGGGCGCGGCTTGCAGGCGTCGTCACAGGTAGTGCTCGGGCCTGTCACCCTGGCCCAATTGCACAAACACGTCGGGGACACGGTCGTCGCCGACACCGGACAGCGGCCGCCGGTCCGCCTGCGCATCGTCGGCACAGCCTCGTTGCCCACCATCGGAAGCTCGGGGAACCCGTCGCTCCAGATGGGCACCGGCGCGATCGTCGCCGCGAACCTGTTCCCGGCCCGGGCCCTCAACCCGCAAGGAAGCCCCGTGCCGGGCCCGATGGCCGTGTTCATAGCGATCCGCCCCGGCGTAACCACGGCCACGGCGCGGCGCTCACTCGACCAGGTCACCGCGGCCCTCAACCGGTCATCGGACCCCGACAGCCCGGTCGGGGGCGTGGTCTCCGTCCTTCGCCCGGCCGAGATCGCCGACTACCACACCGTCGGCTCGACCCCCTCGGCGCTCGCCGCCATCCTCGCCGCCGGGGCGATCGGCGCGCTGGGGCTCACCCTGATCGCCTCCGTCCGGCGCCGTCGGCGCGAGTTCGCGCTGCTCAAGACCTTGGGCTTCACCCAGCGGCAACTGGCCGCCACGGTGGCCTGGCAGTCCTCCGTGCCCGCGATCGTCGGAGTCATCTTCGGCGTCCCCCTCGGCGTCGCCTTCGGACGATGGCTCTGGACACTGTTCGCCCGGGGGATCTCGGTCGTTCCTTATCCCACTGTGTCCGTGCTGTCGATGGTTGTGGTTGCCCTCGGCGCGATAGTGCTCGCCAACCTCGCGGCCGTAATTCCCGGCCGCGTCGCCGCTCGCACGCCCACCGCGCTGCTGTTGCGGACCGAATAGCCAAGACAGGGTTCTTGTGGCGGCGTGTGAGGCTGTCAGGCGCCGATCTGGTACTCGCTCGTGAGTCCGCCGAGTAATTGCTTTCGGCTGATCCGGTGCTCGGCGAGGTTGATGTCTGGTGGCCAGGTGTGAGCCTGCGCCGGTGCGAGCTGGCGAAGGGCACGGTTAGGCCGGGCGGTGTTGTAGTGCAGCAGGTCCCGGAGCGGCCGTTGGGTGTCCTGGGCCAAGCAGGCAACCTGCAGGCCCGCGGGTAGCTCCTGGCGCGATTATGTGCGCACCGAGCCTGATCTGGTACGCACGCCGATCGGCGTCGCCGGCCAGTTCTCGGCAGTGGGCAACCTGCTCACCGGCAGGGAGAACCTGCTGCTGATGGCGGACATGTGCCAGCTGGACCGCCGGGAAAGGAGGTCGGCGGGCGCGGAGCTGGTGGAGCTGAAGCGCTCGGCGGGCAAGCCAGCTGCGGCTCCGGCGGCATGCGGCGCCGGGAGGCTGCGAGGGTGAGCCGCGCTGGTGCGGGTGAAGTACTGGCACGCATGCGGCGCGCCACGATCGCGCCGCGCGCCGCGCCAGGTACGGCGCCGGAGGTAGGTCTACGGCGCGGGGCAACCCCACCCGGATGCGTGGCAGCCCGAGTATCACACTGACCGTAGCCTTGCTCATGACGGGTCTATCCGCCGTCGGCTGGCGAGGAATTGGTGGGGCGAAGAAGCCCAGAATTCTCTGGCTGATGCGTTCGCCTATGGAGATTCTCTGGTGCCAGCCCCCCTGCTCGAGACGAAGTTCTATGTCCCGGGGCCGCGACGTGGTCTGGTGCCGCGTCCGCGACTGAGCGAGCGGCTGGACCGCGGGGCTGCGTCGAAGTTGATGCTCGTCTCCGCACCCGCGGGCTTCGGCAAGACGACGCTGCTCACCGAGTGGCTTGCGGCGGGACCGGCCGCGCCGGCCGATCAGCGGTTGGTCGCGTGGCTGTCGCTCGATCTGGGCGACAACGATCCCGCATCCTTCTGGGCCTATGTGATCGCCGCACTGCGGACGGTGGCATCCGGGGTCGGCGAGAGCGCGCTGGCCCTACTGCACGCGCTACAGCGGCCTCCGATCGAAACGGTGCTCACCATACTGCTCAACGACCTAGCCGCCATCGCGGCCGACATCGTGCTGGTGCTCGACGACTATCACGTCATCGACGCGCGCGAGGTACAGGACGGCATGGCGTTCCTGCTCGACCATCTGCCTCCGCGGCTGCACGTGGTGATCGCCAGCCGCGCTGATCCGGCGTTGCCGTTGGCCCGTTTGCGGGCGCGCGGCGAGCTGGTCGAGATACGCGCGGCCGAGTTGCGCTTCACGCCTGATGAGGCGGCGGCGTACTTCAACGGGATGATGGGCCTGCAACTGGCGGCGCAGGATGTGGCCGCGCTGGAGGGACGCACCGAGGGCTGGATCGCCGCGCTCCAGCTGGCGGCGCTGTCGATGCAGGGGCGGGCCGACATTGCCGGCTTCATTGCCGGCTTCGCGGGGGATGACCGTTACGTCGTTGACTACCTGTTCGAGGAGGTACTGCAGCGTCAGCCCGATCATGTCCAGACCTTCCTGCTGCAGACCTCCATCCTGGGCGGGCTGATTGGTCCACTGTGCGATGCCGTCACCGGGCACGGTGGCGGCAAGGCCATGCTGGAGACGCTGGACCGGGGGAATCTGTTCCTGGTCCCGCTCGACGACCGCCGCCGGTGGTATCGCTACCACCATCTCTTTGCAGATGCGCTGCATGCGCGGCTGCTGGACGAGCAGCCCGGCCAGGTGCTGGACCTGCACCGGCGGGCGAGCGCGTGGTACGAGCAGAACGGCGAGCAGCCCATGGCCATCGGCCACGCGCTGGCCGCTAGGGATTTCGAACGGGCGGCGGGCCTGGTCGAGCTGGCGATCCCGGTCATGGCAAGGGGCAGGCAAGAGGCCACGGTGCGTGGCTGGCTCGAGATGATCCCCGACGAACTCATCCGCGTGAGACCCGTGCTCAGCGTTGGCTTCGCCGGCGCACTGCTGACTAGCGGCGAGCTCGAGGGAGTTGAGGACCGGCTGCGGGACGCCGAACGGTGGCTGGACCCGGCAACCGGTGCCCGTGAGGGATCCCAATCCCCGCAATCGCAGATGGTCGTTGCCGACGAGGAGGGATTCCGCAGCCTTCCGGGGACGATCGAGATGTACCGCGCCGGGCAGGCTTTGGCCCGGGGCGATTCACCCGGCACAGTCCAGCACGCCCGGCGGGCGCTCGAGCTTGCGCCCGAGGATGATCACCTGTGCCGTGCGGGGGCATCGGGGTTGCTGGGGCTCGCGTCCTGGGGCAACGGGGACCTGGAGGCAGCGCACCGGGCGTACTGCGAATGCGCGGCGGGGCTGCGGCGGGCCGGGCACGTCGCCGACGTCCTGGGCTGCGCGATCGCGCTGGCGGACATACGGATCGCGCAAGGTCGTCTTGCCGAGGCGGTGCGCACCTACGAGCAGGCATTGCAGCTTGTAGCTGAGCAAGGCGGACCGGTCCTGCGGGGGACAGCAGGTTTGCACGTAGGGCTGAGCGAGCTCTACCTCGAGCGCGGCGACCTGCATGCCGCCACCCAGCACCTGCTGAAGAGCCAAGAACTGGGCGAGCACACCGGATTGCCGCAGCACCGGTATCGCTGGCGGGTCGCGATGGCTCGGGTAAGGGAGGCTGAGCGAAATCTGGGCGGCGCCCTTGACCTGCTCAACGAGGCGGAGCGCCTGTATGTCAGTGACTTCTTCCCGAATGTTCGGCCGGTCCCGGCTTTGAAGGCCCGGGTCTGGATCGCGCAGGGCAGGTTCGGTGAAGCCCTCGGCTGGGCACGTGAACAGGGCCTGTCCGTAGATGACGACCTCAGTTACCTCCGCGAGTTCGAGCACATCACTCTGGCCAGGGCGCTCGTGGCGCGGTACCAGGACGAGCGCGCGGAGCGCCCCATTTATGAAGCGACCCGGCTCCTGGAGCGCCTGCTGTCGGCGGCGGAAGCGGGGGGTAGGACCGGACGCGTCATCGAGATCCTGGTGCTGCGGGCGCTCGCGCACCAGGCGCTCGGGGACATCCCGGCTGCGCTTGGCTCTCTGGACCGCGCGGTGGCGCTGGCCGAGCCGGAGGGCTATGTCCGGGTCTTCGCGGATGAAGGCCCAGCCATGGCTTCCCTGCTGAGAGCGGCCGCGAAACAGGGGACCAGGCGGGACTATGTCCGCCGGCTCCTGGCCGCCGTGAGCGGGCCCAAGCACAGCAGCCCCACGGAACAGGCCCTGATCGAGCCTCTCAGCGAACGCGAGCTTGACGTGCTGCGGCTGCTCGGAACAGAGCTGGACGGCCCGGCCATCGCCCGCGAGCTCATGGTGTCCCTGAACACCATGCGGACTCACACTAAGAACATCTACGCCAAGCTCGCCGTGACCAGCCGCAGGGCAGCGGTCCGCCGGGCCGCGGAACTCGGCCTGCTGTCGCGAGCCCGCAGCCCCCGACCCTGACCCGACCCTCACGGACCCGGGCGCAGGGCGCCCGCCGGTCACACCGAAGGCGGCCGCTCCGATGAGCCGGATGTCCCCGCAGCCGTGGGCGAGGTGCCGGAGACCTGGCACGGGCTGCCCTCCAGCGACCGCGCCCCGTCGCCTGAATCACCACATCAATCACCAGGTGTGGTGATGCCTGCTCACCACATCCGCTCATAGCTTCCGATCAGACCTACGAACGGTCGCAACGCCGGCGGAAAACCGGCCAGGCGGTTAACGGCAAGAGGAGCACCATGAGCGAGATACCGACCGGCCGCTATCACGGCCCCGGATGTTACGAGATCCGCCTGAAGGGGCACCTCGACGCCCGATGGGCCGCCTGGTTCGACGGGCTGGCCATTGCCCACGGCAGCGACGGCACCACCATCATCCATGGCCCGGTGGCAGACCAGGCCGCGCTGTACGGCTTGCTCCAGAAGGTCCGGGACCTCGGCGTGCCCCTGATCTCGGTCAATCACGTCGACCCCGGCCAGCCCTGGCCGCCCGCCGCCGAGGCCCGATAACTCAGCAGTTTCACGAAATGGAGACCGACATGGCCAGCACCGTCCGAACCCCAGCAACGAAACCGCAGGCGAAAGGAATCCCGATGAGCTCGACAAGGAAGACCTCACTCGTCGCGGGCATCTTCTACCTGATCACCTTCATCTCGATCCCCACACTCGCCCTCTACGGCCCCGTGAAGAACCACCGGGACTGGATCCTCAGTTCCGGCGCCCACAATGGCGTGCTCGTCGGCGGCTTCCTCGAGGTGATCGTCGCCCTCGCCGGCGTCGGCACCGCCGTCACCCTCTACCCGGTCCTCAAGCGGCAGAACGAAGGCCTCGCGCTCGGCTTCGTCACCTCCCGCGTCCTGGAAGGCAGCATGATCTTCGCCGGCGTCGCCAGCCTGCTCTCGCTGGTGACCCTGCGACACGGCCCGGGCGGCGCAGCCGGGGCAAACACGGCCGCGCTCGTGACCACCAGCGCCTCCCACGTCGCGGTCTACAACTGGACGTTCCTGCTCGGACAGAGCCTCATGCCAGCCATCAACGCAATACTGCTGGGCACCCTGCTGTACCAGTCCCGGCTCGTGCCCCGCGCCCTTCCCGTGCTAGGACTCATCGGAGCTCCCCTGCTCCTCACCGCCGACATCGCAACCCTGTTCGGCAGCATCGGCCAGCAGTCCTCCTGGGCCTTGCTAGCTGCACTCCCGGTAGCTGCCTGGGAGTTCTCGCTGGGCGTATGGCTGGTCGTGAAGGGCTTCAAGCCCTCCCCGATCACAGCCGGAATGGTCGCTCCCGGCGCCTCGCCCGCCCACGGCGACGTCGCCGTCTGACAGTTCGAGAACACGGCCGGGCCCTCCAGGGTCCGGCCGTGTTGCCGCAGGTCGGCGGCCTAGACTCTCATCGGACACGCTTCACGGGCAGGATGGCGACGGCTCCGATGATGGCGCAGAGCCCGGCGACCATGTACAGCACGCCGTAGCTGCCGGCGCCGATAGCCAGGATGGCCGGGGCGATGGCCGGCGCGATCGAAAAGGGAAGAGCGCCGGCGATGTTGAACACGCCGAGATCCTTGGCGGCGTTGTGCTTGTCGTGCAGCACGTCGACAACGAGCGCGAGGTCGACGGCCACGTACACGCCGAAGCCGAGCCCGCCGATGGCCATGCCGACGAGAAAACCGCTGAAGTTGCTGGCGATGGCAATCACGAATAACGCCAGGCCGTACACGATCGACGCGGTCAGGACGAAAATCTTCCGTCGGCCTGTCCGGTCAGAGGCCTTCCCGCCGATGAGGGAGGCGGCGACGATGACGGCAGACTGGGCGAGTGTGCCGAGAAATATCTGCTGCGGCACGTCGGCCTTGGCGGTGCCGATCTTGTCCAGCAGGTAGTAGGCCTGGTAGGTAACCAGGAACGCGTAGGCCAGAACGAACATGAAACGGCTGGCGAAAGCCCAGGCGAAGTCCGGGTTCTTCCGCGGATTGACGTAAAACGTGCTGGCGAATTCCCGCAGCGACCAGGCAGGCTTCTCTGCGCTGACAAGCCGGCGATCTTTCAGGGTGACCGCGAAAAGGAGGATGAAAAACCCGCCGATCGCGCACGGGGCCAAGAACATGGCGAGCATGTTGCCGGTAGACAGTTTGACCAGGAAGGTGCCGCACACCGACGCGACGGGCAGACAGACACCCAGGACACCGGAGACCAGGCCGCGCTGAACGGCCGGGACTTGGTCAGGCAGCACCGCCACCATGGCGGCGAGCAGCGCGTTGAAGAACAACTGGGCGATACACCAGCCGGCGAGGACCACCGGGATGTTCGGTGCCAGCGCGACGATGACGATGCCGAGGGAACCGCCCGCCAGGCCGATAACCATCCATGGCCTCCGCATGCCCAGGTGCGACGAGGTGCGGTCGCTCATCCTGCCGAAGAACGGATTACCGAACATTGCCAAGAAGGCACCGGTCCCGGCGACAAGCGCCAGGCTGTCCGGTGCCCGTTCGATCCCCACCAGCGAGTTCACCTTCAATGCCAAGGTGACTAGCAGGGGCGCGATGAACAACAGGCTGGTGCTCATGTACGCCAACGTGTACAGCGAGATAAAACGCCAGCCAACCCTGTGTGCCGCGGCCGGCTCGGGCTCCAGCGCAGCCTCGGCTGCGGTTCGATACTTCAATCCGCGCCGCGCGATACCCAGCCGGGCAGCAGCCCCGCAAACCGCACTACCCGTGAAGACATGACGATCCGCACGGCCATGGTGATCCCCCCTCGGGCACCGTAACCCGCACGGTCCTGGCAGAGCCGCCAGCGCACGAGTGATCACGCCATGGCCCGAAAGCCCCACCCCCCAAGGCAGTGCGTTAATACGGGATCATGCTGGCACCGCCACCAACCCTCGCACCGCCCCCAACCGCTGTCAATGATGGCCCCGTCGCGTGCCCAGGTAGGTGAGGCTCAGCGTGTAGCGCACGTCGTATGTGTCCGGAAGCGGATCGGTGATGCGGAATCCCTGGCGTTCGAGCAGCCGCCGGAAGCGGTGTTCTGGGCACCGGTGACCGCGGTCAGCCGGCGGATCCCCGGCATCGCCGCCAGGCGGCTGACCAGGGCGGCCACGGCCGCGGTGCCGATGCCCTTCCCTCGCGCGGACGGGGCGAGGGCGTAGCCGATCTCGACGCAGCCCTCACTGTCGGGCGGGCCGTGGGTCCCGATATCGCCGAGGATCCGCCCATCAGCGCGGCGGACGACGAGCCAGACGGTCGGCAGGGCGGCCGCCGCGCCGGAGTCGATGTCGCGGATGGCCACGCCCATGGCCTGGGGGATTCTGTCGTGCAGGGCTCCTTCCTCAAACGTGCTCGTGATCGGCCCGCCGCCGAGCACGGCCTGTGCGATGCGGCGAGTGACCGGCTGCAGCGACACACTTCTGGCGTCGATCGTCCAGCGGCGCTGCCAGTCGGCCGAATCTGGACCTGCTGGCTGTGTCATATTCGCCTTCCTGCGACGGTATGGAGTAAGCCTGCCGCCTCACCCAGGCAGGAAGAGGCGGAACGGATGGCCTGCGGGATCCAGGGAGAAGCGGACGTCGTCCTGGGGCTGACAGCCCGGGGCCTGGGCTCGCTGACCATGCGCAGGCTCGCGGACCGGCTGCACGTCGAGCCGATGTCGCTCTACTACCACGTGGCCGGCAAGGACGAGATTTTCGACGGCATGGTCGATCTCGTCTTCGCCGAGGTCGAGCTGCCCCCGGCAGCCGCCGGGTGGAAGACGGCCATGCGCGACCGGGCCGCCTCCGCGCGCGCCGCGCTGCGGCGGCACCCCTGGGCCACCGGGCTGATGGATTCGCGGCTGAACGCCGGCCGGGTGCGTGCTCCATCGCGGAGCTACGGCCCTTCCGACCAGGCCGGCCATCTGGCCGACCGCAAACTAAGTACCTGAGTCTTGCACTACGACGATCATCAGGTCAATGGCGACACGGCTGCCGTATAAACGATCAAGGAGGTGCCGCCAGCCGCTTTTAGCGGCTAGCTGACAAGGCATATCCTGCATTAGATAATCCGGCGACGTAACGGAATGTATGCCAATAACGTGCTCACCGCGGGTAGCCACGCCGGCCATATGTTTTTGCATTGGCCGCCGTCGGGGTCGACGAGAGGCCGCCCCGGGCAGGAGGCACTAGGCCAGCGGCCACGAGAGGGCTTATCGGCATCAGCCGGCCTACACGGGCGCGCCGATACGATGGAGGCGCGGGAGGTGCAGAGGTTGTCTGGGCCGACTGATCGCCGGCGACTGCCGCTACTGGAGGATGAGGATCTGACCGGTGAGGCGGTCATCGAGCCGAGCCGGCTGATCCGTCCGGTCGACGCGCCGGCGGTCGCCGTGGCGTGCTTCTTCCGTGACGTCGTCGAGGAACTCTCCGGCCGTCAAGACGCGAGGCCAGTGTGCCGCCTGCACAGCGAGATGGGTCCGGCATCGTTGTGGGAGATCGAGCACCGGGGTGTACGGCTGGGCGTGTTCCATCCCGGAGTCGGGGCGCCGCTGGCCGGTGCCATGCTCGAGCAGGTCATTGCCCGCGGAGTTCGCGGAGTCATCGCCTGCGGTGCGGCAGGGGCGCTGGTACCGGAACTGGTGATGGGGCACGCGGTGATCTTGACCGGCGCTGTGCGCGACGAGGGCACGTCCTTCCACTACCTGTCGGCTGGCCGGGTCGTCTCGGCTGACCCGGGTCCGGCTGAGAGCCTGGCCGACGCGCTTAGCGCCGCCGGCGTGGAGACGACGCACGGCCTGAGTTGGTCGATGGACGCCATCTACCGCGAGACCCGGGCCCGAGTCTCGCGCCGGGTGGAGGAAGGGTGTCTAGTCGTCGAGATGGAAGCGTCCGCGCTGATGGCGATCGCCCGCTACCGCTCTATCCCGTTCGGCGAGGTGGTGATGGCCGGAGACTCGCTGGCCGGCCGGCAGTGGCAGCACCGTGGGTGGATGACGGCCAAATCGGCGCGCCGGCAGTTGTTCGCCTCGGCCGCGGACGCCGCCGTCGCGTTGACGAGGTGACCGGATTCCAGAGATGCAACGGTGCCGCCCCGGGCGATCGAGCAGGGGCTGCCGGACAGGCGCCCGCGCCGCTGTTTGGCTGGATGCATGAGAAGCCGTGGAAAGAGGCGCGGTGGTGTAATTGCCTGGATGCTGGACGACGTCGAGCTCCGGGAACGCCCCGCTCCACGACCCCGGCGGGCGAAAAGGCTCACCGAGCAGCGCGGTGAGGTGTCCGCGCTGCCGGCCCAGCTGGCAGCCCGGGATGGTCTTACTGTGGTGGTATAGTTTGGTGCATGCCGCGCGGGAACCCGTCTCCGAAGCTCGCCATCACCGTGGATCCTGACGTTCACGCGCGGGTGGTGGCCGCGGCGGCGGCGGACGGGGTCAGCGTGTCAGCGTGGATGACAGCGGCCGCGCGGCGGGTGCTTCTGGTGCAAGACGGGCTGGCGGCGGTGGCTGAGTGGGAGGCCGAGCAGGGACCGCTCACCGATGAGGAACTCGCGGCCGCCCGGCGGCGGGTTAGCGGCGGCCACGCCGAGCGCAAGTCAGCATGAGGCCGGCGGTCTATGACGCGGGCGTTCTGGTTGCCGCGGACCGGAACGTACGCGCGGTGTGGGCGGAGCACCGGGTGCGGCTGGAGGCCGGGATCGTGCCGGTGGTCCCTGCCGCAGTGGTCGTCCAGGTGAGCCGGTCGACGGCACAGGTCCGGCTGCGTCGGCTGCTGCGCGGCTGCGAGATCACGGCACTGACCGGGGAAGCCGCGCACGCCGCGGGGTACCTGCTGGGCCGCGCCGGTTCCAGCGATGTAGTCGACGCCGTCGTGGCGGACACTGCGGCGCGGCTGCACGCCGACGTGGTGACCGGCGACCATGCCGATATCGCCCGGCTTCTGGATGCTGCGGGCGCGGACGTGCGCATCATCGACGTCTAGCGCCGAGGAGGCATCGGTGTTCTACGATCGCGATCGTGGAGCGTCATGTAATCCGCGGGGGCCGGGAGGGGTACGAGCGGCTGCAGCTACTTGCGCGCGAACGCTGGACAGACACAGCCGATCTGTTTTGCCGTGCCGGGCTCGCGCCAGCGATGCGCTGTGCCGACCTTGGATGCGGCGGAGGCGAGGTCACATTTGAAATTGCGCGGCTGATCGGCCCTGACGGCCGGGTGACCGGCGTCGATATGGACGAAGTCAAGCTTGATCTAGCGCGCCGGTCCGCTGCGGAACGCGGCGCCGGGAACGTCAGTTTCCGGGCACTCAACGTGAACGACTGGAGTGAAACCGACGCGTACGACGTTGTCTACTGCCGCTTCCTGCTTCAGCATCTGAGCCGTCCGGTAGATCTGCTTCGAAGGATGTGGCGAGCGGTCCGGCAGGGCGGCGCGATCATCGTCGAGGACGCCGACTTCGACGGATGGTACTGCCACCCGCCCAACGACGGGTTCGACTTCTTCCTCAGCACATACAGCAAGGTCATTGAGCGCCGCGGCGGTGATCACGGCATCGGCCGCAAAGTGTACGGGTACTTCTTGGACGCCGGAGTCCCGGCCGCCAACGTGAGCGTCGTCCAGCCCGTGTACACCGTGGGCGAGGGAAAGACGCTCGCACTGTCAACTCTCGACGCCACCGCTGACGCGATCGTCGCCGAGGAACTTGCCACCCGCGACGAGGTGAACGCCGCTCTCGCGAGCTTGTCGCAGTTCACGGACGATCCCCGGTCTCTCATCGGCGGGCCTCGCATCTTCCAGCTCTGGTACCGGCGATAGGCGTCTTGCCCGCGCCCTCAGGGACGATCGTGACATCCTGACGACGCCATACCAGCAGACCGTCATCAAAGAAGTGCTCGCTGCGCATGACGATGCGCACATCGAACCGGAATTTCAGCACGACGCCAGCTCCGCAGCAATGCCGCGCTCGCCGCCGCGTCGCCGCCGCGCAGCTCGTCACGCCGACCCGCGCGGGCAAGCCGGAGCCATCGAAGCCGCGGCGGGACTTCGGAGTTACCCACGTACGGACGGTCGCGGCAGCCATGGCGGATGAGCTCAACGTGCTGGTGTAGCCGGCCGACCATCGGAGTCGTTCACCTCAGCCTCGTCACCGGCGCCTTGGCCCGGCCGCTGCGAAGTATCGTTCATGGCGATCAGCGTTGCGCCAGGGCAGCCGGGGCAGCGAGCTTCTGCTCGTGAACGATGCCGCGGAGCTTGCCACCTCGCCGGTCTTTCACCCCGGCAGGGAGGCGGAACTCACCCCCGGTTTAAGGTGAAATGGTGCTCGGAGCGCGCACGGAGCGCGCCGGAATTCTGGGCCGTATGGCCAATCGGGAGCGGAACCCATGTCAGGAACGGTTTGGGGCATTACGCTAGGCATCATCTATTTTGTCCTACTCGTCAGCTGCGGGGTTTTCAGCTTCCGCAAGGGCCACTGGGTGCTTGGCCTCATCGGTTTCATCTTCCCGATCTTGTGGATCATCGGGGCGGTCCTGCCCAGCAGGTACGCACGCCGCTGACGCGGCGCAGCTCACCCGCCGGTGATGTCGGAAGGCCCGGTGGCGGCCGCAGGCGAAGACTTGGGCGCAAGCTCCTGGAGGAGCACGGCCGCAGGAACCGGCTGGCCTGTGGGCGTATCAACCGGCGACGGTTCCAACGGAACCAGCAGATCGCTCGCGTTCCCCTTTATGCCATGGAGCCAGAGGGCCATGACATGGAGGCCGGGAACATGGAGAAGCCGGAGTTCGAAGTCGCCCCGGCTCACCTCCGGGATCGCCTGGGCAGCTTGGATTGCTTCGGCCGTTGAGGTGACGAAGCGACCTTCGTTGAAGGTGGAGAAGACATACCCGTTGCCCGACCCAGTGGCCACGGTATCGGCGGCGGCGAGGGCATTATCCCCTTCTTGCACGAGATACCGCCATCCGCTCGGCTTGGCCGCCTCGAGGCCCCTTCCCGCCGCCAGGTCGGCCAGGCCAAGGTTAAACACCTGATGAGGCTGGGTGAGCTGGAGCGGTCCGGTAGCATTTCGCAATGCCGGCAATCTGAAGGTTCCACTGTCAGCAAACGCCTGGAAGGTGGTGTGGACCGCGTCGGCGGCCTCCGTGGGCGGTGCAGGAACGAGAAGGGGCATCGAGACTCCTCAGTACTTCGTGTAGTAGGTGTGGGTCCAGGTGCCGGAGCCCTGGTACGCCGTCTGCAACGTGACGTAACTGACATCGGAACGGCCGTATATCGGGTCGTCGACGGTCACGTAGTCAGTACCGCTGGCGCCGTATTGACCCTTGATGCACAGAAAATGGGCGCCGCCGCCCGACCAGGCGACACGAATCCCGAGCGGTCGGGCGTAGGTCACCTCGGTCTCGATCTGGGTGATGGTGGCCACGCCGCTCACCATCTGGTTGAGATGTCCTACTGCGCTGAGCGCGCTGTTGAGATACCCGATGACATTGCATGGCCCCGGTCCCCCACTGCCGCAGCAGTCGCTGCGCCCAGTTTGGTTGTCGGCGACCAAACATTGCGTCCAGGTGCTGGCTGGCTGATAAAAGAGCGCGACGCTTGTTGCCGTTGCCGCCCAGCACCAGTTCGACTGCTGCTGGTGCTGCATTGAGAAGTACATCTCATCTTCCCACCAGGTAGTGTCGACATGGAGATCGGTCCCCAGGGCGAACACGTCGAGATGGTCGGGGTAACGGGCCAGGGCGTTGATCGAGCTGTTCGGGGCGGCGACTCCGCCCGCGATCCGGAACCAGTTCGCCCACCCGCTGCTGGCGTCCCACCAGGTGCTGTAGATGCCGTGGTCGGAGCCCACGGCGAAGACGTCGAGATGAGTCGGATAGCGTGCCACCACGCTGATAGACGTGCCCGGGGCGGCAACGCCGCCGCTGACGTTGAACCAGCTTCCCGCCCAGCCTCCGTTGGCGTCCCACCAGATGCTGTAGATGCGCTGATCTGTGCCAACAGCGAAGAGGTCCAGATGGGTGGGAGTGCGGTCAATGGCCGCGATAGAGGTATTCGGGGCGGCGACTCCGCCGGCGATCCGGAACCAGTTCGCCCACCCGCTGCTGGCGTCCCACCAGGTGCTGTAGATGCCGTGGTCGGACCCTACGGCGAAAAGGTCGATGTGGTTGGGGTTTCTGGTCACCGCGGTGATGGACGTTCCGGGAGCGGCCACGCCGCCGCTGACGTTGAACCAGCTGCCAGCCCAGCCCCCGTTCGCGTCCCACCAGATGCTGTAGATCTTCATGTCAGATCCCACGGCGAACAGGTCGAGATGGTTGGGGTTGCGGGCGATGGCCGCGATAGAGGTGCCGGGGGCGGCGGTAAGGTTTGAGACGCGGAACCAACTCCTGGCCCAGCCTCCGTTCGCGTCCCACCAAATGCTGTAAACGCCGTGGTCCGATCCCACCGCGAAGAGGTCGAGATGGTTGGGGTTGCGGGCGACCACCGTGATCGTTGTCCCGGGGGCCGCGACGCCGCCAGCGACCCTAAACCAGCTCGCCCAGCCCGTCGTGGCCGTTGAGATGTCCCACCACGAACTATAAATCCTGTTATCGCTGCCGACGCAGAAGACATCTAAATGCTGCGGATACCTGGCGATCGAGGTAATAGAGGTAGCAGGCGCCGCGACGCCGCCGCTCACGCCGACCCAAGTGGGAGCCCAACCCATGGTGTGTCCCTCCGACATTTTGTAATCTGACCGACCATGACGGCCCCCCAGACTTGCCGCAGGATATAGGCGGCCGCCCGGTTCACCCACCCTTACAGATAGGCGCACCCCGTCACGTTTGCAGAGGGCCACCCGGTCACGTCTGATACATACTTCGCGATCTACTCCGAAGGGCCTGCTCACGCTGCGCCATCACGCGTCATTAGGCCGCGCATAGCAGCGGCTACGCGCGCGCAGCCAGCGGTTCGTCGATCAAGGTTCCGCCATCCCGTGTGACCCACGAGGGCCGCAACCTCGCATCGACGTCTCGGGTCACGCGAGTGGCATCGTAAGCCAGGGCCATGGCGGCACCGCCCACGCGCCGGATCCCTCGAGCACGCCTGCCGTCTGGCGCAGCAGTTCGATGCCGCGCCGTCCGCCTTCGGTGAGGCCGGCCGCGCAGGGCTATTCCGAGCGCGCGTGGGCCATGGTAGCCCTGGGCGACGCGATCTCTTCGGTTGCGAGCGCTCTGGCTTCGGCTGGTGCGCCGAGGGCGAGGTGTGGGCGAGGGCGGCGTCAGAGGGCCAAGGCGTCGTCGTGGAGTTCAGGCTGTGCAGCCTCGCCAAGCGCGCCGGTATGCGTCGAGCCCGTGTCGTCGGCGCTCTCGATCACGGGCGGCCCGGGGGGTGCGTGCTCCGGCGTCACAGTGGCCGGTACGTGAGGTACGCCATCGACCGGCTGCGAGGCGAGTCAACCCGCAGCGAGCGTCATCTCCAGGCCTAGGTCCCACTGCCCGTCCGTGCGTTCGGCCGGGAGATCTTCGGAACGCCAGGTCGTCCGGCCTGATCAGCGGAGGAAGTCTTACGCACATGATCTTTGTGCGAACGAACAATAATGATGTAAGTTCAGAACCATGGACGCAGCAGCACGGATCAACCAGCTCGTCGAGGCACTGCGACTGCATGGCCGGGTCGACGTGGCGACGGCGGCCGCTGAGTTCGGTACCGCCGAGATGACGGTTCGGCGAGACCTTGATGTCCTGGTCGAGCGCGGAATCGCACGACGGGTACGTGGCGGTGCGGTCAACCTGATGATGCGCGGCGAGGAGTTGCCGTTCGCCATGAGGGAGCTCGACGCCCTCGACACGAAGAAGCGCATCGCCAGCGATGTCGCGGGCCTGATTGCTGATGGCGAGGCGGTCGGGCTGGACAGCGGCACCACCGTCCTGGAAATCGCCCGCGTGCTGGCCGACCGGCGGCTTACGGCCATGCCGCTGTCACTTCACGCCGCGATGGCGCTGGCTGGCTCGGCCGCTGTCCGCCTGATGATGCCGGGCGGCGAAACCCGCCCGGGCGAGCTGGCGATGGTCGGCCCGCTCGCCCTGGCCAGCATCGCGACACTGCGGTTCGACACGGTAGTGCTGGGCTGCTGCGGAATCTCCGCCGATGGATACGTCATGGCTCACGATCTTGGTGATGCCGCGGTGAAGCAGGCGCTGTTCGCGGCGGGCGGGCGAAGGATCCTCGTCGCAGACGCTGCGAAGTTCGGGCGATCGGCCCTGGCGGTGGCCGGCCAGCTGTCAGCGTTCGACATCCTGGTGACCGACTCGTCCGCCCCGAGCGAGCCGCTAGCGGAGCTCGAGGCCGCCGCGGTGGAGGTTCGGCGTGTCTAGTCGCGCGCTGGTGATTCAGCACCGCGCCCGGTCGGCCCGAAGCCGATCGCCGCGCATCGCGGTAACGGCCGTGTTCGTGGCGCACGGACTGTTGTTCGCCTCGTGGACGGCGCATATCCCGCACATCATGCGGCACCTCGGGCTGACTGACGGAACACTGGGCATCGCGCTGCTCGGGGCGCCGGTCGGATCGGTCGCCGCGATGCTGCTGGCGTCTTACCTGATTCCGAAGCTAGGCAGCCGCCGGGTTGTCCAGCTCGCCCTCGTTGGCTATTGCGGGACCGGGCCGCTGGTCGGTCTCATGGGCAGCCTGGCCGACCTGTTCGGCGTGCTTTGCATCTGGGGCGCGTTCCAGGGAACGCTTGACGTGGCCATGAATACCCAGGCGATCGCGGTGGAGCGAGCCGGTCGGCGCGTACTGATGTCGGGCCTGCACGGAAGCTGGAGCATCGGCTCATTTGCCGGCGCCGGGATCGGCGCGCTGGCCGTGGGCGCCGGGCTGGGCCTGACCCCGCAGCTCCTCATCCTCGGCACGATCGCCTTGCTCGGGGCTGGCCTGCTCACATCACGAATGCTCCCGGATGCGATCGAGCATCCGGGCGTTGACGAGCGGCCGAAGACCGACACGCTGTCTGCCTCCCGCTGGTCCGGCGGAATGATTTTGCTCGGGGCGATCGCGTTCGCCGGGATGCTCTGCGAGGGGGCCAGCGCCGACTGGGCGTCGGTCTATCTATCGGGACCGCTGCACGCCACTGGCGCTGTGCCGGGCCTGGGCTATGCTGCCTTCGCGCTCGCGATGGTCACCGTGCGGCTGTCGGGCAACAGGCTGCTCAGGCGCTTCAGGCCGTCATGCCTTCTTCCGGTGCTGGCGGCCGGGGCGACAGCCGGATTTGCGGCCGGACTCGCGATCGGCCGTCCGGCTGCCGCGATCGCGGGCTTCGTCTTCCTCGGAATTGGCCTGGCCTCAGTAATACCCGCCGTGTTCAGCGCCGCGGGCCGCATTGCGGGACTGCACCCGGGCACGGCCGTCGCGACCGTGTCGGCCTGCGGCTGGACCGGTTTCGTATGCGGCCCGCCATTGATCGGTCACCTTGCGTCACTCACCTCCCTGTCTCTGGCACTCGGCCTCCTGCCCTTCCTGACCGCGTTCGTGGCCGTCGGCACCCTTCTGTCCCGTGCATTGCGTGACGCGCCGCAAGGACAGCCTCCCCAGCCAGATCTGACGGCACGCCATGACGCGCTGAGTCCTGGCTGACTACGGCGAGGTGATCTCGGACCCTATGCCTGCTGAGACCATCCTGGAACTGGCGGATCTCGCCGGAATGCAGGCGAGCGAGGCAGGTGATCTACTACTGGTCGAGCCGTTCCAGCTGCTGCACGTGGTCTTCCTGCACGCGCAGGATCGCTTCCGTGCCGCGGAACAGCACGACCCAGCCGTCCTCTCGCTCCACGTCGTCGATGTTTTCGAAGGTCTCCCGCACGACTTGCTCATCGTCTCCGTAGACCATCCGGTAGGTAGCCATCGGTTGTGCTCCCTGAATCTCCGCGCCGCTGAGCCCGCAGGGGCCGACGGCTAGTCCGTGCCCGTTCGCCGGGATGTCGCAACTGAAGCGCTGCTCATCGCGGCCCGCTGCAGTCTTTCAGGCTGCCATAACCAAGGCATCATCGACCAAGTCTCCTGGCGCTTGAGAGCCTAGTACTCCGGCCGGAAATCGTGATCTTGCGGCGTGGCGGTGCTGGACGTGAGGCGGCCACCGCCTGATCATCCTGGTTGTGACACTTCCGATGATCTTGCGGTGGCCGTACGCCATGGCGCAATCCCTGCCCGCTGGCAGGAGATGTTCGATAAGAACCTGTCACTACCAGCGGCAAGCGAGGCAACCATGAAGATCACAAACTCCGGCTGGAGTACTAACCAGTGCCGGGGCGCTATGCGATATGTGCGGGTCGGGCGCGTCATCTGAGGATCGCCCTAGAGGCGGTCACGGAGTTCGACAGCCCCACTGCCGGAGCAGGAAGCGAGAATCGACGGGACCAGTCGAATCAACATCGGAAGGTGATGTCTGTTGACGGCACGTTTATCTGGACACCAGGTCATGATCAACGGCAACGCTCTCTCTCCACCACTCTCCTCATGGGCCACGGCGGCCGACCGCGCAGAACTGCAAGCACAACCGCTCGGTCCGGAAGACGAACCGCAGTTCCTCCCCTGCGGCTCGCCGTCAGGTATTGCCGGGAAGCTCACGTCACGACTATGACTTGTGACGTGAGGTCCGAATCAGACAAGATCAAGGAGTTCCTGCTGGGCCGCGGAGCCGACCAGCTGCCTCACCCCGGTGGAACCCTGTATGAGCATCTGGTCCGCGTTGCTGCGCTGCTCGCGGACTGGGGAGCTGACCAGGACCTGCAGGTGGCCGGGCTGTGTCATGCCTGCTACGGCACGGACGGCTACCCTGACGCGCTGCTCGGGTTGGACGAGCGCCCCGTGCTCACCGCGCTGGCCGGGGTCCGGGCTGAGTCGCTGGTTTACCTGTATGACAGCTGCGACCGGGCGGCGGTATACCCGGCCCTGGGGAAGGACGGGCCGGTGCTCTTCCGGGACCGGTTCACCGGCCGCACGCACACGCCGCCGGAGCGGGATATCCGCGCATTTACTGAGCTGACCGCCGCTAACGAGCTCGACGTGATGCAGCACAACGCCGCCTTGGCTGCCCAGCATGGCGCCGCGCTGCGGCAGCTGTTCGCCGCTGCCTGCCCGCGGCTCACCGATGCCGCCTGGCGGGCCTGGAGCCATCAACCCGGCACTGACCCCGCCGCCAGGCCCGGCAGATTACCGTCAGTGGCCAGAACCAGATGCAGATGTCCGCTAACACGAGGCCCGGCGCAGGATTGAGCGGCCGCAGGAAAGCGGGATGCTCACGCAACTCTGCCGAAACATCGGCACGGAATCCAGCCGCTGGATCTCCAAATAACGAGGTCGCTAACAATGTCGTGGATGTGCAGTTCATCACCAGCGTCGCAGTCAGGGGACAGACCATCGCTCGACTGCAGTCCAGCGAGGGTGCGATCATCGGCATCTCCTACGCGCCCTCGATGCATTAGCAGCGAGAAAGAACGCTGCCGAGAGCGGATCGGCCACTGACACGATGGTCGAGCCTCAGTGCCGCTGAGCGGTCAGCCCATCCGATTGCCCGATATCCATCTAGAGTGACGTTTCGTTGTTCACATCGAACGACACTGGTTCTCTGGGGGTGCAGAACAGGCGTAACACGTGCCTTGCCGGTTTCTCCAGGTCAGGTGGGTGGGCGTGCTGAGCTATCGGCGCAACAGGTGTGGTGCTTGCCCTTGCGCGGTCATTTGCGGTGTGCCGTCGTGTTGAGCTGGGCCATGAGCTCGCGGTTGGCGGTGCGGGCGGCGGCGAGGTCCTGACCGGGCTCCTGGAGCTGGAGACGCAGGTCGACGATGTGCTGCTCGAGGGTGAGGTTCTGCTGCTTGAGCGTGTCGATGTCGGCGGGAGCGCCGAGTCCGGACTCGCGCCAGGCGTGTTCGCCGAGCAGGCCGGAGAGCCGGCGTTCGAGTTGCTGGACGCGGGCGGCTCGCGCTGGGTGTTGAGCAGGTCGGCCTGCAATGACGCGTGGCTGACAGCGGGGCCGGTTCCCGCGGCAGCCGGTGCCTGGGCCTGGGGTGGCGTGGATCTGCTCGATCAGGTGCAGCGAGCCGTGCCGTAACGAGGCGCTGCGCCGAGCCCGGCGTGCCAGAGCAGGTGATCCCAGTGCGGATGCGTAGAAAAACCTGCCACAACGGTCTGGCCCAACTCGCCAAGGTCGTTCGCGAGGCGGCGCCCGCGGCTGGTTGTGGATCAAGCTCAAGCGGGACTACCGCACCGAGTTGTCCGACACCGTCGACCTGGTCGTCGTCGGTGCATTCGCGGGGCGTGGCCGCCTGAAGCGGAGGCTTCAGGCGGTCGCGGGCGGCCGGGTGACCGAAAGCTCCGGCGGGATGCCGTGGTACGGCTCGATCTCGACGAGGGCCAGCTGGCCCGTACAGCCCTGGCTGAGGGTGGAGGAGGGGCGGTCGGCGGTAAGCACGTTGGGGTTGCCGTGACGGCAAAAGCCCGGGTTGGCCGGGTCCGGGTCGTACCAGGCGCCGGTGGAAAGCTGGGCGACCCCGGGCCGCACCGCTTCGTCGACAGCCAGCCCGGCCAGGCAGGCACCCCGGTCGTTGAAGATCCGAACGAGGTCGCCGTCGCGCAGGCCGCGGGCTGCCGCGTCGGCAGGATGCAGCCGCGCAGGTTCACGCCCGGCGATCTTGAGCGACTGGCTGTGCGCGCCGACGTCCAGCTGGCTGTGCAGCCGGGACCGCGGCTGGTTGGCGACCAGTTGCAGGCGGAAGCGCCGGGTGGCGGGGGAGCCGAGCCATTCGTCCGGTTCGCGCCAGACCGGGTGGCCCGGGCAGTCTGGGTAACGGTAGCTGTCGATGGTTTCAGAGAAGATTTCGATTTTCCCGGTCGGCGTGGTGAGCGGGTGGCGCTCCGGGTCGGCGCGGAAATCAGCAAACGCCACCTGTGGCTCGCTGGCTACCGGCAGTTCGAGGCCGTCGCTTGCCCAGAACTCGTCAAAACCTGGTACTGCCCGCCCGCGCTCAGCCAGTTTGCCCCGCCACTCGTCATACAGGTGGCGCAGCCAGTCCATCGCGGTGCGGCCCTCGGTGAAATCTTTGCCCGCGCCGAGCCTTTCCGCTAGGCCCGCGAAGATGGCGTAGTCGTCCCGGGCTTCGCCGTGCGGCCGGGTCAGCGCTGGCATCGGGAAGAACATCCGGTCGTTCTGCCCGGAGCCGTAGTCGTCACGTTCGATGGTCATGGTGACCGGCAGCACGATGTCGGCGTGCCGCGCGGTCGCCGTCCAGAACGGGTCATGCACCACCACCGTCTCCGGCCGGGCGAACGCGTCGCGCAGCCGGGCGAGGTCCTGGTGGTGATGAAACGGGTTACCGCCGCACCAGTACACCAGCCGGATGTCCGGGTAGGTCAGCCGCTGCCCGTTGTAGTCGTAGGCCGCACCGGGATTCAGCAGCATGTCGGCGATCCGGGCCACCGGGATAAACGCGGAAACCCCGTTCCGGCCCTGCGGCAGCCGCGGCACCGGGACCTGGGGCGCTGGCTCGCCGACCAGGGACGCGGACCCGTAGCCGTGGCCGAAACCGCCGCCCGGCAGCCCGATCTGGCCGAGCATGGCAGCGAGCACCACACCGAGCCACAGCGGCTGCTCCCCGTGTTGGGCGCGCTGCAGCGACCAGCTGACGGTCACCAGGGTGCGCGCTGCGGCCATCTCGTGCGCGAGTTCCCGGATACGCGCCGCCGGCACGCCCGTGATCGATTCAGCCCACGGGGGGTTCTTCACCACGCCGTCTGCCGCCCCGCGCAGGTAACGGGCGAAGCGCGGGTAACCGACTGTGTAACGGTCCAGGAAGCCGGTGTCTGCCAGGCCGCCGGCGTCCAGCACCTGGGCGAGCGCAAGCATCAGCGCGGCGTCGGTGCCGGGCCGCGGCGCGATCCACTCGGCCTGTGCCTCGGCGGGCGTATCGTCGCGGATCGGGCTCACCGAGACGAACCGGCAGCCCCGTGCCCGGGCGGCGCTCACCCAGCTGCGGGCATTGTGCCGGGACACGCCGCCCGGTGACACCGCCGCGTTCTTGGGTGACAGCCCGCCGAAGGCGACGACCAGCTCGCTTTGCTCCGCGACCACAGACTTGGCCGTGGCCCGGGTGAGCAGCACGTTCACGTCGGCGATCACATAGGGCAGCAGCACCGTGGAGGTGCCGAGACTGTAGCTGTTCACGTGCCGCACATAGCCGCCGAGGCAGTTCAGGAACCGGTGCACCTGGCTTTGCGCGTGGTGGAACCGTCCTGCGCTGGCCCAGCCGTACGAGCCGCCGTACACCGCTTGCGCCCCGTGGTCCCGGTAGACCCGGCGCAACTCCTCGGCTAGCAGGTCCAGCGCCGTCTCCCACGGAACCGGCACGAACGGCTCGTCGCCGCGCCCCGGCGCACCTGGGCCATCGTCCAGCCAGCCCTTGCGCACGTACGGCGAGGTGATGCGGGCCGGGTGGTGCTGGGCCGAGGCGACGTTACCGATCAGCGGCACCGGCTCCGGGTCGCCGCGCCACGGCCGCACCTCGGTCAGGCGCTCACCATCGCTGACCGCCTCGAATGCCCCCCAGTGCGTCAGATGGACAGTCATGCCGTCAATCGTAATCGTCTGGGGCGACACGGCTGCCGGCGCTTATGAGCGGATGCTGGGGCTAGGCCGGGTCGCGGTACATCGGAGCCGGTTCCCCGTAACGCACTCGTCGAACAGTACCCGGCAGGGCTCTAGCCAAAGCCTGGGACGCCTCCGCGGAACAACCCACGGTGAACTCGATCTCCTCGTCGACCTCGCAGGCCAGACACCAGGCTTGATCCTCCGGCCACACGAGGTGCGGTTCTTGTGCGACGCCTTCTGCAGAGCCGTACCAAGCCAGAGCTGGTGCGTCTGTGAGCGCTTCGACAGGGCCGGTGAAGAGCAGCATCATTCGATTAGGAATCTCCACTCGCGGCGCTCGAGGAGCCGGCGTCCCGCTTACCCAGCCCTCCCATATGGCCGCGTAGCCTTTGAAAGGCGTGGCCGTGTATGAAGCGAGAGTCGTGAGGGCTGCGCGAACGGCATCGGCCGGTGCTTCGCCTGACGGGTTATCGGCATCCGCCACGGAATCTTGGGGAAATGCGATACGCACATAAACGTCAAAGCCTGTCGGGCCGTACCGGACAAGATTCCACCAATCAACATCAGATCGCAGCAGCCATTGTGCTGCGTCAGCGTCCGCAGCGGGCCGTATCTCTGTCACTCTCATCAGTCTGGTGCAACGCACCCGCCGATGACCAGTCGCACTCTCATTCCGCGACGAGGTCAATTCAGGTGGGAGGCCGGTGCCATGGGCAGCGTGTTGATTGGTTAGGCGGCTCGGCGTCCGATCAGCACCAGCCCAGCAGGCAACTGCTCGGTTTCCGAACGCGGAAGCCATCTGCACCTGGACGCCCTCGGCCGCGAGCAGCGCGGGCACGCGGGCGGTACCGATCAGCACGTTGCAGTGGGTCTCGTCGTCGCGGCGCCAGGGTCCGTCGGCGCCGGGTACAAAGGTGGTGATCTGGCGTCCAAACCGGTTGGGTTCGGGCAGCGGCCGGCATGCGGGCTGGCTGCGCCTGCGGCGGTCGCGGGCCCAAGGCCGGAGACGCGCGGCATCTGCCGAATAGAGGACATCCTCGGATGCGCGAGCGACCGCACATGTAACGGCGGAAAGGAGCACCTGTGGAACTGAGTGAAGCTCGGGCGCAGTGGCGGGGCCTGGAGACCAAGGCATTTCTGGACGCAGCGTGCTGCAGCATCATCCCGCAGCCGATGAAGAGGGCGCTCATCGAGTTCATCGAGATGTGCGAGATCTGCCCACAGGAGTCGTCGAGCGCTTACCACATCGCTATGGACACGCGGCGGATCGAGCCGGTGCACGAGGCCGCGCGGCTGCTCAACGCCGACGTCGAAGAGATCGCGCTTGTGGAGAGCACGACGTACGGGCTGAACGTGGCAGCCATGTGCCTGGAGATGCCCGAGGGGTCGACAGTCCTCACGTCCGACCTGGAGTTCCTCCAGGTCGCCATCCCGTGGACGATGCAGAAGGACCGAGGGATCACGGTCAGGGTGGTCCCGAGCGACTACGGTCGCATCGAGGCGGCAGACTTCGAGAGGGCGGTCGACGGTAGCACGAAAATGATCGTGCTGAGCTCGGTGCAGTGGTGCAACGGGTGGAAGGCCGACCTCGAAGCCTTCGGCCGGCTGTGCGAGGAGCGAGGCCTGTGGTTCGTCGTCGATGCCGTGCACCACGTGGGGATCGTCGGCCTCGACACCAAGGCATGCCACATGGACATGATGGTCGCCGGCGGGCACAAGTGGCTCAACGCGCCGTTCGGCTGCGGCATCCTTTACCTCAACAGACGGCTGCTGCCGACGATCGAACCGAAGATGTGGGGCTACTTGGCACTCGAGGAACCGGAGGGCGGCTGGGGCACCTACTTCGGGACGCCGGGCATCACTCCGGTAGCGGACTGGACCTTCCAGCGGTCGGCCAAGCGGTTCGAGATCGCGGGCACGTCGAACTACCTCGGTGCCATCGCTCTCGGCGAGAGCCTCAAGATCGTCAACGCTGTCGGTATCGGCGCGGTCGAGCAGCATGCCAGGGAACTGACTAGCTATCTCATGGACCAGCTCGAGTCGGCCGGCGCGTTCCTCGTGACCCACCGGGACGTGGAGCACAGGTCCGGGATGGTTGTCTTCCGGTTCTACGACTCGCTCGATGAAGAGAACCAGCTCCTGCGAAGGCTCCACGAGCGCGGCGTGTACGTCGCGATGAGGTTTACGTCGAACATCGGCGGGATCCGGGTGTCCTGCCACTTCTTCAACAACAGCTCGGACGTCGACCGCCTCATCGATGAGCTGCACAAGGCGGCCGGCGAGAAGCCCCCGGACTACCGACCGCCCCGCGCGGAGTGAGGACGTGTCGCCCGTGGTCGTAGTGTCCGGTCGACGTACAGGCACGTCATGGTCGTCCTGCTGGTGACGCTGCATCTGCTCAGCGACGGCGTCGGGCTGCTGGCGAGCCCGCTGCGTGACGCTGGTCCGGTACGCCGCCGGCATCGTGAGCAGGCGGCATCCGGGTTCCGGCCCTTGACGCTGCCAGCTGCGTAGCGGTCATGCGCGCCCGGGCCCGCACCCACCCAGATCCGTCGCGAGCGAGCTCAGACGCAAATCAGTAGGGTGTGTTTCAACATAGTGCCTGTTTCGCGCTGAAGATCGGGACGGTCACCCGCGCGAGAACGCCGGGCCGAGGCTGGGACCGGCAGACCCGCCGCCCGACGCCCAGCCGTCCGGCGTGGCGCGCGCCACGGACTGTCCCTTGGCGGAGCATTGGGGCTCCCAGCCCCGTCCTGGGTCTACTCAAGGATCGGAGTGAGCGATGGACGCGGCCGAATGCGAGATGCAGGTGCGCAAGTTCGTCGAGGAGGTCTGGAATGGCCGGAACTACGAGGCCGTCTCCGATCTCTACGGAGAGAAATACGTCAACGCGTTCGGGATTGGTCCGGCGGCCAGGGCCGAGCCCATCCGCCGCTACCACGAGGCGTTCCCCGACCTACACATCGATATCGAGGAGCTGATAATCGCGGACGACACGGTCGTGCTCAGGGCCGCCTTCCGCGGGACCGACACGGGCGGATATGCCGGACGGGCCGCGACGGGGCGGGCGGTGGACGAGTGGGTGGTCACCATCATGCACTTCGACGGTGACAGGGTCGTCCGGGAGTGGATCGGTGCCGACAAGCTCGGCCTGTTCATCCAACTCGGGGTCGTCGACAACCCGTGGCCCGACTAGGCGGTCTATCGTAGATCCGGGATGAGTTGTCCGCGCGGTAGCGGCGCGGAAGCGCCAGTTGTGGTTGTCACCGAAATTGGCGACCTGCTAAGTCAGGGCCACCCCCACTGGGTCGTCCCAGCTCAACCCCGTGGCGATCAACCCGCATGCGGCCGATCCCCAGCCGCCAAAGACGTCCAGCAAAGCCACGATGACGCCGAGGACCTCGACATACTTGAAAGGATTCGCGACCCGAAGCTGGATGTGCATCACGTCTTCGCTGGGAGGGCCCGGGCGGATGCAGCGGCTGCTGACTCATACGTGGGATGAGGACGCGGTCGGGATGCGCTGCGGCGCTATGTGACGGTGCGGATCGGTGACCGGGCGGGGTGCTGGTCGCTGATGAGACCGGGTTCGCTATGCAGGGCCCCGCACCGATCGCAGCTGCTGCTCACCCGGGCTGCGGCATGCAGCGCTGCGGGCGTCACCGCCAAGACCAGTGGACCGAGCCGTATCCCCATCGAGCCGAGCATGCGCTGCATGCCGGGACCCGGGCTGGGTGCCGGGTGCCGGGAGCAAGGTCGCCGGTCGTCGATGATCATGGTTTGCGCTGCTGTGCTCGGAGTGACCATGCGCGTCGACCGAGAGCGCGGCGTCCTGTCGCGCTGACTGGACGCTGACTGGCTGTGGCTACAGTCCTTGGGGAGGGGATCCCTTGCAGAAGGCGGGGGCGGCGGTGATCGATCGGTCGCCCCCTAGGGATTCGGGAGGAAGAGTGACGGATTCGTTGAGCGAGCCGAGGGAGCGTGGTGGGGCTGTCGGAGGCGCTGATCGCGCTGCGAGAGGAATTGCTGGCGGCCTGGCAGGAGGGCGAAGGCGAGGGTCGGCGTCTGCGTTTCCGGGTTCCTGAGCCGATCGAGCTGACGTTTCAGGCCGCGGTGACACAGGAGGGGAAGGCAGGCGCCGGGGTGAAATGGTGGCTGCTGAGCCTGGGCGGTGAGGCCTCCCGGGGTTCGGTGGTCACGCAGACCCTGCACCTGAAGCTGGCACCGGTGATGTATGACCCGGATACCGGACAGGCAGCCGACGTTGTGGAGATCGACGACGCCCGCTAGGGCAGGGGCTGGACTGCCAGGGGCAGGTGTGCCTAATGCATTTAGACCGGGTGGTGCCAGTGATCCGGTTCGCTGCGGGGCAGCGCCGCGTGGGCTCGGGTTACCGGATCTGCGGCACGTTCGTGCTGACTGCTGCGCACTGCGTGCGGGGGAGCGGACTTCGGGTGTGGTTGCCTGATGGGGAGCGGAACGCGCGGGTCGTCGCCGACGGCGCGCCGGATGTCGACTTGGCGTTGGTGGAGATTACCCCCGCGTCTGGCCAGGCACCAGTGGCTGGGGTGACGCGGACCAGGTGTGCGCGCGTGGACCGAAGTACTCCCGGGCGCATCTGCGACTGCATCGCGATTGGCTACCCGAAGCACGTCGAGCGGCCGGATGCAGTGTTCACGACTGGTGAGGTGGATGGCTGGATCCCGGCTGGCAGCGGGCTGTCCGACACCTCGGATGGGCGGACCGAGGGGTTTTTGACACTGAAGGCGGAGGGCACTGCTCCGCGTCCGTCGCTGCCCGTAGGTGAGGGAAAGCTAGCCGGTTCGGTGTGGGCGGGCATGTCAGGGGCGGCGGTGTTCGCCGGCGACCTGCTAGTGGGGGTGGTGGCCGAGCATCATCTGCCCGAGGGTGACGGTTCGCTGACCGTGGTGCCGATTGAGTGGGCGGAGCGGCTGGTCGGCGCTGACCGTGTCCCGCTCTTGCGGGCGCTTGGTGTGGAGTCGGCCGCGGGGATGGAGTTGCTTACCGCTGGCGCGCAAGGGCGGCGGTGGGCCAGCCTGCTGCCGGACCGGCCAGCGGTGCTGGCCGACCGGCCTGAGGTGCGGGTGGCGCTGCAGCTAGCGCTGCTGACGTCGGCGGGGCGGCCCGTGCTGGTGGCGGGAATGGGAGGCTCGGGCAAGTCGGTGCTGGCCGCCGAGATCGCCCGGACCGTGCTTGACGGCAGGGACGCGGAGCTCGCTACTGCTTATCCGGCGGGGGTGGCATGGGTGACTGTGGGCCGCGAGCGTGCTGTGACGGACATACAGCTTGAACTAGCCCGGTGGTTCGGGGAGGAACAGCCTGGCCTGACCGGTGACTGGCAGACCAACCGCGCGCGGCTGCGGCAGCTCGCGGTCGGCCGGAGCGGTCTTCTGGTGCTCGACGATGTGTGGACGCAGGACCGGTATGAGCCATTCCGGCTCGACGCGTCGGGCGTCCAAATCCTTATCACCACCCGCAATCAGGAGCTGGCGGATGAGCTCGGGGGTGTGCAGGTGCAGGTGGGCGAGCTGGAACCAGACCAGTCACGCTGCTTGCTCGCGGCTACAGTCGGCCTGCCGGAAGGCGAGCTGCCGGGCGAGGCCGATCAGCTGCTGTTGGAGGTGGGCCACCTGGCCCTCGGGGTGGCGATGGTGGGCGCGATGGCCCGGGAGCATGGGCAACGGTCGTGGCCAGATTTGCTGACCCGGCTGCAGAAACGCCAGCTAGGCAAGATCGCACACAAGTTTGCCGACTATCAGTACTCGACCTTGCTGAGGGCTATCGACGTAGCTGTCGACGACCTCGACGCAGCAGACCAGCCGCGCTGGTCGGAGCTGGCCGTCTTCGCCGGGCAAGGCGGCATCCCTGAACGGGCTATCGCGGCATTGTGGCAGTCGTTCGACGATGACGGCCTGGACACCGGGGACCGGATCAGCCGGTTCCTGGCCCGGTCGCTGCTCCAGTCCGCCGGAGACGGCCGCTACCGGCTGCACGACCTGCAGGATGACGTCGCTTTGCTGCGGCTGGGCGCTGACCTAGGCAATGCCCATGCGCGTCTGGTGGACGGCTATGCCGGGTGTGTCGCCAACGTGGCCGGTACTTCCAGGCAGGGGTGGACGGCGCTGGTGGCCGCGCTTGCTCGTCGGCCTGCGGCCGATCGGGCATGGCAGGTGGCTGATGACGGTTACCTGCTCGGCCACCTGGTTTATCACCTGCGCAATGGCGGGCTGGAGCAGGAGGCCGCAGCGATGCTTGTCGATTACGACTGGATCACCGTGGGCCTGGCCCGCCGCGGCCTAGTCGGGCTGGCCAGTGACTACGACGGCTTGCCGGGCGGGAGTCCGTTGCGGCTGGTGCGTGACGCTCTCAATCGCTCCTGGCGCGCGCTGGCGGACAACTTGGGCTGCCTGCCCGATCAGCTATTCGGGCGGCTCGCGGAGGAACAGGACCCCGTTCTGGGGCCGCTGCTCGACCGGGTCCAGAACGAGCAGCGCCGCCGACCGCTGCAGATCATCCGGTCTGGGCTTCAGCGGCCGTCAGGCTCACTGCTGTATGTGCTCACAGGCCACCGCGGCAGAGTCGTGACGGTGGCTCTCACAGGCGACGGTACCCGGGCGATCACCGGCAGCGATGACGGGACGGCGATTGTGTGGGACCTGGGGACCGGCACGGCGCTGCGCACCCTCACCGGACACGAACGTCCGGTCAACGCGGTGGCGGTCACTGGCGACGGCGCCTGGGTGGTGACCGGCAGCGATGACCAGACGGCGATCGTGTGGAACCTGGCCAGCGGCGAGCGGCGGTATACCCTGGTCGGCCACAAGGAGTGGGTCACGGCGGTGGCGGTCACCCGCGACGGCGCGAAGGCGATCACGGTCAGCCCAGGCCGGGCGATCGTGTGGGATCTGGCTAACGGCGAGCAGTTGCACACCCTCGTCGGCCAGTGGCTCAAGATCGCGGCCGTGGCAGTCACACGCGACGGCACACGGCTGGTCACTGGCAGTGATGACCGAACGGCAATCGTATGGGACCTGCTGACCGGCGAGCGACTGCACACCCTGGCTGGTCACCAGCGTGAAGTCACGGCGGCGGTGTTCACAGGAGACGACGCCAAGGTGGTCACCGGCAGCTACGACAAGACAGCGATCGTGTGGGATGCGCTGACCGGCGAACAGCTGTATACGCTGGCCGGCCATCAGGATTGGATCAGGGCGCTCGCGGTCAGCGACGACGGCGTCCTCGCCGTCACCGGCAGCAATGACCGGACGGCGATGGTGTGGGATCTGGTCACCGGTGAGCGGCGCCACACCCTCTCTGGCCACCAGGAGTGGATCTGGGCCGTGGCGGTCAGCGGCGACGGCGCCCTAGCAGTCACGGCCAGCGCTGACAACACGGCGATGGTGTGGGACCTGGCGATTGGCGAGCAGCTGAACACTCTCGTCGGCCACCAGGACCAGGTCGAAGCAGTGACGGTTACTAGCGACGGAGCCCTGGCGGTGACCGCCAGCCACGACGAGACAGCGATCGTTTGGGATCTGGCCAGTAGCCAGCCCAAGCACCCAATCGTCCGTCACAAGACTGCAATCCGGACGTTGGCGGTGGCCGGAGATGGCGCCGTGGCGGTCACCGGCAGCTACGACGGGGCAGCGATGGTGTGGGATCTGGTCACCGGTGAGCGGCGCCACACCCTCTCTGGCCACCGAGGGTGGGTCTCCGCCGTGGCGGTCAGCGGCGACGGCGACATGGCGGTCACCGCCAGCTACGACGATACGGCGATGGTCTGGGACCTGTTGACAGGTGAGCGGCGGCATACCCTTGTCGGCCACAAGAACAGAGTTGGCGCGGTGACGGTCACTAGCGACCGAGCTTTCGCGGTAACCGGCAGCCGTGACCGCACTGCAATTGTGTGGGACTTGGCCACCGGCGAGCGCTTGCGCACTCTAACTGGCCACCCGGGGGCTGTCGAAGCGGTGGCGGTTACCCGCGATGGCGCCCTGGCTGTCACCGCCGGCGAAGGCGGCATTGCGATGGTGTGGGACCTGGCCACCGGTGAGCGCCTGCACACTCTCGTCGGCCAGATTGATATCCGGACGATGTCTGTCGTAGGCGCATGGGCGGTTACGGCCAGCTTCGTCGGCGGGACGGCGATGGTGTGGGACCTGGCCACCGGCGAGCGGCTCCGTACCCTGACAGATAATCAGCAGTGGACGGCGGTGGCGGTCAGCGGCGACGGTACCCTGGCCCTCACCGCCAGCGATGACACTACGGCGGTCGTGTGGGATCTGGTGACCGGCAGGCGACGGCACAGCCTCGTTGGCCACAAGAAGCCTATTCACGCAATGGCGGTCACCGCAGACGGAACCTGGGCGGTCACCACAAGCCAGGATGGAACAGCGATCGTCTGGGACCTTCACGCCGGCCGGCTCACCGCGATGTGGCACGGTGACGGGGTTACGTCGAGGGTCGAATGGGCCCGGGGGAAGCCTGTTTTTGTCACGGGGGACAACCTGGGCTCCGTAACCATTCTGCGCCTCCGTGCCGACGACCCGGACTACTAGTCCTGCCCGAGCGCCGGCAAGCAGGCTTGTGATCGCGTCCAAAGTTCCACAGATCACGTCATGGCCGGCGGCAATGGTGATCCGCGTCTTATCGCTCTGGATGCAACTGCTCGCCCCGCCGGCGAAAGCACGACGAGCCGGGACGCTGCGGTTCCAGCGCGGCACGCATCTCATGCTGCTCGCATAGCTTGCTGCTCGTGTAGCTCGCCAGGCCGAGCAGCCGTCTCGGCTGCGGCACGCCGAACTGGCGCCCACCTGGCCAATTACTCTGAGACTCGGCAGGGACCGGCGCGTGTTCGGCACCGTTGTGCCCTCACGGCCACGAGCACCGGCTCGAAGATACGGCCACCTTCGTTACGGGGCGTGACCGGGTCCTCGGCGTGGGCAGGCAAGATCCGCCTTTCGCATGCGCCGTCGACGACCTCGCTGGCCCACCGGCGGGCGCGGATATCCCCGCCCGCGTAAGTGCAAAGGGGGCCCCGCTGAGACGTGTTTACAAATGTGTGACCTTGCCGAAATTCACAGGTAGCAAAACGGCATGATAGTTGATCATTAGGAACTGGCAGCGCGAGGAAGGACGCTATTCTGTGAAGTCGACAGGGTGCGCGACGGCACCGTGCAGTGCCGCTGCGGCTTCGCCGCGCGCCCAGGGCTGCCCGGCACTGCAGTCCGGGTTTTACTTCTCCTGGAACTGGCCGCTCGGTGCTGATCTTGCTGGCAAGGTTCCGGCGGCTCGGATACCATCGGCGACATCAGCTGCCTGAATGCGGTCGGGACCGCAAGTGTGATCTAAGTCGGGCATAATAGGAGCAATGATGAGTGTCATTGTCAATGGTGGTAGTTGTCTTAGTTTCCGGTAGAACTCCGACATTCTGGAGGAGACATGACCGCCACTGCGGTATCGTCACGCGCATATACGTCCAACGCGACCCTGAACGCATGGGTCGACGAGATCGCAGATCTTACTGAGCCGGACCGAGTGGTCTGGGTCACAGGTTCCGACGCTCAGCGCGAGCATCTCACTAAGATGCTGGTCGCGCACGGCACGCTCATCTCCCTGAGGGGAGCATTTTTCGGCTCGTACCTTGCAAGGTCCGACCCACGCGATGTGGCACGCGTCGTCAAGGATACGCACATTTGCAGTCCCGACGACACCGGCCCGCTTACCAACTGGTGGGACCCAGCTGAGGCATTGCCTCAGCTGGAAGACTGGCTGGCTGGCGCCATGCACGGACGAACAATGTATGTCGTACCATTCAGCATGGGCCCCCTGGGATCCACTCTAGGACGCATCGCCGTGCAGCTGACCGACAGCCCGTATGTGGTACTCAACATGCTCACAATGGCGCGTTGCGGCCAGCTGGTACTAGACCAGCTGGGCGCGGCCGGTGCGTTCGTGAAGGCCATTCATTCAGTGGGTGTGCCGCTCGAGCCTGGACAGGCCGACATGGCCTGGCCGTGCAACCCCGACAAGCTCAGCATCTGCCACTTCCCGCAGCATGAGCTGATCATCAGCTTCGGCAGTGGGTACGGCGGAAACGCCCTCCTGGGCAA
This sequence comes from uncultured Actinomycetota bacterium, assembly GCA_963695645.1. Lineage (GTDB taxonomy): Bacteria > Actinomycetota > Actinomycetes > Streptosporangiales > Streptosporangiaceae > DATBGO01. The sequence goes on along the minus strand of CAVOHC010000017.1, from coordinate 682,757 downwards.
GAAGTGCCTGGCACTTCGCCTGGCGACGGCTCTGGCAGCCGTAGACCCCAAAGGGGCCATGGCAGAGCATATGATGATCATCGAGATTACCGAAAACGCCGCGGGCCGGAAGTGGTACGTGGCCGCGGCCTTCCCCAGCGCTTGCGGAAAGACGAACCTAGCCATGCTGCAAGCGACCATCCCCGGCTACACGGTCAAGACCATCGGGGACGACATCGCCTGGATTCGCCTGGGCGATGACGGCCGGCTGTACGCCATCAACCCCGAGGCGGGATTCTTCGGAGTCGCGCCCGGTACCGGTCCGGCCACCAATCCAGTGGCTGTGGAGGCTATCAAGAAGGGCAGCCTGCTCACCAATGTGGCCTACAACCCGGACTCGGGCGAGGCCTGGTGGCCGGAGTTGTCACCGCCCCCTGCGCGATTGATCACCTGGAAGGGTGAGCAGTGGCTGCGGGGATCGGGAGTCGATGTCGCCACTGCGGTCCATCCCAACTCGCGGTTCACGACGCCGTATGCATCCTGCGACACGGCCGACGTGGCGATCTGGAATAGCCCTGAGGGCGTTCCACTCGACGCCATCCTGTTCGGAGGACGTCGTCCGACCACCATCCCGCTCGTGCGAGTTGCGCGAAGCTGGGAAGCGGGTGTGCTGCTCGGCGCAATGATCAGTTCCGCTACAACGGCAGCGGCTGAGGGCGAGGTCGGCAAGGTGGCGCACGACCCGTTCGCTATGGCCCCGTTCTTTGGTCTGGCGGTGACCGACTACATCCGCAACTGGCTGCGAATCGGTGCCAAGATCACGGCCGAGCACGGTGCCGACAGGCTGCCGCTGATCGCAGCTGTAAACTGGTTCCGGCGGTCGGAAGAAGACGGTCACTTCCTGTGGCCAGGCTTCGGCGAAAATGCCCGGGTGATCGACGTTCTTATCCGATACCTCAAGGGGGAAGTGTGTCTGACCGAGACCCCGATCGGACTTATCCCAATGCCGGACGCCTTCAACCTTGACGGCCTAGACGTGACGCCTGCAGACATGGCGGCCCTGACCGCGGTCGAAATCGGTGAGTGGCTGGCAGAGGTTAATGAGGTCGAGGAGTACTTCCGCAGGACCTTCGAAGACGCTTTCCCCGCGGAACTCCTCGAGCGACTGGCGCAGGTGCGCTGCGAGCTTGAAGCTCTCGTTAGGTAGCGATCAGGGCGCAGGCGATGACGGTTTTTAGGCTAGATCCGCGAGAGGGCTCATGCGCTCAGCGTCGGGGCCTGTGAGAACGTCGCTGTCGCCACGTCGTCGTCAAGGAAGCCGCCCGACTGGTGTCGCCACAGCCTGGCGTAGGTTCCGTCGAGACGGAGCAGCTCTTCGTGTGTGCCCTTCTCGGCGATCTGGCCGCGGTCGAGCACGACCAGCTGGTCCATGCGCGCGACCGTGCTCAGCCGGTGCGCGACCACGAGCGCGGTCCGGCCCTCCATGAGTTGCCACAACGCCTGCTGGACAAGGATCTCGCTCTCCGAGTCCAGCGCGCTGGTCGCCTCGTCGAGCAGCAGGATCGGCGCGTCACGCAGGATCGCCCGGGCCAGCGCGACTCGCTGCTGCTGCCCGCCGGACAACTTCACGCCACGCTCGCCGACCATCGTGTCGAATCCGTCCGGCAGGGCGTCAGCGAACTCTGTCACGTGCGCCGCCTGCGCCGCCTGGTGGATCTCCGCGTCGGTCGCGTGCGGGCGCGCGAACGCGATGTTGTCGCGCAGCGTCCGGTGGAACAACGCGGGAACCTGCGGCACGTAGGCGATCAGGCTGCGCAGGTCTGACTGGCGCAGCTTGCTGATGTCCTGGCCGCCGATCAGGATCCGGCCCTCCTTGATATCCATCATCCGCAGCAGAAGGCGAGTCAGCGTGGTCTTGCCGCCGCCTGACCGGCCGACCAGGCCGAGCGTGGTCCCGCTCGGCACAGCCAGGTCGAGCCCGGCGAATAACGGCGGTCCGCCCGCGTGCGCGAACATCACGCGCTCGAAGCGGACGTCGCTCGCCTTCGGCTGCAGCGGCTCGGGCGCAATCGGGTCGACCACGGCCGGCTGTGTTAGCAGCAACTCGGTGAACTGCGCGGCTTCAGTCAGCGAGCTCTCTAGAGAGCGGTAGATCTGGTTGAACTCGAACATGATCCGCGTCGCATTGGAGTAGTACGTGAATGCCACGATGATCGCCTCGATTCCGTGCTTGCCCCCGCCGAGTGCGACCGCAAGCAGCAGACCGAACACGTTGGTCAGCACGGACACGGGCGCGACCAGCGTGTCGATGCGCAGGTTCGCGTAGTCCCATGACCGCACCGACTTCCGCCGCTGTTCGGCGACGCGCGACCTGTGCTCGGCGGCCTCCCGGTCCCCGGCAGCGAACGCGCGGATCGTGTCCATATTCATCAGACTGTCGGCGACGTGCCCGGACACCCGCGCGATCGCTTCCTCGCGCTGGTCGACGAGCCTCTGACGACGGCGAATCAGCGGTGCGATGCCGGCGCCGGTGATAGCGATCAGGCCGATGAGCCCGGCGACGAGCAACGGATCATATCGCCACAACACCACCGACGCGAACGCGAGCGGCACAAGGCTGCCGACGATGTTGAACACCAGATTGTCGGCGAAGTCCTCGAACCGGGAAGCGAAGCTCAGCACCCGCTTGGTCAGCGAACCGGCGAAGTTGTCGTGGAAGAACGCTGCATCCTTCGCCAGCAGCTCGTCCATGCCGATCACGTAGAGGTTCTCGATTCCGCGGCCGTCGAGGCGGTTCAGGCAGTGGATGCCGATCCGCCACAAGATCTCGGCGAAAAGAAGCACGCCCCCGAAGCCGAGCACATACGGCATCGCCGCACCGATGCCGACGGACCCGTGGCCGACCAAGCGGCCGGCCAGTTGAGCGACGATCAGCGGCGCGACGTAGAAGATGCACGTGTTTCCCAGCGCGGGCAGCAACATCGCAGGCACCGTGAAGCGCCGGAGCCGGGCCATCTGGCGGCCGTAGTAGCGCAGCGCGAGCAGCACCGCCCGTTTCCGGGCCGGTGAGCCGCGATCAAGTTCAGGTGCAGTCATTTGGCCCCATTCCGAGCAACCAGCCTGGCTATGCTGCCCGACGGAAGGCCTTTGCCGCGACTGATTTTCCAGCCGCTACGGCCAGCCAGATGGTGCGGCTAACGGCACGGATTTTCTCCGTTCGCCTGCTGACCGTGGCTGCCCAGCGGTCTCACCGCTGCGGCCGTGCGCCATGATGGCGGGTCTGGCGTTCGCCGGAGTTACGGTTGCCACCCGAATACTTCCGGTCCAGGATCCCGCTACCGGCGCGGCGACACCCAAATAAGTGCTCGCGGGGTTATTACAGATATGACTGACTGGTTTCGGAAGATCACCTGACCATCGGCCTGAAGGCGTGCGTGAGCCCGGTTCTAGCGAGTTTGTCCGGGGAGCACTGGCGGGCACCGAGTCCGTGCTTGTCCTTACCTGTCTCTTTCGTGGCCGTAGGGCACGGCTCCGCTGGGCTGTATCAATACCCCCGGGTTCATGATCCCGGCGGGGTCCAGCTCAGCCTTCGCCCCGCGAAGCGCGGCGGTGAACAGCCGCGGTGCCTCGCGTAGGTACCACTGGCGGTGATCCCGGCCAACCGCGTGATGGTGGGTGATCGTGCCGCCGAGCGCCAGGATCGCCTCCGAAGCTGCCAGCTTGATCTGATCCCACTGCTCGAGTTCCTGGCCGGGACGGCCGGGCGCGTAGACCGAGTAATACGGCGCGGGGCCGTCGGGATACACGTACGCGAAGCGGCACGAGACCGCGCCGCCGCCGCACGCCTTGAGCATCGCCTGCTCCACGGCGGCTAGCACGCCCTCGTGGAACTCCCAGAAGCGGTCCCAGGTGACCGCCGTCTCGAAGGTCTCGGCCACCAGCCCGAGCCGGACGAAGCCGTCGCGCAAGTGCGGACCGCGCAAGAATGCGGCGCGCCAGACCGCGGCCGGGTCAGTGTCCTCATCGCGCACCTCGCCGCGATGGTCGGCGCAGATCTCCAGCGCCCGGGCCAGCCACGGCCCCAGCTCGTGATCAGCGGACTCAAAGCCGAGCACGAGAATCGAGCGCGACCCGTCACCGCTGCCCGACAACAGCGCCTCGTCATGGCCAAGCAGACGGCAATTGGCCGGATCAAGCCCGGACTGCGCGAGTTCCCGGGCTGCCTGCACCGCGTCCGCGAAGCCGGCGAAGTACACCGATGCGCCCGCCCTGAACCGCGGCCGAGGCTGGACCCGCACCCACGCCTCGGTGATCACCCCAAGTGCGCCTTCAGAGCCGCAGAACAGCCGCTCCGCCGACGGGCCCGCGCCCGAGCCCGGCAGCCGCCTGGTCTGCAGCACGCCGCGTGGCGTCACCACCCGGACGGCCTCGACGAACTCATCGATATGGGTGTGCAGGGTCGCGAAATGGCCGCCTGAGCGCGTCGCGATCCACCCGCCCAGCGTCGACCACTCAAACGACTGCGGGAAATGCCGCAACGTCAGCCCGTGCGGCTTCAGCTGCGCCTCCAGCACCGGGCCCAGAGTGCCGCCAGCGATCCGCGCGGCACGCGAGTCCCGGTCGACCTCCAGTACCCCGGCCAGGTGGCCAAGATCGACGCTGACCGCGCCGTTATAGCCGTCACCCACGTCGGGCTCGACACCGCCGACCACGCTGGAGCCGCCGCCGAACGGGATCGCCGCGGCGCCCGCACCGCTGCACCACTCCAGCACCGACACCAGCTGGCCCTCGTCGCGGGGGAATGCCACCAGGTCCGGCGCATGCGCGAAATCACGGCGGAACGCGCGCACCAGATCGCGGAACGACTTGCCATACGTGTGGGCCGCCCGGTCGTAGGGGTCCGTGCTGAACGCCGCCTCAAGCGACGCAGGCGGCGCCAACCGCGGCGCGCGCAGCTGCAGGTCCTCCACTCGCGGCGGTTCCCCGGCACGCACGCCACCGATCCCCAGGCGCCCGGCGAAGGCGGCCCCGAGCTGCTCGATCTCGCTCACCGCCAGCCCCTGGCCCTCCAGGCCCCAGCCCCAGACCTTTCGCCTGGCAGTCGACTGCATCCGCAGCGATGGCGCCGCCGACGGCCCTTCGCCCGTTCCGCTGCCGCTCAACATCGCCTCCCCAACAGACCCGGCCGGATGGCCTACACCGGCCCTATCGCGGCCAAGGACCCCGGCCCCGCCAGCCTGCGGCCTAGTTCACGCGAACGCGTGCCGCATGCACATGTACGTCCGGCACCGTGCTCATAGCCGGTACCCCGCCGCAGCCATGACGCAAGCATCCCGCTGAAGGCGAATGCGCGCCAGGGGACGGCGCTGGAGCGGAGCACGTAGATCCCGTCGAGGGCGGCTCGGCGGTGATGGAGGCCAGGTCGGGGGTAGCTGAAGTGGTCCTCGCTGATGCCGATGGTGAGGTGCTGAGCGACCTTGCGCCGGTCGGGCCGGACCGGTGCGTGAGCCGCAACCACGGCGAAACCTCAGCGGTGGCGGGCTGTCGCATCAGCGGTGTTACCGCAGGTGAGAGGCAACGCCGAGGCCGATGTACCGGAGTCGGCCTAGAGCCGTTGGCTTAGCTAGGCTGGTTCCAGGGATACGAGGAGGCGGGAATGGCAGGGACGCCGTTCACGATTGGGGCCGACGCCAGCTGCACCGACGGGGTGTGCGGCGAGGTGAGCCGCGTGGTCGTTGACCGGCGCGCTCTGTATTCTCCTACCACCGCCCGTGCCGGACTCGACGCCCCCGCCCTGACGTCAGGGAAGTCCGGAGGTGCGGGGGCAGGCTGACCGGGCCGCGAGGAGATGTGATGACCGAGGTGATGATCCCCGCCACGCACGGAGATATGCCGGCCTACCTGGCCACTCCATTAGGCCCAGGCCCCTGGCCAGGGGTGGTCATGATCCATGACGCGCTGGGCATGAGCCACGACCTGCGCAACCAGGCGAACTGGCTGGCGGGCGAGGGGTTCCTGGCCGTGGCACCCGACCTGTTCCACTGGGGCCGCAAACTCACCTGCATGCGCTCCATCATGCGCGACGGGCGCGCCCGGCGCGGCCCGACCTTCGACGACATCGAGGCCAGCCGTGCCTGGCTAGCTGGCCGGGACGACTGCACGGGCCGGATCGGTGTCATCGGTTACTGCCTGGGCGGCGGATTCGCCCTGCTGCTGGCCCCCGGCCGCGGCTTCTCTGCCTCGAGCGTGAACTACGGCACTGCGGGCAAGGACGTCTACTCCGAGAGTTTCCTGACCGGGGCGTGCCCCATCGTGGGCAGTTACGGCGCCAAGGACCACGTCAACCGGGGCACCGCCAAGCGGCTGGAACGCGTCCTGACCGCGACCGGCGTGGACCACGACATCAAGGAGTACCCCGGCGCCGGCCATGGCTTCCTCAACGACCACGACCCCAGCGACATGCCGGTCCTGTTCGCGGTGATGGGAAAGCTGTCGGGAACGGCGTTTCACGAACCCTCGGCGCAAGACGCCCGCCGGCGCATCGCGGCATTCTTCACCACCTACCTCAAAACGTAACAGCCAGATCACGACCAGCCCAGGTGAGGCAGACCGCCCGGCACCTGCCACAAGGCGCCATGGAGGGCCGCGGAAGCGGCTTGACATCGAATCCGCCGGCAATGGCACCATCCCGGCCGCCCGGTGAGCCTCCCGGGACGACCCGGCTGAGCATATTCGGCGAGATCGGCGACAGCCCACGTGGCAGAGCCGGTCCGGGTTGATGCTGGCCGGCCGGTGGGTTGAGGTGCTGGTCAACCCGGATGCCCGTCTGTGGGCTGACGCCCGGAAGGCTGTCGGGCGGCAGGCTCGGGGTCATGAATACGACTTCTGCTTACATCATCAACGCGATCCTCGTCCTGCTGGTTGTCCGCCAGGTCCGCGAGCGCCGGCTGGACCTGCGTAGCCTGGGCGTCCCGGTGCTGGTGGTCGGTGCTGCCGCTGTCCTGTTCCTGCATTCGGTGCCGGCCGGGGGCAACGACTTCCCGCTGGAGCTGATCTGTGTGTCGGCCGGGGCGGTCATGGGCGGCCTGGCCGGGCTGGCCACGTATCTGCGTCGCGGCGGTGACGGCCGGGTGCTGGGCCGGGCGGGCTGGCTGGCCGCCGGTCTGTGGATCACCGGGGTGGGTGCCCGGATGGCGTTCGTGTTCGCTGCCACCCACGGGGCTGGGCCGGCGATCGGCCGGTTCAGTGTCGCGCATCAGATCACCGGCGCGCAGGCATGGGCCGCGGCGCTGGTGATGATGGCGCTGGCCGATGTGCTGACCCGGCTGGTCGTGCTGTTTGTGCGCGGCCGCCGGATGACGGCCGGGGCAGCCGCGCTGCCCGCGCCGGTCCGCGCTGGTACCCATGTCTGATCTGTCTTCGGCGCCCGCCGCGGGCCAGACTGTGACCATGAGGTCACGGCTGGCAGCGGCGGGCCTTACGCGTGGCCCGGCGGATCCCGCGCAGCCGCCGCCCGCGGCGGGCGCCGGGGAGGCTTCGGCGCGGGTGGCGCAGGCGTGGTCGCGCGCCGGTGAGCGCCGGTACCGTCAGCGCCAGATGCTGCGCCCGCTGGGCTGGGCTTTCATCGCGGTCGTGGTGGTCGCCGGTCTCAACAGTCATCCTGCGGCGGGCCTGGCCGGGATCCGGCTGGCCATCACGGCGGCCATCGCCGTATATGTCGGGGCAGCAGTCGTGGGCCTGACACCTGGCTGGGGTGAGCGCGGCCTGGCGGCTCAGGCAGTGGTGATCGGCCTGGTGGGAGCGGGCGGGGTGGCGCTGGCCGCGTTGCAGCCGCATGGTGCGGCCGGGCTGGCGGCCTCGCTGGGGGTGTGGATCGCCGCGGTCCGCCTGCCGGGCCTGCCCGCGGCCGCCGCCGGGGGCGCGATCACGGTGGCCCTGGCCGCCGCGATCGCGCTGACCCAGCACCCGGCGGCCCAGCCGGTGATCGCTGCTGTGCTGCTGTGCCTGCTGCTGGGAGTGACCGGGCGGTTCATCCGCCGCGGCCGGGAAAGCCAGGACCAGGCCGAGTTCCTGCTGGCCGAGTTGCAGGACGCCCGCGAGGGCGAGGCGGCCGCGGTGGCGCTTGCTGAGCGCAGCCGGATCGCCGGTGAGCTGCATGACGTGCTCGCCCACGCGCTGTCCGGGCTGGCGATCCAGCTGCAGGGCGCGCGTAAGCTCGCCGAAGCCGAGCCGGCCAGCCCGGGGCTGCGGGCTGCGATCGGGCGGTCGGCGGAACTGGCCCGGGAAGGGCTCGCGGACGCCCGGCAGGCCGTCGGCGCGCTGCGCGGCGGCCGGCTGCCCACCGTCGGCCAGCTCGGCGTCCTGGTGGCGGACTTCCGCCGCGACACCGGGACCAGCGTCAGCCTGCTGACCCAGGGAACCGCCACGGCAGCTGCCCGCGGAAGCGGAGCTGGCGCTGTACCGCGGGGCGCAGGAGGCCCTGACCAACATCGCCCGGTACGCTCCCGGCGCGGCCGCCACGGTCACCGTGCGCTACGCCCCTGATCGCACCGTCCTGACCGTGCAGGACACGCAGCCGCCCGGGACATGCGCGGAAACCGGCTCCGCGGCTGGCGGCGGCGTGCTGGCCGGCGCGGGCGGCGGGCACGGGCTGACCGCCATGCGTGAGCGGGCCACCCGGGCCGGAGGCACCGCGCGGGCCGGTCCCGCCCCGGGCGGGTGGCTCGTCGAGGTGGAGATCCCGGCGTGACGGCATCCGGGCAGCGGCCCAGTATCCGCGTCCTGATCGCCGATGATCAGCGGGTGGTCCGCGACGGGCTGAGCATGCTGGTCGCGCTCATCGACGGCGTCGAGGTCGTCGGGACGGCCAGCGACGGCAGTGAGGCGCTCGCGCTGGCCCAAGCACACCACCCCGATGTGGTCCTGATGGACCTGCGGATGCCAGGCACCGATGGCATCACCGCGACCGGGCAACTCCGCCAGCGCATCCCGGCCACCCGGGTCCTGGTGCTGACCACCTACGCCGACGACGCCACCATCGTGCCCGCGCTGCGCGCCGGCGCGCTCGGCTACCTCACCAAGGACGCCAGCGCGGAGCAGATCGAAGCGGCGATCCGCGCCGTCCACGCCGGGCAGACCCACCTGGACCCCGCCGTCCAGGAACACCTCGTCGCCGCGGTCACCAGCCGCCCGCCGGACCCTCCCGAAGGCGGCATCCCCACCCGGCAGCTTCCCGCCGGGCTCACCACCCGCGAAGCCGAGGTCCTGGCCCTGCTCGCCGCCGGTCTCAGCAACGCCGAGATCGCCCAGCGCCTGTTCGTCAGCAACGCCACCGTGAAAACCCACATCAACCGGATCTTCGCCAAGACCGGCGCCCGCGACCGCGCCCAAGCCGTCCGGTACGCCTACCAGACCGGACTGGCCAGCCCAGCCACCTAACCAATCGCCATGACCGCGACCCTTGGGCTCCTCAACATGCCCGTGCGAGGTCATCGCGGCGGTGGCAGGAGGCGCTGTCGAGGATGTTGGCATCCGGTGATGCTGGACCGCGTCGCCCGAACACTGTGACGAGGTCATCCCATCGATCTGCGGTCGCCGGCCGCACCTGTACGGACATAGCCCTCCCTGGCTAGCCGCGCTCAAGTGAGGTGCATATGCAGGCCCGGTTGCCGTCGGGGTCGGCGAGCGCGGTGAAAGCTGGTGCCGCAGAGTCGTCAACTATGGATCCGCCAGTGGCCACGGCCGTAGCGATCCGTTCGCCGGCCACGTCGGGGGCGAGCCATAGGTCGAAGTGCCAGCGCTGGCGGGGCGTCTCGTGGTCTTCGGTGCCCTGGAACCACAGGCCTGGGACCCGGCCGGTGGGGTCGAAGATCGAGTCATATGTCTTGTTGTCCGGGCTACCGGTGAGCAGGGCCGACCAGAAGGGGGCGATGCCGGCCTCGTGCGCGGTGTCGAGCGCGATCTCGAGCTGGGTCACCGCGGCGGGCTCGGGCTCAAGCCCGTTCTGGCAGGCGATCTCGCTGATCTTCCTCGCCATGTCGATGTCCTTCTGGGTAACCCACAGGCCGTCCTCATGCGTGCATAGCGAGACGTCGATGACGCGGCGGGTTAGTTTCACGTCGGGGTGGTGTCCCTCGGCCTCGGCGATCTGTGCCAACGCGGCGACGAACGCCGCTGCCACGATGTAGTCCGGGACCGAGTAGCGCGCGTGCAGTGCCTGGGCCAGTTTGCGCCAGTCGGCGAGACCTGCATCGCGGATCTGCGGGTCCGCAGAGCTGGCACTCGAAAGCCCACGTCGCGGTAGGCGCGTCGCCCGGAGTCAGGCCGAGCAGCTCGTCACGCTTGCCGCGGCGCTGGATTCCCACGTGAATGTTGCGGTAGCCGCCTGGAACGTCCTTGCTCGGACCGCACGATCGACCCGGCAGGTCGATGCCCTCGATCCGGATTTGCATTGAACTATTATCTTTCCTAGCGGGACGGCGTGGGCCGGAAGCTGATGCCGATACTGCGTCATGCGCACTGCCCGGCTTCGCGCAGCTGCCACCGTTCTGCCGCTATGACCGAACTCAGTCGCCGCGTCGCCGCGTATTGTGATCTTTCGGCACGGCACGGCACGGCACGGCACCGGTCGCAGGCGCGGCCGGGCGGTCAGCCGAGCAGATCGGCGGCATGAGGGCGCGCATCGCGTTCGCCAGGCCAACAGCGCGGGGATCAGGGGACCGGGTCGACCGGGTTGCGCCGTGCGACGATCAGCGGGTCGACGGGGGTGAACGGGAACTGCGGGAGGTCGCGCTCGCGGATGCCGAAGCCGGTGGCCAGGGCCTCGCGGGAGAACGCGCTGGCGGTGGCGCGGTAGCCGATGTCGCCGGGCGTGGGCTGGTCGAAGAAGATCAGGAAGTTGATGTCGTCTTCGCCGATGTCCTCGATGTGGTGCGGGTAGGCGCGCGGGACGAAGTAGACATCTCCGGGGCTCAGGATGTACTCGTCAAGCGTGCCGTCCGGATCCAGGACGCGCATCCGGGCGTGCCCCTTGGCCACGTAGCCCATCTCGGCGGTGACCGGGTGCCAGTGCGGCTCGCGCATGCCGTTCTCCTTGATCTGCAGCGAGTACATCGACAGGTCTTCGAGGGCGGCCCAGTACTGCTTGCGGGCCAGCTTCGCCTGCCCGTAGGCGTACGACAGCGGCGCGTGCTGGCCTTCGGCGTCGAACAGGCGGGCGTTCGGCAGCCCGGCGGTTGACGGTATGTCGGGCGGGCCGTCGCGGCGGGCGATCTGGCTGGAGGGCGAGCGGTCGAAGGCGGCGAACGCAGAGGCCGGCAGGTCGTAGGTGTTCCCGAGCACCGCGTCGGTCATGGCGCTGAAGCTGGAGCGCAGGGAGAAATGCTGGGGGCGCTCGGTGCGCAGCGCCAGGATGAGCTCTGCCCTGGTGCCTCCGACGTTCTCGATATGGTAAACCGCGCCGGATTCCACGTGATACATCTGCCCGGGGCTGACGACGAATGAGGAGAAACTGTCGGCGTTGCCGAGCGTGGCAACCAGCACTGTGCCGGAAATGCAGTAAGCCAGCTGGTTAGCGTTGACATTCCACTGCGGCTCGCGGATGGCGCCGGGCTCCAGGATGATGCGCTTGATGGACAGGCCGCTAAGTATCGGCAGCGAGGCGGCGTCGAGCTGGGTCACCGATCCCAGCTCGCTTTCGAAAGCCGGCCGGACGGCAGAGAATGACGCCACATGGGGCGATTTCGCGGTCATGATATGTCTTCCCCTTGATCAGATGGCCCTAGGGCCGGAATTCATAGCGTTATCTCTATTCCGCTTCCTACCAGCGGGACGATCGGACGGCCTTGAGATCTGTTTCCCTGAACCGGGCGTAAATATGTTTCCTCCGGCGCCGGAAGGGGATCCTTCCCGCGCTACCTCCGACGCCAGGCGACTTGCTGATCATGGGGGAACGCAAACCCGGTGGATCTGTGATGGGGGGCCACGGAAAATGGGAGCTACGGAAAGCGACGTCTTCGACCGCCGCTCATCGGTCTTCGCCTCCGGCGGGATGGTGGCGACGAGTTCGCCGCTGGCAGCGCAAGCGGGATTCAGGATCCTCGCCGACGGCGGCAACGCGATCGATGCCGCGCTCGCGGCTGCGGCGGTCCTGGGCGTCGTCGAGCCGATGATGAATGGGCTGGGCGGCGACATGTGGGCGATGGTGTGGTGGGAGGACGACCGGCGCGTTCACGGTCTCAACGCCAGCGGACGCTGCCCCGGCGGGTTGTCCGCCTCCCGCTTCGCCGGCCGCAAGACGATGCCAGAGGCAGGCTGGGAGACGGTCACCGTGCCGGGGGCCGCGGGCGGTTACACCGCGCTGCACGAACGCTTCGCGTCCCGGCCGCTGGCCGAGCTGGTGGCTCCCGCGGTCGAGTACGCCCGTGACGGTTTCCCGGTAGGGGAAACGATCGCTGCCACCTGGGCATTTGGCGCCGGCAAGCTGAAGCAGTTCGGGGGCCTCGAGTATCTCGTCGACGGGCGAGCGCCGGCGCCGGGAGAACGCTTCCGGCACCCGGCACTGGCCGATACCTGGGAGCTGTTCGGCCGCGAGGGCCGCGACGGGATCTACACCGGCCCGGTCGCGCGCGAGCTCGTCCGCGCCTCCTCGGTCGGCGGCAGTGGTCTCACCGAAGCCGACCTCGCAGCTCAGCGCGCCGAGTGGGCAGAGCCGATCAGTCTGGAATACCGCGGCCGGAGGATCCTGGAGATGCCCCCGAACGGCCAGGGCATCATCGCGCTCGTCGCGCTGGGCATCCTGTCCTTCGACGACCTCGGCAAGCTCTCGCCGGCCGAGCGGATGCACCTGGAGATCGAAGCCACCCGGATCGGATTCGGCGAGGCATTCCCGCGTGTCGGCGATCCCCGGTGCGTGGAGGTCGATGTGACCTCGCTGCTTACCGAATCAGCGCTCTCGGGCCTGCGCGACCGGATAGATCCCAAGACGGCGCGACCACAGCCCGACATAGGACGCGACCTGGGTGACACGACCTACCTGTGCGTGGTCGACGCGGCCGGCAACGCCGTTTCGCTGATCACCAGCCTCTCGTCGGCCTTCGGCGCCGGCGTGGTCGCAGGGAGCACGGGTGTGGTCATGAACGATCGCGGTGCGGAGTTCTCGCTCGATCCCAAGAGCCCGAACCTGATCGCCCCCGGGCGCCGCCCTCGCCACAGCATCTTGCCCGCGATGGCGCTGCGCGATGGCCGGCCGGAGATCGTGTTCGGGTGCATGGGGGGGATGATGCAGCCGCAGGGCCACATCCAGCTCATGGTCAACGTCCTTGATGCTGGCATGGGCCTCCAGGAGGCCATCGACGCTCCGCGCTATCGGGTCCTCGACGGACTCGACGTGTCCGTCGACGACGGGCTTGATCCGGAGGTAATCGCCGACCTCGAGCGACGCGGGCACCAGCTGCCGAGCTCTCAGAAGCTCCCGCCTGGGAGTCGGTTCAAGGGCAGCGCCCAGATGATTCGCTTTCATCGTGACCACGGCTCGCTGGAAGGCGGAACAGACCACCGCCTCGACGGCGTCGCGATCGGGCTCTAGAACGGCGCGCGGGCCGGCTGGCTGCTGGACAAGATCCTCTCGTACTTCTCCGGCGACACGGCGGTCGCGCCGGATCCAGCCGCTTCGGGACGCCATGTGCGTGAGGTGCTAGAGCCGGCGGCCGGCCGCCACGAGTTCGTCGAGCATGCGGTCAAGTGCACCGAGTCCGACCGACAGATGACCCTCTCCTTGTTCGAGATGCGCCGAGGCGCCAGGCAGCTGCGAGGCAAGCCACTGGCCGTGGGAGAAGGGCACCATGAGATCGGCGCTTCCTTGCCAGATCATGGCCGGGACCGAGATCTCTTCCAGGCCGAAGCCCCATGGGCTCGCAAATGCCAGGTCGTCGTCGAGCCAGCCCGCCACGCCCGTGCGAACCGCCTCCCGGAAACTGGCGGCCAGGTCCTCGCCGAACTCGCCGGTCAGCGAGGCCCGGTCGACATCGGGTAGCAAGGTCTCCAGCGAGGCAGCGACGTCCGCGGCGGTGACTTCCTGGAGCTGTTCGCGCGCTGGCAGGAGGTACGACCGCAGCTCGTCCTCGCCCCGGAGCGCAGCGGAGAACTCGGCTATGTTCTCCTCTCCCATGCCGGACATCCAATCGAGACCCGCTGCCCCATACGGGGCGACGCCAGCGATCACCAGCACCGCCGCAGCGGCGCCGAGCCGGGCTCCGCAGGCCAGGGCATGGGGACCACCGCCGGACCAGCCAGCCACCAGGCAGCGTTCGGATCCGATCGCGGCCAGGACAGCCGCGGTGTCGGCGGCCACGTCCAAGACGGCACGGCCGGGCTGGCGGCTTGAGTCACCGTACCCAGGCCGCGATGTCGTCACCAGGCGAAGCCCCCGCGCGTGCGCTGCTCGTTCGAGCGCCCGCACCGGCGTGGCAGCACCGGGCGTCCCGTGGTGAAACACCAGCGGAAACCCGCCCGGGGGCCCGCTGACCCGCATGTCGAGACGCCGGCCATCCGGTAGCCGAACATGATCAAAAACGTCCATGCCGCCATCCTGGCATCCCGGGCGTGATCACAGCGCACCGCGTCATGAGCCACCTAACTCTTAGCTCGCCCGGGCCAGCTCGCCGTGCAAGTACTTAAGCTCAATCTCAACTTCATTCCCGGCGGCGCTGGCGAGCCCGATCGCTTGCGCTGGGATCTTGGCCTGCTCTACCAGTGCCACGCAACTAGGTAGCCGAGCAAGGCCGCCCACTAAGGTCAGAACGTGCGGAAGTACGCGTTGTATTGACTGAGTTCGTGCGGTTCACGCTCGGACGGCTCGGAGGTGAGGTGAACCCGCCGATAGCGACCTGGTGCCGTTGCGTAGGGGTAGCCGGAGGTGCGCGCGGGTGGCGGGTTGACCGAGCGGCTGCAGGGGTCGCCGAGGCCACCGACGAGGTCCCCGGGTCGTTGCGTTCCCGGCTGGCCCCGGATGAGGTCGAGCCTGGAATTCGGCCTGAAGGGGTACGCCGTAGTCAACGGGTGGTTCTTCGCCAAGCCGGGAACGCCTGGCTGCCGCTTAGCTTAGACGCGGCGGCGGGCTTCATCGAGACGATGCACTTCCTGCTGGCTGGCCGGGTCCCATGGCGCAAACTGCTGCGAACGCGCCGAAAATTCGACAAGTGCGCGTCCCTCCGCTAGCTGCCTGCGCGCCACGCCTTCCAGCCGAGCGCCCGGTCTTGCCACTCCCTCCTAGCCGGACGGGTGACGTCTGGCGCCAGACCGCCTCTATCTCGGGTGCGCCGTGCCTGAATTTGCCTGCGGCAGCGATGGCCGTTTCCGGGGCGCTACGAGGTGCCGCAGTCTGCCCCAGTTCACCGGGGGCTTCGGCGGGGCGACGCCTGGGCGATCCCGCGGCACCCAGACGCGGAGCGCGCCAGGACGGATCGTGCACGCTACTGGCGCGGGAACCGATACCGCCTCGCCGTCAATGCCGACCGGGATCTCAGGTGCGTCGGCGCTGATTTCGATCGTCTTCGCGGTCAGCACGCTCAGCCCGGCTGCATGTGTCCCGTAGAGCAGGCCAACAGCCTGCCGCGCGCTGCCCACGTTGACGCCCACCACACCGAGCACACCGCGGTCCAGCCGCGCACGGCGGCTCAGGCCGGCAATGTCCCCGGTTCCGTACGGGTTGTTGGCTACCAGGAGAGCCTGTGGTGCCTTGATCTCCGCGCCGTCCGCTCGCGCCGTGAGCCGTGCTCCGCGATGGCCTTGCAGCAGGTCCGGGAGTGTGTTCAGGGTCGTGTTCAGCTTGTCGCCACGGTAGGCCGGGGTCTCGACGACCTCGGCGTAGGCGCCGAATGACGCGTTGTTGACGAACGTCTGGCCGCCGATCGCCCCGAGGTCGACGCGCAGTTCGACGGCATCGGACAGCGCGCCGAGGCACGCCGAAGGGTCGTCCCGGTCCAGTCCGAGATCGAGGGCAAAGTGATTGCGCGTGCCAGCGGTGATCACGATGAACGGGATGCCGTGCTCGGCGGCGACGCTGGCCACCAAGGCCTGCGTGCCGTCGCCTCCGGCGACGCCAAGCAGATCGGCCCCCCCGGCAACAGCCTCACGAGCCACTTCGGCGACGTCGACTGGTTCAGGCCCGCTCATCAGGAATACCTCGGCGCCCAGTCCTTCTGCCTTGCGCTTCAGATCGAACTTTCCCACCTTCCCGCCGCCGGACTTCGGGTTCATGATCAGATACGGGTGCGCGGCAGGCGGCTCCGCCGGGAGCTCGGGCATGCGCCAGTCGGGTTGCTCACCGGTCAGCGCCGAGCGCGCGGTGATGCCCGCGAGCAGCCACGCGGCGGCCGACACGACCGCCACCCACAGCAGCCCGGCGAACGCGTAGACGGTGATCACCGTGATCGGCGCGAGGATGAAGACCGCGAGCGACAGCCAGCGCCGCGCGCCACGCTGGGAAAGGAAGAAGTACGCCGCGGCCAGGGTCACCGCGGCGGCCCCCAGACCGACGGCCAGCATCGCGACGCTCTTCAGCCCGGCAAAAACCGTCAGAATCACGATCGCCACACCCGCGAGCATGAAGCTCAGGCGCGCGAGCCAGCGCTGCGAGCGCGTGCCCGGCAAGCTCGCCTCCGGCATCACGGCAGACACCACATCGTCACCGCCGCGCAAGGCAAAATTCCGGGGCAGTGCCCACGTCGAAGTGTCTCCGCTGGCCTGATCGGCAGATCTGAGCGGTGGTATGTTCCGGCCGGGCACACGGGGTCTTGTCCATACCCGAGATCGTCACATGCTGGCGGCTCCGGCACCTCACCCTGGCGGGGGTGACACCGCCCGGGTGACGGCATGCCGCGCGTCAGGGTGGCCGGGCCTGGGGTGCCCGCTCCATGGCCACGTACACGCCGTCGCCGCCCCGCGGGACGAACCCGGCACGCTCCCAGAACCGGCGGGCGTTACTGTCTTGCAGGACGTGGCATCTGACGCGCAGGCGGCCGGCATCGGCCTCATCGAGCAGGCGACGAACCAGCCCGCCCCCGACACCGATGCGGCGGTGCTGCGGGGTGAGGGCGATGTCGATGATGACGATCTCGTCATTGGCGCGGCTGGTGATGAGCCGCCCGGCCGGCTCGCCGTCGATGCAAATAACCGAGTGGGCGGCGTCGGGGAAGGCTGCCCTGTAATGGCGGGTTTGGGCGTCGAACTGCATGCGGATGAAGGCATCTTGTTCCTTTTCGGACCAGCCGAGCCCGGGCAGTTCCGGCCGGCGGGTGGACGCATAAAGGGCCAGCAGAAAGCCGCCGTCGTCCGGGATAAGCTCAGGACGAACGCTGACTTCGCCGTGCATGACGCCTGGGGTCCTGGATGAGTAGTTTCAGGGCGCGTCCGACCCCTGATCCGGAAGACCAGCACGGACACTCCCGCGACCGAACTATACGTCAAGACCGGCGAAGCCTTCCTCGCCAGCCGGCCTCACCCGGACCGGCTTGGCATCGGGATTGTCCCCGCCTCCGGCGACGAGTTGCTGACCCTGCTGCGATGCTCGAGCATGGGCTACTCTCGGCCGGCCGCGTAGGCTGGCTCGCAGGGCACATGGGACGCGGAGGGTACATGGGAGGAGCCGGGCCGTGAGCACGTCTGGCCGAATGCCGCGGGGTGTTTGCTCGTGGTAGCGCGGCGCTGGCGCAGCCGAGCCGCCACTACCAGGCCATCATCAGTCGGCTGTAACTACTGCCACCCCGGAGAAGACAGTGTCTGAGCCATTCCTCGGCGAGATCAGGATGTTCGGCTTCAGCTTCGCGCCGGTCGGCTGGGCCGTTTGCAATGGCCAGCTCCTGCCAATCAGCCAGAACACCGCTTTGTTCAGCCTCCTCGGCACGACTTACGGAGGTGACGGAACGACCACCTTCGCCTTGCCTGACCTGCAGTCACGGGTGCCGATCCACAAAGGCCAGGGCGCAGGGCTCTCGTCCTACGTCCAGGGCAAGGCCGGCGGCACTGAGACCGTGAAACTTGCGGCGACTCAGATGCCCGAGCACACGCACCCGGTGAAGGCCAGCAGTAGCGCGGCCGCGTCAGACAGCCCGAAAGGCCGCGCGATGGCCCGGTCTTCTAGCCACATCTACCATGACCCCGACACGAACACTGTCATGAATGCGAAGATGCTCGGCGACGCCGGGGGAAGCGAGCCGCACGACAACATCCAGCCCTACCTCGTCTTGAACTTCTGCATCGCCCTGACCGGCATCTTCCCGTCACAAAGCTGACCGGTCACTTAGCCGGGCCCGTCGCCACGGCGGCGATTTTCGATGGCCGAGGATGAGCCCGGTGTAGCGGAACGCCGTGGGGTGAATATGCGGGACTGGTTCAGGGGGAGCGGATGCTGACGGCCGCAGGGAGAGCGTTCCGGATGCAGCCAATGTCATGGTGTGGCGCACCGGGCCGAGCTGCAGGCCGATGAGGTCATCGAGCTGTTCGCGGCTGAGCTCGTGGCGCGTGGTAGTTACCGGCGTGAGGCCTCGTCGAGGTCGATGCCGATGACGCTGGCCACATGGTCCAGATCGCTGTCGCAAGCCAGCAAAGTGACTTGGTGCCGTCGAGCAACCGCAGCGATCATGCAGTCAACCATCCCCCGGGGCGTGATCCCGGACTGACGGCAACGACGGTAGATGCGTACCGCCCCATCGAAGTCAGCGACGGCATCGAACGGGCAAAGGTGGAAACGCAGCAGTAGGCGGCGCAGATCCGCCTCCCACGCGTCGCTGCGCGCGCCAGCCAGAACTTCCATGATCACCGGCTCGGTGACGGCGACCGGGCCGCCGCTGTCAATAAGATCGGTCAGGCGGCGATCAACTGCGCTTCCGGTAGCCCGGTCGTATTCGACCCAGGCGGAGGTGTCGGCGAGAATCACGCTGCTCCCCGGGGTGCGACATCATCGGGGAGGTCCCCGATGGCATGCGCGCCCCGCATCAACAGGGCCTCCTCGCGCGTCATCGGCTGCCCGGCAAGATGGCGCAGGGCGAGCTCCACCGCTTCGGTCTTCGTCCGCAGGCCGTAGCGCTCCATGACCGCCTGGAGGTAGATGTCTTCGATCTCGATGTTCGTGCGCACCCGGCTCATACACCTACTATACACCTAACGTGTAAGTTGCGTGTACCAATCGTGAGTGGTCAGGGGCCGCCGGGCGCCGCCCGCAGCCGAAGGCAAGAGCCTCTCCGCGCTTGCCCGCGACGCGCTGGAACACTATCTGGAGGCGAGCTGACCGCGCTTGCGTGGGCGCCCATAAGGCCCCTTTCGGCGCGGCCAGTCCTGCTCGATCTTGCAGGTTCCGTCCGGTACCGCAAGACAGCTAACCCCTGCGAAGAAAGGAAGCCCGTTCCGCCAAGCCGCTGATGCCTGCGGCCAGGGGCTAGCCTTGGCCGGTCCCTGGCCGCATCGGTGCGTCAGAGCGAGTTGCATGGCGTCGGATCGTACTGCCATAGGCCGTAGGCAGTCCCAGTGATCCATTGGCTCACCGGCTTCGGATCCCAGTACTTGTAGGTGAACCGCGATTGCAGGCCACCGGCCGTATCGCCGGCGCACAGACGTTTGCCGTCGTTGCCCTGGATGTAGCCAGTACCGGCAGGCCCCTGGAGCACCGCTATCTCATGCGGCGGAGAGCTTGCGGTGCGGCGAGCCCACGTTTGGACCTGAAGAATGGACTTGCTGACAGTGCCGTTCATCGAACCATACGCCTGAACGTTTATGGTATATTTGCCATTAATAAGCTTGTACGGCCATTCGTAGAGCCACTCGCAGGTCTTGACACCCGCGCTCCTGTTCTGACAGGTTCTGTCCACGACCGTGCCCTGGCTCACCTTGGGCAGCTGGCTCATGCCAGCGGTCGCGTGTGCTGCGGGAGTTGCCACCGCGAGCATTGTGCCGCCGACGAAGGCGAATGAAATTCCAGCTGCCGCGGCGGCGCGCCGCCATGGCCCGGTCTTCAGTGCGAGAATATTTCTCATGGGTTCTCCCGTTGCGGGTAGTGCGGGTACCGATCAGGTGATGGCGCTAGGACCAGTCGTAGGTCGCCCAGGATGAGTAGATGCTGCCAGCGAACTGGCAGCTCCCGCCGTAGCAGATGAAGGTCTCGGTCCACTCTCTCCGGTCTTTGTGCTTGCCAAAGTATTCGTAGACGTAATCGCCGTTCCTGCACCATTCCTGCTTGTACGCCGAGCTAAAGCCGTCCTGCCAGTAGTGGACGTACTCGATGTCACCAGACGATGTGTCGCTGATCTCTACATCCTTGTAGACGCGGTACGGCTTGAGGGTGATGTAGCCGTCCAGCTTGATCTGGTGGTTTCCCCCGGTGCAATTGGCTGAGATACTGGTAATGCGCGTGTAGTACAGATAATAAGCCTGGCCCATCTGAGAGGCTTGCGCGGATGGTGCTGCTAGCGTTGCGCCGAGCAGCATGCTCCCGGCTAGAAGTGCATAGATGGCGCGGTTGACGAATCCTCGCATATCTGTCCCTGCGTGTCGGGGTCTCTTGCCTGCCTGCAGGAAGGCAGGTCCTGCAGCAGGGCTGCTTGTGCCCTCAGTTTGGGCGGTGCCTCCAGATCGATGCTGCATGTCAGCTCAACGTGGTTTCCTGTAGCCGTGCGGACCGCGGGCGGGCCCGCATGCCTGCTCACGCCTGGTGCGGGGACGGTGGCGTGGCTGGCGTGGCTGCGGGAAATGCCGCCCGCGCTACGGGAGGCTTGTCGCGCTTTTCGCCCTGCGCCCTTGGGCGCAGTGCTCGCTTGTCAACCACGCCCTGGCGCCCGGCGGGGCTGGGTGGCATCCTCATGAGACCATTCGTGGGTAGTTGTGACATGCCGGCCACAGCGTCGTGGCCTCTGGCGGCGGTTGCTGCGGAGGATGACCTGGGATGGATCAGGACGGTCAGGGCGGCGCGGGAGGGCTCATCCGCGGCTACCGGAAGGCGGCGGGGCTTACCCAGCAGGAGCTGGCTGACGCGGCCGGGGTGAGCATCGGGGTGGTCCGGGATCTTGAGCAGCGTCGGACCGCGCGCCCGCAGGCGGAATCGGTGCGGCGGCTGACTACGGCGCTGAGCCTGGACCAGAGCCAGGCTGCGGCATTCTCGCGTGCCGGACGGGAAGCCCCAGAGGCTCAGGCACCCGGCTGGGGCGGCTCGCTGCGGCTGGGCGTTCTCGGGCCGGTACAGGCGTGGCGGGGTGCGGCGGCGCTTTCGCTGGGCGCGCCCATGCAGCGGGCGGTGCTGGGGCTTTTGGCGCTGTACCCGGAGTCCGGCCTTCGCCGGGCGGCGCTTATCGACGCGCTGTGGGGTGATGATCCGCCTGCTACTGCTGCGGCCATGATTCAGTCCTACGTCAGCCGGCTCCGCCACGCGCTCGGCGGGAGCAGGCAGGCCAGGCTGCTGGCCGCGGTGAGCGGTGGCTACCGGCTGGACGCCGAAGCTTGCGAGATCGACCATGTGGCCTTCGCAACGCTGGTCAGCCAGGCCAGGGGTATCCGCGCGGCGGCCGGTCCCGCGGCCGCCAGCGTGGCCTATACCCGTGCCCTTGCCCTCTGGCGAGGCGACCCGCTTGGCGGGGTGGACGCCCTCCGGGAACATCCAGCTGTCATTCGGCTCAACTTGCTTCGGGCCGAAGCGGTGACGGAGTACGCCGAGGCGGCGTCGGCCGCGGGCTGGCACGACCGCGTGCTCGGCGAGCTGCAGGCACTGACCAGCCGGGAGCCGCTGAATGAGCGGGCGCACGCCCGGCTGATGGTCGCTCTGGCGGGCAGCGGGCGCCAGGCGGATGCGCTCGGCGTCTATGAACAGCTCCGCCGGCGCCTTGACGAGCAACTCGGGATCGGACCCGGCGCGGAGCTCGCGGATGCGCACGCCCGGGTGCTGCGCCAGGACATTACTCGCTCTGGGCCAGCTCGTGGCGTCGCGACCGCGCCGGTCCGGGAACATCAAGGCTCGCCGGAGGCGCTGGGACCGGAGCCGTCGACAGCGGCCGGGACCCGGGCCGTTGTGCCACGCCAGCTGCCCGCCGGGGCGCCGCACTTCGCCGGGCGCGCGGTGGAGCTGGCTGCGCTGACCGGGATGCTCGCCCAGGGAGCGGACGCACCGGCCGGGGCCACTGATGCACCCGGCGGGGGAACGGTCGTGATCTCGGCGATCGGCGGAATGGCCGGCGTGGGGAAGACCGCACTCGCGCTGGAATTCGCGCACGGGATCGTCGGCCGGTTCCCCGATGGCCAGCTGTACCTGAACTTGCGGGGCTTCGACCCGGCCGGTGACCCGCTCACGGCGGAAGAAGCGGTGCGCGCCTTCCTGAACGCGCTTCAGGTGCCTCCGGGGCAGGTCCCGGCCGCGGCGGAAGCGCAGGAAGGGCTGTACCGGTCCCTGCTGGCTGGCCGGCGCATGTTGATCGTGCTCGACAACGCTGCCGACGCCGCGCAGGTGCGGCCGCTATTGCCAGGCCGCGGGGGCTGCCTGGTGGTAGTGACGAGCCGTCGGCAAGTCGCTGGCCTGGCCGCCACGCACGGCGCGCACCTGCTGAGCCTGGACGTGCTTCCCGCGGCGGAGGCGCGTGACCTGCTCGGCGCCAGGCTGGGGACCACCCGAGCCGCCAGTGAGCCCGAGGCAATCGCGGAGCTGGTGGAGCTGTGCTCGCGCCTGCCGCTGGCGCTGAGCATCGGCGCCGCTTTAGCTGCGGCACGGCCTGAAGTGTCCCTGGCCGCGCTGGTCGCGGAACTCCAGGACCAGCGCCGCCGCCTGGACGTGCTCAACGCCGGCGACGCGACCGCCAGCGTGCGGGCAGTCTTCTCCTGGTCGCATGACCGGCTGAGCGATCCGGCGGCGCGAATGTTCCGGTTGCTGGGCCTGCATCCAGGCCCGGACGTCACCATTCCGGCCGCCGCAAGCATGGCCGGCATCTCACCCGACGACGCCCGCCAGCTCATGGCCGAGCTGACCGACAGCAACCTGCTCACCGAGCACATGCCAGGCCGGTTCGCATTTCATGACCTGATGCATGCTTATGCTGGCGACCAGGCCCAGAGGCAGGACGGCGGCAAGGAAAGCCGCGCCGCTGTCCAGCGCGCGCTGGACTTCTACCTGCAGACCGCCCGGGCTGCTGACCGGCTGCTCAATCCCGCCCGCGAGTCGGCCGCCCTGATGATCTCTGCTCAGCCGGGTGTGGTCCCGGAGCGAATCGACGGCGTACCGCGGGCCCTAGCCTGGCTGACCGCCGAGCACAGCGTCCTGCTGGCCGCAGTCCGGTGGGCCGCCGACGCCCGGTTCGACGTTCACGCACGGGAGCTGGCGGCCGCCATGGTCACCTACCTCGACCGGCAGGGGCACCTGCGCGACTACGCCGTCACGCAGGTAACTGCGGTGGCCGCCGCGCAGCGAGCCGGCGACCTGCCCGGCCAGGCTCGCGCGCACCTCGACCTCGCCGGAGCGTTCGGCCGGCTCGGCGAGCACGACAGGGCACGCGACAGCTTCTTGCGTGCGCTCTCCATGTTCGAGGATCTCGGTGATTGCGGGGGCCAGGGCCGTGCTCGCCTGAGCCTCGGCTGGGTGCTGAACGAAACGGGCGAGCATGCTCAGGCGCTTGCGCACTGCCAGGACGCCATTGAGCTGTTCCGGGCGAGCGGCGAACCCGTCTGGCAGGCGAGGGCGCTTGGCGCAGTCGGATGGTGCGGCACGCTGCTCGGCGATCACGCGCGCGCCCTCGCCGTCTGCCAGGAGGCAGTTGGCCTGCACCGGGAACTCGGGGACAAGCTTGGCGAGGCGGCCGCCTGGGAAAGCCTCGGCGACGCCCGCCATCACCTGGGCCAGCACCATGAAGCCGTGGCCTGCTTCCGGCGCTCTGTCTTGCTCTACGCCGGACTCGGCGAGCACTATTACAACGCGGAGGCCCTGAGCCGCATCGGCGATAGCTATCAGGCGGCCGGCGACCCGCACGCGGCACGTGACGCCTGGCAGCAGGCGCTAGCCATTCTTGAGGATTTTCATCTTCCCGACACCGCTGAGCTTCGCGCCAAGCTCATGGATGTCGGCAGTCCCGCGGCCAAGGCGGAAGCTCGGGGGCGATCCGTACGTCTGGATCAGTAACGTCCTTGCTCAATCCTGGTGAGTGCACAAGAACAGCGCCCGAGCCGGTCTTGTGAGAACGTACCGGCGTTATGAACTTGCCGAGTTGTAACGGCGTGGACCGCGCCGGTGTGCCGTGCGCTCAGGCGAACTGCCTGCTGGTCAGCTGCGAGCGCTTTTGCTACGCTCGCATCCACGTCAAGGAGATGGGATGACCACGCTGCGGCTGTCTCGATGGATGCAAGCCCGGCAGGTCCGGGACCTCGCGAGGGCGGCGTGAGCACCGCGGCGCCCGTGCCGGCCCTTGAGCGCGCGTTCGACGTGCAAGCCGATCTCGGTCCGCTGGAGGATCACGGCGTGACACGGGCCGGCCACCGCCGCGTCATACCCATCGCCAGCGGGCAGGTAAGCGGCCTGTTCGACGCGCAGATCCTGCCCGGAGGCGCGGACTGGCAGCTTGTCCGCCCCGACGGCACCATCGAGATCGACACCCGCTACTCGGCACGGACCCCCGCCGGAGAGTATGTCCATTTCCGGACGTCCGGCGTCCGCAGCGGGCCGCCGCACATCCTCGAGGCGCTCTTGCGCGGCGACCCCGTGGACCCCTCCGAGTACTATTTCCGCGTCGCGGTGTACCTGGAGACATCCGCCCCCCGGCTCGCCGCCCTGCAATGGTCCATCTTCGTGGCCTCCGCGATCCGGGAAGCGGACCACGTGTACTACACCGCTTACAGGGTCACCTAAGTCGGCATCGACACCAGCGACAGCTGCACGGTAGAGAACGCCGTCCGCGACTGGCTCGCCAGAGGCACGCGGCGGGCGAGAAGCGGTGGAGGAGCTGATCGCGTCTGTTCAGGACATGCGCGCAGATCCGCGGGGAGGAGCGGCGGGATCGCTGCCTGGGCGCGATCGCGAGGGCCAGTATCCGCTGGCGTGTCCGGGCAGCATTATCCGGTCCACCACACGGCAGCGAACGCCGCGAAATCAGGGCGATCACCAGGGCCAGCCGCCGGCGCCGGTAGATGATGCGTCCCCAGGCCTCGAAAACAGAACGGCCGGCGGCCTTCGGGTGGTGCGCTGGGCTAGTCATGGCGGTCATCGCCTCCGGTTTGGTCAGGGCGTACCGGTGGGGAACAGGATGCCCGACCTCGCCGGCAGCCAGATCGAGGAACGCCCGGGTCGTGACGGTCTGCGGGCCGTGATCAGGACACGCTGGGGCGGTCAGCTGAGGGCCAGGCCGGGCCCGGCGGCAGGATGCGCCAAGCATCGCCGAACCGAGTTGCGTATCACCGGCGAACCGCCGGAAGATCCAATCCGCAACCTCACCTACCCCATTCTGAGGACGTGCTTAGAGTGATTGGAGGATCAGGGACAACGCTCGCCGAGCCGCCGTTCGGTACGCGAAGAGCGAGGATCGTTTGGCTGGCTGTGGCCGACCATGAAGATCGTTATCAGTCCTCGACGGATCGCAACGCGGGTCGGCCGTTGTCCAACAGGTCGACCGGAGGTGCCGATGACAGCGCGTCCTCTGAGCGCTTGCTAAGTACGCCCGCGCATAACTATGCCCGGTCATCATGATCGACGGAGCGCAGTTCTCGGGCGCACGTTTCTTCCCCACCGGAGCCGCGCTAACCCCGATTCGGCGGAATCGACACACAGACTGTCCTGGCGGCAGGTAAACGCGTATCAGCTGGTTCTGTCGCTCGCGCGCATTCCGCCGGAGGCGTATCGTCGCGATCAACCATAAAGCCTTCCGGCGGAGGGCCGCCCGTCTGGCCGCCGTGGCAGCGCGTCCGGTTGGGTGACGCCCTTCCGCTCATTTCGCTGCCCGGCCAGCCGAGGCAGGCAGCCTGACGTCGGAAGAGGTGGCCCGGGAGGACGAACCGCGATATGGCTTCCATGACATGCATCATCGAGCCGGATGAGTTCCTAGGACTTAGTGCTCTCGTCGACCTGGACAGCGCAGCTGATGGAGGCAATCCGGGCACCGGAACCGACGCCGATGCGGTAAGCAAGGCAAAGGTGCTGCTGCGCACAGCGCTGGCGGGCAAGCTGGAGGAAGCCGGCCTGCCATGGGCTCCGTCCGCGGAAGCAGCCAAGAAGCGCGCCGCCGAGATCGCGGAGTCGGCTAGCGGCATGCGCAAGATCATGAGAAACGAGAAAGCACGGAAAGGCGCAGCGTACCTGGTGGCCGCCACTTTGCTGGTCGGGATCTGGGGTGGCTACATCCGGGAATGGCAGTGGACGGGTTTCCAGAAAAACGGCCAGCTATGGGATTGGCTCACCCTCCTGCTGCTACCGGTCGTCCTTGGCACTATCCCCTTATGGATCCAGACCAAGGAATACGTCGGGCAGGGCAGGCGCGTCATCTACGCGGCCGCAGTCGCGGCCTGGACCGGATTCGTGATCGCCGGCTACCTGATCCCGCTCAAATGGACCGGCTTCGATAACCAGACGCTATGGAACTGGCTTGTCCTGCTCGTACTGCCGGCGGCGGTGGCCACGGCGATGACCCTGTTCGACATGTCAGCCCGGGGGTCGAAGATCCGTCTGCGCCCATATCAGAAGGCAATTATCGCCGCCTTTGCCGCGGGGTGGATCGTTACCATGATCGGCGGTTACGCTCTGCACTGGAAGTGGACCGGCTATGCCGGAAACACTCTATGGGACTGGCTCGATATGCTCCTCCCGCTGGTGTTCCCGATCATCCTCCTCCCGCCATTGCTCAAATGGATCTCGGGCAATGCGGCCGGGCGTGCCAGTGCGGCAAAGGAGGCGGCCCTGGCCCGGAAGGCCACGGCCGCAGGCCCAACATCGCAATGAGGCAGAAAGTGGGAGATGCTAGGCCACGTTCTTCGTGATGGCGTATCCGCATCTGGAACGGCGCCCACCAATCTGGACTCAGCAGCCGCACTAATTTGCCGCCAGGACCGGGCAGTTGGATCTACGCGTGCGCCACAACTTGCGATTCGACCGGCACGGAGTACTTGCGGCCCGTCGCGGCCGATCAGGTCCAGATGACAGCCGCGTCCAGCAACTCGGTCTGCTCGTCGGCTTCTCGCAGGGCGCCCTGGAGTCACTCAAGCTGGCAGCGGACCACCCCGACCGGGTGCTCGGTGCCATTCTCATCCACCCGGCGCCGGGCCTGGAACCTGACCATGCCGTCGGTTCCGTCTGGACGCCGTGTCTCTACCTATGTAGAGTCTGCCGCGTGAGCAGGCGTTCCGGGTTCTCGGCGCAGACGTTGTCGGTTTTGGCAGCGCTGTGCGCCCAGCCGTCGCAGTGGTGCCACGGCTATGAGCTGGCCAAGCAGACCGGACTGAAGTCGGGCACGCTGTACCCGATCTTGATCCGGCTGGCCGGCCGGGGCCTGGTCGAGGCACGCCGGCAGGACGAGCCACAGCCGGGCCGGCCACGGCGGCACCTGTACCGGCTGACCGCCGACAGGCTGGCTGCCGCAGACGCGCTGGCCGGCGCGGCTAAGCCGGCCGCGCTGGCGGCGCGGACCGGGCCCGGCGTGGTAGCGCGGGCGGTGCCCCAGTGAGCGGGCTGAGCCGGATCGGCGCCGCGGTGCGCCGCGGTGCGGTGCGGCTCGTGTCGGCCGGGCGGCGTGACTGGGTGGAGGCGGTCTGGGCCGAGGCGCCCGAGGTGCCGCCGGGACTGCGGCGGCTGGCCTGGAGGGCGGGCGGTGTGCGGCTGATAGCGAGGGAGGCTGTGATGGCGCGCTGGATCGGCGGCCTGCTGTTCGCCGTGGCGGTGGCCCTGGCGGGCTGGGCGGCCTGGCCAGCCTCGTCGGCCAGTCTTGGCACCCCGGCCGACCGGGCCGATGTGATCGTCACGGTGCTGCTGCTGGCGGTGCTGCCGGTGCTGGCACGCTGGTTCCTCGGGCCGCCGGACAACCGAGCGGCTCGCTGGCTCCGGGTCGGCTGGTACGCCGCGCTCTTGGCCTTGCTGCCGGCCATGGCCACCGTCGAGCAGTTCCGTTACACGCCGCCACGCGGGGCTGCTGATCTGCGCCTGTACCTGCTTATCGCCCAGGTCGACCGCCACCCCGCGGGGGCGTACGAGGCCCTCTGGCTGGTCCCCATGGCACTGTACCTGGCTCTCATCCTCTGGATGACCTCGCGACGGTCAGCGATCGCACCGGCCACTCTCGCCGCTGGCACCGGTGCGGGCATCGCTCTCGGGCTCGTCATGTACACGGTGGCGCCGCTCGGGCTCAGCCAGGAAGCCAGCAACCCGTGGCTGCCAGGATCCGATATCGATCCGCTCATGCTGCTCGGGTGGCTGCTGGTGCTCTGCGGCCCGGTGGCGGCTGCGATCGCCGCCGACCGGCACTACACCGCATCGAGCAGCTCACCCCGCCGGCCCGCGCCAGGATCCGCCAGATGATGGCGGCGGGGCTGCTGACCAGCATGGCCGGCGCGCTGTTCGTCACAGCCGCGGGCTTCGGCACGACCGCGGCGATGCTCAAAGCGGGATGGCTGCGGAACTGGCTGTACCACGGTCAGCACCTGTTCTACGGCGTCCAGAACCTCTCCTCCGATCTCAGGACGCTGCCAGCCATCGCCTACAGTCATCAACTCACCGGCGCCGCGGACACGGGCGCGTTTTTCGCCATCTGCATCGCCTTCCCGCTGCTCGCGCTCGCACTGACCGGATTGGCGGCGGCGATCCGCTCGGACGGCGCTGCTGCCACCCCGGGCGACCCACGGCGAGGTAGCGGCGGCCCGCCAGCCCCCGAGCCGGCGCCGGATCCGCCAGATGGCGGCATGCCGGCCCTAACCGATGAGGACACCGGCACGGCGGCCAGCTTGCCCGGCCCGCACGAACCAGGCCCGGGCATCGAGCAGGACCAGCTCGCGGGCGCCCTGGCTGACACCGCCGTCCAGCCTGCCGGAATGCGCTAGCCACGAATACGCACGCAGAACTAGCTGCTCAGCGCTCCATCCTTCGCTGCTGCTACGCACTCCGGCCGCGAAATAATCGGCAGGGAGGACCTCAGCGTTTGGACGGCCGGTGGTTTCCTAACGTTGCGCCCTGGTGGCTGTCCTCCCCTACGGTCTAGGTATGCCTGCCAGGAAGCGGCCGACGCCCCAGGATGCGGCCACCGCCCGCCGGATCTTGCTCGACGGGATGGCCCGGGATACCGGGGTATCCGAGTTGGCAGGCGAGCTAGCGCCGCTGCATCCGCGCGACGATACCTTCCCCGGCGAGGTCCTCCTTCAGATTGCCGCCGACGCGCTGGACTGGTGCGAGGCCAGCCGCGCCAACCCGCTGGCCCTGGAAGGGATGCCGCAGCGGTTCCTGCCGGAGTGCGCCTTCCGCGGTCGGCAGAATAGAAACCTTCAGTTCGCTGTCCTGGCGGCGGCGGCGCTGCATGGCGGAGCAGAGCCTGATCTGCTCGATGAGGTCGCCTGGTGGCAGACCGACGACTTCTGGCTGTACGCCCTGTATGCGGCGGCCGCTTATATCCGCGCCGCCGCCAGCCGAGCGGGCGTGCCGGTGCGCCAGGTATGCCAGGACCTGGTCGGCGCGCCGGCCCGCAGTCCGGATGAACCCTCGCTCAATGCCCCTGACGAGTGGGCTCGCAAGCGCCTAAACTGACCGGCTGCCGGCCAGGCATCAGCTGACGGCACTGGAGGTGCACTAAGGCACGGACCTGGTTGTCGATCCAGGTGGACCTGGTCGAGGGTCACGGTGAGCAGTACTGGCCGCGGCCCGGGCGGATCTTCGCGGCGGCGCGCAACCACACCTTCAAGCAACTCGCCGACGCCATCGACGACGCATTCGCCCGATGGGATCGATCCCACCTGCAGGAGTTCACCCTTACCGGCCAGACCCGGCTATGCCGGCCGGACCGGGACTGGGAGATCGAGGGCGAAATCACCGAGGACTACCAGCGCGTCAAGCTGTCGCGGCTGCAGCCAGGAGAACAGTTTGTGTCTCGCCGTCAGCCTTTGTTTTCCGGCCATAGCCGGATGCTGCGCTGTGCCGCGTCGAGGATGAGCTGCGCGTCGATGCGAGCCCGGGATTCGGCAATGCCGAACGTCGGCCACTCGCAGACGAACTCCAGCGGCCCGGCGGGCGGCAGCGGCCAGGTCCACCACCGGGAGATGAAAGAGTGCGGCCCGCCGCCGCCGGCGAAGGGGTACAGCACTGGCCCGGCTGGCTGGGCATCGTGGTCCGGCCTGCCGCCGCCGGGGAACTAGGTCACCCCCTCGGGGGTGATGCCAGGAAGCCTCATCGCGCGGCACGCTGGCAGTGTGCCCGGGCGGTTCAGGGCGGGGAGGCGACATGTCAAGATCAGGACAGGGTGCCGGGAGGCCGCCGCTGGCCAGCATCGCGGCGGGCAGCAGCAGGCCGGCGGCGCAGCCGGGGGACTCGGGCTTTGCCGGTACGGCGGCGCTGGGGCTGGTCGGGCTGGGCCTGGTGGGTCATATGCTGCGAAGCCGCCGCTTCTATGAGCGGGTGATCGTCGGCGCCATCGTGCTGGGGGCGCTGCGGGGGCTGGGACAGGAGAACCGGGCCAGCGCCTTCGAGCGCCTGGCTGCCTGGAATAAACGGCAGGTCCAGTTCCTGGAGCGCAAAGCTGAACGGCAGGCCCGGCGCCTTGAGCGCAAAGCCAGGCGCCTTGAGCGCAAAGCTGAACGGCAGGCCCGGCGCCTTGCTGTCCGGGCAAAGCTAAGGATCCGCAGGGCTAGGGCTGGGCAACCGACCGCCAGCTAGCGGCGGGTGCGGCCTGAGCCGTCGGGCTGTTTCGGGCTGGCTGGCTATCCGGCGGGTGGGGTGGGAGAAGACGATGATCAAGTTGTTGTACAAGCCGGTGGACCTGATCGTTTCCATGGTTGGGGGTTGCTCGCCGGGCTGATCTTCAAGAGGGTCTGGAAGCTCATCGGCCGGGGAGAAGCGCCTAAGCCCACCGATGAGCGGCGGGGCTGGGGGGAAAACCGCCCGACGTCGGTCCAACGCGATGATGGCCGCTCCACGCCCACCCGCTCGGGGAGCGGCATAGCGGCGGCGCCGTGACCGCCAAAGCCGCCGGAGTGGGCGAGACTCACCCCAGGAAGGGTGACGACACATCCCGACGGCTCGAACATATTGAAGAAGCCAAGGTCCACGACAATGACCGGAGGGCAAGCAATGACGTCGGCATCGCCAACTTACGTGCATTCCTCGCCAGCACCCGCCACGTGATCGCAGACCTGCGCGGCTGGGGCCGGGTCGCGCTCATCCGCGGCCCCTTGTATCTTGTCGCTGCGGCCGGGGTGCTGGCGGGCAACCAGAGAGCGGCGACGGGCCTGCGGCCGGGGGCACCGCGATGACCGGATGGCCGGAACAACCGGTGATCTATGAGATCAACACCGCGGTCTGGCTGGACGAGCTGTCCCAGGCGGCCGGACGCCGGGTCACGCTGGCCGACGTTGCGGCCTGCGACTGGGACGCGGCCGCCCCGGCCGGTGCGGATGCGGTCTGGTTGATGGGCGTGTGGGAACGGAGCCCGGCCGGGCTGGCCCTGGCGGCCGGGAATGCCGAGCTGCAGGCCTCGTTCCGGGACGCGCTACCCGGCCTGTGCCCTGAGGACGTGATCGGGTCGCCGTACTGCGTGCGCCGTTACGTCGTCGACGCGGCCTTCGGAGGCCCAGCAGCCCTGGCCGCTGCCCGCGCCGCGCTGGCGGCACGAGGCGCACGACTGATCCTGGACTACGTGCCCAACCACGTCGCTCCCGACCATCCGTGGGTCAGGGACAACCCGGAACTGTTCGTGCGCGGCGATGAACACGACATCGAGGCCGATCCGGCGGGCTGGCTGGTGGCCGCCGGACAGGTGCTGGCTCATGGCCGCGACCCGTATTTT
This sequence comes from uncultured Actinomycetota bacterium, assembly GCA_963695645.1. GTDB lineage: Bacteria > Actinomycetota > Actinomycetes > Streptosporangiales > Streptosporangiaceae > DATBGO01. The sequence goes on along the minus strand of CAVOHC010000017.1, from coordinate 650,802 downwards.
CCGCCGTGGCCCGATGTCGTCCAGCTCAACGCGTTCGCTCCGGCCATGCGCGCCGCGACGGCGCGGACGCTGGGGGACATCGCGAGCCAGTGTGACGGGATCCGCTGCGACATGGCCATGCTGATGATCAACCGCATCTTCGCCAGGACCTGGGGCAGCCGGGCCGGGCCCGAGCCAGCCGAGGAATTCTGGCCTGCCGTGATAGGCCAGCTGCGCACCCAGCACCCGGAGACAGTGCTGGTCGCCGAGGCCTACTGGGACCTGGAGTGGGAGCTTCAGCAGCAGGGGTTCGACTTCTGCTACGACAAGCGGCTGTACGACCGGATCGTAGGGCAGGACGTGCCTGCCGTCCGCGATCACCTGCGCGCCGACCTGAGCTACCAGTCGCGGCTCCTGCGTTTCCTGGAAAACCATGACGAGCCGCGCATCACCACCCGCATACCGGCCGATGCCCGGCGCGCCGCGGCCGTGACCATTGCCACGCTGCCCGGCGCGACTTTGTGGCACGAGGGACAGTTTGAGGGCCGGCGCGTACGGCCACCGGTGTTCCTGTCGCGCCGTCCTGGCGAACCACCTGATATGGGCCTCGCCGACTGGTACCGGAGCCTGCTGGCCGCCGTCGCCGGTCACCGTGTGCGGGCAGGCGCGTGGCGGCTGCTTGAGGTCAGTGGCTGGCCAGACAACCAGTCCTGCCGCGGCCTTGCCGCTTGGTCCTGGTCCGGCGACGATAGCGGCGATACCCGGCACGTGGTCGTGATCAACCTCTCCGCCGGGCCGGCCCAGGGCCGGGTTCCCCTGGGCTGGCCGGACCTGCGTGGCCGGACCTGGTGCCTGACCGACCTTCTGCAGGGAAGCACGTTCAACTGCGACGGCGGCGAACTGGCTGACCCCGGGCTGTTCGTGGACCTGGAGCCGTGGCGATTCCACCTGCTCGCGCTACGGTGATCCGACAGGCCTTGGCGGCAAAGCGCAAACATGTTCCACCTGGCCCTTATCAGCGCCGCGATCAACCTCAACTACCGGCTCGAACACGGTGCCGGCCACGTTGGCTTAGTGGCGCACACGGCATAGCCGACAAGAGGCGATGACGGGCGGCGCACCTCGGCGTCCGCCGGATACGGCGCCTGCTGGTTAGCTCCTTCGTGGCGTGAATACGTTGCCCAGCACCTCGAAGCTTGTCGGCCGTCGGGCCCGGAGGACGCATGCAACGATGGTCCCTAGGCCGAGCCATCCGAGTGCCACGAACGGAAGCAGATCCATCAGTCTGTGCGCATGTGGATGAAGGATCCCCCACAGGGGAAACATGAACAGCACCGCGGCTGCTGCCGGCACGAGCAGATGCCGACCGGGCCTGAACTCGTCGCGGAACTCGGTGCGGAACGCGCGGATGGTCGCGATATTCACCGCGAGGTAGACGAGCACCACCGATAGCCCGCCAGCTCCGGCGAGATACCCGAATGTGCGCGCGCCGCCGTAGGCATAGGTCAATGGCAGCCCGAGCAAGAGCGCGAGCGCTGCGACGCATCCGATCGAGACCACCGGCGTATGGCGGCTCGATAGCCGGGCGAGTGACCCCGGAAGAGCCCGTTCGCGTCCCATGGCGAACAGGACCCGGATGGCCACGTTGAGCGACGCGATGACGAAGCCCAGCCCGGTGAGCACGACCACAAGCTCGATGACCCACAGCGTCGATGGCGACCAGTACTGGCTGGTGAGGTAACCCAGCGGGTTGCGCTGCCCGGTGAAGCTGGCGATGCCCGACCGCCCCACACCGAACATCTCTGCGACAACGATGAGCAGGTAGAAGATGCCCGTCACGATAACGACGCCGATCGTGCTGGTAGGGACGGAGCGGCGCGTGTTCCTCGCTTCCTCACCCAGGGCGGCGGCCGCCTCGAAGCCGGCGAATGCGGTGATGCCGTAGATCATCGCGGTCGTGATGTCGGTGAGCTGGCCTTTCGGCGACGATGCCGGTGAGAGAACCGCAGCCGAGTAATGCGCTGGCCCGATCTTGACCAGGATCGTGATGGCCAGTGCCGCGATGACGGCCACTTCTCCAGCGACCAGGACCAGGTCAGCCGTGGATGAGGTGCCGATACCCAGATACGCAATCAGAACCACCGCCGCCAGGATGACCACGAAGAGCACCCAGCCGTTGATGGTCACCCGCAGCGTGTCGGCCACCAGCTGCGACATGTACGCGCTGGTCAGCGCGATACCGGCGGGCACGTACAGCGCGTAGGCGAAGATCATCATCCAGCCGGTCAGGAAGCCTCCGATCCGGCCCAGCCCCCGGCTGTTGTACGTGTACAGCGAGCCAGCCGACGGCAGCCGCCGAGCGAACTCGGCGATGCTGCTCGCGCAGCACAGGGACGCGGCGAACGCGACGAGCACGACCAGCGGTGACGCGAACCCGGCGTACGACACGACGATGACCAGCCCGCCTACCACCGCGCCCGCCGGGGCGACATTGCTCGCGCCGAATGCGATCACCCGCGCTGGCCCAACAGCCCCGTGGGCTAGCCCACGGGGCTCAGGACTGCTTGCGCTCATGCCCTGGCCCTCCGACCGGGAAAGTATGCCCGGTGCCTGAATTGAAGCCCAGGGTATTTGGTCCCGACCAGAGTGCGCTCTGCCCGCACGGTCACGCGGTCCGCGGGTCGTGATGCGAGCCGTATCGCCCGAGCGGGAGTGCGGAGGCGATCCGCGTGCCGGACCGAGCCCGGCACGATGTCAGCGGTCGCTTATTCCTTGTCTTGGGCCTGTGCTGAGCGCATGTCGAGCGGCGGGCCGGTTCCGGCGGCCGTCTGGCCTGGAGCAGCCTGGCCGGCGGAAGGCTGGCCCTCGGCGGTCCAGCTGGTCCCGGTCTCCTGGCGGAATGCGGCGACGGCAGAGTCGATGGTGGGGAAGAAGTGGCGCGGGTCGATCGTGCGGGTGAGCCCGTAGCGTTCGATTTTGCGCCGCACCGGGTCTTTGAGCTCGGCGAAAACCAGGCTGATGTGCTGGGCGTTCAGCGTCTCGTCGAGTTCTTCCAGCACATCGGATGCGGTGGTGTCGACGTCGGTCACCGGCTCGGCCGCGATCACGATCCAGGTGGGCGGCGGGTCGGCCCGGGCGAGCCGCCTGACCTCGTCGCGGAAGGTCTTGGCGTTGGCGAAGAACAGCGGGGCGTCGAACCGGTAGATCACCAGGCCCGGCAGGTGCCAGGCGTCGGGATAGGAGCGGATGTCGTGGTAGCCGTCCAGCCCTTCCACGCGCCCGAGCTCGGTGTCATAGGGCCACCAGGACCGCCGGAAGACGTTGAGAATCGACAGGCCGACCGCGATCGCGATCCCGGGCAGCACGCCCAGCAAGGCGACGCCGAGGAAAGCGGCGATCGAGAGCAGGAACTCGGCCTTGCGCTGCCGCCACAGCCGCACCGTGCCCGGGATATCGGCGAGGGACAGCGACGCGGTGATCACTACCGCGGCCAGCGCGGGCTGGGGCAGGTTCCGGAACAGGCCCGGGACCAGCACGATCATCAGGATGATCAGCACCGCTCCGGTGACCCCGGTGAGCTGCGTCCGGGCTCCCGCGCGCTCGGCCACCGCGGTCCGCGATCCGCTGGTACTCACCGGGAAGCCCTGGAAGAACCCGGCGGCCAGGTTCGCCGCGCCGATCCCGATCATCTCGCCGTTGCCGCGGATCTCCTGCCCGGTGCGGGCCGCGAACGCCGACGCCGTGGAGATCGTGTCGGCGAGCGCGACCAGCGAGATTCCCGCCGCCCCGGCGAACAGGGGCCCGAGATCGGACAGCCGCACGTGCGGGATCGTCAGCGGGGGGAACCCCTTGGGCAGCACCCCGACCAGGCTGACCCCGTGGGCCGCCAGGTTGAAGACCGTCGTCGCGGCGATCGCGAGCACGACCATGACCAGCACGGCCGGGACTTTCGGCAGCCAGCGCTGCAGCACCAGGATCAGCAGGATTCCGGCGATCCCGACCGCGGCCGCCGCGGCGACCGCCTCGCCGTGGGCGAGCCCGTTGACGAAGCCGGTGAACTCGCGGATCAGGCCATTGGCCTCGACCTTGAACCCGAACAGCTTCGGCAGCTGACCGATCAGGATGGTGAGCGCAAGGCCGTTCATGTAGCCGAGCATCGTCGGCTTGGAGATCAGGTCGGCGATGAAGCCGAGCTTCGCGACCGCGGCCACGATCATGATCGCCGCGACCATGATCGCGAGCAGCGACGCCAGCGCGATCGCCCGCTTCTCGTCGCCGTCGGCCGCCAGCAGCGGCAGGATCGTCGCGGCGATCATCGGCCCCAGCGAGGAATCCGGGCCCAGCACCAGGATCCGCGACGGGCCGAACACCGCATAACCGGCCAGGCACAAGATCGAGGTGTACAGGCCGGTGATCGGCGGCAAGCCCGCCAGTTCCGCATACGCCATGCCCTGCGGCACCAGCAGCGTCGTGAGAACAACCCCCGCGATGATGTCCTTCGGCAGCCACGCCCGCCGGTAGGACGCAGCCGCCTGGAGCCCGGGCACCAAGCGGAACATGGACACCACACCCCGACCGTGGTCAGACATCACCAACGCAACTTTCCCGCCCCGGCACCGTCGGCGCATCACCCGTACGGGGGTGAAAGAGCCACCTGCCGGATTGAGAATCTGCCGACGTCGTCCGGGTCGGGCACTCAGGCTGTGCGGCCGACATCAGCACCTGGTCCCGACGTAGCCGGGTGCTGCTACGGGATCAGTCATTGCTCGGGTGGCGGCGCCAGCCGGTGCACGTGGAGTACTTCGAGCCCGAGGCCGGTGATCCGCTGCAGCAGCCCGGTAAGTGCAGCCTGATCGGGCAGCTCGGCACGAAGGGTTGTGGTGCCCGCACCCGTGGTGACCTCGCAGTCGTCGAATTCCGCACGCAACGTGGTGCCCGCCTGGCCCGTGAACGTAACCTCATATATTTGTGATCGCAGCACAGTTATGCCTCGCAGTCCGCTGGTTCAGCGTGCCGCCAGCATGTCTGCTAGTTGACCTGTGCGTCATCACCCGCCAGAGGGTGATCCGGGACCATTGCCTCATTAGCGGTGACCTTGGTCATTTTCGTGAGATTCCAGCTAAGCTACTAGGGATTTCTCTCGGATCGGCGGGGACTGCGAGGGCGAGTGGTGGCACAGAGCGCGGCGATGGTGCGCGGCGCGTCGCGGGAAGCCCGGTTCGCGCTGACGAAATTCCGGCCGACGACGCTGCCTGCCACGCTGGTCACAAGGTCGGCGCTGCATGGCCGGCTGACGGCCGGGGCTGGTCAGCGCCTGACCGTGGTCGTGGGGTCGGCAGGCGCGGGTAAGAGCGTGCTGCTGTCGAGCTGGGCGGCGGCCAGGCCCCCTGGCCTAACGTCCTGGTTGTCCTGTGACGAGGCAGACGCTGACCCGGTCCGCTTCTGGGTCGGCTTCATCGAGGCCGCCCGGGTGGTGGCGCCGTGGTTCGGTGCCGATGCTGCCGACCTGCTGGCGATGGACGGTGTCATGTCGGCTGACGTCACCGCCTCGATTGCGAACGATGCCGTCAGGCTGCCCGCCGGGTCGGCGATCGTCGTGGACGACTTCCATACCGCGGCGGCCACGGCCGGCCGGAGCATGACCGATCTTGTCGAGCGCTGGCCGGCTGAGACCGTCCAGCTGGTCCTGTCCAGCCGCTTCGACCCTCCGCTGCGGCTGCACAGGCTGCGGATGGCCGGCGAGTTGCGCGAGCTCCGCGACCGTGACCTGTATTTCTCGCTGGCCGACAGCCGCGGCCTGCTGGCGAACCTCGGTGTTGTGGTCGCCGACGGTGACCTGGCGCTGCTTCATCAGCGAAGCGAGGGCTGGACCGCGGCGCTGCAGATGGCGGCGCTGTCACTGCGCGGTGCTAGCGACCCGGTCCAGGCCGCACAGGCGCTTGACGTCCGTACCCATGGGATCGCCGAGTACTTCATCTCTGAGGTCCTCGAGCGGCAGTCACCCGAGGTTGCCCAGTTCATGCTCGACACCGCTATCCTCGGCGAGCTGACCGAGGGCGCTTGCGCAGCCGTCACCGGGAGGCAGGATGCAGCGGCGCTGCTGCGCAGCATTGACGCGGCCAACCTCTTCCTGGTGGCCCTCGATGATGAGCGGACCAGCTTCCGGTACCACCATCTAGTGCGCCAGGTGCTGCGCGCCGAGCTGCATGCCAGGGACCGGGATCGCGAGAGGGCGGCCCAGCTGCGGGCCGCCGAATGGTGCGAGTCAACCGGTGACACGCGGCGCGCGGCCCGCCACTTCATTGCGGCGCACCAGGCCGACCGGGCGCTCGCCCTCATGCAGGACCGGGTCGTGACCGACTTCCTGCACAACGCGGTCCTCCCGGCCACCCTGGATCTCAGCACGGTCGACCCATCGCTGCTTGCGGATGCCCCGGACCGGCTGCTGGCCCTGGCGGCTGACCTGCTGACGTCAGGTGACACCGCCCGCGGCGGCGAGTACCTTGACCTGCTTGAGCGCGCGCAGCCGCCGATCCCGCCCGACTCAAAGCTGGCGGCCAGGTTCGCGGCGATGCGGTCCTTTCATTACGGGCAGACCGGCCAGCTCAACGAGGCCGTGGGCGCGGCCCTCGCGGCGCGCGCTATCCAGGAGCGGGCGCAGCTCACCGACGATTGGAACACTGCTGTCCCGCTGATCTTGCTGCGTGTCTATCCGTGCCTGGAAGACTTCCGGGCCGTGGACCGCGAGGCAGCCGCGGCGCTGGCGATGCCCGAGCTCAGCGAACCGGCCAGGCTGGTGCTGGTACCCAGCGCGCAGGCGCTGGCCTGGTTCGAGGCCGGCCGCCTCGCTGAAGCCGCCAGTGCCGCCATGGCCGCCGAGGCCGACGCCCGGCGGCTGGGATTTGACCAGCATTTCTTCGCCGTGGATTACCTGCGCGTTCTGGCCGGCCTCGCGCTGGAGCGGCGGGACCTCGGCGCCGCAGAGCAGCTCACCGAGCAGGTGCTCTCGATAACTGAGCGGCGCCGGCCCATCTTTGAGTTCCTCGCGCTGCTCGACCGGGCCGGAATCTGGGCCGCCGCCGGGCGGGTCCGCGACGCGCTGGCCACCGTCGAGGCGGCGCGTCTGGTCCTGGCCGGGACCGGGCCGGTGCTGCAGGCGCGGGCCGATGAGCTTGAGGCGCTGATGCGCCTGTCGCTCGGCGACCTGCGGTCCCCCGTTGAGCTGGCCGCCAGGCTGCCCGCCGGGCGCCGTGACCTGCTGCTGGCCAGGATTGCGCTGGCGGCGGGCGATCACCACGCCGCGCAGCTATACCTGCAGGCGCCGTCGCTCCGCGACCTGACGCCGCGGCGCGCGCTGGTGCGCCAGCTGCTCCTGACCGCGGCGGCGATCGAGGGCGGTGACCCCATGACCGCCAGCATCCTGGGCGGTGCCCTCCAGACAGCCCGCCGGCAGGGCTTCGTCAACACGGTCGTCACGACCGCGGCCCAGGTGACGAGCTACCTGGTCGAGCATTCGACGCCAACGCGATCAGACCCGTTCACCGAGCACCTGATCATCGCGGCTCTCGAGCTGCGCGCCGTGCAGGCGGACGCGCTCAGGTCCGGTCACGTGCTTGCCGAGCCGCTGACCGCCGCCGAGTTGCGCATCCTGAAGCTCCTGCCTTCCAGCACCTATCTGCAGATGGCCGCCACTTTGTACATCTCGCGTAACACGGTCAAGACCCATCTGCGGTCGATCTATCAGAAACTCGGGGTGACGTCGCGCTCGGCGGCCATCGAGCGGGCCGTCGACCTGCGCCTGCTCTGAGCCTGCGCCTGCCCTGAGGAAGCGGCTGCTCCAGATGGTGCTGCTCGGAGGCCTGCCACGGCGAGCCGGGCTGTCCTGACCGCAAAGCCTCCGGAATGGGCGCGAATCACCCTTGACAGGGTGACGACGCCCCGAGATGGCTCGAACAGAATCAGGACAGGTGTAGCGAATTATCACGACGGCATTGCGCAGGACCCCTTCGTCATCGCCGGGCTGCTGCTCGCCTGGCGAAAGAAGAACTCACCCGCGAGGGGGTGAGGACTGGATGAGACGCCGATAGCAGGATTAAGCATAACGACGCATGAGAAAGGGGCCTAATCATGGCTGATCTGATCGCCATCGGATACCCGGACGAGACGACCGCGGAAGCCGCCGCCGGCGAGGCACGCCGGCTGGCTCAAGACCTGATCATCCAGCCGGACGCGATCGCGGTGATCGTGCGCGACAAGGACGGCAGCTACCACGTCCACACCAACCATCACGCGGTCGGTGCCGGAACGAGCTGGGGCATGTTCTGGGGGTTCCTGTTCGGCTTGCTCTTCTTCATCCCGGTCTTCGGCCTGGCCATCGGCGCCGGACTGGGCGCCCTCATGGGCAAGGTGGCCAAGACCACCATCGACAAGCAGTTCCAGGAGCAGGTCCGCGACATGGTCAAGCCAGGCACCTCGGCGCTGTTCCTGATGCTGGAGAAGGTCACCCCCGACAAGGCCCTCGAGGCGATGAGCAAGTACGGCGGCACCGTCCTGAAGACCTCCCTGTCCAAGGACGACGAAAAGGCTGTCCAGGAAGCCCTGCACGGCGGCGCGGTGGCTTCGTAGTCACCCGGACAGGAACACCTCGCGCTTCACCGCAGGCGGCAGCCCGCCACCCGCCAGGCTGTTGGCCAACGCAGTCGAGTGGACCAAACGTCAGTGAGTTAGATGCTCAGCGACCGGCGGGGGCGGCCGGGTGCCGCCCCCGGGCAGCCGGGAGCACGATGGGCTGGCCGATAGCGCATAGACCGGTCGGGAGACCCGCCTAGGCCCAGGAACGCCGGACAGCCGGGATGAAATGCCAAACCCGGCGGCGCCAGCAGCAGGACCCCCTTCCACCAGGATGAGAAGGGAGCGACGGCCGTGGTGCTTGACCTCGTTCTCATCGGCCTGGCGGTAGCGTTCGACCCGCTGCCGCTAACGGCATTCCTCGTCGTGCTGCCGTCCAAGCGCGGCGTGCGAAAAGGCGCGGCGTTCGTGTTCGGGTGGCTGGCGTCCCTGGCGATCGTGGTCACGGTCACCGTGCTCGCTACTGGCAATGATCCGCCCCAGCCGAACACGGCGCCATCACTCGCAGATCTGGCGGTGAAGATTGCTCTCGGGGTCATCCTGGTCGCGATTGCGCTCCGGCAGCGCCGGAGGATGGGGCAACCGAAGAAACCGAAGAAGCCACCGAAGTGGCAGGCGCACGTGGACGACATGTCCCCGTGGTTCGCCATGTGCCTGGCGCCCGCCCTCCAGCCCTGGGTTCTGATCAGCGCGGGCGCTGCCACTGTGGTCGAGGCCAAACTGTCCAGTGCCGGGAGCTACCTCGCGCTGTTCCTGTTCTGCGTACTTGCCTCGGCGTCGTACCTCGCCATGGAGATCTACGCCGGTCTCAAGCCCGACCAGAGCCAGGCGTTCCTGGCCAAGTTCAGGACCTGGATCGGCACCCACACTGACCAGGTGATCATCTGGGGGAGCTTGATCCTGGGTCTGTGGCTCATCGCCTACAGCATCCACCTGATCGTCATCTGACTGCTTTGCCCCTGGTACCAGGGCAAAGCCGGGCCCGGGCCGCGGGTGACGGCATGCCACGTACGACCTGAACTCAGTGGGAGCGCTGCTGGCGCCGCTCAGCAGCCTCTTCCAGCAGAATCTGCTTCCATTTTCGCGCTCCCATAATCAGGCATCGAATGGGAGCAGCGAGAGCTGCCGAGCTCTGGCGGAATCACCCTCGGGAGGGTGAGGACACGTCAAGATCGCTTGAACAGAATCGGGCGTGAGCGGGTTAAGGAGGAGGTAGCCATGGCGCGGGAGGTGCCGGGGCCGCCGACCGATCCGTCACCGGGTGAGCATCCAGAGGCGGTGGGTCAGCGTGCTGCCAATCCGGTCGAGGCCGGCCAGCCGCCTGCGGCCGTCGAAACGCCCCCGGCGCCAGCCCTCCAGACCCCAGCGGTAGTAGCGGATAAAGGCGCTCAGCCGTCGCCGGAGCCCGGAAAGCCGCGGAAGCTGCTTTATGCCACGCTCCCCGGCTGCTGGGGTGCGCTCGTTTTCGCGTGTCTTTCTTTCACGCCGTCGCTGCTGCCGCGGGGCGGTGTCATCCAGGGCGTGGTCTGTGGCATCACCGCAGCTATCGGCTACGGGCTCGGAGTACTCGCCGCGTGGATCTGGCGTGCTTTCGCCGACCGGGACCCGCGGCGCCCGCGGCGCTGGGCCTGGCTCACTTTCTTCATCGGCGCAGCTGTCCTCTACCTTGTTTCGTTCGGGTTCGGGCAGTACTGGCAGTATGAGATCCGCAAGCTGATGGGGGTAACGGATTACAGCATCCCGCTCGTTGTTGTCTCGCCTTTCATCGCGGCGCTGGTCTTCTGCGTCTTCCTGCTGATCGGGCGCGGGCTTCGCGGCCTGTACCGCTGGGCCGCGAAGCTGCTTAACCGCTGGATCGGGCAGCGCGCGGCGAAGGCGGTCGGCTGGGTCCTGGTCGTGGGCCTGACGTATGTGGTGGTCAGCGGCCTATTGCTGCAGGGCTTCGTCGGCCTCATGAACAAGGCGTATTCGGTGCGCGATACGACAACCGCGGAGGGGGTGCACCAGCCCGCGACCAGCCTGCGTTCGGGCGGGCCGGGCTCGCTCATCCCGTGGGACACGCTGGGCTATCAGGGCCGCAACTTCACCGGCAAGGGCCCGTCACCGGGTGATATCGAGAAGTTCACTCACCATCCGGCCCTGGCGCCGATCCGGGCCTACGCCGGACTGGCGTCAGCCGCGGACGCGGAGTCCCGGGCCGCGCTCTCGGTCCGGGACCTCGAACGCGCAGGCGGTTTCCAGCGCAAGAATCTGCTCGTGGTGACGACGACCGGCAGCGGCTGGGTGGACCCGGCGCTGGCGGACACGTTCGAGTACCTCAGCGGCGGCGACTGCGCGACGGTGGCGATCCAGTACTCCTACCTGCCGTCCTGGGTTTCCTACCTGGTCGACCAGTCCAAGGCCCGCGAGGCGGGCCGCGCGCTCTTCGACGCGGTCTATGGCCGCTGGTCGCAGCTGCCCGCCGGCCACCGTCCACGGCTGTTCGTCGCCGGGGAAAGCCTGGGTTCATTCGGCGGTGAGGCAGCCTTCAGCGGTGAATACAGCCTGCATAACCTTACCGCTGGCGCCTTGTTCGCCGGTCCGCCCAATTTCAACACGCTGTTCCGGGAATTCAGCGACCAGCGTGACGCTGGCAGCCCGGAGGTCCAGCCCGTCTACCAAGACGGGCGGATCGTGCGGTTCGCGAATGATCCGGCCACGGGGATCCCGCCGGGAGGCCAGCCCTGGGAAGGCAGCCGGGTCCTGTACCTGATGCACCCGTCCGACCCGATCGTCTGGTGGAGCCCGCACCTGATCTTCAGCCAGCCGGACTGGATCAGCGAGCCTCCCGGCAAGGACGTGCTCAAGGGCCTGTTCTGGATGCCCTTCGTGACCTTCTGGCAGGTCACCGCCGACCTCCCGTTCGCAACCGGTGTTCCGGACGGGCACGGCCACAGGTACTCGGCCGAGTACGTTGACGGGTGGAATGCCATCATGCGGCCCGCCGGAATTACCTCCCAGGACCTGGCCAGCCTCAGGAAAATCATCGCGGCGGTGAGGTAATAGCCTGCCACGCAGGGCTAGCAGACCGAATGAGGAAGGGGAATGTCATGGCTGACCACCTGGGCCAGGGGCCGCGATGACTGATACCGCTGCGCCGGGGGCGGCCGCTGCGGCCCGGTCGATGATCTTGCCGCTGGCGCTGGCTCAGTTCATCGCCAGTTACGCGGCCACGAACATGAACGTGGCGATCAGCGCGATCGCCAAGGACCTGGGCACGACCGTAGCCGGCGTGCAGACAGCGATCACGCTGTTCACCCTCACCATGGCCGCGCTGATGATCCCCGGCAGCAAGCTGACCGACATCTGGGGCCGCAAGCGGTGCTTCATCATCGGCCTGGCGGTCTATGCGGTAGGCGGTCTGCTGGCGCTGCTGTCGCAGGGGCTGCCGCAGCTGATCGTCGGGTACTCGCTGCTCGAGGGCGTGGGCTCGGCGCTGATGATCCCGCCCATCTACATCCTGGTTACGGTGTCCTTCCCGGACGTCAAGTCGCGGGCGCGGTATTTCGGCGTGGTCAGCGGGGCGGGCGGCCTGGGCGCGGCCGCCGGGCCGCTGATCGGCGGCGTGGTGACCAGCGCGATCAGCTGGCGGGCCTCGTTCGGCCTGCAGGTGCTGGTGGTGGCCTGGATCATCTGGCTCGGCCGCAAGATCAAAGACCCGGCCCGGGCCGGGCCGAAGCCGCGGTTCGACCTGACCGGGGCGGTCTTGTCGGCGCTGGGCCTGTTCTTCGTGGTGCTCGGGCTGCTGCAGTCGCGGACCTACGGCTTTTTCAAGTCGCGGGCGGACTTCACCATCGGCAACACCGTGGTGATCCCCAAGGGCTCGATTTCACCGGTGTGGCTGTTCGTGGCCATCGGCGCGCTGTTCTTGCTGTGGTTCTTCCTGCACGTCCGCGCCAGCGAGAAAAAAGGCAAGGACGTGCTGCTGCCGCTGCGGCTGTTCCGCAACAAGATCTCCAACCTGGGACTGGGCACCCAGGCCATCCAGTGGCTGATCCTGCAGGGAACTTTCTTCATCGTCTCGGTCTACCTGCAGGAAGTCTGGAAATACAACGCCATCCAGACCGGCCTCGTGCTCACCCCGGGCACCATCGGGATCCTGGCCGCCTCGGCCGCGGCCGACCGGTTCGCCCGGCGCCATCCGCAGCGGTGGCTGATCATCGCCGGCTTCCTGGTCACCGCGACCGGCATGATCTTGCTGCTGGCCCTGGTGCGGGTGCATTCGGGCATCTGGACCTGGGTGCCGGGGCTGCTGCTATTCGGTGCCGGGGTGGGGGTCATGCTGACCTCGTCCGTCAACGTTGTCCAGTCCAGCTTCCCCGACGCCGACCAGGGTGACATCTCCGGCCTGTCCCGCAGCGTCTCCAACCTGGGATCATCGTTCGGCACCGCCCTGGTCGGCTCGGTCCTGGTGGCCGTCAGGCTGCCCGCGGGCCAGCCCTTCGCGGTCGCCCTCACGATGATGCTGGTGTTCACCGTCATCGGCCTCGCCCTCGGCGTCCTCATCCCCCGCCAGCCGGTCCAGGCCACTGAGCCAGCGGATTCAGGCCATGCAGCCGCGACATGACCGGCGGACACTGTGATGCCGTGGCCCCATTTCTCGATCGCGATCGGTGTTGGGCACTTGCCGGTGAGCGCCCATGGCCGGGCCAGGACTCAGGCTCTGAACAAAGACGTGAAGGTGGTCCGCCCATGCCACCGGCCAGCAGGCCCGGTCGGGGCGTGCGGGTCCGCCTGCCAGCCTCCTAGTACCGTGCCGGGATGTGCCGCAGTGGCAGGTCGGGCTCGGTGTAGCCGCCGGGTCGCTGGCGTTTGGGCAGGGTGATGTCCCGGGGAGTGAGGGGCTTGTAGGGGACCTGGCTGAGCAGGTGGCTGATGATGTTCAGGCGGCCGCGTTTCTTGTCGTCGGTGTGCGCGATGTACCACGGCGCCCACGCGGTGTCGGTGGCGGCGAACATCGCGTCCCTGGCTCGGGAGTAGTCATACCAGCGGCTGTAGGACTTCAGGTCCAGGTCCGAGAGCTTCCAGATCTTCCGCGGGTCGTGGATGCGGCTCTCCAGCCGTAGGGTCTGCTCGCTGGCGCTGACCTCGAGCCAGTATTTCAGCAGCAGGATCCCGGTATCGGCCATCGCCTTCTCGACCGCGGGCACCAGGCCGAGGAACCGTTCGGTCTCCTCCGGCGCGCAAAAGCCCATCACCGGCTCGACGCCGGCCCGGTTGTACCAGCTGCGGTCGAAGATCACGACCTCGCCGGCCGCCGGGAAGTGCGAGACGTACCGCTGGATGTACATCTGCGACTTCTCCCGCTCGGTCGGGGCGGGCAGCGCGGCGACCCGGAACACCCGCGGGCTCACCCGCTCGGTGATCCGCTTGATCGTGCCGCCCTTCCCGGCGGTGTCCCGGCCCTCGAACACGATGCAGACCTTGGCCCCGGACGCCTTGACCCACTCCTGCATGGCCACCAGATCGCCGTGCAGGACTCTCATCTCCCGCTCGTACTCCTTGCGCTTCATCTTCGGTGGCGGGCCGGCCCCGGCCTCCTCCTCGGCTGCGCCTGGCGACACCTGGACCTCCCCGTCGTGCTGCTTCTGCCTGTCCTTCTTCTTCGCCATGTCGCTGACCTCCGGATGGATGGGGGAGACGTGGTTTTGCTGTCCGGTGGGTTCACGGGCGGCCCTGGTGTTTGGTGCCACCCTGATCAACGGGCCGGGACGGTCACTCGCCTAGCCATCACGAGTACCGCTTGTGCCAGATCCTGGCCGAGCGGGCTCGGGGTGTCGTCACCCTTCCGCGGGTGAAACCCGCCCGTGCCTGGCGGCTTTCTTCGCTAGCGGAGCTGACGCCGCGGCGCTCGCTGGTATGCCAGATCCTGGTGGGCGCGGCCGCGTTCGGGCACGACGACCCATGTCCGATGGCATCCTGAGCGGCGTCCTGCAGGCAGCACATCAAGGGTTCCTCTACCCGGTCGTCACGGACTGCACCCCCAGCGACCAAGATCGCTAGCAGGCTGCCCTGCAGTAGTGGACCGTGAACCACGCGACGGTGAGTGCGAGGCCATTGGTCGCGACGTGAGCCATAACCGGGGCGATCAGGCTCTTGGATCGCAGCCTGAGCCAGCAAAAGACAAGACCGGCGATGAACGTGACCGCTATCGCGCCAAGCACCAGCAGTACCTGCCCGGCGACACTCGCTGCTGCACCCCTGAATTCATGATTGTCCGACATGGTGTGCAAGGTCGGCGCTATGTGCCAGAGGCCGAACAGCGCCGAGGTGATCAGGCTCGCGCGCCATGGACCCCATAGTCTCAGCGCCGCCCCCAGCAGGACGCCGCGAAACGCGAACTCCTCGGGGATCGCCGTGAGCAGCACGATCGACACTCCCAGTTCGTAAAGCAGCCGCCCGGCGTGGATCTGCGCTCGCGAATCGTGAAGGAAGCCGTTCGTCGCGGGGATGACGGCAGCCACTATCAAGACCAGCAGGACGATCCCGAAGGCACCAGCTCCATAACGCAATCCCGCGGCCATGTCCGTTCGGCCAAGCCCAAGGTCGGCAAGTGTCGCGCGCGTGCTCCAGGCGATCAGGGCCAGCGCTGAAGTGAGCAGGGTGACAGCTACTACCGGCGGGCCCAGCAGCCCGAATGAGCGCGCGACGGTGAACAAGACCAAGACGCCAACGGCCTGCACGAAGCAGCGACCGGCGTTCACAACTTGATGGCCAGTTGGGCGGGCAGCGCGCGGCTGCGATGCCCGCGGCTGACGCGGTTACCTCTCATCGAGAGTGATGGAGGTAGACCTGGTTGTGAGAGGTTCGGGCACTTGCCAGGCGCAACCTCGCCCAGGTCCTCCTGTTTGCCCCGGCCGAAGCCAAAGATCACCACCATGTGGCAATTGAATCACCGCCGCGGAGACGGCGATTCACCCGTCGACGGGTGAATCCGCCGCGACGTCGGCAGTCACGCCAGTCGGCTTCTTGAAGTAGTACTACCGTTACCCCGGTTCATCGTTGGCTGGCGGGGGACCGCCTGGTACCGGCGGGGAGTTCTGCGCCGCGAGGTGGAACTCGACGCGGGGATGCGTGCCTGCTCGCGGCGCTGCGCAGGAGTAGCCTCATGACTTTGGGAAGCGCACGAGACAGCGGGCCGATGCGAGGAGCGTGAGGATCTGTGGCTGGCGAACACTGGAAAGACGAGCCAGAAGCGCAGGACTTCCCGGCCGCTGAGTCCTATCTTTCCTTGCTGATCGGGTCTGCTGCGGCAGCCAAGCTGGCCAAAGCTCTGCGCAAAGAGCAAACGCTTCAGTACTACGCCGCCAAGGACATTCTGCGGGCCGCCGGTCTGTCCCTGCTATCCCCCGACGATTCGGAGGTCGCCGCCGACCTCGATAAGGTCAAGGCCGGTAGGAAACTGTCCCCCGTGCTGCTGATCCAGGGGATCCCATTGTGGGTCGCTGACGGCTACCACCGGGTTTGCGCGAGCTATCACCTCGATGAGAAGACCCCGGTGCCATGCCGGATGGCCGCCCGCACGCCCAAGGACTGACCGGCTGGCGGGCGGACAACAGGAAGCCGCTCCGGACGCATTCGGACCTACCGGCGCGCCAGAACGCCCGTTCCCGTGCGGCCGTCATCGCGCCGGGCCGTCATCGCGCCGGGTACGGCGCGGGTGCTGATGGCGAGCCCGCGCGGACTAGCTTAGACGCGAGGGTGGCGGTGGCGGGTCGATGCAAATAATGGAAGTGCGGCGGTCAGAAACACGGGTGTAGGTGGCGCGCAGGCGGGGCCGTGGCCGACGTCCTGGCTCTTTCCTCCTGCCGCTGATCGCGGCCCATTGCAATAAGCTCATCCGACGTCCTGGATTAACTCGGCCTGGTCAGCGGTGGTAAGCGACCACTTGGTGCCGCAGTCAAAGTACATTAGGGCCGTTGCGCCAGCCGACTGTGCGCCAGATACCAGGTTGTCGATCTGCGCGACATTGTTCGGGTCAGTCGACGGCACGCCGGTCTCAGCGACGATGAATGGGAATTGTGCGCCGCTGGCCGACTCAACATCCGCGACGCTCGCGGAGAACGTGTTTGCCCAGGTCGAGCCGGTGTTCTGGAAGTAGCCATCGAGGCCGACCACGTCAACGTGCGGGTCAGAGTACCCGATGCCGGGCCAGTAGCTCGACACTGACGCAGCGCCCTGCTCGATGTTCGGCACCCACGCCCAGGTGACGTTTGATGCGATGGAGCTGATTAGCGTGGTCACGTGCTGCCAGGCCGCGATCCACTGAGCGGGCGTGATCTCGGTGTCGCCCCACGGGTACCAGCTGCCGTTCATCTCGTGGTCGAAGGTGAGCATCACGGGATAGCCGAACGCCTTAACGGCGTCGGCAAAATTTGTAAGGTACGCGTCGTATTTTCCGTTCGTTACATTGGTGATCGAGATGCCTGTCGAGCCGCACGGGTTCCCGCAAGTCTGCAGCTCCGCGAAGACCTCGGTGCCGGTGTGCCACGCTGCCTGCGCCCGGGCTGTCTGGAAGCCTTCCTGCCAGCCGTAGTACTGGATCGCGTAGGCGGGCGTGACCGGGAACGAATACTGGTCGTTGTTGCTGCTCTCGAACAGCCCTAAAGGCAGGCCCGCGGTCGACGTCGGCGTGTGCAGCGTTGCCGATGATGCCACTGAGGCTATCAACGCAGTTCTGGGCATCGAAGAATGCTTCGACGCTGATGCTGTGGCTGGAATTAAAGCTGCTAAGCATGCCGCTAGCAAGCTGACGAGCCTCGTGGGACCCCTGGTCTTTGCATTGCTCACTTAAAGCACCTCTTCAACTAAATTCGTCCAGTAAGGTACAGTCCGCCCGCACCGTCATCCTTACACTGCATGCTCGCTGGACCGGTAAGAGGAACATAACCACTTCATGATGTCACTTGCCGCTTGAACTGCTGATAAAGCACGCTGCGTTCTTCCGGAACTGTCCATGCGAAGTGCATGAGATTGGTCGATAAGCCCTTTTATGACACAAAGTTCGGACCGCCTGAATTGGTGTTCATGGCGCTCGTCTTTGGTTACGCAGATAAGCCTGAGCGCAGGCACCGGGGACCGGCCGCCGAGGACGGCCAGCTACCACGGCGCCCTGATGGTTGATGTCCGTCAAGGCGGTGCAGGCCGTCTGTCAGTCCGTGGCCCGCTCGTCGCGATGGGTGAAACCACGGGCCGGCACGCGGGGCTGGCAGAGTGTCGTACGCGCAACCACCGCGACACCCCCAGGGCCGGGATCGGAGCGAATATTGAGGGCAGTCCGTTTCAACCAGTTCGGGGGCCCGGAGGTCCTCGAGATCGTGGATCTCCCCGATCCGCATCCGGGTCCCGGCCAGGTCCGGATTGCGGTGCGCGCGGCCGGCATCAACCCGAGCGACTGGAAGAAGCGCGAGGGCCTGATGGCTGGGGAGCTCCCGCAGACCATGGCAGCGCCGCGGTTCAGCTCGCCGCGGTGCGCGGTGCGCGCGTGATCGGCACCGCCAGACCGGCAAACCACGAGTACCTTCGCTCGCTGGGGGCCAGCCCGTCGCCTACGGCGAGGGCCTCGCCGGGCGGGTTCGCGCGCTCGCGCCTGACGGCATCGACGCCGCGCTTGACGTCGCCGGGAGCGGCGTCCTGCCCGAGCTCATCGAGCTCGCGGGCGGCCCGGAGCACGTCGTGACGATCGCCGACTTCGGTGGCGCGCAGGAGCACGGGGTGACGTTCAGCAGCGGGGATGCTGGCCGCGCGGTCCACGTGCTCGCCGAGATCGGCGAGTTGATCGAGTCTGGGCGCTTCTCGCTCCCGGTCGCGCAGATCTTCCCGCTCGCCGAGATCGCGGAGGCGCACCGCGTCAGCGAGGACGGTCACGTCCGCGGGAAGCTCGTGCTGGTGGTCGGCTCTGCTATGTGCGGGTCCAGGTGATGCACGCGGACAGGATGACGGCGCCATCCTTGCCGGCACCTCCCGTCGCGGAAAGTGCCATTAGCCCGGATTGGTCCAGCGGCGTCGGGTGGCCGGCTCGTAGCGTGGAGGAACATCAACACGAAGGGGTGTTCAATGGCCACCGTTGCACTGCTGGGAACTCTCGACACCAAGGGCGAGGAGTATTCCTGGTTGAAGGATCGGCTGAGTGACCTGGGCGTCCAGGTCTTTGCCGTCGATGTCGGATCGTTCTCCGCGAGTCCGCTCGCTGACGTGTCCTCCGGCGACGTGATCGCCGCCGCTGGGGCGGACGCAGCCGCACTGCGCGAGCGTCGCGACCGCGGGGAAATGATGACCGTGATGGGCCAAGGGGCCGCGAAGGTCATCCGCAAGCTCGCCGACGAGGGCCGTATCCACGGCCTGCTGTCGGTGGGCGGTTCGGGCGGGTCGTCTGTGGCGGCGCCCGCGATGCAGGCGCTGCCGGTCGGATTCCCGAAGCTGCTGGTCTCGACGATGGCGTCCGGTGACGTGAAGCCGTATGTGGGTGAGGTCGACACGACCCTCACCTATTCGGTCGTCGACGTCGCCGGGATCAACTCGATCTCGGAGATGGTCCTGGGGAACGCGGCCGCCGCGATCGCCGGGATGGTGAAGGCGTACGAGGCCCGCCTGTCCGCGCCCGCACGCGACCACAAGCCGTTGGTGGGCGTCACCATGTTCGGTGTCACCACCCCCGCCGCGGACGAGGCGCGCAAGACGCTGACCGAACTCGGCTATGAAGCGCTCGTGTTCCACGCCACCGGCTCTGGGGGACGGGCGATGGAGAAGCTCGCCGAGTCCGGTCTGCTCGCCGGGGTCTGCGACCTGACGACCACCGAGTTGGCCGACGACCTGGTCGGCGGCGTCCTGACGGCGGGTCCCGATCGGCTCGAGATGGCCGGCGCCAAGGGTGTCCCGCAGGTCGTCAGCCTCGGCGCGCTCGACATGGTCAACTTCGGGCCCATGGACAGCCTGCCTGCCCAGTTCGCGGGTCGGAACCTATTCGTCCATAACCCGACCGTGACCCTGATGCGCACCACCGCGGCCGAGATGGGCGAACTGGGACGCCGGATCGCCCGCAAGCTGTCCGATGCGGCCGGCCCCACTGAGCTGTTCATCCCGCTGAAGGGCGTCAGTGCGATCGACGTCGACGGTGCCCCGTTCCGGGACGCCGACGCAGACGCCGCCCTGTTCACCGCGCTGCGCGGCGGCCTGGCAGGAAGCAACGTGGTCGTCCGCGAGGTCGACCAGGCCATCAACGACCCGGGGTTCGGCCGCGCCATGGCCGAGGCCCTGCACACCCTCATCACCACCACGAAGTAAGGAGAAACTCATGTCCCGTCAAGAGATCCTCGATCGGTTCCGCGCCCAGGTCGCCGCAGGCCAGCCCATCATCGGAGGGGGCGCGGGCACCGGCATCACCGCCAAGTCGGCCGAGGCAGGCGGCATCGACCTGCTCGTGATCTACAACTCGGGTCGCTTCCGCATGGCCGGCCGCGGCTCCCTGTCCGGGCTGCTGGCCTACGGCGACGCCAACGCCATCGTCATGGACATGGCCAACGAGGTCCTGCCCGTCGTTAAGAAGACCCCGGTGCTGGCCGGCGTCAACGGCACCGACCCGTTCCGGGTCATGCCCTACTTCCTCAAGCAGGTCAAGGAAGTCGGCTTCGCCGGCGTCCAGAACTTCCCCACGGTCGGCCTCATCGACGGTGTATTCCGCGCCAACCTCGAAGAAACCGGCATGGGCTACGGACCGGAGATCGACATGATCCGCCTCGCCCGCGAGATGGACCTGCTCACCTCCCCGTACGTCTTCGACAAGGAGCAGGCCAGGGACATGGCCAAGGCTGGCGCCGACATCCTCGTCCCGCACATGGGCCTCACCACCTCCGGCACCATCGGCGCCCAGACCGCCCTGACCCTGGAAGATGCCGCCAAGAAGGTCCAAGCCCTGGCGGGCGCCGCCAAGACCGTCAACCCCGACATTCTGTGCTTGTGCCACGGCGGCCCGATCGCCAACCCCGAGGACGCCCAGTACATCCTCGACAACACCGAAGGCATCGTCGGCTTCTACGGCGCCTCGTCCATCGAGCGCTTCCCGACCGAGGTCGGGATCCGGAAGCAGACCGAGGCATTCAAGGCGATCACCTTCAAGAAGTAACCCATCCACTGCGGCAGGCCGCGCAGCTTGCAACCCTCGCGGCCGGTCGCCGAGCGAGCCTGCTGTGGCGGTGCCGTCGCCGCTGATCGACAGCCCCGCCCGTTCGGATCACCCATCCTTGCCGCCGCCGGGCGCGGACCGAGCCACGATCACGCGGTGACCAGGCGGGCCAAGTGCGCCAGCGAGTTGCCCAGATGATCCGGGGGGAACGGGGGGAATCCGATGTGCTGGCGGAGGGAGCCGGGAACCGCCGACCAGTCGTAGGACAAGGTGACTCTGGTTCCCGACGGTTCGGCCGGGCCGAGGTCGTAGCGCCATACCCAGCCGCCGAACCGCAGGCTGCCGTCGCCGGTATCCTGGCCCGGCTCCCAGGAGATGGCCCGCGGCGGGTCGAACGCCTGCACCCGGTTGGCCATCTGGTAGGTCCCGTCCGGGTGGCCGGCGTGGTACATGGCCATTCGGAACACCTGGCCCGCCGCAGTCAGCGGCTGGCTGTCGAGGGACTCGCGGACCCAGCCGGTGCCGTCGATCTCGACGTGCTTGGCGGGGTCGGCGAGGACCGCGAAGACGGCCTCCGCCGGGGCGTCAATGATCGTGGTCGCGCTGACAGTTTCGCCGGCCATGGTGGTCGCCTCCTGAAGAACTCTGAGACTGGTACCAGGTCTGACGCTCGCCAGACCTGGAATTCATCGCTGAACTCGCCTGGACCTGGCGCGCAGGACCTACCTGGACGCATGGATCGCAGCGATGTTCGCCGGGCATCTGGCGGGCGCTGGTGATCTGGCCGAGATCTCCCGAGCCACCCGGGCGCTGCCCCGGCCGCCGGATCCGCCACCGCTGGCCGACCTGCTGCTAGACGGCCTGGTGCAGCTTGTGACCGACAGCCGGGCCGCTGCGGCACCGGCGCTGCGCCAGATCGTAAGCGCCTTCACCAGCGGAGACGTTTCGGCAGAAGAAGGCCTCCGGTGGGGCTGGCTGGCCCAGGCCGCCGCTATCGCTCTCTGGGACGAAGGCGCGTGGCACACGATTGCCGTCCGGCAGACTCGGCTCGCCCGAGACGTCGGCGCCCTGGATCAACTGCCGATCGACTTGGCCTCTGAGGCCGCGACTGTCATACGCAGTGGTGACTTCCCAACGGCGGCCTCTCTGATCGCTGAAGCTGACGTCGTCTCGGAAGCCACCGGAATCCGCTACCCGCCCTTCGCCGTCTTGTGGCTCACATGCCTGTCCGGCAACGAGGCCGTCGCCGCGCCGCTGATCGAGGCCACCATCGCCGAAGGCACAGCCGGAGGCCAGGGACACGCGGTGAGCTTCGCGCAGTGCATGGCCGCGATTCTCTACAACGGCCTCGGCCGCTACGCCGCCGCGCAGGCAGCGGCGGAGCAAGCCCGTCAGGACGCGCTTTATATCTCCATGTGGGCGCTACCCGAGCTGATCGAAGCCGCCGTACGCAACGGAAACACCCGAACCGCCAAGGATGCGCTGGAACGGCTGACGGAAACCACTCAAGCGGGCGGCACGGACTACGGCCTTGGGCTCGAGGCACGCTCACGCGCTCTGCTGAATGGCGGTGCAGCCGCCGACGGCCTTTACCGCCAGGCAATCGACTGGCTGAGCCGTACCCGGCTCCGTCCGGAACTCGCCCGCACCCATCTGCTTTACGGCGAATGGCTTCGCCGCGAGGGTCGCCGCGCAGACGCCCGTACGCAACTCCGGACCGCGCACCAGATACTGGCCCCGATGGGTGCCGCGGCCTTCGCCGAACGCGCCCGCCGCGAACTACTGGCCGCCGGCGAGACGGCGCACAAACGCGCGGCGCAGGCCCGCACCGAGCTCACCGCACAAGAGGCGTCCATCGCCCGGCTCGCGCGAGACGGCCAGACCAACACCGAGATCGGTGCCCAGCTGTATCTCAGCGCACGTACAGTCGAATGGCACCTGGGCAACGTATTCACCAAGCTCGGAATCAGTTCGCGCCGCGAGCTACGCCGGACGCTGGCACACCTCGCACAAGCGGACCCGCCGACGTAGTGGCAGGTGATCCGCCGCCGGCGAGCAGGTCGCACAGCACCGCGTGGGGCCGACAGGCGACCTGATTGCGGGCCCGCGCCGGTCGCGGCGCCGCTTAGCCCAGACCTTCAGCGCTGACCAGGCCGCAAACGCGGGGCCTACCGGCGACGGTACGCGGCCAAGCGGTGCTGGATGTCCTGGACGATGACCGCGTGCTTTGATTCGTCGATCCGGTACAGCACGCGCCAAATGGGTACTGAGCCGCGCGCTGTGGAACCCGGACAAGCTATCCCGGAGCGGCTTGCCAACCCGGTAAGGCGCTTCCAGGAGCGGTCCGGTGATGAATTCAACAGCAGCGGCAGCAACATCCTCCGGTAGCGACTGCGAGATGGCGCGCCGGGCCGGGCGGGTCATTCCGAGCTCATAAGGCTCGGCGTTCACCGCTTGCGCTCAGCCAGCAGCGCGCGCGCTGCGCCGGCGCCGTAGACCACGTCGCCGGCCTGCTCAGACTCCCTGGCCTCGGCCAGTCCTCGCAGTGCCGCCGGATCGGCGAGGATCTCGGCGGTCTCCCGCATCGACAGATATTCCTCAATCGCGACCAGCACCGTCTGCTGCACGCTGCGGTGCTCAACCGCCAGCGGCCCCGCACCAATGGCCGCCGAAACCCGGGTCAGGTCACCATTGCGACCACAAGCCGAATCTGCCGCCGGATATCCGGCCCGAAATACCCCGCAATAAGGGGGAGGGCCCGGTCAGCGAACTTCGGTGTAGTCGCCGCGGTCCAGCTGCACGAGGTTGGTGTAGTCGCTGCCCTCTGGCTCTGCAACGTCGGTGTACTGGCTGCCGTTCAGCGGCACGACGCGGAAGCTGCCCCCGGACATCAGCTGGCGCAGGTGCCGCATCCCGCTCACGCCCGCGAGCGCGACAGCAATGGCGGCGGCGAGGACCGAGCCGCCGAACAGCGCGAGCCCGCCGGCCACGTATCCCAGCATCATCATGACCACGGCGGCCAGCAGGGCCACCGGCACGGCCGCCACCAGCAGCAGCGCGAGCAGTGTCACAGCGATCATCGCCCTGGCCGACCTGTCCGGCGTCCGCTCCGCGTACCAACCGGTCATCACTCTCACCTCTCAAGGCCCAGAGCCAGTAAGGGCCCAGGCCCACCCAAACAACACGATATGTCGCGTCCTCTGTTCTTCAACGCGCCTCTCGATCAGAATCATCCCGCAACCGTCCGGCGCGCTGTCCGCGGGCGAACAGCCACCGCGCCATACGGCAAAATATTGTGTTCCCGGTGACACGAGGCCATGGATAATCATGCGGGCCGGCTTGGTCAGGCAGCTGGTGACTATCTCTGGCGGGACATCGCGGAACATGAGTTGCGTGCACACCGGCGGTCTTATGCGTCGACGGCAGGGCGTGCACCTGACCGGTTCAGTCCTGGCACAGGGCCGGGCCTGGGGCCCGCCCCGGCGGCACGGCGGCAAGACACCACCACCGCCAGCGGCCACAGCGCCTGCGCGGCGCCGAACACGCGCTCGGCCAGGCCGGCCTGCCCGCCCCCGGTGATCAGCTCCGCGCCGAACCAGGCCAGCAGGGCCAGCAGCACCGTCACGGCACCGGCGGAAACCGCGGGCCGCAGGCCCCACGGTATCGACGGCCCACGCCGCCAGGCCCCGGCCGGCCAGGCCACCAGCGCGGCGCACCCGGCGGCTGTCCAGATCATGTGCGGCAGCGGGAAGCTGGTCCCGGGATGCTCCGGGTTCGCCGCGACCAGGATGCCCGCCGCGGCCGCGGCTATCAGGATCAGCCGTCCCGGCGCTCTGGCGGGCCGCAGCGAAATCCCGGTGACGACATCACAGGCCCCAACCACCAGGAACGTCAGCGTCATCACCCACCGGTCGGCAGCACCCGGCGCGGCCAGCACGCTGACTGGCTGGGCAACGGCGTCGAAGGAGCGGGGCTGCAGCCCGGCGGCAACCGTCCACCCGGCGACCATCAGCACCGGGGCCGCGGCCGACGAGACCACGCCCCACCACGGCACACCCCGCACAACCACCACCGTAACCGCGGGCGCAGCACAGCTCCAGCAGCCGGACCGCTGATTCGCCAGCAAGCCCCAGGTCCGGGCCGGCCTGCCATGCTGCTCAGGCTGCCGGTATCCCATGCCGACATGCGCGGCTTGGTGCCGCTGACCACTGCCCAGAGCTTTCCACCGCCGGATCGCCTGTGGTCCGACGAGGATTGGGTCCTTATCCGGCGCGGCCATAAGCCGGCCGACATGGCAGTCTCACGTCACCTGGGCCGGGTGAGGCGGTGCTTGTGGTGTCGCCTTGGCGGCAGTGCGCTTTTGCAGGAGGCCCGCCAGGAGCAGGACGATGATGGCGATCCCAACCCCCGCGAGTGTGAACAAGATCCGGCGTCCCTCGTCCGTGAGGTTGGACTGTCGCGTACGTCGCGGGCGGAGGTGTGCACGGCGCTGATCGCGGCGAGGATCTGGTAGCGGCCCGGAGCCACCCGGGCGGCCAGTCGCTCGCGCACCAGCCGGTGACCCTCGGCGATCAGCGCGGCGTCCCAGGTCCCGCGGTCCTGCTCGTCAAGGGTGACCAGTTCGCCGCGCGCCGAAACCCGGGCGGTGCGGCGGGCCTGGGTGAGGAGCATCAGCGCCAGCAGCCTGGCCACCTCACCGTCGGCCGGCAGGAGGGCACGGATCAGGCGAGTGAGCCCGGCCGCACCTCGACCTTCCGGTTGCAGGCCTTCGACCCCTCGGCGGCGAGCTTGAGCGCCACGTCGAGGTCGGCGGCCTCCATGATCCAGAAGCCGGCGAGATACTCCTTCGACTCCAGGAAGGGCCCGTCGCTGAACATCGCCTCCTCGCCTCGGTTATCGATGACGGTGGCCGAGCTGGGCGCCGCGAGGCCGCCGGCAAAGACCCGGTGACCCTCCGCCTGAAGCCGCTCGTTGAACGCCCTGGTGGCCGCCATCTCGTCCGGGGTGGCGAGGCCGGCCGTGTCGTCGATCACGGAAACCAGGTACTGCATCTCGGATCATCTCCTGTGGTCCGGGGCGCCCCTCGCGGGCGGCCGCTCACCCCTGCTACGAACACCGCTGCCCGATCCGACACGCCTCCCGGATTTCCTTCAAGACTTTTCTGGTATGCCGGCTGAGAACGATCCGACTCATCGAAGCCATCGCTGGATGTGAGCGCTCGCCCTGACCCGCCAGGGCCGCACCGCGCTCGGCTCCTACACCGCCGTGCTGCGGGACCTCCTCGGCGGCCTCTAGCCGATACCAGTCGCGCCAGGCTGGCCGTCCTGTCCCGGGCTCCCTCAGGACGCGCAGGCGTACCACGGCTGGGGCGCAGATGAGGCCAGTCTGAGCTGCCAGGTGGGCGAGATTTGATGAGGTGGATCACGGCCCAGGACCGGTCTGGATTCGCGGCGGTAGCGGCGGCCGGCGCTTGGACGGCCTGGTGCGCGTGTCTGGGGGCCGCACCGCGGGCCGCTGCTGCAGGGCTTCCAGCGCGAGCCTGACCGCGGTCTCCAGCTGGGTGTCGCGCTCTGCGGCCCAGTCGTCGGGCGAAATGATGACCTCGACGTCAGGGTCGACGCCATGGTTTTCCACCCCCCAGCCGTACTCCTCGAACCAGAAGGCCAGCCGGGGTACGGTGATCTGCGTTCCGTCGATTAGCTCGTGCTCGTTGTCGTAACCGATGACGCCGCCCCAGGTCCTGGCGCCGACGACTGGGCCAAGCCGGAGCAGGCGGATGGCACCGGTGACGATGTCGCCGTCGGATCCCGAGCATTCGTCGGCGATGGCTACGACCGGCCCCCGCGGCGCGTCCTCGGGATAGGTAGATGGCATCAGGCCGCTCGGCACGTCCCAGGCGATCACCCTGCGGGCGAGCTTCTCCACGACGAGCTGCGAGGTGTGTCCGCCGGTGTTGCCGCGCACGTCCACGATCAGCGCATCGCGCAGCATCTCGGTGCGCAGGTCCCGGTGGAGGTCCGCCCAGCCCTGGCTCACCATGTCTGGCACGTGCAGGTAGCCGATCCGACCCTCGCTGAGCTCCCGGACCTGCGCCCGCTTCGCGCTGACCCAGTCCAGGTAGCGCAGCCTGGTATCGCTCCGCAGCGGGACAACCGGCACGCTTCGCGGGCGGGTCCCGTCGGCGGGCGCGATGGTGAGTTCGACAGGCTTGCCCGCGGCACCCGTCAGCAGCGGCCCGGGCCCCTCAGGCCCGACCGGCCGGCCATCCACGGCGAGCAGCACGTCGTCGGCGGCGATCCCGGCGCCGGGTGTCGCCAGCGGTGCGCGGGCCAGGGGATCGGAGGTGTCTCCGCGCACCACACGGGTCACCTGCCAGGCGTCCCCGCTGCGTTCGATGTCCGCGCCGAGCAGGCCAGGCCCGGCGGCTGGCGTGCCGCCGCCCGGCGCGTAGGCATAGGCATGCGAGGTGCCAAGCTCGCCGAAGACCTCCCAGAGGACGTCGACGAATTCGGAACCAGTGGTGATCCGGTCGAGCAGCGGCCGGTATTCGTCCTGCACGGCGTCCCAGTCCACGTCCGCCATGTCGGGCACCCAGAAATCGTGCCGCATGATGCGGTCCGCCTCGGCGTAGGCCTGACGCCACATTGCGGGCGGATCGAGCAGGAACCTGGCCCGGCTCCGGTCGATCTCGATCTTGTCGTCGGGATTGTCGCCGTCGGCTTGGCGCTCCGCCGGGATCACGGTGAGCTTGCCGTGATCGCTGGTGACCAGTCTGGTGCCGTCTCCGCTGGCCTCGAACCAGTCCACCTCCCCGGCGAGCTCGCACGCTTCGCGTTTGGCGAAGTCGAACCGCTCGAGCACCGGGCGCGGCGCGTCGTCGGCAGGCTGCGCGCCGCCGATGCCGAGGTTGCCCGTCACTGGCTCGCGCAGCCATGCCAGCCCGTCCTGCACTGCGCGCAGGCGGGAGTACCGTGCCTCGGGCACCGGCAGCCCGACGATACGGTCGGCCATCCGGGCGGTCTCCACCGGCACCGGCGGAACGTGCGGCCTGTCGCCGCCGGCCGTAGCGTCGGCGGCACCGCCAGCACTCGCCGATTCGCCGCCAGCCGCCGCGGCCCCCGCGCGCTTGGCCGCGGGCTCGCCGACGGGGCGCCCGCCCAGTTCGGGTGCGAAGGGTGACGGAGTCATCCCGTCGAGGGGCAGAAGATATGGCCTGGCCCCGTACGGGAACGTGAGGTCGAAGAAGTGCACGTCGTAGATCGGATCGAAGTTGCGCATCGACAGGAACGCCAGGTATTTGCCGTCGAGGGTGAAGACCGGCTCGGTGTCGGCGAACCGCCCGTCGGTGGCGTCGAAAACCTGGCCGTTGGCGATCCGCGCCAGCCGCAGCCGGCGGAGCGGGTTGAGGTTCATGCCGGCTGGATGCTCGGCCGGGTGCGACCACGTTAGCCAGGCGGAATCCGGCGACCAGGCAAGTCCGGTCACGACCCCGTTGTCCGACGCGGCGATCTGTCGCACCTGGCCGGACTCGACATCGACGACCCGCAGCCGCCCGTCCTGCGCCGCGACTGCGACCACCCTGCCGTCCGGCGCTGCCGCCAGCCCGGTGATGCGACCAACCTGGCCGGCCGCGATCCGCCGCGGAGCCGCAGCCGGATCGGCTGGACTTGCCGGGTCGCCCGCGCCGATCTCCAGGCCGTCGCTGCCATCAGCGTCGCTTGCCCAGACGACCCGTCCGTCGGTCCCCAGTACCTGCGGGAAACGCGCGCGGGCGCCAGGAACAACCGACACAGCCCGAGCTGGCCCATCCCGGTGGGTCAGCCAGTGCACGGTTCCGCGGACCTCGATTGAGCTGGCCCGCCCGCCATGGTCGACGGACAGCGAGCCGACGTGGTCCTCGGCCGTGACAAGGCGGGGTGCCCGGCCGCGCAAGGGCGAGCCGAGGGTGATGTCGAGCCTGGCCGGCCCGGCGGCTTGCAGATCATCGAGCAACCACAACTCGCCGCCACGCGCGTAGACGATCCGCTGCCCGTCGGTGCTGGCCTGTCGTGCGTACCAGCCCTCATGATCGGTGTGCCGTTGCAGGTCGCTGCCGTCGAGCGCGCAGGAGTAGATGTTGCCGGTGCCCTCGTGGTCACCAATGAACGCGAGCCGTCCGCCGACGATCATCGGGCTGGCGAACTGGGCCGGCAGGTCCGCGAGCACGCGCCGGAACGGACCCGAGACCCGGCCAGCCGCACCCGGCGCATCGGAAACTATCGCCGCTGCCGGGCCAGCCCACAGGCGTCCGGCCGTGCCGCCGCGGTAGCGCTTCCAGTTGGCCGGATCGGCGTTGAAGCTTCCCCAGGTGCCAGTGAGGAGCCCGAGCGTGCCAGCCCCGTGACCACCGGCGGCAGCACTGTCACCTCTGCTGCCGTCCCCGCTGGTGCCCAGCGACAGGTCGGATACCGGGCCGAACGGCAGCACCCGTTCTGCGCCCGGGCTGCCCGACAGCGCGGTCGTCAGCGCGCGGGCCCGGACGTAGTGCGCGAACGGCTGGTTCGCCGCACTGACGGCCAGTACCTCCCCGGCCGGAGTCCAGCCGCTGACCCGAGCCCACGTCGTGCCCCAGTAGGTGAGCCGGGTGCTGGTCCCGTCGGCGAGACTGGCCACGTAGATCTCCGGGCTGCCGTCCTTGGCGCTGACCCAGGCCACGTGCGTGCCGTCCGGCGTCAGCCTCGGCGTCGCCGCCCGGGCCTCGTCCGTGGTGAATCGCCAGGCCCGGCCGCCCGCCAGCGGCGCCAGCCACACGTCGTCGGCAGCGACGAAAACCACAAGGTCGTTGGTGACATGCGGGAAACTCAGGTATCCAGGCGAGGTCACCGGGCCATAGTACGGCTCCACCCGGACGGCAGCCCGGTGACGCAGCAGCGCCAGGGCAACGCACCCCCTGGGCGTCACAGGCATCCAGTGGAGTCACGAGGCGGACGAGGGGACGCTGCTACTGGCATCCGCCCGGCCGCGGGCCTTGAGGAGCATTTGAGGGGCACACAAGCTTGAGGCCGGCTAGTGCCAGCACCGGGAAAGGCAGAGCGCTGGCCGCCACGGCCGCGGCCGGAGACGAAAGCGCTCGCTCAGATCATGCCCATCAGTGCGTGACGGCGTGCGCCTGCGTGACGGGAAGACAGCCGGCCCGCTAGGACTGTCGCCTTTGACAAGCCATCTATCAATTAGATATCATATTGATAGGTGATCGGGTGGCCGAGATCACAGTCCACAGGAGGCGATCCCGATGAACGCACCCAACGACAACACTGCTGCGAAGGGCCTGCGGGGGTGGTGGCTATCTTCCCCGCGACCCGGCATGCACCGCCTGATCAACCCATGGGAGTACCGCCACCTCCGCGTCTCCGGGGTCACCCGTCTTGCCGGTGGCAGTGTCGCGGCCGCCGCGGGCGCCGTGTGCCTCTCGTACGGCGTCTACGAGTGGGCAGCCTTCTTCCTGGTTCTTGGGGCGCTGAATCTCGCGGGTGGCTGCTGGTACCTCACTATCGCGCGCTCCGCATCTGCCCGAACCTGAGCCTGGTCAGACGCTCGCCGGGACGGCGGTGCCCGCACTCGCGGATCTTCCGGTAGCAAGGGCCAGGGGACGTTCGAAATCCAGCCGCAAGTGGCAGCCGGGCGGGTGTATCTGGCGAGCGCCTACGGCTCGGGGCCCGGCGGCGGGGTGCTTCTCGCGCTCAGCCCTTCACGATTCTTCCCGGATCGGTGGGCGGCATCCTGACCGACATGGCCCTCGCCGGCACCAGCATCTACGTGGTCACCATCGACCTGCCGCTCACCCTACACAAGTCTGAAGCTGCCCGTCGCAGTTAAGGCCGCCGGCCCTGCCACCGGAGAGGTGGAGGCACTCAATCTCGCCACGGGCAAGGTCGAATGGGACACGAAGGTGGCGGACTTGCCGGTCGGTGCCGCCACGGTCTCGAATAATCTTGTCTTCACCACGCTCTACCACGGTGTCCTGATCGCCCTCAATCGCAGCACCGGCGCGATCGTCGTCCGCCGCCAGCTGCCCACCTCAGCAAACGCGCCGATCGCCGTCGCCGGCAACACGGTGATCGTCCCCGCGGGCGGCCCGATGACCGGCAAGTCGAGCGGCAGCGGTAATCCGCAAGTGGTGGCCTACACCGTACCCGTCAAATGAGGCCCTGCTGCCGCCGCTGTTGTCCTTGACCGGGCCCGGGCTACCCAGCCGCTACGAAATGACTGGCCAGCATCAGAAAGGCAGCGCGCGCCCGTGCTCTGCGCAGGCGGCGGACAGCCGCTGGTAGAACCAGGCGGTTTCGCCTCCGTAAGCGTGCGTGGTGAGGAGCTTGGTGGCGATCTCGACGTAGGCCATGCCGCTGAAGCGCAGGTCCGGCCATCGCGAGCCGGCGAATTGGGCACCGATCGCCGGGTAGTCGGCTGCGGCAACCTGGTGTGTGCCCGCTAGTGCTGTGCAGCCGGCCAGGCCGCTGTCGGGTGAGAGCCCTGGCCGGCCGCTGCCGGCTACACCGAGCAGGAGCGGCACGGCCGCCAGGCCGATCGCCCAGCGGCGGGTGCGTGTCGAGAGGGTGTTGATCACCGTTGGCCCTTGTACGGCGAGGCGGTCGAACATGGTGCGAACTCCTTTATTCGTGCGACCCCTCGACCAGGTAGGTCTGGCGTGGATCCGCCGCAGCTCGCTGTGCCATGGACACGACGCTAGGGCGCTAGCCCGGCCACCGAATCGGGCGTTTCCCTAGGTTCTTGGTGCGCCAGTCAGCCCTGGCCTGCCACACGGGCGCCGAGCTGGGCCCGCGAGCGGATACCGAGCTTGCGGTAGACGCTGGCGAGGTGCGCCTCGACGGTCTTCGCGCTCATATAGGTCACCTGCGCGACCTCGCGGTTGGTCATCCCGGCCGCGGCGAGCTCGGCCACCCGCAGTTCGGTTGCGGTCAGCTCATCCGGCGCGCGGCGCCGCGGGCCGACCCGCATGAGCTCGCCGCTGGCCTGCTGCGCCCATGTCGGGGCGCCGAGATGCTCGAACATGGTGCGGGCTTCAGTGAATGCTTGTGCCGCCAGTTTCCGCTGCTTGAGCCTGCGATGCAGGCGTCCTTTGACCAGCCAGGCAGAGGCGAGCTCGAACGGCAGCCGCGAGGCCGCGGTGAGATCGAGCTCATCCAGCGCGCTCAATGCCGCTGCCGGATCGCCCTGCGCGGCCAGGATGAGCGCCCGGGCCCGGGGAACAGTGACATCGATCCATGCTCGCGGAATCGTCCGCCCACGCTCCTCGAGCCGCGTCAGCACATCACGGGCGCGGTCGAGCTCCCCAAGTGAGATCAGCGACTCGACGTGGAACGGCTCGGTGCGCTCGATCAGCCCGTCCTTGATGCCGATTCCGTCGAGCAGATCGCGCATCATCGTCAAGGCACCATCGGCCGCCTCGTGGTTGCCCGCGGCGAACTCCACGAAGCCCAGCACGCTGAGCAGGATCGCTCCCCACCATGCTTTCTCCGTCCGCGCCGCCTCCGCGACGAGCGGCTGAAGCGTCGTCCGCGCACGGTCGATCCTGCCTCGGTAGGCATCGATCAATGACCGCCAGGCGAACGTGTGGGCGGATCTGCCGCTGACATCGCCCTGTCCGAGCGTTTCGCAGCTGCGCTCGGCGTGCTGCTCGGCCTGGTCCCACTGCCCGTCCTGCAACTCCGCCAGCGCGAGGTAACCGAGACGGTCCGCGCGCATCCGGTCGTCTCCACGCTCGCGCGCCCAGGTGTCCTCGCGGGCATGCCGGTCCACGGTGCCCTCGATGTCGTCAACGCATTGGAACCAGATGAGCGGGACAGGATGCGGGTAAACAGCAGCCCCTGCCTTGGCTTCGAGCGCCAGGCCCCGCTCGAGCAACTCGCGCCGTGCGCCTTGCCCGAGAAACACCCCGGCCAGGAAGCGGTCGATGAGGATGGAGGCGAGCAGTTCCGGCTCGCGATCCTCGCTGAGGATGCCCATCGCCCGCTCGGCATGCCCGAGCGCCCGGGCCGGATCCGCCGGCATGCCCGCCATGACCAGTCTCGTCAAGATCCCAGCGCTGAGCTCGCGATCATCCGCTGCGGCATCCAGGGCCCGCTCCAGATATTCGGTCGACAGCTTCGTCGCGCCGTCGTCCCATTCCACCTCCGCGAGCAGCCGGAACCTCTCCACATTCAGCGCAGGCGGCAATCCGTCGGTGCCGGCGCTGACGGCCAGCCCGCGAGCGGTCGCCACATCGCCGGCCTTCAGGGCCGCGAGCGCATGACCGAGCGTTCGGCGCGCGAGATCGTCCTGCCTGCCGGCGGGCGTAAGGTGGCGGGCAGCCTCGAAGAGCTCGGCAGATGAGTCATACGCCCCGCGAAGTGCCGCCTCTCGCGCACCCGTCTCAACCACCGCCGCGATCTGGTCGTCTGGAGCAGACGCGGCTTGGGCGAGGTGCTGAGCTCGCTCTTCGGGATCGGTGACGACCTCAGCAAGGCGGCGGTGCATCTGACGGCGTCGCACGTCAGAAACGGATCCCTGCACCGCGGAGGCCAGCAGCGGATGAGTGAAACGGATGCGACCACGCTCGGTGACCAGTATGCCGGCGTCCTCCGCCTCGACGATCGTCGGCGATGCTTCAACATTCCCGGGAAGCGCGGTCAGCGCGCTGCGCACTGTCGCGATTGTCGGATGCGACAGCGACGCAGCCACTAGGACCGCCTCCCGCGCCGCAAGCGAGAGCGAGCTGATCCGTTCCATCGCCAGCTTGGACATCCCACGTGGCACCGGCAGTGGCTGGCCCGTGCTTGCGTCGCCGGAGACGCCTCGTGCGATCTCGACCGCATAAAACGGGTTGCCGCCCGATGCATCGGCGATCCGGGCGAGCACTGGCCGCGGGATTGCCGTTCCCAGCCGTTCGATGATCACCTGGCGCAGCGCCGCCATCGACAGCGGGCCGACAACAAGGCGCTCCTTCCTCGGGCAGCGCACGGTCCAGGTCAAGCGGCACGCCGGCGACGCCCTCGGTCCGCCGGGTCACCAGCAGACCCAACCGCCGCGGGAACCGTCTCGCCACGAATGCGAGCGCTCCCGCCGAGGCGCCATCGAGCCACTGCACATCATCGATGGCGAGCAGCACCGGCGAGTCTTCGGCGAGCGCCGTCAGCACGGTCACCAGCGCGGTCGCCGTTACCCGTGCGTCGGCTGGCTCATCCGTCGCGACGCGCAACAAGATGGCGGCCAGCGCACGCTCCTGAGGATCGGGCAAGGCTGTCCGGACCTCATCGAACGCGACGCCGGCAATGTCGGCGAGCGCTGCATAGGAAAGCTTTGACTCGCTCTCGGTCGGCCGGGCCTGCAGCACCCGGAATCCACGATCGTCAGCCGCCCGGACAGCCGCCAGCCAGACGGTTGTCTTACCTATGCCAGCCTCGCCCTCGAGCAACAGCGCGTGGCCCGTCGGGCACAGCCGTGAGGAAGGCGCCCACCGCCGCAAGCTCTCGCTCGCGGCCGACGACATAGCCAGGGTCCGTCCCCATCACGCCCCTCACCTGCATCGCTCACGGTATGGCAGACGAGCACGGCCGTCCATCCGCAGCCCTGGCGCTCCTCCCGGCCGCTCCCCGTCACGGGCTTGATGTTCACAGTTTCTCGGCGACGTCCCGGCGTCCGGGTCATACCCGACCCGCCGCAGGTTCCGATGATGCACCTGCTGCCGAACGCCACGCAGGCGCCAGCGGCTCCGGGCCATGGGGATGGCGCCCCCTTGCACGAGCGGGTTTCCCCATCTAGTTCCGGCCGCGTATCGCACGAGGCGCGCTGGTTCGGGTCATGCTGCTGCTGGATGATGCCCTTGCTGCTGGAAGGTGAGGCTGACCTGCGGGCCGCCCGTTTCCGGAAACCGATGACCTGTCTCCGATATCGAGGGATTGCTGTCAGACTAGGCGGATGGCGCAGGTATTGTGCCCGGTCCTTATCGGCAGGGACGCCGCGCTGGAGGCGGTCGACGCGGCGCTGACGGCCGCTATGGCCGGGCACGGCGGGTGTGTAGTGATCACCGGGGAGCCGGGGATCGGCAAGTCGCGGCTGGCCCTGGAGACGGCCAGCCGGGCGGCCAGGCGCGGCATCCGGGTCGTTACCAGCAGGGCGGTGCCCCAGTCAGCGACCGCTGCCTACCGGCCGCTAACTGACGCGCTTGTGCAGCTCCTCCGGGACCGGGCCGTTCCCGACGACGCGACGATGGAGCCCTGGCTGCCCGCGCTGAGCGCGCTGCTGCCGGGGATGGCTGGCCGCGCTCCGGCAAGTGGAGAGGTCTCACCTGGGATCCGCGGTGAGGCGCTGATCCAGCTTTTTCGGCGCCTCGCGCCACAGGGCCTGGTCATAGTGCTAGAGGACCTGCACTGGGCGGACCCGGACACCGTGGCCCTGATGGAGTACCTTGGCGAGCACCTTGATGGCGAGTCGTTGCTGTGCGTACTTACCCTGCGCGCCAACCGGCCGTCGCCCGCGCTGGAAGTGGCCCGCCGGCAGCGGGGCCGGCCGGGCGTACTTCACCTCGGTCTTGACCGGCTCAGCGATGACGACATGGCGCGCATGGTCCTTGCCTGCATCCCGGGAGCAGAGGCGGAACTCCTGCGCCGGGTGCAGGCCTCCGCCGAAGGAGTACCGCTGCTGGTGGAAGATCTGCTGGCGTCGCCCGGGCTGCCGGAGTCGTTCACCGAGACGGTCCGCGAGCGCCTGGCCGGGTTCAGCGAACCGCAGCGATCGGTGATCGAGGCCGCTGCTATCCTCGGCCGCCATTTCGACTGGGGACTGCTCCCGCCCGTGAGCGGCCAGACTGCGGACCTGGTGGCGGAGACGCTCGGGCTCGCTGTCGAGCAACTGCTGGTGAGCGCCGACGGCACGGCCTTCCGCTTTCGGCACGCGCTGACCCGCGAAGCGGTGCTCGATACCATGCTGCCACCCCGTCAGCGGGCCCTGGCCTCGGCGGCGCTCGCCGTTCTGGACGCCGCGCACCCGCGCCTGGAAGGCGGCCTGCGCGAGCTGGCCGTCGAGCTGGCGAACCGTGCCGGGGACCGCCGCCGGGCCGGAACGCTGCTGAGCGAGTCCGGCGGCCAGGCGCTGGCCTGGGGGGTGCTGGCCACTGCGATCGGTACCCTACGGCGTGCCGCTGACCTCCTCGAAGGCACTCCCGAGCGGGAACAGGCGGAACTTCTGCTGGTCGAAGCGCTGGCCCTGGCCGGGCGGGTTGAGGAGGCAGCGGCGGCCGGCGGCCATCTCATCACCCGGCTCGGGACCGAGGCGGCGGAACTCCGGACGGAGGTTCACCTTCGCCTCAGCCAGGCGGCGGTGGGCGCCTCGCGGTGGGAGATGGCCCGTCACCACCTCGACGCCGCCCGGCGCCTGGCCGGGACCGCCCCACCGGCTGGCATGCGCGCCCGCATGAGCGTCATCGATGCCGAGGTGGCCTTCGCCGCCGATTACCTCGATGAGGCCCGGCTTTTCGCCGAGGACGTCCTCGCCGACGAGGGTAGTGCTCCGGATGTCCGCTGTCATGCGCTGGAGCTCATCGGCCGGAGCCACCGGCTGCGTGATCTCAGCGCCGCCCGCGCGGCGTTCGGGAGGGCGCTGGTCACCGCGGAGGCAGTCGGCCTGCCGTTGTGGCGGCTGCGCGCCCTGCACGAGCTGGGCACCATCGACCTACTTGATCATGCCGGAGTGGAGCGGTTGTCCGAGGCGCGGCGCGCTGCCGAGCAGATAGGTGCGCTGAGTACCGTGGCGATTCTGGATCTCCAGCTCGCCGCGGGCTTCACCTGCCGCTGGGAACTGGACACGTGCGATGCCCACGCGCGGGCCGCCGTCCGCCTCGCCGAGCGGCTCGGCCTGGACCAGGTCCGGGCCAAGGCGCTGGCGGTACTTACAGGCAGCGCCAGCATGCGCGCCGACGCCGGGCAGACAGAGCACTACGCCGCCCGCGCCATCGCGGCCGCTCCGGACGACCAGATGGTCGAGGGCATCTGCTGGGCCAGCCGGGGAGCAGTGGTTCTGCTCGGTGGCGAGGCCGCGGCGGCCGTGGAACCCTACGCCCGGGGGATGGCGATCCTGGCCCGCCTTCCGCATGCCGAACCCGCAGGGCTGCGGGCGCTATGGCCGCTGCTCCTGGCCTCACTTGGTGATCACCGGGCGGCAGGGGCGATCGAGGAGGCCCGCCGGCTGGGCGTCGGCGCCATCCGCCACAACCGGAGCCTTATCGGCTATGCCGAGGCGGTTCTGGCCGGGCGAGCCGGGCAGCGGCAGCGGGCCAACGAACTGGCGGCGGGCAGCGACGTTGGCTTCGCCAACTGCGAGGCCTGGGGTGAGCTGGCGAGGTTCTGCGCCGCCCCCGCTGCACTCGCTGACGGATGGGGCGACCCGCTTCGCTGGCTGGCCGAGGCCGAGGCAGGATTTGATGGCAGGGGCCTGCCCCGCCTGGCCGAGCGCTGCCGCGAACTGCTCAAGGAGTCCCAGCCCAATCCCTGGGCGGCGACGGGAATCACCGCCAGGGAGGCGGACGTGCTGCGCCTCGTCGCCGGCGGGCTGGCCAACAAGCAGATCGCAGCGCGGCTGCATCTGTCGCCACGGACCGTGGAGAAGCACGTCGAGAGCCTGCTGCGCAAGACCGGCGCTCGCTCCCGAACCGGCCTGGTGGCGGCCGCATCACAGGCCGCAGCCCGCGACTCTCAGCGGACGTTTCCTCCGTCGGCCACTACGTAGTCCCGGCTGGCATCTACGTGTTGTTCCCGATGTGACGGCAGGCGGCCGGCTTGCATGCTGGCCTGGCAAGCCAGGCCAGGGGAAGGCAACACCGGATGCTCGAAGCTACGAAACTAATCGTGGCGGTCAAGAACATCGAGACGCCCGATCAGCGGCAC
Source organism: uncultured Actinomycetota bacterium (assembly GCA_963695645.1). Classification (GTDB taxonomy): domain Bacteria; phylum Actinomycetota; class Actinomycetes; order Streptosporangiales; family Streptosporangiaceae; genus DATBGO01. Next base: position 613,119 of record CAVOHC010000017.1, on the reverse strand, counting down.
GTGTTCGAACACGCCTCGCTCAACGTGGTCAACCTGCCCGGCGTCACGATCGGCCGCACTGTGTATCAGCCCAGTTGGAAGTGGTCGACCGACGTCAAGCCGGTCGTCGGCACGAAAGCCTGCCAGGCGGCCCACACCGGCTACATCATCTCCGGCCGGCTCCACGCCCGCATGGACGACGGCCGCGAATACGACTTCGGCCCGGGTGACGCGCACGTGGTGTCGGCCGGTCACGACGCCTGGGTGGAGGGGGACGAGCCGTGCGTCGCGCTTGACCTCGCTTTCACCGGACGTGCACTAGCCGGGCACGTCGGCCGCTGCCCCTGCGGGGTTGAGTTCCGGGTCGCTAGCGACGATCAGTTGGACCAGCTTGTCGCCGCCATCCGCGAGCACGCGCGCAGTTCCCACGGGTACGAGCTCACCACCCAGCAGGTGCTCGCCGAGGTGATGGCATGATCGGCTCCGTACGGCGACATACGACGCCGCTTTCGAGACATGCGCCTGGACTTTACGTTCCGATTCGACGACATCACCGTCAAAGGCGGCCTCGCGGCAGTCAGGGCAACAAGCCAGGGGACGATGACGATCCGCGCTACCGGCGAGACGCAAACCAGCGCGTCGGCGGCAGTTGTTCGTTCTGGAACGCACGGGGGCCACTGGAAGATCACGCAGCACATGGACCAGCAGATGCCGGAGCAGTCAGGAGGGGGCTGCTCCGGCATCTAGCGGGTCCGCCACCCGGATTCGGGCACGTTCCGCATCCGCTTGCGGCCGCCGAGCGCCACGCGGCTCCGGCTACGCCGACGTCTACCTGCCCGTACAGGGGCCGTGCAGGTAGACGTCGGCATAAGCGCCGTCACGGTTACCGGTTACCAGGCCGGTCCCGGATGGGACCCGACAGCCTCCGGAACAAGCCCGCCGTCGTGTCGCCCGATCGGGCGTCATGACAGTGTCGCCCTCGATCGGGAATGCTGACTGTGCGCCAGCCCGCGATCTGATGACGCCGCGGCGCCGGCCATGCAGCCCGGCGTCGGCCTGCGGCCGATTCGCCGGGGGGCAGCTCCGGGGGGGGTTTGGGTGCCCGGGCCATTCACCGGCCCGGGGTACCCAGGCTGGGGCGGTCGGCCGCGGCGCTGGCGAATGACTTGTACGGCATGATCTCGCCCGGCTTGATCACGCCGTCCTCGATCGCGCGGGCGAGCAGCGCGTCCTTGCTCGGCGCAGTCCGCCCCGTGGCCGCGTACTTGGCGCGCGCGCGGCTGATGTACTGCCGGACTGTGTTCTCGCTGATCGACATGCGCCGCCCGACCGATGCTTTCGACATGCCCTGGAACCACAGCAGCAGCGCCTGCCGCTCCTGCTCCGACAGCGCCGGCCGGGCTGGGCGCTGGTCGGCGAGCATCGCCCTGGCCTGCGACCTGGTCACGTACGGCCGGTCGGCGGCAGCCGCCAGCACGGCCTCGACCAGATGGTCGCGGCCCTCCTCCTTGGACACGTAGGCGTGCGCGCCGTTGTCCAGCGTCTCCATCACGATCGCCGGATCGCTGTGCCCGGAGAAGGCCACCACCCGGTATCCGGCTGCCACCAGCCCGGGGATCTGCGTGGTGACCAGTTCGCCGGACAGCTCCAGGTCCAGGATGACCACGTCGGCCAGCGGCCGCGGCGCGGCGCGAAGCCCGGTCAGGTCGCACGCCGTATGCACCAGCCGCACCCGCTGGCCGGGATCGGACCGGATCCAGGACGCCACCCCCTCGGTGACGACCGGATGATCTTCGATGATCGCCGCCGTCACCGGCTGTTCCATCGCGCCTCCGCCCAGAGCATGCCGCCGTCCTGCTGCTGTTCGATGGCGACCCCCTCGCCGGCTGCGGGCAGCCGGACGACCGTGCCGGTGTCGGCGACGAAGCTGACGGCGATTCCGGCGGCCACCGCCGCCAGGGTGATCCGCGCCTGGCTGCGCGCGGCGGTCAGGATCGCAATGGCCGCGTCGGTGATCACCCGCCGGGCCGGGCCGGGCACCTGCGGCAGCGGCCCGGCCGTCTCGATCTCGACGGCGACCCCACGGCGCTCGACCACGTCGGCGCTCGCGTGCAGTTCGTGCACCAGCGATCCGGGTACCTCATCGCCCTCGGCCAGCAGCCGGCGCAGCCGCGCCGCCTGGACCGCGCACCTGATGCGTACCTGCGCGTCGCCCGGGTCAGCCGTCCCCGCGGTCAGCTCGGCGACCAGCGGGACGGCGCTTTCCTGCAGACCTAGCCAGCGGGCGTACCGGGCGGCCCGGATGATCTCCGCGGTGGCCGCCCGCTCGCGGGCGGCGTGCTCACTTCGCGCCGCGGCGGCGGCCTGGCCGGCGGCGGCATCCAGCGCCCTGACCCCGGCGGCGACGGCCACCTGGGCGCCGGTCGACCAGGCCAGCAGGGCGAGGAACCCGGCCAGGTCGGTGCGGTCCAGCCCGTCCCACACCTGCACGGCCAGGATGGCCAGGGCCGCGGCGGCGAGGAACCACGCAAGCTCGGCGAACCGGCGGCGGAGCAGCACGAGCACGCCGATCCAGCCGGCACTGCCCCACGCCCAGTTGACCGCCAGCATCTGGCCGGCCGGGCTGGCCGCCGCCGCTGCCGTGCTGGCGGCCAGCGCGATCACGGCCACCCCCCAGGCCGGGCGCCAGCCGGGCGCTCCGCGCAGCACCAGGACCGACCCGGCGGTGATCCCCAGCGCCATGACCAGCCACATGGCGCCCTGGAAGGCGAACGAGCCGTAGGCCGGCCGGTTATGCAGCAGCTGCCCGCCCGCTCCGGCGAGATGCCAGCCCGCGACCAGGAAGACCACAGCGATGGTGAAGGCCCGCTGATAGCGCCCGGACATCATGGCCGTCGGCTGCACGGCGGTCATGCCGGCCAGCTCACGGTGACGGTCGTGCCCGCGCCGGGACGGCTGGCGATCGCGGCCCGGCCGCCGGCCGCCAGCATCCGTCCGGTGATCGACTCGCGGATGCCCCGGCGCGATGGCGGGGTGGCGGCCGGGTCGAACCCGCGGCCGCGGTCAGTGATCTTGACGACCGCCCAGCCCGGACCGCCGGTGACGGTCACTTCCGCCTGGCCGGTTCCGGCGTGCCGCTCGACGTTGCGCAGCGCCTCGCCGACGCAGGCGACCAGCTGATCCGCGACCGGAGACGGCAGCGTGACCGGGACGAGCTTCAGCCGCACGGCCAGGTCATCGGTGCTGGCCGCGGCCCGCTCCAGCTTCGGTCTCAGGTCAGTCGGCGGCGCCAAGCCGCCCGGCCCGGCCGGGGCGCCCGCGAGCCCTTGCAGCACGCGCAGGTCCCGGGCCGCCTGCGCGGTCAGCGCCGGGGACGGTTGGGCAAAGGCGCCGGCCGCGACCATGGTCAGGGTCGACAGGGCGGTGTCGTGCAGCTGGCGGTGCTGTTCTCGCTCGTCAGCGCGTCGCGCCTCCTCGGCCCGGATCTGCCGCTCGGTCTCCAGGCCGACGGCGACGATCGCGTCCGCTTGCCGGGCGCCGCCGCGGATCACCGCCACCAGCCCGGCCGCGACGATCGTCTCCACCACCAGCAGCCAGGCATCGGCCGGGTGGCCGGCGCCGAGCCCGTAGGCGATGACCACGATCGCGGCCCCGGGCAGCCCGAGCCACGGCCGCAGCGCGATCTGCAGGATGTATACCGACGTGCAGGCCAGCGGGAGCATCCAGGTCGTGCTGTCCTTGATCAGCACGGCCGGGACCAGGTGCTGCTGCGCCAGCGCCAGCGCCGAGATAACCGCGGCGTCGGCCAGTACCACAGCCGGCGTCAACCCGGCCCGCCGGACCCGCCAGGTGAAGAAGGCTGACCACAAGCACAGCGCGGTCAGCGGTGCGCCCAGCCACCAGCCGGAGATCTGCTTCGTTGCGGCCAGCACCGCTACCGCGGTGAACAAGACCGCGCCGCCGAGGCGCAGGGCGATCGCATACCAGCCGGCCAGCCGGTGCAGGGCCTGGTCGGATGGCCCTGCTAACCGCGGGCGGCGTGCCCGCCTGCGGCGGCCCGCGGGGGGCTGGATCTGCCCCTCGACGGAATCAGCTGCCGGTTCCACCGGACCAGTATGCGGCAGGACCACGGCACCGGGAACAGTGACGTTTCAACATCTGGGCCGGGCTGAACCACCTGCGGCTCTTCTTCCTGTTAAGCGGCATGCGTTCCAGTCAGCCTTAGCCAATGCCGATCAGGCGCGCCGATTGCCTCGTCTGCACATCCGCTGACCACTTTGGCCAACACGCTTTCACCGGTCGGCTAGCAGACAACGTTGGCAATGGAGCCGTTGGCCCCCGAGCGGGGGAGGGGCAATCCCGCAGGCGGCATTTCGGCCAGCATCAGCGGCTCAAGACGACCCCGAGCGATACCGGCCGGTGCACCATATTCCGGCGACCTATTCTCAGTCCCTGGTCAAAGGCTGAGGCGGGGCCGGCCGGGGTCGCGCCCGGGCAACGGCTCTGGCGGGGGCGGGACGCCCGCGTACCGCGGTGCGGGCGGCCCGGTCACTCCGGGGCGGCAGCGGAAGATCATGCCGGCCAGCGGCTGGGCGGAGCGGCTGCCTATTTCCAGGTCGAACCATGAGGTGGTGATGTACAGGTCGCCGCCGTCGGTGCCGCCGAAGGCCACCGAGGTGGGGTTGGTCGTGGGCAGCTCGACGACGCCGTCGAGGGTGCCGTCCGCGCGGTAGCGGTGAACGGCCCCGGCCCGTCCCAGCGCGACCCACAGCATGCCCTCGTCGTCGACGGTCATGCCGTCCGGCCAGACCTGCGCCTCGCCGAAGTCGAGGAAACGACGGCGGCCGCTGAGGGTGCCTGTCGCGGGGTCCAGGCCGAAGACGTCGACGACGCTGATGGCGGTGTCGGCGAGGTAGAGGCGCCCGTGCGGCTCGTCGAACGCCGGCCCGTTGCAGATCGTCAGGCCATCGGCCACGCGGCTCACCGTGGCGCCATCGACCCGGTACAGAGCTGCGTTGGCTGGCCGCTTGTCGTAGGCCATCGTGCCGACCCAGACCCGTCCGCGGCCGTCGGTCTTGGCGTCGTTCGCGCGGTTCCCGGGCCTGTCCTGCTCGATCGGGACGCGAAGGTCCATCGCGCCGGTCCTGCGGTCGAGCACGGCCAAGCCCTCGGGGCTGGCCACGACCGGCTCTCCGGCCGCGCTCAGGACCACCCCGCCCGGCTGCCCGGCGGTACTCCAGGAGCTGTCGTTGCTCGACTCTGGGTCGAAGCAGTGCACCCGTTGCCCGGTGATGTCCACCCACCACAGGCAGGCCGTCGCAGCGTCCCACAGCGGGCCCTCCGCGTGGTGAGCCCGGATGCTCAGCGAGACCTCAACCGCAGCGTCACCCATGACGCAGGCCCGCGACCGGTTCGGGGCGGACTGGCAGGTCAGACAAGTTCGAGCCCGGCCGCAACTCCGCCACAATTACCGTTTTCATCTCATCATCCCGTCCGCCAGGCCAACCGGCCGGCATTTACCTGCGTACCCCGTGTGTGTGCTCGTGCCGGCGCATCACCCGGCGGGCCCCTGCGGCACCGGCTGACATTCCGCGTAGTGTCAAACCTGATCTGCGGCAAGCCGTGCAGTGGGCGAGGAGGTCCCTACCATGTGTCGTTGGCTGGCGTACTCCGGGGAGCCGCTGCGGCCCTCCGAGCTGATCTTGCACCCTAAGCATTCGCTGATCGCGCAGTCGCTGGATTCTCCGCTCGGCGCGGAGACGGTCAACGGTGACGGGTTCGGGTTCGGGTGGTATCCGGCGGACCCGCAAGGGGCCAATGTGCCCGCAGTCTTCCGCAGCATCGAGCCTGCATGGAATGACCAGAACCTGCGCGAGCTCACCCAGGCCATCGAATCTCCGTTGTTCTTCAGCCACGTCCGCGCCGCGGCCGGCCCGCCGATCCAGCAGACTAACTGCCACCCGTTCCGGTTCCAGAACTGGCTGTTCATGCACAACGGCGCCGTCGCCGGGTTCGGCTCGGTGAAGCGTGACCTGGCCTTCGCCGTCGACCCGTCGCTGTACCCCCACATCACCGGGACCACCGACTCGGAGGTGCTATTCCACCTCGCCTTGACCCTGGGGCTGCGCGAGGATCCCGTCGCCGCGCTGGCGAAGGCCATCCAGACGGTGGAGTCGGTCGGCCACAAGCACGGGGTGAACTTCCCGATGCAGGGGACTGTCGCGGTCTCCGACGGCATCACCGTGTGGGCTTTCCGGTACTCCTCGCAGCGGCAGACGCGCACCCTGTTCCACTCCGCCGACCTGGCCACGCTGCAACAGATGTACCCCGACGCCGACCGGCTGCGCGCCTTCGGCGAGCGTGCCCACGTTGTGGTCTCCGAGCCGCTGAACGACCTGCCGGGGGCCTTCATCGAAGTTCCCGAGTCGACGGTCGCCGTTCTCGACGACTCCGGATACCACCACCACCCGTTCCTGGCCGACGAGCCGTAGTGCCTCAGGATAGGCCCATGTCACACACCGTCGTTTCCGCAACGTCCGAGGTCGAGATCCAGCCCGGAGCCGTTGTCTCGAAGGTCGTCCACCTACGCGAGGAAGCTGGTGATCATGGGCGTGAGCAGGCTCGGGCGGGTCACCGGATCGATGTGGCCGCCGTGGTACACGTGCAGCGTGGCGCGGGGGATGCCCGCGGCTAGGATCCGGCCGTTGGCCACCGGGATGATCGGGTCCTGGTCGCCCGTGAGCACCAGGGTGCGCTGGCGGATGAGCGGCAGCAGCGGCAGCGTGGTGAACCCCGGCGTCGCCACCAGGATCAGCCGCCGGCACAGGTGCGGGTTGCACAGCGCGAACTGCTGAGCCAGGAGGCCTCCCCAGGAGATACCTAGGACGTCGGCCTGCTGGTGGCCGAGATTGTGCAGCATCTCGCGCAGGAGCAGGGCCAGGGTGGTGAAACGGTAAGGCAGCCTGGGAAGCTGAGAGCCACCGGCGCCGGGGGATTCGAAGCGGATCACCTCGATGGCCGGGTCGAGTGCATCCACGAACGGCTGCCAGGCTTCCAGTCGCATGCCGATGCCGTTGCACAGCAGCAGCGGAGGCGCTGTCCCGCTGCCGGGCCGGATTGCGACGCGCAGCGGCCTTCCGCGCACCTGCATGATCTCTTCGCGCACGTAGTCATCCCTGACAGGCATGTCCATTCCTCCTGGGACACGCCGTGGCTACCGCCTCTGTGACGGCAGTCACACGGTTACGGGGATAATAACGATGCTTGAGATAGTACGCAATAGCGGCAAGTCCACCTAGCAGGACTGGCGGCGACCCTGGCTCGCTACTGTTGGCCAGGGCTGCCGCCTTATCGCTGGCGGCCAGTCGGCGGGCGGAACTTCTCGCAGTCGCAGGCGGCCGTCGCGATCGCGCAGCCAGATCCGCCAGGCCGGGCGGCGGTGGCCGGGACATGTGCCACGCCCGCGGCCCTCGGGGCAGCGGGGCGGGACCGGGACGCCAGGGGTGTCCGCCGCGGCGGGCGGGCCCGGGACGGGTCAGGTGCGGGGCCGCCGGCGGTGCCGGGTGTCAGTACCCGTATCCGCCGCCGGAGCTGGAGGACTGGCTCGGAGCGGGCGCCGCGGCGCCGGAGAGGGTGACCTCGTGCCACACCCCGCCCGAGACGTTCAGCCCGTTGCCCTTGGCCTGCCCGGCGGCGGTGTCGCCGGAGTAGGTGTAGAGCGGGTGCCCGTTCCAGGTGGCCTGGACCGACCCGTCGGCGCGCTTGATGGTGCCCAGCTTGCCGGTGACCCCGGTGCCCGCGGTGGCCGCGCCTTTCACCGGCGGCCAGAACGTGGCACACGACCCGTTGCACTTCGAGGTGGTCGGCGTGTCCGGGACGAACCAGTACAAGGTGAAGCCCTTGGCGCTGGTGAGCACGGTAGCTCCGCCGATCTTCGCGGTCTTCAGCGCGCTGCCGGATGCGGCCGCCGCTGAGGCCGGCGAGGCGGCGCCGGACGACGGAGCGGCCCCCGACCCAGCCGAGCTGCCCGAGCTCCCGCAAGCCGCGATCACCAGGGCGGCCGCCCCGACGCCCGCTGGCGCCAGCCATCTGATATTCATCGAATGTCCCCGTTCACCTGGAGTTGGCTGATAACCCGGACCACGTAACTGCCGGGCTGCCCGTTCACCATCGCCGCAGAACTTCCGGCGGGCCGCTGGCCGCCGTCCGCGCGCGCCGCGGGGCACGAGCGGAAAAGCTGCTGGTCACAGGCCGGCAGCCGGGATACCGGGCTGGCCGTGACGGACAGGCCAGCCATACCTGCTGAAACGGCTCATACCCGCCTGCCGGTACACCGGCACGGCCGGCGCACGCTGTCAGCTCGTGTCTGGCGGCGGCAGGCCAAGCTGGCTGCGGATCACCCGCACCGCCTCCTCAACCGGCCCGTTAGCCGCGCTCAGCCGGCGCTCAAAAGAGCCAAGCTGCCGCAATGACACGGACCTAGCAGCCGAGATGGTCAGGCTGGCCCGGGACTGGTTGACCTGGAACAGCAGCCGCACGATCCGCTCGGTCGCGGCTGGGAACATGATCGCGAGCAGGCGCCGGTCGAACCGGCGTTCGGTGGCCGCGGCGTCCCGCAGATCGGCGTGCGCCGCTGCGAGACGGTCACGGTCCCGCCCGGTCAGCCGGTCGAAGTCGACCTCGAGCCTGTCGTTCCCGTCCTCCGCGATCGCCAGGTACCTCCCGGCTGCCACCGGGCGGCTGGGACCCGCCGGCACTGCCGCCGCAGGTGCTGACGGCCGGGCGGCCGCGCATCCGGCCGTGACCAGCGCCACGCTGCACACCAGCACCAGCGCGCCGACGCAACGGCGATCAGTCCGGGCCACAACCGCATCCTAGGACCCCGGCCACGCCGGGCAGCCTGAGCTGACGCCCGGCCAGGCGGGCGGCACGGCAGCGGCCGAACTGCCGACCGACGTTGGCGTCGCAGGGCTGAACTGGCGGCTCGCGGGGAACGTGAAACAGGTATGACGGAAACACAGCGGGCGGGATCACGGCGGGCTCGGCGGGCGTCCTCGGGCCGGTGGCCCAGGCTGGCGCTGCGGATCGCGGGGGCGGCGCTGCTGGCCGCGGCCGGCGCGATCCACCTGGACCTGTACCTGACCGGCTACAAGTCGATTCCCACCATCGGGTGGCTGTTCCTGCTTCAGGTGATCGCGGCGTTCGGGCTCGCCGCAGTGGTCGCGGTGTCCGGCAGCCGGCTGGCCGCCGCCGCCGGCGCGCTGTTCGCGCTGTCCACCCTCGGCGGGTATCTGCTGTCGATATGGGTCGGCCTGTTCGGGTTCACCGAGGTCCGCACGACAGCCGGGATCGTCGCCGGCGTCATCGAGGTGGCCGCATTCGCGGCGCTGGCCGCCGCCGCCACGCTGCCTTCCGGCCCGGCGGGCGAGCCTGACCGGCCGCCGGCCGGCCCGGGCGCCCAGCTGTCGGCCCGCCTGCAGAAGGCCGGGCCTGCGGCGGCCAAGGCGGCCGCCGGCGTCGCGGTTCTGGCCCTGGTGCTGCTCGGAATCGCGGCCGGCACCGCGGGGGGCCAGGGAGCGCCCGTGACCGCGGGCAGCCTGAAGACCGTCACCATCGGCGGCGTCCGGGTGCTCACCAGCTCCCGCGGGCTGACGCTGTACGGGTTCGCCCCCGACACCCCCACCACCTCGGCGTGCTACGGCTCCTGCGCCGCTTACTGGCCGCCGGTGAAAGGCCCCGCCACCGCCGCCGCGGGCGTGGCCGGCAAGCTCGGCACCATCAAGCGCTCCGGCGGGTCGCTGCAGGCCACCTACAACGGGCATCCCCTCTACACCTACATCGCCGATACCGCACCCGGCCAGGCCCGCGGCAACAACCTCAACCTGAACGGCGGCCTATGGCACGAGGTGACCGTGCCATAGCTCCGCGGGAACGCAGACGGCGAACCTTCCCGGGCCGGTACGTCGCACTGCCGCCGTCGTTTGCAGGCAGTGGTGCGGCCGGGACACCATCCAGGCGGCTGCTCGGCGACGGCCAGCCCAGGACGGCGTACGGCTGCCTCACGCTGGGAGACAACGCCGCACCGGCCTTCCGGGATCCCGCACCGGCGCCTGCTGCTGGTCACCAGCCCGATCAGCGCCGTGCGGACGTCCTGGGCACGACGGCTGCTGAGACCGGCAGTCGGGCAGACGCTGAGCCCGGCCATGACCCGCTCTCCTGGGTCACGGCCGGGTGTCCCGCGTGGCTACCGCTGTACTGGCAAGCGATCACCCATCACTGTCCGGCGGGCTAGAACTCCCGCTCGTTTACACGGCTCCTTGGACGCGGCCGTCGCTCGGCGCTACGGATCGATGGTGATCGTCACCGTCCCCGTCGCCGTGTTGTCCTGTGAGTCCTGCACCTGCATTGGAAAGCTGAAGGTGCCAGCCCGGGTCGGCGTTCCCGTCAGGACGTTGTTGAAGTCCGGAGGAGTCGCACCGAGGGTGAGGCCGGGCGGGAGCTCATTGATGTTGGTGACGACGAACCAGGAGTACGGAGGTGCGCCGCCGTGGGCGATGAGGTCGCGGCTGTACGGCACGCCAACGGTTCCGGTCGCCAGCGGGGTGGTGCTGATCTGCAGCGGCGGATCGACGGTGAGGCTGAATTGCTGCGTTGCCTGCTGACCGGCGTAGTCGGTGAGCCGCATGGTGAAGGTGAAGGTTCCGGCCGTGGTCGGTGTTCCGGCGAGCTCATTGTTGGCGTCGCGCGGCCCTGCCGTGGTCTGCAGGGTAAGCCCGGGCGGGAGCTGACCGGCGGCAACGGCCCAGGTGCAGGGACCGGCTCCGCCGCTGAGGAAGAAGTCCTGCGCGAATGCCTGGCCGACGGTTCCACCGAGGTCTGTACCGCCGCTTGCGTTGATGGCCAGCGGCACGTTCTGGTCCACCGCGATCGAGTAGGCCTGATACAGGGGCTGGCCCTGGTCGCCGGTGCCTTGCACAGTGAAGCTGGAACCGCCTTCGATGCCGGCTGGCCGGGAGTACCGCCGACGATCGCGCCCGACGGCCCGAAGGTGGCGGACAGGGACAGGCCCGGCGGCAGGGACCCGGCGACGACGCTGAGCGCGCCGCCGGCCTTGTGACTGGTGACCAGGTGCCCTTGATAGGGCACGCCGACGACGGCGTCGGGCAGCACGCAGACTCCGGCGATCAGGAAGCCGCCGTTATCGGCGGGGTCGCACAGCAGCTGATCCGGCGGGCCCTGCACCGTAACCGTGATCTGGTAGGCCTGCGTGGCGGTCAGGCCCCCGTCGGTCGCCTTGACGGTGAAGTTGAACGTTCCGGCCTTGGTGGGGTTCCCGGTGATCACGGTGCCGGACCCGGACCCCGCGGGCATGGTCAGTCCGGGCGGGAGGCTGCCCGCGGTCAGCGCGAAGGTGACTGTGGCCCCAGCGGCGCCCGCCTTGCTCACCGCGATGGTCGCGGAGTAGGCGTTCGGCGCAGTGGTCTGCCCGGAGGGCAGCGCGCAGACCGTGCCTTCCAGCGAGCTAAGGTTTAGCGGCTCAGACTTGTTCGCCCAGCTTGTACTCCTGGTGCTGTTGCGTCGCCTCGCCGCTCCGGGTGTAGGAGAAGCCATCGGCCCCGATGGTCACATCGGCCTCCCGCGGGCCGCTAGGCTGCATGAGCGGGTGCGGGTTGCCGTCGAGATCCAGCACTGGCGACGCCTCGGAGTACCAGCTCGGCACGACCGGATTACCCCACCAGTCCCGGCGCTGGTTGTCGTGCACGTCCCAGGTGATCACCGGGTTGTCCGGGTCGCCGGTCCAGTAGTCCTGCGCGTAGATCTCGATGCGGTGACCGTCCGGGTCGCGCAGGTACAGGTAGCACGCGTTGGAGACGCCGTGCCGTCCCGGACCGCGCTCGATCCGGTCAGTCTCCCGCAGGGCCCCGAGCTTGTCGCAGATGTGCAGGATCTGCGCGCGCTCATGGGTGTGGAACGCGACGTGATGCATGCGCGGGCCGTCCCCGCCGGTGAGCGCGATGTCGTGGACGGTCGGCTTACGGAACATCCACGCCGCATAGACCATCCCATCACTGTCCTGGATATCCTCCGACGTGCGGAAACCGAGGCGCTCCAGGACCGCGCTGGCGGCCGGGATGTCCGGGGTCATCACGTTGAAATGATCCAGCCGGGTGATCGGAGCGCCGCCATGCAGGTCGAAACGCTGGGTCAGGCGCTCGACGTGATCGCTGGCGAAGAAGTACTCGACGGGGAATCCCAGCGGATCCTGCACCGCCACCGTCTCGCCGAGGCCGCGCCGGGTCCCGGCCTGCGCGCTCGACCCGGCAGCCGAGATCACGGTGGTATGCCTCGGCGGCATCCAGCTCACGGGGCGAGCGGACCCGGTAGCCGAACGTGGCCAGCGCGGCCACGTCGCCGCGGCGCAGCACCAGGGAGTGGTGCAGATACTCCTCGAACCCACGCAGGTACACGGAGTTCTCGTCCTCCTCGGTGACCACCAGCCCCAGCACGTCGCGGTAGAACCGGCGCGACGCGTCGAGGTCGGTCACGATCAGCTCGGCGTAAGCGGCGCGGATGATGTCCGGGGCAGGCAATGCGGTGGCGGGTATATCGGTCATCGAAGGCTCCTCGTTTGCGATGGTCATTCCGGGTGCGCGCCGAACCTGGGCGTGTGCACCGGGCCGAGCGTGATGTGCACGGCCTGCTGCTGGGAATAGAAGTCCAGCGATCGGTAGCCGCCTTCGTGACCCAGGCCGGAGGCCTTGACGCCACCGAACGGGGTCCGCAGGTCACGGACGTTATGCGAGTTCAGCCAGACCATGCCGGCCTCCACCCGGTGCGCGAAGTTGTGCGCGCGCTCGAGGTCCGTGGTCCACAGATAGGCGGCCAGCCCGTACTTCACGCCGTTGGCCAGTTCCAGCGCCTCATCCTCGGTGTCGAACGGCGTGATGGCGACGACCGGGCCGAAGATTTCTTCCTGGAATATCGAGGCGCCGGGCGGCACGTCGGCGAATACCGTCGGGCTGACGTAGTTGCCGGTGCCCAGTCCCTCCGGGCGGCCGCCTCCGGCAACCAGCCGCCCCTCCAGCTTGCCGCGCTCGATGTAGCCCATCACCTTCGCGTAGTGCTCCGGATGGACCAGGGCCCCGACCTCGGTGCGCCGGTCAAAGGGATCACCGACCACGATGTTGCGGGCGCGGGCCGCGTACCGCTCGACGAATTCGCCGTAGACCGGGCGCTGCACGAGGATCCGGCTGCCAGCCGTGCAACGTTCCCCGTTCAAGGAGAAGACCCCGAACAGCGTCGAGTCGATCGCTGCGTCCAGGTTGGCATCGGCGAAGACGATGGCCGGGGACTTACCGCCCAGTTCCATCGACAGCGCCTTGAGGTGCGTCGCGGCGTTACGGAAGATCGTCTGCCCGGTCGTGGTCTCCCCGGTGAACGAGATCAGCGGCACATCGGGGTGCTTGACCAGCGCATCACCGGCCGTCTCGCCCAGGCCGTTGACCAGGTTGAACACGCCGTCGGGCAGGCCCGCCTCGCGGAAGATCGCGGCCCACAGGCCCGCTGACAGCGGGGTGAACTCGGCGGGCTTAAGCACCACCGTGCATCCGGCCGCCAGGGCCGGCGCGAGCTTCCAGCTCTCCAGCATGAACGGGGTATTCCACGGCGTGATCAGCCCGGCCACGCCGGCCGGCTTGCGGTGGACGTAGTTCACCTGCCGCCCCGGCACCTGGTACAGGTCGTCGGCCTGGGCGACGACCAGGTCCGCGAAGAACCGGAAGTTCTCCGCCGCCCGTTGCGCCTGCCCGAGCGCCTGGGTGATCGGCAGGCCGGTGTCGAAAGTCTCGATCTCCGCGAGCGGCTCGTTCTGCGCGGCCACGGCATCCGCGATCCGGTTGAGCACCCTGGCCCGATCCCGGGCCACCAGCCGGGGCCAGGGCCCCTCGGCGAAGGCCCGCCGGGCCGCGGCCACGGCCCTGTCGACATCCGCCGGGCCGCCCGCGGCCGCGGTGATGTAGGTCTGGTTGGACACCGGGTCGAGCACGTCGAACGTTGTCCCGTCGGTGCTGTCGGCGAACTCCCCGTCGATGAAGTGACGGATGCGATCGGGCAGGCCCCCTGGCAGGCGGCGCGCGACGGACCCAGCTTGCGAAATGGTCATCTGGGCTCTCCTCGCGCCACCGTGTAGCCGTCGGCCGCGGTCAGGTGCTCCGCGCCCGCGGCGAGGTAATCACGGATCTTGTCCAGGCCGGCCGGGGTGGGGGTGATCAACGGCGGGCGGACGTGATCGGAGGCGATCAGCCCGCGCTGTGCGAGCACCCATTTGGCCGGCGCCGGGTTGGTCTCCACGAACAGCAGGTCGACCAGGGGATGCAGGCCGTAGTGGAGCTGCCGGGCCGGGTCGTACTGGCCCTTGCTCCACGCCTCGTACATCTGGGCGTGCGCGGCTGGTGCGATATTCGCCGTGGCGCTGAGAAAGCCAGCTCCCCCCAGCGCCAGCAGGGGCAGGCAGAGCAGCTCGATGCCGGACCACACCACGACGTCCGGGCCGCACAACTGCAGCACGCGGGAGAAGTGCTCGAAGTCCCGCGTCGTCTCCTTGACGCCCACGAAGTTCCCGACGTCGTGATAGAGCCGGGCGATCGTGGCCGGCGCGATGTCGACCGCGGTGCGGGCCGGCACGTTGTAGGCCACGATCGGCAGGTCCGGGAAGTTCTCCGCCACCGTCTTGTACCAGACGTACAGGGCTTCCTGCGTCGGCCGCGCATAGTACGGCGAGATGATCAGGGCAGCATCGACGCCCAGGTCCCGCGCGGCTGCGGTCAATTCCAGCGTCTCGTCCAGGCGGGCCGATCCGGTTCCGGGAATGACCGGTACCTGGCCGCCGACGGTGTCTACGACGGTGCTGATCGCGGCCAGCCGCTCTTCGGTGGTCTGCGAGCTGGGCTCGCTGGTGGACCCGCCGATGGAGATCCCGTGCGTGCCGTGGGCCAGCTGCCAGCGCACCAGGTTGGCCAGGCTGGCGTGGTCGACCGCGCCGTCGGCGGTGAACGGCGTGACCAGCGGGGTGATCGATCCGCGCAGCTCGGCGGGATCCGTTCGGTATGCCATAACAGCCTGCTCTCGTCTGACGGGCTGAGCTTCAGCGGGTGAACTGATCGGAGTGGTGGGCAGGAAACGCATCGAGTGTCGCCGTGCGGTGCGTGCGGGCGGCGAACTCGACGTCCCAGGCGCTCGCCCCGCCCGAAATGAGGGCCAGCAGCCGCTCGTGCTCGGCCACCGACTCGCGGGCCCGGCCCGGGACGAAGCCGGACGTCGGGTCGCGCAGCACGTCCAGCCGCGCCCAGCCCCGGTGCACCAGATCGAGCAGGTGCGCGTTGGCGCATTTACCGAACAGCAGGGCGTGGAATTCCCTGTTGAGGAGCGTGAACTTGCGCGGGTCGAAGTCCGCCAGGGACGCCGCCATCCGGCGGTTCACCTCGCGGGCCCGGTCCAGGTCACCCGGGCCCAGCAGGCCGCGGGCAAGGCCGGTCGCCGCGCCTTCCACGATGGCCAGGGTCTGCATGGTGGTGACGTACTCGGCCTCGTCTGTCATGGCGACCATGGCACCGACGTTGCGTTCGTAGCTGACCAGGCCTTCCGCCTCGAGCATGCGGATCGCCTCGCGCACGGGCACCGTGCTGATGTCCAGCTGCTTGGCTATGGCGGCCAGCACGAGCCGGTAGCCCGGGCCGAACTGGCCTTCGATGATGCGCTCGCGCAGGTAAGTGTGGGCGAGCTTCGACTTGCTGGGCGCCAGGCCGGTCATGTTCCGGGCAGCCATTGCTCATACCTCCCGCGCCACGTCGCGTTCAGCGGATAAAGCCCGTCGACGGGCTGCCCGGCGGCCACCTGCTCGGCGATGAATGCCTCCTCGCGTTCCTGCTCGATCGCGGCGTCGGCGAGTTCCCCGGCCAGCACGGGCGGTATGACGACCAGGCCGTCGGCATCTCCGACGATCACGTCACCGGGCTGCACGGCTGCTCCGCCGCAGCTGATGGTGACGTCAACGTCCCAGGGCACGTGCCGACGGCCGAGGACGGCGGGATGCGGGCCCTGGGAGTAGGTCGGTATGCCAAGGTCGGCGACCGTGGCGTAGTCACGCACCCCGCCGTCAGTGACGATTGCCGCCGCGCCTAGCGTCTGCGCGCGCAGGGCGAGGATGTCACCCACGGTGCCGGTGCCCCGCTCGCCGCGGGCTTCGATGACCAGCACGTCACCGGGACGCAGTGAGTCGAACGCGCGCTTCTGCGCGTTATATCCGCCGCCGCGGGTGGCGAATAGGTCGTCCCGGAACGCGATGAAGCGCAGCGTGCGGGCAAGGCCGACCACTTTCGTGCTCGGCCTGGTCGACCTCAGCCCGTCGATCGACATGTCGTCGAAGCCCCGCTTGCGCAGCTGTGACGACAGGGTAGCGGTCGAGACGCTGGCCAGCTTGTCCCGCAGCCGCGGGGTGAGCTCGAAGGCGGCCGGCAGGCCGGCTGCCGCCCGGCTGCCCCATGCCTCCTCGCGCTGCAGGTCGTCGATCTTCGGCCGCGCGCCGTACCCGGCCAGCGGCGCGCTACCGTCGGCCACCCGGGTGACCAGCCGGCCGGTGCTGGGCGCCTGCGGTGCATCCGGCGCATCGACCTCGACCTCGATGACGTCGCCGGGCACGACGACCGACGCTCCGGCCGGGGTGCCGGTAAGGATCACATCCCCCGGCTCGAGGGTCATCAGCTGCGAGAGGTCGGCGATGAGGCGGGCGAAGGGGAAGGCGAGTTCCGCGCTCGTCCCTTGTTGCGCCAGCTTCCCGTTGACCCAGGTCCGGACGCGCAGGCCGGCCGGGTCGAGCCCGGCGGCGTCGAGAACGCCGGGTCCGAGCGGGGTGAACCCGTCGCCGCCCTTGGCGCGCAGGTTCGATCCCCGGTCGGCCCACCTCAGGTCGTAGACACCGAAGTCGTTGGCCGCCGTGACGCCTGAAACGTGGCTCCAGGCCTGCTCGGGCGCGACCCGGCGGGCCGGGTCGCCGATGATCAGGGCGATCTCGCCCTCGAAGCCGAGCAGTTCGGTGCCGGCCTGCCGCTCGATGGTGTCTCCGCTGGCTGAGACGGAGCTGGCAGGCTTCAGGAAGTACGACGGGTGCTCTGGCCTGCGGCCGCGCTGCGCGATCCGGCTCTCGTAGTTGAGGTGGACCGCAACCAGCTTGCCCGGCCGCATCGAAAGTGCCCCGAACGACTGGCCGTCCGGCATCGAAAACCTCCGCGCCCCTTACGGGCAGATCGAGATCCGATCGTAGATCGTATGTGAAATCGTATCTGATCCTTAGACCAGGGTAGCCGGCCGCTCCCCGCGGGCCAGCAGTTCGCGCACCCGGGCCCGCGCGGGCCCGGAGTCGTAGCCCGCGACCATCGCTCCCGCCATCCGTACCGGGTCACCGAAGAAGAAGTACTCATACAGCGCCTGCCGGCCGGAGAAGCCGGAGATTGATGCGTCGTAGGCGAGCTTGAAAAGCCGGATCCGCTCCGGCCCGGTCAGCGACTTGCCCTGCATGTAGCGCTCGATGTCCCCGAGCGCATCCGACGCGATGTCGGCCTCGCCCGGCAGCGCCATCAGCCCGGACGCGCAGAACTTCCGGATGATCTGCGGGAAGCGCTGCGCCGCCTTGGGATACCAGTTGCGCGCGGCGTTCACGGTATCCCAGCGGGGCAGGTAGACGCCCCAGTCGTTGGTGCCGCCCTCGACCTCGCCGGTGCGCAGCAATGCCTTGCCGATCTCCACGTCCACGATCAGCTCGGCGAGGTCCTCCTGGATGTGCTGGAAGCCGTCGATCCCGATGGAGTCGGCGATCTCCCACGCCAGCCCGAGGAAGAACTCCGACTTGGCCACGGTGCGCGTGACGACCTGGTGGGTCATCAGCGCGGCCGCTCCGGTGGCGCTGTAGAACATGTTGCACAGCTGGGGGTGGCCGAGCATGAACACCCGCTCGTTCGGGACGAACACGTCGTCGAAGACAACGATGGCGTCCATCTCCTCGTAACGGGAAGCCAGCGGCTCGTCGACTTCACTGCCGCCGTTGTACAGCGAACCGCGGCACAGGTACCGGAGCCCGGGCGTGTCGTTCGCAAGGGCGACGGCAAAGCTGTAGGGCGCGTCGTCCGGCGTGCCGCGCAGCACCGTCGACGGGAAGACCAGCAGTTCGTCGGCGATGGGCGCCACCGTGGCCAGCATGCGCGCGCCGCGGATGATGATGCCGTCCGCGCGCTCCTCGATGACGCGCGCCGTCAGCTGGCCGCCACCCTGCTCGCCGCCGGACACCGAGCGGTTGACCTGCGGCGGGATCAGCGTATGCGTGGCCAGCAGGTCGTTCTCCCGGGCGTACTCGTAGTACGCCCGGATGCGCTCGCCGTACTCCGGGCCGGCCTGGGCGAACCACGGCTGCGCTGCGGACAGCGCGGTCAGCGCTGAGTTCATGTAGTCGCCGCTGCGCCCGAGGAATCCGTTGGAGAAATCGGCCCAGGTCCGGATCGCCGCTCCGCGGTGCTCGAGGTCCGCCAGGTTGCGGGGCACCAGGAACGAGGCGTTCACGAGATCACCGGTGGTCGGCGAGGTGTAGGTCAGGTCTTGCTGGTGTTCCGGGCTGAACTGCATGTCGTACAGCTGGGCGTAGGTCCGCGCGACGTTGCGGAACGCAGGATATTCCGCGACGTCCTTCGTGACGGTCACGCCGTCGATGACGACGTGCGGGTGCATGGAATTCAGCTTGTCGAGGTACTGCTGGCCGGTACGGATGCCCATTACTTTCTCCTTGAATGACGCGGTCGGGGGTCCGGGCTAGAGGGAACTCAGAGCAGGTCTTCGTGACCGAGCCTGCGTTCTCCGAATGTGGTGAACGAGCCGTTGAAAAAGCCCAGCGCGTCCCCGGCGCGTGACCCGTAGTCGCAGACCTCGCCAAGGAACAGGGTGTGGTCCCCGCCCGGATACCGGGCGTACGGCTTGCACTCGAACCAGCACAGCACGCCGGCCAGCCGGGGCGCATGGCGGCCCTCGATCCAGGTCGGCTGCCGCCCGGGCTTGCCCGAGAACGTCAGGGCCAGGTCCTGCTGCTCGGCGGCCAGGATGTTGACCGTGAACGCCGTGCCTTCCAGCCGTACGTGTGAACTGGCCGACTGCCCGATCGCGACGAGGACGAGCGGCGGCTCCATCGACACCGACGTGAACGAGTTGATCGTCATGCCGAACCGCCCGTCTGGGTGGTCGAAGGCCACGATCGCCACTCCGGTGGCGAATCTCCCCAGACTGCCGCGGAAGAGCTGTTCCGGCGGGCGGTAGAGCGGTGAGCCCGGGCCAGCCGCCAGCCATCCAGGGTCCCCGCGGCTCATTCCAGCACCACGCAATTGACCTCACCAACGCAAGTGTTCTAATATAGAATGCAACGTTCTTTCTTTGAACAAGAATGCACCGGCTGAACGCCGAATGCAAGTGCGCGAGGAGAATCGGTGAGCGACAAGATGGCTGCCCAGTCGCAGACCCTGTCCCGCGGTCTGCGCGTGCTCGAGGTGCTGGCTGAGCGGGGTCAGCCGATGTCGATCGCGGCGCTGTCAGAGTCTCTCGGCTTGCACCGTTCGATCACCTATCGCTTCCTGCGCACGCTCGAGCAGCACTCGCTCGTCCGGCGCGACGAAGCCGGACTGGTCCGGCTGAGCCTTGGCCTCGCTGCGCTGGCACTCGGGATCGAGGCCGACCTGCAGGCGGTCGCCCAGGGCGAGCTCGCCGCGCTCGCCGACCAGCTGGCGATGACCGCATTCCTGGTCGTGCTGAGCGGCTCCGAGTGCGTCACTCTGGTGTCCGTCGCACCCAGCCGCACCGCCGCAGCCGTGGTATACCGGCCCGGCGCGCGCCACTCGCTGGCCGTCGGCGCGCCGGGCATCGCCATCCAGGCCGCTATGAGCGCCGGGCAGTGGCGCGCGGTCGCCGACATCCAGCCACGCGACTCGCTGGACGAGGTGCGCCGCACCGGCTACGCCACCAGCCACGACGAGGTGATACCTGGCCTGCGCTCGGTGGCTGTCCCACTGACCGTGCCCGGCCATCCGGTCCAGGTGTGCGCGGTCGCAGTGGTCTACGTCAGCACCAAACTGTCTGAGAAGGAGCTCGGACGCGCGGTTGGAGAGACTGCTCGCGCGATGGCGTCGAGATTGCATTGAGATACGACGGGCAACTCTGCTGGTCAGAGCCGCTGGTCAGAGCCGCTGGTCAGAGCCGTGGACGGGATTCTCGGCACGCACCGGACCAGGATGCCGTCTGGGACCTGGCAGCTAAGCCGATCGGCGTCCGATGCTCGATTGGCTGGCCGTTAGCCACGCGGCGGGGTGACCGCGAAGAGCTGCCATCGCCCGGGGATCGCGCCGAGTTCGTGGATACCGCGGTCGGCGAACAAGACGCCGGATCCGACGACTAGGTCCTTGACGGTCCGGGAGATGAGGATCTCCGCAGGCTGCGCATGGGCGGTGACGCGCCGGACGATATCAACAGAGATTCCCCCGATCTCGTCGCCGGCCCGGTCCACTTCCCCTGTGTGGATCCCGGCGCGTAGCTGGATTCCGTGTGCGGCGATACAGGCGCGGATGGCGGCTGCGGACCGAATTGCCCGCCCGGGCGCGTCGAAGGTGGCAAGGATGCTTTGCGCGGTGCTCTCGCGCAGGCGACCGCGGTGAGAGCGCACTTGCTGGCTGATCGCGGCGCTATGGGCATCCAGGCGGTGGGCTCGGGGGAGGTCGATGGTCCTGTCTGGGGGTGCTGTGGTGCCTACCGCCTCGGCGAGCAGGATCGTGGCGAGCATGCGGTCGGGCTCGCGGCGATGCGACGCACCGGTGAGGAAGTCCTCGATCTCGTCGAACAGCCGGTCGATGTCTCCACTTCCGGTGAACCGCAGAGCGTGATCTCCGTGCTGCTCGAAATAGCGGGCGCCGGCTATCTGGGATGCGAGGTAGCGTCCGTGGCACGGGGGAGTCATCTTGTCGTCCAGGCGCTGTATCACGAGCGTCGGCACGTGAATCGCTGGCAGGACCGTGCGGACGTCGATCTCACGGACCATCCGGATAATCCGCAGAAACGCGCCGGGGCTGACGGCCATCCGCTCAAAGCGCGCGAACATCTGCCGCGCCTGTGGTGAGCTCGCGCGGCTGGGAAGGAACCAGTCGATGGTTGCGCCTTGTCCCCACCGGTGCGCGGCAATCGTCTCGAGGGAATCGAGCATCTCATCTGACCCTCGCCCGCACGGGTACTCGGGTGCCCAGCGATAACGGGCGGTCCCCGCCCCGAGGATCAGGGAGCTGACCCGCTCCGGGTATGTGGCCGTGAACAGGATGCTCATCGGCGCGCCCTCCGAATAGCCGAACAGGACGGCTTCGCCTGAGCCGGCAGCGTGCATCACGGCCCGGACATCATCCATGCGCTCTTCTAGCGGTGCGTACGCCGGCGCCCGATCCGACAGTCCCGTGTCACGCTTGTCGAACAGGATCAGGCGACCGAGTTTCGCGAGGCGGTGAAAGAAACCGGCGGTCTCAGGGTCTTCCCAGAGCAGATCGAGGTGGCTCAGCGCCCCCGGCACGAAGACGATGTCGCGCTCGCCCCGGCCGGTCGCCGAGGCCGGCGAGCGCCGGCCCGCGCCACAGGGCCAGGCACTCGTCGAGGAGGCGGGCGGCCGTCGCCGGGTCGCCGCCAGTTAGCGCATCACGCCCGGCTTGGACGAGCTGCTCGAACTGCAGGACGTCCAGCTCATCAGCCGTGGCCCGCAACTGATAACCCGGAGAGCGGGTAGCCAGCCGATCCGCCTCCCCGACCAGCCGAAGCGCTCTGCGTAGCTCTGCGAGGCGGACCCGCAGGTTGGCCACAGCCCTCTCCTGGTCAAGGCCGGGCCACAGCTCGCCGGCCAGCCGGTCAGCGGAGACTACCCGGTTGGCGTTCACGAGCAGCATCGCCAGCACAGCGCGGGTCCGGGCGCCGCCCACCGCGAGCGGCCGCCCGCCGTAAGTGACCTGCAAGGGACCAAGGACCTGGAACTTCACTGTGCACCTCTCGTGCCCGGCGAGCCCGCACGGTGCGCCGCGGCTGCGGCGGCTACGCGACAGCCCTTCCCGCTCGTAAGCCGACGGTAATCGATCGGTAGGCGCCCGGGAATCCGCGGGAGTCACGATTCGTGACGACCCTACGCGTTCCGGGAGTCCACCATGAGCACGATCAATCCGCCCGCCTCGTCCCGCGATACCACCGGCCAGACGCGGACGCAGCCAACCGAGTCCGAACGCGCCGCCGCGGCGGCGATGCTGCCGATGATCTGGGGCATGCACATCTCGCGGGCCGTCTACGTTGCGGCCGAGCTTCGCATCGCCGACCTCCTCGCAGACGGCCCGGTGAGCTCCGCGGAGCTGGCCCGGGCTACCCGCACCCACGAGCCTTCGCTGTACCGCGTGCTCCGCCTGCTCGCTGCGCTCGGCGTGCTCGACATGGCGGAGCCCCGGTCCTTCGGCCTGACAGCACTTGGGGACCGCCTGCGCAGCGACGCTTCCGCGTGCATGCGGTCGTGGGCCATCTTCCTCG
Organism: uncultured Actinomycetota bacterium; assembly: GCA_963695645.1. Classification (GTDB taxonomy): domain Bacteria; phylum Actinomycetota; class Actinomycetes; order Streptosporangiales; family Streptosporangiaceae; genus DATBGO01. The sequence continues at coordinate 590,520 of CAVOHC010000017.1, read as the reverse complement.
AGGCACTCGGCGGCGTGCGTCCCTTCGAGCACATCCTGCACACCGTCAGGACCGGCGAGCCAGGATTCGACACCGCCCTGGGAATGAAGATCTTCGACTTCCTCGCGCAGCACCCGCAGAACGCAGCAGCCTTCGACGCCGCAATGTCCGAACGGACCGCAGTCTTCGCGCCGAGCGTCGCCGGCGCCTGCGACTTCTCCGGCGCACGCGTCGTCGTCGATGCCGGCGGCGGGACAGGGACGCTGCTAGTGGAGATCCTGCGAAGGCATGCGCACCTGCACGGCATCCTGTTCGAGACCCCGGCCGTCGCAGCCCGTGCCGATGCGGTACTCGACGCGATCGACCTCGCGGATCGGTGCCAGGTGCTGGCGGGAGACTTCTTCGAGAACCTTCCGGACGGCGCAGACTACTACGTGCTCGCAAACGTCCTGCACGACTGGGACGACACGCAAGCGGGGCAGATCCTGCGCAACTGCCGCCTGGCGATGGCCCGGGGCGGGCGGGTCCTGATCGTGGAACGACTGATACCTGATATACCCGGCGATGCCGTTCCGACCCTGCTAAGCGACATCAACATGCTCGTCATCACCGGCGGGCAAGAACGCACAAACGCCGAATACGCCGCCCTCCTGGACGCTGCAGGCCTGACCATCGGCAACATACACCCGGTTACGTTTCCATACGGCGTCATCGAGGGCCTCCCTGCGTGACCGGTTCGGAGCTGCCGCGTGCTCATCGCACGACCAGTCATCGGTGCCTTTGCGGGTTTTTCCTCGGCTATCTTTCGGTCCGGGCTCCGCCAAGCCGTCCGGCATCCGGTTGGCGTGCACGAACGGGACCGGCGCAAGGCGGATGACCCCGCCTGCCGCGATAGGAAACGTCAACATGCCGCCGCTGCCCGGTGTCCGGAGGCTGTCCGGGCCGAGGCGCGGCAGCGTGCGGCTGGAACTTCGCTGGTGGCGCGCACGTTCGCGTGGCGAGGTGGCGGGAGCCAGAGCGACCTGGGCAGCACGTCCGGAGCGTCGGGTTGACTGGGGGCCGTCGCGGCGGCGCAGGACAGCCGGAAGCGGGGGAGAGGGCTGTGTGCCTGCGGTTTGGGCGTGGCTGCAGCTGATGCAGAGAAGGCTGAGGGCACCTTGGATTGCGGGGGTTTCGTGCGGCTGGGCGGTGCGCGTTACAGGCCGCGGCTTCGCCGCCTAGCTTGCGGGCTCGTGGCGGCTGCGGCCGTGCTGCTGGCCGCTGCGTGCGGCAGCTCTGCTCCGTCGGCTGGCACGGGGACTGCAGGCCTGAGCCCGGGCGGCCATCAGTACGAATCGTTCACGTCGTATCCGGGCTGGATACAGGTCAGCGTTCCGCCGGAGAAATTTAACTTCGCGCCTTATACGGTCATCAGCGACTTCGGGCTCGATCCGACTCTTACCGGCGGGATCTGTCTCTGTGACTTGGATTCGCTATCGAAGATAACGGCAGTCGTGGCGGCTGCGCATAATGCCGGGAAGACGATCATCATGGCTATCGGAGAGGTGAACGAAGGGAATTATTTTGCCAGCGCGGCCAGCCCGCAGTACCGTGCCACGTTTATCAGTAATATTGTCTCCTTCGTTTCGAGATACGGCTTTGACGGTGTCGATGTCGACTGGGAAGAGCAGGTGCCGCAGAACCGGGCGGACTACATAGCGCTGATCAAGGGCCTGCGCAGCGCGTTGAAGGCGGCATTTCCGGGGAAGAGCATGTACCTGTCAGCTGATGTCGACGTCGGCGAGATCCCGCCTGATATCGCCGCGCAGATCGCGCCGTATGTCAATTCCATTAATATGGAGACCTTTCAGGATAACGGCGTGAGCAGCGTCGCTGCCTACACGCAAGCAGGCATACCGGTCAGTAAGCTCCTCCTCGGGATCGGGGTCGCGAGCAATTACTACGACACGACCGAGGCCCGGGTCGCTGCAAAGGTAAAGTACGTCGAGGACCACGGCCTGAAAGGGACGCTCCTCTGGCAGCCCGGCTACTTGAATACCTACAGAACAGATCCGCGCCTTAACCCGCTGCTCGCGATGCTGAACAGCTCAGGCTGAGTCTGCGACTGCATGCGGCCTGCGATGGCTGATGCGGCTTCGGCGTCGCGCAGCGGCCAGGCAGGGCAGCCCAGGGTCATCGGCGCCCGCCCGGCTTCCAGGACGATCCGTGCGGCACGAACCGCCCGTATGCGAAGACAAGCGGGGATGTGGGCGCCCGCGCAGCCAGCGCGCCGTTCCGCGGTTACAGCTCCGCAACGCTCATAACGTCGAGGTTCCGGAAGACTGGCGGCCCGTCGCACAGCGCGGCTAGCCGTTCCGCGAATGCCGTCGTCGCTGGCAGGCGTGAGTTCGCCATCGCATCCTCGTACGAACCGAACTCGACAATCTGAATATATGCACCAGGGCGATCGCGGTCCTGGGTCAGGGTGGCCCGCATGGCGGTGCGCTGTCCCTCGGTCTGGGCCCGCCACTCTTCGGTGAGCGCCTCGATCTCGCTGACCCGCGAGCTCGTGATCTCGATGAGCTGAATGAAAGGCATGTGCTCCCCCTATGTCATGCCGCACGGCGCGGCCACCTCATTCCCCAGGCGTAGCCACCAGACGAATGTTACGCCCGGTTGAGCTCGCTCTTGCGATTGCACGCGCGGCGCTATGGACTCCCAGCCCAGCAGCCTAACCTGGTGGCCCCGGCGGACCAGCAGGCGCCGAGACCGAGCGCCCGCGGGGCGTTGCCGCCGCCGTCCCAGCTCACGATCGGGAACCTGCCGGCCCGTTCACCGGGCTGGCCTGATGTTCTGGTTGCGGCGGAACAGGTTGGTCGGGTCGTACTCGCGTTTGAGCCGTGCCAGCCGGTCATAGAGTTCGTCGCCGTACAGCGAACGGACCTGGTCGGCTTCGGTATCACCGGCGAAGTTCACGTACGCGCCGCCGGCCGACAGCGGCGCCAGCGCGGCTGCGAGGTCGCGATTGACCTCGATGTGCTGCGCGTCCTCGGCCGGGTCTGTCCAGGTCGCGATGATGTTGTAGGTATAGCCGGCGTTCCGGCCGCTGAACGCGGTGGCGCCGGGCAGGACTCGTCCCACCGCGCCGCCCATCTGGTGAAAGTGGATCTGTGACATCGGCGAGGGCATGCGGGCGCCGTGTGCGAGCGCGATGTCGATGATCGCGTCGTCCAGGTCGTCGGCGAAGCCGCCGCGGAAGTAGTTGCGCAGGCCCGGGCCTGCGCCGCCATCCAGCATTCCCTGCAACGCGAGGTAGGGCATCGGAGCGAAGACGTCGGCCGATGGACCGAGCGCGCGCAATGGCTCGATAACCTCGGCACCCGCATCGAGATCGCCGCACCAGCAGCCGAGGATCGCGACCACCTTCTGCCCGACCAGTTCCGGGGGCACGAACGGCTCGGGCGGGCCGGTGATGATCGCGGCCAGCATCGAGGCCTCGTCCGGCGCGCCGGCCGCCCAGTCGCGGAACACCGTCAGGACCTCCTTGCCGCGCTCAAGGGGGAACAGCAGCAGTCCGCCCAGGATCGTGGACACCGGGTGCAGGGTGAACTCGAAGCGCGACGCGATACCGAAGTTGCCGCCGCCGCCGCGCAGCCCCCACAACAGGTCCGTGCGCTCGAGGTCACCGGCGTGCAAGACGTCGCCGTCGGCCGTGACGACGTCCGCGCCAGCCAAGTTGTCGCAGGACAGCCCGTACCTTCGCTGCAGCCAGCCGATACCGCCGCCGAGAGTGAGGCCAGCGACTCCGGTGGTCGAGATCAGGCCGCCCGTGGTCGCGAGCCCATGCGCCGCGGTAGCGGCGTCGAGGTCGGCCCAGGTCGCCCCTGGCTGAACGGTCGCCGTGCGCCGGCGGACGTCGACATCGACGCTACGCATCGGCGACAGGTCGATGACCACCCCGCCGTCGCAGGTGCTCAGTCCGGCCACGCTGTGCCCACCGCCTCGGACCGCGAGCGGAACGCCCGCGGCGCGCGTCAGCGCCACGGCCGTGAGGATGTCCTCGGTCGTATGGCACCGCGCGACCAGCGCGGGCCTGGCGTCGATGGTGCCGTTCCAGATCGCTCGAGCGGAGTCGTAGCCAGGATCAGCTGGCCCGACGGCCGTGCCAGCGAATGTGGTGGCGAACGATCGGGCAAGCTGGCGGTTGTTTGTCGCGGACATCTTTCCCCATTTCTTCAGCCATCCTGGGGATCATGACCGAGGGCTGTTCAGCCCGCAATGACGCTGGATCACCGGCCGGGTGTGACGTTGCGGCACACCCTGGGTGCCGCGCTATTCGACGCGCCGGTCACGACGTCGGGCCAGCGGCCAGTCCCTGGAGATCTCCCGGCGCAGCCGGTCCTCGTCCAGGAGGATGTAACACCCGTCCTCCTGGCGGATCGCGCCCTCAACCGCCAGCGCAGCCAACGCCCGGTTCACGTTCTCGCGGCTCACCCCGATCATCGCCGCGAGCGTTGACTGGGAGATCTTCGGGGTCCTCGCCTCCCCGGAACTGCGCCGTGGGCTCGACTCCGTGAGTTCGAGCAGCCGCAGGATCAGGCGGTCCGTAAGCGATCGCCTAGCCGCCGATGAAATCATGGTCGTCTGCCAGCGCGTGTTCGAGGCCAGGGTCTCCAGCACGCGGTCTTTTATCTGCGGATGTTGCGCCATGAATGGCGCGAGATCACGCCGGTCGAGCCGGATCATCGTCGACGGCTCGACCGCGATGACCTCGACAATCCGGGTGCGATCGAGGGAGAAGTAGCCAGGCTCTCCCAGCGTCATGCCCGGCCCGTGGACGAAATGGATCACCTCGTATCCCGCTGCGTCGACGACAGAGTCCTTGACCTCACCGGAGAGCACCACCCATATCTCATCGGCCCGGTCACCGAGGTGGCACAGCTGCTCGCCGCGGACGAGCGCACGCGTCGTCGCAGCGGCGGCCAGCGGGCCGATGTCCGCCGGGGTCAGGTCCTCGAACAGGTAGGACCGGGACAGTCCGGCCAGCACATCCTGCGTGGAGCAGCGGCCCCGCAGCGCCCGGCGATCGGGCCTGCTCATGTCGTGACTCTCTCATGCAGTCGCAGCAGCAGCTCGAATAGCGTCCCGGCCTCTGGCGCCGACAGCCCTGCGAACCACTCCAGCACGTACCGCTGGTCGTCCGCGCTCCGCTGCCGCCAGTACTCGCGGCTATCCATGGTCGTGCGGAGCTTTTTCACTCTCCCATCGGCTGGGTCGGGCTCGATTACCAGCATGCCCTTGCGCTCCAGGGCGGCGGCCAGCTGCCGGGCGTTCTGATGGGTGGTGCCCAGGGCGGCCGCTGCCTGGGACAGGGTCGGCTCGCCGATCGCGTCGACGATCGTGGTCAGGGCTGCCTGCTGGGTGGTCAGGCCGTCGGCCCGCAGTCGCTGGTCCATGAGTGTCCTGAGCCGCTGGGCGAGCACCACGATCAGCCTGAATGTCCGGACTCGCACCGCGCCGTCCTCGCCCAGCGCGTCCGCCTCGTCCTCGGGCAGGCCCAGATCCCTTGACATAGGTAACATGTTACCTATTATTTGCGGGTGAGATCAACGAGGAGAGGGCGATGATCTGCCTGCTGCCGAATTGCTGCTTCCTGTCAGAAACCACCAGAACCATGTCGATCGCCCGCGCGCTCCTGGCCCGAGGTGCAGCGATACGCATTGCCACGCACGGCGGAACCTACGCATACCTGCTGGGCGACGCCGGCCTCGACTATGACGTCCTCGGCCCGCCGATGACGGCCGCGCGCTGCGAGACGTTCGTCGGCTCGGTCCCGGGGATCGGGGATCCTGGCCAGAGCATGTGGACCGACGATGAGCTGCGGGCGTGCGCCCGGGCCGAAGCGGCATACTTCCGTGACCACCGGATCAGCGTCGCGGTCACCGGCTGGACGCTGAGTGCGCTGCTCTCTACCCGGCTGGCGGGCATCCCGCTCGTGACCGATCACGCGGGGTCCTGGCTGCCGCCGCTGTTCGAGCGGGGCAAGATTCCCCTCCCGGCGGCGCCGATCGGCCTGCCGCTTGAGCGCTGGCTGCCGGCCTGGCTGCGGACCAGGCTCTATAACGCGGGCGCGCCGCGCCTCACCATCTACACCGCAGGCTTCAACCGTGTCGCGGCGGAATTGGGCGTGGCCCCGATTCCTAGCTTCGCCGCGCTGCTGCTCGGCGATCTCACGCTCGTCACCGATGTCCCCGAGGTCCTCGGGATCTGCCGCGAGGAGATCGATGCCTGGACGCCGCGGGATCCATCCCGCTATCGCCCCGGAACCCGGCTGCGCTACGCCGGACCGATCTACGCCGAACTCGACCTCCCCGTTCCCCGTGAGGTCGAGGTGTTCCTGGCCGGCCCCGGTCCGGCAATCTACGTAGCGATCACCTCGAGCCCGGCGGAACTGGTTCGCGCCGTGGTCGCCCAGCTTTCCACGCTCGGCTTGCGGATCCTGGTGGCAGGCACCGTCCACGACCTCAGCGACCTTCGGAACGACGGCGTCCTGGTTGCCGGAGTGCTGCCCAGCCGGCAGATCATGCCCCAGGTCGATCTCGGAGTAATCTCCGGAGGGCAGGGAAGCGTGCAGTCTGCGCTAGCGTCCGGCTTGCCGTTCATCGGGATCCCGCTGCAGCCGGAGCAGGACGCCAACATTGTGCTCGCCGAGCGTCAAGGCGCTGCCCGCCGCTTGCCCGAGCGAGCTGCGGGGAGTCACCTGCTCGCCCAGGTAGCGCAGGAAATGCTCAATGACCCCGCATACCGCGAGCAGGCCCGTCGGCTGCAAGAGGCCTTCGCCCGCGTGGACGGCCCGGGGGCCGCCGCCGACCTCATTCAGGCCATGGCCAGCTAGGGCTCAGGGCTCAGGCCAGCCAGCTGCAGGCCGGTGGTGACCTGGCAGGATCCGCCAGCTTGATGCGCCGCTGACAGGATCGGGCGGCGCCCCCAGCCGCCGGGCGCGCTCAAAGTCCCCGCCGTCCCGGCCGGCGAGCGCCGGCAACGCGAGCGCGAGGGTGAGCGTCCGTCAGGGGGTCCAGACGGAGCGGTCGTGGGCGAAGTAGACCATTCGTGGATCGAGTTGCTGGAGGAGGTCAATCCAGTCCGGGATGCCGGGCAGGGGCTGACCGTGAGCATCATGTCGGGCTCGCCAGGCGAGCTGGTCGGCCGCGTATTGCGTCGCCGTGTCGTGGCTTTGGCCGGCCACGATAACGGCCCCGTCCGGACGGCGGACGATAAGTGACTGGTGACCGGCGGTGTGACCTGGCGTCGGCATGAGAAAGACTCCCGGCAGGACCTCAGCCGTGCCGGTCACTCGTTCGAAGCGGCTGCCCTCGATGAGTTCGGGGAGCGTGTAGTCCTGCGTCTGGCGGGCGGTATCGAGCTCGGCTTCTTGCACGAAGACCGGGATCTGGCCCAGCACCGGGTTGCCGCCGCAGTGGTCGAAGTGCAGGTGACAATTCGCGGCAAGCTCAATGTCACAGATCTCCGCCCCGATGGCCGCCAGCGCCTCGCGCAGCGGGACTCTGCGGGGCCGGTAATGGGCGTCGACTTCGGGCTGGGAACCCATGCCGGTGTCGAACAAGATCATTCCCTGGGGGTGGTCGACGACGTAGCCCAGGCAGGGTTCCAATCTGGGGCCGCCCGTCCCGGTTTCTTGCGCTGGCCGCACGAAGTAGCCGAAATCAACGCGCCGTACCGTCACGTCAGCCATTCCGCCATACTCGCAGGCGACCCCTCCAAGTGAGCACGACAGCCGGTGACGCTACGCCGCGGCACTGCTGACCAGAGACGTCCTGTTCCGGCGCCGATGGATCGGGTGACCCGTCGTTCACTCAAACCCGGACGTGTCGCCCGCTCCGCGCCGCAGGATCTCGGGCTCCTCCTGGGAGAAGTCGATGACCGTTGTCGGCTCGGTGCCGCAGTCGCCGGAGTCGATCACCGCGTCCACGGCGTGGCCGAGCTGGTCGGCGATCTCCCACCCCTGGGTCATGGGCTCGTCCTGGCCAGGCAGCAACAGGGTGCTCGAGACGAGCGGCTCACCGAGTTCGGCGAGCAGCACCTGGGCCACCACATGCCGGGGGATCCGCACCCCGACGGTCTTCTTTCCCGGGTGCTGCAACCTGCGCGGTACCTCCTTGGTCGCGGGCAGGATGAAGGTATAACTGCCCGGGGTTGCCGCCTTGATAGCCCGGAACACCCGGTTGCCGACGTAGACGAACTGGCCTAGCTGGGCGAAGTCCCGGCACACCAGCGTGAGGTGATGCCGGTCATCGAGGTGGCGGATCGACCTGATCCTCGTGATGCCGTCCCTGTTGCCGAGCTGGCAGCCGAGCGCGTAGCAGGAATCTGTCGGGTAGGCGATCACGCCGCCGGCGCGGACGACATCTGCGATCTGGGCGATCGCGCGCCGTTGCGGGTTGGCCGGATGGATGTCGAAGTACCTGGCCATGCGACGAGCTTAGGGGCATCGTCCACCGCCGACCGATCCCCGCATGGCTCGCTGCATCGCCTTCCCGGCGGCCGGCGGCCGGCGTGCGGTCGCCGGGGAAGCCTGGCGGACTTAGCCTGACGCCGATACCAGGTCGGCCTCGTATGCGGTGATGACGAGCTGTACCCGGTCCGTGGCGCCCAGCTTGGCCAGCAGCCGGGCCACGTGCGTCTTGGCGGTGCCGACCGTGATGCACAGGCGGCGGCGATCTCGGCGTTGGACATGCCGAGGCCCGCCAGCCGGAGCACCTCACGTTCGCGGTCGGTGATCCCGGTTATCTCCCGGGGCTTTCGGCCGGAACGGGGCTGGCCGGCGAACTCCCCGATCAGGCGGCGGGTGACGCCCGGCGCGATCATGGCGTCGCCGGCCGCGACCACGCGAATTGCGGTCAGGATGTCGCTGATGATTCACCCGGACCTGGCCAGCCGCCGGCCGGGGCTGGTACGGGTCCGGCGGTGCGCCTAGGATGCCCGGCTCAAGATCGCCCGCATCGATCCCGCGGTGGCGGCGACCGGTTCCCAGACCTGCTTTCCGCGCCACCGCGTGGCGCGGCGATGCGATCTGTCTAGGTGATGATATGTCAGTACTTAGCTGTTTCCGTCGCGAGGCGCCGGGCATGACTGACTGGTGACAGCTGAGACGGTTACGTAGGTCGGCGGGCCAGGCCAGGACGATCGACGCTGAGGTTCCGGTAATGGCGCAGCCCTCAGTGCATCCGCGGCCGCAGCCGCCTCGGCCAATAATGCGCGAGGGGCCAGCGACCGTGAATAACTTGCTAGCGCGGCTGGGCGGCTTCGCCGCGCGGCGGCACTGGGCGTTCGTCATCGCCTGGGTGGTCATCCTCGGCGGGCTGCTCGCCGCCCGTGGTGCGTTCGGCGGTATGTACGTCAACAACTACACGGTGTCGGGCAGCGACTCCGCGGTCGGCGTTGACGTCCTGAACAGCACGTTCCCGCAGCAGGGCGGGTACAGCGGGCAGATCGTCTTCCACGCCACAAGCGGCACGGTCTCGGCGCAGGAGTCGGCGGTCAACCAGTCGGTCACCAACGTGTCCAAGCTGCCTGACGTCATCAAGTCCGTCAGCCCGTTCTCCTCGGGCAACTCCGGCGCCGTGTCCAAAGACGGCACGATCGCATACGCCAGCGTCGGCTGGAACGTGAATCCGAATTCGCTGGATGCCGCCTACCTGGACAAGCTCAACAACGCTGTGGCACCGGCCACCAAGGCCGGCCTGCAGGTCGAGTACGGCGGCGGCGCGGGGGAGATCGGGCAGCACACCAGCGACCTGAAGTCGGAGATCATCGGCCTGTCCTGCGCGCTGGTGCTGCTGCTGCTCATGTTCGGCTCGCTGATCGCCGCCGCGATCCCGCTGGTGTCAGCCATCTTCAGCGTCCTCGCCGGGCTCTCGCTGCTCGGGCTGCTCGCCGCGGCCGTCACGTTCCCGACCACGGCTCCCACCATCGCGACGCTGCTCGGGCTCGGCGTCGCCGTGGACTACGGGCTCTTCCTGGTGGCCAGGCACCGGGAGCAGCTGGACAGCGGGATGGACGTCGTCACCTCCGCGAAGCAGTCCGCCGGAACCTCCGGCGCCGCGATCGTGGTGGCCGGCTGCACCGTCGTCGTCTCCATCCTTGGCCTTTACCTCTCCGGAGTTGCCTTCGTCGGGTCGCTCGGCCTGGCCGCGGCGATCGTGGTCGTGGTCACGATGCTGGCGGCGCTAACCCTGGTGCCCGCGTTCATGGGGCTGGTCCGGGGGAACGTGCGGTCCCTGTCCGCCCGCATCCGGGCCAGGAAGGCCGGGCTGTCGGTGCGGGAGCAGGCGGCGCAGACCGCCGCGGCCACGCATGAACAGCACGAGCACAGCGCGTTCGCCCGGTGGGGGCGGATGGTGAGCGGCCGGCCGTGGCCGTGGGCGGTGCTGAGCGTGGCCGTGCTCGTCGTGCTGGCAATCCCGCTGTTCTCGATCACGCTGGGTCAGCCGGACAACGGGACGAACCCGACGTCGGACAGCAACCGCCGGGCCTACGACCTGATCTCCCAGGGCTTCGGGGTCGGCGCGAACGGGCCGCTGGCCGTGGTGGTCAAGCTGCCGAATCAGTCGAGCTCCGCGAACAGCTCGCTGCTGAGCACGATGCAGTCGGACATCTCCAAGACCGCCGGCGTCGCTTCGGTGACGCCTGCGACCCTGAACCCGGCCGGTACCACCGCGGTATTCAACGTGATCCCGACCACCCGGCCGCAGGACCCGGCCACCGCGAACCTGGTCACCACCCTCCGCGACGACGTGCTGCCCAAGGAGCACGCGACCAGCTACGTCACGGGCAGCACGGCGGGGGCCGCCGACTTCACCAGCCAGATCACCAGCCGGCTGGCGTGGGTGATCCTCGCCGTGGTAATTATCTCGTTCATCCTGCTGACCACGGCCTTCCGGTCGGTGGCGATCGCGATCAAGGCCGCGATCCTCAACATCCTGTCGATCGGCGCGGCTTACGGCGTCATCGTCGCGATCTTCGAGTGGGGTTGGGGGGCGAGCCTGATCGGCCTGCATACGACCCTGCCGATTCCCGCCTACGTGCCGATGCTGGTGTTCTGCATCGTGTTCGGGCTGTCCATGGACTATGAGGTCTTCCTGCTGTCCCGGGTACACGAAGCCTGGCTCGGCACCCGGGATCCGCAACGCAGCGTCGCGATCGGGATCGGCGCGACGGCCAGGGTCATCACGACCGCGGCCGCCATCATGATCGTCGTGTTCACGAGCTTCGTGCTGAACCCCGATCCCACGGTGAAGATGCTCGCCATCGGGATGGCCTTCGCCGTGCTCATCGACGCCTCCCTGGTCCGGATGATATTGGTGCCGTCGGTAATGGCGCTGCTCGGTGCGCATGCCTGGTGGATGCCGCGCTGGCTGGAGCCGATCGTCCCCCGGCTGCAGCTCGAGAGCAGCGCCTCGGCGGTACCCGAATCCCTGTCGGCTGCCCGAGCGTCGGCCACGCCGCTCGATTAGCGGCCGCCGCAGACCTGAGCGGCGGCGGTCATCTGGTCGCTGAGCACGACGGGCGAATGAGCCCGCTACCGGAGATTGATCACTGGCAGGCCGACCACATCATTGAGACAAGCTCAGGCACGGCGCGACTTCGAGACACTGCCTAGTTCTGCAGGTCAGCGTCGGCGGGCCGGGCGCGCCGCGGCCGGGCGCGAGACTGGCTCCGGCGGCAGGCCAGGACGACCGCCAGCGGCCATGCCGCCTGCGCTCCGGCCAGGACCCGCTCGGCCAGGCCGACCTGCCGGCCGCTGGCGATCAGCTCTACGCCGAACCACACGAGCAGGCCAAGCAGCACCCCGGTGGCGCTGGCCGAGACAGCCGGCCGTAGTCCCACCGGCACCAAAGGCGCCCGCTTCCGGGCAGCGAGCGGCCAGGCCGCCAGGGCTATAAAGCCAGTCGCCGCCCAGAAGGTATGCGGCAGCGAGCCGCCGCCCCCGGCAGGCTCAGGGTTCGCCGCGACCAGCACGGTGGCGACACCGCCGGTCATCAGGATGAGCCGCCCGGCCAAGGCCGCCGGCCTCATCGCCAGCCCCGTCAGGACATCGCATGCTCCTACTCCCGCCAGCGCGAGCGTCATCACCCACCGGTCGGTAGCGCCCCGCGCCGCGAGGGAGCTGATCGTGTCGGCTACCGGGTTGAAGGAGCGCGGCTGCAGCCCGGCAGCCACCGTCCAGCCCGCCGCCAGTAGCACCGGAGCCACGGCCGCCGAAACCACGCCCCACCACGGTACGCCCCGCACGACCCCACCGTAAGCGAACAGCAGCTGCCGGTGCCGAGCGGCATCGCGCGCGAGTTCGGGGTGTTCGAACTCATCGGCGCTCCCATTCCTGCGCCAGCAACTGGTAAGAACTAACCCGGTCGGCGTGGTCGTGGGTAATAGTCGTGATGATCAGCTCGTCGGCGCCGGTGGCTTCCTGCAGCTGCTCGAGCTGGTCTGCGACCTGCTTCGGGGAGCCGACGAACTGCGTCTCGACGCGATCGGTGACAAGTTCGGTGTCCGCATCGCTCCACGCGTGCTCGCGGGCCTGCTGCGGGGTCGGGAACGCAATCGCGCCCTCGCCTGACCGGATGCTGCGGACCCACAGCCCGTACCCGGTAGCCAGCTCCCTGGCCGTCGCCTCGTCCGGCGCGACGACGACGTCGGCAGACACGCTGACGTAGGGCCGGTCGAGCTCGGCAGACGGCCGGAAGGCGGACCGGTAGCCTTCCGCGGCTTCCAGGACAGTGGCCGGGGCGACGTGGTAGTTCGAGCCGAACCGAAGCCCGTTCGCGCCAGCCACCTTAGCGCCGTGCCGTCCGGCTACCCGCACCCGGAAGAGGCCGACAGCTTCGCCGCCGCCGCGTTTGTCGGTCCCTCTCGAAGATGGCGGGCACGTATCCGTTGCGGGACGGGCCGCAGGAGATCCGTGATGTGATGGTGGCGTAGATCAGTCCGGTGCCGGAGGGCGAGATGATCGCGTCGATGTAAGGGTCACTGGCACCGGCCGGGGCCTCAACGCCCCGCGAGGGTTTCGCGAATAGGCTGCTTCCGAGCACCTGGAGGAGCTTCGAATCTATAATCTTGATTGGTTTACTTGGATAGGCGAGTGGCCAGCCGAGGACACCATCTCGGGCTGACGACGGCGGGACCGCGCTGCCTGCCAGGGCCGGACAAGCCGGCCGGGACCTAGCCGACATCGCGGAAGGGCGCACCTGATGATGAAGCTCAGCGTTGTCGTGCCGTTTCGAGACGTGGAGCCGTTCCTCGGGGCGGCGCTTGAGTCGATTGAGCGCCAGACGCTGCGCGATATCGAAGTGATCATGATTGACGACGGGTCGGCCGACGGCAGCGCCGTGGTCGCCAATTCGTTCGCCGCTCGAGACTCGCGGTTTCGGCTGATCCGGCAGCACAACCAGGGTCCAGGCCCGGCACGCAACGCCGGCGTGCTGGCCGCAACGGGCAGCTATCTCGCTTTCGTGGACGGCGACGACGTGCTGACCCCGCGCGCCTTCGGGCTGCTGGTGGGGTCGCTGGAGGAGTCCGGTTCCGACATGGCCGCGGGCGGCGTCTGGCGGCTGCATCCCGGCGGCAGCGTCGGCCCGTCGCAGCTTCACGAGGAACCGTTCCGCACAGCGGCGCGGCGGACGCATGTGACGCGCCGTCCGGCCCTGCTGAAGGACCGGACCGTATGGAACAAGGTCTTCCGCCGCTCGTTCTGGGACTCGGCCGGCCTGACGTTCCCGCCCGGGCTGTACGAGGACGTGACCGTCGCGCTCAAGGCGCACGTTCTCGCATCGTCGGTGGACGTGCTCCGCGATGTCGTGTACTACTGGCGGGCACGTGAGTCCGGCGCGCTGTCCACCACGCAGCGTGCCGCCGAGCTGCCCAACCTCGAGGACCGGATGGCTGCGGTGGCCGAGGTGGGCTCGTTCCTCGCCGCCACCGCCCCGCAGCTCAAGCCGGTCTACGACCAGTCTGTGCTCGGCTCTGACCTGGCGGTGCTCGTCCGGGCGTACGAATTGGCCAGTGAATCCGACCGGGTGCGGCTGGCGGATCTCGCGGCCGGCTATCTGCGCACGGTGGACGACGCGGTCTACGCCAAAGTGCCCGCGGCCCAGCGGTTGCGCTGCTATCTGCTCCGCAACCAGATGCACGCCGAACTGGCCGAAGTGCTGCGCGTCAGCCGCCACAGCGAAGTGCTGCGCGGCGGCCGCCCCAACGCCGGCAGCGAGGCTCCGGTGACCAGGCGGGGCGGCCGCGAGCCGCAGTGGTACGCCAGGTACCCCTTCTTCGCCGACCCGGCCCACGGCATTCCCGACCACATCTACGACGTGACCGGCGAGATGACACTGTGCGCCCGCATCGACGCGATCACCTGGAGAGGACCGCGTCTGCGCATCGAGGGTCACGCCTACATCCGCAAGCTTGATTCCGCCCGCCCAGGCGACTGCGAGATCCGGGTGAGCCTGCGCAACGCCCGGCTCCGGCGGACCATCCGGCTGAAGGTGGAGCGGTTGCTGCGGGCCGACGTCACCGCGGACTCCGGCCAGGCGACGAACTGCTACGACTGGTCCGGTTTCGTGGCCGAGGTCAGCCCGCGGCGGCTCGCCACCCTGCCGAGATTGCCCCTGTGGCGCGCCGCAAGCTGGGAGCTGCGGGTCGAGGTGCGAGGCGGCGGGCTGCGCCGGGAAGGGCCGACCGACGCCGTGCTACCCGGTTCGGCCCAGTGGCCGGAAGGCCGCTGGGCCACCGGCAAGGTCTGGGTCCAGCCGTCGCCCGAGCACGACGGCCGCTTCGTCGTCCGGGCCTGGCCCGTCCGCGCCTGCGTGACGAGCTGCCAGGCCCGCGGCGATGCGATCGGGATCGAGGGCTGGACCACGGCCAGCCTGTCCCCGGAGGCGACCGTGATGATCTCGCCGCGCCAGGGCGACTCCGTTCCGAAGCGGGTGCGTGCCGAGCCCGCTGCTGAGGAGGCGGGCCGGGGCCGGCACGGCTTCCGCGCGCGGCTGCCGGTACCGCCGCTGGCCCGCCCGCTGACCGGGAACACCGGCACCGACTGGGCCGTACATGTTCTCGACGAGATCACCTGGGATGTATCGCTGGCTGACGTTGGTCAGCCCGCGGTCCGGCTGGCCATCACCCCGGACACCGCCGGCGCCCGGGCGCGTCACGGCGACCGCGAGGTCACCGCGATCGCAACGCCGTTCGGCTACCTGTCCCTGCTGGAGCGGGCGGTGCGTCCGGTCGTCACCGGCCTGGACTGGACGCAGGACCAGCGACTGGTCCTGCGCGGTGACCACGGCGGCGAAGCGGACAGCCCGTCCCGGCTGATCCTGCGGCACGCGGAGTCTGGCCGCCAGCACACCGTCGAGCTGAGCTGGGACCAGGGAGCATTCACCGCAGAGCTCACCCCCGGCCAGATGCCTACGCTGGCCGGCGACCTGCCGCTGGCCACGGGGAACTGGAACCTGCTGGCGCCCGCCGCTGGCGGGGAGGTGACGGTCGCCGTGGCGCGGCATCTGCTGCCCGGCCTCGGTGGCTACCGTCCGGCCGGCAGCCACGAAATAAGACCGCGGCCCTACCGGGTGGACGGTTTCCGGCTGCAGGTCCGCGCGGCGCGTGCCGCAGGTGAGCGGGGCGGCTACGCGCAGCGCCAGATCGAGCTGCGGGAGTATCCGCGGGCACGGGCCAAGCCCGTGCGTGACCTGGCTGTCTTTGACACGTTCGGCGGACGGCAGTTCGCGTGCAATCCGCGGGCGGTCTATGAGCAGCTGCGCCGGGTCCGCCCCGACCTCGAGTTCGCCTGGGTGAGCCACGACGGCCAGTTCCGCGTTCCGCACGGTGACCGGACCGTGCTCGCCGGGAGCCCGGCGCACTTCGAGGCACTGGCCCGGGCTCACTACATCGTCTTCAACGACGCCCTGCCTGGCTGGTTCCGCAAGCGGAGCGGCCAGCTCTGCATGCAGACCTGGCACGGCACGCCGCTGAAGCGGATCGGCTTCGACATCTCGCGGCCCCAGTTCGTGACCGGCCATATCTACGCCGAGATGCTCCGCAAGGACGTGGCGAACTGGGACGTGCTGCTGTCGCCGAACCAGTTCAGCACGCCGATCTTCCGGCGGGCGTTCGGGTTCGGCGGCGAGATCGTGGAGAGCGGCTACCCGCGCAACGACATCCTGCACCGTGACGAGCGCGAAGAGCGCGCCGCGGCGGTCAGGAAGCTGCTGGGCGTGCCTGCCGGGAAGCGCGTCCTGCTGTACGCCCCGACGTGGCGCGACGACTCGTTCCAGGACGGGCGGTACCGGTTCGACGACCGGCTCGGCCTCGCGAGCGCCGGGCAGGCACTCGGGGAGCATTACGTCTTGCTGGTCAGGCTGCACACGAAGGTGCAGCCGATCTCGCCCTGGCTCGACAGCGCGTGCGTGCGGGACGTTACCGGCTACCCGGACATCGCCGATCTCCACCTGATCAGTGACGTGCTGATCACCGACTACTCCTCGGCGATGTTCGACTTCGCCGGCACCGGCCGGCCGATGCTGTTCTTCACCTACGACCTCGACGCCTACCGTGACCGGCTGCGCGGCTTCAACTTCGACTTCGAGGGCCAGGCTCCGGGACCGCTGCTGTCCACTGCTACCGACGTCATCGAGGCGGTGCGGGCCATCGACGGGGTGACGTCGTGCTACCAGGACGCCTACGATGCGTTCAGCGCGAGGTTCTGCGCGCTGGACGACGGGCGCGCCGCCGAGCGCGCCGTGAACCGCCTGCTCGCTGGGCCGACCGACGCCGACCGGCCCTGACGGCGTGATGGCAGCCGGATGAGCATCCAGGACCGCGGACAGCCACGGCGGGCTGAGCTTGCACCTCACCGGGGACCAGCCGGCTCGCGTCTAGTCGCAGGGAGGCAAGCATGAAGATCGCCTTTGGCGCCGATGATCAGAACGAGTGCACGCAAGCGGTCACCGACTATCTGCGCACGGTCGCCGAGCTCCAGGTCGCCGATAAGGATGCGAAATGGCCGGAGTTCGCCCGCGACGTCGGCCACGCGGTCGCGGACGGCGAGGCCGACTTCGGGGTGGTGATGTGCTGGACCGGGACCGGAACCTCCATCGCCGCCAATAAGGTCGCGGGCGTCCGGGCAGCACTGGCCTGGGAGCCGTGGATAGCGAGAAACGCGCGCCTCTGGAATGACGCGAACGTCCTGGCGCTGAGCCTGAAGCGCCTGGCGCCCGACGTCGCGGTCGAGTGCGTCAGGGCGTTCCTTGAGGTGGCGGCCGAAGATCCTGAGGAATCGGCCACCATAGATATGATCAGGGGCAGATAGCTGGGTGCCGCCGCAGCGGCCCTGCCGCGCGGCTCAGCGGCCGTGACAACCTCAGCCGGGGCTTCGTCGTGGATGAGGCCGCGCTGCGGTCCCACCTGGAGTCCGGGCACCTGTCGGGCGCCGCCGTCGACGTGTACCCCACCGCGCCAAAAGCCAGGGGCGAGGAGTTCGCCTGCGAGCTGCGCGGCCTGCCCAACGTCATCCTCACGCCGCACATCGGCGGCAGCACCGAGGAAGCACAGCGCAGTATCGGCCGGTTCGTCGCGCAGAAGCTCATCGACTTCGTCACGACCGGCAGCACGGCCATGTCGGTGAATCTGCCGAACCTCACCTTGCCCGAGCGGGCCGGCGCGCACCGGCTGGTGCACGTTCACCGCAACGTCCCCGGCGTCCTCGCGACGATCAACGGCGTGCTAGCCGAGCAGAAAGTCAACATCGACGGGCAGTACCTCGCCACCCGGGGCGAAGTCGGCTACGTGATCACCGACGTCGGCACCGACATCACGCCCGCGATGCTGCGCCGGCTCGCTGCGATGCCCGAGACCATCCGGCTGCGGCTGCTGCCCTGACTAACGACCGTCCAGGCCGGTGTCGGAACGACCCCGAAATTGTTAGCACCATCGCCTAACCTGATCATGAAGCCGGGAGTCACGCCCGCGCATTTACACCGGAAGCTGATCGATGCTAGGAGCGGACCATGACTGCAGGCCCTGGTACCGGCGAGGGCAGGATTGTCGTCGGCGTGGACGGATCACGGCCTTCTCAGCAGGCACTTCGGTGGGGTGTCCACTTCGCCGCGATCTTCGGCGCGCGGCTTGAAGCCGTGATCGCCTGGGAGTTCCCGTCGTCGTACGGATGGGCCTCGGTGCCGCCGGAGTGGAACCCGGGCCAGGACATGGAGAAGGTTCTCGATGACACCGTGCGGGCCGTTTTCGGTGATCAGCCGCCGGCGGGCATGCAGCGGCAGGTACGCGAGGGGGGCGCCGCCAGAGTCCTGCTCGAGGCGTCCGAGGGCGCGATAATGCTGGTCGTCGGCAGCCGCGGCCACGGAGGTTTCGCCGGGCTCATGCTCGGTTCGGTCAGCGCGAACGTCGCCGAGCACGCCTCCTGCCCCGTGCTGGTCATCCACGGCGACCAGGCACCGCCGGCGGCACGGCCCGCATGACCCGCAAGTTCGCGGACGCGACGGGCGGCTAGCCATGACTGCGGGAAGGATGGTCCTGCCTATGAGTACCGGTGCTGCCGGCGGGCAGACCCGATCCTTGAGCCGGACAAGCGTGGACCGCACCACCTTGTCGTGCCGCCACCGCTCATGATAAAACTCCTCCGCGCCCCGGCCACCCTGGCGGTGCACCTCACGGAAGTCAGTGCTGGGCCTGCCGCCCTTCCGGGCACCGGCATCCGCTCAACGCTCTCCCGGGTACCCCTATCATCACCGCACCTAGCCGGGAGCGCGCAGCGCTCATCAGATTCTGCAGCGGATTTTGCACAGGAAGATGAACGTGGACGCGCCCACGATGAACGACCCGATCGACGAGACGTCGTTCAGCGTGATGGCCAGGTGCGCATCCTCAGCTCCGGAGCATTTCGGCGAGCACGGCTGCTTCGCTAATCTCGGGTTGCCTGGTCGCGGTGAGCAGCGTCAGCTGCCGGCCCTTTGCAAGTTCACGCAGGTGCGCCAGCGCTCCTGCTCGCTGGGGATCGTTCAGCTCCGCCAGGTAGCGGCGGCCGAAGTCTTCGAAGCGGGCCGGGTCGTGGCTATACCACTTGCGCAGCTCGGTGGACGGCGCAACGTCCTTGCACCACTCATCAAGGGCCGCCTTGGCCTTGGTCAGCCCTCGCGGCCAGATCCGGTCGACCAGTACCCTGGTGCCGTCGCTCGGCTCCGGCTCCTCATACACCCTGCGCACCCGGACTTTCGCTCCGGTCATCGGCTGACTCCTGACACCGAAAGCTCCCGTCGTCGCCCGCTGGTCGGCTTGGCGTGGGCCCTGGTGAACTCGTCCCGGCCGCCGGGCCACCGGCGGCTCTTACGCGGCTTGGGCAAGGCCTGGCTTCCAGACCAGGGTAAGACGGGGCGGAACTCGATGCCGGATGTTACTGCACCGGTCTCGGCGGAACGTTCTCGTGGAGGCGGGCAGCGGGCGCGGCCGGACCTTCGCTGGCCTGCCCTGGCGCTGGACCGATGTAGCCGACCTCGGTCACACGCTGCATCTCGCGCCAGACCACCAGCCAGCCGGTACCGTCGGGGGCATCCACTCGCAGCCCCCACACTGGCGCCCGCGCGACCGGCGGGCGCTGCTGCAGCCGCTGCTCGATCATGTGAAACCGCCTTGCACCTGGATCCGCTCGCACGGCTGCCGGATCTGCCGCTAGCCGCTCCAGCGCTCGCTTGAGCAGCTTGCCGAGTTCGTCAGCCCCTCGGGCGCCTACGCTCTTGTACGCCTCCCACGCGACAGGGGCAAAGTCGAGCAGACGTGCGGTCAAAGCTTGTCCGGCTTCACCCGGATCATCTGCTCCGGGTGTGCGAAGCTGTCGATGATCTGGTCCACGAGCCCCGACCGCCACAGGTCAGCTTCGAGGGCGGACATCGGGTGCAGGACGATTGAACCATCCGATTCCCTGATGACGGCGAAGTGGGTGCAGGGACCCGCCCAGCTGCGCAGCAGCGCCATACCGCGATCGTCCAGCTCGATGACCGGCTGGCTGGCCTCGGCACCCACGATCATCACCTTAGACGATGAAGTCGTTCATGCCCGACTTTATGCGCGTTTATGAGCGCGCGTGAAACCTGTCCTGCTCGAAACTAGGATCCGGCCGGTGACCTGCAGGTCTTCTAATGCGTTATGCGGCGTGCGCGTGCTCATTGATCAGGCATGCGGTTCAGCAGTTCTCGGCGCCAGCCGACACCGATCGCGCTCGTCCAGGCGCGGGCCGCGGCCAGCAGCTCCGGATAGCGTTCGGCACGCAGCTGCCGCCGCCCTTCGTATCCGCGGTAACGCACGGCAACGGGCGATGCAGGTGCTGATCAGTCGCGGGTGATCCGCGTCCCAGTCTGACCGGCGAGGGCGCGCTCGAGGTGGTCAGGGTCGGTGATGAGTGCCTCCTTCCCGCCACGCTCAAGGTAGGAGACGACGGCCTGGATCTTCGGGCCCATGCTTCCCGCCGCGAAATGCCTGCCCTCCGCGAGATAGTGCCTGGCCTGCGCGAGCGTCAGGTGGTCGATCCAGCGCTGCTGCGGGGTACCGAACTCCAGCGCGACCTTCTCCACGGCGGTGGAGATGACGAACAGGTCGGCGTCGATCTCGTTGGCCAGCAGGGACGAGGCCAGGTCCTTGTCGATGACGGCGGCGACACCGCGCAGATTGCCCGACTCATCAGCTACCACCGGGATCCCGCCGCCGCCGATCGCGATGATCACGGTGCCGGCGGCGAGCAGCCGCCTGATGGCCGGCAGCTCGACGATCCGCAGCGGCTGCGGCGAGGCGACCACCCGGCGCCAGCCGCGGTTGGCATCCTCGACGATGTCCCAGCCCGCTGCCCGGCGCCGGTCTGCCTGCTCGGCGTCCATGAAGGAGCCGATCGGCTTGCTCGGCTTCGCGAACGCCGGGTCGTCTGCGGCCACCTCGGTCTGGCAGACCAGCGTGACCGTGTCCCTGTCGATGCCGTAGCGCCGGAACTCGTTATAGAGATTCTGCTGCAGCTCATAGCCGATGGCGCCCTGGGTGTCCGCCCCGCAGACATCCAGCGGCACCTCGTGCAGCTCATGGGCGGCAAGCTCGGACCGCCTCAGGATGAAGCCGACCTGGGGACCGTTGCCGTGGGTGATCGCGACGCCCCAGCCATCCTTGATCATGTTGACGATCTGGTAGCAGGTCTCGCTCGCGGCAATGTACTGGTCACGGACCGTCTGGTGGTATTTGTCCTTGATCAGGGAATTGCCGCCGATCGCGATGACCGCAGTCCGTCCGTCCATCAGGTTCGCCTCCCGGCTAGCTCATCGTCAGCGCCATGACGGCCTTCTGGCCATGCAGGCGGTTCTCTGCCTGGTCGTATACCGCGGACCACGGACCGCCGATCACCGGATCGGCGACCTCGCGGCGGTTGCCATCCGCGGCTCGTTGACGACGCGGGCGTCTTCCCGTCCGGGATGATCGCGGTGTTGGCGGGGCCTGTTCCCGGCCTTGGCCGGCTTGCGGCTTTGCTGATGGCGGTACGGATCGGGGTCACGGCAGGTGTGCCGATGCTGACGATATGGGCGGTCTTCCCGTACGGGTGATCGCGATTGTAGCCGGTCCGCCCGCCACCTTGATCACGTTGAGTACGGCGCTGACGGCGGCCCGACTCGGCCTGGAACCGGCCGGGAAGGCCCCGTGCCGACCGGCGGCACGCCTGATCCCCACCCGGACGAACTTTGACCGGGCAGCCGGCCGACAGGCTGGCCGCCGCCCCCCGAGGTTGCGACGGGCAGCGGCCTCGAGCACTTCGGGAGTATCGCGACCTAAAGGAGGAGCAGGATGAGCTCGCCACGCAAGCCCTCGGTTCTTTTCGTCTTCTACAGCCACACTCAGCAGAGCCTTCGGGTGGCCGAGGCGATGGCGGGCGTGCTGCGCGAGCGGGGCTGCGACGTCTCCCTGGCGGGGATCGAGTTCACTGATCCCCGCTACGCCGGGAAGTTCGATCGGTTCCCCTTCCGGCATGCGGTCTTCGACCTCCTCGCGGTGCTGCCGGCGCAGGTGCGGCGTTCGACCGGGCAGATCAGCATCCCTGCTGCGGCCCGGGACGGTGATTACGACCTGGTCTGTTTCGGCTCGCCGACATGGTTCTTCACCACTAACATGCCGCTGCGGTCGTATCTGAAGTCCGCCGAGGCGGGGAAGGTGCTGGCCGGGAAGCGGTTCGCCGCCTACGTGGTGTGCCGGCGGTACTGGAGCATCAACCTGAAGGAAGTCAGGAAGCTGGGTGCCGCGCAGGGGGGCGCGTACGCCGACGGCACCCGTTTCCAGTTCGCGGGCGGCCAGATCCGGTCGTTGCTGTCGCTGATCAGCTACTTCGGTAAGGGAGAGATGCGCGAGCGCTACCTCGGGGTGAAGATTCCGCCGACCAATCTCAGGCCGGACTTCCCCGGGCAGGCCCGGGTATTCGCGAACAGGCTGGCGGACAGCCTCGGCGGCAGCCGCACCACGACGGGGGGATGAGCACGTGAGCGGCCCGGCGATCGGCCGATCGCCAGGTTCACCTTTGCCTGGCGAGTCACTATCGGCGTACGCTCGCCTGGTGACCTGGTGACCTGGTGACCTGGTGACCTGGTGACCTGGTGACCTGGTGACCTGGTGACCTGGTGACCTGGTGACCTGGTGACCGGCGGTCGCCTGATCGCTAAGAATCTCACGCCGGTGAATTCCAAGATCGTCGGCAGCCGCCCGTGAGCTACAGTCAAAGTGACCGGAGCAGGGACGGAACGGATGGCTAGCGTTAGGCCTCAGCGACCAGCGCCGAGGGAGGTCATAATGGCACGTTATTCCGAGACCAGTGGCGGGCCCGAGCGGGAAGGTACTGACGAACTCGGGCCCGAGGCCGGCGCTACCGATGTCCTCGGGCACGAGGCTGGCGGTACTGATGAACTCGGGCACGAGGCTGGCGGTACTGATGTCCTCGGGCAGGAGGCTGGCGGTACTGATGAGCTCGGGCACGAGGCTGGCGGTACTGATGAGCTTGGGCCCGAGGCTGGCGGTACCGATGCCCTCGGATCCTAGCCGCGCTCACGGGACCACGGATCAGCAAGCCAGAGCCTGGGCTCTCGGGCCGCACGGCAGGCATGAGGCCGCCGGCAGCCAGGACGGATGCGCGTAGTTGCTGGCTTAGATGCGTAGGCACGGCATGCCGTCAAGGATAACCTGACGGCATGGCGAATCCCCGAAGCCTCGCGCCAGGCGCCGGCCTCGTGACCTTGTGCTGCTCGTTCTGCCACAAGGACAAGGACGCAGTCGCAAAGCTCGTCGCCGGCCCGGGCGTCTACATCTGCAACGAATGCGTGGAACTCTGCGATCAGATCATCGCCGAGGAGCCGGTACACCCATTCGGCGCGTGGAACGAGCAGCCAGACGATCAGCTGCTCGCGAGCCTGGCCCGGACCCAAGCCGTGGTGGCCCAGGCCGACGCCGCCGTCCACGACCATGTGGGCGTCCTGCGCGCCCGGGGCATCAGCTGGACCCGCATCGGACAGGCCCTCGGCGTGTCCAAGCAGGCAGCATGGGAGCGGTTCTCCGGGGAGGACTGACCGCCGGGCCGCTACTGCCGATGGCGAGCCAGCCGAGCCTGATCTCCGCTCCGCTGCCGGCCGCGAAGGTAGCGACGCAAGTAGGCGGGACGCAAATCGTTAGCCCGGCGGGGGAGGGCTGAGTTTGAGTGTTCCGCCCTGTGATGAGCACAGATGCGGCTCCGGGGATTGCCAGCTGGCGTGAACGCGCCAGATATTGCGGGTTGCAGCCGCATCTGCGTTAGAGTCGCAGGATGCCGACGTTCCGGATCAAGGAAGCCGCGAGCCTTCTCGGGGTCAGCGCCGACACCTTGCGCCGCTGGGCGGATGGGGGCCGGATCGAAACGACCACCGACACCGCCGGGCGGGTGGCTGTGGACGGTGTGGCGCTGGCCAGGTTGGCACAGGAGCTAGCCGAGTCGGCCGGTCACGGTGAAGGCCGGGTGGTGGTGGCGCATTCGGTGCGGAACAGGTTCAGCGGCCTGGTCAGCCGCGTTGTCCGCGACACCGTGATGGCTCAGGTAGAGATCCAGGCCGGGCCGCACCGGTTCGTGTCGCTGCTCAGCCGTGAGGCCGCGGACGAGCTCGGCCTGGAGGCGGGGATGCTCGCGGTTGCCGCCGTCAAGGCCACCAGTGTCTTCGTCGAGATCCCTCAGGCCAGCTGATCCCGGCTCGCCACGATTCAACCTAGGAGCTAGCAATGCGCCGTCTCGTTCTCGCCGTAGCCGGGCTGGCCGCAGTCGCCGTGGCCGGCTGCTCTAGCAGTGGTTCGGGCTCGACGTCCGCCGCGAGCAGCTCCGCGTCCGCGTCGACTGGGACGATAACCGTCTTTGCCGCGGCATCGCTGACCGGGACCTTCACTCAGCTCGGAAAGCAATTCGAGGCCGCCCATCCAGGGGATACGGTCAAGTTCAGCTTCGGGCCGAGTTCCGGCCTGGCGACCCAGATCACCAGCGGCGCGCCGGCTGACGTGTTCGCCTCGGCAGCGCCGGCGAACATGGACCAGGTCGTTTCCGCCGGGGACGCGGCCAATCCGCAGGATTTCGCCAAGAACATCATGGAAGTTGCCGTTCCCCCGAATAACCCCGCGAAAGTGACATCCGTTAGCGACCTGGCGAAGAAGTCCGTCAAGGTGGCGCTGTGCCAACCGCAGGTGCCATGCGGGGTGGTGGCAGCCGAGGTGTTCAAGAACGTCGGGATCACCGTCAAACCGGTGACGCTCCAAACGGACGTGAAGTCGGTGCTGACCCAGGTCGAACTCGGCAACGTCGATGCGGGCATGGTCTACGTGACCGACGCGAAGGCGGCCGGCGCCAAGGTCAAGGGGATCACGATCCCGGCCAACGAGAACGCCTCGACGCTCTACCCGATCGCTGCCATCAGCGGCGGCAAGCACAAGTCCGAAGCACAGGCCTTTGTCGCCTACGTGTTGTCACCCGCCGGTCAGAATGTGCTTGCAGCGGCGGGGTTCGAGAAGCCCTGACCTGAGTATCCGGAGCCGCCATGGTGACCCGTACCGCGCCGTCGCACCTGACAGCCCGTGAACGAGCCAGGCGGACCGCGCGGGGCGGTGCTCCGCGATCAGTGCCGGCGCCCTTGCTGGCGCCGGCACTGATCGCCATCGTTTTCCTGGTGCTGCCGTTGGCCGGGCTGCTGATCCGCGCCCCCTGGCGCCACCTCGGAGCGGCCCTCAGCGGGGCCGATGCGACCCAGGCCCTCGTCCTTTCCTTGTGGACAGCCTCCGTGACCACGGGGATCTCCCTGGTCATCGGAGTGCCGCTGGCGTGGGTGCTGGCCCGGAGCAGTTTCCCGGGACAGCGGCTCCTGCGGGCGCTAGTGACGCTGCCGCTGGTGCTTCCGCCGGTGGTCGGCGGGGTCGCGTTGCTGCTGGCCTTCAGCCGGGTCGGGTTCGTCGGCCGCTACCTGGACGACTGGTTCGGGCTGACGATCCCGTTCACCCCGCTGGCTGTCGTCATGGCCGAGACCTTCGTGGCCATGCCGTTCCTGATCATCACCGTCGAGGGGGCGTTGCGGTCCGCGGATCAGGGCTTTGAGGAAGCCGCGGCCACGCTGGGCGCGAAACGGATGACCGTGTTCCGGCGAGTCACGGTGCCGCTCGTCGCCCCGTCCCTGGGGGCGGGCGCCGTATTGTGCTGGGCGCGGGCCCTGGGCGAGTTCGGGGCGACGATCACCTTCGCCGGCAGTTTCCCTGGCCAGACCGAGACGATGCCCATCGCCGTGTACTACGCGCTTCAGACTGACCCTGATGCGGCGATCGCTCTCAGCCTGGTGCTGCTGGTGGTTTCCCTCGTGGTTCTGGTCTCCCTCCGCGACCGCTGGCTGCGGGGCGGCTCAGCCTCATGACGCCCGGGGGCAGCGACGGCCTCGTCGTCGATGCCGAGGTTAGCCGCGGTAGTTTCACCCTCGCGGTGAGCCTCGCCGCGGCACCCGGCCAGGTCCTCGGCTTGCTGGGGCCGAACGGGGCCGGGAAGTCCACGCTGCTCAGCGCGGTGGCCGGCCTGGTCCCCGTCTCCGCCGGGCGCATCACGCTGGCGGGGCAGGTCCTGGACGACGCCGATACCGGAGCATTTGTCGAGGCTGCCGGGCGGCCGGTCGGCTTCGTGTTCCAGAACTACCGGCTCTTCCCGCACCTGACCGTGGCCGACAATGTGGCGTTCTCGCCGCGTGCCCGGGGCCTGGGGAAGCGGGCCGCCAGGTCAGCTGCCAGTCACTGGATCGAGCGGCTCAGACTGGCCGACCTCGCCGGCCGCAAGCCTGACCAGCTGTCCGGCGGGCAGGCGCAACGGGTGGCGCTGGCCCGCGCGCTGGCGGGGCAGCCAGCCCTGCTGCTGCTGGATGAACCCCTGTCAGCCCTGGACGCCGGTACCCGCCTTGACGTGCAGGCCGAGCTCAAGCGCCACCTGGCCGAGTTCACCGGGCCGTGCCTGCTGGTCACCCACGACCCGCTCGAAGCGCTCGTACTGGCGGACCGGCTGATCGTCCTCGAAGACGGGCGCATCGTCCAGGAAGGTACCCCCGCGCACATCGCCGGCAAGCCCGCCACCGGCTACGTCGCCAAGCTCGTCGGCCTGAACCTGTACGCCGGTCACGCCGACGGCTCCCAGGTGGCACTCACCGCAGGCGGCGCCCTCGTCATCCCCGACCAGGGCCAGCACGGTGACGTGCTCGTCGCGATGCGCCCCTCCGCCGTGGTCGTCAGCAGTCAGCGCCCACTGCCCAGCAGCGCCCGCAACACCTGGCCCGCGAAGGTGACCGGCCTGACGCTGCTGGCCGACCGCGTCAGGCTCGACCTCGACGGGCAGCCGCCCGCCCTGGTAGACGTCACGCCGGCGGCGGTCGCAGAACTGTCGCTCGGCCCTGGCAGGCAGGTATGGCTCACCGTCAAAGCCACCGACCTTGAGGTTTACGCTCACGCCGACAGGCAGCCAGCCTGAGGCCTCCCCCCGCTACGGTCCTCCCGGCGCCGTCGCGGCTGAGGTGGTGGCGAGAGCCCGATCCTGGTGACCAACAATCTCGGCTGTCGCACCTCGCCAGGACGCTCGTCATCGGTATTTCGCGCCGGTCATCGCGCCGGGCGCGGGCCCCGTCGCCAGGCGCCGGCGCGGGGGAGAACGGCCGGGAACAACAGGTCTGTGCCTCTTGTGCCAGCTCGTGCCCTGTTGTGTCATTGTGACTACCGGGCGGGCCGTGGCCAACAGCTAGGCCCAGGCGCGGTGACCGAAGGCTGGCCGCATGGGGTGGCTGCCTCCGCCGCGCAGGCAAGGGAGATGAGTATTCATGACCGTGACACTGGACCAGAGCGTGGAGGAGTTCATCAGCGCCCCGAGGCAGCTGTTCATCAACGGGCAGTGGGCTGAAGCCGCGTCGGGCAGGACGTTCGAGACCCCGAATCCGGCGACTGGCGAGACCCTTGCCCGGGTCGCCGAGGGTGACGCGGAGGACATCGACCGGGCCGTGCGGGCCGCGCGGGCGGCGTTCGACGGCCCGTGGAGCCGGATGACCCCATCGGAGCGGGGCCGGATCATCTGGCGGATCGGGGACCTGATCCTGGAGCATGTCGACGAGCTCGCGCAGCTGGAGTCGCTGGACAACGGCAAGCCGTTCGCGGTGGCGCAGGCCGCTGACGTGCCGCTGGCCGCCGACCTGTTCCACTACATGGCGGGCTGGGCCACCAAGATCGAGGGCAACTCGATCAACATCTCGGTGCCGTATATGCCGGGCGCCAACTTCCACTCCTACACGCTGCGCGAGCCGGTCGGCGTGGTCGGGCAGATCATCCCGTGGAACTTCCCGCTGCTGATGGCCGCGTGGAAGCTCGGGCCAGCGCTGGCGACCGGCAACTGCGTGGTGCTCAAGCCGGCCGAGCAGACGCCGCTGACCGCGATCCGGCTCGCCGGGCTCATCGCCGAGGCGGGCGTCCCGGACGGCGTGGTGAACGTTGTGCCCGGATTCGGCGAGACCGCCGGCGCGGCCCTCGCCGCGCACAACGATGTCGACAAGGTCGCGTTCACCGGTTCCACCGAGGTGGGCAAGCTGATCGTCGCGGCCGCCGGGGCCAGCAACCTGAAGAAGCTGACCCTGGAGCTAGGCGGCAAGAGCCCCAACATCGTCTTCGAGGACGCCGTGGACGGCGCGGTTGAGGGCGCGGCCAATGCGATCTTCTTTAATCACGGCCAGTGCTGCGTGGCGGGCTCGCGGCTGTTCGTGCACCAGAGCCGGTTCGACGAGGTCGTCGACGGCGTCGCGGAGATCGCCAAGTCGATCAAGCTGGGTTCCGGGATGGAGGCGGGAACGCAGATGGGCCCGCTGGTCTCCGAGGAGCAGTTCCAGCGGGTCAGCGGCTTCCTGGAGTCCGGCCGGGACGAGGGCGCCACGGCGCTGGCTGGCGGCGGCCGGTTCGGCGACCGCGGCTTCTTCATCGAGCCGACCGTGCTGATCAACACCCACAGCGGCATGAAGGTGGTGCGCGAGGAGATCTTCGGGCCGGTCGTGGTCGCCGCGCCGTTCAGCGACCTGGACGAGATCGCCGCCCAGGCCAACGACAGCGAGTACGGCCTCGGCGCGGGCATCTGGACCAAAGACATCTCCAAGGCGCACGCGCTGGCCAAGAAGCTGCGGGCCGGCACGGTCTGGATCAACTGCTACAACGTGTTCGATGCGGCGCTGCCGTTCGGCGGGTACAAGCAGTCCGGCTGGGGCCGCGAGATGGGCCATGAGGTACTCAACAACTACACCGAGGTCAAGGCCGTCACCACCCTGCTGTGAACCGGCCACTGCGGCAGGGGCCGGATCGGGAGAACCGGCCCCTGCCCGGCGCCCGGCCGCGGGCGAGATCCGCGCCGGTGTCTAGCTGCTGAGACCGGTTCCTGGCCGGATCTCAGCTGCCGGTGGCGATGATCACGTCTGATGCCTTGATCACCGCGGTGACCTGGCTGCCCTCAGCCAGGCCGAGCTGGCGGACTGCTTCCACGGTGATCGAGGCGACAAGGCGTACCCCCGCCGCATCCAGCGCGACGTTGGCGATCGCCTCCCCCGCGTTGATGCTAGTGACCGTGGCCGGTATCTGATTACGCGCGCTTAGCTGCATGACTCGGACTCCGTGTGGTTGATCAACGATGAATGGCACCCTCACGCTAAACGCTCATGCTCCGTGGGAGCGGTAACTCCTCGTGTGCCGGGGCGTGTCAATTCGCGCGGGGCTGCCAGCGCCCGGCCGTACAGGTGGATGACCGTCCGGCACAGTCATGCGCCGCGCTGACTCTCCGGGCGGCGGCTGCCGCGATGCGAGCATCGGAGCCATCTCCCTAAATTACGGGCGCCGCATACCTGTCTTTCGTGGCCGGCTTCGCGCGCCGCCCGGTCGAACCGGTCACTTAGGCCTCCCGCCACGTCCGTTGCTACCGGAGCGGCCGCTCGCGCACCGCGTTTCGGCTGTGCCTGGCAACCCTTCGCCCAGGCCAGCAGGACCGGCAGCAAAGATAGGTAGGCCCCCCCGATGTGGTCGCGACGCCGGACGCGCTGAGCTAGGCGCATGGCTGACCACGAATCGGTGTCAACTCGTCGGGTCCGGTCTCCGGCACAGGTGGCCGGCCTTGAAATGCGGCCGGATTTCGGGTGCCGGCTGCTCACGGTCGATCATGGTCGCGCCAGTGCGCCGGCCGGTGCCGTCCACACGGTGGACATCCTTGCGCCAAGCCTGGTAGCCGGAAGGCTCGATCGTTTCCTGGCAGGGCATCCTGATGCGACCACGCCGTTCCTGGTGGTCGATCTCGATGTCGTTCGCCGCCAGTACGTCAGCTTGGCCGCGGCCCTGCCGGGCACCGAGGTCTTCTACGCGGTGAAGGCCAACCCGGCGCAGAGGCCTTACCTGGGCCCCGTCGAAGGCCACTTCACCACCTGGACACCGCTGACGGGACGCTCGCCGTTGTTCCCGCAGGACATCGACTCCGACGATCCGTGGCAGTTCAGAAATGTCCTCGTCCACTAGCCGGGCAGGATGACGATGATCACCAGGCTGCCGCTCGCCGCGCTGATCACCGCGTCGCTGTTCTGGGGCATAGCGGTCAGCGTGACCAAGTACGCCCTGCGCGGTTTCGGCCCGATCACGCTGTTGGCCATCTCGCTGATCGCGGGAACCGCGGTGCTGTGGCCGATCGTGATCCTGCGTGGCCACCGCCCACCGCCGCCGTGGCGGCGGGCGGTGCTGCTAGGCCTATTCGAGCCAGCGCTGGCCTACGCCGGCGACCTGACCGGCCTGGCCCGGACCAGCGCCGCCAACGGCGCGCTGCTATCCGGTCTGGAATCGGTCTTCATCGTCCTGCTGGCGGCCGTCTTCCTGCGCGAACGCATCACTGGCCGGATCACCGTGGCGCTCGCCCTAGCACTGGCCGGCGTCGCGACCCTCGAAGGCACCGGATCGTTCGCGGGCGCCGGACTCGGCGACCTGCTCGTTCTGGCCGGAGTACTCAGCGCTGCTGCCTACACGATCGTCGCCAGAGGAATGGGGGACGAGTCCGACCCGCTAACGGTGACCGCCTGCCAGTTCACCACCGCGACGATCCTCATCCTTCCCGCAGTTGCCTTCGTGTGGGCGATGCACGTCGAAACCGCGCCTGGCCACGTGGCCGCGAGGTTCTGGTTCGCCGCAACCTTCGTGGGAGTCATCGGCTACGCCGCGAGCTTCCTGCTCTATAACTACGCCATCGCCCGAGTGCGAGCGGCCCCGGCGAGCATTATCGTGAATCTGATTCCCGTCTTCGGGCTGGCCAGTGCCGTCTTCTGGCTGGGCGACTCACTCACCGTCGCCCGGGTACTCGGCGCGATCTTGATTGGACTGTCCGTCACGATCTTCATTGCCACCGAACTCGCCGAAGCACGCAACGCCGCCAAGGCGAAGGTGACACCGTCGGAAGTCTGACCGTAAGGCCGGATCCTTCGTGTTTTCGGCGAGTGCGAACTTGGCGCGGGACGCGCGGGGCGGTGCGTAAACCAGCACACTCGGCCCTATCCACCGTCCTGACAGACGCTGAGACAGTCCGCTAAGCGGGGCGCATTTGCTGCGCCCCGCTCCCTCAACGAGCCCCTGGCCCCGCCGTCCGCAGTCCTACGGGGTGCCGCCGCCGACGTGGCGAGCGGCGTGATCCGCGTTGTGGGCAGCGCTGCCCGGCAAGCCGTCGCGCATCTCCCGGACCAGGCTGTCCACGACCGCCCACAGGTCGCCGCCTGCCCGGGCGGCCACGGCCCGCTGCCGCTGGTAACTCGCCCCGGCGTTCATGAGACTGGATACCGACGCGAGTTCGGCCGGGCAGCCCAGCCGCGCCGCCACCGGCTCGAGACGGTTGAGCAGGTCGTGGAGGTCGTCGGTGACGAGCCGCTCGCGGTTCTGCGCGTCGAGGATGACCTCAGCGTCCAGCCCGTACCGGGCTGCGCGCCACTTGTTCTCCTGCACGTGCCAGGGCGGCAGCGCGGGCAGCGTCTCGCCGGCTTCCAGCCTTCGGTCGAGGTCGACGACCAGGCAGTGAGTCAGCGCGGCGACGGCGGCCACCTCTTCGAGCGTCGGCAGCCCGTCAAAGACGCGGACCTCGATGGTGCCCAGCGCCGGAGAGGGGCGGATGTCCCAGCGGATCTCCTTGAACTCGCTGATCACACCGGTAGCGAGCATGTCGCCTACGTAGGCCTCGAATTGCGCCCAAGTGCCGAACTGAAAAGGCAGCCCGGCGGTCGGCAGCTGCTGGAACATCAGGGCCCGGTTGCTGGCGTACCCGGTATCGGCCCCGCCCCAGAACGGCGAGGAGGCCGACAGCGCCTGCAGATGCGGGAACCAGCGCAGCAGCCCGTTGAGGATCGGCAGCACCTTGCCGACCGAGTCCACGCCTACATGCACGTGCACGCCGAAGATGAGCATGTGCCGGCCCCACCACTGGGTGCGCTCGATAAGCGCGGCGTATCGCTCGCCCTCGCTGACCTCCTGGTCGTACCAGCGGGCGAACGGGTGCGCGCCGGCGCTGAAGATCTCCAACCCGCGCTGCCGGGCGACCCGCCGGACGACATCACGGCTCTCGCGCAGGTCGCCAGCCGCCTGCGGCACGGACTCGCAGATCCCGGTGACCAGCTCGACGGTGTTGCGCAGCAGCTCCCGGTGCACTCGCGATTCGCCCGCCGACATCTCGCCCCGAGCCTCCTCGACGACCTCCGCCGCCGCGGAGACGAGGTCACCGGTGCGGGCATCGATGAGGCCGAGCTCCCATTCGACTCCGAGCGTAGGCCGGCGCGAAGGCCGGAAGTCCACCACCATGCCGGTCAGACGACCTGGCTGAGGTTACGGGCCTCGACGCCGAACACGAAACGGCGCACAGCGCAGGTATGCGAGGACGCCTTGGCCGATGGCCGCATCGCTGCGGCGAACGCTTCCGACCAGCCGACGGCGGTCGTCGGGTCAGGGCGGCAGCCCGCGTGCAGGGCGCCGATCCGGAATCCCCGACTGCGATCGTCCACGATGCCAAGCGTATGAGCTTCCGACGTGGCCGTCGTGCGCTATGGCCTCGCGCGCCCTGGCATTCTGGAGGGCATGCAGAGTGTGTATGAGGCCGCGGGAGGCACTGCGGGCCTGCTTCGCCTGGCCGAGGCTTGGCACTCCCGGGTAATGGCCGACGAGATAGTCAGCCACGCGTTCAGTCACGGATACCATCCGCAGCATAACGAGCGGCTTGCCGCATACTGGGCCGAGGCCCTCGGCGGCCCCGCCACCTACTCGGACAGCTACGGAAACGAGACCTCGGTCGTGTGGATCCACAGCGGTAACGGCCCGCACGAGGAAATGGACCGCCGAGCGATCGCCTGTTTCGACCAGGCGATGCAAGACGTCGGCCTGGAAGCGGCCGGGCCGCTCCGGCAGGTGTTGCACGACTACTTCGCCTGGGCCACCACGACGACCATGTCGCGCTACCACGAGTCGGCTGACAAGGTTCCCGAGGGAATGAGCATTCCGCGATGGTCGTGGCATGGACTGCTGCGCTGAGCCCGCAGACTCCGCACGCTGCCCCTGGATCACTTCCCCGGCCCGGCGGATGAATCCGCCTGCAGGCCGCAAAGCGACCACAACCACGGCCACCCTGCATAAGCCGTCGTCAAGGCATGCCGACGATGGCCAGCCAGGACGACAGCACGCGGTCAGCGCCGCGGAAGATCGCCCGACCAGACAGCAAGCCGGGCCCGCCACCGGGGCAACCCCGATCATGACTCCCTGGATGTGATCGGCGGTAACCCCGCTGTCCGCGTCGGCCCCGGCGTTGGCGAGACGGGATGCAGGCGGGTCGTCCACCGGGGCCGGTACTGAGAACCTTGAGCTTTGCGCAGAGACTCAGTCCATTCCTGGCCGCTGAGGAGCCGGGTGGTCTTGGACGAACTGACCGCGCCGCCTGCGGCAATTGCCATTGCTACGCTGGCAGCGGTCGTGTCATCAGGTGCCTCATAAACGAACAGCACGTCATACTCGCCGAACGGAAAGCCGCCCGCCAGGATCTTGGCTCCCAGGGCCTCTAGCACCGGCCTGACTGCCTCGATCCGGTCCTGCGGCTCCTTGATCAGAGCCGCCATCGACTCTGCGGTGTATGCGGCCTGATACATGTACAGTGCCATCGGAGAATCGCCCTCGATTCTTCACGAGCCACGTCGAGCGCCCGCCGGCTCCGCTCGACAGCGGGCTACCGAAGGCCCGAAGATCACTCCAGTAGGAACGTAGACCCAGGCCGGGCCCGCGCACAAACCCACACTATCGTAGGCATCGGTTCCCCTCTCAGCCGCGCAGAAGCCCCGACTCCGGGCTGACACCCGCTCGGCATGATGGGCAGCGTGCGCATCGCTCAGGCCGGGGAGGCCGGGCGCATCGCGGCTAGTAAATGCCGCCTCCGCTCAGTGCGTTACCGGTCCGGGCTGGCTGGGATCCTGAATATGTGGATCGACTGGTCCTTGGCGCGGAGCCTCTTGTCCTGCTCCGGTTTCGCCTTGTCCGAGACGACCACGACCTGGTCGGGCGCGATCCAGGACACTCCTTCGACCGTGCCGTAGGTGATCTCGTCAAGCGCGTTCCGCGGGAACGCGTGGGTGGTGCCCTCGTCGGCGATATCCCAGCTCGTCGGCGTGAGCCTGCCGGTCCATAGTGCCGAGGACACCTGCGAGACAACGACGATCCGCTCGCCGTCCACGGAAATGCCGCTGTAATCCTCGAACGGCAGCGTCTCCGGCAGCCGGATCCTGGCCACGTGCTCCCAATGACGCGGGCCGCGGTGGAAGACCTGTATCCGCCCGCCGCCGGGGATGCGGCCCTTGGCGCCTCCTTCGCATCTGTTGCCTTCGCAAAGGCCAAGCAGGTAGCTCCGCCCGTTGCGCTGGACGCACGCCAGGCCCTCCAGGCCCTTGTTGGGCCGGTCGAGCGGGAAGTCCAGCCATGCCGCTGACAGGTAGCGGAAGCTTCCGTCGTACTCCTGCACCTTCGCCATGAAGCACCTCGGACCGCGGGGCAGAGACTCGATCAGCACGTAGAAGCGATCGGACCCGCGATCGTATGCGATGTCCTCGAAGCCTCGGCGGTGGCCGTGGTCTTGCTCGATGATGCGGTTGCGCTGCGCCCCCGAGAGCCCGGGGCCGATGCATGCGATGCCGGGCAGGTTGTCGAAAATGACGTAGAAGGCGCCGTCTTTGGCGAGGACGCCGCTCGCCTCGAGCCTCGGATCCAGCTGGTCGCCAAGCACGTCACGGATCTTCGCTTCCCTCAGCAGTTCCAGCTGCTCAGTCAGCGGTTGCACGGTGTTCATTTCGCAGCCTCCTGCGGGCGGTGAACGGGCGCGCGATCAGCTCAGGTCTGCCGCGGCAGTGTTTCCATTTCAACGGGGAAGGCCGTGTCACCGGCGCGGGGCATCGCCTTCCTGAGGCCCTCCAGCTGCCGCCTGGCGCTGTCACGCCGCATGCGGACGTAATGGACGATTCCCTCTGCCTTCTCGTTCCCATGGCGCAGCTCGTACTGGCGGCACCCGCTTGAATAGACCTCGTCGTTGCTGAACTGCCGCCCGGTGAAAGGCTGGCCGTAGGGCGTGAGGGATTCCAGGTAGGCCGCCTGGCGGACACGGTCCCACAGACCGCCCGCGCCCTCGGCCCCGATGCGCGCGGCAATGGCCTCTGGATTGAATTCAGTATCGATCAGGTACTCTAGGTAGTCCAGGTAGTACTGACGATAGTCATGGTTGCGCAGCAGGTTCTGTACCAGTGGGATATGCGACGTGGTGTGGTTGCCGGAGTAATTCCTCGTGTTGCTCGGCCAATCGAGAATGTCGGTGTATTGCCATTGGGTGCCGAAGTAGTCGATGCCGAGGCAATTGTCATAGTCCCACGGGATGAAAGTGAAGTAGGGTGAGCCAACGAAGTCATCTTCCGCGCCGCCGCGCCCGGAGTTGTAGAGGTAGTAATTGGATGGCGTCGCGAAGTAGTTGTCCCAGCTGCCAAGCAACAGATTGACGCCCGCCCAGCGCAGGAAGGCGCGTGCGTTCATAATACGGTCCACCGACGCACGGAAAGCATCGGTGTCGAACCGCTTGCCGCCGCCCCTGAGCCCGGTTCCGTTGATCGTCGCTATGAAACGGGCGAGGTCGTCGTAGGTATTGGCCGCGGCGTCGTCCTCGTTGGTCTTGAGGCGATATGCACGCTTGTTGCTTTCTGGCTTGAAGTACTGGCGGCCGCTGTCATCACCATCGGGCCCGATACGGTGTTCGAGCGTCGCGCATCCAATGTCGCCGCAGTAGGCCTTGTACAGGTTGCCTCGGTCGTTCTTACCGAAGTGATCGCTCAGGAACCTCTTGTCGACCTGCTCGATGACGGAGAAGAGGCCACGGTAGGTCGCATCGAAGGCCAGCTTGGCGTAGGTGTGCCGGGGCGCGGCCAGGCCGGCCCGGCCGAACAGGTGCCACGCGATCGCCTCACGCATCTGAGCAGGGTCGTTGTACATCGACTTGAGATTGATGCGAGCCATTCCGGCGAACGGGCCGCCACCGTCCGGCGTCTTGAAACTTATCTTCCATGACGCCTTCGGCGCGTACAACGTCCTGTTTCCGCTGTTCATCAGCGAGAAGGCCGAGGTACCCAAAAGAACACCCTCATCGCCGGGCCCCGGAATATACCGGTCGTCCTTCGGATCGGTCCGCCACAGTTCGAGCCGGGCGCCATCCGGTGCCTCTACCGGGCGCTGCAAGACCGCGCGCTCATGCGGAAAGCCCCTGGCGCGGATCATGTACATGTCGGTGTTGAAGAACTCGCCCTTGCCCTGAGATGCTTTGACATACTCCTCGACCGCCCGCCCGGCGGCGGTGGGCTGCCCGGTGTCATCGAGCAGCACCAGCCCTGCGTGCCGCGGGCCTAACCCGGTGCCTTCGAGCAGGAGGCCGAAGAGGGCAAGATACTCGGCCTTCGTGCGAAGCGACGCGTCACCGCGGCCCGCTGACTCATTGGCCCTGTTCGCCAGATCCCTGCCGTGCCCTGCGGGCAGGTCGGTCACCACCACCACCCGGCCCTTGAAGATGTCGCAGAACCGCTCCTTGCCCACTGTCGTTTCCATGGCTTCCTCCAAACGGCCGCCCGGCCGGTATCGTCACCCGGCACCTGGTGCAAGGCGTGCCGCCTGACTGGGTTCCTTCCTGAGTAACTCTTCTCGGGGAGAAGAGCAAGCAGCGCGCCGGGTGATACATCAATCAACGTCCCTTCTGGCAGCTCATAGGAGCCATGTGCAGTAGGCCTGGTAATGGGCCAGGACCAGCCGGCCGCAGGTGGCCTTCGGGCCACCAGCCCGGCGCGTGCCACACTGGGGCAGGATCTGGGGGTTCCGTGCCGACTGTCTCGTTCAATGGTGTCCTGATCATTGCCGGGATTGCTGTCCTGGTGCCGGTCGTGCTCGGCCTGCTGCCAATGGTCCCGGTGCCCGGTGCTGTGCTGGAGGTCGTCGCCGGGATCGTGGCCGGGCCTTCGGTACTGGGCTGGGTGCATGTCGATGCCCCGGTAGAGGTGCTGAGCGATCTCGGGCTGGGAATGCTGCTGTTCCTGGCCGGCCTCGAGATCGACGTTCAGCGGCTGCGCGGGCCGCTGGGGCGGCTGGCGGGCTGGGCGTTCGGCGGCTCAGCGGTTCTCGCCATCGGGTGCGCCTATGCGTTGCGGCTGGCCGGCCTGGCTGGCCAGCCGCTGTTCCTCGCGATCGTATTGATGTCGACGTCCGCGGGGCTGCTGCTGCCGTTGCTGAAGGACGCAGGCGAGGAGACCTCGCGTTTCGGGCAGCTAGTGATGACCGCGGCAGCGCTCGCGGAGGTTGCGCCGATCATGTTGCTGTCATTGTTCTTCTCCGCGGCCTCGAAGACGTCGGCCGCCAGGGTGGCCTCGCTCGCGGTCTTCATCGCGCTGCTGGCGATGATCGGGCTCGCCCTCGCCAGGGTGCGTCAGCTGCAGGGCCTGGAGCGGCTGCTCAACAGGCTGGAAGACCGCAGCGCTCAGCTGCGGGTTCGTGCCGCGCTCACCCTCGCGCTGGGCTTCGGCGTGCTGGCCTTCCGGTTCGGGTTCGCCTCTATCCTCGGCTCGTTTGCCGCCGGGCTGCTGGTACGGATGATCGATCTTTCCGGCCGCGCACCGCACCCGCAGTTCCAGACCAAACTTGACGCTATCGGCTTCGGTTTCCTGATCCCGATCTTCTTCATCGCCACCGGCGTCCAGTTCGACCTGAAGGCCCTGCTCGGCAATTCCGCGGCGGTCGCGGAAATACCGTTGTTCCTGGTCGCCCTGCTGCTGGTGCGCGGGCTTCCCGCGGTGCTGTACGTGCGGTTCGTTGGCGCCCGCCGGGCCGGAATTGCCGGCCTGATGCAGGCGACCACGTTGACCTTCGTCATCGTGGCCACCCAGATCGGCCTTGCGGCACGGCAGATCACCCCGACCACCAGCGCCTCGCTGCTCACCGCCGGGCTGCTTTCCGCGGCGCTGTTCCCTGCCGCAGCCCTGCGGCTGCTGGCCCCCGGCGGGCCAGCTCTCGATGCAGTCCAGCTAGAGGACA
Organism: uncultured Actinomycetota bacterium; assembly: GCA_963695645.1. GTDB lineage: Bacteria > Actinomycetota > Actinomycetes > Streptosporangiales > Streptosporangiaceae > DATBGO01. Next base: position 552,330 of record CAVOHC010000017.1, on the reverse strand, counting down.
CCGGCTAGCCCTGGGAGCTCCAGACCTCACCCGCACCATGGCCGCGGCTGATGACCTGCGATCCGGCCGGGTACTCGCTGATCCTGTCCCGTCATGGCTTGCGTAGTTACCCTTCCGCGAATCCCTTCGGCTCAGCGGCGGACTGGGAAGGCTGCCCCGACAAGGCGAAACAGCGCAAAGGCGGGCAGGGCCGCGGCGGTTTCGTCGATCACCGCCGCGGCCTGCTGCGCCGGGACTCGGGTGGCCGTCAGGCGCCTGCTACTCGACGGGGGCCAGCGGCGCGGTACCGTCGGCCTGCCCGGGGTCGGGCACCATGGGGCCCTCACCGGACGGGTCGAGCACGCCCTCCTCCAGCCAGGCGTGGCGGCCGCTGAGCACGTTTCGCGCCAGCGAGTACGTGGCACTGTCCGCGTTGTGCCACAGGCCGTAGAACAGCCGCTCCACCCGCTGCTGGCACTGCTCGCAGAACGCGTCCGCCAGTTCCTGGCTGGCCGCCGCGCGATCGGGCCGCTCGGCTGCCATGGTCTGGGCGTAGACCACCGCGGCGCAGATAGCGTAAAGTTCCGCGCCGATGTCCACGATCCGGCCGAGGAACGCGCCGTGCTGCTCCATCTCCGCCCGCCACAGCGCCATGCCGTAGAAGGTGGACCTGGCCAGCTTGCGGCTGGCGCGCTCGGCATAGCGCAGGTGCTTGGCCAGCGCCCCGAACTCGCCGTAGGCGGCCGGGTTCTGTCCCTCGCCCACCGCCAGTTTCGGGTACCACTTGCCGTAGAAAGCGCCCGCCTGCGCGAGCATCTTGCCCTTCGCCTTCAGCGGCACGCCCGCTTCGATCAGCCCGCCGGCCACGGTCAGGTGCTGGTCGACCGCTTCCCGCGCGATCATCAGGTGCATGATCTCGGTCGAGCCCTCGGTGATGCGGTTGCTGCGCATGTCGCGCATCACCATCTCGACCGGGACGCCGCGGACCCCGCGCGCCTTCAGCGATGCGGCCGTCTCGTAGCCGCGGCCGCCGCACACCTGCATCAGGTCATCGACCGCCTGCCAGCCGCGCTCGGTGGTGTACAGCTTGGCCAGCGCCGCCTCGATGCGCACGTCGTTGCGTTTCTCGTCCGCCAGCCGGCTGGTCACGTCAACCATGGCCTCCAGCCCGAACGCGGTGGCGGCGATGGACCCGATCTTCTGCGCGACCTCGTCGTGCTGCCCGATCGGCTTGCCCCACTGGACGCGCGCGCTGCCGAATTCCCTGGCTATCTTGGTACACCACTTCGCCGCCCCGGCGCAGTTCGCCGGGATGGCCATCCGCCCGGTGTTGAGCGTGCTCAGCGCTATCTTCAGGCCGAGCCCTTCGCGGCCGATGACGTTCTCCTTGGGCACGAACACGTTGGTGTAGCGGGTGAGCGAGTTCTCGATGCCGCGGATGCCCATGAACTGATTGCGCGTCTCGGTGACGATGCCCTCCGAGTCCCGCGGCACGATGAACGCGGTGATCCCGCCCTTGCGGCCCTCGCCGCGCGGCACCTTCGCCAGCACCACCATGACATCGGCGATGGTGCCGTTGGTGGTCCACAGCTTGCGGCCGGTGATGCGGTACCCGGAGCCGTCCGGCGTCGGCACGGCCACCGTCCGCATCCGCGCCGGGTCGGACCCGACGCCGGGCTCGGTGAGCGCGAACGCGGACAGCAGGTTCGTGCACACCCTCGGCAGCCAGCGCTCCTTCTGCTCCTCCGAGCCGAACAGCAGCAGCGGCGTCGGGACGCCGACCGACTGATGGCAAGATAACAGCACGCCCACACTGAGGTGCCAGGAACCAGCGAGCATCATGGCCCGGTTGTAGTACACCTGCGACAGGCCCAGGCCGCCGTACCGCTGCGGGATCTTCATCCCCAGCGCGCCGATCTTCTTGAGGCCGTCGATCACCTCCTCCGGGATCCGGCTGTCCCTCTCGATGGCATCGGGGTCGACGTTCTCCACCAGGAAGTCGCGCAAGGTGGCGAGGAACTGCTCGCCCTTGGCGACCTCCGCCGCGGGAAGCTTGGGTTGCGGGTAGATGACATCGAGGCGGAGGTCGCCGAGGAACAGGCCCTTGCCGAAGCTCGGCAGTGTCCAGTCCTTCTCCCGCGCCGCCTCGGCGATGGCACGCGCCTCTTGGGCGCCGGTGTTGGTTGACATTGGCAGCTCTCCTCAACGGGCCTTAACGGGCCTTGGCTTCGATCGGCGTTTCGCGATCGCCTCGCCCGCCACTCCGTAAAACTGCAGCCGCTCCTGCAGCAAAACTGTAGCCGCTCCGCCGGCGCCACCCACCGCGAGCGAGCGATGCTTCCACGGTGAAAGAGTACGTCAAGCCCGAACTGGCGGACATCGAGCGCCGATTTAGAAAAAAGTTGTCGGCTGCAGTTCCGCAGGTTTTCGATATTCCGGCCAACGGGATAAGATCAAGTTCGCTGACTGGCATTTCCTCTGGAAAGGTCCGCGTCTGTTGTGGCCCGGCGGCCTGCAACCCGCTGGAACCAGAGGTTCTCCACCTGAGCCAGGTGACGGACCAGGTCGGCCAGCCGCACGGCTGCCGCAAGGCGGCCCGTTCGTCGCAGCCGGAACGCCCGCACGCGCCTGGTCGTCTTGGTGCTCGACGGGATGGGCAAGCCCGGTTCGGCCGCGGCGCAGAACCCCCGCCCCCCGCCTGCTCAGGAACATCGCCATCCAGCCGGTCACCATCTCCAGCAGCGGCCATCATCCCGGCTGGCCTCCGCCTGGCCGTTGCCGGAAACGGGCAAGGCTTTGCATCTGACCCGTTACGGGGCTTATTAGCGATTCGCCGGACAGAGCAGCCATTGACCGCTAACGTCGCAAACGTCAGGCGTTCTGCGGTCTCGCTCCGCCCCTGTCCCCGGCTGACACCTTGCACCGCACGGTGAGCGCACCCCCTACATAGGGAGGGGTGCCGGTGTCCGGCAACCGTCTCAAGCTGCTGTCCCTGTCCGCCGCTGCCGTCCTGGCAGCCTTGACGTTCACCGCCGGCCCGGCCCTCGCCGCGCCGGCTCATTCCGTTCTGAGCGCTAGTGCACAGGCCCGGTCGGTGCCGCTCCGGATTCGCGCGTTCCGCTGGGCGGAATCCCAGCGCGGCAAGCCGTACGTATACGGCGGTACCGGGCCGTCCAGTTATGACTGCTCCGGATTGGTCATGGAGGCTTACCGGCACGTCGGCATCGCACTGCCGCGCACCACCTACGAGATGCTGAGCAGCCGGGAGCTGGTGTGGGTCCGCCACCCGAAGAAAGGCGATCTGGCGTTCTACGGCTCTGGGCACGTGGAGCTCTACGCGCACGGCGACTGGACCTACGGCGCGCACTCGTCCGGGCAGCGGATCGGCTGGATCCAGTTCGGCCCGTGGTGGCACCCGACCGCCTACTACCGGATCCGCTGAGCTCGCGGGCCGGTCGCCAGCCGTCGCGCAAACGGTCCTGACCAGGACCGTAGCTTGGCGGATCGCTACCTTCGGCACGTTTTCGGCATGGCCCAGCAGCGTGTGCGCGACAGCCTGCCCGGATGACGTGCTGCCCGAAAACTAGGATTCAGCGGGTGACCTCGGGTTCGCCGGAGCTTCAGGCGGCCCGGGTGCACTCGTTGCGGGCGGGCTTCGGCGTCACCAGGGCCGTGCCGCACGAACCCTGCCGGACACCACTGCGGCCGATGAGCCGCGAGCCGGACATCGACCGTCTTCGGGCAGAATTCCGGCAAGTAGTTCGACAACCGGTGTCTCCGCAGCTGCGGCCGCCGGGCGGGTGAGGAAACAGTCGGCGTGGTACCAGCCCTCCGCCTCCTTCCCGGTCGGGTCCAGGCCGCGCAGGACAACGTCGTGGTTCGCCGCCTCGAACTCCTCGCGGTCGGCGAAGCGCCGTTGCCGGAACGTCAGTCCTGGTATCCGCTCGGTGACCAGGCCGTACCGGGCGAACGTGCCGGCGATCTCGTCGTAGGCGAAGACGCGCAACACGAAGATCGCCAGCCAGAGGGCGCGCGGACCCCTGATGACCCGCAGGAGCCGGTCGAAGGTGCGGGGCCCGACGTACCCGACGCCTCCGGTGCAGATGATCACGCCGGCGTCACGGACGCCGGCGGCTAGCGCCGGGGACGGATCGGACGTCTCCAGGTCCTCGGCCCAGCCCGCTGCCAGCAGGCCCGCGCGGAGAGCGTAGTCGATCGCGGGCGCCGAGACGTCCAGGCCGAGCACCGCGAGGTCGGGGCGGCGCAGCCGGTGGCCGTAGAATTCCGCGTCGGCCTGGATCAGCTCGTCGGGAGGGAGCGCGGCCCGTTCGGGATCGGCGCAGCGGGCGCCGATCTCGCCCAGATCGACGTTGCAGCGCAGCAACGCGGCGTTGATCCCGTAGGAGCAGCAGACGTCGAGGACCGCAGGGGGGCGCCCGTCCCGCACCGCGGCGGCGAGCACGGCCTCGAAGATGGGCAGCGCCTGCTGCGGGACCTGGTACTCCAGGTCGTTCAGGGTGCGGAAGTACGCCCTCGGATCCGGCTGGTTGTAGATCTGGGTGAAGTCTGCCTTGCGATCACCGGTCAACGCCCCGTCATCGAGCATCGGCACCTCCGTCGAGCCGCTGAGCCTCGATCATCCACCGTCCTCGGCGGCGAGCAGATCCGCCAGTTCGCGGACCGCCTCAGGGAGCTTCGCCGCGAACACGGACATCTGCTCGCTCACCGCTCGCGGCGTGCTCAGGTAGAGGTCGAAGCGATCGGGGAGCAACGCGTAGCCGATGCCGATGCACTTCGGGCTGGTCGACCCGAAACCGAAGTACTGGACGTGGGTGGAGGCTACGGCGCTGGTGCTCAGGTAGTCGTCCCGCATCGTCAGCCAGCCGGGCGTCTCGTACAGGGGGAGCGGCTCGGTCACGCCGAGTTCCGCGCCGCGGCGCTTCTGGATCAGCTGCAGCTCCCACAGGTGCTGCTCGGGCGCGTGCCCCGCCTGGCACTCTCGCGCGCGTTCCACGTGCTTTTCGGCGGCGGCCCGGAACGCCGCCCGGCGAGTCCGATCGTCCGCTTGCGCGTCGTCCATCGCGGTCACGAACCGCACCACCTCAGGCGTGACGACGCGCATCGCCTCCGTGCGCCCGTGCCGGTAGTGCCGGGTAGCGATCGACTCGTACGTGGCGCCCACATGGCCCTTGGCGCGCTGGTGGGCGAGCTGGAAGGCCAGCTGCGCGAACGCGTCCGGCGACATCCGCAGCTGCTTGGCCCGTTCGCTGCTGAAGCCCTCGATCGACAGGATGGACGACGCGGTGTCGGCCGCGTACGCGGCGAACGCGGCGGCGGCGGCCTGCACATCGGCCTGCAGGCCGGCGTCGAGCACGAAATCGAGGGGCGCGCAGCCCGGGGTCCCCTGTGACGTGGCCCCCGACCGGCGCGAGTGCTCCGCCGCCGAAGAGCCCAGGACCGCGTCGATGAAGCTCACGCTGGTGGTGCCGTCCAGCTTGCAGTGCTCGCCGTTCAGGCCCGCCGTCCCGTCCCCGAAGACGATCAGCGACAGGGCTTTGTCGAACCACCGGTTGCCGTTGTCGCCGTGCAGCAGCAGATCGGACGCCTCCCGGGGGCCCGCGGGAGCGGCGTCCTCGAGGCACAGGCAGAACAGCGCGGTCTCCACCACGTCGAGCTTCTGCGCGTTGCCCGGGTCGCAGTCGAGCAGCGCCTGCCGGCTCGCCGCCCAGTCCGCCCGCGCCTTCGTGGTGAGGTGCCCGACCGCCGTGCCCGGCGCGGCCGGGGTCGGGCCGGCCGCCATGACCGCCTCCAGCCCGGCCGCGATCTCGTCCAGGGTGTGCGGACGGCCGTTCGGGCCGATCACGTCCAGGCGGAACATGTTGCCGCGGACGAAGACCACGATGTGCCGCTCCTGGGACGGGCCCGGCCAGTCCTTGCTGTAGGGCGTGCGGACGCCGTCCTGCACCGGTCCCGGGATCCGGGTGGCCGAGAACAGGTACTTGTTCTGCTCCATGGACAGCGGCCGTCCTCGCTGGAGAGCCGGGGGGACGAGCTGCTCGTCGATCAGGAGCTTGTAGTCGACGGCCGCGGCGACGAGCCCCGCGGCCCGCTGCACTTGTCCCTGGTCGGAGTCCTCGAAGAGGAAGAAGAAGTTCGCGTTGAGCGCGATCCGGTCGCGGCGCCCCAGGTACCGGTACGGCCAGAACGTGTCGAGCCAGCTGTGCACCCCGTCGGCAGCGTCGTACTGCTCGAGCGCGGCCTGGAGCTGTCGGGCTGGACCGCCGGGGCGCAGGAACGACGCCACGGCGGTCTTGGTCGCCGCCAGTTCATCGGCGGTCAGCAGCGGCCCGCACCACTCGAGGAACCTGCCGCAGCTTTCCTCCAGGGTGGGCAGCGGCACGCGCGGCAGACGATCGTCGTTGCCGAAGGTGAGGGGAGACAGTTCCTGGCTGAGGTGCACGGCCATCCTTCATCTGGGTGTTCGGAACGGGGAGCGGGTCGGGCGGCGCCTAGTCCATCAGCTGGTCGACCCGCACCGCGCGGCCGTCGGCGGCCAGGTGCGCGGTGCAGACACGGCCGAAGAGCTGCCGCGTCCGCGCGACGGTGCCGATCACGCCAGGACGCTCGCTGTAGGCAAAGATCGCCGAGTGCCGCGCCGTGCCGTCCACGGGGGTCACGCGGTGCAGCGAGTAGCGGCCCGTGAACAGCTGGAGATAGCCCGGGCGCAACGCGAGGCGGCGGATCAGGCGGTCACCGCGTCCGGTCAGCACGGCGCGGACGTCGTCGAAGTTCTCCGCTCCCGCCGACCTGATGTTCGGGCAGTATTCGAACACGCCACCGGCCTGCGGCTGCCGGGTGACCATGCTGACCGTGAATTCGTTCGTGTCGAAGTGCCACGGATGTGCCCGTCCCGGAGCGATGACGTTGAGGCACAGCCCGGACAGCGGGTCCGCCAGCTCGTGGACCCGGGGCAGCGCAAAGCAGCTGGCGACGAAGTCCTGGAACAGCGGGCTGGTGTAGAGCCGGTGGATGATGAACTCGTCGGGGATGCGGTCACGTGCAACGAACGCGTTGCCGCGTTCGGTCGTGATACGGGCCGGATGACCGTCAGGCAGTGCCGGGTCGGGCGCGGTGTTGTACGCGTTAACCGTCTCGACGTCGTAATACGCCCGAGGCGCGATCCTCTCGCACTCCTGCTGCAGCACCTCGCGCAGGGCGGGCCGCACGAAGTCGGGCAGCACGCTGCAGCCGGCTGCCTGCAGGTCCTGCCGGACGCGAGAGACGACGTCCCGCCAGCCGGCGCCGGTCGGATCCGACAGGGGATAGCGGGCGTTGTCCACCATCTCGTCGATCAGTCGGCCGGCCGACGCGCTCATCAGCATCCTCTCTGCGGGTGGAGCACTGCGTGCGGTGCGCCGCGCAGGCCGGCGACGGTAAGACCGGATCCTCCGGTGACGTCCTGGCCCTGAAACCCGGTCCACTCGCAAGGCCGTGCCCATCGGCCATCCAATCAGGACAGCCCGACGCGAGTTTACCCAAGCGTCTCGGCCCGGTCCTGGCACGGGGCAGGGTGACCTCAACCGCAGGATAGGCAAGGATGTGGATGAGGGAAGGAGCCGAGCATGGGCGGCCCGAGGCCAGCGCAGCCCGCGGCAGGTGACGGCGCTGCCGGTGGCGAGGCATTGCTGATCTTGCTCACCGAGCCGGCGGGCGAGGTGGAGCGCGCGCTGGTCCAACGGTGGCTGCATGAGATGGACGTCCAGCCGTCCGAGGTGTTGCCACTGGACGGCCCGGAACTGGCCCGGTCGCTAGCCGCAACGCCGCCAGATACGGTCGTGACTGCCGCCCGCGTCGCGTGGCTGCCGCGCGAGCGGGACGGCGAGCGGCGGGTCCGCTGGGCGGACATCCTGTCGCAGGTCAATCCGCGCCGGCCACCGGTGTTCTGGCAGACCCGCATCATGCGGCGCGAGCCCGACCGGGGCCGGATGGTCGTCGCCGAACCCGCGACCGTGGCGGCGCTGCGCGAGCGCTGGGGCGGCGCCGGCTCGTTCGCGCATTTCGTGTCCCGGCAGGCCAGGCTCGCACTAGATCGTTCCGAGCGGGCGCTACTCGGATACCGCTACAAGGTGCCGAAAGACGTCATCGAGGCGATCGAGGACAGCCGGGAGTTCCGCGCCGATGTCGGCACGCTCGCCGTCCGGCTTGGGCTGACCGAGTCGGAGGCGGCAGAGCGTACCCGGGCGGCGCTTGGCGGCCTGGTTGCCTCCATGAGCCCGATCGCGGTCGACCTGCTCTCCGGCGCACTGCGCCCGCTGCACGCCTACGCGTGGGACGTCCAGGCCGACACGGTCGGGCTTGGCCGGCTGCGTGAGCTGAACCGCCGCCATGCGCTAGTCTTCCTCCCCAGTCACCGCTCATACGCGGACCCGCTCCTGCTGGCCGACGTCCTGGCCGAGCATGATTTCCCCCGCAACCACGTCCTGGGGGGCGACAACCTCCGCATCTGGCCGATCAGCTTGCTGGCCAGGCGCGCCGGGATCATATTCATGCGGCGCAGCTTCGGCGACGACGAGATCTACAAGCTGGCGTTGCGCGAGTACCTCGGCTACCTGCTCGCCAAGCGCTTCAACCTCGAGTGGTACATGGAGGGTAGCCGCTCGCGAACCGGCAAGCTGCGCCCGCCGCGCTACGGGCTGCTGGCCTACGTAGCCGAGGCAGTCGCGCGCGGCCGGGCCGACGATGCCTATCTGGTTCCGGTGGCCATCACCTACGACCAGCTCCGCGAGGTGTCGGCGATGGCGGCCGAGCAGGGCGGGGCGGCGAAGAAGGCCGAAGGGCTTGGCTGGCTGGCGTCCTACGCGAGGGGACAGCTCACCCGGATCGGCACGGTACACGTGCGGTTTGCGGAACCGCTTTCGCTGCGGGAGGCCCTCGGGCCCGCGGGCCACCACGAGGACCCGGATACCCGGCGGCTCGCACTGCAGAAGGTGGCATTCGAGGTGGCTGTCCGGATCAACCGGGTCACCCCGGTGACAGCGACAGCGCTGGCCACGCTCGCGCTACTGGGCGTCCGCGACCGGGCGCTGACCCTGGGCCAGGTACGCGGGGTGCTCGAGCCGCTGCGCGCCTACCTGGCCGAACGGGGGCTGCCGCATTCGGGTGACGTGCTGCGGACCGAGGCCGGGGTGCGACGCGTCCTTGACGCGCTCGCCCAGCAGAACGTGGTTACGGTCTACACCGGCGGGGCGGAGCCGGTTTACGCCATCGAACGGGGCCAGCACCTGATAGCCGCGTACTACCGCAACAGCGCGATTCACCATTTCGTCGATCGCGCGGTCGCGGAACTAGTTTTGCTCAGTGCGCCTGCTGACCGCTGGGATGAGGCGATGCGGCTGCGTGACCAGCTGAAGTTTGAGTTCTTTTTCCCGGACAAGGCGTCCTACCGCGAGGAGCTCCGCGCCGAACTTGAGCGGCTGGATCCCGGCTGGGAGACGGCGCCCGACGGGCGCGCCGTGCTGGAGCGCTCGGAAGTCCTGGTGGCCAACCGCGTGCTGCGGTCCTTCCTGGACGCCCAGCTCGTTGTCGCCGAGCGGCTCGCCGTGCGCCTCCCCAGCCTTCCGATCGTGGAAAACGAGTTCCTGGCCGAATGCGGCGGTGTCGGGCAGCAGATGCTGCTGCAGGGGCGCCTGCACGGGCCGGAGTCGCTGTCGCGGGAATTGTTCTCCAGCGCGGTGAAGCTCGCCGCGAACCTGGACTTGATCGATCCAGGCCGGGATGAGCTGGCCGCAGGCAGGCGGGCCTTCGCCGCGCGGCTGCGTGGCGTGGTCACCCGGCTGATCATGATTGACGAGATCGATGCAGTGCATCGACGGGAGGCAGTTGGTGTCGCACCCTAGCCAGCCCGCCGCCGGGCTGTGGTCAGAAGAGCAGCTGATCGCGGACGTCGAGGCCGGGCCGCAGGGCCCGCAGGTGGGTTCATTCCTCGACTTCGACGGCACGCTGATCGACGGCTACTCGCTTACGGCGTTCGCCCGCCACCACCTGAGGTCGCTGCAGATCTCACCGGCCGACCTGGGGCGGATGCTCCTCACGGGCCTTCGCGGCGTGACCACCGAGGAGGACTTCGAGCGGTTCACCGTGCTGGGCATGCACGCCTGGGCCGGGCGCAGCGAGGACGAGCTCGCCGAGCTCGGAGAGCGGCTGTTCGTCCAGGCAATCTCCGGCTCGCTGTACCCGGAGGGGTGGCGGCTGGTCGAGGCCCACCGCAGGGCCGGGCATACGGTCGTGCTGGCGTCGTCGGCGACCCGGTTCCAGGTAGCGCCCGCGGCCAGGGCGATGGGCGTGGAGTACATCCTGGTTTCACCGGTGGAGATGGTGAACGGCATCTGCACCGGCCGTCCCGGCGGTCCGCTGCTGTGGCGGGCAGGCAAGGCCACGGCGGTGCGGGCGTTCGCTGATGAGCACGACATCGACCTGTCGGAGAGCTACGCATACTCCAACGGCGATGAGGACGTGCTGTTCCTGCGGACCGCCGGGCGGCCGCGGGCTATCAATCCCGGCCGTGACCTCGAAGCAGCGGCGCGGCACTACGGGTGGCCGGTGGCCCGGTTCCGCTCCCGCGGCCGGCCGGGGGTCGGGGACATCGCCCGGACAGCGGGGGGACTCGCCGGCATGTTGGGCGGCTTCACCACGGGCGCAGCGCTGGGGGCGGTGACCGGTTCCCGGCGCGAAGCTGTTGACCTCGGCATCACTCTCGCCGGCGAGGTGGGCGGCGTGCTGGCCGGTGTGCGGCTGGACGTCCACGGCGCTGAGCACCTCGCTACCAGGCCCGCCGTCTTCATTTTCAACCACCAGAGCCAGCTCGACGTGCTCATCCTGGCCAAGTTGCTGCGCGGCGCGTTCACCGGCGTGGCGAAGAAGGAGCTGGCCAACACCCCCGGGTTCGGGCTGATGTTCCGGCTCGCGGACGTGGCGTTCGTCGATCGGCACGATACCGCCCAGGCGCTTAAAGCCCTCCAACCGGCGGTGCAGAAGCTGCGCGAGGGGATCTCGCTGGCCATCTCGCCAGAGGGTACCCGGTCGGCGACCCCGGCACCCGGGCCCTTCAAGAAGGGCGCCTTTCACGTCGCGATGCAGGCCGGAGTGCCGATCGTGCCGATCGTCATCCGCAACTCCGGCGAGCTGATGTGGCGCGGGGCAACGACGATCCACGCGGGCACGGTGCAAGTCGCGGTCCTTCCCCCGGTCCCCACCACCGGCTGGGTGGCCGGGGAGCTCGACTCCCGCATCCACGAGGTCCGCGGGCAGTATCTGGCGACGCTCGCCAGCTGGCCCACTGCCGGTTCCGGTCGGGTGGAGGCTACGGCGCTGGCCAGCCCCGGTCCGCCGCCGGCGATGCCGCTGGACTGGGGCACCTCCGCCCAGATGAATCCGCTGGAAACAGCCATGTGGCGCGCCGAGGCGGCTGACCCCCGGCTGCGTGTCAACGTCAGCCTGCTTGAGCTGCTCGACCCGGCCCCCGACTGGGACCGGCTGCTTGCTGCACACGAGTGGGCCTCCCGCATGGTGCCGCGGATGCGGCAGCGGGTGGTCGAGCCGGTGTTCGCGCTCGGGACCCCGACCTGGGTAACAGTCGGCGAGCTGGACCTGTCCTGGCACGTTCATCGTGTCCGCCTGCCCGCCCCAGGCTCGCTGCGCCAGCTGCTCGACGTTGTGCAAGAATTTGCCGCGGCACCCTTCGACCGCGACCGGCCGCTGTGGCAAGCGCTGCTCGTGGAGGGCCTCGCAGGCGGGCGGGCCGGATACGCGGTCAAGAGCCACCACAGCGTCACCGACGGGCTCGGCGCGGTCCAGCTGATGATGCGGCTGCACAGTCGCAGCGCCGAGCATGACCCGCATCGGCCTGAGCCTGCGGTCCCGGCAGCGGCCGAGGCGTCGCGCGCAGGGCTGCTCGCCACGCAGGTCGCGGGAGCGGTCCGGTCCACACCTGCGACGGTGCTGCGTGAGGGCGCCGGGCTCGTTGGCGCGCTGGCACGGCCCTGGGATTCGGCCTCGCGGGTAGCAGGGCGGGCGGTTGGCGCCGCCCGCTGGGCAGGCCAGAACGCGGCCCCCCCGCCAGGCTCGGCGCTGCTTGCCCGGCGCGGCGGCGGCTGGCATTTCGACGTCATCGACGTACCACTGGCTGACCTCAAGGCCGGGGCGAAGGCGGCGGGCGGGTCCGTCAACGACGGGCTGCTGGCCGCGGTGATCGGCGGGTTCCGCCGTTACCACGAGCGGTACGGCGCCCCCCTCGACCGTCTCACGGTGGGGTTCCCGATCAGCCTGCGCACCCAGGATGACCCGCAGGGCGGGAACCGCTTCACCGGCGCCAGGTTCGCCGCGCCCATGGCCGAGCGCGACCCGGCCGCCAGGATCGCTGCCGTGAGGCAGTTCGTACTGACCGCCCGCGCGGCCGGTGCCGCTGCGGCCGACGCGGTGCCAGCGGCGCTGGCCCCGGCGTTCGGCTTGCTGCCCGCGCCTGTCATCGGCATCGTCTCGGGCTGGCTGACCAGCATGAACGACGTCCAGGTTTCCGGTATCCCCGGGGTGCCCTACCCGGTGTACATCGCGGGTTCCCGGATCACGCGCATCTACCCGTTCGGCCCGCTGCCCGGCTGCGCCGCGATGATCACCCTTGTCTCCTACGACGGGGAGTGCTGTATCGGCATCAACACCGATACGTCGGCGATCGCCGATCCCGGCGGGCTCGCCGATGACCTCCGGGCAGGAGTGGACGAGGTGGTGGCGCTCCGGGGCTAAATCTCGCCATGCTCAAGGACTGACACCGGGCAGGCGCGTTACGCGCCCGGGGCGCTCTGCGCTGACCGTTGCGTGATGAGCTGCCTGGCCTGTTCGGCGTCTCGCGGTATGCCGCCGGCCTTGGACATTTCGATGATGAACCGGGTGGCGGCCTGTACCCCGTTGAGGAACAGCTGGTCTTGCTGGGCTTGCGTCAGATCAAACTGGGTGGCCGTAAGGCCTGCCTTGTCCACGAAGATGGTGCGAGCGGCGGTCGTCTGTTCGACGTCGTAGCGGTCCCACTCGTTCATCAGCGTGTGCAGGGCCTGGATCGCCACGCCTCGGGCCGTACTGCATGCCAGGGTCGGCGAGAACGATCTCTGCAGCGAGGACAGCTTGATCCCGATGGTTGGCCAGCGGGGCGGGCCGCCGTCAGCGCGATCGAATGCGCTTATCGGGAAGTTCTCCAGCATGCCGCCGTCGACCCAGGTCACAGTCCCGGCGTCATAGTGCTGCCGGATGCAGCTGCCGTCTGGCATCGGCACGTCAATGTCGGCCTCGCTGGTCTGGACCGTGACCGGTTCGAAGAAGAACGGGATGGACATGGACGCGCGCACCGCCCCGACAACCTCCTGCTCGTCGCGGGGCAGCCCGTAGTAGTTGTAATCCCAGGGCAGTCGCACCAGCTGCGCGCGCGTGATGTCCGAAGTGTGGACGACGAGCCGGTACTGCCGGTCGGGCGGCAGGCTCATGCCGGGATCATCGGACTGGCCGATCTTGAGGTCGCCGAAGGTCTGCACCCCGAGCCCGCCCAGAATCGGCCCTAGCCACTGCGCCAGGTAGGTCCCTGGATACAGCCCAGTCCGGTGAGCGAGGATGGCCAGGTCGTCTGCCTTCTCGGCGGCGCCGCCCAGGTGATCGAGAAAGTGGTGGATCTTGCCCTCGGGCATGAACTCGGTGAAATGCAGCTCATTGAGGTAGCCGCGCAACGCTGTCATGGGCTTGCCGGCCTTAGAGATCGCGGCAATAAGGCTCGCGGCAATAGCTCCCGCGCTCGTTCCCGCGACTCGGGCGAACGAGTACCCGGCCTCATCCAAAACCAGAACTGCGCCGGCCAGCCCGATGCCCTTCACGCCCCCGCCTTCGAGGGCCAGGTCAGCGCGGAGCTGGCTGCGGTGCTCAGGGTCCAGCGGATCGGTGTACCCGTCGGCTTGGCGCAGGTGCTCAGCGGCCGCCTCGAACTCCACCTGGAGCTGCGGGCTCCGCCCATATCCCCGCTCGCTCTCCGGGTCGATCCGCACTGCCGGGGATGACGGCGAGCTGGGCAGCTCGGGGTTGCTCATCGGTGCCTCCTGATCTGGGCTGGCCGCTCAGGCCCGGCGGCTCGTCAGCATTCTCTGCCCGGCGACGCTTCTAGGGAAGGCATGGCCGCCCAGCGCCCGGCCAGCAAGCTGCCACCGGCCAGCACCGCCGTGCGGCGTTGGTCACCCTCCGTATGCCGGCCGCTGCTCCAGCTGGTCGAGGCGCCGTTGCCAGCGGCGTACCGCGGTGCTGAGGGGGGAGGCGCCCGCCGTTAGCGGCTTAGCTGTTCGGGCGGGCCGCGGGGATGCTGTCGATCCTGGTGGTGCCCGGGATGGTGAGAGCGAAGTCGGCGCCGAACGCCGCGGCGGGGCTGAACGCCCCGCTCGGGGATCGGGTGAGAGTTTCCTCGACGGCGCGGATGCTGACGGCGGCGGTGAAGGCGTAGGACTCGCCGGTCTGCAGCCACGCCTGGGCGGTGGCGCCGTCCGGGCCGGTGGCTCGTGCCCACCCGAAAGACCGGTAGGCCCGGGGTCCGGCAGGCTCGGGATCTGAGGCCCGGGGCATGGGCGCTGCAGGCATGTCGGGTATGGGGGAATACGCGATGATGTCGGGGGCGCCGGTGGCCTGGAAAGCTGCTTCTAGGTCACCTGTGGGGAAGGGCATGACGCCGCACGGCCCGTCGGGGAGAGTGATCGTTGAGGTTCCCGAGCCGAGCGGGGTGGGGTGCAGGTGGCCTGCCTGGCGGGTCCAGCCTCCGTAGGGGAGGCTCTCCCGGATTGATGCTGCGATGCCGGGACCTCGCTGGGCGGTGGCGGCACGGGCGGCGACTTCGAGGCGCTGCGTAGTCCCGACTGCGTCGCTCCGAGGTGCGGGGTGCGCGCTGAGTTCTCGAACCTGATCAGCTGCTTGCTCGGCGGCGCCTGCGGGTCGCTGACGGAGAGCAGCACCCGACGGCCGCTGACGGAGGCCGCGGCCCGGTGACGGACGAATGCCGGCATATGCCACCTCGGCTTGACTGCGCGCTACGCGCTACCGAGGTCCAGAGCAGCCGGGAGGAATCTCAATCTCGTCTACGCAGGTAAACGAGCACCTTCCTTGGCCGGACGCTACGCCCCATCGGCCGGGGAAGACAAGTGGGCGGCATCGCCCGCCGCCTCGGTCACGGCCGTTGCCGGAGCAGCGGGACGTCGGCCGATTGCGGTGCCAACCACGCCCGGCAGCCTGTTCACCGCCGCGCTTGACATTGGCTGGCTGTGGCCGGGCGGTGCAGCAGCTCTCGGTTCAGCTTGTGCTGAGTGCGTTGGTTCTGATTCTTCTTCCCGACGCGCGACCTATTTCCCGTGACCGGGCCGTCTGCTTTTGCCAGCAGGTCGTGCTGTGCCGCCACGGTGGACATTCTGTAATCCGATTGCTTGGCCAGAGCGGCACCCATTTGGCTGGCTGCATGCGTTGCCACGCTAGGATTTCGGGTTTTCGCTTCGCGTCGGCCCGGGATTCACGCAGTCCCGGGACGCGCTGGCATTCTGATCGGCCGTCAAGGACGGGTAAAGCTTTATCAAAGCAAGTCTGCGCGCAGCTTGACTGGCAGTCGGATTGGATAAGTTCCCCGCGGGAGGGACCAAATGACGACGAGCACCGACGCGATCCGTAGGTCGGGTATGTACAACGACCCCGACTTCAACTATGCGCATTTCTGGCGGGGTCGCGGTTACGAGCATGAAGCCGAGGTGATCGCGATCCGGCGGTTACTGAATGGTCACCGTTTCGAGCATGCCGTCGACGTCGGCGGCGGCTTTGGGCGGCTGAGCGTTGTGCTGGCCGACTACGCGGACAAAGTCACCCTGGTCGACCCCAGCAGCCAGCAGCTTGACCTCTCGCGGCGCCTGTTCCCTGATCATCCGGCGCTGGATCGGCACCTGATGGACGCGGCCGACCTGCAGTTCCGTGACGAGAGCGTGGACCTGGTTGTGATGATCCGGGTGCTGCATCACCTGCCCTGCCCGATAACCGAGCTTGCCGAGGTGTCGCGGATACTACGGCCGGGCGGATTCGCGGTGATCGAGGCAGCAAATTCCGCCCACGCCGTCAACCGGGTTCGCCACCTGCTCCGCCTGGAGCGCATCCCGAAGTCAGAGGTTGATATCCGGTCCGAAGAGGGCAAGCGCCGCGGCGATGCACCATATGTGAACCATCACCCGCGCACCATTTCCCGCCAGCTGACCGAGTGTGGTTTCCGAATCCGGCGGCAGCTGTCGGTCTCCAACTTCCGGCACCCGCTCGCCAAGGCAGTGTTGCCGGAACGGCTCATGCTCGCCGTCGAGCGGGCTGCGCAGGAGCCCCTGGCCAGGTTCCACTTCGGGCCGAGCGCGTTCTTCCTGCTGCAGAAGAAGCGGACACCGCCGCTGGTCTCGGCTGGGCGAAGCGATTGAGCTGAGCGCGAATCAGGCCCTTCTTGCTTTGACGTCCTTGGCCGCATCTGCGGACAACTTCGCCACGACCGCGGCTTTGGCGACCGGGTCCAAGGCGTCGAGCTGAGCTTCGATGTCACCGGCGGTCCGGATGGCCAGCTGCTGGGTGCGTCGGAGCTTGACGACCACGAAGACGATCCCTGCTGCCGTCCCGGCGAGGAGCGCCACTTTCAGATTCCGCCCAGCCCGGCTCATCGCCAACTCCTCACGTCGTGTCGGTATCGCAGCCGCTTGCATTATACGCAGCGTCGGCTATGCCCGCCTTGCGCGGAATCTACCCGCCAGCTGGCGGCTCAGGACTGATTCTGGTCCGGACGTTACGGGCGTGCCCGGGCCTCCTCGACCGTAAGCTCTGCCGCCGGGTCGGCATCGAGGCGGTCATCGGGGATCGGTAGCCCGCTGCGAACAGAACGGCCGTAGGTGCCATCGTCCAGTCGTTGCAGCGCACGATCCAGGGCGGCCAGCCGATCGCGCAAACTGGCCGCAATGGCATCATCCATGCCCTGGGCCGTCAGCGGCTGGGCCGAATCAGCGATGTCACCTGTCTCGTCTTCGGCTGACCGGTCCTGCTGTCCTGCCGCCTCAGTATCTGCGAGCAGGTCCGCCACCTCGGCGCGTTCGGCGCGAAGCCGCGCCCCCGCCTGGTCCTCATCCATCTGTCTCCTCGTTTCACCTTGCAACGGGACCGGCGCTGACTGCGGGTAGCCGGCAAGAACCCGGACCCAGCAACCGGTCCATGGCATCTGCGGATGGCGGCCCAGCTGCTGCCACCGTACGCACGCGGGGCGGCGCCCGACCGGCAAATGCCGGCGAGCCTTCACACCTGGAGACTGGCCGCAGCCAGCCAGATTATGTCACGGCGCGATCAGCCAGCGGGCGGGGTCAAGCTGGCGCGGGTCACCGGGATCGGTGGTGACGACGGGCTGGTCGCTGCGGCGTGCAACGCTGCTCCCGGCTCCTTCGGTCCGCCCCTGGGCTACGACTAGCCTGGTAACCGGCGGCTCGTGCGGCCCGGGCGGTGGTAATCTCCCCGGGATGCCGCAGGCATGGATCGGACTGACACTCGCGTTTGTCTCTGCGCTGCTCACGAACACGGCCTATTCGTTCGAGCATGACGCGGCGGCGGCGCTCCCGCCGCTCTCGCCGCGCCGTCCGTTCCGGTCGGTGGAGTTCCTGATCCGCGACCGGCGCTGGCTCACCGCGTTCGCGACCGAGAGCGCAGGCTGGCTCATGTATGTCGCGGCGCTGCGGCTCGCGCCGTTGGCGCTCGTGCAGGCCGTGACAGCGTCCGGGGTCGCCGTCCTGGCGTTCGCGACGGCGCGCGGGCACCCGTCCCGGCTCGCGCGGCGTGAGCAGTTCGCCGTCGTGCTGGCGCTCGCGGGGCTGACGCTGCTGGCGCTCTCGCTCTTCGGCGCGACGGAATCCGATCGCCCGCCCGAGGTTGCCGGCATCGTCATCTGGCTGGCGGCCTGCGGCGGCGGAGCGGCGCTCCTGATCGCCATACCCACGCGCTTCGCCCGCGCCGCATCGCTCGGTCTGGCGGCCGGCCTGCTGCTCGCCGATGGCGACATCTCCGCGAAGCTTGTCGGCTACGGCGGGCTGTGGCTCGTCGCGATCGCAAGCCTTATCGTCGCCTACGCCACCGGGACGAGCGTGCTGCAGTCTGCATACCAGCAAGGCGACGCGCTGACGGCCGCCGGCACGGCCACGATGGTGACGAACGCGGTCCCGATCGCGGCAGGGTTCGTGCTGTTCCACGAGACGCTGCCGCACGGGATGCGGGCCATCCTGCAGATCGCAGCGTTCGCTTCCCTCATTGCGAGCGCCGTCGCGCTCGGGTACCAGCAGGCGCCCCGTGCCAATGACCCGGTTACGCGCTGACTGGTTCGGCCGGCGCCCGATGAGCGCTCGGCCGAAATGGCAGCCGTTGGCCCCGGGCCGGGACGGTACGGATTTCCAGGTCTCGCCGTCGGGTGCGCCCTGGACCCGGAACTTGTCCTGCTTGGCAGCAGCAGGCGGTGTCGCGCTCGTCGACCGGGGCGTTACCTCGAGTCGCTCCCTCGGTGACCGACAGTTTCTTGCCGATGCGGGAGTTTCCAGCCTGGTCGGACGAAGTGGCAGGTGTAGCCGTCGGGATAGCGCTCAAGGTAGTCCTGGTGCTCAGGCTCGGCTTCCCAGAACGGCCCGGCTGGCTCCACCTCGGTGACCACCTTCCCGGGCCACAGGCCGGAGGCCTCGACGTCGGCGATCGTGTCGTACGCGACCTGCTTCTGCTCGTCATTCAGGTAGAAGATGGCCGACCGGTAGCTGAGGCCGACGTCGTTGCCCTGGCGGTTCTTGGTCGTCGGGTCGTGTACCTGGAAGAAGAACTCCAGGAGGTCGCGGTATGAGATCTGCTCTGGGTCGAAGACGATCTCGATCGCCTCAGCATGGGATCCGTGATTCCGGTACGTCGCGTTGGGGACGTCCCCGCCTGTATAGCCGACCCTCGTGCTCAGCACGCCCGGGCGGCGGCGGATGAGGTCCTGCATTCCCCAGAAACATCCGCCGGCCAGAACCGCCTTCTCGGTCGTCTCGCTCATCGTGGCACCTCGCCGTCTGCATCCTCGAACAGGGCACGGTAAGCCCCGTATCCTTCATTTTCCAGGTCGTCGAGCCGGATGAACCGGAGGGCGGCTGAGTTCAGGCAGTACCGCAGCCCACCGGCAGCTGCGCGGCCATCGTCGAAGACGTGGCCCGGGTGGCTGTTGTCTGGCATCTCATCTCCTGGATGGTTTGCGCTTGATCCCGTTTACCTAGCCGGCCATCGATTAGGTCCTGCTGGCTCCGAGGGGGCGCTTATCAGCCGCTGAAAGGCGCCGGGTTGGACGATCTCGAATGGGTGTCATTGACGGCAGCCAGCAGCCGACGGGCCGACGCTTCATCGGCGGGGGCGACCAGCACGCGGACACCCTGCACCTGCAGTGCTGGCTCCTGTCCTCCGGCATCGTCGGCTGCAACCGCTGCTCTCAAGTCGTTATTCCGCAGCATGCCGACGATCAGTTCCGCCTCTGCGCGGCTGGTAACGATCGTTACGGGCACTGTCGTTCCGTCACGTGGGGCCGGGAAGGTCAGCTCATGATCGAGTCCGGCCTGCTCTCTTTCGAGGTACCGCGCGTACCAGCTCGGCCAGTCGGGGTCCGGGCGCCCGGTCTGCTCCTCGTGCTTACGGTGCGCATCCGCCGCGCGCTGCAGGGCTCGCGCCAGATCGGTCGCGGAATCAAATGCCAGCCGCATGGTCTCCTCCTTCAGAGAGATGCCACCGCTCTCTGCTCTCTGCTCTGCTATCAGGGCAGCTGTCAATGCCACTGCCACCATCGTCGGCCCCGGGCGGGCTCATCGCGCCCGTCAAACACCCTGTCCGGTGCCTGGCCTGCGGTCGAGGTCGCCCGGGTGCCTGCTGTGCCGGTCGCGCGCCAGCAGCCGCCGCTCACCTTCGATCAGGGTATCTGCGACGGGGCCGGCGGCTATTGCAGAAGTCCTGCCGCTCCTGGAGCTTGTCGTTGCGCACCCGCTGCGGGCACGGCTCGCACGCCGGTCTCAGGCGCCGCAGGCAGTAACGGGAGAGCTCGGCCCGCAGAAGTTGACGTTGTTGGCGAAGACGATGTCAGTTTGCGTGTTAAGGGTTATCAGTATCCGGCCCTTTGGCGTGTCTGCTTGGTCGGTGGTCTGTGTTACCTGGCCGGTGGCCGACTTGCCGGACACCGAGGACAGGTGTCCGCTGGCGTAGTCGCCGTCGCGGATCGCAATGCCCGAGATGCTGTCGCAGGGTGGCGGGTTCTGGCTGCACCACCGGTAGGTTCGTAACGATATGGTGAATTGCCCGTTGTCCCGAATGACGAGCTTTCCGCTGTGCCTGGACCATATGCCCGCGAACGTGGCGAAGCTCAGCGGGCCTGACGATTCAGGTGCGATTGGGCTGGCCGAGGTCGGCGTTAACCTGCTGGCCGTGGCGGAGCCGTCGCCGCATCCCCCGGCGAGCAGGACGGTAAGCGTCGCTGCGGCAGCGGTGCGGTGGCGGCGCCCGCGGTGGTGTTGGCCCGGGCCGGCCCTTCGTGGACTTGGTTTCACTGTGCTTTCGCTCTTTCCTCAATCACCGGAAACCTGCATCCACCTTAGCCACGGGGGAGGCAGCGGACCTGGCCGGTGATCGTCGGCATGGTGTGGGTCAGGCGTAGGCGGTCCGTGCAGCTACCCTGGCCGGGGTCTGCGCCAGCAGGAGCGTCCTACCAGTCGAAAGGCTAGGTCATGGCGATCTACCAGCACATACGCCATCCGCGCATCGCCGCGCGGCTCGCCGACCGTCCGGTGAAGGTGGCTGATCTGCTGCCGCGGGGGACGGCGGTCAACCGGTTCAACACGAAGGTCGCGCTCCTGGTCACGGCGGTGGTCGGCAGCATGTGGTGCGCCTACGCGTTCGCGCTGTTCGACCTGATCAGTCTCCCGGCCGCGATCCACAGCGGAGCGGCGGCGATCGTTTCCTGGGTGGCGCAGACCTTCCTTCAGCTGGTGCTGCTGTCGGTCATCATGGTCGGGCAGAACGTGCAGGCCGCTGCTGCGGACAAGCGCTCGGAGGCGACCTTCCACGACGCTAGCGCCACCCTGCATGAGGTGGCACACGTGCAAGGCCACCTCGCCGCGCAGGACGAGCTACTGACCCGGATCGCCGAGAAGATCGGCCTCGAGCCGGTGCCCGTCATCGACACCCCGCCCGATGATCAGACAGCTGGGCCGGACCCGGAGGACTGACCGCGCGATCGGCCCCGTCGCATCCGCGGCTTTGATTGCCTGGCTCCGCTGGCCGGCCTTCGGCCGGGTTTAGGTCGTGTCGTGCCGCGCCAGGGGAAGCTGGCGCAGGAACGGGTCGGCCAGCCGGTGGCTGGTTACCCGGATGCGCGCGTCCACGGCGATGACACCGGCGTGGCGGACGATCAGGGGGTTCAGGTCTAGCTCGGCGACCTGGGGTAGGTCATCGGCGAGCCGTGACACCCGGAGCAGGGTGTCGCGGAGCGCTTCGATGTCCGCCGCGGGCTGGCCGCGGTGACCGAGGAGCAATGGTGCCGCGCGGATGGAGCGGATCAAGTCGTCGGCGTCGGCGCCGGTGAGGGGAGCGAGGCGAGCCGCATGATCACCGAGCGCTTCGGTGGTAACGCCGCCAAGCCCGAACACCACGACGGGGCCGAACACCGGCTCCTGCACGACGCCGACGATGGTCTCGGTGCCGCCGGTGATCATAGGCTCGACCAGCACTCCGGACATCCGCCCGGCGAATTTGTCCTGGAGGCGGCGCACCGCCGTTCGTACCTCGTCGGCCCCGCGCAGGTCCAGTTCTACTGCGCCCGCGTCGGTCTTGTGCAGCAGGCCGGGCACCACGGCCTTGATCACCACGTGACCGCCTAGGCTGGCCGCCGCGCCGACCGCTGCGTCGGCGTCAGCCGCCTGACGGAAACCCACCATCGGGATGCCGTAGCAGCGCAGCAGGTCGTCGGCCTCGCCGGAGGATAGCCATCCGCCGCCCGGCATCCGGGTGCGGAAGGAACTGACGATCGAGCGCGCGTCCGCCACGCGGAGATCCCCGATTTCCGGCACCGTGCCGGCCGGCCGGGATCGCCGTGAGCCGTACCGAGCTGCCCGGGCCAGGGCACGGGCGGCCGCTTCCGGGTAGCCGTAAGCGGGCACGGCCGGGCCGGCGCCGCCGTTGTGCAGCAGCTGGACCGCCTCGGGCTGGTCCAGCACGACGGCAGCGACCGGGACCGGCAGCGGCCCGCCGGTGAGAGCAGGGATCAGGTCGAGGGGAGCGTTCCGGATCACCAGCGCGATCAGGGCATGCACCCCGTCGTCGCGGCCGGCGATCTGCAGGGCCTCGCGGAATGCCGCCGCGCTGACGGCCCCGGTCGTATCGACCGGCCCGCTGAGCGCGGAGCCCGCGGGCAGCACATCCCGGAGGCGGCTGCGGGTCTTTGGGCCCAGCGTGGCAACGGCCAGGCCTGCTTCCACGCATGCGTCGGCAGCCAGCACGCCCGCGCCTCCGCCGCTGGACACGATGCAGACACCGCTGCCCGCCGGGATCGGCTGGGACGCGATCAGCACGGCAACGTCGAGCAGTTCGCCCAGGCTGGCGGTGGCGATAACGCCTGCCTGCTCGAACAATGCCTGCCGGGTGATCAGCGGCGCGGCTGCCGCCGCCGTGTGCGAGGCGGCGGCACGCTGACCCGGCGCCGACTGCCCGGCGTGGACAGTGAGGACGGGGATCTTTGCGCTCACCCGGCGCGCTGTCCGGGCGAACCTGCGCGGGCTGCCGAAGGATTCCAGGTAGAGCACGGCCAGCTCGGTGGTCTTGTCCGCCTCCCACCACATCAGCATGTCGTTGCCGGAGACATCAAGCTTGTCGCCGACCGAGGCGAACGACGAGGTCCCGATACCCAGCCGGGAAAAGTGCTCCAGCAGCGCTACGCCGACCCCCCCGGACTGGACGACCAGGCCGGTCGTGCCGGGGGAACAGCGGTGCACGGCGAGCGTGGCGTCCAGCCCGATCCCGGGCACCGCGACGCCGGAGCAGTTCGGGCCGACCAGCCGCATGCCCCCACGCCGGCTGGCTTCGAGCAGGCTGGACTCCTGCGCTGGCGTGAGACCCGAGGTAATCACTACCAGAGATCTGGCTCCGCGCGTTCCGCAGTCCCGCGCTACCTCCACGACGCCCGCCGCTGGCACCGCCGCCACCACCAGGTCGGGGGCCTCGGGCAGCGCCGCGATCGACGGGACGCACGGGACGCCGTCGATCTCGGCGGCGTGCGGACCGACCGCGTACAGGGCGCCTGCGAAGCCAGCGTCACGGATATTGCGCAGGATCCTCCGGCCAGCCGATCCAGCGCGGTGACCCGCGCCGACCACCGCGGCCGACCGGGGAGCCAGCAGGGGTTCCAGGCTGGCCACGCCGGCCTGCTTCTCCCGGCCGGCCACGGCGTCCAGGTAGGCGCTGACCTCGCCGAGCGCCGCGCCGCGCGGAATCGGCATGGACACCTCAACCACCCCGTCGACGGGCCTGCGCCGCACGGCCAGCCCCAGGTCGCCGAGCACTCGCAGCACGGCGCTGTTGTCTGGCAGGACCTCAGCGGTGAGGACCTGCACGCCGCCGGCGCGGGCCAGCGAGACCAGGTGCTCGAGCAGCAACGTGGCGATGCCGTGCCGGTGCATGCCGTCGGCGACCGCGAGGGCGATCTCCGCGGCCCGCGGGTCGGCGAGAAGCTCGCAGCTAGCGACGCCGACCAGCTCATCGTGCAGCAGGCCAAGGAGCGCTAGGTGGTCCGGGCCGGCCCCGCGGCACAACCGGCTGGCCTCTTGCTCGGCGGCGGCAGGGCTCGCGCTGAAGAAGCGGAAGTAGAGGTTCTCCCGCGACATCGCCTCGTGCAGCCGCCTGACAGCCCCGTGATCTGCTGGCCTCGCCGGCCGGATCGTGATCGTGGTGCCATCGGCCAGCAACGCATAAGACTGCTCGGCTTCCGCGAGCGCGGTCAACTGGTCACCTCCGGCTTTTGACAAGCGACTCCGGCTGCCACATGCCTTGCTAGACCTTTGCCATGACTGAGACAGCCGGACCTATCAGCCGACGGCCGACGACTGACGGGAATGTCATTTCGCCCTGGCAGAACCCGGCAAACGCGCGCCACCCTGGACGCGTGGCGAGGGCCGCGTGGACTATGCCAGGATGACGAGAAAATGCCGCCAGAATACGCCGACCTGCATCCATCTCCGGAACTAGCAAGCGATTCACCGAGGACCCGTACCTGTCGAGAGCTGCATCAAGATCTTCTTGCCCGTGGCTCAAGGCTGCCTTCGCGCCAAAGGTTCCAGCCAGGGTGCCGGACCGCAGGGCGAAGCTTATGCCCTCGCGAGTCCATGGCTCGAGCAGGCCAGCGGCATCTCCCGCCACCAGCACACGTCCTCTGCGCAGGGAAGACTTATTCGTACGGCACCGCGTGAGATGACCCGAATCATGAATGGGTTCAAATGATCCGAGCTCGAGGTGGTCAACGAAATCGCGAAGATACTCCTTCGTCCGCTCTCCCTGGCCGCGCGACGCTATTACGCCGACGGTGAGCCGGTCCATCTTCGGAAAGACCCAGCCGTAAGATCCAGGGATCGGTCCCCAGTCGATCAGTATCCTTCCCCGCCACTCTCGCTGGATCGCCTCGGGAACGGGAACCTCCACTTCCAGGCCCAGGTCAACCTGCGAGAATTCGGTGCCGACGTGACGCGCGCTGACTCCGGACGAGCCGTCGGCGCCGACCACGACCCGCGCCCGCACTTCAGATCCGTCTGCGAGTCTCACGTATGCGGCATTCTCGTCCTGGCGGATAGCGCGGACTACCGACCTCTCCCGCACCACGGCGCCGGCGCCGGCGGCTGCACGGCGGAGCGCATCGTCCAACTCATCTCTGAGCACCATTGTCAGCAGCGCGTCCTGGTGCCTGCGGGTGAACAGGTGCTTCCCGCGCAGGGTAAAGGTCGCGGCGTTGATGTGATCGCGGTCAGGCAGGGACACGCCTTCCCCGACCGCCGCCAGCGACAGGCCGATCAGGCCGCCGCCGCACGTCTTATACCTCGGGTGCGCTGCCCGCTCCAATACGACTGTTCGTGCCCCTGCCCGGACTGCGGTTTTCGCGGCCGCGAGTCCGGCCGGCCCAGCGCCGACGACCGCGACATCCCAATCGTCTCTGTCCGGCACGCTGTCCAGCGTAGATGGTAGGGGCGGACGCAACGGCCGGCGGTCAGGTGGCGATGTCCGGATAGGGTCCGGTCCAGTGGCGCAGGCGCGCTGCGTACTCCCGCTGGAAGCCCAGTGGCTCGGCATGGTCACGCTCGAACAGGGCGATGAATAGGGTGAGCGTCAGGAAGTTATGCGCTCCTAGCTCGAACAGCTTGACGTAGTCGTGAGTTGAGAGCGCCGTGCGTTCGGCTTCGGTGAAGTCAAGCCAGGTGCTGCGCTCGCTGCTGGGGCAGTTGAGGATCACATTGGCCTGCTCGGCCTCCCACCAGGCGACCGTGCCGTGCGGGTCAGCCCGGTACCGCTCGACAAGCTCCGGATCGCGGTCGATGGTGTACAGGAACTTGTTCAGCAGGTACTTGCTCACGGCGCGGCCACCCCCTCCGGATACCAGGTGAAGTAGGCCTCCATCGTGTGGAACAGGTCGAGCGAGTCGGTGTAATCCGCCGTCACGTTCGCCCCGGCTGCGCCCATCATCAGCATGAAGTCCATGAACCCGTGCGTGGCGTTGCCTGGTTCCCGCAGGCTGTCCAGGCTGACCTCGGCCAGCGCGGAATCCAGATCCCCGGACGCGATCCAGCCGACCGCCTTCCGGTCGAACGCCGGGTCCGGGCCGTGCGGCCCGAACTGGCGCGGGCCCCCGAGCTCCAGGGACAGGTGCCCGCTGCCGATGATCGCGACCCGCTGCTCACCGGGCCAGGCCTCGACCAGCCGGCGGATGGTCTTGCCCAGCTCCACGAACCGCCGCGGCTGCGGCATCGGCGGGGCGAAGATGTTCGTGTAGATGGGCACGATGGGCAGGTCCGCCTCGGGCCGCAGGGTGATCAGCGGGCACGTGATGCTGTGGTCGATCCGCAGCTCGTTGCTGAACGCCAGGTCGAATCCGGCGTCGATGCCCTCCCGCAGGAGATACGCCGACAGGTCCTCGTGCCCCTTCAGGAACATCCGGGGCAGCCCGAATTCGCGTTCCTCGTTGTAGAAGTTCGCATCGTAGAACGGCGCCTTGCCGATGAGGAACTGCGGCATGTTGTCGAGCCACAGCTGATGGAAATGGTCGGAACCGACCATGACCAGTACGTCCGGCCGGGCCCGGCTCAGGGTCTGCCGGAACGCCTCGATCTTGGCCACCCACTCATCGGCGAACGGCGGCCGGTCCGGGCCGGCCGATGTGCTCGCGCGGTAGTAGAACGGGTGGTGGGTGGAGGCGATGACCGCGGCAACAGTGGCCATGGCAGCTCCCGAAGCTCGCGTCGATAAGAGGTGGCAGGGCAGGCGGGCAGCTCCATCCTTGTCCGCTGACCGGACATCTGTCCGGCCAACGGCAGTCTGGCCGTCGGCGGCGGCGCTGTCAAGGGCTGCCGGGGCCGGCCCTAGGCGCTGATGGTCGGCCGGGCCGCGGAAGGGACGGTGACCTGGGGCGCCGACAGGCAGGCGGCCCAGTCCGCGCTGATCGCCCCGGCTGCGGCCAGCAGCAGCGGCAGGTACTCTCCCGTGAGGACCTCCACCGGCGTCTCGGCAGCGTGCACCGTGACGTTCAGTGCCGCGATCACCGTCCCGTCGCCGTCCCGCAGCGGTGCGGCCACCGAGCGGATTCCGGCGGCGAGCTGCTCGTCCGTGAGCGACCAGCCGCGGGCCCGCACCGCGCGCAGCTCCGCGGCCCGCTCGGCGGGCCCCGGCTGCCAGCGGGCGGCGACCGGTGACCGGCTCGGTTCGGCCAGCACCCGTTCAGCGTCCCCGGCCGGGAGCGCGGCCAGCAGCACCTTGCCCAGCGAGGTCTGCATCGCCGGGAAACGGGTCCCGATGGTCACCGCCAGCGCGATGATCTTCGGTACGGCAACCCGGGCCACGTAAACGATGTCCGGGCCGTCCAGCTGGGCGATGGAGGAGGACTCGTGCGTCTGCGCCACCAGGCGCTCCAGGTGCGGCCGGGCCACCTCCCACAGGTTGCGGGACAGCACGTAAGTCATCCCTAGCTCAAGTACGCGCGGGGTGAGCTCGAAACCGCCGGGGGCGGCCCGCACATAGCCCAGATGCTCAAGGGTCAGCAGGATCCGGCGGGCGGTGGGCCGGGCCAGCCCGGCAGCCCCGGCCACCGCGGCCAGCGACATGGCCGGCTGGCGGGGCTGGAAGACGCGGATCACGTCGAGGCCACGGGCCAGTGCCTCGATGAAATCCGGGCTTGCGTCACGGCGGCCCATGCGATCTCCCTGGGGCTGGTAGCAACGGAACGACTGTAGCGTGATCCGGCGTACTTGTCCGTATAGCGGACAAGGGCCGCCAACCTGTTCCGATGCGGAACTGGTTTGCCTCTTGACAGCGCCGGGCCGAACCGGTCACGCTTCCGCTCAGACTGCAAATGGCCGGGTTACGGACATCAGTCCGAAGGAATTCTCGCCAGCCGCAGAGTGGAGGTGCGTCATGACATCCGCATCGAGCCCTGATCTGACGCCCGGAAGGCCGGTGGTGTTCCGCAACGCCACCGTGCTCACCATGGACGACGGGCACACCGTGCACCGCGCGGCCGATGTGCTGATCGTCGGAGAGCGGATCGAGGCGGTGGGCGAGCGCCTGGATGTTCCCGAGGGCACCGCCGAGATCGACGCGTCCGGCGGGATCGTCATGCCGGGCATGATCGACACCCACCGGCACATGTGGCAGACCGCAATGCGCGGGTACGGCGCGGACTGGACGCTGACGCAGTACTTCGTCTGGTATTACCTGCAGTGGGGCAAGGTGTTCCGGCCGCAGGACATCTACGCGGGTAACCTGCTGGCCGCGCTGGAGGCCATCGAGGCGGGAGTGACCACTACCGTTGACTGGTCGCACGGGCTGCAGACGGTGGAGCACGCCGAGGCCGCGGTGGCGGCGCTGACAGAAGTGCCCGGGCGGTTCGTGCTGGCCTACGGCAACATCCAGCAGGGTCCGTGGGAGTGGTCGGCCGCCCCGGAGTTCCGCGACTTCGTCAGCCGGCACTTCGGCTCTGCTGACGACATGCTGGGCTTCCAGATGGCCTTCGACGTGACCGGTGACCCGGCGTTCCCGGAGAAGGCTGCCTTCGAGGTCGCCCGCGAGCTGGGGGTGCCAGTGACCACTCATGCCGGGGTGTGGGGCGCGACCAGCGACGACGGCATCCGGCTTATGCACGAGAACGGGTTCATGACGCCGTCCACCATCTATGTGCATGCGGCCACCCTGACCAGGGACTCCTACCACCGGATTGCGGCAACCGGCGGCGCCGCCTCGGTATCCACCGAAAGCGAGCAGAGCGCGGGCCAGGGCTATCCGCCGACCTGGCAGCTGCGTGAGCACGGGATACCCGTCTCGCTATCCATGGACACCAGCGTGTGGTGGAGCGGGGACCTGTTCTCCGCGATGCGGAGCACGCTGGGCGCGGACCGGTCCCGCGAGCACCTGGAGGCCCACGGGCGGCAGGAAACGGTCACGCACTGCCACCTCCGCGCCGAGGACGTGGTCGGCTGGGCCACCCGGGGCGGCGCGCGGGCACTCGGCCTGGACTCGGTGGTCGGCAGCCTGGAACCGGGTAAGAAGGCCGACCTGGTCCTGATCAAGAACGACTCCTCGCCGGTGATGGTCCCGCTGCTGAACCCGTACGGGCACGTCGCGTTCCAGGCTCAGCGCGGCGACGTGCACACGGTGCTGGTGAATGGCCGGGTGGTGAAGTACGACCACCGGCTGGTCGGCCCGGACCTGGCGAGGGCCCGGCAGGTGGTGCAGCAGACCGTCGAGTACCTGCAGGGGCAGCTCGGAACCGACGCCTGGGCGGAGGGCATGCACCCGGAGATCCCGGAGACCAAGGTGCTCGACAATCCCTACACCTACACCACCTGGGACGCGGGCTCCGCGCAGTGGAAGGGCGGCGGCCGAAGTGACACGCCGGCCTGATAATTCGCCGTTCGATGGACAGCCAAGCGTCGTCTGTCAGCAGGGCGATGACGCCGGCTATGGATGCCGCGGGCCGGAATGATCTCATGACGGACGACGCGCGGGACGACACAGGAGTTGTGGTACACGTCCCGGAACGGGTGCGGCGGGTCGTGTCCCTGGTACCTTCGCTGACCGAGACTGTCGCCGTAACCGCGCCGGGCCTGCTCGCCGGGGCGACGGACTGGTGCAGTGAACCGGCCGGCCTCGATGTGCCCCGAGTGCGCGGGACCAAGAATCCCGATCTTGACCGGATCCGGGCACTCAGGCCGGACATGGTGCTGGCCAACGAGGAAGAGAACAGGCCTCCCGATCTGGCGGCGCTGCGGGCGGCCGGCGTACCGGTGTGGGTGACCATGATCCGCACGCTGGAGCAGGCGCTGGCGTCGCTGCACCGCGTCGTCACGGTCGCATGCCGCCTCCCGCCGCCCAGCTGGCTCGATGCGGCGGCGCAGGCCTGGGACTTCCCGCGGCCGCAGCGGCGGCGGCTGGCCGTGGTCCCGATCTGGCGCAGGCCCTGGATGGTCATCGGCCGGGAGACCTTCGCCGGAGACGTCCTCGCCCGGCTCGGTATCGAGAACCTTTACGCAGGGCACCCCGAGCGTTATCCGAGGATCCCGCTCGATCAGATCCTGGCCGCAGGCCCGGACCTGGTCGTCTTGCCGGACGAGCCTTACCGCTTCACCGCCGGCGATGGACCGGAGTGCTTCCCCGGCATTGACGCCGCACTGGTCAGCGGTCGCCACCTCACCTGGTACGGGCCCTCCGTCGTGCAGGCGCCGCAGGTGCTCGCCGGTCAGCTGGCGGCCGCCAGCCGCCGCTAGGAGCTTGCATTCCCGATCGGCGGCGCATCCCCACCCCTGGCCGGGCGGCTGCTGTGCCGGGTGACCTAGCCTCGGGATGGTGACGGAGCACTCGCGCAGAACGGCCGACCTGATCGTGGAGTGCCTGGAAAATGAGGGCGTCACGCACGTCTTCGGCATTCCGGGCGAAGAGAACATCAGGCTGGTGGAGGCCGTCTCCCGCTCGTCCATCTGTTATGTGCTGACGCGTCATGAGCAGGGTGCGTCGTTCATGGCCGAAACCTATGGCCGGCTCGCGGGCCGCGCCGGGGTGTGCTCGGCGACGCTCGGCCCCGGCGCGATCAACCTGCTGCTGGGTACCGCGGACGCGACCACCAACTCGACGCCGCTGATCGCGTTGTCCGCGCAGGTCGGGATGTACCGCAGTTTCAAGGAGTCCCACCAGGGCGTGGACCTGGTGTCGATGTTCGCGCCGGTGAGCAAGTGGTCAGCGCTGGTGGCGACGCCGGGTGCGGTCCCAGAGATGATCCGCAAGGCCTTCAAGCTTGCCCAGTCTGAGCGGCCCGGCGCTGTCTACCTGGCCATCCCGGAGGACGTGGAGGAGATGGCGGCACCGGGCGGGCTGGCGCCGCTTCCGGTGAACGTCCCGCGGCCGGACGAGCCGTCCCGCGGGCAGATCGAGCGCGCCGCGGTGCTGCTGCGGGACGCTCGCGCGCCGGTCGTGCTAGCCGGGCACGGGGCAGCGAGGGCGGGCGCGGGCGTGGCCCTGCGCCGTTTCGCTGAGACGCTTGGCGTCCCGGTCGCCACTACGTTTCACGGCAAGGGCGTGTTCCCAGACGATCACCCGCTGGCGCTGGGCGCGGTGGGGTTCATGCGCCACGACTACGTCAACTTCGGCTTCGACCGCGCGGACCTGATCGTTGCCGTCGGGTATGAGCTGCAGGAGTTCGACCCGGTCCGGATCAACCCGCGAGGCGACACGAAGATCATCCATCTGCACCGGTTCCCCGCCGAGGTCGATGCGCACTATGACGTCGCTGTCGGACTGCACTCCGAAATCGGGCACAGCCTCGACGCACTCGCTGATGCGGTCGGGCCGCATCCCGCAGCCCCACCGGGCCACGATCGCATCCGCGCCCTGCTGGCCAGCGAGCTAGCCCGCGGCCGGGGCGATGAGCGGTTCCCGCTGGCACCGGCCCGGATCGTCGCCGATACCCGCGCGGCGCTGCGCCGTGACGACATCGTGCTGGTTGACACCGGGGCACTGAAGATGTGGATGGCGCGCCTGTACCCGACCTACGAGCCGAATACCTGCCTGATCTCCAACGGCCTGTCCACCATGGCCTGGACGGTGCCAGGCGCGATCGGGGCGAAGATCGCGAGGCCGGACTCCAGGATCCTGGTCGCAACTGGTGACGGCGCGTTCCTGATGAACTCGCAGGAGATCGAGACCGCGCTCCGGCTCGCGTTGCCGTTCGTCATCCTGGTCTGGGTCGACAACGCCTACGGGCTGATCAGCTGGAAAATGGACCTGGAAATCGGCCGCAACGTGGACACCACCTTCGGCAACCCGGACTTCGTGGCTTACGCCGAAAGCTTCGGCGCGGCCGGATACCGGATCAGGTCGGCCGGCGAGCTGCTCCCGACACTGCGCACCGCGCTGGCGGCCGACACCGTGTCAGTGATCGCCTGCCCCGTTGACTACTCCGCCAACCTCGAGCTCATTGAGTCGCTTGGCGAGCTGGACGACTCGCTGTCCTAGGGCCGGCGGCTCGGCGTCCGTGCGATAACCACGGATCAGTCTCGCTCCGTGAACTACTTCGCCGCGGTCAACCGATCGGTGGGCCGCCACCGCCTCATTCCGGAAACGACGCTCTGGTCGCAGTACACATTGACGCCGGGCGCTGTGAAGGTGCGTGAGTATGTCGTGTTCCGTGGCGTAAGAGTTATCACAGTTGTATCCCAGAGGAACCATTTCTGCCGGAACTGGCCGTGGCGCTAACACCATCGCGGCTGGGTGATCCGCACGGCCTGATATCGATATTGACGGTAAAACGCACGGCGGGACATATAAAATATCGCAAGTTCGCCGTGGTAACCGGGGCACCCTCCGGGCTGGGCGTTGCCGCCGCGCAGGCGCTTTCCGAGGCTGGCGGCGGTGTTCGCGAGCCGGGCACGGGACCAGGTACCTGTCGAAAACGGGCCGAAGGTCACTAGCCAGCGCGGCTGCCGCAGCGCATGGTCACATCACCAGGGCCGAGCACTGAGGCAAGATCCTGGCGACACGGTTCGGCGGGCGGCGGCAACCGGGTGACATCGGTTCGCGTTTCCGTCGACGATGTGGCGCAGGTTTCCGAGTAGGCAAGGCCAGGCGGCCACGGGCCGGTGGACCTGACCGGAGGTAACTTACCGTGATCACTAACCGCGCGGCCGCTTCGCAGGTGGCACTCAGCGCAGATCATGATCAGGCTCGTGTCCCAGCTGCCGTGCAGGCTGTCAACGGCCTCCTCGGCGGCGGCCGCTCCCTGGCCGCCGGCTATCGCACGATGATCGCCGCCGCGGCGCTGGCGCCTGCACGGAGGCTGACCGGCGCGACAGCAGGCCATGCCGCGCAGGCTGGCCCGGCGGCTGCCGATCCGCGGCCGCCCGGCGATGATGGCCGGGCGCTGGTCGCCGGGGCGCGCTCGCGGTGGATTGACCTCGACGGCCCGGTGCACTACCTCGACTTCGGCGGGCCGCCCAGCGGGCCGGCGGTGGTGTGCGTGCACGGGCTGGCCGGATCGGCGGTGAACTGGTCAGCGATCGCGCCGCTGCTGACCGAGCGCTGCCGGATGTTCGCCCCCGACCTTCCCGGGCATGGCCTCACCCGGTCGCTGGGACGCGGCACGGACGTGCCGGCCCTGCGGGCTCTGCTGCACCGCTTCACCGAAGCCGTGCCCGCCGGCCCGGTGACGCTCATCGGCAACTCGATGGGCGGAATGCTCTCCCTGCTGGAGGCCAGCGCTGCGCCCGCCGCCGTGGCCGGCCTGATATTGGTCGACCCGGTCTTGCCGCTGGTGCCCGCGCGGCCGGACCGGTTCGTCACCCCGATGCTCGTCGCCTACGCCGCGCCGGGCCTTGGCCCGCTGCTGATGCGCCTCCGCCGCCGCATGTCGCCGGAGGCGCTGGTTGCCAGCCTGCTGTCGCTGAGCTGCGTGGATGCCTCGCGGGTGCCCGCCGACGTGGTCGCCCAGCATGTTGCGGTAGCCCGCCAGGCCCTCGCGTCGCCCGAGGCCGAACGGGAGATCGCCGCGTCAGCCCGTTCCATGATCGCCATCTTCGGCGAGCTGCGCGGCGGGGCATACCGGCGCGCGATCCGCTCCGTCACCTGCCCGGTGCTCCTGCTGCACGGCGCGGGCGACCGGATGGTGCCCATCACGGTTGCCCGGGCGGCGGCGCGCGCCAACCCGGCCTGGACGCTGATCGAAATGCCCGGTGTGGGCCATCTACCCCAGCTCGAAGCCCCGGCTGACACCGCGAGCGCCATCATCGGCTGGCTTGGCTCAGCCGGCCAGGACGCGGCTCGCGCAGCCATCCCGGCGTCCCCAGCCCGGCCCGCATGAGACAGCGCCGGAGCCGGCAGCGAAGCTGAACTCCCCGACGGCGCAGTTCCCATCTGGCGTATGTAGCGCCTCGGCCGTTGGCTGCAGTAGGTGCGGAAAACCATCGACGAATCGTCGGGGGACTCGGCGACGACCGCCACCGGCCAAGCTAACTCCCGCCCGTCATCGGCCAGGTACGCCAGCAGTTCTACCACGGCCCGCCCGCCGACGACGGTGGCGGCCACGGCCCCTGCTGATCCCCAGCATCACGGTTGGGGGAGTGTCTCAAATGGCGTTCTTGGCGCGAACCGCCGACAGGAACGCGGCGTAGCTCCAGGACAGGTTGCTGACGCTTTTCTCGTAGCCGGACGTGGCGTCGAACTGCTCGCTGAGCTCGAGATGATCGCTGTGGAAGATGACCGCCTGCAGCATCTGGTCGCCGGCGCTCTGCAGCGCCGCTGCGGCCGCGGCCGGCGTCGTCGACGCGCCGACTCCGACCTGGCTGAAGAAGCTGGCCGAGAGATTGTCGAGCGGAACCGTTCCGGCGCTGCTGATCTGCCTGGCCAGCTGGTAGTAGAGCTCGGCGAAGTTGGCAGTGCACACCGCCCAGGGGTGGTCGCCCACTTGAGCATCGGTATCGCCGTCATACACGTCCCCCGGATAGCGCCCGAGCAGCGGACCGATGCCCCGTTGCTGATCGGCCCCGTTGATCGGGTAGAAGTAGCTCGAGGTCGGATCGGCCCACTGGTTGCGCAGCAGCGCGGCGGTCGCGAGCAGCTTGGTGTCGGTGGGTGCGACGGCACCGTAGATCGCGGCCATGACGATGTCGATGTTGGGGTCGTAGGGGGCTCTGTAGTCAGTCGGGACAGGCAGCAGCGACTGGTAGTACTGACCGTTCCAGTGACTTTCGAGGGCGTTCTCGAGCCACGGTATGGCGGTGCTCAGCCAGCCGGGGACCGTGATCCCGAGGCTGTTGGCGGTGATCGCCTGAAAGCCCGCCAGCTGCACGGAGCGCGCGAAGAATGAGGCGCCGTACTCCTCCTCCCAGAGGTTGTACGTCTGCCCTTGATAGGCGTTCTGCAGGAAGTTCAGGTTCGCTCCGATCAGAGTGCTCGCCTCGGTCTGCGTGGGCGCATCGAGCTGGGGGAATAGCTGCAGGATCGCCAGTGTCTGCAGGGCCGGCCCGTCGGACTGGTCGGTCCAGTTCCGCGGAGTGCCATTGATCAAGAACGACGCGCGATCGAAGTCGCCGCCGGAGTTCTGGCAAGTCTGCGCGAAATGTACATAGTCGGTCAGCGGCTGGCTGGTGGGGGGCGGGCTGGCCGCCAGCTCGATCGCAACGATCGCGGCGTCGCGGGTCCAGTTGTAAACGTAGTCCTGGGACAGGTGCGTAGCGCTGTTCTCCCACGACGGTGAGGCGAGCACGCACCCGGGTTGCGACAGGACACCGGCGTTCACCGGGTCCTCGAACACGAGCCCATCCGATGCGAGGTTACGGAACATGAGCCAGAACATGTACTGAGCGACCGTCGTCAGGTCCGACTGCGCCAGCGCGGGCTGCACAACGCTGTATTGCAACGCGCTCATCTCGAGAGCCACCCCTTTCGCTGGCGCGAGCCCCAACGCGGGAAGTGCAGGCCTATCCTATATACCGGCCCCAGGGGACCACTGCCGCGAGTCCGGCGCGAGCCACCGCCGCCGCGACCAGGACTGCAGCCGCTATTTGCGTCGAGGCCGTCTCACCAGGCCAAAAAGTTCACCTGGCAAAGGGCGCCGCCGCGCCAATCCGCTGCAGCTGGCGTTACGGGTGTTCGGGTAAAGGCCCTATCCTGATCCTGCGGCCAGGCGATTCGGGTGAGCAGCGGTGCGGTGGTTACAGGCAGGGAGCGGGTATGGCGGAGACGAACTCGCAGGACCCTGGCCGGGGCGATACGGCAACCGGTGGCATTGACCTGCGCATCGACCGGCCGCATCCGGCGCGTGTCTATGACTATCTGCTCGGCGGGAAAGATAACTACGCCGCTGACCGGGCCGCCGCAGAGGCGGGCCTGCGGGCCAATCCAAACTCACGGATCCCGCCGCGAGAAAACCGAGCATTCTTGCGCCGGGTGGTCCGCTTCCTCGCCCGTGAGGCCGGCGTCGGCCAGTTCCTGGACATCGGCACCGGCATCCCGACGTCCCCTAACGTGCATGAGATCGCGCAAGCCATCCGGCCGCGGGCGCGGATCGTGTACGTGGACAACGACCCCATCGTGCTCTCGCACGCCCGGGCCCTGCTCACCACCGCCCCATCAGGCATGACCGCCTACGTCGACGCCGACCTTCGCGACGTCGGCAAGATCCTCAGCTCTCCGGAGCTGCTGCGGACGCTGGATCTGAGCCAGCCGGTCGGGCTGCTGCTGATCGCGATAATGCATTTCATCCCCGACGCTGATGACCCCTATGGCCTGGCCGGCCGGCTGCTGGCGGGGTTGCCGCCCGGCAGCTACCTGGCGCTGTCGCACCTCACCGGCGATTTCGACCCAGCGGCGTGGGAAGGAGTCGCCGCCGTGTACCGGCGCAGCGGGGTGACGATGCAGGTTCGCTCCCGGCCCGCGATCGAGCGCTTCTTCACCGGCCTTGACCTCATCGAGCCCGGCGTGGTGTCGCTGCCCCGGTGGCGCCCCGATCCCTGCGATATCGGCAGTCCGAGCGCCCCGAGTGACGGCGCCGTCTCCGTTTACGGAGGCGTCGCCCGCAAGCCCTAGCTCCTCGCGACAGCCGTGCTGCGGGCGGCCGGCCGATGTCCGGCGATGAACCCAGGACAACAAACTAAACTGGTAGGAAAGATTGACTTCCGCCCAGTCCCGGTGCCACGCTCGAAGAGCGTGATTGCGGTGCCCGGCTTCTCAGCGCCCGGCCTGGCGTTGGCCTGGACCGGATGAAGGGCGCCCGGTGGAAGGCCGCCCGCTCGGCGGGCGCGTGCAAGGGGTGCGGCGCCAGCGCTGAACTGCCCGGGCGTGGGCGCACCGGCGCTGGCGGCCACCTGTTTTCCCGTTTGCCTGAAGGAATCGCTCATGACAGCCCACCCGACGAGCACGCTCGCCGATGATCCATCGTACTGGGATGAAGCCGTCGAAACTCAGACCCGCGCGGACTGGGATGCCCAAAAGCTCGGCCTCCTGCAGGCACACCTGCAGCACGCTTATCAGCGCTCGCCTTATTACCAGGCCTCCTTCGATGCCGCTGGCGTGCATCCCGGCCATCTCAAGAGCCTCGATGATCTGCGGCGGTTCCCGTTCATCGACAAGCAGACGCTGCGCGAGCGGCAGCTCGCCGTCCCGCCGCTCGGCGACCTCGTCGCGGTCCCGGAGCAGGACGTCGTCTATATCTCCGCATCGAGCGGATCGACCGGGGTGCCGACGGCTTCCCCGTTCACTGCCCGCGATTTCGATGACTGGATCGATTACGAGGCACGTCAGTTCTGGTCATCGGGCTTGCGGCCAGCGGACCGCTACTGCCACTGCCTGAACTTCTCGTTATTCGTCGGCGGGCCCTGCGTGCTTGGCGCGCAGAAGCTCGGCGCCCTGAGCATCCACGCCGGCACCCTGCCGTCCGAGCGTTTGCTGCTGATCCTCCGGCAATTCCAGGTGACGGCGATGTGGACCACGCCGTCCTATGCCTGGTACCTGGGCGAGACCGCAGCTAAGGAAGGCATCGATCCGCGGAAAGACCTGGCCGTGCGCCGCATCTTCGTCGCCGGCGAGCCCGGCGGCTCGATCCCCGAGACGCGGACCCGGATCGAGGACCTGTGGGGCGCGTCCGTCTACGACTACTACGGGCTGTCGGATATTTTCGGCTCTTGCGCCGGGATGTGCGAGGAGAAGGACGGGCTGCACTGGGCCGAGGACCACATCCTGCCGGAGGTTCTCGACCCTGCCACGGGCGATCCGGTTGCCGAGGGCGAGCGCGGCGAGCTGGTCCTGACCACCCTGCGCAAGTCGGCGCGGCCGATGATCCGGTTCCGTACCGGCGACATCGTCTCGTTCACCTCGGCGCCTTGCAGCTGCGGACGGACGTCGGTCCGCATGCGCGGCACGCACGGCCGTCTCGACGACATGGTCATCATCAAAGGCGTCAACATTTTCCCTAGCGACGTCGAAGCGCTCGTGCGGGGCGATCACGGCCAGACGGGGGAGTACCGCCTGGTGGTGGAGCGGGTCGAGCACCTGGACCGGCTGACCGTGGAACTGGAGCGCAGGCACGGCTTCGACGAGACCGACGACGACCTCGCGGAACGGTTCAGCCGCCAGCTGAGGGCGCTGACAGGGGTGAGCGCCGACGTCAGCGTCCTGCCGCCGGGCAGCCTGCCGCGGGCCACGCACAAGGCCAAGCGCGTCGAGGACCGGCGCGCCAACCTCTGGACCTGACGCACCGGGCCGGCGGGCCGTCCGGGCCAGGTCCGCACGCGCCACGACCTGCCCGTTGTCGGTCAGCGGGTCCCTGGCGGGCGCGTCTGCGCGGAGCGACCCGGCCGGGCATGGCGGACGTCAGCTCCTGGGGCCGCTCGTCCGGCGAGATGCATCCTGATGATGGAGCCGAAATCGGGGTCCGGGGTGAGGCCCAGCCGGGCCGCCCGCTGAGCGCGGATCCGGGCGGGCCAGCCTGTCACGATCCTGGCCACCGCCGGGTCGGGGGCCCAGTCGATCAGCGCGGCCACCTGCGGCCCGGCCGCCCGCTGTAGCGCGGCGGCCATGTCGGCGACCGTCACGGTGAGCGCGGGCAGGTTGACGGGGGTGCGACCGCCCCATGCCTCGTCGGTCGACGTGGCGGCGCACAGCAGCCCGCCGATGGCCTTGGCTGGCGAGGCGAGCGCCACCTCGGTGCGCGGGTCGACCGGGCAGGTCGCGCGCTGGCCGGCCAGCGGCTCCCGGATGATGCCCGACAGGAAGCCCGACGCCGCGGCGTTGGGCGGCCCGGGGCGCACGCTGACGGTCATCAGGCGGACGGCCCGTCCGCGCAGGAATCCCTTGCGGGTGTAGTCGGCCAGCAACTGCTCGCCGATGACTTTCTGCGCGCCGTAGCTGGTCTGCGGATTCGTCGCGGTGTGATCGTCCACGACCGCCGGGAGCGGGTGCTCGCCGGAGGCCCCGAAGACCGCGACGGAACTCGCGAACACCACGACCGGGCTCGTCCCGAGCGCGCGGC
The DNA here is from genome assembly GCA_963695645.1 of uncultured Actinomycetota bacterium. Lineage (GTDB taxonomy): Bacteria > Actinomycetota > Actinomycetes > Streptosporangiales > Streptosporangiaceae > DATBGO01. Next base: position 513,488 of record CAVOHC010000017.1, on the reverse strand, counting down.
ACGACGCGAGCAGTGACTCGGTAGCGCGCACGTTCGCCCGCATCCCCAGATCGAAGTCCGCTTCGCATTCCGCGCTGACCGCTGCGGCGAGATGGAAGATCACCTCGGTTCCGGCGAGCGCGTCCCGCCCTGCGGCGACGGGTTCCAGCAGGTCGCAGAGGTCGCCGCGGATCGTGGTCACCCGCCCGTCGGCGGCGAGATCCGGTGCAACCGGCGAACGGTCGATGAGCGTCACCCGGGACAGCGGGCCTGCCGCGCTGCCCGCCACCTGCAGCGGGCCCGCCGCCAGCAGGTCCCGAGCCAGGCGCGTGCCCAGAAAGCCGGCACCCCCGGTTACCACCACGTTCACCACGGCGCCTCCGTCCCCGGCCGGCCTTGGGGCGTCGAATACAGTGATCTTAGGTGCTCGATGACCTGTAGCTGACCAAGGGGAAGGGTCGGGTTGCTGCGGGACCGCCTGCCGGCTGCATCCGAGGTGTTCGCCGGACTACCCGAAGCCATCCCGGATGACGATGCCCTCCGGGAGTCGATTCGCGCGATGCGCGCCGCGGACGGGACGCTGCTGGGCGTGCTCGACGATGACCCGACCGGGTCGCAGACGGTGCACGGAGTCCAGGTCGTGACAGTCCTGGAGGAGGACGCCTACGAGGCCGCGTTCGGCGTTGCGCCGACCTGCTTCGTCCTGACCAATACGCGCAGCCTCACTGAGCCGGCCGCCGTGGAGCGCAGCACGCTCGCCGCTCTTGGCCTGATCGCCGTTGCGGAACGACGTGGCGCGCGGATCCAGCTCGTCAGCCGCAGCGACTCGACACTGCGCGGCCATGTGATGGCGGAGGTGACGGCGCTGCAGGCGGTCCGCCGGGAGGTGCTCGGCAGCGGCTTCGACGGCGTGCTGCTGGTCCCCGCTTTCCTGGAGGCCGGACGGCTGACGGCCGCCGACATCCACTGGGCTCACATCGGCCCTGACCTGGTCCCTGTCGGCGAGACCGAATTCGCGCGGGATCCCGCGTTCGGCTACACCGCATCAGACCTGCGAGACTTCGTCACGCAGAAAAGCGGCGGCGCTATTGAACGGGGCGACGTCGGTAGCATCAGCATCGCCGACATCAGGCTCGGCGGGCCGTCCCGGGTCCGTGATCTGGTGGCTGACGTGCACGACGGGACGTGGGTCGTCGTCAACGCTACCGAATACTCCGACCTGGAGACGGTGGCCTGCGGCGTGCTGCTGGCCGAGCGGGCCGGCAAGTCGTTTCTGTTTCGCACCGGGCCGTCGTTCGTGCGGGCCCTGAGCGGCATGACGCCCCGGGCGCCGCTTCGAGGCGCGGAGATCCGGCCCTGCGCAGGGAGCGGCGAGCACGGCCTGATCGTGGTCGGGTCCCACGTCAGCCAGACGAACCGGCAGGTTGCCGCGCTTCGCGCTGGTGGCGCCACCACCGACATCGAGCTCGACGTCGCCGCGATCATCGGCGGCCAGGACGAGCTGGTGGCTGCCGCCTCGCAGCAGGTCGCTAGAGCGCTCGGCCAATCGGATGTGCTGCTCTGCACCAGCCGCACCCTCGTACCGGGCAGCGACGGGGCGGACAGCCTCGCCATCGCCCGCAAGGTTTCCGCGGCCCTGTCCCGAACCGTCCGCGCCGCGATGGCCGCGAAGCCCGCCTGGGTCATCGCCAAGGGCGGGATCACCTCGCACGACGTTGCCCTGCACGGCCTGGGCATCCGCCGCGCGGAGGTGGCCGGCCAGCTGTTTCCCGGTGTGATATCGGTGTTCTGCCCGATCGATGCGGCGCCTGAGGCGATCGGCGTGCCCTATGTCGTTTTTGCCGGCAATGTCGGCGGCGACGCGACACTGGCGCAGGTCGTGGCAATCCTCAACGGAGCGCAGGAGTGCCCCTGATGCGAGCCGTGCGGCAGGCGGAAGACCCCGATCCCGCACCCACCTCCGCGCGCACGGGTAAGCCACAATTGCCTGGTGGGCACTTTCCGTCGCATCCAGCTCGCGCTGCTGGCGGTGCTGGGAGTCATGGTCGCCGGCACCATCGGCTACGTCGTGCTCGGATTCGGCCTGCTCGACGCGGTGTACCAGACGGTAACCACGATTACCACGGTCGGGTTCCGCGAGATCCGCCCGCTGGGCACGGCGGGGAAGATATTCACGATCGTGCTGATTCTGGCGGGGGTCGGCACCGCGCTGTACGCGTTTAGCGTGGTACTCGAATCGCTGGTAGAAGGTCATCTGCGGCAGCATTTCGAAAGGCGGCGGATGGAACGCGACATCGCCCGGATGAGCGGGCACACGATCGTCTGCGGATGGGGCCGGGTGGGCCGGGCGGTTGGCGGTTACCTGGCCGGCCAGTCCGCTCCGGTGGTCGTCATCGACCTCGACCCGGAGCGCGCGGCGGCGAGCGGCTATCCTGCTCTCCTCGGCGATGTCACCGACGATGACGTGCTGCGCAAGGCGGGCATCATGAAGGCCAGGGCGCTTGTCGCCGCGATCAACACCGACGCGGAGAACGTCTACGTGACATTGTCCGCCCGGGCGCTGCGGCCCGATCTTGTCATCATCGCCCGGGCCCGCACCGAGGCGTCGGAGCCGAAGCTGCTGCGAGCGGGCGCGACCCGGGTGGTGAACCCGCAGCGGATCGGCGGCCAGCGAATCGCCGCAGCAGCGTTGCAGCCCAACGTGGTGGAGTTCCTTGATGTCGTGATGCATGACGGGAGCCTGGAGTTCCGTCTGGAGGAGGTGTCGGTGCGCGCCGGCTCCCGGCTGGCGGGGCGCACCTTGCTGGAGGCGAATGTGGGCGAGACGACCGGGGCGCTCGTGCTCGCACTCCGCGGCCATGACGGAACATTCCTGGCTAATCCGCCTATGCAGACGCCAGTCGACGCGGGATACGTGATGATCGCGATCGGCACCCAGCAGCAGCTATCCGCCCTGCAGCACGCCGCGCATCGAGTCGCCTGACGCCCAGGCGCCAGGCGCGCCGGGTGCCGATCGGGCGAGGCGCATGAGTCCGTGAGCTTCAGCAAGCCGGCCAGGCGACCTGATGACCACAGGGCGCCTGGCCGACAATTGAGAGAAAGGCGCGTGCCGATGTTCCGGGGAGCGATTTTCGACGTTGACGGGGTTCTGGTCGACTCGCCGCACGAGAAGACGTGGCGCGAGGCGCTGCGCGAGCTGATGGAGTCGGACTGGCGTGACATCCGCGGCCGCACGACCTGGTCGCCGACGGCGTTCACGTCCCACGTCTACGAGGAGTACATGTCGGGCAAGCCGCGCATGAGCGGCGCTCGCGCCGCGCTGGCTTACTTCCAGGTACCCGACGCCGACCAGCGCGTTGCCGAGTACGCGCGGCGCAAGCAGGAGATGCTCGTGCGCCTCGTCGAGGCCGGTGACTTCACGGCGTATCCCGACGCGCTGCGTTTTGTCATCGCGGCCAAGGATGCCGGCGCACTGATTGCAGACGCGTCGTCGTCGAAGAATGCGGTGCTGTTCTTGCGCAAGATCCGGCTCGACGCGTTCGCGCAGGAGCAGGGGATCTCGTCGCCGTCGATTCGGCCTGGCCGCTCGCTGCTGGACTACTTCGACGCCGACGTCTCGGGACGCGATTTCGCGCACGGCAAGCCGGACCCCGAGATCTTCCTGACCGCCGCGCGCGAGCTCGGCGTCGAGCCGCGGTACGCAGTGGTACTCGAGGACGCGTCCGCCGGCGTCGTGGCTGCCAAGGCCGGTGGCATGGCCGCGATCGGGATCGCGCGGGCCGACGACTCAGAACTGCTCGCCGCGGCCGGCGCTGATGTCGTCGTCACCTCGCTCGACGACCTCGACACCGCTGCCTTTGCCGACGGACGGCTGGCGACGCGGCAGGCGTAGTGCCGCGGCACTGGTATCAGGCGATACGCGATTCGCGGTTGGGCCGGCCTGGCCGGGCACCATCTCGGCGGGGCCGCCAGGCCCTTGCGCGATCCTGGCGTGATCCAGGGCCCCGATGACGTCTGCCTGGTCCAGCGAGCCCACTCATTGAGGCTTGGTGCGCTCGATCGTGTTGGCCAGCTGGCGGAGGGCCGCAGCTAGCCGGCCACGCGGCCGCAGCTCCCGCAGATCCGCCGCCAGCTGGCCGAGTAGCTCAGGCAGCGGCATCAGATCTGGCCGCTGCGGGTCCCTGAGGCCAGGCCGCGGCAACAACCTGGCCGTCTGGCGGAGCTGCTCAACGATCATGCCGGCGACCGTGCCGGTAAGCCGCGCGCCATTGGCCAGCCGGGTATCTTCACTGTCCGCGTTCGCGTCGGCGCCAGGCGGAGTGTTATCTCCAGCTCTCGGCGGCTCGGGTTCAGTCATAAGGATCACCCTCCCGGGGGCTGGTCGGCACGACAGGGATAACGCGCGGGAAGGCCCTATCCCGGCCGGCCTTGATCTCGTCAGCTGTCATCCGGCTCGCGGTCTCGCCATGGACGATTCGAGGGTACGTCAGCGGCGGCAGAAGCACACGGTCGCGGGGGCGGCCGGGAAGACGTAACGTCGGTCCCGGGTCATGACGTCCCGGACTCCGTTGCCCGGCGGTGTGGGCGGTGGGGGCGGTGTGAGACGATCGCTTTCCCGTAGGTTCCGCCGGACGTCACCCGCTTGGCGGAGAATCAGCCGGGATGTCCGGTGGCCGCTGGGCCTGGGGAGGTACGCGGGTGAGCCTTTGGCTGGCGGGACCGCCGACTGCGGACGCCAGGCGGTCAGGGAGGGCAGTCATGGACATTGACGGGCTCGTCGGCAGTGGCCGGGCGTCGCTCGGCTCGGTGGTGGGCGCGGGCCGTGCCGGCCGACGGCCGAACCAGCTGCGATCCTTCAGCCCCGCCCGGGTGGCCGGTCTGGAGTGTGACGCCTGGGTCGCCTACTACCAGCGACGGTGGCTCAAGTTCCTGGCGGCGGCGGTTGGCATGGTGCGCGCCGGGTTCGGGATGAGCTGGCCGCGCACCGTGCTTGCGGCATGGTACGTGCTGCGGGCTAATCAGCTGTGGGCGCCGGCCCCGGCCAACCATCCGGAGCGTGCCCGGCGGTGCATGCAGCGGTTCTACGCGCTGGTCAGGGCCACCTACGGCGAGCCGCGGGACCCGGCGGTATCGGCGCGGCTGGAAGTCGAGTGGTGGCGTGTTCATCGTTCGGGCCAGCCGACGGCGCCCGCCGCCCGCGACGAGCTGGTCGACGCGCTCGTGCGCCTGTATGCGTTCGTGTTCGGGGTTCCGGAATCCGAAGTCCGGCCGGCGGCCGTGCATCGTTCTCGCGCGATGGAGGTCTCCGATCAATGGGTTGCGCAGGGCCGTCGCCCGGACAGCCCGCTGCTCGCCGTGCAGCGGGCCGCGCTGGTGCGGTCGTACGAGGCGCTGCTCGAGGCCGTCCACCGCGGAACCTGGGGCCAGCCGGGTGCCGCCCGATCAGATGGGACTGACCGCTCCGACGTCGGTCCACCGCGATGATGGACGTCCGGCAGCCGGGATCAAGACGCGAGCAGGGAGACCCTCATCCGGAGGGCAGGAGGTATTAGCCTGACAGTGCAGGGCTCGGGTGCGGAAATCGAGGCCGGTGAGTTCGCCAGCGGACGTGCGGCCGGGTGAGGTGCAGGGAACCCGCCCGCATCAAGCCCCTCATGACGAATATCGAGCTTCGATGCGCGAATCGCAAGCCTGAAGAGGGCGGGCAAGCCAGGGTGGGGGCTGGGTCGTAAGCTTTGAGCTAGCGGGCCGGGGCCGTCATAATGATGGCCCCGTAAGGACCCGTGGAAACGACGGGGCTGCTGGTCCTCCGATAGCGTCGCGACCGAAGCGGCATCGTCGGGCTGGCGATCAGCTGAGCGGAGAGCTTGGAGGCGCGTCACATGGCTGATCACGGCCATAAGCTACGCGGATGCGGTCATTGCCACCCAGGGCCATGACCAGCCCGGTGACCGTGCTGGTGAGCCGCCGCGAGACGTTCAACGCTGCGCACCAGCTGCGTAATCCGCGCCTACCTGATGACGAGAACCGGCGTCTGTTCGGGAGATGCGTCAATCTGCATGGCCACAATTACGCCATAGACGTGGTGGTGGCCGGAAAGATCGACGACGCCAGCGGCTATGTCCTGGACTTGAAGCTGCTGTCGGACGTCATGTACCAGCAGATCATCCAGCACGTTGACCACCGCAATCTGAATACCGACGTTCCGTGGCTGGAAGGACTCATCCCGACGGCGGAAAACCTCGCAGTGACCTTCTGGGAAAGGCTTCAGCGCGAGCTTCCTGAAGGGTCGCTGCGGTCAGTCCGGGTCTCGGAGACCGACAAGAACTGGGCCGAGGTCGGTGATCACCTCTGAGGACCCGGCCCGCCTGGGCCGGGCGTTGCGCAGCCGCTACACAGCTGCGGACCTCCGGGCCCTCAGCTGCGACGAGGCGCGGCGCTTTGCGCCTGACGAGGGCTGCGATCCGCGGGCCGACGTAACCCTGGCCTGGGAGTTGCTGTACCGGCTCGAGCCAGAGCTTTACGAGCGGCTGGCAACCGCCGAGCGGCTCCATCCGGGGATAATTGGCTGGCTGCCGCGCAGCGCGGAGCGGATTGTCGAGGTCGGCGCCGGCTCAGGGCGTCTGACGCTGGAACTCATCGAGCTGGGCCGGGAGGTGGTGGCCATTGAGCCCGCGGCCGGCCTGCGCCAGATACTTGAGCGGAAGCTCGCCCAAGCCGATCATGGATACCGCGCCCGCGTGACGCACGGGTTTTTCGACGACCTGCCCGTCGTGAGCGACTTCGCCGATCTGGTGGTCGCGTGCTCGGTCCTCACCCCCGCCCCCGGCCATGGCGGCGACGTCGGGCTGGCCGAGATGGAGCGGGTCTGCCGGCCCGGTGGCTGTGTCGCCATCATCTGGCCGAACAACATCGGCTGGCTGGCCGCCCGCGATTACCAGTACGAAAGCTTCGCTGGACCGATGTCCGTGGAGTTCGCGAGCCACCGCGAGGCGGTTGCGCTGGCCGAGATCTTCTACCCGCATGCGGTCACGGAGGTCCGCTGCCGCGGCAGCCGGCGAGTCCCTTATGAGGTGCTGGGGATCAATCCGCCGCGCGACGTCGCCTTCAAGGTGATCACACGGTGAAGGTCGCGGTCATGGCGCCGCTCGTATCAGCCATCCGCGAGCCGCAGGGCGGAGGCTCGCAGGCTTTCGTCTCCGACCTTGCGCGCGGCCTGGCCGGCCGAGGCCACGAGGTGCATGTCCACGCCGCCACGGGATCGGAGATACCAGGGGTCACGGTCATCGATACCGGGGTCGACCCGAGATCTCTGGCAGCCACCCGGTACCGAGTGGCCGGCCCATCGAACCGCGACCTGGCCGCGGCTGCACCGGCCTTTGCCAGGGCCTACGCCACGGTCCGGGAGGCCCGGTATGACGTTGTCCACAATCACGCCTTCGACGCCCCGGCGATTAGTCTCGCTACCGGATTGAACACGCCGGTCGTGCACACTCTTCACCTGCCGCCGGACGCTGCGATCGCGGCAGCGCTTCGTCAGGCAGCCCACAGTAACCAGCCTCCGGCCGTGGCCTGCGTATCCGCGTTCCAGGCGAGCGCCTGGAACGGGGTCGCCCGAGTCGACGCGATACTCCCGCCATATGTGCCGACGCGTTCCGTCCCCTGGTCAGATGCGGCCGGGGACGGCGCTGTCTTCGCCGGCAGGCTGAGTCCCGAGAAGGGCGCCGCCGAGGCTATCGACATCGCGCAGGCGGCCGGAGCCCGGATCGATGTTTACGGCGACGTCTACGACGCCGAATACGCGCGAGAGCAGATCGGCCCCCGGCGTGCTGCGCCAGGCGTGGCGGTGCATCAAGGAGTGCCTCGAACAGCTATCTGGGCGGCAATGGCCCGCGCAGCGGTCGTTGTCTGCCCGGCAAGGTGGGACGAGCCCTTCGGCATGGCTGCCGCTGACGCCCAGGCGTGCGGGACTCCTGTCGTGGCGTTCAGGCGCGGCGGGCTCTGCGAGATAATCGTGGATGGCGTGACCGGCTTCCTGGTCGCGCCAGATGACCTCCAAGCGGCCGCGCATTGCGTCCGGAGGACGACCCAGATCTCGCGCGCGGCGTGCCGTCGGCATGCCGAAAGGCATCTTGACCTGGAACGGAGTCTGGATGCCCATGAGCAGCTCTACCGGCAAGTCATCCGCCGGCGTGCCGGAGCCACAGTCCATGAGTGATTCAGGGCACTGGCTGGCGGGACGGGTCGCGATGGTCACCGGCGCCAGCCGGGGAATCGGGGCCGCCACCGCGATGGCCCTTGCTGGCGCCGGGGCGCACATCGTGCTCGCGGCCCGTGACCGCGATGCTCTCGCCGGCGTCGCCAGCGGCATCCAGGCCGCAGGCGGCGCGGCCATGCCCGTGCCCGCGGATGTGAGCAAGGCCGAAGATGTCGAGCGGCTGTTTGCCACCGCCGCCCAGGCCGGCCGGCTCGCCGCGCTGGTCTGCGCGGCTGGCGTGCTGACGTCCGCGCCATTCGCCGAGACCACGCGGGACATCTGGGAACAGACGCTGGGGGTCAACCTGACCGGCTCGTTCCTGTGCTGCCGCGCGGCATTCACCGCCATGCGTACTGCTGGCGAAGGACGGATCGTCAACATCGCCTCGCTCTCAGGCATCTACGCCACCGAGAAGTTCCCCGGGCTGACCGCCTACAACGTCTCCAAGTACGGAGTCATCGGCCTGACGGAGGCGATCGCCGTAGAAGGCAGGCAGCACGGCATCAGCGCCATCTGCGTGAGCCCGGGAGCGGTCGACACGCAGATGCTGCGCCGGGCCAATCCCGAACTTCGCCCGGGCCTGACACCCGGCGATGTCGCGGAGCTGATCCTGGCGCTGCTGGATAGCCCGCTGGCCCCGGCCAGCGGGGCGAACATCCCCCTTTTCTCCAATGCCTAGCGACGGCCTCTTCGCGGGGGCAGGCGCGGGTCAGGTGAGCGGCCCGCGGATTCAGGCCTGGCTCCCCACCGACCACAGGTCCACCTGCTCGTCGGCGAGCAGTCCAGCAGGAGGCCGGGCTCGCACGGCCACGAGGCGCGCGGCCGCTGCCATCTCCGAGTCGGGGTCCAGCTCGGGGTCTCCGCCACGGTCGAGCCCGACCGCGGCCCGCACCAGCCCGTCGACGAGGTAGAACCCGACGAGCCTTCCTTCCTGCATGCTCCCGCGGACCACGAACTCATCCCACTTCGCGGCATGGCCGACGTACTCGAGCTTGTGCTGGTACTGGTCTGACCAGAAGCTATGGATGTAGTCATAGGGAGCATCCGAGCCCAGCATCGATCTGGCCGCAGCGGCGCCCTGCTTCTCAGCGTTGTTGTAGTGCTCGACACGGACCCGGCCGAATACCGGGTGAAGATGGTTCGCGACATCGCCGGCTGCGTAGACGTCAGCGGCGCTGGCCCGGCACAGTTCGTCGACCAGGACACCGTTATCCTGCGCGATAGGCTGGCCCGCGACGGCCGGGACCTCGGGCTCAATCCCGACACCAGCCACCGCGAAGTCGCATGCCACGCGAGCGCCGCCAGCGGTCGTGACCGCCTCCAGCCGCCCGGCCCCTTCGAACGCGGCAACCTGATCTCCGGCGAGCAGCTCGACGCCGTTCGCGCGGTGGATGGCACCGAATAGCGCTCCGATTTCCCCGCCCAGCACCCGCTCAAGGGGGAACCTGCCGGGAAAGATGGCGGTCACGTGCACCCCGAGCTGCGTCAGCGAGGCCGCCACCTCGGAGCCGATGAAGCTCATGCCCGCCACTACCGCGCGCCGGCCCGCCACGGCGTCGCCCTTGATCGCCTCGCAGTCAGCGACTGTGCGCAGGTAGTGGATGCCAGGCAGGTCAGCCCCTGGAAGCTCGAGCCTCCGGTTCCGCCCGCCCGTGGCTATCAGGACCTTCTGGTACCGCAGTTCCCGGCCCGAGCCAAGGAGCACTGTATGCGCGGCCGTATCGATGACCGCGGCATCGGACCCGAGGAGACGCTCCACGTCGTGCTCCTCGTACCAGCTCGCGGGCCTGACATACCAGTCCGCGAGATCCTCCTCCGACCGCAGGTACGTCTTGGAAAGCGGCGGCCGGCCAAAGGGGACGCCCGGTTCCCGGCCGATAACGGCGATCCTGTCCCGGAAACCCCCCTCCCGCAGGGTTACGGCGGCGTTGCCGCCGGCCATGGCCGCGCCGACGATCACGATTCCGGTCTTGCCGGCACCCTGAGGCATCTCAGGCATCTGCCCGGCTCCGGGCCGCGAGAAACCCGCGGCTGGCTGGCCGGGCTCAGCACGGTGTCGGCAGCCGGTCGCGCTGGCGCTCCAGGCAGCCGAGGAGGGCGGCGGTTCTCCTCACCCGCCCCTGTTCACCTGGGTGACCCCTGCGGGTCACCCAGGTGATCCCGCCGCGTTGCCTGGAGTAGCCCCTTCACCCTCCAGGCCGGCCGCGCCGATGCCGGGAGCGGGACAGCCCGCAAGCCGCTTTCCACCGGCGGCTCCCGCGGCAACCCGCCCGCAGCCGCATACAGCAGGTATCGCAAAATATCAGTCTTGTGACGCGCGGTCTCCTGCCCGGCTGTTCAACGTGAGAACCTGACGTGGAGGCCTGCCCGGTTGCAAGCTCGACTCGGTAGGGGGCGGCGGCGATAGTCTGGATGGCGCGAGATGCCCGAGCCGGGCAGGATGAGTGACGGCCCTGATGACCAGCAGGCCGGCGAAGCCGGCCGTGACGTCACCGCGTTCCGGAGGCTCGCTGAAACGACCCGGGCGCGCCTGACTCCAGTCCGGCACTGGTTGGCGCGGTACGAGCACATTCCTGTGGTCGATGTCATCGTCGGGACCTTCAGGCGAGACCGGGAATCGGCAGGATCGGTCCTGGGCAGCGCGATCGCGTTCCGCCTGTTTCTGTTTTTCGTGCCGTTGCTTCTCCTTGTGGTCGGCATCGCAGGGTTCGCCGCCGGGTTCGTCGATGCCCGTGAGGTCAGCCGGACTGCCGGTGTGTACGGCAGTCTCGGGGCGCAGATCAGCGAGGCTTTTCACCAGCCTGGGTACACCCGATGGTTCGCGGTGCTGCTAGGCCTGCTCGGGGTGCTGACTGCAGGCCGGTCGCTGGGCAGGGTCCTGCGGGCAGCGAGCGCGGCCGCGTGGCGGCTGCCGCTGACGGGGACTCGGGCCTCATTGCGCACGGCGGGCGCAGTCGCGGGCCTGATCTGCGGCATGGCCTTGATCGCCATTCTCGTGAATCGAGTCCGGGAAGACCTGGGACTGGGCATCGCGGGGCTTGCGTTTGTCCCGGCCCTGGTGATCTACGCGCTAGCGTGGCTCGGCGTCTCGGTGATGCTGCCGCGTGTCACCGATGACCCGGGAGCGCTGCTGCCAGGATCCTTGCTCGTGGCTCTGACCATCACGGGCATGCACATAATCAGTGAGTTTTATCTTCCGGACCGGCTCGGCCGCGCGAGCCAGCTCTACGGAGCGATTGGCACGACCGTCGTGACGCTGGGATGGTTCTTCATTCTCGGGCGAGGAATCGTGCTTGCCATGGAGCTGAACGCGGCAATCTACGAGCGGTACGGAAGCATTTCTCAGGTCGTGTTCTCGCTCCCGTTTTTCCGGGTCCTGGCTCGCAAGTCTGCGCGCGTGCGCAGATTCTTCGAACTCCAATAGGCGCCCCGGCAGGCCGGGAGGGAGGCAGGGCCAGAGACGGTTGGCTCGCCCGGATGGCGGCTGCCCGGGGGCGCTGGCCGCCGCGCCGTTGCCGTCAGGTGCATTCTGCCGTGCGCGCATGTCGGGTACTGGCTGGGATCGGCCGGAACCGGGCCACGTCTCGGTCAGGACGTCGTCGGCGGATAGGGGCCAGCGGCCGCCAAGATCGCCGAGGCGCTCGGCCTGGCGATCGACCCTGGCGGAATCGGACCAGGCCGACTAACCTGCTTTCGGGCCGCGATCGCTGGATTCATCCTTTTGAGGGGATGTCATCCCGGCGTGCTGATGCTTTTCTGGGTAGCAGCGCTAAGGAGACATCGTGGCGCGTTACCGGCCAGCAGTAGCACGGCGCTGCGGCCCGGACGGGAGGAGTGGTCATGACGGTGACGGCTGGCCGGGGCGCGGCGAGGAGATCAACTGTGCGGGCTTCCGGCGATGGGCCGGCGCGGGCCGGGGCGGTGGAGCATCTGAGCCGGGCGGACCGGGCGGCGCGGGGGAAGGATGCCAGGTCGGCGGCCCCGCTGGAGTCGCATGCAGAGTTCCGGCCGGGCCGGTCGCGGGATCCGGTCGGGCTGCTGCTGGGCCAGGCGGCGTCGCGGGTGCCGGAGCTGGTGCCGATCCGGCACGGGCGGATGCTGGTGTCGCCGTTCACGTTCTACCGGGGGGCGGCGCTGCCGATGGCGGCGGACCTGGCCGGCACGCCGGCCTCGGGGCTGCGGGTGCAGCTGTGCGGGGACGCGCACCTGTCGAATTTCGGTGCGTTCGCCTCGCCGGAGCGGCGGCTGGTCTTCGACGTCAACGACTTCGACGAGACCCTGCCCGGACCGTTCGAGTGGGACGTCAAGCGGCTGGCCGCGAGCCTGGCCGTAGCCGGGCGGGACAACGGGTTCCCCGCTAAGGCCCGGCGCAAGATCGTCCTGGCGGCGGGCGAGGGTTATCGCACGGCCATGCGCGCCTTCGCGGAGCAGCCGTTCCTGGAGGTCTGGTACGCGCACCTGGACATCGAGCCGGCCCTCAGCGAATTCAGGTCCGAGGTCAAGGCGAAAAGGTTCAAGGCGGCCGAGGGGCTGCTGGCCAAGGCCCACACCAGCGACAGCACGAAGGCGCTGGCCAAGCTGACCACCGTGGTCGACGGGCAGCGGCGAATCATCAGCACCCCGCCGACGATCGTCCCGGTCGAAGAGGTCTTCGCCGACGTGCAGGCCGACGCGCTCTACGAACTGCTCCACGCCGTGCTGGGCAAGTACCGGCGCACCCTGCAGTCCGACCGGCGGCACCTGCTGGAGCAGTTCAAGCTTGTCCAGGTGGCCCGCAAGGTCGTCGGGGTCGGTAGCGTCGGCACCCGCGCCTGGATCCTGCTGATGGACGCCTGTGACGGGGTCGAGCCGCTGTTCCTGCAAGCCAAGGAAGCCCAGCCGTCGGTGCTTGCGGAGTACGCCGGGCGCAGCCAGTACACCAACCAGGGTGAGCGGGTCGTCGCCGGGCAGCACCTGATGCAGGCCCAAAGCGACATCTTCCTGGGCTGGACCCGCGTCGCCAACCCCGCCGACGGGGTGGACCGTGACTTCTACGTCCGCCAGCTGAAGGACTGGAAGTTCTCCGTGCCCATCGAGCTGATGCTCCCCGTCGGCATGACTATCTACGCCCGGCTGTGCGGATGGACCCTGGCCCGGGCGCACGCCCGCTCCGGGGACCGCATTGCCCTAGCCGCCTACCTCGGCGGCTCCGGCAAGTTCGACGAGGCGATCGCCGACTTCGCCGAAACCTACGCCGACCAGAACGAACGCGACTACGCCGCGCTCCAGGCCGCCGTGAAGGACGGCAAGGCTCAAGCCACCACCGACATCTAAGGCGGCCCTGCCTTGCGCTCGCCGGGGCGTGCTGCCGGTGCCGAAGGCGGGCCTGCGCTGGTACGGGCCAGCCGCGCAGTACGATCCCCGGCGGCGGCGCGTACTGCCGGTCGCGTCAGGCTGGGGCGAAACGGAGGCTCAGCCCGAGCCGGCGCAGCACGGACAGGAACCACAGCGTGGACGCGCCAGCTCCGATGACGACGAGCACGGCGGTTGCGACGGTCGACAGCATCAGGAATATGCCGGTCGGCTCGGTCACCATCATGACCGCGAGGCTGGCCGTGAGCAGCAGGAAGATACCCGCCCACAGCCAGGTCGCGCCCTGGAAGAAGCGGTGCAGGCCCGGATGGGCGGTGCAGGGCTGCCGCAGGGCGACCACCTCAGCGGCCAGCCGGGCAACGATCGGGTTCGGGCCGCGGGCGGTCCGGGCGAACAGGACCGACATGCAGAGGTTCGCGAGCGGGAACTGCAGCAGGAAGATCCACAGTTCGCCGGTGGCGATGGCCATACCGGTCTGGAGCGTGAGCACGATCGCTGAGATTGCCAGCAGGCTGGGGACGGACCCCGTAACGATCTTGCGGATACCGGCAGTTACCCAGATGGCTGCGAGTCCCGCCAGCAGGCCGGCATCGCGTCCGCCCAGCCAGGCGGCGGCAGCATACGCGGCGACCGGGAGCCCGGCAGACTCAGTCAGGCTCCAGGTGATGGTGCGCAGCAGCCGCAGCGGCCGGGGGAGTTCCAGGTGCCCGGCCAAGCGGGCGCTGGCGGCCGGGAGAGGCCCGGCACCGTCATGACGCGCTGTCATGGCTGGGTCATCCGTCTCACCTCGCGGGGCTAGGAAGTGCAGCGAGGCGATCTCGAGACTGGCGTACGGTCTAGGCCGGGCCGGGAACTCGTTCAGGCTGCCTGAGCACGGGCTGCGTATCAGCATACTCCGGTGCCCAAGAGTCTGGGCTGGCCCGTGTGGCGGCCTTGGCTCCCAGGCCCGACAAAGGTCCCGCGCGCCGCAGACGTTTGCACCTGTCCCGTGGCCGCTGGCCACGGTCAGCTGGCGGTATTGGCGATACTGCGTGCTGCGACCCCGGGAGGAGTCATGGACATTCTCTCGGCGGCTGCCGTCTGGTCGCTCGGCTGTTTCCCCGACAGGCGCCTTACTCGATCCGGCCCCGCCGTCAAGGGCCGCGCAGGTGGGGGAGGTCGCCAGGTTCGCTGGCAGGAGCTGACCAAGTGCGAGTGCTTCAGGCTACTGGCCAGGGAACAGCTGGGCCGGGTGGCTTTCGTCGATGACCGCGGGCCGATGCTGCTTCCCGTCAACTTCATCGTCGACCGCCATATGGTGGTGTTTCGCACCGGCGAGGGAACGAAGCTGGACGTTGCCAGCTCTGGCGGCCGGGTCGCGTTCGAGGTTGACAGATCCGAGGCGGCGACTCAGACCGGCTGGAGCGTCGTGATCCGCGGTGAGGCAGTGCAGGTCACTGACCCGGGGGAGCTGGCGCGCCTGCGCAAGCTGCCGCTTGACTCGTGGGCAGCCGGTGCCAAGAGCCACTACGTGCGCATCCTGCCCGCGACGCTGACCGGCCGGCGGATCTCGGTGTCCGGCAGCTCATCCAGCCGGTGCGACTTATCACGGCCCGGCGGCCCCAGCGGGCACGATATTGAGGTCGGGCTGTGGGAACGGCCATAAGCGAGGAAGAATTTGACGAGCGTGACTACCCCCGGTTCCGGGTCCGGCTTGAGGAATGCCTGTCCGAACTCGGGCAGCTGCTGGAACGGCCCGGCTTCGGGGCTGGCCCGGCCACGATAGGTGCCGAGCTTGAGGTGTTCCTCATCGACGGCGCGGGCCGCCCGTTGCCGCGCAATCAGGCTGTCCGCGCCGCGGCGGCCGATCCGCGGGTCACGGTCGAGCTGAACCGCGCCAACCTGGAGCTGAACACCTCGCCGGCGCTGCTGGCCGGCCGTCCGTTCGCCGCGCTCGGCGACGAGCTGAACCTGCTGCTGCACCGCGCCGCCGCGGCGGCCGGCCAGTACGCGGGCCGGCTCGCGCTCATCGGCATCCTGCCCACCCTCAGCCGGGCTGACCTCGGTCCCGGCATGCTGACCGACGCGGCGCGTTATCGTGCTCTGAACAGCGGCATGCGACGGCTTCGCCGCAGCCCGGCCCGCATCCGGATCGCCGGCCCGGACCCGCTCGAGCTGGCCAGCGAGGACCTCGGGCTGGAGGGCGCGAATACCTCATTCCAGGTGCACCTACGGGTCGATCCCGCCGACTTCACGCGCACCTATAACGCGGTCCAGCTGGCCACCGCGCCGGTGCTGGCCGTGTCCGGCAACTCGCCCACGTTCCTTGGCCACCGGCTCTGGCAGGAAACCCGGATTGCCTTGTACAAGCAGGCGGCCGATGATCGCCCGGGCCGCGGACCACGCCGCAGCCTTGCCCGGGCCGGTCTGGGGACGGGCTGGCTGCGCGGCGGGCCGCTGGAGCTGTTCACCCAGAGTGTCCGGCTGCACCAGCCGCTGCTGCCGGTGGTCGGCCACCGCGGCGCGGCGGCCTCCGGCGCCGGATCGCAGCCGCCGCCGCTGGAGGAGCTCAGGATCCACCACGGCACCGTGTGGCCGTGGAACCGGGCCCTCTACGACCCTGCCTCGGGCGGGCATCTGCGGATCGAGATGCGGGCACTGCCCGCAGGCCCCACCGTGATCGACATGCTGGCTAACGCCGCTTTCCTGATCGGGCTGTCGTTGTGGCTAGCTGGGCAGGACCAGCAGTGGACCTACGCGCTGCCGTTCGAGCGCGCCGATCATGGCTTCTACCGCGCCGCCCAGCATGGCCTGTCCGCCCAGCTGACCTGGCCAGCTGGGCACCGCGATCAGATACGGACGCTGCCCGCCGCCGAGCTGGTGACCGAGCTGGTGCCCGCGGCACTGCAGGGTCTGCTCGAGGGCGGCGTGGCAGCAGCAGAAGCCGCCAGCTTGCTCGACGTGATATCCGCGCGGGCGGCCTCGGGGCAAACCGGCGCGGCGTGGCAGCGCGCCACACTCACCGCCGCCGAGCAAGATCATGACCGGCAGCATGCCCTAGCCGTCATGCTTGACCGCTACCTGCGGTGCGCGGACACCGGGCTGCCGGTCCACACCTGGCCGGCCGCTAGCCGGGGCAGGGCCATTCCGGCGAGCTGATCCATCACCCAGCGAATTCGTGCGCGGCCCGGGCTGCCGCGCACGGAGCGCACAACGGCACATCAACATCGCCCAGCCAGTCTGAGCTGTTATGGCCCGTAATCACCGCGCCGAGCAGCTCGCAGATGCCGTGGTCATCCGGATGAGCCCGCGAGCAGAAGCAAAGGCAGGGCCTGCGCCGCAGGGCCTTCTCGGCGCGCTCGATCACCGCCCGGACTTCAGGACGGCTGGCCACCTCCGCGAGCGCATCGAAGGCCGATCGCAGGCGCTCGAGTGCATCGGTCATTGCCTGCCCGACCCTCCGGCCGACCTCTGCCAGGGTGTCGGCGAGCTCGGTGTCCCTCTCGTCGCCCACAGTCGCATCCTCCCACTGGCACGAACCCGGAGCCAGGGCACGTTCGTCGTGCTGTCCAGACGGGCCGGGTGCCGTCCGGGCATCCAGGCGATGTGTCGGCCACGGACAGCTGCCGGGACAACGTCGTCATAGTCCTGGAGGTAGCCCATCGGGTCCGGAATGGTCTGGGCGGTGTCCATGGCGTCGGTTCAACCCGGCGCCGAAACACGGGGGGATGCGGGAGACGGACGGAGGGCGACGACCTCGGACTGGTTCCGGCGGTCGCCGCCCGCATGCAGTTACCTGCTCAGCTCTGCCCGGCCGTCATGCGACCGCCCGGCTTGCCGGATGTCAGCAGCCGTCATACGGCGCCCACGGCGAGGTCCCATCCTGGGCGTAGGCCGTGGCGAATACCTGGTTCTGCTCGGCCACGGACGCATTCCCAAAGTCAGCTGGGTTGCCCCCGGCACCGGCCCAGGTCGAGGCGCTGAACTGGTAGAGGCCGTAGTGACCGGTTCCGTTCATGACCTGCGCATCGCCACCGCTCTCCCGGGAAATGACGCACTGCTGGAAGGAGCCCGCCGGTGCGGCGGCCGCCGCTGGTGCGGCAGTCTCCGCTGGTGCGGCAGTCTCCGCTGGGATGGCCTGCGCAGCCACCGGCTCTGGGGTCGCAGCGGCCGGGGAGACGGGCACCATCACGACCGCAACTGGCCGGTAGGAGGCAGCGAGGTGCGCTGCTGACGCCGCAGAGGGTATGCGCAGGCGCTCACCGACGGTTATCAGGTCGGGGTTTCGTCCGATGACTGCCCGGTTGGCTTCGTACAGCCCGGGCCATTCGATGCGGTACCGGGCGGCGATTTCGCTGAGGGAATTACCCCGGCGCACGACGAAACTCGCCGGGGGCCTGGGGGTTGCATCGCGGTGAACTTCTACAGCCGTGACCACAGCTGTTGTGTGGATCATGGACCATCCTCTCGTAGCAGAGAGCGGGATCCGCATCCATCACGGTGCAGCCAGGGTTAGGGGTCTGCCATCCTGCCCTCATTTCCGTACGGCCATTCGTTGCAAAGCTATCCACACGCGTCGTTAACGCGAAATTTACTAGGCCGTTTTCCGGTATCCGCCCTATCGGACGCGGTCATTTCCGTCGGCCGTTCTTCGGGTTTGGGGAGACGCTCGCGCAGCCCGGAGCCGCCTCCCACGTGGGCGGATACCGGAAAATTCCCGATACGCTAATAATTCCTGGCTGGCTGCCTGATGCTAAAAGGTGATTCTCGTCATAGTGCCGCACATTTCACCCAGGCAGTGCCCAGCGAGCTCGCTCGAGCCGATGTCAGCCCAGTCGCGCAGGGCTCTCATGCCCCCTGGTTCCCAGGATCATCAGAGTGCCCGGGGGTCCCATGTTCACCAGGCGCCACGGCCAGGCGGACCGGTAACCGCGCTGGCCGGGCTCACAGCCCGTAGGCTTCGAGCAACCGGAGTGCCTGCTGGCCCAGCGCAGCCGGGTGTCAGCCCGCGACATCGGCGTCCTCACTAGTGCTAAATTCACGCATTGTGTCCACGGGAGCCCGCTGATGTCCACCACGCCGATCGCCGACCACGCCCTGCTGTCCGACCGCCACTCGGCCGCCCTGGTGACGACCAGCGGCTCGGTCGACTGGCTCGCCTTCCCGCGCTTCGACAGTCCGGCGGTGCTGGGCCGGCTGCTGGGTGAGCAGGCCGGGCACTGGCAGGTGTCGCCGGTGGGCAAATGGACCAGCAGCCGACGCTACCTCGACCGGACGCTCGTGCTGGAGACGACGTTCAGCACCACTGCCGGCACGCTCGTGCTGACCGACGCGATGGCGCTCGGTAAGGACAACGGCGGACACCGGCTCGGCAGAGACGTGCCGCACTTGCTGGTACGCAAGCTCGCCTGCACCCACGGCGAGGTCGAGGTCCAGGTCGACTACCAGCCCCGCCCCGAGTACGGGTTGATCGTGCCGTTGCTCAGCAACGTGGCGGGCGGTGTCACCGCGCGCGGCGGTGCCGAGTGGCTGGTCCTCACCGCTGACGGCCTGAGCGTTGACGGCCCGCGCGCGCACGGGCGGCGCAGGCTGCGCGCCGGCGAGGAGGTCTACCTCGCGGTGCACCGTTCGACGCTGGAGGAGACCCCAGCCCGGGTGTGGTCGCAGGCGGACCTCGCAGAGGTCCTGACCCGCACCGTCGAGGCGTGGCGTTCGTGGTCGGACATTCATCAGGCGTACGACGGCCCGTGGGCGGACCTCGTGCACCACAGCGGCATCGTCTTGCAGGGGCTCTCCTTCCAGCCCAGCGGCGCCGTCGTCGCTGCGGCGACGACGTCGCTGCCGGAAGCCATCGCCGGAGAGCGCAACTGGGACTACCGCTATGCGTGGGTCCGCGACTCGAGCTTCACCATGGAGGCTCTGTGGGTCGCCGCGTGCCCAAACGAGGCCGCCGGCTTCTTCGCGTTCATGACCACGGCGGCCGCCTCGTCGGTGGGCCCGGACGGCGGGTTGCAGATCATGTTTGGCATCGGGGGAGAGCACGACCTGTCTGAACGCGAGCTCGGCCACCTGCCTGGCTGGCGCGACAGCCGCCCGGTCCGGGTAGGCAACGGCGCGTGGGACCAGCAGCAGATCGACGTGTACGGCGAGCTGCTCGGGGCGGCCAGGCGGCTCGCCGGCCAGCTCTCCGGGATCGACGACGACACCAAGCGCTTCCTGGTGGCGTGTGCTGACGCGGCCGCCACGCACTGGATGGAGAAGGATCAGGGCATCTGGGAGGTGCGCGGCGATCCTCAGCACTTCCTCTACTCGAAGGTCATGTGCTGGGTAGCGCTCGACCGCGCTCTGGCGCTCGCCGACCGCATCGGCGCCGGCGACCGGGTCGACCGGTGGACGGCGGCGCGGAACGAGATCTGGGAGACGGTGGTCCGCGACGGCTGGAGCGAGCAGGCCAACGCCTACCCGCAGTACATCGGCAGCACCGCGCTCGACGCCGCCAACCTGATGATGGCGAACGTCGGCTTCCTCCCGGCCGACGACCCGCGGATGCTCGCGACGATCGACGCGATCGACGCACGCCTCACTGATGGCCGGGGGCTCGTCTACCGCTACCGGACGGAGGAGGGCGTCGACGGGCTCGCCGGCGGGGAGGGCACCTTCCTGCTGTGCACCTTCTGGCTCGCCCAGGCGCTCGCCCTCGCAGGCCAGCTGACACGTGCCCGCGCGGTGTTCGAGCGCGCGATCGCCTTCGTGAACGACGTGGGGCTGCTCGCCGAGGAAGTCGACGCCGTTTCGGGTGCGCTACTGGGCAACTTCCCGCAGGCCCTCAGCCACATCGGCCTGGTCAATGCCGCCTGGGCGATCTCGGAGGCGGAGCGCCGCGCGTCAACCCGCGACGACTAGGGACGGACTCGCAACGCTCGGGTCCTCCGCGCGGCTTCCCAGGCCAGTCAGGCGCCGGTCTTGAGACCGGCGGCCGCGGCGGCTGTGTCGACGGCGAGCCTGGTCAGGCGTGCATACTCGGCGCCCTTGACGAGTGGGAGGTCATGGTCCGCGTCAACCTCGATCACGTGTGCGTGCAACGCCACTGCTAGTTTCCGCTGCTCAGAAGGCCGCACGAGCCGGTCGCGGGTCGTGATGAGGATGGCCGCGGGCAGGCCCAGCTGACCCGCCCACGGCTGAGCGTCATAGCGGCTCAGCGCTTGCCCCGCGTCAGCGAGCTCGCGCGCCAGCCCGCGGCGGAACTCCGCGGCGAGCCACGGCCGGTAGACGTGGAGTTCGGGCTGCTCCTCGGTTACCTGTCGAACGACCCGTTCGACAAAGCCGGCACCGGTACCGAGCCGCAGACTCAGCTCGAGCACTGACAGCAGGCGCCAGATCACCCGCTCCCGGGCGCTGCCGTGCCAGTCGAGCGCCGTGGCTTGCATGACCAGGGCCTGCACCTTGCCAGGATGCCGCCGGGCCAGCAGCAGCCCGACCGGGCCGCCCATCGAGTATCCGACGGCGATCACGTGCTCGGCTCCAAGCTGGCCGAGGAGCGCGGCGGCGTCGTCGGCGCAGTCCTCGAGGCTGAACGGCTCGGCTGACCGCATGCCGCGCCCGTGCCCGCGCAGGTCCAGCGCGATCACCCGGTAGGATTCGGCGAGCCGGGCGTAGGCAGGGAAGAAGTTGAGGTCAGCGCTGGCGGTCCAGCCGTGCAGGAGCAGCACCGCTGGTTCCGCGGGCGTGCCGCCCGAGTCGCGGACGAACACCTCGCCGCGGCCGGGCAGGTTCAGCACCCGGCCGGGCGGCAGGAGCGGCGGCACGGGCGCCCGTGGCACGCTACGCTGCAGCGGCCGGGCGAACCGGCGGACCCGCCGCGCCTCCTGCCTGACCGCGGGATTTGTGACGAGTGCGGCAAAACCCGCGGCCGCGGCCGCCGCCACGGTCAGTGTCCGCGCCCT
This sequence comes from uncultured Actinomycetota bacterium, assembly GCA_963695645.1. GTDB lineage: Bacteria > Actinomycetota > Actinomycetes > Streptosporangiales > Streptosporangiaceae > DATBGO01. Next base: position 491,978 of record CAVOHC010000017.1, on the reverse strand, counting down.
CTTGTTCATCGTCCTCACTCACTTCTCCGGCCGGGCAACGCCACAGTAGGGCGTCACGGTGAGAAAACGTCCGATCCTCGCGGGGCGGGCCGGACCCGGGCCTCTGGCGTTCCGCAGTTTCCGGGTCCGCGCGCCGGGATCATGTCCGACCGGGCACCGCTCAAACTCGCGGCCGTCGGCGCAGCGCGGGGAACAGCGGGCCGGGACCCGGCTGGCGCGGCGCCAGCCGCGCCTTGCAGTCCACGACGAGCGCCCCGGTCGGACTGACCAGGACGGGATTGAGATCAAGCTCGACCAGTTCGGGAACTTCCTCTGCGACGCGCGCGACCCGCCGGAGCACCGCCACCAGCGCCTGCCGGTCTACTTGCGGCGCGCCTCGATAGCCATCGAGCAACGGGGCGGCGCGCAGCGACGCGACCATGGCGTCGGCTACGCCGGGCTCGAGCGGCGGGACGGCGAAGGCACGGTCACCAAGCAGGTCGGTCATCACCCCGCCGAGTCCGGCCATCACGACCGGGCCGAAATCGGGGTCGGACGCGAGCCCGATGATGGCCTCGACGCCCCACGGCGCCATCGGCTGGATGACCGCCCCGCCCAGCTGCGCGCCGAGCCGTGACTCCATCGTCTCGAAGGCTTTGCGTACCGCCTCGGCGTTGTCCAGTCGCAGCGCGACGCCGCCGACATCCGACTTGTGGATCACATCGCCGGAGCGAGCCTTCAAGACGACGGGAAACCCGACAGCCTCGGCCACCACCGCTGCATCTTCCGCGCTCGTTGCACCACGAACCGCCAGCACGGGCACCCCGCATGCTTCGAGCAGGCGCGCTGCTTGCTCGAGGTCAAGCCAGCCCCCTGTGTCGCTGGCCGCGAGCTTGGAGGCGACGATCTCGCTGATCGTCGGCTGGTCGGACCGCTCTTCGGGCTCGGCGGCGGAGAGCCGTGGGCGCCGGCGCCATTCGGCGTAGCGACATACATGACCGAGGGCCGCTGCCGCTCGCTCCGGTGCTGGAACCGTCGCGATAGCTGCCGCACCGCCCGAACCGGATGGGGTGCCTGCCCCGACGGCGCAGGCGACGACCGGCTTGCCGGCAAGCTGCGCGACGTGCGCGAGGGTCTGTCGTGCCGCCGGTCCTGAGATCGCCAAGGTCTCGGCGGCGATAACGATCACGGCGTCGATGGCGTCATCGCCGAGGACAATCTCGAGCGTCTTCTCGAGCATCATCGCGGTCCCGTCCGCGGTGAGGTCGACAGGGTTGGCGACCGCCGCGGCGGGGACGAGGACCTCGCCGAGTGCGCGCTGCGTCTTCTCCCGAAGTTCCGCGACGGTCAGCCCGACGCCCTCGCACGCGTCGGCGGCCAGGATGAGCGGGCCACCGGAATTCCCGACGAGCGCCACACGGCGCCCCGCGGGCAACGGCGCGGCGAGCAGGATGGCCGAGACATCGAGCAGCTCCTCCAGACGGTCGACCTTGATGACACCTGCGCTTTCGAGGAGCGCAGCGACGGCGACTTCCGGGGTCGCCGCGGCGGCGGTATGCGAGCGGGCCCCGCGGGCGCCTGCTGATGTCCTGCCTGCCTTCAGCGCGACGATGGGCTTCGTCTCACCGACCCGCCGGGCGATGCGGGCGAACTTGCGCGGATTGCCAATGGACTCGAGGTAGAGCGCGATCACCGAGGTCAGGTCGTCACGCTCGAAGAAGCACAGGAGGTCGTTCGGGCTGACGTCGAGCTTATTCCCGACCGACACGAACGAAGAGAGCCCGATGCCGGCGGCGCGTGTCTCTTCGGCGAGAAGGACGCCTACCGCGCCGGACTGCGAGACGAGGGCCAGGCGCCCGGGCAGCGCATCGAGCGAGGCGAAGGTGGCGTCCATCCGGATCTCGGGATCGGTGTTCAGGACACCGAGGCAGTTCGGGCCGACGATGCGCATCCCGTGCCTGCGGGCGACGCTGAGCAGCTCAGTCTCGACCGCGGCGCCGGACCGGCCGGTCTCCCCGAAGCCTGCGGTAATGATGGTGGCGGCGCGTACGCCACTCGAGGCGGCCGCTTCGATCACGGCCGGGACGGCCGGCGCGGGAACGGCGACGATCGCGAGGTCGATCGGCTCGGGAAGTGACGACAGCGCCGCAAACGCGGGCACGCCGCAGACCGCCCGCGCGTGCGGATTGACCGGGTAGACGGTTCCCGAGAAATCGCTGATGAGCAGGGACCGGACGACCTGGTGGCCGACGTTCCCCGGGTTGCGCCCGGCACCGACGACTGCGATGGACCCCGGACGAAGGATCGCCGCGATGCTAGCGACCTCCGCTGTCGCCTCCCGCCTGTCGCACGAGGCGCGGTACTCCGCCGTCGGTCGCAGGTCGATGTCGATCCGGGCGGTGGCCCCGCTGTCCTGGCGGGTGCAGTGCAGGCCCGTGGCGACCAGCACCTCCAGCATGTCCAGGTTCTGTGCCATGACCTCGGCGAGGAAGCGCGTGATCCGCATCGTCCGCGCGTACTCCGCCAGGCTCTCGAACAGCAATGTCGCGACTCCGTGGCGCTGGTAAGCGTCGGTGACGATAAAGCTGGCCGCTGCGGCCGGTGCCGCGCTGTCGAGGCGGTCGTAGCTCGCCAGCCCGACCAGCTGGCCCGACACGACCGCGACAAAGGCCATCTGAGCGTCGTAGTCCACGTCGCTGAAGCGCGCTGCCGCTGCGGGGCTGAGTGTTGGACTGGCGAGGAGCAAATGCCGGTGCAGCGTGCCGGGCAGCACTGCGGCGTGCAACCCGACCAGCGCCAGTGCGTCGGCCGGCTGGATCGGGCGGATCACGACCGCCTCGCCGTTCCTGAGCAGGCCGTCGAACTCCCACGCTGAGGGATACCCGGCCGGCACCGCCAGCTCGTCCCCGGTCGCATCAACGGCAGCCACCCGCTACCACCTCCCGTGGTTAGATCGTCGCCGCACCGCCTTGAGATCGCCAGGGCCCGAAGTCCCGGGCCGCCCAAGGTCGTATCTCCCGCTACCGCTAGCGGACGAGCACGTCAAGAGACAGAAAGAAAGGCAGGATCGCGTGCCATGTGCGGGTCTTTTGCGGCGTTTTCAAGTTGGCTGAGCATTCCGATCGCCAACCCGCTGACCCAGCCGAGCAGGGCCACCAGTTCGAGCCTCAGCTCGGCGGCGTCAGGCTCCGTCTCGCCATTGCCGAGCAGATGATGCAGCTCATCGGCGAGGGCCGGGGACACCGACCGTTCGATCTCCGCGCTGGCAGCCTTCAGCAGCCGCCGGAGCCGGAACAGTGACTGCGGCGGCAGGGACACCAGCCGGAGCTCGTCGGCTGCCTCGGTGAGCAGGGCGAGCATACGCAGGACACGGTCGGGTGACTCTACCTTGTATTTCCGGCCTTCGCGGTCGGGTCTTCCGAGCGCCACCACGACCCTGGGCGCTGGCCCGCTCTCATCCTGCCTGGCCGGCCGCTGCGATGTGCTGACCATGTCTGACCGCCTCCTTCCAGCCAGACTGCCCGCTCAGCACGCGGGCGCGTAGGGCCCTTGGTCACCGGGGCGGAGGCCGGTCCAGGCGGCCGGCTGAGCCGCACTATCTCGGTCAGTGGTCGGGGTCGCCGCCCGCACGGCCCAGCTAGAGGCCGGCCACTTGCGGGACGGACGGCCCTAGCCGGCTGAGGCGTGACCGGAGCCATTCTCGGCTGCGCTATCACTGGTGGGGGTGGCGGCGAGGTGGCGGGCGAACCAGTCGCGGGCGAGCCCGGCCGTAACGGCGAGGGTGCCGGGCTCGTCGAAAAGGAGCGTGGCACCGGGCACCACGGCCAGGTGGTTCTCGCAGCGCAGATCCGCTTGGGCGCGGCGGTTATGGCCCGGTGCCGCATTGTCGCGCTCGCCGACGATGAGCAGGGTGGGCGCCGTCACGAAGCCGAGGCGGGGGCTGGCGAGATCGGGGCGTCCGCCGCAGGACGCCACGGCCGCGATGTCAGCGTCGGGCTCGGCTGCGGCCCACAGCGCCGCCGCGCCGCCGGTGCTGGCGCCGAAGTAACCGACGGGCAGACCGGCCACGTCCGGCCTGGTACGCAGCCATCCGGTAGCGGCCAGGAGACGGCCGGCGAGCAGGCCGATGTCGAAAACGTTGGCCGGGTTCATCTGCTCGCCGGCGGTCAGCAGGTCACACTGGAGGGTGCCCAGGCCCGCCTCGTGCAAGATGTTGGCGACGTACCGGCTGCGGGGGCTATGCCGGCTGTTCCCGCTGGCGTGGGCGAAGAGCACGATCCCGATCGGACGTTCTGGCAGAGCCAGACGGCCGGCCAGGCTGGCCGCCCCGACGCTGATCTCAACCTCTTCGTCCCGCAAGAGCGGGCCGCCCGCAACTTCATCACGCGCGGGCGGGTCATCCGCGATTTCATCCGGTGCGACCGGGCCACCACGGACCGCGGCATCAGCTTTAGCCGCGATGCCGGCTGCCGCGGGGGAGAGCGCCGCGCGCTTGAGCCGACCGGCCACTTCGTCGTCGGTTGTCTGGGAGAAACCGGCGTGGAACTGCCTGATGGCGAGAAACGCCTTACGGACGACGATGGCGTCCAGCGGCGTGCCCAGGGCATGGTCGGCCTCTAACGCGACTGGCACGCCGCCCCGCGGCAGGCCGAGGACCACGACGCGCTCATCTCGCACGTGCTGCAGCCTGGCGGCCAGACGACGTCCCGCGTCCGCGCGATCAGCGAAAATCATGTCTACCCCCTTCCGCAGCTCCAGCCTTCCGCAGCCGGACCAGGCACACTAGGGCCGATGGTCACTTTCGACATCCGGCGGGCCCATAACGCAGGTCCGCAGCTCCGCACCTGGCGGGCGAGACCCGCGCGAGGCATGGTGGCCGGCGGCAGGGTCCTTCGCCCCTTCCACGCGGGGAACTTCGCCCCTATCGAAGGGCCCGCTTACGCGTGACGCTCTTGGCGTGCAGGCGTCCCGGGCCGCCGTCACGGCCCTGATGACAACAGGCGGCCCTGATGACAACAGGGAGGAATGATGCGTGCAAATGCCGGCGATGAGCTCGTGATCAAGGGACATCACGTGGGTGATGCAGACCGCAAGGCTGTGATCATGGAGGTGCACGGCGGGGACGGCGCGCCGCCGTATCTTGTTCGCTGGAGCGATGGCCACGAGAGCGTGTTCTTCCCCTCCTCCGACGCTGTTGTCGAGCACCACCCCAGCGGCAGCCAGACACCGTAGCGGGGGCCGCGCCTCCGTCGACTCGATCCGCGTCAGCCGGGGCTGGCTGCTGCCCTGCTCAGCTGTCCGGGCCGCCGTCCTGGCTCGGCGGCGGAGGATGCTGGCCAGCCCACTTCTCGTAGGCATCGACCGCGGTCGGCAGGGTCGGGAAGAGCCGCTCCGCCCCGATCTTCTCGGCCAAGCCGAAGGACTGCAGCCTGGCCAGCAGGTCCTGCTTAACGCGGGCCAGCGCGAAGACCGCTCCCTGGCGGGTGATCTCCTCGCGGAGCGCATCGAGTGCCTCCAGGGCAGTGAAGTCCACCTCGACGTTCGCCTCGACATTGAGGACGAACCAGCGGACCGGGTCCGGGGGCTGGGTGGCGGCGGCGAGCGCCCGGCGCCGGAAATCCTGCGCGTTGGCGAAGAACAGCGGCGCATCGTACCGGTACACCACCAGCCCGGGAATCGTCTGCGCGCCGGGATAGTCATCCAGGTCGTGCATGCCAGCCAGGCCGGGGACGCGGCCCAGGACCGCGTCATGCGGTCGGGCCACCCGCATCAGCAGCTCGGCCACTGACAAGCTGATCGCCAGCAGGACCCCGTAAAGAATGTTGAAAGCCAGGACGCCCGCGCAGGTCGACGCTGCCAGCACGAATTCGCTGCGGCGGAAGGCGAGCAGCCGCCGGAAGGCCGGAACGTCGATCAGCAGGATCGCCGCGTAGATGACGATCGCGCCGAGCGCGGCGGTCGGGAAGCGCGCCAGCACGGGCCGGGCGAAGATCAGGACGGCAACTGTCGATGCGGCGGCCGTCAGCGAGTACAGCTGGCTCCGGCTCCCCGCCGTGATGCCGATGGCCGTCCTGCTCGCGCTGCTGCTGACCGGGAATCCCCGCAGCAGGCTCGATCCGGCGTTGGCAACGGCGAGCGCCAGAAGCTCAGCGTTTGGCCGTATCTGCTCATCCTCCCGCGCGAACGACCGCGCGGTCAGCACGTCATCGCTGAACGCGACGATCACCACGCTGAACGCGGGCAGCAACAGCTCCTGCAGGTCATGCGGGCGAACATCGGGCAGCATCGGGACCGGCAAGCCTGCGGGGATCGCCCCGACGACCTTGACGCCGCGGCTGTCCAGGCCAAACGCCGCCACGGCAGCGGTGGCCAGTAGCACTGCCAGAAGCGGGCCAGGCGCCCTGGGCCACCGCCACCGCAACACGAACAGGAAAGCCAGGACTGACGCCGCGGTCGCGACCGTCGCCGGCTGGGCAAGGCCGATGCCGCGGGCAAACGAGATGGCCTGCGCGACGAACTCCTGCCCGGTGACCGGCACGCCGGTCACCCGGCCGAGCTGGTCCGCGATCATGATCAGCGCCAGGCCCGCCATGTAGCCGACGAGGACGGGCCGCGACAGCAGGTCCGCGACGAAGCCAAGCCGCAGCAGCCACGCACCCAGCGACAGCAGCCCCACCAGCAGCGCCAGCGAGGCGGCGAGCGCGGCATAGCGCGCCGAATCACCCCTGGCGAGCGGCCCGAGCGCGATCGCCGTCATCAGCGCCGTCGTCGACTCCGGCCCCATCGACAAGGACCGCGACGAGCCGAGCGCGGCATAGATCACCAGAGCCGGCAGCGCTGCCCACAGCCCGGCGACCGGATGCACGCCCGCCACCGCGGCGTAGGCCATGACCTGCGGTATCAGGTAGGCCGTCACCGTCACTCCGGCGATCAGGTCGCCGCGCAGCCAGGATCGCTGATAGCGACGCAGCACGACAAGCCCGGGGATCACGCCGGATACCTACCCGCGCCGCCCGGGTGAGCTTCCGTTCACCGGGGATGCCGTGATAGCTATCGGGGATGCAAACTGGGTGGATCTACACGCTCGCGCAATGTCGCGAGCATTTGCGGGGGAGGACGAGAGCATGGACTCACCGGCTCATCTCTGGCTGACAGTGGACGGTCTGGACCTTGAGCGTCTGGTATCTGGTCAGCACCACGATCCACACAGTCTGCTTGGCCCGCACCCGGTACGGGACGATGACGGCCGCGATTGGGTGGTGATCCGCGGGTGGCGGCCTGACGCCATCGATATGGTCATCCTCGCCGGTGAGCAGCGGATCGAGATGAGCCGCGTGCACGGCGCGGGGGTGTTCGCCGGGGTAATGGAAGGTCCGGACATCCCGGACTATCGCCTGGAGGCGACCTACCCAGACGGTGGCGTGGCGGCAGCCGATGATCCGTACCGGTACTGGCCCACGCTGGGGCAGCTCGACCTGCACCTGCTGGCCGAGGGCCGGCACGAGGGACTATGGCGCCATCTCGGCGCACAGGTGCGAGTACATCAAGGGAGGTCAGGCACGTCGTTCGCGGTGTGGGCGCCCAGCGCGCAGGCGGTGCGGGTCGTTGGTGACTTCAACGGCTGGGACGGCCGCATTCACCCGATGAGAGTGCTGGGCAGCTCCGGGGTCTGGGAGATCTTCCTGCCCGAGGTCGGCCCCGGCCAGCACTACAAGTTCGAGGTAGTGAGCCAGCACGGATATGTGAGCCTGCGGGCGGACCCGTTCGCGTTCGGCACCGAAGTGCCGCCCGCCACCGCGAGCATCGTCACCCAGAGCAGCTACGAATGGCAGGACGCAGCGTGGTTCGCCAACCGGCAGAGCACCGACTTGCTGCACGCTCCTGTGTCGATCTACGAATGCCACCTGGGCTCGTGGCGGCTGACCCAGGACGCCGACGGCGCATGGCGCCCGCTGACCTACCGCGAGGCGGCCGAGGTCCTGCCTGAGTACCTCATCGACCTTGGCTTCACGCACGTAGAGTTCCTCCCGATCGCGGAGCACCCGTTCTCCGGCTCCTGGGGGTACCAGGTGACGGGGTTTTACGCGCCGACGTCGCGGCACGGGACGCCCGACGACTTCCGCTATCTGGTTGACCGGCTGCACCAGGCAGGCATCGGGGTGCTCGTCGACTGGGTCGCCGGGCACTTCCCCAAGGACGACTGGGCCCTGGCGCGCTTCGACGGCACGGCCTTGTACGAGCACGCCGACCCTCGACTGGGCGAGCACTCGGAATGGGGCACCCTGGTGTTCAACTACGGGCGCCACGAGGTCCGGAACTTCCTGATCGCGAACGCGCTGTTCTGGATCGAGGAATTCCACCTCGATGGCCTGCGCGTCGATGCGGTGGCGTCGATGCTTTACCTGGACTACTCGCGCCGGGAGGGCGAGTGGATCACCAACCGGTTCGGTGGCAGGGAGAACCTGGAGGCTATCGACTTCATCAAGGAAACCAACGCGGTGGTGTACCGGCACCACCCCTCGGTCATGCTGGTCGCCGAGGAGTCCACCTCCTGGCCGGCCGTCTCCCGCCCGACTTACCTGGGCGGGCTCGGATTCGGGTTCAAATGGAACATGGGGTGGATGAACGACACCCTGGTGTACTTCGCCAATGACCCCGTGCATCGGCGGTACCACCATCACGAGCTCACGTTCGCGCTGCTGTACGCGTTCACCGAGAACTTCATACTTCCGCTGAGCCACGATGAGGTAGCGCACGGAAAGGGATCGTTGCTCGCCAAGATGCCGGGGGACCGCTGGCAGCAACTGGCGAACCTGCGCGGGTTGCTGGCCTGGATGTGGGCCCATCCCGGCCGGCCGCTGCTGTTCATGGGCGGCGAGATCGCCCAGAACGATGAGTGGCGGCATGACGGCAGCGTCGACTGGCACCTGCTCGACTACCCGGAGCATGCCGGAATGCAGGCGCTGGTTCGCGAGCTCAACACGGTCTACCGGCGCGAGCCCGCATTGTGGGAGCAGGACTTCGACTGGCCGGGCTTCCGCTGGATCGACCCCAACGACGCAGATAACAGCGTGCTGTCGTTCCTCCGGTTCCCGGTGTCGGGCGGCCGCAGCATTGCCTGCGTGGCCAATCTCACGCCAGTGCCGCGTCCTGACTACCGCGTCGGGCTTCCGCATCCGGGACGCTGGGCAGAAATCTTCAACTCCGACAGCGCGAAGTTCGGCGGCAGCAACATTCTCGCCGGTACTGTCACCGCCGAGCCCACCGGCTGGAACGACCTTGACTACTCCGCGACACTGACTCTGCCGCCGCTGGGCGTCCTGTGGCTGGCTCATGAGCCCGACATCAGCTAGTCCGCGGGCCCGGGACTAGCAGTATCAGGCTGATGGCGGCAGCGGGCTCGTCGCGGCCGGCGTGAATCCGAGCGACCCGCACCGCCGGGGTTCCCAGCCCGGGCCGCCTCGCCGGCAGGGCAGCCGATTCGCGCGAAGCAAACAGGCGTGTCTGAGGCGCCATGTAGGGTGCATGCGAGGTGCCGGGCCGGGGCGGCTTTCCAGCAGCAACGGCACAGCAGTAACCCGGACGCGGCGCTTGGCGAACTGCTGGCGCGCGTGCCCATCTCATGACACCCTGTCAGCAGGCCGGGCCGAATTTATCTCGATTTGACCATACGACAGGCACAGCTCCCAAGAGCCGGGGCAGCGACGGCGAGACCTACGCGGCCGGATCGGACTGCTGACCTGGCGTGAGAGGGGGAATTCCCGATGAGCCCGACACCCCTGACGCCGCCCGGCGCCATGGATCAAGTCGGCGAGCCGGCGGCATGGCGGGTAACCGGAACGCAAGCGTGCTGGCTGTGCGGAATCCGCCTGCCGGCCAGGTCCATGGTGCCCGACGGCGGCCCAGCGTGCGCGGACGTCCACTGGTACTGCGCGGACACACCCTCGTGCACCCAGCGATGGACACAGGCGGGCCGCGTGCCGGGCTCCGCTAACGGCCCGCCAGGGGACAGCCAGGGTGCGCCGCCGCGGCCCAGTTCCAGGGCCGCCGCGCCCAGGCCACGCCGTCAGCGGGCCTGATCGCTGCCAGCGCATGCAGCCCAGCCCGGGCCGGATGAGGCGATGGCGGCCGATTCCGCGGGCGGGAGCGGATCAATGGCTCGGCGCGGCACGTCCGGCCGGCCTGACGCTGCCGATGCCGCAGCTGATGACCTGTATGGCCGGCCGCTGAATGAATTCATCGTGGCCCGCGGTGAGCGCGCGAAGCAGGCGCGCGCGGGCGGCGACGGCGAGGGTGCCATGGCGATCGGCAAGCTTGCCAAGCCGAACAAGGTCGCGTGGCTGGCGAACCAGCTCGTGCGCGCGCATCCTGACGAGCTCCGGTCGCTGCTCGAGCTGGGGGACTCGATGCGGCACGCGACGGCTTCCCTGGACGCCGAACGGCTGCGGCAGGATTCCCGCCAGCAGCATCAGATCATCCATGCGCTGCTGCAGCAGGCGCACATCCTGGCGAACGCTGCCGGGCAGGCGATGTCCGACAGCACGGCCCGGGGCCTGGAGGACACGCTGCATGCGGCACTGGCCGACGAGCAGGCCGCGCTGCAGTTGTCGCAGGGCCGGCTCACCTCGGGCTTGTCCCGCAGCGGGTTCCCCGGCATCGACGCCAGCGCCGTGCCCGCTGTTGCCGGTCCCGCGGCAGCTGGGAAACGAGCTCAGCTAGGCAAACGGACCGGGGCAGACCCGGCGGCTCGCCGCGAGCAGCTAAACCGGGCCAGGCAGGATGAGCAGGACGCACGCAGCGATGCCGCGCACGCCGACAGAGCCCGGGAGAACGCCCAGGCTACGCTGACCCGGGCCCACGACGCTGCCGGAGACGCCGCAGACAACGTCGGCCGGCTCAAGGCGGAACTCGATGCGGCGCTCGAGGCCCAGGCCAGCGCAGGCCGCGCGGTGCGCCAGGCACGCAAGGACGCCGACCGGGCCGACCGCGCCGCCCACCATGCGGAGCGACGGCTCCAGGACGCGACCGCCCGCCGCAAGGACATCGAACGGTAACTCCGGTTTACGAGGTCGGCCTGGGCCACTAGCCAGGCCGGGTGCGGTGGTGCGCCTGCCTGGCGCCCAGTGGCAGCTGCTGCTGTCGGCTTGCGGTCGGGCCGGTGACAGTTTCCGAGCCGTCGATGAAGGCCTGGGCGAGGTCGGCCAGGCGGCGGTTGCGGGCCCTGGCAGAGTCGCGCAGGAGGCTGAATGCCTGGTCCATGTCCAGGCCGAGGCGCTCGGCGAGCTTGCCTTTCGCCTGCTCGATGATGACCCGGCTGTTCAGCGCGGTCTGCAGCTGCTCGTTGAGCGTATCGCTGCGGCGCATGCTGCGCTCGTGCAGCAGGCTGATGGTAGCCACGTCGGCCAGGGCCTGGCCGACCCGTATGTCTACGGGCGGGAAGGGCCCGGGATCAGCGCGGAAGAGATTCAGCGCGCCGATGACCTGCTCGCGCAGCCGCATTGGCAGGGCCTGGACGGCGGCGAAGCCGGCCTGCTGGGCGGCGGGCGCGAACCGCGGCCACCGCTGCACCGCGACTGCCAGGTCCGCAGCGCTGACGGGCTGGCCGGCCCGGTAGCAGTCCAGGCAGGGGCCCTGGTCGTTCTGGATCTGGAATAGCTCTAGGAGCCGGGCCGCTTCGCTGGAGGCGGCCACCACGCGCAGCTCGCCGCGCGGGTCAGCCAGCAGCAGCCCGGCCGCTGAGGCGCCCAGCAGCTGCACACTGCGGTCGGTCAGCATATGCAGGAAGTCGATGACGTCGAAGCTCGCGACCATGGTGTCGGTCAGCTCGACGAACGTCTCCGACAGCAGTTCTCCATCCATCCCGCTCACCCTCTCAAGAGATGCAGCAAGATCCGTCGCGAGGGACGGGACAGGCGGCGTACGCACCGGCGATAGGGATGTTTCACACCTCACCATCCCGGGACGGGTCGAGGTCGGGGGACAGCCTCAGACGGCGGGCCACGATGTCGCGGGCAACGTCGGACAGCCGCAGATCATTGGCATAAGCATAGGCGCGCAACCGCACGAATGCGTCCGCGATGCCGGTTCCGAGCTGTTCGGTGAGCATCCCGGTGGCCTGGTCGATCTCGGCCCGGTGCCGTGTCAGCTCCGCGGGCTGGCCGCCTGGGCCAGGCCCCGCTGCGGGGTCGGCCGCCGCCGGGTCCTCGGAGTCGAGCAGGAGCAGCGTCGCGGTGTCGGCGAAGATCAGCGCGTCGCCCAGCTGGAAGGCGGTCAGCGGGCCGGACCGCTCCCGGTACAGGCCCAGGACCCCGGCCCGGATCGCCCCTATCCGCAGCGGGAAAGCGAAGATCGCCGCTGCGCCGGCGTTGCGGGCTGCCGGGGTGAAGGCCGGCCAGCGGCTGCCGGTTTCCGTCTCGCTCAGATCCGAGGCCAGTACCGGCCCGCCGGTGGCAGCGGCATCTGGGCACGGGCCCTCTCCCAGGGTCAGCTGGAGCTCGGCGAGCTGTTCGCTGACCTGATCAGTCACCCACATGAGGTGGCCCGCTTCCGCGCCGCTCGCGGCATTCAGCCAGGCGCCGGTGACCTCAACTGCGGCGACGGCCGCCGCGCACGCATCCGCGGCGGTTACGCGTCCGCCGCGGCTGGCGGCCTGCCCGGCGACCAGGCCCCAGATCCGGCCCGGCCGGCGATCTGTCATCCGCGCAGCCAGCGCAGCACCTGGGCGGCGGGCCGGTTCCAGGCATCCGTGGCTGGCCCCTGATTGCGAGCGTTAGATTGCGTGTCCGCCACACGTTGTCCTGGGCCACCTCTCCGGGCGCCTCCGGCTCGGCGACCTTGCGGTGGCTGCCGTCCCCCGGCTTTGACACTGAGGCCGCGGGCGGGTTCACGTCACGGCGAGGACGACTGGGCGCCCGGCCGCTGACCGGGAGGGTTGGCCGTTGCCGACCGCGTCGTCCACGCTGGCATGGACGGAGAAGACCTCGATGAGGCGGGTAACGGCAAGTACCCGCAGCACCTGCTGTCGCGGTGCGGCTAGCAGCAGGTCACCCCCCGCGCGCCGGGCCAGCTTCCGCCCGCGCGCCAGCGCTGCCACGCCGCTGGAGTCGATGAACTCCAGGAACGAGAGATCGACGATGATCTCCGGCTGGCTGGCTGCGACCGCGGCGAGCGCAGCCGCGACGCTCGCGGCGTCTGCTATGTCAAGTTCTCCGCGCAACGCAACAATGACTTTGCCGTCGCATTCGCTTGTGCTCAGATCCACGCTGATCATGGGCGCGCCTTCCTGCTTCAGCAGCAAGGCGGGGTCTTGACCCAGCGGCTAGTTGGCTAGCTCTCGCCCTGACACTACGCCGGCTGCCTGCCTGTGTCGTCCGGGTGGTGCCCTGGCAGCCTGCGGCTGGCCCGCTGACCCGCGGCAGTGCGCCGCTAGGCTGCCGGGCCTGCCCGGGCGGATCACCGGGCGCCCGGCGTCGCTGCTGCCGCGCCCGCCCCGGATGTCCCTGCCGATTCGTCCGTCCCGGCCGGATGACGCACGAAAGGTAAGAGCCGGGCTTACCGGCCGGGCGTCAGGTCACGGTAGCGAGCCTCGATCAGGCAGTAAAGGCCGTAGCAGGCCATGCCCGATGCGAGCAAGGCAAGCAGCCAGGAACCGTAGGCCGGGCTGGCCACCGAACGGAACACCGCGTCCAGTCCCTTCGCCTGCTTCGCGCTGGACAGCACCGCGGCCTTGAGCAGAAAGACACCGACGAGCACGAAGACGACGGAGCGTGCTGCGCTGCCAAAGGCGCCTAGCGCCCTCGTCAGTATGGCCAGCGCCCGGCTCATGTGCTCCGGGGTGAACCGCTCCCTGAAGTCGAGCCGGACCGACCGGCGGGCCGCTTCCAGGCCGGCCGCCACGACAAGGGCGCCCGCCAGGATCACGATCAGTCGGCCCCATCCCGTTCGCAGCAAGTCCGCGGTCACGTCCGTGTTCTGTCGCTGCTCCGACCGCTCGGTCTGCTCCGGGGGAGTTCCCGCCAGAAGCCGGGCAGTGCTCAGGCAGAAGGCCAGGTACAGCAAACATCCCCAGGACGACACCGCACGCTGGCGCCACCTGCCGATCGCGGTATCCGCGCGGGACGGCCGGAACACCGCCTCGACCAGCTGGGCCAGCGCGTACGCGGCGAGTCCGGCAACGAGCAGCACCAGCGGGATCCGTCCCCAAGCGGGACTGACGGCTTCCTGCACCGCCCCCGCGCTGCTCGCCGGCGAACTGCCGCGCTCGCGGACGGCGAGCGCGAGACGGAAGGCAAGGTAGCCGACCAGGAGGTAGACCGCGCCGCGGCAGGCCAGGCCGAGCCGGCAAATGGCGCGCAGCCAGACGCCAGAGGCACCTCGCGCCAATGCTGCTGCCGCGGCATCCAGTGACGTTCCAGCGCCCTCGCCCAGCCCGTCGGCACTCTTCACCAGACGCTTCGCCTCCGCTGCCAGTATGCCGGTGCGCTGGCGGGTCCGGCACCACCAGCAACTTGGCGGACGGGCGGCAGGCCAGGCCTGTTCCGCTTGGCGTCGTCGTAGTCTGCTGTGCATGAACCGCGCCCGCATACGCAGGGAGAGGTAGGCGCCCCGCGCCGCGCTCATGTACCAGACGCCCCGCAGCACGAAGGCAGTTGTCTTTGATCTTGATGACACGCTCGCGCCGTCAAAATCGCCCATGCGCCCTTCGATGGCAACGGCCCTGGTATCCCTTCTCCAGCGCCTCCCCGTCTGCATCATCTCGGGCGGCCGGTTTGAGCAATTCCAAGCCCAGGTCCTCGACCGGCTAACCGCCCCGGAACAAGTCCTCAGCCGACTTCATCTGATGCCGACGTGTGGCACGCGTTATTACTCCCGCCAGCAGTGTGCGTGGTCGCTGATCTATTCCGAGGACTTGTCCGCGGCGGAGAAGGATCAGATCGCGCGGGTCCTCGAAGAAGTGTCAAGGACACTCGGGTACTGGGAAGAGCATCCGTGGGGCGCACTTATTGAAGACCGCGGCAGCCAGGTCACCTACTCCGCCCTCGGGCAAGCCGCCCCGCTCGGTGCTAAGGCCGCGTGGGACCCTGATGGAACGAAGAAGCGCCTGCTCGTGGCTCACGTGACGCTATTGCTGCCTGAGTTCGAGGTGAGGGGGGGCGGCTCGACGTCGATTGATGTTACGCGCAAGGGCATCGACAAGGCCTACGGAATTCGCAAGCTCATGATGCAGATTCACGCGGCGCCAGCCGAGCTGCTATTCGTAGGTGATCGGCTTGATGAGATCGGAAATGATTATCCAGTGCTGGCCGCGGGCGTGCCATGTGTCCCGGTCACGGGTTGGCAGGACACGCTTACCGTGATAACGCAGTTCAACGAGTGGTGGGACGGATTCACTACTTCGCCGCAATTTCGAATTATGTCCAGATGCCCCGACCCGCCAAGGCACGGACTTTCCGGCGCGTGACCTTTTCCCGGTCCTCATCAGTTGAGCTCTTCGCAGATATCGCGAAGCACCGGTAACTCTTTGCCCTGAGAACGCCACGCCGCGCACCCAGCGGGCCTGGCAGCCGGTGCGGCCGCTTCGCGGTCGTCGAGAGCGCCTCCAGCGGCCGGGCTGGCGATCTCCTGACTCGCATCGGCGTCCGTGCCCAGGCGGGTCCGTTGGCATTGCTAGTCCGGCCGGCGCGGAGGGTGGTGAGGCGCGGGCGGGATGGTGGCGATGCCGGGTGCGGTTTCGGGCCAGACGAGCAGGACGGGGCAGGGCGCGTGGTCGACGACGAAGCGGGAGGCGGGACTCAGGCTCCGAGGTCCCAGGCGGGTACGGTCGCCGTCGCGGGCGAGGATGAGAAGATCGGCGCCTTCGGCGGCGGCGACGACCTCGCGCTCGGTCCGGCCGGATCGTTCCAGCCGGGTGCAGGGCCGCCCGAGGCGCTCGGCGGCGGCAAGCAGGAGTTGCTGAGCGGAGACGGCGGCCAGCTCCTCGAGGCGGCTGCCGGGGTCCCGCTCGGGGCGGCCGCGGCCGAACAGGCGCCCGCTCGCCGCGAACGCCAGCAGGTTGGTCAGGTTGGAGACGGGCAGCAGCAGGGATGCGGTGTTCGACAGGTGGGTGCAGGCGTAAACATGCGGCCGGGCGCGTGCGCCCAGCCGCGCGGCGGTGGCGAAAACCACCGGTGTGAGCAGCACCACCGCGGCGTCCAGGCTCAGCACCGCCGTGATCACCGAGGCCAGGACGAAGACCGCAAGCAGCAGCCGACGCGGCCGGCCCGCCGCGGTACGGGCCATCCACGTCCCGCAGGTGCGGAACAACCCCTCGTCGTCACACAGCTGGGCGAGCACGAGCACCGCGGCCAGGAATCCGATCACCGGCCCCAGCAGCTCCGCCTCCGCGCGGGCGTGAACCAGCGACGTCGCTCCGGTGGCCAGTAGCACGACGGCGGCGGGCACCGCCACGACAGCCTCCGGCCAGCCCCACGGGCGCGCCAGTGCGCAGGCCAGCACCACCATGAGCAGGGCGGCGGACAGGGCTTCCGCCAGTGACGGGCTCAGGGCCACGCCCTCGATAGCGGCGACGGAGGTGACGGAGTCGATGGTTCATCGAACCAGGAGCTTGTCGGCCGCTGGCCGGCGGGGTGCGGACGCTGCCCGGCCGTCGGGCGGCACCATGGGTGGCGGCAAGCGGTCGTGGCGCGGGCTGGCTGGCGGCCATGAGAGGCTGCCTTCAGCTGGCGGCGCCGGGCGGCGTGTCGGGCCAGGAGCCCGGGCGTCACTCACCCCGGGTGAGGGCAGGGGCGAGCCTGGGGAGATAAAGGAGATGGAGAGCGGAAGCAGGCAGGGACAGGAGGAGAGCGATGCACGGGATGGGTGACATCAGGGAATGGCGTGGCCAGGATGTGGTCGACAGCGGGGGCCGCAAGATCGGGACACTGGAATCGGTCTATGTGGACACCGGCACCGACGAGCCCGCGTTCGCGACCGTCACAGTCGGCCTGCCGACGCGGCACCGGCTTGTCTTCGTGCCGCTGGCCGGAGCCACGGTGGGCCCGGGATACGTCAAGGTCACCTATGCGCGCAGCCAGGTGCGGGGCGCGCCGTCGATCGGCACTGACGGGGAGCTGCCCGCCGGCGACGAAGAGGCGGTCTTCAAGCACTACGACCTGAGTTACTCACCTGGCGGCGGTGGCGAGCGACGGCTGGCACGTCGCTGAAGCCCGGAGGATCGGAGGGCGTGAGATGGCGTTGTTCCTGCTGCTGATCATTGTGGCGGTCGCGCTGGGAATAGTCGGCGCGGTCGCCAAGGGCCTGTTTTACCTTCTCATCATCGGCGTGCTGGTCCTCATCGCCGACCTGATCCTGCTCGGCGTGCGGCTCAGCCGGAGGAGCAGGCGCCCCGGCCGGTGAGGTGATCGTGCTCGCCGGCCACCTTGGCGTCGTTCGATCTCGCCCCTGCGCGGTGCATCGTTGACTCGACACCCCCGGGGCACCAAGGTGCCGCGCGGATCCGCTCGGGCCCTGCTCGAACTCCTTCTGCGGCAGCTAAGAGGACTTATGGCCCTGTCGCGACCGTGGGTAGAGGCTGCTCTCTAGAGAGAGAGCTTTAATCAAGGGGATCGATGATCACTTCATCCGCGCCCCCGTTACCCACGGGGCACTGATCGGTGGCTGACCAGGGCGCCGGAGAGCGATGAGCGGCGCCACCCAGCCGAGGACCTCGGCAAGCCGGAGGCCACCCTCGCCGCCTCCGGAACCTGTGGCTCTACACCGGCCGCCGCTGCTCGACCGCACTGGCCGCGGCCATGGCCCCGTTGACCGTTGACGAAGATGGGAGACAATGATGACTGCCTACACCGACCTGCCGTTGTTCGCGCGTCAGAGCGTCGTGATGCGGGAACAGGCGGACGGAAGCCTGCTGCTGCGTTCCCCCGAGCTGTTGCGGGACTACCCGCCCACTATTGTGCACAGCGTCCGGGCGTGGGCGGCAGCTGGCCCGGATCATCTGATGGTCGCCGAGCGCGGCGCCGACGGATCGTGGCGCACCTGCAGTTACGGTCAGGCCGTCGCCGCGGCCGACGCCATCGGGCAGGGCCTGCTCGAGCAGGGCATGGGGCCCGATCGGCCGCTGCTTATGCTATCCGGCAACAGCATCAACCACCTGCTTTTGACGCTCGGAGCCATGACGGCGGGAGTTCCCGTGGCCCCGGTCAGTATCGCCTACTCGCTGCAGAGCCGGGACCACGCCCGGATCAGGGCGATCGCCGAGCTGATCAGTCCAGGTGCGGTCTTCGCCGAGGACGCGGAGCTCTTCGAGCTTGCCCTGGACGCGCTTGGCCAGGTACCGGCGATCGTCAGCTCCGGCAGCCGGGCAGGCGCCGCCCGGCTGGCGGAGCTCACTGCGTGTACGCCGGGCCGCCTGGTCGCTGATGCCTTCACCGGACTGCGAGATGACTCGGTCGCGAAGATCCTCTTCACCTCGGGCTCGACCGGCTGGCCGAAAGGCGTGCTGAACACGCACCGGATGCTGGCGTCCAACCAGCAGATGATCCGGCAGGTGTGGCCGATCCTGACCGCCGAGCGACCGGTGATCGTCGACTGGCTGCCGTGGAGCCATACGTTCGGCGGTAACCACAACGTGGGCATGATGATCACCAACGGCGGGACGATCTACATCGACGGCGGGCGCCCCATGCCCGGCCTTTTCGAGCAGTCGGTCGTGAACCTCAACGACGTCGCTCCCACGATCTATTTCAATGTCCCGGCCGGCTACGCCCAACTCGTGCCGGCGCTTGAGGCGGACCCGGAGTTCGCGCGGCACTTCTTCTCCCGGCTGCGGATGCTGTTCAACGCCGCGGCCGCGCTGCCGTCCGGCCTGCGTGACCGGCTCGGTGAGCTGACCGCGAAGTTCAGCGAACACGCTATCCCCGTGACCGGCGGATGGGGCACGACCGAGACCTCGCCGGCGGTTTTGATGGCGAACTTCGACTACACCGACGCCCGGTGCATCGGTACGCCGATGCCCGGTATCGAGGCGAAGCTCGCCCCGGTCGAGGACGCCTACGAGATCCGGGTCAAGGGCTCGAACGTCACCCCAGGCTACTTCGGCCGGCCGGACCTGACCGCCGAGGCGTTCGACGACCAGGGCTTCTACCGTTCCGGCGATGCGGTCACCTTCGCCGACCCCGCGGACCCGGACGCCGGGCTGGTCTTCCGCAGCCGGATCGCGGAGGACTTCAAGCTCGTCACCGGCACCTTCATCCGCGTCGGTGCGGTGCGCAACGCGCTGCTGTCCGCGGCACCGATGCTGGCCGACGCGGTCATCGCGGGCGAAAATCGCGAGCGGGTGAGCGCACTGGCGTGGCTGAATCCGGTCGAGGCCCGCTCCCTGCTCGGCGCGGACATCCCGCTCGCCGGCGAGTTGGTGGCGCCGCACGAGATCCTGCGCGACGTGCTCGGGAACTTGCTGGCCGTACACAACGAAATGGTCGGATCGGCATCCCGCATCGAACGGCTCCTCGTGCTCGGGCGCCCGGCCGACCTGGAGGCCGGGGAAATCACCGACAAGGGCTACGTTAACCAGCGGCAGGTGCTGAAGAACCGCGCGGAGCTCATGGAGCTGCTGTACACCGAGCCGCCGCCACCCGGCGTTATCATCCCGAGAAGGCGGCCCTGATGCGGTGACGCCCCGCGCCGGGCCCGCGGCGTGACCGTCCTGCGCCGGGCCCGCGGCGTGACCGTCCTGCGCCGGGCCCGCGGCGTGACCGCACCGCGCCGGGCCCCGCGGTGCGCGCCGGGCCATGCTGACGACCGCCGGCCGTCGGGCTTCTTCGCCGCAGTATGGTACGGGTGTGGCGACTTTCGATGACGTGGCGGCGATAGCCCTGGAGCTGCCTGAGGTCACCGAAGCTGAACGTCGCGGTAATCGGGCGTGGAGCGTTGCCCGTAAGGCATTCGCGTGGGAACGGCCGTTCAGTAAGGCGGATCTGAAGCGGTTCGGCGACGATGTCCCGCCGGCTGGACCTATTCTGGCTGTTCGCGTCGAGGATCTCGGCGAGAAGGAGGCCGTGCTCGCCGCGCATCCGAGAACCTACTTCACGATTCCGCACTTCGACGGATATTCTGCTGTTCTCATTCAGTTGCGAAAAGTATCTAAGAAGGCGCTGCGAGAGGCGATTACCGATGGCTGGCTGGCATGCGCGCCGCCGAACCTCGCGGTGCAATACTTGAAACGCTAGAAACGCTAGAAACGCTAGCGCCGGGATCGCGGGCGGAGAAAAAGGGGGGAAGCCCGTGGGCACCGACAAGCCAAGCAGGCTCCGGTCGTTCGATCCAGCCCGCATCGCCGACCTGGAATACCAGGCGTGGGTTGGTTACTACCTGCGTAACTGGCCTCAGGTGCTGGTGGCGTCCGTCCGACTGGTCAAGGCGGGCTTCGGCATGGACTGGTACCGGACCCTGCACGGCGCCTGGCTGGTGCTGCGCGCCAACCAGTTGTGGGCCCCCTTTCCCGACAACGACCCCGACGGGGCCCGGGCCCGCATGCGACGGTTTTACGCACTGGTGAGGCTCAGCTACGGCGAGCCTGCCAGCCCGGTGAAGGCCGCTGCGCTCGAGGTCGACTGGTGGCGCGTGCACCGCGATGTCCAGTACTCGACGGAGCGGCGAGGCGCCGGGGATGAGCTGGTCGAGTCGGTGACCCGCCTGTACTGCTACCTCTACGGTGAGCCCGAGGCCGAGGTCAGGCCGGCGGCGGTGCACCGGGCCCGGGCGATGGACCTGTCCGACCAATGGGTCGCGGAGGGTTGCCTGCCCGATAGCCCGCTGCTTCCGCTGGAGCGCGCGGCGCTGGTTCGCGCCTACGCCGCGCTGCTCGCCGCGGTGCACCGCTGAGCGGCACGGCGTCCCCGGGCCCGGCGGCGCCGCGAGCCGGCCGGGCCGTCGGCCAAGGCTGCCCGGCCGGGCGGCACGGATGCCCGCTGCGCTCGCAGCCGAGCCACAGCTGCTGGATCAGGGGCTCGCGCTGGGGCTCGCAATGGGGCTCGCAATGGGGGTCGCGCTGGGGCTCGCGCTGGGGGTCGGGGTTGCCGAGGGGGTCGCGCTCGGGCTCGGCGTGACGCTGGGGGTCGGGGTTGCCGAGCGGGTCACGCTCGGGCTCGGCGTGACGCGGGGGGTCGGGGTTGCCGAGCGGGTCACGCTCGGGCTCGGCGTGACGCGGGGGGTCGGGGTTGCCGAAGGGGTCGCGGTCGGGCTCGGCGTAAGGCGGGGGCCCGGGCTCGGGCAGGCAACCGGCTTCGCAATGGCGGCCGGGCTTGCCGACGGGATCGGTTCAGGCGTAGCGCCTGCGGTCAAGCTCGCGCTGGCGGCTGGGCTTATTGCTGGGCTGGCAAGAGCCGGTGCCGGCGCCGCGCAGCTGGGCGCGGCCGGATGGCTCGGACTTCCCTTGCCGTGTCCTGGGGCAGCCGCGGTTACTTGGCCGGTGGGCAGTTGCGTGCCGTGACCGTTCAGCCCGGGCCCTCCCGGACCGCCCCCAGAGCCGCCCCCCTGAAGATGCAGCATGATCGGGGTATGGGTGATCGCCTGTCGTGACACCGGAGCCAACAGCAAAGTGCCCGCCACGGCCGCGAAACCCGCAATGGCCAGCACAGCGGTAAGGCGCAGCCGCGCCGGCCGGGCAGGCAGGAAATGCTTCGCGGCAGGACCGCGCCAGGTTCGCAGCCACGCCGAAACGTGCTGCAAGCCGTCCTGAGCGCGCCAGGCCACCTTGGAATATCCGGCCGTCATCCAGGCGACAGGAACCGGGTACGGCCTGGTTAGCCGGGCGCGGATCCGCTCCAGGCCGTCGTCGGCGGGCTCCGTCCAGTCCGCTGCCACGTGCAGCGCGCGGCGCAAGATCTGGTCATAGTCACGATCGCGCTGGCTCATGCCTCGCACTCCAGCACGGCACGCAGCGCCGACCTGGCCCGGGCCGTGTGCCGCCGGACGGCACTCTTGCTGATTCCCATCGTCGAAGCCGCCTGCGCTTCTGACAGGTCCCCGTAATACTGCAGCACGAGGGCCTCGCGCTGCCGTGGCGGAAGCGCGCCCAGCGCGGCGATCACTGCGGAACGCTCCAGCGGCGCAACCGTGCCCTGCTCAGCGCTCGGCGCATCAGGGGGTGGCAGCGGCGCGTTCCGGTCAACGACGGTGCGGTGACGCAGCACGGAACGAGACTGGTTGACCACAGACTTCCGCAGATACGACAGTGCCATCTCGCCGTCGCCGAGCAGGCGCCAGCGGCCGTGCATCGCGACGAACGACTCCTGCACCACTTCCTCCGCGGTCGCCAGATCGCATATCAGCAGTTCAGCTAGCCGCACTAGCGATCGGTAGTGACCAGCGTACAGGGCGGTGACCGCGTGCTCGGCATCCCGGTCAACCGGAACCAGGCCCTGCACGACAACCGCCGGCAGGGGTTCGGTCACATGAACATGGCGCCCAGCCACGTCGCCGGATTCAGCGGCTGTCATCGCCGATCCTCGCGGTTGGCCATACGAACTCCGCCCTAAGTCCACAACCCATCGTCCCCTGCTCGGCCCACAGTGACCTGCCGAGATCACGTGCCACGCACTTCACCGAAGCTGCTCCCTGCCGCCACCCTCGCGCGAAGACACGACGATCAAAACGGAACCGGCCACTCACCCCATGCTGTTCAGAGTGATGCCAAACGGGGCCAGATGTCCAGCCCCAAGCGGCGGCCTCTTGACCGCAACGATCCCCGCCAGCAGCGGCATGTACCGGTCTCATGCGCAGTAATCGGCGCGTCATCCGGGCGAATCCGCGCCGGGATCCGGTCCTGTCTGCTGCACTGTGAACGATCGTCGGGCCGCTGCCTCTTCGGCGCGCTGGTCGGTGCGGGGGGGCGGGGGCCGTTCGGCATCCTCACTGACGGCTTCACGGCCCCCGGAATCTGACGGGCCCCGGCGACTGGGTCAGGGAAGCGTTCCCACGTACTCGCACTGGATGATCGTCGGCGTGATCAGGTTGCCTGCCGAGACCTCGTTGCCTGAGCTGTCATTCATGTTGATGTTGTCGCCCGTGCCGCCGTTCACTGTGGTGCCGCCGCCGCCGACCGTGCCTGCGAATGCCTCGCATACGGAGAAGAACACCTCTCCGTAGTCGGCCATGGCGCTCTGCTGGCCGCCGACGGTTGGCGCCTCGACGACCCATTCGGCGGAGTTCCCTGTCAAGGACGTGCCAGCGGGCGCGGTAAAACTCAGCGAGGTGGTGGCACCGGTGGTGCGGTTGGTGAAGTAGGCGCTCGCCTCAGTGGCGCCCCCGCCCGACGTGCACAGCAGGGCAGTCACCATGTCTCCCGGGCTGAGACTGAAGTTGGTGATCCCCACTTCAGCCTCGGGATACCACTCCCACCATGGGTAGATGTTGCGGGAGATCGAGTTACCGCTGCGGTACACCTCGCACTCGATGCCGATCTGGCACACGTCGCCGGAGCCGTCACCGTCGATCCCGATCCAGTTCGCGCAGTAGTACCACTGGTTCTCCGTGGGAGCATCCACATCGGGGATTACCCAGTCGGCCTCGATCCAGCTGAACGGCTCGCCGGTGGGAGCGAACACGACGCCTCCCGACCAGTTGGTCGAGGTCTCGGTCGCGTCCTCCGGGCGCCTTTTGCGTGGCCCGTGAAACACCTCGGCATTGTGCCGGAGGGTCGGCGGAATGTAATTGAGCTTGCCCTTGAGCCGGTTCAGCACGTGGTCATAGCGGGCTTGGAGACGCGGGTCGTCGGGCCGCGGGGGGAAGCCGGCCTTCTGGAGATCGACGTTGCCCGCAGTGAGCGGATCGAACCCCTGAGGGGGGTGGTATGTGGTGACTCTTATGCCTCCCGGCATTGTCATGTCCATCGGAATGCTCCCATGCTCAGTCGAGGGTGGCGAGACCGGAGTGCTGCAGGCTGTACAAGGCTCCGACTCACCGGCTGTCTTGCCTATCCAGAGACCGCAGCGAGGTGCCAGATACATCACCGAACTCCGTGCCTGACACCGCGCAACCCCGCTGCCCGCGATCACGGCCCCGCATGGCCCGGGCCGGCCGGGGCGCGTGGCTCAGCCCGCGAAGCCATCCAGGCGTGCCAGAATCTGGAGCATCATCTCATCGGCTCCGCCGCCGATGGACAGCAGTCGGCTGTCCCTGAAGAAGCGCGACACCCAGGTTTCCTCCATGTAGCCGAACCCACCGTGGAACTGCAGGCAGGTGTCGGCGACCTCGCGCTGCAGGCGGCCGGCCTTCAGCTTGGCGATCGTCGCGAACCGGGTCGTGTCCTCGCCGCGCAGGTACGCCTCCGCGCACGCGTAGTTGTAATGGCGCAGCATGTCCAGTTCGGCGGCCAGCTCCGCCAGCCGAAACTGCACATACTGGCGGGACAGCAGCGGCTGGCCGAAGGTGTGCCGGTCACGAAGGTAGTCGGCGGTACGGCGGAGCGCGGCATCCATGGCGCCGACGGCGATATAGGCCGCGATCATCCTCTCGTTCTGGAACTGCTTCATCTGCTGCTGGAAACCGCGTCCGGGCTGGCCGATCGTGTGAGACACCGGCACCCTCGCGTCGGTGAAGGACAACTCCGCTGTGTCGGAGCAGTTGTTGCCGAGCTTGCGCAGCTTCCGGCTGACCGAGAAACCGGGGGCGGAAGTCGGGAAGAGGATCTGCGACATCCCCCGATAGCCGCCCTCGGCAGAGGTCCGGGCCAGCAGGCAGAGCCAGTCCGCTTGGGTGCCGTTGGTGATGTAGAGCTTCGACCCGTTGATGACCCACTCGTCGCCATCGCGTACGGCCCGGGTCGTGATGCGGGCCACGTCGGAGCCCGCGTCGGGCTCGGTGACGGCGATGGCGGCTACCATCTCGCCGCGCAACGCTGGGGCAAGATAGCGCTGCTTCAGCTCGTGGCTGCCGTGACTGTGCAGGGACGGGGTAGCCATGTCGTTCTGCACCGCGATTGCCATCGCGACCCCGGCGCAGCCCATCCGCCCGAGTTCCTCGCCGAGGATGACCGTGTAAGAGTGGTCGGCGCCCTGGCCACCGTAGGCCGGGTCGTACTCAAGGCCGAGCAGCCCGGCGACGCCGAGCGCCTTGAACAGCTGATGGGCAGGGAAGGCCCCGGCTTCTTCCCATTCCTGCCCGTGCGGCAGGATCTCGCGCTCCAGTACGCCCCGCGCCGACTGTCGGAACGCCTCGTGGTCTGAGCTGAAGAGCATTCTGCTCCCGTATATATGTATGAAAATGATCAGTGACGTTAGGAAGCGTAAGCTGACGCCGCGAGGGCCGCAAGGCGCGGCTCGGGAGGCCGCAAAGCCGGGCCCGGGAGGCCGCAAAGCCGGGCCCGGGAGGCCGCAAAGCCGGGCCCGGGAGGCCGCAAAGCCGGGCCCGGGAGGCCGGGCCCGGGAGGCAGTTTTGCCCGAGGGCCGTTCCTATCGGAGCCAGGCCATACGGGGAATGAGGATCACGGGTAGGCTCTCCGCGTGGTTGTGATCGACTTCGAGGAACGAGACCTCGAGGCGAGAGTGCCTGACCTGGCCGCTAAGGGGACGTGGACCCGAACGCGGCTACGCTGGCGGCGGGACCCGCTAACCGGGGCGAGCGCGCGGATCCTCACTGGGGTAAAGCTGCAGCCGCCGAGGCGGCCGGACCTGACCGAGCTCACGGCAAAGCCCGCCTTCTGCCCGTTCGACATCGAGCACCTCGAGAAGGCTACTTTCCCGTTTCCTCCCGAACTCGCGACCGAAGGCCGCATCCGCGTCGGCAAGGCAGTGGTGGTGCCCAACATAATGGCGTACGCGACCCACAGCGCGGTCGGCATCTATGACCCCGGGCGGCATTTCCTCGACCTAAAGGACCTGACGCCTGCGCTGGTTGGCGACGCCCTTGCCGCGATGGTCCGCCATGCTCAGGCAGTGCGGCGCCTGGACCCGCAGGCCCGGTGGAGTTCGATCAATGGCAACTACCTTCCGCCATCGGGCGCCTCGCTGGTTCATCCCCACATCCAGTCCGCTCACGATGCTTACGGCCTGACCGGCCAGCGCTTTCTGGTTGAGCGGTCGAGAGCATGGCAGGAGAGGAACGGATCATATTGGGCCACCCTGGTCGAACAGGAGGCCGGAGGTCCGCGATGGGTGGGACACATCGGCCGCGTCGCATGGCTGACCCCCTTTGCGCCGAGCGGGTTCCACGAGGTGTGGGGGGTGGTGAGCGGAGCCGCTGATGTGACGGACCTGACCGACGAGGATAGCCAGGCCCTGGGGCAGGGACTCTCCCAGATCCTCGCCGCCTTCCGGGAATGGAACCTGGCCTCGTTCAACTTCGGCGTGATCGGGGGCGGTCCGCAGGCGCGCGAGCACGGACACCAAGTTCTGCTCAAGGTGCTTAGCCGGTCGAATCCGGAGCCGATGTATCGCAGCGATGCCACCTATTTCGAGCGCCTATACGGAGAGGCGCTGATCGACTTGAGCCCGGAGGAAGTGGCGGACGGCGTCCGGACCAGATTCTGATCCACGCGATGGCTACGGACCCGGACCCGGGGTTCGTGGTCAGCGCTCAGGCCAGCGGCGTCAGGAGCCGAGCCGGTGGTCCAGCCAGGTGAGCAGGTCATCGATGACCTCGTCGCGGTTGGTCTCATTGAAGATCTCGTGGCGTGCTTGCGGGTAGATCTTCAGGGTGACGTCGGTGAGCCCGGCAGAGGTGTAGCGGTCCACGAGCGCATCGACAAGAGCGAGCTGTCCGCCGACGGGATCCAGCTCACCGACCGCGATATAGATCGGCAGGTCTGAGCGCATTCCTGCTACTCGGTCGGGGTCGGCCAGCTGACGAGCGGCGACGAACATTTCCTTGGATGCGGCCGTGTCGATCCCGAATCCGCATCGCGGGTCGTTGACGTATTTGTCCACCTCGGCCTCGTCGCGGCTGAGCCAGTCGAAGTCGGTTCGCGCGGGCTGGAACGGGGCGTTGAACATCGCGAGATCGATGGGCTCGTCGAGGTCCAGTGCTGGCTCAAGGAGGTCGAGGACCGCGGTCCCGGTCAGCACGGCGGCACTCACGTCCTGGCTATGGCCGAGGAGATACTGCTGGACCGCGAAGGAGCCCATACTGTGGCCCAGCAGCACCACCGGGACAGCGGGGTACTCCTGCCGCGCCCTGGTCATGAGCCGGTCGATGTCGTGGATGAGCTCGGTCCACCCCTGCCCGCCGATCTCGCCGAGCTCGTCCACGGACCTTGCGGTCGCCCCGTGCCCGCGCTGGTCCTGAGCGTAGACCACCATTCCTCGCGCGTTCAGCGCCCGGGCCAGGCCGGCGTACCGGAGGGCGTGCTCTCCCATGCCGTGAGTGATCTGGACGATGGCACGGGGAGTGCCTTCGGGATCCCAGCGATATGCCGTCACGGTCAGGTCGGCACTCGGGAAGTCGACGCGACCTGGTTCGGGCGAAGCGCTCACCGTGTTCTCCTTCACTGCACGCGGCCATCTCTGAGCCGAGGATACGCGCGGACCGGCGCCGCCGCTGTCCAGCGCCGGGGCCGTCGCCGTGATCAGCTAGTGAGCGCGGCAGCTGGCTCTCGATCCCGGTCGGCCTGCGCCGCGGCGGCGAGCGTCTCGCCGCTGCGCTTGGCCCGCCGGCCGTGGACGATCATCCAGCGGACCAGGATGACAGCGACGGCATAGGGCATCACCTTGGAGACGGTCAACGCGGTCGCCGTCGTGGTCGTCTCGATGAGGATGACCCTTGCCGCCGCTTCGGCCAGGTAGGCGACACCCCAGACGGCCGTGAAGACGCGGAAGGCACGGCGGAAGCCCGGGTAACGCCATCGGGCGGCGAATTCGCGTCCCTTCGGCGTGTCAGCGCCAATGAATTCGAGAGCGAAACGGAATATCAATGGTCGGCTCGACCACAGCGAGCCCAGGCAAACCAGGCCGAATGCTGCGGTCGGCACCGATCCCTCGAGCAGCAGCAGCCGGGCGTCGCCGGTCGTCAGCCCAAGGACAGTACCGACTGCGATGCCGGCCAGCACGAGGCCGCCGATGGCATCCACGCGCCGGTCACGCACCAGGCGGAGAGCCACGCCGACGGCCGGGAACGCACCGCTCAGCACCAGCGCCGACACCGCGCTCTGCCCGGCGGAGCGCAGCAGTGAGTAGGTGACCAGCGGGCCGGCGATGTCGAACACAGCGATCCTCGCCAGTGACTGCAGGCGGTTACGACCGCGACCGGCAGGGGCGTCGCGCAACGCCCCAGCCGGGCCCTGTTGCGGATTGCTTCTCATCATGCTCCCAACGCTAGGCCCGCATCTGCGCCCCGCCCAGTGCGCCGTGTCCTGAGCTCGTCGTGACAGATGTCATGGCCCAGCCGGGGGCGCGGCTGCCGGCGCTATGGTGGTCGCGGGCTAGCACAGCTCCGCAGGGCGGAGGCAGCAATGAGCGGGACCGCAGGTGATGGTGAGCCAGCCGAGGGCATCCGAGCGTCTGACGCTGAGCGGGACGCAACCGTCGAGCGGCTCAGCGCCGCCACCGGGGACGGGCGGCTGACCCTCGAGGAGTTCAGCCAGCGGATGGATCGCGCCACCTCGGCCCGGACCCGGGCCGAGCTCAACCTGCTGGTGGCGGATCTTCCGGCCGACGCGAGCGCGGCCGGGACCGCTGGAGCCGAGGGTGCCGCTGCCGGGCCCTCCTGGCACGTCTCGCCGATCGGCGGCCTGAGAGTCAACGGGCCGTGGCGGATGGACCGCCATGTCATCGTGATCAGCCTCGTCGGCGGCGCCCGGCTTGACCTCAGCGAGGCAGAGCTGGCCGCCCCGGAGGTCACCCTGACCAAGGTGTCGCTGGTGGGCGGGGTCCGGGTCTGGGTTCCCACCGGTATCCGGGTAGAGCTGTCGGGCTTCAGCCTCATCGGCGGTACCAGGGTCGAGGGCGGCCCGGAGCCAGGCCCGGGCGCGCCGACCGTTCATATTCGCGCATTTTCGCTGGTCGGCGGTGTCCGGATCCGCCGCGGCGGGCCGGACAGCCGGTCGCGGACGGATCCGCGGCCCGATCGGCGGCCCGATCGGCGGCACGATCGGCGATCGCGGCGGGATCGGTACCCGCAGTCTTAACATCCCGGCCCGGTCAGGTTTGCATATTGGTCAGGGTCGAGGCCCGCGTGGCTCACTCCTGCGCCAGCGCAGCGCCTCACCGCCACGGCTCGATGATCGGCTTGATGGTTCCCTCCCTGGTCACCGACCGCAGCGCGGACTCGGCCTCCGCGAGCGGGAAACGGTCCGTGACCAGCGCATCGAGGTCGACCGTGCCCGAGGCCGCGAGCGCGATCGCGGCCGGCCAGGTGTTCGCGTACCTGAAGGTCCCTGTCACGGTGATCTCCCGCTGCTGCAGGAACGCGAACGGAAGGACCAGTTCGTCCGGGCCCATCCCGACCAGTACGGCCCGCCCGGCCGGGCGCAGCGCCCGGATGCCTGCGGTGATCGCCGAGGGCGCGCCTGAGCAGTCGATGAAGGCGTCGAAGTCCTTGCATGCGGCGGGCACGTCCGCAGCGCGCAGCGCGGCGGAGGCTCCGTTGCGCTGCGCGGCGGCGAGCCGGTGCGGGGCAATGTCGCTGACGACGATCGTCGCCGCGCCGCTAGCACGGGCAACTTGCGCGGCAACCAGGCCAATGGGACCGGCCCCGGCGATGAGGACCGAGCCGCCCACGCTGACGTCGGCCTTGCTGTTCGCCCAGATCCCGACCGACAGCGGTTCGAGCAGTGCGGCGGCATCGTCGCCGACCCGCTCCGGCAGATCGAAGGCCAGCCCATCGCGGACCAGCACGTACTCGCCAAGCGCGCCGTCCACCGGCGGGGTAGCGAAGAACTGCATGGCGGGGCAGAGGTTGTACCGGCCAGCGGTGCACTGGGCGCAGCGTCCGCAAGCGGCTCCGGGCTCGATCGCCACCCGGCTGCCCAGCCGGCCGGGGTCAACGCCTGGCCCGGCCGCGACGATGCGGCCGGAGACCTCGTGCCCGAGCACGAGCGGATCGCGGACCACGAAGTCGCCGATCCGCCCGTGCTCGAAGTAGTGCACGTCCGAGCCGCATACGCCGACGCTGCGGACGGCGACTAGCACGTGCCCGGGAGCCGGCTGGGGGACCGGCCGCTGCTGCAACTCCAGTTCGCCCGGGCGCTTCAGCACGCAGACGCGCATGGTGCCCGGGACCTCGCTCTGTCCGGCGACGGTCATTTCTCCTCCAGGGCGGCGCGGTGGCAGGGTGACGGGCGGCGCTGAGGGGAGTGTAGCCAGCGTGCGGTCAAACATCCGGACCGCCGATCGAGACCGCAGCCTCACCGGCTGCCAGCCCGAGGCTTTCACCGGTCAGGCGAGACGCCGTCGGGCGGCGGGCCGCCCAGCGGTCGGGGAGACGTTCCTTCGGCCAATCTCAGCTCGTGCGCGCGCTGGAGCACGTCCTCAAGGGCCCGGGAATCGGCGCATTCGGCGCCCGCATGCCCGCACGTGAAAGCCGCGCTGGCACATGCTCTTTCGAGCAGGAGCTGTGTCACGTCGACGGGAATCTGCCGGAGGCCGGCCGGGCCGGTGTCGAATGGAATTGCGCCGACTAGCCCATCCAATAGCGCTGCCGCAAAGGCATCCCCGGCACCGACTGTATCCACAAGATCGGTGCTGACCGCGGGGACGGTTATCTCAAAACCTCCGGAAGAGAGCGCGTAGGCGCCGTTGGCTCCTAGCGTTACGACAATAAGCCCGGAAGTCATCTCCTGCCACGCGCCGGCGATCTCCCGCCAGTCCCGGCCGGGGTAGAGCAACGCGATGTCGTCCTCGCTGGCCTTGACGATGTGCGCAAGCTCAAGCTGACGTTCCACCCGGGCGCGCTCTGCGGCGGCGGTGAAATCGAATCCGCTGCGCACATTGGGATCGAACAAGATCAGCGCGCTGTCTTGTTGCCGGGCTCGCCGCATAAGCCCTTCCAGCACCGCAGCGCCAGGCAGCATCCTCAGCGCGAGACCGCCGACGTACAGGGCACGGATATCAGCTGGCAATACCTGGGGAACCTCGGGCTCCACCCATTGCCAGTCGGCGGTCCCGTTGGCATAGAAAGTATATGCGGCCTTACCGTAAGCATCGAGAGCTGCCACCCCGAGCGTAGTTGCCTCCGAAGCCGGAACGACCATCGACAGGTCCACGCCAGCGTTTTCCAGATCTTGCCGCAGCAACTGACCGAATGTGTCGGTGCTGATGCGGCCCAGGAAGCTGGTCGGCCAGGCCCAGCCGGGCGAGGCCCACGGCGACGTTGAACGGAGCGCCTCCCGGCCGGGCGTCGAAGTAGTGCTGCCTGCCGGGCACCGGAAGCATGTCGATAAGCGCCTCGCCGGCCACCAGGATCATGGCGCGGTCTCCGCGGACCCCCGAGGGATGAGCCCGGTGCGCGGGCAGACACGTCGGGGCGGGACTGGCACTCTATGCCCGCGGTAGCGGGTAGCACGCAAGAAGATCACCGTGATGCGGCTGCTGCCGGGGCGCGTCGCCCAGTGTCGGCTACGACCCCGCGCTGCGCTGGCCCGAGCCCATCAGCTGCTTGCTCTACCATCGTTTCGAAACCTTACCCACGCGGACATCGTTGTCCAACCCGGCTCCAACGGCGCGCGGCCCGCTCGCGGTGATCGGCCTGCACAGGACCTTCTCGAGGCTGCCGGGTCAGGTAGCCTCGCCATCCCGACGGAGCTCTGGAAGTGACGGAGCTCTGGAAGTACGGCGAAGGCGGCAGCAAGATGCGAGCGGCAGTTATCAGCGAGCCCCACGAGGTTGACGTAGTCACCGTCGACGATCCGGCGCCAGGTCCTCGTGAGGTGGTCGTGGAGGTTGCCGCCTGCGGCATCTGCGGTACTGACCTGCACATCCTGGAAGGCGAGTTCGCGCCGTCTCTGCCGATCATTCCCGGGCATGAGTTTGCCGGGGTCGTTGCCGCGAGGGGAACTGACGTCGGCGAGATCGCAGTCGGCCAGCGCGTGGCGGTCGATCCGTCGCTGTACTGCAACGAGTGTCACTATTGCCGAATCGGGCGCAACAACCTGTGTGAACGGTGGAACGCGATCGGGGTGAGCGTGCCAGGGGGAGCCGCGCAGTTCGCCGTGGCACCAGTCGGCAACTGCGTGTGCCTGCCGGATCACGTACGCCTGGAAGACGCCACGCTGATTGAGCCGCTGTCATGCGCCGTGCGCGGTTACGACGTCCTCACCACGCAGCTCGGCTCGCATGTGCTCATCTACGGATCGGGGACGATGGGACTGATGATGCTGGAGCTGGCGAAGCGCACCGGCGCTGCGTCGGTCGACGTCATAGACATCAACCCGCAGCGCCTTTCCACGGCGGCCGTGCTCGGCTGCTCGTCGACCGCCGCCTCGGCCGACGAGCTTGAGCGGCCGCGTGGGTGGGATCTCGTGGTCGATGCCACCGGTGTCGGCGCGGCAATTCAGGACGGGCTTTCCCGGGTGGGACCGGGTGGCACCTTCCTGCAGTTCGGTGTCTCGTCGGTCGCAACGAGGGTCACCATCGAGCCGTATCGGATATATAGCAAGGAAATTACCATTACTGGCTCTATGGCGGTGCTGCATAGCTACGAGCGCGCGGCAGAACTGTTCGCCGCTGGCCTTCTTGATCCCGATGTCTTCATCAGCGACCGGCTGCCGCTGGCCGACTACGCTGAGGCGCTCGCCCGCTTCAAGCGTGGTGCCGGACGTAAGATTCAGGTTCTGCCGTAACCTAATGCGCGGCGTTGTATTTTCTCAGCACCTCGGCGCTGATCCGACCGCGTTCTGACACCTTCAGTCCCTGTCCGCCGGCCCACGTGCGCACTGCCGCCCGGTCGGTCCTCGGCACGCTGCCTCGCGGGGACTTCGCTGTTCTGCGATGCGCGGTCCTGCGCGCTGCATTTATGAATGGCTGCAGGGATTTCTGGAGCTTGGCACGGTTCTTCGTACTAAGGTCGATCTCGTAACTGTATCCAGCGAAGCTGAAGGCCAACGTCTCAGCATCGGGCGATCCGTCAAGATCATCAGTAGTGACGACGTTTACAGTTTTTGCCATGTTGAGGATCGTCCAGGCTCAGGGCCTTCCTGTCAAAGGAGACTCGCTGCCTTCGCTGTTTCGTGCCGTGGCTTTCTGCCATCAGCGTCCTGAAGGCGCGCAAATGGTGGCGCGGCGGACCGGAATGCCGGAGCCGCCGCGCTGCCCGTGCGCTACTTCTGTGCTGCGTTACTTCTGTGCTGCGTTACTTCTGTGCTGCGTTACTTCTGTGCTGCGCTGGCCTTCTTGGCCGGAGCCGGCAGGAGCCGTGCGGTCGCGCGGAGCATGTCCTCCGCGAACTTCCGCTGGCTGGCCAGCATCTGCTCGGCGAAGTCGTAGGCCAGCGGCGGGGTTACCGTCGGGAGCGTCGATGTCACGGGCTGGACTGCGTCGACGACGATGTTAATCGCCCCGACCGCCACTTCCTCAGTCTTGCGGACCGTGTCCAGGATGTAGCCTTCCACCTCCTGGCCGACGGTAATGGTGTCAGCCATCTTTCCTCCAGTTGTCCTTGTTCTCTGCTAAGTATATCTAGCATCTGATTGGTATGTCAAGCGGGGGGGGGGCGGTCGGGGATTCCCTTGACCCTCCTGGCGAGCATCGGCGTCACCGGTGGCTGTTGGTGTCAGTGACGACATTGCCGGCGAGCGGCCGGCGGGAACGCTGCGGTAGGCAAGTCCGGACGGCGGCGATCATTCCGCGGTCTCCCCGATCGGCGGCCCGCGCTGGCGGACGTGATGCCCGAGTAGCTCCCCGGGGCCGGCGGGACGGCGTCAGCATCCCGCGATGCCGAGCCCGGCGGGAGCAGCGTCCCCGGCGGGAGCAGCGTGCCCGGCCATCGGCCCCGGCCCGTCGCGGGCGCCGGCGGCGGGCGGGCGGAAGGCCGCGAAGGGGTTGGTGACCACCAGGGTCCTGGCCGCGAATCGGTAGAGCGTGGCTGGCCTGCCGCCGGTTGAAGTGGGCCGGACTGCTGCGGGCGTGGCCTCGATGACGCCACGGCGGGTCAGAATCCGCTGCAGGTTGGTCGCTGAGACCGGATGGCCGAGTGAGGCAGCGTAGATGTCCCGCAGCTGGGCGATCGTGAAGGTCTCGGGTGCTAGCGCGAAGCCGATGTTGGTGTACGACAGCTTGGCCCGCAGCCGCTCGGTCGCGGACCCGACGATCGACCCGTGGTCGAACGCTGTCGGAGGGAGATCCTGGACGGGATGCCATGTCGTGTCTGCGGGGATGCGCGGCTCGATATCGGCGCACACCAGCGCCAGGTACGCGGTGGCGAGGACGCGGCCACGGGGATCGCGCCCCGGGTCGCTGCGGGTCTCCAGCTGCTCAAGGTGCGCGATCTCGGTCAGGTCGACCTTGGCGGCCAGGTGCCTTCCCACGGAGGTGCCGAGGCGTTCAGTCGCGCCGAGCGGGCCGCCGGGCAGCGACCACGCTCCCTCGAACGGCGCTGCGCCGCGCCGCCACAGCAGGGCATCCAAGCTCTTGCCGCGGACCTGGAGGACCACCGCGAGTACTTCATGAAGGAACCGGTCGCTTCGCCCGCGGCCTGCAGCTGCGCCAGCCTGCGGCTGATGTTCTGGCACGTTGGCATGATACAGTGTTGTTCAGGGTTTTAGATCATAAGGCGAAAACCACGGCGGACGGGTAATGGGAGCGGCTGATGACCGGCACTGTGGCACCCGATAGCACTGTGGCACCCGATAGCAGCGTGGCACCCGATAGCAGCGTGGCACCCGATAGCCTGGTCGGCGCCGACTGGGCGGCGCAGGTCCGGCGGCTCGCGGCGGAGCGCGATGCGGTGATCCTCGCCCACAACTACCAGGCCCCGGAGATCCAGGATGTCGCCGATCATGTCGGCGACTCGCTCGCCTTGTCACGGCTGGCCGCGGCGAGCACGGCTAGCGTCATCGTCTTCGCAGGCGTGTATTTCATGGCAGAAACCGCCAAGATCCTCGCGCCCGAGCGGACGGTGCTGATCCCGGATCCGCGGGCTGGCTGCTCGCTCGCTGAGAGCATTACCGCACAGCAGCTACGGGCCTGGAAGGCCGAGTATCCCGATGCTGCGGTCGTCGCTTATGTCAACACCAGCGCCGAGGTCAAAGCGGAGTCCGATGTGTGCTGCACCTCGGCCAACGCGGTGCAGATCGTGGCGTCCCTTCCCGCGGACCAGCAGGTCCTGTTCCTGCCAGACCAGTTTCTCGGCGCGCATGTGCGCCGCGCCACCGGCCGTGCGAACATGCATGTCTGGCTGGGTGAATGCCATGTGCACGCTGGCATCAGCCCGGACGACCTGCGCCGCAAGGCGGCCGCTGAGGCCGAGGCGGAACTGTTCATCCATCCCGAATGCGGGTGCTCGACCGCCGCGCTGTGGCAGGCGGGCGCGGGTGACCTGCCGGCCGGCCGCACCAGGGTACTGTCCACCGGCGGCATGCTTGACGCCGCCCGCACCACCACTGCGCCTGTCGTGCTGGTGGCTACCGAAACTGGCATGCTGCACCAGCTGCGCCGGGCCAACCCGGCCGTGCGGTGGGAGCCGGTTAATCCGGGCGCGGTGTGCAGGTACATGAAGATGACGACACCTGCGGCCCTGCTGCGCTGCCTGCGCGACGGCGTGGCGGAGGTACACGTCCCTGCCGCCGTGGCAGCCCGGGCCCGCCGGGCGGTCGAGGCGATGATCGCTGTCGGGGCGCCGTCGGCGGCCGGGGAGTGAGCAGTCAGGAACTCCGCTACCTGCCCAGGTCGCAGCCGCTCTGGGAACGGGACGCCGACCTGGTGGTCGTGGGGTCGGGAGCGGCAGGGATGAGCGCCGCCCTGGTGGCGGCGGGTCATGGCCGGCGGGTGCTGCTGGTCAGCAAAGAGGATCTCGGCGGGGGCGCTACGGCACTGGCCCAAGGGGGCCTGGCAGCTGCGATCGGCCCCGGAGACGACTCAGCCATGCACCAGCGGGACACGCTGGATGCGGGTGCCGGGCTGTGCGAGCCGGAAGCTGTGGCGACTCTCGTGTCCGAGGCGCCCGGCGAGATCTCCCGGCTGGCCGGACTGGGAGGCCGCCTAGAGCGCACCGCGCTCCATCTGGAGGGCGGGCACAGCCGCAGCAGAATCGTGCACGCCGGAGGTGATGCAGCCGGAGCGGAGGTGCACCGGATACTCCGGGCCGCCGTGCTCAACAGTGCCGTCGAGATCCTTACCCGCGGCGTCGCTCTGGACGCGCTGACCGACGAGCGGGGCTCAGTCGGCGGGCTGGTGGTGGGAATGGTCGGCGCTGGCCGGCAGCTGCGTCCGGGGACGGTGCGGGCGCGGGCCGTCGTCCTCGCCACCGGCGGCTTCGGCCAGGCGTTCGCGACCACAACCAACCCGGCCGGGCTGACCGGCGACGGCCTCGCGCTGGCGGCCCGCGCCGGAGCGCAGCTGCGGGATCTCGAGTTCGTGCAGTTCCACCCGACGGTGCTGTGGCAGGAAGCGTCCCGTGGCCAGTGCCCCCTGATTACCGAGGCCCTTCGCGGGGCCGGGGCGGTCCTGGTTGACTCGGCGGGCAGGTCTGTCATGGCCGGGTGCCATCCGCTGGGCGACCTGGCCCCGAGGGACATCGTGGCAGCGGCCATGCAGCAGCGGATGCAGCGCGGGGACGGGCCCGCCGATCACCTGTGGATCGACGCCACCGCGCTCGGGCGCGCCGCCCTGGAGAAGCATTTCCCCACCGTGACCGCATTGTGCATGGCGCGGGGTATCGACCCGGCCGCTGAGCCCGTCCCGGTCGCGCCAGGCGCGCACTACGCTTGCGGCGGCATCCTGGCCGACATGGACGGGCGGACCTCGGTCGCGGGCCTGTACGCCGTCGGGGAAGCCGCGTCGACCGGGGTGCACGGCGCTAATCGTCTTGCGTCCAATTCCCTTACCGAGTCCCTGATCGCCGGACGGCGCGTCGGTGACCTCCTCGGGCGGAGCCTGCCTCGGCCGGCCTGCCGCCTGCGGCTCCCGCCCGCGGGCACGGGGGTGAGCCCCGAGGGCAGGCCGGCCCTCGCCTCAGCCATGTCGCGGCGTGCCGGGGTGCTGCGCGACCGCGAGGGCCTGGAGCGTCTGGCCGGAATGCTGGAGCAGGCCCCGCCGGGAGGGCAGCGCCTGGACCTGTCCGCGGTAGAGGCGACCAGCCTGCACACGGTCTCGGTCCTGGTCGCCGCGGCTGCCCTGGCCCGCCCGGAGAGCCGAGGGTGCCATCGGTGGCGGGATACGCCGGCGACGTCGGATGAACGGGCAAGCCATACGGTTCTGCGGGTGGCCGAAGGGCAGCTGCGGATCACCGGCGCAGCCCGGGCAGCGATCGGGGCCAGCGCATGACGATCGGGGCCAGCGCATGACGATCGGGGCCAGCGCATGACGATCGGGGCCAGCGCATGACGATCGGGGCCAGCGCATGACACTGCACCCATTGGTCGAAGACAGGCTGCTGGCCGCCGGGATCGAGCCCGAGGATACCGAGCGGGCCGTCCGCGGCGCGCTCGACGAGGACTTCAGGTACGGGCCCGATGTCACTTCGGCCGCGACGGCTGCGCCCGGCGCGCGGGCCGTGGCCAGCGTCGTCGCCCGGATGCCTGGCGTGCTGGCCGGCCTTCCGGTCGCCCTTGCCGTGCTGGACGCCGCCGGGGTGCCGCCAGCGGCGGCCGAACTGCTGCGCGCCGATGGCGAGCGGGTCGACCGAGGTACCGAGGTACTGCGGATCCGGGCTCCGCTGCGAGAGATGCTCGGGGCCGAGCGGACAATGCTCAACTTCCTCACCCATCTGTCGGGGATCGCCACTGCGACAAGGGAGTGGGCCGACGCAGTGGCGGGCACCGGGTGCACCGTGCGCGACACCCGCAAGACCACGCCGGGGCTGCGCCAGCTCGAGAAGTACGCCGTGCGCTGCGGCGGCGGGGTGAACCACCGCATGGGACTGGGTGATGCCGCGCTGGTGAAAGACAACCACGTGGCGGCCGCTGGCGGGATCGGGGCGGCCATCCGAGCCGTGCGCGCCGCCGCTCCGGGCCTGCCACTCGAGGTCGAATGCGACACCCTGGCACAGGTCCGTGATGCCCTGGCCGCGGGCGCCGGGCTTATCCTGCTCGACAACATGGAGCTGGCTGACCTGCGCGCCGCAGTGGCCCTGGCGGGCCGCTATCCAGCGGCCCGCCTCGAGGCCAGCGGGGGCCTGCGGCGGGAAATGG
Organism: uncultured Actinomycetota bacterium; assembly: GCA_963695645.1. Lineage (GTDB taxonomy): Bacteria > Actinomycetota > Actinomycetes > Streptosporangiales > Streptosporangiaceae > DATBGO01. The sequence goes on along the minus strand of CAVOHC010000017.1, from coordinate 453,730 downwards.
CCGAAGCGGTGGCGCAAACGGGCGTCGACTTCATCGCCGTCGGCGCCCTCACCCACTCAAGCCCCGCGCTGGACCTCGGACTGGATGTGCTGGCCTGCTGACCGCGGGGCGCGGGCCGTTACTGCGGTAGCGCCAGCGTGCTGCCGGTCAGGGCCAGGTAGTCGGCGGCCAGCTGGGCCTGGTCCACGCCCTGCTCGAAGCCCCTGGTGCCCAGATGCTCGGGCCAGATGACGACCCACGCCTCCTCGACAAGCGGGTTGCCCTGGACGACACCGTTCCAGAAGGACTCGGCGAACCGGGTCTCCTTGGCCCAGGTGATGAACTTGATATCGGTCCGGTAGCCACCGCCGAGAATTGCGTGACCTCCGTCGATCGGCGAGCCTGGCACATCAGTCCACGCCTTGCCTTCGGCGAACTGCTGCTGATTGGCGTCGAGCACCTCGATTCCTAGCCAGAGCCCGCCGAATATGGCCAGAGCGGCCTTCACCTCCGCGATGTTGGTATGGTCGACCTTGGCGAATGCGACCGCCTTGACGCCATCGGGCCCGCCCGCCGTATGCAGGTACTCCAGGCCGGTCTGGACGTCCATTCCCTGATCATCATTGCTGCCCGGCCCGTTGGTGTCCTTGGTGCCGTTCGGGTCGAAGCCCGGATTCTGGGTCTGGTAGAACTGCCACACTTGCGCTTGCGACGGGTAGTACTCGGTTGTCAGCGTCGCGGTGACAAGGCGGCGCAGGTTAGCCCAGGTGACCGCGTTGCAGTCGCCCGCGACGTCGTTGCCGAGCAGCTGCCAGCCGCTCAGCTTCGCGAGGTAGTCCTCGCCAGCCGGGTATGCGGGAACTCCGCTGCGCAGGAAGCTCGCGAACTGCAGCGCAGGCGCGTTCTTAGGCGGCCGACGGCCATACTTATACGACATTTGTTTCCCCTTCGTCCCCGGTGGAGCCACGTTCGGCAGAGCCCGGATAATACCTGCCCGAGGGGAAGAGCAGCGTCTCGTCGCCCTGATACATCAGGCGCCGGACACTTTACGTAGTGCCAGGTGCCGACCGAGATTGCAGTAGGGCGAGGCGGTCCTTCAGCACCGGCCTTAAGGACCGCTTCCGGCCCTTCCGCACTATCCGCGGCCCGTCGCCCGCATAGCCGAGCCAGGCGGCCACGGCCCGCGGGTCCGAGCTAGCGAGCAGGGCATACGGCGCGCGGGAACGCTGACTCGCAGGCCGGCCTCCTGGACGCGGCCAGCGGATCAAGGTAGGCAACGCTGGTCGCGGCGTGCCATCGAGATGGCGCACCACCTGCGGCCCGGCGGGCTGACCATATCTGGGGCGGGAAGAGCGCCGACAAGGCCGTCTGCGCGGCAGTTAGGTCAGACCTCAAGGGTCGACTACGTGGTCGCTCTTCCCGCCAGTGCCAGCTTGGCGGATGGAGTGAGGTGGTTGCAAGCGGGTGTCCGCCTGCATTTTCCGCAGCGGGCGGTGGATCAACGATGACGGTCAGGAAACTATCAGGAGAACGTAAGCAGATATCCGACGAGCTTGAAGCCCTCCTCCAGGTTGGTGCCCGACTATCACGAATAGGGAACCAGGATGACGACTAACGAAGGAGCGGATCCCAGATGGGCACGATCGATGAGCCGGGCGTTAGCAGCCCGGTGCTGGAGCAGGGCGACGGGGCGTACGCGGGGCCGGGCGGGCCGGTCGGGCACGGCGGCCAGGGAGCTAGGCGGGGCAGCTGGCCGTGGCGGCGCCCGGCGCTGCTGGCTGGCGCGTCGGTCGGGGCCGCCGCGCTGGTGTTCGCCGGGATAGGCGCGGCGGATGCGATGGCGGCCAGTGTGCTGACCACGTCGCAGATCGCATCGAAGGTGGACCCGGGCCTGGTTGATGTGGTGTCGACGCTGGGATACCAGGAAGGCGCCGCGGCCGGCACCGGGATGGTGCTGACCTCCACCGGCGAGGTGCTGACGAACAATCACGTGATCGATGGCGCAACCTCGATCAAGGCCATCGACGTGGGAAACGGGCGCACCTATACCGCCAAGGTGGTCGGGTACGACAAAAGCCATGACGTAGCGGTGCTGCAGCTTCAGGGCGCCTCCGGGCTTCAGACGGTCACGTTCAGCTCCGCCAGCCCCCAGACCGGCCAGAAGGTGGTCGCGCTCGGTAACGCCGGCGGCAAGGGCGGCACCCCGTCGGTGGCCACCGGGACAGTTAACGGCCTCGACCAGTCGATCACCGCCTCCGATGAGTCATCGGGCACCGCCGAGCAACTGACGGGGCTCATTGGCCACGACGCCGGTATCCAGCCGGGCGATTCCGGGGGGCCGCTGGTCAACACCTACGGACAGGTCATCGGTATGGACACCGCCGCCTCCAGCTCCGCTTCCACCGCCGGCTATCAGCCGCAGGACGGGCAAGCGCCAGCACAGACCCAGGCGTTCGCCATCCCGATCACCGAGGCAGCCACGATCGCGAGCCAGCTCCAGGCAGGCACGCCGTCGTCTTCCGCGCACCTCGGCGGCACCGCGTTCCTCGGCGTGCAGACCTCCTCCTCGGGTACCAGCGACACCGGCGGCTATGGCGGTAGCTACGGCGGCGGCTATGGCGGTGGCTATGGCGGCGGCTATGGCGGCGGCTATGGCGGTAGCTACGGCGGCGCAGCTAGCGCCGGCGTGACGATCGCCGGAGTCGTGCCCGGCTCAGCGGCCGCCCAGGCGGGCCTGACCGCGGGTGACCAGATCGCCTCGGTCGCTGGCCACGCCGTCACGTCCGCCTCGGACATCCAGTCGGTGCTGGGGAGCTACCACCCTGGCGACAAGATCAGCATTAGCTGGACAGACCAGTTCGGCCAGTCCCAGACTGCCACCGTGGCCCTCACCGCCGGCCCCGCCAGCTAAGAACTTCGGCGTACCCATGCGTTCCCGGCCGCGGCACACAATGCCGCGGCCGGTCAGGGATCGCGGCGGGCCTACGCCCTGAGCCTGCAAGGAGGCCGAGCACATGCGCGAGACGATCCCGCACCCCCGGCGGCTCCGAGCCGCTCAGCCCGGCGACCCGCCCGCCAGCCCGGTCCGGCCCCGGCTGCGGCCGCTGGCTCGGCTGGATGTCGAGCGGGCCCGCCAGTTCCTGACCGAGCTGGACGGGCGCACCGCGGGCACCGACCTGCCCCGTGCCATGTACCTGGTCGGCCAGGCCCAGGGTCACCTGGAGTCGCTGCTTGACGTCATCGATGCGGCGGTGACCCCGTGAGCGCCGCTGACAGCCGCACGTCAGCCGAGGGGGTCACGCAGGTCGACCGCGGCGTCGAGGCGGGCGAAGAATGCTCAGTTACCGCCCGATTATCTGTACCCCTGGTTATCCGGCTTTAGGCGGGGCTGGTAAGGAGGACGTCATGAGCTTCACCTGCCGGCTCGCGGTCGGCCGAGGCACCAGGCTCTCACCTTGAGTGATGGGCCCGACACTCCGAGTCAGCCATCCCTCGTCGTCAAGATCGACCGTCAGAAGGCGCATCCCCTGGCGTGGAAGCAGGTGGCCAAGCGCGGCGCGGTGGTCCTCATCGCCGGCATCTCCATCTACCTCGTGTTCCCTGCGATCACCGAGGTGCTCGCCTCCTGGCCACGTCTGTCGACTCTGGACCCCCGGTGGTTCGCCCTGGCGGTTGCGGCCGAGGTCGCGCACTTTGTCTGCACGTTCGCACTGCAACGGCTCGCGTTGCGAACCAAGGCGTGGTTCCCGGTCGTCACTTCTCAGCTGGCCAGCAATGCGATCAACCTCATCATGCCGGGAGGCGCGGCGGTGGGCGCCGCAGTACAGTTCCGGATGCTGGCGACCAGCGGGAAGGACACGAGTTCGACCGTGGGAGGACTGGCGGCGTTCTCCCTGCTCGGCGTCGGGGGCCTGCTGGCGCTCCCGGCCTTTGCCCTCCCGGTCATCCTGGTGGGTGCGCCCACCAACCGCGGGCTGGTCAACGCAGCTGTTCTCGGGGCAGTGGCGTTCGTGGCCTTCGCCGCGTTCGGGGCGGTCATCTTGACCTACGACGCGCCGCTTCGCTGGTGCGGGCGGTCGGCGCAGTGGCTCAGGAATCGGGTCCTGCGCAACCGCCCCCCGCTCACGGGGCTGGACGAAACGCTGCTCTCCCAGCGCAATGAGATCAGGGCGGTGCTGGGCAGGCAATGGTGGCAGGCGCTACTGCTCTCCGCCGGCCGCCTGGCGTTCGACTACCTCTGCCTGCTCGCCGCGTTGCGGGCCACCGGGAGCCGCCCGCGCCCCTCGCTGATCCTGGTGGCCTATGCGGTCGCCGGCATCGTCGGGATGATCCCTGCCACCCCCGGCGGCCTCGGGCTGGTGGAAGCGAGCCTGACCGGGCTCCTGGTGCTTGCCGAGGTCAATTCCAGTCAGGCCGTCCTGGCGACGCTCACCTACCGGCTGGCCTCTTACTGGGTACCCCTGTGTGCCGGGCCGATCGCCTACGGCCTATTCCGGATCCGATATCGGAACCGCCCGGCACCCCCGCAAGCCAGCGTAGCGCCGACGTGACATGACCGACGCTGAGCTCGCCTACAGTTAGCTCGGCTCGTACGCAGCCAGCCACGGGATCACGTCGAGGGTACCGAGATGACGGAGGGGAGCAGGGGCTCGGCATGACACTGACCGTGGCGTTCGCCTTGGCCGCTGCCTTCTCTAACGCGGTCAACGTGCTGACGCAGCACGCGGCGAGCGTCAGCGCCCCGAAGCGGGACAAGGGCTGGCGGCTGGTCGCCTACCTGTTCCGGCAGCCGCTGTGGCTGCTCGGCTGGATCGGTGCCGTGGGCGGGTTCGCCTTCCAGGCGCTCGCCCTGCACTACGGGCAGCTGTCGGTGGTCCAGCCCGTTCTCGTCACCGAGCTGGTCTTCGTCCTGGTACTGCGGCGGGCGTGGATCCGCCAGGAGGTGGCAGCCGCCGCGTGGGCCGCGGTGCTCGCCGTCTGCCTGGCGCTGGCTGTGTTCCTCACGGTGGCCGAGCCTACCGGCGGGCATCCCGCTCCCGAGACGGCGGAATGGCTGTCCGCCCTGGTCGCGTTCGGCGTGGCCATCGCGCTGTTGTCGGTGCTGGGGATGCGAGGCGCACCGGTGCGCCGCGCCGCGGTCTTTGCGGTGGCGGCAGCGCTCGCGTGGGCCCTGATGGCCACGTTCATCAAGACGGCGACCGACACCCTTGCCACGTCCGGTATTGGCGGCATGCTCACGAGCTGGCCGGTGTATGCGCTGGCCGCCGCCGCGGTCACCGGCACGCTGCTCGAGCAGGCCGCTTTGCACGTCGGGCCGTTGAGCGTGTCCCAGCCGCTGCTGGTCATCATCAACCCGTTCGCCAGCATCGCCTTGAGCATCTGGCTGTTCGACGAGCGCTTCACCGACAGCCCGGCGAAGATCGCTATCGCGGTGCTGGCTTTTGCCGTGATGACCGTCGGGGTCGTCATCCTGTCGCGAACCGCGCCGCAGGATCTCACCCCGTCCAGATCGCTGGCAACGCCCCGGATATGAGCAGCTTCACTGCGTCATATACTGGCTGCGCATGACCGTCCCCGCGCCTGCATGGGTGGTGGCTGGCCCGCCCGGAACTGGTAAGAGCACCGTAGCGAGCATCGTGCTCTCCCATCTCGTGCCGCGGCCGGCGCTCCTTGACAAAGACACGATGTACGGATCGTTCGTGACAGCAATGCTCACGGCCGCCACGCGCCCGGTGGGGGAGCGCGAAGGCCCGTGGTATGACCGGCACATCAAGGTCCACGAGTACGCCGGGATCACGGCCACCGCTCGCGAGATCCGCTCCCATGGCTGCCCCGTCGTGCTGTCGGCTCCCTTCACCCAGCAGATCCACGACGCGCGGCGGTGGCAGTCATGGGTCGCCGACCTTGGCGGCGGAACGGTGCATCTTGTCTGGGTCCGGTCCGATGCGGCCACCCTCCGCCATCGCCTTGCCGCTCGCGGGTCCGAGCGGGATTCGGCCAAGCTGGCGGACTTCGCCGGGTTCGCTGCCAGCATGCGGCTCGATGCCAGGCCCGCTGCCCCGCACGCGGCCATCGACAATCGGCTCACGTCCGCTGCACCGCTGGAGGATCAGGTTGGCGCCCTGATAGCGAGCCTGTCACGGCAGCCGGGCGCGGGCCCCGAGTAGCAACGATGGCGCCTGGCCACGGGTCAGTCTCGGCAAGATCGCCGAAGTGGTCGCTGACGTAGTGGCCTGATCCGCCCGGGAGACGTTCGGCAAGGTCACTGATACCGTGACCGAGCAGATGACGGCCGCGGCGAGTGGACAGCCCGGGTGGTGGGCAGCGGGCGCAGCGAAGGGGCTCGGGACGATGGATCGCGGTGAGCGGATCGGCGTGGCCCCCTGGACGCGCGGTTTCGCAAGCGACAACTGCTCCGGCATCCACCCGGAGGTGCTGGCTGCGATCGTCCGCGCGAACGCGGGTCATCAGCCGAGCTATGGCGACGACGAAGTCACGCAGCGCCTCCAGGAGATATTCCGCCGCCATTTCGGCACCACGGCGCTCGGGTACCCGGTCCTGACCGGAACGGGCGCCAACGTCGTCGCGCTGCGGGCGATGACCGGCCGCTGGGGTGCCGTGCTCTGCTCAGCGGATGCCCATGTCAACACCGACGAGGGTGGCGCGCCAGAGCAGCTAGCGGGGCTGAAGCTGGCCGCCGTTCCCGCGCCCGCCGGGAAGCTCCGGCCCGAGCAAGTCGCTGCCTTCGCCGAGGCGGCGGGCGAGGTTCACTGGGCACAGCCAGAAGTCGTGTCCCTGACGCAGCCTACTGAGTGGGGCGTTGTCTACTCCGTGGACGAACTGGCGCAGCTGTGCGCTGCTGCGCACGAGCACGGCCTGCTGGTGCATATGGACGGTGCGAGGCTGTGCAACGCAGCCGTCGCGCTCAACCTTCCGCTCCGGGCCATCACGACCGATGTGGGCGTCGACGTGGTCTCGCTCGGAGGTACGAAGGTCGGGCTGATGCTGGGTGAGGCAGTCGTGATCCTGAACCCGCCGGCGGTGCCGGGTGCGGAGTTCGCGCGAAAGTCGACCACCCAGCTCGCCTCGAAAATGCGGTTCATCTCTGCCCAGTTCGAGGCGCTGCTCGGCGATGACCTCTGGCAGCGGATTGGCTCTCACGGCAACAAGATGGCGCGCCGGATGGAAGCCGGACTGCGGTCGGCCCCCGGAGTCGAGATCCTGCACGAGGTTGACACCAACGCGGTTTTCGCCGCCATGTCGCCTGCGGTGGTGGACCGGCTGCGCGCGCGGTTCCCGCTCCAGGCCAGCGGCCAGAGAACCGGCCTGGTGCGCTTGATGATGAGTTTCGACACCACCGAGCAGGACGTCGAAAGCTTCGTTCGGGCCGTTTGCCAGGATGGTGCGCCCGGGTAACTCGTCGCGGCGGCAGAAACTGGGGAACCGCGCGCGGAAACTGGGTAGCTTTTCCCGATCCACGACGCGGGCGCGGCGGGTTGCACTGGAGCTGTCACGTGCCGGGTCACTCCGGCGTGCGGCGACTGTCGGTATCTGTGAAGTTCACGGGCGCTCCTTATTACCGCGGGGCTGGCGACCGGCGGCTGCGCACTTGCCGACCAGGCCGAGCGGAGGAGCAGGGCTGACATGACTGATGACAAGAAGCAGCACGAGGTTTCCCGGCGGCGGCTGCTGACCGGGGCCGGCGCGGCCGGCGCCGGGCTGGCAGTGGCTTCGGCCGGGGGAGTGACAGGTGCCTCGGCGGCCACCGCCGGGCCGTACCAGCGGCACCGGCCGGGCGCGCCGGCCGACAGCCATCTGTTCGGGCGGATCTTCCCTGGCCTGCCGCCGTTCGCTGAGCCGAACGACACGGTGCGGGCCGCGCTGATGGAGGTCGGCGCCCCGGGCGGGATTATGGACGCCGGCGACGACCTGGCGGCAGGCCCGAAGAACCTGATCGTTGACCCGACGGTGAACGGCAACCCGACCGCCGCCCATCCCTACGGCACCAACCCGGACAACCCGACGATGACCGCCGGGTCCACGTTCGTCGGCCAGTTCACCGACCATGACATCACCTTCGACCAGACCTCCCGGCTGGGCGTGGCGCAGGACCCGCTGGTCTCCCCGAACACCCGCACCCCCGCGCTGGACCTTGACTCGGTGTTCGGCGGCGGCCCGGGAATGCGCCCGGACCTGTACGTGGCCAACCCGGACGGGACCGCCGGTCCCAAGCTGAAGATCGGCACCGGCGGCGTGCACGAGGACGTCCCCCGCGTCCCCAACGGCGACGGCACCTGGACCGCGCTGCTCGGCGACCCGCGCAATGACGAGAACGTGATGATCGCCGGGCTGCACTGCGGCCACATCTTGTTCTACAACCGGGTCATCGACGAGCTGGGCAGCTTCAGCCTGCGGCATTTCCCCGCCGCCCGCGGCGCCGACCTGTCCAGCCCGTACCTGCGGTTCCTGATCGCTCGCCAGATCACCCTGTGGCACTACCAGTGGCTGCTGGTCAACGAGCACCTGCCGCAGATCGCGGGCCAGGCCGTCGTCAGCGACGTGCTCGCCCGCGGGAACCGGTTCTACCGGCCGCCCGCCGGGGACGCGTTCCTGCCGATCGAGTTCGGTGCCGCCGCGTACCGGTTCGGCCACTCCATGGTCCGCCCGTCCTACCGGGCCAATTTCACCTCAGGCACCGGCGATTCCGCCAGCCCGACCGCCGACCCGTTCTTCGGGCTGGTCTTCGACGCCACGCTGCCCAGCTTCAATGCGCCCGTCGGCGACGACCGCGACGACCTGCTCGGTGGCTACCCGGCCCCCCGCCGCTACGTCGGCTGGCAGACCTTCTTCGACCTCGGCGACGGCCAGGTCAAGAACAACAAGAAAATCGACACCACCATCTCGTCGGTCATGTTCACCCTTCCGGTGCCTGCCATTGCCCCGCACACCCAGACCGCACCTACTGTGCTGCCTCAGCGCAATCTGCTCCGCCAGCTCACCTGGAGCCTGCCCGCAGGCCAGGTCATCGCACGTGCGATGGGCGCCACCCCGCTCGCAACCGCGGACCTCGCCGACATCGCCAGCGTCTACCAGCCGTTCGCTGCCAGCACCCCGCTGTGGTACTACATCCTGGCCGAAGCCAAGATGGCCGCCGACGGCCTCAACCTCGGCCCGGTCGGCGGCCGGATCGTCACTGAGACCCTGATCGGCTTGCTGCGCGCCGACCCCGCGAGCTACCTCAATGCCTTCCCCCGCTTCCGGCCCTTCCTCGGTACCGACCTGGCCCTCGGGTCCGCCCCGGACCCCAGCATCACCGGCAACCGCAGCTACACCCGCGCCCACTTCCTTCACTATGCGGGCGTCCTCACTCCCGGCAGCTACCGCTGACAGGCCCGGCGAAAGCCCGGGGGTCTGGGCGCCGGCCGCGGGCGCTGGTTCTTGCGCCGATCAGGTCGCCGGAAGCCGGAAGTCCGGCGGCGCGTCGCGGCGTGCCCGCGCCGGAGCGCGGGACAATATGGACGCCACTCCCGGTTGACGCGCTGGTCGGTACCTCGTTGCCGGCGGGCTCGTGATTTCATCGGGCTAGGTAGTCGAGAGTTCGTTCGATCAGGCCGCTGGCGCGGCGCAGATCTGCGGAGCTGGCACTGGCCTGCTCGCTCAGCCGGTCTCGGAGCAAGTCGGGAAGCTCGGGGGCCGCCTCGGCGGCCAGCACAGTTGCAATGCGGGCCGCGGTGCGTACTACGCGAGGATCCACCGACCACAGCACCTCGAAGATCCGGTCCGGGTCGCGGGCGCGGTCCTGCCCTGGGTGTTCCCATCCCGCGACGCACCCCGGATGATCGGGAGCGTCGCAGATCAGGGTCCACTCGCGGTGCATCGGGGAAGTTCCGGGAACCGGGATCTCCACGAGCGGGCCGGGCCGGCGGCGGCTTCGCCCGAAATCAGCGAAGACCACCGTGTGCTCTGCACCGCTGGCCAGGTCGGTCCAGCGCGACTGGGCGGCCAGGTAGAAGCGCTGGTGCTGGAAGGATCCGGCGAGGATCGGCCGCTGGGCCCGGGCGCAGCACTCGTCTTCGATGGCCCGGGTCAGTGCCAGCAGCATCTTCTTGGGCATCACGTGAACGCGCAGGCCCGGGTGGCAGCGGCGCAGACCGGCGAAGACCGACGTCTCGGGGAAGGTCGCGGCGGCGGCAGTCGCCTGCGTCATGGCCGCGGGCAGGGACAGGCCGCGGGCACGGCCGCGCAGAACCTCGGCAAGCAATGCGCAGTCGGATTCCCGGTAGCGCCGCTGCCCGCTTGGCGAGCGCTCTGGCCTGGGCAGGCCGTATCGCTGCTGCCAGTTCCGCAGCCCGGCGACGGGAATTCCGGTCCGGCGGGAGACCTCGCTGATCGACAGCACCGCAGGGTCGGTACCAGCCTGCCCATCCGGGATCGTAGACTTAGTCATGATGATGACTCCAATATTAATCAGCTTGATTAGAGGGTAGCGCCCGGGCAGGCCCCCGGCCGCGCCGCCCCGCGGGACGCGCGGCCTGCGGGCCCGACCTTCATGGCCCCCGGCATCACGATCAGGATCGAGGAGAGCCGCTGAGCACGATCAAGAGCGCAGCGGGCGTCCCCCCGGCGGCCAGCCGCCACGGGGGGGACGCCGCGCCACCGGCGGCCGTGCGCGGCCGCGACCGCGAATCCTGGCGAGAATCGGCGGCCTGCCGCGACGCCGACCACGAGCTTTTCTTCCCCATCAGCGCGGCAGGCAGCTCCCTGGCGGAGATCCGGAAGGCCAAGGCGATCTGCGCCCGCTGCCCGGTGCAACCGGAGTGCCTGAGGTATGCCCTCGCCACCGGGCAGGAATACGGGATCTGGGGCGGCTACGACGAACACGAACGCCGGCGGCTGCGCCGGCCCTGGCCGGAAGCCAGCACCGCTGGTCCGGACGCCGCCGGAGGTACGCCCGGCTGAGCCGGCCTTCGGAGCCTGGCGTGCTCATCAGCACCACGCCTTCCGCGTAGTTGCTTCGCTGGCGGGCAGTACTAGTGCGCGTGACCGGTGCTGCGGGTACCCGGGAATTGCGGAGCGTCCCGCGGCGGCGGCAGGTTCAGCCCTGGTAACGGCCGGGTTCCGGCAGGATTCTCCGTACCTTGTAGGACCGATTGTCGGCGACCACGAGGATCTTGCCGTCGTCGATCACGAACCAGACCGGGGTCGCTGCTCCGGTGCCTTCGCGCTTGAAGCTTTTGAGGCTGAGGTACCTGCCGGTGAACCGCCGTGGTGCCAGCGTGCGCTTGTTGTCCGCTGCTGCCGCCGCGCCGCGGTGTTCAGACGATGTGCTGCTCGCGGCCATCATGTCCTCCCGTCAGGTGTTCCTGGCCAGTCCCGCTGCTGCGGCCTGCCGCCCCCTCCGGCGGCCATGATCAGCTCAGCTTCCACGGGCGGGCTCCGGTTAGGGCCATAAGCCCACCAGGTCAGGGCCGAGAGTCCTGCCGATCGCCGCCGGCATGGCACGTCAGCGACGCGTTCCGCTCGATGGTTACACCGGGTCCGACGAAACCTGGCCGGCTGCTGGCGACCTCGCTTTGACGGCGATGTGCACTATCGCCCAGCGGGATTCGCCCCGTTGTTCCAGCAGGTAGGCGATCTTCGCAGAGCCCTCCCCGACCCGCCATCCGCAGGAATACCTGGCGATAGCTCCGCGCTAGTTCAGCTGAAAGGGGCACGACTTGTCTAAGCTCAGGAGCCGGAACTTTAAGCTCAGGAACCGGAACGCGCATGCGGCGCTGGCACCGCCGCTCCCGGGCCGCGGCCCGGCCGGAGCCGAGCGCGCGACCTTTGCCGCAGGATGCTTCTGGGGCGTGGAGGCGGCCTTCCGCCAGATCCGCGGGGTGCTGCAGACCGCCGTCGGTTACACCGGCGGGCACGTCCAGGACCCGACCTACGACAGGGTCTGCAGGCACCGCACCGGCCACGCCGAGGCCGTCGAGGTGTGGTTCGACCCGGCCCAGGTCAGCTACGGCCAGCTGCTGGAGACGTTCTGGCGAATCCACAATCCGACCACCCGCAACCGCCAGGGCTGGGATATCGGCAGCCAGTACCGCTCGGCGATCTTCTATCATGGCGCTGACCAGCAGGACCTCGCGGTCGCGTCACGCGACGCCGAGCAGCATTCGCTAAGGCGGCAGATTGTCACGGAGATCACCCCGGCGGCTGCGTTCTACCGGGCCGAGGAATATCACCAGCGCTATCTCGAGAAGCACGGCCGCGCCACCTGTGCGGTGACCATCGGGTGAGCGGGCCTGCGGTCGAGATGCCCAGCGAAGCGCGCCAAGAACTCGGCGGTTGCCGAGCCGTTACCCCGCTGCCGCTGATGTCCCGCCGGAATAGCGGCGGGGGATTGAGACCAGATGCCGGCTAGCCGCGGCTCCCGCGACTCAGGCGTCAGCTGCCGGGCTGGCTATCGCCGTGATCCCGGGCCGGCGGGACGGGCTCGAAGGCCAGCGCGCATGAGTTGATGCAGTAGCGCTTGCGCGTCGGCGCCGGCCCGTCGCGGAAAACATGGCCCAGATGGCCGCCGCAGCGGCGACAGACCACCTCCGTGCGGCGCAGCAACAGCCCGTTGTCCGGCCGCAGCTCAACAGCCAGTGCGACGGCCGGCTCGGAGAAGCTAGGCCAGCCCGTACCGGATGCGAACTTGGCGTCCGAGCGGAACAACTCGTTCCCGCAGCCAGCGCAGCAGTAGGAGCCGTTCTCCTTGGCGTGGACGTATCTGCCGGTGAAGGCGGGCTCAGTGTGGCCGCGGCGCAGCACGTCATACTGCTGGCGAGTAAGTTCCTGCTGCCACTGCTCGTCCGGCTTGTGGATCTCGGTCGTCGCTGCGGTGGCCCGCGCGGCCTTGGTGCGGCGCATGGGTGCCTCCCCCGGAGTGGTTGTTTGTCGGTGCCGGACCGACATCTGCCAGAACAAGCTGACTGCGCCTGGTCATTCCGGTATCAGGGACAAGTCACCCTGCCCGCACAATGCTGCCCGCATAATGAAGCATGACGTCCGGCCCAGGCACGGCACCCGGCTCCGGGCAGCCGCGGTGAGCCGGTACCGGCTGCGGCTCGCCGCCCGGGTCATCCTGCTCGATCCCGACGACCGAGTGCTGCTGATGCGCTACGACGATGGCCCCCCGAACCGGCGCCACTGGGCGACGCCGGGCGGAGGGCTGAACGAGGCCGAGGATTATCCCGCCGCCGCGCTCCGCGAGCTGGCTGAGGAGACGGGGTGGAGCGATATCGCCCTGCTCGCGGAGGTCCGCCGGCGCACGCTGATCATGGAGTACGCGGGCCGCCTGGTGCGCCAGCGCGAGCGGCTGTACCTGGCCCGGACCGACCAGGCCTGCCGTGAGATCCATGGCGTGGAGGCGATGCACGCCGCCGATGGCATCGCCGCGTGGCGATGGTGGACGCTCGCAGAACTGGACGCGACTGCGGAGACAGTCTGGCCTGCCGGGCTCGCCGCCCTGATCAGGAAAACGCTCGGCCGCTCCTAGCCGGCCGACGCGCCCGGACCGGCGACCCGGTGGCCATCGATGGCTGGATTGGGACACCCGGCTAGCGGGCGCGGGCAAATGGCCTGAGGCCATTCGCCCATTACCGCCGGGTATGGTCAGCCGCCGTGCCGGTGCCCTGAGATATCCTGTAAGCACACCGAATGCATCGCGTCATCGACGCTTGCATTCGCATGGGACCGGGAATTGCGGAGCCGCAATCCCAGGCGCCACGGCCAGCGGCAGCGTGCGGTCGGCGCAGGCGTCAGGAAGCGGAGATAGGGAGACCCGATGACCGGCGAGCCGGACTGGGTACCGCCGGGAGTTGACATCAAGCGGGCGAATGTCGCCCGGGTCTACGACTACTGGCTGGGCGGCACCCACAACTTTCTGGCCGACCAGGACCTGGCCCGGGCGATCGCGGCGGTCGATCCCGACATACGGGAGTTCGCCCGGGCCGGCCGCGAGTTCCTTGGCCGGGCGGTGCGGTTCCTGAGCGAGGCCGGCATCCGGCAGTTCCTCGACATCGGCTCCGGCATTCCTACCCAGGGCAACGTGCACGAGATCGCCGCGCAGGCCGACCCCGGTGCCCGGGTGGTCTATGCCGACATCGACCCGGTCGCGATCGCCCATAGCAAGGCGATCCTGACCGGCCACGGGAACGCCGCAATCATCGACGCTGACCTGCGTGAACCTGAGCAGATCCTCACCCACGAGGTCACCGGGCGCCTGATCGATCCGGGCCAGCCGACCGGCCTGCTGCTCGTCGCGGTCCTGCATTTCATCGCCGACGCGGACGACCCGTGGCGCATCGTAGGCACGCTGCGCGATGCGCTGGCGCCCGGCAGCTATCTCGTGCTGGGCCATGCCACAAATGAGAGCAGCAAGCCCGACGTCGCCCAGGCTGTCGGGAAGATGTACAACCGTAGCGTCTCCACCCAGCTGCTGTTGCGCTCGCGCGCGGAGATCCTGCGTTTCTTCGACGGCTTCGACCTCGTAGACCCCGGGCTCGTCCCTCCTCCGTTGTGGCGGCCGGACTCGCCCGGCGAGGTTCCCGCCAACTCCAGCCAGGCCTGGGGCCTGTTTGGCGTTGCGCGGAAACCCTGAGGCGCGCCGCTTTGGGTGTCACCGCCCCGGGCCGCCGCGGCCGGGCGTGCCGCGACCGGGTAGCCCCGGCCGGTCAGGCAACGGGCGGCGGTGTCCCGTCGATGCTGGCGGCAAGCTGCGCATCCCATGCGCACACCGCGCAGGCGTGGCGGAATGCCGAGCGGGCGAACTCGAGCGCGGCGGCATGCGGATCCCGGCCCGTCCGGACAGCGTCCCAGTCGAGGATGTACTCGCCGAGGGCGGCGTCGAAGCGAGCGCCCGTTGCGGAAAGGTCACCACGCCCGAACTCCTCGGGTGCCGGGTGCGCATAGGCGTAAAACCCGGCCGCGGGGTGGCGCGGATCACCAGGCCACCAGCCGACCGCGACCTCCTGCACGTCCATGGCGTTACGCATGATGAAGTCTTGAGCGGGCGGATCGGCTGGCCGGCCGGAGAACAGGTTCACGGCCAGGTCGAAAGAACCCCACCAGGCGTTCACCGGCGTCGACCGCCCGCGATATGGGGCGCGGAACGCGGCGAGCACCATGGCCGCCCTCGTCGCTGCGGCGAAGTAATCAGCCACCTGATCGCGGTCATAACGCGCGTGCTCATAGTCCTCGTCCAGCGGCAAGCTCCACGGCACTTCCTGCGGCGCCGCGTCGATTTCCACCCGGCCGCCCACGTCGCGCACCGCGGCGAGCATCTCGCGAGTCACCTCCCCGACTGGCCGGTCGGGGGTGAGTTGCAGCCGTTTAGCCAGGCGGCCGCTGTGCTCGACGACCGCCTCGTGCGTTCGCAGATCGAGCACTACGACCAGGGATCCCGAGCCATCGGGTGCGGGCAGCGGGGCTGTCTCCCACCCCCGTGCAGTCAGCCGTAAGGCCGCATGCTGTAGTTGCGGCTCGGGTGGCGCCAGCCCGGCCGCCAGCTTGCCGAGCACCTGGGTATGCGCGTGCAGGGTGTCGCAGGTCGCGTGCCACTGCTCGTACGAGGTCGCCGGCCAGCGCTGGGACATGACCGCACGCTAGCCGGTCAGCGTCACATGCTCAAGCTGCCGGTCCGGCCATCACTGACAAGCCCGGCCGCAACCCGGACTGGCCGCCTAGCGAGGTCACTGTGCTGGCGCCGCACGTGCACACCTGGCCGCGGTGACGCACGGCGCCGATGTCACAGGGCCGAAGTGGCACTGCTGGCAAGGGCCGTGCTGTTCTACAGTTCATCAGGTGAGCAGTCCGGCGCGCCCGAGTCCCGAACCTCCCAAGCTGCATGGACTCGGCTACTGGCTGGTGCTGTCTGCTACCGCAGCGGGCACCGACCAGGCAGCTACCGGCGAGTGGCAGTGACCGGCTACCTGACTTCAGGAGGTTGTGATGTACCGAGTCGGGATAATCGGCCTGGGAAAGATGGGCCTGCCGATCGCCCATAACCTGGCCGGGCGGGGTTTCGAGATCATCGGCTACCGGCGGAAGGGCTCACCCGAACTGATCGCTGCCGGGGGGACAGTCGCCGCCTCGCCGGCCGAAGTGGCCGAGCGCGCTGAGGTGCTGCTGTCGATCCTGCCGGATGCTCACGCACTCGAGGAAGTCGTCTGCGGCCCCGCGGGCACGCTCACGACACTGCGGCCCGGCACGGTGCACATCGAGATGAGCACGGTCGACGTCGCGGACAAGGGCCGGATCCGGGACGCGGTCCGCGGTCGCGGTGGAGACATGCTGGACTGTCCCATCAGCGGAAGCCCGGGCATGGTCGGCCCGCGGCTGGCGACCACCTTCGCCTCGGGCGACCCGGCCAGCATCGACACTGTCCGGCCGGTGCTGGACGCCATCTCGGGCCCATGGGTCTACACCGGGCCGTTCGGGACCGGCGCGCGCCTGAAGTACATCGCCAGCATGCTGCTGGCCGTGCACACCGTGGCCGCCGCCGAAGCCGTGGTGCTGGCCCGCCGCAGCGGACTAGATCTGGAGCTCGTCCAGGAAACCCTCGACAACTCGATCGCCGCTTCGGCGATCTGGAAACAGCGTGGCCCGCTTATGCGGCAGCGTGCCTGGTCGCCCGCGCCCGGCCCGATCGACACCTTGCACTCCATCCTTGAGCAGGTCGAGAAGTTCGCCGCGGACGTGAGCCTGGACATCCCGGTCTTCGCTTCAGCCAAGGCGGTCTTCGACAAGGCGATCGCCGAGGGATGGGGGGAGCTGGACATCGCAAGCGTTCACGACCAGGTCTCCGGCGAGGCGGCCATCGAAGGAGAGCCTGCATAACCTGGGAGCAGTGGCCAGAGATCAGCGTGCTGTTGGCGGTGCGGCTATGCGTGACATCCTCAGCCAGGGCGGGGACCGGGTGCGCGGCCAATGGCCGCGCCGTCTGGCAATTGTCGCTGCGGTGGCCGCGGCGCTGACCGTCCTGATAGTCCAGCACGGGCAGCGTCACCGGGACACCCCGGTGCGGCGTCCCACGACGGCAGCCAGCCCGAGCCAGGTACCGCGGCCGGCCTTCGGCTTCGCCGTCCCCGCGCCCGGGCCGCCGGCTGAACCTGATGGGGTCATCGGCCAGGCGCTGCTACGGGACGGCAGCCTGCGGCTGCCGGTCGCGGGAGAGCAGCCCGCCTGGTTCTGGCCGGCAACCGGCCGCACGGAGCCGATCGGCGGCCTGCCGCGGGAGCGGGCCGGCTACCTGTTCATCCGCATCGGCGGCGGCTGGGCGGTCCAGCCCGGCTCCGCGAGCGTCCCCGGCTGCGGCAGTTGCGCTGGCCAGCCGTTGCCTGTCTACTTCCTCGGCGATCACGCGCGGTCGGCGACCCGCGTTGGCACCGCGGACGATGTCGCGCCCGCCGTTGCCGCTGGCGCTCTGTGGCTGACCAGCTACCCGCCGGATGCTGACACCGCAGCAGCGGCAGGGACGGCGCAGGAGGTCAGCATCGGTGGCGTGCCGCTCCGGCCAGCGCTCCGGCTGCCTGCGGGTTACCTGATCGATCAGGCGACTGACCGCGGTCTGCTGCTTGCGCCGGTGATCCAGCGGCCGGGACTGTCCGCCTATACGCTATGGGACCCGGCCGCCCCGCGGGCCAGCCGCACATTTACCCGAGTGATCGCGGCGAGCGCGAGTGAGATCGCCTGGACGCAACGGTGTGCTCCGCGCTGCCTGGTACGGATGCTGGACCTGACGACAGGCCGGCCCGCCGTGGCGTGGCTGCCCCGGGGCAGCTCGGCCGCAAACGGCGCGTTCAGCCCCGACGGTGGATTTCTCGCGCTCCAGGTCAGCTTCGGCTCCGGCGGGAATGGCGGGGCGTTGGCGATGGAACTCGAAGTCGCATCGGTCAGCACCGGGCGCCTGACAATCGTGCCGGGAACCTGGGTCAGCAGCGATGCCCTGGTGGGCTTCGGCTGGCCTGGCGACGGCGACAGTCTGGTGGCTGAGCTCAGCTTCACGACGAAGGTGCAGATAGCATCATGGCGCCCCGGGACCGCCCGGCTGGCAGTCGTGGTCATCAGGCCCGCCTCGGCTTCGCTGGTCGTCGGGTAGCGGCGCCGGGTTCCGCGTGGTAGCGGCCGGTATGATCGGCCGGACCGGGCCATCAGCCAGCGTCATCGTTAATCGGTCTGGTTGGCGTCAAACGGAGAGGACACTGCCTTGGCGGTGACGGGGTACGGTCCGGCGATCTTGGTAGAAGGACTGCACAAGTCATTCGGCGAGGTCCGCGCCCTGCGCGGGGTCGATTTCGCCGTTCCCGCGGGGACCGTTCTCGGGATGCTGGGCCCGAACGGTGCAGGCAAGACCACTGCGGTGAAGATCCTCACCACGCTGCTGATACCAGACGCGGGCCGGGTGCAGATCGAGGGCATCGACGTCGTGCGGCACGCCGACGCGGTGCGCCGCCGGATCGGGCTGGCCGGTCAGTCGGCAGCCATCCAGGAGGAACTCACCGGCCGGGAAAACCTGGAGATCATGGCCAGGCTCTACCACCTGGGGCGCGCGGTGGCGCGGAAGCGCGCGACCGAGCTGCTGGCCCGTTTCGACCTGGAGGAGGCCGCTGACCGGCCGACGAAAACGTTTTCCGGCGGCATGCAGCGTCGGCTGGACCTGGCGGCCAGCCTCGTCGCGTCACCGTCGGTCCTCTTCCTCGATGAGCCGACGACCGGGCTCGACCCGCGCGGACGGCTCGGCATGTGGGACATCATCCGGGAGCTTGTGGCCGCAGGCACCACGCTGCTGCTCACGACTCAGTACCTGGAAGAGGCGGACGAGCTTGCCGACGAGATCGTCGTCATCGACCGTGGGCAGGTCATCGCCGCCGGGACCGCCGAACAGCTCAAGGACAGGGTCGGCGGCGACGTCCTGGAGTTCTCGGTGCCCGAGCGCCGCCGCCTCTCCGATGCGGTCGGGGCCGTCAGCGGGCTCGCGGACACGGCACCGCACGTGGACGACGTGGCAGGCCGGGTAGCGGTCGGAGTCGGCGGCCGCGGTTCCGAGGCGCTCGTCGAGGCGGTGCGTCGGCTCGATGCGGCCGGGGTGGCCACCGACGGGCTCGCGGTGCGGAGGCCGTCTCTCGATGACGTCTTCCTCGCGCTTACCGGGCACTCGGCCGAGGAGACCGCGGAGGCACCCGGGCGCTGGCGCCGCGGCCGGCGGGGGGCACGCAAGGCAGGAGAGGAACAGCAATGACGGCGGTAACGCTGCCCGGGCCGGATCGGGCGGGCCCGGCGAGTCTGCACCGGCTGCGCTGGGCGGTCATCGACGCTCTCACGATCACCCGGCGAAATCTCATCGTGTGGCGGCGGGTGCCGGCGTTCATCGTCTTCACGCTGGTGCAGCCGGTGATGTTCACGCTGCTGTTCTGGCTCGTCTTCGGCGGCGCCATCCCGGTCAGCAGCCAGGGGGGCTATGTTGATTACCTCATACCGGGGATCATCGGGCAGACCGCTGCGTTCGCGTCGTTCGGCACTGCCATCGCGCTCGCCCGCGAGGTGCAGAAAGGGGTGCTCGACCGGTTCCGGTCGATGCCGATGGCCCGCTCGGCGGTGCTCAACGGCCGGCTGATCGCTGACACGGCCCGGATGCTGTTGACCATCCTGGTCATCGTGGCCGTGGGGTACGGGATCGGCTTCCGGTTCCTCAACGGGCTCGGCCCGGCGATCGGCATGGTGGTCGTCGCGGTGTTTTTCGGGCTCACTGTCTGCTGCGTGTCCGCCTACATCGGCCTGGCGGTCAAGGACGAGGAGTCGGTGCAGGCCTTCGGGCTCATCTGGGTGTTCCCGCTCACCTTCGTGAGCTCGGCGTTCGTCCCGATCGCCAGCATGCCGGGCTGGCTGCAGGCGTTCGCCAAGAACCAGCCGGTCACCCTGGTCATCGACACGATGCGGTACCTCGCGATCGGGCCGGTTCCTGGCGCGACGTCGCTCGAGCCGCAGCTGTGGCAGAGCCTGGTGTGGCTCATCGGGACCCTGCTGGTGTTCGGGCCGCTGGCCGTCCGGGCCTACCGCCGGGCCAGCTGAGAAATGCGTATCGCGACGTGGAACGTGAACTCGGTGCTGGCCAGGCTGCCCCGGCTGGTGGACTGGCTGGAGCAGGCCGCCCCCGATGTTGCCTGCCTGCAGGAGACGAAAGTCAGCGCTGACGCCTTCCCGGCGGACGCTGTCGCGCCGCTCGGCTACCAGGTGGCGCACGACGGGGACGGGCGCTGGAACGGGGTTGCCGTGCTGTCCCGGCTGGGCCTGCTCGACGTGGTCCGCGGCCTGCCCGGCGGCCCTGGCTTCCCGGACGCGGACCTGCAGGAGGCCCGTAGTATCGCGGCAACCTGCGGGCCGGTGCGGGTGCGGTCGGTGTACGTGCCCAACGGGCGCACCCCCGATGACCCGCACTACGCCTACAAGCTGCGCTGGCTGGCCGCGCTGCGGGCCTGCGTCGCCGCCGACGCGGCAGCTGCCCGGCCGTTCGCGGTCATGGGTGACTTCAACGTAGCCCCGACCGACGCTGACGTCTGGGACCCGGCCGCGTTCGCGGGCTCCACCCACGTCACGCCCGCGGAGCGGGCGGCGCTTGCCGCGCTGCGCGAGACGGGGCTCACCGACGTCGTCCCCCGCATCGCCAAGGGCCCGCACCCGTTCACGTACTGGGACTACCGGGCTGGCGCGTTTCACAAGGGCATGGGGATGCGCATCGACCTGATCTACGCCAACGCGGCCCTGGCCCGCTCGGTATCGGACGCCTGGGTCGATCGCGAGACCCGCAAGGGCAAGGGACCGAGTGACCACGCCCCGGTGATCGTCGACCTCGACCTGTGACCGTTGCGGTCGTCCAGGTGGCCGCGATGGGCGGCCGCTCGATGGTGAAGAGCAGGCGCCGCACCAGTCGTTCGGGTTATGGTGCTGTTGTATGGGGCGAAACCCTGTCGAAACCTAGGTAGTGCAGAAGGGCCGCTGTCGCAGGCCGGACCGGAGCGGGGAAAGCGTTGATCAAGACAACCAAGCCTGACCGTAACAACGTCGTTCGCGTTACGTTCGTGCTGCCAGCCGACGCGCTGCCTGGCGCTGTGTCCGTAGTGGGAGAATTCAACGACTGGGATCCGTACGCCAACCCGATGCGCCGCCGCGCGAACGGCACCCGCAGCGCGGTGGTCAGCGTGCCTTCGGGCACCAAGTTCCGCTTCCGTTACCTTGCGGAGGGCGGCGTATGGTTCGATGACGAGACCGCGCCGGGACATGACTCCCTCGGGGCCTTCGTCGAAGTCTGACCGGGAGCGCTCCGCTCGGCGACGGCGCCGCCCCTGCTAGTCGTGCTCGATACGGTCCATGGCCACGGCTAGGGCGCAGGGCTGCAGGAAGACGGCCTTCGCGGGGCCTGTGGCGTCGACTGCCAGCTTTGTGGTGCCCCCGGGTAGCATCGGACGGGTGCGACGGGTAGCACGCGCTTTCTCTTGGCCCGCTGGAGGCACCGTGACAGAGCAGATCCCAGATCCGCCAGCTGAGCAGTTTCACCGCGACCGCAGGGAACATGGCGGTGCGCCCGCGCACCTCGACGATGACCAGCTCGCCCGTCTCACCGAGGAAGAACGCGTCGACGCAGGCATCGACGCCTACGACAGCGATGAGGTACCCCCCGCGACCGATGCGCCGCCTGCCGACGACGTCACCCAGACGGATAGTTACCTGGAAGAGCGCGCCGAGATCCGGCGGCAGCTGGACGAAGGCGAACTGCGGCTCCGCGGCGAGCAGGATCCGTTCCCGCCCACCCGTTACGACAGGTCCTAGGTGTCCGCCGGGTCGGGGGCGGTGCACCTCAGCAACCATCATCGCAACACGCTGCGGCAACTGTTCCAGCACCCGGTGAGCCACAACATCGAGTGGCGCGCCGTGCTCTCCCTGCTGGCGGCGGTCGGCTCGGTGGCAGAGCACTCCGACGGCAAGGTCGCCGCGACTATCGGGTCTGAGACCGTATTCCTTGACCCGCCAGCGCACAAGGACGTCGACACGCAGACGGTTATCGACCTGCGCCGGCTGCTTGCCGATGCAGGCTTCGGGGCCGATGGCGGCGCGGCCGAGGCCGGCGCAGCTGAGGGCGGCGGCGGGGAAAAGTAAGGCCAGGGGCCGCTAGGTGCAGCGCCTTGGCGGTGGCGACGGCCGGCCACTGCTCGGGCGCGAAGAACATCTCAGTTGCGACGCTGGTGTGAACGATGCCGCCGGCTGCGCCCCGGTGCAGCGAAGCAGTGCGAATATGGCTATAACCCTAGGGGGGGTTATCAGCGATGCCTGTTCTTGTCGGCACCTCTGGCTGGCAGTACCGTGACTGGCGGGACGTGCTTTACCTGGCCGGCCTGTCGCAGCGGCGCTGGCTTGAGTGTTACGCCGGGCAGTTTGCCACGGTCGAGAACAACGGCAGCTTCTACCGGCTGCCCCGCCCGCAGACTTTCGCTGACTGGCGCGCAAGGACGCCCGAGGGCTTCGTGATGGCGCTCAAGGCGAGCCGCTATCTCACCCACGTCAAGCGGCTCCGCGATCCGGCCGAGCCGGTCGGGCGCCTGCTGGAAGCAGCATCCGGCCTTGGTGACCGGCTTGGCCCGGTGCTGCTACAGCTGCCTCCGACCCTGCCGGCCGACCCTGCCGCACTGGATGGCTGCCTGCGCGCGTTCTCGGAGTTCCCGTTGACGGCGGAAGCCAGATCCGCACCCGCGGGTATCCCACCCGGCCGTGGCCGCTCCGTACGGGTGGCGGTTGAGTTCAGGCACGCGTCGTGGTGGACCGACGAGATCCGTGAGCTACTGGCCCGGCACCAGGCCGCGCTGTGCTGGGCGGACCGGCTCGGCCGCCCGGCCAGCCCGCTATGGCGCACGGCAGACTGGGGCTACCTGCGGTTCCACGAAGGCGCCGCGCAGCCATGGCCGCGCTACGGCGAGCGGGCGCTGCGCGGCTGGGTGCAGCGGATGACCGGCACCTGGCCGGACGAAGCGGACGTCTTCGTTTACTTCAATAACGATCCCGGCGGTGCCGCGGTGCACGACGCGGCCGCCTTCGCGTCGATCGCACGCGGCGCGGGGCGGCAGGTGCCACTGCCGGCTGGCTCCAGCCTGGGATAGCTCCAGCTGCCGGCCTCGGGCTGAGCGGGCGAGCGGAAGCAGGCGGGCCGCAAAAGCGTTAGCTCTCCCGGGCCTTCCCGGCCACCCTTGTCATGTACTGCCGCTGTCATGTCCTGCCGTGCCCGCCCGGGAGAATGCCGCCTTGATAACGTCGCACGCTGGGCTGCGAGCTCGCCTGCCCGAGCTGATGCTGCGCGATCAGCATCGGCTAGGTGCCCGTATCGACAGGGCCGTCGCCCATCGGGACAGCCGGGCGCGCGAGCAGGCGCTCGGCCGGGTCCGCGCGGAACTTGACGCGGCCTCGGCGCGCGTCGAGGCGCGCAGGCTTGCCGTGCCCGCGATCTCCTACCCGCCCGAGCTTCCGGTCAGCCAGCTGAAAGACAAGATCGCCGAGACCATCCGCGATAACCAGGTGGTGATCATCGCGGGTGAGACTGGATCAGGCAAGACCACGCAGCTGCCTAAAATCTGCCTTGAGCTCGGCCGCGGCGTGACCGGCCAGATCGGGCACACCCAGCCGAGGCGGATCGCAGCCCGCGCCGTAGCGGAACGGATCGCCTCGGAACTCGGGACCGAGCTGGGCGCGGTGGCGGGATACAAGGTGCGCTTCGCCGATACGGCGAGCGACGCGGCGATGGTCAAGGTGATGACCGACGGCATACTGCTGGCCGAGCTGCAGCGCGACCGCCAGCTGCTGCGCTACGACACCCTTATCATCGATGAGGCGCACGAGCGCAGCCTGAACATCGACTTCATCCTTGGCTACCTGAAGCAGCTGCTGCCGAGCAGGCCCGACCTGAAGGTCATCATCACCTCGGCCACCATCGACCCGGAGCGCTTCAGCAAGCATTTCGCCGGAGGCGAATCAGGCAAGCAGAGCGCCGGAGGCGAATCAGGCAAGCAGAGCGCCGGAGGCGAATCAGGCAAGCAGAGCGCCGGAGGCGAATCAGGCAAGCAGAGCGCCGGAGGCGAATCAGGCAAGCAGAGCGCCGGAGGCGAATCAGGCAAGCAGAGCGAATCAGACCAGCACTTCGATCAAGCGCCGGTGATCGAGGTGTCCGGGCGCACCTACCCGGTGGAGGTGCGGTACCGGCCGCTCGCCAGCTCGGATAACCCGGGCACTGAGCCAACGGACCAGGTGGAGGCCATCTGCGATGCCGTGGCCGGGCTCCGCGCTGAAGGGCCGGGTGACGTCCTCGTCTTCCTCAGCGGCGAGCGGGAGATCAGGGACACGGCCGACGCCCTGGCGGGCACCGAGGACCTGGAGGTCCTGCCGCTTTACGCCCGGCTGTCCGCCGCTGAACAGCACCGGGTTTTCCAGCCGCACCGCGGGCGGCGGGTCGTTCTTGCCACCAACGTGGCGGAGACATCGCTGACCGTCCCAGGTATCAAGTATGTCGTCGACCCGGGCACCGCCCGGATCTCCCGCTACAACCGCCGGACCAAGGTCCAGCGGCTGCCGATCGAGCCGGTCTCCCAGGCGTCGGCCAACCAGCGCGCTGGCCGGTGCGGGCGGACCAGCGACGGCGTGTGCATCAGGCTCTACAGCGAGCAGGACTTCTCCTCGCGGCCTGAATTTACCGACCCGGAAATCCTGCGCACCAGCCTGGCTTCGGTCATCCTGCAGATGGCGGCGCTCGACCTCGGCGAAGTCGCCGACTTCCCGTTCGTCGACCCGCCGGATTCGAGGAGCGTCGCTGACGGCGTCCGCCTGCTGGCCGAGCTTGGCGCCTTCTCCGACGCCCGCGGCAGGTTGCGGCTGACTGACGTCGGCCGGAAGCTCGCCAGGCTCCCGGTGGACCCGCGTCTTGGCCGGATGATCCTGGAGGCCGGCCGCAACGGATGTGCCCGCGAGGTGCTGATCATTAGCGCAGCCCTGTCCATCCAGGATCCCAGGGAACGGCCGGCGGAGTCGCGTGCGGCAGCCGACGCCATGCACGCGCGCTTCGCCGAGCCCGATTCCGACTTCCTCGCCTTCCTCACCCTGTGGGATTACCTGCGCGACCAGCAGCGTGAGCTGTCGGCATCAGCGTTCCGCCGCATGTGCCGTCGTGAGTACCTGCACTACCTGCGCGTGCGGGAGTGGCAGGACGTGTACGCCCAGCTCCGGCAGGCGGCGACGGAGCTGGGCGTGGCCGCCGGGCATGATCGTGACCGGGTGGCACCCGAGCGTACCGCGGAGGCCGGGGTCGCGCCGAACCTGACCACTCCGACGGCCAGCCCGTCGGTCACTCCGACGCCGCGCTTCCCGGCGGACGTCGCCGACCGGGTGCACAAATCGCTGCTGGCAGGCCTGCTGTCACACATCGGGATGAAGGAGGCGGACCAGAAGCCCCGCGGGAAGCGGCGCGGCCCGGCTGAGTTCGCCGGCGCGCGCGGTGCCCGGTTCGCCATCTTCGGGGATTCCGTCCTGGCGAGGAAGCCGCCGCAGTGGGTGGTCGCGGCCGAGCTGGTCGAGACGTCCAGGCTGTGGGCAAGGACCGCCGCCCGCATAGCGCCCGAATGGGTAGAGCCGCTGGCCGCCCACCTGGTCACGCGCAGTTACAGCGACCCGCACTGGGACGCCAAGCGCGGAGCGGTCATGGCATCGGAGAAGGTAACCCTGTACGGGCTGTCGGTCGTGGCGGCCAGGCAGGTCAACTACGGCAGGATCGACCCGGCGGCGGCCAGGGAGCTGTTCATCCAGCGAGCCCTCGTGGAGGGCGACTGGCAGACCCACCACCGGTTCTTCCGCCAGAACAGGCAGCTGCTCGCGGAGGCCGAGGACCTGGAGCGCAGGGCGCGGCGGCGCGGCATTGTCGCTGATGACACGGCCCTGTTCGGCTTCTATCACCGGCGGATACCCCCGGACGTGACATCGGCTAGGCATTTCGACGCCTGGTGGAAGAAGACCCGCGCAGCCGAACCCGACCTGCTGACGCTAGCTCCTGCCGATCTCGCCGGCCCGGCCGCCGAGCAAATCCGCCCCGCCGACTATCCCGGCAGGTGGGGCGAGCTTCCGTTGTCGTATGAGTTCGCCCCGGGCGAGCCCGATGACGGGGTGACCGTGGATATCCCGCTCGCGCTGCTCAATCAGGTGTCCGGCGAGGAGTTCGGCTGGCAGGTGCCGGGCCTGCGCGCGGAACTGGTGACGGAGCTGATCCGGTCCCTGCCGAAGCACCTGCGCAGGGTCTTTGCGCCCGCCCCGGAGACGGCACGGTCCGTGCTTGCCCGGCTTGGCCCGCCGCACGGGGACCTACTGGAGGAGCTGAGCGCAGAACTTGGCCGCGTCGGTGGCGTGCATATCCCCAGGGAGGCGTGGGATCTGTCCCGGCTGCCGGCCCACCTGCGGCCGGCCTTCCGGGTGATCGACGGTGACCGGGTGCTGGCGAGCGGCAAGGACCTGACCGCGCTTGCACAGCAGCTGGCGCCGCGGCTGCAGGCGGAGCTTGCCGAGGCAGGCCACGGCCTCACCCGCTCCGGCCTGCGCAGCTGGGACTTCGGCACGCTTCCCCGGGTGTTCACCGACGGGCGGGTCCGCGCCTACCCGGCGCTGGCGGACGCGGGCGACGCGGTGGACATACGGCTGTACGAGACCGAGACGCAGGCCAGCGAGGCCATGTGGCGCGGGACCCGCCGCCTGCTCCTGATCGGAGTCCCGGCTGGCGTGCGCTCCGTCGCCAGCCGGCTGCCCGTCACGGCGAAGCTGGCGATGAGCAGGCACCCCTACCCGAGCGCCGACGCGTTGCTCGAGGACTGCGCTGCGTGCGCGGCCGACCAGGTGATCGCGGCAGCGGGCGGGCCAGCCCGGGACGCTGCGGGCTTCGAGAATCTCCTGGCCGCAGCCAGGGTAGCGCTGGCGGTCAACGCGGCTGACGTGGTTGCCGCGGTCGCGCGGATCCTGGCCGAGGCGCACCAGGTCGAGGTTGGTCTCGGACATGCCGCCGGCCTGGCGCTGGCACCGGCGCTCGCGGACATGCGCGCCCAGCTGGCTGCGCTGATCTATCCGGGGTTCGTCGCAGACACCGGCGCACAACGGCTGCACGAGCTGGTCAGGTACCTGCGTGCGATCAGCAGGCGGCTGGAGAAGGCGCCGGCGGATCCCGGTCGCGACGCCGAGCGGATGCTGGTCGTGCACCGGGTCACTGATGCCTACCGGCGAGCAGCTGGGGAGCTAGCGGCTGCTGGCCGCCGCGATGCGGATCGCCGGGCAGTGCGCTGGATGATCGAGGAGCTGCGGGTCAGCCTCTTCGCGCAGGCGCTTGGCACTCCCGCCCCGGTGTCCGAGCGGCGGATCCAGACAGCACTGCAGCGCCTGGCCAGCTGACCAGCCAGGGCCGCGTTGCCCGCAGGGCCCCGGACCCCGGCCTCGGCCGTTACCTCGGCGGCGTGGCGGCGCGTGAGCCTAAGATCGCGGACCGTCACCGGGACGATTCTGCTCACAAGCACCCGAGCTGCCGGACGGCCGGCTAATGGCGGCCGACACAGGTCTTCGGTCCCTGGCGCGGCACCGTCTGGAGCGGATCATTGGTGGGATGGGAGATGCCACCAGGATCGCGGTGCTCGGTGCGGGCGCCATGGGAACTGCTTTGGCCGTGCACAGCGCCCGCAACGGCGCCGACACGGTCCTGCTCGCGACCGAGCACGACGAGGCGGTCGTAGACGTATGGCGGCGGGGGCTGCCGCACCCGACGCTCCGGATGCCGTTCCACAACGACGTGCGCTGCCGCCCGGCTGAGGAATGGGCCGACGTGCTGCCCTACGCCGAGGTCGTGTTTGTCGCGGTGTCCAGCTCCGGGCTTCGGGAGGCGCTGTCGATGGCCGCGCGCGTCGGCGCGCCTGGCGCGGTCTGGGCGATGGCCACCAAGGGCTGGGCGGAGGACACGCTGCAGACCCCTACCGAGGTGGCCATCGCGGCGCTCGGGGACGTCCCGGTGGTGGCGCTGGCCGGTCCGGCGCTCGCCGCCGAGATCTTCGTGGGCTCGCCGACCGGCCTGATCTGCGCTTCGGCGGACCCGGGGGCCAGGAGGCAGGTGGCTGCCGCGCTCATGACGCCCACCACGGCCGTGTTCACCACGAGTGACGTCCCAGGGGCCGAGACCGCGGCGGCCTTCAAGAACGTGGTGGCGGTCGCGGTCGGTCTTGCCGAGGGCCTGGCCGACCGGTACCTCCAGAGTGCGCTTGGCGCCAGTTACAACAACGCCCGCGCCGCGGTGTTCGCCCGCGGCATGCTCGACATGCTGACGCTTTCCCAGGCAGAGGGCGGCCGGCCGGCGACCGTGCTCGGGCTTGCCGGGGCCGGAGATCTCTACGTCACCTGCCAGCACGGCCGCAACGGCCAATTCGGTCGGCTGCTCGGATACGGCAGCACGGTGGAAGGGGCAGTCCACTCGATCGGGAGCACGGTGGAGGGAGTGGCGAATACCGCCGCCGCGCTGCGAATCGGAGCGCGGTCCGGCATCGATCTTCCCTCGGCGCGGGTAGTCGAACTCGCCCTGACCGAGGATCTGACCGGCGAGACGGTCAGCGATCGGCTGCGGGACATGTTCCTGACCGTGGTGACAGGCGCTAAGCGGTACGGCGACCCCGCCTGGCCTTAATTAAGGTCTGCCAGCACCTCGCGGGCCGCGCACCGGGAATTCAGCGGGCCCGGGCCGTGAACCAGTTCGTCGCCAGGCCTTTGCCGTCACGCCAGATCTCGAAGCCAGCGTCAATGTTGAGCATCCAGTACCGTGGCCGGATCCAGCGGCGCCGTTCGATCCGGTGGATGAACCCGGCCAGGCCAAGATGGACGACCCGCGAGGCCGGCCGTACCCGGCGGAACTGGATAAGACGCCATTTGATACCAGCATGTTGCGTTATCCAGCTCCGTAGGTACCACCTCGCGTGATCTTCCCACACGATGGCAGTATGACGATCCGGCGCCGGACTCCCATGCGCATTCAGCCAGATCATGAGTTCCGCCCCGGTCGCCTGTCCAGTGGTAATTGGATCCCGGTTGAACCAGATATCGTAGGTCGCGTCCCAGATGCCGCTCGCGCGGGTGGAGATGTCCCAGCTTGTGCGCGGATCACGGAGCGTGGAAATCCTGGCCGGGAGGCCGCCTCCGGTGGTGCAGAGCCCCCAGCTGCAACCGAGGAATATGTAAGGGAAGGCAACCGGCTCGCGTGTCGTTGAGCGCGCCGATGACTGCGCAACCGCGAAATTCGCCCGGGTACCGTGGTTGATGACACACTCCCGGAGGCCGCCATAGTTGTCATTCCTGACGATGAATCTCTCGCCTAACCTGTTGGCTACCGGCAGGTACTGGTATTGACGGCACATTTGAGATGATGACGATGCGTATGCAGGAGGCGCGGTGCTGCGGCAGGTGGCAGCCAGGATCAAGCATGACACCAGTACTGCCGCGCCAAATACGGCATTTCCGCGCAATATAGGTCCCTCAGGTGCTGGTGGTAATACATTTCGAAAAAAATGATTCCGTGAGTGTAGCCCGGGAATTCACCGGCCCGCAGGTGATTAACCGGAAGCTCGCGGCTGCCGCCCCCGGCGCCGCCCAGGCTGGCCAAGCTCAAAGGTTGCTGGCCGGAGTGGCTAAAATAATTCACGCCAAGATGGGTGGGCCGTGACCGCTCAGCGTGCCGCCGGAGGGTTACGTCGATGTGCAGCGTCCATAGCCCGATCCTCAGCATGCTCAGCGGGTACTGTCCGCAGGACGGCGCCGAGGCAGCCGACGTGGCCCGGGTGCGCGCGCTCGTGGAGACCGTTGCCGATCCATGGCTGCGCTCGATTCCCCTGCATGTGACGGCGTCCGCGCTGATCGTGGACCCCGAAGGCGGCCGTGTGCTGTTGCGCTGGCACCAGCGCCAGCAGGCCTGGCTTCAGGTCGGCGGGCACGGCGATCCGGGTGAGAGCGACCCGGTTGCCATCGCGCTGCGCGAAGCCACGGAGGAGACCGGGCTGACCGATCTGGCGCCGTGGCCGGATGCGCAGATCAGGCATATGGTGATCGTTCCCGTCCCGGCTGGCGCCGCCGAACCCGCGCATGAGCACGCCGACGTGCGGTTCGTCCTGGCTACCCGGACTCCGGACGCGGCACGGCCTGAGCACCCGGACGCACCGCTGCGCTGGCTGTCACCGCGCGACGCGTACGAGACCACGTCCGAAGCCAACCTGAAGGAGACGCTGTCGCGGGCCGAGCGGCTGCTCGCGGACCGCAGCCGATCGCGATCAGCCGGGTAGGTCAGGCCGGGCGCTGCCCTGCGGGGAGAGCGAGATCCCGTCGCCGAGCAGGACAGGCAGAACGAGGATGTCAATCCGTGATCCGTGCCACCGCGGCAGACCGGACCGGGCCTTCCCGGCCTAATGTTGTTCCCAAGTGGTGCTCTCGTACTGGTAACCCCAGCATCAAGGCCCGGACGTGTGGCCTGGCCCGGTGCGGGCAGGAGCGGCGTTGAGCGGCGTTCCGGCGATGCATCCGCGAGTAACGAAATGAGGAAATGTGGCGATCGCGACCGTTAACCCCGCTACCGGGGAGACGCTGAAGACCTATGACGAGATCTCCGATGAGGAGGTGGAGCGCTGCCTGGCGGCGGCGGCGGAGGCCCACGCGAGCTACCGGCTTACCGACTTCGCGCAGCGGGCGACCTGGATGCGCCGGGCCGCCGACATCCTTGATGATGAACGCGACCGGATCGCCGCGATGATGACAACGGAGATGGGAAAGACGGTGGCCGCGGCGCGGCAAGAAGTGGCCAAATGCGCAACAGCCTGCCGCTTCTACGCCGACCGGGCGGCCGGGTTCCTCGCCGACGAGCCCGCCGACGCTGCCGCTGTAGGGGCCGCGCAAGCCTACGTTACCTACCAGTCACTCGGGCCGGTCCTGGCGATCATGCCATGGAATTTCCCGCTTTGGCAGGCTATGCGCTTTGCCGTTCCATCCCTGATGGCAGGCAACGTGGGGCTGCTCAAGCATGCGTCGAATGTTCCGCAGACAGCCCTGTTCATGCAGGACCTGTTCAGCCGGGCCGGTTTTCCTGACGGAGCCTTCCAGACGCTTCTCGTCGGGTCCGCCCGGATAGAGGCCATCCTGCGGGACGACCGGGTGGTGGCGGCCACGCTCACCGGCTCGGGGCCCGCCGGGCAATCAGTGGCGGCCATCGCGGGCAGCGAGATCAAGAAGGTGGTCCTCGAGCTCGGCGGCAGTGACCCGTTCATTGTCATGCCGTCGGCAGGCCTGGCGGCTGCGGCGAAAGTGGCCGCCGTCGCGCGCTGCCTGAACAACGGCCAGTCGTGCATCGCGGCCAAGCGCTTTATCGTCCACGCGTCGGTCGGCGACGACTTCGAGCGCCTGTTCGCCCGGCAGATGTCCGGCATGACCGTCGGCGACCCGATGCTCGACGGCACCGACGTGGGCCCGCTTGCCTCGGAGCAGCAGCGCACGGACGTCGAGGAACTCGTGGACGACGCGGTAAGCAAGGGCGCGCGGGTGCTGTGCGGCGGGAAGTCACCAGCCGGGCCCGGCTGGTACTACCCGCCGACCGTGCTCACCGGCATCACCCCGGCCATGCGCGTGCATACCGAGGAGGTCTTCGGGCCCGTGGCTACGCTCTACCGGGTGGCCGGAATCGACGAGGCAATAGAACTAGCCAACAGCACCGAGTTCGGGCTCGGCGCCAATGCCTGGACCAACGACGAGCAGGAGCGGGCCAGGTTCGTCAGGGACCTCGATGCCGGGATGGTCTTCATCAACGGCAACGTGACCTCCTATCCGCAGCTGCCATTCGGGGGCATCAAGACCTCCGGCCACGGCCGGGAGCTAGCGGTCCAGGGCATCCGGGAGTTCTGCAACATCAAGTCGGTATGGGTCGGAGGCCAGGGCGGCTGAGCCGGTGCGGCTGCTGCGGCAACCGCGCGCCCAGCGCAGGACTATGGCGAGCAGGTCGACGGCATCCTCGCCTTGCTGCGCGGCAGCTAACCGCTTCGCAGGGGGCTCAGCTGGTGAATCCGCGGCCTTCGAAAGCCGCGAGAACTGTCCGGGCCGCTGCTGAAAGCGGGCCTGCCCTGACTAAGTGCGCGCTTCAGAGATCGCACTACTTTCTTATTACTGACCGCGCATTGGTGTAAGGAGCAGCCAATGGTGGAATAGGTCTCCCGTAATTGATCAACATGGGGGGAGATCAATGCAGGTGCAAACTAGGACTCACTCGGCCTTTCGCAACGGCTCGGCGGATATCGTCCGCGCCCGACGTGTCGGCAACAGTGTGTCCATGACTACGGCCAGCCGGCCGAAGGTCAGGGCCAGCGGCAAGGCGCCGGCCGGCAAGGCGACGAGCAACGCAATCACCGGCACGGGGACCCGCAAGGCAGTCACCGGAACGGGGACCCGCAAGGCGGTCAACCGCACGGCGACGCGTAAGGCGGCCACCGGAACGGGGACCCGCAAGGCAGCCGCCAGCACGGGGACACGCAAGGCGCCCAGGGCCATGCCGGCCAAGGCGCCTGCCGCGAGGAAGGTCTCGTCGGCGGCGGCGAAGGTCACCACAGCGTCGACCCGGATGACTTCCGCGGCCAGTAAGGGGATGGCGTCGGCCAAGACGATGTCGGCCGCCATGCAGGCGATGAACACCGCCACCAAGGCCATGACCACCGCAGCCAAGGCGCTGACGGCGGCGGCCAAGACGATGTCGGCGGCGAAGCCAGCAGCGTCGTCGGTGAAGATCACGGCGAGGCGGAAGACCGCGTCGAAGTCCGCCCCGCGGCGGAAGGCCGCGGCCAAGACCGCGCCGAGGCCGAAGACCGCAGCGTGACAGGTGCCGGGCCGGTGCTTGTCGCCAAGAGGTCACCGGCCCGGCCGACCATCGGAATAGTCTCCCGCGCCCGCCTGGGCGCGGGAGCTTTCTCGCGCCGGCTCAGCTGGCGGGCATGATCAGGCAG
Organism: uncultured Actinomycetota bacterium; assembly: GCA_963695645.1. Classification (GTDB taxonomy): domain Bacteria; phylum Actinomycetota; class Actinomycetes; order Streptosporangiales; family Streptosporangiaceae; genus DATBGO01. The sequence continues at coordinate 420,659 of CAVOHC010000017.1, read as the reverse complement.
TTGCTGGTGGCGGTGGCGACCAGGCGTCCTGCTCCGTCTTGCACCGCCGCCGACGCAAGGGCGATGTTCCGCCCAGGCTTGACAACCCGGCCGGTGGCTACCAGGACGCCGCTCTCGAGCGTGACCGGTCGCAGGAAGTTAACTGTGATATCGATCGAGGTGTAGCCGATCCCGGCGTCGAGAGTGGTGTGCACCGCGCAGCCCGCCACGGTGTCAGCCAGCGTGCACACCAGCCCGCCATGTACCACGCCTATCGGGTTGTAGACGGACTCGTCGGGCGCGCACTCGAACACCACCAGTCCGTGCTCCACCTGGCGCGGGCGCATGTTGAGCAAGAGCGCGATCGGTGCCGGGGCCACCTGGCCGTCAGCCAGCGCCTGCATGAACTGCAGACCGGACATGCCAGCCCCGCCTGCCACCGTGGCGTCCGCGGCGTACCAGGTGACTGACTTGGAGCGCGCCGCCCCCCAGTCGAGGCGAGGCACCGGAGCGGACTCTGCTCCTGTCCCGCCTGGCGGGCCTGCCGGGCCTTGCTGGCCTGCCGGGCCTTGCTGGCCGGGCGGCATCATCGGGGCTCCTTGACCGCGACCATCTGCGCGTCGGGCAAGGCGGCCCGGCCGGTCAGCAGGCCGGCTGAGACGATTCCGGCGCCGCCGAAGAACGCGATGATGAGGATCACGCCGTGGCGGTAGGTGACAACCGGGTCATTGGCCGCGACGTGGGAGAGGATAGCTATCAGGCCAGCCACGCCGAGCACGGTACCCACCTGGCGGCCCATGTTGAGGATCCCGCTGCCGGTGCCGAATCGGTCCGGCGTCAGCGACGCACTGCCGGCTCCGAGCAACGAGGGAATTGTCAGGCCGACCCCCGCGCCGCCGAGCAGCTGGGCCGGCAGCAGATGGGTCAGGTAAGCCGGGTGGGCCTGGATCTGCGCGAGCCACAGCAGTTGCGCGCCGGCGTTGACGGCGCAGCCGATCACCGCCACCCGGCCCGGGCCGCCGAGGCGGGCAGCCAGGCGGGGAGCGACGAGCATCGCGAAGGGCAGGACCATCAGCGGGCCTGGCCCGATGGCAAGGCCCGCCCGCACCGCGGAGTAGTGCCACACTCCGGTGAGGAACTCGACAGAGTTCAGCACAAAAGCGCCGAAGGCTGCGTAGTAGAGGATCGAAGCGCCGAAAGAGCCGCTGAAGGTCCGGGAGCGGAGCAGGCTGAGTTCGAGCACAGGGGAATGGTGGCGCTGCGAGCGGGCAACCATTGCCGCGCCGCAGGCCAGCGAGGCGAGCAGCAAGCCGATGAAGCTGGCCGAGCCCCACCCCCAGCCGGGCGCCTCGACGAGGGCCAGGGCGACCAGGCCCACTGCGGCTGCCAGCAGCCCGGCGCCGGCTACGTCAGGCCCGGCCTGGACCCGCTCGTCTTTGCTCTCGGGTACCACTCTGACCGCCAGCAGGATGGCGGCCACTCCGACCGGCAGGTTGATCAAGAACACCCACCGCCAGCTGAACTGCACCAGGCTTCCGCCGATCACCGGCCCGAGGGCGGCGCCGAGGGCGGCGAGCGCCGACCAGGTGCCGATCGCGCGGCCGCGCGCTTGCGCCGGAACTGCCGCCAGCAAGAGCGACAGCGAGGCCGGCACCATCAGGCCGGCCCCGGCCGCCTGGATGACCCGGGCGGCTATGAGCTCGGCGATTCCGGGCGCCAGGCCGCAGAGCAGCGAGCCGACGCTGAACGCGATCAGGCCGGTGACGAAGAGCCTGCGGCGCCCGACCCGGTCGGCCCAGCGGCCGGCCGGCACCAGCACGGCCGCGAAGACGATCGTGTACCCGTTCAGCACCCAGGACAGGTCGGACAGGCTCGTGCCGCTGTACTCCTTGCCGATGTAGGGGAAGGCAAGGTTGACGATGAACAAGTCGAGGCTGGACATGAACACAGCAAGCGATAGCACGCCGACGACCGCGGTCACCTGACGGGCGCCCGGCCCGGACCGTGGCGCGGTGACGTCCGGCGGGGCGGCCCGCGAGCGGACGGCGGCCTGCGGGATGGCGATTGGCGAATGGCGAGAGCTCACCGGGGGTCCTTCGAGTCGGTCCGGAATCTGGACCCAGCCTAACCGGTAACGCCACTGTGCGTCCAGAAGTTGGACTCACCAGATATACTGTAAGCATGACGGCCGTATCCGCTATGCCGCGGGTTTGCTCCGTGGCTCGCACGCTTGAGATCGTCGGGGAGAAGTGGGCCCTCCTCGCCGTGCGGGAGGTGTTTCTCGGCAACCGCCGCTTCGACGGGATGGTCCGGCAGACCGGCGCGCCAAGGGACACCCTCGCCGCGCGGCTCCGCACACTTGTGGACGCCGGGATCCTCGAGCGCCGGCCTTACTCCACGCACCCGGCCCGCTTCGAGTACCGGCTGACTCAAGCCGGCCGGGAACTGTACCCGGTCATCCTCACGCTGATGCACTGGGGCGACCGCCACCTGGCCAGCGCTGACGGGCCGCCGCTGGTCCTTGAGCACAGCTGCGGTCACCGGCTGGTCACCCAGGTGGTATGTGAGGCATGCGGTAAGCCCGTTGACGCGCGCGACGCCAGGCCGGTGGCAGCCGGCGGGTGAGGCCCGAAGACGGCCCGGTCTCAGCCCATCTCGTCGCGGGCCGCCGCGAACGCGGTCGCTGCCCGTTCCAGCTCGGCGTTCGTATGCGCGGCCGAGACCTGAGTCCGGATCCGGGCCTTCCCGACGGGCACGACCGGATAGCTGAACCCGATGACGTAGATCCCTTTCTGCAGCAGCAGGTCGGCCATCCGGCTCGCGCGCGCGGCGTCGCCTATCATCACCGGGACGATCGGGTGATTGCCCGGCAGGATGTCGAAGCCGAGCTCGGTCATCCGCTGGCGGAACCAGGCGGTATTCTCGTGCAGCCGGGCCCGCAGGTAGTCGCTGCCGTCGAGCAGATCGAGGACCTTGAGCGAGGCGCCGACGACAGCCGGGGCCACCGAGTTGGAGAAGAGGTATGGTCGCGAGCGCTGCCGCAGCAGGTCGATGACTTCCCTGCGGCCGCTCGCGTAACCGCCGCTGGACCCCCCAAGCGCCTTGCCGAGCGTGCCCGTCACCACGTCGACGCGGTCGGCCACGCCGTGCAGTTCGGGAGTCCCGCGACCGCGGTCGCCGACGAAACCCACCGCATGCGAGTCATCGACCATGACCATCGCCTGGTAGCGCTCGGCCAGGGCGCAGATCTCGCCGAGCGGGGCAAGATAGCCATCCATCGAGAAAACGCCGTCGGTTGCGACGAGCCTGCGCCGGGAGTCCTGAGCGGCCTGCAGCTGCTTCTCAAGATCGGCCATGTCGCGGTTGCGGTACCGCAGCCGTTTCGCGCGGCAGAGCCTGATCCCATCGATGATCGATGCGTGGTTCAGCTCGTCACTGATGACGGCGTCCTGCTCGTCCAGGATCGTCTCGAACAGCCCGCCGTTGGCATCAAAGCACGAGGAGTACAGGATCGTGTCCTCGGTGCTGAGGAACTCCGAGATGCGCTGCTCAAGCTGCTTGTGGATGTCCTGGGTGCCGCAGATGAACCGGACGCTGGCCAGGCCGTAGCCCCACCGGTCGAGAGCATCCTTGGCGGCGGCGATGATCCGCGGATCGTCGGCCAGCCCCAGGTAATTGTTGGCGCACAGGTTGAGCACCTCGCCGCCGTCCTGAACCCGGATGCTGGCCCGCTGCGGGCTCACGATAACGCGCTCGGCCTTGAACAGGCCGTCGGCGCGGATCTTGTCAAGCTCCGCGCCTATTTCCTCGCGGACGTTAGCGAACACTTGGCTGGCCCCTCGTTATTGTGTCGGTTCTTTACCGTTCGGCCCAGTTGAGGACTACCTTGCCGCACTGGGCGCTGCGGACGGTCTCGAAGGCCGCGTCGAAGTCCATGGCATCGAACCGGTGCGTAATGACCGGGGAGATGTCGACGCCCGATTGGATAAGGACTGCCATCTCGTACCAGGTCTCGAACATCTGGCGCCCGTAGATCCCCTTTATCGTGATCATGTTGAGGACAAGGTGGGCCCAGTCGATCCCGAACTGCTCGGTTGGCAGCCCGAGAACCGCGATCTTGCCGCCATGGGTCATGGCGGCCAGCATGTCCCGCAGCGCGGTCGGCTTGCCGGACATTTCCAGGCCAACGTCGAACCCCTCCAGCATCTCTAGTTGCCCCATCGCATCATGGAGGGTGGTTGCGGCGGCGTCCGCGGCGAGGGTGACGCCGATCCGCCGGGCAAGGTCCAGCCGGTATGGCGAGACGTCGGTGATGACGACGTGGCGGGCCCCAGCATGCCTGGCCACGATCGCCGCCATCAGCCCGATCGGGCCCGCTCCCGTGATGAGGACGTCCTCACCGAGAATCGGGAACGTCAGCGTCGCGTGGACGGCGTTGCCGAATGGATCGAAGATCGCCGCCACATCGAGGTCGATGTCCGGCGGATGGTGCCACACGTTCGTCGCCGGCATGGCGATGAACTCGGCGAAAGCACCCGGATGGTTGACGCCGATCCCTTTGGTGCGAGCGCACTGAACCCGCCGCCCGGCCATGCAATTGCGGCAGCGGCCGCAGACCAGATGCCCCTCACCGCTGACGAGATCACCGGAATGCAGGTCGTCCACGTCAGGCCCGGCCGCCACGACCTCGCCGACGAACTCGTGCCCGATGACCAGCGGCACCGGCACGTTGGCCTGCGCCCAGCCGTCCCACTCGTAGATGTGCAGGTCGGTGCCGCAGACACCGGTCCGCAGCACCCGGATGAGCACATCGCCCCGGCCAACCGCAGGGATCGGCACGTCCTCGATCCGCAGCCCTGGCTCAGGTCGGACCTTTACCAGAGCCTTCATGCGCTGCTCGCTCTCTAGTAACCGAGCTGATGACGACCGCTCCGTCGTGGCCCTCCCGTTGCGGGATCACCCGATCCGGTCCGGACGACTCTACCCGGTTCGCCGCGGTTCAGCCGGCGATGGCCTGACGCGATTCTGGACAGGCGCCGGTAGGACGCCCACACTCAGGGCAGGCGGGTTACTGATCCGTCACCGCCAGGCACTTCAGCCCGTGACCGCCCGCAGCAGGCGGCCGACCGGCGGACCTAAGCTGGCGATATGTATGTTCCAGCGCATTTCGCTGTCCACGACCTTGACCAAGTCGCGGCCTTTGTCGAGCGGGCCGGGGCCGCTGACCTTGTCACCTTTGACGGTGAGCGGCTGACTTCCACGCTGCTGCCGGTCATCTGGGACACCTCGGCCGGCGAGCATGGCAGGCTACTCGGTCATCTCGCGCTGGCGAACCCGCAGTGGAGGACGGCCCGCAGCAACGTGCCCGCGCTCGCCATCGTGCACGGCCCGCAGGCGTACATCTCCCCGTCCTGGTACCCGAGCGCCAAGGAGCATGGCCGGGTCGTACCGACCTGGAACTACACCACGGTTCACTTCACCGGGCCGGTGACCTTCCACCGTGACGCCGCGTGGCTCCGCGACATCGTGACCCGCCTGACAGACCAGCACGAACGGTATATCCCGGACCCCTGGCGGGTCGAGGATGCCCCTGCGGCATATATCGACGGGCAGCTTCGCGGCATCGTTGGCGTCGAGATGGCCGTGACGCAGATCGAGGCCAAGGACAAGCTCAGCCAGAACCGCAGCGCGGCAGACCAGGCCGGCGCCCTGGACGGGCTGTGCCGCACCGCTGATCCGGGCGCGCAGGCGGTGGCGGAACTGATGGCGGCCCGCCGCGCCGCGGATGGCGCGGCCGAGAAGGATAACGCGGCCGGGAAGGATAACGCGGCCGGGAAGGATGGCGCGGCCGAGGCGGATGGCGCGGCCGAGGCGGACCGGGAGGCCCGGCCGGCCCGCTGAGCACGGGTAGCCCCGAATGCGGGCGCCCTCGGCGTCATCGGGCGCCGCTGGTCACCTTCGGGTCGTCGAGCGGGCCCGGGTAAGCCTTCTCGGCTCGCGCCTCCAGGCGTTTCAGGTGCTTGCGCAGGTAGATGATCACCGCGATCACGACCGCCACCACGAGAACCGCGCCCACGATGGTCACCACCGTACTGACCTGGTGGAAGGCGGTACCGAGGTAATACGCGCCGGTTGTGAACAATGCCGCCCAGATGATTCCCCCGGCTGCGTTGTAGAGCAGGAACCTGCGCCAGTGCATCATGTTGGTCCCGGCCAGGAATGCGGCATAGGTACGCAGCACCGAGATGAACCGCCCGATGAACACCACCTTGCCGCCGTGCCGGTCGAACAGGTAGCGGCCCACCTTGAGCTTTGCCTCATCGACTCGCACGTAGTGCCCGTACCGGCGCAGCAGCCGGTAGCCGCCGAACCGGCCGATCAGGTAGCCGATGTTGTCCCCCACGATGGCCGCCACGGCGGCCACGATGATCAGCGGAACGAGGCTGAGCTGGTGCGTCGAGCCCGCGTACAGGGCGGCCGCGATCAGCGTGGTCTCGCCGGGAATGGGCACGCCGAGGCTCTCAAGGCCAACCGCGAGGAAGACCGCCCAGTACCCGTAGGAGTGGATGGACTGTGAAACGGCCGTGGTAGCGGCGGCGACCGCTGCGAGCGTCAAGGATCCCCCAGCTCCGGCGGGGCGGTATGCCGGCTCATGCTCACGATAGGTGCTTCTCCCGCCGAACGTCAGGTCCGACGATCAGGTCCGACGATCAGGTCCGCGCACTACCCCGCACCGGCGGCTAACCAAGCGGCGCTGCTTTCCGGCGGAGCCGCTCGGCCGCTCAGCGCTCGGCCGCTCGGCCGCTCAGCGCTCGGCCGCTCGCCGCTCAGCCGCTCAGCCGCAGTGCGGCTGCTGCCTCGGTCAGTACGGCCAGGTGCCCGCCGACGGCACCGAGGCCGGCGCCCATCGTGTTGATGGACACGTGCGTAGCGCCGGCGTCACGCCACCTGCCGATGTGATCCGCGAGCTTCGCCATGCCGTCAGTGGTCCAGCTCACCCGGCCTTCCATGCCCAGCGTGGCCGGGTCCCGGCCGGCGCTGCGGGCCGCCTCCGTCACGATCGCGCGGGCTTCGTCGAGCCTGGGCCCGGGCGGTACCTGCGGGAACCAGCCGTCAGCCAGCCGCCCGGCTCGCTCGTAAGCGCGCGGCGACTGGGCCCCGAACCAGACCGGGATCGGGCGCTGGACCGGTAGCGGCGCCAGTCCCGCGCCGGTGACCCGTTCGTAGCTGCCCTCGAAGGTGACGCTCTGCTCGGTCCACAGCCTGCGCAGCAGCGCGACTTGTTCTTCGATACGCCGGCCCCGGTTGGAGAAGTCCTTGCCGAGCGCCTCGTATTCGACGGCGTTCCAGCCCAGCCCGATCCCGAGCCGGAGCCGGCCCGCGCTGAGCAGGTCGACCTCGGCGGCCTGCTTGGCGGCCAGCGCACTCTGCCGCTGCGGCAGGATGATGATCCCGGAGACCAGCTCAAGCGAGGTGACCGCGGCCAGGTAGCCGAAGAGCACCAGCGGCTCGTGGAACGTCGTGTGCAGGTCATAGGGCCCGGTCCATGGCGCGTGCACCGCGGGATCGGCGCCGAGGACATGGTCGTAGGCGAGTACATGGCTGAAGCCGAGTTCCTCAACCCGCTCGGCGTAGGCGCGTACCGCGCCGACGTCCGCGCCGATCTCGGTCTGGGGAAACACCACGCCGATCCGCATGGGCTTGGTTATACACCGCGCCGGTGGCTCGGCTAAGCCCCGGGCAGCTCGAACCGGGCCTGGAAGAACCGGAGATAACGCGGCTCGTACGTCATCACGAGCCCCTTGACCGACGCGCGCTCGGCGTAGAGGGCCTCCACAGCCTCGGCCACGATGTCCATGTGGGCCTGGGTGTAGACGCGGCGCGGGATCGTCAGCCGGGTGAGCTCGAGCCTCGGCCGGTTGTGGTCGCCGGTCTGCGGGTCGCGGCCGGCCGACACGATCCCGCGCTCCATTCCGCGGACCCCGGAGTCGAGGTACAGCTCAGCGGCCAGCGTCTGGGCCGGGAACTTGTCCTGCCGCAGATGCGGGTAGAACCGGCGCGCGTCCAGGAAGATCGCATGACCGCCGACCGGCTTGACGAACGGGATGCCCCCCGCGTCGAGGAGTTCACCGAGGTAGCGGACCTGCCCGATCCGGGCACGGATGTGTTCCTCCTGCACGGATTCGGCGATGCCGACCGCCATCGCCGCCATGTCGCGCCCGGCCAGCCCGCCGTAGGTATGCAGGCCCTCGAAGACGACCACGAGGTTGCGTGCCTCGTCGAACAGCTGCGGGTCGTTGAGAGCGAGCCAGCCGCCGATGTTGACCAGCGAGTCCTTCTTCGCCGACATCCAGGCGCCGTCGGTATAGGAGCAGAACTCCTTGAGGATCTCGGCGATCGTCTTGTCCGCATAGCCCGCCTCGCGCTCCTGGATGAAGAACGCGTTCTCCACCATCCTGGTCGCATCGAGGAAGAGCCGTATCCCGTAGGCGTCGCAGAGCGCCCGGACCGCGCGCACGCAGGCCATGCTGACCGGCTGGCCGCCCGCCATGTTGACCGTGCCGGCCAGGCTGACGTAGGCGATCTGGCTGGCGCCCGCACGCGTTATCAGGCTCTCGAGCTTGCCGACATCGACATTGCCCTTGAACGGGTGCTCGCTCACCGGGTCATGTGCCTCATCGATGATCACGTCTACGAACACGCCGCCCGCGCGCTCCTGGTGCTCCCTGGTGGTCGTGAAGTACATGTTGGCCGGCACGAACTGGCCAGGGCGGATCGCTATCTGGCTGATGAGGTGCTCTGCGCCGCGGCCCTGATGGGTCGGCACCACGTGCTGGTAGCCGTAGGTGCCGCGGACGGCCGCCTCGAACTCGTAGAAATTCCGCGAGCCCGCGTAAGCCTCGTCGCCGAGCATCAGCGCCGCCCACTGCCGGTCGCTCATCGCGTTCGTGCCCGAATCGGTGAGCAGGTCGATGTAGACATCCTCCGAGCGGAGCAGGAACGTGTTGTAGCCGGCCTCGGCCGCCGCCCGCGCGCGTTCGGCCGGCGTGGTCATCCGCAGCGGCTCGACCATCTTGATCTTCCAGGGCTCGGCCCAGGACCGGCGGCCGAGCTGGCGTCCGGTGGTTACAGGAAGGTGCGTCATGGATTCCTCCAAGCGGACAGCCAGCTCCGCGCCATGGGTGGCCGGATCGCGCTGCTTGCCCGGTTTCGTTCACAGTAGGGGTCCGGCGACCGCCTGGCACGGGCGGGCCCGGCGTGCCCCTGGTTGCTGCCTCGGCGGGCGCGATCACCGCCGGCGGAACGGTCTCGGCTGCGGACCGCGGATCTCAACGGATGAACGCCGGATAGTCCCGGTGATCACGAAGCTGGCCGCTTAGGCGGCTGTGACTGACCTGGGCGGTCCGGCGGTCCTCCGGCCTGCTGCGGCTCTGTCGGCTCCATGGTTCCTCGTCCTCGCGCGGCTAAATTCCCGCCCGGGGAACATTACCCCAGCTAAGTTAGTTTGTATCAAGCAACTAACTCAACCATCTGGGAGCCGTCGCGGCGCGTGCCGGTCCGCGCCGGATGTCAGCCCCCGCTCCGGAGGGACGTCAGTGCTGAGCCAGTCGAATCCAGGGCCGCGCTACAAGTGGATCGCCCTGTCCAACACCACGCTCGGCATGCTGATGGCGACGGTCAACGCGTCCATTCTACTGATCGCGCTGCCGGACATCTTCCGTGGCATCGGCGTCAATCCGCTGCAGCCGGGCAACACCAGCCTGCTGCTGTGGCTGCTCATGGGGTACCTGGTGGTCACCGCGGTCCTGGTGGTCAGCTTCGGCCGCCTCGGCGATATGTTCGGCCGGGTCCGGATGTACAACCTCGGCTTCGCGATCTTCGCCCTGTTCTCGGTGGCGCTCTCGCTGACCTGGCTGCACGGTACAGCCGCCGCCTGGTGGCTGATCGGGATGCGGGTCCTGCAGGGTGTCGGTGGCGCGATGCTGATGGCCAACTCAAGCGCCATCCTCACCGACGCGTTCCCCCACAATGAGCGGGGCCTCGCCCTCGGCCTCAACCAGGTGGCCGGGATCGCGGGCTCCTTCATCGGCCTGGTGCTCGGCGGCGTGCTCGGCCCGCTCAACTGGCGGTTCGTGTTCCTGGTCTCGGTCCCGTTCGGAGTGCTCGGGACGATCTGGTCCTACCTGAAGCTGCGGGAGCTTGGGGAGCGCCGGGCGGCCAGGCTCGACTGGTGGGGCAACGTCACGTTCGGCGCGGGACTGATCGCCGTCCTGGTCGGCATCACTTACGGCATCCAGCCCTATGGCGGGCACACGATGGGCTGGACCAGCCCGCTGGTGCTCGGCCTGATCGTGGGCGGGCTCGCGGTGCTCGCGGTCTTCTGCGTGATCGAGATGAAGGTTGCCGAGCCCATGTTCCACCTCAACTTGTTCAAGATCCGCGCGTTCACTGCGGGGAACCTGGCCAGCCTGATGGCCGGGCTCGGCCGCGGCGGCCTGATGTTCATCCTGATCATGTGGCTGCAGGGCATCTACCTGCCCATCCACGGTTACAGCTTCAGCCAGGGGCCGCTGTGGGCAGGCATCGCGATGCTACCGCTGACCGTCGGCTTCCTGATCGCCGGTCCGGTGTCAGGCTGGCTGTCCGACAAGTTCGGCGCCCGGCCGTTCGCCACCGGAGGCATGCTGGTCGCCGCTGCCTCGTTCCTGCTGCTGCAGCTGCTGCCGGTCAACTTCGTGTACTGGCAGTTCGCGGTCATTCTGCTGATCAACGGCATCGGCATGGGTTTGTTCGCGTCGCCCAACCGGGCCGGCATCATGAACAGCCTGCCGCCCGGCCAGCGCGGCGTCGGTGCTGGCATGAGCGCGACATTCCAGAACTCGGCCATGGTGCTGTCCATCGGGATCTTCTTCACGCTGATCATCCTCGGACTCGCGTCGGCGCTGCCGGCCACCCTCACCCACGGCCTGGTCGCGCAGGGCGTGCCGCGCGCGGACGCGGCGCGGGTCGCCGCGCTGCCGCCAGTCTCGATCATGTTCGCGGCGCTGCTCGGCTACAACCCGGTGCAGACGCTGCTCGGGCACGTCGTCAGCCGGCTGCCTGCGAGCCACGCCGCCTACCTGACCGGCCACACCTTCTTCCCGTCCCTCATCTCGGCCCCGTTCCAGCATGGGCTCGCGATCGCGTTCTACTTCGCCATCGCGGCCTGCCTGGTCGCGGCGCTCGCATCGCTGCTGCGCGGCGGCAAGTACGTGCATGGCGTTGACCCCGCGCCCGTTGCCCGTGCTGCCAATGCCCGTCAGATCCTCGCTACCAGCCAGATCCCGGCTGAACCGGCCGCCCGGTCCCGGTAGTGATCTCCCGGCGTGCTCAGGCAGGCTTACGGCGGCGCGCGGCCGCTGGTGCTGCGGGTGCTGCGGTGAGGCGCTTGGCGGCCTTCAGCATCTGGGCGACGCCGTCTTCGACGCCACGGGCCAGCACCTCGATGTCCGGGTTTGACGCGTAGTCGCCGGTGATTCCGAAGGTGACCTCCTCGCAGTAGGTGAAGATCGAGATCCCGGTGCGCAGCGTCGTGGCGATCGGGACGTAGGGGACGATCTCCACGAGCCTGCGGCCCAAGCCGTAGAGCGGCTGACGCGGCCCTGGCACGTTGGTGGTGACCGTGACGACCTCATGCTGGGGCAGCGCGTAGAGGAGCTGGACGCCCACCGACGCCAGCGGGTACGGGGTGAACCGGCCAAGCGAGACCAGCGACTGCATGACGATCGATTCCTTGCTCGCCTTCAGGGCCGACAACTCCGCCCTGATCGCGGTGAGCCGCTCAACCGGGTCGGCGATGTGGACAGGCAGATACGCGACGATCCCCGACAACCTGTTGTCGTAGATGTTCTCCTCGCCCGGGGCACGGACCGAAACGGGAATCAGCGACGGAATCATGAACTGCTCGGGGGTCTCGCCACGGGCCAGCAAGAGATCCCTGAAGCCGCCGCTGATCGCGGCGAGGACGACATCGTTCACGGTGCCGCCGAGCTTTCCCTTGATCGTCTTGATGTCACCGAGCGATGCCCGGGCCCAGGTGTACCGGCGTTGCTGGCCGATCGGCCCGGACAGGGACGACCCGGTGGCGGGCAGCATCGAACCTGCCATCCGCGCCAGCGCCCGTGCCGTGTCGCTGACCTGCTGGACTACAGCGCCCGGGTTGCCGAGCGCGCCGCCGAGCGCGGCCACTTCGCGCACCGGCATCATGACCATGTCCAGCGTCGCCTGGGCGGCGAGCGACAGCGACGAAGGCTGCTCGCCGAGGACATGGTCGTAGATGACTGGCGTCGGGGGGTTCGGGGAATAGTCGAAGATCACGTGATATAGGTCGGTGCCCGATACACCGTCGACCATGCAGTGATGAACCTTAGAGAGCAGCGCCCAGCGGCCGTCGGCGATCCCCTTCACCAGCCAGTACTCCCACAACGGGTAGTCGCGGTCGAGCCGCTGGCCCATCACCCGCGCCATCAGCTTCTTCAGCTGCTGATCACCCCCGGGGGGCGGCAGGGCGGTCTCCCTGACGTGGAAGCGGAGGTCGAAGGACGGGTCGTCGACCCAGACCGGCGGTCCGAGGCGGAATGGGACCTTGCGGAGCTTCTTGCGGTAACGGGGCACCATTGGCAGCCGCCCGCGGAGGTATTCGAGGAATTCGTCATAGGTCGGCGCCGGGCCCTCGAACACGGCGATGGAGGCAATCGCCATGGACGTGTGCCTGTCCTCATCCTCAGCATCAACAAACTGGGCGTCCAGCGGGTTCAACTTGTCCATGACGCCCCCTTTCCCGAGTTGTTTCGATCTCGGCCCATCCGGGCGCCGCCAGGACAAGCGGCTGAAGATCACTTCCTAAGGAGATGCTAAGGCGCGAAGGGTCCGGGTTTGAACTGCCGATAGTCCCGCTGGGCGGGACCTTTGGCTTCGGGCAGGCGATGTGTCCGGTTCGGGCCATGTCCGGCTCAGGTCCGCGGACAGCCAGGTCGACAGCGACCCGATCGCGTTCGGCTGTTCATCGCAGGTCAGGATTCTCAGGCAGAGGCGGTCAGGCGAGCGCGGTCACGAGGGCCAGCAAGGCCACAAGCGCGATCAGCATGTAGGCGAGGTAGGCGTCGAGCCGCCCGCACTGCAGCCGCTTGGCGGCCCGCACCAGAGCCATGACCGGGCGCAGCACGGGCCGGTAGAGATAGGCCTCGACCACCTCGATCACGTCCGAGGTATAGCCGAGCCGCGGGCCTGGGCGCTGCCGCGGTCCGCCGGTGCCTGCGGCGGGGGACAGCGGCCGGAGCTCTGACTGGGTATGCAGCACGGTCGCCAGTACCCGGCGGGTCGGGTTGGCGAACCCAGTCGCCGTGTAGCAGTCCGCGCCCTCCACCCCGGCGGTGGCCGAGCGCCATGGGGGTACCCGCCGCACCCGGGTCATCCGGGTCCCGCCGGCCAGCCTGGTGAATGCTAGGACGGCCAGTGCCAGCAGCGGCATGGCCACCCACAGCCAGGATGGCGACAGGATCGAGAACCCGCTGAACACCGGCTGCACCACCCACGGCGATTTGAGCGCCCCTGACGTGACAGCGCCAGGTACCGCCGGGGACAGGCCGGCCGCCAGCACGCGGATCACCAGCGGAAGCAGGGCCGCGGCGGCTATGCAGCCGACCGAGAGGATCACGATCGCGACCCGGCCCAGCCAGCCGTAGTCCCGCTCAGCGGTCGCACCGCTCCCGGAGGAGGCCGGCGGCGGACCGAGCGCCACGAGTCCGGTCAGCCGGACGAATGTGACGCCGGCAAAGCCAATCGTCAGCGCGATTGCGGCCCCAGCCACGGCGAGCACCAGTCTGAAGCCAAGCCCGGGCACCCTGAACTGCTGCATCAGCGCTTCCAGCAGGAACCATTCGGCCGCGAACCCGGCGGTCAGGGGCAGCCCGGCGAGCGTCAGCGAGCCGATCGCCAGCCCGGTCCCGCTCCACGGCAGCCGCCTAGCGCAGCCCCGCAGCCCGTCCAGGCCGTCGCCATTTCCGTCTCCGTCTTCGTTTCCGTCGCTCCCCGCCGCCGGTTCGATGACGGCTGCTGCCGCCGCCGGTTCGATGACGGCTGCCGCCGCCCCCGGTTCGATGACGGCTGCCGCCGCCCCCGGTTCGATGACTGCTGCTGCTGCCGCCGGTTCGATGACTGCTGCTGCTGCCGCCGGTTCGATGACGGCTGCTGCTGCCGCCGGTTCGATGACTGCTGCTGCTGCCGCCGGTTCGATGACGGCTGCCGCCGCCCCCGGTTCGGCGACTGACGCATTCGTGCCCGGACCGCGGCCCGCTTGGCCGGTTTCGCTGCGGCCGCTCGGTGCGATGACCGCGCTGGCGGTGAAAAGCAGCGATTTGGCCGTCGTATGCGCGACGATCTGCAGCGTGGCGGCGAGCAGCCCGGCCGCGACCAGCCGCGGGTCGCGGGTGGCGGCGCCGGTGAGGGCGACCCCGTACCCGGCCAGGATGAGACCGCTGTTCTCCACGCTGGAGTAAGCGATCACCCGCTGCAGTCCGGGCGCCACGGCCGCGTGCGCGATGCCGAGCAGCGCTGTCACCCCGGCCAGCACGAGCAGCAGGCCGACCACCCAGTCGGGCGGCGCCCCGAGCAGCGCGAGCGTGCGCCACAGCCCGTAGAAGCCGACGTTGACGGCGACCCCGGCCATGATCGCCCGGGCCGGGCCAGGGGCGGCCGCGTACCCGCGGGGAAGCCACACCTGGAACGGGACCAAGCCGACCTTGACGGCGAAGCCGGTGATCAGCAGCGTCTGCGCGGTGGCCCGCGCGACGCCGCCCGGCACCTGCGCGAACGAGGCCAGCTCCAGTGAGCCGGACCTGACCGCCAGCAGCAGCAGGCCCACCAGCAACGCGGCGCCGCTGATCTTGCCGAATGCCAGTGTGATCAGGGCAGCGCCCGGGCGTCCCCGCCGCCGCCGCTCGAACCCGGCGAGTAGGTAGAACGCTACCGTCAGCAACTCCCACGACAGCAGCATGGTGAACGCATCCGTCGCCGTCATGACCAGCGCGACGGCGCCGAGGGTCAGCGCGTAACCGGCGCCAAGGCCGCGGCGGCCGACCGCGCCCGGGCGCACCGCCCAGCTGGCGAACGCCAGCGACACCGGCACCGCCGCGCCGAATGCGAGCAACAGGAACAGCCCGGACAGCCGGTCGGCGGACAGCCCCGTCGTGCCCGGGCCAAGCCAGCCGCCCGCCCCCAGGCGAGCCGGGTGGCCGGCCACCGCGCCGGCTCCGGCCACCGTCAGGCAGGCCGCTCCGGCCGTGCCGGCCAGGTAGGGGACGCTCCGCAACCGCGCCCAGCGGACGCCGGCGATCACGTCGGTAACCCCCGCAGCCGCCAGTCCCGCCAGCCCTGCCGCGAGTACCGCCCCGAGCCCGTTCACCGCTCCGCCGCCCGGTGCGGGAGCCGGCCGAGCGCGGCCAGCAAGGCATGCAAGATATTAAACGGGGACGGGGGCGAACCTGGCACCCAGACGTCGACGGGGATCACGTCACCGACACCAGCCGCGGTGGCATAGGAGCCGAGGCGACCGCCGACCAGGCCGCCGCTGACTGCGTCGGTGCCGACCGCGATAACGACCTTCGGGTCGGGCATGCCGGTGTAGGTGCGCCGCAACGGCTCTGCCATCCCGTGTGCGCCGGCCCCCGTCACCAGCAGCACATCCGCGTGGCGCGGGCTGGCGGTGAAGAAGATCCCGAGCCTGTTGATGTCGTAGACGGAGCCTAGGAGCGCGGCGATTTCCTGCTCCTCGGCGCCGTCCGAGCCGGCGTCCACGTGCCGCAGGTGCACCGAGCGCCGCAGTGCCGCCGTCCTGGCGCGAAGGGCGGTCCGGACCGCCGCGAGCTCCTGCTCCGTTCCGGGTTCGGCCGGCACGACGAGGCCTTCCATGCTCAGCGCAGCGGCCGCCGGCCCCCGGGACCAGCCGAAAACGTCCGGGCGCTGGTCAACGCATCGCCCGCAGAGAATGCACCGGCCCTGATCAAGCCGGACGGAGCCGTCTGCCGCGGTCGTGATGGCGCCGGTGGGGCACAGCGAAGCCAGCGCTGCCCGGCCCGCCGCATCGGCGGCGGGCCCCGCGGGCGAAGCCGCCCCGGCTCGGTGCGGGTCGAGAACCATGGCCGGGCCGCGCCAGCTGTCGGCGTAAGGATCGGGCCGGTCCGGCCACCGGGTGGTGACCACGCCGTTGCGCAGGCCGCGCAGCACCCACGGGCTCACAGCGCCGCCCCGGCGACCGACAGCCCGAAGCTGGCCTCGATGAACGGGAAGTCGGTAAGGATGTCGCCGGCGAAGACCTCGTGGAACAGCACCAGGTTGTGGAAGGAGGCGGACCGCGGGCGGCACCGGGTGATGCGGCCGTCGTGCAACGCCACGTCGTAGAGAACCTCGCCCTGTGGTGCCTCGGCCCAGCCGGTCGCCCGTCCGGCGGACACCTCGCAGGGCACCCGCAGCGGGCTGTCGCTCACCCCCCTCGCCTCGCTCAGCTGGGGGGCGGCGGCGCGGAGCAGCTGGAACGACTGCCGGACCTCGTCCCAGCGGACCCGGAGCCTGGCCAGGGCATCACCGTCGGTATGCGCACGCAGTCCGGGCACGCGCAGCGAGGAGTAGCCGTCGTAGGGGCGGTCCAGGCGGGCGTCGTCGCTGAATCCAGACGCTTTGCCGATCGGGCCGAGCGCGCCGTGCTCGCGCGCCCGGTCCTGACGCAGCGGGCCGGTGCGCCTGAGCCGGTCAAGGAAGGACGCGGTACCCATCAGCACCGTCGCATCGGCGGTGATCGAACGCTCCAGGCGGCCGATCTCGGCGCCGAACTCGGCGGCGCTCACCTGCGGCAGCGCCCGCACCCCGCCAGGCACCACCACGCCGCGGCCGAACCTGCTCCCGCACATCCGGCTGACCAGCCGGGCGAGGTGTTCCTTGTGCAGGCCGAAGCGGGCGGTGGCCACCGCGAGACCCGCCGCGTCGGCGAGCCGGACGGCGGTGTCCAGGTGCGCCGCAAGCCGCTCAAGCTCGGCGTGGACCACCCGGATCAGGCCGGCCAGGGCACCCTGACTCCGGCGAGGCGTTCCATCGCATGGCAGTAGGCGAGGGCGTGCGCCACCGAGGCCACCCCTTCGGTCCGTTCGGCGAGCAGCACGCCGTCGGCCGCGGTCAGCTGCTCGAAGCGTTTCTCGATCCCACGGTGCTTGTAGAACAGCCGCATGTTCAGGTGCGCGATGTCC
The DNA here is from genome assembly GCA_963695645.1 of uncultured Actinomycetota bacterium. Lineage (GTDB taxonomy): Bacteria > Actinomycetota > Actinomycetes > Streptosporangiales > Streptosporangiaceae > DATBGO01. Next base: position 403,404 of record CAVOHC010000017.1, on the reverse strand, counting down.
TCGCCGGGCGTCTCCACCAGATACTCGATCGACTCGAGCACGCCGGAGCGGACCGGGCCGTGCGGGATCGTGAACAGGCCAGGGCCCATGACGTGCCGGGGAATCGAGTGCTCGTCCGGCCAGATGGCGGCCGGCGCCGGCCCCGGCGCGCCGGGTAGTGGCCGTGGCGCGTGCTCACCGAGTAGCGGCAGCACCAGCGGTTCCACCCTGGGGTGCCCGTCGGGGACGATCCCGAACAGGTCGTGGATCTCCCGCTCGTACCAGAACGCGGCGCCGAGCACCGGGGTCAGCGCCGGGTATGAGGCTGCGCCCGGCGGCAGCGTGGCTTCGTGGGTAGCGATCCCGTCCGGCCCGGCGAGATGGGCGGACAGGACCAGGTCTCCGGGATGCTGGGTGGCCATCAGGCCGGCGAACCTGCGCCCCTTCGCCGTCTCCCGGGCTAGCGTGTCCCACAGCGCGGGCACGCTTGCGGCCCGCCAGACGGGTCCCTGACCGGGGCAGGCCGCCATACCGGACGGCGGGTTCATGCCTGGCCCCGCAGCACGGCGACGGCCCGGTCAAGCAGGCCGGTCAGCTCACCGGGCGGATGCAGCCCGAGGACGAGCAGCGCGACCAGCCCGGCCACCACCGGTACCACCATCCACGCGCTCGGCTCGCCCCTGGTGAGCCCGCCCGCAGCTCCGTCCGCGGCGCTACCCGCGGTGCCGGCCGGTGCCGGCGACGGCTGGCGGCGGGGCGTGAGCAGCATCCGGTTGGCCGCGAGCGAGAGCCCGAGGAAGGCTACCGTGACGAGCACCACAAGGATGGCCGCGGCTACGTTGTCCGATGCGGCCAGGCCGCCGGTGACGATCTCGAACTCGCTGCGGAAGATCCCGAACGGGGGGAGTGCCGACAGCGCCAGGATCGCAGCGAGGAACAGCGGGCCGCTCCACGGCAGCAGGTCAAGCCCCCCGGTGACGCTGCGGATCCGCTTGCTGCCGAACTTGCGCACCAGTACCCCGGCGCCCATGAACGCGTTGCCCTTCGCCGCGGCATGCGCGAGGACGTGCAGCAGCACCCCGGCAAGCGCGATCGGAACGCCGAAGCTGACCCCGATGGCCAGGATGCCCATGTGCTCCACGCTGGAGTAGGCGAGCAGCCGTTTGTAGTCCTGCTGGTCCAGCACGTAGAGCGCGGCGAGCAAGAGGGAGGCCACCCCGAAGACCAGCAGCACGTCGCGCGGGAATCGCGGGCCGAGTGCGGCGACTGCGATCTGGTAGTACCGCAGGATGGCGTAGAAGCTGACCGCGAGCAGCGAGCCCGACAGCAGCGCGGAGACCGGTGTCGGCGCCTCGGAGTGCGCGTCGGGCAGCCAGGTGTGCACCGGGAACAGCCCGACCTTGGTGCCGAAGCCAAGCACGGCGAGCACGAAGGCCATCCGTACTGCGGTGTGCGGCAGCTGGCCTGCCACTCGCAGCAGCGGGCCGAACGCCAGGTTGTAGGACTGCCCGAGCACCTGGGCGCCCGCGTAGTAGGCGAAGATCGTTCCCAGCAGGGCAATGGCCAGGCCGGCCGAGGCGATCAGCACGTATTTCCAGGCCGCCTCGGCGGCGCCGTCGGTGCCTTCCAGGGCGACCAGCAGTGCCGAGACGATGGTGGTCACCTCGATGGCGATCCACAGCAGCGCCAGGTTGCTCATCATCGGGGCAGCGAGCATGGACCACGCGAACAGGTTGAGCCCGATCCAGAACCGGCGCGCGTAGGCCCGGTTCCCGGCGCCGTGCGGGCCGGCCGTGCGCAGGTAGCCGATTGAATACGCCGCGACGCACGCATATCCGAACCCGGTCGCTAGCAGGAACACCACGCTGAGCGCGTCGATCCTGACCAGGCCGAGCCACCTCAGATCGCGCCGGGACGCGGCCGGGATGAGAGCGATCACGAGCGCGAAGCTGACGATCCCGGCCGCTGCCGTCACTGCGCCCGCGGTCTGGGCGGGCAGCCGGAGAGCGCAGACCGCGGCGGCTACCGGCACGGCCAGCAGGGCGACGATGACGGCGGTCACGGCTCAGCCCCGCAGGGTGGTCAGGTCGGCGGTGGACAACGACTCGGCCCGGCCGTGGTGCAGCCGGATCAGCAGGCCGACCACCACCACCGCAAGCAGCAGGTCGAACAGCAGCGCTAGCTCAAGGATGAGCGGCAGGCTGGCCGCTACGACCAGCGCAGCCAGCGAGATTCCGTTCTCCAGCGAGAACAGCCCGACAGCCTGAGAGGCGACGTCCTGCCGGTGGATCATGAGGACGAAGGCGACCAGCACCACCGATATCGAGACCGACAGGGCTGTCGCGGGTGCCCCGCTGCCGCTGACGGGCAGCGCGCCCGCGGCGAAGAACCCGAACGCGGCGACGATGATCGCGAGCAGCACGGTGCTCGCGAGCCCGAGCCCCCCGCTGCCCGCGATGTCGGCTCCGATGGCCGGGTCGCCTATCGGCTCGCTACCCGGATCGCCCGCAGCATCGGTTCCGTTCAGCAGCCGCCGGAATACCAGCGGGATCGCCACTACTTTGAGCCCGGCCGCCAGCACGGCAAGCAGGTACAGCTCGGGCAGGTGGCGGACGGCGCCCACGATGACGGCAAGGACCGAGATCAGGCCGGATTGCGCCGCGTACAGCCGGACCTGGTCGCGCAGCAGCGCCTGCCGGAACATGCCGAATTCGGCCAGCAAGATGAGCACCGCGATGACGTTGGCGCCGCCGACATAGACGCCGGGCGCCTGGCCGGGATCCATCAGCCGCCCCCGAGGTAGAGCGTGAACACGCCGAGCACGGCGAGCAGGAACGCGGCCGAGGCGAACTCGGTGATCTTGAACAGGCGGAGCTTGGCGAACGAGTTGTCGATCACTGCCACCACCGCCCCGAGGACGCAGGCCTTGGCGGGCAGCGCCACGATCGCCACCAGTACGGCCCAGGCCTGCTGCGTCGCCGCGAGCCCCCACGGCGCGACGAATACATTGATCAGGATCGTGTAGAGGATCAGCTGCTTGGCCGCCGAGCCCCAGTTGAGCAACGCGAAGTACGGGCCCGAGTGCTCGAAGGGCCGGGCCTCCTCGATCATCCCGAACTCGTTGGTCCCGGTGTGCGTCTCCACCGGGATCCGGCTGGTCTCATACAGGATGACCATGAACAGTGCCGCGGCAGCCAGCACATGGGCTGGCCGGACGATCTGCCCGGCGGACGACCGGACGGTAGCGGCCAGTGCGTAGGGCAGGTCGGTGCCGGTCAGCAGCGCCACCGTGAAGACCACGAACAGGACGACGGGCTCGGTGATCGCCCCGAAGGTCTTGGCCCGGCTCGCCCCGAGCTGCGCGTAGGGACTGCCGGTCTCCAGCGCGGCCACCGCGACCAGGAAGCTGGCCATCGACAGGATGAACCCGCCGCCGAGGATGTCGCCCATGTACCCCAGCGGCAGCGGGTAGCTGGTCAGCACCGGAATCAGCAGCGGCACCGTCAGGTAGCAGGTGAACGCGGCGAGCGGCGCGGCAAGGAACACCCAGCTCGCGCCCTCAGGCGCCAGCGCCTCCTTGCGGAACAGCTTGGCGAGATCGAAATATGGCTGCAGCGCATTCGGGCCCCGGCGGCCCTGCAGCCGTGCCTCGGTCCTGGCGATGACCCCGGAGACACCGGGCGCAGCTACCGCGATGGTCAGCACCTGCAGCACCTGGATGACGGGGACCGGCAGCACAGCGCTCACGTTGTGAGCCTTACGGTCACCGGCGTGTCGTCACCCACGATGATGGCCTCCTCCGCTCCCGGATACGGACTCAGGGGGTAGAAGCCATCAGCGGGGCCACCCCGCGGTTCGGGCGAGCTTCATCGCCAGCCGTCATTGTGGCGGATGAGGGCTCCCCGCCGCAATGCGCGGCCCGGCCTGTCATGATCGTGTCGTTCGGCGCTGCCGAACCCCCTGGCCACCGTGATCATGGAATCCTGGGCTGGGTGAGCAAGGAGAACCGGACCAGGCCCGAGGCGGGGATGCCGGCGCCGCTGAGCCCAGGTCCGGTACCGGGTTCAGCGGCTGCCCGCGGACGCATTGCGCTCCAGCCGCCCGAGCAGGTCTTCGAGAGCGGCAAGATCCTCGCGGTTGACGCCGCGTCGCAGCCGCTGATCAAACGCGATGGCCGCATTCCGCAGCCGGCCGAAGGCTGCCTCGCCTGTCTCCGTCAGCTCCACCAGGTGCACCCGGCGGTTGGCGGGATCCCGCCTTCGGGTGATCAGCCCCTGAGCATCCATTGCGTTCAGGTGGTGAGTCAGCGTCGCCTCCTTGATCCCGACCGCATCGGCAAGTGCCCGCTGGTTGCCAGGACGCTGGCTCTTGAGCGAGCTGAGCACGAGCCAGACTGGCAGCGATCCGCCCGCCTCGGCCAGCGCGTCATCGAAGGCGCGGCTGACGGACTTGGCGGAGCGAGCCAGCCGAAGTCCGATCGGCGAGCGCGCGGGTGGTGACATGAGCCAACGCTATCAGTAGCCACCTAATCCTTTGACATCTATGGATAAGAGTCCACGTTGAGGACTGCTGCCCAGGAGTTGACCTGGTTCAGGCGTCGCCCGGGTCGGGCGCGGGCGGCAAGTCAGCGTTGCTGGTCGGATCCGCAGCCCGCTGAGCGGCGTGGAAGGCCAGGAGCGCTTCGCCCGGGGTCTCGTAGTAGACGTCGGGACCGGCGGACCCCTTGATGCCGTAACTGTCAAGCTGCGCCCGCACCGGCTGGAGCATGCTGGTGACAGCGAAACGGATGTGCCGCGCATGGAGCCGTCCGGCGACCTGGATGAGTACGGCGGCTGCCGTGTAGTCGACGTCACCGATGGCCGCGGCGTCCAGCACCAGCCAGCGCAGCGGGGCGCCATGCATGACCAGAGCCGTGATGTCCTGAATGAGCCTGGCGGCGTTGGCGTAGTAGAGGCTGGTGCCGAATCGGTAGACGACGAGGCCTTCCTCGGTCCGTGCGCCGGGCGAGACCGGGCTGGGCTGCCAGTGCCCTGCCTGCGACTTCACCAGCACGCTGCTGAGCGGCCGGTAGCTATGACGCAGGTGGTCGATGACGGAGGCGACGACCGCCAGCACGATGCCGTCCTGGACGCCGAGGCCCACGACCGCCGCCATAGTCAGCAGGGCGACGGCGAATTCGACTGGCCGGACGGACTGGATGCGCCGCATCCCTGGAATGTCAACGAGTTCGGCGGCAATCAGGAATACCACTGCCGCGAGGGCAGCGGTCGGCAGGTAGCTAAGTGGTCCCGTGGCTACCAGCAAGACGACCAGCACCACGGCGCTGGTGAACAGCTGGGCCAGCTGGCTGCGCCCGCCAGCGCCGTCGACCATCTGGGTCTTGGTGGGGCTGCCGTTGACGACGAAAGTGCCGGAGAAGGCCGCGGCGACGTTGGCGGCGCCCAGGCCGGTCAGGTCGGTGTCTTCATCGACGGACTCGGAGTATTTCGCGGCGTAGGCGCGTGACGTCGCGGCGCTCTGGGCGAGGATGACGACGAACATCGACGCCGCGGTGCCGAGCAGCAAGGCGGCATCGTGCGGGCCGAGGTCTGGCCGGGCCAGCGGCGGCAGCCCGCGGGGGACCGGGCCGACGAGGGCGACGCCGTGGCCGGCCAGGTCGGCGAAGCGGCTTACGATGATCGCCCCTACCACCGCGATCAGCGCCCCGGGGACCCGGCGGGTGATCCGGCGGGCAGTCAGCATCACCAGGATGACCGCGGCCGACACGGCCATGGTTGCGGGCTGAGCCTGCGGGAGCGCAGCCACGGTGTGCACGAGGATGCCAACGGTCCGCGTCTGGCTGTGCGGTACGCCGAGCATGTCGGGAAGCTGGCCGACGGCCACCTGAATGCCGACGCCGGCCAGGAAGCCGAGCAGGACGGTCCGGGACAGGAAGTTCGCCAGGAAGCCGAGCCTGGCCAGCCGCGCCACCAGCAGCATGCCGCCGGTGAGGAGGGCAGCCAGGCCCGCCAGCTGGATGTATCTCGCTGACCCCGGAACGGCGAGCCCGATCAGGGATGCAGCGAGGATGGCCGCGGTGGCTGAGTCCGCGCCGACCACGAGATGGCGCGAGGAGCCGAGGACGGCGAACAACGCCATCGGCAGGAGCAGCGTGTACAGGCCGGTCACCACCGGCATTCCGGCGATCTTCGCGTACCCGAGGACCTCGGGAATGGACAGGGCCGCGAGCGTGACACCCGCCAGTAGGTCGCCGGTTACCTGCGGTCGGCGTACCGGCAGCACGCCGCGCAAGACAGGCCAGCCTCGCAGCCGTTCCCGAAGGGAAACCGGCATCGGCTGACCTCCCCGAGATTCACTGACTGTTCAGGTGGCGTTAATCATGCCCGTAATAGCTGACAGCCATGGGTACAAATGTGCTAGCCGTGAAGGTGGCGTTGCACAGTTACCTGTGGCCTTCGGCAGACCGGGACGATGCCAGGGAATGACTTGCCCGGGCCGGCCTATGCTTCCTCCATCCTGGTGAGCTGCGCATCGGCAATCCGCCGGGCGGCATCTTCGATGTGTTTCTGCATGGCGCGCTCGGCTGCGCGCACGTCTCCCGACGCGATGACGTCCAGCAGCTCCTGATGACTGTAGGCGTGCCTGCGAAGCTCGTCGGGCGCGAGCGAGGCCGCCGCAGCGCGATAGAAGTGGCTGGTCCGGCTGCGCATCTGGGCAGCCACCTCGACCAGCAGGGTGTTGTCGGTCAGTTCCCAGAGGCGCTGGTGGAATTGCTGGTCGAGTTCGTGCACGCGGACCAGATCGTGCTGGTCGGCGGCGAGCAGCAGCTGGTCGACAATCGCCTGCAGCCCGGCGTGCGCGTCGGGGGTAAAGCGGTTCGTCAGCCGCCGCGCGACGAACTGCTCAAGCACCACGCGCAGGCTGGAGACCTCCTCCAGCATCCGCGGGGTGAGGCTGTTGACCCGCGCGCCGCGCCGCGGCAGGCGCACCACCAGGCCTTCCTCGGTCAGCCGCGCCAGCGCTTCGCGCAGCGGGATGTGACTGATCCCGAACTCAACGGCCAGCCGCCGCTCGACCAGGCGCTCGCCCGGGGCGTACATCCCGCTCGAGATCGCGGCCCTGAGGCGTTCGACGACGGCGTCCGCCAGGCTCTGGTCGGGCAATGGCTCGTTGGCGTTCACGCGGCACGGTACCGGTGGATGATGCGCCCAGGACTGAGCGTCAGGTCGACGACACCGGTGCAACGCCTAGTCACATGTTCGCGGCTCACGACGCCTTCCTCCTCTGGCGCACGGGCAGGTTGACAACCGCAGAGCCTGGCACGAGCTTGCCGGGCTCCTGGCCAGTTGCGGCACGCTGCTTCTAGCACAGCGTCGCTGGCGCGACGTCGATGCCGTTAGGTGCCACCTCGCCGACGAGCAGGCGCCATCGGCCGCTAGCAGCACGTTCTCTGCTTTCTCTGGCTGCCCGTACGATTCCCGGCCCGCGGCGACCGCGGCATCGGACTCGACCACCAGGAACGGCTAACAGACCGCATCCGAGTCGTCGGGCAGCAGCACGGGAATCTGCCAGGCCGACTCGCAATATACGCCGAGCCAGTCGGCATCGTGCATGCGGTACACGTGCAATACGCAACGGTCGCAAACCGGCGGCAAGGGCAGCGGGATCAGCGATTCGGCGACTGCGGTACTGGCGCGGCCCCGCCTAGCCCGCGTGCCCAGTCCAGGGCAGGCGTCACGGGCACGGCCTGGATCCGCGGCTGATCAGCCGGATGGGCTGCTCCGGGCAACCAGGGCACGCGCCTCTCGCTCGGCCGCGGCGGTGATGTTGCGGAGCATCCCGCCGAACACGACGCCGTGGAACGGCCGAAGCGACCACCAGTAGGCGTGCCCGATGAACCCGTGCGGGCGGAAGATTGCCCGCTGGCCATAGACAGTCCGGCCCGCCTGATCGCGTAGCACCGACAGCTCGAGCCAGGCCCTGCCGGGCAGCTTCATCTCGGCACGCAGCCGCAGCAGCGACCCTGGCTCGATCGCCTCGACGCGCCAGAAGTCAAGCGCGTCGCCGACCAGCAGACGGCTCGCGTCACGCCGGCCGCGGCGCAGCCCAACTCCGCCGGCCAGCCGGTCGAGCAGGCCGCGCACCGCCCACGCGGCAGGGAATGAGTACCACCCGGTCTCGCCGCCGATGCCCAGGATCAGCCGCCACACCGTCTCGGGCGGCGCGCTGACGATCCTGGTGCGCTGGTCGGTGTAGAGCGAGCCGCCTGCCCAGTCAGGGTCGCTCGGCAGCGGGTCGCTGGGGGCGCCCGCCGTGGCCGCCGATGACCACCGGGTGGCGACCGCGCCCTCGCGGACGTGCCGCAGTGCCAGGCCGATGGCCGAGTCAAGCGGGATGAGCCCGCCGGGCGGATCCGGCACGTATGTGGCGATGTCGTGCTCGGAGCAGATGACCTCGTTCCTGAGTGATTCAACCAGTGGCCGGGCCAGGCCTGCGGGCACCGGGGTCACGAAGCCGACCCATAGCGAGGACAGCGATGGCGATAGCACCGGAACGGGCACGATGATCCGCGGCGGCAGGCCCGCGACCTGGGCATAACGGCGCATCATCGCGAGATAGCTGAGGATGTCCGGGCCGCCGATGTCGAACCTGCGGTTAACATCGGGCGGCAGCGTCGCGCAGCCGACCAGGTACCGCAGCACATCCCGGACGGCGATGGGCTGGATGCGGTTGCGCACCCATTTCGGCGTGACCATCACCGGCAGGCGTTCGGTGAGATAACGGAGCATCTCGAACGACGCCGACCCGCTGCCGATGATCACCGCAGCCTGTAGCACGGCGGTGGGCACCCCGCTGGCCAGGAGGATGTCGCCGACCTCGGCGCGCGAGCGCAGATGCGGCGACAGTTCGTGGGCCTGCCCGGGGATGATGCCGCCCAGGTAGACGATCCGCTGCACCCCGGCGGCGGCCGCGGCGTCGGCGAATACCCGTGCCGCGGCCCGGTCACGCTGCTCAAATGACCCGCCCGAGCCCAGCGAATGGATGAGGTAGTAGGCGACGTCGATGCCCTCCAGGGCGCGCCGCACGGCGACCGGGTCCATCGCGTCGCCCCGGGCGATCTCGACATCGTCGGACCAGGGCCGCTCGCCGAGCTTGGCCGGCTCGCGCGCCAGGCAGCGGACTTCGTGGCCATCGGCCAGCAGCTCGGGAACGAGGCGCCCGCCGATATAGCCAGACGCCCCCGTTACCAGACAGTGCAGCTGTGCTGACACAACGTTAATTCTCGCATGGCACTATCCTGGCCGGATGCCGGCCGGGGGCTGTCCAGTGGCCTTTCCTGGCCGGATGCCGGCCGGGGGCTCTGCCATGGCCCTATCCTGATCGGATGCCGGCCAGGGGGCTGCTCATCAGCCTGACTCTTATCATTGCGGCGGCGCTGGCTGCCTGCGGCCCGCAAGCACCGGCACCCGGCATGCCCGGACCGGGCACGCCATCGGCAGCCAGGTCATCGACGGGCGCGGCCGCGCAGGACAGATCGACGCTAGGCACCGGCTCCGCAGGCAGGTCATCGGCGGCTTCGGGCGGCGCCCGCGCGACCGCGGCCGGGCCCGACATCACCCTGGCCTTTGCTGGCGACGTGCACTTCACCGGGCGCACCGCCGCGCTGCTCAAGCATCCAGCCCGTGCCTTCGGCCCGATCTCCTCGGTGCTGGGATCGGCCGACCTGACCATGCTCAACCTGGAGACGGCTGTCACCCGCCGCGGCGTCCCGCAGCCTAAGACCTATCATTTCCGGACCACGCCCGCGGCTTTCACCGCGCTTCGCGACGCTGGCGTTGACCTGGTCACGATGGCGAACAACCATGTGCTCGATTACGGGCAAACCGGACTCGCTGACACGCTCGCCGCCGCGAAGGCAACCCGCTTTCCTGTCGTGGGCATCGGCGTCAACGCGGCGGCTGCCTGGGCGCCCTACGTCACGACGATCAGGGGAACGCCGATCGCGATCATCGGCGTCTCCCAGGTCGCCGAGCTGGCCTCCTCGTGGGTCGCCACCGGCTCACGGCCCGGAGAGGCCAACGCGATCAGCCTCCGCCGCACGCTCGCCGCGGTCCGAGCCGCGACGAAGCTGGCCAGGATCGTGATCGTCTTCATGCACTGGGGTACCGAAGGGGAGTCGTGCCCCGACGCCAACCAGCTGTCGCTTGCGCCCAAGCTCGCTGCCGCCGGCGCCAGCATCATCATCGGCGCGCACGCCCACATGCTGCAGGGCTCCGGCTGGCTCGGCCGAACGTTCGTCGCCTATGGCATGGGCAACTTCCTGTGGTGGGAGAACTCCTACAGCACGGCGACCGGGGTGCTGAAGCTGACCATCCATCCGCGGCGGCCGCTGACCGCCAGGTTCGTCCCCGCGGTGGTCTCGGCGACCGGCCAGCCGGTCGTGCTGACCGGCGCAGCGGCGAAACGGGCGGCGGCACGCTATGCGAGCCTGCGCGGCTGCACCGGCCTGTCAGCCCGCCCGGCCCCGTGATCCGGCCCGTCCCGGGCCGGGCCGACGTGATCAGCCAGGCCTTTCAGGGTGCCGGGCAGTCAGCGGCCAGCCTCCGGCTCTCCGTAGAGATCCACACGGCCGACCCGCAGGGACCGCAGCACCAGCGAGATGTCTCTGGCTGAGTAGGCGGTGTTGAACAGGTCGGAGGCGTGTACCCAGCCGCCGCCACGGTAGTGCCAGGTGTGGTTCAGCTGGGCGCCGCACGAGGGAACGAGGGAACGAGGGACTCAGGGCGTCACGTTCCGCACAGGGCCGCTACGACCTCGGCGGCCGGGCGGGCGGCCGCAGCGCGATGACCCTTTCCTGCCCACAGGCTCATCCGTTCGGCGTCTCCGGCCGCGGCCGCGGCCGACCTGATCGGCCTGGTCGCGTTGTGGATCTCGGGGTAGGCAGCGGGCGCAGCTGGGTGATCGCGCATGAACCGGTTGACAAGGCCGCGGGCCGGCCGGCCGCTGAATGCGCGGGTGACGGCCGTCGCGCTGAACCGCGGATCGGCAAGAGCGGCCTTATACGCCGGGTGGGCGCCGCTCTCCGGACAACGGAGAAACGCGGTCCCGCAGAGTACGGCGGTGGCCCCGGCGGCCAGCGCTGTGCCGACCGCCGAGTTGGCAGAAATGCCGCCGGCGGCAATCAGCGGCAGATCGGTGACCCGCCGCACTTCGCCGATCAGCGGGATCAGGCCGGGCTCCTCGGCGGGCCGGTCATCATTGGCGAAGGTCCCGCGATGCGCACCGGCCTCGGGTCCCTGGACGCAGAGGCAGTCAGCTCCGGCCGAGGCAGCTTCCGCAGCCTCGGCCGGACTGGTGACGGTCACCCAGACTAGGCTGCCCGCGGCGCGGAGGTCGGCCACAAGTTCGGCCGGAGGACAGCCGAAGGTGAAGCTCACGATCGGCGGCGGATGGGCGAGCAGGGCGGTGGTCTTCGGTTCCCAGCCGTCATCGTCCCAGGCTGGCTCGCCGGCCGCAGTGCCGAGTTCACCGGCCTCGGCGGAAAGACCCGCTACGTAGCGCGTCAGCGCGCTCCGGTCCGTCGTGGGGGACCCGGGAACGAACACGTTGACCCCGAAGAACTCGGTGCCTGCTGACCGGACGGCTTCGATTTCAGCGCTCATCGCCGCCGCTGACTTGTAGCCGGCAGCAAGGACTCCGAGCGCGCCAGCCGCAGCCGCTGCGGTGACAAGCCCCGGTGTCGACGGCCCGCCCGCCATCGGCGCCACGACCACCGGGCAGCGCAGGCGATCGAGAAGCGCAGGCGGAGCCACCTGATGACCCTAGCGAAGGTTCGCGAGCCGGATCCCGCTGAGCCGGCTATCTGGGCCGCCTCAAGGTGTCCGAGCGGCTGGGTCTTGACGGCTCGATGCCAAGCGCGGGGCGGCCAGGACACGGCTGGCTGTCAGGGCCATCGCGTAGGATCCGTTTCTATGTCCATCCGTACCGAATCCGCCAGCACCGAGGTCCGGCCAGACGAGCTTGAGGAGTACCGGCGGGAGCTGACTGGCTATTGCTACCGGATGCTCGGCTCCGTCTTCGACGCCGATGACGCGGTGCAGGAGACGATGCTGCGGGCCTGGCGGGGGATCGGCGGTTTCGAGGGCAGGTCAGCGGCCCGCTCCTGGCTCTACCGCATCGCCACCAATGTCTGCCTCGACATGCTGCGGAGCCGCCAGCGCCGGGCCCGTCCCATGGATCTGGGGCCGAGCTCGACAGCGGAAACGCCGATCGGCCCGATGCTCCCCGAGCACGCGTGGGTGCAGCCGATCCCGGACGGCCGCGTGCTGCCCGGCGACGGCGACCCCGCTGAGCTTGCGGCCCAGCGCGACAGCGTGCGGCTGGCGTTCGTCGCCGCCCTACAGCACCTGCCGGCTAGGCAGCGCGCGGTGCTGATCCTGCGCGAGGTGCTCCGGTGGCAGGCGGCCGAGGTGGCCGACCTGCTCGACACTAGCGTTGCGTCGGTCAACAGCGCGCTGCAGCGGGCCAGGGCCACGCTTGCGTCCCGCGATGTCGCGGTGTCCAGTGCGCAGCCGGTGCCGGCCGGGCAGCAGGAGCTGCTCGCCCGCTACGTGGACGCATTCCAGCGCTACGACATCGACTCGCTGGTGTCGCTGCTGCATGAGGACGTAATCATGTCGATGCCGCCTTATGACTTCTGGTTGCGCGGCCCCGCCAACATGGCCCGGTGGTTCGTCGGGCAGGGAGCCGGCTGTCGCGGCTCGCTGCTCGTCGCCACTGCCGCCAATGGCTGCGCGGCGTTCGGCTCCTACCGGGTCGACCCGGTAGGCGGCTACTCGCCGTGGGCTATTCAGGTCATCGAGCTCGCCGGTGACCGGATCTGCGGGCACCACAATTTCGTCGATCCGGAGCTGTTCGCGGCTTTCGGCCTGCCCGGCCACCTCGATCCATAGACCGCGGTGTCGCGGGCAGATCTCGTCCGAAGGCCCCGGCTGCCCTGCTATCCGAGAAATGACAGCCTGACCTGCCGGTCTGGATTGTCCAGGTTAAGATCGACCAGCGCTACGGCCTGCCAGGTCCCGAGAGCCAGTGAGCCGGCCACCACCGGCAGGACCGTGAACGGCGCGACAACCGCCGGGAGCACATGCGACCTGCCGTGACCGCGTGACCCGTGCGCGTGCTGCCACCGGTCGTCAGCGGGCAGCAGGCGGGCGAGCGTGGCCAGCAGATCGGCGTCGCTGCCTGCGCCGAGCTCGATCAGCGCGATGCCTGCCGTCGCGTGCGGGACGAAGACGTGCAGCAGCCCGTCGCCCCCCGCTGAGGACACCCGGGCGAACTCTGCGCACCGCGCAGTGATGTCGTGCACGCTTTCGCGGCTACCCGTCCGCACCTGGAAAGTCATGGTCTTCATGCCGAACGACTGTCGGCCATCGGCCGCCGTCACGCAAGCCCCAGCGCGCAACCAGGTGCGGAATCCGCCGTGTTGTGTTGCCGGGCTGGTTAGCCCTGCTGCGCCAAGGCGCGCCGGGTCAGGACCCGCGCCAGGTGCTGACGATACTCGCGGTCGGCGTGCATATCCTGGCCCGGCGAGGTCCCGTCGGCGGCCAGCGCGGCGGCTTCCGCCGCGTTCGCGCCAGCAGCGAGCGCGCGCTCGGCGGCGTGGGCGCGGAGCGGCACGGGGCCCATGTTGGCAAGCGCGATCCGGCCACCGGCGGCCGCCACTCCGACGATTGCCCAGTCGTTGGCCCGGCGGACGAACTTCTGGTACCCCCACCCCGAACCCGGATTGCGCGGCACCCGTACGGCTGTGAGCAGTTCGTCAGGCTCCAGGCTGGTCTCGAAAAAGCCGGTGAAGAAGTCGCCGGCGCTCACCTGCCGGCTCCCTCCAGGGCCAAGAACCTCGACCGACCCGCCGAGCGCGACCAGCGCCATAGGCAGGTCGGCGGCCGGATCGGCATGCGCGAGCGAGCCACCTATGGTGCCACGATGGCGGATCTGGGGGTCACCCACCTGCGCTGCCGCGTGCGCAAGAAGCGGTGCGTCCTCCCGTACCAGCTTGTCGGCCGCCAGGTCGGCGTGGCAGGTGGCCGCGCCGATCACCAGCTCGTCGCCGTCGGCCCGCACGCCGGCCAGCTCGGCGAGTCTGCCGACATCGATGAGCACGGCCGGAGCAGCCAGGCGCAGTTTCATCATCGGCAGCAGCGAATGGCCGCCAGCCAGCAGCTTCGCGTCATCGCCGTGCCGGGCGAGTAGCTCGACCGCGTGCGTGGCCGACTCGGCGGCCAGATAGTCGAACGGCGCGGGAATCATGCGCGCACCACCGCGTCATTTTCTGCCGCCGCATTTTCGGCCGCCGCGGCCAGCACCGCGCGCACGATGTTGTGATAGCCGGTGCAGCGGCACAGGTTGCCTTCCAGGCCCTCGCGCACCTGGTCCTCGGTGGGATCTGGGTTATCGGCCAGCATGCCGACCGCCGCCATCACCATCCCAGGCGTGCAGAACCCGCACTGCAGGCCATGCTCCTGCCGGAACGCGGCCTGCACCGGATGCAGCTCGCCATCGGCGGTGAGTCCCTCCGCGGTGGTGACCTGCTGCCCGGCTGCCTGCACCGTCAGCACGGTGCAGGACTTCACCGACTTGCCGTCAAGCAGCACCGTGCAGGCGCCGCATGAGGTGGTGTCACAGCCGACGTTGGCGGCTCGAAGACCGCATACCTCCCGCAGGTAGTGCACCAGCAGCAGCCGCGGCTCGACGTCGTCCGACCGCCGCTGGCCATTGACATTGAGCTCAAGGAGCATTATGCGTTCTCCGTTCGCGCGGCCCGCAAGGCCTGCCAGACCCGCTGCGGCGAGGCTGGCATGTCAATATGCCTGACGCCGAGATGGGCGAGCGCGTCGACGACCGCGTTCTGCACCGCCGGGGTCGAGCCGATGCTGCCTGCCTCGCCGATGCCCTTCGCGCCGAGCGGGTTATAGCTGGTTGGCGTCTGCATGTCGACGAGCTCGAAACCGGGGACCTCGGTGGCCGACAGGAACGGGTAGTCAGCGAGGCTGGCGGTCAGCGGGTTACCGTCGGGGTCGTAGACGACTTCCTCGAGGAAGGCCTGCGCCGCGCCCTGGGCCAGCCCGCCATGCCGCTGGCCCTCGGCCAGCAACGGGTTGAGGACGAAGCCCGCGTCATCGACCGCGACAAGCCGCCGCAGCACCACCTTGCCTGTCTCGGTGTCCACCTCGACCACCGCGACGTGTGCACCGAATGGGTAGGTGGCGCCTGGCGCGCTGAACACCGCCCGCACCAGCAGCCGTTCGTCGGCGGCGAGCCCGGCGAGCGGCACGGCCGCGTCGGGGTCACCGACCACCTCGAACGCGCTGCGTGCGGTGTTGAAGCGCAGGTCGGCGGGGCTGGCCTCGAGCGCGTCGGCGGCTCGCTGGCTGGCCACCGCGATCAGCTCCTGTGATGCCTGGCGTACCGCTGCGCCGCCCTGCTGCAGGCTGCGCGAGCCGCCAGTGCCGCCGCCCACAGGTACCAGGTCGGTGTCGCCCCATTTCAGGGTGATCTTCTCGACCGGGATCCCGAGCTCATCACTGGCCAGCATCGCCCACGCTGTCGCGTGACCCTGCCCATGCGGTGAGGTGCCGGTGAGAATGGTCGCCGTCCCGTCGGGATGCACCTCGACGGTGGCATTCTCGTTCGGGTCGCCTGCCTCCTCGCCGGCGCCGGTGATTTCGACATAGCAGGACAGGCCGATGCCGAGCTGAACGGCGCCGCCGCGGTCGCGGCGGCCTGCCTGCTCGCGGCGCAGCTCGTCGTAGCCCGCCGCATCAAGCACCTTGTCGAGCGCCGCGGCGTAGTCGCCGCTGTCGTAGAGCGCACCGAACGCGGTGGCGTGCGGCTCGGTGAACGGGGGCAGTAGGTTACGCCGCCGCACCGCCGCGGGGTCCATGCCGATTTCCGCGGCGAACAGGTCTATGGCCCGCTCGAGCGCCGCGGTGGCCTCAGGCCGCCCGGCGCCACGGTACGCGCCGACCGGCGTCGTCGTGGTCACCACGGACCGACCCACGGCCTCGGCGCGGCGGATCGCGTAGGGTCCTGGCGCCATCAGGATGGTCAGCACCGGCAGGACCGCGCCAATTCTCGGATAGGCGCCCGAGTCCTGCAGGATCTCCAGGCGGTAGGCGAGCACGGTGCCGTCTTGTGTGCCGCCGATCGTGACCGTCTGCTGCTGGGCGCGCCCGTGCGTCATCGCAATCAGGTTCTCGGACCTGGTCTCGGTCCACCGGGCCGGCCGGTTCAGTTGCATCGCTACCCACGCCACGACGGCGTGCTCGGGGTCGGCACCGAACTTCGCTCCGAATGCGCCGCCGACATCCGGGGTGATCACCCGGACCTGCCCGGTGTCCAGCCCGAGCATGCTGGCTAGGCTGGCCCGGGTGTCCTGGGCACCCTGGTTGGGTATCCACGCGGTCAGCCGTCCGTCCGGACCCCAGGCCGCCGCCGCCGCCCGGGTCTCCATCGGCGCGGGGGCGACCCGCTGGTTGATGAGGGTGTGCTGCACCACGGCATCGCAGCCGTCAAAAAGCCGCGCATCGAGGGCGCCCGGGTCGCCGAAGTTCGCTGCGACGTTGGTGCCCACCTCCTCGAAGAGCAATACCTCACCGGAGACGGCGGCGGCCAGGTCGACCACGGCGGGCAGCGGGTCGTAGTCGACAGCTACGAGCTCAGCGGCGTCCTCGCCCTGGTAGGGCTGGTCGGTTACGACGGCGGCTACCGGTTCGCCGACATAGCGAACGACGTCGGTGGCCAGCAGGCTGCGGCGCATCCGGTCGTTGACGAACCCTGGCATCGTCGGCGGGATGGTGCCGAGGCCGGCCAGGTCAGCGCCGGTGAAGACGGCGATCACTCCGGGTGCCGCCGCGGCCTGGCGTACGTCGATCCGGCGGATCGTCGCGTGCGCGATGGGGGACCGGACGAAGAACACGTGACCGGCGCCGACCAGTTGCTCGTCCTGGACGTCTTCGGTGTAGACGCCGCCCGTGGTCAGAAAGCGCGGGTCCTCAACCCGCAGGACCCGGGTGCCCAGGATGCTCACCGGCAATCAGCTCCCCTCGAACGCAGCGCCCCGGCCTGCCGTCCGACGGCCCGCACCGCGACTCTACCGATGCGTGCCGCGGTGCATGGCCAGCAGGCCTCGGCGGGCGCGAGCCGGGAATCGGAATGCGGGTCGGCGGTGTTGCTGGCGGAGGGCTCCGGGATGACCTGGCCGCCCGCAGGCCAGCTGAAAAGCGTTTCCCCCGCGGCAGGGTCGCTGGCTAGCATCGAGGAGCCGCCCAGCCCCGCGGCGGGACGCTCAAGTCCCACTGGGGCGCCTGCCTGTGACCAAGATCGGATGTTGTCATGTACGCGCGTGCGCTGCTGCGCCGCTTTCCCGTTCTCAAGGTTCGCGACTTCCGCCTGCTGCTGGCCGACCGGCTGCTCGCCCCGGCGGCGTTCGCGTTCTCGCTCGTCGGCGTCTCGTTCGCCGTCCTGGACGCGACAGGCTCGACCGCGCAGCTGTCTTACGTGCTCGCCGCGCAGATCGCGCCGTCGCTGATCTTTACCGTGCTCGGCGGCGTAGTGGCCGACCGGATGCCGCCGCAGCGGGTCATCGTCGCCGCCAACGCCATGATCGCGCTTGGCGAGGGGACCTTCGGGCTGCTCGTTATAACTGGCCATCCTCGGCTGTGGCAGATGATCGCCCTGGAGATGGTGACCGGCACCGGCATGGCGATCTTCTACCCGGCATCGCAGGCGCTGCTGCCGCGGCTGGTGCCTGGCGAGCTACTGCAGCAGGCGAGCGCGGTGAGCAGGCTGGCGATGAACGGCGGCCAGATGGGCGGCGCCGTGGTCGCTGGATTCTTCGTCGCGGCGCTCGGCCCCGGTTGGGCACTGGTCATCTGCGGCGCGGGCTTGCTGAGCACGATCCCGCTGATGCTGAGCATCCGGGTTACCGGCTTCGGCTACCACGAGAACTCGGGCATGTTCCGCGATCTGCGGGATGGCTGGTCGGAGTTCCGCTCGCACACCTGGCTCTGGGCGATCGTGGCCCAGTTCGGCGTAATCCTGATGGCCTGGTACGGAGCGTTTCAGGTGCTCGGTCCCGTGGTGGCGCGTGCTCATCTCGGCGGACCCGCGGCGTGGGGCGCGATCACGGCTGCCGAGTCGGTGGGCCTGATCGTCGGCGGCCTGGTCTCGCTGCGGTTCACGCCGCAGCGGCCGATCTTGTTCGTCGCTGGAATCGGCGCTGCTATCGCGATCTCGCCGCTCTCCCTGGCCATGCTCTGGCCGCTGCCCGTGGTGTGCGTTGCCTCGTTCGGCCTCGGCATCACGATGGAGATCATGATGGTCCAGTGGACCGTGACGATGGCCACGCGCATCCCGCCGGACAAGCTGGCCAGGGTGTCGTCTTACGACGCGCTCGGCTCGGTCATGGCGATGCCCGTCGGTGCCTTGGTCGCTGGTCCGATCGCGGCGGCGATTGGGGTGTCGGCGGCGCAGTACGGCGCGGCGGCGCTGATAGTCGTCGCCACCGCGCTCGCCCTCATCCCACGCGATGTGCGCCGGATGCGGGCGAACCCTGTCGGGCTGCTCCATCGCGGGCTGGGCGGCGCTGAGCTGGGCGGCGGTGAGCTGGGCGGCGGTGAGCTGGGCGGCGGTGGGCTGGGCGGCGGTGGGCTGGGCGGCGGTGGGCTGGGCGGCGGTGGGCTGGGCGGCGGTGAGCTGGCCGGTCAGGCGACTAGCTCCGCGTCACCGGTGAACGTCGCCCACATCTCCGCGTAGCTGCCGCCGCGAGCGAGCAGCTCGTCGTGGCTGCCCGTTTCGCTGATGCGGCCGTGCTCGACGACGACGATCCGGTCGGCCCGCGCCGCTGTGGTCAGCCGGTGCGCCACCACCAAGGTGGTGCGCCGGGCGGCGAGCCGCTCGACGGCCTTGTTGACGGCGGCCTCGGCCGCCAGGTCGAGAGCCGCGGTGGCCTCGTCAAGCAGCAGGATAACCGGGTTCACCAGGTACGCGCGGGCCAGGGCGATGAGCTGGCGCTGGCCCGCGGAGAGGTTGCGGCCGCGCTCGGTTACCTCGTGACGGAAACCGCCAGGCAGCCGAGCGATCATCTCGATCGCGCCTACCGCGCGCGTCGCGGCCTCGACCTCGGCGTCGCTCGCATCCGGGCGGCCATAGGCGATCGCGTCGCGCACGGTGCCTGGGAACAGGTAGGGCTCCTGCGGCACTACGCCGAGCTGCTGTCGAAAGCCGCCCAGGTCGTAGTCGCGGACATCGACCCCGTCCACCAGGAGGCTTCCCGAGGTTACGTCGTAGAACCTGGCCACCAGCTTGACAAGCGTTGACTTCCCCGCACCGGTCTGGCCGACCAGGGCGACGGTCTCACCAGGCTCGACCGAGAGGCTGACCCCGTCCAGGGCCTGCTGCGACTGGCCGGTATAGCTGAAGTGCACGTCGCGCAGCTCTATCCTGCCGCGCAGCCTGTCGTGAAGCATGATCGGCCGCGCTGCTTCCGGCGTCGAGGTCTCCGTGCGCAGCAGCCCGGAGATCCGCCGGAGCCCGACCGCCGCCTGCTGGTAGCCGTCGAAGACCTGGGACAGCTGCTGGATTGGAGAGAACAGCAGGTCGATGTAGAGCAGGTAGGCGATGAGGCCGCCTGCCTTGAGCGCTCCGCTGTGCACCTGGCCAGCCGCGGCGAACAGCACCAGCGCCCCGGCCACGGTCGACAGTGCCTGCACGAACGGGAAGTACAGCGCGATGTAGCGTTGCGCACGGAGCCGGGCCCCCAGGTACGCCTCAGACAGGCCGGCGAACCGGTCGGCGTTGACCTGCTCCCGCCGGTAGGCCTGCGCCACCCGCAGCCCGGCGATGTTCTCCTGCAGGTCGGCATTGACCACGCTGACCTTCTCGCGAGCCTCGCCGTATGCCTTCGACGACTTGGCCCGGAACACCACGGTAACCGCGACGAGCACCGGGAGGATGGACAGCAGCACCAGGCCGAGCCTGATGTTGATGAGCAGCAGGGCGATCAGTACCCCGATGAACGAAAGCCCCGAGTTGACCATGGTGATCAGCCCGGTCTGCAGGAAGGTGGAAAGCGCGTCCACGTCGGTGGTCATCCGGGTCATGATCCGGCCGGACAGCTCGCGCTCGTAGTAGTCGAGACCCAGCCGCTGCAGCTGCGCGAAGATCTTTACCCGGAGCGCGTACAGCAGCCGTTCACCATTGCGGCCGACGACCTTGGTCTGCACCGAGTTGATCACCCAGTCAGCCAGCACGATGGCGAGTGCGACCAACGCGATCATGATGATCACCCCGAACGCCTTGGCCAACACCCCGTTGTCGATGCCGCCCCTGACCAGCGCGGGCATCGCGATGCTGGCCAGCGCATCCAGACCGTCGAGGACCAGGCCGATGGTCAGCGCGACGGCGAACGGTTTCAGCAGCTTGCGCAGAGTGAAATGCGGGTCGGGGGCGCGGGCCCAGGTCTGGTTCACCTCCGGCACATCGTTGGCCGGCGGCAGCGCGTCGACCTTGGCCAGCAACTCGGGGCTCGGCGGCACATCGGCCATCATGCTGCCGCGACCGCCCCCGCCGCTCGCCGCCCGCAGCCGGCTCCCGCGGCCCGCCAGGCCTGCCGTGCCGTCGGCGCCCGCCGCACCTGCTACCGAGCTGGCCGAGGCCGGCGCCGCACCGTCGGGCGCAGTCCCCCACAAGCTTGGCTTCACCCCGCCTGCCATGCCGTCGGCTGCAGCCTCCGCGGCCCGGTGCTCGGCGTCGGCTGAGTAACAGTCAAGCTCGCCCGCGTCGATGCCCTCTGCATCATCCCCGGGGCCGGCCAGCAGCAGCCGGTACAGCGCGCAACGTTCGGTCAGCTCCTGGTGGGTGCCCTCATCGACGAGCCGTCCCTCGTCGAGCACGGCGATCCGGTCTGCGAGCTGCAACGTCGAACGCCGGTGCGCGATGATCAGCGTGGTCCGGCCAGCCATCACCTTGCGCAACGTCGCATGTATCTGGGCCTCTACCCGCGCGTCGATCGCCGACGTGGCATCGTCCAGGACCAGGATGGCCGGGTTGGTGATCAGCGCCCTGGCCAGCGAGACCCGCTGCCGCTGGCCGCCGGACAGGGTCAGCCCCTGCTCGCCGATCACGGTGTCGTAGCCCTGCGGCAGGCGGGTGATGAACTCGTCGGCCTCTGCAGCCTGGGCCGCGGCGATGACCTGCTCCGTCGTTGCATCGGGCCGGCCGTATGCGATGTTGGCCCGGACACTGTCAGAGAACAGGAAGCTCTCCTCAAGGACCAGCCCGATCGAGGCCCGCAGCGAGTCGAGTGTGAGGTCGCGGACATCAAGGCCGCCGACCCGCAGGGCGCCGGCGCTCACGTCGTAGAAGCGGGGGAGCAGCAGCGAGATCGTGGACTTGCCGGAGCCTGAGGTGCCGACAAGCGCCAGGGTCTCACCCTGCCGCACGTGCACTGACAGGCCGCGAAGCACGGGTTCGGAGGGCACGTAGCCGAACCTGACGTCGTCAAGCTGGACATCGGGGGCGCCCGGCGGCAGCGGCACCGCGTCCGGCTTCTCGGTCAGCACCGGCCGGGAGTCGATCACTTCGTATACCCGGATCACGCTGGCCCTGGCCTCCTGGCCGATCGTGACCAGCGCGGTCAGCGCGCGGACCGGGCCGACCAGCTGAGCCAGGTAGGCGGAGAACGCGAAGAAGGTGCCGATCGTGATCGAGCCGTTGATCGCCAGCCAGCCGCCGAGCGCGAGCACGCCGACCTGGCCGAGCGCCGGGACGGCCTGTAGCGCCGGGTTATAGCGGGCCATCAGCCTTACCGCGCGTACCCGAGATGCGTACAGCCATTGGCTGGCGCCCTCGATCCGTTCAATTTCCTGCTCTTCCTGGCCGAAGCCCTTGACCACGCGCACGCCGGTGATCGCGCCGTCGACTACTCCTGCGACGTTCGCCGCCTGCTGCTGAGCGTCCCAGCTCGCCGGGAACAGCCGGGTCCTGGACCGGAGCGCGATCAGCCAGAGGGCGGGCCCGACTGCGAGCGCGATGACAGTGAGCAGCGGCGACAGGAACGCCATGATGACGAGGGACGCCGCGAACAGCACAACATTGCCCAGCAGCATCGGCACCATGCTGAGCAGGCCCTGGACCATGTTCAGGTCGGAGATCGACCGGCTCACTATCTGGCCGGTATGCAGCTGGTCCTGGCGGGCCCCGTCCAGCTTGGACAGCGAGCCGAACAGTTCGGTCCGCAGGCTGTGCTGGACATCAAGGGACAGCCGGCCGCCGCGGTACCTGCGCACGTAGACGCCGGCGAAGTTCAGCAGGGCGGCGATGATCAGCAGGACAGCGCCGGGCCAGATCGGCTGCTTGTGGGTGAGGATTGAGTTGTCGATGATGTTCCGCTGGATCAGCGGGATCACCGCGGTGACGGCTGTGGCCAGCAGGCTGCCGCCCAGCGCCAGCAGCACCAGGCCGGGATATCGCCAGCAGTGCGCGGCCAGCCGTCGCAGCCACCGGTCCTGCGATGCCGTCCCGGCGCTGCCCGCGCTGTGTCCCTGCGCGCTCATGGTGCGTCCTGGCCTGCGGGCGGCACGGCTCGTTGCGCTCGCGGTTGGCTGACTGTTCTTTCCTGCCGAACGGATGACGCGGGCTTGTCACCCTGCTTGGCCTGTCGGTGCTGGGGGTCAGGAACGGCCGGCCGCGAGCAGCGCAACTCCTCAAGGGCGGAGTCGAGTATCTCGAACGCGCCCAGGATCTGGTCCGCGTCGGTGGTAGCCCCGAGCAGCCGGTCAAGCCAGCCGCAGTAGGCCGCATCGGCCCGCTCGATCGCCGCCCGCCCGGCCGGCGTCAGGCAGAGCCGGACCACCCGCCGGTCACCTGGCTCGGTGTCACGTCTCGCGAAGCCGGCCGCGACCAGCCCGTCGGCGGTGGCAGTCAGCGTCGGCTTGGCGACAGCGAGCCGCTCGGCGAGCCGGGCCGAGCGTTCGCCGCCCGCGCCAGCCAGCTTCAGGATCCGGTACTGCTGTGGCGTCAGGCCAGCCTGGACGCGCTCGAGCCCGCGGAACAGCCGCATGATGGTCAGGACCAGCTGCGACACGCTTTCCCCAGCCAGCGGCGCCCCGGGGTTCCCTGGCGCATCAGCTCGGTAGTCGCCAGTCATCTCGTCCCGCATGTCGCCAGTCATGTCTGCCCTGAATGTCGCCAGTCATCCCGGCTGGCCGGTCGTCTGGCCAGCCGCCTGGCCATGGTGGTCCGCCGACTCTTTGGTGCGTCAGCCGTACAGTTCGCTAGTCTAACAAAACTTTGCAAGTGGCCGAGAGGCTTGACGGCCTCGCGCCGGCTCGGTTGGCCTCGGCCTCGTTCGGGTCAGCCTCGTTCGCGCCGGCCCGGTTCGCGCCGGCCCGGGTCGTGCCGATCCGGGCCGTCTTGGCCCTGTTCGGGCGACCGCGCGCGGACCTGTCGAGCGTCAGGGAAAATGTCGGTGCCTGCCGCTAATATCGAACACAACAGCGACCCCGGCATCCGCGCGGCGGTTGTCGGCTGCGCCAGAACGCGATGGAGCTAACTGGGGGTTCATGTCGGAGTCCCTCGCCGGTGGCCATCGCCGCCAGTCTCCCAAGTATTACCGGGCATGTATTACCGGGCATGCCGCTATATGTCTTTGCCGTGACTGGCAGCGAGGTCAGCGGACGAAGATGCCCCGGCCGATGACGGTATGGACACGGCCCTCGGATCGCAGCACCTCAACGGCCTTCTTCACCGTTCCGACAGCGACGCCGTAGCGCTGGGTTAGCGTGCGCTCGCTGGGGATGGGCCTGCCTGAGCGCAGCTCGCCAGATTCGATCTGGGCACGCAGGATGGCGGCGAGCTGCCGGTATACCGGCTCCGGTCCGTCGTGATCGATCTGGTCCACGTGATCAAGTATCTAACCTGGGCTAATGTCGATCATTCAGCGCTAGCCATACCTATATATAGCTAGCTATGCTTGGGTCTCATGACTGACTTACACCCCGAGCTAGCTGACCTACTGCACGAACATCGAGACGACTGGCAGATCGAGCGCCAGGAACACCCGGTGGCCTGGGTCGCCATCCGCCGTCCCACACTCACCCGCATTCACGTGCTCGTCGCCCTCGACCTCAAGGGCCTTCGCGCCAAGCTTGAAGCCGCAGAAGCCACCAACCAGTGACCAGCATCCGTCGAGAACCAGGGCTTGTTTGTAACTGTCACCCGTTCCCGCACCCGTTCCGGGCCGTTCCCGCTCGCCCGCCGCTGCTCACCTAGCGCCGGAGACGTTCCTGCACGGACAGCCGCTCCGCCGGGGCGGCCCCGCAGCGTGATAGGGAGGCTGGCGAGTAATGCCCGAGCAGACACTATTTCCCGCCGGCCCCTGACGTAGTCGACGCGGTGATCACGCGTGAGCCGTCCGCGGAGTGCGGCGAGGCATCGTTCCGCTACGTCCCTGCCAACAACCGCGGCGAATCTCATCACCGCGGGCGCTCCTCACTACATGCCAGAACGAGACCGCGCGCCCGCCGATCAGCAGCGGCTGATCGACTTCGTCATAGACGCGGACCGCCGGAATTCCCCTGCGGCCAGCCAGCGGATGACGCACAGTTCCTTCTCGACCCGGCGCAGCCGGTCAGGAGCGGGCGATCCTGACCACGACTGGCGCGGCGGCCAGCTGGTAAAGTCGCGTTCTCGCCCAGTCTCAGCAGCTCAGCGGCTTCACCGTCCAGGCTTGCCTGTTCGCAGGCGTTGCGCAGGAAGGTCGGAAGCACCGCCGGCGACAAGGACCCCGCTACGGCATCTGGCACGCTGCTCAGGATTCCCGGCATCGTGGACCCAGGTCAAGCGCGCTGGGGCCAGAATGATGGCCGGTGCCCGCGGCGATGGTCACAGACCGCAACCGCACCAGACGGCCCAGCGCATGCAGCGCCCCCGCGCTCGACCAACGATCTTCACGACGGGAGTCACTCAGCTGACTGAGCCGGAGGATTGTTGACCTCAAAGGTTGGAAAAGCCGCGGACACGGATTGTGGTGTCTCCGATATTGTCCGCGCATGGGACCTTCACCTACGTTTGGCCGGCGCTGCCGGGGCATGTGGACGTTGCCTGGACCATCGGCGGTCTTGCTGTGGCGGCTAGGCCTGGCGTCGTCCTCGGCCGCCGCCGTCGTGGACGCGTGGACGGGGCGGCGGATTGTGCTCAGCGGCCTTGTCTTGATCGGCCCGTACTGTGTCGCGCTGACCGGCCGCTGGCTGCGGACCGCGCTCGCCGGCTTGTGGGCGATCTGCCTGGTCGTGGTCCTGGGTGTGCCGGATGGGATCTGGGACACCAGGCTGGAGACATCTCTGATCGGCTTGGCGGTCTTTGTGGCGGTCAGCAGCACCCTGGCGATTCTTATTACCTTGCGCAGGGTCCTGTCGCTGGCCGTCACCGGCTTTCTTGCCGCCTGCGGCGGCCACGGGGCCTCGCCCGGCCGGCCTACCGTGTCGCCAGCGCGGCCGGTGTCCTGCCGCCAGCAGTACGAGACATGGCAGCACGGCCCGGCCTCAGCCCAGGTCAGTCAGCTTGCGCCGACGCTGAGAACAGTTCAGGTCGCCGGGGATTCCGGGGACGTGTCCGGCATGGCAACGGCGATGAGGAAGCTGATGCCGGCCGCCGTGGTCCTGGCCGGTGATCCGGTGCCGGGCTGCGCTGACCCGGCCGGGCTCTACACCGAGTACGTGACCAGGATCTATGCGGCTGGCGACGACGCGCGCTCGGCGACAGGGCTGAGCGGTCTGCTGAGGGCGGCGGCGCCGCTCAAGGGCCTGAAGACCATCGAATCCCGGCTGACTGCCGAGGTGAACTATGCGCTGTCGAAGAATTAGCGACCGCCCGCAAGGACGGAAGGACGGTAAGCAAGCAGGCAGGCCGGTGGCCGTCGAGGCTCGGCGTAACCGATCGCTAGCGGCGCCCACAGGCGGTCTCGACGCCCGTCAGGGATGCTGAACGACCGAGCGAGGAAGACGGCTGCTGCCTACTGCCGCGCGAGACCAGTGAGCCGGGCATGGTAGGCGCCGTCGGCGGGCCGGACGGCGCAGGCGTGCCAGGCGGCCAACTCGGCGCGCAGGTGCAGGCTGGCCGGTGCGGGTGCGCTCGTGACGGACGGATGCCAGCGGTGCGTTTTGTACGGTCATCGCGTGCTCCCGACCGGCTAATCTGAATGCTGCGGACGTCGCCGATCAGCAGCTTTACCATTCCTGGACGAGCTACGTCATCGTGCCGCTGTTCCTCCTCGCCAACGCCGGGATCAGCATCAACGGGAGCTTCCTCGCACGCGCCTACACCTCTCCGATCACCCTGGGGATCCTCATCGGCTAGCACGCGATTCCGCGACTACCTCAGAAGGCACGGCGGAGCCGCGCAGATCGCGGAAGACATCGACACCGCCGACCTCAGCGGCGTCTCCGGCACCCCACCTTCTTCATCAACGGCCGCAGGCACTGCGGCTCCTACGACATCAGCCGCTCACGTCTGCTGTTCAGACAGCAAAGGCGCGCACAATCCGCCGGAAGCCACAGCCGCCGGCCGCATCCAGGAGCACCACGTAGCAGCTCGACTGCATCTGGCTGCTCGGCGCGCGGCTGTGCCCGGAGCGGCATACGATTACGGCTTGCTGATTCTTACGCCTTCGCGGCGCCATTCCCGATGGCGCCGTTCAGCTTGACGGTCAGCCTGTGCTCGATGTGCTACAAACCCCTTGGGGGGAGCCGCTAGGGGGGAGCCGCGGCCGCGGGAGACCGCTGAGCCTCATTCGCTGAGCGCGCGTCATCACCGGCCGCATAGCTGCGGTATGTCGCGTACCTCAGCACGGGCGGGAGGGCCTGAGGACCTGAATGAACCCGGCCGCTGCCGTGCTGACCAGCGCGACCCCGGCCACTGCGCCCAGGAATATCAGGTGGGTGCTGGAGCCCCGTCGCCAGCGCGAGCATCAGGCCCGCGACGGGGGCGAGCAGGCCGAGCACCACGGCCAGGCACACGCTGGCCACGCATATGGCGACCGCCCCGCCAAGGACGATGACCTTGCGGTGCAGCCGGATGCGGCCGGCGACCACCGCGCCCAGGCCCAGCAGCGCGGCGAGGTTGAACACATTCGAGCCGATGACGACCCCGGCGCCCAGGCGCTGCTGATGGCCGGCCATCGCGGTAACCGCCGCGGTGATCTCGGGCGCGTCCGCCGCTAGCGCGGCGACAATGCCCAGCAGCGCCTCGGACAGGCCCAGCCGCTCGCCGACTCGCTCAAGCCGGGTGACAAGAACCCAGCTCGTTGCGAGGCTCACCAGCGCCCCGGCCAGGAACGCCGGCACGGCGACCGTGACCGGCATCGCGGTCAAGTCTCATATGGCAGCAGGCCACCCAGCGCCGCATCGTCCGCGGTGACCTTTCCCAGCCATATGCCCATCTCGGCTCCCTAACCGCGAAGCGGCGCTCCGGCCAAGGCGGTACGGGCCAGGAAGACCCTGGCCCGAGCTGGCAATTACCCAGACCGGCTAGCCCCGCCGCGGCAGACCGAGCCCGGCCAGCAATCCCCAGCCGCACGCCGGTCAGGGGCCGCCCAGCCGGTTCGTCAATGCGCGCTCCGCGCTGGCTGCCTGCCGGCAAGTGCCCGCCCGGCCTGATCAGCCAGCGTGACCGCCACCAGCCGCGCCTGCAACGACGGCTTCGACCCTGGTTTCGGATTCATCATGAACCGCCCGAAGTACTGGCCGTTGCCGAAGACACGCAGCTCGACCTCCTCGCCGGGCAGCCCTGATTCCTCCGCGTTCCAGCGTCCATGGGCCGTCATGACGGTGCCGTCTGATTCCAGCCGCGGCGGGTGGCCCAGCAGCGATCCGTACTCGAAGCGGCAGGCCTGCAGATCGAGCAGGCCGGTGAGCTGGTCCTTGACGTGGCCGATCACAATATCAGGGAACCTGGCCGTCTGGGCCAGCGACGCAGTCTCGTGGATCTGCGCGAGATACCCGGCGTCGGTGATCGCGATGACCTGCAGGCGCCGGGCGCGCGCCGCCAGCTGCGACACCGCCAGGCCGACCACCAGCAGCAGAATCGCCGTCGTGATATCGGCCGAACTGCGGATCGTGAACCGCTCAAAGGGCAGCGTGAAGAAGAAATCGAACCAGATGGCGGCCCCGATCGCGGCGATCCCGCCGGCCGCCCGGTTCCCGATCGACGCGACCGCGACAACAACCACGACCAGCAGCAGCGACACGTTCGTGTTCGACCAGCTCGCGCGGAACGGCAGCAGAATCGCCGCAGCCGCCAGCGGTGCCGCCACAGCAGCCAAGATCGCGACGCGGTCCCTGCTCAGGTACCGGCTCACCGGTTTCACCCCCGCCCCATTGGAGGCTTCTCGCGCCAGAGCTTGACATCTCCGACGACCAGCGCGACCAGCGCCGGGACGAAGAACAAGCCGGTATGCCCGATCGCGCCCGCGGCTCCCGCGGCCACCACGACCGCAGCCACGATGGCGGCCAGCCTGGCCACCGAGGCCGGCGCGAACGCAGCCACCGCGGCAAGCGGCGCGGGCGCTATCGCCAGCAGCAGCGACGCCCACGTTGCAGGCGGCGGATCGGCGCCCACCAGCGCCGAGATGGTGATCAGCTGCGCGGCGCCAGCGAGGAACAGCGCCGCCCGCCGCCACGGCCAGCTCGGCGGAGCCGCTACCGGCCGGCTGCCCGGCGTGGTCTCGCTCGTGACGGCTATACCGGGTGCGTTCGGGGTGGTCATCGGGTGCTCCCTGGCGGACGGATCCGAAAGTTACGAACGTCGCGCCGACCAGGCTTCCCGGCTCACCTGATCATCAGCATAGACGCCACCACGCGGGCCGCAAAGAGCGCGGCCGTGGATTTGATGAGCTGCGGTATCTCCCAGCGGACTCGCCTCTCGCGATGCGCCAGCCTGGGGCGTCAGGTGTGCCTGCTTACCCGCGCCCGCGCTGAACCTTGGCTGTCGCCGCTCTGGAGACCTGGTAGCGGTAAGAACGTTAGAGAGATCAGTCTCTCTGGTCCCTCCGGTTCCGCCGCGCCGCAGTCACATAGTCGTTTACAGAACGCCCGCTGGCGGACCAGGGCAACGGGCACCTTCTGGTCGAGGATCCCGCCGTCGCCCAGTACTACCTGCCGTCCGGCCGCCAATGGCAGCGATGGTCCAGCACGCGCAACATGATCCTCCCCTCCGGGGCCTCCACCGGCGGCGCCCCGCCCACCGCCAGCGCCGTCCTCGCCGGTAATCCCGGCTCCTACGCCATGTACATCACCAACGGGTATTTTTCCCTCGTCGCGCTGAACTTCGCCGATACCACCGCGCTCGACCACGCCATTGCCACCGACCTGCGCCGCAATCACCACTACCACATCATCGCCGTCATCCCGTACGGCATCGAAGTCCCTCCCATCGGCGTGGGAACCTACGTCGTCTGGCAATATGAGCGCAACACCTATCAGCAATCGGGCTACACGCCCCGCCAGTAACCCCAAGGCCGCCCGGCCAGCCGGCGATCGTCGGGACGAGTGGCTCACCTGGCAGCCTGCGGGCACTGCGCTACGCGGAGGTTCTGGCTCGCGCGACTGCTGGACAACCAGCGGCGGAGTCCGGATCCTCCGGCGAGCTCATGAGTGCTTGAGCAATCGGAAAGACAATGCCTAGACCTGTGCCGAGTGAGCCAGCCCGAGCCGCACGGCTTGGGGCGGCGGCGCTGCGGGTCGGCGTATCCCAGGCGACGGGCGCTATGTCATTGCCGCTATAGCTTGGCCTGGAGCGCGGGAATCGGCGCGGCGGCGCAGACGCTGGCGGGCTGATTGCCGGTGGCCTTGCAGATTGCCGCGGTGAGCATGTTGGCCGAGCCGAGCGCGCCCTTGGCGATCGGGGTCGACGGGTCTTGCAGGGCAGCGGCGATCTGAGCCCATGTCTTGCCCTGCAGGACGGCATAGTCGTAGGTGGCACCGCCGATCATGTACTTGTTACCGAAGTCCACGAACGGTATCGAGCCCGCCGTGCTGGTCCTCGGCGGGACGTCATAGGTTGCCTGCAGCGCCTGCTGCTCGGCGGTGAGCTGCTGAAGCGGCGAGCGGTCCACCTTCTGCACCTCGACCGGTGTAAAAGTCAGGTACTTGCTCGAGTACGTGGATTTGTAGAAAGTCACAGTAGGGATACTCGCCGGGGTGTCAGTTGGGGACGAATGAATGCCATGCAATGGCGAGAACGTCCCGAACCTGCT
Organism: uncultured Actinomycetota bacterium; assembly: GCA_963695645.1. Lineage (GTDB taxonomy): Bacteria > Actinomycetota > Actinomycetes > Streptosporangiales > Streptosporangiaceae > DATBGO01. Next base: position 373,112 of record CAVOHC010000017.1, on the reverse strand, counting down.
CAGCGCCACCGTCATCGCCCACCGCTCGGTCGCGCAGAACGGGCAGTATTCTGCTCCGACATAAAGCACCTCGGGTTTGCCCCCGCTGGTCAGCGCCGCCCCGGTGATCGGCTCAATGGTTCCGGGGTACCAGGTGCCCGCGCCCACCTTGGCCAGCGTGCTGACCGGCACGCCGGTGATCTGCCGGTTCACACTGGCAGGCAGCGGAGTGCCGGTGGGGGAGCCGGCCGCCGCCTTGGGCGACCCGCCAGCCGCCTTAATGACGATGAAGGCCACCACGATAGCGACGACAACGAGGACGCTGCCGCCGGCCAGCAGCGTCCGGTTGCGGATCTCAGCCTTTCGCGCGGCGGCGCGCTGGGCGGCGATCCGTTCCCTGGCCGCCTGCTGCCTGTTCCGGTCGGCCTTGCTCATCTATATGCCTAACTAGGTTGCCTATCGTTCCTTCTGGTCCTGCTGTGGCAAGGCTAGCGGCGGGCGGTCGCGCCGCTCCGGAACGACGCGTCGAACACGATCAGCGCGAATAGCGCGAACGTGATGATATGCACTGCCGTACAGTATTCGCAGATTCTGCCGATTTCGATAAGTTCCGCGTAGACGAGGTAGAGCACGAACGCCATGCCGGTTATGACGACGCCCAGGCGGATCCAGCGGATCGTGATGGAAGTGCCGCCCAGCCGGAGCCGGGGAATCGGCGCGAAATCAGATCGCCACGCCCAGGGAGAGTTGATCGCGACCATGAACACGTAGAACGCGAGGCCGAGCACCGCCACCGGGAAGATCCCGAAGATGATCGACTGCGAGCTGGTCGTTACCTCGCCGCAGTTGATGAAGCTGTTGCTGGGGCAGGCGAGGATTGTCGAACTCGTGTAGTGGGCGATCGTCAGGTAGATCGACACGCCGAGGCCGGCCAGCGAGAGGATCAGCGTGGTCAGCTGGAGCCAGCGAGATGCGGCTGGCCGAGGGGCGCCGGCCGGCCAAAGGTCGTTTTGGGACAACGTCGCGGCGGTGGCCTGGCCGGGCCGCTGCTGGCCCTGGCCCCGGGCGCCGTTGGCTGGCCTATCCGGGCCGCCCGGTCGCCCGGCCCGATTGGATGCGCTGCCGCGACTGGCTGAGCCGCCGCGACTGGCTGAGCCGCCGCCTGAGCCGCCGCGATTGGCTGAGCCGCCGCGAGGACTGCCGGGCTCGCTGCCGCGACCGCTGCTGGCGTCGGCCGGGGTGCCGGCCCGCGTGCCAGGAGCCGCGGTCCCTGATCTGCCAGCGCCCGTGGGGCGGTCGGCCTTAGAACCAGATCCAGACTGTCGACTGGATCCCTGCTGGCCGGTCGTGCCGCGACCCTGCTTCTGGCTGGCCATCAGAGTGCCCCGTTCGCCGCCGTGACTCCGGCTGAGGTGCAGACATTGGCCGGCTGGTTATTCGTAGTCTTGCAGATCGCAGCTGTGATCAGGTTGGCAGCGCCGTCGACGCCCTTAGCAATCGGGCTCGACGGATTGTTGAGCGCCGCCGCCACCTGGCTCCAGGTCGCTCCGGCCAGTACTTGCGGGCTGTAGCTAGCGCCGTCGATCACGTACTTGTTGCCGAAATCGACGAACGGGAAGGACCCGTCGTACTGCGAGCTCGGTACGTACGGGGGCACGTCGTACTTAGCCATCAGCTGGTTGTCCAGTGAGGTCAGGCTCTGTAGCGCCGTGTGAGTCACGGTCTGCTGCTCGATTGCGGAAAAGACCAGGTATTTGCTGGTATACGTGGATTTGTAGAAGGTCAGCGTGGGCGTGCTCGGGTACACCTCCGGCGACGGCGCGGAGTGGATGCCATGCAGCCCGGAGAAGGTGCCGAACCGGCTAAGCGCGATCGTCATCGCCCACCGCTCGGCTGCGCAATACGGGCAGTACTCCGCGCCTACGTAGACGACCTCCGGCTTACCGCCCGATTTCAGCAGGGTGCCGCCAGGGATTCGCTGGACTGCTCCCTTGTAAGTGCTGCCGGTACCTACGGCGTCCAGGGCGCTGGCGGGGACCGCGGTCACGTTGTGCACGACGCTGGCGGCCAGTGTCGAGCCTGAAGCCGGGTCGGCGGCCGTGCCCGATGACTTGCTCAGGGTCTTTACTAGGACAAACGCGACAACTATCGCGATGACCGCAATAACGCTGCCGCCCGCGATGAGTCCCTGCCTGCGGCGTTCGGCGCGGCGGGCGGCGGCCCGCTGGGCCGCAATCTTCTCCTGGGCGCTCTGCCGCCGGTTCCGCTCCGCCTTGCCCATGCTGCCTGCCTTACCCTTCCCGGCCTGCCTGGCCTTACCACGCGAGGCGCCGCAGTCCGGTCCGGGCTACGCCGCCCGGGGCTGGCCCGGCGCGCGCTGTGTTGGCGGTTGCGCCGCCGGAAGCAATGTTATGGCGCGCCGGCTTGTGACGATGCCGCGTTGCCGGTCCCATGAAAGCGAAGGTTTCTGAATGCTGGCTGAATGACGGCTCTCGCTAAGCTCCAGGCCATCCGGGGACAGGTGCGGCGAGCACGTTGCGACGCTGGTGCCATCTGGTGGCCGACGGCAGTAGGGTTCCTGCCGTGTACGATCACGATTCCGACGAACTGGGCTTGCTGGGCTGGGCCGAATTCATCACCCGGCAGTGGGAGTCGATTTTCGTTGGATACCGGTCAGCGACCGGCCTGCGGAGGATCTGCCGCAGGTGGAGCGATCTGATCGAGGCTGGGCTCGGCTGCTCGCAGGAGATCGCTGACCTGCTGGTCAGAGCTGAGATCATCGGCCGCGCTGATCGTGATCTTGAGGGTCTGACCAACGCGGGAGAACTCGTCGCCGGGATGGCCGAAGTGATCGCGGACATCAGGTTCGACCTGTTGGAGATGGCAGAGATCACGCCGGAGCGGCTCCCGGGCCTGCTTGAGCAGCAACGGCGGCTGCATGCCCTCATCTATGGCATCGCATTCGGCACCGGCGCCGGTGGCTACCGGGCCGTGGCCGAATAGCGGCGGTCAGCCCCGCGGCCGCGCGGCGGATCAGCGTCGGCGGGCCAGCCACAGCCTGGTCCGGTAAGGAACCGACATCTGGCCGTCACGGAACCGCGTGCCGATGATGTCGCTGATCTGTGCCAGCAACCGGTCACGATGGGGGGGATCCAGCTCGGCCACGTACGATTTGCTCCGCTCCTCGGTCAGCCACTCACTGGTCCGCAGTGTCCTCGTCCACCGCGCGACGAAGCACGTGCCTGGCTCGAACAGCCCGGTAGCGGCGATCGGCTCGGCTGCCCAGTCAGCATCCTGATGCCAGCGTCTCTCGTAACCGGGACAGGTCGCGGCCAGGACCGCCTGGTAGTCGGCGAACCAGTCCTCGTCATCGGCGGCGGCGCGATTCCACCAGGCCGCCCAGTGACCGCCTGGCCTCAGTACCCGGCCAACCTCCGCGCAGGCCCGGCCGGGATCGAACCAGTGCCATGACTGGGCGAAGCAGGCGAGATCGATAGACCCGGCCCGCAACGGCATCATGTTGCCGTCCGCTATGAGGCAGCACAGGCCCGGGCTATGGGCCAGGGCACGACGGAGCATCCGTTCGCCCAGATCGACAGCGATCATCCGGGCACCGCGGTCGGCCAGCTGCCGCGTCGCGATGCCGGTTCCGGCGCCGCCTTCGAGTACCAGCTGGCCAGCGAGCGGTCCTGCGGCTCGCTCTAGCTGGTCATAGATGGCGTCCGGGTACGACGGCCGGGCCGCGTCGTAGGCATCGGCAACCTGGTCGAAGGGGGAGCGGGCCATGGCGCGTCCTTCCCGTCCGTCCCGCCGGGGGAGGGGATGCAGAGTGAAACGGGCAGCGGCGTCAGTCTCGCACCCCCCTCCGGCCCCCCGGCGGGTGCAAGCCGTGACTGAACTCAGCGGTGACCCGGACTCAGCGGTGACCCGGACTCAGCCGTGACCGGACTCAGCGTGAAGGAACATCGCGTCGTCCGAACGGGCATAGTGGCCGGCATGAGGCAGGCTGAAGGTTACCCGGCGGAGCGTCCCGGCCGCCCGGCTCATGGCCTCGACCCGGAGCGCGAACGGCAGGTGCTGGCCAGCCTGGGGGACGGAGGGGACGGAACGCGCCGAACGGCCGGAGCCCACAGACCGCACGGACCGCACGGACCGCACCGCACAGACCGCACGGACCGCACGGACCGCACGGAGCGCACCGGATCGGACGGAGCGGGCTGAACCGACGGAGCGGGCTGAACGGTGCCGGCCACGCAGTAGTTAGCGTCCCATTGCCCTGGGCGTGTTTATCTTGTCGGCGGCGATAGTAAGGATCACCCGGCCGTGCGGACCGATCGGGTTGCCGTAGTCCTTGCCGAGGTACTTGCGGGACAGCTGGTCGATGTGATCGCGTGCCTCGGCGCCGGTAGTAGTCGCGACTACCCGGCCCCGGACCTCCGACCAGTCCCATGGATTATCCGCGGCATGGATGAGCACCGTGATCCGCGGATCCCTGCTGACGTTCTTCACCCGCTGACGCTGCGGCTCGGTGTTGACGAGCAGATGCTCACCGTCGGTGTCGACCCAGGTCAGCAAGGCCTGGGGCTGGCCGTCCGGCATCAGGGTCACCACGGTGGCGAGGTTAGCGCCCTTCGCGAGACGGATGGTGTCCTGGTCGAGCGGCATCTGGTCTCCCTTACGTCGCTGGACGTGGCTGGCCGTCATGTCATCGCCGGGCCGCTCAGACCGGCGGCAGCCGGCTGCGGCGGGCCGGGCTTTTAGTAGCCGTACACCGGAGCGATGATGGCCCTCGCGATGGTGTGGAACCTCAGGTTGAAGCCGGCCACCGCAGGGGATACGTCAGAATCGATCCCCAGCGAGTCGGTGTCCAAAGCGTGCACGGCGAAGACGTACCGGTGTGGCGGGTCGCCCTCAGGCGGCGCGGCGCCGCCGAAGTCCTTGGTGCCGAAGTCGTTACGGACCGAGAACGCTCCCGCAGGCAGTCCAGAGTGATCGCTGCTGCCCGCCCCGCTTCGCAGTTCGGTCACGGCTGCCGGGATGTCAAGGACCAGCCAATGCCAGAAGCCCGATCCGGTCGGCGCGTCAGGGTCGAAGCAGGTCACGGCGAATCCCCTGGTCTCGTCAGGGAAGCCGTGCCAGCGCAGGTGCGGTGACACGTTCTCGCCGCTCACACCGAACCCGTTGTACACCTGAGCGTTGCTCAGCTGCTCGTCGTTGCTGACGTCGTCGCTCTGCACCGTGAAGGACGGCACCTTCGGCAGGAATTCGTACGGCAGCGGTGCCCGCTCGGTCATGGGTTCCTCCATTGTTGTTGTTCTCGTTCTGGCCGGGTGGCGATTCTCGTTCTGGCCGGGTGGCGATGCCCACGCTACTCAAGGCGGCGCGCGGACATTGTCTGGTATCCCGGGACAATGCCGGGTGGTAGCAGTAGCCTGGCGGGCTTGTCCCGCACCGCGGCCTGCAGACTACCGCTACGGTGGTTGCCCAACACAGTGGCCGCGGCGGACGGGCGGCGGGAGATGCCGGTACGGGCGGCGGGACATGCCGGTACGGGCGGCGGGACATGCCGGTACGGGCGGCGGGAAGCCAGCATCGGCAGGCCGGGGGTAGGTCGTCGGCAGAGAGGATCCTGTGCAGGCATGAGGGTAGCGCGCGGTTCACCGACGTGGGTGCGGCGTGGCCTGCTGGCCGCCGTACTTGCGGCGGCCGCGCTCATCCCGGGTCACGCCATCGGGTCAGCGTCGCACTCGTGCGCCGGCCGCTGCAGCTCCGCCGGGACGATCCGCTGGGTCCGGTTGCTGCCCGGGTCGTGGACCGCTGCGGGCGGCATTACCGGAACGGTGCCCAGCCAGGGCGAGGCGTATGCGGCGGCGGGCAGCCGGGTGGCCGCCATCGGCTTCGGGTTGACCGTTGCTGCCTTCGGTGTCAGCACCGGGCAGCCGCTGTGGACGGCGGCACTTACCGGATTCCCGGCCGGATCGTCAATCGTGTCAGTCCGGGTCTGGCCAGGCACGGTCACGGTCGGCGTGAGTTTCCCCGGCACCGGTGCGGACGTTTCCGCCCGAGCCGAGGTGATTCTCGCCGCCCGGACGGGCCGGCGGATCCGGAGGTATCCGGCGGCCGCCTATGGCGGCGCGGTGGCAGCGGACACCGCAGGCACGGTCGTGGTGGGCCCGACGTCGGTGACCAGCTATGACAATGCGACCGGCAAGGCGATATGGAACAGGCCCACCGGGCCGGTCCCGCAGGCGTGGCGGGCCGACCAGGGCGAGCTGTATGTCACCGTTGCCGCAGGCGGCTACCTCGGCACCGCGCCAGTCACCGCGCTGCGCCGGATCAGCCTGAAGACAGGTGCCGAGCAAATGATCCGCCCGGCCGACGGCCAGTTTGCCGGGACGCTCAGCGGGGCGTTCGACGGCGTGGTGCTCTTCTCGGGTGCCGACGGCCTTGCCGCATACGGCGGCGAGACGGGGCAGCTGCTGTGGCAACGGCGCGGTACCCCGGAGACCGTCGACTCCGAAAATAACGCGCTGTATGTCACAAGCCGCAGCGGGCTTGCCGGGATCGATCCGCAGACCGGGATACGCATCGCGCGCATGTCCGCGCCGGGTTCCCCTGGCCTTTACGGGATAAGGGGCGGCACCGCCGTCGGTCTCGACCTGGGCGCGGCTGGTGATGCCTGGGGATACGCCATAGCGGCACGGCGGGTCGTCTGGACCACGCCGCCATTGCCGTGGCCGCACTATTTCGTGGATCTGTCCGGAATTGGCGGCAGTGCCAACCCGGAAAGCAGCACCGTGCTGCTGTCCTCCTGCGCTGAGCTTGGAACCGCGTCAACAAGCGGATCAGGCCTGTCGGGGCAGACGTGCCTGCGTCCCGAGCTTGTCGCGGTCAGCCGCTGACGCCAACCTGGTGGCGCTACCGGCTGCCGCTGCCGTAGACAGGATAAGGGAGCAACCCCGGGCAGCGTACCTGCCGTGAGACCGGCGCAGTGCGCGGCTCCTGTTTCGTGGCCGCGCACCTGGCAGCGCTCGGGAATCCGGCGCCGACCAGGGCCGCCGAGACCACGGCCACGAGGGCGGCGGGCAACAGGAACGCGGCGCGCAGCCTGAGCCGGCGTCCCGACGCCGACGGGCTGCCCGCGGCTGGCTGCCGACCGGTCAGCCGCGCCGCCCGAGCGCACAGCCGTTCCGTCTGCGGCATCTCCTCGCCATGGTTGAGCCTGCTGAAGACCGCGAATTGCGCGGCCAGCCGGGGATCCGAACCCCGTAGGGCAATCCCGATCTTTTCAAGAATTCTCCGCTGGCTTGCAGGCAAGCCCATGCAGACCTCCGATCCGGCCTTTCTGGCTGACACTCCGGACCAAGGTACCAGGAGCCAGCAGGGCCGGTTGCCCTGCGGGCTTCCCGGGTGTTCCCGCAGCGCCGTCTGCCGCGCCACGCGCGTCGCTGCTCTCACATCAGGTCAGGCCCGTATCTCCCGCACCGTCATTGTGGGTGGGACGTACTGGCCCCCGAGCAGCCTTCCAGACGGCTGTCCGGGACCTGGTGTACTGGTCATAGTCGGCGGGGGTCCGCATCGCGGCCAGTACCGGAGCGGAGCGCAGCTGCTCGGCAGGAACCGGCAGCTCGGCGGTCAGCTGCGCGTCTATCTGCTGGATGTGGGAGACCTCGGCTGCGGCGGGATTGGCGCCACTCGACACCGGGACCACGACACCGGCCAGCGGGTCGTCGGCGCGCGGCGCGCGCAGAGACAGAGCGCCTCCGACATCAGGCGCGGCCGCGTCCCGCCTGGTCAGGGCGGGCAGCCCCCACCGGGTCTCGACCGTCTTCAGGACCGACGTGTGGTCGAGCGGCATCGAACCGTCCGGCACCCTGAACACGGTTCCGGCCGGGATCAGCGGCGATACCAGCACGGCGGGTATCCGGACGCCGAATCGCGTGAAATCAAAGCCGAACTCTCCCGGCGAGTCGTCGGGCGGGACCGCTCCGGACGGCGGCGGCACGTGGTCGTAGCAGCCGCCATGCTCGTCGTAGGTAATGATCAGGAGAGTCTCGCTCCAGCCGGGGCCGCCGTGCAGCGCATAGTAGACATCGTGGATCAGCTTCTCGCCGAGCGAGACATCGTAATTCGGGTGCTGGCTGTTCCCGGTTGATCCCCAGCTGGGCTCGAGCAAGGAGTAGTGCGGCAGTCGGCCGTCGGCAGTGTCGGCGGTGAAGTCGGCGTACGTGCCGAAGTTGGAGTCCGGGGCATTCGTGGTGTCAGGGAAATTCTTGCGGGTCAGCGGCTGCTCGCTGTAGCCGTAAATCCTCCAGCTCAGGTTGTGCGCCGTCAGCAGGCCGAAGATGCTCTGGACCGTGAAAGAGGCGGTGCCGTCGTTCATGTGGCCCTGGCTGGTCGCAGCGCAGGCGAAGGCCCGGTTGGGGAATGTCTCGGTGGGCACCGAACTGAACCAGTGATCGCAGACCGCGTAGCCGCGAGCCAAGCCCGACAGTACCGGGAGCGCCTCGGGCGTGAATGCCCCCATAATGCTCGCGGCGGTCGTGCCGGGCAGAACGCTGCGGCCCACTCGCTGGTCCCAGGCGATCGTGGCGTCGAAGTTGTTGACAAAGCCCAGGCTGGTCGCGACCGCCGGGACTGGTGCGTTGCCGCTGCCGAAGAGCTGCGAGTTGGTGTTGGCATACCCTTCGCCCGGGCAGGCACCTGGCATGAAGTATGCGCCAGGATCGGTGCCGTTGATCTTGAAGACGGAGACCGGCTTCCCGCTGGCGTCCGGGTTGGACTCGTTTCCGGTCAGCCCCTCGAAGGCGGTCCCTGCCGGGGAGACGTTGCCCGAGTCCGCGTAGAGGAAACCGAGCAGGTTGTCGAAGGAACGGTTCTCGAGCATCAGGTGCACGATGTGCTGGATGGCTGACAGCTGATTTCCTGGCATGGTTCCGTATTGTCGGGGCAGGCTGATTCGCCTGGCAAGGCCCTCGGCCAAGCTTTCACGAGTGGTCATAGGCCACTGAATCCACTGCAGATATTCAGGCTATTAATTTCCCCAATCAGCCAATTAATGCTTGCTTCTACGGCTACCGCGCGTCGGGAAAACAACGGAAAGACGAAGGAGCCTTATCCATCCGGAAAGATGAAGGAGCCTTATCCATCCGGGCCGGGTGCCCGGGCGCTAAGTCACATCAGGGGGGACCGCGTCGCAGGCGGCCTGTTCGGCCCCGGCGGGCCGGGCGGCGTGCCGGCCGTTTGCCTGGGCCAACCCCGGGCAGCTGCTGGTCGCGGCCAGTCACCAACGGGCCGGGCTGACCGCCGCGTTCACCATCGGCCGCACTGCGTCAACACCTGATCCGGATGCCGTAACGGCCCGCAGATGTAGCTCTTGCGGCCGGCGTTTCTCAGGCGGCCTGGGCTCTTCCCAGCATGTCGCCATGCTCAAGGATCTCGGCTGCGCCTCGGACGACGCACCGCAGCGGATCATCGACGACGAGGGCAGGAATGCCACTCGTCGCCTCGATCCTGGCTGCCAGGCCGGGCAGCAGGGCGCCCCCACCGGCGAGCCGGATCTTTCCCCGCACCACGTCCTCAGCGAGGTTCGGCGGGATGTCCGACAGCATCTCCCGCACCGAGTTGACGATCGTCGCCACCGGATTCTCAAGCGCCGCAGCCACGAGCCGTCCGGGCACTTCCTCCACGCGAGGCGTCCGGCGCGCGGCGTCGATGCCGACAACCTCCTGCCAGGCGGCTGCGTCAGCGCCGCCGGCGAGCCCGAGCGTCATCTTCAGGCTCCTGGCGGCGTTGCGGCCGAGCAGGAGGCCGAACTCGTGCTTGACGGCATGCACGATCGCCTCGTCCATGGCATTGCCGCCGAGGCGCAGCGACTGGGAGCGCACTAGGTGACCGCCTGCCACAACGGCTGCCTCGGTGGTGCCGCCACCGATGTCCACGATGAAGGCGCCGCTCCCGTCAGCGAGATCGAAGCCCGCGCCCGCAGCGGCGGCGACAGGCTCGTCGACAAGCCTGACCACGCAGTGCGGCCTTGTCGCTCCAGCCGCGGCCGCCAGGGACCGGCGCTCCACCTCAGTGGCGCCGCTCGGCACGCAGATGACTGCCGATGGCCGCAGCAGGCCGCGATGGAGGCGAGCCTGGCGCAGGAAGGCCTGCAGCATTGCCGTCGCCGCTTCCAGGTCGGCGATGACCCCGTCCCTGAGCGGGTGGATGACCTCGAGATCCAGCGGGTCTTTCCCGGCCAGCGCATCCGCGGCGCCCCCTACGGCCGTCACCACGCCGGTCGCCCTGTCGATGGCGATCGCTGAGGGCTCCTCGACGATCAGCCCGCGGCCGAGGATGCTGACCAGCGTGTTGACCGTGCCGAGGTCGATCGCGACGCCCGCGCGCAATCGCATGGAACCTGCCCTTCCGGGGGAGCCGAACTATTGGTCTTCGGGATGGTGACCTTGGCGCCCGGCGGGCCCGCGGCCTCCAGGGCCCTCACAGTGAGACGAACGGATCGCACCATCCCACCGCCGAGGATACGACGTACGTGACCATATCGCCGGGTCTGTTCTGGTTGGCTCGCCGGGTTCGCCCTTTTCATCTCCGGGCTCGCCCGTGCCGTCCCCGGGCTCGCCTCTGCCGTCCCCGGGGCTGGCCGGTCAGGTCAGGCGCCGCTCGGCGGCCCACCGGGTCAGCTGGTGGCGCGTCGAGAGCTGGAGTTTCCGCAGCACCGACGAGACGTGGCTCTCCACCGTCTTGACAGAGATGTATAGATCGCGGGCGATCTCCTTGTAGGTATATCCCCGGGCGATCAGGCGGAGCACCTCCCGTTCCCTGGGTGTCAGCTGGTCGAGCTCAGGATCGAAGGACGGCGGCCCCGCCGCGGCGGCCGGGGGAAGGGCGGCGAAGGCGTCCAGGACGAACCCGGCCAGCCTGGGCGAGAAGACAGCATCTCCGGCCGCCACCCGGCGCACCGCGGCCACCAGGTCGGCGCCGGAGATCGTCTTGGTCACGTAGCCGCGTGCGCCTGCCCGGATGACGGCGATCACGTCCTCTGGGGCGTCTGAGGCGGACAAGGCCAGAAAGCGCACTTGCGGCTGGGTCGCCTTGATCGCCGTTACCACCAGGTCGCCACCGCCCCCAGGCAGGTGCACGTCCAGGAGCACGACATCGGGACGTGCCTCGGCGATCAGCGCGATCGCCGGCTCGACGTCATCCGCCTCGCCCGCGACCTCGACCTGGCTGCCGAGTTCGGATCGGACTCCGGAACGAAACAAAGCGTGATCGTCGACGATGAAGACCCGCGGCCGGCCGGCGTCCGGGGCGCCCGTGCGCGGGTTGTTCGTGCCCGGGCTATTCATGCCCGGCTCGGCTGGCGTTCCCCGGCGGTGCGGGGCATCCGCAGGGACACCTCGGTGCCCTCGCCCGGGACGCTACGGACCGTGGCGAAGCCGCCACGGCGGGCCATCCTTGCGTGGACGGACTCGGCGAGTCCCTTCCGGTCCGCGGGCACCGCTGCAGGGTCGAACCCGCGCCCGCGATCCCGCACGAACAGCGACACCTCGGCCGGCTCGACCTCAGCGAAGAGCGAGACGACACTGGCGCCTGACCATTTGACGGCGTTGACCGTCGCCTCCCTGGCCGCCGCCAGCAGGGCGCCCAGGTTGTCGTCCAGGGCGCAGTCCCCGACCGTGACGGCCTCCACGGGTACTCCGTGCCGAGCCTCCACCTCCTGCTGGATGAGCCGCACCCCGGCGGCGAGGGTCATGTCCTCGCCGTCCACCGAGCCGGGCGCCCGCCCGTCGAATAGCCAGCTCCGCAGTTCGCGCTCCTGAGCCCGGGCCAGCTGGATCACCTGCTGGGGCTCGTCCGCCTGGCGCTGGATCAGGGCGAGCGTCTGCAGCACCGAGTCGTGGACCCGCGCGGCCATGTCAGCCCGCTCTTCCGCCCGGACCCTGGCTTGCCGCTCGACGACGAGGTCGCGCGCGATGCGCAGCCACCACGGGCCGAGCACCACCACGATGGCGGCAACCACCAGTGCCACGCCGCCCAGCGGTCGCAGCGAGAGGTGCCGCGCGTGCCCCGACAGCAAGACGATAAGACCGCCTGCCAGCAGCAGGCTCGCTATCGCCGCACGCAGCCCGATCGTCGATCGCTTACCTTCCCCGGCCATGCTCAGCAGCGGCTCAGCGAGGCGCCGGATGACCGCCTGCTCGTCCGCGGGCGCGTTTCTCCAGATCAGCACGATGCCGGCCAGGCTGATGACGAGCGGCCAGGCGATCGAGCTGAGCCATGTCGCGCCGAGGACGGAGGCAATGACCAGCATCATGGCGAAAAGCGAGCTGGCCCCTGCCGCGAGCGTGATACCCCGCCGGTCGGTCATTGCCTTGCTCGCGATATTGCTGTCGCTGCCGACGGCCGGTATCAGCAGCCAGGCCAGAACGTAGGCGGCCACGCCGACGCCGCCCAGCCCGGTGAGCACGAACGCTATCCGCACGGCCATGACGTCGATGCCCGTCCGGGCAGCCAGGCCGGCTGCGACCCCGCCGGCGAGGCGGTCATCCGGCCGGCGCCGCAGTGGCCCGGTGCTACGGGGTCCGCGCCGCCACCAGCCTGGGCCACGGCGGCCGAGGTACCGGTGCTCGGGCCACGGTTGCTGCGGTGCTAGGTCGCTGTCTGGCTGCGAGCCCGGCCAGGGACCGACGCCTGGGCGGGCGGTGCGCCAGTGCGAGGGGGGCCGGGTTTGCTCGTCCACCCCTCCATCATCGCGCCATTCCGGTTCGCCCGCCTATCCGGCAAGCCCCTGACCTTGCCGCCGGGTTCTCAGGGTCGGATCGGTGGTCTTCCCGATGGTGCGGCTGACCTGGCGGCGGCACGCTGAAGATATGAACACAACAACTACCGAGCAGACAGCTACGAATTCCGAATCCAGTAACCACGACCACGCGCAGCCGCTATGCCGACCCATCGAGGGTCGCATGCTGGCGGGGGTAGCCATCGGCATCGCCCGCTACCTTCGCGTCGACGTGAACGTCGTCCGCATAGTCTTCGCCGTCCTCACCGTCGTTGGTGGCGCGGGCCTGCCCATCTACCTCGCTGGCTGGCTGCTGATCCCCGAGGAGGGCGCAGCGCAGTCGATCGCGGGCCAGTTCGTCCAGTCCCGGCAGGCCAGGTCGCATTGACCGGCGCGCTAGCCGCCACACCGGCCGCAACACCGACCATCACACCGATCGTCACACCGACCGAGGAGGTCGCATCGACATGCAAGCGCCGTGCAGCCCATCCTGGATGCGCGGATCCGTACCCGGCCGCCGCGCCAGCAATGTCAATTCCGGCATGCGGGTCTCTGATGCTGAGCGCGCCGCCGTCACCGACCGCCTGGCCAAGCACTACGGTGACGGGCGGCTCGACCAAGCCGAGTTCGACGAGCGTATGGAGCAGGCGATGACAGCCAAGACCCAGTCGGATTTCAGCGGGTTGTTCGCCGACCTGCCGAGCAGCGAAGCAGCCGAACCTGCGCCGCGTCAGCAGCGCAGGCACCCGCAGCGTTTCCTCTTCCTCGTCCTTGTCGTCGTGCTCGCCGCGGCAGTCGGTCACATCCTCGTGCAGTCAGTCATCCCGCTACTGCTGATCGGGCTAGTCGCCTTCCTCTGGGTACGCCGCGGGCCACGGCAGCCCCGTCGCTGGTAGGGCGAAGGTCAGGATCGGGTCGCGGTGAGGAGCGCGGCCAGGCTGTCCTTGATAGCCGGCCGCGAGGCGAAGACCAGCAGGAAGAGCGCCTCGCGGGCCAGCCGTTGCGGATGCTCGGCCGCCAGGATGGCGCGGCTGCCCCGCACCGTCACGAGGGCTGCGGCCGCTCGGATCGCAAGTTCCGACGCGCCGGCCCGCGCGGCGGGCATGGCGCCCGGTGCTGCGGCGTCAAGGGCCGCGCGCCTAGCCCGGAGTTCACTGTCCAGCCGACTTGGCCCTATCAGCTGGCAGCATCGGCCGGCGACTCCGAGCGCAAGCGAGCCATTGGCTCGCAGCCCCATCGCGTCGCGGGCCAGCCACTCGAGATGCGGGGAGCTGCCCGTGACGCTGCCGGCTGGCACGAAATGACCGTTGAAGCGAAGCTGCACAGTCGAGCTTGCCGTCACGGCCACCAGCTGCAGCGGTTCCGCAGTCAGAGTAGGACCGGCCGCCGCGTCCAGCAAGGCGTTCACGACGTTGCCCTCCTCGTCGCGTGCTGCCGTGTAGAGCGTGTCGATCATGCCCCAGCCGGTGACCCATGGAGACATGCCGTACAGCAGGTACCCGCCGGGCACCTGGATGGCCCGCAGCAATGGCGGTCCAGGCAGGGCGCCGCCCAGTGCCACGCCGGCCCGGCGCGAGCCGCTGCACAGCGGTTTTAGCCATTGCTCGCGCAGCGCTGGCTCGGGGGAGTCCCGCGCCGCCCGCACCGCGCGGTGGTGCTGAAGCCAGACGAAGGTCGTGGCGAGACAGCCGCCGGCCAGTATCTCGATGATGGCGTCGGCGTCCTGCCTGCCGAGGTCCAGGCCGCCCACGGACGGGTCGGTGATGTTGGAAGGTCCGGCGATGCCGTAGAAGCCCTCGTGGGCTAGCAGATCAAGGTGGCTTTCCGGGACCCGCGCCGCGCCATCAACCGCCATGGCCGCAGGAAACAGCACGTCATCGGCGATCCGCCGGGCTTGCTCGAGAACCAGCGCTGCGTCCACCAGACCATGCTGCCAGCACAAGTCCTGGAGTCGGCCCAGGTCCTAGGAGTCGGCCCAGGTCCTTGGAGTCGGCCCAGGTTCATGGAGTCGGCCCAGGTTCATGGTGTCGGCCCAGTTCATGACGTCGGCCCAGGTCCATGGAGCTGGCCCAGGTCCATGGAGGCGGCCCAGGGTCATGGCGCCGGCCCAGGTCCATGGAGCCGACCCAGGTCCGGAAGGGATGATCCGCCCGTGCCGCCAACGGGCCTCCTTGATCAGGGGCTACCCGTGGTGCTCGGGCTAAGCAGCCCGAGCGGGCTTGGCTCGGCGTATTCGATCCGGAGTACGGTCTGGCCGTCGGCGAGCCGCACCAGTTCGACTTCTGCCGGGCGGTAAGGCGTCTGCAGCGCGCTCAGCTGCGCAATCACCGACTGCACATAAGCCGAACCGCGAGTGGGAGCCGCGCTGTCGGTCTTTGCCAGGTCGACATAGGACAGCGGGATGCCCGGGCTAGCGCCCGGAGCCGTGCCGCCGAAATCGACAATGGTCACCGGATGCAATGAGGCGATGCCCGCGATCGTGACAAGGAGCCGCGAATCGACCTGCCCGGAGGCGAGTTGCTTGGCGGCCGTGCCGAAGACCGCTATCTGCGGGCTGCTTAGCAGCGGGACTGCGGCAGCCTTCCTGGCTAGCACGTCCGCGCTGAGCTCGGCCCGGTAGGCGGCGGCCCCCAGCGCGGAAACCACCCGGATATCGACCCGCGAGTCTCCTGAGCCGAAGCTCGCGAGGACCGCTGGCGCGTAAGCGGTGCCAAGGCTGCTGCCGAACTGGCTACGGATGGCTGGCGTCGCGATGACCACGGCGGAGCTCAGCGGATACGGTGCAGCAGGCCCCATGACCAGCATCTCGCCGCCAGGAAACCCGTCCGCCTGCAGCGCGCGGCACATTACCGGATCGCAGGACACGACGGTTGTGTTGCTCACGTCGGCGACCACCCAGGCCGCAGCGAGTTTGCGTGCGACGGCCTCGGCACGAAGCTCGGCGGCGCTGACCCCGGCGTTGGGCGTGGTCACCACGTCGGTAAGCATGGACACGGCGTACGCGACGGCCGCGGCGGTAATGAGAACAAGCACCGAGGCAACCATGCCGATCAGACGGTGGCGACCGGCTGACGCTGTGGGCCCGGATGGCGCTCTCGGCCCGGTTGGCGGTCTCGGCCCGGATGGCGGTCTGGGGCCGGTCAGCGCCTTGGGTCTGGCTGCCTGCTGCTGGACCGGCCGCTGCGCCAGGGCTGGCCTGGCAACGGCCGCATTGGGGTCTGGGGGTGGGGTGGTCTCCGCGCTGGCCGCTGGGGGTGGGGTGGTCTCCGCGCTGGCCGCTGGGGGTGGGGTGGTCTCCGCGCTGGCCGCTGGGGGTGGGGTGGTCTCCGCGCTGGCCGCTGGGGGTGGGGTGGTCTCCGCGCTGGCCGCTGGGGGTGGGGTGGTCTCCGCGCTGGCCGCTGGGGGTGGGGTGGTCTCCGCGCTGGCCGCTGGGGGTGGGGTGGTCTCCGCGCTGGCCGCTTGAGGTGGGGCTGTCACCCCGTTGGCCGCTGATGTGATGGCTTGGCCGCGGACCACTGGAGGTGCCGGCTGGCCGTCTGATGGATCGTTCGGTGTGTGATCCGGCGGTGTAGCTTGCGCCGCAGGTGTGGCTTCGTCTGGCGGTGTGGCTTCGTCCGCCGGTGTTGCTTCGTCTGGCGGTGTGGCTTCGTCCGCCGGTGTGGCTTCGTCTGGCCGGTGTGGCTTCGTCCGCCGGTGTGGCTTCGTTGGGCGGAGCGGGGATCTGGTTAGCAGCGGGACTCGCCAGGTGGCTGATCACGGACTCCGAGATAACCGGAATCGGCTGCGTGATGTCTTCGGGCAAGGATGGGTGTTCTTTTACGGCGCCCTCGTGAGCCTGGTGCTCGTACGCTTGGCGCTCTTGTACTGCCTGCTCATGGCCCGCTGGCTGCCCCGAACCTGCATCAATTTCCGCACGGAGGCGCAGCATCAAGGATTCAGGCAGTCTCGGCGGCGAAACCCGGGCGGCTGGCCTCTGGATCGCTGTGGCACCAGGCACACGCCGGGACAGCGGCGGAACGCGCCTGTCGTCTCCCATGCGGCCATACCCCCTGGGCGCGCCGGCGGTATGACGCGATCCCGAAGGACAGCGCAGCACACCAGGACCTACTTATCAACCTCAACGACCGATTGTTACGTAATAACTACACCTGCTCCGGCGGGCTCGCCTCCGGGCGCCACCTGACGATTGGTGCGCTGATCCGGCCGAAATTACCAAACATGCCTCGTCAGGGAGTATCAGGGCGGTATCGTCCTTACGCGATGTTCCTGTCCTGGGGGGAAGATTGCACACGGCTTGTGTTGCCGTCAGTACGTTGAGTGGGCTGCGGGGGCTTGAGGCGCCGCCGGACAGGCCCCTGATCGCAGGCAGGTGCGACCTTTGAATCACGGCATACCGGCCAGCGCGACGACGGAACCCTCCGCAGTCCGACTAGACGGGTCTGTGGAGGACGCCCGATCGCCGGCTTCGGTGGCGGCCCCGCGGCTGCTGCGGCGGTATGCGGGGCGGGTTCCCGCGAGTTTGCTGCTGGTGGCGGTGCTGGTGGTGCAGGCGTTGCTGTCGCTGCGGCTGGTCGGGGCTGATACGGCGTTCAAGGATGAGGCCGAGTACTTGTGGGCCGGGCATCTGGAGTGGGCGCACTGGCTGCATGGCGGGCCGGTGCCGCCGTTCGCGGCGTATTTCTCCGGGGCGCCGGTCATCTATCCGCCGGTCGGGGCGCTGGCCGATAGCCTCGGGGGGCTGGCTGCGGCCCGGGTGCTGTCGCTGGTTTTCATGCTCGGGGCGACTGCGCTGTTGTGGGGGACCGCTGGCCGGCTGTTCGGGCGGCGGGCCGCGTTTTTCGCCGCGGCGCTTTTCGCGGTTCTTGGGCCGACGCTGCATCTGGGCGCGTTCGCGACGTATGACGCGATGTCGATGCTGCTGGTTGCGCTGGCGGCGTGGTGTGTGGTGCGGGCAGGGGAGCGGCAGGACGCGACCGGCTGGATGATCGCGGCGGGTGTCGCGCTGGCGCTGGCTAACGCCGCGGCGTATTCGACAGTCCTGTTCGACCCGATCGTGATCCTCCTGATCGTGCTCCAGGAGCCCCGCGGCCGGATCGCTGGCAGGAGGGCCGCGATCATCTTGATCACGGTTACCTCGCTCCTGGCGGCGGGACTGCTGATCGGCGGCCGCGACTACCTGACCGGGGTGAAGCTGACAACGCTGATGCGGGTTGCGGGCGCGGAGTCGCCGCTGTCCGTGCTCGCCAATTCCTGGTCCTGGGCCGGCCTGATCGTCGTCATGGCCGTATGCGGCGTGATCACCAGCTGGGTGGGCAAGCGAGGAGCCGCTCAGACCTTGCTGCTCGCGGTCCTGGCCAGCGCCGCGGTAATCGGGCCACTGGAGCAAGCCCGACTCCACACCGTGGCCTCGCTGGGCAAGCACGTCGGTCTGGGTGCCTGGTTTGCTGCCATCGCTGCGGGTTACGCGGCGGACAGGTTCGTCGCGGCAGCGCCTGCCGGGCGGATGCGGGCGATCACCTGCGGTGCCTGCGTGGTCGCGCTTGTCTTTCCTGTCTCACTGGGGGTCAGCCAGTCCCGGCTGCTCGCCACCGGCTGGCCTAATGCGTCCACCTTCACCGGGATACTCCGTCCGCTGGTTGATCATGGCAGCGGGCGGCTGCTGGTCGAGGACCCCTCCGTCGCTGAGTACTACTTGCCCGCCGGAAGACAATGGCAGCGGTGGTCCAGCACCCGCAATATCGTCCTGCCATCGGGGGCCGGTGTTGGCGGCCCGACCAGCACCGCGGGCGTTACCGGGCCCGGCAACGCGGGCGTCTACGCCGAGTTCATCACCAGCGGCTACTTCTCCGTGGTCGCATTGAACTTCTCGGACACCACCGCCCTCGACCACCGCATCGCCGCCGACCTCCGCCAGAACCATCACTACCGCGTCGTGGAGGTCCTGCCCTACGGAGCGGGGCCGGCCGGCCCGACCCCGGGTACCTACGTGATCTGGCGCTACGAGCCGCACCCGAGCCCGCAATCGGGCTACGAGCCGAACCTCAGAGCACAGCCGCCGAAACCTCACAGGAACCAGCGGTGAGCACGGTCTTCGCTCCGCAGGAACCCCCGGTGAGCACGGTAGCCGCGCCGACTGAGGCGCAGCAGATCTCCTCGGTGCTGCCGGCGCCCCCGGACGACAACGAGAAGTACGCTTACATCCACCGCAATCTGGTCTACCTGACCACGGTGCTTGTCATCGGCGTGGGCTGCCTCATTGTCAGCCAGATCAGATTTGAGGCACATGATCCGGTGCCATGGCCCTTCATGGCTTTTACCGCCACCTATGTCATCTACCAGGTGATCAGCCTGCCGGTGAACTTTACCGGCCGGGGATTCGACTTCGCCGCTCACCGGGAGCGGATCCAGGCATGGCACCCGATCTCGTACCCGAGCGTGGACATCTGCCTGCCCATCTGCGGCGAGCCGATCGAATTGCTCCGCAACACCTGGATGGCCGTGTCCGAGCTTGTCGAAGGCTATGAAGGCGTGGCCCGGGCCTACGTTCTCGACGACGGGCCGTCCGACGAGGCCCGTTCGGTGTCTGAGTCCTTCGGATTCTCTTACCTCCGAAGACCCGATCAGCGCGCCTACAAAAAGAGCGGCAATCTGCGTTACGCCTTCGCGCACACCAACGGCGAATACCTGGTCATCCTGGATGCCGACTTCGCCCCCCGCCGCGACTTTCTGGCGGAGACGCTCCCGTACATGGACGACCCTGCGGTCGCGATCGCTCAGACGCCCCAGTACTTCCGTGTCAGCGCCGCCCAGACGTGGATCGAGAACTCCGCAGGCGCGATCCAGGAAGTGTTCTACCGGTCGATCCAAGTGGCCCGCGACCGGTTCGGCGCAGCCATCTGCGTCGGCACCTCTGCCGTGTACCGGCGGACTGCGCTGGAGCCTGAAGGCGGGCCTACGCTCATCCCCTACGCCGAGGATGTGCACACCGGACTCGACGTGCGCAGGGCCGGCTGGTCCATGATCTACCTGCCGATCGTGCTCTCGACCGGGATCTGTCCCGATAACCTCGATGCTTTCGTTCGCCAGCAGTATCGGTGGTGCACCGGGAATGCCGGTGTTGTGTTCTCGCGCCGCATGTGGTCGGTGCCGATGAAGATCCCGGCCCGGCTCACCTACATTTCCGGATTCTTCTATTACGTCTACACCGGTCTGCTAACGTTCTTCGGCCCGGCCGTCCCCATCATCATGCTGGCCTTCCTCCCGGGCCAGATACGGTTGCGGAACTTCATCATCCTCCTCCCGGCCATGCTCACTGGCTTCGTCCTCTATCCGCTGTGGCATCGCTCTCACTATGGGCCGTCGGTCTGGGCCCTTGGCATTGCCCGCGGCTGGGCGCACGTTTTCGCGATCTGGGATGGCGCCCGGGGTAAGACGATGGGCTGGCATCCGACCCGGACGCCGGGTAGCTCACTACGGCGTTTCCGGATCGGGGTCACCGGCTGGAGCGGCGGCATGGCCCTGCTGTGGCTGGCACTGGCCATCTGGCGGACGATGGCCCTGGGCTCCTGGCGGTTTGCCGTCCTCTTGTTTTTCGGCTTGCTCAATCTTGCCTTTGTGAGCCGAGTGATCTTTCCGGGAGACAAGAAAGCATGAGATCCCGCCTAGTGACGATCGTGGCCCTCGTGATCGCTGCAATTGCTGTCACGCTGGCCGTCGGCCGCCTCATTCCGCGCTTTAGCCAGCCTCCGGTGGTGAAAGCACCGCTGCCGCCGAGCGTGGCCTCTTACCTGGGCGTCTATGAGGTTGGGTCGCCACCGGCCTATCAGCCGATCGCAGACTTCGCGAAGGCTGTGGGCGGCCAGCCGAACCTCGTCGGGTATTACAGCGGTTGGGCGCAGCCCTTCGCCACATCATTCGCGGCGGCGATCCACCGCCAAGGCGTCATCCCATTCGTGCAGATCGATCCCACCTACGCCTCGGTCCCCGGGATCGCCGCCGGTGACTACGACGCATACCTGAGCTCGTATGCCGTAAGCGTGCGGAATTTCGGCCACGCGGTCGTGATCGGCTTCGGGCACGAGATGAACGGTCCTTGGTACTCGTGGGGTTACGGGCACGTCGCGCCCGCGACCTTCATCGCAGCCTGGCGACATATCGTGACGCTGTTCCGGAACCAGGGCGCCGACAATGTCACCTGGCTGTGGACAGTCAACCAAGACCGCTACAACACTGGGCCGGTCGCCTCCTGGTGGCCGGGAGCCGCATACGTCACGTGGGTCGGAATCGACGGCTACTACTTCCGTCCATCGGATACCTTCGGCAAGGTTTTCGGCCGCACGATTGATCAGGTGCGGGCCTTCACGGACAAGCCCGTGCTCCTCTCGGAGACCGCCGTGGGGCCCGATTCGGGGCAGTTTGTTAAGATCGGCGATCTTTTTTCCGGAATGCACCGGTACAACACGCTCGGCCTGGTCTGGTTCGACAAGGCTCAGGACCAGGGCGTCCTGCACCAGGACTGGCGCATCGAAAGCAGCCCGACGGCCGAAGCCGCGTTCCGGCTCGGCGTCTCCGGGCTCAAGCTGGCCCATCCCTAGCGAGACCTGCGCGCTCAGGCCGCCTGCGATGATCTCCGTGCCCTGTCCGGGTAGACGGTCCAGTACGGGCAGATTTCACCGAACACGGGCGGGATTCACCAAACAGGTCTCTTTGAGTCGAACTGAACGGTAGTTTTTGGTATTGCGGTATTCCTGTCTCAGGGGGGAGATCGCTACGTTTTGTGACGTCGGCATTACGTTACGTGGGCTGCGAGGGGTGTAGCCGAGGCGCCCCTCACATGCCCCTGATCGCAGGCAGGTGCGAATTTTGGATCACGGCACAACTACAGGCTGGGAGATCATTTCATCGCTACAGCCAGGGGAGGCCTCCGCTCGGGACGACGAGTCAATCCAGGGAACTGACGCCCGGGCTTCCACGGCCCCCGGCGCGACGCGATGGCCGGATACCCGGACTCCCCGGGCGGCGGTGAGCGGCGCGCCTGGGACCGGTTCGCATGGGCTGCGGCGGTATGCGGGGCGGGTTCCCGCGAGTTTGCTGCTGGTGGCGGTGCTGGTGGTGCAGGCGTTGCTGTCGCTGCGGCTGGTCGGGGCTGATACGGCGTTCGAGGATGAGGCCGAGTACTTGTGGGCCGGGCATCTGGAGTGGGCGCACTGGCTGCATGGCGGGCCGGTGCCGCCGTTCGCGGCGTATTTCTCCGGGGCGCCGGTCATCTACCCGCCGGTCGGGGCGCTGGCCGATAGCCTCGGGGGGCTGGCCGCGGCCCGGGTGCTGTCGCTGGTTTTCATGCTCGGGGCGACTGCGCTGTTGTGGGGGACCGCTGGCCGGCTGTTCGGGCGGCGGGCCGCGTTTTTCGCCGCGGCGCTTTTCGCGGTTCTTGGGCCGACGCTGCATCTGGGCGCGTTCGCGACGTATGACGCGATGTCGATGCTGCTGGTTGCGCTGGCGGCGTGGTGTGTGGTGCGGGCCGGGGAGCGGCAGGACGCGACCGGCTGGATGATCGCGGCGGGTGTCGCGCTGGCGCTGGCTAACGCTGCGGCGTATTCGACAACCCTGTTCGACCCGGTGGTGGTCGTGCTCGCGCTGCTCGCGGCGTTTCCGAGGCCGGGCGGCAAGCTCGCTGCCGGGCGCTGCGTGGTCCTGCTGACGGTGGTGGCGGTGCTCTTGACGGGCGGGTTGCTGATCGGCGGCAGTTCGTACCTGCACGGGGTGAAGCAGACGACGCTGACGCGGGTGGGGGGCGCGGAGTCGCCGCTGTCGGTGCTCGCTGATTCCTGGTCGTGGACTGGGTTGATCGCTGTGCTGGCGGTGTGCGCTATCGCGGTCAGCTGGGCCAGGCGGCAGGGGCGGGCGCGGACGTGGCTGCTGGCGGTGCTGGCTGCCGCTGCGCTACTGGGGCCGCTGGAGCACGCGCGGCTGCAGACAACGACGTCGCTGAACAAGCATGTGGATCTGGGTGCCTGGTTTGCTGCCATCGCAGCGGGCTATGCGGCGGACAGGTTCATCGCGGCGGCGCCGGCCGGGCGGATGCGGGCGATCACCTCCGGGGCCTGCGTGCTCGCGCTGATCTATCCCGTGGCGCTGGGGGCCAGCCAGTCCCGGTTGTTCGCCACCAACTGGCCTAACGCGTCCGGATTCACGGCGATCCTTAGCCCGCTGGTTGATCATGGAAGCGGGCGGCTGCTGGTCGAAGACCCCTCCGTCCCGGAGTACTACCTGCCCGCCGGAAGACAATGGCAGCGGTGGTCCAGCACCCGCAACATCGTCCTGCCATCCGGTGCCAGTACCGGCGGGCCGACCAGCACGGCGGGCGTTACCGGGCCCGGCAACGCGGGCGTCTACGCTGAGTTCATCACCAGCGGCTACTTTTCACTGGTCGCGCTGAACTTCTCGGACACCACCGCCCTGGACCACCGCATCGCCGCCGACCTCCGCCAGAACCATAACTACCGCATCGTCGAGGTCGTCCCCTACGGAGCGGGGCCGGCCGGCCGCCCCGGGTACCTACGTGATCTGGCGATATGAGGCCCACCCGGCAGCGCAGCCGGGCACGTCTCCGAAGACCCACCGGTGAGCACGGCAATCAGCCCAGCCTGGCGACTGGCCATGAGGTGCACACGGTGCTGATGAAGCAGAAGGGCGCTGGCGCGCCAGCGGATGCCGTCGGCTCGTCCAGCAGGGCAACGGTCCAGCAACAGGCTGCCGGGCTCAACGCGCTTCAGGCCATTGCGGACCTGCCGGAGCCAGCGCCGACATCCCGGCGGCCGGCGAAATGGCAGCCGATCATCTTCCTGCCGCTGCTCGCCGTCCTGACCATCCAGGCAACGCTGTCGCTGCGGCTCACTCATGCGAACACGGCGTTTGAGGATGAGGCACTGTACCTGTGGGCCGGCCACCTGCAGTGGATGCACTGGCTGCACGGTCTGCGCATCCCCTTGTTCCCGACCTACTTTTCCGGGGCGCCGGTCATTTACCCGCCGCTCGGCGCGCTTGCCGACAGTATCGGCGGGCTAGCAGGCGCGCGCATCCTGTCCCTCGTTTTCATGCTCGGCGCGACTGCGCTGCTGTGGAGCATGACGAAGCGCTTGTACGGTCAGCGCGCGGCGTTCTTCGCGGCGGGGCTCTGGGCCGTTATCGGACCGACCCAGCGGCTCGGGGCCTTTGCCACCTACGACGCCATGGCGCTGTTCCTGGTCGCTTTGGCGGCCTGGTGCGTGACCGGCGGAAAAGGCCGGCGAGATACCATCCGCTGGATACTCGCGGGAGCCTGCGCACTCGCCCTGGCCAACGCTACGAAGTATGCCTCGGCGCTATTCGATCCGGTCGTTGCCGGGCTGGCGTTCCTGAGCGGCTTCCCGCCGGGCGGCAAGATCGCTCAGCGACGGGTAGCGTATTTCCTGGCCGTGATGGTGACGACGATCATCATCGTGCTCCAGATAGGCCGCGGGTGGTACATCGCGGGGATTGAGCAGACCACGCTGACCCGGCACGCCGGGGGAACGCCCGTCTCCGTCGTCCTGCGCAGCTCATGGGACTGGACCGCGATCATTGTCGTGCTAGCCGCGGTCGCCGTCGTCATCAGCTTCAAGGCCGAGAAAGCTGCGTCGGCCCGGTGGATGCTTGGCCTGCTGGCGGGCACGGCCCTGCTGGTGCCGATCGAGCAAGCACGCATTCACACCTACACGTCGCTGAGCAAGCATGTCGACTTCGGCGCCTGGTTCGCGGTGATCGCCGCAGGCTACGCTGCGGACCGCGCCGTTGGCTGGCTGAAGGACCGCACCGCGCGCAGGGCTGCGACCGCCGCATGCGGATTGCTGCTTTTTCCCGCCGCGGTAGTCGGCGCCTTTCAGGCAGCGGGCTTCTTTGCCTGGCCCGGCGCGGGAAATCTCATTCCGCTGGTCCGGCAGCTGACTATGCACGGCGGTCGGTTCCTGGCCGACAACGACCCGACGCTGGAGTACTACCTCCCGCATACGTCCTGGCAGCAGTGGAGCAGCGTGTACGGCATCACCCTCCCGTCCGGCCGGCGGGAGGCGGAGGAAAGCAACGACTTCGCGCCCTTTAAGGCGATGCTCGCAGTGCACTATTTCACCGTCGTCATCCTCACGTTCACTGATAAGCCGCAGCTGGACGGGGCGATCGCCACGTACCTGACGGCCGACAAGAGCTACCGGTTCGCGGGCACCGTGCCGTTCAGTAATCCAGGCTCGACCGGCAGTTACCTGGTCTGGGTCTACCGGGGTGCCACATGAGCGTGCTAATGGCGACCGGCCGTCACCGGAGCACCGAGCCGGTCCTTCCGGTTCCGCCCGATGACGCCGAGAAGCGCTCCTACGGCTGGCGGTCGCTGCCCTATCTGACCAGCGCGTTGCTGATCAGCTCGGCCTTCGTTATCACCGCGCAGATCTTCTTCGAGGCAGGAAACCGGATCGCGATCCCCTTCGCGCTCTACACGGCACTGTATATCGCCTACCAGGCGGTGAGCCTGCCGGTGAACTTCATGGGCGGCAGCTTCGACCTGGAGGCGCACCAGGCACGCGTAGCGGCGTGGTACCCGCGCCGCTGGCCGAGCGTGGACATCTTCCTGCCGATCTGCGGCGAGCCCTCCGAGGTGCTCCGCAACACATGGACCGGCGTCTTCGAACTTGTCCGCGCCTACCCGGGCGAGGCCTACGTCTACGTGCTGGACGACAACGCCAGCGATGAGGCCGGGGCGCTCACCGGGTCGTTCGGCTTCATCTACGTGCGACGGCCGAACCAGCGCGAGCACAAGAAAGCCGGGAACCTCAACTACGCCTTGGGGCGCACCGGCAGTGACCACATCGTGATCTTCGACGCCGACTTTCGTCCGAGGACGGACTTCCTGGCCGAGACCCTGCCCTACATGGATGACCCGGCTATCGGGATTGTCCAGACTCCCCAGTATTTCCGGGTAAGCTCGCGGCAGCGCTGGGTCGAGCGGGCCGCGGGCCCGACGCTGGAGGTCTTCTACCGGGCCGTACAGGTGTCGCGCGACCGGTTCGGCTCGGCGCTATGCGTCGGGTCCAACGCCGTCTACCGGCGGACCGCGCTCGCGCCGTCCGGCGGCTTCACCGAGATCCCCTTCGCCGAGGACTCGCACACGGGCCTGGACATGCGCCGTCACGGTTACCAGCTGACTTACCTCCCGGTGCCGCTCGCGGCGGGCGTCTGCCCGTCCACCCTGGACGCGTTCATGCGCCAGCAGTATCGCTGGTGCTGCGGCGCGACGTCGCTGCTCTTCACGCACCACATGTGGCGAGTAAAGATGCCGCTGACGGCCCGGCTGCCGTACATCTCCGGCTGGCTCTGGAATCTCACCACGGGCCTGCGGACCCTCGTGCTGCCGCTGATACCCATCACCCTGCTGGCGTTTCTGCCCGGTGAGATCCGGCTGCACAACGCTATCCTGCTGATCCCCCCGGTCATCACGGGCACCGTGCTGTACCCGCTGTGGCATAACGCGCCCTACAGCCCGAGGATCTGGTCCCTGGCCGTCGCGGTCGGGTGGGCCCAGGTCCTCGCGATCTGGGATTACTCACGTGGCAAGGTCATGTCCTGGCAGCCGACGCGGGGGCCGGGCGATGCGACTCGCCGGTTCTGGCAGGGCGTGACCCTCTGGAACGGCACGCTAGCCGTTGTCTGGCTGAGCCTGGCCGCCTGGCGGATCGCGCAGACCGGTTCATCAAGGTTCGCCGTAATGGCAGCGCTCGGGGTGCTGAACGCGCTGGTCGTTGGCCGGCTGATCTTCCCGGGAGAAAAGACCGCATGACCAGACCGCCAGCAACGCCAGTAACGCCAGTAACGCCAGTAACGGCGGCCCCGCTGCCGCGGTCACCGCGATCCGCCACGTGCTCAAGCCGGGGGCAGGCGGCCCGGGGGCGGGCGGCATTGTGACCAGGCTGGCCCGGCGCCTGGCCAGGATCTTCCAGGGCGGCATCGGTTTCGTTCTCATCGGTGCGTGCGTCGTCGTCTCGGCGGCGTACGTCACGGCGGGCATAATGAGAACCGCCGCTCCGATCGGCCCGCCGCGGTCGGTATTTGTCGGCGGCACTTCCCGGGTCGGGGCATTCAGTCATCACCCCGTGCGGATTACCCTGCCCGCATATCCGGCGTCTTACCTTGGCGTTTTCACCAGAGGCGTCCCGGCGAGCTACGCGCCGGTCGAGTCCATGGCCAAGGCCACCGGCGTGCAACCGAACGTTGCGCTCTACTACAGCAGCTGGAATGAAAAGTTCCGGTCCGCATTCGCCACCCAGGCAGCCCACGATGGCGTCATACCGTTTATCCAGATAGAACCATCGGGCGTCAGCCTCGAGGCGATCGCGGCCGGGGAGTACGACACCGGCCTGGAGGCCTTCGCTACCGACGTGGCCAGCTATGGCTCGAAAACCGGCAAGGGGGTCATCATCGGTTTCGGCCATGAGATGAATGGTCACTGGTACTCTTGGGGCTACCGGCACACCTCCCCGGTGGTATTCGTGGCGGCGTGGCGGCACATCGTCACCGTGTTCCGGCAGCAGGGCGCCGATAACGTGACCTGGCTGTGGACGGTCAACATCATTGATACGCGTGGTGGTATTCCATCCCCGGCGCCATGGTGGCCAGGCTCTTCGTATGTGACCTGGGTAGGGATTGACGGATACTACTTCAAGTCGTCCTGGACGTTTTCTTCGCTGTTCGGGCCGACCATCAAGGCCGTGCGGGCGCTGACCATCGCCCCGATACTCATCGCCGAGACGGGGGCGGCGCCTGCGTCAGGCAAAGCGATGAAGATCGCGGACCTGTTCGCTGGCGTTCGCGCCTACGGGCTGCTGGGTTTCGTGTGGTTCGACGCCGACGGCGTCCGTGACTGGCGGCTCAGCAGCCCCGCGGCGGTCGCTGCGTTCCGGCTGGGGGCGAGGGCGTATCAGCGGCCCGCGTCATGAACCGATATTGCGGCTCGGGAGGCGCCCAGCGACGCGGCGAAGTGCCGCCGGACGGGCGTCGGCGGATCAAAGGTAGCCGGATACAGCGGATAAAAGGGAGGAATCACCAAGTGACGCGCCTGCAGATCGCGGCTATCTGTGTGGCGCTCGCTGCCGTGGCAGCGATCATCCTGGTCGTCAGCCTCCGCGGCGGACCTGCCGCCGACATGTCCGCCGGTCCAGCCGCGCCCGGGCAGCTCAGTCGCCCGACCGCGCCTGAGTCCTACCTCGGCGTGTACGCGACCGGGGTACCTGAGTCGTATGCCGGGGTGAGCGCGTTCACCGCCGCCACCGGGGTCAGGCCCAACGTGGTCGTGTACTACAGCGGATGGTATGAGCCGTTCAAGGTCAGCTTCGCCGCCGCCGCGGCCAGGCATGACGCGGTGCCCCTCGTGCAGATTGACCCGACAGACGTCAGTCTCGCCGCGATCGCGTCCGGGCATTATGACTCTTACCTGCGTTCCTACGCCGCCGCGGTCAAGGCCTTCGGTAGCCGGGTGATCCTGTCCTTCGGCCATGAGATGAACGGCCACTGGTACTCCTGGGGCTACCAGCACACCTCGCCGGCCGTGTTCGTGGCCGCCTGGCGGCACGTCGTCACGGTCTTCCGCGCGGTGGGCGCCCGGCACGTGACGTGGCTGTGGACGGTCAATATCAGCGGTAGGCGCCACAGCATTCCCTCTCCTGCGCGCTGGTGGCCGGGCAATTCGTATGTGTCGTGGGTGGGTATTGACGGGTACTACTACAAGCCGTCGTGGACGTTCGCTTCGCTGTTCGGGCCGACCATCAAGGCCGTGCGCGCGCTGACCATAGACCCGATACTCATCGCCGAGACAAGCGTGGAACCCACCGCCGGCAAACCAGCGAAGATCGCGGACCTGTTCGCTGGCGTTCGCGCTTACGGGCTGCTGGGGTTCGTGTGGTTCAACGCCAAAGGGGACCAGGACTGGAGCCTCAGCGGCACCGCAGCGGTCGGCGCATTCCGCCGGGGCGCCGAGGCGTACCGGGAGCCTGCGTCATGACCGGCCAGCTGCCCCGAACCGGCCTCGGCACGGGGTACCTCGGCAGCAGCACGAACCTCGGCAGTAACACAGATCTCGGCAGCGGGCAGCCGGGGCGCCGCGGATCACGGACATCGTGAATTCCCGCGTCGTGATCCTTGTGTCACTCATGATCGCCGCTGCCGCCGTGGCGTTCACGGTTACGCGCATCGCATCCGGCGCAGTCCCGCCCGGCGGCTGCGCGCGCGGCTCTCCCGCCAGCCTGGCCTCTTACCTGGGCGTGTATGAGTCCGGACCGCCCGATGACTATCAGCCGGTCGCGCGATTCGCGATGGCGGCCGGCCGCGAGCCGAATCTCGTCGGGTATTACAGCGGCTGGGCGGAGCCCTTCGCGTCGTCTTTCGCGGATACGGTCCGAAGTCGCGGGGCTGTCACGGTCGTGCAGATCGATCCCACCGACACCTCCATCCCCGCGATAGCTGCAGGTGACTACGACGATTATCTGCGCTCGTATGCCGACAGCGTGCGGGATTTTGGCCATCCGGTCGTGATCGGCTTCGGGCACGAGATGAACGGCAACTGGTATTCGTGGGGCTACGGGCACGTCCCCGCAGCAACGTTCGTGGCGGCATGGCGGCACGTCGTGACGCTGTTCCGCGGCCAGGGCGCCGACAATGTCACCTGGATGTGGACAATCAACTCGGACTTGCGTTACACCAGACCGGTCGCCTCGTGGTGGCCCGGCGCGGAGTACGTCACCTGGGTCGGCATTGACAGCTACTACGTCCGGCCGTCCGACACATTCGCCAGCGTCTTCGGCGGCACCATTGACCAGGTGCGGAGATTCACCGACAAGCCGGTGCTTCTGTCCGAGACAGCCGTCGGCCCGACAGCCGGCCAGGCTGTCAAGATCCCGGACCTGTTCCGCGGCATGCGCCAATACAAGACGCTCGGGCTGGTGTGGTTCGACATAGCACAGCGCCAGGGGATCTACCGCCAGGACTGGCGCATCGAAAACAGCCCGGCGGCCGAATCGGCGTTCCGGTCGGGAGCGTCCGCGCTGACGCTCGCACGGCTCTGACCTCGCACGGCTCTGACGCGCGCTCGCCGGGAGCGGCGAGCGGTGCGGGGAACAGCACCAGGGCCCGATACGCGGCTTCAGCCGCGTGCTGGCGCGGTCAGCCGGCGGAGCAGGCAGACGATCTGCGGGCGCGGCGGCTCACCCACGGCACCAGGCGGGCGGCGCGGATGCTGTCGACCCGGTGGCCGACTCCTGCAGTGCAGCGAACCGAGGCATGACACCAGATCAGCGCACACGGGCGGACAAACGCCAGCAAAATATGACAGGCGGCCATAGGTCCTCGTTTCGAAGACCAAAGGACTCTTAAGTCACTGGCATCACCCCTCTACCGTTTGGCGTGCAGGAGCAGGTTGGCTCCCGCAGGTGGCCGTGGCGTCTCATCATCGCCTGGGTCTGCGCTACGCAGCTTGCATCCGGCAGCAATCGGAAGCAAGGAGGGATTTGCATGAAACGGCCAGCGATGGTGGTCGTTGCCGCCACGGTAGTGGCGCTCGTCCTCGCGGCGTGCGGCTCTTCCAAGTCAGCAGCGAACCAGGCCACCACAACAACGCAACCGCTGATCGCGGCGTGGATCTACGTCGGGTCGCCGAGCGACGCAGGATGGACGCACCAGCACGACGTCGGTCGGCTGGCGGTCCAGCAGTACTTCGGCAGCAAGGTCAAGACGATCTACAAGGAGAACGTTCCCGAGGGACCGCAGACCGCCCAGGTCATCAACCAGCTGATCAACAGTGGCGCGAAGGTCATCTTCGCGACGTCGTTCGGCTACCAGCCTGCCATGCTCGCGGCGGCGAAGGCGCACCCGACCATCTACTTCGCCCAGGCCACCGGCACCGATATGGCCACCAACCTGTCTGAGTACGGTGCCGCAGGCGAGGACGCCGACTATCTGGCCGGCATGGCCGCTGGCTACGCCACCACGACCGGGAAGATCGGCTTCGTCGCGCCCTTCCCGATCCCCGAGGTGATCAGGGAGATTGACTCCTACACGATGGGGGCCAGGTACGTGCACCCAGGCGCCACCGTCAAGGTGGTCTGGACGAACTCCTGGTTCGACCCGGCCACGGAGCGGTCGGCCGCGCAGAGCCTCGTGGCGTCCGGCGTGGATGTGCTCGGTGACGGCGTAGACGATCCCACGGTCGGCGAAGTCGCCGAGGCAAACGGGCTCAAGTGGACCGGATACGACTCCGACCAGAACAGCTTCGCCCCGAAGGCCTTCCAGACCGCGACCGTCTACAACTGGAACCAGTACTACATCAACTCAGTCAAGGCGGCCATGAACGGCACCTTTAAGAGCACCTTCACCTACGGGAACATCGCCGACAACATGATCAACATCGCGCCGTTCGGCACGACGGTCTCCGCCAAGGCGCAGGCGGCGATCGCCAAGCGCGAGGCCGAGATCAGGGCAGGCACCTTCAACCCGTTCGCCGGGCCGCTGACCAAGCAGAACGGGACGGTCGGGCTGTCGGCCGGCCAGACCCTTCCGGTCTACAACCTGTCGAACCCATCGGCCCTGTCCAGGTACACCCTGAACTGGTTCGTTCAGGGCGTCATCGGCAGCGCGCAGGGTTAGCCGACCATGACGGAGCAGCCAACCACTGGCGAGCCCACCACGACGACCGGTCCGCCGGCGGCCCTCGCTGAGGGATCGCCGGCGCCGGCCGGCGCGGCCAGCGCCCCGGCCCTTGCCACCCGGGGCGTCACGAAGCGCTTTCCCGGCGTGCTGGCCAACGACCACGTGTCGTTCGAGGTGCAGCCGGGCGAGATCCATGCGCTGCTCGGCGAGAACGGCGCGGGCAAGACGACCCTGTGCAACGTGCTGACCGGCCTGTACCGCCCGGACGACGGCTACGTCGAGGTGAGCGGCGAGGCCATGCAGTTCCACTCGCCGCGTGACTCGCAGCAGGCCGGGATCTTCATGGTCCACCAGCACTTCGCGCTCGTCCAGTCGCTATCGGTGGCAGAGAACGTGATCCTCGGCTGGTCGCGGCGGAGCGGGATGTGGTTCTCGCCGCGGCGGGTCGAACGCGAGATCGGCGAGATCGCCGAGCAGTTCCATATGCCGATCGAGCCGGCCGCGAAGATCTGGCAGCTGTCCATGGGCGAGCAGCAGCGCGTAGAGATCCTCAAGGCGCTGTACCGCGGCGCGCGGACCCTGATCCTGGATGAGCCGACCACCGTGCTGACTCCCCAGGAGGTGCGGCAGCTTTTCGAGACGCTCGAGGGGATGACCGCCGACGGCAAGAGCGTGATATTCATCTCGCACAAGATGCCCGAGGTGCTCGCCGTAGCCAACCGGGTCACGGTGCTGCGCGGCGGCAAGGCGATGGGGACGGTGCGAACGGCCGACAGCGACGCCAGATCGCTGGCTCACCTGATGGTCGGCCGCGATGTCCTGCTGGCGCGCAAGGAAAGCAAAGCGAGGATCAACGGGGGCGAGGACGTGCTCGCGCTCTCCGACGTCAGCGCCCGGGGGGATCTGGGCACCCCGGCGCTCACCAGGGTCTCGCTGCAGGTGCGAGCCGGTGAGATCCTGGGCATCGCCGGCGTCGCCGGGAACGGCCAGCGTGAGCTGGCCGAGGTCGTCGCGGGGGAGCGGCCCGCCACGGCGGGCACGGTCACCATCGCGGGCCGGCCTCAGCACGGGACGCCCTGGGAGGCCATCGACGCCGGCCTCGGCTACGTCCCCGAGGAGCGGATGGGCGTCGGCGTGGCCCCCGGCCTCTCGATCGCCGACAACCTCATCCTGAAGTCGTACCGCGAGGGTCATGGGCCGATCCTGCACACCCGGCGCGCCCAGCAGAACGCGACTGAGCTCATCGATCGATTCGACATCGTCGCCCGCGGGCCGAAGACGCTCGCCCGCGAACTGTCCGGTGGCAATGTCCAGCGGCTGCTGCTGGCCCGGGAGCTGTCCGGGCACGCGAAGGTACTCGTCGCGGCGTCCCCGACCCGGGGCCTGGACGTAGCCGCGACGCAGAGCGTCCGCCTGCTCCTGACCGGATCGGCGGAACAAGGCTTGGGCGTGCTGCTCATCAGCGAGGACCTCGACGAGGTTCTCGATCTCGCCGATCGCATCGCGGTGATGTACCGGGGCGAGGTGGTCGGACTGCTCGACCGGGACGACGCGGACGTGGACCGGATCGGGCTGATGATGGCGGGAGTGACGTCATGATCAGTTTCGAAGCACGGGAGACGCACCCCCGGTGGCTGAACTTCGCAGTCCCGCTGGCGGCTGTCGTGCTGGCCATGATCGTCGGGGGCATCGTCCTCGCCGCGACCGGGCATAACCCGCTCACGACCTACCACCAGATCGTCCAGGCCAGCATCACCCAGCCGGGCGCGCTCAACTCGACGCTGGTGAGCATGACCCCGCTGCTGTTCACCGGCCTGGCCGCGGCCGTCGCGTTCCGGATGCGGGTCTGGAACATCGGCGGCGAGGGCCAGCTCTACATGGGGGCCATCGGGGCATCTGGGGTAGGCCTGCTGCTGCGCGGCCAGCCCGGGCCCATCGTCATCGTGGCGATGATCGTCGCTGGGGTGGCGGCCGGATCCCTGTGGGCCTCGATCCCCGGTTTCCTCCGCGCCTACCTCAACACCAACGAGATCCTCACCACGCTGATGCTCAACTACGTGGCCGCGAACATCATGTATTACCTGATCTTCGACAGCACTTCCTACTGGCGGGACCTCACCTCACCGTCGGCGAAGGTCTTCCCGACCGGGAAGACCCTGCCCGCCGCCGGCAGCTGGCCCGCGCTGCAGCTGTCCAGCCTGACTATCCCGTTCGGGCTGCTCGTCGGGGTCGGGCTGGCCGTGGCGCTGTGGGGCATGATCCGCTCCACGAAGTACGGGTTCGAGATGCGCGTGGTGGCCGATTCACCGAAGGCGGCGACGTACGCGGGCGTCAAGACCCGCCGCAAGATCCTCTCGCTGATGGCGCTGTCCGGTGGCGTCGCCGGGATCGGCGGGGCGAGCCAGGTGGGCGACTTCAGCCACGTCCTGGATCCCCGCGGCCTGGAGCAGCCCGGTTTCGGCTACACCGGCATCGTGGTGGCGGCGCTCGGCCGCTACAACCCGATCGCGGTCATCGTGACGTCGTTCTTCATCGGCATGCTGGTCAACGCGGGCTTCGCGCTCCAGGGCCCGGGCTTCCCCATCGGCCTGACCGGGACGATGGAGGGCATCCTGCTGTTCTGCGTGCTGGGCGCGGAGATCTTCACCAGGTACCACATCAAGGTCCGGCGGCCGCACGCTGCGGCGCGGTCGGCCGCCCAGCCCCCGGCCGCCCAGCCCCCCGTGGCGGTTCCCGCGGCTGGCCATGGGGAGGTGTCATGAGCGCCATCAACGACAACATCACGATCTCGATCATCATGTCGGCGATCCTGTACGGGACCCCGCTGGTGTTCGCCGGAATCGGAGAGTTGTTCGCCGAGCGCTCCGGCGTCCTCAACCTGGGCGTCGAGGGCATGATGCTGATGGGCGCGGTGACGGCGTTCTGGGTGTCGCAGAGTTTGCACGGGCCAACCGGGCTGGTCCTGCTGGTCGCCGTCGGAGTCGCCATGGTCGCCGGGATCGCCATGGCGCTTATCCACGCGTTCATGACCATAACGCTGCGGGCGAACCAGATCGTCTCCGGGCTGGCCCTCACGATCTTCGCCGGGGTCATCGGGCTGTCGTCCTACCTGGCCGAGTCCAACAACCTGGGCGCCAAGGCAGGCAAGCACCAGTTCAGCTCGCTGAACGTGGCCGGCCTGGCGAACCTGCCCGTAATCGGGCCGATCCTGTTCCACCAGAGCGCGATGGTCTATCTGTCCTGGCTGCTGGTGGCCGGCGCGGTTGTCTACCTGTACCGCACGCGAGCCGGGCTGTACCTGCGTTCGGTGGGCGAGTCGCCGCGGTCAGCCGACGCCATGGGTATCAACGTGACCAGATACCGCTACATTCACACCCTGGTGGGCGGTGCGCTGGCCGGGATCGGCGGCGCGCTGTTCACCCTGGAGATCGCGACCAACTGGATCGACGGAATCACCGCCGGAGCCGGATGGATCGCGATCGCGCTCGTCATCTTCGCGTTCTGGCGGCCGGAACTGCTGATCCTCGGGGCGTACCTGTTCGGCGCGTTCACCAGCTTCGGATTTGATCTGCAAGCACGCGGCGTCACCGCCATCCCATCGGAGTTCTGGTCGGCCCTGCCGTACCTGATGACGGTGGTCGCGCTGGTCTTCGTCTCGGTGGGCTCGGTCCGGCGGCGGCTGGGGACGCCCGCCGCGCTCGGGGTGCCCTACGTGCGGGAGGAATCATGACAACCGACCAGGCAGCGGGTCGCACGTCCACCGGGCACACCCAGCGGCTGCTGGCCGTGGCACGCGGCGATACGCCCGCTGACCTGGTCCTGAAGGGCGGCCGGGTGCTGTCGGTGTTCACCGGCGAGGTTTTCGAGGCAGACGTCGCGATCTGCGGCGAGCAGGTGGCCGGCCTCGGCTCCTACCGCGGGGCCCAGGAGGTGAACGTGGCCGGGCAGGTCCTGGTCCCTGGCCTGCTCGACGGGCACATGCATATCGAATCGACGAAACTGATGGTCGACGAGTTCGCCCGGGCGGTGCTGCCGCACGGCACGACGACCGTCTTCATCGACCCGCACGAGGTGGCGAACGTGTTCGGGCTGCGCGGGGTGCGGGCGCTGCTGGACTCGGCCGGCCAGGTACCCCTCGACTACTACGTCATGGTGCCCTCCTGCGTTCCCGCCAGCCGCTTCGAGTCCAGCGGCGCCACCGTGACGGCGGACGAGATCCGCGCCTTCGTCGCCGAGCGGTCCGACGTCATCGGGCTGGCCGAGGTGATGGACTTCCCGGCCGTCGTGGCGGGTGACCCGGCCATGCTGGCCAAGCTCCGGGCGGTGACCGCGGCCGGAGGTCACCTGGACGGGCATGCCCCGGGCCTGTCCGGCCCCGCGCTCAACGCCTATCTCGCGGCCGGGATCGGCAGCGACCACGAATGCACGGATGCCGCCGAAGCCCTGGAGAAGCGGCGCCTGGGCATGTGGATCATGATCAGGGAAGGCGCGGCGGCCCGGAATCTGGCCGCGCTGCTGCCGATAGTGCTGGAGCACGGGCCGCGTAACACCATGCTCTGCACCGACGACCGGGAACCCGACCAGCTGCTCCGGGACGGTCACATCGACGACGTCGTCCGCAAGGCGATCGATCTGGGCTGCGATCCGGTGGATGCGATCGTCATGGCCACCCTGCACACCGCACGCTGGCATCGGCGCCACGATATCGGCGCGATCGCGCCCGGGTACCTGGCCGACATCGTCGCGGTGCCCGCGCTCGAGGATTTCCGGCCCTCGATGGTCTGGAAGCGCGGGCGGCTGGTGGCCTCGGGCGGGCAGGCCACGGCGATACCCAAGCTGGCGGCCCCGCGCTGGATGCTTGACAGCGTCCGGATCCCGGCCCTGACCGCGGCCGACTTCCGGGTCGCGGCGAGCGACCGGGTGCACGTGATCGGCGTCGAGCCGGACACTTTGACCACCCGGGCGCTGATCGCCGAGCCCGGCCGTTCCCATGGCGACGCCACCGCGCGCCCCGACCGCGACCTGGCCAAGGCCGCAGTAATCGAGCGGCACAAGGGGACCGGCCGGATCGGGATCGGCTTCGTCTCCGGCTTCGGGCTGCAGCGCGGCGCGCTCGCCTCCACGCACGCGCACGACGCGCACAACCTCGGCGTCGTCGGCGTGGACGACGCCGACATGGCTTTCGCCGCCAACCGGCTGAAGGAGATCGGCGGCGGCCAGGTCGCGGTGCTGAACGGGCGAGTCCTGGCCGAGCTGCCCTGCCCGGTGGCCGGCCTGCTGTCGGAGCTGCCGTTCGAGGACGTGGCCGCCGCCGCCGCCCGCCTCGACGAGGCCGCCCACGCTGATCTTGGAGCCACCTACCCGGCGCCGTTCATGGCCATGTCCTTCCTCGCCCTGAGCGTGATACCCGAGCTCCGGATCACCGACCGGGGACTGGTGGACACGGTCAGGTTCGAGCCAGTCCCGCTGCCGGCCTGACCTGCGGGCGGCTGACATGGACGTGCTCCTGCCCCGCTCGCTCGACGAGGCGCTCACGATGAAAGCGGCCAGGCCGGCCGCGGTACCGATCGCGGGCGGCACTGACTTGATGGTGGCGGTGAACTCCGGGCGGCTGCGTCCCGAGGCCTTCCTGGACGTGAGCCGGCTCACCGAGCTGCAGCAGATCCGGCGCGAGGATGGGCGCCTGTTTCTCGGCGCGGGGGTGACCTACGACCGCATCGAACGCGAGCTCACCGACTTCCCGCCGCTGGTGCAGGCGTCCCGGTCGGTCGGATCCCCGCAGATCCGCCGCCGGGCGACGGTGGGCGGCAACCTGGGCACCGCGTCGCCCGCGGGCGACGCGCTCCCGGTCCTGGCCGCTTACCAGGCGCAGATCGTGCTCGGCCGGGCCGACGGCGGCACCCGCACCGTGCCCTGGGACGCGTTCCTGGTCGGCGTGAAGCGGACGGTGCTAGCGCGCGACGAGCTCATCCTCGGCGTGCGCTGGCCGGTCCGGCGCGGCCCGGGGTCGTTCTCGAAGATCGGCAGCCGCAACGCGATGGTGATCGCCGTGGCCGGGCTGTGCCTGCAGCTGGACGAGGACGCGCAGCGGGTGCGGGTCGCGCTCGGCTCGGTCGCGCCCACCGTGGTGCGGGCCCCGGCGGCCGAGGCGTTCGTCGCCCGCGCGCTGGCTGACGCCGGGGCGTGGCAGGACCCGGCGGCGCCGCTCGCGGACCCGGCGATCGAGGAATTCGGCGAGCTGGTCCAGGCCGCCGCGGCGCCCATCGACGACGTGCGGGGGGCTGCGGCGTACCGGCAGCACGGATGCGGGGTCATGGCGCGCCGGGCGCTGCGGTGGGCGCTGGCCGACCGGCGGCCGGCTAACGCAGGTGAGGTGATCGGATGCTGATCCGGGTCCGGGTAAACGGCCAGTGGCGGGAGACGGACAGCTGGCCGGGCGCCAGCCTGCTCGGCTACCTGCGCGACGGGCTGCACCTGCAGGGCACCAAGAACGCCTGCGAGCAGGGCGAATGCGGCTCGTGCTCGGTATGGCTGAACGGCGAGGTGGTGTGCGCGTGCCTGGTGCTGGCGGCCCAGGCCGACGGCGGGGACGTCACCACGATCGAGGCGCTCGGTGACGAGGGCTCGCCGGGCCTGGTTCAGCGGGCGTTTGTCGAAGCCGGGGCGGTGCAATGCGGGTTCTGCACCCCCGGGCTGATCGTGGCGGTGACCGACCTGCTGCAGCGGGACCCCGATCCGTCCGACGAGATGGTGCGCGAGGCGCTGGCCGGCAACCTGTGCCGGTGTACCGGCTACCAGAAGATCATCGACGGGGTGCACCTCGCGGCCAGCCGGGCCAGGGAGGTGGCCACGTGAGCGTCACCATCACGGCGCCGGCCAGCGAGCGGGTCGCGGGCGGTGTCGGTGAGTCAGTAGCCCGGGTGGACGGCATCCCGAAGGCGGCCGGCGCGTTCACGTACGCCAGCGACCTGTGGGCCGACGGCATGCTGCACGGCGCCACCATCAGGAGCCCGCACGCGTCGGCGCGGATCGTCTCGGTCGATACCGGCCCCGCGCTCGCGCTGCCCGGCGTGCACGCGGTGCTGACCGCCGCCGATGTGCCCGGCAAGCCTACCTTCGGGCTTGAATTCGCGGACGAGCCTGCGCTCGCGCTGGATCGGGTCAGGTACGCGGGCGAGCCGGTGGCGGTCGTCGCCGCCGACGATCCCGAGCTGGCCCGGCGCGCGGCCGCCCTGGTGGCGGTCGACTACGAAGTGCTGCCGCCGCTGCTCGACATGACCGAGGCGCTGAGCCCGGATGCCCCGCAGCTGCACGACTTCGGCAACGTGCTCCGGCACGTCCACATCTCCCATGGCGACCCGGACGCGGCAGCCGAGGTGTGGGTCGAGGGGTATTACGAGACGGCCATGCAGGACAACGCGCCGCTCGGGCCGGAGGGCGGCCTGGCCATCCCGGAGCCGGACGGCGGCGTGCAGCTGCAGGTCAACACCCAGTGGCTGCACGTCGACCGGCAGCAGATCGCCGCCTGCCTCGCGCTGCCCGAGGAGCAGGTCCGGATCACCCTGGCCGGGGTGGGCGGCGCGTTCGGGGCCCGCGAGGACATTCACCTGCAGATTCACGCCTGCATGCTGGCCCTGGCCACCGGGCGGCCGGTGAAGCTGGAGTACGGGCGGGCGGAGTCCTTCCGCGGCCACCGGCACCGGCACCCGTCCCGGCTGTGGCTGCGGCACGGCGCGACCCGCGACGGCAGGCTGGTCAGCGTGCACGCCCGGCTGCTGCTGGACGGCGGGGCGTACAGCTCGTCCTCGCCTGCCGTGGTCGGCAACGCCTCGACCCTCGCCGCCGGGCCGTACGAGGTGCCGAACGCGCTGATCGATGGCACCGTCGTTTACACCAACAACCCGCCATGCGGCGCGATGCGCGGGTTCGGCGCGCCGCAGGTGTGCTTCGGGCACGAGGCGCAGATGGACAAGCTGGCGGCGGCGCTGCAGCTCGATCCGCTCGAGCTGCGCCGCCGGAACGCGCTGCGGACCGGGTCCGTGCTGCCCACCGGCCAGGTCATCCGGGGCTCGGCGCCGGTACGCGAGATGATCGGCGCGCTGGCCGCCATGCCGGTGCCGGCGGCCCAGCCGGCCGCCGGACGTGACCCCATCGGGTATCCGGGCGGGGCTGGAAACGTCAGCCGGGGAGAGAGCCTGCGCCGCGGGATCGGCTACGCCATCGGGTACAAGAACGTGGCCTACAGCGAGGGGTTCGATGACTCGGCGCAGGCCAGTGTCCGGCTGTCGGTGGGGCCCGACGGGCCGGTGGCACAGATCCAGACGGCGGCGGTGGAATGCGGGCAGGGCATGCTGACCGTCCTGACCCAGATCGCCCGGACCGAGCTGGGGATCCGCGAGGTGCGGTTCCGCCCGCATGACACGACGATCGGCTCGGCCGGCTCGACGTCAGCCTCGCGGCAGACCATGATGGCGGGCGGCGCCGTGCAGCAGGCCTGCCAGGCGGTCATCGCGGAGCTGTCGCAGCGCGCGGGCCGGCCCGTCGACCCCCGTCATGATGACCTCGTCGACCTCCTGGACCAGCCGGTCGAGCGGACCGAGGTGTATCACCACCGCCGCACCACGGGCTTCGATGCGGACGGCCAGGGCGACGTCCACGTGAGCTTCGTGTTCGGCGCGGAGCGAGCCGTCGTGGAGGTGGATACCGAGCTCGGCCTGGTCCGGGTGGTCCAGATCGACGCCGTCCAGGACGTCGGCCGGGCGATCAACCCGGCGGCCGTGGCGGGCCAGATCGAGGGCGGCACGGCCATGGGCCTCGGGCTGGCCGTCATGGAAGAGATACAGCTGCGCGACGGGCGGATCGCGAACGGGTCCTTCACCGACTACCTGATACCGACCATCCTGGACGTTCCGCCGATCAACTCGGCGCTCGTCGAGGAACCCGAGCCAGGGGTCCCGTACGGGGTGAAGGGAATCGGCGAGTCAGCCACGATCGTGGCCACGGCCGCCGTCGTCGCGGCGATCAGGGCGGCGACCGGGATGGCGCTGAACCGGGCGCCGGTGCGTCCCGACGACATTGTCGGCCTGCGCGGGGCGGCGGCAGCTGCCCAGTGGCCGCCCAACCCGGCTGCGCCCTGGCAGATCCCGGTGCCCGAGGTCGCGGGCCTCGGCATGGGACAGCAGCAGCTGATGACCGACGCGTCCTGACGCGAGCCGGGCGGCCATAATTCGCTTTTGCGCGACTGCGGCAACTGATGTGATGGAGTCGGTACCCAGGTGCTGGTGCAGTCTGGCCCACCGGGGCGTTGTGACGCGCTCCGGGTGCGGGGACCGACGGGGCGCCCGCTGGGCACGCGGGCGGCGATCTGATCCGAAAGGAAAACGGCGTGAGCGGCAGCAACGGTCA
Source organism: uncultured Actinomycetota bacterium (assembly GCA_963695645.1). Lineage (GTDB taxonomy): Bacteria > Actinomycetota > Actinomycetes > Streptosporangiales > Streptosporangiaceae > DATBGO01. The sequence continues at coordinate 332,245 of CAVOHC010000017.1, read as the reverse complement.
CAGGACGGCTACCGGGCAGGACCGCACGGTGCGCGGCGGCGCGCCGGGGACCGCGGGACGCGGGGTCTTCGCCTGGCTCGGACGCGCCGTGGTGCGCCACCCATGGCGGGTGATCGCGCTGTGGATCGTGGCCGCGGTGGCGGTGATCGCGACGTCGCCGGGCCTGCCCACGACGACCAATGAGAGCAGCTTCCTGCCCAAGAGCTACGAGTCGATCCGGGCTGCGGACCTGCAGAGCAGGGCGTTCCCGCAGACTGGCGACGTGACCAGCGCGGCGGCCATCATCGTTTTCGCGCGGGCCGACGGCGCGAAGCTGACCAGTGCCGACTCGGCCAAGGTGGAGCGGATCGCGACGGCGCTGCGTGCCCGGCAGATCCCTAACATCGACGGGATCACCGCCGGCCCGGCGTCGCCGAACCGCCTGGTGCAGACGGCCATGGTGGCAATGCCGAACAAGGTGCTGAATGGCTCGGGCACCGCCGCCGGCGATGCGGTCAAGCAGCTGCGCAGCGACATCAAGCCGCTGGTGACCGGGACCGGCCTGACCGAGGGGGTGACCGGGTCGGCGGCCCAGGTCCTGGATAGCCAGCAATCCAGCAACCGGGCCGATCAGATCGTCCTGGTCGCCACGTTCGCGCTGATCCTCATCCTGCTCTTGGTGATCTTCCGGAGCCCGATCATCGCGCTGCTGCCGCTGATCCTGATCGCGCTCGTCTCGCAGGTCGCGACCGGCCTGGTCAGCGACGTCAACAAGGCTTTCACCCTCAACACCGACAGCTCGATCTCGACGATCCTGATCGTCGTGCTGTTCGGCATCGGCACCGACTACATCCTGTTCCTGATCTTCCGTTACCGGGAACGGCTGCGGGCCGGCGAGGACGCCAAGCAGGCCATGGTCACCGCCGTCACCCGGGTCGGCGAGGCGATCGCCTCGGCCGCGGGCGTGGTCATCGTGGCGTTCCTCGCGCTGACCCTGTCCACCCTGAGCGTGCTGCGGGCGATCGGGCCGGCGCTGGCCATCGCCGTGGCCACCACGCTGATCGCCGGGCTGACGCTGGTCCCCGCGGTGGTCTCGCTGCTCGGAACCCGTGTGTTCTGGCCGTCGAAGGCCTGGAAGAAAGAGCCCGAGGCGGCCAGGTTCGCCGCGATCGGCCGCTCGCTCGGCCGCCATCCGGCGCGGTTCGCCGCCGTGTCCGGCCTGGTGCTGGCCGGCCTGACGGTCGGCGCGTTCAGCTATCACCCGACGTTCGACCTGTCCTCGGCGGGCATCCCGAACAACGCCGAGTCGCAGACGGCCCTGAAGACGCTCGAAAGGGGACTGCCGCCCGGCGCGACCGACCCGACCGACGTATTCCTGCAGTCCAGGTCTGGTCAGCCGCTGACCACTGCGCAGCTCGCGGCCTACGGCGCGAGGCTGAAGACCCTGGACGGCGTGGGAGCTGTCGCGCCGCCGAAGCTCAGTGCCGATAAGGCGACCGCCGACTACACCGTCACCCTGACCCACGACCCGATGTCCACGGCCGCGGTCGCCGCGATGAAGGGGCCGCTGCGGACTGGTGCCCACGCCGCTGCGCCACCGGGCACCTATGCCCTGGTCGGCGGGACGACCTCGGTCTTCGCCGACATCCAGCGGGCGGTCAACCACGACTACGCTGTCGTATTCCCCGTCGCCGCCGTCATCATCTTGCTGATCCTCGCGCTGGTCCTGCGCAGCCTCGTTGCGCCCTGGTACCTGATGGCATCGGTCGGGCTCGGTTTCGGCGCGACCCTGGGCGCCAGCGTGCTGGTGTTCCAGGGCCTGCGCGGCGAGGCGGGCCTGGTGTTCCTGCTGCCCGTCTACATGTACCTGTTCGTGGTGGCCCTGGGCACCGACTACAACATCCTGATGATCACGCGGCTGCGGGAGGAGGCGAGAGCGGGCAGCAACCCGCGCGACGCCGCGGCGCTGGCACTGCGGCATACCGGCCCCACCATCGGGGCGGCCGGGGTGATCCTGGCCGGGACGTTCGCCTCGCTGACGCTGGCCGGCAACTCGATCCTGTCCCAGCTCGGTTTCGCGGTCTCCTGCGGCATCGCGCTCGCCGCGTTCGTCATGGCGATGTTCTTCACCCCCAGCCTCACCGCGCTGATCGGGCATCTCGCCTGGTGGCCCGGCCACGCCGACCGGCCGCGGACAGACGTGCCCGCAGCTGATGCGCAGCGGCGGGCCCCGGCGCGTCGCTGAGGCCGGCTCCGCGGTCTACCGTCTGGCCCCGTGCAGCCAGGTCAGGATGGCTTCGAGGACGCCGCCGCCGATGGCCAGCGCCTTGTCCGAGATCTGCTGCCAGTCGGTGTCGGCCCGGGGGTCCACGTCGCCGATCTTGAGGCCGACCGGGACCGCCGTCTGAGCGGCGACCAGGCCACGGACCAGGCCGGCGAACGGAGCCCGCACCTCAGCGCCGTCCACGGTCCCGAGCAGGGCATCGGCTTCGACCACGTCGCCGAGGCGGGCCCGCCATCGTATCGTCCCGGCCGCCGGGGCCCGCAGCACCCGCTCGGCGCCGCGGCCGCCGATCACACCGGGCGTCCCGGTGTTGGGTGCGGCCGAGCCGGTCCAGAAGACCCGGCCGAGCTGTGGGCCGCGCATGGTCTCGACGACCGCGTGACAGTCCCGGCCCGCGGTGAAACCGGGGCCGAGGGCCACCACCAGCGGCGCGTCGCCGATGGTCGTGTCGAGCAGCCGCTTGGCCATCCGGGCGTCGACCACCGCGTCCGCGCCGAGCGGCGGGAGTGCCGGCGAGATCACGACCGGCACCAGATCGGACCGGGCCAGCCTGGCCGCCTCGGCCAGGGGCGCGCGAACCGCCCTGATTCCTTCGACGGTCACCGAGCCGTCGCTGACCGCGGTGGAAAAGGAGACGCTGCGCCGGACGGTGAGCGGCGCGGCCAGCTCACAGACCAGGACGCCGAATCCGGCTCGCTTGAGCCGCCAGGCGGCGCCGGTGGCCAAGTCGCCGCCACCGCGCAGGACGACCAGCACGTCCGCGAGGCCGCGGCTCACGGCCGGCCCGGGAGAACCTGGCTGAGATGACCGGCGGCCCGGTCCTGGGAGACCGGGCCGGCGGCCCGTGCGGCTGGCCGTTTGTCGAGGACCTGGCCGTTGCGGCGGACGGCTACGATCTCGGCCATGATGGCCAGGGCGATCTCAGGCGGCGTCTCGGCGCCCAGGTCGAGCCCGGCCGGCGTCCGGACGCGGCCGAGGACCTCATCGCAAACGCCGCGGGCCAGCAGCTCGGCCCGGGTGGCCTGCCAGCGCCGGCGGCTGCCCAGGACGCTGATCGAGCCAGCCTGCCTGGCGAGCAGCAGCGGCAGCGCCGCGGCGTCCAGCTGCACTCCGCGGGTGGACAGCACCAGGTGGGTGTCCGCCGTCACCGGGACGGCGGCCAGGGCGTCCTCGACCGGGCCGGGCAGCAGCAGATCGGCGCCGGGCAACAGCTCCTTGGTCGCCAGGTCGAGACGATCGTCGGTGGCCACGACCCGGAACCCCAGCCAGTGGGCCAGGTCCGCGACGGCCCGGCCGATCGTGCCGCACCCGATCACGAACATTGTCGGCGTCGGCAGGTACGGCTCCAGGTACACGGTCATCTCCCCGCCACAGGTTCCCGGTTCGCCGTTGCGGGGATCCAGCAGGTCATAGCGCACCAGCCGGGCCTGCCCGTCAGCCAGCGCGGCCAGCCCGGCGGTCGCCACGCGCGTTTCCACGGCACCACCGCCGATGCTTCCGGATCGCCGGCCGTCCTCGTGCACCAGCATCTTCGACCCGGCGTGCCTGGGGACCGACCGGCAGGTGTCGACGACGGTGGCGACCACGATCCGCTCACCGCTGTCGACCGCGGCCATCAGCTCATGCAGCAGCGCCGCCGGCCCGGTGTCAGTCATGGCCCGCCCGCCCTGCTTGCAGCGCCCGCCAGACTCGCTCCGGCGTGAACGGCAGCGAGTTGATGGCCACGCCGGTCGCGTCCAGGATGGCGTTGCGGACGGCGGGCGCGACGCCATCCATCGGGATCTCGCCGACCGCCTTGGCGCCGAACGGGCCGGACGGCTCCATCGTCTGCACCAGGAAGACTTCGGTGGCCGGCACGTCGTCGGCGCGGAAGATCCAGTAGGGTCCCAGTCGCGCGTTCACCGGGCGGCCCGCCTCATCAAGCACGAGTTCCTCGGTCAGCGCGTAGCCGAGCGCCTGGATCATGCCGCCCTCCACCTGGCCGCTGGCCATGACCGGGTTGACCGCTACCCCGCAGTCGACCGCCATGACCAGCTTGGTCACGGTGACCTCGCCGGTCCTGCGGTCCACCGCCACCTCGGCGAACTGGGCCGCGAACGGCGCGGGCGAGTCGGTCGCGACGAATGAGGCGGAGCCCATGATCTGCTCCTGGTCGCGGGTGTGCAAGGCGTCCAGGGCAATATCCTCCAGGAACACCGAGCGGCCGTCGGGCGCCCAGGCCCGGCGGTCGCGAAGCTCGACGTCGCCGGCCTCGGCGACCTGGAGCATCCGGGCCGCCCGCGTCACGATCTTCTCCCGGACGGCCTCGGCGGCCCGCTTGGCCGCCATGCCCGAGATATAGGTGGTGCTCGACGCGTAGGCGCCCACGTCGAACGGGGTGACGTCGGTATCGGCGGCGTACACGATGATGTCGTCGATGCCGGTGCCGAGCACCTCGGCCGCGATCTGGGCCAGCACCGTGTCGGCCCCGGTGCCCAGGTCCGTGGCGCCGGCCAGCAGGTTGAATGATCCGTCGTCGTTCATCTTGATCGAGCAGGCGCCCATGTCGGTGAACGGGATGCCGGTGCCGTGCATGCACAGCGCGAACCCGATGCCGCGCCGGACGTCCGGCCGCCCCGGCACCAGCCGCCAGGCCGGATCGGCGTGACGGTCCCAGCCGATCGCCCGGCTGGCCTGCGCCACGCACTCCCGGATGCCGCAGCTGGTCACCTTGGGCAGATCTTCGGGCGCGATGTCATCACTGCCGCCCCGCTCGCTGAGCCGCGGCGCGATATCCAGCGGATCTCCGACGCCGATCCAGTTCCGCCGCCGGAATTCGATGGGGTCCAGGCCCAGGGCCGCTGCGATGTCGGTCATGTGCGACTCGAGGGCGAACAGGGCCTGCGGCGCTCCGTAACCACGGAATGCGCCGGAAACCAGCCGGTTCGTGTACACCACGTCGCAGGAAAAGCGCTTGGCCGGGCAGTTGTAGGACGACAGGCCGCGCAGGCCGCTGACGGACTGCACAGTGAAGCCGTGCACCCCGTAGGGGCCGGTATTGGCCACCACCCGCATGTCCTGCGCCACCAGCCGCGCGTCCCGGTCCACCCCGGTCCTGAAGGTGATGGTCTGCGCGTGCCTGGTCCGCGAGAACGCGAGTTCCTCCTCCCGGGTCAGCTCCAGCCGGACCGGGCGGCGGGTGGCCAGCGCGAGGTGGCCCACGATGTCCTCGATGAGCATCTCCTGCTTCACCCCGAACCCGCCGCCGATCCGGGGCTTGATCACGTGGATGCGCTTCACCGGCACGCCGACCAGGGGAGCGAGCATCCGGCGGACGTGGAACGGCACCTGGGTGGAGGTGCGGAGTACCAATCGCTCGTCCTCATCCAGCCAGCCGATCGTGATGTGCGGCTCGATCGGGCAGGCCTGCACCTGCTGGACATGGAAGGTCTGCTCGAACACCCGGTCGGCGCCGGCCAGGGCCCCCTCCATGTCGCGGGTGGTCCGCCCCTCGACGTGCGAGCTGATGTTGCGGGCCGGGTTGACGATGCCGACCGAGTCCGGTTCGTCGTGAATCACCGGCGCGCCGTCGGCCATCGCCGCCTGCTCGTCGAAGACGGCCGGCAGCACCTGGTAGGTCACCTTGATCAGGCGGCAGGCCTGCGCCGCGATTTCCGGGCTGTCGGCGGCGACCGCCGCTACCCGGTCGCCGACGTGCCGGACCTTGTCGTCGAAGCTGACCTGATCCCACGGGTAGGGGTTGGGCCAGGACTGGCCGCCGGAGGCATACTTCACCCTCGGGGTGTTCCGGTGATGCAGCACGGCGTGCACGCCGTCCAGCGCCCGGGCGGCTGAGTCGTCGATCGCAACGATGCGCGCGTGGGCATGCTGGCTGCGCAGCACCTTGGCGTGCAGCATCCCGCGCAGCTCGATGTCGTCGGTGAAGGCGGGATTGCCCTTCACCAGCCGCACCGCATCCACCTTGTGCTCGGGCTTGCCGACCACTGCGGTATCGGGGACGTCGGCCGACGGCACGATGCGCGGTATCGCCGCGGACACCTCGCGGGCCGCGCTGCCGACGGCGGCGGGGATGCCGGCGACCGGAGTGGTGTCGTCGGTGAGGCGGTCGACGATCAGCGGTGCCATCAGCTCGGGCTTATCGCCGCGGAGCGCCGCGGCCGCCCGCTGGACGGCCTCGACCACCTTCACGTAGCCGCTCTCCCGGTCCAGGATCCCCGACAGCGCGTCGCGGATCTGCTCCTCGGACGGGTCGGGATTGCCGTCGAGCAGCGCCTTGGCGGCCAGCACCATGGCGCCCGCCGAGTACCCGGACTGCAGTGCGCCGGTGTCGACGAACGCTTCCTGGATGGGATGCAGATCGCCGGTGGCCACGTTCAGGCTCTCCACGGTGGTGACCTCGTGGCCGCCGGCCTGCGCGGCGAGCAGCACGTCCGACGAGACCAGGCGGCCGTCGAGGAGGACGGCGGCGGCGCCGGTTTCGCCGGTGTCCGAGCCGTAGCGGACGCTGAAGCAGCCCTCGCGGCGAAGCACCGCCAGCAACGAATCGCCGGGGGCGCAGGTGATGAGCCGGGGAACTCCGTTAAGAAGGAAATTGACGTCCATCAGCTGCCGCCCATCACGTGATCGCAGCCAGCGCACGGGCCGCGAGGACGGCCGCGAGAGAGCGCCGGTATTCGGCTGACCCGCGGAAGTCAGCGGGCGGATCAAGCCGGCTGGTGTCAATCCCGCTGGTGCCGGTCCCGCTGGTGCCGGTTCCGCCGATGGCGGCACCGCTGCTGCCGGTGCTGGCGGGGGCCTCGATCAGCACCGGGGTGGCCGCCACCCCGGTGAGCGCCACCCGGCGGCGGCCGTCGGCGATCACGCGGGCCACCGCCGCGACGATCGGCCGGTCGGCGCGGGTGCGGCCGGTCCGCGCGGCGCTGCTGCGGCCCGCGGTACTGATGGTGACCGATGTGATGATCCCGCCGTCGGCCAGCGGGAGCGCGGCGAGCAATTGCTGCAGGGTGAGCTCGTAGCCACCGTGGCGCGCGGCGATGCGCACGATCGCGCCGTGCACCAGCAGCGCGGCCAGCAGCTCGCTTTCAGGGTCCCCGGTCGCCACGCAGCCGCCCACGGTGGCCTGAGTCCGGAGCGTGCTCGGCTGTTCGCGCCGCGCGGCCTCGCGGATGACGTCAGGAACAACGGGGCTGCCGGCCAGCTGGCTGAGCGTGGCGGTGGCCCCGATCACGGCCATCCGGCCGTCGAGCCCGTCGATCCGGCCCAGGCCGAGGGCTTGCAGGTCCACCACCTCGATGGGCCCCGGGCCGGCCGTCGCGTTCACCTTGGTCCCGCCGCCCAGCAGGACGGTACCTGGCCGGGCCAGGCAGGCCAGCGCCGCTTCCATGGTGGCCGGGCGCTGGTAAGCGCTAATGATCACCATGACCTCACTCTCGCCCGCGGCGCAGCCCAGCCAAAGGGCCAAAGGCCCCGCAGTGGCGGGTCATTTGGGGGTCATTCGGACAGCTGCTGGCTGTTCGGGCTGGTACCGGTGGCTTTCGGGTACAGGCCGCGGGGACCTTCGGCCCTACGCGGCTCGAGTGGCGAGAGGGACCTTTGATCCAGCGCAGCGGCCGTCCGCCGAGCGCCCTAGGGGCTAGGTGTCATGGATTTCACCCTCAACGGCAAGCCCGTAACAGTCGACCTTACCGACGGCGAGAGCCTGCTGGACGTGCTTCGTGATCGCTGCGGAGTCACTTCGGTGAAGGATGGCTGCGCTCCGGAAGGTTCCTGCGGTGCCTGCACCGTGCTCAGCGACGGGAAGGCTGTCGTGTCCTGCGCTCAGAAGGCAGTCCGGTTCGCCGGGCGGGACGTGCAGACCCATGAAGGACTCCCGGCCGCCGAGCGGGACCGGTGGGCGGAAAGTTTCGTGGCCGCCGGCGCTTCGCAATGCGGGTTCTGCTCCCCGGGCGTGGTCATGAAAGCAGAGTCGCTGCTGCGCAAGACCCCGGATCCGGCCAGGACTCAGGTAGTAGGCGCGCTGGCCGGCAACCTGTGCCGGTGCACCGGATACGTCAAGATCGTCGACGCGATCCTGCTTAACGCGGCTGCCCGGACCGGGGTGCCGCTGCCGCAGCCTGACCGCAGCGGCCGGGTCGGCTCGCGGACCGCGCGCTACCATGGCCGCGAGCTCGCGCTTGGTGACAAGCCATACATCAACGACATGACGCTGCCGGGCATGCTGCACGGCGCGGTCCGGTTCGCCGACCATCCCCGCGCCCGGATCGTATCGGTCGATTCCACCCTGGCCGCGGCGGCGCCGGGCGTGGCGGCCGTGCTCACCGCTGCGGACGTGCCGGGCAACCGGACCCAGGGCGAGATTACCCAGGACTGGGTCCAGCTGTATGCGGCAGGGGAGACCACCAGGTACATCGGCGACGTCGTCGCGCTGGTCGCGGCGGATACCAGGGCGGCCGCGCGGGCCGCCGCGGCGCTGGTGGACGTCGAGTACGAGGTGCTCGAGCCGGTGACCGACCCGGTGGCGGCGATGGCGCCCGGCGCGCCGCAACTGCACCCGGACGCCCCGGGCAACGTGCTGTCGGAATCGGAGGTGCAGCGCGGCGACGTGGACGCCGTGCTGGCCACGGCGGCTCATGTGCTCACCGAGACGTTCGATACCCAGCGGATCGAGCACGCGTTCCTGGAGCCTGAATCCGCGCTGGCCTGCCCGACCGACGACGGCGGCATCCACTTCTACACCCAGGGCCAGGGAATCTGGAGCGATCGCCGCCAGGTCGCGGGCCTGCTCGGGCTGCCCGAGGACCAGGTGCGGGCCACGCTGGTGTCCAACGGCGGCGCGTTCGGCGCGAAGGAGGACTTGAACGTCCAGGGGCACGCGGCGCTGCTGGCGGCGCATACCGGGCGCCCGGTCCGGCTCACCCTCAGCCGCGCCGAGAGCATGCGCTTCCACGTCAAGCGACATCCGCTCACGATGACCTACACGATCGGGTGCGACGCGCAGGGCGCGCTGCTCGGCCTGCGGGCCGAGATCATCGGCGACACTGGCGCCTACGCGAGCGTCGGGGACAAGGTCCTGGAGCGCGCGGCCGGCCACGCCTGCGGCCCGTACAAGTTCGCCGCAGTCGACATCAAGGCCCGCGCCGTCTACACCAATAACGTCCCGTGCGGCGCGATGCGCGGATTCGGCGCCAATCAGGTCAACTTCGCGCTGGAAGGCATGCTCGACCGGCTGGCCGAGCGCGTCGGTATTGACGGCTGGGACATCCGGTGGCTGAACGCGGTCGACGTGGGCGACACGTTCGGCACCGGACAGCGGCTCGGCCCTGGAGTGGGGCTGCGCAAGACGCTGCTGGCGGTCCAGGAGGCCTACAAGTCAGCCCCGCTGGCCGGGATCAGCTGCGCGGTCAAGAACACCGGCGTCGGGAACGGCATGGCCGAGTACGGCCGGGCGATCCTGCGCCCGGAGGCGGACGGATCGGTGACGCTGTTCCACGCTTGGACCGAGATGGGCCAGGGCGTGCACACCATCTTGATGCAGGTGCTCTGCGAGGAACTGGGGCTCACCCCGTCCCGGGTGGCCGTCGAGGTCGATACCCGCTACGAGCTCGGCTGCGGGCAGACGACCGCGTCCCGGGCCACCGTGCTCGGCGGCCGTTCGGTACAGGCGGCGGCCGCGAAGCTCAAGGCCGATCTGGCCAGCCGGGCGCCGGAGCGCGGGACCGGCCCGGACGGCTGGGCCGGCCCGGCGGGCGGGGCTGGCCCCGATGGCCTGGCCAGCCCGGCCGCGCTGGCCGCGCTGGCCGGCCGGGAGTATTACGGCGAGGTCTGCGTGGACTGGACGACGGCGCCCGGAACCGCGGTGGACAACCCGGTGACGCATTTTGCCTACGGCTGGGCGACGCAGGTCGTCATCCTCGACGGCGACGGCGCGATAGCCAAGGTGGTCGCCGCGCACGATGTCGGGAAGGTCATCAACCCGACGCTCCTGGAGGGACAGATCGAGGGCGCCGTCCACATGGGCCTGGGCCACGCGCTGTCCGAGGAGTACGTCGTCTGCGATGCCGTCCCGGTGACCACGACGCTCAAGTCGCTGAATATCATCCCGCCGGCCGGCATGCCACCGGTCGAGTGCATCTTCGTCGAGGAGCCGCAGCCCGAGGGGCCCTACGGGGCGAAGGGAGTCGGCGAGATCGGCCTGGTGCCGACGGCTGGCGCGGTCGCCGGGGCGCTGCACGCATTCGACGGCCGGTACCGGACCCGGCTGCCGATGAAGGATTCCGCGGCCGCGCGGGCCGCCGTCCCGAAGCTGGCGCACCCGCGATGAGCGGCCGAGGCGATCAGGCAGCGCCAGGCCAGTGGTCAGCCGCGCCGTCACCGGCCAGCCCGGCCGCTTCGGCCAGCCCCGGCAACCTCGCCAGCCTGGCCAGCCCGGTCGGACCGGCCGTGGCGGCCACGCGGCCCGCCCCGCCCTTGGCGCTGTGCGGGGGCACCGTCGTCACCTCGCTGAACCCGCTGCGGGTGATCACGGCCGACGTGGTCATCGCCGGGGACCGGGTCGCCGAGGTCGGCCAGGCACCTCCCGGCGTGCAGCGCCGCGACTGCTCGAGGACGCTGGTGCTGCCCGGCAACGTCTGCGCGCACCACCACCTCTACTCCGCCCTGTCGCGCGGGATGCCGTACCGGCTCGAACCGCCCGCCAGCTTCGTGCAGATCCTGCAGCGGGTCTGGTGGCGGCTGGACCGCGCGCTGGACGAGCCAAGCGTGCGGCTGTCGGCACTGGTCGGCGGGCTGGAAGCGGTGCGGGCCGGCAGCACGACCGTGATCGATCACCACGCGTCGCCGAACTTCATCGACGGCTCGCTGGACGTCATCGCCGACGCACTGGAGGAGATCGGCCTGCGGTCGGTGCTCTGCTATGAGGTCAGCGACCGGGACGGGCTGCCGCGGGCGGCTGCGGGCGTGGCCGAGAACCGCAGGTTCCTGGCCGGCCGGCGCCGCCTGACCCGCGGGATGGTGGGCGCGCACGCCTCGTTCACCTTGTCCGACGACACCCTCGCGGCCTGCGCGCAGGCCGCCGCGGCCGCCGGGTGCGGCATCCATATTCATGTCGCCGAGGACCGGGCCGACCAGGACGACTCGGTGGCCGCCTACGGAGTGCGGGTGGTCGAGCGGCTGGGCGCCGCCGGGGTGCTGACCGCCGACGCGCTGCTCGCGCACTGCGTGCACGTCAGCGACTTCGAGGTCGCCGACATCACGGCCTGCGGCGCGACCGTCGCCCACAACCCGCGCAGCAACATGAACAACCAGGTTGGCTACGCGCCGCTGGCCCGCTTCGGTCAGCGCGTCGCCCTCGGCACGGACGGCATCGGCGGCGACATGATCACCGAGTCGCAGCTGGGCTACTTCCGCGCCACCGAGGCGGGCGCGGCGACCGCCCCGGGCTGGCCGCTGGAGCGTCTCGCCGAGGGAGGCAGGCTCGCCGGGCGGATCTTCGGCGAGCCGCAGCTCGGCGGCATCGCCGCCGGGGCCCCCGCCGACCTGACCGTGCTCGGCTATGACCCGCCCGCCCCGCTGTCCGCGGCTAACCTGCCCGGTCACTGGGTGTTCGGCGTGGCCGCGGGCCGGGTCCGGGATGTCCTCGTAGCCGGCGAGCTGGTCATCGCCGACGGCCGGTCCACCCGCGTCGACGAGGCGGAGATCGCCGCGGCGGCGTCCCGGGAGGCGGCCCGGCTGTGGGCGCGCCTGGATGAGATTCCCGCGCACCCGTTCACCCCGAAGGGATGGTGAGGAACATGCCGGTCAGCGCCGCGGTTACCAGCCCGGTGACCAGCACCGGGCGGATGGCGCTCTACCTGCAGGACAAGCACCCGATCCGGGACGGCATGGACTACGTCAGGTACGCCGAGCAGCGCGGCTTCGAGGCGGTCTGGCAAGCCGAGAGCCGCCTGGTCCGGGAGGCGACCGTCCCGATGGCCGCGTTCGCCGCCGTGACCGAGCACATCAAGGTGGCTTCGGGAGTCATCCCGATCTGGACCCGGAACGTGGGGCTGCTGGCCGCGACGTTCTCGACGCTCGACGAGCTGGCCCCTGGCCGCATCGTGCTCGGGCTCGGCGCCTGGTGGGAGCCGCTGGCGAGCAAGGTCGGCGTGCACCGGGACCATCCGCTGCAGGCGATGCGCGAGGTCGTCACGGCCACCCGCCGACTGCTCGCCATGGAGCGGGTGACCTATCACGGTGACTTCGTCCACCTCGATGACGTCGAGATCGACGTGGTGCACGGCGACCGCTCCCCGCGGCAGGTCCCGATCTACGTGGGGGCAACCGGCATGAAGATGATGGAGGTCGCCGGCGAGATCGGCGACGGAGTCGTCCTCAACTACATGGTCGGGCCCGAGTACAACAAGAAGGCCCTGGAGGCGCTGGCGGCCGGTGCCGACCGGGCCGGCCGCTCGGTCGACGACATCGACCGTCCCCAGCTGGTGGTCTGCTCGGTCGATGAGGATCGCGACCTGGCCCTCGACCGGTCGCGCGAGCTGCTGACCCAGTACCTGGGGCAGCAGCCGCACATCATGAAGGCCAGCGGGGTCGATCCGAAGCTGATCGAGGAGATCGGCAAGGTCCTCACCTGGCCCGCGAGTCCCGAGGACATCCGCAAGGCGATGCGCCTGGTTCCCGACGACGCGGTCCAGATGATCTCGGCATCGGGCACGCCCGCCGAATGCCGCGCCAAGGTCAGCGAGTACATCGCCAGCGGCGCGACCTGCCCGATTCTCTACCCCCTTGGTGACGACGTCGCTTTGATGATCGACACCTTCGCACCCCTGCAGTAAGGAGACCCACGTCATGCGCAGCTTCCTGGGCCGGGACATCCTCTCGCTCAAGGACATGGAGCGCGAGGAGTTCTTTGAGATCTTCCGTGTCACCGACAAGCTCAAGCCGTACGCCCAAGAGCGGCGCAACACCGACCTGCTGAAGAGCAAGACGCTGCTGACCGCCTTCTATCAGCCAAGCACCCGTACCCGGATGGCGACCGAGGCCGCGATGCACCGCCTCGGCGGCCACGTGCTCGGCTTCGCCGACGCCAAGATGACGCGGGCCGGCGACTTCTACCAGGAGACGATGAAGGACACCGCCCACATGCTGGAGTACTACGGCGACGTCATCGCCATGCGCCACCACCAGCAGGGCGCGCCGGCCGAAGCGGCCAAGTGGGCGTCGGTGCCGGTGATCAACTGCGGCGACGGCTGGGGTGAGCACCCGACGCAGGTCCTCACCGACCTCTACACCATCTGGCAGGCGAAGGGGACGCTCGACCGGCTCAAGATGCTCTGCGTCGGCGACATGCGGATGCGGACCATGCACTCGATCCTGTACGCCTGCTCGCAGTTCGACATCGAGGCCTTCGTGGTCTCGCCGGAGCAGATGTCGCTGCTGCCGGAGTTCAAGGCCGAGCTTGATGAGCGCAACGTGCAGTACCGCGAGGTCGAGACCGTCGAGAAGTGCATCGCCGAGGCCGACGTGATCTACATGGAGCCGGTCGTCCAGGCCGACTACACCCAGGCCAGGGTCGAGGCGACGCAGGACCGCGGCACCACGCCGGAGGCCTACCGGGTGACCAGGCAGCTGCTGCGGGACAAGGCGAAGGGCGACTCGATCATCCTGCACTCGCTGCCGAGGATGGACGAGCTACCGCCGGACGTCGACAGCACCCGCCACGCGCGGTACTGGGTCGAGGCGTTCAACGGCGTCGCGGTGCGGATGGCGCTGCTGGCGCTCGTCCTCGGCGCGGCAGAGTAGGGGATCGGCGATGCAGACGAACCTGCGGGGCCGGGACCTGATCACCCTCCAGGACTGGACCAAGGACGAGATCGACACCCTGCTCGACGTGGCGTTCATGCTCAAGCGGGACCGCGCCCTCGGCCAGCCGCACCCGTTGCTGCGCGACAAGGTCCTGGCCATGCTGTTCTTCTTCTCCAGCACCCGGACCCGGGCGTCGTTCGAGGCCGGGATGGCCCAGCTTGGCGGGCACGCCCAGTTCATCGAGAGCAAGTCGACCCAGATCGCCCACGGTGACACGGCCAAGGAGATCGGCGAGATCCTCGGCAGGTACAACGACGGGATCGCCATCAGGCACTGTGACTGGGGCGAGGGCAACGCCTACATCCGCGCGGTCGCGGAGGCCAGCCGGGTGCCGGTGCTCAACATGCAGTGCGACGTCTACCACCCGCACCAGGCGCTGGCCGACCTGATGACGATGATCGAGCGGTTCGGCGACCTGCGCGGCCGGACGGCCACCGTGAGCTGGGCGTGCTCGTCGAGCTACCAGAAGCCGATCAGCGCGCCGCAGAGCCTCGCGCTGCTGCTGCCGCGGTTCGGGATGAACGTGCGGCTCGTTCATCCGCCGGAGTTCGGGCTGATGCCGGAGATCATGGAGCAGGCCCGGCGCAACGCCCGCGACTCCCGCGTCACCTTCGAGGTCATGGATGACTTCGATGAGGGGATCCGCGGCACGGATGTCGTGTACGCCAAGAGCTGGGGTGCCGTGACGACCACCACCGACGAGGCTGAGGGCGCCCGGCTGATCGCCAAGTACTCGTCCTGGATCACGGACGACAAGCGGATGGAACTGGCCGGCCCGGACGCCGTGTTCATGCACCCGCTGCCCGCCGACCGCGGAGTCGAGGTGACGGACCGCGTCATCGACGGCCCGCAGTCGGCCGTCTACGACGAGGCAGAGAACCGGCTGCACGGCCAGAAGGCCGTGATGGCCCTGACCATGAACTGAACCGGAGCCGGCCAGTGAGCAGGAACAGGGAACAGCGTGGCCAGTGCCGCGCGCGACGGAAGGGCGGCGGGACGTGACCTCACTCGGGCTCCAACGGGACATTGTCGACCGGGAGGTCTACGAGCGATCTGTCGAGCGGTTCCGCGCGGCGGAGATCCTGCTGCCCACCTTCGCCCAGCTCGCCAGCCCGGCCAGCATCCCGGCGACGATCAGGGCGGCACTGGCCGGCGTCAAGCCGGACGAGGCGCATCCGCTGAACCTCTTCCGGTCGCACTGGTACAACGACGCGGAGCGCACCGGGCAGGCCGGGACGCCGGTCCACGTGGTCCTGCCTGCCGAGCTGACCGGCGTCGACGCCAAGATCGTGGTGGCGCTTGGCGACCTGTTCCCGATGATCAAGGCCCACAAGGTGCTGGCCGCTTACGGCTGCCTCGCGCCCCGCATTATCACCGGACAGTTCGATCCCACCAGGCACCGGGCCATCTGGCCGTCCACCGGCAACTACTGCCGGGGCGGCGTCGCGATCTCGCGGCTGATGGGAGCCCGGGGCGTCGCCGTGCTGCCCGAGGAGATGAGCCGGGAGCGGTTCGCCTGGCTCGAGCACTGGGTCGCCGATCCTGGCGACATCATCAAGACCCCGGGTACCGAGAGCAACGTCAAGGAGATCTACGACAAGTGCGCCGAGCTGTCGGCTGACCCGGCCAATGTCATCTTCAACCAGTTCGCGGAATTCGGTAACCACCTGGTCCATTACCTGTGCACAGGGACCGCGCTGGAGAACGTCTTCCAGTCAATGCGGCAGGCCGATCCAGGGCTGCGGCTGGCCGCCTTCGTATCCGCGTCCGGGTCGGCGGGAACGCTCGGGGCCGGCGACTACCTCAAGGACCGTTACGATTCCAAGATCGTCGCCGTGGAGGCGCTCGAATGCCCCACGATGCTGGCGAACGGATTCGGCGACCACAACATCCAGGGCATCGGCGACAAGCACATCCCGCTCATCCACAACGTGATGAATACCGACTTCGTCGCCGGGATCTCCGACCGGGCCACCGACCAGCTGTCGCTGCTGTTCGCCACCGGCACGGGGCTGGAGCATCTGCGCGCCAGGCGGGGCGTCCCCGAGGCCGCGATCGAGGCGCTGCCCGCGTTCGGCCTGTCCAGTATCTGCAATGTGCTGGCCGCCGTGAAGACGGCGAAGTACCTGAGCCTCGGGCCTGACGACGTGGTCATCACCGTCGCCACCGACGGTGCCGAAATGTATGAGAGCGAGCGGCAGCGCATCACCGCCCGTGACTTCCCCGACGGTTTCGATGCGCGCGACGCCGCCGAGGTCTTCGGCCGGTGGCTGCTGGCCGCGGGCACCGACAACCTGCTCGAGACGACGCTCGCCGACCGGGAGCGCATCTTCAATCTCGGCTACTTCACCTGGGTTGAGCAGCAGGGGGTCAGCCTCGCCGACTTCCAGGCCCGGCGGGATCAGCGGTTCTGGACCGGGCTGCGCGACCTGCTGCCCGCCTGGGACGCGATGATCGGGGAGTTCAATGACCGGACCGGCCTGGCAGGCGGCGGCAGATGACCACGCTGGCCAGCTCGATCAGGTGCGCGGGCTGCGGCTACCTGGCCGGCCAGGACGACCCGTACCCGTTCCGGTGCCCCCGGGCCGGCACCGACGATGTCGATCACGTGCTGACCCGGGTACTCGACCTGGCGCGCGTCAGCTTCCCGCGCGGCACCGAGGATAACCCGTACCTTCGTTATCGGCCTCTCATGCACTCTTACCAGATGGCAATGGCGCACGGCATCACCGATGCCGGGTATTGCGATCTGGTGTCCGCGCTCGACAGCGCGGTCGCGGGCGTCGACGGGCACGGTTTCGCCGTCACCCCGTTCTTCCAGAGCCGGGAGCTGGCCGGGCCGCTGGAATTCTCTAGCGGCGGAGTATGGATAAAGAATGAAACGGGGAATGTGTCGGGATCGCACAAAGGCCGCCATCTGTTCGGCGTGCTGGTGCACCTGGCGGTCATGGAGCAGATCGGTATTCTCGATCCCGGGAACCGGCCCGGCCTGGCGATCGCGAGCTGCGGGAACGCTGCCCTTGCCGCGGCAGTGGTGGCCCGGGCAGGCGGCTGGCAGCTGACGGTGTTCGTCCCCCCGGACGCCGACAACGGGGTGCTGGCGCGGCTGAGAGACCTGCACGCCCGGGTGGTCGTCTGCCCCCGTGCGCCAGGCACGCCCGGGGACCCGGCGTACCTGCGGCTACGCACCGAACTCGACAACGGTGCGCTGCCGTTCACGACGCAGGGCAACGAGAACGGGCTCACGATCGAGAGCGGCGAGACGCTGGGCTATGAGCTCGTGCCTGATCTCGCTGAGGTGCCCGGCGGCCTGGACCACCTGATCATCCAGGTCGGCGGCGGCGCGCTGGCAAGCTCGGCCAGTCAGGCGCTCCGCGAGGCGGCAGAACTGCACGCACTGGAGCGGCTGCCGCGCGTGCACACCGTGCAGACGACCGGTGCGCACCCGCTGGAGCGGGCCTACGAGCTCATCTGCGCGACGCTGCCCGCTGAGCCAGGCCCCGCGGGGGTGCGGGCGGCGATGGCGGCGGCTGCTGCCGAACGGTCGGAGTTGATGTGGCCGTGGGAGCACGAGCCGAAAAGCGTCGCGACCGGCATTCTCGACGACGAGACCTATGACTGGCGGGCCGTCATCGAGGGCATGCTGCTGACCGGCGGCCGGCCGGTGGTCGTGGATGACGCACTGCTGCTGGAAGCGAA
Source organism: uncultured Actinomycetota bacterium (assembly GCA_963695645.1). Classification (GTDB taxonomy): domain Bacteria; phylum Actinomycetota; class Actinomycetes; order Streptosporangiales; family Streptosporangiaceae; genus DATBGO01. The sequence goes on along the minus strand of CAVOHC010000017.1, from coordinate 314,427 downwards.
CTCGCTGGCTGTCGCGTCGACCGGGATCCCGGTCGACGCGACAGGCTCCGCGGGGCTGGCCGGGCTGCTGGCGCTGCGGCGGTCGGGCGTGATCGGCGAGCACGACAAGGTCGCCGTCCTGTTCACCGGGGTCCAGCGGTAGGCAGGGCGGCTCGGCCCAGTCCGGCGCTCCGCGACCGTCATGCGCTTGGCGGCGCCGCGACCACCGCCACTCATGGTGATCTTTCCATGACGCTCTGAACCCGGAGTCGCTCCGGTGCGTGTTGGTATGGTGATCCTGGCCGGGCTGGTCCTCGCCGGGCGCGGGCCCGGTCATCGCGACGGTCGTGTGCAGGAGACTTGAGTCCCAGCTGGCCAGCTACCATGGACTGGTAGGAGGCCGCGTCGAAATGCTGCACGTGTCCCTCTTGGGGGAGCAAGCGATCATCGACGACCGGACCGGCGTGCGGACGCGCTCGTCGCGCGCGGTTGCGCTCGCCGCGTTTCTCGCTGCGCATGCCGGGTCCCCGCAGGCCCGGCAGCGCATCGCCGGCCTGTTCTGGCCGGACTCGACGGACGCGCAGGCGCTGACCAACCTGCGCCGCGAGCTGCATCACCTGCGCAATGCTCTCGGCTCCGAGCCGTCACTCGTCGTGACGTCCAGGGACCTGTGCTGGCGCGACACGCAGACGTGCCGCGTCGATGTGCGCGTCTTCGACACCGAGCGCCAGGCTGCCCTGGCGGCGGCCGAGACCGGAGACGCGGACGGCGTGCTGGCGCACGCCGCCAGTGCCATTGCCCAGTACCGGGGTGACCTGTTGCCAGGCGTGTACGACGACTGGCTGCTTGACGCCAGGTCAGTGCTCGAGCGGCAATGCGTGGACCTGTGCGATCTGGTCTGTACGACGCGCGCCCGACGAGGTGACCTGACCGGGGCGGTGGATGCCGCCCGCCGCCGCATCCAGCTGCAGCCGCTGGAGGAGCTCGGCTATCGCACCCTGATGCAGCTACAGGCCGATCTGGGCGATCGGGCCGGTGCCGTGAGCACCTACCACCACTGCGCATCCGTTCTGGAGCGCGAGCTCGGCGTCGTGCCTGACCCGGCGACGCAGCAGGCACTGCAGCGCCTGATGGCCCACGCGGACCAGATGGCCCACGCGGACCAGGCCGGCGAGCGGGCGGCGGCAATCAAGCCCGCATTCGGCCGCTCCGGGCTCGCGGCCGCACAGCTCATCGGCAGGTCCGCAGAACTCGGCCTGCTGCAGGACCTGTGGCGGACTGCCGCAGCGGGCTGCGCCGGAATCGCGCTGGTCCGCGGCGGCGCCGGTGTCGGGAAGACCCGCCTGGTGGCCGAGGTAGCCGGGCTGGCCAGGCTCCAGGGCGCCGTGGTGGCCGGTGCCCAGTGCTTCGGAACATCCGGGCGGCTGGCGCTGGCTCCGGTCGCGGACTGGCTGCGGAACCCGGCTTTCCAGGCGGCTACGGCCACGCTCGAGCCCGCCTGGCGCGCCGAGGTAGGCCGGCTGTTGCCGTCCGAGGTCCGCGGCCAGCGCGGGGCCGGGTCACGGGCCATGGTGGATGCCTGGCAACAGCACCGGTTCTTCGAGGGCCTAGCGCGCGCACTGATGGCGGTCGACCGCCCGGCGATGCTGGTCCTGGACAATCTTCAGTGGTGCGACCAGGAAACCCTGGCCTTCCTCACCTTCTACCTCGGCCTGGCCCGCGATGCTCCGGTCCTGGTGGCCGGGACGCTACGCAATGACGACCTCGGTGAGGACGCCGATCTCGCCGGCTGGAACGTCCAGATGCGCGCCGCCGGAATGCTCACCCAGCTGTCCCTCAGCCCGCTGGAGGCCGGCGACACCGCGCGTCTCGCCGAGGCGGTCTCCGGGCAGCGCCTGCCCGCCGACGACACCAACCTCCTCCAGGCGGCTACGGGGGGCTTCCCGTTGTACGTCATCGAAGCGGTACGCAGCAGTGTCGATCTCGGCAGCACCGCCATGCCGAGCGCTGATCTCGCGGGCGTGCTGCGCAGCCGCCTCGAGCAGGCGACCCCGGCGGCCCAGGAGGTGGCCGGGCTCGCGGCGGCCGTCGGGACGAACTTCACCCTCGATCTGCTCACCGAGGCGAGCGACCTGGAGGCCGACACCGTGGTGGGCGCGGTAGACGAGCTGTGGCGGCTCAGGATCATGCGTGAGTTCCGCGATGGCTACGACTTCTCCCACGATCTGCTCCGTGAGGCAGCATACTTGCAGGTGAGCCCGCCGAAGAGGTGGCTGCTGCACCGGCGCATCGCCCAGGGCCTCGAGTTGCTGCACCCCGACGACACCGACCTGATCTCAGCTCAGCTCGCGGAGCAGTATGCCCGCGGCGGCCGCCCGGGGCAGGCGATGACCTACTACCGGCGTGCCGCCGATGTCGCGGCAGGGATGTTCGCCCATGCCGAAGCGATCCGGCTGGACAAGGCGGCGCTGTCGATCGTGCGCAACCTGCCTGCAGGCAAAGACAGGGACAGGCGAGAGCTCGGAATCCTCGAAGCCATGGCGGCGCCGCTCAACGCCAGGTACGGCTACTCATCGCCCGAGCTGCAGCAAACGCTCGAGAGCTCGCTCGAGCTCGCTGAATCGCTTGGCCGCAAGGATTCGACGCTCAACGGGCTGGTAGCGCTCTTTGCGTCGCGGTTCGTCCAGGGGCGCACGGCCGAGGCCTACCAGACGGCCAACCGAGGGCTCAGCATGGTCGACCCCGAGTCCGAGCTGAGCGGTCCGGCTCATTTCGCGGTCGGCGGATCAGCCATCAGCCTCGGGATGCCCGCGGACGGACTACGTCACCTCGAGCTCGCCGCGAAGCTGACCAGCGGTGCCCCCTCGCTGAGTGTCGGCACCCGGCCCGACGTGCACACCCTGGCGTGGGCCGCGCACGCCCACTGGCTGCTGGGCCACGACTTTGAGGCCCCGTCGAGCTGTCAGGACGCCATCAAGCTGGCCCGGTCGATCGGCCACCCGTACAGCCTGGCCGTGGCCCTGGCCTACGCCGGTGTCACCCACCAGATGCGCCAGGATTTGTCCGCGCTCAGGAATGCCGTCGACGAGCTGCGCGGGCTGTGCGACCGGTATGACTTCGCCTACTACCGCGAGTGGGCGCTGGTTCTGGACGGCTGGTCCCGCACCGACGAATCGGGCATCAGCCTCGCCCGGCGGGGCATCGACAACCTGAAGGCCCATGGCTCGTTCGCCCGGATGCCGTACTGGCTGTCGCTGCTTGCCGACCTGCTGGCCAGGAACAACAGGCTCGGCGAGGCACGGGCAGTGCTCGACGCCGCGCTCGCAAGCGGGCGGGCCCGAGACGATCTGGTCTGGCTGCCCGAGGTGATGCGCGCGCGGGCCGCCCACGACGAGGAGCCGGCTGCCATCGCGCGCTTGCGCGCCGCTGCGCAGCTGGCATCGGATCAGGGCAGCGTCGCGCTGCTGCGGCGGTGCGAGCATGATCTCGCCGAGCGGGGCGTTCTTGCGCCGGTGTCAGGCGTTCCGCACGTCATCTGACGCGAGCGCCCGCGCGCGAACGCTGCGCGAACGGTGCAGGTCGTAGCTTCGGTGCAGCCAGAAGGTCCAACAGTGCACCCGAGGGGGAGCCAGATGACCGCCACATCAGCCGACCTGACCACAACGCCATTCCAAGAGCTGGCCGCCGCGTTGCGCGGTGTCCTGATCGTGCCGGGAGATCCCGGGTACGACGACGCGCGCGCCGTCTACAACGCCATGATCGACAAGCACCCCGCCGCGATCGCCCGCTGCCGGGACGTCGCCGACGTCATCGGGTGCGTACGTTTCGGCCGCGACCACAACCTGGAGATCGCCGTCCGCGGCGGCGGTCACAACGCTGCTGGCCTCGGCGTCTCGGACGACGCCCTGGTCATCGACCTCTCGCTGCTGCGCAGCACCACGGTGAACCCGCGGGAGCACACCGTCCGCGCCGATGCCGGATGCACCTGGGGTGACGTCGACCACGCGACCGTCGCGTTCGGCATGGCCACTCCCTCGGGCTTCCTCGCATCCACCGGCGTGGCCGGCCTGACGCTCGGCGGCGGCATCGGCTACCTCTCCCGGCGCTTTGGCCTCACCGTGGACAACCTAATCGCCGCCGATGTGGTGCTCGCCGACGGCAATTTCGTGACGGCCAGCGAGAACTCCCACCCCGACCTGTTCTGGGCCCTGCGCGGCGGCGGCGGGAACTTCGGCATCGTCACCTCGTTCACGTTCCGCTGCCACGACATCGGCGAGCACGGCACCATCATCGGCGGCCCGGTGCTGTACGACATCGCCGACACCGCCGAGGTGATGCGCTGGTACCGGGAACTGCTGCCAGCACTGCCCGAGGAGCTGAGCGGCTGGATCGGGCTGCTGACCATCCCGCCCGCGCCGCCGTTCCCCGAGGCGCTCTGGGGCCGCAAGGCCTGCGGCATCGTCTGGTGCTACACCGGATCGCACGACCGCGCCGAGGAGGTGCTCGAGCCGGTGCGGACGTACGGCTCGCCGCTGCTCGTCGGCGTGCAGGAGATGCCGTTCAGCGTGCTGCAGAGCGCGTTCGACCCCCTCTACCCGGCCGGGCTGCAGTGGTACTGGCGGGCGGACTTCTTCAACGAGATCTCCGACGCCGCGATCGACGTGCACCTCAAGTACGGCGACCTGCTGCCGACCGGGCACTCCACCATGCACATGTATCCCATCGACGGCGCCGCAAGCAGGGTGCCCGCCGACGCGACCGCCTTCGCCTACCGGGACGGCGGCTGGTGCGGAGTCATCGTGGGCGTCGACCCCGACCCGGCCAATGCTCCCCTTATCTCGCAGTGGGCCCGCGACTACTGGCAGGAGCTGCACCCGACGTCAGCCGGCGGCGCCTACATCAACTTCATGATGGAGGAGGGACAGGACCGCGTTAAGGCGTCCTACCGCGGCAACTATGACCGGCTCGCCCAGGTCAAGGCCCGTTACGACCCGGACAACTTCTTCCACGTCAATCAGAACATCGAGCCCGCCAGCGGATCCAACCCGTAAGCCGGACTCAGCCGCCGGGCTGGCTGGCCAAAGCGCCGGCCAGCCCGGCGTTCGCGGTGATGCCTGACTGATGTCTGAGAGGAACAGGATGCCACTACCTGTCATATTCGTCCTCGACGATGACGCTGGAGTGCTGCATGCGCTCCGAGACGATCTCAGCCGCCGGTTCGGCCAGGACTTTCGCGTGATCGGCGCGTCGTCGGCAGCCGCGGGATTGGCGACGCTGCGCGAGCTTGCCGACGGGCACCAGCCCGTGGCGCTGCTCATCGTCGACCACGACATGAGCGAGATGCCCGGGGTCGACTTCCTCGCGCGCGCACATGAAATGCACCCGCCGGCCAAACGGGTGCTGCTGGTGGAGCGCGACTACTCGGTGCGCAGCCCGGTCGTCGAGGCTATGACGCTCGGCGAGGCCGACTATCACATTACCAAGCCGTGGCTGCTCGAACAGGATCTCTACCGCGTCATCAGTGAATTCCTGGCCGAATGGGCCAAGGATCAGGAGGCGGCCTTCGAGCTGTTCCGCCTCTATGGACGGATCCAGGATCCGGGCACGCACGAGCTGCGAGAGTTGCTCACCCGTTTCAACGTGCCGTTCCGGTTCCACCCGGTCGACGCCGAGCACGGCCGCCGCCTGCTCGAGAGCAAGGGCCTGGACGCATCACACCTGCCGGTCCTGATTCGCCACGACGACTACACGCTGGTCCGGCCTACGCCCGCTGAGCTCATCGACGCGGTCGGCAGCCGCCGCCTAGCTACGAGCGCATCGCAGCCACGTAGGCCGCCGCCGCGGATGGGTACGCTCCGCCGGAGATCGTGTGGTCTTTGCGGTTAAAATAGGACGCGTAGGCCACGTGGTGCGTTCTGATCCACCTCAGCATCGCGATGATGTAGTACCTGTCGTCGCCGCCTCCGCTCCGCACTGCTCCCCGGGATGCGAGCGCCCACTCGGGCACGGTGATGGGCTTGCGGTGCGCAGCTGCGAACGACGCGACCCAGTTCAACCCATGCGGCTGTCGCGCGATCCAGGACCAGCGGGCGGCCGGAGTAATTGCGGGATGGCGCCAGTACCAGTCGTAGGCGTCCACGCCGATGTAGTCGACGTAGGCGTTGCCGGGGTAAATCCTGGCGGGCTGCACGGCCGCCGAGCCGAGGTTGAGGTCCCAGTCGAACCGGAACGACTGACCGGGCACAGAGCGCATCACGGTGACGATCCGGCGATAGTAGGTGACCCAGGCGCTCGGGTGGCGGAACGCGGACCAGCGATACCAGGTCCCGTTCATTTCCCAGCCCACCCGAAGGGCGGCCGATCCGTACCTGTAACGGACGAGCGTCCGGGCGAGGGTGCGGAAGTGGCGGTCGTAGGCGCCCCGCGCGCCAGCCCGCAGGGTCGTCGACGAGCCGTCGATCAGCATGGGGACCGCGATCATCAGCGGGGTCCGCGCTGCCCGCCATCGGCCCAGCTCCCAGGTCGGGCGGTCGAGGGCGGACCAGCTTTGCGAGGGCAGAAAGTCATCGGCGAAGCCGGCCGGACGGCCACGCCAACGGCCGAACGCGGCAAGTGCGCGTGGCGCTCCGGCGCCGACGTACGCACCCGAGCCCGACGGGGTGGGAATCTGGCTGGTCGTCAGGCTGTGCACGGGTGATTGCTTCTGGTGAGAGGCGGGCGACTGCCGCTGGCTTAGGGCCGGGGCACGTGCCAGTCGTGGGGCGGCTGACAGTGCCCGGCTGGGCACAGACGATGGGGTGGCTGCCGCGGTCTGCGCCGCCAGCTGCTCGTGCACCGGGGCACTGCAGCCGCCCAGGACCGTCGCGACGATCGACAGACACGCGACGGCGATGGTTACCCGGCCACGCCTTGACGAGAACCAGGTCGGGTCCGTGCGGGTCATGCGCCCTCCGAGTCCTGAAGTTGTCGTCGGCGCCAGACAGCACCGTTCCATCGGCTGTCCATGGAGTGGCAGATCGCGGATACCAACATTTCCTGATCGCCCGGCGTCCGCAAGCCACTTGACATCTCTGGTTGGCTTCTGGGCGAAATGCCCATGTCTGTGGTGAAGCTGAGCGTCGGCGAGGAAGGATGGGTGGCCTGAGGGCCAGTTCGGCAGTCCTGGTAGCGGTTCGATCGTTGCGGTTGCCTCCGGCAGGCCTTCTTTCAGCGCGCCTTTTCGGGCCATGGATCTGGCGAGGCGCTGTTGGTCCTTATACCGGGCTTGCTGTTGTTTCCGGTACAGCTCGGCCATTTCGGGGTCGGAGCTGGCGGCCCCGGCGAGGACTTGGTAGAGCCCCCCGATGCGGTTGCCGATCTGGGTTGCCAGGGCGGCCAAGAGGGCGAGTTGCCGACGGGGGTCGGGCTCACGCTCGATGGCCTGCCATTGCTCTCGGCTTTGCAGCGGGCTGGCGTCGTCGTCGCCGACGACGCGGATGGCGAGCATCTCGCTGAGGATGGCGCGCTTGGTCCCGAAGACGGCATAGACGGTCTGAACAGCCACGTCTGCTTCCTCGGCGATGGCGGCGATGGTTGTAGCCGCATAGCCATTACGGACGAAGAGGGTCTCCGCGGCGTCGAGGCCGGTCGGCGCACGCCGGTCGACCGGTGGCTGGAGGACCTCGGCGCCGCCGCAGCGGCGACCTGGTCGGCGACTGCGGAGTGGCCTATTACAGCCGTCACTACCGGATACCCCCGGGGAGACAGTTGCCTGGCCCTCCGACCACCCGGATCGTGGCCGGCCTCGAGGAGTTCACCCTCGCCGTCTTCGGCGCCGACAACGGTACGGTACAGCTAGCCATCGTCCCCCTCGCCGCCGACCGACGCTTCCGGCAGGTCAAAGAGCCAGACGTGTTCACCGCCGTACTGCGGACCATCCCAGCATGTGCTGCCTGGCTGGAGGTGCTCGAGCCGATCAGCCCAGTGTTCCCGATGACCGGACCGCGCAACACGCTGCGCCGCCTGGTAGTCGACGGCAGACCGGTTGTCACCGGATTGCAGGGCATCGGGGACTCAGTGTGCACCACCAATCCGACCTTTGGACGCGGCCTGAGCCTAGCCATGTGGGGCGCGGCCGACCTTGTCGACGTGATCGGCAAACACGACGACTGGGCCGAGCAAACAATCGCGATGGATGAGCGAACCGCCGAGCATGTCGTGCCGTACTACGAGGAACAGGCGGCGGTCGACTCCGGCCGCCTGGCGACCATGCGCCATGCCATCCTGGGCGACCCCGCCCCGCCGCCACCACCACTCCACCCGGACCGGATCAGCTTCACGCAGCTGCGGGTAGCTGCCTCGTTCGACCCCACCGCCTTCCGCGCTTTCTGGAAGCTGATGTCCATGCTCTGCCAGCCGGACGACGTCTACCGCGATCCGCATATCGTCGCCTGCACCCAGGACGCCCTGAGGTCGAGGGGTATGGACGTTCTCCAACCTCGTGGGCATCTAGATCCGGGGATTGCTCAGCCACCGCGTCAGCAGATACTCGCCGCACTCGCGGCACAGTCGACTTCCATCTGAGCCGTTTCTTGCGCGCTGGTCATGCCAGGCAAGCTACCCGCGAGACAGCACATCGCCAGCCCGGGTGGGCCTAACACAGCAAGATCCTCATCGAGGCTGGCAACAGACTGTCAGACCTAAATGTGAACATGGATGCGGGTGAAGTGCGAATACCTCCTGGCGCGCCTGGCAGGACTCGAACCTGCGACCGGCTGCTTAGAAGGCAGCTGCTCTATCCAGCTGAGCTACAGGCGCCCGAGGCAATTCTGCACGATCAACGATACGCACCGGCAACAGGAGCCCGGGAAAACATAACCTCCAGCGCCTGAGCGCATCCGGGGGCTGGCCGAGCCGACGGGGCGCCTGCGCCGGAGCTTGGACACCCCCATAGGCCAGCTCCGAACGGGTACCTGGAGCACCGCGGTGAGCGGCCACGACCAGCACAGGACTGATGCGCCCGTTGACATCGGGCTCCGGGCCGGCCTAGCTATCCGGTAGGAACGTGCCGGCAGGGGCGCGGACGGTGTTCAGTCAAGGTGGCCGCATGTATGACGTCGAGACCCAGATCCGCGGAACCTGCGCGCTCGGGTACGAGCCGGTACGAGAGGCATTCGCGGCCAACTTCGCCGAGCGTGACGAGATCGGCGCCAGCGTTGCGGTCGTCGTGGCCGGCCAGCCGGTGGTGAATCTCTGGGCGGGCTGGGCGGATACGGCCAGGACCCAGCTGTGGCGTGCGGACACGCTGACCAACGTGTGGTCGACCACCAAGGCGATGACCTCGGTTGCCGCGCACATCCTGGTCGACCGCGGTGAGCTCGACGTGGACGCGCCGGTGGCCCGCTACTGGCCTGAGTTCGCGGCCGCCGGCAAGGCTGACATCCCAGTCCGCTTGATCATGAACCATCAGAGCGGGCTGGCCGGCCTGACGGCGCCGCTGAGCCTGCAGGACTACTACGACTGGGACAAGATCACCGGATTGCTTGCGGCCCAGGAGCCGATCTGGGAGCCGGGCACAGCCAGCGGATACCACGCGATGACGTTCGGGTTCCTGGTCGGCGAGCTCATCCGGAGGATCAGCGGGCAGAGCCCGGGCAGGTTCTTCGCCTCGGAGATCGCCGGGCCGCTCGGCGCTGACTTCCATATCGGGCTTCCGGAGAGTGAGCTCAGCCGCTGTAGCGAGCTGCAGGGACTCCGACTGTCGGAAAGCGAGCAGGCGGCGATGGCACGGGCATACGCGAACGCCCATCCGGCCGCCACGGCAGCGCTCCTCAATCCGTCCCTGACCGGCGACGAGGCCAACGACGACGACTGGCGGATGGCCGAGCTCCCCGCCGCAAACGGGCACGGGACCGCGCAGGCACTCGTGACGGTCCTCGGCACTCTCGTTGACGGTTCAAACCGGCTGATCTCCGAGAAGACGCTGCGTGCGGCGTGCGTGGGCCAGGGCAGGTTCACTGACCTGGTGCTCGGCGTCCCGCTCGAGTTTGGCCTGGGTTTCGGGCTGTCAGGTCGTGACGGCCATTACGGCCCTAACCCGGCCGCGTTCGGGCATGACGGATTCGGCGGCTCCGCTGCAGGCGCGGACCCGGAAAACGGCATCGCCTTCGCCTACGTCATGAACCGGATGGGCATGAATCTTGTTGATGATCCCCGCAAGATGGCCGTGATCGACGGCGTCTACCAGAGCGTCGGCAACGCCTAGCGGGCGGCCACTTCGGGCCTGTCTCGGGACCGGCGGACGGCGCTGTCCCCGGCGAGGGCAGCTTGGCGCGGCCGAGTTCCGAATAAGCATGCCGAGGAGTGGTCGTCGCGCGCGGCGTAGCGGCGGCAAGCAGCAGCGGCCCGCAGCAGCAGCGGCCAGGAGGGAGTCGGCGGCAGGTCATGCTCGCTGTCCTGCTAGCTCTGGCCTCGGCTGTCGGTTACGGGAGTTCCGACTATGCGGGCGGCCTGGCGGCGCGCCGGGCCAGTATCATCCGCATCACCATCCTGGCTCAGGGCGTCAACGCGGCGCTGATGTTCCTTATCCTTCCGCTGGCGGGCCTGCGGGCGCCGTCACCTGGTTCTCTCGCCTGGGGAGCGGCGGCCGGACTGAGCGGAGCGATGGGGGCACTTGCGTTGTACGCCGGATTCCGTAGCGCTGCGTTCAGCGTGGCGGGACCGCTCAGCGCCATCGGCTCGGCCGGATTCTCGGTGCTCGCTGGCCTTCTGCTGGGCGAGCGGCCCGGCGGACTAGCTCTGCTCGGGATCGGGCTCGCATTGCCGGCCATCATCGGGGTGTCGGCGAGCCTTGGAAGCGCGCGCCCAGGCGGTGCCGAGTCAGGCCGTGCCGACTCAGGCGGTGCCGGGTCAGGTCGTGCCGACTCAGGCCAGGCGAGCCGGGGCGAAGCAGGCCAGGCAAGCACCGGCGAAGCAGGCCAGGCAAGCACCGGCGAGGCAGGCCAGGCAAGCACCGGCGAGGCAGGCCAGGCAAGCACCGGCGAGGCAGGCCAGGCAAGCACCGGCGAGGCAGGCCAGGCAAGCACCGACGAAGCAGGCCAGGCGAGCCGGGGCGAGGCAGTCCAGGAAGTCGGGGGCGAACCGGGCCGTGCAGGTGCCGGTCACCCGGCGGCGGGGGTGGCGTGGGGTCTTGTCGCTGGGGCCGGCTTCGCTGTCCTGTTCATCGCGCTGAACCGGGCCGGCGCCGGAAGTGGCCTCTGGCCGGTGGTGGCCTCCCAGATCACCGCGCTCGCCGCGGTAGCTTGCCTGGGCGCGGCGACCGGAGAAATGCGCCTGCCGTCGCGGAGTGCCAGCGGGCTCGCGGCGCTGACCGGCGTGACCGGCGCAGCGGGGACTGTCCTGTACTTCTACGCTACCCATGCGGGCCTGCTCGCCGTGACAGCGGTGCTGACCTCGTTGTACCCGGCGGTGACCATTCTGCTCGCCCGGGTGTTCCTGGGTGAGCGGCTCACCGTGGCTAGGCTGGCCGGGCTCTGTCTGGCTGCCGCGTCGGTCGGGCTGATAGCAGCGGCCGGGGCCGGGTGACCCGGGCAACGGCCCCGCGCCTAACCGGCGGGAATGCGGAGTGCCTGGCGGGAATGCGGAGTGCCTGGCGGGAATGCGGAGTGCCTGGCGGGAATGCGGAGTGCCTGGCGGGAATGCGGAGTGCCTGGCGGGAATGCGGAGTGCCTGGCGGGAATGCGGACTGCCTGGCGGGAATGCGGACTGCCTGGCGGGAATGCGGACTGCCTGGCGGGAATACGGACTGCCTGGCCGGAATGCGGACTTCCTGGCCGGAGCCCGGGCGAGTACGCTCTGGATTGAGCCAGGTGTGTCCTGCGGTATCGGCAGGAACCCTGGTCGGAGGCCCGATGATCGCCTGGTTCGCCGCTGTGCTTGCCCAGCTGGCCGGCTACTGGCCGGTGCCCGGGCACGTAGTGGCAACCCCGTCCGGCCTGATCACGGTAGCGGCGATCGCGCTGACCGGCGTGATCATCTCGATCCTTGCGCAGGGTGTCAGAATCGCCGCAGCCGTCACCGGCCGGCCGCTGATCGGCCGCGCCGTAGCGCTGCGGGAAAAGTCCTGGTCCGCCGCGTTCCAGCGGCAGCTCAATCCCGACGCACCAGGGCGGGCCCGGCCACGGGCACCATCGGCGGTCCCGGCGGCCGCCTGACAATCCGCCTGTCCGGCCCGGCCCGGCCCCGGCGCGCTCGTACGCGCGCCTGATCGCCGGCTTCGGGCCGTGCGCTCTGCCATCCGGCCGTCTCCAGCTGTCATCCGTCTTCGACCCGCTGGAGGGTACCCGTCATGCTCGCTGTTCTCGGCGCGTGCGTCGCCGTCGCCTATCACGTCGTATCCGCGCTGGCCCGGATCCTGACACCGCTGGCCGGAGGACTGGCCCCGGTGTTCGCGATCATCGCCTGCACCGCCATCGTGCGGCTGCTGCTGCTGCCGCTCAGCTTCTCCTCGCTTCGCGGCCAGGCCAGCCAGGCCCGGCTGCTGCCACAGGTCAGGCAGCTGCAGCAGCAGTATGCGCGGCAGCCGGAACGGCTGCAGCGTGAGCTCAGCCTGCTGTACCGGACGGAAGGCACCGGGATGTTCGCCGGCTGCCTTCCGGCCTTGCTGCAGCTGCCGTTTTTCAGCGTGCTGTACCGGCTGTTTCTGTCCCGGACCATCGATGGCAGGCCGAACGGCCTGCTTAGCCACGATCTGCTCGGGGCGCCGCTCGGCGGCCACTGGCTGGGCGGCCCCGGCCCGGTCAGCGTCCAGGGCGCGGTGTTCGGAGTGCTGTTCGCGCTGCTGGCCGTGGTTGCCTGGCTGTCGGCGCGATCCGCGCGGCGCGCCGCGACGGCGCAGGCCCGGGGAGCGGCCCGGCTCGCCGAAACGGCGCAGGCCGGGGGACAGGCCGGGGGAGCGGTTGGCGTGCTAACCCGGGTACTGCCGTATACGACGGTCGCCGTCGCCGCAGTCGTGCCGCTTGCCGCCGGGATTTACCTGCTCACGTCGTCGGCGTGGGCGGCAGGCGAGCGCCGCCTGCTGCGCCGGAAAGCTGCGGGGCAAGGCCCAGCCGGCCCGCCGCGCCGGGACCGGCGGCGCGATGCCGACGTACCAGGCGTCATCCGTTCGGCATGATAAAACGGTCACCCGGCTCGGGCGAAGGCGCTATCGCGGCCGCCCGCCGCGGACAGGTTGGTAGCGTCGTGTCATTGGAGGTCGTCATGCACCAGCCGCCCATCCCGCACGTCGCCAGCACAGACCCGGAGATCGCTGACCTGATCGAGGCCGAGGCAAGGCGCCAGTTCGAGAAGATCCGGCTCATCCCGTCGGAGAACTACGTCTCCGAAGCCGTCCTAGAGGCTTCGGGAACTGTGCTGACCAACAAGTACTCGGAGGGTTACCCGGGCCGCCGCTACTACGAGGGCCAGCAGTTCATTGACCCGATCGAGACCATTGCCGCACGCCGCGCCGAGGCGCTGTTCGGGGTCGACCACGCTAACGTCCAGCCGTACTCGGGGTCGCCCGCCAACCTCGCGGTCTACCTGGCCTTCCTTGAGCCCGGCGACACCGTGATGGGGATGGCGCTGCCGATGGGCGGCCATCTCACGCACGGCTGGCCGGTGTCAGCGACCGGCAAGTGGTTCCGTCCGGTTCAGTACGGCGTCCGCGCCGACACCGGCCGGGTTGACTTCGACGAGGTACGTGACCTGGCCCGGCGCGAGCGGCCGAAAATCATGTTCTGTGGCGGCACCGCGATTCCGCGCACCATCGACTTTCCCGTGTTCGCCGAGATCGCCGCCGAGGTTGGCGCTGTTCTCGTGGCCGATATCGCGCACATCGCGGGGCTGATCGCAGGGGGCGCGCACCCGAGTCCGGCCGGCTACGCCGGGGTCATCACGACGACCACGCACAAGACGCTGCGCGGCCCGCGCGGCGCCATGATCATGTCGACGGCGGAGCATGCGAAGGCCCTGGACAAGGCGGTGTTCCCGGGCCTGCAGGGCGGCCCGCATAACCACACCACAGCGGCGATCGCGGTGGCGCTGCGGGAGGCTGCACAGCCGGAGTTCTCCGCCTATGCGCATCAGGTCGTGGGCAACGCCGCCGCGCTCGCCGAGGCGCTGGCCGACCGTGGCTACAGCCTTGTCTCCGGCGGCACGGACAACCACCTGATCCTGGTCGACCTGACACCGCAGGGCATCGCAGGCAAGCCGGCCGCCAAGGCTCTCGACCGGGCCGGTATCGAGGTGAACTACAACACGGTGCCGTTTGACCCGCGTAAGCCGTTCGACCCGTCCGGGATCAGGATCGGCACGCCCGCGATCACCACCCGCGGCCTGGGCGAAGAACACATGGCGCAGGTCGCGGCGTGGATGGATGAGGCGATCACCGCGGCAACCAAGGACGACGAGGAGGCCATCGAGCGGGTCGCGGGCGAGGTCCGCGATCTGCTGGCCGGCTTCCCGATGCCTGGCTGGGCGGCCGGCTGATAGCTCCATTGCCCTTGCGCTGCGACTGGTACGAATATATGTTCGATATCAGTTGGTAACTGCCCTGCTTCCCCTGGGCGGCTGAGCCTGCCGGTCCGCGCCGGACCGGCGGGGAAGCAGGCGGGCACGTGAGCAGGATGCACGGAGAGCCGGTCGACGTCTGGCTGCAGGATGGAAAGCCTGCGAGGTTTGTCTGGCGCGGCAGGCTGTTTACCGTGCTGGTCGTATTAGATCGCTGGATGACCAGCCGGGAATGGTGGATCGCACGGCACCCTGACCCCGGTGCGCCCGCTGAACGGGAGTTCTGGCGGGTGGAGGCCTCGCCGGGGAAGAACGTCCCGGCCGGCATTTATGAGCTGCGTCATGACGCAGCGAGCGGGCTCTGGCTGCTGTCCAGGAGCTGGGACTGACCCCGGGTAATTGGGCATTTGTTTGGCGTCGCCGAGCACAGAAATGGCAATGATCCGGCGCGTCGCGCCGTTGCGCTGCATCGGTGACAACTACTGTCTGGCCAGATCGAGCGATCTGGCATGTGGGTGCCAGGCGTCCTGTCGGGGACGGGGCGGAAGCTACGGGGAGGGCGTGGCCGATCATGATCTTCAGCGGATTGCCTGAGCAGCCGGCGCTGGGCTGCTGGCGGCGGCGCTAACCGTCGCCATAAGCACCACTGTCACGATGCCGGGCCGCAGGCGGGGGCGCCTGCGGCGGCGGTACGAGGGCACGACAGAAGGCGGTAATCAGCATGCTCGCAGTCCAGCCGCAGTGGCGCGCGCGCATTGCGGGGGCGCTCATAGTGTGTGCCGCCACCGCGGCACTCACGGCGCCGGCCAGCGCCAGCCGGGTACCGGCCGGGCCGGAGTCAGGCCTCGTGCCGATGACATTCGGGGGATACAGGTTCGAGCTGCCCAGGTCCTGGCCGGTGATCCAGCTGTCCGGCCATCAGCACACCTGTGTCCGTTTCGACCGGCGGGCTGTATATGTCGGCACGCCGGGCCGTGATCAGTCATGCCCCGCCAGGATCGTCGGAACGACGGAGGCGCTGCTGATCCAGCGGGGGCCTGCCCGGGCCGCGCGGTCAGCGGTCGAGGATCAGGCGGCCAGGCAGATCACGGCGACGGCACCAGGGATCAGCGTCACGGCGACGTTAGGCACCCACCCGCGGCAGATGTACCAGATTTTGCGCAGTGCGTCGCTGCCTGAACCCGTCGTCAAGGCGCCGCGGGTCTCGCGGCTGACAGCGGCCAGGCTGCCTGCCCGGGTCACGAACTACCATGGCCTGGGTTTTGACGCGTGCACGGCGCCGAGCGCCGCATACATGCGCGCCTGGCGGCGGCACTCGCCTTACCGTGCGGTCGGCATCTACATCGGCGGCTCGGATCGCGCGTGCGCGCAGCCCAACCTCACCCGAGCCTGGCTGAGAAGGGAGACCGACGCCGGCTGGCACTTCATGCCGATGTATGTCGGTCCGCAGGCGGACTATGGAGAGCTCAGCTCGCCGGCCCAGCAGGGGGCCGCGGCCGGTACCGACGCGGTGGCGCAGGCCGAGATGCTCGGATTCGGGCCGGGGACGCCGCTCTATTACGACATGGAGGCCTATCCGGCGCGCCAGTCCACAGCCGCACTCAGCTTCCTGTCGGCCTGGACCGTCACGATCCATCAGCTGGGCTACTCCTCCGGCGTGTACTCGAGTTCGGGGTCCGCCATCGAGGGTCTCGCCAAGCAGTACTTCGCCGGTGCCTATGCGATGCCGGATGTCATTTACGACGCCTTATGGAACGGCTCAGCGGACACCGTCGATCCGGTCTTCCAGCCCGGCGAGTGGCCCGGCCGCCGGCGGCTGCACCAGTTCAACGGCAATACCACGCAAACCTTCGGCGGCGACACGATCAACGTCGACCAGGACTATCTCGATGTGAGGATGCGCTCGCTCGGCAGCGAGGGCACACCGGAGGCATCGCCGTCCGTGCGGGGCAGCGGCGGAATCGTGGATGCCTTCTTCCGCGGGGCCGGCGACCGGCTCTGGCAGGCGAGGTACCGGCCAGGCGCGGGCTGGGCGGCGCCAGTCGACCTGGGCGGGTCAGACAAGTCCGGACCGACGGCGGTGCGGCCGGCCGCGGGCCGGCTCGATGTGTTCTATCAGGGCACAGACGGTTACCTGTGGCAGGCCGCCTACGGGCCGCGCAGGGGATGGCAGCAAGTGCGACTGCGCAGGATGGGCAGCCTTGGTGGCGCGCCCAGCGCGCTCGCTCAGCCTGATGGCGTCATCGACGTGTTCTGGAAGGGATCAGCCGATCGTCAGCTCTGGCACGCCAGGTTCACGCCAGGCGGTGGCTGGCGCGGTCCGCAGCGGCTCGGCGGCAGCCTCGCCGCGAGCCCGTCTCCCGTGCAGCCGCTGCCCGGCAGGATCGAGGTCTTCTGGGAAGGTACGGATCGGAGACTGTGGCACCTGGCCAGCAAGGGCTCAGCCTGGGGCAGGCCGGCCAGGCTGGGAACAGGGCCGCTCGGCGGTTTCCCTGAGGCGGCACCCGAGCCTGACGGCGCTGTCGATGTGTTCTGGCGGGGAGCCGGCCGCCCGGACCTCTGGCTCGCCGCTGCTTCCCCGGACGGCCGCTGGAGCGCGCCGCAGGATCTAGGCGGGCGCGTCCGGCTGGCGCCGTTCCCCGTCGCACCAGCCTCCGGCCTGATCCGGGTCTTCTGGCGGGGGCGGGATGGCAGGCTCTGGCTGACCGTTCACCGGCCTCGGACCGGCTGGCTGGCGCCGATCCGGCTGCCGATGGGCAGGCTGGGCTCCGGGCCGGTCGTGACCGTCGGGGGGGACCCGACCAAGGCCGACGTCTTCTGGCGGGGCCGAGGCGGCGCGCTCTGGTCTGCCTCGCTGCAAAGCGGAGGCACCTGGGCTGGGCCGCTGAGGATCGCCGGCTAGTTGGAGATCACGCTAGACGGCCTGCGCCGCTCGATTGTCGGGATCATGGCCTCCGGCCTGGCCCGGTGCGCGTACTGCTTGGTGATCTCGAAGAGCGATCCGATCAGCGTGTCCGATAGCAGGCGCGGCGAAAGGCCCAGCCCGACCAGCCCGGACTGCACCACGTTGTAGTGGTGGTTCTCCAGCTCGGCCCGCGGGTTCTCGACGTGGCAGATCATGGTCTTGCTCCGCCCAGTCGTCCTCAGCCGTCGTCGACTTATGCCTGACGTGACCAAACTTCTTATACCTGACGTGGCCAAACTTCGCTGTCGGGCCGGCGTCTCATGCGTCACGGTGCTATAAATGCATCGGCCGCGCCGGCCGGGCCGGTCGCCGAGGGGAGAAGTCCTCAGCGGCGGGACTCAGGGGCAGGACTGCCTCACCGTTCCCTGCGTGCGCTCCCGTACTCTGTATGTTGTCTCCCCCAGCCAGGCGCCGCCGTCTACCTAGGACACCCATGACCATGGCACCACCCAAGATCGCCAAGGTCGCGTGGCGATTGCTTCCCGCATCGTTGCGGCGAAGGCTCCGCACCAATACCGGCAGGCGATTCATGCGGTTCGTGCCCGTGTCGCTCGCGGCAGTGGCCGCCAGCCAGCTGACGCTGGCGCTGCTGGTCGGCCTGTCGCAGCTGAGCGCAGGCACATCGGCGGTGATCGCTTCCATGGTCGGCGCGGCGGTGAGTTACGTGCTGAGCCGCTGGGCGTGGGAGCGCAAGGGCATGCCACATGTGCTCAAGGAGACGCTGCCCTTCTGGGCAATCGCCGTCGGCAGCTGGATCGTCCTGGGCCTGGTGAGTCATTTCGCGAGCGTCTGGGCCACGTCGATGGGGCTTGGCCACTGGCAGCGTGTCGCGGTTGTGAACGCGGCCTATCTCGCGGCGAATTGCGTTACTTTCGTGACCAGATTCGTCATTTTCCACTACGTACTGTTCGTGGACCGCGGGTCCAAGGTCTCGCCCGGCTCCGCCGCCGGCACTTCCGCCTTCAGTGGTCCCGGCGGCGAGCAGCCGCTGCCGGTGGCGGCTGCCCCGGGCAGTTCGGCCCCCGGTGCCGACCGGGCAGACCTGCGCACCCGGCGCTGACGCTCGCGCCACCAGGTGCCCGCGATCACGCCGGCGAAGTGCAGTGCATAAAAGGCGTTATGCCCCTTCTTGCTCTCGCCGACCCTGCGCTTGTGGATTGTCGCAGGTACCTCCGCCACCCGGAAGCCGCGGGTGATGACCGCGATCAGGAGCTCGGCAGACTGGTACTGCGGCTGCTCGAGCTGAACCGCGCCGGTAACTTCCGCGCGCATCGCCCGCAGCCCGAAGGAGGGGTCGGTGATGCGCTTGCCCGCGAGCAGGCTGATGATCAGGGCAAACACCCGGACGCCGAGGCGCCGCACCGGATCTGTCGTCTCCTCGCTGCCGAGCGCACGTGATCCGGTCACGAAGTCGGCCCGCCCGGCCAGGATCGGCGCGAGCAGCAACTCGATTTCCGCGGGGTTGTACTGGCCGTCGGCATCGGTCGTCACGATGTAGCTGGCACCGCCCTCGCGGGCGATGCGGTAGCCGAGCCGAAGCGCGGCGCCTTGGCCACGGTTGACCGGCACGTCGCAGACCAGGGCGCCTGCCGCGGCCGCCTCCTTCGCCGTGCCGTCGGCGGCCCCGTCGCTGACCACGATCTTCGCGGCAGCCAGCCCAGCGACGGCGTCCGGCAGCGCCGCGAGGACCTGGCCGATGGAGCCTTCCTCGTTAAAGGCGGCGATCACTATGGCCAGCGGGGGCAGCCTGGTCGCGAGCGCGCCATATTGGTCGGTAAACGCGTGGATGGCGGCGCTATCGATGGTCTCGTCGCTCAAGCGCGCGGGTGTCACTCGGCCGCCTCCGAGAACTCGGGCCACACGGTCGCCAGGCCGGACTTGAGATCATGCACCGGCTGGTAGCCAAGTGCCCGGGCGGTGGCAATGTCCACGATCACCGCAGGCATCTCACCGGGCTTGGCGGGGACGTGCTCGGCGGGCAGTTCGGCGCCGGTGACGGCGCGGGCGGCGGCCAGGATGTCGTTGACCGACACCGATTCTCCTGAACCGAGGATCAGCGGCCCGCTGTAGGCCGCCCGAAAGGCCGCCAGGGTGCCCGCGATGGCGTCGTCCACATGCAACAGATCGCGAACCTGGGTGCCGTCGCCGTAGACCTGGATGCCGCGGCCGCTTGCGGCTGCGCGCATCAGCCTCGGTATCAGGCTGTCCTTCTCCTGCATGCCAGGACCATAGACGTTGGAGAACCGCAGCGCACTGCAAGCCATGCCATAGCTTGCGGCGTAGGCACTCAGCAGCATCTCGCCGGCTGCCTTGGTCGCGCCGTAGGGCGTGAGCGGGCGCAGCGTTGCCTGCTCGGTGATCATCGCGGTGCCCACGTCGCCAGCTACCGCATTGGTCGAGGCCAGCATGAACGTCTCGACCCCGTGAATGCGGGCCTGCTCGAGCAGGCCCGCGGTTGCGTCCACATTGAGCTGGTATGTACCCGCCGGGTCCTCCACCGACAACAGCACCCGGGTCATCGCCGCCAGGTGGAACACGGCATCGGTGCCTGGCTGGATCGCCCGGGTCACGACCGAGGGATCGCGCAGGTCACCGAGTATGGTCCGGACCTCGCCGCCAGGGAAGGGCCGCAGGTCCGCCACGGTGACATCGGCCCCGGCGTCGAGCAGCGCGCGGACCAGGCGCCGCCCTATGAAGCCGGAGCCGCCGGTTACCAGAACCCGGGCACGACTCTCGTCCGCCATGGATGCTCCATTCAGATAAGTTCAGTTACGTCGTCACGGGCGACCGGCCTACCGAGCTAACCAGAGCTGACGTGCGGCCAGCCTCAACGTCACCGCAATAGTCGCTGAACGCTCCCGGGTACCTGGCCAGCCGCCCCGCGTGCAAGGCCCCGACGTGCTCCGTCAGTGTATCGGCGGACCTGGATGTTCTTGCCTGCCAGGCCGGGGACTGGCGAGACGGGCACCCGAGCGGGATCCGGCGCGCCAGGTGGCCGTGGCGCCGGGAGCTTCGCCGTGTCCCTACCGTGTCCTTACCGTGTCCCTGCGCGCGCGCCTGCTAACGTGCCCGGAGCACGCGATATGCCCTGCGGCCGAGGTCGGCTCGAGGAGGTAGCTGCGTGATTACCACGCCGGGCGGTGCGGCAGCCAGCGCGGATGGCGCCGACCGGCTCGAGGAAGAGTCGTACCTGGTACTGCGGTCCCGGATCGACCTTTCCCGGCTGCCGCGGTTCAGCCGGGACGTGACCGAGCGGGTGATCCATGCGAGCGCCGATTTCGATTACGCCACCGACCTGGTCTGCGATGAGGAGGCGCTTGAGTCGGCCGTCGTAGCGCTGGCCGGCGGAGCGCCCGTGATCGTCGATGCCGCCATGGTCGCGGCAGGTATCACCGGCTCTCCGGTGATCTGCAAGATGGACGAGCAATTGACCCAGCGGCTGTCACGCACAGCCGGCATCAGCATGGCCGCGGCGGCGGTGCGCCTGGCATTCGGCCAGGTGGGGCCTGGCGCCATCTGGGTGGTCGGCTGTGCGCCCAGCGCGCTCCAGGAGATCCTCAGCAGGGGCGTTGAACCCGGCTTCGTGGTCGGCATGCCAGTCGGGTTCGCCGGCGCGGCCGAGGTCAAGGACGCGCTGCGGGCAAGCGGACTGCCCTCGCTGAGCAACGTTTCAGAGAAAGGCGGCGCGGCCGTGGCGGCGGCGGCGTTCAACGCGCTGCTGCTCTGGGCGATGGACTTCAGCGGGACCCGGGCCGGGTGGGGCGGCGCAACGAGGCCGCCCGCCGGCCGGTAGCCCCGGCCGT
This sequence comes from uncultured Actinomycetota bacterium, assembly GCA_963695645.1. Taxonomy (GTDB): domain Bacteria; phylum Actinomycetota; class Actinomycetes; order Streptosporangiales; family Streptosporangiaceae; genus DATBGO01. The sequence continues at coordinate 293,154 of CAVOHC010000017.1, read as the reverse complement.
CACCTGGCGGTCGCCCCGGCGCCGCGGCCGGCTCGCGACCGCTGCGGTCGGCTCGCGAAGCCCCTTCTGCCGATTCGCCGCTATGCCAAGGAACTGCCCGGATACGACCTGGCACTTGCAGATCATCGCGGATATCCTGATTGCTCGCTTACGTCTCACCAGGACTCCCGTTTCGGTCATCCCGGATAGTAACGGACGGTAACCTGCATTCGCAGCGCACAATTACGGCAAGACTGGATACGGACACCCAAGACGCCGCGAGGCTGGCGAGTCGGCCGCGGCGGCCGCGGTGGCGTGGTGAGGCAGTGACCAAATCTGAGCGGCGGGCTGAGGCTCGCGACGGCGCTGAAGCCTGTACGGGCACGGGCACGGGCGCAGGTGCCGTGCCCGTGCCCGAGACGGGTTCCGCGGCGAGCGCAGCACCGCCCGGACCGGGCCTGGCGGCCGGGGAGGCGGAGCCGCACGTCAGGGTCGACGCGCGGAAGCTTGAGTCGGCCCTGCTCGGACTCCGTCATCAGGTCGTCGAGCTGCCGTTCTTCTTCGCGGCGCCTGGGACCGACGAGGCGAGGGCCGAACGGCGAAAGCTGCTCGGCCAGATCGACGATTACCTGCTGCCGCGGTTGCGGCAATCAAAGGCCCCGATTCTGGTGGCACTGGTCGGATCCACCGGCGCGGGCAAGTCCACTCTCATGAACAGCCTGGTCGGCATGAAGGTCAGCGCGACGGGCATCCGCCGGCCGACGACGAACAGCCCGGTGCTGGCCTGCCATCCGAACGACGCCCGCTGGTTCGCCGAGAATGTCTTCCTGCCGACCTTGCCGCGGGTCCGCCAGCAGGGCCTGGCCATGCCAGGCAGGGATGGCCTGCTGGTGCTGGCGGCAAGCGAGGGCATGCCCGAGGGAGTCGCGCTGCTGGACACGCCCGACATCGACTCCGTCGTCCAGGCCCACCGTGAGTTCGCGCACCAGTTCCTCGACGCGTCTGACCTATGGCTGTTCATGACCAGCTCGAGCCGCTACGCTGACGCCGCGGTCTGGGATCTGCTGCAGCAGGCAAGGGACCGGGGCGCCGCGCTGGCCATCGTGCTCTCCCGGGTGCCTGAGGAATCCGCCAGGCCGCTCACCGCCCACTTCGATGCGATGCTTGCCGCCAACGGCCTCAGGGAAGCGCGGCGCTTCATGATCGCCGAGACGGTCCTGGAGGACGGCACCCTGCCGCCCGCGGTCTGCGGCCCGGTCCGGCAATGGCTCGAGGAGACCGCAACCCGGGAAGAACGGCGGATCGCCGTTCTGACTCGGACCATGTCGGGTGTGCTCGACACCTTCCGCACCAGGGTGCCAGCGCTGGCCGCGCACGCCGAGGAGCAGCTGACCCTGCGTTCGGAGCTGCAGGCCTGCGTCGAGTCTGGATATGCGGCAGGCATGGCGGAGATAGACGAGGCCACCAGGAACGGCTCGCTGCTGCGCGGCGAGATCCTGGCCCGCTGGCAGGAATTCACCGGTACTGGCGACCTCCTGCGCATGCTGCAAGTACGCCGGGCAGGCAGGCCAGCCGGGCGGCCGCGCAGAGGCCGCATGCCGGCCAGGGCCAAGGCGCTGAAGAGCGCGCTGCGCGCCGGGCTTGAGACCCTGGTGACCTCGATCGCTGACCGGGCCGCCGAGGACGTCGTCATGCGGTGGCAGGAGCATTCGGCAGGCGCGGTACTGCTGGACCGGCTGGCCGGGGCCGACGGCGGCGCGTCACAGCCTGATCCCGACTTTGCCGCGGCTGCGGAGCTTGGCTTCGCCCAGCCCGCGGGCGAGGGCCGCGACCCGGTGGCTGCCGGGCCGGTGGCCGCCGGGCCGGTGGCCGCGGCCGCCCTGGCCAGGTCGTCACCCGACCTGGCGACGCGTTCGGCCCGGGCCGTCAGCGCCTGGCAGGAATACGTGCTGCACCTGGTCCGGACGGAGAATGTGACCAAACGCTCGGTCGCGCGAGTGGCTTCGTTCGACGCTGAGTCGCTGGCGCTGGTGCTCATGGTCGGCCTGCTGGGCTATGGCGCAGGGGACGTGGCGGTCACCGAAGGCACCAGCGCGGTCCCGCAGCGCGTACTGACATCCCTGTTCGGCGCGGGGCCGCTGCGTGATCTCGGCGGCAGGGCCCGCGTCGACCTGCATGACCGGATCAGGTTGCTCTTCGCCGAGGAGACGCGACGCTTCACTGAGGTCATCGACGCGGCGGGCCAGCCTGGGGAGGCAGCCGTGCACCTCTACCAGGCGGCATACACCCTTGAGGCGGCGAGGTGACCGGCGCAGCCGGGCCAGCGGCCGGCAGCGAGTTCGCCGAGCCCGATGCGGCCGGAGCTGTTCTGTCGGGCCGGCTCACCGCGCTGGCCAGGATGATCCAGATCGGCGCGGCGCGCACCGGCAGCAACGGGTTCAGCATGAAGCTCCTGCATGATTCGCAGGAGCTGCTGGCCAGGGCCGGCGAACGGCTACGGCTGTCGGCCCGCCACACGGTAGTGGCGCTGGCCGGCGGCACGGGCAGCGGAAAGTCCTCGCTGTTCAACCGGATGGCGGGCGCCGACTTCTCGACCGTGGGCGTCACCCGGCCGATTACCAGGGACGCGCACGCCTGCGTCTGGGGCGTGGCGGGCTCCGGGCCGCTGCTGGAGTGGCTCGCCGTGCCGCGCAGGTATCGGTACGCGCGGGGCAGCGCGCTCGACCGCGGCGAGCAAGCCATGGCGGGGCTGGTGCTGCTCGACCTCCCCGACCACGACTCCGTCGTGGCCGGTGCCTCGGGGCAGGTCGACCGGCTGGTCGGGCTGGCTGACCTGATGGTGTGGGTCCTCGATCCGCAGAAGTACGCGGACTCGGCCGTGCACCGCAGGTTCCTGGTGCCGCTGGCCGGCCACGCTGAGGTGGTCGCGGTGCTGCTGAACCAGTGTGACCTGCTGACCGAGGCCCAGATCGAGGACTGCATATCCGATCTGCGGCGGCTCCTCGATTCCGAGGGGCTGCATGAGGCCGCGATCCTTGTCACCTCCGCTGCCACCGGGGCAGGCCTCGATGACCTGCGCAAGCTGCTGATCGGCGCGGTCACGCAGCGCAGGGCGGCCACCGCCCGCATCTCAGCCGATGTCGACGTCCTCGTCGCCAGGTTCGCGCCCTATGTCGATGCCGCCACCGCGCTCATAGCGGCACCGGGCCGGGCGGATCCTGATGACGGCCTCCCCGCATGGCCTGCTGCGGGGGACGGCGCCGGCAGCGGCGCCGCCGCAGGGGACGGCGCCGATGCGATCCCGGCGCTGGCCGCGAGCCAGCTGGCCGACGCGTTTTCCCGGGCGGCAGGCGTGTCGGCGGTGAGCGACTCCCTGGAGAGCGCCCGCGAGCTCCGGGCCATCGACTACGTCGGCTGGCCGGTCGCCTGGCTGGTGGACCGGCTGACCGGCCGCGACCCGGTGCGGAAGATGAGGATCGGGAAGCTCTGGCAGGAGCTGCGGACGATAACGGCCGGGCCATCGGGCGCTCAGCAGGCGGAGATCGACAATGCGCTCACCCGGCTGGCCGACGAGGTCGGCCCGCCGCTGCCGAAACCATGGTCGACGACGGTCCGGGCCGCGGTGCGGTCCAGAGCCGAGGAGATTCCCGCCGCGCTCGGCACGGCCATCGGCGAGTCGCTGCCGGCCGAGGGCAAGATCGAGCCATGGTGGTGGCTGATCGGTGCCGCTCAGGGCCTGCTGCTCGGAGCCGTGATCGTCGGGCTGGCCTGGATCGGCGTGATCGTGGCCTGCGGCGTCTTCCATGCCGCGGCGAACGTGCCGCGGCTGTTCGCTGATGTCGCCCTGATCCCGTGGATCTGCGTCATGCTCGCGGCATTCCTGTTCCTCGGCTGGCTGACCGCGTCGGGCTGCATGAACCTGGTGCGGACGGCCGCCCGGCGCGAGCACGAGGAGGTCGAATCGCAGATGCGGGCACGGATTGCCGTCGTGGCCCGCGAGATGGTGGTCGTGCCCGCCGAGCAGGAACTGTCCGAATACCACCGCTTCCGCGAAGAACTGCGTGCTGCGGCGGCCCGGGATGAGGCCGGAGCAAACGTCCCGCCGCTGATGTAATGTTGTAATCCAGCTATCTGGAGGACGACATGACAGCTGACCCGCCGCTGGACGCGTACTCCCGGATCGTCACGGAAGTTGCCGCGGAGCTAACCCCGAAAGTGGCCAGCCTTCGGGTGCCGCGCGGCGGCGGCGGCGGGGAGAGCCTCGGCTCGGCGGTCGTCTACACCGGCGACGGGTTCCTGCTTACTAATGCGCATGTCGTCGGCCGTGCCGACGGCGGGACGGCGCTGTTCTCCGACGGCACAGCCGCCTCGTTCACCGTAGTCGGCGCCGACCCGCTCTCTGACCTTGCCGTGGTCCGCGCGGGTGGCCCGACGCCGGCGCCCGCTGAACTCGGCGAGGCGGACCAGCTTATTGTCGGCCAGCTCGTGGTGGCCGTGGGGAGCCCGCTCGGCCTGGCAGGCTCGGTCACCGCCGGAGTAGTGAGCGCCCTGGGCCGGTCGCTGCCGACGCGGACCGCCGGGGCGGCCCGGCTGGTGGAAGACGTGATTCAGACCGATGCCGCGCTCAATCCGGGTAACTCGGGCGGCGCGCTGGCCGACTCGCGCTCACGGGTGGTCGGCATCAACACCGCGGTGGCCGGGATCGGGCTCGGCCTCGCCGTCCCGGTGAACGCGACCAGCAGGCGGATCATCTCCGCGCTCATGCAGCATGGCCGGGTCCGGCGGGCCTACCTGGGGCTGGTCAGCGTGCCCGCGCCGCTGCCCGCGCCGCTCCGCGAGCGTTTCGGCAGGACGACCGGCCTGCGGGTCGCCGAGGTCGTGCCTGCGGGCCCGGCGGCCCGGGCTGGCCTGCGGGCCGGCGACCTGCTGCTCAGCGCGGCAGGTAACCCGGTGGGCAAGGCGCAGGACCTGCAGCGGCTGATGTTCAGCGAGGCGATCGGGAAGCCACTGGCTATAACGGTGATGCGTAACGGAGCGCTGGTTGACGTGATAGCCGAGCCGTCTGAGCTGGTGGCCGCCTGACCCGTGGGCGGCGCTGCCCGCCCGCATGCTGGCGGGCGCGCATCTTCGCACACTCCGCTCCCGACTGGCACTGGTCATCAACAGGACTGTCACGCTGGCGACCTTTTCCACATCCGCGGCACCGCTCCGCCGCCCGCGCCGCCACGGGCGGACCGTGGAGAGCAGCCGGGCGGCGCTGCGCCGCCGGAGCGGCAGCCCTGGCGCGACCGGCGCCGGCGCCGCAGAGCCCCCAGGAGGGCCGCGATGATGAACGAGGCGCACATCAGCCTGACCGGCTATGTGGCCAACGAGCCCAGGATCAAGACGATCCGCGAGGGTGTCCAGAATCTGTCTATGCGGGTGGCGTGGACACCGAGGTGGCTTGATCGCGCCACCGGGGAGTGGACGGACGGGAGCACCTCCTTCGTGACGGTCACCTGCTGGCGCAAGCTGGCCGACAACGTGGCCGTGTGCCTGCGTAAGGGTGACCCGGTGGTGATCAAGGGGCGCCTGTCCGTCCGCTCCTACGAAGACAAGCAGGGCGTGCCGAGGACTTCGGTCGACGTGGACGCGACCTCGATCGGGCATGATCTGTGCCGGGGAGTCGCGCAGTTCCAGCGGACCAGGCCGCCGACCGGCAAGACGGCAGCGGAGTACGCCGCCGAGGTCGCCGCTGGCGGCAGCGGATACCTGGCGGATCCGGCCGACGGGAGCGGTTTTGCCACCGGCCCCGCGGCGGCCGCCAGCGGGGACGAGGCCGCGGCCCTGGCCGCGATCGGCGAGGCCGGGCTTGCGCCCGACGCGGACGTGGCGGCGGCCCGCGAGATGTTCGACGAGGACGCGATCGCGTCGCTGGCAACGGAGGCGGCCGGGGCAGCCGCGCCGTTCTGACCGGCAAGCGAGGTCGCCCGTGCCGCCAGCGGCACGGGCGACCGAGTTCGCCGGATTCTCACTCCGGGCCTGGTTCCGTGGACCGGAGCGGCGAGCTCACGGGCCCAGGCTCACGGGCCCAGGCTCACGGGCCCAGGCTCACGGGCCCAGGCTCACGGGCCCAGGCTCACGGGCCCAGGCTCACGGGCCCAGGCTCACGGGCCCAGGCTCACGGGCCCAGTGGGCACCGGGCGCGTCGCCGTTTGACGGCCCGGTTGACTGGCCCGGCAGCGGCATCCGGTCAAGCAGCCAGGCCGCGGCCCCATCAGGACAAGCCAGCCTCAGGGACACCCGCCCGAGCAGCACCCCGGAAGCTAGCGGCCGCCTCCTATACTCTTTTGCCGCCCGAGAACCCAGCTCGCCTGAGGGACGCCGCCGATGCCGATCGCTGAGATCACCCGTACCGAGACCGCCAGCCGCGCACGGCTGCTGCAGGTGGACTCTTACGAGGTCGCGCTGGATCTCACCAGGGGCGACCAGGTCTTCGGGTCCGCCAGCGTGATCAGGTTCGGCTGCCGGCGGCCTGGCACCACAACATACGTCGATCTGATCGCGGAGAAAGTGCATGAGATCACCCTTAATGGCGCGGCGATCGACCCGGCCGCGGCATTTGCTGACGGGCGAATCATGCTGGCAGGCCTCACTGACCGCAATGAGCTGCGGGTGACCGCCGACTGCCGTTACGCAACGGACGGCACGGGCCTGCACCGGGCGGTCGACTCCGCCGACGGGAAGGTCTACGCCTACACGAAGTTCGAGCCCGCCTACGCCCGCAGGGTATTCGCGAACTTCGAGCAGCCGGACCTGAAGTCCGCCTTCACCTTCCGGATTACCGCGCCCGCGCACTGGACGGTGCTGTCGAATCAGCCCGGATCGGCCCCGGAGCCTGCCGGTGACGGCACCGCGGTGTGGCATTTCCCGCCGACCCCGCGGATCTCGACTTACCTGACCGCCGTGGCGGCCGGTGAATACCACGTCGTCCGGGACTCGCACACGACAGCGCGCGGCCAGGTGATCCCGCTCGGCCTTGCCTGCCGGGCCTCGCTCGCCGGGTATCTCGACACCGGCGACATCGCCCTTATCACCCGACAGGGTCTCGACTTCTTCACCGGCCTGTTCGAGGGCGACTATCCGTTCGCCAAATACGACCAGGTCTTCGTGCCCGGGTACAGCTCTGGCGCCACGGAGAACGTCGGCTGCGTGATCATCTCGGACGAGATGCTGTTCCGCTCGAAGGTGACCGCCACCCAGCACGAGCTGCGCGCCATGGTGATCCTGCACGAGATGGCGCACATGTGGTTCGGCGACCTCGTGACGATGAGATGGTGGGGCGATCTTTGGCTCAATGAGTCATTCGCGGAATTCTGCGGATGGCTGGCCAGCGCCGAGGCGACACGATTCACCGACGCCTGGACCACGTTCGCCATCGGCCGCAAAGGCTGGGGCTACATGCAGGACCAGCTGTCTTCCACCCATCCGATCGCGGCGGACGTGCCCACCTTGAGCCAGGCGGTGGCGAACTTCGACGGGATTAGCTACGCGAAAGGCGCCTCGGTGCTGCGGCAGCTTGTCGCCGTCGTGGGCCGGGAGCAGTTCTTTGCCGCCATCCGTGCTTACTTCGGCGCGCACGCCTGGGGCAACGCGGCGCTCACGGACCTGCTGGGGGCCGTGGAAGCGAGCTCGGGCGCCAGCCTGGCGGACTGGTCGAGGTCGTGGCTGGAAACCGCCGGTCCCAACACGCTCAGCTGCGACTTCGAGACCGGCACGGACGGGACGTTCATGTCGTTCGCCGTCCTGCAGGAGGCACCGCGGCAGCATCCCACGCTGCGGCCGCATCACCTCGCCGTCGGCCTGTATTCACGGGTGGCGGGCGCCCTGGCGCGGGTGCACCACGTGGAGATCGACATTGCGGGTCCGCGCACCGAGGTGCCGCAGCTCACCGGCGTCGCCCAGCCCGACCTGATCGTGCTCAACGACGGTGACCTCGATTACGCGATTATCCGCTTCGACCCGCGGTCGATCAGGACGCTGACTGAGTCGATCGGCGCGGTCAGCGACCCGCTGGCCCGCGCCGTGTGCTGGAACGCGGCGATCGACATGGTGCGGCAGGCGGAGCTGCCGTTGCCCGACTTCGTGCGGATGCTGGCGAACGGCATGGACCGCGAGTCATCCGTGTCGGTCCTGCAGACCTTGTCGTCGGTTACCGAGCAGATCATGACGCTGGCCGGCGATCCGCAATGGGTGGCCAAGGGAAAGCAGGAACTCGCGGCGGCCAGCAGCCTGCTGCTTCGTGCCGCCGAGCCGGGCAGCGACCACCAGCTCGCCTACGCGCAGCTGCTCAGCTGGACCGCGACCGCGCCGGACCAGCTCGGGCTGCTCGCCGCGCTGCTGGACGACAGCGCGCAGCTGCCAGGCCTGACCATCGATGCCGAGCTGCGCTGGTCTATCCTCCGCCGGCTCGCCAGCACGGGCCAGGCCGGCGATGCGCAGATCGACGCCGAGCTCCTGCGGGACGCTACCGACGCCGGCCGGCGGCACTGGGCGGCCTGCCGCGCCGCGATGCCAGACGCCGAGCACAAGGCGGCCGCGTGGAAGCTGCTGACCGAGACCGATGACCTCGGGAATCAGGGCATCGCCGAGGTCGCACGCAGTCTCATTCAGCCCGAGCACGCGAGCCTGCTCGGGCCGTACACGGAGCGGTATTTCGGCGTCCTGCCGACGATCTGGTCGTCCCGCGGCGAGCACACCAGGGTCAAGCTCAGCGAGGTGCTGTTCCCGCACCCGGCTTCGTCGCCGGAACTGCTGGCGCGGATCGACGCCTTCCTGGCCGCCGAGGAACGCGACCCCGCACTGATCCGGGTGCTGACCGAGCGGCGCGACATCGTGACCGCCGACCTGCGGTCCCGTGCACTGAGTCCGCTGACATGACTGCTTCGCGGTGACGACGGCACCGCTGACAGCGATGCGGCGGCGGCGTTGTACAGAGGGCGGCGCGGCCCCATACCCTTAAGTCCATGCCCGAGTTCATCTACCAGATGCGCGCTGTGCGAAAGGCGCACGGCGACAAGGTCATCCTCGACGACGTCACCCTCTCGTTCCTGCCCGGCGCCAAGATCGGCGTCGTCGGCCCCAACGGCACCGGAAAGTCGACCCTGCTGCGGCTCATGGCCGGGTCTGAGCAGCCATCCAACGGCGAAGCGCGGCTGATGCCCGGGTTCACCGTCGGCATGCTCGACCAGGAGCCTGAGCTCGATGACAGCAAGACCGTCCTGGGCAATGTCGAGGACGGGGTCGCGGAGACCAAGGCCCTGCTTGAGCGGTACAACGCGATCGCCGAGCAGATGGCCACGGACTACTCGGACGCGCTGCTCGAGGAGATGGGCAAGCTGCAGGAGCAGCTTGACCACCGTGAAGCGTGGGACCTTGACAGCCAGCTTGAGCAGGCCATGGACGCGCTGCGGTGCCCGCCGCCCGACGCGGACGTCAGCATCCTGTCCGGCGGCGAGCGCCGCCGCGTGGCGCTGTGCAAGCTCCTGCTGCAGCAGCCCGACCTGCTGCTGCTCGACGAGCCGACCAACCATCTCGACGCCGAGAGCGTGCTCTGGCTTGAGCAGCACCTGGAGAAGTACCCGGGCACCGTCGTGGCCGTCACCCATGACAGGTACTTCCTCGACAACGTGGCCGGCTGGATCCTCGAGCTTGACCGCGGCCATGCCTACCCGTATGAGGGCAACTATTCCGTCTACCTGGAGACCAAGGCGGCGCGGCTCAAGGTGGAGGGCGCCAAGGACATCAAGAAGCGCAAGCGGCTTGAAGACGAGCTGGAATGGGTGCGGTCCAGTCCGCGGGCCCGTCAGGCCAAGAGCCGTGCCCGGTTGCAGCGGTATGAGGAAATGGCCGCGGAGGCCGACCAGAACCGCAAGCTGGACTTCGAGGAGATCCAGATCCCGCCCGGCCCGCGCCTCGGCAGTCAGGTGGTCGAGGCCACCGGCCTGGCGAAGGGGTTCGGTGACCGGATGCTGATCGAGGGCCTTAGTTTCAGCCTGCCGCCCAACGGGATCGTCGGCGTCATCGGCCCGAACGGGGTCGGCAAGACGACGCTGTTCAAGATGATCGTCGGCGAGGAGCAGCCGGACGCCGGATCGATCAAGATCGGCGAGACGGTGCAGATCGCCTACGTCGACCAGTCCCGCAGCCGGATCGACCCGGACAAGAACGTCTGGGAAGCGATCTCGGACGGCGAGAGCTACATCAAGGCGGGCCGCATCGAGATCCCCAGCCGCGCCTATGCCGCCGCCTTCGGATTCAAGGGCGCCGACCAGCAGAAGCCCGCCGGAGTGCTGTCCGGAGGGGAGCGGAATCGGGTCAACCTGGCGCTCACCCTGAAGCAGGGCGGCAACCTCCTGCTCCTCGACGAGCCGACCAACGACCTGGACGTCGAGACGCTCTCGTCGCTGGAGCACGCGCTCCTGGAGTTCCCCGGCTGCGCCGTGATCACCAGCCACGACCGGTGGTTCCTTGACCGGATCGCGACCCACATCCTGGCCTGGGAGGGCGGATCGAGCTGGTTCTGGTTCGAGGGGAACTTCGAGTCGTACGAGAAGAACAAGATCGAGCGGCTCGGCGCCGAGGCGGCCAGGCCGCACCGCGTCACCTATCGCAAGCTCACCCGCGGCTGATCAGGCCGGGGCCGGGCTGCGCGGGGCCGGGCAGCGCAAGCCGGGCAGTCAGGCGGGCGATAGGCCCAGATCGGCGCCGCCCGGGTGACTGGGCTGGTTGACCAGGCTGTGGGCAGCCATCACCAGGTACTCCCACAACTGCGCGTCGCGCGCCTCGTCCAGGGCAAGCTCGTCGAGCGCGGTACGCATATGGCGCAGCCAGGCGTCCCGCTCTGCTTCGCCGATCGCGAAATGCGCGTGCCGCATCCGGAGCCGCGGATGCCCGCGGCGCTCGTTGTAGGTGCTGGGCCCGCCCCAGTACTGGATCAGGAACAGCCGCAGATGCTCCTCGGCAGGCGCGAGATCCTTGCTGGGATAAACGGGCCTGAGCTGCGGGTCGGCCGCCACCTCCCGGTAGAACGCGTGCACTAGCCGGCGGAAGGTTTCCTCGCCGCCCACTGCCTCATACAGGGTGATCTCAGCTGGCTCGTCCATGGCTGCGCTCCAGCGTAGTGCCGCCGGCCAGCGGGCTGGCCAAGTCTTAGCCGGACAGCGATAGTGGTGCTCCGCCGCGACGCTCAGCGCGCTAAGTTGCTGACTTGGCGGGCTGCCGGTCCGGCGAGTCGCCCCCCAGCGCGACCTTGAGGCGCTCCCGCAGTTCCCGCTCGACCTCGAATTGCCGCAGCGGAACGGTCCGGGCGGCGACCCGCAGCGTGATGGCGTCCTTGGACATGTCCTGCACGCCCCACATCTCGGGCTCCTCGAGGATGGCCTCCTGCCAGGCGGGCTCCTGCCACATCCCGGTGGCGGCGGTGCTCATCAGCCTGCGCGCCCGCGGGATGTCCTCGTCATAGGGAACCGGGATATCCACCACCGCTCGGGCCCAGCCCTGCGACCCGTTGCCCGCCTGGGTGATCGTGCCGTTGCGGATGTGCCAGGCAACGCCGTTGACGTCCCTGACCGTGGTGATCCGCAGGCTGACGCCCTCCACCACGCCGCTGATGACGCCGATGTTCACCACATCGCCGACCCCGTACTGGTCCTCCATCAGCATGAAGATCCCGGCCAGGAAGTCCTGCATCAGGCTCTGCGCCCCGAACCCGATCGCGATGCCGAGCACCCCCGCGCTGGCCAGCACAGGCGCCAGGTTAATCCCCATGTCGCCGAGGATCGTGATGGCCGCGATGCCGAAGATGGTGAGTGAGGCGGCATTCTCCAGGACTGACCCGAGCGCGGCGGCGCGCTGCTGCCTGCGCTCGCGGAACAGCATGCGGCCGCGCTCGCTGCCGGTGCCGTCCTGGGCGGCCCGCCTGGTGATCCTGCGGATCAGCCGGTGCGCGGCGAACCTGATGAGGACCGCGAGCAGCACGACGAAGAAGATCCGGACGGCCAGTTGCGCGGGCCCGGCGATGAAGACATCAGTCAGCGCGGCTGCCTGGCTATTGTGCGTGATGTCCCAGATAGTCCGGCAGGCGATCCCCGGGTCGGTCCCGCAGGCCCCCTCGAGCGGGCTGCGGGCCGGGTTGATGGCGGCGGCGGCGCGCGCCAGCACGAGCGCTTCGGTGCTCACGGCGGTGTCCTCTCAATGGTCGCGGCTTGCGGCGCGCCACGCTGACCAGCCGCGCGGCAGCGGCGCCCAGCAGGCGCCGCTCACCGGCTGAACCCGGTATGAAAGCGGCGAAGGCGAGCGTCCGCGACGACAAAGACACTGCACGGCTAACGGCTCGCTGCCCGTGTCCCACATTAGATTCCCGGCGCCGCAGGATCGGGCGAACCTGGAACGGCGCCGAAGTCGCGTGCTGGAGCTCGGCGCACATCTTGCGTGCGTGCAGAGGGTCGTCGTCCCAGGACCTTCGATCGCCATGGGTCTGTCAGGGCCCGCTCGCCGGCGCGGCGCCGCGCGGTGGCAGCCGTCACGGCTGCACCCTGGCCAGGCTTATTTCGCAGCCCTTGTCAGATCTTTGCGTGACCGGCTGCGGTGGCCTGACCTGCCCGGCCGGCGTGGCCTGCGCCGCTGCGCGCCCGCGCGGTTACGCTATTGCTGTTGGCGGCTGGGCCCGCGGGGAATCACACTGGTCACGGGTGCTCCCGGTCGCAGGAGCTGTGCACCCGTGGGGAGGTGCGAGTGCGTCGGGTACTGCTGCTCAACGTGACGTATGAGCCGCTCACGACGATCTGCCTGCATCGTGCCGTGTGCCTGGTCATCGGCGACAAGGCCGAGGTTCTCCACCAGGATGCGGGCGGCGCGGTGCTGCGGTCTGCCTCCGTCATTCTGGCTGCGCCGTCGGTCATCAGGCTACGCCGCTATATCCGGGTGCCGCACCGCAGCCGTGTCCCGCTGACCAGGGCGGCACTGATGCGCAGGGACAACTACCAGTGCGCTTACTGCGGCACGAAGGCCGAGACCATCGATCACGTGGTGCCCCGCAGCCGCGGCGGCACGCACGCCTGGGAGAACTGCGTCGCATCCTGTTCCAGGTGCAACCATCGCAAGGCCGACCGGCTCATTGAGGAACTGGGCTGGAGCCTGCGCTGCGACCCGGCGGTGCCCAGAGGCACGCACTGGCGGCTGATCGGCGCTGCCCACGACGGAGACCCGCAGTGGGCCGCCTACCTGGCCGAGTCGAGTGCCGCCTGAGCGGCGCTGCCGCAGCATGACCGGTGGCGACGTGCGCCTGCAATCGGCCTCGTCAGCGGCTTGGGTGGCCGTGGCGGCCGGAAATGACCGCAATGTCACCGCCGGCGGTCGTCAGCACCTGAACGCCCGGGCCGAAGTAGCGGGCGAGCACTTCCGCGCGCAGCACGGCGGCCGGTGATCCGGCCGCGGCCACCCGGCCGTGGTCAAGCAGCAGCAGCCGGTCGGCGAACTGCCCGGCAAGGGTCAGATCATGAACCGCGGACAGCACGGTAAGCGACCGCTCGGTACGCAGCTCGTCGATAAGCTCCAGCGCATCCACCCGGCGGCCCAGGTCGAGTGCGCTGGTGGGTTCGTCGAGCAGCAGGACGGGCGCCTCCTGGGCCAGGGCCCGGGAGAGCACCAGCCGCTGCAGCTCACCGCCGGACAGCGTGCGCAGCGACCGGCCGGCCATGTCAGACAAGGCCATCCGGTCCAGCAGCGCGGCGCAGATGGCGCGGTCGGCATCGGTCTCGACCCGCAGGTAGCCGATGTGCGGAGTGCGGCCGAGCAGGACGTAATCAGCAACGGTCATGTCGGGCGGCAGCTGTGGCTGCTGCGGCACGTAGGCGATCAGGCGGGCCAGCCGCCGCCTGGGCATCCTGGTCACCTGCTGGCCGCAAACGGCGATGTGGCCGCTGAAGCCGGTCAGCCGGGCGGCCGCCCGCAGCAGTGTCGTCTTCCCCGCGCCGTTGGGACCGATCACCCCTAGCCATTCCCCGTCGGCGACCGTCTCGGTGATGCCGTCAAGCGCCGTCACCTGGCCGTAGCTGACCCGCACCGCGTCGAGGCTGATCATGACAGGTCCCGCCTGCTCCGGCGCGACCGCAGGACGAACAGGAAGAACGGCGCTCCTGCGGCTGCGGTGATCACCCCGATCGGCACTTCGGCCGGGGCCTGCACGGTCCGGGCCACCACGTCGGCAAGCACCAGGAAGGCCGCACCGCCGATCATCGAGACCGGCAGCACGATCCGGTAGCTCGCCCCGGCCGTCAGCCGCACGGTGTGCGGGACGATGATGCCGACGAAACCGATCAGCCCGCTGACCGCGACCGCCGCCGCGGTGCCGAGCGTGGCGGCCAGCACCACCATCAGGCGCAGCCGCGCGACGTTCACCCCGAGGCTGCCAGCCTCCGTCTCGCCGACCCGCAGCACATCGAGCAGGCGGCGGTGCGTGATCAGCAGCACCGCCGAGAGGACCGCGTAGGGGAGGATCAGCGTGACATCAGACCACGAGGCGAGCGAAAGCTCGCCGAGGATCCAGGAGTAGACCACCTGGAGCGTCTGGGCGTGCTGTTGCTGAAGGTAAGTCTGCACCGCGGTCAGCAAGGCGGCGACAGCCACGCCCGCCAGGACGATCGAGGCTGTCGCTGCGCCGGAACCCGGCGACTCGCCGCCGCGGCCCGGGCCCGCGCCGAGCAGGTAGGTGAGCGCAACGGCGCATAGAGCGCCAGCGAACGCCGCCGGCGGCAGCAGCCCGGGACTGCCGCCGGTCACGATGATCATCGTGGCGCCGAGGCCGCCGCCTGCCGCCACGCCGAGCAGATACGGGTCTGCCAGCGGATTGCGGAACACGCCCTGGTATGCCGCGCCGCCGCCGGCGAGCATCGCCCCGACAAGCGCGCCGAGGATCACCCGCGGCAGCCTGATCTGCCAGACAATGACCGAATTCAGGTTCGGGACCGACATCGCCGGATGCCACGGCAGCCGCACCAGCAGGGCCTCGACCACTGCTGGCAGGGACAGGTCAGCCGGGCCGACCGAAACTCCGATGATCATGGCGGCCAGCAAGAGCACTGTGGCCACCGCGATCGGACGGCCGGGGCGGACCCGGGCGAGCGCCGGGTTAGGCGTTGCGGCTGCGGCCGGGATGGCGGCGCCGGCAGTGCCGGTCCGGCTGGTTGTGTCGGGCGTGGCGGTCCGGCTGGTTGTGTCGGGCGTGGCGGTCCGGCTGGTTGTGTCGGGCGTGGCGGTCCGGCTGGTTGTGTCGGGCGTGGCGGTCCGGCTGGTTGTGTCGGGCGTGGCGGTCCGGCTGGTTGTGTCGGGCGTGGCGGTCCGGCTGGTTGTGTCGGGCGTGGCGGTCCGGCTGGTTGTGTCGGGCGTCGCGGTCCGGCCGGTTGTGTCGGGCGTCGCGGTCCGGCCGGTTGTGTCGGCCGGGCCGGCTGCCCCGCCGGCGGCTGGCGGCGTCACTGGCCGCGTTCCCTCGCGAGGGCTGCCTCGACTGTCCGCAGCAGGTCGACCACCCGCGGACCCCACCTGGATGCGATGTCGTCATTGAGCAGGATGATGTGACCGTCCCTGACCGCGGTCAGGCCCGACCACCCGGGACGCTTTGCGACGGTCGCCGCGCTCTGGTGGCAGCAGATCGTGTCCGCGAGGACGATGAAGTCGGGGTTGGCCTTGATGATGTACTCGCTCGACAGCTGCGGATAGCCGCCGGCGGCCGCCGCACCTGACGCCCCATCCGCGATGCTCTTCATCCCCAGTAGCTTGAACAGGCTGCCGACGAATGTCGACGACGTGATCGAGTAATAGGTCTGGTCCAGCTCGTAGTAGTACGTGACCTGCCTGGAATTGTGCGGCACCTGCGCCGTTATCTGGCCGACCTGGCTGCGCAATGCCGCGTCTTCGCGCTGGGCAGCGGCCAGGTGGCCGGTAGCCTGCCCGAGCTGATCGAACTCGCTGTACATGCCGCTCAAGCTGGCCGCCGCCGGCAGGTTGAGAACCGGGATAGAGAACGCGGCAAGGCGCTTGGCCAGGCCGCTGGCGTAATTGGAGACGACGACAAGATCTGGCTTGTAGCCGACGATCGCCTCGACGTTGGGCTCCAGCCCGGACAGCTTGGTCCTGGGCGCCTGCGCCGGGTAGTCCGAGTCGGCGTCCACCGCCTTGACCTGGCTGCCGGCGCCGATGGCGTACAGCATCTCGGTCGCCGTGGGTGCCAGCGAGACGATTCTCGCCGGCCGGGACCTGACGCGGACCGGGCCGCCGGCCGCCGAGATCGTGACGGGAAAGGCGCCGGCTGCAGTAGCCGCCCCGGCAGCCGCGCTATTGGCATCGGGATGGCCGGCAGCTGAAGTGCCGCAGGCCGCACAGAACGCGGCGACAGCCGCAATGGCTATGACGGCCGGGAACTGACGAGAGAGAGCCGGCATGATCATCCTCCGTCGGGTCTGGAGGACGAAGTGCGCCCGCCACGACGCCAACGGGGCGCCGGAACGAACCGCCCTTCCTCCGAGGACAGATCGTCGGCGCGGGTCAGGCGTCCGGGCTCGTCCCCTCTCGGGGCATTACCGTTGCGGGACAGCGCCGGGATCGCACCGGCTTCGCTGGGCTCTGCGCCATCCTGGGCCGACCCAGGACAGGGGTACCATACCGCAATTCGGCCGCGGCTGGCTGCGGGCGGCACGGGCCGCGTGCCCGCTGTGACCAGGTCGACCTGGAGCAGGCCGCGCAACCCCGATGACATCATCCAGGTGTCATCCAGGTGACCACCTGCCATCACGATCCGGTGCTCTGGCAATCGCTCATGAAAAGGCGGCCCGGCCAGTCGCCATGATCCAGCCACGGGCGAGTAGGGATTACCAGAGATTAGAAGTGGCCGCTGGGTCAATCTGCGGCCGGTACCCTGCCCGCAGCGCTGCCACCGTCGACGGCGGGGTGATCACTTCGGCAAAACCAGCGCGGGGCCTGGCACGTGCAGCGGAGTAACCGCGGATCGTCCACGGCACCACAGCCCCATCGAGCACCAGCGTCGGCTCGCCATCGACGAGCGCGAAGCTCCCGGCAGGTAGCGCCGGCCAGGAGAACGAGTGGAACTGCCTGCGGTGGGTGCCGCGGACGATCCGCTCGCTGTGCAGCTGGCGGTCCATCTGGACGGCCAGCGGCACCGGCACGCCGAGCCCAGCGGCCCACGCACCGCGGAACGCGTTGTATGCCTCCCGGCGGCACCAGGCACACGGGCGATGGCCGGCCGCGAAAGACACCGCCTCGTCATGGAAGAACAGGACGGTGAACCGGCCGGGAGCCCACTGCGCCAGCTTCCAGTCCCGGTAATGCAGCGCGCAGGTGATCCACAACTGGCTGCCATGGAAACGGACCACCTGGGTACCGCGATGCAGATTGCCGCGGTTGCCCGTCCATGCGCCGCGAAGCTCGATCGCGACGAGATCGCCCAGCGGCGTGACGCGGTTCTGCATCGGTGATCGCATGTCTCAGCATAGGCAGCCGGCATCAGGCTGACCTGGAGGAAGCTGGCGCGCACCGGCCGCCATCCGGCCGCCGTGATCATGGTGTTCTCGTGTTCCGGCCCCGCCTAGCGACCACGATCATGGTTGCCGCCGTGAGGCCGCGGTGGCCGGTGGGCGATATGAGACTTATTAGGCCCGGTGGTGTTTCTAAAGGTCGTGCTGGCGGTCCGGTGTATAACGAATTGCGCGCAACGAGTAACGGCATGTGCAATGGTGGCCGATAATGAGGCAGACGCAGGCGACGTGGGTACCCCCGAGCTCACGTCGCCGCGTCTTCACAAGGGCCCCGGGCGCGCCCAGCAAGCCGCCCGGGCCGCCTGAACAAACGGCGCAGCGACGGCCAAGCCGGCCAGGGGTTCAGGCTACCGGCCGTAGTGTCTGCCGGGGATGGGCGCCAGCGCCCGGCAGAGCCGGGATCCAGCCTGAGCGACGGGCCGGCCCGGGCAGCCGAGTCCCTGGGTCCCCGGTCCCCGGTAGGGCGCCCGTCCGGCCCCGGCCAGCGGCAGATTACGTGCGCGTATCGCGTCGGCTGTACCCCCGCGGCGGCAGCGCCCGGTAGCGTTCGGTACATGACAGCTACCGCAACGCCCGAGGGACGCGCCGCAGGCGTCCCGGCGGCCCCGTTCGGCCGCCTGCTCACCGCCATGGTCACGCCGATGACCAGCGCTGGTGCGGTCGACTATGAGGGGGCCGCCAAGCTCGCCCAGCACCTGGTCGGCGAGATGCGCAGCGACGGCTTGGTTATCAGCGGCACCACCGGCGAATCGCCGACCACGACCGACGCTGAAAAGGACCGCCTGCTGCGCACCGTGGTCGAGGCTGTCGGGGACCGTGCCACCGTCGTGGCCGGGGTCGGTACCAACGACACCGCGCACACCTGCGAGCTTGCCAGGCAGGCGGAGCGGGCGGGCGCGGCCGCCCTGCTCGTGGTCACGCCGTACTACAGCAAGCCGCCACAGGAGGGGCTGTTCAGGCACTTCACGGCGGTCGCGGACGCCACCGGCCTGCCCGTCATGCTCTATGACATCCCAGGCCGCACTGCGACGCCCATCGCGACCGAGACGCTGATCAGGCTCGCCCAGCATCCCAGGATCGTCGCGGTCAAGGACGCCAAGGACGATCCGGGTGCTTCGTCCGTGGTAATGGCCGCCACTCAGGTCGCCTACTACTGCGGTTCCGACATGCTCAACCTGCCCTGGCTGGCTATCGGTGCCGTCGGATTCGTCAGCGTGCACAGTCACGTGGTCGGCGACCGGCTGCACGAGATGATCGACGCCTACACGAAAGGCGACGTCACCAGGGCCCTGGCGATCCATCGCGAGCTGCTTCCCGTCTACACCGGGATGTCCCGGACGCAGGGGGTCATCACGACGAAGGCGGCGCTCGGACTGCTCGGCCTCCCCGGCGGGCCGGTACGCGCGCCGCTGGTCGACGCCTCCCCGGCCGAGGTGGACCAATTGCGTGTCGATCTGGTGGCGGGCGGTGTGAAGCTCAAGTGAGCCACCCGCACCCCGGTCTCGGGCCGCCGCCCGCGCTTGCCGCCGATGGCCTGCGCATTGTCGCGCTGGGCGGTCTCGGCGAGATCGGCCGCAATATGACGGTCTTCGAGCACGCGGGACGCCTCCTCGTGGTCGACTGCGGGGTGCTGTTCCCCGAGCCGGATCAGCCTGGCGTTGACCTGATCCTGCCCGACTTCTCAGCGCTCGAAGGGCGGCTGGCCGACGTCGAGGCCCTCGTGCTCACGCACGCGCACGAGGACCATATCGGCGCCGTCCCCTATCTCCTGCGCCGGCGGCCTGACATCCCGCTGGTGGGCTCCAGGCTGACTCTGGCCCTGGTCCGGAGCAAGCTGACCGAGCACCGGATCACGCCGGACGTCCGCGAGGTGGCAGAAGGCGCCAGGCTGGCGTTCGGCCCGTTCGACCTGGAATTCCTCGCGGTGAATCACTCGATTCCCGACGCGCTCGCGGTCGGCATCCGGACCAGCGCGGGACTGGTGCTGCACACCGGCGACTTCAAGATGGACCAGCTGCCGCTTGACGGGCGGCTGACCGACCTAGGCGGTTTCGCGCGGCTGGGCGCCGACGGCGTAGACCTGCTGATGGCGGACTCCACCAATGCCGAGGTCCCCGGCATCGTGACGAGCGAGCGGGCAATCGCGCCGGTGCTCGCGGAGGTCTTCGCCGCGGCCGGGCAGCGGATCATCGTGGCCTGCTTTGCCAGCCACGTGCACCGGGTCCAGCAGGTGCTCGAGGCCGCCGCGGCGCACGGCCGCAAGGTGGCGCTGGTCGGCAGGTCCATGGTGCGGAACATGGGGGTGGCCCGCGAGCTCGGCTACCTGCGGGTGCCGTCGGTGCCAGGCGGCCTGATCGTGGAGCCGCGCGAGGCCGAGGAGATGCCGCCGGAGCGGATCGTGCTGATCTCCACCGGGTCGCAGGGCGAGCCGATGTCGGCGCTGTCCAGGATGGCCGGACGGGACCACCCGATCAGGATCGCCGAGGGCGACACCGTCATCCTTGCCTCCTCGCTTGTGCCGGGCAACGAGACCGCTGTGTCCCGCATCATCAACGACCTCACCAGGCTCGGCGCCCGGGTCGTGCACAAGGGCAATGCGCTCGTCCATGTGTCCGGCCATGCTCCGGCGGGCGAACTGCTCTACGTGCTGAACCTGGTGCGGCCCGCCAACTTCATCCCCGTGCACGGCGAGTGGCGGCATCTGAAGGCGCACGCCGAGCTTGCCGCGCTGACCGGCGTTCCGGACCGCAATATCGTCATCGCAGAGGACGGGGTCGTGGTCGACCTGATCGACGGCCGGGCCCGCGTCACCGGAACGGTCCCGTGCGGTTATGTCTACGTCGATGGCTTGTCGGTCGGTGAGGTGACCGAGTCGTCATTGAAGGACCGCCTGATACTCGGCGAGGAAGGGTTCGTGTCGGTCGTCATCGTCGTCGACTCCACGACAGGCAAGATGGTCGCTGGACCGGAGATTCACGCGCGCGGCTCCGGCATCGACGACTCGGCCTTCGAGGAGGTGCGCCCGCGAATCGAGGAGGCGCTTGCCCGGGCCGCCGCCGAAGGGATCAATGAGGTGCATCAGCTGAGGCAGCTGGTGCGGAGGACGGTCGGGCGCTGGGTCAATGAGAACTACCGCCGCCGTCCGATGATCATCCCGGTCCTCGTCGAGGTCTGAAAACCATAGCAAGCCCGCCGGGGCCTCATCGGCGCGGCCCGACACGCCAGGCCTGTGCATGCTTCGCGAGCGCCGGAATGCTCGCTACGGTGGGGATCATGGCGACTCGTGCGCCCAAGGGCGCTGCGCGCCCGCGCGGTGGGACTGCCGGGCGCCCACGGCAGGCAGGGACAGCGAAGCGGCCAGCCAGCCGCGGGCAGCCTGGCCGCAAGCCCGCTGCGCGATCCGGCCGGGGCAGGTACCCCGCGGGCAACGGGCGCAGGTACACCCGCCGCCCGCCGCCGAGCAACCCGATCGTGATCTTGGTCAGCTGGGCGACCCGCTTGATCACGGAAGCCTGGATGAGCCTGGCCCACGGGGTGGGCTTCGCGGCCCGCGCGGCCGGGCGCAACGCCAGGGACCTCGACCCGGCTCATCGCC
The DNA here is from genome assembly GCA_963695645.1 of uncultured Actinomycetota bacterium. Taxonomy (GTDB): domain Bacteria; phylum Actinomycetota; class Actinomycetes; order Streptosporangiales; family Streptosporangiaceae; genus DATBGO01. The sequence continues at coordinate 271,992 of CAVOHC010000017.1, read as the reverse complement.
GGGATGGGCTGGGGCTGGCGGCGCTCGGCGCGGCGATCGTCACCGCCGCGGTGACCTGGTTCAGGGTCGGCAATGTCATTGGCCGGCCGCTCGGCGCTTTCATCCGGGGCACCTTCGGCTCCGGTGCCTGGACCGTGGCCATCCTGCTGGCCTTGCTCGCCTGGCGGCTGCTGCGGCATCCGGACCGTAACGCCGATACCGCGCGGATGGTGATCGGCTGGACCGCCCTGATCGTCGGCGCGCTCGGCCTCGTGCACCTCGCCAACGGCACGCCTTTCCCGTCCGCAGGCGCGATTGCGATGCAGCAGGGCGGCGGGCTCATCGGCTTCCTCGTGTCGGCTCCGCTGGTCGCCGCGGTCACGGCCTGGGTCGCTGCCCCGCTACTGGCGCTGGTGACCGGATTCGGGCTGCTGGTCGTCACCGGAACCCCGCTGCACCGGGTGCCGGGCCGGCTGGCCGAGTTCCACGGCTTCGTGCGGCGCGGCGGACGGCCGGCTGACCCGGCCCAGGCCGGTGACCAGGACGCGCTGGCCGGCCAGGCCCGCCTGGGCCGCCAGCTCACCCGGGGCGGCCGCCGGCGCCAGGAGGCTATCGAGGCGGGGGAGCACCAGAAGCCCTACGACACCCCGCTGCTCGGCGGGCTGCTGGCGCGCGAGACCGGCAGCCAGAACCGGCCAGGCCCCGCGGGCGCCGCGGCGGCCGGGTCGCCAGCCGCCGGGGCGTCGGCCAGCGGGACGCCCGGAGCCGCCGGGACACCGGCGGCCGCTGCCGGGGAACCGGCGCACGGGCTGAGTTTCGGGCCGCCCGCATCGGCCCACCAGGGCGTCGGCGGGCCCGGCGCGGCAGGTCACGGGGGGCCGAGGGCGGCTGCCGACGGGACCGAGGCCTCCTGGCTCAGCTCCTGGTTCGGGCCCGATGAGGGCGGCCCCGCCGGGGCAGCCGCACCGGGTAGCCACGAGGCCGGCCCGGCCCAGCGCAAGGCCGAGCAGCTCACCCTGAGTTCGTCCAGCGACGCCAGCTACACGCTGCCGCCGACCGCGCTGCTGCGGCCCGGTTCAGCGCCGAAGGCACGGACCCGGGCGAACGACTTGATGGTCGAGGCGCTGTCGGTGGTGCTCGAGCAGTTCGAGGTGGACGCCCAGGTAACAGGCTTCACCCGGGGCCCGACCGTGACCAGGTACGAGATCGAGCTTGGCCCGGCGGTCAAGGTCGAGCGGGTGACGCAGCTGTCCAAGAACATCGCGTACGCGGTGAAGAGCGCTGACGTGCGGATCCTGTCGCCGATCCCGGGCAAGTCGGCGATAGGTGTCGAGATTCCTAACGCGGACCGGGAGATAGTCAGCCTCGGGGACGTGCTCAGGTCGCCGGTGGCCGCCACCGACCACCACCCGATGGTGGTCGGGCTCGGCAAGGACGTCGAGGGCCGCACCGTGGTGGCCAACATCGCGAAGATGCCACACATGCTGATTGCCGGGGCCACTGGAGCGGGGAAATCTGTTTGCATCAACGCGCTGATCACCTCGGTCCTGGTCCGGGCGACCCCCGACGAGGTCCGGCTGATCCTCATCGACCCCAAGCGGGTGGAGCTGTCGATCTATTCGGGCATCCCACATCTGATCACCCAGATCATCACGCATCCCAAGAAGGCGGCCGACGCGCTGGAGTGGGTGGTCGGGGAGATGGACCGGCGCTACGACGATCTGGCCGCGTCCGGGTTCCGGCACGTGGACGACTTCAACAAGGCGGTCCGGGCCGGCAAGATCACCGCGCCGGCCGGCAGCGAGCGCGTCTACGTGCCCTACCCGTACCTGCTGGTGATCGTCGACGAGCTTGCCGACCTGATGATGGTCGCGCCGCGTGACGTTGAGGACGCGGTGGTGCGGATCACTCAGCTGGCCCGCGCGGCCGGGATTCACCTCGTGCTCGCGACCCAGCGACCGAGCGTCGACGTGGTGACCGGCCTGATCAAGGCGAATGTGCCGTCACGGCTGGCCTTTGCCACCTCCAGCCTGACCGACAGCCGGGTCATCCTGGATCAGCCGGGCGCCGAGAAGCTGGTCGGGCAGGGCGACGCGCTGTTCCTGCCGATGGGCGCGAGCAAGCCGCTGCGCCTGCAGAACGCCTTCGTGACCGAGAAGGAGATCCGCGAGGTCGTCGCGCACTGCAAGAAGCAGGCCGAGCCGGTCTACCGTGATGACGTCACGGCACCCGAGGGGCGCCAGCGGGAGCTCGACGCGGATATCGGAGATGATCTCGAGGTCCTGATCCAGGCCGCTGAGCTGGTGATCAGCACCCAGTTCGGCTCCACGTCGATGCTGCAGCGCAAGCTGCGGGTGGGCTTCGCCAAGGCGGGCAGGCTGATGGACCTGCTGGAGAACAGGGGAGTCGTCGGCCCGAGTGAAGGGTCCAAGGCCAGGGACGTCCTGGTCAAGCCCGACGACCTGCCGGCTCTGCTGGCATCGCTGCGCGGCATGGACGCGTGACGGCGCGACCGCTGCGCGGCACCTGTGATACTGGGGTCCTAATCGCTAAACGGTGCCGCGGTCCTCGCCGGCCGAAAGGCGGGAGTCTACACTTAGTCACCGGTCCCTTACAACGGGATCATGGGACAGGCCAAAGATTCCGGAAACTGTACCCGCACCCCGGGCGGCGCGCAGTGCGATAGAGCAGTGGAGGCGCGCGTGAGCATCGGTGACACCCTGGCGGAGGCACGCCGCCAGTCTGGTCTCACCACTACGCAGGTCAGCCAGCGGACCTGCATCAGGGAGACAATTATCCGGGGAATCGAGCGCGGCGATTACTCCGCGTGCGGCGGGGATTTCTACGCCCGGGGGCATATTCGCAGCATCGCAGGGGCGGTGGGGACCGACCCTGAGCCGCTGATCCGGGAGTACGACGCGACCCAGGGGGCGCCGCAGGCCATTACGGCCGCCGACGTCTTCGAACCGTCGACGCCGATCAAGCTGAGGGAACGGCGCAGGCCCAATTGGAGTTTGGCCATGGTGGTGGCCCTTGTGCTGATCGTCGGGTTCGCCGTTTACCATGCGGTTTCGTCGTCGAAGACGAAATCCGATGCGGCGCGGTCAGCCGCGGCGGCCCATAACCGGTCGGCTGGGCATCGGCAGCCGAAATCGACGACGACGACGCCGTCGCCGGTGTCCCAAGCCGGTGCGCACCAGGTGGTGATTCACCTGACCGCCGTCGAGAACTGCTGGGTGGACCTGACAACCGCGAGCGGGCAGACCATCTTCAGCGGCATCGTGGCCGCTGGTACTGAGAGGCGCTGGACGGAGCGTCAGGCGGTCAGCATGATCATCGGCAATCCTGGCGGCATCTCGCTGACGGTCAACGGGAAGAACGCGGTACCGCCCGGATCAGCGAATCAGGTGGTCACACTCAGTTTCGGGCCCGGCCAGAAGGCGGTGAGCTGACCTTGCAGGCGCACCGTCGCAGGCCGCGCACCGGCTGACTTACCGTAGTCTGCCGGTGTGCCGAGCGAACAGGAGCAGGGTCCGGCCGCGCGCAGCGTGAGCCTGGTCACGCTGGGCTGTGCCCGCAATGAGGTGGACTCGGAGGAACTCGCGGCCCGACTCGAAGCGGCCGGCTGGACGCTCGCCGACGACGGCGACGCGGCCGTGGTCCTCGTCAATACCTGCGGGTTCATCCAGGCGGCCAAGCAGGAGTCCATAGATGAGCTGCTCGGCGCCGCCGCCGGGGGCGCGAAGGTGGTCGCGGCCGGCTGCCTGGCTGAGCGCTACGGCTCCGGCCTGGCCGAGGCGCTACCCGAAGCGCAGGTACTCAGCTTTGACGATTACGGCGACATCGCAACCCGGCTGGATGCAGTGCTGGCGGGGGAGAGCTGGCCGGCGCACGCCCCGCGGGACCGGAGGCGGCTGCTGCCAGTCTCGCCCGCTGGGCGGTCGGGAGCCGGCCCGCGCCTGCCCGGCCATGGCACCGTAGCGGCGCCGGGCGGCCGGACCGGCGGCTCCGGCCTGGTCATACCTGATCTCCCGCCCGGCATAGCACCGGCCTCCGGGCCGCGGGTGCTTCGGCGCAGGCTTGACGGCGGGGTGGTGGCGCCGCTCAAGATCGCATCGGGCTGCGACCGCAGGTGCAGCTTCTGCGCCATCCCGGCCTTCCGCGGGGCGTTCGTCTCCCGCCCGGTGGCTGACCTGCTGGCCGAGGCTGGCTGGCTGGCCACCCATGGCGTCCGCGAGCTGCTGCTGGTCAGCGAGAACTCCACGTCCTACGGCAAGGACCTCGGCAACCTGCGGCTGCTCGAGGAAGCGCTTCCGCAGCTCGCCGCGATCCCGGGGATCGAGCGGGTCAGGGTCAGCTACCTGCAGCCCGCTGAGCTGCGGCCGGGGCTGATTCAGGCCATGACGTCCACTCCGGGCGTGGCTCCTTACTTTGACCTGTCCTTCCAGCATGCCAGCGGCAGCGTGCTGCGCGCGATGCGCCGGTTCGGTGATCGCGAGCGCTTCGGCACGCTGCTTGGCCAGATCAGGCAGGCCTGCCCGGCGGCGGGCGTCCGGTCCAACTTCATCGTGGGATTCCCCGGCGAGACCGACGCTGACCTAGCGGAGCTTGAGCGCTTCCTGGTCGAGGCCAGGCTCGACGCGATCGGGATTTTCGGCTATTCCGACGAGGATGGCACCGAGGCTGCGTCGCTGCCCGGCCAGCTGCCGCCGGCCGAGGTCGCGCGGCGGGTCGAGGACCTCGCGGACCTCGCTGACGAGCTGATGACCCAGCGTGCCGCGGACCGCACCGGCGAGGTCGTGGACGTGCTGATCGAGGAATGCCCCGGCGAAGGACGCTACCTGGGGCGGGCCCCGCACCAGGCCCCTGAGGTCGACGGGACGACGCTCGTGCGATCCAGCCGTCCCCTGGCCGTGGGCGAGCTGGCCCGGGCCGTCGTCACTAGCGCCGACGGGGTCGATCTGGTAGCCGACGCCGGCATGAAGGCGGCAGCGCCCTCGAGAGGCGCGTGAGCACCTTCGCCGGCCTGACGCCGGTGCTGCGGCCGGTGCTGCGGCGGAGGGCGGGCTCGGGGACGGCGTCACCGTTCCCCCGCCCGGGCTGATGAACATCGCGAACGCGCTGACCGTGGGCCGCCTGGTGCTGGTGCCGGTGTTCGTAGCCTGCCTGCTAGCCGGAAGCCCCGGGTGGCGGTTCGCGGCTTTCGTGGTGTTCGCCGTCGCCTCGGCTACCGACCTGCTCGATGGCGAGCTGGCCCGCCGCCGGGGACTCATCACCGACTTCGGCAAGATCGCCGATCCGATTGCGGACAAGGCGCTCATCGGTTCCGCGCTGGTGTCGTTGTCGTTCCTCGGCGAGCTGCCCTGGTGGGTCACCGGCGTGATCTTGTTCAGGGAGCTTGCCGTCACGGTGCTGCGCTTCTGGGTCATCCGCCGCGGCGTCATCCCGGCCAGCCGCGGCGGGAAGGCTAAGACCCTGCTGCAGGTCGTTGCCATCAGCCTGTATATCCTGCCTGGGCCGCTTGACGCCACGCGCACCATAGTGATGGCGGTCGCCGTGGTGGTGACGGTGCTGACCGGGGCCGACTACGCGGCCAGGGCGGTGCGGCTGCGCCGGTCAGTACCCGCGGGCGGGCCGGGGCACATGTGATGAACCAGGCTGATGAAGGGGCCGCTCTCACGGCGCAGCAGGATGAAGGGGCCTTGCTCACGGCGCAGGAGCTTGCCCGGCAGGTGATCAGCCTGCTGACCGCCCGCAGCCAGACGCTCGCGGTTGCCGAGTCGCTGACCGGCGGCATGCTCGCTGCCACGCTGACGGCCATCCCCGGCGCGTCCGCTGCGTTCCGTGGGGCGGTGGTGGCATACGCGACCGACGTCAAGGCGGCCGTCCTCGATGTACCGCCCGGGCTGCTGGCTCGTCATGGGGCCGTCCATCCGGACGTCGCCGCGGCGATGGCCGCCGGCGTCCGGGGCCGCATCAAGGCGACAGCTGGCGTGGCGACCACAGGTGTCGCCGGACCTGATCCCGCAGATGGTCAGCCCGTCGGCACCGTGTATATCGCGGTCAACATGGGCAGGGACACGGCCGTGCGGGCGCTCGGGCTCACCGGTGACAGGCAGCAGATCAGGCTCGGCACCGTCGTGTGCGCGCTGCGGTTGCTCATGGATATGTTGAAGGAAGATAACATCTGATTACAGTGTTACTCCTTCGAACACGCACCTATGCCCTCTCCCGCACAGTCCGTAAGGGCAGGTACGGTGGAGGAGTTAGCGGGTCGACCTTGGGAAGGGAGTGCGACGATGGTGCTGCTTCGTCACTTTCTCGGTGACGCGCTGCGGCGACTGCGTCTCCGGCAGGGTCGCACCCTCCGTGAGGTGTCCGCCGCAGCGCGGGTGTCCCTTGGATACCTGTCCGAAGTCGAGCGCGGCCAGAAGGAAGCGTCTTCTGAGCTGCTCGCTTCCATCTGCGGCGCCCTCGGGGCGCCGCTATCGCAGGTCCTTCGGGAAGTCTCGGACAACTTTGCGCTGGCCGAGTTGCAGAATGAGCCGGTACTAACCGGAGTCAGGGAGCCGTCACAGGGCGGTGCCGCCGGGCCCGAGCCCGCCACCGTCGCGGGCAAGCCTCAGGCCGGTGGGGCTGCGGGACGCCGGGTGACCATCCCGGTCGGCTCAAGGCTTGCCGCCGGTACGCCGGGCCGCAGTCTGGCCGTGCAGGCTCGCCAGCGCCTCGTCACGGCCGACGACGAGGTCCTCGATTCCGCGGTGCTGCATGCGGACCAGCCGGTCATTGAGCAGGTCGCGCTCCGCGCGCGCGAGATCACCGACATGGTGCCTGTCTGAGGATGCCGGCCGGTTAAGCTGCTCGCGGCATCCTGGCCGCACCAAGGCCGGTTCCCGCGGCTGATTGCCCAGCCGGCCGTGCCGCCGCACGGGGAATATGCGCAGGAACGCTCACCAGGCGCACCGCCATCGCCGGTAGGGCAGACGGTCCTGGCCAGCCTCAGGCCGGGGCCAGCCTAGACCCAGGCCTCGGGATTATCGGCGAGCTGGCGGACCCGCTCGGGCAGCTGCCTGGACACGAGGTGCTCGAGCGTGACCTCCTCGAGGATGGCTCGCTCGTTGGCGCGCAACGCGATCCACACCTCCTGGAGCGGCTCGGCGGCCCCGGTATAGCCCAGGTTCTCCGGGCGCTCGCCTCGGACGCCGAGCAGGGGGCCGTCGATCGCCCTGATGATGTCGGCGAGCGAGATCTGGCTGGCCGGCCGGGCAAGCCAGAAGCCCCCGTCGGGCCCGCGCTGGCTGCGTACCAGCCCGCCGCGCCGTAGCTGGGTAAGGATCGCCTCGAGGAACTTGCCCGGAATCTGCTGCGCTCTGGCCAGTTGGTCAGCGGTGACATGGCCGTCGCTGGCAGCCGCGAGCTCGATCGCGGCGCGCAGCGCATAGTCGGCGCGGGCGGACAAACGCATGTCAAGCATTATGCAGGTAACCGCAGGCGGACTTGTCAGCGGCGCGCTCGGCCGAGCGCTTCGGCCGGTTCCCAGCCGCCGGTTCGTGCCGCCCCGAAGGGGGCGATGTAGGCGCCTGCGGGACCGGCAGGCGGCCCGTCTGCACGGCCACCGCGGCCCGGCGCCACGTCATCGCCGGTAGCTGCTGCCAGCCCTCGCGGCGCTGTCGCCGGCCGGCAGACGCTCGTCGCCTGCCGGAACCCGCTGGAGCCTCAGGTCGTGGGCGCCGTCGGCGCGGGCCATCTCGTAGTAGATCCACCATTGGCCATCCATGACAAGGGCGTCAAGGTAGCGGGTCGCGCCGCTTCCCTGCGGGCTGACAACCCAGGGTCGTCGGGTGGTGAGCCGTTGCCAGTGCCACAGGTCGCCGGAGGCGGCAACGCCGCAGCGCTCCTCGTAATTCTCCCGTGCGCTGGCGGAGCCGTCGTAGAAGCCGACATAGCCGGTGCCCATGGGCACCACGCAGGTCAGCCGGGCCTGGTAGGCGTCCCAGCTGTCGCCGACATCCAGGACCGGGCCGTGCCACTGGAAGCCGAAGCCGTCCAGGCTGGTGGCCAGCCCGGTCGGATGTCTGGTCATGCCGGTGTTGTAGATGTCGCTGGTGCTGTGCGCACGGCGGCGGTCCTCCGCCGTGAAGGGCCGCGCGGCGGCGAAGCTGGCGAACAGGTAGGTGACCGGTCCGAGGCGCAGCGTATAGGGGTCTTTGACTCCCTCGGTGCCGGTGCTGGCTGCGGTGAGCGCCGGTCGTGCGCTTGGTATGGCGAAGCAGCCGGGGTCGGCCGCCTCCAGCACGTCAATCCGCCACCGGTGGTCAGCCGGGTCGACATAGCTGATGTAGAGGCGGTAGCCGCCGCCGGGCGCCGGCATCAGCGAGAACCGTTCCATCGACGCCGAATTCAGGTCATCCTTGCGGATCTCCCAGATGTCGTCGAAATGCACCCCGTCGCTGCTCGCTGCGAGCGCGCAGCGCCAGCCCCGGTCCAGGCCGGTACCGCGCGGCCGGCGCTGCCGGTAGCTCAGCAGGAATCGATGGCTGGCCGCCTCGTAGAGAATCCCCGGGGATCCGGCCCAGTAACCGGGCGCCGGGCGCTCTGGCTCCCGCACGACCACGCCGCGGCCGGGATCAAGCGACGGCAACAGTGTCATGACGCGGTACACGCATTCTCCTCACACCAGGGGCCCTGCGGCGGTCACCGGGAAACCCAGGGGCTGCGGGCCGGCGTTTCGCCGGCTGGCGGCGGGACACTATCCTGGCGCACAACACACCGGATCAGTGCTTCGGCTGCTGACGAGCGCCGATGAGGGAGCGTTGAGGCCTTCGGAGACGCGCGTGCTAGCCGGGATCCAGGCTGAGCTAAGCCGCGTCATCCGCTACGACGACGAGTCTGTCGTGCACGACAAGTGGATCAGGCAGCGCTACGACTGCGGCTGCTTCGCCAGCTTCTACCCGGCCAGGACGGCGACGGTCACGACGGCCTGGCACGAAGCCGGTCATACCGTGGCCGCGCTGGCCGTCGGGGCACGATTCAGCTCGGCCAGCATCCACCACGGCCGCGGTAGCGAGGGCCGCGTCCATGGCATCAGGGGTGCTGGCGATCAGGCGTTCGTCATCGACGCGGCGGGCCAGATCGCGGAACGGCTGATGAGCTGGACCATGCTGGACAGCGACGACGAGTTGCGCACCTGGCTGCCCACGTGGAAGGGGGACGGCGGGGATGCGCGGCACTTCCGCAGGACCCTTGGCGCGCGCTTCGGTAACGATGAATTCGGCGCATGGCGCTACAGCGAGGAAATGCTGCTGCCACTGCGGCTGAAGATCCGCCAGGTGGCCCGGGCGCTGCTTGTCCATCCCAGGCACCTGCCTCACGACGTGGTGGCGGGAATCGCCGGCGGCGGCTGAGCGGCCGGGGCAGCAAGGCCGCCGCCAGCCCGGGACCGGCACTGTCAATGGCCGCTGCCCGTCAGACCGGCCAGCACGACCCGGAGCAAGTCGACGATCCGCGGTCCCCAGCGAGACGCAATGTCGTCGTTGAGCAGGATGACGTGCGCGGACCTGACTGCGGCAAGCCCGGCCCAGCCAGGCCTGCTCCGCAGCGTCGAGATGCTCTGGTGGCAGCAGACCGTGTCGGCGAGGATGATGTAGTCCGGATTGGCCTTGATGATGTACTCCGCGGAGAGCTGCGGATACCCGCCGGCCGCCGCGGCGCCCTTGGCAGCGTCCGCGATGCTCTTCATGCCGAGCAGCCCGAGCAACTTGCCGATGAACGTGGCCGACGTCACCGAGAAGTAGGTCTGGTCTAGCTCGTAGTAGTAGGTCGGCGGCGTGGAACGCGACGGCACCGCGGCCCGGATCTGGCCGATCTGGGCGCGCAGGCCGGACACCTCGTGTTCGGCCTGCGGGAGGTTTCCGGTGGCGCGGCCAAGCTGATCGAATTCGGCATAGACACCGCTGAGGCTGGCCGGCGCGGGCAGCTCGAGCACTGGGATGGAGTACCCGGCGAGGCGCTTTGCCACGCCGTCGGTGCTGCTCGAGATGACCACCAGGTCCGGCTTGTCCGCCACGATCGCCTCGACGTTCGGGTCCAGGTACGACAGCTTGGTCCGGGGTGCCTGCGCCGGGTAGTCGGAATCCGCGTCGACGGCCCTGACCTGACGGCCGGCGCCGATGGCGTAGAGCATCTCGGTGGCAGTCGGCGAGAGCGAGACAATCGCGGTGGGCCGCTTGCTGATATGCACCGCTCCGTTGGCAGCCATCACCATGGTCGGGAAAGCCCCGGTGGCGGCGCTGACGGGTGCGCTGCTACCGCCCGAACTGGCATGAGTGCTGCCGCATCCGGCAGCTGCTGTGGTGAGGACAGCGACGATCGCGAATGCCTGCAGCCGGCGGGTTAGCACCTGCATGATCATTCATCCTCCGTGGTCGTGGAGGACGAAGTGCGTCCGTTTCGAGGCCATTAAGGCTCGGAACGAGCCGCCCTTCCTCCGAGGACAGTTCGTCGACCCTGAGCCAGGCGTCCGGGCTTGTCCTCGACTTCAGGCATCACCGTTGCGGGACAGCGCCGGATTCGCACCGGCTTCGCTGTGCTCAGCGCCGTCCCGGGATCGCCGGGACACGCGGATCCTACTCCCAGGGCGGTCTGCGTCCTAGCTTCTTTGACGGCCAGCTGAACTCGGTGTCACCACACGGCGAGAACCAGCAGCACCACGGCCGTAGAGACCTCTATCAGCGCGCCGAATACATCGCCCGTCATCCCGCCGAGCCGCCGCCCGGCGGTCCGGTGCAGTAGTGCGGCCGCGAACAGGCCCGCCGCGACGGCCACCAGGCCGCGGACGGCGAAGGACGTGCCGCCGGCCGCCGTCCCGCCCGCCGCGACCACCGCGAGCAGGGCTACCAGGGCTACCGCCCTGGCCCGTGCCGTCGTCGCGCCTGCGATCAGCGCGCCGAACCCCCCGGGCCGCGCCGCAGGCGCGCCGGCCGCCAGAATCACCGCGACCCGGCTGGTGATCACCGCAGCGACGAGCGCGACGGCGCTCGGCACCCCGGGGGCCAGCGACGCCAGGGCGGTGACTTGCAGGAGAATAACGAGGACCAGCGCCGCGACGCCCATCGGGCCGATGTCGGACCGGCGCATGATCTCGAGAGCCTCCTCGCGCGGGCGGCGGCTGCCGAGCCCGTCGGCCGTGTCGGCGAGCCCGTCGAGGTGCAGCCCGCCGGTCAGCGCCGCCAGCACCGCGATCGCGATCGTCGCGGCCAGCAGCCTGCGCGGCCCGGAGTGGCCGCCTGCCTCGACGGCGATCAGCGCGCCGCCCGCCGCCGCCGCGAGCAGGCCGCCAAGCAGCGGCAGCCACGCAAGGGCCCGGGCTGCCGTATCCCTGCGGATCTCGGTCGGTCCGGACACCGGGATGGCCGTGAACAGGCTCAGCGCGGTCCGCCAGGGCGCGATCGGGGGCGCCAGTCTCATCGCAGCCGCTGGGCGATGCCGGCCGTGCAGAGCCAGACCTCGCTGGACCCGGCGGCGATGCGGGCATTGAGCCGCCCGAGCTCGTCCCGGTACCGCCGCCCGGAGGCAGTCGCGGGTACGATCCCCGATCCGACCTCGTTGCTCACCGCCACGGCCGGGCGCCGGGCCGCCTGCCATGCGGCCACCAGCCGGTCGACACGTGCGGCCAGCTCCTGGTCGGCGCCCGGCTGGCCGGACCATACCCCGCAATCGTCCATGACCCGTGCCAGCCAGGTGGACAGGCAGTCAACAAGCACCGGCACGATGGTGCCCGGCGCGGCCAGTACCCGCTCCAGGTCGAGTGTCTGCTGCGTTCGCCAGTGCTCGGGGCGCCGCTCCCGGTGGTCACCAACACGGGCATCCCACTCGGCGTCGCCCGCACCGGGCAGCGGCCCGGTCGCGATGTAGTCGACAGGTCCCTGACCGGCCAGTATCGCTTCCGCGCTCGCCGACTTACCGGACCGCGCACCGCCGAGCACAAGCACCCGGCGCGCCGGGCACGCGGTGCCGGCCCGTTCGCCAGCCGCGGTGCCTGGCCGCTGGTCAGCCGCGGTGCCTGGCCGCTGGTCAGCCGCGGTGCCTGCCAGCTGGTCAGCCGCGGTGCCTGGCCGCTGGTCAGCCGCGGTGCCTGGCCGCTGGTCAGCCGCGGTGCCTGCCCGCTGGTCAGCCGCGGTGCCCGCCGGTTCCTCCGGTGCGGTGCCCGCCGGTTCCTCCGGTGCGGTGCCCGCCGTTTCCTCCGGCTTAGCGGCGGACACGCCGGCGCTGTCGAACGTCGCGACGTCCCGCAGTACCCGGGCCGCGGATTGAACGATCGGCAGCGCGAGGGCGCCTCCCGACCCTTCGCCCAGGCGAAGGTCCAGGTCGAGCAGTGGCCGTAGGCTGAGCGTCGCGAGCGCGCGGCGGGCCCCAGGCTCGGTCGACAGGTGCCCCGCCACCATGCAGTGCACCACGTTAGGGGCGAGCGCGTGCGCGGCCAGTGCCGCTGCGCAGGCGATCAGGCCGTCCAGCACCACCGGCACCCGCAGCGCCGCAGCGCCGATGAGGAAGCCCGCGAGAGCGGCGTGCTCCAGTCCGCCCACAGCCGCCAGCGCGCCCACCGGGTCAGCCGAATCGGGCCGGTGCCTGGCGAGGGCGCGTCGCACGACATCCACCTTCCGCGCCCAGGTCTCGTCATCGACGCCGGTACCCCTGCCGGTGACCGCGCCAGGGTCGGCGCCGGTGAACACCGAGACCAGAGCCGCCGACGCGGTCGTATTCGCGATCCCCATGTCTCCGGTCACCAGACAGCGGTTTCCCGCGGCAACGAGTTCCCTGGCGGTCTCGATGCCCACCTCAATGGCGGCCCTGGCCTCTGCACCGCTCATGGCAGCCCCGGTCGTCATGTCGGCGGTACCTCGCCGTACCTTGCGCGGGAGCAGGCCCGGGGTCGGCGGAAAGTCGGCGATGACACCAACGTCGACCACGCAGACCTCGGCGCCGGCCTGCGCGGCGATCGCGTTGATCACGGCCCCGGAGGCGAGGAAGTTCGCCACCATCTGTGCCGTGACCTCTTGCGGCCAGGGCGTCACGCCCTGGGCATGCACGCCATGATCGCCTGCGAATACGGCAACCACGGCGGGCTCTGGCAGCGGTGGAGGGCATTCACCGGCCAGTCCCGCCAGCTGCGCGGACAGGTCCTCAAGCACGCCCAGCGAGCCGCTTGGCTTGGTCAGGCGTTCCTGCCGCTCGCGCGCCGCCGCGATGGCCGCGCCGTCGGGCGGCCCGATGGCGGCAATCGTGTCGCTCAGCAGGCGTGCTGGCTCCGCCCCTGGCAGGCCGCGGCGACCCCACCTGCCGTCGTGAACCGCCCCGGCCAGCGGCCGCTGCCTGGCCCACCCGGACAGCGCAAGTTCCGGTCCGGGCGGGAACGCCTCAACGTGGCCCACGCACAGGTACGCTACGACATCCAGGTGCGCGGGCAACTCGAGCGCGGCCGCCAGTTCTCGCTCGTCGAAGAAGCTCACCCAGCCGACACCGAGCCCCTCGGCCCGGGCGGCGAGCCACAGATTCTGGACCGCGCAGACGCTCGAGTACACCGCCACCTGAGGCTGTGCATGCCGGCCAAGCACATGCCTGCCCCCCCGGGTGGGGTCGCACGTCACGACGATGCTGACCGGAGCGTCCAGGATGGCCTCGACCTTGAGCGTGCTGAAAGCCAGTGCCCGGGACCTGGGCAGCGAGGCAGCGAACAGGGCCTGCTGGGTGCGCGCGAGCGCTTGGATGCGCGCGCGCGTAGCGCGGTCGCGCAAGACGATGAAGTCCCACGGCTGGCTCAGGCCGACGCTGGGCGCCTGATGCGCGGCCGCCAGCACCCGGGTGAGCAGGTCGTCGCTGACCGGATCTGGCCGGAATCCGTTACGCACATCCCGGCGCGCGGCGACCAGCCGGTAGAACGCCTCGATATCTGGCCGCGCAAAGCTGTGATTGTCATCCGACGTGACGGGATCCGGCATGGCAGGGTGAGCCTTCCTCGGGGTAACCACGCCCCGGTATGAAGGACCGACGGCCGGAGTTTCCTGGCTCCCGGATCGAAGCTCCCCCCGGCCTTCCCACCGCTGCGCGGTCGTGGCAACGCGAGAGTCGCTCCCCGGTGACAGTGGCGGGACCGCGCCGGATTCGCACCGGCTTCCTGCACTACCGTCGGCGGACGTGGCCGACTAAACCACTGTCTGAGCCGCGCCGTCAACCGAAGGGCCGGGGGTTCCCTGCGCAGGGCAGGGAACCGGCAGCAGCCGCGAGGACCGCCCCTGCCTGCGGATGGCTAACCGCCAGGCTCGGCGGGGCGTGGCTCGGCGTTCGGGCGCGTGTGCCGGCTGGCGGATACGCCGAGAGCGACCACCACGAGCAGGGCGGCGAGCCTGACGACGGGCGCGACCAGCCCCTCGTTGGCGTCGGCGATCGAGGTCAGCCACCCGGCTGGCAGGCCGCCCGGCAGGCCGGGCATGTTGATCAGCGACGCCACGGCTTGCAGAGCCAGGACCGGCCAGTCGAGCCGGGACGCCGGGTAGAGGGCGAGCAGGCACAGTGCCATCGCGGCGTACCAGGATTCCTGATAGGGCCATACCAGGAGCCAGCCAAGGCTGAGCGCCAGGGCAGGCCGGACGGCTGGCAGCGGCAAGGGGCCGGCCGGGATGCGCCGCAGCAGCACCGCTGCGACGATGACGAACCCCAGCTCCGCGATCAGCGTGAGATGCGGCAGCACCGGGTATCCGAACAGGCGGGAGAAGAACTGGTAGTAGTTGTCGGCGGTGACCAGACCGCGGATGGCGGTGAGGGCGGCAACCGCGGGGCGGCCGGACCACAGGTATGAGGGGACGAGGACAGCAAGTGCCCCGGCGGCGGCGGCGAGCAGCGCGATCCGCGACCGGCGGGCCGCCCAGATGACAGCCAGCCCGAACAGGATGTACGTGATCTTCAGGTCCGCCGCCGCACCGACCAGCGCTCCCGCCGCGAGGCAGCGGAGCGGGCCGGGGACGCCGGGGCGCCCCCGTCGTCCCCGGCTCAGCGCGATCAGCCCGAAGAACCCGATGGCCGCGGCCAGCCCGTCGATATGGCCGCCGGCCACCAGGCCCCACATCAGCAACGGGTTCGCAGTCCAGATCAGGTGCGCCCGGGCCCGCCGCCCCGGGCTTGACCGCAGCAATCGGTCCAAGCCAAGCGCCACGGCGCCGAACGCCAGCGCGTTCCACAGCTTCAGCCAGAACGTAATCCGCAGCGCCGACGTGCCGCCAAGCTCCGCTGCCGCCCACTCTTGCGCGGTTGCCAGCGGGCCGTAGGACGAGTGCTGGCGCTCCCAGCTCCTCGGCGAGGCCTCGCCGACCGGATCGCCGGTGCGGCGCAGCTGCAGCGGCGTCATGACATACGGGCTGTGGCCCAGCACGGCCATCCTGCCGTAGGCGGCGTAGTCGAGCGAGTCAGTGGATCCGGCCGGCGGCAGGACGGCGAGGATCGCGGCGGCCGTGAACGCTGCTGCCAGCAGCGCTCTGACCGGCGGGCGCGCGCCAAGCGCCACGGCGGCGACGCCAGCGATCACGCCGCCGCCGCCGGTGACCGTCGCCGTCCACAGCGCGACGGTCACCAGCTGCGCCGATGGACGCACCGGCAGCCACCACGGCGGCCCCCAGGCTGGCGCCGGAGCCGAGACGACCGCCCGGCTGGGCCCGGCCGCGGACACCGCGATCATGATCAGGATCGCCAGGCCTATCCCGGCTGCGGCCGACCACCCGAGAACGCGAGCCGCCGGTTCCGGATCCCTCGGCGGCCCGGCCTGGACTGCCGCATGCGGAGGGCGGAGATGAGCGCGCGGAGCCTGCACGTCGGTCGAGTTCGCCTCCACGCGTTGTGCTCCGATCGGGAACCATCGGCGGCCGGGATGCCGGCCCGGATGAGCCGCAGCTGACGCGGCCCACGGCACCGGGCCGGGCCAGGGCAGACTTTACCGATCCGATGCCGCGCGCAGCTACCAGACCCAGCCTGCCCGGCCGCCGATGGCCCGTGCATGGCTCGGCGGCGCGCCGGCGGCCGGGAATGCGAACGGCCCAAGGCCCGCCGCCATGACGAGTATGACGAGGGATATGTTTAAATGGACGAGGAAGGATAATCGCCGCCATGTCGTCTACGGCCGATCTGGCGATCCCGCTCACCGGGGCCTTTCCTGCTTTATAGTAATCCGCTAAAATGGCGTGAGCCAGATGGCGAGGTGCTGGGCGCTTCGACCGGCAGGATCACGACGGTTAGCTGGACACGGGCCCGGGGTAGCACCCGGCGGGAACGCAAGGCCGGGTCATGTATCTGCGGCGGCTACTGGCGGCACTGCTTGCGGTGCCCATTGCCTTTGCGCTGCTCTCAAGTTTTCCCGTGGCGTCGCAAGCGAGCATCGGGGTAGGCGTGCAAGCCGGGCCGGTCCGGCTCGGCGACGTGGCGCACCCGGGCGGAAGCTATGCGCTCCCGTCCGTCTATGTCGTCAACACCGGGACCCAGACCGAGCTGGTCAGTGTCCGGATCGAGCGGCTGTCCCGCGGTGCTGGCAGGCCGGTCCCGCCGTCCTGGATCCGCGCCGGTCCCGGCGTGCAGCTGGCACCGCGCCAGGCGGCCCGGGTTTCCCTGCAGCTCATCGTGCCAGGCGACGCTAGGACCGGCGAGTACCTGAGCGACGTCGTGGCCTACGGCTCGGTGCGGATCTCGGTGGGGCAGGCGAATCTCGGCGTCGCCGCCGCCACCAAGCTGCAGTTCCGAATCGGACCTGGAGCGGCACCGGGCGGGCTATGGCCCGCCGTGCCGGCGGCTGCGGTGTGGGCCGCCGTCGGGCTGCTCCTGCTCGCGGCCGCCGTCGTCGGCCTGCGCCGGGCCGGCTATCAGATCAGGGTCGAGCGGAAGACCGCCGGCCACAACGGCACTGACCTCCAGGAGGGGCACATTGAGGCCTAACGCGCTGCGCGGCGCGCTCGCGCTCGCCGCGCTCATCGGGCTGGCCGGATGCGGCAGCGCTGCCGCATCGCCACCGTCCAATGGCCGCGCCGCGAGTATCGCGGTCTCGCTCAAGGTCGTGCCGACGATACGCTCAGTCACGGTGTCTCCGGCGAAGGCCGCCTTCGCTGATTGCCGCGGCGGGCTGGCCAGCCTGAACACCGCATCGACGCCGGGGGCGCTCGGCTACCCGAACGGGCGATGCTGGCTGGGAAAGCCTGGAACCACCTTTCCCGTCACGATTACTAATTCAGGCATCGCCTCCTACATATATGTGAATGGCTCGAATGCGGTGCCATCCGACGGCGGCAACCAGTGGGGCCTTTGCAACCCGGGGGACAATGCGACCGTAGCCTGCAGCAGCGGGAAAGGGAATCTCCCTGGTCAGAACCAGTACGTCGTGGCGAACTTCAGCCCCAACAGGGGGCTGGTGTCCCCTGGCCTGACGAATACCCCAACGTGTGACACCGGGTTCGGGCCGGGTAATAGCTGCTGGACGACCTACGGGCAGTCGCAGCGGGAAGGCTTCGAGCTCACCGGCCCGTCAATAATGGACGACTCATCGACATCGTGGACCGTCACGGTCACCTGGACACCGGTTCCGAAGTAAGCGAGTCTCCGGTCGGCCGCGGCGTTGCTCAGCCGTGAGGGCCTGCAGGTTGACTGCCGCTGATGAGCTATTGCCAGCACATGTGCGGGGCCTCGTCATCATCGATCTGGCGCACCCGCAGCCGCCCGGTCACCGGCCCTGGTTGGGGATCAGCACTCATCGCGGAAACCGCCTGGCCGGGCAAACGTGGCCTGCTACGGCACTAGACTTGAGTAATTCGTTGCCTTGAACCATTAGCGTTTATGACGGTAGGGTTGGCGCCATGACCGCATCCCGGACTCCGACCACCGCCGGGGAGCTGCGCGGGCCGGCCTGCGCGTGACGGCCGCCCGCGTCGCGCTGCTCGAGACCGTCCGGGACGGTGACCACCTCGGCGTCGAGGCGATCGCCTCCGGGGTGCGTGATCGCGTAGGCCACGTCTCCCTGCAAGCCGTGTACGACGCCCTCCACGTGCTCACCGCGGCGGGCCTTGTACGCCGCCTCGAACCGGCCGGCAGCCCGGCCCGGTTCGAGGGACGCATCGGGGACAACCACCACCACATCGTGTGCCGGTCGTGCGGCGTCGTCGCTGACGTTGACTGCGCGGTCGGCGCGGCGCCGTGCCTGACCGCGTCCGACGATCACGGCTTCTCGATCGGCGAGGCCGAGGTCATCTACTGGGGCCTGTGCCCCGGGTGTTCCACCGCCCGCAGTTCCTGTGCAGTGTGATCCGCCTACTCCGGAGGGATTCCCATGTCTGAAAATCATGATCCTGTAGTCGCCGAGGGCCCGGCCCCGGAGACCGGGGGATGCCCGGTCGCTCCCGGCCTCACGCACCCCACCAGGGGGGACGCCAACAGTGAGTGGTGGCCGAACAGGCTCAACCTGAAGATCCTCGCCAAGAACCCCGCCGTGGCCAACCCGCTCGGCGAGGAGTTCAACTACGCCGAGGCGTTCAAGACCCTTGACCTCGCGGCCGTGAAGCACGACATCGCGCGGGTGCTGACGGACTCCAAGGACTGGTGGCCGGCCGACTTCGGCCACTACGGCCCGCTGATGATCCGGATGGCGTGGCACCTCGCGGGCACCTACCGGATCAGCGACGGCCGCGGCGGCGCCGGCGCCGGCCAGCAGCGCTTCGCGCCGCTCAATAGCTGGCCGGACAACGTCAGCCTTGACAAGGCCCGCCGGCTGCTGTGGCCGGTCAAGAAGAAGTACGGCCAGAAGATCTCGTGGGGCGACCTGATGGTCCTCACGGGCAACGTTGCCCTGGAGTCGATGGGCTTGGCGACCTTCGGCTTCGGCGGCGGCCGCGAGGACGTCTGGGAGCCGGACGACGACGTCTACTGGGGTCCCGAGACCACCTGGCTCGGGGACAAGCGCTACAGCGGCGACCGCGAGCTGGAGGACCCGCTGGCTGCGGTCCAGATGGGTCTCATCTACGTCAACCCGCAGGGCCCGAACGGCAACCCGGACCCGCTCGCCGCGGCCCGCGACATCCGTGAGACGTTCCGCCGGATGGCGATGAACGACGAGGAGACGGTCGCCCTGATCGCGGGCGGTCACACCTTCGGCAAGACCCACGGTGCGGGCCCGGAGGAGAACGTCGGCCCCGATCCCGAGGCTGCCCCGATGGAGCAGCAGGGCCTCGGCTGGAAGAGCACGTACGGCACCGGCGTGGGCGGCGACGCGATCACCAGCGGTCTCGAAGTCATCTGGACCGACACCCCGATCACCTGGGACAACAGCTTTTTCCGGATCCTGTTCGGCTACGAGTGGGAGCTCACGCAGAGCCCCGCGGGCGCGCATCAGTGGCAGCCGAAGGACGGCGCAGGCGCGGGCACGGTCCCCGACCCCTTCGACCCGTCGGCGCGCCGCGCCCCGACGATGCTGACCACCGACCTCTCGCTCCGGTTCGACCCGGTCTACGAGCCGATCTCGCGGCGTTTCATGGCGGACCAGGAGGCGTTCGCGGACGCCTTCGCCCGTGCGTGGTTCAAGCTGACCCACCGGGACATGGGCCCGGTCGTGCGCTACCTCGGGCCCGAGGTACCGTCCGAGACGCTGATCTGGCAGGACCCCGTTCCGGCGGCGGACCACGAACTCGTGGACGCCGCGGACATCGCCGCGCTCAAGGGCCAGATCCTCGGCGCGGGCCTGCCGGTGTCCCATCTGGTGTCCGCCGCGTGGGCGGCGGCCTCGTCGTTCCGCGGCAGCGACAAGCGCGGCGGCGCCAACGGTGCGCGCATCCGCCTCGAGCCGCAGAGCAGCTGGGAGGTCAACGACCCCGGCCAGCTCGCGGTGGTGCTGCGCACCCTGGAGGGGATCCAGCAGGCCTTCAATGCCGCCCAGTCCGGCGGCAAGCGGGTCTCGCTCGCCGACCTGATCGTGCTCGCCGGCGGCGCAGCCGTCGAGCGGGCCGCCCAGGGGGCCGGCGTCAACGTCGAGGTCCCCTTCACGCCAGGCCGCACGGACGCGTCGGCGGAGCAGACCGACGTGGAGTCGTTCGCCGTGCTCGAGCCGAAGGCCGACGGGTTCCGCAACTACCTCGGGAAGGGCAGCCGGCTGCCGGCTGAGTACCTGCTGATCGACCGGGCGAACCTGCTGACCCTGAGCGCCCCCGAGATGACGGTCCTCGTCGGTGGCCTCCGTGTCCTGGCCGCGAACTACCAGCAGTCGCCGCTTGGCGTCTTCACCTCGACCCCTGGGTCGCTGACCAACGACTTCTTCGTCAACCTGCTCGAGGAGGGCACGACGTGGCAGGCGACGTCCGAGGACGCGAACACGTTCGAGGGCCGCGGCGCCGACACGGGCGAGGTGAAGTGGACCGGCAGCCGTGTCGACCTCGTCTTCGGGTCGAACTCCGAGCTGCGCGCGCTCGCGGAGGTCTACGCGAGTGATGACGCGAGGGAGAAGTTCGTGAACGACTTCGTCGCGGCGTGGGACAAGGTGATGAACCTCGACCGGTTCGACCTCGCCTGATCATGACGTCCAGGTCGGCCCGCGCCGGCCGACCTGGACGTCCTCGGTCCCGAAGGATCTCGGCATCGTCCGCATCCAGCGCGACGTACTCGTTCTGCCACCAAGACAGCCTGACCGCGGCGTCCCCCAAGACCACCATCCGGACAGCGCGTCACGCCACGACGGGGCAAACGTTGCCTGCTGCGGCGTTACCGGCCGTACTTCAGGATGGCTGCGCCCTTGGTGGTGCCGAATCCGAGGTCGACGACGCTCGACGCCCACAGTGACCGCGTCCCCGGGATTAGTGCCAGCGCGGTCACATCCAGGGCGCCCGCCGGCGCGGCAGGCACCCGGATGCGCGTCCACCTTCCGGCCCGGTAATGCGTGAAGTAAGACAGTCCGGCAGCTGTCCTGGTCACCAGCCAGAGCCCGGCGCCGCCGTCCGGCGCGATGGGCCCTGCCAGGGTGCCCCGGGGAAGCATGCCGGTGACCTTGTGCCAGTGGCGCCCGTTCCAGTGCAGCAGGATCACCGGGCCGACCGCGCTGCCTTTGTAGGCGTAAAGGCTGGCCCAGGCGTCTGTCCGGGACTCGGCGAGCATCTGCTCGCCGACGATCGTGGTACCGGACGGGGCCAGGTGCGCGGGCAGCCGGATCGTCCGCCACGACCGGCCGTTGTAGTGCAACGTCACGTACTGCGATGTCGTGCCGTCGAAACCCCACGCCCAGATGTCAGACGGCGCCGCCGAGCTGACCGCGGCGGCGTAGCTGCCGCCGCCGATCGCGACGGGAAGGGCCTGCGATCGCCATCTCTTGCCGTTGAAGTGGTGGGCGGTCTCCCGCTTGGTGCCAGAGTTATAGGTGAACGCCCACGAGTTGCGGGGCCCGGTAGTCGTCACCCCGTCCACCACAACCTGCTGAGCGGCCGCGAAACTCGTTCTTGTCCACCCGTGCCCTGTGTAGTGATCGACTGCTGGCTCGTTGGCCAGCGCAACCCAGACATTTGATGCCGACGTTGCCGCGACGCTCTCGGCAAAGGAACTGGCGGGTCCCTGGCGCGTGGTAGCCCGCCAGCGGCCGTGCTGCCGGCGATAGACGACAGGAGAATGGGCGCTCGCCTCCCCGACCGCCCAGGCGCTGCGCCGGCTAATGGCGACGATGTCCTCAAGCTCAGTGTCCGGCGCGGTGATGTCCTTAACGATCCGCCAGCGCGGCGAGTGCGCGGCCTGCGCCACCAGCGCTGCCTGCTCGGCCCGCGCCGCCTGCGCCGCCTGCTCGGCCCGCGCCGCCTGCGCCGCCTGCTCGGCCCGCGCCGCCTGCGCCGCCTGCGCCGCCTGCGCCGCCTGCTCGGCCCGCGTCGCCTGCGCCGCCTGCGCCGCCGGGATTCCGCTGGCCGCCGCGGCCAATACGGCAATAGCTGCCGTTCCCGCGATAGCGGTGCGTCCTCGTTGGAATGCCACGCCGCGCCTCCATCTGGATATTGATGCCCGCACGATCATGCATTATCCGGTGGCGGATGTCTACGCCGGCCGGGCTCCCGGCGCGGCACCCCGCACCGGCGCTGTAGCGGGCGCTACGCTGTGCTCGCCCGCCGCCGGAATGCGGCGCGGGATCAGCCAGCTCTCGGGGGAGAAAATGCGGCTGCCACGTGTGGTCACCCGGCATACGTCGGCTAAAGTGCTGGCTTTATCGGTGGGCGGCGCGTCGTTCATTATCTTTTCTGGTGCCATGCCGGTACAGGCGTCGAGCGGCCCTGCCCTGCGGCCGGTCGGTGCCGCGCCTGCGGTCCCGGCGGGAGCGCGGGCACTCGGGCCAGGCCAGGCCTCCGAGCGGCTTAATTTCGATCTTGTCCTGCGACCGAGAACAGGCCGCCGCCTGCGGGCATTCGCGGCGGCGGTGTCCACTCCGGGCTCGGCCGCCTATCGGCACTTCCTCACTACCGCTCAGTTCGCCGCCCGGTTCGGCCAGCCGCGGGCAGCAGTCGCCAGCGCCGACGCTGCGCTGCGTGGCGTCGGCCTGGCCCCGGGGCCGGTCAGTGCCAATCATCTGGTGATCCCGGTGGCCACCACGGTGGGCCGGGCCAGGGTGATTCTGCATACTGGCTTCGAGCGATACCGGCTGGCCTCGGGGCGGCTGGCGCTGGCGAACACCTCGGCCCCTCGGCTGCCCGCGGCCGTCGCGCATCTCACCCAGGCCGTGCTAGGACTGGACAACGTGGCCGTCGCAGCGCCGGCCGCGACGCCCCGGCAGCGTGATCCGCGGCAGGCATCCCCGGCCGCCCAGGCCGTCCCGGCCGTCATCGGGCCGCAGCCGTGCCGGGCCGCGGTGCGAACCGCCAGGCGCAATCGCGCCTGGACCTACAACCAGCTGGCCAGGGCGTACTCGCTCACTGGCCGCGCTGCCCAGGGCCGCGAGGGGGCCGGTGTCACTGTCGCGCTCTTCGAGCAGCAACCCTGGTGGGCTAGCGATATCACCAGGTTCCAGGCGTGCTACGGCACCAGCGTGCCCATCAGCACCGTGAAGGTGGACGGCGGCGCGGGCCACGGACCTGGCCCTACGGCGGAGACGGTGCTGGACATCGAGACGGTCACCGCCCTGGCGCCCAGGGCGACCTTGATCGTCTATGAGGCACCGGCCGGCGACTTCGCCAAGTCCGCGCTCGACGAGTACACGCGGATCGTCGACGACGATCAGGCTCAGGTGCTGTCCACCAGCTACGGAATCTGCGAATCGCTCCTCAAGCTCGGCGCGCCCGGGCTCATCGCCAGCGAGAACACCGTCTTCGAGCAGGCGGCCGCCGAGGGCATGTCGGTCTTCGCCGCGTCTGGTGACACCGGATCCGAGGCGTGCGAGCAGTCCAGCAACCGCCTGAAGGAACTGTCCGTGCAGGACCCGGCGTCCCAGCCGTTCGTGACGGGAGTGGGCGGTACCGACCTCACCGCGATCGGCCCTGCGCCGACCGAGCGCGTCTGGAACGACGCTCGCTTCGGGGGCGGCGCGGGCGGGGGAGGGATCTCGAGCGTCTGGCGGATGCCGTCCTGGCAGGCAGGCCCTGGGATCGTCAATCGGTACAGCAGCGGGCGGCCATGTCACCATGTCGGCGGCTACTGCCGGGAGGTCCCTGATATCTCGGCCTCCGCCAATCCGGAGCGCGGCTATGCCATCGTCTACAAAGGTCGCTGGACGGGGGAGGGCGGAACGAGCGCAGCCACGCCGTTGTGCGCCGCATTGCTGACCGACATCATCTCGGGGCTATCGCCAGCTGCCCGTGCAGGTTTCCTCAATCCCTTGCTCTATTCGCTGCCCAAAGGAACGTTCAACGACATCCGCAAGGGCAACAACGACTACACCCGGACGCACCATGGCCGGTACCCGGCAACCCGCCGGTTCGACCTGGCCAGCGGGCTTGGTTCACCGATCGCGACGATGCTAGCGGAGGCGCTGCGCCGGCCTTTGTAATGCGGCCTGTCAGCGGATTGTCATCAGCCCCGCATCCGCAGGCCGCGGGGGGTCGGCCGGAAGCCCGCGGCCTCCAGCGCGCGGGCCAGCGGCGAATCGTAGACGCCCGCGCCATCGGCGCGTTCTACCGTGAGCCTGCCGAGCGCGCCGTCGCGCACAGCAGCGGCGAGGGCGTCGGCTGCCGGGCCCAGCAGCGCCGGGTCCGCCGTCCAGGACAGCAGCGTCTTGCCGCCCCGCTCGACATAGAGCACGAGCTCGCCATCGGCCAGGACGACGAGCGCTCCCGCCTTCCGGCCCGGCCGGTGCCCGCCCGCGGTGTCCTCCGGCCGGGCCGGCCATGGCAGTGCCGCGCCGTAGGCGTTGGCCGGGTCCGCCGCGGCCAGCACCAGGACGGCGACGGCCGGCTGGCCGTGGGCAGCCGGGACTGCCAGGCCGCCTGGACCTGCGTCGGTGACCGGGGCCCGGTCGGCCAGCGCGCGCATCCGGTCGACCGCGCCAGGCAAGGCGAACTGTGCCGCGCCCAGGCCCTCGACGAAGTAGCCGCGCCTGCACTGGCCCGCTTCCTCCATCGCCCGGAGCACGGGGTAAAGGGCGCCGAACCCGCCGGGAACGCGGTCGGCCGTGACCGCCCCCCTGAGCACGATGCCGTGCCGGTCGAGCAGCGCGTTGGCCGCCGCGTGCAGCCGCCGGGTGTGATCTGGCTCCGCATCCGGCAGCAGTGACCACCGTCCGCTGACGGTGGGCGGCCCGCTTCGCGACGGCAGCGCAGCCCGGCCCAGACCCGGCCGGCGCCCGCCCATCCGGCCAGGCCTGCCAGCCCGGGGCAGCCCCGGCTGTCCGGCCCCGCGCTGACCGCCGCCAGTCAAGGCGGGCCGGTCCAGGCCGTCCGCCTGCATCGGCTCGGCCGTCGGCCGGCCGGCGCCGAGCACTGTGCGCAGCGGGGCGAGCGTGTCATTGGTCAGTCGGCCGGCCCAGACCAGGTCCCAGATGGCCGCGGCTAGTGCCTGATCGGTCACGAGCCCGGCCGTGGGCGGCCTCCGGCGGGTCCGCTCGGCGTCAGTGCGCCCGGCGGGGACTGCACCGGTGCCCGGCCGGTCGCCGGTGCCTGGCTGGTCGCGGTCGCCTGGCCGGTCGCCGGGATCGCGCAGCAAGGCGTGCACGCGGTCGGCGAGCGTGCGGAAGAACAGCGCTCCGCCGCCTGCCAGGACGGCGAGGACGGCCTCGTGCAGCGGTGTTGTGGTGATCTCGGCGGGTTCAGGGAGCAGCAGCGGCGCAGCGTCGGCGGGCATGAGCACCACCCATCCGTCACCGCCTGGCAGGCCGCCCGCGCCGGACCAGGCGATCTCGCCCGCTGTGGTCAGCTCATCCAGCAGCGCCGGAGAATAGCCCGGCACCCTGCCGGGCAGCACCAGGGTCTCCAGCGCCGACGCCGGAATCGCCGCTCCCGCCAGCTGCTCCACGACGTCGTAAACGGCATCAGGCCCCGGCCGATGGCGGGGGGCACTCGGCCGGCCGCGATCAGCACGGACCGCCTGGGCAGCGTTCTGCCAGGCGGGCAGGAACCTGGCCAGCACCTGCGGCGGCACCGGCTCGGCCTCCCTTCGGAGCTTGGCCAGGCAGCGGCGGCGCAGCAGCCGCAGTACCCCGGCGTCGCACCACTCGGTACCGCGCCCGCCGGGCAGGAACTCGCCCTCGGCCACCCGGCCGGCCGCGGCCAGCCGGTGCAGGGCGCCGGTCATCAGCACGGCCCCCAGGCCGTACCGTTCAGCGGCGGCCGCGGCCGTGAACGGGCCGTGCCCGCGCGCGTACCTGGCCACCAGGTCACCGAGCGGGTCCGCGACCGGCTCGGTGAACGCGTCCGGAATGCCGGGCGGCAGCGCGACCCCGAGCGCGTCGCGCAGCCGTCCGGAGTCCTCGATGGCAGCCCACCTGGCCAGACCGGCCACCCGGACCTCGATGACCCGGCGCTGAGCGGCCAGCTCACCGAGCCAGCCCGGGGCCGCCGCGGGCTCAGTGCAGCGGTCGGCGACCTCCGCCCCCGACAGCGGGCCGACCGCCGCCAGCAGGTCCGCGACCCCCTCCTCATCCCGGCAGGCCCGGGACGGTGACAGCCGCTGCAGATCCCGTTCCGAGTCGGCCACGATCAGCGGGTCGAGGAGCTCCCTGGCATCCACCTGCCCGAGGAGCTCGGCCAGCAGCGAGGAATCGAGCGCGAGGGCCTGCGCGCGGCGCTCCGCCAGCGGCGCATCGCCCTCATACATGAAGGCGCCGACGTAGCGGAAGAGCAAAGAGCGAGCGAACGGGGACGGGGCGCCGGTCTCCACCTCAACCAGCCGGATCCGGCGCGCCGCAAGATCACGCATCAGGCTGGTCAGGCCCGGCACGTCGAAGGTGTCCTGCAGGCACTCGCGTACGGTCTCCAGCACGATCGGGAACGCGGCATACTGGCTGGCCACCGCGAGCAGCTGGGCCGAGCGCTGGCGCTGCTGCCACAGCGGGGTGCGCCGCCCAGGCTGCCGTCTGGGCAGCAGCAGCGCGCGTGCCGCGCACTCCCGGAACCGCGACGCGAACAAGGCAGCTGCGCCAAGCTCG
This sequence comes from uncultured Actinomycetota bacterium, assembly GCA_963695645.1. Classification (GTDB taxonomy): domain Bacteria; phylum Actinomycetota; class Actinomycetes; order Streptosporangiales; family Streptosporangiaceae; genus DATBGO01. Next base: position 245,405 of record CAVOHC010000017.1, on the reverse strand, counting down.
GCAGTGACGAGCCGCTCCACCTCGCCGGGATCGAGCACCGCGATCCCGGCTGGCGGCGGGTCATCGGCGTCGGGAACCCGGATCACGATGCCGTCGTCGGTGTGCAGCGCCTGCACGTCCATGCCGTGGTAACGGTCGCGGAGCCTGGCGGCGATCGCCAGGGCCCATGGCGCGTGCACCCGTGCGCCGTAGGGGCTGTGCAGGACCAGCCGCCAGTCGCCGAGCTCATCCCTGAACCGTTCCATGACCAGGGTGCGGTCGTCGGGCAGGTAGCCGGTGGCGTCGTGCTGCGCGGTCAGGTAGGCGACCAGGTTGGCGGCGGCAAGCTCATCAAGGCCATCGCCGCGGAGCCGGCCTGTCGCTTCCGGCCCGCTGGCCGCGCCAAGTTCGCGGCAGTACCGCCCGATGGCCGCGCCGAGCTCGGCCGGGCGCCCGGCGGCGTCGCCGTGCCAGAACGGCAGCCGGCCTGGCTGGCCTGGTGCGGCGGAGACAAGTACCTGATCAGCGGTGATGTCCTCGATCCGCCAGGAACTCGCGCCGAGCACGAACACGTCGCCGACCCGCGATTCGTAGACCATCTCCTCGTCAAGCTCGCCGACCCGGCGGGAGTGCCTGCCGGAAGCTGTCGCGCGTGCCGCCGGCCAGGAAGACGCCGAACAGCCCGCGGTCCGGGATCGTGCCGCCGTTGGTGACCGCCAGCCGCTGGCCGCCCGGCCTGCCGCGCAGAACGCCGGCCGCGCGATCCCAGACCAGCCGGGCCCGCAGGCCGGCGAACTCCTCGCTCGGGTAGCGCCCGGCCAGCATGTCGAGGACCGCCTCCAGCACGGGGCGGGTCAAGCTGGCGAACGGCGCGGCCCGCCGGACCGTCTGCTCAAGCTCGCCGATGTCCCAGTCGTCCATCGCGGTCATCGCGACGATCTGCTGGGCCAGTACATCCAGCGGGTTCCGCGGGATCCGTAGCTCCTCGATCTGCCCGGCCCGCATCCGCTGCGCGACGACTGCGGCCTGCACCAGGTCGCCCTGGTATTTGGGGAAGATCACGCCGCGGGAGACGTCGCCGACGTTGTGACCTGCCCGGCCAGTTCGCTGCAGGCCGCTGGCGACCGAAGGCGGGGACTCGACCTGCACGACCAGGTCCACCGCGCCCATGTCGATGCCGAGTTCCAGGCTCGAGGTGGCAACGACGGCCGGAAGCCGGCCCGTCTTCAGCGCCTCCTCGATCTGATTGCGCTCCTGACGGGATACCGAGCCGTGATGGGCCCTGGCCACCTCGACAGGTGCTCCCGTCGCCGCGCCGCGCTCCGCGGCCCGTTCGGCGGCGAGTTCGTTGAGCCTGGCGCAGAGCCGCTCGGCGAGGCGGCGGGAGTTCGCGAACACGATGGTGGACCGGTGCGCCTCGATCAGGTCGAGGACTCGCGCCTCGACATGCGGCCAGATCGACCGCCTGCGTGCCGGGTCGTCCGGCGGCTGGCCGGCCTGGCCGCTGCCGTCTGCCTGCGGGATGGCCCCTGGCCCAGGGCCCGCAGCAGTCTCCAGGTCGGCCATGTCCTCGACCGGAACAACGATCTGCAGCTCGATCCGCTTGTCGCTGCGCGGCTGCACGATCGTGACCGGGCGGCCGCCGCCGAGGAAGGCGGCTACCTCCTCGGGCGGCCGCACGGTGGCTGACAAGCCGATCCGCTGTACGGGCCGGATTGCGGCGGCGGGCGCGGCGGTCCTTGCCTCAGTGGCCGCCGTGTTCCGGCGCAGCGCATCAAGCCGCTCGAGCGACAGGGCCAGGTGGGCGCCCCGCTTGCTGCCTGCCAGGGCATGCACTTCATCCAGGATGACGGTCTCGACACCGCGAAGGCCCTCGCGGGCCCTGGATGTCAGCAGCAGGAACAGCGACTCCGGAGTCGTGATCAGGATGTCCGGCGGCCTCGCTGACAGCTTGCGGCGCTCGTCGGCCGAGGTGTCGCCGGTGCGAACTCCCACCTGGATGTCCGGTGCCGCCAGGCCGAGCCGCTGTGCGGTGTGCCCGATGCCGGTGAGCGGCGAGCGCAGGTTCCGTTCGATATCCACGGCCAGCGCCTTGAGCGGCGAGATGTAAAGCACCCGGCAGCGCTGCTGTGGCTCGGCCGGGGCGTCGGCCCCGGCCAGCTTGTCGATCGCCCAGAGGAAGGCGGCAAGCGTCTTTCCCGACCCGGTGGGCGCTATCACCAGCGTGTTCTCGCCGTTGCCGATGGCGGTCCAGGCATGCGCCTGGGCCGGGGTGGGCTCAGCGAAGGCCGCGCGGAACCAGGCGCTCGTGGCTTCGCTGAAGCCATCGAGCACCCGGCTGCTGACCGGGGCGGGCGCGGGCATAAGACCATCCTGCCTCGCCGCTACGACATTTCGTGCCGTCCGCTGCGGAGCCGGCCGGGGTGCGCGATGGCTGTCTTCGCTGCCACGGCACGGCTCTTTTCGCTCAGAGTACGAGAGTGTCAGAGCCTGGCCCTAACGTGACCGGTAGCCAAAGCCAATCTGGAGGGACACCTCGATGACAGCAGGCGAGACCATCGCGACCGGCGAGCGGGCCGACTTCGTGCAGGCCCTGGCCAGGCACCGGGATTTCTTGCGGTATACAGTCCGCGGCCTGACCGATGAGCAGGCAGCGGAGCGCACGACGGTGAGCGAGCTGTGCCTAGGCGGCCTGATCAAGCACGTCACGCTCGTCGAGGGGCAATGGGTCAGATTTATCCTCGAAGGCCCGTCGGCGATGGCCGGTGGCTGGGACGCGGAGGCCGGCGCATCCGACTGGCTGGACAGCTTCCGCATGCTGCCCGGGGAGACGCTGGCGGCGCTGCTGGACAAATACGGTCAGGTTGCCCGCCGGACTGACGAGCTCGTGATGACGCTGCCCGACCTGGACAGCTCGCACCCGCTGCCCGAGGCGCCCTGGTATGAGCAAGGAGCCAGGTGGTCGGCACGGCGGGTACTGCTGCACGTGATCGCGGAGACCGCCCAGCACGCTGGTCACGCCGACATCATCCGCGAGTCACTGGACGGCGCCAAGTCCATGGGATAACGCCGCCTAAGATCCCGGCAACTATGGTCGAACGGCCCTGTCGGGCGGCCCGATAGGGGAGCACGCTGCCAACTGGGCAGGACTTCAGGGCTGCCCGATTGGAGGACGTGATGACAAATCTGAGTTCCGTGCTCGACAAGGCTGTGGCCGATCACGCCGAGCGCCCGGCTGTGCGCATGGACGACCTCGTCGTCAGCTACGGCCAGCTGCGCGACGCAGCGCTCCGGACGGCATCCTTGCTGTCGTCGCAGGGCGTGGCGCCCGGCGACCGGGTCGCCATCATGCTGCCCAACGTCCCGGCCTTCCCGATCGCCTTCTACGGCGCGCTCGCGGCCGGGGCCGTGGTGGTGCCGATGAACCCGCTGCTGAAGAGCCGCGAGGTCGCCTTCTATCTCAAGGACTCCGGCGCCAAGGTGCTGTTCGCCTGGAAGACGGTGATCGATGAAGCATCTTCGGGCGCGGAACAAGCTGGCACGCCCGTCATCGAGGTCGGCGAGCCCGACCTGGCCGGCCCGCTGGCCGGCCTGGCGCCGGCCGCCGCGATCGTGGATCGCGCCGACGAGGACGACGCGGTGATCCTCTACACCTCCGGAACTACCGGGCGGCCTAAGGGGGCCGAGCTCACGCACGCGAACATGACCCGCAATGCCGATCTCTCCGGGACTCTGTACGGCCTCGGTGCTGACGACGTGGTCATGGGCTGCCTGCCGCTGTTCCACATCTTCGGCCTGACCTGCGGCCTGAACGCGACGATCTACGGTGGCGGGACGCTGACGCTGCTGCCCAGGTTCGACCCGGGCCTCGCGCTTGAGGTAGTCGGCCGCGACAAGGTGACGATCTTCGAGGGCGTGCCGACGATGTACACGGCGATGCTGCACCACCCGGCCAGCGGGCAGGCGGACGTCTCGACGCTGCGGGTGTGCGTGTCCGGGGGCTCCGCGCTGCCGGTGGAGATCCTGCGCGGGTTCGAGCAGACTTTCGGCTGCATGATCCTGGAAGGCTATGGGTTGTCGGAAACGTCACCCGTGGCCTCCTTCAACCACCCCGACAAAGTGCGCAAGCCCGGATCGATCGGCACGCCGATCGCCGGGGTCGAGATGCGGGTGGTTGATGAGGACGTTGCCGACGTGCCCGCCGGCGAGGTTGGCGAGATCGCCATCCGCGGCCACAACGTGATGAAAGGTTACTGGGGCAAACCAGTCGAAACCGCCGAGGCCATCCGGGATGGCTGGTTCCTGACCGGGGACCTGGCCAGGGTGGATGAGGATGGCTACTTCTACATCGTGGACCGGAAGAAGGACCTGATCATCCGCGGCGGGTTCAACGTCTATCCGCGCGAGATCGAAGAGGTCCTCTACGAGCATCCGGCCGTCGCCGAGGCTGCGGTGATCGGAATCCCGCACAAGGACCTTGGCGAGGAGGTTGGCGCCGCCGTCACCCTCAAGGCCGGCGCTACCGCGACCGCCGACGAGCTCAAGACCTTCGTTCGGGAGCGGGTTGCCCCGTACAAGTACCCGCGTTACGTCTGGCTGACGGTGGAGCTGCCGAAGGGTCCGAGCGGCAAGATCCTCAAGCGCGAGGTCGAACGGCCGGACGACGTGAGCGGCTAGATCGCGGCAGCCCCGCGGGCAGCCTGGCGGGCAGCACTGAAGCGGTCCAGTACCAGGCGGGCTACCAGCGGGTGGTCGCCGAGCGGCGCGCTGACCCAGGTGGCAGCCGCGCCGCGGAGCTGATCACGGAAATGGCCGGGGGACAGGAGGTACGTCGCCACCGATACCGGGCCTCCGGTGTCCGCGTGCAGCGCGGCAAGGGCCTGCGTCACCGTCGGCTGACCCGCAGCGGCGAACGCGGGGGTTACCGGCGCGCGGAGCCGGTCGGCCAGCAGGCCCGCCTGGCGGGCCACGTCCTGCGTCGCACCGGGGTCGGCGGAGCCGGCCGCCGCCAGGACGGTCGGCGTTCCCGGCGGCCTGCCAGCTTCGGCCAGGCGCTCGGCCAATGCGTCGGCCAGCAGCGGGTCAGGCCCCAGCGGCGCGGCGACCGGCGCGCCAGTGGCGCGCGCCGCGGCCCGGATGTCTGCGGTGAGGTGGTAACCGGTGGACAGCAGCAGCGGTACCACGACCACCGCGCTTCCGGCTGCGGCGAGCGCGTCGGCTAGCGATGGCCGGGCGTGCTGCACGAACGCCGTCCGCACGTCGAGGGCCGGAGCAAGCTGGCTAACGCGGTTGGCGAGCGCGGCGACCGAATCTTGCGCCGCGCGATCCCGGCTGCCATGCGCGACCGCCAGCAGCGCCGGGACGCGGACGGCGGCCGTCACCGGGACCCCAGCGGGGCCGGCTCGGGTACCCGCGGCTCGCCGAGCAAGGCACGGAGTCGCACGACATCGCCCACCACCACGACCGCCGGCGGCCGGATACCCTGCCGCGCGGCATCGTCAGCGACGTCACCGAGAGTCGACGTCAGTACCCGCTGCCGCGGCGTGGTCCCGTCACAGATCACCGCCACCGGCGTGCTGGCGTCCCGGCCTCGCTTCACGAGTTCACGGCTGATCTGCTCCAGCCGGCCCACAGCCATCAGCAGGACCAGCGTCCCCGGGCCCTGCGCGAGCGCCGCCCAGTCGACTGTGGCGCCCGGATGCGACGGGTCAAGGTGCGCCGACACCACCGCGAAGTCCTGGGTGACGCCGCGATGCGTGACCGGGATGCCCGCGCTGGCCGGTACCGCGACCGCGCTGGTCACGCCCGGTACCACCGTGACCGGGACGCCTGCCCGCACGCAGGCGAGAGCCTCCTCCCCGCCGCGGCCGAAAACGAACGGGTCACCGCCCTTGAGCCGGACTACGCGCTGGCCTGCCAGCGCACGATTGATGAGCAGCTCGTTGATCTGATCCTGGGTCAGCGTGTGGGCGCCAGGCACCTTTCCCGCGTCGATCACTTCGACGTCGGGATCGAGTTCGGCCAGCACATCACGGGGCGCGAGGTGGTCGGCGATCACTACGTCGGCCTCGGCCAGCAGCCGCCGGCCGCGCACCGTCAGCAGTCCCGGGTCGCCCGGCCCGCCGCCGACCAGTGCGACGCTGCCGCGCGCGGCGCTGGCCGGGGCGGGGGCTGCCGGTTCGGCGCTGGCGGGGGCCGGGCGGGCAGCGGCGCGGCCAGCCTGGTCCGGCCCGCCGCCGGCCGGCGCTGGCCGGCGCTGCGGCCGTACCGGCAGGCTGCCCGCAGCGATCGAGAGTGCGATAGCGGCCCGGAGCCGCTGGGCCCGGCGGGGATCACCGCCGGCGGTCACCGCCACCGAGATGTCGCCGTGTCTGGTCGCGGCGGGCACCCAGGCTGACGAGGCGTCAGCGTCATCGGCGCGAATGCACCAGATCCTGCGGCGCTCCGCCTCCGCGGCGACGGCGCCGTTAGCGTCCGCGTCGTCGGTGGCGGCGTGTGCGAGCCACGCGCCAGCGAGATCGCCATCCTGGTAGCGCCGCTCGAGGATGGTTACGTCCAGGCCGGCCAGCTCGGCAATGACCTGCGGCGCGATCACCCTGACGAGCGCGCCTGCAGCAAGCATGGCTGCGGCGCGGCGCAGCGCCACCCGGCCGCCGCCCACCACCACGACGCGGCGCCCCGCCAGATCGAGTGCCAGGGGATAGGCCTTCATGATGCGGGCCCGTCCGGGCCGGACGGCGGCGCATCGGCGCGGGACCGGGGCGCGCCAGGAATCGGGACCGAAACCCCGGCGTCGCTGTGCGGCTCATCGGCACCCGGCATCGTTACTCCCGCGAACCGCAGAACGAAACCGCGCGCGCATGCTCCGCACCGCCAGCCGCCCGCATCCGGCCCGGACGGGCGCAGGTCCTCATCCCCGCAGTACGGGCAGTAGAGCGGCGCCTGCCGCTCCCCGGTCACACCAGCAGCCCGTCGTCGGCCCGGCGGACCCAGGTGGCGAACTGCTCGGCGTCAGCCCGGTCAGCGAGATAGTTCCGCAGCAGCCGCTCGATGTAGTCGGTCAGCCCGTCCGCGCTTACCTTCAGCCCGCGCAGCTTGCGGCCGAACGCCGGATCCGTCCCCAGGGACCCGCCAAGGTGCACCTGGAACCCGTCACCACCATCGACGATCGAGCCCTTCAGGCCGATGTCGGCGATCTGGAACCTGGCGCAGGAGTTCGGGCAGCCGTTCACGTTGATGCTGATCGGGGTGTCGAACCCGGGTAGCCGCTGGTCTAGTTCGGTGTAGAGGTCCCGGGCTCGCTGCTTGGTCTCCACGATCGCGAGCTTGCAGAACTCGATCCCGGTGCAGGCCATCGCCGACCGGCGGAATGCCGACGGGCTGACCGGCAGGTCCTCCGCCGCAAGCGCGCTGACAAGCTCGCCAGCCCGGTTCTCCGGGACATCGAGGATGAGCAGCTTCTGCTCCGCCGTGGTCCTGATCCGGCCTGACCCGTAGGTCTCGGCGAGATCGGCGAGCTGCCACAGCTGACTGCCCGAGGTCCGGCCGACATGCGGCGCCACGCCAACGTAGCAGCGGCCGTCCCGCTGCTGGTGCACGCCGACGTGATCACGCAAGCCTGTCGCGGGCACGGGCGGCGCGGGACCATCAGGCAGCGCGAAGCCGAGGTACTCCTTCTGCAGCACCTCGCGGAACACCTCGGCGCCCCAGTCAGCGACCAGGAACTTCAGCCGGGCCCTGCTGCGCAGGCGGCGGTAGCCGTAGTCGCGGAACAGGCCGGTTACGCCCGCCCACACCTCAGGTACCTGGTCCTCCTCGACGAAGACGCCGAGCCGCCGGGCGAGCATCGGGTTGGTCGACAGCCCGCCGCCGACCCACAGGTCGAACCCGGGAGTCCCGCCCGGCCCGGTGACGCCGACGAACGAGATGTCGTTGACCTCATGCGGGGTGCAGTGGACGGCGCAGCCGCTGATCGCCGTCTTGTACTTGCGCGGCAGGTTGGTGAACTCCGGGTTGGCGGCGGCGACAGCCTCGGTGGCGTGCAGCGCCATGCTCGCGTCAAGGATCTCGGCCGCATCGATGCCTGCCACCGGGCAGCCGAGGATGTTGCGCGGGACGTCACCGCAAGCCTGGAGGCTGGACAGGCCGACCTCGCCGAGCCGCTGCCAGACCGCGGGCACGTCCTCGATCCTGATCCAGTGGAACTGGACGTTCTGCCGGTCGGTGATGTCGGCAAGGTCGCGGCCGTGCTCCTTGGCGATGCCCGCGATCGCCCGCAGCTGGCCCGCGGAGAGCTGGCCGCCGGGAATCCGGACCCGCATCATGAAGTACTGATCTTCGATGTCGGCATCGTCCAGCGTTCCGGTGCGGCCACCGCTGATCCCAGGGCGCCGTTGGGTGTACAGCCCCCACCAGCGGAACCGGCCGCGCAGGTCAGTCGGGTCGATCGAGTCGAAGCCCTGGATTGCGTAACGGTTCAGGATCCGGTCGCGTACATGCAGGCCGTCGTCGTCCTTCTTGAACCTTTCGGCGGCATTCAGCGGCTCACGATGACCAAGAGCCCACTGGCCCTGGCCCCGCACGGGTCGGGATGGCATGAGAATGTCCTTCTGCTGCGAGTCTGGACCGCGCTTGGCCGCGCAGCGAACCGGGGCGCGCGGCGGCGCGAGATGGCTGGATTAGCAGCAGGGCCGACAGACGGCGCTGGAGACAAAGAGCAGGTCCACGTGCCGCCGGGATACCAGGACCAGCTGGGGGTATCCGGCGGGGCGGGTCACAGCTGTCTCCTCGTTGGCGCGCTGACGCTCATGACGTCTGTCTTTGACAGTAGAGTCGGCCCTCGCCTGGCGCAAGCTCGTTTTCCGCCGCGCTCGCCGGTCCTGGCTGGCTGCCGGGGCCCCGGCTGCCCCGGCAGGCCGTCCGGGACGGCGTGTCGCGCCGGTAGCCTGGCGCCGTGCAGCTCACAACCTTCTGGGATCGGATGCGCGCGCAGTTCGGCGACGCGTACGCCTACAGCGTTGCCAAGGATCACGTACTGACGATTCTCGGCGGCCGTACCGTCGATCAGGCGCTAGCCGACGGCGAGGACGCGAAAGTCATCTGGCGGGCGGTCTGCGAGACCTTCGGCATCCCCGAGCGACGGCACTGACCCGAGCGACGGCACCCGAGCGACGGCACTGAGACGGGCGGATCCGTCGGCTGGCAGGCCGCCGGGGTTGCGCCAGGAGCGCGTCCGGCTGGGTGGTGGCGCGATTTCGGCCATGTCGGCGTGTCGGCTTCATGATCGAACAGTTGTTCGTCTAGAGTGCTGTTTGCGGATGACACGTTGACGTCCTGGCACGGTGCCCGGCAAGGGCGCGGAATTGTCGGTGGCGGCGCGTAGCGTCAGCTCCGGCAGTTCTTATCTGGCCTGACGGCTCTTCATCTGGCCTGACGGTGCGGACAACCGCATAGAAGTGGCCCGGCAGCCCGGCTGCCTGCGGCACAGGCTGATATTGCAGTAAGCCTCTGATCCCACGGGAGTTCACATGGCACCGAACGACAGGGCGGCCAGCAACAGGAGCGGTGACAGGGACAAGTCCCTGGAGACCGCGCTCGCCCAGATCGAGCGGCAGTTCGGCCGGGGCGCGGTCATGCGGCTCGGCGATGACACCCGCGCTCCGGTGGAGGTGATCCCGACCGGCTCCATCTCGCTCGACGCGGCGCTCGGCATCGGCGGCCTGCCCCGCGGCCGGATCGTCGAGATCTACGGGCCGGAGAGCAGCGGCAAGACAAGCCTGGCCCTGCATGCGGTCGCCAACGCGCAGAAGGCCGGCGGGATCGCGGCGTTCATCGACGCCGAGCATGCTCTCGATCCTGACTATGCGAAGAAGCTCGGCGTCGACACCGATGCGCTGCTTGTTTCCCAGCCGGACACCGGCGAGCAGGCGCTGGAGATCGCCGACATGCTGGTGCGGTCCGGCGCCATCGACGTCGTCGTGATCGACTCGGTAGCCGCGCTCGTGCCCCGGGCGGAGATCGAGGGCGAGATGGGGGACAGCCACGTCGGCCTCCAGGCCAGGCTCATGTCCCAGGCACTACGCAAGCTCGCGGGCGCGCTGAACCAGACCAAGACCACCGCAATATTCATTAACCAGTTGCGGGAAAAGATAGGAGTCATGTTCGGTTCTCCGGAAACGACGACAGGCGGGAAGGCGCTGAAGTTCTATGCGTCGATACGGCTCGATATCCGGCGCATCGAAACTCTCAAAGACGGCACCGACGCCGTAGGTAACCGTACCCGGGTGAAGGTGGTCAAGAATAAGTGCAGCCCGCCGTTCAAGGTCGCGGAGTTCGACATCCTGTACGGCATCGGGATCAGCCGGGAAGGCAGCCTGATCGATCTTGGCGTGGAGCAGGCGATCGTCCGTAAGTCCGGCGCCTGGTACACCTACGAAGGTGACCAGCTCGGGCAGGGCAAGGAGAACGCGCGGAACTTCCTGCGCCGTAACCCGGATCTCGCCAACGAGATCGAGAAGAAGATCAAGGAGAAGCTTGGCGTCGGCCCGCGCCTCGACAAGGACGCGGCCGGGTCAGGTGCCGGGGCGGCTGGCGGGCTGACTGTGGTGCCTGGCGGTGCCGGCTAGCCGGGCGCGGCCCGCCGACCCGGATCCGGAGCGGGCCTGGGGACAGGACACGGACCGGGACGCGAACCCGGACGCGGACCCGGAGGCCGTCGCGCGGCAGATCTGCCTGCGGCTGCTGACGGCTGCGCCAAGGACCAGGGCCCAGCTGGCCGACGCGCTACGGCGCCGCCGGGTCCCCCAGCAAGCGGCTGAGGCCGTGCTCGGCCGGTTCGCTGAGGTGAAGCTGATCGACGACACCCTGTTCGCCAGCGCATGGGTGGAGTCCCGGCATCACGGCAGGGGCCTGTCCGGCCGTGCGCTGGCCGCCGAGCTGCGGCATCGGGGCGTACCGACCGGGGACATCGAGGCCGCGGTCGGCAAGCTCGGCCCGGAACAGGAGGCTGCCACGGCACGGGCACTGATAGCCGGGCGGCTGCCGGGCACGCGGGGTCAGCCGCTGCCCGCGCGGATCAGGCGGCTGGTCAGCGTGCTCGCACGGAAGGGTTACTCCCAGGCGCTGGCCTACCGGGTGGTGCGGGAGGCGCTTGAGCAGGAGGGCCTGGACCCGGCGGACGCCGGGATTAACCTGAGTGAGGTCCAGGAGCCGGGCCACGACGGCGAGCTGCAGAGCTGGTAACGGCGCGCACCGGGCGAGCATGCGGATGCCCGGCTCCGGCCGGCCCGGTGGCGATGATCACGGATGCCTTGCTTGCCCAAATCGTTATCTCCGCTTAACCTCACGGCAGCGAGGTTTTCTCCGCGAGGGCGGATCAACTGAGGTGAACGAGATTTGTTACCGGCACCGTGCGGCATGGGAGCGGATCAGCCGATCCGGCCGGCCGGACGGCCGTGAACGTTTGTCATGGCGGCCGCGCGACGGTCGGCATCCGGAACCGCCAGGCGATGGCCTGGCGGCAGTCGGGGCTGCCTTGAGCTGGCCCCCAGCCAGCGCCGGCCGCACCATGGGTGACGCTGGTCTGGCCTTTCCTGGTCGGCGGGCCGGATCGAAGGTGGACCGGCCGGTCTGCAGGCCAGCGGGAACGCGGCAGGGTCAGCTAGTCCGGTAGCGCGGCTAGTCTGGTAGCGCGGCAGCGGGCCGCGGGCCCGGGGCTGGGATGAGATCGGAGGTTCCGTACCAACCGCCCGCGTTCGGCAGGGCCGGTCAGCCTGGCCCGTCGCCCTCGACGGTGGTACGCAGGCGCGCGGTACTCCTCGCTGCAGGGCACGCGCGCGGCGCCGGACGGCGGTGCCGCCGAGCCCTTGAGCGGGAAGGGGCGAGCGGTGAGTAACGGAATTGTCCTCGTACTGGCGATCGGCCTCGTTGCCGCTCTGTTTGCGCTCGTCTTCGTACTCCGGCGGTCTCCTGCCAAGACGCCGGTCCCGGGCAGCGAGAAGGACACCGCGAGCCTGCGCCCGGTTGCAGCGACGCCGCAGGAACTTGCAGCGACGCCGCAGGAACTTGCGGCGACGCCGCAGGAACTGGCGGCGGCCGCCGGGGAGGCGGAGCGGCTGCGGGCCCGCGCCGAGTCTGACGCTCAGGCCATCGTCCGCAAGGCCGAGCAGGCCGCGCAGCAGGCGGCCCAGGATCGCCGCGAGGTCGAGGAGGAGATCCGGGCGGTCAAGGACGAGATCAAGCAGCTCCGCGGCGACCTGGAGCGCCGGGAGGACAGGCTGGCCGAGCGCGAGCAGCGGACCCATGAGGAAGCGCGCATCCTCGAGCAGCGGGCGGCCGACCTCGACCGGGTCCGGCAGGGCCTCGACACGCAGCGCGCGGAGCTTGACCGTCTCGATGACGACCGCCGCGCAGTGCTGGAACGTGTCGCGGGCCTGACCGCGGACGCGGCTAAGTCGGAGCTGGTGGCTGGAATCCAGAATCTGGCCAAGCGCGAGGCGGCGCTGATCGTCAGGGGAATCGAGGACGAGGCCCAGAAAGAAGGACAGAAACGGGCCCGTAAGATCATCACTCTGGCCATCCAGCGGGTAGCCAGCGAGCAGACCAGCGAGTCGGTCGTGTCCGTCCTGCACCTGCCGGGGGACGAGATGAAGGGCCGCATCATCGGCAGGGAGGGCCGCAACATCAGGGCCTTCGAGACCGTCACCGGGGTCAACCTGATCATCGATGACACACCTGAGGCGGTGCTGCTCTCGTGTTTTGATCCAGTGCGCCGCGAGGTCGGCAGGCTGACGCTGGAGCGCCTGGTCCTGGACGGCAGGATTCACCCGCAGCGGATCGAGGAGGCCTACGAGCGGAGCAAGGCCGACATCGAGCAGCTCTGCGTGCGGGCGGGCGAGGACGCGCTGGTGGATGTGGGCATCACCGACCTGCACCCGGAGCTGACCAACCTGCTCGGCCGGCTGCGCTACCGGACCTCCTATGGCCAGAACGTGCTCAAGCACCTGGTGGAGTCCGCGCATATCGCCGGGATGATGGCCAGCGAGCTCGGCATCGACCCGGTGCTGATGAAGCGCTGCACGGTGCTGCACGACATCGGCAAGGCGCTGACGCACGAAGTACAAGGCAGCCATGCCCTGATCGGCGCGGAGATCGCCCGCAGGTACGGCGAGTCCGAGGACGTTGTGCACGCGATCGAGGCGCATCACAACGAGGTCGAGGTCAAGACGGTGGAGGCGGTCCTGACGCAGGCGGCGGACGCGATCAGCGGCGGCCGTCCCGGTGCGCGCCGGGAATCGCTTGAGGCCTACATCAAGCGGCTGGAGCGGCTTGAGCAGATCGCCAGGGCCCAGCCCGGCGTCGAGAAGGTCTTCGCCATGCAGGCCGGCCGGGAGATCCGGGTGATGGTCAAGCCAGAGGATGTCGACGATATCCAGGCACAGGTGATCGCCCGCGACGTGGCCAAGCAGGTCGAGGAGGAGCTGACCTACCCAGGCCAGATCCGGGTCACCGTCGTCCGTGAGTCACGGGCCATCGAGTTCGCCCGCTAGCGGCGCGGCGCCCGCGATCACCTCGATGGACCTGACGAACTCATCGGCCGCCCTGGCCGGCCGGCAGCGGCGCGGCCGCTGGCCGGCGGCCGGCGGCGTCCGGACTGACGGCTAGCTGCGGGCGGCCGCCGGGTGCCTGTCCTGGCCCGCGGTCAGGGCCAGCTCCGGGATGCCTGGCGGCGTGAAGCCGAGGAGCTGGCCGTAGAACGACAGTTCCGCTTCAAGCGTGGTGGCGATCGTCTCCGCCTTCCTGAACCCGTGCGACTCGCCCTCGAAGGCCAGGAAGGCATGGCGGATGCCATGTGCGGCCAGGTCGGCGGCGATGCTCTCGGCCTGCTGCGGTGCGACGATGGGGTCGTCGAGGCCCTGGAGCAGCAAGATCGGGCAAGTGGCGTCCGTGACGTGACCGACCGGGGCGCGCTCGGCATAAACGGCGTCGAATCCTGGCAGCGGGCCGATCAGGCCGTCCAGATAACGTGATTCGAAGTCATGCGTGCGTTTAGCGAAGTCTTGCAGGTCAGCGACACCGGAGTAGGAGGCGGCGGCCTTGAAGGTACCGCCTGCCCCGGCCCCCGTCGTCACCGCTGCCAGGGTGGTCCAGCCGCCGGCCGAGCCGCCGCGGATCGCCAGCCGGCCTGCGTCGGCGAGGCCGTTCTCCACCAGCCAGCGGGCCGCCGCCACGGCGTCCTCGACGTCGACCACCCCCCACTGGCGGCGCAGCCGTTCCCGGTACAGCCGGCCGTAGCCGGAGGAGCCCCCGTAGTTGACGTCGATGATGCCGATGCCCCGGCTGGTGAAGAACGCCTTCTCCCTGTCGAGCAGCGCGATCGCTTGCGCGGTCGGGCCGCCGTGCACCCACACGACGAACGGCGGCAGCTCACCCGGCGGGGCCGCCACGGCCGGATTGGCCGGCGAGTACACCAGGGCGTGCACCACGCGGCCGAACAGGCCTTCCAGGTCGACCTGGCGAGGGACAGGAAGATACCCGGCATCGAGTACCTGGTCGGACTCGCGCTTCAGGATCTCGGTCCTGGACGTGGTCACGTCGAACCGGAAAACCGACAGCGGCTCCGCCGGGCCGCCGGCGGCGCCGACGATCACGGTGCCGTGCGCGGACAGCGTCGGCGTGAACACGGTGAGCGGCAACGTGACGTCGGTCAGCTCAGACGTCTCCGGGTCCAGCAGGCCGAGCCGCATGCTTCCGCGGCCGTGCAGGACCGCCAGCCGGCCGTCGCCGAGCACCGCGAACGGCCTGGCCCCCAGCTGCCACAGCGGCCCGGCGAACTCCTCCTCGGCCGGGTACAGGGCCTGCGGCGGTTCACCGGCCAGCCCCACCTGGTAGATGTTCCACCAGCCGGTCCAGTCGGTGGCCACATACAGGCTGGTGTCGTCCCGCCAGGCTGGCGCTAGCACTGACTCCCGCATGCCGCCCTTGACCAGCCTGCCCTTACCCGGGATGCCGTTCTCGACCGGCGCGACCCGCAGTTCGGTGCCGTCCCACGGCATGTGCGGGTGGTTCCAGCAGATCCAGGCCAGGCGGCTGCCGTCGGGCGACGGAGTCGGGAACGCGAAGAAGTCCGAGCCGGCGACCAGCTGACGGATCGCATCGGGGTTCTCGGCAGCGGAGCCGTCCAGCGGCACCGCGACGATCGCGCGGCTGACCTTGCCGTCATCATGCCGCTCCTGGACGCACCAGATCTCGGTGCGATCGGGGGCGAGGACGAAATCGGCGTACCGCAACGCGGCTGCGCCAGCACCGGCGGCTGCCGCTGAGCCCCCACCGGCCGGATCGGGCGTAAGCGGCCGCGGGGCCTGCCCGCCTCCGGCAACCTCGGGCCCGGCGAGGTAGAGACGCTGGTCAGCGTAGTTGGCGAACGCGATGGAAAGACAGCGCGGCGCCCGGCTGCCGCTCCCCGACGCCGCCCGGCCAGTGGTGTCGGGACCAGTGCTGCCGGGCACCGGGAGGAACGACAGCCCGCCGTATTCATGAACCCTGGTGCGCGCGCTCCAGGGCGCCGGCAGCAGCGTGGTCTGCCTGCCGCCAGGGCCGCGGTGGACGACGGTGACCCGGCCGCCGTCCTCAGGACGTCCCTCCTGCCACCAGGCGTCGCCGCCGATCACCATGGGAAACGAGATGCGCGTGCATCCTCGGGCGACGTCCGCAGCTGAGATCGGGGAGGGCCACGCGCCGAACGGGACAGCACCCCGGGCACCGGTTAGCTGGCCGGCCGCGCTCCCTGCCGCGCCATAACGGCTTTCGGTCGTTCCCGCCGGGCTGTCCGCTCCGTCCGCTGCGCCTTCTGCTCTGCCTGCTGCGCCTTCTGCTCTGCCCGCCGCGCTCTCAGTCATAGGGATATCGTGCCCTACCTGGCGGGTCGGGCTACCGGTGATTCCGGACATGGGGCGCGCCCGGAATGCCGGAATCGGCGGGCTGCTGCCGGGCCACCTGAGAATGGCCGCCCAGGCCGTCCGAGCGGGCGATGGATACCGGAACCGGTCGCCGCGCCGTCTACCCTAGTGACCATGACTGGCTCCGACGGTCGGCGTAGCTTCGAGGTCCGCACCTACGGGTGCCAGATGAATATGCACGATTCCGAGCGGCTTGCCGGGCTGCTGGAGGCCGCCGGCTACGAGCGGGCGTCCGGCACCGGCGTAGCTGATGTTGTCGTCTTCAATACCTGCGCGGTGCGGGAGAACGCCGATAACCGGCTCTACGGAAACCTCGGTCACCTGCTGCCGGTCAAGAACGCCCACCCGGGCATGCAGATCGCCGTCGGCGGCTGCCTGGCACAGAAGGACCGGGCAGCGATCACGGCGCGGGCCCCATGGGTGGACGTGGTGTTCGGCACCCACAACATCGGCTCGCTGCCCGTGCTGCTGGAGCGGGCACGGGTCCTGCGGCGGGCGCAGGTGGAGATCGTCGAGTCGCTGGAGCGTTTCCCGTCCGTGCTGCCGGCCAGCCGGGACTGCGCCTACTCCGGATGGGTCGCCATCTCGGTCGGGTGCAACAACTCGTGCACGTTCTGCATAGTGCCGAGCCTGCGTGGCCGTGAAGAGGACCGCCGGCCCGGCGATGTGCTGGCCGAGGTCCGGGCGCTGGTGGCGGAGGGCGTCGTCGAGGTCACGCTCCTCGGGCAGAACGTGAACTCCTACGGGGCGGCGTTCGGCGACCGTCGGGCGTTCGGAAAGCTGCTGCGCGCCTGCGGGGAGATCGACGGGCTGGAGCGGGTGCGTTTCACATCCCCGCATCCCAGGGACTTCACCGATGACGTCATCGACGCGATGGCACAGACCCCGAATGTCATGCCGCAGCTGCATATGCCGCTGCAATCCGGGTCGGACGCCGTGCTGCGGGCAATGCGGCGGGCCTACCGCAGCGGGAAGTACCTGGCGATCCTCGAGAAAGTCCGCGCCGCAATGCCGGACGCGGCGATTACGACGGACATCATCGTGGGATTCCCCGGGGAGACAGAACGGGATTTCGCCGACACTCTCGATATCGTCAGGCAGGCCCGCTTCTCCGGTGCCTTTACGTTCCAGTACTCAATCAGGCCCGGAACTCCCGCCGCGGCCCTTGCCGGGCAGGTGCCCGCGGACGTGGTCAGGGACCGTTACGAACGGCTCACCGCCGCGGTGGCGGAGATCACCCTGGCGGAGAACCTGAGACTGGTCGGCAACGACGTCGAGGTGCTGGTCGCTGAGGGCGAGGGGCGCAAGGACGAGACCACCCACCGGATGTCGGGGCGGGCGCGCGACAACCGGCTTGTGCATTTCACCCCCGCTGGCACCGCGCCGCGGCCCGGCGACATCGTGACGACCGTCGTGACCCGCGGCGCGCCGAACTACCTGATCGCGGATGGCTCGCCAACGGTGGTGCGGCCGACCCGCGGCGGCGATGCGTGGGAATCCGGGCGCGCGGGTGCGGCTGCGGCTGGCGAGGGACGAGCTCGCAGCAGTTCCGCTCCGGCAGGCGGCACGCCCGCCCGGGTGCTGCTTGGCATGCCGGCCTTGCGCCAGCCGGCCTAGGCGGTGCTATTCGCGGCCGCGGTCTGCCCGCATCCGCCACTGCTCATCCCGGCGGCCGCAGGCGGGGCCTGCGGCCGCAGGCCGCTGCGCGCTGATGACGACGCCATCCTGGAACGCGTTCGGGCAGCCTGTCACGCGGCGGTGGCGGAACTGTTCCGGGCGGAGCCCGACCTGATAGTGGTTGTCGGCGGCGCTGCCGCCGCTGCCGGGTATGACGGATCCGCCGCGGGGAGCCTGCGGGCGTTCGGTATCCCGTTCGTGGTCGGATCTGGCCCGCCGGTCCTGCCGCTCTCCCTCACGGTGGGTGCCTGGCTGCTCCGCGGCGGCGGCCCGGCCTGCGCCTGCGACGGGGCCCGCGACGAGGCCCCCGACGGGGCCCGCGACGGTGCCCGCGACGGGGCCCGCGGCCGGACGGCCGGACCCGGCAGCCTTTCGGGAACGGATCCGCAGGTGCAGCTGCGCGCGGTCGCGAGGGACACGCCGACGGCTGACTGTCTCCGGCTCGGTGCGCAGCTCGCGCGCGAGGCGCCGAGGGTGGCCCTGCTCGCGATGGGGGACGGGCCGGCGAGGAAGGCGTCCGGAATCCCGGGCGCGGCCGATCTTGCGGCCGACAAGTACAGCGCGGGGGTGGCCGCTGCGCTGGCCGCTGCCGACACCGGGCAGCTCGCGATGCTGGACCCCGCGCTCGACGACGAGCTGGCGATCGCAGGTCGGGCTGCCTGGCAGGTGCTTGCAGGCGCCGCGCAAGGCTGCGAGCTGCGCGGGACGTTGCGCTGCGCGGTCGCCCCGTACGATGTCAGCTACCTGGTCGCGTCCTGGGACGCGTGCCCGGCAGGCCGCTGACACACTGATCTCATGGCGGAGCCGGTGATCGCGGTCGTGGGACCGACGGCGGCAGGGAAATCCGAGCTGTCGCTGGCGCTGGCCCGCTCGCTGGGCGGCGAAGTGATCAACGCCGATTCGATGCAGCTCTACCGTGGCATGGACATCGGCACCGCGAAGCTCCCGGCGTCGGAGCGGGCCGGCGTGCCGCACCATCTGCTCGACATCTGGGACGTCACCAAGACGGCGAGCGTGTCGGAGTACCAGAAGCTAGCGCGGGCTGCCATCGGCGAGATCCACTCGCGGGGGCGGGTCCCTATTCTCGTCGGGGGCTCCGGCCTCTACGTCCGGGCTGTCATCGACAACCTCGACTTCCCTGGCACCGACCAGCGGCTGCGGGACCGGCTGGAGAGCGAGCTGGCTGAGATAGGCTCCGCGGCGCTGCATGCCAGGCTGGCACGGGTGGATCCGGACGCCGCAGCCGCCATCCTGCCTGGCAACGGACGCCGGATAGTCCGGGCCCTCGAGGTAGTGGAGCTCTCCGGACAGCCGTTCAGCGCTATCCTGCCCGGCTACGAGTCCGTCTACGAGACCGTCCAGATCGGGCTCAGCGTGTCCCGGCCGGAACTTGACCAGCGCATCGCGGACCGGGTCAGCCGGATCTGGCAGGAGGGCTTCGTCAAGGAGGTTCACGGGCTGGCCGGGGCCGGGCTGCGGGACGGCCGGACCGCCAGCCGGGCCCTCGGCTACGCGCAGGTGCTGCGCTTCCTGGCCGGGGAGTGGAGCGATGAGCAGGCCGCCGCGGAGACCGTCCGGGCGACGCGGCGGTTCGCGCGGCGCCAGGAGTCGTGGTTCCGCCGCGATCCGCGCATTTCCTGGCTGGCGGCGGGCGGCGCGGACCTGGCTGAGCGTGCGCTGGCTACGATCGGATCATGCGGTTCGCCAAAGGCCACGGGACGGGAAACGACTTCCTGATCCTGCCCGATCCAGACGATGCCGTGGCGCTGCCTGCCGAGCTGGTTACCCGGCTCTGCGACCGGCGGTTCGGGCTCGGGGCGGACGGGATCCTGCGAGCGGTGCGTACCGGTGCGGCCGGCCCGGGTGCCTGGTTCATGGACTACCGCAATGCTGACGGCAGTCTCGCTGAGATGTGCGGCAACGGCATCCGGGTATTCGCGCGCTACCTGCTCGCCCATGGACTGGCCGAGGGCCCGGCGCTGGTGGTACAGACGCGGGCAGGCGCCAGGCAGGTCTGGGCGGATGCAGACGGGGCGTTCACGGCGGACATGGGCCCCGCCAAGGTGCTCGGCAGCAGCGCCGCGGAACTCGGCGGGGTGCAGTGTGATGGCCTTGAGGTGTCCGTCGGCAACCCCCATCTTGCCTGCCTGGTGGATCACCCGGTGGCGGGTTTCGACTTGTCCGTACCGCCGGTGATCGATCATGCGCGGTTCCCCGATGGCGTCAACGTCGAGGTCATGCGCGTCATCGGGGCCAGGCACCTCGAGATGCGGGTGCACGAGCGGGGCTCGGGCGTCACCCTGTCCTGCGGAACCGGCGCGGTCGCGGCCGCCGCGGCGGCAGCGGAAACCGCCGCGGGCGGGCACCGGGCGGCTGCCGGGATGGCTGGCCCGCCGGGCGCCTGGACGGTGGACGTGCCTGGCGGCAGGCTCTCCGTCACCCTTACGGCGACGACGAGCCTGCTGACCGGCCCGGCCGTGATAGTGGCCGAGGGGGAGCTGAGTGCGGGCTGGCTGGCGGACCAGGCGGTCGCTACGCCTTCAGCCGCCTGCTGACGACCTCTTCGCAAGCGCCATGATGGCGCTGACCCAAGTTCGAGGTTGCACCCGCCGGACGGTAAGGGCGTCAGGCCGGCTGGCTTCCGAGGAGCGAGTCGGCCGGCTGTTCCCGGATGGACGCGTCGAGCACCTCGGCGATATGCGCCATCGGGAGCGGAGTTCCCTGCGCAGCCAGCGCGGCGGCGATCTGCATCGAGCATCCGGGGTTGCCGGATACCAGCAGGGCAGCCCCGGTGGCGTGCACCGTCCGGGCCTTGCGTTCGCCTAGCTCGCGGGCGGCTTCCGGCTGGACCAGGTTATAGATTCCGGCGGATCCGCAGCAGGTACCGCCGTCAGCGATCTCCGCCAGGTTCAGGCCGGGGATGGCGAGCAGCAGCTCACGGGGCTGGCTGAGGACCCGCTGGGCGTGCGCGAGGTGGCAGGCGTCGTGATAGGCGACAGTGACGCGCAGCGGATGGCGGGTCGCGGCCGGGCCGAGCTCAGCCAGGAATTCGCTGAAATCGCGGACCTTTCCGGCCATCGCCGCGGCCCGGTGGGCCCAGCCGGGATCCCCGGCGAGCAGGTCCGCGTAGTCCTTCATGGCGGACCCGCAGCCGGCCGCGTTCACTATGATCGCGTCCACGCCCGCGCGCTCGAAAACCTCGATCGTCTGCCTGGCGAACTTCGCCGCCTCGGTCAGCCGCCCGCCATGCAACGGCAGCGCGCCGCAGCAGCCCTGGCCCCGGGGACTGATCACGTCGCAGCCCTCGGCGGCGAGCACCCTGGCTGTGGCGACATTGACCTGCGGAAAGAAAACCTGCTGGACGCAGCCGAGCAGCATGCCGACAACGGCCCGCCGCGGCCCCCTAGCGGGCACGCGTTCGCCAATCCCTCGCGGCGCGGTTCGCCAGCGCTCAAGGAGCGTGCCACGATGCGCGCTTATACCGGATTTGGTGACCGCATGACCGGCATATCGGACAACCTTCTGATCGGAATCCGGGACAAGTACGGGAGGCCCGCCGGCCGAGGGGGGGTGCGAGGGGGAGGGGGCCAGGCGGAGCGCGGCGGCTAGTTCGGGAGATAGCCGGCCGGCCAGGCCGCTGCGGTCGAGCAGCCCATCGAGCCCGGTTCGCTGAGCCGCTCGCAGCGGCGCTGTCAGCAGCCGTAGCCGACGCGGATAGGGGAAGATCTGGAAGATCGCGGCCCGGACGGCGCGGTCTCGCAGTGATCGCGGGGGGAGCGGCGGCGGGCCTGGCGGCGGCTCCTCCGTCCAGCTGCGGGCTGCCTCGATCAGCCGGTCGTAGCGGACCCCGGACGGGCAGGCGGGCACGCAGGCCATGCATCCCAGGCAGCGGTCAATGTGAGCCGCCGCAGCGGGGCTGGCCTCGGCGCCGTCAAGCAGCTGCATGATCAGGTGAATCCGCCCGCGCGGGGAATCCATCTCCTCGCCCCACATCTGATACGTCGGGCACGCCGGGAGGCAGAAACCGCAATGCACGCAATCCCCGGCCAGCCCGCGCAGCTCGCCGGACGGATCGATGACGCTGGCGTCGGCCGGCAGCCGGACGCTGGCGTCAGCCCAGCCGGCACCGGCGGACGGCGCGGCGGGGCCCGAGTTGCCCAGGCCGCCCGGCTCTGGCACCTGATCACCGGGTGCACCCATCAGATCCCTCCGGCAAACCGGCCCGGCGCCATCCGGTGCTCAGGGTCGAACTGGTCCTTCACGGATCGCATCAGGCCGGGCGACGGCACCGGGCCCCACATGTCGATGGCCGCCCTGACCTCAGCCGGGGCATGCAGCACCACCGCGCTCGCCCGTGCGTGGAGGCCTCCGTCCGCGACGGCCGGTCCGCCGGTGCCGGATCCGCCGGTGCCGGAAGCGCTATCGCCGGATGTGCCGCCGCCCGCTGCGCCCCCGCGCGATAGGCCCGCGCGAAGTGCGGCGACAAACCGGGCAACCGCTGCTGGCCCGGTGCCTGCATCCGCCGCCACGTCGATGATGCCCGCCGCCGCGGAGCCGCTAACGGCCGGGTCCAAGCCTGCCGCAGCTGCAGCCGCGTCGGTAGCGGCGAGCACGCGCCCAAGCTCTCCGGCCCAGAACGCGATCCTGAGCACGGTCCCTTCGGCGCTGGCCGCGGCGCCCCGCCCCCACCATGGCGGCGGCTCTGGTGAGATCACCGCCCCGGCGCCGACGATGCGGCGCATCCTCTCGGCACGCGCCGCTACCCCCTCCCGGTCGCCCTCCAGCAGGATCCCGGTCCGGACCGGCGCCTTGGCGGCCGGCCGGTCCAGTTCCGCCGCGACCGGCGCGAGGGGCGAATCGACCGCCGCGGTCAGCAGCGACTGGGCCGCGGCCGCGTCGGCGCACTCCAGCGTGACGAACGCGGCGGCGGCGGGCAGCGGATGCAGCCGGAACGCAGCCTCGGCGATCAGCCCCAAGGTGCCGTACGACCCCGCGTAAAGCTTGCAGAGGTCGTAGCCGGCCACGTTCTTGACCACTTTGCCGCCAGAACGCGTCACCGCCCCGTCCGCTCGCACCACCGTGATCCCGATGAGGAGGTCTCGCGGCGTCCCGTAGCGCAGCCGCAGCGGGCCGGCCACACCCGTGGCGAGCAGGCCGCCGATGGTCTGGCCGCCGCCCAGCCCGGGCGGGTCGAGAGCCAGCCGCTGTCCGGCCGCGCCCAGTACGGTGGCGAGGTGCTCCGCCGGGACGCCGGCCTGGACCCTGGCCACCAGATCGCCAGCCGCATGCTCGATGACGGCGTTCATCAGCCGGGTCTCGACGATGAGGTCACAGCGGCCCGGCGCGGCACCCCAGCCGAGCTTCGTGCCGCCGCCGCGGGGCAGCACCGCCAGTCCGAGTGCGGCCGCCGCCCGCATGACCGCGCTGGCTTCATCGACGCTTGCCGGAGCCGCGACAAAAGACGGTTGCACTCCGGCGACCGCATCGTCCGGGCCGCCCGGCCTGACCTGCCCGCAGGCCGCATCGAGCGCGTCACGGGCCGAGCCGGCGGTCAGCATCGCAGGCCAGCGATCGGGTATCCGGCTGTTACGTCAGAAGCTGACATGTCCGATGCCGGCCTGTCCGATGCCGGCCTGTCCGAAGCCGACATGTCAGAACTGGTCCATTTTCCCCGCCGCCACTAGCGGATGCGGGCTCTTGCGGATTCCGGGCACCTCGCCGCACAACCGCGGCGTCGGGAAGATCTTGCCCGGATTGCACAGGCCTGCTGGGTCGAACGCGCACCGCAGCAGCTGCATCGTGTCAAGGTCGTCGGCACCGAACATCTTCGGCAGGTACCTGGATTTGTCCACGCCAACGCCGTGCTCGCCGGTGATGGAGCCGCCGTATTCGATGCACGCGTCGAGGATGGCGCCGGACAGCACCTCGGCCGCGGCGCACGCCTCGGGGAGTGAGTCATCGAACAGCACGAGCGGGTGCAGGTTGCCGTCGCCGGCATGGAAAACATTGGCGACCCTGATGCCCGCGGCCGCTGACATCTCCGCGATCCGGTCGAGTACCTGCGGCAGCGCGGTGCGCGGCACCACGCCATCTTGCACGATGTAGGCCGGGCTGATCCGGCCGACGGCCGCGAACGCGGACCTGCGCCCGGCCCAGATCGCCGCGCGCTCGGCGGCGCCCGCGGCCGCGCGGATCTCATAGGCGCCCGCCTGCTCGCAGATGGCCCGCACCGCCGCCGTCTCGGCCGCCACGTCGGACTCGGGCCCGTCCAGCTCCACGATGAGGACCGCGGCAGCACCTTCGGGGTAGCGGCAGGCCACGGCTGCCTCGGCGGCCTCGATCGCCAGAGCATCCATCATCTCGATCGCGCCGGGCAGGATCCCCGCGCTGATAATGGCCGACACGGCACTGCCGCCCGCCCCCATGGTCGCGAACGCGGCCAGCAGCGTCGTCACCGATTCAGGAATCCTGGTCAGCTTCACGACGATCTTGGTGACGATGCCGAGCGTGCCCTCCGACCCGGTGAACGCGCCGACGAGGTCATACCCGGGTGCCGCGCCGGTGCCGTCACCGAGCCAGGTCAGCTCGCCCTGCGGGGTAACGATCTCGAGGCCGGTCACGTGATGCACGGTGAAGCCGTGCTTCAGGCAGTGTGCTCCGCCCGAGTTTTCCGCGACATTGCCGCCGACCGAGCAGATGACCTGGCTGGATGGATCAGGGGCATAGAACAGGCCAAACGATTCCGCGGCCTTGCTCACGGCCAGATTGGTGACTCCCGGCTCCACGATCGCCCGGCGGCTGGCTGCGTCGATCATGATGATGTTCCGCATCCGGGAGGTGACGATCAGGACGCCGTCCGCGGCCGGCAGCGCCCCGCCGGACAGGCCGGTGCCTGAGCCGCGTGCTACGAAGGGGACACCAGCCCGCGCGCATTCCCGTACGACGGCGGCTACCTGGCCGGCGGTCTGCGGCAGTACCACAAGGCCCGGGCTGCAGCGGTGCGACGTCAGGCCGTCACACTCGTAGGTGCGCAGCTGGATCGGGTCGCTGACGACGCCGTCCGGCCCGCATATCTCGGTCATGCGCGGCATTAGCAGCTCGGTCATGGCTCGTGGCCTCCTACCCTCAGCGTTCCCACCGCGCTGAGAGTTTCCCGTGATCGCGGCGAGTTCCGGCCCATCTGCACCGAGGACTCGTCACGGTCGGCACGATCGGGGCTCTAAGGCATCCGCTCGTAGGCCGGGATCGTCAGGAACTCGGCGTAATCGTCTGCCAGCGCGACCTCCTTGAACAGCGCGACGGCCTGCTCGTACCCGACCGCGTCGAATGCCGCGCCTGCCTGCTCCCTGATAGCGGCGATTTCCTCGCCGATGAGCCGTTCGACCAGCTCCGTGGTGACCTTCGGGCCTTCGGCCAGGGTCACGTCGTTGTGCAGCCACTGCCAGATCTGCGACCGGGAGATCTCCGCGGTCGCCGCGTCCTCCATCAGGTTGAAGATGGCCACAGCGCCGGTGCCTTCCAGCCAGTTGGCCAGGTACTGCAGGCCCACGCTGATGTTATTGCGCAGCCCGGCCTCGGTGATCTCGCCGGGAGTCTTGTCGATGGCCAGCAGGTCGGCAGCGGTGACGTGCACGTCGTCACGGAGCTTGCCCAGCTGGTTGGGCGCGTCGCCGAGCACGCCGTCAAAGACCTCGCGGCAGAGCGGGACCAGGTCAGGGTGGGCGACCCAGGAGCCGTCGAAGCCATCGCGCGACTCCCTAGCCTTGTCCTCGCGGACCTTGGCCAGCGCCTTGACGTTAACTTCCGGGTCGCGCCTGCTCGGGATGAACGCGGCCATCCCGCCCATCGCGTGAGCGCCGCGCCGGTGGCAGGTGCTGACGAGCAGCTCGGTGTAGGCGCGCATGAACGGCGCGGTCATGGTCACCGCGTTCCGCTCGGGCAGCAGGAACTCCCGGCCCCTGGTCCGGAATTTCTTGATGATGCTGAACTGGTAGTCCCAGCGGCCCGCGTTCAGGCCGGCGCTGTGGTCCCTGAGCTCATAGAGGATCTCCTCCATCTCGAACGCCGCCGGGATCGTCTCGATCAGCACGGTCGCCCTGACCGTGCCGCGCGGCACTCCGAGGGCGTCCTGAGCCAGGTTGAAGGCGTCGTTCCAGAGCCGCGCCTCCAGATGGCTTTCCAGCTTGGCCAGGTAGAAATATGGGCCCTTGCCCGCGTCCAGCTGGCGCCGGGCACAATGGGCGAAGTACATCCCGAAGTCGAACAGGCTGCCGGAGACCCGCTGCCCGTCGACCAGCAGGTGCTTCTCGTCCAGGTGCCAGCCACGCGGCCGCACCACGACAGTGGCCAGCTCCCCGGTCGGCCCGAGCCGGTAGGACTTGCCGTCGGCGCTGCTGAAGTCGATCTTCCGGTCCAGCGCGTCCTTGAGGTTAAGCTGGCCGGTGACCATATTGTCCCATAGCGGCGTATTTGCGTCCTCGAAGTCGGCGAGCCACACCTTGGCACCCGAGTTCAGCGCGTTGATGGTCATCTTCTTGTCGGTCGGCCCGGTGATCTCGACCCGCCGGTCGACCAGGCCAGGCGCAGGCGCGGCGACCCGCCAGGACCCGTCCTCCCTGATCGCGCGGGTATCGGCAAGGAAGTCCAGCATCGCGCCGGCCGAGAGCTCATCCTGCCGACGTGCCCTGGCCGCGAGAAGTTCGGCGCGCCTGCCGCCGAGCTCCCGCTGCAACGCAGCTACCAGGCCAATTGCCTGGGGGGTGAGGATCTCGTCGTACCGGTCACCGGGCTTGCCCGTGATCTCCACACCCTCAATTTCCTTCACGCTTCCTGCTCCTCCCGAGCGGCCGGCGGCCGGCCTGCCTGGCGCGGCCGGTCACGATGACGCTAACGGGCTGCTCGCCACGGGTCAAAGCTGCGCGGGCGCCGCCAGGCCAAGTCGATCACCCGCAGCTGTCGCCGGCCGTCGCACTGCCGGCGCAACGGGCACAACGAGGGCTGCCGCGGTGTTAACCAGGTGAAGTATCCAAGCATCGCGTGGCACGATCGATTTCTCAACTGCCGAGCGGCACCACGCGGCTGATACCGCGTGCGGTCCGCCTTGATGCCGAACTTAGGTAGGTAAATGACTGCTCTGCATGACGTACACCCCGCCGATGGCGGGGACGAGCTCGACGGCAGCCAGCATGATCCGGATGCGGGCCAGCTGGACCTGGAGGACAGGCACTCGCTGCGGCGGGTGGCAGGTCTTTCTACCGAGCTCCAGGATGTTACCGAGGTCGAGTACCGGGCACTGCGGCTGGAGCGCGTGGTGCTCATGGGCGTCTGGACCGAGGGGACGCTCGCGGGCGCGGAGAATTCGCTACGCGAGTTGTCGCGGCTGGCCGAGACCGCTGGCTCCGAGGTGCTTGACGGCCTCATCCAGCGCCGCGGCAGGCCCGACGCCGCGACGTACGTCGGCGCGGGGAAGGCAGCCGAACTGGCTGATCTTGTCGCCTCATCAGGCGCGGACACGGTGATCTGCGACGGCGAGCTGACCGCCAGCCAGCTGCGCAGGCTTGAGGGGATCGTGCAGGTCAAGGTCATCGACCGGACGGCGCTGATCCTGGACATCTTTGCCCAGCACGCCCGGAGCAAGGAGGGCAAGGCGCAGGTCGAGCTGGCCCAGCTCCAGTACCTGATGCCAAGGCTGCGCGGCTGGGGCGAGTCGCTGTCCAGGCAGGCAGGCGGCCGGGTGGCAGGTGGCGGCGGCATCGGCACCCGCGGGCCTGGCGAGACGAAGATCGAGACCGACCGGCGCCGGATCAGGGCGCGTATTTCGAAACTGCGCAGCGAGATCGCGGAGATGTCGGTGGGGCGCGGCGTCCAGCGCAGCCAGCGGCGACGGCGTGCGGTGCCTTCGGTCGCGATCGCCGGCTACGCCAACGCCGGCAAATCCAGCCTGCTCAACCGGCTGAGCGGCGCCCACGTACTGGTCGACGATTCGCTGTTCGCCACGCTCGACCCGGCGGTCCGGCGGGCCAGGACCCCATCCGGCTGGCCGTTCACGCTGACGGACACGGTCGGGTTCGTGCGCCACCTCCCGCATCAGCTGGTGGACGCCTTCTCCTCGACCCTGGAAGAGGTCGCGGATGCCGACCTGATCCTGCACGTCGTCGACGGCTCGGACGCCGACCCGCGCGCCCAGCTCGCGGCCGTTCGCGACGTGCTCGGCCAGATCGGTGCCGCCGACGTGACCGAGCTCGTGGTGGTCAACAAGGCGGACGCGGCTGATCCGATCGACCTGGAGGGGCTCCGTCGCGCCGAACGCGGCTCGGTGATCGTCTCCGCGCGCACCGGTGCCGGGATCAGCGAGCTGCTTGCCGAAATTGAGCGGCTGCTGCCTCGGCAGTATCGCCAGGTCAATGTGATGGTCCCCTATGATCGCGGTGACCTGCTGTCCCGTGCGCACGCCGAAGGCGAGGTGCTGGAGGTCCAGCACGGGCAGTACGGCACCGAGCTGACGGCGCGCGTGCCGCCCGGGCTGGCCGCCGAACTGACGCGCCTGCCTGAGCCACAGCCGCTGCGCTGACGGACCCGGCTCGGCGCCCTGGCCTGGGCTGGTCGGCCGGCTGGCCCGGCTCGGCTGGCCTTGGCCGGCTGGCCCGGCTCGGCTGGCCCTGGCCGGCTGGCCCGGCTCGGCTCGGCCTGGCCCTGGCCGGCTGGCCCGGCTCGGCTCGGCTGGCCCTGGCCGGCTGGCCCGGGCTCGGCTGGCCTTGGCTCTGCCGGCCCGGCCCGGCCCGGCCCGGCTGGCCCTGGCCCGGCTCGGCTGCTGCTTGGCTGCCCGACGGGCACCGTCGGCACGCGGTCATTGGATCCGGCCCCATATCGGCGCGCGCAATGATGCCTGGCTGATATACGACAATTAGCGATCAGCAAATTGTGAAATATCGGCCAGGAGAGATCATTGGAGCCATCATCATACCCGGCAATGGCTGTGCTGGCTGACCGTTCAGGCAGCTGTGCCACCGTGAGTCTGTGCTGGCTGACCGTTCAGGCAGCCGTGCGACGTGCGTACTCAGGCCGCAGCCATTGCTGGTCTCAAACCACATCAGAAGGGCCCTGTACATGGACCCTCTGGTGCAATAGCGTGACTGCACCGATATGTTGGTGCCGCATCCGCAGAGTTCCATCTTGTGGTGCAGCGCGCTATCCGCTTCACTGGGTCTTTGCCGGTGTATCACCATCAGGCACGAGTCGTGGCAGGTGACCGTTCATGGCCAACCGGATCGTTGCCCGGGGCGCCCCAGGCCGTACGGGTGCGCAGCGATGACTGTCCGGCTGCTGACCAACATCGGTCGGCTGTGGACCGGCTCCGAGATCTGGAGCAACGCCGCCATAGTTGCGCACGATGACCGCATAGCCTGGGTCGGTCCTGCTGCTGAGCTGCCCGGAAGCATCCCTGGGGTGCTCGAGGACATCGTCGACGTCGACCACGTGGAGAATCTCAACGGGGCCCTGGTTACACCCGGCCTGATCGACGCGCACACGCATCCCGTCTACGCGGGCAACCGCTGGGCGGAGCTTGCCATGCGCTCCAGCGGGTCGTCGGCCACCGAGATCGCCGCTGCGGGCGGCGGCTTGGCGTCCACCGTGACCGTCACAAGGGGAACGGACCCGTGGACGCTCTGCAACGGGGTGCGGGAGCGGCTGCGCGGCTGGCTGCTGACCGGCACCACCACGATCGAGGCGAAGACCGGATACCACCTGACCAGGGACGGCGAACTCGCGGACGTCCGGATGCTGCGGTCACTGCAGGACGAGCCAGGGATGCCGCGCGTGCACGTGACATTCCTGGCGGCGCACGCAGTGCCGCCGGAGTACTTCGGGCGGCGGCACGACTACGTGGACGCGGTCAGCACCTGGTGCGCTGACGCGGCCATGGCGGGCGCCGACAGCGTCGATGTCTACTGCGACGACGGCCGCTTCACCGAGCGGGAAGCCAGCTGGGTACTCGGCGCCGGCCGCGTTGCCGGCCTGCTGCCCCGGCTGCATGCGTGCGGGGAGCTGAGCAACGCGGCGGTTCGCCTCGCGGCAGAGCTCGGCTGCGCCTCAGCCGACCTGCTGCATGAAGCCGATGATGACGACGTGGCCGCGCTCGCCCAGGCCGGCGTGGCGGCGGTGGTCTGCCCGGCGACCGCGCTGCAGACGGGGCGGACCGCGCCGGTCAGGTCGCTGCTCGACAAGGGCGTGGCTGTGGCTCTCGGTTCCGATCACTCGCCGGGCGGGAACGGGATCACCTCAATGCCGCTCATCATCGCCCTCGCCGTGACGCACTTCGGCATGAGCGTCACGGAGGCGCTCAGGGCGGCCACTCTGGGTGGCGCGCGGGCGCTGCGCGCGCCGGACCGGGGCGCGATGGTGCGCGGCAGGTACGCCGACATCGTTGCCTGGGATGCCGATCACGAGGGCGCCTTCGCGTGGGCCTACGGCCTCAAGCCGCTTCGCGTATGGCGCGGCGGCGAGCCGGTGGCGGGCTAGGTTCCGCGACGGCACCAGGCGCTCGTCAAGGCATCTTGCCGACGTCGGCATGTCGGTGGGACATTTCGGTTGGCAAGCCTGGCGGCCGGTACCCGGGATTCCATGGCATGCTGCGTGCATGCCTTCAGCTGACTCCGGCGCCCAGGGCGGCCCGGGCACGGCCGCAGTGCCGCCGGTCACGCTGATCGTCGGAGAGGAAGAGCTGCTCGTTGAGCGCGCCGTCCGCGGCGTTATCGGCGCGGCAGGCGCAGCCGCGGCAGCCGCGGCAGGCACGGCAGGCGCAGGCGAGGCGGCAGCAGGCGAGGCGGCAGCTATCATCGCAGGCGAGATCCACCAGGCGCGAGCCGCCGACCTGCGGCCCGGCGACCTGTCTGGCCTTACCGCCCCATCCCTGTTCGGCGGCGGCAGCGTCGTCGTCGTCCGGTCGATACAGGACGCCAGCAGCCAGGTCGCGGCAGAACTGGTCAGGCTGACCGCAGCGGCTGAATCCGGCGTGGTCATCGTGCTCACGCACAACGGGGGCGCCAAGGGAAAATCACTGCTGGCGAGCCTGGTCAAGGACGGCGCCAGGAAGATCAACTGTCCCACTGTGAGGCGGTTCGGCGAGCGGCTTGATTTCCTCCGCGGGGAGTTCGGCCGGGCCGGGAGATCAGCGGACGAGGCCGGCCTGCGGGCGCTGCTCGATGCGGTGGGAAATGATCTTCGCGAGCTATCGGCCGCATGCAGCCAGCTCGCGGCGGACACCACCGGCGTGATCAGCCAGCCGGTCGTGGCCAGGTACTACCGGGGCAGGGCGGAGGCGACCGGCTTCACGGTCGCCGATCGCGCCGTCGAGGGCAAGCTCGCGGACGCGCTTGAGCAACTGCGCTGGGCGCTGGCTACCGGCGTATCTCCGGTGCTGATCAGCAGCGCGCTCGCCCAGGGTGTCCGGGCCCTCGGCCGGGTGGGCAGCGCGCCGCGGGGCAAGGCCGCCGAGGCGCTGGCCGGAGAGCTGGGCATGCCGCCGTGGAAGATCGACCGGGTCCGGCAGCAACTCAGGGGCTGGACACCGGAGGGCGTCGCGCGGGCGCACCGCGCGGTCGTGGTGGCTGACACGCAGGTCAAGGGGGAGAGCGCCAGCCCGGGCTACGCGCTTGAGCTGGCGATCCAGACCATCGCGGCCTGCCGGACGCGACCCTGACCCGTGACGTGCGGCTGGCCCGGCCGGCGGGTCAGCTGTGCGTCAGCTGCCCGGCGCGCTTGGCGATCGCGGACTTGCGGTTTGCGGCCTGATTCTTGTGGATCACGCCCTTGCTCGCGGCCTTGTCCAGCTTGACAAAGGCCGCGCGCATCGCGCTCGTCGCCTCGTCAACGTTGCCCGCGTCGGCCGCCTCGCGGAACTGGCGGACCGAGGTCTTCAGGGCCGACTTGACCGACTTGTTGCGCTGGCGCGCCTTCTCGTTCTGCTTGTTGCGCTTGATCTGGGACTTAATGTTCGCCACGCGAGAGCCTCGCTAGAGTTCTAGTCAGGGTTAGGTTGCTGCCGTGCGCGGTCCGGGCTCGCTGTGGTGTGCCCGGCACCCGCGCGTGGGCACGCGAACAAGCAGCTTATCCGAGCCGGCCGCGTCAACTCAAACGCAGGGCCGGATGGCGCCCGGCTGGCCTGGGCACTGTCGCGGGCATGCGACCATAGACGGCGATCGCGAAGCCGACCCTACGTACCCTCACCTGGCGGATGCCCGTGCCACCATTGCCCGAGCCGACCCGGACCGACCAGGCGGTGATCCGAAACTTCTGCATCATCGCGCACATCGATCACGGCAAGTCCACGCTCGCGGACCGGATGCTCCAGTTCACCGGCGTGGTGACCGACCGCCAGATGCGCGCCCAGTACCTGGACCGGATGGACATCGAGCGCGAACGGGGCATCACGATCAAGAGCCAGGCGGTCCGGCTGCCCTGGACGGCGGCGGACGGCAACCAGTACGTGCTGAACCTGATCGACACGCCGGGACATGTCGACTTCTCCTACGAGGTGTCCAGGTCCCTGGCGGCCTGCGAGGGTGCAGTCCTGCTCGTGGACGCCGCGCAGGGCATCGAGGCGCAGACCCTCGCCAATCTCTACCTGGCGATCGACGCCGACCTGCACCTGATCCCGGTCCTGAACAAGATCGATCTGCCGGCGGCGCAGCCGGAAAAATACGCGGCCGAGATCGCGAATATCATCGGCTGCCCGGTCTCGGATGTGCTCCAGGTTTCCGCCAAGACCGGCGAGGGAGTCGCCGACCTGCTGAACGCGATCGTCGAGCAGGTCCCGGCCCCCCACGGCGACCTCGGCGCCCCGGCCAGGGCGCTGATCTTCGATTCGGTCTATGACACTTACCGCGGCGTCGTCACCTACGTCCGGGTCATGGACGGCGTGCTGTCGAGGCGCGAAAAAAGCCTGATGATGTCCACCAAGTCCGCGCACGAGACCCTTGAGGTCGGGGTGATATCCCCGGAACCCGTCCCCACCGACGGCCTCGCGGCCGGCGAGGTCGGGTACCTGATCACCGGGGTGAAGGACGTCCGCCAGGCGCGGGTCGGCGATACCGTGACGAGCGCTGCCCACCCGGCCGCCGAGCCCTTGGCCGGGTACGCCAACCCGCGGCCGATGGTCTTCTCCGGGCTGTACCCGATGGACGGCGACGACTACCCGGAATTGCGTGACGCGCTGGACAAGCTCAGCCTCAACGACGCCGCCCTCGTCTACGAGCCGGAAACCTCGCTGGCGCTCGGCTTCGGCTTCCGGTGCGGCTTCCTCGGCCTGCTGCACATGGAGATCGTCCGCGAGCGGCTGGAGCGGGAGTTCGGCCTGCAGCTGATCTCCACCGCGCCGAACGTCGTCTACCGCGTGGTGCTGGAGACCGGCGCCGAGCTAACCGTGACAAATCCCAGTGAATTCCCCGACGGCAAGGTCGCCAGTATCTTCGAGCCGGTGGTCCGCGCCACGGTGCTGGCCCCGAGTGACTACATCGGCACGATCATGGAGCTGTGCCAGAGCAGGCGCGGCGTGCTGCTCGGCATGGAGTACCTATCGGCCGACCGGGTGGAGATCCGCTACACGATGCCGCTCGGGGAGATCATCTTCGACTTCTTCGACCAGCTGAAGTCGCGCACCCGTGGCTACGCGTCGCTGGACTACGAGCCCGCCGGCGAGCAGGAGGCCGACCTGGTGAAGGTCGACATCCTGCTGCAGGGCCAGCCGGTTGACGCGTTCAGCCAGATCGTGCATTCCGGCAAATCCCGCGAATACGGCGTGGGCATGACCGCGAGGCTGAAGGAACTGATCCCGCGCCAGCAGTTCGAGGTGCCGATCCAGGCGGCGATCGGCTCGCGGATCATCGCCCGCGAGAACATCCGGGCGATCCGCAAGGACGTGCTCGCCAAATGCTACGGGGGCGACATCACCCGTAAGCGGAAGCTGCTGGAGAAGCAGAAGGAAGGCAAGCGCCGGATGAAGACCATCGGGCGGGTGGAGGTGCCCCAGGAAGCTTTTGTCGCGGCGCTCTCCACCGAGCCGGACCGCAAGCGGTAGCGGCCGGCGTTCGCCCTGGTCGGCCAGGGTCGGATACGGTGCGGTTTATGGCCAACGCAAGGGTGATCGCGGTCAGCACGGGGCGGGTGAAAGCCGCCCCGGCGATGGGCGGCACGCTGGGCTGGACCGCCATCGACAAGCGCCCGTCTCGCGCCAGGGTCCGGGTCGTCAAGCTCGGGCTTGATGGCGACGAGCAAGCCGACAAGGTCAATCATGGCGGGTATGAGCAGGCGGTCTACGCCTACGCCCGGGAGGATCTTGACTGGTGGGTGGAGCAGCTCGGCCGCGAGCTGCGCGACGGGATGTTCGGTGAGAACATCACCACGGCCGGGCTCGACATTTCCGGCGCGGCCATCGGCGAGACCTGGCGACTGGGGACCGCGGTGGTGCAGGTCACGAGCCCGCGGGTGCCATGCGTCACCTTCGCGGGCTGGCTGGGCGAGGACCACTGGGTGAGGCGGTTCGCCCAGGCCGGCCCGGCGCCTACCTGCGGGTGCTCGGCGAGGGCGAGGTCGGGCCAGGCGATGACGTCGAGGTCCTGGACCGTCCAGCGGTCCGGGTCACGATTGCCGAGTCGATGCTCGCCTTCTACGGCGACGCCGGTGTCATGCGGCGACTGCTCACGGTTGACGGCCGGGGGGCCAGGTGGGATGAGATCGGCTGGCAGGTCCTTGGCCGGGCCGCGGTCTGACGAGCCGGCCAGGCCGGGCTGACGGTGCCTGGGCTGCCTCCGGCCGGCGAGCCCGTCCCCGCGAACGGCGCGCTGCCGGGCGGCGCCACCTGCGGGCTAGGTTCACGCCCCTTCGGCATCTACGTGCACGTGCCGTTCTGCGTAACCAGGTGCGGCTACTGCGACTTCAACACCTACACAGCTACCGAGCTTGGCCCCGGCGCATCGAGGGACAGCTATGCCGGCCTGGCCATCGCGGAGATCAGGCTCGCGCGGCGCGTCCTCGGGCCGGCCGCCGCGCCGGTCAGCACGGTCTTCTTCGGCGGCGGCACGCCGACGCTGCTGCCGTCCGCCCAGCTTGGCGCGATCCTCAGCGCGGTGGACGGAGAGTTCGGCCTGGGGCCCGACGCGGAGGTGACCGCGGAGGCGAACCCGGAGACGGTCGACGAGGCGTCCCTCGCGCAGCTGCGGTCCAACGGCTTCACCCGCCTGTCGCTGGGCATGCAGAGCGCCGTGCCGCACGTGCTTGCCACGCTGGACCGGGCCCATCGGCCCGGACGCCCCGAGCAGTGCGTCGGGTGGGCGCGTGCGGCTGGCTTCGAACAGGTCAGCCTGGACCTGATCTACGGCACTCCGGGCGAGAGCGACAAGGACTGGTACCGGTCGCTGGCCAGCGCGCTCGCGGCCGGGCCTGATCACATCTCCGCCTACTCGCTGATCGTCGAAGAGGGCACCAGGATGGCCAGGCGGGTCGGCAGGGGCGAGCTCGCTGCTCCGGACGACGACGTGCTGGCCGACCGGTACCTAGCCGCCGATGACCTGCTCGCCTCGGCGGGCCTGAGCTGGTACGAGGTCTCCAACTGGGCAGCTGGCCGCAGCGCGAGATGCCGGCACAACCTGCTCTACTGGACCGGCGGCGACTGGTGGGGTGTCGGCCCGGGCGCGCACAGCCATGTGGGCGGGGTCCGCTGGTGGAACGTGCGGCATCCGGCCGCCTACGCAGCGCGTCTTGCCGCGGGCGCCAGCCCAGGCCAGGCGCGCGAGGTCCTGACGGACGGCGAACGCCGGACCGAGCGGATCATGCTGCTCGCCAGGCTGGCGTCGGGCTGCCCGCTGGACGAGCTCGGCCCCGCCGGGCGCGCCGCCGCGGCGGCCGCGGTGGCGGACGGGCGCGCCGAGCGCGCCGCGCATGCCGCCGGGCGCCTCGTGCTGACCCCGAAGGGCAGGCTGCTCGCCGACGCGGTGATCCGCGATATGACGGACTGAGCCGACGGTGCCGGCCGCCGAACCCGGCCGGAGCGGGCGGCCGCCGCCCTGCTACCGCCAGATGGTCGCGCAGATCCAGGCCGGGATCTGCAGATACCGGCCGCGGCTAGCCGCCGCAGCGGCACGGACCACGTAGACGAGCATGGCGACCCACAGCGCCGCAGCCACCGGCACCGCGATCAGCAGCGCGATGGTGAGGCTGTCCAGCGCCAGAATCCCGCCAAGGAGCAGCGCGCAGAAGGCGTAGAGGAGGCCGGTGACCGAGAGGTTAAGCGCCTGCGTGGCCTGGTCGCGGACGAAACCCGGCCGGCGCCCTCTGGCCAGCCGGATGGCCAGCGGCATCAGGAAGCTCAGGAACGGCACGGCAAGGTAGCTCAGCATGGCCCAGCGCTCGTCGCCTGCCGGTTCCGGGTCGGCGCGGAACCGGCGGCCGCCGGCGCGATCTGCGCGCTGCCGGTCCGGCCACCCGGTATCTGCACCGTCAGCCCATGCGGTTCGCTGGCCGGCCCGTGTAGTGCGGGGCGGCGCGCTAAGGGGCGGCGAGATTTGTCCCGATGCGGACCGGTCCCGCGCTGGATCCGGGGGGTGGCTCGTCATCGGCCCTCGTCTGCGGTGCCCATTTCAATTCACGCTAGCCGGTGCGGCCACCGGGACGGAACTCCTTCGGCACGGCAAGGCGGGTCCAGTATCCTTCCGGCCATAGACTTGGCACTCGGGGGACAGGAGTGCCAGGGAGGTGGATGCGTGCTCGACGACAGGAAGCTCGCGGTGCTGCGTGCCATCGTCGAGGACTACGTGTCTACCAATGAACCAGTTGGTTCGAAATCGCTCGTAGACCGGCACAATCTAGACGTTTCTCCGGCAACGATCCGCAATGACATGGCCGTGCTCGAGGAGCAGGGCTTCATCGTCCAGCCGCACACCAGCGCGGGCCGGGTGCCCACCGACAAGGGCTACCGGCTCTTCGTCGACCGGCTGTCGGAAGTGAAGCCGTTCTCGGCGGCCGAGCGCCGGGCCATCGAGGCCTTCCTGGCCCGCGCCTACGACCTGGACGACGTGGTGATGCGGACCGTCCGGCTGCTCGCCCAGCTGACCCGTCAGGTGGCAGTGGTCCAATACCCGTCCCTCACCAGGTCGGCAGTACGTCACATCGAGCTCGTGCCTGCCGCGGACCGGCGGTTGCTGCTCGTCCTGATCACTGACACCGGCCGGGTACAGCAGCGGATGGTGGACCTGCCCGCGCAGGTCGACGACGAGTCGATCCTGCAGTTGCGGGCGGTGCTCAACGCATGTCTCGACGGGCGCAGGCTGACTGATGTAGCGTCGGTCGTCGCGGACCTGCCCGAGCGGGTCGCTCCCGATGAGCGCGCCAATGCGGCAGCAGTGTTCTCGGTGATCCTAGAGAGCCTGGCGGAGCGGCATGAGGAACGGGTCGTGGTAGGCGGCGCCGCCAATCTCACTTCGGCCGACTTCGCCCAGGGGCTGCACGAGGTCCTTGAGGCGCTGGAAGAGCAGGTGGTGCTGATGCGGCTGCTGGGCGAGTCAGGCGATCAGGCATCGCTGACCATCCGGATTGGCGCGGAGAACGACGTACAGGGCCTGCAGAGCACTTCGCTGGTGGCAGCCGGATATGGGGCCGGAGATCAGGCCCTCGCCAAGCTCGGAGTGCTGGGACCGACACGAATGGACTATCCAACAGCGATGGGAGCGGTGCGCGCAGTGGCACGGTACGTTGGCCAGATCCTGGCGGAGTCGTAGGGGTGCGGGTGGCGAACGATTACTATGCCGTGCTCGGTGTGCGTCGTGACGCCGACGCGGATGAGATCAAGAAGGCCTACCGGCGGCTCGCTCGCGAGCTGCACCCGGATGTCAACCCGGACCCGCAGACCCAGGAGCGGTTCAAGGAGATCACCCAGGCTTACGAAGTACTCTCCGACGCGGGCAAGCGGCAGATGTATGACATGGGCGCCGACCCGTTCGCCCCGGCCGGCGGTGCGGGTCCGGGCGGCTTCGCCGCCGGGTTCCCGTTCAGCGACATCATGGACGCGTTCTTTGGCGCGGGGGCGGGCGCTCGCGGGCCACGCAGCAGGGCACGTCGTGGCCGCAACGCCACGATCCGGGTCGAGCTTGACCTGTCGGAGTGCGCGTTCGGCTCGACCAGGGAACTGGCGGTCGACACGGCGGTTGTCTGCCCGACCTGCTCGGGCGAGGGCACCGCGCCGGGCACTCACCCGGAGACCTGCGATATCTGTGGCGGGCGCGGTGAGGTCAGCCAGGTGACCCGCTCGTTCCTCGGCCAGGTGATGGCATCCCGCCCCTGCCCGGGATGCGGCGGATTCGGTACCGTCATCCGACGCCCATGCCCGGAGTGCGACGCCGACGGCAGGGTCAGGACCAGGCGCACCATCAAGGTGCGGATCCCGGCCGGGGTCGAGGACGGTACCCACATCCAGCTCGCAGGGGAAGGCGAGACCGGGCCCGGCGGCGGACCGGCGGGAGACCTGTTCCTCGAGATCGTGCAGCGGCCGCATCCGATATTCGAGCGGCAGGGTGATGACCTGCATTGCACGGTGACGATCCCGATGGTGGCCGCGGCGCTCGGCACGACGCTGCAAATCGAGACCCTGGACGGCCCGGCTGACCTGGACATCAGGCCCGGGACCCAGTCAGGTCAGGCTATCCCGCTCTACAACCAGGGCTCGGCGCATCTGAACGGGGCGGGCCGCGGTGATCTGCTGATACACGTAACCGTGGAGACTCCCACCCGCCTGGAACCCGAGCAGGAGAACCTGCTCAGGGACCTGGCCAGGCTGCGCGGCGAGGAATCGCCGCCAGGCAAGTTCGCGCCCGGCCAGCAGGGGTTCTTCTCAAGGCTGCGTGACGCATTCAACGGCCGCTGACCGCGCGCCGCAGGCCTGACCACCGGGAGGACGACCAGCCCTGAGACCGCCGGTTTTCGTCGCTGACAGTGCGCAGCTGGAGCGTGACTCGATAGTTCTGGCCGGGCCGGAGGGCAGGCATGCCGCGACGGTGCGACGGCTGTCGGCCGGCGAGCGGGCGGACGTGTCGGACGGCGCGGGAGCCATCGCCGAGTGTGTGGTGACCGCCGTCGCGGCGGGTGCCGTCGAGCTCAGGGTGCTGGCCAGGCACGATGAACCGGCGCCCGAGCCGAGGATCGTGATCGTGCAGGCGATACCCAAGGGTGACCGGGCCGAGCTGTCGGTCGAGCTCATGAGCGAGGTGGGGGCCGATGTTGTGGTGCCCTGGCGGGCCGAGCGCTGCGTTGCCCAGTGGCGGGCCGACCGTGCGTCCCGAGCGTTGGAGCGCTGGCGGCGCGCCGCGCGTGAAGCGGCCAAGCAGTCGCGTCGGCGCCGGTTCCCGGAGGTGACCGCGCCAGCCGCGCTGCCCGACGTAGCCGCCCTGGCCCGCGCCGCTGGCCTAGCCATCATCCTGGATCCGGAGGCGCCCACCGCGCTGCCGCGAATTCCGCTGCCTGCCCGGGGGGACATTGTCGTGATTGTCGGGCCGGAAGGTGGCGTGAGCCCGGCGGAATCGACGGAGCTGGCCGATGCGGGCGCCGTAACCGCCCGCATCGGGCCCACGATTCTGCGGACATCAACGGCTGGTTCCGTCGCCGCTGCCATCCTGCTCGCCGCCTGCGGACGCTGGGACTAGCCGCCCGCCGACTTCGAGTGCCGCCAGCCGGTGCGCTCAGCCGGTGCGCACGGCGCCTTTGGCGCCCCGGCCGCTGCCTGCTAGGGACTGCGGGTGGAAGGCCCGTAGCCGCACGTCGGCTTGATCGGCGGGCTTGACTTCTTGGGCGAGGGCGGGCTCACTGCCGGAACTGAATACGCCGCGAGCTGCACGGTTCCGGCGGAAGCGGCAGTGGACGCGGTGGCCGGGCTATCGCCGGTCGCCGGCGCCGGGGCAGAGCCGCCTGTCGCGCTCGGCGTCGACGTCGGTGTGACTGACGGGGTCTGCGACGGTGACGCTGACGGTGACGGTGTTGGCGTGGGGGTCGGCGAGAATCTAGGTGTCGGCGTCGCGGTCGGCGTGGATTGCGCCTGGCGCGGTGTTGATCCCGGCGAACAGGTGGGCGATGCCGACGGAGATGCAGTGCTCGGCACCGGCCCGGCGCTGGATGGAGCGGGTGTCCCGGGCGCGGCGCTGACGCCGGTACCGTCGGCTGAGCCAGCAGGCTGGTGCGCCTTACCGGGGGCTAGCGGCAGGATCTCGGCCCCGGTACTTGAGATGGTCCGCTGCAGCTGGGTGAGAGCGTAACCGCCCGCCACCGCGACCACGATCGCTGCGGCCACCGCAGCGGGACGCAGCCATCCGTAGCGGTGCGAGCCGCTGCTCGGGGGGATACGGCCGCGCAGGCGGCCAGGATGCCAGCTGCGGAGGCGGCCGGGATACCCGCCGCGGAGACGGCCGGGATACCCGGAGTACAGCCGGCCGGAGTGCCAGGAGTGCCCAGCGAAGCCGCCTTGGGCGGACCTGCCTGCAGCGCCGGACGGGCGCCACCCCCGCATGCTGACCAGCGCCGACCACAATCGGAGCAGGGCGGGCAACGCCACGTCGCTGTAACCCGCCATCAGCCAGGCAGACGGCAGCGGGCGGGGCGTGGTGAGCCGGGCGCGAATGCGCTCCAGCCCGTCGCCGGACGGCTCGATGGAGTCTGCGGCCGTGCACAGGGCCCGGCGCAAGATGTCGTCATAGTCGCGTTCGCGCTGCATCATGCCTCCCGCTCCAGCACGGCACGCAGCGCTGACATGGCTCTGGCGGTATGGCTTTTGACGGCACCTTTGCTAATGCCCATCGCCGCGGCGATCTGGGCCTCAGACAAGTCGCCGTAGTACCGCAGCACGAGCGCCTCTCGCTGGCGCGGCGGCAGCGTGCGCAGCGCGGCGACTACTGCCGAACGTTCCAGCTGGACAATTGCCCCATGCTCGGCACTTGGCATATCGGGCGGAGGTTTGGGCGCGTTCCGGTCAACGACGACACGATGCCTGAGCACGGAACGTGACCTGTTCACCACCGACTGGCGCAGGTAGGATAGCGCTTTCTCGCTGTCCCTGAGCCTGCGCCAGCCACTATGCATGGCGACGAACGAATCTTGCACTACTTCCTCCGCTGTTGCGACATCGCGCACCAGCAGTGCCGCGAGGCGCACCAGGGAGCGGTAATGCGTGCTGTAAAGCGCGGTCACTGCCCGGTCGGCATCCCAGTCGGCCGGTACCGAGCCCAGTGCCGTCTCCGCCACTAGGGTTTCGGTCACGTGGATTGGACGCGCGGTCATGCCGCGAGGTTCACTCGTCGTCATGCCGGGTCTTCGCGCCGCGACCCAATGCGCCGACTCGCCTCAACGATTGCACTGCCCCACGCCCATCTACGCTGATCCAGCAAGGCCGCGACAGCCGCGGGCAACGCACCGAGGACACGGCAGCCGTAACCGGCGGGCCGTGCACCAGAGGGGTGGTGCGCCGAGGGTTCGCAGTACTGCAACCATATATGTCGGCGGCCGGCTGGGCAGGTAACAAGTTAAGATCGGCTGCGTGAGGGATTGCCTATGCTGCGACATCGCCGTGGGTGACATCCCGGCAGCGCGGGTGCTTGAGGGCCCGCGGGCCGGGCCCCCCGGATGAGGGCGGCGGGTAATATGGCGACGATGAAGGCAAGCGCCCGGGCGGCGAAGGTCCATTGACAGACAACCCCGGCCGTGGTGACGGCGGCGCGCTGGCCCCGGATGGCCACACCAGAGTCAAGATGGTGATCCCGGACGACCACTCGATGGTCAGCCTGCTTGGGTCCAGGGACGAGCTGCTTGCGGTGGTCGAGGATGCCTTCGAGGCGGATATTCACGTCCGCGGCAATGAGATCACCGCGACCGGCACCCCGGAGGAGACCGCGCTCGTCGGGCGGCTCTTTGAGGAGCTGACGCAGCTGGTTGCCAGCGGCGCGGAACTTACCCCGGACGCGGTGGAGCGGACCGTGGCCATGCTCCGGAGGAAGAGCCGCGTCCGGCCCGCCGACGTGCTGACCCTTGACATCCTGTCCGCCCGGGGCCGGACGATCCGGCCGAAGACCATGAATCAGAAGCGCTATGTCGACGCCATCGACAAGCACACGATCGTCTTCTCCATCGGACCTGCCGGGACCGGCAAAACGTATCTGGCCATGGCGAAGGCGGTCAAGGCGCTGCAGGCCAAGGAGGTCCGGCGGATCATCCTGACCCGGCCGGCCGTGGAGGCAGGCGAGCGGCTCGGCTTCCTGCCGGGCACGCTGTACGAGAAGATCGATCCCTATCTCCGGCCGTTGTACGACGCGCTCCACGACATGCTGGATACGGATACGATCCCCCGGCTGACCGCGGCGGGAACCATTGAGATCGCGCCGCTGGCGTACATGCGCGGGCGCACCCTGAACGACTCGTTCATCATCCTCGACGAGGCCCAGAACACCTCGCCCGAGCAGATGAAAATGTTCCTGACGAGGCTCGGCTTCGGGTCGCGGATCGTGGTGACAGGCGACGTGACGCAGGTTGACCTGCCGGCCGGCCAGCTGAGCGGCCTGCGCCTCGTGCAGGACATCCTGACCGGTGTCGAGGATGTCTATTTCTCCAGGCTCACCAGCCATGACGTGGTACGCCACAAGCTAGTCGCCGACATCGTGGACGCTTACGAGCGGTACGAGGGGCGCCAGGCTACCCAGGTGCAGGAGCAGCGGCTCG
Organism: uncultured Actinomycetota bacterium; assembly: GCA_963695645.1. Classification (GTDB taxonomy): domain Bacteria; phylum Actinomycetota; class Actinomycetes; order Streptosporangiales; family Streptosporangiaceae; genus DATBGO01. The sequence continues at coordinate 203,052 of CAVOHC010000017.1, read as the reverse complement.
CGGGCAGCCGGTCCCGCCGGCCGGGCAACCGGTCCCGCTGACGGGCCAGATGGCGGATGAGGCGGACGTGAGCATCGAGATCGCCAACGAGTCGGGTACGGCGGTGGACGAGCCCGAGCTTGCTGCGCTGGCCAGGCACGTGCTTGACGAGCTGCGGGTGCACCCGCTGGCCGAGTTGTCGATCCTGCTGGTCGACCCCGCTTCGATGGCTGACCTGCACCAGCGCTGGATGGGCGAACCGGGTCCTACGGATGTGCTGGCGTTTCCCATGGACGAGCTGCGCCTGACGCCGCCGGGCGGCAGCAATACCGAGCATGGCGGCGCCGCCGACTCGGCCGAGATCCCTGGTTTGCTCGGCGACGTGGTGCTGTGCCCGCAGGTCGCGACCGAGCAGGCGGCCCAGGCAGGTCACCTGCTGACGGACGAGCTTGACCTGCTGTGCACGCACGGCATCTTGCACCTGCTCGGATATGACCACGCCGAGCCCGATGAGCATGCGACGATGTTCGGCCTGCAGGACCGGCTGCTCGCGTCCTGGAATTCCGAGCGGGCCGCCGGTGGCGATCCGTACCGGCCGGAAGGACCAGGGTGAGATCACGATGGGCTGGCTGCTCGCGGCCGCACTAGCGCTCACGCTGCTCGCGGGCTGGTGCGCCGGCGCGGCGGACGCGCTGCTGCGGGTGTCCAGGGCCGGGGCGAAGGAACTAGCCAGGGCGGGAGGCGCCGCTCGGACGCCGCTGCAGGCAGTGCTCGCCGAGGTACCGCGCTACCTGTTTGTCCTGCTGCTCGCCAGGGTGGCGGCCGAGGTCACCGCGACGGTGCTGGTGACCGTGGTGCTGCTGCACTGGATCGGGCCCGGCTGGCGTGCCTTCACCGTGACGGCCGTCTGCATGACCTTCTTGATCTACGTCGTGGCCGGAATCGTGCCCCGCGCCATCGGACGGCGTAACCCGGTGCGGGTGGCCAGCGCCGCGTCATCCGTGCTGCGGCCCGTTGTCCGGCTGCTCGGCCCGCTCCCGGGGTGGCTGCTGGCCGCGGGCGGGCTTTTCGGCCGCACCAGCGGATCGCGGGACGGGCCGTCAGGGTCCGAGGAGGACCTGCGCGGGCTTGTCGACCTGCTGGAGCAGCGCCGGATCATCCAGCCGGATGAGCGGGCGATGATCCATTCGGTGTTCGAGCTCGGCGACACCATCGTCAGGGAGGTGATGGTGCCTCGTACCGACATGGTCTTCGTCGAGTGCGACAAGACGCTGCGGCAGGCGCTGTCACTCGCCCTGCGCAGCGGCTTCTCCAGGATCCCGGTCGTCGGGGAGAACCTGGACGATGTCGTCGGCATCGCCTATCTCAAGGACATCGTCACGCGCAGCCACGAGCACCGTGACGGCGAATCGGTCGAGAAGGTTTCCTCGATCATGCGGCCCGCGACCTTCGTGCCGGAGAGCAAGCCGATCGACGAGCTGCTCAGGGAGATGCAGGGGCGCCAGATTCACCTGGCCATCGTCATCGATGAGTACGGCGGCACCGCCGGGCTGGTCACGATCGAGGACATCCTTGAGGAGATCGTCGGGGAAATCGCCGACGAGTACGACAAGGAACAGCCCCCGGTGGAATGGTTTGGCGAGGATCGTGCCCGGGTGACCGCGCGGCTGCCGGTCGAGGAGCTTGCGGAGCTGTTCGGCGTCACCATCGAGGCGGAAGACGTGGAGACCGTGGGCGGGCTGCTGGCCCAGCAGCTCGGGAAGGTTCCGATCGCCGGCTCGGTGGCTACGGTGGCGGGACTGCGGCTGACCGCGGAGAGCCTGGCTGGGCGGCGCAACCGGATCGGGACGGTGACCGTCGAGCGCACCGCGCCCACCGGCAACGGCCAGCTGGGGGGCGCACTAGACTCTGGCGGGTGAGCGAGGCGCAGCCCGGTCAGGAAGACCTCAAGATCATCGCGCTAGCCCGAGCGGCCCGTGCGCGGGTGACTGCTGCCGAGGGCGCTTCGGTCCGTGACGAGACCGGCCGGACCTATGCCGCCGCGGCCGTGTCGCTCCCTTCGCTGCGCCTGTCCGCGCTGCAGCTGGCCGTCGCGATGGCGGTGTCCAGCGGGGCAGCCAGCCTGGAGGCGGCCGCGCTGATCAGCGAATCCGACGGGCCTGACCCGGGCGACCTTGCCGCGGTCCGCGACCTTGGCCCGGAAGCAGTCGTGTTTCACGTGGCGCCGGATGGCACGTTGCGCGCGGCGCTGCGGCCCTGAGAAAGCCCGCCCGTGCGGGCGGTGCCGTTGCCGTCCTGCCGGGCGCCGCGGCGCGGGGGAGCACCGGGACCGCGGCAGCCCGGGCGCCGCGGCCGCCGCGGCCAGCGCGAGTTAGGCGGAGGCGTCCTGGTAGGAGACAATCGCGACGTGGGATCGCCGCAGACACCGTCGCAGGAGCGCTCGCCCGGGCCAGAGCCGACCGCGTTCAGGTCCGGCTTTGCCTGCTTCGCTGGCCGGCCGAACGTCGGCAAGTCCACCCTGATGAACGCGCTCGTCGGGGCCAAGGTGGCGATCACCAGCAGTCGGCCGCAGACCACCCGCAGGGCGATCCGCGGGATCGTGCACCGGCCGGATGCCCAGCTGATCATCGTCGACACGCCTGGACTGCACCGGCCGCGCACGCTGCTGGGCGAGCGCCTGGACAGCCTGGTCCGCGCGACACTGGCCGAGGTGGATGTCATCGGCTTCTGCCTGCCCGCGACGGAACGTATCGGGCCTGGCGATAAGTACCTGGCGGGAGAGCTTGCCGCGACAACCAAGGCTCCGGTCGTCGCCATCGTGACCAAGACGGACCAGGCGTCGCATCAGCAGATTGCCGCGCAGCTCGCGGCCGTGGGCCAGCTCGGCGCATGGGCGGACGTGGTGCCGGTATCCGCCGCATCCGGGTTCCAGCTGGACGTGCTCGCCGATGTGCTGGTCGCGCGGCTGCCTGAGGGCCGACCGCTGTACCCGGACGGCGAGGAGACAGACGAGCCTGAGCAGCGGCTGGTTGCCGAGCTGATCCGGGAGGCCATCCTGGAGGGGGTGCGCGACGAACTCCCGCATTCCATCGCGGTCATGGTTGATGAGATGGCACCCAGGGCAGGCCGCGACGACCTCATCGACGTGCACGCGATCATGTACGTGGAGCGGCAGAGCCAGAAGGCGATAGTGATCGGCGCCAAGGGGGCCAGGCTCAAGGAGGTCGGATCGAGGGCCCGGCGCCAGATCGAGGCGCTCCTGGGCACCCGGGTCTACCTGGACCTGCGGATCAAGATCGCCAAGGACTGGCAGCGTGATGCGAAGCAGCTGCGCCGTCTTGGCTTCTACGACTGACCGGTGCGACGGCGCGCGGGCTGATCGGCAGCCGACCGGGGCCGTCGGCCGGGCCGCCCGCGGCGAATAGCTGGTGGCGGGGCACGCAGCCGCCGTGCGTCAGCTGCGCGGTCGAAATTGCCCGATCCGCATTCCCTCGCCCGGTACCGGGCCGCCGTACGGCGCGGCTGGTTAATTCCGACGTCTGGGAGTTCTGGGTAATCCTGAGCCGTCCGAGCGGTTACGATCTCTCCGTCGGGATTAGTGAGAATTCAGTAGCGTTATGCCTAACCCTCCCGTTGATCATGCCAGCTATGTGATGATCTGCTGGTTCTGCGTTGCTCTGACCGGCATGATCGCCCGCGGGAGGGGCTGGAGGGAAGTCGGGTTTGGGCGCCATCCTCGGACAGCGGTTCTTCTTCTCGACCAACGGGCATGGCAGCTGCCACTGCGAGCGCTGTGGCGGCGACCGCGCGTACCGGCAGCTCTCGGGTCGGCGCTGGATGACGTTTCTGCTAGTCCCTGTCCTGCCGCTGGGAAAGGCCCCCGAGCATCTCCAGTGCACGGTCTGCGGCACGCGGTACCGGCTGGATCTGCTGGCGTTGCCCACGATTGCCCAGATGCAGGCGGCACTACCTGCTGGCACGCAGGCCGCGGCGGTGGCGATGCTCCGCGCGGGCGACCCCCGCAGTGTGTCGGCCCGGCACCGGGCCGTCGAGGTGATCAGGGAAGCCGGCCTGATCGGCTACGACGACGCCGCGCTCGAGGCTGACCTCGCGCGCCAGTCCCAGCAGGCCCAAATGCCGGGCCTGCTGAACGGGCTTGCCGCCCAGCTGGTCGACCAGGCGAGATGGTGGCTCCTTGCCGATGTGGTGCGGATCGGGCTGGCAGGCGGCCCGCTGAGCCAGCAGCAGCGCCGGGCGGCGCTCCAGATCGGCGCGCAGCTCGGCATCGGGGCCGCCCGCGCCCGCGACGTCATCACCATGACCGAACAGGGCGCCCCGTCAGACTGAGCGGCCGCGGCCTACCGGATAACGCGGCCGGGTCGGCACCCGCTTCCATGATCATGGGTGATCGGTGGGCGCCGGGCGCCACCGATCCACCACGATCAAGGAAGGCTGACCGGTGGCGGGCCGGGGCAGATGCCGGGCGGATGGCCGGGTATGCGCGACAATGACGGGGTGGGCAGCTACCGTGACGACGGCATCGTGCTGCGCACCCAGAAGCTGGGCGAGGCCGATCGCATCGTGACCGTGCTCGCCAAGCGGGCGGGCCGGGTCCGCGCGGTGGCCAAAGGGGTGCGCCGCACGAAGTCCAGGTTCGGCGGCCGCCTGGAGCCGTTCAACCATGTTGATCTTCAGCTCTACACCGGGCGATCGCTTGATGTGATCACCCAGGCGGAGACGGTGCGGGCGTACGGTGAGCCGTTGTCGAGCGACTATCCGCGGTACACGACAGGGACCGCGATGCTGGAGACGGCGGAGAAGTTCACCCCGGTCGAGAAGGAACCGGCGATCAGGCAGTTCCTGCTGCTCGTCGGCGGCCTGCGGGCGCTCGGCGAGGGCCAGCATGACCCGCGGCTCGTGCTCGACGCGTACTTGCTCAGGTCCCTGGCGGTGGCCGGGTACGCGCCGGCCCTCGACGAATGCGCGGTATGCGGTGCCCGCGCCCCGGACCCGGCCGGGGCGACCGCCGAGGACCGCCCAGGCGCGCAGGCCCCCGGTGCGGCGGCTCGCGTGTTCCGGGCATTCGCGATCGGCGCCGGCGGGCTGGTCTGCCGGTCGTGCCGGGCACCGGGAGCCGCCACTCCCTCGGCGCACACGGTCAGCCTGATGAGCGCGCTGCTGCGCGGCGACTGGGTGCACGCGGACGCCAGCGAGCGCAGGCACCAGATCGAGTGCAGCGGCCTGGTCGCCGCCTACCTGCAATGGCACCTGGAGCACTCGATCCGCTCGCTGCGCCATGTGGAGCACGCGTGACGTCCGGTGTGCGGCCGCCGTACCCGCATCCCGGCGGTGCCCGGCCGCCGGCGATCCCGGCCGAGTTCGTGCCCCGGCACGTGGCCCTGGTGATGGACGGCAACGGCCGCTGGGCCAAGCAGCGCGGGCTGCCGAGGATCGAGGGGCACAAGCGGGGCGAGCATTCGCTCTTCGACGTGATCATGGGCGCGATCGAGCTGGGCATCCCGTACCTGTCGGCGTACGCGTTCTCCACCGAGAACTGGCGGCGCTCGCCGGACGAGGTGCGGTTCCTGATGGGTTTCAACAGGGACGTGATCAGGCGGCGGCGCGACCAGCTGAATGAGATGGGCGTGCGGGTCCGCTGGGCAGGCCGGCGGCCCCGGCTGTGGCGGAGCGTTATCAGTGAACTCGAAGACGCCGAGCAGATGACGGCCGGCAACTCGGTACTGACCTTGCAGTTCTGCGTCAACTACGGCGGCCGGGCGGAGATCGCCGACGCCGCGGCGGCCATCGCCGCCGATGTGGCCGCCGGTAAGCTCCGGGCCAGCAAGATCGACGAGAAGGTCTTCGCCCGCTATCTCGACGAGCCGGGCGTTCCCGACGTGGACCTGTTCGTCAGGTCCTCCGGCGAGCAGCGGACCTCGAACTTCCTGATCTGGCAGTCTGCCTACGCCGAGTTCGTCTTCCTTGACACGCTGTTCCCTGACTTCGACCGGCGGCACCTGTGGCATGCCTGCGAGATCTACGCCAGCAGGGACCGCAGGTACGGCGGAGCGGAACCGAATCCGCTGCCCTGAACCGCACCCCGGCCCTGGCTACCGGCTGGCCTGCAATCCCGCCAGGGCGAGAACGCAGCCGATCGCCAGTGCGCGGCCGAGCCGTCCCCGGCTGCTCAGCCCCGGCCAGGAGGCGAACGCCAGCCAGCCGAGCAATCCGGCCAGCAGGAACAACGCCACCGCGCCCGCAATGCCCCGGACCGCAAGGCCCGTGACCAGCAGCACGACGGTTACCAGCGGCGGCAGCCAGATCGGCAACTGGTGCAGGAAGACCAGCGGCGTGGCGCTGGCCTGCTCCACCGACCGGCGGGTCGGCGAGGCGCCGGGCGTGTACATCGCCTGGCCCTTGGGCACCGGCCGACGCCGGGACTGCCGGGACCGGTTGCTGCTCACCCTGATGGTTCCTCCCCGGCCGGCCACCCCGGCCCGTCGATGATAATCCGCTGTCCCGCCGCAAGGATTCTGTCCTCGCCGCGGGGATTTTGTCCGCACCCCAAAGATACGGCCTGTTGCCCGACGATTGCGTCTGGCTCCGTCGGCCATCGCTTCGGGTCTGCGGCGTGCCGGGGTCAGGGACTGGACCGCGCGTCGGGCGGCTACGTCAGGTCACGGACGCTCGCTTGGTCCTCTGGTCCGCCGGCGACTGCGCCTGCGATCGCCTCGTCGGCGGGCTGATTGTGGTCCCCGGTACTGAACCCGATGGCCGCACCGCCGGTGTGGCTGACCGCTAAGCTGACTTCAAACCGCGCTCCGCAAACCGGGTTTGCGCGCGCCCCGCAAGCCGCCGACCGCCAGCCGGATGGAGACCCTTGATGGCCCGACGCAGTGATCGCATGGACATTCTAGTGAGCCTCTGCAAGCGCCGCGGCATCGTGTTCCCGTCCAGCGAGATATACGGCGGCCTGCGCGCATCGTGGGACTACGGCCCGCTCGGCGTGGAGATCAAGAACAACATCAAGCGGCAATGGTGGCGCTCGATGGTGCAAGAACGCGAGGACATCGTCGGCCTCGACTCCTGCGTGATCCTCGCCCCGGAGGTCTGGCAGGCCAGCGGCCACCTCACCGAGTTCGTCGAGCCGCTGACCGAGTGCCTGTCCTGCCACCGGCGGTTCCGCGCCGATCACCTGATCGAGAACTACGAGCAGAAGCACGGGCACCCTCCGGAGGGCGGCCTGGCCCAGATCGCCTGCCCGCACTGCGGGACCAAGGGCGCCTTCGCCGAGCCGCGGATGTTCAACGGCATGCTCCGCACCTACCTCGGGGCTACCGAGGATGAATCCGGCCTTGCCTACCTGCGGCCCGAGACGGCGCAGGGAATCTTCATCAACTACCGCAACGTGCTGCAGACCTCCCGCAAGAAGGTGCCGTTCGGGATCGGGCAGGTCGGCAAGTCGTTCCGGAACGAGATCACGCCGGGCAACTTCATCTTCAGGACCCGCGAATTCGAGCAGATGGAGATGGAGTTCTTCGTCAAGCCGGGCACCGACGAGGAATGGCACGAGCGCTGGATCGAGACCCGCCGGGGCTGGTACCTCAACCTCGGGATCAGCGGAGACAACCTGCGGCTGTATGAGCACCCCGACGAGAAGCGCTCGCACTATTCCAAGCGCACGGTCGACATCGAGTACCGCTACGACTTCCCCGGCAGCGAGTGGGGCGAGCTGGAGGGGATCGCCAACCGGACCGACTTCGACCTGTCCACCCACGCCCGCGCCTCCGGCCAGGACATGTCCTACCTGGACGCGGAGTCTGGGGAGCGGTACATCCCGTACGTGATCGAGCCCGCCGGGGGCGTGGACCGGGCGATGCTCGCGTTCCTGCTCGACGCCTATACCGAGGACGAGGCGCCCGATGCCAAGGGCAACATGGAGAAGCGGACCGTGCTGCGGCTCGATTACCGGATTGCCCCGGTCAAGGTCGCCGTGCTGCCGTTGTCGCGCAACGCGGACCTGTCCCCTAAGGCCAGGGACGTCGCGGCGAGGCTGCGCAGGAACTGGAACGCCGAGTTCGACGACGCCAGCGCGATCGGCCGCCGCTACCGGCGCCAGGACGAGATCGGCACCCCTTACTGCGTGACCATCGATTTCGACACCCTGAACGACCAGGCGGTCACGGTACGGGAGCGGGATTCGATGAAGCAGGAACGGGTCGGCATCGACGGCCTGGTCGGCTACTTGTCGGAGCGCCTGTCGGACTGCTGATCCTGGCATGTCGGCCCCGGCAGGACATTCTCGACATCGGCCAGCAAGTATCCTCGGCGGGCCGGTGTCCAGCGGGTCGTGCTCCGGAACCTTCCTCGATGACCCGATCATTCACGGCCCGCCAGAATGGCATCACCCCGGGACCTACGAGCGCGTCGATCGACACCTGAAGCCGCATGATCGCATTCTCGATAATAGCGGTCGGAAATATTGACTAGAGCGTGCGGGCCTGCGATGCTCTAGCTATGACGACCCACGACGGCACCGAGCGGCGCTACGTGGACCAGCTCCTCGTAGCCAGCGCGATCTGTTCCGCCCCGGCCTGACCAGCTACCTCGCGTCGTTCAGCCACCACACTGCACGGGCCTGCCGCCCGAGCTGAAGGCGGGCCCAGCGCAGCCCCCCTCCCGCCGATATCCGCTCCGCTCGCAAGTAACCCGCTGGCCGGCTCATGCCGCCCCCGCCGGGTAAGCCGTAATGCCCGCGCCCAGCCACCCCGCGCCCCGCCACCCAGCAGGAGCCAGCGCGCCGCGCACGGCTGCCGAGTCCGTCCATCCGCCCCGAGCCGAGAGGCACCCATCAATGACCGATACCGTCAGCACCCGCGCCCGCATCGACGTCACCAGGCTGGCCGGCAACATCGGCGCCGAGATCTCCGGCGTCGATACCGGCGAGGTCCTCAGCGACGAGGCTGTCGCGCAGATCCGCCAGGCGCTCCTGGACCACAAGGTCGTCTTCCTTCGCGACCAGGACCTCGACTACGCCAGGCAGGTGACCTTCGCCGAGCGGCTCGGCCCGCTCACGCTCGGGCACCCGACCCTGGCGTCGCCGCCTGACCAGCCGTCCGCCGGCGTGACCGCGATCGCCGAGATGCGCAGCGGCAGCCTGCCTGCGCGGCCTGCTCCTGCTGGCCGACCCGGGCAGGCGGGGGTAGCAGGCGCTGGGCCGCGCGGGTAAGCCTAGTCCTGCGGGCTGTCCCCGATCAGGGCAGTAAGAACAGTGTTAACGATGTCGCCGGCCGGTGCCGCCGGCCTGGCGTGCGGGGCACGGCGGAAGACCTCGGCGGCGGCCTGGTGGAAGCCGTCGGGCAACCCGGCCGCCGCCATGCTCGCCGCGATCTCCTCCATCTCGCCGACCCAGCGCCAGCCCTTGGCGCTCGCCGACTGGGCGGCCCCCGCTGACCGCTCCTTGAGCGCGGGCTGGGACTCAGCCCACTCGGCGAGCAGGACCTCCTCCACTCCTTCTGCCCTGGCGAGCGCCCGGGCCGTCAGCAGCAGCGAGCCGCTGCCCTTGGTCCACGCTGCGTAAGCCATCTTCACCGCGGACGCTGCGGTCGTCCCCCCGGCGACCACCCGTGCGCTGAGCGGGGAGCCGTCAAACAGCTCGCGCACCTCCGCGGCCCGGGACCCGGACAGGTACAGGCGGGTGCTGCCGCCCGCGGCTGGCGGCTGCCCGATGATCCCGCCATCGACATAACTGCCGCCGCCGTCCTCGATCATGCGGGCTATCTCGCGCGCGGTGGCAGGCGCGATGGCGTTCGCGTCGACGAAGATCCCGCTGAAGCCCTGCACCGCCCAGGACATGTCCAGGGCCGCGTGCGGCGGGCACACCGACAAGATGGCCGCCGCGCGGTCGGCCATTTCCGCCGCCGTGCCCACGTCCTCCAGTCCCGCATCCAGGGCCCGGGCGGCAGTTTCAGGGCCGCGCCCCTCCGATGCCCACAGCACCACGTGGCCCGCTCCGGTCAGGCACTGCCCGACGGCGGCACCCATCTGGCCCGGATGCAGCAGCCCGATCACGCCCAGACCTGAGTTATCCATGATCGGCATTGTCCCGCGAATCCGCCGGTTAAGGGCGGTGGCTCAGCAGTTCGGCGATCTCGGCGGCTTATCTCGCCGCACCGCATGTCCATGGCCGGGCGCCGTCAGCTCGGCCGGTTTTGCGAACAGGTGGCCCGCTGCGTCGCCCGTAGCCCGCTTCCTCGGTAGAGTCCGAAGGGAGGGGCCGTGAGGCCGAAAGACTAAGGAGCCCGTGAGGGCGCCCATCACAGAGCCGTCCTACGTCCGTGCCGTCGTGCCGGTCGCGCGGCATCGCGAGGAGTGCGTGCAATGCCGAAGCTCGTCTACGACTTCACCGAGGGAAACAAGGACCTAAAAGACCTGCTTGGCGGTAAGGGCGCCAACCTGGCCGAGATGACCAACCTGGGCCTGCCGGTACCGCCGGGCTTCATCATCACCACCGATGCTTGCCGCTACTACCTGAAGGAGGGAAAGGTCCCCGAGGGCCTTGCCGCCGAGGTAACCACGCACCTGCGGCAGCTCGAATCCAAGATGGGCAAGCAGCTCGGCGACCACCAGGACCCGCTGCTGGTCAGCGTCCGGTCGGGGGCCAAGTTCTCCATGCCGGGCATGATGGAGACGGTGCTCAACATCGGCCTGTCCGATCAGTCGGTACAAGGCCTGGCCAAGCAGGCCAATAACGATCGGTTCGCCTGGGACGCGTACCGGCGGCTGATCCAGATGTTCGGCAGGACAGTGCTGGACATCGAGGGCGACGCGTTCGAGCACGCGATTGAGGCGGCGAAGAAGGCCAAGGGCACGAAGAACGACCTGGATCTCGACGCCGACGACCTGCGCGCGATCGTCGCCACCTTCAAGGGGATCGTGCGCGACAAGGCGGGTCTTGACTTCCCGCAGGACCCCCGCGAGCAGATGGACATGGCGGTCAACGCCGTCTTCAACTCGTGGAACGCTGACCGGGCCGTCCTCTACCGGCGCCAGGAGCGGATCCCGGCCGACCTCGGCACCGCGGTCAACATCGTCGCGATGGTGTTCGGCAACCTCGGCATGGACTCAGGCACCGGCGTGGCGTTCACCCGTGATCCTGGCAGCGGCCAGCGCGGCGTTTACGGCGACTACCTGCAGAACGCGCAGGGCGAGGACGTGGTGGCCGGGATCAGGAACACGGTGCCCTTGCAGGACCTCGAGCAGATCGACCCGAAGTCCTACGCCGAGCTGATGAAGATCATGTCGACGCTGGAGACCCACTACAAGGACCTGTGCGATATCGAGTTCACGATCGAGCGCGGCAAGCTGTGGATGCTGCAGACCCGGGTGGGCAAGCGCACGGCCGGGGCTGCGTTCCGGATCGCTATGCAGCTCGTCGAGCAGGGCCTGATCGGCATGGACGAGGCGCTGACCCGGGTGACCGGCAGCCAGCTCGCGCAGCTGATGTTCCCGCGGTTCGACGCCAGCGGCGACGTCAGGCAGATCGCGAAGGGAATCAGCGCGTCGCCGGGCGCGGCGGTCGGCAAGGTGGTGTTCGATTCCGCCCGCGCGGTCGAGCAGGCGGCGGCCGGCGAGGACGTCATCCTGGTCAGGCGCGAGACCAACCCGGACGACCTGCACGGCATGATCGCCGCCCGCGGCATCCTGACCAGCAGGGGCGGTAAGACCAGCCACGCGGCCGTGGTCGCCCGCGGGATGGGCAAGACGTGCGTCTGCGGCGCCGACGAGCTCGAGGTGGACCTGGTCGGCCGCAAGTTCGCCGCGCCGGACGGCGTGACGGTCAACGAGGGCGACGTCATCTCGATTGACGGCACCTCAGGCGTGGTCTTCCTCGGCCAGGTTGATGTTGTCCCTTCGCCGGTCGTGGAGTACTTCGAGGGCGGCCTTGATCCGGAGTCGGACGAGCTGGTCAGCGCGGTGAACGCGATCATGAAGCACGCGGACAAGCGGCGGCGCCTCGGTGTGCGGGCCAACTCCGACACCGGCGACGACTCGGCGCGCGCGGTCCGGTTCGGCGCCCAGGGCATCGGCCTGACCAGGACCGAGCACATGTTCCTCGGCGAGCGCAGGCAGCTCGTTGAGGACCTGATCCTGGCCGACGACGACGCCACGAGGGAGGCAGCGCTTGACGCGCTCGAGCCACTGCAGCGCGGCGACTTCGTGGAGATCCTGGAGGCGATGGACGGGCTGCCGGTCACCATCAGGCTGCTGGACCCGCCGCTGCACGAGTTCCTGCCCGACCTGACCGAGCTGTCGGTCAGGATCGCCCTGGCCGGGGACGCCGCGACGGACAAGGACCACAAGCTCCTTGACGCCGTCCGGCGGCTGCACGAGGAGAACCCGATGCTCGGGCTGCGCGGGGTCCGCCTCGGCCTGGTCATTCCCGGCCTGTACGCGATGCAGGTGCGCGCTATCGCGCACGCTGCCGCCGACCGGGTCGCCGCCGGCGGCGACCCGCATCCGGAGATAATGATCCCGCTGGTTGGCGCGGTACAGGAACTCGAGGTCGCCCGCGAGGAGACCGAGCGGGTGCTAGCTGAGGTTGCCGCCGAAACCGGCACCAACGTGCACACGCTGATCGGCACGATGATCGAGGTTCCGCGGGCCGCGCTGACGGCTGGCCAGATCGCCCAGGCCGCCGAGTTCTTCTCGTTTGGCACCAATGACCTGACCCAGATGGGCTGGGGCTTCTCGCGTGATGACGTGGAAGGCTCGTTCTTCAGCCGGTACATCGAGCTTGGCGTGTTCGGAGTGTCGCCGTTCGAGACCCTGGACCCGGACGGCATCGGGCGGCTCGTCAGGATCGCGGTCGAGGAGGGCCGGGCCGCCCGCCCCAACCTCAAGATCGGTGTCTGCGGCGAGCATGGCGGCGATCCCGACTCGGTGCATTTCTTCCACAGCGCGGGCCTCGACTACGTGTCGTGCTCCCCGTTCCGGGTTCCCGTCGCCAGGCTGGAGGCCGGGCGCGCAGCGGTCGAGGAGGCCACTGGAAGCAGCGACACCCGGTGAGTCCCGGCAGTTCCGGCCGGTGACGGCCGGCTACGACAGCCAGGCCACCGCGCGCTGGGTGCCGGAGCAGCGCACGCGTACCCAGCGCCCGTGGCGCGGCGAGTTCGAGCGGGACCGCGCCCGGGTGCTGCACAGCGCCGCGCTGCGCAGGCTTGCGGCCAAGACGCAGGTGGTCGAGGTGGGCTCGGGCGACTTCCCGCGGACCAGGCTGACGCACTCACTGGAATGCGCGCAGATCGGCCGTGAGCTCGGCGCGGTGCTCGGGTGTGACCCGGACCTGGTCGACGGGGCCTGCCTGGCCCACGATCTGGGGCACCCGCCGTTCGGCCACAACGGCGAGCAGGCGCTCGCCGTTGTGGCCGAAGGCTGCGGCGGTTTTGAGGGCAACGCGCAGAGCTTCAGGCTGCTGACCAGGCTGGAGTCCAAGGTCGCCGGGGCCGGCCTGAACCTGACCCGGGCGACCCTCGACGCCACTTTGAAGTACCCGTGGCCGGCCCGGCCCGGGCAGCTCAAATACGGCGTGTACGACGATGACGCGAAGGCGTTCGGCTGGGTCCGGGACGGCGTTCCCGATGATCGGCGCTGCCTGGAGGCCCAGGTCATGGACTGGGCCGACGATGTCGCCTATTCCGTGCACGATCTGGAGGACGGCCTGCAGTCCGGCATGATCACGTTGCAGGCGCTGCGGGACGGCGCCGAGCGCCGGGCCGTCGCTGAACTGACCGTGGCCACGTACTGCGAGCCAGGCTCGGCGAGCGCCGACGAGCTGTGCGAGGTGTTCGGCAGCCTGCTCGGCCTGCCTGCGTGGCCAGTTGATTTCGACGGCGGCCCGAGGTCGCTGGCGGCGCTGAAGCACCTGACCAGCGAACTGATCAGCCGGTTCTGCGATGCGGCGCAGGACGCGACGCTGGCCGCGGCGGGCCTGGGCAGCGGCTGGGAGAGCGGCGCAGCCGGCGCCCCGGCACGGCTGACCAGATACACCGCTGATCTCGTGGTGCCAACGCGGCAGCGCCTTGAGTGCGCGCTCCTCAAAGGGGCCACCGCGCGCTACGTGATGAGCCGCTCCGGGGTGGCCGCCGCGCAGGCCAGGCAGCGTGAGCTGATCGCGGAGCTGGCCGCGGCGACGCAGGCCGGGGCGCCAGCCACGCTGGATCCGGTGTTCAGCCCGGCCTACGTCGCGGCGGGCTGCGTGCAGGAGCGGCTGCGTGTCGTGGTCGACCAGATCGCTTCGCTCACCGATACTTCGGCCATCGCCTGGCACGGCCGCCTGTGCCGGTGAAATCCTGGCCCGGGCCGACCGTTAGCAGTGAGGAGTAGCCGATGCGTGCCGAACCTGTCTACGTGATCGTCGGAGCCAGCCTCGCTGGCGCTAAGGCCGCCGAGACCCTGCGCGAGGAGGGTTTCACCGGTGCCGTGGTGCTCATCGGGGATGAGGACCTGCTGCCCTACGAGCGGCCGCCGCTGTCCAAGGGCTATCTGCTCGGCAAGGACGACGCGGACTCGGTCTACGTGCACGAAGCAGGCTGGTACCCCGAGCACGACGTCGACCTGCGGCTCGGCACCACCGCCACCTCCATCGACGCGGCCGCCCGGCAGGTCGCCCTGGCCGGCGGCGAGCCGGTCTCCTACGACAAGCTGCTGATCACCACCGGCGCCTCGCCGCGCAGGCTCCGGGTAGCGGGCGCCGACCTGGACGGGGTGCTGTACCTGCGGTCCAAACCCGACTCTGACCAGCTGCGGGCGGCACTGGCCGCAGGCGGCCGCGTGGTCATCGCCGGTTCGGGCTGGATCGGCCTTGAGACCGCCGCGGCGGCCCGCGGGTACGGCTGCGACGTCACCATCGTGGAGCCTGAGCCCGGTGCCCTGCATCGCTCGATCGGGCCCGAGCTTGGCAAGGTTTTCGCTGACCTGCACCGCAGTCACGGCGTGGTGTTCAGGTTCGGCGAGGGCGTGGCCGAACTGCGGGGCTCGGGCGGGCGGGTCAGCTCGGTGCTCACCACAGCCGATGAGGAACTGCCAGCGGATGTCGTGATCGTCGGGATCGGCGCGCTGCCGAACGACGCCATCGCGGCCGCGGCCGGCCTCGACGTCGAGAACGGGATACTCGTCGACGAAGCGCTGCGCAGCTCCGATCCGGCCATCTTCGCGGCCGGCGACGTCGCGAACTCGTTCAATCCGCTGCTCGGCCGCCGGATCCGGGTCGAGCACTGGGCCAATGCCCTGGCAGGCGGCCCGGCTGCCGCGCGGTCCATGCTCGGCCAGGAGGTCTCCTACGACCTGGTCCCGTACTTCTACAGCGACCAGTATGACCTCGGTATGGAGGCCGCGGGGGTGCCCGAGCCCGGCAGCTATGACCAGGTCGTCTACCGGGGCGATCCGGAAACGCTTGAGTTCATCGCGTTCTGGCTCTTCGACGGCGCCGTGGTGGCCGGGATGAACGTCAACGTCTGGGACGTGAACGACGACATCAAGGCGCTGATCAGGTCGGGCACCAGCGTCGATGTTGCGCGCCTTGAAGACCCCGATGTGCAGCTGACCGAACTCTGACCTGCCGCCCTCGTCCCGCTCCCTTAGTCCCGCCACCTGGGGGGCGCGAGGGCGCTGGGGGGCGCGAGGGCGCTGGGGGCGCTGGGGGAGCGTCGGCGCTGGGGGCGCGACGGTTATGGGGGCGGTGCGGGGGAGGGCGCAGCCACAGGCTCGGCGAGGATCGCCGCAAGGACCTTCCTGGTGTCGGTGAGGTCCGACAGCGCGGCGTGCGCACCAGCTGCGGTGAGCTGCGCCGCGGTGAAGCTGCCGGTCGCCACGCCGACCGCCCTGGCCCCGGTGGCCAGCGCGGCCTCGATGTCCCGGGGCGTGTCGCCGACAAGGACGGTCGCCTCGCCCGCGAAGCTGTGCCCGTAGATGCGGCTCGCGTTGTGCCGGGCGGCATGCACGAGCTCGGCCCTGACCTCGTGCACGTCGCCGTAGGCGCCGGCGTCCAGGTCCAGATGGTCGAGGAGGCCCAGCGGGCTGAGCTTGACCTCAGCGAGCGGCCTGATATTGCCGGTCAGCAGGGACTGGACTACCTGGCGCCCCGGCTCCTGCAGGCTGGCCAGTGCGGCGATCGCCGCACCGGCGCCGGGCAGAACACTGCCATGCTCCCGGACCGCCTCGGCCAGTTCCGCAGCGCGCGCCGCCTGAACTGCCTGGAATGCGCCGATCAGCTGCTGCGGCTCAGGCAGCCCGGCCAGGGTCAGCACCTCGAGCGCGATCGCCCGGTCGGTCCGGCCGGACATCAGGCCAGGCTGCGGCATCTCGCGGCCGAACATCTCCCGGAACGCGATCTCGTAGAGCATCCGGCCGACCCCGTCGGAGTCGACCAGCGTGTAGTCGACATCCCAGAGCACGAGAAGGCTGGCCACGGCGGGAGGCTACCAGCGCGAGCGGGCGGATGGTGGCGCGGCTGCCCGGAGCGCGGCTCGGGGCGACCGTGGCGAGGACTAGACTCGCCGCGACGACAACAGGCGCGAGCGGAGGGCGGACGTGGCAGGCCGGATCCGCGACGAGGACATCGCCCTGGTCCGCGAGCGCTCGCCCGTCGAGGAGGTCGTGGGGGAGTACCTCCAGCTCAAGAACGCCGGGGGCGGCTCGCTCAAGGGGCTCTGCCCGTTCCACGAGGAGAAGACACCCTCCTTCAACGTCACCCCGGCGCGCGGCCTGTTCTACTGCTTCTCCTGCTCCGAGGGCGGCGACGTCATCAGGTTCGTGCAGATGATCGATCATCTCAGCTTCGCTGAAGCGGTCGAGCGGCTGGCCGCCAGGGCCGGAATCGACCTGAGATACGAGCAGGGCGGCCACATCCCCGGCCAGGAGCAGACGCAGCGGCGCCGGCTGATCGAGGCGCATCGCGCTGCCGCTGGCTTTTATGCTGAACGGCTCGCTGGCGCCGATGCCGCTCCGGGCCGGGCGTTCCTGTCCTCGCGGGGCTTCGAGCTGGCCGATGCTGAGCGGTTCGGAATCGGGTTCGCGCCTGCCGACTGGGACGCGCTGACCAGGCACCTGCACGGGCGCGGCTTCACTGATGCGGAATTGCTCACGGGCGGGCTGGCCAGCCAGGGCAGGCGCGGCCCGATCGACAAGTTCCGCGGGCGGCTGATCTGGCCGATCAGGGACCTGACCGGCGACGTGATCGCATTCGGCGCCCGCAAGCTGCTCGATGACGACGACGGCCCCAAGTACCTGAACACGCCGGAGACACCGCTGTTTAAGAAGAGCTCGGTGCTCTACGGGGCGGACCTGGCCAAGCGCGATATCGCCCAACGCAGGCAGGCGGTCATCGTGGAGGGGTACACCGATGTGATGGCCTGCCACCTGGCGGGCGTGACGACGGCCGTGGCTACCAGCGGTACCTCGTTCGGTGACGGCCACATCACGATACTGCGGCGGCTGCTGATGGATGACAGCCAGTTCCGCGGCGAGGTCATCTTCACCTTCGACGGTGACCGGGCCGGGCAGCGGGCGGCGCTGCGCGCGTTCGGCATGGAGGAGAAGTTCGTCACGCAGACGTTCGTCGCCGTGCAGCCAGATGGGCTTGACCCGTGCGACCTGCGGCTCAAGCACGGGGACGGCGCCGTTAAGGACCTTATCGCGCGGCGCGTGCCGCTGTTCGAGTTTGCCATCCGCAGCGCCCTCGGCGATCACGACCTGAACACCGCCGAGGGCCGGCTTGCCGCCCTAGACGCGGCTGCGCCGATCGTGGCCAAGATCAAGGACAGGGGGCTGCGCCAGCTCTATGCGGTCAGCCTGGACCGCTGGCTCGGCATGATGGACGAGAGCTTCGTGCTCGCGAGGATCCGTAGCCATTCAGGGCCCGCTCAGCCGGGCCGCGGCGGCGGGCAGCGCGGCGACCGGCAGGGCGGCGGCGGGCAGCGCGGCGACGGGCAGCGCAGCGACGGTTGGCCGGGCGGCGGGCAGCGGGGCGGCGGGCAGCGCGGCGACGGGCAGCGCAGCGACGGTTGGCCGGGCGGCGGGCAGCGCGGCGGCGGGCAGCGCGGCGACGGTTGGCCGGGCGGCGGGCAGCGGGGCGGCGGGCAGGGCGGCGGCGGGCAGCGCGGAGATGGGCCGGGCAGTGGCCCGCGCGACGATGAGCGGCGGGCCGGCCAGCCCGGGCCGGCCCGGCCGACCGAGCGGGCCGATCACCTCCGTTATGACTTGCGTGACCCGATCATCCAGGTCGAGCGTGAGGCGCTGAAGCTGGCCGTGCAGCGGCCGGCGCTCTGCGGCCCGGTATTTGACGAACTCGGGACGGCGGCATTCACCGCTCCGGAGCACGCCGCGGTGTTCGAGCTCATCTCCGGGTGCGGCGGCGCCGGGCGGGCTGCGGGTGGCGGCCGGGAGTGGGCCGAGCGGCTGCGCGCCACCGCTCCGGACGACCGGGCCAGGACGTTCGTAACCCAGCTCGCCGTGGAACCTCCCCGCGCCCCTCGCGCTGACGGCGAGCCGGACGCCAGGTACGCGGACGCCGTTCTCGCGCGGATCGGCGAGCTGTCGGTTAGCAGGGAAATTGCCGCCGTCAAGTCCCGGCTGCAACGACTGAACCCGGTCAGCGAGACGGCCGAGTACAACCGGCTGTTCGGTGATCTTGTCGCCCTTGAACAGCGCAGGAAAGTGCTCTCGGAGCAGGCCGGAGGGGCGCTTTAAGTCACGCAGCACGCGAGTGGCGCTCTGCGTTACTACCGCGAAGGTGACAATATTAGATCCCCTGAACCCGGGGTTCCTGACGCACACTGGTCTGCATGAGCCTTGCGGTTCTACCTCCGGTAGACGACGTGACCGACCTCGTAGCGCGGGCCAGAGAACGCGGCACCGTCGCTATGACCGAACTCGCTGCGGCTTTCGACCGCTGCGACCTTCCCCCGGATGCCGTCGACGGAGTACTGCGGCTGCTCGCGGACGAGGGAGTCGAGGTCGTCGAGCCGCCCCCGGAGGAGCCGGACGAGCTGCGCCGCGCTGGGCAACCTGAGAACGCCAGACGGGCAGCTACTAGTGACCTGGTCCGGATCTACCTGCGTGAGATCGGCCGGGTGCCGCTGCTGACCGCACAGGACGAGGTGGACCTCGCCAAGGCGATCGAGGCCGGCTTGTTCGCCGGGGAAAAGCTGCAGTGCGGCAGGCTGGGTTCAGGGCCGCAATGCGCCGAGATCGCGGAGCTTGCCTTGCTGGCCGCCGACGGCTGCCGGGCCAAGCAGCGGCTGATCGAGGCGAACCTGCGGCTCGTGGTGTCCATCGCCAAGCGCTACATCGGGCGCGGCCTGGTCTTCCTCGACCTTATCCAGGAGGGAAACCTGGGCCTGATCAGGGCTGTGGAGAAGTTCGACTACACGAAGGGTTACAAGTTCTCCACGTACGCCACCTGGTGGATCAGGCAGGCCATCACCCGGGCCATCGCCGATCAGGCACGGACGATCAGGATACCGGTGCACATGGTCGAGACCATCAACAAGATGGCCAGGATCCAGCGCCAGCTGCACCAGGACCTCGGGCGCGAGCCGACCCCTGGCGAGATCGCCGACGAGATGGGCCTGCACGCGGAGCGGGTAGCTGAGATCCAGCGGATCGCCCAGGAGCCGGTCTCGCTACAGTCGCCGATCGGGGAGGAGGATTCCGATCTCGGCGATTTCATCGAGGATGCCGATGCGGTCGTGCCTATGGAGGCGGCGGCCTTCATCATGCTGCAGGATCAGCTGGAGCAGGTGCTCGACAACCTGTCCATCCGGGAGCAGCGCATAATCGAGCTCAGGTTCGGCCTGAGCGACGGCCACCCGCGGACCCTCGAGGAGGTTGGTCGCGAGTTCGGCGTGACGAGGGAGCGCATCCGCCAGATCGAGTCCAAGACGCTCGCCAAGCTGCGCCATCCCAGCCGGGCCCAAATGCTCCGGGAGTACCTGTGCTGACGGGTGGCGCTGCGGTTCGCTAGGTGGGGCCTATGTCCCGTTTCCGTTCGGAGTCACCGGTCTGGGCGAAGGACTCGTCGCCTGGAACCTCGACGCTGCCGTTGGAGTCCCGCCGCACGCGGCCCGGCATCTGTTTGCCGGCGGCGCGCTTGGCCGACTTCGTCATCCCAGGTACCCGGTTGCGCACCTCGTCGGTGACCCGCTGCCGCGCGGAATTCGCGAGGCCGCTCGCCTGGGCCTGGAGCGCGCCCGCTGCCTGCTGCACGCCCGGATTGTCCGCGGCCGTCCGGGCGAGCTTCTTGAGCTGTTCATAGCGTTCGCGGCCAGCACGCGCGCCGACCACGAATCCGACGGCCAGGCCGCCGAGGAACGCGATTCGATACCGATGCATCTCGACCTCTCCCGAGCGTGTCATGCGGCGCGGCGCGGCCTACGCCTCGCCGGTCACCTCGCGCTGGGCTGACTTCCCGGTCATGCCCAGCCGAAACGTTTCTTATGCGCCAGGAAGCCGTCCCGGGCGCCGGGCGTTCCGCAGCGATGGCGCCATCGCTGCGGAAAGAACAGCAGCAAAGGCCCATCGCCGCGGTTCACGTCACCATATCGGCTGCGGTACCGCGCTCGGCATCGGGCGCGGTAACGTGCTCGGCGCACCGCGCAGCGGCCGCGGTGCGCTACCCTAGTGGCCGCGACGCCGATACGGCAGTGATCACCTGGTCTGCCGGATCTGGTCCGTCCGGTCCCGCGTAGCTCAATTGGCAGAGCGTCCGGCTGTTAACCGGCAGGTTATAGGTTCGAGTCCTATCGCGGGAGCTGGGGTGCTGATTCGCTGACCTGCGGAAACTTGTGCACCGGCCGCTGCGTGCCAGCCACGCCCAGACCGGGAAGATCATTTCCCTGAGGAGTGATCTTGCACAAAATCCCCAAATAATTCTGCTTGTGCTTGCCGTCTCACCCGTGCCGGGTGATGTCGGTCTTCGGCTGGCGACGAATGCTGAATCTGCATAGTCAGGATGGCGCCGTAGCCAACTGCCCGGTGGCAGGGACACTGGCGCGGAGGAGACGGAACCGGTTCCGCTGACCAGCTGGCGAAGCTTGCTGACCAGCGTGACCGGGAGTCGAGGGAAGGCAGCAGTGTCAGAGGCGACGGAATACACGATTGGGGCCAGGGCGAGCTGCTCAGATGGTTACTGCGGCGAGGTCAGCCGGGTAATCATCGACCCGGCCGCTGGAACGGTCACCCACCTTGTCATCGATCCGGAGCACCGCCGGGAGGCCGGCCGGCTTGTTCCGCTCGACCTGGTCGAGGTTACGGCCGACGAGATCAGGCTGCGCTGTACGCTCGCGCAGTTCAACCGCCTCGAACACGCCGCGGAGCGCGACATGGTGGAAGGCCTGGCGAACGTAGGCGGTGGCCTCATCGGTATGGAATACGGCACTGACCTGGCACACCGGGGAACCGTCGTCGAAGATGTTGTTCCGGTGGGTGAAACAGAGGTGGGTCCGGGTGAGCATGTCCACGCCCTCGATGGCGAGATCGGCCGGGTACAGGGCTTCCTCGTCAATCCAGACGATCACCAGGTGACCCATGTGCTGCTGCAGGAGGGACATCTGTGGGGCCGCAAGGAAGTCGCCATCCCGATCGGTGCCGTGACCCAGGTCGACGGCGGAATCCGGCTCAACATCACCAAGAAGCAGGTGGAGGACCTGCCGCGAGCTGACTGAGCGGCGCAGGCAGCTTATTAGCGCGGGCGCCGGTCAGAGGTCAAACAGCACTTTGAAGTCGTTCTGCATACTGACGACCGTCCAGCCACGTTCCTTGGCCTTGACCAGGGCCTTTTCGGAACCCGCGTCATAGGCGGACTCCCGGCCGGCGTCGTCGTGGCGGATCAGCAGGCCAAACCGCGCTGTGCGCAGCATCGCGGCGTCACCGTCGGCGTTCCCGCCCGCCAGCAGCGGCTTGCGCCCGGTGCGGGTCCACAGGTGCACCGGCTTGCCGGGGCCGTCATCAATCGGCTGCTCGACGCCCCTGGTGCGATACACCTCGCCATGGCGGTACTCCAGGGTGGTGCCCGAGCCGATCACCCGCTGCCGGTCGATGCCATACATCTCCTGCGCCACCGCCCGGACGAAGTCCCGGCCGCCCGCCGAGCAGATATAGACCTCGAACTCCCGAGCCGTCAGCAGGTCGATCAGCTCGCGCATCGGGCGGTAGCCGAGCCTTGTGTAGGGGACGCCGAGCACCGGATGGCGCGCGGTGTCGAAGAACGTCCGCACGGCCTTCTCGAACGCCTCGACCGTGATGCCCGCATACGCCTCCGTCACGCCCCTGGTCAGCTCGGGTACGTGCGCCAGGATCCCCGCCAGCCACTTCTGGTCACCCTCGGTCACGGCCTTCCACGGCTGCTTCCTGGCCAGGCCGGGATGAGCCCGGACCATCTCCTCCCACCGCCGCAGCAGGAAATCGGCCTGCGGGTACATCGGCTTCTCGCACCACAACGTCCCGTCGTTGTCGAACGCCGCGACCCGATCCGGCGCCGGGACGAACGAATCGCCAGGCTCGGTCACCGACCGCACGAACTCCAGGATCTGCGCCTTCGCAGGCCCGTCGGTCCAGCTCGGCAGCTGATCTGCCATTCCTGGGCCTCCTTCTACGACGCCATACTTGCCGCAAGCTACATCGGCAGGCATCACCCATTCAGGCTGGGTTTTGCGGCGGGCAGCGACGCCGCCGCATATCTATGCTGGGCAGGCGCAAACAGCCAAGGGGCTTGCCGCCTCACCCGTGGCGGGTGAGGCCAGCCAGCAGCAGAGCCAGGCGTTATAAATGGCTGAACCCGCTCGATTCCTTCTTCCCTATGGGCACCGTCTTCCCTATGGGCACCGTCTTCCCTATGGGCACCGGGACGATCCATTGCCGGGGCATCACCTGGGTCGATTTCGGCCTCGACCATGGCCCGCTGGGTGACCGCCGATGCGATCAATCCGGTGGCGGTACCGGTCCTAGATCACGCTGCTCCATCGGGATCTGGTCGTGAAGAGCGGACGGTCGGCGGCAGCCTGGCTATCAGGCCGGCCGCGGCCTGCCCGGTACCCGCGCCGATCAGCGACCCGACTACGGCGTCGCCTGGGTAATGCACGCCAGTGTGCACCCGGGAGTACGCGACAGCCGCCGCCAGGAACCGCAGCGCCACGCCGAGCCAGGGCTGCTCTCGCCCGATCGCCGAGGCGAAGGCGAACCCCGACGCCGCGTGCCCGGATGGGAACGACGTGGAGGCCGGCATCCGGACGTTCCGCTGCTCCGGGACTCCGGCGCCGGCGCGATCAGGGCGCTGCCGGGACCAGAGGGACTTGATACCAAGGTTCACTAGCGCGGAGGTGACGCCTATGGCCAGCGTCCCGCGCACTGCCGCACGTCGGCCGGTCCGGCCGCCCGTCACGGCGAGCCCGGCCGCGATGGCCAGCCAGAGGCGGGAGTTATTGGCGGCATTGGAGAGCTGGCGCAGTGGTACGTCGAGGGACGGGGTGGGCGTGGACGCCACGGCGGAGTAGACCGCCCGGTCCACCGCTCCCAGCTCGCGCAGCTCATCGGCAACCTGCTGGCGGACCGGCCCCCCTAGTTGCGCGAGCCAGTCAGCTAGCCGCTCCGCGACCGCCTCGGCCGTACCAGCAGGCTCGCGGGCGGCATCCTGTCTTGCCATCGGTGCATGCTAACACCCAGGCCGAACGGGAACGCGGGACGGTCAGCCAGTCAGGGAGGGTCAAATGCTCGGGCAGTACGCGGGCTGCGGGCTCCGCAGGGGCCGTAGCGTGGGGCTGCGTTCATGCGTGGGTCCGATGACGAGCGGGACCTTGGACCCTACCCAGTTATTGCAAACGTCGGCTAAAGGACAAAGTAGGTATGTCTCCAGGAGATCGGCACCGCCAATGTCGGCATTGCAGATCAAGTCCGCCGCAGCCGGTAGCAGCTGGATCCCGGCGATCGCCCAGGTGCAGCGGCAGGTGCCAAGACCCCTGCACTCCGGCGTCCGGAGCAAGTAGTCACCGGGCGCACGTAGCTGTGGGAGTTGCGAGCCGATGAGGAGGCCGGGAAATGGCTGATCAGCTGCCGAGCTGGACCGACGGGCTGGCGAAGGCGCAGATTCTGGAGTTCGTGCGGTCGGTGACCGAGCCAGGCAGGTCGTTCGTGCCGGCCTCGCATCGGGTCGCGGCGTTCGACAATGACGGCACGTTGTGGTGCGAGAAGCCGATGTCTCCGCAGGCCGATTTCCTGTTGCGGCGGTGGAAGGAGATGGCCCGGGCTCATCCCGGCCTGGCCAAAAAGCAGCCGTGGAAGGCCGTCGCCGAGGGTGACCAGAAATGGCTCGCGGAGATCCTGGATCACATGCCCGAGCTGACCAGGGGCACGGCGGAAGCCTACGCGGGCATCACTACCGAGGCGTTCGACCGGGCCGTGCGGGCGTTCTTCGGCAACGCCCGTCACCCGGCATTCGGTGTTCCTTACACCCGGCTGGCCTACCGCCCGATGCGTGAGCTGATCGAGTTGCTGATGGCCGCCGAGTTCGGGGTCTACATCTGCTCGCCGGGCAGCCGGGACTTCGTCCGGGCGGTGGCGCAGGAGATGTACGGCATCGACCGGCAGCATGTGATCGGCTCGGGCACCACCTTGGAGTACCGCCACGGCGAGGTGTACCGCGCCGGGACTGTCGAGCAGCCGGTCGACGACGGACCCGGCAAGCCGGTCCACATCTGGGTCCGGACCGGGCGCAAGCCGCTGCTGGCGTGCGGCAACGCCGACGGGGACGCCGCGATGCTGCGCACGGCCCGGTTCGGCCTGCTGATCCGCCACGACGACGCCGGGCGCGAATTCGCCTACGACGCCGGCGCTGAGAAAGCTCTGACCAAGGCCAAAGAACGCGGCTGGACGGTCGTGAGCATGCAAAACGACTTCAAGGTGATGTTTGACCTGTGATGGCCAGGAGCCCGGCGTCGCTGGACGTGAGCGATTCAGGGGACCAGGGACATCCTCCGGGCTGTGCACGAGGTAAGCGCGGGCCTGCTGCGCGCCGTCATTCGTCGCCGGGATCCTCTCGCAGTCCTGCCCTTCCCTGGCGCGGTCGCCAGGCGCTGACGACCTTGGACACCGCCGTGACCAGGAATAGCTGGCCGATCAGCATCTCGAGGACGGCGAAGGTCTGGCCCGGGTTCCCGGCCGGGACAAGGTTGCCGTAGCCGGTGGTGGTGAGCGTGGTAAACGAGAAGAACAGGTCCTGCGGGAAGGTGCCGGTGCCCTGGGACCCGAAGAACGGCGGCTGCGTCTGGCTGAACCCCAGCCCACGGTAGAGGAATGCGAAGAACATCCCGGCCATCAGGTACGCCGCGACCGCCCCCAGGACCGTCTGGATGTCGATCACCCGCCTGAGCACGAGATGGCGGATGATCGAAGCTGGCGCGACCAGGTACAGCAGGCAGCTGACCCAGGTGACAAGCCTGCCGTGCTGCATCTGATCGTTGAGGAAAAGGTTGGCGACCGCGGCCAGGGCCACCGCGGCCAGGGCGACGTCGGCGAACCTCCGGACCGGCCGGCGCGCCCGGGACGCCCGCAGCGTCACCCACACCGTGGCGATCTGCACGGCCAGCACCAGGGACGCTTCCCAGGACGCCGTCCATGACGCCGACAAGGCATAGGTGACGATAATGAGAAGCAGCACCAGGCCATAGCTGTCCGGCGAGGAGAATGCCTCGATGATCCGCCGGTAACGGTGTCCTCGCCCCGGCTCCTGCTGATGTCCGCCGGAGGGGTCTGGCATCACAAGCGCCCCAGCGCGGCCAGCCGCTCGCAGAGCCCACGCGGATCCGCCGCCAGCGGCCCTGGCAGCCGGACCCCAGCCGGTTCAGTCATAGCTACCTGCTTCTCTCCCGGACCATGACGCTTGCCATCAGCGTGGCGGAGACGCTGGTCGCCTGCGTGGCGGCATGGTGGTTCCTCGCCCACCGCGGCATCGTGCGCTGGCTGCTCCGATGGCGGATAAGCCCACGGATGACTGATCAAGGATAAGGCCGGCATCGCGCCTGCGAGCCCGCGCGAAAGTGCCGGGATCGGTCGCGGGCTTGTTGGCTCACCCGTGGTGGGTGATGCGGCATAGGTGCATAGCCCAGGACATCAGCCGCCCCGGTCAGCCGGAGGCGGGCCGCCGGCGTGGCAGCGCTTCCAATTGCGCCGCTGCGGCTTGAGCTAGCTGCGCGTTATAGATGGCTGAATCCGCTCGACTCCTCCTTCGACATTGGCACCGTGACCGGATGCTTCGAGAAGTGGGCCACGGCGTCCTTGAAGTCATCAAGAAGCAAGGAGGCCATGTCCCGGCTCACGCCCAGCCGGACCAGGATGCGCTGCACCGCTATGTCGGAAGCTGTCCCGGTGAGGGTGTAAGCAGGTACCTGCCAGCCCCGTGCGCGCAGCCGGTCGGCCAAGTCGAACAGGGTATAGCCGGGGTCCTCGCCTTCTCGGATCCGCCAGGTGACCGTCGGGATCCCGGTGGCCGGGTTGCTGTCACAGAGAAGCTCGAAGGGGCCGAGCTTGACGATCTCCGCGGCGAGATACTGGCCTACCGCGTAGGACGCGTCGTGGATGCGCTTATACCCCTCATGGCCCAGGCGGAGGAAGTTGTAGTACTGAGCGACGACCTGGCCGGCTGGCCGGGAGAAGTTGATCTGGAAGACCGGCATGTCGCCACCCAGGTAGTTGACATGGAACACCAGCTCGTCGGGTAGTTCCTGCCGGTCTCGCCAGAGCACCCAGCCGACGCCCAGCGGAGCCAGCCCGAACTTATGCCCCGAGGTACTGATCGACTTGACCCTGGGAAGGCGGAAGTCGAACACCACGTCGGGCGCGCAGAACGGGGCCAGGAACGCGCCGCTGGCCCCGTCCACGTGAATGTCGATATCCAGGCCGGTCTCAGCCTGAAGCTGGTCGAGCGCGGCCGCCATGGCCTGCACCGGCTCGTAGGCACCGGTGTAGGTGACGCCGAAGGTCGGGACGACCATGATCGTATTCTCATCGACCCGTTCCAGCATGGACGCCGGATCCATCGCGTAATGGCCATGGGACATCGGGACCTCGCGCATTTCGATGTCCCAGTAGCGCGCGAACTTGTGCCAGACCACCTGTACCGGGCCGCACACCATGTTCGGCTTGTCGGCCGGCTTGCCCTCGGCCTTGCGCTTAGCCCGCCACCGCCATTTGGCCGCCATGCCCGCCAGCATGCAGGCCTCTGACGAGCCGATCGCCGAGGCGCCCACGGTGTTGGCGGCCTCGGGCGCATGCCAGAGGTCGGCCAGCATATGGACGCAGCGGCGCTCGACCTCCGCGGTCTGCGGGTACTCGTCCTTGTCGATCATGTTCTTGTTGAGTGACAGCGCCATCAGGGCGACGACCTCGGGCTCGGCCCAGGTCTGGCAGAAGGTGGCCAGATTCTGGCGGGCATTGCCATCGAGCATCAGCTCGTCCGACACCACCTGGAACGCCTCGGCCGACACGGCCTCGTCCGAGGGGAACCGGTACTTGGGGACAGGCTTGGTCAGGTCGCGCCCGGCGAACACGCAGTCCTCCAGCTGCTGACGGATGGTTTCGCGGTCGTGCAGGGGCATCGTGGGCTCTCCTTGATCGGCGCAGCTCATCGGCAGGAGACGCAACTTCCCTAGCCAGGCTGGCGCGGAGCGCCCGGCGACGTCATCACCCACGATGGATGAGTTCGGGAGCTCTGGGACTATGCCCGAGGAGCTCAGCCTCTGTCGGACTGTGCGGCCGTCTTGGTGCCAGCCGTCACGGCGCGACGATCGCGATGGCCTGGAACGGGGCTGTCGGGTTACGCGCCGCTGGCGCCGGGAGTGGTCACCAAGGCACTGGCTTCCTCGGTGCGTTCGGGCAGGAGCAGCAGCGCACCGGCGAGGAAGCACAGCGCACCTATGAGAGTGCCCAGGTTCGACCGCCCGGCGTTGTGCAGCTGGCCGGTCGCGGGGTTGATGTAGCCGGCTACCGCAGACACGCCGAAGGCGACCGACCCGATCAGGTTGGCCAGCGTGATCCACCATGACCATGACCGGGGCCGCCAGGCAGCCCAGCCATGGCAGACCTCGAACCAGGCCAGTCCGCTGGCTACCAGGAAGCAGATCGAGCCGACGGCATCGGGCCGCCATACGTGCTGGTTCGCGGCCTTGGCGGTAAGGTCCACCCGTACCGCGTTCCCGGTGCTGACGTTGAAGAAGAGCGTCCCGGCAAGCTGCACGGCGGTCGCCCACCAGTCGATCCTGCCAGGCTGGGAGACGAAGAAACGCCGCCGGGCGGAACCGGATGGCTGCGGCCCGGCATCCACGGCCTCCCGGTAGGCCAGGAACCCGGCCGAGGTGAAGAACAGCGAGCCGGTAAAGAAAGTAACCGCGTCCCAGCGGGTCCCGACGGCACTGGCGTACGCGGGGACGGCGCCGACGGCGAATAGCAGCGATCCCACGGCGAAAAGGATGGCGATCCACCAGCCGCGGGCCGTCGGCGCCCACCATGTCGAGCCGGCGGCCGACGGGCCGTGCAGGTGCTTGCGGTGGCGACGGGATTCCCAGCGAGCTACCGCGCCGTCTGGCTGCAGGTGGTCCACGATGGTCACGAAGGGGCCGATGCTGCCCGCACGGTCTGGATGGCGGTCCCGCACAGGCAGCTCTCCAGGCGATTGCGTCATTTAAGCGCCCCATATAATCTCGACAACATGGTAGCTTATGATCTGCTGGCCGCGCATTACGATGCTGTAACAGGTGATTCCGCGACGGACACCAATTTTATCGATATGCTTATCAAACGCGCTCGCGGCCGGCCGGTGACGCTGCTCGAGGTCGCTTGCGGAACTGGCGGCGTTATCGCTCCGCTCGCGAGCACGTACCAGGTGAGCGGCCTGGATATATCGGCGGGCATGCTGGCCGTCGCCCGTGAGAAACTGCCCGATGGAACGCCTCTTTACCTGGCCGACATGACCAGCTTCGAGCTCAACATGGCCTTCGACGCTGTCGTCTGCGTCTACCACGGCATCAACCACTTGCTGGACTTCTCGGCTTGGGAAAGCTTCTTCGGCTGCGCTTACAGGCATCTTAATGATGGTGGCGTGCTGATCTTCGACATAATTACCATTGACAGCCTCAAGATGATGGCAAGAATTCCTCAGACGGTGCAGCAATTCGGCGACAACTATCTGCTCATACGGGTGCGGCCGGGTGGCGGGGCAGTCTTCGACTGGGACATCGAGGTATTTGAGCTCCAGCCGAGCGGCAGCTACGGGCTGCTCACGGATGTCATCAGGACAGCATCATTTCCGCAGGACAAGATACGGAAAGCGCTCAGTGAGAAGTTCTCCGACGTAGTTACTATTGACAGCGACGGGGGCCTTGTCAATGACGATAGCGAGAGCCGGACCTGGTTTGTCTGCACCAAGCCCGGACGCGAGGGCCCGGGCCGCTCGCCAGGCGGCCGTGGGTATCCGGTCGGGACGGGTGACCTGTGCACGGCCCAGGGGCTGTCTCACCCGTGGCGGGTGATGCCGATCATCGGCTGGCGGCGAATGCTGGGCATGCACAGTTAGCCCTGCGCAGTGCGCATGGCTACCGTAACCATGCCTGGTGACCACCTTGGCGCGAAGGAGAAGTTAAGTATGCTCGCCGCTTCGTCGTCTTCTTATCCGCTCCTGAACATTTTCTGGACGATTCTCGAGATCTTCCTGTGGGTGATCTGGATCTGGCTGCTGATCTGGGTCTTCATCGACATCTTCCGCAGTCATGACCTGTCCGGCTGGGCCAAGGCGTTGTGGGTCCTATTCGTGGTGATCCTGCCGTTCCTCGGCGTGCTGGTCTATCTGATCGCCCGCGGCGGCTCGATGCACGAGCGGGCGGAGCAGCAGGCCAGGCGCCAGGATGAGGCGTGGCGCAGTTATGTCCAGCAGTCCGCCGGGACCAGTACCGCGGATCAGCTGGCCAAGCTGGCCGACCTTCGGGACCGGGGAGTCATCAGCGCCGAAGAGTTCGATCGAGAGAAGGCGAAGGTCCTGGCCTGAGCTGACCGGCCGCCTGCCGCTGGCGGGCCGGCAGCACCCAACGCCTAGCCGTCGAGGGAGAGTAAACGTGCCTGCCCCGGTGAACGCAAAGGATGAGGAGCAGGCTGCTGCCCTCCGGCGGCGTTACCTCATCAGGTTCGAAGAAGACACGCTCAAGCAGCGGCCGCTGTGGATCCGGCTGATCATCGAGTTTCTCGGCACTTTCATGCTCGTGACCGTGGCGGCCGGATCGGGCGTGATCAACCACTACGCCGGTGGCGGACCGATCAGCCGGACCGCGGCGGTGATCGCGCCCGGCGCCCTGGTGATGGCCCTGATCTATGCGTGGGGCCCGCTGTCCGGCTTGCACATCAATCCCGCGGTGACCTTCGCGTTCGCCAGCCGAAGGGTTTTCCCGCCGGGCTGGGTGCTGCCGTACTGGGTGGCCCAGTTCGCCGGAGCCATCGGCGCCGCCCTGTTCCTGCAGGTCATGTTCGGCGACGTCAGCGCGGGCGGGAACTACCCGATCGACAAGCCAGGCGGGGACTGGCGAGCGTTCGTCATGGAGATCGTCCTCACCACCATCCTGGTGAGCGTGATCCTGCACACGGCCACGGGCGGCCGGAGCATCGGCCACAACGCGGCGATCGCGGTCGGATCGACGGTTGCCCTGCTCGGGCTGTTCGCGAGCCCGATCAGCGGCTCGTCGATGAATCCGGCCCGTACCCTCGGGCCGGACATTGTGGCCGTTCACTTCACCGGCTGGTGGGTGTATGTCTTCGGCGACCTCATCGGTGCCGCGATCGCCGTGGTGATCATCATCCTGGTCCGCGGCGTGCCGGACAAGGCCGAGATCGAGGCGGCCCAGGGCGGCGCCCTGCCGATCATCTGAGCGGTCAGGCGACGGGCGCAGGATCCAGATGGCACAACGGTGCCGCCGGCGTGCGGCAGCGGCGCTTGCGTCACGATCTGGTTTGTCGTCCCGTCAGCCATCCATAACGCCAGGTTCGTCGCTTGTTTGCCAGCCATTCACATGTCAGGATTCACGGCAGATCTTTGGCCGCGGGAAATAGCCGGCCAGCTTAAGGTCGCACCGCCCTGCGTTGATAGCGGGATAGAGCGGAAAATCACCCTTCTAAGGTGATGAACTGGCCCGGTCCGACTGCTAGAAAGATACTGAGGCCGACTGTGCATCGCCGATCTGATCCGCTGCGATCGCGCCGGATCACGAGGCCGGAGCCAGGTACCGGTGTAGCCGTGCATCGAGGCGGAGGAGGCTGCCGTGGGCGCCGAACGGGAGCGAGTGGCGGGATTCGGCAAGCTCGAGGACGGGCTTCGCGAGGCCGGTGACTGGTACCGGTGGGGGCCTTATGTCAGCGAGCGGCAGTGGGGGACGGTCCGCGAGGACTACAGCGCCGACGGTGCGGCGTGGGATTACCTGCCGCATGATCATGCCAGGTCGCGTGCCTACCGGTGGGGCGAGGACGGCCTGGCCGGGTTCTGTGACATCGAGCAGCGGCTGTGCCTGGGCCTGGCGCTGTGGAACGGCCGCGACCCGATCCTGAAGGAGCGGCCGTTCGGCCTGACCGGTTCCCAGGGCAACCATGGCGAGGACGTCAAGGACTACTGGTGGTACCTGGACGCCATTCCGAGCCACGCGTGGAACCGGTGGCGCTATCACTATCCGCAGGCCGCGTTCCCCTATCAGGACCTGATTGACCAGAACCGATCGCGCAGCCGCCAGGAGCCCGAGTACGAACTGCTGGATACCGGTGTGTTCGACGGCGACAGGTACTGGATCGTCGAGGTGCACTATGCCAAGGCCAGCGCCGATGATCTGCTGATGACGGTACAAGTGACCAACGCGGGCCCCGAGCCCGCGACGCTGCACGTGCTGCCGACCACCTGGTTCCGCAATACCTGGTCATGGGATTTGGACGCGCCCAAGCCCGCGATGCGGGCGGTGGGTGACTCGGCAGTGGGGATCGATCATCCGTTTATCGGCCCGATGGAGCTGCTCGCCGGCGCCGGGCCGGACGGGACAATGCCGACGGCGGTGTTCTGCGAGAACGAGACTAACGAGCAGCGGCTGTTCGGCGCGGCTCCGCTGACGCCGTACCCCAAGGACGGCATCAACGACCACGTGGTCAGCGGAGCGGCGACCGTGAACCCGGACCGCACGGGCACCAAGGCCGCGTTCTGGTATCAGCTGACGCTACAGCCGGGTCAGACCGCTGAGCTGCGGCTGAGGCTCCGTCCGCCGCCCGCCAAGGGGGCCAGGGGAAAGGCAAAGTCCCCGCTCGGCGCGGAGTTCGACAAGGTCATGACCAAGCGGCGGGCCGAGGCTGACGAGTTCTACGCCGAGCTCACTCCGTCCGGGGCGTCCGCCGACGAGGCGATGGTGATGCGGCAGGCGTTCGCCGGGATGCTGTGGAGCAAGCAGCTGTTCTATTACGACGTGGCCCGCTGGCTGGACGGGGACCCGACGCAGCCGACGCCCCCGGCGCAGCGGCTGACCGGCCGCAACTCGCGATGGCGCAGCTTCGACGCCTTCGACATCATGTCGATGCCGGACAAGTGGGAGTACCCCTGGTATGCGGCGTGGGACCTGGCGTTCCACTGCGTCGCCCTGGCGCATGTGGATCCGGCGTTCGCCAAGTACCAGCTGATCTTGCTGTGCCGGGAATGGTTCCAGCATCCCAACGGAGCGCTGCCGGCCTACGAGTGGGACTTCGGTGACGTGAACCCGCCCGTGCAGGCGTGGGCCGCAGTCGAAGTCTTCGCGATCGACGGAGCTCGCGATGTCGGCTTCATCAGCCGGATCTTCGACAAGCTGCTCGTCAACTTCACCTGGTGGGTGAACAGGGAAGACGCCGAGGGCAACAACCTGTTCGAGGGCGGGTTCCTCGGCCTGGACAACATCGGCCCGATCGACCGCTCGCACCTGCCGGTCGGCGGCATCCTGGAGCAGTCCGACGCCACCGGCTGGATGGGTTTCTACGCGATAGCCATGGCCTCCATGGCCGTGATCCTGAACCGGTCCGGCCAGCGCCCAGGCATGGATCTTGTGCTCAAATTCCTCGAGCACTTCGCCGCCATCACCGACGCCCTCGAAGGCCTCGGGCTGTGGGACGAGACCGACGGGCTCTACTACGACAGGCTCATGACCCCGAGCGGGGAAGCCGTCTCGGTGAAGGTCCGGTCGATGGTAGGAATCATCCCGATCCTGGCGGCCGCGGTCATCGACGAGAATGATCTCCGGATCTCGCTCAGGGTCGGCAAGCAGTTCGCCAACAGCCTGGCCCGCAGGGGCCTGGCGGACCGGGAGAAGCTCAGCGAGATCGGGCTGCTGCGCGGGGAGCACGGCCAGCAGCGGCTATTGCTCAGCCTGGCCGGGGTAGACCGGCTTGAGAAGCTCTTCGCGAAGCTATTCGACGAGAACGAATTCCTGTCCCCGTATGGCCTGCGGGCGCTGTCGGCCTACCACCGCGAGCATCCCTACATGCTCGATATCGAGGGCATCCAAGCGAGCATCGACTACGAGCCGGCCGAGTCCACCACATCCATGTTCGGGGGAAACTCCAACTGGCGCGGCCCGCTCTGGTTCCCGCTTAACTACCTGGTGATCGCTGCCCTGGAGCGCTATTACCGGTTCTTTGGCGACGAGTTCACGATCGAGTACCCGACCGGATCGGGCGTGCAGCGCACCCTGGACAAGGTCAGTGCCGACCTGCAGGACCGGCTCATCTCGATCTTCACGCGTGGTCCCAATGGCCAGCGGCCATGCTTCGGCGGGACCGGGCGGCTACAGCACGATCCGGCCTGGCACGACAACCTGACCTTCAGCGAGTACTTCCATGGCGATAACGGTGCCGCGATCGGCGCGGCGCACCAGACCGGCTGGACCGGGCTGATCGCCGACGTGATCCGCCGTCGACATGGAGCCGTTGAGGCCACTGGGGACGTCATCCGGCGCATTGGCCCGGAAACCGGGCGATGAGCGCAACTGAAGAGCCCGCCCGCGCTCGCCTGAGCGACCCGGGACGCCGGCCAGGACTTCTAGGATCGCGGAGCCTTGACCCGGCGTAGCTCTCTCATGGCCCGCTGCTTATCCCAGGCAATCAGCCGCGCCATCGAGCGAGCCTGGCTCTCACGTGCCAGGCCTGCCGCGGCAGCCGCCGCTATCGCGAATACGAGCAGACGTTCGTAGGTGCGGGGGTCCCGCGCGATACGTGCCGCCACGGCCACGCCGATCATGGCCATGACCACCGCTGGCTGTCCGCTCGCTGCCGGCGGCTGATGCGCCAGCCCGGCCGGGGCGCCCGAGATCACGGCGATCCCGGCGACATGGCTATGCCCTGCAATATGACGGAGATCACCACTTGTCTCACTTCCCCTCTTTTTGATAGTACACGCAGCGCTACCGGTTACCAGATCTGCTTTCTGGCCAGCCTGTTTCGCAGCCTGTTTTCGCCGTTATATCAACTCGTGAACGTTTCGTGACCATAATCGCGGGTCGTACCGTGGGTGATCCTGATCATGGTGTGGTTACCGGCTTCCCCAGCTTCCGGCCGCGCCCTGCAGATGATCGCGCCGGGCGTCCGTCAGCATCCGTTCCCGCGGCCTCCCAGCGAGCCCGATCTGCGAAATCACCCTGTGCGGGGTGATGCCGCAAGCCTCTGCTCGGTGCACAGTCCGCTCATAAAGGGAGACTGCGGGCTGGCTGGCGGCGAACGGTCCGCGCGAGGATGACCCGAGGTCGCGTGCCGGCCAGAACCGGAAGCCCTGCGCGGAGATGACGGAGGCTGCGCCGTGATGATCCAGGCGGATCGGAATGAGCCGGGGCCGGCCAAGCGCCGTCGGCTGATCGCGCTGGCGTTGTTTCGCTCACTCGTGACGACCGTCGTGCTGGTCTGGGCGTACTACCTGCTGCCGCTGGATCACATCAGGAGCGTTCCGCTGGCTCTGGCCGGCGGGCTGCTGATCCTGTTTGCCGGGGCCGTATGGCAGGTGCGCGCGATCACCAGGGCCAGGTACCCGGCCGTACGAGCTGTCCAGGCCCTGGCCACCACGGTGCCCTTGTTCCTGCTCCTGTTTGCATCGGCCTATTTTTCGATGGCGCGAATCAGCTCAGCAAATTTCAGCACTAGCCCCCTCACCCGCACCGATGCGCTCTACTTCACCGTCACGACGTTCAGCACAGTGGGGTACGGAGATATCACCGCGGTCAGCCAGTCCGCCCGGCTTGTCGTCACCGTCCAGATGCTCCTCGACCTGCTGGCCTTGGGCCTGGGCATCCGCGTGTTTGTCGGAGCCGTGCAAATGGCCAGGCAGCAAGCGCGCCCGGCCACCGATCCGGGCATGCCGCCGCCAGATCAGCCACGACAGGAGAGTGACGAGACATCATGATCTCCGGATCCGACCTGGCCAGCTGGACCGACAGCGCCGCGAGACGGGCAGTGACGGAGTTCGTCGAGCGAACGGTGTCGGACGGCGTTCCGGCCGGCGAGGTGGTTGCCGAGACGCGGGGGTCGGGCGCATCACCCGGCAAGAGTGATGCAGCCGGGAAAGGCACGTGCCGGTCATTGCCCTCGCCGGGTGATGGCGGGCGAGGCCGGGGATGCCCAGCCTCAGCTGCCGGCACCTGGCCCGCCAGGTGAGCGCGGACCTACCGGAGCATGCGCATGGCCGCACGAACCGATGGTGCCGTCGTTAACGCGGGGCAATCATCCCTGGCGGATGATGTCTGGCGCCGTCCGCCGCGATGACAGTAACCAGTAAGCGGCGACACTAAGGATGGTGCCATGGCCAACGACGCGAAGCGCGGTACCGGCCCCGAGTTCAGCGCAGGGGCGCTGATGACGGGCGCGGCGCTGGTAGGAGTCGGCAGCGTGCTCGTCATGGCGGGCCTGGCCATCGGTGGCTCACATCTGCTGCTGGCCACCCGGCGATGGGTCAGGGAGATGGAAGTGCCCCCGAGCGAGCAAGCCAAGCTGAAGTGGGCGCAGGCCAAGGCGGCTGCCGCTGCCGGTGCGTCCGCCTGGCAGGACGGCACCCAGTCCAAGCCCGCCAGCGTTTCCTGACCTTTCGATGGCTGCCGTGTCCGGCCGGGGCTAGCCGCCCGGACGCGTCAGGCCCGGAGGGGTAAATGTCGAACGTTGATCTCGCCCGATGGCAGTTCGCGTTTGTGACGATCAATCATTTCTTCTTCGTGCCGGTCACGATCGGGCTGGCGTTCCTGACGGCGCTGCTGCAGACTACCTGGCACCATAGCGGCCGCGATGAGTATCTGCGGCTGACGAGGTTCTTCGGCACGCTGCTGGTCATCAACGTCGCGATCGGCGTGGTGACCGGCATCGTTCAGGAGTTCCAGTTCGGGATGAACTGGTCGGCCTACTCGCGTCTGGTCGGCAACATCTTCGGCGCACCGCTGGCGATGGAAGGCCTGCTCGCGTTCTTCCTGGAGTCGACATTCCTGGGGCTGTGGCTGTTCGGCTGGGACAGGCTGCCGAAGCGGCTGCACCTGCTGACGATCTGGGCGGTCTCGGCCGGCACGGTCCTGTCGGCGGCGTTCATCATGGCCGCCAACTCCTGGATGCAGCATCCCGTCGGCTACACGATGGTCAACGGCAAGCCGCAGCTGAACGACATCTGGGCGGTGTTCACCAACCCGGTGTTCGTGTGGGGGTATGCGAAGGTCTTGCTGGCGTCGCTGGTCACCGGCGCGGCCGTGATGCTGGCCGTGTCCGCGTGGCAGCTGCGGCACGGCGGGGACCGCGGCGTGTTCATCCGGTCAGCGCGGCTCGCGCTGGTGGTTCTGGTCCCGGCGATCCTGTTCACCATGCTCGTGGGCGATGAGCTCGGGGTGATCGAGGCCAGGTACCAGCCGATGAAGATCGCGGCGGCGGAGGCGCAGTGGACCACCTGCCAGCCGTGCTCGTTCTCGCTGTTCCAGATCGGCGGCGGCAACAACGACCAGACCCCGACCGAGATCATCGCGATCCCGCACCTGCTGTCGCTGCTGGCCACCAACCACTGGGACGGCAAAGTGATCGGCCTCAACCCTCTGCAGTCCCAGTACAGCAAGCAGTACGGGCCCGGCTACTACGTGCCGAACGTCTTCATCCAGTACTGGGCGATGCGGGTGATGGCGTACGCCGGGGTCCTGGTCTTCCTGCTGTCTTTGTGGGGGCTGTGGCTGATCCGGCGCAATAAACTCGCGGCCTCTCGGCGGTTCCTGTGGGTGGCGATATGGGCATCGGTGCTGCCGTTCCTGATGAACACCGCGGGCTGGCTGCTGACCGAGAGCGGCCGGCAGCCGTGGATCGTGCAGGGCATCATGCTGACGAAAAACGGGATCTCGCCGTCGGTCAGTGCCACGTCTATCGTGATCAGCCTGGTGATTTTCGTCCTGCTGTACGGCGTGCTCGCCACGGTCGACCTGATGCTGATGCTGAAGTACGCACGCGAACAGCTCCCGCCCGCGCGCGCGGAGGCCGATGCGGACGCGCCCCTGCCGGCCGTTCAGTATTGAGGCCCGCGATGCGACTCGTCCCGTTCTGGTTCATCGTCATCACGGTCTTGTGGACGGGCTTCTTCGTCCTGGAGGGATTCGACTTCGGTGTCGGGATGCTGCACGGCATGGTCGGCAAGGACGAGGCAGGCCGCAGGGCGGCCATCAACACGATCGGGCCGCTGTGGGATGGCAACGAGGTCTGGCTGATCGTGGCCGGGGCCGCTATCTTCGCCGCGTTCCCGGGCTGGTACGCGACGATGTTCTCG
The DNA here is from genome assembly GCA_963695645.1 of uncultured Actinomycetota bacterium. Taxonomy (GTDB): domain Bacteria; phylum Actinomycetota; class Actinomycetes; order Streptosporangiales; family Streptosporangiaceae; genus DATBGO01. Next base: position 165,227 of record CAVOHC010000017.1, on the reverse strand, counting down.
GCCTTTTACCTCGCCCTCGTGCTGCTGCTGGCCGCACTGATCGTCCGCGGCGTGTCCTTTGAGTACCGGGGCAAACGTCAGGCCGTGCGCTGGCGCCGCACCTGGGATGGCCTGCTGACAGTGGGCAGCCTGCTCGCCCCGCTGCTGATCGGCGTGGCGCTGGGTGACCTGCTGCACGGGCTGCCCATCAGCTCCAGTCAGGAGTACACGGGGTCGTTCTGGAACCTGCTGCAGCCGTACGCGCTGGTCACCGGCCTCACCCTGGTACTGATCTGCGTGCTGCACGGTACGACGTTCCTGTCCCTGAAGACCACCGGCGACATGCGTGAGCGCGCCGGTCGGGTGGCCCGCCGGGTGGCCCCGGTGACCGGCGCTGCCGTAGTGGCCTTCGCGATCTGGACGCACGTGACGTCCAGCAGCACGTTCTTCCTCAACCCGGTCGAGCTGCTCGCGGTGCTCGCCGCCATCGCCGCCATCTGGCTGGTTTACGAGCACCGGGAGGGCTTCGCCTTCGCCGCTACCACGGTCACGATGGCGGCCTGCATCGTATCGATCTTCACCGGCCTGTATCCCAACGTGATGGTCTCCAGCACCAACGCCGCATACAACCTCACCGTGCACAACACTGCATCCGGAGCGTATTCGCTCAAAGTGATGACGGTCGTCGTCATCATCTTCCTGCCGTTCGTGCTCGCCTACCAGACCTGGACCTACTACGTGTTCCGGCGGCGCATCAGCCGACAGGAATTCCAGCCTTCGCCCCAGCAGGGCGCGCCGCGCGACACGCGCCGTCCGCCGGAAGCAACTACCGGCGGCCCGCCGGTAGGCCTGGAAAACTGACCGAGGAATCGTCCCGTCCCGGGGCGCACATCACCCGTCGCGGGTGGCGCGGCCGCTGGCTCGGCCGCGATCGTGGTAGACAGCACACGATTGGCAGGGGAATGACATGGCGAAAGACGGCGTGGACGCGCTGGTGATCTTCGGTGCTACTGGTGACCTGGCGAAGCTGGAGACGTTCCCGGCGCTGGTGGGGCTGGTCGAGCGCGGGGTGCTGGACGTGCCGGTGATCGGGGTGGCGAAGAGCGGCTGGGGCCTGGACCAGTTCCGGGATTATGCGGCCGCGTCGCTGCGGCTCAATCACATGGACGACAAGAGCCCCGCCGCGCAGAAGATGCTGGGGCTGCTGCGGTACGTGGACGGGGACCTCGGTGACGACGCGACCTATAAGGCGATGTCGGACGCCGTCGGCGGCGGCAGGCGGGTGCTGTTCTACCTGGAGGTGCCGCCCGTCCTGTTCGGCCGGATCGCGGAGGGGATCGCGTCGGCGGGCCGGACCAAGGACGCCCGGGTGATGGTGGAGAAACCGTTCGGCAATGACCTGGCCGGTTCGCGGCAGCTGAATGCCACGATGCACAAGTACTTCCCGGAACAGGCGATCTTCCGAGTCGATGACTGGCTGGCGTTTGACCCGGTGGAGAACGTGCTGTTCGTCCGGTTCGCCAACTCGGTGCTCGAGCCGCTGCTCAACCGGACCTACGTGGACCGGATCCAGATCACGATGGCGGAGGCCTTCGACGTCTCCGACCGCGGCCGGTTCTATGACCGGACCGGCGCGATCAGGGACGTGGTCCAGAACCATATGCTGCAGGTGCTGGCCACGGTGCTGGCCGACCCGCCGGACGGGACGGGCCTGGAATCATGGCGGGACGCCAAGTCGCGGGTGGTGGCCGCGCTGCGGCCGCTTAGCCCCGCCGACACCGTCCGCGGCCAGTACGACGGCTACCTTCAGGTGGACGGCGTGGACCCGAAGTCGACCACCGAGACCTACGTCGCGGTGCGGCTGGCCGCCGACACCTGGCGCTGGGCCGGCGTGCCGATCGTGATCCGGGCGGGCAAGTGCCTGCCGGTCACGGCCACCGAGGTGGACATCCGGTTCAAGCGCCCGCCACATGACGTGTTCGGGATCGAGCCGTTCGCGGTGCGTAACTCGCTGCGGTTCCGGGTCTGGCCGGAAACCGCGGTCGGCCTGACGCTGGCCGGCAAGAAGCCCGGCGCCGGGCTGGAACCGCAGCCCGAAGACCTGGCGTTCGCCGGGCAGCCCGGATCGGACATGCGGCCCTATGACCGGCTCATCGGCGCGGCGCTGGACGGGGACCGGTGGCTGTTCGCCCGCCAGGACACCGTGGAGGCCGCGTGGCGGGTCGTCGACCCGGTGCTCGGCGACGTCACGCCCGTGCACCCCTACGCCAGGGGCAGCTGGGGGCCGAAGGAAGCCGACCGGCTGCTGGCCGGCGGCGACACCTGGCACAACCCGGCAGGCTGAGCGGCGACCGGAGCATCCAATGGGCGACCGGAGCATCCAATGACAGACCAATCGGGGCGGCGCCGGGTCGTGATCGTGGGCGGCGGCTTCGCCGGGCTGTTCGCGGTCCGCAGGCTGAAGCGCAGCCCCGTCTCGGTGACCCTGATCGACCGCTCACAGCACCACGTATTCCAGCCGCTGCTCTACCAGTGCGCCACCGGCATCCTGTCCGAGGGTAAGATCGCCAGCCCGCTGCGTGACCTGCTCGGGAAATACAAGAACGTCGACTGCGTGATGGCCGAGGTCGTCGACTTTGATGTCGATGGCCGGAGAGTCATCGCCAGGAGGGTCGGCGGCGATCTCCTCGAGTACGGCTACGACGACCTCATCGTTGCCGCCGGAGTCCGGTCGTCGTACTTCGGCCATGACGAGTTCGCCGCCTGGGCGCCGGGCATGAAGACAATCTCCGATGCGCTCGCGATCCGGCGCCGCGTGTATGGTGCGTTCGAGATGGCGGAGACGGCGCCGACCCCGGAGGAGCGCCGTGCCTACCTGACGTTCGCCCTCGTTGGCGCCGGCCCTACCGGCGTGGAACTCGCGGGGCAGATCAGGGAAGTCGCCACCAAGACCCTCCGCTCCGAGTTCCGGACCATCAAACCGGAAGACGCGCGGGTGCTGCTCTTCGACGGCGGCAGCGCACCGCTGGCCTCATTCGGCCCGGAACTGTCGCAGAAGGCCGGGAAGGCGCTGCAGAAGCTCGGCGTCGAGCAGCACATGGGCTCGATCGTCACCCACGTCGACGAAGGCTATGTGCTCGTCCGCGACCACGCCGGGGACCAGACCCGCTACGACGCCAACACCGTGCTGTGGACCGCCGGCGTCGAGGCCCCTGCAGTTGCCGAGGCCCTCGCGGCAGCCACCGGCGCCAAGCGCGACAGGGCCGGGCGCATCCTCGTCGAAAAGAACCTCACGATCCTCAACCATCCCGAGATCTCCGTTCTCGGCGACATGATGAGCCTGGACAAGCTCCCGGGGGTCGCCGAGGTGGCGATGCAATCCGGGCTTTATGCCGGGAACCGCATCCGGCACCGGATCTCCGGAGATGTGCAGGAGAAGCCGTTCCGTTACCGTGACCTCGGCTCGGCGGCCTACATTTCCCGCGGCCGGGCAGTCGTCTCAGCGGGCCCGCTGAAGGTCAATGGCTTTCTGGGCTGGTGGATCTGGCTGTTCATCCACATCACGTTCCTGACCGGCTACCGCAACCGCGTCGGGGCCCTGCTCACCTGGTGGCTGGCCTTCACCCGTGATATCCGCCGTGAGCGGACCTTCACCACCCAGCAGATCGAGACCATGCGCGACGTCTACGCGCTTCCCCTCGGCCCCGACATGGGCGCCGCAACGCGGCAGGCCCTGGCAGACGGGCCAGCCGCACCCGCCCAGGCCCCCGGTAGCCCGCCGGGCGGGGGGGCCCGGGCAGCCCCCGGGTAGGTAGCTCAGCGGCCACGCTGGTGACAGGCCGTCCGCGCGCCGGAACTCGCCGAAGTCCTCGGGGCGCAGCCGGTACAGCGCGGCATGGCGACCTGTCACTCCGTGGCAAGCTGACCATCAGTCGATCGTATGATCTTCGCATTTGGGCGGATGTGAGTCATGCAGACGGCGCACTTCCATGACCTGCACGCCGAACGTCTCAAGCCTGGCGAGGAGCCCCTGTAGGGCTGCCTGATCCCGCAGCGGGCCGTGCAGGACGGTCTCGACCGGCTCCACCGAGGCGGTGAGCCGCTCGAAGTCGAGCAGGGCTTCGGGGGGGAGTACCCCGACTACGCGGATTTCGTAGTAGGACGGTGGCAACGCAGCCCCCTCGCGATGGGCAATGACCACATTCCACGGTCCTTCCTCACGTCCCTGCGCACCCCATGCACGGCGGGTGAATTCATGAGTTCGTCACCCTGGTGAGATTTTGCACGGGGTGATGACAGATCATCCTGATCTAAGGAACAAACTTGTGCAGACGGGCTAGCCCGCGCCAGGCTCCTCGCCCGCATAAGAGGGATGCCGCAAGCAGGCGGCACGGCGGTTCGACGGCTGGCAACCGATTGCCCGCCAGACGGCAAGGGGGACACGATGCTAAGCAGCGCCGAGTTGCGAGCGGGCAGCCGTTCCAGAGGACATGCGACTGGTGCCGAGGATCCTGTCCTGCTTTCGAAGATCGTGGTGCCGAGCCTGCCGGCCTGGGCGGTCCCGCGCCCCCGCATCGACAGGCTCATCGCCGAGGGCGCGCGGGGGCCGCTGACGACGGTCACCGGCCCGCCTGGCGTCGGCAAGACCATGGCGATCAGGCTGTGGGCCGCCACCAACACCGAGCCTGGGACTCTGGCCTGGGTCACCCTGGACGAACACGACAACCGGCCGAGAGTCTTCTGGTCCTACGTCGTGGCGGCATTGCGGCAAGCCGGCATCGCGGTTCCCCGGGTCTCATCAGCCGGGGCGCGCGGGACTGCCGTCGACCACGTAGTGCTGCTGCGGCTCGCATCGATACTGGCAGCGCAGGATCCGCCCGTCGTGGTGGTCATCGACGACATCCATCTGCTAACTGACGCCGACACCCTGGACGGGCTTGCCTATGTGCTGAAGAACGCCCAACCGGGCCTGCATCTCGTGGTCTCCGCGCGGATGGACCCGCTCCTGCCGCTGCACCGATACCGGCTCAACGGAGAGCTGACCGAGGTCCGGGCGGACGATCTCGCCTTCAGCCTTGGCGAATCCAGCATGCTCATGGCGCAGCACGGCCTCACCCTTTCTGAGGCGGCACTCGAGTCCCTCACCGGACGGACCGAGGGCTGGGCGGCCGGGCTGCGACTAGCTGCGATCTCGCTGGAGGGGCACCCCGACCCTGAACAATTCGTTAAGGAGTTCGATGCCGAGGACGGCGCCGTCACCAGCTACCTGGTGGACGAGGTTCTGAATGCCCAGCCCGCGCCCGTCAGGGACTTCCTCCTTCGGACGAGCATCCTCGACCGCGTAAACGCCGACATCGGCCGCGAGCTGGGCGATGATGAGCAAGCGCCGGATTACCTGCCGGCCCTGGCCCAGACGAACGCGTTCGTCCGGCCGCTGGGGCACGGGTGGTATCGATATCACCCGCTGTTCGCCGCGGTATTGCGCCTGAAACTCCGGCGCGAATGTCCCGGTCGGCTGCCCGAGCTGCACCGGCGGGCTGCCCGATGGTGCCTGCGGCGCGGGTGGCTCGCCGACGCCGTGCGGCACGCAGGGACCTCGGGTGACTGGCAGTTCGCGGCCCGGATGGTGGTGGACGAGTTCGCAGTAGGCCAGCTCATCGAGCCGCTGGGCGGCAGGCTGCTGGCCGACGAGTTCCGCCAGATGCCAGTTGACCAGGCGTGGACGCAACCGCAGCCATTGCTCGTAGCCGCCGCCATAGAGCTGTCCGGTGCCATCGGCGACCCGAGCGTGACATCGCTGGACGCTGCGGAGAACGCCCTCGATGATCTTCCCGCCGATGATGAAATCCCGGCCCGGCTGGCCGCTGCGCTGCTCCGCTTGGCCGTGAGCCGCCAGAACGGGGATCTCGATGCAGCCACAGCCGCTGCCGACCGCGCCGGGGCCTTGCTCGCAGAAATGCCCGACGAGCTGCTCGCGCGGCATCCCAGGGTCCGCGCGCAGGTACTGGCGGGCCGCGGAGCCGCGCAGCTGTGGGCGGGCCAGCTCGACGAGGCGGCTGCCAACTTCGAAGCCGGCCTTGCCGCCGCCGCTGTCGCGGACAGCGCCTACGAGCGAGCTGACTGCCTCGGGTATCTCGCGCTCGTGGAGGCCCTGCGAGGGCGGCTGAGCGGAGCTGCGGAGCTGGCCGGCGACGCAGCGGGCCCAGCCGAGAACAGCGATGACGGGATTGCCGAGCCCACCGCGGCGGCCAGCGTCGCACTCGCATACGTGCACCTGGAACGCAACGAGATCCAGCGGTCGCATGACCAGCTGGTCCTGGCGGATGCCGCCCTGCGGGCGCGCCCGGACAAGCTGATGACCGCCGTGGCCAGACTTATCGCGGCGCGCAGCCGGCTGGCCGAAGGACGGGCCGGGGCGGCTTCGGAGATGGCCGGCCGGGCGCGACAGGGCTGGTCGCCACCGCGCTGGCTCGAACACAGGCTGACGCTCCTTGAATCGCGAGCCCATGCCGCGGCGGGGGACATCCAGTCCGCGGTTGATACCGCCGGACGCGCCGATCCGCGAGCCACGCCCGAGGCCGCCATCGCGGTGGCGCATGCGTGGCTGACCGCTGGTGACTATCAGGCTGCCAGGGCCGCAATGACAACCGTCATGGCAGCCTCCGGCGAGCCAGGCGACCAGATCAGCCTGGAAGGATGGCTGGTCGACGCCTGGCTCAGCTACTCCGGCGGCCAGCAGGCACGCGGGCGCCGATCGCTGGAGCACGCGCTGCGGCAGGGTAAGCAGGAGCAGATCCGGCTGCCTTTCGCAATGGAGCAGGCCTGGATCCGGCCGGTGCTGCGGCGCGATCCTGACCTGGCCCATGCCTACCGGCACCTGCTCGAAGCCGATTCGGTGCGCCCGGGCGCGGTGGTCCCGGTCCGCCAGCTCGTGACGGGCGAGGCGATACCCCTCGTCGTGGAGCGCCTCAGCGAGCGCGAGCGTGAGGTTATCCAGCACTTGTCGGGGATGCTCAGCACCGCCGAGATCGCTGCCGAGATGTACATCTCGGTGAACACTGTCAAGACCCACCTCAGGAGCATCTACCGGAAGCTGTCCGCGGCTCACCGGGGCGAGGCGGTACGCCGGGCCAGGCAACTCGACCTGATCTGATCGGGCCCCGCTGCATCGATCTGCTGCACCGGGGCGAGTTGGCCGATGCCGCTGATGCAGCTGCCCAGCGCTACAGGAGCCCGGTCTCGCGGCCTTTCTCAACGGCGTCGGGCCGGGTGGAAACGCCGAGCTTCCGGTAGATCGCCTGCGCGTGGGTCTTGATCGTGTTCTGCGACAGGTGCAGCTCGTGCCCGATCTCGCGGAGCGAGAGCGTGCCCCGGAGCAGACGCAGCACAGCCAGCTCACGGTCGGTCAGCGGGTCCACCGGTGAAGCCGCTCGTGACCCGCCAGCCATCAGCCGATCAAGGCGCTCCAGCCGGGCTCGCTGCGCCTCGGCCCCGTCCGGCGACGACGCGAGCAGCTGCCTGACCTCGTTGAGATGCGCGGCGGCTCCGCTTCGATCCCCCAGCTCGAGCAGCACAGGCGCGAGCCTGAGCAGGATCTCAACAGTGGGCCAGGTGCTGATCCCTGGCATTCCGCGACGCGGCCGGAGCGCGTGCTCCAGCTCGCTGCGGGCCTCCTGCAGCCGCCCCTGCGCAGCGTAGGCGGCCCCGGCAGCCGCGTAGCCCATGGCGCTCAACGGCGCGGCGCCGAGGGAGACCTCATCGCGGGCCAGGATCTGGCGGGCCGAGTGCGCGAGCTGCTCGGCCTGAGCGAGCCGTCCTTCCTCGATCGCGATCAGCGACATCACGGCGAAGGCCAGCATGCGCACCACCGCAATGGACGCATTGCCCAGCAACGCCTCCTCCGCCTGCGCGGCCGCGGGCTCGAGTGTGCCAGAGAAGTAGAGCGCAGCGGCGAACGCGGTGCGTGCCAGCGCATACCAGGGTGAAGACCGCTCGCTTTCCAGGGAAACGGCCACGGCCGCCGCCTCGCGCATCGGCCTGATCCCGTCGAACCCGAAGGTAGCTTGCAGGAGAGCAGCCGAGAATTGCATCGACCGCATGCCGTCTGGAAGCGGCCCGTCATGCTTGTCCGCCGCTACGATCGGGAGCCAGCGCGCTACGGATTCCCGATCGCCAGCGAGCGCAGCGGCCCACACCGCGCAGTGCGCGGCCAGCGGACTGGCGGCTATCGCGCTATCCCCGAGTGCGCGCATCCAGCCGCGGACCGTCGCCGCTTGGCCGGAATCGACGTAGGTGTACCAGTGATGCGCGATGAGGTCGATGGTCCCGGCGACGTCACCTCCGGTGAATGCATGACCGATCGCCTCGTCCACCGATCCTGACTGCCGGTGCCAGGCGCTCGCGCGCTCGTGCAAGGTGAGCACGATGCCCGGCTCAGTCCTGGCCAGCTCGCTGCGCAGCACCTGAGCGAAGAGATGGTGGTAGCGGAACCAGTGCCGGTTCTCGTCAAGTGGCACGACGAAGAGATTTTCCCGCTCCAGGATCGCGATAGTCTGCGCCGCGTTGGCCGACCCGGCAACTGCGTCGCAAAGCGGCGCACAGAAGCGGTCGAGAATTGCGGTCCGGGCGAGAAACTGTCGCAGTTCATCCGGCTGGCGGCTGAGCACCTCCTCGGCCAGGAAGTCGACGATGAACCGGTTGTCGCCGGTGAACTGGCGGATGAAGGCGCTCGGTGCAGGGTGACCGCGCAATGAGAGCGCCGCAAGATACACCCCGGCGGGCCATCCCTCGGTCCGGTTGACAAGATCTGTCAGGTCCGGCTCGCTGAGCTCGACCGCAGCCACGTGACGAACGAGCGAGACCGCCTCAGCAGCCGAGAAGCGCAGCTCGGGCGCCCGGAACTCGAGCATCTCGCCCGCCGCCCGCAGCCGTGCTAGCGGCAGCGCCGGATCGGTCCGCGTGATCAGCACGATCTCGGCGGATACAGGGAGGTGGAGAAGCAGGAAGGCCAGCTGATCCTGGCAGCTGCGGTCCTTGACAAGGTGGTAGTCGTCCAGCACGACAACAACTGGCGCAGAGAGCGCGGCCAGCTCATTGACCAGGATCGGGAGCACCGTTCCGGCGATGTCGGGACGCTGGACCCGAAGAGCCCGGAAGAGCTCATCGGCACCCAGGTCAGGGCAGGCTCGCTGCAGGGCGTGCACGACATGCCACCACAGCCTGCCTGGGTCATCGTCGCCTTCGTCAAGCGAGATCCAGGCGAACGGCCGGTCCTCCGACGGACTAGCCCGCCACTGCGCTACGAGAGTGGTCTTCCCGAAGCCTGCAGGAGCGTCAACGAGGACGAGCTTGACGGCCGTGCCCGCCATGACCTGAAGGAGCTCACGACGCTTCACCCACTCCTTACGCAGGCTAGGAGCATGGAGCTTGGTCTCGATCAGCACGTCGGGGGCGGCGCTGGACGTCGAGACGGGAACTGCCCGCAGCCCGCGCTTTCCTGACAGACCTGCTTCGCTCATTTCCTCGATGATCGGCAAAGCGGTCCGGCCTGGCAAGGGTCCAAGGTCCCTCACCCCATCGAAGGCCAGCCAATAATGCCCAGCCGACCGGTGGCCGCCTGGCAGGCAGGTACTCGTGGCAGGCCTGGGTCCGGCGCTCACCTCCGGGTTTCGAGGTCTGGCTCTATCGTGCTCTGCCCGTCAATCCCGGGCGTCACCCGCGCTGGATGAGCGGCCCGGCCGGCGGCTGCGGCGACGGCGCGCTCAACAGAACGCCGAAGCCGCATCATCCGTCACGGGTGGCGCGTGGCATGCGTCCGACTTGGTGGACTGAATAGTGGCGTATACCGGCATAGGGAGAAAAGAGAAGGCAATGTCTGACCTGATCGCGATCGGGTACCCCGACACGACCACCGCCGAGGCTGCGGCCGATGAGGCACGGCAGCTCGCGCGGGACCTCATCATCGAGCCTGATGCGATCGCGGTGATCGTGCGGGACGCTGACGGCGGCTACCACGTTCACACCCGCCACCACCTGGTGGGCCGCGGGGCGAGCTGGGGGATGTTCTGGGGCCTGCTGTTCGGGGCGCTGTTCTTCGTCCCGGTCTTCGGGATAGCCATCGGGGCGGGGCTTGGCGCTCTCATGGGCAAGGTCACCAAGTCCGGCATTGACGCGCAGTTCCAGGATCAGGTGCGCGGCCTGCTGAAGCCGGGCACCTCCGCGCTGTTCCTCATGGTGGAGAAGGTCACGCCGGACAAGGCCGTTGAGGCGCTGAGCAAGTACGGCGGCACCGTGCTGAAGACCTCCCTGTCCAAGGAGGGCGAGAAGGAACTCCAGGACGCCTTGCACGGCGGAAGTGCCGAATAGCACGCTGAGCCAGTACCGACCGGCCGTCTCGCCCGAGCGCTGCGCTGTTGCCAGACAGCCCTCGGGCGCAGGGAACCCCGGCGGGCCTAACCGGACGGACGTGGTGCACGTGTCAGGAGCAAGCTGGTTCCTCTCGATCGGCCTGGGTGTTCTTTACCTGGTCCTGCTGTTCACGGTCGCCGTTATCACCTTCCGCAAGGGTCACTGGGTGCTCGGCCTGATCGGCATCTTCATCCCGATCTTGTGGGTGCTGGGGGCGATCCTGCCTGCCAGGCCCGGCTCGTCCTACCGCCGCAGTCGCGCGCGGTAGCGGCTCAGGCGGTAGCCGTCACGGCTCACCTGCCGGGTCCGGAGACCGGGTTCGGCGGCGAAGCCGGCTCGGCAGCAGGCGGTGTGCCATGGGCTGGCGCCGGGGCCGGGGCCAGCCTCGCCGAGGCCACATATGCCACGACGACCGCCACGATCGCCAGCGGCATGACGGCCAGCCCGTCTGACGCCAGCAACAGGGTGGCGAGCAAGACGGAGGTGAGCGGGAGCCTGAGCATCACCACGGTCATCGCGCCGATGCCCATGGCGACGCCGTCAACCAGCGGCAGCCCCGGCAAGTGCGACAACGCCACGCCACCTACCGCCCCGATGAACATGGCCGGGAAGGTAGGACCGCCGCGGAAGCCGCTCAGCGACACGCCGTAGGCGAGCCCCTTGCAGATTATGAGCAGCAGCAGCGCTCCCACGGTATAGGTGGCGCTCTGGCTGACGAACGGGCCCAGCGCGGACTGCCCGGAGAACAGCACCTCGGAGGAGCCCTTCCCGGTGGCCGCGGCGAACGCGATCGCAAGTCCCGCGACGGCCAGTCCGGCCACTGGCGTGGCCAGCAGCATCCGCCGCTCGACATGGGGCCGCAGGAACAGCCCGAGCCATCGGATCCCGGAGCCGAGCAGCGTGGCCATCAGCCCGATCGCCAGCGCCCACAGGAATTCAGCAACCGTTGGCGACCCGACGTGGGGAAGATTGGGAATCGCCAGCGAAAACGTGCCGAGCCCGGTCCAGGCGTCCAGGCCGATGAACACCAGCGAACCGACGCCGGCCGCCAGCAGGCCAGGCACCAGCACAAGCTCCAGCATCGCCCCGCCCAGCCCGGAGGCCTCCATCAGCAGGAACGCCCCGAGCAGGGGCGAGCCAAGCAGCGTGCTGATGGCGGCGAAACTCCCCGCCGCGGCCACCACGGTGCTGGTCCTCGGCGGAGCATCCCTCTTGACGAGGCGGACCGCAAGGACGCCGAGGCCGCCACCGAGGGCGATCATGGGCGCCTCGGGTCCGAGCACCACGCCGAGGCTCAAGGTCGCGAATGCCGCGAGCAGGACGCCGGGAAGCTCGATCGGCGCGGGAGGGCCTGCGCCCACCTTGAACCCCTCGGCCGGTGAGTGGCCGCCCTTGCCGGGCAGGTACCTGATGGTGAGAGCGACCAGCAGCCCGGCCAGCACCAGCGGCGGAATCGGCCACCACAGCGGCTCCCCATGGAAGCCCAGCCCCTTGGGAAGATCTGTGAAGATCCATACCTGCAGCTTGGAGACCAGCGCGAGAAAGAAGTAGGCAGCCGCGGAAATGGGCACGCCGACGATGGCGGCGAGGATCAGTAGCGCGAGGTAACTCCGGGACCGCAGGAGCGCAAGCGGATCAGGCGGCGTCGTCACCTGCGTCCTCCCCGGGTTCTTCAAGCGAGCTTCAAACCAATCGTTATACGGCACATTCCCGCAAACATCACCTGAACGGGATGATTGCCCGGCGGGCGAGCTGACCGCCCATGATGCCGATCTGGCCGGCGGAGGTTCGCCTGCCAGGGGCCGCCCGCGGCTCGCGCGCGGGCGGCCTAGTGCAGAACTCGACATTGTCAGGTGACCAGCAGGTAGCTGCTCTTTCCTGGCAGCCAGAAGCCAACCAGCAGGAATATCTCCGGCTACCGGAGCCGCTCAGGGCGGCGGACCGCGCCGGTCCGGGCCAGCCCGGATTTCACAGGTCGCGCTCGGCGGTGAGCCGTCCCGAGGCGACAGCGTCGACGAGAGCCTGGTGGTCGCGCTCGTTCTGGTCGGCGTAGGCGACGGCGAATTGGGCGATGGCACGGTCGAAGACGTCGGAGCCGCCGAGGTAGGCGGCGATGGCGATCCGGTCCCCGGAGCGGGCATGGGCCCGGGCCAGCGTCCAGCCGCAGAGTTCCCCGTACAGCCGCATGCCGGCGGGCAGGATGTTCTCGATGTCGACCGAGAACTTCCAGTCCCGCAACTGGCGGACATAGAAGTCGCGGGACCGGCCGTCGAGGCCGGCCTCGATCCGCTGCCAGCCCAGGAAGATGTCGCTGGATGCCTGCATCAGCCGCTGGCCCGCGACCACCCGCTGGCCCTGGTTAGCGAACTTGCTGGCACCGACGAACCGGCTGAGGACCGACGCCTCGGCCTCCTTCACCTGCAGGAACAGCGGATCAGCGTCGTCACGGCCGAGCATCAGGATGATCCAGCAGCGCGTGCCGACGCTGCCGACGCCGACCACCTTCCGGGCCATGTCGCAGAACTCGAATTGCTCGAGCAGGAACCTGCGGTCAGTTTCCAGCGTGCGCCGGTACTTAGCGATGAGGCCGCCGAATTGCTCCTCCATAGCCGTCCGGTCCGTCTCCTTGGGCAGCAGCTCGTCGACCGGAACCAGCAGCGGCGGGTCGGAGATGATCCGCGGCCTGCCGTCCACGACCCGGGTCAGCTTGGCTACTTCCTGCATGCTGTCCCTGGTCCGGGCCTTGGCCAGGCCTTTGTCGACATTCTTGCGCTGGCGCGGCTGGAGCTGGGATACGAACTGCGCCCGCAGCTGGTCCACGTCCGCGTGCGCGTACCAGACATCCAGGTTGGTCATCCCGGCGAACTGGCGCATCGCCTGCCGGTAGCGGGCGACCGCGGCCGTGACGATCTCGCGGCGCTGCTTGGCCGGGAACCCGTCGCCGCGGGCGGCGACTTCCAGGCTGGCCGCCAGCCGCTTGACGTCCCATTCCCAGGGGCCGGGCAGCGTCTCGTCGAAGTCGTTGACGTCGAATATCAGGCGGCGCTCGGCGGAGCCGAAGATGCCGAAGTTGGACAGGTGCGCGTCGCCGCACGCCTGGACGGCCAGCCCGGACACCGGCGTGCTGGCCAGGTCGCTGGCCATCGGCAGCGCCGCGCCGCGGTAGAAGGTGAACGGGGACACCATCATCCGGCCCCGCCGTACCGGTACCAGCTCGGGCAGCCGCGCCTTCGCCTGCTCTTCCAACAATCCGATCGGGTCGGGCCGGTCCGGCGGCGGGTCGAATACCGCGTGACCGTCACGTGGCACTACAGCCCGTGCCGCCTTGCCGCGGGCCGCGCGCTCCGCCGGGGTGAGCCGTCCCACCCCGGAATCGAGCTGGTACCGACCCGTACCCCGGGGCGGAACCTCAGATGTCCGCACGCTCATCGTCGGCCCCTCCCTGTCCGGCGCGCCACCGGGGCGCCCGCACCCAATCGCTGCCGGCCGTTTCCGCAGGCTGCCTGCCGTTTCCGCAGGGCGCGGGCGAGGCATGCCGCACGAGCCACGATTCCGCACGCGCCGGCTGCCTGCCTCACCCACGCGGGGTGAGGCAGGCAGCCGTTTGGTCGGGGTTATCCTCAAAGGGCATGGATGGCGCAGGTGGCGCCAGCTGCCAATGGCGGCTCGCGCCCCCTGTCGGCCGGGCACGCATCCGCTCAGCGCACGACACGACCCTCGCAGAGGGGTACCCCCCGGTGACAATCGAAGGCAACGCACCGGAACTGCCGGCCGCGTTGCCAGCTGATGGAGATGCTTCCGGCGCGGCCGGGGCGCCCGCGACCGGCGGCGAGGCCCGCAGATCGCGGCGGGCTGCGAGGCGCGCCCGGGTCGAGCGGCTGAGCCGGGCGGTCCGGGACAGTGATTATGCGGCCGTAGAAGAGGGGGTTCTGCGGCTCAGCCGTTCCCGGCGCTGGCTTGCTCCCCTCGCTCTTGCCGTCGGTGCGTTTGGCATGCTGTTCGAGGGAGTGAAGCTGCTGTTCACGAATTGGCGGCTGACCCTGGTCCAGGTGCTGCCGGCGATGTGGATATGGGCCGCCATGATCGACCTGAAAGGACATGCGCTGCACGGGAAGTCGTTCCATGTACTGACCGGGCCGGTCGTGATCCCGCTGGTGCTGGCCGTTGCCGCTGTCACGGCGGCGAGTTTTTTCCTGAACGCCGTGTTCGCTTTCGCGATCACCGGTGCAGGCGGCCCGATGATCCGGCCCGCGTTCAAGCAGGCCCGGTCGCACCTGAGGGTCGTGCTGGCATGGGGCCTCGCGGTGGGCATCTGCCTGGGCCTGTCGACCGTGGTCGTCGCCCGCTGGGGGCGGCCGTGGTTCGGGCTGTCACTGGGCATCGTCATCGGCGTGATGATGGTCTGCTATGTCGCCGTCCCGGCCCGGCTCATCGGCGTGAAGACCACCTACTCGAAACGTGACAAGCTCGCCGCGACCGCGGTGGGCGGCGCAATCGGAGCGGTGGTGTGCACCCCTCCCTACGTCCTCGGCCGCGTCGGGCTGGTCATGCTCTCGTCACACACGCTGTTCATCCTTGGCTGTGTCCTGATCGCCGTCGGACTGACCTTGCAGGCAGGCGCCACCGGCGCGGTCAAGGCGGTCAAGATGACCGCCAAGTTCTCCGGGCGTCAGCGAGCCGCAGGCGACGACCGGCCAGCTGGCGAGGCGCCGCGCCCGGCAGCGGGCTGAGCGTGCCGGTGCTTCTCGTCCTCGACGGGCTGTCCGAGGTCGGAGTAATCCAGCTGATCCAGCATTGAGCGTGGCCGGCATGCAAAACTGCCGGGCCGCATCACCCTCAGCGGGTGATGCGGCACCGTCCGATCCGGACGGATGCTACCGGAGTAAAGGTCCAGATCGGATCATTAACCGGATCACATCGGCTGATCGGTCTCCGGCTGCCCTGCTGACGGGTGTTCGGCCGAAGGCAGACCGGCGGCCCGCGCGAAAGAGGCAGGAACATGGCAATCGGGCCCGTGCAGCTTCTCGTCCTGGGGTTCAATCACCCAGACTTCCACGGTGAGATCATCGCCGAGCTTGAGCGGCTCCGTGAAAGCGATACGGTGCGCGTGATCGACTCGCTGGCCGTCTACAAGGACGCCGACGGCGAGCTAGAGGTGGAGCACCTCAGCAATCTCACTGAGCAGGAAGCGATCGAGCTCGGCAGCAAGATTGGCGCCCTGATCGGCCTTGGCGTCGAGGGCGAGGAGGGTGCGGAGGCAGGCGCGATCGCGGGTGCAGAGGAGGCAGCCGCCGAGGGCGGCGTGCACGTGTTCACCGAGCAGGAAGGCTGGGATGTGCTCGACGACATCCCGAACGACTCCGCGGCGGCGCTCGTCCTGATCGAGCACCACTGGGCGGTGCCGCTTCGCGACGCGCTTATCCGCGCCGGGGGCTTCCGCATCAGCGACGGCTTCATCAGCCCGCTCGACCTCGTGGCGATCGGGCTAGTATCGGCGGAGGAAGCACAGGAACTGCACGACCTGGAAACGGCGGCTGCTGCAAGCTGACTGCTTCGGCCGCTCATCCCACTATCCGGAGAGGACAAACATGTTCGGAGCACGCAGAGTAGCCCGGCGCACTGGACGGCGTACCGCCCGGCGCGTCTCCCGCAGGTAACTGCTTAAGCGCGAGCCTGGCCGGGCACCTGCTGCCCGAGCCAGGCTCATCCGTCGTGCCTCTTGACCAGCCAGGCCTCGGCGTCCAGGTAGGCCTTCTCGGTCGACTCGCCGACGATCGGGGTAGCCTCGAACGCGCGCACCGGTCCGTCGAGGTGCCCGGTGCGGCGCAGTTCATCAGTGAGGTCCTTCTCCAGGCCGCTGAGGTAAAGCCGGCCATCGGATTCGGCGAGCCGGTCTGCGTAGTCGGCGACGACCTTCACGAAGGTAGCTCCCAGCGAGGTGCGGCGTCTTAGCCGCAGCACCACGACCGGTGACTGAGCCCCGGCCGGGTCGGGCAGATGAGCGGCCAGGGTGCGGGAACCGGCGTAGAGCAGGCTGCCGTAAACATCCAGGATCGTGACGTGCCTGCTGGTCAGGGTCGGCGGCGGCGGCCGCTCCTCGAAGCGCCCGTCGTCGCGTGGCACGAGTTCGACCACGGTGAGGTCCATGGCTTCCTGGTTGAGCTGCAGCAGCAACGACAGGGCCACCCCGATGCCGACAGCCGCGGCGACCGGCAGGAACAGCGTGGCGGCGAACGTCGTGATGACGGCGACCTGCGAGATGTGCCCGGTGCGCAGAATGGAGGCGACCTCCCCCGGGCGCAGCGAGCCGATCGCCGCGAAGATGAGTATGGCGCCGAGAGTCGGAACCGCGATCTTCGCCACCAGCCCGGAGAAGATGGCTAGGATCACCAGCATCCAGATGCCAGACCAGATCGCTGCCCACCGGGTCCGGCCGCCCACGGTCACATTCAGCGCGGTATGGCCCACAGAGCCGCCCACCGCGATGCCACGGAAGAAACCCGCCGCAAGGTTGCCTGCCCCCTGCGCGATGATGTCCTGGTTCGGATTCGGCTGGGCGCCGGCGGGGTTTGGCGCGGCTTCGGCGACCCCCGCGCCTTGGACCAAGACGATGGCCGCGATCGCGAGCGCGCCCGTGACCAGGCTGAACGACAGCAGCCTGAAGTCCGGGAGCTGGGGGAGCGGGACGCCCTGCGGGATATCCCCCTGGTCCCCTACCCTGGCCACGCTCTGCGCGCCGGCCAGCACGACTACCACGGTAGGAATCAGCAGCGCGATCAGCGCGCTGACCACGGCGAGGCGAGTTTGCGCCAGCACCACCAGGATCGCCAGCGCGCTCAGCCCGGTGAGCAGCGACGCCAGATCGATGCGGCCCGGATGGACGAGCACGTTGACGGCCTTGGCCAGGGGGAAGGCGCCACGGGCCGGCGCGCCAGTCAGGTCGGGGATCTGACCGCACACGATGTTGACCGAGATCCCGGTGAGGAAGCCGATCATCACCGAGTAGGAGACGAACCGCGTATACCGGCCGAGCCGGATGAGCCCGGCCGCGACCAGCACCACGCCGACCAGGATCACCAGCAGCGGGACTGCCGCTGGCCGCTGGGCCGGGGTCACCCCCTGCAGGGCGGAGCCCGCGGCCAGCGCGGCTGCGGATGTCGTCGTGATGACCATCAGCCGGGTATTAGAGCTGAGCCCGCCCGCGATAGGCCCCGCGAAGCTCGCATACAGTCCCTGCACTGGGTTGACGCCGGCCAAGACCGCGGCCGCCATCCCGTCCGGCACGCTGCTGATCGCGCCAGGCAGCCCCGCCACGATATCCGCGCGCAGATGCGCCCGCTCCGGCCCGACCGAGCGAACCCAGCGGCCGACTGCAGCGACAGGGGAGCGGGGTAGGCGCGTCATCCGTATGCTCCATCCGGCTGCACCACGCCGGACAACCGGGGAGTTGTCGGCCTATGCACCTCAAAGAATCTCCTATCGGGTCCCTTCCGGCTTCATCCGTGAGGGATGGTGCCCTGCCTGTGCGGGCCCGTTTAAGCTCGTCGAAGGTCGCGAGAATCGGGAGCATGCACGGCATGTCCAGGACGAGTTCTTCATCACCGGCCGCCGCGATAAGCCATGGAGCGCGGCCAGCGCGTGCGGGGAAAGCGGCCAGGAACAGGGCGAAGGACCCGCTCGAGACCATGGCATGGATTCCGGGCGGCACCTTCGGTATGGGCTCGGCAGACTTCTATCCGGAGGAAGGCCCGGTGCACCGGGTTACCGTGGATGGATTCTGGCTGGACCGCCATCCGGTGACGGTCGCGGAATTCCGGCGGTTCGTCACGGCCACCGGGTACGTGACCGTCGCCGAGCGGCCGCTGAAGGCGGCCGACTACCCCGATGCCGACCCGGACCTGCTGGTGCCGGGATCGCTCGTGTTCCACCGCACGCCTGGCCCGGTCGATCTGCGCGATTTCCGTAACTGGTGGGAGTACGTCCCGGGCGCCTGCTGGCGGCGTCCCGAGGGACCGGGCAGCGACTGCCGTGGCCTCGCGCGGCACCCGGTGACCCATGTCGCCTATGAGGACGCCGAAGCGTACGCCGCCTGGGCGGGCAAGGAACTGCCGACAGAGGCCGAGTGGGAGTATGCGGCCCGCGGCGGCCTCGACGGCGCCGTGTACGCGTGGGGCGACGAATTCGCGCCGCACGGCCAGTTGCTGGCCAACACCTGGCAGGGCGAGTTTCCCTGGCAGAACCTGCTCTCTGACGGCTATGAGGGCACGTCTCCGGTGGGATCGTTTCCGCCTAACGGCTACGGGCTCGATGACATCACCGGCAACGTCTGGGAATGGACGTGCGACTACTACACTCCGCGTCATCCGGATGAGGCCGCCCACGCCTGCTGCGTCCCGCGCAACCCGCGCGTGAGCTCGCCGGAGCGCAGCCGGATCGCCGGCGAGCCGGGCGCGCACCTGCCGCGCAAGGTCATCAAGGGCGGCTCGCACCTGTGCGCGCCCAGCTACTGCCTGCGCTACCGGCCGGCCGCGCGCCAGGGGGAGACCGTCGACAGCGCCACCAGCCACCTCGGCTTCCGATGCGTCAGCCATGGCGGCCCGCCAGCTACCGGGTGAGGCGCAGCGCGTTGGCTGGGTCGAGCGGCAGGTGCGCCGCGCCGACCGGTTCCAGCAGCGCCACGCCGTGATCGCCGTTCCGTGGGCGGTGATGCAGAAGTTCGGCAACGACCAGGCAGGCGGCAAGGCGCCGCTGATGGCCTACTACGGTCTGGCGAGCCATAACGGCGACATGCTCATTTCCCGCAGGCAGCGCGCGGGCCCAAGGTCCCCCATAGCGGGTGAGGCCCGGGTGCCCCGTCAGCAGGATCATTAGCGGGAGGTCGTGTCCCAGCAGCCTCCCTAAAAAAGATGCGCGGAAGGATCAGGCATGCGGCGCTTCACTCAGAGCCTTGCGCTGTCGGCCGCGATTCTTGTGGCCGGCTGCACGGCGGCCGGCTGTGGCAGCGCCGCCAAGAACGCGATCGCGAGCTTCTCGCCCACCCGGAGCGCCAGTACGTCGCCCACCCGGAGCGCCAGTACCTCGCCCACCAGCAGCACAAGTGTCTCGCCTACCCGGAGTGCGGCAACACCTACCAGTCAGCCAACCGCGACGACGAGCGCACCGGCCGCGCAAACCGCTCAGCCGAGCAGTTCCCCGGTGGCGGCCAGCGGTTCCAGCACGGGCCTCGTCTGGCTATGGGTCCTCCTGGGTGCCGTTGTCCTTATCGGCCTCATCGCCTGGATCGCCCGCTCGCGCGGCCGCCGCTCCAAGGCCGCGGCCGGCTGGCAATCCGCAGTCATCGACGCATATGCGAAGGGCTCGGCGCTCCATGACGCGATGAGCGTCGCCGACGCGCCGGGCGCGCTGTTCGCCGCCGACGCCGCTGCTCGCTGGTCGGACATCCAGCGCCGCGCGGATGACCTCGCACAGACGTTGTACGCGCTGCGCGAGGCAGCCCCAGACGATCAAAGCCGCGCTGAGGTTGCCGACGCGCTGGCGTCACTGCAGGCGGTTCGCTCGGCCATGGACGCCGAGCGTGCTCCAGGGGGGGCCGGCGCCCAGCAGGCCGAGGTAGCCCGCAGCCGGTTGGCCTCTTTCGAGGCATCTCTCCGCGCGCTCCGGGGCTCAGACCAGCAGGCGCCTTAACGGCAAAAGTGCCTGGCATGTTGAGCTAAGGACAGGGACCGGTCAGAACATCCCGGCTGCAGCGCAGTTGGCGTTTCCGCTGGCCAGCGGCGGCTTGCGTCCCGTCCCGGCGCTTCGGGAACCCGGGCGCCGGGACGGTAGTGGCGGTGATCGGCTCCTACCCCCGCGCCAGCATCTACTCCCGCGCCAGCATCGCCTGGGCCTCGCGCTCCAGGTCGACATAGGGATCGCCGCTGACGTCGACCGCGACCCGCTTGATCGTGCCGCCGGTGAACACATGCGGATGAGCACCTGGGTAGTCGCTCGTCACCGGCTCGCCACCGTCGCGGCCGACGCACAGGCCCTCGCCCGCGATGGAGAACATCCCCGGCTGGGTCCTGATCCGGCCCTCGCCGACCTTCTTGTCACCGTGGTAGAGGGACAGGATCCCGGTGGACACGTGCGGCGGGTCCTCGCCGTCCTTGTCGAACGACGCGGACAGGATCAGGTTCTCCCCGGTGGGGATGTCCTGCGTTCCGTCGACCTTCTGCTCCGCCATGCCGACGAAGTTGTTGACGTAGTGCAGCCGGTTGTCCTTGACGTACAGCGCGTGCCCGCCGAACCGTGACCCGTGCGCGAACAGCACGCCCTGCGCGCCGGGCGCGGGGATGTCCACCAGCGCCCCGATCGTGAAGGAGCGGTTGCGGACGTTCACCGCCTGCGCCTCGGGCACCTCCGCAGTGCCGGGGAAGTAGACGTACCGGTCGCGCGGCGAGGCCAGCTGCGGCCGCGGCGTGATCATGATCTCCAGCGCGGACCGGTCGTCGAGCGGGAAAGCGCCGTTCTCGCCTGCCTCGGCGAACCACAGGTTGACCAGCTCCCGGACCTTCTCCGGGTGCTCAGCGGCCAGGTCATGGTTCTCGGCGCGGTCGGTGTCGGTGTGGTACAGCTCCCAGGTGTCGTCGTTGAAGTTGCTCCAGCCGCTTATGGTCGGATGGGTGGTGACGGCCTTCCAGCCGTCATGCCAGATTCCCCGGGACCCGAGCATGGAGTAGAACTGCGTCTTGCGGGCCGACGGCACCGACCCGTCCTCGATGCTGCCTCGCATGCTCACGCCGTCGAAGCGGCTCTGCACGTGGCCCTTGATCGTGGCCGGGGCCTCGACGCCGAGGAAATCCAGGATGGTCGGCACGATGTCGATGGCGTGATGATACTGATGCCGCAGCTCGCCCTTCCCGGCGGTAGCCGATGGCCAGGAGATGATGCACGGGTCGGCGGTTCCGCCGTTGAACTCATACCGCTTCCACATCTTGAACGGCGTGTTGAAGGCCATCGCCCACCCGTTCGGGTAGTGGTTGTAGGTCCTCGTCCCGCCGAGCTGATCGACCATCGCCAGGTTCGCCTGGATGTTGTCGGGAATGCCGTTCGCGAACAACATCTCGTTGACCGAGCCGTCAGGGCCGCCCTCGCCGCTCGCCCCGTTATCGGACACCAGGATCACCAGCGTGTTCTCCCGCTGCCCGGATTCCTCCAGGTAATCAAGCAGCCGGCCGATGTGGTGATCGGCGTGCGCCAGGAACCCCGCGTAGACCTCCGCCATCCGGGCGAACAGCCGCTTCTCCTCGGCCGACAGCGAATCCCACGGCCTGGTGACGTCCAGCGGCGGGAATGGCTGGCCAGCTGGCCCCTTGCGGGTTTCGGCGGTGCCGATCGGGTTCACCGGCGGCAGCTCGGTATCGGCCGGGACGATGCCCAGCTGCTTCTGCCGGGCCAGCGTCTGCTCCCGTATAGCCTCGTACCCCATATCGAAGTGGCCCTTGAATTTATCGGCCCATTCCTTCGAGACATGGTGCGGCGCGTGGCAGGCACCGGGCGCGTAGTACAGGAAGTACGGCTTGTCCGGCGCGACCGTCTTGGCGTCCCGAATGAACTCGAGCGCCTTGTCGGTGATGTCGTCGGTGAGGTGATAGCCCTCGGCGGGCAGCTTGGGCTGGTCCACCGGGTGGTTGTCGTAGACCAGGTCCGGGTACCACTGGTTGGTCTCCGCGCCCAGGAACCCGTACCAGCGCTCGAACCCCCGGCCGCTCGGCCAGTTCCGCCGCGTCGAGGCGACGTTCATCTCGACGGTCGGGCACAGGTGCCACTTGCCGACCATGTAGGTGTTCCAGCCGCGCTGGCCGAGGATCTCGGAGATCATGCCGTTCTCCGGCGGGATGGTCCCGCTGGCGTTCGGGAACCCGACCGCCGCCTCGGTGATGCAGGCCATCGAGTTCCGCGTGTGGTTGCGGCCGGTCAGCAGGCACGACCGGGTCGGCGAGCAGAGCGCAGTTGTGTGCCACTGCGTGTAGCGCACGCCATCGGCCGCGATCCGCTCGATGTTCGGTGTCGGGATCGGGCCGCCGTAGCAGGACATGGCCGAGAAGCCCACGTCGTCGAGCACGACGTAGACGACGTTGGGCGCTCCGTCGGGCGCCTTGGGCGGCTCGAACGGTGCCCAGTCGGGCTCCGAATCGCGGATGTCGACGTTGATCGTGCCCTTGAACGGCTCGCTCATTTTCCCTGCTCCTTGCGCCCGATGGGCATCTGACGGGTCTCATCTGGACGTGACCGTTCCTGGTGCCGTCGCAACAAGCCCCAAAGGCCTGCCTCATGATGCTGGCAGCGCTCAGTCAGCCGGGCATCACCCATGACGGATGAGCGGTCAGGTCAGTGACATCACCGTGACCCGGAGCTCGTGCCGGAGCATGAGCGCTCCGATGATCTCGAAGATGCCCATGATGATGAACCAGATGCCGAGCAGGACGGCGAGGAACGTCACGGAGGATTCAGGCGTGACGGCGACCACTATCCCCGCGATGAGGCTCACCAGGCCGAAGGTGATCCACCAGGCTTTACCCTCACGGACGTCCCCTGAGATCCCGCCGATGAGCGCAGCCAGGCCCTGGACTATCCAGGTGATGCCGATGATCAGGCCGATGAGCGCCCTGCTGAGGTGCAGATGGCGAATCAGGACGACACCGACGACGATGAACATCAGGCCGGCGATGCCGAGCCACACGCGGTGCCCTTCCTGTGGGTCGAACACCCGGATCAGATGGAAGATCCCCGAGAGGATCATGAGAATGCCGAGCAGGACCGCGACCACGTTCAGCGAGCCAGTCGGGTGCAGGCTCACGATGACCCCGAGGATCAAGGTCAGGACGCCGAGCACCAGCGTCGCCTGCCAGGATGCCCCGAGCGCCGAAGCGGGTGACGGCTGCGTGCCAGGTTCGCCGGATGCCATCAGCGCTCCTCTTTTGATCTCCTGAGGGCTTCGGCCCTCTGACGGCCGACCGCCCGAACATACCCAGAACTGTACGGACCTTACCTATGCTCGATGCGCACGTCGATGCATGTCGTCATCCGCTCCGGATGACTACGATCTCAGGCAGCGGCCGAGCCCACAGCGCAGTGCCACGATGCCGCCGAGGACACCCGCGGAAAGGCATGCCGATGACCGAAGCGCCGACTGGCCCGCTGGAGGCGGGAGCCCGCTCCGAATGCCCGGGGCAGCCACCTCGGGCGGAGCTGCTGTTCCCGGCCTGGTTCCTGCCGTTGAGCATCGATATCCTCGCCGTCGGACCGAGGCATCTCCGCGTAGCCGCGGAAAAGGCGCACTGCTGATCGCCGGGCGCGCCCTCTTCCGCGGTACGCGACGGTGGGTCAGGTGCCGAGCAGCTTGGCCTTGGCGGCGGTGAATTCATCGTCGCTCAGGACGCCTTGCTGATGCAAGGCGGCGAGCTGGTTCAGCTGGTCGAGCATCGGCGACGGCGCAGCCGCGGCAGGCGCTTGCTGAGCAGGCGCCGGGGGTGCCTGCTGCTGCTGCTCAAGGTCGCTGATCCGCGCGTCCTGCTCGTCCTCTTGCTGTCCCTGCGCCGCCGATTTGTTCGCCATGTGGTGACCCACGGCGTAGGCGCTACCGCCTACGACAGCCGCCCGCATCAATGGACGTCTACGCCTGAACATAACTTCCTCCTAGCTGGCTGAGCCGCCACCACCGGTCCTACTCCGGCAGGGACAGGCCGAGGGCTACCATGAGTTCGGGCGCAGCCGCGACTGTCTTCGGTCCGCCGATCTGCGGCGCGATGGCCAACAGTACGCCCATGAGGTCTTCCGGCGTGGCGCCCGCATCCAGCGCGTTACCCACCTGCCAGAGGTATGAGGCCGGGGGGGCGTCGAGCGCGATGAGGGCGGCGATCTTGACGAGGGCGAAGCTGCGCGGATCCAAGCCGCTCCTGCTCTGCAGTGCGGCCCGCATCTCTAGACCCTCGCCCAGCAGCTCTGGATCGCCGAGGGCCAGTTCGGCCAGCGCGGTCCTCGTAGCTTCGTCGATATCAGCCCTGGCTGGCACGGTCATGATCACAATCCTTTCGGTCGCTTCAGCGGCAAGGTTGCTGAAGGCACTTCCTCAAAGGCAACGATCGCGGCTGCGGGTATGCGCTGCTTCACCCGCTGCGGATGGTGTCAAGACGCGGATGGGGTCCGGGCAGACCCGTCCGCGAGGGGGTTGGCATCACCCATGCCGGGGGATCCGTCGGCAAGAGAAGGCTTTGTAGCATCGGCTCGGCTGGTGCCGTCATCGCCATCGCGGCCGTCGCTCCCGGCCGGGCGCTGCGGGATGCCAGTTGCTCCGGATTCGGCGTCGCGGGCCAGGAACCGGAGCCGGGCCGCTCGCGCATCCCAGGCATAAATGACCGCGGTGCCGGCGATGAGGTCATGCAGGGCGCGGTGCTCGCGCTGCACCAGGATGCCGAGGAAACCCAGGCCAAAGAAGAGGAAACTGAGCGGGAACACCAGCGCGCGCACTACGCCGCGCCACGGGTCGAGGCCGTCGCCATCTGCGCGGACGACGCGCACACCCAGCACGGCCATGCCGAAGGTCCGGCCGCTCGCCGCCCACGAATAGCCGAAGTAGAAGAACTCCCAGGCGACGAGAATGATGGCGACGACGATGTTGGTCCGGTTCCAGCTGACCGAATGGCCGGTCACGACCTGCGCCGCAAGAGAAGCGGCCGAGAGGCCGAGGGCGAACAGGCCGGCGCTGACCGCGACGTCGATGAGGAACGCCAGGAACCGCGATACCGAGCCGGCGTAGTGCCCCTGCACGCTCACCAAGCCGGCGGCCCGGGTCCGGGCGGTCATGGCTGCGCCTGGCCATCCAGCAGGGCAGCCGGCGCCGCAGGCCCAGGATGCTTGCGCCTGAGCAGCCGTCCGACCCAGCGGTCGATGAACTGATCAAGCCCGACGGCCTGGCTGCGCGCCGCGTCCAGTGCTTCGCTCGCCGCCCCGCCCGACGACCTGGCGATGACGGCGCCAAGATCCGTCTGCTCGACAAGCCCGTCCATGTCGATCCGCCCCACCAGTTCATTCACGTCGACGCGATCGAGCAGGGTGCTCACATCGACGCGTCGCATAACCGCGTCGATGTCCGCCCGGTCGAGCAGCGGATTCACGTCCACCCGGTTGAGCAGCGCGTTCACATCCACCCGGTCGAGCAGCGGATCCAGGTCCACCCGGTCCAGAATCGCGTTCACGTCCACCCGGTCCACAATCGCGTTCACGTCCACCCGGTCGAGCAGGGCGTTCAGGTCCAGCTTCTTCAGGGCTTCGTTGATGTTGACGTTGTCGAGCACGATGTTCAGATCGACACGCGCCACGAGTGCATTGAAGTCAAGTGCGCCGACGAGAAGATCGAGTGCGCGCTCCGCGGCCCGCTGGGCGAGCGGCTCCACCGGGTCGGTCATTCGCTTGCCTACCGACCGCAGCCGGTCGCGCGGATCCACGTACCCAGTATCGCCCGTGCCGCAGTCAGGAAATCATCCGGCATGGATGATGTGCGCCGTTATCACGGACGACCTGCGGTTTGCGGCCGCGCGGGCGGCCTGCCGATCAGCTCGATCAGCCCGAGAACCACCAGCAGCAATATGGCGATGAGGATGACGTCGGCTGCGGTGGGGCGGCTCGTGAAGACGAAGATCAGCGCGGCGAGCGCCACCGCGCCGACCCGGAGGGCCTTCCGGTGCGCGTATGTCCACAGTCCGACCGGCCCGGTGGACACGCCTGCGCGGTCGCCCCTATTGCGGAGCCAGCCGAACCCGGACCGGAACGCGGAGCGGGTCTGGACCGCCGTGGTCGACGGCCCGGAGAAGAACGCGCCGACGGCGACGACCAGCCCGACCACCAGCAGGGTACGGAGCCCTTCCTTGATGAACCGGACGAGCGTGTCGAACAGCGCCGCGGCAGCGTCACTGGGCAGCACGGCGGGAGGCACGCTGTTCAGGTAGATGGTCCTGAAGTACGCCAGGCCAAGAGCCAGAACGGCCATCGACGCGGCGAAGCCAAGCCCGGCACCGATCAGGGCCCGCCGGTGGCCCCGTGCAACATACACTCCCAGGCCGATCAGCAGCAGCGACAAGAACGGCAATACCCACTTGAGAGTGTTGATGAGCCGGTAGGCGCCCTGCGCCTTGACCAGATCCCGGGACGAGAACAGCGCCAGCGACGGGTGGATCGGCGGGAGGCTGTTCACGATGGTGAACCCGCGCGCGCTCAGGTCCTGCTTGACGATATTGACGAAGGGCCCCAGGTCGATCACCACCTGCCCGTTGCTGGTGGTAACCGTGCCGTTGCCCTGCCCCGAGAGCACCTTCACTATCTGCTGGTGAGCAACGGTGTTGACCTGGATCCAGAGGTTGGCAAACCGCGGGCTCGTTATGAACTTCTGCACCTGGCCGTGGATGAATCCCGCAACCGCGCTGGCGATCGACGGGCCGAAGCTCTTCAGCAGCGTGCCGACGCGGGGCAGGCCCTTGCTGGTGAGCAGGGCAGCGGCCTGATTGGTATAGCTGACCACGTTCAGGTGGCTGGTGATCTGGAACGTGATTTTGTTGGTCAGGGTATTCTGAATGGCCGGATTGTGGACGAGCGGCTCAATGTTGGCCACGTAGCGGCTGGTGTCAGAGACCTGATTGGCACTCCATATGCCTACCACCGACAGCGGAGCGAGCACGCAGCCGATCACGATGAGCACGATGGCGACGGGGGTCCGCCAGCTGAACCGCCGACGATGAGCCGCGCCTGTGCTCTGGCTGCGGAGCTCGGCCGTCTCGGCGCGGAGGCGTTCCAGTTCGGCTGTCTCAGCGGCCGTCTCGGCGCGGAGGCGTTCCAGTTCAGCGTGCTCAGCGTCGCTGAGCTCCGGGCCCTCGGCAGCGTCGCTGGGCTCCGGGCCCTTGGCAGCGTCGCTGGGCTCCGGGCCCTTGGCAGCGTCGCTGGGCTCCGGGCCCTTGGCAGCGTCGCTGGGCTCCGGGCCCTTGGCAGCGTCGCTGGGCTCCGGGCCCTCGGCAGCCGTCCCTGGCTTGCCGCCTTCGTCAGACAAGGTCACCTCCGCCGGATCCGCAGCGCAGCATCGGTCTTGCTGCCACGGTCGTCATGTCGGCGACATTTGCCCGACGCCGTGTCTAATTACCATGTCTGGCCCGACAAGGGACTGCCTCACCCGGGCGGGGTGAATCCTGGCTAGTTCACAGCACCGCCGGGATGGCTTCGAAGGTTGGCGCGCAACGCCATGATCCGTTCATCCGCAGCCCGGAACGCCGCGCAGTCCCGCGGCCGGATGCAGCTGGGTGTTGCAGCCGGCGGCCGGCAAAGAGCTGGCTACGGCGCAAACCCGCAGACGCCAGCGCCGGCGTCTGCCCCGGGCGGCTTCCCGCTGACCGATCACGGAGCGATCCCGATGAGCCGATGCATGACTAATCCCGCAGTGGTGGCGTGGACACGGTGGCGGGCGCCGGGCCCGGTGCCGTCACTGTGACGAGACCGGACCGCGGCGGCCGTTTTTCTTCTTGCCCTTATCCCACCATCGGGTTCACGCCGGCCAGGTCCTCGCGGCGCACCCGGATCATCACGATGGTGACGATCAAGGCAATCACCGTGATACCGGCCGAGACCATGAAGCCCTTCGAGAAGCCGACCGACAGGGCATGCGCGTAGATCGCCTTCGGGATGGTTCCCGATGCCGCGTGCAGTCCGTGGCCGGACCGTGCGGCCGCGGCCGCGGCCTGGCTCCTGATGCTGTTGGCGACCGCCGTCCAGGCCACGGTTCCCAGCAGCGCGAGCCCGATCGCGCCGCCGACCTGCTGCCCGGTGTTGAGCAGGCTGGAGGCCAGGCCAGCGTCCTTGTCATCGACCTTCGACAACGCGACCAGGGTGGTCGGCATGAACAGCATGCCCAGGCCGATCGCGGTGACGATGATCGGGCCGAGCAGCCCGGATGCATAGGTGCTGTGCTCGCTGATCCGCGACAGCCAGAACATCCCGCCGGCGCCGATGGCCGATCCGGCCAGCAGCAGCGGCCGGGCGCCGATCCGGGGTACTAGCTGGGCACTGACCCCGGCCATCACCATGATGGTGGCCACCATCGGCAGGTAGGCGATTCCGGTCCGCAGCGCGCTGTACCCCCAGACGGTCTGCACGAAGACGGTCAGGAAGAAGAACATGCCGAACATCGCGGTGCCGATGCACAGCATGACCAGGTAGGCGCCGGACCGGTTGCGGTTGCTGAAAATCCGCAGCGGCATCAGCGCGTGCTTGCTCCGGGCCTCGATGAGGACGAACGAGACGAGCAGCACCACCGCTGCGGTCAGCGAGGCGACGACCTTGGTATCGCCCCAGTGCGAGACGCCGTTCGGGGTCGTGGCCGCGCTGGTCAGGCCGTACACCAGGGCAGCGAGCCCGAGGGTGCCGGTGATCGCACCGGGCAGGTCGAACCGGCCAGGGTGCCGGGCCGACTCACCGAGCACCCGCGGCGCCGCCAGCAGGACGGCGATACCGATGGGCACGTTGACGAAGAAGACCCACCGCCAGGACAGGTACGTGGTGAGCACACCGCCGGCGATCAGGCCGACCGCGGCGCCCGCGATGCTCATGGCGGCGTAGACGCCCATCGCCCTGTTGCGCGGCGGGCCCTCCGGGAAGGTCGTGGTGACCAGCGAGAGCGCGGTCGGTGCGACAATGGCGCCGCCTACTCCCTGGACGGCGCGGGCGGTGAGCAGCCAGGCCTGCGTGGTGGCGAACCCGCCGAGCAGCGACGCCACCGAGAACAGGATGATCCCGGCGATGAATACCCTGCGCCTGCCGAGAATGTCGCCGGCCCGGCCGCCGAGCAGCAGCAGGCCGCCGAAGGTCAGCGCGTAGGCGTTCACGACCCATTCCAGGCCGGAGCCGGAGAAGCCGAGCGCCCGCTGGATGTCGGGCAGTGCGACGTTCACGATGGTGGCGTCCAGCACCACCATAAGCTGCGCGGTGGCGATGACAACCAAGGCGAGGCCGAGATGACGATGGGCGGGGCGTCCGGCGCCAGTCGGGAGGCCGTCGGCGACGGCTACCATGCCGGGCGCCGTGGCCCTCCCGTTTGCGGACGTACTGGAGGACATCTGAATTCTCCTTAAGTGCGGTGCCTGCGCGGCGCTGGTGAACTGCCGACGCGGCTAGCTGGAGGGCAGGATGCCGTGGCAGCCTGCCGGAGGCCGCAAGGAACTCGCACCGGGCCCGGCAGACCCGGAGCTGGCGGCCGGTTGAGAAGTTAAGGAGTGGCTGGCAGCGGGATGTGGGCTCAGCCAGAGCCCGCTGGGGCGCTCACGACGTCAGCCACCTCCTCCACCGGCGCCTCAGGGCTGGTGGCGCCGTCGTCTGCGTTGATCATCTTGCGGATCAGCGCGAGCAGCTGCTCGCGCTCACTCATGCTGAGTGCGCGGCTCCACGGCATCCGGGTGGCGAGCTCACTTTCCACGCGCTGCTTCAGGCTGATGCCGGCATCGGTGAGGACCAGGTTTTTGACCCGCCGGTCGCCCGGATGGGCCTCGCGCCTGGCCAGCCCGCGCTTCTCCAGCATGTCGGCGACCACGGTGACGTAGGACGGATCGCAGTGCAAGCGCTGGCCTAGATCTTTCATGGCCATCGGGCAGTTGAGCGTGTGCAGGGCCTTGATGAAATAGGCCGGGACGCCGAGATCCGCGGCGAGCCGCTCGCCGCGGGCGACGATGCGCCCGATCAGTTCGCCGAGGCCATCGACGATCTGCGCATCGAGCTGCTCACTGGGCGACTTCGTGTCCAAGCCTGGCTCCGTATGCTGCGGTTTCCGCCTGGCGGCCCGGGTGCGGGGAATGCTCCTGAGCTCCTCAACGGTTGAGTGGCTCAAGCATATGAACTAGAGATTGAGTTAGTCAACCTTTTATTGACTCAGCCGCCGGTGCGGCACTTGGGTCGCTTGCCGTTCGGTAGTGACCGGCCGCGCGGGAGCCTGGCGCGCAGGCGCTAGTGGTGGTAGAGGTCGTGGATGATCGCGAGCACGGCGATGACGAGCCCGATCGTGATCAGGCCGCTGCGCGTCCGCGTCTTGCGGTACCCGGGGATTCGTCCCTTCACAGACTTGATGTCGCCATGCGCGGCGCGTGCCCGGTTAGCGTGCCAGCCCAGCATGCAGCCCACACCAAGCACGATTAGCGCTATCCCGAAGACGTCTCCCCCCACGACAATGCCCCTCCCCCGTGTTGGGCCTTCGCAGATCATGCCGCATGCCTGAGGCCGGATCCAGCGGAAACGCCGCCGGGCTGGATGGGCATCGGCCGGCCCGGGCCGGCCGCGCTCTGGCGACTGGCAGGATTGGGGTCGGTCGCCGCAGGGTCCACGATCGCAGAGGAGAGCCGCGGATGAGAGATGACTTGATCGCCGAGACCATCAGTATCGCCGGGCATGGCGGGGACCGGATCGAGGCATACCTCGCCCGGCCGCTCGGCGGGGAGTCACTCGGCAGCGTCGTAGTGATCCACCACATGCCAGGCTACGACAGCGGAACCAAGGAGATCGCCAGGAAACTCGCGGCCAACGGCTACGCGGCGCTGATGCCGAACCTCTACCATCGCGAGGCGCCGGGTGCCAGCCCGGATGACGCCGCGGCGGCAGCGCGGGCCCAGGGCGGGGTTCCCGACGAGCGGCTGGTCGGTGACGTCGGCGGCGCGGCGGACTACCTGCGCGCCCTGGATCACTCCAACGGCAACGTCGGGGTGATCGGTTACTGCTCCGGCGGACGCCAGTCGTTCCTGGCTGCCTGCAGCCTGCCGCTTCAGGCGGCCGTCGACTGCTATGGCGCCTTCGTCGTCAACCCGCCCCCCGAAGGGATGCCGCTGAGAGCTGGGCCGATCATCGGGCTCGCCAAGGACCTGTCCTGCCCGCTGCTGGGCCTGTTCGGCGCTGACGACACCCATCCGTCTCCCGACGAGACCGCCGCGCTGGCCAAGGTGCTGTCCGAGCTGGGCAAGGAACACCAATTCCATACCTACGACGGAGCAGGCCACGCGTTCTTCGCGGTGGAACGGCCCGCGTACCGGGTCGAGGCGGCCAACGATGGCTGGCAGCGGATCTGGGATTTCTACGGTCGTTACCTGGCCAGCTGAGGAGCGCGCATGTGCACATACCTGACCGAGAAGATCGGGGTCACCGGGAGCGGCAAGGGTGCAGCCGGCTGGTTCGCGCTGAGCGACGCCACCGTCTACTTTGATCACCCGCAGCACGCAACTGCCGAGCACACGCTCAACATTGATTTCCTCAACCCGTCGAAGGGCCCGGCCGCGCGGGTCGCGGTGGAACTGACCGCCGAGTCGGCGCGGGCCCTGGCCCGGGCGATTGAGGCAACCCTGGCATCCGCGCCGCCCGGACTCGCCTGACCGCGGGCCGGCTGCCGCGCTGCGAATTGTCGGCATTCCGTGCCAGGATCGGGATCGTGGTCGGACGGGCGGTGGCGGACCGGGCGGTGGCGGACGGGCGGAGGCAGGGGCATGAGGTTACGGGTCGGGCGGGAGACGCTGGGCGAAGCAGTGGCGTGGGTGGCGCGCGCGCTGCCGGCCCGTCCGGTGGTGCCAGTGCTCTCCGGGCTGCTGCTCGAGGCGAGCAGCACCGGGCTGACGCTGTCCTGCTTCGACTACGAGGTGTCCGCTCGGGTGCGGATCGATGCGGATGTGGCAGAGGAGGGGACGGCGCTGGTTCCCGGGCGCCTGCTCGCCGAGATCACCCGCAGCCTTCCCGCCCGGCCCGCCGAGTTCAGTTCCGACGGCGACATGGTCAGCCTTGCCTGCGGCGGCGCCGAGTTCACGCTGGTCTCACTTCCCATCGCCGACTACCCGGCACTGCCTGAGCCGCCGCCGCCGGCCGGCACGGTCGAGGGCGGCGCACTTGCCGTCGCGGCCAGCCAGGTCGTCCCGGCCGCGAGCCGGGACGACACGCTTCCCATGCTCACCGCGGTCTGCATGGACATCGACGGGCAGACCCTGACGCTGGCGGCCACCGATCGCTACCGGCTCGCGGTGCGGGAGCTGAGCTGGGTACCAGCGGTACCTGGGATCCGGGCTGTAGCGATGGTTCCGGCCAGGACCCTGGCCGACTTCGCGAGGACGATGGCACCCGGAGCGGCCGTGACGGTAGCATTCGGGGCCGGCCAGCCGGATGCCAACGGCCAGGCCAGCCCGTCCGGGACCGGGGAACCCCGCCCCGCCGATGGCATGATCAGCTTCGAGGCGGGCGGCCGGAGGCTGATCGCGCGGCTGATCGGCGGTGAGTTCATCAGGTACCGGTCCAGGTTCCCGGCCGAATTCAGCTGCCGGGCGGAGGTACCGGCGGCCCTGTTCACCGAGGCGGTGCGGCGGGTCTCGCTGGTCGCCGATCGGGCCAGCCCGGTCCGGCTGACCTTCGGACCGGGAAGCGTAGTCATCGAAGCGCATGCCGAAGGCCGGGCCCGCGCGGTGGAGGCCGTGGCCGCTGACTTCGAGGGAACTGAGCGAGTGATCTCCTTCAACCCGCACTACCTGCTCGACGGGCTCGGCGCTGCGGCGGCTGGCGGGCCGGGCCCTGCCTCGCCCAGGCAGGCCGGGACACCGGCAGGATCCGGAGCCGGGGCAGGGGCCGGGACGGAGGCCATGGCCGGGGCCGATGGCGGCGGGCAGCCACCGCCGGAAGCCGGACGGATCAGGCTGGAATTCACCAGCGCGGCGAAACCCGCCCTCATCACCTGGGTCGGCAACGACCCGGAGGCAGCTACCGGGAACGGCGTGGATGGCGCGGCCGGGGAGCCGCGGCCGGCGTTCCGGTACCTGGTCGTCCCGCTCCGCGTCCCCGCGCGGGCCTAGGCATGGCCACTAGCCAGGGCTGCGGCTCTCTGCGGCTCGATAGCGCGACTAGGACCAGGGCCCGCGACTAGGACCAGGGCCCGCGACTAGGACCAGGGCCCGCGACGGCTGCTAGCGCCACCGTTTCGCCCGCGCGGGTAACCGCTTCGCGTGCCCTTGGCCTCCCGGAACAGCCGGCGCATCAGAGCGCGCACTGCCGCGAATATGGCCACGAAGATGACCAGCCCGCCGGGCCAGAACAAGTCGAGGTTCAGGCCTGCCACCAGCAGCAACGCGGCCATCAAGGCAATGATTGACGGCAGCACGTGCCGGCCGGAGTGCGGAGCGTACCCGCAGCGCTCCCTGGCACGCTCGCGACGCGGGCCGCCGGAGGTCACCGGCCGCCCGGCAGCGGGAATGCCAACGTGCGGGAGATCCCGGGTGATCTGGCTGAGCTGACCTTGGGTCCTCGCGGCGAAGGTAGCGTCGAGCCGCTGGTTGAACTCCTCGAGCGTCAGCCTGCCCGCTGCGTAGTGCTCCCGCAGAACGCTGGCCGCAGCCTCGCGGTCAGAATCGCCGATGCGCAGGTCAGGTCTAACCGCCATGTGATCCTCCCACGCCCGCCACTCGATCGGCCCGCGCCGCTCGATCCGCTCGTGCCGACATCAAGACGATATGTCTCGACACCCGTGAACGGCAAGCTGCGCCGCCGGAAAGGCTTATCGGTCGCCGCGGCCGGGAGTTGGCGTGTCAGTCGCCGAGGTAGCTGCTGCCGCCGGTCTCCGGGTTGGTGACCATCGCCCCGACGGACATTCTCCCGGCCCTGGCGAAGACCAGCGTGAGCGTGATCTCGGTGCCTGCCCGCATCCGGCGCGCGCCGGTGATCAGCAGGTGATAGCCGTCGGGATCTAGCCGGACCGTGGCGCGAGCGGGAATGACGATGTCCGGGACGGCGCGCGTCGTGCTGCCACCCTGAGCGGCCGGGCCGCGGAACGTCACGAGCCCGCCGACGCTCGTCCGCGCCGAGGTCACGCGGTCGGCGGATCCGTTGTTCTGGATGACCAGATAGGCCCGGGTGGTGCCGGCGGCGGCGGGCAGCGTGACGTAGGCGGTGCCGATCTGGATCGGCGCGGCGGCCGCGGCGTGCTGCGTGCAGCCCGCCAGCGCGGCGATCAGGGCGAGCAGGCAGGCGGCCGCCGCGGTCCGGGCTGCGGCCGGCCGTCGCGAGGCCCGCGGCCTGCCCGACTGGGCCGCCGAGCCTGCTGTTCGCATCATGTTCGTGTCCTCGCCGGAGTTCCTGCGGTGCCATGCTCTCATGACGACAGGTCACGGTCAGCCTCAGGAGTAGTGACGGAAGGCGGGCCAGGCGCGCGCCCGGGAAGAGGGTGCGGGTCAGCCACGCTCGACCGCGGTCTGGAGCAGGCCAAGCGGCGGCGAGCCGAGGTCGAGCAGCGCGGCGTGGAACCTGCGCAGCGAGAATCCCGCGCCCCAGCGCTTCCGCGCCTGCGCACGCAGGTCCATGATCTCGAGCTTGCCCCAGGTGTAACGGCCGTAGGTCGGGTCGAAGGTGGCCCTGCGGGCCTCGGCGAGCGCGGCGGGTCCGGCGAGCGCGGCGTCCGATTCGAACCGTCTGGCGGCGTCGCGCACCGTCATCCCCGCGGTGTGCACCCCGATCGCGCAGGCCAGCCGGGTAACCCGGATCAGGGCACCGAGCCAGACGCCGATCGCGAACCGCGGGTCGTCGGCACGGAAGCCTTCATCGACGCAGACCTCCTCCGCGTAGTGCGCCCAGCCCTCGACGAACGCGCTCGAGAACAGCGTCCGGCGGACGACGGACGGCGCCCGCCGGAGGGCCCGGCCATGCGAGAAGTGCCCTGGAGCGACCTCATGCACTGTAATGCCAGGCAGCGAGGTCGTGCTGAAGACCTCTAGCCACTGCTCCTGCTCCTGCGGCTGCCATGACGGATCGGGCGGGGTGATGTGATACCAGGACGGGCCCTCAGGCTCGCCGGGTGCCGCCCAGGCCAACATCGCCATGCCCCAGCGCCGTGATTCCGGCGCCAGCCCGACGAGGCATTCGCCGTCATGGTAAGGAACCAGGTCGCGCTCCCTGGTGAACTCGATCGCCAGCCGCGTCCAATGCCGCGCGGCGTCGATGACGGCGCCCGAGTCCGGATGGTCGCGCGCCAGTTCGCGGACCACCTCTCCCGGCGGCCGGCCCGGATCC
The DNA here is from genome assembly GCA_963695645.1 of uncultured Actinomycetota bacterium. Classification (GTDB taxonomy): domain Bacteria; phylum Actinomycetota; class Actinomycetes; order Streptosporangiales; family Streptosporangiaceae; genus DATBGO01. The sequence continues at coordinate 129,758 of CAVOHC010000017.1, read as the reverse complement.
AGCTGAGCGCAGCTCTCGGCGAGCCTGGCGGTGAGCCGGTCCCGCTCGGCATCCGCCCGCTCGCTGAGCCTGCCCAGGTCCACCGGCATGCCGTCGGCACTGCTCATCAGCGCGGTGAGCGCCCCGGCGCCCAGCGCCGCGTCGGGATCACCGGCGGCGGCGGCCCGGTCCAGGTGCGCCACCAGGCGGGCATGCGCGGCGCGCGCCGCCGCGGCGGCCTGCTCGTCGGCGTCCGCAGGCACGGCGGCCGCCAGGCCGCGGACCGCGCCGCCGAGCGCGGTCGCGACCGGCGCGTTGACGAGGTCCATCGCCTCGATGGCGGCGTCGACGGCCGGAGGCCAGGCAGCCAGGTGCATCAGCCGAGCGTGGTCCCGCTGCTCGGCCGGCGCGTAGTCCCGGTCATAGCAGGCGAGATCGAGCTCGGCCAGGTGGTAGAGCGGATTGCGGCGGTGCAGCTCCAGCTGGCCGAATGTGACGCGGGCGCGCCCCTCGAATGTCGCGAGGTGCGCCTCGTCGTGCGGATCGGTCAGCGGCTGGTCCATGGCCGGAGCCGCGGCCAGCCTGGCCAGCCCGGCCCGGACTCCGGCCGGGGAGAGATCCTGGATCTTGCCGTCGTACTCGTGCCGTCCGCTGGATTCGCGCTGCTCGGCAACGTCCAGATCGCAGACGGCGCGCAGTCTCGGGGTCAGGTCTTCCATGTCGGGAACGCTACCGGCCGCCGTTACTGGCCGGTCGCGCCCGGCTTGACCGCCTGGATGGAAAGGATCGGTGTGGCGGTGGCGCTGCCCGCGCAGGTCGGCGCGGAGAAGCTGATGTACAGCGCGGTGAACTGGTCGGGCGGGTAGACCCTGAGCCAGTGCGCCTTGGTGATCGTGCACCGCGATGCCGGATAGTTGCTCGCGTTCACCACCTGAAGCGTGGCGTGCGCAATCGCGCCTGGCGCGACTGTCACGAGAGCCGGCGCTGTCACGGAGTCGCGGACCGCGGCCGCGCCGATCTGGCCGCCGCCCTGCCCGGTAACGAAGGAGACGCCGGGGTACCCAAAGAGCGTGCAGCTTGTGCTCGCGTTGCTGGTGAAGTCGATCGGGTAATAACTGCTGCCAGCGGCGCCCTCGGCCGGCCCGATCGTCGCCTTCAGCGCCGAGGTCGCGCACGGCTGTGGCCCGCTCGAGCCGGCCGGCGAGGTCGCCTGAGCCGAGCCGCTGGTGCTGGCGTGGCCGCTCGGCGGTGCCGTCCTGGTGACGGTCCTGGTGACGGTCTTGGGGACCGTGACCGTCGGGACGGCGGCCGGGCTGCCTCCGCCACAGCTCGTGATGGCTGCTCCGGCGCAGGCCAGGGCCGCTAAGGCGGCAGCCCTGCGGACCGGGGGGCAAGCTAGCGTCATGACGATGTTCCCCTGTCGTGGCGAGTGGCCTGGTGGCCACGTGACCTGAAGGACGCCGTCCCTGGGCTTCCGGTTGCCGGCCGCGGCAGGGCGCCGATGTCAAAGTCTGCAGGTAACGACACGGCAACGCGAGGCGCAGCGCCGGCCAGGTCCCTGCGGCCGGCCCAGCAGGTACCGTCGGTGAGACCTGGCTCCGGCCCGCGGGAGGCGCAGTTGTCCGGTGGCCCGCCCCTTACCACCAGTTCGGCTTTCACCACCAGACCCCAGCTAGCCGGCACGTTCGGCATGGTGGCCGCGACGCACTGGCTCGCCGCCGCGGCTGGCCTCGCGGCGCTGGAGCAGGGCGGCAACGCGTTCGACGCCGCGGTGGCCGGCGGCCTGGTCCTGCAGGTCGTGGAACCGCACATGAACGGGGCAGGCGGCGAGGTGCCGGTGATCGGGTTCGATGCCGCGCGGGACGAGGTCTTCGTGCTGGACGGCCAGGGGCCGGCGCCTGCGGCGGCCACGCCGCAGGTATTCGCCGGGCTCGGCCTTGACCTGATTCCAGGCAGTGGCCTGCTCGCCGCCTGCGTGCCCGCCGCGTTCGGGACCTGGATGCTGCTGGCCCGCTATGGCAGGCTGCCGCTGCGCGCGGTGATGACCTACGCGATCGGCTATGCGCGTGACGGCTACCCGATGCCGGCGTCGGCCAGCGCTGCCATCACCGCGATGGCCGGCACCTTCCGCGACCACTGGCCAAGCTCCGCCGAGGTCTACCTGAGTGGCGGGGCGCCGGCGCCAGGCTCCCGTTTCGCTAATCCCGCACTAGCGGCCGTCTACAGCCGGATCCTGGCCGAGGGCGAAGCCGCCGGCGCCGACCGCGAAGCGCAGATCGAAGCGGCCCGCTGGGCGTTCTACGAGGGCTTCGTCGCCGAGGCGATCGCTGCCTACCTGGCGGACGCCGAGGTGCTGGACTTCACCGGACGAGCCCATCGCGGCTTGCTGACCGGAGCAGACCTGGCCGGCTGGCGGGCGTCGGCCGAGCCGCCGGTCACGCTGGATTACGCGGGCCTGACGGTGTGCAAGACCGGACCCTGGGGGCAGGGCCCGGTCTTCTTGCAGCAGCTTGCCCTGCTGACCGGGTTCGACCTGGCAGCCATGGGCCCGGGCAGCGCGGACTACATCCACACGGTCGTGGAGTGCGCGAAGCTGGCGTTCGCCGATCGCGAGGCCTGGTACGGCGATCCCAGGTCGACGGCAGTGCCGCTGGCCGGGCTGCTCTCGCCAGAATACGCGGCGGCGCGCAGGCGGCTGGTCGGCGCCGTGGCCTCGGGGGATCTCCGTCCGGGCGCGCCGGAAGGTGTCGCGCCCAGGCTGCCCGGTTACGCAGTGCCCGGTCACGCAGAGCCCGGTCATGCAGTGCCCGGTCACGCAGTGCCCGGAGCTGCGTTGCCCGGCCTGATTCCCGGGCTCGGGCCCGGCGATACCTGCCATCTGGACGTCGCCGACTCATTCGGCAACCTGGTCTCGGCGACGCCGAGCGGCGGCTGGCTGCAGAGCTCGCCCGTCATCCCCGGGCTTGGTTTCTGCCTGGGCACCAGGGCGCAGATGTTCACCCTCACCCCCGGCCTGGCGAGCACCCTGGCGCCGGGCAGGCGACCGCGGACCACGCTTTCTCCCGGCCTGGTGCTCCGCGACGGCGAGCCCTACCTGGCTTTCGGCACGCCCGGCGGTGACCAGCAGGATCAGTGGGCGCTCGGGTTCTTGCTCAACCACGTTCACTTCGGGATGAACTTGCAAGAGGCGATCGACGCTGCGGCGTTCCACACCGACCATTTCCCTTCGTCGTTCTACCCGCGTGCGTCGCTGCCCCGGTCGCTGGCGGCCGAGGCGAGGCTGGCCGGGCCTGTCGTCGCGGAGCTGAGGCGGCGCGGGCACGCGGTAGCGGTCCTGCCGCCGTGGTCGCTCGGCCGGGTCAGCGCCGTCGGCCGCAGGAACGGGATGCTGTACGCGGCCGCCAACGCGCGCGGCATGCAGGGCTACGCGGTCGGCAGGTAGCTGTCGCCGTCAGCGATCTGGCCGGATCAGAGCGGCAGCGCGAGGCAGCCGGCCAGCAGCGCGGCGATGATCGCCAGCACCCTGACCCAGCCGGAGGCCGTCCCGGCGGCAGGCAGTCACCAGGAAGGCTGGCTGCCTGAGCCGTTGCCGCCATCTTGTTATGGCCGAGCGGTCCTTCCCGCGGCTGCGCTGGGTCAGTGCGCAGTCCGGTACAGGATCACGCCGCCGATTGCCTGTCCCCGGAGGCCGAGCCCGCCGAGAATCTCCGGCCAGCGCTCCGCCCAGCTCGCCTCAACGAGGATCGCCGCGATCCGGGCTTGCCTGAGATACGTGCGGAAGCGCCGGGCCTCAGGGCGCGTCGGCGTGCCATGAGCCAAGTCGGCCACCGGCGCGGGCAAGTCGGTGCCGGGCGTGATCGCCGCGTTGACGAAACCGCCGGCCAGCCGCGTGTAGAAGTTGGTCTCTGCCTGCCACAGCATGCCTGCGTTGCCGCGGCCCGACGCCACTACCACGGTGTCGCCGGGAGCCAGGTAGCGGCGATACTCGCCGGTGCTGATGAAAGCCGGCAAGCCGGACCGGCTGGCCAGGCTAAGCGCCGGGGTGTTCGCGCCGATCGCCGCGAGGGCGAGCAGGGCCAGCAGCCACCGCGCCCACGGTCTCCTCGACGGACCGGCGAGCCACAGCGCGACCATCACCGCCAGGGCGAGGAAGGCGAAGACCATGAGCCTGGCCGGGAACGCGCTGCGCACGATCGGCAGATACCAGAACCGGGCCCATCCAAGCCCGGTTACCTGGTGCCCCGCCACGTTCAGCGCAGGCCCGAGCGCGGCCAGGATGATGAAGGCAAAAAGCAGGGACAGGAACCGGGTGATCTTGGTCGGCCAGGTGCAGACGGCAAGTGCCACGGCGATCGCCAGGAGCGGGATGCCCACGTAGCCTCCCGTGGATGCGACCGGCATCCGGGCCGCATCGCGGGCCAGCCAGCTCAGGCCGAAGGTCTGGCCGGGCTGGGGCACCACCAGGCTCGCCAGGTCGAGCGCGGCACGGGCCGGCGACCGCGCGAATCCTCGTGGGACATTGGCCAGCGCGTACGCGAGGAAGGGGGCGGCGAACGCGATGGCTACCAGGTAGGCAAGGCCCACGAGCCGGATCAGGCGCGCGACCGCCGGCCGGCCGGAACGGCCGGCCAGCGCGTAGCCGAGTAGCAGAGCTACGGCCCAGATAGCGGTCATATCGGCGAAGGTCTCGAGGAACAGGTAAAACTGCGCCACCATCGCGAGGGCCAGCAGGCTGACGAACCGGTGACCGCCGAGCCTTCCGTCCCGCCACAAGAGCACGAGGTACGCCATGAGCGGGAGAAGCAGGCTGACCGTCATGTTCAGCTGCCCGGCGATGAGGTGGTTCATCTCCTGCGCCGAGAATCCGTATACGGCACCTCCGGCCAGCGCTGGCCAGAACCGCCCGGTGATCCGGCGGCACAGCACGAACGCGGCCCAGGCCGACACCGGGAGGCAGACGGCGACGAGCAGGCTGAACGAGACCACCGGGCCCGCCGCCGCGGTGAGCGGGGACAGCAGCAGGGCCAGCGGCGGGATCGTGGTGATCCAGGCCAGGCCGTAGCCGGTGGGGGCACCGACCTCGGTGGTGTGCAGCGGGTTGAGCCCGTGCGTGATCGCATAGGGCCACCAGCGCATGCTCCAGGCATAGAAATTCGGGTCCATGCCGGACTGGCCGAGCTGCGGGCGGCCAGGGTGGATAACCAGCGGAAGCGCCTCGGCGATCACCCATACCGCCAGGTAGACCGCCAGCGCTGCCAGTCCCTGACGGGCCGGCGAAGCGATCCGGATACGAGCGGTGAGCCGCCGGGTGCCTTCGGGCCACGGCATCGCAAGGGCGCTCGCGCGAACGGGAACCTGGCCCGCCTGCACGGATTCCCCTGGCGTCACCTCGGAACGGGGGCCCCCTTCGTCATGGTGACTGAGCGGCGCCGTCACGTCGTCGGCATCGGCGGAACGTGCTCACCGCGCGCGAGCGTGTCCTCGCCGATCGCTGGCCACGCTGCCTGCCCGCGGTCGTCGCCGGGCCCGGCGAAGCCGCGCGTCTCGCGCACCAGGTACAGCGGACGGCCCCTGGCCTCGTCGTATATGCGTGCCACGTACTGACCGACCATCCCGATCACGATCAGCTGGACGCCGCTCAGGAAGGTGATGGTCACCAGCAACGATGCGTAGCCAGGCACATAGGGCAGGCCGGCCAGCTTGAGCGCGATCGCCAGCACGCCATAGCCAACGGAGGCAATGGCCATCAGAAGACCGGCAGCCATCGCGAACCGCAACGGCGCGGTGGAGAACCCCAGGATCCCGTCGGAGGCGAGCCTGAGCATCTTGCCCAGCGGGTACTTGCTGTGGCCAGCCTGCCGCGAGGCTCGCTTATAGGGCACGGCCGCCTGCCGGAAACCGATCCAGGAGAACATCCCCCTGACGTACCGGTTGCTTTCCCGCATCTGCAGGAAGGCGTCTAGTGCCTTCCTGTCGACCAGCCGGAAGTCGCCGACATCTACGGGCTGCTCGAGATCCGCCAGCCGGCGCAGCAGGCTGTAGAAGAGCGTCGCTGTGGTCTTCTTGAACAGCGTCTCCCCGTCCCGCTGCTCCCGGACGGCGTAGACGACCTCGTAGCCCTCCTGCCACCGGGCCGCCATCTCGAGGATGACCTGCGGCGGGTCCTGCAGGTCGGCGTCCATCACGATCACGGCCTGTCCCGATGCGGCGTCCATCCCCGCGGTGATGGCAACCTGGTGGCCGAAGTTGCGGGACAGCTGGAGCACTTTGTACCGGGCGTCCTCCCGGTTCGCCTCGACCATCAGCTGATAGCTGGCGTCCTGGCTGCCGTCGTCGACCAGCACGACTTCCGTCGGGCCGTCCAGGGAGTCCATCACCTCGCGGAGCCGTCTGATGAGATCAGGGAACGACTCTTCCTCGTTGTACACGGGGACGACGATGGAGTACTTGGCCGTGCCCATGGCTCTCTTTCTACCCTCCGCCTTCTACCCTCCGCCCGCTTCCAAGGCTGCCCGCCTCGAAGATCCCGGCGTCTCCGGCTGACGGTACAGGCGCGGGGCTCGGACCAGTGAGTTGCGCCTCAGTGTCCGAAAGTAGCCGCGACCGGAGACCAGGGCCATCTGAGGATACTGTCACATAGCGTGCGGGCCGGTGCGCTGCACGAGTGGCCCGGGTTGCGATACGGCAGGAGACGATGAAGGCCGACGAGATACTGCAGCTGACGGCCGTCGAAGACCGCCATTGGTGGTACCAGGAGCGCCGCGCCGTACTTGATCGCATGCTCCGGCGACTGGCTGCCCCGGGCGTGGCCCTGGATATCGGCGCGGCGGGTGGCGGCAACACCAGGGTGCTGCGGGCACACGGCTGGCAGGCCCTCGCAGTCGACTATTCGGCAGCGGCGGTGGGGATCGCACGGGCGCGGGGGATCAGCGCGGTGCGGGCCGACGCCAGGGACCTGCCAGTCAGTTCGGATGCGTGCGATCTGGTGACAGCCTTCGACGTACTTGAGCACATCGACGAGGACTATCTCGTGACGGCGGAGTTCGCCCGGGTGCTGCGGCCAGGTGGTACCGCTCTGATCTCGGTGCCCTGCGACATGGCCTTGTGGTCCGCGCACGACGAGGCCTGCGGGCACGTGCGCCGCTACAGCCGGGGCGGGCTCGCGGATGTCGTCCAGAAGGCCGGCCTCACCATCGACCGCATGTGGAGCTGGAACGTCCTACTGCGCCCGGTCGTCGCGCGGCGACGGCGCTCGCTGACCGGCAGCGACCTGGACGATGTTCCGCGCCTGGTCAACGGGGCGCTGACGGCGATCATCGTCGCCGAACGTTACCTGCCGACCAAGTCCCTGCCTGGCGTCTCGCTGATGCTGCGCGCCACGCTCCGGTAACTCGGGATTGCCTGGCAGGGGGGCGGAAAGGCGACGGAGGAACGCGGAGCGGCGGAAAAGGCAGCGCGGCGGAAAAGCGGAGCGGCGGAAAAGCAGCGCGGCGAGAAGCAGAGTCAGCCCACAGACTGACGACGGCGGGCTCCTGGGACTGGCAAGGTAGAGGGGCAGCTCATTCAAGGCGAGGACGGAGCGACGTGAACGCTGACTCGATGTCGGAAGCTCCTGGCTTAAGCGATCCCGGAGTACCGGCGGCGGTCGTCGAGACGACCGCGCTAACGAAACGTTATCCGGGTGCGGTCACCGCGCTCGACGGGCTGACCGTGGCAATCGAACCTGGCATCACCGGGCTGGTCGGATCCAACGGGGCAGGCAAGTCGACGCTGATCAAGATCCTGCTCGGCCTGCTCCCGCCGACCAGCGGGCGGGCGAGGGTGCTCGGCCGTGACTGCGTCGTGGATGCCAGCCGGATCAGGATGCTGACCGGCTACATGCCCGAACATGACTGCCTGCCGCCCGACGTCACCGCGACGGAGTTCGTCACGCACCTGGGCCGGATGTCCGGGCTGCCGCCGACCGCCGCCAAGGAGCGCGCCGCTGAGACCCTCCGCCACGTCGGCCTGTACGAGGAGCGGTACCGGCAGATCGGCACCTATTCCACCGGCATGAAGCAACGAGTGAAACTGGCCCAGGCGCTGGTCGGCGATCCGCGGCTGCTGCTGCTCGATGAGCCGACCAACGGCCTTGACCCGGCCGGGCGGGCGACCATGCTCGAGCTGATCGGCCGGATCGGCGGCGAGTTCGGCATCGCCGTCGTGGTCGCCTCCCATCTGCTCGGCGAGGTGGAGCAGATCTGCGATCACCTGGTCGCCATCGACAGCGGCCGGTTGCTGCGCGCCGCCTCGATGAGCTCCTTCACGAAGGCCAGCCAGGTCCTGGCGATCGAGGTGGAAGAGGGCGCCGAGCAGCTGGCAGCCGAGCTCGCCAGGCGCGGCCTGCAGCCGGTCGCCCAGCAGCGGGAGCTGCTCATCCGGCTGACGGGCGAGGAAACCTACGACACGGTCCGCGACGTGATCGCCGATCTCGGCCTCCCGCTGAACCGGATGGAGCAGCGCAGGCACCGCGTCGAGGAACTGTTCCGCGGTGATGCTGCGCCCGCCACCGACACGATGGGAGCGGTCAATGTCGGCTGACAGTGCCCAGCCGGACTCGGCGATCGCGTCCCGGCCCGCCAGCGGCGTCATCCACGACATCGGGTACCAGCGGTACGCGGGGGAGCGACTGGGCCGGGCCCAGATTATCCTCGCGCTGTGCTGGCACAGCCTGCGCTCCGCCTTCGGCATCGGGCGCGGGGTCAAGGCGAAGATCGTGCCGGTGCTGACCTTCGCGATCATGTGCCTGCCCGCTGTCGTGGACGCGGTCATCGTCAACCGCACCGGCACCCGCCAGGTCAGTTATGACACCTACCAGCCGGCGCTACGGATCCTGGTGATGACCGTCTTCCTGGCGGCCCAGGGGCCCGAGCTGGTCTCCAAGGACCTGCGCAGCCACGTGCTGCCGCTGTACTTCGCCCGGCCGATCAGTCGGCTGGACTACCCGCTGGCCAAGCTGACCGCCTTCGTGCTGGCCTGCCTGGCCATGATCGAGATCCCGCTGCTGATCCTCTACCTGGGCACGATCGCGCAGGCGCACGGCGGCAGCGCGATCTGGAGCGAGACCAGGGCGCTGATCCCCGGCCTGCTGGTCGGCCTGATGTGGTCGGTGCTGCTGGCCTCGATTGCGCTCGCCATCGCCTCGCTCACCGGCCGGCGGGCGTACGCGACCGGCGGCATCGCGATCTTCTTCCTGCTCACCCTCACGCTGGGCCGCATCCTGATCCGGATCGCCGTCCAGAGCAGCGCCGGCAGTTTCGGGCCCATCGATCATCCTCCGCCGGCGGCCCAGCTGTACGCCCTGATCAGCCCGTTCACGGTGCTCGACGGGGTGCGGCAGTGGCTCGGCGGCAGCACCGAGTTCGGCGGCCCGGGAACCATCGGCAGCCCGGGCAGCTACGGTCCCGTCTTCGGCGTGATGCTGCTGGTCTTCCTCGGCGGCAGCCTCGCCATCCTGGCGGCCAGGTACCGGAAGGTGGGCATCGCATGACCGCGATCGAGCTGCGCAACGTGTCCCGCTGGTACGGGAACGTTGTGGCGGTCAACGACATCTCGATGACGATCGGGCCCGGGGTCACCGGTCTGCTCGGCCCGAACGGCGCAGGCAAGTCCACGCTCCTGCATATGATGGCGGGCTTCCTTGAGCCGTCACGAGGTGAGCTGACCGTCGGCGGCAGGCCAAGCTGGCGGAATCCGGAGATCTTCAGGACCCTCGGCCTGGTGCCCGAGCGTGACTCGGTGTACTCCTTCCTCACCGGGACCGACTTCGTCCGGGCCACCGCGAAGCTGCATGGCCTGCCCGATCCGGACGGCGCCGCGGGACGGGCGATCGGCATCGTCGAGATGGCCGACGCGCAGGACCGCAAGATCTCGACCTACTCCAAGGGGATGCGGCAGCGGATCAAGGTTGCCGCCGCGCTCGTTCACGATCCTCAGGTGCTGCTCCTTGACGAGCCGTTCAACGGGATGGACCCGCGGCAGCGGCTGCAGATGATGGACCTGCTTGACGCGCTGGCGCAGCAGGGGCGTGCCATCCTGTTCAGCTCGCACATCCTGGAAGAGGTGGAGCGGATCTCCGGAACGATCCAGGTAATCGTCGGTGGCCGTCTCGCCGCGTCCGGCGATTTCCGCGCGATCAGGCGGCTGATGACCAGCAGGCCGCATGTCTTCCTGGTCCGGTCCTCCGACGACCGGCTGCTCGGCGCCGCGCTGATCGGGAGCCCGGCCGTCAACGGCGTCGAGCTGACGCCGCGCGGCCTGCAGGTGCGAGCCGCTGATTACGGCACCTTCACCAGGCAGCTGGCCGGGCTCACCAGGCAGGAGGGCATCAGGCTCCGCGAGCTGCTGCCCGCTGACGAGTCGCTGGAAAGCGTTTTTGCCTACCTGATCGCATCCTGACCGCCAGGCCGGGGACCGCGTCCAGATACGAGAAGTGAGAGTCATGTCCGGAGTCATCAACCCAGTCATCATGCGGATCACGTTCCGGGCGGCGATGAGCCGCAAGCGGGCCCTGCTGTTCGCCGTGCCCGCGGTGATCCTGATCGGCATCGCGGGGCTGCTGAAGGCCACCCAGCCGGCGGCGACCCAGTGGCCAGGGACGTTTCTTGGCACTTTCGGCTTCTCGGTGGTGCTGCCGCTCACGGCGCTGATCATCGGCACCAGCGTTCTTGGCGCCGAGATCGACGACGGCAGCATTATTCATCTGCTGGCCACCCCGGTGCGCCGGTCATCGGTGGTGCTCAGCAAATTCGCCGTGGCGGTCGCCCTGACGGTAGCCTTCGCCGCCGTGCCCGAGTTCGTGGCGGGCCTGCTCGCGACCGGCGGCGCCACCAAGCTCGCCGCGGGGATATTCGCCGGCGCTCTGGCCGCGGCAGTGATCTATAACGCAATCTTCGTGATGGTCTCGGTGCTCACCACCCGGGCCATCGCGCTCGGCCTGCTGTATCTCCTGGTGTGGGAGGGGCTGCTGGCCAATCTCGTCAGCGGGGCGAGCGAGCTGTCAGCGGGCCAGTATTCGCTGGGCATCGCCAACGGGATCGCCCACGATCCCAACCTGAACGCGCGCCTGAGCCTGACAACGGCCGTCATCATGGGGGCGGTCGTGACAGTGGTGACGCTGGCCCTGGCGGTCCGGGCCCTGTCGTCGTTCTCGCTGAAGGGCGACGCGGCCTGACCGCGCCACCGTCCGCTGACCGCGCCGCCGTGCCGCCGTCCGCTGACCGTGCCGCCGTCCGCTGACCGCGGCACCGTCCGCTGGCTGAGCTCAGGCCCTACGGCCGGGCGCCCGCCGCGGCCGCCTTCAGCTGCTTCTTGTGCTCGCGGACCGCGGCCAGCGACGCCGCGTCCACCACGTCGGCGACCGAATACCGGGAGCCGTCCTCGCCGAACCGGCCCGCCGCCAGCCGCCAGCCGTCCGGCCGGACGCCCAGCTGCTTGCCCAGCAGCGCCGTCAGGATCTGTGCCTTGTACGTGCCGAAGCCGGGCAGTTCCGACAGGCGCCTGAGCAGGCCGGCGCCATCCGCGGCGTCCAGCCAGATCCGGGCCGCCTGACCGTCGTAGCGGTCCACGATCGCGCGGGCCAGTTCCTGGGTCCGGCCTGCCATCGCGCGCGGGTACCGGTGCAGGGCCGGCCGTTCGCTGAAGACGGCGGCGAGCGCGTCCGGCTCGTAATCGGCAAGCTCGGCGGCAGTCGGCTCGTGGCCGAGCCGCTGGGCCAGGACATAAGGCGAGCTGAATGCCTTCTCCAGCGGCACCTGCTGATCCAGCAGCATCGCGATGAGCAGCGCCAGCGGGCTGCCGGACAGCAGCTCGTTGGCATGGGGATCGATGGGCAGCGACAGCGCCACGGCGGCCTCCGATAGGTGCGGACTCTGGGGCCATCCTGCCGTGTCCCGGGCCGGCGACGCACCGGGGAACCTCGCGTCCGCCATCCGGCTAGCCCGGTCCGGGCAGGCTGCTGGCCATCCACTCCCGGGACTCGCTCCCATCGCTGGCGTGGTAACGGGCGAGCTGCCGTTCCTCAGCGTCCTTCTTCGGGAACTTGACGAAGACGAGCACCGAACCGAGCACGACAGCAACCACCCCGGCCGCGTAGGCCCACTTGTCGCCGGACAGGAACGAGGACCTGGCCGCCGACGTGATCGCGCTCGCGTACTGCGGATAGCGCTGCGCGACCGCCTGAGCGCCCGCGAACGACTTCGTGAGCTGGTTCTGGACACTGGCCGACACATCCGAGCTATGCGGTGCCGCAGCGATCGCCTTGGTGAAAGCCGTCGCGTAGCCGGCCGTGAGCAGCGCGCCGAAGATCGACTGCATGATCGCGCCGCCGAGGTCGCGTTGCAGGTCGGCGGTGCCTGAGGCCATGCCGACCCGCCGCACCGGCACCGACCCGGTCAGCGCGTGCGAGGCAGGCGTGCCAGCGAACCCGACGCCGATGCCGATCAGCGCGTAGGCGAGGCCGACCTTCCAGTACGAGATGTGCTGCTGCCACAGCAGCAGCATCGTGAGGAATCCGAGCAGGCAGAACACATAGCCGGCGAGCAGGGTGAACCTGGATCCCCTCGAGGCGATCAGCTTGGCCGAGGCGGGCGCGACGGCGACCATGAAGAACGCCTGCGGCAGGTTGGCCAGCCCCGCCTTGATGGTCGAGTAGCCGAGCACGTCCTGCAGGAACTGCTGGCCGATGAAGATCGCCCCCATCAGCGAGCCGAACACGATCACTCCGGCGACGGCCGCCACCCAGAAGGTCGGCCGCGCGGCCACCCGCAGGTCGTACAGCGGGTGCGCCGCGGCCCGCTGCCTGATCACGAACCCGGCTGCGGCCGCAACGGCCACCACCGCAAGCCCGATGACCAGCGCCCCCTTGCCAGGCACCGGCGCGAAGTTGATGTCCACGATGAGCGCCGCGACCAGAACCACGGAGATGATGCCGCCGACATTGTCGATCGGATCGGTCGTCTCACGGACATGACTCGGCACGAAACGTACCGCCATGACGAACGCCGCCAGGGCCAGCGGCAAGGTGGCCAGGAACACTGACCCCCAGTAGAAATGCTCGAGCAGCGCACCGGCGATGGCCGGGCCGAGGGCGGCGACCGCTGCGCCGATGCCGGACCACAGCGCGATCGCCCTGGTCCTCTCCGGACCGGACCAGAGCGCGGTGACCAGGGCAAGGGTAGTCGGGAACGCCATGCCCGCCGCGACACCGCCCAAAATCCGGGCCGCGATCAGCACCGTGTCGCTGGGAGCGAATGCCGCAAGCAGGCAGGCGGGCACCGAAAGCGCAATCCCCAGCAGCAGCATCATCTTGCGGCCGTAACGGTCGCCGACCGCGCCCAGGTACAGGACGGAAGCGGCCAGCCCCAGCGAGTAACCGACGGCGACGAGATCAAGGGAGGTCTGCGAGGAGTCGAACGCCTTGCCGATCGACGGCAGCGCGACATTGGCCACCGACAGGTTCAGGTTGGCCACTGCCGCCACCACGATCAGCGACGTCAGCACCAGCCCGGCGCGCTCAGGCGCGTTGCGGCTGGTTGGCGCCGCAGCCCGCGCGGGCCTTGCCGTTGCCATTTCCCTCCCCGCTCCCGGTTGGCCCGCGGCGGGCTGCCGCCCGGCGCCAAGTCGCTCACCAGGCATAACGGGGCCGCCCAGGCGCGGGCATCACCTCTGGCGGGTGATCAGAGCGTGCTGCTGGGCGCCGCAGACGGCGCGGTAGGCTGCGCAGTGGGTCACTCGATCGTGCCGGGCTCGCCAGGGAACCGGTCCGGTATCTGCAGCGTTACCGCTGACGAGGCCAGATGTGGTCTAGTTGTCCTAGGGACAGCACGCGGGAGGCGAGCTTCCGCAGAGAGAAGGAGTCCCGTGTCGCCTCACATGAAATTCGGCATTGCCGGTGTCATCATCGGGTTCTTCTTGTTCATCATCAGCCCGTGGCTGGCCCTGGGAGTGATCGCTGCCGCGATCATCATCCCGACCGTTGCCTACCTGATGCTCGACCCGTCCCAGCGGCGCAGGCTGCGCCAGTCCCGCCGCCGTGGCCAGCTCGGCCGGTGACCAGGTAGTTCTGCCGGTCCTTGAGGGCGCCGTCGGCGTGGATGCCCGATTCGTGGGCGAACGCGTTCCGCCCGGTGCCCGGCTGGTTCTGCGGCAGCGCCTCCCGAACGCGTAGCTCGCCCAGAGCGCGGACCGCCGGGCCCAGGACAAGTCGAGGCGGTCGCCGATCTCGGTGCGGCCGGCCAGCCCGAAGCCGTGCCTGAAGGCCAGGATGCACGAGACCAGGTCGGCAGTTGCCCGATCGCTCGCCGATACCGTTAATGCAGGTGTTGATCCAGGCGTCCTGGCCTGCATCGAGGTCGCCGAGCGCGCCTGACACCGAATTGGCCACGGCCATGCCCAGGTCGTTGTGACAGTGCGTCTCGACGGGCATCGCGGTGGCGCTGGCCAGCTTCCCCGGCGGCCCTTCCGCGCCTGCGGGAATCAGAACGCCCCCATGCGGCATTTCATGGAGGCAGGACTTCTATCCGGGGAGATTCCAGATGGCCGTACGCCGCCTGAACCACGCCGTCCTCTATGTTCGCGACCTGGCGAGCACTGTCGACTTCTACTGTGGCGCGCTCGGATTCGAGGTGCGCACCGAGATTCCGGGACGGGCCGCGTTCCTCCGTGCGCCAGGCTCAGCCAATGACCATGACCTGGGGCTCTTCGAGGTCGGCGATGCGGGCCAGCCGGAGACCCCCTACCTGGGCCTGTACCACCTCGCCTGGGAGGTTGGCACGCTGGCCGAGCTGGCCCAGATCCGGGCCCGGCTGCTGGCCCGCGGCGCACTCGTCGGCGCCAGTGACCACCGGGTATCGAAGTCCCTGTACGCAAAGGATCCCAGCGGGATCGAGTTCGAGGTCATGTGGCGGGTCCCCGCCGAGGACTGGGATGCCGAGATGGCCGGCCGCGCCGCCCTGATCGCGCCTCTCGACCTGGACGGTGAGCTCGCCCGCTGGGGCGACCGGGTGACCGGAGCCGCGGCCGGATCGGTTACCTGAGCAAGTCCGCCTGAGCGCCGCCCGGGGCGTCCCAGGCCAGCCCGATGCGGCGCGGGCCGCCCAGGATGTCGAGCCGGGAGCCGGGGAACAGGGTGCATGCTTGACGAGCGTTGCGCTGTCAGCGACCGATGGCCGGGCGGTCGGCAGCGCCCGGCGGCCGCGAGCTTGTCGCGATCGTTCCCTTGTCGTCACGGGGACCTAGCCGAGGGTACGGGGCCTGGCCAGCTCCTCGTACAGCGCCGCGGTCTGCGCGGCGACGGCGGGCCAGCCGAACTCGGCGACGGCGCGCTTGCGCCCCAGCTGGCCCATCGCCGTGGCCCGGCCTGGCTCACGCACCAGCACGTTGATCGCATCGGCGAGCCCGTCAGCATCACCGGGCGGCACCAGCAGGCCGGTAACGCCGTCGGCGACCACTTCAGGTATCCCGCCGACCCTGGAGGCCACGACGGCGGCGCCGCAGGCCATTGCCTCCAGGTTGACGATGCCGAGCGGCTCGTACAGCGACGGGCAGACGAACACGGTCGCGTGCGTCAGCAGCTGGATCACCTCGTGCTTGGCGAGCATCCCAGACAGCCAGATGACGCCGGACCTGCGCGTGCGCAGCCGCTCGGCAAGACCGGCGACCTCGGATTCCAGCTCGAGCGTGTCGGCCTGGCCGGCGCAGATCACCAGCTGTGCCGCCGGGTCGATGCGGTCAGCCGCCCGCAGCAGCACCGGCAGACCCTTCTGCCTGGTGACCCGGCCGACAAAGACGACGGCGGGCTCGCCGGGGTTGATCCCATGCCGCTCCAGCACATCGGTCGACGGATCAGGGGAGTACTCGACGGTGTCGATCCCGTTGCGGATCACCCAGACCCGGTCAGCCTGGACGGCCGGGTAGGCGGCGAGCACGTCGGCCCGCATCCCGTCGGAGACCGCGATGACGGCCGCGGCGGCCTCCACCGCGGTCCGCTCGCACCAGGACGATACGGCGTAACCCCCGCCGAGCTGCTCGGCCTTCCACGGCCGCAGCGGCTCGAGCGAGTGGACGGTCACGACGTGCGGGACCGAGTAGAGCAGGGACGCTAGGTGGCCAGCCAGGTTCGCATACCAGGTGTGCGAGTGAACGAGGTCCGCTCCGGCCGCCGCGGCTGTCATCGACAGGTCCGTTGAGACGGTCTGCAGCGCCTGGTTGGCGCCTGCGAGGCGGTCCCAAGGCCGGTGCGCCACGGCGCCTTCGCGATCGATGCCCTGGCAGTGCACCGTCAGGTCCACCAAGGCAGCCAGTTCGCGGGCCAGGTAGCTCACATGCACTCCCGCCCCGCCATAGACCTCCGGCGGGTACTCCCTGGTAAGCAGCGCCACGCGGAGCGGGCGGCGGTGCTCAGCCATCGTCACGCCGGCACCGCCTGGCCCTTCCCGACCACGGTGATCCCGCCCTCCGAGACAACGAAGCCGCGCGCCACATCGTGCTCCTTGTCGACGCCGACCTTGACGCCCTCGGGGACGATGACATTCTTGTCCAGGATGGCGTCCCTGACCACGGCGTGGCGGCCGATGTGGGTGTTGTGCAGCACGACCGACCGCTCCACCGTTGACCAGCTGTTCACCCGTACACCGGGCGAGAGGACTGAGTCGCGCACCAGGCCGCCGGAGACGACGACGCCGTTGCTGACGATGCTGTTGATAGCCCGGCCGATCCGGTCGCCCTCATCGTGGACGAACTTGGCCGGCGGCTGCGAAGGCACGTGCGTCAGGATCGGCCAATGGTCGTTGTACAGGTTGAATACCGGGACGATGGCGCACAGGTCCATGTGGGCCTCGAAGTACGAATCGAGCGTTCCCACATCGCGCCAGTACCCGGCGTCCCTCGCATCCGCCCCGGGGACCTTGTTGTCGAGAAAGTCATACACCTGAGCGCGGCCCTGGCTGACAAGCATGGGGATGATGTCACCGCCCATGTCGTGCCGGCTGGCGTGATTGGCCGCGTCCTGGCGTAGCGCCTCGATCAGCACCGGGGTGTCGAAAACATAGATGCCCATCGAGGCGAAGGCCTCATCGGGGCGGCCGGGCAGCGACGGCGGATCGGCGGGTTTCTCCAGGAACGCCTCGATGGAGCGGCCGTCGGCGGCGGCCTGGATCACCCCGAACGCCGTCGCGTCCTTCCGCGGTACCGGGATGGCCGCCACCGTGACGCCCGCTCCCGCCGCCTCGTGCTGATCGATCATCTGCATCGGATCCATCCGGAACACGTGGTCTGCGCCGAAGACGGCCACGATGTCCGGCCGGTCGTCGTAGATCAGGTTCAGCGACTGGTAGATGGCATCCGCCGAGCCGGTATACCAGTGCGGGCCGAGGCGCTGCTGGGCTGGCACCGGGGTGACGTAGTTTCCGAGCAGGGTGTTCAGCTGCCAGGTCGTGGTGATGTGCCGGTCCAGGCTGTGGCTCTTGTACTGGGTGAGCACGCAGATCCGGCGGAACCCGGAGTTGACCAGATTGGAGAGGGCGAAGTCCACCAGCCGGTACAGCCCGGCGAAGGGCACTGCGGGTTTAGCCCGGTCCGCGGTGAGGGGCGCGAGCCTCTTGCCCGCGCCCCCGGCAAGTACGATCCCCAGGACCCGTCGTGTAGCCATCACGCACCTCCTCAACGCCCCGGCCCGTGCCCGCCTTGGTGCATTGTTCCTAGTGTCGCCCGTAAGCGGCCATAACGATACGACTCCGAGCCGACAGGCATCCTAACTTTCCCGGCCGGCGACCAGGCATCGGGCCTGGCAGTCGCTCCGCCGCCGACGGGTTACGGAGCGTGGGTGACGCGCAGCTTGGACTGCTCGTGCGGCAGGTCCTCCCAGTCGGTCATGAAGGTAGCCTGCAGCCCCCGCGCGGCGGCCAGCGCGACCAGGGTCTCGGTCCGGTAGTAGAAGTCCTCGCGCAGCACGTGGTGCTCGGCTCCCTCGGTCCGGTCGAAGGTGAAATCGAAGAAGGCGCCGGGTGCCATGACCCGGCTGATGTTCGCGAGGCATTCGTCGATCACCCCGATGGGCGAGTGCGAGAACACGCTGTGCGCGTGCACCACGTCGAACTGCCCGTCGGGCAGGAACCCAAACCGCAGGTCCCGGACCAGCGTCAGGTGCGGCAACCTGGCCTGTAGGCCGTATTCCGCAACGGTGTCCTGCGCCGCGAGGAGTATCTCCGGCGAGATATCAATTCCGTAGTAGTTACCCGGGTCGAGGTAGTCGATGAACAGCCGCCCGGCACGCAGGTTCCCGCAGCCGATCTCGAGCATCCGCATGTCGGGCTTGAGGCCATGGCTGACCAGGTAGTCGAACTGCAGCTGGCCGAGCTTGAGCCAGGAGTCGTGGGTCTTGCTGCCCACCGCGCCCTCACGGCTGCGGGCCGCGTCCGAGGCCATCACGGCCCGGTAGTAGCTGACGTGGTCCCTTGTCCCTAGCCAGAGAAACACGTCCCGGCTGCGACGGCGGGTGTACGGGATGATGTTGCCGGGGTGGGTGGCGGCGTACTTGATCTTGAAGCCCAGCCTGGAACGATCTTTCTCAGTCACGCCCACAAGAGTAGAGAAGCCGGCGCCGGAGCGAAGCCTTACGGTGCAGGCTTCTCGGCGTCGGTTTGCAGCCGCTTGGTCGCCGCGCGGGTCGCCAGCAGCCGGGCGGTATGCACGCCGACTGCGATCACGACGCCCCAGACGAGCGCATCGCGGAGGGCGACCTGCGGATCCTCTGGATGCTCTGGCGGTTCCTTGCCGGTGAGCTTCTTCCCGGCGAGGATGATCACCTTGCGGGCAACGAAGGCCGCGCCCATGCCGGCCATTGCCTTGACCGCTCGCGAGCCTGTGTCCCCCTGCTTGGCTGACATTCGACATCCCTCCATTGGCCGTCTGCTGATCATCCCACGGGGCTGCCGCTGGCGCGGGCCTGCGGTCTGGATCGCTGAATCGCGGCGGCGAGCTCCGCTGGCCGCCTGGTACCGAGGAGCCAGTATGGCGTGCCCGAGGCGTGGCCAGCGACCTCGACATAGACCGCGCGCCTCAGGTACGGCCTGATCAGCAGGAAGGCCGAGGGGTCAGCTCGCGGGCCGCGGAGCTCTCGCGCCTGCGCTTCATCGAGTGGCGCCACTTCCCCGGCCTGGCTCAGCGGCAAGACGGCCGATCCGGCGCGCAATTCGCCTTCGGTCACCTCGATCGTGGCATGGCCCCAGAGCAAAAGCGCGGCTGCGCATCCCCCGCCGAATAGCAGGTAACACAGAAAGGCCACGAACAGGCTGAATCCAGCCCAGAGAGTGGTACCGAAGATGGCCGCGCAGATCATGCCGAGCAGCCACCAGGAGGCCGGCGCGCGGAGCTGTTCATGGTAGTCGCGCATTGGTCAACGGTAGTTGGTTACATGGTGAGCATGACTGGCTGGCGGACGAGGCATGGCAGGACGGACCCCGATCACGAGGTTGCCGCCGGGGACGAGCGCGCACCTGCCGCGCCAGGCGACGCCAGCGGCGCGGGCCGGCCGGGTGGCGGCGGGCCGGACAGGCGGGCTGAGGGCGGGGGTAGCGTGCCGGGCTTCTTGCAGCGGGCGGCTGCTTGGTCGTGGCGGCTTCTCCTGGTCGGCCTGCTGATATACGTCGCCTTCCGGGTGGCCAGCGCGCTTCGCCTGGTGGTCCTGCCCTGTATCGCGGCCCTGCTGCTGACCGCCCTGCTGCAGCCGCTGACGGCACGGCTGCGCCGGGCGGGCCTGCCTGGGCTCGCGGCCACCTGGTGCACTGTCCTGGCCGCGGTCATCGTGCTCGCCGGGCTCGTGACGCTGGCCGCCACCCGGGTGAGCGCCGACTATCCGACGCTCGCCACCGAAGTGAAGCACACGGCTCACCAGGTGCAGGTCTCGCTGGCCGGCGGCCCGTTCCACCTCAGCAGCAAGCGGCTGCAGGAATTCTCCGGCCAGCTCGTCAAGTTCCTGTCACAGCACAAGTCGCAGGTGGCGGGGACGGTTCTGACCGGCGGCAAGATCTTCCTTGAGATCCTGACCGGCCTCGTCCTCATGCTGTTCGTGACCTTCTTCCTGCTCAAGGACGGCGAGCGGATCTGGGTATTCCTGACGAAGGGGCTGTCGCCCGAGTCCAGGCGGCGGGCGGACAACGCAGCCGCGGCAGCTTGGACTGCGCTGGTGAACTACATCCGCGGCACCACGGCGGTCGCGGCCATCCACGCTGTGTTCATCGGCCTGGCGCTCTGGATCCTCGGTGTTCCGCTCCTCGTTCCCCTGATCATCCTGGTGTTCCTCGCCGCCTACGTGCCGCTGGTGGGGATCCTGGTAGCTGGGGCGCTGGCGATCCTGGTGACTCTCGGCACCAAGGGCTGGATCGCGGCAGTCATCCTGATTGCCGTCTTCCTGGCGGAGAACCAGCTGGAAAGCCACCTGCTGCAGCCCCTTGTGGTGGGCCGGATCGTCCGGTTGCATCCGCTCGCGATCATCCTGGTCCTGGCGGTCGGCGGCGTCATCGCCGGGATTGCGGGTGCCATCGTGGCGGTGCCCGCCGCAGCCGCGATCAGTTATGCGTGGCCGCATCTGCGCCGCGAGCAGCCGGGCCAGACCGGGCCGCCCGGCGGACCCGGCCCGCCCGGAGCGCCCGGCGGGGCAGCGCTTTCCGGCGGGGCTGCGCCTGCGGGCGGGGCTGCGCCTGCGGGCGGCGCTGCGCCTGCGGGCGGCGCTGCGCCTGCGGGCGGCGCTGCGCCATCCCTCAGCGGGCTGCTATCGGACGGGGTGCTGCCGGATGGGGTGATGAGAGGCGGGCTGCTGCCCGGCGGGGAGACTGCCGTCATCCCGGACTAGCCCGGTCGGAGGCATATCGGTGGTCATCCCCGGACTTGTCTCGGCCGGCGGCACACCGGCCGCCGTCGTGACGGTCTTCGCCGCCAGGCGGCAGGCCCGGCTGTAAGGTCACCTCCGTGCACCGGCATATCTGAAGGGTGGTGACCCATGCCGCTCACTAACGGCGAACCTGACCGGGTCCAGGTGCTGATCAAACGGCTCGACCCTGGTCTCCAGGTGCCGAGCCGCGCTCATCCGGGAGATGCGGGCGTCGACCTGTTTGCCGCCGTGGACGTGGAACTCCCGCCGGGCGCGCGCGCGGCTGTGCCGACCGGTATCGCGATCGCGCTACCCGATGGTTACGCCGCCTTCGTGCATCCGCGGTCCGGGCTGGCGGTACGGCACGGCGTCACGATCGTGAATGCGCCGGGCACTGTGGACGCCGGGTACCGTGGCGAGATCAGGGTGACCCTGCTCAACACCGACGCCGACACCCCGGTGCGCTTTCAGCGCGGCGACCGCATCGCTCAGCTCGTGGTCCAGCGCGTGGAATGCCCGGTTTTCTGGGAGGTTGACACGCTGCCTGGCTCGGCCAGGGGGGATGGCGGGTTCGGATCGACAGGAGGGCACGCCGCCAGCGGGCCTGCGGGCGAAATGAGTTTCCGGTAAGGAAGTAAGGAGCGTGCGGGGTGTTCCGACGGCGTCGCCGCGACGGTGCGGATGATCGGGGTCCGGACCGGGCCGATATCCGAGATGATGCCGGCTCCGAGGACGACCCGGAGTTCGACGACGCTCAGTTCGCGGACGACCGCGTGGTCGAGGATGACGCTGAGTTCGAGGACGACGCTGAGTTCGAGGACGACGCTGAGTTCGGCGACGACGCTGAGTTCGGCGATGCCGAGCTCGGCGACGCCGAGCTCGACGACGAGGCCGAGTTCGAGGGCCATGCACCGGGAAGCGGCCCTGATCAGGCGCCCGGAAGGCCTGCCCAGGCGGGGCCGCCCGGCGCCCGTCAGCCGGGCGCCGGCCCGGGCGCCGAGCCAGGCGGAGCAGGCTCAGGCCCATGGGATGGGGCAGGAAGCTACCCGGCTACCGAGCGGATGGACTTCGGCAGCTTGCTCGTTCCCGCGCGGGAGGGCCTGGACGTCCAGGTCAACATGGCCGAGGACCAGGGGGTCTGGATTGCCATCGTGCGTGGTGAGAGCGCGCTTCAGCTGCAGGCGTTCGCTGCGCCGAAGACTAGCGGGCTCTGGGACGAGGTAAGGGTCGAGATCGCCGAGGAAGTGGCCAAGTCAGGCGGCGAGAGCACGGAGTCCGCCGGCCCGTTCGGTCCCGAACTGCACGCACGGATCAATGCCGCCGAGCCCGGGCAGCGCCGCCAGCCCTTGCAGCAGGTCAGGTTCATGGGCGTCGACGGGCCCCGGTGGTTTCTCCGTGGCGTGATCAGCGGCCCGGCCGCGCAGCGGCCCGAGCTGGCGAGGCCCTTCGAGGAACTCTTTGCCGACGTGGTCGTGATGCGGGGCGACCATCCCGCCCCGCCGCGTGACCTGCTGGAGATCCGGCTGCCCGAAGACGCTCGCCGTGCCCTTGAAGAGCAGATGGCACAGGCCGAAAGCCCGGATTACCCGAACCCGTTCGAGCGCGGCCCCGAGATCACCGAGACCAGGTAGCTCACCGCTCGCCGGCCAGCAGCCTGGCCAGGTCTTCCTCGACGTCTTCGCTGGTGACGAAGAGCAGCTCGTCACCGGCCTCCAGCGGATCATCGCTGTTAGGCACGATCACCCTGCCGTCCCTGAGGATCGCGACGAGCGCGGTGTCGGTAGGCCATTCGATGCCGCCGATCCGCTGGCCGGCCAGCGGCGCATCGGCCGGCATGGTCAGCTCAACCAGGGTGGCCTCGCTCTGCCGGAACGTCATCAGCCGGACCAGGTCGCCGACGCTGACAGCCTCCTCGACCAGTGCCGAAAGCAGCCGCGGGGTAGACACCGCCACGTCCACGCCCCACGACTCGTTGAACAGCCACTCATTGTTCGGGTGGTTGATCCGCGCCACCACCCTGGGTACCCCGAACTCGGTCTTGGCCAGCAGCGACACCACCAGGTTGACCTTGTCATCACCGGTCGCCGCGATCACCACGTTGCAGTGCTCGAGCGAGGCGTCGTCAAGCGAGGCGATCTCGCACGCATCGGCCAGCAGCCACTCGGCCCGCGCCAGGCTGTCCACCTTGATGGACCTGGGGTTCTTGTCGATGAGCAGGACGTCGTGACCGTTGCCGAGCAGTTCCTTGGCGATGGACCGGCCGACCGCACCGGCACCCGCGATCGCTACCCGCATCAGTGGCTCCCCTTCCCGGGCGCGGCGGGCCGGGCGAACACCGATTCGATCCGGTCAAGGTCACTCGCGTCAGCAATCACGTGCACCACGTCGCCTTCCTGCAGGACGGTGCCCGGCGTCGGCAGCAACGCGTCGCCCAGCCTGGAGATGTAGGCGATTCTGGCCCGCGCCGCGTCCTCAAGCGTCCGGACCTTCTCGCCGAGCCAGTCGCCCGAGTAGGCGACATCCGCGAGCACGATCGTGCCGGTCGGATCGCGCCAGAGCGGCTCGGTGCCCTCCGGCAGCAGCCTGCGCAGCATCTGGTCGGCTGTCCAGCGGACCGTTGCCACCGTCGGGATGCCCAGCCGCTGGTAGACCTCGGCCCGCCGGGGGTCATAGATCCGGGCCGCGACACGCTCGACGCCGAACGATTCCCGAGCGACCCGCGCCGCGATGACGTTCGAGTTGTCGCCGTTGCTGACCGCCGCAAATGCGTCGGCCCGCTCGATACCCGCCTCGATAAGAACATGGCGGTCGAAACCGACGCCGGTCACCCGCTGGCCCTTGAAATGCCCGTGCAGCCTGCGAAACGCGTCCGGGTCCTGGTCGATGATGGCGACCGAGTGCCCCTGGTCCTCGAGGATGTGCGCGATCGTCGAGCCGACCCGCCCGCATCCCATGATGACGATATGCACTGTCTTCCTTCCGGCGGTTGCGGTGCCCGATCAAGGTATGCCCTCCGGCAGGACAGTGCTAGCCCGGACTGCCCGGGGAAGCAGAACCGAATACCCCGGAGCCAGCAGGCCCGTGCCAGTCACGGGAGCATAGTGGGATGTCACTCTTCCCGGACATGCCGCTGCGGGCAGGCGATCTGGTCGACCTGACAGTCGGCGAGGCCGCGCATGGCGGCTGGTGCGTGGCGCGGCCGGAGCCAGGCCACGGCCAGGTGATCTTCGTGCGGCACGCGCTGCCCGGTGAGCGGGTCCGGGCCGTCATCACGCAGCGGACCTCGAAGCTGGCCCGGGCCGACGCGGTGGAGATCGTGGAAGCTGCGGCCGCCCGGGTACGGCCGCCATGCCCGCAGGCCCGGCCTGGCGGCTGCGGCGGTTGCGACTGGCAGCACGCCAGCCTGCCGGCCCAGCGGGCGCTGAAGGCCGCCGTCGTCAGCCAGCAATTGCGCCGCATCGCCGGCATCGAGCGCGAGGTGACGGTCGAGCCGGTGGCCGGTGACCGTGACGGCCTCGGCTGGCGAACCAGGGTCAGGTTCGCGGTGCGCTCCGACGGTACCGCAGGGCTGCACAAGCACCGCTCCCACGAGGTCATCGATGTCGGCGGCTGCCCGATCGCTCATCCGCTGGTCGGCGCCGCTGACGTGACCGGCCGGAACTGGCCGGGAGCCCGCTGGGTCGAGATCTGCACTGCGCCGGTGTCCGGCGATCGCGCGGTGTCCGTTGCCGGACCGGGCGGCAGGCAGCTACCGCCGCGCGGCCGGGCGGAGGCGGTATCGCGACGCGGCCGGGACGGCATGCCCACCGCGCCAGACGGCGGTTACTTGCGCCAGCATGCAGCGGGCCGGGACTGGCGGGTCAACGCGGCAGCGTTCTGGCAGGTGCATCCGGGCGCAGCTGACGCGCTCGCGGCTGCGGTACTGGACGCGCTGCGCCCGGAGCCCGGGGACGTGGCGCTCGACCTCTACTGCGGGGCCGGGCTGTTCGCCGGGCTGCTCGCGGAGGCGGTCGGCCCGGCCGGCGCCGTCATCGGGATGGAGCAGGACCGGCTGGCCGTGCGCGACGCCAGGCACAACCTGCGCGGCACGCCGTGGGCGCGGGTGCACTGCGGCGACACCGGCGCGCTGCTGGCTCGCCATGGTCTGTCTGATGCTTCGCTGGCTGTGCTGGACCCGCCAAGAACGGGAGCAGCACGGCCGGTCATCGACCTGCTGTGCGGGCCGCCCCCGACGGAAAGCGGCGCCGCCGCCAGGCTGCGCCGGATTGCCTACGTGTCGTGTGATCCGGCGACCCTGGCCAGGGACCTCGGGCTGCTCCGCGAGCGCGGGTGGGACCTGCGCGCACTGCGCGCCTTCGATGCCTTCCCCATGACTCACCATGTGGAGTGCCTGGCGACCCTGGATCGCAGCACCTGGCGGTAGCCGGCCAGGACGTTTGAGTCCGTTCGGCGGGCCGTTGCGGGACGGGCGGACGCCTGGTAACGAAATGAGCCAAGATGGGGACATGGAACTGAGGGTCTTCACCGAGCCGCAGCAAGGCGCCGACTACGCGACGCTGCTGCGGGTGGCCAGGGCATCGGAGGATCTCGGCTTCGACGCATTCTTCCGTTCCGATCACTATCTCAAGATCGGCGATGTCAGCGGGCTGCCCGGCCCGACTGACGCCTGGATCACGCTGGCCGGGCTGGCCCGTGAGACGACCAGGATCCGGCTGGGCACGCTGATGACCGCCGCCACCTTCCGGCATCCCGGGCCGCTCGCCATCACCGTGGCGCAGGTTGACCAGATGAGCGGCGGCCGGGTCGAATTCGGCGTCGGGGCCGGCTGGTTCGCGGCGGAGCACGCGGCGTACGCCATCCCGTTCCCCAGCGTCAGCGAGCGATTCGGCCGGTTGGAGGAACAGCTGGCCGTCATCATCGGCCTTTGGGAGGCAGCGGAGGGCGGGTCGTTCGACTACCGGGGCGAGTACTACACGGTGACTGACTCGCCGGCGCTGCCCAAGCCGTCCCAGCGGCCGCGGCCGCCGGTGATCATTGGTGGCACCGGCCCGAGCCGGACGCCGAGGCTCGCCGCGAAGTACGCGGACGAGTACAACGTCCCGTTCACGAACCTGGACGGGACGAGGGCCGCGTTCGGCCGGGTGCAACAGGCCTGTGCCTCGGCCGGCCGGCATGAGTCGTCAATGATCTACTCGGCGGCTCAGCTTGTGTGCTGCGGCCGTTCTGCTGCCGAGCTGAGCCGCCGGGCCGGCGTGATCGGCGAGGAGCTTGCCGAGATCCGGGAGCAGGGCCTGGCAGGCACGCCCGACGAGATCGCCGAGAAGATCGGCAAGTTCGCGGCGATTGGCGCCGAGCGGATCTACCTTCAGGTGCTTGACCTGGCAGATCTCGATCACCTCGAGCTGATCGCCAGCGACGTGCTGCCCCAGGTGAGCTGACCAGTCCGGCGGCGTACCGGGCGGGGTCAGCCGCCGCCCGCCCACGGGTCGTAATCGACCTCAAGGGCCTCTTGCGGCGGCCGCTGCGCCTCCGGGACGTTGCGCAGGTTCAGCCGGATCCGGGTCCACGTCGAGAAGCGCCCGCGCATCGAGTCCACCAAAAAGTCGGCGGGCTCCAGGCGGGCCGCGGCCTCCGGATGACGGTCCTGCCAGCGCTGCAGGCCGGCCATCGCCTCCGCCTTGGTCGCCGCCCTGGCTACCTCGATGAGCGGCATCGCCGACTTGCGACGGCCACTCTGCCCGCTGCCCCTACCCGGCGCCGCCGGGCCGATCGCAGGCTCCGGCGGCGTCTGGTCCTGGCCAGCCGGGGGCGAGCGGCGTTTCGACGGCTGGACCCGGGGCTGCTCGCCGGCCTGCTTGGCGAAGTGCGGCGGCCAGGGCGCATCGGGCAGGCCAGCGGCCGTGTCGCGCGCCGCCGCGGCAAGCAGCGGCTCGAGCGAGCCGCAGGCCGCGTCGATGCCCGCCGACAGATCGCCGAGGTCGGCGAACCGCGTCGGGACCGAGTCGATAGTGAACGCGGCCGGGTCGCAGTCTGGTACCTCGTCCCAGCTCAGCGGGGTGGAGACCCGGGCATCAGGGGTCGGCCGGACCGAGTAGGCCGAGGCGACCGTCCGGTCCTTCGCGTTCTGGTTGTAATCAACGAAAACGCCGTGGCGCTCCTCCTTCCACCACCGCGACGTGGCGTCATCGGGCGCCCGGCGCTCGATCTCCCTGGCGAGCGCGACGGCCGCGCTGCGCACCTCCGGGAAGCTCCAGCGTGGCTCAATCCGCGCGTAGATGTGGATCCCGCGTGACCCGGATGTCTTCGGCCAGCCGGTCAGGCCAAAGTCGCTGAGCACGTCCCTGGCCACCAGCGCGACCCGGACGATCTGCGGCCAGCCCACGCCGGGCACCGGGTCGAGATCGACCCGTAGCTCGTCCGGATGGTCGAGGTCCTCGGCACGGACCGGGTGCGGGTTGAGGTCGATGCAGCCCAGGTTGACCACCCAGGCCAGGGCCGCGGCGTCGCGGACCACTACCTCCTCCGCCGTGCGCCCGGACGGGAAGCTCAGCATGATCGTCTCGATCCAGTCGGGCCGCGACGATGGCGCCCGCTTCTGGAAGAACGCCTCCGACTCAGCCCCGTTCACGAAGCGCTTGAGCACCATCGGCCGACCGGCGACGCCGCCCAGCGCCCCGTCCGCGACGCTCAGGTAGTAGCGGACGAGGTCCAGCTTGGTATGGCCGGTCTGCGGAAAGTAGACCTTACCCGGATTGCTGACCGGTACCTTGTGCCCGGCGACCTCCAGGATCTCCTTGGGTTCCGGCATGCGGACACGATAACCGCAGCGAGCCAACCGGCACCGCAGCGGCTCCGGCGTTGTCCGCTCGGGCCGCTTTATTCGAGGGCGCCGACCCGGGTTAACGGACAGCCAGGGCGGCGGGCCGCCGCCCGGGCCCAGGGAGCATGTGACGTACGATTCAGGTGGGCTGGATTGAGTTTCACGGGGTGCTCGGCGCGGCAGCAGGCATGACTGGCCTGGCGGGCGGCCGTTGGGTTGATGCGGCCGCTCAGCGCCAACGCCAGGGCTGCGGCAACGTGCAGGGAACTGGAACTCAGTGCGTAACCTCTGGCAAGTGGCCCTTCACGGTCATGTACCAGGCCGGGGCGGAAAGGGCAGCTGTGCTGGTTTTTCTCATCCGCAGGGTGCTCCAGTCCGTCGTGGTGCTGCTAATCGTTACTATGATCACGTTCGCGCTGCTGCGGATGATCCCCGGCAACGTCGCGGTCGCGGTGATGGGCCCCGGTGCCTACCGCGACCCTGCGGCGATCAAGATTTTCGATGCCGCCTACGGCTTCAACCTGCCCTGGTACCGGCAGTACCTGCTGTGGCTCGGCAACCTGGCGCGCGGCAACCTGGGCTACTCGTGGACGCTTAACCAGAGCGTTGCCTCGCTGCTGGCCAACCGGCTGCCCAAGACCATCATCCTGGTCGGAATCTCGACCCTGCTGGCGCTCATCGTGGCGATCCCGATGGGTGTGGCACAGGCGGTGCGCCGCAACAAGGCTGTCGACCATGTGTCCAACGTCGCCTCCACGATCTTCTACGCGATGCCGGACTTCCTAATCGGGATCCTCTTGATCATTGTGTTCGCGGTCATGATCCCGATCCTGCCCGCGGAGGGCCCGCAGGGCGAGGGTATTGGCGCGGTCGTCTCGAACTTCAACGCGCTGATCCTGCCGATCATCTGCCTTTCGCTGACAACGATCGCATTGTTCAGCAGGTACATGCGTTCCTCTGTGCTGGACAACCTCACCGAGGATTATGTCCGCACCGCCCGCGCCAAGGGCGCCAGCGAACGGCGGGTACTGACCCATCACGTACTGCGCAACGCGCTAGTCTCCATCGCCACGCTGCTCGGGCTGAGCCTGCCGGGCATCCTGGCAGGCGCGCTGATCACCGAGGCGGTCTTCAACTACCCCGGAATGGGATATCTCTTCTATCAGTCGGCCCAACGAGATGATTACCCGGTGCTGCTGGGCTTTACCGTGGTGGTGGCGGTGGCGACCGTGGTCGGGTCGCTGCTGGCGGACATCGCGTACGCGGTCCTCGATCCACGAGTGAGGTACGTGGGATCGTGACCGACCGCTGATTCCGGGGTCGGTACGAATACCCAGTACCCAGGCGGTCGTGGAGCGGGCCAGGGGCCGGCCGCTGATGTCCGGCCTGCCGTGATCGCGGTAGTCACCGCGCTGACAGCAGCGCTCCAGCCGGCCGGACCCGCCGCCCGGCGTAAGCCGCAAGCTGGTCAAGCTCCCTTGCCGGATTACACTCCGGCGGGCAGCTTGGCCAGCGCGTTCTTGATGGACTGCTCAGGCAGGTCGTAGTCGTGCAGCTGCCCCGCGACGTAGCCGCCGTAGGCCTGCAGGTCGAGCAGGCCGTGTCCGCACAGCGCGGTGAGGATGACCTTCTCCTCGCCGGTCTCCTTGCAGCGCAGCGCCTCCTCGATGCATCCGGCCACGGCGTGCGACGGCTCCGGCGCCGGTACGATCCCCTCGGTCCTGGCAAAACGCAGCCCGGCGGCAAAGCACTCCGACTGCGGCTTGGCGACCGCCTCGATGAGCCCGAGCTCGTAGATGTGTGACAGCAGCGGTGACATGCCGTGGTACCGGAGCCCGCCTGCGTGGATCGGGTCCGGGATGAAGTCATGCCCCAGCGTGTGCATCTTGAGCAGCGGGGTGAAACCTGCGGTGTCGCCGAAGTCATAGGCGTACACGCCCCTGGTGAAGGACGGGCACGCGGCGGGTTCGACAGCGCGGATCACCGGGCTGATCCGGCCGGCCAGCTTCTCCCGCAGGAACGGGAACACCAGCCCGCCGAAATTCGAGCCGCCGCCGGTGCAGCCGACGATCACGTCCGGCGTGTCCCCGGCCATGGCGAGCTGCGTGATCGCCTCTTCGCCGATGACCGTCTGGTGCAGGAGCACGTGGTTGAGCACGCTACCGAGCGCGTACCGGGCGGCCGGGTCACCGCCAGCGACCTCGACCGCCTCGCTGATCGCGATGCCGAGACTGCCAGTCGAGTCGGGATGCTCTGCCAGCACCGCCCGGCCAGCCGAGGTGACATCAGACGGGCTTGGATGCACCGTTGCGCCATAGGTTTCCATCAGCATCTTGCGGTAGGGCTTCTGGTCATAGGAGGCCCGCACCATCCACACCTCGAGGTCCAGGCCGAATAGCGCGGAGGCGAAGGCCAGCGCGCTGCCCCACTGGCCCGCGCCGGTCTCGGTGGTCAGCTTGGTCACGCCCTCGGCGGCGTTGTAGTACGCCTGCGGCACCGCGGTATTGGGCTTGTGCGAGCCCGCCGGGCTGCCGCCCTCGTACTTGTAGTAGATCCGGGCCGGCGTGCCGAGGTCCTTCTCCAGCCTGCGCGCTCGGTAGAGGGGCGTCGGGCGCCAGAGGCGGTAGACGTCAAGCACGTCGTCCGGGATGGCTACGTGCCGGTCGGCTGTGACCTCTTGAGCGATCAGCGCCATCGGGAACAGCGGCGCGAGGTCGTCGGGCCCGACCGGCTGGAGGGTGCCCGGATGCAGCGGCGGCGGAGGCGGTGACGGCAGGTCGGCGATGATGTTGTACCACTGCCTGGGCATCTCGGATTCCTGCAGGACGTACTTGACCTGACGGTCCATGCCTTCCTCCCGCGCTCTGCATGCGAATCGCGACTCCGGACAGGCTGCCTTGCCGCGATGAGCCGCTGCAAGTCTGCGACCTGGGCAGATACCACCAGACGCTATCAGGATGACCGCAACAGCCGCTTTGTCAGCGCAACGCTAGCTGACAGCTGATACCCAGCGGAAGTGGCGGGGCGGCGCAGCGGGACATCAGACGGTCTGGCCCTGATTGTCATGACCATGGGCGGCACGACAAGCGAGGCCGGGTCGGCGTTGCCGTCGCGGAGGGTGCGGTGCAGGTCAGCTTTCCGCGGCATGGGTTCGACGGTTCGAAAAGGTGCCAATACCGCAATAAAGATAGTCAGGCAGGGTATCTCCGCATCTCCCGGCTGCGGAACTGGTCGGCCTGGATGGCTGGGTGGTCTTGTCGGTATTGGCAGCGGACTAAGTTGCATCGTCATTACCAGAAGCGCCCGGCTGGCGGATCGGTCAGTTGCGTATCGGTTGCGACGATCTGTCCTGTATGCGATGGTTGGGCGGTGGAAACGGGCATGGTGACGACGGGGAGGATGCGCGTCTCCGTTGGGCTGACGGTGACCGGGGCTGTGCTGCTCATGGTTGGCGTGATCACTATGTTTGTCGGTGAAGCGCTGCGGTTGAAGTCTCCCCACGGCTGGCATGGCATCGTCAGGCTCGGCGAGACCGTTGCGGCATGCGGCCTGGGCTGCGGTCTTGCCCTGCTTATCGTCGTAGCGTCGGAACGGCCCGCACGCCGGCGCCGGTCCGTGCAAGCGCGTCCGGACGGACGGTCACGCTCTGCTGACCGGCCGGATCGTGCAGCCAGGCCGGATCGTGCCGCCAGGCCAGATCGTGCAGCAAGGCCGGATCGTGTCGCCAGGCCAGATCGTGCAGCAAGGCCGGATCGTGTCGCCAGGCCGGATCGTGCCGCCAGGCCAGATCCCGCTGGCCGGTCAGGTCATGTAGGTCGGCCCGGACGCTCTGATCGTTCGCGCCGGCCAGCCCGGCCCGGCTATGCCTGGCAAGGCGGCGCCGGGGACGCCAGGAGACCTGATCCGGCCGATGAGTGGCTGAGCCCGCTCCGTGGCTCGACGCCCCCGCATGCGCCCGAACCCGATCGGTGGTCCGGCCACGAGCCCATCCAGGAGTTCTCGCCCGTGCTTGACCATTCCGATGACGGCTGGCACCCCGACGGGGTAGCAGCCGGTCCCGCTATCCATTCCTGGCCAGCCGAGCAGCCAGAGCCTAGGCGGGGCAGCCATCGCGTGGCTGGAACGCTGTCGCCATCGCGTCAGGAACACCCGAGCTGTCCTTGAAGCGGCCGACCATGCGGCAATGTGCAGCAGTCCAGCACGCGACCGATGACGGTCCCAGGAAG
The DNA here is from genome assembly GCA_963695645.1 of uncultured Actinomycetota bacterium. Taxonomy (GTDB): domain Bacteria; phylum Actinomycetota; class Actinomycetes; order Streptosporangiales; family Streptosporangiaceae; genus DATBGO01. The sequence goes on along the minus strand of CAVOHC010000017.1, from coordinate 97,828 downwards.
TCCTTTACTCGATCCGTGCCGTATCGGCCGCGTGATCCGCGCCAGCAGCCGCAGGGTAGTAGCGATAACACCGAGGGGAATGGCGAGCCCGGGCGCGGATCGATTTTGCGTTCAGCCCGGCTCACCCCAATCCGCGCGGAACCTCTCGATCAGCTCCGCCGCCTCCGCCGCGCTAATCTCAACGAGCAGTCGCCCTGAGACGTCGTTCATTTCCCACTCGAAAAGAGCGGAGCCGGCCTGCCAGCTAAGATCGCGGTTCAAGGATTCATCGATCCGACCCTCGACGGCCACCCTTCTTCTGACCAGCCCCGTGGCGGCATCCATGCCATTGCCGCCTCGCACAATCGCGTAGTAGGTGATGTGTTCGGCCATTAGCAGGTCAGTCATCCTTCCGATAGTTCGGTATGTCGAGTGCGCCGGGTGGAATCGGGACTGAGGAGCTTACCTTCCGCTGGTACACCCGCAGCCGCTCCCTCTCGCTCACGGATGTCGTCGCAGCGGCGATGCCTTCATATGCCTGGTGTGTCTGTTGCTTGGCCGCCCAGCTCTGCTCGGTATGGAACTGAACTTCGAAGAGCTGGCCGCTCGCCTGATCAAGCCAACGGCTGTTGACACCCTTATACTCCTGGTTTTCCCAGCTATTGCGTCGAGTTTGCAGCTCGAAACCTTGATCTTCGAGGCTGTCATGGGCTCGCAATATGGCCTCGGAATAGTGATCTTCAGCGAACAGGTACGTATAGCGAACAGCGTCAGGAATATCTGCAGCCAGGTCAGTTGGCTCAGCCCCGGGTTCGTCGGCTATCAGGCCTGCGAGTTTTTCTTTGAAGCGGTCGGGGCTCTTGAGGGCGAACTTCTCAGTGTCCGGAACTAGCTGCCCGTGCTCGAGCTGCGCCTCGATACGGCGCATCGAGGGCGTCAGGCCGACGTCTCCGTAGGTTCCGAAGACGGTGCGTCCTTCGGCCGCGCGGCATCGGCTAAGCGTCTGGTCCGCGATTCTGCTCTGGTCGGGAGTCAGGCGCCTGCCCTTCCACTCCCAAGAGCCGTCGCGGCCGGAACGGGGCTGATCGCTGTCAACAGCGCTGATTGCTTCGAGCCGACCGGGCGCTTCCTTGCCGATCTCGGGCACGCTTTTCTGTGTCCTGTCAGCGTCGGGCCTGTCAGCGTCGGGCCTGTCAGCGTCGGGCCTGTCAGCGTCGGGCCTGTCAGCGTCAGGCCTGTCGGCGTCGGGCCTGTCAGCGTCGGGCCTGTCAGCGTCGGGCCTGTCAGCGTCGGGCCTGTCAGCGTCGGGCCTGTCAGCGTCAGGCCTGTCAGCGTCAGGCCTGTCGGCGTCAGGCCTGCCGGCGTCGGGCCCCTCAGCTTCGTTCGGTTCGACGTCGCTGCGCACCGGAAGTTCAAGATCCTTCAGCCGGATAACCGGGGACTTGCGGCTGCCGTCGTCGTGATAGGGCGACGAGGGATGCCCGGGCGGCAGGCTTTCCAGGCGCTGTCGTAAGTCGGTCACTGAGCCGCGAAGCGGCCGATCCGGCTGCCCCTCGCGGGGATCGGGCCGGCGTCCCTCATCCTGGCCGCGCTCATAACCGCCTACAGCCTGGTCCGAGTGGTCCTGAGGCCCTGGCATTTATCCGAAATCTCCTGCACTTGGCGACCGAGTCATCGTAACCGCCCGGGCATCTGCTGGTCGTCAAGTCGGTGGCGTCCCGGCGACTCGGGCCACTATCAGGTCCACGACATCGCGCATGAACCGGTCGTTGAGCGTCCGGTGGACGCGGCGACCTCCTTCATCGCGGGCGGCTAGGCCGCCATGGTCGCTGCGGCGGTGGCAGCCGCGCTGGCCACGCTGGTGGCGGTGGGCACCCGAGCGGTCCCGTGGTGACCGTCGCATCGAAAGCCAATCGATCCATCTACGGTTAGATCAACCGCAAAGGAGAAGTGCGATGCAGGAAGTCACGCTCGGCAAGACCGACCTACGCGTGTCGAAGATCGCGTTCGGCACCTGGCAGCTTGGCGGCGAATGGGGCGCGACCGACGAGTCCGCCGCGATCGCCGCGATCAGAAAGGCCGCCGACCAGGGCGTCACGATCTTCGACACGGCGCAGGCCTACGGGTTCGGCGCGTCCGAGCGGCTGCTGGCCACGGCGCTGAGCGGCAGGATCAGGGATGAGCTCGTCATCGCCACCAAGGGCGGCCTCCGGCCGCTCCCCGAGGGCGGGATGACCCGCGACTCGAGCCCAGCCTGGATCCGCGCGGGCGTCGAGGCCAGCCTGACCGCCCTGGAAACCGACTACATCGACCTGTACCAGCTGCACTGGCCGGACCCCGCCGTCCCTTTCGAGGCGACTGCCGAGGAGCTGGCCAGTCTGCGTGCCGCCGGCAAGATCCGGCACGTCGGGGTGTCGAACTTCGGCGCCGCCCAGATGAAGGAGTTCAGCAAGGCGCTGCCCGTGGAAACCCTCCAGCCGCCGTATCACCTGTTCCGCAGGGATATCGAGGCCAGCGTGCTGCCTTACACAGCCGAGCACAACATCGGCGTGCTGGTCTACGGACCGCTGGCGCACGGCCTGCTCGGCGGCCATCTGCGCCCCGGCGTCACATTCCCTGCGGGAGACTGGCGGGCCAACAGCGATGTCTTCACCGGTGAGTTGTTCGCGCGGAACCTCCGCGCCGTCGCCGAGCTGGAGAAACTGGCCCGCGACGAGCTCGGGACCTCGGTCAGCAGGCTCGCCGTGGCCTGGACGCTGGCCAACCCCGCGGTCCACGTCGCCATCGTCGGCACCCGCGACCCCGGACATGTCGACGACGCGATCGCCGCGGCCGACCTGCACCTCGACAACCAGATGCTGAGCCGGATCGACACCATCATGCAGACGGCCGTAGCGGTCGCCGGTCCGTCACCCGAGAGCGCCTGAGGAGCACGCGATGACTGACACGAGGTTTGGGCGGCGCGGTTTCCAGGCCCAGCCCAGGACCTGGCAGCGGTTCCCGCCCTCGGGTAGCTGCGCTCGGCATGAGCAGGTCAGAGTTCCATCGCTGCTGTTGCTCGGTACGACATCGGGGACCCGACATCCGTGTGACATGGCCAGCTGAGCGGGAAGGGCAGTCAGTATGCCCACGATCCTGATCACCGGGGCGGCCGGCCGACTAGGCGGAATGCTCCGCAGCCGGCTGGCCGCGAAGGGCCGGTCGCTGCGCCTGCTCGACATCGCCCCGCTAACCGCCGGGCCCGGCGAGGAGGTCGTCCGGGCATCGGTCACCGATATGGCGGCGGTCACTGAAGCCTGCCAGGGCGCGGCCGCGGTCATTCACCTGGCCGGCCTGGCCACCGAGGCCCCGTGGGACCGGATCGCCGAAGTCAACATCCACGGCACGTACGTCGCCTTCGAGGCAGCCCGCCGGGCCGGGGTAGGCCGGGTGGTCTACGCCTCCTCCAACCATGCCGTCGGCTTCACCCCGAGGACGGAGTTCCCGGTCCAGGACTACGCGTTCCCGGCACCGGACACTTACTACGGAGTATCGAAGGTGGCTGGCGAGGCGCTGGCCGCCCTCTACCACCACAGGTACGGCGTGGAGGCGATCTGCATCAGGATCCTGACCTGCGATGAGCGGCCGAACGCGATCAGGTCGTTGTCGACCTGGCTGTCCCCGGACGACGCGGGACGGCTGTTCGAAGCGTGCCTCACCGTGGACTGGCCGGGTTTCCGGGTGGTCTACGGAGTCTCCCGCAACACCCGGGGCGGGTGGGTCAGCCTGGACGCGGCACGGGCGCTCGGCTACGAGCCGCGCGACAACGCCGAGCGCTACGCCGCCGACGTGATCGCCTCCTGTGGCGAACCCGACCCGGCTGATCCCGTTCTTCAGCACCTAGGCGGCGAATTCTGCCTCCCTGCCTACGACGCCGACCACCTCACCTGACCGGGAGCCGATCACGGAATGCCATCCATGATCGTGGTTGATCGGGTGGGTCCCCTGACCCCGCCGATCAACCACGATCACGACAAGAGGGGGAAGCTGATCCGTTCGATGACCATCGCTGGTTCCTTGCCGGGTGGGCCAGCGGCTGGCCTCGGAGTGAACGGGCACGTCTCGATAAGGAAGGTGCCTTGGATCTTGAACAGCACGACCTGATCATGCGCCCGATGACCGGGCGCGCGGAACTCGAACTCTTCCGCCAGTTGCCCTACGTCCTCAACGGCGAGCTGGCGGACGATCTCGAAAATGGCCGCCGCCGGCCTGAGTGGATGTGGCTGGCCCTGCGCGGTGATCGCCTCGTGGCCAGGCTTGCCTGGTGGCGGCGGCGGAAGGACGACCCCCCGTTTCTCCTCGATGTGCTAGATCTCGATGACGCTACAGACGACAAGGGCCAAATAGGCATCGCGGCGGCGCTGCTGACAACCGCCATGGCCAAAGTCCTCCCGGCAGGCGCCCGCCCGCCCGCCTACACCAGGTTCATCCCGCCTGACTGGCGCGACGACGCGGTAGCCCGGCGCGCCATCGAAGCCCGGATGGCGGCCCTGGAACGGACCGGCGCCCGGCTGTTCGTCGAACGGCTGCGCCTGGAATGGCGCGCCGGGACGCCAATTCCAGCGCCGAGCGGGCGCCTGAGGTTCAGGCCAGTCAGCAACCGCGCGGAACTCCTCCGGTTGATGACCGGCGTGCTGGAGGGCACCCTCGACGCGCACAGTCGCCGCGACCTGGCCCGGACGCCGGCTGGGCAGGTGGCGGCCGATCAGTACGACGGCGAGTTCATGAGCTACGACAGCCCGCGGGACTGGTGGCAGATCGGCGTGCTGCCCGATGATGAACCCGTTGGGTTCGTCATCCCGGCCCGCAATAGCTATAACCCGATCATCGCCTACATCGGTGTCCTGCCCGCGCATCGAGGCAACGGCTACATCGACGATCTGCTAGCTGAGGGCACCAGGATCCTGGCGGCGCACGGTGTCCCAAGGATCCAGGCATCGACCGACCTCGGCAATGTGCCCATGGCGCACTCATTCCAGCGCACCGGCTACCTCAACTTCGAGCGGGAAATCAACATGACCTGGAGCTGACGGGTCGGGACAGCTAGCCGACCGCCTCGGGGATGGCCGGCATGATCTGGCCGTGGGCGGCGCCGAAACCGATCCGCGCGCCGTCCTCGCCCCGGGCGGTGGCCGAGATCGTCACCTCATCGCTGTCCTCGAGCCACGCCCTGGTGGTCCCGTCGGCCAGCGTGATCGGCTCGGTCCCGTTCCAGCTCAGCTCGATCAGGCAGCCGCGCTGGTCCGGCTGCGGGCCGCTGACGGTTCCCGATGCGTACAGGTCGCCGGTTCCCACGCACGCGCCGTTCACCGTCAGGTGGGCCAGCATCTGCGCCGGGCTCCAGTGCATTGCCGAATAAGGGGGCCTGGATACCAGATGGCCGTTGATGCGCACCTCGAAGTCGATGTCCAGCCCCCAGTCCTCCGCCTCGGTCAGATAGGGGAGCAGCTCGGCGTCCCGCGACGGCGGCCGGATCCTGGCGTGCTCAAGCGCGGCCAGCGGCACCACCCATGGCGACACCGTCGTGGCGAACGACTTGGCTAGGAACGGGCCGAGCGGAATGTACTCCCAGGACTGCAGGTCACGGGCCGACCAGTCGTTGACCAGGCAGGCGCCGAACACATGCTCGGTGAACCTGTTCGCAGGCACCGGCTCGCTCAGGATGCTGTGCGCGCCGACCACGAAGCCCAGCTCGGACTCGAAGTCGAGCCGGACCGACGGGCCGAACGAAGGCAGGCTCGCGCCTGATGGCCTGGACTGCCCGCACGGGCGCCGGACCGGGGTGTGCGACACCACGACCGTGCCAGACTTGCCGTGGTAGCCGATGGGCAGGTGCCGCCAGTTGGGCGTCAGCGGCTCGGCGTCCGGCCGGAAGATCCGGCCGACGTTGGTGGCGTGGTGCTCGGAGGCGTAGAAGTCGACGTAGTCGCCGACAGTGAAGGCCAGGTGCAGCTCGGCCGCGGCGGCCGGCACCAGCAGGTCCTCGACGGCATCCCGGTAGACCTCGTCGGAGAGCCAGGTCTGCAGGCCGGCCCGGACCTGTTCCCAGGCGCGGTGCCCGGCGGCTAGGAACAGGTCCAGATTGCCGTCGCTGAACAGGTGGGCACGGCCAGGCAGCAGCCGCGCGGTGACCGCGCCGAGGTCGAGGATCCGGTCGCCGATGGCCACGCCCGCCCGCGGCTGGCCGGGGCGGTGCGCAGGGGTGAACGAGCCATAGGGCAGCGTCTCCAGCCCGAACGGGTCGTCGGGCGTGATCCCGAGCCAGGATGCTGCCGCTATCCGTGCCATGAAGACTCCTATCTGAAGCTCATCCAGTGTCTGAAGCCCATCCGGTCCATGAAGCCCATCGGGTCCGTGAAGCCCACCCGATCCGTGAAGGGCATCCGGTCTATGAAGCCCATCCGATCCGTGAAGCTCATCCGGGCTCGCTGATCAGCCCGAGGGCGACCAGGTCAGCGACGGGCTCGTCGGTACTGCAGCTGCCTATTGACGTGACGAGATCCCGGGCCCGGCCTGCGTCCGCGCAGGTCAAGCCCAGCGATCCGGGCCGCGACCTGCGCGCCATCCCGGTCGGCCAGCACGGTGGCGACGTCTTCGGCGGCCGCCCCGTCCGCGGCGGCCGTGACCGCGAGCAGCAGGTTAAGGAAACCATGATGCTCGAAGCCGGTGTCTGCTGCGGTATGGCGGACCGCGTGGTGCAGGCCGGCGGTGCATTTAAACGGGAGCCTGCGGTCAGCCAGCGCCACCAGGGCGGCTGCCAGCACGGCCTCATCAGGGAACGCCGCCGCGGCCTCGCCGCCGGTCCGCAACTTCGCCCGGTACCGGTGGATCTCGATGGGCCCGAGCACGTCGTCGGCCAGCGCCGTCAGCGGGATCTCGGCATAGCCGGCGGCACCGGCCAGCGGGACCGCGTCCAGCGCCGCGACCACTCCGGCGACCGCCTGGGCCGGCTCGGTGCGGTCCTGGCCTGCCGCGGCGCGGTCCTGGCCGGTCGCCTCCCGCTCCTGCGGTGCCGCGGGGCCGAGCCTGGCCGGCACCTCCACCGAGCGCAGCCGCAGCCGGGGATCGATGGCGACCGCGTCTACCGCTTCGGCAATCGCCGCCGCTCCGCCGGTCACGATCAGCGCGAGGTCGATCTCAGCCAGGTTGGCTGCGGTCAGCGCGGCCCGCAGCTGGGTGAGCCTCGTCTCCGGGCACGCGAACGCGCCGCTCAGCTCGCCGTACCAGGCGGTCTGATGCCTGACGTGCCCGTCGACGGCGTCGGACATCGGCAAGGCCGCCGGCGGGAACAGCGAAGCATCGTCGAACAGGCCACGCAGCACGGTGCTGGCGGTGCTTGAGTGACTCAAGGGGCGCCCCCTCAACGCGCGGTTCGCCGGTGACCGGTCGGCGAGCGCCAGGCTATACCCGGCTGTCGTCAGGCACGATCGGCAGGCCAGCAGGCCGGCCGGCGGCAGGCGGCAGGCGGCGGGCGGCAGGCGGCGGCGCGGCAGGCGGCGGGCGGCAGGCCAACGTCTACTTAGCAGCCTTGTCGGGGTTACCTGCGGCCGCCGTATGGGCAGACGACTGACTGGGTAGCCGACAGTGCTTGCGAGGGACAGTGCTTGTGAGGGAAACAGTGCTTGCGAGGGAACAGTGCTTGCGAGGGAAATAGTGCTTGCGAGGGAAACCGTCCCGTAGGGAGGCCAGACTGTGGCAGTCAAGCCACTAGCCAGACAACCGGGCGGTGCGCGGGTCGTCGTGGTCGGGGCAGGCTTTGGCGGCCTGGCGACCGTCAGTGGCCTGCGCCGCGCGGGCGCGCGGGTGACCCTGGTGGACCGGAACATCTACAGCACGTTCCAGCCGCTGCTCTACCAGGTCGCGACCGGCGGGCTGAACGGGAGCGATGTCGCCTATCCGGTCCGCGGCTTCACCCGGAAATACCGGGCCAGGTTCCGCCACGGCGAGGTGGCCGGCCTGGACACGGCAGCGCGGCAGGTGCTGCTGGCCGACGGCGACAAGCTCGCCTACGACTACCTGATATTGGCAACCGGCGTGACCGCCGCCCACTTCGGTGTCACCGGCGCGGCCGAGAATACCCTGGGCCTCTATACCCGCCACGACGCCATCGCGTTGCGCGACAAGGTGATGGCGCGCCTGGAGTACCTGAACACGGCGCGGCCCGACGAGGGGCTGACGGTGACCGTCGTGGGCGGCGGCGCTACCGGCGTGGAGCTGGCCGGGACCCTGGCCGAACTGCGCAATATCGCCCTGGCCACCGCCTTTCCCGATATCGACCGCAATCGGGTGCACATCAGGCTGGTCGAGATGGCACCCTCGGCGCTGGGGCCGTTCGACCGGGCGCTGCGCGACTACGCCTGCAGGCAGCTGGTGGTGCGCGGCGTGGATGTGCGGCTCGGCATCGCGATCAGCGAGGTCACCGAGCAACAGGTCCTGCTCGCTGACGGGCAGGCGCTGGACAGCGACATCACCGTGTGGGCGGCCGGGGTCGCCGCGCCAGATGAGGTAGCTGGCTGGGGCCTGCCGCAGGGACGCAACGGCCGGATCCTGACCGGGCCCGACCTGCGGGTCGAGGGGCAGGAGCGGATTTTCGCGATCGGTGACATCGCGCTCATCGACGGTCAGCCGCTGCCCCAGCTTGCCCAGCCCGCGCAGCAGATGGGCAGGCACGCGGCGGAGCAGATCACCCGGCTGCTGGGCGGGCACGCTACCGCCCCGTTCAGCTACCACGACAAGGGGATCATGGCCACGATCGGGCACAGGTCGGCAGTCGTCCAGCTGCCGCACCGGATCCGGATCCGCGGCACGCTGGCCTGGCTGGCCTGGCTCGCGCTGCACCTGATCACGCTGCTGGGTGGCCGCAATCGCATCTCCGCGCTGGTCAACCTGTCCTGGCGGTATCTGACCTGGGCCAGGGGCGGCGGCCTGATCGTCGGAGACGAGGATCCGCCGGAGGCATGACCGAAACTGGCGGCCTGCCGCCAGAAGATGGCGGCCGGCCGCGAATGGTCAGTCAGCCCGTGGCTTGCCTGGGCGTGCTGGCGCCTATCTACCAGCGGTACCAGCGGCGGCGGTTCCGTCCGCCCGATTCCGCGGCGCGGAACAGGAAACCAAGCAGCCACAGGGCCAGCAGGATCAGCGCGATCCACCACAGGACGTGCAGCGCGAAACCCGCTGCGCCGAAAATGAGCACAATCAGCAGGACCAGAAGAATGAGTGCCACCGGATGCTCCCTCAATAGAGACGACGCCAGTGTTACTTCCCGCCCGGCCGCCGCTAAACATCGGTTTCAGGGCAACTGGGCCGCGGGTGGCGTGCGGCCATTGGCTATGAGCAGATCTGGCAGGCGGTCCCGTGCGGTGCCGTCATGACCAGGAAGGGCAGCTCGGTCCGGCGGCTGACTGGATCTTCGTCGACCTGGTCGGGCGCGGCCGGTCGCAGCGGGCCGTGGCGGCGTGCGCGGGGATCCGGCACTGTCCGGGCTGCTCGCCGGGATGCCGCTTGGCGCCGCCCCGAAGTTGACCGCTGTGGTGACCTCGACGGCGCATCAGGAGGCGCTGACCGGATGTCCTGGAATCAGCCCCCTGAATGACGGCGGCTGTTTAAATGACAGCGCTTGCGGTACCTGCTATGGCGACCACTAGGCGCGGCCCGCGCATCACCGGCTAGACCTGCCCGATCGGAGAGACAATGCGCATCATCTCGGTTCTGGTCGTCTTGTGGCTGGTTATCGGCGCCATCGCGGCCGGTCAGCGGCACTACTACAACAGCGGTGACACCAACTGCGCCAAGGCGGGCACGGTCGTGGTGACCATTCTTGCTGGCCCGCTCAACTACTTCGGTGCCAACCCGAAGATCCACTGTGCACTTCCCCAGCCGAGCAAGTGAGGCCGAGCAGATAGCACAGGTGAGCGCCGCGATGCTCGCGCCCCGATCACCGGCCCGGGGGCACCGGACCCGCCCCGCGTGTCCCCGGGTCGGCCTGCACGCCTGGATGCAGGCTCCCCGCCAGCGCGTGGCAAGCCAGTGCATGGCAAGCCAGTGCATGGCAAGCTCCGTGCCGTGCTGCGCCGTGCCGTGCTGTGCCTGGGCCGGACGGGACGGGGCCGGGCTGAGCTGAGCCCGGCCGCCGGTAGCTTGACGTCGAGATAGCCGTCTCCCTAGACTAACGCCGGGTAGCTTGACGTCAAGATAAGTCTTGGGGCCGGGCTCGGCGGGGGCGCCAGACTGCGGCAGGATTCAACTACAGGCACCGCGCAGGGCAGGAGGCCACACGATGACCGTGAACAGCTTCGGCAGCCGAGCCACGATGAAGGTCGGCGATACCAGCTACGAGATACACCGGCTTGACGCGGCGGCGGGAAGCGCGGACCTTCCGTTTAGTCTCAAGGTCTTGCTGGAGAACCTGCTGCGGACCGAGGACGGCAGCAACGTTACTGCCCAGCACATCACCGCTCTCGCGGGCTGGGATCCGGCTGCCGAGCCTGCCACCGAAATCCAGTTCAGCCCGGCACGGGTGATCATGCAGGACCTGACCGGCGTGCCTGCGGTGGTGGACCTGGCCGTCATGCGCGAGGCGATGGCCGAGCTCGGCGGCGATGCAGGCAAGATCAATCCGCTGGTCCCCGCGGAGCTGGTGATCGACCATTCGGTGATCGCTGACGTGTTCGGCAGGTCGGACGCGTTCCAGCGCAACGTGGACCTGGAGTTCAGCCGCAACCACGAGCGGTTCGCGTTCCTGCGCTGGGGCCAGGACGCGCTGCGTCAGTTCAAGGTGGTCCCGCCGGGTACCGGGATCGTGCACCAGGTGAACATCGAGCACCTGGCCAGGGTGATCATGACGCAGCAGCTGGGCGAGCCGGGCGCGGCCACGATGGCCGCCTTCCCGGACACCTGCCTCGGTACTGACTCCCACACCACCATGCAGAACGGCCTCGGTGTGCTCGGGTGGGGGGTCGGTGGCATCGAGGCCGAGGCGGCGATGCTCGGCCAGCCAGTGTCCATGCTGATCCCGAAGGTGGTCGGGTTCCGGCTGACCGGCGAGCTGCCGTCCGGCGCGACCGCGACTGACCTGGTGCTGACCATCACCGAGCTGCTGCGCAAGCATGGAGTGGTCGGGAAGTTCGTCGAGTTCTACGGCGACGGCGTGGCTGCGGTACCGGTGGCCAACCGGGCCACGATCGGCAACATGAGCCCGGAGTTCGGCTCCACCTGCGCGATCTTCCCGCTCGACGAGCAGACACTGACCTACCTGCGGCTGACCGGCCGGCCGCCGGAGCAGCTCGGGCTGGTCGAGGCCTACGCCAAGGAACAGGGCCTATGGCACGAGCCGGGCAGGAAGGCGCGCTACTCCGAGGAACTCGAGCTCGACCTGTCCATGGTCGTGCCATCGATTGCCGGGCCTAAGCGGCCCCAGGACCGGGTTGCGCTGTCCGACGCCAAGACCTCGTTCCGGGCGGCACTGGGGTCGTATGTCCAGCTGGACCGCCTGGACGACGAGATCTCTGACACCTTCCCGGCGTCCGACCCGTTCGTCGCGGAGAGCGACGGGAGCGCCGAGGGCTACAGCGGCCCGGCTGACCAGGCTGCCGCGCCGGCCAGCGGCCGGCCGTCGACGCCGGTCGCGGTGACGCTTGAGGACGGCACGCAGACCTCGGTCGACCACGGCTCGGTCGTGATCGCGGCGATCACCTCGTGCACGAATACCTCCAACCCGTCGGTCATGATCGGCGCGGCGCTGCTGGCCAAGAAGGCGGTCGAGGCCGGCCTGTCGCGTAAGCCGTGGGTGAAGACGACACTCGCGCCCGGCTCGAAAGTGGTCATGGACTACTACGAGCGCGCTGGGCTCACTCCATACCTGGAGAAGCTCGGCTTCAACCTGGTCGGCTACGGCTGCACGACCTGCATCGGCAACTCGGGCCCGCTGCCGGAGGCGATCAGCGCCGCGGTCGAGGCCAGCGATCTGTCGGTGGTCTCGGTGCTGTCCGGCAACCGGAACTTCGAGGGCCGGATCAATTCAGACGTCAAGATGAACTACCTTGCCTCGCCGCCGCTTGTGGTCGCCTACGCGCTGGCCGGGACGATGGACATCGACCTGACCCGTGATCCGATCGGGGCCGGCGCCGACGGCAAGCCGGTGTACCTGGCCGACCTGTGGCCGTCACCGGACGAGGTGGCCAGCGTGGTGCACGACGCGATCGGCGCGGAGATGTACGTCCGCGACTACGCCGACGTCTTCGCCGGCGACGACCGCTGGCGGGAGCTCGATGTGCAGCCGGGCGAGGTGTTCGCCTGGGACCCTGAATCCACTTACGTGCGGCGGCCGCCGTACTTCGACGGCATGCCGGCCGATCCGGAGCCGGTGACCGACATCCACGGCGCGCGGGTGCTCGCGCTGCTCGGCGACTCGGTGACCACCGATCACATCTCGCCGGCCGGCGCGATCAAGACCGACAGCCCGGCGGGTGAGTACCTGGTCTCGCACGGGGTGGAACGCCGCGACTTCAACACCTACGGCTCCCGGCGCGGCAACCACGAGGTGATGATCCGCGGCACCTTCGGCAACATCAGGCTGCGCAACCAGCTCGCCCCGGGCACCGAGGGCGGTGTCACGGTCAAGCTGCCCGAGGGCACCCAGACGTCGATCTACGAGGCATCGCGCGAGTACCTGGCCGAGGGGACGCCGCTGCTGGTGCTGGCCGGCAAGGAATATGGTTCTGGCTCGTCGCGGGACTGGGCGGCCAAGGGCACCGCGCTGCTCGGCGTGCGCGCCGTGCTGGTGGAGTCGTTCGAGCGGATCCACCGGTCCAACCTGATCGGGATGGGCGTGCTGCCGCTGCAGTACCTGCCTGGAGAGTCCGCCGCCTCGCTCGGGCTCACCGGGCACGAGGTATTCGACGTGCTCGGCATGGAGGCCATGAACGAGGGCGAGACCCCGCGCGAGATCACTGTGCTGGCCGATGGCCGCGAGTTCCGCACCGTGGTGCGGATCGACACGCCAGGCGAGGCAGAGTACTTCCGGCACGGCGGCATCATGCAGTACGTGCTGCGGTCGCTGCTTGCCAGCGGCTGAGCGTTACCGCAGACACCGGAGGTCTCAGTTCGAAAGACCGGGCAGCCCGCGCTGGCGACCGCCTTGCTGGTGGCAGGGATCAGCGTGCTCGCCGTCAACCTGCGGGCAGCGATCACCGGGCTGCCGCCGGTCTTCCCCGAACTGGCTGCCAGCCTGCACCTGTCCAGCGCGACGCTGGCAGTACTGGCCGCCACGCCGGTGCTGTGCTTCGGCGTGTTCTCGGGGGCCGCCGGCCCGCTGAGCCGCAGATTCGGCGAGGAGCGCGTCCTAGGGGCGGCCCTGGTGCTGCTGGCCGCCGGGCTGCTGCTGCGCGGCGGGCTCCCCGGATCGATGCTGTTCCCCGGCACAGCGGTCGCCGGCGCTGCGATCGCGCTGATGAACGTGCTGCTGCCCAGCCTGGTCAAGCGGCGCAGGCCGGACCAGGCTGGCCTGCTGATCGGCAGCTATCTGCTGCTGCTCTGCGCTGGCGCGGTAGTAGCGTCGCTGGTCGCCGTGCCGGTGTTCCGCGCGGCGGGCTCGGCGACCGGAGCGGCGCGGCTGACCCTTGCCATGTGGGCACTGCCCGCCGCGGCCGCCGCGATTGTCTGGCTGCCGCAGCTTCGGTACCGCACGCTGCCGCAGGAGCGCCGCGCCGGGGCCGGAGGCCCGGCGATCGGCGGGCCGCTCGGTGCCCGGCCGGGCGGCGTGCTCGCGATGGCCAGGCACGTGCTGGCCTGGCAGGTGACCGCGTTCCTGGGCCTGCAGAGCCTGTCCTATTACGCGACGCTGTCCTGGTTCCCCACGCTGCTGCGCGACCGCGGGCTGAGCGCGGCCCACGCTGGTGATCTGCTCGCGCTGATGAATTTCGGCAACGCGGTGACGGCGCTGTTGCTGCCGATGCTCGCGCACCGGGCCGCCGACCAGCGCTGGCTGGTCGCCATCTCGATGGCGGCCACTAGCGGGGGACTCGCGGGCACGGCGTTCGCCCCGGTCGGCTCGGCGGCGGCCTGGATGCTGCTGCTCGGCCTTGGCCAGGGCGCGACGCTCGGTCTCGCGATTTTCTTCACCATGGCACGCGCGCCCGATCCGGCGGCGGCGGCGTCGCTGTCGGCGTTCGCGCAGGGGGCCGGCTATCTGGTCGCCGCCACCGGGCCGCTGCTGCTCGGGTTCCTGCATGCAGTCACTGGCGGCTGGACGGTTCCGGTGCTCGCGCTGCTCGGAGTGGCCCTGGGCCAGCTGATCTCCGGCTGGCTGGCCGGGCGGGCGCTGACCGTGCCGACCCTGGCCGGCCAGCAATCGCCACAGCTTGATCAGTTAGGTTTGCAGCCTGGCGATTGACGTCTGAGCTGTCGCCAAGCCAGGTTGAGCTGGAACCGGGGGCCCCGCTTGACCAGCCAATCCGCGGCGCTCGACCGGGCGGACCAGGACCCCAGGTGACGGGCGGGTCACCTCATGACCGGCACCTGCGTGCATATCGAACGCTGGCCGAAATAGACTCGGGTGGATTCCTCCCCGGTGCCGGGAGCAAAGGGGAGGCTGCCTGCCCGCCGCATCTGCACGGACCGCCGCGTGCGGCAGCCCGACGAGCAGGTCACCGCGAGGCGGCCCGCCTGACTAGCACGGCCCGCCTGACTAGCACAGAGGAGCAGAACCGGTGACCCTGCTGCAGACCATCCGGAGCCCGCGGGACCTCAAGGATCTCCGGCCGGACCAGCTGCCCTTGCTGGCAGCGGAGATCCGCGAGTTCCTCATCAAGGCCGTATCGAGGAACGGCGGTCATCTCGGGCCCAATCTCGGCGTGGTAGAGCTCACCATCGCCCTGCACCGCGTCTTCGATTCGCCATACGACCGGATCCTGTTCGACACCGGCCACCAGGCGTACGTGCACAAGCTGCTGACCGGCAGGCGAGCAGCCTTCGGCCGGCTGCGCCAGCGCGGCGGCATCTCCGGCTACCCGAATCGGGCGGAGTCGGACCACGACGTCATCGAGAACTCGCACGCGTCCACCAGCCTGGCCTATGCCGACGGCCTCGCCAAGGCCTACCAGCTCAGGGGCGAGCCCGAGCGCTGCGTCGTGGCGGTCATCGGGGACGGCGCGCTCACCGGCGGGATGGCCTGGGAGGCGCTGAACAACATCGCAGGCGCCCCGGACCGCCGGGTGGTGATCGTTGTCAACGACAACGGCCGGTCGTACCAGCGGACGACCGGCGGGCTCGCGGATCATCTCGCCTCCGTCCGGGTGTCCCAGCGATACGAGCAGGTGCTCGATTACATCAAGACCACGCTGTCGCACACGCCACTGGTCGGCCCGCCGCTGTTCGAGACGCTGCACGGGATCAAGAAGGGCCTGAAGGACGTCCTGCAGCCGCAGGTGCTCTTCGAGGACCTCGGGCTGAAGTACCTGGGTCCCGTCGACGGCCATGACGAGCAGGCGGTCGAGCATGCGCTGGAGCGGGCCCGCGACTTCGGCGGCGCCGTCCTCGTGCACGTGATCACCAAGAAGGGGCCGGCTATCCGCTGGCCGAGGAGAATGACGAGGACTGCCTGCACCAGGTCTCCCCGGCGGCCGGGGCGGCATCGGGACCGGTATCAGGGGGGGTGCCTGGCGCGGTGACCGGGCCGCCGCCGCGCCCGTGGACCCAGATCTTCGGCGATGAGCTGGCCGAGATCGGCACCTGGCGCCCCGATGTGGTCGCGATTACCGCCGCGATGCTGCACCCGACCGGCCTGGCCAAGTTCGCGGGTGCGCACCCGGACCGGGTGTTCGATGTGGGGATCGCGGAGCAGCACGCGGTGACCAGCGCGGCCGGCCTGGCGATGGGCGGCATGCACCCGGTGGTCGCGATCTACGCGACTTTCCTTAACCGGGCCTTCGACCAGGTCATGATGGACGTGGCGCTGCACAGGCTGCCGGTCACCTTCGTGCTCGACCGGGCCGGGGTTACCGGCCCGGACGGGGCCAGCCATCACGGGATGTGGGACGGCTCCATACTGCAGCTAGTACCTGGCCTGGCTATCGCGGTACCGCGGGACGGGACCCGCCTGGCCGAGCTGCTGAGGGAGGCCGTGGGGGTCAATGACGGGCCGACGGCGCTGCGCTTCCCGCGCGGCACGGCCGGCGCCGATATCCCCGCGGTGGCCAGCCTCGGCCACATGGACGTGCTGCGCGTGCCGCCCGCTGGCGCGGCACCCGATGTGCTGCTGCTCGGCGCGGGACCGATGGCCGGCGTCTGCGTGCAGGCCGCCGAGCGGCTCGCCGTCCACGGCATCGGCGTGACCGTGGTCGACCCGCGCTGGGTGAAGCCGCTTGATGAGGCGCTCGTCGGGGCGGCGCGCGCGCACCGGCTCGTGGTGACCGTCGAGGACAACGGGCTGGTCGGCGGGTTCGGCGACGCTGTTTGCCGGCTGCTGCGCGAACACGATGACCAGACCCCGGTGAAGACCTTCGGGCTGCCGCAGCAATTCCTCGAACATGGCGACCGCGGTGCGCTCCTGGCGGACGCCGGGCTGGACGCCCAGCACCTGGCGAGGCTGATCACCGAGGCGGTCGCGCACCGGACGCCTCAGCTGGCGCACGATCCGCAGGGCTGAGGGCGGATACTCTCCTCTCATGGAGAAGCTTGAAGTCGCGGTGGTTGGCTCAGGCCCGGCCGGCTTGTACACCGCCGAGGCGCTGATCAAGCAGGCCGCCGCGCTGGATCCGCCGCAGTCTGTCCGGGTCGACGTCATCGACCGGCTGCCGACTCCGTATGGCCTGGTCCGCTACGGTGTCGCACCCGACCACAAGTCGATCAAGTCGATCGCCGAGTACCTACGCGGCGTGCTTGAGCACGACGGCGTGGACTTCGTCGGCGGCGTGCGCCTGGGCACCGACGTGACCCGCGAGGACCTGCTGGCCTGCTACGACGCGGTGGTATACGCGACCGGCGCGATGCGTGACCGCAGGCTGGGCATACCCGGCGAGGACCTGCCTGGCAGCTTCGCGGCCACCGACTTCGTCAACTGGTACTGCGGGCACCCGGACATCGACCCGGCCGCGTTCACGGTGGACGCCGAGTCGGTGGCGGTGATCGGCGTCGGCAACGTGGCAGTTGACGTGGCCAGGATCCTGGTCAGGAACCCCGCGGAGCTGCGCGATACCGATATCTCGCAGCCGGTCCTCGATGCCCTGGCGGCCAGCAAGGTCCGTGAGGTGCACATGATCGGCCGCCGCGGCCCGGCGCAGGCCAAGTTCACCACCAAGGAGCTGCGCGAGCTCGGCGAGCTTGACGGGGTCGACATCGTCGTGGGCGAGGGCGAGGCCGACCTGGACGCGTTCGACCCGACAGGGGAGAGCACCCGGCTGGCGGCGACCGACCGGCACGTGCGCGGCAACTACGCGGTGATCAGGGACTGGGCCACGCGGCAGCCGGCGGGCGGCGCGCGCAGGCTGACCGTCAGGTTCTGGCTGCGGCCGGTGGAAATACACGGCCCGCAACGAGTGTCCGGGCTGACTCTGGAGCGCACCAGGCTGGACGAACAGGGCCGGGTCACCGGGACCGGCCAGTTCGAGACGCTTCCCGTCCAGCTGGTGCTGCGCAGCGTCGGCTATCAGAGCGTGCCGCTGCCCGGTGTCCCGTTCGACGAGCGCAGCTATATCGTGCCGAACTCCGAAGGCCGGGTGCTCGGCCCGGACGGCATGCCGCTGCCGGGTGAGTATGTGGCCGGCTGGCTGAAGCGCGGCCCGACCGGCGTGATCGGCACCAACAAGTCCGACGCCGCGCAGACCGTCCGGTCGCTGCTGGCCGACCTGGCCGGCGGACCCGGGCCGGACGACGTCCAGCTGCCCAGGGCAGGACTGCTCCGCTATCCGGAGCCGTCGCCCGATGCGGCCACCGAGGGCGCCACCATCTCCAGGCTGGCTGAGGCGCTGGCGACCCGCGGGATCCGGCCGGTGAGCTACGCCGACTGGCTGAAGATCGAGACGGCCGAGAAGGAACTGGCCGCAGCGCTCGGCCGCGGCGCCAGGGTCAAGCTGGCCAGCCGGGATCAGCTGTACAAGGCCTGCGGCCTCGACCGCCGCTAACCGGCCGGACGGCTATCAGCCGATCAGGGACTTGAGCAGCTCGCGGGTACGGTGCTGGCCGCGGGCATCGATATCGGCGGCGACGAAGTCGGTCACGCCCGCTGCCGCAAGCGCCCTGAGCTGAGCGGTCACGGCGCCTTCGTCGCCCGCGATCGTGACGTCCCCGGGGCCCTTCGCGCCCTCACGGTCCAGCATCGCACGGTAGGAGGGCAGCTGGCCGTAGATCGTCAGCACCGTGTCGGCGCGCGCCCTGGCAGCGTCCGTGTCGTCGGTGACGCAGACCGGCAGGATGCAGATAACCCGCGGGCTGGGGCGCCCGGCCGCCTGCGCCGCGGCCGTAATCGCCGGCACGACATAGTCCCGCACCGTCGCGGGCCCGGTCATCCAGAGCACCGTCCCATCCGCCCGCTCGCCGGCGAGCCGGAGCATTTGCGGCGCCAGCGCGGCCAGCACGACAGGCACCCGGCCGGGGCGCGGGGTGGTCAGCCCGATTCCGGCACGGAGGGTCTCGCCGACGAACGAGACCGGCTCGCCGTTAAGCAACGGCAGCAGGACGGACAGATACTCGCGCATGTGCCGGACGGGCCGTTCGAAACTGTAGCCGTACATGTCATCGATGACGATCTTGTGGGACAGCCCGATGCCGAGCGTCAGCCGGCCGCCGACCGCGGTGGCAGCGGTGAGCGCCTGCTGCGCGAGGACCGCCGGATGGCGCGGATAGGTCGGCACTACCGCGGTGCCGAGCTCGATCCCGGGGACCTTGCTGCCCGCGACGGCGAGCGCGGTCAGCGCGTCAAGGCCGAAGATGTTCGACAGCCAGGCGGATGCGAAACCGTCATCGGCGGCGCGCTGGATCTCGTCGCGAAGCAGGCTGAGGGCATCGGGACCGGCGTGCTCGGTAAGGGTTGTGCCAATGCGCATGCGAATGCCCCGTTCTGGCCGAATCGGCCTGCTGGCGACTCTGTGGTCTGACGTCATGTGGCCTAACGTCAATCAGCCCTGCTGAGCCTATGCCGAAACCGGGTTGGCCAGGCTTCTGAGCTGCTGCAGGCCCGGCTACCGGCCTTCGCGCAGGCGGTGCCAGATGCTCCTGAACGGTGCGCAGACCGGTCATCGGTCGTGACTCACCTGAAATCAGGAGATGATTGGCTGAACTGGGTAGGCAGTAGCAGGCCGATCTCGACATGCTGCGCCCGCCGTCTTTGAGAGCCAGTGACACTGGGGACAATAGGGACATGGGTTCTGGTCAGGTCAGTTCGGCGCGCAGCGAGCAAAAGCAAGACCCGGGCGACTCCGCGTCCCGTGGTCGCGGGCAGTCCGGCGGCCGCCGGCGGCGCGAGGAAGGCGTGCGCCCTGACAGCCGACGGCCCCCTGCAAGCGCGGGCCCTGGCGATGGCGCGCGCACCGGCGACGGCGACCGGAAGGTCGGCCGGGAGCGGGCAAGCGAGGCCGGGACGCCGGAACCGCGCAAGCTGCCACCCGACCGGTTCCTGGACCGTGAGGAGAGCTGGCTCAGGTTCAACCAGCGCGTGCTCGAGCTCGCGGAGGATGACGCCCTTCCGCTGCTGGAGCGGGTCAGGTTCATTTCCATCTTCGCCAGCAACCTGGACGAGTTCTTCATGGTGCGGGTCGCAGGCCGGATCAGGCGGATGGCGGCCGGGCTCCCGGTCGAGCAAGCCAGCGGGCGGGTGCCCAGCCAGATCTACCTGAACACGCTGGACACCGCGCGCGAGCTGACCGGCAGGCACGCCAAGTGCTTCAGCGAGTCCGTGCTGCCCGCGCTGGCCAGCGAGGGAATCGAGATCCTGCGCTGGAAGGAACTCGCGGCAGACGAGCAGACAAGCCTGAAGAGGCTGTTCAGGGAGCGGATCTACCCGGTGCTGACGCCGCTGGTGGTCGATCCTGCGCACCCGTTCCCTTACATCTCCGGCCTCTCCCTGAGCCTGGCCGTCATGATCGTTGACCCGAAGACCGGCACGACGATGTTCGCCAGGGTCAAGGTGCCGCCGTTGCTGCCGAGGTTCATGTCGGTGGCCTTCAACCGGTTCGTGCCGATCGAGGATGTGATCGCCGCCCACCTCGACGAGCTGTTCGTCGGCCTTGAAGTGCTCGAGGAGCACGCCTTCCGGGTGACGAGGACCAGAGACCTGGAGATCGACGAGGATGTCACGGAGGATCTGCTGAAGTCGCTGGAGCGGGAGCTCATGCGGCGCAGGTTCGAGCCTGCGGTCCGGCTTGAGGTGGAAGAATCCATGTCCGCGGACGTGCTCGACAAGCTGGTGACCGAACTCGGCGTCGACACCCGGGCCGTCTACCGGGTGCCGGGGCCGCTGGATCTCGCCGGGCTTTCGGCCATCGCCGATCTCGATATGCCGCAGCTGAAATACCCGCCGTTCATCCCGTCCGAGACCGCGCTGCCGCTGGACACCGGGATCTTCGCCGAAATCGCCGAGCATGATGTCCTGGTCCATCATCCTTACGACTCGTTCACCGCCAGCACGCAGCGGCTGGTCGTGTCGGCGGCCCAAGACCACCGGGTGCTGGCGATCAAGCACACGCTGTACCGGACCAGCGGCGATTCGGAGATCGTCGACGCGCTCATCGACGCCGCCGAGGCGGGCAAGCAGGTCGTGGTCGTGGTAGAGATCAAGGCGCGCTTCGATGAGCGGGCCAACATTGCCTGGGCCAGGAAGCTAGAGGAAGCCGGCTGCCATGTCGTCTACGGTTTCGTCGGGCTGAAGACGCACTGCAAGATGGTGCTGGTGGTGCGCGAGGAGGCGGATGGCACGCTGCGCCGGTTCTGCCACATCGGTACCGGCAACTACCACCCGACCACCGCACGGCTCTATGAGGACTTCGGCCTGCTGACCTGCGACCCGACCGTCGGCGAGGACGCGACGGACCTGTTCAACCACCTGACCGGGTACAGCAGGAAGAGCGACTACCGCCGTCTGCTCGTCGCTCCGGCCCGGCTCCGCTCCGGGCTGCTGGAGCGGATCGAGAGCCAGGTAGAGCGGGCCCGGGCCGGGCAGCCCGCCCGGATCCAGTTCAAGTGCAACGCGATCATCGACGAGTTGATCATCGATTCGCTCTATCGCGCATCCCAGGCAGGGGTGCCTATCGACCTGTGGGTACGCGGCATCTGCGCGGTCCGGCCTGGCGTACCCGGGATGTCCGAGACCATCCGGGTACGCAGCGTGCTCGGCCGGTTCCTCGAGCACTCGCGCGTTTACGCATTCGGCTCCGGCGTGGACGACGGCGAAGTCTGGATAGGCAGCGCTGATCTCATGCACCGTAACCTCGACCGGCGCGTCGAGCTGCTGGTCCGGGTTTCCGACCCGGCTCAGCAGGCGGAGCTGCGCGGCCTGATTGACCTGGCGATGGATGACGCGACAGCGTCCTGGTGGCTGGCTGGCGACGGCACTTGGACCAGGCATTACCTAGACGATTCGGGCAAGTCCCTGACGGACATACAGGAGTACCTGATCTTGACCAGGAACACCCGGACCGCCGATGACTGACGGCGGGACGGGAACCGCGGATGACGACGCCGGAAGTGCCGGCACCGGCGTGCGCACGGCCGGCACCACGCCATTGCGTGCGGCCGCCGCCGGAGCTATCCGCGCGGCTGGCGCGCTTGTCCGCGGGCCTGGCGCCGGCGGCGATGAGGTCGCCCTTATCCACCGCATCAAGTACGACGACTGGACCTTCCCGAAGGGGAAGCTGGAGCCAGGCGAGCATGTCCTGGCCGCTGCCGTGCGGGAGGTGGCTGAGGAGACGGGGATCCTGGTGGTCCTCGGCAGGCGGCTCCGCCCGACCAGCTATGACACGGACGAGCGGCCGAAGCGGGTGGACTACTGGGCGGCACGGGCCGCGCCCGGTGCCAGCACGACGTTCGTGACCAATTCTGAGGTGGATGACCTTGAGTGGCTGCCGCTGCCCGCGGCAAGCCGCAGGCTCAGCTATTCCCACGATGTGCAGCTGCTCGCGGAACTAGCGGCCGGTCCCTGCGACACCGTCCCGGTCATCCTGCTGCGGCATGCCTCTGCGGGGGACAAAGGCTCCTGGGCCGGGGATGACCTGGCGAGGCCGCTTGACCCGGGCGGCGCCGCGGACGCGGAGCGGCTGGCCAGCCTGTTGTCTTGCTATGGCTCCTGCCGGGTGGTCAGCTCGGCGGCGGAGCGCTGCATCGCGACGGTCCGGCCGTACGCGCAGCAGATCGGCGCCCAGATCTCGGTCGAACCCAGCCTGACGGTGACACATCCGTCAGCTGGCCCGGCCGCGGTGACGGACCTGGCCGTTCAGCTAACTGCCGAGCGCCTGCCGACGGTGCTCTGCGCGCACCGCGAGAATCTTCCGCCGCTGCTCGCGGCCATCTGCCGGGACCTCGGGGCGGTGCAGCCGGGCGGCCCGGAACTAGACAAGGGCGGATTCTGGGTGCTGCATACCGCCGACGGAGCGCTCGCAGGGGCCGAGCGTCATAGCCCAAGACCGGCGGTACCTAGCAGCTAGCCTGAGGTCCCTGAAGCGGAACAAAAGGAAGGCACCTGATGACAGTTCGGATCAGGACCATCACCTTCGACTGCGCCGCCCCGTACCTGCTGGCCGAATTCTGAGGAGGACCTGGGTGGACCAGCGCGTCAGTCTCATTACCCTTGGCGTGGCAGATCTGGGCCGGGCCAGGGAGTTCTACCAGGCCATGGGCTGGCAGCCGGCTACCGCCGCTGCCGATGACGTCGTGTTCTTCCAGGCGGGCGGAATGGTCGTCGCCCTGTGGGACCGATCCATGCTGGCCGAGGACAGCGCCGTCCGCGACGGCGGCGGCTGGGGCGGGGTAACGCTGGCGTACAACGTCGGGTCCCCGGAAGCTGTCGACAAGGTGGTAGGCGAAGCCAGGGCAGCCGGCGGCGTGATCGGCCGCGAGCCGGCCCGGACCTTCTGGGGCGGCTACTCGGGCGTCTTCATCGATCCTGACGGCCATCCGTGGGAAGTGGCGCATAACCCCGGATGGACCCTGCATCCCGATGGCACCGTCAGCCTCAGCGGCTAGCTGGCCGCGGGGACTCCGCCGGAGCGACCCGGGGATGGCATGAGTGAACGAGGAACACCTGGCCATATGCTCCAGCCCTGAGTGGGCGAGGATGGTGGAAGATAAACTGCTGCCGTGGGTTCTTGACGGCTACGAGCTGGGCGACGACTTGCTCGAGGTGGGCCCTGGGCCCGGGCTGACGACTGACGTCCTGCGGCGGCACGCTGCCCGCGTGACCGCGGTGGAACTCGACAGCGATCTCGCGGCTCAGCTCGCCGCCCGGCTGGCGGGCACCAATGTCGAGGTGATCACCGCGGACGTGACGCGCCTGCCGTTTCCCGCCGGGAGCTTCTCGGCGGCGGCCTGCCTGACAATGCTGCATCACATCCCGTCGGCGGCACAGCAGGATGCCGCACTGGCCGAGCTGAGCAGGGTGCTGCGGGCCGGCGGGGTGCTGCTCGGCTCGGACGGGCTCGACACGCCGGTGCGACGCAGCCTGCATCAGGACGACATCTTCGTGCCCGTGGAGCCCGGCTCGCTGGCGGACCGGCTTCGGGGGGCCGGGTTCAGTAGTCCCCAGGTCGAGGTCTCCGGCGACCGGCTGCGGTTCGCGGCAACCGCCTGAGCTTGACAATGCCCGCGGACGGACGTCCCCTCAGTCGGCCGGCGCCGCTGGTGCAGCCCCCCGGCCAGCTGCCCGGCGGGCCTGGCGGCCAGAGGCCGGCATGGCCGGCGTCAGCGGCAGCTGGGAAGGGGCCTTGACCTCCTCAAGCCGCAGGTAGGTCACCAGCCGCTGGCCGCCTCGGGTGGCCAGCGCGGCCAGCACCTGCTGCAGTTCGGTGACGTCGCGCGCGACTACGGTGAGCAGATAGTCCATCTCGCCCGCCACGTTGTCGGCCGCGATGATCTGTGGCAGCGCCCGGATCTGTTCCTCGAAGATGCGGCTGGAACGCGGCTCATGACGCCCGAGGGTGGCGGTGACGTACATCTGCAGGGGAAACCCGGCAGCGGCCGGGTCGAGCCGGGCGCTGATGATGCGGATGACTCCCGACTCCTTCAGCCGTCGGACCCGGTGCAGTGTCGCCGCAGGGGACAGCCCGACCAGGCGGGCGAGCTCGACGTTCGTGCGGTCCGCGTCGGCCTGCAGCTCGGTGAGCAGCGCGACGTCAATATCATCAAGGTCAACAGGCATATTGCAATATATTATTGCGCCACGGTCATCAACAGGCAAATTCTAGGCGGCAGGCCGGACACCATGGGTTCATGAGCCCTGACCTTCGCCGCGCCACCGCCGCCCTCACTGCCGCCGGGCTGCTCTGGGGCACCACAGTGCCGCTGTCCAAAGTGGCCCTGGAGTGGCTGCCGCCGGGCTGGCTCACGTTCGCGCGCTTCGGCGTGGCCGCCGTGATCTTGCTGGTGGCCGCCCGGTCCCGGATCCGCGCCGCATGCACCCCGGCGGTGCTGGCCTGCGGCGCGGTGGGTTATGGCGGGTCAGTACTCGTGCAGAACGTCGGCATCACGCGCACCAGCGTCAGCCACGCGGCACTGCTGATCGGCGCGGCTCCCGTCCTGGTGGCTGTTATCGCGGCCATCTGGCGCCGCACCATCGCGCGCCCGGTGGCCTGGGCTGGCTTCGCGGTCTCGCTCGCAGGCGTCGGCCTGGTCACCGGCGGCCCGGGCGGCGGCGCGACCGTCAGCGGCGACAGCCTGGTGCTTGCGTCATTGCTGATGTCGGCCATGTTCACCGTCGCGCAGACCGGCCTGCTGCGCGGCCGTGACCCGGTCGCTGTGACGGCCGTGCAGTTCCTCGCGGCAGCCCTCGCCGTGCTGCCCGTCGCCGTCGCCACCGAAGGCGTGCCTGCCGTGCCCAGCAGCGCAGGAACGATCCTGGCCTGCGTCGGCTTGGCGCTCGGCGGCACCCTGCTGCCGTTCACGCTGTTCGCCTACGGGCAGAGCCGGGTGGCGGCTGAGGTCGCCGGGGCTTTCCTGAACCTGGAGCCGCTCGTTGGCGCGGTCGCTGGCGTCGTCGTCTTCGGCGACCCAATGGGCCCGCACCAGGCACTTGGCGGCGCGGCCATCCTTGCTGGCATCGCCATGGGCAGCCGTCCGCTGCTGGCTTCCAGGCAGCGCGAGCCCGCCACCAGCGACGCCAGGATCGCCGTGGCGGCTGTCCCGGCTGTCCGGGCTGAGCCCGGCGCCAGATCGCACACGCGACACGGGAGCGCGCTGATCCTCAACGAGGTGACCAGGCAGAGTGAAGCTGGTGACCGGCACCGTGGCCTCGTTATTCTGGCTGCTCGGAGCGGCTACCCGGTCGACCCGCCTGGCGGCCGTGCGCGCTACCGCAACCGCGCTAGCCGCGGCCCGGTGACCTGGTGTACGGGTCATGTTGCGAGCGGCCGTCGCGTACCCGAGCGGTCAGTTCGCCGGGCCGGTCGGCGTCCAGTCCAGCGTGGGCGGCAGGGATCCCTCGAAGATCAGCAGCCAGCGCTTGATCTCTATGCCCGTCCCGCCGCTGAAACCGCCCAGTCCGTTAGCGGCCACCACCCGGTGGCACGGCACGATCAGCGGATACGGGTTCGATCCCATGAGCTGGCCGATGGCCCGCGCTGGCAGGGACACGCCGGCCGCACGGGTCTCGGCAAGTCGGGCAAGGTCCCCGTAGGTGACGGTCTCACCGAACCCGACTGATTCGGAAAGGGCACCGAGTACCTGACGGTGCAGGCGCGACGCGGCGGTCCAGTCAAGCGGCACCTCGAAGACCCGGCGCTGCCCGGAGAAGTACTCTGCCAGCTGCAGACTGGCGGCGGCTGCCAGTCCGCCCGCCGCCAGTTCGCCCGCCGCCAGTCCGCCCGCCGCCAGTTCGCCCGCCGCCAGTTCGCCCGCCGCCAGTCCGCCCGCCGCCAGTTCGCCCGCCGCCAGTTCGCCCGCTGGCTGCCCGTCCGCTGCCTGCCCGTCCGCTGCCGGACCGTTCATCTGCTGTTGAGCGGGCCCGAACCGGACACTGGTCACGCCCGTTTCGCTGCAGGCCACCGATATCTGGCCGACCGGCGTTTCGAGTGTTGTCCAGGCACGAGCGTTCACCAGCCCATTCTGGCTCAACCTGCGACCGCGGAACCATGGGCGGGGGAGCAGCTGAGCCCGCCCGGTGCCGGTTTCCGCCTTCAGACATCGCCTTTCTCGATGAGCCGCAGCAGCGCCTTGGCGATCGGCAAGGCGGTGAGCTGAATCTGCCAGGCCCTGGCGCCAAACATAGCCAGGTCCGCGCTTACCGTCTCGGGGCTGAGCACCTCGGGCGGCTGCCAGGCGAGCCTGCGCACCGCATCGGGCGGCAGCAGGTTCTCGGTCGGCAGGTGATGCTCGTCGGCAAGAGCGGCGACGACTGCGCGCGCCGCGGCAAGCCGCCGCGCGGCCGCCGGATCCCGTTCTAGCCAGCGGTGCGCGGGCGGCGGCCCGTCGCTTGGTGGTGCCGATGCTTCCGGCAATGCGCGCTCCGCCTGGGCCTTGGCGCGGCTGACGGCACGCTGCCATTCAGGCGTATGGCGCCGCGCGCCGCGCCCGCTGAAACCGGCGACGCCGCTGAGATCGGCGGCACCGCCAGGCAATGCCCTGGCGGCCTCGACAATGGCGGAGTCAGGAAGCACGCGCGTTGGCGAGAGGTCGCGCCGCCGGGCGATCTTGTCCCGCTCCAGCCAGAGCTCGCGGACGATAGCGAGACCGCGGCGGCTGCGGACACGGTGAATGCCGGAGGTGCGGCGCCAAGGTTCGGCTCGCGGGCCAGGCGGTTCGGCTGCCAGCACAGCCTCGAATTCCTGGCGTGCCCATTCGGTCTTGCCCTGCGCCGCAAGCTGCTCAGCCAGGGCATCGCGCAGCTCCACGAGTACCTCGACATCGAGGGCGGCGTAGCGCAGCCACTCGTCAGGTAGCGGCCGGGTGGACCAGTCCGCTGCGGAGTGGCTCTTCTCCAGGGCCAGCCCGAGCACGGCCTCGACCAGGGTTCCCAGCCCGACCCGCGGGTATCCGAGCAGCCGCCCGGCCAGTTCGGTATCAAAGAGCAGGCGCGGCCGGTAGCCGATCTCAGCGAGGCAGGGCAGGTCCTGTGATGCGGCGTGCAGGACCGCCTCGGAACCGGCCAGCGCCGCGTCGACGTCGGAGAGGTCAGGGCACGCGACCGGATCGATCAGTACAGTGCCGGCACCGCGGCGCCGGAACTGCACGAGGAAGGCCCGGTGCCCGTAGCGGAAGCCCGAGGCGCGTTCCGCATCGACCGCCACCGGGCCGTCGCCTGCGCGCAGCGCGCGGACCGTGCTCGCCAGGGCTTTCTCGGTCACTACCAGCGCGGGCATGCCGTCCCTTGGTTCGAGCAGCGGCACCGGGGCGCTGACTGCAGCAGTCACCCCCGGACCTGCGCCTGCCTGATCTGGGCCTGCCTGATCTGGGCCTGCCTGATCTGGGCCTGCCTGATCTGGGCCTGCATCTGGGCCTGCCTGATCTTGGCCTGCCTGATGGGGGGGCTGTCGCTCCGGTTGTGCTGGGCTGGGGACGTCCCGGGTCACTGCGGCCGCCGACGGCGTGGCGGCCGCAGCGTGCTGACCCCTGCCGCCGATGGCGGAAGGCCAGCTGCGGTGCACAGCGCGTCGCACCAGGCCGCAACGTGGCCGTCTATGCAAGGCTTGCCGGAATCGGGGCCGCCCGGCGACCAGGAAGCCCTCAGTTCGAACTCGGTGGCCACCGGCTCATCCCGTTTCACGCCAAACCCCTCAGTCACCACCCTTGTGACCGTACCGCTGCTCTGCCGGTAGCCATCAGCCCGGGCGTCCAGCGCTTCCTTCAGCCAGCTCCAGCCCACCTGGCCGATCAGCGGATCGGCAGCGATCTCCGGCTCGAGATCAGCGCGGATGTAGGCGATGATCCGCAACGGTCCCGCCCAGCCGGGCTGGCCGGCCGGATCGTACAACAGGACGAACCGGCCCCACCCGATCTCCGCATCGGCATCCCAGACTGTCGCCGCGACAGCGGCGGCGTACGGCGCCAGCTTGCGCGGCGGCGGCTCACCTTCAAACGCGAGCTCAGGGCGAACCAGCCGCTGGGCGGCTATCCCGGCCTCAAGGTCGGCTACCGCGGACCGGAAAGTGGCGGCGGCGCTGGGGTCTTCTCGTTCCACTGGCCCGGCGGCAGGCCTCATGATCCGAGCACGGCATGCGGGCGTGCGTCTGTCATGCGACCAGACGGCGCAGCCGCTCCGCCTTGGCAGATTCTCGCAGGTACGGACCGAAGCCGATCAGCAGGGCTGCGCCGCAGCCGACACAGGAACGCTCCGGGCAGCGCCCGTCAGCAGCGTCCGGGCAGCCGCCATCTTGCGGGTGGTGCCGCTCGAAGGGCCGACCCTGGCCGCAGTCAGGGCAGTTCCGGATCATCTCGATCATCCGCGACCCTCCTCGCCGTTCAAGCCGTCGGCGACCCGCCCGGAACTGGCGCTCCGGCGCCCGGTACAGCACGATGCTGACATGCCAGGCACGCCGCGGCGTGCATCTGGCGCGGCGTGTCACGGCGGTGTTTCGGCGCGAGTGCGCACGCGAGGCCGGCGGGGCCTGTGAGACGATCATTGACGTGAATCCGCAGCCGGGGGAGTCCGCTTTCATCCGCGCCTGCCGCAGGCAGCCAGTCAGCCACACGCCCGTATGGTTCATGCGCCAGGCAGGCCGTTCGCTGCCCGAGTACCGGGCGGCCAGGGCCGGGATATCGATGCTCGAGGCATGCCGCACGCCCGGGCTGATCACCGAGTTCACCCTGCAGCCGCTGCGGCGGTACGCGGTGGACGCCGCCATCCTGTTCAGCGACATCGTGGTGCCGCTGCGCGCGGTCGGGGTCGATGTTGACATCCGCCCCGGGGTGGGGCCGGTGATCGAGCAGCCGATCCGGACTCGTGCGGATCTGCAGCGGCTACGTGCCCTTGAACCGGGTGACGTCCCGTTCGTGACCGAGGCAGTGCTGTCCGTGGTGGCCGAGCTTGGCGCAACGCCGCTGATCGGCTTCGCCGGCGGCCCGTTCACCCTCGCCTCCTACCTGATCGAAGGCGGCCCCTCGAAGAGCTTTGACACGACAAAGTCGCTAATGTACGGCGACCCGCCGCTGTGGAACGCCCTGCTCGGCAGGCTCGCCGAGATAACGATCTCGTTCCTGCAGGTCCAGGTCGCCGCCGGGGCGGCCGCCGTCCAGCTGTTCGACTCGTGGGCCGGAGTGGTCAGCCCGGCGGACTACCGCCGGTCGGTGCTGCCCCACTCAGCCCGCATTTTCGGCGCACTCGCCGCCTCTGGGGTACCGCGGATTCACTTCGGGGTCGGCACCGGCGAGCTGCTCGGGCTAATGGGCGAGGCGGGCGCGGACGTAGTCGGGGTGGACTGGCGGGTGCCGCTGGATGAGGCGGTGCGGCGGGTGGAGCCAGGCAAGGCGCTGCAGGGCAACCTCGATCCGGCGATCCTGCTCGCTCCCTGGGAGGTGATCGAGCAGCGCGCCACCGAGGTCCTTGAAGCTGGCCGGACCGCCGAGGGGCATGTATTCAACCTCGGTCACGGAGTACTGCCGCAGACCGATCCTGACGTGCTGGCCAGGCTCACCGACCTGGTTCACGCCGCCCCGGCCAGGCTCCCGCGGTAGCCGCCGGCCGCACCTGGCCTACGGCAGAGTGAGAGGATGACAAATCCCGCCGGGCGCCCGGTGATCGCGATCGTGGGCGGCGGCATCGCCGGGCTGGCCGCCGCGTTCTTCCTCGCCGACGCCGGCGCTGCGGTGACCGTGCTCGAGGGCTCACCGCGGCTCGGCGGCAAGCTGGCCGTATCCGAGATCGCGGGCCTCGCCGTTGATGAAGGCGCCGAGGCGCTGCTGGCCAGGCGGCCGGAGGGCACCGGCCTGATCAGCGCCGTCGGCCTGGACGGACAGCTTGTCCAGCCGGGCACCACGGCGGCGGCGATCTGGACCCGTGGCCAGCTGCGCCCGCTGCCCCGGCGGCAGTTCCTCGGCGTGCCCGCCGACCTGGACGAGCTCGGCCGGGCGGAAATCCTCTCGGCGGCCGGCCTGGCCCGGGCGCGGGCCGAACAGGATCTTCCGGCCACGGCCAGGACCGGGGACGTCAGCGTGGCTGCCTACGTGGGGGCAAGGTTCGGCCAGGAACTCGTCGACCGGCTGGTCGACCCGCTCCTCGGCGGCGTCTACGCCGGCCGCTCTGACCGGCTCTCCTTCGAGGCGACCATGCCCGGCCTGGCCAAGGCCGCCCGGTCGCACCGTACGCTGGCCGCCGCGGCGCGCTCATTGCTGCCAGATCCAGCCACGCCACCCGGCGCTCCGGTCTTTACCACCCTCGCGGGCGGGCTCGGGACGCTGCCCGCGGCCGTGGCCGCCAGGTCCGGCGCCGCGGTGCGCACCGGCGCGATGACCCGCGAGCTAGCCCGGACCGCCGACGGATGGCGGCTCACGATCGGCTCGGCCCGCGCCCCTGAGCGGCTGGACGCCGATGCGGTGATCCTGGCCCTGCCTGCCCGGCCCGCCAGCAGGCTGCTGGCCGCCACGAGTCCCGCCGCGGCGGCCGCGCTGGGCGAGATCGGCTATGCGAGCATGGCCATCATTGCCCTCGCCTATCCGCAGGCAGCGTTTCCCAGCCTGCCGGTCGGCAGCGGCTACCTGGTGCCCGCGGTCGACGGGCGCGCGGTAAAGGCGGTGACCTTCAGCACCGTCAAGTGGCCGCACCTGCGGGCTGCGGGGCCGCCCGTGCTTGTGGTCAGGTGCTCAGTCGGCCGGGTGGCGGAGGAGGCCATCCTGCAGTGTGACGATGGTGAGCTAGCCGCGCTCGCGGGCGCTGAGCTGGCTTCGGCCACCGGGGCGCGCGGCGCGCCGATCGATACCAGGGTCAGCAGGTGGGGCGGCGGGCTGCCGCAGTACACCGTTGGCCATCTGGAGCGGGTCGCGCGGATCAGGGCCGGCGTCGCCGGGCAGCCGGGGCTCGCGGTGTGCGGCGCCGCCTACGACGGGATCGGGATCCCGGCCTGCATCGCCTCGGCGCGGCTGGCGGCCACCCAGGTGCTGGCCTACCTTGAATCCCGGCAGGACCTCTAAGGCCAGCGCCAGCTTTCCAGCTTAAGAGCGCTTGGCCGGCACGGACCGCGGCCTGCTGGCCGTGCCCAAGCGGCTGCTGTCCGGCGAGGTGATCCGGCTCTGCGCTGCCGGACGGCCTGGTGGACAATGAGGGCATGGCTGCGACCGAGAACAGTGAGCCGCGAGTAACCGCAGAGCGGCCGGAGGCGGCGCAGCGGCCCAAGCCGCGGGACCTGAACGAGCAGATCCGTTACACCATGTGGTCGGTGTTCCGGGTGCCCGATGCCGCGGCGCTTGACGCGGCCTCATCGGCCTCATCCGCCGCGCTGAGCGGCGAGAGCGGCCGGGCCGGCCTGGCCGCTGAGGTCACGCAGCTTTGCGAGCAGGCCGCCGAAAAGGGGGTCATCACCCGAGGCTGCTACGACGTGCAGGGCCTGCGCGCCGACGCGGACTATATGTTCTGGTGGATCGCGCCGTCCTCCGATGAGCTGCAGGAGATGTATTCGAGATTCCGCAGGACCGGCCTGGGCCGGGCCAGCGAGCCGGTGTGGTCAGCGATGGCGCTGCACCGCCCGGCTGAGTTCAACAAAAGCCACATCCCGGCATTCCTGGCCGGGGAGGAGCCGCGGGGCTTCGTCTGCGTCTACCCGTTCGTCCGCTCGTATGAGTGGTACCTGCTCGACGACGGAGAGCGCCGGGCCATGCTCGCCGAGCACGGGATGATGGCGCGCGAATACCCTGACGTCCGCGCTAACACGGTGTCCTGCTTCGCGCTCAACGACTACGAGTGGATGCTCGCCTTCGAGGCCGACGAGCTGCACCGGATCGTTGACCTGATGCGCCACCTGCGCGGCGCTCGGGCCAGGCTGCACACCAGGGTGGAGATCCCGTTCTATACCGGACGGCGCAAGCCGGTCCGGGAGCTGCTCGCAGCGCTGCCGTAGCAGGTGCTCGGCCGGGAGCAGATCAGGGCGGGGCAGCCCAGGAGGATCTCAGCCGGGCAGCGATCCGCGGCCTGGCGACAGGGCCGTCCCTGGAGCCGGCAGGCGTCCACCGGCCGGTGACGCACAGCAGCAACAGCGCGACGACGGTCAGGACGAGCGACCAGGGAACCAGCTGCATGGACAGGATGCCGCCGGTCCTGGAGAGCCATGAGGGGTGCAGGAAGGTGTAGAAGGTCGCACCGGGAAGCTCAGCGATCGTGGCGGCGGCCGCGCGGAAGAGCACGACCCAGTCCAGCCTCGTGGCGGGCATCATGGCAAGCAGCGGGAAGAGCATCGCGTCGTACCAGGGACGCTGCTGGGGCGAGACGATTAGCCAGGCCAACGTGAGGGCCAGCGCCGGCCGGGCGGCGGGCAGGCGTTGCGGACCGGCAGGCATCCGCCACAGCAGGATCGCGGCCAGCGCCGCGAATGCGATCGCCCCGGCGGCATCAATCCGCTGGGCGGCGGCGGCCCAGTGCAGCGCACGGGACAGCAGCTCCCAGGGCACGTAGAAGACGGGCTGGCCGTTTGCCCGGTCGGCCACGGCGGTTATCGCGCCGGGGCCGGCCAGCAGGTAGCTGGGAACAAGCACGGCGGCCGTGCCGAGCCCGAGCGCGGCGAGCGTGCGGGGCGAATGCCGCGCGGCCCACGCCAGCCCCGCCCCGAACAAGATGAGCGGCGCCTTGACTGCGGCCGCCGCGCCGAGGAGGGCGCCCGCCAGCAGCCCATAGCGGGTATCGGCGCGCCGCAGGGCGACCAGCGCGATGACTCCCAGGCAGGCGGCCAGCCCGTCAATATGACCGCCGGCCAACACGGCGAACAGCATGAGCGGGTTCACCGACCACAGCAGGTGCGCCCGCACCCGCTGGGCGCGGTCACCGCGCAGCAGCCGGTCCAGGGCCAGCGCGACCGCCAGGTAGGCCAGTGCGTTCCACAGCTTGAGCCAGAAGATGGTTCTCGCGGCCGAGTCCCCGGCCAGTTTCGAGGCCGCCCATTCGCTCGCCGTAGCGAGCGGGCCGTACACCGAGGGATCATGCTCAAAGATGACCGGCGTGATGGCCCCGATCGGGTCGCCTGAGGCCTTCAGGCCGAACGGCGTCATCAGGTACGGGCTGTGTCCCAGCGCGGCGATCCGGCCGTACGCCGCGTAGTCCAGCATGTCCCCGGACCCCATCGGCGCGATCACCGCAAACGCGACGACCGCCGCCGCCGAGCCGATAATCATGAGCCGCACCTGCGGCCGCCAGCCGCGTCGCACGGCCAGCAGCCCGAGAGCCACGCCGGTGCCGCCGAGGAGAGCTGCCGCCCACAACGATAGGGAGACCAGTACCGCTGATGGATGACTATCGGCAGACCATGGCGGCCATCCCGATGCGGCAGGGAAGGCCACTTCCGCCGCCGACGGCCGCTGAGCGCCCACCCCGACCAGCATGGCGACGCTCACGCTGATCGCGGACACCGCTGAGCGCGCCAGCCAGCGATGCGCCGACACCAGCTCCGGCGGCTCCGGCGGCTCCGGCGGTTCAGGCTGGGACACCGGAGGCGTTAACTGCAGCTCCCTGCGGGAGGATCGATCACTACAAATCACCAGGGTCCAGGAGAAGTACCTGGTTGCCACCCTATGCACGCGCCAGGGCCATCCGTCGCGCGGTGCCAGGATTGCTCGCGGTGACCAGGCTCTGCTCGCGCGGGTGCCAGGATTGCGCCCGTGATGCCAGGATCGCGGTGGATCTGACCGCTAGGTGCCGCTTCCCTAACGGCCTTGGTGCAGGAAAGCCCTGAGCTGCGCCAGCGGCCACGCGTTGATGACGTCGTCGGCCGTGAGCCAGCCGCGCTGCGCGCTCCCGATGCCGTAGCGCAGGTGATCCAGGTGGCCGGTGGAGTGCGCGTCGGTGTCGATGGAGAACTTGACGCCGGCGTCCCGGGCCGCGCGGATGTGCTCCGACGGCAGGTCGAGCCGGGCCGGGTGCGAGTTGATCTCCAGAGCCGTGCCGGTCCTCGCGCACGCGGCGAACAGCTCGGGCAGGTCCACGTCAACCGGCGGGCGGCGGCCGAGCTTGCGGGTCAGCGGGTGGCCGATGATGTTCACGTGCGGGTTCTCGCAGGCGGCGACGAACCTGCGGGTCATCGCGTGTCTCGGCTGATCGAAATGGGAGTGCACCGAGGCGACGCAGACGTCGAATCCGTCGAGGAACTCGGCAGGCCAGTCGACCGAGCCGTCCGGGGCGATGTTGAGCTCGGTGCCGTGCAGCAGGGTCATCGCTGCGCCGCCGTCGCGGCTGGCCGCAAGCCGCCCCGCTAGGGCCTCCACCTGCTCCCGCTGCGCGAGCATCTTCTCGCTGGTCATCCGCTGCATGAACAGGTTCGGCGCGTGATCGGTAATCGCGTAGTACTCATACCCGCGGCGTTGCGCGGCCGCCACCATCTGCTCAAGCGAGGCGACGCCGTCGGTGAGATTGGTGTGCGTGTGCAGGTCACCGCGAATATCAGGCTCGGTGACCAGCACCGGCAGGGCGCCGCGGAGCGCGGCCTGGACCTCGCCAGTGTCCTCGCGCAGCGTGGGCGGCACCCAGGCCATGCCGAGCCTGGCGTAAACGTCCTCCTCCGTCCTTGACACGATCAGGGCCCCGGTCTCGGTGTCGAACAAGCCGTACTCAGAAAGCTTGAGCTTCTTGCGGACCGCTATCTCGCGGACCCTCACGTTGTGCGACTTCGATCCGGTGAAGTACTGAAGGGCGGCGCCCCAGCAGTCCGGCGGCACCACCCGCAGGTCCACCTGAAGGCCGCGGGTGGTGCGGATGGATGTCTTGGCATCACCACGCGCGATTACCTCGGCCGTCTCAGGCAGCATGGTGAGCGCCGTCATCAGCGGTGCGCTGTCGGTGGCGGCGGCGAGGATGTCGATGTCGCCGATGGTTTCCCGCATCCGGCGCAGCGAGCCGGCGTAGCCGCAGCGCGCGCAGCCCGGGACCGCGCCGATGGCGGCGACCAGGCCGGCGGCGGTATCCATCGCGATGTCCAGGTGTACCCGCTGGCCGGCCGTCCGCATGACCTCGATGCCGTGCAGGATCCGGTCCTCGCTCCGCGGCCCGAAGCCCTTGAGATCGCGCAGCTTGCCTGACTTGATCGCGTCGGTGAGCTCGGCTACGGAGCTGACCTGCAGCTCCCGGTAGAGTGCCACTGCGCGGGCGGGCCCGAGGCCGGGAATGCTCGTCAGCTCGCGCACGCCAGACGGGATCTGTGCGCGCAGCATGTCCAGCGCTTCGATGCTGCCGGTAGCGACGGCTTCGCTGATCTTGTCCGCGATCGACTTGCCCACGCCGGGGATGAGCCGGAGCTCGACCGCCGACAGTCGCGAGACGTCGTCAGAGTACCCGTCGACGGCGCGGGCCGCCTTCTCGTAGACGCGAGCCCGGAAGGCGTCACCGCCGGTGATCACGACAAGGTCGGCATACTCCCGTAGCAGCGCAGCGACCTGCTCATTGGCCCTGGGCATGGCAGCATTCTGCCCGGTGCCGCAGCTTTCCGGTGCCGCAGGTTTCCGGTGCCGCAGGTTTCCGGTGCCGCAGGCGTCGGTGCCTCAGCTGGCCGCCGCGAGAGCCGCCTGGATCTCGGCGCGGTGGTCGTCGGCGTGCCTGATGGCGATCTGGGCAAGAGCCCTGGTCCGGCCGTCGCCTGCGTCAAGGTCTGCCGGGTCTAGCCCGGCGACAAACTCGATGAGGGCATCCCCGCTACGGTGCAGGTGCACGACGGCCTCGGCCTGGCTGACCTGGCCGGCCGCTTCAGCGTGCGCGGCGTTGTAAGCGTCGACGATGTCAGGTCCCACCGTCACCAGGCGGCCGGCGACGATCTCCCGCATCCAGCCGCCGAGGTACTCGTATGCGTGCGCGACGTGATCCACCACCACGCCGACCGGCCGGGGGTCGCCGTCGAGCGGCGCCGAACGCCAGTCATCGGCGCTGCAGGCCCCGGCGAATCCGATCAGGCGCTGCCGTGCCGCGTCGATGGCCACGGCCAGCTCGGCCGGGCTCTGCGGGTCGGTCATGGGCGGGTCGGTCATGACCTGAGCGTAGCCTTCTGCCGCTCCGCAGGGCGCGTGGCAGCGTCAGCCGCACCCGCAGCGCCAGCGGCACCCGCAGCGCCAGCGGCAGTCCCGTCATGCTCCGAACTTCTGCGGCTGGCTGGCATGGCATCGCTGCGATAGCAAGCTGGCCTTCTAGTCGCACAGAGCACCGGGGCTGAGCCGCACCGGGGCTGAGCCGCGCCAGCTGGTCTTCCCGGTACCGGGACATGACGGCGTGTCACCGGCACCGGGGAGCTGCCGCGTTAAAGGAACGGTTTGGCTCTGTCCATCACCTCCAGCCAGCAAGGGGGTCCATCAGATTCAGCCAGCAAGGGCCCGGCTACCCGTCCCGGCGCCCTGCCCCCGGCCGCCGGGAGTCTCAGAGCTCGCCGACGTTGACGACGATGGCTTCCTGAGTAGAGCGGGCGATCACGACGACTGCCTCGGCGTCAGGCGAATGGTTTTCCTCGCGGTGCGGGACATGCGGCGGGACCCAGACATAGTCGCCCGGGTGCGCCTGCAGCCGGGTCAGCCGACCGGTTTCCTGGTCACGGAAGGTGAAGACAGGCTCTCCCGACACCACGAATATCCCGGTCTCCGACTGCCCGTGATGATGATCGCCCGACGAGATGCCGGGCGGCAGCACGGTGCGGCCCATCCACAGCGACTTCGCACCGACCAGGTCGCCTGAGATCGCCGCGGCCCGGCTCATCCCGCTGGTCTGTGCCGTCGAACCGGACAACTCGGCCGCCTTGATCAGCCGCAAGGCGGAACTCCCCGGCGAGGTGGTCACCGGTCGGCGTCGGCTTGCTGGCCTGCGTCCGCGGCGGGTTCCAGCGTGAGCGAGACCGAGTTGATGCACCAGCGCTGGTCGGTCGGGACCTGATAACCCTCGCCCTCGAACACGTGACCGAGATGCGAATCGCAGTTCGCGCACCGGACCTCGGTCCTGACCTGGCCGAGCGCGCGGTCTTCGAGCAGGACCACCGCATCGCCCTCGGAAGGCTGGTAGAAGCTCGGCCAGCCGCAGTGCGATTCGAACTTGGCCTGCGACCTGAACAGCTCGGCGCCGCACGCGCGGCACCGGTAGATACCTTTGGTGGTGGTGTCGGTGTACTCGCCGGTGAACGGGGCCTCGGTGCCAGCCTGCCTGAGCACGTGGTACTCCTGCGGGGTGAGCCGCTGCCGCCATTCGGAGTCTGTCAGCTGTGCCTTGTCCATGCTGGCGAGACTACCCGGCGGCGCGGATTCCCTTAGGCGCGCTACGCGCGGTTACAACAGCACCTCATGTGCCGCGGCACCCGGATTCGCCTGACGCAGCTCGACCTCGGCGATCCGGCCCGCAGCCATGATGTCGCGCTGCATCGCGGCGATGGCATCCAGTTCAGCGGTCGGAGCGGACACGAGCAGCTTCTGCACGCTGGCCCGCATCGGCAGCCGTGCCTGCGACTTGGCCTTCCGGACGGCGGCGATCGCCGCTGACGCAGCGTCAAGTGCCGCATCGCCGGCCGGCCAGCTGGCCACCGCGCGCAGCTCGGCGGCGTCCGGCCAGGCTGCCCGGTGCACCGAGCCGTCCTGCCACCACGACCAAACCTCCTCGGTCACGAACGGCAGAAACGATGCGAACAGCCGCAGTACCACCGAAAGCGCCAGTCTGAGCGACCGCCGGGCCGAAGCCGCGGCCGCCGGGCCTTGCTCGCCGTATGCGCGGGGCTTGACGAGTTCCACGTAGTCATCGCAGAAGAACCAGAAGAACCGCTCCGTCAGCGCCAGCGCGAGAGCATGGTCGAAGGCCTCGAACGCGGCGGTGCACTGGTCGATGACGTCAGCGAGCCTGCCAAGCATCGCCCGATCGAGCGGCTCGGTGAGATCGGCGGACGTCCCTGCTGGGCCGGCCGGCGGAATCGCCGCGAGCACGAACCTGCTGGCGTTGAGGATCTTGATGGCCAGCCGTCTGCCGATCTTGAGCTGGCCAGGGTCGAAGGCGGTGTCAACACCGAGCCTGGCGCTAGCGGCCCAGTACCGGATCGCGTCTGAGCCGTATTCGCGCAGGATATCCACCGGCGTCACCGCGTTGCCCTTGGATTTGGACATCTTCTTGCGGTCCGGGTCCAGGATCCAGCCGGAGATCGCGGCGTGCCGCCAGGGCAGGACGCCATGCTCGGCGTGCGAGCGGAGCACCGTGTAAAACAGCCAGGTCCTGATGATCTCGGGTCCCTGCGGCCGCAAGTCCATCGGGAACACCCGGCGCAGCAGGTCCTCATCCGTACTCCAGCCACCGCCGATCTGCGGGGTCAGCGACGAGGTCGCCCAGGTGTCCATGATGTCGGGATCGCCGATGAATCCGCCAGGCACGCCGCGCTGATCAGCTGTGTAACCGGGCGGCACGTCGGTCGCCGGGTCCACCGGCAGCTCGGTATCGGCAGGCAGCACTGGCGCCGCGTAGCGCGGTGCGCCTTCGTCGTCGAGCGGGTACCAGACCGGGATCGGGACGCCGAAGTAGCGCTGCCGGCTGATCAGCCAGTCTCCGGCCAGGCCCTGCACCCAGTCCTCATAGCGGGTTCGCATATGGTCCGGATGCCAGGAAAGCTCGCGGCCCCGGGCGAGCAGCAGCTGCCGCAGGCTCGCGTCCCGGCCTCCGTTCCTGATGTACCACTGCCGGGTGGTGACGATCTCTAGTGGCGCGTCGCCCTTCTCGTAGAACTTGACGGCGTGCACGACGGGCTCGGGATCGCCGCGCAGGTCGCCGGAGGCGCGGAGCAGGCCGATGATCCTTGACCTGGCCGCTGCCGCCGTCAGCCCGGATAGCTGCGCGTAGGCGGCGAGCCCGGCGGCGCTGGTGATGCCAGCGGGCGGCTCGGCGAGCAGCCTGCCGTCCCTGCCGATCGCCGGGCGGGTTTCCAGATCCAGATCCCGCCACCATGTGACGTCGGTCGTGTCGCCGAACGTGCAGACCATCGCGATGCCGGTGCCTTTGGCCGGCTCCGCGAGATGGTGCGCGAGCACCGGCACCTGGATGCCGAACAGCGGCGTGCTCGCGGTAGTCCCGATCAGGCCGGCGTACCGCTCATCGTCGGGATGCACGACAAGCGCCACGCAGGCGGGCAGCAGTTCCGGCCTGGTCGTGGCGACCAGAACGGTGCCGGCGGCCGATGGTCCGCGCTCGATGCCGAACCCGATGCGGTAATAGGCGCCGCTGACCTGCCGCTCCTCGATGTCGGCCAGGGACACGGCTGTCCTGAACGTCGGGTCCCACAGCGCCGGGCCCTCGGCCAGGTAGGCCTCGCCGCGGGCCAGGTCGCGCAGGAAGGCGCGCTGGGAGATCGCCGCAGGGCGGTCCTCGACAGTCCGGTAGGCCATGCTCCAGTCCACGGACAAGCCGAGCCGGCGCCAGACGTCCTCGTAAGCCCGCTCGTCCTGCTTGGTCAGCTGACGGCACAGCTCGATGAAGTTGCGCCGGGAGATCGGGAGCTGCTCACGAGCTGTCGCGGCCTGACCGCCCGGCGGAATGGCCGGCCTAAATTCCGGGTCGAACGGCACCGCGGGGTCGCACCGCACGCCGAAGTAGTTCTGCACCCGGCGCTCGGTGGGCAGCCCGTTGTCGTCCCAGCCGACCGGGTAGAAGACCTCTTTGCCGCGCATCCGCCAGAACCGCGCGACGGTGTCGGTGTGGGTGTACGAGAAGATGTGCCCGAGATGCAGCGATCCGCTGGCGGTCAGCGGGGGAGCGTCAATGGCAAAGACGTCGGCGCGGCTTTTGGTCCGGTCAAAGTTGTACTACACGCGCCTGGGCCCACTGACGCGCCCAGCTGTCCTCGATGCCGTCAAGGGCGGGCTTGTCGGGCACACCACGGGCGGTCCGCCCCTCCGGTGCACTGCCGGGACGGGACTCAGGTCTCATGGCATCGATGGTATCGCGGGCGGACCGCTCAGCGCTCGGCGGTTATCGCGCCCCGGCCGGCCGGCACGCGCATACCGCCGCCGCGCACCACAGCGGCCGGCGTCGGCCGGGCCGCCGCTTAGGGTGAGAACCATGGAGATGCGTGTACTTGGTAGCACCGGTGTGCGGGTGAGCCCCCTCTGCCTGGGCGCGATGATGTTCGGAGCCTGGGGCAACCCCGATCACGACGAGTCGGCCCTGATCATCCGCAAGGCGCTGGATGCGGGCATCAACTTCATCGATACCGCTGACGTATATTCAGGCGGCGAGTCGGAGGAGATCGTCGGGAAGGCGCTCGCCTCCGGACGGCGCGACAGCGTCGTGCTGGCCACGAAGGCGCACGCTCGGATGGGCGACGACGTGAACACGCAGGGAAACTCGCGTCGCTGGCTCATCCGCGAGTGCGAGAACAGCCTGCGCCGGCTGGGCACCGACTACATCGACCTGTACCAGATCCACCGGCCCGATCCGAGGGCCGACATCGACGAAACCCTCGGCGCGCTCACCGACCTGATCAGGGCGGGAAAGATCTGCTACGCGGGCAGCTCGACATTCCCGCCAGCGCAGATCGTCGAGGCCCAGTGGACCGCGCAGCGGCGCGGAAGGGAACGGTTCGTGTGCGAGCAGCCGCCGTATTCGATCCTGGTCCGTGGCGTCGAAGCCGAGGTGCTGCCGGTCTGCCAGCAGTACGGAATGGGCGTGATCCCATGGAGCCCGCTTGCGAGCGGCTGGCTGTCCGGCAGGTACCGGACGGACAGGGAGCTGCCGACGAGCGGCAGGGCGCAGCGGATACCGCAGCGATTCGACATGAGCCTGCCAGGAAACCAGGCGAAGCTGGAGGCTGCCGATCAGCTGGCCCGGCTAGCCGATGAGGCGGGCCTGTCGCTGATACACCTAGCGCTGGCCTTCGTGATCAGCCATCCCGCGGTTACCTCAGCGATCATCGGCCCGCGGACCATGGAGCACCTGGACGACCAGCTCGGTGCGGCCGAGGTGGTACTCGGGCCAGCGATCCTCGACCGGATCGACGAGATCGTGGCCCCGGGCACCAACCTGAACCCGCCCGACCGCGGCTACGAGCCGCCGGCCCTCACCGACCCGTCGCTGCGCCGCCGCTGACCGAGGCACCGCCGCAGCTGGCCGGGGTACCGCCGCAGCTGGCCGGGGTACCGCCGCAGCTGGCCGGGGTACCGCAGCTGGCCGGGGTACCGCCGCAGCTGGCCGGGGTACCGCCGCAGCTGGCCGAGGTACCGCCGCCGCTGGCCGAGGCGTGCAGGCTAGTCGCGCTTCCAGTGCGGCCGCCCGAACATCCGGCCAAGGCGGTCGTGCAGCGAGTCGCCGGTGTCGTCGAGGGCGTCCACGTGATAGACCGGCGGGCCGTCCGGCGGCTGCAGCTTGGCTGCCTCGGCGTCGGTGATGCGGCATTTGATATAGCTGCGGGTGATCTTCTCGATCCGATCGGGGTCAACGAACCGCAGGCCAGCGTGCGTGTGGATCACGATGCCGTCGAACAGATCGAGCTGCGGCACCTCAAGGACATGCTCCAGTTTGCCGATCTCGTGCCCGCTGGCAGAAAGCACTCGCGATCCGTGCACCGCGGCCAGGTAGGAAACGGCCGTATCGTCGTCCATGTCGGGCTCCGCTCCGCGGAAGGGTCAGGTAGTGATGGCTCCCGAGATCAACCTAGTAGACCCGGACACCTACCAGCGCGGTGGCGCTCCGCACGATCAGTTCGCCTGGCTGCGCGAGCATGCTCCGGTCTTCTGGCACGCTGACGGCGGCGGCGCTGGGTGGCCCGGCTTCTGGGCGATCACCAGGCACGCCGACATCGGGCACGTCTCCCGGCATCCGGAGATCTTCTCCTCCGCGCGCCGCCTGGCGACGCTGGAGGAGAGCTCAGACGCGGCGATCGAGGTGCAGCGGCTGCTGATGCTCAACATGGATCCGCCACGGCACTCCCGGCAGCGCAGGTTCGTGAGCCGCGAGTTCACGCCGCGGCTGATCGGCAGGCTGGAGCGCCGCGTCAGGGAAATCTGCGAGACGCTGATCGACGAGGTGGTGCCCCGCGGCGAGGCGGACTTCGTCACCGACATCGCGGCTCCGCTGCCGCTCTACGTGATCTGTGAGCTGGTCGGCGCCGCGCCGGAGGATCGCGACCGGATCTTCGAGCTGTCGAACCGGCTGGCGGGCTTCGACGACCCCGAGTACCGGGCATCCCGCGAAGACGGGATGCGGGCCGCCGCGGAAGTCTACGCCTACGCGGGCGAGCTTGCCGAGCGGCGCCGTGCGCGGCCCGCCGACGACATCGTCACCCGGCTGCTGCTGCCGGACGACGCGGGTCAGGTGCTGACGGCTCAGGAGTTCGACCTGTTCTTCCTCCTGCTCACCGTGGCGGGCAACGAGACCACCCGCAACGCGGCATCCGGCGGGATGCTCGCGTTCTTCGAGAACCCCGGGCAATGGCAGCGGCTGCTCGCCGACTCCGCCCTGATCCCCATCGCGGCCGAGGAGATCGTCCGCTGGGTGAGCCCGGTGAACCTGTTCAGGCGCACGGCCATGTGCGATACGGAGGTGAGCGGCCAACGAGTCGCCGAGGGCGACAAGATCGTGCTCTTCTACCCCTCAGCCAACCGGGACGAGGACATTTTCGCCAGCCCGTTCACGTTCGACATCGGCCGCGAGCCCAATCCGCACGTCGGTTACGGTGGCGGCGGCCCGCATTTCTGCCTGGGCCGCCATCTGGCTGCCCTCGAGCTCCGGGTGCTGCTGGAGGCAGTGGCTGAGCGGATGCCGGACATTGAGCCTCGCGGCGAGGTCAGCAGGCTTCGATCCAGCCTGATCAACGGGATTAAGCACATGCCGGTGCGGTTCGCTCCGTCAGCTGGCCGGGCCTGAGCCGTAAGATGCGGTTCAGCTGCTGGCCAGCCCCTCGACGATATGCCGGACCCCGGCGGTGTCACCTAACATGCCGGGGGGCCGCGCCGGATGCACAACCGCGGCGCGGGAACCAGTTAGTCCCCCGGGACGTCGAACGGGTGCCGGGCATTCGAGCCCCCCGGCAGCCATTGCACGTGCGGAACGGGTCCCGGTCAGTCGAGATAGGTGCGGAGGTGCGGGG
Source organism: uncultured Actinomycetota bacterium (assembly GCA_963695645.1). Taxonomy (GTDB): domain Bacteria; phylum Actinomycetota; class Actinomycetes; order Streptosporangiales; family Streptosporangiaceae; genus DATBGO01. The sequence continues at coordinate 54,473 of CAVOHC010000017.1, read as the reverse complement.
TTGGGACTGACGAGCCCTGCCCTCGTGGTAGCGCTATCGGCGGCGGTCATCGTGACGCTGGCCGCGATGCTGTGGTGGTGGCCCAGGCTTGCGGTCCCTGGCGCTCGCGCGGTGGTGCTGCGGATCGCGGCACTCGCCGCCCTCCAGGCAAGTGTGCTCGGCCTCATCTTCGTCATTGCCAACCGGTCGGCAGAGTTCTATTCGTCGTGGTCAGATCTGTTCGGAACGGACCACGCGAGCGCTGCGATCGTGGCCGTAGGTTCCGGGCTGAGCAGGCCTGTCGCGCCCATCAAGGTCATCTCAAGCACGGCCGTGCCTGTCCCAGGCCGGCACAAGGGAGCTGGCGGCCGGCTCCAGGCCGTGCAGATCCACGGCCAGCTATCTGGGCTGGCCGCGCCGGGTTATGTGTACCTGCCTCCGCAATACCCACGGGCAGGCAAGCCGGCGAAGCCCCTTCCAGTCGACGTGGTGATATCCGATCGAATAGGCAGCCATGGCGCGGTGTACAGCGCGGGGCAGCTCGCCGCCACCGCTGCGGGACAGATCGCGGCCGGACGGCTCAGGCCAGTCATCATGGTCATGCTGCCAGCCACGGTCGGCGGCCGCGTTGGTGCCACCGACCTGGGCTGCCTGGACGTGCCTGGCGGCGCGCAGGCGGCGACCTTCTTCGCGCAGGACCTGCCGCAGGCTATGGAGTCGGCCTATCAGGTTGTCAGCGGGCCAGCAGGGTGGGCCCTGCTCGGGGATTCCTCGGGCGGATATTGCGCAGTGCAGCTCGCCATGTCGAGTTCGCAGGTGTTCTCGGTGGCCGCGGCGCCGCCGGCTGACTACGCCGCGCCGCCTGGATCCATGGAGTTCGGCGGCAGCTCGCAGATCCGTACCCAGGACGATCTGCTCTGGCGGCTGCAGCATCAGCCCATGCAGCCGATCTCGGTGCTGTTCACGGGCCCCGGGCAAGCGCGGTCGTTCCTCTCGCTCGTGCGCCCGCCGATGCATGCAGGCTGGGTTACCCTTGCGGCTGGCAAATGGCCGCTCGGCCCGGTTCTTGACCGGATCGGCCGCACGATAGGCCCGCAATCATGACCATGGAGCAAAGCGCATGGGACTGACCAGTGGCTCGTTCATCGCGGTGCTGGCGATCGCCGCTTTCGGCATGCTCGCAGCGACCGTCTGGCTGTGGCCGCGAGTGGCCGGCCGGCGGGTGCGGGACTTCGCCGCCAGGCTCGGCCTGCTTGCTGTCTGCCAGGCCCTCGTCATCTCGGCGTTCCTGGCGTTCATTAACGGCTACTTCTCGTTCTTCGGCTCATGGTCCGAGCTTCTCGGGACCGCCACGCCGGTGACGGCCCAGTTCACCGGGCCCGGCGTCGGCACCAAGCCGCTTGTCGTGACCGCTACCGAACTGGGCCCGGTACCTGGCGGCTCAGTCTTGCCCGTGCTGGCGGACGGCACGATCGCCAGGAAGCCGCCGGGCAAGCCACCAGTGATCGCCTGGCCGGGACGGCTACGCAGCCCGCATTCGTCACGCAGCCCGCAGCCATCCGGCGGGCCGGCGCCATCAAGCGGGCCGCCTCCGGCCGGCGGGCCGCACCCGGCCAGCGGGCCCCGCCCGGTCGTCGGCCTGGGTTCCGCGGCCGGGCAGGTGTCCAATGCAAAAGGGCAGGCGTCACATGCAAAGGGGCGCCCAGGCGTACCCAGGCGCCCCGGCAAAGCCGGTCTGACCCGCCCGGCCAAGCCGCACAACGCCGCGGCGGTCAATGGCGAGGTACTCCAGGTAGCGATCAACGGGCAGCGATCCGGCATCGCGGTGTCCCGGGACTACCTATACCTGCCACCGCAGTACTTCCAGCGCGCGTACGCCAGGGCCAGGTTCCCTGTTGTGCTGTCGCTGACCGGGTATCCCAACGAGCCGTGGAGCATCGTTAAGAGGCTTGCGCTGCCTGCCACGGCAGCGCGGCTGGTCGCCGCCAAACGGATCAAGCCGGCGATCTACCTCATGATGAACGTGTCGCCGGCATTGCCGCGCGACACCGAGTGCACCAACGTGCCTGCCGGCCTGCAGGTGCTGACGTTCTTCGAAACCGATGTTCCGATGGCGATGGAGCAAGCGTTCCGGGTCCAGACCGGCCGGACCGGCTGGGCCTCCCTCGGCTACTCGACCGGCGGCTACTGCGCGACCAAGCTCGCCATGATGGACCCGGGCCAGTACTCGGCTGCGGTCTCCATGGCCGGCTATTACAACGCGATCAAGGACCGGACGACGGGTGACCTTTACGGCGGCAGCGGCGCTTACCAGAACGAGAACGACATGTTCTGGCGGCTGACCCACCTGCCTGCCCCGCCTGTCTCGGTGCTGGTCACCTCGAGCCGGGTCGGTGAGCGGACCTATCCGGGCACGATCGCCTTCCTCCGGCTGATCCACGCGCCGATGAGCGGCTATTCCCTGATCCTGCCGCAGGGCGGCCACAACTACGGCACCTGGGACCGCGAGCTGCCGCAATGCCTGGAGTGGCTGAGCAGGAGGCTTACCCCCGCCGTTCCGCAGTCGTCCCTGACGGTCCAGCGCAGCTGAACCGCGTCCGGCGCAGCTGAACCGCGTCCAGCGCAGGCTGAACCGCCTGGGGTGCCAGAAATGTCGGAACCAGCTGGGATACTTTGAGACGTGCTGGATGTAACTCGAGGCAGGCTGGTCGGCAGGGCTGCGGAGCTCAGCCGACTGCAGGGCCTGCTCACCGCGGCAGCTGCCGGCCAGCCCGTTGTTGCTCTGGTCAGCGGCGACGCCGGTGTCGGCAAGACCCGGCTGGTAGCCGAGCTGGCAGCCCAGGCGCGCGAGCGCGGTTTCACCGTGCTGGTCGGGCGCTGCGCCGAGCTCGCGGACACCGTGCCCTACCTGCCGCTCGCCGACGCGCTGCGGGGCGCCACCAGCAGCCCGTCTACTGGCGGTCGGCTATTTGACGCGCTGGCCGCCAGGCCGGTCCTGTCCCGCCTCCTGCCGGATGCCGGCGTCGGCGAGCCGGCCAGCGCGGACCTGCCTGGATTGGCGCAGCAGCAACTGTTCGGCGCGGTGCTCGGCATGCTGGCAGAGCTCGCCGAGGGCGGCCCGGTGCTGCTCGTCCTCGAGGACCTGCACTGGGCCGACCGCTCCACGCGCGACCTCGTCACCTTCCTGAGCCGGGTGATGCACAGAGAGCGGCTCGCGCTCGTGGCCACCTACCGCACGGACGATATGCACCGCAGGCATCCGCTCCGGCCGGTCATCGCCGAGCTGCTCCGGCTGCCCGGGGTGACCTCCGTCGGCCTCGGCCCGCTGCCTCCCGCCGCGATGGCCGAGCACCTTACCTCGATCTCCGCGGAGCTACTCGACGCTGCCCGGCTCGGCAGCCTGATCGACCGTGCCGAGGGCAACGCCTATTACGCCGAGGAACTGCTCGCGGCCGGCGCGGCGGGAGGCACCGGGTCCGGCGCAGGGGGCGCGGGACAGGCCAGCGCCAGCGCCGGGGGTCGCGGCGAAGCGGGTGGCAGTGCTGGTGGCGGTGTTGCAGATGGCGGTGCTGTGGGTGGCGCGGGCAATGCCAGGACCGCAGCCGGTGAACTGCCGGCGGGCCTCGCTGACCTGCTGCTGGCCAGGATGGAGCGGCTGGCCCCCATCGCGCAGCAGGTCCTCAGGGCAGCCGCGGTCACCGGACGGCGGGTAGACGACGAGCTCGTCAGGCAGGCCTCCGGGCTAGGTGAGCTGGAGTACGAAGACGCGGTCAGGGAAGCGGTCGCGCATCAGCTACTGGTGCCCGATGGCGGCGGCGGATACTGGTTCAGGCACGCACTGCTCCGCGAGGCCATCTATGCCGATCTGCTGCCCGGCGAGCGGACCAGGCTTCATGCCAGCCTCGCTGCCCTGCTCCGCGACGAGCGGCGGCTTGCCCAGGTGCCCGGATCCGCCGCTGAGCTGGCCCAGCACAGCCTCGCCAGCCACGACATCCCCGGCGCGTTCACCGCGTCGATCCTGGCCGCCAGGGAAGCTGAGCGGCTGGCCGCCCCTGCCGAGGCGCATCGCCACTACGATCTCGCGCTGTCGCTGTGGGAGCGGGTCAGCGACCCAGCGCAGCTCGCCGGGTTCGACCGGGGCAAGCTGGCGTTCCGGTCAGCGGTCAGTGCCGCGGATAGTGGCGACGTGCCGCGGGCGGTGCAGCAGCTCAGGCGGCTCCTCAGCTTCCTGGTCAGGGAGTCCGACCCGGTGCTTTACAGCAGGGCCAGCGAGCGGCTCGCCTACTTCCTGCTGGAGCTGGATGAGCACGACGCTGCCGTCGACGCTGCCGCCGCGGCTGTCAATGCGCTGCCTGAGGACCCGCCCCGGTGGGAACGTGCCCGTGCCCTGGCCACCCATGCCCGCACCCTGCTGTGGATCAAGGACCAGCATCCTGCGCAGGCCCGGGCCGAGGAGGCCGCGGCTGCCGCAGAGGCCGCGGAAGCCCCGTGGGTTCAGGCAGACGCCCTGGTGACGCTCGGCTTGCTCAGCGAGCGCGCCGGGCAGCATGACGAAGCGATCAGCAGGCTGACGAAGGCGCATCATCAGGCGGCTGCGGCCGGCGTGCTCGGAGTCCAGCTGAGGGCCGCGTTCCAGCTTGCCAGGGTGCAGCTGGAGTGGGGCAATCTGGACGCTGCGGGCACCACCGCGCATGTCGGCATGCAGCTGGCCGCCGACGCGGGCCTCGGCCTGGCACCGGACGGCCTTGACCTGACGTTTCTGCACTACCTGGCGCACTACGCGGACGGTGACTGGGATCACGCGCAGGACCTGGCGGACGGATTCGCCGTGCGGGTCACGAGCATCGCCGAGGCGCGGCTCTCCGCGATGGCGTTGTTCATCGAGGTCGCGCGTGGCCGCGGGACCGGCGTCACCGAACGGCGCGCCTGGCTGGAACCGTTTTTCGCCAAAGACAGGTTCGCTGAGTACATCGCCCGCGGCCTGCTGGCCGAGAACGCACTCTGGCAGGGCGATGGGGATGCCGCGCTCGCCGAGGCGCAGGCGACCATCAAGGCGAGCGAGGCGTGGGACGAGGGTTTCGGGCCGCCTGCCATCCGGGCCGCGGCGATCGGCCTGGAGGCGCTCGCAGACCGGGCCAGGCATGCCAGGGCGGCGGGCGAGCAGCACTGCGCGGCTGCCGCAGCGCAAGCCGCCGGCGACCTGGTCGAGATCGCCAGGCAGGGTGCGCTCGGCCGCCGTGGCGTTAAATCAGCGCTTGGCGTCGACGGGCGGGGCTGGCTCGCGCGCGCCGAGGCCGAATGGCGGCGGGCGCGCGGCGAGAATGCCCCCGAGCAATGGCAGGCAGTGGTCGACGCGTTTGGGCCTGGGTATGTCTACGAGACCGCGCGGTCGCGCTGGCGGCTTGCCGAGGCGCTGGTCGAGGCCGGCCGTCGCGATGAGGCGGAGCGGGAGTGGCAGGCCGCCGTGGTGACAGCGGACAGGCTCGGCGCGGCACCGCTGCGATCGGCGCTTGCCGACCTGGCCCGCCGGGCCAGGCTGGCGACCGGCGGTCCTGGCCGGACGGGCCAGGACGGGAAATCGACAGGTGCGGTGCCGGCGGGACCCGCCGCTGGCCGTCAGCACAACCCGCTGGCCGGACTGACTGGCCGGGAGCTTGAGGTGCTGCGATTGCTCGCCGCGGGCCAGAGCAACAAGGAAATCGGTGCGGAGCTGTTCATCGCCACCAAGACGGCGAGCGTGCACGTGTCGAACATTCTGGCCAAGCTGGGCGCCGCCAGCCGCACTGAGGCTGCCGCCATCGCGCACGCGCAGGGGGTCGGCCTCTCGGCCGGGCAGCCGCGCTGACTACGAACCGGGTGCCAGTGCGTCGAGTATCTCCGTGGCCCGGGCCGTGGCGGCGGCGAAGTCGGCCTCCGGGGCACCCACGTGCGGATCCCAGTTCAGGTCGTAGAAGAGCTCAGTGACCCCGTGCTCAGCCAGCCATCGGGTGTCGGCCCGTATCTGGTCATAACTACCGGACAGCAGCAGCCTGCCGCTGCCGTCGGGCGCCATGGCGTCAGCACCGGCCCGGACCACACCGCGACAAACGATCCGCAGCTCGCCTGGATCGCGGCCGACTGCAGCGGCAGCTGACCTGACTACCTCGATACCCTCGCCAATCCGTGACAGGTCAGTCCTGCTCGAGGTCAGCCAGCCGTCGGCGATCCGGCCCGCGCGCTCAAGAGCAGGCCGGGCCATCCCGCCGAGCAGCACAGGCGGCCCGCCCGGCTGCACCGGCTTGGGCGCCATCCGGCTCCTTGGCACCGTGTAGAACCCGCCCGAGAATTCGCTCACCCCGTCCGCCCAGAGGTTCCGCAGGACCGCAACGAACTCGGCGGCGCGCTCACCCCGCCGGGCCATCGAGGCGCCGGCCGCGGCGAACTCCTCCGGCATCCAGCCGATGCCCAGGCCCAGGTCCAGGCGGCCGCCCGACAGGAAATCCACCGACGCTGCCTGCTTGGCCAGATAGGCGGGAGAAACGTACGGCAGGTTGATCACCGCCACGCCTAGCCTGATCTTCGACGTCGCGGCGGCCGCGTACGCCAGTGCCGCGATCGGGTCGAGCACGCTGGAGTACACCGGCTCAAGGGCCGAGCCCTCGGGTACGATCAGCCGCTGAAAGCTCCACAGCGACGCGTACCCGGACTGCTCGGCCCGGACGGCGAAGGCCGCAAGGTTCTCGGCGGTCGCCCAGGCGCCGGATACCGGCGCACCGAAACCGATCCTCATGCTGATCACCCTAGACTGCCAATAGCCGACCATCCGGCAGCCCCGCTCGTACCCGCCGCCACGTCCGCTGCGATGCAGCCACATCGGCCCGGCAGCCACGTCCGCTGAAATCACGTCCGCTGAGATCATTTCCGCTGAAATGGAGTCACCAATGGAGTCAGACCCACACGCCTGGATCGCCGCTCTCCGCAGTTCCCATGAGCGGCTCGCATCTCTTGTGCGGCCGCTGACTGCCGAGCAGGTCCGCGAGCCCTCCTACTGCAGTGACTGGACGATCGCCCAGGTCCTGTCGCATCTGGGCAGCGGCGCTGAGATCGGCCTGATGACGATTCCCGTTGCGCTAGGCGAGGCGGAGCCGCTGGGCGGCGAAGCGTTCCGGCCAGTGTGGGACAGCTGGAATGCAAAGAGCCCCTACGAGCAGGCAGCGGACTGCCTGATCGCTGACGAGCGGCAGGTTGTCACGCTCGAGCAGCTCAGCGATGCGGACCTGGCCAGGATCCGGTTGCCGTTTATCGGGCTTGAACTTGACGCCGCCGGTCTCATCAGGCTCCGGCTCGGCGAGCACGCGCTGCACACCTGGGATGTGGCGGTCAGTGCCGATCCGGCGGCCACCGTCGCGCCGGACGCGGTGGCGCTGCTGGTGGACACCGTGCCGGAGTTCATTGCGCCGCGGCTCGGAAAACCGCAGGGCGCGGAGTTCCGTAACCGAATCATCACAACCAGCCCGGACCGCGACTACCTGCTGACCGTCACCGAAGCGGTGAGCATGACGGGCTGGCCCTGGCAAGGGCAGGAAGCCGCGACCGAACTCGGGCTGCCTGAGCTCCGGATGCCGGCGGAGGCGCTGCTGAGGCTTTCCTACGGACGGCTCGACCCCGAGCACACCCCGGCGGACGTGGCAGCGGACCCGGCCGACCTGGACCGGCTGCGCAAGGTGTTTCCCGGCTTCTGACCGCGCCGTGACCCCGCTGGGCCGGGGGTAAGCGGCGAGCGGCGAGCGGCGAGCGGTCCTAGCCTGCGACGGCGTTCACGATGTCGACCGCGCAGCCCCAGGACAGCGTTATTCCAGCACCGCCGTGGCCGTAATTGTGCAGCAGCCGCCGTCCGCCACCAAGCTCGTCGGCCTCAAGCCTGACAGTCGGCCGGACCGGGCGCAATCCGACCCGGTGCGCGATGACCTCGGCCCCGGCGAGCCTCGGTTCGATGGCCGTACAACTGTGCATGATCCGTTCCGCGGTTCCGGGGTCGGGCTCGACGCTCCAGTTGTCCGGCTGCTCGGTTCCGCCGAGCACAACAGTGTCCCGGTGCGGGAAGAGATAGACCAGGTCATCGGGATCCTCGCCAGCGCCGACGAAGAAGTCGCTGATTCCTGGATTCGCGACGACCACCACCTGGCCCCGGACCGGCGTCACGGCCGGATCGGGAACGAGCGTGTGAGCGCCGATCCCGGAACAGTTCACGACCACCGGGGCGCCGGTCTGCTCGATCGCCTCGGGCAGCGACCCGAACATGCAGTCGTCGCGAACGTCCACGCCGCTGCGCTGTAGCCGGTCGAGCAGGTAGCCGAGGTAGACGGGCATGGCGACCAGCGGCGCGGTGCGTTCCCAGCCGGCCGCGTATCCGGCGGGCAAGGCGCCGGCTGGCCGGGGCGGCTGGCCGTCAGCGGAGGCGAGCCACGCGGGCGGGTTCTGCTGCGGGGACCTGGATGCCTCGATCCCGGAGACCAGCCGGACGCCCGTCGGCTCATCACCGAGCATGTCAAGCAGCCTGGCCAGCGTGATCTCGGCCCACCTAGGGACCCGTTCATCCATGCCGACGAGGTGCAGGCCCCAGAGCGCTCCTGCAGCTGCCGACGTGGTCGCCAGCGGCGGCGCAGCGGCACGTACGCTCACTGCTAGGCCAGCCTCGGCCAGGCAGATCGCCGTCGTCAGGCCAGATACCCCGGCGCCGATGACTACAACGTCCAGTTCGCTGCCGTTCATGCTCCGACCGTAACGCGGTGCGCGGCGATCCGGTTGGAACCGATTGCGTCGAGGAGCGCGGCCTGTGATTAGCCCGCGCTTCCTAGATCATCTAGCCTCAGCTAGGCAGGCGATGTTATACGAAATGGATCAGCGTGCCCGGCCAGGTCCGAGGCCGATCTGGCCGAGGCGGTCCGGTCATCGCCGGCGCCTGTTGCGCTGACCAGCCAGGAGCGGTGGCTGTCCAGGCCGCTGGAGATGCACTCCGGCTTGGGCGGCTGCGGGTGGCGGGCAAGTGGCAGGTCGCCCCGCGTATCACAGCACGCCACTGACGCTTGGTGATGAATAGCTACCTTTGATGCCGCGTCCCGCATCCATTCCATGCACGCCACCCATCGCCTGGCTCTCGTCCTTCTTCTGGCTGGGGGCCGGTGCGAGTGACGCTATAGTCTGCTGTGCCGTCGCCATCACCGGGCGAAACAGGCATCTGGCTGGCAGCTGGGCCAGCCGAGCCCAGGCACCCTGACCTGGACCCTCCCGCACGGCCGCAGCTATCCCACAACACCCGGCCACTACCCCGACTAGCCTGGCCGCTACGGCGGCATCACGCCGCGCGGCTATCAGCGTGCTGTCAGCGCCCTGGCGTGAAGATCCTGAACAGGACGCGCAAGATGAGCACACTGCTGACCACGATCAGGTTGTAGCCGATCACCTGGAACAGGCTGACCGTAGGGGTGATCGTCGGGCCCCCGTGCGTGCCGAGCAGCAGCACGGCGATTATGCCTATGGCCGCGCCGAGGAACGTCAGGAGGGCCAGGTGCACCAGGCCGGTGACCACCTCGCGGTCGCGCTCGTCGGCGAACAGGCGCACATTCAGGCCGAGCCTGCCTTGCTCCAACGCGCCGGTTATGCGCTCGATGCGGCGCGGGAGCCTGCGTACCACCGGCAGTAGCGCGAGCAGTTCATCCGTGGTTGTCTTGCGGACCGCTTCGGGCGTCCATCGCTCGGCCATGTGGATGCTGGCGAACTCCCGGGCCTCAGTCACGATGTCGAACCCGGGCGCGAGCTGGGTGAGCGTGCCCTCCAACGTGGCGAGAGCGCGGAACACCGCCGCTATCTCTGGCGGGATGCCAAGCCCGAAGCGGGAGACCAGCCGGAACAGGTCAGTGAACATCTCGTTGCCATCCGCCGCCCCACCCGCGAGGTGCAGCGCCAGGAACTGGCCGAGTGCCCGCTCCAGCCGTTGCTCGTCGATATCGTCGGGCCGGGCCACCAGATCGAGCAGGGCGTCGCAGAGCGCGGCTGGGTCCCCGCGGCCGATCGCGAGCAGCAAGTTCTGTAGCGCGAACTGGAACTGCCCGTCGAGGCGGCCGACCGAGCCGAGGTCGAGCAGGGCAAGCCTGCCGTCGGTGAGCAGCAGGATGTTTCCCGGGTGCGGGTCGGCGTGGAAGATCCCGTCCACAATGATCTGCCGCAGCAGGCAGCGGATCACTGACCGGGCAAGCACGGCCCGCTCAAGACCTAGCTGCTCCACCACGGGACCGGCGGCGCCCAGGTTGACCCCATTCAGCCATTCGGTGACCAGGACCTGGCGAGTGCAGTACTTCTCCCGCACGTTGGGCACCACGATCGGAATGCCGTGCGCGGCGGAGTGCTGGTCGGCTGACCAGGCGGCGGCCACCGCCGCGGTGTTGCGTGCTTCCACCCGGAAGTCGAGTTCCTGACGGATGGCGGCCGCGAATCCCTGCGCCAAAGCGACAACGCCAAGCGATCGTGCCCAGCTGGTGCGCTCCTCGAGCGTTGCGGCGAGCCGCAGCACAATGTCCAAGTCGCGATCCACGGCCGACTCGATCCCGGGGCGCCGCACTTTCACGGCCACCTCCGAGCTGGCGTCATCACAGCGCAGTCGCGCCCGGTAGACCTGGGCGATGGATGCGGCAGCTACCGGCTGACGGGATAGCTCCGTGAAGACCTCGCCGGGCGGCGCGCCGAATGACTCGCTGAGGATCGGCTCGATCTGTTCCCACCCGGCTGGCGAGACCTGGTCCTGCAACCGCGAAAGCTCAGCGATGAACTCGGCAGGAAGCAAGTCACGCCGGGTGGACAACAGCTGGCCGAGCTTGACGAAAGTCACTCCGCCGTCCTCAAGCGCCTGCCTGAGCGAGGAGGCCAGCTGCGAGCCTCCGTTAGCGTCGCCGTCAGCCAGCCGCCGGCCGCGGAGATAGGGCCCAAGCCCGTGGCGCACGGCGATTCGGCTGATCTGGGAATACCGCCGAGCCCGCGTCACCCGCCGCCGGAACGCCCGGATCATCTCCACGGGACCGGGTCGGCTGCCCCTCGGCACCAGCGCCTCGGCTATCACGATGTAGATCATCGCGACGATCACCGGCACGCCCAGCGAGACGGTGAAGAACACGATCAGGTGGCCACCATAAGCCGGCTGAATGGACCTGCCGAATGCCTCGGCAGCGGCGACTCCCAGCAGCCCGGCGGTCAGGGCCCGGATCGTGCCGACCGGCAGGCCGAGCAGCCGACGTGATGCCCAGGCCAGCCCGATCACCAGCGCGATGCCCGTCACCAGCACCACGGTCGTGAATCCCGGGCCTGAGATCGGCGCCGAGTACGCGGCCAACATCATCGTTCCTTCCGTCATGTCCGACATACCCACCGCGTTCCAGGATGACATGCACCGGCAGCCGGCCGGCGGGAGCGCATTCGACGGCTGCCTGCCTGCGATTGCTATGCGGTATTCCTCGCCGGCCAGAGCGCGCGGAGAGGAGGCAGGCGGAGAGGAGGCAGGCGGAGAGGAGGCAGAGAGTCGTCACGCCGCCGACGATCAGAAGAAAGCACGTGGGCGCTCGCACCGGCTCAGGCAGCTGCAGCGCAACGAACCACGAGCGCAGCGAACTACGCGCGCAACGAACTGCGACAGCACATGAGCCCCACGGAACTGGCGATGCTAAGGCATAAGCAGCTGTTCGGCGATGCGCGGCACGGCCGTCCCGATGGGGTCGCGGATGACCGCGGTGGCGGTCTCGTCGTAAGGGGTGGGCTCGTGGTTAACGACGACCAGACGCGCGCGTGCCCGGACGGCTACCGTGCAGAGCGACGCGGCAGGCTCGACCGTGAGCGTGCTGCCTACCGCGATAAGCAGGTCGCAGCTCGCGGCCGCGATAGCAGCCCGCTGGTAGACGCCGGGCTCCAGCATCTGTCCGAACATGACCGTCGCCGATTTGAGAACTCCGCCGCACTGCACGCACGGCGGGTCGTCCTCACCGGACCGGACCCGGGCAAGCGCTTCGGCCATGGCCGTTCGGTCACCGCACCCGGTGCAGATTACGTCGAACATCGTTCCGTGCAGCTCGACAACGCGCTCGGGCGGCGTGCCTGCGCGCAGGTGCAGGCCGTCGATGTTCTGGGTGATCACGCGGGTGTCGATCCCGGAGCGGGCGAGCGCGGCAAGCGCGAGGTGCGCCGCGTTGGGCTCGGCAGTCCAGGCCGGATGCGCCAGCCTTGCCTGCCAGGACCGGCGCCGCAGTGCGGGATCGGCCATGTAGGCCTGGTAGGAGGACAGCTTCTCGGCGCCCGGGTTGCGCGTCCACACGCCCTGCGGTCCACGGAAATCAGGGATCCCGGAGTCCGTCGAGACTCCGGCACCGGTCATCACCACGAGACGCCTGACCCCGTGCGCCCATGCCGGGCGGCCCGAAGGCCTGGCTCCCGCTATGTCCTGCTGCATGTCGGCGATGCTGTCAGCGTTGCCATGATTGCGAGGATACCTATGCAGTCGGCCCGGCCGTTCTGGCCAGCGCGCGGCAGCGGCCGCGTGCCGTGGTTACCGCTGGTCTCGGTTTGGCCACGAATGTGGTTGAAGGTTGCCATCGGCACGCGGATGCCCTGAATCTGGGTTCACTACACGGTAGCGCAGCGTCCCGGAGCAAGGGATCACCCGGTTGAATGACGGTTCATTGGACGTCCAGGGCGTCACTGTCCGTTTCGGCGGCCTTACAGCGCTCGACAACGTTTCGCTAACTGCGGCTCCACGGCAGGTAACCGGCATCATAGGACCGAACGGGGCGGGCAAGACCACTTTGCTCAACGTGTTGTGCGGCTTCGTCCAGCCGGACTCCGGCACGATCCACTTCGGCGGCCAGGAGCTCGTCGGCCTCCGGCCGCACCGGCTTGCCCGCCTCGGTATCGCCCGCACGCTGCAGGGCGTCGGCCTGTTCGGCGGCCTGTCTGTGGTCGAGAACGTGATGATCGGTGACACCAGCCAGGCGCGCGCCGGATTCTGGTCCGCGCTTTTCGGGCTGCCCCGGTCGGACCGGGATGAGCGGGCGCTCCGGGAACGGGCCTTGCGGACGCTCGATCAGGTCGGCGCGGCTGAGCTGGCCGACAGGATGCCCGACACGCTGGCGTACGGCTTGCGCAAGCGAGTAGCGCTAGCCCGGGCGCTGGTCGCACGGCCGCGGGTGCTGCTTCTCGACGAGCCCGCTAGCGGCCTGTCCGAAGGCGAACTGCCCGAGCTTGGGGAGCTGATCGAGAAACTGGCGGCCGACGCCAACGTGGTCGTCATCGAGCACCGGATGGACCTGATGATGTCGGTCTGCAAGACGATCACGGTGCTGGACTTCGGGAAGGTGATTGCCGTCGGCACCCCCGGGCAGGTCCAGGCCGACCCGGCCGTCACCGCCGCGTACCTCGGCCTTGAACAGGACGTGCCGCCCGGCGGGGATGCGGAGGCAGGCGGGGATGCCGATGCAGGCCGGGATGCGGATGCAGGCCGGGATGCGGATGCAGGCCGGGGCGCGGAGCCAGGCGAGGCTGACGATGAGTGAGGCCGCGGCGCTTGCCATCGAGAACATCGTGGCCGGGTACGGCGGGGGACCGGTACTAGACGGCTTGTCGATCTCGGTACGGCCTGCCACCATCACGGCAGTGCTCGGCGCCAACGGAGCCGGGAAGACGACGCTGCTGCGGACGATCAGCGGATTCGTCCGGCCGCGCCGCGGGCGCATTGTCCTCGGCGGCGTCAACTTGGCGAGGCGCCGCCCCGAGGAGATCGCCCGCGCCGGCGTCGCGCACGTGCCCGAAGGCCAGGGCGTGATCACCGAGCTCACCATCGAGGAGAACCTGCGCCTTGGCGCTCTCATCCGCCCGGCGGCCGACCGGGCGGCCGCGCTGGCCGGCGGCTATGAGCGTTTCCCGCTGCTCGCCGACCGGCGGCGCCGGCTGGCTGGCACCCTCTCCGGGGGCGAGCGGCAGATCCTGGTCATTGCCAGGGCGCTGCTTGCGGCGCCGCAGGTACTGCTGCTTGACGAGCCTTCACTCGGGCTGGCGCCGCGGATCGTCGCGCAGATCATGGGCCTGGTCAGGCAGCTTCGCGACGACTCCGGCCTGACCGTCGTGCTGGTGGAGCAGAACGCGCGCAGCGCGCTCGGCATCGCTGACCGGGGCATCGTGCTGAATCTCGGCAAGATCGCCGCGGATGCGGACGCCGCCGACCTCGCGGCGGACGTTTCGCTGCGCCGTCACTATCTGGGCTTTTAAGGGGGCGGCTGATGCAGGAGTTCGTTGAGTTCACGCTCGGCGGGATCAGCGTCGGCATGATCTACGCCGCGATCGCGCTCTCCCTCGTGCTGATCTGGCGCGGCACCAGGATCCTCAACTACTCCCAGGGCGGGATCGCGATGTTCACCGCCTATGTCGCGCTAGTCGTTATCAACCATACGGGCGACTACTGGCTCGGCTTCGCCGCGGCGCTCGCCGCCGGCCTGGTGATGGGCGCGGCCCTGGAGCGGGTGGTCGTCCGGCCGGTGGCCAACAAGCCCGCGCTGAACGCGGTGATCGTGACCATCGGGCTGCTGATCTTGATCGAGGGCGTGGCCGGGATCATCTACGGCGGCCAGTTCCGGTCGTTCCCGGCCGCGTTCTCGGTCACCGGGATAAAGATCGGGTCTTTCGCGCTCGGCGTTTCATGGAACGACGTGTTCATAGCCGTGGCCGTCTTGGCCGCCGCGCTCGTGCTCGCCGCGGTGTTCAGGTTTACCGCGGTGGGCCTGCGGATGCGCGCGACGGCGTTCAGCCCCTCGATCGCGCGGCTGCTCGGGGTCCGGATCGGACGGGTGCTGACTCTCGGCTGGGCACTGGCCGGGCTGTTCGGCGCACTGGCCGGGGTTCTCGTTTCGCCTTCGACCTTCCTCTATCCGAACAGCATGGACTCAATCTTCGTGCTCGGCTTCACCGCGGCGGTGATCGGCGGGCTGGACAGCCCGGCTGGCGCGATCGTGGGCGGCGTGATCCTCGGAGTCCTGCTCAATTACGTCGGTGGCTACCTGGGCAGCGACCTGGTGCTGCTGTTCGGCCTCGTGATCCTCGTGCTTGTCCTGATGGTCCGGCCGTCGGGCCTGTTCTCCACTACCGCCGCCCGGCAGGTGTGATCATGACTATGGCCCGCCATCTGGGCGTCGCGGTGCTCGCCGCGCTGGTGATCGTCCTGGTCTCTATCAAGCTCAGCAGTTATCGCGACTACCAGCTGGCCGGGGTCGCCGCCTACCTGGTGGCGGTGGCCGGCCTCACCGTCCTGATGGGGCTGAGCGGCCAGATCTCGATTGGTAACGGCGCTTTCATGGCGATCGGCGCCTACGCCGCGGCCCTGCTGCTGCTGCACCTGCACTGGCCGCTCGAGATCGTTTTCGCCGCCAGCGTGGTGATCACCGCTGCGGGCGGCGCGATCTTCGGAGTGGCCGCCGCCCGGCTGCGCGGCCCCTACCTGGCCGGGGCGACGCTCATGCTCGCGGTCGCGCTGCCGTCGGTGGCCGACAAGTATCCGGGCGTCTTCGGCGGTGACCAGGGACTGAGCGTCTCCATCACCACGCCGGCGTTTCTCGGCGCGACCTTCCCGCCGACCCGGTGGCTGCTCTGGCTCACCAGCGCGGCCGCCCTGATCGCCCTGGTCCTGCTGGCCAACCTGATCCGCAGCAGGGTCGGCCGCAGCTGGCGCGCGGTCCGCGACAACGAGGTGGCGGCGGCCCTGGCCGGCCTGAACGTTGGCAGGCTGCAGGTCCTGGCCTTCGTGGTGAGCGCTGCCGCAGCCGGTCTCGGCGGTGCGCTCCTCGCGGTGGTCACCACGAGCGTCTCACCGGGCGCCTTCACGCTCGCCCTCTCGATCGGGCTGCTGACCGCAGCCGTCATCGGCGGCCTCGGCAGCCTGGCCGGGGCGCTGTGGGGGAGCCTGCTGTTCGTCTTCGTCCCCACCTACCTCACCGACGTGGCCAGCAGCCACGGTCTGTCCGGCGCTGCGAGCTCCAGCATCCCGATCGCGGCCTACGGCCTCGTGCTCATCGTTGTCATGCTCGTCTTCCCCGCCGGAATCCAGGGCGGCGTCCGCCGCCTGCTCGGACCCGTCACCCCGACTGGGGGAACTCCTTTCAGCGCATGGCGCCGGCACCGGCCGGCAACAGAACACCAGGAGGAAAGCACTAGATGAAAAGCCCACATCGAGCAAAGGTGGCGGCCGTCGCCGGGCTGGCCGCCCTCGCAATGGTCGCCGCCGCGTGCGGTTCCAGCGGGTCGTCCTCACCATCGTCGTCAGGCTCGTCCAGCTCATCGAACAGCGCGCTGACGGCATCCGCGCCAGGCATCACGGCGACCACGATCACGATCGGCAGCCACCAGCCGCTCACTGGCGTAGCGGCGCCGGGCTATGACGAGATCGCACCCGGCTCCAACGCCTATTTCCAGTACGTCAACGCGCACGGCGGCATCTACGGCCGCAAGATCGTCTACAAGTACCTGGACGATCAGTACAACCCGACCCTCACCTCCAGCGTGGTGCACCAGCTCGTGCTGCAGGACAATGTCTATGGGATCTTCGACGGCCTGGGCACGCTCACCCACCTGGCGGTCGCTCCGTACCTGAACGCGCAGAAGGTGCCTGACGTGTTCGTCGCGTCCGGCTGCGCATGCTGGAATGCCCCCTCGACGCTGCCGTACACCTTCGGCTGGCAGCCCAACTACATCCGTGAGGGCAAGCTCCTCGGTAACTACGTCAAGCAGCACTTCAAGGGCAAGAAGATCGGCTACTTCTACCAGAACGACGAATTCGGCCAGGACGGTGTCAAGGGCCTCGACTACGAGATCCCCAAGGCCCAGGTCGTTGCCAGGGAAAGCTACGTTCCGACCAACCTCAACGTCGGCCCGCAGGTGGCCGCGCTGAAGGCAGCCGGGGCCCAGGTCGTGGTCTCGTTCTCGGTGCCCGCGTTCACCGCGCTGCTGCGGCTGTACGGGCTGAAGCTCAGCTTCAGCCCGCAGCTCGTGGTCAGCAACGTCGGCTCCGACCCGATCACGCTGGCCGGGCTCCTCGAGGCGTTCGCCAAGCAGAACGGCGCGAAGGTCGCGGGGAACGCGCTGACCCAGGGCATCATCACCGACGGCTACCTGCCCTCGCTCGGTGACACCAGCAACAGCTGGGTCTCGCTGTTCAGCAAGGTCCACAGCCAGTACCTCCCGAAACTGCCGCTGGACGGCAACGTGGCCTACGGCATGGCGGTCGGGTACACATTCGTCCAGGCCATGTTCAAGGCCGGGCGCAACCCCACCAGGCAGGACCTGGTCAACGCGATCAACGGCGGCCTGCCGCAGGGTGTCTCGGTGGCGCCGTACGCGTACTCCGCGACTGACCACGACGGCGGCACCGGCGTCTACATCGGCGTCATCAAGAACGGCGCGATCGTCCAGACGGGCCCGGTTCAGGTCACCGACAACAGCGCGACCGGAGCTGTCACGACCTTCTCTACGGCGCAGCCGCCCGCGCCTGCCAGCGGGATTCCGTCGCCCTGACCAGCCGCGTCCGGGCCGGCCGCCGCGTTGCGCGGCGGCCGGCCCACCGGGCTACCGGACCGGCGATCGCTGCCTGTCCAGAATCCAGCACTGGGGTATGCACGTGACCGGCGTATCAGGCCGCAGGCCGGACGGCGGTGCTGAGCGGCCGCCGGGTGAGCGGCTGCTGCTGGCCGCCGAGGAACTGTTCGGCGAGCGCAGCTACCGGCGGACGACGGTGGCCGAGATCTGCGCCAGGGCAGGCATCGCCACCGGCAGCTTCTACGCCCATTTCCATTCCAAGGCGGAGATCTTCGCAGCGGTGCTCCGGCACATCAATGCCGATCTCCGGACGGCGATGCGGACCGCCCTGGAACAGGCCAATGCGGACCAGCGGGCCAGGGAGCGGGCATCCTTCCGCGCCTACTTCGACCTGATGTCCAAGCGGCCGTGGATCTACCGGATCGTCCGCGAGGCCGAGTTCGTCGCGCCGGCCGAGTTCAAGCAGTACTACGAGCGGCTGGTCCGCGGCTACGCGCGCGGCGTCCGGATTGCGCAGCAGGCGGGCGATATCGACCTGCGGTATGACCCGGAGGTCATCGGCTACGTCTACGCCGGGCTCGGCAACTTCGTCGGCCTGCGCTGGGCCGAGTGGACAGCGGGCGGCCGGGTCCCCGACGACGTTCTCGACGACCTCATGGCGGTGCTGGCCCATGGCCTGCAGCCGGGACCCGGGCTGGCCGCAGACGTATCGTCGCAGGCATGATGACCGGGCCCGAGTACTCAGGCACCATCCCGCGGCTGCTCGCAGCGGCTGCGCACCGCGATCCGGACGGAATCTGGCTGCGCACCGACCAGACGTCGCTGACCTTCTCCGGTGCGGTCGCTGCCATCGCCGGGGTGGCGCGGTCGCTCGCCGCCGCGGGAGTGCGCCGCGGTGACCTGGTCGTCGTCACCACCCGCAATACCTCCGACTACTTGCTGTGCTGGCTGGGCCTTGCCGTTCTCGGTGCGGTCCTGGTGCCGGTCAACCCGCGCAGCGCCGCCGCCGAGCTGGCCGGGCTTGTCCGGCAGACGACGCCGCGCGCGCTGGTCAGTGATTCCGGCCTGGCCGCGCTGCTTGGCACGGCCGATGTCGGCGGGCTGCCCGAACTCGGCGTGCTTGACGTGGCCGAACTCGGTGCCGACGCCCGGCATGGGACAGGCGGCTCGGAGCTGCCTGACCTGGGCGTGCGCCCAGATGACCTGGCGGTGCTGATCCCGACCTCGGGTACGACCGGCCGGTCCAAGCTGGTCATGCAGACGCACCGGGCATACGCCATGGCGGGCGAGGGCTTCGGCTTCTGGATGGAGCTGACCGCAGCGGACCGGCTGATGACCTCGCTGCCCCTGTTCCACATCAACGCGCCCGCATACTCGGTCATGGGCTCGCTGGCTTGCGGCGCCGGCCTGGTACTGCTAGAGCGGTTCTCCGCCAGCGGCTTCCTCGACGCCGCGCGCAGGCACGGGGCGACCGAGTTCAACGCGATCGGGGCGATGCTGGAGATCTTGATGCGCCAGCCACCGCGGGCCGACGACGCCGACAACCCGCTGCGGCTCTGCTACACCGGGCCGGCCCCGGAGCGCAGCCGCCAGGAGGAGATCGAGCGGCGTTTCGGCTTCCGGATCGTGGTCGGCTACGCGATGTCGGAGTCGCCCTACGGGCTGATCTGGCCGCACGGCACCCGGCCGTTCGGCACCCTCGGCGCGGTACGCCAGCATCCGGCCCTCGGCCTGGTCAACGAGGCCAGGGTGATCTCTGCCGACGGCCAGGAACTCGGTCCCGGCGAGACCGGCGAGCTGCTGCTGCGCAACCCGGTGGTGACGCCCGGCTACTGGGGGATGCCCGAGGAGACAGCCAGGGCAATCAACGATGGCTGGCTGCACACCGGCGACCTGATCACGGTGGGCTCCGACGGGACGACCTACACGTTCGTCGGGCGGCTGAAGGAAGTGCTGCGCCGCCGCGGCGAGAACCTGTCGCCGCTCGAGGTGGAGGAGGTGCTCACCGAGCACCCGGCTGTCCTTGAGTGCGCGGTCGTTGGGGTGCCGTCGGAGCTGTCCGAGGACGAGGTGAAGGCGTTCATCGTGCCCGCCGATGCCGGCGGCTCCCTCGATTTCCGGCAGCTCAAGGAGTTTGCGGCGGCCCGGCTTGCCGCGTTCAAGGTACCCAGGTACTGGCAGCTGATCGATGAGCTGCCACGGACGCCGACCGCCCGGGTGGCCAAGCACCGGCTCCCCGCCGGGCACCAGCCCGGTGAGTACGATGCCGAGGCCAGCCAGCCACAGCCCGGGTCCCAGCCGGGCCGAGAGGACCAGCTATGAACGAATATCCGACCTCGATCGGGACCGCCGACGCGACCTCCATCCGGGTGCTCGGCCACGACCTGGCCAGTGAGCTTATGGGCCAGGTCAGCTTCGGCGAACTGGCGTTCTGGCTGGTCGCGCTGCGCCGCCCGGCCCCAGGCGAGCTGCGGGTCTTCGAATCGGTGCTGGTTGCGCTCGCCGACCACGGCTTCACGCCGTCGGCTATCGCGGCCCGGCTCACGCTGACCGGGGCACCCGAGTCAGTGCAGGGCGCGGTCGCCGCCGGGCTGCTCGGCGGCGGCTCGGTGTACCTCGGGGTGACCGAGGACTGCGGCAGGTTCCTGGCCGATGCGCTGGCACGCTGTGCAGGACCGCTGCCGGTGCCCGACGACGAGGCGGGCTGGGACGCGCTGGCAGCCGCGGCGGTGCAGGCGCAGCGCGGTGCCGGGCGGCTGGTGCCCGGGCTCGGGCATCCGCTGCACAAGGGCGGTGATCCGCGCACACCGGTGATCTTCAGGATCGCCGAAGAGGAAGGCACTCTCGGGCCGCACCTGCGGCTGTTCGCCGCGGTCGGCCGGGTCCATCCGGCCATTCTCGGCAGGACGCTGCCGCTCAACGGCGCGGGCGTGTGCGGAGCCGCCCTTGCCGACCTGGGCTTCGACCCGGACGTGCTGCGCGGGTTCGCGCTGCTGGCCAGGGCCGCCGGCCTGCTCGGTCACCTGGCTGAGGAGATGCGGCGCCCGGCCGGCCCGGGCATCTACCAGCAGGCCGACCACGCCGTCCGCTACATCCCGCCAGGCTCTTAGGTCCTGCCAGGCTCTCAGGGTTCTGCCAGGCTCTCGGGTTCTGCCGGGCTCTCAGGGTTCTGCCGGGCTCTCGGGTTCTGCCAGGCTCGTGGGTCCATCGCGACCGCAGGCGATCGCCGGCGCGCTGTTCCTGCTGCCGTCGATGCGCCGCTAGATGCGGAAGAACAGGTTCAGGAAGCGGTCGGCGAGGGTCTCGTCGCCCCGCACCGTGCCCGCGTTCATCCGGCCGAACGTGGTCAGCACCAGGCTCCCGGGGTCGAACTCAATCACCGTGGGCAGGTCGGTCACGCTGCCTTGCTCGTAGGCCATGCCCTGGTCACTGATCGAGGCCCGGTAGTCGCCAGCGTTCCGCCCGGTGACCCGGATGCCGATCGTGAACGGGGTGAGGTCGGCTGCAGGCTTGACGGTCGACTGCCAGATGATGAACATGAACGGCACCAGCAGGTCAGCTGCTTCGCCGGAGATGCCGTGCGCGTTTCCGGTGCCCTGCTTGATGTCCCAGGTGTGCACCCCGTAGTCCATCAGCTGGCCGCCCGCGTAGACGAACGCGGGCACGCTGCCCATGTAGAAATGCGGGACCAGCAGTCCCGTCCACTCCTCGGCGCTGAGCGGCTCCAAGATGCCCATCATCTTGTCGAGGTCGGCCCGCGCCCGGGTCATCATTTCCTGCTGGGACAGTTCGCGGAACGCCCGGGCCTGCTCGCCGGCCCGCTCATGCATCCCGGCCAGGCCGTAGGCGTCCGGTGCGGCGGCGCCGCTCCTGGCCATCTCGAACGCCTGGAAATAGCCCTCCGTGGTGTCCACCACGTGGCCGATCACATCCTTGACCTTCCAGCTCTCGCACGCCGTGGGGGCTTCCCATGCGCCCGGTCGCCCGGCCAGCGCGAACATCCGCTCCGCCTCGTCGCGGACAACGCGCAGGATCGTATCCTTGCCCTCATACGTCATGGCGTTCCACTCGCTCATAGCCGCCGCCTTCTTCCAGGATGTGCGATACGGCACCCTTCACACGGATGGGCTGGCCGGGGAACTCGGTGCACAGGATGGCTGTGAGCAGTCTCGTGGCTCACAGTATGAACCCCAGCGCACGGCAGGCCGCGTGTCAATGGAATCCGGTGGCGAGTAACCGGGCTGACACGTCGGGGCCCGGCCGCCAGCACCAAGGCGGCTCATCAGCCGGCGGAGCCTGCGACGCGGAGATCGGCGAGAGCGGCACCGTACCGCATAGCCACTAGGTGTCCGATGGCCAGATGGGTGCTCAGCGGCCTGGAGCAGGGCGCACCTGTGCGGGCCGATACGGCCGCCAGCTCATCCTGATCGGTCTCCGGGCCAATGACGCACGACGCGATCGCTGGCCGGCTGACACCCGCATCGCGCAGCCGCGCGAGGGCGGCGTCGATGCCCTGCGGGTCACCGAGAGAGGCCGGAACAGCTGGCGCAGCGAGCCGTGCTGCGAGCAGCACTGCCGTGACGCCCGCCGCCTTGATTGCCGCGTCACCGCGGTCAGCGAGCACCACCACGCCGTTGGCCACGGCGACGATGCTGAGCCCGCGGGCCCGGCTCTCCCGGGCCAGCCCGGCTTCTGCGAGACGCCCGTGCAGGGCTTCGGCGACCAGCGGATGCGGACCGAGATGCCCGGCCAGGATGACGGGCGCGGCGGCCTTGCGAACTTGATCCTCAAGGTCCGCATCCAGCCGCGGATGGGGACCGGCAAGCAGCGGGACGACCACCGCCCGGAGCGGCGAACTCGAGGTGGTCGCCGTGTCGAAGACCAGGGCGTCTGCCAGGCGTTGCGCTGGTCCGTCCAGGTAGCCGACCCGCACTTCGGCGCCGGAGCAGGACATCCCTGCGACGGCCGCGATTTCGGTGACCACTACTTCGCTTGCCGCGCAGGCAGCGCCGGGCACGGCAAGCACCAGCACCGGAGCGTCGGAGGGCAGAGTGAGCCGGTGCGGGCTGCGGTGACGGCCGGGCCGCAGCGAACGGCCGGTGCGCCGCGGTAGCTGGAATGGCGCCGGGCTTGGATTGCTCACGCTGAGGTATGTTAATCGTGATTCACCGGGCATGATCGTCATTTCCTGATGTTGCGCCCAGTTGGCCGCCTCGGCGGCCGCTGCGCTAGTCGGACCTGAGCATGCTGTGGTAGACGGCGAGCAGCGCGGCTTTCTGCTGCTCAGTAAGCCGGCCCTCGGCCTCGATGGCATCCTGCACACGGGGGCTTTGCGGCTTGTCGGTCACCTCGTCCCACTCATCGCGCTGCAGGACTCCTGCCTGGGTGAGCAAGGACTCCGCCGAAACGTTAAGCGCGTCGGCGATCAGCCTGATGACCCGGACCGACGGCTGATGCAGGCCGCGCTCGATCTGGCTGAGGTAGGGATTGGACAGCCTCGTTCGCTCGGCCAGCTGGCGCAGGGACAGATTCGCCAGCTTGCGCCTGGTGCGGATGAAGGCGCCGAGCGCCTCCATCTGCGATTCCCACTGATCCTTCATGACCGCCCCGATATGACTTTGCTCCATCATCATCACCCTAATTGGCTTGCCGTGCCTGCTCACCATAGTGAGCAGGCACGGCGTCTGGTCAGGGCCGCGGGCCTGGCATGACCCGGCCCGCGAATGCGCTACATCACTTGTTCGCGGTCGTCCGCGGCTTCCTTGCGGTGCCAGTCTTGGCCGCAGTGCTGGTGCTGGCCTTGGCGGCCGGGGAGTGGGCCGGCGTGGCCGACGCCTTGGCGGCCGACGCCTTGCTCGTTCCCTTGCTCGCCTTGGCGGGCACGGTGCCGACGCTGGTCAGCGGCGCCGTGGCCTTGCGCACCTGCTCGGTCAGCGGGGCTGCGGCCTTGCGAAGCGGCTCGGTCAGCGGCGCTGTCGCCTTGCGGACCGGCTCGGTCAGCGGGGCTGCGGCCTTGCGGACCTGGTGCATCTGCTCGGTCCACGGCTCGGACGCGTGCCTGATCTGCTCGGCCAGCGGCTTGGCGGCCTCGCGGACCTCCTGCCTGTACTCGGTCCACGGCACGTAGGCGCGGCGCATCTGCTCGGCCAGCGGCTTAGCGGCCTCGCGGAACTCCTGCCTGTACTCGATCCACGGCACGTAGGCGCGGCGCATCTGCTCGGCCAGCGGCCTGGCGGCCTCGCGGAACTGCTGCATCTGCTCGGTCCACGGCACGTAGGCGTGGCGCATCTGCTCGGCCAGCGGCCTGGCGGCCTCGCGGAACTCCTGCAGCTGCTCGGTCCACGGCACGTAAGCCTTGCGGACCTGCTGTACCTGCTTGGTCCACGGCTCAGCGGCCTTCCGGACCTGCTCGGCTATCCGCTCCTGGGCAACGCGAGCCTGCTCGCTTACCTCGCTGGCGTTCGCGACGATCTTGCCGCGGCCGGGTAGACCGGCTGGCAGCGACTCTGACAACTCCGGCAGCTTCGGCCGCAGCGACTTGGTGGTCTCCATCCAGGCCTTGATGGCGCTGTTCATGTTCTCCTGGCTCTTGCGGAACTGCTCGTGGCTCTTGCGGACCTGATTAGCGATCTTGTGCTCAAGGTCCTGGCTGACAATCCTGTTGTCCATCATGGCTCCTCCTCATTCTCTCTCTACCGCTAACTATACCAAGCAAACGCGCTATATGCCAAGCGACGCCGGGGCGCTAGGGACGCAAGTGGCGATAGGAGACAGCAGGGGCCAGGGAGATGCAAGGGACAACGGGGTCACCGGAGCGCATGCAGGAGTGCGTGCCCTGAATCTGGGCCGGTGCCGCGGTTGCGCAGCATGCTCTCGGTGATGACGGGTTTCCGGAGCAGCTAACGGGCGGGGATCAGACGGTGGTAGCTATCCCGCCGTCAACCGGGATGACGGCACCCGTGACGTAGGAGCCCGCTCGTGAGGCGAGGTAGACCGCCACGCCGGCCATGTCGTCCGGGCGGCCGATGCGCCGCAGCGGGGCCGCGTCGGCGATGGCGTCCCCGGACGCCTTGAGCGTCGCGGCCATCATCTTCGACTCAAACGGCCCGGGGGCTACGGCATTGACGGTGATGTGCCTTGGCCCGAGCTCCCTGGCGAGCACCCGGGTCAGGTGGTGCAGCCCGGCCTTGCTGGCCGAGTAGGAATACGTCGGGAACAACGGCACGCTCAGCCCGTCGATGCTGCCGATGTTGATGACCCGCGCGGGGTCGTCGTGGCTGCCTGCGGCCTCCAGCAGCGGCAGGAGCGCCCTGGTGAGGAAGAACGGCGACTTCAGGTTGAGATCGAGGACCTTGTCCCAGGCAGTGGCGGGGAATTCCTCGATCGGCGCGCCCCAGGTGGCGCCGGCGTTATTGACGAGCACATTCAGCGCCTGCTCGCGGTCACCGATCTCGCGCGCCAGCCGCAGGCATTCCTGCTCCGCGGACAGGTCGGCGGGGATCGCCGCAACGGTGCCATATGGCGCGAGTTCCTGTTCGGCCACCGCGCACGCGTCGGCCTTGCGGGAGCTGATGTACACCCGGGCGCCCGCGTCCAGCAGGCCACGCGCGATCATAAGCCCGATCCCGCGGGTACCGCCGGTGACGACGGCTGACTTACCTGACAGGTCAAACAAGTTCATTGGATCCTCCATATGCAGAATCTGAAAACTACCGGGCTCCGCCGCCCGCGTATAGCTGGACCGGTAAGGCCGGTCTGGCATCATGGGGGGTAATGAGCAGATCGAATTCCCGCCGCTTCCCCGTCACCATCACCCAGCTTCCCGTTATCCGCTGCGAGGTGTGCCTGCGGACCATGGCATGTCGGCCTGGCCAAGCGAGTGCCGTCCTGACCGAGCACTACCGGCGGCTGCACCCTGAGGTGCTCGCCGCCGCGGCTGATCGGCGCGGCTGATCTCCGCGCCTGGTAGACGCGGCTGGTCGGCGCGCGTCTGAGAGCGCCGAGCACGGCAGCTCCGCCGCCTCGTTGTCATAAACGCCACCGGCCGCAATTCGGGTCGGTCCGGTGTGGCGACCCGTCGAAGGGGCACGACGATAGCAGGATCCGCGGGCCGAGGTGAGGCCGCCGGCCTAGGGGAGGCTAGCCCATGACCGAGGGAGCAATGCGCCCGGACGGGCTTGACACCGGGAGCCCGCTGCGCACGCCCCGGGCGGCCGCGGTCGCCGGAATCGTCTTCTCCCTGTTGCTGATCTCGGCACTGGTGCTGCTCAGGATCTCGGCCCCGGCCAATCCGGCCAGCGCGGGCGAATGGTTCACCGATTCGAACCGACGGGCTGCGGTGGCCATCGCGCTGAACCTAGTCCCGTTCGCTGGCATCGCCTTCCTCTGGTTCATCGGGGTGCTCAGGGACCGGATCGGCGGGCACGAGGATCGCTTCTTCGCCACTGTGTTCCTTGGCAGCGGCCTGCTGTTCGTCGCCATGCTCTTCGTGGCCGCCGCACTGGCCGGCGGGCTCATCGCGGCCGCCTCCGGCCGGTCCGGCTCTCCCGGGCCGGATACCTTGACGCTGGGCCGCAACGCCACCTCGGCCCTGCTGAACGTCTACGCAATGCGGATGGCGGCGGTGTTCACCCTGACCACTGTGACGATTGCGCGCCGCACCAGGTTCGTCTCTGGCTGGCTCGTGCCTGCCGGGCTCACGACCGCAGTCGTGCTGCTCGTCGGCATCGGCATCTCCGCCTGGGTGGAACTGCTGTTCCCGGCCTGGATCCTGGCCCTCAGCATCGATGTCATGGTGGCCGGGCCGAGAGCTTCGGCCGGGAGCAGCCGGCCAACCGCGGCGAGCTGAGCCTGGGCCGGGTACCGGGCCGGGCGCCGGGTCAGGAGAGCACGCGCCGCCGGAAGTTGCGGAGCCCGATCGCCAGGAACGCGGCGCCAAACCCCAGCACCACGGGGTAGACGATGTACAGGTGCATGTGCGGTGCCAGGGTGAACGCGGCCCGCATCCCCTCGTTCACGTAGATAAGCGGATTGATCAGCACAATCGTCTGCAGCCAGTGCCAGCCGCCGATCGTGACCGGCGCGAGCCTGGTCCACGAGTAGTAGGTGCCGCCGAGGAAGGTGATCGGCAGGATGATGAAGCCGAACATCAGCCCGATGTTGCGGGGCTCGAAACTGGTTCCCAGAACGAGCCCGAGACCCGCCATCGCAACGCACGCCAGCGGCACGAACGTCAGGATCACCCACCAGTGCAGGGCCAGATGAGCGTGCACTCCCGGCGCGTGCACGACCGATGCCATCGGCAGCACGATGATCGCCGACAGTACCCCCTGAGCCGCGCCCGACAGCACCTTGGCCACGGCCACCAGCCAGATCGGGCAGGGTGCCTGCACGCGGTCCTCGATTTCCCTGGTGAAGCCGAACTCCTGTGCCATGGCGAGGGCGATCGACTGCACGCCCTGGAACATGACCGAGATCCCGACCACCCCGGGCACCAGGACGGTCGCGAAGGCAGACTCGGCTGCGGTGCCGTGCCCGCCGATGCCCTGCCCGATCTTGGGGAACACGAACAGGAAGACGAAGCACAGCAGGAACGGCTGGATCACCGTGCGCAGCACGAACTCCCAGAGATGCTTGCGCAGCACTACCAGGTCGCGCAGCATGAGCGCGCCCAGAGCGGTCCAGCTCGCAGCGGCTACCGACCTGGTGGGGCCACCACCGATATGCCTGGCGGCAGCCGGAGGACGCTCCTGCGAGGTTACGGACGCGGCCATCAGTCCCGGAGCTCCTTGCCGGTGAGGTTGATGAAGACGGTCTCGAGACTGGGCTCGGATACCGACACGTCGACAATGTCGAACCCGCCCCGTTCCGCAGCCAGCACGATCCGCGGCACGAGCCGGTCATTGCCCTGCATGTGCAGCTGGACGCCGCCGTCCACGAGGCGGCTGCGCGTGACTCCCTCGATCTCGCCGGTCAGGAACTCCGCGAGCCGGCCGGTGTCACCGGTGGTCTTCACTGTGACGACGGTATCGGCCCCGACGCTCTGCTTGAGCGCGGCCGGAGTGTCAAGGGCCAGGATCCGGCCGTGATCCATGATGGCAACCCGCTGGCAGAGCCGGTCGGCCTCCTCCATGTAGTGCGTCGTCAGCAGGATGGTCTGGCCTTCGCTGTGCAGTTCGCCGAGCAGGTCCCACAACGCGAGCCTGCTCTGCGGATCGAGGCCCGCCGTCGGCTCGTCGAGGAACAGGACTGACGGGCGGTGGAAGATGGCTCGCGCCACCATGAGCCGTTGCGCCATCCCGCCGGACAGCGCGTACACCGACGCCTTGCCCCACTTGGACAGCTGGAACTGCTCGAGTAGCTCATCGGCGATCCGCCGGGATGTCTTCGAAGCGATGCCGAACAGCCGGCCGTGGAAGTACAGGTTTTCCCAGACGGTGAGCTGGCGGTCCAGCGTGTTCTGCTGCGAGACGATCCCGCTCAGCTGTTTCGCGAGCGCCGGGTGTTCCGCGACGTCGATGCCCGCGAGGAACGCCCGCCCGGATGTCGGGACCACGCGCGTGGTCAGGATCCCGGCGGTTGTGGTCTTCCCGGCGCCGTTGGGGCCCAGCAAGCCGAAGATCTCGCCGGCCTGGACATCAAGGTTAAGCCGGTCGACCGCGGCGAAGTCTGTCCCCGGGTAGACCTTGGTCAGGTCCTCGGTGTGGATGACTGCGGCGGGCTGGCCGGTGTGAAGCTGGGTAGCGCTGACCGGCGCCTGGGCGGTGCTCATCGCCCATTCATCGTAGCGCCGGGTCCCCACCGCAGCCCCGGCCGCCGCGACCCGGAGGTTCCGTCACCCCTCATCGTCCGGCTCATCCAGCTCATCCATGGCATCCATCGCGTCGCGGAGCCGCTCCACCGCGGCAAGTATCGCCCCGTCTATAGCGGGGCCCTCGCCGCCGCTGCTGGCCTCCGGGCTTGGCCAGTCGTAGGAGTCGATTACCGCCAGCGCCGCCTCCTGCAGATGGTCAGCTGGCGCGTCGGCCTCCAGCAGGACCGCCAGATGCCGCACGGGCTCCAGCAGCGCGGTAGCCTCCGGCGGTACGTCGCGCACCGGCAGATGATGATGCACCGCCTGAACCAGGCGGGCAACATCCGCGCGGAACGCGTACTCCCGCTCCCGTTGCGCCTCGTCCTCCATGGCTGGACCCTACCCGGGCCGGCGGCGGCCAGGCTGCTCAGCGCGTGAGCGGGCGGCGGATCCCGGCCGCGAACAGGTCCCGGAGGCTCACAATGCCGCAGACGGCGCGCCCGTCCACGACCGGGAGATGGCGGAACCCGTGCAACAGCATGATCTGGGCCGCTTCCTCGACGGAGGTGTCCGGGCCGGCCGCCTGAGGATCCGGAGTCATCCACGCGGATACGGCTGACGCGGACAGGTTCTCTCCGGACGCGGCTGCCCTGAGCACGTCGCGCTCGGTGAGGATTCCGGCGAGGAACGACCCCTGCATGACGATCGCTGAGCCGACGCTGGCCCGCACCATGTCGGCGGCCGTCGCTGCCACCGATGCGTCCCGCGTCGTCACCGCGACCTGCGTGGTCATCAGGTCCCGTAGCACAGTCATGTCCGTCGCCCCTGGCCATCGCGTTCAGTCACTGCCGCCTACCTCATCAAGCTCGGCATCGCGGTGCGGGGTGGCGGGCCCGGCCAGTTCCTCAGACAGCATCCGCCAGAGCGAGCCGGCCCAGCCCGAGAGGGCGGGCCATTTCTTCCAGAAGACCTGCAGCGTTATCTCGTCGAACTCGGCATGGGCGCGCTCAGGAGTGATGGCATCCCTGAATTCTTCGAGATCGTGAATCAGTTCGAGGAACTTGTCGGCGAGATCATCCACGGAATCACCTCTCCGCGCGAGTGTAAGCCTCTAGCCAGCGCTCGCACCACCCACTGTCCCTTGACATCGCATGCTTAGATATCTAAGTTAAAGGCTGGACGGGCGGAAGTCATGCCTGATCTGCGCACTACGTCGCAGGCAGGCCGGCAATCTCGGCCTGACCAGGTCGCCGCGCTCGACTACGCCGACCAGGCATCCGGGTCGATGGCGGGTGGCCCGCGGGCGACAAGCCACCGCAGATGTACCGGCAGCGAGAGCCGATGGCCGCGGCCTCACCTTGATCACTGGCCCGAGCTGCTCACCTGACGGCCGGACGGCCCAGCTGGTCTTGCGGCTGTTCCGGGCTTTCTCCGCGACAGCGCATTCCGGGTGCGGTCGGGCACCAGCCGCTACCGCCGATGCAGCCGCATCCGTCACCTGCGGGCCATGTTGGCGAGCCTGGGCAGCTCCGGCAACGCTGAACCAAGGCGGCTCCGGCAAGGCTGAACCAAGCGGCTGCCGAACCCGGGCGGCTGGAGCCGGCCCGACACTGAGCCGTCAACCATCGAGCCCGAAGACTCGTATGACCAACCGTTAGCGTGCCGTTAGCCTTTCCTGGCACGCTGCGCGTTTTACCTGCGTCATGCTTGACAAGAGATGAGGCCGTCATACCTGCTTGACAAGAGATGAGGCCGTCATACCTGAAGGAGTGGGTCATGGCTGTTCGCTGCTGTCATCCTGAGTGGCCCCGGTCCTGCCATAGAGGCGCGGTGGCGGATCGCCGCGCCGCCGCGGGCACCAGGACGCGCCAGGCGTGATCATGCTCAGCTGGCCACTCATTGTGAAGGCCCGCGGTGCGGGTCAGTGAACATCGCGATCGGCCTCATCGCGGCCATGCTTGTCGGGGTCGGCCTGGTGCTCCAGCAGCATGCTGCCGAGCAGGCGCCGAAGTCTTATTTCCTGCGGCTGCGGCTGATCACCGAGCTGCTACATCAGCGCCGCTGGCTGGCTGGCATCGCCATCATGGTGGCAGGCCAGATCCTGTCCGCCTGGACGATCGGCCACCTTTCGCTGTCGGTCGCCGAGCCGCTGCTCGCCACGGAATTGATCTTTGCCCTGATCGTGGCCGTGCCGCTGAGCGGCGAGCGGCCGCAGAAGTCCGAGCTGATTGGCGCGGTCCTGCTCAGCGCGGGCGTCGCTGCGTTGTCGGTATCGCGGTCCATCAATACCCAGGAAGTGCGGTTCGGCTCCGCCGCCTACTGGCCGGCCGCCGCAGCGATCGGCGCCGTCGCCCTCTGCCTGGTTCGTGCCGGGTGGCACCGTGAGGGCCAGCATCGCGCCCTCCTGACCGGCATCGCCAGTGGCCTGATATTCGGGATTTCGGATGCGCTGACCCGCCAGACGGTGCAGACCGTCAGCAGGCACTCGCTCCTACCGGCGCTGACCAGCTGGCCGGCTTATTGCCTGCTGGCCACGAGCCTGGTCGCCTTGTGGCTGATGGAGAGCTCCTTCAACGCCGCGCCGCTGCATGCATCGCTCCCGGCCATCACGGCCGCGGAGCCGGTCGCCGGGATCTTGCTTGGCGTCGTTGTCTTCGGCGACGTGATCCACGTTTCACCCGGGCTGATCGCCCTCCAGGCGGTCGGGCTTGGGACGCTGGTCACCGGAGTGATCCTGGTAGCCCGTGCCCCGGCGTTGAGCAGCCTCCGGCCCAGGCGCCTGGTGCCAAGCCTGCCGGCCCGCGCCAAGCCGGCGGCGATCCTGGCGCCGGCCCCGGCCCCGGACCCGGACCCGGCACCAGCCGCGGCCCAAGCCCCGGCTCGGGCCCAAGCCCCGGCTCGGGCCCAAGCCCCGGCTCCGGCCAAAGCACCGGCTCCGGCCCAAGCCCCGGCTCCGGCCAAAGTACCGGCCCCGGAACCTGCCCCGGCCACAACGGACGGGGAACAGGCGTAACGGCGCGCGCTGCAGGCGGCCTAGGCATGTCCGCGACGTGCTCAGTCCGCGACGTGCTCAGTCCGCGCCGGGGCGCTGGTCAGGTAGGTCGCGCTGATGTCCTTGGCGCCATGGTGCTCGGCACCCTGGCTCAGCCGCTGGCCGATCGCGGCAAGCACCGGCAGGTCGAGACCATGCATGGCCGCCGACTCCTGCACCAGGCCAGCATCCTTGGCGGCGAGCTTCAGCTGGAACGATGGCTTGAAGTCACGCTCAGCTATCGCTTTGCCCTTTATCTGCAGGTAGGGGAGGTCAAGCGGGCCGCCGGCCAGCGCTTCGAACAGCAGGGCGGGGTCCAGCCCGAGGCCCTCGGCCAGCGCGATCGTCTCGGCACCCGTTTCCACGACAGCGAGAACCCAGCTGTTGGTGACTATCTTGAGGCGGCTGCCTGCGCCCGCATCCCCGAGCCACAGTGTCTTCTGGCCCACAGCATCGAAGACGGGCTGGACTCGCTGGCGGAGATCCACCGGGCCTGACGCCAGGACGACGAGCTTTCCGTCCTCCGCCGGCTGCCTGGTGCCGAGCACTGGCGCGTCCACGAATCCCATCCGCCGCCGCGCCGCAAGCTGCGCGCAGCACTCGGTCGCTGCCTCGCCGATGGTGCTCATCTGCAGCCAGATGGCCGAATCCGGCATGGCGGACAGCGCGCCGTGGCTGCCGTCCATCGCCGCCGTGACGGCGTCCCCGTCTGCCAGCATCGTCAGTACGATGCCAGCGCCCTCGGCTGCTTCGGCGGGCGTGTCGGCAATGAGCGCCCCGTCGCGCGACAAGGTCTCGGCCTTGACCCTGGACCGGTTCCAGGCCCGCACTGCCATCCCGGCCCTGGCAATATTGCGCGCCATCGGCAGGCCCATTGTCCCCCCGGCGCCCAGCACCGCAACGCGTTCTCCGGCACCCATCAGGCTGCCACCGCCCTGGTTACCGAGCGCAGCATCATGCTGCGGATGTCTTCCGCAGCCGGTCGCGCTCACGCAGGTGCTGCCGCTCTTCCTCGCTGGTCCCGCCCCATACTCCGTGCACCTGGTGGGAGGCCATCGCATACGACAAGCACTCCGGACGCACCTGGCAGCGCCCGCACACGGCCTTAGCCTGGGCCACCTGATGCAGCCCAGAGCCCAGCGAGGAGATCGGGAAGAATATCTCCGGATCCGCCGATTGGCATGCGGCGAGCGACCACCAGTCGGAGCGGACGTCAGTTGCGTGCATGAACACCTCACCATGGCCCGTGAGAAAAGAGTGCTGACCTCGTAACAGCCGCATATGTCCTATGGACGCTGCCCGGAGCGGCCCGGGTTACACGTGCCGGTGCAAGATTCCCGTGGTCTCGCTCCTCAGCTACCGCCGCCGCCCTGCCGTGCCGGACCGCTATCCCTCCGTTCGTATACCCACAGCCCGCACAACGTCACCGACTGTGCTGAATGGGGCCCGCAAGGAAGGTGGCGGATGGCTCCGGTGATCTCAGTTCTCTGGCCGGGCTCGCCCGAAACCCGGCCGGGGTGACCCAGGGCGTCGTCCGCGGCGCTCATGCCCCCGCTGCTACGGTGCCGGGGCCCAGCCGATAGCGAACCGGTCCAGCATATAGCCCAGCGAATTCACCGTCGGCTGAATGAAGTTGTCTCTGATGGTCTGTGCTGCTTCAGTCTCGGCCGCCGTTATAAGCGGACGGGTGACCTGGAAAGCATGCCGAGATTTATAAAATGCGATTTCCTGTGCCTCGGAGTACAGCACAGATTCCGAGAACTGTGGCCGCAGCATCACGCCGCAGCCGA
This sequence comes from uncultured Actinomycetota bacterium, assembly GCA_963695645.1. Lineage (GTDB taxonomy): Bacteria > Actinomycetota > Actinomycetes > Streptosporangiales > Streptosporangiaceae > DATBGO01. Next base: position 21,289 of record CAVOHC010000017.1, on the reverse strand, counting down.
ATCCCGGATACGTCCAGCTATGCTGCGTGTCAATCGGTTTCGACGGGATATTATCGATCGTGACGTCGTGAACGGACTGCGGGAGCTGCGGTCGCGGGAGAACCATCAGGACCGTCAGGTGACCAGGCTTGCCGCCGGCCGGGCGGCTAATGATGTGCAGGCGGAAGTGCCCTGCAGACGGCGCCCACCAGGCAGGGCCTGGATTGAGGTCTACGGTGGCGGATGCGTGGCCAGCGGCGTAGAAGGTACTGGCATACCAGCAAGGCCATGGGCCGACACTCTTAGAGACCTTGTGCGTGAAAAAGAAAGTAAAGTTCGCCTCACCGAGGGCTGGCTTGGCGATTCCCTCGATCTTCTGCAGCACCCACGGGCCCAGATCGGTGCTGGTAGCTGTAGATGTGCTGATCGTTTGCCACGGCCAGGCGAACCTGATGGTCGGCAGCTGGACGTTGATGCCCGCAAGGTGCAGGGCAGCCGAAAGCGCCATCAATGCTACAGATGCAATCGCGCGGCGGAATATAAGTGCCGCTGCAAAAATGGCAAAAGCCCTCTTGGCCGAGGGCGAAATGCGCCGACGCCGGCCTGCATCGGCCGGCGTTGCTGCTTCCGTCGCGCTGTGCGAAACGTCGGTCCGGGACCAGCCTGCTTCCGGCTGCGCCGGTCTATTGGCGGTGAGCGTGCCCAACAGGAAGAGCAAGAGGCGAATCACGCAGTCCACCTTATTTCTGTACGTGGTACGGCCATCAGACGGTCGCCGGATAATTGAGGCCCAGCACGAGAGGAACGGCCCCGAAGGGCATGCGGAACCGACTGCCGGGCTTATCCGGTGCATTCAGCTCTGCTATGTTAGGCCAGCGCATGCTTAGGTGCCGGGCGGTCAGGCCCTGAACGGAGTACGGGAATTCCATCGCGGATGTGCGGTGCAGTTTTAGCAGCCCGCCCCAGCGGAAAGCCGCGAAAACGTTGGCCAGGTCGCGGACGGAGAGATCCGGCTGCGCGGTCAGGTCGATCCGGTAAACCGCCTCGGCCAGCTCTGCCAGGTCGTCAGCGCAGCGTTCGAGCGCCGCTGACTTTGTCCGGTAGACCGTGCCGTCGGGATTTGCGGTGCCTAGCTTCTCACCGTGGACCGGTGAGTAACGTGGCTGAGCCTCGCACTGCATCCAGTCGCACGCAGCCAGAAGCTCCCAGGGGATACCGCTGTGGCTGGCGATGTCCCGGTAAAGGGGCTCCGCACGGATGAGCGGCATCCTGGCTGTCGAGATGAAGGCGTTCTGCACGGAAAGGGGAATACGCTGCTGATACCGGCCAGTGACACCACGGGCCCCGCGAGCTTTGTGAGTTGCGGGCTGCCGCGGCATGTCCGTGACCGGCGCCCGCAGCCGCTCGGCGGAAACGGCCTGGGTTGAGGGCGTTGCCTTGGACGGGCGCCGGCATGCGGCGGACTGCCGGCCCGCTGACCTTGCTCTGCCGGCGGGCACCGGCGACCGGGTCATTACTGGCGAGCCAGCAGCGCGTGGCAGTCCAGGGATGGCTGCCGCGCCCGGCGTAGCGGCGCGCGTCTCAGTGACCGGCGCCACGGCGTCGGGGGCTGGCGCGCCGCCGTGGGAGCCTGGCGCGGCACCGTGCGGGGCTGGCGCGGCACCGTGGGAGCCTGGCGCGGCACCGTGCGGGGCTGGCGCACCACCGTGAGAGCCTGGCGCGGCAACGTCGTAGCGGTACAAGTCATATTGCCGCATGAGGCTGATGAGCTTCGCGCCGTAGTCCGGATCAGTCGCGTAGACGCCCGTCAGCGTTGCCGCGAACGCATCGGGATGCTGGCGGTCAGCCATGGACTGCCGGTAGTACTCGCTGGTCGCGAGGAGCCTGCCGTGATCGTCGATGCTCTCGCCGAAGGTGTGGTAGACGCGGAATGAGGCGGTGCGCGTCACCGGCAAGCCGTTGTCGTACTCCTGCGTCAGCTGCGAGTCGCTGCCAGCAGGTCCGGTGCCCTTGATTCCGAACAGGTTGTGATCGTTGGTGGCGAGCTTGCTCTGACCCCAGCCAGATTCGTCGATGGCTTGGGCAATCGTCACCGATGCGGGGACACCGTACCTGCGCTGTGCCGCAACCGCGCCCGGTGCGACCGCGCTGATGAATGCCTGACGAGCGTCGCCGTCATGGGCAGGTGTTAGCGCGGTTGACGGATGATGCCTGCGGTAGGGGGCCGACGGTGCTTTCGTGGGGGCTGCGAGCTGATGCGCAGCTACGGACAGCCCAGGGATGGCTGCCCCGCCCCGCGTCGCGGACTTCGGCGCTGCGACAGCGGCTGCTACTTGCAAGCCTGCGCCCGGCACCGCCGCATTGGCCGTCTGGCGAGGGCTGGCCTGATGCGCCGGACGCCCGGAATCTCGCGTGCGTGGTCGGGCGGGTACCCGCTGGGGAGAGCCGGCGGCGGCAGTGCCGGGTACCTCCGCCAGTCCCTGGGCCCCCTGCTCTCGGCCACGATGGCCGCCCGCGACGTGCCCAGCCGCTATCGGGCGGCCACTGCTGCCCGCGATGTGCTGCATGTCTGGGCGCGCAGTCTTGTGCGCGGTACCGGAAAGATCACCATTGTTGACGAATCCAACCACGCCCTGGGCAGCAAGCGGATCAGGAATTGCATGGGCGTTGACCGATAGATTCGGCAGGGAATCACCGCCTACGGTGCGCAGGACTCCGCCGGCATATTTCGTGACGACTTCCACATGACCATTAAAAAGCACCCAGTCGCCTGGTAGCGGTTCGTAGCGGTCGCCCAGCGGGTGCCAGCGGTGATGTGCCTCCGCATCCTGGCGGACCGAGATGATACCCAGTGATGCCGGATTCGGGTCAACACGAACATCGGCCCACTTGTGGAGCGGCCACGGGTAGCTGGTACCCCCGGTCACCCAGCTCTGCTGGCCAACTACCTGGGCAGCCAGCTCCAATGTCAGACTGGCAAAGGCTGCACAGGATTCGCCGTGGTCGACACCATCTATGCTGTCGTGCTGCCAGATCATTGCCTCGATCTCGGCGGGCGTCCTGCCCGCGGCCATCCGGAGGTAGTAATTGGCGACATTGACTATGGCTGAGCGCAGCGCCGCATCACCCGCGGGTGCGAGCCGGGCCGATTGCGCCAGGGCCATCAGGCGGATCGGCATGCCAGTTGGCGATGCTAGATCAGCGGCCGGTGCTGGGACAAAGGAGAATCCTGTCACCACTCCGCCCGCGCTAAGACTCACGAGCGCAGTCATCTGCTGCCACCGGGGCTTGCCAGCGGAATGCATGAGCTCACTCTTTCCTGAAATACACGATGGACTTGGTACCAGGGCAGATTTGCGGGTACGCGTTGAGATCAGGCCGCCAGTCTCGAAGCCTGCAGCTGCCTGAGGATGACCTGGACGCGCGGGTCGCCGGGATTGTTCGCGTTCTCAAACAGCACGGCTGCGTCCTGCGCGGCCCTGGGGGTCGCACCGACGCGCCACTTCTGGTAGACGTCGGCTACCAGTGCAGCTTGCCCCGCCGGATTGCTCACGGGCCGAGCGCACAGGCTCGGAAAGCCGACCCGCGAAAGCAGCGCTCCTGATCCTGTGTACCGGACACAATTCGCCGCGTAGCCCTCGAGACCCTGCTGAACAACCGGGCGACCATCGGCACCGGTCACAGTGGCGCCGCCGATTATGTTGTTGATAGCCCGCGCCGCCACCTCCAGGCTGTCGATCGGATCAGCCGGGCTGTACGGATGATGGAGGTTCAAGGACCAAGCGACTTCGCCGCCTTGCGCGGGCGTGATGGGCTCCAGGCCCAGTCGGCCAGTCCTTGCATCAGCGAAGTTCGGGTCATCGGCGCTCGTGATCAGGGCGAATGTCCACAGGATCTGATGCGTCGCAGTTGCGCAGGCGAAGTTGACCTGCCCGGGCTCGGACTTCACGTCGGGATTCTGGCAAGCTTTGGCGACTTCGCCCTGCACTGTCGCCACACTGGGCGGCCACGAGGCTCCGCCACCGGCCAGCACCAGCGCCAGCACGCTGCCGAGCACCGCGACGACGGCCGTTCCGATCGCGACTTTGCGTCCGCGCGAGAAGCGCGGGTGATAGGCACTGCGCCGGCCATGGTTGACGAGTACCTCGGTGCGCTCATGAGGCGGGTGGCCGGCCGCTGCCCGGCGGCCTGCGGAGTGCGAGAGCTCACGGTCCAGCGACATGCGGGCATCGGAAAGCTCGCGTTCGAGTTCCGCGGTCCTGCGCTTCAGGTCAGCGAGCCGCTGGTGCTGAGGCCTGATATTGGATTCGACGTGCGTTCTCACTTTCCCACCTCTGCGTGCTGCATGTGCCTGGCATATGCCGCTAGTGATTACCGGCCGGAAGCCTGCCCGGGCGGCATGTGATCTGGTGACAGCTGGAGAAGGGCGCACGGACAGCAGCCCGCATAGCCCGGCACCTCGGCGCGGCCGTCAGCTATTCCCGCGGCAGGCGAAGTGCCCGGCGAGCCGTCGTCACTGCCCGCGCCCCAGAATGATGGTCCAGGGCGGCCTCAGGTTGGCGGCACCCGCGTCAATGGCTGGCGGCGGCCGGGGCTCGCGCCGGCCGAAGCGTCGGCCGGAGCGTTGGCGTTGGCCGGAGAGGTGGCAGGCACCCGGCGGCCGGGACAGGTGCATCCGGAGCGGAGCGCCTGACTGCGACCGGGTGGCGCGGGTGACGGGAGGCATGTCGGCAATTAGAACATACGTGCGAGCATGATGTGAAGAGTGATGTCATTAGAACGCACATTCGACGCATCCGTCTCTGGATTGCCAGGGGTCACGCTCGCCGGCCAGGGCCACGCGGCCCACCAGACACCGCAGGCCGGGTGCGTGGTTGCGGGGCCGGCCGGGTGCGCCGAGGAGGGCCCGCTCGCCGGACTCGCTCGGCGGGCGTCGTGCGGGCGCTGTATGCACGTCGCAGTTCTTGCTCCAGCGGGAGGGGCGCAATCATGCGCGTACGATATGCAGTATCGCAGGACCTCGCGACGAGCCACCATCGACGACATGGGGGCTTGACAGGATTATGCCTGTCCTGGCGGCGGCGGCATACATCAGAAGAATGGGCAGCGTTGAAAGAGTTCGTTGTCAACAAATATGACCGGCTGGTGTTCCCGTCCAACGTGTGGCCGCGACTGGACTTCGCTGCCTTTGACAGCGTTGGCCAGCTCGCCGCGGCGGTGAGCCGAGATTTCGATGCGAAGGCGCTCAGCGCCGCGCAGATCGTCGGGCGGATTGAGTCAGGCGGGTACGCGACCCGCTACGAGTTAGTGCGGGACCTCGGGCTGCACTCGTTCTGGGTGAACAGGTTCGCTATCACGATGTACGACAAGAGGCCGACTCGGTGGCGGGATGTGCCTCGCGCCCGCGATGACGTCTTCCTGCCCTTACTCACGCCCTGGCCCGGGTTCGACCGCACCGCCGACGAGATCGAGCACGCCTCTTCCCGGCTGCCAGCCAGGTGGGATGGCGACATTGAGCAGCGGATCTTCGAGATAATCTTCGCGGTGTTCACGCATCTTAAGCATGATGCGACGCACCTGCCGGCGATCAAGCCGACGGTGCGGGAATTTCTTGCGCACCCAGGGAACCACACATTCGTCGCGTCGCACTATGCGCCGGACTGGCCGCTCTACTCCCGCGAGGAGATCATCGACTGCACGGCCCCCGTGCCAGAGCTGGAGGCGCTGCTGCGCTGGGCGATGGTGCTGCACAACCAGTATCACTGGGCAGGGAACGAGACCCGCATCGCGGCAAGGGACGAGATCAGTGACGACGACTTCGTGATCCTCTTCTGGCCCCGCGATGAGAAGGTTGCCGACTTCATCCGGCGGGTCAAGACCGGCGAGCACCGGGTGGCCCAGCGGCGCCATCCCGCCCCGCCGGTCCGTCCCGTCGCGGCCTACCGGCCGCTCGAGGTACGAAAGCGGTTTGCTGTCATGCCTCGGCTGGAATCCCTGGTCGGCCTGACGGGAGAGTACACCTGCACCAACGAGGACATCGTCCGAAACTCCAGCTGGAACTGGTCGCCCATGACGGCGGACGAGATCGCAGACAGGACAGGCATAAGTCAGCGGACCTACACCCACCGGACGCTCGACCAAATGGCGATGGACGTTGCTTGCAGCGCTCTGGACAAGGCGGGCCGCGCAGCGGGGGAGGTCGGCGCTGTGCTGTGCTGCACCTGCACAAGCGAGCGGCTCATCCCGTCAATCGCCAGCCGACTGTCCGCCGAGCTCGGGATCTTACAGGCCCACACGTGCGCCGATCTGGTCGCTGCCTGCGCGGGACTGCCGTACGGACTCGCAGAAGCAACCCGGGTTCTGCAGGAGACAGAACGTCCCGCGCTGCTCGTCTGCGTCGAGAAATTCTCCAACAAGCTGGGCAACGTCCGGACGTCCCGGATGCTCTTCGGCGACGGCGCGGCGGCCATGGTCATCGGTCCCGCAGGCCAGGGCGGCAAGCCGGACATTGAGGTGGTCCAGACCTACGCGGGCGGCACCCTCGGCGAGGTCAACGCCGTCATCTGGCCCAACCCGGAATTCGACAACAATCTCACCGTCTCCGGGCCGGACGTCAAGTTGTTCGTCACGCGCTACCTGGCCCAGATGATCGGCGAACTGGCCGAGTTGCCGGACCCGGACGGGTGCGCAGCGTCAATGCTTGAAGCCATCGACGTGATCGTGCCGCATCAGGCGAACAAGGTAATGGTGCTGCAGGCAGCCCTGGATGCAGGGCTCACTGCCAGCCGGCTGTACTTCAACGTCGATCGCCTCGGTAACACCTCCGCCGCCAGCATCCCGCTCGCCATCCGCGACGCCGTAGCAGACGGGGTGATCACCCGGCCAGTCCGGGTCTTCACGCCGGCCTTCGGGGCCGGCGCTACCGCTGGTTACGCGGTCATGCGGATCGACCCCGGCGTCGTATCCACCGGCCCGCGCTGATCACCCGGCTACGCGTGCCGCGCTGCGGCGTCCCCGCCAAGACGGGTTCAGCTCGACCGACCGTGAGCATCGTGCCCGCCTTCCCGGTGGCGGCGGCGCCTTGGGCATATAGCGCGGCCTGGCACCATGGTTCAGCACGGCAAGTGGGCCGCCGGGGCTGGGCCGCGGGCGGGAAGCAGCGGTGCCGGAGGGCCCGGCAGCGCTACGCTTTGGTGCAGATTGGCATCGCCGGGCTCCATCGAGGAGAAGATGATGGCTGGCAAGTTCCTGGTCCTCTGGAAGCTGGAGCTAAGCCGGGCGACCCCTGGCGTGGTCCGGGCCGTCCTCCGGCAGCAGGACTACGGCGCCCGGTTACTGGAGGCGGGCAAGCTTGAGGCGCGGTACCACCTAGTGGGTGGGCATGGTGGCGCCTGGATTTACAACGTGGACTCCAACGAGGAACTCGACAACCTCCTCGCGCAGGCTCCCGTCTACAACATGGCCAGCTATGAGGTGCTGCCACTGGCCGAGATGCTCGCGCCGACCCTCGTCGGCGAGGCGCAGCCCGAGTAGCGCGCGCGGACTACCCCAGCGCGATAATGCCCGGCCTTGAATAGGACATCTCCCCGAAGTCGGTGGAGATCGAGGTGATTCAAGCCATAGGCCGGGTCAGTCGTTGTCCCGCTGGCCACTCAAGGTGACGCCTGCCCCGGAATCCTCTTCCTATCGCTCAAATAACCTCCCGGCATGGCGCAGCATGGCGCGAGCCTCAGGGCAATGTGACTTTGGACACTTCGGCAATGAACCTTTAGCCCCTATCAGGACCGGCAGGCGACATGTTGCGATAAGGAATCTTAAGCGCTGGCCATGTGCCAGAGGCGGGAGGTATCCCGTGAGCCTAGAGTCGCTGGAGTTTGTACCCGGCCGGGCGGTGGATGCATCCGACGGGGTCCTGCCGCAATCCTGCATACAGTGCGGCACTTGCAGCGTCGTCTGCCCGATGATCGAGTACATGGACCATTCCCCGCGGGTCCTCAACGCGATGCTGACTGCCGGAGGCTACGACGAGGTTCTGCGTAGCCGCGCCATCTGGGCCTGCACATCCTGCTACGCGTGCACGGTCGAATGCCCGAAGCAGCTACCGCTGACCGAATCGATCTACGGACTCAAACGGGCGTCGATACGCGCCGGCGTCTATCCGCGGCGGTTCGTCACCCCCGTCTTGGCGCTCCAGTTCGTCCGTCTAGTTGACCGGCGGGGGCGGAGCAGCGAGGCGTGGATCTCGCTGTTCCTGTACCTGCGGACCCGGCCCTTCCTGCTGCTGCGGTACGCGCCGGTGGCGCTGCGCCTGATCCGGCGGGGCAGGCTGCCGCTGCGGCCTGACTCGCTGCGCGAACCGGCACAGCTGCGGAGGGTTCTCGATGCCCTCAATGTGACGACGGGGGAGCACACATGACCTACACCTACTACCCCGGATGCTCGGCGAAGGGGACCGGCCGGTCCTATGAGGAGTCGCTGCGCGCGGTGTTCGGGGCGCTCGGGATCGGCCTGGACGAGATGCAGGACTGGAACTGCTGCGGTGCGTCGGGGTACCCCGCCGTCGACGCTGCCAAGGCGATGGCCCTGCCTGCCCGCAATCTCGCGCTGGCCGAGGGCGCGCGGCCCGGCCCCGGGGCAGTCGACGTCGTTGCTCCGTGCGCAGGCTGCTACCGGGCGCTGGTCAAGACCGAGCGCGCGTTCGCCGAGGGCGGGGCGATGGCCGCTCGGGTCGGCGGGGCGCTGGGCGCGGCCGGGCTGCGGTATGAGGGCCGTGCCCGGGCCCGGCATCCGCTGGACGTGCTCGTGAACGACATCGGACTTGACCGGATCGCTGAAGCCGCCGTCCGGCCGCTCGGGGGACTGCGGGTCGCCTGCTACTACGGCTGCCTGCTGGTGCGTCCGTACTCTGCATTCGACGACCGGCGCGCGCCGACGTCGATGGAGCGGCTGCTCACGGCGGCCGGCGCTGAGCCCATCGACTGGCCGCTGCGGACGCGCTGCTGCGGCGGCTCCTGCTACTGCGGCGGGCCGCTGATCGGCGCGCTGCCCGAGGCGACACTGCGGCTCAGCCACCGGCTGCTGCAGGACGCGAAGCGGCGCGGCGCGGACGCGATCGCCACAGTCTGCCCGCTGTGCCAGTTCAACCTTGAGGCGTTCCAGGGCCAGATGGCCCGCAGGTTCGGTGAGCCTGCCGACATCACGGTCGGTTTCTTTACGCAATTCGTCGGCACCGCGCTAGGGCTCGACGAGCGGGCGCTCGGCGTCCACCGGATGCTGCGCTGGCGGCTGCCGGAGCCCGCGGCGGCGGAGGGAGGTGCCCATGTCCGGGCCTGACGGAGACTGCTCGCGGGCGGGGCTGCCCGCGAAGGTCGGCGTGTACGTCTGTCACTGCGGCCTGAACATCGCCGCCAAAGTCGATGTCGAGAGCGTTGTCGCGGGCACCGCCGCGCTGCCTGGCGTGGCGGTCGCGCGCGACTACAAGTTCATGTGCTCGGACCCCGGCCAGGGGCTGATCCAGCAGGACATCCGCGACGGACTGGTGAACCGGGTCGTCGTCGCCTCGTGCTCGCCGCTCATGCACGGGGCGACGTTCCGGCGGGCCACCGCGGCCGGCGGGATCAGCCCTTTCTACTCGCAGATGGCGAGCATCCGCGAGCACGTGAGCTGGGTAACCGCCGATGGCCGGGACGCGACCGAGAAGGCGAAGGCGCTCGTCGCCGGCGCGGTGCGGCGCGTCGCCGCGCACGAGCACCTGGACGAGCGCCGCGTGCCAGTCCACCCGGACGTGCTCGTCGTCGGCGGCGGGATCGGGGGGATCCACGCGGCGCTTACCCTTGCCGATGCCGGCAAGCATGTCTACCTGGTGGAGCGGGAGCCGTGCATCGGCGGCCAGATGGCCAAGTTCGACAAGACCTTCCCCACGCTCGACTGCGCCGCCTGCATCCTCACCCCGAAGATGGTGCAGGTCGGCCAGCACCCGAACATTGACCTGCTCTCCTTCAGCGAGGTGGCGGAGGTTTCCGGCTATGTGGGCAGCTTCAAGGTCAAGGTACGCAGGAAGGCCCGCTATATCGACGAGGACGCCTGCACCGGCTGCGATCTCTGCGTCGAGAACTGCAGCTGGGACGGGATCTTGTCGGAGTTCGACTACGGCCTCGGCACCCGCCCTGTTGTCTACAAGTCGTTCCCGCAGGCGGTGCCGGCCTACCCTGTCATCGACCGCGCGGGCACCTCGCGGTGCACCTTCAGCTGCCCGGCCGGCATCAAGGCTCATGGCTACGTGTCACTTGTCAGGAAGGGCGAGTACGAGAAGGCGTTCAACCTCGTGCTCGACGCGACGCCGCTGGTCGGTAGCCTGGGCCGGGCCTGCTACGCGCAGTGCGAGGCCGAGTGCACCAGGGCGAGCCTGGAGGGCCCGCTGCCGATCCGGCGGCTGAAGCGCTTCATCGCGGACACCCATTACGAGCGGGGCGAGCCCGCCGCGACCGAGGCGCCTGCCCCGAACGGCAAGCAGGTAGCGGTGGTCGGCTCGGGGCCGGCCGGCCTGACCGCCGCCTGGCAGCTCGCGCGCAAGGGCTACCGCGTCAAGATCTTCGAGGCTGCGCCCGAGCCTGGCGGCATGCTGAGGCTGGCCATCCCCGACTACCGGCTGCCGATGTCGGTGGTCGAGCGGGACATCGAGAACGTGACCGCGCTGGGCGTGCAGATCGCTACCAGCACGCGTGTCGGGAACCTTGGCGAACTGCGGCGCGAGGGGTACGACGCGATCCTGGTGGCAACCGGCGCTCCGGCCTCTACCGGCCTCGGCGTGCCGGGCGAGGACCTGGACGGCGTCGTCTCCGGCCTGGAGTTCCTCGAGGCGGCCAAGCTCGGCGAGGCGTCCAGCCTGGAGGGCAAGCGGGCCGTCATCGTGGGCGGCGGCAACGTGGCGATGGATGCCGCGCGGACCGCCCGGCGGCTTGGCCCGGCGGAGGAGCTGAGCGAGCCGGAGGAGTTCATGGTGACGGATGCCGCGCGGACCGCCCGGCGGCTCGGCGCGCCAGAAGTGATCGTGGCATACCGGCGCGGCCGCGGCGAGATGCCGGCCTACCCGGAGGAGGTGGACGCCGCCGAGCAGGAAGGGACCCGGTTCAGTTTCCAGGTTTCGCCCGTCGAGGTCGTGGGCGACGAGCACGGGCGGGTGAGCGGGCTGCGCTGCGTCCGGACCGAGTTCGGCGCGCCTGACGCCTCCGGCCGCCGGCGCCCGGAGCCGGTCCCCGGGAGCGAGTTCGTGATCGCCTGCGAGGTGGTGATCGCCGCGATCGGGCTGAGGCCTGACGCGATGACGCTCGCCCCCGGGCTGCTGTCGGCCGCGGACGGGACGATCCGGGCCGACCCGGGGACGCTGCAGACCGATCTGCCGTACGTCTTCGCCGCCGGCGATGTCGTGTCGGGCGCGCTCGACATCGCGCACGCGGTCGGGCGGGGGCAGCGGGCCGCCTTCATGATCGACCGCTGGCTGCGCGGCGCGGAGCTGGATCCGGCGAGCTTCGACGCGATGCTGCCGGTCGTCGACAAGGCCGATGTGCTCGGTAAGCAGCATCCGGCCCGCGGCCGCCTGGACCCCCGGGTGCCGGCCACCCGGTTTGCCGCCACGCCGACCGGTTTCTCCGAACTCGAGCCGCCGCTGACCGATGCGGAGGCACGGTACGGCGCCGAGCGGTGTCTCGACTGCGGCGTCTGCTCCGAATGCGGGCAGTGCATCGCGGTTTGCGAGGCCGGCGCGATCAACCTGGCGATGCGTGACGCGGAGGTCGAGCTTGACGTCGGGGCGATCATCGTGGCCACCGGCTTCAAGCCCTTCGACGCCACGCGGATCCCCCAGTACGGCTACGGCAGGTACCCGAACGTCTACACGGCCCCCGAGGTGGAGCGTCTGCTCAACGCCTCCGGCCCGACCCAGGGCGAGATCGTGCTGCGCGGCGGACAGCGCCCGCGGGCGGTTGGCATCATCCACTGCGTCGGCTCGCGCGACGCCAGGTACAACTCCTACTGCTCCCGCGTGTGCTGCATGTACTCGCTGAAGCTGGCCCACCTGATCAAGGAGCGCACCGGGGCGGACGTGTACAGCTTCTACATCGACATGCGGACTCCGGGCAAGGGCTATGAGGAGTTCTACGAGAAGGTAATGAAGGAAGGTGTCCACCTCATCCGGGGCCGCGTCGTCGAGGTGAGTGACGAGGCGGTCTCGCCCGGGGCGGCGGGGAAGCTCATCCTCCGCGCGGAGGACACCCTGGCCGGCGTCGTGCGGCAGATCCCGGTGGACATGGTCGTGCTCGCGGTGGCCCTGGAGCCGCAGGCCGACGCGGAGCAGGTTGGCAGGCTGCTGAACATCAGCTGCGGCTCCGAGGGCTTCTACACCGAACGGCACCCGAAGCTCGCCCCCGTGTCCACGTTCACCGACGGCGTCTTCCTCGCCGGCGCCTGCCAGGGGCCCAAGGACATCCCGGACACCGTGGCGCAAGCCGGCGCGGCCGCGGCGGAGGCCCTGGTGATGATCGATCGCGGCTCCGTGGAACTCGAGCCGAGCACCGCCTTCGTCGACGCGGCGAAATGCTCCGGTTGCCGCACCTGCATCGGCCTCTGCCCGTTCGGGGCGCTGTCCTTCGACGCCGAGGGGGACGTCGCGGTGGCCAACGAGGTGCTCTGCAAGGGGTGCGGCGTATGCGTCGCCGCCTGCCCGTCGGGCGCGATGCAGCAGCACCTGTTCACGGACGAGCAGATCCTTGCCGAGCTCGAGGGGGTGCTCAAGGGTGTCTGAGAATCGCTTCCAGCCGAAGGTCGTCGCCTTCTTCTGCAACTGGTGTACGTATACGGCCTCCGACCTGGCCGGCATCTCCCGACTGGCGTACGCCCCGAACGTGCGGGTGATACGCCTCATGTGCTCCGGCAGGCTCGATCCGCAGTTCGTGCTCGCGGCTTTCCGCCACGGCGCGGACGGGGTGCTCATCGGCGGCTGCCACCCGGGGGACTGCCACTACCAGGAGGGCAACTACAAGACCCGCCGCCGGATTGAGCTGCTCCGGGCCGTGCTGCGCGACCTGGGCATCGAGGACCAGCGGCTGCGCCTCGAGTGGATCTCGGCGTCCGAGGGCGAGAAGGTGCAGCGGGTCTGCAACGAGATGACCGAGCAGCTGCGCATGCTCGGGCCGCTGCGCCTGGAGCGCCCCCAGCACGCGGCCGCGGAGCCCGCCGGGGAGTCACGATGACGAAGCCGAAGATCGCTTTCTACTGGTGCGCTTCCTGCGGCGGCTGCGAGGAGGCCGTGGTCGACCTGGGCGAGAACCTGCTGACCGTCGTAGAGCTCGTGGACGTCGCTTTCTGGCCTGTCGCGCTCGACTTCAAGCGCGAGGACGTCGAGGCGCTGGACGACGGCGAGCTGGCGGCGGCGTTCATCAACGGCGCCGTCCGCACGTCGGAGCAGGAGGAGATGGCCGGGCTGCTGCGGCGCAAGTCCGCCGCGGTGGTCGCGTTCGGCAGCTGCGCGATGTTTGGCGGCGTCCCCGGCCTCGCCAACCTGTACGAGCGCCAGGACATCCTCGACGTCGTCTACCATGAGGCGCCGAGCGTCCAGAACGCCGACGGGACGCTCCCCGCGGAGCAATGCCGCGTCGCCGAGGGAGAGCTGACGCTACCCGCGTTCGGCGCCACCGTGCAGACGCTCGACCAGGTCATCGACGTTGACTACTACCTCCCTGGCTGCCCGCCGCCTACGGGCCTGATTGCCTCGGCCGTGATGGCGCTCGTCGAGGGGAAGCTGCCAGCGAAGGGAGCAGTGCTCGCTCCCGACGTGGCGCTCTGCTCCGAGTGCCCCCGCGCCGCGACGAAGCCGGACAAGCTCCTGGTGCGGGCGTTCCGGCGGCCGCACCAGGTACTCATCGATCCCGGGCTTTGCCTGCTCGCGCAAGGCCTGATCTGCCTCGGCCCCGCTACCCGTGCGGGCTGCGCCGCCGCCTGCCCCGGCGGGAACATGCCCTGCACCGGCTGCATGGGGCCCACGAGCGGCGTCATCGACTACGGGGCGAAGGCGCTGTCCGCCATCGCATCGCTCCTCGACGCGGACAGCGAGGACGAGATCACAGCTCGCGTTGCCGAGATCGCCGACCCGGTCGGCACCTTCTACCGCTACAGCCTGCCGGCCTCGCTGCTGCACCGTCGCGTGCGGCCGGCGGCAATAGAGCAAAAGGAAGAGGTGGCGCCGTGAGCCGTGAGATCCTCATCGACCCCCTGACACGGCTCGAGGGACACGGGAGGATACACGTCTTCCTCGATCCCGACGGCGGTGTCGACCGGGCCTACCTCCAGATCCCTGAGCTGCGCGGCTTCGAGAAGTTCGCCCAGGGGCGGCGCGCCGAGGACATGCCGCAGATCACCTCGCGGATCTGCGGCGTCTGCCCGATGGCCCACCACATGGCCGCGACGAAAGCCCTGGACGCCCTCTACCAGGTGGACCCGCCGCCCGCCGGCCAGAAGATCCGCGAGCTCCTCTACAGCGCCTTCATGGTCGAGGACCACGCGCTGCATTTCTTCTTCCTCGGCGGGCCCGATTTCATCGTCGGCCCGGATGCGCCGCGGCAGAAGCGGAACATCCTCGGCGTCGTCGACGCCGTCGGCCTCGAGGTGGGCAAGGAGGTAATCGGCGTCCGCAAGCAGCTCCGTGACCTGGTTGCCGCGGTAGCGGGCAAGGCGGTCCATCCCGTCTTCGGGCTCCCAGGCGGCGTGGCGCGCTCCCTGAGCAGCGAGACCCGGCAGGAGGCGGTCGCGGCCGCGGCCCGCGCCGTCGAGTTCGGCCAGTTCGCCCTCGGCGCGTTCCGCAAGATCGTGCTCGGCAACCCCAGCTACGTCGAGCTTGTCACCTCCGAGGCTTACACGCACCGCACCTACTACATGGGCCTCGTCGATGGAGCGAACAAGGTCAACTTCTACGACGGCACGCTCAGGGTCGTCGGCCCGGACGGGACGGAGCTGCTCACGTTCGCCGGGCGGGATTACCTCGACCATGTCGCCGAGCACGTCGAACCGTGGACGTACATGAAGTTCTGTTTCCTGAAGGACGTCGGCTGGCACGGACTCGCCGACGGGGCCGGCAGCGGCGTCTACAGCGTCGCGCCGCTGGCCCGGCTGAACGTCGCCGACGGCATGGCGACCCCTCGCGCGCAGGAGGCCTACGAGGAGTTCGTCACCACCCTGGGCCCGGGGCCCGTCCACCACACGCTCGCCAACCACTGGGCCAGGATCATTGAGCTCGTCTACGCGGCGGAGCGGATGGCCGAACTCGCCGGCGACCCGGAGATCACCGACCCGCAGGTGCGCACGCTGCCGACCGCCGCGCCGCGCGAGGGCGTCGGCGTCGTCGAGGCGCCGCGGGGGACTCTCTTCCACCACTACCAGACCGACGAGCACGGGCTTGTCACGGCCGCGAACCTGATCGTCGCCACGCAGAACAACGCCGCAAGGATCGCCCTGTCCGTCGACAAGGCGGCGCACGCGCTGATCAGGAACGGCCAGGTCGACGACGGGCTGCTGAACCAGGTCGAGATGGCATTCCGCGCCTACGACCCGTGTTTCGGCTGCTCCACGCACAGCCTGCCTGGCCACATGCCGCTGATCGTCGAGATCAGGGACGCGGGCGGCGCGCTCCTGCGTGAGATCCGGCGGGACTGACCATGCGAACGCTCGTCCTCGGCCTGGGCAACGAGTACGCGGGCGACGACGCCGTCGGCGTGCTCGCGGCGCGGGCGCTGCGCCGGGAGCTGGCCAGGGATGCCGACGTCGTGGAGAGCGCCGCCTCGGGCCTGGCGCTGCTCGAGGTCTTCGTCGGGTATGATCGCGCGGTCGTCGTCGACTCGATCCGCACGGGCCGCAGCCCCGCGGGCACGATCGTCGAGACCGGGCTCGCCGAGCTGGGCCCGGTGATAGCACCCAGCCTGCACCAGGCCGGCATACCCGAGCTTGCCGCGGTCGCCAGGCGGCTCGGCATGGACTTCCCAGACCGGACCCGAGTGGTCGCCGTCGAGATCGCAGGCCCGCCGGTGTTCGGCGCGCCGCTAAGCGAGCCCGTGGCCGCGGCGATAGCGCCGCTCGGCCGACGAGTCCTGGAGCAGGTCCTGCGCTGGGCGTCGGAGGACTCCGGGCCCGGGCTGCCGGAGGGCGCCGGGAGCGGGCCGCAGGACACCTCACCCCGGGGACCAGGAGGAGAACGCTGCACGACTATCACGCGGTCAGCGCGCTCGTAACGCGCTTGACCCTCGATCCCAGCCTCGCTGCAGGCATCGCCGAGGTCCGCGTTCGGGCGAGCCCGGTGTTCTCGCCGGAGGCGCTGCGGCAGGCCTACCAGATGCTGACCGAGGACACGCCGCTCAGCGGATCGCGGCTGCTCGTGGAGGAGCTTGCCGAGTGCCGCGAGTGCGTGCTGTGCGGGACGGCGTGGGCGGTGTCTCGCGACGACGTGGCCGGCCACCTGGTGATCTGCCCATCGTGCGGCGCCGTTTCGCCCCTCGGTGCTGGAGCCGCGATCGAGCTGATCGAGATCAGGATCAGCCCGGGAGCGTGACTATATCGAGCCGGCCGCCCCGTTTCGGACACACCAAATGATCAAGAAGGCCAGGCGCCCCGGATCCGGGACCTGGCCTTCGACCTGCGAGAACATCGTGGGCGGTACTGGGATGGCTGGAATCTCTTTCCTTGCTGGTCGCCGGGTTTCCCCGGGCCTGACACAACCAGCTACATTGCCGCGCTGGCCCTGCTATCCGGCATCCCGATCCACCTGTACTGGCCGCCTGAATCGTGCTGGTCGAGGCGCCATGACCTGCCTGCGCGGTTAAGCCACGGAATGCCGGGAAAGGTTGGGAGAAGGCCGGGCGCCCTTAGATGTAGCCGCCGGACATGATGGCACTGCCCCGGCGCCGGCCACCGGTAACGACGATGGACCCTTTCGGCAACGACGCCGACGATCGCCGGAGGCGGGGAGTGTGCAGGTCAACGATGGCTAAGCCGGCCGCGGCGGAAGTGACACCAGAGCGGGATGTGCTGCTGGCCACCAAGTTGCATGTGCCCAGGCCGGGACCGGGGGTGGTGTCGCGCCCGCGGCTGACAGGGCACCTCGCTGAATGGCTGGAGCAGGGGCTGGTGCTGGTCTGCGCCCCGGCCGGCTACGGCAAGACGGTCCTGCTCGCCGACTGGGTCCAGCGCCGCCAGCGGCCGGTGGCCTGGCTGTCGCTGGATGAGGGCGACAACGACCCGTCCCGGTTCTGGCGATACACCGTGGCTGCGCTGGACCGGGTACGACCAGGAATCGGCGAGCGAGTGGGCCCGCTGCTCGGCCCGCCCACACCGCCGTCGTTCGTGGGGGTGGTGACAGCGCTGATCAATGAACTGGCCGCCCAGCCCGGTGACGATGAGGCCGTCCTTGTCCTCGACGACTACCACGTGATCGGCTCGCAGCCCGTGCACGCGTCGCTGGAGTTCTTGCTGGAGCACCGGCCACCGGGGCTGCGCCTGGTGCTGGCCAGCCGCGCCGACCCGCCGCTGGGCCAGGCGCGGCTGCGGGTCCGCGGGCAGCTGGCCGAGCTGCGCGCCGCCGAGCTGCGGTTCACCGCCGAAGAAGCCGCGGCGCTGCTGCGACAGCTGGTGGCCGGGGCTGACGCGTCATTGCCCGATGCGGACGTGGCGGCGCTGACGGCGCGCACCGAAGGGTGGGCGGCCGGGCTGCAGCTGGCGGGCCTGTCGCTGCGCGGGCAGCCGGACGTGGCCGGGTTCGTGACGGACTTCACCGGCAGCCACCGTTACGTGCTGGACTTCCTGACCGAGGAAGTGCTGGAGTGCCAGCCTGCGGAGGTGCGCACCTTCCTGCTGGAAACCTCGGTGCTCGAACGGCTGTCCGGCTCGCTATCCGACGCGGTCACCGGCCGCTGCGGGAGCCAGGAGCTGCTGGAGCAGGTGGAGCGGGCCGGGCTGTTCCTGCTGCCGCTGGATGAGGTGCGCGGCTGGTGGCGTTTCCACCACCTGTTCGCCGACCTGCTCCGCGCCCGCCTGCTGGAGGAAAAACCCGCCGAGGTAGCGCAGCTGCACCGTAACGCCGCGGCCTGGCATGAAGAGCACGGACTGACCGAGGAGGCGATCCGGCACGCGGTGGGCGCCGGGGAGATGACATGGGCGGGCCGGCTGATCGAGCGGCAGTTCGATACGGTCTCCGGTCTGCGTGGCGAGGGGGTGACGGTTCAGCGGTGGCTTGCGGCGCTCCCCGCCGACCTGGTCCGGTCTCGTCCCCGGTTGCTGCTGGCGCAGGCCCAGCTGGCCGCGGCCGCTGGCCGCGTGGAGACGGTGGAGCGCTTGGTCGAGGCGGCCGAGCGGGCACATGCCGGCGCGGCCGAGGAGCCGTTCGAGCCTCCGGCTGGCCGGGCTGGCAGCCTGCTGGTAAACATCCCGGCGCTGATCGCCGTCCACCGCAGCCTTCTCGCCTGGCTCCGCGGGGACGCCGAGGCCACGGCCGCGTTCGCATCGCGGGCGCTCGCCGAGCTCGGCGAAGGCGAGCGGCTGCTGGACTACGTCGCCCGGTTCAACCTGGGCATAGCCGACTGGCTCCGGGCCGGCTCGCGGACGCCGAGCGCGTCTTCGTGCCCAGCATCGCCGGATGGGCCGACACGCCCACCATCACGATCTGGGGCCGCCACATACTCGGCCAGGTCCAGCGCGCCCAGGGCCACCTGGACGCGGCCGCCCTGGCCTGCCGGCAGGCCCTGGAGACCACCGCACCGCGGGGCCGGCCGCCGCTGCCGGCTGCCGGCCCGGCGTATGTCGGCCTAGCCGAGGTGGCCTACCAGCGCAACGAGCTCGACGCCGCGCTGCGGAACGTGACCGACGGCATCGCGTTGTGCCGGCAACTGGCCTATACCCCGCCGCTGGCCGCGGGCCTGGTGACGCTGGCGTGGATCCGCCAGGTTACCGGCGACCCGGCGGGGGCGCTGGAGGCGATCGGCGAGGCTGCGAAAGCCGCGCCGGGGCCGCCGGGCCTGCTCAACCCGGTCCCGGCGCAGCGGGCGCGGCTGCTGCTGGCCCAGGGCGACCTGGGAGCCGCGGCACGTTTCGCGCAGGACAACGGCCTCAGCCCGGACGATCAGCCGGACTACCCGCGCGAACCGGATTACCTGCTGCTGGCGCGGGTCCTGCTCGCACGAGAGAGGCCTGCCCAGGCACTGGCGCTGTTGGACCGGCTGGACGCGGCGGCGGCCGCCCAGGACCGGACGGGCAGCCTGATCGAAATCGGCGCGCTGCGGGCACTGGCGCTGGCCGCCAGCGGGCAGGAAACCGCGGTAGGCGCCCTGGCGGCTGCCATGACCCTGGCCTGCCCGCAGGGCCACGTGCGGGTCTTCGCCGACGAGGGGCCGCCGATGGCCGTGCTGCTCGCCCGGCTGATCGCGGCCCAGCGCGCCGGGCAGGCGGCCGCCGAAGTCCCATTCGGCTGTCTGGCCCGGCTCAAGCTCGCGTTCGGCGCAGATCAGGC
This sequence comes from uncultured Actinomycetota bacterium, assembly GCA_963695645.1. Taxonomy (GTDB): domain Bacteria; phylum Actinomycetota; class Actinomycetes; order Streptosporangiales; family Streptosporangiaceae; genus DATBGO01. Next base: position 1,770 of record CAVOHC010000017.1, on the reverse strand, counting down.
GACGCCGGATTCAGGCCAGGCCACGCCAGCGCAGCCAGGCCTGGTCGACCCGCTGACGGGCCGCGAGCTGGAAGTCCTCGTGATGCTGGCGGCGGGCCGGCCGAACCAGGCCATCGCGGATGAGCTGGTCATCACCCTGGATACCGTCAAGAAGCACGTCGGCCACGTGCTGGGCAAGCTCGGCGCTGCCAACCGCACCGAGGCCGTCGCCCGGGCGCGGGAACTGCGCCTGATCCCCTAACCGGCGCCGATCTCCGTCCGGCACCTTGGTGCCGTCGCCCGCAGCCGAAGATTCCGCCGACTGTTCGTGAACGTGCCGATCGGAATCCTGACCGCCGCCGCCGCGCCGTTCGCGCTGGCCGAGTCGGCCCGCCGCCGCGGCCGGTTCGACCTGCCAGCGCGCTGCTCGGCCCGATGCTCGTGACCGCGGTCGGGCTGGGCCTGCTGTTCGTGCCGCTGTCGCTGGCGGCGCTCAACCGGGTCCGGGACCAGGATTCCGGGCTGGCCTCCAGCCTGCTCAGCACCGGCCAGGTGGTCGGCGGCGCGATCGGGCTGGCCGCGCTGGGCACGGTGGCCTGGACCGCCGGCGCGAACAGCGTCCGCAGCCAGGCCGCCGCCGCCGGGCACGCCCCGGCCGGGACTTGCCGTTCACATGTGATCGGCATCGGGCACAGGTAGGCAGCGCGCGAGCCGCCGTTGACCGGGTACTGGCGTCTGCTGCCGTTCACCGGGATCAGTCGGCCGGCGGGACGTCGCGGATGGCGCGTTCCCGTAGGTCGGGAAGGTACCGCGCGGCGGTCGCGAAGTCGTTGTCGTCGTGTAGCACGACCAGGTCACGCTGGGCGGCCGTGGCGCAGATCAGCAGGTCCACGGCGGACAGCGCGCGGTGGGCGCCGCGGCGCAGCAGGCGGTACTGAGCGGACTCTATCCACGGCCATGGGCCCTTGGGGACGGCGGCGTCCGGGTACAGCAGGTCGAACATCCCTGACATCTGCTCGTACTCGTCGATCGTGCGCGCCGAGCGGCGGAACTCGATGCGCTGGGGGTGACAGGAGCCGACCGCGCCCGCGGAGATCACCTCGGCCCAGGCTGCCCGCAGCGCGTCGTCCCGCAGGATCCGCCACAGGGCGGAGGAGTCCAGCAGGTAGCGGATCACGCCGGGTGTTTCTCGGCGGCCCGCTGGTGCTCCCATCCCTCGAAGTCCCACCCGTCCGCCAGCCTGGCGTAGTGCTCCAGGGCCGCGACCCGGCGGTGCCGGGCGGCGAACTCCCGCAGCGCCAGGTTGACGGTGTCCTTCTTCGTCTTTGCCCCGGACAGCCGCATGGCCTCGGCGAGGGCGTCGTCATCGATGTCTATCTGCGTCAGCGCCACGACCCACCACCGTTATGTTGAAGCTATACATCCACATTGTATATCGTCAACATAGCAACATGGCGACAGCTGCTGCGGGCGGCCCGGTGTACTTGCGATCGAGCCGCTGCAGTGATTACGCAGGGCGCCGTCGAGACCGTCGGCGACTCCTTGACGAGGGCAAGCCGCTTCCCGGCCTGGCCAACCGGGGACCGGCCGATGCTCACGCCCGTGAGCAGGACATCAGTGGCTATTCCGCCGCCGCCCGCTCGACCGCATCGGTAGCAGGCCCAGTCCTGGTTCCGGCCACGGCGTGCAGCCATGGCCGGAGCTACCCAGCGCGGGAACCGAATGGCTCCCCCTCGAATGGCGCCGACCGGTCCGATCTTGCTGAGAACGGCCTTGACCTGGTACTTCGCG
>CAVOHC010000016.1:0-202185 GCA_963695645.1 uncultured Actinomycetota bacterium | reverse complement strand
AACCCCCATGCCCTTTACGGGCACTAGCACCTCAAGCTAGCGCGTCTGCCTATTCCGCCACCCGGACGAGCACGGCACCGGCAGCGCCGGGACCGGCCGCCTCACGATAGCAAATCCGGCGGCTTGCAGCGAGAGGGTAAGCCGCGAAACGGCAGGCACCGGGCGTCGCAGCCGACCCGGCCCTGGCGCTGGAGCAGCCGGCGGTTGGTGCGACGATGGCCGGATGACCCAGAATCAGGCCGCCAGCGGCATCTCCGCCCGCGACGAGGTCGCCGCCCTAGCCAGTGATCTCATCAGGATCGACACCACTAATCCCGGTGACCACTCAGGCCCGGGCGAGCGCAAGGCGGCCGAGCACGTCGCCGCGCTGCTCGCCGAGGTCGGCCTGGAGCCGACGGTGTTGGAATCCCGCCCGGGCCGCGCCAGCGTCGTGGCCAGGATCGCCGGGGAGGATTCGTCGAGGCCGGCTTTGCTGGTCCACGGTCACCTGGATGTGGTGCCCGCAGATGCGGCGGACTGGCAGGTACACCCGTTCTCCGGGGAGATCGATGACGGTTGCGTCTGGGGCCGCGGCGCGGTGGACATGAAGGACATGGACGCGATGATCCTGGCCGGGTCAGGCAGCGGCTAAGGGAAGGCCGCAGGCCGCCGCGCGACGTGGTGCTGGCGTTCCTCGCCGACGAGGAGGCTGGAGGTAGCTACGGTGCCCGCTGGCTGGTCGACAACCACCCCGGCCTTTTCGATGGAGTCACCGAGGCGATCGGCGAAGTCGGCGGCTTCAGCGCGACGATCGGTGGGCAGCGCATGTACCTGATCCAGGTCGCCGAGAAGGGCATGGCCTGGATGCGGCTGACGGCGCGCGGCAAGGCAGGACATGGTTCGATGCTGAACCCGGACAACGCGGTCACCGAGCTTGCCGAGGCCGTGGCCAGGATCGGCAGGCACTCCTGGCCGGTCCGGCTCACGCCTTCGGTGCGGGCCTTCCTTACGGAAGCCTGTGCAGCGCTGGGCATCGAATTCAGTGATAACGGATGCCGGGACGCGGTCGCCAAGCTCGGGCCGATCTCCCGCCTGGTGGGGGCGACGCTCACCAATACCGCCAACCCGACCATGCTGACGGCGGGCTACAAGGTCAACGTCGTGCCGCAGACGGCTACCGCGCAGGTGGACGGCCGGTTCCTGCCCGGTCACGAGGAGGACTTCCTGGCCGAGCTTGACGGCCTGCTCGGTGCTGGCATCCGCAGGGAGTGGGTCCATCACGACATCGCGCTTGAGACCACATTCGACGGCGACCTGTGCGCCGCGATGAGCGCCGCGCTGCTCGCCGAGGACGCCCAGGCGCGCATCGTGCCGTACTGCCTGTCCGGCGGCACCGACGCGAAGTCGTTCTCCAGGCTCGGCATCAGGTGCTTCGGCTTTGCCCCGCTCCGGCTGCCCGCCGAGCTTGATTTTGCGGGCATGTTTCACGGCGTGGACGAGCGTGTCCCGGTGGACGCGCTCCAGTTCGGAGTCCGGTCCTGGACGGTTTCTTGACCCGCTGCTAGCTCGTCGTCCCAGGTCAGGACGGATAGGACCAGCGACGGACGACCTGGGAGGTGTCCGGACCCGGGCCTTTGTTTCGGCAGTTGGTGGCCGCCCACAATGAGTAGTGATATCGTTACTCACTGTGCGAGGCTGCCATTCGGGGGGCGCCCCTGCCAATGGTCCCCCGGCTGGCGGCCGAGCGCTAAGCCGGCATCGACGAGGAGGGTCGCCTGTGTCGCCGGAACAGGTACGGGTCCCGTTGCCGTCAGCGGACGGCCCCGCCGAGCCGTGGCGGCACTGTGCCCGGCCCGGCGCGAGGGCCGGGTACCTGGGTTGCTTGATCCTCGGAGCCGGCAGCGGGCCACGGCCCGCTCCCGCGGTCACGGCCGGCCGCGTCCCAGCGACGCCTGGTTCGGCCGTGACCGCCCGTTTCCACTCCTCATTGGTTCACTGAAAGCCGTGAAGGCCGATTCAGTGCATACGACGCGGCCGGTCCGTAGCTATCCGTCAAATAGTAGGGACAGAACGTAACTAAGGGCGAGGAGCAAATGATGAGCGTAATGGCCGTGCTGGCGGCAAAGCAGGCCGCCGTTGTCAGCGGTTTCGGAGCCGGCCTGGTTCCGGCCATCGGGACGGGCCCGACGGACGGCATCGTTGTCGGGGCCCTGACGTCCGGCGCGTGCATCACCATGATCGCCGCACGTGGGCGGGCCAGGCGGCGAGCCGCTCGCGCGGCCGATGATGCCGTCCAGCCGTCAGCCGCCTGGAGCAGGTACTTCATCGCGGCGGAGAAATTCGAGCCCGAGCGCGGCCGCCAAGTGCCCTCGGTCGATCGCGGACCGGATCAGGTTCAGGGCGAGTCGCGCCAGGACGGCAAGGCGGCCGACGGGGCCCAGGACGGCCAGGGCGCGGGCGGCTATCAGAGCAGGCACCGTCTCGGGGAGGGCAGCGCCATCCGGCAGCCGCGGCTTGAGCTAAGGCGCAGCGCACCGCGGCACGCGGCGCCCCCCGCTGGCTTCGCGGGCCGGATGAGTGGCTTGTTCGCCGGCCGCGCGCTGGTCAGCGCCGGGTCAGCGTCGCGAGCGGGCTGACCAGACGGTTCACGGTCAGCCGTGCCGCTCCGCACGGCACGCTGCTGACCACCAACTCCTTGCGCGTCGCCCGCGGCGCGGGGGGTCTGCCCGGTGCTTACCCGATGAGTAGCTGGGACCGGGCAGGCTCGGGGCACGGGCGGCGCGCAAGGGCACGTCATACCCGGCCGGTCGGCCCGCCGGGCGGCGCGGCCAGCCAGACGGCGCGGCCAGCCAGACGCGCGCGGCCAGCCAGACGGCGCGGCCAGGCGGAGCCGGGGTCGGCGCGGCCAGGGCGGAGCTGCGGCTATGGCGTCCAGAACCGGGTCTGCGGCGTCCGGAACCGTTGCTGCGGCGTCCGGGCCGGGCGGATGATCTGCCGCCGGAGCGTGGCCTTCCTGCTGCCGTCGGCGTTCAACGCGACACGGGCAAGTTCCCAGCGCCCGTACTCGGCGTGGTCAGTCAGGATGCGCCTGGCCACGTCCCTGGTCGTGCCACGCGGCAGATAGAGCACAAGGTAGGAGTAGTCAGCCATCACCTTCATTGTGCTCGACTCGCGCGATGATTCAGTCAGCGTTGCGGAAACGCGTCGGGCGATGGCGGGAACACCGGCCTTGCCACGACGGGTTTGATGGAGAAGGACCAGGCAGCGGACGGTCGCCACCGGGGCGGACGCCGCGACCTGGTCGCAGCGGTAGCGCAGTAGCCGTAGTGTCGGCGCTAGCGCGGGCCGCCTGCGGTAGCCTCCAGGGCGACCGCGGATGTGAGGATGAAGAGCGTGGCAGCAAGGACAGGTTCAGCCGCCAAAGAGCTGAAAGCTGACGGTGCCCCGGCCGGGAACGGCCGCAGGCGGCTCGTGATTGTCGAGTCGCCTGCCAAGGCGCGGACTATCGCCGGGTATCTCGGCAACGGTTACGTGGTCGAATCGAGTATTGGCCACATTCGTGACATGCCAGATAAAGCAGCTGAAATACCTACGAAGTACCGTAAAGAGTCCTGGGCTCGGCTTGGGGTCAACGTAGACGCCGACTTTGAGCCGCTCTACGTCGTCAACTCGGACAAGCGGCAGCAGGTCTCCAAGCTCAAGCACCTGCTGAAGGACGCCGACGAACTGCTGCTCGCCACTGATGAGGACCGCGAGGGCGAGGCCATCGCCTGGCACCTGCTCGAAGAGCTCAAGCCCAAGGTCCCGGCACACCGGATGGTCTTCCACGAGATCACTCCGGAGGCGATCGCCCAGGCCGTGGCGAATCCACGGGACATGGACAACGGGCTGGTCGAGGCCTACCAGACCCGGCGGGTGCTGGACCGGCTGTACGGCTACGAGGTCTCGCCTGTGCTGTGGAAGAAGGTCATGCCGCAGCTGTCCGCTGGACGGGTGCAGTCGGTGGCCATCCGGCTGGTGGTGGACAGGGAGCGGGAGCGGATCGCGTTCCGCGGGGCCAGGTACTGGGATCTGGAGGCCGTGTTCGCTCCCGCCAGTAACGCGCCGTCCGGCGAGTCCAGGTCCTCGGACGCCGACGACGTGTCGTCCTTCCCCGCGGCCCTGGTGGCCGTCGACGGCCGGCGGGTGGCCCAGGGCCGCGACTTCAGCCCGACCGGTGAGCTGCGGTCCGCCGACATGGGCGGGACCGAGCGAGGATCACGCGCCGACATCCTGCATCTCGATGGTGAGGCTGCCGCGGGGCTGGCCGACCGGCTTTCCGAGGCGAACTTCGCCGTCTCGTCGGTGGAGCGCAAGCCGTACCGCAGGTCGCCGTACGCCCCGTTCCGGACGACGACGCTGCAGCAGGAGGCATCCCGCAAGCTCGGCTTCTCAGCCAAGTACGCGATGCAGGTCGCGCAGCGGCTGTACGAGAACGGCCACATCACCTACATGCGGACCGACTCCATCACGCTGTCCCAGACCGCGATAACGGCCGCCAGGACGCAGGCCCGTGACCTTTACGGCGCCGAGTACGTGCCGGACGCCCCGCGCGTTTACGCCAGCAAGGTGAAGAGCGCCCAGGAGGCTCACGAGGCGATCCGGCCGGCCGGCGATGCCTTCCGCACCCCGGCCCAGACCGGCCTGCACGGGGACGAGCTGCGCCTGTACGAGCTGGTCTGGAAGCGCACGGTGGCATCGCAGATGAAGGACGCTACCGGCGAGTCGGTCTCAGTCCGGGTGACCGGCATGTCGGCTGCGCAGGAGCAGGCGGAGTTCGCCGCGTCCGGCAAGGTGATCGGCTTCTACGGGTTCCTGAAGGCCTACGTGGAGGGGGCCGACGACCCGGACGCCGAGCTTGATGACAACCAGCGTCGGCTGCCCGCGCTCGCCGAGGCTGATCCGCTGACCGCGCTCAGCCTCGCTGCCGCCGAGCACGCCACCAGGCCGCCGGCCCGCTACACCGAGGCGTCGCTGATCAAGGAGCTTGAAGACCGCGAGATCGGTCGGCCGTCCACATACGCCTCGATCATCGGCACCATCCTTGACCGTGGCTATGTCTTCAAGAAGGGCACCGCGCTCGTCCCGTCGTTCGTGGCGTTTGCCGTGGTCACTCTGCTGGAGCGGCATTTCACCCAGCTGGTCGACTACGACTTCACCGCCCGGATGGAGGAGGGCCTCGACGAGATCGCCAGGGGCGAGGCGGCCCGGGTGCCGTGGCTGCGCAGGTTCTACTTCGGCACGGACAGCGAGGAAGGCCTCAAGGAACTGGTCAGCGACCTGGGTGACATCGACGCCAGGGACGTCAGCTCATTCCCGCTGGCGGGCACCGACATCGTGGTCAGGGTCGGTAGGTACGGCCCGTATCTGGAGCGTGACGGTCAGCGGGTCAACGTGCCGGACGGCACCGCGCCTGACGAACTGACCCCCGAGTTCGCGACCGAGCTGCTGAACCGGCCCAGCGGGGACAAGGTGCTCGGCACCGACCCGCAGACCGGTACCACGATCATCGCGAAGGGCGGCCGGTTCGGGCCGTACGTCACCGAGCAGCTCGCCGAAGGCGCGGTGGCGAAGCCGCGATCGACATCGCTGCTGAAATCGATGGACCTGGACAGCGTGACACTGGATGACGCGCTGCGGCTGCTCACTCTGCCGCGCACCCTCGGCGAGCTTGACGGCGAGCCGGTGACCGTGCAGAACGGGCGTTACGGTCCGTACGTGAAGAAGGGCACGGACAGCCGCTCGCTGGAGACAGAGGAGGAGATGTTCACCGCCACCCTGGACGAGGCGAAGCAGATGTTCGCCCAGCCCAAGCCGCGCGGCCGGGCGGCCCGCGCCGCGGCGGCGCCGCCGCTGCGCGAGCTGGGCAGCGATCCGGCCAGCGGCAAGCCGATCGTCCTCAGGGAGGGCCGCTGGGGGCCTTATGTCACCGACGGTGAGACCAACGCCTCGCTGCGCAAGAGCGACGCACCGGAATCGATCACCCCGCAGCGCGCTGTCGAACTGCTCGCCGAGCGCAGGCTGGCGACGCCCGCGCCGCGCCGGAGAACCACCGGATCCGCTAGGACCGCCCGGCCGACCGCGAGATCGGCGGCCCCCAAGTCCGCGGCTAGCAAGTCCGCGGCCAGCAAGTCCACAGCCAAGTCGGCAGCCGCCAAGCCGGCGTCGGCGCCGTCCGCGGGTGCGCGCGGCAAGAAGACCTGATTTCGGCGGCGTGGGCCGATTCCCTGCGGCATCGGCGTGCCGGACATCCGTGCGCCTTCCTGTCGGCTGATGGGTAAGGGGACTGTTCTGCCGATACCCTGGCGCCGTGAACTTTAGATCCCCTTTGGGCAGCGGCCGGGGCGGCGCGCTGTCCATTAAGCCGTTCCGGCGGCTTTGGGTCGCTGGCTCGCTGTCCAGTCTGGGGGACTGGCTAAGCCTGCTGGCGCTGACCGCGCTGGCGTTCGACCTGACCGGACGGCACGGATCAACGGCGCAGGTGACCGCGGTCAGCGGCGTCTGGCTGGCCTCGCTGCTTCCGGCGCTCGTGCTCGGCCCGCTGGCCGGAGCGGTCGCTGATCGGTTCGACCGGCGCCTCAACATGATCGTCGGCGACGTGCTGCGCGCGGCGTTGTACCTGTCCATCCCGGTTAACCTGTCGCTCGGTTTGGTCAACAAGCTGACCTGGATGTACGTAGTGCAGTTCCTGGCATCCTGCGCCTCGCTGTTCTGGACGCCTGCCAAGGACGCGGTCATTCCGAACCTGGTTCCGCCGGACCGGCTCGAGCAGGCAAATCAGCTGAGCCTGCTCACCACCTACGGCACCGCCCCGATCGCTGGGCTGGTTTTCAGCCTGCTCGCGGTGGTCAGCAGGGCGCTCGGCTCGATATCGCATTATTTCACGACTAATCAGGTCAATCTGGCGCTCTACTTCAACGCGGCGACCTTCGTTGTATCTGCTCTTACGGTCTTCACGCTCAGGGAGATCGGGCAGCGCAGGCGCAGCGCCGAGGTCTCCGAGCCGTCGGTGGCCAAGGCGATCTTGAATGGCTGGCGGTTCATCGGCCGGAACCAGGTGGTGCGCGGCATCGTCATCGGCCTGGCAGGCGCGTTCGCCGCGGCAGGCGTGATCGTGGGGCTCGGCCGGTCCTACGTTTCGTACACGCTGCACGGCGGCGATGCGGGCTGGGGCGTGGTTTTCTCGGCGATCTTTGTCGGGATAGCCTTCGGCATGGTCGTCGGCCTGCGGGTACTGCGCGGCTTCTCCAGGCGCCGGCTCTTCGGGGTGACCATCGTGTTCGCGGCGATCATGCTGGTCCTGATCGCGCTGATCCCGAACCTTGTCGTGGTGACCATCCTGGTTGTGGCGCTCGGATCGTGCGCGGGGATCGCGTATGTGACCGGCTACACGATCGTCGGCCTTGAAGTGGACGATGACACCCGCGGCCGGACGTTCGCGTTCTTGCAGTCGGCTATCAAGGTGATCCTCTTTGCCGTGATTCCGATAGCGGCGGTCGTCGCGGCGGGGCTCAGCGCGGCGATCCGGGCGATGACAGGCTCGGCCACCGTGCGGATCGGCAACGTCGATTATGCCGACGTGGGCATCAATATCGTGCTGCTGCTCGGCGCGGCCGTAGCGCTGATCCTTGGCATCGTCTCCTACCGGCAAATGGATGACCGCCGGGGGGTGCCGTTGCTCGCGGACCTGACCTCGGTCTTCCGTAGCGAGCCGTTCCTGCCGGCGCTGGCGCCCGCGCACGGTAACGGCAGTCGGCCCGCCGTCGGCCGCGGGCTGCTGCTCGCCCTGGAGGGCGGCGAGGGGGCAGGCAAGTCGACCCAGGCCAGGCTGCTGGCCATCTGGCTGCGCGACCAGGGCTATGACGTCGTGGCCACGTACGAGCCTGGCGCGACCAAGATCGGGATGCGGCTGCGGGCCCTGCTGCTCGACACCACGCACACCGGCCTCTCGGCTCGGTCCGAGACGCTGATGTACGCGGCGGACCGGGCTGAGCACGTCACCTCGGTGATCCGGCCGGCGCTGGAACGCGGCGCGGTCGTGGTCACCGACAGGTACGTGGATTCCTCGCTCGCCTATCAGGGAGCGGGGCGGCTGCTGCCGGTCAGCGAAGTAGCCACGCTGAACCAGTGGGCGACCGGCGGCCTGATGCCCGACCTGACCATCCTCCTCGACCTGGCCCCCACTGTGGGGCTGCGGCGGCGGGAGCGGTCGGGTGACCGGCTGGAGGCCGAGCCCACGGCGTTCCACGAGCGGGTCAGGCGCGGGTTCCTCGCGCTGGCCGAGGCGGAGCCTGGCCGCTACCTTGTGCTGGACGCGACCAGGCCGTCGGCGGAGCTCAGCCGGGAGATCCAGAGCCGGGTCAGGGATCTGTTGCCCGATCCGGTACCACTGACCGCTGAGGAGATCACCGGCGGCATCCCGGTGGTGCTGGAATGATCGGCGGGAACCAGATCCAGGGTCATCCCGGCGGCGCCGACCTGACCGGCGGAGACCAGATCCAGGGTCATCCCGGCGGCGCCGACCTGACCGGCGGCCCGGTCTTCAGCGAACTGGCTGGCCAGGAGGCGGTGGTCGGCCAGCTGGCCGCCGCCGCGTCGGCCGCCGCCGCCGCAGTTGCGGCCAGGGACCCGGGCAGCGCCGCAGGATCAGGTTCCGGGCTGGGGATGGCGCATGCGTGGCTCTTCACCGGGCCGCCCGGTTCTGGCCGCTCGGTCGCTGCCCGCGGCTTCGCCGCCGCGCTGCTCTGCGATCGCCAGGGCTGTGGCGAGTGCTCGTCGTGCCATCAGGTCGCCGGGGGGACCCACGCCGACCTGCTGCTGGTACGCCCGGACGGCCTGTCCTACGGCGTGCGGCAGACCAGGGACCTGGTGCTGCGCGCCGCTGCCGCGCCGGTGTACGGACGCTGGCGGGTGGTCTTGTTCGAGGACGCCGACCGTGCCACGGAACAGGCGGCGAATGCCCTGCTCAAGGCGATCGAGGAGCCGTCGCCCCGGACGGTGTGGCTGCTCTGCGCGCCGTCGGCGGCCGACCTGCCCACGACGATCAGGTCGAGATGCCGCCTGATCACCTTGCGCACTCCGCCCACCTCGGCTGTCGCCGAGGTGCTGACCCGCGAGGGTGTCAGCGAGAAGCAGGCCCTCGCGGCTGCCCGTGCGGCGCAGGGACACATCGGCCGGGCCAGACGGCTGGCCACCGACCCGGAGGCAGCCAGGCGCCGGGCCGAAGTGCTCCAAGTCCCGCTCCAGGTCGGCATGGCCCGGCCGGGAGGCGGCCTGGGCCAGGCACTTGCGGCGGCTGCCGCGCTGGTCAAGGCGGCTGAAGCGGAGGCCGCCGCGGTGACCGAGGAGCTCGACGTGCCGGAGCGGGAAGCGATGCGCCAGGCGTTCGGCGAGGGCTCGACCGGCAAGGGCGTGGCCACCGCTGTCCGCGGCTCGGCCGGCGCCATGAAGGACCTGGAGGACCGGCAGAAATCGCGCGCCACCCGGCTGAAGCGCGACTCGCTTGACCGGGCGCTGCTCGACCTGGCCGGGTTCTACCGCGACGTGCTTGCGGTCCAGTTCGGCGCCGACGTGGAACTCGCCAACGCAGCGCAGCACGAGGAGCTCGGCAGGCTCGCGGCCGCGGGCTCGGCGGAGGCGACGGTGCGCAGGATCGAGGCGATCATGGCGTGCCGGGAGCGGCTGGCCGCGAGCGTGGCGCCGCTGCTCGCCGTCGAGGAGATGACCCTCGCCCTCGCCCCCGCTAGCCCCGCTGCCCGGCCAGCCCCGCCGCCTCGGGGACCCACCAAATGATCTTGACGACCTTTCCGTGATATGTGCTGAGAACTCGTCAAGATCATTAGGGCCGGGCCGGGCCGGGCTGGCTGGATAGTGCTCTGGAGGACGGTGATTACTAAATGCAGTCGAAGGGAAGCTTAATGTAGTCGCGACAGGGCGCTCGGGGCCGCGCTGATTGCACGGAGCCACGCCACGGGGGGGTTGATGGGCAATTTCATGGCGGGGCTCGCCCGGTTCGCGATCAAGTTCCGCTATGCGATCATCGCTGGCTGGGTGATCGCGGGCGCCCTGTGCATCGCGCTGCTTCCGGCCCTGTCCACTGCGATCAACACCGACAACAGCACGTTCCTGCCTGCCAGCACGCCGAGCGAGCATGCGCTGGCCCTGGCGGCCCCGTTCCAGCCAACCAACGACACGACCGGCACGCTCGTCGTCCTCGGCACGTCCAAGCTCACCAGCAGCGACCAGAGCGCGATCACCAGCCTCGAGGGCAAGATCGCCAAAGATGACCACGTCGTATCGGTGTCCGATCAGGGCCTGTCCAAGAACGGCAAGGCCGACAAGGCCCAGGTGGTCATCAACGTCCTGACATCCAGCACCAAGGCATCACCGACGGTCGCCGCCATCCGTTCGACGATCGCGCACGGCGGTCTGCCGGCCGGGCTCACCGGTTACCTCACGGGGCAGCTGCCCAGCGCGGTGGACAACCAGAACTCCCAGGCCAGCGCGCAGAAGCTCACCGAGAACCTATCGATTCTCGTCATCCTGGTCATGCTGGCGATCGTGTTCCGCGCGCTGCTCGCGCCGCTGGTGACCCTGCTCCCGGCGATTCTCGTGCTGGAGATGTCCGGGCGCGTCATTGCCGAGATGTCCACGGCCGGGCTCCAGGTGTCCACCATCACCCAGACCATGCTGACCGTGCTGCTGCTCGGCGCTGGAACCGACTACGGCCTGTTCCTCATCATGCGGGTGCGGGAGGAGATGGCCCGCGGCGCCACTCCGCACGCAGCGATCGAGCGGGCCGGACGCTACGTCGGGGAGTCGATCACGTTTTCCGGCGGCACGGTGATCGTGGCACTGCTGTGCCTCCTGCTGGCGTCGTTCGGCTTGTACTCAGGGCTCGGTCCGGCCCTGGCCCTTGGCGTCGCGATCATGCTCGTCGCCGCGCTCACGCTGGTACCTGCGCTGATCGCGGTATTCGGCCGGGCCACCTTCTGGCCGCGACCGGTCCGGCTCGCCAAGCGCGAGGGAGTCTGGGCCAGGCTGGCCGACATCGTGATCGCGCATCCGCTGGCCACCCTGGTCCTCGGCGTCATATTCCTCGCGGCGCTGGGGGTCGGCGCGACTGGTTATACCTCCAGCGGCTTCGGCGGAACCACGACCGGCCCGCCGGGGAGCCAGTCGGCCAACGGCACCAACGTGATCAACGACAACTACCCGCCGGCCGTGGCCAACCCGACCAGCGTGCTGCTGGTCTACTCGTCGTCGGTGTGGAATAACCTCACGCCTGTCCAGGACGCCGAGAACGACCTCGGCAAGAAATCGGTCTTCGCCTCGGTCACCGGCCTGTTCAACGCCAACGGCACATCGACCACCCCGCAGCAGCTGAGCAGCCTCTACCAGCAGCTCGGGCCGCCCGGCAAGCTCCCCGCCACCGAGCCCGCAGGCACGCCGGTCTCCGCGCAGCAGTACGCGGCGTACCGTGCCACCTCGCAGTTCGTCAGCCCCAACGGCCAAACCGTTCAGTTCTACACCTCGCTCACCGCGGGCTCACCGTCCACCACGGCGGCCCTGAACGCGGTCCCGGCCATGCGCACCGCCGTGACCGGCGTGCAGCATTCCGTGAAAGCCACCGACAGCGGGGTCAGCGGCCTCGCGCCGTCCTCCTACGACGTCAGCACCGTCTCCCAGAGCGACCTGAAGGAGATCGTGCCGGTGGTGATCATCCTGCTCGCGCTGCTGCTCGGACTGTTGCTGCGCAGCCTGGTCGCGCCGCTGTACCTGGTCGCGACCGTCCTGCTCAGCTATTTCGCCGCGCTCGGCATCGCGGTGCTCATCTTCCAGGACGGAGTGGGCGACTCGGGCCTGAACTTCGTGCTGCCGTTCCTGCTGTTCATATTCCTGATGGCGCTCGGCGAGGACTACAACATCCTGATCATGACCCGGATCCGCGAGGAGGCGCACAAAGCGCCGCTGCGCGAGGCCGTCGCGACCGCGGCGCACCACACGGGCACCACTGTTACGTCGGCCGGCCTGATCCTCGCCGCCACTTTCGGCGCGGCCGGCGTGACCGGCGCCACCAGCCAGATCAAGCAGCTTGGTACCGCGATCGCCCTCGGCGTGCTGCTCGACACCTTCCTGGTGCGGACGCTCATGGTTCCGGCGATCGTGGTGCTGTGCCGCCGCTACAACTGGTGGCCGTCCAAGCTCGCCCGCCGCGAGGCGGAAGTTCCCGCTGCCACGAGCGGCTCCGCGTCAGTCAGTGCATGATGCACGGACAGCGCGAGTTTATCGCCGGGGCGGGACCGGGCAGACGGCGGCGATCGGGCAGCGGTACCCGTTAAAGGGCATTACGGCTAGCCCGGGGGAGACGGCCCTTGTCATTGCACCGTAGCCTGAGCGGGTGGGCATGATGATGGCCGTCAGCTTCGAGCGGCACGGCCGGCTCTACTACCTGGACCCCGGGCCGCATTCGCCGGCTGTCGGGGCGAAGGTGCTGGTGCCCACGGTCTCAGGCCCTGAGGTGGCTGAGTGCATCTGGGCGCCGCAATGGGTGGACGATGATATCGGCGGGCTGCCGGTCTGCGCGGGCCTGGCCACCGACGACCATCTGAGCAGGAATGAGGCCAACCGGGCCCGGCGGGCTGAGGCACGGGTCGCGGCCAGGCGGATGGTGCGCGAGCTCGAGCTGCCGATGAAGATCATCGCGGTGGACTACCTGGACGCGCCTAACTTGCTCACGATCTACTTCAGTGCGCCGCGCCGGGTCGACTTCCGCGCGCTGGTGCGGGAACTGGCCGAGCGGATGCGCGCGCGAGTCGAGCTCCGGCAGATCGGGCCGCGCGACGAGGCGCGGCTGCAGGGCGGGATCGGCCCCTGCGGCCGGGACCTGTGCTGCGCGACGTTTCTGAAGGACTTCGAGCCGGTGTCGGTGCGGATGGCCAAGGATCAGGACCTGCCGGTGAACCCGCTACGCATCGCTGGCGCGTGCGGGCGGCTGATGTGTTGCCTGAAGTATGAGCATCCGCTGTATCAGGACTTCCGGCAGAAGGCCCCGCGCCTTGGCTCTTCGGTAGAGTCCCCGGACGGCCCGGGCACCGTGGTCGGGCACAACGTGCCTGCCGATCAGGTCGTGGTGAAGCTGGCCGAGGACGGACGGCGTTGCGCATGCCCGCGGGCCAGCGTGTGCGGATCCAGGCAGGCCTATGAGGCTAAGTACCACCCAGGGCAGGAACCGGCCGCGGACCGGTAGACTCCTTGCGCTGCCGCTCTCATGGCGGCACGCCGCCTTAGCTCAGTCGGCAGAGCGGTTCACTCGTAATGAACAGGTCGTCGGTTCGATTCCGACAGGCGGCTCCAGGAAATTGGCGCACAACTGCCTGGTGCGGGCCATCAGGCACGCCGAATCCGGGGATCATGTGCGGCGCAACGTCGCCGCGCTGGTGAAGCCGCCGCCTGGCCAGGCCGGGCGCCCGTCCAGGGCCATGACCGCGGACCAGGCGGCGGCATTGCTGCGCGTGGCTGAGGGCGATGATTACCTCGATGCCTATGTGATCTTGTCGCTGACCACCGGTATCCGGACGGAAGAAGCACGGGCGCTGCGCTGGGATCATGTCTCGTTGGACGGTGAGCCTGGCGATCGGGTGCCGCCGAATATGGCGGTGTGGCGGTCGGTGCGGGCCGGGAGCGACACCAAGACCGAGCGGTCCGGCGGACGTTGGGACTGCCGCAGAGTGCGATGTCGGCGCTGCGGGAGCAGCGGAAGCGGCAGGCGGCGGCCCGGCTGGCGGCGGGCGAGTTGTGGCAGGATCACGGCCTGGTCTTCACCAGCAGTACGGGTAAACCGCTGGACGACGCGAATGTTCGGCGCGGGTTTCGTGCACTCTGTCAGAAGGCCGGCATTGGCGGTAGCTGGTCACCCAGGGAGCTGAGGCACACGTTCGTCAGCCTCATGTCGGAGTCCGGGATCGCGGTGGAGGAGATCGCCCGCCTGGCCGGGCACTCCAGTTCCCGCACAACCGAGGTCGTCTACCGGCACGAGCTACCCCCGTGATCACCACCGGCGCCGACGTGATGGACAAGATATTCAGGTAGCCCTGCTCTGGCTTACCCGCCTGCTGCCTCATGCCGCCTGGTTTGCCTCGGCTTCCAGCATCGCGACGTACTCGGTCAGCGCGCTGGCTGTGATGAACCGGGCCCGGCCGTCTTTGACCGAGTGCAGCCGTCCCGAGCGCATCAGGTCGTAGAGCTTGTCCCGGCCGATGCCGAGCAGTTGGGCTGCCTCCTTGGGCCGGTACAGCAGTTTGTTCATGGACTCACCTCCTTCCGGGTTTCCTCGTGCCTGATGTGCCAGTGCTGGGCAGAGGTTTCAGCGCAGCCGACTCTGCGACTGTGGGGGGCGACTATGCCAATGCGCCAAGGCGCAGCCAGAGACCGGGCTGGCCTGTTTGCTGGCGGGCTGAGCCCGAAATGGATGCCCTGTTAGTGTTTCCGCGCCGGAACAATGTCAGTGGTGCTGCCCGTGCCTGGGCGCTTGCCCGCACTTTCGGCAGCGGTTTTCGTGGCGCCTCTCTTCCACTGTGCGGCCAATATCGGCCGGGCGCAAACGCCGCCTGACCGTCGATAGCTGCCGCGTACTGTCCGCAGTTATCTCTCGCAGTTGATCTTGTGTCGTTTACGTCCGTGACGAAGCGGTGGCGGTACGTGACCTGGCGTGCTGGACCGGTTATCTTCGCTGTCCATGACGGGGGGCGGGGTGAGGGTCCAGCTGGTCGTCACCGGTACCGGGCTCGAGTCGTGGACATTGGTCGATGCGGATGGTGTCGTCGGGCCAGCTGAGCGTTTCCTGGCGCACCTGACCGCGATCGAGCGGTCACCGAATACGGTGCGGGCCTACGCGCATGACCTGCGTGATTTCTTCGAGTTCAGCGCGGTGCGCGGTCTGGGGTGGGACTCGGTGTGCCTGGAGGACATCGGCAGGTTCGTGGCGTGGCTGCGGCTGCCGCCCAGGGCGCGGACGACGCCGGTGGGTGTCCTGCCGTCGGTGGAGGCGACGTTGACCGCGGCGACGGTGAACCGGAAGCTGTCGGCGCTGTCGTCGTTTTATGAGTTCCATCAGCGCCACGGCACCGATCTGGGGGATCTGCTGACCAGATGGAAGCCTGGCGGCGGTTCCGGGGGATCGTGGAAACCGTTCCTGGCGCACCTGGGCGGCCGTGATCAGCGGCGGCGGACGGTGGCGCTGAAGGCACACAGCCGGATGCCGCGTGCCCTTTCCGGGGACGAGGTGGACCGGCTGCTTCGCGCCTGCGAGACCTTGCGCGACCGGCTGCTGCTGACCTTGCTGGCGAGTGCGGCGCTGCGGATCGGTGAGGCGCTGGGGCTGCGGCATGAGGACTTCGATGCCGGCCGCTGTGAGGTGGCCGTGGTGGCGCGGGTGAACGCGAACGGTGCCCGGGCGAAGACGTGGGGCCGGCGTGTCCCGGTGGCGGCGTCACTGATCCGTCTTTACAGCGACTACCTGCACGAGGAGTACGGGCCGCTGGACAGCGACTACGTGTTCGTGCACCTGAGCGGCCCGCGGTATGGCCAGCCGCTGCGTTACGCCGATGCCGACCGGCTGGTGCGGCGGCTGCGGGATAGGACCGGGGTGCGGTTCACGGCCCACGAGCTGCGCCACACGTGCGCCACCGGATAGCTGCGCCGCCGGGTGCCGGCAGAGGTTGTCCAGCGGCTACTGGGGCATGCCTCGGTCAGCACGACCGTCGACACCTATGACCACCTGCAGATCGAAGATGCCCGCCGGGTACTCGTCGCCGCGGGTGCCTTGGCTGAGGCACCGTCATGACCGGCGGCGCGCTGCATGCCGTCGGCGGCAGCCTGGCAGAGGGGTGGCTGGAGCGGCTACGCGGCGAGCTTCGTCCCGAGTTCACCGGCGGCGTGATTGTGGCAGCCGCGGGCGGGCGGGTGCTGGCCGGTTCACCGTGCCTGGTTCCGGGGTGCGTCCGGGCGTCTGCTGCCGCACGGTTGTGCGCGGCTCATTGGAGCCGGTGGTATCTGGCGGGCCGGCCGCTGGCCGGGGAGTGGGTGGCCTCCGCGCCGGCGCGGCGCAAGGGGGTGCGGCCGCTGCGCCCTTGTGACGCTCCAGGGTGCCGGAGGGGCCGTCATCAAGCCGGGTTATGCAATGCCCATTTCGCGCGCTGGGAACGTGCGGGCCGGCCCGCGCTGGCGTCCTGGGCAGCAGACGCATCGGGACCGCCGCTAGCACCGCGCCCGCCGTGCCCGGTGCCAGACTGCGGGCTTGACGGCGAAGGGCGGATGGGTTTGTGCAACTCGCACGTGAGCCGCTGGATCAAACGTGGCCGCCAGCCGCTGGCGGAATTCCTGCACGAATGCGAGACGTTCGGCTGCGACCGGTTCGACTTGCGCCGGTATCCCGAGGTGATGCGCGCTGAGATCGCCTACGGCCTGCAGCGCCGCGCTGATGAGGCACGCACCCAGACCACGCCCGGTGATCTGCGCCGTCTGCTGAAGCTCCTGCCGGCCGGGGCGCAGTCGCTGCGCGAGCGCTCTGCCGGGCAGTGGCTGGAGGTGCTGGGCTGGGCCGGGCGCGAGCATAAGTGCGTCGCCCGCCGGTTCCTCACCGACACCCTGGCGTGGCTGGACGACCTGGCCGAAGGGTTGGGCTGGGACAGCGAATTCGGCCGTGACGTCTGGCAGCTCCGCCGCCTCGGCTACCCGTGCCGGGATGCCCGGCTGCGCTTCGACCGGATCGAGGCGGGCTGGCTGCGCGACCTGGCTAAGCGCTGGGCCCGGTGGCGGCTGTCGACCGGTATCTCCGTGGGCGCAGTGGACAACGGCGTTCTCGCCGTGACCCGGCTGGCGGAGGCGTTCCCGCAGCTGCGCCGGGGACCGCAGGCACTGACCCGCGAGATCCTTGAATGCCACCTCGCCGGCCTGGCGGTGCGGTATCCCAACGCCAAGGGGCGGGCCGCTCATATTTCGGCGCTGGCCGGGCTGCTGCGCACAGCCCGCCAGCACGGCTGGGAGCCGGGGCTGCCCGCGGCGGCTGACATCTGGGGTGAGGACTACCCGCGGCTGGAGGAGCCGGTGCCGCGGGGGATCAGCGAGGCCGTGATGGCCCAGCTGGAATCACCGGCCATGCTGGCACGTTTCGCTGATCCGCAGGCCCGGCTGCTGGCCGAGATGCTGATGCGCACCGGCCTGCGCGTCGGTGACGGCTGCCGGCTCGCTGTTGACTGCGTGACGCGTGACCAGCACGGCGCACCCTATCTGCGCTACCGCAACCATAAGATGCGCCGCGACGCGCTCGTGCCGATTGACGTGGCGCTCGCCGGCGCGATCGCCGTCCAGCAGCAGGCCGTGCGGGAACGTTTTCCCGCCGCCACCAGCCTGCTGATCCGCGAGAAACGCAACTTCGAGGGGCGGCTGCCCTACAGCCCCGACACCTTCCGCCACCGGCTCACGGCCTGGCTCGAGAGCTGCGACGTCCGCGACGAGCTCGGCCGGCCCGTCCACGTCACACCGCATCAATGGCGGCATATGAACTTACGCAACTCGCCTCATCAACGGCGACGTCCCCCAGGAAGTCGTGCGCCGTCTGCTCGATCACTCTTCGCACCAGATGGTGGCCCGCTATGCCCGGCTATCCCAGCAGACGATCCGGGCCAAATGGGAAGCGGCCCGCAAGGTCGGCATCGACGGCCGGGAGGTCAGCCCGCCCGACGGCCCGCTCGCCGACGCCCAGTGGATGAAGAACAACCTCGCCCGCGCGAAGATGGCGCTGCCCAACGGCTGGTGCGGGCTGCCGCTGCAGCAGCGCTGCGAATTCGCCAACGCCTGCCTGACCTGCCCGATGTTCCTCACCACCACGGAGTTCCTGCCCGAGCACCGCCGCCAGCTGGGAGCGACCCGCGAACTCATCGCCCGCGGCGAGGCGAACGGGCAGGCCCGCCTGGCCGAGATGAACCGCACCGTCGAGAAGAACCTGCTGGCCATCATCGGCGCGCTTGACAGTGACTGCGGCTGCGCCGCCACGTGCGGCTGCGCCGGCAGCGCGGCTGGTGCCGATGCGAGCTGACAACAGCGCCGCCCTGCTCACCGCCGCCCGGCGCCGGCAACAGGAAACCCTCGCCCGCGCCGAGGAGACGCTGCAGCGGTTCACCGTCAACGGCGGCCCTGTGACCCTTGCCCGATTCGCCGCGACGGCCGGGGTGTCCCGGTCCTGGCTCTACACCCAGCCCGGACTGCTAGAAAAGCTCGCCGCCCTGCCCCGCCAGGCACCGAGGCCGGCGGCCAGCGCCAGCTCCGCTGGTGACCAGCGCGCCAGCACCGCCTCCCTGCAACGGCGCCTCGAACTCGCCCGCCAGCGAATCCGGCAGCTGAACACCGAAAACCAGCAGCTCCGCAGCGAACTCGCCCGCGCCTACGGCCAGCTGCGGACCAGCCCAGCCGCCACCCGTCACCGGCCCGGGCACACACAGGCATGACCCTGGCTGCCAGCGATGCCGCCGAGCTCGCCGAGATGCTGCGTTTCCTCAGTGACTGGCTCGCCGGCGACCAGGATCGCGTCGGCACGTCGCTTGCAGGTTTCATCGGCAGCCGCGCCTACGACACCCGGCAGCTGCGTAACGACCTGGACCGTTTCGCATTCCTGCTGGGCGGCAGTGACGGCGAAGCGCTCTTCGGCCTGGACAGCGGCTGACCGAGACACCCGAACGCTGGCAGCTTGAGGTAACGACGCGCTCGAACCTAGCGACCCTTTGGCCGTTGGCGGTCGTAGGCGGTCCGCGATCGCATGATGGGTTGTCCGGTGTGCTGGTTGTGCCAGATAGCAGCTGTCAGCGCGAGGAGTCGCTGGAGTATGCGGACGATCACGCCGCCGGGAGTGCAGCCGTGGTGTCGTTCGAGGTCGAGCTGTTGGCACCGCGGGGCGAGAACATCCCGCCGCCGGCCACCAGTGGTCGCCCCAGGCTTGGTCAATGCGCCAGCAGGTGCACGACCAGGGCGAGAGCGGCGAGGCCGAGGGTGAGCTTGAGTGCGAGGATGGCGCCGCTGACAGCGATGGTGATCAGCCAGCCTCGCCGGGTCCTGGGCCGCCGGATGTGCTTGAGACCGGGCCAGCGCCTGGTGGTCCGCTCGGCCATAAGGGTGCCTCTCCGTGTGCGTGGTGCGGGATGGCGGGGCGGCGCGCTCTTGGCGCACGCCCGTGTCCTGGCTTGCGGCCGGGCCGGCAAGCGGTCCGCCGCCCCGGCCGCTCGGTCACTGGCCGGTCGGCGCGTTTCAGTCGAGGAGCTGGACGATGACGCCGTTAGGGTCGGTGACCTGGAACGCGCGCTCACCCCAGGGCTCCTCGCGCAACGGCATGGTGATGTCCACTCCCTCCTCGCGCAGGCGGGCCAGCTCACCCTCGAGGTCCTCGACCACGAACGCGAGGATCAAGCCGGCGGCGTGGGTGTCGCGCTGGTCATCGGGCAGCAAAAGCAGGCCGCGGCGCAGGAAGACGACGTTCATCCCGGCGTCCTCGCGGGCCAGGGAGGCGAAGCCGTCTGCGGCCATCTCCTGCCGGAAGCCGAAGTGGCTGATCAGGAACGCCGCGGAGGCGGCCACGTCAGCGACGTTGAGGGACACGGCGGAAGCGGTGATCTGCACGGGAGGGCTCCTCGGGCTGGGCGAGCGGGATGACAATCAATAACGTACATCGTACAATGTACCCCGTATAACGCAAGCCAGCGAGAGAATGTTCCCATGCCCACCGAACGCAGCAGCGCCGGCGACCCCGCACGCACCCTGCGGCTGCTCTGGCGCGAGCCCGGCCCCGCGGACTCCCGGCGCGGACCGCGCCAGGGCCTCAGCGTCGAGCAGGTCGCCGCCGCCGCGATCGCCCTCGCGGACACCGACGGCCTGGGCTCAGTCACCATGCGCGCGGTCGCCCACGCCCTCGGCGTGGTACCGATGTCGCTATATACCTACGTGCCGGGCAAGGCCGAGCTACTCGACCTGATGCTCGACACGGTCTACCTGCAGATGCCCCGCGGCGACCTGTCCGGCATGCCCTGGCGCGAGCGCCTGGCCGCCGTCGCCCAAGAGAACCGGGACCTGTTCACCCTGCATCCCTGGATCGCCGAGGTCTCCACCACCCGGCCCCCGCTCGGCCCCGGACTCATGGCCAAATACGAGCACGAACTTCAGGCACTCTCCAGCCTCGGACTCGACGACGTCGAGATGGACGCCGCCCTGACCTTCCTGCTCGGCTTCGTCCAGGCCGCCGCGCGCTCGGCCGCCGAGGCGACCGCCGCCCGGCAGGACAGCGCGATGAGCGAGGAGCAATGGTGGGCCGCCAACGCCCCCCTGCTCACCCGGGTCTTCGACCAGACGAAGTACCCCACGGCCTCCCGCGTCGGCGCCGCCGCGGGCGCCGCTCACGGCGCGGCCTATAACCCCGACCACGCCTACACCTTCGGCCTGCAGCGCGTCCTCGACGGCCTAGGCGCCCTAATCGACACCAGCGGCGCCTGACCCGCAAACCGTTTCCCCCACCGCGTCTCCGACCGCACCGCACGCAACCTCGCTGAACGCACCCAACCGAACTACCCACCTGATCATCTAAGGCACCCCCGGCACCTAGCTGAAGCCCCGGGCGCCGAAGAGGCGCAAGGGATGTTCAGACTGCGTACACGGCCGCGCAGCCCCGCCGCCGTCACGGACATCTGTCCATGACGCAGCCGCCCAGGTCACGAGGTCGTCCAGCACATTCCGGCGAGATAACCGCGGAAGGCCGCTGGAGGCCGTTGTTGTCCGTTGTAGTCCGCCAGCCCCCGAAAGACTGTGACCTAAATCACAACGCCGTATTCGCGGTCACGCCGAGCGGCGCTGTTGCGGGCCGAGGCTGACGTTGAGGGCCAGGCCGAGCGCTTGGGCGAGCCTTTCCAGCAGCGGCAAGGTGGGGGTGGTGCCGCCAGCCTCGAACCGGGCGACGCCGGGCTGGCTCATCCCGGCCCGTTCCGCCAGCTGCCGCTGCGACCAGCCCAGTTCCTCGCGACGCAGCCTGACCGTTTCGGCCAGCTCGTAGCGCAGCCGGGTCTGTTCATAGGCGGCCGCGACCTCCGGACGGTCCATGCGGGCCTGACGGGCTTCAGCGAGGCGGGTACGTCGTGGTGCGTCCTGGCTCATCGTCATCCCTTCTCGTCATCAGCAGTGTGGCCCTCGGCCTGGCAGCGGGCCATCGCCGCGGCGGCCCTGGCAATCTCCGCGGTCTCGCGCATCTTGGTCTTGGCGAAGACGGTCAACGCAATGATCCGCCGTCCTGACGCGATCCAGTAGCTGATCCGGATGCGCTCGCCGCCGCAGTAGAACCGAAGCTCCCGCAGTTTCCCCGACAACTGTCGGGTGTATGGCTCGCCCAGCAGCACGCCGCGTTCTTCCAGCAGATCCAGGTGGAACATCGCTTGCGCCCACCGCTGGTCATCCAGCTCCTCCAGCCAGTCCCGGACCTCGGGTTCGAGTTCTACCTCACCCCAGGCCATACCAGCGATGATATCGTCTATCAGGCCCGAGAGCACACCGGGCAACGCTGATTGTCGGACCCAGCCTGCATCCTGATAGACATGAGCAGGGCGAGGAAGCGGAAGGTCAAATACGTTCAGCCGGGCTACCGGCACCGAGCCCGAGCGGCACCGTCCAGCCCGACGGAACGGATAGCCCGCCTCTCCCCGGCCCAGGTCCTAGAGCGGATTACCCGGGCAAGGCAGCACCAGAAGGAACTCGACGCTGAGCTGGCGGCGCTCATCGATTACGCGGTGGAAGTGGGCATCGGCTGGCCAGACATAGCCAATCGCCTCGGTGTAACACGCCAAGCGGCCCGCCAGCACTACCAGAGAAGGCACCGCGACGACCTTGCTGAGCACAGCCAGGACGACGCTGCATAACGCACTCTGATCCCAGGTCCGCCACCAGCGGATGTTAAGCATCAAGCGGCGCTGTCAACCATCAGGTGGGACTCGTAAACACATGTTGCCGAGCTTCAGCGTGAGCGCCGACAAACGCCAATAGTGCGCCGACATGCGGGAATGGCCTAAGATCACCGTGCCGACAACAGACGTTGCCCAGATCCTGTTACAACTTTCCTTACGGTTTTCAAGGGCGCGCTACCGCGCGCCGGAACCCCGGCTGCCATCGCTCCTAGGTAAGCGTCGCGCGAGGATGACTCTGACTCGGACGCGGCGCAGCTCCCGCCGGTCACCAGGCAGGCCTTCCCGCGGAACGTTGCGCGCCTGGGCGCCGCTTGCCGCTCTTAGGCCCTCCGGGCCACGGCGGCGTCGGCGCGCGAGCTGGCCGCGCGGCCCGCGGCACTGGCTCAGCGCCGCAACGATCAGCGCCAGGTGCGCGAGCTGCAAAGCGGGCCATCCTCCTGGCGCTCCAGTTGTGAAGCCGGGCAAGATCACCCGCAAGAGCGCTGCGCGTCACACGTGATGGCCTACGGCCACCCTTGCGGCTGATCTTCCCCGGCTGGAGTTGGCGCCTGTAACGAAACTTGGGTCCCGGCCAGGCGCGCGGCAGCGCCGGCGGAGCCGGCTGTGAAGGCTCGCCGGTGACTTCCGATACGGCTCAGGCAGCAGGTTCTTGCGCTGACGGGGCGCCGGTTCCGGGGCCGCGCGGCGGGCGGCCGTCACCGGGCGGGATCAGGGTGACCTGGTAGCCCAGCCGGGTGAGAGCCTGCTGGTGGTGGCGGGCCATGTGCTCGTGGTTGCGCTGATCGCGGTGCTCGTAATAGTCGGCGCCGGCTTCGGCATAATCGCTGTCGTTCTTCATGACCGCCCAGGCGATGCACAGCAGGGTGTGGGCGATCGCGACGGCGGCCTTCTTGATGTTGAGCCTGCCGAACCGGTAGGCCAGCCGCCGGAACCGGGCGCCGGGACGGCTGGCGGTGCGGGAGACAGCCCAGGCCCCTTCGACCATCGCGGACTTCAGGTGCGGGTTGCCTTTGCGGGCGGCGGCTTTCTTGCGCTTGCCGGCGGACTCGTTGTCGCCCGGTGCCAGCCCGGCCCAGGCGGCCAGCCGGGAACTGCTGGCAAACCGCGCCATGTCACCGCCGGTCTCGGCCACGATCACCTGGGCGATGCGCGGCCCGATCCCCGGGATCGTCAGCAGGCGCGCGATGACTGCCTCGAACGGCTCGGCGGCCGCGGCGACCAGCTGGTCCAGGACGGTGATCTCGCTCGTTAGGCGGTCGTAGGCGTCCAGGTGCAGCTGGCACAGCTGGGCATGCCCGGCGGTGAACCGGCCGTCACAGGCCATCTCCAGGTCGTCGAGCTTGGCCCGCAGCCGGCCTTTGGCCAGGCACGCCAGCCGCCACGGATCGCGTTCCCCGCCGATCAGCGCCTCGATCATCTGCCGGCCAGAGACGCCCAGCAGCTCCGACGCCACCGAGTCGATCTTGATGCCGGCGTCCTCGAGCACCTTCGACAGCCGCTGGCCCTCGCTAGCACGATGCTCGATCAGCTTCTTGCGGTACCTCGTACGCGCCCGCAGCGCGGCGACCTGCTGGCCCGGGATGAAACTGGGCCGCAGCAATCCGTGCTCGCGCAGCTCAGCAATCCACTGGCAGTCCCGGATGTCCGTTTTCCGGCCCGGGACGTTGCGCATGTGCGCCGCGTTGCACACGCACACCTCGACCACCCCGGTGCCGGCCAGCGCATGGTGGACCGGCCACCAGTAGACCCGGTGCTCTCCATCGCCGCATCGGTAACGCCGAGCTCCGCCAGCCACGCCGCCATCTTCTGCAGCGACCGCCAGAACGTCTTGAAGCTCTTGACGGTCACCGTGCGCTCACCCGGCGCGCCGCCCGGCAGCCGGACCGCGACCCAGATCACCTTCTTATGCACGTCGATCCCGGCCACGCGCGGATGGACGATATCCATCGCCACCTCCCTGCTGACCCCCCGCCAATGGAACGGGCGCGCCGCCCGCGGAGCCCGCAACAAGATCAAGATCCTGTAACACGCGCTCGCAGCAGCAATCCGGGGTACCTACCGGGCGGGCTCCAGCGTCCATCTATCGGACAGGCACATAGCACCAAGGCGCAACGACGTCAGCGGGGGCGCACCCAAGTTTCACCCATCTGCGGGCGTCACGACAGGGACATGGGATCTATCGGACGGATGGCCAGGAGCGGACCGCGCCCTGTGCCGTTGTGGCAGTTGGGGCCGGATGAAACGTCAAACCCAGGCCGTAGCTATCAACGAAAAAACTTCGGGGACCCCACAACGAGTTGTCGCTCGGGTCTAATTCGATTTCTTCCACTGATCACGAATACCGGCTCCCGTAACCAAGGTCCAGGCCAGAAGCAGGATGCCACCTACCGCTAGGATAATCGCCACCCATGGGGATACCAAGTCTCTGTGATACGCGAGGGCCGCAAGGGACATCGCCAAGAGCCCGGCCTGGATGATCACGTTGCCGAAAGATATCTGTTGATTCAGCACCGCCGACCTGTAAAGCTTCTTAGCCCGAACCACATCGCCGTCCGGGCCGACCGCACGGACGTCCGTCTTCCGTCGTGGCGCATCGGAGCCGTGAAGCGCCTTGAGCACGTCAGACAGGCTGGCTTCCTCATTAAGCTCGGCCAACCTCGCGCGCAGCTCGGCCCCTTGGTTGCGGACCTCGGCCTCCACCCAAAGGGAAGCGACCGCGTTCGACGCCTTCGACGAGTCGGGCAAGGCGACCACAGCGGCCAGAGTGATGACCGGAGCCGCTGCGCTGGTAGCTAGCCAGAAGCTCTCGTTAAACCCCACAGTCGCAGTGTCCCACGCCACCAGATCGGCCAGCCACTTCTGCTTGCAACCTGATCACCTGACCTACCCGTGATGCCAACGAGTAGCACCGTCGGCTTTATCAACCAGCACGAAATGAACTCGTATGTCGAAGGGCCAGTGAATCATGGCGTGCAGCATTTAAGTGCAGCAGCCACAGCGAACTTTACCGGCCGCTCGCGACCGTGACAGCCCTCGCCGCTAGCGCAGAGACCTTCAGCGATATCGAGGACGCGTGGCAGGGATCCTATGTGTTAGTGCTGTTGTTTTGCCGGCGCCGCGTGGGTATGGTCGTAAACTTCAGTCGGCCACAAGACGCTCGGGCCTGGCTGACCGAGCGACCAACTGAATGGCGATTCGTCCGCCGCCAATTCAGCCGTGCTTACACGGGCAAGCCCTGTCATGCAGGCGCAAGCACCGGGGGGGCATCGTGCCATGCGTGATCGATCACGATTCGCCAGTGCCCCTGCACGAGCAACTAGCGGGCATCCTGCGGACGATGATCACGGACGGCCGCATCACCGGGCGCGTGCCCAGCATCCTGACCCTGGCCCAGGAGTACGGAGTCTCACACCGCACGTCCCAGCGGGCCCTGACCACGCTCACCGACGAGGGACTGATCGTGGCCGTGCGCGGCAAGGGCTTCTATATCAAGCGCGACCAGAGCTGAGGCACGGATCGTCTGGACGCGCGGCGAGGCCTTCAGGCTGGCTAATGCCCGGCGCTTAAGCCTGTGATGAGCTCGCGGGTTGAGCCTCATAAACAGGTCAAAGATCATTAGCTTGGGGAGCCAACGACATCCGATCCTGGCCGACGTCAACCGTCCGGACCGAAGAGCATCGACGGGAGAGACGACCGCGACAATGACCGCGCCCCCACTACCCCGGTGCGCGCATGGCCCGGGCCGAGCTCGAAGCCGTCATGCACGGCCGCCTCTCACTTTCAGTATGTAGCTCGCGCGCACGATTACGAGATGACCTTGGTCCCGGCCCGCATGACCAACAGTCACTGGATCAACCATCGAATCGTCGGTAAAGACGGCGGCGGTGGCTAACACGATGGGAGCGCCGAAGATGAACCTGGCACGCGATGACCTCCGCGCCTCGGCGAGCGGCCACGACCGAGTGACCAACCGAGGGACGATCCCACGTTCGCCATAGTACGCCGATGGACAGTGATGGATGCATGCAGCGGGGCCTGGTGGACCTGGGGTCAGCAGGAATGGTTGGGCCAGGCTCCTTCTCGTGGCGCAAGAGGGAGCCTGGCCCTGCTGGACCGGCTGTCAGGCGATGGCCGCTACGGCGTCGTCAGCACGGCGTCGAGCTGGAAGGACGCGACCGCGCCCTTGGCCAGCTCGGGCGCGTTCGGGCTGGTGTTGCACTTGCCCTTCTTCGGCCCGGACTTGTACCTCGGCCCGTACCCGGCGAAGTGGACCTGGACCGCACCGGGTCCGGAGTCCCCGGCGAACTTGCCGGTGCTCTTGCTGCCGACCACCGATAGGGCGATGTCCTCGGTCTGCGAGAAGTGGCAGGCCTTCAGGTTCACCGTCTGCCTCATGGTCGGCTTGGCGGTGATCCGTACCGTCAGGATCCCGGCCGAGCTGGTGAGCGACTTGGTCTTGCCCTTCTTCGCCCCGGAGCCGTTGAGGTGGACGACCCCAGTGGCCTTCACCAAGCCCCGGAGCTTCAGCGGGATGTTATTGCCGGTCACGGCCGCCTTGCCGTGGACCACCCCATAGACGTCCTCCGGGCCGGTGACGGACTTGCTGGCCGCAATGTGGCTGCTCGCCAGCGCGGGCGCCCCCGCCGCCAGGGCGAGCGCGACAGCGCCGCCCACGGCCGCGAGCTTCAGCGTGAGTTGCATCGTTTCCCCCTCTTTGGACGATGATGGTGTCCCCTTGACTGGTTGAGGCTACGCTGTGCTGCCCCGGAGCGGAAGACGCCCATCGATGATCTTGGCCGGTAGGGCCCGCGAGGCCAGGCGGCGCATGGTCATCACAAAGGGCAGGAAAACAACCGCGCCGCCGCCACATCGCGCGGCATCTCGGCCTGGGGCTGTAGTACTAACGGGGCTTCGCCCCAGCCCGACGAGCCATGCCTGTGGGCCGGGGCTGGCTGATTGGGCTCCGGTCGGCGACAGACGGTGACACGCTGTGTCCCGTAATGGACCGCCTATGGCAGTAGTTGGCCGCTTGGGGCCGAGTCGTCCGACCGGAGCTTGTCATGACGCTACCGCGCACTGTCGCCGAGGTGCTGTCCGATCACGTGGTGTTCGAGGTGGAGTGCATCGACAGGATGTACCTGAATGTCTATGTCCCGCAGTTGCAGCACGCCGGCGGGCTGCTGGGTTACGTGCAGCGCCAGCTGGGCCTGCCGATCGCCTCGACGGCCCCGCTGGCGCGCATCACCGACCGTTTCGCCACGGCGATGCACCGCTTCGCCGAGCGTGAGGCCATCCCGTGGGTCGACTTCGCGAAGGAGCAGCGCAAGGACGACGTCATGCACGAGCAGCTGGCCGGTTTCACCGCCGCGGAGGGCGTGGTGTTCATCGGTCGTGCGCAGGAGAAGATCCCGCTGTTCCGGACCGAGAAGCGCCGCGATCGCGACGGCAAGTCCTATCCGTGGATCGTGAAAAGCACCGGGGTGGTCAACCAGTTCTACGTCTACTGCGTGGACGACGACTTCGGGCCGTTCTTCCTGAAGTGCCTAGGTTCTGGTGATCGCTGACAGATCGGCTTCAGGTGTCGCTTGACGGTTTCTAGGGAGTGCGTATCACATCAGTCGCCGTCGTGGGTGGCTATGGAGAGTCCGGGCGCTTCAGGCGCATCATATGAGTGCGCAGTCCGGGCAGCGCCAGGCCGGCATGGAGTGGTCGCATTATCGCAGGGAGGGCACATGGAGGCCGCACCGAGCAGGACGGCGATGTTCGCGGCAGTGTCGCGGGGATTATTTCGCATGGAGGCGACGACGCCGTGGGTGCTGGACGACGCTCTGGCCTTGGTGCTCGTCGGCCCGGTGTGGCAGGAGCTACACGACCAGTATGATCCGCTGTTCCCCGGCCAGGTCGCTCGCGAGTCTCGCGCGTTTGTCTGCGCCCGCAGCCGGTATGCCGAGGACCGGCTGGCTGCTGGCGCCTTCACGCAGTACGTCATCCTGGGCGCGGGGCTTGACTCGTTCGCGTGGCGGCGCCCGGATCTGCTCCGCTCCGTCAGGGTGTTCGAGGTTGATCACCCTGCCTCCCAGGCCTGGAAGCTGGAGCGGGTCGGGGACCTCGGGCTTCCGCTCAGTGACTCGCAGGTGTTCGTCCCGGTTGATTTCGAGGCCGAGCCTCTTCGGGACGCTTTGCGCGCGGCCGGGTTCGACGGGGGCCAGCCGGCGCTGTTCTCCTGGACCGGCGTTGCCCCCTATCTCACCGCGCAGGCGATCGAGTCGACGTTGCGTACGACTGCGGGGGCTGCCCCTGGCTCGGAGGTGGTGTTCTCCTACCGGGCCGAGGAGTCGGTGCTCGATGGCGTCGGCAGAGAGTTCATCCGGATCTACGCCCCGCTCGCGGCCTCAGTTGGCGAGCCGCTGCAGCCCGGCTGGCCGGTCATCGAGATCGAGCGGCTGATCAGCCGGTGCGGGCTGAAGGTCGTCGACCATCCAGCACGTGCAGACCTCGAACAGCGGTATTTCGCCGACCGGACCGATGGCTTGCGGCCCTACGACGTGGAGACCCTGGTCACCGCGCGGGTCACCTGAGCGCAAAGCACGGGAACGCCCACCACGGGCGGTGCGACCGTGGCGTGAGCCAGGCGACCTTGGTCACCGGGGCGCCACAGATAACCTCCATGACTACGTGATAGCGCTGCTCCAATGACGCTCAGCTGCACCATGGTCTGCCGATCTGTCTAGCCCATCACGGGGGCGCCAGCGCTTTGCGCGCGTTAGCCGGTCTGGTGCTTTCCCGGATGGCTGCCGATCAACGCTGGAGCCGGAGCGGGGGTCAGCGTGGAGCGCCCGCAGCGCGCCAGCGCGAGGACGAACGACGGTGACGCCGTGAAGGCCCGGCGCATCCTCGGCTGGGCGGGCCGAAGAGGGATTCGCCGTCGCTGCCGCCGAGCAGGAAATCGAGCGCATCCCCCGCACCCACCGCTACCGCGTCACCAGCACCGGCCAGCACACCGCGATGATCCTCACCCGCGTACACGACCGCGTGCTCCCGACCGGCCTGGCCGAACTAACCGGGATCACTGGCCCGCCCAGCAAACTACGCACCGCCGCAACCGCCTACGAGGCCGCCATCGACGACATCATCCGCGACGCCGGCCTCGCCGCCTGACCATAAGCCCGCGACCACCATCCCGAATTTGACTCAATCAATCCGACTTCGTCGGACCTAGCCCTCTAGGGACGAGCCCAACGAGCATGGATCTGAGCGGACAGGTCACATCGAGGGCACATGCGGTCACGACGCACTAGGTAACGATGAGAAGACCCGAGAACCAGATGCTGAGGTCAGATTATGTTCCGGCACGGTTGTGCTCGCAGGCGAACAGGAAGGACATCAGCGGACGCCGATGGACACTCCGTCCCAGGTCAGATATGGCATAGCCACGGCAGTTCGCATCGTTGATTGGCTTCGGGAGCAAGAGGCCGACCTGTATCTCATCCCGCGCGTTTCGCCGCTGAGATCATCGTACGAGTGAGACGTCCTGGGGGCGCACTCGCCAATTGGCGCAGCTTTCGCCGACTAGCGCGCTGAGGGGACTCGATCAGTCTCTGCACTTGGGGCACGCGCGTTGCGCCCGCCATGGCGGCCGCCGCAGCAAATCCTTCCCAAGGCGTCAATGTAAATGAAGTGGCCGCACCGACGCTTAGGACTGCCAGGAATTCCAGCGCTTCCGTCGCGATCTTGTTGTGAGCGGCTACTCCCACCTTACGCGCTGCCTCCACCGCAGCGCGCTCGGCTGACTCTAGAGTTGGCTTCTGGCCTAGGTCGAGATGCCCGCCTGCCAGCATCGAACGAGTTGTGCCAATGGTTTCCACCCAGGCGGCAACCCTGGAATCGATGTCTTTTTCGCGAAGCGCTGAATTCAATGCAATACTGGCGAAAATCTGTTGAGCGTCTGTGGCTTGGTAGAGCGTGCCGGACTTTTCGTTCAGTCTCTTCAACATCGGCGATCGGACAGGATGATGAACAACCTGAACATCTGACAACTCGGCAATCCCGTCATGGTATCGCCCTCTTAACATCGCGGCCACAGCGCAGGCGTCCCACATTATCCGAATATTCTCTCCAGATTCACGGTTGAGCATTTGAGTGCGACGAAGATACTCCATATCGCAGCTCATTGCCCACACCTTCTCTAGATCGGGACGCGGAACCTCAAGGATCGTTGACAGTTCAGGTATAAGAGTGCGATTAAAAACCCCCTTAAGGCGTAGGGAATGCTCGATTGCGTTGTGCTCAAAGAAGTTGGTTAGCCACTCTAGAAAGGGACTGTAGTCTTCCCCCTGCCTGGAATAGGTTCCGGCGTAAAGCTGCTGCAATGTGTCGTAAATTTGGCCCGACCGGTTATGGGACCACCGCTTTGTCCGTCGCAGAGCTACTGCCTGAGTTTCGGGTGTTATCTTGAAGATCTGCACCTTGTCTGCAAGGCATTGGACCAACTGGCCGTATGCGTCAGATGGCGTTCCATCGGCCTCGAACCCGGGCATAATGTGGACGCGTGGTGCGCCAATGAAAATGGCGCTGAGTTCCTTGCTAACCTGCATAGCCCATTTATTCGAATCGGAACCGAGCCGAAAAAAGTTTACAATTTCGTATAGCGATGCGGAGTCAACGAACCCATCCATGGAACCGCTCCATCAGTTGCCGGGCGCCTATCACGAACCTACCCCTTGATCCCCTTCCCTACCTTCGCCGCCATGTCGGCGAGCAGCACCGACCATCCCCGGGTGCCTGTAGCTCGCCGTTACGCGGCGTCGATGACCGCGCCTGCAAGGCCCGACCACCACGCCTGCACAACGGAGACCAAGGGGCCGGGCGGCTCGAAATGGCCGCCCGGCCCCTGGATGCAGGTCCCGCTTGGAGCCGGTCCTTTATGCGGCCGGGGGGGTGTAGCGGAGGTGGCGGTGGGTCACGTTTGCAAACCTGTTGTGACCGACGACGGTCACGTTGCTGTTGAACGCGATTCCATTGACGTTGTCGAAGATCTTGTTGCCCGCGACCACAATCGATGTCCGCACTGCAACCGAGAGCAGCATGACCCCGGTGGGACTCGTGACGCCAGTATCGGGGTCACCGGCAATGTTGTTCCGTCCGATCCGGTTCCTGACCACGACAATGCCGCTGACGTCTTGCAGAGGCGCATGGCTATGGAGGACGAAGCCGGCGTTCCCATTGCCGCGCGCGCTGTTGTCGGCAAAGAGATTGTCGTACGAGCCGGTCCCCGGGTAGGGCGTAGCGTCGAGCAGCCCGGCACCGCCGTTGCCCGTCGAGACGTTGTGGACGACCCGGTTGTCATACACCCCGGCCAGGCTGGGCCGAGGCTTGCCTGCGTTCGGACCGCTCATGGCCACCGCGCGAGCGTCGTGGCCAGGCAGGGTGATCCCGCAGTCGAATCTATTGTCCGCGGAACGGTTAAAGGCGATCAGGTTGTGCGCTGCGGGGCCGACTGAGATCCCGAAGCCGCCGTCGCTCAGGAGGATGCCCCCGACGTTGTGAGAGACGTTGTTGCCGACCACCTTTGACCAGCTGACCCCGAGGAGGTGGATGCCCTCGCCGCAGTCGTCGGCGTCTGTGTGCGAACTGGGGCAGGCTGAGTCGGGCGGGAGGCTCGTGTCGTAGGCCCGGTCGTTGTGGACTACGACATTGCCAGCGATGGTCACATGCGAGATATTGGCCGGAGCTGAGGTTGGTCCCGCAGGCCAGGAACTCAGCGGAGGCTCGGCCAAAATGCCCTCCAGGTTGGCGTTCTTCACGGTGAGCCCGGTGACCGACACCCCGCTCGCCTGGATGAGGATGCCGTTGGCGTTGCCGGCGGCGTCAATCACGGTGCGTGCTGCCGACCTGGTGGATCTGATACTGAGACCCTTGAGGCCCGGCGTGACGACGTTGGCGTTGCCAGTCTCGCGGTAAGTGCCCGGGCCGATAACGATGGTGTCGTGCGGGCCGGCCTGGGTGAGAGCGTAACCGAGCGTCTTGCAGGGGCTCCGCCTACAGTTGCCGTGATCGGTGCCTCTGGTAGCCACGGTGAGGGCATGCCGCGCATGTATCGGCGACGCGCTCGCCACTGCAGCGCCCAGCGGCAATAGCGCGCCGGTACCGGCAACCAGGGCCACTGCTGGCAACGACATCAGGACTTTTCGTCCCATTTGAGCTGTGATCTTCCCTACTCCCGTCATCTGATCCCTCCTTGTCAGCGACCGCTAGGTAGAACTTGGCGCCGATCAGCCCGACTGATCCGCGACGGCAGTCACATCCACGGGCGTGGTGTACCGGTGAGGTAACAGAGTGAGATCCCCCGCCGCGGCGACCACCGCATTGTTCAAGTTCCGGCAAAGAGTGCCTTAACAGTCGGCAACATCATGGACCCGTTGGACTGGTAGTGCAACAACCGCGAGGCCGACCGGAGCGGTTCAGGCACCCATCAAGCGCCCATGCGGCCCGCTACCCAGACAGGACGGCTCAGACGGCGTCAGCGCGTAATATGCCCGCTGGGCACGGATCTCCGATGCCGTGGGCCGGGGCGTCTCGCGCGCCCCCGCGAGCCGACCGCCGACAAGTACGCCGGAATCGAGCTTGAGGTGGATGACCAACGGAGGCAGGCCACCTCGGGCGGGCTCGCCGAACGCCTTGCAAGTAGGCCGCATGAGACTACGGCACAGCGCGCGGCAGTCGGTCTGTCTACCGCCGCTTCACCCGAGTTGGTGTCGGCCCGCTTCAATCAGCCCGAGCTGGCGTCTAGTTGCCAGCCGCCGGAATTGTCATACCGGCTGCCCAGAGTTCGTCGGTGAAGTCTGCGCCGAGGAGTTAAGAGTCCGCGGAACGGGACGGTGGCCGATCGTCGGCCAGGGCGATGGCGACCTCGTAGACGCCGCTGTCGGCCGGGGTCCGGGTGACGGTACCTAGCCGTGCCTGGATGGCCAACGAGGCGGTATTGTCCGCCGCGACGAGCGAGACCAGCCGGGTGACGCCGACCGGGCGGTGGGTCACCAGCGCCCGCGCGAGGGCCGAGCCGACACCTCGGCCCTGCCAGTCGTCGGCGACCGCGATGCCGACGTCCGCGGTGGTCGGGTCGTCCGCGTTACGGGCGATGCGCCCAATCCCTACCGCGCGTTCGCCGGGCTGGCCCGCGTGAGCGAGCAGGACGACCGCAACGTGATTGATCTGGTCGACGGTGCCGAGCAGGTAGTCGAGGGTCGGCTCCGGCAAATAGGGCAGGGTTGCCAGGAACCTGCGATAACGCGAGGTCTGGGACAACGTCGCGTACATGTCCCGCAACAGTTGCCGGTCCCCGGGCACCAGGGCCCGCAACCGGGCCGGGGTGCCGTCCGGAAGCAGAAACCGGTCGGCAACGTCCCCGGGGCCCGAGGTATCGGCCATCGTGGTCTCCAGTTATCCGGGCCGCTCACCCGCCCGAGATGCGGCTCACGGTGCCGATCGGGCGTCGACGCCGCTGGCGGCGCTTATCCACCTGCTGCCCACCGGCCTGCCCGCCATCCTAAGGCGGGGACGGCTCGTGGCCAGCACCAGGCAGCCGAGCAGACGGCGCGCGCGAGCAGGCAGAAGACCGAGAAGATCACTCAGCGATGAGCTCAACCAGGAAGACCCCAGGCTTGACCGCGACACGCGGAACTTTGCCGTCACGCACAGAGGTTGAAATATGTCTGTGACGATTCGCCAGCGAAGCCGACGGCTTCTTGACAGGCCTGTCGTCTGAACTTGAGACTGCTTGCAAACCCTTCGGTGTTCTTCATGCGGGGTTCGGTGGCGGAGTGCTCTCCCGCGACGGTTCTGGAGGAAAGGCCCCGCCGGGCGCAGCGGCCGCCGCCTCCAGAAGCCGCGAGGTGACACTGTGCGCATCGCCTTGTTCGTGACCTGCCTGGCCGACACGCTGTTCCCGGGCGTCGGCCAGTCCACCGTGCGGTTGCTCGAGCGGCTCGGCCATCGCGTCGAGTTCCCGCCGACGCAGACCTGCTGCGGCCAGATGCACATCAACACTGGCTACGCTCGGGACGCTCTCCCGCTTGTCCGCCATTATGTCGAGGTGTTCGACCCCTATGAAGTGATCGTCGCTCCGTCGGGCTCCTGCGTCGGCTCGGTCCGGCACCAGTACGCGATGGTGGCCCGACGATGCGGAGATGAGAAGCTCGCCCAGCGGGCTGAGAGCCTGGCGGGCCGGACATACGAGCTATCGCAGCTGCTTGTCGACGTGCTCGGAGTCGAGGATGTCGGCGCCTACTACCCGCACCGGGTCACCTACCACCCGACCTGCCACTCGCTGCGGCTGCTGCGGGTGGGGGAGCGCCCGTTGCGGCTGCTGCGGAATGTAGCGGGCATCGACCTGGTGGAGCTGCCCGACGCGGAGGTCTGCTGCGGTTTCGGTGGCACGTTCGCGCTGAAGAACGCGGACGTGTCGACGGCGATGCTGGCCGACAAGATGCGCAACGTCGTGGGTACCCGGGCGCAGGTGTGCACGGCTGGCGACAGCTCCTGCCTGATGCATATCGGCGGCGGGCTCTCCAGGCTGCGCGCGGGGGTTAAGACGGTCCACTTGGCGGAGATACTCGCAGCCACCCGGGAGGCCGGATGACAACGTTCCTGGGCATGCCAACGGCCCCGCGCGGCGTGGGGCACCTCCGCCAAGCCGAGCCGTTCCCCGCAGCGGCGCGCCGCGGGCTCGCCAACACTCAGATGCGGCGCAACCTGGCCAAGGCGACCGGGATAATCCGCGCCAAGCGGGCAGCGATCGTCGGCGAAGTCCCGGACTGGGAGGAGCTGCGCGAGGCCGGGCGGGCGATCAAAGCCGAAACCATGGCGCACCTGGACCGCTACCTGGAGCAGCTGGAGACCAACGTCACGGCGCACGGCGGTGTCGTGCACTGGGCCCGTGATGCCAGCGAGGCCGATCGCATCATCGTGGACCTGGTCCGCGGCACAGGCGCAGCCGGGGTCGTCAAGGTCAAGTCCATGGTCACCGACGAGATCGGGCTGAACGAGGCGCTTGCGCGGGCGGGGGTCCAGGCATACGAGACCGACCTCGCCGAGCTCATCGTGCAACTCGGCCATGACAGGCCCTCCCACATCCTGGTGCCGGCGATCCACCGCAACCGCGCGGAGATCCGCGAGATCTTCCTCAGGGAGATGGCCGACGCGGACCCGGGTCTCAGCGACGATCCTGCCGCGCTCGCCGAGGCCTCCCGCGCCCATCTCCGGCGGCTGTTCCTGTCCGCCCGGGTCGGGATCAGCGGCGCCAACTTCGCCGTCGCCGATACCGGCGCGCTGGGCGTGGTGGAATCCGAGGGCAATGGCCGCATGTGCCTGACACTGCCAGAAACGCTGATCACCGTGATGGGGATCGAGAAGGTGGTGCCGTCCTGGCGCGACCTGGGGGTGTTCATGCAACTGCTGCCGCGTTCGTCCACCGGCGAGCGGATGAACCCCTACACGTCGATCTGGACCGGGGTGACTCCGGGGGACGGCCCGCAGCAGTTCCACCTTGTGCTGCTCGACAACGGGAGGACCGCCGTCCTGGCCGACGAGACCGGCCGACAGGCTTTGCATTGCATCCGCTGCTCGGCATGCCTGAACGTGTGCCCGGTCTACGAGCGGGCCGGCGGTCACGCCTACGGTTCGGTTTACCCAGGCCCGATCGGCGCCATCCTGTCGCCGCAGCTCACCGGCATCGAGGACAACGCTTCGCTGCCGTACGCGTCGTCGTTGTGCGGCGCCTGCTACGACGTGTGCCCAGTGAAGATCGACATCCCGTCGGTGCTGGTCCATCTGCGCGCCCGTCATGTGGAGGCGGCTCGAGAGGGCCGTCGGCTACCGCACGGTGAGGCGATCACGATGGCCGCGGCGTCGTGGGTGATGGCCAGCAGCGGACGCTTCACGGCGGCGCAGCGCGCAGCAAAGCTCGGGCGGGCGGTGGGCCGCCGCGGCCAGATCCGCAGGCTGCCGCCGCCCTTCGCCGGCTGGACCGAGGTACGTGACATGCCGGTGCCTGCGGCCATGACGTTCCGTGAGTGGTGGCGGCGCGAGCACAGCCGTGAGGACGGAGCGCGCGAGTGAGCGCGCGCGACGAGGTCCTGTCGCGGATCCGCACCGCGATCGGCAACGCACCCGGGGAAGGCGGTCAGAAAGACGCGCCCGCCCGGGCTGGCGAGGTACCTCATGGCTACAGGCTCCGGCGCGACGCCGACCCGGGTGAGCTACTCGACCTGCTCGCGGTCCGACTGACCGACTACAAGGCGACAGTGCGGCGCACCACACCTAGCCTGCTCGCAGCCGCGATCGGCGAGGCCCTGATGCAGCGCGGGGCGCGGCGCGTGGTCGTGCCGCCCGGCCTCGACCTGCCCACGCTGCCCACCGGGGTGGAGGCCGTCGCTGACAGCCAGTTCACCCCAGCCGAACTTGACACCTTCGACGGCACGATCACCGCGGCTGCGGTGGCCATCGCGGAAACCGGGACCATCATCCTCGACGGCTCGCCAGATCAGGGCAGGCGGGCCATCTCGCTCGTCCCCGACTACCTGCTGTGCATCGTGCGCGCGGGACAGGTCGTCGCCCTCCTGCCGGAAGCGATCACGCGGTTGCTCCCCGATCGTCCGCAGACCTGGATCAGCGGACCGTCCGCGACCGTCGACATCGAATTCGAGCGCGTCGAAGGCGTGCATGGGCCCCGCACGCTTGAAGTCATCATCGTCGAGCCATCCGCGGCGCGTCCGACAGCGGCACGGCAGCCGGCTTGATGCCGATTGCGCACCGCGTCGCGGGTGTGCGATCATTCCCGTGTTCGTGATCCATCGGCAAGAGGTGAGACCCATGTGCGCAGTATCGGTAATGGGTGCTGCCCTGCAGGGCAGGATCGCGCGACTGAGGTAGTCGCAATTGGGAGCGCCCGACAGGCAATCCGCGAAAGGCGACTCCCATGAGCACAACACCTTCTTCGACTCCGCGCATCAGCCCGGCGACCACTTCCGATGGCATCGCGGCGACGCGGACGCTTCGGCAGGGGAATTGGCCGGTGCCCGGCCAGCAGGTCGACGCCACAAGACAGGCGGGCAACTCAAACAAGCGAGCCCTGGTTCTCGCCGGCGGCGGAGCGGCAGGCAATGCGTGGGAGCTCGGTCTCATCGCCGGCCTGTCCGATGCCGGGGTTGATGTAACCGAGGCCGATCTCATCATCGGGACGTCGGCAGGATCGACGGTTGCTGCCCAGATCACCAGCGGGACACGGCCGGCCGAACTGTATGCTGCCATCCTCGCCGAGGTGCCTCAGCCACAGGCTGGCGACGCCGGATCGGACAGCGGACGCGCTACGGATTCCTCGGGGCCGACCTACATGGAGTGGTCGAACGGAATCATCGGTTCTGCTGAGGATGCGTCCGACATGCGCCGCAGGATGGGCGCCGCGGCGCTCGAAATGGATGCTTCCGACCGCTCTAGCCGGACCCGCTGGCGCGACATCGTGGCGGCTCGGCTTCCCAGCCAGCACTGGCCGCAACAGCCCGTGCTTATCGCGGCTGTCGATGCGCGTACCGGGGAACCGGTCGTGTTCGACCGCCACAGCGGAATCGATCTGGTGGACGCCGTCGCCGCCAGCACCAGCAACGGCTTCGGTCCCTTCCCTCCCTACCGCATCGGCGAGAACCGATACATCAACGGCGGCTACCGGCGCAGTGAGAACGCCGACCTGGCGGCTGGATACGGGCGGGTGCTGGTGCTGTCACCGTTCGGCGGCAGGTCGCGGATGCCGCTGGGGTGGGGCATGGATCTCGCAACCCAAGTCGGCGAACTGCGCACAGGGGGCAGCAGGGTCGAGACCGTCTTTCCGGATGGCGGCGCGGGTGACGTGTTCGACGCCAATGCGTCGGATCCGTCAACGCGTCTGCGGGCCGCGCGAGGAGGCTACGACCAGGGCCGAGCCCTCGCGGAGCTGCTCGCCGAAATCTGGCGGTGACGCCCGAAACGTCGGGCATCAGGTGAAGCTAGGCATCTGGGCAACGGCAAGACCCCGGCACCTATCGAGAGGACGGGATGAACCGAACCGCGCCCCGGCGGATGGGCCGGGGCGCGGTTCGGTTCGATGACGCATCGTTTGCTTATGGCTTTAGGAGGCCAACGCGATTCCCGTCCCCACGACCTCGACGCACGTCGCCGGCGGCTGATCAGGGTCAGTCGGCGGTTAGGTCGCGCCGATACCAGGTGCCCGGCTTACCGCCGAGGTCGGCCGGGTCGGCCGGGCCGGCCGGGACGAACCCGGCCTTGGTCAGCACCTTCCGGGACGCGGCATTCTCGCGGGCGGTGGCCGCCCTGAGGGTGCGCAGCCCGTGCCGCACCGCCGCCAGCCGGCACAACTCCCGGACGGTGGCGGTCGCCACGCCGCGGCCGGCGACGTGCTGCGCGACCCGGTAGCCGAGTTCCGCAGTGCCGTCCTCGAAGTCGTACAGGTTGAACCGGCCCAGGACCGAGCCATCCTCGGCGACGAGCACGTAGAAGGCGCAGATGCCGGCTTCCTGCGCAGCCAGCAAGGCGCTGTGCCGGTCGGTGAACTGATCGTAGAACTCGTCGCCGCGGTCGGAGACCGAGGCAGCGAAGTACGCGCGGTTCGCCAGCTCGAAGGCTAGGACCGCCGGGGCATGGCCAGCATGCAGTCGCTGCAGCTCGGGCACGGCCCAACTCTAACCAGATGGTGCGCTGAGGCCACCTGAGTTTCCGCCGGGCCAGGCTGGCCCTGGCGCTTAGCGACGTTACCTAGGGTCACGACCGGTGCCTGACCGGCTGCCAGAATCGGCCTGCGGATCTCCGAAACTCAAGCTGCGGGGTCCTGACTGAGTACGGTGACAGCCGTGGCTGCCTTGTAGAGTTCGGCGGCGATGTGGCGGCCGGGCTGCAGTACCCAGGTCGGAACATCCAGCAGCCGTAGCTGGCGAACTGCGGGCCCGTAAATGTGATCCTGCGCGATGAGCACCACGAGGCTGGCGTTGCCTGCGAGGTGCTTGTGGTTCCGCGGCGCCAGCCGGGCCGCGATGAGATCTTCGAGTTCGTCAAGCAGCGCGTGGTCAGCTCCGTCGAGGCCTCGTCGTATCGACCACACGTTGTTGGCCGAACGCGTGACCAGGTCCAGGTGATGCCGGGCTGTCGCGCTCGACGCTGCCAGCCGGACGCGCGTGATGGAGCCGAATGCCCGGGCGGAGATCCGCACCTGCCCCAGCACGGCACCCACGTACGCATCCGAGGCTCGGTTGCCGGGCGTGCCTCCGGCCAGGCCGTGCGACACCGCGTCCATGTCGCCGAGCACTAGCAGCTGCGAGGAGCAAGACAAGGCAGGAAGCTCGACGGGAAGCGGCAATGCCGTCAAGGAACCACGTGGCACCATTTCGGGCATCCCTTCTTCGCCCCAGCTCATGTGCGAATCCGAGGAGGCCGGCTGACGGCGACGGATACAGGGACCGCCGTCATCTGCCCGGTAGCGAACTGATGTCATACGCCGCTGCTCTGCGGTGAATGCTGTCCGGATGCCCGGATCATCTGGCTGTACGGCCCGGATTCTCCACAATGGCATACGGATCTCTCCCATCCGGGCGCGCTCGCATGTTGAATGTCTCTCCGCCTGGTTGCCGGCCTGCTTCCGCTTTGTAACGGTGATGTGAACTCGTGATGCTGAAGGCTGCTGGCACCTGGAACGCGGCCTACAACACCTGGTCCGGCAAGCACGGCGTGACCACCAGCCAGGCCGACGGCTTGGTGGCTGCTCAACGTCGGCTCCGGCTTCGAGATCTGGACCGGCGGGCAGGGCCCGGCCACCAGCTCGTTCTGGGCAGGCGTGATCTCGCCGAGCGCGGAACTCGCGGAACGGCGTCGCGCTAGGGTCCAAGGGGAGGAGGGAGGCGGGCATGGCTGAGATGACGCCGTTCACCATCGGCAGCGAGGTCAGCTGCAGCGACGGTGCCTGCGGTGAGGTGAGCCGCGTGATAGTGGACCCGGTGGCCCGCGTCGTCACGCATCTCGTGGTCGAGCCGAGACACCGGCGGGGTCTCGGACGGCTTGTCCCGCTTGATCTCGTAGAGACTTCGTCGGGCGGGATCACCCTCGGGTGCACCCAGGCCGAATTCGATGACCTCGAGTCAGCTGAAGAGACGCAGTTCGTGCCCGGGAGCGGCGGCTACGCGGAGTACGGGCCTGAGCAGGTGCTCTCCTGGCCCTACTACGGCCTGGGCGGAGCCGCGGGCGTGCAGGGCGACACGGTCGTGCCGATCTCGCAGACCGTCACCTATGACGATGTCCCGCTGGGCGAGGTCGAGGTGCGCCGCGGCGATCGCGTCCACGCCACCGATGGCGACATCGGGCTGGTCCAGGGGCTCGTCATCGATCCCCGCAGCCACGGAGTCACGCACGTGCTCCTTAAGGAGGGCCACCTGTGGGGCCGCAAGGAGGTCGCGATCCCGATCGGCTCTGTGGGCAGGGTCGACGACGGCATCCGGCTTACTATCACCAAGCGCGAGGTGGCGGACCTGCCTCCGGTGGACATCCACCACCCGAGCGGCTGAGCCGTAGCATCCGGACATGAATCGTCGG
This sequence comes from uncultured Actinomycetota bacterium, assembly GCA_963695645.1. Classification (GTDB taxonomy): domain Bacteria; phylum Actinomycetota; class Actinomycetes; order Streptosporangiales; family Streptosporangiaceae; genus DATBGO01. The sequence continues at coordinate 161,554 of CAVOHC010000016.1, read as the reverse complement.
CCGCCGATGAGTCCGGGCCGCCGGCACGGTCATACCTTTATCGGAGAACCGGACGCGGGTGCGGGCGCCGGGCTGGCGCAGCCCGAAGCGGCACCCTAGGAGGAGGGCAAATGACCGGGGTACGGGTACTGGTCGGCACGCGCAAGGGCGCTTTCGTCCTGACGTCAGACGGCAGGCGCGAGCAATGGGACATCGGCGGCCCGCATTTCGGGGGCTGGGAGACCTACCACCTCAAGGGCTCTCCGGCTGACCCGGCCCGGCTGTACGCCGCGCCGTCCGGCGGCTGGTTCGGCCAGCTGATCCAGCGTTCCGACGACGCTGGCACGACGTGGGAGCCGGTGAGTAACCAGTTCAGCTACGACGGCGTCACCGGCACCCATCAGTGGTACGACGGCACGCCGCACCCCTGGGAGTTCGCGCGGGTCTGGCACCTTGAGCCGTCGCTGACCGATCCGGACACGGTCTACGCCGGGGTCGAGGACGCCGCCTTGTTCCGCTCGGTCGACGGCGGCAAGGGCTGGGCGGAGCTGCCCGGGCTGCGCGGGCATGACACGGGAAGCTCCTGGCAGCCAGGGGCTGGCGGGATGTGCCTGCACACGATCATCCTTGATCCGGCCGACCCGGGACGGATCTTCGTCGCGATCTCGGCGGCGGGCGCGTTCCGCAGCGACGACGCTGGCGCGACCTGGCGGCCGGTGAACCGCGGCCTGAAGTCCGACGGCATCCCGGACCCGGACGCCGAGGTGGGCCATTGCGTTCACCGCATCGCGATGCACCCGTCGCGTCCTGGCGTGCTGTTCATGCAGAAACACTGGGATGTCATGCGCAGTGACGATGCCGGTGAGTCGTGGCGGGAGATCAGCGGCGACCTGCCGAGCGACTTCGGGTTCCCGATCGACGTGCACGCGCACGAGCCGGACACCATCTATGTCGTGCCGATCAAGAGCGACTCCGAGCACTATCCGCCCGATGGGAAGCTGCGCGTCTACCGCAGCCGGTCAGGCGGCGACGAGTGGGAGGCGCTCACGAATGGCCTGCCGCAGCGTGACTGTTACGTGAACGTGCTCAGGGATGCGATGGCGGTTGACTCGCTCGAGGATTGCGGCGTTTACTTCGGCACGACCGGGGGCCAGGTCTACGCGTCCGCCGACGCCGGGGACAGCTGGGCGCCCATCGTGCGGGACCTGCCGGCCGTCCTGTCGGTTGAGGTCCAGACGCTGCCATGATCCGGGTCGTGCTCCCGGCGCACCTGCGGACGCTCGCCCGCGTGGATGGCGAGGTGGAACTGGGCGGCGAGGACATCGGCACGCAGCGCGCCGTGCTTGACGCGCTAGAGGCCAGCTATCCGATGCTGCGCGGCACGATCCGTGATCGCGGCACCGGGCAGCGCCGGGCGTTCGTCCGGTTCTTCGCCTGTGAGCAGGACCTGTCCCACGAACCGCCAGATGCCCCGCTGCCCGCCGCCGTCTTGACCGGGGCTGAGCCGTTCCTTGTGGTGGGAGCGATGGCCGGCGGCTAGGCACGGCTCATCCTGGGAGAGCCCGGCGGGTCAGGGCGCCAGCCTGAACGGCGGGTACTGGTCGGTGACCAGGGTCAGCGCATAGCCGATCACCCGGTTGTGCCAGCGGATCACGCCTTCGACGAAGCGGAACATGCCCTGCGGATAGCGGCCGGTGAACAGGATCGCGAACCAGGCGATGATCACCACCACGAACGCCGCGATGTCCAGGAAGAACAGCACGATGTAATGCGGGATGGCGAGGAACCACTTGATCAGGGGAAGCAAGCGGTTCAGGTCGGCCGCGGCGTCGGGGTAGGCATAATCCAGGTGCAGCCACTGCTGCTCGTCGGTGGCCGGATACCGGTCATTCATCAGCGCGAGGTACGTCCCGACCCGGTTGCCGAAGCGCTGCAGCTCGAGATTCCAGTCGAACCACCACCGCGGGTACTTCTGCCGGAACAAGATCATGAGCAGCGGCGCGGCGAACAGCAGTCCCCCTGCGCTGGTCACGACCAGGCTCGTGTTGCCTTTGACTGTCTCCCAGCTCCCGCCGGATACCGTGCCCAGCACGATCGCGATCGGGATGATGGTGAAGATGCGGAAGAACGAGGTCAGCCGGTTGAGCGGACGGTCCGGGTAGTCGATCGACAGCTGGACAGGATATGGAGCCGGGTAAGGAAGGCCGGTCATCTCAAGGTACCTCTTTCTTTACCTTTCCCGAATCGCGTCCTCGCTTCGGGTAACGGCTTGGTTCTTCCCCCGTCATGACACATTTGAAAAGCCGAGTATCCGCGCGCCGCCCGCGGATGCTGCGGCTGACCGCACGCCTTCCTGCCGGTCCGGGCGCTGGCATCGACCGCGAGACGTGCGCTATCGACCAGGGCAGCCAGGCGGGTGGCATGGCGCGCCCCGCCAGTAGATGCGGCCGCACAACTGGCAGCTGGCGAATGAGTCGTAGCTGCGCCCGGTGCCGGCCGGGGATCCGCCCCGACGAGTCAGCGGGGCAGCAGGAGCAGCTTCCCTGTGGTGCGCCTGGCGGCGAGGTCATCCTGCGCCCTGGCCGCGTCTGCCAGCGGGTATCTGCCGCCGATGTGGACGGTGAGCCGCCCTTTGCTGATCCAGCTGAACAGGTCCGCGGCTCGCAGCAGCAACTCGTCGCGGCTGGCTATGTAGTGGACGAGGGTAGGCCTGGTGATGAACAATGATCCGCCCGCCGCGAGCCGCTGCAGCTCGAATGGGGGCACCGGCCCGCTGGCCGCGCCATACAGGACCATGCAGCCGCGCGGCCGCAAGGCTGCAAGGCTGGCGTCGAACGTCGCCTGCCCGACACCGTCGTACACCGCCGCCGCGCCGGACCCGCCGGTAACCTCCCGTACGACAGCACCGAAGTCCTGATAGCCAGCCACCCGGTCGGCGCCCGCCGCTCGGGCGAGTTCTGCCTTATCGCCGGTGGAGGTGGTCGCGATGACCGTGCCGCCGCGGGCGGCCGCCATCTGGGTGAGCAGCAGGCCGACACCGCCCGCGGCCGCGTGCACGACCACCGGATCGCCTGGCGCCACCGGGTAGGTGCTGTGGCACAGGTAATGGGCGGTCATTCCCTGCAGCAGCACTGCGGCCGCGACCTCAAGCTCCACCCCGCCGGGAACAGGAACGGCGCGGTCGGCAGGGATCACGGCCCGGTCCGCGTAGCTGCCAGGCACGCCGGTCCAGGCGACCCGGTCGCCCGCGGTGAAGCCTGTCACCCCGCTGCCTGCGGCCGCCACCGTCCCGGCGCCCTCGGCACCGGGCACGTAGGGCAGGCCGCCAGCGTAGGGCGGCCTGCCCTCCCGCTGGTAGATGTCCATGAAGTTGACCCCGCACGCGGCAACATCGACCAGCAGCTGCCCAGGACCAGGGCTCGGGTCAGGCCACTCGCTGTCCTGCAGGACCTCAGGACCGCCGTGCTTTTCGACCACTATCGCGCGCATGGACTGATCCTCGCGTACCTGCCGCGCTGGCGGAACTTCGGGTGGCCGGCGGGGTATCTGGCCCACGACGGCCAGCCTGGCTACATTCGTGTCCATGTTCGAACCAGGCGAAATCCTCGAAAGACTGAACGAAGAGCAGCGCCGGGCGGTCACTCATGCAGCCGGGCCGCTGCTGGTGCTGGCGGGGGCCGGAACCGGGAAGACCCGGACCCTGGTGGCGCGGGCCGCCTGGCTGCGATCCCAGGGCGTGCCGGCCAGCCGGATCCTGCTGCTGACGTTCACCCGCCGGGCCGCTGATGACATGCTCGCCCGGGCCGCGCCGCAGGTACCGGCCGCCGGCGACCGGGTATGCGGCGGGACCTTTCACGCCATCGCGCACCGGATCATCCGTGCCCACGCCGAATCGTTCTCGCTGCCGCCCGAGTTCAGCGTGCTCGACCCGACGGACGTCAGCGACCTGCTCGATGTGCTGCGCGGCGACCACGACCTGGTGGGCACGGGGCGCCGCGTCCCGCGGGCCGCTGTCTGCGCCGACATCTACACCAGGTGCGTGAATACCCACTCGCCGGTGGCCGAGGTGGTACGGGGCGGCTTCCCCTGGTGCACGGACTTCACCGAGCAGCTCGCCGCGCTGTTCCGCGGCTATGTCGCGCACAAACGCAGCCACGGCCTGGTCGACTTCGATGACCTGCTGCTGCTCTGGCGGGCCGCGCTGGCCGACCCGGCGGCGGGGGAGACGCTGCGCGGCCTGTATGACGCGGTGCTCGTCGACGAGTACCAGGACGTCAACGCGGTGCAAGCCGACATCGTGCGGCTGCTGCAGCCGGACGGGCACGGCCTGACCTGCGTGGGCGACGACGCCCAGGCGATCTACGGCTTCCGTGGCGCGGACCCGGCGCACCTCGCCGGCCTCGGGCAGGCCTACCCGGGCCTTGCTGTCATCCGGCTGACCAGAAACTACCGGTCCAGCCACGCCGTGCTGCAGCTAGCCAACTCGGTCCGCCCGCAGGCACCAGGGCTCGAGCTGGCGCTGGCGGCTGACCGGGCCGCCGGCCAGGTCCCGCTGCTGGTCCGCTGCCACGACGAGGCCACCCAGGCGCGGGAGATCTGCGCGCGGGTCCTTTCGGCGCACGAGTCCGGCATGGAGCTACGGGAACAGGCCGTGCTGGTCCGGGCGGCGCACCACAGCGACGTGCTGGAGGTAGAACTATCGGCCCGGGGCATCCCGTTCGTGAAGTACGGGGGCCTGCGCTTCACCGAGGCCGCTCACGTCAAGGATTTCCTGTCAGCGGCCCGGGTGGTCGCCAACCCGGCTGACGACCTCGCCTGGTTCCGGCTGGTCCGGCTGCACGACGGCATCGGGCCGGTGCACGCGCGGCGCATCATCGACACCATCGCGCCCGCTGATCCGGCACCGTTTGACCGCTGGCGCGACGCAGTGACAGCGGCGCCGCCCCGGGCCAGGGCCGCGCTGACAGCGACGGTGGCCGCCCTGGCCGAAGCCGCGGGCCTGGACCGGGCCGCGGACCGGGCGGTGGCGATCCTGGCCGCGCTGGTCGACCCGCTGCGGGCCCGCTACCCGGACGCCAGCGCCCGGATCGCCGACCTCGAGCGCCTTGCCGATGCCGTAGCCAGCCGGCCGTCGCTGCACGAAGCCCTGGTCGAGCTGGCCCTGGACCCGCCGGTGTCCAGCTCGGACCTTGCCGGGCCGCCGCGGCTTGACCAGGACTTCCTGGTGATTTCCACGATGCATTCCGCCAAGGGTCTTGAATGGCGGGTTGTGCACCTGCCCCACCTGGTGGACGGCGCGGTACCCAGCGACATGGCGCTGGCCACCAGGTCCGGCCTGGCGGAGGAACTGCGGCTGTTCTACGTCGCCGTCACCCGCGCCCGGGACCAGCTGTTCCTGTACGCGCCGCTGCGCATCCATCATCACCGGGCCGCGCGTGACGATCGGCACAGCTATGCGCAGCTGACCCGGTTCCTGGACGCTGGGGCGCTGGCCAGCTGCGAGATCACCGAGGCGGAGCCGCCGCGCCCGGTCATCCCCCGGCTGCCCGCGTTGGCCGCACGGGTGGATGCGGCACTCGATGACCTATGGGGCGAGGCCTGACCCGCCTGCGCCCGTGCGCCGCTACTCGGCCCGGCCTGCGGGACAGCGGCCGTCTCAGCGACTAGCTCGCAGGCAACCCGGGTGGTCTTCACCAGCCTGCGCCTCGTCCAGCACCTCGCCGACCGGGCGCCGCGGACTTGGCCGCACCGGCAGGCCGTAGCCGAGCCGCAAGATCATCTGCGGTTGCTCCGTTCCTGACCTCGGATCACGGACCAGCCACGCTTCGCCGGCCTCGAGCGGCTGGGTGAGCGGGCTGGCCGAGATGCCCCGGGCGGTAGCGGTCAGCAGGACCCGCTCCAGCGCCTGGCCCGCGCGCAGCCAGTCAGCCCTGCGGCTGGAGTGCGTAGCGAGGACCGCAAGCTGCGGGTGCTCCTCAAACCACGCATAACGGAACTCTCCCGGCTCATGCCCTGGAGCAAAATCCCGCACCGGGGTGGAGGTGTCCGGGGAACGAGGGCCGAGCGAGGCGGCGGGGATGCCGTCCCGGTCCCGTTCACCGCCGACCCATCGGGTCAGCTCGGCGCGGTAACGCGGGTCCGCGAGCTGATCGCGTTCCGCCACGGCCGCCAGCTGGAGAACGCGTGCCGCCTCGTCGAGGTCGAGGATGTGCAGGATCGCGCCTTCGATCGCGGCCGCCTCCGTGAGCTCGGCGAGCACGCCAGGCGGCACCCGCCGCCCGCTGAACGGCTCCCGGTTGGTGTGCCGTTGCGGGATGGCCGCGTACAGCTCAGCTTCGACATCACCGCCGCGACAGCGTCCGCTGAGCCGGATGGCCGCCAGCAGCAGTGGCCGCCCCGGGTCCGGGAGCAGCTGGACGACCGCCTGGCGGCCGCGCACCGCGGCCGCCAGGCGGAAGTTGAAGAGCGCGGCGCCGCACGCGATGTGCACCGCGCGGCCATCGGGGTCGCCGTAGGCTAGCTGGCGATCGGTGTCTGCATACAGCTCGACCGCCTGGCTTGCCTCGTCCACCCGGAACCGCCATGGCTGGGTGTTGTGCTTGGATGGCGCGGCCACGGCCGCCCGGACCAGGTCATCAACGAGTTCGCGGGTCAGTTGTGCCCGCTCCGCTGATTGCCCGTTACCTGGTGCGTCGTTTCGCGCCATGTCTACAGCGTTGCAGCTTGTGGAAGGAGTATGCAGGGCCCTTGGTCCCCGTCTCACGGGACCAGTTAACCGAACCTTGGCTGGTGTTTTCGCGCGTGGCGGTCAGCCTGGTTCGCTGATCATTCCGGCCCCGGCCAGTGCTGCTGCCTGGCGGTAAGGCGAGCGGCAGGCCGACGGTGACCTGGGTGCCCCGTCCCGGAGCGCTCGCGATGTCCAGCCGGCCGCCGTGTGCCCAGGCAAGCTCGGCGACCACGGCAAGACCGATGCCGCTGCCGGCGACCTCAGCCGCGTTGCTGCCACGCCAGAACCGCTCGGAGATATACGGCAATTCCTGTGGCGGGATGCCCACGCCGCTGTCGGAAACAGTCAGGACGGCCTGTCCCGCGCGCTGGCCGACCTCAATCGTGACCGTCCCGCCCGCCGGGGTGAACTTGATGGCGTTGCTCATCAGGTTGGTGATGACCTGATGCAGCCGCCGGTCGTCGGCCAGCACTGGGACCGGCGCCAGCTTCAGCACCAGAGCTATCTCGGCCGTATCGAACCGGCTCGCCATGCTGGCCGCCGCTACCTCGACGATCTCGGCAAGGTCGTGCGGCGTGACCTTCAGCTGCAGCGCCGCGGCTTCGGCGGAGGCAAGGATCTGCAGGTCATCGACCATGGAGCCGAGACGCGTCACCTCGTCACGAAGGGATGACAGCTGTTCGGCGGTAGGAGCTATGACGCCGTCGAGCAGCGCTTCGTGGCCTGCCTGCAGTACCGCCACCGGGGTGCGGAGCTCGTGCGTGACGTCGGCGACCAGGTTGCGGCGGAGCCTTTCCTGGCGGGCCAGCGAGTCCGCCATCGTGTCAAAGGTGGTAGCGAGCTCACGCAGCTCGGCAGGGGCGCGGAGCTCGCCCACCCTGGCGGCCTGCTGGCCGCTACCCCGCTCCCGCACCACCTCGATCAGCCGGGTGACCGGCTTGCTGATCCGCCGCGATACCAGGAGCGCCACGATCAGCGCCAGCAGGGCCGCAATGCCAGCCGCACCGGCTACCGCCTGCCACAGGGTGGTGCGCAGGCTATGATGCGGGCTGCCGAGCCCTGCCCGGCTGAACCGGAGGTTGATCGTCCCGACTCGGTGGCCGCGGATCACGATCGGCGCCTGGCTTTCCGGGCCGGTGTTACCCGCGAAACCTGGCGAGGAGACCACTCAGCCGGCCCGCCTGATCCCTGACCTGGACCACCACGGCGATCCTTGACGCCAGATCCACCACAGGGTGGAGTTCGGCCATCGACCACCCGTGGTTGTGCTGCCAGGCGTCCGCCGTGGCCACCTCCAGCGACTGGGTCAGCAAGGACCGCTGATCTGAGGCCAGCTTCGAGACCTCAGCGGCCGTGAACACGGCGGTCAGCACGCCGACCAGGGCCACCGCGGATAGGGCAACCGCCACGAAGGCCAGCGCCAGCCGCAGCCCGATCGGGCTCGAGCGATCAGCCCTACCCATCACGGCGCAGGCCCAGCCGGTAACCCCCGCCGAGCACAGTCTGGACAATCTCCGGGTCAGCCGGGTCTTTCTCGATCTTGCGACGGAGATTCTTCACGTGCGAGTCGATGCTGCGCTCATATCCCTCGAACTCATATCCGCGCACCCGGTTGATCAGCTCCAGCCGTGAATAGACCCGGCCGGGGACGGTCGCCAGCGCCAGCAGCAGGCCCCATTCGGTCGGCGTCAGCTGCACGGTGATCCCGCGGACCTGGACATCGCGCCGCGGCTCGTCGATGACCAGGCTGCCGTCACCGTAGCTGCTCAGCTGCTCACCGGCCGGGGAGTTCCCGCCCCGGCGCAGGATCGCCTGGCATCGCAAGACCAGCTCACGCGGACTGAACGGCTTCGTGACATAGTCGTCCGCCCCTAGTTCGAGCCCATGGATCCGGTTGTCCTCGCCGGACTTGGCGGTCAGCATCAGCACCGGCGCTGACGATGTGCCGTGCAGCTCCGCCGCGACCGTCTCGCCGGGCACGTCAGGCAGGCCCAGATCGAGAATGATCAAATCGGGCGACGCCGAACCGGCCAGCGAGATCGCATCGGCACCCGATCCGGTGGACAGCACGGTGAGCCCGGCCGCCTCCAGGTAGCTGCGGACCAGCTCACGAAGCTTCCGTTCATCCTCGACAAGCAACACTGTGGTGGCCATCTGCCCCCTTTCATGCAGCACGGCCTTCCCCTGGGCGCGTCCGCGGGCCCTGCTATCCGGGCAACGGTCCCAGAGAACGCACATGCCAACATACCCGGACCGCTACGCTCCGTGAGCATGTGCGGGCAGCTAAAGCGCAGTTGCGTGACGCATTTCCGTTTTGCCCTGAGCTTCCACATCACCGTCACAGAGGCTGCACGTCTCGCACCCCGCCGCCTGCTGCGATAGCGACATCCGGGACACTCGCTCGGGCCAGGAACGGAGTGGACGGAGTGACTGCTGGTGACTTGCTCGTGGTCGTGCCGTGGCTGCTGTTCGCCGTGAGCATTACCACGATCACCGCGCTGGTCGTTCACCGGCGGCCCACCTGCCAGCAGCGCGGCAAGCGGCCGGACGCTGGCCGCGGGCACGCCCGGGGTGCCATGGACGAACGCGGCGAAGCTACTGAAGGCGGGCATATCGGGCCGTCTGGGCCGCCTGGCTCACCACGTCGTCCTTGAGCATTCCGCGCGTCGAGTGTCCCGCGCGTCGAGCAGCATCCCGCGCGTCGAGCATCCCGCGCCGTCGAGCAGCATCCCGCGCGCTCGATGCCGCACGCAGGGCTGACCGTGGACTGGCCGACCGGCTTTCGGTGGAGCCGCGATGTGCCGGGTATGAAGCCTGGATGGAGCCGCCGCGAGGGTGACCGGTTCATCCCACCTGAACTCCAAGGCGGTAGCGTGGTGCGATATTGCCTGCGGGGGAGCTGCCCAGGGCTAAACCGCATGACTGCACTGTGCAACGTGACTGCACGGCAACATGAGTGCACTGCAATATGAGTGCGCTGTGCAACATGACTGCACTGTGCAACCCGGGCTCCTGGCACCTGGATCTTCGGTACGCCATGAACAGGATTTTAAAGGAGAGGCTTCAGATGCGATTCCGGCAGTCAGCCCGTCATATTCTCCTGGTTCCGGCCGCAGGCGCGGCGGTCGGCCTGGCCGTTACCGCCTGCGGCAGCAGCGGAAGTTCGGCGTCCCAGCCCAGCTCGCCGCCTTCGTCGTCCAGCGGATCGGCCACTCCACCGGCCACCCCGTCCACGTCCGCAGCCGGCTCGGCTGCGGAGTCCGAGATCGAGGCTAACTGGGCGGCGTTCTTCAGCGCCAGCACCCCGGTCGCCAAACGGGTGACGCTGCTGCAGAACGGCCAGGTGTTCGCGACGGTCATCAAGGCGCAGGCAAGCTCGGCCCTGGCCAGCTCGGCGACCTCGAAGGTGAGCAAGGTGACGATCGAGTCGCCGACCCAGGCCAAGGTGATCTACTCAATCCTCGTGGGCGGGCAGCCGGCCCTCAGCAACCAGGCCGGGGTCGCCGTGAAACAGAATGGCGTCTGGAAAGTCGGCGACGCGAGCTTCTGCGGTCTGCTCACCGTCGAGAACAACGGCAAGACCTCCGGCCTACCCGCGGCTTGCCATTAGGCCGCCCAGCCGATAGGGGCTGCCCAGTGGAACTGCGGGCCGAGACGGCGGCGCGGGCCCGTGCCCATGCCCATTTCGGCGGCCGGTCGCTTGCCCTTCCCGCGCTGTGCACGCTGCTATTCCTCACGTTTCTCGACAACACGGTCGTGAGCGTGGCGCTCGGCAGCATTCAGTCCGACCTGCACGCGGGCGTCTCGGCCCTGCAATGGGTGGTGAGCGCGTACGCGCTCACCTTCGCCAGCATCATGCTCGCGTGCGGGATGATCGGCGACGAGTTCGGCCGCAAGAAGGTCATGCTGTCCGGCGCGGGCGTGTTCTGCGGGGGATCGGTCATGTGCGCCCTCGCGCCGAACGTCGCCGTGCTGATCGCCGGCCGGGCTGTCATGGGGCTCGGCGCCGCCGCCAGCGAGCCGGGCACGCTGTCCATGCTGCGCCAGCTGTACACCGACGAGCGCAGCCGCAACCGCGCCGTCGGAATATGGGCGGCGGTGAGCGGCTTCGCGCTCGCCGCGGGGCCGGTCATCGGCGGCACGCTGGTCGGCGTGTGGAGCTGGCGCGGGATCTTCTGGTTCAACCTCGCTTTCGGCCTCGCTGCGCTGGTGGTCGCCGGCCTCGTGCTGCCGGAAAGCGCGGATCCCGATGCGCACCGGGTGGACACGTCGGGGACGTTCCTCGGGGCGGCCGCGCTTGCGGCATTCGTCTTCGGGATTATCGGCGCCGAGAGCGCCGGGTTCGCCGCGCCCCAGGAGATCTTCCTGTTCAGCATCAGCGCGGTGGCGGCGGCCGCCTTCTTCTGGCGGGAGCACCGGGCCGCGCACCCGCTGCTTGACCTGAAGTTCCTTCGTATCGCGCGGTTTGGAACCGCGAACGTGGTCGCTTTCTGCGCCTATTTCGCGACTTTCGCCATCTTCTTCTTCACCGCCCTCTACCTGGCTGAGGTGGTCGGCGACAGTGGCTACGGCATAGCCGGCGTCTTCCTGCCGATGACGGTGCTGATGATCCTCGCCTCCGTACTGGTTGGCCGCTGGCAGAGCATGGTCGACCTCCGAATGCTCGTCCCCGCGGGCTGCCTGATCTTCAGCGCCGGGCTGCTGCTGACCAACATCAGCCTCAGCCCGCACCCGGGCTATCTGCCGCTGGCCGGATCCCTGGCGCTGACCGGCATCGGCATCGGCATCACCGTCGTGCCCATCACCTCCTCGGTCCTCACCGCGGTGCCCCCCGAACGGTCCGGCATGGCGGCATCGGCCACCAACACCAGCAGGGAGATCGGCGCGGTCACCGGGGTCGCGGTTCTCGGCGCGCTCGTCAATGCGCAGCTGAGGTCGGATCTCACTGGCAGGCTCAGGCATCTGGGCATTCCGACCAACTTCCAGTCGATCGTCATCCATGCGATCGAGACCGGCGGAGTGCCCTCCAGCGGCAACACCGCAGGGGCAGGCGGGGCGGCCGGGGCCGGCCAGGGCGCCCTGGTCCAGGAGGTCATCAATGCCGCCTACACGGCCTTCCACCAGGGCCTGCGCGCAGCCCTCTTCCTGTCGGCCGGGCTGGTGCTCGCGGCCGGGATCCTGGCCGCGGTCACGCTCGGCCAGCGCTTGCCCGGCCCGGGCGGCCCGGGCGGCCCGGGCCGGGCGGGCGGCACAGCCGGATCCGGCCCGCCCACGGGATCCGCCCAGCCCGGCGGTTCACCGGCACCGGAGCCGGAGCCGTAGCGGCAGCTTTACCTGCGCTCCGCCAGGCCGCGGAGGTAGGCCGCCTGCCCGGCGTGCTGGAGCCCGTCGGAGATCACGCTGACGAGCCGGACGCCGAGCGTGACCGGCGGATCCCATCGTTCGTCAACGATGCGGCCGAGGTCAGCGTCGGACACGCGTTGCACATACCGGATGGTCTCGGTATAGACAGCGTCGTAATACCCGGTCAGCAGGTCGCCGGAGGCCACCCGGACCGCGGCGACCGCGTCGGCATGCTGGCCGTAGCCGGTCTCCGTCTCGTGGAAGGGCAGTCCGAACCGCGCTGCCCAGCCGTCTGCTGTCCATAGCTGGCTGGTCTGCGCGACGCCGGCGAGATGGTCGTCTTGAACCCTGGTCAGATGCCATACCAGCCAGGCGATGGAGTTGGCCTGAGGGTCCGGGCGGAACTCGAGCTGCTCCGGGTTCAGGCCGTCGACCACCTCGTAGACGGCGTCACGGATCCGGCCGAACGCGTCGGCGAGCAGATCACTGGATGTCATGCCGGTTACTCCCTTCGCCGCGGGAAGCTCTGCCGATGACCGTAACGGATATGGCTGCGGCTGTGGCGGCAGTGGCAGATGGCGCGCCAGCGTCGCCCTCAACGTACTTGCTGGCCGGCCAGCAAGTACGTTGAGGGCGTGGACATTCCGGTCGCCCCAGCGCCGGTGAGCGCGTGACCGAGCCGGACGCCGAGCGGGTAGCGCTTGCCACCATCGGGCGCGAATGGGCCCGCATCGGAATCATCGGTTTCGGCGGGCCGCCCGCACATATCGCCCTGCTCCGCAAGCTGTGCGTGGACGAAAGGGGCTGGCTGCCGGCTCATGAGTTCGAGGACGGCGTCGCCGCCACCAACCTGCTCCCCGGCCCGGCCTCCACGCAGCTGGCGATCTTCTGTGCCTGGCGGCTCAGGGGACCGGCGGGAGCGCTGCTCGGCGGAGCCTGCTTCATCCTGCCCGGCCTGGTCATCATCCTCGCCCTGGCAGCGCTGTTCCTTGCCCGCACGGTGCCGGCGTGGGTGCTCGGGGCGGCGGCAGGCGCGGGAGCGGCGGTGCCGGCCATCGCGGTCAATGCCGCCGTCGGCCTGGCCCCGGCCAGCTGGCGCCGGGCTGGCCCGCATCGGCTGGCCCGGGTGCGATGGATCGGCTACCTGGTGGCGGGCGGCGCCGCGGCGGCGTTGATCGGGCCGTTCCTCGTCGTCGTGCTGCTCGGCTGCGGGCTGATCGAGGTGGCAGCGCGGCTCCCCGGCGCGCCCCGGTCCGCCGGCCAGCGATCGGGCGCCGTGGCGCTGCTGGCCGCCCCGGCGGCCGCAACCGCCGGGCTGGGCTCCGTGGCCTGGGTCGCGTTCAAGGTCGGCGCGCTCTCCTACGGCGGCGGTTTCGTGATCATCCCGCTGATGCAACGCGACGCGGTGACCACTTATCACTGGATGACCGGCGCGCAGTTCCTGAGCGCTGTCGCGCTCGGCCAGATCACGCCGGGGCCGGTGGTCCTGACCGTCGCCGTGGTCGGTTATGCGGCCGCCGGCCTGCGCGGTGGCCTGCTCGCGACACTTGTCGCGTTCGCGCCGTCATTCGTCTTTGTTATCGCGGGCGGACCGCGTTTCGGAAAGCTCCGCGCCAGCAGCAGCGTGCAGTCGTTCCTGACCGGAGCGGGGCCAGCGGCCATCGGCGCGATCGCCGGGGCCGCGATCCCGCTCAGTGCGGAGCTGAGCCATCTGTGGCAGGCGGGAGTCGCCGTCGCTGCCGCGGCATGGCTGCTGGCACTTCGCAACGGACTGGTCAGCGCGCTGCTTGGCGCCGCCGCCATCGGCGTCATCGCGGCGCTGGCCGGAGCCCCGGTCGGCCACTGATCGGCGGAGCTGCCTGGCCGGGGGCCGCCAGGCGGCGGTCACGCGCAGAGCACGCCGCGGATCGCCACCCCGAGCGCCCTGGCGGCCGGCGGCGGGAACGCGTCCCGCCGTCACGGCTGCTGCGCGCGGGCCGGGACTGCGGCAAAGTGAGAACGTGACCACAGCGACAGCAGCAGACCTGGCCGCACCGCTGGCAGCGTACGCCAGGCGATTTCATGCGGTAGCCGGCGATGACCACCACGCAGCCTCGCCGCTCGGTGCCTGGCTGCTGCTCGCGCTGTGCGGCCCGGCCTGCACCGGTAAGGCAAGGCCCGAGCTTGCGCGGGTGCTCGGCTGCGAGACCGAGACCGCGGCCGCGACGGCGGCGGCGCTGCTGGCTCAGCCGCATCCGCTGGTAGCTGCGGCAGCTGCGGCCTGGCACCAGCAAGGCGCCATGACCGACGCGCTGGCCGGCTGGCAGGCCGGGCTGCCTCCGGCCGTACAGACCGGGACACTGCGGGATCAGGCACAGCTCGATGAGTGGGCCGCGCAGCACTCGCTCGGGATGATCCGCAGGTTTCCCATCGGGCTGACGCCTGACACCATGCTGATGCTGGCCACGGCGCTGGCGACCAGAGTCTCCTGGGAACGGCCATTTGACCTCGCGCCGTCGAGCGCGCTCGGCCCGGACAGCCCGTGGGCAGCGCAGGTAAGCCGGGTGCTGCGCACCCCGGCCCGCCGGGCATCCGGCCACCGGCAGTTCATCGCCGCTACCCAGGGTGCGGGTGATGTCGCGGTGCACACTGCGCGTGCCGCCGGGGGATTGCTGGTCACCTCGGTCGCCGCCGCGCCCGACGTGCCTGCCGCCGAGGTGCTCGCGGTCGCCTACGATCTCGCGACCGGCATGGCCACCGGACGGCAGCCGGCCCGGCGTTCGCTGTTCGATCTTGAACTCGGCGCGGGACCGCTCTGGCTGCTGACCGAGCGAGCCGCGCCGGTGACGGCGGCGGGCGGCCGGGAAGAGCGCTGCACCGCGGTGCTGCCCGCCTGGTCGGCCGACAGCTCCTATGACCTCAGCCAGCCCGGCCTCGGCTTCGACACGGCTGCCGCGGCGCTGGCCGGACTGCTCGGGCTCACCGCCTATCGCTACGAAGCCAGGCAGGCCTGCGCGGCTCGGTACAGCCGGACCGGGTTCGAGGCAGCTGCGGTAACCGCCATGGCAGTCATGATGAGCACGCGCCTGCGGCCCCGGGGCCTGCTTCGGATGGCCGAGCTGCGGTTCGGGCATCCGTACGCAGTGGTCGCCGTCGCCGCCGATGAAGACCATGACCATGAACGAACCACCGGCGCGAGTCCGTGGCATGGGATGCCGGTGTTCTCCGCCTGGGTGAGCAGGCCGGAGGAGGCCGCCGAGGATCCGCCGTCCCGGTGACCCGGCCGGCGGGCGCTGCACCGCCGAACCGCCGGGCTGAGGCTCCCGCCGGAACCGCCAGCAACGTAGGGTGAACAAGTGGCCAGCGACAGTGACCAGGCCGGGCATGCCGCGGAACGGATCACCGATCAGCTGATGCCAGGCGGGCACGCCGACGTCGCGCTGCGTTCTATGGGCCGCCCGAACTCCATCACCCATCAGTTCGACTTCTTCGATGACAAGTACGAGGGCCGGCGGCTCTTCTCCGAGCTGCTCGGTACCTTCTTCCTGGTGATCGTGGCAGTGGGCGGCGGCATGGTCAACGCCAGGTTCGGCGGTCATGTGATCCCCACCTCAGCGGCCGTGGTGGCACCCGGCCTGATGGTGGCAGCGATCATCCTGTTCATGGGAACGGTGTCGGGTGCGCACCTCAACCCGGCGGTCAGCATCTCGTTCGCGCTCCGCGGGGACTTCCCGTGGCGCCGGGTGCCCGCGTACATCGTTACCCAGTTCGTTGGCGCGGTGCTCGCGACCTTGGTGCTGTGGGCGCTGATCGGCAGGCAGGGCAGCGCCGGCCTGACCCTGCCCGGGCAGGGCATCCCCGCCGCCACAGCGATGGTCATGGAGGCGATCCTGACACTCGGGCTGGTCAGCGTCATCCTCGGCACCGCATCCGGCGCCCAGCAGGTCGGGCCGCTGGCCGCGATCGCCGTTGGCGGTTACATAGCCCTGGCCGGGTTGTGGGGCTGGCCGGTCAGCGGCGCCTCGATGAACCCGGCCCGTTCGCTCGGGCCCGCCCTCGTACTCGGTGACTGGACCGGTTGGTGGGCTTATCTCGTCGGTCCGGTCGCCGGCGGCGCCATCGCGGTCGGGTGCGCGCTTATCTTGCGCGGCCGCGGCGGCGGGCTGCACGGGACGTCAGCAGCCGAGGGCACGCTGGGCGCGCTCTGGAAGCCGGGGCGGATCGGCAGTCCCAGCAAGGTGCCCGGCGAGCGACGCTCCGGCCGCCCCGGTGACTGAAGACGCCGAGCCGTGGCCTGGCTACCGAGGATGGGCGGGCTGAGTGCACGGGCACGACGTCAGGAACGCCCGGCCGCCGCGCACCTGATGCAGTGCCGGGCGGCGGGACGGGCTTGCAGGCGCTCGGCGCCGATCTGCTGGCCGCACCGCTCGCAGGTCCCGTAGCTGCCCGCGTCGAGCCGGCTGAGCGCGGCGCCGATGTCGGCGAGATGCTGGCGCGCCCGATCGATAAGCGCCGCCACGTGCTGCCGCTCGAACGCGTTCGTCGCGCCCTCCGGGTCATGCTCGTCGTCGGTCGCCGCCGACGAGGCGACGATCCCGTCGAAGTCGCGGCCGAGCGCACGGAGCCCGGACTCCGCGCGCTCCTGATCCGCCGACAGCAGCGCACGCGCCGTCGCCAGCTCGCCACCGGGATCCCGCTGCACCATTCTCACCCCAACTGGGCCGGTCCGCGCGGGATTCCTGCCCGTACTTTTGGCGCCACGCGGGAGCCCGGATGCACGCGGCGGCCGGTCGTCGGGCAGTCTTGTGCCATGGCGGAGACACTCACCCTGATGGCGGTGCACGCGCATCCTGACGACGAAGCGTCGAGCACCGGCGGCGTGCTGGCCACGTATGCGGACGAGGGAGTTCGTACAGTCCTTGTCACTTGCACTAACGGCGAGTTCGGCGACACGCCTACGGGAATCAAGCCCGGTGACGACGGCCATGATGAACTCGAAGTGGCCCAGATCAGGCTGGCTGAGCTGCGAGAGTCCTGCAAGTACCTGGGCGTCAGCGACCTGGAACTGCTCGGTTATCACGACTCGGGGATGCCAGACTGGGAGTACAAGCACCGGCCGGACGCGTTCTGCAATGTACCGGAGCAGGATGTCGCGGTCCGCATCAGCGGCTTGATCGAACAGTACCGGCCGCATGTCGTGATCACTTACGACGACAATGGCGCCTATCAGCATCCCGACCACGTGCATGCCAGCCGGGCCGCTGCCGCGGCGGTGGCCGGGACCGGCATTCCTGCCAAGCTTTACCTGACCGCGATGCGCCGCAGCGAATGGCAGGAGGTCATGGAGGCGTTGCGTGAGTTCGGCGCTGACCTCCCTGAGGCCGACATCCTCACCCCTGAGGAGCAGCGCAGGATCGAGGAATCCGAGCGCCGGATCACTACCAACATCGACATCCGGCCGGTACTTGAACGCAAACGGGCAGCGTTGCTCGCGCACGCTAGCCAGATCAGCGAATCGTGGTTCACCAAGATCCCGCAGGACCTCAGCGAGCGCGTATTCGGGCGGGAGAGCTTCATCAGGGCTCGCGACACGACAGGCGCGCCTGTTCCCGAGGACGATCTTTTCGCTGGGCTCCGGTCACCTGCTTGAGGCTGACCGCGGTGCTGCTGCGCCCAGACTGGATGGTTACCCGCGGCACGTAGTCCGGTGAGCGGGCAGAAGCGTCCTTCCAATGCAACCCGCGATCACCTCGGTCTCACCGATGTGCTGGCTGACTTGAGTGCTGGCCTACCTTACTTACTCGACACGACGTGACAACCGAAATGGCGTTCCCGGGACAACGGAGGGCCCCCTCTTCCCACCGATCCCGGGACGAAGGCCCTGGCGACCCAGGGCAGCGGAGACCGCCCCGTCCCGCCGGAGGAGGCCGGCCGGCGGACGGGAGCGGCTTCTCCGGCAGCACAACTCCAGCCTAAGCACCCGAATGCAACCTGGGAGCCAGCGGCGCCGCCCTGCCACTGATCATGTCCGGGTATCTGTTCTGTGGTCCTGCGTAGTAACGTGCTCGGCGTGTCGTTGGCGTCATCGGCTGGCTACCCGGCTGACCAGGAGCGCATCAGGACGGCGGTCCGGGTCGAGGGAATTGTCCAGGGCGTCGGTTTCCGTCCGTTCGTGTATGCGCTGGCGACCCGGCTCGGCCTCGGTGGCCTGGTGGGCAATGATGTCGACGGAGTCTTCGCAGAGCTTGAGGGGGCCCCGGAGGCCGTTAAAGAATTTCTTGTTTCGCTCGAACGGGACGCCCCTCCGCTGGCCAGGATCGAGCGGGTTACCGCTTCGCCGCTTGTACCTGATGGCTGTGCGGTCTTCGCCATCGCGCCGAGCGAGCCGGGCGGGGCCAGGCGTGCCCTGGTGTCGGCGGACTCCGCGACGTGCGCGGACTGCCTGGCCGAGCTCGCCGACCCGGCGGACCGACGGTACGGCTACCCCTTCATCAACTGCACCAACTGCGGGCCGCGTTTCACCATCATCCGCGATGTGCCCTACGACAGGCAGCTGACCACGATGGCCGGCTTCGGCATGTGCAGCTCGTGTGCCGCGGAGTATCACGATCCGGCGGACCGGCGGTTTCACGCTCAACCGGTCTGCTGCAGGGCGTGCGGACCGCAGCTGTCCTTGCTCGGCACGGACGGCTCAGAAATGTCTGGTGACCCGCTGACGGCGGCGGCCGGCCTGCTCAGGGGGGCACAGGTGCTCGCGGTCAAGGGGCTCGGCGGATACCACCTGGCGGTGGACGCGGCCAGCGAAGCGGCCGCCGCGGCGCTGCGCTCCCGCAAGCACCGGGAGGACAAGCCGTTCGCCGTGATGGTGGCCGATGTCGAGGCGGCAGGGCGGCTCTGCGAGGTGGATGCGGCCGGGGCGGAACTGCTCGCCAGCGCGAGGCGGCCGATCGTGCTGCTCCCCAGGAGACCTGGCAGCGCCGCGCTGGCTGGCGCTGTGGCCGCCGCCGTGGCGCCGCGCAACCGGGAGCTCGGCGTCATGCTGCCCTACACCCCGCTGCATCACCTGCTGCTCCGTAAGGTCGCCGGCCCGATCGTTCTGACCAGCGGCAATATCTCGGACGAGCCAATCGCCTACACCGACGCCGACGCGCTGAAGCGGCTGGGCGGCATCGCCGACGCGTTCCTCACCCACGACCGGGCGATCCACGTCAGGACCGATGATTCGGTGGCACGCGCGGTTCGCGGCAAGCCGGCGCTGATCAGGAGGTCCCGCGGCTACGTTCCGGAGCCGCTCGCTGTGCGCACCGCCTTCCGGCGTCCGGTGCTGGCCTGCGGGGCCGAGCTGAAGAACACGTTCTGCCTGGCCAAGGAGGGACGCGCGTTCATCTCCCAGCACATCGGCGATCTGGAGAACTACGAGACGCTCCGGTCGTTTGCCGAGGGCATCGAGCATTTCAAGCGGCTCTTTGACATCACCCCGCAGCTGGTGGCCCACGATATGCACCCCGATTACCTGTCCACCAGATACGCGGCAGGTCTTCCCGGCGTGGAGCTAACCGCCGTGCAGCATCACCATGCGCACATCGCCTCCTGCCTGGCCGACAACGGCGCGGACGGCCCGGTCATCGGGGTTGCCTTCGACGGCACCGGCTATGGCGCCGACGGCACCATCTGGGGTGGCGAGTTTCTCCTTGCCGACCTTGCCGGATTCGAGCGGGCGGGCCACCTGAGGCCGGTGCCGATGCCTGGCGGTGCCGCTGCGATCAGGCAGCCGTGGCGGATGGCAGCCGCCTACCTGGACGTTGCCGCACTGGGTTTCCCGGCCGGGCTGACGACGGCCGGGCTGACGACGGCCGGGCTGACGACGGCCGGGCTGCCTGCGGCTGGGCTGCCTGCGGGCGGGCTGGAGGTCGCGCAGCGGAACGAAGGCGACTGGGAGGCCGTGATCCAGCTGGCGCGCCGCGGGGTCAACGCGCCGCTCACCTCCAGCGCGGGGCGGCTCTTCGACGCGGTCGCTGCGATCATCGGCGTGCGCGATGTCATTAACTACGAGGGGCAGGCCGCCGTCGAGCTCGAGCAGCTAGCCGACACGGCGGAGCGCGGCAGCTACCCGGCCCGGATCCTGCCCGGGCCGCCGCTGCAGGTCGCCGGGACCGACCTGGTCCTGGCGGTGGCCGAGGACCTCGCGGCCGGGACCGACCCGGCGGTGGTTGCAGCCAGGTTCCACCACGGGGTGGCCGGCGTCATCGAGGAATGCTGCACGATCCTGCGTGACGAGCACGGCCTGACCGTGGTGGCGCTGTCCGGCGGGGTCTTCCAGAACCTGCTGCTGTCCGGGGAGGTCACCGCGCGGCTGACGGCGCGCGGATTCGAGGTCCTGGTTCATTCGCGGGTGCCGTGTAATGACGGCGGGATCAGCCTCGGCCAGGCCGTTGTGGCAGGCGTCAGGGACGCGGCTGGCGGCCTCGCCGGTGACGGCGACGGCGACGGCGACGGGTCATAGTGACGGCGACGGGTCATAGTGACGGCGCAGGTCGCGGTGACGGCCTGCGGTGACGGCGCGCCGGTCGCCGGCTACGGCCTGCGGTGACGGCGCGGGTGGCCGATGACGGCGCGGGCCGGGTTAGCAGATCCGCGGCAGCGGGTCGCCGACCAGCAAGTCGACAATCCTGGTGCCACCGAACGCTGTTTTGAGCAGGACGATGCCCGGCGGGTCGTCGGCCACCCGCCCGATGACCGACGCCTGCTCGCCGAGCGGATGTGCGCGCATCGCCGCCAGTGCGTCGTCGACCTGATCGTGGTCGACAACCGCGACCAGCCGGCCCTCGCACGCCACATACATCGGATCGATGCCGAGCAACTCGGAGGCGCCGCGCACCTGCGGCCTCACTGGGATGTCGTCCTCCCTGACGACCACGCACACCCCGGCCGCCCGGGCGATCTCGTTGAGGATGGTGGCCACCCCGCCACGGGTGGCGTCCCGCAGCGCCCGGACCCCGGGAGCCGCGGCGAGCAGGTCAGTCACCAGGCCGTTGAGCGCGGCCGTGTCGGAGATCACGTCGGCCTCGATGTCCAGCTCACCGCGCGCCAGCATGATCGTCACGCCATGATCCCCGATCGGGCCGGACACCAGAACGGCGTCGCCCGGCCTGGCATAGGCCACGCCCAGGATGCCGTCGTGCTCGATGACGCCGACCCCCGCGGTGTTGATGTAGCAGCCGTCCGCCTTGCCCCGCTCCACCACCTTGGTATCGCCGGTCACTACCTGCACGCCGGCTGCTGCTGCGGCGTTGGTCATCGATGCCACGATCCGGTTCAGGTCGGCGACCGGGAATCCCTCTTCCAGGATGAAGCCGGCGGACAGGTAGAGCGGCACCGCGCCCGCGACGGACAGGTCGTTGACGGTGCCGTTGACAGCGAGATCACCGATATTCCCGCCGGGAAAGAACAACGGGGACACCACATAAGAATCGGTGGTCATGGCCACCCTGGATCCGCTGAAATGCAGCCGAGCGGCGTCTTCAAGCGGCTCAAGCAGCGGGTTACGGAACGCTTCGAGGAAGACAGCCTCGATCAGGGTCTGGGTGGCCTTGCCGCCCGCCCCGTGCGACATTGTGATGCGCTCTTCCTTGATCTTGGGACGGCGGCTGCGGGCCCGCTCTATGCGGTCGAGCACCTGCTGCTCGCGGTCTGCAACCGGCAGCTCGCGCCGGGTGCCCGGGCTCGCGCCGATTGCCTCCGTTGCCGATTCGTCCTGGGTCATCGGCTGGTGCAGGTGGCCGGCCGTCATGACCTGCTCACCTCCTTGACCCGCTGGCGGTGCAGCCGCCCGTAGTTGTAGTAGGCGGCGCAGGCCCCCTCCGGGGAGACCATGCAGGTGCCGATTGGCGTCTCCGGTGTGCACGCGGTGCCGAATACTTTGCATTCCCACGGTTTGAGAACGCCCTTGAGTACCTCGCCGCATTGGCATGCCTTCGGGTCGGCCACCCGTACGCCGGGCACAGAAAAGAGCAGCTCAGCGTCGAACGCCGAGTAGCCAGGCCGCATCCGGAGCGCGGAATGCGAGATGAAGCCGAGGCCGCGCCACTCGAAGTACGGCCGCAGTTCCATCACCTCGCCGATAGCCTTCAGCGCCACCACGTTGCCGTCCCACGGCACCACGCGGGTGTACTGGTTCTCTATCTCTGACCGGCCCTGCGCCAGCTGCAGCATCAGCATGTACACCGACTGCAGGATGTCGAGCGGCTCGAAGCCGGCCACCACGACCGGCTTGCCGTACTCGGCCGCGATGAACTCATAGGGACGGCAGCCGATCACCGTGGACACATGACCAGGCCCGATGAACCCGTCAAGCCGCAGGTCGGGTGAGTCAAGAATCGCCTTGATGGCCGGGATGATCGTCACGTGGTTGCAGAATACCGAGAAGTTCTCGATGCCCTGCGCCGCCGCCCGCAGCACCGTCATCGCCGTGGACGGCGCGGTGGTCTCGAAACCGATCGCCATGAACACCACCCGCTTGTCCGGGTTCTGCCGGGCGATCTTCAGCGAGTCGAGCGGGGAGTACACCATGCGGATGTCGGTCCCGGCCGCCTTGGCGTCGAAGAACGAGCCGCCGCTTCCTGGCACCCGCATCATGTCGCCGAACGATGTCATGATCACATCGGGCTGGGCCGCCAGGTGTATCGCGTCGTCAACGCGTCCCATCGGGATGACGCACACCGGGCAGCCGGGGCCGTGCACGAGCGTGATGGCCTCGGGCAGGTAGTCCTCGAGGCCGTGCTTGTAGATCGTATGGGTGTGCCCGCCGCACACCTCCATGAGCTTGTACTGGCGTCCTGGCTCGCACAGCTCCGCTATCTTCGCGGCGAGGGCATGCGCCTTGTCGGCGTCACGGAATTCGTCTACGAACCGCATGGGTGACGCTCCTATTCGATCCGCGAGGCCTGCAGGGCAGCCAGTTCGTCCTCGTACGCCTGGCCGATCCCTTCGAGAAACTCCAGGGCCAACGCGGCCTCCTCTTCGTCGATCTTGGACAGCGCGAAACCGACATGGATAAGGACCCACTCACCCGGCACAGGCGGGTCGTCGCAGAGCAGTGCCATGTTGATGACCCGCCGGACCCCGCTCACGTCCACCCGCGCTAGGTCGGGCTGGTCAGGCAGGAACTCGATCACCTCGCCCGGTATGCCAAGGCACATGTGATCACCCCTTCACGAGTCATCGGCTGCCGTCACTGACCGGCTGCTGGTTTTCGGGCGCGCCGACTGGCTGAGCTCGGCGAGTGTGAGCTCCCACAAGACGTGGTAGATGGTGGTCTGCGCTTCCTGGATCCGGTGCACCGACGAAGACGGCGCGACGAACAAGTAGTCGATACTGTCAAGCTCGGCCATCTTCCCGCCGTCGTAGCCTGCGATGCCCACGGTGAGCAGCCCGCGCCTGCTCGCCTCGTCGAACGCGCGGAGCAGGTTGCCCGAGTTCCCGCTGGTGGACATCCCGACCGCGATGTCGCCCGGGCGGCCGAATGCCGCAATCTGCCGGGCGAAGACGACCTCGACCCCGATGTCGTTAGCTAGCGCGGTGAGCACCGACGGGTCGCTGGCCAGCCCGAGAGCGGGCAGCGGCCGCGCGGCGCCGCCCGGGCTCAGGAAGGTGGCGGCAAGCTGCTGGGCGTCGGTGGCGCTGCCGCCGTTGCCGAAGGCAAGCAGCCGCCCGCCTGCGGCGAACCGCTCTGCCGCCGCACTGGCGCAGGACATCAGGCGGGCGCCATCGCGCGCACCGATGACGCGGCGCAGTTCGATGATCTCGGCGGCCTTCGCGATCGTCGACCGGCGCGCCTCATCAAGCACCGCAGCCAGGTCGGTGGTACCCGAATAAAGAAACGGGTAGAGCGACTCGTGCGCCTTCGAGCTAGTGTCGCTCGCCTGCCTGGGTCCGGTCATCGCCCGACCACCCCGATCGCT
This sequence comes from uncultured Actinomycetota bacterium, assembly GCA_963695645.1. Lineage (GTDB taxonomy): Bacteria > Actinomycetota > Actinomycetes > Streptosporangiales > Streptosporangiaceae > DATBGO01. Next base: position 137,566 of record CAVOHC010000016.1, on the reverse strand, counting down.
TCCCCGGCGTGCACGAGGATCGTGTCACCCGGGCCTGCCGACACCAACGCGACGCTGACCTCTTCCTGGCCGGTGCCGGTGTCCACCACCGCTAGTCCCTCGTCGAGCAGCCGCAGCACGGTCACGGCGACCGCAGTGTCCGAACAGGTGATGCACACCTCATCATGGCACTCCGCGGCTCCAGGCGCCGCTCGCGGTCGCCGTGAAGCGGCTGGGTCCATGCTGCTCATGCGACCACCCCGGGGGACAGGACGCCGGGCTGCTCGAAGAAAACGTGCACGAGTTCCCAGAGCACGTGGTACGTGGTTACGTGCAGCTCCTTGACGATCCGCGGATCCGCCGCCGTCGTGGCCAGCAGGTGGGTTACGGCCGGGCTCGCGGCGATAGCGTCCCCCGCGCCGCCCACCAGGGCGACGGTCAGCATGCCCAGCTGATGCGCGGCCAGCAGGCCGGCCAGCACGGCAGGGCTGTTGCCGTCCGCAGAGATCCCGAGCGCGATGTCGGCGGGCTCGGCAAGGAACCGGAGCTGATGGGCGAAGATCGCGGCCAAGCCGTCCCGCTCGGCGACGCCGGTGACGGTAGCCACGTCTGAGGTCAGCGAGATCGCCGGGAACGCCCGCTTTCCGACGATGACCGGGTGGACGAACTCCACAGCGACGTGCTGAGCATCGGTACTCGGGCCGCCGGTGCCGAACACCACGAGCTTGCCACCCTGGTGAAACCGCCCAGCCATAGCATGGCTGGCCGCCACCACCGCGGGTGCTTGATCGGCGAACTCCAGCATCGGGCCGGTGCGGAGCTCGAAGGCGGCCGCAACCTCATCGCCGCGGCGCCGCGCGGCGGGGCCGTTCTCAGCGGCCCGGCCGGTCACGCCCGTGCCGCCGGTCCGGCAGGCTCCCGCAGGTCGATGTCGATCTCGACACTGACGTCATCACGCACCCGGAGCGCGCCGAGGAACGCGGAGTAACGCTTAATCCCGTGGTCGGACTGGCGCACCGAGGTGGTCGCCAGGTAGTGGCCGGGCTCGGGCTCGCTGACCTGCAGCTGCACGGGCCGGGTCACGGACGCGAGCGTCAGGCTGCCGCTGATCAGCCCGCCGCCATCGGCAGGCACGAACTTCGTGGCGGAGAAGGTCGCATCGGGATGACGATCAGCGGCCAGCACCCGGCGCGCGGTGACCGCTATCTCGCGGCGATCCTTGTCGGTGAGCGGCTTAAGCCCGCCAGTACCCTCCCTGACAATGAGCGAGCCCATCTCGATCCGCACCTCAAGGTCCGCAGGATCCAGCTCGTCGGTCACCGTGAACTCGCCCGCCCACCTGCCCACCTCGATCGTCAGGTCGTGACCTGCCTGCGAGGCCATCCCATCGCGAAATGTCCTTAAGACGATCCGGCCACGCTCGGTGCCGACCTGGTGGCGTCCTGGCTCAAGCGCCATGTCAGAACCGTAGGCCACATGTGGGGGGACGTCCAGTGATCCGGAAAGACAGTTCCGGCTTAATGGTTGCAGCAGGCGAAATGGTTGTAGCGGGCGAAAGCAGGAGCAGCCCGCTACGGGAGCGGTACCTCACCGAAGACCTCCCGAATCCGCCGCAGATCGCGCATCCTGGGCTCGGTGGCGCCGCCTACCCAGCGGCTGACGGCCTTGACCGAGACACCCAGCTGCTTCGCTGCCGCTTCCTGCATAAGGCCCTCCCTGCGCAGCGCGGTCGTCTCGCAGCGGTTCTTACGCCGATCGTCCGGTCGCTGCCTGAGCTGACGCCGCAGTGTGCTGACTGAGTGCGGGAGCTACCTGGTCGGCGCGGTCAGCTCGGACACCGGGCCGGAGGTGTCCTGCCGGGCCGGCCGGTTCTTGCGATGCTTGATTCCGCTGATGATGACGGCGATCCCGAGCGCTCCGGCGGGCGGGAGGGTGACCAGGGCGGGGAGCTGGTAGCGCCAGGAGAACTCGAACAAGTCCGAGGCGATCAGGACGGCCGCCGCGGAGCTGAAGAACAGCAGGCAGGCAAGGGCAAGCTGGCGCTCAGCTGCGCCGCGGCCGCGCCGGGCGACGCTGACCGAGCCGATCAGGCCTGCGAGGACGGCGAGAAGGTAAAACGGACCTGGAGTGAAGCCCCCCTCGAGCTGGTAGTGGCGCAAGAAATTCGCCAGCGCGGGGATGACCGAGGCATTGCCGCCCATCGAAGGATCGAGCGGCTGATAGCGGTAGACGCCCCCGGCCAGCTGGTTCTTCAAGCCCACCACGATGACATGCGCTGGGCTAAGGCTGATGGCCTGGCCATAGGTCGGGTAATCGTCCTGGAACTGCCAGCGCCAGATCGGGGTATCGCCCGGGCTGGTTGCCCGGTGCACGGCGAACAGCTTGCCCGCATCCGAAGCGAAAGACGACAGCACGCTCAGCGGCTGCTGGGTCAGGACGGCCCGGTTGAAGCCGGACACGAAATGTGACCTGCTATGTCCGCTCGGTGGGACGTACAAATAGAGCGGGGAGGTCTCGCTGTGCTCGAGGCCGTCAGGCCCGAGTGCTTTCTGCCGGGCGGTCGGGCATAGCCCCCGTTCGTAGGCAGGCAGGTTCAGGGTGGCACAGTCGGCCGCCTCAGCCATCCGGCCATAGACCCCCGCCGTGGCGCCCGATCGCGAAAGCCTGAAGTGCCCGGTGGCAGCGTAGGCGATGCCGCAGTAGAGGAGGATGGGTACGGCAAAGGCGGCGCACAGCGCGGTCGCGCTGACTGCGGCGCGGCGCCAGCCGCCGGCCACGATCAGCATGTAGACCAGCGCGGGGAGCAGAAGAATCTCGCCGATCTGGCGGATCGTCGCTGCGGCGCCAAGCGCGAGGCCAGCCGCGACGGTGAGCCACAGGGTAGGCCGTGGTCGCCACAGCAGCAGCGCGAGCCCGGCGACAATGACCGCCTCGAACCAGACGTCGGGCATGATGGTCTGCTCGATCTGCAGCTGGTAGGCGTCCAGCAGCACCGGTGCGACGGCAAGGGCGGCCAGCCAGCGCGCGGCGCCCCGGCGCAGCAGCATGCTGTAGATGGTCACGGCCATCGCGAGTCCGAGGAGATGCTGTACAGCGGCGACCGTCCCCAGGTTGCCGAACAGCAGGATCACCTTGAGCGGCACCTTGTACCCGACCGGGTCGGTGCCCGGCCAGCCGTTGTAGATGTACTTGACCGAGTCGATGTATAGCAGCGCCGGGCGGTAGGCGAGCTGGGCGAGCACCCGCAGCACCAGCCCGGCCAGCAACAGGATGGAGACCAGCCAGTGCCGGCGCGCCGCCGGGATCAGCCGGCCGCCGTGCCGCGCGGCCATGCGTAGTCGGCTGCCGGTTGCCCCGGAGCCCGCCGTTCCGTCGTCCGAGGCCGCGGCGCCTGTCGGTCCGGCGCCCGCCGGTTGCGGACCGGTGGTTTCCTGGCCGGTGGTTTCCTGGCCGGTGGTTTCCTGGCCGGGAACTGTCTTTGGCATTCGCATGAAGGTCATCCCGATGGTGGATGGCTGGCATCCGGCATACCGTGAGTACCCGAGGTGCGGGACGCGCCTAAGTACGCCCATTTGTCGGTCGCTGCATCGAGCGACCCCACCTGTGCGACCGGAACCGCCCTGGTGAGCCTACCGGAGCGAGCGCGCAGAGCGGGGATTGAGCCTATCGCTCGCCGTGTCCGGGCACTTCCCGCTCCGGTTCTCCTGGCGACGCAGCGTCGGCAGCCCGGCGTAACCTCGCCACCATGCACGCCCGGGTGCGCAACCCTGCGGCAGGGTGGGCGCCTTTGCGCGCACAGGTAGCCGCCCTGACGGCCGGGCTCAGCGCGCCGCCGCCAGCCGCCGGATGCGGGCACCCGCCGCCGGCCCCCGGCCGCTGCGGCCAGTCGGCGCGTTCAGGCTGCTGCGCCCCGGCCGCTCCCGGTACCTGCATGCCGCCGCTCTGCGGCACCTGCCGGGGCCCGGCGCGGCCGGGCAGTTCCCGGTGCCATCAATGCGCGCTTCATGCCGAGTGCCTTTCCGGCCTGCTACCCGACGTTGTGGTGCCGATCGCTTATGCAGCCAAGGGCGGCGAGCATGCCAGGAACCTCTGGCTGTACAAGTCTGCCGAGCCTGAGGCAGCCGCCGCGGCCGCGGTGCTCAGGGCGCTGCTCGTGGTTTTCCTGCACGATCACGGGCCGTGTGCCTGGCGTCGCGCAGGGATGACCGCGCCCACTCACATGGCGCTGGTGCCGAGCGGTCGCGGGCGGCCAGGGCCGCACCCGCTGTGGTCCATGGCGGCTCCCTTCCTGGCAATGCCATGGGCGGCCCTGTCGCTGCGGTCTCGTGATGATCAGGAAGTTCGCGACCTGGACCCGGGCCGCTTCATGGCGCAACGGGTGCCAGGTGCCCGCGTCGTACTTCTCGATGACACCTGGACGTCCGGCGCTAGCGCCGCAAGTGCCACGGCCGCTCTTAAGCTCGCAGGCGCCCGCTCGGTTGCGGTGATCGTGCTCGGGCGCCACGTGGCCGCTGCGCCCGGGCCACCGGGAATCGCCGCCTTCTCGCCTGCTGCGCTGCCGTTCCATCCCGCGCTCTGCGCGGTGCACGGCCGGGCTACATAGGCTGGGCTCGTGCTGACAGATCTCCCGTCGAGGACCGCGCTTGTCCGGCGCGCCCGCCGGATCAACCGCGAGCTCGCGCTGCTGTACCCAGATGCGCATTGCGAGCTCAATTTCACTTCGCCACTCGAGCTGCTCATCGCGACGATCCTGTCCGCACAATGCACGGACAAGCGAGTCAACCTGGTCACCCCGGTACTGTTCGCGCGCTATCGCACGGCAGCGGACTATGCGGCGGCTGACCGCGGCGAGGTCGAGAAGATCATTCAGTCGACCGGTTTCTTTCGTGCCAAGACCACCAGCATCATCGGCCTCGGCCAGGCGCTCTGTGACCGGTTCGGCGGTGAGGTGCCGGCCCGCCTGCGTGATCTCGTCACGCTGCCCGGCGTCGGCAGGAAAACGGCGAACGTGGTGCTCGGGAACGCGTTCGGGGTGCCAGGCATTACGGTCGACACGCACTTCGCGCGGCTCGCCCGCCGTTTCGGCTGGACCACCCAGGCAGATCCGGACAAGATCGAGCAGGAGGTCGGCTCGCTCATTCCCCGGGCCGAGTGGACAGTTCTGTCACATCGGTTGATCTGGCATGGCCGCCGGGTATGCCATGCGCGCCGGCCCGCTTGCGGAGGATGCGAGCTGGCCAGGCTCTGCCCGTCATTCGGTGCGGGGCCCACCGACGAGGCGACGGCCAGCAAGCTCGTCAAGGCTGGCCCGTTCTCGTGAGCCAGGGCCCAGCGGAACCGGGCGATGGCGGCGCGGACGTCCCCAGATGGCTGGTCGGCCTGGCTCGGTCCGCGGCAAGGATGCCGGTGCCCGCGCTGCTGCGCGCCCCGGTCGGCGGCGGCCGCCGGTCCGCGGTGCTTATCCTGTTCGGAGCTGGTCCCGATGGCCCTGACCTGCTGTTTGTCCAGCGCAGCCCATGGCTGCGGCGGCATGCTGGCCAGCCGGCCTTTCCCGGCGGCGCGGTCGACGAATCTGACGTGGGCCCGGTATCGGCGGCGCTACGTGAGGCGGCGGAGGAGGCACAGGTAAACCCGTCCGGCGTCCAGGTGCTTGCTGTCCTTCCTGAGCTGTTTATTTCACGCAGCGGCTTTTCGGTGACGCCCGTACTTGCGTGGTGGCGGCGCCCTGGCCCGGTCGGGCCAGGCGACCCGATGGAAGTCACCGCAGTCGCCCGGATCGGCGTCGCTGAGCTTGCGGATCCGGCCAACCGCATGACGATCCGCTACCCGTCCGGGGCCAGCGGCCCCGCCTTCCGGGCTGGCGGGATGCTGGTCTGGGGATTCACCGGAATGCTGGTGGATCGGCTGCTCGCGCTGGGCGGCTGGGAGCTGCCCTGGGACTCTGGCCGCGTCGAGGACCTGCCCCCCGAGGCGCGGCCTGCTGCGGACCTCTGACGCGACGCTGCCGGCCCTGCAAGCGGCGTCCCTGTCGGTCGCACCGGCGTATACGGTGGGCACGTGCCGGGTGACTTGCTGGACTTGATCCTGATCGTGTTGGTGGTCGCCTTCGCGGTGGCGGGTTACCGGCAGGGGTTCATCATCGGGGTCTTGAGCTTCGCTGGATTCATCGCAGGCGGCGCGCTCGGGGCCGAGTTCGGCCCCCGGATAGCGGTGTCCCTGGTGAGCGGCCTCGCGCAGCAGGCAGTGGTCGCCATCGTCGTCGTCTTCCTCGCCGCAGTGCTCGGCCAGCTGATCGCGTCGGGCCTCGGCGTGGCGATGCGATCCAGGCTGACCTGGCGACCCGCCACCGTCCTTGACTCGGTCGGCGGCGCAGCGGTGAGCGTCATCGCTGTCCTGCTCATCGCCTGGCTGATCGGCTCGGCGGTGGCTTACGCGCCCTTCCCTACGATTTCCCGCCAGGTCAACAACTCGGCGGTGCTGCACGGCGTGGACCGGCTGATGCCGCCGGCCGCGAGAATCATGTTCTCCGATTTCCGCCGTCTGCTGGCCAGCGGGCCCTATCCGCAGGTCTTCGGGGCGCTGGGCGCCGAGGGGGCGCTCGAGGTGTCGCCGCCGAGTAACAAGGTCTTGTCGTCGCGCGCGCTGGGCCGGGTCAGGGACAGCGTGGTGAAGGTTGAGGGTGTGGCGCCAAGCTGCGCACGCCGGATCGAGGGCTCGGGCTTTGTCTTCGCTCCCGGCCGCGTGCTCACCAACGCCCACGTGGTGGCCGGCGTGACGCAGGGCCCGGAGGTGTCCACCAGCTCAGGTCAGCAGTTCTCGGCGAGGGTTGTCGTGTATGACCCGGACCGGGACATCGCGGTGCTCTACGTGCCCGGGCTCAGCGCACGAACGCTGCTCTTCGCGCACCAGGCGCAGACCGGCAGTAACGCGATTGTCGCCGGTTACCCGTTAGATCAGTCGTTCACGGCGGTGGCCGCCCGGATCGGAGGTGTCGAGCGGGCCATAAGCCCGGATATCTACCACTCGACTCAGGTGACGAGGCAGATCTACGCGATCAGGGCGGACATCCGGCCTGGCAACTCAGGTGGCCCGCTGCTCGCGCCCGACGGCAAGGTGTACGGCGTGGTATTCGCCGCCGCGACCACCGTGTACCACACCGGGTACGCGCTCACCGCATCGGAGGTCTACTCGGATGCCAGCGTTGGGGCTGGGGCCACCTCACCAGTTTCCACCGGGCTTTGCGACTGAGCCGGTGTCCTGGTGGCCGGGCCGGGTTCCTTGTCGCATCCGGAAACCCTGGCAGGCGCCTTCCCGGCGGGAGCCCGGTTGGTGGGCGGCGGGCGAAGCAGCGACCGGTACTCGCCGCCGTCAGCGGGCCAGTCCCTGCAGCCTGAACCTCAGGTCGGCAGCAGTGATACCGGTCAGTCCGCCGCGCTCTATCAGGCTGGCCAGGTCGGCCGCCGAGCGGGCGATGCCCGCCGGGTCAATCCCGTACGGAGCCGAGCCGGTGAATTCGCCGGCTCCCTGGCCCCCCCTGCGCAGCAGGGCGACCGCTCCCCGGGGGTTGCCGCGCTGCGCGTGCGTCAGGCCGACCGCGATCTGGGCCAGTCCTCGCCACAGGTCGCGCTCACCAGACGGCGCGATCCGCCACGCTGCCTCGAGCACCTCGTGTGCCTGGAACGGCCGGCCGTCGTCCACGAGCCGCTGGGCGAGCGCAAGGGCCTCAGCGGGCGGCAGGACCATCTCATCAGACAGCGCCGACTCGCCGACCGCCCCATGGTCAAGCGGCCGCCCGAGCGCATCGCGTGGCCGGGCGTTACGTGGGCGGCCCGCCGGATCCCTGTCCCTGGGCACGCCAGCGGGAATCGTCATCGCTCAGGTTCAGGGTCGGCGAGCCAGGCTCGAAGCTCGGCGTCGAAGCGGCCGGGCATCTCTTCATGCGGAAAGTGCCCGGCCCCGTCGATAAGGCGCCACCGGTACGGGGCCTCGACATACCTGCCGGAGCCCCGTGCGGCGGCCGGGAGGACGCAGCTGTCGAGGGAGCCGTGCAGGTGCAGCGTCGGCGCCTGGATGGCGGCCCGCATCCGGCGCGCGTACCGCAGCCCGTCCGGGCGGAACCTGGACCGGATGTACCAGCGGTGATACTCAAGTGCCGAGTGAGCGACCGACGGCAGGCACATTGCGGCGCGATAGGTGTACTCGGTCTGCCGGTCCGGCCACCCGGGGCCAGACCAGGTGCTGAGCATCCGCCCCACCCGCTGTGCGCCGTCGCGCAGCAACTGCCGTTCCGGCAGCACCGGCAGCTGGAAGCCGAGCGCGTAACCGCTGCGCCTGCCCTGGCCGAGCGGGTCGGACAGGACCGCCGAGCGGAACCGGAGCGGATGCGGGACGGAGACGATCGCGAGCCGCCGCACGACCTTGGGGAAATACGCCGCCGTGGTCCAGGCGATGAGGCCGCCCCAGTCATGGCCGACAATGACGGCATTAGCTTCGCCGAGGGACCTGACCAGCCCGGCGGCATCCGAAGCGGCAGTCACCAGGTCGTAGCCGCGCGGCGGCTTGTCACTGCCGCCATAACCCCGCAGGTCTACTGCGACCGCTCGGTAGCCAGCATCGCTGAGCGAGGACAGTTGCTCTCGCCATGTCCACCAGAACTCGGGAAAGCCATGCAGCAGCAGGACAAGGGGCCCGTCTCCGCTCTCGGCGACGTGAAAACGTGTCCCGTTGGCACTGACAGACCGGTGCGACCAGGGACCTTCAATAAATGCCGATGCGCCGCCATTCGCGGACATCCGGTCACCCTGCTCCGCGTGCGGGCTTAGCCGCGGCTCCATCCTCGCGCCGGAGTAGCGCGAGGTCATCCTGGACGGTCTGCCTGGTCTGCTTCAGGCCGCTAATCCTGCGCATCTTGGTGCCTCCGACGAGGACTGCCAGGCCAGCGAGCAGTATGCAGGTGCCGGACACGATGAGGAACGCGGCCCACGGCCAGATGCCGAGGGCTATCAGGCCGTAGGCGAACGCGAAGCAGAGCAGCACGAGCACCAGGCACCCCACGAATGCGGCGATCCCCAGCAGCGCCCCCCCAATGCCCAGCCGGCGCACGTCTGCCTTGAGCTCAATCTTGGCGAGTTCGAGTTCGCACCTGATGAGCTGGCTCATGTCCTTGACGGCAAACGACACCAGCTCGCCAACGGATGCTTCGCGGGCGCCGTCTCCTCCGGGCTTGACTGCCGGATCGGCCATTTGAGCTCTCCCCTCTCGGGCTGTCTTGACAAGTCTCGCTCATCGCCTGCCGCGGCCCCTGCACCGCCGTCCATTCTGGCGCGCCGGGGCGGGGGTGCCGCTGCGGGGGACAATAGCTGCAGATGGATCTTGAGGACGCGGCGGGGTGGGCGCGAGGAGCGTCACCCGGCGGGCGGCCCGGGAAGCATGCCGAAGAGCCGGGCGGCCAGCGGCGGCGCTTCGTGCGGCGGGCGGGCAGGGCGGGCGTGCGGCGGGCCCTAACGCGAGCGGCGCCCCGGTCGGGGGCGCCGCCGCCTGCCACGTCAGGCCGGGTTACCAAGCGTGCACCTTCTCCGCCGGGGCACGTGCCCAGCTCGCGCGCCGCGTGATCGCGTCGCACTGCCCGCTGGACTCGCTACCTCGGCACGCCTCCCGCGGCTGGTCGCCCGTGGGTACCCGGTTGCCGTGTCCGGACCTCTCGTCCGTGACACCTTTGTACGACGGATCCGCGGACTTGAAAACCCCTGGGCGTAATCAATTCGTTATCTCGATTGATCACCGCTGTTACATGCCCTGGACTGGGGGGATCCTGCTGGCCTTGGCGCAGCCTGACATGCTGCCCGGCCGGGCGGCCAGCCGGCTGCCGAAGGCCAGTACTGGCCAGCAGCGCTCACGGGCGATTCTCCTGAGGGCCCGGTCAGGATTGACCGCGTGCGGGTGGCCCACGGCTTCAAGCAGCGGCAGGTCTGTCACCGAATCGCTGTAGGCGAAGCAGTCCGGCAGCCGGTAACCGCGCTGCGCGGCCAGTTCCCTGACCTTCTGGGCCTTGGCCTCTCCGTACGCCCAGAACTCCATCTCGCCCGTGTAGCAGCCGTCGGCCACCGCCATCCTGGTGGCGATGACCGCAGACGCGCCCAGCCAGGCGCCGATCGGGCCCACCAGCTCCTGGCCTGAGCTGCTGACGACAATCACGTCCTGTCCGCTGTCGCGGTGGCTGGCGATCAGCCGGTGGGCCTCCGCGTACACGTGCGGGAGGATGATCTGATCCAGGTGCCGCGCGACGATCTCGCTGACCCGATCCGCCGGCCAGCCGCGGCATAACGCGCCGACCTCGCCCTTGATCCGCTCCATCCGCTGGTGATCAGCTCCGTTCAGCCGGAAGATGAGCTGCCCGAATGCACTCCGGAAAGCCTGGTTCCTGGTGATCAGGCCATGCCGGTAGAAGGACGGGCCGAACGCCAGCGTGCTCGATCGCGAGATGATTGTCTTGTCGAGATCAAAGAAAGCGGCAATGGCCTGGTTTCTTCCCTCGACGAAAGTGCCCACGATCCGGCAGCATAGGGGTCGGGGGCATGCGGCGAGGTTGCGTCTTGATGAACGGCTCGATGACTGGCTGGTAACTTTGGCTCGCTGCACGTAGGCTTTCATGGGTGACGGAACCGGCTCTACCCCCCCGGGGCCGGACCGTTCGGCGACCCCCGCTCTCCCCCCCGGCGGGGGTCGCCTCATGTACGGCCACAAATGGCAAGTGCGTGGCGCGTTTGCTTGCGCCAGTTGCGCTCAGCTCAGTTCGGCTCAGAGCCGTTGCGGCTGCCGCCCAGTAGGCATTGCAGGAGCAGGACCGCACCGGGCTTAGACAGCGGTTCATTGCCGTTCCCGCATTTGGGTGACTGGATACAGGACGGGCATCCGGCCGCGCACTCGCAGCAGGCGATCACCTCAGCGGTCGCCTGCAGCCAGTCCCGCGCGGCGCGGAACCCCCGCTCGGCGAACCCAGCGCCCCCATCGTGCCCGTCATAAACGAAAACCGTCAGCTGTCCTGTCGCGGGGTGGAGATCGGCGGAGACGCCGCCGACATCCCAGCGATCGCACGCGGCGACTAGCGGCAGGAGCCCTATCGAGGCGTGCTCCGCCGCGTGCGCTGCGCCGCCCAGGTCAACTCCGAGGCCGGCTAGCGCGGCCCGCTGGCGAGGCGAGATCGTCCACCACACGGCCCTTGTCTGCAGCGTCCGCGGCGGCAGGTCAAGTGGTACCTCACCGATCGGCTGCCCGGTCTCGAGGCGGCGCCGGACGAACGAGACGACCTGCCGTGTCACCCGGACATCACCGAAGTGCACGTGCGCCTCGTCCCACCGGGATACAAATGCGGTGGCGCCGACCTCCACCCGGGTCAGCTCCCGGGCAGAGGTGGCATAGCCGGGATCGGCCGCATCGACGAGGGCCACCCGCTCGTCCAGGTCAAGCGTGGTGACCAGGTACATCTCGCCTTGGTGCGGGTAGACGGCACCGGAGTGCGCCAGCACGTGGGCCGAGGGCTCGTCCACGGTGCCCACGAGCCTGCCGGTGGCCGCCTCCACGATCCTGACCGGCGCGCCGCCGGTGCCGCGCAGGCCCGCCTGTGGCGCCCGGCCGCGGTGCGTCCAGTACCACCGGTTCCCGCGCAACCGGAGCATGCCGGCGCGGCGGAGGCTGTCGGCGACATCCGCGGCGGCCGGCCCGAACAACTCAATGTCCGCATCGGTCAGCGGCAGTTCCGCGGCGGCAGCGCGCAGGTGCGGCGCCAGCACGTAAGGATTCCCTGGATCGAGGACGGTGGCCTCCACCGGCTGATGGAGCAACGCCTCCGGGTGATGCACCAGATAGGTATCCAGCGGATCATCGCGGGCGATGAGAACGGCCACCGCGGCCCGGCCGTTCCGCCCGGCCCGCCCGGCCTGCTGCCAGAGGGCAGCCCTGGTGCCGGGCCAGCCGGCGATCAGCACCGCGTCAAGCCCGCCGATGTTGACCCCGAGCTCGAGCGCGGTGGTGGTGGCCAGCCCGGTGATCTGGCCAGCCGCCAGCGCAGCCTCGAGCGCGCGCCGGTCCTCGGCTAGGTAACCGGACCGGTAGGCCGCCACCTTCGCGGTCAGGTCAGCCGCGCCCGCGTCGGCGAGTGCCCGTCGCGCGCCAAGTGCCACCGCTTCGGCACCCCGCCGGGACCGGACAAAGGCAAGCGCGGGGACATTCTGGGTCACCAGGTCAGCGAGCAGCCCGGCCGCCTCGGCGGTGGCAGTCCGCCGCACCGGCGCGCCGGCCTCGCCGCGGAGCGTCGTGAGCGGCGGCTCCCAGAGCCCGAAGGTCACCGGGCCGCGCGGGGCGGCGTCCGCGGTGACCGCCTCGGCGGCCAACCCGGTGAGCAGCTGCGCGCATCGCTGCGGCTCGCTGATCGTGGCGGAGGCCAGGATGAACACGGGTTCCCGCCGGGCGGCCTGGCCGCCGTGATGATGCGCGGCGATCCGCCGGAGCCTGCGCAGCACGTGAGCCACGTGTGACCCGAACACGCCGCGGTATCCGTGGCACTCATCGACGATCACGTACCGCAGCCGCCGGTAGAAGCCGTCCCAGCTGGCGTGTCGCGGCAGCAGTGAGTGATGCAGCATGTCTGGTGTGGTGAGCAGGTAGCTGGCGTGCGACCGGGCCCAGGACCGCTGCGCCGCCGGAGTGTCGCCGTCCAGCACGGCTGCGCGTACCCCCGGGATCCCGAGGGCCTGTACCGTCCGCAGCTGATCCGCTGCCAGGGCCCGGGTCGGGGCCAGGTAGAGGGCGGTACCGCCATCCAGCACGCCGGTGAGGGCCGGCAGCAGGTAGCCGAGCGACTTACCCGACGCTGTGCCGGTCGAGATGATGACGCTGCGCCCGTCGTGCGCACACTCCGCCGCGGCGGCCTGATGTGCCCACGGTCCCGGCACGCCGGCCTGCCCGAGCGCCTCGGTCAGCTGGCGCGGCACCCAGGCCGGCCAGTCAACCCGGTGGCCGTGCCTGGCGGGCAGGTTCTCCAGGTGGATGAGCCTTCCCGACCGGGCGCCACGCTCCAGGATCCGGACGGCGCCGGGTGCCGCCGGGCCGGGTGCCGCCGGGCCGGGTGCCGCCATGACAGGTGCCGCCGCGGTCGCCGCAGCGCGAACCTGCTGCTTGCTGGCCGGCTCGAAAGGGACCGCACGAGGGGCAGCGCTCAACGGCCTGGCGACAGCGGCCACGGCAGCGACATGGCCGAGCCGCCCGGCAGGGATCGCTGGCTCGTCGGGGACGAGCGGCGCTGTCGAGGGCATCGGGTTCAGTGTGTCACCACGACGCAAGGTGCCTCGAACCCTGATCTGGTATAGACATGACCTCAGAGCGTGATTGAATGCGCGACGGGAGTACGCCCGATCCCGGGTTCGATATGGCTCGCCCGCACGCTCAGACGATGGCCGCATGGCGCTGGAGGATTTGTGGATCTGAAGTTGGATCACCACACCAAGGATGGGATCGAGATCGTCGAGGTGGAAGGCGAGATCGACGTCTACACCGCGCCGCGCTTGCGTGAACTCCTGATCGAGCTGGTCAACAGCAACCACTTCCAGCTCGTGGTGAACATGGAGAAGGTCGAGTTCCTCGACTCAACGGGGCTCGGAGTACTGGTCGGGGGCCTCAAGCGGGTCCGGGCCCACGACGGCTCGCTCGACCTGGTCTGCACGCAGGAGCGGATTCTTAAGATTTTCCGGATCACGGGCCTTACGAAGGTCTTCGGCATCCACGACACCGTGGAAGAGGCCATCACGGCCCGGAAATCCGAGAAATAACCGCTGGCTGATGCCCCGAGATGGCAACGGTTGAAGTCAGCTTCACCCCCCTGCCCGCCCACGTACGTACGGCCAGGCTGGTCGCCACGGCGGTAGCCAGGCGCAGCGGTGTGCCAGAGGCGCTGCTTGACGAGGTCAGGCTGGCGGTCGGCGAGGCGTGCTCGCGTGCTGTCGAGGCCCACCAGCTGAACTGCCCGGCTGAGCCCGTCAGGATCGCGCTGACCAACGGGGCAGGGAGGTTCGAGGTGGAGGTCACCGACACGGGCGCCGCCCGGGGCTCGGCCAAGGGCGGCCCGGGGGCAGGTTCCGCTGGGCGGCCCCAGGGCTTCGCGCTCGCGGTCATCGCCGGGCTTGCCGATGATGTGCAGATCAGCGAGTCTGCTGTCGGCACGACAATCCGGATGAGCTGGCCATCGGATGGCCTGTCAGCCTGACCGGACCGGGCCGCTGACGTGGCGCGTGCAGGCGGCGCGCGGCAGCCGGATGCGCTGGGGCATGCGGCGTAACCGCGGGCAAGTCTTGCGTCACGACCGCGCGCAGTGGCACCACGACTGGGCCCGCATTATCATTCTGTGGCCCGGATGCGTAGACTCCCGGCACTGCCGTGGTGGAGTTCCTCGAGAGATCGGTGTGTCTACGCGCGCGTGCAGCGACATAAGCACTGGGCAGCAGTGGCGAGGAAAGCTCGTTGCCCTGTCAAGGAGGACAGATGTCTAGCCTCAAGCTCGTCCTGGCGAGCAACGGGCCCACGCTCACTGGCAGCAACCTGACCTGGGTTGTGGCCGTGGCCGCGGTAGCCCTCGCCGCCCTCGTGGTGGCTGGCGTGCTGGTCAGGGAAGTTCTGGCAGCCAGCCAGGGAACCGCGAAGATGCAGGAGATCGCGACGGCGGTCCAGGAGGGCGCAGCGGCCTACCTCAGGCGCCAGTTCAAGACCATCGGCGTCTTCGTGGTTCTGATCTTCTTCGTGCTCCTGCTGCTGCCTGCGGTCAACGAATCGGTCCGCTGGGGCCGCAGCGGTTTCTTCCTGGTGGGCGCGCTCTTCTCGGCTACCACCGGGTTCACGGGGATGTCGCTGGCGGTGCGCGGCAACGTACGGGTAGCGGCGGCGGCGCGCGAGGCAGGCGAGCGGTCCGCGATGCGGATCGCGTTCCGCACCGGCGGCGTGGCCGGGATGTTCACCGTCGGGCTCGGCCTGTTCGGCGCGGCGCTGGTGGTCATCATCTACAAGGCGAACGCCCCCAGCGTGCTGGAAGGCTTCGGCTTCGGGGCGGCGCTGCTGGCCATGTTCATGCGGGTCGGCGGCGGGATCTTCACCAAGGCCGCAGACGTCGGCGCCGACCTGGTGGGCAAGGTCGAGAAGGGCATTCCCGAGGATGACCCGCGCAACGCCGCCACGATCGCCGACAACGTCGGCGACAACGTCGGCGACTGCGCGGGAATGGCAGCCGACCTGTTCGAGTCGTACTCGGTCATGCTGGTCGCCGCGCTGATCCTGGGGGTGCGGGCGTTCGGTTCGCAGGGCCTGGTCTTCCCGCTCATGGTCCCGATGTGCGGCGTCATCACGGCGGTGATCGGGATCTTCGTCGTCGCGCCGCGCAAGAACGACCGCAGCGGCATGACCGCGATCAACCGCGGCTTCTTCATCTCCGCGATCATCTCCCTGATCCTGGTAATCGGCGCCGCGTTCATCTACCTGCCGTCCAGCTTCAGCCAGCTGAAGGGCGTGACCGGGGTGGACGCCCGCTCGATCCTGACCCACGTCGGGAACCCGCGGCTGCTGGCGATCGGCGCGGTCCTGATCGGACTCGTGCTGGCCAGCGCCATCCAGCTGCTCACCGGCTACTTCACCGAGACCAGCAGGCGGCCGGTCCGCGAGATCGCCGAAAGCTCGCAGACCGGGGCCGCGACCGTCATCTTGTCGGGAATAGCCGTCGGCCTTGAGTCCGCCGTCTACTCGGCGCTGCTCATCGGCGGTGCTGTCTACCTGGCCTTCCTGCTCGGCACCGGCAACGCGATTATCGCGCTGTTCGCGGTCGCGCTGGCCGGCACCGGCCTGCTGACCACGGTCGGCGTCATCGTCTCGATGGACACCTTCGGCCCGGTGTCGGACAACGCCCAGGGCATCGCCGAGATGTCCGGCGAGTTCGAGGGCGAGCCCGCCGCGGTGCTCACCCACCTGGACGCGGTGGGCAACACCACCAAGGCGATCACCAAGGGCATCGCGATCGCCACCGCGGTGCTGGCCGCAACGGCGCTGTTCGGCGCGTTCCGCACCACCGTCGAGACCGCGCTCGGCCGGGCCGCGGGCACTTTCAGCCTGTCGGTGGACCACCCCAACGTGCTGGTCGGCGTCATGATCGGCGCGGCCGTGGTGTTCTACTTCTCCGGGCTCTTGATCATGGCGGTCGGCCGGGCGGCCGGCCAGGTGGTGTACGAGGTCCGCGAGCAGTTCCGGAACCACCCGGGGATCATGGACTACACCGAGAAACCCGAATACGGCCGCGTGGTCGACATCTGCACCAAGGACTCGCTGCGGGAACTCGCCACGCCCGGGCTGATGGCGGTGCTGACGCCGATCGCGGTCGGCTTCGCGTTCGGTTACGCACCGCTCGGCTCTTTCCTGGCCGGCGCTATCGCCACGGGCGCGCTGATGGCTGTCTTCCTGGCCAACTCCGGCGGCGCCTGGGACAACGCGAAGAAACTGGTCGAGGACGGCCATTACGGCGGCAAGGGCTCGGAGGCACACGCCGCCACGGTGATCGGCGACACCGTGGGCGACCCGTTCAAGGACACCGCAGGCCCGGCGATCAACCCGCTGATCAAGGTCATGAACTTGGTGTCGCTGCTCATCGCACAGAGCGTGGTGCAGTACAGCCACAACACTGCGCTGCGGACCGGAGTTGCGCTTGGCGCGGCCGCGATCGTGGTGGCCGCGATCGTCATCTCCAAGCGCCGCTCCACGAACATCGCGTCGGGCGGGCCTGAAGTGCCCGCCGCGCCGGCAGACACCGAAGGGACCGGGCAGACAGCGGCGGCTGCCTGAGCCGCGGGATATCGGCAGCCACGGCGGATCCTGATGCGCCGGGACTACGCCAGTGCGGCTGACCGGGACGTACCCCTGGTGCCTGGTGGCCCGCGGGTAGTAGCTCTCGCGAGGGCCGGCGAAGCCATCGCCTCCGGCAGGCAAGCCCGGCCGGCGGCAGTTGCGGTCGGCCCGAAATCGGAGACAGGTAAGAACCGCAAGCTCCGCGTGCCTGCGCGGCGTTTGCCTTGACGTGGCCCACGATGGATCCCATGGGAGCGGTACCCCGGCTCATCGTGATGCGTCATGCGCAGGCGGGCGAGCTGCCAGGCGGCCCGGACGCCGAACGGGCGCTGCGGGCGCGGGGCAGACGCGACGCGGCAGCGGCAGGCGCCTGGCTGCGAGCGCACGAGTTCGTGCCCGACACAGTGATCTGCTCTACCGCACGGCGCGCTCGCCAGACCTGGTTGCATGTCAGCGCCGACCTCGGCGATGGAATTGAGGTCAGCAACGATCCCCGGCTGTACGACGCCAATGCCGAGCAGCTCGTTGCCATCATCAGGGATACCGGGCCAGAGGTGGGAACGCTCATGTACGTCGGCCACAACCCGGCCGTGCAGCAGCTCGCCGCTGCCCTCACCGGACAGCGGCAGGAGTTTCCGTCGGCCGCCATCGCCGTCATCGAGCTAGCGGGAGGCTGGACGAGCGCCGCGCCTGGCGCGGGGAAGCTGGCAGCGTCGTGGGCGCCGGTTGCCGGATCCTGACCCTGCAACGCGGTTCAGCCCCAGGTTTCGGAGGCTAAGGCAGCGACGGATCGCGCTTAACCGGCCGATCGCGAACCAGCCGCCGCCGCAACGGAGTCGCTGGCGTCGGCCAGGGCTGCGTCCTCCGCATCTGCGGCCTCGACGTCGTCCCTGGAGATGCCGAGCAGATAGAGGATGGCGTCAAGGTGCGGGACGCTGAGGGAGGCGTCCGCCGCTTCGCGGACAGCCTGCTTTGCATTGAAGGCGATCCCAAGCCCGGCGGCTGCGATCATGTCAAGATCGTTAGCGCCGTCGCCTACCGCGACCGTCTGGCTCAGCGGGACGCCGGCCCCGGCGGCGAATTCCCGCAGGGCTTGCGCCTTTCCTGGGCGGTCGATGATGCGGCCGGTCAGGCGGCCGGTCAGCCGGCCGCCTGCTACCTCAAGGGTGTTGGCCGCCGCAAAATCAAGGCCGAGGTCGGCGGCGAGGCCGTCGGTAAACTGGGTGAAACCGCCGCTGACGATCCCGCATCGATAACCGAGGCGCCGCAGCGTGCGGATCAGGGTGCGCGCACCCGGAGTGAGCCTGAGTTCCTCGCGGACCTCAGCCAGCGCGCCGGAGTCGAGCCCGGCTAGCATCGCGACCCGTCCGCGCAGCGCCGCGGTGAAGTCAAGCTCGCCGCGCATGGCCGCCGCCGTGAGCTCGGCGGCCTGTGTCCCGCATCCGGCGCGCGCCGCGAGCAGGTCGATGGCCTCGCCGGTGACCAGCGTTGAGTCGACGTCCATGACGACCAGCCGCATCGCGCGGCGGTGCAGGCCGCCGCGCTGGACGGCAATGTCTACCTGCTGCGCGACCGACTCGCGGGCCAGAGCCGTGCGCAGCATGCCGGGATCGGCACCGGATACCTCGAGCTCGATGCAGGTGACCGGGCGGTTAGCGAGCCTGCCGATCCGGTCGATGTTCGCTCCGTTGGCGGCTATCCGCCCGGCGATAGCCGCGATGGCGGCGGGTGCGAGCTGGCTCCCCAGGACAGTGACGTGCAGGCGGCCGCGCCGCCGCTGCGGCTCGCCTGAGCCGGCGGTGATTTCTGCTTCCAGGTCCAGGTCCGCGGCGGCGGCTGTCACCTCCCTGTGGATCGCCGTCAGGTCCGGCTCGCTGTCGCAGGACAGCAGCACGCCAAGGACGAGGCGACCGCGGATGACGACCTGCTCGACATCGAGCACGCTCAGCTGGTGGCCCGCGAGGAGGGCGAAAAGCCGGGAGGTGACGCCCGGCTTGTCCCGGCCGGTCAGTGTCACCAGCAGGGTGATCTGGGGATCAGGCATAACGCAGTCAACGCTACCCGGACAGGCTCGCCGGGAAGCCCCTCGCCTCGCCGGCCGTCGCCCGGATCGCTGCCGGCCAAGCTCGTGCCTGTGGATGCCGGGGGCCGGGTGGCCTGTGTGGTCTTCGCCTCACTGGCCGATGAAGAGCTGCGGTTTTGGCGTCGAGGCGAGGGGGTACGCGGGTCCATACGGACCGGGGCAGGAGGCATCGCATGGCCGAGCATCAGCTGCATCAGCGCGTCGAGGTCAGCGACGATGACCGGACGGTCGCCGCGGCTGAGGTGACTACCTCAGGAACATCTGGGGGAACCGCCCGGGCGTCGTTGCGCGCCGAGGCCGGGCACATCACGCCGGGCTGCCGGGCGAGCCTGGTCGATGCCGTGCTTGACCTTCCCGAGGTAAGGGACAGCGCACGTTTGGAGGCGGCGTTCCCGCTTGGCGATAGCGAATCACTACATCGGCTGCAGGAGCGCTGCAAGGATGTCAGTACCCGCCCGGCCGGGGGGAGTGCTCTTTTGGACGCGAACCTTCCGCCTTGTGCTGCGGCGCAGGACCCGGTCGGCGAGGCACCTTCCCGATAACGTGATCAGCCGCCCGGTGGCCCGATGGTGACCATTATCGGGACGGCTGGCTCCCAGACATGGATGGAGCACATCGCGCTCTGCTGGCACGAGCTTGGCGATAAACGGGCCGTCTTGCTGGTCTAGCTCGCGCCAGCCCGGGTCAGCCCAGGGACGACACCGCTGGGACGGCCGTAGGAGAGTCAGGGGAGCAGCAGGTGCAGGTCGCCGAACTCGTGCCAGAGGTACCCGCGCTCGATCGCCGCCGCGTAGCAGTGGCTGAGCAGCTCGGGACCGTGGAATGCGGCCAGCATCCGCAGATGGGACGAGCGGGGCTCGTGCAGCCCGGTGAGCAGCCCGTCGACGGCACGTAGCCGGTGCTCTGGCGTGACGACATGGTCCGTCCACCCTGCGGACGGCATCACGGTGGGATGCGCCGCATGGGAACCTGCCGGCGCCGCGGTCTCGAGCGCCCGCACGACGGTCGTGCCGGCGGCGATCACCCGGCCGCCATGGTGCCTGGTCAGGTTCACCAGCCGGGCCGTGGCTGGCGGCACGTCGTAGGGTTCCGGATACGGTTCCTCGCCGCCTTCCAGCGACGAGACGCCGGCATGCAGGGTGACGGGCGCGATCGTGATGCCCCTGGTGACCAGCGCGGTGACGATCTCGGGGGTGAAGGGCCGGCTGGCACTCGGCATCTCCGCGCTGCCCGGCCGCGTGGCGAACACTGTCTGGTACGACTCGATCGGCCATGCCCGGTCGACATAGGAGTACCTGATGGGGCTGCCGTGGCGGAGCAGGTACGGCACCACCGCCGTGGACAGCCGCGCCCGCCAGAGCCGCTGGGTGAACCTCTCGGTGAGGGTCAGGACCGCGCCGCCGGGCAGGTCTAGCGGCTGGCCGGGCGTCCCGCCACGGTAGGGGATGGTGGCCGTCCGGTCCGCTGCCCGCAGCTCGACCAGCCAGTCGCCGTCTGGCAGCGGCGTGGAGAAATGCACCGCTAGGCCGTCTGCGAGGCCGTCTGCGAGGCCGTCCGCGAGCCAGACCGCCGCGGGCAGCGTGGCCGAGGTGTTGACGACGATCAGGTCGCCTGGCAGCAGCAGGCCGGGCAGTTGCCCGAACGCGTGGTGGCTGATCTCGCCGGTTGCCCGCCTGCTGACCAACAGTGCGACCAGATCCCGCGCCGCGTCCCGCGCCTCGGGCGGCTCGTGGGCCTCCAGGCCGGCGGGAAGAACGAAGTCGACAGTCATACGCCTGCCCCCGACGGCATCAGGTCGGTGGCACGGTACCGGCCGCTCGGCATCCGTTCTGCTAGCAGTCTTCTGAACGCCGGGACGACGGCCGAAGGCAGCTGGCGGTCCGAGATGTCCTCGCCGGGGAAGGCCTGCTGATGCATGCGGGTGCGCAGGTCGCCGGGGTCAACCCACCAGACCCGGACCGCGGTCTCTTCCGCGGCGAGCACATTGCATGCCTGCTCAAGCGCCGCTTTCGCGGCGCCGTACCCGCCCCAGCCTGCGTAGGCCTCGACCGCGGCGTCCGAGGTAATGGACAGCACCGCACCGCCGCGGCGGCGCAGGTCAGGCAGGAGCAGCTGGGTGAGCGCCAGCGGCGC
This sequence comes from uncultured Actinomycetota bacterium, assembly GCA_963695645.1. GTDB lineage: Bacteria > Actinomycetota > Actinomycetes > Streptosporangiales > Streptosporangiaceae > DATBGO01. Next base: position 116,502 of record CAVOHC010000016.1, on the reverse strand, counting down.
GAGCACGTTGACCTCGAACGCGGCCCTGAGGTCATCGATCGGGTAGCCGGAGATCGGCGGCAGCGGGCTGGTGCCCAGCGTCCCGGCATTGTTGATCAGCAAGTCGGGGCCGCTGAGCTGCTCGGCGGCCTGGCGCAGGGCCAACAGGTGCGCCGGGTCAGTGATGTCGCCGGGCACCGCGGCCACCGTTGCGCCGTCGGGCAGGCCGGCTGCCGCGGCCAGCAGCGCCGGCCCGTCTCTCGCGTCGAGCACCAGCGCGTACCCGTCTTCCGCGAGCCAGCCGGCGAGGGCGAGGCCGAGGCCACGTGAGGCACCGGTGATGACGGCGGTCTTGAATTCATTCATGCCCTTAACGCTAGGAACACAGCCGGTGCGGCACATCGGGCGCCGGTCCGGTCCGGCCTGGTCCGATGGTCCTAGGACCAGTGGCTGATCCGCTTGGGACGGGACGCCGGTAGCGTCGGATCGTGGGCGATGAGCGGGCGCGGTCGGGCCGGACGGTAGCCGGGCGCCAGGACGAGGTCCTGCAACAGGTAAGCCAGGTGGTGCTCGCCGTCGCGCGGCAGCTGTCCACCCGCGACGTGCTGCAGGTGATCGTCTCCTCCGCCCGGTCGCTCGCAAACGCGAAGTACGCGGCGATCGGCGTGCCTGACGACCATGGATCGTTCGCCGAGTTCGTAGTGGACGGCATCCCGGAGCGCCAGCGCAAGGCGATCGGCCCGCTGCCGCGCCAGCACGGCCTGCTCGGGGTCCTGCTCCGCGAGGGCCAGCCGCTGCGGCTGGCCGACATCCGGGCCGATCCCAGGTTCGAGGGCTGGCCGTCCGCCCATCCGGAATTGGCCGACGTGCTCGGCATGCCGATCAAGGACGGTGCCGACGTGCTCGGTGTCATCTTCGCCGCAAGCAAAGGCGATCCCGGCGGTTTCACCGAGCGTGATGAGCAGTTGCTCGGGCTGTTCGCCTCGCACGCCGCGATCGCCCTCACCAACGCCAGACTGTACGAGCGCGGCCGTGAGCTTTCCGTGCTCGAGGAGCGCGCGAGGCTGGCCAGGGAACTGCACGACGCGGTCTCGCAGAAGTTGTTCAGCGTCAGGGCGAAGGCACATGCCGCGGCCGTCCTGGTAGCGAGGGACCCGGACCGCGCCGTCGCGGAGATGGAGAGCGTGGCCGCGCTCAGCGGGCAGGCGCACGCCGAGCTGCGTGCCGTCATTGACGGCCTCGCCCCGCCCGACCTGGCCGCGGGCGGGCTGGCCGGGTCGTTGCGCAGCTATGCCGTGCTCGCCGGGCGGACCTACGGGGTGCGGGTCGCCTTCAAGGCCCGGGAGCTGCCCGCGCTCGGCGCACAGCGGGAGACAGCGCTCTATCGGGTCGCGCAGGAGGCACTCCACAACGCGCTCAGGCACGCGGGCGCGGACGAGATCTGCGTGTCTCTGTCACCGGCGCTGTCGGGGCGCCAGCGGCGGGTCGTCCTGGAGGTCACCGATCGCGGCCGCGGTTTCGCGCCGGACGCGGCTCCTGTCGGTCTTGGCCTGGCCTCGATGCGGGAGCGGGCCGCCGCGGCGGGTGGAACGCTGACGATACGTTCGGCGCCCGGGAAGGGCACGCTGGTGCGGCTGGCCGTCCCGGTAGCCGCCGCCGGCGCGGTGCGCGAATGACCGGGGGTGCCGCGACCGGGGGTGCCGCGACCGGGGGCGCCGCGACCGGGGGCGCCGCGACCGGGGGCGCCGCGACCGGGGCCGGCGGCCGGATCAGGGTGCTGATCGCCGACGATCATCCCGTCGTCCGTCAGGGCCTTCAGGTACTGCTGAGCGTGCAGGACGACATCGAGGTGATCGGCGAGGCGGCGGACGGCGCCGAGGCGCTGGCGCTGGCGGCGGCGCTCGACCCTGACGTGCTCCTGCTCGATCTCAAGCTGCCGGAGCTTGACGGGGTCGCGGTACTGCGGGAGCTGCGGGGCCGCGGCATCAGGGCACGGGCACTCGTGCTGACCAGCGCCGCTGAAGGAGCCCTGGTGACCAGGGCGGTGCAGGCAGGCGCGGCCGGCTTCCTTTACAAGGACGTGGATCCTGATGCGCTGGTCCGGGCCGTCCGCTCGGTTAACGACGGGCATACCCTGCTCGCACCCGAAGCGGCCAGCGCGATCGTCGGATCCGGCGCGGCAGGTTCGGCAGTCCGCGGCATCGGCGCGCTCACCAGCCGCGAGCGCGAAATCCTCGGCCAGCTCGCCGAAGGCCGGTCCAACCGGGAGATCGCAAGATACCTGCTGGTATCGGAGAAGACCGTGAAGACTCATGTCAGCTCGGTCCTGGCGAAGCTCGGCGTCGCCGACCGGACTCAGGCCGCGTTGCTCGCAGTCCGGCAGGCCGATCCGTAGCCGGACCGATGATGCCGTAGGTTCATCCTGATGATGGCGCTTGCTTGGGAGGAGCCGCATGTCGGATGAAGTTCTGCGGCTGCGCGGTGTCGGGATCAGACATGAGCGGTCGATGCTGCTGAGGGACATCGACTGGACGGCGCACAGCGACGAGAGCTGGGTGATCATCGGCCCGAACGGAGCAGGCAAGACGACCCTGCTGCAGGTTGCCGCCGCGATGCTGGTCCCGACCGAGGGCACCGCCGAGATCCTCGGCGAGGTCCTCGTCGAGGGGCTGGACATCGCCGACGTGACAGACCTGCGGGCCAGGATCGGGCTGGCCAGCGCGGCTGTCGCCGACCGGGTTCCACCCGCCGAGAAGGTCATCGACCTCGTGCTGACCGCTTCGTACGGGATACTCGGCAGGAACGCGGAAGACTACGACTCCTTCGACGTGACGCGCGCTGTGGAGCTATTGGACGCGGTGGGCTGCGCGCACCTGATCAGGCGGAAATTCGCGACTTTGTCCGAGGGCGAGCGCAAGCGCGTCCAGATTGCCAGGGCGATGATGCCCGATCCTGAACTGCTGCTGCTCGATGAGCCGGCCGCCGGGCTTGACCTGGGCGGCCGCGAAGATCTGCTCAGGCGGATTTCGGCGCTGGCCAGCGACCCGAGGGCGCCGACGATCATCCTGGTCACCCACCACGTCGAGGAGGTGCCCGAGCACTTCACTCACGCGATGCTGCTCCGCAAGGGCGCCGTCCTCGCGGCCGGCTCGCTGCAGGAGGTGTTCACCGAGCGGAACCTGTCCAGATGCTTCGGGGTGCCCCTGCTGGTCGAGCGCCGCGCGGCCCGGTGGACAGCCCGCGCCGGCCTGCTGCCCTGAAATCGAGCTGGTTCTTTGTCCCCCGCTGAGGCGGCTGCCATCCTCGCTGCGGGCGTCGCCGCAGGCGGCATCAACGCTGTTGTCGGATCCGGATCGCTGATCACGTTCCCGACGCTGCTTGCGTTCGGGTTCCCGCCTGTGGTCGCCAACGTCTCGAACAACGTGGGCCTGGTGCCAGGCAACTTCAGCAGTGCGTTCGGCTACCGGCGCGAGCTGGCCGGCCAGCGCGATCGGCTAGCCCGGCTCGGCGTGGCCGCCGCCGCGGGCGGCTTGACCGGCGCGATCTTGCTGCTGTCGCTGCCCGCGAGTGCCTTCACCCTGATCGTCCCCGTGCTGATCTTGATGGCCTGCGTGCTCGTGCTCATCCAGCCGCGGCTGGGCCCGTGGCTCGCGGCGCGCAGGGCCAGGGCGGACAGTGCTGGCGGCCAGGGCGGCGGTGCCGGCCAGGGCGGCGGTGCCGGCCAGGGCGGCGGTGCCGGCCAGGGCGGCGGTGCGAGCCAGGGCGGCGGTGCGAGCCAGGGCGGCGGTGCCGGCCAGGGGGGCGGTGGCGGCCAGGGCGGCGGTGCGAGCCAGGGGGGCGGTGCCAGCCATGGCGGCAAGGCCAGCTATGGCGGCCCAGTGCTGGCCGCCGGGGTGGTGCTGTCCGGCGTTTACGGCGGTTACTTCGGCGCGGCGCAGGGCGTGCTGGTCATCGGGCTTTTGGGCAGCTTCCTGGACGAGAGCCTGCAGCGCGTGAACGGCGCCAAGAACGTTCTCGTAGCGCTGGTCAACACCACTGCCGCCATAGTGTTCATCCTGTTCGCCCATGTCGCGTGGCCGGCCGTGCTGCTGATCGCGGCAGGCTCAACCATCGGCGGCTTGCTCGGCGCGAAATTCGGGCGGCGGCTGCCGCCCGCTGCGCTCCGGATGCTCGTGGTCGTTATCGGGATAGTCGCTGCGGTCAAGCTCTTGTTCTTCTGAGGTTCTTCTGACGGCTCTTCTGACGAGGCTGGCAGCGGGCCGGGCACAAACTGGCGGCCCGTCTTGATGATGTCGCCAGGATCAGCGACATCAGCGCTCTCTGGAGGCCCGGTCCGGCCTGATTTGTCATGGTTCCGGCCGCAACGGCCTGGCCCCGGAACGACCCGGCTCCGCAACCGTCCGGTCCTGGTTTGGTCCGGCCGCGTCGCCGACCGCCGCGGCGGGTAGGACCGACCATGACACAGCGGCCCGCGTTCCATGATCGTGGTCGATCGGTGGGGCCGGGACCCCCCAAGAACCATGATCATGGAACTGCAGCCGTGGCGCGTGTCAGTGCCTTGCGCCCGGGAGCCCTGGAGGCCAGCGATGAAGGGTGACAAGGTCGAGATCGTTATTGATGCGGGCGGCGTGACGAAGACATACGAGGTCACGGCCACCCGCGCCGGACGCCGTGTCGAGGTGGTGAACAGGCGCGGGCTGGTCGAGGTCAGCGAGCTCACCCGGGGCGGGATGGCGGTCAGGACGGCGCGCTTCATGGCCAGCCGGGTCGTGGCCGTGGTCGAGCATCCTGCGCCGCGGCGGCCGGGCCCGGAGCCCCCCGTCCGGCCTGGGCGACCTGCACGCTGACCCAGTGCGCCGATGGCTCACGATCAAGGTCAGCACGCTGGTCGCCGCCTGCACCATCGCGCCCTCATCCTGAGCAGCTTTGCTGCCCTGGTGGTTCAGGCCAGTCGCGCACGTCCGATTCGACCGGGGATTCTCCCGGATGGACGTTCATAAGGCGGGGTAGCCGTAGCCGTCGGGCGCGTAATCAGCCCGAGCCTTCGCTGGGGCCAGCGCCGCCAGCCGCGGGCGCCAGCAGCCCGGCCAGCACGGCGTTCGTCACCAGGTCCGTTGCATAACGCCCGAGCGACGGGGATCCGTCCTCGATCAGCTGGACCTTCGCGAGCACCCGGTCGGCGGTGATGCCGTGTTCCTGCCAGGTCCCGCCGCCGGCCCGCAGATTCGCGAGCATCGGCTGCAGCCGGTCAAGGGCCCTGGCGAACCTTGCCTCGGGCGTCCGCCGTTCCTCGAACTCATCCCACAGCCCGCGCAGCCTGGCCGCCTGGTCCTGCGGGAGCAGGGCGAAGATCCGGTCGGCGGCGGCACGCTCGGCCGTCTCCTGCCTGGCCTGCTGTGCGTCGTCTGCGTACAGGAACAGGTCACCCGCATCGATCTCGACCAGATCGTGCAGCAGCACCATAACGATCACCCGGCCGATGTCGGTATCGCTCGGCGCATGCTCGGCTAGCACGACCGCCATCATGGCCAGGTGCCACGAATGCTCGGCGGAGTTCTCCCTGCGGCCGGGGCCGGCCAGCATCGTCTGCCGGAGCACGCTCTTCAGCTGGTCGATTTCAGAGATGAACACCATCTGCTGAGCCAGGCGTTCCATGCCCCCTATTGGATCAGAAACCCGGTGCGCCGACCTCAGCCCCACCCCGCCGGGCACCCGCCGCGGAGAGTGTGCGATTCTATTCGTTGGGGACCCAAAGATGATACGGGGGATACCGGCTCATCAGGCTCGCCCTGGCGGGACATGTGCCAGCCGGGGCGAGCTCCCCCCGCCAGGGTTACTCGGCTCGCAAGGCTACGGCGGGCCGGAAGCCAGCGCCACATTCTCATGCCGCCCTTGGCCTGTTCGGCTCCGCGCATGCGCGCTACGATCACCGCTCGATGGCAACTATCCGGGTAGCGCTGGCCGAGGACAACGTCTTGCTGCGGGAGGGCATCTCCCGCCTGGTCGCGGCCAACGAGGACTTCGAGCTGGTTGGCGCGGCGGCCGACCTGCCACAGCTGCTCGCGCTGGTCGCGGAGCAGGACCCTGACGTGGTCGTCACCGACATCCGGATGCCGCCGACCGGCACGGATGAGGGCATCAAGGCCGCGGCCTGGATCCGGCAGCATCACCCTCGGTCCGGCGTGGTGGTGCTGAGCCAGTACACCGCTCCCGGGTATGCGGTGGCGCTGCTCGAGCACGGTTCATCCGGCCGGGCCTACCTGCTCAAGGAACGCGTCGGCAGCGTCGACGAGCTGGCCCGGGCGATCCGGACGGTGGCGCAGGGCGGCTCGGTGATCGACCCGCTCGTCGTAGATGAGCTGGTCCGGGCCCGGTCACAGCAGCGACAGTCCGGACTAACGTCACTGACGCCCAGGGAATCGCAGATCCTGGCCGAGATGGCGCAGGGTAAGAGCAACTCAGCGATCGCTGCGGCCCTGTTCGTCACCGAGCGTGCGGTAGAGAAGCACACCAATTCGATCTTCGCGAAGCTGGGACTGTCGGAGGAGAAGGACGTTAACCGCCGCGTCAAAGCTGTGCTGGTGTACCTCAGCCAGAGCGATGCGAGCTGAGATCGCCGGCGCGCCGCCAACGGAAGCTGACCACACCCCGACCCGGAAGGCAGCACCCTCGGCGGCGGCGGAGGTGCGTGCGAAGCTGGAGCCGTGAGCATCCCGCACTCCGTGCTCGTGGTCGATGACCAGGCGCCGTTCCGCTCCGCGGCCAAGGCCGTGCTGCGCCGCCTGCCTGGCTTTGAGCTGGCTGGTGAGGCTGGCAGCGGCCCCGAGGCCATCGAGCTGGTCGAGAGGCTGCACCCGGCGCTGGTGCTGATGGACATAAACATGCCGGAGATGAGCGGGATCGAGGCCACTCGCCGGATCGTGTCGGCGCATCCGGGCGTCGTTGTCATCCTGTGCTCGACCTACGATGCGGCCGACCTGCCTCCCGGAGCGGCCGCCAGCGGGGCAAGCGCGTACCTGAACAAGGAACGCCTGGGCGCTGACATGATCCGCCAGCTGTGGGATGAGCGGAACTCGGGCGTGTTCGCGTCGCGCTGACCGACCGCAGAACTGATCCGCCGGCTGCGCCGATCAGGTAGCCGGGCCGATCAGGTAGCCGGGCCGATCGGGTGGCCGGGCCGATCGGGTGGCCGGGCCGATCGGGTGGCCGGGCCGATCGGGTGGCCGGGCCGATCGGGTGGCCGGGCCGATCGGGTGGCCGGGCCGATCGGGTGGCCGGGCCGATCGGGTGGCCGGGTCGGCCGGGGCGCGGCCAATTGGCTGGCCGGTCTCAGAGCAGCGGCACCGAGCCCAGGATTCGGGCGCCGCGACCTGGCTCCGACTCCCACCGCACCGTGCCGCCGATCGCCCCAAGCCGGTCCGCCATGTTGACGAACCCGTGACCGCCGCGCGCCCGCTCGGCGTAGAAGCCCGGCCCGTCGTCGCTGACCGAGAACAGCAGGCCCCCGGAGTCTTCCCAGACCCGCACCTCCACCCGCGACTCCGGTGCGTGCTTGGCGGCGTTCTGCAGCGCCTCGAGGCAGCAGAAGTAGACCGCCGCCTCGATGTCAGGGGAGTACCGGCCGATGCCGCTGGCGTTCACGGTCACCGGCAGCGGGCTGCGGTTACCCGACGCCCGGAGGGCCTCGGCGAGGCCGCTGTCCGCGAGCAGCGGCGGGTAGATGCCGTGCGCGAGCTCGCGCAGCTCCTGGATGGTTCCCTTGACGTCATCGGCCAGCTGGTCAAGCAGCTCGGCTGCGGCGCAGGGATCGTCGGCGATGATGTCACGGGCCAGCCGCAGGCTCACGGCCATCGCCACCAGGTGCTGCTGCGCGCCGTCGTGCAGGTTGCGTTCAACCCGCCGGCGTTCCGCGTCGCCGCTCGCCACAATGCGGGCCCGTGACCGGCGCAGCTCGTCGGCTTGCTTCCGCAGCTCGTCCATCGTGGTCTGCAACTCTGTGTCGAGCCTGGCGTTGTGGACGGCGAGGCCGACCTGCCTGGCAAGCTCGGTGAGCACCCGGTCATCCTCCTCGGAGAACGCGTCAGCCGTCGCCGGACGTTCCACGACGATAAGCCCGAGCAGCTCCCCGGCATGGCTGACCGGCGCCACCCTGACCTGGCTCCGCCCGCGCCTGCTGAGCAGCGCAGGCAGCCAGACGGAGGCCCAGGCGTTGCCGGAAACGCCCGCCCTCGCGACTACCGAGCGCTCACGCGCAGTGACCATGATGGACACCGGGCCCGTGTCGGGCACCGCTGCGGCCCGCTCCAGCACATCGCCTGCCCCCGTGTAGACCTCGGCGCTAGTCAGGCCCATTGTCTTGCGCAACGACTCGGCCAGCTGCAGCAGCAGCTCGTCCATCGGGATGGCCCTGGTCAGGCGGCTACCGAAGGTACGGAGCGTCTCGTCGGGCGCCTCCCTTGCTCCGTACACGAATCGGGTGGCAGAGGCGACCAGCCGGTCCCTGGCCGGCAGGTACCCGATCGCGGCCACCGCTGCTGCCAGCATCGACAGCCCGAGGACTGCGCGGTCGGCTGAGTCTCCCGGCGGGGTCCCGATGCCCAGCACGATCACCAGGTAGATGGCCGCGACCACGGTGGTGAAACCCGCTATCGAGAGCACCTGGACCAGCAGGCGGCCGCCGTAGCTGCCCAGCCCGCGCAGCTCTCCGGCCATCATGCCGAGCGGCAGGAAGATCGCGCACCCGGCCGCGACGGCAACGGCGTCAGCCGGCCATCCGACCAGCAGGTGCAGCACCACGACCACCAGCGCGGTATCAGCGGCCGTCACCGCGCCGACGCTCATCCACTGCATCCGCTGCCGGTCCCGGGCTGCTGCCCGCAGGTAGCGCAGCCGCACGGCCGGCAAGGCACCCGCCGCGGCCAGCGGCCAGGCCACCGCTACTGCCCAGGCCGGCACCGGCCGGGCGGCGATCACCAGCGCGATACCGGCGGCCGCGGCGGCCGCATAGGCAAGGGCGGCGCCCGTTCGCCGGGCCGTCCCCGCCAGCCGGCCGTCGGGAAGGGCAAGCAGCAGATGAACGGATATCGCGATGATGACCGGCACCGCGAACGTGGCCACGTCGCGTGCCGCCTGGTGCCCGCCGGGCGGCTGGTCACCGATCCGCGCCGCGGTCAGCGCGACCGATGCCACCAGCGAGCCGGACGCCACCTGCCACTGCGGCACCCGCTCGGGCGCCCGGGCGAGCACGGCGCCCGACAGCGCGCCGACCAGGACCAGCCCGAAGGCGACCGCCTGCAGGGCCGGGATCCCGCCCGGCGTCGACGTGCGGAGCCCGGCCACCGCGATGACGGCCGTGACCGCCGGCATGACCACTCCGGCCAGGACCCGGCGCGCCGTGCCGCCCCGTGGCGGCGCCGCGGCAGCCACATCATGGTCGATGGCTGCGTTCATCATCACTCCGCTATCCATCGTTACTCCGCTCGCAGGGTGTCTGCCGTCGGCTGACCTCAGGTCACGGGCGACTCGACCGGGACGCTCGTACCGAGTGCCGGCTCGCTTGCGGCCGGCTCCGCCGCGATGCGCCCGTCGAGCATCCGCACGATCCGCTGGGCGGCAGCGGCCACCTGGGCGTCGTGCGTGACCATCACGATGGTCTGCCCGCCGTCGTGCAGCCGGCTGAGCAGCTCGATGACCTCCTGGCCGCCGTCGGAGTCGAGCGCGCCGGTCGGCTCGTCGGCGAGTAGCAGGGTCGGCTGATTCGCGAGCGCCCTGGCGATTGCCAGCCGCTGCCGCTGCCCGCCGGACAGCACCCCGGGAACTGCCGCCGCCTTGTCGCCGATCCCGAGCAGGTCAAGCAGGTCGCGGGCGCTCGTCTCGGCCATCCGGCGCTTGCGGCCTGCGATCACCGCTGGCAGCGCCACGTTCTCCAGCACCGTCATGCCTTCCAGCAGGTTGAAGAACTGGAAGATAATCCCGATGTGCCGGCGTCTGAGCCTGGCCAGGTCGTCCTCGCTGCGCCCGGTGACCTCCTCGTCGGCGACGGTGATCGTTCCCTCATCGGCGACATCCAGCCCGGCGACCAGGTTCAGCAGGGTGGACTTACCGCAGCCCGAAGGGCCCATCAGGGCGGCGAACTCGCCGGGCGCCACGGTCAGGTCGACGCCGCGGAGCGCCCGCACCGGAGCGTTCTCTGCCTCGAATGTCTTACGCACGCCTCGCATGGCCAGCGCTGGATGCTCGTCGTTCATCGTGTCCCCGCCTGGGTGGTTTGGCTGATTGCGCCGCGGTCCGGCCCGGCCGGGGTCGGTCCGGCCGGGCCACAGCCACGTTGCGCGATTTTATACGCGATTACCGGTGTATCCCGTCCCTTGACCTGCTGCGCAGGGAGCGCGGCAGCCGCCACAGGCACGGTCAATGCGGCGCTGGTGGCCTCGGAAAGCACGGTCTCCCCGGCCGCCGCAAGCTGCTGCAGCCGCTGTGACAGGTTGACGGTGTCCCCCACGAGCGTGTACTCCAGCCGTTCCGCTGAGCCGAGGAGGGCCGCTGCGGCCTCCCCGGTCGACAGCCCGATGCCCAGGCCGAACGCGGGCAGCCCGGCTGCCGCCCAGCGGGCGTTGATCTCGGCCTGCGCAGAGTGCATGGCGGCCGCGGCGGCCACCGCGCGGTCCGCGTGGTCGGCCTGCGGGAACGGGGCGCCGAAGACGGCCATCACCGCATCGCCCACGAACTGCATGACGGTGCCCGCTTCGCCGAGGACGGCCCGGTTCATCGCTGCGCGATGCGTATTGAGCTGGCCGGCCAGCTGGGTCGGGTCGGCGTGCTCGGCGATGCTCGAGTAGGACCTGATGTCGCTCATCAGCACGGTCACCACCACCCGCTCGGTCTCGCCGATGCGCCGCCGCTCTTGCCGGAGCTTCTCGGCCAGCCCGCCGGGCAGCAGCCGGGACAGCGTCTCGCCCTGCTCCTCGCGGTTCACGATGGCCTGATGGAGCATCCGGAGGCGGTTCAGCGCCCCATGGTCGCCGGTGGAGACGCCAGCGGCGAGCTTGACGAAGACGGCTTCTACTTCGGCGTCAACGGCTTCGGGCGGCAGCCCGCGCGATATCGCGATGGCCTTGATCGGCTTGCCTTCGGCCACCAGCCCAAGCAGCTCCTCCTCCGCGGCCAGCAGGCCGCCAGGCGCGACGACCGGCCGCACCAGTGCCTCAACGATGGCCGGGTCGAGCGCGGTGCCGCCGGTTGCGACCGAGCGGATGGCATCGGCCAGCTGGTTGCCCTCGGCGATCCGGTCCTTCAGCAGGTAGCCGTAACCGGCTGAGCCGGCGGCGAGGAGTGAGACGGCGTATTCGGGATCGTCGTACTGGGACAGCACCACGACCCCGGTCCCCGGATGACGCTTGCGGACCTCCTTCGCCGCGTCGATGCCCTCGCGCTGGAAGGACGGCGGCATCCGGACGTCGGTGACCAGCACCTGCGGCTCGGTGGCCGCGCAGCCAGTCACCACCTCGTCGTAGTCGGCTGCTACGCCCACTACCCGAAGGCCAGCGCAGCGCTCGATGAGCGCGCGTACTCCCTCGCGGACGATCAGGTTGTCGTCCGCGAGGAAGACGTCGATCGCGCGTTGGTGACGCGCTGCAGTGTGCTCCATCCAGTCAGTTTTCCCGCAAACCGGCCGTTGCTGCCAGTGAGCAGCCTCCCCGGAGCAGGTGGTGGCAGGCACACCATGCGGATGCCTGGCACCATCCTGGCCCGCGCCCGCGCCACCGGGCACCGTCGTCGGTAGGCCAAGCCGCGCATGCCATGGCGGAGCCCGCGGGACCGCGACATTCCGAGCCGGCCGCCTAGTCAGACATCCCAGGAGGGCATCCAAATCGTGAGGTAACCAGGCCGCCGACCCGCCCCGGGGGCGCCAGGGGTGTCACCTCCCGCGGGTGACACCCCTGGCCCAGGTCGCAGCAGGAGCTTAAGGTTGGTCGGTCCGTTTCGTCACAAGGAGGCGTGATGCGCGCTATCCGCAGGCTGGTGGCCTACCAGCTCGCCACAGGGTGGCGGGGCTGGGTGGTCCTGGTGCTGCTGGTAGGCCTGGCTGGCGGGGCGGTCCTCACGGCCGTGGCGGGCGCCCGGCGCACCGCCAGCGCGTACCCCAGGTTCCTGGTGGCGTCGCGGGCCTCCGATGTCCTCGTCGCGCCAGCCGGCTCGGGAGTCGGCGGCTACGACGACGCGCTGGCCGGCCTGCCCGGGGCGGCGGCCATCGCGCCGATTGCCGGGCTACAGGCACAACCCGTCGGACCGGGCGGGAAGCTGAACCAGCAGGCAGTGGTCAGCGCGCCGCTGGACGGCAGATTCGGCCATCTGCTGGAGATCCCGAAGCTGCTCGCCGGGCGCCAGCCGAAGCCAGACCAGCCAGGCGAGGTGATGGTCAACCAGATCGCCGCGCAGGACCTGCGTCTTCATGTCGGCAGCAGGCTCACCCTGGGTGCGGTCGCCGGATCGGACCTCAGGCACGTCCGGCGGATGTCCGAGCGCGTGGTCGGCATCATGGTGGACCGCGGCTCGGTCGTTGCCGTAACGACCCTGGACAAGACCCCGGTCATCAGGGCCAGCACCGCACTGTTCCGCGAGCTCGGCCCCCGCTACCAGGCATTCGACGGGGCGTACGTGAAACTGCGGCCCGGCGTGACACCGAGCGGCTTCGGTCATGAGGCACAAGCGCTCGCCCGCCGGTTTCCCCCTACCGGGGGCCAGGTGTTCGTGGCCGACGAGGCCGTGCAGGCGGCCACCATCGAGCGGGCGATCCGCCCCCAGGCGGTGTCGCTGGCGCTGTTCGCGCTGATTCTCGCGGTGACCGCCTTGCTCATCGTCGGCCAGGCGGCCTCGCGGCTGCTGCGGGTGTCATCGTCGGACAATGCCACCCTCGCCGCGCTCGGAATGACCCGCGGCCAGCTGACCGCCGCCGGCCTGGCGGAGGTGGGCCTGGCCGCCGCCGTGGGAGCGGTCGTGGCCTGCGGTGCGGCGGTCGTGGCGTCGCCGCTGATGCCGATCGGGCCGGCCAGGCTCGCCGAACCACATCCTGGCCTGAGTGCTGACATCCCGGTGCTCGCCGCAGGCTCCGGCGCGATCGTGGCGCTGCTGCTCGCGGGGGCCGCCTGGCCAGCTTGGCGGCACGCAGCGGCCCGGCTTCCCGCCGAGCGCAACGCGGCGCGGCTACCCGGACGCCGCACGGGAGCCGTCGACTGGCTCGCCCGATCCGGCGCCCCGGTGACCGCCGTGACGGGCGCGCATCTCGTCTTTGATCCGGGCCAGGGACGCGGCGCAGGGCCGGCGCAGCGTCCTGGTTGGCCTGGCCCTGTCCGCGACCGCGGTGGCAGCCGCCGTCACCTTCGGCGCGTGCCTGCTGCACCTCGTGCGGACGCCGCGCCTGTACGGCCAGGACTGGGATGTCTCGGTGGAGCTTCAGTTCGGCACCATCACGCCGCAGCGGTTCGACGCCATCGTGGCCCGCGTTCCCGGTATCGCCGGCTGGACCTTCGGCATTCACGGCACGGTGGGAGTCGGCGGTGCCGTCGTTCCGGCGATCGGGCTGGCCGCGGGCCGGGGCCAGCTGATCGCGCCGACCTTGCTGGCCGGCCGCCCGCCCGGCTCGGAGCACGAGATCGTGCTCGGCACCTCGGTGCTCCGGCGGACCGGGCTGCGGGTGGGCCAGTCGGTGCCGGTCACGGTCGGCGGCCGCCAGCAGCGCGACCTGATCGTGGGCCGCGCGATCCTGCCTGGCTTCGGCGAGGGCAGTTTCACGCCGACCGACCTCGGCGACGGCGCGGTCGTGACCGCCAGCCGCCTCGAGCCGCAGGCGGCGGCCACCGGGAGCGGGTACAACTTCGTGCTGGTCCGCTTTGCCCGGGGCTCGCGCCGGCCGGCGGAGATCGCCGGCTTCGAGCGGGCCATCGGACCGTTCTGCGCCAGCGTCCAGCAGTCGACGTGCGTCCTTACCGACCAGCGCCCGAACGGGGTGACCGGCTATGCGAGGATCGACGGCACCCCGGAGGTGCTCGCCGGCATCTTCGCCGCGCTGGCGCTGGCGGTACTCGGCCAGTTCGTGGTGGCCTCATCGCGCCGCCGGCGCCGCGACTTCGCGGTCCTGAAAGCCCTCGGAATGGCGCGCAGCCAGCTGAGCGCAGTCACCGCATGGCAGGTCACGACGCTTACCGGGCTGGCCCTGCTGGTCGGTTTGCCGCTCGGTGTGGCAGCCGGTCACTGGGCATGGGGGCTCTTCGCCCGGAACCTCGGCCTCTCGCCCGGCGCTAGCACGCCGCTGCCGTTGATCATGCTCATGATTCCGGTGGCGATCCTTGCCGCGAACGCCATCGCGTTCCGGCCTGGTCGGCTCAGCGCGCGGCTGAACACGGCGGATGTCCTGCGCGCGGAATGAGCGGGAGCCGGCCCGATTGTCCGCCTCCGCATGCTGTGCCGTTCATCTGGTCCGCAGCATGCTGTGCGGTTCATCTGGTCCGCAGCATGCTGTGCGGTTCATCTGGTCCGCAGCATGCTGTGCGGTTCATCTGGTCCGCAGCATGCTGTGCGGTTCATCTGGTCCGCGGCATGCTGTGCGGTTGATCCGGTCCGCAGCATGCTGTGCGGTTCATCTGGTCCGCGGCATGCTGTGCGGTTGATCCGGTCCGCGGCATGCTGTGCGGTTCATCCGGTCCGTGCAGGCATCCCGAATCCGGGGATGCTGCCCCGCAGGCCGGTCTGCTCGCGCTTTGTGGTGCTAGGCACACCCGGTGATGCCAGCCAGCACCCTGGACGATGCCCCCGCGGCGGCCGATCATGGCCTTATGCGCTACGAAAGCTCGGTCACCTCGCTGTCATGGATCCCGTCGGAGGCTATCGAGGGCGGTGCCAGGCTGGCCTTCGACGCCGGGTTCACCCACTACGACGATCCCCTGCCCGACGTGCTCGGGGACCTTGAGGCGCTCCGTACGGCGGACAGATTCCGGTTCGGCAATGTCCTGCGCGCGTGGATCGACGTGGATGACTCCGGCGCGGTCGGCGACTGCGGCTACTCCGGGGCCGGCCTGATCGGCGCCACAACGGTACGGCTCGGCGGCGCCAGCCACACCTTCCAGGCCGTCCTGCTGCCCGACGTGCGCCATCCCCCCGAGCGAGGCGACGGCTGGGTGCGCTTCGCTCAGACGGTCGGGGGACGGACCGGCCTTCCCGCTCCGCGGCGGGTACGGCGCCGCCCGTATGTCCAGTGGCAGGCGCCGCTGGTATGGACCACGCTGTCGCTCACCTTGCGCTCCGATGGCAGCGCAACGGCCGAGATGACCGGGGCGAGCAGCTTCCCCAGGCACTGGGTCTACGGCCACGACGGCAGGCTCACGCACAAGTCGGGCCTCACTGACTACCGTGAGTGGTACCGCACATCATTCGGGCGGCACAGCCCCTGGGGGGACGCCGACTCGCCGGCGCTGGTCACCGCGGTCGAGACAGCCCTGGAGCGCTCACTGTCGGTGCAGCTGATGCACGGCGGCGCCAGGCCGGTCATCAGCCGGGTGCCCGCCGGGGCGACGCTGGTCCGGCAGGGCGAGCAGGGAACCGACGTCTACCTGGTCCTGGACGGGGTGATCCGGGTGGACCGGGACGGCGAACCGCTCGCCGAGTACGGGCCTGGCGCGCTGCTCGGCGAACGGGCCCATCTTGAGGGCGGCGTCCGTACGTCCTCGCTCGTCGCGGTCACGGCCTGCCGGGTTGCGGCGGTTGACGCAGGCCAGCTCGACAGGTCCGCCCTGGAGGAACTGGCCGGCGGTCACCGGCGCGAAGACGCAGGCCAGCTCGACAGGTCCGCCCTGGAGGAACTGGCCGGCGGTCACCGGCGCGAAGACGCCGGCCAGGCCGACAGGTCCGCCCTGGAGGAGCTGGCAGGCGGTCACCGGCGCGAAGACGCCGGCCGGGCCTGACCGGTGCGCGTGTACTTCTGCGGAACCCGCGGGTCGACCCCGGCCCCAGGAGCTGAGTTCGTCCGCTACGGCGGTCACACCTCCTGCCTGGCCGTCGCCCTCGACAACGACCCGGCGCCGACGCTCATCCTCGACGCAGGTACCGGCCTGCGGCAGGTCACGCCGCTGCTCGCCGGCGGCCCTTCGCCGGCACTATCCTGCTCTCGCACCTGCACTGGGACCACGTGCACGGGCTGCCGTTCTTTCAGGCCGGGGACACCGAAGGCGCCCGGGTCACGCTGCTGCTACCCGAACAGGAGGACGGCACCTGCGCCGAGGCGGTGCTCGAGCGAGGCATGTCGCCACCGCATTTCCCGGTCCGGCCGCGCGACCTGCGGGGCGCGTGGACGTTCGGGGCTCTCGCGCCAGGACACTACGCAACCGGAGGATTCGACATCGAGGCACGGGAGATCCCGCACAAGGGCGGCAGGACGCTCGGCTACCGGGTCAGCGACGGCAGTTCGGTCCTCGCCTACCTCCCTGACCACTGCCCGACCCTCCTCGGGCCGGGACCTGACGGCTGGGGCGAGTATCACACCGCCGCCACGACGCTGGCGAAGGACGCGGATGTCCTGGTGCATGACGCGTCGCTGCTGCCCGAGGAACTGGCCGCCGAGGCCTCGTTCGGTCACGCGGCGGCGGACTATGCGGTTGGCCTGGCAGCAGCGGCCGGGGCCAGGCGCGCAGTGCTGTTCCACCACCGGCCGGACCGGGTCGACGACGAACTCGACAAGCTGGGCCGCAGGCTCGCCGGGGCGGCCGTGCCGGTCACCGTGGCCGCGGGGCAAGGCATACTCGGGCTGTGAGTCCGCCAGACGCAATCGTGGTCGGTTCCGGGCCTAACGGGCTGGCTGCTGCGCTGACCCTGGCCAGGGCAGGCGTTGCCGTCGAGGTTCTCGAGGGCGCCGACACGCCAGGCGGCGGCTGCCGGACCCAGGAGCTCACCCTGCCCGGCTTCCGTCACGACGTCTGCTCATCGGTCCACCCGCTCGCTGCCGCCTCGCCGTTTTTCCGGCAGGCGGACCTCGCTGCGCACGGGGTCAGGCTCCGGTTTCCGCGGGTGGCGTTCGCGCACCCGCTCGATGGCGGCCGCGCCGCCGCGGTCCATGGCTCGGTTGCCGAGACGGCGCACGGCCTCGGCCCGGACGCGGCCGCCTACCGGCGGCTCCTCGGCCCGCTGGTCAGGGACGCCGAGCTGATCGTGCCGACCGTTCTCGCCCCGCTGCGATCCGTCCCCAGGCACCCGCTCGCGATGGCCAGGTTCGGCCTCAGCGGCGTGGCCCCGGCCAGCTGGCTGGCCCGGCGATTCTCCACCGATGAGGGCCGTGCGCTGCTCGCAGGCGCGGCCGCACATGCCGTCAGGCCGCTGGAGGCCCCGCTGACCAGCGGCTTCGGGCTCCTTTTCACGATGCTCGCCCATTCGGTGGGCTGGCCGGTCGTCGAAGGCGGCAGCGCACGGCTTGTCGACGCCCTGACCGAGGAGCTGACCACGCTGGGCGTCAAGATCATCACTGGCCGCTGGATCTCGGCGCTGGACAGCCTCCCGGCTGCCCGGGCGATCCTGCTCGACGTCACTCCGCGCCAGCTGATCGCGATCGGTGGGGACCGGCTGCCACCGGCGTATGCCGGAGCACTCGGCCGGTTCAGGTACGGACCGGGCATCTGCAAGGTCGACTGGGCTCTCGCGGAGCCGGTCCCGTGGACAGCCGATGTATGCAGGGAAACGGCGACCGTGCATCTCGGCGGCACTCTTGCCGAGGTCGTGCGCAGCGAGTCGGAGGTGGCCGCCGGCCGCCATCCTGAGCACCCTTACTGCATCGTGGTCCAGCCCGGCGTCGCGGATTCGACCCGGGCTCCCGCAGGGAAGCAGACGCTGTGGGCCTACTGCCATGTGCCGCCAGGCTCGACGGTTGACATGACCGAGCGGATCGAAGCGCAGATCGAGCGCTTCGCGCCGGGCTTCCGCGACATCGTCCTGGCCCGGGCGACCACTACCGCGGCGCTGGCGGAGGAGCACAATCCGAACTACGTGGGCGGCGACATCAATGGCGGTGCCGCCACGCTGCGCCAGACGGTGGTCGGCCCCACGCTGAGATGGAATCCGTACCGCACCGCCATCCCCGGCGTCTACATTTGCTCGTCGTCCACGCTGCCCGGGGGCGGGGTACATGGGATGTGCGGCGCGGGCGCCGCCCGCGCCGCCCTGGCCGACCTGGGGATCAACTCCGAGCGGGCTGGTTAGTTCCGATCACGACGGTGGCATTCAGCTCATCGGACCGGGCCAGCCGAGGGATGAGGCCGCCCTGTCCGACGGTCTCGACGGCCTGCGGCGCCTGGCGCTCGCTGGTCTCGATCAGCAGGTGGCCGCCCGGTGCCAGCCAGGGTGGCGCCGCGGCGGTCACCCGCCGCAGCACGTCGAGGCCGTCCGCGCCGCCGTCGAGCGCAACCCGTGCCTCGTGGACGCGAGCCTCCGCCGGCAGCAGCCCGATCTCCTCGGCGGGCACGTAGGGCACGTTGGCGACCAGGATGTCGACTCTGGCCCGCAGCGTCGCGGGCAGCGGGTCGTACAGGTCACCTTCGTAGACCTGGCCGGCGGCGGCGATGTTGCGCCGGGCGCATCGCACAGCGGCCGGATCGATGTCGGCAGCATGCAATTCGACCTGGCCCAGGGCTGCGACCAGCGCGGCGCCCAGCGCGCCTGAGCCGCAGCACAAGTCAACTACGACGGCTGGCCGCCGGGCGTCGGCCCGGCGGGCGAGCGCGGCGGCCTGGCGGACGAGGAACTCGGTGCGGCGGCGAGGCACGAAGACCCCTCGGTCCACGGCGATCCGCAGGCCGCAGAACTCAGCCCAGCCGATGACGTGTTCGATGGGCTGGCCCGCGGCGCGCCGTGCCACCATGTCGCTGAGATCGGCCGCCGTCCGGGCCGCGGAGATGAGCAGCCGCGCCTCGTCCTCGGCGTAGACACAGCCGGCGGCCCGGAGCCTGGTGACGATGACGGACTGGGGCGGACTGGACGGCGAAGCCGGCATAGGAGTGCTAGCTGGCCGCGGAGAACTGCTCGATCGCCGCGGCCAGGAAAGCAGGCATGGCCGCCGGCGAGGCTAGCGAGAAATCGGCCCGGTCCGTAAGCGCATGACCGACCTCGCTGTTTGCCACGGCCACGCATACCCCAAAGAAGCTGGAATCCCGCTCATGCTGGCTGCGGAGCGCGTCGAAGCCCTGCGCGTCTGCGACGTCGTCGCCGAAATACCACATGGACCGCAGGAAGCCGATCTCGGCGCGCAGCACGGTGCCCTTGTCGATCGAGATCGGCGGCTTCAATTCGATGACCATCCGGCCCGGCTGCTCCGCTAGCCCGTACTCGCGCGCCTTGGCCCGCGCCCATTCCTCCGCTTCGGCCCGGCGCTCCGGATGCTGGCGGTAATGAAGTCCGACGGCCAGCCGCTTATCTTCGATAAAGACCTCAGGCGGCAGTTCGTTCTTGGCCGATTCCAGGACCGCCTGGATCGCGGCCAGCCAGCGTTCCGCCTCCGGATCGGTGGCCGTGACGCCGTTGCGGATGGCCTCAAGCCCGTAAAGGCCGTACAGCGATAGGTCGCGGGCATCCCCGAACCGGCTGGCCAGGAAGCTCACCGGGCGGGCGGAAATGATGCCGACCTTCTCGGCCAGCCTGGCGAGGTCCCTGAGCTGGTCAATGACCCCGGGCACTGGCTGGACGGCTTCGGGATCGGGCCCGATCGGCGACAGGGTGCCATCAAAATCAAAGAAGAAGCCGCAGGCGCCGTCCGCCGCCGAACGGGCTAGCGCTTCGTGGATCGCATGATCTGGCTGCTCAACAGGACCGGTTCCGGACATAGCCAGACGATAGCGCTACTGCAGATCCGCGGCCCGCAGTGGCCCGCTGCGCGCGTCGCGTTTCCCCTGCACGTTCATCGACGAGACCGGACCGAGGGTGTTCGGCGCGGCTGACCCAGGGCGGTCGCCGGCCGCTACAAGTCAGCTGCCCTCGCCGGCGCTTGCTGCCCGCGGCCAGGCGACCGTACTGGTCATCATCAGTCGCCAGGATCAGCGCTGCGCGGCGCATGCTGGGCGGCGATCAGGTTCCGGTACCAGCCGAATGATGCCTTCGGCGACCGCCGCTGGGTCGCGAAGTCGACGTGCACGATCCCGAAGCGCTGGCGGTATCCCTGCGCCCACTCGAAGTTGTCCAGCAGGGACCAGACGAAGTACCCGCGCACGTCGACGCCCGCCGTCATCGCGTCGCGCAACGCCCGGACGTGGCCGTCGAGGTAACTGATCCGGGCCTGGTCATCGACGGTGCCGTCAGGTGCGGGCTCGTCATCTGTCGAGCAGCCATTCTCGGTGATATAGACGGGCGGCAAGGCCCTGCCATAACGGTCGCGCAGCCCGGTCAACAGCTCGCTCAGGCCGGACGGGATCACCGGCCAGCCGAAGGCGGTCAACGGATAGCCGGGGATCTTCTCCCTGCGGAACGGCATCGGCCCGCCGGTCAGCGCGGAGAGCCTGGCCGGGTTGTAGTAATTAACACCGAGCGCGTCCAGGTCCGCGGAGATGATCGCCAGATCGCCCTCCCGGACGCCAGCGGGGCCATCGCTGCCATGGCCGAACGCGGACATGTCGGGGTAGGTGCCGAGCAGCAGGGGGTCGGTGAACAGCCGGTTGTGCAGGATGTCGAACGCGTCCGCGGCCGCTACGTCGGCCGCGCTGTCGGTCGCGGGCCAGGCTGGAGAGTAATTGTTGGTGGTCGCCACCTGCCGGGCGCCGGCCGCCCGCAGGGTGGCGGCCGCAAGGCCGTGGCCGAGTAGCTGGTGGTGCGCAGCGGGCAGCGCGTCCAGCATGAGCGACCGCCCCGGCGCGTGGGTGCCCTGCGCATAGCCGTTGAGAGTGACCACGCATGGCTCGTTAAGCGTTATCCACAGCGGGATCCGGTCGGCCAGCCGGCCCGCGGCGAGACTGGCGTACTCGGCGAACCGGTATGCGGTATCCCTGGCCAGCCAGCCGCCGGTGTCTTCGAGCAGCTGCGGCAGGTCCCAGTGGAACAGCGTCGGCACCGGCGTGATGCCGCGCGCCAGCAGGGCGTCGGTCAGCTGGTCGTAAAAGTCAAGCCCGGCAACATTGGCCGGGCCCTTGCCGTCGGGCTGGACCCGGGGCCACGCGATGGAGAACCGGTAGCTGGTGACGCCGAGCCGTGCCATCAGCTCGATATCGTCCGCCCAGCGATGGTAGTGATCATCCGCTACCTCGCCTGTGTCGCCGTCACGGATGGCGCCGGGCTGTCGGCAGAACACGTCCCAGACCGAGTCCGTGCGCCCGTCCTGCGCCACTGCGCCCTCGATCTGGTAGGCGGAGGTCGCGACGCCCCACGTGAAACCAAGCGGAAAGGGCGGCATGGCGAGATCGCTCACCCGCAAATCGTATGCCGCCGACGCGAAATCGTATGCCGCCGGCGCCCGAAGGGCGTCATCCGGCCGGCGGGGCGGCGCCCTCGGCCATCGCGGCATCGACCTCGGCGGTCCGTGCGGCGAGCTCAGCCGAGTACTTCTCGGCGTCGACCTTCTCGGCGATGTCCTCATCGTCTCGCATCAGCGCCTCGAGGTCGGTCTTGGCGGCATCGAGCACGCCGAGGTCGGCGTAGGCGTGCTGCACCTTCGGCCCCCACAGCCCGATGTCCTTCACGCACGGCACGATCCTGGAGAACAGCAGTGTCCTGAATGCCTGCTGAACCGGCGAATGCTCGGTGAACTCCAGGCACTCGTCGACGTCGAAGCCCATCCGGTCCCAGACCTCCTGAGCGCGGAACCTGTTGCGCATCAGGTAGCAGCCTTCGACGACGAACTCCTCGCGGTCCGCCCGCTCGGCCTCGGTGAGCTCCGCGTAGTAGTCGCGCAGAGCCAGGCGGCCGAACGCCACATGCCGGGCCTCGTCCTGCATCACGTACGCAAGCAGCTGCTTGACCAGCGCGTTGTTGGCGATGTCCCGGTGCACGCCGAACGCCGCCAGCGCCAGCCCCTCGATCAGCACCTGCATGCCCAGGTAGGGCAGATCCCAGCGGGAGTCGCTGAGCGCGTCCGCGAGCAGCCGCCCGAGGTCGGAATTGACCGGGTAGTACAGGCCGATCTTCTCCCGCATGAACCTGGAATACAGCTCGACGTGCCTGGCCTCGTCCATCGCCTGAGTCGCGGCGTAGAACTTCGAGTCCATGTCGGGCACGGACTCAACGATGCGCGCCGCCACCGTAAGCGCGCCCTGCTCGCCGTGCAGGAACTGGCTGAACAGCCACGCCGACAGGTGATGGCCCAGTTCCTTGCGCTCGGCTTCGGACAGCAGGTCCCATTGCCGTGACCCATAGATCGGGCAGAGGTGGTCGCCCGTTTCCATCACGTTGGTCGGATCCACCGGAATCGCCCAGTCGATCCGCTTCGCCGCATCCCACTGCTTGTCCTTGCCCCGCTGGTAGAGATCGAGCAATTGGCTGCGGCCGTTGTCATATTCCCAGCTGAACCGGGTGGCACCAGAGGCAGGCACGTCCCAGGTGCCAGGCTCTACGGGAGTGGCATAGTGATCGTAAGTGCCCACGGCAATCTCCCCGAAGTGGCGTTACTCGATATTACTCACTGGTAGAGAAATGCTCTAGAGCCTATTTTGCGAGGTTCAGGCCAGCCTGTCCGCCTCGTCACCGTGCCGTGTCATGGAACGTGTCATGGCCGCTTTCCGCGCCGCTGATCCTTCCCCCCGGCCGGGCCTTCGCCGGGCGGAGGTGGCTGGCCCTGGGCCAGCAGCTCATAGGCAGGGTTGATCATCACCACGCCGCCATCGCGTATCCCGACCTGCCCGCGGAGCCTGACCCGCGCCCCGCAGTCCATCCCGGGGATGTGCGATCGCCCGTAGAACAGCGCGGTCAGCTGCCCGGTCGAGTCGGCGAGTTCCGCGGCGAGCACGGTATTTTGCTCGACCGGCCTGATTTCGACAGCGATCACGCGGCCCTCCACCGTGGCCCGGCCAGGCTCGCTGAGCGAGCCCAGCGGGCGGACTTCGGCTGGCGGTGCTGGCCGCTCATAGCCGCCCGTCTCTGGCCGCACTGTCTCGCCGGCCCGGGCTAGCTCGGCGGTCTGGGCGGCCGGCTGCGTGGAGTCACCGAAGTGCTCCAGGGAACCGTCTGCGGGCTCCATGGAGCCGTCGGCTGGCTCCGTGATCCCGTCGGCCGGGTCCGTGGTGCCGCCGGCTGGCCCCGTGGCGCCGCCGGCGCCGGCCGGCGCCGGAACCGCTCCTTCGCTGGCAGGCTCCCTGCCTGCGGCCGGTCCAGCCGCTCCACCAGCCGCTGCGCCGCGCGCCGGTCTTGGCCTCTCAGGCTTCCCCTCTGGCACCGCCGTCAGCGGATGATCGCCGTGTCCGGTCTGCCTGCCGTGCAGGGACTCCAGCCTGCTCCGGACGTCAAAGGGCACGATGGTGGCCGCCGCGTGCGGGATCCGGCTGACCACCCCGGCGATCTTGTCCGCGGTCCGGTCGTGTAGCAGCCGGCCAAGCAGCGGAGAGTAGCCCCGGCGGGGCAGGATCGCGGTCACGCCCACCCCGGGAAGCTCGGCTTCGGCGTTGACCAGTTCCGCGGCCGCCCTGGTGATCCGCCGGTCCGGGCAGTCGATGAAGTCGAGCACCACACCCGTGTTGGCGCGCAGCCACTCCTGCCGCAGCTTCGCTGCCTCCGAGCTGTCGATAACGAAATGCACGGCCCGCAGCGTCGTCGGCCGCAGGCTGCGCGCGTACCGCAGCGCGGCGAGCGTCGCCAGGTCGAAACTGTCTATGAACAGGAAGACAGTGCGCCGCGGGTAGGTCGGGGGAGCGGGCAGCTTGCGCCTGGTGCCGATGCCCTCCAGCACCTGCGCCTCCATCCGGTACTCCCGGTTGAGCCGGATCAAGATGGGCACCATCACGATGAAGAGGACCACCACGATGCGCGCTCCCTCGGACCACTTGGTGATCACGAAAATGGCGACGACGATGGCCGTGACCACCCCGGCGGAGAAGTTGATCACAAACTTCCGCCGCCAGCCAGGTTCCCTCATCCGGTGGTGGTACTTGGCCATCCCGAAGCCGGCCATCGTGAACGCGGTGAAGACTCCGATCGCGTAGAACGGCACCAGGTTGTTCACGTTCGAGCCGGCCGCGAACAGCAGCAGGCAGGACAGCACGGCCAACACGATGATCCCGTTGGAAAAAACGAGCCGGTGGCCGCGCTTGGTGAGCCAGCGTGGCAGGAACGCGTCCTCAGCCACGAAGCTGGCTAGGAACGGGAACCCGTTGAAGCTCGTGTTGCCCCCGGTGTAGAGGATCAGCGCGGTCGAGGCCTGCACGATGACGTACATGGCCTGGCCGTATATCGAGTGCCCGAAGACCAGCCGAGCTTCCTGGGAGATGACCGTCGGCACGCCGTGTTCGTACGGCGTCGCGTGGGTCGAGTGGGCGAGCCAGGAGACCCCGGCCACGAGCGTTCCGAGGATCAGGCCCTCGGTCACCAGCACCCGGCGGGCGTTGATGCCCTCGGGCGGCCGGAAGGCGCTGACCGCGTTCGAGACCGCCTCGATACCTGTCAGCGAGGAGCCGCCGTTGGCGAACGCCCGGAGCAGGACGAACACCATCCCGAAGGCGATCAGGCCGCTGTTGCTGGGCTGACCTGTGACTATGCCGCTATGCGGCTGGTAAAGCGGCAGCACGCCGAAGGCCTCCCTGACCAGGCCCACGGCGATCATCAGGATGATCACCCCGGAGAACAGGTACGTGGGAACAGCGAACGCCCGGCCCGCCTCTCGGATGCCGCGCAAATTGCCGTAGCACATCAGGATCACGATGCTGATGGACATGTACTTCAGCACCTGCGGGTGATTCAGCGCCGGGACCGCAGAGGCCACCGCGGCGGTCCCCGCGGCGACCTGGACGGCGACGGTCACCACATAGTCGATGAGCAGCGCCACCGCGGCGACCTGCGCGATCCGTGGCCCGAAGTTCTCCCGCGCGACCACGTAGGAGCCGCCTGCCCGGGTGTAGACGGTGACGACCTCGCGGTAGGACAGCACCACCAGCGCCATGACGAACAGCACGACGCCGGTGAGCGGCAGGATCAGTGTGAAAGCCGCGACTCCGAGGCCGCCCTTCAGCAGCTCGATCAGGATTTCCTCGGTGCCGTACGCCGAGGAGGAGATCCCGTCCGGAGCGAGTACGCCGAGCGCGATCGGCTTGGAGAGCCGCTCCTCGGCCAGCTGCTCGTTTACCATCGGCGGCCCAAGCAGCCGCCGCTTAACCGAGTAGCCAAGCGTCTCGCCAAGGTCACTCTGCCCGCCGAGCAGGGTGACTGCCTTCCGCATGGCCACCTGCTGGTTCCTCCCGCTTAATCGCACCCCTGACGTGGCCTTCATACCATCGCAAGGACAGGATCGGTGAGTCGGCACCCGGCCTGGCGGCCTTGCCGGCCCTGCCCAGCCCGGTAACGTGCCGCGTGCCAGGCGCGATCCGGGTAGGAATGACGGCATCTGATCCTCTCAGGAGAGGTAATCCCATGGCCACGACACCGCCCGCACCGGCACCGAGAGCGAGCAGCGCGCGGACGTTGCACCTGTCGGAGCTGCTGCGGCGCCCGTTGACCGACCGCGGCGGTGAGTCGATCGGGCGGCTGTCTGATGTCATCGTGCGGCTGGGGGGCGCGGAACCGCCGCTCGTGACCGGCCTGGTCGCCGTCGTCGGCAGCCGGGAGCTTTACGTCCCTGTCGAGCAGGTGAGCTCGCTTGGCGGAGAGGTGCTCAAGCTCACCAGCGCCAAGCTTGACCTGCGCAGATTCGACCGGCGCGAAGGTGAGGTGCTGCTCCGTGCCGACGTGCTCGGGCACCGGCTGATCGACGTGGAGAACGCCCATCTGATCAAGGCCGCCGACCTCGAGCTCGAGCAGCGCGGCCAGGACTGGGTCCTGACCGGCGTGGACACGCACCGCAGGGGCCGGCGGTTCTTCGGCCTCGGCGGCCATGCGGCCCCGAGCGAGGGCGACCATCCGTTCCGCGAGTGGGCGAAGTTCGAGCCCCTGATCGGCCATTCAAGCAGCGAGCTGCTGCGCGGCCCGTTCGCCCGGATCCGCAGGCTGAAGCCTGCTCAGATCGCCGACCTGCTTGAGGACGCCTCCAAGGAGGAGGAAACCGAGATACTCGGACATGTCCACGCCGATCCCGAGCTCGAGGCGGACGTCTTCGAGGAACTCGACGAGGACCTGGCGACCCGGCTGCTCGGCGCCCGCACCGACATCGAGATCGCCGAGGTGCTGGCCCGGATGCGCGCCGACGACGCGGCAGACGCGATCGCCGAGCTGCCGCAGCCCCGCAGGCAGCCCGTGCTTGACCTGCTGCCGCCCGGACAGCGCACCAAGGTGCTGACGCTGATGGGCTTCAACCCGACGAGCGCGGGCGGGCTGATGGGCGTCGATTTCCTTGCTGTCTCCGCGGACGCCGAGGTCAGCGAGGCGCTCACTGCCGTGGCCCGGTCGGTCACCCTGCAGCCCGAGGCGCTCACCAGCGTGCACGCCGTCGACGAGCGCGGTCGGCTATGCGGTGTCGCACGCCTGGTAGGGCTTGTCCAGTCAGATCCGGCCACAAGGCTGTGCGATATCTATGATGACGACCCGGTCCGGGTCGGCGCGGACACCGATGTTGTAGATGTCGCGGTGCTGATGAGCGACTACAACCTGATCACCATCCCGGTCGTCGATGACCGAAGGCGGATGATCGGCGTGATCACCGTGGACGACGTGCTTGAGGTCACGCTGCCCGAGGACTGGCGGCGCCGGGAGGCCGCACAGCCGCCTGATGCCCATCGCGGAGAGCCAACGTGAGCGACCCGCTCGAGCCCGCGCAGCGGGCCGCCGGCCCGGACGAGTCCCCGCCGCAGGTCGCCGGCCCGGACGAGTCCCCGCCCCGGACCGCACGCCCGGCCGAGTCCCCGCCGCAGGCCGCCGGCCCGGACGAGTCCCCGCGGCGGGCCGCCGGCCCGGCCGAGCCCGCGCCGCGGGCCGCCGGCCGCGACGTGCCGGGGCCCGGGCCAGCGCCGGGAAACCCCCGGCAGCCAGCCGCGCCTGCACCAGGAAACGGCGAGCCCGCCGTCGGCCGGCCGGCAGCAGGATCCGCGCCGGGCCACGCCGGCGGTCTGTCCGCCGCCACCGCCCCAGTTCCAGCCGCCGGCCAGCACGGACGTTCCCTGACGCCACCGGCTGCCGTGCTCGATTCGGCCCATCTCGGCGACATCGAGGGGGCGCTGGGCCGGATCAGGCTCGACGACGAGTACACCAGCGATTTGCGGCGCAAACTGGTGACCTTCCTCGCGATTGTCGGGCCGGGCCTGATCGTGATGGTCGGCGACAACGATGCGGGCGGCATTTCTACCTACGCGCAGGCCGGCCAGGACTACGGCTACAGCCTGCTCTGGGTATTGCTGTTGCTGATACCCGTGCTGATAGTGAACCAGGAGATGGTGGTCAGGCTCGGCGCAGTGACCGGTGTCGGGCATGCCCGGCTGATCAACGAACGGTTCGGCAGGTTCTGGGGCTGGTTCAGCGTCGGTGACCTGTTCCTGCTCAACTTCCTGACCATCGTGACCGAGTTCATCGGCGTGTCGCTGGCGCTGCGCTACTTCGGGGTCAGCCCGTATCTCTCGGTGCCGATCGCCGCGCTGCTCCTGGTCGGCATCACCGCCAGCGGCAGCTTCCAGCGCTGGGAACGAGCCATGTTCGCGTTCATCGCCGTGAGCCTGCTGCTCATCCCGCTCGCGCTGCTCTCCGGCCCGCACTACGGTTCCATCGCCTACCACTTCGTCGTGCCGGGGGTGCAGGGCGGCATTAACTCCAACGCCGTTCTGCTGGTGATCGCAATCGTCGGAACCACGGTCGCCCCCTGGCAGCTGTTCTTCCAGCAGTCGAACGTCATCGACAAGCGGATCACGCCGCGGTTTATCCGTTATGAACGTGCCGACACCATGCTCGGCTCGCTGGTCGTCGTCGGGGGCGCGGCGGCGGTCCTGGTGGTCGCCGTCTACGCGGTCCGCGGCACGAACCTGGTCGGGCACTTCACCAGCGCGCTTGGCGTCGCTGACGCACTCGGCGACAAGAGCGGCGTCCTCGGCGCGCTGTTCGCGATCGTGCTGCTCGACGCCAGCATCATCGGCGCGGCGGCGGTGACCCTGTCCACCAGTTACGCGTTCGGCGACGTGTTCGGCCTGAAGCATTCGCTGCACCGCAGCTTTAAGGACGCCAAGGCGTTCTATGCGAGCTACTCGGCTCTGGTGGCCGTCGCGGCGGGCGTGGTGCTGATCCCCGGCGCGCCGCTCGGGCTGCTGACCACGGCCGTGCAGGCGCTGGCCGGGGTCCTGCTGCCGAGCGCGAGCGTCTTTCTGCTGCTGCTCTGCAACGATCCCGAAGTCCTCGGCCCGTGGGTCAACAAGCGCTGGCTGAACATCACCGCAGGGGTGATCATCGGCTTGCTGCTCACGCTCTCAGGCACTCTGGTGATCACCACCCTCTTCTCGGGCATCAACGCGGCCCAGACGGCAATCTGGCTGGCTGTCGCCCTCATCGTCGGGGCGGCCGGAGCCGGGGTGTGGCTCCGGAGAACGGCAGCCCGCCAGGGGGAGCCCGCTGCCGTGCCCGTGCCCGCCACCATGTCGCGCGCTGAACGCAACAACTGGCGGATGCCGCCGCTTGCCCTGCTCAAACCCGTGCAATGGTCAGCGGGCACCAAGCTCGGCATGCTGATGCTGCGCGGCTACCTGGTCGTCTCGGTCCTGCTGCTGGTCGTCAAGGCCGTGCAGCTAGGCGGCGGCTAAGCCGCCCAGGCTCTCAGGTTAGTGCCCGATGGCTAGTTCCACGATCTTCACGATGACCAGGACCGTCGCCACGGCCAGGTAGGACCGCAGCATCGTCATGCCGATCTTGCGCCCGGTGGGCACCGGCGGCCTTGTCAGCAGGGCGAGCTGGGGCATCCGCCAGTTCTCCCTGCCAGCGCGGTCGATCGGGACGGTGGCAGCACTTGGCCGCAGCCGCTCGGACACGAGCCAGCCCGCGCCGAGCGCGACCGCGCCGCCGCAGCAGCAGGCCAAGATGGCCAGGATCTGGCCTGCGGTGATACGCGGGAACAGTACCGACGCCGTCAGGATGACCGACAGCGCGACCAGGAGGGATACCACCGCGCCGGTGAACACGTTCGTCTTGCGCCCGTTGACCCAGGGACCGAGTACCTCGCGGTCGTTGCAAAGCAGCAGCAGGTAGACCGCGGCGGACGGCAGCAGCACTCCGGCCAGGGCCTGGACGCCCTCGGTCAGCAGCCCGAGCGGTGATCCGGGGATCAGCACCACCGCTGCGGCGAGGAGGACGAGCCCGCCGTAGATCGCGTAGAACCCCTTCGCCCCCTTCACGCCGCGGTGCAGCGAGTGCTTGAGGCCGAACACGTCGCCGATCGCGTACGCGGTGGACAGTGAGACGGCGAACGCCCCGATGATCGAGGCGTCGAGCAGTGCTATCGCGAACAGCACCCCGGCAACCCGGCCCGCGTGCGCCTGCAGTCCCCGGGCGATGCCAGCAACGTCAGTGAAGTGCCCCGCACCTGCATGTCCGGCGAACGCGGCAGCGGTGAAGCCCATGATGGCGCCGGCCCCGAGAACCACGACGACAATGCCGATCCACAGGTCGACCTTCTCGTACCTGATGAACCGGGGGGTGATCCGCTTGTCGATGACATAGCTCTGCTGGAAGAACAGCTGCCACGGCGCGACGGTCGTGCCGACGATCCCGATGACCAGCAGCATCACCGTTGCCATCTGCCCGGAACCGCCCGGCACGGCAGGTACCGCAAATCCATGCGCCATCTGGGCGGCCGCCGGATGCACCAGGAAGTAGATCGGGATCAGCAGGAGCGTGCCGCCGCACAGCGCGACGGCCATCCGCTCAAACCGCCGGAAGCTCCCGGTGAACGCCGCTCCGATGATCACTACGGCCGCAAGCGGCACGGCCGCCATCCTGGGCAGCCCGAGATAGCTAGCCGCCAGCGTGATACCGATGAACTCGGTGATCAGCGTCAGCGCGTTGAGCAGGAATAGATCGATGACGCTGAAGGCGCCCCAGAACTTGCCAAACCGCTCCAGGATGAGCCTGGCGTGCCCGACGCCGGTCACCGCGCCGAGGCGCAGCACCATCTCCTGGTTCACGTACAGAACGGGCACCAGCAGCAACAGCGTCCACAGCAGCCTGGTGCCGTAGTTCTGGCCCGCCTGCCCGTAGGTGGCGAATGCGCCGGCGTCGTTGTCGCCGACCATCACGATCAGCCCGGGGCCGATGATCGCCAGCAATGTCTTGAGCTGAGCCGAACGGCCACGCCGGGATGAGGTGTCGTCGAGCCGGATGGTGCCGAGGGCGCCGCGGATGTCGCCGACGTGCTGGTCGTCGAGTGTCGCGGAGCGCCGCTCCAGCGTCGAGGTCATGGTGATCCCTCCCTCTCCCCGGTGGGGGTCCTGGGAGGCACGTGGCATCCGCCTAGCCTGCGCTCAGCATGCGCTCAGGCGCAGCGGGGCAAGTCGTGAAGCGGGCAGATTGCAGCGAACGGGCAGTTACCGCGTGCCGGAAGAAGTCGAGAATGGTCGGATGCAGGGCCGATGATGGCCAGGACTACTGCAGTCCATGTCTCGCCTCCCTCCGGTCGTGACACACGCGGGTGCCAAGTCTTGGGCACCAGGGGAGGACCGCGGCATTAAGCCAACGCGCACCCCAAACTCGTCAGAGCTTTGGCACGACACGACGTAGCACCGAAGGTGCAGCCACTTCGGGTCACCCCTTAAGCCGGGGAGACCTGTCCTGACCCTGGGCGTCTCTCGACGTCGTCGGATCAGTGGCCTGTGTTCATGTCGACGCCTCACCGAACGAGGTGCCTGAGTAAACCGCTGTTAGCTTACCCTCGCCCCTGCATTCCGGGCAAACTCTGCGCCGTCGTATTCCGCGCCGTCGTGTTCCGCGAGCCGCTTGCTCAGCCGACTATGCCCCTGGCACGGAGATTGGCGATCTCGTCCGGCCCGCAGCCAAGGCCGGCCAGCACGTCGTCGGTGTCCGCGCCGGGCCGTGGCGGCGGCTGCGGCGGCCCGGCGGTGCTGCGCCCGAACCGCGGCGCGGGTGCGGGCTGCACCAGGCCGCCGACGTCGACGAATACCCCTCGGGCCACGTTGTAGGGGTGGTCGGCCGCGTCGCCAAATCCCAGCACCGGTGCCACGCAGGCATCGGAGCCCGCGAACGCCGCAGCCCAGTCGTCCCTGCTCCGCTGCGAGAACGCCGTGGCGAACCGCTCCCTGAGCACCGGCCAGCCGGACTGGTCATATTGGTCGGGAAGGTCAGCATCGGAGAGCCCCAGTCCGGCCAGCAGCTCGGTATAGAACTTCGGCTCCAGCGCACCCACCGCCACGTGGCCGCCGCCGGCCGTCGCGTAGGTGTCATAGAACGGCGCTCCGCCGTCCAGCAGGTTGACCCCGCGCTGGTCCTGCCACCGCCCCTCGGCCCGCAGCCCGTAAAGGAACGCGGTCAGCAGTGCCGACCCGTCCACCATGGCGGCGTCGACGACCTGGCCGAGCCCGGACCGGTCCCGCTCGACCAGGGCGGCGAGCACCCCGAGGGCCAGCAGCATGCCGCCGCCGCCGAAATCACCGAGCAGGTTGATCGGCGGCACCGGGCGCTCGCCGACCCGGCCGATCGGGTCAAGTGCACCCGAGACAGCGATGTAGTCGATATCGTGCCCTGCGGTACTGGCCAGCGGGCCATCCTGGCCCCAGCCGGTAATCCGCCCGTACACCAGCCGCCGGTTCCGCGCCGAGCACTCCGCAGGCCCGAAGCCCAGCCTTTCGGCGACCCCCGGCCTGAACCCTTCCACCAGCACGTCGGCCGTTTCGGCCAGGTCGAGCAGCAGGCCGATCCCGTCGGCGTCCTTCAGGTTGATGCCGACCGACCTGCGGCTCCTGCTGAGCGGGTCGGCCGGCGGCGTCGCGTCCGGGCCGCACGCCTCGGCCCGGTCCACCCGGAGCACGTCGGCGCCGAGGTCGGCCAGGATCATGCAGCCGAACGGGCCAGGCGCCAGGCTGGCGACCTCGATGACCCTAACGCCGTCCAGTGGGCCCATCGGATCCTCCAGCATCAAGGAAAAAACAAGATGTAACGAATATCGCATGCTGATCGCCCGCACCACCCGGCCTAGCGCGATCGTAGTGTCAGGCACCCCGCCGCCAATTAGTCATAGGCTCGTGGCGGCGTGAGGTAGCCCCGGCATTGGCGGGACGGCCGACCAGTGAGCTCGGCGTCCTGGCCTCCCCGGTCAGTCATCGCGGGCGAGCACCAGGGCCAGGGTCGGACAGATGGCGACGGCCCGGCGCGCCAGCGGCAGCAGTTCCTCAGGGACAGGCCCCTGCCTGAGCAGCGGGTACCCCCACGGGTCGGCGCGGATCAGCTCGGGCAGCAGCTCGATGCAGAGCCCGTGGGCCTCGCAAGCGATGGGATTCACCCGTAGGCTGGCCCGGCCTGTTCGGCGCCTCACGCCCAGCCATCCGGAGAATCGGGCACCGGCAGGACGCCTGGCCGCCGCACCCGGCTACATGGCCCGCCAGCGGCATGCCGCCCGAGCTCATCCGCGAACACCCGGAGGGTGCTTGCCGCCAGCGCCGCCGTCCCGTCCGGCAGGTGACAGGCCCCTCGCCGCGCGACCAGGGTCAGCAACTGGGTGGCCCAGCCGAGTGTCTGTCGGTCCGCCCCGCCGAACGCGAGCCGCCGGAGTGCATCTGCCAGCGCGGGCAGGCCGTTAAAGCACGGTCCGCACTGGCCAGCACTCTGCCCGGCGAGGTAGTCGATCACCCGGGCCGTCTCAGCGAGCCCGCAGGCCGAGGCAGGCACCAGCACGAGGATCCCAGGGCCGAGTGATGCGCCAGCCGCTCGAAGGCCGGGACCGCTGACCGAGACGTCGAGCGCATCCTGGTAGCGGATCCAGCCGCCGAAGTAACCGCCGGCCAAGATCGCTTCCGGCGCCTCGGTCGGGCCGCCGGCCTGCTGCAGCAGATCTCCTAGTGGAGTGCCGAGCGCGATCTCGTAGACACCAGGCCTGTGCACCGCTCCGCCGATCGTGACCAGCGCGGAGCCTGCGCCGCCGCCAACAGCGGAGAACCAGCCGGCACCGTACCGCGCTATCAGGGCAAGGTGCGCGAGCGTTTCCACGTTCTGGATCAAAGTGGGGCGACCGTGCGCGCCCTTGTCCGAGGGCCGGGGCGGCACGAACGTGGGCTTGCCTGCACCGCCGTTGATAAAGCTGACCAGGGCGGTCTCCTGGCTCGCTACGTAGCCGCCGCCAATCATCATCACCTGGATCGGCAGCCGGTTCAGCCCAGCGCGGTCACGCGAGGAGATCGCGCTGGTGAGGATCCGGTCCACCCCGTCGCTGCTCTCGTGCAGGCACAGGTAAGCGCGGGTGGCCCCGACAGCCTCTGCGGCGAGCGCGATCCCGTCCAGCACCAGATGCGGTGCCCGCGCCAGGAGCATCCGGTCCTTCATGCTGGCCGGCTCGGATTCGGCGCCGTTAGCGATCACGACGGTACCGACCTGGCTGCGCAGCGGGCCGGCCCGGCGGCCAGTCTGAGCCACTGCGCGCATCTTGCGCCCGGCCGGGAAGCCCGCGCCGCCCCGGCCCGTCAGCCCAGCCTGCTCGACCGCGGAGATCAAGGTCGCCCCGCCAGATCCGGCCGCTGCGTCGGAGAACGGCACCGGACCGTACCTCTCGAGATGCTCAGCGAGGGCGAGCGGCCCGTCCGGCGGGATCAGCCGCGGCAGCGCGCGCGGCGGCAGGGCATGCCCAGCCGCCGCGCGCGCTCCGGTCACGCTCACCGCGGCCGCCTCGGCAGCGCCGCACCGGCTGTCCGGATCTCGGCCCGGTCGGGTGCCGCAGCGGCGGCGCGGATTTCGCCTCGGTCGGGTGCCGCAGCGGCGGCCCGGATCCTGCCTCGGTTCAATGCCGAGGCGCCGGCCCGAGTCCCGCCGGTGATCAGCGACGGCGGGGTGCCCGACCGGCGCGCCCAGCCAGGACGCAATGGCCCTGCCGCCAGCCAGGCACCGCCGGCGACGAGCGTGAGCACGATGATCAGCGCGCCCGCAAGCCGCACGAACGCGTGTGACGGCCATCCGTAGGCGAGCCGCCAGCCGGTCAGGCCCGCGATCAATGCGACGCAGCCGATCGTCAGCCCGAGCACCCAGGTCACCTGGGTGTCCGAGCCGGTACCCAGGCCGTGCAGCACTGCCACCGGCCAGCACAGATAGGAGCCCCAGTGCACCAGGTGCCAGGACCGGTAGCTGATCCTCGTCCGGAGCAGGCTGGTAACGGTCAGCGCGATCATCAAGTCGAAGGCGATCGTCCCCAAGCCGAGCCAGAGCGGCCGGTAGGCGGAGATAAACGGGATCACCACGTCCTGCAGCCTGATCGGTGCATAGCTGTCGGCCAGCGTGGTCCCTATGTGCACGCCGGTGAAGACCAGCGCCAGCAGCGAGAGATTCCGGTGCAGCCCGACGATGACAAAACGCGGCCAGGCGGGCCGCTGATACCGGACCGAGCTCAGCAGCCCCAGCGCCATGCTGGCGGTCAGCAGGACCAGCGCGACCAGGCCGGTGGCACGGGTCAGGTACCACAGCGGTGTCGCCGAGTTAACGACGATCGCGCCAGGCGGTGCTGCGGCACCCAGGATGCTCATATCCGGCCGGTCGGCGGCCCATGGCGGGGCCAGCCAGCTGTCATCTCAACCGACCCGTCTCCCCGGACCAGCCGCGCCGGCAGGCCGGCGTCGCGCAGCCACGGGAGCGCGGCGGCGCCCCGGATGATGGCCGCGGTGCTCGCCGTGTTGGCGTCCACGCAACTGCCCGCTGCCACGCTGACCGAACGCCAGCAGGATCGGGCGGGCTCACCGGTGGCCGGGTCGACGATGTGGTGCATCCGCCGGCCGCCGGCGGTCCAGGTGCGGACTGTGGTGCTTGAGGTGGCCAGGCCGCCGGAACCGATAGTGACCGTCTGGCCGGGCGTATCCGGGCTTGCCGCATGATCATCAGTGACCCTGATCCGCCAGCCGGCATCCGGCGGCCTCCCGGCCACCGCGATGTCGCCGCCGAGGCTGACCAGCACCCCAGAGCCGGTCCGCGCGGCAATCATCGCCGCACAGCGATCCGCCGCCCATGCCTTGGCTGTCGCACCCAGGTCGAGCTTGGCCCCGCGGCCAAGCCGGACCTGGTGACGTGCGTGATCCACATGTACGCTGCGCCAGCCTGGCACCCGGCGGGGCTTCGCGGAAATTTGCGCCGCGGACGTGCCTGCCGCCCGGACGAGCGCGAAATCCCGGTCGTAGCCGATGTCGGCCAGCGCTGTTCCGCAGGTCGGATCGACGTTCCCGCCGGTCAGCCGGGCCGCACGCAGCGCCACGCCGAGGATCTCCGCGAACAGCCCGCTTACCGCGACCGCCCGGCCGCCGGCCGCGTTCAGCCCGGAGAGCTCCGAGTCCGCGCGGAACCTGCTGCACGCGAGATCTACCGCCGCAAGCTCGGCGTCGGCGACGGCGCGTGCCACCTGCACCGCGGCGGGCTCGCTGACTAGCAGCGTGGCCGTAGTGCCGAACACGCTGAAGGTGTCTCCAGCCGTCGCCACGCTGGTCATGAGGCTCCTGAAGTCACCTGACCGGCACCCTGGGCAGGCGCCGGGGGCTCGGCGGGGACGATGATAGTGCCCTGGCCTGGCTGGCCGCCGTTGCCCTGATGGTGGGCGGCGATGCTATGGCCGAAGGCGGCGGCGATCAGGGCCGAGCACACGACGCCCACCGCGCCAGCCCGCCAGGTGAATCTGCTGATCTTGCGCATTCCGTCGTCGCGGGCGGCCATCGCGAAGCGCACGTCGTCCCGTCGCATGGCGCGCTCCTCCCTGCCAGCCTGGCTTGCCGCCGCGCTCGCCCGGGCCGGCGTGGCCAGGCGATCAGAATTCCGTGCTCACCCTAGGAATCGCTGAAAGCCTCATCCAGGTTCACCGCACCGCCCATCGGATTCCCGGGCGCCCCTGCCGTGGATTGTGCTCAGGTAGCAGATGGTGCCAGTTCTGCTGTGGGTGGTGCGTAGTTCCCGCCGTCGGTAATGCTTAGTTCCGCCGTGGGCGGTGCTCAGTTCCGCCGCAAGGTGATCTGCTGCCGCGCCGGCCCGCTCTCCCTTTGTACCCCGGCGGGCGGGGTGGGCGCGACGCGGGAGCAGGTGGGAGCTGCGCGACCTCCTTGCTGCATCCCGCTTGCTGCATCCCGGCTGGCCCGCGCGTGCGTCACGTATCGTCTCAGCATGCGCGGATACACCGAGGACAAAGACGCTTACACCAGGCGGCTGCGCAGGATCGAGGGCCAGGTACGCGGCCTGCAGCGGATGGTCGAGCAGGACGATTACTGCATAGACGTGCTCACCCAGGTCTCGGCGGTGACCAGGGCATTGCAGGCTGTGGCGCTCGGCCTGCTCGAGGATCACCTGGCTCACTGCGTTACGCAGGCGATCGAGCAGGGTGGCCCGGAAGCACAGGAGAAGGTCCGTGAGGCCGCTGCGGCCGTCTCCAGGCTCGTTAAATCCTGACTAGCTGGTCCCGGGCTCGGTCAGCTCAGCCTCAGCGAGCCGCGTGAAGGCCTGGAGGTTGGCCAGGCTCTCGCCGCGCTTGGTGCGCCATGCCCATTCCTTGCGGATTGAGGAGGCGAAACCGAGCATCAGGGCGGTGTCGAAGTTCTCGTCCGAGTAACTGAGCACGCAGCCGAGTATCCGGTCAATCTCGTCGGTAGTGACGCAGCCGAGCGGCAACCGCCCGACCAGGTAGACGTCACCGACCGGGTCAAGGGCGAAATGCACGCCATACATCCGGCCGCCGCGGTCGAGCAGGAACCGGTAGAACTCGGCATGATTCTCGTCGGGCTGCCTGCAGAAAAACGCCTCGACGTGCAAGCTGTGCGCTCCGGCGATGAGCCAGGTCATGGTCGCGAGCTTGTGCTGTCCCTCCAGCCGCACGAGGTAGGCGCCAGGCCGGGGCATCTCGAAAGGGAGCCCGAGGCTGCCGAGCGCCGACTCGATCCCGGCTGCGTCCGCGGATTTCCTGTCCATCGCTAAGCGTCCACTGCCTGAGCCGTTTCGCTCATCGCCGCCGAGTACATCTGCATCAGCCGGTCGACGGTCGACCCCCACCCGAAACGGGACGCGTGCCTCCGCGCCCCGAGTGACAGCCGGGCTAGCGCGGTCGGCTGGCCTATCAGGTCGCGGACCGCCCGCGCGTAGCTGGCCGGATCACGTGAGTCCACCAGGACCCCGGAGACGCCGTCCCGCACCGCGGTGCGCAGGCCGCCGACCGATGCGGCCACCACTGGCGTGCCGCAGGCCTGGGCCTCGACTGCCACCAAGCCGAAAGACTCCGAATGCGACGGCACCATCACGATGGTAGCGGCCCGGTACCAGTCAGCCAGTTCGGGCTGCGGGCAAGGCGGTTCGAGCCGGATCAGGTCAGAAATTCCCAGTGCTGCGGACAGCTCAGTCAGCCCATCGGGGTCGGCGCGGCCTGCGCCGCTCGGGCCGCCGATGAACGCTACCGTCAGCCGGCCAGGCTGGGGTCGTCACGGACCAGCGTTGCCGCCGCCCGCAGCACCACATCGGGCGCCTTGAGCGGCTGGACCCGGCCCGCGAAGACCAGCACGACCGCGTCGCTGGCAAGCCCAAGCCGCTGTCTGGCCTGCTGTTGCGACCCGGGCTGGAATACCGATAGGTCGACGCCGGGGTTGATCGTGCAGACCCTGGCTGGATCGGCATCGTAAAGCCCCATGAGCTGCCGCGCCTCCTCATCGGAGTTGGCGACCAGGCGGTCGGCTGCCGCCACGACCTCCGCCTCGCCGCGGATCCTGGCCGCAGGCTCCGCCGCGTCGCCCGCGGCCAGCGCCGCATTCTTTACCTTGCCGAGGGTGTGCATGGACTGAATGAGCGGTACGCCCCACCGTTCCTTGGCCACCGCGCCTACCTGGCCGGACAGCCAGTAGTGCCCATGCACCAGGTCGTACCTGCCGGGTGTCGACGCCGCTTCCGCGCGTAGCACCCCCAAGGTGAAGTGGCAGAGCTGGCCGGGCAGGTCAGCCTTGTCGAGGTCCTCGAAGGGACCTGCGGCGAGATGCCGCACGTGGACCCCAGGCGCTAGTTCGGCTATCGACGGCACGTGCCTGGACGACGCGCGGGTAAAGATATCCACCTCTACGCCGCGGGCGGCCAGGCGCTTGGCAACCTCGACAACATAGACGTTCAGGCCACCGGCATCTCCGGTTCCCGGCTGCTCCAACGGCGACGTGTGGACGCTGACAGTCGCGATGCGCTGGGGAAAGCGTCGCGGCACAGGCATGCACCTCCGACAAAGCAACCTCCAAGTGCCGAATCCTGTTCCCGTCCGGCAGGGTCCGGCCTCCCGCCACGTATCAGGCATTTGCCGTCAGACCGGACGAACGTCGGCGTATGAGGCATAACTGCCAGGTCAGGCCATCAGGGCGGCTGAGATACCGGCTCCGGCGCCGTCTAGCGGCCCGGACCGCCAGAGCAAGCACCAGTAGGCTGTGCTGCGTGATGACTCTCGTGCTGCTACGGCATGGTGAAAGTGCATGGAACGCGGAGGGCCTGTTCACCGGATGGGTCGACGTCGGGCTGTCGGCCAAGGGCGATGCCGAGGCCGCAAGCGGCGGGCGTCAGCTCTCCAGCTCGGGACTGCGGCCTGACATCGTTCATACCTCGGTGCTGACGCGCGCTATTCAGACCGCCAACATCGCTCTTGAGTCAGCAGAAATGTCCTGGTTGCCGGTCCGGCGGTCCTGGCGCCTCAACGAGCGGCACTACGGGGCCCTGCAAGGCAAGAACAAGGCGCAGACCCGCAAGCAGTATGGGGATGAGCAGTTCATGCTGTGGCGCCGGTCGTATGACGTCCCGCCGCCGCCGATTGCGGCGGATGACCCGCTCTCCCAGGCTGGTGACCCAAGGTACGCCCTCCTCCCGTTGGAGCTCCTGCCTAGTTCCGAATGCCTGAAGGACGTCGTGGGCCGGATGCTGCCTTACTGGTACGACGTGCTCATCCCGGACCTGGCGGCGGGGCGTACCGTGCTGGTCGTCGCCCATGGCAACTCGATCCGCGCGCTGGTCAAGCATCTGGACGGGATCAGTGACGCGGAAATCGCCGGGCTCAATATCCCGACCGGCATGCCGCTCATCTATGAGCTTGACGGTTCCTTCCGTCCTCGGGTCCCGGGCGGCCGTTACCTCGATCCAGCGGCTGCGGCGGCCGCGGCCGAGGCGGTCAGCAATCAGGGCCGCTGATCAGCTGGCA
The DNA here is from genome assembly GCA_963695645.1 of uncultured Actinomycetota bacterium. GTDB lineage: Bacteria > Actinomycetota > Actinomycetes > Streptosporangiales > Streptosporangiaceae > DATBGO01. The sequence continues at coordinate 77,078 of CAVOHC010000016.1, read as the reverse complement.
TCTGAGCGTCACGGGCAGGCACATATCCGTGACCGGCAGGCACGTGCCCCTGACCGGCAGGCACATGCGCGCCGACGCAGCGATGGACCATTGTTGTCAGCCACATGAATATTCAGCGAATACGGAACGTAGCGGGCCCCAGCCCGATGCGCAGCTACCGGCCGCCGCTTACCATCTAAACGTGGACATGGGGGTGAACGCTGCGTCGAGGGCCGTTACGCGCAGGCGAGCGGCCGATGACGCGCAGGCAGCCGGTGGCAGCCGCGTGGCGCGGCCGCCGGAGCGTCACGTTCGGCCGGGTGCTCCGCATGACGCGCCTGCGCCGCCAAGGAGCAATCAGCGATCGGCGCCAGCGTGAAGATGAACGTAGGGACCCGGGAGCCTGACGAGCTTGACCTGTCGGCTGACGCTGCGGCGCTGACGGCGCCAGTGCGCCTTCCGGCCGGCATCGCCTCCGTCCTTTCGGTTCTCTCGTCGTCGGCGGTCGTGCTCGACGGCGAGGATCGTGTACTGACGGCTAGTTCGGCCGCCCGTGCGTTCGGCCTCGTCAAAGGCGACAAACTGGTAGTCGGAGAACTTCTCGCCCTGGCGCGTCAGGTGCGCAGGGACGGCGAGATCCGCGAGGGCGAGATCGAGGTGTCCACGAGCAGCTTCAACGGGCGGACGACCAGCTTCAACGTGCGGCTCGCTCCGCTGGGCGCCGCCGTCGGAGGCGGCGGGCTGGTGCTGCTCCTGGCCGAGGACCAGACCGAGAGCCGTCGGGTTGAGGAGGTCCGCAGGGATTTCGTGGCTAACACCAGCCACGAGCTCAAGACACCGGTCGGGGCGCTGGCGCTCCTTGCTGAGACCGTCGAAGATGCCGCCGACGATCCTGAGGCGGTGCGCCGCTTCGCCGGGCGGATGCGGCAGGAAGCGTCCAGGCTCACCAACCTGGTGCAGGACCTGATCACCCTGAACCGGATCCAAGCGGCCGAGCCCATCCCCGACCCGTTCCCTGTGCAGGTCGACGCGGTGGTCGCGGAGGCGCTGGACAGATGCAGGATGAAGGCTACCGCGCGCGGTATCGAGATTGCTGTCAATGGACCGCGCTGCGTGGCCCTGCTGGGCGATGAGGACTTGCTGATCACTGCGCTGCGCAACCTGCTGGAAAACGCCATCGCCTACAGCCCTGACAAGACCCGGGTGGTGGTCTCCACCAGGCATGCGGGGGACGACGCCGTTGAGATCAGCGTCGCCGACCAGGGCATCGGGATTCCCGAAGGAGACCTTGAACGGATCTTCGAGCGTTTCTACCGTGTCGACCCTGCGCGATCACGCGCCACTGGCGGGACCGGCCTGGGGCTGGCCATCGTCAAGCACGTCATCGCGGCGCACGGTGGCAAAGTCACTGTCTGGAGCAAGGAAGGGACAGGCTCCACGTTCACGTTGCGGCTTCCGCTACGACCCCCGGTGCCGCCAGCATGAGTGGCCACACAGCCCCGGCGATGACGCGACCTGACAGAGAGGCAGTCAAGGTGACCCGAGTGCTCGTTGTCGAGGATGAAGAGTCGTTCAGCGATGCGATCTCCTACATGCTGCGCAAAGAGGGTTTCGAGGTTGCGGTCTGTCCTACCGGCCCGGACGCGATCGAGACATTTGACCGCAGCGGTGCCGATCTCGTGCTGCTCGACCTCATGCTGCCGGGGCTGCCGGGCAGCGAGGTGTGCCGGACGCTCCGCGAGCGCTCGAACGTCCCGGTGATCATGCTGACCGCCAAGGACAGCGAGATCGACAAGGTTGTGGGCCTGGAACTCGGTGCCGACGACTATGTGACCAAGCCCTTCTCCTCGCGCGAGCTGGTCGCGCGGATGCGTGCCGTGCTCAGGCGCCGGGGCGAGTCGGACGAGCCTGCCGCTTCGATCATGGAGTCCGGGCCGGTCCGGATGGATGTGGACCGGCATGTCGTCACCGTCCGCGGTGAGCAGGTCCAGTTGCCGCTCAAGGAGTTCGAGCTGCTCGAGGTACTGCTGCGCAACGCGGGGCGGGTGCTTACCCGGATGCAGCTCATCGACCGCGTCTGGGGCGCCGACTACGTCGGGGACACCAAGACTCTCGATGTGCATATCAAGCGGCTGCGCGCCAAAGTTGAAATCGACCCGGCGAACCCCGCGCAGATCGTCACCGTGCGTGGACTCGGCTACAAATTCGAGCCCTCGGGCTGAGCCGCCGGGCCGGGCCGAGCCGCCCAGCCGGGCCGGGCCGAGCCGCCCAGCCGGGCCGGGCCGAGCCGCCCAGCCGGGCCGAGCCGAGCCGCCCAGCCGGGCCGAGCCGAGCCGCCCAGCCGGGCCGAGCCGAGCCGACTTAGGGACTGGTACTTGGCGTCGGCGTGCTGACCCGCGCCTTGGGGACCGGGATGGCCACGATCACCTTCCTGCGCCTCGTAATGACCGGCGAAGGGGTCGGCGCAGGCGAAAGCGTCGCGTAGAACGACGCCCTGGGCAGCACCGGGACGAGCAGCGTCACGCTGCCCGCGTTCTGGAAGGTCATGATCAGGCGGATGTAGGTCGACCCGGACAGGGGACGGGTCAGGTGATTGAGGATCACCTTCGGCTCCGGGCCGGTCAGGAAGACAGCCTGGTTATCGGAAAGGCTGATGGTGCCGCCCGGCAGCGTGACCGACCTCGCCGCGCCGGGCGCCGAGGCGCTCAACAGCCTGTCCGGCGATGACCCGTTGACGACCGCGAGAAACAGTCCTGCCGACTGGCCGGCCGCCAGGTACGCGCCTGGCACGGCGCCGAGCACGAAGGCATTCCTGATCGCGATGTCGCCCACCGTGGTGCCCGCGCCTGCCGTCGGCTGGTGCCACTGGCTCGTCGGCGCGTCATTCCCCGCCTCGCACCCGGCGAGCACGAGGATCAATGCGGCGATCGCGAGAACGATCAGGCGGCGCGGCCTCCTCGCCCCGTGGCTGCTCCAGATCACGGCCTGCTCTCCTCGTCTTCGTAATGTGAAGCACTGGGAACGCCGCACAGCGTAGCGGCCGCCACGATCCGGGCGACCGCCGGCCCGGCAGGTTGGGTGCCCGCTACGATCGAGCGGACCGCGCGGACGGCAGCTGCATGAAGGCCGGCGTCAGCCACAGCCCGGGCCGCAGCCCCGGCGCGACGCGGCCCACCGAGCCGTCCGCGTGGACCAGGATCGCGGTCAGCCCCGAATGCCGGTAAGTGGCACCAAGCACATTATGGACGTCGTCCGCCACCCGCACCGGTCGCCGTCCGGCATGCGTGGCTTGCTGGCCCCGCCGCAGCTGGCTGATGGCGGCGCCAGTTCCGACGAAATACAGCGCAACGCGCGCGGTGGCGGTCTCTGACGCAAGGTCCCGCATCGCGTTCGTGCATTGACAGCCCGCCGGGACCAGGGCGAGCACCGCAGGCGCTAGCGAACGGAGCCGGGTGGCCTTACCGGCGATGATGACTCGCTTGTCGGGCAGCGGCCCGCCGATCTGGCCGACCGCGGCGGCCGTTCTGGCAGCTGCCGAGCGGCCAGCTGCCGAGCGGCCAGCTGCCGTGCGGCCAGCTGCCGTGCGCCCGGCTGAAAACTGGCCTGCCGAGGCCTGGCCGGCGGGGACGTGCCCGGCGGCAGGCGTACCGCTCCCGGCGCGGCCGGCGGCGGTCTTTCCGGCGGCAGTCCCGCCCGCGGCAGTCCCGCCCGCGGCAGTCCCGCCGGCGGAGGGCCTGGCGGCGCCCCGCGTCCGCAGGCCAGGCACGTCCGCCTGGCCCGCGGAGAAGAGAGTAAGCAGGGTTCCTGAAATCAGCGCAAGCACGAGGCAGCTGGCCAGCAGGGGCAAGACCATCCCGTCACGCGTCAGCGGTCCGTGCAGCCTGCGGGCTCGCAGGCGCCGCCGCTCGGCGCGCAGCTCACGGTGATAAGCCTGCACGTCACGATCGAGTTCCCGCGCGTCGTCGGGAATCTCTATGTCAACCGGCGGGAGCCCAAAGTCGTCCCGTCCCGGATCGCCGCCAAGGTTCACCCGCGCCCCTCTCCGGCATGAGCGGCAACGTCCCCTTCAGTATGAGCCTCCGGTCGAGCGGCCGTGACAGCGCGGGCACCATCGGGGCAAACCCGAATGAACAAAGCGAACATCCCGGACAGCCCGCGCGGCCCCGGCGCGCCGCGCACACACCGGTCACCAGGCCCGCTGACGCCCGAGGGCAGCACGCTTTAGCTGCGGATTTTCCCGCCAGCTGCGCTGCGGCGCTACCCTCCCGGTGCCGCTGCCGGCCGCGCCACAGCGAGCGGATCTTGAATTGCGCCATTGACCTGCATGTTTGCTGTCAAGGTCGGCTAATCGCCCAGTTTCGGCGTGGTAAGATAGCTACAGCGGAAGGGGTACTTGCCACATGTCTTTCAAGGTCGGCGACACGGTCGTCTACCCCCACCATGGGGCTGCTCGGATCGAAGAGATCGAGACCCGTTCGATCAAAGGTGAGGATAGAACTTACCTCGTGCTGAAGGTCGACAAGGGCGACCTGACTGTGCGCGTCCCCGCAGACAACGCCGAGCTGGTGGGCGTCAGGGATGTGGTCGGGCAGGAAGGGCTTGAGCGTGTTTTCGAGGTGCTGCGCGCCCCGTACACCGAGGAGCCGACCAACTGGTCCAGGCGATACAAGGCCAACCTGGAGAAGCTCGCCTCGGGCGACGTGAACAAGGTTGCCGAGGTCGTTCGTGACCTGTGGCGCCGAGATAGGGAGCGCGGCCTTTCCGCCGGTGAGAAGCGCATGCTCGCCAAGGCGAGGCAGATTCTCGTGAGCGAGCTGGCGCTGGCAGAGAAGACCAACGAGGACAAGGCCGAAGCCTTGCTTGACGAGATTCTCGGTTCCTGAGCCGGACTGTCGGCGCGGCCATGAGGCCGCCGATGAAGCTGGTGCGTGCCGGTTTCCGGGTTCAGGTCGGCTTCTCGCGGGCGGGTCCGGCGTTTCTGATTCCCTGGGGCCATGACGCCTAGCATTCTGCCGCGTGTTGGTATCGGTGCCGACGTGCACCCATTCGGAGACGGCAGGCCGCTGTACCTGGCCGGTCTACTCTGGCCGGGCGAGCCCGGCCTGGTTGGCCATTCCGACGGGGACGTCGCGTCGCATGCCGTGTGTGATGCCCTGCTATCGGCGGCTGGGATCGGCGACCTGGGGGCTCACTTCGGCACCGGCTTGCCGGAGTGGGCCGGAGCCCGGAGCATCACGCTGCTCGCCGAGACTTTCCGGCTGATAGGGACTGCGGGTTTTGCCGTCGGGAACGTCGCCGTCCAGGTGATCGGTAACCGCCCGAAGATCGCCGGCCGCAGGGCAGAGGCGCAGGATGTTCTGTCAGCAGTGCTCGGCGGCGCGCCGGTGAGCGTCTCGGGAACGACATCCGACGGGCTCGGCCTTACTGGCCGTGGTGAAGGCATAGCGGCCATCGCGACCGCGCTGGTGATCCCGCCCGCTTAGTCTTCGGGCGGCGTCGGCGGACTCCACTTCCTGAGGAACTGCGGCAGGGCAGCAGGGGAAGGCTGGGCGGCCGCACCATCGTCAGCGGGCTGGGCCTCCGCCGCTGCGTCGGCCGGCAGGCCGGGCTCGGCGGTCGCTGCCTCGTCGGCTGGCATCCGCAGCGGGTCGGTGGCCTGGTCGTCGCTCGGATAACCGCCCGGTTCATATTCCCCGTTGTCGGTCTGCTGCGCTGCTGGTTCATGACTCCTGTTGTGGGTTGGCTGCGCTGCCGGTTCGTCGCCCCCGTTCTGTGATGGCTGCGCTGCCGGTTCGTCGCCCCCGTTCTGTGATGACTGCGCTGCCGGTTCGTCACTCCAGCTGTGGATGGCCTGTGCTGCTGGTTCATTGGCCACATCACCGCTGGGCTGGCCGGCCTGGGTGAACTGGCCGGCGGTCACGTTGCCGACGGCATCACGCAGGTCAGGGCCGGGGGCGAAGTCAGGCGTCGGTGCCGGGCTGAGCCAGGTCGCATGGTAGCCACCGGTGTATGCCACATTGCTGTCGGCCGGCATTTCATCGCGGGCACGCGGAACCCAGCCGCTCCCGGGCTGGCCGGCATCATGCGCCTCGTCGCTGGTGGGGTCGTCCTGGCCAGGATCGGTGTCGATCACGAGGTCGGCACGCTGTTCGGCGCCGTGGCCTGGGCGGCCGGTTTCCTCGGCAGTGCCGGCCAGGCCGCCAGGGCCGGTTGCCGGCCCGGCGGTCGCCACGGCGGGGCCGGCCGTGGCGGCGGGACCGGCTACCGCTCCGGGACGAGTCGCGAGTGCGGGACTAGCCACCGCGGCGGGGCCGGGCAGCATTGCGGGATCAGGGCCCGGCCGGCGGACGGCGATGCTCTGCGCGGGTTCGCGCGTTAGCAGATCCTGAATGCCGATCCGGTCCTGGCCCTGGCTGGGCGGCCGCGCGACCGCCAGCTGCGCGGCGACCATCTGCTGCCGTGCATGCCGCAGCATGGTCAGCAGCAGCCCGAAACCAATCAGGACCAGGGCCCACGGAATGATCGCGGCGGCCGCGGCGGTGGGCCGGTGCGGGAGCTTGGTGCCGGTCGCGTCGAGCGCGTCAGCGCCGGCTGCGGCAGCCAGCAGGACGAGCAGCGACAGCCATGCGTAGACCCGGGCAGCCAGCCCCGCCCCGCGCAGCGACAGCACCGCGGCGCAGGCGATGACCAGCATCGCATCGAAAATCATCGGATAAAGGCGTGCCATCGACGGCGAAACACCCGCGGCCAGCGCGAGCGCATGAATGCCGGAATAGGACAGCAAGAACGCCGCCACCGCGAGCGCTAGTACGCCTACTATGACGGCGCCAAGCGCGAGGGCCCGCAGGCCGCGGTGGTTTTCCGCGGCGGCGGAGGCGCTGGCCATGTGGTGATCGCTCATCACGGCCGATCGTCCTTCCTGCGCGATGGTGACTGTCGCGCCCGTCAGCCTATAGAGGCCGTCAGCTTATAGTCGGGGGAGGGCAGCGGTGCCCTGGCCGGACCGGCAGCTCGGAACTGTTACCTGCACTGCAGCTGCAGGTGTCCATCGGCGGCACCGCAGGAGCTTGGGTTTCCGGTGAAGGATGGCCGGACCGGGTGCCAGTGACCTCAGCGTCAAAAGGAGACCACATGCCGTATTACCGGGTGACTGGGGAGATTCCCAGAAAGCGTCACATCCGTTTCCATCGTCCCGACGGCGGCCTCTATGCCGAGGAACTGATGGGCGAGGAAGGGTTCGTTTCCGATTCCTCGTTGCTCTATCACGCGCACCTGCCGACCGCGATCGTGAAGAGTGCCGGAGTCGAGGATGCCGAGGCGCTGGCGGGCATCATGCCCAACCATCCGCTGCTGCCGCGGCATTTCCGCACCCAGGAGCTTCCAGGCGGCGGCGACCTTGTGCTCGGCAGGCAGGTGCTGCTGGCCAACGACGACGTGCGCATCTCGTTCACCGCGGCCGACGCGCCCTCGGAACTCTACCGGAATTCGACCGGCGACGAGACGATCTACCTCAGGACCGGCTCCGCCCGGTTCGAGTCCGTGTACGGAGCGATCAACGCAACCGCAGGCGATTATGTCGTCGTGCCCAGGGGAACCATCCACCGCTGGATTCCTGGCGGCGAGCCGGTGCATGCGCTGGTCATCGAGGCGCGCGGGCACATCAGGCCGCCACGGCGCTATCTGTCGCAATATGGCCAGTTCCTTGAGCACGCGCCGTACTCCGAGCGGGACCTGCGCGGCCCGGATGGCCCGCTGCTTGCCGAGGGTGAGGAGGTGCCCGTCATCGTGCGCAACCGCGATGGCCTCACCCGCCTCACCTACGCCCACCATCCGTTCGACGTGGTGGGCTGGGACGGTTGCCTGTACCCGTACGCGTTCAATATCGCTGACTTCGAGCCGATCGTTAAGCGCACGCACGCGCCGCCTCCCGTGCACCAGACATTCGAGGGACCGAACTTCGTGATCTGCTCGTTCTGCCCGCGGCCGCTCGACTTCGACGACGGCGCGGTGCCTATCCCGTACAACCATCACAACGTGGATTCCGACGAGATGATGTATTACGTGGCCGGGGACTACACCGCGCGCAAGGGCTCCGGGGTCGGCATCGGGTCGATCACCTTGCACCCGTCGGGCTGCACGCACGGGCCGCAGCCGGGGGCGGTCGAGGCGGCGGTCCGCGGCCTGCAGGAAGGGCGCACCAGCACCGACGAGACGGCTGTCATGATCGACACCTTCAGGCCGCTGTTGCTCGGCCCGGCAAGCCGTCAGTCCGAGGACCAGGAATACGCCTGGAGCTGGGCCGGGGGCGCCCGCGGCTGACCGGGCGGGGGCGGCGGGCGAGAGCGACGACTGGGAGGTGGCGGTGGTCGCCAGCCGGTGCTCAGTCAGCTGAACCTGGCGGTCCGCGACATGGACGCGACGCCGGCTTTCTGCCGCCGCCCCGGCTTCGTCATCGACGCGCCGGCTGGCGCCAGGGCGGCGGCACGCGCCGCGGGCCGATGGCGACGTCCCGTAGCCTTACTGCATGGTGCTGCGTTTCTACGACACTGCCGCGCGCTCGGTGCGCGAGTTCACTCCGGTAATACCAGGGCGAGCGTCGTTGTACCTGTGCGGGGCCACGGTGCAGGCGCCACCGCACATCGGCCACATCAGGTCGGGCGTCAACTTCGACATCCTCACCAGGTGGCTGCGGGCCAGCGGCTACCAGGTGACATTCTGCCGGAACGTGACCGACATCGACGACAAGATCCTGCACGCCGCCCAGCACGAGGGCAGCGCCTGGTGGGCGGTAGCCGAGCGGAACCAGCGGGCGTTCACCCGCGCCTACAACGCGCTCGGCTGCCTGCCGCCGGACGTCGAGCCGCGGGCAACCGGGCACGTGCCCGAGATGATCGCGCTGATGCGGCGGCTGATCGACAGCGGGCACGCCTACGCGGCCGGCGGCGACGTCTACTTCGACGTGCTCTCCTACCCGGCCTACGGTGCGCTGTCCGGTCAGCGGCTTGAGCACATGCGGGCCGCCGACGACACCGACGGCGGCGGGGCCAAGCGCGACCCGCGTGACTTCGCCCTGTGGAAGGGGGCCAAGCCGGGCGAGCCGTCCTGGGAGACGCCATGGGGACCTGGCCGGCCCGGCTGGCACCTGGAGTGCTCGGCGATGGCGACCAAGTACCTTGGCAAGACCTTCGACATCCACGGCGGCGGCCTTGACCTGGTCTTCCCGCACCACGAGAACGAGCTTGCCCAGTCCAGGGCAGCTGGTGACGGTTTTGCCAGGTACTGGATGCACAACGGGCTGCTGCACCTCGCCGGGGCCAAGATGAGCAAGTCGCTGGGCAACTCGCTGCTGGTGGACGTCATGATCATGCAGGTGCGGCCGGTCGAGCTGCGTTACTACCTTGGCCAGGCCCACTACCGCTCGGACGTCGAGTACACCCGCGAGGCGCTAGACGAGTCCGCAGCTGCCTATCGCCGGATCGAGGGCTTCGTGACCAGGGCCGCGCAGGCCGCCGATGGCCCGGGCGGGTCGCACGGGCCCGCCGATGCGGCGCTGTCTGCCGCGTTCATCGCGGCGCTCGACGACGATCTTGGGGTACCGCAGGCACTGGCAATCGTGCACGAGACGGTCAGGGACGGCAACAGCGCGCTGGCCGCCGGGGACTCGGCGGGCGCGGCCAAGCATGCCGCGCAGGTCCGGGCGATGCTCTGGGTGCTAGGCCTCGATCCGCTCGCCGAGCCGTGGGCGACCAGCGGCGGTGACGGTGACCTGCACAGCGTGGTCGACGCGCTGGTCGGCGTGGCGCTGCAGCAACGGCAAGCCGCACGTGACAGAAAGGACTATGCGGCCGCGGACGCGATCAGGGATGGGCTGACCGCAGCCGGGATCCTGGTCGAGGACACCCCGCGCGGGCCGCGCTGGGAGCTGAGCCGGTGAGCAACGCAGGCAGGCAGGCACGGCCCGGGCCGGGCGGCCGCACCAAGTCAGGAAAGCCCCGTCCGGGCACCGGCGGTTACGGCAAGCGGCGGCTCGAGGGCAAGGGCCCCACCCCGCCCGCGCAGCTGCGGCCCGGCCATCCCGCGCAGCGCCGGGCCGGGGGCGCGGCCGGTCCAGCCGGCGTGGCCGGTCCAGCCGGCTCGGGCGCGGCTGGCGCGGCCGCCGCCCGCGGTACGTCCCGCGGGTTCGCGGGACCGGCGCCCGCTGGCAGCGGCGCCCGCAGTGGCTCACGCAGGTCCGCGGGACCGGCGCCCGCCGGCGGCGCCGCCCGCGGTGGCTCACGAGGGTCCGCGGGACCGGCGCCCGCTGGCCGTTATGCGTCGAAATCCCGGTCGCCTGGCGGCACTGAGGTGGTCGCTGGGAGGAATGCGGTTCTTGAATCGCTGCGCGCCGCCGTGCCTGCCACTGCGCTGCACGTCGGACCGCGGCTGGACGCCGACGACCGGATCAGCGAGGCGATCACGCTGGCCGCCGACGCCAGGATCCCGGTGGTCGAGGCCGGGCGCGACGAACTGGACCGGCTCACCGCCGGTGCGGTGCACCAGGGGATGGCGCTGCGGGTCAAGCCTTATGCGTACGCGCACCCCGATGACCTGGTCGCCCGCGCGCGTGCGGCCGCAGAGCAGCCGCTCATCGTCGCGCTCGACGGTGTCACGGACCCGAGGAACCTGGGCGCGGTGGTCCGCTCGGTGGCCGCGTTCGGCGGGCACGGCGTGCTGGTGCCGGTGCGGCGCTCCGCCGGCGTGACCGCAGGAGCCTGGAAGGCGTCGGCCGGGGCGCTGGCCCGGGTGCCGGTCGCCCAGGCGGCGAACCTGGTCCGGGTCCTGGCCGGTTATCAGGAAGCCGGGCTGTTCATCGCCGGCCTTGACGGGGGCGGCGACACGCCGATCAGCGAGCTTGAGCTGGCGGACTCCCCGCTTGTGCTGGTCGTCGGGTCGGAGGGCCGGGGGCTGTCCAGGCTCGTCGCGCAGCGCTGCGATGTCCTGACCAGGATCCCGATCTCCGCTGCGGCGCAGTCACTGAACGCTGGCGTCGCCGCCAGCATCGCGCTGTACGAAGTGGCCAGGGCGCGATCGGCGGCCACCCGCTAGCCCGTCCGCCGCGAGGCTCTCATTCCATGATCATGGATGCCTGGCGGGCATGGAGCTGATCCTGACGATGTCATGCTCGTCGGCCCTCTCGACCGGGGCTGCTCAGGGCTTCGCGCCCGGGCCCCGCCATGGGGATGCTGGCATCCCCGCTGCTGTGGTGCAAGCCATCCTGTCTCCGGCTGGCAGCGGGCCGACAATAGGTGCCATGGCAGCGGGAATGGCCGCCGCTCAGGTGACAGACCAGCCGGCGGTGCCGCAATGAGCAGGGCGCTGTACCTATGGCGGGCCACCGGACGCCGGTCCTGGCGGCAGGCGCTGCTGGTGGCGCTGCTCGCTGGCCTGCTCGGCTCGGTGGCTCTCGGCGCCGTTGCAGGGGCGCGGCGCACTTCCACGGCTTACGGCCGCTACCTCACCTCGATCAAGGCCAGCGACGTGTTCGTGAACGTGCCGGGCACGCTGCCCGCCGAGCCAGTGCTGCGACCGATCAGGCTGATCTCGCAGCTGCCCGGCGTTGTCTCCAGCGCCACCTATATCGGCCTGAGCGCCGCGGCTGTCATCCATGGTCGCATCGACCGGGCCTTTACGGCCCCCGGTATCAACGGCAGCCTGGACGGCGAGTACTTCCGCCAGGACCGGATGACCGTGCTGGCCGGGCGGCTGCCGCCGCTGTCGGCCACCAGCCAGATCGTGGTCACGCCCGCCGTGGCCCGGGCCTTCGGGGCCGGCGTCGGCGGCCAGGTTAGCTACGCGTTCCAGCGCCTCAGCTCCGCCGAGCTGCCGGTCGGGAAACCGTTCTACCGGGTCTACCGGGTGGCGGCGATCGTGCAGATCCCGCCGGTCCTGGTCGACTCCTCGGACCAGAACCAGGAAGGCATCCTGCCCCCTGGAGCTACCCGCCAGGTCCTGCCCGAGTACGGTTTCGCGTGGGTCGCGGTGCGCCTTGCAGCCGGCACCGCCGGGATTCCCGCGCTGCAGAAGGAGCTTGACGGGCTGGCCCGCGCGATGCAGCAGCGGGAAAACCGGGTCACCGGTCATCCAGGATCGGGCCTGGCCTTCAGCCTGAACCGGCCCGACATCATCCGCGCACATGTCCAGCAGTCGATTCAGCCGCAGGCGATCGCCCTCACTATCTTCGGCGGCATCGCCGCGCTGGCCATGGTGGTCCTGGTCGGGCAGGGCCTCACCCAGCTGATCAGCAGGTCCGCGCCGGACGCCGCGGTGCTGCGGATGCTCGGCGGTAGCCGCCGCCAGGCCGCCCTGGCGGCCGGCCTGCCCGGGCTGCTGGCGGTCACCGGCGGCATTGCCCTCGCGGTCGCGGGCGCGGTGGCTCTCTCCCCGCTAGCACCGGTCGGACCGGTCCGCGATTTCGACCCCGCCCGCGGAATCCGGGTGGATGGCCTGGTACTCGGCGCTGGTGCGGCGAGCCTGGCCATCGTCATGCTGAGCCTGCTGACCGCCCTGGCTGCGCGGTCAGCCAGGCAGCGGCGCGGGGCGGCCGCGCCACGGGGATCAGCGGTAGCTCGGGCGGCGGCCAGGGCCGGCCTGCCTGCCGCCGCGGTGATCGGCAGCCGCAACGCCCTAGAGCCGGGTTCCGGTACGCGGGCGGCACCGGTCCGGTCCGCCATGCTCGGCTCGGTCGCGGCCGTCACCTCGGTCGTCACCGCCGTGGTCTTCGGCGCCAGCCTGACCGGGCTCGTGTCGCACCCGGCCAGGTACGGCTGGGACTGGGACATCGTCATCCAGTCCGAAGGCGGCTACGGGCCGTTTCTGCCCGGGGTGATGAACCGCCTGATCAGCGGCCAGCGGGCGGTCGCCGGCTGGTCGGAGCTCTCCTTCGGCCAGCTTCCCATCGACGGCCGGGTGGTCCCGGTGATGGGAGTCCGGCGTGATCTCGGGACTGTCCAGCCGCCCACCACCAGCGGCCAGCCGATGGGCTCCGGTGACCAGATCGAGCTCGGGAACGCGACGCTGCGGGAACTCGGCAAGAAGATCGGCGACACGGTGCGGTTCGGCCCGCCGCCGTTCACCCGCACTCTGACGATCACCGGCACCGTGACGCTGCCCTCGTTCGGCCTGGCTACCGGGGATCATGTGTCGCTCGGGCGCGGGGCGATGCTGCCGGAGGAGACGTTGCTGGCCGCCGAGGGCAAGCCGCGCGGCGAGAAGCTGACCAGGGCCGCCGCCGCGGGGCTCGACCTGCCCAGCGCGGTGGCCATCGACCTCGCTCCCGGTGCCACCGCGGCGCAGCGCCGCCAGCTGATCCACCGGATCGTGGCGGCCCGCCCGGACGGGTTTCCTGGCGGTACCTATGAGCTGCGCGGTGCGCTGGCCTCGGCGGTCCTCTACGCCAGCCAGATGGGCAGGCAGCCGCTGGCGCTCGCGCTGGGCCTGACGACGGCGGCCGTGCTGTCCCTGGCACTGACGGTCTTGAGCTCGGTACGGCGGCGCCGGCCGGAACTGGCACTGCTTAAGACCCTGGGCATGACCAGGGCGCAGGTCCGGGCCGTCATCGCCTGGCAGACCACAATGACGCTGCTGATCGCCGTGGCGGTCGGGCTGCCGCTGGGTATCGCGGTCGGACGCCTCGCGTGGCACGGGTTTGCCGGGTCCATCGGCGCGGTCCCTGTTACCGAGGTCCCGGTGCCAGTCCTCATCGCTGGTGCGGTCGCGCTGGCAGCAGCCGGCAACCTGCTGACGTCGGTCCCCGCCGCCATTGCGGCGCGCACGCGGCCGGCCGCAACCCTGCGGTCACAGTAAGCGGCAAGGCTGGTCGCGCGCCCGCGAGGCCATGGTTCCGTGATCATGGGCTTCCGGTGGGGCCGGGACCCCACCTATCGACCATGATCATGAAAGCCAGGCGGGCCCGGTCACGGTGGCCGCGGGTCAGACCGAATGCTGGTAGGCGCGGAATGCCCGGGTCGACGCCGCGGCGGTGAGCACGAGCGCGATCGCGAGGAAGCCGGAATAGGAGCCCACCGTGCCCCAGCCGGAATGGCCGCTGATCGCCAGCCGCCCGGCGCTGGCCGCCCAGTTGACCGGGTTGAACCTGGCCGTGGCGGCGATCCAGCCGGGGACGAGCCGCAGCGACAGGAAGGCACCGGACAAGAAGGTCAGCGGCAGCACCAGCGTGGTCGACGCGGCGATCAGCGTCTCGCGCTGGCGGGCCAGCAGCGCGAGACCGTTGGACAGGCCAGCCATCGCGAGCGCGATCAGCACCGAGATGGCGATCAGGGCCGCGATGCCCGCGGCGCCGCCGGGGAAGCGAGCCCCCATGGCCCAGCCCAGCGCGATGATGACGGCGGACTGGACCACGGTCGTGACGGCCTGGTAGGCGAGGGATGCGGTGATCAGGGCAGCCCGGGGGATGGGCGCGGTCAGGAACCTGTCCATGACGCCGGAGTCCATGTCCTCGATATAGGCCATGCCGGTCCAGCTGGACGAGAACAGCGCCGTCATGATGACTACGCCGGGCGTCAGGTAGGTGATGTAGTTCCCGCCGCCGAATCCGGGGATCTCGGTGACCTTCTTGAACAGGGCTCCGAAGAGCAGCAGCCAGATCACCGGCTGGGTGAGCGTAATGCCGATGACCGCCGGCTGGCGGTAGAGCTGGCGCAGGTACCTGGTGGTGAGCAGCACCCAGGACTGACGGACGAGGTTCATGCGACGGTGATCCCTTCTGCCTGCCGGAATGACCGGCCTGCATAGTGCAGGTAGACGTCGTCAAGTGAAGGCCGCGCGACGGTCACCGACACGACGGGCACGCCGTCCGCCTCAAGCCCGGCCAGCACGGCGGGCAGTGCCCGCGGCCCGTCGGCGACGCGGGCCCGCACCGTGGCATCGTCCGCTGCCGTCTGGCGGACCTGCGGGACGCGGGTCAGCGCCTTCTCGGCCAGTTCCGCGCTTGCGGCGTCGGCGAGCTCGAGCTGTACCGAATCACCCTGCAGCCGGGCCTTAAGCTGCTCCGAGGTCCCCTCGGCGACTATCCGGCCCTGGTCAACGATCGCGATCTTGGCTGCGAAGTGGTCGGCCTCTTCCAGGTAATGGGTGGTGACGAGGATGGTTGTCCCTTCGGCTGACGCCAGGGCGGTGAGCACCGCCCACAGCTCGGCGCGGCCCTGCGGGTCGAGCCCTGTCGTAGGCTCGTCGAGGAACAGCACCGCCGGGCGGTGGACCAGGGCGGTCGCCACGTCGAGGCGCCGCCGCATCCCGCCCGAGTACGTGCGCACCTGCCTGCGGGCCGCCTGTTCGAGGCCGAACTGCCCGAGCAGCTCGGCGACGCGCCGCCGCAGCTCGGTCCGGCGCATCTGGTAGATCCGGCCCTGCATGACCAGGTTCTCGTAGCCGGTCAGCAAGCTCACCGCACCGCTGCGCTGGCCCACCGCTGCGATGACCGACCGCACCTGTCCAGGGCGGCTGAGCACATCGATCCCGGCCACCGTGGCCCGGCCGTCATCCGGCCTTGACAGGGTGGTCAGGATCCGTACCGTCGTCGTCTTCCCGGCGCCGTTCGGGCCGAGCAGGGCGAACACGCTGCCTGGCGCGACCGAGAAGCTCAGCCCGTCCAGCGCGCGGACCCCTCCCTTGAAGCTCTTCCTGAGTTCTGTTGCCTCGACGGCGCCGGTTACGTCGGTCATGAGAGCCCTCTCAGAACAATGTTTCCATACAGAACGGTGTTTTCTCCTGAACATTGTTTACTACAGAACGCCGTTCACGTCAACTACCCTGGCTGGCATGACTGGGACACCGGACGGCGCGGGGCAAGCGGCCGCTAGCATGCCCGAGCCTCCGTGGCGGTCCGCGCCAAGGCGCCGCAGCGTTCCGAGGCCGCACCTCAGCCGGGTCGTAGTGGTCGACGCCGCTTTGCAGGTGGTGGAGGCGGGGGGCGGTCAGGCGCTCACGATGCGCCGCGTCGCCGACCAGATCGGGGTCTCGGCCTCGTCGCTGTACGGGTACGTCGCCAATAAAGATGAACTGGTCCAGCTTGTGCTCGAGCGGATCATCGAGGAGATCGACGTCCCTGCCGGGCGCGGCGGCTGGCAAGAGACGCTGAAGGATCTCGGGCGGGAGATGCTCGGAGTTTTCCGGCGGCATCCGGGTGTAGCCGAACTGTCCCTCGGCCGCGTCCCTTGGGGGCCGAGCATGCTCGCACTTGGCGAGGTCATCCTTGCCGAGCTCCGCGCGGCCGGCATCCCCGACCAGGTGGCGGCCTATGTCGGGGACCTGGCCGCGCTCTATGTCGGCGCCTTCGCATACGAGCAGGACGTGATGGCGGCGCCCGGCTCAGGTGACGACCCGGCGCACGGTACTGGCGAGGACCCGCGCGTCCAGCTGGCCGCCTGGCTTCGATCGCTGCCGACGGAGCATTTCCCCAACACGGTCGCCCTCGCCGCCGACCTTGTCGCGGGAAGCGCCGACGACCGCTTCGAGTGGGGCATGGACATCATCGTCCGTGGCGTGGCCAGCTATCTGGAGGTGCCGCCCGACCCCGGGGCGCGGTGGCCCGCGCGCCGGGCCTGACGGGCGCAGGTCTGCCCTGATGCGGTTGCGTCTGCCCTGATGCGGCTGCGTCAGGCGAGCTGCTGTGGCGGGGTATCGGGGGCGCCGTCGGCGAGCGGGGTGACAGCCGAGCGTCCGGTTTCGTCGCGGCGCAGTTCCACGACCGGCTGGCTGCCCGTGCCCGCTACGGCAAGCCGCCTGGTTCCATCGGGGCGCGGCAGGTTGATGACGTCGATCGTGCGGCGGGCTCGGCGCTGCGCGGCCCGGGCAAGCTGGTCTGCGCCGCTTTCGCGCAGCATCGGCGCGGGCCCGACGATCAGCGGGTCGGGCTGCCCGACGATCAGGGAATCCTTTTCCGCATAGTCGATGGATGAGAGTACATAACGCAAGGCTTCGAGCCTGGCCCGTTTCTTGTCGTTGCTCTTCACGACGGTCCATGGGATCTCGGCCCGGTCCGTGTGCGCAAACATCTCCTCCTTGGCCTCGGTGTATTCGTGCCACTTGTCGAGCGAGGCCAGATCGATCGGGCTGAGCTTCCACTGCTTGACCGGATCCAGCTGCCGGTGGATGAACCTCCTGAGCTGCTCGGTCTGGGACACCGAGAACCAGAACTTGATCAGCGAGATACCATCATCAGCGAGCATCCGCTCGAACTCGGGCGCCTCCCTGAGGAACTCCAGGTACTCATCCTGGCGGCAGAAACCCATCACCCGCTCGACGCCCGCCCGGTTGTACCAGGACCTGTCGAACAGGACGATCTCCCCGGCGGCCGGCATGTGCACGAGGTAACGCTGTAGGTACCACTGGGCCAGCTCTCGCTCGGTCGGCTTCTCCAGGGCGACAATCCGGGCGCCGCGCGGGTTGAGATTCTCGGTGAAGCGCTTGATCGTGCCGCCTTTGCCCGCCGCATCCCGGCCCTCGAAGACGATCGCGAGCCTGTGACCCGACGACTTGACCGATTTCTGCAGCTTGAGCAGCTCGATCTGGAGCGGCTGCATGGCGGCGTCGTACGACGCGCGGCCGAGCCGCTTGTCATACGGGTAGCCGTGGCGCCAGCTCTGCACGACCGTGCCGTCGTGCCCGACCAGCCGCGGGCGGCCGTTCTTCGTCCGGGTAATGCTCAGGCCCAGCTGATCGGCGAGCCGCTCCAGTATCGCGCCGACGTCGCCGTCAGCAGGCTGGCCGGCCACTGGACTGCCCCACACTGGACTGCCCCGCAACGCCCTGGTGTCGTCCTGCCTGGCAGCCAGTCATCGCTGGGCGACGTCCTTGACCCCCGCGTTCTTGACCCGCCCGTTCTTGGCCCGCGTGTCCGTCACACGCGCGTCCGAATACCGCGCGTGCACCCGCCCGTCCTTGCCGCGCAGATCTGACATGGCGGCCGATGCACGGCCGCCGGCCTCCTGCAGTCCGCTGGTGAGCTGGCCGGCCAGCTGGCCGGCCTGACGGCCTGCCGTCCGCACCACCTTGTTATTGCCGTAGATATCAAAAACCTGCAGGAAAAGCCCCTCGGCCGCACGCCGGACATTACTGACGAAACTCACCACAGCCCCGTTCCCCCCTGGTCAGTGAGTATTCGGCGATGTGCCGAACAACGCCGGGTAGATACCCGCGCGGTGCACAGGCACACGTATCTACCTGCTGTTACCCATTGCCTTGCCGCTGCGTTGGCCGGCCAGGCCGGATTACCTGGGCGAGCGGCGGCGCACGCCGACGGCGGCCATCGTGAGCCCGGCGAGCGCGACCAACGGGCCGGCGACAGCCCAGAAGGTGACGCCGGACATGACGCTGCCGCCGATGTAGCCGAGACCCTGCAGGGCCCAGACCACTCCGGCGATCGTGATCAGCGCGCCCGCGGCGATGAGCAGGCTGTTCTTCATGGGACGGGCCCTCTCAGAGGCTGGCGGGCTGCGGGAGTCCGGCTCGATGCTGTCATGCCCGGAACGGCCGCGGCGCACCGCGGGCTCAGTTGTAACGCGCAACCGGGCGGCCGCCTCAGGCGTCTAGGAAATGGAAATGGCCGTCGCCTAATCTGAGGCTGGGCCACAATCCTGGTCGCGCTGGGCGCGGCGGGCAGTTAAAGGAGCATGCATGGGAGTTCCGTTCCGGCGGTGGCTGGTCGGCCTTGGCGCGGCGGCTGCGGTCAGCGCGTCCGTCCTGGGCCAGGGCCCGGTAGCCACTGCCTCCCCGGCAGCGGTGACTGGGCGTGCGGAACCCCAGCCCGTGGCCGGGCCGGCGTACGTCCCGCCCGGCCGGGTGCTGACCGTGGGCATGCACGGCACCGCCGTGACGAACCTGCAGCGGCGGCTCGCGGTCCTGAAATACTACCCCGGCAAGATCGACGGCTCGTTCGGACCGGACACGATCGAGGCGGTGTGGGCATTCGAGCGGGTACAGGGATTCGTCATTACCGCCGCGAACTCTAATGAGATCGGGACCAGGATGGAAAAGGCGCTCGTCCATCCGCGCCTGCCCAAGGTCCTGAAGCCCCGCGGCGGCCGGAACCTGCGGGTCGAGATCAATCTCAATACCGAGGTGCTCGTCCTCTACCATCACAACAAGATCGAGCTGATCAGCCACGTCTCCACCGGGGGCGGTTACTACTACTGCAGTCACGGCTCGTGCAGTTACGCGATCACCCCTACCGGGAACTACCGGTTCCTGAGCTACGCGCCTGGCTGGATCACGGTGCCGCTCGGCACGATGTACAACTCGGCCTTCTTCATCGGCCGTTCCTACGCGGTGCACGGTGACGTTCCGGTCCCCTGGTACCCCGCGTCGCACGGGTGCGTGCGGATCCCGATGGACATCGCCGCGTTCTTCCACAAGCTGGTGCGCATCCCGGGCACGCCTGTGTACATCCGGGGCTAAGGAACCGCAAGGGGCGGACGGGCCCTTTAGACCTAATGTGCTCGCTTTGCACCAGTTGAGTCCCGGTTGCCCGGCCAGATTCCTACCCGGAACTCGGGGTTGCCTGGGGTGCCGTTAAGCTGGCCAGTCACAGATCGTCACGGGCCTCCGGCTCGTCTTCCCGTCCTGATGTGGGGTGGATTCGATGCGACGGATAATTCCGGCAGCCGTCATCGCGGCCCTGAGCGCCGGGATGGTCGCCTGCGGCAGCACGAGCGCGCCGACGTCCGGCAGCGCGACGCCAGGCAGCACCGCGACGGCGGCCAGCTGCTCCAACGCCGGGATCCAGAAGGACCTCTACCAGAAGGGCGGCCTCACGGTCGCGACCGATAAGCCCGCCTACCCGCCCTGGTTCGAGAACAACAACCCGGCCAGCGGCAAGGGCTATGAGAGCGCAGTCAGCTACGCGATCGCCAAGCAGCTTGGCTTCACTCCGTCGCAGGTGCACTGGGCGTACGAGCCGTTCGACGCCTCTTATGCGCCCGGTCCGAAGAAATTCGACTTCGACATTAACGAGATCTCTTACACGCCTCAGCGGGCAACGGCGGTCACCTTCTCCAATAGCTACTACGACGTGCAGCAGGCGCTCGTGGCGCTCAAGGGCACGCCGATCGTCACCAAGCACGCCCCGGCCGACCTCAAGTCCTACGTTTACGGCGATCAGGTCGGAACGACCAGCCTCGCGTTCATCACCAGCCAGATCCAGCCGACCGCGCAGCCGAAGGTGTTCCAGACGCTGAACGACGTGAAGCAGGCACTGCAGACGCACCAGATCGCCGCGCTCGTGACGGACACCCCGACCGCGCAGTTCATCTCCTCGTCCGAGATCCCCGGCTCGATCATGGTCGCCCAGTTCCCGAGCACCGGCGAGCATTACGGCCTGCTGTTCAGTCACGGCAACCCGCTGGTCAGCTGCGTCAACCAGGCGCTGGCGAAGCTGAAGAGCGACGGGACCCTGCAAGCGCTGCAGCGCAAGTACCTGCAGATCTACCTCAGCGTCCCGACTATCAAGCCCTGACGCGGGCCAGGCGGCCCGGCCCGGCTTAAGGCATGGACGAGAACGAGGGTGGCTCAGCGAGCGCCGGCCCTGGCGGCTTCGAGCCGATTCCGGGGACCCTCGGCTCCGAGTGGGGGATGGGCGTCCCGGAGTCGTTCAGCGCTACCGGCCGCGGACCGCGGCTGCTGTCCGGCGGCGGCCGCCGGGCGACCCTCATGTCGACGGCCAGCACGCTGGTCGTGCTCGCCGCGATCGTCGCGGTCTTCCTGCTCGCCCCGGGCAGCGCAGACGTCCGGCACACGTTCTTCAACCCACACGACATGTGGCAGTCATTCATCGGCGACCCGGCGAAAGGCTATTACTCGGTCGGCGAGGCCATCTGGCTGAACATCAGGATGTTCCTCGCCGCCGAGGTGCTCATCCTTATTCTCGCCCTGGTCATCGCCCTGATCAGGCAGTCCACTAGTCCAGTGCTTTTTCCGCTGCGCGTGCTCGGCGTGATCTACGTCGATTTCTTCCGCGGGGTCCCGCTGCTGCTAGTCATCTTCGCGATCGGCTTCGGCTTCCCCGCCCTGAAGCTGCCGCTTGTCTCCTACCAGTCGGCCGCCGTCTACGGTGTCGTCGCCCTGGTGCTGTCTTACTCGGCATACGTCTCCGAGGTCTACCGGGCGGGACTGAACTCGGTCCAGCGGAGCCAGGTCGCCGCCGCCCGGTCACTCGGGCTGTCGCAGTTCACCGCGCTACGGTACGTGATCCTGCCGCAGGCGGTGCGGAACATCATCCCGCCGCTGCTCAACGATTTCATCAGCCTGCAGAAGGACACCGCGCTGGTCGGGGTGCTCGGCGCGATCGAGGCCAATGAGGCCGCCCAGATCTACGCCAGCACCGTCTTCAACTATTCAAGCTTCACGGTCGCCGCGATCCTGTTCCTGATCCTCACCATCCCGCTGGCCCGGTTCACCGACCGGCTGATCGACCGCGACCGTCGGCGCCGCCTGTCGGGAGTTGGGCCGTGACAGGCACCGACCGCCGCGACTACGGCGGCGCAGGCGGTCAGCGGCCCGCCAGCGAGAGCCGCCCGGCGCCCGGTGCCGAGGCCATCAGGGTCGAGGGCTTGCACAAATCGTTCGGCGCCAACCAGGTGCTGCGCGGGATCGACCTATCGGTGGCGACGCACGAGGTGATCTGCCTCATCGGCGCCTCCGGCTCGGGCAAGTCGACCCTGCTGCGCTGCCTCAACCTCCTTGAGCCGATCGACGTCGGCGAGATCAGGCTCTGGGGGAACCTGATCACCGGCGAGGGCGTCGACGAGAACCTGGTACGCCGCTACATCGGGATCGTATTCCAGTCCTACAACCTGTTCCCGCACATGAACGTGCTGCAGAACGTGACGCTCGCGCAGGTGAAGGCCCTCCGGATGCCCCGCAAGCAGGCCGAGCAAGAGGCCAGGGCGCTGCTGGGCAGGTTCGGCCTGGCCGACAAGGAGGCCGACTATCCGGACCGGCTGTCGGGCGGCCAGCAGCAGCGGGTCGCCATCGTCCGTGCACTGGCGGTCAAGCCGCAGATCATGCTGCTCGACGAGGTGACCAGCGCGCTCGACCCCGAACTGGTCGCCGAGGTGCTCAACGTGATCCGCGAACTCGCGGCGGCCGGCCTGACGATGCTCATCGCGACCCACGAGATGGGGTTCGCCAGGGACATTGCCAACCGGGTCTGTTTCCTCGAAGAAGGAAGGATCATCGAGGACGCGCCGCCCGGCGAGCTGTTCACCAACCCGAAGGACGAGCGCACTCGCCGGTTTCTGGGCCGCATCGTCGAAGGCCGGGCTCTGAGCCGCTCTGGCTTCCGCTGTCGCTTCGGACAGCCCGTGCGGCGCCTGGCACCTGGGTGCCAGGCGTCCTGTCGGGGACGGGGCGGAAGCTACGGGGGAGGCGTGGCCGATCATGATCTTCTGGGGATTGCCTGACTGCCCGCCGCCGGCGGCCCGGGCTCCGCCATATCAGGCGCCCGCACGCGATGACGCAGAACACCATCCTCCATTTGACTCCCCAGTTGCCTCTGTCGCTAATGACCCATGCCGGTCTAGAGTCCCACTAACGGGGCCTATCCATAACGGAACGGCGCAATGGAGAGGGATAATGCGAAAACTGGCGAGATTGCCGGTATTGGCGGTGTCGGCGATGCTGCTGGCCGCGGGAGCGGGACTGGCTGCCGCACCGGCGTCCGGGGCGGTTACCTCGCACGCCAGCCCGGCGGCAGCGGTGACCACGCTGACCGGGACGTTCAGGGACGGCGCCACCTACAAGATCGAGGTCCCGCCCGACTGGAACGGGACCTTGTTCCTGTACAGCCATGGATATGTGACGCCAGGCTCCGCCAACCCGGCGACCGACGTCGGAGATCCGGTGACCGGCGCATGGCTGCTCGGTAACGGCTACGCGCTGGCAGGCTCGTCCTACGCTAGTACCGGCTGGGCGATCCAGCAGGCGCTGCCCGATCAGATCCACACCCTGAACGTCTTCGACAGGAAGATCGGTAAGCCCGCCCAGACGATCGCGTGGGGCCATTCGCTTGGCGGCATCATCACGGCCGGCCTGATCCAGACCTATCCGAGCCGGTTCAACGCGGCCCTGCCGATGTGCGGCGTGCTGTCCGGCGGCGTCGCGACCTGGAACACGGCGCTGGATGCCGAGTTCGCGTTCCAGCAGCTGATCGACCCGTCCGTCCAGGTCGTCAACATCACGATCCCGTCCACCGATCCGACGGCCAACCTGACCAACGCCGAGCAGGCTGCGGCCGCCGCGCAGGCCACCGCGCAAGGCCGGGCCCGGCTCGCCCTGGTCGCCGCGCTCGGCGACACGCCAGGCTGGTACACCCCGCTGTCCGCCGAGCCTGCCGCTACAGATTTCGCCGCGCAGGAAGCCAACCAGTACCAGTGGGCCGCCCAGGTGACCTTCCCGTTCGTGTTCTTCCTGCGCGCCGAGCTTGAGGCCAGGGCCGACGGCAACGTGTCGTGGAACACTGGCGTCAACTACTTCAGCGACCTGGCCAAGTCGGCGGACTTCCGCGAGGTCCGCGCGCTGTACCAGGCGGCGGGGCTCAGCTTGCGCGGGGACCTGCAAACCCTCAACAATGCGACCAGGATCAGCGCCGATCCGTCGGCGGTGGCCTACCTGACCCGGTACATCACCTTCAACGGCGAGCTTTCCATGCCGGTGCTCACCATGCACACCACCGGTGACGGGCTGGTCGTGCCCGAGAACGAGCAGGCCTACGGCAGCGTGGTCGGGCGGGCGGGCGACTCGCAGCTGCTGCGGCAGATCTTCGTCAGCCGGGCCGGGCACTGCGCCTTCACCCCGGCCGAGACGATCATCGCGGCTCAGACGCTGCTGAACCGCCTGGCGACCGGTCACTGGAACGGCCAGGCGCTGCAGCCAGCCAGCCTGAACACCGCGGCCACCGATCTCGGCGGGGCCTACAACATCTATTCAGCTCAGGGCGTCAAGTGCCCGGTGGGGTCACCGGTCGACGGTTTCTGCCCCACGGCACCGGAGTTCACGCCGTACCGGCCAGCTCCTTACCTGCGCCCGTTCGACCTGCGTCCGCACAGCCACTAGCGGCAGGCGGGGCGGCGCTCGCTGCCCCGCCACCGCCGCACCGGGTCCGGGCCGCCTGCTACCGGCGGCCCGGACTCATCCGTATCAGGCGCCGCCACGTGATGAAGCAGAACACAATCCCGAGCAGCACCAGCGCTCCAATATCGGTAAGCCAGGCCCGCGGTGTGTGGTCCCAGAGCGGGTCAGGCTTGGGTGCCGCGGGCGTTGCCGCAGCGGATGTCCTCGCAGTCAAGGACGTCCTCGCGGTCAAGGACACCTTCGCCGACGCGGCCGTCCTCGGCGGGGCGGCATGATTTCTTGAGGCACGCGCCTTCGTTGAGGTGGCTGTCTGCCGTGCGGTGACTGCCTTCCCTGACGACGGGAGCCTTCCGGGGGATAGCGAATCCACCGAGGCGGCCGAAACCCCGGCTCCGGGCACGATCACGTTGTAGTTCGAGGTAGCCGCGGTCGCGGCGAAGCCCCACCGGGACGGCGCCACCCACGCGAGCTGCTCGGCTCCTACCTTGCCATTGACCACGAAGACCCCGCCAGAGAGGATGATCTGCACCACCACTGCCACCAGCAGCAATGGCATCGTTTTTTCCGGCGCATTCGTTATCGATGAGAACAGCAGGCCGAGTGCCATCGAGGTGAGAGCCAGGAATCCCGTCGCGATCAGCAGTTCCGCCAGCGGCGCTGACTTCAGGAAGGCCCCAGTCGCCGGCAACGGCCGCCCGGCCAGCCCGAGCAGGACCAGCAGCACGGCTTGCAATGCGCTGATGAACCCGAGTACCAGGAGCTTGGACCATAGGTAAACGCCGGTGGACAGTCCGGCGGCTCGTTCCCTGGCATAGATGGAGCGTTCTTTGACGATTTCCCCGACAGACAGGAAAGCCCCGGTGAAACACGCGCTCATGACTAGGATCAGCAGCAGGCCCTGGGCATCGGCATTGGTTCCGGGGCCGCCGGCCAGTCCCTCGGGGGCCGGCATCAGCCGGATGGCGCCCGCCAGGACGATCGGAGTCACGGCGAGCATGGCCAGGTAGACCCGGCTGGACGCGATGACCGCCAGGTAGCGCCTGCATAGCGTGCTCAGCTGGGCGAGCCGGTTGCGGGTGGCAGGCGGCGGCGCCGCCGAGGCGGCAGGTGCGGCCGCCGGGGCAGCGCTGCTCATCTCGGCGGCGATATACCGTTCATGCACTGGCGACCTGCGAAACTCCCCGGCCCAGTCCCGGTTCGGCTCGGCCTCGAAAGCCTGGAATACCTCTGCCCAGCCCGGCTTGCCGAAATATCTCAGGCCTTCCTCGGGCGGCCCGAAGTAGGCGACCTTGCCGCCGGGCACCAGGACGAGCAAGCGGTCGCAGAGGTTCAGGTTGGCGACGCTGTGCGTGACCACGATGATCGTGCGGCCGTCGTGGGCCAGATCGGCCATCATCTCCATGACCGACTTGTCCAGCCCAGGATCGAGGCCGGAGGTCGGCTCGTCGAGGAACAGCAGCGACGGCTTGGTCAGCAGCTCGAGAGCGACGTTGACGCGTTTCTGCTGACCCCCGGACATGGCTGCGGTCCTGGTATCTGCATGCTTGGTCAGCGAGAGTTCCTGGAGCACCTCGTCGATCCGCCGCTTCCGCTCGGCCTTGCTGGTGTCGCGGGGAAACCGCAGCTCAGCCGCGTAGCCCAGAGCGCGGCGCGCGGACAACTGGGTGTGCAGGATGTTGTCCTGGGGTACCAGCCCGATCCGATGCCGCAGCTCGGCGTAGTACGTGTACAGGTCGCGATTGTCGTAGAGGACGCTGCCCTCAGTCGCTGGGCGGCCTCCGGTTAGCGCACCGAGCAGCGTCGACTTGCCCGCGCCGCTCGGGCCGATGACGCCAAGCAGGCAGCGCTCGCCGAGCGGAAAGCTGACGTGGTCTAGCAGTACCTTGCCGCCGGACAGCCGCACGGTAAGGTCCCTGGCCGACAGCGAGATGTCACCGGTATCGATGAACTCCTGCAGTTCGTCGCCGACAAGCCGGAAGGTCGCGGGCCCGATGCTGATGATGTCCCGCTCGGTGACCGGAGCGGCAGAGACCCACTGGCCGTTGACGAAGGTGCCGTTGTGGCTGGCCAGGTCGATGATCTCGTATCCGCGGCCGGTCTTCCGCAGTTCCGCGTGGTAGCGGGAGACGCTCAGCTCAGAGACCACCACGTCGTTGTCGGACGCCCGCCCGATCCGCAGCACCTTGGTCGGCAGCCGCATGATCGCGCTGGGCTGGCGCACGATGCTCGATGCGGGGGCGGCGGGCGGGGGCGTTGCGTAGCCCTGCGCGCCCCGGCCGGCCTGCTGCGCGGGCGGGGCCGGGCTCTGCGCCGCCCAGCCGGCCTGCTGGGCGGGCGTTGAGTAGCCCTGCGCGCCCCGGTCGGCCTGCTGCGCGGGCGGGGCCGGGTTCTGCGCCGCCCAGCCGGCCTGCTGGGCGGGCGTTGCGTAGCCCTGCGCGCCCCGGTCGGCCTGCTGCGCGGGCGGAGCCGGGTTCTGGGCCGCCCAGCCGGCCTGCTGGGCGGGCGTTGCGTAGCCCTGCGCGCCCCGGTCGGCCTGCTGCGCAGACGGCGGAGTGGCCACGATGGCCGTGCCCATCGGCCCGGCGGACGGGCCCTGGGCAGCGGGCTCGGCAGGGGCGATCGAGCAGGACACCGCCGCACCGTCATCCGGATGACCGAGCCGCAGCGTGCATTCACCGGCGATCGGCACCCGGTGCACCCGCCGGGAGTCCATGAACGTGCCGTTAGTGCTGCCAACGTCCTCAAGCAGCCAGCATTCGTGCTCGATCCTGAGCACGGCATGGCGCCAGGACACCCGCGAATCGTCGACCAGGATGTCGGATGCCGGATCACGGCCAATCTTGTAGGCGGGCCCCGCCTGCAGCCTTCGGTCAGACCCCTGCGTCCGGACGATAAGCGCCGGGGAGTTCGACGAGACTGCACCCTCGATCGTCATTGCACAACTGTAAGGCGAGACGGCCTAAAGAAGAATCCGAGCGTATCGCGGCAAGCCGCAGGCGAGCTATGCGGTCAAACGAGACAAACCGGGCCTGAATGCGCGCGGGCCAAGATCGGTGCGAGGGTTGCAGGCGACAGCGGGCGGCCAAGATACTGGGGAGCGCACTCGGCGGCTTTGTGACTGGTCCCCGCGATCCCGGAGCTGGCTGATGCGGCTACCAAGGCGACGGGAAGCATCGGGACCGGCAGGGAGGCGCTGGGGCGCGGTGAGTGAGGATAATCCTTCGGGACCCGGCGAGTTCGCCATTGGTTCTCAGATAGCCGGGTACCGACTTGAGGAGCAGATCGGCCGCGGCGGGATGGCGGTCGTCTACCGAGCCCTCGACGTCCGGCTGGACCGGCACGTAGCGCTGAAGATCCTGGCTCCGGGCCTGGCCGTCGATGATGCGTTCCGGCAGCGATTTATCCGCGAATCCAGGGCAGCGGCTGCCGTCGACCACCCCCACATCATCCCCGTGTTCGAGGCGGGCGAGGCTACCGGCGTCCTGTTCATAGCGATGCGCTACGTCCATGGCGGGGACGTGCGCGAACTGCTGGATATTCGCGGTCAGCTGGACGTCGGCCGGGCGGCCGACATCATTACCCAGGTGGCGTCGGCCCTGGACGCGGCCCACGCGCACGGGCTCGTCCATCGCGACGTGAAACCGGGCAATATGCTGCTCGACTCGACCTCGGGCAGCGGCCGTCAGGATCACGTCTACCTATCCGATTTCGGCCTCAGCAAGCAGTCCCTTGCGGTGACCGGCCTGACCTCCACCGGCCAGTTTCTTGGCACCATCGATTATGTCGCGCCGGAACAGATCGAGGGCCGCCCTGTCGACGGCCGTGCCGACCTGTACGCGCTGGCCTGCGCCTCATTCGAGATGCTCTGCGGCGCACCGCCGTTCCGGCGCGATCAGGGTCTGGCCGTCGTCTGGGCACAGCTTTCCGAGGCCCCGCCGTCGCTGTCCGCCCGCCGTGCCGACCTGCCTGCTGCGGTCGACCCGATCCTGGCCAAGGCGATGGCGAAGGCTCCGGGTGATCGCTACCGGACCTGCCTGGCCTTCGCGGCGGCCCTCCGCGAGGCGCTTGCTCTTCAGGAGCCGGGCTCGCCCGGTTCCTGGCCTCCGGCCGCCCAGCCAGCAGGATGGCGGCCGGCGGCTGGCGCACCGGGCGGCCCCGGGGAGCAGCGGGCGCATCCAGCGACCGAGATCTCGACGCCGGGCGCGGCGGCCGGCGGGTTGGCTGGCGCGGCCGCCGGTGCAGGAACGGGCGCGGGGCCCGGTGCGGGTGCGGGTGCGGAGCCGGGCGCGGGCGCGGAGCCGGGGGCTGGCCGCGGGCCCGACGCGGGCGGCTGGCCGGCGGGCTGGACGGCCGGCAGGCCCAGCGGGTCCCCGGAAGCCGGCGGGCCGCCGACCGCGGCGTCCCGTATCCCGCGGGCCACCAGGCCTGGCCAGACCGAGCCGCCGGGTGCGGGCGCCCCGTCCGGCCAGGCCGGCTACCCCCCGTCCGGGCAGGCCGGCTACCCCCCGTCCGGGCAGGCCGGCTACCCGACGCAAGGACAAAGCGGGTACGCACGGCGCCGTCGGCCCTGGTGGCGGTCGCCGGCCGCCTTGATCCTCGCTGGCGTCATCGTCCTCGGCGGGGGAGCCGGGGCGTTCGCGGTCCTGCACGGCAACGGCAACGGCGGCGGGACCAGCGGCGGGACGGCGATCGCGGCCGTGATGCCGGGCTGCACAGCCGCAGTTGCGAAGGCGGCGGCCCTGCCCGTCCGCTCCGCTTCGGTCGGCGTCCAGGACGGGCCCTTCACGGTGAAGGTCACGGCCGACGGCAAGTACTCATTTGCCACGCTCGGCAACTCGATTGCGGTGCTCAGCAACGGTGCCTCGCTGGCGCCGAAGCCGCTCAGCACGTTCTCGGCTCCGGGCGCCGGCAAAGGTGCCGCGATCACGAACGATGGCCGCTACCTGCTCGCGGCGGCGGGCAGCGGGGCGATCGTGATCAATGTCAGCGCCGCCGAGCAGGGCGACAGCCCGATAGTCGGCTCGCTCACCAGCCCGTACGGCAGCGGAGCGGTGGAGGTGGCCATCTCGCCTGACGGCAACTTCGCCTTCGTCACCCTCCAGAACAGTGCCGATATGGTGGTGTTCAACCTGCACAGCGCGCTGACCAATGGCTTCGGCCCGGCTGACGTCGTGGGGAAGATCAAGCTCGGGCAGCAGCCGGTCGGCATGGCCATCTCGCCGGACGGGAAGTGGCTGTACGCGACGAGCATGACGCGGACCAAGACACCCAACCCGTCCGAGGGCACGGTCACTGTCATCGACCTGCATCGTGCGGAGGTCAGGCCGTCGAAGGCGGTCGTGTCGACGGCCACGGCGGGCTGTGACCCGGTCCGGGTGATCACCTCCCCGGACGGCAGCGATGTCTGGGTGACCGGCAGGGAGAGCGACGCGCTGCTCGGGTTCTCCGCCGCGAGCTTGCGCACCAGCCCGGCGCATTCCCTGATCGCACGGGTCGACGTGGGAGCGGCCCCGATCGGCCTGATCATGGTCAGGACTGGCAGCAGGATCCTGGTGGCCAACTCCAACCTCCGCAATCAGCCGGGCGCGACCGCGAATATCTCGGTGATCAACACGTCGCTCGCCCTGTCCGGCGGCCACGCGCTGCTCGGCGTGATCAGGACCGGCCTGGTGCCTCGCGAGTTCGCGCTGGAGCCGGGCGGAAAGACGGTGCTGGTGACGAACAACGGGTCGGCGCGCGTGCAGGCCATCGACGTCGGCAGCCTGCCGTGACGGGCGCCGCTGGCCGGGATGGCGGTCTGCCGCGGTGCGCTAGCTCGGGCGGCAGCCTGCCGGAAGCGACGTCCGCCGGCGTCCGGTCATGCCATAACATCGGCTCATGAACCGTGCCGGGGCGGCTGAAAGCGCCGCGCCGCTGTCGTTCCTGGCAGCTGCATGAGCGGATATCAGGCCACCGGGCAGAGCCGGAGGTCGCGGCCACGTAGGCGGCTCACGATCATCCTGATTATCCTGATCGTGCTGGTCGGCCTCCTGGTCGCGGCGGATTTTGGCGCGAAGGCCATCGCCGAGAACGAGGTGGCCACTCAGATTCAGAAGCAGGGCATCTCGCAGAAGCCCAGCGTGTCGATCGCGGGATTCCCGTTCCTGACGCAAGTGATCAGCCGAGATGTCAACAGCATGCAGATCTCCTGGCATGACCTGCAGGAGGGCCCGGTCACGTTCAAGAGCATAAACGCGGTACTTAACGGAGTTCACATCAACTCCAGTTTCAATGGCGCGACCGTCAGCCACCTGACCGGAACGGCGGTGATCACCTTCGGCGCTCTCTCTAACGCTGTGTCGTCGCAGGTGGGCGCGCTGGGCGCGCTGGGCGGGGCAGGCCTCACGCTGACCGACGCGGGTCCCGACGAGATAAAGGCCAGCCTGGATCTGGTGATCACGAGCGCCTCGGCGACGTGGCGGGTCAGCAGGCTCAGCGGCAACAGGATCAGCATCCAGCTGGTTGACAGCAACGGACTGCCGTCCCAGCTGCTCGACTCGGTGCGGAACATCACGATCCCGCTGTCCGGCCTCCCGCTGCATCTGCAGGTCCAGACCGTGAGCATCACGCCCAACGGCGTCGTCGGCACGCTGACGGGCCAGAACGTTACTTTCGGCGGCTAGGCCCGGCCGATCTTCCCGACTACCTCATCCGGCGCCCCGACCGGGACCCCGGGCAGCACCGTGTCGAAATGTCCGGGCGGCCGAGTTAGCTGGGCCAGTGGGTCGCGTGCCTGGAGCGCCGCCTGAGATCGCGGCGCACGTCGCTGCCAAGGCGGCGGGTCTCGCGCCGGTTCAGGGCCGCTCCCGCGGCTGCCCCGGTGAGCAGCGGCCCGAGCGAAAACGCGCTGCGCCCGGCGCGAACGATGAGCCGGCGTTGCAGGCGCCTGCGTAGCGGCGAGCCCACCGCGATGACCAGGCCGGCCGGTGCCACAGCCACGCCGCGCCGGTGCGCCCACGCGGCGACGTAGGCCAGCATGCGCTCGGTTGCCGAACCAGGCGCTCGCATGCCGTAGACCTCATGGAGCTCGGCTACCAGCTTGATCTCGATGCCGACCAGGGCCAGGGTCTCGACGAGGACCTCCACCGGAGCGGCGGGCAGCGGCAGCACCATCGCGAAGCCGGCCGCCGCGCCGACGGCTGCAGCGGCCCGGGCCGAGCCGTGTATCAGCGCGTCAGCGAGTTCCTCGGGCGACAGCCCCGGAAACTGGGCGCGCAGCCGCTCGTAGTCGCGCACCGGCAGCCGTGGCGCCATCGCGAGCACCTCGGTCGTCAGCCAGCGGCCGCCAGAGGCCACTCCGTACCTGGTGGCCCGCCCGCTCCGGGTCCCGATCCCGGCGATCGCAGCAGTGATCCTGCGGCGTCGGGACGGGCTCGTATCCTCGCTCAGTTCCCCGACAAGCTCGGCAACGTCGCCGGGCAGCGCGTCAGGGGTCACTGCGCGAGCTACGCCCGGCAAGTCGCCGGAGGTCACGTTCGCTTGGCGGTCGGGCGGACGGCGGGAGTTGTTCATCGGTTAGGGCTACCCGCGCCAAGCCGTCGTACGCGCGATGGGCCAGTTTCGGAGGTCCGGAGCGGGGCATTTGAGGCGAGCGCGAACAGGCGGCGGTTATCCGCCGAGATAGGCAATTTCATGCTTTTCCGGTCAGGCGGGGCGGTCGGCAGTACCGCCGCTGGCGGCGGCCCACGCTGGCGGATAACCGCCCGGGTGCGCACCGTTCTCGGCGTCGCGGAGGCTGTCCCGCGCGGCGCTGGCCACCGCCTCGCCGGTAATGCCGAACTTGCGGTAGATCGTCTGGTAGTCGGCGGACGCGCCATAATGCTCGACGCTGATACTGCGCCCGGCATCGCCGATGATCTTTTCCCAGCCGCTCGCTATCGCGGCCTCGACGCTAACCCGGGCCCGGACAGCGGGCGGCAGGATCTCGTCGCGGTAGGCAGCGTCCTGCCCGCCGAACCATTCCATGCACGGCATGGACACGACCCGGGCCGGGATGCCCGCCTCCTGGAGCTGATCGCGGGCGTCCAGCGCGATCTGCACCTCGGAACCGGTGCCGATCAGGATGACCCGCGGGGCGCCGCCGTCCGCCTCGGCGAGGATGTAGCCGCCGCGCGCGGCGCCCGCAGCCGACGCGTAACCAGTGCTGGCACCCCGTTCGATGACGGGGATGTTCTGCCGGCTGAGGATCAAGCCGGCGGGCCGGTCGTGCTGCTCGATGATCGTGTGCCAGCAGACGCTGGTCTCGTTGGCGTCGCCCGGCCTGACCACGTCAAGGCCGGGAATGGCCCGCAGCGCGGCCAGGTGCTCGATCGGCTGGTGAGTCGGTCCGTCCTCGCCGAGGCCGATCGAGTCATGGGTCCAGACGTAGATCGTCGGCAGCTGCATCAGCGCCGCCAGCCGCACCGACCCGCGCATGTAGTCGCTGAAGGTCAGGAAGGTGCCGCCATAGGGCCTGGTCAGCGATTGCAGCGCGATCCCGTTCAGGACCGCGCCCATGGCGTGCTCGCGGATACCGAAATGCAGCGTGCGCCCGTAGGGTCCGCCGTGCCACTCCTTGGTCTGCTTGCTAGACGGGATGAATGAGTCCGCGCCGTCCATGGTGGTGTTGTTGCTCTCGGCGAGGTCCGCCGATCCGCCCCATAGCTCGGGCAGCACCGGGGCCAGCGCGGACAGGACGGCGCCGCTGGCCTTGCGGGTCCCCATCCCCTTCGGGTTGGCGTCGAAGCTGGGCAGAACGTCGGCCCAGCCAGCCGGCAGTTCCCGGGCCAGGAGGCGGTCAAGCAGCGCTGCCCGGTCCGGGTTGGCCGTCCGCCAGGCCTCGTAACGGGGCTGCCAGGCTGCGTGCGCCTCGCGTCCCCGGTCGACGACCTTGCGGGCGTGCGCGAGGACGTCAGGCTCAACGGTGAAGTTCCGTTCCGGGTCAAAGCCGAGCAAGACCTTGGTCGCGGCGACCTCGCCCGCGCCAAGGGCCGCGCCATGAGCCTTGCCGGTGTTCTGCAAGGTGGGCGCCGGCCAGCCGATGATCGTGTTGAGCGCGATCAGCGACGGGCGGTCAGTGGCCTGCTGAGCGGCCTTGATGGTCTCGAGAAGACCGTCGACATTCTCCACGTACCCGTCCTGGGTACGCCAGTCCAAGGTCTGGACGTGCCAGCCGTAGGCGGCGTAGCGGGCGGCGACATCCTCGCTGAACGAGATGTGCGTATCGTCCTCGATCGAGATGTGGTTCTGGTCGTAGAAGACGATGAGGTCGCCGAGTTCCTGGTGCCCGGCGAGCGAGCTGGCCTCGCTGGTGATGCCTTCCATCAGATCGCCGTCGGAGGCGATGACGTAGATGTGATGGTCGAATGGGCTGGCTCCGGGCCCGGCGTCCGGGTCGAGCAGGCCCCGCTCGCGGCGGGCCGCCATGGCCATCCCGACCGCCGCGGCCAGGCCCTGCCCCAGCGGCCCGGTGGTGATCTCCACGCCGCGGGTATGCCGGTATTCGGGGTGGCCTGGGGTCTTCGAGCCCCAGGTCCGCAGCGCCTCGAGGTCCTCGAGCTCCAGCCCGTAACCGGAGAAGAACAGCTGGATGTACAGCGTCAGGCTGGTATGGCCGGCCGACAGCACGAACCTGTCCCGGCCGAGCCACTGATCATCGGCGGGGTCGTGGACCAGCACCTGCTGGAACAGCAAGTAGGCCAGCGGGGCGAGGCTCATCGCCGTCCCCGGGTGGCCGTTGCCGGCCTTCTGGACCGCGTCGGCGGCCAGCAGCCTGATGGTATCGACAGCGCGGACGTCGACATCCTGCCAGCCCGCCTGCCCGGCCCGCGGCTTGCTCAGCGAGGGGTCTCTGTATTGCAGGCCGGTCCGCGGGACGGCCGGGCTGTCACCGCCTGTGGCGTGCTGCTGGTCCATCGCAATCCCGTCCATTCGTGTCGGGCTGTCAGCCGATACCAGCATGCCGCCCGTCGTTTGGCAGCGGTACACGGGGGTGCGTGGACGTCACCTTCAGGCGGCTTGTCGACTTCTTCGACGCGACATTCGCCCGCTGGGCCCGGGAACGGCGCGAATGACCGGGCCGCACTACCCTTGTTGCCGCGTTCTATCTAGCCTGGATTAGCTCCGGGTTAGCTCTGGCTTAGCCCTGGATTAGCAAGGAGGCGGTTATGTCGTCGCGTGTCGAGTCCGTCCAGACCCCGGAAGGGCCGTTCGACCTCACGGTTTGGCTGCCGGACGGCGGCACCGGCCCTGGCCTGCTACTTCTCCAGGAAATATTCGGCGTCAGCGACTACATCGAGGCCGTAGCCGAAGACCTGGCCGGTCTCGGCTACGTGGTCGCGGCACCGGATCTGTTCTGGCGGCTCAAGCCAGGCCACCGCGCCGACCACGACCAGGAGGGCCTGACCGAGTCGCTGGACCTGTCATCGCGGTTCGACTTCGCCGCGGGCGTGGCCGACGCCGGGGCCGCATTGCGGACCCTGGCGGCGTTGCCTGAGGTCGAGGGCGGCACCGGGGTCATCGGAGTCTGCCTCGGCGGTTCCATCGCCTACTTCCTGGCGGCACAGGCAGAGCTGGACGCCGTGGTCTCCTACTACGGCTCGGCCGTCCATGACAACCTGGACATCCTGGTGCAGATCCGGGCCCCGGTGCAGTTCCAGTACGGGGGTGCCGATCCCTATATTCCGCGCGAGCAGGTCAGACGGGTTGAAGTTGCGGTCGCGGACCATCCGGGCGCCGAAATCCACGTCGAGGAGGACGCTGGGCACGCCTTCCACAACCGGATGGCACCGATGTTCCACGCGCCCGAGCCTGCCGCCAGGGCGTGGCAGCGCACCGAGGAGTTCCTCCAGCGCTACCTCCCGGCCCGGCACGCTAAGCCGCCGGAGTCCTGAGCGGGCAGCTTCGGCGCACGGTCAATCGGAGGGCCGGGCCGAGGATACGGAGATCGCCGCGATGGGACGTGGTGACCCGCTGTGCGCGACCGGTCGGGGCTGGCTGAGCAGGCGCGCGCACGTCAGCACGGCGAGCGCTACGACGAAGGCACAGTAGATCCAGAACTCCGGAGTGAGACCCGGTCTGATCGTGAGGCCGGCCTGAGCAGCCTGGGCCGGCGAGATGCCGAACTGGATCGGTGAGGTAGCCTCGCCGGCCTGGACGAGCGCCGAGATTCCCTGAGCCGCCATCGGGATGATGGCACCGGCAAGCAACGCCACGCCCTCGCGGACCGGGCGCCACAGGGCCGCCAGCACGACCACCGCGATCAGCGCCACCATGACGGCGACGTCCCCGGCGATCACCGGCGCCGGGTTCGCGAAGGCGTTGCCCGCAGTCAGCGACTGCGTGGTCCCGGCCGACGTCCGCAGGAGGTAGCTGTCCCACGACGGGGCGAACGCGACCGCTGCGCCGAGCGCGGCCAGCGCCAGCGCCAGGACCAGGCCCTGCTCGTGACCGTGCGGCCTGGCCGGCGCCCCGGCCGGCCGGAGCCTGAATGCGACCGCGGAACCGGCCGCGCAAGCGAGCCAGCCGGCGAGCCCGAGCGCGAGGCCCGCGCCCATGACATCCGCACCTCCGGCGATCGCCTCGCCTGCGTCGGCGAAGAAGAGGCCGAACGTGACGATGCTCGCCCCAAGCCCGAGCATCGCACCCACCCGCAGGCGGGCGCCGCCGAGCAGGATGAGCAGGGCGCTCGCGCCCCAGACGGCGAAGTAGATCACATGAGGGACGAGCTCGGCCGGCTGCTT
This sequence comes from uncultured Actinomycetota bacterium, assembly GCA_963695645.1. Lineage (GTDB taxonomy): Bacteria > Actinomycetota > Actinomycetes > Streptosporangiales > Streptosporangiaceae > DATBGO01. Next base: position 41,217 of record CAVOHC010000016.1, on the reverse strand, counting down.
GGCTAGGCTCGCCCCGGCGAGATAATGGGGGAAGAGCCCCACGATCCCGCAGACGACACCGATGCCGAGCAGCGCGGCCGCGATGACAGCAGGTGCGCCCGGCCGGCCGGCCGGGGCGGCGGGCCGGCCTGGGGAGTGCCCTGGCCGACCGCGACTATCGTGCCTGGCGCCTCGATCCCCAGGAACCTGGACCACGCTCGGTGCCAGCCCTCCGGAGTATCTGGCCACCACTCGACTGGCTGTGACCGCGGCATACCCGCGACCCAGATCCCGTAGAAGCCTTGCCCTCGTCCGATCTCGTAGCGTGCTCCCCGGTACGAGATGGCCACATTCTCACCCACGGTCCCGGCCCTTCCTCGTCAGCCCATCCCGTCAGGTCCCCGAGCGTAGGAAGTCGACCTGCAGGCCGACTGGGCGCTCGCTGAAGCTTTCCTTACCGTGCTCTACGGGCTGCGCTGTGCTTGACGGGCTGCGCTGTGCTTGATGGGCTGCGCTGTGCTTGGTGGGCTGCGCTGTGCTTGGTGGGCTGCGCTGTGCTTGGACGGCCCGCGCCGTGCTTGGTGGGCTGCGCCGTGCTTGGTGGGCCGCGCCGCTGCGGCGAGGCCTGGCGGGGGCGGCTGGCCGGGGGAGCCCGGCGGTGCGGGCATGATGGATGGACCATGACGCTGACCGACCTGCTGCCGCACACCGCCGCCCCTGACCCCGTCTTTGATGCCTTCGCGAGCTGGGCGGCGGACCGTGGCCTCGAGCTTTACCCGCATCAGGAAGAGGCGCTGATCGAGATCGTGTCGGGTGCGAACGTGATCCTTAGCACGCCGACCGGGTCGGGCAAGAGCCTGGTCGCGGCCGGCGCGCATTTCGCGGCGCTGGCGCGCGGGCGGCGGAGTTTCTACACCGCGCCGATCAAGGCCCTGGTGTCGGAGAAGTTCTTCGCGCTGTGCGAGATGTTCGGCCCGGACAACATCGGCATGATGACCGGTGACGCCAGCGTCAACGCCACCGCGCCGATCATCTGCTGCACCGCCGAGGTCCTGGCCAGCATCGCGCTGCGGGAGGGCCAGGGCGCCGACGTCGGCCAGGTAGTGATGGACGAATTTCATTACTACGCCGATCCGGACCGCGGCTGGGCCTGGCAGGTGCCGCTCATCGAGCTGCCCCAGGCGCAGTTCGTGCTCATGTCGGCGACACTGGGCGACGTCACCCGCTTCGAAAATGACCTGACCAGGCGGACCGGAGCACCGACCGCGGTCGTCCGATCGGCGGAGCGCCCGGTGCCCCTGGTCTTCTCCTTCGTGCTCACCCCGCTGCACGAGACGCTCGAGGAGCTGCTCGCTACCCGGCAGGCGCCGGTCTACATCGTGCACTTCACCCAGGCGGCGGCGATTGAGCAGGCTCAGGCGCTGATGAGCATCAACGTCTGCACCCGCACGGAGAAGGACGCGATCGCCGAGCTGATCGGCAACTTCAGGTTCACCGCCGGGTTCGGCAAGACGCTGTCGAGGCTGGTCCGGCACGGCATCGGGGTCCACCACGCCGGGATGCTGCCCAGGTACCGGCGGCTGGTCGAGACGCTGGCCCAGGCCGGGCTCCTGAAGGTCATCTGCGGCACCGACACCCTGGGCGTCGGCATCAACGTGCCGATCCGCACCGTGGTGTTCACCGCGCTGTCCAAGTACGACGGCAGCACCACCCGGCTGCTGCAGGCCCGCGAGTTCCACCAGATCGCCGGGCGGGCCGGCCGGGCTGGTTTCGACACCATGGGATACGTGGTGGTGCAGGCGCCCGAGCACGTGGTGGAGAACGAGCGGGCGCTGGCCAAGGCCGGGGACGATCCCAAGAAGCGGCGCAAGGTGGTGCGGAAGAAGCCACCGGACCGGTTTGTCTCCTGGGGGAAGCCGACCTTCGAGCGGCTGGTCGCCTCCGAGCCCGAGCCGCTGCGGTCGAGTTTCAAGGTCAGCCACGCGATGCTGCTCGGCGTGATCAGCCGCCCCGGCGACGCCTTCGCTGCCATGCGCCACCTGCTGACCGATAACGACGAGGAGCCCGCGGCGCAGCGCCGGCACATCCGCCGGGCCTTCGCCATTTACCGCGCGCTGGTGGCCGGCGGGGTGGTCGAGCGGCTGGCCGAACCCGACGCCGAGGGGCGCCGCTGGCGGCTGACCGTGGACCTGCAGGACGACTTCGCGCTCAACCAGCCGCTGTCGCCGCTGGCGCTGGCTGCCATCGGACTGCTGGACCGGGACTCGCTTGAGTACCCGCTTGAGGTGCTGTCGATCATCGAGGCGACCCTGGAGGACCCGCGCCAGGTCCTTTCCGCGCAGCTGTTCAAGGCGCGTGGCGAGGCGGTGGCACAGATGAAGGCCGATGGCATCGAATACGAGGAGCGGCTAGAGCTGCTGGACTCGGTCACCTACCCGCGGCCGCTCGCCGACCTGCTCGAGGCTGCCTACAACATGTACCGGCGCGGCCACCCGTGGGTCGCCGACCACGAGCTGCGGCCCAAGTCGGTGGCGCGGGACATGTTCGAGCGGGCGATGACCTTCGTCGAGTACGTCGGTTATTACGGCCTGGCCCGCTCCGAGGGGCTGGTGCTGCGCTACCTGGCCGACGCGTTCAAGGCGCTGCGGCAGACCGTGCCCGAGGAGGCCAGGACCGAGGAACTGGCCGACCTGACCGAATGGCTGGGCGAGCTGGTCCGGCAGGTCGACTCCAGCCTGATCGACGAGTGGGAGCGGCTGCGCAACCCGGCGGAGGTCACTGCCGCCGACCTGGACGAGCGGCCGCCGGCGGTGACCGGCAACGTGCGGGCGTTCCGCGTGCTGGTCCGCAACGCGCTGTTCCGGCGGGTCGAGCTGGCGGCGCTGCAGCGCTACGACGACCTGGGCGAGCTGGACGCCGACGCGGGCTGGGACGCCGGCGCCTGGGCCGACGCGCTAGAGCCGTACTTCGATGAGCACGACGACATCGGCACCGGAGCGGACGCGCGGGGCCCGGGGATGCTGATCATCAGCCAGCAGCCCGGCCACTGGTCGGTGCGGCAGATCTTCGACGACCCGGCCGGCGACCACGACTGGGGCATCAGCGCGGAGATCGACCTGGCCGCCTCGGACGAGGCGGGCGTGGCCGTCGTGCGCGTCACCGACGTCGGCCAGCTCTAGCGCCGGGCCACCGGGCCGCTCGTCCGCGCCTGCCAGCGCTCCACCGGACCCGCTTTCATGATCGTGGTTATTTGGTGGGGTCCCGGCCCCACGAAATAACCACGATCATGGAACAGTGATGTGGTCGGCGTCAGCGGCCGAACCTGGACCTGACCAGGCCGGCGAACGCGGCCGGCCCGCCGACCGGCCGGAACCGGGCCGAAGCGGCCCCCAGCGCCTCGTACTGGTCATCGGTCAGGTCGATCTCCGCCGCGGCGGCGTTGCTTTCCAGCTGCTCGACACCGGACGCGCCCGGAATGGCGGTCACCGCCGGGTGCCTGATCACCCAGGCCAGCGCGACCTGCGCCGGGGTGACCGAATGGGCGCTGGCCACCTCGCGGAGCGTCGCGATCAGGTCACTGGCCCGCTCGAGGTTCTCCGGGAGGAAGAGCGGGTTAGCGGCCCGGACCCGGTTCACCGGCCGGTTGGCCCGGTGATAGCTGCCCGACAGCAATCCCTGCTCCAGCGGGCTGTAGGCAATCACGATCCGGCCCTGCTCCTGCGCGAACGGCAGCAGGTCCTGCTCCGGCGAGCGGGTGACGAGGCTGTAGCGGACCTGGTTGCTCAGCACCCGGCTGCCCAGCGCGTCCTCGGCCTGCCGCCAGCGCTGCAGGGAGTAGTTGCTGACGCCGACCTCGCCGACCAGCCCGACTCGCTGCAGCGCCCGCATGCCGCGCATGATCGTACCGTCGCGGACCACCGGGTTCGGCTGATGGACCTGGTAGAGGTCGAGCCGATGAGCCCCGAGCCGGTTCGCGCTGGCCACGGCGCGCTGCTCGACCACCGGGGCCACCGGGACCAGCGGGAAGATCTTGGTGGCGAGGAAAACCGACGTCAGGTCCTCGCCGAGGGCGCGGCCGAGGATCTGCTCGCTGCGCCCGAAACCGTAGATCTCGGCAGTGTCGAAGAGGGTGACGCCGAGCTCGAGGGAGCGGCGGACGATGGCGCGGGCCGCCTGCTCGGCGTAGGGCTGGCCGTATCCCCATTCCCTGGAGCCGAACTGCCAGGTGCCCAGGCCGATCTTCGAAATCCTGGTGGGCGTGTCGATGTCGAGATAGCGCATGATTTCATCCTTATACCAGGACGCTACACCGGGGCGCTGCGCGATGCCGTCGCTGGCTGACGAGAAGGATAGTGGTCCCTGGCTGATGAGGAGGGGTAGCGCTGCATGACGGCTAGCCGGGATGTAGTGATCGTCGGCGGCGGGCACAACGGGCTGGTAGCGGCCGCCTATCTCGCGCGCAGCGGGCTGAGCACGCTGGTCTGCGAGCGGCGCGAGGTGCTGGGCGGCGCGGCAGTGAGCGAGCAGCCGTTCGGGCCCGGTTACACGGTGACCTCGTTGTCGTATGTGGTCTCGCTGCTGCCGCCCGGGGTGGTCCGTGATCTGCGGCTAGCCAGCCACGGCTATCACGTCTTCCCGCAGGGCCCGTATTTCGCGCCCCGCGCCGACGGACGGTATCTGCAGCTGCCGCACGACCCCGCGCAGCGCCGCGGCGAGATCGCCAAGTTCTCCGCGCGGGACGCCGCCGCCTACGACGAGTATGAAGCGCACCTGGCAGGCATCGGCGCGATCCTCGGGCCGCTGCTTGACGAGATCCCGCCGCGGCTCGGCTCGCGGCGGCCGCCGGACCTGTGGCGGCAGGGCCTGCTGCTGCGGCACCTTCGCAAACTCGACGTGCGGGGGACCGTCGACGTCACTAGGCTGCTCACCGGGAGCATCGCCGACCTGATCGAGCGCTACTTCTCCAGCGACGCGATGCTCGGCCTGCTGTCGGTGTCCGGGGTGATCGGGACCTGGGCGGGGCCGCGGTCGGCGGGCACCGCCTACGTGATGCTGCATCATCACGTCGGCGGTGTCGACGGACAGGCCGGGGGATGGGGTTTCCCGCGCGGCGGGATGGGCGGCCTCAGCGCGGCACTGGCCGGGGCGGCCCGCTCGTATGGCGCCGAACTGCGCACCGGCGCTGAGGTCGCCAGGATCAGGGCCAGTGGGGGCCGGGTGACCGGCGTGACGCTGTCCAATGGCGAAGAGGTGGACGCGACCACCGTGGTCACGACGGCGCACCCGCAGATATCGTTTATGCGGCTGCTCGACCCCGGCGAGCTGCCACCGGCCTTTCTTGCCGACATCCGCGGCTGGCAGACGCGCAGCGGCACCGTGAAGATCAACCTTGCGCTGGACAGGCTGCCGGTGTTCGCCAGCCATCCCGACGCCGACCCCCAGGTATACGGTGGCACGATCGTGCTGGCCGAGAGCCTTGACGACGTGGAGAACGCCTACCAGCAAGCGGTGTCCGGCGTGCCGTCAGCCGCGCCGTTCGCTGACATCTGCATCCCGAGCGTGTTCGACGACTCGCTCGCCCCGCCGGGCAAGCATGTCATGTCGATGTTCACCCAGTGGGTGCCGCACACGTACGCCGGCAAGCCGGATGCGGCGGCGCTTGCCGCTTATGCCGACCGGGCGATCGCCAGGGTGGAGACGGTCGCGCCCGGCTTCACCGAGTCGGTGCTGCACCGGCAGGTGATCGGCCCGCACCAGATGCAGGAGGAGTACGGGCTGGTCGGCGGCAACATCTTCCACGGCGAGCTCAGCCTCGGGCAGATGTTCCACGCCAGGCCCGCGGCAGGCTACGCGGACCTGCGCACCCCGGTGCGCGGGCTCTACCAGGCCGGTTCGGCCACCCACGGCGGCGGCGGCGTCACCGGGATTCCGGGCCGCAACGTCGTCCGGCAGATCGCCGCCGACCGGCGTGCCGCCCGCTGGCGCCGCTCCCGCGCCTGAGCTCCGCCGGCACGCGTTGATCTCCACGACGGTCATGCGCTCGATGACGTCGGCCTCCCGCTCGCCGTCGTGGCTGGCCTATGGATCAGCGGGCCTCGAAGATGCGGCGCGGGTTGTCGACGAGCATGGTGGTGATCTGCTCCTCGGTCACGCCGTGCTCCCGGGCGTAGGGCAGCACTTCCTCGCCGATGTGCAGGTAGTGCCACTGCGTCATGCCCTCGATGAGCACCGGGTCGAGCCAGTCGATGTAGCAGGACGTGTCATGGGCCAGCACGATGCTGCCCGCATAGCCGCGCCGGCACATCTCCACCAGCGTGTCGGCTCGCTCCTCGAAGGTCGCGTCGATCGTGATGCCGAACCGGTCAAAGCCGAGCACGAAGCCGGCCTCGGCCAGCTCGGAGAGGTGATCGCAGTCGGTGGTATCGCCGCTATGGCCGAGTATCACGCGGCCGGGTGGCACGCCTTCTTCGTCGCACATCACCCGCTTGACCTCAAGTCCTGCCTTGGACCCCGGGTGGGTGTGCGCGGTGATCGGGGTGCCGGTCTGGAGATGCGCCTTCGCGACGGCGCGCATGATGCGCTCAACGTCCGGGGTCAGTCCGGGCGCATCGATAGCGCACTTCAGCATGCCTGCCCTGACGCCGGTGTCGGCTATTCCCTCGGTGATATCCCCGACGAACATCGCCACCATCGGATCGGGCACTTCGGTGCCGAGTGCCTCGTTCAGCGCGGGACCGCGGAAGTGGAAGAAGAACGGGACGGTGTCGTAGGTGTAGACACCGGTCGCGACGATGATGTTGAGTTCAGGCACCTGCTCGGCGATGCGCTGGATCCGCGGGATGTAGCGGCCGAGCCCGACGACCGTCGGATCGACGATCGTGCTGATTCCCTGGGCGGCGAGGGCCTTCAGCCTGGTGACCGCGTCGGTGACGCGTTCTTCCTCGCTGCCCCATTCCTGCGGGTAGTTCTGCTGGACCTCGCCGGTGAGGACGAAAATGTGCTCGTGCATGTACGTGCGGCCAAGCTCGGCCGTATCAACGGCGCCCCGGACGGTCGGTATCTGGCTCATTATGCGTGCCTCACCCTCTGGGGTAATGAGAACCGGTGTGGCCAGTACATCGGACCCGAGTCCCGTTTGTCACCCCTTGGCAGCCCGGTGATCACCGGGACTTGCCGCGGGTCAGCCCGCCGGACCGGCCGGCTTGCCGCCGACTCGGGTTACGATCTCGGTAGCAAGATCGCGGAGCTTCATGTTGCGGTTGTTCGAGGCCCTGCTCAGCGTCGCAAAAGCTGTGTCGGCGCCGCAATGTGACTCGGCCATGACGATGCCGATCGCGTGGTCGATCACCGCCCTGGACCGCATCGCCTGATCTAGCTGGCCGGCCAGGTCACGGGCCCCGGAATAGCGCCCGATCACCACGATGGCGGCCGCGGCAGGCGCGGTGAGCAGCGCGATGAGCCCTTCGTCCAGGCTGTCGAAACCGTCGGTCTCGTGGCTGGACAGATTGAGGGCGCCCAGCCGGCGCCCCGCGAGGCCGAGGCCAGCCGACAGGTAGCTGCGCAGGCCCATCTCCTTGGCCAGGCTGGTGAAATCCGGCCACCGTTGTTCGGCTTCTTCGAGATTCCACCGGTTGACCTGCATCCGCCGGGCAGCGTCGAGGCACGGGCCGTCGTGCAGGATGTACTGACGGCGATCCATCTCGTAGGTGGCATCGCCGGTGGCCGCGAACGTGCTCGGGTTGCCCTTCTCGTCGAGCATCGTGACGCTCGCCGCGTGGCAGCCAGGGACCGCCCGGAGTGCGAGCGCGAGGATGCTCTGCAGGGTGTCGCGGACCGACTCGTCCTCAGTCAGCGTCCTGGCCAGCTCGGTGAGCGATTCTACGAGGTACTCGTACCGTTCCGCGGGCAGCTTCGGCGGGATGGCCGATGGTTCGTCGTCAGTCACCATTGTCTGTCCCCCAGCTGGGCGAACGAGGGGAGGCGCCAGGCCCCGTCAGCCAGGATATGCAACGCCTCCGCGCTACGGCCGCTACCGGGGATCCGGCCGCGCGCGCAGCGCAATGTGCCGTTCCTGTGCCGCGCTGGCCGGAATGCCGACGATCGCGGCGATGACATCCCAGCCCAGGCCGACCCGCCCGGCCGCGTCCAGCAGGTCGGCTTCGAGCCGGTCGAGATAGAGCCGCAGATTGCCGAGCACGACGAGGCCTGCCCCGACATCAAGCGCATCGGCCGGGTGCTGCGCGCCATCGCGGGCCGCATCGATCACCGTGCTCACCGCGCGGATGTCGGCAATCGGGCAGCCAGCCGCCTCGCCGGGGAATTGCCTGGTCACTACGAGCTGCGCCGCGATCCGGACCCGCGCGCTGTCCACCACCCCGGGATCGGGGGCCACGAACTCCGGGCGAAGGGTCACGAACTCCGGATCCGGGGCCCCGCCAGCGTCGTCATTGACCATTGCAGCCTCCTATCTGCCATGAGTGACAGAGGTAGCCGCGCTGCTGGACTACGTTCGGGGTGCGCGCGAAGCGCTCTGAAAGTATCGATGCGGTCCCGGGTTCAGTCAAGCTACGCCCGGCGGGCTATTTCACCCGGCGGGCTATTCACCGGGCTGAGGGCTATTTCACCGGGTGAGTGCGCTGTCGGCGGCGCCGGCGTACAGCTCGGCGGCGCGCCAGCAGTACCAGGCCGCCACCGAACGGTAGGGGCGGTACGGGTCGCCGAGCGGCTCGAGCTCCTTGGCCGTGGGCGTCGGGATTCCCCATGCCAGCCCGAAGCCCTTCCGGACCCCGAGATCGCCCGTCGGCCATACATCCAGGCGCCGCAGCTGGAACATGAGGAACATCTCCGCCGTCCATTTCCCGATGCCGCGGACGGTCGAGAGCATGGTGACGACCTCGGCGTCGCTGTCGGCCCGCAGCCCGGCCGGGTCGAGCAGCACGGTGCCGTCCAGCACCTTGGCCGCCAGATCCTGCAGCGACGCTGCCTTGCTGGCGGACAGCCCGACCGAACGGAGCGTGCCGGCAGGCAACGCCAGCAGCCGCTGCGGGGCGACCTCGCCGCCGAGCGCCGCGATCAGGCGGCCGTGGATAGCAGCTGCCGCGGCGCCGGCCAGCTGCTGGTAGACGACAGCACGGACCAGGGCCTCGAAGTGGGTCTCGGCCGGCGGGCGTACCCGGGCCGGGCCCGCCTCGGCGACAAGGCGGCGAAGTACCGGGTCCCGCTCGGCCAGGATGGCGGCGGCAGCCGGGTAGCTGCGGACCTGCCGCGCGGATGCCGGGCCTTCGGACATGAGCCAAGTCTGCCCGGTCCCGCCAGGCAGCCCATACCCGCCGCCGCGAATGCGCGCCGGCGGCTGGTCACTTGACGATCCGGCCGAAGATCCACAATAGTGGTAAAGCCGATCGGCAAGCTAGGTAAGCGTCGGCGCAAATGTGAAGGAGGTAGACCATGTCTGTCCGCGATGAGGTCCTGCGGGCCAACGAGGCGTACGCGAAGTCATTCGGCTCCAAAGCTGACCTCGCGCTCCCGCCTGCCCGTGGCCTCGCCATCCTCACCTGCATGGACGCCCGGCTTGACCCCGCCAAGTACGCCGGGCTCAGCGAGGGCGATGCGCACGTCATCCGCAACGCGGGCGGCCGGGCCAGCGACGACGCGATCCGCTCGCTCGTCATCTCCTACAAGCTGCTCGGCACCAAAGAGTGGTTTGTCATCCACCACACCGACTGCGGCATGGAGTTCTTCACCGACGAGGTGATCCGTGGCCTGCTCGCCAGCAGCCTGGAGACCGCGCAGCTCGGTGCCGATGGCTTCCGGGACGTCGGGACCGGGCCCGGCTCGGCCGAAGCCAGTTACATCGACTGGCTCACGATCGCCGACAAGGAGCGGAGCGTCGTCGAGGATGTCAGCCGGATCCGCGCGCATCCTCTCGTCCCCGCCGCCATCCCGATCTACGGCTACCTCTACGACGTGGCCACCGGGCTTCTCATCGAGGTACCTGACGCGACAAAGGCAGGCCTGGCGTCCTGATCCACGGCCGGCCGCCCGCTCTACGAGCCAGGGTGCCGCGGAGCGAGCCAGCGTGCCGCGGCCCGCGGCAGCGCTGAACCGGCGGGCGACAAGGTGTAGCAAGATGGGCGCATGCTTGTCGTACACGTTCATGTTCACATCCTGCCGGAGCATGCCGAGGACTTCCTGGCCGCGACGGTCGTCAATGCGCGAGCGTCGCTGGCCGAGCCCGGCGTGCTGCGTTTCGACGTCATCCGGGACGACGCCGATCCGGCGCACGTGGTCTTGACGGAGGTCTACCGTGACGCGGAAGCGGCGGCGGCGCACAAGGCGACCCCGCACTACGCGACCTGGCGCGACACGGTCGCGGAGATGATGGCGCAGCCGCGGGCGTCCACGAAATTCGCTGTCGTCTTCCCGCCCGGGCCCCGCGAATGGGCGAGCTGACTGCGTGACCGGCATGTCGTTCGAGTTCGCCACGGCCGCCCGGCTCATCGTCGGGCCCGGCCGGGCCGCCGAGTTCCCGTCGGTGCTGGCCGGGCTCGGGTCGCGGGCGTTGATCTGCACGGGCTCGCGCCCTGGCAGCCACGCCGGGCTGCTGGCGGAGCTGCGTTTGCCCGCCACGGTTGTCACGGTGGGCGGCGAGCCGACGGCCGAGTCAGCGCGGACGGCGGCCGACACCGCCCGCGAGCACGGTGCCGACGTCGTCGCCGCGATCGGCGGCGGCAGCGTCATCGACCTGGCCAAGGCGGTGGCCATGCTGCTCGGCAACGGCGGGGATCCGCTGGACTACCTGGAGGTCATCGGCTCCGGCCGGAAGATCACCAGGCCGTCCGTCCCGCTGGTCGCGGTGCCCACCACCGCCGGCACGGGAGCGGAGGTTACCGCCAACGCCGTGCTCGCCTCGCCGGAGCACCGGGTCAAGGCGAGCCTGCGCAGCGCCCTGATGATCCCGCGGGTCGCGATCGTCGACCCCCTGCTCACCCTCAGCTGCCCGCCGCCGGTCACCGCGGCCAGCGGGCTCGACGCGCTGACCCAGTGCCTGGAGCCATTCGTCTCGGTCCGGGCGAACGCCCTCACGGACTGCCTCGCGGCGGCCGGACTGCGCTACGCGGGGACCGGGCTGCGCCGGGCCTACGCCGACGGCACGGACGTTGAGGCGCGCACCGACATGGCCCTGTGCAGCCTGCTGGGCGGGATGGCCCTGGCCAACGCAAAGCTCGGCGCGGTGCACGGGCTTGCCAGCGCCGTCGGCGGCGCCGCCGACGTCCCGCACGGCGCCGCCTGCGCCGCGCTGCTTGCACCGGTCGTCGAGGCGAACGTGCGCGTCCTGCGGTACGCGCAGCCGGCCAGCCCGGCCCTGTCCCGGTACGCCGAAGCCGCGCGACTGCTCACCGGCGACTCTGGCGCCGCCATCGAGGACGGCATCGCCTGGATCCGTCAGACGGTCACCCAGCTGCGAATTCCCCGGTTGCACGAATTCGGCCTGCGACCGGGGGCCTTCGGTGACATCACGGCCAGCACGATGAAGGCAAGCAGCACCCAGGGCAACCCCGTCGTCCTCACCGAAAGCGACCTGCGCGCGATCCTCGCCGAGGCCGCATGAGTTCCGATGCCGAAGCGCATACGCGACGTTCAAGGGACTGCACGCCAAGGTCACGACTGACTACGAGGAGGAGCCAGCCCCGAGGGAGAATCCGCCTGGCGGGTGAAGCCCTCAGGGGACGGGAGATCTGGGAGGCACGGGCACTGGGTCATGCGGGAGCCGTTCGGTCAGCTCCGCGTATCGCGTCATCACGGCGAGATTGACCGCCGCCTCCAGGTTGTCGAGCTGGAGCTGCATCCGCCGGAGTCTCGGACCGATGTCGGCCGCAAGCTCGCGGCGAAGGTAGCGGACGCAGAACATGCCACCTACCAGCACACCCAGAAGAGCACCCACAAGGAAGATCAGTATCAGCACAGGCACCGTCCTAGGTCCAGGAGGCTCAATGCCAGTATGCACTATGCTTGACTCTTTTAGGAAGTATGCACTTAGCCACCTGTCAGAAAGCTAGCTATCGCTGCTCGCGGGCGGCTAGGTCCCTGAAGATCCAGAGCCAGGTTGGGGTCCATGGCCACGGACACTTCCTTAGCTGCAGCGAGCCGGACGCTAGCTGCGAAATGCCTGGTCCAGACCCGTATGGGGCTGTAGCAGGTGTTCCTGCTCACCTCGGTCCACAAGGCCGACCGGCCAGCCGACCCCGGGCACCAGTCCGGCCAATGCCGGCCGGTTTCGGCCGGGTCCGGCCAGCCGCTGCCGTGAGATCGTTCAGGAACGTGCATGGACGCCTCAGTAGCCCTAGGCTGACTGCCGCACAGTGATATGCAACATGTCTATGTGCCTCCTAGCAGCTAGCGAAAGCGTGGCTCGTCAGCACTGAAGGGGGATGGGTGGCCTGGCAGTCTCCGTCTCAACGATCCTTTGGCTCGTCATCCGGTAACTCACGTGTCACGGTTGGCGAGTGGCGCTCGCGCTTGGTGCCCCCAAACCGCAGCGTCACAGCACCCAGCCAGGATCACGAACGATCAAGGTTAGGCCGGATCCGGGCCGCGGCCGCCGTGAGATAGTTCAAGAACTGGCGAGGAGCCTGACGCGGCCCTAGGCTATCTGCGCACAGTGATATGCAACATGTCTATGTGCCTCCTAGCAGCTAGCGGAAGCGTGGCTCGTCAGTACTGAAGGGGGATGGGTGTGGGAGACAGTGACGGTCCGAGCCCGGTGGTTCAGCGTCGGCGACTCCGGGCTGAGCTCCGCAAAGCCCGCCAAGAGGCGGGATTAACGCAGGAGCAAGTCGCTGTGGCGATGGACTGGTCGCTGTCGAAGGTCATCCGGATCGAGGCCGGCTCGGTCGGCATCTCGACGAACGACCTCAAAGCGCTTCTTCGCCATTACAAGCTCGTCGATGAGGCGCGGACGGCCGAGCTTGTCACGCTGGCCCGGGCAGCCAGGGAGCGTTCCTGGTGGAGCGTGTACCAGGATGTCGCGCCGCCGGGACTTCTGCAATTGATCGGATACGAGAGTGCCGCAATCATTAGCAGAAACTTCGAGCCCCTGCTGATTCCGGGTCTCCTGCAGACAGAGGAATACGCCCGCGCGGTTATCCGGCAGCTCGAGGAGCGATACCCGGCGGACCGGGTGGACGCTCTGGTCGAGATCCGGATGCGGCGCCAGGAACTGCTGGACCGAGCCGAACCTCCGCTGCTGTTCTTCATCCTGGACGAGGCGGTAGTCCGCCGTCTCGTCGGGGGCAAAGCCGTCATGCGCCGTCAGGTCCGCAGGCTGATCGAGATGGCAGACAGTCCGAACGTGACGATTGAGGTCGTACCCTTCGGCGCGGGTGTTCACCCTGGGATGAAAGGGCCTTTCGTGGTCCTTGAGTTCCCTGATGCCATTGATGATGACGTCCTGTATCTGGAAAGCGCCCGGGGTGACCTGATCAGCCGAGACGTCCCCGAGGAGGTTCTGGCTTACCGGGAGACCTTTGAGCAGCTGCGGACGTTGTCGCTCGGGCCCGGGGGTTCATTGGCCTACCTTGCCGAAATGGCAGGCGAGATGACATGACCGGGCGGTACGGGACCCGGATTCCTTCGGTCTCATAGGCAGTAGTGAGGGTTCGCCGACGGCGGCGACCGGGGCTGCGCAGTGGTCAAATCGTCCAATAGCGCCTACACTAGCTTTTCCACTGGTCCTGCGTGGGGGGTGGTATAGCCGCATGCCCAGCGCGGTCTTGTGTTGTTCGCATGTATCTCCGCCACCCGATGCTCGGATCACGCCCCGCTGTGCCCGGCCGTTGCGATGGCTAGCGTGGCGGCGGTGTCACGTGTGGCTGCCATTGGCTCGCCTGACCGGAGAGCCCGGCTGCCCCAACGGAGGAGGAAGCGTGACCGACCCGGACCGGGCCCGTATTGTATGGCGGAAAAGCATGGCGTCCGCCGGCACTGGTAATTGCGTTGAGGTTGCCTTCGCTGACGAGTCAATACTGCTGCGCCACTCAAAAGAACCGTCGGGGCCTGTCCTGTCGTTTACGCACTCGGAGTGGGCCGCATTTCTGGCGGGCGCACGGCACGGGGAGTTCGATTCGGCTAAGCCCGAATCATAGAATGTCCGTGGCCGGTCAGGCAGGTTCGCTGACGGGCTGGGTGGCGGTGGCGGGCGGGATGGCGCCGTCTAGGTAGGTGACGGTGTTGGCCCCGATGGCGGGGATGCGCGGGCCGGGGAGCACGACGCCGGTGAGGTTGAGCGGGTCGGCCGCGGAGATGGTGACGATCTCGCCGTTGCGGGGCAGCTTGCGGACCGCGCGCAGCACGTCGACGGCGTCGGGGTGCGCGAACTGCTCGCCGCTGAACCCGGTGACGAACCGGCCGCCGCGGATCGTCCCGCGGGCTTCCATCCGGCGCAGTGCCCAGAGGATCTCGCGCCAGGGGACGGCGAGGTGCTCGCGGGCGGCCAGGTCCCTGAAGATCACGCCCCAGCGGGCCACGAGCTGCTCGGCGATCGCCTCGGCCAGCTCGTCGCGGTCGGGCACGGCGGCAGGGGCGGGGAGCAGCGACCACCGCCCGGCCGAGCCGCCGGAACTCCCGGCCGAGCCGCCCGAGCCGCGCAGGCCCTGACGCAGCCCGCGCCGGCCAAAGGCACCGGGGCGGCCGCCCCGGCGCAGCAGCGATCGCACCGCGCGGAAACCGTCGGCGGTGACCAGCCCGCGGGCCACGGCGTCCCACAGGGCCTCTTCGACCTCGTAGGGCAGGCGGCCGCTGACCGCGGCGAGGTCGGGCCGGAACAGGGCACCGTGCCGGGCGAGCGCGTCGAGAATGTCGCGGGTCCGGCCCGGGCCCGGTTCGGCCGGCTGAAGGTCACCGCGGGCCGCAGCGAGCAGCCAGGGCAGATCGTCGCGGATGGTCAGGGTGATCGGAGTGGCGCGGGACGGGGTAAGCCCGCTGCGACGCGCGGCCGTTCCAGGCCGGCCATCGAGCAACGCATTGCCCGGGTCCACCTGCTCGTCGCGGCCCCGGCTGGGGTCGCTGGGATCGGCCTGGGGGTCGCGGACGGTGAGCCGGCCCCAGGCGACCTGCCCGGACAGGCAGAGCTCATCGAGCCATTCCCGCCGGTAACCGTCCACCCGGCCAGCTAGCACCGCGCTCTCCCAGACGCCCGCCGCCAGCTCGAAGCCCTGTAGCTGCTCGATGACGGCCAGCACCCCGAACCGGCCCTCGCGGCGGGTGCCGGCGGCCGCATGCTGCCAGCGCAGCAGGAACCGCATGAAGTCCCGGGCACTCACCGGCTCGATCTCGCGCCGCAGCCGCTGCCGGGTGTAGACGTGGATCCTGGCCAGCAGCCGGCGGGCGCAGAACTCCTCGGCGCCACGCCCGGTGAACTCGCCGCGGATCGCGAAGCCCTCGGCTTCCAGCCGGGCCAGCCCGCGCACCACGATCGCCTCCGGTAGGCCGGTCGCCTCGCTCAGGTCCGCGATGCTGGCCGGGCCGCGGCATTCGAGGTGACCGCGAAGCAGGTCGGCGGCCGCGGTGTCCTCGTCGGGCGGGCCGCCCGGGACCGGGCACGGGTGGCCGGGCACGATCCCGGCGTCGGGGAAGAGCACTTCCACGGCGGGTCGGCGTTCTACCGCCGCCCACAGTTCCCCATCCGGTGCGCGGACGTTGACCGCGGCCGCGGCAGCCGGAGGTGCGGCAGCGACTGGAGGAGCGGCGACGACCGGAGCGCCGAGAGTGACGGCCGGGCGGACGGTGACCGCCCGGCGGCTGCCGACCAGCGTGTCCATCAACGGCTGCCAGTCCGGCACGGGACGGTGCGCGACCACGGTCATCAGCAGGTCGTGCAGCTCGTCAGCGTCCCGCGGGTCGGGGCGGACCTGCGCCGCCACCTGCTCGATCGCGTCCGGGTCGAGCTTGCCGAGCTCATGAGCCTCGACCGGCAGGCCGCGGCGCAGCGGCACCGCGCGGCTGCGGCGTTCTTCCAGCGGGGCGTCGTCGAGGAAAGTGAACGGCCGCCCGTTGAGGATCTCGTGGGCCAGGACCGACGGCTCGGTGGTGTCCCGCACCACCACGCTGACCCGGCCGGATTCGATCTGCCCGAGCAGGTCCTTGAGGCCGTCGATGTCCATCGCCTCGCGCAGGCAGTCGTCCAGAGTCTGCCGGACGATCGGGTGGTCGGGGATCTCGATCGGGCCAGGAGCCACATTTTCCTGGCAGGCGGCCAGCGTCGGGAACACGGCCGCCATGATGTCGTCCGCCTCCATCCGCTGGATCGCCGGAGGGTTCTTCTTCCCGCCGCGCATCCGCAGCACGGCCAGCGACCGGTTCAGGTTCCACCGCCACCGGGCGGCGAACATCGGCGAGGTAAGCACCGCCTGGCGGACGACATCTTCGACGGTCCGCGAGACCAGGAACTTCGGCACCCGCTCCAGCGGGAAGCTGTGCTGCGGCCCGAGTGACAGCAGGATCGCGTCGTCGCTGGCGGCCGCCTGCAGCTCGAAATCGAAGGTGACGCAGAATCTCTTGCGCAGCGCCAGTCCGAGCGCCCGGTTCAGCCGGGCGCCGAACGGGGCATGCCCGACCAGCTGCATGCCACCGGCGTCGTCGAAGAACCGCTCCAGCACGATCGTGCCCAGGTCCGGGAGCACGCCGAGCTGCGCCAGCGCCGCCGCCAGGTAGGCGACGATGGTCTGCGCGGCATCGGCGCCGAGGCCGCATTCGGCCTCCAGCCAGGCGGTCGCCTCGGCTCGCCGCCCGTCGGACAGCCGCTGCGCGACGGCCTTGCGGACGGCGCAGACCTCTTCCGACAGCTCATGCGTGCGGCCGGGCGCCTCGCCGAGCCAGAACGGCACCGACGGCGGCGCGCCGCGGGCGTCCTCGACCCGGACGATGCCCGGCTCCACCCGCCGGATCCGCCAGGACGTGGTGCCGAGCAGGAACACGTCCCCGGCCATCGACTCGATCGCCCAGTCCTCGTTCACGGTCCCGACCAGGGCCCCGTCCGGCTCGGCCAGCACCCGGAAGTCCCCGAGCTCCGGGATCGCCCCGCCAGAGGTGAGCGCGGCGAGCCGGGCACCGCGGCGCCCTCGCAGCCGCCCGCCGACCTGATCGCGATGCAGGTACGCAGCCCGGCGCCCGCGACCCGTTGAAATCCCCTCGGAAACCAGCTCGGCGACCTCGGCGAAATCGGCGGCAGTCAGCTCCGCGAAGGGGGCCGCCCTGCGGAACAGCGTCAGGAGATCGTCTTCGGCCCATTCAGCGGCTGCGCACTCAGCGACCATCTGCTGGGCGAGGATGTCCAGCGGGCCGGCCGGGATCTGCAGCGCGTCCAGCCGCCCGGACCGCGCCCCGCGCAGCAGCGCGGCGCATTCGACCAGCTCATCGCGGGTTGTCGGGTACAGCCGTCCGGACGGGATCCCGCCGCGGCTGTGGTTGGACCGGCCGACCCGCTGCAGCAACGTGGCGAAACTACGCGGCGAGCCGATCTGGCAGACCAGCTCGACCGGCCCGATGTCGATGCCGAGCTCCAGCGACGCGGTCGCCACCAGCGCCCGCAAGTCGCCCGACCGCAGCCGGGACTCCACCCGCTGCCGCCGGTCCTTCGACAGGCTGCCGTGATGCGCGGCGACCTGGTCCTCGCCAAGCCGCTCGCCCAGCTGGTGCGCGACCCGCTCGGCCAGCCGCCGGGTGTTGACGAACACCAGCGTGGTCCGGTGCTCGAGCACATGCGCGGCGATCATGTCCAGGATGGCGGCCATCTGCTCGGCCGTGGCGACCGCGCCGAGCTCGTCGTCGGGCAGTTCGAGGGCCAGGTCGAGGTCGCGGCGATGCCCGGTATCCACGATCGCGCAGCGCGGCGAGCCGTCCGCCGCCGAGCGGTCCGGGCCAGCGCCGACCAGCAGCCGGGCGACCGCCTGGATGGGCTGCTGGGTCGCTGACAGCCCGATCCGCTGCACCGGCCCTGCCGTAAGGTGCTCAAGCCGCTCCAGCGTCAGCGCCAGGTGGGAGCCGCGTTTGTTCCCCGCGACCGCATGGATCTCATCGACGATCACCGTGGCGGCCGGCGCCAGCATCGCCCGGGCCCGCTCCGAGGTGACCAGCAGGTACAGCGACTCCGGGGTGGTGATCAGGAAATCCGGCGGCCGCTTGAGCATCGCGGCGCGCTCGGCCGCGGCCGTATCACCCGTCCGCACAGCGACCCGGATGTCCGGCGCACTGAGCCCCAGGTCAGCTGCGGTCTCGGCGATCTCGCGCAACGGCCGCTCCAGGTTCTGCCAGATGTCGACGGCCAGCGCCTTCAGCGGCGAGACATAGACCACCTGCGGCCCGGCGGCCGGCTCAGATCCGCTTCCGCCGGGGCCGTCGTCCAGGGCCGCGCCGCCCGGAGCGGCGACGGCTGCCTCGGCGACCGCTACCTCGTGCGCGCGGTAGATCCGGTCGATGCACACCAGGAACGCGGCCAGCGTCTTCCCGGAACCGGTTGGCGCGGCGATCAGCGTGTGCCGGCCGGCCGCGATCTGGCCCCAGCCCTGCGCTTGCGGTTCTGTCGGGCCGTCCGGGAACCGCCGGACGAACCAGGCCGCGACTGCAGGATGGAACGATTCGAGCACCTGTTCACACTAGCGGAGCAAACGATGCTCGGGCATGGGCCGGACCGGCGCCTGCTGCTGCCGTTCCTCGACCGGATCGACCGGCTGCCTGCTCCGCAGCGCGATGCGCTGGGTTCGACGTTCGGCCCGTCCGCGGGCAGGCCGGCGGACCGGTTCCTGGTCGGCCTCGGCGCGCTGACGTTGCTCGCGGACGTTGCCGCCGAGCAGTCGCTGATCTGCTTGGTCGACGACGCGCATTGGCTGGACCGGGAGTCACTGGAGGTACTCGGCTTCGTCGGGCGGCGCCTGCACGCGGACAGCATCGGCCTGCTGTTCGGGGTCCGTGAGCAGAGAATCAGCGGGACCGTTGCACGCTATATGAATGAGCGCGTGTTATCTTCGGCCAACGGATTCCGCATGGCCTAAGTAGGGGACACCTCGGTCATTCTGTCAGTTATGGAAGCAGGCTAACAATGTTCGCCTTCACCGCGTATCCGAGATTACCGCGCCAGGCATTGTTCACCCGCGGTAATTCCATGCGGATAATCCTGTGCCGAGTCGGCGCCGCCGCCTGCCTGACCGCCTGCGCGTCGGTGGCCGCCGCTGGCCAGGCCAGCGCGGCGGCGACAGCCCAGGCGGCGACAGCCCAGGCGGCGACAGCCCAGGCGGCGACAGCCCAGGCGGCGACAGCCCAGGCGGCGACAGCCCAGGCGGCGACAGCCCAGGCGGCGACAGCCGAAAGCCGCTCTCGGGCAAACTCGCAGACCATCGTGGTGACGAATCGCTCAGACTCCGGCGCGGGTTCGCTCCGGGCGGCGATTAAGGCCGCTGACGCGACGCCGCCGGGAATGTCCACGCTCATTAACTTCTCTGTGGCCGGGACTATCACCCTCGCCAGCCGGCTGCCTGCTATCTCAAGAAAAGTGAAAATTAACGCAGCGTCGGCGCCGGGCTATGTCAGCGGCGGGCCGCCGGTGCTTGAAGTTAACTGCCACGCCCGGGCCGGCCTGCGTTTCGCGGCAGGCTCTCGCGGCTCGCAGCTCCTCGGCGTCGCCGTCGACAACGCGAGCGGTGACGGGGTGACGCTGGACGCCGGGCCCATCACGCTCAACCACAACTACATCGGCCTGAACCTGCACGGTAAGGCATCCGGCAACCACGGAGACGGCGTCTACGTGTCGGCGAGGTCCAGGAACAACTTCATCGGGCTGAACGACTCGGGTGCTTCGGGCGTTGTCGCGAACGTGATCTCCGGAAACTCCGGAAGCGGCATCGTGCTGGCCGGATCATCAGGCAATACCGTGGTAGCCAACCGTATCGGGACGAACGCGGCAGGCAAGTCGCGCGTCGCTAACGGCGGGGACGGCATAACGATCACCCGGCGGTCGGACGGCAACGAGATCGGCGGTACCGAGTTCACCGACACTGCCACGGGCGAGACGAACAACCCGACCGGATCCAAGGGCACCGTGACCCCGGTCTTCGTCGTGCCCCCGCTGGGCAACCTGATATCGGGCAACGCCGGGAGCGGCGTGCTGATCGACGCCGGCTCGCGCCACAACGTGCTGAACGGCAACTTCATCGGGACGACGGCGCACGGAGATGCTGCGATCGGCAATGCAGGCGACGGCGTGTGGATCAAGCAAGCCGGCCACAACTCGCTGACCGGTTGCAAGTTCGTCAATAACCCGTTCGTCTACTACAACGTCCTGTCCGGCAACGGCCAGAACGGCCTGCGCGTCACCGACTCGAACAAAGTCCTTGTCCAGGGCAACTTCTTCGGCATCGGCGCCAACAACACCGCCATCGTGCGTAACAGGCTTGATGGCATCCGGGTGGACGGCTCTTCTGCGGACACCCACGTCGGCGGGGTGATTCCGCTGGGGAACGTTTCCGCGGGCAACGGCCGCAACGGCATCGAGGTGGCCGGCCGGGCGACGGGGTTCATCACGTTCAATACCTTTGGCGGCCTGCTGGCTTTCAAGGGCGCCGCGCCCAACGGCCGCGACGGGCTGCTCATCACGTCGACCGGCGGCGACAACCTGGCCCGGACGAACGTGTTCTCAGGGAACCGGGAGAACGGGATCGAGCTGGCGGGCAACGCGTCCGGGGTGACGATCGACCCCGACATCGCGGGCCTGACCACCAACGGCGGATCCGCGCTGCCCAACGACGGCGACGGTGTCCTGATCGACGGCACCGCGCATCATAACGTCGTCGGCGGTACGCGGCGCTCGGTGATTCGGCAGGACACGTTCTCCGGGAACAAGGGCTATGGGCTGGCCATAATGGGCAGGGCACATGGCAACCTGGTCTTCGGCAGTTTCATCGGGACGAAGATCTTCGGCCTGGGCGCGCTGGGCAACCGGCATGGCGGGGTCCTCATCGCTGGTACGGCGTACCGCAATTCCATCGGTGCTCGCGCGAAGCCGTTAAATCTGATCAGCGGCAACACCGGAAACGGCGTGACGCTGCGAGCTGGGACGCATGACAACCGCGTAATTCATAACTACATCGGGCTCGACAGGATCGGCCGCTCGCTGCCGAACACCGGTCTCCCGCTCGTTAACAGGGGGGTTGCGAACACGATCCGGGGCAATAGGTACCGGCCGCTCTAGGTCCGGCACCGCGCGGCCGGCGCGATCCGGGCCGCGATGGCGTGTCTTTGGGGCCGGATCTGGGGTGGCTGTGTCGTTCGTTCTACGGTGGTGTTGTGCGGGGCGTGCCGTGGTGGGGGGTGGTCTCGTCGGCGGCGGCCCCGGTGCTGCTGGTCGGCGGGTGGACGCTTGCTGCCTGGCTGCAGCCGGGCTCCTTCAACTCGGTAACCAGAACCGTCAGCTCTCTCGCGGCGGTGGGTGCCGCCGACCGGTGGGTGATGACGCTCGTGTTCGTGGTCGTGGGTGCCTGCGACATCATGATCGGGCTGGCGCTGAAGCCGGCCGCCTCACCCGGGCGGCTGGTCCTGGTCGCAGGCGGTATCGCGGGCATACTGGTCGCGGTCAGCCCTGATCGCGGCGGCGGCTCGTTAACGCACGGGATATGGGCGGCGGTCGGTTTCATCGCCCTGACGGTGTGGCCGGCCGGTGGCTGCAAGCGCGGGCTCTCGGTGCCGTGGGGACTGCGGCCGGGCGTTGCGGCCAGCGCTGTCGCGGTGCTGCTCGGCCTGCTCGTGTGGTTCGTGGCCGAGCTCTTTTCCGGCGGCGCGCTTGTTGGCCTGGCGGAGCGGGTCCTCGGCGCGGCGCAGGCCCTCTGGCCGCTGGCGGTGATCCTGTCCTGCCGCAGTGGGCAGGACAGGGCCCAGGCGCTGCAGGCCGGCCACGTCGGCGCCGACATTCAGAGCTAGGCAGAACTGGGTGACCGAGGTCCGCTGGGGCCGGGCCCAACTGCTCTGCCATCGCTCGGCAAGCAGGCGAAGCATGGAGACATGCTCCTGGAGTAGGACAAAGGAGGCAGGCTCATGCCTAAGCCTAAGAAGGAAGACGTGCAGCGCTACGCCGACGTCATCATGGCCATGATCAAAGAGGATCAGGACAGCGGGCAAATCCCGGAGGACGCTTCCTCGTGGGACGAACTCGACAACACCGTGGACGCCAACGATTACTACCGGAAAGCCCAGTTCCCCACGGGCACCGACGAGGCTGATGACCTGCGTGACGCCGTCAACGACGAGGTCGCCCGCCGCCTTGGCGGATCACAAGGCGGCCCGTGGCGAGTCACCTGGACTCCCTCTTACGTGGCCTCGCTGAACATCGGCCGCAAGGTCGGGTACGCGACGCGGGAGGAGGCAGAAGCGGTCGGCAAGAAATACCTTGCCGAGCACGGCGGCGTCTTTCACGTGCACGACGACTGAGATGGCTGCACCTTACTCCACATCGCCATCCACAGACTGTGCGTAACATTCGCCCAGGTCGCTGACGAAATGCGTGAGTTGATCTACGCCTTTCGGGGCAAAACGCTGATTCATCGCATGGGCTGCGGCCACGCGAAACCAGCGGCCTGTCCTGTTAGAGTGGGTGCAGTATCCACTGCATAACTGCCCCGGCGTTGGTAGCACACAGTTCCGAAGGGAGCACCGCGCGCCAGCATGCTCGCCACCGGCTACCGCAATGCGTCACACGCTGCAATACTGCCTGGATGACGGGGATCCGCCTCGCGTTGGCCAACCTCAAGCCGGGCACTGGCAAGACCACATCAGCGGTCTGGCTAGCGCACATTTTCGCGCAGGCTGGGAATAGCGTGCTGCTGGTGGACGCCGACCCGTCAGGCAGCGCTCTGGAATGGTCCGATCTCGCTGCCATGTACCCGGGACTGCCGCCGAACGAGGCGTTCCCGTTCCGGATCGTGGCCTTGCCGTCCCGCGAACTGCACCGCCGGCTACCCGAGATCGCCGACTCGGACGACGTGGTGATCATCGATGCGCCGCAGCTGGAGGATCACGCTGGCATTGCCAGGTCGGCGCTGCGGTACGCCGACGAGATCCTGATCCCGTGCGCGCCGAGCCCGATCGAGATCAACCGCACCTCGCCGGTCCGGGACGAGATCCGGGAGGTGGAGGCATTCCGGGACCGGGGCGCTCGTTCGGCCATCCTGCTCAACCGGTACGTCGCTCGCGCGAACTCGACTGCCGACGCCCGGGAGGCACTTGAAGGCCTCGGCTATGACGTGCTGAGGACGGCCGTGCCGCGGCTGGAGGTCTACGCACAGAGCTTCGGCATGCCGATTCCCATCACCGGCCGCGAGGTGTGGCGCAACGTCGCGCATGACCTCATCGAGCGATGCGCGCCGCTCTGCTCGGTGCGGACATGACCACACCGCGCGCGCAGCGGGAGCAGCGGAAGGCGCAGATGGCGGCCGCCGCGGCCAGGCGCACCGAAGCCGATGCGCTTCCGGCCGGCCGGACCGCGATCCGGTCGAAGCCGGTCAGGGTGACCCTCGACCTGAGCCCGGAGCTCTACCGCCAGCTCACCCGGCTGGCCGACGTAGCCGCAGTCACGCTCGACGTCCCGCGTGTCGCGCTGGCGGACGCGGTGCGGGCGATGATCCGGGTCACCGCCGACAGTCCCGGCGAGGTCCTCGAGCGGCTGCGCCGCGATCGCGAGCAGTAAGGCACGCCTGCCGGGTGCTGGGGTTCGAGAATTCCGCTGCTGTCGGCAGGTTCTCTTAGCCGGTTCCCGCCGGGCGGGTCATTTGTTGATGGTGATCCCGGGATTACCGAGCCGGCTGGCACGTCCTTATCCGGTGCTCGTGAACATCGCGTCGTAGGTACTAGCTATCTGCGAGCCAGGAAGGGCATAGTCATAAACTGCGACGTCACCGATAGCTCCGTCAAAAAACGAATCCAAGCTCTGTGTTGCGATCCGGAACGGGGAGCTGGTTGCGGTGGGCCGAACGTTATACTGGGCCAGGCTGACACGCCCTCGGAGCTGCCCGTTCTTGTATATCTCGATGTATCCCCTGGGCCATGAAGGTGTCGGCAGGTCGCTCACCACGAACGCCACCATCATCCAGTCTCCGATGCTGACGTGATCCTGAAAATAGGCACCTGATCCCCATCCCCCCCAGCGATTGAACGCATATGCGGATACGCGGTTCGGGCGTACCGGGACCTCGAGATTTCTCTCCGAATACATGCGCAAGGCGTACTCCTGCTGGTCAGCCTCGCCTTTGCCGAGCACGTTGGCATAGCCAGTGCCTTCCTCCAGGGGAAACTGCAGCGCGGCTGGCCGTATCCAGGCCTCCACGGTCAGGCAGCCAGTATGCGTGACCGAGAGCGGGCTTGCCGAGCTGGCTTGTACATACTGGCCGTGCCCGTTGAACTGGCTGGCGAGCGCGCCATTCGGGAGCCGCACCGGGGACGGCGGCTTACTCCGTGGCAGGTAAACACCGTTATCACCGCTCTTCGACAAGTCCTGGTAGACCCCAGCCGATGGATGTGCCAGGGTCAGGTACAAAACGGGGCCCAGTGCAATCACCTTCCGGTCATATGCGGTGGTTACTCCGTTAGGTACCGCTGCCGGGTGCTCTGCGCAGCCGTTCGCGCTGATCGTCACTATCGGGCGGCCGGGAGAGACGGCGGCTGTTGAGCACGCTACGCCTGAGAAAAGGCACAATCCGAGCGAAACTAAGATCAGCCTGCCACCACGTGACATGTTAGGTCGTCTCCTTAAAGCCCGCCGGCTCGTAGCCGCATGCACTGTCACCCAGCGATGACCACCGTATTATCGGCAGGCCTATTGGTCCTTGCTTTCTTATGATTTGGCCCGGGACCTGGGAGTTTCTCGGCTATGTGCTCGTCACGGGGAATGGCTGTTGTGACGTTCCGCAGGGAGCCGGCCGGAGGCCTGCTGGCGAACCCGCCCGGCCTTCGCTGGCAGGAGCCCGGCCGGTATGTCATCAGCTGTTCGCCTCCATGCCATGGCTGCGAGCCCGGCTGGAAGCATCCCGTCGGCGAGTATGGAGGCGTACGGATCGCATCTGTCACCGAGCTGGCTGACCCCGGGCAGATCGCGTTTCGCCGCGTCCACGGCGACGCGGTCGCCCCCGGGCAGCTCCGCGTCTGCGCGCGTCAGGCGCGGTGAGAGCGGTCAGGGACAGCCTGAAACAGGAAGTTAATACCAGGCGCTGCGGCCGCAGATCTGTTGCCGCCGACGTAACAACCGGGAAACGTGACCGAGACTGGAGCATGGGACACCTATAGCTGTCCTGACCGAAGTAGCTGTCCTGACCGACACCGAATGCTGTACCGCCTCTGGGGAGGCTTCATGGGTTTCTATTCGTGGCTCAGTTCCGGCGACCGGCAGCGCGCCGGGCCGGCGTGCACCCGGCGCCCGGCGGGAGCGTCGTCATGACTACGTTCGCGGCGCTCGGCGACTCGATCACGGTCGGCGCTGCCAACCCGATACGCCCGGCAGGCCCGGACGGCGCGGCGCGGCGCGGCTGGGCGGCCCTGCTCGCCGAGGGCCTGCGGGAGCCGGACCTGCACATCCTCGCCGCCGACGGCGCCTGCGCGAGCGACATCGAACGCGACCAGCTGCCGCGGGCACTGGCGCTGCGTCCCGATGTCGCGAGCGTGGTGTTCGGCGTCGACGACACGCTGCGGCCGGGCTTCGACCCGGACCAGCTCGCAGAGTCGGCCGCGCACATCGTCGGCGCCCTGCGCGCCGCGGGCGCCGAGGTGCTCACGATGCGGCTGCCCGACCCGGGCCGGATGCCGGGGCCGCCCGGCGCATCGGCCACGCCGCTGGCCGGCCGGGCCGATGCCATCAACTCCGTGATGGACGGGATAGCCGAACAGTTCGGCACGCTGCACGTCGATGCCGCCGGAGCTGCTGAGACCGATGAGAAACGGATGTGGGCCGCGGACCGGCTCCACCCGAGCGAGCGCGGCGACCGCCATATCGCCCAGTGCTTCCACGGCCTGCTGGCGGCTGCCGGTCATCCCGTCGGGCCAGCACCCGACCCGGCACCGGGGAACCAGCCGCTGACCCAGCAGGCCCAGCTGTTCGAGCTGGGCCGGCTGGCTACCAGGGGAACCGTATGGGTGCTGCGCCGGTGGCCGGTCCTAGTGCCGTACCTGCTGGCGATGGCGGCCAGGGAGGTGTACGCGCGTCAGCGCCGCGGTGACCAGCCTTTCCCGCCTGTCGCGGGGGGCGCGAGCCGACGGCCTGAGGAAGGCGTTGCTGTCGTCGTCGACCTCGCCAGCTATCGGCGGGAGAGCCGGGCCGCCCGCGCCGCCCGGATGACCCGGAATGCGCCGCATCCTCGCTGACCCGGCTTGCCGTGCATCGGCACCCGCGCAGTGGATGACAACGTTGTCGCCATTGCGGTCAGGTATGCGCTGGAACTGCCGGGAGCCCTGACCCCGCCCCCGGCCAGCAATGTCGGCGGCGCTGGCTGCCTCGTCTGCGGTGCGGACCGGAGCCGGGTGGACCGATGGGGCTCTTTACCGCTCCCGGATACCGGGGCCGCCCTGGCCTTGCTGGCCGGCGTGGCTGACGTCCTCGTACCAGCGCACCCGGGTGCCCAGCCTGGCCCGGGCCTTCCAGCGCACCGACTTGGGCGCCACCTCGATCCGCTCCCTGAGTTCCTCGATGCCCGCAGCGGCAGCCACCGTGACGTGCCCCGCCAGGCCCCACTCGGCCAGCAGGTCCTCGGCAATCGCCAGGTTCTCCAGTGCGGTGTAGCACAGACCCCAGTCGTGGGACATCAGGGCGACGATGTGCCGTGACTCGATCGAGCCGCGAGAGCCGTCGCCGACCGGATGCGAGGCGAGCAGCGCGGCCATGTCCTTAACGTCCCTCTCGGTTATCTCGTGGATCTGCAGCTTGGCGAGGAGCAGGTCGGCGGGCGGGGCGCTGGGCGGGGCGCAGTCAAGCCGGGACTTGAAGTCGATCGTGTGCGACATCCGCAGCGCGTCGAGGAACACCTCGACCTTGGCGGCGTTCGCGATCCCGGTGTAGGTGAGCCGTTCGATGCCGTACTCCTTGCTGAACGCCTCCGCCGGGCCGGCCTGGTAGCCGAGGTCGGCGAACATCTGCCTGAGCTCACGCTGCTGCTCGGCGTAGGCGAAGAAGTCCAGGTTCCCCGGCGGTTCCCGGCCAAGAACGCCCGCGGAGCGGCGGCAGTGCTCGCAATGCCGCAGCACGCCGGCGGACCCGGCCAGCCGGAGCACCAGCCCGCGCCGGGACGATTCCGCCAGCAGCCGATCCGCTTCGGCCAGGAGCGGCTGCGCTGCAGCGGGCAGGCTCACGCTATCCCCCGTTCCGGGCATCCTAGACGAGCGTGGCTGGCTGGGACGGACCGTTAAGAGTGTATTTGACTTATTCACGGTATCTCCGTGATACCTCCTGTCTACGTCCTCGCCGCGGGTGCGCGGGCACTGCGGCAGCGCGCAGGACCGGCCGAACCCGACAGCGGTCAGGATGCCGGCGGCAGAATCCGGGCGCCGGAGCGGCGCAGTGACCTTGCTGCCCGCTCCCGCCCGGGGCGGGCCAGTGCACCACCAGCACCGGGCCGGCCAGCCGGGCAGCTTCGTTTCCAGGGCCCGGATGCGCCCCGGGCGGCCGACCGACGAGGCGACGACGGCCGACGGGCGTGCGTGCCGTTATACGGGAACGCCGTGACTCCCGTGGCGCCAGAGTCGCAGCCGACGGGCGTGCGTGCCGTTATACGGGAACGCCGTGACTCCCGTGGCGCCAGAGTCGCAGCCGACGGGCGTGCGTGCCGTTATACGGGAACGCCGTGACTCCCGTGGCGCCAGAGTCGCAGCCGACGGGCGTGCGTGCCCTGGTGACGCCCGCGGGCGGGCCGGGGCTGAGTGCGGCGGCGACTGCCGCGGCGGCTGGCTTTCCACGCGATCCGCGCGAAGACCGAGGCCGCCGCGATGACCGCTGCCGCGGTGATGGCGATTACCGGCCAGGACACGTGGAATCCAACATTGCGAAATACAAGCCCGGGTTTCCCCCAAGCGGCGCGAATGACATCATGACGCATTCACCTCTCCCCTGAAGCGTTCAGGGTTCAGCTGCTGGATCCGGCGCGCCGTCGTGCATTCGGCGCAGCGGCTGGATAAAGTAGCGGGGGAACCTGACACTTATTTTAGGCGCCGGCGCCGGAATTGCTTGTGGAGTGCTTTGCCTTTTCTCCCGTGCACAGGATGTGAATTATGTTCGCCCAGGTGACGGGCCTCGTGCAGGCGTTCCTGCTGGCGAATTCCCGGCCTTATCCCCATGCTGCCCACAGGTCAGCCGGCTTTCTTGCACAAGCCGCACACAGGTTTTGGACAGGGCCTATAGTCGTGCGAGCCGCCGGCCTGCCTCATGGATGGTGTCCATCTTCTTGCTGAACGAGAACCGGAGCTTGGAGCGGCCCAGCTCGGGCCTTGAGTAGAAGGAGGAGCCCGGCACCGCGGCCACTCTCGCCTGGCGGGCCAGCGCGGTGGCCGCCGCCGTGTCGTCGCCCAGGCCGAGCGCGGAGCAGTCGGTCATGACGTAGTAGGCGCCGGCTGGCGTGATCGGCCGCAGGCCCGCCTTGTCCAGGATCCCGAGCATCAGGTCCCTGCGCCGGAGGTAGCCGGCGGCGAGCTGCCGGTAGTAGGCGTCCGGCAGCCGCAGCGCGACGGCGCCGGCTTCCTGCAGCGGGGTCGGCGCGCCGACGGTGAGGAAATCGTGCACCCGGCGGATCGCGTCGGTGAGGTCCGGCGGCGCGATGGCCCAGCCGACCCGCCATCCGGTCACCGAGTAGGTCTTGGACAGCGCGCTGATCGTGATGGTGCGGTCCTCCATGCCCGGGATGGTCGCCAGCGGAATGTGGCGGGCTCCGTCGTAGACGATGTGCTCGTAGATCTCGTCGGTGATCGCGAGGACCCCGTACTTCTCGCACAGCCGCGCGATCGCGGTCAACTCGGCATGGCCGAACACCTTGCCGGTCGGGTTGTTCGGGTCATTGATCACGATGGCGCGAGTTTGGTTATTAAACGATGCCGCCAACTCGGTATCGTCGAAAGCCCAGTCGGGCTCGCGGAGGGTCACGAACCTCGGAGTCGCGCCGGCGATGACGGCATCAGCGCCGTAGTTCTCGTAGAACGGCTCAAAGACGATCACTTCCTGGCCGGGGTCGACGCAGCCGGTCATCGCCGCGATCATGGCCTCGGTGGCGCCGCAGGTCACGCAGATCTGGCGTTCTGGGTCGATGTCCATCCCGTACCAGCGGCGGTACTTCTCCGCGAGCGCCTGGCGGATGGACGGCTGGCCCCAGGTGACCGGGTACTGGTTGAGGTCGGCCGCGATCGCGGCGATGGCCGCGTGCTTGACCGCTTCCGGGGCGGGGAAGTCGGGGAAGCCCTGGGCCAGGTTGATCGCGTCGTATTCGAGCGCGAGCCTGGTCATCTCCCTGATCACCGACTCCGTGAGCGCCGCGGCGATGGCCGACGCCCGGGCGGGCGGATCCGCGGCCACAGCGGCCGCCTCCGCCGAGGCGGTCCCGGCGACCGAGTCAGCGGGCATGCAGGACGCCTTCGCTCGCCGCGGGAGCCGGCCGGTCGGCGGGCTGGCGGCGGGGGAACTCGCGGGCCAGGATCGCCGCGATCCGGTTTGTCAGCACACCGGCAAGGTAGCGGCCGATCTCGGGCGAGGCCGGATCGGACCGCCAGGGGACGCCGTCCGGCGGAATCACGTCGGCAGGCGGCGGGAAGATGTCATAGGTCACCGGCCGCTGCGTGCCGCCCTCGCCCTTGAACTCGGTGCGCACCAGGTCCGGGCGCAGCTCCTCCATCAGCGAGGTCTCAGCCACCCCGGCATGCTCAGCCTCCCACCCGGGGAAGTTATCGGCGAAGATCCGGCCGATGTCGGCCAGCTGGATCTGCTCCCACCAGTTCACCAGGATCGCCTTGCAGGTACCGAGACGCGGCTCGATGGCCTCGGTCAGCGCCTCGTAGACGAGCGAGGAGTTCTCATAGTGGCCGTTGAGGTAGGCGACCCGGCGGAACCCGGTGCGGAAGAACTCAGCCGTCACATCCCGGACCAGGCCGATCAGCGTCTGCCCGGTGACTCCGGTGGATCCGGCGAAGCTGCGGCCGCCGCCACCGCTACGGGGGGAGGAGCGCGCCGCGTAATACATCGCGGGCGCGACCACGGCGCCCTGCCGCCGGGCCACCCGGCGGGCCAGCTCGAAGGCCACGATCGCGTCGGTGGCCAGCGGCAGGTGCGGGCCGTGCTGCTCGATCGCTCCGATGGGGATGACCAGCACGCGGTGCTCATCCTGCGCGTCCTGTGCCTCATACCACGTCATGTGCTCGAGCAGCAGGTCCCGATCATCGGAATGCATGGCCGTCATCACCTCTCCGGATACCTGCGTCGCCCTGACCTTGCCGCTCGGCGTCGCCGACGTCCTCGTACCAGCGCACCCGGGTGCCCAGCCTGGCCCGGGCCTTCCAGCGCACCGACTTCGGCGCCAGCTCGATCCTGTGCCTGAGTTCCTCAATACCCGCAGCGGCAGCCACCGTGACGTTCCCCGCGGTGCCCCAGCCGGCCATCAGCTTCTCGGCAACCGCCAGATTTTCCAGTGCGGTGTGGCACAGCCCCCAGTCGCGGGCCAGCAGTGCGACGACGTGGCTTGACTCGATCGAGCCGTGCGAGCCGTCGCCGAGCGGGTGCGAGGCGAGCAGCGCGGCCATGTCCTTCACGTCCTTTTCGGTGATCTCGTGGATCTGGAGCTTGGCAAGGAGCAGGTCGGCGGTCGGGGCGGTCGGCGGGGCGCAGTCAAGCCGGGTCTTGAATTCGATCGTGTGCGACATCCGCAGCGCGTCGAGGAACACGTCGACCTTGGCGGCGCTCGCGTGGCCGGTGTAGATGAGCCGGTCGATGCCGTACTCCTGGCTGTGCGCCACCGACGGGTCGGCCCGGTAGCCGAGGTCGGTGAACATCCGGCCCAATTCGCGCTGCTGCTTGCCGTAGGCGAAGAAGTCCAGGTCCCGGGGCGGTTCACGGCGCAGCGTGTCGGCTGCACGGCGACAGTGCTCGCAATGCCGCAGCACGCCGGCGGAGCCCGCCAGCCGGAGCACGAGCCCGCGCCCGGAGGCCTCCGCGAGGAGCTGATCTGCTTCCGTCAGGAGCGGCTGCGCTGCGCGGTCATTCAATCGGGATCTCCTTGAACCGCCTGTCCACGTCCTCGCCGTGGCTGCGCCGGTACCACCGCAGCGCGTAGAACCAGCCGAAACCGACCGCGATCAGGATTCCGTTGACGATTAGCGAGACGTGCGCGTTGGCGCCGAGCGCCTTGTCGGTCGCCGTCCGGTAGGCGATGAACGCGATGAACGGGATGGCCAGCACGCCGCAGATGGTCATCAGCGGGATGCCCGCGACCCTGATGTTGGCGGGCGACCGCTCCAGGGTGCCGGAGTGGGTGAACGGGAAGAACACGCCCGTGATCGCGACCACCAGGAAGGCGATCGCGAAGCCGAGGAACCCGGAGAGGATCACCACCCAGGTGGTGTAGGTGAAGATCGCCAGGGCGATCTCGGCGAGCACGACCAGCGTGATGATGGCGAAGACCGGCGTGTGCCTGCGTTCCGAGACGTTGGAGAACGGCCCGGGCGCGACACCGTCCAGGCCCCAGGCGAGCATCGCGCGGGATGAGTAGATCACGTTGCTGCCCAGCGCGAACGGGATCACGAAGATGATCCACAGGCTCATCACGATGGTCAGGAATCCGTTGTGGCCGAGGATCGAGGCAAACACGTTCAGGTACGGTGGCACCGGGATTTTCGTGGCGGTGGGCGCGGCCTGCAGGAACCGGGTACCGAATGCGTCCTGCCCGAGGAACATCAACGCGATCATCAGCACGCCGGTGACGATCATCGACCCGACGATGCCGATCAGCGGGCCGCGGCGGACGTTCTTTACCTCGCCGCTGAACGACACCATGTTGACCGAGAACAGGATCGAGAAGGCCGGCCAGACCATGAAATTCAACGTGGCGACCGTGCTGAACGCGGGGTTCGCGCCGGCCTTCGCCACCGCGGCGTAGGCGCCGGACCCGGCAACCGCGTTGAACTGGCTGGCGAAGTGCAGCGCGCCGGTGCTGCCCAGGGCCATGATGATGATCGTCAGCAGTACGCTGCCGAGCGCGAACAGGCCGGCCCAGCGCTGCAGCCGGAAGAAGCCGCGCATGCCGCGGTACACCATGTAGCCGATGAACAAGACCATCACCGAGCCGGTGATGAAGATCCCGTCATGGCTGGCGAACCAGGTTCCGGCGCTGGTCAGCCCGGAGTTGTGCCACTGCAGGCCGAGGACGGTGAACAGCGGCGCGAGTCCGTAGATCGCGAAGAACGCCCCGTTCAGGCCGAAATAGAAGGCGTACCAGAACGCCTGGATGAAGCTGATCACGAACCCGACACTGGGGTGCACGACCCGGGAGAGGAAGACGTATTCGCCTCCCGACCGCGGGTAGACCGAGGCGAACAGCGCGTAGACGACGCCGAGCAGGCAGCCGCCGATCACGACCAGCAGGGTGGCCAGTTCCATCGATGAGCCCGGATAGGACGGCCAGGCGGTCACGATGAAGACCATGTAGGCGATCGTGATCGCCATCGCGCCGTAGTAGATGGTGTCGCTGGTGGACACCTGCCGGACTAAGCCGGAGCTCGCCCGGGTGAAGACCCCCGAGACGCCGACCACCTTCGGCTCGGTTGAATCCATCAGCGGTTCCTTTCGTTGCCTTCACCCGGAAGTCAGCTGGACGTCGGTGATTCCGGTGCGCGGGTCGAGGTCGATTAGGACGCCGTCCAGCACGCCCTCGCCGTATTCGCTGCCGGGGTTGGCCACCGTGGACCGGCCGAGCTTGCGGACGCCACGGGACTCATGAATGTGGCCGTGCAGCCCGAGCATCGGCTGGTAGCGCATGATCGCGTCGCGCACTGCGGTGCTGCCGACGGGGATCAGCTGCGGCCCGGCGCCCGACATCACCATCCGCAGCTCGCTGTCTAACTGGGGCGCGAAGTCCAGGCCGCTGCCGTACGGCGGGACGTGCAAGTTGAAGATGGCCCGGTCGGGCCGCTCGACGGTGTCCGCGACGGCGGCGATCTTCGCGGCGAGCTGGTCTTCGGGGATGTCGCGCGGGCAGTTCCACGGCGTCGGGTTGCCGTAGCCGATCCCCATGATCTGGAATCCGTCCGCGAGGTCGAGGACCGTGCCGTCCGGGTTCTTGATGAGGCTGGATGCGGCGAGCGCCTCGTCGACCTCGTAGAAGTCATCGTTGCCACCGCTGACCATGACGGTGATCCCGGCCCCGTCGAGCCTGTCCTCGGCCATGTCGACCCAGCTTCGTACCCGCTCCAGAGCGAGCTCGCGGAACAGCTCGTCGATCTTCGGCTGGTCGCCCTCGTACTGCTGGTACTCGTCGGGGGTGGTCTCGAAGGCGTACTGGCCGGTGTCGGCGATCTGGCCTTTGAGCTTGGTGAGCTCGTCGCGGGTGGTGAGGCGCCATTGGCGGCCGAGAAAGTTCTGCACGGTCCAGGAGCCGCCTGGCTGGGCGATGATCGGCACGATGAATTTGCCGGTGATGTCGCCGCCGATGATCACGGTATCGGCCCGGTAGAACTTGGGCGCCGCGAGGAACTTCAACCAGCATCGCTCCGACGCGTGCACATCGGAGACGAAATAAATTCGCCGTCGGGCCACACCAGCGTCCTGATGGTCGTTTCGTGTCGCTGCGCCGTTGCCGCGTTTCTGGGTGCTCTGCAGTTCGGGATTTTTGCTGTTCCCGGCGTCCCGATGTTCCGTATAATGGAACAGCTTGAACCGTATAGCGTTACGGTAGCGGCGGGGCGATCTCGGGTCAAGACCGCGTACTGCTGCAAATGCGGAGGGGTGGGAGATCGTGGCGGGCACCGTCTCAACGGGCAATGTGTCAGCAGATGCGGAGTCAACTGGCGCTGTGCCGGCGGCGGGTGCTGTGCCGGTGGCGGGTGCTGTGCCGGTGGCGGGTGCTGTGCCGGTGGCGGGTGCTGTGTCGGCGGGCAACCTGCTTGGCTCGCTGGACCGCGGGCTGGCTGTGCTGGAGTTCATCGCGCGGCAGGGGGAGGCGCGGCTGGCCGAGCTGGCGCAGGAACTGGGCACGTCGCGGACCACGATGTTCCGCGTCCTTGAGACGCTGCGGGGGCGGGGGTTCGCCGAGCACGTGGCGGCCAGTCACACTTACCGGCTTGGGCCGGGCGCCCGGTCGCTGGCGGCGCAGGCGACCAGGTCGCTGATCACGCAACTGGCGGAGCCGGTCATGGCGGAGCTGCGGATCGAGACCGGCGAGACGATCAACCTGGTCGGGGTGCACGGCGGCCGGCTGGTGTACGAGGCGGTCCTGGAGGGCGGTTACGCGCTGCGGAGCCTGCCGTCGCTGGGACAGACCGTCCCCGCGCACTGCAGCGCGCTGGGCAAGGCAGTGCTCGCCTTGTCGCCCCCGGCCATGTGCGAGGTGCTGCTCGGGCCGGAGCCGTACGAGCGGTTCAACGAGCACACGATCACGACGCGGAGTGATCTGGATCTTGAGCTTGCGGCGACCCGGGAACGCGGGTTCGCTATCGACGACGAGGAGAACGAGACCGGGCTTAGCTGTGTGGCCGCCGCTATCTGCGGCACGGATGGACGGCCTGCTTGGGCGATCTCGGTGTCCGGGCTCAGCGACCGGATGCAGCAGCGGGATCTGGACGAGCTTGGCCAGCGTGTGCGGGCGCGCTGTGCGGGCATTGGCGCGGCACTGGGTACTCGCTGATGCGCGGCGACATCACGAACCCGCTGGTGGCACGCTCGGCCGGATCTTGGGTACCGCGCAATTCGTCAACCCGCACCAGCGCGACGCCGGTGATGATGAATGCGCCGCCCAGCAACTGCATGTCGGATGGCAGCTGATTGAGCAGCAGCCAGGCGAACAGGACCGCGAACAGGACTTCCGACAGGCCAGTGAACGACGCGAGCTTGGCTCCGAGGCGGCGGGCCGCGCCGATGCCCGCGACGTAGGCGATGACCGCGGCGAGCAGCGATAGCCCCAGCACTGGCACGATCCAGCTGACTCGGTGGCCGACGAAATCGACATCGCGGCTCGAGGCGGTCAGGGATAGCACGCCGACGGATCCGAGTGCTACGAGCAGCGCCGCGCCCACGCACATGCTGGCCCAGGCCATGACGATCGGCGGCAGTGGCTCCTTGTCGGTCGCGGACGAGAGCAGGAAGTAGATTGCCAGGCCGACGGCCGCCAGGAGGCCCCACATTACCCCGATGGGGTCGAGCCGGGCCGATCCGCTCAGGTTGAGGACCAGCACCAGCCCGGTCATCGCGGCTACCGCGCCCAGCACGGTGAGCCGCCGGGGCCGCTGGCCGTGCCGCAGCCAGAGCCAGCCGACCACCAGCACTGTTCCGAGGTATTCCAGCAGCAGGGCCACGCCGACCGGCATCCGCTGGATGGCGTTGAAGTAGAAGAGCTGGCATCCGGCGACCGCGACCAGGCCGAATGCGGCGACCCTCCCGGCCCGGCGGCGCAGCAGCGCCCACCTGCCGCGCAGTTGCAGCAGGGCAGGAACGGTGAGCACGAGCGCCGCTGCGGCGACCCGGGCCGCCACCGCCGCCGCGGGGCTCCAGCCGGCATTGATCAGCGAGGTGGCGAATACTCCCGACGTCCCGAAGGTCGCGGCCGACAGCAGGCCGAGTGCCAGGCCAGAGCCGCCTCGGGTGCCGGTTGCGGCCCGGGTCACGGCTGCGGTCACAGCGATCCTCCTGTAATGGGTAAAACGGAGCTACGCTGGTGACGCTAGCTGAGGAGGTGAAAGGAGTCAAAGTGCTTTTTGCCCATGACACGGAGGTGGCACTGACCTGTGCCGCAGCACTGGTCAACACCGGCCGCGGCGGCAGGGAGCAGCTGTCTGACCCCGCAGCCCTCGACCACTTCGCCGTGACCTGGGCGTGGACCGGTGAACGCACCGGCGATCAGGCCGAGCTCGATGCCGTCCGCCGGCTGCGTCCCCGGCTTGAGCAGCTTTGGGAGCTGGATGAAGACGAAGCCGTCACCGTGGTCAACGCTCTGCTGCAGGAGGGGCACGCGCTACCGCAACTGGTGAAGCACGACAATTGGGACTACCACCTGCACGCGACCCCTGCTGACGCGCCCTTCGCCGACCGGATGGCCGTCGAGGCAGCGATGGCGTTCACCGACGTCATACGTTCCGGACAGCTGGACCGGCTGCGGCTGTGCGGTGCGGACGATTGCGACAACGTCCACGTCGACTTGTCCAAGAACCGGTCCCGGCGGTTCTGCAGCACCTCGTGCGCGAACCGCACCAACGTCGCTGCCTATCGGACACGACAGGCCGGGCGAGTGTCCCCGTCCGCATAACGCGCTTCCGCGTGCAGTTGTTCACTGCATCCGCGTGGCCACTGGCGGAAAACCGACTCAGCAGGCTGAACCAACTCAGCACGCTGAACCGCTGAACCAACTCAGCACGCTGAACCAACTCAGCACGCTGAACCGACTCAGCAGGCTGAACCGACTCAGCAGGCTGAACCGACTCAGCAGCTGAACCGACTCAGCAGGCTGAACCGCTGAACCGACTCAGCAGGCTGAACCAACTCAGCAGGCAGAACCGACTCAGCAAGCAGAGCAGCCGTCTGTCACACGGGCACGCCGTGATCCCCGTGACGCCAGAGTCGCGGCCGACGGGCGTGCGTGCCCTGATGACGCCCGCGGGCGGCCCGGGGTTGCGTGCCGTGACGACTGTCGCGGCGGTTGGCTGTCAAGGCGATCCACGCGACGACAAGGACCAGCACGATCACCGCCGCCGCCGCGAAGGCGATTACCGGCCAGGACACGTGAAATCCAGCGCGGCGAAATACAAGCCTGGGATTCCACCCAACGGCGTGTATGACATCATGACGCTTTCCCCTCTCCCCTGAAGCGTCCAGGGCTCACCTGCTGACTCCAGCGCCGCGGTTATGCCTCCGGCGCTGGAGCTTGATAACCACAGCGGGAACCTGCCGACAATTTTATAAGCTGGCGCCACGATTGCTTGTGGACCGTTTCATCTTTTCTCCTGTGTACAATGCGCGTATTGTATTTACGCAGGTGGCAGGCCTCGCGGCGGGATTGGTTGCGGCGGAATTCCTGGCCTTATCCCCACACTGCCCACAGGCTGATCGGCGTTTTTGCACAAGTCGTGCACAGGTTATGCACGGCCGGCCTGCCCGGCGGCCTTGGTTTCGGGGCTCAGCGAGCGGGGTCACAGAGAGACTCGCCGAACTCGTCAGTGGATCTTGTCCCGTAGCGCAGGCATCGATACAGCGCTGAGTACCTGCTATAGGAGGCGGTCTATGGGAGTCGGTCTATGGGAGGCGGTCTATGGGAGGCGGTCGGAATCGCCGCCGCCTCGTGGGAGTGGTCTGCGCCGTCAGCCCGCGGCGAGGCTCGCGTGATGGCCAAGGTCGGCGGTCTCCCGTACGGCGATGACGCCGTCCAGGGCGTCCCGGATCGATTCACCAAGTGCTCGTGCTACCGGCGGGGGAAAGGCGTTTCCAACCTGGCGGTATGCGGCCGTCTTTCGCCCGGAAAATTCCCAGGTATCGGGGAAGCCCTGGATCCGGGCTACCATCCGGACGGTCAGCTTAGGGGAGGCGGCGACGGGAAAATCGGGCCCGGGGACCTCGTTGGCAATGCCAAGCCCGTCTACGCCGAGCTTCTTCCAGGCTTCGCGCGCCCGCGTCGGGCCCAGGTCTGGCCCCCCGTGCTTCTTGCTGCCGCCGACAATTGTGGGCGCGATTCCTCGCGCGCCTGTTCGCCAGGCACTCGCTCCGGGCCATCCACGCGACCGGATCAGGTCGTACAGCGTGTCGCCGACCATGGGCGCTGGATGCAGCGAAGGTCCGGGCCACCGGAAGAACGCTGCCCATGGCTCCTTGACCGCCACAAGCACGAATCGGGGCCTGAGCTGCGGGACACCGTGTTCGCTGGCATGCACGAGGTCCCACCAAGTCTCGTAGCCAAGCGCGTGCAATCGTTCCAGGACCTGAGCCCGGTAGCCGTCGAACCGCTGGGCGGCCAGTCCGCGCACGTTCTCCAGCAGGACGGCGCGCGGGCTGATCTCTTCGACGAGCCGGAGCGCCTGAGGGAAAAGATCTCTGTCGTCGTCCCGCCCGAGCTGCTTGCCGGCGATGGAGAACGGCGGACAGGGCACACCACCGGAGAAGAGGTCGATGTCTGCGAACGCGCGGCCGTCCAGGTCGTGCACGTCGCCCTCGACGATCTTCCACTCAGATCCCCGGTTGAGGCGGAGGGTAGCGCAGGCATCCGGATCAAGCTCAGCTGCTGCTTCGTGGATGAAGCCGGCCTGCTCCAGGCCGAGTGCCTGACCGCCCGCTCCGGCGCAGATCTCCAGGCAGGTTAGGTCGCCCACAGTCCCTCCAGCGATCGCTTCAAGCCTGATTCTGCCGACGGCCGCCGACAGTTAGCCGTATCCCACGCCGCGCAGCGTCACCATGACGCCAATGTGTTGACAAGCAAGTCGTAGCTGAGCAGCCGACGCTGGCCCACGACTTCCCGCCAGGCATCCTGCTGGTCCGGGTTAGCGTGGTCGGTCACGCTCGCATTGAGCGCATCGTAGGAGACATGGTAGACCGCGTCTACCTCGCCAGTTCCCCTGGCGATTGAGGCAAGGCGGCTGGGCAGCGGTTCGGCGGTCACCGTCACGAGGTGTGGCTGCCTGCCTCGACGGTGGCGGATCATTTGGAGGCACTCGTGCCGGATGTTCTGCACTCGGTCCGAGCGAATCGTCCACTTGCATGAGATCGCCGCGTGCAGCGGGGGCAGCCCCGAGGCAGTCGGCACATTGCCGAGCGCGACCGTCACATCAGGTCTGATCAGATAATCCATTCCGATGGTGATGCGCAGCTCAGGAGCTGCGCGGACAAGCTCGGCCACCTTGCTGAGGTGCGCGTACTGGTCGAATCGGGTGATGATCTCCCCTCGTGCGACGACCCAATCGCGGTCGCGGTGAAGGCCCGGCAGCGTCTCGCTGATGTGGTCGCGGACAGCCTGCTCTAGCGGTCCTCCCGGGTCCTTCGGGACGTTGGAGGCCACATCCCTGGTGACTGCGAGTTCATCGAGGATTCCGGCGCCGATCCGCATGGACTCCGCGTTGTCCACATCTGCGAAGTTGGGTACGAGCGGCCAGCCAAGCTTGTTCTTCGCGCTCGGCTTCCATCCGAGCAGGGAAGTCACGAACGGCGCGGTCATGTGCTGGCTCCTCGGGGTTCCGGAACGAAGACGACGAGTCCGGCAACCCAACAAGGTAGCGCTTGTGCCAGGCAGAGCTTCTTCCGCCTCGTTCACCTGCTCGATCTGCCCGGCCCAGCGACCTGAACCGCTCCCACCTGCCCTGAGGCTCGCGCGCCGGTGCCTACCGCTTCGTCCGCTGGCCCCGATGGTGCAGTCAGTTCGCTGCGGGCGGCGTCCCGTAAGGTGAGATCTGGGATGGCAGACAAGCCGGGGTGGATCACAGGGTGGACAGGCCAGAATGCGCGGCATGCGGCCGAGGTGTTCAAGCAGGGCGGGAATGTCGCCGCGCGGGTATACGAGAGCATCGGATCGGACTTCTTCCTGGCGCTGGCGCCCGGCTGGCTGAACCTGGGGTTGTGGGACGGGCCGGGTTCGGAGGACGAGGCCGAAGACGCCTGCCGGCGGCTGGTCCGGACGCTCGCGGCGGCGCTGCCCGGCGACGGGGTCATTCTCGATGTGGGTAACGGGCTCGGCACCCAGGATCCGCTGATCGCCGAGACGGTCCGCCCGCGTCGGCTGGTGGCGGTGAACATCACCGAATGGCAGCTGGCGGCTGGCCGGGCCCGGCTGAGGGAGGCCGCAGCCGCGCCGGTGGCGGGCGACGCCACCCGGCTGCCTATTGCCGCCGGGACCGTCGACGGGGTCATCAGCGTGGAGGCAGCGTTCCATTTCCGCTCCCGGAAGGCCTTTTTCGACGAGTGTTACCGGGTCCTTCGCCCGGGCGGGGTGCTGAGCATGTCCGATATCTCCACCCAGCGCTGGCCGGTCAGCCCGGCTGAGTTGTTCGCTGGCCTGACCCAGCTGCGGGTGTTCGGGCTGCGCCGCAGCATGGCCATGACAGCCGGCCAGATCGCCGCTGCCGCACGCGCGGCCGGCCTGGCCGACGTGGAAGTCACGGCGTGCGGCGATCGTGTGCTTGCTCCCGCGTTTCGGCTCACCGCGGAGCGGCTGGCCTGCGCGATGTCCGCGCCCGCCGGGCAGCAGGCCGCCGCGCGCCTGCTGCTGTGGCAGGCCGATCTACTCTGGCGACACCGGATCATCGATTACCTGCTGATCCGCGCGGTCCGCCCCTAGCTGCGCCGAACGGGGAAGCGGGCCAGCCGTTGCTGGCCGGTTGGCCGCGAAGGCGTCAAGGACGCTGTCCACGAATATCTCTATCGCGGTCATCAGCTCGGTTGCGTAGGTCAGCATGTCGCGGTCTTGAGTGAACTCGAACGCCTCCCCGGTCAGCACTGGATCCGCTAGTGGGTCAGGCACCCTCGCGAGGCTGCGCCCATCAGGCAGGATCTCCGCACCAGGCGCGCCGCCGCCGGGCACTGCACCCGCATGAACGGCGTAACTCGCGAGGAACCTGGAATCTCGGAGCGCGGCCCTGAGATGCTGCAGGGCTGCCTCCACGCTGTCCCGGAGCTGACCGTCTGCCAGGGCCGGGAGCATTCCTGCTCGCTCCGGTGACCGCGACCGGTATCGCCGGTCGGTGCGATCCACCGTGGATCGCGCCCAGCTGAGCATGTTCACGAAGCTGTACGACGCCGCGCGCACGGACGGAGCAGCACCATACGAGCCGGCAACCGGCTGCTCCTCCGGTCGGCGTTGAGCAGGCCGACCTGTCGCCTCGGTGGACTGCCGCACCTCTGCCAGCGCCTTGCGCAGCTGCCCGAATTCCCGCTCAACGCCTCCCGCGGCGTAGATGACCTCCGACAGCAGGCTGCGTGTCAGGTAGCCCGGCACGTCCGCGCCGGCGCCGCGCGCCGCGGCCAGTTGCCGCCAGGCGGCGTACTGGGGTGTGCTGCTGAGGTCCGCCCAG
>CAVOHC010000015.1:0-223720 GCA_963695645.1 uncultured Actinomycetota bacterium | reverse complement strand
CCCAGTCGGCGAGGCGGGGGTCGTCGAGGTCGTGGTTCAGCCTCTGCACCAGCGGGTGCTGGGGATTAATCTCGAGGACTGGCTGGCTTGGCAGTCCTGAGCCTCTCAACCGGCGTGCCAGGTTGACGTTGATGTCGCGCTCGTTGGCCACGATGCATGCTGGGGAGGTGGTGAGGCGGCTGGTTACTCGAACGTCCCAGGCTTTGCCGGCCAGGATGGCCTTCAGGCGATCGAGGAGGGCGGCGTACTCGGTGGCGGCCTTCTCTTTTGTTTCCTGCTCGGCTTCGTCTTCCAGGGTGCCGAAATCGGGGACGCCCTGGGCGACCGATTGCAGTCGCTTACCGTCGAACTCGCGCAGGCTGGTTACCACCCAATTGTCTACGGCCTGTCCCAGGAGCAGTACCTCGATGCCTTTCTTGCGGAACGCTTCCAGGTGGGGGCTGGTAGTGGCGGCGGCGAGCGTGGGAGCGAGCAGGTAGTAGATCTCCTTCTGGCCTTCTTTCATCCGTGTCACGTAGTCGCGCAGCGAGACATCGGATTCAGCTGTGCCAGACTTCGTTGATGTGAAGCGCAGGAGTTCGGCGATGTCGTCCCGGTTGGTGTAGTCGTCGGCTATGCCCTCCTTGAGGACGGCGCCGAACTCCTTCCAGAACGTGGCGTATTTCCCGGCGTCGTTTTCAGCGGTCTCCTTGAGGAGCTTCAGCACTTTCTTGACTGCGCTGGAACGGATGTGCTCGACCACGCGGCTGCCTTGCAGTATCTCCCGGGAGATGTTCAGTGGCAGGTCGCCTGAATCGATGACCCCGCGGACAAACCGCAGGTAATCCGGCATCAGCTGGCCGGTGTCCTCCAGGATGAAGACCCGCCGGACGTGCAGCCTGATGCCGCGGCGTGAGTCTTGCATCCATAGGTCATACGGGGCGCGGGAGGGGATGAACAACAGCAGCGTGTACTCATATGTCCCCTCGATCTTGCTGTGCAGGTAGGCCAGCGGGCCGGTGACGTCGCTGGTGATGTGCCGGTAGAAATCGGCGTAGTCCGGCTCGCTGAGCTCGCTCTTAGGCCGGCTCCACAGCGCCGATGCCTGGTTGACGGCCACCTCTCCGGCGGGCTGGCCCGCGTCCTGCCCGTTGCCGGTGGTCTCCTGCGGCATCAGGATCGGCAGGCTGATGTGATCGGAGTACTTCTGGATGATCGAGCGCAGCCGGTAGCCGTTCAGCAGGTCGTCCTCGCCATCGCGGAGGTGGAGCACGATCGTGGTCCCCCGGCACGGGCGCTCCGCCCCCTCGAGCGTGTATTCGCCCCTGCCATCGGACTCCCAGCGGACGCCGTCTTCGGCAGCCAGGCCGGCCCGGCGGGTGGTCAAGATCACTCGCTCGGCCACGATGAACGAGGAGTAAAAGCCCACCCCGAACTGGCCGATGAGGGCCGCGTCCTTGCGCTGGTCACCGGTCAGCGCCGCCAGGAACTCGCGGGTGCCTGACTTGGCGATGGTGCCGATGTGCTCAATCACCTCGGCCCGGCTCATGCCGATTCCGTTATCAGCGATGGTGATCGTGCCCGTGTCCTTGCCGTAGCTGACCCGGATCTGCAGCGGGCTCTCGTCCCCGTCCTCCTCCAGCCCGGGCTGCGAGAACGTCTCGAAGCGCAGCCGGTCGATCGCATCGGAGGCGTTCGAGATCAGCTCGCGCAGAAATATTTCCTTGTTGCTGTAAAGAGAGTGGATCATCAAGTCCAGGATCTGGGCTGCCTCGGCCTGGAAGGTAAAGCTCTCCTGACCCGCCTGCACTGCCATCGGTTGTCTCCCGCATCCTCAGATAACTGCCTCCCGCTATCCGGGAATCACTTACCCGGTACCGGAGCGGCCTCGGCCGGCCCCAGCGTAAATAGGTGGACCTGCCTGGTCAACCCGCTACGCGGCGGCCAGGCGCCCGGCCGGGGAAGCGGAACGCGCCGACCGCCCAGTCCAGGTAGGACTGGGCGGGCCGCGCGGCGCAGCGGGAGCAGTTCCCGCAGGGCCTCGTCGACCTGGATGATCCGGATCCCGGCGGCCTCCAGGTCGCGGATCTCATCGCGCAGGGCGAGCGCGACCTACCGGACGCAGCGGTCATGAGCTGCGAATATGCCGGTCGTGTGCAACGGCGTTGTATTCGCGCGGGATGAGAGTCAGCGGTGGCGGCGGGCGCGCCAGCGAGCGGCCAGGAGTCTAACAATCGTTGTACGCTAGGCCCATGAGTGTCGGATTCCGTCCCACCGAAGAAGACCTCCGTGTTATCGAAGCCAACCGCCGCAAGGACGAGAAGACTAGCGACGTCATCCGCCGCGGGTTGCGGCTGCTGGACCGCGAGGCATGGGAGGAGCGCGCCCGGGCCGACATGCACCGGCTGAGGACCGAGGACCTCTCCGCTGAAGCGGATGCCTGGGAGTACGGCGCCGACGGGAACATCCGCATCGCCGGCACCGACCTCACCGTTCCGGCGAGGTCACAAGATCACGCATGATCCGCGGAGCGGTCTACCCAGTAGACCTTGGCGATGCCAAACGTGGCCACGAGCAACGGGGTCGGCGCCTCGGGCTCGTCATCAGCATCGAGCAGGACGCCTGGTCCACGGTGACCATTATCCCGACCTCAACCAGCGCCCAGGCGTCGGTCTTCAGGCCGGAGGTTGTCATCGCGGGGCGGGATACCAAGGTATTGATCGATCAGATCCGCACCATCGATGTCTCGTACGTCACCGGCGAAATCGTTGACTATCTCACGCGGGATGACATGGCGCAGGTCGCGCAGGGCCTATCGCTTTACTTCGGCCTTTTGCGCTGACG
The DNA here is from genome assembly GCA_963695645.1 of uncultured Actinomycetota bacterium. Classification (GTDB taxonomy): domain Bacteria; phylum Actinomycetota; class Actinomycetes; order Streptosporangiales; family Streptosporangiaceae; genus DATBGO01. The sequence goes on along the minus strand of CAVOHC010000015.1, from coordinate 220,897 downwards.
CCCGTTGCCTGTTCCAGTGAACCGAACCTTAAGCCGAGCTGCTGATCGCGGGCCGCTGGTGACCGTGGCGAGGGCCGTAGCTGCATGGCAACCACGGAACGGTGGCTAAGCCTCAGTTCGGCACGTGATGACCAGAACGTCCAACCCGGGATGCGCTCGAAGTGCCGCACGCTGGCTGTTCCGAACGCCAGCCTGCGGCGATGGCGGTGGCCGCGACAAGCCGGCCAGCGGCTGCTGTAACAGGTCGCACCCAGATGCTTGGCCAGACAATCGAAGCCGTACGAACGAAATGCGCCGTGGTCGTTGCCCTGGATCACTCGCCTCCAGGCAACGGCGCGCTTGTCACGTCCAGGCCGAACTCATGAGTGACAGACGCGCATGGTTGCGTGATCTTAAGCGCTGACGGGATTACTTGGAAAGGATGATATCCGATAGTTCCCCAGCAAGGCCGTCTGGCCCATTCCAGTCGAAGGAGAAAGCCCGACCAAGGCCATGGGAACTCGCGAACACAGTGTCAGACTTCAGGGATCCGTTTGCGGGCACGCCTATACTCTCATAGTCAGAATAGCCGGGACAGTAGGTAGCTACGGAATTGAGGACCTGCCCAGTGGCGAGCGTGATCGCGGCCGCTGGCGGATTCGGAGATGCGGCGCATGACAGCTGACCTTCTACCGTGCTGGTATTCTCCGAGCTAACGATGAATGTCGCTTTCCCGTTATCGGCCACCTCGACGCTGTCTAGTTTGATGACCCAGCTGCCCTCTACTTCCATAACCCTGCCTACTTGGTAGATCCCCGGCCGGAGTGCCGGGCTGGTCCGGCCCGCAGGCGAGGAGCTCCAGACGCCGTTTCCTGTCGCCGCATATTGGCGGGCCGACCCCTCAGCTGTGGGATGCAGGCTCCAGAGCTGGAGGGTGGTGGAACCTCCGTCGGACTGTGCCGTAACTAGTGCATTGCCATCGGGGGCGAACGCGACCGATGGCACTGCGCTGATGTTGGACGGGGCGTGCTCCGTGGCGATAAGCTCTCCGCTTGCTGTATCCCAGATCCGTATCACACCCACGTCATCACCGGTCGCGATCAGCTTGCTGTCGGGGCTGAACGCCTGCGCCTCGATATCGTCACTCCCACCTTCCTGGATACTGGTGGGCTGGAGCGGGCGTACCTGACCCGTCGACGGACGCCATAGCCAGGTCTCTTGCGCATCGACAGTCGTCCCATTGTCGTCGCTCTCCAGTGCTCCGGACACGGCCACCATGCTGCCGTCCGGGCTGAACGTCACCGCCTGGACGACGGACGAGGACGTGCCCTGGGCGGAGTGCACGGTCACTGACTTGGTGAATTCCGCCGCTTGCACGTCCCAGAGCTTGACGAGGCCTACGTTATTGGCGACGGCCAGGAACTTGCTGTCCGCGCTCCCACTGACGTATCTGCTGTCGCCCGTAAATGAGTACTTATCGGTGGATATGCCGATCAAGGCCCGGGTTGCCAAGTTCAGTGTAAACAGGCTCCTGCCGCCGGCTATGGCGAGCGTTTTACCATCCGGGCTGAACGCCAGTGAGAGGACTGCCGGCGAGCTGATCGGAATAGTGGCAGTCACCTTCCCCGTAGTGACGCTGATCAGGTCCACTGTGCTGCTGTTGGAAGTATTTCCAGTAACCCCGAGCGCAATGACCGTCCCGTTCGGGCTGACGGCCATCATGTCGGATTCGTCATCATCCAGCCGGCCTGTGGGCCTTACCGAGGACCTCACGGTGCCGGTCACCGGGTCGCGCAGCTGAATGATGCCGGTTCCCAGCTGGACTGCCAGCGTCTTTCCGTTCGGGGTGAATGCCATTGCTGCAACCGGGGCGTTAATCGGGAGGCTGGCGAGCAGGTGCGGGGCAATTACGCCAGACGTCGGTTGCGCGCCCCCGCGGCCGGCGTGTCTTGCGGACTGGCTCGCTGCCAGGTTAATGATGGCCGGGTTGATGAGGCCTGGTAGCTCGGTGAGCGGCAGGGTACCGGCTGGCTGGCATGCTGTTCCGGAGAGAACGTCGTCGCCGAAGCTGAATTGCACGCCGCCCGGGGTCATGTTGATGATGACGTCTGGTTGGCGTGAGGTGGCGAGCGTGGCTAGGGCCGGGGATATGCCGCTCTCGCCGAGCCAGCCGGGCTGCTGGTCGCAGCTGCTGATGCTGGGCTGGGCCTGGAGGTCGACCGCGAGCTGCTTCCGTCCGGTGGTTGTGAGGGCGGCTGTGGTCAGGATGGCGGAGGGGCCGAGGACGGCGCCAGTGTCGGTGCGGAACGTTACTGCTTGGAGGGCATAGCTCACATCGGCGGCGCCGCTGAAGTGCGTTTCGGTGAAGTACTTGACGGAGAGCAGGTGCCCTACCCGGTAGAGCTGGTAGTTGACCCCGACGAAGCCGCAGTTGCTGGCGGGTATCAGGTTGGCCGGGCACTGCCCTGTCTCTTTGGCGAAGCCGGCGATTGCCTGGCTGGCGGGAAGGCGTAGCGCGCTGTTGACAAGACCTTGCGCTGCCGGAGGCAGCCCGGAGACAACTGGATACCGCGCGGTTGCGGTGAAGCTGTCGGGCGCGCCGCGAGCCAGCTTGATAGTGCGCTGCTGCACCGAGAGGCTGGATGCGACCGTGCCTAACCGACGTGATCCACCGTTCCGCTGACCGCTGTGGACCAGCCATATGCCGACGCCTGCGCTGACCGCGAGAACAATGGCAAGAGCGGCTGCGGCTGCCGTTCTGAGGCGCGGGCGCGGTGCGCGGCGAGCGGTCTTCCGCCAACGCGAGGTGCGGGCGGGCCGGATGCTGTTCGCCGCTGGAGGGCGGGCGGCGGGCTCGGCCAGGGCACCGCGGACCGCGGCGGTGCGTGATCCGGGGTTCAGGCGGGGCTCGATGGCGAGGACGGCAATGACCTGCGCGGCAGCCGGGGCGGTGGCGTCTTCCTGGTCGATGAGATAAATTGCGGCGAGCTGGTCGGGGGCCAGGCCGGCGCTGGTGACGGTAGCTAGCAGTTCATGGGCGCCTTGACTGGCCAGTTCCCCGGGGTCGTCGCCCTGCGGTCCGCTCGTTCTGCCGGGTGCCCCGGCGAGTTCGAACCCGTCCGCGGTGCGGCGCAGCACTGCGGTGTCGATCTCGTTGCCGTCGATGGCAACCAACGCGACATGCTGGCCGGGCCCGACATCGGGAGCCAGGCTGAGCGCGGCGGCCAGGGGTGCGGAAATGATCTCGGGCGCAGGCAGGCCGGCCTGCTCAGCGGCCGCGCGCATGACCGCGAACTCCCGGCCTGTCCACCAAGGCGGACAAGGCAGGACCAGCCCGCCCAGCGCGCTCCGGTCGCGGACCCTTGACGCTTCGAACGCGACCCGGTCGAAGATCGCCGCGTAAATCGCAGAGAGCGGAACGGCCTGCCCGGCGACAGTGACGGAGTCGCCGCCCTCCAGCGCCCGCCGTGGCGACAAGATCGCGTGACCGGGATCAGCCTGCGCTTGCGTCTGGGCCTGCGGCCCGGTCAGCATGACCGAACCCTCGCTCAGGAACACCGCAGCCGGAAAGGCCTCCTGGTCGGCCAGCGAAATGACCTCGACACGATGACCGTCGCGGGCCGCAGCAGTTACTGAGGTAACGCCAACCTCCACCGCCAGAACCCAGGCGCCCACGCCTGCCACCTCTTCTGCGCTATTTCGCCGTAATAAAGACTTCGCCATTACCCGGCCAGTAAAGTCGGGTCATGGCGGATGACCGACCTTATGCAACCATAGAGTGCAGTGAACCGCAACCTCATGGCCGAGACGGAGTATTATCGTGCAGAAAGGCAACTCCTCGAAGCTGCAGCACGGCGATCAGCCGTCCCAGCGAGCGGACTCCCCAATCGTGACCACAAGTGCCGGACCTGTCGGCGCTTGTGCGGCGGCACGCGGGGCCGCAGCGGTCGCGTTCGGTTACCGAGGCTCGCGGCCGCGGAAACTCGGCGCCTGACATGCCGGAGAGCGCCGACGCGGCATCTACGGCATCGCTTGCTGGCCTGTTGCACGCCATCGCTCAGATGACCGGTGACCGAGGCCGGCAGATGATGGAGAGCCTGGCCGCAGTAGCGGCAAACTTCGGCACCGACGGGAGCCGGGCGTCGATGCCGGAACTCGCTGCCCTGTTTGAGAACCCAGGCGACGAAACCCCCGCCCGCGACCTAGCGCACGCACTCCAGACCCACGCTGACGGCGACGAGGCTTTCAGGGAAAGACTCGTCAGATGGCGCGGCCAGCCAGAGATCCAGGCGCTGGAGCGGCATCTGACCAGAATCGCATTACTCAGCGCTGGGACCAGCCACGTCGCAGAATCCGCGGACAGCGCGGCGGAGGTGAAACAGGACACATCCCCGCAGCGCCGGAGGTGGAAGAGCTTCTGGTCCAGCGCGTGGACCATCACCATACTCGGCGGTGCCGGCGCGAGCCTGATCATCTGGGCCGCAACGCAAGCCTTCTCAGCCGGACACCCGCCGCCCGAGAGCCAGACCTCTGCCAGTGCGTCCGCTCTGAAAGCCCGCGCCGAATGGTGCTGCCAGCTCGCGGCTGCCGAGGGGTCCGCTGGATATATCTGGTCGAATTCGTACGAAAATCTTCAGGCCTCCGTAAAGGCCGGTTCCCTTAATCTAACCCGCGCCACTCACGCTGGAATCGGACAAATTGAGATATCTCTCCAAACTGAGAGCACAGAGCCGATTTACGTCGCGCCGCCCGAGGTTGTCGTGCTGGGCCGAGCTAGGCGGCCCAGCCCTGGCCTGCTCGTCGTCGAGGACTATACGCCACAGGGTGCCGGAGCAGCCAGCCAATTTACCGCAGACCTCGACGAACCGGATCCAGTTACCGTCCCCGACAATCCAGAATCCGCGCCGGCTTCCGCCGGAAGCCCGGCGATAAACTATTTCTACGTCTCACAAGACAGCCCCGAAATAATGATTCTGCGGGTCGTAGATCACGACTTCCTCTGCCATTTCTCGATTTTACTTAAATGGCGTATCGGAGGACGCAATTATCAGCATCTGTTTGTCAACGACGGCCAGGAATTTACCATTGCCGGTTCTATCGGCCTTAGGAATGTCGAATACAATCCTATAGGCGGGACGCTTAAAGCCAGCCCATCTCCGGCGCGATAGTTCCCGGTGGAAGGCCTGGACCGCCATTCCGTGACGTAGTGGGCTCTTGCGGGCGTCAAGCCCGGACAGGGACAATCCAAGCTGATCCTGGCCGTTCCAGCCCCGCTCGTCGTCCAGCTGCGGGCCCACCGGCGACGCCAGCACGTCGGGCGCCTCGCCGCGGGGACCGCCGGGGAAGACCTGGACCTGGTCTTCTGCTCGCCGACCGGCGATCCCATCGACCCGCACGACCTCTGGGGCGACTGGCATGCGCTGCTCAAAGCCGCGGGCGTCCGCGAAGCGCGCGTGCATGACGCCAGGGCACACCGCTGCGACGCTCCTGCTAAGCCAGGGCATCGACATCCGCGTCGTGCAGCAGATCCTCGGGCACTCCCAGCTCAGCCGGACCCAGCGCTATGCCCACGTCACCCCCGCACTCATCCAGCACACCGCCGACCGGATGGGGGAGACCCTGTGGGGATAGCGGCCGGTCCAGGCCGCGAGCAGAGCGGGCCGATACGAACGCAACCCGCAACCAGAACTGCAACCAGGAAAAGATCAAGGCACGTGATCCGGCCGGAAAAGCCCAGGTCAGGACGGGTGCGCCGCCAGGGACTTGAACCCCGAACCCGCGGATTAAGAGTCCGCTGCTCTGCCAATTGAGCTAGCGGCGCAAGACTCAGTGAGCTTAGCAGGAACGTTCAGCGTGGTGCGAATCATGGCAGGTGCAGCCTGTCCCTGCGCGCGGGAGCGGGCCGGAGCGGGGGCCAGGGACACAGCCTGCGGCTAGCCGCCGAGGAAGCGGCCGACGACGGCGGCCGTGCGCGACGGCCGGCCGGTCCTTTCTTCCTGCCGGTCGGCCCAGCTCATCACCTGCAGGCCGGCGTTGACGCCCAGCCACCGCAGCGGCTCAGGCTCCCAGCCCGGGGAACAGTGATTCACCCAGGGCAGCCGGGTGATGTCGGTGCCGGCACCGGTGATCAGGTCGGCGAGGGTGCGGCCGGCCAGGTTGGTGGTGGACACCCCGTCCCCGACATAACCGCCCGCCCAGCCGAGCCCGGTGGACCGGTCGAGGCCGACCGAAGCGCACCAGTCCCGCGGCACCCCGATCGGGCCGCCCCACGCGTGCGTGACCCGGACGGTGTCCCCGAGCACCGGGAACAGCTCAGCCAGGGTGCGCCGGAGCGCTGCGAACACGGCAGGAACGCGGTCGAACGCCGGCCGGACCGCGGAGCCGAGATGGTAGGGGGCGCCCCGGCCGCCGAACGCCAGCCGGTCATCGGCGGTCCGCTGCCCGTAGATGATCAGGTGCCGCAGGTCGCCGAAGGTGGGCCGCCCGGCCAGGCCGATCTCGTCCCAGACGGCATCAGGCAGCGGGGCGGTCGCGATCATCAGCGAGTACACCGGGGCGATCGCGCGCCGCAGCCCCGGCAGCCGCGGGGTATACCCCTCGGTCGCCCTGATGACGTACGGGGCCCGGACCGTCCCGGTGGCGGTGACCAGCCGGCCGGGGCGGATGTCGAGTACCGGGGTGCGCTCGAACAGCGCGGCGCCGCGGCGCCGCAGCGTCTCCGCCAGGCCCCGGGCCAGCCTGGCCGGGTGGATGGCGGCGCAATGCGGCGTGAACGTGCCGCCAAGGACGCCGGACGCGCCGGCCAGGCCGCGCGCCTCATCGGCGGTCAGCAGCCGCAGGTCATCCTCGCCGAAGCCGAATGCCCTCGCCTCGCGCACTTCCGCCGCGGCCCGGTCCAGCTGGGCCGGTGACCGGGCGAGCTCGACGGTCCCGCCCTTCGCGAAGTGGCAGTCGATGGAGTCAGCGGCCGCCGCCCTGCCGACCTCGTCCACGGTCTGCTCCATGGCCCGGTACATGGCGATCGCCTGGCCCCGGCCCGCCATCCGCTCCAGCTTGGCCAGCGACGCGGGAAACAGCGCCGAGCACCAGCCGCCGTTCCGGCCGGACGCGCCGAAACCGGCTATCTCCTTCTCGCAGATGACGATCCGCAGTCCAGGGTCGGCCTGGGACAGGTAGTAGGCGGTCCACATGCCGGTGAATCCGGCGCCGACGATGGCCACGTCCGCGTCACGGTCGCCCGGCAGCGGCGCGCCAGGTTCGAGCGTGCCAGGCACGGTGTCCAGCCAGAGCGACACCTTCCGGTAGTCGCGGGCCGATGGCATGCGGTCCATGGTGCCAGGCAGCCGAAACCGCGATTCTGGCAGCCGGCGCTGCCGCGAGCCAGGAAGATACCTGTCAAGGAATCCGCTAGCGCCTATTGCGCTCCGGAAATAAGGCGAGATTGGATTATGTGTCCCCTTGGCTCGACCTCGTCACGCTGTTGTGAGAACAAAGCCGTGATCTCGTCCCGCTGTTGTGAGAACAGAGCTGTCTGAGCAAGAGCCGTTGTGAGCACAGAGTAGGAGCGCCATGCCCATGCCCATGTCGCAGGTTCGCGCGCGGCACCGGTGCCGTGAATGGCATCAGAACTCCGCGAGCCAAGTCCCGCGTCCGCCGCATCGTGCGGCTCGGTGTCCCGGTCGCCGCCGTGACCGGGCTGCTCGCCTTCCAGTCCGCAGGCGTGACGGTCGCCGCGGCCGGCCTGCTGCGGCCCGCACCGGGGCGCACGCCGCCGTGGCGGTTCCCGACCTGAGCCGCCCGATCGACGTCAAAACGCAGCTGCCTGCGCCGATCTCCACGACGGACTGCCAGGCCGACTTCGGGATCAGCTGCTACACGCCGCTGCAGTACCGGACGGCCTATGACCTGAACCGGCTGTATCACCAGGGCATCACCGGTCGCGGCCGGACGATCGTGATCGTCGACTCGTACGGCTCGCCGACGATCGCCAGCGACATCAAGACCTTCGACGCGCAGTTCGGCTTGCCCGACCCGCGCCTGAAAATCGTGCAGTTCGGCACCATCCCGCCGTTCGACCCGACCAACTCGACCATGACGGGCTGGGCGCTAGAGACCACGCTGGACGTCGAGTACGCGCACGCGATCGCCCCGGGCGCCAAGATCGTGCTGGCCGAGACCCCGGTCGCCGAGACCGAGGGAACGGTCGGCTTGCCGGAAATGATGAACGCCGAGCAGTCGCTGATCAACCGCGGCGTCGGCGACGTGATCACGCAGAGCTTCGGCGCGACGGAGAACACCTTCCCCGGGTTCGACGGGCCACATACCCCCAGCCTGCTGAACCTGCGGTACGCGTTCAAGGACGCGCTTCGGCACCACGTCACGGTCCTGGCGGCAGCGGGCGACGAGGGCGCGACCAGTGAGGAGGCCGACGGAACCACCACGTACCCGTACGTGGTGAACTCCTGGCCGTCGTCGGATCCGCTGGTCACCTCGGTCGGCGGCTCGCAGCTCTCGCTCGACAACAACGGCAACCGGCTGGCGCCGGACACGGTCTGGAACGACTGTTGCGGCGCGGGCGGCGGCGGTTTCTCGCAGGTATTCGGCCGGCCGCTGTTCCAGATCGGCGTCCGCCACGTGGTGGGTGACCACCGCGGCACGCCGGACATCTCGATGAGCGCCGCGGTCAACGGCGCGGCCTGGATCTACCTGTCCTTCGCCGGGTTCGGCGGGCCCGGCTGGGACCTGGTTGGCGGTACCTCGGAGGCGTCGCCGATCTTCTCCGGCATCGTCGTGCTGACCGACCAGCTGGCCGGTCACCGGGTTGGCTGGATCAACCCGGCGCTCTACGCTCTCGGTGCACTGAGCCAGCACACGAAGCTCCCGACCGGCCTGGTGGACATCACCACGGGCAACAACTCGTTCGGCGGCGTGACCGGCTATGCGGCGACCACTGGCTATGACCTGGCCAGCGGCTGGGGCACGATCGACGCCTACAAGTTCGTGCACGCGCTGGCCCGGCTCGGCTAACGCCGCCGGGCTGGTTGGCGAGACCGCGGCGCCCGGCCTGGCTGTTCCAGGCCGGGCGCCGCGGTTGCCCGTGGTCACCGCGGACGGCTCGCCTGATGGGCCGGCGCCGGGGAACTCACGGTCACCGCGACGGCTCGCTGACCGGGACCGGTAACCGGTCGGGCATGCTTGTGCCATGCCTGCCGACAGCCGTGCCCTGATCACGGCACCAGCGCCGCGTCATCCGTTGCAGAAATATCGTGTCTGCCTCGTATGTCTGGGCAATATCTGCAGGTCGCCGATGGCCGAGGTGGTCCTGCGCAGCGAGCTTGACGAAGCGGGCCTGGCCGGCCTGGCCGAGGTGGACAGCGCGGGTACCGGAGACTGGCACATCGGCTCGCCGATGGATTCCCGGGCCAGGGCCGAGCTGGCCGTCCGCGGCTACGACGGCTCCGCTCACCGGGCGCGGCAGTTCGGGCCGTCCTGGTTCGGCCGCTACGATCTGGTGGCCGCGATGGACCTGGCCAACTTCGAGGACCTGCGGGCGATGGCACCGGACGCGGCTGCCCGTGGCCGGATTCGCCTGTTCAGGTTGTTCGACCCGGCGCTGGCCGGCTGGCCAGCCGGCGGCAGCCAGGCAGTTCCCGAGGTCCCCGATCCTTACAACGGCACGGCGTCCGACTACGCACGGGCCTTCGATCTCGTGCGGCCCGCAGCCCGGGGCCTCGCCGCCAAGCTGGCCGAGCTCCTGCTGACCGGCCCGGCAGGCCCGGGGACACCGGCCGGGCCCGGGACACCGGCCGGGCCGGCTGGCGCCGGGTGATCCCGGCGGCGGCCGACGGCGTGACCAGGCACCTTGAGCGGCTGCTCGGCACCGGGCTCCGGGATTGCCGGAGCCTTGGCGGCCAGCATGGCGCCGGTCATTACCGGTGCGAGCTTGCCGACGGCCGGATCGCGTTCGCCAAGGTCGCCGGCGAGCACCTGAGCGCCGCGCAAGCGGGCTTCGGCGCGGAAGCGCGCGGGCTTTCCTGGCTCGGCCAGGCGGGCGCGGTGCCCGTCCCTGAAGTTCTCGGCTTCGACGACGCCGCGCTGGTGATCTCCTGGGTGCGGGCTGAGCGGGCGGACCGGGCGGCGGCCGAGTGGTTCGGCAGGGACCTCGCGCTGCTGCATGCCGCGGGAGCCGCCAGCTACGGCGCCCCATGGCCGGGAACCATCGCGGGCCTGCCGCTGCCGAATGAGCCGGGGGACGACTGGCCCGGCTGGTACGCCAGCCGGCGGCTGCTGCCGTACCTGCGCCGCGCCGTGGACGCGGGGTGGTTCACCGCCGCGGATGCCCGGATCATCGAGGCCGTGGCCGGGCGGGCGGCCGAGCTGGCCGGCCCGGCGGAACCGCCCAGCCGGATCCACGGCGACTGCTGGTCCGGGAACGTGCTCTGGTCGGGGGGCCGCGGCGTGCTAGTCGATCCGGCCGCCCACGGCGGTCACCGGGAGACCGACCTGGCCATGCTGGCGCTGTTCGGCGCGCCGCACCTGGACCGGATCGTCGCGTCGTACCAGGAGACCGCCCCGCTGGCGGCGGGCTGGCAGGCCCGGATCCCGCTGCACCAGCTGCATCCGCTGCTGGTGCACGTCTGCCTGTTCGGCGCCGCCTACCGGGAGGCCGCGCTGGACGCCGCCCGCAGCGCCCTGACGCAGTGATCGTGACGAGTTCCCGGGCAATATCGCTGACAAGCCGCCGCGATCAGGCGGCCGGCTTCCCGCGGGCACGGGCGAGGCTGCGAGCTGGCTTCAGCCCGGCGGCCCATGCGCGGCCGCCGGGAACTCGCCGGGCTCCGGCTCGCTGTGCCTGGCCTCGGGAGCGAGCGGCAGTGCCAGCCTGAAGCTGGCGCCCCCGCCGGGCGGCGATTCGATCCAGACCGCGCCGCCGTGCGCGATGGTCAGCGCGGCCACGATGGCGAGACCGAGCCCGGTGCCGCCCGCTTTCCTGGTCCTGGCCTGATCGGACCTGTAGAACCGCTCGAAGGCATGTTCGGCCTGGTAGGGGGTCAGGCCAGCGCCGTGGTCAGCGACCTCGAAGATCACTGCGGGCACCGGCGCCAGGCCCGGCGCCGCTGGAGCCCCGCGGCCGGGCGCGGACGGGGGACGTTCGTGCATGCTGCCGGGCCGCACCCGGACCTCGACGGGCGTCCCTTCCGGCGTGTGGGTGAGCGCATTGCTCATCAGGTTGCCGATGATCTGGCGGAGCCTGACCTCGTCGCCCAGCACGATCAGCGCGGCGCCGGTGCCCACGGTGAGCTCGATGCCGCGGTCCGGCGCGACAACCCGGGCGTCGTGGACGGCGTCGGCAGCCAGCGTCAGCATGTCGACCGGACGATAGTCGAGTGGCCGCTGCTGATCGAGCCTGGCCAGCAGCAGCATGTCTTCCACCAGCACGCCCATCCGGGACGACTCCTGCTCAACCCGCCGCATGATCCGGTCCAGGTCGGCCCGGGCGAGAACGCCGCCGGCCTCGGACGACATGCGCGAGCCATTGCCGGCGGCCGGGCCCGGTGCCGCGGTCCCGCCGTCCGCTAGCCCGCCGCGCTGCCGGTAATACTCGGCGAAGCCGCGGATGGCGGTCAGCGGGGTGCGCAGCTCGTGGCTGGCATCGGCGACGAACTGCCGCATTCTGTCCTCGGACCGGCGGGCGGCGAGCTCAGATTCCGCGCGGGCGCCGAAGGCAGCCTCGATCTGGGCCAGCATCGCATTCAGCGACCTGCCCAGGCGGCCGATCTCGGTTCTCGGGTCCCGCTCAGGTACCCGGCGGCTGAGATCGCCCGCGGCGATGGCCTCGGCTGTCCGTTCGATGTCGGTGAGCGGCCGCAGGCTGGCACGGACCAGGCCGATGCCGACGATGGCCAGCCCGAGGATGATGCCAAGGCTCACGATCAGGTCAATCCCGGTCAGCTCCCGGATCGTCTTATAGGAGCTCGTTACGTCGAGGCCCACGACAACGCTGCCGTGCGTGACTGAGCCGTCAGGGTTGTTCAGCGCCGCGGGGATCGCGATGATCCGCCAGCTCCCGCCTCCCGAGGTAGCCGCCACGGTGATGGCGTTCGGCGTCGGAGAGGCCAGCGAGCCGATGTCGGCCGGTAGTTTGGGGCCCGGGATGACCTGCTGCGGGCCGGGCGGCCCGACGCCGCTCTGCGATACGGGTATCGCGATCTGCTGCTGCGCGCCGCTATCGGGCACCCACACGACCGCCTCGCCGCTCGTGTACAGCGGCGAGCCCTGCAGGTAGTTCTGCAGCGTCCGCTGGAGGGCATAGTCGTTCAGCCCCGCGAGATGATCGTCAGCCTGGCCGAGCAGGTATCTGCTGAGGAACGAGATGCCGGCGAAGCTGATCACTGCCAGGGCGATGGCCACCATGACCAGCACGGCGGAGACCAGCTTGACGCGCAGCGAGGTACGCCCGGGCAGGGTCCTGAGGGAATCCCGGACCGCAGCGGGCCGTACCGCATCAGGCATGGCGATCAGGCGTCACGAAGACGGGATCCTGAGCACGTAGCCGACGCCGCGCAGGGTGTGCAGCAGGTGCGGCTCGGCGGTGTCGACCTTGCGGCGCAGCACTGATACGTACGACTCGACGATCCCGGTGTCGCCGCGGAAGTCGTAGTCCCAGACGTGATCGAGGATCTGCATCTTGGACAGCACCCGGTTGGCGTTGGTCATGAAATAACGCAGCAGCTTGAACTCGGTCGGCGACAGCTGGATCTGGCTGCCGGCCCGCCAGACCTCGTGGCTGTCCTCGTCAAGCTCCAGATCGGCGAACTTAAGCCTGGGCGGCGGCTCGGTGCCGTCGCCCCGTGTCCTGCGGAGCACCGCGCGGATCCTGGCGATGACCTCCTCAAGGCTGAACGGCTTGGTGACGTAGTCGTCACCGCCGAGGGTGAGACCGCGGATCTTGTCCTCGGTAGAGTCGCGGGCGGTCAGGAAGACGACGGGAATCCGGGCGCCGCCGCCGCGCAGCCGCCGGATGACGTCGAAGCCGTCCATGTCGGGGAGCATGACATCGAGCACGATGAGGTCCGGCCGGTGCCGCTGCGCGGCCTGGACCGCCTCGGTGCCCGCCCCGGCGGTGACGACCTCGAACCCGGCATACCGCAGGCTCGCCGCGAGCAGCTCCAGGATGTTCGGCTCGTCTTCGACAACGAGCAGCCTGGCATCCGGCTGCCTGCGCTCGTCGCCCGGCTGGCTGCTCATGTTGTCTAGTATGCGGCCCCCGGCTGAGTGTTACCTGAAGACCCGCTGGGGCTGTCCTCCGCGCCGCCGCCAAGCGCCCCGCACCCCGCGTCAGGCGGATGCGGCCGGCGGCGACGGCTCAGGTTCCGGTCAGCTTGGACCCGGTCAGCAGGCGGCGGGGGACCGCCTTGTCGTTCTTGAGATCGTTGAACAGCTGGAGCGCCTCGGACTGGTTCCACTGCACCGCGTCACCCGCGGCCGTCTGCAGGCTGGCGTTAGCGATCGGGACCGTGGTGGTCTCCGGGTTCCGCAGCGCGAACGCTACCTGGAGCAGGTTGTACAGGCTGCTGCCCTGGTCGACGGTGAGCGCCCCGGCCGCCCCGGATGCTGCCGGGATCGAGGCGAACGGGTTCAGTATCGTGCCCAGGCCGGTCATCTTGCTGAGCAGGGCCTTGAGGAACAGCCGCTGGTCCTGCTCGCGCTGCAGGTCGCTCTCCGCGAAATTCCTGGTCCTGACGAAGCCGAGTGCCTGCGCGCCGTCCAGGGTCTGGCAGCCTGCCTTCAGGTTCAGCCCGGCCTTCGGGTCCACCATCGGCTGAGGAATGCACATGCTGACCCCGCCGACGGCGTTGACCACGCTGACCAGACCGCCGAACCCGATGCCCATGTAGTGGTTGATGTACAGGCCGGTAGCGTTCTGCACGGTCTTGGCCAGCAGCTTGGGGCCGCCGAACGCGAACGCGGCGTTAATCTTGTCCATGCCGTGGCCGGGGATCGGGACGTAAGAATCGCGCGGGACGCTCACCAGCACGGCCCTGCCGCTACCGGAGGGAATGTGCAAGATCAGGATCGTGTCGGAGCGATGGCCGCTGATGTCATGCCCGGTCGCCAGCACCCGCTCCTCCGCGCCGGTCAGCCCCTGCCGGCTGTCCGATCCGGTGATCAGCCAGTTCTGCCCGGCTGAGCCGGCGGGACGGCCGGCGTAGTCGACGAGCACGTCCTTGCGGGCCAGCTGCCCGTTGAAGTAGAAGTACATGCCCACGGTCGCGACCAGGATCAGCGCGATGACGACGGCGAGTATCGCGATGATCCGCCGGGGCCTGAGCCAGCGCCTCCCGCTGCCACCCGGGCTGCCGGGGGCGCCGCCGGCGGGCGGGGCGCCGCTCCCGGCAGGTGCGCTGCGGCCGGTCCCTGCCGGGCTCCGCGGCGGCGGCTGAGCGGGCCAGGCGCCACCGGCGGCCGGGCGCCCCGCGGCGGCGGCGCCCGCCGGTCCCGCCGGCCCTGCCGGTCCCGCGGGCACGTGGGCAGTCGGACTGTCGGCGTGGCCGGGGTCGTCCGAAGACCCGCCCGCGCCCGCGTTATCCCTGAACCAGCCTTCTGGCCACTCGCTCATGCCGTTCGCCTATCGCTACCCGTTCGCCTATCGCAGCCTGTTCGCCTATCGCAGCCTGTTCGCCTATCGCAGCCCGTTCGCTCATCGCTACCCGTCGCTGCCAACATCGTCTCTACCTGCAAGACACCCGGCCAGCCAAATCGGCTGTGCCATGGCGCATGAGTTGCTGGCTATTTCCAGATTCCTGGAAATGTCCAGCCGCGCGCCCGGCCCGGCGGCCTCGGGCCGCCTCGGTCACGGCTGGTCTCGCCCGGCCCTGCCATCCCACCAGATGGTGACCACTTGCCGGCCCGAGGAGCCGAGGTCGACCGGGTGCGCCGGATCGACGCCAGCCTCGATCAGGGCGCTGGCCACCTCCCCGGCTCGCTGCCCGGGCAGGCAGAGCCGGCGCCTGGTCACGTTGACCAGCTCGTCGAAGCTGGCGTAGTCGGGGCCGCCCGGCCGGCTCCAGTGCTGGCAGGCGGGCCGCAGGCGCATCGTGGTCAGGATCCGCACCAGGTCATCGGCGGTGGGGGAGACCGGCCGCCGCAGCCCGTGAAATCTCAGCCAGAACGGGTTCAGGGACACCATCGGATGCTCGGCGGTGACCTCGGCGACCACCAGGCGCCGCGCATGCACGGTGAGTGCCACGACGAAGGGCGCCAGGTCGGGCACGTTGTAGAGCACGTTGTGGCACGTCACGACGTCGGACGGGACTATCGCCGGCGCCACATCCGGCCAGTTCCCGGGCACGCAGCGGGCCGGCATCCCGAGGGCGACAGAGCGCCGCTCCAGCGCCTCGAGCATGCCGGGCAGGACGTCGACCGCGGTCAGCGCCGTGGCGCGCGGAAGGAGCGGCAGGCAGGCGGCGCCCGCGCCGGAGCCAACGTCCAGCACGCTGCCCGGTGGATCGAGGGCTGCCCAGGCCACGTCATAGGAGGCGCCGGACGGGGCGGCTGCGACGCGGTCGGCGCGGCGCGCGAACACCTGCTGCGGCAGCGCCCACGGTGATTCGGCCGCCGCCGCGGTGATGTGCTCCGGAATGGCCCACGCGGACAGGTCGCTGCGCCATCGTTCGAGCAGTTCGGTGAGATCCGTCCCGCCAGGGTAACCCGCCAGGAAGCGGGCCGCGTTGAATTTATAACGAGAGCCCGAACGTGGTCGCTATCACCGGAGGCGGCCTGCATTTCAGCAGGCCACGGTCACCTTGCGCGGGCTCTCCCGGGTCACCTGCCGACGCGGCGCGTTAGCACGTCAAGTTCGTCCTGAAGGGCATGGACAAGAACTTCAGAATCAGGGCACGCGTCGACGTCGGCACTGACAGTCACCATGAGGGTGCCGGCATAGGAAAGGACGGCGAACGCGACCGTTACGTTCCCGGACACGACATTGAGGGGGATCACCTCGGAGACGATCGAGCCGAGGAGCGAAACGGGAGCATCGGGGCCGCGAAGATTGGTGACGAAGGTGGTGACCAGATGCTGGCGTTCGACGAGCCAGCGGAGGACGCCGAGCATCGCGAGCACCCGGAATGCCGGAACGACCAGTGCCGCTGAAGCTCCCCTGGTCCGGGTCTTATGTTGCCGGGTGACTTCAGCAACACGACGAAGCCGATCGAGTGGCCGGCCTGACGTCGGGACCTGCACCGGAATGACCCCGACCTGGTTCCCGAGCTGGGCGGTGGCCTCGGTCCGGCCCGAAACCGGGACCGATGCGACGATGCCATCGACGCGTTCGCGGCGGTGCGCCAGGAGCGAATTGAGCGCACCGCCCACAGCGACGAGGACCACGTCATTGACGGTGCCGCCGTAGCTGTGGCCGACCGAGCGAACCTGGGCCAGATCGGCATGGGCCACGCCGAGGCGGAGCCGGGGTCCCACCGGGCGATTTAGCGAACAGCGGGGCGCCGGGGGTGTCGCACCCGGGCGAAGCTCGGCAACAGCGTCCCGGAGCCGGGCCGGGGCGCCCGAGAGCTGCCCGAGAGCATGCAGCCTGGTGGCGGTCGCGTCGCTGGCAAGCTGCCGCCGGGATGGCTTTGGCCTCGGGAATTCCCTTGTTGGCTGATCGCCCGCGCCGTCCACGAGGTTGGCCAGGACCGCCAGACCGCCCATCCCGTCGGCCACCACATGGTGGAACACGACGATCAGGGCATCCGCATCGCCCGCGAATCCGGTGACAAGAGTGACCGACCACAGTGGCCGGCCGGGCGGCAGCGGGTCCGTCACGACGCCAGCCGCAACTCGAAGGAGGGCTTCCTGGTCACCAGGCTGCGGACAGCCAACATCGTGGACATGCCGGGTGACATCGAACTCGGGATCGTCGACCCAGACCGGCCGGCCGCAGCCAGACGGTGCTGACACGAGTTGCTGACGCAATCGCGGGATGCCGCAAATCCGGTCCGCCAGCACATCGCGGACCGCGCTGGCTGCCAGCCGCACGCCGGGCTCGAACACCAGGATCGCCCCTACCTGCAGCGGCATCGGGCCGACATCGGAGGCGAGCTCCATCATGTCGCTCGCACTGGCACGCTCGATCAGATCCTCGAACTCCACGACCATCAGCATCCCCTGCGGGCTGCCGAGCAAGACATAATTCCCAAGTCCGACCTGTCACCGCCGCGCGCAGCCGACGGAGATCCGCATGCGACGCAGCGACGGAGATTAGGACGCAGCGACGGGGATTGGGCGGAACCAGCCGGCAGCCTGCTCCAGCAGCGTCGAGCCCGGCTTCTCGGAATCGGGCATCAAAGTACTAAACAGGCGAGCCACCATGACACTCAGCCATCTGACCTGCGGTAACACGGGGGTGAGCGATGGGATTCGAACCCACGACATCCAGGACCACAACCTGGCGCTCTAACCAACTGAGCTACGCCCACCATGGCCACCGAGCGACTCTGCCGGGTGGCTTCAGGAAGCATACCGGGACCGGCTCACTTCGCCGAACCGGATTGCCCGGCAGGCCCGGCGGTGCCCGGTCGGGCGGTCCCGGCGGCGGCTGCTGCCGTGCCGGTGGTGCCCGCTCCCGCGGTTCCGGCACCATGGCGGGCGGCGATCTCCTTAGCGGTGGCAGTGTCGGGCCCAGGTGGCTTGACGAATACCGCTTCCCGGTAGTAGCGGAGCTCCTGAATGCTCTCCCTGATGTCGGCCAGGGCGCGATGCCCGCCGTGCTTCTGCGGGCTCGCGAAGTAGGCGCGCGGGTACCAGCGCCTGGCGAGTTCCTTGATGCTCGACACATCCACCATCCGGTAGTGCAGGAACGTGTCGAGTTCAGGCATGTCTCGGGCGATGAACGTGCGGTCAGTCGCGATCGAATTACCGCACAGAGGGGCCTTCCTCGACTCGGGAACGTGCGACCGCACGTAGGCGACCACCTGATCCTGGGCCTCGGCCAGGGTGATGCCCGCCGCCAGCTCGGATAGCAGCCCGGAGGCCGTGTGCATGTCCCGGACCACTTCCGGCATCTGGTCAAGAGCCTCGGCTGGCGGCTTGATCACCAGGTCCAGGCCATCATCGACTGGGTTGAGCTCGCCATCGGTCACTATGCAGGCGATCTCCACCAGCGCATCGCGGGCAAGATCAAGCCCCGTCATCTCACAGTCGATCCAAACGAGCCGGTCTGTCATCCCCTCAGCCTAGGTCAGCCGGGCTCTGGTGCCCGCCACGGCCCGGTGCCCGGCCAGGGCCTTGATATGCGCGGGGATCTCCGTGCCTGGCCGGAGCAGCGGATCGGGTACGGCACCCCCGAAGGTCAGCTCGGCAGGCACCACACCAGCCCAGATGTCGGTGTCGTAGTCTTCCTCGTCATCCTTGGGCGGTCCGGTGCGGACCTTCACCGATGCCTCATCGAGCGGCAGCTCAAGTACCGCTGTCGCGGCGAGTTCCTTGCTCGTCGGCGGCCTGGCGTGATCCCACCGGCCAGGGACCAGCTGGTCGGTGATCGCGCGCAAGGCGGCCAGCCGTTCAGCGTCGCCGGTAACGAGCCGGGCAGTCCCGAAGATCACCGCGCTGCGGTAGTTCATCGAATGGTGGAACAGCGCGCGGGCACATACCAGCCCGTCCAGGTGGGTGACCGTGACGCAGATCTCTTTCCGGTCGGCCGCGAGCAATGCCCGGTTGGCCGAGGACCCGTGCACGTAAAGGGTGTCGTCATGGCGCCCGTAGCCGGTCGGCAGCACCAGCGGCGAGCCATCCATAATCACGCCGAGATGGCAGACAAGCCCGGCGTCCAGTACGGCGTACAGGTCGGCGCGGTCGGTCCTGCCGCGCTCGCGGAGCCGGTGCAGTGTCGTGCGTTCCGTCGTCGACAGTGGCAGATCGGCGCTCATGATGCCTCACCGTACCGGTGCGGCCGTACCGGTACGGCAGGCCGGACTGCCAGGTCAGCCGACGCGGGTCAGGGACGATGCTGCAGCGGTGTCGCTCTCGAAGAGCTCGACAAGATCAGTAAGCTCGCCCGCCGATCTATGGCTTGGCCGCATGGCTGTGGCCTGGAATACGCCCGGGCCCCGGAGCGCGGCTGCCTGTCGCGACCCGGTCAGTCGCTCAACGTCCACTGCGCCAGGGCCAGAAGCCGTCCACTCAGGCACCTGGGACGCGCCGAAGTGGCCGCCCCTGGCCCACAGCCGGCGGTTCCGGCAGCTCGCATGCCCGTGCGGGAAGGGGGCCGGGCGCCCGGCCGGCCAGTTGCGTGGCATGCCCCACGAGTCGAGCCAGTCGAGGATCTCCTGGAGGCCGGCCATCGGACCGGCGGTGAATGGCTCCCAGGCGAATGCCACGACACAGATCTGGACGCACAACCTGCCCTCGGCGTTGATCTCGCTGAACGAGCCCGTTGGCGGCTCTGGTTTCGGCGCGGCTTGGCACCACTGATCCGGGCTGGGCCGGCGCAGCTGCTCCATGCCCTCCGGCCAGCCGATCGACCTGCCGGCCCTGATAGCGGGGATGAGCTGCACAATCTCGCCGTTCAGCGGGTTCCACACCAGATGGCTGGGCCTATTGAGCTGATTGAGGCGCTGTGCCGCCGATTGCGCGGACACGATCCGCGGATCGAAGCCGAGGGCTTGCCAGACTGTGCGCGGCGCACCTCCTTTCAACGCTCCGCCATCGGTCGCTGCCCGGATACGTGCGGCACCCGGCATCCACGCGTCAGTCACTGCGCTCCCTCCGAAGGTCTAGACCTCTGGCATCGGGATCCCCTCTTACCTGCCTACTTCAGCGCGATGAAATAGTCCAGCCCCGGCGCATGCGGACATCTGGCCAGGAGATCATTGGACTGCCACGATTGCTTAAAGCCAGGACGAGGAGCGAAGTGACGGATCACATCAGCGTCCCGGGGATCGAGGACGCCGCACGGCTGGCCGACTGGCTGCGCCAGGCGGGCGTCGGCGACGTCGGCGAGCTCAAGGGCATAGACCTGATCGCCGGGGGCAGGTCGAACCTGACCTACCGCCTGGATCTGGGCGCGGCGCGCCTGGTCCTGCGGCGGGCGCCGCTGGGCCACGTGCTGCCGACCGCCCATGACATGACCAGGGAGTACCGGGTGCTCTCGGCACTGAACGGAACCGATATCCCGGTGCCCCGGCCGGTCGCGATCTGCCAGGATGACGCGATCATCGGGGCGCCGTTCTATCTCATGGAATATGTCGACGGCATGGTTCTGCGCAGTCCCGAGGACGGGGGCAAGCTCGTGCCCGACCAGGCGCGGCAGCTTTCCGAACGGGTCATCGAGATGCTCGCCGCGATCCACGGCGTGGATCTTGACGCGACAGGGCTGACCGATTTCGGCAGGCCCGACGGTTACCTGGCCAGGCAGCTCGCGCGCTGGCAGCGGCAATGGGAGCTGTCATCGATCCGGGAGGTGCCCGGCTACGACCGGCTGGTCGCCCGCCTGACGGCGGCGCTGCCCGAAGCAGGCGAAGGCACCCTGGTCCACGGCGACTTCCGGCTCGACAACATGCTGGTCACGCTCGGCGCCAGGCCAGCGGTGGCGGCGGTAGTCGACTGGGAGATGTCTACGCTCGGTGACCCGCTGGCTGACCTGGGCCTAGCGCTCATGTACTGGGCCGACCCCAAGGACGCCGACTTGCTGGCGATCGACGTGGGCGCCGTCGTGACGTCGATGCCGGGCTTCCTCACCCGGGCCCAGGTGGCGGACCGGTACGCGGAACTGACCGGCCGGGATCTGTCCGGCATCGGCTATTACGTAGCCTTCGGATGCTTCAAGCTGGCGGTCGTGCTGGAGGGGATCCACGCGCGTTTCCTGCAGCAGAAGACCGTCGGCGAGGGGTTCGAGCGGGAAGGCCCGGCCGTGCCCGTGCTCATCGAGCGCGCACTTCAGATACTCGATTCCGGCCCCTTTGGGACTTGATCCGGTCCGTTCAGGACCGGGGCCCGAGCGGCTAGCCATCGCGCCGGGCGCCCACCGGCAGCGGAAGTGGAAAGGAGGCCCGGCGCCCCGCTCTCGCCGGGCCTCACAAAGAATGACGCGCCATCTGGATGCTCGGTTCACACCGACAACTAGGTTCTGGAGTGGGATTTGCCGCCCTAGCGGCCGGCGTGGCCTGGCCAGTGCCGCCTGGCGGCTGGTCGGCCGTTGCGTTACGGTGCCGTGCAGCTTGATTGGCAGATCCGCCGGGCGATGGCCTCGAAGAAGACCTTGCCGATCTGGTTCGGATCGGTGATCTCATACGCTGAGCCGGCAGTTGCCGAGGCGATCTGTTGCATCGCGGCGAAATCACTGTGGCCGCTGAACACGACGATCACGATCTGCACCGGCCGGTCCGGGTTGTACAGCCGGTGCAGGTCGGAAAGCAGCTCGGTGAGCGAAATGTCGTCGCGCGCGTTGTCGGCGCCCGAGGTCAGTACCAGGAGCGCGGTGGAGTACTTCGGCCGGTAGCTGGCGACCATGTGCTTGTACCCGGCCAGGATGGCCGAGTTGAGCGCCGCGGCACTGTGCGGCACCGGCTTCAGGGCCGCGTCCGTTTCGAGCAGCTGCTGGCGCCTGCTGATCAGGCCGAGCTCGCCGGTCAGCGGGCCGACGGGAACGATCTGTCGGTAGGGACGCGAGCCGTTGAGCTTGTCCGCGAACTCCCACAGACCCAGGTTCGTGTTGTCGGGGAACAGCGAGAGCGCAAGGCCGGCGGTATGGCCGAGTTCCTGCTCTAGGGTCACCCCCGGACCGACCTGGGTGGCCATCGGCGCCGAGACGTCCACCAGGGCCAGGTCCGCGCCGTTGGCGCCCACTCGCTGCCAGGCCTGCAGTGTGGTCTGCGCCTGGCTGGCTCCGGCCTTCGGGGCAACCGTGAGCAACTGCGTGGCCAGCCCGTACTTGCTCGGTGCCACGTCCGGGACGCCATTGGCTGACCGGAAGCCAGCGAAGCGCACCACGCCGGCCGCGTAGCTCTGGCGAAGGACCTCCCCGAACGCCCGGACAGCGGCCAGCTGGGCTGGCTGCGACGCGGTCACGATGTAGGGGTAGTCGAGTTCCGGGCTGCCGAGCGCGCTGGTGGGGCTCCAGGGGTATCGCGCGGCCAGCGGCTGGCCGGGATGAGAGCGGTCGTACTGGAGCACCGCCTGCTCAGAGGTCACGGTCACCGGGTTGCCGTTAAGCGGCGGCTGCGCGAGCGTAACGAAGGGCTTCAGGCCCTGGGGTCCGGTGAACTGTGCGGTCACCTCGGCTGCGAACACGAACTTGGCGAAGGCAGTGCGCGCTGCCGCTCCGCTGCCGAGCAGCCTGTCGATCTGGACGAGGGTGGCGAGCCCCGCGGCGCTCTGGGCGGGATCGGGCAGGTCAACCCGCAGGTGCTGGCCAGCCGGCGGGCCGCCGTCGGAGGCGGGCAGCAGGAAGTTCCAGCCGACCGAGACTCCGAACGCAGGGACCCTGGCGGCCGCCAGCGCTGGCATGACGATCATGAGCGGTGAGCGCGCGACGTCGAACCCGGCGGGCTGGATGAGCCGTGCGCCCATCGGGAAGCTGCGCGCCACATCGACCCACAGGCTCGAGTCCGGGATCCAGGCGTCGACGGCGGGCAGGCTGTTAGCCGGGCCCTGGCCGTCGACCTGCGCCGCAACGGCGGCGGGCGCAGCCGTCGTGATCTGGACCTCGGCGCAATGACCCGCCACAAGGTGACGCTGGCCGTTGAACAGCTTCGCGACGGTCTCGACCGCCGGGGCGATCTCCGGGGACACTGCGACGTCCGCTGCCACCGGACGCGAGGTGCACGCCCGCCGCGTCGCGTTCGCCTGCGCGGCGAGCGTCAGCATCAGCGTGGACGCGATGACCACCGCGACCGCGACCATGACCTTTATGCTGACCCGGCGCTCGCGGCGATCCCCGCCATGCCCAGCCCGTCCTGGATTCACCGCGATCCTTGCTGATGAGGCAGCCGCGGCCGCGACCGATCCCGGACCGCCGACTATAGCCGAAGGTTACGTGGCAGATGAGCTGAATTGCCCGCTGTCGCGGTAGCCGGCCGCCAGCCGGATCCGGGGCTGGGCCCGGGGCCGCCAGCGCGGCTGCGCGGCGGCATGGCCAGACTGGTGCGGTGGCCAGCCCGGTTCCAGTCAGCGAGGCGGACGATCCGCGGCTAGCGGATTATGTCCGGCTCACTGACGTCCATTTGCGCAAGAACCTGGAGGCCGCGCATGGGCTCTTCATGGCCGAAGGCGAGAAGGTGATCAGGCGCGCGCTGCGGGCCGGCTATCCGGCCCGGTCGATGCTGGTCACCAGCGACCGGCTGGCCGGTCTCGGGGAACTCGCGGACTCGTGGCCCGGGCCGGTGTACCTGGTCTCGTCCGCGGTCGCGCAGCGGCTGACCGGTTACCGGGTGCACCGCGGCGTCCTCGCCTCAATGGCGCGCTTGCCGCTGCCCGCGGTCAATGATGTGCTGGCCGGAGCGCGCCGAATCGTGGTGCTTGAGGACATCGTCGACCATACGAACGTGGGCGCGATCTTCCGGTGCGTGGCCGGCCTGGGATTCGATGCTGTCGTCCTGTCGCCGCGCTGCGCCGACCCGCTCTACCGCCGCTCGGTCCGGGTATCGATGGGCGCGGTGCTTACCGTCCCCTACGCCCGGATGCAGGATTGGCGGAGCGGGCTCGAAGGGCTGCGCGCCGCAGGGTTCCGGCTGCTGGCGCTTGTCCTCGCAGCTGACGCAGTGCCGATCAGCGAGGTGCCTGCCGATGGCCGCATGGCGCTGCTTCTCGGGACCGAAGGGGATGGCCTGTCGGCGCGCTGGCGTGACGACGCCGATCTCAGCGTCCGGATACCGATGCGCGGTGGAGTGGACTCGCTGAACGTCGCGTCCGCGGCCGCGATCGCCTGCTACCTGCTGGCCCCAGCCGACAGGCCACCTGGTCTGCAGCGCAGGCCGTGAGCCCCGCTGCAGGTCAGGCCGGGGGCCGCTGCGCGAAGAAGGCGCTGGACTCCTTCCGCCACAGCAAGACAATCGCGCCGAGCCCGATAAGCCAGATGAGCAGGTCGACAAGGACAGCCGCGCCGCCCCTGAACCTGCTCACCGACAGCAGGATGAGCAGCGTGTCCAGAGCGAACAGCACGGTGCCGGTGATCCTGGCCCAGTTCCTGCCCCGCTGGCAGGCCCGGGCCAGGAAGACCCAGAGCCCGACGGACAGCAGGCCGACGACGACGCCGATGATCACGTCAGCGGTGAGGATCTGGCTGATCTGGTGCGCGGTGTACTTCGGATACGCCTTCTTCAGCGAGGTCCTGGTGGAGCCCACCGTGACGAGGCCGACCACGAAGAAGATCGCGCTGACGACGGCGCCCGCGTACATGAGCTTCACCGCTGTCAGCACCGGCGCCGGGGCCCTGAGCTGCTGCGGCGGCTGGGGCGTCTGTCCTCCGGATGGGTATGGCTGGTACATCATTGCTCCTTAAGCCTGTCGCTATATACCAGCATGACGACCCGTCCTGCCGGCCGTGCATCCAAACCCGTACCGGACTGTAGCGGACCCAGCTGGCCGCCGTTGAGATAGCGGTGCGGCATTTGGCCACCCGGTACGGCTGGCGGTGCGGCACCAGGCTGCTTCCAGCGCCATTAGCCGGGCCGGGCAGGCGGCCGACGGACCTCGTGGTCCCCAGCGCGGGCGCTGATCTGGGTCTAGCCGGCCGCGAACCAGGTCCTGTTTCGACGCGTGGCCGGCGGGGTAATTCGGCGGCGGTTGCAAAACGGCTGTAAGCTCTCCGATGCCGGATCTGCTTGGATGCCGGGCGCAGGCCGGAAGACCCCGGGTATGCTCGCGTTTTCGTCCGTGACGCTGGCAACCGGCCGGTTGTCAATAGATAGCGGCGAGATTGCATATGGTCGGTAAAGTCTCCGGCATGCGTAGCTTAGGAGCGGTACCGCGACGAGAGGTTGGTCGAGTGGAAGCAGTTCGGTCTGAGCAGCCAGCAACCTCTGAGCAGCCAGCAACCCTTGATACCGGCGACCTGCGGGGTGACCGCCAGACGCAGTGCGACGTCCTGGTGGCCCTCTCTGAGTGCCGCAATCACCGGAAGTGGTTTGCCGGCTTCGCGAAGCCGTTCCTCGGCGAGCATCCGATTGAGATCGGCAGTGGGCTTGGCGACTACGCGGAGGAATGGATTCCGTACGTCGATAAGTTCACGGCGACCGAAGCTGATCCGGCGCTCTTCGGCTGCCTGCAGCAGCAGATGGCGAAGTACCCCAATGTCACCGTGAGCCAGATGATGCTGCCGACACAGGAGCGCGCTGACCACTCGTGCCTCGTCTCCTACAACGTTCTCGAGCACATCGAGGACCATGTGGGCGCGCTGGAGAGCATGGCGCGGCTGGTCCGGGCCGGTGGCTACATCGTTCTGGTATGCCCGGCGTTCCCGTTTGCGATGAGCCCGGTCGACGTCGCCACCGGGCACGTGCGCCGCTATACGAAGCGCTCGATGCGCAAGGCGCTCACCGATGCAGGGCTCGAGGTGGTGTCCGTCCGCTATGCGAATTCCCTCGGCCTGATCTGCTACTACGCGTTCACGAGCTTGCTCAAGAGGCAGCCGTCCACCGGCGGGACGATGGCCATTTATGACCGCCTCGTCGTGCCGGTAGTCCGGTTCATCGAGCGCCTGGCCGGGCGGCCGCCGTTCGGGCAGTCCGTGCTCGCGGTCGCCCGCGTTCCGGAAGGTGGCGGCGACCCCGCCTGAGCGGGGCCGGAGCTAACCCGCAGAGGGCGAGTCAGCCGGGCAGTCGGGACCTGAACCCGGCTTGGCCCCGCGGTAACGCGCCCAAGCCCGTCGCGCCGCGCTAAGGGCTGCCCGTCCTACCAGTCGGGCCGATAAACCGAGACGCCGTCCGCCCGGTAGTCAAACCGGAAGCCGACGGCGGTCAGGAACGGGAGCACGGCAGGAGGCCGCTGCCGCCACACCACAGCCCAGCCGATATCCATCCGGCGAGCGTCCCGCCGGGCACGGATCAGCTGCGCACGCGTGATTGACTGGCCGCGCTGGGCGGCCGCGAGCCAGACGTAGAACGGATGCTTTTTGATCGCTCGGACGGTGGGCTCGGGCACCCAGGCGGTGTAGGAGATCGCCCGCGGGTGGCTGTCGCTGGTGGCCAGCAGCTGCTCCTGGGGGATGATCGCAGATCCGAACAACGGGATGCCGCCGCGCAGGCCGTAGGGAATATCAAGGACGATCGAGCGTGAGTGATCGGCTGCGATGGGGCCGTCCAGAGCGGGCAGCGCGGTGGGCATGGTGCCGACCCAGCCGGTTCCAGGCCAGCCGGCCTCGAAAACAGCGAGCACGGCCACCACGACGATCACCGGCCGGGCGTGGCGAGCGAGCCAGTCCACCGCGGCGCCGGCCAGGATGGCGGCGCCGACCAGCCCGAACAGCGCGAACCTGTCGGCCTCCCGGAGCCCGGACAGCACGGGAAGGTGCATCAGCCAGGTAAACGGCATCAGCCACGAGACCTTGGTTCCCTGCCAATCCTCGGCGAGCGGGATGTGCTTGCTGGTACCGACAATCAGCGTCGACCCGAGCGCAACGACCGAGCAGCATAGCCATAGCAGGGCGAACAGCCGGGCGGGCCGGCGCCGCCAGCTGATAGCCAGGCCGGCCAGCGCGAGGGCGCTCAGCAGCGCGCCGTATGTGGCAACCCCCTCGGAAGGCTGGCGATAGGTGTAGGCGGCCGCCAGCGACTGCAGCCCGAAGGTGCCAAGCCTGGGCGACGGCGCGAACAAGGTGGGCAGCCCGGCGCCATACAGCCCGTAGGTAAAGGTGAGCAACGCAGGCTTGATGCTGGCTCCGCCGGCCAGCGCCTGCTGGATCATGGCGATCAGCTGGGGGCTGGCGAGCACCGCCGCGACAAGTGCGCCCAGCGCCGCAAGCGCGAGCCTCGCCCGGGCCGGAGGTAGCGCCTGCGCCGCCGCGGTGGCCGGTGCCGCGCTGGGCGCCGCTACCGCGGCCGGAGCCGGGGTGGCGGTGGCCGGTGCCGCAGTGCCCGGGGACGGGGGGAGCCGGCTGCCGCGGTGGCCGGAGCGGATCCCGGTGCGGGCGCCGCGGCAGCCTCCGTCGTGGCGGTGGCGGTGGCCGGGGCGGCGGCCGTTCCCGGGGCGGCGGCCGTGCCCGGGGCGGTGGCCGCGCTGCCGCGCAGCAGCCAGGGCAGCAGGATCACCACGGCGAGGATCACCGCCAGGACCGCGGATTCCTGGTTGACCAGCACCGAGGCGCCCAGCACCACGCCGAGGATGACCGCGCTGCGGCGGCTCGGGCGCCGCCGCAGCCGGACCGCGGCCTCCAGCGTCATCGGCAGGAACAAGGTGCCCAGGGCGATGTTGAGGTGATACCAGTCCTGCCAGCCGAGCATCGAGGACAGCCCGAACAGCGCGCCGGCGGCGATCGCGCCCGGGCCGGCCAGCCACAGCCGCGCGGCCCGGTACATCACGTAGCACGCGAGGCCGGGCGTCACGATGGTGAGAAGGGTGAACGCGGCCGAGGGGCCGAACGCCAGGGTCACCGGGGTCATCACCAGGCCGGCTAGCGGCATCGTGGTGCCGAATGCCAGCTGGATGCCGGCCGGGGCAGCCATCTGCGTGGTGAAAAACGGGTTGCCCAGGTGGATGACCTGGTGGGCGGTCCATTGCAGGCCCCAGACATAGTTGGCGACGTCCCTTGTCTTCGGCAGCCTGCCGGTGATGTAGCTGGCAAGGGGCCAGGTCACCGCGACACCCGCGGCTAGGTAGATGGCGAGCAGCGCCAGGTGCCGCACTACCGGACGGGACAAGCCACCGGCAAGGTCACCCCCCGGCGCTGCCCTGGCCGCATGGCCGGCCTGCACGGCCCGCCCCGCGGACGACCCCGCTGACGCACCGTCCCCTTGGCCGGGGCCGGCCGACGCATCACCCCCTGCGCCGTCTATGGCGCCGTCCGGAGCGCCCTCCGCGGGGCCATCCGGGACGCCATCTGCGGTACTGCCTGAGGTGGCCGCGGGGGCGCCGGCCTGCGAGTCCAGCGTCCCGGCCGGACCGCTGCCCGGCTGGCCGTGCCAACTGCCATCTGCTGCGTTCATCCATAACCTCGTCAAGCAAGAGCTGCACTCATCGCCCTGGTCGGGCCCGCCAGACCGCATCCGCCCCGATGCCGCTCAGGAAGCTGCTCTCCCGGCACAGCGAGCAGTGAGCAGACGGTCGGACGCGCAGCCCCCGGCGATACTAACCGGGATCGGCCAACCTCGCCGCGTGAGATCGGCGAACGTGGGTGCTTGCCAGCGACCTGCCGGTAAGCCGACCTGGCCTTCGGCACCGCTAGAGTCCTGAGGTGACACTTGGGCAAGAGACCAGCGTACGGCCGCTTCCGGCGCGGCTTATCCGTTGGGAAATCTTCGTTGTCTTCGCCGTGTCCCTAGGTGCGAGCGGCCTGAATGCGCTGCTCTCCCTGATCGGCTCGCTGCTAGCCCGGCCCGCGCTACATAGCCAGCGTGCGCTGCTGGTCGGATCGCTGGCCCCCAACCACTGGCTGGATCTCGTTCTCCAGCTGGTCGGGATAGCGGAGGCGCTCGCTCCCGTCGCGCTGGTGTTCTACGTGATAACCGTCTCAGGCGAGCCACTGTCGGTACTTGGCCTTGACACCAGCCAGCCAGCCAGGGACGCGCTGCGCGGAGCCGCGCTTGCAGCCCTGATCGGCGGCACGGGCCTCGGCTTGTACCTGGCCGCATTCAAGGCCGGGGCCAGCCTGACCGTTGTTCCCGAACAGCTGCCCGCCGTGTGGTGGCGGATACCCGTGCTGCTGCTCAGCGCCGCGCATGACGGGATCCTCGAGGAGATCCTGGTCATCGGCTACCTGCTGCACCGGCTGGATCAGCTGGGCTGGACGCCATGGAAGGCGATCGCGTTCAGCGCGATCCTGCGCGGCTCCTACCACCTGTACCAGGGCTTTGGCGGCTTCCTCGGGAACGCGGCGATGGGCGTGATCTTCGGGTTGCTCTACCGACGGTGGGGCAGGATCACCCCGATGATCATCGCGCATACGCTGATCGACGCCGTCGCGTTCATCGGGTACGCCGCCCTGCACGGCCGGGTGTCCTGGCTCCCTTAACCGGGCGTGCGCGGCTGCCCAGGGGCGTGTGCGCCTGCCGGGCGTGTGCGCCTGCCGGGCGTGTGCGCCTGCCGTGGCGCGCGGGCCGGAAGTGTTCGCGGCGGCGGGGGCAGCGTCCGGGCCCAGCGCAATCAGCGGCCGAGCCCGCCCACGACCACCGCGCCGGGCAGCAGTCCGAGAGTCTCGCCAGGCAGCGTCAGCTTGGATCGCCGAACCCCGCTGCCTATCACGACCCGGGACGTAGCGGCTACCGCCATGTCCACGTAGACAGGCCAGTGCGCCGGCAGGCCGATCGGGGTGATGCCGCCGTACTCCATCGCAGTCTCTGCAACGGCGACATCGACCGCCGCGAACGACGCCTTGCGCACATCTAGCTGCCTGCGCACGATCCCGTTGACGTCCGCCCTGGTGGTTGCCAAGATCACGCATGCGGCGAACCTGGTCTCGCCGTCCCGGCGCCCTGCGACGACGACGCAGTTAGCCGACTCGTCCGGCGGCACGCCGTAGCGCTCGCAGAAAGCGGCGGTGTCGGCGAGCCCAGGGTCGATCTCTGCGACGCCGACCGCATCAGCATCGATCTTGCCGTCGAGAACGGCCAGCGCCTGGGCGACACTAGGCCCGAGGAGGTCAGGTCTGCTGAGGGCGGCTGCCGCGTCAAGACGGCCGATACGCATCGTCACCTGCGCAGTCTAGAGGGCGGCGATCGGCCGTCGCCCGGCCGGTAACAGCTCCCTGTCGCGCCACCGGGACAAATGCGCACGCCGCCGCCATGATCGTGGTTATCCGGTGGGGCGCGAGCACCACCTAATAACCACGATCATGGAAGGGAGGGCTACGGGCGCGGCGGGTGCGGATAGTCGGGTGAGCGGTGTTGAAAGGACAGGATGTGCGGGTTCTGGATGAATCCATCCCTGATCTCGATGGCCCGCCGGATTGTCTCGTTCGCGTCCCACGCTAGCGGCCCGCCGAGTACCGGGCCTATATATGGCAGCAGTGCCTCGCTTATCTCCCAGGTCGCAGAGTTCCACAGGTACGAGGGGCTGTGGTCCACGCCGTAATAATGAACACCAGAACCTACCGTGAGCATCGGATCCGCGAAGGACGTGGGACGCGCCCAGCTGAAGCCCATGCCCACGTCGCAGGACACATCGACGATGAGACTGCCGGGCGCGAAGGAGTCAAGCTCGTTGCTAGTGACGAACATCAGCGGCGCATCGGTTTCCTGCAGCACGCAGTTCACGACGATGTCGTGCCTGGCCAGGAAGGCCGCGAGCGGCATCCGGCCGGTTTCGCGCAGCGCATGGCAACGGCCGGGTTGGTCGGCGTCCCGCTCGAAATGCACCATGCGCGCCGAGTGAATTGGCGAGGCAACCGCGTGGATGTCCCGGTGCGTCAGGACGTCGACGTCAGAGATGCCGTGCGCGTTGAGGGCTGTCACCGCCCCCCGGCCGGTAGCCCCGAAGGAGATGACGGCCGCCCGGAGCCTCCGGCCGTATTCGCCCGTCATCCCGTCGAGTTCCAGGGCATGCAGGACCGAGCAGTAACCGGCCATTTCGTTGTTCTTGTGGAAGACATGCAGGCTGAAGGAACCGTCTGCCGACCAGTAGTTCATCGCCTCGAAGGCGATCAATGTGAGCCGCTTACCGACGCCCAGCTGGGTGATTTCACTGTCCTGGACGCAATGCGGCCAGCCCCACAGGATCTGCCCTGTCCGCATGTCCCTGAGATCCTGCGGTTGCGGCTTAGGAAGCAGGATGACATCGCATTCCGCGAGGAGTTGGTCACGGGTGCGAAGCCCGGCGACGAAGGGCGCAAGCTGCTCGTCGGGTACGCCGAATCGCTCGCCGTAGCCGCGCTCAAGGTAAATGCGTTCCCGCAAGTTAGCAGCTATGCGCCGGACGTGCAGCGGATGAATCGGTAGCCGGCGCTCGCTCTCCTTCCGCGATCGCGACACGACTCCGAGGGTGAGCTGATCCACGCATGCTCCTTTGGCTCGGATCCTTGTGTGTAACATAACGGCCGCCGAACCCGGCATGGCCCGCCCGGCTGGCTGGCCCGCCCGGCTGGCTGGCCCGCCCGGCTGGCTGGCCCGCTGGCTGGCTGGCTGGCTGGGCCGCCGGATCGGGCCGCGCGTGCCCTGACCAAGATGCCGCGCGCTCGCCCATTCCGGGCAGGAAATGGGCCCGCGCCCCACAACGATACGGAGGCGCAGGCCCGGGCCTCGGCTACGCTTTTGAGCAGGACAGGCCAGCACAGGGCAAACCACGGGCAGCGATAGCCTGAACCAATGGATTCCTGGCGTGCCGTGCGCTTTCCCGAACTCCCCGGGCGGGGACCGGAGCCCAGAATCAGGGACACCGCGAGCGGTCGCCTGGTGACGGCGGCTGCCGGGCGGGTGGCCACGCTGTACGCCTGCGGCATCACCCCCTACGACGCGACGCACATCGGCCACGCCGCGACCTTCATCGCGTGGGATCTGCTCGTCCGGGCCTGGCGTGACGCGGGTCACGAGGTCAGCTACGCGCAGAACGTCACCGACGTGGACGACCCGTTGCTGGAGCGGGCGGCCCGGGACGGGGTGGACTGGCGGGAGCTCGCAGACCGTGAGATCGCGCTGTACCGCACCGACATGGCGGCGCTGCGGGTGCTGCCGCCGGCTCACTATGTCGGAGCAGTGGAGGCACTGCGGGTGATCGAGCGGTTCAACCGCTCGCTCGCCGATCACGGCGCCCTCTACGAGCTGGACGGTGACCTTTACTTCGCCAGGTCGGCCGATCCCGCGTTCGGCTCGGTCGCCAGGCTCGACGCCCCGACCATGCTGGCGCTGGCTGCCGAGCGAGGAGGCGATCCGGGGCGGCCCGGGAAGAAGGACCCGCTTGACCCGCTGGTCTGGGTGGCCGGGCGGGCAGGCGAGCCGTCCTGGGCGTCGGAGTTCGGCGCAGGCCGGCCCGGCTGGCACGTGGAGTGCGCGGCGATCGCTGCCGAGTATCTGGGCGCCTCGTTCGATGTCCAGGCCGGCGGCACTGACCTCGCCTTCCCGCACCACGAGATGAGCGCATCACACGCCCGGGTGGCGCTCGGCGGCGGCAGGCCTGCTGCGCAGGTGTTCGCCCGGTGTTATGTCCATTCCGGCATGGTGCGGCTGGACGGCGAGAAGATGTCCAAGTCCCGCGGCAACCTGGTGTTCGTGTCCGGGCTGCTGGCCGCGGGGGTCGATCCGATGGCGATCCGGCTGGCGATCCTCGCCCACCACTACGCCCACGACTGGGACTGGACGCAGGAGGGACTTGCCGCGGCCGCTGACCGGCTGGCCCGGTGGCGCGGTGCGGTCGCGCTGGCCTCCGCCGCCGTCGGGCCGTGGCACGCAGAGGTGCCGCCCGCGCGCGACGTGCTCACTGCGGTGCGGGACCGCCTTGCCGACGATCTGGACGCTCCCGGAGCGCTCGCCGCGGTGGACAGCTGGACAGCGGGCGTGGTCACGGCGGCCGGATCGTCGATGCCCGGTCCGGGCGGGCCAGTGCCCGGTCCAGGCGTGCCAGTGCCCGGTCCAGGCGTGCCAGTGCCCGGTCCGGGCGGCTCGACGTCCGGTGCTGGCGGCCTGGCGCCCGCGGCCGGCGCGTCGGCCGATCTCGAACTGGCCAGCGCCGGCCGGCTTGTCAGCGACCTCGTTGACGCGCTGCTCGGCATCGCGCTCTGAGCCGTCTCTTCAGTTTCCCCAAGCCCACCCCGGATGGGCAGGTCGCCGCTTGTACCGGGATCAGATGGGTGCAGATGGGATATTGCGGTCTGCCGAACTCGCATAATCCGGTACAGGTGACTAAGCCGACCGGAGGATCGCCCCTGGGCGGGGGCACTCGGGCTGCGGTCTGGTTGTTCTTCTCATCTCGCCGGACGCTCAGGCGGCTGCCCGGGCTGGCCGCAGTCTGCCGCCTGGGCCGCGGTAGCCCGCGCCACGGCAGCCTGGGACGCCGAGCGGCCGGCCATGCGGCGCTCCCGCCACCAGGTACGCCCGATTACCCGCGCATAACGCAGGCCGTAGAGCAGGTTGTCGCCCTTCTTGCTCAGTCCAGATATCCGCTGGCGCATGACCGTCGGCACTTCAGCGACCCTGAAGCCCTGGAAGAGCGCGCCGATCAGCAGTTCAGAGGTCTGGTACTGCGGCTGTGTCTGGCGCACCACGCCCGTCACCTGGGCGCGCATCGCCCGCAGCCCGCTCGAGGTGTCGGTCAGCTGCGCGTGCGTGAGCCGACTGATCAGCCGGGCAAAGAACCGGACGCCGACGTTGCGGAACTTGTCGGTGTTCTCGGTATGGCCGAGCTGGCGCGAGCCGACGACGAAGTCGGCGCGGTTCTCCTCGAGTATCTTGACCATCGCGGGCAGATCGGCCGGGTCCCACTGCCCGTCGCCGTCGAGCGTGGCGATGTACTCGGCGCCCGCCTCGCGCGCGATCCGGTAACCAAGGCGAAGCGCAACGCCGTGGCCGCGGTTGGCCTGCAATGTGCATACCAGCGCGCCATGCCGAAGCGCGACTGAGCTAGTGCCATCGCGGCTGCCGTCGTCGATGACCAGCCTCGATACGGCTACGTCTGCGATCTGGTCGGGAATCTCGTCCAGTACGGCCCCGATGTTGCCCGCCTCGTTGAACGCGGCTATGACGATGACCAGCCGCTGTAGCTTGACGTCCGGATTGGCGCGCGTAAATGCCTGCCGTGCTGCGCTGGTGATCTCTGCTGTGTCAGGTGCCTCGCGCAGCGCGCGATACACATCGCCAGCCGAGCGCCTTCGCATCAGCATGTGCCGTCTGTCTCCAACTCGGGCGGGTCATCCTTGGCTGACGATCGTTACCACCGGACAGCGATGTCGCGGACAACGGAGACCCGATCATCGCGACGTGCGCCGGCGCCCACCGTACTCGACCGAGGCGGCTTCGACGTGCAAGAACGCTTGATCCGTTCCTGTCGCACGGCCCGCGTGAGGTGCGGTGGCCGACCAAGGTGCCGCTGCGCATGCGCATCTATTTTCGCTATAGCCGCACCTACCAGCCATCTTGACCCTATCAACACGGGCAGCGCTGGCCGGGCACCGGGCCGACAGCGTCCTGCTCGCGAAGGCTGCGGCGGAGCCCTGGAGGCCAGTCTTTGCATGACAGCGGCCCCGGTTGGGGACGTCATGCGAGTAGCATCTTGCCCGGCTGTCGATGGTGGTCTGCGCCCACGCCAGGGGTACGGCGGGGTCGGCAGGCCTGACCCTGCCGGGGCTCCGGCCCCGCTCGGTTCAACAGGTGCGTGCGGAGAGTAGCTAGCTGTGAGCGGAACGACTGTAAGCGGTGCGGCGGCGAGCCCTGGCGCCAGCCAGCCGGGCGCCGAGAAGGCCGCGCCTGGTCCGGCCGGGCGCCGTTCCAGGCTGACGCCGGTAAATGTGATCATCGCCGTCGCCACCCTGCTCGCGCTCGGCCTGCGCCTCTACCAGCTGGCGCGCCCCGGTTACCTGCTGAGCGTCACTGAATACGATGACGGGCCCTACTTCGGCAGCGCCATCCGGCTGGTCAACGGGTCGATCCCGTACCGCGACTTCCTGCTGGTGCAGCCGCCAGGAATCACCGTGCTGATGATTCCGGCAGCGTTGGTCGGCAAGCTGGCGGGCACCGACTGGGCCTTTGCTATCGGGCGGCTGCTGACGGTCTGCGCTGGCGCGGCCTGCGTGAGTGTTACCGGGCTCTTGGTGCGCCATCGTGGAGTTTTCGCGGTCGTCGTGGCGTGCGGCCTCGCTGCCGTCTATCCGGACAGCATCCAAGCCGCTCACACCGTGCTCGTTGAACCGTGGCTGGCGCTGTTCTGCCTTCTTGGGGCCGTCGCGGTTTTCGATCGCGACCGGCTGACGGCCAGCAGCCGGCGGCTTGCCTGGGGCGGAGTGGCGTTCGGATTCGCCGGCGCGGTGGAGGTGTGGGCCATCTTTCCGCTGGTCGTCATCGCCGTGCTCGCGGCGCGGGCCCCGCGGCGGCTGGCTGTCTACATCGCTGGCGCGGCCGTCGGCTTCCTGGTCCCGGTGCTGCCGTTCGCGATCATCGCGCCGCGCGGCCTTTACCAGGGGCTGGTCACCGCCCAGGTGGGCGGCAGGTTCCACGCGACGCGGGTCCCGAACTGGTATCGCGTTAAGGAGATGGTCGGCCTCACTGACTTCCGTATCCCCCATTCCACCGCGTGGCTCGTCGCGCTGATCATCGTGGGCTTCGTGGCCGTCATGTTCGTGCTCGCCACTGCGGTAACCCGGCGGCCGCCGACGAGCCTCGAGTGGTTCGCGGTGGCCTCGACCGCCCTCGTAGCGGCGGCGTTCATGTGGCCGAACCAGTTCCACTATCACTTCGTCGCGTTCCTCGCGCCGTTCCTCGCGATGGCCATTGCGCTGCCTGCGGCCCGGGTGATGCACGATGCCTGGCCGGCGCCGGGTACCGCCGCCGCAGGGCCGGGTGGCGCCGCAGGGCCGGGTGGCGCCGCAGGCCAGGGTAGCGCCGCAGCTCAGGATGCACGGCGGCCTGGCGCCCGGCTGTGGACCGCCACTCCAGGCCTGCAGTGGTGCGCTGCGTGCCTGGCCGGATTTGCGATCGCGTGCATGGCCATCGTGCAGGCCCACTCAGAGACGAGCCTGCAGCCGCACGTGAGCTATTCGACGGTGGCCGCCGTGCGGCGGCTGATCCCGCCCGGCGCCTGTGTCGTGACCGATCAGGTCTCCATGACGATCGCCGCCGACAGATTCGTCTCCGACGTGCCCGGCTGCCCGCTGCTCGTGGACTCGATTGGTACCGACTACGCACTTTCGCACGGGCGCAATCCGGTGACCGGAGCGGCCGAGTTCCCCGCTGTTGTAGCGGTCTGGCGCAACGCCCTCGGCCACGCACAGTACGTGTGGCTATCCGGGAGGGAAGCGCTCCGGGTTCCCTGGACGCCCGGACTGATGGCCTATTTCCATCAGCACTTCACGCAGATCATGGGTCAGAGTGCCAACAGCGGGGTCTTCCGGCGGCGCGGCTAATACGTGTCAAGCCAGGCTCGTCGCCTGTGGATAGCAACCGCCCTGGGCGCGCTATGCACATACCGCCTGGCGTCGGCCCCAGGCTCCTTCCAGCCTGGTCATATGACACGCAACCAGCCCGCGGGTGAGCCGACCCCGCATACCCCGCATACCCCGCATACCCGCGTTCAGCTGGCCGGCCCGCCGCTGGGTGCCGATCGGAAGCGTCCGCGAGGGCGGAGGCCCGGGGGCGGGAGGAAATCACCGGCTGCGGCGGCGCAGCCGAGCGCTATGCCGCGCATCCGGGTTGACTCGGTGGCCGGAGTGCTCGCGGTCATTCCCTATCTGCTGGGATTCCATCCGAGCAGCAGCCTTGTCGTGATCGGCATCGAGCCGCCGGGCGGCCAGATCAGGCTCGCGTTCCGCTATGACCTGCCGGACCCGCCCGATGCCAGCCTGGCGGGCGAGATCGCCGCACATGCCATCGCTGTACTTGCCCGCCAGCAGGTCGGCGTGGTCATCGCCGTAGGCTACGGCCCTGGCGCCCTGGTTACGCCGGTCGCTGAGCTGTTCAGGGCCCGCCTCCACGGCACCGGCATCGTGCTGCATGACCTGGTGCGGGTGGAAGATGGCCGCTACTGGTCTTACGTCTGCGACAACCCGCGGTGCTGCCCCGCAGAGGGCGTGCCCTTCGACGCGCTCGCGCACCCGGCCGCTGCCGCACTCACCACGGCAGGGATCCCTGCATACCCGGACCGCGCATCGCTGTCCAGGTCACTCGCGCCCGTCTCCGGGCCAGCCGCCGACTCAATGGGCCAGGCTACCCAGCGCGCACGACGGCGAGCGGAGCAGCTGCTGACCGCAGCCGCAGTCGTCCAAGCCGGCCGGCAGGCAGTCCGTGAAGCCATCGCCAGCTACCGAGGCGGCGGTCAGATCACTGCCGACGATCAACTGGCCTGGCTTGCCGTCGTCCTGGCTGACCTTCGGGTGCGCGACGACGCGTGGGCCCGGATGGACCCGGAGCACCGGACGGCGCACCTGCGCCTGTGGACCGACGTGGTGCGCCGTGCCCAGCCGCCCTACGTCCCGGCACCAGCGTCGCTGCTGGCATTCACCGCCTGGCAGTCAGGCGACGGCGCGCTCGCGAACATCGCCATCGAGCGAGCCCTTGCGGCAGATCCTGGCTATTCGATGGCGCTGCTGCTTGCCGAGGCGGTCGAATCCGGGCTGCCGCCATCGGCCGCACGGCTGCCGATGACGCCCGAGGAGGTCGAGGCGAGCTACGAACGCCAGCGGCGCCGTTAGGCAAGCCTGGCCGCGTGCCGTGGGTCGGCTGTGGCCGAGACGGACGGCGCGGCCTGCGCGAGGCCCGCGAGGAGCAGGCCGGCCGGATAGCGGAGCGCTGCGGACGGCAGGGCGGCGGGCCTGCCGCTCAGCAGCACGCGAAGCATCCCGTGCCTGGCTGGCCGCGGCCGGGCTCCGGTTCCCCCGGCCGGAGCGCTGCGGCGGGCCGTGCCGGGAAGCTGCTCGTCCGCGGACGCCCGGCGCAGCGCCTGGGCCGCGACTGCGGCAGCCGACCCGAACAGGGCGGCGCCAGGCAGCGCCGCAGCGATAAGGTCAGCGGCCAGTTCGTACTCGGTGCAGCCGAGCACGACCGCACCGCAGCCAGCCGGCGTGCGGGCAGCTGCCGCTGTGACAGCGGCCTGGGTGGCATCGCCGTTGCCAGCGTCGATCGCGTCCGCCAGGCCAGGGCACGCCACCTCGGTCACCTGCGCGGAAGCAGCGAAGTCGGTGATCAGCTGACGCTGGTAAGCGCTGCCTGTGGTGGCGGCGGTCGCCCAGATGGCCACCGCGTCGCTGCAGGCCGCTGCCGGCTTGATGGCCGGGACGGTGCCGACGACCGGGATGGCAGGCTCGAACTCCGCCCGCAGCGCACCGAGCGCGTGCACGGAGCCTGTGTTGCACGCGAAGAGCAGCACATCGGGCAGATAGGCCGCCGCTGCCCGCGCGCATGCGAGTGACCGTGCCGCGATGTCGTCGGGCGTCCGCGGACCCCACGGCATGCCGTCGGGATCCATGGCAAGCACCAGGTCGGCGTCGGGCCGCAGGCGGTGCAGCTCCGCCGCTGCCGCCAGCAACCCGAGCCCGGAGTTGATCAGGGCGATCCGCATGCGGCTAACTCTAGGAGGTCAGCTCGGTCCGGCCGGTCGGCACGGCCGTGACGGCACGTCCTGGGCCGGCAGCTCGGCCGGGTCAGCCGGCCAGGGCGAGGGCGAGGGCCAGGGGCCAGGGCCAGGGCGAGGGCCGGGCGAGGGCCAGGGCGAGGGCGAGGGCGAGGGCGAGGGCCAGGGCGGGGGGCGAGGGCGCGGATCGCGACCGTCAGCCAAGGGCAGGCAGGCCGTCGATGCTGACCGAGTTATGCTCCGCCCGGTAGGCAACGAGCTGCTCGGGCGACTTGCGGGCTGCCCGGCGGGTCAGGACATCACGCTCGCGAACGAGTTCCATGACCGGCACGGCATATCCGCAGGAGTCCGCGATCCGGTTCGCTTTGACCACGATGATCGCTCGCAGGTCGCCCCGGCCGGTCCCGTTCCCGGTGCTGGCTGGGAAATGCGCAGCAAGCTGCGGCCAGTCCGCGTCGGCCGGCAGCACCGCCCGACCGGTCCCGGAGATCCGCAGTATCTTCGGCACGCGCCCGAACGAGCAGAACATGATCGTAATCCGGCCGTTCTGCCGCAGGTGCGCGATCGTCTCCGCGCCGCTCCCGGTCAGATCTAGGTAGGCGAAGGTCAGCTCGTCGAGCACAGCGAAGGTGTCGCGGTAGCCCTTCGGCGATACGTTGACCCTGCCGCCGACGTCGGTTGGGGCCGTGGCCACGAAGAACACGTGCTGGCTGGAGATAAACTCGGCAAGCCGTTCGTCCAGCCCGGGGTAAGTCTTGCCCATGGCGCCTCCTTACGTGCATTCTCGCCGGGAGGACCGGGTTCCGCGAATACATGGAGGACTGTGTGGCTGAGCTTACTGCCGCGAAGCGCCACCGCACCGGGCGACCGCGCGGCGCGCTGGCCGCGCACGAGGCGGCGGTAGCCGAGCTGCGCGCCGCCTACGCGGCAGTCCCGCCCGGTAGCCCGGTCCGGCTGGCTAAACGCACGTCGAACCTGTTCAGGTTCGGCGACAGCGGCAGGACAGCAGGGCTGGACGTGTCCGCCTTCGGGCGGGTGCTGCGGATCGACCCGGAGTCGGCCACGGCGGTGGTCGGCGGGATGACCACCTATGAGGATCTCGCCGCCGCGACCCTGAGTCATCGCCTGATGCCGCTGGTCGTGCCGCAGCTGAAGACCATCACGCTCGGCGGCGCGGTGACCGGCCTGGGCATCGAGTCCACCTCGCTGCGTAACGGCATGCCGCATGAGTCCGTCACCGAGCTGGAGATTCTCACCGGCGATGGCCGGGTGGTGACGGCCGCGCCCGGCGGCGAGCACGACGCGCTCTACCGCGGCTTCCCCAACTCCTACGGCACCCTGGGCTATGCGCTCTCGCTGACCATCGAGCTTGAGCCAGTGCTGCCCTACGTGCATCTGCGGCACTTCCGGTTCGGCAGTCCCGAGGACTGCATGGCCGCCATCGCAGCGGTCGCGGCCGACGGCAGCCTGGCCGGGCATAAAGCGGACTTCGTGGACGGCACCGCCTTCAGCCTCGACGAGATGTACCTGACCGTCGGCGCTTTCAGCGAGGTAGCGCCGTGGCGCAGCGACTACACCAGGGAGCGGATCTTTTACCAGTCCATCCGGGGACCGCGGGAGGACTTCCTGACCATCAGCGACTACCTGTGGCGCTGGGACACCGACTGGTTCTGGTGCTCGCGGCCATTCGGCGTGCAGAATCCCGTCATCCGCAGGGCCTGGCCGCGCCGGTACCGCCGGTCCGATGTCTACCGCAAGCTTGTGGCATTCGACCGCACATACGGCCTGTCCAGGGCGATCAACGCGCGGCGGGGCACCGGTGCCCACGAGGACGTCATCCAGGACGTGGAGATCCCGGTCGAGCGCGGGGCCGAGTTCCTCAGGTTCTTCTCCGGGCAGGTCGGCATGAGCCCGGTCTGGATGTGCCCGCTCCGGCTGCGCGGCGCGGCGACCTGGCCGCTGTACCCGCTGCGGCCCGGACAGGTCTACGTAAACTTCGGCTTCTGGGGCACCGTGGCCCTGCCCGCCGGAGCTGCCGACGGCCATTACAACAGGCTCATCGAGGACAAGGTCGGCGCGCTCGGCGGGCAGAAGGGCCTGTACTCCACGTCGTTCTACGCCGAAGACGACTTCTGGGCGCATTACAACGGGCCGGAATACGCCAGGCTCAAGCACGACTATGACGGCGAAGGACGGCTAGCCGGCCTGTACGACAAGTGTGTTGGCCGACAGTAACGGCCGACGGTGATGAAGGAGAGGGTCATGGCACTGGCCGACGTGTTCGAGAGGTTCGCGGGGCCTGACGCCCCCGTCCAGTTCCTCGCCTACGACGGAAGCAAGGCCGGCGCGCCGGACTCGCCGATCCGGATCACGGTGAAGACGCAGACCGCCGTGGCCTACCTGGCGCAGGCGCCCGGCGCGCTCGGCCTGGCCCGCGCCTACGTGGCCGGCCAGCTCGACCTCGAGGGTGACATGTACACGGCGCTGGCCAGGATGGCCAGCGTGCAGCGGATAGACCTGGACGTGCCGGAACGGCTCCGGATGCTCCGCCAGCTCGGCGGAGCCCGGCTGCTGTGGCCGCGGGTGCCGCCGCCCCCGCAGGAGGTGCAGGTGAACCGCAGGTGGCTGGCCGGGCGGCTGCATTCGAAGGATCGCGACGCGAGCGCGATCTCGCACCACTACGACGTGTCCAACACCTTCTATGAATGGGTGCTAGGGCCGTCCATGGCCTACACCTGCGCCTGCTATCCGAGCGCCGACGCCACCCTCGAGGAGGCCCAGGCATACAAGTTCGACCTGGTGGCCAGGAAGCTTGGGCTCCGCTCCGGGATGCGGCTGCTCGACGTGGGCTGCGGCTGGGGCGGCATGGTCATCCACGCGGCGCGCGAGTACGGCGTGCGCGCCCTCGGGGTGACGTTGTCGCAGCAGCAGGCGCTGTGGGCACAGAAGGCGATCAGCGACGCGGGCCTGTCGGATCTGGCCGAGGTGCGGCACCTGGACTACCGGGACGTGCCCGAGACCGGCTTCGACGCGGTCAGCTCGATCGGGCTGACCGAGCACATCGGCCGGGAGCAGCTGCCCGGCTACTTCGCGTTCCTGCGCGGCAAGCTGAAGCCGGAAGGACGGCTGCTCAACCACTGCATCACCCGCCCGGATAACCGGACGCCCGGACGGGTGAAGGGCGGCTTCATCAACCGGTACGTGTTCCCCGACGGCGAGCTTGAGGGGCCCGGCTACCTGATCACGCTCATCAACGACACCGGTTTCGAGGTCAGGCATGAGGAGAACCTGCGCGAGCACTACGCACGGACGCTGGCCGGCTGGTGCGCCAACCTCGACGCGCACTGGGACGAGGCGGTGGCCGAGGTCGGCGAGGGCACCGCGCGGGTCTGGCGGCTGTACATGGCGGGCTCGCGCCTGGGTTTCGAGCGGAACCAGATCCAGCTGCACCAGGTCCTCGGCGTGAAGCTGGGCGCAAGAGGCACCTCAGGCATGCCGCTGCGCCCCGACTGGGAACTCGCCGCAAGCGACGGTCATGGACCGGAATTGGACGTCACGGGGGTGCGGTAGCTGGCGGCGACGGTGAAGGCGAGGTCCAGGGCCTGGCTGCGGTTCAGCCGCGGGTCGCACGCGGTCTCGTAACGCTGGTGCAGGTCGTCGGCGATGATTCCGCGGCTGCCGCCCACGCACTCGGTCACGTTGTCGCCGGTGAATTCGATGTGGATGCCGCCCGGGTGGGTGCCGAGCCTGCGATGCACGTCGAAGAAGCCCTGCACCTCGCCGAGAACGTCGTCGAACCGGCGGGTCTTGTGGCCGCTCGGCGCCTCGAAGGTGTTGCCATGCATCGGGTCGCAGACCCAGGCGACGGGCATGTCCTCGGCGCTGACCGCCCGGATCAGCGGCGGCAGGGCATCGCGGATCCGGCCAGCGCCCATCCGCGTGATCAGCGTGAGCCGCCCCGGCTCGCCGCGCGGGTTGAGCTTGCTGGCCAGCGCCACCAGGTCGGAAGGCGTCGCATCGGGGCCGACCTTCACGCCGATGGGATTGCAGACGGTGGCGGCGAACTCGACGTGCGCTCCGTCGGCCGCCCTGGTCCGGTCGCCGATCCAAAGGAAATGCGCTGACGCGTCGTAGGCCCGGCCGGTCCGCGCGTCTGTCCTGGTCAGGGCCTGCTCGTAGGCCAGGATGAGCGCCTCGTGACTGGAGTAGAGCTCCACTGACCGCAGCTCTTCGGGCTCCGCGCCGCAGGCGCGCATGAAGGCCAGTGCCCGGTCGATCTCGCCGGCCA
The DNA here is from genome assembly GCA_963695645.1 of uncultured Actinomycetota bacterium. Taxonomy (GTDB): domain Bacteria; phylum Actinomycetota; class Actinomycetes; order Streptosporangiales; family Streptosporangiaceae; genus DATBGO01. Next base: position 178,278 of record CAVOHC010000015.1, on the reverse strand, counting down.
GCCGCTCGTACCGCTGTCCGGACGGGCTCTCAGCGACGAAGTCCTGGTTCCAGGCGTGCACCTGGCGCAGGTCCGCGTAGCCGCCGGCGGTGAACGCGCGGCACAGGTTCAGCGTGACCGCCGAGCAGTGGTAGGCGCGCAGCAGCCTCGCCGGGTCCGGGGTGCGAGCGGCCGCGGTGAAATCGAATCCGTTGATGGCGTCCCCGCGGTAGGCGGGCAGCGCCACCCCGTCCCGTACCTCGGCCGGGCTTGACCGCGGCTTGGCGAACTGGCCGGCCATCCGGCCGATCTTCACGACCGGCACGCTCGCGCCGTAGGTGAGCACGACGGCCATCTGCAGCAGCGTCTGCAGCTTGGCGTGGACGGCCTCGGCGGTGGCACCGGCAAAGGTCTCCGCGCAGTCGCCGCCCTGCAGCACGAATGCCTCGCCGCGGGTCACCGCGGCCAGCCGGTCCCGAAGCAGGTCGCATTCGCCGGCGAAGACCAGCGGCGGCAGGCCGCTCAGCTCGCCGGTCACCGCCCGCAGCCGGGCCGAGTCCGGCCAGTCGGGCTGCTGGGCCGCGGGCAGCCCGTGCCAGCTGGCGAGGCCGGCGGCCTGGGCAGCGGTCGCGGTCATGCCCGGGCCGGCCCGTCGCCGGCTTCCATGGTCGCCGCGGCGACCGCCGGGTGCTGCGGCGCCTTGGCGCATCCGGCGGCGGCGGTGTCGTCGGGGATCACGGTCTCACGCTACGCGCCGGATGCGGCTGCGGATGTCCGCAGGGGCACAATGGCGGGGTGGACTCTGCGCCGTCAGCTCCCCGCGAGATCGTCCTGCTCGGTTCCACCGGCTCGGTGGGCACCCAGGCGGCCGACATTATCCGGCGCAACCCTGGCCGGTTCGCCGTCGTCGGCCTGGCCGCGGGCGGCGGCAGCCCCGGCCAGCTGGCCAGCCAGGCGGTGGAGTTCGGCGCCGAGGTGGTGGCGGTCGCGAGCGAGGCTGCCGTGCCGGAGCTGCGCGAGGCGCTGCGGGCTGCGGCGCCGGCCGGCGCCGCGCCGGTCCCTGAGGTGCTGGGGGGTGCGGACGCGGTCGCGGCTGTCGCGGCGTGGCCCTGTGACGTCGTGCTCAACGCGGTCACCGGAGCGGTCGGTCTCGCCGCCACGCTCGCCGCCATCGACGCGGGCCGGACGCTTGCGCTCGCCAACAAGGAGTCGCTGATCATGGGCGGCCCGCTGGTCGCCGGCCGGGCCGCGCCGGGCCAGATCGTGCCCGTCGACTCCGAGCATTCCGCGATCGCGCAGTGCCTGCGCAGCGGCAGTGCCGGGGAGGTGCGCCGCCTGGTGCTGACCGCCAGCGGCGGCCCGTTCCTGCACCGCAGCCGCGCCGAGCTTGCGGAGGTCACGCCGGAGCAGGCGCTCGCGCACCCGACCTGGACCATGGGCCCAGTGATCACCGTCAACTCCGCCACGCTGGTCAACAAGGGCCTGGAGCTCATCGAGGCGCACCTGCTTTTCGGCGTCGGATTCGACGACATCGAGGTGGTGGTGCACCGGCAGTCGGTGGTGCATTCCATGGTCGAGTTCACCGACGGCTCCACGATCGCGCAGGCCAGCCCGCCCGATATGCGGATCCCGATCGCGGTCGCGCTGGGCTGGCCGGACCGCGTCGCCGACGCGGCCAGTCCGGTCGACTGGACTTCGGCGCATACCTGGACCTTCGAGCCGCTCGACACCGATGCCTTCCCTGCGGTTTCGCTCGCCCGCCAGGCGGGGATCGCCGGCGGGACCGCGCCAGCCGCCTACAACGCGGCAAACGAGGTGTGCGTCGGCGCTTTTCTGGCCGGCCGTCTTGCCTTTGCCGGGATCATCGACACGGTCGCCCGGGTAGTCTCTGAGCATGGTGGGCCCCGCGGGGAAGCCGTCACCCTGGCGGACGTGCTCGCGGCGGACCGCTGGGCCAGGAACCGGGCGCGCGAACTGACCAGCAACAGTCAGCGGCGCAGGCCTGCAGCCGCAGGCGCGGCTAGCGGGGAGGGAGAGTCAGCCGGATGACCTTCCTGCTCGGTGTTGTCATTTTCGTGCTCGCGTTGCTGCTCTCCGTCATGCTGCATGAGGCGGGCCACTTTCTGACCGCCAAGAAATTCGGCATGAAGGTCACCCAGTTCTTCGTGGGCTTCGGGCAGACCCTGTGGTCCCGGGTCCGCGGTGAGACCGAGTACGGCATCAAGGCGCTGCCGCTCGGCGGGTTCGTGAAGATCACCGGGATGACCACGCTGGAAGAGGTGGATCCGGCCGACGAGCCGCGCTCGTTCCGGAACCAGCCAGGCTGGCAGCGGATCATCGTCCTGGCGGCAGGCTCGTTTATGCATTTCGCCCTGGCCTTCTTCCTGCTGGTCGTGCTGGCGGCCGGGCTCGGGCTGGAGAACAGCAACACCACCGCGATCGGCACCGTGGACAGCTGCGTGCCAGCCAGCGTCACCGCGCTGAACAACCAGTCGTGTTCGGCCAGCCGGGGCACCTCACCTGCGCAGCTGGCCGGCCTCAAGCCTGGTGACAAGATCATCGCGATCGGCGGTACCCGGGTGCGCAACTGGACGCAGCTTGGTACGGCGATCCGCGCCCAGCCTGGCCGACCCGACCCAGGTCGTCGTGCAGCGGGACGGCACGCAGCAGACTTTCTTGGTCACCCCGGTTACCGTCCCCGGCCGCCGCGGCTCCTATCTGGGCATCGGGAATGACACGATCTTCCAGCGGATCAGCCCGCTGCGGGCGGTCAGCTATGCCGGCTCAGCCTTCGGCCAGGTCGTGACCGAGTCAGTGTCGGGGGTCGCTAAGCTGCCGGCGGCGCTGCCCAACCTGTTCGCCAAGGACCGGGCGAAGACCGCGGCCGGCCAGGTCGGCAGCGTTGTCGGCGCCGGCGACACGGCAGGCCAGGTCGTCGCTGCGAAGATCGGCTGGCAGTCGAAGGTCGCGTTCATCCTGGCGATCATCATCTCGCTGAATATCTTCGTCGGCATTTTCAACCTGCTGCCGCTGCTGCCGATGGACGGCGGCCACCTGGCCGTCATCATCTACGAGCGGTGCCGGGCCTGGCTGGCCAGGCTGCGCGGCAAGCCTGACCCCGGCCTGGTAGACATGCGGAAGCTGATACCGGTGAGCGTCGGCGTCTTCGCGCTGCTGGTCGGATTCAGCCTGCTCCTGATCATGGCGGATATCATCAACCCGGTCCATCTCGTCCAGTGAGGCGATCACCCATATGACTGTTGATCTAGGACTGCCGCAGCTGCCGCCGCAGGTGCTGGCACCGCGCAGGACGTCCCGCCAGATCATCGTGGGCAACGGCGCGCACGCGGTGCCCGTAGGCGGCGGCGCGCCCGTCTCCGTGCAATCGATGACCACCACGCTGACGGCTGACGTCAACGCCACCTTGCAGCAGATCGCTGAGCTCACCGCGGCGGGCTGCCAGATCGTCCGGGTCGCCGTCCCGTCCCAGGACGACGCCGAAGCGCTGCCGGACATCGCCAGGAAGTCGCAGATCCCGGTGATCGCCGACATCCACTTCCAGCCCAAGTACGTGTTCGCGGCGATCGACGCGGGCTGCGCTGCGGTCCGGGTCAATCCCGGCAACATCAAGGCGTTCGACGACAAGGTCGGCGATATCGCGCGGGCCGCCGCGGCGGCGGGCGTGCCGATCAGGATCGGCGTCAACGCAGGCTCCCTGGACAAGCGGCTGCTGGCCAAGTACGGCAAGGCCACGCCGGAGGCACTGGTGGAGTCCGCGCTGTGGGAGTGCTCCCTGTTCGAGGAGCATGGCTTCACTGACATCAAGATCTCGGTCAAGCACCATGACCCGGTCGTGATGATCAATGCCTACCGGCAGCTTTCGCAGCAGTGCGACTATCCGCTGCACCTTGGCGTGACGGAGGCGGGACCCGCCTTCCAGGGCACGGTCAAGTCGGCGGTGGCGTTCGGCGCGCTGCTCGCCGAGGGGATCGGTGACACGATCCGGGTATCACTGTCCGCACCGCCGGTCGAGGAGGTCAAGGTCGGCATCGCGATCCTGGAATCGCTCGGCATGCGCGACCGCGGCCTTGAGATCGTCTCCTGCCCGTCCTGCGGGCGGGCCCAGGTGGACGTGTACAAGCTGGCCGATGAGGTGACAGCGGCGCTGGACGGGCTGGACGTCCCGCTTCGGGTCGCGGTGATGGGCTGCGTGGTCAACGGGCCTGGCGAGGCACGCGAGGCAGACCTCGGCGTGGCCTCAGGCAACGGCAAGGGCCAGATATTCGTGCGCGGCGAGGTCGTCAAGACCGTGCCCGAGTCGCAGATCGTGGAGACGCTGATCGAGGAGGCCATGAAGCTCGCGGCCGCCATCGAGCCCCCGGCAGGCTGACCCTAGCAGGGCAAAAGGCCGGCGTGCGCTGTCAGCGGCACCGCGTCAGGCAGGATGGCTCCATGCGAAGGTTCGTGCCTATCGCCGCGGCCGCCGCGGCGCTCGCCATCGCCGGCTGCACCGCCGGGTCAGCGACCACGGCGCAGGTACCGCCTGCGCCGGTGTCCGCGGGATCCGCGCCGAACTGGCATCCCTGCAGTCAGCAGGGGGCGCATCTGCAGTGCGCGAGCCTGCGGGTGCCGCTGGACTACAGCCGGCCGGACGGCACGAAAATCACCCTGGCACTGTCCGAGGTACCCGCGACGGCCCCGGCGGGCAAGCGCCAGGGCATCCTGCTCGTCAACCCGGGCGGCCCGGGTGCCAGCGGCCTGAGCATGGCCGCGTACGTGGCCAGCGGGCTGACGCCGGCGGTCGCCTCCGAATACGACATCATCGGCTTCGACACCCGCGGGGTCGGGTCCTCGGTGCCCGCGATCAGCTGCGACCCGTCGTTCTTCGCCGGGGTCCGGCCCGACTACATCCCGGCCACCAAGGCGGCCGAGCAGGTGCAGGTGAACCGCGCGAGGGCCTACGCCGCCAGCTGCGGGCGGAAGTACGGCTGGCTGCTGCCGTACCTGACGACCGAGAACATCGCCAGGGACATGGATTCCATCCGGGCCGCCCTGGGCCAGCAGAAACTCAGTTACTTCGGCTACTCCTACGGCACCTACATCGGCCAGGTGTATGGCACGCTCTTCCCGGACCGGGTGCGGCGGATGGTCCTGGACAGCATCGTCGATCCGACCGGTGTCTGGTATGCCGACAACATCAGCCAGGACTACGCGTTCGAGGGCCGGCTGAAAGCGTTCTTCGCCTGGGTGGCCGGCTATTCAGGCAGTTATCACCTCGGCACCACGCCAGCTCAGGTGAGCGCCGCCTGGTACCGGGCCAGGGCACGCCTGGCCGCGCATCCGATCATCGGCCCGGACGGGCCGATGATCGGCCCGGACGAGTACGACGACACGTTCCTCACCGGCGGCTACGCCGACGCATACTGGCCGGCCCTCGCCGGCGCGCTGGCCGCTTACCTGCACTCCGCCGCCACCAGCCCGCTGATCAGCGCCTACGATCAGGTGGGCAAGCAGAACGCTAACGAGTTCGCGGTCTATAACGCCGTCGAGTGCGCGGATGTCGGCTGGCCGCGCAACTGGGCCAGGTGGGACTCCGACACCAGGAAGGTCTATGCCACCGCCCCGTTTGAGGCATGGGATAACGCATGGTTCAACGCGGCCTGCGCGTTCTGGCCAGTCCGCGGACCGGCCAGGCCACTGCAGATCAGGGGCGCCGGCCTGCCGCCGATCCTGATGATCCAGGGCACCCTGGACCCGGCGACGCCGTACGCGGGCGCTCAGATGGCGCACCGGCTGCTGCCCAGCGCCCGGATGGTGGTGGTAGCCGGCGGCGGCAATCACGGCCAGTCGCTGGCCAATCCGCCCAACACCTGCGTGGACAACTACCTTGAGGGCTACCTGGCGACCGGGGCGCTGCCCGCGAAACCAGGCCTGGTCAACGCGATCTGCCCGGCATTGCCGCCGCCGACGCCCGGCGGCTGACCGCCCGGAGCGGGAACCAGCCGAGCGGCCCGGGGCCGCATGCCGTTAGGCTGAATGCGTGCTGCGCACCAAGGCACGGCGGTCGTCGTCGTTGCGCCTGCTGACTGATCGCGATCGGGATGAGGCACTCGTCATCTGCGACCGCGATGCGGTCGCCAATGTCTTTGTCGGCTCGCGGGTCCGTGGCGCCGGGCTGGACGCAGGCAGGCTCGGCGCGCAGGTGTGGGGCTACGCGGAGGGCGCCGAGCTGATCTCGCTGTGCTATTCGGGCGCCAACCTGGTGCCGGTTGCCGCGACGCCAGCGGCGCTCACGGCGTTCGCGGAGCGGGCCAGGCTGCAGGGCCGCCGGTGCTCGTCGATCGTCGGGCCCGCGGCGGCCGTCGGCGATCTGTGGGGCATGCTCGCGCCGTACTGGGGAGCGCCGCGGGAGGTCAGGTCGGCGCAGCCGGTCATGGAAATCGCCGCAGATCCGCTGATAGCCCCCGATCCGCTGGTCCGCGCGGTCCGGCCGGAAGAAGTGGACGTGCTGATGCCCGCGTGCGTGGCCATGTTCACCGAGGAGGTCGGCGTCTCGCCGGTGGGACCTGACGGCGGGGCGGCGTACCGGACGCGGGTCGCCGAGCTGGTCAGGGCGCGGCGCTCGTTCGCCAGGATCGAGGCCGGCGAGGTGGCCTTCAAGGCGGAGATAGGCGCGGTGACACCGCGCGTGTGCCAGGTTCAGGGCGTCTGGGTGCCGCCTGCGCTTCGCGGTCGCGGGCATGCGAGCCGGGGCATGGCGGCGGTGGTCGCCGAGGCGCTTCGCTCGGTTGCGCCCGTGGTGAGCCTCTACGTGAACGACTACAACGCGCCGGCCCGCGGGGCCTACCGGCGGGTCGGTTTCACCGAGAGCGGCACCTTCATGTCGGTGCTGTTCTGACCGGCTGTCCTGACCGGCTGTCCTGACCGCGGCATCAGGGGCTCCGCCGAGTGCGGCGGGCCCGCCCTGGCCGCCGGCGGCGAAATCCCGTTGAGCTGGCATCATGCCGATGGTAGGCTCTCGTCCCTTGTGCCAATCCCCGATCAGGTGAGGAGATGACGTGCCATGCCTGCGGCCGGCGGAACAGGCCAGCAGACTACGGCCGCCAGCCCGGGGGCGCACGCCGGTCATCATGGCCCCCCAGCGGCTGACCCGGCTGGCGTGCTCGCCGCGGAACGTGAGCATATGCGCCGTTCCAGGCGGTACCTGCGGCTGATGCGCGAGGACGTACTCTCGCTTCGCGCGCTCGGCGGTGACCCGGTCTCGGAGGAATACCTGAAAGCCGCCCTCTACCTGCGCGCGGAGGCGCTGCAGGATCTGCCCGACACGCCGCTCTTCTTCGGCAGGCTCGACTTCGCGCCCGGGGCGGGCCCGCTGGCCGGCCAGCACGACGGTGACCGGCCCGGGCCCGAGCGGTTCCACATCGGCCGCCGCCACGTGCACGATCCGGAGGGCCGCGCGGCGGTCATCGACTGGCGGGCCCCGGTCTCGCGGGCCTTCTACCGCGCCAGCACCGCCGAGCCGATGGGACTGGCGATGCGTCGCAGGTTCGGCTTCGCTGGCGGGGAGCTGAGCGCTTACGAGGATGAGGAGTTCCGGCCGGGCGCAGCCGGTCAGCCGACGGTCGGCGGCCTGGCGGATGACTCACCCGCCCAGGTCAGCCGGATTCTTATCGAGGAGATCGAGCGGCCGAGATCCGGTCCCATGCGCGATATCGTGGCCACGATCCAGCCGGACCAGGACGACATCGTCCGGGCTGACGCGGACCAGACAGTATGCGTGCAGGGTGCGCCCGGTACCGGCAAGACCGCCGTCGGCCTGCACCGGATCGCCTACCTGCTGTATGCGAACCGGGAGCGGATGGGCCGTGGCGGGGTCCTCGTGGTGGGGCCGAACCGCGGGTTCCTCGCCTACATCCGCGGCGTGCTGCCCGCTCTGGGCGAGATGAGCGTCACCCAGGTGACGGTCGCCGATCTGGTCGCGAGGGTCCCGGTGCGCGCCGCCGACACTGGCCAGGCGGCGCAGGTCAAGGCGGACGCGCGGATGGCGGAGGTGCTCCGGCGGGCGCTCTGGGGGCAGCTGTCCGAGCCTGCCGAGGCGATCATGCTGCCACGCGGGGCGCGCCGCTGGCGCGTTTCCGCCACGGAGATCGCCGATCTGGTCGCCGGGCTCCGGGCCCGCGGGGTGCGTTACGGCACCGGCCGCGACATGCTGGCGCACCGCATCGCCCATCTCATTCTCACCAAGATGGAGGCTGCCGGGGAACCATGTGACGACCGGACCCATGAGGCGGTCCGGCGGACCAGGCAGGTCCGGGCCGCGGTCGACGCCAGCTGGCCGAAGGCCGACCCGGTCCGGCTGGTGATCCGCCTGCTCTCCGATCCAGGGGTGCTGGGCCGGGCCGCCGCTGGCCTGCTCGAGCCGGCCGAGCAGCAGGCGATCACCTGGCGCACGCCGGCCCGGGGACCGGCGTCGGCACCGTGGTCCGCCGCCGACGCCGTGCTCGTTGACGAGGCCGCTGACCTGATCGAGCGGACGCCGAGCCTGGCGCATGTCGTCGTGGACGAGGCGCAGGATCTCTCGCCGATGGAGTGCCGGGCGATCGGCCGCAGGTGCGCTACCGGGTCGGCGACGGTACTCGGCGACCTGGCCCAGGGCACCACCCCGTGGTCCGCGGCCAGCTGGCAGCAGCTGCTCGGGCACCTCGGCAAGACCGGCACCGGAGTGCGGGTCCTGGACACCGGCTACCGGGTCCCGCGCCAGATTCTCGATTTCGCCAGCCGGCTGCTCGGCCAGATCGCACCCGGCCTGGCCGCTGCCAGGTCGCTGCGGCAGGACCCAGGCTCGCTGGTGATCATCAGTGCGGCAGGCGGCCTGCTGCCAGGTGCTCTCGCCTCGGCATGCACTGACCTGCTCGGCAGCCAGGGTTCGGCAGCGGTGATCGCGGCCGATGATCAGATCGGCCCGCTGTCGGGGACGCTGCGCAAGGCGGGGGTCCCGCACTCGGTCCTCGATGATGACCCGGGCCGCTCGTCGCTGGTGCTGGTACCGGTCACCCTGGCCAAGGGGCTGGAATTCGACCACGTCATCGTCGTCGAGCCGGGCCGGATCGCGGCCGCGGAGTCACGCGGCCTGCAGCGGCTGTACGTCGCGCTGACCCGGGCGGTATCGCGGCTCACCGTGCTGCACGCCGAGCCGCTCCCGGCACCGCTGCTTCAGTCCGGGGCGGCGCCGGTTACATCTCCTTGAGCACGGAGGCAATGAGGGCGGCCGAGTCATCGAAGGACAGCGCGGTCGCGCGCAGGTGATTGAAGAAGACGTTATAGCGGTCCACCTCGGCGACATCCTCCACATACAAGGCGCTGGTCAGGTCCTCCAGGTAGACGACGTCGGGGTCTACCCGCTCGGGGAACACCAAGATGACGAACGGCCTGCCCATGGCCGGGTGCGCGCCCCCGCCGAACGGGATGATCTGGACCGCGACGTTCTTCAGGCTGGCGAGGTCGAGCAGGTGCTCGAGCTGCAGGCGCATGAGCCCGGCGCCGCCGACCCGGCGCCGCAGCGCCGCCTCGTCCAGTACCGCCCACAGCCGGGGCGGGTCGTTCCTCGTCAGCGCGGGCTGGCGGGCCATCACCAGGGCGACCCGGCGGTCAATATCGTCGGTGGGGCTGTTCATCAGTCCCGAGCTGATCACCGTCCGGGCGTAGTCCGCGGTCTGCAGTAGCCCGGGGATGAGGCTGACCTCGTAGATCCGGATCTCCGACGCCGCGCTCTCCAGGCCCAGGTAGGTAGCGAACTGGGGGTGAATGGTGTCGCTGTAGGCATGCCACCAGCCCTTCTGCCGCGAGTCCCGGGCCAGCTGCACCAGGCTCTCGCGCTGCTGCGGCGCCACGCCGTAAAGCTCGAGCATGTCACGCACGTCGCGAGGCGATACCGACACCCGGCCGGTTTCCACCCGGCTGATCTTCGACGCCGAGCATTCCAGATGCTCGGCTACCTCTTCGCAGGTGAGCTTCGCCGCCTCGCGGAGCCTGCGCAGTTCAAGGGCGAGCCGACGCCGCCGGACCGTCGGGCTCTGCTCACTTGCCATGTGCACCTCCCGCCGGATCTCGGCGTGTGTGGGGGACAAGTGTGGCCGGTCGCAGGCCGTGTCGTCCAGTTTGATCTGATCCGACACGAGTAAACACGAGTAAGAGAACGGCCCTCGACCTGCGAATTTCGCGATGCATGTTGCAATTAGCATCGAGCACGGGCATGCTGAGTGATTATCACTCTACGCTTCACACTGATTACTAAGTGTCACAAGAGGTGTCACGCAGATGACGATGGAGATTCAGCAGGCCTCCGGGCCTGCGCAGCTCTGGCAGGCCTACGTGGACAGGCTGGAGGGACTCGCTGAGGAGCTGGCCCGCCAGGGCCTGCGGGCCCGCCTCATGACCCCGCCAGGGCGCGTTCCCAGCCTCCATGTGGTCAACCCGTCGGCATCGGCGCTTGCCGAGGACATCTACGCCGGGCGAAGCCAGGATGGCACCTGGTGGTTCTGGTGGTCATGGGCTGAGCGGATCGCCACCGAAGAGGACCTGGACGGCGCTGCCGCGCTCATCAAGCGCGTCCTTGCTGCTGGCGGCTAGCCAGGCGAGGCTCAGGCCTGTCATCAGGCGCGGGCCTGCGGCCAGGCTCCGGCCCCCCGCCAGGCTCAGGCACGCCTGCCAGGCTCAGGGCCGCCGCCCGGGGCGCAGCACGCTCGCTGGCAGCCCCGGGAAGGCCACCGTGGTGCCGCGCCAGAGGGCGGCGCTCAGCGCGGCTGCCCGCAGCCGCACGGCACCGAAATGCCTGACCGCGGGCACGCTGACCGCGACGAGCCCCAGGTAGGCAGTGGCGACCCGGTCCTCGAGCAAGATCGCGACGGAGACGGCGTCGGAAGCCGTGAGCACCGGCCTGGGCAGCCGGTAAGCGGCCGCCGCGGCCCCTGGCTGGGTTCCGAGCGACCTGAGCATCGCCTCGAGATCATCCCGCGCCACCTGATGCGCTATCCAGTCGCTGGTCGCGGTGGCCTGCTCGGCACCGGTCAGATGCGCGCCGACCACCCCGTAGCCGTAGATGGCGGCATGCTCGGCGGCCAGCACCGACTGCAGCGCCGACTGCAGCGCGGGCCCGCCGCCGCTTGCCGCGGCCCTTGACGCGGCGGCGGATGCGTTCATCCGGCGGTCCCGCCCACGGCAAGGACGGCCGCGTGCGTCGCCTCAGATGCCGAGATGCTGGCCAGCAGCTGGGCAAGGGAGGCGGGAGCTACGCCGAGCCGTTCCAGCAGGGCATTCGAGGCATCCTGCTCGGCGGCGCGCAGGAAGGCGATGGCCGCCGCGGGCGTGGCTGGCACGACGGGCTTTCGCGGCGCCACCGGCTCGCCCCGCCTGGTGGCAGGCCGGGACGACGCAGTCGCGGCGCCGGCTGGCACGATCAGGCGGGACCGCAGCTGGGCCAGGTGCGCGTGATGCTCCGTCAGTAACGGTTCGAGGATTGCGGCGAGGCCGTCGGCGCGAGGGTGCGCCGCGGCCAGCACTGCCTCGTAGCGCGCGATCATCAGCTGTTCCCCGGCTATCGCCGTCTTCAGCAGGCCGACGTCGGCGCCGGGCACAGGCGGGGTGGCCAGCGCGCCAACGCCTTTGCACCCGGTGACCGCGATGAGCGGCAGCGCGGCGGACGCCGCGAGCATCACTCGCCGTGTTGGTCCTGCAGTCACGGATCCTCCAGCCGCGCCAGCGCGCTCCGGTGCCCGCATCCTGCCTCCCAGCATGTCACGTGGTCGCCGCAGGCCCGCGCTTATCAGCGGGGCAAGCAGGCAGGGGCCCTGCAGGGCTGCGTCCCGGTTAGGCTAGATCCCGGTTAGGGGCCACAACACAAGTGGCGGCGAGGAGGTCGTGATGCGCGGTAACTCCCGTCACAATGCGCTTCCGGACGAGCGTCCCGGCGGGCGAGGCGGTCCCGGCGCGCCCGCACCGCCCAGCGGCGCGGGCGACGCCCAGCAGCTCGCCAGCCTGCTGGAGCCCGCGGTGCGAGCCCTGGGCATGGACCTGGAAGGTGTCCGGGTGACCTCGGCGGGCCGTCGCAGGCTGCTGCGGGTGGTGGTGGACGCCGATGGCGGCGTCAGCCTTGACGACATCGAGCAGGCCAGCCGTGCGCTGTCGGCCGTCCTCGACAAGGCGGCAGCCATGGGCGACGCGCCGTACACCCTGGAAGTTTCCTCGCCCGGAGTAGACCGCCCGCTCACCGAGCCGAGACACTGGCGCCGCGCCGTTGGGCGCCTGGTGACCGTTCCGCTGGCGGCGGAGCTGCCGCCGGATGCAGCGGCCGGGCCAGCCGGCGTCCACGGCCGGGTCAGGCAGGCGGACGTCCGTGGCGTGCTGCTCGATGTCCAGGGCGAATCGCGGCGGTTCGGCTACGGCGAGCTTGGCCCGGGGCGGATTCAGATCGAGTTCGGCCGGCTGGATGACGGCGCGGACGACGGCGCGGACGAGGAGGATCCCGATGGATATTGACCTGAGCGTCCTGCGCAGCCTGGAGGCCGAGAAGGACATTTCCATGGACCTGGCCATCAAGGCCATCGAGGACGCGCTGCTGGTCGCTTATCACCGGACCGAGGGTGCCGCCACGTCGGCGCGCGTCGAGGTGAATAAGGGCACCGGCCATGTGACCGTCTGGGCCAGCCAGGCCGCCGACGCCGGCGAGCCGGCCAGGGAGTACGACGACACGCCGGAGGGATTCGGCAGGATTGCCGCCACCACCGCCCGCCAGGTGATCCTGCAGCGGCTGCGGGACGCAGAGGACGAGCTCACGTTCGGCGAGTATGCCGGCCGCGAGGGCGACATCGTGGCCGGCGTGATCCAGCAGGGCAAGGATCCGCGGGCGGTCCTGGTCGACCTGGGGAAGCTCGAGGCCATCCTGCCGCCCACCGAGCAGGTCCCTGGCGAGCGCTATGTGCACGGAGAGCGGCTGAAGTGCTATGTGCTGCACGTCCGCAAGGGCTACCGGGGGCCATCGGTTACCCTGTCGCGGACCCACGCCAACCTGGTGAAGAAGCTGTTCGCGCTTGAGGTGCCCGAGATCGCCTCCGGCGTGGTGGAGATCGCCGCCATCGCGCGAGAGGCGGGCCATCGGAGCAAGATCGCGGTCATCTCGCATCAGCAGGGCGTGAACGCGAAAGGCGCGTGCATCGGCCCGATGGGCAGCCGGGTCCGGAACGTGATGACCGAGCTGCACGGCGAGAAGATCGACATTGTCGACTACTCGCCGGACCCGGCCGAGTTCGTCGCCCACGCGCTATCGCCGGCCAGGGTCTCCCGGGTTGTTGTCGTGGACGCGCAGGCCAGGGCCGCCAAGGTGATCGTTCCTGATTACCAGTTCTCGCTGGCTATCGGGAAGGAAGGGCAGAACGTCCGGCTCGCGGCCCGGCTGACCGGCTGGCGGATCGACATCCACCCGGATACCCCGGGAACCGAGGCGCCGGTCGCATCGGCAGGACCGGACGAGCCCGCGACCGGCGATGAACGTGCCAGCGCGGCCGGCGGCAATGACCCGGGCGGCGTGCCCGGTGCCGCAGATGCCTCGGCACTGTAAGCTTGGGGCAGAATGGCCATGCGGCACCCGCGGCCTCTCCGGCCCGCTGGAGCGATCCGGACGTGCGTAGGATGCGGGAGCCGTGCGGCCAAGTCCGATTTGCTTCGCCTAGTGGCAGCCGGGGACGAGATCGTTCCCGATCCGCTAGCGCGGATGCCTGGCCGGGGTGCGTACCTGCATCCAAGTCAGGGATGCTTTGATAAGGCGCGGCGTCGTCGGGTTTTCCCGCGGGCACTGCGCCTGCCGGGACCGCTTGGCACCGGCAGGCTCGCCGGGTATCTCGAGGTTCCGGGTCCCGGTACGGCTTGCCAGGGCGAAGCGTCCGGAGACAACGCGCGAACGGCACATGCCGGGGAAAGCAGGCTGAGATTGCGATGAGCGACCGATGAGCATGCGGCGATGAACAGCACAGGCTGACGCCGGCCGGAGCACGCGCTGCCCCGGACGGCTGACTGGTCCGGCTCCGCCGGACCGAGTAGAGGGAGCGCAGTGGCGAAGGTCCGGGTATACGAGCTCGCGAAAGAGTTCGGCGTGGAGAGCAAGGCCGTGATGGCCAAGCTCCAGGAGATGGGCGAGTTTGTGCGCTCGGCATCCTCGACAATCGAGGCGCCGGTCGTTCGCAGGCTCAAGGAAGCCTTCACGGCTCAGGCCGGGAAGGCTCAGGAGAAGCGCCCCGCAGCACAGCGAGCAGGTGCGGGCGCCGGTGATGGCCAGCTCACGGCCAACGGCCGCGCCGCTGCCGCGGCACCAGCAGCGCCCGCCGCGACGACGCCTGCTCCGGCGGCAGCTGCCCCGGCGGCACCCGCCCCGGCGGCACCCGCCCCGGCGGCTGCGCCAGGCCGGCTGCGGCGCGCGAGGAGCTGGTGGCGCCGGTCGCTCCGGTAGCGCCGGCCGAGCCTGCCACCGAGCGGCCGGCGGCTGATGCGGGCAGATCCAGTGAGGCGGCCAGGCCGCCGGTGCCGTTCCCGCACGGGCAGCCGGAGACCACCGCGCCCGCGGCGGCCGCGGCGCGCCCGGCCGCCAGGCCAGCCGGCCCGCGGCCGGGTCCGGCCGCATCGCCCGCGGCTGCCAGGACGCCAGGAGGCCCGGCAGCGGGCGGCACTGGCGCGCCGTCGGCGCCGCGGCATGGCGGCCCGCGGCCGGGACCGCGGCCAGGCAACAACCCGTTCAGCTCGACGGCTACCGGCATGGGATCGGCGCCGCGCGGTCCCCGCCCCGGCCAGCCCGGTACCCCGTCCGCCGCCGGGCCTGCCGGGCTCGCTGGCCCGGCCGGCCCTGGCCAGCCGGCCGGCCGGCCAGGGGCTCCAGGCGGCCCGCGGCCGTCAGCGCCGCGCTTCACCGGCCGTCCGGGCGCGGGCGCCCCAGGGGAAGGGGCACGTCCAGGCGGCCCGCGTCCAGGCGGCCCGCGGCCAAGCCCGAGCAACATGCCGCCAAGGCCGGTCAGCAGCCGCGGCCCCGCAGGCCCAGGCGGGCCAGGCGGCGGCCGCGGCGGCCCGGGCACCAGCACCCGGCCCGGCGGAGGCGGCCGTCCAGGCGGTGGCGGTGGCTTCGGCGGCCCGCGCGGCGGCGGCGGTGGCGGCGGCGCAGGTGCGCCCCGTCCCGGCATGGGCCCGGCCCGGCCGGGCGCAGGCGGCCGTGGCAGGAGCGGCACCCAGGGCGCGTTCGGCCGGCCAGGCGGCCGTCCGTCCCGCGGCCGGAAGTCGAAGAAGCAGCGGCGCCAGGAGTTCGACAACATGCAGGCCCCGTCGATCGGCGGCGTGCAGGTACCGCGCGGCAACGGCCAGGTCATCCGGTTGTCCAGGGGCGGCTCGCTGAGTGACTTCGCGGACAAGATCGGGGTGAACCCGGCCTCGCTCGTCCAGGTCCTTTTCCACCTCGGTGAGATGGTGACGGCGACCCAGTCGGTGAACGACGAGACACTGCAGCTACTGGGTGCCGAGCTCAACTACAGCGTCCAGGTCGTCTCCCCGGAGGAAGAGGACAGGGAGCTGCTCGAGACGTTCGACATCGAGTTCGGCGAGGACGAGGGCGACGAATCCGACCTGGTGGCCAGGCCGCCGGTGGTGACGGTGATGGGCCACGTCGACCACGGCAAGACGAAGCTGCTGGACGCGATCAGGCATACCAACGTGGTGGCACACGAGGCTGGCGGGATCACCCAGCACATCGGCGCCTACCAGGTCGTGACCGAGGTGGACGGCGAGGAACGCAAGATCACGTTCATCGACACGCCAGGCCACGAGGCGTTCACCGCCATGCGCGCCCGTGGTGCGGAGACCACCGACCTGGTGGTGCTCGTCGTTGCCGCGGACGACGGCGTGAAGCCCCAGACCACTGAGGCGCTCAACCACGCTCAGGCCGCAGGCGTGCCGATCGTGGTAGCGGTCAACAAGGTGGACAAGGAGGGCGCTGACCCGCAGCGGGTCCGGGCGCAGCTGACCGAGTACGGCCTGGTGGCCGAGGAGTTCGGCGGCCAGTCGCTGTTCGTGGACGTGTCCGCCAGGGAGCGCACCGGCATCGAGTCGCTGCTCGAGGCGATCATCCTGACCGCCGACGCCGAGCTCGACCTGCGCGCCAATCCGCACCAGCAGGCGCAGGGCGTGGCGATCGAGGCACATCTGGACAAGGGCAGGGGACCGGTCGCGACCGTCCTCGTGCAGCGCGGCACGCTGCACGTGGGCGACTCGATAGTGACCGGCGAAGCGTTCGGCCGGGTCCGTGCCATGCTCGACGATAACGGCGATCAGGTCAGCGAGGCGCTGCCGTCCCGGCCAGTGCAGGTACTTGGCCTCACGGCCGTGCCCGGCGCGGGCGACAGCTTCCTCGTGGTCGACGACGACAGGGTGGCCAGGCAGATCGCCGAGCGGCGCGAGGCCAGGGAGCGCAGCGCCATGTTCGCGCAGCGGCGGCCGAGGATCACGCTGGAGGACCTGGAATCCGCGCTTAAGTCGGGCGAGCGGCAGGAACTGCTGCTCATCATCAAGGGCGACGTGTCCGGCTCGGTCGAGGCGCTCGAGGATGCCCTGCTGCAGCTCGATGTGGGCGAGGAAGTGGTCCTGCGGGTGATCGGCCGCGGCGTCGGCGCGATCACGCAAGACGACGTCAACCTCGCCATCGCCTCCGATGCCGTCATCATCGGCTTCAACGTCCGCCCGGCCGGGCGGGCCGGCGAGCTCGCTCAGCGCGAGGGCGTCGACATCCGCTACTACTCGGTCATCTACCAGGCGATCGAGGAGGTGGAAGCGGCACTCAAGGGAATGCTCAAGCCCATCTTCGAGGAAGCCCAGCTCGGCACGGCCGAGATCAGGGAGGTCTTCCGGGTGCCGCGGGTCGGCAACGTGGCCGGCTGCATCGTGCGGTCGGGCACCATCACCCGCCACAGCAAGGCCAGGCTGGTGCGCGACGGCATCGTCGTCTCCGACAACCTCACCGTCGACTCGCTGCGCAGGTTCAAGGAGGACGCGACCGAGGTCCGTGAGGGCTTCGAGTGCGGCATCGGCCTCGGCTACAACGACGTCAAGGTCGGCGACATCATCGAGACGTACGAGATGCGGGAGAAGCCGCGCACCTGATGATGAAGGGGCAGCCGTGTATGTGGGCGCCCTGACGCTGGACGTGCTGCTCGGGGACGTCCGCTCGCTGAAGCAGAAGCGGTCCGCTGTCCGGCCGCTGATCGCGGAGGTGCAGCGGCGCTTCCCCGGCGCAGCCGTCGCCGAGACCGGCCACCTGGACGTGCACCGGCGAACGGAGATCGGGGTTGCCGTGGTGTCGTCGACGGCGGCACACGCGGTGGAGGTACTCGACGCGTGCGAGCGGTACGTCGCGGCGCGCCCCGAAATCGAGCTGCTGTCGGCAAGGCAGCGGGTAATCAGCGAGGGGGAGTGACCGAGGAATGGATGCGGCCCGGGCGCGCAAGCTCGGTGAGGCGATCGCTCAGATCGTCGCCGAGATGCTGGAGCGGCGGATCAAGGATCCGCGGCTTGGCTTCGTCACGGTAACCGAAGCCCGGATTACCGGCGACCTCCGCGAGGCAACAGTGTTCTACACCGTCTACGGGTCCGCGCAGGAGCGCACGGACACCGCAGCCGCGCTGGCCAGCGCCACCGGCCTGATCAGGTCGGAGGTCGGCCACCAGACCGGCCTGAAGCACACGCCCTCCATCACGTTCAGGGAGGACACCGTGCCGGACACCGCGAGGAACATCGAGGAACTTGTCGCGCGAGCCAAAGACGCCGACGCCGCGCTCGCCGCGGCCAGGCAGGGTGCCGTGCCGGCCGGCGACGCCGACCCGTACCGCGTGCCTGCGGGCTCAGCCGGCGACGGCGACGATGACTCGGACGCCGCAGTGCGCGAAACTCCCGCGGACGAGGATCGCGGCGCGGGATACTCGCGATCGTGACATCCGATCGCGCGCACCTATCAGGCCAGGATCTCGCGGACGACATGGAGGCCGAGTGGGCGCGGGCGGTCAAGGTACTGGACGGCGCCGCCGAGATCTGCCTGGCCTGTCACATCAGGCCGGATGCTGACGCGCTCGGGTCGATGCTCGCGGTGGCACACGCTCTTCGCTCGCGCGGCGGCCCGGTGCAGCCGCGGGTCGTCGCCTCTTTCGGGGACCTGCCGTTCGAGGTCCCCCGGATCCTGGAGTTCCTGCCCGGCGTTGACCTTCTCAGCCCGCCGGATAGCTACCCGGTCCAGCCCGAGGTCATGGTCACCTTCGACGCCGCGAGCGCGGCCAGGCTCGGCGTGCTGGAGACCAGCGCAGCCAGGGCGCAGGAGCTGATCGTCCTTGACCACCACGCCTCCAACACCAGGTTCGGCACTGTGCACCTGATCGACCCGGCCGCGGCGGCGACCGCCGTGATCGCATTCGACCTGATAGGCCGGCTCGGCGTGGAGGTGTCGAGGGACATCGCGTTTGGCCTGTATGCGGGGCTCGTAACGGACACCGGCTCGTTCAAGTACCCAACCACCTCGCCAGGCGTGCATGAGCTGGCCGCACGGCTCTTGCAGACCGGCATAGAGCCGGGAGCCGTGGCGCAGAAACTCTGGGACAGTGCCCCGTTTAGTTATCTTGGCCTCCTCTCCGCGGTGCTCGGGCGAGCTGCGCTCGAACCGGACCTGGCGGCGGGCCATGGGCTGGTCTGGACTACCGTGACCCAGGCTGACCGGGCCGCATACGGCCTGCCCCTGGAAGCCGCCGAGGCGGTTATCGACGTGCTGCGGCGGACCGACGAGGCTGACGTGGCCGTGGTTCTCAAGGAAGACGATGCCGGGCAATGGCAGGTATCCGCCCGGTCCAAGGGTCACGTGGACGTGGGCCGCGCGTGCGTGGCGATGGGCGGCGGCGGGCATGCCAGGGCCGCCGGCTTCACCGCGAACGGCGCGGTCCCTGACACCATGGCTGCGTTGCGAGAGCGGCTCGCAGACGGGGCGGCTGGCAGCAGGTGACGGTGATGAACGGGCTGGTCGTCGTCGACAAACCGGCCGGGTGGACCTCGCACGACGTCGTGGCGCGAATCCGCAGGCTGGCCGGTACCCGGCGGGTCGGGCACGCGGGCACCCTGGACCCGATGGCGACCGGTGTGCTGGTGGTCGGCGTGGACAAGGCCACCCGGCTGCTCGGCCATCTGGCGCTGACCGAGAAGGAATACGCTGCCACGATCCGGCTGGGCGCCGCTACCGACACCGACGACGCCGATGGCGAGGTGGTGGCCACGACGCATGCGGCGGGAATCCCGCACAGCGTGCTGGCCGCTGCCGTCGCAGCGCTGACCGGCGAGATCCAGCAGGTGCCGCCCGGCATAAGCGCGATCAAGGTCGGCGGCAAGCGCGCCTACCGGTTGTCGCGGGAGGGCGCTGCGCCGCAGCTGGCGGCCAGGACCGTCACCGTCAGCAAGCTTTCGGTCGATGCCGTCCGGCCGTCGGGTGACTACCTGGATGTTGACGTCACGGTCACCTGCTCAAGCGGCACTTACATCCGCGCGATCGCGCGCGACCTGGGAGCTGCGCTCGGCGTGGGCGGCCACCTCACCGCGCTGCGCAGGACCCGGGTCGGCCCCTATCTCATCCGGGATGCCCGCACCCTTGACCAGCTCGCCACCAGCCTGCAGGTGCTGCCGCTGGCCGACGCCGCTGCGGCGGCGTTCCCGAGGCGGGACCTGACCGCCGACGAGACGCGCCTTGTCGCGCACGGCGGCAGGCTGCCCGGGACGGCCATGAGCCAGCCACCGGCGGCCGAGGCCCGGACGCCTGGCACGCAGCCGGCCCCGGCCGGGGTGCCTGCCGCGGATCGGGCGCCTGGCGGGGCCGCGGATCTGGTTGCCGCGTTCGGCCCGGACGGCGCGCTGATCGCGCTGCTAGCCGACGAACAGGGCCAGGCCCGTCCAATAGCTGTTTTCGTGCCCTGACCGGGTGCAGGCGGCCTCCCAGGCAGCCGGATCAGGCCAGACCATAGGTTACATGGCAGGCTTGGAACGGCACGGGCTAGCCGACCCACCGGCCGGCCCAGAGCGTGCGGCAGATGCCGTAGTGGGGAGGAACTTTCAGGTGCTGCGCTGGCAGGGACTGGACGACGTGCCCGAGGGCTGGGGCCCATCGGTCGTGACGATCGGCATTTTCGACGGTGTCCACCGAGGGCACCAGCGCATCGTCGGCCGCGCTATGGCCCTCGCGGCCGAGCGGGGGCTGCCAGTCGCCGTGGTCACCTTCGATCCGCATCCAGACGAGGTGATCAGGCCAGGATCCCATCCGCAGCTCCTTTGCACGCCGCACCGTCGTACCGAGCTGCTCGCCGGGCTCGGCGCCGACGCCGTCTGGGTGCTGCCGTTCAGCCTGGAGTTCTCCAGGCTGGGGCCCGATGACTTTGTCCGGGCCGTCCTGGCGGACCGCCTGCATGCGGCCGCCGTGGTCGTGGGGGAGAACTTCAGGTTCGGGCACCGGGCCGCGGGCACCGTTGCGCTGCTCGGCGAGTTGGGCGAGAAGTACGAGTTCACGGCGGAGGGCGTGCCGCTGCTGGCTGAGGGCAGTATCACGGTCTCGTCCTCGCTGATCAGGGAGCATCTTACGGCCGGAGACGTGGTCGCCGCCGCCGCCGATCTGGGGCGGCCGCACCGCGTCGAGGGCGTCGTCGTGCGCCGCCACCAGCGCGGCCGGGCGCTTGGCTTCCCTACCGCCAACCTGGAGACCGCCCAGTACACCGCGACCCCGGCGGACGGTGTGTACGCGGGGTGGCTGACGGCTTTCGACTCGGATGGCCCCGAGCTGGGCCGCTGGCCCGCCGCGATCTCGGTCGGCAGCAACCCGACGTTCGACGGGGCTGAGCGGGTTGTCGAGGCGTACGCGCTGGACAGGGATGATCTTGACTTGTACGGCACGCACGTCGCGGTGGATTTCACGACCAGGCTCCGCGCGATGGTCAGATTCGACTCCGTCGACGAACTGGTTGCTCAGATGCATCGCGACGTGGCCGCCGCCCGCGCCGCGACGAAGCAAGGCTAGCCCGCCAGCCCCGGAGCCCGGCAGGGCGGCCCGGCCGCCGGCCGCGGCGGCCCGCAGCGCGGCGGCCCGCAGCGCGGCGGCCCGCAGCGCGGCGGCCCGCAACGGCGCAGCGCGGCGGCCTCATGCCGGTCACCGAGTACCGCCACTTTCCGCGATCCGGCTGGTTTGGGACGTAGATAACAATCGGATAACCTGTCTCGTGGCTGCCTGGAGTGCGCAGGTTTCCCGGCGTGGTGCTGGATGTCCGCGTGGTACTCTGTGGAGCGGCCGGAGTAACCGGCCCGGTCGGCTGCGCCCTCAGGTGGCTGGCTAGTCGGGGAAGCCCAAGCGATCCGCTGCGTGCTTTCCCTGCCCGCACAGGACCCAGCGACCAGCGGGCACCCCCCCGGAGGATATTCAGGACGATAGGGAGCAACGTGCCGCTCGAGACCACGGTGAAGAAAGAGATCATCGCCGGGCACGCGACCAATGAGGGAGACACCGGCTCGCCGGAGGTCCAGGTCGCGTTGCTGACACGGCGGATCCAGGACCTGACCGAGCACCTCAAGGTGCATAAGCACGACCACCACAGCCGCCGCGGGCTGCTGCTGCTGGTCGGCCGCCGCAGGCGGCTTCTGCAGTACCTGTCCCGCAAGGACATCACCCGCTACCGCGCCCTCATCGAGCGACTCGGGCTGCGCAGGTAAATTTGGAAGCTGGCGCGGGCCGGAGCCGGGGCGGTGGCCCGCAGGCGACAGCCCGCCCGGCGAGATAATTGAATACACCACGAACGAACGACGTCCCGCGGCCCCGGCCCGGAGCGCTCCAGGCGCCCAAAGTGCCGGTCCTCGGTAGTGGTTCTCGGGTCGGGGGATGACGCGGGCGCGACAGCGCACCGGACCCCGGGGCCGAGGGCTTCGATCGAAGACCGGCCGGCGGCCTAACCGGCTAGCTGGCTGGAATGGCGCTCCACAGGCGGCGGGCAGACGCGGGACCTCAACCAAGGAGGTCACCCGTGGAGGGTGTGCATACCGCCGAAGCCGTTATCGATAACGGCGCACTCGGCGTTCACAAAATCCGGTTCGAGACCGGCAGGCTTGCCCGTCTCGCCGCCGGTTCCGCCGTTGTTTATCTCGACGACGAGACCATGGTGCTGTCGGCGACCACCGCGTCCAGGCACCCCAAGGACAACCTCGACTTCTTTCCGCTCACCGTCGACGTGGAGGAGCGGATGTATGCGGCGGGGCGGATTCCTGGCTCGTTCTTCCGCAGGGAGGGCCGCCCATCCGAGGACGCCATCCTCACCTGCCGCCTGATCGACAGGCCGCTGCGGCCGTCTTTCATCAGCGGGCTGCGTAACGAGATCCAGATCGTCGAGACGATCATGGCGCTGCATCCCGAGCACCTGTACGACGTCGTCGCCATTAACGCGGCATCGCTGTCCACCCAGATCGCCGGGCTGCCGTTCTCTGGCCCGATCGGCGGCGTGCGCGTCGCGCTGATCAAGGGCCAGTGGGTCGGCTTCCCGACCCACACCCAGCTCGCTGACGCCACCTTCGACATGGTCGTCGCCGGGCGGGTGCTCGACGACGGCGATGTCGCGATCATGATGGTGGAGGCTGAGTCGACGCCGAGTACCCTGCGGCTGCTCGCCGACTCCGGCAGCGGGGCCGTGAGCCCGACCGAGGAGACGGTTGCGCAGGGCCTCGACGCAGCCAAGCCGTTCATCAAGCTGCTTTGCGAGGCCCAGCAGCAGGTCGCGGCGAGCGCGGCCAAGGAGGTCGCCAACTACCCGGTCTTCGCCGACTACCAGCAGGATGTCTACGACGCGGTGGCCGCCGAGGTCTCCGAAGAGCTTGCTCATGCGCTCACGATCGCCAGCAAGAAGGACCGGGAAGCCGAGACCGACCGGGTCAAGGCGCTGGCGGGCGAGAAGCTAGCCGGGCAGTTCGATGGGCGCGAGAAGGAGATCAGCGCCGCGTTCAGGTCGCTCACCAAAAAGCTCGTGCGGAGCCGGATCATCCGCGACGGCGTCCGCATCGACGGACGCGGGCTTGCCGACATCAGGTCGCTGGCCGCAGAGGCCGGCGTGCTGCCGCGGGTCCACGGCTCGGCGCTGTTCGAGCGCGGCGAGACCCAGGTCCTCGGCGTCACCACGCTGAACATGCTCCGGATGGAGCAGATGATCGACACGCTCAACCCGGAGCGCACCAAGCGGTACATGCACAACTACAACATGCCGCCGTACTCCACCGGTGAGACCGGCCGGGTCGGTTCGCCCAAGCGGCGCGAGATCGGCCATGGCGCGCTGGCCGAGCGCGCTCTCGTCCCGGTGCTGCCGACCCGCGAGGAGTTCCCCTACGCGATCCGCCAGGTCTCCGAGGCGATCGGCTCCAACGGCTCCACCTCCATGGGCTCGGTCTGCGCATCTTCGATGTCGCTGCTCGATGCCGGCGTGCCGCTCAAGGACATGGTGGCGGGTATCGCGATGGGCCTGATTCACGAGGGCGGCGAGTACGTGACGCTCACGGACATCCTGGGCGCCGAGGACGCGTTCGGCGACATGGACTTCAAGGTGGCTGGGACCAAGGACGTCATCACGGCGCTGCAGCTGGACACCAAGCTGGACGGGATCCCCGCGTCCGTGCTCGGTGCCGCGCTGAAGCAGGCCCGTGCCGCCAGGCTCACGATCCTTGACGTCATGCGCGAGGCCATCGACGCCCCGGGCGACATGAGCGAGAACGCGCCGCGGATCATCACGGTCAAGGTTCCGGTCGACAAGATCGGCGAGGTGATCGGGCCCAAGGGCAAGATGATCAACTCGATCCAGGAGGACACCGGCGCCGAGATCACGATCGAGGACGACGGCACCATCTATATCGGCGCCACCGACGGCTCCTCAGCGGAGGCCGCCAGATCGGCGATCAACGCGATCGCCAACCCGCACATCCCCGAAGTCGGCGAGCGCTTCCTCGGCACGGTGGTGAAGACCACGACGTTTGGTGCGTTCGTCTCACTGCTGCCGGGCAAGGACGGCCTGCTGCACATCACCCAGATCCGCAAGCTGCACGGCGGTGTCCGGATCGAGAACGTCGACGATGTGATCAAGGTCGGTGACAAGATCCAGGTCGAGATCCGTGAGGTGGACGATCGCGGCAAGCTCTCGCTGGTGCCCGTGGAGGTAGTCGAGCGGGAGGCAGCAGGCGAGGATCTGGGCGGCCACGACGACCACCGTGGCGGCGGCCAGGACCGGGGCGGCGACAGGTACCGCGGCGGCGACCGGGACCGGGGCGGCGACCGGGGCGGCGACCACTACCGCACCAGGGAGCGCAACCGCGGGCCCCGCAACTCATGACGGCGCAGCAGCTGAGTGCGGATGGCGATTCCGCCGTCATCCGCACCGTGCTGCCCGGCGGGCTGCGGGTAATCACGGAGTCCCTGCCAGCCGTCAGGTCCGTGGCGTTCGGCATCTGGGCAGGCGTAGGCTCCCGCGACGAGGACCTTGCCCACGCAGGCGCGACGCACTTCCTGGAGCATCTGCTCTTCAAGGGCACGGCCAAGCGCACCGCACTGGAGATCTCAGCGGCGATGGATGCGGTCGGCGGCGAGCTGAACGCGTTCACCGCCAAGGAGTACACCTGCTACTACGCCCGGGTACTCGACCAGGACGTGCCGCTGGCCATCGACATCCTGTCGGACATGGTGAGCGGCTCACTGATCGAGCCGAAGGACGTGGACGCCGAGCGTGGCGTGATCCTGGAAGAGATCGCCATGAACGACGACGAGCCGTCTGACACGGTGCACGAGGCGTTCGCCGCGCAGTTGTTCGGCGACACCCCGCTCGGCCGGCCCATCCTGGGCAGCGTGGACTCGATCAACTCGATCACCCGCGCGCAGATCGCCGAGCACTATGTGGCCCGCTACACGCCGGACAACCTGGTCATCGCTGCAGCAGGCAGCCTCGATCACGATACCGTCGTGGAACTGGCGCGCGAGGCATTCGCGGCGGTGGCGACCGGCGACGCGGAGCCCGCCCCGCCGCGCGTGCCCGGGCCCGGCGTTGTCAATGCGGAGGCGGGCACCGGGGTGCGGCTCGTTTCCCGCGCTATCGAGCAGGCTAATCTCGTGCTTGGCTGCACCGGGATGTCGCGGACCGATCAGCGCAGGTTCGCGCTCGGCGTGCTGAACGCCGCGCTGGGTGGCGGGATGTCCTCCCGGCTGTTCCAGGAGATCAGGGAGAATCGCGGGCTGGCCTACTCGGTCTACAGCTTCAGCTCGCAGAACTACGACACCGGCCTGTGGGGCGTTTATGCGGGCTGCCTGCCGGCGAAGGCTGATGAAGTGCTGTCGATCTGCCAGGAGGAGATCGCCAAGGTTATCTCCGGCGGGCTGTCCGACGCGGAGCTCGAGCGGGGCAAGGGACAGCTGCGCGGTTCGATCGTGCTCGGCCTGGAGGACCCCTCGTCCCGGATGAGCAGGCTCGGCAAGTCTGAGCTTGTCTATCCCCGGCTCGAGCCGGTCGACGAGATCCTGGCATCTATCGAGGCGGTGACGCACGATGACATACGCGAGGTCGCCGCTGCCATCCTGGCACAGCCCAAGGCGCTCGCCGTCGTCGGTCCGTTCGACGACGCGGATTCGTTTACCGCGGCACTTAGCTGACAGCACGCGGAGCGGCGGGCTAATCTCCGTCGCGAGCTCAACGGCGCCGGCTCATTGCCCAGCTTCGCCGTCTCACCCGGAAGGCTGGCCGATCCCCATTAAGATCAGGCCGGTCGGTCGCGGACGGCGCCGGACCAGACGGTCCGGGCCATGAAGTCCCGGACCCGGGAGGCTGACGATGATCAAGATCGGGGTGCTCGGCGCCAAGGGGCGCATGGGGTCCGAGGTATGCCGGACCGTCAATGCCGCGGCCGACCTTGAGCTGGCCGCCGCGGTCGATGAGGGCGATGACCTGAGCGCCCTGGCCGGATCCGATGTCGTGGTCGACTTCACGCACCCGGGCGCGGTCATGGATAACCTGCGCTGGTGCGTGGCGAACAGCCTCAACGCCGTCGTCGGTACCTCCGGCTTCGACGAGGAGCGGCTGGCCGCTGTCAGCGGCTGGCTTGCCGGGGCATCCCCGGTCCGCGTGCTGATCGTGCCGAACTTCTCCGTCGGTGCCGTGCTCATGATGCGCTTCGCCGCGCAGGCTGCCAGGTTCTTTGAGTCTGCCGAGATCATCGAGCTGCACCACGCCGGAAAGGTCGACGCCCCGTCCGGCACGGCGGCGCGGACCGCATCCCTGATAGCCGCGGCACGCACCGAGGCTGGACTGCCGGACTCCCCGGACGCCACCGTGTCCGCGCTGGATGGCGCCCGGGGCTCCCTGGTAGCCGGAGTTCACGTGCACTCGGTCCGGTTGACCGGGCTGGTGGCCCACCAGGAAGTGCTGTTCGGCGGTCCCGGCGAGATCCTCACCATCAGGCATGACTCACTGGATCGGGCCTCGTTCATGCCTGGCGTCCTGCTCGCCGTACGCGGCGCGGCAGCATTGGCACCTGGCCTCACCATTGGCCTGGAGGGCCTGCTCGGACTCGGATGAGGCCTAGCCGGTGCTGTTCCGGGTATAAACCCGATGAACTAAACGGATGCTCAGGCGCGTCGCGCCATTCGCCCCCTCCTGACGAATGACCGAGACGCGGGGGTTCGGGCGATCAGAGGGCTGGAAACTGTTGAACGTCTAGCGCCCGATAGTGTCCGCCAGTGCCGTATAATGGTCGCGTGAACCTGAAGGAGTGGGCGGCGCAGCAGGGCGTGGGCTATACAACCGCCCGCCGCTGGCTCGCGGACGGCATGCTTCCCGTCCCGGCCCGCAAAGTCGGCGGCCTCATCCTGGTAGACGAGCCAGCACCTTCCTCAGCCGCGGGAATGGCAGTCGTCTACGCCCGCGTCTCATCCGCTGACCAGAAAAGTGACCTGGACCGGCAGGTCGCGCGGGTAACCGGATGGGCTACCAGCCAGGGTGTCGCCGTGGACCGGGTGGTGACCGAGGTCGGATCCGCGCTAAACGGGAAGCGCCGCAAATTCCTGGCACTGCTCCGCGA
The DNA here is from genome assembly GCA_963695645.1 of uncultured Actinomycetota bacterium. Lineage (GTDB taxonomy): Bacteria > Actinomycetota > Actinomycetes > Streptosporangiales > Streptosporangiaceae > DATBGO01. The sequence goes on along the minus strand of CAVOHC010000015.1, from coordinate 151,122 downwards.
CCCGGCCGTGACAATGATCTTCGTGGAGCACCGGGACAGGTTTGCCAGGTTCGGCGCCGAATACGTTGAGGCGGCGCTGTCAGCGCAGGGCCGCAAGCTGCTGGTCATGGACCCGGCCGGGGTGGACGACGACCTGGTCCGGGACGTGACCGAGATCCTGACGTCGCTGTGCGCCCGGCTTTACGGCCGCCGGGCCGCCGCTAACCGAGCGCAGCGGGCAGTCGAGGCTGCCACCAGGGCGGACTCGTGAGGAAATTTCAGGCCCGCGCCGGGGCCGGACTGCAGGCGTACCGGTTCGCACTGAACCCGACTCCGGCGCAGGAGCGTGCACTGCGGTCTCATTGCGGTGCGTCGCGGTTCGCTTTCAACTGGGCGGTGCGCCGTGTCAACGCCACCTGGTGGCAGCCGAAGGCCGAGGAGTCTACGGGATCCCTGAGGACCAGCGCGCACCATGGCGGTCCTGGTCGCTGCCGTCGCTGCGCAAGGACTGGAACCAGGCCAAGGGCACCGTCGCGCCGTGGTGGGCGGATAACTCCAAGGAGGCGTACAGTTCCGGCCTGGCCGCCGCAGCGCGTGCGTTCGGCAATTACGCGGCGTCGCGGACCGGGAGGCGCATGGGCCCGAAGATGGGCCGTCCCCGGATCAAGAGTAAGCACCGTGCCCGGCTGTCGTGCCGGTTCACGACCGGCGTGATCCGCTGCGAGCCAAGGCATGCGGTGCTTCCCCGCATCGGCCGGATCAGGCTGCACGAGGACGGTTCCAAGTTCGTCGGGAAGGTTGAGGCGGGGTCCGCGCGGATCCTGACCGCGACGATCCGGTTTGAGCGGCGCCGGTGGTTCGTGTCGTTCGCCGCCGAAACCGAACGGGCTGCCCTCAGCCCGGCGAACCCGGATGCGGTTACCGGCGTCGACCTCGGCATCAAGACTCTCGCGGTCTTGTCTGACGGCCGGGAAGTCCCGAACCCGAGGCATCTGGGTGGCGCGCTGCGGAAAGTCCGCCGGCTGTCCCGCCGGGCGTCCCGCCGCCAGGGGCCGTACGACCGGGCGGGCCGGCGGAAGCAAGCGCCGTCGAAGCGGTGGAAACGGGCCAGCGCTGACCTGGCACGCGCCCACGGCAGGGTCGCTGACCTGCGCCGCGACAGCACCCACAAGCTCACCACGGGCCTGGCCCGCGAGTACCGGACCATCGTGGTCGAGGACCTGAACGTCGCCGGGATGACCCGGAACAGGCGCCTGGCCAGGCATATCGCCGACGCTAACTTCGGGGAGATCCGGCGGCAGCTCGCCTACAAGACGCAATGGCATGGCGGGCAGCTGATCGTGGCGGACCGCTGGTTCGCCTCCAGCAAGACATGCTCGGGCTGCGGCGCGGTGAAAGCCAAACTGGCCCTGTCCGAGCGCACCTATGTCTGCACGGCCTGCGGTGTCATCCTGGACCGGGACGTCAACGCCGCAGTCAACCTCGCCGAATACGGCAGGCAGGTCATCGCCGGGAGTGGCCCGGAGATGCAAAACGGGCGCGGAGCCGGCCGTAAGTCATCCTCCGGGGTGCAGGTGGCCTTGAAACGTCAACCCGGCTCGGCTACGGCCGGTCAGACCGGGACCGTCCCGCCGCAAGACGGGACTGCAACATGAACGCTATCGAGCGCTCTAGTGCAACGGCGTTTGGATCAGATGCTGCTGACGGTACCGGCGGGGTATGGTGCCCCCAGTGGTGTCGGCACGGTTGCAGGGGGGCGGGGGGATCAGATGAGGTTCATCCTGAACGTGATCTGGCTTGTTTTGTGCGGTTTCTGGATGGCTATCGCATACGTGATCGCCGGGATTGTATGTTTCATTCTGATTATTACGATCCCGTTTGGTATCGCCTCTTTCCGGATCGCAAGCTACGTGCTGTGGCCATTCGGCCGCACGATTGAGCCTCGCAGGGATGCCGGGGCAGGCGCACTAATCGGGAACATCATCTGGATCATCCTGTTCGGCTGGTGGCTTGCACTCGGTCACCTGGTGACGGGAGCACTGCTGTGCGTGACCATCATCGGGATCCCGCTGGGCATCGCGAATTTCAAGATCATCCCGATTTCGCTGATGCCGCTCGGCGTCGAGATCGTTCCCGTTGAGCAGCAGTACTCCGGTGTCATCTGAGAGCACCTCGGCCACGGGCTGCTGCGCCGCATGACTTACTGAACGAGCGGCCCTGCCCGCCGCGAACCGGCCCCGGACTGCCCCACCCTGCGGCCCCGGACTGCCCCACCCTGCGGGTCCGGACTGCCTGCCGCGGCGGCCCTAGCCGTCCCGGTCGCGTAAGTTCGCTATATGTGCCGCAGCATCAAGACCCTAAGAGAGCCCTACGCCGAGCACGTCACCGAGGCCGACGTGCGGGCCGCCGCCCTGCAGTATGTGCGGAAGATCAGCGGCTTCCGACAGCCCGCCCGGCACAACGCCGAGGCGTTTGACCGCGCAGTGGCCACGGTGGCGGGCGCAACGAGCGCACTTCTCGAGCAGCTCGAGGTCCGTACCGCCGGGGCCTCTTCGGCGCCTGGCCCGTCGGCGTAGCTGGCTAGCCCGCCGGCATAGCTGGCGCGCCGGCATAGCTGCGCTGTCGGCATAGCTGCGCTGTCGGCGTAGCTGGCTGGCCTGTCGGCATACCTGGCGTGCCGCAGCCGTCCCGCGAGCGTTACCCGCCGAAGTTCACCGCCGTCGTGTTCGCGCCGCTGACCACGACGGCCACGTGCTCGTCGGCCCCGGGTTCGTAGCGGCCGGCCAGCAGGGCCGCGAGAGCCGCGCATGCGCCGGGCTCGGCAACCACGCGGAGGCGATCCCAGAGCAACTGCTGCGACCGCACGATCGCCTCGTCGCTGACCAGGACGACCCGCTCGGCATGATGCGAGATCATCGAGAACGTCAACGCGCCGACCTGCCGTGGCGCGAGCGAGTCCACCGCCACACTGCCGGTGACGGCGTCGACGGGGCGGCCAGCGTTCAGGGCTTCGGTCATCGTGGGAGCACCATCGGGCTCGGCACCGACGATGCGGGCCCGGCCGGAATATGCCCCGGCGATCCCGGACAGCAGGCCGCCGCCGCCGATCCCCGCCAGTACGGTCGTGGCGCCCGGTGCCTGCCTGATGAGTTCCAGCGCCAAGGTGCCGGCGCCGAGCATCGTCTCGACCTGGTCGAACGCGTGCACGGGCATGGCGCCGGAATCGGCAGCCCACCGCTGGCTGAGTGCGAGCGCATCGGAATAGGTCGCCCCAGCAACGACGAGGTCGGCGCCGTAGCTGCGGATCCGGCTGACCTTCGCCGCTGATGAGACCGTCGGGACGAATATCCGGGCGGGTATGCCGAGGACACCTGCCGCATAGGCAACGGCAGCACCGTGGTTGCCGCCAGACGCGGCAACGACGCCCGCGGCTGGCACCAGGCGCATGAGCAAGTTGGCGAACGCGCCCCGCGCCTTGAACGACCCCGTGTGCTGGAGCTGCTCCAGCTTGATGGTGAGCGGCCCGGGCGGCAGGCCAAGCTCAGACCGGTCGAGTGAGATCACTGGCGTAATGCGCACGAACGGCCGGATCAGCGGCTCCATGGCCTCGATGGCGGTCCGGGTAACGCTGTCAGTGACCGGGGCGGCCGGTGCTTCGGCGCCCATCACAGCGCGGTCCCTAGCCCGTTGATCCATAGCACGCTAGCTAATCAGCTAGCTCACGGCGCCGGCAATTCCCGCGGGCCTGCAGGGGACCGTCCGGTCATGGCCCGGTTTGCCGCTGCGCGCAGCACGCTTTCGAGTAAGGTCCGGGCGACCCCGGCATAGCGGGCAGGGTCCTGGTGAGCCATGCCGAGGCTCCAGACCGCAACCTCGAGTTCCCGCGCGCGGCGATAGGGCGCGAGCTCGTCCGCTCCGGGTACCGGCGTGCCGGCGACCGCGGCGTAAGCGGCCAGCGCGGCGGCGGCCGCCGCCGACTGGCTGCGCGCCAGCACTGCGAGGTCCCACAGGCGCGGGCCGCGGCAGGTTTCTTCCAGGTCGATCCATTGCCACTGGCCGCCCGTGCGCAGGAGGTTCCCTGCGTGCGCGTCGCCATGCAGGACGATCGCCGTGCTGTCTGTGCTGGTCGTGCTGTCTGTGCTGGTCGTGCTGCCTGCGTCCGCCAGCTCGGCGAGGATCGCGTCATGCCGGGCGCGCAGCCTGGCCAGGGTCGCCTCATCAAGTACCCGCTCCCGCCCCAGGGCCGCGAGCCCCTCGGCGATCTGGTCCCGGGCGGGCGACAGAACCGGCAGGTCCCCGGCAAAACCCGCCAGCGCGATATGCAGCCGCGCTAGCGCCACGCCGACATCCGCTGGCAGCGGCCGGTCCGGTGCGGAGGCCGATAGGCAAACAGGCTGAGTACCAGCCCGTCACGGCGATGCGGCCCCGGATCGGCGAGATCAGTAGGCGGCACTGCGGGGCCGCCCTGACGCGCGGCGTGACCTGCCACGGCGACCTCGCGGGCGAGCCAGGAGAACGGATCGCTCCGCGTCCATGCCGTTAGCGTCGCGACTCGCGCGACTACCGGCGCCGGTGCCAGATGAACGAGCAGGTTGCCGCGGCTGGAGAGGACCCGCGGGTCGTCAGCGGGCAGCTTCTGCTGCCTGGCGACGCCCACCGCAGCGGCGAGCCCGGCACGGGCCAGCCCCGCGGCTCGGTCTTCCCGGCCAGACGTGCTCACGATGGCAGCCTACTAACCACCTTCTCCATGATCATGGTGGTTAGGGGGCGTCCGGCTCGGCTCGGTGCCCTTGAGTTTGATGCCGAGGTCGAGACGTTCTGCGGAGACCTTCACGATGGCGAACTTCTTGCCATTGCGCAGGAGGCTGATGTAGGAGTTGCCTGCCTGTACGGTGACGTCGTCCCCGAACTTTTGTGCCTGCGCGATCAGCTTGTCGTAGGTGGGTCGCCACGCGGACCGCTTGGCGGTGAAGTGCTTGTCGATGAGGTCCTGCGCGCTGGCCTTCGGCGCGTTGACCGCTCGGATCGTCCCGTATACGGCCATCGCGTGCCCGTGGCCGAGTCCGTAGTCGGCTTTGAGCCAGCTGACCACCTCTCCGGCCTTTACCCCGGGCCGTAGGAAGCCTCTCTCCTCGGCGCGCGCACGGAAATCGCCGGGAGAGAGCCCGGTTTGCTCCTTCACGCTGTCGAGGTATGCCTGGTAGGTCATCGTTGGTCCTTTCTCAGCCCGCGGACACGGGCTGTGATCGTGGATTGGAGGGGGTCTCGCCGGTTGCGGTCGGCGCTGTCTCCTCGTGGCGGCACAGGGTCACGAGCAACGTTTCGCCGAATGGCTGGACGCCTGATACGGCGAGGCGTGCGGGGTGACCGAGGCCGGCGAAGATCGTGGCGCCGTGGCCCAGCACGGCCGGGAACACCATGAGCCGGACTTCGTCCACCAGGTCGCGGTCGAGAAGCTCACGCACGACGGCGCCGCTGCCTACAACCAGGATGGTCCCTTCGCCGTCGCGCACAAGGTCACGTAGCTGTTCGGCAAGATCGCCCGTGAGGATCGTGGAGTTGCTCCACTCGGTTCGGCGCAGGGTGGAGGAGACCACGTACTTCGGGATCGTGTTCATCTTGTCCGCGAAGCCCGAGCCGTCGGTTCGCGTCGGCCACGCCGCGGCAAAGGCTTCGTAGGTGACGCCGGCCCAGCAGGAGGGCGTCGGCTTCGAGGATCTCGTCAAGCTTGAGCCGGTCGCCGTCGGCTCCTCGCTCGTAGCCAAAGCCCATCCGCCGTGCTCGAAGCCCTCGACGTCACCGGGTCTTCGAAGACACCGTCGAGGGTGACGAACTCGGAGACGACCACCCGCATCATGACACTGGCCTATGCACAACAGGAGCGGGCGGCACCGGCGAGGTAATGGTGGCGAAGAACCTGTCGATCGCTGGTGCAGTAGCCGCCGCCTTGACCATGTGGCTTTGCCGTGGCAGACGGGTCAGCTCGGCCTGCGGGCCCGAGGTGGCGAGCATCTCGCAGCTGGCCTGGATCCACTGCGGGCTCTTTGCGCCCGCGATGAGCAGGGTCGGTATCTGCGGCGACGAGAAGGTTCCATCGGGCAATGGCGTGCCGCGCTGGTAGGCGCTCATGATGGTGGCGTCGTAGGCGACGGTGTGGGCAATCTTGGACAGCCGCCCCGCCCCCGGCATGATCGACATCGCGGTCGGCAAGCGCCGGTACGAGCGTCTTGCCCGGGCCCATCGTCATCGTGCAGAAGGCTCCGTCGACGAAGATGAGGGACGGACCCTCACCTCGTCGCCTGTAGGCGATCTCGGTGCCGTCCGCGGAGCGGGCCCGTTGGATTTCAGTGGTTGACATTGAAGCCTCCTTGTCCCTGGTTTGCCTGCTTCTGCATATGGATCGAGACCGTGCTGTCTGCCGTGGTGCGGCCTAAAGAGCGGACGGCGTGCAAAATGTCGGCACTAACGGCGAGCCAACCGATCGAAACCCCGGCGAAGAGGATCACCGGTCCGTCGTGACCGCCCGACAGCGCCAGCGCTAGGGCGAACAGGGCCCCGCCGGCCCGTGACGTCATCGCCCAGGCGCAGTCGCCGGTTCGGCTGAAGCGACGACCGAATACGAAGCACGCCACGATCAGGGCCAAGAAGGCGGCAGACCCGCAGACCATGTGCAACATGCCATGCCAGTTGCTGGTAGCTGAGGCGCCGAGGGCGGTGCCGGGCGGGAACCCGCCACTCGGGTCGGGGTGGAAGACCGATGCCGCGGCAAGCCCTACCCCCACCACGGCCAACACCCGCGGGATCCAGATGCCTCCGGTGGAGCGGCGGGCGAGAGCCCGGCGCACTCCGAGCGCCCCGGCAAGGCTCAGGATCCCGGCCACTGCGAAGTTGAGGTCCTGGATCCAGCCGAGATGACCGAGGCTGAGCAAACTGACCGCATCGCGAGTGAGATTGAAGCCCGGACGCAGCAGCGCCTGGAGCAGCGAGACCGCGATGAACAGGGGCCCAGCCGCGAGCCCGAGCCCCACCAAGGTACTCGGCCTGTGGCTCAACGGTGTTTCTGCGCGGGGAGCGCCGCTACGGGATGTCGCTCTTGCGATGATCGCTGTCATGGTTGCGGTGTCCTCTCGTGGTTCGCCGAAGTTGGCTGGACCCGGTCAGCCCTGCGCTGGCCCGTAGACGGCATGGATGACGCCGTTGTCGAAGGTCTGCGAACTAAGTAGCCGGAGACCTACCTGCTCGCCGTCGTCGCCGAAGAGGCGGCGGCCGCCGCCCACGACGACGGGGAAGACCAAGAGGTCGACCTCGTCGAGCAGGCCCGAGCGGAGCAGCGAGCCCACGAGAGTGGCGCTGCCGCTCATGTTGATGTTGGTGCCGTCCTCATCCTTGAGCGCCCGAACTGCGCCCTCTACGTCGCGGTCAACGAGCGTCGAGTTCTGCCAGTCGGCGCTCTTGAGGGTGGTGGACACCACGACCTTGCGGATGGCGTTCATCTGCGCAGCCATCGGATTGCCGGTGCCGGAGGCGAAGGACTGGGCGAACGTCTCATAGGTCCGGCGCCCGAGGAGCAGCGTGTCGCCCGCGGCGATCAACGACCCGACGACCTGGCCGACCTCTGGGCTGAAGTAAGCCCCCGTCCAGGTCTCAGGGGCCTCGACCACCCCGTCGACCGACACGAACAGTCCCGAAACGATCTTCCTCATGGTCCTCTCCCTGCAGTCAATCGAGTACTAGACTGCACAGTACTATCCGGGTACTGATCTGTCTAGTACTGCTATGTTTGAGAGTCAGGACCAATAGAGAGCTGCCGTTTCGCCGGGAGGCTAGATGTCTGCCACACCATCACCGAGCCGGTGGACCGAGAAGCACCGAGTGATCGCCGAGGCCGCCGCTGCGCTCTTCTTGCGCAAGGGCTATCAGGGCACGAGCATGGACGACATCGCCGCGGAGGCCGCCGTCTCCAAGCAGACCGTCTACAAGCACTTCTCTGACAAGTACCAGCTCTTCGCCGAGATCGTGCTCGCCACCACCGACCAGGCCGAAGGCCTCGTCCGCATGGTCAGCGCGGCGCTCGGCACCACCACCGACCTCAGGGCCGATCTCGGGGAGTTGGCCCGACAGTTCCTCAACACCCTCATGCGACCCGAATTGCTCCGGCTCCGGCGCCTCGTGATCACCACTGCCGACCAGTTCCCCGAGATCGGGCGGTCCTGGTACGAGAACGGCTTCGAGCGCGCCCTTGGCACCCTCGCCACCCACTTCGCCCAACTGTCAGAACGCGGGCTCATGGTCGTCGAGGACCCGACGATCGCCGCCCACCACTTCGTCGGGCTCCTCTTGTGGATCCCGATCAACCAGGCCATGCTCACCGGAGACGAGACCAGCAAGATCAACGACTTGGAGAACTACGCCGACCGCGCCGTCGAAGCATTCCTACGCGCCTACGGCAGCGGGCAGACCACGCCAACGCCACAGCAGCCCGCGAGTGAAATCAGCACGTGAAGCCGAGTCCCGTGCGAGCTGCGGAAGGAACAGCTCCTGCCAGCCCCTCGTGAAATGCGAGGTCCGGTGGCTGGCCATCACTCCGCGCGCACCGCCTGTCGGCGGCCGCGAGGTCGGCGAAGTGCAGTAATCAGGCGGTCTGGGTCCGGCTGGCGGCCTCAAGGCCCAGCTCCCTGATCGATACCTCCCTCATCTTGAACTTCTGCACCTTGCCGGTGATGGTCATGGGGAACTCGCTGGTGAACCTGATGTACCTCGGGACCTTGTAGTGCGCGATCTTGCCGATGCAGTAGGCCCGGATCTCCTCGACGGTCAGCTCTGAGTCGGCGCGCAACTGCACCCAGGCGCAGAGTTCCTCGCCGTACCTCTCATCCGGCACCCCGATGACCTGAACATCCTCAATCAGCGGGTGCGAGTAGAGGAACTCCTCGACCTCAGTCGGATACACGTTCTCGCCGCCCCGGATGACCATGTCCTTGATCCGCCCGACGATGTTGAGGTAGCCGGCCTGGTCCATGACGGCGAGATCGCCGGTGTGCATCCACCGGGCGGCGTCGATCACCTGCGCGGTCTTCTCTGGCTCCTCCCAGTAGCCCAGCATCACCGAGTAACCGCGGGTGCACAACTCGCCTGGCGTCCCCCGCGGCCGGACCACCCCGGTCTCCGGATCGACCACCTTGACCTCGATGTGCGGATGCACCCGCCCGACCGTGGACACCCGCCGTTCCATGTCCTCATCGGCCTTGGTCTGGCAGGAGACCGGTGACGTCTCGGTCATCCCGTAGCAGATCGTCACCTCGGACATGTGCATCTCGCTGATGACCCGCTTCATCACCTCGACCGGGCACGGTGAACCGGCCATGATCCCGGTCCGCAAGCTGGACAGGTCGTAGCTGGCGAAGTCCGGCAGGGCAAGCTCGGCGATGAACATCGTCGGGACCCCGTAGAGCGACGTGCACCGTTCAGCCTGGACCGCGCGCAGGGTGGCGGCAGGCTCGAAGCTCGGCGCCGGGATCACGATGCAGGCGCCATGGGTTGTGCAGGCGAGGTTGCCGAGCACCATGCCGAAGCAGTGGTAGAACGGCACCGGGATGCAGACCCGGTCGGCCGCGGTGTACCGGCACAGCTCGCCGATAAAGAAGCCATTGTTGAGGATGTTGTGATGGGAGAGCGTGGCGCCTTTCGGGAAGCCGGTCGTGCCGCTGGTGTACTGGATGTTGATCGCATCGTCGAAGGACAGGGACGCAGCCCGTCGCTGCAGGGCGCTGGTGCCGCGGTCGCCGTCCCCGCGGGCCGCTGCGCCGTCAGCGATTAGCCGCTGCCACTCCGCCGTGCCCAGATAGATCACCCGCTCCAGGCGGTCAAGGTCGACGCTTACCTCGTTGATCATGGCGCGGTAGTCGCTGGTCTTGAAGGATTCCGCGCTGACCAGCAGCCGGATTCCTGACTGGCGCAGCGCGTAGCCGAGTTCATAGCTGCGGTAGGCCGGGTTGATGTTGACCAGGATCGCGCCGATCCTCGCGGTGGCGTACTGCAGCAGCACCCACTCGGCACAGTTCGGAGCCCAGATGCCGACCCGGTCACCAGCTCGGATGTCGGCGGCAAGCAGACCAAGGGCCAGCACGTCGCAGTCGGCGTTGAGCTGCGCGTAGGTCCAGCGACGGCCAGTCGCCGCCTCTACCACGGCCTCGCTATCCGGGTTGGCGGCCGCGACCCGGCGCAGGTTCTCGCCGATTGTCTCGCCGACCAGGGCGCTGGTCGTGGTTCCATGGCTGTAGGACAGCTGAGTCATACCGGACATGACACACCTCCGGAATCAGGTCCTTCCATCGTCCTCCGTTTCGCGTGCTGGTGGGAAGTCCGGGTGCCCGGCCGCCCGTGCTGCGGCGGTGCCGACGGAGAGCTACTGTCAAAGTACCTACCCGCAAGTTCGGCCCCCGGAGCAGCGATGGGGATGTGGATCGGCTGGCTCATCGTGGCCGCGGTGCTGGGCGCTGCTGAGATCATGACGGCGACGCTGGCCTTCGGTTTAGTTGCGATCTCCGCATTCGTCGCCGCCGGCGTCGGTTTCGCCGGCGGTAACGGGGCGGCGCAGTTCGGCGCGTTCGCCATTGCTTCTGCAGCCGGGCTCGGGATCGCAAGGCCGTTCGCGCTGCGGCATATCCGGCAGCCGCCGATGCTGCGGACCGGGACGGCGGCACTGGTCGGGCGGCACGCGATCGTGCTGGACGAGGTCACCGCCATCAGCGGGCGGGTCCGCATCGGCGGCGAGGAGTGGTCCGCACGGTCCTATGACGAGACCCTGACGATTCCGCCGGGATCCAAAGTCGATGTGATGCAGATTGAGGGCGCTACCGCCCTCGTATACCCCCGGGAGTAGCCATGGAAGTGGCCAGCCTGATCGTTGCCGCAGCATTTGTCCTCATAATTGCCCTGCTGGCGGTCAAGACGGTGCGGATCGTGCCGCAGGCTCGGGCCAGGAACGTGGAGCGCCTGGGCAGGTACCGCAAGACGCTCGAGCCGGGAATGAACGTCATCATTCCCTTCATCGACCGGGTGAAGCCGCTGATCGACCTGCGCGAGCAAGTCGTGTCGTTTCTCGGCCAGCCGGTTATCACCGAGGACAACCTTGTCGTGAGGATCGATACGGTGCTGTTCTTTCAGGTCACCGACCCACGGGCGGCTGACTACGAGATCGTTAACTACATCCAGGCGATTGAGCAGCTGACTGCGACCATGTTGCGGAGCGTGATCGGGTCGATGGACCTGGAAGTAACCCTGACCTCGCGCGACAAGATCAACACGATGCTGCGGGGAGTTCTGGACGACGCCTCGGGCAAGTGGGGGATCCGGGTGACCCGGGTGGAGATCAAGGCGATCGACCCGCCGAAGAGCGTCATCGACGCGATGGAGAAGCAGATGCGTGCTGAGCGGGAGAAGCGCGCCGCGATCCTGACCGCGGAGGGCCTGAGGCAGGCGCAGATCCTCACGGCTGAAGGTGACCGGCAGGGCACCATTTTGCGGGCTGAGGGCGACAAGCAGAGCGCGATCCTGCGGGCCGAAGGCCAGTCACAGGCGATCGGGACGGTGTTCCAGGCGATCCACGACAACGATCCGGACCCCAAGCTGCTCGCCTACCAGTACGTCCAGGCGCTGCCCCAGATAGCTCAGGGTCCGGGCAGCAGTGTCTGGATGATCCCGAACGAGGTGACCGCTGCGCTGAAGACGCTGAGCTCGGCCTTTGACTCAGGCCAAGATGGCAAGGGAACGTCCGGAGCGGACGGCCCGGGCCATGCCGCTCGCAAGTTCCCCGATCCAGGTCAGGGTCTGGCCGTCCGGCCGGAGGTGCCTGCCCAGGCGCCGCCCGCTGAGATCGAGGACTGACTGCCGCGCCAGAGGGCGTTGCCGGTGGTCACGGCCGCAGCGCGAGGCCGAGGGTAAGCACAGCGCCGAAGGTCAGCTGGAGCCGCCCGGTCTGGCCGAGCGCGGTGATCAGCCGCGGGCCCGCCGCCCCGGCACGCACCAGCCGGACGGGGGGCACGGCGAACGGGGCTGCCGCGAAGGCGAGCAGGGTAAGCGGAGCCACGGCTGCCATCGCCGCCGCGGCGCAGAACGGGAGTACGACACAACCCGTGTACAGCAGCCGTGCCCGGTGGTCCCCCAGCACTACGGCGAGCGTGCGCTTGCCTGCCGCCGCGTCGGAGGAGATATCCCGGAGGTTGTTGATCACGAGCAGCGCGCAGGCGAGCAGGCCGACCGGCACGGCGGCCGCAAGCGCCAGCCAGGCCACCCTCCCCATCTGCACATAGGCGGTCCCGGCCACGGCGGCGACGCCGAAGAACAGGAACACGGCCACCTCGCCCAGCGCGCGGTACCCATATGGCCTGCTCCCGCCGGTATAGAACCACGCGGCGGCGACCGCGGCGGCGCCGAGCAGCACCAGCCACCATGACGTAACAGCTGCCAGCACCAGCCCGGCCGCGCAGGCGACCGCAAAGCAGCCGGCGGCGGCAGCGAGGACCTGCCTGGGCTTTGCCAGCCCGGATCCCACCAGCCGGACCGGGCCGACCCGGCGCTCGTCGGTACCGCGGATCCCGTCGCTGTAGTCGTTGGCGTAGTTGACGCCGACCTGCAGCGCGAGGGCTACCAGGAGCGCCAGCACGGCCCGCCACGGCCAGAACCGCCCGTAGCCGAATGCGACGCCAGAGCCGACGACCACCGGCACGATCGCGGCGGGGAGGGTACGCGGCCTCGCGCCCGCTACCCAGTCCCGTGCTTCGGCCACAGCCCGCCCTTCGTCGGTGATCGGCGGCTCAAAGACTATTCGGGGCCCGCCCGTCACCGGCACGGCGGGTACCTGAGGGGGCCGCTGCGCGTGCGGCCTTGTCCTTACCGGGTCAGCCTGGCAGCCAGCTAGCGAACGGGCGGCAGCGCCTTGGCGGCGGCCGCGTGGATCAAGCTGATCTGGTCGGCATCCAGCCGCGCCGTCGTCTTCCTTGACTGGCGCCTGAAGTACTTGCGGAGCCGCCGGCCTGCGAATACGTCGACATCACGAAGGCTGGCTACCGTCCACGGAATCATCGGACCGTAGATCGCCATCGCGGGCCGGACGCTGATCTCGGTCCCGAGCGCGGCCCCCACCAGGATGCTGGCCTGCGCTGCTTCCCAGATCGCATGCTCCAAGCGTTCCTCCTGCCCGAACGGGCCGTGATACAGCCGTCCCGACGCGGCGGTGCGAACCGGTAGCCTGCGATCCCAGCGCTCCGAGTCCACCGCGAAAACACCAGGCGGCCCGATCACGAGGTGGTCGATGACGGAATCGCTGCCTGGTATGGCGCGCGCGTTCAGCGCGACGTAGCCGGCGGCCCTGAGCAGGGCGAGCCGGCGCCTGGTGCGCCGTTGCGCCGAGCTCACCCGGACAGACGCGGGTATGACCGAGGTTGTCCTTGATCGGTAGATGATGTCGGCGATGGCGACGACCGCCGCGGCCGTCAGTCCAAATCGCCAGTCCTGCCAGATCATGACGGCCACGCCCACAGCGATTGCGGCTAGCCCGCGGCCAATCCAGATCGGCAGCCGGGGATCCGACGCCAGCCCCGGCACGATCGGCTGGGGCGCCGGGATGAGGCTGCGCCTGGCCTGACCCCAGCGGCGGGGGGCGTGGTCGGGCGTGGCGGCTGGGGTGCGGTCGGGTGTGACGGCTGGGGTGCGGTCGGGCGTGACGGCCGCAGTGCGCTTCGGTGTTTCTGCCGGGGCGCGTTGCGGTGCTCCGGCCTGGGTCTGGTCTTGCGCTTCGGACAGGGCACTGGCCTGTAGGCCGGACAAGGCTGTGCCGGACAAGGCTGTGCCGGGCAGGGGCTGTGTGCCGGGCAGGGGCTGTGTGCCGGGCAGGGGCTGGATGGCGGACAGGGGCTGCGTGTCGGACAGCGGCTGTGGTTCGGACGGCATCTGCTCCGGTGCCTCGGCCGACGGTGGCCAGTGTCCAGCCGGGGTGCCCGCCCGCGTATCGGTGTTAGCCGCTAATCCGGCCGCGCGTGCCTCCGGTCCGGTCTCCTGTTCATCATTTCTGCCGGCCTCCCGGTCCATATTTCTGAGAGTAACTGAATGACCGCGCTGAGAACACGCATCTTCACCTCATTCATGCAAGACAGCACCCGTGGCCATACTGGACCCTGGGGTCTCTCCCGTCTACCGTTCGGTAACGTGACCCAGATACATGAGCTGACGGTGACCGAGCTCGCCGCGGCCATCCGCGAACTTCGACTCTCGCCGGTCGAGATCACCGAGCACTACCTCGATCGCATCGACCGGTTGAACGAGCAGGTTGGCGCGTTCTACACGGTCACCGCGGACCTTGCCCGCGAGGAAGCCGCCCGGGCGGAGAAAGCGGTGACCGATAGCGTGCGAGGCCCGGGTGGCCCGACCGACCTGCCGCCGCTGCTCGGCGTGCCGATCCCGATCAAGGACCTGAACATGGTCGCCGGGGTACGGATGACCTTCGGTTCTGCTGTCTTCGCCGACAACATTGCGGACGCCGACGATTATGTGGTCGCCGCGCTCCGGGCGGCCGGCGTCGTGATCACCGGCAAGACGGCGACGCCCGAATTCGGCCTGCCGTGCTACACCGAGACCAGCGTGGGGCCACCGGCCCGCACCCCATGGGATCTGACGCGGTCGGCTGGCGGGTCGAGCGGCGGTGCAGGAGCGGCGGTTGCCGCCGGGCTGGCGCCGGCTGCGCAAGGCAGTGACGGCGGCGGATCGATCCGGATCCCGTCCAGCGTCTGCGGGCTGTTCGGCATCAAGCCGTCCCGCGGCCGGGTTTCCGGCGGCCCGCTGATGCCAGATCTCGCCGGGCTGGCCACCAACGGCCCGATCGCCCGCACAGTCGCCGATGCCGCGCTCCTGCTCGACACGATGACGGTCAACCACGTGGGCGACATGTATTCGCTGCCGCCGTTGCCGCCTGGCGAGACATTCCTTGCCCATGCGACGAGGGAGCCTGGCCGGCTAAGGATCGGCAGGTCGCTGCAGCATGCCGTCGATGGAGCGACCGTGCACCCGGACTGCGTTGCGGCGTACGAGGAGGCCAGCAGCTTGCTGGCGGGACTCGGGCACGAGGTGGAGGACGTGGTGCTGCCGTTCGGCCGCGACGTTGTCCCGATGTTCGAGATCATCTGGTACTCGATGGCGACCCTCGCACCCGTCGATCCCGCCCGGGAGGGGCAGCTGCTGCCGTTGACCCGATACCTCCGCGATCGCGGCCAGCAGCTCAAGGCTGCTGACTTGCTGCTTGCCCAGGCCTACCTCCAGGCGGTGATGCGTCCTGCGCTCGAGGTGATGAACGGATACGACGCTGTGCTCAGCCCGACCCTGGCGTCGCCCCCCGTGCCGGTCGGCTACTTCGACGAGGTCGGGCCTGCGGAGAACTTCGAGCGGCAGAAGAGCTTCACGCCGTACACGGCCATGTACAACCTCTCCGGGCAGCCGGCGGTCAACGTGCCGCTGCACTGGAACGCCGCCGGGCTGCCGGTCGGGGTCATGCTGGCGAGCCGGATCGGCGGGGAGGGGACTTTGATCTCGCTTTCGGCGCAGCTGGAGGCCGCGCGGCCGTGGCGGCACCGGCATCCCCCGATCTGGTGAGCGGCGCCTGCTGCTGTATCGCCAGCCTGTCCCGCCTGTCCCGCCTCGTCCCGGACCAGCCACTGGCAGCCTCGGTCGTCGGCCGCGCCTAGTTAGGTCGCCGGCGTGGCTGCTGAGGCTGTTAATTTCGTCGGGGCAATGGTGCTGGCCCGGGTAATGCCAGCCGACAGCCCGGGGAGGCGGCCCGCGCCCGGTGAGGCCGGTCAGCAGCCGCCCGGCGGGCCGGTCACGCCGACTCCGTCGGACGGCTGGTCCACAACGCCAACGGCCGAGTTGCGCAGCACCGCGCCGAAATGGACGACGTACCACCGGCCGCGCCACGAGATCAGCGACGCTATGCCGATGGACCGCAGCTGGTGGTGCAGGCGGTAAACGATCCGGGCGCCAGCCACGTGCCAGTAGCCGACGCCGTTGAAGCAGACGCCAGGGTCGATCCAGCTGGCCTGCGCCTCGGGCACGATAACCCGCACCAGCGTGGCCGCGCGGGCAGCGCGGCCCAGCAGGTCGTGCGCGGCGCTGACATCAAGCCTGAAGTCAGCAACGAGGCGGCTCTGCCAGTCCGCCGCAGGATCGGCTATCGCCTTGACCTGCCGGTAGGCCCCGAGGGGGAAGAACGCCCGCATGCCGAAGACGGGCTTGCCGGTCACCATCGATGCCCATAGGTCGGTCATCTCCGCGCGGAACGCGGCTGTGCCAGCCCTTGGCAGCGCCCTGGTCTGGGGGAGCGTAGCGTGCGACGGCGGCACCGGGACCACCGTTGCGGGCCCGGCGGCGCCGGGGCTCGCGCTCGGGCTCGGTGACCTGCGCGTTGGCGTCACGGTCGCGGGCGCCGCGCTGATGGCCGTGTGCTCCGGCTGCGCCGCGGTACCTGCCGCCGCGCTGCCTGCTGCCGCGGTGCCCGGTGCCGCGGCGCCGGCGCCGGCGCCGCAGCCAGCGAGCAGCAGCGCTGTCGCGATGGCCGCCGCACCTGCCCGGGCGGTAACCGGGCCGAGCGGCGCGAGCAGGCGCGGGGCGAGCAGGCGCTGCGGGGCGAGCAGCCGCCGCGGGGCGCGCTGGCCCGTGGCGAGCCATGGCGATGACCGCCGTGCATTCACTGCTTACTCCAGCTGAAACGAGGCGAAAGCCGCTCACGGATGCGGACTGTGTCCTGGTGCTAGCAGGGTAGCCGGGCACCGGGCTGCGACCAGCCAGGAATGATGACCCGGCGCGCCGCGCCGGCGCCGCCGGGTCCGCTGCGAAGGTGCCAGGCACGTGACCCGCGACCAAAAGCGCCCGGCCGCCGGCAGTCGTGGGACTATGTGGGGCGCGCTGACCTATACGTTGCCTGACCTGCGCCTGGA
This sequence comes from uncultured Actinomycetota bacterium, assembly GCA_963695645.1. Lineage (GTDB taxonomy): Bacteria > Actinomycetota > Actinomycetes > Streptosporangiales > Streptosporangiaceae > DATBGO01. The sequence goes on along the minus strand of CAVOHC010000015.1, from coordinate 134,161 downwards.
GGGCCGCGGCGGAGAGCAGGCCGGTGCTGCGGGGAAAGGACCGGAGGTGGTCGCGGTGTTGCCGGAGCCGGCACGCTCGAGGCAGGTTCGGCGCGTCATGCACGCGGTGATCGCGCTCTGCGCATCGGCAGCTGTGCTCGGCCTGCTGGCATCCGGCTATGGCCAGATTCCTGCGCTTGGCCCGGCACTGGTCCCAGATCATGGCGCCTGGACGTCATCGGCAGGCGGGAAGCTGCCGGTCTCGCAAACGCTGACGCTGGCCGGCCTGACCCGCCCGGCCAGTGTTTCCTACACCAGCCAGGGCCTGGCCGGTATCAGCGCGGCCGACGACGACGACGCGTTCCTCGCACTCGGCTACGTGCATGCACGGTTCCGGCTGGCGGAGATGGACCTCGAACGCCGTCTCGGCGAGGGCCTGCTGGCTCAGCTGGCCGGACCGGCCGCCCTGCCTTCGGACAAGTTCGAGCTGCGGCTTGGCCTGCTGAGGACCGCGCAGCAGGAGTGGGCGGACATGCCTCGTTCAAGCCCGGCGGCCCGCGCGCTGATCTGGTACTCCCACGGTGTCAACGACTACCTGGCGCAAGCCCGGGCCACGAGGCAGTGGCCAGCGCTGTTCTCGCTGTCCGGCGCTTACCCGGCCAACTGGACGCCGGTCGACAGCCTTGTTATCCAGGGCGACCTCACCCAGGAACTCGACTTCACGACGACCCCGCTTGACTATGCGCTGCTGGAGCGCTCGCTGGGCGCGGCCCGCACGATGAGCTGGTTCCCGGTGCTGCCGGTGAATCAGCAGGATCCCTTCGATCCAGGACCGTACCGCAACCTCGGCTTCGCCCCGATCGACGCGGCGACCGGGTCGCTGGCGTCGGAAGTCTCGCCTGCTCCGGACGGGGGAGGCCGCTCGGGCCGCCGACAGGCATCGGCTCAGGCTGCGGTGGCGGCTCAAGCTGGGGTGGCGGCTCAGGCTGGGGTGGCGGCTCGGCCCGGGCCACCGGCTCAAGCCGCGGCTCCGGTGTCGGCCAGGGCAGCGACCGCGGCGGCCGCCCTGCTCGCCCAGGTCTCCGCGCTCCCAGCCGGTCAGGTGCACCGTTATCCGGACAGCAACGCGTGGGCGGCTGACGGCCCGGCAGTGGCAGGCGGCGGCGCGATGCTGGCCGGAGACCCGCACCTGCCCCAGACGCTGCCATCGATCTGGTACCAGGTGACGCTCGCCGCTCCCGGGCTGGCGGTATCGGGCGTGAGCGTCCCCGGCCTGCCCGGCATCCTGCTCGGCCATAACGCCCACATCGCCTGGTCGCTCACCGACACGCAGAACCAGTCGGCGCTCTTCTACACCGAGCAGACCAGCACGAGCCGTCCGGGGCAGTACTTCTGGCACGGCACCTGGCGGCGCATGCGCCAGGTGCGCTATACGATCCCGGTGCGCGGCGCAGCGCCGGTCTCGCTCACCGTGGACATCACCGTGCACGGCCCGGTCATGACGCGGGCCGGCCAGACCGTCTCGGTGGACTGGATGGGCAATGTCCCGTCCCCCGACATAGCGGCGATATACGCGGTCAGCCAGGCAACCGATTTCGCCCAGTTCCGCCGCGCACTGGCAGGCTGGCGGGCTCCCACCCAGAATTTTGTCTACGCCGACGACCGCGGCAACATCGGGGCGATCTCGGCCGGATACTACCCGCTTGTCCGCCATGGCGATCCATGGCTGCCGATGCCGGGCGCCGGCGCGGACGATCTGGCGGGAGTCATTCCGTACGCGGCGATACCACAGGTTTACGACCCGCCCGGGCATGTGCTCGGCACCGCGAACCAGCGGCCGGTCGGCGCCAGCTACCCGTACTACATCGGCACCACCGCCAACGCTTTCGACCCTGGCTACCGGGCCGCGACGGAGTACTCCTTCCTGCGCGGCCACGCACGGATGCAGCCGGCCAGCTTCGCCGCGCTGCAGAACAACCTGACCGATCAGCTGGCCATCAGGATCGTGCCGCGGCTGCTCGCCGCGCTGCGCGGCGTTTCGCTGACCGGCGACGAGCGCCTGGCAAGGCAGCTGCTGGCCGGCTGGAACCACTCGATGGACGCGAACTCAGCGGCCGCCTCGGTGTGGTGGACCTTCTGGAGCGACTACCTTTCGGCTGTGTTCGGCCCATGGTGGACCGCGGCGAAGGTCCCGGTCAGCGCGGACTCGCTGGGGCTGAAGGTCACGCCCGACCAGTTCAGCCTCGACCAGGTCCTGGAGGCGTGGACGCTGAGCGATCAGCGCAACCCCGCGTTCAGCCCGCCGCACGGCCCGGCCAGGGACGCGGCAACGGCGATGCGCGACGCGTTCGCCGTGGCGGTGGCGCACCTGCAGACGGCGCTCGGCGGCTCGCCGTCGGGCTGGGCGTGGGGTCGGCTGCACAGCAGGGTCTTCCCGTCGCTGATCCAGCCTGCCGCGCTCGGTTACGGCCCAAGGGCTGCGGGCGGCGACTACTGGACTGTCGACGCTGCCGACGGCGGCCTGGTTGCCACGGCGGGCCCGAGCTGGCGGATGATCGCATCATGGACCGGCAGCGGGCGGATCGCCGCGGAGGGCATCTACCCTGGTGGCCAGAGCGAGAACCCGGCCTCGCCCTGGTATGCGAACCTGGTCGCCGACTGGTGGAATGGGCGGTACCTGCCGATGCCGGCGGCCGGCGGCAGTGTGCCCGGGGCGATCCGCTGGACGCTGCTCCCGTGACTGCCGGGATCATGGCAACGCGGCCGGCCGGCGGAGACACGGCGCCACGGCTGGCCCGCGCAGCACGGGCCGTCTCGCAGCGGCGTGACCAACCAAGGCCCGAAACGGAACGGCCCGAAACGGAAAGGCCCGAAGCGGAACGGCCCGAAGCGGAACGGCCCGAAGCGGAACGGCCCGAAGCGGAACGGCCCGAAGCGGAACGGCCCGAAACGGAACGGCCCGAAACGGAGTTGCGTGCCGGTGGCTGACCTGAAGAGGCTGGGCAGGCGCGGCGCTTACCGGCTCGGCAGGCTCCGCGCCCAAGGCGTCGGGGAACCGGGTGCGCCGACGCCGTTCCGGCCCTCGTTCGCGCGGCCGGCTCATCGCGGGCCGCGGTCGGCGTGGATCTTCGGCTTCCTGGCCGGGACCGCCCTGATCGCCGCGGGAGCCGTCGGCGGGGTTTGGTTCATGCCGTTCGTGATCGGCGTGCTGGCCGGGATCGCGATGCGCTGGGGCGGCTGGCGGGCGCTGGCGACGCTGACGGCCGTGACTCTGATGGGGGTGAGCGGGTGGATCATCCCGTTGTGGTGGGCGGCTCTGCACGGCCAGCCAACCGGTGCCACGGCCCGGGTGATCGCCGCGCTGGCCGGACTGCCGGCTCGCGCGGGCGTCGGCATCGCGGCCGCGCTGCTGGTCGCGGTCCTGCAGGCGCTCGCCGGTGCCTGGCTGGGCCGGACGCTTGCGCCGCGGCGCGCTGGCAGCTGACCAGCCAGGCCGGCGGGCCCCCAGCCGGCGGTCAGTCCTCGGCGCGTCGCTGCCCGCACCCGCCGATGTCCGGCTGAGGGTCACGCGCAATCATGGGGGATGACTTATCCGGACCTGATACGCCGCGCGAAAGCGGCTGGGATCGCGCCGGTGTACCGGAACTCGCGCAACCAGACCGCCGAGGTAAGCGAGGAGACCCTCATCGCCATCCTCGCGGCGCTCGACGAGGTCCCCGAGCTTGCCCCGCAGGACCGTGCGGCAGCACCGGGCCCTCGGGCGGCAGATGGCCGTCAGCAAGCCCAGGAACTGCTGGCCGGCCAGGCCGCCGATGCCCTTTCCGCCGATGCCGCTCCCGCCGATGCCGCTCCCGCCGGGGGCAAACCAGCCGGCCGCGAACTGCCGCGGGTCCCGGCCCGCCGGTCGTGGGGATTCACGGTCCAGCTGTACTCCGTCCGGTCCCGTGCGTCCTGGGGCCACGGCGATCTCAGCGACCTCGCCGATCTCGCGGCCTGGAGCGCCCGTGCGCTCGGGGCGGGCTTCGTGCTCGTCAACCCCCTGCATGCGGCCGAGCCGCTGCCGCCGGTCAGCCCGTCACCCTATCTGCCGATGTCCAGGAGGTTCATCAGCCCGCTCTACCTGCGGATTGAGAACATTCCCGAGTACGGCAGGCTGCCCGCCGCCGACCGGGGCCGGATCGAGCGGCTGGCGGCGCCGTTGCGGGCCCGCAACACCAGCAGCGAGCTGATCGACAGGGACGCGGTCTGGGCTGCCAAGCGGTCCGCCCTGGAGATCATCAGGCAGGTGCCGCTGACCGGCCGGCGGCTGGCCTCCTTCCAGCGGTATTGCCGCCATGAAGGCGGCGACCTCGGGGACTGGGCCGCCTGGTGCGCGCTCGCGGAGCTGCACGGGCCCGACTGGCGAAAGTGGCCGGAGTCGGCCCGCGATCCGCGTTCGGCCGCTGCGATGGCCGCCGGAGGCGGGCTCGGTGCCCAGCCGGCGTTCCATTCCTGGCTGCAATGGCTCCTCGACGAGCAGCTGGCCGCGGCGCAGCGAGCTGCGCTAGCCGCAGGCATGGACACCGGGATCATCCACGATCTGGCGGTTGGCGTGCACCCGGCTGGTGCCGACGCGTGGGCGCATCAGGATCTCCTTGTATCCGGGCTGAGTGTCGGGGCGCCCCCGGATGAGTTCAACCAGCGCGGCCAGGACTGGACCCAGCCGCCCTGGCACCCGCGGCGGCTGGCGGCCGCTGGCTACCGCCCGCTGGCCAGCTTGTTCGGCGCGGCGTTCCGGCATGCAGGCGGCCTGCGGGTGGATCACGTGATGGGGCTCGCGCGGCTGTGGTGCGTGCCCGCCGGAATGCCGCCGGACTGCGGCGCCTACCTGCGGTTCGATCACCGCGCGAGCGTCGCGGCGCTGGCCGGCGAGGCAGGCCGGGCCGGCGGGCTGGCCATCGGCGAGGACCTCGGCACGGTCGAGGCGTGGTACCGCAGCTACCTTGCCGACAACCGCATCCTCGGTACCTCGCTGCTCTGGTTCGCTCGCGAGGCCGACGGCACCCCGCTGCGGCCGCAGCACTGGCGGCGGGCCTGCATGGCGACGGTGGGAACGCACGACCTTCCGCCGGTCTCGGGCTTCCTGACCGGCGAGCAGGTGACCGTCCGGGCCCGGCTCGGGCTGCTGAAAGTGCCGGAAGATGCAGAACGAGCCAGCGCGAAGCTGACGCTTTCCCGGTGGCGGGACACGCTGGCGCAGGAGGGACTGATCGGCGCAGGCTCGCACCCGGGCACGGCGGACTTCACGGTGGCTCTCTACGCCTACCTGGCCAGGACTCCCGCCGTGCTGGTCGGCGTCTCGCTGGCCGACGCGGTCGGTGACTGCCGCACTCAGAACATTCCCGGCACCAGCGATGAGTACCCGAACTGGCGGATACCGCTGTGTGACAGCGAGCGCCGCGCGGTGCTGCTGGAGGATCTGCCTGCCCTCCCGCTGGTCCAGGCGGTCGCGCGGGCCGTCGCGGCCGGCTGACCGCCCGCAGCGCTGATCGTGACGGCTGCTCCGCGGTAAACGCTGCTGGAACTCGTCACGACCATGGGGAAAACGCCGCCGGACGCGGTCAGGTGGACGCGGGGCGGTCGCGCTCGCGGCAGCGCAGCGCCCGGGCGGCGTCATCGCGGCTTTCCAGCAGCAGCCGCCGCAGCTGCGCCGGCGGATCGGTGCTGGCGAGATAATCATCGGCCGCGCTGATGGCCTGCCGGGTGACGATCCAGGACGGGTAGGCGGCCCTGGCGAAGTACTGCGCCATGTCCGAGCTCCAGCCCGCCCAGATATCCGCGATCACCTCGAAGAACCGCTCGCCGTACGGCCTGAGCAGGTCATCCTGGTCGGGGCTGGCAAAGCCGGCCAGCGCCGCCCGGAACGTCGCGTTGGCTAGCTTGCCGCCGGTGATCTCGGCCCAGGCGGCCTCCTTGGCCTCCGGCGTAGGGATCGCGGCCCGGCAGGTCGCGGCGTGCCTGGCGCCCGCATCTGTCGCGTCCCTGGCCAGCTCGGCGTCGATGTCCGCGGCGCCGGCCGCGCCGCGGCTGACCAGCCGGCGCAGCAGCCGCCAGCGGAGCTCGGTGTCGACCGCGAGCCCGTCGACGGCCGTCTGTCCCGCCAGCAGCCCGGCCAGCATGGCGAGGTCGTCGGGCGAGGTGGCGACGCCCGTAAACGCCTGTGCGTACGCGAGCTGGCCGTCCGAGCCTGGCTCGGCACGCTGGAGCAGCTCGCGCAGCGCGGCGGCCATCATGGCGAGCCCGCCGTCGCGCCAGGCCGGGTCGCTGTATCGCCGGGTCGCCGCCGCGGCCTGTGCCAGCACCGTCTGCATCACGCTGATGTCCGTGATGGAGTCCACGCCCGACACCGCGAGGCTGACGTAGTCGCGGGCCGCCAGCTCGGCGTCGCGGCACATGTCCCACGCCGCCGACCAGCACAAAGCTGCGGGCAGCGGGTCAGTGAACGAGCCGATGCCGCCGATCAGCGTGCGCAGCGAATGGTCATCAAGCCGTACCTTCGCGTAGCTCAGGTCGTCGTCGTTGACGAGGACCAGATCGGGGCGCGGAGTGCCGGCGAGTTCCGGTACCTGGCTGCGCTCGCCCGCGATATCGACCTCGAGGCGCTGCCGCCTGGTCAGGCCGGCCTCGGTGCGGTCGTACAGGCCGATCGCTATCCGGTGCGGCCGCAGTACCGGATGGCTTGCGGTGGCTGTCTGGACGACGGCGAAGCTGGTCAGGCGGCCGTCGGAGCCGACGGCGAACTCGGGCCGCAGGGTGTTCACCCCGGCCGTCTCCAGCCATTCCTTCGACCAGGTCGACAGGTCCCGGCCGGAGGCCTCCTCGAGCGCGGCGAGCAGGTCGCCGAGGGTCGCGTTGCCCCAGGCGTGCTTGGCGAAGTAGCCGCGGAGCCCGGCAAGGAAACGCTCCCTGCCGACGTAGGCCACCAGCTGCTTGAGCACCGCGGCGCCCTTGGCGTAGGTGATGCCGTCGAAGTTGAGCTCGACCGTCTCGATGTCCGGGATATCGGCCGAGATCGGGTGCGTCGTGGGCAGCTGGTCCTGCCGGTACGCCCACGCTTTCCAGGCCTGCGCGAACGTGGTCCAGGCGGCGGTCCAGCGGGTCCCCTCGGCCTCTGCCACGGTCCCGGCCCAGGTGGCGAAGGACTCGTTCAGCCACAGGTCATCCCACCAGCGCATGGTGACCAGGTCGCCGAACCACATGTGCGCCATCTCGTGCAGGATCGTCTCGGCGCGCGCTTCCCGTTCGGAGTCGGTCACCCGCGAGCGGAACACGTAGTCCTCGAGGAAGGTGACGCAGCCCGCGTTCTCCATCGCGCCCGCCTTGTACTCGGGCACGAACAACTGGTCGTACTTGCCGAACGGGTAACGGACGCCGAACGCGCCGTGGAAGAAGTCGAAGCCCTGCCTGGTCACCTCGAAGATCTCGTCCGGGTCGAGGAAGCTGGCCAGCGACTGGCGGCAGAAGATACCGAGCGGGATGCCGTCGTGCTCGTCGCGGATCACCTGGTAGGGACCCGCCGCGACCGCGGTGATGTAGGTCGACATCACCGCTCCGGCCGGGAAATGCCACCGCTCGCGGCCGTCTCCCGCGGGTTCGGCGACTCGGTCCGGCGCGGCGTTCGAGATCACTTGCCAGCCCGGCTTCGCGGTCACGGTGAACTCGAAGGTGGACTTCAGGTCGGGCTGGTCGAAACAGGCGTATACCCGGTTGGCGTCGAAGGTCTCCAGGTCCGAGTACAGGTAGCTGCCGCCGTCGGCCGGGTCGGTGAACCTGTGCAGTCCCTCGCCGCTGCGCGAGTAGGCGCAGTCGGCCACGACCCGGAGCTCATTGGTGGCCGCCAGGCCGTCCAGGGTGATCCGGTAGCCGTCGAAATTCGCGACTGGCACCCGGGCCCCGTTAAGCGTGATCTCGGTCACCGCTGGCGCGGTCATGTCAATGAATGTCGATGCGCCCGGGTCCGCGCAGCGGAACCGCACGGTGGTCACCGACCTGAACGTGGCGTCACCGCCGGTCAGGTCGAGGTCGATCAGGTAGGAGTCGACGTCGAGCAGTCGTGCGCGGTCGCGCGCCTCGTTGCGCGTGAGATTCCGAGCCACAGTGCTGATCCCTTCCCTGGGGGTGGCCGTTGCTGAATGATCCCATGCTGCCTCATGGAATGTGCCCGGCCGCCATCCGGTTACCTGCACCGGGGGTTTTCCAGACCTGACCCGAACGGCTGAGGAGTCCGGATGGCCGAGCAGGAGCTCGTGGACGTTGATTTCTGGTTCGATCCGCTGTGCCCGTGGGCGTGGTTGACCTCCCGGTGGATGCTGGAAGTGCAGAAGGTGCGCCCGGTCAGCCTGCGCTGGCACGTGATGAGCCTGGCCGTGCTCAATGAGGGCAAGGAGGATCTGTCCGAGCGCTACCAGAAGTTCATAACGCAGGCATGGGGCCCGGCCCGGGTGTGCATCGCAGCCGAGCAGAAGTTCGGCTCCGGGGTGCTGGGCCCGCTCTATACCGCCCTGGGCACACGGTTCCACCTGCGGCAGGCGCCGAAGGACCGCGCGACGATCGAAGCCGCGCTGGCCGAGGCGGAACTGCCCGCCGAGCTGGCCGATGCCATGGCCTCGACCGAGTATGACGAGGCGCTGCGGGCCTCGCATCACGACGGCATGGACCGGGTCGGGTATGAGGTGGGCACCCCGGTGATCTCGGTTAACGGCTTCTCCTGTTTCGGCCCGGTCGTCACGCCGACCCCGCGCGGGGAGGCTGCCGCGAAGCTGTGGGACGGCTTCCTGCTCGTCACGGGCACCGATGGCTTCTTCGAGTTGAAGCGCAGCCGCACCAGGGACCCGATCTTCGACTGAGCCAGCGCCGAACCGGTCAGTCCGCACGGCCGGCCGCGTGCCAGTCCGCATGGTCGGCCGCGTGCCAGTCCGCACGGCCCGCGACGGGCCAGCCGCGTAGAGCGGCGCCCAGTGGCGGTAACGTAAAGTAACGACATTCGGTCGTCACGCATAGGAATCGTTTTAGCACAAGAAGAAACAATGACCTGCTGCTATTGGCGTTTTGGCTGTTGAATGGCTGCCGCCAATCTTCACAGTCTCTCAGAGCCTGAGAGTTGACCGGTCCTTAGGTACCTAGAGTGACCTCAATCCGTAATCAGCCATCGCGTCCGGGCCCAGGCTGCTTTGCCTGCCGGATGCCATGCGGGAGGATGACAGCATGCGCAGCAACTACATCGGCGGTCGCTGGACGCCGTCGGCAGGGGATTCGGCCATTGAAGTGGTCAACCCCGCGACCGAGCAAGTGATCGATGAGGTCCCCGCAGGTCACGAGCGTGACGTGGAGGAAGCGGTGCACGCTGCCGCAGCTGCGCTGCGGTCCTGGTCGGCTACCAGCGCGGCGGAGCGGGCCGCCCGGCTCGAGGCCGCCAGGGAACTGCTCGAGCAGCGTGCCGATGCGGTCGCGGCCGTCATCATCGCCGACGTCGGCTCGCCGGCCAGCTTCGCCAGGAAGGTCCAGGTCGGGACGCCGCTGGCGGTGCTGGCCAGCTATGTCGACCTGCTGGCCAGCTACGACTTCGGCGGCGAGCGGGTGGGCAACTCGCTGATCGTCAGGGAGCCCGTCGGGGTCGTGGGCGCCATCACGCCGTGGAACTACCCGCTGCACCAGATCGTCGCCAAGGTAGCCGCGGCGCTCGCGGCGGGCTGCACTGTGGTCGTAAAGCCGAGTGAGGTCGCCCCGCTCGCCGCCTATGAGCTGGCCGACATCTTCCATGAAACCGGGCTGCCGGCCGGCGTGTTCAACCTCGTCAGCGGCACCGGGCCGGTGACCGGCGCGGCGATCGCGTCCCACCCGGGCATCGACGCGGTGTCCTTCACCGGCTCGGCCGCTGCCGGGCGGCAGGTGGCGGAGGCGGCGGCGGCCACCGTCAAGCGGGTCACCCTGGAGCTCGGCGGCAAGTCGGCCAACGTCATCCTGCCCGACGCGGACCTGGCCACCGCGGTCAAGGTCGGGGTGGCCAAGGCGTTCGTCAACTCGGGGCAGACCTGCAACGCGCTCACCCGGATGCTCGTGCACCGCGACGCCTACGACGAGGCGGTCGGGCACGCGGCCAAGAATGCGGAACGCTATCTGGCAGGCGACCCGCTCGCCCCGGGCACCCGGCTCGGCCCGCTGGTGACGGCCGCCCAGCGGGACCGGGTGCGCGGCTTCATCGAGCAGGGAGCTGCCGAGGGGGCGCGGCTGGTCGTCGGCGGCCCGCAGGCCCCGGCCGGGCTTGAGCACGGCTACTTCGTGTTGCCCACCGTCTTCGCGGACGTGCGGCCGGACATGACGATCGCGCAGGAAGAAATCTTCGGCCCGGTGCTGTCGGTGATCGGCTATACATCGGAAGACGAGGCGGTGGACATTGCCAACGGCACCAGGTACGGCCTGGCCGCGGCCGTGTGGTCGGCCGATCAGGAGCACGCCGTCTCGGTGGCGAGGAGGCTTCGCGCTGGCCAGGTCGAGGTCAACGGCGGTGCCTTCAACGTAGCGGCCCCGTTCGGCGGGTTCGGCCAGTCGGGCTACGGACGCGAGCTCGGGGTCCAGGGCCTAGAGGAGTTCCTTGAGGTCAAGGCGCTTCAGTTCTAGATCTTCACGAAGGCCCCGCCCGACCGGGAGCCGCCTGGCTGTGGCTCATGCGGCTGGCGTGGCGGCTGTTTGGCGGCGTTCATGGCCGCGATGCTGCGCTAGCGCGGCCAGGCGATGACTGGGCCGTGCGCTCGCAGCCAGACCTGAGACCCGGCGGGCAGCAGGTTGCCGCCATGGGTCCGGACGATGATGACGGGCCCGTGGCCGTCCTGCTGCGGCTGCACCTGCACGACCGCGTCGTGGCCGTAGTATCCGCAGGAGACCACCCGGCCCGCCAGGCTGGCAGCCGCCTGTCCGGCGGCCCGGTGGAGTTCGATCTGCTCGGGCCGGACCAGCACGGTGACCGGCCCGTCCGGAGGCTGACCGGTCGCTGACGCCTCGACCGGGAGCAGGCCCAGGAGGGTCCGTACCGTGGTGCCGTCGAGGACGCCCTCGACGAGATTGGCTTCGCCGATGAAACGGGCCAGATCCGCATCGGCCGGCCGCGAGTAGAGATCCTGCGGGGGCGCGCACTGCGCGATCCTGCCATCGCGCAGCACCGCCACCCGGTCGGCACTGGAGAGCGCCTCGTCCTGGTCGTGGGTCACCAGCACAGCCGTGGTTCCGGCCCGTCGCAGAAGCTGCAGGACGTCGGCCCGGACGCTAGCGCGCAGGTGCGCATCCAGCGCGGCGAATGGCTCGTCAAGCAGGACAATGTCGGGCCGGATGGCCAGTGCCCTGGCCAGCGCGACCCGTTGCTGCTGGCCGCCGGAGAGCTGATGCGGGTAACGCTTGCCAAGCCCGGCCAGCCCTACCGCGTCCAGCAGCCCGGTGGTCCGCGGGCCCTTACGCTGCCGGGCAGGAAGCCCGAACCCGACGTTCGCCTCGACCGTCAGGTGCGGGAAGAGACTTCCTTCCTGCGGGACGTACCCGATCCGGCGCCGTTCGGGTATCACGTGCTCGCCTGGCCCGTCCACGACGGCATCGCCGATCCGTACCGTGCCTGCGTCGGGTCGCTCGAAGCCCGCGAGAACCCTCAGGAGCGTCGTCTTCCCGCTGCCGGACGGACCGAGAATGGCGGTGAGGGATCCGGCGGGCACGTCAATATCCAGGCCGGCCAGCACCGCCTGGCTGGCGTATGACTTGTACAGGCCGCAGACCGCTAGCGACGTCATGCCCTCATTCTTGCGGGTGCGCCGACCGGTCGAAGAATCGCCCGAGCACGTAGCTCGGCACGGCGGCCAGGGCAATCATGACCAGCGCGAACGGGGCCGCCTGCCCGTAGGACAGATTCTGCTGGTAGACCCAGAACTGCGTGGCGAGGGTCTGCACGCCGGTCGGGATCAGCAGCAGCGTCGCGGTGAGTTCCGTCACCACGGACAAGAAGACCAGGCAGAACGCTGCCGCGAGGCCAGGCCCGGCCAGCCGGAGTGTTACCCGCCACAAGACGGCCAGCCTGCGCTGGCCGAGCGAGCGGGCCACCTCGTCCAGGCTGGCCGGTGCGCGGGCGAGGGAGGCCTTGACGCCAACCAGCGCGAGCGGGAAGAACATGATCGCGTAGCAGAGGACTAGCAGCGCTGCGGTCTGGTAGAGGAAGCCGCCCGCATACCGCTCGGTGAAGTACGAGAGCGCGAACGCCGCGACCACCCCGGGTGTCGCGAGCACCAGGTAGGTGCTGCGTTCGAGCAGGTACCTGACCCGTCCGGGATGCCGGATGGCCAGCAGGGCGACGGGAAGGGCCAGCACCGTGTCAAGCACGGCCGCGCCCGCCCCGTACAGGGCGGTGTGCAGGGCCGCTCCTGGCAGCGTGACGCCGGTGATGGAGTGAGCCCCGCCTTCGAAAATCCAGTACCCGCTGGCGCCGACAGGCACGCCGAGCGCCAGCAGGCTGAGCAGCCCGAGGCCCGCCAGCACCGGGAACCTGGCCCGGCCGAGCCGCTGCGGCGGCAGCCGGCGCTGCGCCTGCGGCCCGGACCGGCTGGCCTTCCCCCGGCCGCGCAGCGCGCCCTCCCCGGCCAGGACAACCAGGCTCAGCAGCACCAGCACCAGGGATAGCGCGCAGGCCGCCGGAACGCTGAACGAGATCGAGAACTCGGTGAAGATCTCGGTAGTGAAGGTCTGGTAGCCGAGGATCTCGAAGGCGCCGTATTCGGCGAGCAGCACGAGCGCGACGAGCAGGCAGCCGCCCAGGATCGCGCCGCGCGCCTGGCTCAGCGTGATCCGGAAGAACGTACGTACCCGCCCGGCGCCGAGGCTGCGCGCTACCTCCTCCTGCCCGGGATCGGCCGCGCGCAGGCTGGCTGCGACCGGCAGGTAGACCAGCGGATAGACGGCGAGGGTCATCACGATGACGGCCCCGCGGAAGCCCTGCACCCAGGTCCACAGCGAGGCCCAGCCGAAGCTCACCACGAAGTCAGGGATCGCCAGCGGAACTACGATCAGCACTGCCCAGACCCGCCGTCCGGGCAGGTCAGTCCGCTCGACGAACCACGCCGTCAGCGTCCCGATGATCGCGCACAAGACGGTGACCACCACGGTGAGCCGGACCGTGTTCCAGAGCAGGTCGGCAGTGGGGCGGCGGAAGATCATGCGCGCGACCGCGGCGGTCCCCGCGCCGTGTGCCTCGATCAGCAGGAAGATCAGCGGCAGCGCCAGTAGCGCGGCCACGGCTGAGCTCGCGGTCAGCAGCACTACGGGCCGGCGGGCCCGCTGCGGTCCCCGACCCGGCTCGGGCGGCGGCCCGGTGCGCTCCGGAGCGGGTGCCTGGCGTGCGGGCGAGAGCGCCATCACATCCGGCCGGCAGCAGCGGACGTCACAGCAGGCCAGCTTCGCGCATCAAGGAAATGGCCGTGGTCCCGGTGCCGAGCTCCGCGATCGTGATCGGATAGGGCTGCAGCTGATCGAACGGCTTCTCCGGGGCCATCGTCGTGACGCCTGAGGCGATCGGGTACTCAAAGCTGATCGATTTGCTCGGGTCCGCGATGATTTCCTGAGCCTGCTTACTGACCAGGAACGCGACGAACTTCTGCGCCGCTGCCTGATGGGTGCTCGACTTCAGCACTGCGGCCCCGGACACGTCGGTCACGTAGCCCGGGTCGTGCGGGGCGAAGTAGGCGATCCTGGAGCGCATGTTCCCGGTGCCGATCTCGGCCCGCAGCCGGTACCAGTAGTACTGATTCACGATGCCGAAGGCGATGGCGCCGCGGTTCACCTGGTCGGCGATCGTCTCGTTGTCGGGGTAGATGTGGCCGGCCGCGCCCGCCTTGATGGCCCTGAGCCAGGCGAGGGCGGCAGGCTCGCCATGGGCCCGCGCGTATGCGGTGACGATGGGCTGGAAGTCAGTCTCCTGCGGGGCCAGGGCCAGCTTGCCCCGGTAGCGGGCTTGCGCCAGCTGGCTGACACTGGCGGGAAGCTGGCTCGCGGCAATCAGGGCGGGGTTGTAAAGGAGCACGCTGACCCTCGCTGACACGCCGACCCAGTCGCCGCGCGGCGAGCTGTACTGCGCCGGGGTACGGGCCAGCGTCGAGGTGTCGGTCCGGGCCAGCAGGCCATCGGCCTGGAGATGCTCCAGCGGAGGCGAGTTCTCGGTATAGAACACGTCGGCGGGGGAGTGAGATCCCTCCGTGACAATCTGGTCGGCCAGGGTATCTTCGTCGTTGCTGCGGACACTGACGGTAATGCCCGTCTTCTTCTCGAAAGCGGCGACGAGGCTGTCCGTCGTCTGCACATGCTGGCCGCTGTAGAGCGTGAGCGACGTGCTGCCCGACCCCCCGGCGGCGCCGCAGCCGGCCAGCAGCCCGCCGCCGATGACCATCGCGGCGACGACAGCGGCCCGGCGGCTCACCACACCGGGCCAGACGAGAGCGCGCCGATCCGGTCGCCCGCCATGGCGGCTGGCTCCCTGCCGTGCCGCTGCTGCTGACACCGAACAACTGCCTGGTATTCCGTGATCATCGTCCCGTCCGGCCAGAGGGTCATCAGTGGTCAGATTAGCTTAGGCTAACCTAATAACGGGTCGATGGCCGGCCCTTCCGGGTGAGCGGAGCTTTGGCTGCGAGATCCGGGTCACTATCGCGTTCGCGACCCGGACCAGGTCCTCCGGATCCAGTTCGATCTCAAGACCGCGCCGGCCTGCGCTGCAGACGACCGTGGCAGAAGTCGGGCGTCCTCCAGGACCAAGATCATCTATGACCGGTACCGGATCTAGTCCCGCGCCGGGGCACGTCACCTGGGGCGCCGCCGCCGCCGCTTGCCGGAGGCTCGGCCGGCCTGCGGGGCGGGCTGGTCGCCGCCTGGCGGGGCCGCGGCGCCGGGAAGCTCTGACGCCCCGTGACGGGTGGCGCGGCCTTCCTGCCTCGCCCCGCCCGCCCCGGGCACCGGACCCTGCCTGGCGGCTGGGCTGGGCAGGGCGGCCTCGCGCGCGCGGTTCGGCTGGGCGGGCTGGCCTGCGCGGTTCGGCTGGGCGCCCTGGCCTGCGCGGTTCGGCTGGGCGCCCTGGCCTGCGCGGTTCGGCTGGGCGGGCTGGCCCGCTGGGCTGCGCTGGCCTTGCGGGGCAGGCCGGCGTGCGCGGCTCCGCTGACTTGCCGGCCCTGGCTGACCCGCGGGAGCCGGCTGACCGGTGCGGCCCGGCTGGCTGGCCGGGTCTGGCGGGCCCTCGCGGGCTGGCTGGCCTCCTAGGAGCGGGCTTGGCTGTCCTGGCGGGCCGGCGCCGACGGCCTGGGTGTCGCGCTCGCGCGCCTGTGCATCATGCTCGGCGTGCGGCCTCGACACGTCCCTGGCCCGCATAGCCGCGCCAACCGTCACTTTCATGCCTGTCAAAGCGGTCCATCCCGTCTCGCGATCGGGTAGGGGTCAGAAATCGCCGGACGCCATGGCGCTGGATTCCATGACGGCGCGGTCGAGCGTGGGCAGGGCATGTCGCCCGCGGTCCGGCCGCCAGGCCGCGGTGCCCGGTTGCTGTCCAGGATATGATCCGTCACTTCGATGACCTGGTCCACCTGGCAGGAGCCGTGCCCTGCTGGGCGCCCGCCCGCGAGCGCCGACCGCGGACCCGCAGGCCGTCCGTCAGCCGCGGCGGCCCGCTTCGCGCGGCTAACGGGTTTACCGCGGGTGAGCATACTGCATGTACCGGTACAGTTCCGCCATCATGGTTCATCACGTCCCGCACCGGTTCATGGCCGCGGCGCAGGCAGCGCT
Source organism: uncultured Actinomycetota bacterium (assembly GCA_963695645.1). Taxonomy (GTDB): domain Bacteria; phylum Actinomycetota; class Actinomycetes; order Streptosporangiales; family Streptosporangiaceae; genus DATBGO01. The sequence continues at coordinate 118,351 of CAVOHC010000015.1, read as the reverse complement.
GCACCGGCTGCGCGGCGTGATCCGCCGCCAGTTCATCACCAGGAACCGCCGCCTGGCGTTCGGGCTGGCGATCGCTGTGGTGGTGATCGGCGCCGCCGCGGTGCAGGTGTCGGTGTCGTGGTTCTCGCCCGGCGTGATGATCCTTCCAATCCTGGCCGGTGGCCTGTTGCTGTGGCCGCGGGCGCTGCGGATCTTGTTCTGCGTGGTCGCCGCGATGCTCGCTTATGACTGGCTGGAGGGCCGTGCTGAGCCGGGCATCGTCGCCACCATCGTGGTCACTGCCCTGGTTGCCGATGTGCTCGCCAGGACCAGGGAGAAGCTCGGCGTCCAGGGACTGCGCGGCGACCAGATGCTGATTGAGCTGCGGGACCGGATCCGTGCCCAGAGCAGGCTGCCCGAGCTGCCTGCTGGCTGGCGGTCCGTGTCGGTGCTCAGGCCAGCGGGGGGCTCGTCGTTCGGCGGTGACTTCGTGGTCTCCGCATGTGACGGGAAGGCACTCGAAGTAGCGCTAGTGGACGTGTCCGGCAAGGGGATCGACGCCGGGACCAGGGCCTTGCTGCTGTCCGGCGCGTTCGGGGGCCTTCTCGGCTCGGTTCCTGCTGAGCAATTCCTGGCCTGCTGCAATGCCTACCTGCGGCGTGGCGCCGTTGCCGAGGGCTTCGTGACGGCAGTGCATCTCGCGATTGACCTGGCGACGGGAGAATATGTGGTTGACTCAGCCGGTCACCCGCCAGCGGCGCATTTCGAGGCCGGCAGCGGTAAGTGGCGGCTTACCCGGGCCCGCGGCGTGGTGCTGGGCGTGGTACCTGATCTGCGGAGTGTCCCTGAGCGCGGCGCGCTGCGGCCTGGAGATGCGCTGATGCTCTACACCGACGGGCTCGTCGAGGCGCCGGGCCGGGATATCGACGTGGGCATTGACCGGCTGCTTGGCGCGGCGGACCGCCTGGTGACCTCCGGCTTCGGGGCAGGCGCCGCGCGCCTCGTCCAGACGATGCAGGAAGGGGAGCGCAGCTCCGACGACTGCGCACTCGTGCTCATCTGGCGGGGCTGACGTCGGCAGGATCCATGCTGAGCAGGTTTATGGCGTGCTCGACGAGAACGATCAGGACATCGCGGGACGACGCTCGCTGGCGCGCGTCGCATATCACGACGGGTACATCGGGATCGAGGTCGAGCGCAGTACGGACGGCGGCCTCAGGAAAGCGCTTCGCTCCGGCAAAGCAGTTCACCGCCACGATGAAGGGCGTTCCCTGGCGTTCAAAGTAGTCAACTGAGGCGAAGCAGTCGGCGAGCCGCCGGGTGTCCGCCATGATCACCGCGCCGAGGGCCCCGAACGAGAGGTCGTCCCACATGAACCAGAAGCGGCGCTGGCCTGGCGTGCCGAACAGATACACGACCAGGTCCTCGCGGATGGTGATGCGCCCGAAGTCCATCGCGACCGTGGTGGTGGTCTTGTGCTCCACCCCGTCGGTCAGGTCGATATGCGTACCCGGCTCGCTCAGGTGCTCTTCGGTCCGCAGGGGCCGGATCTCGGTCACGGAACTCACCAGGGTGGTCTTGCCGGCGCCGAAACCGCCCGCGACGAGGATTTTGATTGCTATCGGCGTTGGGTGCGAATAACCACCCTCGTCAGAGCCTGCGTAGTGCATCCGCCACCTCCCGAAGCAGGCGCGGGTCGGTCAGCCTGACCGGCACCGGGTGATGAACTGCGACAAGGCCGCGGTCCCTTATGTCGGCGATGAGAATCCGGACCACGCCGAGCGGAAGGTCAAGGTCGGCCGCCAGGTCAGCCACCGAGATCGGGAGGCGGCACCGGCGTAGCACGAGCAGGTGCTCGGGCTCGAGACCCTGGAGGTCGGCCTGGGCGCCGCGGATTGCCACCACCATGGAGACCAGGTCGAAGCTCTCACCGCTGGGCCGGGTCCGGCCGCCAGTCAGGGCGTAAGGGCGGACCACCGGCCCGGCGTCGCTGTCAAGCCACCTGTCTGCGGCCGGGGACACCGGAAATCACTTCGTCTCTGCGCTGGTGCGCACCGGCCGTTGGGACACAGACAGGTGCTCGCCTACCCGTTTGACGAGAACCGCCATCTCATAAGCGACGAGACCGGCGTCAGCCGAGGCCGTCGTCAAGACGGCGAGGCAGCTACCTTCGCCGGCAGCGGTCACAAACAAGAACGCGAATTCCATTTCGACAATGGTCTGCCTCGCGTTACCGCCGCCGAAATGTGCACCCGCCCCCCTGGCCAGGCTCTGGAAGCCGGCCGCGACGGCGGAAAGGTGCTCGGCATCCTCCCGGCTCAGCCCGGCCGACGCGCCGATGGCAAGGCCGTCCCTGGACAGAATGGCGGCCTTGTCGATGTGGACGACCCTTGCGACCAGGTCATCGAGAAGCCAGTCAAGTTCGCTGACGCTCATGGGATGCCCCCTGGTGGTCTAGTGGTCTAGCCCGCTGCGGTTTGGCAGGTCACTCATCGCTCCGCGCTGCGTCGGCCTCATCGGAGGGTTCTGGGCTCAGCACTGTCCCGGACGCAGGATCCGCGGTGCCGGCCGCAGACCGGCCACGTTCCCAGCCGCGTTGCAGAGCCGAGACCGTGCTGCGTGCCGCCTCCGGGGACGGCCCGCTCGGGCCGTTCCCGGACGCCGCGAAACCGCCGCGATTCCTCAGCTGAGGGGCCAGGCTCGCCTGGCGAACTCGCACCGGAAGGCCCAGGTCCGTCAGTTCGGTGGTCGTCACCCGCGGGTCCATGTCCGCTGCGTCGTCATGCTCGTCCAGTAGCTGGTCGTCCCCGAACGCATGCGATCTGGCCGGGCCTGCTGCCGATTCCGTGCCGGAAAGCCACGCGAATTCGCTGTCACGGTCGGCGGCTGGCGCGGATGCGGCGGGCACCCGGCCGGGCGGGATGACCCATGGATCGAAGGCCGGTTCGGGCGCAGGATCGGCTTGCTGACCGGCGGCCCGGGCGGGCGCAGGATCTACGGTCAGGCCGGGCGGCGGCGGGTTTGCCGGTTCGGGCGGGGCCGGGTCGGCCGGTTCGGGCGTCGGCGGGTCGGCCGGGTCGGCCGGTTCGGGCGGCTGAGTAGCGCTCGATGACAACGCGCTGGCCCGGGTGAGGGCAGTCGGCTCGGGACCGGCGCCCTGTTGCAGCGCGGCATGCCGGCCGGTGAGCCGCATCGCACGGTCGGAAGCCGACCCGGGCTCAAGGTCGGCGCTGGTCTCGTCGACGACGAGCGCCTTCGGGATCAGCACGATCGCCGTGGTGCCCCCGTAGGGTGAGGGCCGTAGGGATACCTGGATCTTGTGCCGTCGGGCCAGCTGCCCGGTAATGAAGAGGCCAAGCTGGTCGCTGCCCGACAGGTCGAATGGCGCCGGGTGGGCGAGATTGTGATTGATCTCGCCTAGCTTGTCATCGGGGATACCAAGACCGCGATCCTCGATGTCGATGGCGAATCCCCTGCCGACAATGTCGCCATGGATCCGGACCGGGGTATTGGGCGGCGAGAAAATCGTCGCATTCTCGGCCAGTTCCGCGATCAGGTGAATGACGTCGGCGACCGCGGAGCCGACCAGCGCCGCGCGGGTGCCAGTCGTGACCCGGATCCTGGTGTAGTCCTCCACTTCGGCGACGGCGGCGCGCAAGACGTCGGCGAGCGGCACCGGGTTGCGCCAGCCACGGCCTGGTGACCCGCCAGAGAGGATGATCAGGCCCTCAGAGTGCCTGCGCATCCGGGTGGTCAGATGATCGATGCGGAACAGGTCCTCAAGCTCTCCAGGCTCGGTGGCGCGCCGTTCCATGGCGTCGAGCAGTGCTAGCTGCCGGTGCAGTAGCGACTGGCTGCGCCTAGCCAGGTTGCGGAAGACGTCGCTGATGCCGCGACGTACTCTCGCCTCGTCGAACGCCGCTTCTACCGCCGTCCGTTGGACCGCGTTGAAGGCTTCTCTGACCTGGCCGATTTCATCAGAACTCGATTCGAGCTGTGGTGCCTCCGCAGCCAGATCCACGTCCTGGCCCGCGCGCAACCGCTGCACCAGGCGCGGCAGGCGCTCGTTGGCCAGCTCCAGGGCGGACTGCCGGAGGCCGGCCAGCTGGCGGACGAGTCCGCGGCCGATCCAGACCGACATGATGATGGACAAGATGATCGCCAGCAGCCCGAGACCGCCGGCCAGGATGAGCCGCAGATAGGTCGCGTTGGCGACTGGCTGTGCCCGGATCGTCAGCTCGTTGGCCGCCTGCTCACCAGCCAGCGAGAGGCCGGACGAGACCGTCTCCACGGCCTTGGTCCAGGCTGCGGGTGATACCGGCGGTGCGCGGCGCGGACTCGGGTCCTTGATCACGTCGTCTTCGAGAGCAGCGAGCGTGGCGGAGGCCCGCGGACTGACGTCCTTCAGGTAGTAGCCCCGGTAGATCGGATCGAGATCCGGCAGCGTTTGGGCGTAAAGAGCCCGGCGAGCTCCCGCAAGCTCGGCAAATGCCTGCCGGTCAGCAACATTGAACGAGCCTGCGGCCAGGTCGCCGGTGAGAAGCGCGTCCTCCCGCAGCAGCATCTCCTCGGATTTGCCCACGCCGGCCAGTGCGAGTCCCTGGGTAGCTAGCGGGACATTGGTCTGCTGGAGAATGATCTGATTCAGGACCATGCCCGCGTCGGCGATAAGAGTGTTGTATCCATTCATCGCCTGCGTCCTGCTGATGCTCCGCGACGTGATCTGGGAGCGAAGCGCTCCGAGGCCCGCCGTGTCCTTGAGCAGAACTGCGAATGCCTGCTTTTCCGGCGCGGAAGCGCTACCCATCGTAGCGCCGGACCTGACCACAGTGCCGAAGGCCGACAGGGCCCTGCCCGTCTTCACCTCCTGCGCGTGCAGCGCCCCGAGGGTCAGCGGGTTAGGGACGGCCAGGTACACCACGGCGATCAGCCGCTCCGCGTCGATCTGGGCCTCAACCTGGCCGGTCGGCAAGCCAATGGTGTTCTTCACCGTCTTGGACCTGGCGAGGTTGATGGCATCGCTGGCCGTAATGCTCACGACGAACGCATACAGCCCGATCAGAGACAGAATGGGGATCAGGACCAGCAGGAAGATCCTCAGGCGAATGGACCGGCGGTGCAAACCCATGACTTTGCCTCGGCGTGAGATGTAACGAGCGAACCCCGATGTCGGGACGTTCCCCCGGCAAGGTCTGCGAGCCTAACACCGCAATACCAAGATCACTGGCAAAAGGGGGCATGTCCGGATCAAGCCGTAGCAATCGTGACGCCGTGTCGGCCGTTTGGCAGGGCTGCCTAGAGCTTCGGCAGTGCCATAGGCTCCCAGATCATCCCAAAGGCCCCATTTAGGGCGGTATCGAGCCGGCCCGGTGCGGACCAAAGCCCGAAATGCCGGTTTCTGGCGCTGTGTAGTTCGCCTGGTTGCGGGCCCGGCGGGCCCGGCGGGCCCGGGATGCTGGCTTTCCATGGATGCGGGGCTCAGCGGGCCCGGGATGCTAGCGTGACCGGGTCGGGATGCTGGCGCGGCCGGGTGGGATCCTGCCGGGGTGGGCTCGCTGCGGAGCGTCCTCGTTACTTGCAGCCACTGCCGGGCTTTGCATTTGGAGTGGGGCAACCCGCTGCGGCCCGATATGACGTCTGTGTCAGTTATGGCTGGCGTGCGGCAAGAACGGGATTTGGACTCGGCGTACCGGGAAGGACGATCCAGGTGCGGCCAGGCGCTCAAATAGGCGCTACTGATGAGCGAAGGCGCCGTAGTCCGGCCGCGGAAGGCGACATCAGCGTCATCTGACGGCCGCGTCATTATTTGCTTTTCAATTGAGAGCTGTGCAGAAATATGGAACGTGACTCGCGACGGGATGCGAATCAGCGCCGGCTTCCTTGAGGGGACTCAAGGAGTGCCGGCCGCAGCGGACGCGCTGGCCCTAAGGGCCACGCGCGAGAACTTCCCTGTCGCGCTGCGGTTCCTGCCCGGACGTTACCGGCGGCACCTGATGGCTGTGTACGGCTTCGCCAGGACCGCCGACGACATCGGTGACCAGGCGCCGGCCGGGGACCGGCTGCGCCTGCTCGATGAACTTCAGGCCGACTTGATCCGCCTCTACGCACAACGGGTGAATGGCGGGGAAGGCGGTGCCGGTCCGTTCGGTAGCAGCGGCTCCGGCGGTTACGGAGGCAAGAACGCAGGCACGGTCGGCCACGGCGGCCAGGCTGACACGGTCGGCCACGGCGGCCAGGCTGACACGGTCGGCCACGGCGGCCAGGCTGACACGGTCGGCCACGGCGGCCAGGCTGACACGGTCGGCCACGGCGGCCAGGCTGACACGGTCGGCCACGGCGGCCAGGCTGAACAGCCGAGGATCGACGTGATCCGCGCGCTGGGCCCTGCCGTCGCCGAATGCGGGATCCCGATGCAGCCCTTCGTGGACTTGATCAGGGCCAACCAGCAAGATCAGGTAGTCAGCGAGTACCGGACCTTCGATGACCTGCTCGGCTACTGCCGTCTGTCGGCCAACCCGGTCGGCCGGATCGTGCTGTATGTTTTCGGCAGCTATAGCGAACCGCGGGCCGAGCAGTCCGACGCCATCTGCACCGCGCTCCAGCTGGCCGAGCACTGGCAGGACGTCGCGGAAGACCTCCGCGCTGGCCGCGTCTACCTGCCCGCCGATGACATGGAACGCTACGGCTGCTCGGCACGGGACCTGGCGGCAGGGTCGGCCGGGCCGCCGGTCCGGGCGCTGATTGCGTTCGAGGTCGCGCGCGCGCGTGCACTGCTCGATACTGGCGCACCGCTCATCGGGTCGCTGCGCGGTGCCGCCCGGGCCGCGGTGGCCGGGTATGTGGCCGGCGGTCGCGCGGCGCTCGCGGCCATCGCGGGCGCCGACTATGACGTGCTGAGCGGTACGCCGGTGGCGCGCCGGCGCCGGGTCGCCGGTGAGCTGGCGCTGGCTTATACGAGGGGGCGGTGAGGTGATGAGGGACGGCCTGGCCGAATCCTCCGAGACCCATGCCGCGTACCGGCACTGCGAGCAGGTGACCAGGACTCAGGCGCGGAACTTCTCCTACGGCATCCGGCTGCTTCCGGCGCCGAAGCGACGGGCGCTGTCGGCCGTCTATGCGTTCGCGCGCAGGATCGACGATATCGGCGACGGTACGTTGCCGGCCGCGGACAAGCTCGCCGCGCTCGGTGAGGTCCGCGCCCAGCTGGCCGAGCTGGCCCGAGACTGCGGCCAGGCGGGACAGGGCGGCCAGGCGGGACAGGGCGGCCAGGCGGGACAGGAGCGCCAGGCTGAGCAGGCTGGGGCGGGTGAGCTGGCCGGGCGGGCTGAGCAGGCTGGGCCGGGGGAGCTGGCCGGGCGGGCTGAGCTGGCCGGGCAGGGTGAGCTGGCCGGGCAGGGTGAGCTGGCCGGGCAGGCTGAGCAGGCCGGGCAGGCTGAGCAGGCCGGGCGGGCTGAGCGGGCTGGGCCGGGGGAGCTAGCCGGGCAGGGTGAGCTGGCCGGGCAGGCTGAGCTGGCCGGGCAGGCTGAGCTTGCCCCGCAGGCTGAGCAGGCCGGGCTAGGTGAGCCGCCCCAGCAGGACGGTCTTGACGATCCGGTGCTGGTCGCCCTCGCGGATGCCGGCCGCAGGTACCCGATTCCCCTCGGCGCCTTCGGCGAGCTGATCGATGGCTGCGAAGCCGACGTGCGCGGCACGGCCTACGCCAGTTTCAGCGAGCTGGAACACTACTGCAGGTGCGTGGCCGGCTCGATCGGGCGCCTGTCTCTCGGCATATTCGGCAGCAGCGAGGCCGGGGCCGCGGAGCCGCTGGCGGACGCGCTCGGCGTCGCGTTGCAGCTGACCAACATCCTCCGGGATATCCGCGAGGACTATGGCAACGGCCGGGTGTACCTGCCCGCGGATGATCTCGCCCGGTTCGGCTGCACGCTGGCGCCTGGCATCCAGAACGGCCCTGCTGGACCGGCCCGCCCGGCCGAGCTGCAGGCCAGTTCAGGGCTGGAGGATCTGGTACGTTTCGAGGCGCGGCGGGCCCAGCACTGGTATGGCGTCGGCCTGCGGCTGATGCCGCTGCTCGACCGGCGGAGCGCGGCGTGCGCAGGCGCCATGGCCGGTATCTACCTCCGCTTGCTCGAGCAGATCGCGGCAGAGCCGGCCGCGGCGCTGCGGACCAGGCTGTCGGTGCCGTCGCGGGCAAAGGCCCTGGTGGCTGCCCGGTCGCTGGCTGGGCTGGCGCCCCGGCTCGCGCGCCGCGGCGGGGCGGCCGGGCAGGACACGATGAGCATCGAGGAGGCCTGGCAATGACAGCTCGCACCGTGGCTGTCATCGGCGGCGGCCTGGCGGGCATCACCGCGGCCATCGCGCTGCGCGAGGCAGGCATCGGCGTCACCCTGCTGGAGGCGAGGCCCTGGCTGGGCGGGGCAACGTGTTCCTTCTCGCGCGGTGAGCTGGTCATTGACAACGGCCAGCACGTGTTCCTGCGGTGCTGCACTGCCTACCAGGAGCTGCTGGCGAGGCTCGGCATGACGGGCTCCGCAGCCATCCAGGAACGCTTCGACGTCACCGTGCTGTCCGGAAGCGGCCGTGACGCCGGCGGCCCCGGTGACCACGCCGGTGTTGGCGGCACCGCGGGCGGCGCCGGGCTGCAGCCGCGCCGCGGCGCCGGCACCGGGAGCGGCCCGGGCCAGGCCAGGCTGCGGCGGACTGCGCTGCCTGGCCCGCTGCACATGGGCAAGGCGCTGGCTGGCTACTCCTTTCTTGCCCCATCCGAACGGCTCAGGGTGATCCGTGCCGCGCTGGCCATGCGGTTTGCCGATCCGGCCGCTGCCGAGCTGGACAGCCAGCGGCTGGGCGACTGGCTCGCCGCCAGGGGCCAGAGCGAGCAGGCCCGGCGCCGGCTGTGGGACCTGTTCATCGTCTCGGCGCTGAACATCAACGGCGATGACGCGAGCACCGCGCTCGCGGCGACCGTGATCAAGATGGCGCTGCTTGGCGGCAGGGCCGCGGCGGACATCGGCGTGCCGGCCGTTCCGCTCGGCGAGCTGCACGGGCGAGCAGCGGAGGGCCTGCTAGGCAGGCTCGGAGCCGATGTGCGGCTCGGGACCAAGGTGACGGCGGTGCAGCCAGCGCCAGCGGGCGGATTCCGGGTCCTGATCAGCTCAGGTACCGATACAGACGCGGATGACGTGGGCACGCCGTCGCGGCTGGCTGACGGGGGCGCGGCTGGCAGCAACGATGGCGGCGTGATCAGCGCCGACGCGGTGGTGCTCGCGGTCCCGCACGGGCCGGCCGCACGTCTCGTGCCTGCGGCCGCGGCCAGCGGCTCTGCCCGGTGGGCGGACCTCGGCTCGAGCCCCATCGTGAACGTGCACGTCATCTACGACAAGCGGGTGACCAGGCTGCCGCTGGTCGCGGCGATCGATTCTCCGGTCCAGTGGGTGTTCGACAAGACCAGGTCGGCAGGCGTGCAGACGGGTCAGTACCTGGCGGTATCCGTTTCTGCCGCGGACAGCTACATCGATGTCCCGGTCGCGAGGCTGCGGGAGCTGTTCCTGCCGGCGCTCGAAGAGCTCTTCCCCGCGGCGCGAGATGCCCGCGTTACCGATTTCTTCGTCACCAGAGAACGGCGGGCTACGTTCCGCCAGGGACCAGGCTGCGGATCGGTCCGCCCGGCCGCCGCGACCTCGTTGCCCGGGCTTGCGCTTGCGGGAGCGTGGACCGATACCGGCTGGCCGGACACGATGGAGGGTGCCGTGCGAAGCGGACACAGCGCTGCACAGGAACTGATCAGCCAGCTAACCGCCCTATCTCCGCCGCAGCAGGCAGTCCTGGCGACCGCGGCGCAGCCAACTGCCCGGGTCTCGTCATGACGGCCACTGTCCCGGTGGGCGTCGAGGCAGCCCGCGACCTTGTCGGGCCGGCGATCGGCGCGGCCCTTGACCGGCTGAGCCCTGAAGTCCGCGTCGTCGCCGCTTATCACCTTGGCTTCGGCGACGCGGACGGCAATCCGGCCGGGACCGGCGGCCAGTCCGGTGCCGCGGGCAAAGCGCTTCGTCCCGCGCTCGCGCTGCTATCGGCGCGGGCCGCGGGTGCCGCGCCGGAGCGTGCGGTGTGCGCGGCGGCGGCCGTCGAGTTCGTGCACAACTTCTCGCTCCTGCATGACGACATCATGGACGGTGACGTCGAGCGCAGGCACCGGCCGACGGCGTGGACCGTGTTCGGCACGGGTGCGGCCATCCTGGCCGGCGACGCCCTGCTCGCCCTGGCCCAGGACCTGCTGCTGGAGGGCCCGGCGCCGCAGGGGCTGTGGGCCTCCCGCTGCCTGTCGGCCGCCGTGCAGCGGCTCATCGCCGGGCAGGGTGCCGACCTTGCGTTTGAGCGGCGCGATGACGTGTCGCTTGCCCAGTGCCTGGAAATGGCCGGCGACAAGACAGCCGCGCTGATGGCGTGCGCGTGCAGCATCGGCGCCATCTACGTCGGCGCCCCGCCGGCGCTGGCCATGGGGCTGGCCGGCTTCGGCGCGCACGCCGGCCTGGCATTTCAGCTCACCGACGATCTGCTGGGCATCTGGGGTGCCCCGGAGACGACCGGCAAGCCGGTCAGGTCCGACCTGCGGGCCAGGAAGAAGTCGCTGCCCGTGGTCGCGGCGCTGACCAGCGGGACGCAGGAAGGCGCCGAACTAAGCACGCTGCTGGCCCGTCCGGAGCCGCTCGATGAGAATGAGCTGCTGCGCGCTGCGGACCTGGTCGTGGCGGCCGGGGGCAAGAGCTGGACGGAGGCCGAAGCCGACGTGCAGCTGGCCTCGGCGAGCAAGTGCCTGGCGGAGACCGAAATGCCGGACGATGTGCGCGCGGAGTTCACCGGGATCGCCGAGTTCATCACGGCGCGGCAATGGTGACAGGCCTGGAGAGCAGCGAGATGACGGTGCTTCCCACATGACAGTGACGCAGGCCCGCCCGGACGGGCAGGCCACGCGGGTGGCGGCGCGGACTGCGCTGGACCGGGCCGCCCGTCACCTGTCCGGCCTGCAGCACGAGCGCGGCTGGTGGCAGGGGGAGCTGGAGACCAACGTCACGATGGATGCGGAGGACCTGCTGCTCCGCGAGTTCCTCGGGGTGCGGACCGCGGAACAGACCGCGGCGGCCGCCAGGTGGATCAGGTCCAAGCAGCGGCCGGACGGGACCTGGGCCAACTACCACGACGGCACCCCCGACCTGTCCACCACGGTCGAGGCCTACGTGGCGCTGCGGCTGGCAGGCGACCCGCCAGGCGCCGGCCACATGGCCCGCGCCGCCAGCTGGATCACTGAGCGCGGCGGGATCGCGGCCGCCCGCGTCTTCACCCGCATCTGGCTGGCCTTGTTCGGCGAATGGCCGTGGGATGACCTGCCGGTCATTCCACCGGAGATGATCTATCTACCTGCCTGGTTCCCGCTGAATGTGTACGACTGGGGGTGCTGGGCGCGGCAGACAATCGTTCCGCTGACCATCGTCGGCTCGCTGCGCCCGGTGCGGCCGCTGCCCTTCGGCCTCGACGAGCTGCGGGCCGATGGCTCCGGACGGCCGGAAAGGCGCGGCTCGCGGGCCGGCTGGGCCGGGTTGTTCAACGGCATTGACCGGGCGCTGCACGCCCATCAGCGTTACGGCCTCAGGGCCCCGCCAGCGCGCGCTGCGAGAACCGCGGCCCTTCGCCGGTGCGCGGAATGGATCGTCGCGCGGCAAGAGCGGGACGGCTGCTGGGGCGGGATCCAGCCGCCGTGGGTCTACTCGCTGATCGCGCTGCACCTGCTGGGCTACGGGCTCGATCATCCCGTTATCCAGCGCGGTCTCGCGGGCCTGGACCGCTTCACCGTCTGGGAGGAGACAGCCGACGGGCCGGTACGCCGGCTAGAGGCATGCCAGTCGCCGGTCTGGGACACGGTGCTCGCGATGATCGCCCTCGCTGATGCCGGGCTGCCGCCAGAGCATCCGGCGCTGCGGTCGGCGGCCCGATGGGTGCTGGCTGAGGAGATCCGCGGGCCCGGCGACTGGCAGGTACGACGGCCTGGGCTGGAACCGTCCGGGTGGGCATTCGAATTCGACAATGACGGCTATCCCGACGTCGATGACACCGCGGAGGTGCTGCTGGCGCTGCGGCGGGTAGCACTCACCGGCCACCTCGGCTCGGCTGACGCGATGCAGCGGGCGGCTCGCTGGCTCACCGGGATGCAGTCTCGCGACGGCGGCTGGGCCGCCTTCGACGCTGACAACACCAGCACGCTGGTGACGAAGCTGCCGTTCTGTGACTTCGGCGCGGTCATCGATCCGCCGTCGGCTGACGTCACCGCGCACACCGTCGAGGCGCTGGCAGCGGCCGGCCTGGCCGGGAGCAAGGCAGTGCGCAGGGGAGTGGTGTGGCTGCTGCGGGCCCAGGAGAGCGATGGATCATGGTTCGGGCGTTGGGGCGCCAACTACATCTACGGGACAGGTGCCGTGCTGCCCGCGTTGCTCGCCGCCGGCGTGCTGCCAGGCAAGCCGGCGATCCGGAGGGCCATCGCGTGGCTGACCGCGCACCAGAATCCCGATGGCGGCTGGGGCGAGGACCTGCGCTCGTATGAGGACACCAGCTGGTCCGGCCGCGGCCCGTCCACCGCGTCGCAGACCGCGTGGGCGCTAATGGCGCTGCTGGCCGTCGGAACGGCCGCAGGGGATGAGGTGGCGGCCAGCGTTGACCGGGGGGTGCGGTGGCTCGCCGAGACCCAGCGGCCGGATGGGAGCTGGGACGAGCCCCAGTACACCGGTACCGGTTTTCCCGGAGACTTCTACATCAATTATCACCTGTACCGGCTGGTCTTCCCGGTCAGCGCGCTTGGCAGGTTCCTCCGACCCGCAAGTGCCGCGGGCAAGGACGGCTCCCAGCCGGGGGCAGCGGGCGGTGCGGCGTGAGCCCGGCCGCTGTGAGCAGGCCGGATGAAGCAGGCCGCCTTCTCGTCTGCTCGCCGCTGCGGCTGGAGGCGCGGGCCGTCCGCCGCGGCATCGGTGACCACGGTGAGGTCCTGCGGACCGGCTTCGGCGGCAGGAGATCCCTCCTCGCGGCTGACCGGCTTCGCGGCTCTGCGTTTGGCATGCTGGCGATCAGCGGTACCGGCGGGGGGCTTTCAGCGGACCTCAAACCCGGTGATCTTGTGGTGGGGGCGGAGGTGAGCGCGTTCGGCGGCTCGCCGGCGGCCGCGCTCAGCTGCCCGTCCGCCCCGCTGCTCGCTGGTGAGCTGCGCCGGGCGGGCCTGCGCGCCCAGGCCGGCAAGATCGTCACCGTGGACCACCTGGTCCGCAGGTCGGAGCGGGCCCGGCTGGCCAGCTATGGCGCCGTCGCCGCTGACATGGAGTCCGCGATGCTGCTGACGGCCGCGGGCGGCCGGCCGGCGATCGTGATCCGGGCGGTCTCGGACACGCCGGAGTGGCCGCTGCTCAGCCCGCGGGCGCTGGCAGGGGGCGCTGCGGCACTGCGGTCGCTCCGGCTGGCTGGCCCCGTTCTGACCAGGTGGGCAGCGGCGGGCGGCCGGCGGCGCGTGCTGCTGGCCGGCCCTCGATCATTCTGCGCGGGGGTGGAGCGGGCGATCGAGATCGTCGACCGGATGCTGGACAGGAACGGCCAGCCGGTCTACGTCCGCAAGCAGATCGTGCACAACTCCCACGTGGTGAACGGCCTTGAGCGGCGCGGCGCGGTCTTCGTGGATGAGCTGACCGAGGTGCCCGACCACGCGACCGTGGTGTTCTCCGCGCACGGGGTGTCGCCGGCGGTGCGGGCCGAGGCCGCGCGACGCGGGCTCGATGCGGTCGACGCGACCTGCCCGCTGGTCGCCAAGGTGCACGCCGAGGCCCGCCGGTTCGTGGCCGAGGGCTACCACGTCGTCCTGATCGGGCACGCTGGCCATGAGGAAGTCGAGGGCACGCTCGGCGAGGCGCCCGGCGCGGTCGTGCTGGTCGAGACCGTCGCCGACGTGGCCAGGCTGCGGCCGGCCGATCCGGGCAAGGTCGCCTACCTGATGCAGACGACGCTGTCCGCCGATGAGGCCGGCGAGATCGTCGACGCGCTGCTGGAAAGGTTCCCCGAGGCCCGCGGACCGGGCAGCGACGATATCTGCTATGCCACCACCAACCGGCAGCAGGCGGTCCGCGCCGTGGCCAAGGAAGCCGACCTGGTCCTGGTGGCCGGATCGGCCAACTCATCCAACTCGGTTCGCCTGGTCGAGACCGCGCAGCGGGCCGGGATCCCGGCATACCTCGTCGACGGCCCGGAAGACATCGAGCTCGGCTGGCTCGCCGGGGCGTCGGTGATCGGGGTGACCGCAGGAGCGTCCGCGCCGCACGCGGCGGTCGGGCAGATCGTCGCGGCGCTGTCCGGCCTCGGCCCCGTCGAGGTCAGCGAGCGCGTCGTCACTACCGAATCCATCCGGTTCAGCCTTCCCAAGGAGGTAAGGCCAGCATGACCATGCCACTGCGCCAGAGCATGCGCGTCGGCGCCTACCTGATGCGCCAGCGGCTCGCCAGGCGCGACAAATTCCCGTTGCTGGTGGAGCTTGAGCCGCTATTCGCGTGCAACCTTGCCTGTGCGGGCTGCGGCAAGATCCAGCATCCGGCGAGCGTGCTGAAGCAGCGGATGCCAGTGGAGCAGGCCCTGGCCGCCATCGAGGAATGCGGCGCGCCGATGGTGTCGATCGCTGGTGGCGAGCCGCTCATGCACCCGGAGATCGACAAGCTCGTCGCTGAGCTGATCAAGCGGAAGAAGTACGTGTTCTTGTGCACGAACGCGCTGCTCATCCCGAAGAAGCTAGACAAGTTCACGCCGTCGCGTTACTTCGCCTGGGCGGTCCACATCGACGGGCTTGCCGACAGGCATGACGCGTCGGTGTGCAAGGACGGCGTCTTCGACGACGCCGTCGCCGCGATCAGGGAGTGCCAGCGGCGCGGTTTCAGGGTGACGACCAACACGACCTTCTTCAACACCGACACCCCGCAGACCGTCATCGACGTACTCGACTACCTCAACGACGACCTCAAGGTCGACGAGATGATGATCTCGCCGGCGTATGCCTACGAGAAGGCACCTGACCAGGAGCATTTCCTCGGCGTCACGGAGACCCGGGAGCTATTCCGCAAGGCGTTCGGTGATGGCAACAGGAAGCGGTGGCGGCTCAACCACTCACCGTTGTTCCTGGACTTCCTCGAGGGCAAGGCCGATTTCTCCTGCACCGCGTGGGGGATCCCGTCGTACTCGCTGTTCGGCTGGCAGCGGCCGTGCTACCTGATGAACGACGGTTACGCCAAGACCTACCGGGAGCTGGTCGAGACCACTGACTGGTCGAAGTACGGCCGCGGTTCCGATCCGAGGTGCGCGAACTGCATGGCGCACTGCGGGTACGAGCCGTCCGCGGTGCTCGCCACGATGGGGTCATTGCGGCAGTCGATCCGGGCGCTGCGCGCCTGACGGGGCCGGCTGGCGCGGCCAGGATGACGTTGCCGGGCCCGGCCGGGCCAGCGCGGTAGGCTACGGTGACCGGGGCCGGCGGCGAGTGTCATCATGACCGTCAAGGCCAGGCAGCCAGGCCCGGTCATGATGGGCTCCGGCCGGTTGTCCCTGCCGCGCGGGCTGGCAGAATGCCGGCCGCTGGCCTGCCGATCCATGGAGGGCCGACGCGTGACCCCTCGCAACACCCCGCCGGTGCTGGCGCGTTCGGTCGCCGCGGGGGCAGCGGGCGCCGGGACCGGCGGGGAGCCTCCTTTCGACGGGGGGCCACGGTGGATGCGGCTGCTCCCGCCGCTGGTCATGCTCGGCTTGGCGCTCTCCGGCATCACCGGGCCGTCCTACTGGCGGGACGAGGGCGCGACGCTGGCAGCGGTGCAACGGCCCTTCGCCCAGCTGGTGCGGATGATGGGCCACGTCGATGGGGTGCACGGCGTCTATTACATGACCATCTGGCCGCTGGTGCGGGTGGCAGGCACCGGCGAGTTCGTCACCCGGCTGCCGTCGGCCCTGGCTATGACAGTGGCTGCCGGTCTGGTGGCGGCGATCGGCCGGCGGCTCGTGTCGCCGCCCGCCGGGCTGGCCGCGGGCCTGGTATTCGCGGTGCTGCCGCAGATCAGCCTCTACGGGCAGGACGCCAGGTCCTATGCGATGGTGACTGCGTTCGGGACGGCCGGGAGCTACCTGCTGCTGCGGGCGATCGGCTCCCCGGGCCGCCGGCCGGGCTGGCTGGCCGGGTACGCGGCCTGCATGGCAGCGATGGCCGCCCTGAACATCTTCGGGATCCTGCTGCTCGCCGCGCACGCGGTAACGGTGGCGCTAGCCTGCCTGCGCCAGGAAGACCGCCGGATCCAGTTGTCGATGGCCGGGCTGCGCGGCGGACAGAGCGGAGAGGGCGGCAACGGCGAACAGAGCGGACAGGCCGGCAACGGCGGACACGGCGGCAAGGGCGGACAGGGCCGGGAGGGTGCGGCCGCCGGATCGCTGGCCCTCGGCTGGCTGGCCGCCGCCACGGCGGCCGTGTTCCTGGCCAGCCCGGTGCTCCTGCTCGGCATCGAGCAGCGCGGTACGGCCAGCTGGATCAAGGCCCCTGGACTTCGCACGGTCACGACCCTGTGGCAGCTGGTGGGACCGCCGCACATGGTCATCGCCATCTGCGTGCTGGCCGGCTGCGGGCTTGCGGCCAGCGCGCTGACCGGCCGGGTGGCACTGCGGGCCTGCTGGCCTGCGGTGCTGCCGGCCTTGACTGTTCCGTGGCTGCTGCTCCCGCCGGCGCTGTTGATCGGGATCTCGTTCGCGCTGCCGCTCTACGTCCCCCGCTACATCCTGTACTGCCTGCCCGCCGTCGCGCTGCTGGCCGGCGCCGGGCTTGCCGCGCTCGGCCAGGCTGCAGGCACCGGGCTCGGCCGGGCGCCGGAGGCCGGGCTTGCCCCGCTGGGCTGGGCGACTGGCGCGGCGGCCCTGGCGGTGATCGCGCTACTCGGATCCGGCGTGCAGGCCAGCGAGCGCGGGCCGGCCGGGCATAACGACAACATCCGCCGCGGCGACCAGATCGTGGCGGCCAACATGAGGCCGGGCGACGCCGTCCTCTATGAGACGTATGACAATCTCTGGGCTGCCTACCCTTACGGGCTGGCCAGGCTGGCCGATATCGCGCAATACCAGACGCCCGCCCAGTCGGGGACGCTGGCCGGGACCGTCTTGCCCGCTGCGGTGGTCCGGCAGCGGATCTCGGGCACCTCCAGGCTCTGGGTGGTGGAACTGCGCCATAACTCGCAGGTCCCGCTGCTGCAGGGGCTCGGCTTGCGGCTCGTCGGCCGCTGGCACACCGCTGGCCTGTGGCTATTTCTTTATACGCACACGTCGGCGTCCTGACCACGGCTCACGCCGGGCATAATGGGTGAGCCGCCGCCGCGCATTTGCTGTGTGATCGCATTATGCGCCCACACTGACCGCGGGAGGACATCATGACGTCATCTGGGGGCCGGGCTGTGCTCAGCAGGGCACCGCAACCCAGCGGTGGCGGGCGAGACGGCTACACCAGCGGACCGGCCTGGATGTGGTTCCTTCCGTCGGTCCTGATGGTCGGGCTGGGCCTCTGGGACATCACCGGACCGTCATACTGGCGGGACGAGGCCGCGAGCCTGACGGCGGTGCATCGTTCCTTTGGCCAGCTCGTGCGCACGCTGGGCAACGTCGACGCGGTGCACGGCGTGTACTACATGATCATGTGGCCGGTGGTCCGGGTGGCAGGCTCGGGTGAGCTCGTCACCAGGCTGCCCTCGGTGGTGGCGATGGCGGTGGCCGCCGCAGCGGTGGCCGCGCTCGGCCGTCGGCTGGTCTCGCCCGCCGCCGGGCTGGCCGCCGGCCTGATCTTCGTGATCTTGCCGCAGATCAGCCGGTACGCGCAGGACGTCAGATCGTACGCGATGGTGGCCGCGTTCGGGGCGACGGCCACCTACCTGCTGGTGCGGGCGATCGGCACGGCCGGCCGTAAGCGCGGCTGGCTGGCGGGTTACGCCGTCTGCATGGGGGCGATGGTCGCCCTGAACATCTTCGGGATCCTGCTGCTCGCCGCGCACGCGGTGACGGTGGCGCTGGCGTGCCTGCGTCAGGAAGACGGCAGTGTCCGGCCGTCGCTGGCCGGGCTCCGGGGCGCGCAGGGCGGGCAGGGCGGGGAAGGCGCGGGCAACGCCGCGCGATCACTGGCGGCTGGCTGGCTGGCCGCTGCCATCGTCGCTGTCGCCCTCGCCAGCCCGGTGCTCCTGCTCGCTATCGCCCAGCGCCAGACGGCCAGCTGGATCAAGGCCCCCGGGCCGCATACCCTCGTGACGCTGACACAGCTGGTTGGCCCGCTGCCGATGGTGGCGGCGGTCGTGCTCGCCGTGGCGCTCGGGCTGGCCGTCAGCGTCGGCTCGGGGCGGGCCAGGCTGCTGGCCGCCTGGCCCAGGCGGCTGTCCGCGGTGGCCGTCCCGTGGCTGGTGGTTCCGCCCGCGCTGCTGATCGGGGTCTCGTTCGCGCTGCCGCTCTACGTCCCCCGCTACATCCTGTACTGCCTGCCCGCGGTGGCGCTGCTAGCCGGCGCGGGGCTGGCTGCGCTTTGCCAGGCGATCGGCACCGGGTTCGGCCGGGCGCCCGAGGCAGGGCTTGCCCCGCTCGGCTGGGCGACCGGTGCGGTCGCGCTGCTGGTCATCGCGCTACTCGGGCTTAGCGCCCAGCGGGCTTTCCGCGCCCCCGCCGGACACGGAGACAACATCCGCCGGGCCGACCGGATCCTCGCCGGGCAACGGCGGCCCGGGGACGCCGTGATCTACGTCGGACAGGACTCGCACTACTTCACCGCCGCCTACCCCTACGGGCTCCCGCAGCTGGACAACATCGGGCAGGGTAAGACGCCCGCCCAGGCGGCCGACCTGACCGGGACGACGCTGCCAGCCGCCGTGGTGCGGCAGCGGCTGGCAGGTATCGCGAGGTTCTGGCTCGTCGACGCGTCGGGTTACCCCAAATCGCGGGTCCTGACCGGCCTTCACGTCCAGCGCCTGCAGGCCTGGCGGATTGGGAAGATCTGGCTAGTTCTCTACCAGCAAAAGCCTGTGTGACTGACACCATCCGCCGTGGGCATAATGCCGTAGTACAGACCCGCGCCCGGCTGAGGCGCTTATGGTCGCTGCTGCCTGCTCAGTCCGGAGGATGCCATGACGCCGCCTGGTACGCGGGCCGTTGTGGCCCGGGCGCCTGGAGTGGCTTCCGGGCCCCCCGCCCAGTCCGGGCCGGCATACGATGGCGGCCCGGTGTGGATGCGGGTAGTACCCCCGGTCGTGACGCTGGCCGTGATGCTGTGGGGAATCAGCGGTTCGTCGTACTGGCGGGATGAGTCAGCGACGCTCGCGGCGGTGCATCGCCCCTTCACCCAGCTGATCCGGATGCTGGGCCATGTGGATGCGGTGCATGGCGCCTACTACGTGGTCATGTGGCCGCTGGTGCGGGTAGCGGGCAGCAGCGAGCTGGTGACGCGGTTGCCGTCCGCGCTGGCGATGGCGGTGGCAGCGGGGCTGCTGGCGGCACTGGGCAGGCGGCTGGTATCGCCGGCCGCGGGCCTGGCTGCCGGGCTGATCTTCGCCTTCCTGCCGGCGGTCAGCCTGTACGGGCAGGATGCCCGCTCGTACGCGATGGTGACGGCGGCGGCGGCGGGAGCGAGCTACCTGCTGATCCGCCTGATCACCGTGACCGGCGGCAGGCGCGGCTGGCTGGCCGGGTACGGAGCGTGCCTGGCCGCGGTCGGCCTGCTGAACATCTTCGGGCTGCTCCTGATCGTCGCGCACGCGGTGACCGTCGCGGCAGCGTGCCTGCGCCAGGCCGACGGGCGGGCGCGGCGGTCGCTGGCGCTGGGCTGGCTGGCCGCCGCGGCCGCGGCAGCGGCGGTCACCAGCCCCATCGTGCTGCTCGCCTGGACCGAGCGCAGCCAGCTGGCCTGGCTGACGAGTATCACCCCGGCCGTGAGCCTGGAGCAGCTGGTCGGCGCGGGCAAGATGCCGGTAGCGCTTGCCGTGATCCTGGCCAGCGGCCTGGCGGCGAGCGCGCTGACCGGGCGGGCCGCGCTGCGGGCAGGCTGGCCGCTGATGCTGCCCGCGCTCGCCGTTCCCTGGCTCGTGGTGCCGCCGGCGCTGCTGATCTTGGTGTCGCGGTTCATCCCGCTGTACACGTTCAGGTACGTGGTGTTCTGCCTGCCAGCCGGCGCTCTGCTTGGCGGTGCGGGACTGGCCGCGGTCGGCCGGGCGATCGCCACCGGCCTGGGCCGGGTGCCGGCCCGGGAGCAGGCCCGGGAACAGCGCCCGGAGCAGCGCCGGGAGCCGGCCGCCCCCGGCCGCCGGCCGGGGCTGGTGCTGACCGCGCTTGGCTGGGCTACCGGCGCCGCGGCGCTGGCGATAGTGGCGCTCTTCGGGCTCGGCGCGCAGCGCAGCGTACGTGCGGCTGACGGACACCTGGACAATATCCGGCGCGCGGACCAGATCGTCGCCGCGAACATGCGGCCAGGTGATGCCGCTATCTACGACACGCCAGCGGATGAGAACCTGCGCACCGCCTATCCCTACGGAATGGACAAGCTGATCGATATCACGCAGGCCCAGTCGCCCATCCAGTCCGGAACGCTCTCCGGGACCAGCCTGCCACCTGCGGCGGTCCGCCAGCGGGTCAGTGGCATTAGCAGGCTGTGGGTCATCGAGGTGCACCAGGCCACGCGGCTGCCGGTGCTGCAGGGCCTCGGGCTGCGGCTGGTGCGAGTCTGGCACCCTGCCAACCTCTGGCTGTTCCTCTACACTCTGCGCTGAGGCCGGCGGGGGCGCGGGCGGCTAATCAGGCGGCGGGGCGGCCAATCAGGCAACTTCGTAGCTCCCGTTCAGGATCCATTCAGGATCCGTCGACATCATCATGACCGGTGCATGTCTTGCGCCCGGCGCGGATGACCCGCTGCCGTCAAGGGCCCGGCCGGTAGCTAGCCAGGCCCCGGGGTTTCCGAGGAGCCCGGATGTTCTTTACCTATCTGCGGCGTGAGCTGCGCCGGCGGATGCGCCAGGCCATCTTGATCTCGCTGGGTCTCGCGATCGGGATCGGGCTGGTCATCACGGTGACGGCGCTCTCGACCGGAGTGAAGGACGCGCAGGGCACCGTACTTCACTCGCTCTACGGCGTCGGCACCGACATCACCGTGTCACAGGCGCCCACGGCCGGCTCGGCAGGCGGGTTCGGGGTCGGATTCAGCGGAACCGCTGGCTCGCGCACCCGGCCCGCGCCCGGCACCACCATCCACGCGAATACCCTGCGCACGTTCTCCCTGGCGCCGCTGGGCTCCTCGGCGGTGACGTCCATCGCCAAGATGCCGAACGTCGCCGGCGCGGCAGGCGGGCTGACGCTCACCGACTCGACGGTGTCGGGGAAGATCCCGTCGTTCTCCGCGGGCGGCGGCGGATTCGGCGGCGGCGGCGGCGGCGGCGGCTTCCGCGGAGCGTTCAACGTCAGCTCGTTCGGGGTGCAGGGAGTCGACATGTCCGAGGGTGAACTCGGGCCGCTCAGCTCCGGCAAGATCACGGCGGGCCGCACCTTCACCGCCGCGGACGCCAATTCGAATGCCGCGCTTGTTGACTCCACCTACGCGACGCAGAACAAGCTCAAGCTGGGCTCCGCGGTTACGGTGGCCGGCCAGAGCTTCAAGGTGATCGGTATCGTCGCGGAGCCGCAGGGCGCGAGTCCGTCTGATGTCTACATCCCGCTGGCCAGGGCGCAGAGCCTGGCCACCCCCAGCTTGACCGGCAAGGTCAACTCAATCTACGTGGCCGCCGCCAGCGCGGCGGATATCACCACGGTGTCGAAGGAGATCTCCAAGGCGCTGCCCACGGCCACGGTTACGACGTCCAGTGATCTGGCCAGCGAGGTGACCGGCTCGCTCGCCAGCACCTCCAGCCTGGCCAACAACCTAGGGAAATGGCTGGCGATCGCGGTGCTCGTCGTCGCTTTCCTGGTGGCCAGCCTGCTGACGATGGCCGCGGTCTCGCGCCGGGTGCGGGAGTTCGGCACCCTCAAGGCGCTCGGCTGGCGCAGCCGACGCGTCATCGGCCAGGTGATGGGCGAGGCCCTGGTGATAGGCATCGCCGGCGGGATCATCGGCGTGGGGCTGGGATACCTCGGCGCGACCCTGGTGGCCAAGCTGTCGCCGCCGCTGACGGCCTCGATCGGCCAGACGACCGGCAGCGCGACGCCGGGCGGCGCGCGCGCGTTCGGCGGCGGCGGGTTTGGCGCCGGTGGCGGCGGTGGCGGTGGCGGTGGCGGTGGCTTCCGGCGGTTCGCCCCCACCTCGGGTCACACGGTGAACGTGCACCTCACCGCGCCGGTGACCATCGAAATCATCATCGCCGCAGTGCTGCTCGCGATCGCGGGCGGCCTGATCGCGGGGATATTCGGCGGCTGGCGGGCCGCCAGGCTCAGGCCCGCGGCGGCGCTGGCCCGGGTCGAGTGACCGGCCGCCTGAGCTGACCGATCGGACACCGAGGAGACAAGAGGACCATGTACAAGCTGACCGGCGTGACGAAGGTCTACCAGAAGGGCCGTACCTCCGTGCACGCGCTGCAGGGCGTGGACGTGGTGATCGAGGACGGTGAATGGCTGGCGATCCAGGGCCCGACCGGGCACGGCAAGACCACGCTGCTGCAGATGCTCGGCGGCCTGGACCGGCCCACATCGGGAACTGTCGAGTTCGACGGCCAGGACCTGGCCGAGATGCGGGAGAGCCAGGTCACGAGGGTGCGGGCCACTTCGATCGGGTTCATCTTCCAGACGTTCAACCTGATCCCGACGCTGAGCGCGCAGGAAAATGTGGAGGCCGCGCTGGTGCCGCTGCACGTGAGCGCGGGGGAGCGGCAGGCCAGGGCCCGGCAGGCGCTGGAAGACGTCGGACTCGGGGACCGGCTCAGGCACCTGCCCGCCGAGCTGTCCGGCGGCCAGCAGCAGCGGGTGGCGATCGCCCGGGCGCTGGTGAAGGAGCCCAAGGTGCTGCTAGCCGATGAGCCGACCGGCAACCTTGACGAAGGAACAAGAGACGAGATCATCGGGCTGCTGGAGAAACTCTGGCGGGACCGCGGCCTCACCCTCGTCCTCATCACCCATGACAGCTCCATCGCGCGCCGGGCCGAGCGGGTCGGCGTGATGCAAGGTGGCAAGCTCTCCATCAAGCAGGACACCAGGCACGCCGCTGAGGCGTCAGGAGCGGGGCAGCGACAGCTCGCACCAGACGACTTTGCCTGACGGCGTACGCCTGGCGCCCCAGCGCTGCGCCAGCTGGCTCACGACCTGCAGGCCACGGCCGCGCTCCTCCTCGGTGCCCGGGTACCTCATCCTGGGCAGCGCCGCGGACTCGTCGAACACCTCGCAGACCAGCCCGTCCTCCAGCACCAGGCGCAGCCCGATCGGGCCCTGGGCATAACGGACCGCGTTGGTCACCAGTTCGGAAACGAGGAGCTCGGCCAGGGGGATCAGCTCGGCTAGGCCCCAGCGGCGGAGCGGGCGGCCGATAAGGAAGCGCGCCCGGTGGGCCGCGGTCAGCTCGGCGCGCAGCGTCCAGGTGACGTGCCGGTCCGCAGGGAGCTTGCGCAGCCTCGCGATCAGCAGCGCGATGTCATCGCGCTGATGATCTGAATAGACCCCGTCAAGGGTGGCCTTGCAGAGATCCTCGAGCGTACGGCCGGCGGAACCAGGGCCGAAGACGCCACGCAGCCTGGCCAGCCCCTCGTCGATGTCGGCGGTGCGCTTCTCGACGAGCCCGTCGGTGTAGAGCACCAGCAGGCTGCCGTCGTCGATTTCGAGCGTCCTGCTCTCGGTGGGCCCGGCGCCGATGCCAAGCGGCGGGGCCGGCGAGACGTCGAGAAACTCGCTGGTGCCGTCCGGCCGGACCAGCAGGGGCGGCAGGTGACCGGCCGAGGCGACTTCGCAGGTTCCGGTAACTGCGTCGAAGATCGCGTAGATGCAGGTGGCGAAGTGCGGCTCCCGCACGCCAAGTTCCCGCATCAGCTCGTCCAGCTGCTGCAGCGTCTCGACGGGCGGCAGCTCGAGCCTGGCCAGGGTGTGGATGGCGGTCCGCAGCCTGCCCATCGTGACCGCCGCGCGCACGCCGTGGCCGGCCACGTCACCAACGACAAGAGCGACCCGGCCGCCGGGCAGCGCGATCGACTCATACCAGTCGCCGCCGACCTCGATCAGCTTGCTGCCCGGCAGGTAGCGGTGGCGCACATCGACTGAGGACGGCGCGGACAGGCCAGTCGGCAGCAGGCTGCGCTGCAGGGTGAGGGCGGTGGCCCGCTCTCTGGAGTACCTGCGGGCATTGTCCATGAAGATCGCCGCCCGGGCGGCGAACTCCATGCCTATCTCCGTGTCGTAAGCGTCAAACCGGCGGTAGCCGGTCTTCCTGATGCACACCAGGAAACCGAGCATCGTGTCCCTGGCGACCAGCGGCAGCAGCAGCATCGAAACGCCGGACAGCAGCCTGGCCACCGGCTTGCGCAGCCATGACGTCGCGATGTGGTCGGCGGTTTCGGCCGAGACGGCGACCTCGCGAACCGGCTGCCCGGTGTCCAGGCACTGTGTATACGGCGTTCCCGGCGGGTACCGGAGGATCTCGCCGACCGGGAAAGCGGCTTCCCAGCCCGGATCGCCGTCGTCGTGAGCGATCGCCAGCCGCCGGACCGCGCGCGTCCCGTGGAGTTCGTCGGCGGGCGGATCGTCGCCGCCCACCAGGCTCTCCAGCACCAGCAGCCCGCCCGCATTACAGAAGTGCGGAACGATGATGTTGATCAGCTCGGGTGCCATCTGATCCAGGTCGAGCGCCCCCCCGGTCCTGCGCACGGCACCGTCAAGCAGTGCATGCCGCATGACGGCCGGATCGAGGAACCGGCCCTCGGACAGCGGCGCGATCCGCAGGATCACCAGCGCGGCGAGGCCGGCGTCGGCAGACCTGACCGACTGCACGGTGACCACAGCGTCGGCGTGGTCGCCGTTGCCCAGCCTGATCGTCAGCACTGCGGTGCCCTCGCGATCGGCACAGGCCGAGCCGATGAGCTCGGTCAGCGCGACGACATGGGCGGGGTTGGTGATCAGGCGGCCGAGCTCGACCCCGAGCAGCGCGCCAGGACCGTCGCCGAGCACCTCCGCAGCGTTTCGGTCATGCTGGAGAATCCGGCCGGCCTTGTCGATGCCGAGGATAAGGGTCCGCGCGGAGGTGCTCGACACAAGCGCTGGGAAATCGGACGTCGATCCGGCTGGCAACACCCGGCGCACTCCCTTCGGCGCGGCTGACGACCTCTTCGCCTCATTATGAAGCAGGTTCCTGCACATTGAGGAGAACAACCCAGTGGCTTAGCGTGTGCTAGTTCGGTTAATGCTGCGGCGAGCTGGAGGATGTGTGGCGATTAGGCCCGATGATGGCATTGTCATCGTGGGGGCGGGGCCGACCGGGCTCATGCTGGCTGGCGAGCTCGCGCTGGCCGGAGTGCGATGCCTGGTGCTCGACCGGCGGGACGCGCCCCGGTCTGACTCGCGGGCGATCTGCCTGCACGCCCGCAGCATGGAGGTGCTTGACCTGCGCGGCCAGGCAGAGGTGTATGCCGGTGCCGGGCTTGCTGTTCCGTCGTTCCCGCTCGGCCCGAAGGGCGCCATGATCAGGTTCGGGGTGCTCGATTCGGACTTCCCCTACCTGCTGGACATGCCGCAAAGCCGGATCGAGCTGCTGCTGGCGACCAGGGCCCTCGACCTCGGCGCGGAGATCCGCTGGTCGTCGCGGGTAACCGGGCTTGAGCAGGACGGCACCGGGGTGAGCGTGACCACCGCGGACGGCACCGTGACCCGGGCCGCGTACGCGGTGGGGTGCGACGGGGTGCGCAGCTTCGTCCGCGAGGCCATCGGGATGCCGTTTCCCGGCTTCCCCAATCCAGGCTCGGTCATCCTTGCCGACCTGCTTCTCGACGGGCTCCCGATGACCAGCGCGTACGGTGATCTGTCCAAGGCCGGCATGCTGCTGATGTTCCCGTTTAAGAATGGCTCTTGCCGGGTGGTGCTGTATGACTACGCTCGCGCGGATTTGGCGGTCACCGAGCCTGTCACGATCGAGGAGGTGCGGGCCGGCCTGCTGCGGATCACCGGCCACGATTTCGGGCCTCGGGAGATGTGCTGGTCGGGCAGGTACCGGAGCGAGAGCCGGCAGGTGCCCGGTTACCGCAGCGGCCGGATCCTGCTGGCAGGCGACGCCGCGCACGCGCACTCGCCGGCCGGCGCGCAGGGGCTCAACACCGGCCTCCAGGACGCGGTGAACCTGGGCTGGAAGCTCGGCGCCGTCATGTCCGGCTGGGCGCCCGGCTGGCTGCTCGACTCCTATCACGATGAACGCCATCCGGTGGGCCAGGCCGTGCTCGCCTTGACCGGGCGCCAGTTCAGCCTGAACACCGCGCGGACCTGCGGCCGGCGGGCGCTGCGCTGGGCGGTGCACCGGCTCGTCGTGCCGCTGCCGCCGGTGCAGGTCCGGCTGGCCCGCGATTACTCCGGTGTCTCGATCAGCTACCCGCAGGCTGATAAGTCGGCGCATCCCATTGCAGGGAAACGGCTGCCACGTGGCATGGTCAGGCTGGCCGACGGCTCGGTCACGCGGCTGTACGAGCAATTCCGTGACGGCCGGTTCGTGCTGCTCGAGCGGGACTGCGGCGCGCCGCCCCGCGATCTTCCCGGGCACGTCAAGGCGGTCACCTACGCACAGTGCAGCCCGCCGCGGCTGCCAGCGGCGTTGCTCGTCCGGCCGGACGGGTATGTGGCGTGGGCGTCCGATGAACGGGACCAGGCTGCCCGTGACGACGCCGTCCGCGCCGCTGTCGCCGCATGGTGCGGTACCGGCTGAGCTGGCTTTCGCCCCGGGCAGACACGTGAGCTGGACCTCGCCACGGGCCAGACCCGGCCAGCCGCATGATCATAGCTGTTTGGTGGGCCGGGCCGCCCGCCGAACAGCCACCAAGCTTCTCGGGGATCTACGACGCGGCCTTGAACCCGTTGGATTCGGCGTAGGCGTGTGTGCAGGTGGCGGTCGATCACCGAAAGGTCCTGGGCTGAGCTGGCTGGTCGGGCCGGCTAGGCGTCCTTGGCCGGCTCGCCGTGGCCCGCGTTGGCGCGGCCGCGGCCCCAGTAGGCCTTCGGCGACACCTGATCGGGCCGGAGGCCGCGGCTGGCCAGCACGTCACGCAGCCGGGACACCACAGTGGCCTCGCCGAGCAGATACGCATGACCGGCGCCGGGGAGCAGTTCGACTTCGGCTGCCTCGGCGGCCAGCAGCGTGGCCTGGCCAGCGGGAGCCCCGTTCCGGTGCAGCCAGGTGAGCCTGGTCCTGGCCGCTGCGAGCAGTTCCTGCTCGTCGCCTGGTCCGGGGACCTCGATGATCAGCGTGGCCACCGAGTCGCCGGGTAGCGACTCGGTCATCGCGAAGATCGCCGGGAGCGCTGATTCGTCGCCGATGAACAGGTGCCAGTCGGCTGACGGAGACGTCGTGATCTTCCCGCGCGGCGCAATGCCCTCGATCTTGTCGCCCGGGCTGGCCGCGCGCACCCATCGCTCGCCGGGGCCGTCACCGTGCAGGACGACGTCGATGGTGAGGAGCCGGCTGGCGGCGTCCAGCGCCCGGATGGTGTAACGCCGCCGGACCGGGCGGTTTCCTTCGGCGGCGACCAGCAGCATCACGTCCTGGCCCGGCTGGTAGCCGAAGCCGTCGAGCTGCGGCGCGGTGAGCTGCATCCGCCGCAGGTGCGGGGTCAGCGTCGCGGAGCTGACCACCTCGAGGTCCAGGCGGCGGGTACCGGCGAGCGGGCCGGCGAGCTGGGCGAACGGGTCTTCCAAGCCGGCCCGGACCGCTTGCGGCAGTGCTTCAGCCATGGCGCCAGCCTTCCTGTCCATCCGCGATGCCGTTCGTCGGCAGCGCTCTTCGTCCGTCCGCATGACGACGCCCCCGGAGCGATGCTCGCGAGGGCGTGCCAGGTGCCAGCGTGCGGTCGCCTCTCGGCGGGAGGCACAACGCGGCTCCAGCCGGACGGTATTCCGCGAAGGCAGTAGTTGCGGCCCGGGGGACACAACACACTGGCACAGATGAAGAACCCGCCAGCCCCTACGGCTATTCCAGATACCGGTCCTGAGGCCGGCCGAATCTCGCCGGTCGCCCAGGATGTGCGACGGGATAGGGTGAGCACTCTAGCTCAGGAGGTATGAGGAGCGGCGGCAGGTGACCCAGGACACCTCCCTTATCGGCAGCATCGGCGTCCTCACCGTCGCCACCCGAGGGCAGGCCGGCCCGGGTGAAGTGCTGGTCAAGATCAGGGGCGGCTCCGAGTGCTACATCGCCTGGTCGCCGGCCCCGATACCCAGGGGCGCGACCGTCCTGGTCATCGAAACCCGGGGGACCAGGACCGTCGATGTGAGCGAGTGGACCGATCCGCTCGATCCCTTCGCTGGCGACTGGAATGTGCAATGACCCCCCGGGGGGGCGGCCCCGGGACGACCCCCATTGGAGATGAATGATGCTCGGCTATCGTGTTCCAGCCCCTGACGAGGCGATGCTGATATCCGGCGGCCGGTACGGGCGCAGCGGCGCGCCCTTCAAGGTCGTGACCGGTCACGGCGCCTTCGTGCTCCCGTTCGTGCGCAAGGCCAGTTTCCTCAACCTGTCCATGTACGAGGCTGAGGTTGCTGAGACATGTGTCACCAAGCAGGGCATCTCGCTCAACGTCCGCTCGGTGATCGCGTTCAAGGTCGGCAACGACGAGGAGAGCATCGTCAACGCGGGCCAGCGGTTCCTGTCCGACCAGGATCAGATGTCGACGCTGACCGGCCGGATCTTCGCCGGGCACCTGCGCTCGATCATCGGTTCGATGACCGTCGAGGAAATCGTGACCGAACGGCAGAAGCTGGCCAGCGAGGTGCTCGACGGCTCCAAGGCGGAGATGGTCAAGATCGGCCTGACCGTCGATTCGCTGCAGATCCAGTCGATCGACGACATGAACACCGGCTACATCGACGCGATGGCGGCGCCGCACAACGCGGCGATCCAGCGCCAGGCCCAGATCGCGCAGGCCCAGGCGAACCAGGCGGCCGCCGAGGCGCAGCAGCAGTCGCAGCGGGCCCAGGCGGAGTACGCGCGGCAGACCTCGGTGGTGCAGGCTCAGTACAAGGCGGAGGTCGACAAGGCCCAGGCCGAGGCCGCGCAGGCCGGCCCGCTGGCACAGGCCCAGGCGCAGATGAACGTCATCGCCGCTCAGTCCGACCTCGCCCAGCGCCAGGCCGACCTGCGCCAGCGGCAGCTGGTAGCCGAGGTGATCAAGCCCGCCGAGGCCGAGGCGGACAAGGTGCGCATCCTGGCCAAGGCCGACGCGGAGCGCGTACAGCTCCAGGCTGAGGCGGCGGCCTCGCACAACCGCATCGCGCTCGACCGGATGCTGATCGACCAGCTGCCGCAGATTGTCAGGGAGGCCGCCGCAGGCCTGGCCGGCGCCAACATCAGCGTGCTGAATGGTGCGGATGGCCTCAGCGAGATAGCAGCTGGGCTGGTAGGCCAGGGCCTGACGATCCTGGACTCAGTGAAGAAGAGCCTCTCCGGATCGGCTGACCGGGTTCTCACCCCGGGAAGCGAGCCCGATACCGCGGGGCAACCCGCGAACGGCGATAAGGCGGCGCTGGCCTGACGGCGCTGGCCTGACGGCGCTGGCCTGACGGCGCTGGCCTGACGGCGCTGGCCTGACGGCGCTGGCCTGACGGCGCTGGCCTGACGGCGCTGATGTGACGGCGCTGACCTGACGGTGGAGACCTTCGGCGCGCCATTTCGCTGCTTTATGTAGTTCAGTGACAACCTTCAGCGAAATCCGTGCGTCTTCCTGCTGTCAGGGCTGTGGCACTAAGTAAAGATGCAGCTACTCATCGCTACAAGGCTGCATATTTGCCGGCTGCAGCAGCTACCCGAGCAGACCGGAGGAATACGAATGCTGAATCGCTTACCTCGCGCGGCTGGGGCGCTGGCGGGCGTTATCGCTGGCATCACCGCGCTGAGCCTCGTTCCGGCGGGCGCGGCGACCGCCTCGCCGCGGCCTGCCGGGCCCGCCGGATCGCCGCGGCCCGCTAGGGCCGCAGCCTCGGCGCCGCCGTCCCGGCCGGCCGCCAGGCCAGACGCGAGCGTGCCCTGCGGCGCGTTCTGCGCCAACTACTTCACCCAGAAATACGGGCCCGAATTCGTGCTGAACGACTTCCGCGGGCGCCAGGCCACTGGTACCCGGGTGACCCTGCACTATGCAAGCAACAGCGACCCTGCAGAGGACTGGAGCATATGGCCGGCTGGAACGGTCCGCCAGCTTGCCTCTTTCGGCATCGTCAGCCGGGCACTCGCCCTGCACTATGGCGCGGACCAGGCCTTCGAGGCTGAGTTCGCCCCGTACGGCACGCCTACCGGGCTGTGCGCGGGGCTCGCCGGCGAGGCGGTCAGCGGCGAGAGCGTGACGCTGCAGTGGTGCGGGCAGAGCGGCAAGACGGTCTGGGTCATCGATGCGGCAGATCAGGCGGGCAGCTACGCCCCGCTGATCAACGGGTCGGACCGCAATTTCAGCGATCCGCAGGTGCTGACCGAGCCCGGCTGGCCGGCTCGCTGGCCGCGGCCGCAGCTGCTGAGCTACCGGCTGCAGAAGTTCGCTGACGGGATCGTCTACGACGATCAGATGTGGGACAACACCACCGGCGTGCTGCCTTAACGACCGGCCTGCGTGGCGATCCGTAGCCTACTGTCGTGGTCTAACTACTCGTGGTAACGTACCAACTACTGACTGGCAGGGCGGGATTACAGAACGCAACTAAGCCAGCATTATCCGATCGCCGCGACCGGCCAGCGCTTGACCGCCCAAGCCTCCGGAGTTGGCAGTCGGCCCGGCAATCCAAAGGAAGGAATCACCATGCCTAACCGCTTTACCAGGGCGTGCTACGCGCTGGCGGCTGGTGTGGCCGTCACCACGGCGCTCGGCCTTACCTCGGTCGGCGCGGCAAGCGCGTCCACCACCCACGTCAAGCCGAACGCGACCCCGCCCTGCGGCCCGTTCTGCATCAACCCGTACACCGCTAAGTACGGCCCGGGCTTCGTCCTGCAGAACAGCAAGGCGATCAACGGCGTCGGCAACCCGCTGAAGCTGCAGTACGCCAGCAACACCGCTCCTGGTCAGGACTGGTCGATCTATTTCCAGGGCTCGGTGCGAAAGTTCTATCGGGCTGGCCTGGTCAGCGCGCGCCTGGCGTTCCACTACGGCCGTGAGCCCGCTTATGAGCTTGAGTGGGCGCCGTTCGGCGTGACCACCGGCCTGTGCCAGGGGACCAGCGCACCCGCGGCCAACGGCCGCAAGGTCAACCTGCAGGTGTGCGGCAACAACGCCGACACGGTCTGGGTGCTCGATTTCCGGGACGCTCCGTACGTCGGGTTCGTCCCGGTCATCGCTGGCTCGACGAACAACTTCAGCCAGCCGCAGGTGCTGACCGCCGGCACGCCGCCGACGGAGCCGCTGTTCACCTTCCGGCTGCGTTACTACACGACCGCGGGAGCGGCCGCGAACAACCAGAACTGGTGGGCATTCCCGGGCATGATCGGTCCGGCCATCTAGTTCGCGCACGACTGAGGTGCCAGGACCGGGCCAGCGCAAGCCACCCGGTCCGGCACTCCAGCCAAGCCTGACGGCCGCGGGCTCGGTAGCCCGGCGGTCAGGTCAAGGACTAGCAGATGCCCCTCCGCCAGGTCGGCGGCGGGGCATCTGCATTCCTGAGCCCGGTGGTAGATAGCCCGGTGGTAGATAGCCCGGTGGTAGCTGAGCCCGGTGGTAGCTGAGCCCGGTGGTAGCTGAGCCCGGTGGTAGACAGGAGCCATGCGGCGCCTTAGCGAGATGGTCCCGGGGATACTGGTGGCCACCGGTGAGCTGTACGTGACGAATACGACGGCCGTTGCAGGGCCCGGCGGCAGCCTGCTGATTGACCCCGCTGTTACGCCGGGCGAGGTCCGGCTGCTCGCGGCGGACCTGGCGGCGGCCGGCCTGCTGCCACGGGCGGGATTCGCAACGCATGCGCACTGGGATCATGTGCTGTGGTGCCGGGAGCTAGGGGCGGTGCCGAGATTCGCCACAGCAGCGGCGGCCAGGGCGGCCGACCGGGACCGGGCGTCCATGATCAGCGCAGTCCAGGCCGCCGCTCCCGGGCACGAATTTGAGGTATTCGGCCGGCTTCGGCCGCTCGAGGCCGGCCAGGACGAGCTCGCGTGGGACGGCCCGCGGGCCCGCGTGCTGGCGCACAACGGTCATGCGCCCGGCCACGCTGCCATCTTCCTGCCCGACGCGGGCGTGCTGGCGGCCGGTGACATGTGCTCCGACATCGAAGTCCCGCTGCTTGACCTGGAAGCCACCGATCCGCTCGGCGACTACCGAGCCGGGCTCGAACTGCTGGCCGGCCTCTCCGGCGTTCGGCTGGTCATCCCTGGTCACGGCTCCGTCGGCGACGCGACCGCCTTTCGCGCCCGGGTGGCAGCCGATGTCTCCTATCTGGACGCCCTTGAGCGGGGCGAGGACGCCGCCGACTCCAGGCTCACCCTCGATTGGCTTCATGCTGAGCACGAGCGGCAACTGCTGCACATCAGGGGCCGAGACCGGTGACGGATACATCGCGTTGATTGCGATGCGCCGGATTGGCTGGCCGGAGATAATCGGCTGAATGGCACCGTCCCCGTGGCCGCCCACCGGGCTGCGCCAGACAGGTCCGCGGCTGGAGCCTCGCTGGCCCGCGTCTGGCGCTGTATCCCGCAAGCTCGGTTGCCCTGGCGACCGGATCGAGTGCCACGTGCGAGCGGCGTGGCCGGCGGTATTGCGGCGGCTCCGGCAGGACCTGGCGGCCTGGCAGGTCACGCGCTGCATCCCGGAGATCGACGGCCTTGCTGCCTGCCCGCCCAGCTTGGGCTTGTCCGGGTGACGAACGTGAGCGGGATCAGCGCGGTGGTGTTCGATCTCGGCGGAGTGCTGCTGGACTGGAATCCCCGTCATCTCTACCGCAAGCTGTTCGACGGCGACGAGACCGCGATGGAGCAATTCCTGGCCGAAGTGTGCACGCCGGAGTGGCACGCCGCGCATGATCTCGGCGGCAGCATCAGGCAGGCCTGCATCGAACTGGCCGCCCGCCATCCTGAGCAGGCCGAGCTGATCATGGCCTGGGGAGAGCGGACCGAGGATATGGTGGCTGGCCCGATACCGG
This sequence comes from uncultured Actinomycetota bacterium, assembly GCA_963695645.1. Taxonomy (GTDB): domain Bacteria; phylum Actinomycetota; class Actinomycetes; order Streptosporangiales; family Streptosporangiaceae; genus DATBGO01. The sequence goes on along the minus strand of CAVOHC010000015.1, from coordinate 85,054 downwards.
GCAGCGTGGCGATCCTGGCCGAGCTGAAGCAAGGCGGAGTCCGCTGCTACGCGCTGAGCAACATGGAAGCGGAGACGTTTCCGCTCCGGTTGCAGCGGTTCGGCTTCCTGCGCTGGTTCGACGGCCACGTGATCTCCGGGCTGGAGGGCGTGATCAAGCCGGACCCGAGAATCTACCGTCTGCTGCTGCGGCGATACGACCTTACTGCCGCACAGACGTTGTTCATCGATGACAAGGCCGAGAATGTGACCGGGGCGCGCGCCGCCGGGATGCGCGCATTCCGCTTTGAATCGCCGCTGGTCCTGCGCGGTCAGCTTGAGTCGATGGGGCTATTGGAGCGAAGTCCCCGCCCGCCGACGAATCGGTAGCGGCCCGGAGAGCGAGCGGTCCCGGTCGGCCAGGCCCAGTCCAAGGCCGCCGATCAGGACCACCGCCGATACGAGACTGTGATCCTGGACTTGTATCTGCGTGGCCGGGAACGTCGTCGTAGCAGGTGACGGCACCTTCTCTGAAAGGAATCAACCTATGAGATTCAATCGCGTGCGGGCTATCCTGGCGGCCGGAATAATGGCGCTCGCCGGGACCACGACCGCGGCCGTGCTGGCCGCAGGTCCGGCGTCGGCCAGTTCCAGCCAGGTGGTCGTGGTGAACTGCAGCCAAGGCCAAGTCCGGCCAGCCACGTACGACATCGGCTGCATGCCCTCGCAGGAGTTTCTTGCCCAGCTGCGCTGGGCGAGCTGGCGCTCAGTGGCCTTCGGCGGCGGCGTCCTGAAGGTCAACAACTGCACGCCGACCTGCGCGCGGGGCCGGTACATCAAGTATCCGGTCCTGACCGTGCTGTGGCGGGCCAGGCCGTGGCCGAGGCATGCCGGGCGGCAGTACTTCAGCCGACTCACCCTTATCTTTACGGGCAAGCGCCCGGGCCGCGTCCCGGTAACCCAGACCATTACGCTGCCGGCCTAACCATGGCGGCTGGAACCATTCCCTGGCGCGGACCCCGCGCGGAGGAACTGGCCCAGAACGCAGGCACGGTACGCGGTCGTTCATCGCATCCTCGCCGACGAGCGATCCGGCACCGTGCCCGCCGCGTAGTCAGCAGGGAGCGCGGTGACGGCCTGTGACGTCAGGCTGTCAGGATGAAGCGGTGACCAAAGATTGCGCCGCCGCGGGATCACCGCCGGGTCTTCGGAGCCTTCCTGGGATCCGGCGGTTCTCCACCGGAGACGGCCGGGCCCAGTCGCGGCGGCGGCAGTTGGCCCCAGATGCCACGGTTAGCAGGTCACCAGCCGAATCCTGTTTCGAGTGGGGCAGGTTCGCTCGAGATGAAGATCATTCATCCCTGAGGAAGGTGCGCCCTAAAGTGCTGCTGACTGGTGTGGCGGGCGTGCCGGAGTATCGTCATCGCCCGGTGATTTTGGTCAGGCTCTCTCGCACGCTCTGCGTCAGCGGATCCCCTGGTGGCAGGATCCGCTCACAGCTTGCGACGGTGTCGCGCAGCAGCGTCATCGCGTCGCCGAGCCGGCCCACCCGGTAATAAGCGTTCGCGAGATCCGCGCGGCGCGCCAGGGTATCCGGGTGGTCAGCGCCGAGCACCCGGCTGCAAGCCGCGCCGGTCTCCTCGTAAAGTTGCAGCGCGGCAGCCATCCGGCCGGCCGAATAGTTGGCTGCGGCTAGGTTACCGCGGGCCGCAATCGTTTCCAGGTGGTCGGGGCCAAGGATCCGCTCCCGGTCGGCAAGCACCCGCTTGTAATGGGGAAGAGAATCTTTGGGCCGCCCGGCGGCCACGTAAGCGTCGGCGAGATGCTGGCGGGTTGGCATGGTGTCCAGGTGCCCGGATCCCAGAATGCGCTCGCGATCGGCTAGCGTGCGCCGGTACAAGCGGATGGCGTCGTCGAACTGCCTAGCGGCGCAGTAGGCAGCGGCGAGCTCATCTCGCGCGCCATGGGTGTCGGGGTGGTCAGCGCCGCGGACTCGCTCATAGTCGGCTGCGGCCCCGTTGAGGACGGTGAGCGCATCTCGGAGCTGGTTCGCGGCCAGTAAAGCATGGCCGAGATCCCGCCTGGCTCCGATGGTGCCGGGATGGTCCGGTCCAAGCGCGCCGACCCGGTCCGCCAGGACCCACTGAAACCACGGACAAGCCTCCGCCGCCAAGCCGGCCGTCAGGTATGCGCCGGCCAGTCGCCGGCCGATCGTCGGGGTGTCCGGGTGGTTCGGCGCGAGGACTCTCTGGCTGACCGCGGCGAGCTTCCGCCAGTGCGTGACGGCAGAGCCGACCAGGCGCGCGCTGTCCTGGCTGCGCCCGGCGCGCAGCAGCAGCGGATGACAGCCGCCCGCCCACAGCAAGTCTCCGGCAGCTTGCTGCAGGCTGGCCGCGCAACTGCGCAGGTCCGCAGCAAGCCATGCCCGCTGCTCATCCTCCGGCCACACCTCGAGCAGGGCGTCCGCAGCTGCTCTCGCCGCCCGATCGAACAATTCCTCAGGCATCGCCGCCCGGACTGCCGCCTGGACAACCCGCTTCATCCTGACGGTGGGCGGCGTGGCCGCCTGGTCGATGGAAAGCAAGCCGACCCGATCCAGAATGAGCAAACCGCCCCGAACCCGCTGCCGATCCGCTAAGCCGCCTGCGCCGTCTGCCGCAAAAAACCTGAACGCGGCCGGGGCGGTGAAGACCGCTCCGGGAATCCCATGGCCGTCAAGAAGCGCAGCGAACGCCAGCAATGACCGGACGGCCCCGCGAGGCAACAGCCGGTCGGCCTGCTCAACGGAGAGGGTCCAGGTGACCGAGGCAGCAGCTGGCGACGCGCCAGCCGTCTCCGCCAGCTGCTCTCGCCTGTGCAGGAAATAACCCCGGTAGTCCTGGCACGACAGTCCCGACGTTGCGATCACCGCTCTGGCCTGGGCGAGCGCCAGCGGCTCACAGCCGACAGCTTCGATGAGGTCGATCGCTCCGAGGCGCTGGTCAGGATCGGCTGTCAGGCGGCTCCTCAGATAACTCAGGGCTTCGGGAGGGCTGAATACCCCGACAGGCAGGACACGCGCCCGGCACTCACCCGCCAGAGCCGCGGAATCCGCGGTCGTGATCAGAACCCGGCCGGCCGGCCCCTCCGGCCACAGCCCCGTTAAATCCGCCGCATCTGACTTATCCTCAAGCACGATGAGCCACGGCCGGCTGGTCTGGCCGAGCCAGCTGACGAAGCGTGCGGCGATCGACTCGGCATCACCCCCGGGATCGATGTCCATCGATGCCACCGCCGCCTGCACATAGCCGGACAGCACTGAGGCACGGCTCGTGGCGGCAACCCAGACCAGCAAGTCCACCCCACGCGATTGCCGCAACGACTCCGCGAAAGCCACCGCAAGCTGGGTCTTACCGCACGACCCCAGCCAGTCCTGCGGACCCTCCGCAGCTCCACGGGCAGGCACCAGCGCCACAGCAGCCCCCGGATCGAGCGCCGCCCCAAGGTCTGGCGCACTCGCCGGTCTCGCGATGAAGCCGTCGGCAAGCGGGGGCACGGCGCCCGACAACAACGGCCACCGCACCTGAGCGTCCCGCGACCCAGCAGGCCCGCCAGCCGGAATTGCGCGCCGAGGGTGCAGGCTTCCCGCATCGGCCACAGCGGAGAAGTCCGGGATGGCCACTTTCTCGGTACCGGAGGCGGCGGTCGAAGGGCTCGCACTTCCAGGCCGGTATCCATTGGCATGGCGGGTGTCCGGCGTTATCACCTGCTGATGGCGGCGACCTATGACCTCAGCGAGGGCGGCAGTGGCCGGCTCGCCGTCCTCCGATGTGGCGGGGTCGGTACGCCAGGCGGTTTCGGCAGGAGGGTGATGCGCCTGCGCGACGACCCCCGGATCGGAGTCATATGGCGCGAGGCCGAAAGTACTGCGCAGTGCAGCAGCGAACTCCCGGCAGCTGGCGTAACGGTCCCCTGCGGTCTTGGCGAGCGCTCGCGCTAGGACGCCGTCGACCGCAGGCGGAAGGCCGGGCCGCTGGGACGTCAGGAGCGGCGGCGGCTCTGACATGTGCGCCCACATGACCGCCGCGGCGTGCTCGCGCGGGAACGGCGGCGTGCCGCAGAGCAACTCGAACGCCGCGCACGCCAGCGAGTACTCATCAGCTCGCCCGTCCACTGGCCTGCCCTGGATCTGCTCTGGGGCCGAATAGTTCAGGGTTCCCAGGAACTGCCCTGACCCGGTCAGTCCGTGTGAGGATTGCGTGCCCTTGCTCAGCCCGAAATCCGATAGGTACACGTGATCGGGTCGGCCCGGCCGCGTGTCCACCAGCATGTTCGCCGGCTTGACATCACGGTGCACCAGGCCGGCCGCGTGTGCGGCGTCCAGCGCTGACGCCACCGCGCAGATGATCGCCGCCGCGCGGCTCGGAGAAAGCGGCCCTGCCCGGTGTATCACCGTCCGCACGTCCCCGCCCGGGACGTAGCGCATCGCGATGAACAGCACACCATTCGCCTCGCCGGCCTCATGCACCGGGATGATGTGCGGGTCATCGACTGCTGCGGCTGCCCGCGACTCCCGGATGAACCGCTGCCGGAACGCCTCATCTGCCGCCAGTGCCGGGGACAGAACCTTCAGCGCCACCAGTCGCTGAAGACGCTCATCGCAGGCCCGGAACACCACCGCCATCCCGCCTGCGCCGATCTGCTCCTCTAGCAGGTATCCCGCGATCCGTGAGCCCGCGGCGAGGCTGATTGGCAAGCCACCGGCGTCCCCGCGAGACTCCCCACTCACCACGTTCCCAGTCCTCGCCAATACCCAATACCCAGTCTTCCGCTCCAGCCCTACGAGAGGATGCTACGACCAGGCCGGCCAGTCCAACGGGCGTACCAAACTATCCGTTTCGGCCATGCCCGCCGCTACGCGGGCAGAAACCCCCATCCTAGCGAACCGCAACGGCTGCCCCAAGCGGACTAATCCGCCCATATCCCATGTGCTCTCATGACGTTCATAAGCGGAGTGGACAGTGCGGCCTTTTCCATCCTGATCTTGGAGTGGCCCGGCAGGTGCCCTGATCAGGGCGTCGTGTCAGCTTGAGGTGTGGCCGCCGGGCCGCCCAGGGCGATCTCACTGCCGGGCTCCCACAGATTCCGGCGTGACTTCTCGCGCAGGCCCTCTAGCCATGTACCAAAGGATGACGACGTACGTTCGTTCTCCGCGCCCCATAGATTGGACGGACTGGCACGCCCCTCAGAGACAAGCGTCTCGATAATATGCCGCATCGAGACCATGTCGGCGCTCAGGCTGCGCGGGATGTCCATGCGTGGTTTTACTGCTGATTTAAGATACTCTATGCCATCTTTAATGGCTTCCAGCTCGGAGACGATAGGATTATCAGGCGCAAGCGCCTCGAGACTCCTCGAAGCCGCCGCCTTGGAGACAACTGATGATGCCTCGTGGGCGGGATCCAGCACCGTTCTCAGCGTATCGGTCAGGTCGGCAATACCCTTCTCGGCCTGCTCTGCGGTGATCGGAAATGTATCCCCGAGTGTAATTGCCCGCTCATCCTTAGTGTCGAAGGCAAGAGACTCGACACTATCGCAGATGATAATGGTCTTTTTTCCGAATGAATGAGCTATTCCAAGTTCATAATAAACGTTAGGATTGCGGCTGGTCAGATCAGCTATAACTATCGGCGACCCTATGAGTGCCTTAACCATCTGCGGAGTCTGGCCTGGCGTAGGATCGAGACTGCCCCCGTACATTTCAAGCCCAAGGGCCGCTAAGGATGGCTTAATTACATATCTGACGATTGTATCAGCACGCTTCCGCCGGATTGAATCCTGCTCACCTATTTGCGTTATCACGAATACTCTATCTTTGTGAGTCTTAGCTGTCATAGCCGGACAGTGTACCCTTGCGGACGGGCTCAATCCTCGGAATCACAGGCCACGTCACCCACCGGCACACCAAGGCAATCGAGCCGCTCGGCTCGGGTCACCTGGAGGTGCGGCTAAGCGCGCTCTACGGGCTTGCGCCACCAACTCGCGCTCATGCAGCGGCCGGCCGCTACTACTGCGGAGGACTCCAGCCGCGGCGGGGGACTGGGCTGTGACCTGGGAGTTCTGGCTGGAGCGGGCTCGGAAGGTGTACCGCAACGATGCCGCAGCGGCGCTGACCTGACGATCTGGGTATCCGAGGGTGCCCGCGGTCGCACGAATTTGCTGGCATGCGCCGAAGCGCTGTGGCGCGCGAGCGAGCGCCCGACGATGTACAGCGTGAGCAGTACCTGCGTGCCACGGCGTTCTTTCGCGCGCGGTTCCGCAAATCGAGGTATGCGCTCCCGGCGAGCGATGCGCGCATGGGCCGCTCCATCCTGCGCTCGCAACGTCGAGAGCATGCAGAAGAGGCCCGTGGACACGGAGCGCTGCGGCACGCTCCAGCAACTCAGCAGGCCGCGAGTCGCGGCGGCGAAGATAGCGTTGCAGCACGGCCAGTTCAGTCCGCTGGCCAACGCGGTGGCCCAGTCGCATGAGATCTACGACGGTCCGTGTCGGATCGTAGCTGCGAATATACTCGCCCGGAGCTGCCTCCAGTCTGGTCAAGCCCCTCGGTTCGCTGAGGTGTCTGGCCCGTCTGCGGCCCGACATGCGGTCTAGGGATCCCTCGTAATCTCGCAGCTACGGCGCACTGTTCTCGCGCCGCCTCAGGTGTCGGGTCCAGTCGTGAGCGTACAATTGTTCGGCAAGAAGACAGAGTACCTCGCAGGCTGACTAGTAATCAGCCTTGACCGACATCCCGTGAATATCGACACTGTCTGGACCATCCAAGATGCCCGCTGACGCCACCGAAGGTTTTTCCGCTGAAGAGCGCGCCGCTATGAAGGAATATGTTCGAGAGCGGAAGGCCGCGTCTCGCCGCAGCAAGATCCAGAACGCGGACGAGGGTGAGCGGGAGGTACTCGCGAAGATCGTCGAGATGCCACAGCCCGACCGCGCAATGGCAGAACGCGTCCACGCCATCGTGAGGGCGACGGCACCAGATCTGGTCCCGAGAACCTGGTACGGAATGCCGGCCTACTCCAAGGATGGCAACGTTGTGTGCTTCTTCCAGCCCGCCTCCAAGTTCAAGGCGCGCTACTCGACCCTGGGCTTCAGCGACAAGGCGAACCTCGACGAGGGCACGATGTGGCCGAGTTCCTTCGCGCTCGTGGAGTTGACCGCGGCCGACGAGGCAAAGGTAGCCGCGCTCGTACAGAAGGCTGTGAGCTGAGGGCGAGCGCAGGGACGAGGTTCATATGGTGGGACGTGCTTCTCAGGAAATTGATGCCATCATCAGAAAATCAGGTGACTGGCGAGGCGAGACGCTGTCACGACTACGTGGTGTCGTTCTGCGCGCTGGCCCAGCCGTAATCGAGGAAGTGAAGTGGAAGAAGCCCTCTAGGCCCGAAGGAGTGCCTGTGTGGTCTCTCGACGGCATCGTACGCATCGGCGAAACGCTCAAGAACGCCGTACGGTTGACGTTTCCGAAGGGTGCCCAGATGAAGGACCCGAAGAAGCTCTTCAACGCGCGCCTGGACAGCAATAGCGTCCGCGCCATCGATTTCTGTGAAGGTGAGAAGGTACCTGAGGCAGCTTTGAGGGCGCTCATTGTCGAGGCCGTGGGCCTAAACGTCCGAAGCCCCAGAGCCCGGGCCGGGCGGTAGCGCTCAGAACGGCTCGGTCCACGCGCCCACACGTCCCTCGATGACATCCGGCCGCTGAGCGCCGCGAGCTAGCCGGGAGATCCGGGGTCTGCCGTGCCACGATGACCGGCTGGTGATCCTTGCCGCGCTGCCAGGACCGGCGCCGGAGTAGCGTGCTGAGCAGCGCAAACCTGACGGGAGCGGGCGACCGGGATCGAACCGGCATGACCAGCTTGGAAGGCTGGGGCTCTACCATTGAGCTACGCCCGCGCGGCACTTGGACCGTCACGCCGTAGCGTACCGTCTGTCGCACGCGGCTGCCGCAGCGCCGGGTCGGCGTGACCGCTCTCGCCTGCAGCCCGCCGGGCCGAGCGGGCTGCTCGGCTGCGGCGCGGCTGCGATGTTGGAACGCGGTAGGCTACGGGTTGCCCGACGGGATGTGGCGCAGCTTGGTTAGCGCGCCTGCTTTGGGAGCAGGAGGCCCCCGGTTCGAATCCGGGCATCCCGACCACAAGTGCAGCTCAGGGGCTTGCCGGAGGCTGGCAGGATGGCTGCCAAGATCGTCTGACCGTCATTTGACCGTCGGCTTGAACACCGGCTGGCGGTACTGGGCGGCACGGACCGGCTCTTGCCGGCTCGCCGGACGGTCGTGCGGGCGGTTCGCGTTGAACAAGATCGAGGTTGTCAGGAGCGGCGGTCGCCGGGGCCAGGCGTGCTGCGTCAGGATTCCGGGGCGGTCGGCCGCGGGTCTTGCACGAAGGTTCCGCGGCCTTGGATGCTGACGATCAGGCCGCGTTCGCGGAGCACTTTCATCGCATGGCGAATGGTCTGGTAGGCCACGCCGTAGTGCTCGGCAAGGTCCAGCTCGGAGCGGAGCCGCGTTCCCGGGGTCAGCTCGCCGGACTTGATGCGGGCGGCGATGTCGTTCGCGACGCGCATGTACCGCAGGTCGGAATCCCTGCCTCCCGGCGCTGCAAGGCTTCGTCTGCTGGCGGCGCAGCGGCGACGGCCGGCCCCATCCGGGCAGCCGATGACAGCCCGGACGCTGGACGAGATGGCCGAGCAGATCGACCAGCGCGATGCCCAGGTCGCCAAGCTCGCGGACGACTGATCTGCGGACTGCAATAAGAGTCCATTGAAAGTAGTCAGGGCGGCTCGTCCGCACCGCTCCTATGGAATGGATCTTCTTCGCTGGTTCCGGTTCTTACAACCGGCGAGCTGATCCCGCTGCTGCAGATCGTCCCGTCGAAGACCGAGCCGGCGTCCAATGCGGGACATTTGGTCGGGGTGGCTGTCGCCCTCCTATCTTTGGAGCACACCGATAGTGTGGGGTCGCGGGGCCGGCCCGGGAGGCGTGGTGGGGGAACCAGTCGATGTTGATGAGGACGAACAGGGGCACGAACCCCACGAGGACAGGCGCCCGGTGCCGACGCCCCGGACACCCCTGGTCGGGCGGGCCGAGGAACTCGCCCGACTGGTCGGGCTCCTCGACCGTCCCGAGGTGCGCCTGGTCACGCTGACCGGCGTGCCCGGTGTCGGCAAGACACGTCTGGCCGTCGAGGCTGCCTCGGCCGTCGAACGCGAGTTCGGGGTCACCACCACCTTCGTGCCGTTGGCCCGCGAGGACCGTGCTGCCCAGATCCCCGCGGCGCTGGATGCGGCCCGTCGGCGGCGGTTCGACACCGAGCACACGGTGCCCGGCCGAGCCCGCTCCGACCAGGGGGCGGACTTTTCCGTTGCCGTGCTTGACAACGTCGAGCATCTCTCGGACGCCGCCGACGAGATCGCCGCGCTCTTGACCCGGTCGCCGCACCTCACCGTGCTTGCCACCAGCACCGGCCCCTTGCGAGTCGACGGTGAGCAGGTGTTCCGGCTTGGGCCGCTGGCTCACCGAGCAGCGGCCACGGCGGACACCACGACGCTCGTCGAGCAACCGAGCGTGCAGCTGTTCACCCAGTGCGCCATGGCGGCCGACGCCGGCTTCGCCCTCACCGAGGACGCCGTGCGGACCGTCGCCGAGCTGTGCCATGAACTGGGGGGCCTGCCACTGGCCATCGAGCTCGCCGCCGCCCGGATCCCCGCGTTCTCCCCCGCCGCCCTGCTGGCTCAACTACATGACCGCCACGGTCTCGATCTGCTGCGCCGCGGCACGGGCCCGCACCCCGCCCGGCACACCAGCATGCGCCAGGCATTGAACTGGACCTACGACCTGCTCACGGTGGAAGACCAACGCATGGTGGCCCGGCTCGCCATGTTCGAGGACTCGTTCTCCTTGGCTGGTGTGGCCGCAGTGGGCGAGGCGCCCGAGCGGGTGCGCCCCGATATCGACGCCGACCTCTTCGACGCGCTCGGCACCCTCGTCGATACCCGGCTGGTCGACCCGTGCCCCCAAGCTGGTGCGCTCCCGCGCTTTCACCTGCCACCATTGGTTCGCCGCTTCGCGCGCGAGCACCTGGCCCACCACGGTGACCTCGACGCGACCAGGGAACGGCATGGCCGCTTCGTCCAGGTGCTCTGCGACGAGGCGGACGCTCGCTTCGAAGACGGTGACCACTCGACGGCGTTCGCCATGCTCGAACCCGAGTGGCCCGAGATCACGGCGGTGCTCGACCGTCTGGTGGCGGCGGGGCGGACCGACGAGGGGCTGCGGCTCGCCGTCGCCTGTGCCCCCTTCCTCATTGCCGTGGGCTACGATACCCACGCCCGCGGCCGCCTCGATCACCTCATCGAAGCGGCCCGACGGCGGCAGGGGATCGACGCCGCCCTCTTGGCCCGGGCGCTGTCATGGTCGGCGTTCCTAGCTTGTCAGACCCCCAACCCCGCTCGGCACGCCCGATGGGCGGCCCAACGCCTGGCGGAAAGCACCGCGCTCGCCCGGGCCGGCGGTGACGAGCGGGCGCTCCTCCTGGCGCTCGAGCTCACCACGGTTTCCCTCCCGACCACCGGCGATCTGCCCGGGGCCGTCGCCGCCCTGGAGGAAGGGCGCCGCCTGGCCGAGCAGGGGGGCGACGAAGGCCGACTGGCCCGGTTCGAGGCGGTGGCCGCCATGCTCCTCCATCAGCGCGGCGAGGTGGCCGCCGCCCTGGCCCTCGGTGGCCGGGCCCTCGACCGAGCGCAGCGTCGCGACGATCGGCGAAGCATCATCCTGGCCTCCCTGATGTTGCTCGGGCTGGGGGAGCTACCGGCGGGGGCGTCGCTCCCTCCGATGCCCACCGTCGACGAGCTCCTGGCCTTGTGCCGAGAGACCCGCCACCACCAGGCACGGACCTACATCCTGTCGACGAGCGCGTTCCAGCGGGCCATCGCCGGGGACTTCGCTGGCGCCGTCTCTCACTGCATCGAGCACCTCACGCTCGTACGCGAACTCGGCGGCACCGACACCGTCGGGCCCGCTCTCTCGATCATGACCCTGGTCATCGTTGCCGTCCAGCGGGGCGACCGGGAGGTGGCGGCGGGGCTCCACCAGGGAATCGGCCCGCTCCTCTCGGTGCTCGAGCTGTCGGTCACCCCGCGGAAGTTCGCCGCCTACCGCGCCGCCGTCGCCGAGCTGCCCCCCGCCGCTCCTGACCCCGTCGAGCGTTCGGGCGGGTCGGCGCACCCAGCAGTGGTCGCTACCGAAGCGCCCCAGTCGGCCACCCTGTCCCAAGCGTTGGCCTACGCTCGTTCGCTCCAGCGGACCCTCGCCCCGGCGTCGCCCTCCGCTGCCACGCTCGGGGCCGGCCCGGCACACCGGGCGCGCACGATCCTCACCCCCCGCGAGTGGGAGGTGCTCCAGCTGCTCGCCACCGGCCGCGCCAACCGGGGCGTCGGTCTGGCGCTCGGGCTCACGCCCAAGACGGTGACGCACCATTGCAGCTCGATCTACCGCAAGCTCTCGGTGCGTGGCCGCACCGAGGCCGTGGTCTGGGCTTACCGCAACGGGTTCGTCGAGCCCCTCGGTCGGGCCCGTGCCACCCCCGGTCACTAACGTCCCTCAAGAAGTGGCTCGGGCCCGCCCCTGCTCTCAAGAGCGCACCGCTCGGAACTTTGGGGAGGACTCACAGGTAGGTGAAGTAGCTGAGCAAGGAGGGAGCCGAGGCCCCACCGGGGGTGGTCACGGTGACTACCCGGACGCTGCGGTTGTTGGGCGGGGTGGTGAAGGTGAGCGTGGTGGCGCTGTTCACCACCACGTCGGTGGCGGCCTTGGCGCCGACCTCCACGGTGGCACCCGGGGTGAAGCCCGTCCCGGTGACCGTGACCCTGGTGCCACCCTTGGTTGGCCCGAAGTAGGTGCTCAGGTGGCGCACGCTCGGGCGGATGTCGTAGGTGAACTGGTCGACGGCACTGGTGACCGAGGTGCCGTTGGGCGTGGTCACCGTGACGTCCGCCGTGCCGGTCCCCGCCGGGGCGACCGCGCTGATCGAGGTGGCACTGGTGACCGTCACCCCCGTCGCCGGGGTCTTCCCAAAGGCCACCGTCGAGCCCGGGGCAAAGCCGGTGCCGGTGATGGCGACCGGGGTGCCACCCTTGGTCGGTCCGGCCGTCGGGCTGATGGCGCTCACCGTGGGCACCTGCGCCGCCGCCGCCACCGTGACGGTGGTCGAGGGGGCGAGGGTGGCATTCGCCACGTTCTGGGTCTGCACCACGAACGAGAACGTCCCCGCTGTGGTGGGTGTCCCCGACAGGACCCCGGTGGTCGGATCGAGGGTCACTCCCGGGGGAAGCGAACCGCTGGAAAGGGCGAAGGTCGCGGTTGGTTCACCGGCGGGTGTGGCCGCAGTGTAGGTGAACGAATATGACTCGCCGACGGCGGCCGAAGCGGGCGCGGTGTCGGTGACGAAGGTAGGCGGGGGAGCGAACACCGCTACACCCTGGGGAGAGCTCAGTCCGCTGCCCACAGTGGTCTGGGGGCCGCCACCAGCGGGGACCTCCACCACCCGGTTGTTGCCAGTATCGCCGACGTACACGTCACCGGCGGCGTCGACCGCCACACCCTGGGGAGAGCTCAGTCCGCTGCCCACGGTGGTCTGGGGGCCGCCACCAGCGGGGACCTCCACCACCTGGTTGTTGCCGGCATCGGCGATGTACACGTCCCCGGCGGCGTCGACCGCCACCCCGTGGGGAGAGCTCAGTCCGCTGCCCACGGTGGTCTGGGGGCCGCCACCAGCGGGGACCTCCACCACCTGGTTGTTGCCGGCATCGGCGATGTACACGTCGCCGGCCGCGTCGACCGCCACCCCGAAGGGATCGCTCAGTCCGCTGGCCACGGTGGTCGGGGGGCCGCCACCAGCGGGGACCTCCACCACCTGGCCGATATTGTTATCGGCGATGTACACGTCTCCGGCGGCGTCGACCGCCACCCCCTGAGGAAAGTCGCTGGCCACGGTGATCTGGGGGCCGCCACCAGCGGGGACCTCCACCACCAGGCCGTCATTGGTATCGGCGATGTACACGTCGCCGGCCGCATCGACCGCCACCGCGTCGGAAAAGCTCACGCTGCCCACGGTGGTCTGGGGGCCGCCACCAGCGGGGACCTCCACCACCCGACTGTTACCGAAGTCGGCGATGTACACGTCGCCGACGGTAGGCGTAGTACTCGCCGATGCCGGTAGCGCCATCACCAGGGCTCCAAAGAGAGCCAGGAGCGCGACGACCGGGGCGAGCCGGTGCCGGCGAGTTGCAGCCGGGATGCGAGGGGGCTGCTGTCGGTCGACGTTCACTGCCGGTTGGCCCATAAGGCGGTCAACTCCTGGTCCTGTCGCCCCGCTGGGATGCTTCGCCATTGGACCGCTGTTCTCCTCTGCCGCTGGGGCCTCTCAGGCCCAGGCCGCGCGTGCTCCGCCTCGTCTTCGGTTAACGGTAGGGGAAGCCCACCTTGGCCACATCGGCCATTTGTCCGGGGTCGGCGCGGTCGGCCTCTAGCGAGTCTTGGTCGCTAGGAGCTTGCATTTCTCCGATCGACAAAATGTTGTCTATGCGGCGGCAGGCGTGACGGGCGTGATCCCGAGGTCGTGGAAGAGGGTCTGCATGCCGATGCGGAGGGTTTCGTAGTCGCGGTCGATGAGCGTCCAGTGCGCGGGCTTGCGTCCGTGGCGGGGGCTGCGGACGCCAGCGAGGATCGGGGCGATGACCTGGTCGCGGAGGGCGAGCAGAGCGCCGATGGTGCGGGCCGCCTTGGGCGGGATGTGGTAGCGGCGCGTCCTGCCGGGCTTGACGGCGAGGCTCTTGCCGCGGAGCTTGCGCAGTAAGCGGGCTGGGACACGCTGAACGGCGCAGCGAGCTCGGCGACGGTGGCCTCACCCGCACGGGCTCTTCGCTGTCAAGTCAGCTGGCGGCCCGGTTCGAATCCGGCCATCCCGACCGCCGAGGCGGACCAACTCGACTCGTCCTCCACCAGCGAAATCGGGCATTGAGCCCGTCGAGCTGACATGCGATAGTACTCGTCCAGGACATCGCCGAACACCTCGCCGACCTGCGCCGCCAGCACTCCCGCCTGCGGGCCAGAGAAGAGCGCGTTACCGAGGCCAGCCGACGGCTGATGGCTGAGATCAATGCCTTCCGGGCTGCTGAGGAAGCCGCCAAGGCGGCCAACACTGCAGCGGAAGAGGCAGCTGGGGCCGTATGGATGGCCAAGAACGAATAGGACTCCGCACCGTCACGGGCGTCCCAGGATCCGCACGGTCCAGCCAGCCGCCCGCCAGAACTGGCTATCGAGCGCGCACCTCGCGTCGACGATATTGCGCTGCGCGACTACCTTGCCGAGTGCAGCCGGATCGATGGCGCGGTAGTCAGCCCACTCGGTGAGGTGCAGGACAACATCGGCCCCCCCGGCAGCCTCGGTGACCGTCTCGGCGTAGCGCAGGCTCGGCCTGGCCAGGGCGGCGTTGCCGGTGGCCACTGGATCGTGGACATGCACGATGGCGCCCTCCCAGATCAGCCGGTCGCACACGGCGAGACTCGGCGAATCCCGCACGTCATCGCTGCCCGGCTTGAACGCAACGCCGAGCACCGCCACGTGCTGCCCGGCCAGCGTGCCCCCGACAACCTCCCGCGCGATGTCAGCGACCCGCATCCTGCGGCTCAGGTTGATGCTGTCCACCTCGTTCAGGAAGCGATCGACCGAGCCGACTCCGAGCGCCCGCGCCGTTGCCCGGAATGCCCGGATGTCCTTCGGCAGGCAGCCACCGCCGAATCCGAGGCCAGGCGACATGAACCGCCCGCCGATCCGATCGTCGTGCGCCAGCGCGGCGGCCAGGCGGATCACGTCGGCGCCCGACGCCTCGCAGACCTCAGCCATGGCGTTGATGAAGGAGATCTTCGTTGCCAGGAACGAGTTGGCCGCAACCTTGACCAGCTCGGCCGTTTCCAAATCCATGACCAGGCAGGGAGTTCCGTTGCACAGTGGCACGGCATAAGCGTCCCGCAGCTGGTCCGCGGACCACGACGACGTGACGCCGAAGACCAGGCGGTCCGGTGACAGGCTGTCCTGCACGGCCGTGCCTTCACGGAGGAATTCAGGGTTCCAGGCAAGCTCGACGTCGTCGCCGGCTGGCGCGTGCTCCCTGAGGCGCGCGGTGAGCAGGCGTGCGGTACCGACCGGGACCGTGGATTTCCCGACCACCAGGCACCGGCGGGTGAGGTGCGGGGCGAGTGCATCAACGGCAGCGCACGCATAGCGGAGGTCGGCCGACGCATCCGCCGCCTGGGGGGTCCCGACGCAGAGGAAGTGGACCTCCCCGAAGTCGCCCACCTCAGCATAGGAGGTGGTGAAGCGCAGCCGTCCGGCCTCGAGGTTCTTCCGCAGCAGGGGCTCCAGGCCCGGCTCGAAGAACGGCGCCTCGCCGCTCGCCGCCTTGGCCACCTTGGCCGGGTCCACGTCGATGGCCAGGACATCGTGACCCAGGTCCGCCATGCAGACTGCATGCGTGAGACCCAGGTATCCAATCCCGATCACCGTCAGGCGCATGCGGGGGAAAGGCAGAGTCATTGCCCGATCTCCTTAATCTTAACTGTTCTGACAGGGCACGTTAGAAATCTGAGCGCGGGCGCCGGCGACGGCGTTATTGCAGGCGACGACGGTCTGCAGGTGATGGCTCTGCACGTAGATGACATAACCAGCGCCAGGTACCGTTGCCTTGTTCTCCCGGAAGATATTTCCGATACCCCAGCCGGGGTAGACACTGTGCACCTGGAATCCGTCATCGATGCTTTGCGCACCCGTGTTGTCCAGTATCTTCCAGTCGTTGCCCTTTACGTTGACCCAGGCGGTGGCCGCCGATGCCACCATGCCAGTGCCGTTGAAGGTATTACCAGCTATGGTGCCGCCCGTCGTCCCTTCCTTGATATCTATATTCTCAGCGGTAGTGTCCGCGATATTGTTGTTCATAAGCACGTTATAGTTACTCGCGTCGGGATGGCAGCCAGTGTATTTGCACCAGTTCTTGTGAGCGGAGCCAACATATATTCCTTCGCCAAAGAACTGTGTGTCCAGGCCCGTGTCACGCACGACGTCTTGGCTGACCACGTTGTAGCTGCTGAAGGACCTGAGGTGAATAGCTTCATCTCCGGTCCCGTGCACGAACAGGCCGTAGATGAGATCGTGCGTGGCGCCGTCAGTCACGACACCTTTTTGCCCGCCTTCGACGCTGAAGCCCTCCACCCGCCACCATGACGCCTTATCGAGGTGGAAGGTGTAGCCATGAGTGATGCTCGTGCCCTTGAGCACCGCGTTCCTGGCGCCGCACAAGGTGATAGGGGCCGCGCGGGTCCCGGACGCGGTGGCCGTGAAGTCGCCGAGGTAGACACCCGGTGCCAGCATGATCTCGGCGCCGGGCTGCGCTTGTGCCAGCGCCGCACGCAGCCCGGCGGCGGTCGACACGTTGGTGACCCCCCCGCCGCCGCAGCTGGCCGCGTTCCCGGGGCCCGGCCGCGATGCCGCACCGGTTCCGCCGGGCCCGGAGTCTGTGGCGGACGCGGAATGCGTACGGGGCCGGGCTGGCGTACCGGCCGGCGACGATGTTCCGGATGTTCCGGCGCATGCGGCAGCCGCGAGCAGGAGGGATCCGGCCACCGCTGCCTGCGCGGCCACCCGCAACGCCGGGACGCGCGCCCTCATCGCCGGCCGGCCACTCGGGGCAGCGGACAAGTCACGTCGATCTCCTCAGAGCTGTCATGCAGTGAAATCTGCGGGTAACCGCCGGCGTCCGTGACGTCCGGCAGGACGTACTCCAGCCGGCGGTGGTGCGGCCCGGCGCTATCCGGCGCCACATGTCCGGAGAACCCGCCGCCGTTGGGGACGGCAGCGTCCGGCATCTCGGGATGGTGGAACTCGCGGTCGTAATCGACCGCACCCTTCGGCGAGCCGCCGTGACCCCCGGACCATGGCGGGCCGTCCTGCCCGCCCTTGGAGGCAGCCACAAGGACAGCCGCCTCCGGGTCGTCCGCCGGGCGGGTCCACCGGGTGCTCTCCGGATAGGGATGCTGCTGCGGGCGGCGGCGGCGGGTCCAGAGCCCGCCGGCGATCACCAGGAAGACGATGCTCAGCCACAGGATGGCAAGCGGATGAAACTCAAGGTAAGTAAGGAAGGTGCCGTTCTCGTGCGGAGCCCAGTCGGCCGTGTTGCTTCCCGACAAGGCAGGAGGCACGGCGTCAGCGCGCACATCGACGGCCCGGTAACCAGTCCCCGAGATCACGTTGTCCTTCCCGACAACGACCGAGTTCGCTCCGCGGATCGCGACGCCGAAGACGGTGCCCTGGGTAATGAGGCTGTCGTCCAACTCGACGGTGCCGGCGCTGCGCACGACGATCGCGATTCGGGCACCCGAGACGGCAGTCCTGGAGACCAGCGTCGCCGCCGCGGCCGGCCCGACGGAGAGCCCGACCCTGGGGCCGCACCGGACGTCGTTCCCGGCCACGATCGTCTTGCTGGCTCCGTAGCGGAGCGCGATGCCGGTCTGCTTCGCGCACACCTCATCTGCCTTGAGCACCGTTCCGGTCCCGCCCTCGACGAGGATGCCCGTCCCCGCATTGCCCAGCGCGGCACTGTTCTCGATGCGCGTCCCTGACCCTGGCGCTACGGCGTTCCCGGAGGGAGATGCGGTGCTGACAAGCGGACGTCCGTCGGCCAGGAAGCCGTTGGTCGCGTTGTGCTGCGACACGTCGTCCAGCAAGACTGTCCCGTCGCTCGCGCGGTCAACGTGGAAGCCGTTCTCGCCGTTGCGCACGGCCGAGCTCAGGCTGGCCGATGCGCCCACCGTGCCACGGTGGATATGCAGGCCATCCAGCTGATTGAGCTCGAACAAGTCAGCGGAGAACCTGACGTCGGCAGACCGCGTCACGAACGCGCCGTACGTGTTGCCCGTGAAGGTCGTCGAGGTCGCACCGCCGGTGCTCGGGTAGTTGGCCAGTCCGGTCCACGCGACGCCGCCGGTCCGGCCGCTCCAGAAGCCGAGAAACGACGCGCGGACGTTGGTGAGGGTCATCCGGCCGGCCACCTCACGGATGTACGGCCGGCCGCGGCCGGTGTCCTTCGCCGGCGTCATGGTCGCCTCGTCCCAGCCCTCCACTGTCAGGGGACTCTGTCTGGTTCCCTGGAACGCGAGGCTGCCTCGCCAGCCGACGATCGAGGCGGAGCCGGCCGACGTGTCGTCAAGGTAGATCGCCCGCGCATCAGACGAGGAGAGGTCGAGGTGAGCTCCGGACGCGACGAATACGTTGTCCTCCAGGAGCGCCGCGCCATGCGGCAGTTGCACCAGCGCCCCGTACTGGACGAGATCGGCGGCGGTGTACGTCGCCACGCCGCCGCTGGATGAGTAGGGCGCTCCGGACGTCAGCACGAGCGTGGGCAGCGAGCCACGGTATTGGACGACCGTGGGCTGGTAGGAGCGGAATGAATCGTGCAGCATCGCCCGGAGCCAGTTGTCCTGCGCGCTGACCGCCACGGCTTCCTGTGATTCGCTTACCCCGGGCAAGGTCGCGGGCGGCTGGGACGGGTCGACCGGCCTTGCGGCCGCCGGGAGCGGCACGCTCCTGAGCGCGCTCGGGGCAGGGAGCAGCCGAATCCGGTCGCCGGACGCCAGCGGCGCGACATTGATCTTCAGGTGCAGGGCGGACAGGATGGTCGGAAGCCCGCCGAGGCACAGGAAGAAGGCCAGGGCGATCGCCACGGCATATCCCGTGCGGCGCAGTCCCTGATCGCGGTCAGGTTGACGGTTCTTGGCCACGTCAGTTCTCCTATCGCAGCGATGCAGCGGACTGGGCCTCGCCACCGATGAGGTCACTGCGGCGGGTGAGCCAGCCGTGGGTGTTCATCGTGACGAAGGCGTAGGTCTTGACCGGAAGCGCCACGATGATGGTCATGATCGCGACGAGCGGGAGAACCCAGATGTCACCGGGCCGCTGGAGCAGGTGCGAGATCCCGCGCAGCGCCCGGCCGGCGAGCAGCCACGCGACGGCGATCGCGGCAACGTACGGCTGGGGATGGAGCAGCCAGACTGCGAGATAAGCCATGGCGAAGCCCATGGTCACCGGTGTGAGAATGATCTGCAGGACGCTGAGCTGGCAGATGAACGGCTGGCGCCAGAGCCAGCCCTTCCACATCGCCGTGAAGTAGCAGCGGTAAGAGTTCCTGCTCCAGCGCAGCCGCTGCTTGAGGAAGGCCCGGCCGGTGTCGGGGAACATCGACAGTGCCCGCGCGGTGGACTGGTACACCGCCTTGTAGCCGGACGCGAGGACAAGCCAGGTCAGCCGGCCGTCGTCGCCCGCAACGCAGTGGCGGCCGAGGAAGAACTCGTTCTCCAGGTGCTCCAGTACCGGCAGCACGACGCTGCGCCGATAGGCCACGGTCCGCCCGGAGAGGCAGGCGACTGCTCCGGCGCGGGATTGTGCCCGGACATAGTCGAGGTATCGGACATCGATCATCCAGTCGGCGACCCGCCGCCATGCGCTCGTTCTTGGCAGGTAGGCGTTCTGCCGGGTGCCGACTCCGCCGACCTTCCGGTCCCTGAATGGCGCCAGGACCGCTGCGAGGAGCCCTGGCTCCCACATCGTGTCCGAGTCAGCGAGTACCAGGATTTCCGAGCTGGCCCGGCGGATGCCGACGCCGAGCGCCGACCGCTTGCCGCGGTGCCGGAATGGGACCACGGCGAGCCGGGAGTCGGCGTGGGCGCGCTGCTGCAGCAGCTGGATGACCTCGACATCGTCGATGTCGGGAACGACGATGACTTGCGTCGGATTCTCCGCCAGCCACGAGCGCAGGCAACGGTCGAGAATGCCCGGGTCCTCGCGATATGCCGGCACCACCACCGAGGTCGTGGCGGTGAACCCGGGCGGCACCGGGCGGTACACCCGCGACAGCGTGAACCGCAGGAGCCAGACCGACCAGGAGACGAGGCCGACAAGGCCGAGCGGGACCAGGTGACGCAGTTGCTGCAGCTGCACGGTGCTGATCTTCGGCACAGCCAGCGCCGTATGGATGACTTGCGAGTGCATCCCGCCCCCCCGGTTAGGCGGTCACGCCGGGCGGCCTGGTCCTGCTGGCCCCGCCGCCTTGCCGACCCCACGATTTAAAGCGCCCGCCGGCCCCCATCTGGGCGGCAGCTACCTGTAAAGAGAAGCCCCTGGCCGATTCCGAACCGCGGCGTAAGTGAAATCCAGGTAAACATCAAACAAAATCCAGATGAACAGTAAAGATCATGTTCAGCCCTTAGTTAGCCTGCTTTTGAACGCACTTTGTGATCGTCTGACGACAAAATGTGATGAAAGACTGCGGTGAGCAAGCGGCAGCACCCGGGTGCGGATGAACGCGGATGAACAAGGCGCTGGCGGGCGGGCGGCCGGCCTGCTCGCGATGCCCGGCAGAACTCGTCAGCTCACTTTCGAAGCCACTGCCCGCTACAGCGCGTCGATGCTCGATGGGCGTGCTTCGCTGGCACCGTGCCGAGCGGTGGAATCGGGACGTTCACCGGTCGCGCCGCGATCCGGCGGCCGAGGACTATTGCCCTGCCCTGCCATGCCTGCGGTGCGGCGTGACGCGATGGTTCCGTTCTGGTCAATAGCGGCGTTCCTGCGGCGCCCGGCCCGCTGCGGCGGACGCAGTGCTTCCCGCGCCACCTGTTGCGGCGCGCGGAAGGAGGCGACCAGCCTGGCCACGAGGGTGGCGAGGAAGACCTGCCCAGTTATCGCCTCGATGACGGCGACCGCCTGTCCGCTGCTCTGCGCGGCCGTGAAGTCGCCATATCCGAGGGTGGTCAGCGTGGTGAAGCTGAAGTACTGGAAGGTCTGGGTCGTGCCCGGACGGCCCCCGGCGAAGAACTTGTCTCCGCCGAAGTGAAACATTGCCGAATAGAACGCCGCGAACATCAGCCCGAGGATCAGGTAGGCACTTACCGCTCCGTAGATGCTCTGGAGGGTGACGATGCCCGTTTTAATGACCCGGTCGACAATGATAAGCGCGGTCAGCAGCAGCAACAGCCCGGTCCACAGGTTCGCAATCCCGTCGCCGATCTCACTGATGCGGCTCAGCGCCAGCGAGGCTGCGATCGCCGAGCCGACTAGCGCGACGCCGATGGTCAGGCGGGTAAGTAGCCGTACACGGGAGGCGCGCAAGGTGAGAATCGCCACGGTAACGAACAGCACGATCTGGACGGAGTCCACCCAGGCGCCGCTCCTGAATGCCGACAACAGGTAGTTAACGATCAGCAACAGCAGCAGGACGCCGTATCTGCGGCGCGGTTGACCCAAGCCAGAACCGGGATGCGTTGCATGCCCGGCCCTTAATGGCACAGTTACCATCTCCTTCGAGATCACATGGTCGGGAATGGTCGGATTCTGCCCGGCGGATTCCATGCTTCTGCGCGTCAGCGTGAACGTTGCGCCCGCGCGCCGCATCACCCTGTGCGGATGACGCGCAGTGTGTGGCCAGCGCAGCATCCTTGGGCTGCTGTCGGCGGCAAGCACGTCGGCGGCTCAAGCATGCGACGGGGGATTAGGAGCTACTGATGGCTGAGCAGGCAACCAAGGATGCGAGCGGGCGAAGCACCCGGGCAGCCGAGCCGCGGCGCGGCAGGCCTGCCGCAGCGCCGCGGCGGCGTGCCGCACGGCCAGCGAGGCCGGCGGCGGCACCGGGGCGGCAGCGAGCTGCCCGGCGCACCAAGTCGGCTGAGCCGGCCAGGACCGGGACGATAGGGACAAGGGGCCGCGCGGTGGGGCGCCAGCCGGTCAGGTCCGCCAAGGCAGCGGGGACGCCGACGGCAACGTCCGCGGCACAGCGCGCACCGGCCAGGCCCGCCAAGCCCGCGAAGCCCGCCAAGCCCGCCAAGCCCGCCAAGCCCGCGGCGCGCCGCCCGCCCGCCAGGCCCGCGGCGACGACGGCCGTCAAGGCCGCGGCGCTGCGCGCGCCCGCCAGGCCTGCCAAGCCCGCCGAGTCCGCCAAGCCCGCGGCCAAGGCGACCACCAAGCCCGCGGCACACCGCGCGCCCGCCAGGCCCGCCAGGCCCGCTAAACCAGCGGCGACGGCGGCCGCCAGGCCCGCGGCAACGGCGGCCGCCAAGCCCGCGGCACGCCGCGCGCCGGCCAGGCCCGCTAAACCAGCGGCGACCGCGGCCGCCAAGCCCGCGGCACGCCGCGCGCCGGCCAGGCCCGCTAAACCAGCGGCGACCGCGGCCGCCAAGCCCGCGGCCGCCAAGCCCGCGGCACGCCGCGCGCCTGCCAAGCCTGCCAAGACTGCGACGGCGGCCGCCAGGCCCGGGGCACGCCGCGCGCCCGCCAGGCCCGTCAAGCCCGGGGCACGCCGCGCGCCGGCCAGGCCCGGCAAGCCGGCACGGCGCGCGCCCGCCCGGGCGGCCAAGCCGCGGGCGGCTGCAACGGCGCGGCCAGTGGTGGGGAGGGCCAGGCCCGCCCCCGCCGCACGGCGGCTGAGCCCGGCCGAGCGTGTCTCTCGCGGCAAGGCCGCGCGGGCTGCCGTGCCAAGGGAGGCCCACGCGGCGCTCGATCTGCCCGCCGACCGGCCCGACCCGGTAGGCCTGCTCGAGGGCCAGGCGGCCTCGCGGCTGCCTGGTCTGGTGCCGATCCGCTACGGCCGGATGCTCGTCTCTCCGTTCAGCTATTTCCGCGGAGCCGCGCTGCCGATGGCAGCCGACTTGGCCAATACGCCCTCGTCCGGCATCGTCGTTCAGGCATGCGGTGACGCGCACCTGTCCAACTTCGGCTTCTTCGCCTCACCGGAGCGGCGGCTGGTCTTCGACGTCAATGACTTCGACGAGACCCTGCCTGCGCCCTGGGAATGGGATGTCAAGCGGCTGGCGGCAAGCCTGGAGATAGCCGGGCGCGACAGCGGGTTCTCCGGCACGGAGCGGCGCCAGATCGTGCTGGCTGCGACCGGGAGCTACCGCAAGGCCATGCGGTCGTTCGCCGATATGACCAACCTGGATGTCTGGTACGCCTGTGCCGACCTGGACCGGCTGCGCGAGAACGTCGAGGGGCAGGTGGACAAGCGGCGCCGCAAGCTGCTGGCAAAGCGCGCCGCCAAGGCCCAGAACCGGACCAGCATGCAGGAACTCAGCAAGCTGACCGGCATGGTGGATGGCCAGCCGAGGATCATCGCCGACCCGCCGCTTATCGTCCCGCTGGCTGACCTGCTGCCAGAGCGGCTGGATGCCAGCGAGATGGAGAGTCAGATTCGCGGCCTGATCTCAAGTTATTCGCGCACGCTCGAATACAGCCGCCGGATCCTGCTCAAGCAGTTCGAGTTCGCCGACATGGCCCACAAAGTGGTCGGCGTCGGCAGCGTCGGCACCCGGTGCTGGATCGTACTGATGATGGGGCGCGACGAGACCGATCCGCTGTTCCTGCAGGTCAAAGAGGCCCAGCCATCGGTGCTCAGCGCGTTCGCCGGAGCCAGCACGTTCAGTAACGAAGGCGAGCGGGTGGTCACGGGCCAGCGCCTGATGCAGGCCGTCAGCGACATCTTCCTGGGCTGGCAGGGGGTCATCGGCATCGACGAGCAGCCGCGTGACTTCTACATCCGCCAGCTGCGCGACTGGAAGCTCTCCGTCGAGATCGGCGACCTGCTCCCCAATGGCATGCGGATCTACGGCGAGACCTGCGGATGGACCCTAGCCCGTGCGCACGCCCGGTCTGGTGATCGGATCGCGATGGCCGCATACCTGGGCGGCAAGGACATCTTCGACCAGGCCATCGCCGATTTCGCGGCAGCTTACGCGGACCAGAACGAGCGCGACTACAGTGCCCTGGCCGCCGCACGCGAGCAAGGCCGGATCATCGCCTCGGCCAACGTGTGAGCGCCGGACCGGCGGTACCGGAGAGCGGCCGGGACCAGGTATGCAGAGTCAATGACGTGAAACCGGATATCCAGCGATGCGGACGGGGTACAGACAGGTCAACCTGATTAGTCCGAAAGAGCTGGGGAATGCACAGGGGACCCGGAAGGAACAAGCGAGAAAGCCAGCCACATCTCCCGACGGCTGTTGAGCGCGTGGCCGCCGCGGTGGCGCTGCTCGCGCTGGCGGGCGCACTCGCGCTGCTGCTCGTAGGTGTCGTCCGTCATTTCGTGGCGGTGATCCTGGCGATCATCGCAATGCTCATCTTCGTGACGGCGGGGTGGTACGCGGTATCGAGACGTGGCCTGGTCCGCGTCGTCGCGCTGGTCGCGTTTGCTGTCGCGGTGGGCGGATTCATCGCCACGATCGTGTTCGCGGACATCACCGCCGTTCGGCTTATCGCGGTCCTAGTGCTCGCTGCGCTGTCTGTCGTGGCGGCACGGCAAGCGCTGAACCGGACCACCAGGGCGCTGCGCGCCGCCTCGCACCGGCGGCTGAAACCGGCCGCCCGTCCGGCCCACCCGGTTCTGATCATGAACCCGAAGTCGGGTGGCGGGAAGGCCGAGAAGTTCGGGCTTGCGGAGGAATGCTCGAAACGGGGCATCGAGCCCATCGTGCTCCACCAAGGTGATGACCTGCTGCAGCTGGCTGAGGACGCGATCTCGCGCGGGGCGGACGTGATCGGCATGGCCGGGGGCGATGGCTCGCAGGCCCTGGTGGCGTCCGTCGCTGCCCGGCGCGGTGTGCCGCACGTCTGCGTGCCCGCCGGGACCCGGAACCATTTCGCTCTGGACCTCGGCCTTGATCGAGACGACGTGCTGGGCGCGCTTGAGGCGTTCAGTGACGGCGTCGAATGCCAGATAGACCTCAGCAGCGTCAACGGGCGGATCTTCGTTAACAACGCCTCGCTCGGCCTCTACGCGAAGGTCGTCCAGTCACCGGACTACCGGGATGCGAAGGTAAAGACCGCCGGAACGATGCTTCCGGAGTTGCTCGGTCCCGACGCGGTCCCGCTGGACCTGAAATTCCGCGGACCCGACGGCACCAGCTACCCGACGGCCCAGCTCATCCTGGTCTCCAACGACCCTTACCAGCTGGATCACCCCGGCGGCCGGGGCACGAGAGAGCGGATCGACCTCGGTGTGCTCGGCATCGTCGTGGCCCGGGTCGGCAACGCCTCGGACGCGCGGCGGTTTGCGGCGCTGCAGGCAGCTGGCCAGCTCAGCCGGTTCCCGGGCTGGTTGGAGTGGACCTCGAAGCGGTTCGAGGTTACCTCTGGCGGCCCGGTGGAGATCGGCATCGACGGTGAAGCGCTGCTGATGGAACCGCCGTTGATCTTCGAGTCCGTTCCTGGCGCGCTGCGGGTCCGGCTGCCGCGGACCGGCATCAGGCCGTCTCCGGCCGCCAGGACGGTCCAGATCCTTTCGCGCTCGACAATCGCCGAACTCGGGCGGGTCACCGTCGGCCATCAGCCGGACAAGCCAGCCGGACCGGCGGCAGTGAGCCGGCTCCCTGACCTGGATCAGTCAGGAGACCCGGAGTCGCTGCCCGCGGCCGTCGGCGCGCCCCCGCAGCTGGACCAGCCCGGTCAGCCGGGGCCGCAGCCAGCGGGCGTTGGGGATGCCCGGCATCCGGGTCAGCCGGCAGAACCGGAGTCGCCGCAGGACCGCGAGCCGGACGGCGGCGCGTAGGGGCCCTGTCACCTCTGCTCCTCCGGTCCCACGCTCCGCACTGCGGGCCTATCCGATCACTGTCGCCCGGCTGCCGGGTGACCGGACGGCCCTTACCCTCCAGCCGGCGCTAGGAGCGCTGGCCGGACGTGACGCCGTCTTGCCAGGCACTGGTACCGGCTGCGGTCGCGGCCTTGGCCTGCTCCCACTTCAGCCTGGCCAGCTCGCTCGGCGGTACGTCCAGCTGCTTGACCCATTTGCGGGTCGCAGCGATCACTGTTGAGCTGCAGATCGTCAGCCCGATCAGGCCGAGAACCCAGCCCGCCCCGATCAGCGCCGCCCCGAGGATCAGCGATCCCGACTTCACCTGGAACGTCGTGCCGGATGACTGTGTGCTACTCATGTCACCTTCCTTGATCTCGCGATTGCTCGTACTGTCGCCCGCTGCAGGGGAGCGGGCATCATCCCCGCGGGGTGATTGGCACCGACGGCATGTAGCTGCGGAAACAGCAGCACCGGTGTGCCATCGGTGCTGCCGGAGATCTGGCTTCGGGCCACCTTCGCTCCGGGCGGGCGTCGCGGCGGCCGCCGCCCTGGGGGGCGCGGCCGTGTTCACCCGGCGCGGAGGGTGCGCGGGCTGAGCCAGCCCCGACAGGGTCGAAAGGTGACCGAACACTACGACGTCGTCATCGTCGGGACCGGGCCGGCGGCGACGGCCTCGACAACTTGTACGTGGTCGACGCGAGCTTCGTCCCCAGCAT
The DNA here is from genome assembly GCA_963695645.1 of uncultured Actinomycetota bacterium. Classification (GTDB taxonomy): domain Bacteria; phylum Actinomycetota; class Actinomycetes; order Streptosporangiales; family Streptosporangiaceae; genus DATBGO01. Next base: position 58,670 of record CAVOHC010000015.1, on the reverse strand, counting down.
CGGCGCGGTGAACCCGGGCCTGACGGTCATGGCCAACGCGATGCGGGTGGGCGATCACCTACTGAAGCGGATCAGCTGAGAACAGAACCTGCCTGAAGGCAGCCACAAGGAGGAGAAACATGGCCCGCTATCCCAGCATCAGCGACCACGGCCTGATCGGCGACCTGCAGACCGCGGCGCTGGTGACCGACGACGGCACGGTGGACTGGTTCTGCAGCCCCAGATTCGACTCGCCGAGCATCTTCGCCTCGCTGCTCGACGCCGACAAGGGCGGTCATTTCCGGATCGCGCCGGACCGGGAATGTGCCACCAAGCAGCTGTATCTCCCGGAGACCGCGATCCTGATCACCAGGTTCATGACCCCGGATGGGGTCGGTGAGGTGCACGACTTCATGCCGATCGTGATGGGGAAGGCCACTGACCGGCACCGGCTGGTCCGGCAGCTGCGGGTCGCCCGGGGCACCATGCGGTTCCAGATGGACCTGCAGCCGCGGTTCGACTACGGGCGGGCCCAGCACACCGTCGACGTTACCGACAACGGCGCTGTGTTCCGGGCCGGCGATGGCCAGGAACTCACCCTGCACACGATCGGCAAGCGCGGCTCAGGCAAGGATGACCAGACCAGGCTGAAGCGGCACGGCAAGGGCCTGCAGGCGTCCTGGACGCTGCACGAGGGCGAGAGCACCGGTGTGGTGATCGAGACGATGGGCGGCCAGCCGCGGCGGCTGCCGCCTGCGGAGCTGGCCCGGCTGGCCGACGACACCGCCAACGCCTGGCGGATGTGGCTGAAGCGCTCGACCTACACCGGCCGGTGGCGGGAGATGGTCACCCGGTCAGCGATGACGCTGAAGCTGCTGACCTACGCGCCCACCGGGGCCCCGGTCGCGGCGGCCACGATGGGGCTACCGGAGCAGGTCGGCGGCGAGCGCAACTGGGACTACAGGTACACCTGGATCAGGGACGCCTCGTTCTCCATCTACGCCCTGCTCGGTCTCGGCTACCAGGAGGAGGCCGCCGCGTTCGGCTTCTGGATGCGGGAGCGGGCCACCGAGCAGGTCGGCAATGGCTCGGGGCCGCTGAAGATCATGTACCGGGTCGACGGATCGTCCGACCTCACCGAGGAGACCCTCGATCACCTGGAGGGCTGGCGCGGCTCGCGGCCGGTCCGGCTCGGCAACGGCGCGGCCGACCAGCTGCAGCTCGACATCTACGGCGAGGCGCTCGACGCTATGTACCTCGCCGACAGCAACGGCCTGCAGATGGCGCACCAGGGCTGGCTGGCGATCTCAGACATGATCGAGTGGCTCTGCGAGCACTGGGACCAGCCGGACGAGGGCATCTGGGAGACCCGCGGCGGCCGCAAGGACTTCACCTACGGCAGGTTCCAGTGCTGGGTGGCCATGGACCGGGCGATCCGGCTGGCCGGGCGCCATGGCCGGCCAGCCGACGTCAACCGGTGGATCACCGAGCGGGACCTGATCTACGAGCAGATCATGAAGCGCGGCTGGAACCCGAAGGTCGGCGGCTTCACCCAGCATTACCAGACCGACGTGCTCGACTCTTCGCTGCTGCTGATGCCGCTGATGGGCTTCGTGGCCCCCCGGGACCCGATGTGGATATCCACGCTCGATGCGATGAACCGCGAGCTGGTCTCCGACAGCCTGGTCTACCGGTATAACCCGGGCGCCTCGCCCGACGGGCTCCGGGGCAGCGAGGGCACCTTCTCGCTCTGCACGTTCTGGTACGTCGACGCGCTGGCCAGGGCGGGACGGCTGGAGGAGGCGGGGCTGGTGTTCGAGAAGATGCACACCTACGCCAACCACCTCGGGCTGTACTCCGAGGAGATCAGCCAGACCGGCGAGCAGCTGGGCAACTTCCCGCAGGCATTCAGCCATCTGTCGCTGATCAACGCCGCGATCAACCTCGACTACCAGCTGGACCACGGCGCGGGCTCGGTCGAACGGGTGCTGTCTCACGGGCACTAGCGGCGGCCCGCGAGCGGTAACCGCTGCAGCTTCACTCCGAGGGGGTGATGCTGCCGTGGCCTGGAGCGCTGATCGTGCTGTTTGTCGGGAGCTGGCGGGCCCGCTGGCCCGCTGCGGGATGATGCGGAGATGCGATGGCTGCCCTGACGGTATGGAAATTCAGTTCACCGGCTGGCGCCGACGACGCGCTTGACACCCTGGGCATGCTGCAGAACCAGCAACTCATCCAGCTGCATGACGCGGCCGTGGTGAGCTGGCCGGCGGGCGCAAGTAAGCCAGCCACCCACGAGATGCACAGCGCGAAGGGCCCGGGAGCACTCGGCGGCGGCTTCTGGGGACTGCTTTTCGGGCTGATATTCTTCGTTCCGCTCCTCGGGCTCGCCATCGGCGCGGCGAGCGGCGCGATTCTCGGGTCTATGAAGGAAGTCGGCATCAGCGAGACCTTCATCTCCGAGGTACGCGACAAGGTGACCCCCGGGACTTCCGCGCTGTTCGTATTGACCTCGGACGCTGTTCCCGACCGGGTGGCCGAGGCATTCAGCCAGACGCGTCCCGAGCTCATCAGGACCAACCTGTCGGCCGATCAGGAAGCCAAGCTGCGCGAGGTCTTCGGCCAGGAAAGCTGACGCCGGGCGCCATCGCCTGTGGCGATGGCGATATACCTTCGCGAATGGCAACATACCCGCGCGGATGATGACGTACCTTCGCGAATACAACATACCTCCGCGGATGCAACATACCTGCGCTGCTGGTACATACCAGCGCGGATGGCGACGTACTTGCGGCGCTGGCGCCCTCACCTGCGCCGGGTGAGGACGGACCGGCCCGGTCTGGCGCAGACTGCGGAAAGCAGCGAGGATCCGGCCCGTCACCGCTGACCGGCCGGGTTCCTGCTCCGCGGCGGCCGCCAGGCCCGGGGAGGCTCGCGAATGTCTCGCATGATCGAGGATTACGCGCTCATCGGCGACCTTCACACAGCCGGGCTGGTGGCCAGGGATGGCTCGATCGACTGGCTCTGCCTGCCGAGGTTCGACTCCAAGGCATGCTTCGCCGCGCTGCTCGGCGAGGACAGGCACGGGCACTGGCGGATCGCGCCTGCCGAGGCAGGCTCCCGGGTCAGCCGGCGGTACCTGCCGGACACGCTGATCCTCGAGACCGAGTTCGGCACTGGCTCGGGCGAGGTCAGGCTCACCGACTGCATGCCGCCGCGCAGCGGCGACCCGGTCCTGGTACGGATGATCGAGGGCATCAGCGGCAGCGTCGAGGTGCGGATGACACTCGGGGCGCGGTTCGAGTACGGGTCGGCGCAGCCACGGATCCAGCGCAGGGAAGGCGCGCACTGCATACTCGCTGGCTCGGAGATGCTCTGGCTGTTCGGGCCGGTGCAGCTGCGGAGCCGCCGGGGCATCGCGGTGGCGGAGTTCTCGGTCAGCGAGGGTGACCGGGTGCCGCTGGCCGCCGTCTGGCGGTCAGCGCCGGTGACCGCGCCCGCGGCGCCGTTCGTTCCCGCGCTGCTGGAGGAGGCGGAGCGGTGGTGGACCCGCTGGGTCAGCGGCCTCGACTGCGGCGGGGAATGGCGCGACGCCGTGACCCGCGCGCTGATCACCGTGAAGGCGCTGACGTTCGCCCCCAGCGGTGGCGTGGTCGCTGCGCCCACATCCTCGCTGCCCCAGCAAGCGTCCGGTGCCCGCAACTGGGACTACAGGTACTGCTGGCTGCGCGACGCGGCTGCGACCCTGCCCATGCTGCTGCGCAGCGGGGCGCTCGGCGAGGCGAGCGCGCTGCTGCGGTTCATCACGAACGCGTCCGCGGGCCCGCCATCGCAGGTGCAGGGCCTGTACGGGATCGATGGGCGCCGCTGGCTGCCGGAGATCGAGCTGGACTGGCTGCCCGGCTACGAGGGCGCGCAACCGGTCCGGGCCGGGAACGCGGCCGCGGCCCAGCGGCAGCTCGCCGCCTTCGGCGAGGTGATGACGGCGCGGCTGGCCGCCCGGATGGCGGGGATGCCAGGCGCCATCGATCCGTGGGAGCAGGAGGAGGTGCTCGGCTTCCTGGAGGCAGGCTGGCGTGAGCCGGATCCGGGAAACTGGGAGGTACGCGGCCCCCCTCGGCAGTTCGTCTCGACCAAGGTCATGGTCTGGGCGGCGGCCGACGCGGCGGTCAAGATGATCGAGCGGTTTGGTGATGCCGGGCCGGCCGGCCGGTGGCGCGCGCTGCGGGCAAAGGTGCGCTCCGACGTGCTGGACCAGGGTTACGACGCCAGCGGCGGGACATTCGTTCAGCGTTATTCGGGAACCGGTGTCGACGCCAGCCTGCTGCGCCTGGCCCAGCTCGGTTTCCTGCCGCCGAGCGACGAGCGGATGATCGGCACGGTCGCCGCGATCGCGCGGCGGCTGGACCGTGGCGGGGTCCTGCTGCGCTACCAGCAGGACCCGGCGGACAGCCTGGACGGCCTCCCGGCCAGCGCCGGCTGCTACCTGCCCGCGACATTCTGGCTGGCGCAGTGCTATGCCCTGATGGGGCGCGGCGGCGAGGCCCGCCGGGCCTTCGCGGGCGCTCTCGAGCTGCGCAACGACGTGGGACTGCTGCCCGAGGACTATGACCCGCTGCGCAGGCGGTTCGCCGGGAACTTCCCGCTGGCCGCCAGTCATGCCGCTGCCGCAGCGACCGCCGCCGCGCTGGATTCGATGGACTCCCCGGCCGGGGCGGTACGATTCACCCGTGCCGGGCAACGCGCGCGCCTTCCCACTTGGACACCGTGAGCGGACCGCCCTGCGGATCCGGGGCCGTGACCTGGGACAGCCCGGGTACCGCGGCACGGCGCGGCAGGAGGTGACCAGTGCCCGGCGCGACCGGCGATCCTGAGGCTGAGGCAGCGCGCCGCCTGCGCGGCCCCGGTCTCGGCCGCAAGCTTGGGCCCGCTTGCTAGCCCAGGCCGTGGGGTTCGCGGTACTCGCTGCCCTGTCACCGACGGCGCTACTGGTGCTGGCGGTCTTCCTCGGTTCGGCCAGCCCAAGGCGGACGGCCCTGCTCTATCTCGCCGGCGCGCTCGTGATGAGCTCCGCCATGGCGGTCATCGCCATGGTGGTGCTGCGAGCTGGCCACTTCGAGTTGCCGAGCCATCACCAGGCGCGGTACGGCTTGCGGCTCGGCCTGGGCTTGCTGAGCCTGGTCATCGCCCTGGTGGTGGTCCGCCGCAAGCCCAGACCGCCCGATCCGGACAAACCGCAGGGGTTCATCTCCCGGATGGTGGCCAGCCCCGCGCCGCTTAGCGCGTTCGCGGCCGGCATCCTGATCTTCACCCCCTCGGTGACGTTCATCGCTGCCGTGCAGGTCGTCGCGACGGCGAAGACAAGCCTGGCCTTCGACGTCCTCGCGCTGGCGCTGATCGTGGTCGTGGACGTTATGTTCGTCTGGCTGCCTCTTGTCTGCTATCTGTTCGTGCCCGATGCGACCACGCGCAGGCTTAAGACGTTCAACGCCTGGCTGCGCGCCAACGGCCACAAACTGCTCGCCGGCGGCCTCCTTCTGGCCGGCTTGGTGCTGACACTCGACGGCGCGCTCGGCCTCACGGGTGTCGTGTAGGGCGCGGTCTCGGGGGCGGCGTACGACTCTGGACCACCGGGCCCGGACACGGAGAACCCCGCCCCCTAAGCGGGGACGGGGCTCTTCGCTTCGCCTGGCGCCTCGCGTGCCGCCGCTAGATCAAGCGGTCTGGCGGTTACGGCCTACGGCCAGGAGTGCCCAGATGATGAACACATCGATGGCGATCACGATGATCGACCAAAGCGGGTAGTAGGGGAGGAACAGGAAGTTCGCCACGGCGTCGACCACAGCGATGAAGACACCCACATACCTCGCCCAGGTCTGCCCGAGGAGCAGGCAGACACCCACGGCGAACAGGACACACCCGAGGATAAGGTGCGTCCACCCCCACGAGTGGATGCTGTAGGTGAACGTGTACGTCGGCACCGTGGCGTAGAACGCGCCCTTGAGGATCCCGGTGAGCCCGACGAAGAAGGCCCAGATTCCAGCGAGGACCAGCAGCGTCCCGGCGAGGACCAGACCTCCCGTGGCCGCGGGCCTTGCGCCCGAATAGGTCCCGTACTCATCCCGTGCCGCAGCGCGCTCGTAGTCAGCCGTACGGTCTGGTGCACCGTGTCCGGCTGATGCGCCCGGCGTGCCTGTCGCGCCCTGCGTGCTTGTCGCGCCAGGCATACCCGTTGCCCCCTGCGTATCCTGCTGATATCCGGTTGCTCGCTCCTGTGCACTGCTCATGACAGCAGCCCCCCTTTCTCCAGGCCGGCCACGACGAACTGCTCGCGGCTCCGGCGCCTCAGGCGCGACTCCGTTTCCCCCGGCGGCCAGCGAGACAGCCAGTTGCAGCGTCCGCAGCCGAAGTGTTCCTGCTGCGCTGTCCCTGGCTGCATTGTTAGCTGCCCACCAGGCGTAACCGGTGCCTTACCCTTGCGACGCTACGGATGTCGGTGCCGGCGCGGCATCATCCGCTTCGGGTGATACGGCGCTGCTCGGTGCGGCACCGTAAAGCGGGCGGCGATTGGCTCTCGCTGGCCGTGGGTAGGAGGGTGAGGGGCTCTGAGCTGCACATTTCACCCGGCAGGGTGAGGGACCGACAGTTCGTTCGCACATGCTGCCAGCGCCCGTCGGGGGAATTCATGACGAGCACGACAAAGCCTGCCACGGCTGAGCGCCCGGTGCCGGGGGCACCAGACCAGCCCCGGGCAGCACGTCAGCCGCGCGAGGGTGCGCTGGCCCGAGAAGCCGGCCAGTCGCGTGCCGCGCGCCAGCCGCGTGCGGCCCGGCCGCGTGCCGCGCAGCCGCGTGCCGGGCAGCCGCGCGCCGCGCGTCAGCCGCAGGACCCAGGGCGGGCGTTGGAAGGCTACCCCCCGCAGGAGCCGGCGCAGGAGTCGGCGCAGCAGCGGCCGGCCGGGCAGTCGCGGACTTCCGGGCAGTCGCGGCCTGCGGGGCAGTCGCGGACTTCCGTGCAGTCGCGGCCCGCGGGGCAGTCGCGGCCAGCAGCGCAGTCCCGGCCAGCAGCGCAGTCCCGGCCAGCAGCGCAGTCCCGGCCAGCAGCGCAGTCCCGGCCAGCAGCGCAGTCCCGGCCAGCAGGGCAGTCCCGGCCAGCAGGGCAGCAGCAGCCTTCCGGGCGGCCCCGGCCGGCGGGGCGGCAGCGGCCGGCGGGGCAGCCTGGGCTGCTGGACGGCAACCGCGCGCCCGGCCAGCCACGGTCGCCGGGCCAGCCCGGGCTGCTGGACGGCGACCGCGCGCCGGGCCAGCCTGGGCTGCTGGACGGCGACCGGTCGCCGGGCCAGCCACGGTCGCCGGGCCAGCCCGGGCTGCTGGACGGCGACCGCGCGGCGGGCCAGCCTGGGCTGCTGGACGGCGACGGGCAGCCGGGCCAGCCATGGTCGCCGGGCCAGCCACGGTCGCCGGGCCAGCCCGGGCTGCTGGACGGCGACCGCGCGGCGGGCCAGCCTGGGCTACTGAACGGCGACCGGTCGCCGGGCCAGCCCAGGCTGCTCGAGGACAAGCTGCAGATACCGCAGCCGAGCCTGGCCCTGCTGCGCCGCCAACGGCTGACCGACAAGATCGAGCAGGCGACGCGGCACCGGGTGACGGTGATATCAGGTCCTGCCGGGGCAGGCAAGACCATTGCCTGTTCAGCCTGGGCGGCGGTCACGCCGGCCACCCGCCGGGTCGCGTGGCTGACGCTGGACGCCGAGGACGGCGACCCAAAGCGGTTCTGGGCATATGTCGGGGCCGCGCTTAGCCGCGCCAGGACGGTGCCAGCCGATGCGCTGCGGTCGCTGGCCGATGTGCCTCCCGAGGCGTTCCCGTTGCGCCTGGTGGAGGCGGCTCAGCTGCTCACCGAACCGGTCGTGCTGATCCTCGACGACGTGCACGAGATCGCCGAAGGTGCCGTGCTGGCCGGCCTCGACCTGCTGATCAGACACGCCCCGCCAGAACTGCGGCTGATCCTGTCAGGACGTTGTCCGCCCGGGCTCCAGCTGGCCAGGCTGCGGGTGTGCGGTGAGCTTGCCGACGTCGGTGCGGCGGACCTCGCTTGCACAGCCGAGGAGGCCGACTCCTACTTCACGATGATCGGCCTGGACGTCGATCCAGCCGAGCGAGACGAGTTGCTCCGGCGTACCGAGGGCTGGATGGCGGGGATGCGGCTGGCCGCGATGCGAGCCAGGGCGCCGGCCGGTGGGGCCGGCCGGATCACCGACATCGGCGGTGACGAGCCGATGGTCACCGACTACCTCTGGGATGAGGTGCTCGGCAGGCAGTCGGCCCAGACCCGGCTGTTCTTGCTCAGGACGAGCGTCACCGAGCAGGTGACAGGCGAGCTGGCCGACGAGCTGACCGGCGAGGCGGGCGGCGCCATGACGCTGGAACGGCTCAGCAGGGAGAGCGGCTTCGTCGAGGCCGTCGGCCACAGCCACGCGGACCACGCGGAATACCGGTACCACCCGCTGCTTCGCGACGTGCTGACGGCAGAGCTGCACCGGCAGATCCCGCACGAGATACCGATCCTGCTCCGCCGGGCGGCACGCTGGCACGCCGCGCACGGCCAGCCGATCATGGCGGTGCGGTGCGCGGCCAAGGCAGGTGACTGGGACTACGCGGCGCACGTGCTCGCCGAGGCCGGCGTGGCCGCCCTGCTGCGAAGCGGAGCGGCCGAGCTTGAGGCGGTGCTGACCCTATTCCCCGCCGACCGCCGGGCCGATGACTGCGCCGTCGCGGCCGCGCTGGCCAGCGTGCAGCTGTGGAACGGCGATCCGGACGGTGCGGCGCACCACCTGGAGGCGGCGCACCGCGGCCTCAGCCGCTGCGCGGAGGCGGCCCGGCGGGTCATCGAGCCATGGCTGGCGGCGCTGCGGGTGATGCGGGCCGCGAGCCGGGCCGATGCCGATCCCGGCCTGCTCGCGCAGAGCTGGGCGCTGGCTGAGCAGGCGCAGGTAACTGCGGGAACGCTGCCCGAGCATGGTGCCCTCGGGCTGCTCTGGTTCGCGCTGGGCGCGGCGCGGATGCGGCGCTGGGAGATCCAGGATGCCCGTTATGCGCTTGATCGCGCCGACCATCAGCTGGCGGCAGGCACACTCGCGACGCTCCGGGCCCGTGCCGTCGGCTGGCAGGCCGCAGCCGACGCGTGGTACGGCGACCTGGCGCGAGCAGGGCGGGAAACCATCGGCGTCCGGGAGAGCCGCAGCGCGGATGACGGCGCCCGGTGTCTGGCCGATCTCGCAGCCGCCCAGGTCAGTCTCGCGCGCGATGACCTTTCGGCGGCCCGGCTGCTGCTGGATCAGGCGGATCAGCACGCAGCAGGTCCGCTGCCTGGTGAGCCCTTGCTCGGGGTGGTATCCGCGCTGATCCGGGCGCGGGTGCTGCTGGCCGACGGGGACACCGCAGGTGCCCGGGGCCTGGTGATCAGGCTTCGCGAGCTGCATGCCGCCGCTGATCCGGCGCTAGATGGCGTGCTGAACGTGCTGGACGGCGAAATCGCGCTGCGCGCCGGGGACACCGGGCGGGCCAGGATGGTGCTCGCACTGACCGACGACGGGCAGTACTTCGACCGCGCGGACGGAAGGCTTGCGCAGGGCAAGCTGCTGCTGTCCGACGGCGACTACAAGGGCGCCCTCGAGGCCGTGGCACCGTGCCTTGACGGCACCGCCGATGCAATGACTATTCGGGACAAGGTGGCCGGGCTCCTGGTCAGCACGGTCGCGCACCGGCGGCTTGGGCTGCCCGACACCGCAGCCGACTTCCTTGAGCAGGCGCTGGCCCTTGCAGAACCCGACGACGCCTGCCGCGTCTTCCTCGACGCCGGGCAGCCAGCCAGGTCCGCGATCACCGTGCTGGTCCCGCCGACCAGCCGCAGCGCGGCGTTTGCCGGCCGGGTCCTGGAGCGGTTCGACACCCAGCTGCCCCGCAGCAACGGGCCGCAGACCCCGGCAGGGGTGCCGCTGACCGACAGCGAGCTTGCCGTGCTCAGGTTCCTGCCCTCCCACATGACCAACCAGGAGATCGCTGAGGCGCTGTTCCTGTCGATCAACACGGTCAAGACCCACCTGCGCTCGGTTTACCGCAAGCTCGGTGTCGCCTCGCGGCGTGCGGCCATCGCCCGTGGCCGGCGCCTCGACCTGGTCTGACGCCGCTAGGCCATGGCCTGATGCGCCGCCGGCCTGCGCCGGCCTGGCCGGAGCTGGAACGCGAGCATTGCGAGAACGGCGGCGTAGAAGATCAGCCAGATACCCAGGATCACGACCAGCAGCGTTACAGTGATGGCCGGCCAGAACAGCACGAGGAGCCCGGCGATAAGGCTGAACAGGCCGCCGATGGCCCGCAGCCCGCGCCCGGGCATGCCCCGGGCGGTGGCCGACACGGCGAGGTCGGCGATGCCGTGCAGCACCCAGAACACGCCGACGATGAACGCCACCAGCGCGATGCTCAGCGCGTGATGCTTCAGGCAGTACAGGCCGACGATCACGGCGAGCGCGCCGATCACCACGTCGGCGATCCGCCGGCCGCCGCTCTCGTCCCGGGCCGTAAAGCCGTCGAAGAGCCGCAGCAGCCCGGTCACGACCAGCGCGATGCCGATCAGGATGGCCACGATCGTCAAAGTGGCCTTCGGCCACACGAGCAGGATCAGCCCGACCGCGAAGAACGCCACGGCGGCGGTCAGGATGACCAGCCAGCTGTGGTCGCCCGGCAGCCCGGGAATGGTGTAATTCGGCTGGCCGCCGACGGCCTGGCCGCCCGGCGCGGTCTGCGGACCGGCTGGCTGCTGGCCTGGCAGCCCGGATTCCTGCGCGCCTGCCTGGCCTGCATCCGGCTGGGCGGACGCGGCTCGGCGTGATGCGGTCATCTGGGCCTCCCTTGGCTCGACCTTGGCTCGACCCGGAAGCTCCGTGCCTCGACCCCGGTAGCTCCGTGCCCCGACGAGGTAGCTGGCGAGCACCGGCCACCCTCAGCCGGTACGCATCGGGCCCATAGTGCGAGCTTTCGGTGCCCTTGATCACCACCCGCACCGGGTGATCCCGGCCTGCGTTGCCCTAGACTTGGCGGCCGTAGCCGCGAGTCACCACCCATGCCCGGGCCGCGTGCGTGCCTGCCTGGCCGGGAGCCTAGAGAGAGACCCCGACGTGAAGACCGATGTCGAAGAGCTGAGCCCGACCCGAGTCCGGCTCACCATCGAGGTTCCGTTCGCCGAGCTCAAGCCCAACCTCGACCAGGCGTACCGGGATGTAGCCAAGCAGGTCCGGATACCCGGCTTCCGGCCGGGGCGGGTCCCGCCGCGCGTGATTGACCAGCGGATCGGCCGCGGTGCCGTGCTCGAGCAGGCAGTCAACGAGGCGGTTCCACAGCTCTACGGTAAGGCGCTTGCCGAACACGACGTCGTCGCGCTCGGCCAGCCTAGCGTGGAGATCACCCGCATCGATGACGGCAACGAGCTTGCCTTCACCGCCGAGGTAGATGTGCGGCCAAAGTTTGACGTTCCGGACATTAACGATATGCCGGTGACGGTCGACGACGCTGAGGTCAGTCCCGACCAGGTGGAGGAATACCTCGGGGCGCTGCGGGAGCGGTTCGCGTCGCTGAAGGGCGTCGACCGCCCGGTCGAAGAGGGTGACTTCGTCTCGATCGACCTGTCGGCCGTCGTCGACGGCCAGCCGGTGGAAGATGCGCAGGCCAGTGGGGTGTCCTACGAGGTAGGCACCGGATCGATGCTGGACGGCCTCGACGAGGCGCTGGCCGGGATGGCCGCAGGGGAGGAACGGACGTTCACAGCTGAGCTCGCCGGCGGCGCGCAGGCCGGCGCTGCTGCCGAGGTGACCGTCACGGTCCAGAGTGTCAAAGTCAAGGAGCTGCCCGAGCTCGACGACGAGTTCGCGCAGGCTGCGAGCGAGTTTGACACCCTGGGCGAATTCCGCGCCGCTACCAGGGCGCAGCTCGAGCAGATGCGGCGGGCCAGCCAGGTCGGCCAGGCGCGGGAACGGGCCCTGGAAGCGGTGCTGGCCAGGGTGGACATCCCGCTCCCCGACGACCTTGTCGATTATGAGATCGAGAACCGGCGGCGCACGCTGGACGACCGGCTTGAGCGCTCAGGCGCTTCGCTTGAGTCCTACCTGGAGGCGACCGGAACGACGCCGGCCGAGCTTGAGCAGCAGTTCGCCGAAGATGCACGACGCAGTGTCAAGGCCGGCTTCATCCTGGACAAGCTGGCCGCCGACGAGGAGCTCGGGCTGGAGCCCGCCGAACTCACCTCGTACGTGACGCAGCAGGCCTATCAACTCGGGGTCGCGCCGGACCGGCTAGCCAAGGAGCTTGCCGACCGCGGCCAGCTCGGTGCCGTCGCCGCCGACGTGCTGCGGACCAAGGCACTCGGGCTGCTCGCGGATCGGGCGACGGTGACCGACGAATCCGGCCGTGTCATCGACCTGAAGGCCGTCACCGCCGAGGCCGTCGCGGCTGCAGAGGCCGATGCGGCCACCGGGCCTGACGTGGCTGCCGGGCCTGACGTCGCTGATGTGGCTGACGTGGAAGACATGGCCGAGGTGGGTGATGTGGCCGAGGTGGTTGATGCGGCTGACATGAAAGTCGTCCAGGCAGATGAAGCTGCTGTGGCTGATGAAGCTGCTGTGGCCGACGTGGCGGAAGATGCCGATCAGGTTCTTGTGGCAGAGACCGATGACGACTGACCCGGTCGGCGCTGGGGATCCGGGGAACCATTAGCAGCAAAGTGCCATCGCTGCTGCTGGTCCGGCAGCGTGGCGCCCCGCACCAGCGGCGTCCCGATGATCTTGACGACTTTTCAACGGATACCGCTGAAAAAGTCGTCAAGATCATTGGCTCTCCAGCTGCTGGCCTCGGGGTGGTGGCCCAGGACAGAATTGACCGGGCGCGCGGCGCCGCTGGTGACGTCGCGGCCGCGCTGCGGGCTGCGGCAACGCGTGATCGCGCGCGTTTTCCGTTCAGCGAAGTCGATGGCGGCGCCGGGCGCATTGCCTGCCCGCCGTGCAGCGGTCCTGAGCCTGCGCCCACAGCGAACACGCCGCAGCGGCGGACTTGACGGCGCTGGCCGCGCGTTATGGTCACTGTCAACGACACAAGAGGCGGCCAGATGAGAATTGGGGAGGGCCAACGTGACGACGCCCGCCGATGACCAGGGGCTGCCGAGCATTCTCGGGCGGGTCGCTGAGGCGCCCCCGCTTCCGCTCGGCGACCCGCTGTTCCAGCGCCTGCTGCGGCACCGGATCATCCTGCTCGGCCAGCAGGTCGACGACGACCTGGCGAACCGGATCTGCGCCGAGCTCGTGCTGCTCGCCGCCGAGGATGCCAGGCGCGATATCAGCCTGTACATCAACTCGCCTGGCGGCTCGGTCAGCGCCGGCCTGGCGATCTATGACGTGATGCAGTACGTGCCGAACGACATCGCCACATACGCGATGGGCATGGCGGCGTCCATGGGCCAGTTCCTGCTCTGCGCGGGCACGGCGGGCAAGCGCTACGCCCTGCCGCACGCGCAGATCCTGATGCACCAGCCACACGGCGGCATCGGCGGCACTGCCTCCGACATCAGGATCCAGGCCGAGCAGATCCTCTACGTCAAGCACGTCCTCGCCGAGCGCACCGCGATGCACACCGGCCAGACCGTCGAGCAGATCGAGCTCGACTCCGACCGGGACCGCTGGTTCACCGCCGACGAGGCGAAGGACTACGGGTTCGTGGATCGCGTCGTGCGCAGCGCTACCGAGGTGCCGTCGGAAGGCCCGGTCTCGTGACGTCGCTACCGGGAGCTGAGGAGCTGAAAGTGAGCACTGTGAGCGGACCGTCCGCCAGGTACGTCCTGCCGTCCTTCGTCGAGCGGACCTCGTACGGGATCAAGGAGATGAACCCGTACAACAAGCTCTTCGAGGAGCGGATCATCTTCCTCGGCGTGCAGATCGATGACGCGTCGGCCAACGACGTGATGGCGCAGCTGATCACCCTGGAGTCGATCGATCCCGACCGGGACGTCCTGATGTACATCAACTCGCCCGGCGGGTCGATGACGTCGATGATGGCGATCTACGACACGATGCAGTACATCCAGCCGGAGATCCAGACATTCTGCCTCGGGCAGGCGGCGTCGGCCGCGGCGGTGCTGCTGGCGGCCGGCACCAAAGGCAAGCGGATGGCGCTGCCCAACTCGCGGATCCTGATCCACCAGCCGGCCGTCGAGAGCGGTTATGGTCAGTCCAGCGACCTGGAGATCCAGGCGCGCGAGATCCTGCGGATGCGCACCGCGATGGAGCGGGTCATCGCGCACCACACCGGCAAGTCCGAGGACCAGGTCCGCCGGGACGTGGAGCGGGACAAGTTCTTCACGGCCGAAGAGGCCAAGGATTACGGCCTGGTCGACGAGGTTCTGACGACCCTCAAGCGCAGGACCGAGGTAGGGTCGTCCTAGTAGGGGGGCCCGGAAGCCCGCGGCACGCCGGCGGCAGGGTCCCAGCACCACAACTTGAGCTGCCAACGCGGTACTGTCTAAGTTCAAGCTAAACGATGGTTTTGGGCAGAGAGGTTCGCCGGAGGCAGTGAGGCGGTCGCCGTCGGCGGCCCCACGCAAAGGAGTAGCTGGGTGGCACGCATAGGCGACGGTGGTGACCTGCTGAAGTGCTCGTTCTGTGGAAAGAGCCAAAAGCAAGTCAAGAAACTCATCGCCGGTCCGGGCGTATACATCTGCGACGAATGCATCGACCTGTGTAACGAGATCATCGAGGAAGAGCTCGCAGAGCCGCCCGAACTGAAATGGGACAGCCTGCCCAAGCCGCGCGAGATCTACGAGTTCCTTGATTCCTACGTGATCGGCCAGGAGAAGGCGAAAAAAGGCCTGTCAGTAGCGGTCTATAACCACTACAAGCGGGTCCAGTCCGGGGGCGAGCGTTCCGGCGAGGACGGGGTCGAGCTCGCCAAGTCGAACATCCTGCTGCTCGGGCCGACAGGGTCGGGCAAGACGCTGCTCGCGCAGACGCTCGCCCGGCTGCTGAACGTGCCGTTTGCGATCGCCGACGCCACCGCGCTGACCGAGGCCGGGTATGTCGGCGAGGACGTCGAGAACATCCTGCTCAAGCTGATCCAGGCGGCCGACTACGACGTCAAGAAGGCCGAGACCGGCATCATCTATATCGATGAGATCGACAAGATCGCCCGCAAGAGCGAGAACCCGTCGATCACCCGTGACGTTTCCGGCGAGGGTGTCCAGCAGGCGCTGCTGAAGATCCTTGAGGGCACCACGGCGTCGGTGCCGCCGCAGGGCGGCCGTAAGCACCCGCATCAGGAGTTCATCCAGATCGACACCACCAATGTGCTGTTCATCTGCGGCGGTGCCTTCGCGGGCCTCGAGAAGATCATCGAGCACCGGGTCGGCCGCAGCGGGATGGGCTTCGGCGCGGTGCTCCGGGTGAAGACCGACCGGGTGACGTCCGACGCGTTCGCCGACGTGATGCCGGAGGACCTGCTCAAGTTCGGCATGATCCCCGAGTTCGTCGGCAGGCTCCCGGTCATCACCAGCGTGCATAATCTCGACCGCGAGGCGCTGATCAGGATCCTCACCGAGCCCCGCAACGCGCTGGTCCGGCAGTATCGGCGGTTGTTCGAGCTGGACGGGGTGGACCTTGAGTTCACCGACGATGCGCTTGAGGCCGTCGCCGATCAGGCGATCCTGCGCGGCACCGGGGCGCGCGGGCTGCGCGCGATCCTTGAAGAGGTCCTGCTGTCGGTGATGTACGAGGTGCCGAGCCGTAAGGACGTCGAGCGGGTCGTGATCACGAGCGAGTCCGTACTCGAGAACGTGAACCCGACCCTGGTGCCCCGTGACGTGGCACGGCGCACGCCGCGGGAGAAGTCCGCCTGACCGGCGCTGGCTGACCCGGGCCCGCACGCACCCGCTGGCCAGCACGCCAGCGAGGTCAGTCCACCAGCTGGCCGTCCCTGAGCGTCAGGATGCGATCCGCCAGGTCCATCAGGAGCTGATCGTGGGTCGCGACGATGGCGGTGATGCCTTCGTCATGCACAATGCCGCGGATCAACCGCATGATCTGGCCCGCCGTCTCGGAGTCCAGCTGGCCGGTAGGCTCGTCGGCCAGCAGCAGCTTGGGGCTGTTGGCCAGGGCACGCGCGATCGCCACCCGCTGCTGTTCGCCACCGGACAGCTCATGCGGCCGCTGGGCGGCCCGCCCGGCCAGGCCGACCAGGCCGAGCAGCGCCCCGGCCCGCTCCTCCCTGATCCGCGGGTCACACCGGGCGAGCCGCATCGGCAGCCCCACGTTCTCGGCCGCGGACAGGATCGGGATGAGCCCGAAAGACTGGAAGATGAACGCGACCGTCTGCCGCAGCATCAGCGCAAGCTGATCCCCGCTCATTGCTGTGACGTCCTCGCCCGCCACCTCCACCCGCCCGCTGCTCGGCCGGTCAAGCCCGCCGATGATCGCGAGCAGCGTGCTCTTCCCCGAGCCCGATTTGCCGCGCAGCGCGACCAGCTCGCCGCGGCTGACCGTGAGCGAGACCCCCCGCAGCGCGTGCACCGTGGCGGGCCCGGTGCGGTAAATCCGGGTCACCTCCTGCACGCGGGCGACGGTCATGCCGTGCCGCGCGTCGGCCTGGACCGCCGTCATGCGTCGTCCTGCGCGGCGCCGCGGCCGGCGTCCGGCCATACGCCCACGTGGTCGGGCTCGAGGGCCACCAGCACCCGGTCTTTCATGCCCAGGGTGTCGATGAAATCCCGCGGTATCTGCAGCCAGGCCCGGTCGAGCACCGAGTATTCCTGCGCGACATCCGCCGCCTGGCCGTGCTCGTCGGTGGTGGTCCGCCGCAGCACCTCGGTGCTGATCCGGCCGTCCCTGATCGCGATGGTCCTGCCGACCTGATCAGAGACCTGCTGATCATGGGTGACTACCAGGACCGTCACGCCAAGCTCGGAGTTGGCGGCACGCAGGGCCGCGAATACCTCATCGGCCGTCACGCTGTCGAGCTCGCCGGTCGGCTCGTCGGCCAGCAGCACGGTGGGCCGGTTGGCGAGCGCGACCCCGATCGCCACCCGCTGCTGCTCGCCGCCGGACATCTCGGCAGGCATCCGGTCGGCGCAGTAGCTGATACCGAGTATCTCAAGCAGCTCGCCGGTCCGGCGCTCGTGGCCCTAGTCGCCGGGCCGGCGATCAGCACGCCGGTCGACAGTACGCCTTCGGTGCCGATGAGCAGGTTGCCGGCCAGCGGCGAGCCTGGTGCGACGTAGAAGATCGCCGCCTGGGCCCGGACCCCCGGCACCTTCGCTATCGCGCGCTGCGCCGCCGGGCTGATCGACGTCTGGAATCCGGTGCGCTTGACCACCACGTCGGCACCGACCTGCTGCCACGATGCGGCCACCTGGCCGCGGCTGACCGCCGCCCTGATCATGCCGCCGAGCGCGATCACGGCCAGCGCCACGACCAGTGCGAGAGCCGGCAGCAGCGTATCTGGCCTGGCCCGGGCGGCCCGCGCGATGCCGAGGTAGCCGACGGTGCCGCGGCGGGCCGCGGTCAGCCGCAGCAGCGCGCGCAGCGGCCACGGGTAGACCCAGGCCGCTATCAGGCCCGCGGCCAGGGCCACCAGGACCGGCGCTGAGCTGATGTAGGGGTCGACGCGGGCGCCGGGGGCGAGGCCGCGCGCCCGCAGTCCGGCGACCCCGCCGGCGATCGCGATGGTCGCACCCAGCTCGGCCACCATCCGGCGTGCTGACCTGCGATGGGACACGACATCCCCGCGGCCGGAGGTAGCCAGCGACCGCAGGCCGCGGTGCTGCCAGCCGACCAGCAGCGCCGGGGCCGCGACGGTGATCACCGCGACGACGGCGAGCAGCCGCCAGCTGGCTGGATCGGCGCCGCCGGGTATCGCGAGGACGGCCGCCAGCGCGCCCGCGGCGAGGGCCGGCCCGGTTACGACGGCGGTCCTGACCGCCGTCCGCCGTGCTACCTGGACGGTGCTTGCGCCCCTGGCCCGCAGCAGGGCCAGCTCGGCCCGGTAGGCGACCGCGACGACCAGCGCACAGACCAGCAGCAGGATGATGGCCACGGCGAACAGGCCCACGGTGAGCAGCGAGTCGGTGGCCCCCACGGCGGCCGCAGTGGCCTCGAAGTCAGTGAGATTCCCGACGCCCTGGACCGAGATATTGGGTGAGCCGAGCCCGGCCGGCAGCGACCCGGCGACCACGATCCCGGTTTCCTGTAGCCGGCCCTGCAGCGTCGTCATCGCCTGGATGGCGCCAGGCACCTGCGAGCCGGTCAGTGCCCTGGTGTCCAGCGGGCTGTCCCAGAAGGCCTGCACGTCACCCGGCGCAAGGGTGCCCTGGGTTTCCGCCGTCTCGAGCGCGGGGAGCTCGGCGGGCCCGATGAACACCCCGCCCTGCCAGATCTGCGCCCCGTTACCGATGCGGGCCGGGGTCGGCCCGGCCAGCGACGGATCGTGGGTCCAGAACGCCGCTGACGGGTCGGCGGGCCTGAGGATGCCAGTCACCTTCAGGCGCACCGACGGGTCACCGAGCAGCGCCGCCGGGTCGCGGCCGAGCTGGATCACCGTCCCCGGATGCAGCCCGAGCGTGGCGGCCGTCGCGGAGGTCACGGCGGCCTGCAGGGTGACCGCCGCGGGGCTGCCGTGCCCGGTGGTCACCGCGGCCCGCGGATACGAGCCCGAGGCGAGCTGTGAGTAGTGCCCGAGCCCGCTGGCGTAGGCAATTTCGACGGTCGGCGGCGCGCCGAGAATAGCCCGCGGCGGCGGATTCAGGACCGGCCGGAATGGCGTCGTCAGGCTCCCCCAGCGGGCGGCTCGGGGAGCGGCCAGCGGCCCCCCGATCTGGGAGCCGATCGCCGTCGCTACCGCTTGCATCTGGGTGGCCGTCAGCTGGTCGGTGGTGGCGGTGCTCCGTATCTGGAAGCTCTCACCCGCGATGACGCCGAATGACCCGGCTGACGTGATGGTCTGCTGCAGCGCGTCGTTCTGCAGCGCGGTGAATTCGCGTGGGCCAGCTACCGCGACGAACGCGCCGAGCAGCGCGACCAGCGCGAGCGCCCAGGCGGGCCCGGGACCAGCCGGGCCGGTCGCCAGCCGCCGGAGCCGGCCGGCCAGCGAGTGGCCCGCCGGCCGGGCGGCGGTCCCGGCCCGGCGCCAGCCGGGGTCCTTGCGGTGGCTCATGTCTGTGCCTCCAGCCGGGTGCGGGCGGCCAGGCCGGTCCGGGAGCCGGTGCCGAACACGGCGATCAGCACTGGCACGGCGGCGATGGCCAGGGCCAGGGCGGCCGGAACCGCCAGCGGTACCTGCACCAGCACCGGCGGTTGCGGGTGCGCGCCGGCTGCGGTGAGCGTGACCGCCGGGACGACGAGCCGGGCTAGCACGCTGCCGAGCAGCAGGCCGGCGGCTGCGGCGGGAACGGCCAGCACCGCCTGCTCCAGGCAGAGCAGCCGGGTCAGCTGACGGCGGGTGGCGCCGAGCGCGGCCAGCAGCGCCAGGTCGCGCGCCCGGTCGCGGGCGGTCGCCGCGCTGACCAGGAACCCGGCGGCGGCCAGGACGACGGCGGCCACGGCGATCGCCAGCATCGCCAGCTGCGGCGCTGCCGCGAGCGGATTGGCCAGCAGGGCGGCGGCCATCGCGGCGCGATCGGCGAGCATGGCACCGGCAGGCAGCCCGGCCATGCTCGGCGGTCCGCTGGTCCGCAACCACCACTCGGTCACCGGCCACGGCTCGACGCCAGCGGTGGCCAGGGCCTGCTGGAGCGCGGACTGGTCGACGACCAGCCCGCCACCTGGACCGCTAATGGTGGGGAAACCGCTGATCGCCTTCATGACCGTGGCCTCGACGGTGGTGCCGTTCACGTTGATCGCGAGGTTGTCCCCGGGCCGCGTGCCGGTCTGGGCGAGGTAGGCAGTAGTCGCGACGGCGGGCAGCGGCCCGCTCGGCCGGCCTTCAGCGACCGTGAAATCGGCCGGCAGCCTGCTGTAGGGACCGCACGGGTACGAATTAAGGAACGACCCGCAGTTTCTGGTCTGCGGGCCGACGCCGGAACCGGCCGCAAAGCTCACCGTCAGGCTCGTTCCGGCCGCTGAGGTCCCGGTGACCTGCGGCTGGCTGGTGACGTTGCCGTTGCCGGACGCGACCACCTGGCCCGCGTTAGCGGTCATCGCCGAGCCGGGCACCCCGGTGTCGAACGGGCGGCCGAAGCGGCCGGTCATGGCGGCGGCGCCGCGGACCGAGCGGATGGTCAGCGTGGCCGCATGACTGCGTCGGGTGGGCAGCAGGTACTGCAGGACGTAGCCGGTGATGCGCAGCGGGTAGGCGGCCCGGTTGCGCGGGGCGATCACCGCGATCAGCTGGTGGCTCCGGCCGTCGGCCGGGATGACGCCGCCCAGCACCGAGTAGGAGATCCCGAACGCGTCCCGCAGCCGCAGCAGCAGTGCCGCCTGGCTGACCCCGGGCGCGGTGAGTTCCGCGCTGGTCAGCAGCCGGGCGGGCCGGCCCGGGACAAGGGAACTGGCCGGCTCGCGGCGCGGCACCAGCCGGGCCAGCAGCGCCGGCACCGAGCCGCCGACCAGGTCCGGCCGGATCGCCGCGACCGAGACGGCCCGCCGGGCGTCGAGGGCCAGCAGGGTGGCCGTGCCGCCGTTGGCCAGCCCTACCGGGTCCCTGATGACCGGCGTGCTCCCGGCCACCCAGGGTGCCCCGGTCAGCCCGGTTACCGTACCGACCGAGATGGCGGCGGCCGGCGGCAGGTTGATGCGCGCGTCCGCGCCGGTGGCGAAGCTGGCCCGGTCCTGCGCGGAGCGCTCCCAGCTGGACCATTCCGCTATCGCCAGCACGCTGGTGGCCACGGCGAGGACCGCGAGCAGCACCGGCCCGGCCTGCCGCAGCGGCCGGCGGCTGATCTGCCAGACGGCCGCCGCGGCGGTCAGGCCGCGACCGCGCGCAGCGGCCCGGTCGCCGAGCCTGACCATCTCGGGAATCAGCCGCAGTATCGCCACGGCGCCGGCCGCCAGCGCCAGCACCGGGGCGCAGACCAGGACGGGATCCACGCCGACCGATCCGGTCAGGCCGCCCGAGACGGATGCGGAGTACCGGGAGAGCTGCCAGCCGGCTAGCACCGCCAGGGCGACGAGCGCGACGTCGGCGCCCGACCTGGTGGCCGAGGCGATCACCCGCTGCCGTCCGCTGCTGGCCCGCTCGCGGATCGGCGAGCCGGCCGCTCGCAGCCAGACCTGGGCGATGATCAGCCCGCAGCCGGCCGCCGCCGCGGCGGCGGCCAGCCAGGCGATGGCAGGGAAGGCGACCGGAAGCCGGAGGGCACTGTGGGCCAGCGGCCCGCGCCGCGCCACCCACGGCAGCGCCAGGCCGCCGAGGACGGGGCCGACAATTGCCACCGGCGCGACGATCAGCGCCGCCTCGGCCGCCCCGGTGCCGGCCAGCTGCCATCTGGAGGCGCCGCGCGATCGCAGCAGCTCTGCCTCGGTGGCGCGCTGCCTGCTCAGCAGCGCGGTGGCCAGCGTCACCGTGGCACCGGCGATGACCAGGAAGATGAGCACGCCGATGGCCAGCTGCGACCGGGTGACCACCAGGGCGACCTCCAGCCGGCTGAGCAGCGCGGGCAGGCCTGTGGTCACCGTCACGTTGTGCAGCTGGACGCTGGTCAGGGCATTCAGGCTGTCGGCCAGCTGGCCGGCGAATGCGGGCACGTTAGCCGCGCTGACCCGGCTGACGTCTGGTGTCGCGGACCAGGTGGCGGACGCGACGGGAACGCGCCCGGCGGTCAGCTGTGCCAGGCTGGTGACCAGCGCGGGGTAGATCGTGAACCCGCCCGCCTGCCGCGGCCCGGTCATCTGATCAAGCGACCAGTAGGCGCCGTTCCCGCCGATCGCGCGGAAGATCCCGGTGATCTTGACCGGCACCGCGGCCGCCGAGGTGGCCAGGTGCAGCACGACCGCGGCGCCCGGCCGTAGATGCAGGCTCGCGGCGAGGGAGGAGGGCGCCGCGACGGCGGTGGGCCCGCCGCCGGCCGGGCGGGCCGGCCACGCCCCCGCGATAAGCGCGGCGTGGGCCGGCAGGTTTTCCAGCGAGATCAGGTGCGTCTGCGCGTTTGCACCGCCGAGGGCGGCCGGGATGTCCAGGTAGTCGGTGCTGACCGAGTCGAAGATCGTCAGCGGCACGCTCGGGAGGGCGCGGCCGAGCGCGGCGCGGACCCGGTTGTCGGCGTGCGATGCGTCGGCCGGGGAGGTCGCCGCCGCGGTGATCGACAGGTCAGTGGCCGGGTTACCGGCTAGCAAGGTCCGTACCGCATTGCTGGTGACGGTGGCCGAAAACGAGGCAAGCGCGGCGAGCAGCGCAGCCGACAGGGTAGCCGTCACGACGGCCGCGGTCAGCGCCAGGCGGTGCGGGGTGAGGCGCCGCACGATAGCTGGCGCTCTGCGCACGGGGCCTGGTCACCTCGAATCCGATCCCGGACGATGCCGAGGCCTGCGACCCAAGCGCGGCCTCCTGTTCACCGTTACACGGACGGTGAGTGCAGATCCACGACCGAGACCAGTTAGTGACGGAGTAGAGACTCGGCCGTCGCCCGACGTTGCCGCGCCGTGCCGGGCGCTGCGCCGGCGCGGGCGCTCCTATCGTGCACCGGATCGCGGCCCGGGTGGCCGGGCCGCTGCCTGCAAGCCTTGGCCAGCGCGGCATCGGGCGACTACGTAGACTCAGCTGACGTGACCGATGCACAGCAAGCTCAGCTACCGCCGCAATATTCGCCCAGCGACGTGGAGAAGCGCCGCTATGAGGGCTGGGTAACGGCCGGCTACTTCAGCGCCGACCCGCGCTCGAGCGCTCCGCCGTTCACGATCGTGATCCCGCCGCCGAACGTGACCGGCTCGCTGCACATCGGTCACGCGCTGGATCACACGCTGATTGACGCGCTGGTCCGCCGCCGCCGGATGCAGGGCTATAACGCGCTGTGGGTGCCCGGCATGGACCATGCCGGAATCGCCACTCAGAACGTTGTCGAGCGGGAACTGGCCAGGGAGGGCCTGAGCCGCCACGACCTGGGCCGCGAGGCGTTTGTCGAGCGGGTCTGGCAGTGGAAGGCGGAATCAGGCGGCCGGATTCTCGGTCAGATGCGCCGCCTCGGCGACGGCGTGGACTGGGACCGCGAGCGTTTCACCATGGATGAGGGCCTGTCCCGCGCGGTGCAGACGATCTTCAAGCGACTGTTCGACGACGGTCTCATCTACCGGGCGCAGCGCATCATCAACTGGTGCCCGCGGTGCCTGACAGCGCTGTCGGACATCGAGGTCGATCATTCCGACGACGAGGGGGAGCTTGTCTCGGTCCGGTACGGCGACGGCGGCGACGCGATTGTCGTGGCCACTACCCGGGTGGAGACGATGCTCGGTGACACCGGCGTCGCGGTGCACCCCGATGACCCGCGGTATAGCCATCTGGTCGGCCGTGAGGTGGAGCTACCGCTCACCGGTCGGATGATCCCGGTGGTCGCCGACCCGCACGTGGATCCCGAGTTCGGCACCGGCGCCGTCAAGGTCACCCCTGCGCACGACCCGGACGACTTCGAGATCGGCCGCAGGCATGAGCTGCCCGCCGTGATGATCATGGATGAGCGTGCCGTGATCACGGCCCCGGGGCCGTTTGAGGGCCTGGACAGGTTCGAGGCGCGGCCCGCCGTGCTGGCGGCGCTGCGGGCCGAGGGGCGGATCGTGGCGGAGCGCCGCCCCTACCTGCACGCCGTGGGGCACTGCCACCGGTGCGGGACCACCGTCGAGCCGCGCCTGTCGCTGCAATGGTTTGTGAAGGTCGGGCCGCTGGCCAAAGCAGCCGGCGATGCGGTCCGTGACGGGCGGGTGCAAATCCACCCGGGCGAGATGGTGCCGCGCTACTTCGACTGGGTCGATGACATGCACGACTGGTGCATCAGCCGCCAGCTGTGGTGGGGTCACCGGATCCCGGTCTGGTACTCCCCTGAGGGCGAGGCGGTCTGCATCGGCCCGGAGGACGAGCCGCCATCCGGCGAGGGCTGGCGCCAGGACTCCGACGTGCTCGACACCTGGTTCTCCTCGGCGCTGTGGCCGTTCTCCACGCTTGGCTGGCCGGACGATACACCCGATCTGCGCGCGTTCTACCCGACCAGCGTCCTGGTCACCGGCTACGACATCCTGTTCTTCTGGGTCGCCAGGATGATGATGTTCGGGCTGTACGCGATGTCCGACGCCGGCCCCGACAATTCGGTGCCGTTCCGGCAGGTAGCCCTGCACGGCCTGGTGCGCGACCAGTTCGGCAAGAAGATGTCCAAGACGCGCGGCAATACCGTCGATCCGCTGGACTGGATCGACAGGTTCGGGGCTGACGCGACCAGGTTCACCCTGGCGCGCGGCGCCAGCCCGGGCGGCGACGTGGCCGTTAGCGAGGAGTGGGCGGCCGGCGCGCGGAACTTCTGCAACAAGCTCTGGAACGCCACCAGGTTCGCCCTGCTCAACGGCGCCGTCGCCGGCCGGGGCCTGCCGGAGCGGCCGGCCTTGTCGGTGCCGGACCGGTGGATCCTTTCCAGGCTTGGGTCGGTCATCGCCGAGGTTGACGATCTCTTCGAGCGGTTTGAGTTCGGCAAGGCCTGCGACGCGGCCTATCACTTCGCCTGGGACGAGTTCTGTGACTGGTACCTGGAACTGGCCAAGGCGCCCCTGACGGGGGACGATGCTGCCGCCGCTGACGCGACCCGGATGGTGCTCGGCACCGTTCTCGACGCGCTGCTCCGGCTGCTCCACCCGGTGATCCCGTTTGTCACCGACGAGCTGTGGACCGCGCTGACGGGCGGCGACTCGGTGGTGACTGCGCGCTGGCCGGGCGCGGCGGTCGCCGGGGCGGCCTGGTCCGGGGCGGCCTCGTCCGGGGCGGGTCTCCCGGCTGCGGGCTTCCGGGCTGCGGGCTTCTCGGATCCGGCGGCGGAGGCCGAGATCGCGGCGCTCATGCGGCTGGTCACGCAGGTCCGCAGGTTCAGGTCGGACCAGGGCCTGCGCCCCTCGCAGCCGGTACCTGCGGAGCTGGCGCGGCCTCGAAAAGACCGCCCTGGCCAGCCACGAGGCCCGGATCCGGTCGCTGCTGCGGCTCGCCAGCCCGGCTGCCAGGTTCGCCCCCACCGCCACGGTTCAGGCCGAAGGAGTGACCATACGGCTGGACACCGCCGCGGCCATCGACCTTGGCGCCGAGCGGCGGAGACTGGAGAAAGATCTCGCCGCCGCACGGGCTGATGTGGACGCGGCAGCGGGCAA
The DNA here is from genome assembly GCA_963695645.1 of uncultured Actinomycetota bacterium. Taxonomy (GTDB): domain Bacteria; phylum Actinomycetota; class Actinomycetes; order Streptosporangiales; family Streptosporangiaceae; genus DATBGO01. The sequence continues at coordinate 33,343 of CAVOHC010000015.1, read as the reverse complement.
GCTCGCGAGCCCGTCGTTCGTCGAGCGCGCTCCTGCTGCCGTGGTAGCCACGAACCGGGACCGGCTGGCCGCGGCCCAGGCGGAGATAGCGCGGCTGGAAGGTCGCCTGGCTGCCCTGCCGCCAGTCGCCGGCTGATGAGCGGCGCTGCGGGTGCGGGCTGGTCACCGGCCCGCGGCCAGTAGGCTGCCTGGATGACCGCCACCACCCCCGCGATGCGATGACCGCCGGCCCGCAGGACCCGCAGGACCGGCTGGCAGCCGCCGAGCAGGCGATCCTGGCCAGGCGCCCGGAGCAATCCATCCAGCCGTCCCTGGACCGGATCGCGGCCCTGACCGAGCTGCTCGGGGACCCGCAGCGGGCCTACCCCGTGATCCACATCACCGGCACCAACGGCAAGACCTCCACCGCCCGCATGATCGATACCCTGCTGCGCGCCCGCGGGCTGCGGACCGGCCTGTTCACCAGCCCGCACCTGTCCTCGATGCGAGAGCGGATCTGCGTGGACGGCGAGATGCTGAACCCGGAGCGGTTCGCTGATGCCTACGAGGAGCTGCTGCCCTACGCCGAGCTTGTGGACGCCAGCCAGCCGGTGCGGCTGTCGTTCTTCGAGATGCTCACCGCGATGGCGTTCGCGGTGTTCGCGGATGCCCCGGTCGACGTGGCCGTGGTCGAAGTCGGTGTCGGCGGCACCTGGGACTGCACCAACGTCGCCGACGGGGCGGTCGCCGTGGTCACCCCGATCTCCATCGATCACACCCGCTACCTGGGCTCCACGATCCCCGCGATCGCCGCCGACAAGGCGGGCATCATCAAGCCCGGCTCGGTGGCGGTACTCGCCCAGCAGCCGCTTGACGCGGCGGAGGTGCTGCTGCGGCGGGTGGCTGAGGTCGGTGCGACCGTCGCACGGGAAGGCCTCGAGTTCGGTGTCATCAGCCGCGAGCTTGCGGTCGGCGGCCAGCTGCTCGGGCTGCGCGGCCTGCTGGGCGGCTACGAGGAGATATTCCTGCCGCTGTTCGGGGCCCACCAGGCGGGCAACGCCGCCTGCGCGCTCGCCGCGGTCGAGGCCTTCGCCGGCGCTCCCACCTGGGGCGCTGCCAACCGGGATGCCGCCGTCGGCGAGGCGGCAGCCGGGCGCGAGAAGGCCCGTGCAGAATGCGAGCCCGGAGCGCTCGATGATGACCTGGTGCGGCAGGCGTTCAGCAGGATGTCCTCGCCGGGCAGGCTGGAGGTGATCCGGCGCAGCCCCGTGGTGCTCGTGGACGCGGCGCACAATCCGGCCGGGATGGCCGCCACCGTGGCCGCGCTCTCGGAGGCCTTCGCGTTCAGCGAGCTGGTGACGGTGATCGCGGTCAGCGAGGACAAGGACGTGCCGGGGATACTCGACGAGCTCGAGCCGGTAGCCGCGCGGCTGATCGTGACCGGCAACTCATCGGCACGGTCGATGGAGCCAACGAAGCTCGCCGACCTGGCAGTCAGCGTGTTCGGGGCGGACCGGGTCATCGAGTCCGCCCGGCTGGATGACGCCATCGAGGTCGCGGTCCGGCTCGCCGATGAGTGGGACGCCGGCCAGGCTCGTGGCGCTGGCCTGCCGGGCAGCGCAACCGTCCTGGTGACCGGCTCGGTGGTCACCGCGGGAGACGCCCGGCGCCTGCTCACCGGGGGCCCGGCGGAGGATCTGGGGCCCGGGCTCTCGTGAGGCATCTCTGCGCCACGGTGCTGATCATGGAGGCGATCGTCATCGGGCTGGCAATCCCGGTCGCGCTGACCGTCCAGCACGCGCCGGCGCGCCCGGCCGGCATCGCGGGCGCGTCGCTGGCGGTCGCGGCCGTCCTGCTCGCCGCGATGGCCAGATGGCGGCTCCGCTGGACCCTGATCGGGGGGAGCGTGCTGCAGGTTCTGGTCATCGCGGCCGGTGCCGTGGTCGCTGTGATGTATTTTCTCGGCGCCATTTTTGCGGCATTGTGGGTTATCGGGATATTGCTCGGGTACCGGGCTGAGCAGGCCGGGACCCGCTAGCACAGCGCACTTTTAGCGCGCCGCCAGGTCCGAGCCGGCGCGCGGGCCTGTAGGCTCTCCTGCAGGGGACCAGCTTCAGCGAAGCCCGTAACTGCGAGCTAGCGGATCATCGCTGCTGGTAAGGAGACTGTTCGTTGCGTGCCTACACACGGCCCTGGCCAGTGCCGATGACATGCACTTTCGCAATGTTCTGGAATAGTGCCCGGGCCGTCGGCGGCCGGCCGCCAGCTGCGAAGATCGCATCGCGGCCACTGACCCGGGGCACGTGCCAGGCACCGCAGCCCGGCAGGCCGGCCAGAAGGCCAGCGGTCGCTGGCACTATCGGCAAAGATCATGCGTTAGAAAGTGCGGATAAATACGCCATAGAGATCGACCGCCCTGATCTTGCCCAGCACAACATCCAGATCTTGTTTCCTGACCTTGTTTAGGAAGCCTCGGCATAGCCGATGAATGACACAGGGCCGTCAACGGGGGCTGGGCGCCGGCCGTGCGACCGTAACAAGATCACCTAGCAAGACGTTTCCGGAAGGTTCTCGTTCCACATGAGTAACGCGCTCGCGTTTTTGGGTCGTGACATGGCGGTCGACCTCGGTACCGCGAACACCCTCGTTTATGTCCGGGGCCGGGGGATCGTGCTCAACGAGCCGTCGGTGGTGGCGCTCAACACGAACACCGGGCAGATCGTAGCCGTCGGTGTCGAGGCGAAAAGGATGATCGGCAGGACGCCGGGCAACATCGTGGCGGTCCGGCCGCTCAAGGACGGCGTCATCGCCGACTTCGATGTCACCGAGCGGATGCTCAGGTACTTCATCCAGAAGGTGCACCGCCGCAGTCACCTCGCCAAGCCGAGGATCGTCGTCGCGGTGCCGAGCGGAATCACCGGCGTAGAGCAGAGCGCCGTCAAGGAGGCTGGCCACCAGGCAGGTGCCCGGCGCGTCTATATCATCGAGGAGCCGATGGCCGCGGCCATCGGGGCCGGCCTGCCGGTCAACGAGCCGACCGGCAATATGGTGGTGGACATCGGCGGCGGCACTACCGAGGTGGCGGTGATCTCGCTTGGCGGCATCGTGACCTCCCAGTCGATCCGCGTCGGCGGCGACGAGCTCGATCAGGCGATCATCAGCTTCGGCAAGAAGGAGTATTCGCTCATGCTGGGCGAGCGCACCGCGGAAGAGATCAAGATGGCGCTCGGGTCCGCGTTCCCCTCCATTGACGAGCCCAACGCGGAGATCCGCGGCAGGGACCTGGTCAGCGGGCTGCCGAAGACGGTCGTGATCTCCGCGGAGGAGATCCGCCGGGCAATCGAGGAGCCGCTCACAGTGATCGTGGACGCGGTCAAGACCACGCTGGACAAGTGCCCGCCGGAACTAGCAGGCGACGTGATGGACCGTGGCATCGTGCTCACTGGCGGCGGCGCGCTGCTGCGCGGGCTCAATGAGCGCATTCGCGAGGAGACGGGCATGCCGGTCCACCTGGCGGATAACCCGCTTGATTCGGTGGCTCTCGGAACCGGGAAATGCGTCGAGGACTTCGAGACGCTCCGCCAGGTGCTCGTGCCAGAGTCGAGGCGCTGAGAAGCCTGAGCAACTGACCAGGCGGACTGGCGCCTGCGGCGCGGACGAGGTGATCTTGTGCACGACTCCCGGCGGACCCGCTGGGTCCTGGCCGCGCTCCTGTTGGCCGCCATGGTCCTGATCACCGTGGATTACCAGGATGGCTCGGCCACGCCGCTGCGCGGCCTGCGCGGCTTCGGCGGAACGGTGTTCGGCGGCGCGGAACGCGCGGTCGCCACCGTGACCAGGCCGATCTCCGGGCTGTGGCGGTCTGCCCGGAACTCGGGCGGCACCAGCAACCAGGTCGCCGAGCTGCAGGGCGAGGTCATCAGGCTCCGCGCCGAGCTCAGCCAGGCGCAGCTGAGCAAGGCGGACTACCTGCAGCTCGACCGGCTGCTCCAGCTATCCGGGCGGGGCCGTTACCGGATCGTCGCGGCGAACGTCATCGCCATCGGGCAGGGGTATGCGCAGACGGTGACGCTGGATGCGGGCAGCAGGGATGGCGTGCGGGCGCAGGAGACGGTACTGAACGGCCAGGGCCTCGTCGGGACGGTGACCTCGGTGAATCCGCAGACCTGCACGGTGCTGCTGGCAACCGACGCCACCTCGGTGGTCGGGGTACGGCTGGCAGGCAGCGGCCAGACTGGCTGGGTGACCGGGGAGGGCACCACAGCGGCGGGCAAGGGACTGCTGCGATTGCAGGTCCTGAACGCTACCGCGGTGCTCAGCCCGGGACAGCAGCTGGTGACCTCAGCGTCGGTCCACGACCGCCCGTACGTGCCCGGTGTGCCGGTCGGGGTGATCAGCCAGGTGCAGAACCGGGCTGGCTCGCTGACCGCCATCGCCCTGGTGCGCCCCTATGCCGACCTCACCGCACTGGGCGTGGTCGGCATCGTGGTGGTGCCTCCGCGCCGCGATCCCCGCTACTCCGTGCTGCCGCCCAGCCCGAGGCCCAGCCCGAAGCCGACCGTGACGGTCACTGTCACGCCCACCCCGTCGGCGAGCTCGCCCGGCGGCCCGACCCCCGGTGCGGGAGGCTGACATGGGCTGGTCCGAGCCGGATCGGGGGAGCCGCGGATGAGGCGGGTCATCCTGTCAGCCGCCGTGGTGATCGCCGCGCTGCTGCTCCAGCTGACCGTCGTGAACGGGCTGCCCTGGCCCGGAGCGGGCGCCCCCGATCTGGTGCTGCTCGTGGTGGTCGCGCTTGGCCTCTCCGGCCGCCCGGCAGCGGGCGCGGTGACCGGCTTCCTGGCTGGCCTCGGCCTTGACATCGCTCCGCCGGCGAGCTTCCTGATCGGCGAGTACGCGCTGGTGTTCTGTGTCGTCGGCTATGGCTGCGGGCTGCTGCGCGGACTGTGCGGCGAATCCGTCTGGCGGTCGGTAGCCGCGGCGGTGGCCGCGACCGCCGCGGGCGAGGCCCTCGTCTGCGCCGTCGGCCTGCTAGTCGGGGACCCGCAGGTCAGCTGGCTGGCGATCCGGCACGTGCTGCCGTCCTCCGTCGCTTACGACGCGGCCTTGAGCCCGTTCGTGCTGTACCTCGTCATCCGCTTGCTGGCCTGGGCGGGCGCGCTCGGGCCGGGGAACCAGCTGGCTGGTGCCCAGCTCGCGCAAGCGCGCTCGCCCGCGCAGGTCAGGGCTGCGCCTGCCGCGCTGCCTGGCGGCGCCGGGCTGCTCGGCGGCGCCGGCTGGCTGGCCGGGCCGAAGGCGTCTCGCGGCGACTCGAAGGGCGGCGGGGAAGGCCGCTCGCCCGGGCGGGTGCCGCGGCTGCGGGAGTCCGCGGCCAGGTCGCGCGATGGCTGGATCGGCGGCAGGCCCGCGACCTGGCGGGCGGCTGGCCCCCGGGCCGGCGCCAGCCGGCCGCTGCGGCTGCGGCCCGCTTCCGGGCAGGCCGGTTCGGCCGCTGCCGTCCCGCTGCGCCGGGAGCTGCAACGGCGCCCGGTGAACCTGCGGCTGGGCAGCCGTCGCGGGCGCGCGGCCAGGCCAGGCACCGGGTTCTCAGGCCCGGCAGTCCAGCGGCAGGGCAGTTCCGGACCGGGCGGGTCGGCCTTCCGTGGCGGCCACGGGCCACCCGGCAAGGCGTTCCGCGGCGGCGGCTCAGGTAGCCAGGCCTTCCGCGGTCGCGGGCCGGGTTCCGGCAGTCCGGCGCTGCGCGGCGGTCCGGGCCTACGCAGCGGTGCTCGCGGTGGTGGTCCCGGCCCGCGCGGCAAGGCGTTCCGCGGGCCATCGGGTGCTGCCGGATCGGCTATGCGCGGGCGTTCTGGCCTGGCCGGATCGGCTTTGCGCGGGCGTTCTGGCCCGGCCGGATCGGCTTTGCGCGGGCGTTCTGGCCTGGCCGGATCGGCTTTGCGCGGGCGTTCTGGCCTGGCCGGATCGGCCTTCCGGTCTCGCGCCTCCGGCCCTGGCGGCTCAGCGCTTCGCGGTGCCGGTCATGGCCCCAGCGCGAAAGCGTTCCGGCGTCGTGGCGGAGCCGGCCGGGCCTTCCCCGGCGGCAGGCCAGGGCCAGGCAGGTCGCTGCTGGCCGGCTCGGGGGCACCAGCCCGCGCGCCGAGATTCCGGCCGGACGCCCGGCTGCCCGGAGGATCGGCATTCGGCTCGCCCAGGCGGGTGCTGACCCCCCGGCCGGTGACGCTGCGGCTGCGCGCCCCGCGGCGCCGCGACGGAGTGCTGAGCAGCGGCCTGGCACGGGGCGCGAAGCGGCGCCGGGGGCTGGCCGGCCGCCCGGTCCGGCTGCGGCTCGGCGGGCCGCGGCGCCGCGACGGGATGGTGGCTGGCCTGGCGCCGGCCGGCCGCCGGTTCAGGCAACGCCCCCGGCGGGCCGCCCCGCGATTCCGGGGGGGTTCGGCCCGCCGCGCTACGCTGGCCGGCCGGCGGCCCGTGCTCGGGTCCGGCAAGCAGGCCAGGTTCCGCTCAGGGCGGCGTTCGCTGCTGACCGCCTGGACGCGGCGCAGGCTCGGCACCCATTCGGTGCTCTGGCGGGCCGGCGGCAGCCGTGCCGGGGGCCGGCCTTGATCCCCGCGTCCAGGCGGCGCCTGGCGGTGCTGCACATACTCGTGGCCGCGCTGCTGATCGGGCTCGGGGTGCGCGTCTGGAACATTCAGATCGCCTCAGGTGCCTCCTATGCCAGCCAGGCCAGCCAGGACCGGCTCAGGAACATCATCGTGCCCGCGGTGCGGGGCGAGATCGTGGACGACAGCGGCCAGCCGCTGGTGGACAACCGCTCGACACTGGTGGTCGCGGTCAACATGGCCGAGGTGTCCAGGCAGCAGGACGGGGGAGCGGCGGAACTGAGCAGGCTGGCCCGGCTGCTCGGCATCCGCGACCAGCTGCTGACCAGCAAGGTTCGGCTGTGCACGGTCGGAGTCCCGCAGCCCTGCTGGCCTGGATCGCCGTATCAGCCCATCCCGGTAGCGGAGAACGTGCCAGACCAGGTGGCCTTGCAGGTGCTGGAGAGCCAGCAGACGTTTCCCGGCGTCACGGCCCAGCTGCAGCCGGTGGTGCATTATCCGCAGCCGTCCGGCGCCGACACCGCCCAGGTCCTCGGCTACCTGCAGCCGATCACCTCGCAGGAGATAAAGCAGTTCGGCCTGCCCGTGACCGGTTTCGCCGGAGTGGACCTGGTCGGCCAGGCCGGGCTCGAGCAGCAGTATGACCGCCAGCTGCGGGGCACGACAGGTGACAAGAAGGTCGCGGTGAACGCCGCGGGTGACGTGACCGGCACCATGAGCCAGGTTCAGCCGAAGGCTGGCGATGACCTCGTCACCAGCATCAACACCCAGCTACAGCAGGACACGGAGAACGCACTCGCCGGCGCGATCCAGCGGACCGCGGCAGCCGGCAATACCGGAGCGACCAGCGGGGCGGCAGTGGTGATGACCACCACGGGCCGGGTGGTCGCGATGGCCAGCTACCCGACCTACGATCCGAGCATCTGGACCGGCGGCATCTCGACCAGGCAATTCAACGCGCTGTTCGGGACCAGGGACGCCGAGCCGATCCTGAACCGCGCGACCCAGGGCGAGTACGCGCCCGGCTCGACCTGGAAGGTGACCACCGCCACTGCCGCCGTCGCCAACGGGTACAGCCTCTACGGCTCGTACGCCTGCCCTGGATCGATCACCATCGGCGGGCACACGTTCAACAATGACACCGCGGCGGACTCGGGCTATATGAGCCTGCACCAGGCGCTCGTGGTCTCCTGCGACACGGTCTTCTACGAGCTTGGCTACGACATGTGGCTGACCGACAACCGGAAGGCAGACGACGTCACCAGCCCGAAGGCCCCGGTCCAGCGGATGCAGAAAATGGAGCTGGCGTGGGGCTTCGGCAAGGACACCGGCATCGACCTGCCGGCCGAGAACCCGGGCACGGTGCCGACCAGGGAGTGGCTGTACTACCTGTGGAAGGACAACGCCCATACCGGGCAGAACTGGTGTAAGTACGGCAGGGCGAACGGGACCTACATCCAGCAGATCGAGTACCAGGACTGCCAGTCAGGCAACGTGTGGACACCCGGCCAGGCCGTCATCTCCGCCATCGGCCAGGGCTACGTGACGGTAACCCCGCTCCAGCTGGCCCGCGCCTACGTTGCGCTCGCCAACGGCGGTACCGTGTACAGCCCGCGGATCGGCGAGGCCCTGCTCAGCGCCGACGGGAAGACCGTGCAGAAGATCAAGCCGCCGGTCGTCGGCCACCTGCCGGTCTCCAAGAGCACGCTGGCCTACATCAGGAGCGCGCTGGCCGGCGTCGTGACGTCGGGTACCGCCGCGTCCGCGTTCGGCGGGTTCCCGCTGGGCAAGGTCTGCATAGCGGGCAAGACCGGTACCGCGCAGGTATTCGGCGGCCTGGCCACCTCCGTGTTCGCCTCGTTCGCTCCATGCGACCATCCCAAGTACGTCGTGATCATGATGATCCCCAAGTCCGGTTTCGGCGCCGACGTCTCCGCGCCGGCCGTCCGGCAGATCTGGGACTCGATCTACGGACTGGAGGGACATAAGGCGGCCCTGCCGGGCGGCAACCTGCCGCCGCTGCCGCACATGAACTCCGCCGGTCAGGTCGTCAGCTCGGCCGCCGTCGCGGGCGACAAGGCCCGGTCGCATCCGGCACCTCGCCGGTCAGCCGGGGGGCGCCCATGAGCTCGATTCGCGGTACGTCCTGGCTGCGGACCGCCCAGGGCCTGGGCTCCGGGCGGCGCGCGGCCGGTTACGGCAAGCTGCCGCCGGTTCGCCCGCCCGGGCGGCGCGCCACCGGGTACGGCAAGCTCGCGCCGGTCCGGCCCGCCGGGCGCTCGGGGGGCTCGCCGCTCGGCCAGGAGCCGCCGCGCAGGTCCCCGCTGCAGCGTGCGCTGTCGAGGCAGTCACCGCTGCGCCACCTCGATTACGTGCTACTGGCCACGGTGCTCGCGCTCAGCCTGGTCGGGACGCTCCTCGTCTGGTCGGCCACCCAGCCCGGCCTGCTGGCATCGGGCGCCGACCCGCGGACCTACCTGGTGAAGCAGCTGCTGAACATCGGGATCGGGCTCATCCTGATGGCCGTCGTGAGCATGCTGGACTACCGGCAGCTGCGGCTGTACGCGCCGATCCTCTACGGGCTGTCCTGCCTGGGCATGCTCGCCGTGCTCACCCCGCTGGGCAACGCCGTCAACGGCGCCACTGCCTGGATCTCGCTGCCCGCCGGATTCCAGATCGAGCCGTCGGAGTTCGGCAAGCTGTCCATCATCTTGATGTCCGCGGCGCTACTCGGCGAGCTGCGGCAGGGGGACGCCCGGCCGCGGATGCGCGCGGTGGCGCTGTCGATCGGCCTCGCGGCCGTGCCCATCGGGCTGGTGGTACTGGAGCCAGACCTCGGCGTAGTCGTCCTGATGGCGGTCCTGGCTGTCGGTCTGGTCGCGCTGTCCGGGATCAGGCTGCGGTGGCTGCTGGCCCTCGCCGTGGCCGGCGCGCTCGCGGCGGCCACGGTACTGAGCCTGCACCTGCTGCAGACCTACCAGCTGCACCGCCTGACTGCGTTCTTCAATCCGTCGGCGGACCCGAGGGGAACCGGGTACAGCGCCGCGCAGGCCAAGATCGCTATCGGCTCGGGCGGCTTGTTCGGCCAGGGCCTGTTCCATGGCCAGCTGACCGCCGGAAACTTCGTTCCCGAGCAGCACACCGACTTCATCTTCGCGGTGGCCGGGGAGGAACTCGGCTTTGCCGGAGCGCTTCTCATCATCGGGCTGCTCGCCGTGCTGCTGCTGCGGGCGCTGCGGATCGCCGCCCGGGCCGACGATCAGTTCGGCATGCTCGTCGCGGCCGGGATAGCCATCTGGCTGGCCGTGCAGGCGTTCATCAATATCGGGATGACAGTCGGGATCATGCCGGTGACCGGGCTGCCGCTGCCGTTCGTGTCCTACGGCGGCTCGGCCATGTTCGCCGACATGATCGCGGTGGGCGCGCTGAATGCCGTGCACAGGCACCGGTCCGTCTTCAGCTGACCGGCCCTGATCCCGCTCGAGGGGTCACCGGAGGGACGGCTCTCGAGGGTTACCGCCGGACGGGCTCCCGGGGGTTACCGCGGGACCGGCCTACGGCCGGCGCTGCGCGGTTACCGCCCACGGCTCGCCGGGCTCTTCGTCGAGCTGTTCATCGCCCGCGGCGCCGACCGGGCTGCAGCGGAGGCGATGTGCATCGTTGCCGCTGGTCAGGCATCGGCCCGTCGGCAGGTCGAACTGCCAGCCGTGCATGGCGCAGGTGAGCATCGTGCCGTTGATCTCGCCGAAACGGCTGAGATCGCCGCGCAGATGCGGGCAGCGGCGCTGCATGATCCAGTCGCCCAGCTTGATGTCCTCCTCGTCGTGGCTCTGGTCGGCATACCAGCCTTCGGCGTACATCAGCCGGTCCGGTGCCAGGCACTTGAAGAACGTGTATATGTACTCGTTGAACTGCCCGACCCTGCGTGCCCGGAACCGCAGGCTCAGGAAAAGGCTGTTGACCCAGTCGGTCTGGTGATCAGCGATCAGCCGCTCGATCAGCGGCCGTTCGATGCTGAACTCGTACCGGCACGTCTCGCCGGCGAAGGCACGGACCTCTCCGGCCGGGAAGTCGATGACGATCGGCTGGTCGCTGCCTGGCCGGAGCAGTACCGGCCCGCCGACGCCACGCCGGATGTGATCGGCAAGCTCGAGCAGCGGCTCGAACCAGGCCTTTAGCTCGGCGAGCACGTCTATCCCGGCTACCGCCCAGCCGCGCTTATCTGACGCGATCCGGTCCGCCATCCGCGCGGCATAGCCGCGGAGGTAACGCTCCTTGTCCGTGAACGGCTGCAGGGCCTGCTCGGCTCCGGCCGGCCAGCTCACCTGGCAGTCGCCGTGGTCCACCTCGAGTACCGCGCCGGGGGTCATCAGCTGGCCTGAATCGATGCCCTGCTCGCGCAGGTAGTCAAGGAAGACCAGCTGGTCGGGAAAGGTGTTCGCGGGGTCCCTTGTCAGGTCGTTGAGGGCAAACTGCTCGTCATCGAGGAAGCACGGCGGGCCGGCCGACGGCACTATGTGCCTCGCCCCGATGGCCTTGACGTAGCGGACGGCGCGGTCAAGGCCGTTAGCCCGTTTCGCCGCGCCGAACGCGCGTTTCGCCGCATCGGGCAGCTCATAGGTCCACGGCCACCAGATGGCTCCGGAGAACTGCAACAGGTGCACGTCGTAGCTGCCGAAGGACCGCAGCTCATCCAGGTCGGTCGGCCTGGCGTCGTTCTGGTTGAGTATCCGGGCCGTCCCGTCATCGACGGCCAGGGCCGAGTCCCCGAGCGGCCCGTCGGTCGGCGACAGCAGTGCCTGCACCATCAGGCGCAGCCCGTCCCTTTCGACCACCTTGCCGTTGGGCATCACCAGGAACCGGGTGAAGCCCAGCCGCTCCAGCTCATCCCGCAGATCTGGCACCGGGAAGTCAGGTAGCAGCACAGTTGCGTCGCGTGACACATGCGTGCTCAGCAGCTCTGGGTCAAAATGGTCTTTGTGCAGGTGGGACACGTACAAGTAGTCGACCTGCCCGTAGTGGTCCCAGTCCAGGCCGCTGTTGTCAGGGAATACGAACCATGAGTCAAAGTACGCTGGATTCTTCCACGGGTCGCACAGAATAGTTCCGTAGCGAGTTCCGATGTGCATACCAGCATGGCCCAGGCATGTGATCTGCATCCCACTCCCTCGGTGATGTGGTGCAGCGCGCTTCCGCCCGGAGGAAAGCATGTGATCATCTCCGTCGATGGCTGCGTCCATCTATCTAGGACGCAGTTCCAGCACCATTGGTTGGGCGTCCGGTGGCAGCGACACGGCCCCGTCCCGGGGTGGCCGAAGCGTTGCCCGTTCGGTCCCGCCAATCTGCAGCGCACGCTGGCATTGCCCCGCCGCTGGCTGAGCAGCTGACTCACTCGCCCCGGCTGAGCTGACCGTCTGACGATACCGTGACCGCCGACCCGCCGCCGGGCCGGGCGGCTGATGCGCGGCGTTCTCGGTCTTTTCGGCTGCCCGGCTTAGCGCGCCGCCATGTTCGGCGAAGACCAGCTTGACGAATCCCCGGCCGCGCTTATCGCCCCGCTTGGGCACGACCGTCTCGCTCAGGCCGCCGCAGCCGGTCCCTGATCGCCCTGGCCTCCGCGCCCGCCGCGAGGGCGAAGATCGGAACAGGCGCCGTGACTGCCGAGGCAACTGCTTCGGTCATTTGCATCCGGCAAGCTCGTGCGGGATGCCCGCGGCCGTCAACGGCGGCTGCGGCCGCCCGCCGGCCATCCCGACGCCTACGGTGGCCAGCGGCCGGCTGATGACATCGGCCGCCGCGCCGGCCGCGCCAGCGCGTCGGTACGCTGTAACGATGCCAGTGCAGTCCGTGTACCCGCAGCTCGAACCTTTGCTCCCGCTGGTCCGCAAGCCGGTCCAGTACGTGGGCGGCGAGCTGAACTCGGTCATCAAGGACTGGGACGCCGCCGATGTCCGGTGGGCGCTGATGTACCCGGACGCCTACGAGGTGGGCGTGCCGAACCAGGGCGTCCAGATCCTTTACGAGGTGCTCAACGGCTGTGACGGCGTTCTGGCGGAGCGCACCTACAGCGTCTGGCCTGACCTGGAAGAGCTGATGCGGACCTTTGCGGTGCCGCAGTTCACCGTGGACGCGCACCGGCCGGTCCGGGCCTTTGACGTGCTCGGCGTCAGCTTTGCCACCGAGCTCGGCTACACCAACCTGCTGACCGCCCTTGATCTCGCCGGGATACCCCTGCGGGCGGCAGAAAGGGGCGATAACGACCCGCTGGTGCTGGCCGGCGGGCACGCCGCGTTCAATCCGGAGCCAATCGCGGAATTCATCGACGGCGCCGTACTCGGTGACGGTGAGCAAGCCGTCCTGGCCATTACCGAGCTGGTCCGGGCCTGGAAGCGGGACGGGCGCCCGGGCGGCAGGGATGGCCTGCTGGCAGCGCTCGCGACCGCGGGCGGTGTGTACGTGCCGCGCTTCTACGACGTTGACTATGCACCGGACGGCCAGATCGGCCGGGTAACGCCGAACCGGCCAGGTATCCCGCGCACGGTCGCCAAGCACACCGTGATGGACCTGGACTCCTGGCCGTACCCGCGCAAGCCGCTGGTTCCGGTGGCCGAGTCGGTGCACGAGCGGTTCAGCGTGGAGATCTTCCGCGGCTGCACCAGGGGCTGCAGGTTCTGCCAGGCAGGGATGATCACCCGGCCGGTCCGGGAGCGGTCCGTCACGACGATCGGCGAGATGGTGGATGCGGGGCTGGCCGCGAGCGGTTTCGCGGAGGTGGGCCTGCTCTCGCTGTCCAGCGCCGACCACAGCGAGATCAACGACATCGCGACCGGCCTGGCAGACAGGTACGAGGGCACCAACACGGGGCTGTCCCTGCCATCGACCCGTGTCGACGCCTTCAACGTCACCCTGGCCGATGAGCTGAGCAGGAACGGTCGCAGGTCAGGGCTGACGTTCGCGCCGGAGGGCGGCACCGACCGGATCCGCAGGGTGATCAACAAGATGGTCGGCGAGGACGACCTGATCCAGACCGTCACGACCGCCTACGCCAGCGGCTGGCGACAGGTAAAGCTCTACTTCATGTGCGGGCTCCCGACCGAGACCGACGACGACGTGCTCGCGATCGCCCAGGTGGCCAGGCGGGTGATCGAGGCGGGCCGGAAGGCGACAGGCAGGCGCGACATCCGCTGCACCGTGTCGATCGGGGCTTTCGTGCCCAAGCCGCACACGCCGTTCCAGTGGGCGGCCCAGTGCGGCCGCCAGACCATCGATGCCCGGCTGCGGGCGCTCGGGCAGGCGCTGCGTTCCGACCGGAACTACGGCAAGGCGATCGGCTTCAGGTACCACGACGGCGAGCCGGCGGAGATCGAGGGCCTGCTGTCCCGCGGCGACCGGCGGGTCGCGAAGGTGATCAGGTCAGTGTGGCAGGACGGCGCCAGGTTCGATGGCTGGAGCGAGCACTTCAGCTACGAGCGCTGGGCCAGGTGCGCGGCCGACGCGCTGGCCGCCGACGGCATCGACCTGGACTGGTACACGACGCGCGAGCGCGGTTACAGCGAGGTGCTGCCCTGGGATCACCTGGACGCCGGCCTCGACCGTGACTGGCTGTGGCAGGACTGGCTGGCTGCCATCGACCCGGCAGGTGCCGCCGAGGTGGAGGACTGCCGCTGGTCGCCCTGCTTCGAATGCGGTGTCTGCCCGGCGATGGGAACCGAGATCCAGGCGGGCCCGACCGGAGCAAGACTGCTTCCCCTCACCGTGGCCTCCGGGCCGGCACCCGTAGGGGCCGCCCCCCGGCGGGACCGTGGAATGGACGGGACTGCGCACGGCGTTCCCGTTATAAATGAATCAAGAGGAAACGGGGCGTAGATGCCACGTCCCGCGCCGTCTGGCCCGCCGCCGGCACCGGTGGCTCAGCGGCTGGTGATCCGGTACGCTAAACGCGGCAGGATGCGTTTTGCGAGCCACAGGGATATCGCGCGTGCGGTCGAGCGGGGAGTTCGGAGAGCGGGTCTGCCCGTCGCTTATTCGGCGGGTTTCTCGCCGCACCCGAAGATTTCCTATTCGGGCGGAGTATCGACGTGCGCAGCGAGTGAAGCTGAATATCTGGAGATCTCGCTGACCGGCGCATGCACCGCGCCCGACGTGCGCGACAGGCTGGATGCGGCCCTGCCGGACGGGATTGACGTGATCGAGGTATTCGAGCTGGCCGGCGCGAACGGCACGGGGCCTGCTGGCCAGCCGGGAGCGATGGCGGCTCAGACGGAAGCTGGCGATCAGGCCGTCGCTGGCGGTCTCCGGCTCGAGGCGTCGGAGTGGCGCGTCGTGCTTCCTGGCGTCGAGCCCGGCGATGCGGCGCGGGCCGTGCATGCCTTCCTCGCCGCGAGCAGCGCCCCGGTCGATCGGCTTACCAGCAAGGGCATCAGGCGGCTCGATGCTCGGTCTGCCGTGCTCATGCTGGAGCTTGACCGGCGTGCCGGTGAAGGCCGGGACGCCGGATGTGCGATACTTCGAATGGTTGTTCGGCACATGACACCTGCCGTCCGACCCGACGACATCCTGGCCGCGCTCGGCCACGTGGCGGCCCTCACGCCATCGTCACCACCGCTGGTGACGCGTTTGGCGCAGGGGCCGACCGGCATGGTGGCCGCTGCCGCGGGGAACAGCGTGCCCGGTACGCCCGGGCCCGCCGGATCCCCAGGGCCGGCTGGGCCCGCAGGGCCCACGCCGCCCGTTGCGGCGGCGCCCCGGCCGCCCGCACAGGGCGCAGCCCAGGGACAGGAAAAGGCAACGTGCCCGGGAGCGGAGGCCGAGAGGTGAACACCGCACCAGTGAGCGCGTACGAACAGCTCCCGCGTGGCGCGGCGGTCCGGGATTCCGGCCTGCGCGCCCGGGAGCCTGACGGGAGAGATTTCCCTGATGCTCGACAGCGAGCGACACAACACGGAATCAGACAATGACGGGTCGGCTAGTGCTAGCCGGTCCCCTGACATAACCGGCAGCCCGGCCGAAGCCGGGCGCGGGACAGCCGGGCACGGGACAGAGGTCCCTGCCCGCGCGGGCCAGCAGGGCGAGGGCCGGGAAGGCGCAGGCCAGCAGGGAGGCGC
This sequence comes from uncultured Actinomycetota bacterium, assembly GCA_963695645.1. Taxonomy (GTDB): domain Bacteria; phylum Actinomycetota; class Actinomycetes; order Streptosporangiales; family Streptosporangiaceae; genus DATBGO01. The sequence continues at coordinate 17,664 of CAVOHC010000015.1, read as the reverse complement.
AGGCCAGCAGGGCGCAGGCCAGGAAGGCGCAGGCCAGCAGGGCGCAGGCCAGGAAGGCGCAGGCCAGCAGGGCGCAGGCCAGGAAGGCCAGGAGGACGCCGGCCCTGGCCGGAGGCTGCTCCGGCGGGCCCGCAATGCTGTGGTCCGGCCGGCCGGACCCCCAGGCTCGGATCCGGTTGGCCCCGGTGCGTCCGGCCCCGATGCGTCCGGCGCCAGGGGCCCGGGCGCCAGCGGTGCTGCGGCCGGCGCTGGCGCGGGCGGCCCTGACACCGGACCTTACGTGCCGCCGGCCGGGTCGGCACCTGAGTTCACCGTGTCCTCCCAGACGGCCCCGGTGGCGGTTTTCCAGCCGCCGGTAGTTATCTTCCAGCCGCCGGACATCGCCGTCGGCAGCGGTCGCGGCCAGGAGCAGGACGAGGCGGCTGGCGCCCCAGGCGGAGCTGTCCGGCGCAGGGCAAGGTCGGGACGAGGCCGGGCCGTCACTGGCGGTTCAGCCGGTGACGGCGTGCCTGCGGATGGCCCCGGAGGGTCGGCCGACGCTGCTGGCCGGGCTGATGACGGTGCTGGCCGCGCTGGTGACGGGGGCGGGGGAGCTGGCCGGGGCGAAGAGGCCGCACCTTCAGGAGCAGGAGCTGCTGGCGCCCAGGACAGCGATGGCGAGTCGACAGGGTCGGCGGGCAGGCGCAGGCGGCGTGGCGGCCGCAGTCATGCCAAGGCTCGTGGCGCGGGCGAGGACGGATCCGACGGCGGCGCGGCCGCCGCCAACGACGCGGGCGGGGCCGGGCAGGCGGGCTCGCCGCGCGATTCGGCCGACGCAGACGGGCCGGCAGGCGAAGATGGCGAAGGCACCGGGGCCGATACGCCCGCACGCAGGCGACGCCGCAGGCGCCGCAGCGGGGCGGGCGGCGATACCGAGCTGCCCTCGTCGGACGACCCGCCGAACACTGTCGTGCACGTCCGGGCGCCCCGGACCGCGGCCGAGGAAGCGGCTGGCGACGTCAGATCGATCAAGGGTTCCACCCGGCTGGAGGCCAAGCGGCAGCGGCGGCGTGAGGGACGTGAATCGGGTCGGCGCAGGCCGCCGATCATCACCGAATCGGAGTTCCTGGCCCGCCGAGAGGCAGTGGACCGCGTCATGGTGGTGCGGCAGACCGGCGACCGGACCCAGATCGCGGTCATGGAGGATGAGGTCCTCGTCGAGCATTACGTGGACAAGGCCAGCCATCAGTCGTACGTCGGCAATGTCTACCTGGGCAAGGTACAGAACGTCCTGCCCTCGATGGAAGCGGCCTTCGTCGACATCGGCAAGGGCCGGAACGCGGTCCTGTACGCGGGCGAGGTCAACTTCGACGCCAGCGGCCTCGAGGGCGAGTCCAAGCGGATCGAGTCGGCGCTCAAGTCGGGCCAGTCGATCTTGGTGCAGGCGACCAAGGACCCGATCGGCCACAAGGGCGCCCGGCTGACCAGCCAGGTGAGCCTGCCCGGCCGGTATCTCGTCTATGTGCCTGGCGCGTCGATGACCGGCATCAGCCGTAAGCTGCCCGACATCGAGCGGACCCGGCTCAAGCAGATCCTCAAGCAGGTCATGCCGGAGAACGCCGGCGTGATCGTGCGGACCGCCGCGGAGGGCGCGGCTGAGGAGGAACTCGCCAGGGACGTCAAGCGGCTTGCCGCGCAGTGGGAGGCGATCGAGCGCAAGGCCAAGTCGGCGACCGCGCCCGAGCTGCTGTACAGCGAGCCTGACCTGACAATCCGGGTGGTCAGGGACATCTTTAACGAGGACTTCACCAAGCTGGTCATCGCGAGTGACGGCGAGTGGGACATCGTGGACGAGTACATCCGCTATGTGGCCCCGCACCTCGCCGACCGGCTCGAGCGCTGGACCGACGACCACGACGTGTTCGCTGCTTACCGGATCGACGAGCAGATCGCGAAGGCGCTTGAACGCAAGGTATGGCTGCCGAGCGGCGGCTCGCTGGTTATCGACACGACCGAGGCGATGACCGTCATCGATGTCAACACCGGTAAGTTCACCGGCCAGGGCGGCAACCTGGAGCAGACGGTTACCCGCAACAACCTGGAGGCCGCCGAGGAGATCGTCAGGCAGCTGCGCGTCCGGGACGTCGGCGGCATCATCGTGATCGACTTCATTGACATGGTGCTGGAGAGCAACCGTGACCTCGTGCTGCGGCGGCTGCTCGAATGCCTGGCCCGCGACCGGACCAAGCATCAGGTGGCTGAGGTCACCTCGCTTGGCCTGGTGCAGATGACCAGGAAACGGGTCGGGTCCGGGCTGCTTGAGGCGTTCTCGGTGCCGTGCGAGCACTGTAACGGGCGGGGCGTCCTCATCTCGCTCGAGCCGGTTGACCATGCGCCGCTCATACCGCATGGCCGATCGGCGGAGGCGGCTCAGCCTACGAAGCGGTCCAGGTCAGCAGCGGGGTCCGGGAGGGGCACGTCAGACCAGGCCAGCTCGGACCAAGCGAAAAGCGGCCAGGACAAAACGGACCGGGCCAAGACGGGCCAGGACGAGGCGACCGAGAGTGGCGGCGAGACCGGCCGCGGTGGCGGCGGCGGGCAGGCTGACAGCCCGTCGGCTGACGACAGGCCGGCTGACGGCGGGCACGGTGACGGCGGGCAGGCTGGCCAGCGTACGGCGTCGGCTGGACGCGGTCGGCGCAGGCCTGCCGCCCGGCGGGAGCAGGCCCCGCCCGCACCCGAGCACACGGGCCATGCCGGAGCCGGCGCCGAGCAGGCGGAGGCTGGGCAGTCCGAGGGCGACGCCGGGCAGGCAGCGAGCGGGCAGGCTGACGGCGGGCAGGCTGATGGCGGGCACGGCTGATGGCGGGCCCGGTGATGGCGGGCACGGTGATGGCGGGCCCGGTGATGGCGGGCCCGGTGACGGCGGGCAGGCACAGGACGCACAGCCGGCGGCAGTGTGATGCCCGTACGGTCTGATACTCTTTGAGGTCGGCGCATCAGGCACGTCCGGTGGCGTACGCCACCGGGTGATCGTCCGCAATGGAGGCGAGCCCGTTCGCGCCGGTGTCGAACGACTCCGCGGATCTCGCGGCGGGCCCGCACAAGGGAGAGAGAGTACTTCGGTGTACGCGATTGTGCGCTGTGGCGGCAGGCAGGAGAAGGCATCTGTCGACGATGTCCTGACCGTGGACAAGCTCGCCGGTGATGTCGGATCTGAGGTGAAGCTGGCGGCCGTTCTCGTGGTCGACGACGACGAGGTCATCAGCGACCCCGCCGAGCTCGGCAGTTACGAGATCACCGCCGAGATCATCGGTGCTGCCAGCGGTCCCAAGATCAACATGATCCATTACAAGAACAAGACCGGCTACCGGCGCCGGATGGGTCACCGGCAGAAGTACACGCAGGTGAAGATCACCGGTATCAGCGGCGGGAAGGCCCGCGCCAGCTCAAGGAAGAAGGACTGAGATGGCACACAAGAAGGGCGCCTCGTCCAGCCGGAACGGCCGCGACTCCAACGCCCAGCGGCTCGGCGTCAAGCGCTTCGGCGGTCAGCTTGTGAGCGCCGGCGAGATCATCGTGCGCCAGCATGGCACGCACTTCCATCCGGGCCTCGGCGTCGGCCGCGGCGGCGACGACACGCTTTTCGCGCTGGTCGGCGGAAAGGTCGAGTTCGGCACTCGGCGCGGGCGCCGGGCGGTGAGCGTCATCCCGGTGGCGGCAGAGACGGTCGCGTCGGCTAAGGCCAGCTAGAGCTGCCCGGAGCGGTTAATGCGGAGCGGTTAATGAGGCGTAGCGGCCAAGGGCGGACCGGCCACCGGTCCGCCCTTGGCACGCCCGGGGATCGCCGGGTGGCGAGCTACGAGAGGGGTATGCCGTGGCCGAGTTCGCGGACCAGGCCCAGTTGCGGGCGCAGGCAGGCGACGGCGGGCACGGCTGCGCGTCCATCCACAGGGAGAAGTTCAAGCCGCTCGGCGGCCCTGACGGCGGTAACGGCGGCCGCGGCGGCGATGTGATCATCGAGGTCGATCCCGGCGCGGCGACCCTGCTCGACTTCCACCGGCGGCCAGTGCGCCGGGCGGGCAGCGGCAAGCCCGGATCCGGATCCAACCGGAACGGAGCCGAGGGCGCTGACCTGATCGTGCGTGTGCCGGACGGGACGGTGCTGAAGACTACCGATGGCACGGTTCTCGCCGATCTTATCGGCGCCGGGACGCGGTTCGTTGCGGCCAAAGGCGGCCGCGGCGGTCTGGGCAACGCCGCGCTCGCCTCCGCCAAGCGCAAGGCGCCCGGGTTCGCGTTGCGCGGCGAGCCCGGTGTGGAGCTTCAGCTGCTGCTCGAGCTGAAAACCGTGGCGGACGCCGGGCTGGTGGGCTTCCCTAACGCAGGGAAGTCGTCGCTCGTCTCGGCGATGTCCGCCGCCCGGCCGAAGATCGCCGACTATCCGTTCACCACCCTGATCCCGAACCTTGGCGTGGTCGAGGCAGGAGAGGCACAGTTCGTGGTGGCCGACGTGCCCGGCCTGATTCCAGGCGCCAGCCGCGGAAAGGGCCTCGGCCTTGACTTCCTGCGGCACGTCGAACGCTGCTCCGTGCTGGTGCACGTGCTTGACTGCGCCACCGAGGAGCCTGGCCGGGATCCGGTCAGCGACCTTGACGTCATCGAGGACGAACTCGCCGCCTACGAGGCGGTCACCGGCGCCAGGCTTCAGGACCGGCCGCGGATCGTCGCGCTCAACAAGGTGGACGTGCCTGCCGCGCGTGACCTGGCCGAGCTGGTCACCCCGGACCTGGAGGCCCGCGGCCTAACCGTCTGCGCGGTGTCGGCGGCCACCAGGGAAGGCCTGCGTGACCTCGCGTTCATCATGGCGGCCGTGATCACGGCCACCCGGGCCGCGGTCCCTCCGGCCGAACCCACGCGCCTGGTCATCCGGCCTGAGCCGGTGGCGGGACCGGACTTCGAGGTGATCCGCACCGCCGGTAACACGTTCGTGATCCGGGGCGAGAAGCCGCGCCGGTGGATACTGCAGACCGATTTCAGCAACGACGAGGCGGTCGGGTACCTGGCCGACCGGCTGGCGCGGCTTGGCATCGAGGAGGCGCTCGCCGAGGCAGGTGCGGAGCCCGGCGCGGAGGTGCTCATCGGCGAGGAAGATAACGCGGTCGTGTTCGACTGGGACCCGCAGCTCCCGACCGGGGCCGGCTTCGGCCCGCGCGGCACTGACCGGCGGCTGAGCCGCTAACCGGCTTCGGGCCCCCCTTCTGGAGGCGCTTGATGACACGAGTCCATGATTGTTTAGTTATGCACAGACACCAGCTTGTTATCCACCGTTAATCATGTTTGTCCACTGAGCTGTGCACAGGCGACGGGACCGGGGCGCTGGTCTATTGGTCGTCGCCCCGTGAGAACCTGCCGAACAGCCGCTCCCCGGCACCAACCGCAGTCTCGGCCACGCCGCGCATCGCGCCGATCAGCGGATCGGAGCTGCGGTTCCAGGATTCCTGGTAGGCGCGGGCGGCGGACTTGACCTCGTCGCCCACCGAGGCCTGCGGGTCATCCTCGCGGCGCGGGTAGTTGCCGGCCAGGATATCGGTGTACTCGCCGCTACTGCCCCAGCGGTCCAATTCGGCGAAGCGCACCACGGCGAACGGATGCGTTGTCCCCTGCAGCTGAAGCAGCTTGAGCAGGCCATCGCGCACATCGGGCACCGCGTCGTACTCATGTGCCTGCCGGTGGAATTCGTCGTGGCTGAGCTCAGACATCCGGTAGCCGCCTGCCGTCTTCATCAGAGCCCGCCGCGCCGCTTCCACGTCCTGGCCGGCTAGCAGGCCAGCCCGGTCACAGGACAGCTCGGACTTGCGGTACCACTCTTCGAGGCCCCAGATGATGCCGCGGATCCCGAGATAGCCGATCGGCATCCAGGCCACCCGGGCGGCAAGCCTGACCAGGTGGTACAACATGGTCCGGTAGACCGCGTGCCCGGACAGCACGTGGCCGAGCTCGTGCCCGATCGCGAACCGCATTTCCTCTGGGTCGAAGAGATCGACCATGCCGGTGGTAATGACGATGAATGGCTTGTCGGAGCCGAGCGTCATCGCGTTCACCAGCGGGCCCTGGGTGATGAACAGCTCAGGCACGGTCGGCAGGTCCAGGACATAGGCGCCGTCCCGCATCGCCTGGTACAGCTGCGGGAACTGGTGCTCCGACGCGCGCACCGAGCTGGCCAGGAACATCAGCCGCAGGCTTCGATCGTTGAAGAGCCCGGCGAGGCGGCGCAGCAGCACGTCGAATCCGGTGAGCTTACGCATAGCCACGAGGGCCGAGCGGTCGGCAGGATGTTCGTAGGCACGGGAGCTGATGCCGGTGAGGCGCACCCGTGAGCGGTCGGGCACAGTTGTCATACCTGTCATAGTAGGTGCATAGGGCGGAGGCTGAACCAATATGCTGGACGAGCAAAGGCCGGGCATTTTCGAGCCGGACGCGGAAGCAATTTCGCCGGAGGCGCTGGCAGTACTGCAGCAGGACCGGCTCCGGGCACTCATTGACCGGCTGATTGCCGTTGGCGGGCTGCAGGGCGGCCGGCTCCGGGAAGCAGGCGTGACCAGCGGTAACGATGTGACCCTTGATGACCTGCCACGGCTGCCGATGACTACCAAGGCCGATCTCTGGGATAACTACCCGTTTGGTCTGCTGGCCGTGCCGCGTTCTGAGGTGGTGACGGTTCACGGGTCGAGCGGTACCGGCGGGCGGCCGACGCTAATCGGCTACACCCGTAACGACCGGCGGCTGTGGGCGCGGATGTGTGCGCGGAACCTGGTCGGCGCGGGCGCCACGAAAGACAGCGTGGTGCACGACGCCTTCGGCTACGGCCTGTTCACCGGCGGGATCGGCTTTCACCAGGGCGCGCAGGAGCTCGGCGCGATGGTGGTACCGGTGTCCGGCGGGATGACGCCGCGGCAGGTTACGCTGATCCACGATTTGCAGCCGGACATCCTGTGCTGCTCGCCGTCGTACGCGATACGGATCGGCGAGGCGCTCGCTGCGGCTGGGCTCGGGCCCGGGAATGGGCTCAGCCTGAAGGCCGGCCTGTTCGGATCGGAGCCGTGGACGGAGTCCATGCGGGTCCGCATCGAGGAGCTGCTCGGGCTTCGCGCGCTGGACAGTTACGGGCTGTCCGAGGTCATCGGCCCGGGCGTCGCTGCGGAGTGCTACGTAGCCGCCGACGGGCTGCACGTCAACGAGGACCATTTCCTGGTGGAGGTGATCGATCCTGCGACCGGGGAACATGTGCCCGACGGCACGCCCGGGGAGCTGGTGTTCAGCACCGTGACTAAGGAGGGGATGCCGCTGCTGCGCTATCGCAGCGGTGACATCTCGTCGCTGCGCCACGGTAGCTGCGCGTGCGGCCGCACCTTGGTCAGGATGGCCAGGGTCACCGGCAGGCGTGACGACATGCTGGTGGTCCGCGGCGTGAACGTCTACCCGAGCGAGATCGAGCGGCTGCTGCTGGCCCATCCAGCGCTGGCATCTGACTATCTGGTGGTGGTCGATCAAAGGGCACCCGCGACCCGGCTGATCGCATGCTGTGAATACAGAACGGATTTCGGTGGCGAGCTCCCGGCCGTGCCGGAAATCGAATTTAAGCTGAAGAACGAGCTTGGCCTCAGTGTCCGGGTCAACGTGCTGCCGGCCGGGACGGTGCCGCGCAATGAGGTCGGCAAGGCGGTCCGGGTCACGCGATGGGGGGATGGTGAGCCGCCGCTGCCGGGGCTGAGATAATTAGCTCCGGGGCAGAACGCCGCGACAGGGCCGCACACGACGGGAGCGCAGATGCGGATCGGGGTGATGGGCGGCACTTTCGACCCCATTCACCACGGTCACCTGGTGGCGGCCAGCGAGGTCGGTCATTTCTTCGCGCTGGACGAAGTCATCTTCGTGCCGACCGGCCAGCCGTGGCAGAAAGAGTCGCGGGAGGTCTCCGCCGCAGAGGACCGGTACCTGATGACCGTGATCGCGACAGCGTCTAATCCGCGTTTTTCGGCTAGCCGGGTCGATATCGACCGGCCCGGAGTCACCTACACCATCGATACCCTCCGCGATTTGCATGTTGCCCGGGGGCCAGCCGAGTTCTTCTTCATCACCGGGGCCGACGCGCTGGCGCAGCTGCTGTCCTGGCAAGATGCCGACGAATTGTTCAAGCTGGCACATTTCGTGGGCTGTACCAGGCCAGGGCATCCGCTGAGCGGGGAGGGGCTGCCCGACGAGCGGGTCAGCCTGATCGAGATCCCCGCGCTGGCGATCTCATCGACGGCATGCCGGGAGCGCGTCGGGGCGGGCGAGCCGATCTGGTATCTAGTCCCGGATGGGATTGTTCAGTACATCACGAAGCGCAAGCTTTATCATGCTCCGGCCGGCTGAGCCGGTCCGCACCGGCCGAGCCGGTCCCGGGGGCCGGCGAGGCCGGTACCCGGACCGGTTAGGCACCTCTGGCGGGGGCCGGTGAACCGGTGCAAGCGGTCTCGGGATGCTGGGCACGGTCTCGTGGCCGGCGGGCGAAACACCCGTCGGGACGCGCTAATTAGTCGGTGGGGCGGGTTACCCTGAACTGGCTTGGTCCTGCTGGTAACGGGGACGTGAGAGTGTAGGTGCTTTAGGGGCTCAGCCGAGGAGGTCAAGCAGCACACGTGACAGCCACTGAGAAGGCCGTCGAGCTCGTTGAGATCGCCGCGAGGGCGGCGGCCGACAAGCTGGCCGCAGACATCATCGCCTATGACGTAAGCGAGCAGCTTGTCATCACGGACGCGTTCCTGCTCTGCTCGGCATCCAACGACCGTCAGGTCAAGGCCATCGTCGACGAGATTGAGGACAAGCTACGCAAAGCCGGGGCAAGGCCGGTCCGGCGCGAGGGTGAGCGCGAGGGCCGATGGGTCCTCCTGGACTACCTCGACGTCGTCATTCACGTGCAGCATGCGGAGGAGCGGGTTTTTTATGCGCTTGAGCGGCTCTGGAAGGACTGCCCGCGGATCCCGCTTCCGGAGCCGGTCAGCGCGGGCCGGCCGTCCCGCGGCGGCAATGGCGCAGACCGCCGCGAATCCCGCTGACCATGTCGGAGGCGGAGCAGGGCCCCGGAGCCGACCCGGGCTCGGAGGCTGAACAGGTCCCCGGAGTAGGCGCGGGGCCGGAGCGTGCCAGCGGCGGATCGGTCCGGCTGGTGCTGTGGCGGCACGGCCAGACCAGCTGGAACGCGGAGCGCCGGTTCCAGGGCCAGAGTGATGTCTCGCTCAACGCGCAGGGACACCAGCAGGCGCAACGGGCCGCCCGGTTCCTCGCAACCTTGAGTCCCCAGGCCATCTACTCTTCTGACCTGACGCGCGCCACCGGCACCGCAGCCCGGCTGGCGGAGCTGACCGGTGTGGCCGTGCAGCTCGATAAGGACCTCAGGGAGCGCAATGGCGGCTCATGGGAGGGCCTGACGGACACGGAGATCAGGGCCAGGTACCCAGAGGCCTATGCGGCCTGGATACCACCCGACGGCGAGTCAGTGGCGGCGGTCGCTGAGCGGGCGGCCGAGGCGTTCGGGAGGGTTGCCGATACCCTGGCGACGGGTTCTGTTGCGGTCGTGGTGAGCCATGGCGCGGCGATCAATCTGGGTATCTCGCGGTTGCTCGGGCTGCCGGATAACGCCCGGGTGCTCGGAGGGCTGGACAACTGCGCCTGGTCCGTGCTTGGTCGGCGATCCGGGCACTGGCGGCTGCTTGAGCACAACGTCGGAACGCTGCCCCAGCCGTAGCCGAGCGGTCGCCGGGCGAGGCTCAGCGGCCACCCGGGGACGCCGAGCCGGTGACCAACGTGTCGGCGGGCCGACATGCCGCCCGGCGACGGAGTCTGACCGATTTCTTGTACACTAGCGGGGCGCCGCGGCCTGAGGCCTCGGCTCCCGAGGGGCTATAGCTCAGCTGGTAGAGCGCTTGCATGGCATGCAAGAGGTCTGGGGTTCGAATCCCCATAGCTCCACTCCGTTCCTCGCAGGTCAAGGGCTATCTGGGTGATCAGCGTCAGGGCTGCTGGCAGGCACTTATGGTGCCGTGCTCTCGGTCACGTTCCGTTATAACGGCTGGTGAGCGGAATGCAGGTGAGTGCTTGCGTGTCTCGCAATTGTTTTGTCCATCGCCTGGGCACTGCGCTCTGGCGTTCCCGCTGTTGCTCAGAGGGATTTAAAGGCAGGTCTTGGGCGTGGCACACCAATTCTGCGGATGGCTGTGGGGGAGCCAGGCTGGGAGCCGTCGCCCCGGCTTCAGGGCCGGCAGGGCAGCTAGCATCTGGCGCGCTACTCTCACGGTCGGTCAAGTCATCGCTCGTCAGCCTGGCTGAGCTGACGTCGCGAGCGACCCGGATCGCGAGGGGGGCGTGGTACACGCCCGCAAATAGGCCTTTCCGTCCGCCGCCTGGCAGTGTCCTTGGGTGGCGGTATGGTCCGTGAGTCAGCATGACAGGCTGAAGGGGGTCCTTGTGTTCTTGCTTCGCGGTTCTGTTGCGGCGCTGGCGAGCTCGGGCTGCCAGTGATCTGCCCCGAGCTTTCCGGACAGCGGATTTATGGTTAATTCACGCTGCGGACTGCCGTTCCAGGTATTCCTCGCGGACTTGTCGTGGCGTCCGGTACTGAAGCCCGGAGTGCCTGCGTTTTAATTGTACCAGAATTCAATGTACCTCACAACGTCCCGGCGCGCGTGATCGCGGGTCGGATTCTCGGTACGGTGGACGCGCTCGTTCTTCAGAGCGGCGAAGAACGATTCGGCCATCGCATTATCGTAACATATCCCGGTGCGGCCGACGGAATGCCGGAGGCTATGTTTCTTCAGCATCCCAGGCGAACTGCTGGGACGTGTAATTGCTGCCGCGGTCGGAATGGAAAATAGCTCGCTCGGCGAGAGGGCAATTGCGGGCAGCCATCTCGATGGCCTTCTCGATGAGCGGCGTCCTGTAGTTATCGTCCGTAGCCCAGCCGACTATTTCCTTTGTATGGCAGTCGACGACCGTCGCCAGGTAAAGCCAGCCCTGCCACGTCGGGATGTACGTAATATCGCCGACCATTTTCACGCCGGGCGCGTCAGCGGTGAAGTCGCGGTTCACCAGATCCGGGATGTCGTGCTCCTGGCCATCGCCCTCAGTGAGGCTGAACCGCCACGGCCGCGGCTGGCAGGGCTCCAGGCCCAGCTCACGCATCACCGACCGCACCAGCTCCGGCCCCGCCGGCGCGCCCCCAGGCCACCAGGTCCGTATGCACCCGCCGGTACCCGTAAGTCCCATCCGATTCATCGAATGACTTCCGCACGATCAAAGCGAGTTCTCCGCGCCTTTTCGCCGTCGCCGATTCCGGCGCATTCCGCCATCCATAAAATCCGGACCTGGACACCTCCATCCACCCGCACATTTTAACGATCGACGGCACGTACATATCATCAGATTCCTGGTAAGCCGCATACTCCGCGTCGATGAACTCGAATTTCTCGGTCACCGATGGTCGCGGGCGAAGTACGCCGCGGCTTTTTTCAGGAACTCGAGCTCCATCTTCTGTTCCCGGGTCTCCCGCTCGAGCTCGCGCAGCCGCGCTCGCTCATTCACGGTCAGCGGCGGCTCTTCGCCGGCGTGCTCACGGCGATAGACGCTCACCCAGTTACCGAGGGTACCTTCGTCGATTCCGAGCTCCTTTGCCACTCTGGCAATCGGGCGCGACGTCTCGATCACCATCTTCACGGCTTCGTCCTTGAATTCCGGTGAGAAGCTCTTCTTCGGTCGGGGCAATTACTTCACCTTTCCAGACGTCCATCCTATTGGATGGACTGTCCGGAAGGCTCGGGGCGCCTCACTCCGGGCTGCCGCGAGATTCCGGTTAGCGGTTCTCAGGTTCCGGTGCGCAGTGTTCAGCGCGCCCGCGTTGCTGTTGCCCGCGGCGCCAATGCCCACGCCAGCGAACAAGGCCACGATCACGGCAGCGGCAACCGCGGCTCGCCTCGGCCAGCGCCGCTGCGCAGGCGGGGGGTCTCCTAATCGGCCGACGTGGCTGCGTGCGCGGGTTTCCGGCCGGGGCCTGGTCCAATGGCGGCTGGCTCATTTTGGTTTCCTCCCCCTGTGGGTTCTGGTAGTCCGACGCGGACCGATGCCATCCGGTTGACATGCGACGCGCCTTTAGGAGGTGCTGCTCCGTTCGATGGCTAACCGCCGAAGCCATCTGACGTGACCGGCTGAGAGGCGCAACGAGCTCAACGAACAGAACATTGGTGTCATCTGGAGAGTCCGGACTTATCTCCTCGCGGCAATGGCGAAAGAGCCTCGTTCTCAAACTGATTAGTACGCATCGGGGACTAGGTGAGCGTGATGGCGCTGTCGGCGGCAGGAAATCTAGGGTGACGTACGGATATTTATGGCGCAGATTCGTAAGATTGTGAGATCTATCATTAGTTCTGCTGATATTCACTCTAGTTAGCCAATACCCTCTCCTCGGCATAGATGGCGGCCTGGCAATTTAGCTTGTATTCTAATCCTGATCTGTATCACTGATCGGAGGCAGTATGTACAAGGCACAACGAATCATCTCAACATGGAGATCCCGACTGAGAGGGAGCCGAGGCCTGGTGGTTGCCTTCTCAGCAGTAATTGGCTCAATTGCGCTGGTAACGGCACCCGGCGAGACATCGGCTAATGCGAGTGTTAGTCTCGTTGATGGCGCTATTAACTGGGCTCAGGCCTTCGTTGGTCATGGTGACCAGTTCAACGGGCTTTGCTTCACTTTCGTATACGACGCTTACCTGGACGGAGCAGGCATCAATATCGGTACGCCCCCGTATCCCTATGGAGCGGTGGATTGGTGGAATGCTCACAGAACTGGCCAGCATCCAGGGGATATAAACCCGCCAAAGGGCGCATTGGTATTTTGGGGCGCGACCTCTGCAAACTCATTTGGTCACGTTGGGATTTCTCTCGGCAGTGGCCAGGTCATCTCGTCCGCTTCCTTCCCGAAAACGACATCAGATCCCAACGCCGTGCATGTCTTCTCCATCGCCGCAAGGACCGGCGGTGGCTCCCCATACCTCGGCTGGATTTCACCGCCTGGAGTGAACTTGTCGACAGAGGGTGAAATATTCATCAAGACCAAGCACACCGGGTCGGGGAAGGTGGAGCTGTTCGAGATCCCCGGGCCTAACTACCAGAAGCAGCCCACGGTGGCGACGCCGACCTGGTTCTCCCCGGGCGACGCGAACAACGGCTGGTTCCAGATGGACGGCTCCACGCTGGTGTTCATCAAGACCAAGCACACCGGGTCGGGGAAGGTGGAGCTGTTCGAGATCCCCGGGCCTAACTACCAGAAGCAGCCCACGGTGGCGACGCCGACCTGGTTCTCCCCGGGCGACGCGAACAACGGCTGGTTCCAGATGGACGGCTCCACGCTGGTGTTCATCAAGACCAAGCACACCGGGTCGGGGAAGGTGGAGCTGTTCGAGATCCCCGGGCCTAACTACCAGAAGCAGCCCACGGTGGCGACGCCTACCTGGTTCTCCCCGGGCGACGCGAACAACGGCTGGTTCCAGATGGACGGCTCCACGCTGGTGTTCATCAAGACCAAGCACACCGGGTCGGGGAAGGTGGAGCTGTTCGAGATCCCCGGGCCTAACTACCAGAAGCAGCCCACGGTGGCGACGCCGACCTGGTTCTCCCCGGGCGACGCGAACAACGGCTGGTTCCAGATGGACGGCTCCACGCTGGTGTTCATCAAGACCAAGCACACCGGGTCGGGGAAGGTGGAGCTGTTCGAGATCCCCGGGCCTAACTACCAGAAGCAGCCCACGGTGGCGACGCCGACCTGGTTCTCCCCGGGCGACGCGAACAACGGCTGGTTCCAGATGGACGGAAAGTAACTCCGACTACGTGATGCGACCCGGCTGGAATCTGCAGGAGCTACTGGACCTGCCAGAGCCCGTGCGCACACGGCGAGCCCTCGGCAGTAGCGGGGCTGGCGGTACTGTGCCGACCGGCGACGCTGACTGCGGATGCGACACCGAGTGATCGTGATGCAGTTGCGCTGGTCATGCCCGAACAGCTAGCTGGCCGGGCGGGCATGACCAGCCGGTGGTGGCCGCCAAGGGACTGGCGCCGCTTGGCGGCCGTCGAGCGCAGGTTGCGTCGGCATGCTCGACGGACCGATGTTGTGGCGGTCGATAAGCCGGGTCGCGATGCTGCTCGCCTTCAGCGGTCAGTCCGATGCCGTCGACGCGACCGCGGTATGCCTGGTCGCCGACGGCGATGGCATCCGCACGTTCGGTAGCGGCGGCATGCTCGGACCGGCCGAAGTCATCGGAATCCACGCGGACTTTATTCTCCAACCGAGCCAGCGCCTCGCATACGCACACATGGCTGGCAGTAGAGCCGGAGCGTTCCATTGGCCGTGTTGCAGCGATGGCGGTCGGCTCGGCGCGTGGCTAGGCGGCCGGATCGTCGAATATTAGCGGCGCTAACGAGTTCGGGGAGCCAAGTGGGGAGCCAACGTGGAGCGACACCAGGCGACGCCAGGCCACGTGCAGCCACGGAAGCCGCAGGTGAGCGCCACGCAGGGCCACGTCCAGCCACGTGTGGCGACGGGCGGAGTTTGTATGGCATGCAAGAGGTCAGTGGTTCGAGTCCGCTTAGCTCCACTTCACCGTATTTCCGCAGTTCAGAGCCTTGCTGAGCGTGGGGCTGGCAACGGCGCATTGGTCCGGCCAGCGCGCCGCCCCGACGCTCACCAGTCCTATTACTGCAGGTCACGGGTCTGCGCCGCTCGGATGGTGAGTGCTTGCGTGTCTCGCAACCGGGTTTTGTGCTGCTGATCATCTGCATGCAGGTGTTTGCGCTGCTCAGAATCGCCGACGGGGGATTCCGGGAGGCAGACTGCTCCGTGGGCAGGCGTGGGGGAGCCAGAACAGGAGTCATCGCTGGGTCACGCGGACCGCGTTCTTATGATCGCTGCATGGCGGATCCGGCGGGCGGGTACGTGGCGGTCACCCGGCTCCTGTGGGACGGGCGCATTGCTGAACGGTGATGCCGACCGGATCCGGCCCGCCCGGGAAGGGTGCGAGATCTCGGGAGACCAGGCGCCTGGCCGTGATCGTGACTCGACATGATCGACGGCGACGGCGTAAAGTCCGCAAGACATCCGCCTGGAGATCGTCTGGGGAGGCGCTCGCGGGTCCGGGCTAATGGGATCGGGGGAATCACATGGCGTACGGCGTGGTCCATAAGTTCGCTGGTGGCACCAAGGAGCAGTACGAAGCATCGATAGCGGCAGTGCATCCGGAGGGCGGGGGGCTGCCTGAGGGACAGCTGTTCCATGCCGCGGGCCCATCGGCCGATGGCTGGACGATCATCGCAGTGCATGACTCGCGGGAGGGCTGGGAGCGGTTCCGCGATGGCATCCTCATGCCCCGCATGGCGCAAGGAATCGCCGGTGGCTTCACGGCGCCGCCCGAGGAGACCGGGTTCGAGATCTACAACGAGGTCACGGCCTAGCCGGGCGCAGTCCCAGGGCAGCTGCCTGACGACCGGCAAACCCGGCGGCCATCGCAGCAAAGGAACGGCGAAGGAACAACGACATTCTGGCGCGCAAGCCTCGCTCATTGCGCATCCGAGGATGGCCACTATTCGGCAGATCCGGATCACCGGCATAACCCAGATGAGAGCGCCTGCTCAACACGCACAATTGGGCGTCCGCAGGCTGCGGCGGTGCGGCGTGCCGGGTCACGCAGGACCGGTTCGAGGTGTCTGCGGCCTCGCGCGGGTGCCGGTGGTGGCGAGGCGCTGTGGTGGCCCCTTCTTTCGTGCACGCAGCCGCTGCCCGGCTGGGAGCGGCTGCGTGCACGACCCTGATTGAGCCTGTGACTGATGCGCTGGCGGAATACGTCGCCGGCCCCGCGGCACAGGACGATCCGGGCTGAAGGCATCGGCTCAGTCCGCCAGGGGATTAGGTACCTTGCAGGCCAGCGAGGGATCGCCCGTTTGTGTGCCGCGTCACCGATCGTTACCCGCCCTGGCCGCGCGCCCGAGCCCGGTCCCCGCGGGAGCCGCCGCCCGTAGTCTGGGCGCGTGGAAGAACGCGTTCTGGGCAAGACCGGCCGCACCGTCTCGGTGATCGGGCTGGGGACCTGGCAGCTGGGCGCCGATTGGGGCGAGGTGGCCGACGCTGACGCGCTGGCCACGCTGGAGGCGGCCGCGCAGGCCGGGGTCACGTTCTTCGACACGGCCGACGTCTACGGTGACGGCCGCAGTGAGCGGCTGATCGGCCGGTTCCTTGCCGCCCATCCGGGGCTGAGGATGACGGTGGCCACCAAGATGGGCCGCCGCGTCGCCCTGGACCCCGCGCTGTACACGCTGGCGAACTTCCGGGCCTGGACCGACCGGTCCCGGGCCAACCTGGGCACCGGCACGCTGGACCTGGTCCAGCTGCACTGCCCGCCCGACCCGGTCTACTCACTGGACGCGGTCTATGACGCCCTGGACGCGCTGGTGGCCGAGCAGCGCATCGCCGCGTACGGGGTCAGCGTGGAAACCTGCGACCAGGCGCTGACCGCGATCGCCCGGCCCGGCGTGGCCAGCGTGCAGATCATCCTCAACGCGTTCCGCCGCAAGCCGCTGGACCAGGTGCTGCCCGCCGCCCGGGCCGCCGGGGTCGGGATCATCGCCCGTGTCCCGCTGGCCTCTGGGCTGCTGTCTGGCCGGTACACCCACGACATGGCGTTCGGCGCGGGCGATCACCGCAGCTACAACCGGCACGGCGAGGCGTTCGACGCTGGCGAGACGTTCTCCGGCGTCGACTTCGATACCGGAGTCGAGGCGGCCCGCGAGTTCGCCGCGCTGGCACCGCCCGGAGCGACCCCGGCTCAGGCCGCACTGGCCTGGGTGATCCAGCAGCCGGGCGTGAGCACCGTCATCCCCGGGGCGCGCAACCCACGGCCAAGCCCGCCAGAACGCGGCCGCCGCAGCACTGCCACCGTTCACCGGCGACCAGCTCAGCGCCATCCAGGCCATCTACGACCAGCGCATCCGCGCCCAGGTCCACCACCGGTGGTGAACCACACGGCTACGCCCCGATTACCCCGCTCCACCGGCCACGGCCTGAGCCGGCCCACCCGCGCCACCCTGGGCGTCAGGGACGAGCTGATACTCGAGCTGTCCTGGCCCGGGCCAACAAAGTGTGAAGCACCAGGCTCAGACCAGGATCGTCGGCTCCTACCGCGAACTCGGCGTTCAGCTCCACGCCGTCGTCATCTCGGGCACGCATGCCGTAACGATCGCACAGCCCGCCGACTACGCCGCCCTCGCCCGAGCGGACCCATTCCCGGGCCGTGGCTACGCCTTGCCGGAGAATAACCCGCGGTCTGCGGACGGGAGACGGACCCGACGGCCACGCAGCAGCGCCGCCCGTGCTGTAGTGCTCGCGTTTAACGGGCCACGAGGTCGGTCACGTCAACAGCGGTGCCGCCTGATGTGACCGGATGGCTCTGTCAGTCCTGGCCAAGGGCCCGGCGCGCATTCGTCGATCTGCTCGCTTATACGGCCGTACCTCATCGCGGCAGATCCGGATGTCGCCAGGCCCTTGCCCTTGATCCTGCCGAGCGCTTAGCCTCGATCCACCGCGTAAATGGGGGTTCATTCGGG
>CAVOHC010000014.1:0-79681 GCA_963695645.1 uncultured Actinomycetota bacterium | reverse complement strand
CCGGCGGCCAGCGTGAACGCCCGCAACGGAGTCGTTGCTGGGCGTGGCCGGGCCGCCGGTCACCGGCAGCGCGCTTCCAGCCACGCATAAACAGGCATTCTGCGCGCCAAGCAGCGCCTAAATCTACCGGACTGATAGGAATCCATACTCGGCGATATGCGCGACCCCGGCGCCCGCCGGGGCCGACCGAATCAATAACGCTCCGTGATAGCCCCCACGGAACCGACGTCTGGCCGCCGCCGGCTACTGGCTGACAGCGCCCTGCATGCATACTGCCTCGGATGTCTTCGCGATCCTGAAAGCCGGGTGGCCGACCCGGGCTAACTCATCACGAAAGAGCGTTGCAGTTGATCAACGATCCGCGCCCAGATAAATAGGCCGATAACACCGGGCGTCCGCGCGGCTCGCCCGACTCCAGGTCCCACACCCGCACCGTCCCGTCGCCGCTGCCGGAGACGATGACCGGCCGGCCCTGCCGCTTAGCGACCGCCACCGCGTGCACCGGGCCGTCGTGGCCGGTGAGCGGGCTGAGCGCCGACTCGCCCGACTCCAGGTCCCACACCGACTCGCGCAGCGCGGGGGCCTTTAGCGCCCGGGTCAAGAACGCCACCTCCGAAGAGATGCAAGCAGGCCCGCCAGGAGCGGACCTGGTAGTGATCCAGCCCGGCCTCGCCCTTAGCCTGTAGCAGCTTGATCGGAGAGCATCAGGCGGCGATGAGTGGGCCCCGACAGAGCCCATCAAGGCGGACAGCTGAGGCTAAGCCCCGGATCGTCCTGGGGTAGCTGTCCGCCGTGGGGCGCGTATCGCAACAAGAGAATCTACACCTCTACGGTAGTTTTTCTGCTAGAATCTACAGTGCAAGTTTAGGTTTCTTCCGGGGGCAGGGATGGCGGAGTCAGCCGAGGGTCCGGTCAGGATCGCCGAAGTCGCACGCGAACTTGGCCTGTCTGCGACCAGGATCCGGCAGCTGGCCGATGCCGGAATTATCCCATCATCAAGAACTCTTGGCGGGCACCGGCTGTTCGATCTGGAGGCCGTGCGGGCGGCAGTGGCACGCCGCACGTTGCCCCAGGACCCGCTGACGGCGATCATGAACGCTGAACCCTCGTGGCATAACGAGCTCACGCTGCTTGGCCTCTCCGAAGATGTGGTATGGCGCCGCGTGGCCGAAGATGTAGGCCTAGACCGAGAAAGCCCCGCTGGCCGGCTCATCGGCTACGCCTTCACGGAGATGTTGAACAACGCTATTGATCATTCGGGTAGCGAGAGTGTCGTAATCAGCTGGTGGACTGACGCAGGTCAATGGACTTTCGAGGTGAGGGATTACGGTGTTGGGGCGTTCCTGAAGCTTCGCGAAGGGCTACGGCTTGCAAGCGATTTCGAGGCCGTCCAGGAGTTGTCTAAGGGAAAGAGGACCACTGACCGACTGCGACACACGGGAGAGGGAATCTTCTTTACCTCGAAGGCGGTGGATCTGTTTCGATTGACGTCATCAGGAGTGCGCTGGACAGTAGACAACCTCCGTCGTGACACGGCGCTGGGGGTGGTTCCGGCTGCCCAGGGGACATCTGTGGTGTGCCAGATTGATCCGCAGACTGACCGGACGCTCCCAGGCCTCTTCCAGGAGTTCACCCAGGACCATGCGTTCGTTCGGACGCGGCCGGTGGTCAAGCTCTTCGAGATTGGAACGGTCTTCGTGTCACGTAGTGAAGCGAGGCGGCTGCTGGAAGGGCTGGATGTCGACTTTGACACTGTCGAAGTCGACTTCTCTGGCGTGGCAGATGTCGGCCAGGGATTCGTGGATGAGTTGCTGCGTGTATGGCCCGCAGCTCACCCTGGCAAGACTGTCACGCCGACCAATATGAACAAGGCGGTTGAGTTCATGATCCAGCGGGGGCTATCGCGTATCGACCGACCAGATCAATAGAGGAGGTCGGATTCCGGCCGGTCACGTAGGAACATGTTCTAGCCGGCGGCGGGCCCGGATGGCGTCCGCTCAGCCCGCTGGCACCGGCTGCAGCCCCGCGAGCCGCCCCTGGGCCACTGCCGCGACGCTACGGGCTATCTCTTCCCAGCCGAACTCCGCGCAGGCGAAATCCGTCAGGTCCTCGCGGGCCTGTCTCCAGTCCTTCGGGGTATCCGCGATGAACGACAGCCACCAGGCCAGCTGGCCGGCGATCTCCCGCACGGCGCCCGGGCCTAGCTCGAAGGACAGGTGCAGCCGCAGGTCCTTAGCCACTGCCGGAGCTAGCAGCTCATTCACCTCGGCGAGCCCCGAGTGGGATGCCGACAGCGGCATCGACCCGCAGCACGCGGCTTCCGCGAGGACCATGCCGAAGGCCTCGGGGAATGTGCTGGGGACGACCACCGCCTGGGACGCGCACATCAATTCGGAGACATCGTCGTGCTCGATCCGTCCGGCGAAATGTACCCGCCGCATGGCGGCAGCTGAAGCGTTCCGGTAGCGGTCTCGCTCCGCGCCGGTGAGCCCGTCGAGGAACGCGGCAAGGTAGTGCAGCTCACCGGGAGGCCCGCCCTCCAGTCCCCGCCCGGCGCTCGCGATCGCGCGAGCGGCACTCAGATCGCCGGCACCCAGCGCGCGGGTGAGCTCGATGAGCGCCTGCCGGTAGGCACCAAAGCCGGCGATCATGAGGCGGGCGTCCGGAGCATGGTCGGTGATCAGCGGCCACGCCGCGATGAGCAGGTCCACGCCCTTGGAGACGATGAGCTTCCCGACGTAGCTGATGATCCGGTCCCGGGTGGGGTCGGCCGCCCTGATGGCTTGCGCCGCGCCGGCTTCGCCGCCCCAGGCGGGCGGGTCTGCCTCCAGGCGGGCAGCCAGGTCGCGCAGCCCGTCCTTGGCCTCTCCCGGCGGGCGCGGATGGAACCTGCGGACGTCGACACCCGGCGGCAGGAGCCAGGTGCGGGCCGGAAGGCCGGGCATGTCCATGACCTCCCACAGGCTCTCGGCGGTGTGGCGCGAGCCGACGAGGATCCCGGTTGCCCCCGCCAGGCCTTCGCGGGCGTAGGGCCCGAATCGTTCGATGCCGGGCCGGACGGTGTACTCGAGCGCGGAGCCGTGGATCTTGACCGCATAAGGGACGCGACCGCCCAGCGCACGGGCCAGGATCACCGGGCCCATCACCAGGTGGTTCGCGAGAGCCCCGTCCGGCCTGACCGCGGCGGCGACATCGCGGACGGCGGCCACGTTGGCCGCGATGTAGCGTTCCATCTCCGCGTCGGTCAGCTGCGGAAACAGGCGCGCGTCGAATCCCTCGTAGCGATCGGCCACGTACAGGGGCAGCAGCCCGCCGATGTCCGGCACGTAGGCCGTGCAGCGGACCGGCTCGCGGACCACCTCGACCTCCAGCCGGCCGTCACGCCAGCGGCCGACAGCGTCGACGAAATCGAATTCCGCCGCGCGGGAGTCCTGGCAGAGCAGATGCACCTCGTGGCCGAGCTTCACCAGCCACCGTGCCAGCTCCGAGTTGTAGATATTACTTCCGGTGCCCCGCAGCAGATAGCCATGGAATATCAGGATGCGCACGGCGATCACGGCCCCCGGCGGACGCTCGCGGCGGGCCGGAGGCGGCCAGATAGCTGCCCGTCGGGCGGCAGCCGGACCATCACGCCGCTACCTGCCTGACCTCGCCGAGCTCGATGAAGCACTCCTGGAGGTAGCGGACCATCGCCGTGTCGCGGAAGTCGGCGTGCTCGGGCAGCGGCCGGCCCCGCAGCGAGTCCAGGGCCATCCGGGGCATGTCGACGCCGCTGGCCACCGTCAGCGGCAGCGTCCCGGGCACGCGCGGGTTCACCTCGAGCAGGGCAGGCTGGCCGGCCGCGTCCCTGCGGAACTGCACGTTCGCTATGTAGGTCAGGCCGGTCGCGGTGGCCACGGCAGCCCCGAGCCGTTCCAGCTCGCCGTCGTGCAGGGTGCGGCCCGCCACCGAGACACCCGAGTCGACCCGCTCGCGGACTCTCGGCACGGACGCGACTACATGGCCGGCGGCGTCGGCGAGCACGTCGATGGAGTACTCCTCGCCGGGGAGGAACTCCTGGACGATGAAGTCGGCTGAGGCGTCCAGGCTCGCGAGGGCCAGGCTGGACCCGACGACGGAGATGTCACGCGAGCCGCTGCCCGTCCTGGGCTTGACGATGACCGGGTAGGTCCACGACTGCGGGTCGGCCTGGTCGTAGCGCTCGGTCCGGGGCACCGGCACCTGGCCGGCGCAGCACTCCGCGAGGGCGAGCTTGTCGAGGCAGAGGTCCAGCGCCCGATCCGGCGCAAGCAGCAGCCCGATGCCAGCCCTGGAGAAGTCGGCGCGGGCCCGGCCGAGCGGGCGCAGCTCCGCGTCCACCGTGGGGATGAGCACGTCCACGCCCATCGCGATGCAGCGGGCCAGCGCGGCGTCGGCGAACCCGGGGTCCAGGCCGGCCGGGATCAGCGTCCGCGCCTCGGGCGGCACCAGGTACAGGCCGGCCGCCCAGGGGTCCATGTCAGCGGCGATGAGGCGCACCGTCGGGTCGGCGCTCAACGATTTCATGACCGAGACCGCAGCGGGCCCCCCGGCGCCGGTCACCAGGACCCGGACGGTCCGCAGCGGGATACTCGGGACGTTACGACCTGGCATGCTGCGCCTCCGGGCGTTGTCGGGCCGCGGCCACCGGCTGCGGCGCAGCGGCGCCCGGGCCGGCGACGCCGCCGGGCGTCACGGTGAGCTGGCCGTCCGGCCTGGCGGACGCCAGGCCGGGAGCGGTACTTCCGGGCTGGCCTGCGGCGGCGGCGTCCCGGATCACCTCGAACGCCTCGGCATAGAGCCCGTCGCCATAGCGGGACCAGTACCGGGCGTTTGACTGGATCAGGTCCGGCTTCAGGTAGGTCCGCACCTGCGCTTGTGAGGCGAAGGCCTGGATGGCGATGAGCTTGCGTTCGAGCTGCTCATCGATGGTCACGAAGCGGGTCGGCCGGAAGTCGACAGTGGCCGATGGTGACTGGAAGCAGTAGACGCGCCCGATGTCGCGGACGGCCACCATGGCCGCCCGGTGGGTGTTGCGGTGATCCTGGTGCACGTCGTGCAGCGAATGAGTGTAGATCACGGTCGGCCGCACGGTCTCGACCACGCGGCTTATCGCGCCGATCGTCGGATCGCTTTCCCTGATCCGGGTGTCCTGAAGGTCCTCGAGGAACAAGCTGGCGCCCAGGACCAGCGCTGCCATCTCGGATTCGCCTGCCCGGGTGCTTTCGGTGCCACCGCGGGCCCCGCGGCTGAGCGTCAGGATCGAGACCTCATGCCCCATGTCGCGGTGGGCGAGCAGGGCGCCGGCCGCGCCGATCTCCACGTCGTCCGGGTGCGCGCCGATCGCGAGCACGGACTGGCGGGCAGCCAGCCGGGCCGCGCGGCCCCTGGCGACCACCGCGCTGATGCTGGCCAGGAGCTGATCAGGCGGAACGGTCTTCTGCAGGAACTCGTCGGCGTTATCGCGCAGCGCGCGGACCGCGTAGTCGACGGACGCATGACCGGTGAGCACGGCGACGGGAAGGTCCGGGGCTGCCCGCCGCAGCGCCTCCAGCAGCTCGAGGCCGGTCATGCCCGGCATCTCCACGTCGGTCAGTACCAGATCCCACGGCTCCGAGCTGGCGCGCTTCAGTGCGACGGCCGGGTCGGTCGTATGCGTGACGTCAAATCCGCCACGGTCAGCCAGGAGATGCGTCAGGAAACGGCCCATGACGAGATCGTCATCGACCACGAGGATCCGTCCCGGCGTCCGGTCGTGATCGCTGCTCGTCATGCATCCACTCCAGGTGCCCGAGTTCGTCCGCGGTGACCGATGGTTGCACTAAGTAACTTTTATATTACAATACGTAATCGGTTCTGGCGAGGGGCCCCCGCGGTACGCGCTGGCTGGCGTGGCTCGGGGAATATCGGCAGGACAAGGAACGCCGCTCACGATGCTCGCGATGGGGATCCTCAGGGCCGTCCGCCAAGCCGAGCCCGGCACGCCGCAGCGATGTCGCCGATATCGGTCTGCTGGAGGATCCGCTCGTACCTGCGGTCCGCCGGGTCGAGCGTGCGCAGGGTCTGCTCGTAGCAGCGCCGCGCGGCCTGCCGGTCACCGAGCGCATCGAAGGCACGGCCGAGGAAGAATGCCGCCAGCGCGAACGTGGCGTCGGCGCAGAGCGCACGGCGAAGCGCGGCGCAGGCTCTCGCCGGGCGGCCGGCTTCCAGCGCGACCAGCCCGTCAATGAAGTGCGCCTCGGGGTCAGCCGCGTTGTCGGCGAGCAGGGCCGCCACGTGGGCCCGGGCGCCGTCGCGGTCACCGCGGTCCGCCGCGTCCAGCGCGGCTGTCATCCGCTGCTCGCGGGACAACGACAGCTCCCGCCGCTCGCGGGACAACGACAGCTCCCGCCGCTCGCGGGACAACGACAGCTCCCGCCGCTCGCGCGACAACTCCCGCCGCTCGCGGGACGACGACGGCTCCCCCGCTCGCGGGATAGCGACGGCTCGCCGCCGAGCGGGCGGCGCAGGTCGCGGGCGGGAGCCCGCGACCGGACCGGGAGCGCGCCCGCCGCCGCGGGCCGGTCGGCTGTCCGCTGCAGGGCATCGGCCGCGCCGAGGATGAGCACGCCGCCGCGCCGCAGCGATCGCTCGAGGGAGCTGATCACCGGCTCGACGAGCGCTGCCTCGAAGTAGATGAGCACGTTCCGGCAGGCGATCAGGTCAAAGCCGACTTCACCGGGTGGCGGCATCGGGTCACCGACGAGGTTGTGCCGCCGGAAACGTACCAGGCTGCGCAGCCGCTCGCCGACGATGTAGCTGCCGTCGGCCTGCCGGTCAAGGTAGCGCAGGCGCAGGGCGGGCCTGAGGGCGCGGACCGCCCGCTCGCGGTACCGGCCGGTGACGGCAGCGGCGAGCGCGGCGCCGGAGATGTCCGTTCCCAGCACCTCGACCGGCGCCGGTGCCGGGGCGAATGCTTCGGCGGCCAGCAGCGCCAGCGTGTAGGCCTCTTCCCCGCTGGCACAGCCGGCGCTCCACGCGCGGATAGTCCCCGACCCGGCCGCCCGGGCCACCTGCAGCAGGCTGTGCCAGGGAATCGCGTCGAGCTGGTCCTGGTCCCGGGCAAAGGCCGTCTCCTGGACCGTCACCTGGTCGATCAGCCGGTCCACGAGCGCGCGGCCACCGCCCGGAGCCGAGGCCGCGGCCACGAACGCGCCCGGGCCGAGTCCCGGCGCGGCGCGGTCCGCAGCGGCGAGGATGGCCGCATTCCGCGCGGCCGGCACCACCATTCCCGTCTCCCTGCGGATGAGTTCGGCCAGTCCGGCGATCCCGGCGACGGCGTTGGTCACTGCGCCCCCGCAAGCGGCTCCTGGCAAAGCCCCAGCAGGTAGCCGGCGATTCCATCGGGGGACAGCACGGCATCGACCCCGCGGTCGATCGCGGCCTTCGGCATCCCGAAAACTGCCGACGACTGCTCGTCCTGTGCGATCACCAGCCCGCCACTGCGGCGCACCGCCGCCGCGCCTGCGGCACCGTCGGCGCCCATCCCGCTCAGGATGAGGGCGACGCCGGCCGCCCCCGCGGCCGCGGCGATGCTGCTGAGGAGAACATCGCCGGATGGACGATGCGGCCCGGCCACGGTGTGCCGGTCAAGGGCCAGCCCGCCAGTGCCATCGAGCGTGAGGTGCGCGCCCTCCGGCGCGAGCCAGGCACCGGGGGCGGCCGCCGCCCCCGGCTCGGCCACGCCTACCGGCAGGGGCACGGCCTGGTCGAGCCAGCGGACCAGCCCTTCGGTGAAACCGGCGGCTATGTGCTGCACGATCAGGATCGGGATCGGGTAGTCGGCCGGCAGCGCGCCGAGCAGGCACAGCAGCATCTGGGGGCCGCCGGCCGAGGCGCACACGCCGATGACCGACGTGCGGCGCGCCAGCCGGAGCAGCCGAGGACGGGCGCCGAGCCTGGCGCGCGGATGGCCGATCACATGCGCCCGGCTGAGCACTTTGACCCGGTGCCGGAACGCGGCTCCCGCGGCGCCCGCCGGATCGCGCAGGTCGAGATCGTCCTTCGCGAGGGCGTCGATCGCTCCGGCGGCGAGCGCGGCCGCGGCCTTGTCGCTGCGCGGGCCGACGTAAGCGGACAGGACCAGGATCGGCAGTGGCCGGAAGCCCATGATTTCCCCGACGGCCTCAAGGCCGTCCATACCGGGCAGCTCGAGGTCCATGGTCACCAGGTCCGGTTCAATCCGGGGCAGCGCGGCAACTGCCTCCTCGGCGGTGGCGCAGACCGCCTCGACCGCGATGTCCCCGTCGTACTCGAGCACCCGCCGCAGCGCGGCCGCATAGGCGCGGGAATCCTCGCATACCAGCACCCGCAGCGCCGTCATCCCGTCACCGGCCGACCAGCCGCTCGACGGCCGACAGCAGCGCCTGCTGATCGAAGCTCTGCTTCGCCATGTAGGCGTCCGCGCCCGCCTCGATTCCCTGGCGCCGGTCGTCCTCGGATCCGTGCGAGGTGACGATGACGACCGGCAGGGACGAGCGCACCGCGTCGGCGCGAATCGCGCGCGTGAGCCCGATCCCGTCGAGTTCGGGCATCTCGAGGTCGGTGACAACGAGCGCGATCCCGGCGTCGCGGTGCAGGGCAGCGAGCGCGTCACGTCCGTCGCGCGCGGTGGCCACCGGGTAGCCAGCGGCCTCGAGGATGCTGCGCTGCAGCTCGCGGACGGTGAACGAGTCCTCGACCACGAGAATCCTGGGCGCCGCGCGCAGGCCGGCCGCTCCGTCCGGCGCCGCCGTCCCGGGCGCCTGCCGGGGTCCCCGGGCCAGCATCGCCGGCTCGACGAGCAGTGCGATCCGGCCATCGCCGAGGATGGACGCGCCGAGATATCCCTCGACGCCGGCTAGCAGCGGGCCCAGTGACTTGATCACGACTTCTTCCTGGCCGAGGAGGGCGTCGCAGCTCGCGATGACCCGGCGACCGCCGACGGCGATGACGAGCGCGGGCGGCCGGTCACCCAGCGGTGGCGCTGCCGCGCCGACGAGTGCGGCGAAGTCGTAGACCGGCAGCGACTTTCCGCGGATCTCCAGGGCAGGCCGGCCCTGCAGCATCACCGGGTGGGTCACCGTGACCACCTCTTCGACCGCGGCCAGCGGTACGCCGTACACCGCCCCGCCACGCCCGAAAAGCAGCACCTCGGCGAGGGCCAGAGCGACCGGGAGCAGCAGGACGACATCCATCCCCTGGCCAGGCTCGCTCCGAACCTCGAGGCTGCCGCCCAGCGAACGCGCGTACGTCCGGACGGCGTCAAGGCCCACACCGCGCCCGGCGAGGTCGGTCACCTCCGCCGCCGTCGAGTAGCCGGCCTGCGCGAGAAGCTCGGTGAGCGAGCCTTCGTGGCGCGCCTTCTTGATTACCTCTGGCGAGACGCCCCGACCGTCGTCCGCGACGACGATCTCGACGAGGCTGCCCCGCGGCACGGCGCGCAACTCGACCCGCCCGCGGGCGCGCTTCCCCGCAAGCTCACGCTCGGCCGGGGATTCGACGCCGTGCACCACGGCATTGCGCAGCAGGTGCACGAGCGGATCGGACAGGCTTTCGAGTATCACCCGGTCGAGTTCGGTGTCAGCGCCCGTGACCACGAATTCGACGTCCTTGCCCGCGGCCCGGGCCAGATCCCGGACCGCGCGCGGCAGCGGCCCCGCGATCACCGATAGCGGCAGCGTCCGCATCCCGACGGCGGTGTCCTTGAGATCGTCGAGCATCCGCTGGCCGGCCCCGAGCACATCGGCGATCTCCTCGGACATCCGCTGCTCCGCACCGAGGGAGTGCGCCAGCCGGCGCCGGTCCTGCATGATCTCACCGGCGACATCGAGCAGATGGTCGATCTTCTCGGCCGGAACCCGCAGCGTGTGCCGCTGGGCCGCCGACCTTGGAACACCGGCCTGAGGGGCACCCGGCTCCGGGGCACCCGCCTCCGGGGCACCCGCCGCCGGGGCACCCGCCGCCGGGGCACCCGCCTCCGGGGCACCCGCCTCCGGGGCACCCGCCTCCAGGGCACCCGCCGCCGGGGCACCCGCCGCCGGGGCACCCGCCTCCGGGGCGCCCGTCTCAAGGGCATCCCTCTCAAGGGCATCCGTCTCAGGGGCAGCTGCCGCAGGGCCAGCCACCGCGGGGCCAGCCACCGCGGGTGCGCCCGCGGCTGGCAGGCCCGTCGCTTCCGGCGCCATCATCTCGCCGGCGCCGTCGGGAGCGGCGACATCGCCGTCGGCGAACATCGCCGGGCTCGCCGCGAGATCGTCGAGGAGATCGTCAACGGGCTCCCCGGCGCCGGTCAGCTGGGCGCGCAAGGCGGCGGTCGCGCGCAGCAGCAGCGCGGCGAGCCCCGGCGGGAAGGTTCCCGCATCCCGGACGCTGGCCAGGACGTCCTCGGCGGCATGCGCGACCGCCCGGATGTCGTCGAAGCCGAGCATCCCGGCCGCTCCCTTGATGGTGTGCGCATTGCGGAACAGCGAGTTGACAGTCTCGGCACCGCCCGCATCCCCGGCCTCGATCGCGAGCAGCCCCGTGTCCATCTGATCGAGCCGCTGCGCCGCCTCGTCACGGAAGAGCTCAGTGAGGTCAGCGTCTGACTCGCTCACCCTGGCACCTGCTCAAGCGAGTCGAACAGCCGCGGCACGTCGATCACGCCGATGAGGTCGCCATCGTCGAAGGTGGCACCCACCAGCAAGCCGGACTCGGTCTTCTCGCCCGGATCCGCCAGCTCGCCGACCCCGCTCACCTCGTCGATCGCGAACCCGGCCCGCCGGTCCCCCGCCTCCGCGACGAGCAGGCGCCTCGGCGGCGTCGTCCGCGGGATCTCCAGCAGCAGCGCGAGGTCGACCACCGGTAGTATCTGGCCGCGCAGGTTCCGCACCCCGAGCAGTTCCGGCCGCGATCCAGGGACGGCCCGCACCTGGCCGAGGTCGGCGACCTCCAGCACGTGCTCGACGGGCATCGCATAGGCTTCCGAGGCCACCCGCAGCCGTACCTGAACACTCACGGGCCGCTTTCCCCGCCGCTCTCGCGAAGAGCGCCCTCAAGATCGTCTACCAGCGCCTCCAGCCGCCCGGCGGTGGCGGCCCACTGCGCCTGCTCGGTCGCGAGCTGGTCTGCCGCCTGGCGAATCTGCTGGCTCGCGCTGTCTACCTGGTCAGCGGCGGACTTCTGCTGCTGCGTGGCGAGGATCGATTCCTCGAGCATCGTCCCCGTCGACGCCATCAGGTCACTCACCTCGCGGGCCTGGCGCATTCCTTCCTCGGTCGCCATGATCGTCGCGTTCGTCCCGTCCTGCACCCCGGTGATGATCACGCTGATCGAGTCGGTGGAGTGCACCGACCGCTCCGCGAGCTTGCGCACTTCGGCCGCGACGACGGCGAAGCCCTTGCCTGCCTCACCGGCCCGGGCCGCCTCGATGGCGGCGTTCAGCGCGAGCAGGTTCGTCTGGCCCGCGATGTCATTGATCAGCTCAAGGATCTCGCCGATCTGCTGCGCATGCTTGGCGAGCGAGAGCGCCCGCTCGGTGATCGCCTCGATCTTCGCCTGCAGGTCATGGATTGTGTCGCCGGTCTGCTCGGCCGCCTTCGCAACGGCATGCGAGTTCTCCGCGATCGAGCCGGCCGTCGTCGCCAGTTCCTCGATCGTGGCGGATGTCTCCGCGACCGCGGCTGACTGCTCGCTGGTCACTGCGGCCGCGTTCTTCGCCGCCAGCCGCAGCTCGCTCGTGACCTGGCCGATCACTGCCGAGGTTGAGCGGAGGCGGCCAATGAGCTCGTTCAGCCGCCCGAGCGCTGCCGTCAGCTCGTTCTCCCGCTCGAAGGCACGACTCAGCAGCCGGATCACGAAGATCGAGAATGCCACGAGACACAGGACGGCAAGGCTGGCAGCCGCCACCCCGATCACGAGCGCCTGGCTCCCCGCTGAGGCGGAGGCCGCCTTCGCCGATTCCGCGCGCTGCGACTGGGCGCGGTAGAGCTGGCTCAGCGGCCCCAGGACACTGCCCTCGGTAGCACTCAGCCGCGCGGCTGCCCCGACCTCACGGGCCACTGTCGTTCCCGCGGCCGATCGTGCCCGCGAGAACAGCGCAAAGCTCCCGTTGTTCGCCGCCGTGGCCTGCAATCGGAATCGTGTCTCGATGGGCGTCTGCGTCGCGCCGAGCGTCGCTGACGTGGCCGCGAACTGATTCCGCTGCGCGCTCACCGCGCTCGATGTCGCCGGGGAGGGAGCGAACAGGTACTCGTCCATCGCCTGGCGCTCATGCCAGAAGGCGGCGACGAGCAGTCCCGTGAGCCTGGCATCACCACGGGCGTCGAGCGTCACCGCGGACTGGGATAGAGCATGCTCGTAGCGCCAGATGGCCACGCCGATAAGGGCCCCGATCAGGACGACGGCCGCCAGGCTCACGGCAGCGACGCGCCGCGCCGGCCCTCTCAGCAGATCTTTCGGCATTTCGCTCGCGCGCTTCCTGCCCGTTGCGCCGGCCAGCCTGGTGGTCCGGCCCTTTGCCGGGACCTACCCAGTGATAGCGTAAACGTACCTAGTGACTACTCTCCGTAGTCAAACTGGATCGCTGAGCGAGCCCGCGCCTGAAGGTCACGGGTACTTCCTCGATCAGGGGCTCGGCGATCACGCCGATCCGGCGGCCGTGTACCGACCCGCACCACCGCGCAGGCGACGGCAAGGAACACGGTCATCGCGGGCCGCGCAGCCTCAGCCCGTCAGGCCGTGCGCGAGCAGCTCGGCGCGGGCCTGGTCGACCCGGTCATCGGCCGTCTTCTCCGCCAGCCAGCCGACGAGGTCGTGCACCCCGTCGGCGAACGAGACCTGGGCGGAGAACCCGAGGTCCCACCGGGCGGCGGAGGCATCGGCCCAGCAGTGCCTGATATCCCCGGCCCGGAAGTTGCCGGTGATCTCCGGCGGCACGTTCTTGCCGAGGGCCACGGCGAGGTACCGGGCGATGTCGGTCACGCTCAGCGGCGATCCGGTCCCTACGTTGCAGGCCACCCCGGTTACCTCGGTCTTCTCCAGGGCGATCACGAATGCCCGGGCCACGTCGCGCACGTGCACGAAATCCCGGAGCTGCTGGCCGTCCTCGAACACCAGCGGCGGCCGGTCGTTCAGGAGCCGGGCGGAGAAGATCGCGCCGATGCCGGTGTAGGGATTGGACAGCGACTGGCGGGGCCCGTAGGTGTTGAAGATCCGGAGCGCCACGGCGCCGATGCCGTAGGTGCCGCCCACCGTGAGGCTGAGCATCTCCTGGTCCATTTTGGAGACGGCGTAGACCGAGGTGGGGATGAGGGGCTTGGTCTCGGCCGTGGGGACCGGCATGACCTCGGTACCGCAGACCGGGCACCGCGCCTCCCACTGCCTGGCCAGCAGCGCCGCCTCGGATCTCGGCCGGGGGCTGACGGTCCCGTGCTCGTCGCAGCGGTACGCGCCCTCGCCGTAGATGGACATCGAGGAGGCGACGACCAGGCGGCCGACGTCGGTCCCGCCCTCGGCGAGCAACTGCAGCAGCACCGCGGTGCCGCGGGTATTCGTGTCGACGTAGCGATCGATCTCATACATCGACTGCCCCACGCCAACCTCGGCGGCCAGATGGATGACCGCGTCCACGCCCTGCAGCGCGTACTTCAGCGCGGACCGGTTACGCACGTCACCCACGATCAGCTCGGCGTCAGGCGGCAGGTTCCCGGCGCCCTCAGCGCCGTGCACCTGCGGGACGAGCGAGTCGTACACGCGGACGTCGTAGCCGCTAGCGAGCAGCTGATCGACGATGTGCGAGCCGATGAACCCGGCTCCGCCGGTGACCAGGATCCTGGAACTCATGATGGTGTCCTTTCCGGGCTGCCAGCTGCCGGGGCCAGCACGTCGTGACTTCACGCAACCCCGGGCCGGTACCGGGCAGCTAGAGGCGAAGGTCACAATGTGTAATCAATTGACGGCTTAGCGTAAATATCTCGGGGCCGTGCGATCACGAGGCGGCCTGCGACCGCGCGGGCCCGCGACCATGAGGCCGGCGACCGCGAGCGGCGCCGGGCGCGTCCGCCGGAACACCAACGGGCCCGTCCTGCCAGTAGCCGGGCTTGTCGGGCCGACGGGCTGCGCCGGAGCACAAGATCGGCTCATCATGGTCAGAGCAATCTGCCCCGGCCATTCCCGGCAATAGGTCACCACGGGGCACTAACCCGGTCTGCTGCAACGGAGGAAAGATGAACGGTGCACAGGCCGTGATCCGCACGCTGACCGGCTGCGGCGTTAATGTGTGCTTCAGCAATCCGGGAACCTCGGAGATGCACTTCGTCGCGGCGCTGGACGCCGTCCCCGCGATGCGCGGGGTGCTGTGCCTGTTCGAGGGGGTGGCGACCGGCGCGGCCGACGGTTACGGGCGGATGACGGGCCGGCCGGCGACGGCGCTGCTGCACCTCGGCCCGGGGCTGGCGAACGGGCTGGCCAACCTGCATAACGCGCGCCGGGCCAGCACCCCGCTGCTCGCCGTGATCGGCGACCACGCCACCTACCACAAGCGATTCGACGCGCCCCTGGAGTCGGACATCGGCGCGCTGGCCCACTCGGTGTCCGGCTGGGTCCGCCACCCGGCCGGCAGCGCCGATGCTGGCGCGGCCGCCGCCGGGGCGGTCGCTGCGGCGCTGGCACCGCCCGGGCGGATAGCCACGCTCATCCTGCCCGCCGACGTGTCCTGGTCCGAGGGCGGCGAGCCGGCGGCTGCGCTCCCGGTGCCGGCCGCAGCACCGGTCCCCGATGACGTGGTCGCCGCGGCCGCGGCGGCGCTGCGCAGCGGGGAGCCGTGCGTGGTCCTGCTCGGCGGCCCCGCTGCCCGGCGGGCTGGCCTGGAGGCGGCTAGCCGGGTCGCCAGCGCCGCCAGCGCCCGGCTGCTGTGCGAGACCTTCCCGGCCAGGCTCGAGCGCGGGGCGGGCATCCCGGCCATCGACCGGCTCGCCTACCTGGCCGAGTTCGCGACCTCGCAGCTTTCCGGCGCGCGGCACCTGATCCTGGCGGGCGCGCGGGACCCGGTCTCGTTTTTCGCCTACCCGGGCAAGCCGAGTTCGCTCGTCCCTGACCACTGCCAGGTGCACGTGCTGGCCGGGAGCGGTGACGACGCCTCCGGGGCGCTCGCGGCGCTGGCGGACCTCATCGCGCCCGGCACCAGGCCGCTGCCGCAGCAGCCAGGGCGCCCCGCGTTGCCAGACGGCGACCTCACCGCGGAGAGCGCGGCCGCGGTCATCGGCGCGCTGCTGCCCGAGGGCGCGATCGTCTCCGACGAGGCCAATTCCTCAGGGCCGTGGCTGCCCGCAGCCACCGCCGGCGCGCCGCCGCATGACTGGCTGACGCTGACCGGCGGCGCGATCGGCCAGGGACTGCCGCTGGCCGCCGGCGCCGCGATCGCCTGCCCCGGACGCAGCGTCATCGCCCTTGAGGCGGACGGCAGTGCCATGTACACGATCTCCGCCCTGTGGACCCACGCGCGGGAGGGGCTCGACGTCACCACGATCATCTTCAACAACCGCTCGTACGCGATCCTCGGGATGGAACTCGACCGGGTCGGCGCGACGGCGACCGGGGAGGCCGCCCGGAGCCTGCTCGACTTGTCCCGGCCCGACCTCGACTTCGTTAACCTGGCCACCGGCATGGGCGTGCCAGCGGTCCGGGCCCGGACCGCTGGCGAGCTCGCCGCGCAGCTCAGGCAGGCGCTCGCGGAACCGGGCCCGCACCTCATCGAGGCAATGGTCCCGCCACTCGGATGACACGCTCGATCGACCGGCAGCTTGCCTCGCCGCTCCGGGACCGCGTCGCATCACGCCGAGCGGCGCTCGTCCGGGGCGAGGGTCACGGTGAGTTTGAGTCCGAGCGCTCCAGCGAGGCGATCGAGAAGCGGAGGGTGCGAATGGTGCCCCCGGTCTGACAAATCTTGCGCGGCCACCTTCCGCGGCTCAGCGCGATGGGCGTGCGAGCAGTCCCGCGATCAGCACTTCGAGCGTCTCGCGCAAGGTAGTGGTGAAGTCGATCCGCAGGGCCGCCAGCGACGGGTCGGCCTCATAGGCCGCCAGCATCGCGGCTGACGGCTGCGCGTAGCTCCACACGGCGCCGGTCACCATGACGCCGGCGGCGGCAAACCGCCACGCGTCGCGCTCGCCGAGCTCGCCGACGTGCTTGAGAATCAGCCCGGCCAGCACGGCGATGTTCGCGAGCGCCGCGCGCTTGTACTTCGCGGCCACCTGCGGGGACACGTTGTGCTCGAGCACCGCGGCTTGAGCGCTGATCAGGCCGCACAACACCGGGTAGGCCGCCAGCGAGGTCGCGATCGCGGCAGCCAGCTGATCGCCGCGCTCGGTCGGCGCCGCTCCGGCGTCGACCGCAGCGGCGAAGGCGTCGTCGAGCTGCTCCAGCCACTCCCGCGACGCGGCGTCCAGCAGTTCGAGCAGCACGGCCTCGCGGGACTCGAAGTAACGCAGCACGTTCGACTTCGCCAGGCCGACTCGCCGGCTCAGCTCGTTCAGGCTGACCTGCTCCACCGGCATCTCGGCCAGCATGGCGGCGGCGGTGTCCAGGATCACCCGCCTGCGCTCCGCACGCTGCTCGTCGCTGCGCGCCCGCTGGAAGGACATCATTCCCCTAGTCTACAGACCTCCGGTCTGTTGCGATCAGACCGACAGTCTGTTAAGTTGCTCATAACAGACCGCCAGTCTTTAGTAGCCAGTCCGGGAGTCACCATGTACGCCGTACCAGACCAGACCGGGAAGTTCGCCGTCGTCACCGGCGCCAACAGCGGCACGGGCAAGGAAACCGCCCGGCGCCTCGCCGGCGCCGGGGCAAGTGTCGTGATGGCCGTCCGCACTGTCCCCAAGGGTGAGCAGGCCCGCGCCGAGATCCTGGCGCAGCTGCCGCACGCCCAGCTTGAGGTGCGCCGGATCGATCTTGCTGACCTGGCCTCTGTCAAGGAGTTCGCCGACGGGCTCGTTGCCGGCGGCACTCCCCTCGACCTGCTGGTCAACAACGCCGGCGTGATGGCCCCGCCCACCCGCATGACCACAGCCGACGGATTCGAGCTGCAGATGGGCAGCAATTTCCTCGGCCCCTTCGCCCTGACCGTCCGGCTCCTGCCGGCGCTGCTGCGCGCAGCGGCGCCGCGAGTGGCCACCATGAGCAGCGGCGTGGCCAACTTCGGCCGGATCCGCTTCCAGGACCTGCAGTGGGAGCACCGCCGCTACAGTCCCATGCGCTCGTACGCCCAGTCCAAGCTCGCCGACCTCATGCTGGCCCGGCAACTCGCCGTTATCGCCGGACAGCGCGAGTGGGACCTGACAAGCACCGCCGCGCATCCCGGTTACACCCGCACGAACCTGCAGACGGCAGGTGCGAGCCTCGGGCGCGACAAGCCGACGCCCCTGCACTCGCTGCTCCTGTCCATCGACTTCCTGCCCTCGCAGGAAGCCGAGCAGGGCGCCGAGCCGCTGCTGTACGCCGCGGTCAGCCCCGCGGCGGTCGCCGGCGGATACTACGGTCCGGGCGGGCGGTTCGGACTGGTCGGCCCCGCTGTCACCGCCCGGCCGCCCCGCAGGGCCCTCGACGCCGCGGCCAGCGCCCGCCTGTGGGCCGAGGCCGAGCACCTGACCGGGGTCGCCCTGCCCGCGCTAGTCGCCTGACGGCGGCGCGGCGAACCTCAACCGGACTGAGGTAGGGCAAGCGCAGCCGCGGATCACCGATCAGCCGTGAACTCTGAGCTTGAACTCGAATGCCCAGACACTCAGGCCTTCGGGCTCATGCTCCAACCAATCGTCAGTGGCCTGCAGTTCGATCCCCGCCTCGTACCGAAGTGCCTCGCGCGGCCGCCACTGGATGGCAACGAGCTGCCCGGTCGTGGTCCCGGACGGCTCACCGTGGCGTGCTTCGTAGAGTTCGCCTACGCATTGGACTCTCGGGCCGGGCGCGTCCCCGTGTAGGGCGAACTGCACGTCACCCGAGGCGATGAGAGTGCCATACCCGAACGGACCATCATTGCCAGTCTTGCCGTCTGCCGTGCCGACGATGCTGATCTTGCCCTCGTCCAGCACGATGATCTCATCTGGCCGGCTGGTAACCTCCGCCACCCGTCCTGCGCGGGAGAACGCCAGCGAGATCCGCACCGTCTCGCCGATGTGACGGGTCTCCCCACAGCACCTATGGTCCACGCCATCAAGCCACACCGGCAGGTCCAGCATCGGGTCAGTGTACGGCCCCCCAGTAGCGTGCCCAGTGCCGCTAGGGTGGCTCGAACCGGTGGCGGGGCCAGCGGCGGATAACCGTCCTGGACCCGGTGCGTGCGTGCTTGTCGTCAGGAGCTTCGGTGGACGGAAGACGGCATTCGGTGACCGCCCCTGACGGCGTCAGCATCGGCCTGCTCACCGCGGGGACCGGCCCGGCGCTGCTGCTGGTACATGGCGGCATGGGCCGCATTGAGCGGTGGGCGCCGATGTGGGAGCCGCTGACCGAGCGCTGGCGCGTAACGGCCATGGACCGCCGGGGGCGAGGATCCACCGGCGATGCCGAGCCCTACGCGATCAGCAAGGAGTACGACGACATCGCTGCCGTGGCCGCCAGCCTGGCCGCCGAGGAAGGCGGGCCCGTTGATGTCTTCGCCCACAGTTACGGTGCGACCTGCACGCTCGGTGCCGCGGCCCGGGGGGCGCCGTTCCGGCGGATCGCGCTGTACGAGCCGCCCGGGCCGCAGACCGCCCCCCTGGACTGGGTCGAGCGGTCCAATGCCCTGGTCGCCGAGGGCCGGGTCGGCCGCGCGATGGTCAGCTTCCTCAGCGAGATCATCGGCCTGACCCCCGGGCAGGTCAGGGAACTCAAGAACGCCCCCGGCGCCTACGACGTCTTTCCCATCGTCACCGCCACGATGCCGCGCGAGGCGCTGGCGCTCACCAGCGTCGACCTGCTCAGCGGCGCCGGGGCGATCAGCTGCCCGGTGCTGTTGCTGCTCGGCGAGCGGAGCCCGGCGTGGGCGGGTGACATCAGCCGCGCGCTGGCCTCGGCACTCCCCGCAGCCGACCTCGTTGTCCTCCCGGGACAGGGCCACGAGGCCCTGGATTCGGCTCCTGAGCTGCTGGTCAGCGAGCTGCGGAGGTTCTTCGGCCGCGGCGGGCCGGCTGCGGCAGGCGAACCTGCCGCAGCGGGCGAACCGACCGTTGCCGAAGGCCCCCTGCCCTAGATACGGCGCAGCGCGCTCACTTTCCGGTTGCCGCCTTTCCGGTTGCCGCCATGGCGTTGTACGTTGCCGCTATGTCGCTCTGCGGCAGGGCGGAGTCATACACCGCGACCTTGCCGATGGCACCCTCGAAATAGGAAGTGAGGTTCCGGGTCCCGATGCAAAACGGAGCGCTCGACGCCTGCGGCGTCACGTGATATTGATTGAGGCTCACCTTGCCCCGCAGGCCTCCGTTCTTGTAGAACGCGATGTACCCGTAGGGCCACGACGATGTCTTCTGCGCGTCCACGACCATCGTGACCATAATCCATGGGCCGACCACGCCACCGTCCTGGAAGTATGCGCCCGAACCCAGGCCGCCCGACAGATTCCACACGTAGCCAGATATCCGGTTCGGCCGCTCTGGCTTCTCGGTGTTGACGGCCGAATACATCCGCATGGCATACTCATACTTATCGGGCGATCCTTTCCCGAGCATGTAGACATAGCCTGTTCCCTCTTCGTGAGGGAATTGCTTGGTCGCCGCCCGGATCCAGGCTTCGACCGTAAGGCAGCCGGTCTGAGTAATAGACAGCACGCCCGATGAGGGAACCTGCGCATACTGATTCGCGCCATTGAATGAGGCGGCCACGTCACCGTTCGGAAGCGCGGCCTGGCCGGGCGGGTTCTTGGCCGGCAGATATGTGGCCGTATGACCGTTGCCGGACAAATCCGGCTCCGTGGCCGCGGACGGATGCGCGAACGTCAGGTACATTGCCGGGCTGTACGACAGGACCTGCCGGTCATAACCGTCGGTCACCCCACTGGGCGGGCTCACTGGTGTCGGGGGCGCAGCGCAGTCGGCAACCGTCGGGGACACGAGGCTGACGACGATCGCCACTATGCCCGCGCCGACCACAGCTAGGGCGGCCGAGACTGCGACCAGCCGATTCCTGCCCAGCCATCGAGACCGGGCCGGGCCCCCGCCGGTCGGGTGAGTATTCCGAGTAAACATGATATCCCCCTGCTTGTTGGATTTGCGGTGATATCTGCGTCACTCTTCTTTATGCGCCGTCCGGCACACAGGGGGGGTCGGATGTTAGGTCGCTTCGGGAGGAACATTATGAGTCATATGAGTCGCGGCTGGCCTTGACTATAGGGGGCTGGAGGCATTTCAGCCCCGAACTCGGCGTGACGGGCACCTTGCCGTCGGCCATGCGCCTGCCTATGTGCCGGTACCGATCGCCGGCCCCGTGTGCCGGGACCGTGCGCTGGCACCGTGCGGTTGCCCGTGCACTGGCACCGTGCGCCGGCGATCTCCATGCGTGTCCTGCGCGCTGGCCGGTGCCTCGCGCGAGCATGACGGACCCGCGGTCAGCGGTCGTGGTGCCCCGTCAACTGCGAGGCCGAGACGAAGTCCCCGGGCGATCGGGCCGCTGGTCTCCTGCCGCTGGTCTGGCTCATCTGCGGCCTCCTTTCGACGCTCGGCGGGTGGTGCGCGACGGGCGTGAAGCCTGCTTACGTCCTCCTCCGCCGCGATACCCTCGCTGACTAGATGTAATCGTTCTAGTACGAACAGTAATTAATCCTTTGCTGCCGCACGGTGCTGCCGGCGAGCTGCCGAGATAGCGGCTGCTACGCGACGGCACCCGGGCCGCCACAGTTCCGGATTACCGGAAATGCCGGCATCCTTCGCGAGCCCGGACCGTTCGCTGGTGCCGCCGGTCCGGCTGTGCCGCCGGCCGGCTGTGCCGCCGGTCCGGCAGTGCCGCCGGTCCGGCTGTGCCGCCGGTCCGGCAATGCTGCGGTGCGTGCTGCTGCGGTGCGTGCTGCTATGGTGCCCGGGCCGACGGCACCATCGTCAGCCGCTGATCTGGACCGTGATCTGCGAAGGCCTGGCCGAGGAGTAGATCCGGTTCGTGACGGGCACGCCGTTGCTTCGGTCCAGCTGGCTGAGGGTCACGACTTTGATCCCTGACTCGCGGACGTCGTCGACCACCTGCTTGAACAGGGCGAGGGGGTAACCAGGCCGCTCAGCCGCTTCAGAATGAATCCCATGAAAAGACAGCAGCAGAGTCATGTGATAGATCATCGCCTGATGAACCGCCGAAGCTATCTCCGCAGGCGTGGTCAGTTTCGAAGCTTTGCTTACCATGTCACCTGGCGAACGGACCTCCAGGTCAGTGATCTCGCGGGGGTCACCATACGGGTACGCGTCCAGGCCATCGGCCAGCACCCGGGCGAACATGTAGTAGTGCGCTACCACGCGTTCGAGTGCGGGGTTTGTCGATCCGTACGGATAGATAAGCCAGTTCGGCGCGGAGTTGAGCCGGTTGGCTTCAAGCCACCCGGCTTGCTGGACTATGTCGCTCCCATAGCTGGCGACATTGTGGCTGTTATAATAGTTTTTTACCGCATTAACACCCTGCTGGGTCTCGTTAACGACATTCCACCCCCAGCCGTTCTGCAGCGACCGCAGCTGGTACATGTTGAGATAGCCAAGCGTCGGATAGTCAACGTACTTCCCTATCGTCGCGACGTTGCCTGGCATACCGTTCGCATGCAGATAACTCGCGGCTGGCAGGATGGTCTGCAGGCCATCGTCGAAAATGAACGCGACCTTGCCCGAGTTCTGCGCCGGCACCAGCGTGAGCTGGCCAAGGCTGACCATCGACGGCTGCCCGCCGGCCTTTCGATTGATCATCTCGATTTCCATGCCATCGATTTTTGCCCAGTTAAAGCCAGGTGACGACGCCCGCCATCCGCCGCCCGGACCCCACAGCCCGCTCCTGCCGACGAGCAGGGTCACCCACTGCCCGTTGTCGTCCTTGGCGTAGGCGTCGAGCAGGCTGGTGCTGACCCAGTTCGCCCAGTGATCATTGGACAAGCGCAGCCGCAGCTCACTCAGCCCGGCGAGTCCGGAGACCCGCAGCCGGAGGCGGGCGTTCTGCCGCGACAGATCGAGCCGGACGACGTTGTCCTGCAGCCTCGCCGGTGACCCGCTGCTCGTCGAGAGACTGACCACAGCCCCGTCCTGGCCCGCGCCCGCGTTGCCGTGCGAGTCCGATCCGGAGCCCATTGCGGACCAGTTGCCTCGCGCTGAGGCCGCCGGGACGACCGTCGCCGCCGCGGCTGGCGGTGCCGGGTCGGTCGCCCTGGCCGTTGGCGCGATCGCCGTGCTCTCGCCCAGCGAGACGCTGAGATCGCGCTGGCCGTCGGCGATATGCAGGCGCTGGCCAGAATCGGCGACCTTGATGGCGAAGCCGGCCTGCCGCGGGGCCCCGATCGTCAGCAGGGTGACGAAGGTGGCATCCTTTCCCTTGTCCGCATATTCAACCGAATAGCAGGGCAGGAGCGCGCCATATTTCACCGAGCACAGGCCATCGGGTCGCTTGCCCCGCTGGTTGATCGTGTCACTCTCGGTGATACTGCCCGGCAGTAGCTGCTGGATGGTGATCTCTCGCCGCGGCGTGCCGCCGGTCCCTGACACCGTCAGGCCCGCTTTCGCCAGCCTGGCGCCGGGGAACAGGTGGAACATCTGCTGGTACGTGTGCGCCGCTGCCGAGCTGAGCCGGTCGACGACGAGCACGTGATCCGGGTCGATCATCATGACCAGACGGCGATGAGTCACGCCAGCGTATAGCGAGCTTTCCGCTGACTGATATGTCACGCCGTCCTTGCTGACCAGCTTCGCGCCGGTGCCGTCACCCTTCTGCTGCGATCTCCCGTCGACGGCAACCGTATTGTGTGACAAGGTGCCGTGGAAGTAGTCGTGGTACGCGCCAGGCGCGTAGGTGTAGAGGCCGGGGTCGGTCAGCAGGTCCCCGCCTTCCCCGTACAGGGTGAGGCCCAGGGCGTCGAGGTCGCTGTGCGCGGTCCGGTACTTGCCCACGTTGTACGTGACGTAGGTGCTGCGGGCGAACTCAGCGCCGCCTCCCCATCCGGAGCGCATGACCGTGAGCGCGGACGCCGGGAAGTACGTGCTGTCAACGGGCGGGACGGAGCCGCGCGCTCCGTGGCTG
Organism: uncultured Actinomycetota bacterium; assembly: GCA_963695645.1. Lineage (GTDB taxonomy): Bacteria > Actinomycetota > Actinomycetes > Streptosporangiales > Streptosporangiaceae > DATBGO01. Next base: position 56,440 of record CAVOHC010000014.1, on the reverse strand, counting down.
AGAACATACTGAAACTCCGGATCAGTCTCCGCCATACTCGCGTACGCGCCAGAGTCATCGATTGTCGCCTGCAGCGAGGCGCCGATAAGCGGAATCTGTGAATTTGGCTGGAGGATATACGTGGCAAAATGCATCATGGTCCTCAGCCTGGTCCCGAAGTTGGCGCTGATCGGGTAGCCCTGGGCCCGCGAGTAACTATATATCTCCCAGTACTTCTCTAGGGTATAGAAGTCGTAGTAAGGCGAGTTCTCTATTAGCTGCCCATCGGCATCGATGCCCTCGTTCAGCTGCCATTGGAATCGCTCCCTGGCGAGCGTCAGCCACTGCTGGGCATGCGGCAGGCCGGGAAAGGCGACCGCCAGTCCGTAGAGCGCCGCGGCCTCGTTGGTACCGTGATTTTCTCCCGGCTGATAGTTATTCGGATCCGCCAGGAACTGGCCGGTCTTCTCCAGTTCCGTCAGGATCGCCGTGCTGGCGGCCTCGGGCAGCTGATGATTCTGCCGCAGCTTCCACCACGTGTCGACCAGCGCCATGCACCTGAAGGCGGTTGCGTGCGGGTCTGCCCACGCCCACCGTGACCCTCGCTCCGCCGCGATGAAGCTCAGATCGAGCCTCAGCAGCTGTTTCGCATATGCCACCTTGCCGGTGGTGCGATACGCGTACAGAAGATTAAGGCTTGGCCGCAGTGAGTAGAACTCAAAGCGCCAGTACTGCGCATTGTGCGGGTTCTCTGACCAGGTCGGGAGCGCCGGGAACTGCACCGGCTTGTACCGGGGCAGATCGAACCTGTTGCGCAGCAGATCGTTCGCCGCGGCCATGCTGCCCTTGTCGGTGCTCGCATATATCGACTCTCGTCCCGCCCCGACCAGCGGGTATGACGTGTAGATCTCCTCATACGTGCCGTGCTGCGCTCCCTGAACGCACACGTACCCGCCGGAAACCTCCATCATGCTCAGCGGGCCGGGGCAACGATTGAAGAACGGGATATTCTCGATCGCGCTCACAGTGTTATCAAAGGCAAGTGCCACCGTCTGCCCGACGTTGGATGAGAGCAGGACGTGCGGATCGGCATAGTTAAGGATCTTCAGGCTGAAGATTGCCACGATGACGGCACCGATCGCGATCTCGAAGAAAAGGCGCCCGACTATGCTTTCCCGGCGATCCCGGGACTTCGCGACGCGCTTCCCCCTGCTTATCCGCGGAACCATGTCATCCTCTTGATAGTCGTGGCGGCGTAGAAGATCAGCCACGTAAATATCACCGTGGACATGAGACTCATCAAGGGCCGGTAAAGCCATCGCCGCGAGCCGGGATTCTCATGGCGGAAGGCGAGGCCGAAGCTCAGCCCGATGATTGCTATGCCGGCCAGGTACAGCACCATCGACATGGGATCCCCGTGCAATGGCAGGTAAATCAGGTGCCGGGCCGCCACGAAGGGCCCGGCGAACACGAATGCCACATGCACGTAGTAGAACAACGCCGGCAGCAGCGGCCGGCGCCAGTAGAACCGGCCGGTCACGGCGACATTGCGGATGAAACTCTTCTTCCAGCGAACCTGCTGCTTGATCATCCCGCTGAAGTTCGGGGGCACGTTGGTCCAGGCCCGGGTCGACTTGGAGTAGACAATTCTCCAGTCGCGTACCGGGTATTCCGGCGCCGCGAAGGGTGAGTCGGCGTGGCGTGGCAGCACCCTCGGGCCGAGGTAGCTACCGCCGAGCACATAGGCCGTCAGCGTCCGGTCCGTCGCGAACCGGAACTCCTGGCCGAGAAATGTGTCGGCCTCCCAGGCCGGCATGTAATTGTAGACGGCCGACCGCCGGAAGAAGGCCAGCGGCCCCGATACGCAGGTGACGGCGCCGAACACGCTCTCGAATGCCTTTCGGACCGAGAACTGCCCCTCGTACCAGGAGTCCTGAATCCTCGTGAGGATGTTGGTATCGCCGTTCAGCGCCCGGCAGTGTCCGCTGACCGCGCCCACTTCCTCGTCAGCTATGAATATCGGTACCGCCATTTCTAGCGCATTATGCGCCCAGACCGTATCACTGTCGGCAAAAGCCATGATCGTCCCGCTGGACTGCAGCACGCCGGCTGCGAGCGCGCCCTTCTTCCCGTGATTACTGGGAAGCTCGATCAGTGTCAACGGGTACTTCGCGGCGAGTTCCCGCAGCACTGCCCGGGTATTGTCGGTCGACGCATCATCGACGACGATCAGCTCGGTGTTCGGATAAGTCTGAGCCGCCATCGACGCAATGCACTGGCGCACCAGCACTTCCTCGTTGTGAACGGCCACGACACAGCTGACAAGCGGCCAGCTGGACCGCTGGCCACGTGCCAGGTCTAAGTCCGGCTGCCTGGCCCGCGCGACGAGGGCCTGATCACGGTAGAAGCCGAACGATATTGTCATCGTGACCAAGATCACCGCAGTCACGGCGATGCCGTAGGCGTAGAAGGCGTCGTTCGAGTCCGGGTTCTTGAACTCGATCTTCAGCGCCAGCAGGGTGAGGAGAGCCAGCACCGCGACCAGCGGCAGGCCACGCAGGCGCGTGCGCAGCGCCGGCTGCGCGTGCCGGCGATGCCCGACCCGCCGCGGCGCTGCTGGCCCGCCGGGCTTGAGAACGGCAGGTAGCCGCGAGTCCATGGCGGTCAGAGTGCCCGGAATACGGTGCGGGAGCCCGTGGTAGCCAGCGGGCCGGGAGCTACTGCAGACGCTCGTTTCACGTTGCTTCCTGACGGGGGGCGAAGGTGCGCAGGGTCTCGGCGCTGCCGGGGCCGCCGACGCAGTCGGCCCGGGCCCGGCGCCCTGGGCTGCGCCGGGTTTCGGGCACAGCCGTGATTGCCTCAGAGTCTCGCGATATGCGCCCCCGCGATGCGTCCCCGGGTGTCGAGGATCAGCCGGGCATTGCGGGAGAGCTGGTCCAGGTCGTAGGCCGTATGATCCTGGAGCAGTATCACCAGGTCGGCGCTGGCGACCTCGGCGTCCATGTCCTCGGCCCGGCGGACCGGCTGGCCGCCGACCGACCAGCGGGCCACGTGCGGGTCGTGGTAGGCCAGCTCGGCACCGCGGGAGCGTAGCTTGCTACCGATCACCTTGACGGGGGACTCGCGCTGGTCGGCGACGTCCTTCTTGTAAGTGACGCCAAGTAGCAGGACGCGGGCCCCGTTCAGTGGCTTGGCGGCCTCGTTGAGCAGCTCGACGGCCCGGTCTACCACGTAGCCGGGCATCCTGCAGTTGATCTCCTGGGCGAGCTCGACGAACCGGAACGGGTAGCCCAGCGTCCGGACCTTATAGCCCAGGTAGTTCGGGTCGATCGGGATGCAGTGGCCGCCGACGCCCGGGCCCGGGTAGAAGGCCTGGAAGCCGAACGGCTTGGTGGCCGCGCACCTGATGGAGTCCCACAGGTCGATGCCGAGCTCATGGCAGAACACCGCCATCTCGTTGACCAGCGCGATGTTCACGTGCCGGTAGGTGTTCTCCAGCAGCTTGGCCATCTCGGCCTCACGCGCGGACCGGGCGCGGACCACCTGGTCGCACAGCTTGCCGTAGAAGCGCGTGGCGGCGTCGGCGCAGGACGCGGTCTGGCCGCCGACGACCTTGGGGGTGTTACGGAGCCCGAAGTCCGGGTTGCCAGGGTCGATCCGCTCGGGGGAGAACGCCAGCGAGAAGTCCACCCCGGCGGTAAGCCCGGAAACCTTCTCGAGCAATGGCCGCACGACCTCATCGGTCGTTCCCGGGTAGGTGGTGGACTCCAGCACCACGAGCATGCCTGGCCGGAGCAGCCGCCCGGCCAGCTGGGCCGCTGCCGAGACCGCGGTCAGATCGGGCGTGCTGTCCGCCGACAGCGGCGTGGGCACGCAGATCACGATGGTGTCCGGAGCCCCCGCCTCGGACTCCATCGTCGTCGCGCGGAAGCCCTTCGCCAGCATGCCGGCGATGTCGGCGGCCGGGATGTCACCGACATGTGAGCGGCCGGAATTCAGCCCGGCGACTAGTTCCTGATTCAGGTCGTAGCCGACGACTCTGAGCCCCGATAAAGCCGCTTCGCGGGCGAGCGGAAGCCCGACATACCCGAGGCCGATGACCAGCAGATCGCTAGACAACTTATATCCCCCTAATCAGCACCAAAGCCCCGGACTATGGCTTGCGGAACCTTTAGCCAGCCCGCTGGCCGCCCAGCATACTGCACTTGTTCAGCTAACCGCGCCGTGGATTGCCAGTGAAAGGCAAGCTGATTGGCGCGCACCTGCCCTGGTTTTATATTGCCCGATTTCATAGATACTCCCCGAACGGGGGGGATTGCGGGCCTTCCGGTAGCGGCACGCCAGGACTGGAGCCAGCGACGCCGCAGGTCAGGTGCTTCCAGCCGGGAGGACCACACCTGTCATGCGCGCTCGCCGGCAGTGCCGGCCGGGCGGCTACCGGTGCCGATCGCTACCTAAATGTTCGTGATTATGGTTACACGCCGCCTATGTAATGACAGCCGCACAGCCGACGATGCTGCGTGCACTAGATGCAGGATCTATATTTACTTCGTCTTTTGAAATATGAGAGGATAGGGCGTGCGGGCATGTCCGATAACTCGCCCGGCGACACAGGTGGCGTCCCTTTAGGAGGCTTTGCCATGATAGTTAACGCTGGCCGGCCGGTCAGGTATGCCGCCCTCGCCATTATGTCCGCCCTTCTCTTATTGCTGGGGATCACCGGCCCGGCCGCGCCCGCACGGGCCGCTACACCGCACTTGACTGTTTCGCTCACCTTCGACGACAGCGATGAAGATCAGTACACCAACGCCCTCCCTGCGCTGGAGTCACACGGGATGCACGGGACGTTCTATGCGATCACCGGGCAGGTCGGGGTCGACAGCGGCTCCCTGACCGTGCCGCAGCTGCAGGCCATCTACAACGCCGGCAACGAGATCGGCGGCCACACGGTGCTGCACCCCAACCTCACCCAGATCAGCAATGACGAGGCGACCAGGGAGATCTGTGATAGCCGGGACACCCTGCTCGGCTGGGGCTTCCCGGTGACCGACTTCGCCTACCCGTACGCCGCCTACAACACGGCGACGGAGGGGATCGTCCAGCAGTGCGGCTTCAACTCCGCGCGGCAGGATGGCGACATCACCTCGCAGCCCTACGGCTGCCTGAGCGGATGCCCGCTGGCCGAGACGATCCCGCCGAAAGACCCGTATGGCGTCCGGGCCCCCTCGTCCATCCAGGACGACTGGACCCTCGCCCAGATGGAGCAGTTAGTCACCCAGGCCGAACCGGGCGGCGGCTGGAGCGTGCTGGTCTTCCACCACATCTGCGACAACGACTGCAACCAGTACTCGGTTAGCCCGGCGAACTTCAACGCCCTGCTGACCTGGCTGCAGACCCAGAACGTGACCATCGAGACCGTCAGCCAGGTGATCGGCGGACCGGTCCAGCCAGCGGTGACCGCGCCGGCGGTCCCGCCGGCCCCGCCCGGCACCAACGGCGTCGCCAACCCCTCGGTCGAGACCGACGATCAGTACAACCCCGGGACGCCGTCCTGCTGGTCGGCCAGCACCAGCGCCGGCGACACGGCCAGCTTCGCCGAAACAAAGACCGCGCACACCGGGTCCGTCGGCGAGACCGTCACCATGAGCTCCTACACGAGCGGCAACGCGGCACTGATCATCAAGCAGGACCTGGGCCAGTGCTCTCCCAGCGCGGTCGCGGGTGATGCCTACCTGGTCTCCGGCTGGTATCAGAGCACCGTACCGACGCGCTTCCTGTTCTGGTACCGGGACGCGAACGGGGGCTGGCACAGCTGGACGAAGAGCCCGCAATTCGCCGCGGCCAGTTCCTGGACGCAGGCGACCTGGGCCACCCCGGCGGTCCCGGCCGGCGCGACCGCGCTGAGCTTCGGGATGGACATCGAGGCCGCCGGCACCCTGACCACCGACGACTATTCCCTCATCGACTCGGGCGGCCCGCCGAGCACTCCGGCGGTGTCGGTGACCGGGCCGGCGCCGGGCGCGACGCTGACCGGGCCGGTGACCTTCACCGCGAGCGCCTCCTCCCCGGTCGGCATCGCCAAGGTCGCCTTCCTGGTCGACGGCGTGGTGGTGGCCACCGCCACCTCCTCCCCGTACACCGCGACCTGGGACTCCAGCACCGTCGGCGACGGCCCGGTCACCATCACCGCGCAGGCCACCGACACCGCCGGCACCAAGACCACCACGGCCGGGCAGGCCGCCACGGTCTCCAACGCGGCCAGCCGCGGCGGCAACCTGCTCGCCAACGCCTCCCTCGAAACCAACACCGGCGGCGGCACCGTCCCCGACTGCTGGCAGCAGGCCAGCTCCGGCACCAACACCGCCACCTGGGCCTACACCACCAGCGGCCACACCGGCAGCCACGCCGAGAACCTCACCATCACCGCCTACACCAGCGGCGACCGCAAATTCCTCACCGCCCAGGGCACCAGCGCCTGCTCCCCCCGGGTCACCGCGGGCAGCGCCTACACCCTCGGCGCCTGGTACCAGTCCACCCAGCCGACCCGCCTCGCCGTCTACTACCTCAGCGCCACCGGCAGCTGGACCTACTGGACCGAAAGCCCCGCGTTCGCCGCGTCCAGCACCTGGGCGCACGCCACCTGGACCACCCCGGCCGTCCCGGCCGGCGCCACCGCGGTGTCCTTCGGCACCAGCCTCGCCGCCGCCGGCTCCCTCACCACCGACGACTACACCATGACCGCCGGGGCGCCGGCGCCGCCGGCGGTGTCGCTGACCGGGCCCGCCGCGGGCGCGACGCTGACCGGGCCGGTGACCTTCACCGCGAACGCCTCCTCCCCGGTCGGCATCGCCAAGGTCGCCTTCCTGGTCGACGGCGCCGTGGTGGCCACCGCGACCTCCTCCCCTTACACCGCGACCTGGGACTCCAGCACCGTCGGCGACGGCCCGGTCACCATCACCGCGCAGGCCACCGACACCGCCGGCACCAAGACCACCACGGCCGGGCAGGCCGCCACGGTCGCCAACGCGGCCAGCCGCGGCGGCAACCTGCTCGCCAACGCCTCCCTCGAAACCAACACCGGCGGCGGCACCGTCCCCGACTGCTGGCAGCAGGCCAGCTCCGGCACCAACACCGCCACCTGGGCCTACACCACCAGCGGCCACACCGGCAGCCACGCCGAGAACCTCACCATCACCGCCTACACCAGCGGCGACCGCAAGCTCCTCACCGCCCAGGGCACCAGCGCCTGCTCCCCCCGGGTCACCGCGGGCAGCGCCTACACCCTCGGCGCCTGGTACCAGTCCACCCAGCCGACCCGCCTCGCCGTCTACTACCTCAGCGCCACCGGCAGCTGGACCTACTGGACCGAAAGCCCCGCGTTCGCCGCGTCCAGCACCTGGGCCCACGCGACCTGGACCACCCCGGCCGTCCCGGCCGGCGCCACCGCGGTGTCCTTCGGCACCAGCCTCGCCGCCGCCGGCTCCCTCACCACCGACGACTACACCATGACCGCCGGGGCGCCGGCGCCGCCGGCGGTGTCGCTGACCGGGCCGGCGCCGGGCGCGACGCTGACCGGCCCGGTGACCTTCACCGCGAACGCCTCCTCCCCGGTCGGCATCGCCAAGGTCGCCTTCCTGGTCGACGGCGCCGTGGTGGCCACCGCGACCTCCTCCCCTTACACCGCGACCTGGGACTCCAGCACCGTCGGCGACGGCCCGGTCACCATCACCGCGCAGGCCACCGACACCGCCGGCACCAAGACCACCACGGCCGGGCAGGCCGCCACGGTCTCCAACGCGGCCAGCCGCGGCGGCAACCTGCTCGCCAACGCCTCCCTCGAAACCAACACCGGCGGCGGCACCGTCCCCGACTGCTGGCAGCAGGCCAGCTCCGGCACCAACACCGCCACCTGGGCCTACACCACCAGCGGCCACACCGGCAGCCACGCCGAGAACCTCACCATCACCGCCTACACCAGCGGCGACCGCAAGCTCCTCACCGCCCAGGGCACCAGCGCCTGCTCCCCCCGGGTCACCGCGGGCAGCGCCTACACCCTCGGCGCCTGGTACCAGTCCACCCAGCCGACCCGCCTCGCCGTCTACTACCTCAGCGCCACCGGCAGCTGGACCTACTGGACCGAAAGCCCCGCGTTCGCCGCGTCCAGCTCCTGGGCGCACGCGACCTGGACCACCCCGGCCGTCCCGGCCGGCGCCACCGCGCTGTCCTTCGGCACGAACCTCGCCGCCGCCGGCTCCCTCACCACCGACGACTACACCATGACCGCCAGCTAGCCTCATGACCCCTGCGGGGGGACCGCCGCCACGGCGCACCTCGCGCCTGGTGCCCGGTCACGGCTGGCACAACCCTAGATGCCTTGGGCCAACTTCCTCGGCCCAAGCCCTCTAGGGTTGTGCCGTGACCGGTCCGGTGAACTACCGCGAGCCGCCAGTGCCCGCGTTCCTGTTCGATCTTGACGGCACGCTCATCGACAGCGTGTACCAGCACGTGATCGCCTGGCGGAACGCGCTGGCCACGGTGGACATCGACCTGTCGGTCTGGCGGATCCACCGGCGGATCGGCATGAGCGGCGGCCTGTTCATCTCCGCGCTGCTGCGCGAGACCGGCCGGACGCTGTCAGACGACGAGATCGAGGCGGTCCAGCAGGCGCACGGGGACGGGTACCTGGCCCAGGTCGACTCGGTCCGCCCGCTGCCCGGCGCCGCCGAGCTGCTGGCCGCCCTGACCGGCCGCGGCGTGCCGTGGGCGATCGCGACCAGCGGCCGCTCCAGCGTCGCCGGGCAGGCCCTCGCGATGCTGGGGCTGCCCGACGATACGCCGATGGTTACCAGGGACATGGTCCGGCACGCCAAGCCGGACCCTGACCTGTTCCTGGCCGCGGCCGCGCTGCTCGGGCTCGAGCCGCAGAACGCCATGGTGGTCGGGGACAGCGTCTGGGACCTGCTCGCGGCCAGGCGCGCCGGATCGCTCGGCGTCGGCCTGATGTCCGGCGGTTACGGCCGCGAGGAACTGGAGCGGGCCGGCGCCTTCCGCGTCTACGCCGACCCCGCCGAGCTGCTGGCCCGCGCCGACGAACTCGGCGTCCGCGGCCTCCGCTGAGCCGGCCGGAATGAACGCCGAGCAGGCCGACCGGGAGAACCCTCGCCGCCAGCAGGCGCTGGCGGAATTGCTGGACAGGCTTGCCGCCGAGCGCGGCCCGCTCGACACCGCCGATGACCAGGCCGAGATCGCGCGGTTCATGCGGCTTCTCGGCGGCTCCGCAGAGAAGCCCGCTTAACTCCCCCTGTCCTAGCTCATAGGCACGCGCTGCCAGCAAGCGCGCGCTTATCGCGCGGTGCATGGCTTCTGTTAGGCCGCCCGCCGGCTGCGCATGGGTCGCGCAAGGGAGCGATCTTTCTCCTGTTCAGCGAGGTTCACTCAGACCTGTATGCGTGCAACGCCTCTAGGAGGGCCCCGTGTCCGACTTGCTCTATATCGGCATCACGATCGTCGTGTTCGCCGTGCTCTTCCTCATCCTGAAGGGGGTTGAGCGCTTTGAGCGCTGAGAACCTGATCGGCCTGATCGTCGGCGTCCTGCTGACGGTTTACCTGTTCCTGGCTCTCGTTCTGCCTGAGAGGTTCTGATGAATGGCGCCCTCGCGGGCTGGCTTCAGTTTGCCCTGCTCGTGGCCGCTTTGGCGGTGTGCTACGTGCCGGTCGGCAACTACATGGCCCACATCTTCACCACCGACAAGGACTGGCGGATCGAGCGCGGCATCTACAAGCTGATCGGCGTTGACCACAAAGCCGACCAGCGGTGGGCCTCGTACCTGCGCAGCATGCTGGCGTTCTCGTTCATCAGCGTGCTGTTCCTGTACGGGCTCGAGCGGCTGCAGCACTACCTGCTGCTGGCCGAGGGCATGGCCAACGTGCCGCCCGCCCTGGCCTGGAACACCGCCGCCTCCTTCGTGACCAACACCAACTGGCAGAACTACTCCGGCGAGTCCACGATGGGTTACCTGACCCAGATGGGCGGCCTGGCGGTGCAGAACTTCCTGTCCGCCGCGGTGGGCATCGTGGTCGCGATCGCATTGGTCCGCGGGTTCATCCGGTCCAGGACCGACAAGCTCGGCAACTTCTGGGTGGACATGACCAGGATCACGGTGCGGTACCTGATCCCCTTGTCCGTCGTGGGCGCGATCATCCTGATGGCCGCCGGCGCCATCGACAATTTCAGCTCCTACCACACGGTGACCACCCTGTCCGGCGCCCACCAGACCATCGTGGGCGGTCCGGTGGCATCGCAAGAGGTCATCAAGGACGCCGGCAACAACGGCGGCGGCTTCTTCAATGCCAACTCCTCGCACCCGTTCGAGAGCCCGAACCCGTTCACGAACTGGTTCGAGATCTTCCTGCTGCTACTGACGTCGTTCTGCCTGCCGCGGACGTTCGGCAAGATGGTCAAGGACAACCGGCAGGGCTACGCGCTGCTCGCGGTCATGGCGACCATCTGGGCCGCCGCTGTCGGCGGCATCAGCTTCTTCGAGAACCAGCACTCCGGCGTCGCCCCGCAGCTAGCGCGCGCGGCGATGGAGGGCAAGAACGTCGCCTTCGGCATCCCCGGCTCCTCGTTGTTCGCGGCATCGACCACCGTGACCTCGACCGGGTCGGTGAACTCGTTCCACGACTCGTACACCGCGTTCGGCGGCGGAATCGCGCTGCTCGACATGGCCCTCGGCGAGATCGCTCCCGGCGGCGTCGGAGCCGGGCTGTACGGCATCCTGATCCTGGCCATTGTCACCGTGTTCGTGGGCGGGCTGATGGTCGGCCGCACGCCGGAGTACATCGGCAAGAAGATCCGGCCCACCGAGATGAAATACGCGGCGCTGTACTTCCTGACGCTGCCCGTGGTGATCCTGACCGCCGCCGGCCTGTCGCTCGGCCTGAAGGTCGGAACGTCATCGCTGACCACCAACCTGCCGCCTACCCCGCACGGCCTGACCGAGATCATGTACGCGTTCACCTCGATGGCTAACAACAACGGCTCCGCGTTCGCCGGACTGGCGACGAATACCACCTGGTACAACACGGCCGGCGGCATCGTGATGCTGCTCGGCAGGTTCGCACCGGAGATTTTCGCCCTCGGCCTGGCCGGGTCCCTCGCTAGACAGCAACCCGTGCCGGCCAGCGCCGGCACCATGGAGACGCACAAGCCGCTGTTCGTGGGGATGCTCGTCGGCGTCATCTTGATCCTGGTCGGCCTGACCTACTTCCCGGCCCTCGCGCTGGGCCCATTCGCAGAAGGACTGCACTGATGTCTGTGACAACCACGCCCCAGACCCCGTCGAGGCCGGGCAACAAGGCGGCCGGCACCGAGCCACGCAAGATCGGCGGCGGGCTGCTCGACCCCAAGATGCTCTGGAAATCGGCTCCCGACGCGTTCAAGAAACTGGACCCGCGGGTCCAGCTCAAGAACCCGGTCATGTTCGTCGTCGAGGTTGGCGCGGTGCTGACCACCGGCACCGCGATCGCCAGCCCGTCGGTCTTCAACTGGACGATCGTGGTCTGGCTGTGGCTCACCGTGGTCTTCGCCAACCTCGCCGAGGCCGTGGCCGAGGGCCGCGGCAAGGCGCAGGCCGAGACGCTCCGCCGGACCAAGCAGGAGACCGTGGCCCGGCGGCTGGTCGGCTGGCAGCCAAAGCAGGGCCAGCCCCGCGAGGAGCAGGTGCCCGGCACCCAGCTCACCCTGGGCGACCATGTAGTCGTCGAGGCGGGCGAGGTCATCCCCGGCGACGGCGACGTCGTCGAGGGTGTCGCATCGGTGGACGAGTCGGCGATCACCGGCGAGTCCGCCCCGGTCATCCGCGAGTCAGGCGGCGACCGGTCCGCGGTCACCGGCGGCACCCGGGTGCTGTCCGACCGGATAGTCGTGAAGATCACGTCCAAGCCGGGCGAGACCTTCATCGACCGGATGATCGCCCTGGTAGAGGGCGCCCAGCGGCAGAAGACGCCGAACGAGATCGCGCTGAACATCCTGCTCGCGGCGCTGACGATCATCTTCATGCTGGCCGTGGTCACGCTGCAGCCGATGGCGTTCTACTCCAAGGACGGGCAGTCGCTGGTGATCCTGGTCGCGCTGCTGGTGGCGCTGATCCCGACCACGATCGGCGCGCTGCTGTCGGCAATCGGCATCGCCGGCATGGACCGGCTGGTGCAGCGCAACGTGCTGGCCATGTCCGGCCGCGCGGTCGAGGCGGCCGGCGACGTCAACACGCTGCTGCTGGACAAGACCGGCACGATCACCATCGGGAACCGCCAGGCCACCGAGTTCCTGCCGGTACCCGGCGTCACCGCGAGCGAGCTAGCGGACGCCGCCCAGCTGTCCAGCATGGCCGACTACACCCCGGAAGGCCGCTCGATCGTGGTGCTCGCCAAGGGCGAGTACGGCCTGCGCGAGCGCAAGGAAGGCGAATTGCCCGGCGCGGAGTTCGTCGAGTTCACCGCGCAGACCCGGATGAGCGGGATCGACCTGGCCGACGGCCGGCAGGTCCGCAAGGGCGCCGCCAGCGCGGTCCGGGAGTGGATCCGCACCTCCGGTGGCATCCCGGCCGACGAACTCGGCCCGCTGGTGGACGGCATCTCCTCGGCCGGCGGCACGCCACTGGTCGTAGCGGAGCGGTCCAACGGAACGGCGCAGGCACTCGGCGTGATCCTGCTCAAGGACATCGTCAAGGAGGGAATCTCCGAGCGGTTCGACGAGATGCGCAAGATGGGCATCCGGACCGTAATGATCACCGGTGACAACCCGCTGACCGCCAAGGCCATCGCGGACGAGTCCGGCGTGGACGACTTCCTCGCCGAGGCGACGCCGGAAGACAAGATGGCGCTGATCAAGAAGGAGCAGGAAGGCGGCAAGCTGGTCGCGATGACCGGGGACGGCACCAACGACGCCCCCGCGCTCGCCCAGGCCGACGTCGGCGTGGCCATGAACACCGGGACCTCGGCCGCCAAGGAGGCCGGGAACATGGTGGACCTGGACTCCAATCCGACCAAGCTCATCGAGATCGTGGAGATCGGCAAGCAGCTGCTCATCACCCGCGGCGCGCTGACCACCTTCTCGATCACCAACGACGTGGCCAAGTACTTCGCCATCATCCCGGCCATGTTCGCGAGCGTGATCCCGGGCCTGTCCAAGCTCAACATCCTGCACCTGAGCACCCCGGAGTCGGCGATCACCTCGGCGATCATCTTCAACGCGCTGATCATCGTCGCGCTGATCCCGCTGGCGCTGCGCGGCGTCAAGTACCGGCCTGCCTCGGCGTCGGCCATGCTGCGCAGGAACCTGTGGATCTACGGTGTCGGCGGGCTGATCATCCCGTTCATCGGGATCAAGGCCATCGACCTCATCATCCAGTTCATTCCAGGATTCGGCGGTTGACCAGAATGAATCGTCTACCCGGCACAGTCCGGCAGCTCATCGCGGCGCTGCGCGGCCTGATCGTCTTCACCATCATCTGCGGGATCGCCTACCCGGTGATCATGGTCGGCATCGGCCAGGCCGTCTTCAACAAGCAGGCCAACGGCTCGCTGGTCAGCTACCACGGCAAGGTGGTCGGCTCCAGCCTGCTCTGCCAGGAGTTCGTGGACGCCAAGGGCAACCCGCTGGCGCAGTACTTCCAGCCTCGGCCGTCCGAGGCGGCGCTAGCCACGGTCAAGGGCGACTACGGCTGCGACCCGCTCGACTCCACCGCATCGAACCTGGGCCCGAACAACCCTGTGCTGGTGCAGGACATCAAGACGCGCCAGCAGCAGATCGAGAAGTTCGACCACGTCAGCGTTTCCCAGATTCCCCCGGACGCGGTGACCACGTCGGCCTCGGGCCTGGACCCCTACATCTCACCGCAGAACGCCGCCATCCAGGTGGACCGGGTCGCGGCGGCCAGGCACGTCAGCCCGGCAGCTGTCCAGGCGCTGGTCAAGCAGTACACGCAGGGCCGCGTGATCGGGTTCCTCGGCGAGCCGCGGGTCAACGTGCTCAACCTGAATATCGCACTCGACACGAAGTACCCGGTCTCGGGCTGAACCGAAAAACGCAGATGACACAGGCGCGCGGGCGGACGGACAGTCCGCCCGCGCGCGTGGTTACGCCGATGAGCCAGCGCATCCTTATCGTGGAAGACGAGCCCGCGCTGCTGCGCGCGCTCCGAATCAACTTGCGCGCCCGCGGCTACGACGTCGCGACGGCGCTCACCGGCCTGCAGGCCCTCGCCGAGGCGCAGCGGCGGCCGCCCGACGCGGTGCTCCTCGACCTCGGCCTCCCCGACCTGGACGGCACCCAGGTGATCAGGCAGCTACGCAACTGGTCGGCCGCACCGGTCATCGTGCTATCCGGCCGGGCCGGCCCCGGCGACAAGATCGGGGCGCTGGACGCCGGCGCCGATGACTACGTCACCAAGCCGTTCTCGATGGAGGAACTGCTGGCCCGGCTGCGGGCCGCGCTCCGCCGTGAGGATCGCCCTGCGAACGAAAGCACCTTCGCCATCGGCGGGTTCGTGGTGGACCTGACCGCCTACACGATCACCAGGACCCGCGACGGCGAGGCCGAGCCGGACGCCGAGGCCGAGCCGGACGCCGAGGCCGAGCCGGACGCCGAGGCCGTTCACCTCACCCCGACGGAGTGGCGGCTCCTGGAGATCCTGCTGCACGCCCCTGGCCAGCTGGTCAGCTCGGACACGCTGCTGAACGCGGTCTGGGGCCCCGGATTCGAGCGCAGCACCCACTACCTGCGGTTCCACATGGCCAGGCTGCGCCGCAAGCTGGAGGACGACCCGCCGCGCCCACGCCACCTGCTCACCGAGCCCGGAATGGGCTACCGCTACCAGCCGTAATCGCCTCATTCACCCCCGGTCACAGAGTATTTTCTTCTGCGTGGCGACTTGGCGATGGCCCCGAGGCTCCGGCGTGCTGCCCTCTTCCGGGCTTGATGCCCGGACGGCGGAGGGGCCAGGGCAGATAACGCTGCCGCGGGCCGGCCAGGACCAGATGGCGGGCCGGTCACGGCGCAACATGACTGTCATCGCGGCCGTGGCCGCCGCGACGCTCGGCGTGCTGCTCCTCCAGTCGCTCCTGCACGGCCACCTGAGCGGGCACGACGAGTACGACGACGGCGTGTACTTCGGGTCGTCGCTGCAGCTGATCCACGGGATACTGCCCTACCGTGATTTCGTCCTCATCCAGCCGCCGATGATCAGCGTGCTGCTGCTGCCCTTCGCGGCGCTGTCCTCCCTGACCGGGACCGCGCACGCGTTCGAGACGGCCCGGATCTTCATCGACCTGACCGCGACGGCCAACGTGGTGATGCTGGGACTGCTGGTTCGGCACCGGCCTACGCTGCAGGTGGTCGTGTCGACGGGGTTCATGGCCGTGTATCCGGCCACGATCGGCTCGGCCCAGACCGTGCTGCTCGAGCCCCCGCTCGTGTTCTTCTGCCTGGCCGGGCTGCTCTGCCTGTTCGACGGGGACCGGATCACCACGTCGCGGCGCCGCCTGCTGGCCTGCGGGGTGCTCATCGGGGCGGCCGGCGCGATCAAGCTGTGGGCGGCGCTGCCGCTGCTCGCCGCGCTGTGCGTCGCGTGGCGATCGGCGCCGGCGGCCCGCGGCAGGCTGGTGGCCGGGGGCGCCGCCGGGTTCGGTGCGTGCTCGCTACCGTTCATCATCGGCTCGCCGGGCGGCTTCGTCCGGCAGGTCTTCGTGACCCAGGCCATCCGCAACGGCGGCGGCTACCCGCCGGTGGACCGGCTGGCCGACCTCACCGGCCTTCCCGGCCTCTACCCGTTCGTGGCCGCGCACGCGGCACGCGGCCAGGCGGTGGCGGCGGTGACCGCCATCCTGGCGGCACTGTGCCTGGCGGCGCTGTGCGTGGCGGCCTTCACCGGGCGCGGCCGGACGGCCGCAAGCCCGCTCGACCTCTTCGCGCTGCTGGCCACCGCGCTTGCCGTGGCCGCCCTGCTCAGCTCGCCCACGTACTACTACCACTACGCCGGATTCGCGGCGCCGTTCATCGCGCTGCTCTACGGCGCGGTGGCGGTCCGGCTGCGCGACCGGTTCCGCGGGTCACGGGCCGCCGCGCTCGCGGCCACCGCGGTGCCGCTCATCCTGATCTGCGCCATGCTCGGACGGAGCCTGAACGGGATCGTCGCGGCCGGGCCGGTCACGCAGGTCGACGGCGCGTTCGCCAGCGAGATACTGCCGCACGGCTGCGTCCTGTCCCTCGATCCGTCGCTGGCCATCCTCGACAACCGCTTCACCGGCGATGTCCGCGGCTGCCCGCAGGTCGTCGACTGGCTCGGCCAGGAACGGGTGCTCGACCACGGCCTCGCGCTGACCCCCTCCGACAAGGCCAATGCGGCGCTGCAGGCTACCTTCCTGCGCTGGGTCAAAGCATCGGACACCGTTATCGTGCCCCATCCCAACCCGGGCTGGGACCGGGCCGTCATGCGCTACATGAGCAGGCATTTCCGCCTCGAAGACCGGCGCGTTCACGGATTCCTGGTATACGCGCGACATCCGGTGCGGCGGTCCTAGCCCCGGCCGCCATGGCACCCTTGACGCTGACCTGCGCCCTAGACGTCGACCTGCGCCCTAGACGCTGAGCCACGCCCTAGACGCCGACCTACGCCCTAGACGCCGACCTACGCCCTAGACGCCGAGCCACGCCCTAGACGCTGACCCACGCCCTAGACGCCGAGCCACGCCCTAGACGCTGACCCACGCCCTTGACGCTGAGCCACGCCCTTGACGCTGACCCACGCCCTTGACGCTGACCCCACGGCCCTTGACGCTGACCCCACGGCCCTTGACGCTGACCTAATAGTAGGTAAGTATCTGACCTATCAGTAGGTAAGCAGTCTCGCGGTCGCGGCTGCGAGCAGGGCGGAAGGAACCACCATGGCCAGGAAGATGATCGACTGCCGCCAGGCACCGAGCGACAGCAACTGCACGCTCACGATCGCGGGCAGCGAGGACGAGGTCCTCGACGCCGCCACCGCGCATGCCGTCGCCAAGCACGGCCACGCCGACACCCCCGAGCTGCGGGAGATGCTCAGGGGCGCGCTGCAGGACGCCGAGCCCGCGCTGGCATGACCGCCGCCAGCCCCGCCGCCGAGCAGCCCGCCGCCAGCCCCGCCGGCGAGCAGATCGCTGCCAGCCCGGCCGCCGAGCAGGTGACCGGCAGCCACGCCGCCGGGCAGGTCGCTGCCAGCCCCGCCGCCGAGCAGGTGACCGGCAGCCACGCCGCCGAGCAGGTCGCCGCGGTCGTCGACCGTTTCAATGCGGCCTGGAACGCCCACGACCTCGACGCCGCCCTGGCGCTGACGAGCGAGGACTGCGTATTCGAGTCCACCTTCCCGGGACCGGACGGCGAGCGCAGCACCGGCAGGATGGCCATCCGCGCCGCCTGGAAGCCGATCTTCGACAACGAGCGCAGCCATTTCACCGTGGAGGACTCGTTCGTCGCCGGTGACCGCCTGGTTCAGCGGTGGCGGTTCGACTGGGGCGACGGCCACGTGCGCGGCGCAGACATCATCACGGTCAGGAATGGCCTGGTCACCGAGAAACTGGCCTACGTCAAGGGCTGACCGACAGACTCCGGCGGGCCGCCGGGCGCCGGGCGCGGCTCATGCTGTCTCTGACATGATCGCGGGTGATTTGGTGGGGTCCGGGCACACCTTGATAACCGTGATCATGGCACCGGGTGCGCTGACCAGAGCTGGCCCGGGCTACCGCTGATTCGGCGAAGGACGACCACGCGCTGCTGCCTTTCTGATACCCGGGGAACCGGCGCGGGATCTGAGGTCAGGCTCCTGTATCCGGGTCATGGGCGGGGGTGGTGCACGAATCACGTTGCAGTGCACCGTTCTTATTCGGGAAAGCGAGCCGCTGCCCCGCCCCGGTTGCGGCAGGTCGTCAGCTGTCCGTGGCGAAGAGCCGCGACGCGTTGCCGCCCAGGAACAGGTCCCGGGCCTCGTCGTCCAGGCCGAGCTCGCCGAGGCGCCGCAGGGCCTGCGCCGGGGTGATCATGGGGTAGTTGGACCCGAAGAGGACCTTACGCCGGCCATGCCCGCGCAGGTACTCGACGAGCTCGGCCGGGTAGCGGTGCGCCACGTAGGCGGAGGTGTCGATGTAGACGTTGGGGTACTTGGTGGCAAGCGCGATCATCTCGGTGGTCCACGGGTAGCCGATGTGGCCGCCGACGATCACGAGTTCGGGGAAGTCGAGGGCGACGTCGTCGAGGTAGGGGATCGGCCGGCCGGTCTCCGACGTGCGCAGTGGGCCAGTGTGGCCGACCTGGGTCAGGAACGGGATGCCGAGTTCCACGCACTCAGCCAACAGCGGATAGTACAGCCGGTGATTAGGCGGCAGTCCCCACAGCCACGGCACGACGCGCAACCCGCGGAACCCGAGCTCGCTGACCGCCCGGCGCAGTTCCAGCACGGCCGGCCGCGGGCGGCGGATGTCGACGGACGCGATGCCGGTCAGCCGGTCCGGATGCGCCGCGACCCAGCCCGCCACCAGGTCGTTGCTGATGAGCGGGCCGCTCGCGTCGTACCAGGCGCAGATCATCCCGCGCTGCACGCCGGCTTCGTCCATGGCGGCGAGGGTGCGCTCGATGGGTACCTCGTCGACCGGCAGCTGCTGCCCGGTCCACCGCCGAAGCGACTCGAACATGTCATTCTGCAGAAATCCCGGAGTCGGATGCTGCATCCAGGCGTCGACAATGGCCATGGCAGCATTCTGCCCCCACGGCGCAGGCCGCACGTGATGTGCCGGGCCTGGGCTGGTGCTGCCACCGGGGCTCGCATAGGCCGCCACCGGGCTCACGTGGGCTGGTGCTGCCACCGGGGCTGAGGCTGCCACCGGGGCTCAGGGTGGCACCCGGGCTTAGGGTGCCACCCGGGGGCGAGCAAGCGCCGCCGTCCGAGCTCGGTTAGCCGCGGCT
Source organism: uncultured Actinomycetota bacterium (assembly GCA_963695645.1). GTDB lineage: Bacteria > Actinomycetota > Actinomycetes > Streptosporangiales > Streptosporangiaceae > DATBGO01. Next base: position 37,467 of record CAVOHC010000014.1, on the reverse strand, counting down.
GCGCGTCTTCCATCTCCGACCAGCGCATATCCCTCCGATCACTGTCAGCCAGCACCCGCTCGGCCTTTCTGCCTCGGCCTGGCGACAGTTTTCGGGAATGTGGCGGCCAGCCAAAGGCGGTCCAGAATCGCAGCCTTCGTCCCCTGATCGGCGAACGACGCCCTCGCCATATAAAGTTGCAGGCTGTGAACTCGGCCGGGCCCACAACCGAAGCGCCTGAGCGCCGCCTTTCGTTCTGCAATCGATTTAGGGACAGCAAACCACCCAAGTGGTGTCATCCGCAGCCATTAGTGCGGCGTCTATCTATACGTCCGGCACATGCTGGCATCGAACCGGCATATACATATCCATAAGGGGACAAATCTATGCTTAAGCACAAGCGGATTCACGTAGCCGTCGGCGCTGCCGTCACCGCGGCGGCCCTCGGCGTGACCGGCGTGGCCGCCAGTGCCGCCGTCGCCCGGCCGGCGCGCTCCCTGGTACCGAGCCACGCGGCACTACCCAAGATCTTTGTTGCGATGAACGGCAAGACGATCAAAGTCACCGGGGCGACGTCCGGCGGGGTCGAGGTCGTGTCGAAGGTTACCCGCGAGCCGCAGGGGGACCCGACATTTGTCCGGCTCGACCCGGGGGTCACCGTGGCCCAGCTCTTCCAGGCCGCGGCGGGAGACCCGAACAACATCGCCCTCATCGCGTCCATCGTCTTCAGCCCGCAGGCCAACAAGGGCACCACCTCGGCCCAGGCCAACCTGGCTCCCGGCAGATATGTCGCGCTCGACCTGGCATCGAATGCCAAGATCCCGCCGCATACACAATTCACGATCACCGGGGCCGCTTCGCCGGCCAAGCTGCCTAAGCCGCAGGCGACAGTCGCGTCGATCGAGTTCGGCTTCCGCGGGCCCGGAAGGCTGCACGACGGCGAGCTGGTCCGCTTCGCCAACCATGGCTTCCTCGTGCACATGATCGTCGCAGCCCGCGGCCGCAATGCGGCCGACGCGCGCAAGATCGCTGCGCTGCTGAAGGCCGGCAAGGACAGCCAGGCGCAGCGCCTGGCCACCGACTTCTACTCATTCGTCAACATCCTGACGCACGGCGCCTACCAGCAGCAGGTCATCCACAACCGGCCTGGGTACTGGGTGCTGGCGTGCTTCATGGACACCCAGGACCACCGCGAGCACACCCAGCTCGGCATGGAGCGCGTCATCCAGATCGTCAGGTAGCCGGCCTCCGCGGGGGCCCCAGCGCGGCCCGGCCCGCCCTCGGGGCGGGGCCGGGCCGCGCGGCGATCTCGCTGCCTACGCTGCGCCCGCATCAGGCGCTGGCTGATCAGCCACCGATCACGGCGGTGCGCGGAGGTCACCTCGCATCTGGAACCCGGTGCGGCCCGGTGCCGCTAGGCGGCCATCGCGGGACGGAAGGTGAGCGTGATCCCATCAGGCTGGGCTGACCACGGTGATGCCCGCCAGACGTGACGCTTCGGCCAGCCGTTTGTCATAGGCGAGCAGAGCCGTCACGCCAGCTATTGCCTGAGCGCTGGCTAGGTGAATAGCGTCCAACGAGCGAAGCATGTGATCTGGGAACCTCGCGGCCGAATCCAGGACAGCTTCGCTGACCGGGATCTGGGCTATCACCGACAAGACCGCTGGCAGATTCGGCAGCGCAGCCGGGTCATTGCGCAACAATGCGCGGCGCGTCTCGGTGCGGACCAGGGCTGAACTCACCAGGTCGTCCGGGTGGTCGGCCAGCCAGATCCGCAGCGGCGCGCTCTCGGGCTCGGGATGGACAAGCTTGAGCACGGCAGAGGTGTCGATGTAGATCACCTGCGATCCTCTCGGATCGCATCAAGGTCGGCCGAGGAGTTCTTTGTCTCGCCCGCCGGGACAGACATCGATAGCAGCGCGGACGTGCCGCCGGGAACGGCCGGCGGCAGCACCGCGCCCGCGGCGATGAGCTCGGCCAGCTCTGGGGAGTACGCCTGGGGGGGCGTGATGATCCCGACCACCCTGCCGCGGTTGGTCACGATGATGGTGTCGCCGTTGCTCGTCCGCTCGAATACCTCGGAGGTATTGCGGGTAACCTCCCGCACACCCATCGTCATAGTTGTCATAACAATATGTTACAACATCAGCTGCGGTCGGGCTAACCCAGTAGAGATGCACCGGGAAGACCCGCAACGGCCAAGGACGCTGCCTACCCGCCAGGCTCACCAGACTGGCCCCGTCCGTGCAGGTCGCCCACCCAGAGGCCATGCTCGAAGGTCCGGGGTCAATAGCGCCGACGGCGCATCGGGGTGAAACCAGCGGCGTTTTCCAGATGTGCCATCGGCGCGTGGTCAGGTCGTTGCCTCACCGGGGGCTGCGCGGCTCAGAGCGCGGACAGTAACTCAACGGAACATTGATGCGGACACAGCGGCAGTGTCAATATCTACCATTACTTCGCTTCGCGGTCTTTCGGATGGCTTCCGGATGCGTGCGGCGCTGCGGCCAGGTCTGGCTGACTGCGCGATCCGCGGATACGACGAGTTGCTTGCCCCAGTTCATCGGGGCACGGCGGCGCACGCCGCGACACACGTACGTACACTCATCACCATGGGAGAGCCAGCGCGTGACGTGCCCGCCGACAGCCCGGCGGTCAGGGCTGCCGTTGCTAATGCCCGTCACGGCGTAATAACGCACCTGACAATCGGCGGCGAGCGCGTGGCCGCCATCGTGCCCGAGTCGGTAATTGCGGCGCTGCGCGCTGCGGAAGACGCGGAGGACGTCGCCGAGGCCGAGGCTGCATGGGATGAGCCGGGTGACTCCGTGCCTGTCGAAACGCTCGAAGCCGAGTTCGGGCACTAGCTCATGGCGGCTTATGCGGTCCAGGCGCGTCCGCGTGTCCGCAAGTCGCTGCGTCACTTAGATGCGGTGGCACGTAAGGACGTGCTGGCCGCGATGCGCGCCCTAGCCGATGATCCCCGGCCTGCCGGTGCCGTCGCGCTCAAGGGTCACCGGCCGTGGCTACGAATCCGTGCGGGCGACTACCGAGTGATTTATGTTGTGGATGAGGCCGCGCATGTCGTTACTGTCGCGGTGGTCGGGCACCGCCGGGATGTGTACCGAGGGCTGGATCTGTAACGACCAGCGATGCCGCATAGGGATGTGACCAGCCAGTTTTATTGAGGCGATGGCATCAGCGCGAAATGGGTACTGGGTGCTGGCGTGCTTCATGGACACCCAGGACCACCGCGAGCGCGCCCAGCTCGGCATGGAGCGCGTCATCCAGATCGTCAGGTAGCCGGCCTCCGCGGGGGCCCCAGCGCGGCCCGGCTCGCCCTCGGGGCGGGGCCGGGCCGCGCGGCGATCTCGCTGCCAACGTCCCAGTGGCTGACCACGGGGCGGGGGCTGGCTGGCTGAAGGTACGGGGCGGTAAGCCTGCGGCGTGATCCCACACCTGCGATCGAAGTGCCTGCGCAGCATCAGCGCGGTCCGCCCGCCTCGGCCGCGATCTGCTCGGCGCTGCTCTCGGCGCGCTCGAGCAGTTCCTGCGCCCGCGTCATGCTGCGGGCGCTGTCCGGAGCCTTTGACATGCTCATGCCATCGATGGCATGCTCGTGACATGAGCGCCGGGTCTTCGCTTCGGGAACGGCAGGCGGCCGTGGTCCGGGAGGCGATCCTGGACTCGCTGGCGGACCTCCTGGAGACCCTGGACCCCGACGACATCGCGCTGCCCCGGGTGGCGGCCGACGCAGGGGTCTCCACCCGCACGCTTTACCGCTACTTCGCTACCCGCGACGAGCTGTTCTCGGCCGCCGGTGATCACATAGTGGCCCGGCTCGGGTTGCGAACCGAGATCGGCAGCCCGGAGGAGATCAGCTCCGAATTCTTGCGGGCAGCGGCCGCAGGCGCCCGGCACCCGCAGCTGACCAAGTCGATGCTGCACAGCAGTCTCGGCAGGCGCGCCCGGTCCGGCCACCGCGCCCGGCGGGTCCAGGCGATCACTGCGGTGCTGGCGGAGGTCACCTCGCATCTGGAGCCCGGTGAGGCCCGGTGCCGCTCGGCGGCCATCGCCTACCTGTGCAGCCTGTCGGCGTGGGTGACCATCACCGAGGAAACCGGCCTGTCGGCCGGGGAAGCCCAGCAGGGCATCGCCTGGGCACTGGACGTTCTGGTCGCTGCACTGCGCAGCGAGAACGCCGGCGAAAACGACTAACAACGCCATAGGGGGAATCATGACCACGCACGCCGCCCCGGGGACCGGCCAAGCCGAGCCCGCTGAGCACCCGCCGGCGCATCTCACCCACACCGCCGCCGGCGAAGGGCCCGCATACTGGTTCTTCGACTCCCTCGCCGTCCTGCGCACCCCGGCGGCCGATAGCTCGCCGGCCATCATCGAGATGACCGTCTCGCCCGACGGCGGGGCGCCGCTGCACGTGCACCCCGACTTGGACGACAGCTTCTACCTGCTGGACGGCCAGCTGGCCATGCGCTGCGGTGAGCACACCTTCGTGGCCAGGCCCGGTGACTACGTCGTGCTGCCCAAAGGCGTGCCGCACACCTTCCGCGTGCTGGGCCGCCAGCCCGCCGGCATGCTGCAAGTTCACCAGGACGACTCGTTCCTGCGCTTCATCCAGGCCGTCGGGATCCCCGCCGCCACGGCCAGCCTGCCCCCCACCACGCAGCTGAACGTCCCCATGGAAGACATGAGCCGCATCGCAGCCGAAACCGGTCAGCCGGTCATCGGGCCGCCCATGAGCGACCACGAAGCCCAGCAGATAGCCCGCGCAGGAACAGAGGCCATGCTCGAAGGTCCGGGGGTCAATAGCGCCGACGGCACATCGGGGTGAAGCCAGCGGCGTTTTCCAGATGCGCCATCGGCGCGTGGAGAAATAAAAGACCCGACCGGAGCGCCGTACTACTTCCAGGCGAAAACAGGCTGCTCGAAATGTGACACCCTGATCGCGCGGCCGTGCAGCGCCACCTGGCAGAACTGGTAGACGATCGCGGCCGTCGGCGCATGGAGGTACCGGCCAAGGAGCGGCAGCTGGATGACCGGCGACTTAGATTCAGGAATACGCAGCAGCCTGGGCGCGACGTCCAGGTCGGCCAGCGGGATCACGTGTATCTGAGCGACCTCGGATGCAGGCGCTCTCATCGCGGCGCTGACCTGGCCGCCCCACACGACCACCGGCGTCATCAGGTAACCGGACCGGGTGACGTAATCATCGAGTAGCCCCAGGACATCGCGTGGCGCGACCGCTACGCCCGTTTCTTCGCGCAGTTCCCTCCTGGCAGCGTCCTGCACTGACTCGCCCGCATCGCGAACCCCGCCGGGCAGAGCCCATTGACCAGGATGGGAACGCAAGCTCAGCGCTCTTCTGGTGATCAGCAGCGAGCACACATCCTGCTGATCCAGAATGCAGACGGCGACCGACGCGGCCTTCAGGCCCGCTTGAGGCACCGCGATGCGGCTGAAGCTGGCCAGGTGTGCCGCGATAGCCGCCCTGTCCTCCTCGGGAGATCGGGCTGCCATCGCGTGCCACCTTGCTGTTCACTGCCCTGACAGACCTTCGAGTCCGCCGGCCGAGGGCCCGCTGCCCGGGGCTTCACCATACAGCTACTCAGCCAGCGGCGAACTGTGGCCGGAGGCTCGTCACGGCCACGCGTGCCGGTGCCGGGGGAACGGCCCGGGCCGAAGGAACAGATCCGCCTGTGCGGTCGGTTGCAGCGTGCATGGCCGAGAAGACGATGCGAGCGGTGCGATTCGAGCGTTACGGCGGGACGGAAGAACTTCAGGTGGCCGAGGTACCCCGGCCCGCGGCCGTCCCTGGTCGGGTGGTCGTGCAGGTGGTGGCGGCATCCATCAACCCGGGCGAGGCCGCGATCAGGCAGGGGCTCCTGCACGACCGATGGCCGGCCCATTTCCCCGAGGGCGAGGGCAGCGATTTCGCCGGTGTCGTGACCGAGGTGGGTGACGGTGTCTCGTCGGTGAGCGTAGGCGCGGAGGTGATCGGCTGGACCGAGGAACGGGGCAGCCACGCCGAGGCCGTCAGCGTTCCGGCCGGCCAGGTGGTACCCAAGCCTGCCGGGATTTCCTGGGAGGCTGCAGGTTCCCTGTACGTGGCCGGCGTCACCGCCTGGTCGGCGGTCCGCGCCGTGACCGCCAGGCCCGGTGACACGGTGGCGGTCTCCGCGGCAGCCGGCGGGGTCGGATCTGTGACTGTGCAGCTCGCACGCCGCGCCGGAGCCACCGTGATCGGTATCGCCGGCCCGGCCAACGCCGACTGGCTGACATTTCTCCGGGTCACCCCGGTGACCTACGGCGAGGGCCTGGCCGACCGCCTGAAGGCCGCCGTCCCGCGGGGCATTGACGCCTTTATCGACTGCTTCGGCGGCGGTTACGTAGATCTGGCCATCGAGCTTGGCGTGCCGAGAGTACGAATCGACACGATCATCGACTGGCCGGCGGCCCAGCGGACCGGTGCCAAGATGGAGGGCATCGCCGCTGTCGAGGATCCGGCCGCCGTCTTGACCGAACTGGCCGGCCTGATCGCGGTCGGCGAGCTAGCGCTCCCGATCGCCCGGACTTACCCGCTAGAGCAGGTGCGGGACGCGTATACGCAGCTGGAGGAGCGGCACCTGCGGGGCAAGATCGTCCTTCTTCCCACCCGCCCGCCCGACTGACCCGGGGCCGACCCGGCGATCCCGACTGACCCGGGGGCCGACCCGGCGACCCCGGGCTGACCCCAGGCTGACCCGGCGACCCCGGGCCGACCCAGGCTGACCCGGACTGACCAGGCGACCCGGGCTGACCCGAGCCAACCCGGCGACCCCGGGCCGACCCGGGTGACCCGGCGACTCGGGCTCACCCGGGCCGACCCGGGCTGACCCGGGCGACGTCGGCGACATCGCCCGGGCTCGCTGACCTGGGCAGCTTCGCGTAGCCCTGGGACGGCAGGGCCTGACTGGCGATTGCCCGCCAGCGTTACTTCCTCACTGGCCCTACGAACAGGATGTGCGGGCTCACTCTCGAGCAGGCCGCGAACGGGAACGGAACGATCTTGGACCTGGTCTGGTTCGGCGGGTACACGCGCAGCCCGGCGGCGGTGACCGGGTGGCACGCTGCCTTCGGGTAGTTGCCGGCGTCCACCACTTGCAGCACCGCCGTGGCGGTCTTGCCGTTGCCCAGCGTTATCAGGTGCGGGGTGGAGTGATTGAAGGAGGCCCGGCGGCCCACCTGGTGTCCGTGCAGGTCGACAGCGGCCAGGAAGGGGAAGCCGTTCAGCGTGCAGCGATGCCCGGACAGGTTGGTGAACTCCAGATGGTAGAAGACGCTGCCGAGAGTTCCGCTGCCGTTGGTGTCCAGCCAGATCACGAGGCCTGGCGTCTCGCACAGGCGAACGGCAGCGGGTGATGCCTGGCTGGCAGGTGATGCCTGGCTGGCAGGTGATGCCGGTGCGGCCAGCGCGATCGCGGGCACGAAGATGGCGGCGCAGGCCGCCGCGGCCGCGGCGCTGATCCGGCGCGCGGCGCGAGTGGTGAGCTTCATGGCGAGTCCTCCTCGATGAGAGCCTGACCGGAGTTTCCGGTTACTGGGCAGCAAATTCGGGACAGCGTCAGGGCACTGCAGGCCACCGGCGGGCGGCCCGAAGGCACAGCCCAGGGGTGACCCTGCACCGTGCGTCCCGCCCGAGCCGAGCCGGCCCGCCCAGAACCAAGCCCGGATCCCTGGACCCGCCAGCGACCGCTGGCGACGGCCAGGTGCACCCGGGCATTAATGAAGAGCAGCCTGGATGGCGGCAGATACAGCCACCAGCCGGAATCCGCATAGCAGGAACGCAATCCGGCACTGGGTCAGGGCATGTCCGCGCCCTCTGACGTGCCGCTGACGATCTTGCTGCCCTGCTCATGGCAGGCTACCTCGGCAGCAGCTGCCTCGGGGTGCAGCTTTACGACACCGCGCGGCCACCCCGGCTAGCGCGGCCACCCCGGGGAACCCGGCCACCCCGGGGAACCCCGGCTAGCGCGGCCACCCCGGGGAATCCAGGCCACCCTGGGGAACCCGGCCACCCCGGTGAGCCGGGGTCTGACGGACACCGTCAGCCGGCAAATGAGGAGCCAGGTCAGGCAGGCGCGATGTTGGCGTTGACGTGGAACACGTTGCCTGGGTCGTAATCAGCCTTGATCCTCGCCAGCCGCTCGTACTTAGCCGCGCCATAGCTGCCGCGGACCCGGTCATTCTGGTAGTCAGCCGTGCCGTTGACGTAGCCGTCGCCGCTGCCGATGGCGTGCGGGCGCAGCGCCGACCAGAAGTCGCGGACCCAGCGGCGATCGGCGGCCAGCAGGCCGGCGTCCGGCGCGACGCCGACGATGAAGGTGCCGTATCGCGGCGAGCGCCCGCCGCTGAAGGCTGTCTCGTCGTCACCGACCTGGCTGTAAGCGCCGTCGAGCCGGTAGAGCAGCATCAGGGACATCGGCGAGTTCTTACCCGGGACCTGCTCGGTGATCACCTCGATGACCTCGTCCGACAGGTCCTCGACGTAGGTGCCTTTCTCATAGCAGTGCGAGCCCCACGCGTTGGCCCCGTCGAGCATCTTCTGCAGCTCGAGGTAGGGCATGGGGGTGACCAGGTCGAAGAGCGGCGGGACCTTCCGGCGGATCTCCGCGGCGAGCTTCTCGTGCTCCTCGGCGGCTCCGAACCCGGTCAGCAGCAGGGCATAGCCGGGGGCGAAGTGGTACTGCTGCGGTACGAATGGCGCCGGCGGCGCGTTCAGCGCGCCAATCACCGCGTTGATACCCGGCGGCATCGCCGCGGTGATCTCGCTGGCCAGCTGCAGCCCCTCGGCGCCCTGGTCGATGCTCCAGAAGAACAGCCCGAACTGGACCATCGGATCGAGCTCGTGCAGCCGGAACTCGAACGAGGTGACGACGCCGAAGTTGCCGCCGCCCCCGCGGATCGCCCAGAACAGGTCGGGATGCTCGTCCGCTGCCGCACGCAGCACCCGGCCGTCGGCGGTGACTACGTCGGCGGCGGCCAGGTTGTCGATGCTCAGGCCGAACTGGCGGGTCAGCCAGCCCATGCCGCCGCCCAGGGTCAGCCCCCCGACTCCGGTGTGGCTGATCAATCCGGCCGGGACGGCCAGCCCGTGGGCCAGGGTCGCGGCGTCCAGGTCTCCCAGCAGCGCCCCGCCGCCGACCCGCGCCCGCTGCGCGCCCGGATCGACCGTCACCGAGTTGAGCAGGCTGAGGTCGATCATCACCCCGTCATCGCAGACGGCCGTGCCCGCGGTGTTGTGTGCGCCGCCGCGTACGGATATCTCCAGCTGGTGCTCGCGTCCCAGTCCGATCGCCTCGACCACGTCCGCGGCCGAGGCACAGCGGGCGATCACTGACGGATGCCGGTCGATCCCCGCGTTCCACACCCGGCGCCCGTCATCGAAGTCCGGGTCGCCGGGCGCGATGACGGGTCCCTCCATCGCCCTGCGCAGTTCCTGGATCCCTCGGCTCGCCGTCTGCGTCATGCCTGCTCCCCCTCCATGGACCTCAGTGCACGCGGACATTGTATTTCGCCGTGGACGATCCTGGCAGCGGGCCCGCGCCCAGCTCAGCGCGCCCGCCTCGGCGGCGCGTGTCCGCGCGACGACGGTCCGGGACCGCGCAGCCGTCAGGGCAGCCGACCAGTGCCACGTGAAGGCCGGCTGCAGAACCCGTGGAGATCAGGTGAAACGCCGGTGTGCCGGGTTTGGGGTCTCCCGGCTTACGCTCGTGCCGCGGACTGGGGTCGCAGCTGGCCGGGATCGTACGCTGGCGCGTGCCGCTGCCAGCCGCGCGAGCGTTCCAGCTGGGCGGCGAGCGCGAGCAGCACCGCTTCCCGGCCGGGCGCGGCGACCAGCTGCACCGACCCCGGCAGCCCTGCCGTGCAGGCCCCGGTCGGCACGCTGGCTGCCGGAAAGCCCGCCAGATTCCATACTCCGGTCATCGGGGCGAACCTGATCGACGTGACAACGCTGCGCAGCCACGACTCCTCGCCCCGGCGCCGCGCGGCCGGACACAGCTGGCCCAGCGAGGGCATGACGAGCACATCGTGGCGGTCGAAGAACGGCCCGAGTGCTGTGCGCAGCCGTTCCCGGTCGGTGTCTTGGGGCGGGTACACGCTCATCATGAGCTGGCCCGCGCGGACATGCCGGCGGGTGCGGCGTTCGAGCCGCGAGCCGGCCAGGAAGGGCTTCGCCTCGGCGACCGAGCAGCTGAACCACCGCCCGATCGCCGCGGGCGTGGACCACGGCGGATAGGCGGGATCCTCGCTGGTGACGGTGTGCCCCAGGCTGGCCAGCAGGTCCCCGCAGCTCCGGACCGCCGCGGTGAACGAGCGGTGCACCATGATGCCCGGCCCGGTCGGCTTGACCGACACCGCGATGCGCAGCCCGGACGGCTCGGCCAGGTCGAACGAGGCACCGGCCATCACCTCGAGCATGAGCGCGGCGTCGGCGACCGTGCTGGCCAGCGGCCCGTTCTCGGCCATGCCGCGCCAGCTGTCCACCCCGATCTGGGCGGGCACGACACCGGGGCCTGGTTTGATGCCGAACAGCCCGCAGGCCGCCGCGGGGATGCGGATCGACCCCAGCCCGTCGTTGCCCTGGGCGACCGGGACCATCGCCGAGGCCACGGCCGCCGCGGCGCCCCCCGACGACCCGCCCGGGGTCCGGCGGCGGTCCCACGGGTTACGCGCGATCCCGAAGGCGCTGTCGGTGAACGGGTATATCGCCAGCTCAGGCAGGTTCGTCAGCCCCACGACGACAGCGCCGGCGGCGCGTAGGCGCGCCACCACCGGGTGATCGGTGTCCTGCGGGATGTCCGGCGCCGCCGCGCTCCCGAGGCGCATCGGCTCCCCGGCGACCGGCAGATTATCCTTGATCCCGACCGGAACCCCGGCGAGCCGCAGCTCCGCGCGGTCGGCCCGCGCGTCGATCTCCCCGGCTTCCCTGAGGGCCTCCGCCGAACGGACCCGCACGAAAGCGCCCAGCTCCGCGTTCAGCTTCGCGATCCTGTCCAGATGCTCGGCGACGACGCCGCGGGCCGTGACATCCCCCGACCGGACGGCCGACGCGATCTCGGTCGCAGTGCGCCCTACCCAATCAGCCATGGCTCATTATGTCCCGCCAGGCGTGCAGATCGCCGGGCTGGGGCCGGGACTGGTGCTCGTTGCCGCAAGCCGCAGGCTCCCAGCCAGACCCGCAGCCGGCCGTGTCTGCCGGGCACCCCAGGCTCCATGACCTTCGCCGGAGCGGGTGTTTGCAGCTCTGGCCATGGATATTCGCTATCGTGTCTTCGTTTTCTCCGCTCGTAACGAAGCCCGCACTTCCCATGAGGACAGGAGTGACGAATGACGACAAAGGCCGCTTTCTCGCCCGAGGAATGGAAAGTAGTCCTCGAGGGCCCGCCGACTGCCGGCATGATCGTAGTCACGGCTGCGCGCGGGGGGATGATCCGCGAGACGATCGCGATGTCGAAGGCTTACGCCGAAGCCCGCGCTCAGCACGGCGCGAGCGAGCTCCTCGACGAGATCGTGGCGGCTAAGCCCCAGGTCGACCACGCGAGGTACCACTCCCCCGAAGAGCTCAGGGCGAGCGGGCTCGCGCGCCTGCGTGATGCGGTGGCGCTGCTGGGCGGCAAGGCAGCCGCCGCGGAAGTCGACGGCTACCAGCGCTTCATCCTCACCCTCGTCGACAAGGTCGCGGCCGCGCACAGGGAGGACGGGCAGGACGTGAGCCCCGCCGAGGCAGAGGCCATCCGGCAGATCGCGGCCGCGCTCGGCACGAGTGCAACGTGACGGGAGACCGACGGCACCAAGGGAGACCGGCGACAAGGGAGACGACGACAAGGGAGACGACGACGCGAGGCGGACGTGACCTGCGTATCGGTAGCTGCTAGCGCTCCACCAGGCGGAAGGCCATGGTCACCACGGGGGTGTCGTCGTCGACCGTGTATTCCGGGTCGCCCAGAGCCTCGCGCATTTCCGCTGAGTGCCAGAACCGCTCGTGCCCGGTGCGCCATTCCTCGACCGAGGTGTATCCCTCTCCCTCGCCCAGCGCGTGAGCCAGGTCCACATCGGCGAGGCGGACCACCCGCACCGCGGTCGTCTCGATGACCCCGATCGCGTTGCCGGCCGAGTCCACCACGACCTCGCGCAGCCCGGGATACGGCAGCGGCTCGTGCTCATGCTCGTAATCCGCGAGCAATCCGCTCGTAGTGGTCTTGCCACCTTCCAAGATCGCGGCGACGAGCTGATCGCGCAGCGGTCCCGGGAAGGCAAACTCCGCGACAGGCAGCTCCTCGGATGACACGACGCCAGCCTAGCGACCTGCGTCGGCCAAGGGCACGACAGCTTCGGGCGTAACTGATCTGGCAGATCCTGCGACGGCTCGGCGCGACACGATCACTTCTGGCCGGGTGCCTGGTGGTCAAAGCGGCAAGAGCGCCGAAAGGTGCTCTTGTTCAAGATCAGGCGACTTATAGTAAATATGACCGCATCGGCGATACCTAAGCAGGACTTGTCGCCCGGCAGCGGAGTATTCGGTCAGATAACCGGCCGGGAAAACGACCTGCGGCACTGACGAGGGGACCAAAGACCCTGCCATTACCACGGCCGCAGCACAAGCCTGGAGCGGAGTCGAAGGAAGTGCGTTATGTACGATATAGTCGCCGACATCGGCCGCTTAATCAACGCGGTCAAGGCCGCGCCGTCCGTGCTCAACACCCAGCCTTGGCTGTTCCAAGTCGTGGCCGACGATCGCATTGACCTCCGCGCCGAACGCGATCGCCGACTCCGGTATGTTGATCCAGAGGAACGCGAGCTGGTCATCAGCTGCGGTGCGGCGCTGTTTGACCTCCGCCTGGCGCTGCGGGTCGCCGGGCACGATTCTGTGGTCTGGCTGATGCCTGACGAGAAAAACGACCGGGATCTGCTCGCGTCAGTGGAAATCGTGGGCACCAGAGCGCATCAGCCGACCGCCGTTGAGCAACGGCTCTACGAAGCGATCCCGCGTCGCCATACGAATCGTCAGCCATTCGAGAAGAAACTCCTCGGCTTGAACATCGTGGCTGAGCTTGAGAGCGCAGCCTGGCAAGAACGGGCCTATCTATGGCTGCTGCACCAGCACGAGACCAACTTACTGCTGTCCGACATCAAGAAGGCGAATCGTAAGATCAATGAGGATCCAAAATGGGAAGATTACCGAAACGAGCTGGGGCAATACACTAACGAGCCTATGCTCAAGCGCGGCCTCGGGATTCCTCCCGAGGCATTCGGCCCGCTACCTGCGAATGGCCATATTCCCTACCGTGATCTGGGACTCGAATGGCAGGGATCCGAGGAACGTGAACGGAAGTCATTCGAGAGACACACGCGGCTGCTGGCGATTTCGACGGACACTAACACACGGACTGACTGGCTCCGCGCCGGGCAGGGCCTGCAGCGCGTCCTGCTGACGGCCGCCAGCCGCAACGTGGCGGCATCGTTCTATACGCAGCCGCTGGAACCAGTCAACGAGGAGGACAGGCCGCAGAATCCCTGGTGGCCATGGCGCAGGTTCCCGCAGATGGTCATGCGCGTCGGACATTGCAGCTCCCCGGCGGCGGAAACACCGCGGCTCGACAACGACGAGCTGTGGGAGGACTTGCGGAGCCAGTGACATGGCGGCGGCCGGCCTGCAGCGTACCGCGCGTTACGGCCGATGCCGTCGCGGAAGATTCCGCCCCATGCGGCACGCTCGCCGGTCATTTCCGGACCGGCGACAGGAACGACATCGGGGCGGACAGGCACTGGATGGCCGGCTACGCCGGCGAGCGGCCCTGAGCGGCTCACGCTCTCCTCTGCATTACGGCGCCTGTGCATTACGGCGCCGCGCGTCAGCGCTTCATGATGACGGTTGTGACCGGGAGCTTGAACTTCCGCTCGGCCTGATGGGGCAGGTCGGTCCCGAGCCAGCGCGAGATGGGCTGGGGAAGCGTGGCCACGATGATCTCGTCGAACTGATGATCGGTCAAGACCTTCTCCATCGCCTCGAGCGGCGTCGAACTCCCGAGGTCACCTTCGGCGGCGGCGCCGTGCGCAGTGAGGTCGGCCAGCGCCTGGCCAAGCCGCTGCCTGGCCTGCACGCTCGCCTCCTCGTCGGTGGCGGGGCCGCGGTAGTTGGTCGCCCACCATGCCAGGCTGGGCGGGAGAACGCCGCTGTCGGCGGGAACCTCGTAGTCCGCGGCGCTGGTGTTCGGGACGAGCACGTAAAAGGAACTCGGTCCTGACTCGATCCGCTGGCGGAGCTCTTCCTGTAGCTCAGCGCTCAGCAGTGTCCGGTTGGCGACGACAAGGCACCGGCGCATGACGACCATCCAGTTGGTCTTGGCTGCCGCGAGATATGCGGTGTCAGGTCAATGTAACTCGCTGCCGGACGGCCGCTCTACGAGCAACTGGCGGGGGGCGCCGGCGGACTGGCTCGCCGCGGCCGGCGAGGCCGGGTATCCGCAGGTCATAGCCGCTTCCACAGGTGGTGGCAGAGTCAAGTTGGTTTATGAGCCTGGCGTGATCATCAGCACCGAGCTTTCCGCGTGGCTGCGGCGGCCATGAGCGAGCCGTCAGGCAGCCACCCTGATCTTGCGCGGCCTGCCGCGCGGTCGCTTGTCCGCGATGACCAGGCCGTTCAGGAACAATTCGCCGCCCCAGACGCCCCATGGCTCGCCGCGCCGCAGCGCGCCGGCCAGGCAGGCAGCCCGCACCGGGCACCGGAGGCATAGCTCCTTCGCGCGCCGCAGCTTCTCCGGTTCCTCCGCGAAGAACAGGTCCGGGCTGCTCCGGCAGGGCAGTTCCGGCGCGGCGGTGCTGTGCCGTTGCATCGGGTGCATCGGTCCCTCCTCGATGCGGGGCCGCCTCATCGGACCCGCCCAACCGACATTTGCGGTAAGGCAGGTCCGGCCGCATCAGGCAAACGCCTTATCTCGGGGCGGCAATCGGTCTTAAGCCTTCAGGCCCGGCAGCCTGCATGCTCGTCCGCCACCTGGCACGCAGCGCCCACGCTCAGCGGACCGCGCGCCCGGCTGACCGGCACGCGGCCGCGAGCTCATGCACCAGCGGGCCGGACGTCCGGAACAGGAACTCTTGGTAGGTCTCTGGTGCCCCGCCTGGATCAGGCAGGTACCTGTCCGGACTGATTCGCAGCGCGGCAATCCGGCGCTGGGCGTAGTTGCACTCGGCCACCACGGCCGCGACCCGGCGGCCAAACTGCCGCAGGCCCGGCGCTATCCGCCGCAGGCCCGGCGCTATCCGCCGCAGGCCCGGCGCAATCCGCCGCAGGCCCGGCGCAATCCGCCGCAGGCCCGGCGCAATTCGCCGCCGCGAGGTTGACTGACGCCCACCGGTCCTAGTCATGGCTGCACCGTCCCTCCGGATCGAGCCCCTTCAGCTCCGTACTTCGAGCCTCGCCGTAAGGCCCGGTCGCCGGCATCAGGCGGGTGCCCTATTTCTGCGCAAGGCCCGCCTTATCTTGGGTAAGGCCCGGCTTATCCCTGTGCGACGCCCCGGCCTGAGCCCCTCCGTCTGCGGCTGCCCGGAGCACCGGATACGGGCACCAGATACGGGCACCGGATACGGGCACCGGATAGGCGGACCGGATAGGGGCACCGGCTAAGGTTGGGCAGTGTGGCCGATGAGAGGAACTGCTGCCCTGGTGGATGAGTCGCTCCCGCCGTCTGACTACGAGGAGAGCACCGCCGCGAAGGATGCGGATCCGCGGTCACTGGCCGGTGATCACAGTTTTGTGGTGGCTGCCAGCAGGCTCCCGGTGGACCGGGCCGAAGGTCCTGACGGGGAAGTCGAGTGGCGGCCAAGCCCTGGCGGGCTGGTGACCGCTCTCGAACCGGTGATGCGTGAAGCCGGAGGCGCCTGGGTCGGCTGGCCAGGCAGCGCGGGTGAGCCGCCGGAGCCGTTCGACACCGGCGGCATGCACCTGGTCAGCGTGGGCTTGTCCGCCGACGAGGTCCGCGACTACTACGAGGGCTTCTGCAACGCAACGCTATGGCCGCTGTATCACGATGTCATCGCGCAGCCGGAGTTCCATCGCCCCTGGTGGGACGCCTACGTCCGGGTTAACCGCCGGTACGCGCAAGAAGTAGCCAGGCAGGCAGCCGCCGGCGCGACCGTGTGGATACACGACTACCAGCTCCAGCTGGTTCCCGGGATGCTGCGCGAGATGCGCGCCGATGTGCGCATCGGTCACTTCACCCACATCCCGTTCCCCGGCTATGAGATCTTCGCCCAGCTGCCCTGGCGCAGTCAGATCGTCCAGGGCCTGCTCGGCGCCGACCTCCTCGGTTTCCAGCGGCACAGCGACGCGACCAACTTCCTGCGGGCCTGCAGGCGAAGCGCAGGGCTGGTGACCCACGGGTCGCTCGTCACCGTTCCTGAATCCGCGCCAGGCGACGCTGGTACCACTGCCGCCGGCTGGGGCACCAGCGCAGCGGGGACCCGGCGGCGGCGCACGGCGGCGCACGGCGCATCCGGCGGACGTGAGGTCAGGGCCGCTGCCTTTCCCATCTCGATCGACTCGGCGGCGGTCGGGGAGATCGCCAGGCGTCCCGAGGTCCTGGCCCGGGCCAGCGAGATCCGCGAGGCGCTGGGCAAGCCCGACATCGTCCTGCTCGGCGTTGACCGGCTCGACTACACCAAAGGCATCCTGCACCGGCTTAACGCCTACGGCGAGGTGCTGAACGAGGGCCGCCTCGGGCCGCCAGAGGCGGTCCTCGTTCAGGTGGCCAGCCCCAGCAGGGAACGCGTCGAGCATTACCGCCGCCTCCGCAATGCGGTCGAGGTGACGGTGGGCAGGATCAACGGAGAGCACGGCGAGGTCGGCAGCCCGCCGGTCCACTACCTGCACCAGGCCTACCCGCGCGAGGAGATGATCGCGCTGTACCTTGCGGCCGACGTGATGCTGGTGACCCCGCTGCGAGACGGGATGAACCTCGTGGCCAAGGAGTACGTCGCCTGCCGCAACGATGAGACCGGCGCGCTGGTGCTGAGTGAGTTCACCGGCGCCGCCGACGAACTGGGCAGCGCGTTCATCGTGAACCCGCACGACATCGAGGGCCTGAAGGACGCCATCGTCCGGGCCGCGAGGATCTCCCCCAGGGAGGCCAAGCGCCGGATGCGCTCGATGCGCAGGCGCGTGCGCGACCACGACGTTGCCCACTGGGCGGCGACCTTCCTCGATGCCCTGCACCAGACGCCCGGCCAGGGCCCGCACCCAGCGCCCCCTGATGAGGCCAGTTGAGCCGCCCAGTTGAGCCGCCCAGTTGAGCCGCCCAGCCGAGCCGCCCAGATGAGCCGCACAGATGAGCCGCCCAGCCGAGCCGCCCAGATGAGCCGCACAGATGAGCCGCCCAGCCGAGCCGCCCAGATGAGCCGCCCAGATGAGCCGCCCAGCCGAGCCGCCCAGATGAGCCGCCCAGTTGAGCCGCCCAGTTGAGCCGCCCAGTCGAGCCGCCCAGTTGAGCCGCCCAGCCGAGCCGCACGGTTGAGCCGCCCAGATCTGGAAGGTTGACGGAGATGCCGACACGCCTTGTGCACCTGGTGGCTGACGCTGCCGACCCTGGCCGCCTGGCCATGTTCTGGGCGGCCGCGCTCGGCTGGGAGGTGAGCGCCGAGGACTCGGGCGAGGTGGACGTCTGGCCGGCCGGCTTCGACTATCCGAACCCGGCTGCGTTGCCGCTGGTCTTCGTGCCCGTCCCGGAGCCGAAGACCGCGAAGAACCGGGTGCACCTCGACCTGGCGAGCACCTCGGCCGCGCACCAGGCGGCACTTGTCAGCCGAGCGCGCGACCTGGGGGCAGCGCCCGTGGACATCGGCCAGGGCGATGTGCCCTGGGTGGTGCTGGCCGACCCGGAAGGCAACGAGTTCTGCGTGCTCGAGCCCCGGCCGGTTTACCAGGACACCGGGCCAGTCGCCGCCGTCGTCGTCGACTGCGCCGATCCCGGGGCCCTGGCGCGCTTCTGGGCCGACGCGGCTGGCTGGGTGCCGGATGGCCGGGAGGGGGACCTGTGGGGGCTGCGATCGCCCAGCGGCGGCGGCCCTTACCTGGAGCTACTGCGAGCCGGCGGCGCAAAGCCCGGCAAGAACCGGATACATCTCGACGTGGCCCCCCGCCCGGGCGATGATCGCCTGGCCGACGTGAGCACCCTGCTGCGGTCGGGCGCCACGCCAGCCGATGTCGGCCAGGGCGACGTGCCGTGGACGGTGCTTGCAGACCCCGAGGGAAACGAGTTCTGCGTGCTGACGCCGCGCTGAGAAGCGGGTCCCGGCTCGGCGCGCAGCCGCCGTGTCCACCGCGGCTGCTGCCCTTGCGTCAGCTCAGCGCGGTGCCAGCGTGACCGTTGAAGGGCGCGAAGCTTGCGGCGCAGGCTGGCCCGGGCCGCTGAGGTTCAGTGTTCCGCCGCAAGCCCAGCCTGCGGTCTGGGTAATCCGCAACGGCTAATCCGGCAGTAGCCCTCATGCATTCATCGGCCCTGGTGAGGCGCGTGGAGCCAGGAGAGCATGTCGGGCTGTGCCAGCTGGGCTGCGCGGGCGTGGTAGGCGGCGATCTCGTCGTAGCTGAGAACCTCGTGCCTCGTGCCGGAAATGCCCCGGCGGAAGAACGCGGCGTTGTTCTTGAAGATCCCGGCGGTGGGGACGAGCGCGTCCGCGTTGTCCCGCATGCTCTCGAACGTGGCCGCCCGCACGAGCGCTGGCCACGCCTCTTCCGGAACGGCTATCCCGAGTTGCCCGGCGAGCCAGCGCATCTGGCCCTCGAGGTCGGCAGACAGGTTGTCGTAGTGCACTAGGAGCACGTTCGGCTCGCCGCGGCGGGACCAGGCATCGGACAGGTGCCACATCAGGCCGGGCAGCGAGTCCGGCTGCTCGCGGGGATCGTCGTCATCGGCGATCCACCTGAGCAGCCAGTCGTGCAGCGGCGTGCGCGGCCGTGGTGGCCCGGCCGGCTCGGGCTGGCCGGTCAGCTGCGAGACCCGCGCGCGGTCGATGTTGTCGCCCTGGTGGTAGAGCGACACGGCCATGTCGAGCGGATGCCGGGCCGTCACGATATAGCTAGCACGGGGGTCGAGAGGTATCCCGTCCAGCGGCGTATGCGTCTTGATGAGCCGCCGGTGCTCCTGGGCGGCAAGCCGGGCATACAGCTGCTCGCGCGGCACGATCAGGTGATCCAGCCATGGCGAGAGCTGCGCGAGCGGAGCGGGGAGTTCTGGTGTCTGGAAGATCAGCAGCGCGCAGATCATCTGCACCCACGTCGTCCCGGTCTTGGACCGGCTGCTGATCACGATATCGCTGTCCCGGAACGGGAAGCCGAGCCACCGGGCACTGTCCTCGTCAGGCGATTGATAACGGAATGGGGTGCTGGCCACCCGGCGAGCGTAGTAGGAATCCGGGGAGCAGTGGTTCGGCCAGCCCTGATCAGGCCGCTGGGGCGGCCCGCCCCGACCGGATGGCCCCGGTGCCGCCCTGCGAACGCCCCCGCATGGAATGCGCATAAATCCGGCCCTGCGCCGCATCGATTCCGCTAGCTGGCAGTACCCGGGCTGGCCCGGCCAGCTGGACTGACATGGTGATCAAGCCGCTGCCCGTGCGACGGCGCTGGTTACCGTGGCTTATCGTCCTGAGAGAGGGCACCAAGCACCAGCAAGGAAGTCATGAACCAGACGGGCGACCCAAACCGGGCGGCTCCGGCCACGCGCGGCCAGCTCAGGATCTATCTGGGCTGTGCCGCCGGGGTGGGCAAGACCTTCGCCATGCTCGGTGAGGGCCACCGGCGCCAGGAGCGCGGCACCGACGTCGTGGTCGCGTTCGTGGAAACCCACGGCAGGGAGCACACGGCCGCGCAGATTGGCGGCCTTGAGGTCGTGCCGCGGACCCGGCTGGCATACCGGGGCGCCACCTTCGAGGAGATGGACCTCGACGCCGTACTGGCGCGGCGGCCCGAGGTCGCCCTCGTCGACGAGTTCGCCCACACCAACGTGCCGGGGTCGCGCAACGAGAAACGCTGGCAGGACGTGGCCGACCTGCTCGCGGCGGGCATCGACGTGATCTCCAATGTCAATATCCAGCACCTGGAATCCCTGAACGACGTCGTAGAGAAGATCACCGGCGTGCCGCAGCGGGAGACCGTCCCCGACGCCATGGTCCGCGCCGCCGACCAGGTCGAGCTCGTCGACATGACCCCAGAGGCGCTGCGCCGCCGGATGGCGCACGGCAACATCTACCCGGCGGAAAAGATCGATGCGGCGCTGACGCACTACTTCCGGGGCGGCAACCTGGCCGCGCTGCGTGAGCTCGCGCTGCTCTGGCTGGCCGACAAGGTCGACGAGGGCCTGCAGCGCTACCGGGCGGCGCATGACATCAAGGACACCTGGGAGGCGCGGGAGCGAGTAGTGGTCGCGCTCACCGGCGGCCCCGAAGGGGACACCCTGGTCCGGCGGGCCGCGAGGATCGCCGCCCGCTCAACCGGCGGGGATCTGCTTGCCCTGCACGTGACCAAATCGGACGGCCTGACCGGCGCTGATCCAGCCGCGCTGGCCGCGCAGCGGCGGCTTGTCGAATCGCTGGGCGGCAGCTATCACCAGGTTGTCGGCGACAACGTGCATGACGCGCTGCTCGCCTTCGCCAGGGCCGAGAACGCCACTCAGCTGGTTCTCGGGGCCAGCAGGCGCGGCTGGCTGTCGTCCCTGCTGACCGGGCCAGGCGTCAGCATCCGGACCATCCGCGACTCCGGCGATATCGACGTACATATCGTGACTCATGCCCACATGGGCCGCCGTGGGCTGCCCAGGGCGCACGGCGGGCTGCCGCTGCGGCGCAGGCTTGCTGGCTACGCCCTCGCCGCCGTGCTGGCGCCGCTGCTGACCCTCTTCCTTGCCAGCCAGCGCGGCCAGCTCAACCTGACCACCGACATGCTGCTCTTCCTCGTGGCGGTGATCGCAGTCGCGCTGGTGGGCGGTTTCGTCCCGGCCCTGCTTGAAGCCATCGTGGGCTCGATGCTGCTGAACTTCTATTTCACGCCGCCGCTGCACAAGTTCACCATCGCCGAGGCCAACAACGTGCTGGCGTTGGTTATCTTCGCCGCGGTGGCGCTGGTGGTCAGCTTCCTCGTGGACGACGCAGCGCGGCGCACCAAGCAGGCAGCCAGGGCGAGCGCCGAATCCGAGCTCATGGTCACCACCGCCGGCAGCGTGCTCCGCGGCCAGCAGGCCCTCACCGCCGTGCTGGACCGGACCCGTGAGGCGTTCGGGATGGAATCGGTGACCCTGCTGGAACGCGCCCCGGCGGCGGACGGCGCTGCCGCCCGCGGGATCGCCGCCAGCTGGACGCCGGTCGCCGTCTCCGGCGCCCCTGCCCTGAGCCGGCCGGACGAAGCTGACGTGGAGATCCCGGTTACCGACAGCCTCTGGCTCGCGTTGCGCGGCCGTGCGCTGCCCGCTACCGACCGCAGGATCCTCGGCGCGTTCGCCGCCTACGCCGCGGCCGCGCTCGAGCAGCAGCGCCTGTCCGCCGAGGCGGAGGCGGCCCGGCCCATCGCCGAGGCTGACCGGATGCGCACGGCGCTGCTCGCCGCGGTGAGCCATGATCTGCGCACGCCGCTCGCGTCGGCCAAGGCGGCGGTCAGCAGCCTGCGCTCACTCGACATCCAGCTCACGGCAGAAGACCATGACGAGCTGCTGGCCACTGCCGATGAATCCCTGGACCGGCTGACCCACCTGGTCGACAACCTGCTGGATATGAGCAGGCTGCAGGCCGGGGCCATGCCGGTGTTCCCCAGGCCGGCCGACCTCGAGGAGATCATCGCCCGCTCGCTGGACGATATCGGGCCGCAGGCCAGGACGGTCATCGTGGACTTCCCTGACGCGGTGCCCGAGGTCATGGTCGATCCAGCGATCATGGAGCGGGTCATCGTGAACCTGACGGCCAACGCGCTCAGGTACTCCCCCGCCACCTCGCCGCCGCTGCTGACCGCCAGCGCCCTCGGCGACCGGGTCGAGCTGCGCATCGTCGACCGCGGGCCCGGCATCCCCGAATCGGACCGGGACCGGATGTTCGTGCCGTTCCAGCGGCTCGGTGATACCGACAACACCATCGGCGTCGGCCTCGGGCTGGCCCTGTCCCGTGGCCTGACCGAGGCGATGAGCGGCACGCTGGAACCCGAGCAGACCCCCGGCGGCGGCCTGACGATGGCCATCTCGCTGCCCGCTGTGCCGGGGCCAGCCGGCCAGTATGCGGGCGAACCGGGCAAGCGTGAACGGGACGGAATCGGAACGGGCGCCACGGCGAGCCGGGACCACTATGGCGCTGAGCATGGCACGGTGACGGGATGACCCGCGTCCTTGTTGTCGACGACGAGCCGCAGATCCTGCGCGCGCTGCGGATCAACCTCCGGGTCAGGCACTACGACGTGCAGACCGCCGCGACCGGGACCGGGGCACTCGAACAGGCCGCCAAGCATCCGCCTGACCTGGTCATCCTCGACCTCGGCCTGCCTGACCTGGACGGCGTCGAGGTGATCCAGGGCCTGCGCGGCTGGACGACCGCTCCGATCATCGTGCTGTCCGGGCGCTCGGACAGCATCGACAAGGTCGAGGCACTTGACGCGGGAGCCGACGACTACATCACCAAGCCGTTCGGCATGGAGGAACTGCTCGCCAGGATGCGGGCGGTCGGGCGGCGCGCCACCGCCGACGGCGACGAGCCGCGGGTCCGGCTCGGTGACCTGGTCGTCGACCTGGCGGCCAAGCGCGTCATCAGGGAACCTGATGACACATCGGCACCGGCGACTGCCGACGGCCGGGAGCGGGCGGGCCACGACCAGGCGGGCCAGGACCAGGCGGACCAGGACCAGGCGGACCAGAAGCAGGCGGACCAGGACCAGGCGGACCAGGACCAGGCGGACCAGAAGCAGGCGGACCAGGACCAGGCGGACCAGGACCAGGCGGACCAGGACCAGGCGGACCAGGACCAGGCGGACCAGAAGCAGGCTGGCCACGGCGGGGCGGACATCAGGCTCACCCCGACCGAGTGGCACCTGCTGGAGGTGCTGCTGCGCCATCCGGGCAAGCTGCTCAGCCAGCAGCAGCTGCTGAATGAGGTCTGGGGCCCCGGCTACGCCGACGCTACCGGCAACCTGCGCCTCTACATGGCCCAGCTGCGCAGGAAGCTGGAGCCCGACCCGGCCAGGCCGCGCTGGCTGCTGACCGAGCCAGGAATGGGTTACCGGTACCAGCCGGGCGCAGATAGCGCCGCCTAGCGCGTCAGCACGCGGCCAGCGGACGGAGATCGCATGTCGGGGAGCTATATCGGTGCCTACCTCCGGCGCCTCCGGATTGCGGACCCGGGCCGCCCGGGCGTGGCCGCGCTGCACGCCCTGCACGCCGCGCACGTGGAACGCGTCGCCTACGAGGCTCTGGATATCCAGCTCGGCCTGTTGTCCTCGATCGAGCCGGACCACTCAGCCCAGCGGATCGCGCGGAGCCGCCGCGGCGGTTACTGCTATCACCTCAATGGCGGCTTCTCGGTGCTGCTGCGAGCGCTCGGCTACCACGTTGCCTGGCATCGCGCCGGAGTGCAAGGCCCCGCCGACGCCACCCCTCCAGGCGCCGCAGTCGCCAATCACCTGGCGCTTACCGTGCACGGGCTCGCCAGTGCGGCCTGCCCATCGGGGACCTGGCTGGTCGATGTGGGCCTGGGTGATGCCCTGCACGAGCCGCTGCCGCTGCACGAGGGCAGCTATGTGCAGGGGCCGTTCCGCTATCAGATCCGCCGCTCGGATGTGGAGCGAGACGGCTGGCGCCTTGACCACGACCCGCGCGGCAGCTTCACCGGGATGGACTTCGCACCGCACGGCGCGACAGTGCGTGACTTCACCGAACGGCACCGCTTCCTGTCGACCTCGCCCGAGTCCGGCTTCGTCCGGACGTGCGCCGTGCAGCGGCGGGACGCTCTCGGCGCCGATGTCCTCACGGGCTGCGTGCTGCGGCGCCTCGGTGACCCGCTCCGCCGCCCACGCACCCTCGAGGCCAGATCGGACTGGTTCGGCGCCCTCGCGGACGTATTCGACCTCCCGTTGACCGACCTGGACGCGACCGCGAGGAATGCCCTATGGGCACGGGTCCGGAACGCCCACGAAACCTGGCAGCACGAGCGGGCCCTCATCACCGGGCCTTCATGATCACTTTCTGAGTGCTGGCGGATGACCCGTCACGTCGCTCGCGCAGTGCGCTCTGCTAGCCGCACGGCCAGCTGTCGTCACCCTCGCGGCCGGGTGCCTGCTCGTCGCTGCCGGCCGCCGGGACCCTCCGGAACGGCACGGTCGGCTCGAACGGCAGCGCGGCGACGAAGTTCCGCAGCCCCGCCCCGCGGCACAGCCCGTCGTTATGGTGCTCGGCAAGCCCGTGCGCAACGAGCACCCGGGCCTGGTCGGAATTCGCCTCGGTGAGCGGCGGGGTCCACGGCCCGTGCTCGTTCAGGCGTCTCAGCATGGCGAACGGCAGCCAGACGCCATCCAGGTCGATGCCGTACTCGACCACCATCCGCTTCTCGATCTTGGTCATGCTGCTCGCCTTGCCTCAGTTCGGTGGTGGCCTGGTCCGGGAAACGGCTGCCCCGTCACCGACGTCATGCGGAGCCGGGCTGCGCTGGTGGGAGCCAGCGCCTTGCAGCGGGCGGAGCCCACAGCGGCCAGCCCGCCCCGGTCGGCCAGTCTATGTCTGAACTCTCGATCCTGGACTGGCCGCTTCACCAGGGCACAAGGTCCTTGCAGCCCGGAACGGAGAGCCCCGGCCGGCTGCCGGCGCGGGGCGGGGTGACCCGGCGGCCCCGCCCGCCGGGGCCGCCACGATGCGCAAAGCCGGCGCTCAGCGGGCCTGGCCAAGCGCCGGCCGGACGACGTTCCGCAGCGGGCGTCCGGACAGATGGCATGCCGCCTGCTCGGCGACGAACGCGGGCGCGCGCTGCGCGAAGGCGAAAGTGTCGCCGCCGATGTGCGGGGTGATCAGCACGTTCGGCAGGGACCATTCGGGGCGGTCAGCGGGCAGCGGCTCCACGTCGGTGACATCCAGCGCGGCCCGGAGCCTGCCCGCCGCAAGCTCGCCGGCCAGCGCGGCCGCGTCAATGACGGCCCCGCGGGCAACATTGACCACCAGAGCCCCGGCCGGGAGCGCGGCGAGCACCTCCGCGCCGACGAGACCGCGGGTGTCCGGGCTCAGCGCGATGCAGATGATCACTATGTCAGCGGTCGCGGCGAGCCGGGGCAGCTCCGACAGCTGGGCCACGCCCTCGCGCGGCGTGCGGGACACCCGGGAGACCTGCGGGCCGAACGGCATCAGTCGCTCCTGGATCGCGGCGCCCATCGCGCCGAAGCCGACCAGCAGGACCCGCTTGCCGTCCAGGGTGTCAGTCCGCAGGTGCCGCCAGGTCCGCCGGGATTGCTGCCCGACGAAGGTAGGCAGCTGGCGCAGGCTGGCCAGGACCAGAGTGACGGCGAGTTCGGCGGTCCCCTCCTCGTGCTGCAGCCCCCGTCCGTTGCAGAGCGCGGCCTGCGGCGGCACGGCGCCGAGGACGTCGTCCACGCCGCTGCTCAGGCTCTGCAGCACTCGCACCCGGGGCATCCTGCTGATCAGCGCGACGCTGGCCGCATCGCCCATGTACGGCAGGCAGTAGAAGGTGATCTCGTCGAGGCGATCGTGGCCGGCCTGGTCGTAGCGGACAATCGCCGCCTGCGGCAGGCACCGCTCGACATGATCGGCGATCCCGTCAGCCGCTGGCAGCAGCAGGGCCATCTTCTCAGCCTCCCTCAAGACGGCGGCTCCGCCGTCATCGTCGACAGCCGGAACCTGAGCCTGCAGATCACCACGTTCGCGGTGCCGCGCTGGATGGCCCGTTCTAGCACGAAACCGCGCTGGTTCTGCAGGATCCGCTGCCATGGCCGGGCCGGGGCGACCTCCGGGATGAGCACGACAAGCCGGTAGTAGCGTTCCGCCACTTCGGCCTCACGCAGATAGTCCACGATCGGCGGGCCGAGCGACCGGCGCTCGGTGCGCAGCGCGATCAGCGGCACGTTCGGGTGCCAGGCCTCCCACTGCTCGCGGAACGCGGCATCCACCTCGGTGTCGGCCGGGTCGGCGAAGCAGACGGTCACCGCCACGACCTCATCTCCGATCGACAGGGCTGCCGAGACCGCCTCGGCGGTCAGCCGCGACAAGCCGCGGACCGGGACCACGACCAGCGAGCTGAGACGGCGCGGCGGCGGGGGCTGCTTGCCGAGCTCAAGCTGCTGCCCGATCAGGTCATAGGCCCGGCGCACCCGGAGGAACATCAGCACCAGCAGCGGGACCACGATGACGATCAGCCAGGCGCCCTCGGTGAACTTACTGAGCAGCTCGACGGCCAGCGCCGCGGTCGTGAATACCGCGCCGACCCCGTTAATAGTCGCCCTGCTTTCCCAGCCGGGTGACCGCTCGGCCCGCCAGTGAATGACCATGCCCGCCTGCGACAGCGTGAACCCGACGAACACCCCGATGGCGAACAGCGGCACCAGCGCCTGGGTATCGCCCTGGGAGGCGACCAGCAGCACGGCGGCCACGACCGCCAGCACCACCACGCCGTACCGGTGTACCTGGCGGTCGGCGCGCAGCGAGAACAGGTGCGGCAGGTAGTTGTCCCTGGCCAGCAGGGATGCGAGCACGGGCAGGCCGCCGAAGGACGTGTTGGCGGCGAGGGCCAGCAGCACCGTGGTGAGCAGCTGGACCGCGTAGAACGCGACGTTATGCCCGAGTGCCGCGCCGGTCAGCTGGGCCAGCACCGTCTCGGTCGGCGCCGGCGTGACGTTGAATTTCTTGATGCACAGCGCCAGGCCGATGAGCATGACGCCGAGGATGATCCCGAGCCACACCTCGGTGTGCTGCGCCCGGCGGGCCCGCGGCTGCCGGAACGACGGGACCGCGTTGGCGATCGCCTCCACGCCGGTCAGCGCGGAGCAGCCGGACGCGAACGCCTTGAGCAGCAGCAGCACGCCGACCGATTCCGCCACGGCGGGCAGGTTGTGCGCGACGGGCACCGCCGGCTGCGACCGGACCAGGCAGCCGATGATCACGGCGGCGATGGCCACGATGAACGCGACGGTCGGCGCGATGAACAGCCGGGCCGACTCGGCGACTCCCCACAGGTTGGCCGCCGTGATCAGCGCCAGGACAACCAGGCAGAGCACCACGCGGTCGGGATAGAGCGAGCCGAACGCCGAGGTGAGCGCCTCGACGCCGGCTGATACGCCGACGGCCGCGTTCAGCACGTAGTCGACGATCAGCGAGGCGGCGGCAACCAGGCTGGCCGTCGGGCCGAGGTGCCTGCTGGCCACCGCGTAGGCGCCGCCGCCCCCCGGGAACGCGGCGATGACCTGCCGGTAGGAGATCACCAGCACCGCGAGCAGCAGGACGATCGCCCCGGTCACCGGGAGCGTGTAGGCGAGCCCGGCGGTCCCGGCGGCCACCAGGACGACGACGATTGCCTCGGGGCCGTAGGCCACCGACGACAGCGCGTCGAGCGAGAGCGCGGCGAGGCCCTCAAGCGCGGTCAGCCGGTGCCGCTCTTCCCCCTCGTCAGCGCTCATGACCGGCGATCACGGCGGCAGCGAAATGACTGTTAGTGACCGGCTACCGAGAAGCCGATAATGGCGAGAATGACCGCCACGACGATCACGGCGATGGCCAGAAGAACGGCCTTGCGGCCGGACGCCCGCATGCTCCAGGGCCGGTCAGCCTCGCCAGACGCCCCGCTGGCGAACTTTCGGAACTCCGCGGTACTGGCGGAGCCGTCGGAGGTTTCGGTGTCACGCTCAGACATGGCCATGACTTTAGCCCATAGCGGGCGGGAGAACCGGCCGGTCAGCGAGATGCATCCCAAACCGCCCAGCTGATGCTGTCTCACTGGCCGCCGACCGGCGGAACAACGTCGGGCCGGTTCAGCAACCGGGACAATACGATAACGCTGCGGGTGCGTACCACGAATGGCTCCGCCACAATCCGCTCCACCACCTGCTCGAAGTGGTGCACGTCCGCTGCCCTGATACGCAGGAGCGCATCGGCGTCGCCGGTGACCGTGCACGCCTCGATGACCTCGGGGTATTTGCCGACCGCCGCGGCGATACCGGCTGGCGAGGTCCGGCCGCGGCAGAACAGCTCGACGTAGGCCTCGGTGGTCCAGCCGAGCGCCGCCGGGTTGACCTGGGCGGCGAACCCCGTGATGGCGCCGGCTGCCCGCAGCCGGTCGACCCGCCGCTTGACCGCAGGCGCGGACAGCCCGACCCGCGCGCCTACCTCCGCGTACGTCGCGCGGCCGTCGTCGACGAGCGCCGCGACAATCCGCCTGTCCAGTTCGTCGAGGGCCATCGCTAGCTCCGGCCGGCCCGCCGGCCGCCTCCGGCTGAGTCTCGCCGCACACCATCAGATCTTGCCAGTTCCGCGGCGCGGCCGGGTCGCATACGGTGTTGGGCAGGTCAGGCGGCGCTCATCGCGATCTGGGAGACCAGCAAGAGCGCGCTCGCCGAGATCCGGGGGACCCCGACCGGCCATGGCGAGCGGCGCGCTAGCTCGGGAGAGCGGCTGTCACCGCGGCGACTGCCCGGTCCGTCGCGCCGGCCTCGCTGCCATGGCGACCGGCCGCACCGGGGTGGCTCCGCGAGAATGAACCTTACTCATCGAGTGGCGGCACACCCAGACACTCGCGGAACACGTTCTCGACCTCGGTGGCTCGGGAATGGCTGCCCATCGCGGCAGTCACGAAGGCGAACGCGTAGCCGCCGGCCACGCTGGCTCCTGCGTAACTGCCACCCGATCCGCCCATGCCGAAACTGTCCGCGTCCACGCCGAACCCTAGGCCCCAGGCGCTGTCCTGGCCGAAGACCGCATCGACGCCGCTGCACTGCGCCGTGGTGGCCTGGCGGAGCAGCGCCGGAGATAGCAGCTTGCCCTGCAGCAGTGCCGCATAGAGCCCGGCGGCCCCGCGGGCGGTCCCGTGCCCGTTGACCGCGGGCACCTCGGCGGCCCGCCACGCACGGCCGTTCACCACCGCCGGATCGAAGGCACCCGGCGGATTGGTTACGGCCCGCAGGTACAACTGCGGCATTCCCGCCGCCTGCTCCCTGGAGTACTCATCCAGGCCGGTCACCTCGACGGCACGGGCCTGTTCCGGCGCGGTGAGCCCGACGAAGAAATCCAGACCCAGCGGACCGCACACCTCTTCCCGCAGGAAGCGCCCCAGGCCGCGGCCATCGACACGCCGAACCAGCTCACCGACGAGATGCCCGTAAAACAGCGCCGACTCGCCATGCGCGGTCCCCGGCTCCCAGGCCGGCTCCTGTGCCGCAAGCAGCGCGCACAGCCAGTCCCAGTCATAGAACGCCTCGGTGGGAGCCGGCTCATCCAGAGCCACCACCCCCGCCTGATGGGACAGCAGCTGCCGCACGTCGGCAGCAGCCCGGAACTGCGGCCAGTACCGCTGCACCGGCGCATCCAGCTCGAGCTGGCCACGGTCGACCAGCAGCAACGCGCATACGGCCGCGAACGGCTTGGAGACCGAATAGGGCTGCGCCAGGCTGTCCGGCTGCCAGCGCCGGGTACCGGCGGCGTCCGCGCGGCCGCCCCACAGGTCCACTACCCAAGCGCCGTCCCGCCACGCGGCCACCGCCGACCCGGTCCCGCGCTGCCCGGCAAGCAGCTGAGCGAACACCTCGCGCACCGGCTCGAACCGGCGCTGCACCGACCCGCCGACCTCCACCCGACCAGTCTGCGCCACCGGCCCCGCCGCCGCCAGATCGCCGAGGGCCCGGCCAGTTCCGCGCGGACATGGTGCTGGCCGCGATCACCGCCGAGCAGATCGGCCACTAGCAGCAGAACGGAGCCAGCGCCACCGCCGTCGCCACCGCCAGTGCCGCCGCCATCGGCGACGCCGTCGCGTCCGCGGCCGCGCCGCCCGGCGCAGCCGCGGTAGTCCGGTACCGCGTCGCTGACCGATCCTGAGACACTGCTGGGGACGGCCCGATGGCAGGTATGTGCGGAACACGCCGGCTCGGGCTGGCAGCGCGCCAGAATCGGCGGGGCGGAGGGAGAACGCTGTGGACGCCTCGATCGAGAACCTGGGCATCGTCTGGGCGTCCATCGACCAGCTGTGCTCGGGCCTGCCGGACAGCCAGTGGGACCTGCCGACCGGCTGCCCGGGATGGACTGTTAAGGACTGCGTCTCGCACCTGGTGGACTACGAGGCCCGGGCCCTCGGCCGGCCCGTGCCCCAGCACGAGCCTGGCCCGCAGCCGCACGTACGGAACGACCTCGGCCGGTCCAACGAGATCGGTATTGATGTGCGCCGCGCGCGGTCAGGGGCCGCGGTGCTGGAGGAGTTCCGCGAGGTCACCGCCGCGCGGCTGGCCCAGCTGCGGCAACTGACCGGGGCAGATCTCGCCGCGCAGGCGATCGCGCCTGACGGGTCCTCCGGCACGATGGCCGACTTGCTCACCATGCGGGTGATGGACAGCTGGAGCCACGAGCAGGACATCCGCCGGGCGACCGGACGTCCCGGGCACTGGACGGGCCCCGCCGCCGACGAGGCGCTCGGCTATTTCACGCGGTTCCTGCCTTACCTGGTCGGCAAGCGGGCCGCGGCGCCGGATGGTTCCAGCGTTGTCTTCCGCATCGGCACCCGGGATCCGGTCGGGGTCGAGGTGGCCGGTGGCCGGGGACGGCTCGCGGCCGGTCCGCGCGACCCGTCCGTGAGCCTGGCGATCCCGGTGGCAACATTCGCGGCGCTGCTCGGCGGGCGTTCCGATACGCCAGGCGACACCGGCATCACCGGAGACCGTCAGCTCGGCCAGCGAGTGCTGGAGTCGATGAGCCTGCTGCCCTGAGCCGGAGCGCGCCGGCATTCAGCACGTCTTCCCGGTTTCGTTCGGGTCTCGCGCAGGCCGGGGCTGGATGCCAGGACCGGAGCACGACACTGTCTCGTGCAATGGTCGGCGAGCAGCACGGCGCGACCTGGCTGGTAGCTTTGCTGGCCATGGCTGAGTCGCTGCGGGTTCTGGTGACGGGCGGAGCCGGATTCGTGGGTGCGACGCTGGTCCGGCGGCTCGTCAGGAGCGGGCACTCGGTTCGCGTCTTCGACAGCTACGCGACGGGCGATCCATCGCACCTGGCCGGCGTCGACGCCGAGCTGACCGAAGGGGACATCCGCGACGTCGCGGCCCTCGATGCCGCGCTCACCGGGATGCAGGCCATCGTGCACCTCGCGGCAGCGGGCTCTGTGGTCGAGTCCGTCCGGGACCCGGTGACCAATTTCGACGTCAATGTCCTCGGCACGTTCCGGGTGCTCGACGCGGCCAGGCGAGCCGGCGTGGGACGGACCGTACTGGCCTCAACGGGAGGAGCGCTGATCGGTGACGCGCCGCCGCCGGTCAGCGAGCGTTCCCTGCCCAAGCCGATCTCGCCGTATGGCGCGAGCAAGCTCGCCGGCGAAGGCTATGCATACGCCTTCGCGCAAGCGTACGGCCTGCGGACCGTAGCGCTCCGCTTTGCGAACGTGTACGGGCCGTGGAGCGCCAGGAAGCAGGGCGCGATGACGGTGTTCTTCCGTGCGATCCATGCAGGCGAGCCGATCATGATCTACGGCGACGGCTCCGCGTCGCGCGACTATACCCACGTCGAAGACGTCTCCCGCGCGCTTGAGCTGGCACTCGGACGCGACGTCCCGGGCGGCACCGTGCTGCATATCGCATCCGGAGTCGAAACGACCGTGCGGGAGCTGGCCAGCCTCTGCAGCGCCGCCGCCGGCGCACCGGATCATCCGGTCGAGTACCGGCCCAAGCGGGCCGGCGAGGTCGGCCGCAACTTCGCGAGCTATGACCTTGCCCGGCAGGTCCTCGGGTATGCGCCCACTATCAGCCGCGAGGACGGCATCCCCGGCACCTGGCAGTGGTTCCAGGATGCGGTCTTCACCCCGAGCTGAGCGAGCCGCTACTCGATGAGCGCCGCCTGCAGCGCGTCCAGGTCTGTCGTGGTCAGGCCGTGCCCGCGCAGGTACCCGGCGACGCTACCGGCATTGCCGCGGACCCGGGCCAGGGCGCCGACGATGACCTCCGGCGGGGAACCCATCAGCTGGAGGTTGAGCCGCTGGCCAAGGCCGGTGCTCGCGCGGACCTGGCGGACCGCGGCCGCCGGCTCAGCGAGCAGGTAGGTACGGCTGAGCGCGTAGTCGGCCGCGATGACGTCGTCGCCGACGCCGATGGCCGCCAGGATCAGCGCGGCGAGCAGGCCAGTGCGGTCCTTGCCCGCGCTGCAATGGATCAGGGCGGGCAGCCGCCCCGGAGCGCACAGGCAGCCGACGGCGGCAGCGATCGCCGTCCCGCACTCATCGACCATGTACCGGTATACCGCGGTCAGTTCCGGCGCCATCGTCCTGAATGCCGCGCCATTCAGCACCGGGATGTGCCGCCGCAGCGGGCCCAGCGCATCGCCTAGCGCGCTCGGGGCAGCCTGGCACTCCTCATGGGTCCGCAAATCGATCACGGTCCGGAGGTTTAGCCCGGCCAGCATCGCCCGGCCGCCGTCGTCGAGCAGGTGCAGCCCGTCCGAGCGCAGCAGGGTCCGCCATCGCACCGTCCCGCCGCTCGCCGGGTATCCGCCGACGTCGCGCAAGTTGAAGGTGCCGGGCAGCGCGATATGCCGGTCCGGCATGGAGGCAGAACGCATATCTCATCAGAATACGTACTTGGAAGTACTCCGCCTGCAGTAGCGGCCGTGGCAAGAGCCTTCCCCCGTACGTCGCCGCCGGAGTGCCGCCGGGCGTATGGGTTCCGTTAGCGAGCAGCCCGTCATGGGCCTGGCGGGGCGATGCTGGCAACAGACGGGAACAGGGGTGGCTGATGGCCGGTAAGCGTGCGGGCCGGGGAAGGCTGCATCTGTTCCTGGCCGCCGCGCCTGGTGCCGGAAAGACATACGCCCTGCTGGCGGAGGGCCACCGGCGGGCGGCCCTGGGTGACGATGTGGTGGCCGGATTGGCCGAGACGCACGGCCGGCCAGACACCGAGGCCCAGGCCCGGGGCCTGGAAGTGGTGCCGCTTCGGCGGGTGCCTTACCGGGGGACGGCGTTCGGTGAGCTGGACGTGCCCGCGGTGCTGGCCCGGCGTCCGCGTGTGGTCCTGGTGGACGAGCTTGCGCATTCGGTCATTCCCGGGGGCCGGCACGACAAGCGCTGGCAGGACGTCGCGGAACTGCTGGCGGCGGGCATCGACGTCGTGTCGAGCCTGAACGTCCAGCATCTGGCGAGCCTGGCCGAAGCTGCGGAGAAACTGACTGGCGTCGCCGTGGGCGAGACGGTCCCTGATGCGTTCGCCGCGGCAGCCGACCGGGTGGAACTGCTGGATGTCGGTCCCGAAGAGCTGCGCGAGCGCATCGCCCGCATCTATCCGCCTGCCACCGCGAGGCGGGCGCTAACCGGCTATTTCCGCCTGGAGAACCTGGCGGCCCTGGCCGCCCTCGGCAGGCGGTGGATACGCGAGCACGGTTTCGGCCAGACGGCGGACCCGCCGTCCGGGGGCGCGCCGATTGAGCCCGCCATCAGTTGATGAAGACGGCAATCCCCGTGCCGATGAGCATGAACAGCAGCGTTGCCTCCCGTTGCGGATGGGCAGGCCAGCCCACCAGCAGCAGGACCAGGGAGCTGGCGGCGGACGTCGGCGCACGCTGGCACGAGATACAAGGGGACGATGCCGCCCGGGCCATCGCCAGCTTCGCGCGGCAGCACCAGATCACCCAGATCGTGATCGGATCGAGCCAGCGCAGCCGGTGGCAGCAGCTCACCGGCGGCGGGTCGAACGTTCAGCGGGTGATCAGGGAGGCGGGCGCGTTCGGTATCGACGTCCACGTGATCGCCCGGCGCGAGATGCCGCCCGCCGAGGCATTCGATGTGAACGCCGCCAGCCAGCCCTGACCTCCCGCAGCCCACCGGCCGATGCCAGATCGACTGGCCGGCACTCGTCTTCCTCGCGGGAGGCGTCCATCATCGAGGATCTCCCCGTTGACCTGGTAGCTCACCGGTCAGGCAAACCCAGCCGACGACGACCTTCCTCGTCTTCCACGCCGAGTCAACGTCACCTGATGCGCGCGCGTTCCAGGACCGGCCACCGGCGGGTTGCGTAGGGTTTGCGGCATGAATAGTCCCACTGGCCAGACGCCAGGCCTGCCCCATGCGCTGGTTACCGTCCTGCCCCGGGGCCGGCCACGTTGCGGCCTTGCAACGGCGCGACACTGCGCTCCTACGACCCGTCCTCAACAGGACCCCGGCGGGCTGCGCCGACCCGCGCCGCTGATCGGCGAGCACACGCAGGACGTCATCGACGAGTCGCGCAGCGCGTCGAGCGGGAATGGAAGGTAACCGGATGCGGCTGGATCCCACCGAGCTGACCGAGGATGAGCAGGCGCTGCGCGAGGAGGTGCGTGCCTTCCTTGCCGCACGCCTGCCCGCGGGCAGCTTCCCCCTCGGCCTGGGCATAGGCGGCGACATGGACCCGCAGTTCTCGCTCGACCTCGGCGCGAAGGGCTGGCTGGGGATGGCGCTGCCGAAAGCGTACGGCGGCGGCGGGCGGAGCGCCGTCGACCGGCTCGTCGTCGTCGAGGAGCTGCTCGCGGTCGGTGCCCCGGTGGGCTACCACTGGGTGGCCGACCGGCAGTCCGGCCCGAACATCGCCGCGAACGGCACTGCGGAGCAGAAGCGGTACTTCCTGCCCCGTATCGCGCGCGGCGAGCTGTGCTTCGCGATCGGCATGAGTGAACCGGATGCCGGCTCTGACCTCGCCTCGGTCCGCGCGAAGGCCACCCCGGCCGACGGCGGCTGGGTGATCAACGGCCGCAAGATCTGGACCACCGTGGCGCACGTCGCCACTCACATCCTCGGCTTGTTCCGCACGTCAGGCGACCGATACGGCGGGTTGACTCAGTTCATCGTCGACCCGAAGTCGGAGGGGCTGACGGTCTCGCGGATCCCGTTCATCGACGGCACGCAGGAGTTCTGCGAGGTCGCGTTCGAGGACGTCTTCGTGCCCGACAGCATGCGGCTGGGCGCGGTCGGAGCCGGGTGGGGCCAGAACACGGCGGAACTGGTGCTCGAGCGCGGCGGCGTGGACCGGTGGATGTCGCTGATGCCGGTGCTGGAGCACTGGGCGGCGAACGTCTCCGGGCGGGTGCCCGGGTGGGCGCTGGCCGACCTCGGGTCGATCACCGCGCGGTGCTGGGCGTTCCATGGCATGTCGCTGGCGATCGCGCGCATGGTCGACGGGGGCCTGTCACCAACGATAGAGGCCGCGCTGGCGAAGGAGATGGCCACCCGCTTCGAGCAGGAGTGCATCGAGATCGTCACCCGCCACTACGGCCGCACGCCGCAGCTGACGTCGCCGGACCCATACGAGTCACTGCTGGCCCGCGCGGTCCTGACCGGCCCGTCATGGACGATCCGCGGCGGAACCACCGAGATCCTGCGCAACATCATCGCGAAGGGACTGACCCGGGCATGAACCAGAATCCCCAGCTGACCGGGCTCGTCGATGAGTTCTTCCGCGAGACGTTCGGCCCGGACGTGATCACCGCCGTCGAGCGGGACGGGCCGTCGGCCGCGCTGTGGCGGGCCACCGAGGAACTCGGCCTGCCGCTGATCGGCATCGCCGAGGAGAACGGCGGCTCCGGCGGGACGCTGGGCGACCTGCTTACCGTGCTGCAGGGCGCCGGCCGGTGGGCGGTGCCGCTGCCGCTGGCCGAGACCAGCCTGGCCGCCTGGCTGCTCGCCTCCTGCGGAGCGCTGGTACCCGCCGGCCCGATGACCGTGATCCCCGACGCGAGCGGGCTGTCCCTGGGCGGTGACCGGCTCACCGGCGACGCGCGAGCGGTCCCGTGGCTGCGCGGCGCGGTCCGGGTGGTCGCCGTCGTGGACGGGCGGGTGGCCGCGGTCGATCCGGCCGCCCTCGACGTGACCCCGGGCACGGATCTGGCCGGCATGCCCAGCGACCTCGTCACGGCGTCCGGCGTGCCGGCACAGACGTACACGGCCGATGTCACCGCCGACGACGTGCTGCTGCGCGGGGCGCTGCTGCGCTCGGCGCAGATCGCCGGCGCCGTCACCGGCGCGTACGAGGTCACCCGCACCTACATCAAGGAGCGGGTGCAGTTCGGCAAGCCGATCGCCCAGTTCCAGTCGGTGCAGATGCACCTGGTTGAACTCGCGCAGGCCGCCGCCCTCACCACGCTGTGCGTGGAACGCGCCGGGCGGGCCGCCGCCATCGGAACAGCGTCGCTGGAGATCGTCGCCACCAAGTCGGTGGCCGACCGGCACGCCGGGCTGGCCGTGCGCGCCGCGCATCAGGCGCACGGCGCGATCGGCATGACCCGCGAGTACCGGCTGCAGTACCTCACCCGCCGCCTGCACACCTGGCGCGGCGAGTTCGGTGACGAGACCAGCCTGAACCTGCGCCTCGGCGCCGCGATGGCCGATTCGGGCGGCATCATCGCCGCTGCCACCTCCGTTGCCTCGACCGTGGGAGTCTGACCGTGGCCGACGAGATCACCGTCACCGGGGACGGGCACGTCGCTGTCATCGAGATCAACCGGCCGCCGGCCAACTACTTCGACCGCAAGCTGATCGCCCAGATCGCCGACGCCGCGACCGATCTGCAGGCCGGCGGTACGCGGGCGATCGTGCTGTGTTCGGAGGGCAGGCACTTCTGCGCCGGCGCCAACTTCGGCACCGGCGAGATGGCCGCCGACCGCGAGCGCGCAGCACAGGAGCTGTACCGCGAAGCGGTGCGCATCTTCGAGATCGCGGTTCCCGTCATCGCGGCCGTGCAGGGCTCCGCGGTCGGCGGCGGCGTCGGCCTGGCGTGCGCGGCCGACTTCCGGGTCGCCTCACCGTCGACGAAATTCCACGCCAACTTCTCCGCGCTCGGCTTCCACCAGGGCTTCGGCCTGAGCGTCACACTGCCTGAGATCGTCGGGCTGCAGCAGGCGATGGAGCTGCTCTACGCCAGCCGGCGCATCGACGGGCAGCGGGCGCTGGAGACCGGCCTGGTCGACCGGTTGGTGCCCGACGGCACACAGCGCAGCGAAGCGATCGCCTGGGCCGCCGAGATCGCCGAGCGCGCCCCGCTGGCCGTGCAGTCGATGAAGCAGACGCTGCGCGCGCCGCTCACCCAGAAAGTCCGCGCCGTGCTCCAGCGCGAGCTGTCCGAGCAGGCCAGGCTGTGGGCCACCGAGGACAGCCAGACCGGCATCGCCGCCAACCTGGCACGCGAAAAGCCGGTATTCACCGGCCGCTAGCCGCCACCTTGCGCTCGCGCAGGCCGACGATCCGCTCGGCGGTGTAGCCCAGCTCGCTGAGGATCGCGTC
>CAVOHC010000013.1:0-239184 GCA_963695645.1 uncultured Actinomycetota bacterium | reverse complement strand
GCGCCAGGCCCAGGCAGTACTTCCAGTCCAGCCGGCCCCGCACCGCGTCCGCGGCCTGCCGGTCGGTCAGATTCTCAGCGAACTGCAGCACCGTTACCATCGCCAGCTGCGCCGGCGAGATCCCCGGCTTCCCCCGCGCCGCGTACGCCGCGCCGAACGCCTCATCGTCATACCAGCTGCCTAGCTCGTCACGGGCCCGGATCGCCAGCGCCCCCTTCCGGAACGCCCTCCGGGCGACCCGCGCGGTATCAGCTGGCACCTCCGGCCATGGCTGCGGCTGCATCGACATGGTGACCCGATTCTGCGGCCGGGAACGGGGAAAGGAAAGGCCCGGCCGCAGGAAAGATCATGAACCCATCAAGATCAGCATGCGGGATGCTGAACGGCGTGTCACCAAATAAGCCAACAGGGTCTGCACGGCGTCCCCGCAGGGATATCCCGACTTACATGAACCGGCGCTACCGCCTTGAGAGAGCATCGGGTGGCATTGTTCAGTCCGGTCCATCAGACGCTGACATAGGTGGTGAGATTTACTGGCGCGGGCGCCTGCGGGCCCGGCGTGAGGCATCGACCAGCGACGCGAACTGAGGCGGCTCAATGATCGGGCGCCCCCGCCACGGCGACATGGCCGTCAGGTCCGCGTCGGCGGAAACAATGAGGAAGGCACCAACTGCCGCCGCCAGCTCAAGGATCCGGTTGTCCTCCCAGTCGCCGCAGTCCCCGACCGTCTGCGGCGGATCAGTGATCCCGCCACCCGACGCCTGGGCCATCTCGGCCAGCACCTGCAGGTATTCGTCGATCTCTTCGTCAGGGGTCTTCACCACCGTGGCGAGGACGCGGCCGGTGTTAGCCAGGATGTGCGGCGAAAGCCACAGCCCGAACTCCGCCGCGTCGTTGATCACGCCCAGGCAGTCCGCGCTCGGATTCCCCGACGTCGGCGGTGGCGACGGCCAGCTCCGGAATGGTGATTCGCCAGCGGCGACCGCCAGGACGAGCACGTTCACATCGAACACGACCGGCACCGGGACCGGCCCGGGCAGGTTCAACGCTCCTGTTTCCCGCCCTTATATGCCTGCCGGATTTCGACCAGTAGCGACTCGTAGTCATGTCCGGCAGCCGCCGAACGCTCGGCGTTGCGGGCCTGGAGCTCGCGCAGCCGCTCCGCCCGGGCCAGCGACTCCATCACAGGCAGCGTCGCCCGCAGGTACGCCGATCGGTTACCGCTACCGAAGTGCTCCACCAGACGAGCCAGCCGCTCTTGGTCCTCATCCGCCACCGCGAATCCGACAGTCGACGTAGACATGCCATCATTGTACCTAGATTGCATCCAGGAAGGCAATCAGCAGCACTCGCGGACCCGTGGCTGCTGATCTTGACCAGCCTGGCCGACGGGCCCAAGCACGGTTACGCGATCATGACCGACGTCGCCGGCTTCAGCGGCGTCCGCATGGAGCCGGGCACCCTGTACGGCGCGCTGTCCCGGCTGGAACGCCGCGGCTGGGTCCAGCCGCTGGCCACTGCCGAGCGCCGCCGCCCGTACGAGATCACCGCGGCCGGGCAGGAGATCCTGGCCGAGCAGGTCACCACGATGCAGCAGATCGTGCATGTCGCCCTGCTGCGCACCGCCATGGCCTGGGGCCCGCGCTGGCCGACCGGCTGTCCCGGTTCCTGGTCGGCTGCCACCCGCGGCGCTGGCGAGACCGCTACGGCGCGGAGCTGCTCGACGTCCTTGACCAGCGCCACCCGACCGCGCGGACCGTGGTCAATCTGTCGGCCAGCGCGTCCGCGCCTTCTGGCTAACTGGTAACCCGTCGTATTCAGGTGTGACGAGTTCGCCGAGGCGATCGTCGGCGCATCCCGTCCCCCGCGAACACCGCGATAATGCCGTGAGCAGGAGGCCGGGCTCGCAGCCGTGCCAAGTCGGTGAACCTAGCTTTCAGTTCATGGCTGGCCTACGGTCGCTGACCCCGCGGCCACGCGTTTACGCGGCCCGGCACGCCGCGTCGTCGAGATCCGGCAGCAGGTCAGCGAGCTGGCCGGAGCCCTGGCTGACACCGCCAGCGGCCAGCAGGCGCTATTCGCATCACTAGGCACCACCCGCCGCACCCGGCCCGCCGAGGCCGCCCGGATCCTGTACCGCCTGATCACCGAGCTCAGGATGCTCGCCACCGCCACGACCGTCACGAAACGCCGCGCCAGATGGAGCGCCCCAGACCTCGCCCCTGTTCGAGGAGGCAGGCCTAAGCGCGGCTAACGACGGGTGAACGTGACGTGGGTGACGCCGCTGGGGGAGCTCACCGACTCGATGGCGAAGCGCTCCTGCAGGCCTTCCAGGCCGTCCCAGAGGGACTCGCCGCGGCCGAGGAGGATCGGCACGAGCGCGATGTGCATGTGGTCGATCAGGCCGGCGGCGAGGAACTGGCGGATGGTGGCCGGGCCGCCGCCGATGCGGACGTCGAGGCCACCCGCAGCCTCCTTGGCCGCCGCGAGCGCCTGCGCCGGGCTGGCGTCGATGAAGTGGAAGGTGGTGCCGCCCTTCATCTCGATCGAGGGCCTGACGTGATGGGTGAGCACGAAGACGGGGGTATGGAACGGCGGCTCCTCGCCCCACCAGCCCTTCCACTCCTCGTCGGTCCACGGTCCGCGCTGCGGGCCGAACTTGTTGCGCCCCATGATCTCCACGCCGATGCCTGGCCCCCAGCTGCTCGCGAAGGCGTCGTCGATACCGGTGCTCCCGCCTTGCTGGCCCTGCATGACGTGAAATGAACGGGTGCCCATGAGCCATCGCACCAGCCTGTCGGCGGCATGCCCGAAGGGTGCCTCCAGGCTCTGGTCAGCACCGGCGCTGAAGCCATCGAGCGAGACGGAAATGTTGTGAACACGAACAAGTGACATGACGGGTAGACCTCTCTGGTCGAAGCTGAGTTCATCGGTGCTCATGATGTGGTCGTAGCCAGGATCGCTTTCTCGACATCTGAGCACCCTAGACACCTGAGCACCGGCGAACGGCTGGCTAGCGATCCTTGGTCGCTAGCTCTGCCGGTCTTCTTGACCGACTGGCTG
The DNA here is from genome assembly GCA_963695645.1 of uncultured Actinomycetota bacterium. Taxonomy (GTDB): domain Bacteria; phylum Actinomycetota; class Actinomycetes; order Streptosporangiales; family Streptosporangiaceae; genus DATBGO01. The sequence continues at coordinate 236,121 of CAVOHC010000013.1, read as the reverse complement.
CCTGGTAGACGGCGGCGAGGTTGTTCCGCGACGGCAGAGGTGTCGGGGTGGGTGCCGCCCGGCACCGCTCGCAGTCGGTGAGGGTGAGGTACTCAAGATGTACCATGGCAGACCCTGCGTGACCGCGTGCCGACGCCTGCCCTCGAGCAACAAGCTACAGACTAACGAGCAAGAAGGCCTGACCGCCGTCCGCTGCGATTGGGCCCCTGACCTGCTACTGATAGGACGGCCATACGGCGACCCATCGTAACGGGCAGCCTACGTGACACCTCGCTGGCGGGGGCTCGCATCGGCCATCAGAGGGAGCCCAGCGGTGACCATGGCAATGTTCATGCCGACCGGCGAGCCACCTCCGCTAGCGTGCCGATGACCGTCTTCTTGTGCCGCCTGCTGCCGCCCGGTGACGGCAAAACTCAATGACAGACCAGTGACAAATGATCAAGGACCCGACCGCCGTGACCGGCGATCAGGTCCCTGACCTGCTACTCCATGAGTAGCCCCGACCGGATTTGAACCGGCGCTACCGCCTTGAGAGGGCGGCGTCCTGGGCCACTAGACGACGGGGCCTCCTGCCACGGGCCGCAACGGCACCGCGTCCGCCGCCGACCGGATGGCCGACAGCAGATAGATCGGCTGGAGCGCAAGGATTCGCGCTGATCCCGCGGCCCCTGCCGGGAACCAAGGTTAGCGCAACCGTCGTGCCCCGCCAAACGGTGATCCGCGGGATCAAAGGCCGGCGGCGGGCCAGTTTGGTGGCAGCGGCGGCTTCTTCATCATCGCGGGAGATCAGCGGGGCCCCAACGGGACTGGCCTGTTCGCGATCGCCGAGCCCGCCCGGGGCGGAGGCGGCGCAGCTGAGCCCAGAGCGGTTCACAACGGATGAGCGCGGCCGCACTCGCAAGCAGCCGCGCTGGTCAGCGACGTGGCTGGGGTACCAGGACTCGAACCTAGACTAACGGGGCCAGAACCCGTCGGGCTGCCAATTACCCCATACCCCATGGGAGCGGGCCGCCCAGCGGGCGATCGCGCCAGTGCAGTTTAGCCGAACCCGGACGTGGCGGCTAACGGGATCCGGTGCCACGGCAGCCAGTTCGCTCGCCGCGGCCGGTTCGCCTCGTGAGGCGGCCTAACCTGACATAGCCAGCCCTGCCGCCGCTGGTGTGAGGAGTGCTTGTCATGACGCGTCTGCGCGATCTGGTTGTCCTGCTGTACCGGGCGAACTGGACGCAGCTGAGCCTGTCCGGCAACCTGACCAGGCGGGTCGATCGGGCTGCGATCACATCGCCGCGCGCGCCATCCGAGCGGAACTCAGGCACTGGCCCGACGGGCACCGGCCCGACGGGCACCGGCCCGACGGGCACCGGCCCGACGGGCACCGGCCCGACGGGCACCGGCCCGACGGGCACCGGGGAACCACGATGGAAGGAGACCACGAGCACCGTGCTGGTGGCCCCGGGCGGCCGGTTCCGGGTGGAGAACCAGGAAAGGGATGGCCAGCGAGACGTCACTGTCTGCGACGGCGAGTCCTGCTGGCGGCTCCTCGGCGACTGGGCGGAACGGCGGGAAGCCGGCCTTGGCGATCCGGCGCTGGCCGAGTTGCTCGACCCGTCGTGGCTGCTCGCCATGTACGTCCTTGACGAGACAGGCAGCGTCGAGGCCGATGGCAGGACCGCGTGCGCCGCCACCGCAACGCCACGGGCGGTCGGGCAGCGCGGAAACCAGCCGGACCGCATCGATGTCCTTGTCGACGCCGAGCTGGGGATCCTGCTCCGCCTGGAGGCCAGGCGCGGCGGCAGGCTGATCGAGGCCGTGGCGCTCGGGTCGGTGACGATGCATCCTGATCGCGTCCTGGACCTGACACAGTTCTCGCCGCCGCCAGGGACCACCCCGACCGACCCGGCCTCAGCCGTAGCGGAGTTTGGCCAGCTCAAGGGCCCGCTCGGACAGGTAGTGGGCACGGCGGCTGACCTGACATCGGCCGCGCTCGGCTTCGCTGTCCGGCATGGACCCCGCCCGGCCGCCGCAGCACCCGCGCCGCCGATGCCGGTCTCGGCACCCGAGGCCGAAACCGCCGGATCCGAGCCGCTGACCAGCGACGAGATCAACCTGCTGCACCGTACCGGGCTACCCAGCCAGAATTTCAGCGCTGAGGTACGGCATTGGACGGACGGCGAGCTCGTGCTCGAATGGGCGCAGCAGGTGCGCTCCTCGATGCGCCAGCCGTTCACTCGCCAGCCATTCACCGGCATTCTGGGTCCTGACTCGGTCTGGACGGCTCTCGGCGAGCGGGTCGCCGGTATCGCCTACCGGACGGCCCGGCTCCGGCTGGCGCTGCCCGGCCGGTACCGGATCGACTACCTGTCCGGCAACTGGCAGTCCAAGCTGGCCATCGCCTGCGACGGCGGCCGCCTGCAGACCCGCTACAGCAACCGGATGGTGACCGGCCCGGCCGAACCACTCGAGGACGACTGGGCTCGGCTGGCCGATCCCGCCTGGCTGCTGGAATCGGGCTGGCAGCTGTCACCGGCGGGCGAGACGACAGTGGGCGGCCGCCAGGGCCTGCTCGCCTGGGCCGATGCCAGGCCCGGCCCGGACAGTTCCGTCTTGTACCCGGACAGCTGGTATCCGCATGGCGCAGCAGTCCCGTTCGACCAGATCGCGGTGATCATCGACGCAGAGCTTGGCATCCTGCTGCGCTACCTCGGGTATCTCAAGGGCAGGCCGGCGGTCTGCTTCGAGCTGCACGATGTACAGCCGTGCAGCGCCGCGGACGCGGCAGATTTCAGCATTGAGATCCCGCCGGGGACCCGGGTGATCGAAAGCTCGTCCCCGCTGGCCCATCTGGACTTGCAGCGACCAGTCAACGCCGTCAAGGCGGCTGGCGCAATCGGGATGGCCGGCGCAGCGGCGGTCTCCAGCTGGCTCCAGAACCGGCCGCGCACGCGCGAGGCACCCGACGACGAGGCACCCGGCCACGAGGCATCCGGCCAGGACCGCTAGGCGACCGCCCGGGCCAGCCGCCCGAGGACCCGTTCCCGGCCGAGCAGCGCGATCGACTCGAACAGCGGCGGCGAGATCCGCCGGCCGGTCACCGCGACCCGCACCGGGCCGAACGCGGTCCGCGGCTTCAGGCCCATCTTCTCGACGAGTGCCGTGCGCAGGGCCTCCTCGATAGCCGCGGCCGTCCAGGAGCCGACGCCGTCGAGCGCGGCATGCGCCGCATGAAGCACCGGTGCGGCGTCGGCGCCGAGCGCGCGCTCGGCGTCGGCCGCCTCGACCGCAAAGGATGCCTCGGGCACGAACAGGAAGACCATCATGTCAGCGGCCTCGACCAGGTCACCGCTGCGTTCCTGGACCAGTGGCGCCGCTGCCGCGATCAGGGCGGCCTCCTGCACCGACGGCGGGTCACCGACCAGCCGCAGCCTCTGCAGGAACGGGGTCAGCCTGACCGCGAAATCGGCCGGCGCCAGCGCCCGGATCTTATCCCCGTTGATCGCCCTCAGCTTGTCGACGTCGAACTGGGCGGCGTTCTTGTTGACCCGCGCCAGGTCGAACTCGGCGGCCATCTCAGCCAGCGTAAAGGACTCCCGGTCCTCCCCCGGCGACCAGCCAAGCAGCGCGAGGTAGTTGCAGATCGCCTCGGGCAGATAGCCCGCGTCGCGGTACCAGTTGACCGAGACGACGCCGTTTCGCTTGGACAGCCGCTGCCCGTTCTTGCCGAGCACGTACGGCAGGTGCGCGAAGACCGGGAAGTCCGCCTCGGGCACGCCCATCGCGGCATAGACGGCGAGCTGGCGCGGTGTTGACGACAGCAGGTCCTCGCCCCGGACCACATGGGTGATCTTCATCAGCACGTCGTCGACCGCGACGGCCAGCGTGTAAAGCGGGCTGCCATCGGCGCGGGCCAGCACAAAATCAGGCACGTGCTGGTGATCGAAGGTGACCTGGCCCCTGACCAGGTCGGTGAAGGTCGTCGAGCCATCCGGCATCCGCAGCCGCACCACCGGCCGCCTGCCCTCGGCCTGGTAGACGGCGACCTGGGCGGCGGTCAGCTCCCGGCAATGCCCGTCGTAGCCACTCGGTCCGCCGGCCCCGGCCCGGGCGGCTGCCCGCCGCTCCGCGACTTCATCCTGCGTGCAGTAGCAGTGGTAAGCGGCACCCGAGTTGAGCAGGGTGGTCACCCAGTCCGCGTAGATCTCAAGCCGCTGGCTTTGCTGGTACGGGCCGTACCTGCCGCCGGCCCCCGGCCCCTCATCCCAGTCCAGGCCGAGCCAGTGCAGCGCGTCCAGGGCGGAGCCGACGTATTCGGGCGTCACCCGGGATGCGTCGGTGTCCTCGATCCTCAGCACGAAGGTCCCGCCGGTGTGCCGGGCGAACGCCCAGTCGTACAGAGCCGTCCTGATGTTGCCGACGTGCAGATCCCCGCTGGGTGACGGCGCGAAGCGCACCCGGACGAGCGAATCCTCAGTCATGATTGATCACCCTGTTGGTCAGCGTTCCGATTCCCTCGATCCGGACCGACACCTGATCACCCTCTTCGAGCGAGCCGACCCCGGCCGGGGTTCCGGTCAGCAGCACGTCGCCTGGCAGCAGCGTCATCACCGCGCTGACGTAACTCACCAGCGCGGTCACGTCGTGCAGCAGCAGTGAGGTACGCGCGCGCTGCCTGACCTCACCGTTCACTAGCGTGCTCAGCTCGAGGTCGGCGGGGTCAAGCTCGGTCTCGATCCACGGCCCGAGCGGGCAGAACGTGTCGAACCCCTTGGCCCTGGCCCACTGGCCGTCCCTGGCCTGCAGGTCACGCGCCGTTACGTCGTTGGCGCACGTGTAGCCGAAGATCACCTCTGGCACCCTGGCGGCGGGCACCTCACGGCACAGCCTGCCGATCACCACCGCGAGCTCGCCTTCGTAGTCAACCTGCTTGGACAGATGCACCGGACGGACAATCGCATCAGCGGGTCCGGCAACCGCCGTGGATGGCTTCAGGAAGATCACCGGCTCGTCTGGCGGCTCGCTGCCCATTTCCCGCGCGTGGCCAGCGTAGTTCGTCCCGATCGCGACAACCTTGCTGGGCAGCACGGGAGCAAGCAGCCGCACGTCGACCAGCGGATAGCGCGCGCCAGTGAATTGGACGCTGGTCTTCCCCACTCCAAACGGATGTCCGGACAACTCTGCGATTACCAGCTCATCGCTCGCATGGCTGGCCGCGGCGCCGTCCGGTGCGGCCTCCTGCACGACTCCGTAGCCGACCTCGCTGCCAACGGTAAATCTCGCGATGCGCACGTCAGCCCTCCGCTGCCTAGACTCCCGCCCGAGCCTACTGAGCGGCTACTGCAGGTAGCCTTCCACCTCCGGCGCCGGGCGCGCAGCGGCCTGCTCGGGGTCCTCGCCGAACTCGCGCCTGGCGCGGCGCTGCCGCAGCAGGTCCCAGCACTGGTCAAGTGCCTCCTCAGCCGTTTGCAGCCTGGCCTGTTCCTCGCCCTCGGACAGCTGTCCTTCGGCGAGCTTCTCGCGTAGCTGGTGCTCGGTCTTGATGAGCTCATCAATCCGACCGAGGATCTCCTTGTCATCCATGCGGAACACCGTACGAGGCCGGCCAGCTCAGCGCCAGCGTGGCCCCGCCGGCGACGTACCGTGGTGGGTGGACGGCGCAGCAGACTGAGCGGGCGGCGCTGCACTCGTCCGCCCGCAGCCGCAAGCACCGGAAGGGACCGCCGCCTTGGCCGCGACGTACTCGGCGCTGAGCCACCTGGAATGCTCGCAGTGCGCGGCTGGCCACGACGCGGGCCTGCTGCAGGGCACCTGCAAGTGCGGAGCGCCGCTGCTGGCCCGCTACGACCACGCGGCCGCCGCCGCGCAGTGCAGTCCCGCTCAGATCGCGGGGCGCGGGCCGGATCTGTGGCGTTACCACGAGCTGCTGCCGGTCGGCTCGGCCGCGGCTGCGGTGCGCCTGGGCGAGGGCATGACCCCGCTGCTGGAGATGGTCCGCCTGGGCGGCGAGCTCGGCGTCCGCGGCCTGCTGATGAAGGACGAGGGACTGCTGCCCACCGGGACGTTCAAAGCCCGTGGCGCGGCGGTCGGAGTGTCCCGCGCGGCCGAGCTCGGCGCGGCAGGCGTGGCGATGCCGACCAACGGCAACGCCGGGGCGGCGTGGGCGGCGTATTGCGCGCGGGCCGGGCTGGGCTGCCTGGTGGTGATGCCTGCCGATGCCCCCGCGATCACCCGGTCGGAGTGCGTGGCGGCCGGCGCACAGACCTACCTGGTGGACGGACTGATCGGCGATGCGGCCCGGCTGGTTGCCGGGGCCCTCCCGGCGCGCCCCGGCTACCAGGACGTCTCCACGCTCAAGGAGCCGTACCGGCTGGAGGGCAAGAAGACGATCGGACTGGAGATCGCTGAGCAGCTCGGCTGGCGCGTCCCCGACGTGATCGTCTGCCCGGTCGGCGGCGGCGTGGCCCTGATCGGTATCTTCAAGGCCCTCGGCGAGCTGCGCGAGCTCGGCTGGATCGGGCCGGAACTGCCCCGCCTTGTCGCGGTGCAGGCAGCTGGCTGCGCTCCGGTGGTGCGCGCCTTCGAGCAGCAGGCCTGCGAGATCGAGCCGTGGCCCGACGCCAGCACGGTGGCGTTCGGCCTCACGGTGCCCGCACCGATCGGCGGGTTCCTTGTGCTGCAAGCCCTGGCGGCGACGGGCGGCACGGCTGTCTCGGTCACCGACGCCGAGCTGCTCGCCAGCCAGCGGCAGGCGGCCGGGGCCGAGGGCTGCTGGGTCTGCCCGGAAGGTGCCGCCTGCTTCGCTGCGGTCGGCCGCCTGCGCGCCGAAGGGTGGCTCGCCGGGACCGACAAAGTGGTGACGGTGAATACCGGCGCCGGGCTGAAATACCCGCAGACCATCCCCGCTAGCCCGGCCCTGATCCCGGCCGCCGGCCGGCTGCCGGGCCCCGTGCCCGTCCGCTAAAGGATCTTGCGAATCCAGCCGTACGGGTCCGGGATCTCGCCGAACTGAATGCCAAGCAGTTGTTCACGCAGCCGCATGGTCACCGGCCCGGGCGTGTTGCCGTCTCCGACAGCCCAGCTGCCGGTCGCGCCCTTGACCAGCCCGACCGGGGTGACCACGGCTGCGGTGCCGCACGCGAACACCTCGGCGATCTCGCCCGACTGGCATCCTGCCTGCCAGTCCTCCACCGAGATCCTGCTCTCCGACGCGCCGATCCCCAGATCGGGAGCGATCCGCAGGATCGAGTCTCTGGTGATGCCCGGCAGCAGCGTCCCGGTCAGCGCGGGCGTCATGATCCTCGCGCCGGCGCCTGAGCCGTAGACAAAGAACAGGTTCATCCCGCCCATCTCCTCCACCCAGCGATGCTCTCCAGGGTCCAGCCAGACGACCTGGTCACAGCCGTGCTCGCTGGCCTGCTGCTGGGCGGCGAAGCAGCCACCGTAGTTGCCGCCCGCCTTGACCGCGCCGGTGCCGCCGACAGCGGCGCGGGTGTAGTCCTTTTCCAGCCATACCGAGACAGGGCGCTGGTTCTCGCCGAAGTAAGAGGCCGGCGAGGCGATGAGGATGAAGAGAAAGGACAGCGAGGGATGGCTCAGGCCGAGGTACGGATGAGTCGCGATCATGAACGGCCGCAAGTACAGGGTTTGCACCTGATTGTCAGGTACCCAGGCGTGATCCTGCCCGACGAGCAGGTCGATGGCGCGGACGAAAGCCGCCTCCGGCAACTCGGGCATCGCCATCCTGATCGCCGACTTCCTGAACCTGGCCGCGTTCGCCTCCGGGCGGAACGCCACGATCGTCCCGCTCTGCTGGCGATAGGCCTTCAGGCCTTCGAAGATCTCCTGGGCGTAATGCAGGACGGACGTGGCGGGGTCAAACGAAATCGGCCCATAAGGCACAAGCTGCCCGTCGTGCCAGCCGCGATCCGGTGCCCAGCGGGCGGTCACCATGTGATCGGTGAATACCCGGCCGAACTCCGGCTCGGCCAGCTGCCGGTCCCGGTCCGCGGCTGGCACCGGGCTAGTGGTGGGACGGAGCGCGAAGGTGATCTCGCTGGAAGCGCTGGTAGTCATCGCGGGTGTGCCTCCTTACCCGGGCGTGGCGCCGTTGCCACGCCCTCGGCGGTCACAACGGAGCCGCACTTCCATCTTGCCGACTCGCGCCGACTAGACAAGGGGCCGGCCGCACCCGGTTATCCCGCAGGGCACCCAAGCCCGCGGCCCGCCAGCAGCTAGCCCTCGACCCGCTCAGCGATGTCGTCGCCCACCTCGAGCGTGGACCGCGCCGCCCAGGCCCCCTGACGCTCTACCAGGTCATCGGCGACCGCCTGCTCGATCCGGGCCGCCTCGACGGTCAGGCCGACGTGCTCGCACAGCATCGCCGCCGAAAGGATCGCCGCTGTCGGATCCGCCTTCTGCTGCCCGGCGAGGTCCGGCGCGCTTCCGTGCACCGGCTCGAACATACTGGGAAATGTCCGCTCCGGATTGATGCTGGCGCTCGCCGCCAGCCCGATGCCGCCGGCCACCGCTGCGCCGAGCGCGGTGAGGATGTCGCCGAACAGGTTGTCGGTGAGAATGACATCAAACCGGTCCGGCTGCGTGACGAAGTACATCGACGCGGCATCCATATGGCAGTAGTCGGTGGTGACGTCGCTGAACTCCTTGGCGACCTGGTCCACCGTCCGCTGCCAGAGGTCGCCGGCGTAGGCGAGCACATTGGTCTTGTGCACCAGGGTCAGCTTCCTGCGCGGCCGGTCAGCGGCGCGCTGCATCGCGTACCTGGTTACCCGCCCGACGCCGAACGCGGTGTTGATGCTTTCCTGGGTGGCTACCTCGCCGGGGCCGCCCTTCCGCATGACGCCGCCTGCCTCGTTGTAGGGCCCCTCGGTCCCTTCCCGCACCACCAGCATGTCTACCGAGTCCGAGCGCAGCCCGGACAGCGGCGAGGCGACTCCCGGATACAGCCGCACCGGCCGGAGGTTGACGTACTGGTCGAACTCGAATCTCAGCCGCAGCACCAGGCCACGCTCGAGGACGCCACTCGGCACGCTCGGGTCACCCACCGCCCCGAACAAGATCGCGTCATGCTCGGCGATCTCGGTGAGCACCGAGGCAGGGAGCGCCTCCCTGGTGCGATGCCAGCGCTCCGAGCCGAGATCGTAACTGGTGGTATCGACCGCGACCTCGGTGACCGCAGCCCTGAGTACCTTGATCGCCTCGGCGACCACCTCAGGGCCGATGCCATCACCGCCGATCACCGCAATCCGGATGGTTCGTGCCGCCATGCGCGTACCTTACTGGGCGGCGACGGCCGGCTGCCAAGGGCCGTACCCGGCCAGCGGCCGGTCAGCGCTCGTCAAGATCCGCGGTCCGGCCGACGACCGCGCCGATCGAGGAGGTGATCTCGGCCAGGGTGGCGGGCGGCAGTGCGGAGTCCACCGTCAACACGATCAGCGCGTGCCCTCCCCTGGCGTCCCGGCACACCTGCATGCCGGCAATGTTGATGCCCTGGCCGCCGAGGATCTGCCCGACAAGCCCGACCACGCCAGGCCGGTCGGTATAGGTGAAGAACGCCATGTGGTCAGCTAGCGCCATCTCCATGTCAAAGCCGTTGACCTCGATGAGCCGCTCCGCCTGCCGCCGTCCGGTCAGCGTCCCGCTGACCGACACCACCTGGCCGTCGGGAAGCGTGCCGCGCACCGAGATCATGTTGCGCCAGTCCGGGCTCTCCTCAACGGTCTCCAGGCCGACCTCGACGCCGCGCTCCTTCGCGAGCAGCGGCGCGTTCACGTAGCTGACGGACTCCTCGACCACGTCCATGAAGACGCCCTTCAGCGCCGCCAGCTGCAGCACGCTGACGTCGAGCGCCGCGATCTCGCCGCGAACCTGCACATCGATCCTGATCGGGGCCCCGCCAGCTAGCGCGGTGAAGATCCGGCCCAGCTTCTCGGCCAGCGGCAGCCCGGGCCGGATCTCCTCAGCCACCACTCCGCCCTGGACGTTGACGGCGTCGGGCACGAACTCGCCGGCCAGCGCCAGCCGGACCGACCTGGCCACCTGGGTTCCCGCCTTCTCCTGCGCCTCATGGGTGCTGGCCGCCAGGTGCGGGGTGACCACCACGTTGGGCAGCCGGAACAGCGGGCTGTCGGTGCAGGGCTCCTTGGCGTACACGTCGAGAGCAGCCCCGCAGACCCGGCCGTCGGCCAGCGCATCGGCCAGCGCGCCCTCGTCCACGATCCCGCCGCGCGCCGCGTTGATAATCCGGACGCCCGGCTTGACCTTGCGCAGTTCCGCGTCGCCGATCAGTCCGTTGGTCTCCGCGTTCTTGGGCAGGTGGATGCTGATGAAATCGGCCTCGGCCAGGAGCTCGTCCATGCTGACCAGCCGGGCCCCGATCGCGGCCGCGCGCCCGGCTGCGACATAAGGGTCATGGGCGATCACTCTCATGCCGAACGAGGTGAGCCGCTCAGCGACCAGCATCCCGATCCTGCCAAGGCCGACTAGCCCGACCACCTTGTCCTGCAGCTCGATCCCGGTGTACGCGGCCCGCTTCCATTGCCCGGCCTGCAGCGAGGCCATCGCCTGCGGCAGGTTGCGCGCCAGCGAGAGCAGCAGCGCCACGGCGTGCTCGGCGGCGCTCACCGTGTTGGACGTCGGCGCGTTCACCACCATCACGCCCGCCTTGGTCGCAGCGTCGACGTCGACGTTGTCCAGGCCCACCCCCGCACGTGCGATGACTCGCAATCGCGGGGCATGCGCGATCGCCTCAGCGTCGATCCTGGTAGCGCTCCGAATGATCACCGCCTCCGCCTCGGTCAGCGCTGGCAGCAGCGACGACCGGTCGGCGCCGTCGGCATAGCGGATGTCGAAGCCGGGCTCCAGCTGCGCCAGTCCGGCTGGCGAGAGCTCTTCGGCGACTAGGACGATAGGCGCGGACACGAATCCTCCAGGGGCGGCGGTCGGACGTGACAGTCTAACGGGTGCTTGTGAACAGTTTCACAAATTATGGCTAAAGCAGCACATGGGTCAGCTCGCTGGCGCCCGTGCCGGCGAGGGCTCCAGCGGGGCATCGAGCACCGGCCCGGACGCACGCGCATCCTCCGCCACTGGCCCGGACGCACGCTCATCCTCAGCCACGGGCACCGGCCCGGACGCACGGTCATCCTCAGGCACGGGCACCGGCCCGGACGCACGGTCATCCTCAGGCACGGGCACCGGCGCGAACGAGCGACCCCGCGCCGGCGAGAGTTCCGGATCCGGCACAGGCTCGGCGGCCCCCAGTCGGCGCCCCGGACCAGGCGCAGGCTCCGCGGCCAGCGAGACCTCAGGATCCGGCACGGCCGCCGCCCGGGCCCGGTGCCGGTCCGCGCCGAACGCGGCAGCAAACGACTCGATCCGGCCCGCGGCCATCGGCCGGGCGACAAGAAAACCCTGGCCGCGGCCGCAGCCCATCCCGCGCAGCAGCTCAAGCTGCTCGGGCCGCTCGATGCCCTCGGCGACCACCTCGATGCCAAGATCGCGGCCGACCCTGACGATGGTGGCGGTGAGCATGGCCAGGGTTGCGTCGGTGCCTAGGCCGGCGACGAACGAGGGGTCGATCTTGATGATGTCGACGGGAAGCTGCCGGAGATAGGCAAGCGACGCGTACCCGGTGCCGAAGTCATCGATGGCCAGCCGGACGCCGCGACGGCGGAGCTGCGCCAGTGCATCGACCATGCTCCCGGCGCCCTCGACGAGCACCCGCTCGGTGACCTCCAGGGTTAGCGCGCCAGGCGGCAGTCCGCTATCGGCGAGCACGGCAACCACCAGGTCAGCAAAACCGGCCGCGCTCACCTGCCGGAGCGAGAAGTTGACCGAGACGCCGACCGGCCAGCCGGACGCGTGCCACGCAGCCGCCTGCGCGCAGGCAGCCCGCAGCACCTGCTCGCCGAGCGGCACGATCAGCCCCGATTCCTCCGCGACGCTGAGGAACTCGAGCGGTGGAACCGCCGTCTGCTCGCGCGTCCATCTGACCAGCGCCTCAACGCCGACGACCCGCGAGGTGGCGAGCTCAACCACCGGCTGGTATTCAAGCTCCAGCTCTTCCTCGGTGATCGCCCGGCGCAGGTCGCTGGCCAGCTCCAGCCTGCGCACCACGTCGGCGTGCATGTGCGCGGCGAAGACCTCCACATGCCCGCCACCGGACTCCTTGGCGCGTGACATCGCCACGTCCGCGTTGCGCAGCAGGTGCTCAGGCGGATCAGCGTCGGCGAGCGCGACCCCGATGCTGGCGGTCATGGAGACATCCCGGTCGGCGACCCGGAATGGATCGCCGGCGACAGCCCCGGCGAGCCGTTCGGCAATATCGACGATCTCCTGGACGCTCGCGGCGCTCTCCACAAGCACCGCGAACTCGTCCCCTCCCCAGCGGGCGACCGTGTGCTGCGGCGGCACGGCGGCCCGCAGCCTGCGCGCAGCCTGGGCCAGCAGCAGGTCACCCGCGCCGTGGCCGATGGAGTCGTTCACCCCGGTGAAGCCGTCCAGGTCGATGAAGATGGCGGCAGCTTCCGCGGGCGGCGGATCCGGCGCCCGCCCGGCCGCGCTCTTCGCCCGTTCCTCGACGTAGGCGCGGTTCGGCAGCCCGGTCAGCCCGTCGTGAAAGGTCAGGTGGGTGACCTGCCTGCGCAGGGCTACCTGGTCGCTGATGTCCCTGGCGGTGATGAGCAGCTTGTCCGGCGAGCCCGCATGGCTGTGCCGGGAGAGAGTGGACTGGACATGACGCCAGGTGCCATCGGCGGACCTGACCCGGCAGGAGAACCTGACCGTCCGGTCTGCTGCGCCCCGGACCGTGCTGAGGATCACCCTGGTGGCGCTCAGGCGGTCCTCCGGATGCAGGAGGCCGGTCAGCGACGTGCCCTCCAGCGCCTGGGGCGAATAGCCAAACTGGGCCACCGCCGGGCTCGCGTACGTGACGATCCCGTCAAGGTCGCAGAGCACGACCACGTCGCTGGTGCGGTCGGCCAGCTCACGGAAACCCCGGCCCGACTCTTGCCAGATCACCGAAGCCGCGTTCTCGCGCCGTGCCACGCCAACGACCCGGGCGACCAGCGCGAGCACGGCGACGCCCGCTGCGATCACCACCGCGGGCTCCGCTGTCGATCCGCCGCCAATGGCCCAGACGATGACGGTTACGGCGGCTATGGCAGCAGCGCTGGCCGCAGCCGCCGTCGACGCCGCTGGCCAGGCAAGTTCAGGTCCCGGCCGCCATCGCCAGCTCGGACCGGGCCTGGCCAGCGGCACTGCCGCCAGCAGGCACAGCGCGGAGAGCTGCGCGAGCAGGGCCCATGTCCCTGGCTGCAGACCGGCAATCCGGGCGGAAATGGCTAGTGAGTCGCCCGCGGTCATTGCGAGCAGCGCGAGCCATGGCAGCAGGCTGCGCCGCCACCTGCGGCCGACGTAGACCAGCAGGATGCCGAGCACGACCAGGTCGGCCACCGGCTGGATCAGGTAATGCGCGAAGGCGCCCGCGCTCACGTCGCCCGTCGCATATGCGTGCCCGTAGAGCACCGTCCAGCCCATCACGAAGAGCGCTGCCACCAGCAGGCAGCCGTCGGCCAGCCGCTGCGCGATCGGGCCGGCCTGACTGCCGGACGCGTCCGCCCTGCCCGCGGCCTCATGGCTAGCGGACTGCAGGGCCACCACACCGACGACCAGTACAGGCAGGGCGGCCAGGGCGAGCAGGTCCGCCAGGGTCAGCGATTCGCCCAGGCCAGGGCCCGGAAGTCCGTCCTGGGTGACGAAAGCCGCGCCCCAGCCCAGCGCAACAGCGGCGAGCCAGCGGTAAGCATTCTTAGCGGCTGGCTCATCGCCGGTCGATGCACGCCAGAGGGATGTCGCGGCGGCGCAAGCGACCAGAGCCCCGGCCGTCATCCAGGCGAATACGGCCAGGCTCATCGCACGCCGCCGGATGAATCCGAGCGCAAATTGAGCCTCCCTGTCGCTGCGTCCATTGCCAGGCGAGCCCGGCTAGCCCCGTAGGCCCGCCGGGCTCGCGTCCAGAAGTCACAAACGGAGCGCACGACTCTGTGCGGCAGCTCACGATCAGCCAGGACGTAGATCCAGCATCAGCAGGCGGGCGGGGATCGCCTGAGTACCGGACGCGGTCTCGCGATGAGCGATGTGAGTTCACTGTACGTGCCGCAGGTCACGCTTTGATTGAGGAAGGATGACAGTCTGCTGAGTCACCGTCGTCACTATGCGCACTGTCACACACCGTGCCGCAAATCGGCGATTCCGGCGCACCGCCCGCACGTTAACGATCCGCCGCTTGAAAGAACGGCAGGACAGAAAACTCAACCTCATGCGCGCGGCGACGCACGATGATCCGCCCGCCGCCCCCCAGGCTGTCCCTGGCGGACGCGAACCGGTTCCCGCCGCGTGCGTACCATGATCACGGTGGATTGGTGGGGTCCGCGCCGCCACCTAGCCACCATGATCATGGCGCCGGGTGGAAGCTGACGGATTGGCCAACTGGTCGCTTGGACCGCCCCGGTGGGCCGCACAAAATCAAACGCATCAAGCGTGGCCCTACGAGCGCCCGCCTGCCCGCATGCGGTCACACCAAGCCCGCATGCGGTCACACCAAGCCCGCATGCGGTCACACCAAGCCCGCATGCGGTCACACCAAGCCCGCATGCCGTCACACCAAGCCCGCATGCGGGTCACAGCAAGCCCGCATGCGGTCACCAAGCCTGCTGCCCCGGATCTGGCCGGCAGCCGCGCCGGGTACCATGGCCGTCCCGGTAACGACGAACCAGCGGTATCACCCGCCTCACGAGCTTGCCCAGATCGTTTGGCCAGATCATCGTTGGCGCGGCTGATCAGCCTGGCAATTGGCAGATCGGGGTAAGCGTGCAGGCCACAGCTGTATGCCGCGCATCCAATCGGAAGTACCATATCCATGTGCATTGAAATCTGACGCCTGAACAGCGGCAAGAGCTTTATAACCGGTTCGTCGGCAAAGATCTGGATTTGCGCTGGCGGGAGGACGGTTGCGTTATCGACAAACCGCGATCACGCGTGTTGCGCGGGCGAGGATCGCCCGGCGCATGTTCGAGGGCTGCGCGGCCATGCAACTTTGGGCCACCGGGCCAGATCAGACGTGAGCTAACATTCGGCAGAAGAGCACCCTAGAATAGGGCAACTGTGCGCAATCGCAAACCTACTGGAGAATGTAATGGCCACAGCAACCGACCCGAACATCGTCAACGACGTGCGTGCCATGCTTAAGTCCAACCTCAAGTGGGCGGTCGCGCACCACACTGCCTTCGGCTACGTGCAGAAACGGCCAATGGCACTTCCGCCGCGACGCGCCGTCCCGGCCGGTTTCGCCTGCGACTGTTCCGCATTCGTTACGCTCATGTGCGAGTGGTCAGGCGCACCGGACCCGAGCGGCAACGGCTTTGACGGATACGGGAATACGGACACGATCGACGTGCAGCTCAACAGTATCCCGCTTAACAGCACGCGGGTTGGTGATCTCGTGATCTACGGCGCCGAGGGCGCAAGCGTCCATATCGCGATGTTTCTTCAGGGCGGCGTCAAGTACGCCCACCCGCTGGTCGTTTCGCACGGTGACTCGAATGGTCCTACTGAGATGACCATAAACGAGCTTAATGCCGGATTCGCCGGACAGCGCATCGCCTACAAGCAGCTCATCCCTGGCAACAACGCAAGTTTTGCGTGAACGAGGCTATTTTGCGTGAACGAGGCTATAAGGATATGCCCGTCCTGCCAAGCCGCCCGGCCCCGTGCGGCAACGCGTGTGCTCACCTCGGCCATGCGCTCGAAGCTGTGCAGGCCAGCACGCTACCCAGGCGCATCGGCGTACCGGCGATCGGGCGCGCCGCCAAACCGGAACGAATTGACTGGCTGCACCAGGGTCCAATCCAGTCTTCCACCGATCTAAAGGCGCCCGTCGGCCAGCCGACGCGGCGCTGAACCGGCGCCGGTCGCATACGCTGCGTGAGGGATTGGTGACCATGAGGCTCGGGCCCGCGTTGGCGAATGATGATCGGACCGGATGATGAATGATGAACAGCGCGGCCTTGACGAAGCCCCGACAGAGGCGGCTGGGGCGGAAGCGGCCACCGCCACGCCCGCGAGCGCGACCACCGCCACGCCCGCGGAAGCGACTACCGCCACGCCCGCGAGCGCGACCACCGCCACGCCCGCGACCACGAACATCACCACGCCCGCGAGCGCGCCCGCCGCCAAGCCCGCGAGCGCGACTAAGCCCGCGAGCGCGACCGCCGCCACGCCCGTGAACGCGACCGCCGCCACGCCCGCGAACGCGACCACCGCCACGCCCGCGAACGCGACCACCGCCACGCCCGCGAACGCGACCACCGCCACGCCCGCGAGCGTGGCCGCCGCCGTGCCCGCGAGCGCGCCGGCCGCCGAGACGAGAGAGCCGCGGCGTGCGAGGTCGTTCTGGCGTGAGCTGCCGGTGTTATTCGTGGTAGCACTGGTGATCGCGCTGGTGATCAAGTCGTTCGTGTTGCAGGCGTTCTACATTCCGTCGTCGTCGATGGAGAACACGATCAACATCGGCGACAAGGTCCTGGTCAACAAGCTCGTTTACCACTTCCGGGCGATCGCGCCCGGCGACATCATCGTGTTCAACGGCGCTGGTTCCTGGGATCCGGTGCCATCGGCCACGACTAACTCGAATCCGGTCGTCCGGACGTATGACGTGACGCTGAGGCCGCTGCTGCATTCGATTGCCGGGCTGTTCGGGACCGCTCCTGGCCAGACCGACTTCATCAAGCGGGTCATCGGGGTGCCGGGCGATCATGTTGCGTGCTGCACCGCGCAGGGACTTGTGACGGTCAATGGCGTGCCCCTGGACGAGAAGTCCTACCTGTATCCGGATGACGCTCCGGGCACCACTCCGTCCGCCACGGAATCCTTCAGCATCACGGTGCCGCGCGGCCGCCTATGGGTTATGGGCGATCACCGGAGCGTGTCGGACGACTCGCGGCTGCGCCGCGGCGATCCCGGTGGCGGGACGATCCCGGAGAACGAGGTGATCGGGCGGGCCTTCATGATTGTGTGGCCGCCGAGCCGATGGCGGATCCTGCCAATCCCCTCGACGTTCGGTCAGCCTGGCATCGGCTCAGCCAGCGCGAACGTCAACGCGCCTGTAGACCTGGCCGCGCGGTACCTACCGATGGAGTCGGGATTCGCGCTGGCCGTTCCGGTGACCTGGCTGCTACGCAGAATCCGCCGGCGCGGCCGACCGCGCGGAGACAGCTGAGCCAGGCTTCAGACAGCGAGGCGTCCGGGTCAGCTGAGGCGCCGCAGGATCAGCTCCCGGGCTCGGGCCGCATCGGCCTGGCCCCTGGTGGCCTTCATCACAGCCCCGACCAGAACGCCCACCGCAGCCGTCTTGCCCCCGGCAATCTTGGCGACCACGTCAGGATGGGCGGCGATCGCCGCGTCGATCGCGCCGGTGAGCGCGGACTCGTCGCTGACCACGGCCAGTCCGCCCGCCGCCACCACCTCGTCGGGCGAGCCCTTGCCGGCCAGCACGCCCGCTAGCACCTGACGGGCCAGCTTGTCGTTGAGCGCACCCGACTCGACGAGTTCAGCCACCCTGGCCACCTGGGCTGGCGTAACGGCCAGCGCGGCAAGATCGATCCCGGCCTTGTTGGCCTGCCTGGACAGTTCCTCCAGCCACCACTTGCGCGCTGCAGCGGGAGTGGCGCCCGCGGCCACGGTCTCCGCTACCAGATCCAGCGCGCCCGCGTTGCGCAACGCGGTCATGTCGAGGTCCGATAGCCCCCACTGCGCCTGCAGCCTGGCCCGGCCCGCCGTGGGTAGCTCGGGTAGCGCGGCACGGATCTGCTCGACCCAGTCGCGCGACGGCGCGACGGGCACCAGGTCGGGCTCGGGGAAGTAGCGGTAGTCCTGAGCCTCTTCCTTGCTGCGGCCAGCGGTGGTGGTACCGGACTCCTCATGGAAGTGCCTGGTCTCCTGGATCACCCGGCCGCCTGCGTCCAGCACAGCGGCCTGCCGCTCGATCTCGAACTTGACCGCCCGTTCGACCGAGCGCAGTGAGTTGACGTTCTTCGTCTCGGTGCGGGTTCCCCACGCCGCCGAGCCCCGCGGCGCCAGCGAGGTGTTGACATCGCAGCGCAGCGACCCTTCCTCCATCCGGACGTCCGACACCTTGAGCGCACGGAGCAGGTCACGAAGCTCGGTCACGTACTCGCGGGCCACGGCAGGGGCCAGGGCCCCGGTCCCTGGAACGGGCTTGGTCACCACCTCGACCAGCGGGATGCCCGCGCGGTTGTAGTCGACCAGCGAGTAGTCCGCCCCGTGGATCCGGCCGGCGCCGCCGACATGCGTCGACTTCCCGGTGTCCTCTTCCAGGTGAACCCGCTCGATGCCGACCCGGACCCGGGTATCCCCGATCGCCACATCCAGCCAGCCGTCGGTGCACAGCGGCTCGTCATACTGCGAGATCTGGAAGTCTTTCGGCATGTCCGGATAGAAGTAATTCTTCCTGGCGAACCGGCACCAGGAGGCGATCGTGCAGTTCAGCGCGAGGCCGATCCTGATCGTGTATTCGATCGCGGCCCGGTTGGCCACCGGAAGCGAGCCCGGCAGGCCGAGGCAGACCGGGCAGACGGCCGCGTTGGGCGCCGCGCCGAACTCCGTCGGGCAGCCGCAGAACATCTTCGACCGGGTGCCCAGCTCGACGTGCGTCTCCAGGCCGATGACCGGTTCGTACCTGCCGATCGCCTCGTCATAAGGGACCAGCGCGTCATGATTGCCACGGGCCGCAAGGTCAGTCATCGCCAAGTCCCTTCGCCTCGTCAACCAGCGGATGACCCCAGCGCTGCACGAGCGCCGCCTCCACCGCGGCGGCCACCCGGTAGAGCCGGTCATCGGCGAGCACCGGCGCCATGACCTGCAGGCCGACGGGCAGGCCGTCCTCGGGGGCGAGCCCGCACGGTACCGACAGGGCAGCGTTGCCGGCAAGGTCCGACGGGATGGTGCACAGATCGGCGAGGTACATGGCCATCGGATCGTCGGCGCGCGCGCCAATGGGGAACGCCGTGGTCGGCGTGGTCGGCGACACCAGCACGTCGACCTGCTCGAACGCGGTGTCGAAGTCCCGCGTGATCAGGGTCCGCACCTGCTGGGCCTTGCCGTAGTAGGCGTCGTAGTAGCCGCTGGACAGCGCGTAGGTGCCGAGCATGATCCGCCGCTTGACCTCGGGGCCGAATCCGGCGGCCCTGGTGAGTGACATGACCTCCTCGGCGCTCGCCGTCCCGTCATCGCCTACCCGCAGGCCATAGCGCATTGCGTCGAACCTGGCCAGGTTAGAGGAGCACTCGCTCGGGGCGATCAGGTAGTAGGCAGGCAGCGCGTACTCGAAATGCGGGCAGGAGACCTCGGTGACCTTCGCTCCCAGCGATTCGAGCAGCTCGACGGCATCGCCGAACCTGGCCAGCACCCCGGCCTGGTAACCCTCGCCGCCCAGCTCGCTCACCACGCCGACCCGCAGCCCCGCGACGTCGGCCTGCCGGGCGGCGGCCACGCACGGCGGCACCGGCGCGTCCACCGAGGTGGAATCCATCGGGTCGTGACCGGACATGACCTCGTGCAGCAGCGCGGCGTCCAGCACGGTCCTGGCCAGCGGTCCTGGCGTGTCCAGCGAGGAAGCGAAGGCGACGAGCCCGTACCTGGACGAGCCGCCGTAAGTCGGCTTGACCCCCACGATCCCGCACACCGCGGCAGGCTGCCTGATCGACCCGCCGGTGTCGGTGCCGATGCCCAGCGGTGCCTCGAACGCGGTCACCGCGGCGGCCGAGCCGCCGGAGGAGCCGCCGGGAACCCGGCTGAGGTCCCACGGGTTATGCGACGGACCGAACGCCGAGTTCTCGGTGGAGGATCCCATCGCGAACTCATCCATGTTGGTCTTGCCGAGGATGACCACGCCGGCTTTCCTGAGCCGCTGCGTCACGGTCGCGTCATACGGCGGCCGCCAGCCCTCCAGGATTCGAGAGCCGCAGGTCGTGGGCATATCGGTGGTGGTGAAAACATCCTTCAATGCCAGCGGGACGCCGGCCAGCGGGCCGAGCGGCGCACCGGCGGCCCGCCGCTCGTCCACGGCACGTGCCGCGCGCACCGCGCGGTCGGCCGCGACGTGCAAGAACGCGTGCACCTGAGGATCGACGGCTTCGATCCGGTCCAGGTGGGCCTTGGCCACCTCGACGGCCGACACATCGCCGACGGCGAGAGCCGCGCCAAGCTCGGCCGCGGTCATCCTGGTCAGGTCGGTGGCCATGGTCAGTCCTCCGCCAGGATCCGCGGAACCCGGAACTTGTCCTGCTCGGCGGCGGGCGCCTGATCGAGCGCGGCGGCGGCGCCCAGACACGGCACCAGCACGTCCGCACGGAACACGTTGGCCAGCGAGGCCGCGTGCGTCATCGGCGGGATCCCGTCGGCGGTTACCTCCTGCACCCGCGCAACGTGGGTGATGATCGTATCCAGCTGCCCGGCGAAGTGGTCGAGCTCCGCCTCGGACAGGGCCAGCCTGGACAGCTTGGCCAGGTGGGCAACTTCGTCGCGGGTAATGGACATGGACGCCATCCTAGGGTGGCCAGCGGTGCAAGCCGACTGCATTAGCGGCCAGCCGGGCGGCCGGCTGGCTGGACGGCGAGCGGGCGGCTGGACGGCAGCCCGGCGGCTGGACGTCGAGCCGGCGGCCCTACCGGCCGGGTGACCAGATGGACCAGCCAGCCGACGGCGTAACCGCGGCGGCGGCCGGACCGCCGCTGGAGGCCTGAGCCCGGGCGGCGGGCGGCCGCACAACGGCCGGGGGCCGCGGAGCCGGGGGCCGGGGCGCGGGCGGCCTTGCGACGGGCGGCCTGCGCGGCCTGCCCAGCCGTGAGCTGCTGACACCGTGCTCGGACAGCCAGGCGGTCGCCGATGCCGCGTTGAGCGGAGCGCTGAAGTACCAGCCCTGCGCCGCCTTACAGCCCATCGCCCGCAGCGCCGCCGCGACCTCAGCCGACTCGACACCCTCGGCAACCGAGTCGATCCCGAGGGCCTGGGCCAGGTCAACGATGGACTGGACGATCACCTCGTCGTCCTTTGAGGCCAGCATCCTGCCCACAAAGGACGAGTCAATCTTCACCTCACGCACAGGCAGCCGCTTGAGCCGCACCAGCGAGGAGTAGCCGGTCCCGAAGTCGTCCAGGCTGAGAGTCACGCCGAGTGCTGCCAGCGCCTCAACCGCGACGGCGGCGTGGGCCGGCTCGCTGCTCAGCACCCGCTCGTTGATCTCGAGCAGGAGCACATCCGGTGGCACGCTGTACTGCCTGAGCCCGCGGCCGATTGTCTCGGCGAGGCCGGTATCGAGCAAGTCACGTGCCGACACGTTCAGCGACACTTGGACCTGCAGGCCTTCCCGCCACCAGTGCGCGGCCTGCGCGAGTGCCCGGTCCACCACCTGGGACGTGAGGTCCCGCATCAGGTAGGACTGCTCGGCAAGCGGGATGAAATCCGCTGGCGACAGCAGCCCGCGCACCGGGTGATGCCAGCGGACCAGCGCCTCCATCCCCGTCGCCCGGCCGGTTTCCAGCAGTATCTTGGGCTGGAAATGCAGCTCGAGCTCACCGGCATCCAGGCCGCGGCGCAGGTCGCCGAGCAGCGCCAGCCGGGCCGGGGAGTTGCGGTCGGAGTCGGCGACGTATCGTTCTACCCCGCTGCGCCGCTCCTTGGCCAGGTACATGGCAACGTCAGCGTGCTGCATCAGCACCTCGAACCTGGCCGAGTCATCCGGATAGATCGCGATGCCGACGCTTGCCTCGATGCCGAACGACATGCCCTCCATGCGGATCGGCTCCGACAGCGCGGCGCGAAGCCTGGCGGCGACCTCGCGGGCGGCACTCGCCTCGCGCACCGATGGCAGCAGGATGGCGAACTCGTCGCCGCCTAGCCTGGCGACCAGGTCGCCCGGGCGGACGCTGTGGGTGAGCCGGTGCGCGATGATCCGCAGCAGCCGGTCGCCAGCCGCGTGCCCGAGGGTGTCATTGACCTCCTTGAACCGGTCAAGGTCCAGCAGCAGGAACCCGGCCTTGGCGCCCGTCGCGTCCGCCCGGGCTAGCGCTTCGCCGGTCTTGCGGACCAGCAGCTTGCGGTTGGACAGCCCGGTCAGCTCGTCGTGATGAGCCTGATGCTCCCGCCGCACGGAGATCATCGCGTTGGCGTAGACGGCCGCGAGCGGGAAAGCGAATAGCAGCACCAGCGACGCAGACTTGGCTCCCATCACCACCGCCACCAGCGGCGCGGCGCTGAGCAGCACCAGGTTCAAGAACGCCTGGTAGGGCAGCGCGGCGCGGAGTGTCGCGCTGATCCGGGCGCGCGAGTGCAGCGCGATCGCGGCACTGACCACCAGAAAATTCACCGCGAAGTAGGCGCAGGCGGCGAGCGCCACCTCGGGCAACTGCCCCCCGGCCAGGCTCGATGGGCGGCCCGGCGTGGGATGGATCCCGGTCACGGCGAGGACCACCCCGGCGGCGGCCATGCTCAAGGTGACCTGCGCCGTGTTGAACGCCGATCGGTGCACCGCCTTGCGCTGGGCCAGCCCTACTATCAGCGTGGTGGTTGCCCGCAGCGCCATAGCTACCCAGAACCCCCAGAAGAGCAGCGCCGCGAAGCTAAAAGTCAGCGAGGCGACTGGCGCCTCGGTATTTGACCTGCCTGGAGTCACAATCGGACGGATCTCGCCGACCACGATAAGCGCGGCGACCAGCCAGAACAATGGATGGCGGGCCAGCCCGACCAGGCCATTCAGGTGCAGCAGCCCCGCGGCAAGGACCAGCAGGCCAGCAGCCGTCACCCCGGTGAGGTAAATCCACAGCGGCGAGCCGATCCGGGGACCGATGTTCCGGGTGTCGTTCGGATCCTTCATGGGCGTCCTCATCGGGCCTGCCGGCTTGGAGATGCTCCCTGAGCAGCCTACGGCAGAAACCGTACATCCCGAAGCCAATTGCATACTATCCGTTACATCGTGCAGTGTGCGGCGCAGTCATCCTCAGCCTGGCCTGCGCGCGATCCCGTGCCGCGGCGGGCCCCTCATCGAGTAGCACGCCGAATCCCGCCTCGTCCAGCACCGGAACGCCGAGCGCGAGCGCCTTCTCATACTTGGATCCCGGGCTATCCCCCGCGATCACGAAACCGGTCTTCTTTGACACCGAACCCGCGACCTTCCCGCCGTTGGCCTGCACCGCCTCAGCGGCTTCGTCCCTGGTAAAACCGGCTAGCGCGCCGGTAATCACGACGGTAACGCCAGCTAGCGGCAGCTCAGCTGCCGACGCGCCGGCCGCCTCGTCAGCGGCGGGGCGCAGTCCGGTAAAGCCGGGGTCGGCCAGCACGACCCCGGCGTCCCGCCATTTCGTAACGATGTCCGCATGCCAGTCCACCCCGAACCAGTCCCGCACCGAGCCCGCGATCGTCGGCCCGACCTCGTCCACGGTGACCAGTTGCTCGGCCGACGCCGCCGCGATCGCGTCGACCGAGCCGAAGGCGGCGGCCAGCGCGCGGGCGGCGGTGGGGCCGACATGCCTGATGGACAACGCGACCAGGATCCGCCACAGCGGGCGGCTGCGTGCCTCGTCCAGGTTGCGCAGCAGCTTGCCCGCGTTGGCCGACAGGGTGCCCGCCTTGACGACGAAGAACGGACACGAAGCGAGCTGCTCGGCGGTCAGCGAGAAGATGTCGCCCTCGTCGGTGATCAGCCCGCTGTCGAGCAGGGCCACGACGGCCTCGTAGCCCAGCACCTCGATGTCCAGGGCGCCGCGGCCCGCCATGTGGAACAGCCGCTCGCGCAGCTGGGCCGGGCAGGACCGGGCGTTCGGGCAGCGCCAGTCCACCTCGCCCGCCTCGCGGGCCAGGCGGGTCCCGCAGGCCGGGCAGTCCGCCGGGAACTCAAAGGCCCGCTCGTCCCCGGTGCGCAGGTCGGCAACCGGGCCAACCACCTCGGGGATCACGTCGCCGGCCTTGCGCAGGATCACCATGTCACCGATCAGCACGCCCTTGCGCGCCACCTCGTCGACGTTGTGCAGCGTGGCCCGGTCGACCGTGGACCCGCTGACCTTGACCGGCTCCATGATGGCGAACGGCGTCACCCGGCCGGTCCTGCCGACATTGACGCGGATATCAAGCAGCCGGGTGTTGACCTCTTCGGGCGGGTACTTGTAGGCGATCGCCCAGCGCGGCGCCCGGCTCGTCGCGCCCAGCTCGCGCTGCAGGTCCAGCCGGTCGATCTTGACGACCACCCCGTCGATCTCATACGACGGGTCGTGCCGGTGCTCGGCGTAGTGGGCGATGTACTCGCGGACCTCGTCCAGATCGTCGACCACCCGGAACAGGTCGCTGACCGGAAGCCCCCACTCGGCCAGCCGCTCATACCAGCCCGATTGGGTGTCCGGCGCGTCTGAGCCCACCGCCGCTGCGGCGCCAGCGTCGTCCGGCGCCGGCATGCCAGCCTCGGCCGAGGCACCTGGCACGAATAGGCCGTGCACCAGCATGCTGAGCGGGCGGGTCGCCGTGACCCGCGGATCCTTCTGCCGCAGCGAGCCCGCGGCGGAGTTGCGCGGGTTGGCGAACGCGGGGCGGCCCGCGTCCTGGAGCCGTTCGTTCAGCTCGAGGAACGCCTGCACCGGCAAGAACACCTCGCCGCGCACCTCGAGCGTCTCCGGCCAGCCGGTCCCTTTCAGCCGGGACGGCACCGAGGCGATGGTCCGCACGTTTGGCGTGACGTCCTCACCGGTCCGCCCGTCGCCCCTGGTCGCGGCGCGGACCAGCGTCCCGCCCCGGTAGACAAGCGCGATCGCCAGCCCGTCGATCTTCACCTCGCACAGGTAAGGGCCCGCGCCGCCCAGCCGCTCCACCCGCGCCGCCCATGCGTCAAGCTCAGCGGCCGAGAACGCATTGTCCAGGCTGAGCAGCTGCTGCAGATGCTCGACCGACGCGAAGTCGGTCGAGATCATGGCGCCGACCTTCTGCGTCGGCGAGTCGGGCGTCCGCAGCTCCGGGTGCTGTTCCTCAAGCGCGCGGAGCTCGCGCATCAGCGCGTCGTACTCCGCGTCGGAAACCACCGGCGAATCGAGCACGTGATACCGGTAGTTGTGCTCGGTCAGCTCGGCAGCAAGCTCGGCATGCCGGGCCCGGTCCTCCGGCGGGACATCCATCTCCTCGACCACCGCGTCCGGCTCGCTTATCACACCCGCCCTCCGATCACCGCGGCTCCGCCCCGGCTCACCACATCCGCCCCGCTGACGACAGCCAGCTCGGCTACGCACCCGGCCGCGATCATGGCGACCCCTCCGCGAGCAACTCCGGCAGTATCCGCGCGGCATCCCGGCAGCTGGCGAGCGCGGCGCGCGCACTGGCAGCCGAGAACCCGGCGAGTCCGCACGCCGGGGTAATCACCAGTTGCTCGGCCAGCCTCGCGGGTGGCAGCCCCGCTCGATGCCACAACTCGATCACGCTGCTGGCGAGTTCCTCTGGAGCGGGCGATGCGGCCGCGCTTCTCCGTTTCGCATCCTTGGTGTCCAGCGCCCCGGCGAGAATCCCCAGGCCAGCCTCGGCCAGCTCGGCGAGGTCGTCCTCGGCTCCCCGCGGCAGCTGGCTGATGTCGATGCTGATAGCTCCGGCACCGGAGTCTTTGATCAGCTGAAACGGATAATCCGGCGCGCAGCAATGCACCACGCTGAATGCCGCGGCGACGTTCAGCACGGCCCGCAGCCCGTCGCCGGTGACGGTCGTGTCGACGGCACCGACGCGGTTCAGCCCGCTTGCGGTCGGCACCGCCCCGGCGAGCACGGAAGGCAGCGCCGGCTCATCGAGCTGGAGCACCACGGTGGCCGCGGGGATGCGCTTGCGGACCTCGGCGACATGAGCCGCCACCCCCTCGGCCAGCGACGCGATCAGGTCGGCTACGGCGCCAGGGTCGGCCAGGGCCGGGTCCTGGCTGCGGCTCAGCTCGACTGTCGCGGCCAGCGTCCACGGGCCGGCCAGCTGGATCTTGAACGGCCCCGGGTAGCCCTCGGCGGCCTGCTGGACAGCATCGAGATCCTCGGCGAGCAGCCCAGCCGCGTGCCGCTGGTCCCGGCCGGGGCGCAGGGCGAACCGCCAGCCGCGGGGGCTCGTCTCCACCGGCATGTCGACGAGCAGCGCCGCCGTCCGGCCGGTCAGGTCCGAACCTGGCCCGCGGGCCGGCAGCTCGGGCAGGTGCGGGAAGTCAGGCAGCTCGCCGAGGATGACGGCGGTCGCCTCGGCCGGGCTGGTACCCGGCATCGATCCGATCCCGGTGGCTGCGGCGGCCGGCCATGGGAAGGGCTGAGCGGCGCTGGTGTTCGCTGCGCTGGCGGCTGAGGTATCCGGCACGCTGCCGAGCTTAGTGTTCACCCCTGTCATTGATCAGCCCCGTGTCGCCTGGCCCGCCGCCCGGCCGGTGCTCGGCTGGCTCGCCAGAACGCGACTGCGCCGGGTCGCACGGCGTTGTGCGACCCGGCGCGCGGCCTCCAAGTGCCCGGCTTGGCTCGTTACTAACGTGCCGTACCTCGCGGGCCACGGTGCGGCCAGCCGAGCACCTCAGTCCCCTGATCATCGTGCAGGAGCTGCGGAGCCGTGTCATCACCAGGCCGACGGACGTACAGCGCGGTGAGATACCGCCCAGCGAGAGTTGTCCGATCGGGGGCTTCGCGGCTCAGCCTCAGCCTTTTGTCCTCCCGGTGGCTTGCGACGCTAACCAGGACGACGATTCCGGCGATCATCCCGAAGATAAAGATGATCACGATTGCTAGTACGACGACGGCTGTCATCACGCGTCCCCTTCACTCCCGACCAGCGGTGACGGTCTCCGCAGGCTCCGTTCTGGGCCTCTTGGGCCCGGTCGTGGCTGTTGAGTAGGCCTGCTAGCAGGGCAGTGTTGAGTTGTCGGAACTTGCCGACCTATCCAGCTGCGCCCAAGCAACTGGACTGCTAGGCTCAGTCCCATGTACCCTGCCATCCAGGTCATCCCAACCTTTGGTACTTAGCCTCATGCTGACACCCGGAAAGGTGAGATGCAATGGGATAAGGCCAAATATTCTGATGGCACCAATGGTAAGGATGATCCTTTTAGACCCATCAGACCCTGTCATCAGGGTTGTTGGGATCTTTGGGAGGACAGATGGCTGATCCGGTGGACCTGCAAGTTGCCGCTGACCTGCGTGCACGGATGGAGTCCGGCGGACTCCTCGTGGTCAGCAACTGCCGACCGCGCCTGAACTGCACACGGTGTACGGGGTCTCGCGCAACACCATCAGGGACGCCGTCAAGTGGCTTGCCGGCCGGGGGCAGGCGGAGCTGCGCCCGGGCGTCGGAGCCTTCGTCGCCACGAAGATCGACCCATTTGCCCCTCCGATCTCGAAGAGGGTACGGTCACCTGCCCGCGCGAGAACCCTGGGATCAGGCAGGCCGGCTACCGGGACATCCTCACCGTCCGCCCGCCGGATGGCAACGAGATCGGCTACCTCAAGTTGCCGAGCGACGGCCGCGTGGCGGTGATCGAGATCGCCAGGACGGCATATGACGAGCTTGGCAACCCTTCCGGATTACCGTCAGCGCATTCCCCGCGGACCGGAACAAATTTGTGAACAATGTCGGCGATATACCGGGCTAAGGATCAGAAATGAGACGAGCAGTACGGTGGACGCCTGCTACCTCGGAGAGAAGCCATGCCTGAGCAGCCCATGTACCGAGAGATAGCCGACAAGCTGCGTCTGGAGATCGAGGCCGGCGAGCTTGTCCCTGGGAGCCAGCTTCCGACCGAACTCGAACTCAGAGAACAGCATGACGCCTCTCGGAACACCATCCGCGATGCGGTCAAATGGCTTATCACCCGCGGGCTAGTGGAAACGCGCCCGGGCCAGGGCACCTTCGTCGTCGACAAGATTGATCCCTTCGTTACCACCCTGACGACCCGTGATACGAGGGGCAGGTACGGCGGCGGTGATGTCGCGGCATATCTCTCCGAGGTCACGGCGCTGCGCAGGAAACCGTCGTCGAGCGAGCCGCGGGTAGAGGTACAGCGGCCCCGTGCAGAGGTAGCCGACGCACTCCATCTCGAGGACGGCGCCCAGGTTGTCGGCCGGCACCTCAAGCGTTCCATCGACGGCAGGTCATGGTCGCTGTTGACATCGTTCTACCCGATGGCATTGGTGCAGCAGGGGGCAGTGCGGCTCATTCAGGCCGATGACATCGAGGAGGGCGGGATCGGCTATCTCGAGAAGAATTTCGGCATCAAGCAGGTTGGTTACCGCGACAAGATACTGGTGCGACCGCCCGATGTAACCGAAACCGGGTTCTTCAAGCTGCCCAGTGACGGTCGCGTTTCAGTCATCGAAATTCTCCGGACCGGTTACGACAGCTCGGGTCAGCCATTCGTCGCTACCGTGACAGTCTATCCAGCAGATCGGAATCAGTTCGTGGTCGAAGTTGGCGACGTGCCCGACGAGATCACGAATACTGCCGAAACTAGCGAGCCGGGATGATTCAGGTTAGCTCGGCGGTTTACCTGCTCGCTGCCAGATAAAGGAGCTTCCGCGGAACTTCACTGATTGTCCGGTCCGGCCGCCACGACAGGAAGTCTCCACGGACAAGGCGTACTCATGCGGGTGGCTGCATAACGAAATCCAGCTGCTAGCCGAATAACCGAATACTGGAACAGTCGGCGCCCGCAGAGTACGGAAGTAAACTCGCTGCCCAGAAGAAAGGATCCTAAAATGGACAAAGACATCACCCCGGGTACGCATCCGGACCCCTGGGTGGATCTTCTCGGTGATTACGTCACCGAGGCAGTGGCGGCGCTCAGCGCCGGGGGCCTCCAAGTCCAGCGCAGCTGGCTGGATCCTTCCGACCCGCGAGACGCCACGATCGTGCTTGCCGGGACCAGGGCACTGGTATTCGATGAGGTAACCGGCTGGCGGCACGGCCGCTTCCTGGCCGGCCAGCCCGGCATGCGAACCGCGCTGGACGACGTCAGCTATCTCGGGGGCGGTGTCCTGCTGGACGCCAACGAGCTGACTCATCGGGTCATCAACACCACCGCCGAGCCACGCAGGTGCTACCGGTCGGTGACCGACCTGCGTGACGGCTTCGACGACGCGCTTCGTGCGCGGGTGAGCTGAACCGGCCAATGCACTGCGCCGCCGGCGCTGTTCAACCAAATGTGAACAGCGCCGGCGGCGCCCGGAAGGGCGGCTCCTCATCCCTGGCTGACGGCAGCCCTGACCAGGCAATTCGCGCCAATCGCCCGAGCCGACTACCCAGCACTACCCCATGTGACCGAATATGGTCCTGTGGCACCGTGGTACCTGACTCTCCGTCGTGCCACGGCAGACCATCGAGAGACCATCATCCGCTTGATCGACGACGCTGCCGTTTGGCTGCAGACGCAGGGCACCGATCAGTGGGCCCAGCCGTGGCCGACCCGCCACGCCCGGGACAGCCGGATCGTGGGGGATCTTCATTCGAGGCGGACCTGGATCGGCTGGGATAACGGCACCCCGGCAGCAACGATCACCGTGGATCCCCATCCCAATGTGGCCTGGCCCGATGAGCTTCGCATGGATCCGGCCGTCTACGTTCATCGCCTGGTGGTAAGCCGGCCCTATGCGCGCGTCGGCCTCGGCGGTCAGTTGCTCGACTGGGCAGCCTGGAAGGCCTGGCGCGATCACCAGGCGCTCTGGGTCAGGCTCAATGCCTGGACGACCAACCGAAAGTTACATGACTACTACCGTAAGCAGGGGTTCGATCTCTGCGGCATTTCCGCTGATGACGACTACCCTTCAGGGGCCATGTTCCAGCGGCCATCTGAGGACGCCAGGCCGCCCAGGCTCATCCTGTTCTGGGAGGAGCCGCACGGCTCTGCTTAGCTGATCACCCCGCACCTGGCCGAAACCCGGCCTGCCCGGCCTTCAGGCGCGGGGCGCCCTGGCGATCGTAGCGGAGCCGAGGACGATCTCGCGGTCGTAGAGGACCGCCGCCTGACCCCTGGCGATGCCTCGGGCAGGGCGAGCCAGCCTGATCCGGAGGGTGTCAGCCTCCAGCCGGGCGGCCGCCGGATACCGCTCGCCGTGGGCGCGCAACTGGACCAGGCAGTCGACCGGCTCAGCCGGCGGACGGCAGCCGGTCCACACCGGACTGCTGGCCTCGATATCCACTACGTCGAGTGACTCAGCCGGGCCGACCGTGACCGTGCCGGACACCGGCTCGATGTCGAGCACGTAGCGCGGCTTGCCGCCTGCGGCCGGGTGGCTGATCCGCAGCCCCCTGCGCTGGCCCACGGTGAAGCCGAACGCGCCGTCGTGGCTGCCCACCACTGTCCCGTCGGCCTCGACGATGGGTCCAGGGGCGGCACCGAGCTGGCTGGTGAGGAACTTCCTTGTGTCGCCGTCTGCGATGAAGCAGACGTCGTGACTGTCCGGCTTGTCGGCGACCGCGAAGCCGCGCTCGGCCGCCTCGCTGCGGACCTCGTCCTTGGTCGAGTCGCCGAGCGGGAACATGGCCCGCGCCAGCTGCTCGCTGGTCAGCACGGCGAGGACGTACGACTGGTCTTTGGCCTCGTCCACGCTCCGGACCAGGCGGACACCGCGCTCACCGTGCTCAAGGCGGGCGTGGTGGCCGGTGCAGACGGCGTCGAAACCGAGCGCGACCGCCCGGTCGAGGACGGCGGCAAACTTGATCTTCTCGTTGCAGCGCAGGCAGGGGTTGGGCGTGTTGCCTCGTGCGTACTCGTCAACGAAGTCCTGGACAACATCGGCGTGGAACCGCTCGGCCAGGTCCCACACGTAGAACGGGATGCCGATCACGTCGGCGGCGCGCCGCGCGTCCCGGGCGTCCTCCAGCGTGCAGCAGCCCCGGGCGCCGGTCCGGTACGAGCTTGGGTTCCGCGACAGGGCAAGGTGGACGCCGGTCACGTCGTGGCCGGCCTCGGCGGCCCTGGCCGCGGCCACGGCGGAATCGACGCCGCCGGACATGGCAGCGAGCACACGGAGCTGAGTCATCGCATTAGAGGGTATGCGGCGCCCGCACTCGTTCGGCTCGGACCCCGTCCATGATCGTGGTTGATTGGTGGGCTTGTCACACCACTGATTAACCACGATCAACGAGTTCTGGATGTGCCAGGGCGAGGCGACCGAGGGCCGGGGGTCAGCGCGCGGCGGCGCGGCGGGCGCGTTCGACGGCCTCGCCGATAACCGCCCCCAGCGCATCCACGTCCGCCTGGGTGCTCGAATGCCCCAGCGAGAACCGCAGCGAGCCGCGGGCCCGTGCATCGTCGGCGCCCATCGCGAGCAGCACGTGACTGGGCTCCGCCACCCCCGCCGTGCAGGCCGACCCGGTCGAACAGGCGATGCCCTTGGCGTCGAGCAGCATCAGCAGCGCGTCGCCCTCGCAGCCCGGGAAGGAGAAATGCGCGTTGCCAGGCAGCCGCCCGGGTCCGGGCGGGGCGCCGTTCAGCACCGCGTCTGGCACCGCGGCCAGGACTTGCGCAACCAGATCATCCCTGAGCGCGGCAAGGCGCTTGGCCTCATCGATCCTGCGCGAGGTGGCCTGCTGGACGGCTACGGCGAAGGCCCTGATCGCCGGGGCGTCCAGCGTTCCCGAACGCACCTCCCCCTCCTGCCCGCCGCCGTGCAGCACGGGTACCAGGCCGGTGCCCCTGGCGACCAGCAGCGCGCCGGCCCCGACCGGTCCGCCGATCTTGTGACCGGTGATGGTGAGCGCGCCGGCGCCGCTCGCTGCCAAGTCAACGGGCAGCTGGCCAGCGGCCTGGACCGCATCGCTGTGGAACGGGATGTCGTATTCGCTGGCCACGGCGGCGAGTTCAGCGATGGGCTGGATCGTACCGACCTCGTTGTTGGCCCACATGACGCTGACGAGCGCGACGCTATCGGGGTCGCGCGAGATGGCCGTACGCAGGGCCGCGGCGGACAGCCGCCCGGTGCCGTCCACCGCCAGCCAGCCAGCCGCGGCCCCCTCGTGGTCGGCCAGCCAGCGCACGCAGTCGAGCACCGCATGATGCTCGATAGCCGTCGCGAGCAGCCGGGTCCGCCCCGGATCGGCGTCCCTGCGGGCCCAGAACAGGCCCTTGATCGCGAGGTTGTCGGCCTCGGTGCCGCCGCTGGTGAAGACCACCTCGCTAGGGCGTGCGCCGTAGGCTTCGGCGATCTGCTCGCGCGACTCCTCGACCACCCTGCGTGCCCGCCTGCCCGCGTTGTGCAAAGACGACGGGTTGCCGAGCTGGGCAAGTTCCTCGGTCATCGCCGCCAGTGCCTCCGGCAGCATGGGCGTGGTGGCCGCATGGTCGAGATACACCTGCGAGGCCGGCCCACGTTGCGGGTGACCACCTGCGCTATCGAGGTTTCCCATGATGGCCTCAGCCTAGTGCGGCGCCACCCGCACAATCGCACCGCCCGCACAGTCGCACCGGCGCAAAGGTCAGCCGCTGGCGCGCTTCTCGATCTCCTCGGTCAGCTGCGGCAGCACGTTGAACAGGTCGCCGACGACGCCGAAGTCGGCGAGGTCGAAGATGGGTGCCTCGCGATCCTTGTTGATCACCATGATCGTCTTCGAGGTCTGCATGCCGGCCCGGTGCTGGATCGCGCCGGAAATGCCAACCGCCAGGTAGAGCTGGGGCGACACAGTCTTGCCAGTCTGGCCCACCTGGAACTGGTGCGGGTACCACCCGGCATCAGTGGCGGCACGCGACGCGCCGACAGCAGCCCCCAGCAAGTCGGCCAGCTTCTCGATCAGCGTGAAGTTCTCCCCGCCGCCCACGCCGCGGCCGCCGGAAACCACGACCGACGCCTCGGTGAGGTCCGGGCGGTCGCCGCGTTCCTGGACGACCCGCTCGGTGACCTGCGCGGTCTTCGCCCCGTCGCTGATCTCGACGCTGAACGGCTCGATCACCGCGGCTCCCGGCGCAGGCTCGGCGGCGATGGCGTTGGGCCGGACGGTAACGATCGGCGTGCCGGTCCGGACCCGGGACTGCACGACGATCGCCCCGCCGAAGATCGACTGCTCGACGACCAGCCCCTCGTCCATGCCGACCGCGTCGGTGATCACCCCGGAGCCGGTCTTGACCGCGAGCCGCCCGGCGAGTTCCCTTCCCTCGCCGGTATGCGGTATCAGGACAGCGGCGGGCGAGGCGGCGGCGATCAGCGCGGCAAGCAGCTCGGCCTTGGGCGCCACGACGTAGTCGTCGAACTCCGGGCCGTCGGCGACGTAGACCTTGGCCGCGCCGAACTCGGCGAGCCGCTCCTTGCCGCCCGCGGCTCCGGGACCGGTCCACACCGCGGCGGGCTCGCCGACCTTGCGGGCGAGGGTCATCAGCTCACCGGTGACCTTCTTGACGTCCTCGCCGGTGTGCTCGACAAGGACCAGGATCTCAGCCATGTCTGGCAGCCTCCAGTTGAGCCGGTGGTCAGATGAATTTCTGCGCCGCGAGGTACTCGGCTGCCTTGGTTCCGCCGTCGCCCTCGTCCGGCACGATCGTGCCTGCCTGCCGTGGCGGCCGCTTGGCCCAGCTGACCACTTCGGTCGCGGCGCTGGCCAGGCCGACCTGGCTCGGGTCGATCCCGGCGTCGGCGATGCTCAGCGTCTGCACCGGCTTCTTCTTGGCGGCCATGATCCCCTTGAACGATGGGTAGCGAGGCTCGTTGATCTTCTCGACCACGCTGATCACAGCGGGCAGGGTCCCCTGCACCTTGTCGTAGCCGTAATCCGTCAGCCGGTTGATGTGCACCGAGGTACCGTCGATCTCGACCTTATTGGCCAGCGACAGCTGCGGCACCCCGAGCCGCTCGGCCAGCATCGCGCCGAGCACTCCCATCCTCGCGTCGGTCGACTCCGAGCCGAGGATCACCAGATCGAACCCGATCCTGGACAGCGCCTGGGCGATCGCCGCCGAGGTCTGCAGCGCGTCGGAGCCCGCGAGCCCGTCATCGAGGATGTGAACGGCCTTGTCCGCGCCCATCGACAGCGCCTTGCGGATCGACTCGGCCGTCCGCTCCGGCCCCATGGACAGGATGGTCACCTCGCCGCCATGTGCCTCGGCCAGGCGCAGTCCCTCCTCGATCGCGTACTCGTCAATCTCGTTGATAACAGCGTCGGCTGACTGCCGGTCCAGGGTGGAGTCATCAGGCTTCAGCGTCCGCTCGGAATACGTATCAGGTACCTGCTTGACGCAGACGACGATGTTCATGACCGCGGCCGACCTCCCTCTGCACGACGTCTAGGCTCCCTGAGCCAATTGCACGCGGCCAGCCGACTCGCCCGGCCCCGGCAGCTTAAGCCTGTCAAACCGTGCAACCCCGGCGTAACCGGGGTACCGCCTACCGCCTGCCGCTCCGGCACATGGGTTCCAGGCTCATGCACCGGCACCTTTGCTACCGGCCAGTAGATTGGTCTGGCAGCCGCGCGGCTTCCGCGGCCTCCACCACGTTGGCCAGCAGCATGGCCCTGGTCATCGGGCCGACCCCGCCGGGCATCGGGGCCAGGTAGCCGGCCACGTCAGCGACTGCCGGATCGACATCGCCGACCAGCCCCGTGTCGGTCCTGGTGATGCCCACATCGATGACGGCCGCGCCGGGCCGAATCATATCGGGCGTCAGCAGGCCCGGCAGGCCGGCCGCGACCACCACGATGTCGGCGCCACGGGTATGCGCCACGAGGTCCTTCGTGCCGGTATGGCACTGGGTGACGGTCGCGTTCTCGGTGCGCCGGGTCAGCAGCAGGGCGAGGGCCCGCCCGACGGTGATGCCGCGCCCGACGATGGTCACGTCTGCGCCCGCGATCGGGACGTCGAACTTGCGGAGCAGCTCCACGACGCCGTGCGGGGTGCATGGCAGCGGCCCGCGCTCGCCGAGCACCAGCCTGCCCAGATTGACCGGATGCAGCCCGTCCGCGTCCTTGGCCGGGTCCATCAGCTCAAGAACCGGCTGCGGGTCCAGGCCTTCCGGTAGCGGGAGCTGGACGATGAAACCGGTGCACGCTCGATCGGAGTTCAGCTCGGCGACCGCATCCTCGACCTGCTGCTGGCTCGCGTCGGCGGGCAGATCCCGGCGGAAGCTGACGATGCCGACCTGGGCGCAGTCCCGGTGCTTGGCGTTCACGTACACCCGGCTGCCCTCGTCGTCGCCGACCAGCACGGTGCCGAGACCGGGCGGCGGGCCATGGCGCGCCAGATCGGCCACCCTGCGGGTGAGGTCCTCGCGTATCGCGGCAGCCGTCGTCTTGCCGTCCAGGATTATTGCAGTCATGGGAATTCCATTGTGCCCGAAGCCAGGCACCGCTCCGGCCCAGCGCGCCTAGTCCTGCAGCAGGACAACCCGGACTTCCACCGGGGCTAGTGGAAGAAGTGCCGGATGCCGGTGAAGTACAGGGTGACCCCGGCTGCCAGGGCGGCCGCGATGACCTCGTCGTCATGGATCGACCCGCCGGGCTCGGCGACGGCCCGGACGCCCGCATCGGCCAGCACCTGCAGGCCGTCCGCGAACGGGAAGAACGCATCACTGGCGCCAACCGCGCCTGTCGCGCGGTCGCCCGCCCTGGCGACCGCGAGCCGGGCCGCGTCCACCCGGTTAACCTGGCCCATGCCGATACCGACGGTCGCCTCGCCGGACGCCAGCAGGATGGCGTTGGACTTGACCGCCCGGCAGGCCCGCCAGGCGAAGGCAAGGTCGCGCAGCGTGTCGGCGTCGGCCGGCTGGCCGACTGCCAGGCGCCAGTTTCCCGGCCGGTCGCCCGGCTGGTCGGCATGGTCAGCCGTCTGCACCAGCAGCCCGCCGCTCACCCGCCGCCACTCCGTTTCCGTGCTTGCGCCGGCCCCCAGGCTGATCCCGGCCCCCGGGCTGATCCCGGCCCCCGCGCTGGTCACCGGCGCCGGGCAGCGCAGCACCCGCAGGTTCTTCCTGCGGGCCAGGATGTCGAGCGCGGCCGCCTCGAAGTCGGGCGCGATCAGCACCTCGGTGAAGACTTCGGCGATCTGCCCGGCCAGCGTCGCGGTCACCGGTCCGTTGGCAGCGATAACGCCGCCGTAGGCCGATGCCGGATCACAGGCGTGTGCCTTGCGGTGCGCCCCGGCCAGGTCCGCCGCGATGGCGATGCCACACGGGTTGGAATGCTTCATGATCGCCACGCACGGCTCGGCGAAATCGAAGGCCGCCCGCCTCGCCGCCTCGGCGTCGACGTAGTTGTTGTACGACATCGCCTTGCCGTGTAGCTGCTCGGCGGCCGCGATACCGCCGGACGGCTGATCGGCGGGCGGCTGATCGGCCGTCTTGGCGCCGCTGGGCCCGGCCCGCTCCCTGGCCGCCGGGCCGGCATCCGCGTAGAGGGCAGCCAGCTGATGCGGGTTCTCCCCGTACCGCAGCACGTCCTTGCGCGCGAACGATGCGGCGATCACGTCCGGCCAGCCGGTCTCGATGGCCGTCTCATCCGGCGCGTAGGCGGAAGCGAACCAGGACGCGATCGCGGAGTCATAGGCGGCGGTGTGCGCATAAGCCCGGGCTGCCAGCCTGCGGCGCTGCGCGAGCGTGAAACCGCCCGCGCCGATGGCCTCGGCCACCGCCTGGTACATCGAGGGCTCGGTGATGACCGCCAGCCGGGCGTGGTTCTTCGCCGCCGCCCGCACCATGGCGGGACCGCCGATGTCGATCTGCTCGACGCACTCGGCCGGCCCGGCTCCGCCGGCCACCGCCTGCTCGAACGGGTACAGGTTGGACACCAGCAGCTCGAACGGGGCGATCCGGAGCTCGGCCAACTGCTGACGATGCCCCGCCTGGTCAAGGTCGGCAAGCAGGCCGGCATGCACTCCCGGATGCAGCGTCTTGACCCGGCCGTCCAGGCACTCCGGGAATCCGGTGACGTCTTCCACCCTGGTGACGGGAATCCCGGCGGCAACGATCGCCGCCGCGGTGCTGCCGGTGGAGACGATCTCGACCCCCGCCAGGCGCAGCGCCGATGCCAGCTCCTCCAGGCCCGTCTTGTCGTAGACGCTGACCAGCGCCCGCCTGATAGCCACCCTGGTCATTGGCCGATCCTCACCTTCCGGTCCTGCACGGACCAGCCTTCGCGGGCCATCCGGCCCACAGTCTGCGCGAGCAGGGCGCGCTCGGCCACCTTGATCCGCTCGTGCAGGGCTGCCTCGTCGTCATCGTCTGTCACCGGCACCGCCGCCTGCGCGATGATCGGGCCGGTGTCGGTACCCGAATCCACCAGGAAGACCGTGCAGCCAGTGACTTTCACCCCGTACCGCAGCGCGTCCCGTACCCCGTGCAGGCCGGGAAACGACGGTAGCAGGGCAGGATGGGTGTTGATGACTCGCCCGCCGAAGGCGGCCAGGAACGGCTCACCCACCAGTTTCAGGAATCCCGCCAGGATCACCAGGTCAGGCTGGAACGCGGCAGACAGCGCGGTGAGCGCCAGATCCCAGTCCTCGCGTGCCTGATGGTCCCTGACCCGGCAGGTGAACGTGGGAATCCCCGCTGCCTGCGCCCTGGCCAGCCCGGCGATGCCGGGCCGGTCCGCGCCGACCGCCACCACGCGGCCGCCGAATGAGCTGTCCGCGCTGGCGTCCAGCAGCGCCTGCAGGTTCGTCCCCGCGCCCGACACCAGCACGAGCAATCGCGACGGACTGACTGTTCAATCCCTTCAATGGCCTTGATTTGTGCTGCACGCGCACCGGACCACGATCCTATGCTGTCCGCTGCTGCGGCGGCCCGCTACGCCACCGGCACTTACGCCAAGAGCACTGAGAAGCCCAGGGAGATGATGGAATAGGAGGGCCGACATCGAAAACGAGCGATCAGCACGAGAGGATCCGGCCCTGCCTGCCGACCAGAGCCCGCCGCCGCCCAGTGCGCCTGAGCAGCCAGCGCAGAAGGCTCCCCGACTTCCGCCGCTGCACTTCCCCGAGCAACCCACCGGGGAGGGCCCGGCCCCTGCGCCAGGGGCTTCCCCGGATTCCCGGCAAGGCGGGTACGCAGGAGAGCCGCCGGGTGCCCAGGCTCCGCAGCCCCAGGGCGCGCCACCTGGCGACCCGCAAGGGCAACGGGGCGGACGGCCGGTGCCGCCGACCCAGCCAGGCCGGCTTCCCAGGCCACCTGACCCGGCCGTCCGGCAGCGCGCCATGGTGGCCCTGCTGCTCGGCATACTCAGCGTGTTCGCCCTGCTCGGTCTCGGCAGCAACTTCCACCGCGGCCTCTACCTGGTGATCTTCTCCCTTGCCGTCGGCGGCGGAGCCTGCTGGTTCGGGATAACTGCGCTGCGGCAGGCACGTCGCGCCGCGACCTGGCGGCCGCGCGGGGCGATCTTCGGGACGGTGTTCGGCGTCATCGGCTCGGTGCTCAGCGTGATACTGCTGATCGTGCTCGGGGTGTTCTGGACCCAGCTATCGCAGTACTCTCGGTGCCTTGCCGGCGCGAACACCCTTTCCGCCCAGCAAACCTGCCAGAACCAGCTGAACAAGTCGGTCAACGGTGAGATCGCCAGGATCGGGACAGGCGGTTAGTCACGGCAGCGACGCGGGACCGCGCCGCGGCGACGGTGTGCCCTGGGCCTGGGCATTGTCGGCCCACGGATTCAGGTAGATCGTGTGCCCGCTGTCCTGCGCGGGGTCCGCACCGGAAGGCTCAGCGCCCGCATCCCACCACCCCGAGACCGCAGCCCACGCCGAGCCTGGGTCCGGCGGCCCGGCAACCGCTCCAGACGGCGCTGCCGCGCGGCAGCGCAGCCAGTTCGCCACAACGGCGGTCACTGCGGCGGCGACGCCTATCTCCAGGCCGGCGACCACGCCAACCTGCCAGGGTGACGGGCCGACCGCGGCAAGGCGGCCGTTGCCGAGCGGGCCGCCAGCGAACGCGGCAAGCCCGGCCAGCACGCAGCCGGTCAGCACCCCGCAGCCGAAGCCCCACATTGCCGACTCCTCCAGCGCGGGCGTCGGCGCCGACCGGGCGACAAGCAGGCCCCCGAACGCTCCCGCGACGTAGGGCATGGCGAGCATCGCGGCCGACAGCGCCGGCGGCACCGAGGGATGCAGCCCGGCAGGCAGCGCGGCGAGCATGGGGAGGGCCGGGAGCGTCCCGAGCGCAGAGCCGGCCGGCGCCACCACCGTTCCGGTCCCGAATGCGAACCCGGGGCCGAGAGTGAACGAGATCGCCCAGATGACCGCGTTGGGCACGTAACCGATCTGGGCGAGCAGCAGCAACGCTGCACCCACCGCCCCTGGCGTGAGGGCTTCGTTGATCGAGCCGAACCTGCTTAGGTGGGAAGCGAGCGACGCGCCGCCGAGCGCTGCGCCCGCGGCGGCCAGGACGGCCACCGCCGCGATCGTCCCGAGGATGACAGAGCGCAGCCTGGCCGGCAGCAGCCCGGTCAGCTGGCCCCACGGCGCCAGCGCGCGGGCGCCGCCAAGGCCAGCGGCGGCGAGCGCAAGCAGGAAGCAGGCAACCGCCGCCTGCGGCACCGATGGTGCCGCCCGGGCGGACCGGCCGGCCACTGCTAGCGCCACGGCCAGGGCGGCGTAAGGCACCGCGATGGCGAGCGCCGCCGCACCGACCTGGCGCAGCCGGACGGCGCCGCTCGCCCGCACCACCCAGCGCCCGGCTCGCCACAGCAGCGCGCCAGGCAGCAGGACCAGGCCGAGCGGCAGCATGCCGATCCGGCCAGTGCCTGCCAGCACGAAACCGACATGGTTACCGATGAGCCAGACCGTGGCCGCGGTGCGCAGCACGCCGGTGAGCCCGAGCCCGGCGTGCGGCGCGGCCATCCAGCCGATCACCACCAGCAGTACCAGGATGACCAGGCCGGTCCCCGCGACCGCGCAGGCAGCGACCGCTCCGATGACCGCGAGCGACCGCCCGGCCACCGGCGGCGCGGTGCGCGGGCCGCCGCCGGGCGGGCGGGTACTCAGGACGGAATCAGTCACAAAGCTCAAGCCTGGCAATTCCGCGGCCTCCGAGCAGGGAGGCGCGCCGGGCCAACTGCGGCCAGTCGTCGCGGATCCGGTCAGCGGCCGTTGCCGACAGCGGTGGAAAGCCGACCCGGTCAGCGGACCTATCCGGCCAGCCGACCCGGTCAGCGGACCTATCCGGCCAGCCGACCCGGTCAGCGGCTCCGCATCACCTCGCGGATGAGCTGGGCGGTGCCGCTCGGCGTCCGGCCGACCCGCACCCCCACCTTCTCCAGGGCCTCCTTCTTTGCCTGCGCGGTGCCCGCCGAGCCCGAGATGATCGCGCCGGCGTGGCCCATCGTCCGGCCCTCCGGGGCGGTGAACCCGGCGACGTACGCGACCACCGGCTTGGTGACGTTCCGCTCGACGAAGGCCGCTGCCCGCTCCTCCGCGTCGCCGCCGATCTCGCCGATCATCACGATCGCGTCGGTCTCCGGATCCGCTTCGAACGCGCGCAGGCAGTCGATGTGCGTCGTCCCCACGATCGGGTCGCCGCCGATCCCCACCGCAGTGGAGAAGCCGATGTCACGCAGCTCGTACATCATCTGGTAGGTCAGCGTGCCCGACTTGGACACCAGGCCGAGGCGGCCTTCCGTGGTGATGTCCGCGGGGATGATCCCGGCATTCGACTTGCCAGGCGACGCGACGCCCGGGCAGTTCGGGCCGACGATCCTGGTGACGTTGCCGCGCGCGCTCGAGTAGGCCCAGAACGCCGCTGTGTCATGCACCGGGATACCTTCAGTGATCACGATGACCAGCGGCATCTCAGCGTCGATCGCCTCGATCACCGCGTCTTTGGTGCCCGCCGGAGGGACGAACACCACCGATACGTCAGCGCCGGTGGCCGCCATCGCATCCGCAACAGTGCCGAAAACCGGGACCTCGGCCCCGGCCAGCTCGATCGTCTGGCCGGCCTTGCGGGGGTTGGTCCCGCCTACCACCTGGGTGCCCGCCGCCAGCATTCTGGCCCCGTGCCTGCGGCCCTCGGCACCGGTGACGCCCTGGACGATGATCCGGCTCTGGCCGGTCAGGAAGATTGCCATCTCATGCTCCCGTCACGGCCGCAGCGGCCAGCTCAGCGGCGCGGCGCGCCGCGTCATCCATGGTCGCTACCTGCTCCACCACGGCAATGCCCGCCTCGTCGAGAATGCGGCGGCCTTCGGCGGCGTTGTTGCCGTCCAGGCGCACGACGATCGGGTGGCTCACCTGATCACCGCGGGCGCCGAGCATCCCGATCGCGGAAACGATGCCGTGAGCCACCGCGTCGCAGGAGGTGATTCCGCCGAAGACGTTGACGAGCACGCTGCGCACCGACGGATCGGCCAGGACGATCTCCAGGCCATCGGCCATCACCTGGGCCGACGCCCCGCCGCCGATGTCGAGGAAGTTGGCCGGGCGGACACCGCCGAACGCCTCGCCCGCATAGGCGACGACATCGAGGGTGGACATCACCAGGCCGGCACCATTGCCGATGATGCCGACCTGGCCGTCGAGCTTAACGTAGTTAAGGTGCTTGGCCTTGGCGCGCGCCTCCAGCGGATCGGCGGCGCTGGGATCGGCGAACCTGTCGAAGTCCTGCCGGAAGGCGGCATTGTCGTCCAGGGTGACCTTGGCGTCCAGCGCGATCACCCGGCCGTCCCCGGTGTAGACGAGCGGATTGACCTCCACCAGCGTGGCGTCCGCGCCGACGAAGACCGCCCAGAGGCGTTCCGCGAGCGCGGCGGCGCCGCTTAGCGCCTCCGGCGGAAGGCCCCCGGCTGCCACGATCTCGGCCGCCTTCTCGCTGTCCACACCGGCAAGCGGGTCCACGGCGATCCTGGCCAGTGCGTCGGGGCTCGTCCTGGCTACTTCCTCGATCTCAACGCCGCCCTGCACGGAGCACATCGAAAGGAAGGTACGGTCGGCCCGATCGAGCAGGAAGGACAGGTAGTACTCCTGCGCGATGTCAGTGTCCTCGGCGACCAGCACCGTGTGGACGACGTGGCCCTTGATGTCCATGCCGAGGATCCGCCGCGCCTTTGCCTCGGTCTCAGCCGGGCTGTCTGCGAGTTTCACCCCGCCGGCTTTTCCGCGCCCGCCGGTCTTCACCTGCGCCTTGATCACGACGCTTGACTTCCCTGCAGCTGCGAAATCCGCTGCGATCGCCCGGGCCTCCTCCGGCGTGTGGGCGACTCTGCCCTGCGGAATCGGTACGTCGTACTCCGCGAAGAGTTCCTTCGCCTGATACTCGAACAGGTCCACTCGGGTCCGTCCTATTTCGGTCGATGATCCTATGGTCTGACGGCATGGGGCAGCGCCGTGCTTGCTCGCTCACGGCCGGCCGACCGCCAGGTACCCAACCAGGCAGCCTAACGGGCGCCGGGAGCCAGTTCCGGCGCGGGCCGCTGATCGGGCGGCCAGCGGGCCAGCGGGCCAGCGGGCCAGCGGGCCAGCAGAAAGCGTCGCACCGGGTCGCCGCACCGCCGAGCACTCCTCGCGTTCGCCCGCGAGCAGCCCGCTAACAACCCCGGCCTGGGCGCATGAGCCGTGTTAGGACCCTTGCCGCCCGGCCGCGGGCCGCTCATCCTTGAAGTGGGCCGGTTCAGTCGCCCTTCGCCGCGATGACGTGCAGGGCGCGGCATCGTGCCTGCGTTGCGTGGCCGCGTAGCCGAGACCCCCTGTCGGCTACGCGCCACCCGCGCCGGCCTGGAGGCGGGCCTTCCGCGGTCAGGAGCCGGGCTCGCGGTCAGGAGCCGGGCTCGCGGTCAGGAGCCGGGCTTAGCCGCTGCTGACGTTGTCGCGGACTCTTCGCCGAAGGCGCTCCTGACCCAGTCCACGATCTCGTGGGTGGATGCGCCCGGAGTGAAGATCTTCGCGACGCCCAGATGCTCAAGTTCCTCGATGTCGGCGGCCGGGACGATGCCGCCGCCGAACACGATGATGTCAGTGGCCCCGCGTTCCTTCAGCAGTTCGAGTACCCGCCCGAACTGCGTCATATGGGCCCCGGAGAGAATCGAAAGGCCGATCCCGTCCGCGTCCTCCTGCAGCGCGGCGGCCACGATCTGCTCGGGTGTCTGATGCAGGCCGGTGTAGATGACTTCCACGCCTGCATCCCGCAATGCGCGGGCCACTACCTTGGCGCCGCGGTCATGGCCATCAAGGCCCGGCTTGGCGATGATGACCCTGATGCTGCTCATGCTTCCTCCACCGGAAACCCGCCTGCTCCGCAGGCGGAAATGTCCCGTACCTCGCAGCGTAGCCGCCCGCGGGCGGCATCCCGCGACCGGCCTTTGTTGATCGTGGTGCATTGGTGGTGCGCCGGCCCCGCCGATCAACCGCGATCATGAAAACCAGCCGGAGGTCCCACGACCCGCGCGCCTGCTCCAGAACCGGCTACAGCTTCTCGATCGGCGCATAACGCAACACCAAGTGCTTGATCCCGTATTCGCCGCCAAAGTCGATCTTGGCTTCCGGGTCGTCGCCGCGGCCCTCGACCGACAGCACCCGGCCCAGGCCATAGGAGTCGTGGGTGACATGGTCGCCCGGCGCCAGCGACGGCACCGGCCGGTTGCCAACCGCCTGAACCCCCGGGCGGCGGGCCAGCCGCTCCGAGGCGGGCGGCGCGGCCGCGGCCGCATCACGGCGCCAGTCGATCAGCTCCGCCGGTACCTCGGACAGGAACCTGGACTGCTTGTGGTAGGCCGGACGGCCGAACCAGGCCCTGGACACCGCGCGGGTCAGGTACAGCCGCTGCTGGGCCCTGGTGATCCCGACGTAGGCGAGCCGCCGTTCCTCGGCGAGTTCCCGCTCATCGCCGCTGGATCGCTCGTGCGGGAAGACGTTCTCTTCCAGCCCGGTCAGGAATACGACGGGGAACTCCAGCCCCTTGGCGGTGTGCAAGGTCATCAAAGTCACCAGGCCGCCGTGATCGACCCCGTCGGGGATCTGGTCAGCGTCGGCGACCAGCGACACCTGCTCGAGGAAGTCGATCAAGGTCCCGTCCGGGTTCCGCGAGTCGAACTCCCTGGCCACCGAGACAAGCTCGGTCAGGTTCTCGATCCTGCTCTC
Organism: uncultured Actinomycetota bacterium; assembly: GCA_963695645.1. Taxonomy (GTDB): domain Bacteria; phylum Actinomycetota; class Actinomycetes; order Streptosporangiales; family Streptosporangiaceae; genus DATBGO01. The sequence goes on along the minus strand of CAVOHC010000013.1, from coordinate 192,020 downwards.
GTCCTGCAGGTCGGAGGAGTCACTGAGGTCGGCCACGTAGCCGGTCCGGTCGAGCACCGCCTCGGCCAGGTCCCCTGCCGGACCAGCGGAAAGTGCCCGGAGTCCGGCGATGAGATCGTTAAATGCCTCGATAGCTTTCACCGACCGCGTGGCGAGCTCTGCCACATCCTGCGGCCGGGCAAGCGCCGCCGCGAAACTAATCTTCTGCCGGGCCGCAAAAGCAGCGACATACTCCTGGGCCCGGTCGCCGATCCCGCGCTTGGGCACGTTGAGGATCCGGCGCAGCGACACCTCGTCGCCAGGGTTGGCCACCAGCCGCAGGTAGGCCAACAGGTCACGGATCTCCCGGCGCTCGTAGAACCGCACGCCGCCGACCACCTTGTACGGCAGGCCGGCCCGGATGAAGACTTCCTCGAAGACCCTGGACTGGGCGTTGGTCCGGTAGAAGACCGCCACCTGGCCCGGGGTGGCCTCGCCCTCGTCGGCGAGCCTGTCGACTTCCTCGGCGACGAATGCCGCCTCGTCGTGCTCGCTGTCGGCCACGTACCCGGTGATCGGCGGGCCGTCGCCAGCCTCGGACCAGAGATTCTTTGGCACCCGGCCGGGGTTGCGGGACACCACGGCGTTGGCCGCGGCCAGGATGTTCTGCGTGGAGCGGTAGTTCTGCTCGAGCAGGATCACCCGGGCACCGGCGAAGTCCCGCTCGAACTCGTCGATATTCCTGATCGTCGCGCCACGGAAGGCATAGATGGACTGGTCGGCGTCGCCTACCACGCACAGTTCCGCTGGCGGCACTGCCGCCGCGTCCGGCCCGGATGCCGCGGCCGCCGGCCCGGATGCACCGTTTCCAGCCGCGCCGTCGTCCTGGTCGGCCCAGGGAAAGCGCTCCTCGGCCTGCCCGGCGAGTTCCCTGATCAGGACGTACTGCGCATGGTTGGTGTCCTGGTACTCATCGACGAGCACGTGCCTGAACTTGCGCCGGTAGGTGGCGGCGACCTCAGGAAACGCCTGCAGCAAGTTGACTGTGACCATGATCAGGTCGTCGAAGTCCATCGCGCCCGCCGCCACCAGCCTGCGCTGGTACTCGGCGTACGCCTCGGCCAGTGCCTTCTCCCGGTAACCGGAAGCGCGGGCGGCGAGCGTCTCGTAGTCGATCAGCTCGTTCTTGAGGCTGGAGACCTGGTGGGCCATCGCCTTCGGCGGATGGTACTTGGCGTCGAGGTCAAGTTCACGGCAGGCCAGCGCCATCAACCGCTGCGAGTCGGCCTGATCGTAGATCGAGAACGACGACGGGTAGCCGAACCTGGGGGCCTCCCGACGCAGGATCCGCACGCAGGCCGAATGGAATGTCAGCAGCCACATGGCCCGGGCCCGCGACCCGGTCAGCGCGGCGGCCCTGGCGGCCATCTCGCCCGCCGCCTTGTTGGTGAACGTGATGGCAAGGATCTCGCCGGGCGCAACGCCGCGCTCGGCCAACAGGTAGGCGATCCGGTGCGTCAGCACCCGGGTCTTGCCCGAGCCCGCGCCGGCCACGATCAGCAGCGGGCTGCCCTCGTGCACGACGGCAGCGCGCTGCTGCGGATTTAGCCCATCCAGCAAGGCATCGGCAGCCGTCGCGGTAGTCACTTGCACAGCCTAGGCGCTGCCGCTGACACCCGCGGTTAGTCGCGCCCGACGCGTGGCAACGGCTAGGTGTCGGTGTCGGGTACCAGGGTTGGCGTCGCCCGGGTCAGCGTTTGCTTCCTGAAGAAGGCAGGCGCGGTGGTCCGGCAGTAGATGAAGAAGATCACCCCGGCCAGCGCGGACAGGAACGCGATGATGAACGACCCGCCGACCTGCCAGTGCAGGCCGGGAATCGTCCAGAAGGTGTAGCTGTTGGTGGCCACCCAGTCGCTCTGCAGGCTGTAGATCCCCGCTGCCCACAGGATGACACCGCCCAGGCCGGGCAGGATGCCGCGCATCCACAGGTTGCGCGTATTGTCCCGCAGGGTCTTGCGGTAATACCAGACGCACGACCACGCGGTCAGCCCGTAGTAGAACGCGATGTACAGCCCGATCGCGGTGACCGCGTCGGAGATGACCAGGCCGTGCGACAGGTAGTTCAGCGGAATGTACAGGGCGATCGAGACCAGGCCCATCAGGACCGTGGACACGGTGGGCGTCAGGAATCTCGGGTGGATCTTGGCGAATGCTCGCGGCAGCGCCTTGTAGGCGGCCATCGACAGGGTCGTCCGCGCGGTCGGCAGGATCGTGGTCTGGGTGGAAGCGGCCGCCGACGACAGCACCATCAGGATCAGCAGGTGGCTCAGCACCGAGCCGATACCGCTGGTGCCGAAGATGGAGCCGCCGAGCACCGACAGCACGTCGCCCTGGTTGGCGGTGTTGCCGAGGCCGACGCCCGTCGCGCCGATCCCCGCGTAGGCCTGGACCGAGGTGGTCACCAGCAGGTAGGTGACCAGGAGCACGACGGTCGAGATGATCGCGGCCAGGCCCGGGGTCCGGTTCCGGTCAGCGGTCTCCTCGTTGACCGACACCGCGGTGTCCCAGCCCCAGTAGATGAACAGGAACAGGACCAGCCCGGAGATAAATGCGGACAGATGCGCCTTGAACGGGTTGAACCAGGCCGCGCTGATGTGCAGCGAGCCGACCGGCGCATGCCCGGTGCCGACCTTGACCAGCGCCACGACCGACAGCACCAGCAGCATGACAATCTCGATGGACAGCAGTGCCTTCTGGAAGTTGGCCGAGACCTCGATGCCGACGTAGCAGATGGCGGTCATCAAGATGATCCAGATGACGCCGACCAGCAGCACCCAGCCGCTTGCCGGGTTGCCGCCGATGCTGCTCGTGTTGAACAGGTCGAACACGTACGCGCCCGCCACCTGGGCCAGGCTGGCCATCACCAGGACGTCGGCGGCGACGATCGCCCAGCCGCCCGCCCAGCCGGTCTTCGGGCCGAAGGCCCGGGTGGCCCAGGTGAACGTGGTGCCGCAGTCCGGGTCGGCCTTGTTCATCTCGCTGTAGCCGATCGAGGCCAGCAGCATCGGCACGAACGCGAGCGCCGCGACCGCCGGGGACTGCAGGCCGATCGCGACCACCACGAAGCCCAGCGTGGCGGCCAGGCTGTAGGCGGGCGCGGTGGAGGCGACCCCGATGACGATGCTCGACATCAGGCCGAGCGCCCCGCTCTTCAGCCCCTTATCGACGGCTTCTTCGGTTGGTCGCAGGTCTGGTGCAGCGGCAGCCATGGCTCACCCCTCCTGGCAATCGCCCGACCGGATCGGAACTTGCACGCGAGCACGGCGCAGCCGGTACCTGGTGCCGCGATGTGGATACCCGGTTGCCGAGACGGTGACACCCAGGTACGACGGTTCTAGCATGATTTGTGCCCCCCGGCGACGATTTCCGTTGTAACAGCTAAGCATCACCGCGGGTCCCGTCGGTCAGGGACCCTCGGTCTAAGATCAATCCCATGCGCATCCTTCTTGTCGGCGCCGGCGGGGTAGGCACGGCTTTTGCCCGGATCGCCGCCCGCCGCCGGTTCGCCGAACTGGTCATCGCCGACTACGACCTGGGCCGGGCTGAGCACGCCGCCGCAGCGAGCGACCGCTACCGCGCGGTCCAGCTCGACGCTCGCGACGAGCAGGCCGCCGCGGCCCTGCTGGCCGAGCACTCCTGCGACGTGCTGATGAACGCGACGGACCCGAGGTTCGTCATGCCGCTGTTCCGGGCCGCGCTCCAGGCCGGGACGCACTACCTGGACATGGCCATGTCGCTGTCCCATCCGCACCAGGATGACCCCTACAGCAACACTGGTGTCAAGCTCGGCGACGAGCAGTTCGCCCTGGCACCGGAGTGGGAACAGCGCGGAAAGCTTGCGCTGGCGGGGATTGGCGTCGAGCCTGGCCTGTCCGACATATTCGCCAGGCACGCCGCGGACACGATGTTCAGCGAGATCCATCAGCTTGGCGTGCGGGATGGCGCCAACCTCGAGGTGGCCGGTTATGACTTCGCGCCGACGTTCTCCATCTGGACCACCATCGAGGAGTGCCTGAACCCGCCGGTGATCTGGGAGAAGGGCCGGGGCTGGTTCACCACGCCGCCGTTCAGCGAGCCGGAGATCTTCAACTTCCCGGCCGGGATCGGGCCGGTCGAGTGCGTCAACGTGGAGCACGAGGAGGTGCTGCTGATGCCGCGCTGGGTGAACGCCCAGCGGGTCACCTTCAAGTACGGACTAGGCTCTGAGTTCATCGACGTGCTGCAGACCTTGCACAAGCTCGGCCTTGACTCGGTGGAACCGGTCAGCGCGGGCGGGGCAAGGGTCTCGCCGCGCGACGTGGTCGCGGCCTGCCTGCCGGACCCGGCCACGCTGGGCGACCGGATGACCGGCCTGACCTGCGCGGGAACCTGGGTGACCGGCACCGGCACCGATGGCGCGCCGCGCGAGGTCTACCTGTACCACGTGGTCGACAACGCCTGGTCGATGGCCGAGTACGGATCCCAGGCAGTGGTCTGGCAGACCGCGGTCAACCCGGTGATCGCCCTCGAGCTGATCGATTCCGGCGCATGGTCAGGCGCCGGCGTGCTCGGCCCCGAGGCGCTGCCTGCGGCTCCCTTCCTCGACCTGCTCACCGAATACGGTTCGCCATGGGCTTGCGAGGAACGCACGCATGCGAGTAAGTAACCCCGTTAACAACATGAAACGGAGGCAGCGTGGTGGACGATCTGCGCAACTTCATCGGCGGGCAGTGGACTGACATCTCCTTCGACCGCCGTGCCGACCTGATCAACCCATCCACCGGCGAGCCCTTCGCCACCGCGCCAGTCTCCGGCGCGGACGAGGTCGACGCTGCGTTCGCCTCCGCCGCCGAAGCCTTCGAGGGCTGGCGCGATGCGACACCGTCCGAGCGCAGCCTGGCACTGCTCCGGATCGCCGATACGATCGAGGCCAACGCGGACCAGCTGGTGGCCGCCGAGTCGCAGAACACCGGCAAGCCGATCGCGCTGACCTTGTCCGAAGAGATCCCGCCGATGGTGGACCAGATCAGGTTCTTCGCCGGCGCGGCACGGATGCTCGAGGGACGCTCGGCCGGGGAGTACATGTCGGGCTTCACGTCATTTGTCCGGCGTGAGCCTATCGGCGTGTGCGCGGCGGTGACCCCGTGGAACTACCCGATGATGATGGCGGTCTGGAAGTGGGCGCCCGCGCTCGCGGCCGGCAACACCATGGTGCTCAAGCCGTCGGACACCACCCCGGCCAGCACGCTTTTCATGGCCGAGCTGATGAGCGAGCACCTGCCGCCTGGCGTCTTCAACGTGGTCTGCGGCGACCGGGACACCGGCCGGGCGCTCGTCTCCCATCCGGCGCCCCAGATGGTGTCCATCACCGGGAGCGTGCGCGCGGGCCGGGAGGTGGCCGCCGCCGCCGCGCCCGGCCTCAAGCGGGTTCATCTCGAGCTGGGCGGTAAGGCGCCGGTGGTGGTATTCGACGATGCAGACCCGGCCAAGGCGGCCGAGGCGATCGCCATCGCCGGTTACTTCAACGCCGGCCAGGACTGCACCGCGGCGACCCGGGTGCTGGCCGGCCCTGGCGTACACGAGGAGTTCGTGGCGGCGCTCGTCGAGCAGGCCAAGGGTCAGACCGTGGCCGGGCCTGAGGTGCCTGATGCGGACTTCGGCCCCCTCAACAACGCCAGTCAGCTTGACCGGGTGTCCGGGTTCATCCAGCGGCTGCCCGATCACGCCCGGGTGCTGGCCGGTGGCAGGCGGGCCGGGGAGCGCGGTTTCTTCTTCGAGGCCAGCGTGGTGGACGGGCTGCGGCAGGACGACGAGATCATCCAGGGCGAGGTATTCGGCCCGGTCATTACCGTGCAGCAGTTCAGCGCCGAGGACGAGGCGGTGGCCTGGGCCAACGGCACCGAATACGGGCTCGCCTCATCGGTGTGGACCTCAGATCATGGCCGGGCGATGCGGATGGCCAGGCGGCTTGACTTCGGCTGCGTCTGGATCAACACCCACATCCCGCTGGTCGCCGAGATGCCGCATGGCGGCTTCAAGAGTTCCGGTTACGGCAAGGACCTGTCGATGTACGGGTTCGAGGACTACACCAGGATCAAGCACGTCATGTCGGCGCTGGACTGAGCTGACCATGCCGGGGAAGGAATGCGGGCCGCTATCGAGTCCTGCCGTGGCAGCGGCGCCAGATGGACATACGTGCCATGTCGATAGAGCTCCCTCGTGCACCGTCACGTTTGACCGTCGGATCAGCGTTGAGCGTGGTCAAATCCGTGTCCGGCACCGGACTTCCAGCAGCGCTGCGCCGCCGGCCCGCCGCTGACGACGGCGAGGCCCGCGGACGCGGCCCGCTTCGCTTCGCGCTCCGGGCGGGCGCGCTAGCTGCTGGGTTCGTCATCATGGTCGTGCTGCTGTACCAGGCCGCGCTGCACGGGAATATCCCGGACTCCGACGGCGCGACCGTCGTGTTGCAGGGAAAGGCAATGAGCAGCGGCAACCTGCTGCTCAATGGCTGGGCACTGTCCGTCGATCCGTTCTGGACCATCGACGCCGTCTTCTACACCGTCGTCGAGCTGGTCACCGGGATGCGGGCGACGCTGCTCTACCTGGTGCCCGCGATCATAGCGGGGCTGGTGATCCTGGTCGGCGTGATGCTGGCCAGCGACCGCCGGGGCGGCGCTGCGGGCGCGGCAGCCGCCGTGACCGTGCTGGCGCTGCTCGCCTTCCCCAGTCACGCGCTGACCACAGACTTCATCCATGGCGCGCTGCACGTCGGCACCGCCCTGTGGTGCCTGATCGCCTTTGCCGGATTGCGGTCGGGGCGCTTCGGGTGGGGCTGGGCCGTCGCCGTCGTGTTCCTCACCGCCGGCCTGCTCGGCGACCTCGAGACCGTCGCTATCGGCCTAGCTCCGGTCGTCGCCGCGGGCCTGGTCGCCGTGCTGCGCACCCGCGACTGGCGCTCTGGAGTGCCCGGGGTGTGCGCGGCAGCCGCCGCCGCGCTGCTCGCCGCTTTCATTCGCGAGGCCGCTGTAGCCGCGGGCACTTTCTCGATCAACCCGGACCACCCCAGGGCCATGCTTTCCGAGCTGCCGGTCAACCTGACGTACCTGCTGCACTGGGGGGCCAACCTGCTTGGCCTCGGCAGCGGAAGCTTCGGCAGCGGGGGGGTGCCCGCGCCGCTGCAGGCCGTGCACGCGATCGGGCTACTCGTGGTGCTCGCAGCCGTCGGGACGGCTACCGCCGCGCTGATCCGCGGCGCAGTGCGGGGAAACCGGGCTGCGGCAGCCGCCTCCGGGTCATGGCGGCTTGACGATCTATTGGTCTTCGCCTTCTATGCTGACCTTGTCGTGTTCCTTGCGCTGACCCTGGGCGACGATATCGGGTTCGCACGTGAGCTCACGGCAGCCGTCATCTTCGGGGCCATCCTGGCCGGCCGGTGGGCTGGCCGGCTGATGACCGCCATCGGTTCCGTCTGGATCCGGCGCGCCGGCGCGGTCGCTGGCCTCGCCGTCGTCACCGCCTTCGCCGTCGGCTTCGGGCTTACCCTGACCGCCCCGAGGCCCGTCAGGCCCTACGACCAGCTCGCCCAGTTCCTTGCGGCGCACCACCTGAGCCAGGGGGTCGGCGACTACTGGAGTTCCTCGATCACCACGGCAGCGAGCGGCGGCGCGGTGACGGTGCGCCCGATCTTCGCCAAGTACGGCAAGGTCGTCCGCTACCCCAGGCAGTCGGGCACCGACTGGTACCAGGGGCAGTCCTTTCAGTTCCTCGTGTACAACAGGGCCATGCCCTGGGAAGGGGTGGGCTGGAACACGGCGAAAGCGACGTTCGGTCCCGTGGCCCGCACCTACGTCGTCGGTACCTACCGGGTCCTGGTATGGAACCATCCGATCGAGGTGGCGCACGGCGGCTTAACCGCATTGGCGGTGCCGGGCGCACGATCCTAAAAGGCGCACGATCCAAAGGCGCACGATCGCAGAAGGCGCACGATCGCAGAAGGCGCACGGTCCTGGAAGGCGCACGGTCCTGGAAGGCGCACGGTCCTGGAAGGCGCACCGTCCTGGAAGGCGCATGGTCCTGGAAGGCGCATGGTCCTGGAAGGCGCACGGTCCTGGAAGGCGCACGGTCCTAGAACGGGTAAGCAGGCAGGTCGCCGCGCACCGTCACCCACTGCGTCTCGGTAAAGGCGTCCAGGTTAGCCCTGGCCCCGCCGAGCCTGCCGCCGTTGCCCGACGCGCCCACCCCGCCGAACGGACTCGTCGCCTCGTCGTTGACCGTCTGGTCATTGATGTGCACGAGCCCGGACGGGATCCGCTCGGCGATCGCGAGGCCCTCGTAGACATCCCTGGTGAGGATGGCGAGCGAGAGGCCGTAGTCGGTGCCTCCAGCCATCTCGACAGCCTCGTCGATGGAGTCGAACGGCGTCACAGGGGCCACCGGGCCGAAGATCTCCTCGGCGTAGGCAGGGGCTGAGGTCGGCACGTCGGCGAGCACTGTCGGCCGGTAGAACAGGCCCTGGTAGGTACCGCCGGCCAGCAGCCTGGCGCCAGCGTCGATGCTGGCACTGACGATCCGGTCCACGTTGTCCCGCTGCCGCTCGTCGATGAGCGGCCCGAGCGCGACCTGCTCCTTATGCGGGTCACCGACAGGCAGGTGCTCGGCCCGGGCCGCAAGCGCCATCGCGTAATCCTTCGCGATGGAGCTGTGCACCAAGTGCCGGCTCGCGGACATGCAGATCTGCCCCTGGTGGATGAAGGAGCCGAAGGCGCCCACCGAGGTGGCCCGCTCGACATCCACATCGGGCAGCACGATGAGCGCCGAGTTACCGCCAAGCTCCAGGTGGACCCGCTTGAGGTGCTCGCCGGCCAGCCGGGCGACGGTCCGACCCGCCCTGGTGGATCCGGTGAACGCGATGATCCTGATGCCGGGTTCGGTGACCACCGCCTCGCCGGTGCCCGGGCCGCCAGGCAGCACGTGCAGGAGGCCATCGGGCAGCCCGGCCCTGGCGAAGATCTCGGCGAGCACGACACCGCCGCTGACCGAGGTCCGCGGGTCCGGCTTCAGGACGACCGCATTGCCGAGGGCTAGCGCCGGAGCGACGGACCGGATCGCCAGGATCGTCGGGACGTTGAACGGCGCGATCACGCCGACCACTCCGGCTGGCACGTGCCTGGCCAGGCTGAGCCTGGGCTGCTGACTGCGCAGCAGTTCGCCGTAGGGCTGCGAGGCCAGGGCGGCGGCCTCGTAACACTCATCGGCGCAGACGTGCACCTGCAGGTCGCCCATCGGGGGGATGGCCCCGGTCTCCCTGGTCAGCCACATCTTGATCTCGCCGGCATGAGCGTTCCACAGATCCCCGGCGCGCCGCAGGACTGCGGCGCGGTCGCCGTAGGAGGCGGCGGCCCAGGATCGCTGCGCCTGGCTGGCCAGCTGCGTGGCCTTGCGCACGTCCGCCGGGGTGGCGTAGCCGATCCGGCCGAGTTCCTGCCCGGTGGCGGGCTCGGTCACCGCGTGTTCCCCGCCGGAGCCCGCGCGCCAGCCAGCCGAGAAGATCTTGCCTTGCCAGGCACCCGAGTCCAGCAGCCCCATAACCAAGCCTCTCCGCTCCGCCAGCTGCTCCGGTCCGCCAGCTGCCCCGTGAAATTGCACGCCAGGCGACCACTCGTCCGCTTCCCGGTCACCGCGCGTGTCTCGTCCGATCATCGCGGCTCTTGCCGTGCGCCTGTCAACCACTTCGAAGCGGTTTGTGTGACGCGCGATCTGCAAGCAGCCGGGGCCGGTCTGGCGGACGGTACCCATAGGATCGGCATCGTGCTAGAAGACTCAGAGGTCAGCCGGATCCTGGTGATCACTGCGCACCCCGACGACGTGGACTTCGGCGCCGCCGGGACCGTCGCACGATGGACCGACGCAGGAACCGAGGTCAGCTACTGCATCATCACCGACGGCGACGCGGGCGGCAGTGACCAGTCGATCTCCCGGCCGCAGATGGCTGCCCTCCGCCGCGTCGAGCAGACTGCGGCGGCCAAGCAGGTCGGCGTGCAGGACATCAGGTTCCTCGGCTACCCGGACGGCCGCCTGGAAGCCACGCTCGACCTGCGCAAGGACCTGACGCGGGTAATCAGGCAAATCCGGCCGGACCGGCTGATGTGCCCCTCACCCGAGCGCAACTACGCCCGGCTGCCTGCCAGCCATCCGGACCATCGGGCCGCCGGCTCGGCCGCTCTTGACGCGGTCTACCCGGACGCGCGCAATCCCTTCGCCTTTCCCGACCTGCTCGCCGACGAGGGGCTCGACGCCTGGACGGTCCGCGAGGTATGGATCAGTGGCAGCCCGGCTCCGAACCACTATGTGGACGTCACCGACGTGTTCAGCCGCAAGGTCGCGGCGCTGCAGGCGCACGCGAGTCAGACGGGCCACATGGACAACCTGGTGGACTTCCTGCGGGGCTGGCACGCCCGGAACGGCGCCCAGGCGGGCCTGCCGGACGGGCGGCTCGCGGAGGCATTCCAGGTGCTGAGCACCGGTTGAGGACGGTGGCATCCTCTGGCCACTTCGGCTGAGCAAGAGCGCCGACTTCGCTGACGAGCAGGGCAGGGCCACGGTCGGGGTTGCCGCTGTCGCCAGGCGATCGAACGGAGTCCTCGCCGAGGCCAGGATCGGCCTGACTAACATGGGCACGGTACCGGTGAGGGTGACGGCGGCAGAGGCCGCGGCAGCGAGCGCAGCGGCGAGCCGTCCTGCCCTGTACGGCGCGGCCGCGCATGCGGCGGAGGGCACGGAGCCCCCCGGCGACTTGCATGGTGCGCCCGATTACCGGCGCCACCTGGCGCGGGTACTCACCGGCCGGGCACTAGCAGCGGCGGCAGGAGTCTGACAGATGGAACTGGAGCACTCATTCACGGTCCCGGTCCCCGAGGAACGGGCGTGGGAAGTGCTGCTGGATGTGGAGCGGGTGGCGCCCTGCATGCCGGGCGCCGCCCTCGATTCGGTGGACGGCGATGCCATCTCCGGCCGGATCAAGGTCAAGGTCGGCCCGATCGCCATGACCTACGCGGGCACGGCGCGCTTCACCGAGCGTGACCCCCATGCTCACGTCGTCACCCTCGAGGCGTCGGGCAAGGAGACCCGCGGCGCCGGCACCGCTTCGGCGATCGTGCGCTCGATGCTGAAGGGCCAGGGCGACAACACTCATGTGATCGTGCACACGACGCTGAACGTGACCGGCCAGGCTCAGTTCGGCCGCGGGGTGATGGCCGAGGTCGGCGGCAAGCTCATCGGCATATTCGCCGCCAACCTGGCCCAGATGCTGACGGCGGACCAGTCGCCTGCTGCCGCCGAAGGAGCAGCCGGAGGCTCAAGCGAGAGTGCCAGCACCAGCATCAGCGCGAACACCGGCGCAAGCGAAAGCCCCAGCGCAAACGAAGGCTTCGGCCAAGGCGACCGCGCGGGCACGGGCCAAGGCGCCGACAGCGCGGGCACGGGCCAAGGCGACCGCGCGGGCACGGGCCAAGGCGCCGACAGCGCGGGCACGGGCCAAGGCGACCGCGCGGGCACGGGCCAAGGCGCCGACAGCGCGGGCACGGGCCAAGGCGACCGCGCGGGCACAGGCCAAGGCGACAGCGCGGGCACGGGCACGGCGAACAGCGCGGATCTCGGCCGGGGCAAGGGCAATGGCGACCGCGCGGGCACAGGCCAAGGCGACCGCGCGGGCACAGGCCAAGGCGACCGCGCGGGCACAGGCCAAGGCGACCGCGCGGGCACAGGCCAAGGCGACCGCGCGGGCACAGGCCAAGGCGACCGCGCGGGCACAGGCCAAGGCGACCGCGCGGACATCGGCCACGGCGATGGCAAAGGCGACCGCGACGGCGCGGGCTTCGGCCAGGGCGCCAGCGAGCGCGTGGGCGATCGGTCAGCGGGCGACCTTGCCCAGCCGGTCGAGGAACTGCAGCTGTCGCTGCGGTCCTATAACAGCCTCCGCAGGGAAGGTATCCACACCATCGGCGATCTTGCTTCCCGCACAAGGGAGGACCTGCTCGCGATCGACAACATCGGCCCAGCGTCGGTCGAGGAGATCAGGCAGAAGCTCGCCGCGCGGGGGCTTTCGCTCAGCGAGCCGCTCGCGAGCGAAAACGGCCGGCCGCCCGGCGGACCTGTCACGGCTGGGCAGGCCGCCGCAGCCCAGGTCACCGCTGAGCAGGCCACCGCGGGCGCAGCAGACCAGGCCGCAGCAGACCAGGTCACCGCAGGCCAGGTCACCGCAGCCCAGGTCACCGCAGGCGCAGCAGGCCAGGTCACCGCAGGCCAGGCCACCGCAGGCGCAGCAGGCCAGGCCACCGCACGCCATGCCGTACCACGCCAGGCCGCAGGCGAACAGGCCACCGGCGAACAGGCCGCAGGCGAACAGGCCGCAGGCGAACAGGCCGCAGGCGAACAGGCCGCAGCAGGCCAGCCTGGTCTGGAGGCCGCGCCACCGGCAGGGCCGCGGCCAGAGACCGCATTGCCTGTTCCACCCCGGCTTGCGGCCAGGGCGCCCGACGATGATGCGATCGATCTACTCAGCGTGGCCGGTATCCCGGTACTGAAACGCGCGCTGCCAGTGGCTGCGGCGTCGCTGGTGTCGGTCCTTGTCGTGGTGGGACTGCGCCGTCGGCGGCGCCATGGCAGTAGCTAGGCGCCTGACCTGGCCTGCGGCACGGAGGCGCAAGCGCGGTATCTAGCTCATCGCGGCAAGCTCATTCGCTCGCAAGCATTCGGGGGCCGCGCTGGCCATGCTCTCCTTGTGAGCCGGCCGCCAAATCCGGCACAAGTGATGGCACTCGGTCTCTAGTGCGATCAGCCTGGCCGTTGGCAGCACACCGGCGAACGGGTCCGCCGCCCGCAAGCTGACGGCTGCTGGCGGGGGCGGCCCGCTTGGAGGTCGCCCGCTCAGAGGCGGGCCGCTTGGAGGTCGTCACGCTGCGGGGGGCGCGCTTAGGGTGGAGATGTGACGAGCTTCTCCACCGACCGGACTTATGCCACCGAACTGGACGCGGCCGACCCACTCCGTGAATTCCGTGACCGGTTCAGCTGGCCTGGCGAGCCGTTGATCTACCTGGACGGCAACTCGCTCGGGCCGCTGCCGCTGGCCACCCAGCAGCGGATCAGCGATGTCGTCGGGCAGGAGTGGGGAGCTGGCCTGGTGCGGTCCTGGGAGCGGTGGATCGATCTGCCCAGGCGGGCCGGAGCGGCGATCGGCCGGCTGGTCGGGGCGGCGCCCGGCCAGGTCATCGTGTGCGACTCGGCCACGGTCAACCTGTACAAGCTGGCCAGCGCCGCGCTGGACGCGCGGCCGGGCCGGACCGTCATCGTGACCGACGACGACAACTTCCCGACCAACCGCTATGTGCTGGAGGGGATCGCCGCGAAGCGCGGCTGCGAGCTGCGCCTGATCGCCACCAACATGGATCAGGGCATCAGCGTGGCCGCGGTGCGCAGCGCGGCCGCCGAGGACACCGCGCTGGTCAGCCTGTCGCATGTCGCGTACCGCAGCGGCGCGCTGGCCGACATGGCGAAGATCACCGAGATCGCGCACGAGGCGGGCGCGCTGACCCTGTGGGACCTGTGCCACTCGGCCGGCGCGGTGCCGGTCCAGCTCGACGAATCCGGCGCCGACCTGGCCGTGGGCTGCAGCTATAAGTACCTCAACGCCGGGCCGGGCTCACCCGCGTTCCTGTATGTCCGGGACGACCTGCAGCAGCGGCTGCGCCAGCCGATCTGGGGCTGGTTCGGCCAGCGAAACCAGTTCGCGATGGGCCCGCGATATGAGCCAGTGCCGGACATCGACGCGTTCATGACCGGAACGCCGCAGATCATCGGCACAGTCGCGGTCGAGGAAGGCGCCCGGCTGCTCGGCGAGGCGGGAATGGGCCGACTGCGCGCCAAGGGCACTGCGCTGACCGGGTACTTGATCAGCCTGGCCGACCAATGGCTGGCGCCGCACGGTTTCGCGATCGCCACGCCCCGGGACGGCGCGCACCGCGGCTCGCACGTGTGCCTGCGCCACCCGGAAGCCTGGCGGATCAGCCAGGCACTGATCCGGGCGGGGGTGATCGGCGATTACCGGACACCGGACCGGCTCCGGCTCGGGCCGGCCCCGATCATCACGCGCTTCACCGACGTGTGGGACGCGCTCGACACGATCCGCCGCATCGCCGCCGACCCGCGCAGCTACGCGGAACTGCACGCCGAGCCCGCCAGGGTGACCTGAGACAGTGATTCAGGCTGGCGCGGGACGGGTCGCTCCCCCACCCCGATTCAGGCCGGTGGCCGGCAGCGCGTCCGGAAACCGTTAAAACGCGGTTTGTTACTCCCACTCGATGGTGGCGGGCGGCTTGCTCGTCACATCGAGCACGACCCGGTTGACCTCGGGCACCTCGTTGGTGATCCGGGTGGAGATCCTGGCCAGCACCGTGTCAGGGAGTCGTGCCCAGTCGGCCGTCATAGCGTCCTCGCTGGTCACCGGGCGCAGCACGACCGGGTAGCCGTAGCTGCGCCCGTCACCCTGCACGCCGACCGACCGCACGTCCGCGAGAAGCACTACCGGGCACTGCCAGATCTCGCGGTCGAGGCCGGCCGCCGACAGTTCCTCGCGGGCGATCGCATCGGCAGCAGCCGCGACCCGCAGCCGTCCGGGCGTGACCTCGCCGATGATCCGGACCGCGAGGCCCGGTCCGGGGAACGGCTGCCGCCAGACGATCTCCGCTGGCAGGCCGAGCTCGAGGCCGACTTGCCGCACCTCGTCCTTGAACAGTGCACGCAGCGGCTCGACCAGCTCGAACCTGAGGTCCGAGGGCAGCCCGCCGACGTTGTGGTGGGACTTGATGCTGGCCGCGTGCGCCCCGCCGCCGGATTCCACCACGTCCGGGTAGAGCGTGCCCTGGACGAGGAAACGCACCGCGTCCCCGTGGCTGCCCGCCTCGGCCGTGATCTCCCGCTCGGCCTGCTCGAACGCGCGGATGAACTCGCGCCCGATAATCTTGCGTTTCTCCTCCGGGTCGGTCACCCCGGCCAGCGCTGCGACGAACTCCGCTGCCGCGTCCACGACCTTCAGGTCAACTCCGGTGGCAGCCACGAAGTCCTGCTCGACCTGCTTGGCCTCGCCCGCGCGAAGCAGGCCGTGGTCGACGAAGACACAGGTCAGCCTGGATCCGATCGCGCGTTGCACGAGGGCGGCGGCGACTGCGGAGTCGACCCCGCCGGACAGGCCGCAGATCGCCCGGCCGGAGCCGACCTGCTCGCGGATCCGTTCCACCTGCTCCTCGATGATGCCCCGCATCGTCCAGGTGGGACGGCAGCCAGCGGCGGCAAGGAACGCGCGCAGCACCGCCATCCCGTGCTCGGTGTGGGCCACCTCAGGATGGAACTGGACGCCGTACAGAGCCCGGGCACGATCTTCGGCGGCCGCCACCGGGGTCGCCTCCGTCCGCGCCGTCACGGTGAACCCGGGCGGTGCCACCGCGCAGGTGTCGCCGTGCGACATCCACACCTGCTGCCGGGACGGCAGGCCGCCAAGCAGCATGCCGCCATCGGCGCCCGCACCAGCAGACCCGGCACGAGCAGCAGACCCGGCAGCTGCGCCGGTCTGCGGACCTGGCAGGCGCAGTTCGAGCGTGGTCGCGCCGTACTCACCGCCGCCGGTGCGCTCCACCAGGCCGCCAAGCCCGGACACCATCAGCTGAAAGCCGTAGCAGATGCCGAGAATCGGGACCCCGGCGTCCAGCAGGCCAGCCGGGGCGGCCGGGGCCCCTGGCGCATAGACCGACGCGGGGCCGCCGGACAGGATGATCGCCGCCGGCCGCAGCTCGAGCAGCTGCTCGACGGTCATCGTGGGCGGCACGATCTGCGAGTACACCCGGCACTCGCGCACCCGGCGCGCGATCAGCTGGGCGTACTGGGCGCCGAAGTCGACAACAAGAACGGTGTCGGGCGCGCCGGGGCGCGTTCCTGAGCCACCAGATGATCGCACGTGGCCGCCTTCCCCGGGCGCACCCCGCGGGGCGCCCCGGCGCGGGATGCCGGCCAGGATGCCGGCCGAGCCAGGCCGCCCAGTCTAGTGGGCCGCCGTGTCGGCCTCGGCCTGCCCGTCAGCCACGGCAGGCAGCGGCTGGCCCACCCGGACTCTGGCAATCCGCCTGCCGTCTAGCTGCGTGACGGCGAGCTTGCGCCCGGATACCTCCACCGACTCGCCCTCACCGGGCAGGTGGCCGAGAGCTGCCAGGACGTAGCCCGCCACCGTCTCGTAAGGCCCCTCGGGCAGTTCGACCCCGGTTTGCTCGGCGAACTCATCCAGATTCAGCAGACCGTCGACCTCAACCTCGCCGCCGCGCAGCTGCTTGGGGTGACCAACATCAATGTCGTATTCGTCCTGGATGTCCCCAATGAGCTCCTCGACGAGGTCTTCCAGGGTGATGATGCCGGCGGTGCCGCCGTACTCATCCAGCACGATGGCGAGATGCGCATGGTCGCGCCGCATCTCCGAGAGCGCCGACAGCACTGTCTTGCTGATAGGCAGCAGCTTCACCGGGCGGATGACCTCCCCGACGCGGGCGGACGGTGCCGCGTCGCGGTCGAACAGGTCGCGGGCATGGACGAAGCCGATCACGTCGTCGTAGGACTCCTGGTAGACGGGGAACCGCGAGTAGGGGGCTCCTGCCGCTATCGCCGCCGCCTGGCCCAGCGGCATGGTCGAGGGCAGGAACTCCACCTCGGTCCTTGGTACGAGCACCTCCCGTACCTGCCGTTTCCCCGCGTCGAATACCTCGCCGACGATGTGCCGCTCGTCGGCGGAAAGCGCCTGATGCCCGGCCACAAGATCGCGCAGTTCCTGCTCGGTCATGACGCCGCGGCCGACTCCAGGATCGCCGCCGAGAACCGCCACCACCAGGTTGGTGCACCTGGACAGCAGCCAGACCAGCGGCCTGGCCACAGTGGCGAGGCGGTCAAGCAGCGGAGCTGCCGCCGTGGCCACCCGTTCGGATCGCTGAAGGGCGATCCGCTTCGGCGCCAGCTCGCCAAAGATCAGCGTGAAGAACGAGATCACCAGCGTTACGACGACGATCGAGAGCGCGGACGCGAATCCGGGCGGGATGCGGTGGACAAGGCTCTTGCGCAGATCGCTGGCGAGCGTGGCCGCCCCTACGGCGCCAGACAGCAGGGTCGCCAGGGTAACCCCGATCTGGACAGCGGAGAGGAACCTGTTGGGGTCGTGGGCGAGTTTCGCGGCCCGCTGGCCGCGCTTGCCGCGCCTGGCCAGCGATCGCAGCTGGCCCTCGCGAAGCGAGACGAGGGCCATCTCGGCGGCCGCGAAGAAGCCTCCGATGAGGATGATGACCAGGACAAGGACGATGTCCCAGCCGACGCTATTCACGTCCGGATCCCTGACCTCGCGAGTTCTGCCGACAGCGGCGGCCGCTGGCCGGCGGTTCCATCGACGACTGGGCCGACACCGCAGTCGCGGTGTCGGCCCAGTCTAAGCAGTCCGGCGTGATCATGCGATTCTTGATGGAACATAACTGGACGCATCAGGTGATGCAGGCGCGGGGCGAGGGAGATGAAGGACTGTGGCGCGCACAAATGATGATGCGGCTGCGATCTCTGCCGACCTTGCCGCGCTGCGCAGGGCCATCCACCGCGAGCCAGAGATCGGCCTTGAGCTGCCCGGGACCCAGGCGAAGGTGCTCAGCGCGCTGGATGGGCTGCCGCTAGAGGTTACCCGCGGGCAGGCGCTCAGCTCGGTCACGGCCGTGCTGCGCGGGAGCCGACCGGGCGCGACCGTTCTGCTGCGCGGTGACATGGACGCGCTGCCGGTCACCGAGCACACCCGCCTCCCCTACTCCTCGCGGGTCGCCGGGGTCATGCACGCATGCGGCCATGACCTGCACACCGCCATGCTGGCCGGTGCCGCACGGCTGCTGTCATCCCGGCAGGCGGAGCTGGCCGGGAACGTCATCTTCATGTTCCAGCCGGGCGAGGAAGGCTGCGGCGGCGCCGAGAAAATGATCGCCGAGGGCGTCCTCGATGCGGCAGGGACGCGGCCGGTCGCAGCGTTCGGGCTGCATGTCATGTCGAGCCAGCTTCCCGCCGGGGTGTGCGCGAGCCGCCCGGGGACGATGATGGCCGCGGCGGACACGCTCGAGGTCACCGTGCGCGGCCGTGGCGGCCATGCCGCGCAGCCGCACAACGCGGCAGACCCGATACCGGTCGCGTGCGAGCTGGTGACCGCACTGCAGACCATGGTCACCAGGCAGTTCGACGTTTTCGACCCGGTCGTGATCACGGTGGGCCTGTTCCAGGCGGGCACTGTCGACAACGTGATTCCCGATGAGGCGCAATTCGCCGCCACCGTACGGACGTTCTCGCCAGGATCGCGGGCCCGAGTCCGCGACACCGCGCTGCGGCTGGTGCAGGACATTACCGCAGCGCACGGGCTGTCGGTGCGCGCCGAGTTCGTCGACGGTTACCCGGTGACGGTGAATGACCCCGGCGAGACGGCGTTCGCCGAGCGTACGGTGAACGAGCTCTTCGGGACGGGCAGGTTCGTGGCCGCGCCGAACCCGCTGACCGGAGCGGAAGACTTCTCCTACATACTTGCCCAGGTGCCGGGCGCCTTCGTGATGCTGGGCGCCTGCCCGCCGGGCTCGGACCCGGCGACCGCCCCGTTCAATCACTCAGCCGATGCGGTCTTCGACGACGACGTGCTCGCCGACGGTGCCGCGCTCTATGCCGAGCTTGCGCTGCGCCGTCTTGCGGCGAGCTAGCCGGACGGCCGGCGACGGGCCAGGGGCAGCCACCAGGACCGGTGAGGCAAGGCCGGTCGCGCCAGCGGGCGGCAAGGGCTTCCGCCAGGCGCGGCCCGGATATTTTCTTAACGGATATCGTCAGGCCGGTCCGCCTCACCGCCGGATTGTCGGTAGTGGTCGATAACCTATTCGAAGAACGTCGACAGCTAGCAGCCATCGGTCAGCGCGAGGAGGCCCTCGTGATCGCAAGCCCAGGACAGCCCGGGCCGGACGACCGCCGGCCGTTACCGGGATCACCCGGCAGCTCGCCCGGTCCCGCCGCGTCCGGCAGCGGGCTCGGCCGGACTGGGCTCCGGGCGAGCGGGTTCGCGGCCGGGCAGGTAGGCGACGTGCTGGTACCGGGCCCGACGCTCGCCTACTGTGCCGCAGAGGCGTGGGATGGCGGGCTGAGCGGCCTCGGTGATGATGAGCTCGCCGGGCTGCTGCGCGGCTGGCGACGGCTGGCGTCCTGGGCGGCGGCCGGTGAGCTGGCCGCCGCTGGTGAGATCGCCCGCCGCCGGGCGGCCGACGGCCCGCGCGCTGCCGAGCACCTCGACGATGAGATCGCGATGCTGCTCACCCTGACCGGGCGGGCCGCGTCCCGGCTGACCGGCCTGGCCGGGGGCCTGGCCCGGTTGCCTGCCACCGCGGCGGCGCTGGCCGCCGGGCGGATCGATCTTCCCCGGGCCGCGGTGCTCGCCGATGAGACGTGCTGCCTGGATGATGACGACGCGGCGGCGGTGGAGCAGCGGGTGCTGCCCGGCGCGCCACGGCAGACCACCGCGCAGCTGCGCGCCGCGGCCCATCGCGCGGTGCTAGCCATCGACGCTGCGGCAGCGAACCGGCGGCGCAAGCGGGCGGAAAAGGATGCCAGAGTGGAGACCTGGACCGAGGCGGCCGGGACTGCGGCGCTGGCAGGCCGGGACCTGCCGCCTGCTGATGTGATCGCCGCCGACCAGCGTATCGACGCGCTCGCCCGGTGGCTGCACGACCAGGGCGCAGAAGGGACCCTCGCGCAGCTTCGCAGCCGGGTGTTCACCGCGCTGCTCAACGGGCATGGCACCGAGACCCTGCTGCCCCGGTCCACGCCATCGGACGACGGCACCCGGCCAGATCCCGCCACCGCGCCCCCCGGCAGCCCAGACCCCGGCAGCCCAGACCCCGGCAGCCCAGACCCCGGCAGCCCAGACTCCGGCAGCCCAGACCCCGGCAGCCCAGCTCCGGGCGCCGCCCGCGGCCGCTGGCTCAGAAGCGGGAACGGGGCCAGCGCGTGGCCGGTCGGGCTGGGCGGCTCAGTAAACCTGACCATCCCGCTGACCACCTGGCTCGGCCTGTCCGCCGAGCCCGGTGAGGCTGACACGCTGGGCGCGCTGGACGCCTGGACCTGCCGCGACCTCGCTGCGGCTCTTGCCGCTAATCCGGGCTCCCGCTGGTGCCTGACGCTCACCGGCCCTGACGGCCGTGCCGTCGCCCACGGATGCGCTCAGGCCGGCCCGCCATCGCCCGGCTCCGGACAACCCGGCACCACCCCACCGCGAACCAGGTCATCCGGCGGCGGGCCACCGGACACAGGGCTACCGGACACAGGGCTACCGGAAACAGGGCCGCCGGACACAGGGCCGCCGGGCACAGGGCCGCCGGGCACAGGGCCGCCGGGCACAGGGCCGCCGGGCACAGGGCCGCCGGGCATAGGGCCGCCGGGCACAGCGCCACCGAGAAGTGGGCCACCCGGCAAGGGCCCGCCAGAGAGCGGGCCCACCGGAAGCACGCCCACCGAAGCCACGCCCACCCGAAGCACGCCCACCGAAGCCACGCCCACCGGAAGCACGCCCACCGAAGCCACGCCCACCGGAAGCACGCCCACCGAAGCCACGCCCACCGAAGGCACGCCCACCGAAAGCAGGCCGCCCGGCAACGGTACCGGTGCCGGTGCCTGGCTAGCCGCCATCCGGCTGACCAGCCTGGCGGCCGATCCCTGCGCTCACCCGCGTGAGTCCCCGGGCTACCGGCCGTCGGCCGCGCTCAGGCACCTGATCACCATCCGCGACCGGACCTGCTTCCACCCGTCCTGCCGGCGGCTGGCCACCCGATGCGACTACGAGCACACGATCCCGTTCGACGGTGGCGGTCGGACTTGTGAATGCAACGGCGGCCCGTGCTGCCGACGCCACCACCGCGCCAAGCAAGCTCCCCGCTGGCACCTCGATCAGCCCGAGCCAGGTGTCTTCCGCTGGTCGCTCCCCAGCGGCCGTCAGTACACAGCCGTCCCCGGCCGGTATCCGGCATGACGCCGACCGCGGTCCTCGTTCCGTGTTTGTCGATGCCCGGCTTCTTATCGACGCCCAGCTCCGCGGCCTTTGTCGGCGTGTTTCCCTTCCCTGGCTCAGAGGCGGGGCGACCCTTCTCTGGCTCAGAGGCGGGCGCCCTTCTCCGGCTCAGAGGCGGGCGACCCTTCTCCGGCTCAGAGGCGGGCGACCCTTCTCCGGCTCAGAGGCAGGCGACCCGCCCCCCCCGGGCTCAGAGGGTGGCGACGTCGGCCTGCTTGGACCGGACCGCCTCCGCCGCCGCCAGCAGTGCGGCACGCTCATCCTGGGCGAGGCCGCGCTCGACAACCCGCCGGATGCCGGTGGCTCCGACCTCGGCCTCGACGCCCAAGTAGACACCGGAGATGCCGTACTCGCCATCCACCCAGGCGCAAACCGGGAGGACCGCACCCGAATCCTCGGCGACGGCCCGGGCCATCCGGGCAGCGGCCGCTGACGGGGCGTAGTAGGCGGACCCGGTCTTCAGCAGGCCGACGATCTCGCCGCCACCGCCCCTGGTCCGCTCGACGAGCGCGTCGATGTCGGCGGCAGGAAGCAGCTCGGACAGTGGCGTGCCATCCACCGTGCAGGCGGACCTGACGGGCACCATGGTGTCGCCGTGCGAGCCGAGCGTGAGCGTGCGAACGCTGCTTACCGGTACGCCGAGGCGCTCGGCGACGAAGTAGCTGAACCTCGCCGTGTCCAGCATGCCCGCCTGGCCCATCACGCGATGAGAGGGGAAGCCGGAGACCTTTGCTGCCAGCGCGGTCATCTCGTCGAGCGGGTTGGACACCACGATCAGCACGGCCTCTGGTGCGTGCTTGACTACCTGCTCGACGACATTCCTGACAATTTTTGCGTTAACCCCGATCAGGTCCATCCGGCTCATCCCCGGTTTACGTGGCAGCCCAGCGGTGATCACCACGATCCGGGAACCGGCAATCGCCTCGTAGCCCTCGCCGGACGGCCCAGTCGTCTGTCCGGTGACCTTGGTCTCGAAGCCCTCGACCGGGCGGGACTGGTTCATATCGAGTGCCAGCCCCTCGGGCTTGCCCTCGACGATGTCGGTCAGTACGACCTCATCGAAGATGTCGTATTCAGCGAGCCGCTGTGCGGTGGTCGAGCCGTAGAACCCGGCCCCGACGACGGTCACCTTACCTGTGCGGGCCATCTCCGTTATCTCCTTTACTACTCGTCGTCGCCGATCAGGACCCCGCCACCGCGGCCTGCAGGCCGTTGGCGAGCGCCTCGAGGAACTCCTGCGTGGTAAGGAACGGGGTCTTGCCGCCCACGAGCAGCGCGAGGTCCTTCGTCATCTTGCCGCCCAGCACGGTGTCCACGCACACCCGCTCCAATGTGTCGGCGAACGCGCTGACCTCGGGCGTGCCGTCAAGCTTGCCGCGGTGCGCGAGGCCTCGCGTCCACGCGAAGATCGATGCGACCGGGTTGGTGGACGTCGGCTTGCCCTGCTGGTGCTGCCGGTAGTGCCGGGTAACTGTTCCGTGCGCGGCTTCCGCCTCAACGCACTTGCCATCGGGCGTCATCAGCACGCTGGTCATCAGTCCGAGCGAGCCAAAGCCCTGCGCGACGATGTCAGATACGACGTCACCGTCATAGTTCTTGCAGGCCCAGGTAATGCCGCCGTCGCCCTTGATCACCTGGGCGACCATGTCGTCGATCAAGCGATGCTCGTAGATGATCCCGGCAGCCTCGAAATCACTTTTGAACTCGGCCTCGAATATCTCAGCGAAGATATCCTTGAACCGGCCATCATAGGCTTTCAGGATCGTGTTTTTGGTGGACAAGTACAGCGGGTAGCCGCGATCGAGCGCGAACCGCATGGTGGCGCGGGCGAAGTCGCGGATCGAGTCGTCGAAGTTGTACATGCCCATGGCGATCCCGCCGCCGGAGAACCTGGCGACCTCCAGGTCAATCGGCTGACCAGGTCCGCCGTCCGGCCGGTAGGCGATCGTCACCGTGCCAGTCCCCGGCACCACGAAGTCAGTGGCCCGGTACTGGTCAGCGTGGGCGTGGCGGCCGATGATGATCGGTTTGGTCCAGCCCGGGACGAAGCGCGGGATGCTGGGAATCACGATCGGCTCGCGGAAGACCACACCGCCGAGGATGTTACGGATCGTTCCATTCGGGGACCGCCACATCCTCTTCAGGCCGAACTCAGTGACGCGGTCCTCGTCCGGGGTGATCGTGGCGCACTTGACCCCGACGCCATAGCGCTTGATCGCGTTCGCCGCCTCCACCGTCACCTGGTCGTCGGTGGCATCTCTGCGCTGGAGGGACAGGTCGTAGTAGTCCAGCTCGATATCCAGGTAGGGCAGGATCAGCTGATCCCTAATGGACTTCCAGATGATCCGCGTCATTTCATCGCCGTCGAGTTCGACGACGGGGTTGGCTACCTTGATCTTGGACATGCCGTTGCTTTCCCTTCACGACGTCTTCGTCAGTGCCGACGGCCGGTCTTCGCCGCTCGCGGCCGTTTTCTCAGGTCTGGCTCGTAACTCAGGTCTTGCTCGTCTCTCGGGTCGGTCTCGGGTGGGTCTCGGCCTGTCCAGGACCGATGACTGTGATCAGGTCTGCGGCGGGAGCACCAGGCCGGCGACCAGCAGGCCGATGCCGAGCACGGCGAGGACCGCCGCGTCCAGCGCCCGCCCTCTGGACACCAGCATCCCGGCCCGACGTTCCGGCAACGCCAGCCTGGCCAAGGCAGCGGCGAGCACGATCCCGGCCACTGCCAACGTACCCCCTCTAATGCTGAGCGCGCGCTGCCACATCAGGACGACTGCCACCACCACGCCCGTGACAGTGATCAAGTACGGCAGCTGCTCGGCGCGCCGGTGCCCGGCCGGGGCCCGGCGGCGAGGACCGGGGCCGACGACCTCGCCGGCCGCGCCGCGCTGGCCCGGTGACTCCCGTCCTGGAGCGGCCCCCTGGACGGAGCAGCACCCGACCGGAGCAGCACCCTGAACCGGAGCAGCACCCTGAACCGGAGCAGCACCCTGAACCGGAGCAGCCCCCCGGCCCTGAGCGGCTCGCCTGGCTGGCGGGCCAGCGGAGTGCTTCACCGGTCCTCCAGCGGTATCCAGTTGAGGCCCGCCTCGCCGATGTACTCGCTGTCCGGCCTGATCAGCCTGTTGTCGGCGTGCTGCTCGATGATGTGAGCGGTCCAGCCCGCCATCCTGCTCACCGAGAAGACCGGCGTGAACCCCTCCGTCGGGATGCCCAGGTAGTGGTAGACGGTGGCGGCGTAGAAGTCCACATTCGGATAGAGGCCCTTCTCGGCGAACACGGCCTCCTCCATCCGCCGGGATATCTGGTAGTAGGTGGCGTCGCCGGAGGCGGCAGCGAGTTCAGCTGACATCTCCCGTAGGTGGGTTGCACGGGGATCCTCGGTCCGGTACACGCGGTGCCCGAATCCCATGATCTTCTCCCCGGCGCGCAGCCGCGCGGCTGTCCGTGCGCCCGCGGCCTCGACTGGATCGGCTGGCGCGGCATTCCTGATCGCCTCGAGTCCTCGCATCACCTGCTCGTTAGCTCCGCCGTGCAGCGGTCCCTTGAGCGTGCCAAGCGCCGCGACCACCGCGGAGTGCATGTCTGACAGGGTCGCCGCGCAGATCCTCGCCGCGAATGTCGAGGCATTCATCGTATGGTCTGCGTGTAGCACGAGGCAGGTGTCGAAGATCCGGGCTTCGCGCGCGGACGGCAGCCGTCCGGTCATCTGGAGCAGGAAGTTCGCGGCAAGGCCGAGCCCCGGGTCGGCCGCCGTGAGGTCCCTGCCGGTCCTGATCGCGTGGTAGGAGGCCACGAGCGCCGGCTGCTGCGCGGTGAGCCTGGCCGCCTTGCGGCGGTTGGCCGCTGGCTGGTTGGAGCCGGAATCGGGGTCGTCAGCACTGGCGAGGGAGACCAGGCTGCGCAGTGCCGCCATGGGGCCCTGGCGGCGGGCCACCTCGGCCAGGCAGGTGGTTGCCAGGCTGCCTGGCGCGCGCCCGGCCGTGATCTCGTCGCGGTAGCCGTCAAGCTCGACCCGGCTCGGCGCGTGCCCGCGCTGCAGCAGGTAGGCGATCTCTTCGAAGGTCGCGGAACCCGCGAGCTGGTTGATGTCATAGCCGCGGTAGAACAGGCGGCCTGCCTGGCCATCTATGTCGCTCACCGCGGTGGACGCGGCGATCACATCGGCCAGCCCCCTCGACGGCTTATCCGCCATATGCATTCCTCCTGGACGGCTCGCTCGGCAGTGTACTTCCGCACGGCCGTCGTCCCGCGGCGGGAGCTTCGCAACCAGCCTGGGCGGATGCGGTACGAACGCCGTCGGCAGGGTAACTGGATAGTGACTTATCCGCGGCTGCTCCGACAGTCAGGAGGAACGGTCATGCAAGCCCCCTACATCCGGATCGAGGACAGCGGGATCGTGGTTACGCTGCGCGAGGATGTAACGACGATCGGCCGGGGAAGCTGGGTCGACGTCCAGCTCAGTGACCCGAGCGTGTCCAGGCTGCACGCCGAGATCATCCGCCGCGGGCCCTACGCTTACGTGACTGATCTCGGTTTATCGCGTAACGGCACCCGGGTCAACGGACGCCTGGTGGCCAGGCGGGTGCTGCAGGACGGCGACGTGCTGACCTTCGGGTCAGCCCGATGCCGGATCGGCGGGCTAGGCGCTGAAGACTGCGCCGCCGATGTGGAGCTGCGCAAGCCTGCATCGCCCGAGCTGACGCGACGTGAGTCCGACGTGGTGACGTCCTTGTGCAGGCCCGCGTTGTCCGACGATGCGTTCGTCGCGCCGGCCACAGCCCGGGAGATCGCTGCCGACCTGGTGGTAACGGAGGCCGCGGTCAAACAGCACCTGCTCCGCCTCTACCAGAAGTTCCGCATCCCCGAGGGCCCGAACCGGCGGGTCCGGCTGGCCAACGAGGTCGTCGCCCTCGGCCTCGTCCGGCCGTTGCCGCCGACGGAGCGCCCGGATCAGCTCGCCGCCACCGGCGGCCTGCCGGCCGTGGCAGGTATCTCGGGCGCCCCGGCCCCGACGGCGGCGCCCTTGGTGCCATCGGCCGCTGCGCCCGCATTGCCGGCGCCGCCAGCTCAGGCATCGCTCAGCGAGGTTCCGGTGATGTACGGTAGCCGGGCCGGCTGAGAAGCTCAGGCCTGCCTGCCGACCACCCTGAGGATCACCACCCGCCCGTCATGGACCAGGCCGTGCAGCGTGGGCAGCTGCTTGAGCTGCACCGGCAGGTTGCCGAACGGCCAGTAAAACGGCGGATGGCTGGCGGCGGCGGCGATCGCGCCGATCACGACCGCAGCCATCCCGACAAAGACGATGACCGCGCTCACCGGGGTGCGCCCGAGCCCGTTGAAGAACCGCACCAGGGGCCGGCGAGAGCCGGACGATCCCGGGCCAAGCCCGTAGAAGGCGACGATGGCGCCGGCCGCGTACGCGCCAGCCAGCGGCAGCGGATCCGTGCGAACCGCCACGATGGTAACGGCCGCGACGATGCCGCCGACCAGCGCGGCAAGCGGCGCGAGCAGCAGCATCCGGAGCGCCGACCTCAGCAGCGCGCCCGGAAAGACAACGGCCGCGATCACCGGATCTGTTGCCCTGCTCCCCCGGGCCGAGCGCCTTCTTGCCAGGTTGCCCCCGGTGTGGCTGGCCGCGCGCAGCGCCAGCAGCCCGGCCAGTGCGGCCAGCATCCCTGCGATCGGGAGCAGGACGCTCACGCTGACCGCCACTGCTACCGCTGCGACGGCGAGCAGCCGGCCGCAGCGGCCAGCTTTCCTGGCCGGCCTAGCGCCAGCCTTACCTGCCTCCACGGACCGCGCCTGGCCGCCTGCTGGCCAGGCCGCCTCTGGCGGTGCTGCCCGACCCGGCACTACCCCACCCGGCACCGCCCCATTCGGCACCGCCCCATTCGGCACCGCCCCATTCGGCACCGCGGACCCTGGCGACCCGTATTGCACCGGCGGCAGCACGTCTCCGTAGTCAGCCTTGGCCTTGCGCCCTATGCGACCCACCGCCAGCGGCCGGGTCGCGTGCGGCCAGCGCAGCGGGGCAGCAGTGGCCGCGGCCGGACCGGCCAGGCCGTTCGGGCCCGCTCCGCGCGGCTTGGCCAGACCGTTCGGCGGCAAGCCGTTGACTGCGGGTGCCTCTGGGCGCGCGGCCAGGGCCCAGGCAGCACCGGCCCCGGCGGGCGAGTCCATCATCGTTCCCGGCGCTCCGTGCGGAACCGCGCCCGGACCTGCCGCCGGTGCCGCGGCCGGCACCAGGGAAGCGGGATCGAGAGCCGCAAGCCTGGCGCCAAGTTCTGCGGCGGACGGCCGCCTCGACGGGTCACGGGCCAGGGCGTGAGCCACCAGCGGGGCCAGCGCGGGAGGGAACCTGTCGAGGTCGGGCTGGCCGTGCACGATCCGGTAGAAGATCGTCTCGAAAGTACCGATCCCGAAGGGCGGCCGACCGGTGGCTGCGAACGCCACCGTGGCACCCCACGAGTGCACGTCGGCTGCCGGGCCGCTCGGCTTCCCCTCGATGACCTCGGGCGCAAGGTAACCGGGCGTGCCCATGAACATGCCCGTCATCGTGAGCCTGGTCAGGTCCGGCGCCTGCGCGATGCCGAAGTCAATGACAACCGGCCTGCCGTCGGCCAGCATGACGTTGCCTGGCTTGAGATCACGGTGCACGACGCCCGCGGCGTGCACCGCGGCCAGGGCGGATGCCAGACCATAGGCCAGCCGGGCGAGCGCGGCGCCAGCCAGCGGCCCGCTCTCGGCGACCATGTCCTCGAGCGTGCGGCCTTCCACGTACCTGGTGACGATGTAGGGCGGCTCTGAACTCACGTCCGCATCGAGGACCTCGGCCACGAACGGGCTGTGCACCCGGCGCATTGTCTCGACCTCGCGGGCCAGCCGGTGCCGCGCGTTCGGATCGAAGGAGACACCCTGCCGGAGCGCTTTGACCGCCACCGTGCGCTGCTGCGGATCCACTGCCAGGTAGACAACGCCCATGCCGCCCTCGCCGAGCCGCCTGAGCACACGGTAGTTCCCGAGCCTGTCCGGTGCCGGTTCCTGACCAGTCATGACCCCACCAGCGTACGGAATGCGGCCGGCAGGTATCGTCCGGACGCCCGCCGATGCCAGTTGGCGGCGGCACCTACCATCGTGACACGCCGGCCGGCCACCGCAACTGTCGTCAGCCTCCGGCCACCAGCTTGCGGAGCGCCTGTGCCGCTGCGGCGTTCTGCTCCGCGTGCGCGACCAGCGCCCTGGCCAGCTCGTCGGCCCACTGCCCCAGCTGCACCGGCTGCCGCGATAGCACCACCCCGCGCACCTCGCTGCAGATCTCGGCGACCGGCACCCCGCGCTGGACGCCGAGCGTCATGACGCGCTCGCCGAGCCGCACGGTCACCTTGGTGACCTGGCCCGGGCGGCCGTGCATCCGGTCGGACATGCTCCGGTCCCGGTCGACGCTGACGCAGCCGGGCGGCAGCGAGGCGCCAAGCGACTCGGTCAGCACGCGAGCGTAGATCTCTACATCGGCGCTGTCCGCGCGGAGCGCGGCGGTAACCATTTCCAGCGACGGGCTGTCGCCAGGCCCGGTCATCGCGGCGCCGGCCAGGGCCGCGGGCGGGCGCGGCAGGGATGGGTCACTCGGCGCATCAGCTCGGATTCTCCTTGAGACAAGACAACGACACTCCTAACGCGGCGCGGCCGCGGAATCTGCCGCCTACCGCGCTGGGCGCCCTCAGCGCCCGGCGAAGGCGGCCTTCCCCGGGCCATTGTCGATGAAGCTGCGCATGCCCGTCCGCTGGTCCTCGGTGGCGAACAGCCCGGCGAAGTTCAGCCGCTCGATCTCAAGCCCGGTATCAAGGTCGACCTCGAGGCCCTCGTCGATGGCCTGCTTGGCCGCGCGCAGGGCGACGGCAGGGCCGCCCGCGTACCTGGCTACCAGTTCGAGTGCCGCCTGGTAGACGTCAGCGTCCGGGACGACCTTGTCCAGCAGTCCGATGGCCAGGGCTTCCGCGGCGCCGACGAACCTGCCGGTAAACACGATGTCCTTGGCCCTGGCAGGCCCGACAAGCCGGGGCAGCCGCTGCGTGCCGCCTGCCCCGGGGATAACGCCGAGCAGGATCTCGGGCTGGCCCACCCGCGCACTCTCCCCTGCGACGCGAAAATCCGCGCACAGCGCGAGCTCGAGCCCGCCCCCGAGCGCATAGCCAGTGATCGCAGCGACCACCGGCTTGGGGATTTTGGCGACCGCCGTGAAGGTATCCTGCAGCCGCCTGGTGTCGGCAGCCATCTTGCTGTAACTGGCGTCTGCCATCTCTTTGATATCGGCCCCGGCAGCGAACACCTTCGGGCCGCCGTACAACACCACGGCGCGGACCGCCGGATCCGCGGCGAGCTGCGCGGCGGCCGCGCCTATCTCGTCCTGGACCTGGGCGTTCAGCGCATTCATCGGGGGCCGGTCAAGACGGATGGTGGCCACCGCCTGATCGGTCTGGACCTGTACGAACTCAGCCATGCCGCACCTCCATGCCGAGCCCCGATCCTACTTGGCTTCCCGCTCAGGCTGCCGGGGCCCCTGTCGCGCGCGGCACCGGCGCCTGGCCGTGACAGTCGTGCGTGCAGGTCGCCGACGCGCAGGCCGGGGCGCCCGGGGAATCCTGGCACTGGCCGAGCAGGCAGGCCCCGGACAGATGGCTGGCGGTCCGCGCCGCGCGGCTGGCCGGTGGCTGGCCGGTGGGCGCGCCCTCCCCCTGGTCCCCGGCGAGCGTGCCGTCTACCAGCCGGCTGGCCCAGGCTCCGGCCGGGAGCAGCCATCCGGCGAGCACTGTTTTCGCCAGCCGCGCCAGACAGCCGCCTGCTGCGGGAGTCTCGTCACGGAGGATGGCAGCGAGCGCGTCCGCCCGTGCCTGATCGTCCGGCCGGCGTGCGTGGCGGGCCTGCCTGCGGCTCCTGGCCAGCCTGGGCCGGTCCAGGGACAGCATCACTCCCATCTGATTCCCCCTCGGTCACGAGCCCGCGGATCCGGCCCGTATCCCCTCCTTGCCATCCGGCGATCGCCCGGCCCCGGGCGCGTCAGTGGCGCACGGCAAACGCCTGCCCACAGCCAGCCGCCGACTCGATCTGCGCGAGCACCTCGAGGGCGCGGCTGGGGCAGGCGCTCGGCTGACTACTGCTCGGGCACCCGGGGCAGTGACACGTGCTGCTGCCATCCGTTCAGGAAACCGCGGACTTCGTTCTCGCTGTATCGGCGGTGACCGCCAGGAGTGCGGATCGATGACAGCTTCCCGCCTCTCGCCCACCTGGTGACTGTCTTCGGGTCTACCCGAAGCATCGCGGCAACCTCTGCTGGGGTCAGAAGCCGGTTCTCTGGCTTGATCTGCGTTCTCACGACGGCTGATCCTCTCACGCTCGGGGTATTGGGTTCGTAACGGAAAGTGACGGTGTGACAGCGCTACTAACCGCCATCGTTCTATCACAGGATGTCACGCCCCCCTGGACTTTACTGGCGTTCCGCCGGGCACGAGCAGAAATTCCGGTGCGTGCCTAGGTTGTCCCTGCTTAAGAGGACGCCGGGTATGGTGCAACGGTTTACTTGCGGCCGGTAACCCGCCAACCACGTAATGTCGCGGCTATGCCTCAGGCGCCTGCCATCAGGCGCCTGACCACCACCAGGTCAGCGCAGGTCGCCGTTGCTCATCCCGGCTGTCGCGGGCGGGACGGTCACGAGGCCAAGCTCGGCCGGGCCGGACAGCAGCGGATAGCTGGGAAGCACCCGGACCGTGTAGCCGAACGGTCCCGGGCGCCCGAGTGTGAACTGACCAGAGAACCGCGCCACCGAACCAAGCACGGGTGACTCGTCGAGCTCAAGGTCACTAAACGCCGGGGCGATGATCTCGTCCTGTTCCCCAGCGCGGCCGTAGACGACCTGCACCGCGACGTCCTGCGGGGACAGATCGCCGAGCGCGACGCCTGCACGCACGGTCAGTGCCGCGCCCGGACTCTGGTCAGTGTCGTCGGCCTCCACGTGCTCGATCCTGACCTGCGGCCAGGCCGCCCTGACCCGCGCCTTCCACGCCGCGAGCTGGCGCGCGCCGCCGAATTTCCCGGCGGGGCCGCCGACCGCCAGCGCCTGCGATGACCTGGCCGCAGGCAGATACAGCTCAGTCACGTAGTCGCGGACCATCCTGGTGGCCTGGACCTTGGGCCCGAGTGTCCGCAAGGTGTGCGCCACCATCTCGAGCCAGCGGTGCGGCAGGCCATCGGAGCCCGAGTCGTAGAAGAGCGGCGCCACCGATCCGCTGAGCAGCTCGTAGAGGGCCATGGCCTCGAGCTGGTCCCGTCGCGCCTGATCGCTTACCTCGTCAGCGGACGGGATCGCCCAGCCGTTGCCGCCGTCGTACCACTCGTCCCACCAGCCATCGAGCACGGAAAGGTTGAGGCCGCCGTTCAGCGCGGACTTCATGCCCGACGTGCCGCACGCCTCAAGCGGGCGCAGCGGGTTGTTCAGCCAGACGTCACAGCCTTGCACCATCGTGCGCGCGAGCGCCATGTCGTAGTCAGGCAGGAATACGATCCGGCGCCGGACCTGCGGATCGTCGGCGAAGCGCACCAGCTGCTGGATGAGGAGCTTCCCGCCGTCGTCAGCCGGATGCGCCTTGCCCGCTATCACCAGCTGCAGCGGACGTTCCGGGTCCAGCAGCAGCGCGGTCAGCCGTGCGGGGTCGTGCAGCATCAGCGTCAGCCGTTTGTAGGACGGCACCCGGCGGGCGAACCCGATCGTCAGCAGGTTCTCGTCAAGCACGTCTTCAATCCAGGCCAGCTCGGCGTCAGGCGCCCCGCGCTGCCGCCACGAGGCCCGCAGCCGCCGCCTGGCCTCCGCCACCAGTCGGGTGCGCAGCACGCGGCGGATCTCCCAGATCGCCGCCGGGTCCGCGGCGGCCTGTTCCCAGGCAGGCCCGTCCGCGAGCCCGCCAGCAGCCCCTTCAGAAGACCCGCCAGCATGCCCTCCAGAAGGGCCGCCGCCGCTGGCCATTGTCAGCATCTGGTCAGCGATCCAGCTCGG
Source organism: uncultured Actinomycetota bacterium (assembly GCA_963695645.1). Classification (GTDB taxonomy): domain Bacteria; phylum Actinomycetota; class Actinomycetes; order Streptosporangiales; family Streptosporangiaceae; genus DATBGO01. The sequence goes on along the minus strand of CAVOHC010000013.1, from coordinate 159,813 downwards.
CCCGTGCACCCCGTTGGTTACCGAGCCGATCGGCACCTCCTCGGTGTCGAATCCCGGCCACAGTCCGGTGAACATCGCCCGGCTCACCTCGCCATGCAGCCGGCTCACCCCGTTGACCCGCTGGGCCAGCCGCATCCCCATGACGGCCATGTTGAACACGTCGGGATCGCCGCCCGGATAGGTCTCCGCGCCAAGCGCAAGGACCCGCTCGCACGGCAAAGCCGGATCCGCGGCCGTGCCGCCGAACTGGCGCTCAATGAGCTCCCGGCTGAACCTGTCGATCCCGGCCGGCACGGGGGTATGCGTGGTGAACACCGTGCCTGCCCGGCACATCTCGATGGCCTCGTCCAAGCTCAGTCCCCGGCTGACGTACTCGCGGATGCGCTCAAGGCCGAGAAAGCCCGCGTGACCCTCGTTGGTATGGAACACCTCGGGCTCGGGATGAGACGTGATCGCGCAGAACGCCCGGACCGCCCGGACGCCGCCGATGCCCAGCAGCAGTTCCTGCCTGAGCCGGTGATCGCTGGCGCCGCCATAAAGCCGGTCGGTCACCTCGCTCAGCTCGGGGTCATTCTCCTCGACGTAGGAGTCGAGCAGCAGCAGCGGCAGCCTGCCGATCTGTGCCACCCAGACCTGCGCGGTGAGAATGGCCTGGCCGGCCAGCGTCACGCTGACCTTGACCTGATCACCCGCGCCGTCGCGGAGCAGGGCAAGCGGCAGGCCGTTGGGATCGCTGGCCGGGTAACGCTCAGCCTGCCAGCCCTCCGCCGACAGCGACTGAGTGAAATAGCCGTGCCGGTACAGCAGGCCCACGCCGATCAGCGGCACGCCAAGATCGCTTGCCGCCTTGAGGTGATCCCCGGCGAGGATGCCGAGGCCGCCTGAGTACTGCGGCAGCGCCGCGGTGATGCCGTACTCCGGCGAGAAGTACGCCACGGCCGCCGGCGCCCCAGGCTCATCCTGGCCCTGATACCAGCGCGGGCCCGAGGTGTACTCGCGCAGATCCTCGACGACGTCGCCGAGCTTGCGCAGGAACCGCCGGTCGGCGGCGAGGCTGGCGAGGCGATCAGGCGGGACGTCAGCCAGCAGCGCGGCAGGGTCCCCGCCGACCCGTTCCCAGCCGACCGGATCGATCTCCGCGAACAGGTCGATCGTCTCCCGATGCCATGTCCAGCGAAGGTTGAGCATCAGCGCCCGCAGCGGTGCAAGCGGCTCAGGCAGTACCGGATGGATCGTGAATCGGCGAATAGCTCTCACGAGTTGCGACATTAATGCGTCCGGCGGACTGACGGTGACCACAACAGGGGTCCCGCTCGCTTGGGCCGCTGCCTGATGGGTAGCTTTCAGGGGTGATCGGCAGGATTCCCATTCTTGATGTGCAGCCCGTCGTCGACTGCGGCCGGCGTCCCGTCCGCGCAGTCGCTGGTGAGACGTTCCAGGTCAGCGCCACTGTGTTTCGCGAGGGACACGAGATGCTCGGAGCCGGCGTGGTACTTCGCGCCCCGGACGGCAGCCGCCAGAAGCTCGCGGTGATGCGGGAACTGGCTGAGGGCAGCGATCGATATGGCGCCGACGTCACAGTCACGTCGGCCGGGATGTGGCAGTTCCACGTCGAGGCGTGGGGCGATCCGATCGCGCGCTGGCAGCATGACGCGGCCATCAAGATCCCGCTGGGTCAGGACGTGGAGCTCATGCTCGCCGACGGCGCCGCGCTGTTCGAGCGTGCGGCGAGCCGCATCAAGGTACCCCGCGCCACCCCGCCAGGCCGGGCCAGCAGGGGTGCCGGCCAGGCCGGCCGGGATACCGGTCAGGCTGGCCGGGACCGGGCTGCCCGGGCAGCGCTCGAGGCGCTGGTCGCCAGGCTGCGGGACGACAGGATCCCGTCGCTTGATCGCCTTGCCGCGGCAACCAGCGAGGAACTCGCCGCGATCCTGGCCGCCTTCCCGCTGCGCGAGCTGGTCACCTCCGCTGGCCGGTTCCCGGTCATCGTGCACAGGAAACGCGCGCTCTACGGCTCGTGGTACGAGTACTTTCCCAGGTCCGAAGGCGCCCGGGTGGACCGGTCCGCCGGGCGCACCGTGGCGTCAGGCACACTGCGCACCGCTGCGCGGCGGCTCGACGCCGTCGCCAGGATGGGCTTCGACGTCGTCTATCTCCCGCCGGTCCACCCGATCGGCTATACCGCGCGGAAGGGGCCCAACAATTCATTGAACGCGGTCCCGGGCGACCCGGGCTCTCCGTGGGCGATCGGATCGGCTGAGGGCGGCCATGACGCTATCCATCCCGATCTCGGGACCATCGACGACTTCGACGCCTTCGTGCACCGGGCCGACGAACTCGGCATGGAGGTCGCGCTCGATCTCGCGCTGCAGTGTTCGCCCGATCACCCGTGGGTAGCCAAGCACCCGGAGTGGTTCACCACACGGTCGGACGGCAGCATCGCCTACGCCGAGAATCCGCCCAAGAAGTACCAGGACATCGTCCCGCTCAACTTCGACAATGACCCGGAGGGGATCTATGCCGAGGTCCTGCGGATCCTCCGGTACTGGATGGACCACGGGGTACGGATCTTCCGGGTGGACAACCCGCACACCAAGCCGCTGCCGTTCTGGGAGCGGCTGCTCGCCGAAGTGGCGGCCACCGACCCAGACGTGATCTTCCTGGCCGAGGCCTTCACCAGGCCCGCGATGATGGCTGGCCTGGCGATCATCGGCTTCCATCAGTCGTACACGTACTTCACCTGGCGGAACTCGGCCGAAGAGCTGACCGAGTACCTGCGTTTGCTGTCCGGCCCGGCGGCGGCGTACATGCGGCCGAATTTCTTCGTGAACACTCCGGATATTCTCAGCGAGTACCTGCAACACGGCGGGCCCGCCGCGTTCCGGGTGCGCGCCGTGCTCGCCGCGATGCTCTCGCCGTCCTGGGGGGTCTATTCCGGCTACGAACTCTGCGAGAACGTTGCCGTCGTTCCCGGCAGCGAGGAGTACATGGACTCGGAGAAGTACCAGTACCGGCCGCGTGACTGGGAGCACGCCGAGACCCTGGCCGCGGATATCTCTCCCTTTATCACCCACCTCAACATGATCCGGAAGAACCATCCCGCCTTGCACTGGCTACGTAACCTGCGCTTTCATCACAGCGACCAGCCGGAGATACTGTGCTTCTCCAAGAGCGCGAGCACGACGGACGACGGCGTCGCCAACCGCGATACGGTCCTGGTCGTGGTGAACCTCGACCCGTACCGTCCGCGCGAGGCCACCATCTGGCTCGACCCCGCCGCGCTTGGCGTGAAAGCGGGAGCGGAGTTGGTGGTGACGGACGAGCTGTCCGGCGAGTCGTACCGCTGGAGCCAGGCGAATTACGTGCGGCTCGACCCGGCAGTCACGTCCGCGCACATCTTCACCGTGACGACCGGCCAGCCAGGCGGCTGAGCCCACCGGAGCATTACCCACCGGAGCATTACCCACCGGAGCATTACCCACCGGAGCATTACCCACCGGAGCATTACCCACCGGAGCATTACCCACCGGAGCATTACCCACCGGAGCATTACTGAGCAGTACCAGCCAGCACCCGAAGCAGTACCAGCCAGCACCCGAACCACACCGACCACCCAGCACCCGACCACCCAGCACCCCGACCACCAGCACCCCGACCACCCAGCACCCCGACCACACAGCAGGCATGCGAGAGACGACCCCGAATGGATTTTCAGATCTCCCCGGGAGACCGCCGTGGTGCCACCACCTGAGCCGGCCAGGTTCGGCCAGGCCCGGCTGCCGCCGTCGGCCTTCCTGCCCAGCTCCGCCCCCGCCCCCGGCGAGCCGGTACCCGACTCGTTCAGCTTTTCCGGCCCGCGCGACCCGCAGTGGTACAAGCACGCGGTCTTCTACGAGGTGCTAGTCCGCGGCTTCCACGATTCGAACGGCGACGGCACCGGCGATATCCGCGGGCTCACTGCCAGGCTCGACTACCTGCAGTGGCTCGGCATCGACTGCATCTGGCTGCTGCCCATCTGGTCGTCGCCCCTCAAGGACGGCGGTTACGACATCTCCGACTACATGTCGATACTCCCCGAGTTCGGGAACATCGGGGATTTCGTCGAGCTGGTCGAGTCAGCGCACGAGCGCGGCATCCGGGTCATCGCCGACCTGGTGATGAACCACACCAGCGATCAGCATCCCTGGTTCCAGGCGTCCCGCACCGAGCCGGACGGGCCGTTCGGTGATTTCTACGTCTGGTCAGATACCGACGACGGCTACCCGGGCGCCCGGATCATCTTCGTCGACACCGAGCAGTCGAACTGGACCTTCGACCAGGTCCGCGGCCAGTACTACTGGCACAGGTTCTTCTCCCACCAGCCCGACCTGAACTACGAGAACCCGCGGGTACAGGACGCCATGCTCGAGGTGCTGCGGTTCTGGCTCGACCTGGGCATCGACGGGTTCCGGCTGGACGCGGTGCCCTACCTGTACGAGCGGGAGGGCACCAACTGCGAGAACCTCAAGGAAACCCACGAGTACATGAAACGGATCCGGGCCGAGGTCGACCGGCTCTACCCGGACAGGGTCCTGCTCGCTGAGGCCAACCAGTGGCCCGCTGATGTCGTCGAGTACTTCGGCGACCCCGCCGTCGGCGGCGACGAATGCCACATGGCGTTCCACTTCCCGCTGATGCCGCGGATCTTCATGGCGGTCCGGCGGGAACAGCGCTACCCGATCTCCGAGATCCTCGCCCAGACCCCGCCGATTCCGTCTGGCTGCCAGTGGGGCATATTCCTGCGCAACCACGACGAGCTGACGCTGGAGATGGTCGCCGACGACGAGCGGGACTACATGTACGCGGAGTACGCGAAGGACCCGCGGATGAAGGCCAACATCGGGATCAGGCGCAGGCTGGCCCCGCTGCTGGAGAACGACAGGAACCAGCTGGAGCTCTTCACGGCCCTGCTGCTCTCGCTGCCGGGCTCGCCGGTGCTCTACTACGGCGACGAGATCGGCATGGGCGACAACATCTGGCTCGGTGACCGCGACGGCGTGCGCACCCCGATGCAGTGGACCCCGGACCGGAACGCGGGATTCTCCATCTGTGACCCGGCCCGGCTCTACCTCCCGCTGCTCATGGACCCCCTCTACGGTTACCAGGCGCTGAACGTGGAGGCACAGGAGCGGAGCCCGGGATCGCTGCTGCACTGGACCAAGCGCATGATCGAGATCCGTAAGCGGCACCCGGTCTTCGGGCGGGGCAGCTACGACGAGCTCAACTCGTCCAACCCGAGCGTGCTGGCGTTCGTCCGCGAGTACCGCGAGCCCGACCAGGATGCGTCGGCGGCTGACCAGATCCTCTGCGTTAATAATCTGTCCAGATTTCCCCAGCCCGTTGAGCTCGATCTGCGCAGATTCAAGGGGATAACGCCAGTGGAGTGCATGGGCGGTGTCACCTTCCCGCCGATCGGCGACTTCAGCTACCTGCTCACGCTGCCCGGGCACGGGTTCTACTGGTTCCAGCTGCCGCCGGTGCCGCACCGCTGAAAGCCTGCTGCGGCGGCGAGACTTGCCGCCGCGGCGAAGGGCCTGCCACGGCGCCGAAGGCCGCCGTGCACGGCGCCCTGTGCCCTTCGCCGAGGCGTCATGCATCTAGGCTGATGCCTAGCTGATCTAGCCCGCAACGTACGGTTTCGCCTATTGCGGGATGAGAAGCAAGCGACAGGGTAGAGCGGGAGTCATGACATTTGAGGACACGCTAGCGAGCTGGCTGCCCGCCCAGCGGTGGTTCTCCGGTAGGGACGCGACCGTCAGTGATCTGACCATTACGGCGGCAGCTACCCTCGTGGCCGGCGATCCGGAGCTGCGGCACCTGATCATCAGCCTGACCGTCGGCGGCAATGCCGCCAGGTACCAGGTACTCGTCGGCATCCGCGCACAGCTGCCGGAGTCCTTCCGGCACGTCGCCATCGGGCCGACAGACGACGGCCGGTTCGCCTATGACGCGCTGCATGACCACGACCTGACCCGCGTCCTGCTGCGCAACCTGGCGGAGGAGCGGGTCGTCGGCGCACTCACGTTCAGCAAGGACCCGGCCGCGGTGATCGATACCAGCCTGAACAGCATCGTGCTCACCGCCGAGCAGAGCAACACCAGCCTGATCTTCGGCGAGGCCGCCATTCTCAAGGTGCTGCGCAAGCTGTTCGTCGGGTGCAATCCCGACCTCGAGGTGACGAGCGCGCTGGCGAGGCGCAAGTCGCCGCATGTGGCGCAGCCGCTCGGCTGGATCGAGACCCAGCTGGACGGCGGCCCGCTGCTGCTGGCCATGCTGTCGGCGTACCTGCCGACCGCCAGCAACGGATGGTCGCTGGCGGCCACCAGCGTCCGCGACCTCTACGCGGCCGATGTGTCCCGTGACGGGCAGCGCATCTCGCCACAGCAGGCGGGCGGCGATTTCGCCGGTGAGGCTTACCGGCTCGGCAAGGCCACCGCCGAGGTGCACGCCGATCTCGCTGCCGAGTTCGGCACCGGGGAGCTGAGCGTTCAGGCTGTTCGTGATCTCGCCGGGCAGATGACTGCCCGGCTGGAGCGGGCCTGCGCCGAGGTCCAGGAACTGCGCAAGCACGAGGAGAAGGTACGCGGCTACTTCGCTGCCATGGCCGATACCGGCCGGCCGGTACCCGTGCAACGGGTACACGGCGACTACCACCTGGGACAGGTGCTCCGCACCCCGACCGGATGGGTGGCGCTGGATTTCGAGGGCGAGCCCGCGGTCCCGCTTGAGCAGCGCCGCGCCCCAGCGCCCGCGCTGCGGGACGTGGCCGGTATGCTCCGGTCCTTCGACTACGTGGCGCGCCACCAGCTGATCGGCAGGCCGGACGCCGACGATCTCGCCGTGACCGCCGATGAATGGGTGCAGCGCAATCAGACTGCGTTCGCCGAAGGTTACGCGAGCGCCGGCGGGATGGATCCGCAGGCCAATACGGTGTTGTTGCGAGCGCTGATGCTCGACAAGGCGGTATATGAGGTCGTCTACGAAGCCAGGCACCGGCCAGCCTGGCTGCCCATCCCATTCGACTCGATCGCTGACGCGTTATGACGGAGCGAACTGGCATGACCGAATCAACTCAAGCCCCGGCCGATCCTGTCGATCACGGGGAGATCGACAGGATCGTCGGCGGCACGCACCATGACCCGCACTCGATCCTCGGCGCGCACCCCGGGCCCGCGGGTGTCGTCGTGCGCGCGCTGCGGCCGCTGGCCGCGACTGTCACGGTCGTGCTCCCTGATGGCCGCAGGTTCCCGATGACCCACATCCACGCCGGCGTCTTCTCGGCGACACTGCCGGACAGCCAGGTGCCCGACTACCGGATCGCCGTCGCCTACCACGGCAGCGACGGGCATGGCCCGGCCACCGCACAGAACCCGGCCACCCCACAGAACCCGGCCACCGCACAGAACCCGGCCACCCCACAGAACCCGGCCACCGCACAGAACCCGGCCACCCCACAGAACCCGGCCACCGATGCAGGCCGCCGCCTGGCGCTGGCCACCGTGACGCTGCCCGAGACGATCACCGACGATCCGTACCGGCACCTGCCCAGCCTCGGTGAGATGGACCTGCACCTGATCGCTGAGGGGAGGCACGAGAAACTCTGGCACGTTCTCGGGGCCAGGTTCCACGCGGACGCAGGCGGGACTGCATTCGCAGTGTGGGCGCCGAACGCCCGCGGCGTCCGGGTCATCGGCGACTTCAACCACTGGGACGGGCGGCCGCATCCGATGCGCTCGCTGGGCTCCTCAGGCATCTGGGAGCTGTTCGTGCCAGGAGCCGAGCCGTGGATGCGGTACAAGTACGACATCTGCGGGCCGGACGGTAACTGGCGCCGCAAGGCAGACCCGGTGGCTGCCCTCGCAGAGCGGCCGCCCGCCACCGCATCCGTTATCTTCGAATCCGGCTATCAGTGGGGCGACCAGGACTGGCTGGCCGCCCGGGCAAGCTGGGATCCGCTACGCGCGCCGGTAAGCGCTTACGAGGTACATATCGGTTCCTGGCGGCCCGGCCTGTCCTACGCCGAACTGGCCGACCAGCTTGCCGCCTATGTCACCGAGATGGGCTTCACCCACGTGGAGTTCCTGCCGGTCGCCGAGCATCCGTATGGCGGCTCCTGGGGCTACCAGGTGACGTCCTACTATGCGCCGTCGGCACGCTTCGGCAACCCGGACGACTTCCGCTACCTGGTGGACCGGCTGCATCAGGCGGGCATCGGCGTGATCGTGGACTGGGTGCCCGCGCACTTCCCCAGGGACGAATGGGCGCTGGCCCGCTTCGACGGCACGCCACTGTACGAGCATCCCGATCCCCGGCGGGGCGAGCACCCGGACTGGGGCACGTACATCTTCAACTACGGCAGGCCGGAGGTCCGCAACTTCCTGGTCGCCAACGCGGTCTACTGGCTGGCGGAATTCCACATCGACGGCCTGCGCGTGGACGCGGTCGCGTCGATGCTCTACCTGGACTACTCGCGCAAGGCCGGGGAGTGGACGCCGAACGCGCTCGGCGGCAGGGAGAACCTGGACGCCGTCTCGTTCCTGCAGGAAGTGAACGCTACCTGCTACACGAACGCGCCAGGCATCATGATGATCGCGGAGGAGTCCACCGCGTGGCCCGGCGTGACCAGGCCGCCGTACCTGGGCGGGCTCGGGTTCGGCCTGAAATGGAACCTCGGCTGGATGCACGACACGCTCAGCTACATGTCCCGCGACCCGGTGTTCCGGCACTATCACCAGAACGAGATGACGTTCTCGATGATGTACGCGTACTCGGAGAACTTCGTGCTGCCGCTGTCGCACGACGAGGTGGTCCACGGCAAGGGCTCGTTGCTGGGCAAGATGCCAGGTGACGACTGGCGACGGTTCGCCGGCCTGCGTGCCCTGTTCGCCTATATGTGGGCACATCCTGGTAAGCAGCTGCTGTTCATGGGCTCGGAGTTCGGCCAGGAGGCTGAGTGGTCCGAGCAGGCCGGACTTGACTGGCCAGCGCTGGGCGGCCAGCGGCACGTCGGCGTTCAGCGGCTGGTCGCCGACCTCAACCGGCTCTATGCCAGCAGCCCGGCGCTCTGGCGGCAGGACACCTCCCCGGACGGCTTCAGCTGGATAGACGCCAACGACGCGGCGGGCAACGTGCTGTCGTTCCTCCGGTTCGCCGGGGCTGACGGCGCGGGCGGCGTCGGCGAGGGCAGCGTCGGCGAGGGCAGCGTCGGCGAGGGCAGCCCGTCCGGCCGCGGCGGGCCTGGCCAGATCGCCTGCATTGCCAACTTCTCCGGCGAACCGCACCTCAGCTACGGGATCGGCCTGCCCCGCGCCGGCCACTGGCGCGAGGTGGTCAACACCGACGCGGAGGTCTACGGCGGCAGCGGCGTCGGCAACCTGGGGATGATCGAGGCCATCGAGAAGCCCCGCCACGGCAGGCCGGCCTCGGCCGTGATCACGCTGCCGCCGCTCGCGGTCCTGATGCTGGCGCCGGACGAGTGAGGTCACGCCGGAGGGACGGCGCGGCGCCTCGTGCCCGGGCTCAGGTGACGGCGCGGCGCCTCGTGCCCGGGCTCAGGTGACGGCGCGGCGCCTCGTGCCCGGGCTCAGGTGACGGCGCGGCGCCTCGTGCCCGGGCTCAGGTGACGGCGCGGCGCCTCGTGCCCGGGCTCAGGTGACGGCGCGGCGCCTCGTGCCCGGGCTCAGGTGACGGGAAGGATGCTGGCCTCGACTAGGCAACCGGCCTCGATCCGCAGCACCCCGATGGTGCCGTGCGGCTGTCGGCGCCGGTCGGTGGGCGAGCCTGGATTGAAGATGCGGATGCCCTCGGCCGCCTGATCGAGCGGAATGTGGGAGTGCCCGAACACCACCAGGCCGGCCCCGGGGAACAAGCGGCGCATCCGCCGCAGCCGGTCTGCCGCGGCGCCGCTGTCGTGAATCATGGCCACCGGCAGGCCGTCCAGGCCGAGTTCGAGCGTCGGCGGCGCGCCCCAGGCCGCCACATCCGGGCCGTCGTTGTTGCCGAGCACGGCCCGGACAGGCGCGTAACCGGCCAGTTCGTCGAGGACGCCGGCGGTGCACACGTCGCCCGCGTGCAGGATCACATCGGCCCGTCGCAATTGCACAGCGACCCGCGGTGGGCAGGACTGCCACCGCCGCGGCGCATGCGTGTCCGCCAGCACCACCACTCGCACCCGGCCATCCTGCCCTGCCTTCCTGCCGCAGGACCAGCCTGGGTTACCGTCCAGATGACGACGCAGCAGAACCTTCCCGGAGCCGGCAGGAGCAGCCATGGACGAGGGGCTTGAAGCGCAGGCGCCTGAGCACGAGGCGGTGCCCGCCAACGCCGCAGAGCTTGTCGCCCAGCGCGCCGCCACCGCGGTCGCGCCGGACCGGATGCCGGCCATCTACCTCGGCCACGGCGCGCCGCCGCTGGTCGACGACCCGCTGTGGGTGACCCAGCTAGAGGCTTGGGCCCGTGCCATGCCGCGGCCCCGCGCCATCTTGATGGTGTCGGCGCACTGGGAGTCGGCTCCGCTGACCATCGGGGCGACCAGGGACGCCGCGCCGCTCGTCTATGACTTCGGCGGTTTCGCTGAGCGTTACTACCACGCCAGGTACCCGTCGCCGGGCGCCCCGCAGCTGGCGGACCGGGTGCGCGCGACGCTATCGGGAATCGAGCCGGTGGCCGACCGGCCGGACCGCGGCCTGGATCACGGCGCTTACGTGCCGCTGACCGTGATGTACCCGGACGCGGACATCCCAGTGCTGCAGATCTCGATGCCCAGCCTGGATCCGCAGCGGCTGCTGCGGATCGGCGCGCTGCTCGCGCCGCTGCGGGACGAGGGCGTACTGATCATCGGCAGCGGTTTCCTCACCCACGGGCTGCCGTTCCTGCGGGACTTCAGGTTCGATGCCCCGCCGCCTGGCTGGTCCGCGGAATTCGATGACTGGGCAGCCGCGGCGCTCGACTCAGGCGACGTGGAAGCGCTGGCCGACTTCCGCAGGGCGCCCGGAGCGCGGTACGCGCACCCGTCCGCCGAGCATTTCGCTCCGATCTTCGTCACGCTGGGCACGGCCGGCGATCTGGCCCCGGTGACCACGATCACCGGATACTGGCTGGGCCTGGCCAAGCGGTCGGTCCAGCTGGCGTAGCAGGCAGCCGCCCGGTCTCCCAGGCCACATACAGCTCAGGCGGCCTGCGGAACACCAGCCCCGCGGCGCTGCCTGCCGCTCAGGATCAAGCCGCAGGCCAGGCGGCGCTCGTCACAGCAGCCCCAGCAGCCAGCCGGGGCCGGTCACCGACGCGCCCGCCGACCTGCACCGGCCGCGCAGTTCCCGGTCGGCCGTGACCACCAGCCGCCGCCCTGGCAGCTCTCCTGCCATGGCCGCGATCGCGTCGTCGCCAGAACCAGCTGCGGCCACCACCCGCACCCGCCCGCCACGCGGCGCGTCGGCAGCCATCCGCCGCGCTGCGCCCTCCACCACCAGGGCGTACTCGGGAAACCACAGCTCCAGCGCGGGCACCGTAAACAACTCAGGCAACGCATCCAGGCCCCGGACAGCCAGGCCGGCCAGCTCCCCGCGCAACCGCGATGCGGCCCCAGCCCGGTCCCGCCACCACCCGTCCGGACGGGAGCCCATCACGTTGGCCGCGTCGACGATGATCGTCAACGGCTGCAAGGTGCCGAGCAGGACAGGCCATTGCGACGCGAAACCTGGATGCAAAGCAAGCCGGCCCACGTCCCCCGCCGCTACCCAGGCAACCTCGATGGTCTCCGCGCTCGCCGCATGCACGGTGAAGGGCTCGGAAGCCGAGCCGATCACTGTCCGGTAGCTCCAGGATCCGTGATCATCGCGCAGTATCCCGGTGACAGTGACCGCGTCCGCCGGAATGCCGCATTCCTCGGCGGCCTCGCGCAGCGCTGCATCGATCACGGACTCGTGGCTGTCCATCGCGCCGCCAGGCAGCCCCCAGGTGCCGCCGTGGTGACTCCATTCGCTCCGGCGCTGCAGCAGCACGCTGGGCGCGCCAGCGCCGCCGGCGGTATAGGCAAGCAGGCCAGCGGCACCGTGCAGGCCCCAGTGCCGGTGGCCCGTGCCGCAGGTGGTCCAGCCGTTACCGTCGCGAGTTGTCATCCAGGCCGAAGATAGCCCACGGTGGCGGCGGCCCGGCAACATAAGCTGAGCCCATGGCGGAGTCGATGATTGCCGACCAGGTCGCCAAGTTGCGGCAGCGGAGGACCGCGCCGCTGATCCTGGAGCTGGACCTGTCTGACGGGCTGGGCGAGGAGCGGCCCGCCGATCCGGTCTCGGCGATACTGGCCCGGCGTCGTCTGGTCCTGGCCGACGTCCTGGACGGGCTGCGCAGGGCCCGCAATGACCAGCGGGTCAAGGCACTCATCGCGAAAGTAGACGGCCGGCCGATCGGGCTCGCCACGGTCCAGGAGCTCAGGCACGCTATCGAGGCGTTCCGCGACGCTGGCAAGCTGACGGTCGCCTGGGCGGAGAGCTTCGGCGAGTTCTCGGCCGGGAACGTGCCCTACTACCTTGCCACCGCCTTCGAGACCATCTACCTGCAGCCATCCGGGGATCTCGGGCTTACCGGGATGGCGATGGAACGCAGGTTCTACCGGGGCGCGATGGACCGGCTCGGGGTCGAGTTCCAGGTAGCCAAGCGGCATGAGTACAAGAGCGCCGCCGAGCAGTTGACCGAGAGCGGCTTCACCGGCCCCGCCAGGGAAGCGGCCGAGCGGATCGCGAGCTCCGTCACCGGGCAGCTCGCCGGCGCGATCGCCGAACGCCGGCGGATCGCCCCGGACCGAGTGCGCGAGCTGATCGACAGCGGCCCGTTCCTCGGCGCTCAGGCGCACCAGGCGGGCCTCGTCGACGAGCTCGGCTACCGGGATGAGGTGTACGCCAGCGTGCGGAAGCAGCTCGGCCAGGACGCCATCCTGCAGTACGTAGGCCGTTATCAGCGTGCCCACGTGCTGGCCGAGCGGGTCCGCAAGCTGCCGGCGAAGCTTCCTCCCGCCCGCGAGCGGTCGGTCGCGCTGATCTACGCCACTGGCCCGATCCGCCGGGGCCGCAGCGGCCGCGGCCCGCTGTCCGGCGGCGCGATGGGCTCGGACACGATAGCGGCGGCGCTCCGGTCAGCCGTCGCCAACGAGCAGGTCCGCGCCATCGTGCTGCGGGTCAACAGCCCGGGCGGCTCCTACGTCGCTTCCGACACGATCTGGCGCGAGGTAGTCAGGGCCCGCACCGCGGGCAAGCCGGTGGTGGTGTCCATGGGCGACGTGGCTGCCTCGGGCGGCTATTTCATCTCGATGGCCGCCGACGCGATCGTGGCGCAGCCAGGCACGGTCACCGGCTCGATCGGCGTGCTGTCCGGCAAGGCCGTGGTCAGCCAGCTCCTCGACCGGATCGGGGTGACGACGGACTCCGTCATCGACGGCGCGCACTCGGCGATGTTCAGCACCAGCCGCCCGTTCAGCGAGGACGAATGGACGCTGGTGAACGACTGGCTCGACCATATTTACGCCGACTTCACCAGCAAGGTCGCGGCCGGCCGTGGGCTGTCCGCCGACCGGGTGCACGAGCTGGCCAGGGGCCGGGTGTGGACCGGCGCCGACGCGCGGGAGCACGGGCTCATCGACGAGATCGGCGGCCTCGACCGGGCTGCGGCGATCGCCCGCAGCCGGGCGGGCCTGCCAAGGTCAGCGCCGCTGCGCGGGTTCCCTAGCGGCAGGCCGCTTGACCGGTTGCGCCCGCCGTCCTCCAGCGCCAGCCAGGCCGGCGCAAGCCATTCCGGCGCGCTGCTCGCGGAAAGCTGGGGGCCGCTGTGGCGGCTGGCGGCCCAGGCCGGCTTGCCGCCGTACGGCCCGCTGGTCCTGCCCGGCAGCTGGATATTTGAGTGACCAAACGGTTTCCTGGCGCTGGCCACGAGCCGCGATTCGCTGACGTGCTGACCGCAGTTGCCGCCGGCGTGACGCTGGTGACCCTCGCGGACGGGCGGGATGACATCGGGACGACGGTGAGCGCGTTCTGCCCGATGTCCAGCCAGCCGCCACTGGTCGGCGTCTGCCTGCTGGGCGACTCGTATCCCGCCGAGGTCCTGGCCCGGCTGGACTGGTTCGCGGTTACCCTGCTCACGGCCGGCCAGCGGGCGCTGGCGGGCCGGTTCGCCGTGTCCGGCCGCCCGGGCGCCCGGCTGCTGCTCGACGGCGTTCCGCATCGCCGCGGACCGCATTCGGGCGCCCTGATTCCCGACGGCGGGCTGGCCGCAATGGAATGCGAGGTCACCGAGCGAATCCCGACCGGTGATCATCTGCTGGTGATTGCCCGGGTCCTGGACGTGCCTTACGTCGCTGAGTCCGGCGATCCGCTGATCAGGTTCCGCAGCCGCTACCGGCCGCTCGTCGTAACTTGACGCAGGGTCGCTACCCAGCGGGCTGGCCGCCGCTCACCAGCCGGCCCGCCTGCCAGACTGCGGCCACCAGGGGGACGCCGGGCCGGTAGGCGAGGTAGGCGTGCGAGGGCGCTTCCAGCATGACCAGGTCGGCGCGGGCGCCGACACCAAGATGGCCGATGTCGGTCCGGCGCAGCGCGCGAGCGCCGCCCGCGGTTGCTGCCCAGACCGCCTGCTCGGTGGTCATCCGCATTTCCCGGACCGCCAGCGCCACGCAGAACGCCATGCTGGAGGTGAAACAGGAGCCCGGGTTACAGTCGGTGGCGAGCGCGACAATGGCGCCCGCGTCGAGCAGGCGGCGCGCATCCGGGTAGGGCTGCCTGGTGGAGAACTCGACGCCGGGCAGCAGGGTCGCAACCGTATCCGAGGCCGCAAGGGCGTCGATATCGGCGTTGCTGAGGTAGGTACAGTGATCCGCCGACGCGGCGCCCGCCGCCACGGCCAGCTGCACGCCGGGCCCCTCGCCGAGCTGGTTGGCATGTACCCGGGGCTGCAGGCCGGCCGCGCTGCCGGCGGCCAGCACGGCAGCCGCCTCGTCCGGCCCGAAGGCGCCACGCTCGCAGAAGACGTCCACCCACCTGGCGTGCGGCGCGCAAGCGGCCAGCATCTCGCCGCAGACCAGCTCCACGTAGCCTGCCGGGTCGCCCGCGAATTCCGGCGGGACCACATGCGCGCCGAGATAGGTGACCTCCGAGGTGACCTCGGCGGCGAGCGCGACACCGCGCTGCTCATCGACTGTGGTCAGGCCATACCCGGACTTGCACTCGAACGTGGTCGTCCCCTGGGCGAGCATCTCCCCGGCAAGGCTCCGCAGGTTGGATAGGAGTTCCTGGTCGGTCGCGTTTCTGGTGGCGGCGACCGTCGTGCGGATGCCGCCAGCCAGGTACGGCCGCCCGGCCATCCGCGCGGCAAATTCGGCGCCACGCTCGCCGCCGAAGACCAGGTGCGCGTGCGAGTCGACGAAGCCGGGCAGGACCGCGCGGCCGCCCGCGTCCACTACCTCGTCAGCCGCAGGCGCGTGAGCGGCAGGCCCGGTCCAGGCGACCCGGCCGTGCTCGGTGATGAGCGCGTCGTCCTGCAGCGCCCCCGCTTCGGGCGCGTTGGTGACGAGCTCGCCGATGTTCGTTATCAGCGTGCTCACGCCGGCCTCACCTGGCCGCGGATCGCCGCACCGAGCGCGGCGGGCACATCGCCGACCAGCAGGTGCCTTCCGTCGCGCACCACGTCGCGGCCGCCGGCCACCACGGCGCGGACATCGGCCGCCGATGCCGCGAAGATGACCGACTCCAGCGCACTCGCCGCGGCCGTTCCGGCCAGCCTGGGCGAATCCAGCGACACCGTGACCAGGTCGGCGAGGGCGCCCGGGGTGATCTCCCCGGCGTCCGGCCAGCCGAGGCTGGCATGCCCGTCCAAGGTGGCCGCCCTGGCCAGCGCGTCCGCGGTGAAATGGCCGCGCTGGCCGGTCGCCAGGCGCTCGTACTGCTCAACCCGCCTGGCCTCCTCGAACAGGTCGATCACCGCCTGGCTGTCACTGCCGACGGTCAGCGGGCTGCCCGCCGACGCCAGCGCGCTGGCCGGCCCGATCCCGTCGGCCAGGTCGGCCTCGGTGGTCGGGCACAGGCAGGCGAAAGCCCGGCTGCCGCCGAGCAGTTCGATGTCACGGGCGGTCAGGTGGGTGGCATGCACCATGGTGGACCGCGGGCCGAGCGCCCCCGTGTCGTAGAGCACCTCGGCGGGCGTCCGGCGGTAGGCAGCCAGGCATGCCTCGTTCTCGGCCGCCTGCTCGGACAGGTGCGCGTGCAGCGGCGCGCCGAGCCGGTGCGACCAGGCCACCACCGGGTGCATCTGCTGCACCGGCACCGCGCGGACCGAGTGGATCGCGGCGCCGACCCGCGCCACCGGGCTCAGCATGCCCCTGTGGTCGGCATCAAGCGCGTCGGCTCTAGCCGCCCACGCCTCGCCATCGCCGTCGCCGAACCGCAGCTGCGGGCCTGCCAGCGGCTGTGAGCGGCCATCGTCGGTCAGCCCGCCCGACAGGTAGCAGGTGTCGATCAAGGTGATCCGGATGCCCGCCCGGGCGGCAGCGGCCAGCAGCGCCCGGCCCATCTCGTTGGGATCGGCGTACCTGGTGCCGCCCGGGCCGTGATGCAGGTAGTGGAACTCGCCGACGCAGGTGACCCCGGCCAGCGCCATCTCGGCGTACACGGCCGTGGCCAGGGCCAGATAGCTGTCCGGATCGAGTCGTGCCGCCACCGCATACATCCGGTCCCGCCACGTCCAGAACGTCCCCCGGTCCGCCTGCGTGATCCCGCGCAGCGGGCGGTGAAAGGCGTGCGAATGCCCGTTGGCAAGGCCGGGCAGCGTCAGGCCCGGCAGCCTGATCACGCCGGCGGGCAGCCGGGCCGGCGGCACCGCCGCAGTCACCGCGCTGAACCTGTCCCCCTCGGCCTCGATCAGCACGTCGGGGCGGACCCCGTCGCCGGGCAGCCAGGCCAGCTCGGCGTGCCAGCGCCTGATCGTCGCGCCGCCTGGCCGCCACTGCCCGGCCTGGGCCGCGGTCGCCCGGTCGCCCCGGCCGGCCGAGGGTGCCGGACCCGTCAGAGGCGGCCGCGGGCCCGGCTCGGTCATCGGAACGCCAGCTCCTCGAGCACCGCAGCGAGCGCCGTCACGCCGGCCTCGCAGTCGGCTGGGTCGGCATGCTCGCCGGGCGAATGCGAGACGCCTGACGGGTTACGCACGAAGAGCATGGCGGTGGGCAGCCGGGCCGCCAGGACGCCCGCGTCATGGCCTGCGCCGGTCGGCAGCACCGGAGCCATGATCCCGCGCGCTGCAAGCACGCCGGCCAGCCGGTCCCGCAGGACGGCGTCGAACTGCACCGGCGGCGTGACCGACTCCTGGCTGACGCTGAGCGATACTTGCTGGCCGGCCGCGGCGGCCTGCGCGGCCGTCGTGACCTGCGCGGTGACCCGCTGCAGCGTCGCCTCGTCCGGGGCCCTGGCGTCCAGCCAGCAGCGGACCGCCGAGCAGATCGCATTGGCGCCGCCGGGCTCAGCGGTGACCTTCCCGATCGTGGCCAGGGCGCCATGCTCGACCGCCGCCTGCCGGGCCGCGAGCACCGTCGCCGCGAACGGCAGCATCGGATCCCGGCGGTCCCGGATCCGGGTGGTGCCTGCGTGATCGGCCCGGCCGGTGAACTCGAGCCGCCAGCGGCAGTGCGGCCAGATACCCTCGGCGATCCCGACCGCCGCGTCCAGGCCGGCCAGCGCGCTGCCCTGCTCGATATGCAGCTCGACATAGGCCGCGATGCCGCTGAGCAGATCGTCATCGGGACCGATGGCAGCAGGATTGAGCCCGGCGCCGGACATCGCCTCAGCCAGGCTGACCCCGGCGCCATCGGTGCGTTCCCGCGCGGCCTCCGGGTCCAGCGCCCCGGTCAGCAGGCGGCTGCCCAGGCAGGCGACGCCGAACCTGGCCCCCTCCTCCTCGCAGAACGCCGCGACCCCGACCGGCCTGCCCGGAGCCAGGCCGCGGGCCCGGAGCTGATCGAGCGCGGCGAACGCGGACACCACGCCAAGCGGGCCGTCGAAGGCGCCGCCGTCGGGTACCGAGTCGAGGTGGCTGCCGGTGACGATCGCGCCCGGGGCCCGGATCTCGCAGTCCCACCACGCCCACAGATTGCCGTTGCGGTCCTGATTGACGCGGAGCCCTCGTTGCGCAGCGGTTTTCACAAACCACTGGCGGCAGGCCGAGTCCGCCTCGGTGAACGAGTACCGCCGGTAGCCGCCGGTGGGGCCGTGGCGGCCGACCGGCAGCAGCGACTGCCACAGCTCAGCGAACCCCACCGGAGCGCCTCCTCATGATCGCACCCGGTGCGCCGGGCATGATCCCGGCCCGCACCGATCCACCGTGATCATGAAGACAGGCGGGAGCCATCGGCGGGGCGGGCCATCGGGACCCGGACGCCGCGCTCCGCGGCGACCTCGGTGGCCCGCTCATAGCCTGCGTCGGCGTGCCTGATCACGCCGCTGCCCGGGTCGTTGGTGAGAACCCGCTCCAGCTTCTGGGCCGCCAGCGCGGTGCCGTCGGCGACGCATACCTGGCCGGCGTGGATCGACCGGCCGATGCCCACCCCGCCGCCGTGGTGAATGCTCACCCAGGACGCGCCGGAGGCCGTGTTGAGCATGGCATTCAGCAGCGGCCAGTCGGCGATGGCGTCGGAGCCGTCGGCCATCGCCTCGGTCTCGCGGTAGGGCGAGGCGACCGAGCCGCAGTCCAGGTGATCACGGCCGAGCACGATCGGCGCCTGGACCTCGCCACGTTCGACAAGCTCGTTGAATCTCAGCCCGGCCAGGTGCCGCTCGCCGTAGCCGAGCCAGCAGATCCGGGACGGCAGGCCCTGGTAGTGCACCTTCTGGCTGGCCATCCTGATCCACCTGGCCAGCGGCTCGTTGGCGGGGAAGAGGTCGAGGATGGCGGCGTCGGTTGCGGCGATGTCGGCCGGGTCGCCGGACAGCGCCGCCCACCGGAACGGTCCCCTGCCCTCGCAGAACATCGGCCTGATGTAGGCGGGCACGAATCCGGGGAAGTCGAACGCCCGCTGGTAGCCAGCCAGCTCGGCCTCGCCCCGGATGGAGTTGCCGTAATCGAACACCTCGGCGCCACGGTCCAGGAAACCGACCATCGCCTCGACGTGCACGGCCATCGACTCGCGGGCCCGCCCGGTGAAGCCGGTCGGGTCCTCGGCCCGCAGCGCGCCCATCTCCTCGAACGGCACGCCGCGCGGCAGGTAGGTCAGCGGATCATGGGCCGAGGTCTGGTCGGTGACGATGTCCACCGGCGCGCCCATCGCCAGCATGGCGGGCAGCACGTCGGCGGCGTTGCCGAGCAGCCCGACCGACAGCGGCTGCCCGGCGTCCCGGGCGGCGGCCGCCTGCCTGATCGCGTCGTCGATGCCGTCGGCCTCGGTGTCCAGGTACCCGTACTCGATCCGGCGGGCGATCCGGGACGGGTCGCAGTCCACGCAGATGGCGACGCCGCCGTTCATCGTCACCGCGAGCGGCTGCGCGCCGCCCATCCCGCCCAGGCCCGCGGTGAGCGTGATCGTCCCGGCCAGCGAGCCGCCGAAGCGCTTCGCCGCGATCGCAGCGAACGTCTCATAGGTGCCCTGCAGGATGCCCTGGGTGCCGATGTAGATCCAGGATCCCGCGGTCATCTGGCCGTACATGGTCAGCCCGAGCGCCTCGAGGCGCCGGAACTCCTCCCAGGTGGCCCACTGCGGCACCAGATTGGAGTTGGCGATCAGGACCCTCGGCGCCCATTCATGCGTGCGGAACACGCCGACCGGCTTGCCCGACTGGACCAGCAGCGTCTCGTCGCCGGCCAGCTCCCGCAGGCAGCCGACGATCGCGTCAAAGGCATCCCAGCTGCGCGCCGCCCGGCCCGATCCGCCATACACGATCAGCTGGTCAGGATGCTCGGCCACCTCGGGGTCGAGGTTGTTCATCAGCATCCGCATGGCCGCCTCCTGCGGCCAGCCCTTGCATGTCAGTCCGGTTCCCCGCGGGGCCCGCACCGGGCGCGGGCCCGCAGGCGCGGGGCCGGCAGTGTGCATGGCAGCCATAACCACTCCTCGTCGAGTCGCCCACCGCACGTAACCCTACAGATGCGACGCCCTACAGATGCGACGAGGCAAGCGCAGCGCCCATGATCACCACCGCCGCCACCGCACGGGCAACGTCCGATCGCTGCCTGGTCGCAATCCGCAGCGCCGCCTGCACGGCAGCGTCGCCCCGCCCGGCTGCGGCCGGCCCGGCTGAGGCTGGCCTGGCTGAGGCTGCCCTGGCTGAGGCTGCCCTGGCTGAACGCCTGGCCGAGGCTGGCCTGGCTGAACGCCTGGCTGAGGCTGGCCTGGCTGCTGCCCGCAAGTCCGCGACCGCCCTCGCGACCGGCCACGAGCGGCCCAGCCCCGCCCCCAGGCCGACGGCCAGCGCGGCGGCGATGCCGCCGGCAGCCGCTGCCAGCGGGATCGCGTACCACAGCGGAGTCGCCATCCGGGTGCGGAACCCGACGCCAAGTAGCAGCCCGAAGTACAAGGTCCCGCCCGGCCCGGCCTGTGCGAGCTCCTTGTTGGCCTGGATACCGCACCGGTCGCCGGGGAACCGGATCCTGCCGCTGACATGCCACCACGCGGCGAACACGAGCAACGGGACCAGGCAGGTCACGGCTACCACCGGGGGGAGCAGCAAGCCGGCGCCGAACCCGCCGATCGCGACGCACGCCGCACCTGCGGTCGCGCCGATCGCGAATATCAGTGCGGCCGCCAGGCTCCGCGGGAGGGCACGCCTCCCAGACGCGATAAAGTACGCGTTCGCGCCTCAACCGGAACGCGTGTTCAGCTGGCCGATCAAGACCCCGGCGGCAAGCAGCAGGACGGCATTCATCAGGGCACTTCCCTGTCAAAGAAGATGGATACATCACCGCGGGACGTAGCAGGGTCTCCGCTGTCCACTGCGACGACAGACCCGATCGGCACCGTCGCCGTCCGGCCGCCGCAATGCCCGACTACCTGCGATGTCGCGCTGTAGCTAATGCACCGGCCGGATGAGTCCCCGCAGCCCGACGTGGAGCAATCGCAGCAGGTCGTGGTGAACAGCACCTTTCCCTGGCGCCGGCATTCGTAATACTGACAGGTCCAGCAGCTGGCGCCGCTCCAGGTCCCCGCCTTCCCGTGACAGTGCGACGTACTTGAGCAGCGCGTGCCAGTGCCGCAGTTGCATCCTGCTGGCCGCCCGCTTCTGTTGCAGCACTGGCTCGGGCCGCACCCGTACGGGCAGCCAGGCCCGGCACCGTCGCAGTCGGATGTGTATTTCCGGCCAGGTTTATGATGTTTCTTCTTATGCCCGCCGCCGCCACCGACGATGATGCCGACTCCGAAGATCGTGTCCGCGCCCTTCCGGATGAAGCTCCTCCTGTTGACGCGCTCGGCTAATGCCCGGCTTGCCCGCTCCACCATCACAGCGGTACTGACCATTTCCCGCTCTCCTCGCTAACGCGCTGCCAGCCGCGTCCTCTCAGCCGCTGATCACGCTGGCCTACCCGGAACCTCCTCAGGAACGATGTCGATCATGCTGGTCCCCTGCCCGGCCCCCAGCACATTAGCCAGCAGCCGCTCGACATCTGCCGCCCTGTTCACGACGCCTTTCGCCGCGACGCGGCCCGACGCGCCCACGACATAAGCGAATGGCGAGCCAGAGACGTCCCATGCCTGGTGGACCGCGTCGCCCTCGGCAGTGCCGACGATCCAGCCAGGTGCGCCGTCGACGGCGCGCGGCGGCCGGCCAGTGATCGTGCCGTCCACCCAGACGAACCTCGATGCCGGCCACGACGCCGGGCAGGCCGGCCGCGTCCCTGGCGAGGTCACCGCAGATCGGGCAGGACGGCTGGGCGAAGAGCAGCACCGTCGCGCCGTCCTGCGGCGCCGCCGACCAGTCGATGGCGTAACCGGTTCCGTCCAGCGCGGTCAGCGCGACCGGCCTGGCCCGGGCACCGAGATCGAGCCCTTGCAGCCCCGCCTTGGCGCGTCCCGACATATACGCCAGTCCGAACTGGCGGTACAAGAGAAGGACGAGAACGGTGAGGACAATGACCGCGAGCCAGAGCAGGCTCATCGAAATAATCCAGACATTACTCATGACCGCGCTCCTGGAATTCGGCTGCCGCCCTGGAACGTTGCCACCGCAATTACCTGAGGAAGTTCGAGCACGATCGGCGCGGCCACGGCGGCGAATGCCGCAGCCGAGAGGAGCAGGCCAGCCGAAACGCCAGCTCTCACGGGAATAACGGCCGCCACGGCGGCGGCCAGCAGAATACCGTTCCTGGCCAGTAGCGGCCGCCTGACATCCTGGCCGCCGGACCCGGCCACCGGCGAGGACCAGCAGCCGCAGTCGGCAACCGTCGGCTGCCGAGCGACCGCGATGGTCAAGGCGACGAGCAGCGCAATCGCCAGAACCGGCCCGGCTTCGGCTACCGGACGGCGGGTATCGGGCGCGACGGCGAGTAGTACTGCGCAGCCTAATTCGCAGAGGATGAGGCCGACCCGGACCGGAAGTTCAAATTCGCGGATTAACGAGGGCCGGAGGCTGGTGAAGGAGATTGCGGACTCTCGCCGGTGGGTAACTTTCCAGGCCGCGGTGAGCAGGAACGCGACGGCGAGAATATCCCGGCCGAGCAACGGCCCTACCGTGGTCAAACTGACCGCGTCCAAGCTGACCGCGTCCAAGCTGACCGCGTCCAAGCTGACCGTGTCCAACCTGCGTCCAAGCTGCGCTCCCCGAATTCAAGCTAATTATCACCACTCAGATGCCGAACAAGCGGCATCGCTCAGCCTAGAGAGCGCACCGCAAACCGCCTACTAACCAGCGTCCCCGGCGCGTCGTTGACGATACCCGGCGCGGCGGAACTGGACAGCCAGCGGACGCGGACGGCAAGAGCGGGTGGCCGTCCGCGCCGGAGCGCGTTCAGCCACCCGCCCGATGCCTGGGCCGGTACCAGCGGCGGACGCTAGCTCAGGACGGCAGGCCCACCGCCTTCAGCCAGCCGGTCGCGACCGTCGAGTAGTCCGCGTGGTCCAGGATGACGGCCTTGTCCATCGCCAGCAGGGCGGCCGTGGTCATCTTGGCCGAGATGGCATTGAGAGTGCTGGTGACCGTGGAGGTGACGCCCTTCTTGTACACCAGCGGCACCACGTTCTGGGCGGCGAAGTTGTACTTGGGGTCGGCCAGCGCCACCAGGTGGTCGGTGAGGATCTGCGGGGTGGTGGTGAACACGTCCGCTGCCTGTACCTTGCCGTCGGTCAGCGCGGCCAGGGTGATCGGGCCCGACTCGTCGAGCGGCTCGAAGGTCTTGAAATGCAGGCCGTAGTTCTTCGCCAGGCCGGGCAGGCCGTCGGTCCGGGTCCTGAACTCGGGCGGCCCGCCGATGGCCATGGTCTTGGCATACGGGGTCAGGTTGGAGATCGACGTCAGGTGATGCTTCGTGGCGAAGGCCTGGGTGACCGTCACCGAGTCCTTGTCCTGCGCCGCGGACGGGTTGAGGATCTCCATCGACGACGGCAGCTTGGCCTGCAGCGCCGCGTCCACCTCGGCGGTTGTCCTAGCGGTGCTTGAGGTGTCCACCGAGGTGGACAGCAGCGCGCCGTTGTACTCCGGGATGATCGTGATCGCGCCGCTCTTCACTTCCGGGTAGTAGACCTCGCGAGCCCCGATGTTGAACTTGTCGGTGACCTTGACTCCCTTGGCCGCCAGCGCGGTCGCGTAGATCTGGGCGAGCAGCTCGTTCTCCGGGAAGTTCGCCGACCCGACGATCACGGTGCCCTTGGACGCGGTCGGGGTGAGCGGATTGCTTGAACTGCTGCCGCTGCTGCCGCAGGCGGCCAGTGCGAGGCCGGCCGCTATGGCGGCGCCTGCGGCCGCACCCCGCTTGAGTGCCGGGATAGATGGAATTATCACTGAGGTTTTTCCTTCCATTTTAATAGGAAAAGATCTTATCAGGACTGGGTTGCTGCCTCCTGACGTAGGCCCGCCGGGACGACAAGACGGCGTATCCCGACGAAACTGACCTGGACCGCGAGCGCCAGGGCGACCACGAGCACGGCGCCTCCCGCGACTTCCCCGTAGTTGTTGGTCGCGAGCCCGTCGATGATGTACCGGCCCAGGCCGCCGAGGCCGATCTCGGCCGCGATCGTGGCGGTGGCCACCACGAAGATCGCGGCAGTCCGCAGCCCGAGCAGGATCAGCGGCAGCGCGACCGGGATCTCCACCTTCAGCAGCACCTGGCGCGGGGTCATGCCCATCCCGCGGGCGGCGTCCTTGAGGCCGCGGTCGACGCCGAGGACGCCTTCGTAGGCGTTGACCAGGATCGGCGGGATGGCCAAGACCACCAGCGGGATCAGCCAGGTCGCCACCGAGAACGCCAGGATGATGACCATCAGCACCAGCAGGCCGAGGGTGGGGATCGCCCGCCAGACGTTGGCCAGGCTCACCACGGCGGTCCCGCCGCGGCCGGCATGCCCGATGATCACTCCGAGCGGAAGCGCGATCAGCGCGGCGATCAGCAGTGAGAGGCCCGTGTACACCAGGTGCTGCACAAGACGGACCGGAATCCCGTTCGCGCCGTGCCACTGCTGCGACTGGCTCAGCCAGTCCCACGCGTAGCTGAAGAAGCTCATCGCGCACCGCCGGGGGTCAGCCGGGTCAGCACCCGCGCGGTGGCGACGTCGGCATCGCCGCCGCGCTGCCATCTGGTCAGCAGCCTGCGCACGCCCTGCAGGAGCAGATCGGCCGCGAAGGCGAGGATTATCACGCAGGCCATGCCGACCACGATCTCGGTCGGGAAGTCGCGCTGCAGACCGTCAATGAAGAGGTAGCCCAGGCTGCTAATCCCGATCAGCTGCCCGACGCTGGCCAGGCTGATGCTCGAGATGGTCGCTACCCGCAGCCCGGCGATCACGATCGGCGCCGCGATCGGCAACTCGACCTGAACAAGCCGGCGCAGCGCGCCGAAGCCCATGGCGGTGGCGGCCTGCCGGACCGGCTCGGGGACCGAGCGCAGCCCGTCGACCACGGCGGGGACGAGCACGCATAGCGAGAACAGCGTGAGCGGGATGATCACGGTGGTGTCCGACAGGCCGGTGTACGGGATCAGCACCACGAACAGCGCGAGCGACGGGATCGCGTAGACAATGCTGGTGCCGGACAGCACGGGCGGGTACAGCCAGCCCCAGCGGACGCAGACGATCCCGAGCGGCACAGAGACGATCAGGCCGAGCAGCGGCGGCACCAGGCCGAGGTAGGCGTTCTCGAGGGTGAGCTGCCAGATCAGCCCCAGGTGGTCAGGAATCCAGGACCAGATCATGACGCTGGCCTGTCCGAACTGTTCGAACTGTCCGAACTATTCGAACCGCCCGGTCTGCTGCGCTGGCCCTGATCGGCTGCTTCCTGGGCGGCGTGGATCGCTTCTCGCAGCCGGTCGTAGGACGTCACGCCGATTACCTGGCCGGCCTCATCCACCGCGACCGCCCGGCCGGTAGGCGACAGCACGGTCGCGTCGAGGGCCGACCGCAGCGAATGGGAGTCCGGCCTGAAGGTGTGGCCGTAACTCACCAGCGGGCGACTGGAAAGTCTGGCTGATCCCGGAACCGACTCAAGGTTCGCGGTGGACACCCAGCCTTTCGGCCTCCGCTCCGAGTCGATGACGAGCACCCAGGGCTCACCGGACCGCTTGGCCACGCCCGTCGCCTCAGCTGCCGCGGTGTCCTCCGGCAGCACGGCATCGAACTGCAGGTCCAGGCTCGCTGCCTCGAAGAAGGACAGGCGCCGGATGCCCCGGTCGAAGCCGACGAAACCCTCGACATAGTCATCGGCGGGCGCGCCCAGCAAGCGTTCTGGCGTGTCCAGCTGCGCCAGCAGCCCACCCGGACGGAACACCGCTACCAGGTCACCGACCTTGATCGCCTCCTCAACGTCGTGGGTGACCAGCACGACCGTTTTATGCAGCTCGCCCTGCAGCCTGATGAGCTCATCCTGCAGGCTGGCTCTGACAATCGGGTCGACGGCGCTGAACGGCTCATCCATGAGCAGCACCGGCGGGTCAGCGGCCAGTGCCCGTGCGACCCCGACGCGCTGCTGCTGCCCGCCGGACAGCTGGTGCGGGTACCGGCGCGCCATCGCCTCTTCCAGGCCGACCAGCTGCATCAGATCCTTCGCCCTGGACCGCGCCTTCGCCCGGCTCCAGCCATTCAAGAGCGGGACTGTGGCGATGTTGTCCTCAATGGTCCGATGCGGGAACAGCCCTGTCTGCTGGATCACGTAGCCGATGCCACGGCGAAGCGTGGACGGGTTGCCCTGATGGATGTCTTTGCCATCCAGGAAGATCCGGCCCTCGGTCGGCTCGATGAGACGGTTAATCATCCGCAGCGAGGTGGTCTTGCCGCAGCCGCTGGGGCCGACAAGGACCACGGTCTTCCCGGCCGGGACCTCCAGGTCGAGCGAGTCAACGGCCAGCGTTCCACCGGCGTAGCGCTTGGTCACGCGATCGAAGGTGATCAAGGTGGGCCTCTTCCGTGGCTCGGGTGGTATTCCGTGGCTCAGGTTTCGTGGTCCTTGCTCTGCTCCGCCATCTCGCTCTGCTCCGCCATCTCGCTCTGGCACCGCTCCGTCATGTTCTTTGGTCTGGCACCGTCATGTTCTTGGTCTGGCACCGTCATGTTCTTGGTCTGGCACCGTCCAGTCACGTTCACCGCGGTCCTCGCGTCGGCTGTCTGCCCCGCGAAACTGCCGTCCTGCCGCAGAGAAGCCAGATTAGCCTCTGCGGCCCGAGATTCGGCGTCCATCCTCTCGGCCCTGCACGCTACGGGTGATGCCGCGCACCGGGTACCAGGCCCGGCCCGGAGTAGGATCTGGGCGCAGGAGCATGACCCGGCGCGGCGGGTCGGGGCGCCGAAGCCGAGGAGGTCGCGTGTCGGTTGCCACTGTCACTCCTGACGGCGCTGGTGCTGATAAGCCCAGCCCGGCCGGTACCGGACTGAAGCAGGGCTGGGGCGTCAGCCCGGAGCGCCAGCAGGCAATTCTCGACACGCTCCACGGCCTGGTGCCGAGCGCGGGCCGCCTGTCACCTGCCCAGCTCAGGTCTGTCACGGTCGCGCTCGCCGCGCGCCAGGAACTATGGGCGGACCTCATCGTCCGCGACGTGGACGTCCGCTGGTACCTGCCGCTGCACCGGTCAAACGCCTGCGACGTCTGGCTGCTGGCCTGGGAGCGCGGCCAGGACACCGACTGGCATGATCATGGTGGCTCGTCGGGATCGCTCACGGTGGCCGAGGGCAGCCTGGTTGAGCAGTACCGGGTCCCGAGCGGCCGCAGGCTCGGCTCCAGGCGGCTTGCCGTCGGCCAGGCGATCGCCTTCGGCCCCGGCCACGTCCACGATGTGGCACATGGCGGCGACCGTTCGGCGACCAGCATCCACGCTTACTCGCCGCCGCTGGTGGCAATGACCTACTACAAGGCGACCAGCTACGGCCTGATCGCCAGGGAAACCGTGACGATCGACGGCCCGGAAGGGGCCAGGGGGCGCGGCGGCGCGGAAACGGCGCTGGCCAATGCCACCGCGTCGGCGGCCAGGCTCACCTCCGACATGCTGCCGGTCGGCGCGCCAGGCATCGACGACCTGCTGGCCGAGGCCCGCAGCGGCCTTCGGCGGCTACGGCCGGAGGCGGCGCTGGCCGCGATCACCGATGGCGCCGCGCTGGTCGACATCAGGCCGCTGGAGCAGCGGATCGTCGAAGGAGAGGTCCCAGGGGCGATCATCATCGGCCGAAACGTGCTCGAGTGGCGGCTTGATCCCCGCAGCGAAGCCAGGATTCCGGCGCTGGCCCGGGCTGACGCTCGGATTATCGTCATGTGCTCGGAGGGTTACGCATCAACGCTCGCCGCGGCCAGCCTGAGAAGGATCGGCCTGCGCGAGGCAACCGACCTCGATGGCGGCTTTCGTGCCTGGCAGGCGGCGAACCTGCCGACCCGGCCCGCGCAGTCGCTGGGCTGACCGGGCCGGAGCGGGCCGGGCCGGAACAGGCCGGGCCGGAGCGGGCCGGGCCGGAACAGGCCGGGCCGGAACAGGCCGGGCCGGAACAGGCCGGGCCGGAACAAGGGCGGACCTATTGTGCTTGGCCGTAGGGGATGACTACTAGCGCGTCGCATGCCGAATCGCACGGCCACCAGCACCGGGATGTATCCGGCGGGTGGCTGCGTCCCGCCGTGTTCGGCGCCATGGACGGGCTCGTCACCAACGTCTCGCTGATCGCCGGGGTCGGCGGTGGCGGCGGAACGCCGCACACCCTGGTGCTGACCGGGCTGGCTGGCCTGGCCGCGGGCGCGTTCTCGATGGCAGCAGGCGAGTTTGTCTCGGTTTCGTCGCAGAATGAGCTGGTCGCAGCCGAGGTCCGCAAGGAGAAGTTCGAGCTTGAGATGCACCCGGACGCGGAGCGCCGCGAGCTCGCCGAGGTCTTCCGGCAACGGGGCGTGGACGCCGACCTCGCCGACCGGGTGGCCCGGCAGGTCTCGGCCCACCCGGAGGAGGCGCTGAACCTGCACGTCCGCGAGGAACTGGGCGTGGACCACAATGAGCTGCCGTCACCGGTGGTGGCAGCGGGCGCCTCATTGCTGACCTTCGCCGCCGGGGCGCTGATCCCGCTGCTCCCCTACCTCATCGGCCTGGGCTCGCTCGCCGCGACGGTGGGAATCTCCGCCGTCGCGGCCTTTGCCGGGGGCGGCCTGGTCAGCCGGATCACCGACCGGCCGTTCCTTCGCGGCGCGATCCGCCAGCTCCTGCTTGCGTGCGCAGCCGCAGGCCTGACCTACGGGATCGGCACCCTGATCGGCGTGATAGCGCCATCCTGACGCTCCCGCAGCCAGCTAACGCCAGGCTGATTCCAGCTATCCTCAGACCGGTCACGGTGGCGGCTACCAGGCGTCGAACCCGAATGAGTCCTCAGCATGCCGCCCGGAAGCCGACAACAGTTCCAGGTCGGCCTCAACCATCATGGCGACGAGCTCCTCGAAGCCGATCTTGGGCTCCCAGCCGAGCTCATCCCTCGCCCTGGCCGGGTTCGCGCAGAGTCGGTCCACCTCAGCCGGCCTGATGAAGGCGGCGTCGGTCACCACGTGGTCGCGCCAGTCAAGGCCCGCCACCCCGAACGCCAGTTCCACCAGCTCCCCCACGCCATGGGTGACCCCCGTCCCCACCACGTAGTCGGCAGGCTCCTTGCGATCCAGCATCAGGTGCATGGCCCGCACGTAGTCGCCCGCGTATCCCCAGTCCCTGCTGGCGCCCAGGTTGCCAAGCCGCAGCTGCCGCTCGAAGCCGAGCTTGATCTTAGCGACGCCGAGTGACACCTTGCGCGTGACGAACTCGGCGCCGCGCCGCGGTGACTCATGGTTGAACAAGATCCCAGAGACCGCGAACATCCCGTAGGACTCGCGGTAGTTCTGGGTGAGGAAGTGCCCATATGCCTTGGCCACGCCATAGGGGCTGCGCGGGTGAAACGGGGTCTGCTCAGTCTGCGGGGATTCCCGCACCATCCCGAACATCTCCGACGACGATGCCTGGTAGAACCTGATCTGGCCGTGGGCCGGGCTGCGGGATGCGCTGATCCCGCTGCACACCCTGATCGCCTCCAGCACGCGGAGCACCCCGAGCCCGGTCACCTCTCCGGTGAGCTCGGCCTGCTGCCAGGACATCGGCACGTAGGAGATCGCCGCCAGGTTGTAGACCTCGTCGGGCTGCACGCGCTCGACCGCCGAGATCAGGCTGCCCTGGTCGAGCAGGTCACCGCGGACCAGCCGGACGTCCCCGAGCAACTGGCGGACCCGCCGGACCCGGGGGTTCGCCTGCCCCCGCACCAGCCCCCAGACCTCGTAGCCCAGGCCAAGCAGGTGCTCGGCCAGGTAGGACCCGTCCTGTCCGGTGATCCCGGTGACCAGCGCGCGCCTTGTCAGCGGAGCCTCCGCTCGTCGAGATGACTTCCCAGTCGGTCAATGGTGTGGATGGCGCTCTGCTGCTGAGACAGCGACAGCAAAGTGCCAACCACACTATTGCTCCGCCGTACCCGGCAGCACCGCGCCAGCAGCCGGCCGGGCGGCAGCAGCCCCACGGGGTCCGAGGGCGCCCGAGGTGCCGGTGATAAGTTCGCTCCCTAGGGAGGTCAGCGGGTGGGCCTCGAAACTGCGCCGGGGCGCCGGGGCGCCGGGTCACCGGTCGCCAGCGCCCTGCGGCGCACCGCGGAGGAGGCGGACCTGCGTGAGCTCTAGCGGCCGCCCGCTGCGCGTCGCGCTGCTCTCCTACCGGAGCAAGCCGCATTGCGGCGGGCAAGGTATCTACCTGCGTCACCTGTCCCGTGAGCTGGCCGCACTCGGACATCAGGTCGAGGTGTTCTCCGGGCAGCCCTATCCCGACCTCGAGCCGGGGCCGTTGCTGCGCACCGTACCGAGCCTGGATCTGTACCGTGAGGATCACCCGTTCCGCACCCCGTGGCCGCGCGAATTCCGGGACTGGATCGACGTCCTCGAGGTAGCGATGATGTGGACCGCGGCGTTCCCGGAGCCGCTCACATTCAGCCTGCGTGCGCTGCGCATGCTGCGGGCCCGCCGGGACGATTTCGACGTGGTGCACGACAACCAGGTGCTGGCCTACGGCATGCTCGGCATTGCCAGGCTCGGGCTGCCGCTGGTTACCAGCATCCATCACCCGATCTCGGTGGACCGGCGGATCGAGCTGGCCGCGGCGCGGCGCCTGTCCAGGCTGTCCAAGCGGCGCTGGTACTCGTTCGTGCGGATGCAGGGCCGGGTCGCCCGCCGGATAGGCCCGGTGCTGACCGGCTCGCAGTCATCGGCCGACGACATCTGCCGTGACTTCCGGGTGCCGCCGGGCAATGTGCACGTGATCCCGCTCGGAGTGGACACGCGGCTGTTCCACCCCAGGCCAGCGCCGCGGGTGCCGGGCCGGATCGTTGCCGTCGCCAGCGCGGACTCGCCGCTCAAGGGCATCTTGACGATGCTGCGGGCGTTCGGGAAATTCACTACAGAACGAGATGCGGTGCTGACTGTCGTCGGCAAGGCGGCTCCCGGCGGGCCAACGGAGCGCCTCGTCGCCGAGCTTGCCCTCACCGACCGCGTGCAGTTCATCAGTGGGATGAGCGATGCGGCGCTGGCCGAGTTCATCGCCAGCGCGGAGATAGCGGTCGTTCCGTCCCTGTATGAGGGCTTCTCGCTGCCCGCCGTCGAGCATCTCGCGTCGGGCACGCCGCTGATAGCGAGCCGGACCGGCGCGCTGCCTGAGGTGACGGCCGACGCAGCCGTGCTGGTCACGCCTGGTGACGCCGAGGAACTCGCGGTCGCGCTGGCCAGGCTCCATGACAGCGAGCGGGAGCGGGCCAGGCTGTCGGCCGCCGGACTGCGCCGGGTGCAGGAAAGGTTCGCCTGGCCTGCCGTTGCCCGCGCGACCGTCGCCGAGTACGAGCGAGCCATTGCGGCCGGTAGCGCGCGGCACGCGCTGCCTCCGGGCGGCGGCACATGCTGACCGTGGACTTCAGCAGGTTCCCGGTCGGGCCCGGCGACCGGGTGCTCGATCTTGGCTGCGGCGCCGGGCGGCACGCGTTCGAGGTGCTGCGGCGCGGCGCCCGCGTTGTCGCGCTCGACACCGACGAGCGGGAGCTTGGCCAGGTGTCGGCGATGTTCACCGGAATGCACGCGGCGGGCGATGCCGGGCAGGGCGGAACCGCGTGCACGGTGGCGGGCGATGCGACCGCGATGCCGTTTCCGGACGGATCATTCGACCGGGTGATCGCCGCCGAGGTACTCGAGCACATCCCGTCCGATCAGGCCGCCATCAACGAGCTCGCCAGAGTACTTCGGCCCGGCGGGCTGGCGGCGATCACCGTGCCAAGCTGGCTGCCGGAGCGGATCTGCTGGCGGCTCTCCGGCGATTACCACAATGTCCCTGGCGGGCACGTGCGCATCTTCACCCGCGGCGAGCTCGAGACCAAGCTGGCTCGCGCTGGCCTGGCCGTGAGCAGCCATCATCACGCGCACGCGCTGCATTCGCCGTACTGGTGGCTGAAGTGCGCCGTCGGGGTGCACGACGACGATCATCCGCTGGCCCGCGCCTATCACCGGATCCTGGTCTGGGAGATCATGAAGCAGCCACGCATCATGCAGCTGGCCGACCGGGCCCTGAACCCGCTCATCGGCAAGAGCACAGTCCTCTACGCGGTCAGGCGGGCCGAGGGCCTGCCGGGGATCGCCCGCGATACCTCCGTGAGCGGTGCAGCCCCAGGCGCCGGGAGGCGGGCGAATGCGGCGGCCTGACGGTCCGGGCGGGGGCACAACCAACGGGAGCAACGTGCACGGGAGAACGACAGCGCGACATCGGCCGCCGGCCGTGCCGGGCATCCTGACTGCTGACGAAGTCCTGGCCACCGGCCGGAGCATCGGCGCGGAGCAGCAGCGGGACGGCGCGGTTGGCTGGCCCGATGGCCATGTCGACGCGTGGAACCACGCCGAGTGCGCGATGGCGCTGAGCGCGTGCGGCCTGCGCGACGCCGCCAGGCGGGCCTACGAGTGGCTGCGCACGGCACAGCGCGCCGACGGGTCCTGGCCGAGCCAGACAGCCCGGGGCGTGGTCACCGACCCGGCCGCCGAGAGCAACCATGCCGCGTACCCCGCCGTAGGGGTCTGGCATGAGTTCCTCGTCACCGGGGATACCGGTTTCGCCGAGCGGATGTGGCCGACGGTCCGTGCGGGCATCGAGTTCGCGCTTGGCCTTCAGCTGCCCCGCGGCGAGGTGATCTGGCAGCGGAAGGCGGACGGCACGCCGGATGATTACGCGCTGCTGACCGGTTGCTCCAGCATCCACCACAGCCTGCGCTGTGCCGTGGCACTTGCCGAGCACATCGGCGAGCCGCAGCCAGAGTGGGAACTCGCGGCCGACCTGCTGGGCCACGCGGTCGCCTGCCATCCCGAGGCCTTCGCCGACAAGAGCTGGTTCTCGATGGACTGGTATTACCCGGTCCTCGGCGGTCCGCTGCGCGGCACCGCGGCTCTGCGGTGCCTGCAGGCCGGCTGGGAGAGGTTCGTCGTGCCTGGCCTCGGGGCCCGGTGTGTCAGCGACGAGCCGTGGGTGACCGGGGCGGAGACCTGCGAGCTCCTGCTCGCGCTCGAGGCGATCGGCGACCGGCGGGGCGCGGTCGAGCTGTTCGGGCAAATCCAGCATCTGCGCGATGCCGACGGCGCGTACTGGACCGGCTGGCAGTTTGCCAACCGGGCACACTTCCCGGACGAGCGGAGCAGCTGGACCTCGGCAGCGATGGTGCTGGCCGCCGACGCGCTCTGCGAGGCCACCGGCGGATCAGGGATCTTCCGCATGGCATCCGCGCGGTGGGACAGCGCCGCGCCAGTCGACCCGTCGGCGTGCGGTTGCGATCCCGCGGACGCGTCAGCCGATCCCGTCGCCGGTGCGCTCCAGCACCCGGAGCGATCCCGCCACGGTCACCTCGGCAAACGCGCCGGACTTTAGCGCACGCTGATAGATCCGGTACGGCGCCTGGCCGCCATCGGCCGGATCTGGGAAGACGTCGTGAATGGCCAGCGCCCCGCCCCGCGCGACCCACGGCGCCCAGCCGTCATAGTCGGTGCTGGCCGCCGCGTCGGTGTGGCCGCCGTCGATGAACAGCATGCCGAGCGGCACCCGCCATAGCCTGGCCACCTCGGCGGAGGCGCCCACGATGGCGATCACGGAGTCCTCAAGGCCGGCCGCCGCGAGCGTGGACCTGAAGTGCGGCAGCGTGTCGAGCCGCCCGGTAGCCGGATCGACAAGCCGGGTGTCGTGATACTCCCAGCCTGGCTGGTTCTCCTCAGAGCCATGATGGTGATCAACGGTGACCACTAGCTGCCCGGCCGCGCGGGCCGCCGCGGCCAGGTAGATCGTCGACTTTCCGCAGTAGGTGCCGATCTCGGCGATGGGACCCGCTGGCGCATAGGCAGCAGCGGTACGGAACAGCGCCAGGCCCTCGGCAGGCGGCATGAAGCCCGTTGCTGCCTCGGCTGCCCGGCTGAGCTCGGGTTGCATGCCGTCGTTCATGGAGCTCAGTCTGCCGCTAGC
The DNA here is from genome assembly GCA_963695645.1 of uncultured Actinomycetota bacterium. Taxonomy (GTDB): domain Bacteria; phylum Actinomycetota; class Actinomycetes; order Streptosporangiales; family Streptosporangiaceae; genus DATBGO01. The sequence goes on along the minus strand of CAVOHC010000013.1, from coordinate 125,622 downwards.
GGCCTTGCCCGCGCGCGGCAGGACATGCTCTACTCCGATGACCGGAATGCCGGAGTCAGGGCGCCGCATCCGAGTTCAGGGAGGCCGGCGGGTGAGGGTTAGAGTCGATCGTGAGGCTTGCGAGGCCAACGCGGTCTGCGCGGGACTTGTGCCAGAGGTGTTCGCCGTGGACGACGACGACAATCTGCGGATCCTGGTGGCCGAGGTGCCGGCCGGCTTGGTCGACGCGGTCCGCCATGCGGTCCGGTCGTGCCCGAAGGCCGCCCTGGCGCTTGACCAGCCTTGACTAGCTTTGGCCAGTAAGGAGACGACGCCGTTGCGAGCCGCGCTGTTGCATGCGACCGGCCCACGAGCGGGAGTAGACCTCCGGGACGACATCACTGCCGTCGGACCGGGTCCCGGCGAGGTGCGGGTCCGGGTCCGCGCCACCGGCGTCTGCCATTCTGACCTGTCCGTGCTCACCGGCGTGATCCCGTGCGGGCTGCCCGCCGTGCTCGGACACGAAGGCGCGGGCGAGGTCGTCGCGGCAGGCGACGGGGTGACCGGGCTCTCCCCCGGCCAGCACGTCGTGATCTCCTGGACGCCGGCCTGCGGCGACTGCCCGGAGTGCCGCCGGGGACAGCCGTATCTCTGCCTCACCTATGTGGTCAAGGGATACAAGACCCCGCAGTTCCGGCTCGGCGATGGCACCGACGCGTTCGGCATGGCGGGCTGCGGTACCTGGGCCGAGGAGCTGGTGGTGCCCTGGCAGGCGGTCATCCCGATCGAGCACGACATCCCGTTCGAATATGCGGCGCTGCTCGGCTGCGGCATCCCGACCGGCGTCGGAGCGGTGGTGAACACGGCAAGGGTGATACCTGGCTCCTCGGTGGCGGTGGTCGGCTGCGGCGGAGTGGGCCTGGCAGCCATCCAGGGCGCCAGGATCGCAGGGGCAGCCACGATCCTGGCGGTCGATCCGTTGCCGGCCAAGCACGACCTGGCCAGGGCGCTCGGCGCGACCCACGCGGTAACGCCGGACGAAGCGGAGCAGGCGCGGAAGGAGCTCACCAGCGGCAGCGGCTTCGACTACGCGTTCGAGGTGGTCGGCGTCTCCGCGACGATCCGGAGCGCGTGGCGGCTGGCCCGGCGCGGCGGGGATGTGATCGTGGTGGGCGCCGGGGCCCGTGCGGACAGCGTTCCGTTCAGCGCGTACGAGCTGCTATTCGACGGGAAGCGGCTGATCAGCTCGTTGTACGGCGGGTGCGACCTGCGCCGCGATGTGCCCCGCTTCGCCAGCATGTGGCGCGGTGGCATGCTGGACATCGAGAGCCTGATCAGCAGGCGCATCGCGTTTGACGACCTGAACGACGCCATCACCGCGCTACGCAGGGGCGACGTGATCAGGCAGGTCGTGACGTTCGGCTGAGGCCTGCTGCTAGCCGAGAGTCCCCGCGGCGATGGCCACGCCCACCGAGATCAGGATGAGTCCGCCGATCTGCTCGCCGCGCGGGCCTGACCACTTGCCTATTCTCGCGCCAAGTTCCAGCCCTGCCAGCGACATGCCCACGCTGATCAGGCCGATCACGACCGCGCCGGTCAGGACGGCTACCTGATAGGTGCCGAGCGCGAACCCGATCACCAGGTTGTCGATGCTCAACGCGAAACCGCTGATGAGCAGCCGGGAGCCGCTCGCGGGCCGTGCCTGCCCTGCTTCGCTGTCGCCAGCCGAGCGGATCGATTTGACCAGCCCGTACAAGCCCAGGGCGATCAGGAGGGCACCGCCGACCCAGTGGGTTGCCCTGCCGAGTGCGCTGGCGAACTGCTGGCCGGCGACGAGCCCGGCGACCGGCATGCCCGCCTCGTACAAGCCGAAGATAAGCCCGACCCGAAGCCGCGTCCTGTTGTCGACTCCGCCGGTGCCGATGCCGATCGCCGCCGCGAAGTTGGACAGGCCGACGGAGACCGCGACAAGCAGGAGCGCGACCATGCCGGACACGGTAGCCGCCTTCCTGATCGGGTGCGCCCCGGTGCCTGGTCTACAGCAGCGATGGCCCTTTGGTTCACGTCCGGATGGGATGCCTTACGCTGCCGCTATGCGGATCGCGCTCTGCCAGATACCGGTCAGCTCCGATCCATCCGCCAATCTCGCCAGGGCACAAGCCGCCGTCGCCAGTGCCGCCCGCCAGGGCGCCAGGCTCGCGGTGTTTCCCGAAGGGACCCAAGCCCGGTTCGGGACTGACCTGAGAGCAGCGGCAGCACCGCTCGACGGCGCGTTCTGCACTGGTTTGCTCGAAGCCGCGCGCCTGCACGGAGTCGCCGTAGTGGCGGGGGTCTTCGAGCCGGCCCCCGGCGGCCGCGTGTACAACACCGCAGTCGCCTTCGACGAGACCGGGCGGCTGGTGGCCAGGTACCGGAAGATCCACCTGTTCGACGCGCTCGGCCAGCGCGAGTCCGATCTGGTCGCGGCAGGCGCCGAGCCGGTCATCGCCGAGCTCGCTGGACTCCGTATCGGCTTCCTCACCTGCTACGACGTCAGATTTCCCGAACACGCGCGGGCACTGGCGGCCGACGGGGCGCAAGTGCTCGTGATTCCGGCCGCCTGGGCGGCCGGGCTGTTCAAGGAGGAGCACTGGGTGACCCTGGTGCGAGCCAGGGCTATCGAGAACACCATCTGGGTTGCGGCGGCCGGCCAGGTGCCGGACCCCGCCGAGCCGGTCACCGGCGCGCCTACCGGAATCGGCCGCAGCATGCTCGTCGATCCGATGGGCACGGCGCGGATCGATCTCGGCTCGGCCGAGTGCATCGGGGTGGGCGAGCTGGACATCGGGATGACCGCAACGGTCCGCGCTGTCCTGCCGTGCCTGGATAACCGGAGGACTGATGTGTTCGGCGGGGCAGGCGCCCTGGCCCGTTAACAGGTCGGCTGAACCGGCCGCCGGGCCGCCGGCCCTGACCGCTGGCCGCACGCCACGCCGCCCGGACCGCCAGCCGGACCTCCGCGTCAGCCCGGCCGTCCGCGTCAGCCCGGCCCTCCGCGTCAGCCCGGCGCTCCGCGTCAGCCCGCCCGCGTTAGCGCCCGTCCGCCTGCACGCCCCGCCGGAGCACGACGATTGGCACACGTTAGATGTCCGAGCGTGATCTAGTAGGACATGATGCGTTATCTGCATCGGCCTCCCGGAAGGGGACGGTGATGCTAGTCGGGCTTCAGCCGTCCTCAGCACTGTCACTCCCGGGCGGATTCGCGCGCCCGCAAAGCACATTCAAGGGACAGATCACGCAAGACGGCGCTGCCGGGTTGCCCGCGGAGCCGGCGCGCTATCAGTTGTACGCGTCGCTGGCATGCCCCTGGTCTCAGCGCGCGCTGATCGTCCGCAGGCTGCTGGGGCTAGAACAGGTCATCGGGCTGTCGCTGACGGACCCAATCTCCGACGAGCGGGGCTGGCGATTCCCCGACAGCACCGGCGGCCGCGACCCGGTCACCGGCGCACGGTTCCTTGCCGAGCTATATCTGGCCACCGATCCCGGCCACGCTTCCGGCTGCACCGTCCCCTGCCTGTGGGATATCAGGAGCCGGCGCATCGTGACCAACGATGCGCTGCAGATACCCCTCACGTTCGAGACCGAGTTCATTGACCACCACCGGCCTGGCGCACCCGACCTTTACCCGGTGGGCCTGCGCCGCGAGATCGAGGCGCTAGCCACGCTGATCTACCACGCCGTCAACAACGGCGTGTACAAGGCGGGCACCGCCACCACGCAGGCTGACTACGAGGAGGCATTCGACGCGCTTTTCGCGACGCTAGACGCGCTCGAAGAGCGGCTTGGCCGCCGCAGGTTCCTGCTTGGCACCCAGTTGTGCGAGGCGGATGTGCGGCTGTTCCCGACGCTCGCCAGGTTCGACGCGGTCTACTACGTTCTCTTCAAGTGCAACCTGCGCAGGCTGACCGACTACGCGCACATCTGGGCCTATGCGCGCGACCTGTATCAGCGCCCCGGCTTCGGCGACACTACCGATTTCAGCCAGATCAAGCGGCACTACTATCAGGCTCAGGACTGGATCAACCCGTCCAGGATCGTTCCGAAGGGCCCGTTCGTGAACTGGCTCGAGCCGCATGGCAGAGACCGCCTGCCGGCCTGAACGGCAGAGACCGCCAGCAGGCCTGGCCTAACTCCTGCCGCGCACAGGTGCCAGAGCTGCGTTCTTGCTGAGCCGGGGCCCGGCCGCGCCGACTGCGTTCCCGCGCGCACGGCCGGTGCAGCAAGGGCACTACCGCGCCGCCAGGTAGCCTGGTGCGCGGGAATGACAGGCAAACCAGCTGCGGAAGAGGGCGATGTCCGCCGTGTCTTCGGAGTCCCCGCGGTCGTCCGCGGATCTCGCCGGTCAAGCAACCGGCCGTTCCGGGGCCGATCCGGCCTCGCCGGCGGGCCACGACGCCGAGAACCGGGAGAGCCAGGAGCCGCAGGCGGCCAACCGGGGCGACACCGATTTCGGGCCGAACGAATGGCTTGTCGACGAGCTATACCAGCGATACCAGGCGGACCCGAGCTCGGTCGACCGAGCCTGGTGGAACTTCTTCGCCGACTACCGTCCGCTGCCGCCTGAGCCGCCTCGCGCGGTGCCCCGGCCGTCCGCTGGCGGCCAGTCCGGCGACGGCCAGGCCAGCAGCACCCGATCCGGTGGCACCCAGGCCCGCGGCGCCCAGGCCCGAGGCGGCGCCTGGCCCGACGGCACCCAGGCTGACGGCGCCCAGGCTGACGGCGCCCAGGCTGACGGCGCCCGGCCCGACGGCGTCCTGTCCGGCGGCAGCGCACGTGGCGGCGGTGCTGGGGACACGACCGGGGGGGCAGCTGCGCCAGCCGGGCTGACAGGCGAGCGGACGGGTGGAGCTGCCCGGCCGGGCACGCCGCTGGCATCGGGCCAGGCATCCGGATCCGCCGCCGGTGCCGAGGACGACGAAGGCAAGGCGGCCCGGGGCGCGCCGGGGACAGGTGGCCAGGCCCCTCCTGCCAGGGCCCAGGCCGGCCCGGCAGGAGCCAGCAGGAGTCCAGGCAGAACAAGCCCGGGCAGGACGAGTCCGGACGGAACCGGCCCAGGCAGGACGCGCCAAGGCGAGACGGTTCCCGGCCGAACGGCCCCGGGCGCAACCGCCCCGGGCGGCACGCCGCCGGGCGGCACGCTGCCGGCCAGCACGGCGCCAGGCGGAACCACCGCGGGCCGGAGAACCTCAGCCGGGACTGACGCTGCCGGAGCCGACTCTGCCAGTGCCGACTCTGCCAGTGCCGACTCGGCCAGTGCCGACTCTGCCGGTGCCGGCGCTGCCGGTGCCGGCGCTAACGAGATCCGGCTCCGCGGAGCCGCAGCCAGGACAGCGGCGAACATGACGGCCAGCATCGCGGTGCCGACCGCCACCAGCGTGCGCGGGATACCCGCCAAGCTCCTGATCGACAACCGGATTGTGATCAACAATCACCTGGCGCGCGGCCGGGGCGGCAAAGTCTCCTTCACCCACCTCATCGGCTATGCCATCGTCAAGGCACTCGGCATGGCAGGCGAGATGAACGAGTCCTTCGCCGAGCTTGACGGCAAGCCGGTGCTCGTGCGGCCCGAGCACGTCAACCTTGGCCTGGCGATCGACGTGCGCAAGGCGGACGGGACCCGGCAACTGCTGGTACCCAATATCAAGTCGGCCGAGCAGTTGGACTTCCGCCAGTTCTGGATGGCGTATGAGGAGGTGGTGCGGAAGGCCCGCAGCGGCAAACTGGCGATCGAGGACTTCGCGGGCACCACCATCACCCTGACCAACCCGGGCACGATCGGCACCGAGCACTCGGTGCCCCGGCTGATGCATGGCCAGGGATGCATCGTGGGCGTGGGTGCCATGGAGTACCCCGCGGCCTACCAGGGTGCATCAGCGGAGACCATCGCCCGGCTGGCCATCAGCAAGACCGTCACGCTGACGTCTACCTACGACCACCGGATCATCCAGGGCGCGCAGTCGGGTGAGTTCCTGCGGATTATCCACGGGCTGCTCCTCGGCGAGCGGGGTTTCTACGACGAGGTCTTCCAGGCGCTGCGGATTCCCTACGAGCCGGTCCGCTGGGTGCGGGACATCCCGGCGGCTCACGAGGACGACATCAACAAGGCCGCGCGGGTCCACGAGCTGATCCATGCCTACCGCGTCCGCGGCCACCTGATGGCCGACACCGATCCGCTGGAGTACCGCCAGCGTAAGCACCCTGACCTCGACATCAACCAGCATGGCCTGACCCTCTGGGACCTGGAGCGTGAGTTCGCCACGGGCGGGTTCGGCGGCAAGCCGCGCATGCAGCTGCGGGAGATCCTCGGCGTATTGCGGGACTCCTACTGCCGCACGGTGGGCGTCGAGTACATGCACATGCAGAACCCGGACGAGCGTGCCTGGCTGCAGGCCAGGGTGGAGCGGCCGCACGGCCGGGCCGACCATGACGAGCAGATCCGGATCCTGTCCAGGCTCAACGTCGCCGAGGCGTTCGAGATGTTCCTGCAGACGAAGTTCGTCGGCCAGCGCAGGTTCTCCCTCGAAGGCGCCGAAGCACTGATCCCGCTGCTCGACGCGGTGCTGACCGAGGCAGCCAGCCAGCACCTGGACGAGGCCGTCATCGGCATGGCGCACCGGGGCAGGCTGAACGTGCTCGCCAACATCGTGGGCAAGTCTTATGCGCAGATCTTCCAGGAGTTCGAGGGGAATCTGGACCCGTCCACCACACATGGATCCGGTGACGTCAAGTACCATCTCGGCGCTGAGGGCAAATACCGGACCGGTGACGGATCCGTCATCCGGACCTCGCTGGTGGCCAACCCGAGCCACCTGGAGGCGGTGGACCCGGTGCTGGAAGGCGTGGTCCGGGCCAAGCAGGACATCATCGACATGGGCGAGCCAGGATTCACCGTGCTGCCGGTGCTCATCCATGGCGACGCGGCCTTCGCCGGTCAGGGCGTGGTGGCTGAGACGCTTGAGCTGTCGCAGCTGCGCGGCTACCGGACCGGCGGCACGGTGCACGTCGTGGTCAACAATCAGGTGGGCTTCACCACCGCGCCTGAGTACTCAAGGTCGAGCGTGTACTCCACCGACGTGGCCAGGACGATCCAGGCGCCGATCTTCCATGTCAACGGCGACGACCCGGAGGCCGTCGCGCGGATCGGGAGACTCGCCTTCGCTTACCGGCAGGAGTTCAGGAAAGACGTCGTCATCGACATGATCTGCTACCGCAGGCGGGGTCACAACGAGGCGGACAACCCGTCGTTCACCCAGCCGCACATGTACGACCTGATCGATTCGAAGCGGTCGACGCGGAAGCTCTACACCGAGTCCCTGATCGGCCGTGGCGACATCACGCTGGAGGAGGCCGAGCAGGCGCTCCGCGACTACCAGCAGGAGCTGGAGCGCGCCTTCACCGAGACCAAGGACGCGGCCGGACGGCCGGCTGAGCCGGGCGCGGTGGTGCGGCCGGCACCGGCCGCGCTGCATCCCGCGGACCAGGAGGAGACCCCTACCGCGATCACCGAAGAAACCATCAAGCGGATCATTGATACGCAGTTGAACCTCCCCGACGGCTTCACCCCGCACCCAAGGCTGCAGCCGCAGCTGCAGCGGCGGGCCGTCATGATCGAGCGGGACGAGATCGACTGGGCAACCGGCGAGCTGCTCGCCTTCGGGTCGGTGCTCATCGACGGCCACACGGTGCGCCTAGTCGGGCAGGACACCCGGCGGGGCACGTTCGGCCAGCGGCATGCGGTCCTGGTCGACCGGCATACCGGCGGGGAATACACGCCGCTCCGGCGGTTCAACACCGCAACCGCAAGGTTCCACGCTTACGACTCGCTGCTGTCAGAGTTCGCCGCGGTGGGATTCGAGTACGGCTACTCCGTCGCCAGGCCTGACGCCCTGGTCTGCTGGGAAGCGCAGTTCGGCGACTTCGTCAACGGCGCCCAGACGATCGTGGATGAGTTCATCAGCTCCGGCGAGCAGAAGTGGGGGCAGTCGTCCGGCGTCGTGCTGCTGCTGCCGCATGGGTATGAGGGCCAGGGGCCCGATCATTCATCGGCGCGGATAGAGCGCTTCCTCACGCTCTGCGCGCAGGACAACATGACCGTTGCAGCGCCGTCCACTCCGGCCAGCTATTTCCATCTGCTGCGCTGGCAGGCGCTGTCACCGCAGGTGAAGCCGCTCATCGTGTTCACCCCCAAGTCGATGCTCCGGCTGAAGACGGCATCATCGTCCGTCGCAGAGTTCACCAACGGCACGTTCCGCCCGGTGCTCGGCGAGCCCGACGTGATCGACGGCGGCGCTGTGCGGCGGGTGCTGCTCTGCACCGGCAAGGTCTACTACGACCTGGCGAGCAAGCGGCAGGAGGCGGACATCTCTGGCTGCGCGCTCGTGCGCGCCGAGCGCCTCTACCCGTTGCCAGGCAGCCAGATCTCGGCCGAGCTGGCCAGGTTCCCGAACGCGGCGGAGGTGGTCTGGGTGCAGGAAGAGCCCGCCAACATGGGTGCCTGGCCCTACATCGCGTTGAACCTGCCAGGGGCGATCGGCAGGCCTGTTGGCGTGGTGTCACTGCCGCCAAGCTCGGCACCGGCGGGCGGCTCCGCCAAGGCGCACACCGCTGAGCATGCCGCGCTCATGGAGACGGCACTTCGGCTGGACGGCTAGGCCGTGTACTTCACCGACCGCGGTCTCGAGGAACTCGCCGAGCGGCGCGGCGCAGATCAGGTGACGCTGGCTTGGCTGGCCGAGCGGATGGGCGAGTTCGTCGACCTGAATCCAGACGCGGAGTCGCTGGTCGATCGCCTGGCCAGCTGGCTCGCCCGGCTGGATGATGAGGACTAGGCGGGCAACCCGCCGTCGGACACTTCCCGCGAGCAGCCCCGGGCGATGTACCGAGGCTAGGCTGCGGAGCCGCTGACGCGATACATCTTGACCAAGCCTGGTCACGATATATCGTATGTAGCGACAGGCCATGGCACCGCACGGACGTATCGGCCGGGCGCCGCGGCCGGGAGGGAACGGACGGGATGCCATGCTGGACCATCGATGGCCCTGGCACTGTCGACCTTGGCGACTACGCCGCGTTGCGCGTGCGGATGGTCTCCGGATCGCTCGCCATCCTGGCCACCGACGATGCGCCTGCTCTCGATGTGGCAAGCCTCAGCGGCCAGCCGCTGCAGGTGACGCACGAGGCAGGGATCCTCACCATTAGCTACGAGGACCTGCGCTTGGACGGCCTGCTCGGCTGGCTCCGCCCGCAACGGCACGAGGCGGACATCACCCTCACCGTTCCCGCAGGCTGCCCGATGCGAATCGGCGTGGTGAACGCCAGCGCCACGGTCGCTGGGGTTGCCGCGAACATTTCCGCCAAGAGCGTCTCCGGCGACCTGATGCTGGACGGGGTGACCGGCGCCGTGGACGCGAAGACCGTGTCAGGGAACATGGCGGCTCGCAGCCTCGACGGCGACGTCGCCTTCAGCTCGGTCACCGGCGGCCTGACCCTGGCCAGCAGCTCGGTCAGGCACCTCGCTGCGAAGACGGTCAGCGGCCAGGTGACCGCCGATATTGACCTGCCTGACGGCGGTGGCCTCCGGATATCCACCGTCTCCGGGGCGGTCGCAGTCCGCCTGCCCGGATGCTCCGGCGTCCAGGTCGACCTCAAGTCCACCTTAGGCCGGGTGCACTGTACCTTCGGCGGGATGCGGTCCAGCGAAGGCCCGGGCCCCGCCAGCGTGACGGGGACTGTGGGGTCCGGCGCGGCGAGCCTGTCGGTGGCAAGCATGACCGGCGATGTGACGCTGCTGGCCCGAGCTGAGCACGCTTCCCCAGGGCAGCCAGCCGAGCCCGCTTCGGAGCGACAGGGTGGTGCATCATGAGCCCGGTATTCAGGCACGGCAGGCTTCGTCTCTACTTGCTCAAGCTTCTCGATGAGGCGCCGCGGCACGGCTACGAGGTAATCCGCCTGCTGCAGGACCGCTTCCTTGGCGTCTATGCGCCCTCGCCAGGCACCATTTATCCGCGCCTGGCGAGGCTGGAGGAAGAAGGCCTGGTCACCCATGACGAGGTCGACGGCAAGAAGGTGTACCGGATCACCGACAAGGGACGCGAGGAGATCCGGGCCAGGCTTGATGATCTGGCGGAGCTCGAGGAAGAGATCACCGACTCGGTGCGGGATATTGCCCGCGAGGTAACCCAGGACGTCAGGGACACCGTTCGCAACCTGCGCGAGGAACTGACCTGGGCCGCGCGCGACGTCCGCAGGGAGGGCCGCGAGCAAGCCCGGGACGCTGCCGCACGATCTGCGCAGCAGGAGGGAACGCCGGCGGGCGGAACCGCGCAGGCCCGCGACACCGCCGCGCAGGCCCGCGACACAGCCGCGCAGGCCCGCGACACCGCCGCGCAAGCCGGCGACACCGCCGCGCAGGCCGGCGACACCGCCGGGCAGGCCCGCGACAACGCCGGGCAAGCCGGCGACACCGCCGGGCAGGCCCGCGAGACCGCCGGGAGTGCCCGGACGACCGCCGGGAGTGCCCGCGGGCGGCGCGGCGGGCAGCAGCGTGGCGGCCCCCATAGCGAACGGCCGGACTGGGCCGCGTTCCAGGACTGGCAGAGCTGGGCAGGCTGGCGTGAGCGGCCAGGCAAGCCTGGCTGGCCCGGTTTCGGCGGCTTCCCAGGCTCAGCGGCTCCGGGCTCAGCGGCTCCGGGCTCAGATGCACGCGGATCGGATGCGGGTCCGAAGGTTCCAGGACCCTGGCCCGGGGCCAAGCGCGGCGGTGCGGCGAAGCCCGATGCTGGCCTGTTCCGCGACCTGGAACGGCTGGCCGTCGAATTCGCCAGAGAGCTGCGCTCTGCTGCCTTTCATACTGAGTCCGTCGGCGAAAACGCGCTCAGTGACCTGCGCGCGATCCTCGAGGAAACGCTGAGCAAGGTCAGGGATGAGGTCTTCGGCGGAGCTGCGGCCGGGTCAGCGGGCACCACGGGGGAGACCAGGCCTGATGACAGCGCCGAAACACCGGAGGCGGACCGCGCCAGCGCGGCTGATGCCGGGCCGGTCAGCAGCGAGGGCGGCGACTCGGGCTCCTAAAGCGTGAACACGATCTTGCCGAACACGTCACCGGAGACCAGGGCCGCGAGGCCGTCACGGGCCTGGGCGAGCGGCATGGTGCGGTCGATCAGTGGCCGCACGCCAGTCTGCTCGCAGAACCTCAGCAGGCGGCCGAGCTGGTCACGGCTGCCCATCGTCGATCCGATCACCGACAGCTGCAGGAAGAAGACCCGGGCCAGATCGGCGGATGGCACAGACCCGCTGGTCGCCCCGGAGACCACGATCGTGCCGCCAGGCCTGAGCGCGCGCAGCGAATGCGCCCAGGTGGCCTCCCCGACCGTCTCCATCACGGCGTCGACGCGCTCCGGCAGCCGGGCCCCCGCCGGAAACGCCTGATCTGCGCCGAGCTGAAGGGCGCGCTCGCGCTTGGCCTCGCTCCTGCTCGTCACCCAGATCCGGTGGCCGACCGCATGCCCGAGCAGGATCAGGGCCGTAGCGACGCCGCCCCCTGCGCCCTGGACCAGTATCGTCGCGCCAGGCTCAAGTCCCGCCTTGACGAACAGCATCCGGTAGGCGGTGAGATAGGCGGTCGGCAGGCAGGCGGCTTCGGCAAAGGAGAGCGCGGCCGGCTTGGGCAGCAGGTTTCGCCTGGGCACCGCCACCCGGTCCGCGAACGTACCTGGGTACCGCTCCGACAGCAGCGAGCGGGACGGGTCAAGCGTGTCGTCGGATCCGCCGTAGCCAGGGTCACTGACGACCGCGTGCACCACGACCTCGTTGCCGTCCGCGTCGAGCCCGGCGGCGTCGCAGCCGAGTACCATCGGCAGCCGATCGGCGGAGATCCCCACCCCGCGCAGGGTCCAGACATCGTGCTGATTGAGCGAGGTGGCCCGGACCGACACGGTGGTCCACCCGTCCGGTGGCGTGGGCTCTGGCCGTTCGCCGAGTTCGAGGCCGACCAGCGGATCGTCGGTGCACAAGCGCGCCGCAGTGACAGCAAACATGCTCAGGACACTAGCGTCCCCGTCAGGCCCCATCACTCCCAGGGCAGCGCGCAGAAAGCTAGCAGAGGGAGCTGGCAGAGGGAGCTGGCAGAGGGAGCCAGCAGAGGGAGCCAGCAGAGGGAGGCGGCAGAGGGAGGCGGCAGAGGGAGGCGGCAGGCAGCTAGCAGTGAGCGTGCGGGCGTTGCCCGGGCGCCCGCACGACCAGTGATGCAAATCCCCCAAATCAGGACAACCTACGAGAGTCACCTGGTGCCAATATGTGATGAACACCCTATGAAGTCCTCCCGAATAACGGCCACGTGTGCCATACTGCGGTCCGGGAAGTTACCCCGACACCCTCGCAGTTAAGGACCGGTGTGGACTTTACGTCCTACGCCGAGCTCGCAGTGCGTCTCGTCAACACGGCTGCCCGTGCTGACGGCGACCCGGACTGGCTTGGCAGCCCGCAGGCGTTCTGCGCGTTCGTGGCGGATCGCCCGCATCTTGCTGGCCCGGTTACCTTCCATGACCTGGACGCGCTCCGGCTGCTCCGCGCGGACCTCGCGGCGATCTTCACCTGCGCGGCTGAAGGAAACGACGCGGCCGCGGCGGACCGGCTGAATGCGCTGCTTGCGCAGCACCCGGTTCATCAGGTCGTGGTCCGTCACGATGGCCTGCCCTGGCATCTGCACCTGACCGACGGCGGCTCGGTGGCCGACAGGTACGCGGCGGGTGCCACCTCCGGCCTGGCAACAGTGGTCGTGCAGTTCGGTGCCAATCGGTTGGGCATCTGCGCAATTGCGTCGTGCCAATGCGCGTTCATTGATGCAAGTACCAACCGGTCCAGGCGCTATTGCTCGGATCATTGCAGCACCCGGGCCACCGTGACCGCCTTCCGCGCCCGTGAGGACACCCGGGCCAGCAGCCCGCCCACCACGGCCGCAGGCTAGCCCCACCGGCGGCCCGTCCGGGCTGCCGGGAAGGTCCGCCCAGGACCCGCAGGTCCGGCATGCCACGGCATGACCCGGGTCGTCCCCTGGCGATCAGCGCCTAGCTGCGAACACGCCCCCCACCCCAGGTCGCGCTGGTTAAGCTCGCGTTGCGAGACGGCGGCCTACGTTACCAAAAAGACACCAGGCGGCTCCTTCTCACGTCCCAAGTCGATCATTAGCATGAGGCCTACTCACGGCCGTATGGCCCACGTAAGCGGACCCGAAAGAAGGTTCGAAGATGGCAACTGAGTCCGTAGACACGGTTACCAGACCGGCGGACGTCGGCCTTAAGCGAGAGATGGGGCTGATCGGCGCCACCTGGGCGTCCGAGACCTCGATCATCGGCTCTGGCTGGCTGTTCGGCTCGTACTTCGCCGCGCAAGCGGTCGGGTCTGCTGCCCTGATCTGCTGGATCATCGCTGGGATCGCGGTCATCATCCTGGCCCTCGTGCACGCCGAGCTGGGCGGGATGTACCCGGTCTCCGGCGGGACCGCGAGATTCCCGCACTTCGCGTTCGGCAGCATCGCCGGCATCTCGTTCGGCTTCTTCTCCTGGCTGCAGGCGGTCACGGTAGCGCCGATCGAGTGCTTCGCGGTGATGCAGTACGGGTCGCACTACTGGCACGGCCTCTACGACCCCACCACGAAGAACGTCACCGGGCTCGGCTTCGCGATGACGGTCATCCTGATGGCCATCTTCACCGCGATCAACTTCCTCGCAATGCGGATGTTCTCCCGCGTCAACGCCGGCATCACCTGGTGGAAGGTCGCGATCCCGATCCTCGCCATCATCGTGCTGCTGTTCAAGTTCCACCCAAGCAACTTCAGCGCCGGCGGGGGCTTCATTCCCAAGGGGGTCACCTGGCAGGACATCTTCGCGGCGATTCCCGGGGCGGGCATCGTGTTCGCCTACCTCGGCTTCGAGCAGGCCGACCAGCTGGCCGGGGAGGTCAAGAACCCGCAGCGCAACCTGCCGCGAGCGATCATCATCGCGATCCTGCTCGGGACCGCGATCTACGTCATGCTGCAGGTGGTGTTCATCGGCGCGATGAAGCCCAGCATTCTCGCAGCGCATGGTGGCTTCCTGGGCATCGTCTGCCCGACGACAGGGCCCTGCAACTCCCAGATCTCGACCATCGTTTCCGGGCCGTTCGCCTGGCCTGCGGCCTGATCGGGCTCGGCTGGCTGGCCACGATCCTGTACATCGACGCCTTCGTCTCCCCGTTCGGCACTGGCCTGGTGTACCAGACCTCGACCTCGCGCGTCGGCTACGGCCTGGCCCGCAACCGCTACTACCCGCAGGTCTTCCAGAAGGTAGACGCTAATGGCGTGCCCTGGGTCAGCCTGATCCTCGCGTTCCTCTTCGGCCTGGTGTTCCTACTGCCGTTCCCGAGCTGGCACTCGCTGGTCGGACTGGTCACCGTCGGCCTCCGTGCTGATGTACGCGGGAGCGCCGCTCTCCATGGGCGCGTTCCGCAAGCAGGTCCCGGACGCCGACCGCCCGTACCGGGTCCCAGCCGCTGCTGTCCTGGGCCCGATCGCGTTCATCATCGCCAACCTGATCATCTACTGGTCGGGCTTCCTGGTGCTCCTGAAGCTCGGCGTCGCGGTCGTGATCGGCTACGTGGTGATCGGCGTCTTCATGGCGTTCGACAAGCAGCGGCCGCCGCTGGACTGGAAGAACGCGCAGTGGCTGCCCGTCTACCTGATCGGCATGGGCGTCATCTCCTGGCAGGGCCAGTTCAGCGGTACTGGGGCTCCGCCGCCCAAGCCGTTGCCGCCGACCAACACCTTCAACATCCCGTTCTGGTGGGACATGCTGATCGTCGCCGCGTTCAGCCTGGTCATCTACTACTGGGCACAGTACGCCCGGCTGCCCAAGGCAGAGATGCTCGACCTTGTCGGCAGGCAGTCCGGGGTTGAGGAGCCGCCGGGGCCGGCGCTCTCCCACTGACGCCAGGATCCGGCCGACCGTCTGGCTCAGGTGAATCCGAGGGGCCCCGTCACGCCGTGGGCGTGACGGGGCCCTCGTTCCGGCCGGGGAAGTGCCGCGGATGCGCCCGCGGAACCGCCGCCGGAACCGCCGCGGAAAATTAGGCAACGGCGGGATCGCCCGGCCGTGGGTCAGGAACTACGCGGCCGCAGCGGCCAGTAACGCAGCAGTACCCTGCCCTCGATCAGCCGGTCAGGCACGGGGCCGAAGGCCCGGCTGTCGACCGCCCCGGCACCGGGGTTGTCGGATTCCAGCCACCAGCCCGCCGGCTCGCGCCGTAACGGCCCGCTTGACCAGCAGCATGCCAGGCCGCCCTGGGTGGTGTGCGATCACCAGCTGGCCGGGCCTGATCGCAGCCGGCCGGCCAGCCCGCACGCCGCGCCGGACCAGCAGCCAGTCTCCGGGCCGGAGCGCCGGTTCCATGGACTGCTCCGCCACCGCGACACGCCACAGCGGCCAACGCATGTGGCCCTCCCTGAATGCAATCGAGCGGGCGGGGTACTGTCGGAACCCGGTACCCATGATCTGACACGAGAGAAGGACATCAATGAGGCTGCTCGCACGTCTGGCCGAGCCGAGGGTCACCGCGCACGCTCACTGTGACCTCCCTTGCGGCGTCTACGACCCGGCGCAGGCCAGGATTGAGGCCGAATCTGTCCGCGCAATCTGCGAGAAGTACCAGCAGAATGCCGACCCGGAGTTCCGCACCCGCGCGCTGCAGATCAAGGAGGAGCGGTCGGAACTCGTCAAGCACCATCTGTGGGTGCTGTGGACTGACTACTTCAAGCCCCCGCACTTCGAGAAGTACCCGCAACTGAACCAGCTGTTCAACGAGGCCACCAAGCTCGCGGGGGCGGCCGGCACGAAAGGCAGCACCGATGTTGCGAAGGCCGACGAGTTGCTCGGCAAGATCGAGGAGATCGGAAAGATCTTCGCGGCGACAAAGCAGGCCTGACCTCGCAGAGGTTGGGAAGTCTGACAGTTGGGGCCGCGCGGCCACGGTACGCGCGGCCCCTCGCCGTACTGGGCGGACACTGGCCGCGCGGCGTGTCAGTGCAGCGGCGCGCGCACGGTAGGTTGCAGACAGGAACCGGTCGGCCGCCCTGCGGCGACCGTGCCGGACGCTGCAGGAGGGGCAGACGTGACCGAGAAGACGACCGTACCAGCGATCAGGCCAGCCGCGGGCCCGGTGGCGCCCGAGGGTGGCGGCACACCCCTAGCCGGCCGTCCGGGCCCGGCTACCGCCGTCCGTGGCTATCCCGGCGAGCTTGCCGACGCGCAGGACCGGGTGATGGTTCGGCTGCCGGCCGAGGGTGCGTATCTGTCGGTACTCCGCACCGCGACGGCTGGCCTGGCAGCCCGGCTGGATTTCACGCTCGACGAGATCGAGGACCTGCGTATTGCCGTCGACGAGGCCTGCGCCATGCTGCTGAGCCAGGCGCGGCCTGGCGGCACCCTTGAGTGTGTCTTCTCGCTCGACCGCGACATGATGACGATCTCGGTGTCGGCTGAGTGCCTGGCGCCACAGCCGCCCGCAAGCGACACTTTCGCCTGGACCGTGCTGTCCGCACTGGCGGGGAGCGTCGAGGCGCACGTGGGGCCCGGCGATCTGCTGATCATCGTGATGCGCAAGACCCGCGAGACATCGGGATCAGTATGACGGGGGAGATCGAGGTCAGCTTGACCGAGCAGTTCGAGAGCACGATGATCGCGCGTGCCGGGGACGGCGCTGCGAGCGGAGAGACAGACCTCGCCGGTGCCGCAGTGATCGATTTCCGGGACGCCGAGGACGAGCCTGCCGAGGGCGCGGCTGCTGACGAGGCCCTGGCGCCTGCCAAGATCCAGCACGCGCCGCGCGAGCGGGGACGGGCACGAGACCTGTTCGAGCAGCTGGCGGTGCTGCCAGCTGGCGATGACGAGCGGCTGCGCATCCGCGGCGAGCTGGTCGAGCTGCACCTTCCGCTGGTCGAGTACCTGGCACGCCGGTTCCGCAACAGAGGCGAATGGCTCGACGATCTCACCCAAGTGGCCACCATCGGCCTCATCAAGTCCATCGACCGGTTTGATCTCAGCCGCGGCGTGGAGTTCTCCACGTACGCGACGCCCACCATTGTCGGCGAGATCAAGCGGCACTTCCGGGACAAAGGATGGGCCGTCCGGGTGCCCCGGCGGCTGCAGGAACTCAAGCTGGCGCTGACCAAGGCCATCAGTGACCTGGCCCAGCGGCTTGGCCGGGCGCCTACGGTGGCCGAGCTCGCCGCCCATCTGCAGATGAGCGAGGAGGAGGTGCTGGAAGGCCTGGAGTCGGCCAACGCCTACTCCACTGTCTCGCTGGATGCGCCGGACTCGGGTGACGACGACGCGCCTGCGGTGGCCGAGTCGCTCGGGATGCTTGACGATGCCCTGGAGGGAGTCGAGTACCGGGAATCGCTCAAGCCACTTCTGGAACGGCTCCCGCCGCGGGAGAAGCGCATCCTGCTGCTGCGGTTCTTCGGGAACATGACCCAGTCTCAGATCGCCATCGAGCTCGGCATCTCGCAGATGCACGTATCACGCCTGCTGGCCCGGACGCTCGCCCAGCTCCGTGAGGGGCTTACCATCGACGATTAGCTGCCGCCCGGGCGCGGCCCGTCCCGATGGCCCGTGCTTGACGCTGGCGGATCGCCGGCCAGCGCGCGCAAGCTCGGCCGGAGGAGCAGGGCCGCGAATCCGACGACGGCGAGCGTGATGCCGGGCACGCCCCAGTCATAGCGATGGCCCTGGACCAGGTAGATACCGACAATGCCGACGAACAGCTGGGTAAGGATGGCCGGTGTGCGGCTCCAGCGACGTGTTCTGGCAAGCCCGGCCGCGACACCCGCCAGTGCCGCTGCCGTTGCCACGCCGATCAGCGTCAGCGCGATGCCGCTGTCAGCGTGATAGGACTTCCCGGCTCCGGTGTCGATCCCGGCCAGGATCGATGCGGCGAGCACCCCGGCCGATTCTGCCGCCTGCACCACCGCTGCGACCGTCACCGTCGCCGGGCGCCGCCGCATTTCGGAATTTCCGGACTCGCTAACCTGAGCGCGTGCGCGCTCTCCTGATCGTGAACCCACAGGCCACCTCCACGACGCGGCTTCGCCGCGACGTCATCGTGCGCGCGCTCGCATCCGCTGTCGACCTTGAAGTCGTCCAGACACGTTACCGGGGCGACGCTACCGGCCTGGCTGCTGAGGCACGATGCGCGGGCTTCGCCCTGGTGCTCACGCTCGGCGGGGACGGGACCGTGAATGAGGCGGTTAACGGAATCCTCGGTACGGCGGACCGCGGCACCTCTGCAGCCGAGCTGCCTGCCCTTGCTCCATTGCCGGGCGGCAGCGCCAACGTCTTTACCCGGGCGCTCGGGCTGCCGCCTGATCCGGTCGACGCGGCCGGCTGGATCCTGCAGGCACTTGCCGACGGCAGGCAGCGCGACATCGGCGTTGGCCTGGCCGAGAGCAGGTACTTTGCGTTCAATGCCGGGCTCGGCTTCGACGCGGAGGTGGTGCGGGCGGTCGACGGCCAGCGCGCCCACGGCCGCCTGGTCACACCGGCGCTGTACGCGCGAACTGCGGTTCGCCAGTTTTACCTGCGGACCGACAGGGGCCATCCCGTACTGACGCTGGAACGTGACGGTCATCCGCCTGCCGGGCCGTTCTTCCTCGCCATTATTTCTAACACCGCTCCATGGACTTACCTCGGCCGGCGTCCCGTCAATACTAACCCGAAAGCCGCATTCGATCGCGGACTGGATGTGTTCGCGCTCCGCAGCCTGCGTACGGGCGCTACGCTGCGGACACTGCGCCGGGTGCTGTCCACGGCGGGGTCCCCCGCGCGCGGGCGGAGCGTGCTTTCCGCGCACGATGAGGCAGAGCTAGCCTTTACCGCGAGCAGGCCAGTGGCCTTCCAGATTGACGGAGAGTACATGGGCGAACGCGAGCGTGTCAGTTTCGCGTCAATCCCCAATGCGCTGCGTGTCATAGTATGAAGGGTTGGGTGACGAGGAAAGAAGGGCTTATACCCTTATAAAGGCGGCATACCGCGGCCAGGCAAGCCCATCTCAGGACCTTGAGCGCGAGCCTGGCGGGGTGCCATGCCCGCATTGTGACTCATCTGACACCGAAATCCACCCGAACCTTTGCCAAAGCCTCTTGCGGTTGATCGCCGCGCTTGAGAAGGTTGTAACGCTCCCGGGCGAGCGGCGCGCTAGCCACGCGTCCCCGGACTGGGTGCGGGCAAGGTCGCCGTGACCGTGTCCGGCGGCATGTTCGGGAGCCGATCGGGGTGTGTGTCCCGTGAACGTTAGGACCTTCTCGGCTCGGGAACTATCAAGCACGGGCATCTGTTATAGCTCGTGAAATCGTTCACAAGCACGACTGACGTGACGGGCCCAGGCCACGGTACCGTCCTTAGAAGGAGTGGATGGACTTCATGGACTGGCGTCACCACGCCGGCTGCCGTGACGTAGACCCGGAGCTGTTCTTCCCGATCGGCAACACAGGGCCCGCGTTGCTCCAGATCGACGAGGCCAAGCAGGTGTGCCAACGTTGCCCGGTGCAAGAAGCATGCCTGCAGTGGGCACTCGAGAGTGGCCAGGATTCCGGGGTCTGGGGCGGCCTCAGCGAAGACGAACGGCGCGCGCTCAAGCGCCGCGCAGCCAGAGTCCGGGCTGGCGCCAGCGCCTGACCCGCACGGCGCCTGACCCGCACGGCGCCTGACCCGCACGGCGCCTGACCCGCACGGCGCCTGACCCGCACGGCGCCTGACCCGCACGGCGCCTGACCCGCACGGCGCCTGACCCGCACAGCGCCTGACCCGCACAGCGCCTGACCCGCACAGCGCCTGACCCGCACAGTGCCTGCACCCGCACGGCGCCTGACCGGTGAGCCCCGCCAGGGCTGACTGCCTCTGCTACTAGTGCACACGCGGTGCAGCTGACCTCTGGCCGCCATTGGCGGTGGCGGTCAGCCGCGCCTCTACCGGAAGCTCCACGATCACCTTCGTGCCGCCCGTGGCCTGCGGCGTTATCTCCAATCGGCCGCCAAGCTCCGTGATCACCAGGGTGCGGACGATCTGCAGCCCGAGGCTGGCACTGGAGTCGAGATCGAAATCCGCCGGCAGGCCGACCCCGTTATCGGCCACAGTGACCGTCAGCCGGTGCTGATTTCTGGCGGCTTTCACCTCGACGGTCCCGCCGAGCGCAGCGCCGGTCGGACGGGTCAGGCCATGCTGAAGCGCGTTCTGCAGCAATTCAGTCAGGACCAGGGCCAGCGGGGTCGCCAGCGACGCCGGGAGCAGCCCGAATTTTCCCAACAGTTCGGGCGTGACCCGCGCCTCGGGCGCGGACACCTCCCCCGCCATCATCGCGACCCGCCGCGCGATGTCGTCGAAATCCACGATCTCTTCGGGCGTGCGGGAGAGGGTCTCGTGAACGATCGCGATAGAGCCGACCCTGCGCACGGCTTCCTCGAGCGCGGCGCGGGCCTCCGGCGCCTCGAGCCTGCGCGCCTGGAGCCGCAGCAGCGCGGCCACGGTCTGCAGGTTGTTCTTGACCCGGTGATGGATCTCCTTGATCGTCGCGTCCTTCGTCATGAGCTCACGCTCCCGGTGCCGAAGCTCGGTGACGTCACGGACCAGGACGAGCGCGCCCGATCTGGCCCCGGTCACGACCAGCGGGATGGTGCGCAGCTGCACGACGGAGCCGTTCCCTTCGACCTCAGTCTCCATATGCGCACGGCCGCTCGCCGTCAGTATCAGCGAGTCGTCACGAGGCGCTGAGGTCATGCACAGCTGTGCCGTGAGCGGTCCGAGTTCCGCCCCGACCAGGTCGGCGGTGAGCCCGAGCCTGCGGTAGGCCGACAGCGCATTCGGGCTCGCGTAGGTCACCCTGCCGGACCGGCTGAGCCGCAGCAGACCGTCGCCCACCCGCGGCGACCTGACCAATGCGGGCTCGTTGCCCGTACTGGGAAACATGCCCGCCGCCACCATCTGGGCAAGATCATCTGCGGCTCGCAGGTACGCGATGTCCATCCGGCTGGGGGTGCGCGCTGCGCTGAGGTTGGTGGATCGCTCGATCACGGCGATGACCTTGCCACCGTGGGCCACCGGTATCGTCTCGTGCCTGACCGGCACCCCGCTGTTCCATTCCGGATCTCCCTCCCGGCAAATCCGCCGGTCACGTCTCGCCGCCTCGAGGAACGGCCGGTCGGCGGCAGACCTGACCGAGCCGACGACGTCGTCGGGAAAGGCGGTCGGCCCCGTTGTCGGCCGCATCTGAGCGAGCGCTACCCATCCGGATCCGTCCTGGAGCGGCGCCCAGAGCACGAGATCGGCAAAGGAGAGGTCGGCCAGCAGCTGCCAGTCGGAGACGAGCGTGTGCAGCCATTCCACGTCAGATTCGGCCAGCCCCGCCTGGCGGAGGGCAAGGTTGGTCATCGTAGGCACCCCGTCATCATCGCATCTGCCGGGTCAGGCGGCCCTACCTGAGAGACCATGTGCGGGTGACTGCGAATCAGCGGGAGATGTCCCCCACGTCACCGGATGTCACGCCAAGCGGTGATCTTCGCGCTGAAGCCGCGGGCGCCCGGCTTCCCAAGTACTACGGCGTGAAGCGCGGCCTGCTGGCGCTCACGAGCTCGATGACCACCGGTTCGCCCGTTCCAGGTGAACGCGAGCTGGCGCAGCGGTATGGCACTTCGCGCACCACCATCCGGCAGGCGCTCGCCGAGCTTGTCATCGAGGGCAGGCTGGTGCGCAGGCAGGGAAAGGGCACGTTCGTGGCCCCGCCGAAGGTCGCCCAGTTGCTTGAACTCGCGGGCTACACCGAAGAGATGCGGGCCCACGGGCTGAACCCGCAGACTCAGATCCTGGACACCGGATACCGGCCGGCCGACGAAGAGCTCGCCCTGCTGCTTGGCATCAGGCCAGGCGGCCGGGTGCTGCGCATCCACCGGCTCAGGCTGGCTGACGGCGCGCCGATGGCCATCGCTGTCTCCTACCTGCCCGCGCGCCGGTTCCCCGGGCTGCGCAGGAAGGTGGACTCGGCATCCTCACTCTATGAGACGCTCGTGTCCGGCTACGGAGTGGAACTCACGCAGGCGGAGGAGACGATCGAGACCGTGCTCGCAAGCCCCGCAGACGCCCGCCTGCTCGGCGTGGATGCCGGGCTGCCGCTGCTGCTGCTCAGCAGGCGCGCATTCGACGCATCGGGCACCCCGGTGGAATGGTCGCAGTCGTGGTATCGCGGCGATAGGTACAAGTTTGTCACCCGGACCCGGCGCCCGGCGCACCCGGCACAGAAACCTGCTACCAGCTGGTAACCTCCCCCCATGGGCGGCAGCGAACGGGACGCAGCCCGGGCCAGCGGAGCGCCGCCGAATACGGGCCAGGCACCTGATCACGGCGGCGCGCATGCCGTCGCCGGCGCGCAATGGCACGGCGTCCAGACCATGTTCACGCTCTCCGGCGGGCACGTCTTCCCGATGTACGACGGCGCGGTGAGAGCCGATCCGCCGCTGCGCATCGTGGACGTCAGGCACGAGCAGACGGCGGTGTTCGCTGCCGAGGCCACCGGCCGGCTTACCCGCAGCCCCGGACTCGCCGTGCTGACCGCCGGCCCCGGGGTTACCAATGGCGTGAGCGCGATCGCCACCGCGCACTTCAACGGCGCGCCCCTGGTCGTCATCGGCGGCCGGGCTCCCGACTACCGCTGGGGGTCGGGCAGCCTCCAGGAGA
This sequence comes from uncultured Actinomycetota bacterium, assembly GCA_963695645.1. Lineage (GTDB taxonomy): Bacteria > Actinomycetota > Actinomycetes > Streptosporangiales > Streptosporangiaceae > DATBGO01. The sequence continues at coordinate 102,853 of CAVOHC010000013.1, read as the reverse complement.
TCGATCATCCGGTGCTGCTGAGCGCGATCACGAAGCGGGCCTGGACCGAGCACGAAAGCGGCGGGGTCGGCTCGGCTGTCGATGCGGCGTTCGCGCTGGCCGGGACGCGTCACCGCGGCCCGGTCTTCCTTGACGTCAGCCTGGAAGCCCTGTTCGGCAGCGCCGGCTCACGTCCAGCAGCGCACGCCCACGCGGCGGCCAGGCAGGCGGCGGGCGGACCGGCAGCGGGCGGACCGGCGGCCGCCGGCGGGCCCGATCCTGAGGCAGTCGCGCATATCGCCCGGCTGCTCGCCCAGGCCAGCCGGCCGGTGCTTGTGCTTGGCTCGGATGTGTGGCTGGACGGCGCGTCGGACACCGCACGGGCCGCCGCCGAGCAGCTCGCCCTGCCGGTAATCCTGAACGGTCAGGGCCGCGGGATCCTGCCCGCCGGGCACGAGCTGCTCGTGTCCAGGGCGCGGTCGGCCGCCCTCGGCGAGGCCGACCTGGTGATCGTGGCAGGCACGGCGCTGGATTTCCGGCTCGGTTACGGTGACTACGGCGGCCGGAACGGGGCGCCGCCCGCCCTGGTCGTGCATGTCGTCGACGCGGCGGACCGCGCCGCGCGGCACCGCGAGCTGGCCGGCCGCGCATCAGGCGACCTGGCAGCGTTCTTCGCGGAGCTTGCGGCCGTCGCCCAGGCGATTGCGGGCGCTGCACCGCCCCGCTGGAGCCGATCCTGGCTGCCCAGGCTCCAGGCCGCGGCCGATGCCGCCATCGCCGCCGACGCGCAGCTGCTGAGCAGCGACACCGAGCCGATTCATCCCTTGCGGATCTACGGCGAGCTCGCCAGGGTGCTGGACAGCGATGCCGTGGTGATCGGCGACGGCGGCGACTTCGTCTCGTACGCGGGAAAGTACCTCGAACCGCAGCGTCCTGGCTGCTGGCTGGACCCGGGCCCGTACGGGTGCCTCGGCACCGGCCTCGGGTATGCCATCGCCGCGCGGATCGCCCGGCCGTCGGCACAGGTGGTACTGCTGCTCGGGGACGGCGCCGCCGGGTTCTCGCTGATGGATGTCGACACCGCCGTCAGGCACCGGCTGCCCATGGTGATGGTTTGCGGCAATAACGGCATCTGGGGGCTGGAGAAGTATCCCATGCAACAGCTCTACGGCTACGACGTCGCGGCCGACCTGCAGCCGGGTTGCCGCTATGACAGGGTGGTCAGCGCGCTAGGCGGGGCCGGGGAAATCGTCACGGCGCCAGGCCAGATCGGGCCGGCCCTGCGCCGGGCCTTCGACTCGGGCGTGCCGTACCTCGTCAATATCATCACGGACCCGAAGATCTCCTACCCGCGCTCCACTACCGGCGTCTGAGCCGCTGGTCACGAAGCGACTGACGCCGGGTGGGCGTGTGCCACGAAACGTTCCCGGTCGACCACGACCCGTTCCATGCTGCCCGCGCCGACCACCAGGTCCTCCGCGGGATTCCAGACCCGGGCGATGAAGCTGAACACGAGCCGTTCCCCGTCCACCTCGGTAAGCTCAGCCTCGACGACGAGTTCCTCGGTCAGCGGGCTGGCACGCTTGTGCTCCAGGCTCGCCGCAGTGCCTACCGAAGTGGACGCCTCGTCCAGGTACGGGGCTATCGCCGCGATCGCGGCCGCCTCGGCGAGTGCGAGCAGCCGTGGCGTCGCGAGCACGGGGACGTCTCCGCTGCCCATCGCCATGGCCGTGTCGTCCTCGGTGACGACCGCGCGTACGTTAGCCCGCAGCCCGACCGAAAGGGCCGCGCTCGTGTCCGGCTTCATTCGATGACCGCGATCATGTCGCCTTCCTGGACCACGTCGCCCTCGGCCACCGAGAGCTTCGTGATCGTGCCCGATCCCTCGGCCAGGACCGGGATTTCCATTTTCATCGATTCGAGGATGACGATCGTGTCACCGTCGGCTACCGCGGTGCCCTCGGCTGCCACGACCTTCCACACGTTCGCGACCATCTCGGCGCGGACTTCGATCACGCGCACCTCCTCGCGTCCTGCCTGGCGATCGGTGCCAGGCTGCGCTACCACCATTGTCTGCGATCAGCGTCATCATCGCAGCCGGGCAACGACTGACGTATCGTATCGGCCGCTGGCGAACTCCGCGCTGTCGAGCAATTCCGCGTGGAACTCCAGGTTGGTCTTGGGCCCGGCAATCCGGAAGGATGCCACCGCGCCGCGAGCACGGTCCAGGGCCTGGCCGCGATTGGCGCCGTACGCGCACAGCTTGGCCAGCAGCGGATCGTAGAACGGCGTTACCTCGTTGCCCGCCGCATAACCAGCGTCGATCCGGATACCGGGGCCTGACGGCTCCGCCCACTCGGTGATCAGGCCAGGGCTCGGCAGGAAGCGCTTCGGGTCCTCCGCGTAGACCCGCAGTTCCAGCGCGTGGCCGGCCGGGGCGACGGCCGCGGGACCGAAGCTGACGTCGCCGCCAGCGGCGATCAGGAACTGCTGCTCGACCAGGTCGATCCCGGTGACCATCTCGGTGACCGGGTGCTCGACCTGGAGCCTGGTGTTCATCTCGAGAAACACGAAATCCTGCGCCGCGCTGTCGACCAGGCACTCCACCGTGCCCGCTCCCCGGTAGCCGACGGCCTCCCCGGCCCGGATCGCCGCCTGCAGCATCCTGGCTCGCAGCTCCGGGCCGACACCAGGAGACGGCGTCTCCTCCGCCACCTTCTGATGGCGCCGCTGCACCGAGCAGTCCCGCTCGCCGAGGGCGACCACCCGCGAGTCGTTCAGCCCGAGGATCTGCACCTCAACGTGGCGGGCCTGGCTGACGTAGCGTTCCAGCAGGATCGCGGGGCTGCCGAAGAACCGCTCGGCGCGCGATCGCGCGGTCTCGAAGCCGGTGCGCAGCTCGGCCTCGTTCGCGGCAGCGCTCATCCCGATGCCGCCGCCGCCGGCGACAGCCTTGATCATCACCGGGTAGCCGATCCGGTCCGCCTCGGCGACCGCCGCCGCCAGGCTCGTGACCGGCTCCCTGCTGCCCGCGGAGACAGGAATGCCCGCCCGCTCCATCAGGTTCCTGGCGTTGATCTTGTCGCCCATCTGCTCTATCGCCTCGGGCGGCGGCCCGACCCAGATCAGGCCGGCCTCGGCGACCCTGGCAGCGAACGCGGGATTCTCGGCCAGGAATCCGTAGCCGGGGTGGATGGCCTGCGCCCCGGTCGCCACGGCGGCAGCGATAATGGCATCGGCGTCAAGGTAGCTGCTGGCGGGATGGGCGCCCCCGAGCTGCACCGCATGATCTGCCTCGCGGACATAGGGCAGGTCGGTGTCCGCTTCCGAGTGCACCGCGATGGTCGCGATGCCCATCCGCCCGGCGGTCCTGATCACCCGTCGCGCGATCTCGCCGCGATTGGCGATCAGGACCGATTCGAACACGTCCGGCAGCCTACAGGCGGCTGGCCAGCCGCCGTCCCGCGACCTCACTGAGCGCCTCGACGACCCCCGCGTCGTACTCGGCGGCGGTATCGAGCCGCAGTCGCTCCAGCGCCGCAGCGGTGCGGTCCCGGTCGGTTGACCCCCCGACCAGGTCATCGAATGCGTTGGCGGCCCGGATGATCCTGCTGCCCACGGGCGGCTCCGGGTCGTGGCCGTTGGCCGGCCAGTTCTGGCAGCGGACCAGTTCCGCCACCTTGTCAAGAACCCCCGCCTGCCGGATCACGTCCGAGCCGAGCTCGGCTATGCGCCGCTGGTCGGCCGGGGAGACAAGCACGGTGGCCCCGCCGGGAATCGGGTCCGGAAGCGCGAGCTGGCCGATGTCGTGCATCAGCGCCGCGTACTCCAGATCGAGCAGGTCATGTTCCGGCATGCCGAGTTCCTGCCCGACCGCGACCGCGAGCCTGCTGACCCGCCGGGAATGTCCGCTTTCCACGTAGCCGCCGACCTCGGTGACCCTGGCCAGGGCGCGGACAGTCTGCAGGTACGTCGCCTGGATCCCGGCATACCTGCGGAACGCGACCTGCGTGACAAGCAGCGGCCCGATGAAGACAGCGAGCTCGGAAAGTCCCATGATCTCGGCGGCGAAGACGGTGATCACGGCGGAAGCGCCGACCGCAGCCCCGAGCGGCGCCAGCACCCGCATCTCGTCCCATAGCGCGACCGAGAACCGGGCACCCAGGTCGTCCGCCCTGATCAGGGCTCCGATGACGGCTTCGACCAGCCAGCCGACCGTAGCCGAGACCGCCATCGCGGCCAGCGCGATCCACCAGTTCCGGTGGGCGTTGAGAACTTGGCTGGTGGCTAACGGCCGGAAGATGAACGCAACGCAGCCGACAGCGACCAGCCTGGACGCCATCCCGGTCAGGCCCGCCGACCGGCCCGCCGCGACGTGCGGCAGCGCGCCGAGGGTCATGCCGACCGCGGTGACCGCGATCACCTGAAGCGCCCGAACGTGCGGCGGCGCGTTCCCGTCCTGCCTGGCGACATGCAGCAGCAGCGCATAGGCCAGCGCGCCGGTCGTCGCGATGGGCGCGGCTTCCCTGTTGCCCGGCAGGCTCAGCCTGAGCAGCTCGCCGAACGCGATCAGGCAGCCGAAGGCCACCGCGGTAGCGGGCTGCTGGACCTTGACGGCCGCGGTCTGCGCGAGCCCGGCCACGACCAGCATGGCGGCGGCGGCGAGCAGCAGGAGCCTGCCTGAATCCAGGGCCTGCCAGAACACCCACCGCTCGGCTGGCTGGCGCGTTGTCATGGCTGCTCCCCGGCGTCAGAAGGTCTCGACGACCCGTAGCGGGGCGGTCGGGTCGTCATGATCCTGCGCCGTCACCATCTCGCGGTCGAGCGGCTCAGGCGGCGGCACGGGCAGCTGCCAGCCATCCCGCCGCAGCGCGGCGACGAAGGCGTCCACCAGGGCCGGATCGAACTGGGTGCCCGAGCCCTTGCGGAGTTCCTCGACCGCGTCGTCGATCCGGCGCGCCTGGCGGTAGGACCTGGTCGACGTCATCGAGTCGAAGGCGTCGGCCACCGCGATGATGCGCGCGAACTCCGGGATCTCGTCGCCGGCGAAGCCCATCGGGTAGCCCCGGCCGTCGATCCGCTCATGGTGATGCATGATGCCGGTGAGCGCCTCGTTCAGGAAGCCGATCTCCCTGACGATCTCCAGACCGCGCATCGGGTGCAGCTGGATGGCCGCGTACTCCTCTTCGGTCAGCACGCCGGTCTTCTGCAGCACCTTGGTCGGCACGCCCAGCTTGCCGACGTCGTGCAGCATGCCAGCGAACCTGATGGCCTCCGCCCGGTCAGCCCGCATGCCGATCTGGCGGGCGATCATCCCGGACCCGCGCGACACCCGGTCGCCGTGGCCGCGGGTGTAGAAGTCCTTGGTCTCAACGGCCTGGCACAGCGCGGCCATGGTGGCCGCGTAGGCCCGCTGCTGCTCGGCGAACTGCCCCATCGCCCAGCGCGCCACGAACAGCGGGACCAGCACCAGGGCGGCCGCGAATTCACTCATCACCGACCACAGCGCCGCGATGACCAGGCCGAGCGCCGCGTAGCCCAGGTCGGACACGAGCAGCAGCGGCAGGCTGGATTCAAGCCGGATCCGGCGCCGTGGCCTGGCCTCGCCGTCGATCAGCTGCAGCATGCCCCACAGCAGCCCCTGATTGGCCAGCACGTGCACGACGGCGGCCACCGTGAACGGCCAGATGATATGCGGGAATTCGGCGGTGGTCGGCCGCCCTACGGTGCCGTGCAGCGCCACGAACGCCCATCCGGCGAGATAGCCCGACAGCGCATACATCGCTCCGTTGAAAAGCCGTTCGGCCAGTAGCGGCTTGCGCCGCGGGCTCGCCACCGAAACGGCCCCCACCAGGGCCGCGCCGACCGGGCCGAGCAGCACCACGGCGGCCAGGGTGGCGGACGAACTCGGCGACCAGGCGGACTGCCGCGCCGCCAGCTGCGCCGGGGTCGAGTCGCAGACCAGGAAGAGGGCCATGAGGACGCCGAGCGTGATCCACCAGCCGGCGTGCATAGCGCCGGGCAGCCTGGGCGCGACGAGGGCTGCGACCGCAACGGCCACCGCCGTTATGTACAGCCAGGCCGCTCGGGAGACCCTGCTCATGACCCCTCGCATGTCGGCTTTGTGCGAATGGAGCGCGCCGGGGTCATCGCCCCCGCGCCCGGGCGCCGCTCCGTTGCCGCCACTTAGAGTAACGCGATCAAGCAGGTCCGCGTGGCCGTCCGCCGCATCGCCCGGCGGGCGCTAGACCAGCTAATACGACATTTTGTGAAACGGAGGACGTCAGCCAGTCTGGCTACTCGACGTGCAGCTCGACCTCAAGCTCAACACGGACCGCCTGGATCCGGGCCAGCACCTTGGTCCTTAGCTCGCGCGGCACATCCTCGTAGCCGCAGTGCCGTTGCACCAGCCGCTTCACGGCCTCTTCCAGGCCGAACTCCCGCAGGCACGGGCCGCACTCGTCGAGGTGCTGGCGAATCTGAGCGCATCCGGCGTCCCCGATCTCGCCGTCCAGGTAGGAGTACACGCGCGCGAGCACCTCGCTACAGGGCACGTCGTGCGGTTTACCGCAGCTCATTGCGCGTCCTTCCCAGGCGCATCGCCCGATGACGGCGCCTCGGCGGGGGCGGTCGACGCAGCCCTGACCAGGCCCTGATCGGCCGCATAGTCCTGCAGCATCTCGCGGAGCTGCCTGCGCCCGCGGTGCAGTCGGCTCATCACGGTCCCGATCGGGGTTCCCATGATGTCCGCGATCTCCTTGTAAGCGAAGCCTTCCACGTCGGCCAGGTAGACCGCGATGCGGAATTCTTCCGGCAGCGCCTGCAGCGCCGCCTTGACGTCAGAGTCGGGAAGCCGCTCAAGCGCCTCGGCCTCAGCGGACTTCAGGCCCCCCGAGGTGTGCGAGGCGGCCCTGGCTAGCTGCCAGTCCTCGATCTCCTCGGTACCTGACCGCTGCGGCTCACGCTGCCGCTTGCGGTAGGAGTTGATGAACGTATTGGTGAGGATCCGGAACAGCCAGGCCTTCAGGTTGGTGCCCACCTGGAACTGATGAAAGGACGCATACGCCTTGGCGAAGGTCTCCTGCACCAGGTCCTCGGCATCGGCCGGATTGCGGGTCATCCGCATCGCTGCCGCATACAGCTGATCCAGGTACGGCAGGACATCGCGGGAGAAGCGCTCGCTGCGCTCCTGCAGTGTCTCCTCAGGGACTGGACCCACCTCCTCCGCGAACGCCCGCCGCGGCTGGCCGAAAGACCAACTGCCTCGGCCGGAGGATACAACGCCGGAGCCAGCCTTCTCGCGCGGCATGACCACGGGGACGGCATCAACCTGGCAGGTGGCTACGGACACGCGTGGTGTAACACCCGCCCGCATGCCTTCATTCCTTGATCCGTGCCTAGCGGCGGTGCCGGTCTCGCCTGGCCTGGCAGGCAACGCAGCGGGCCGCCTCTGGTTTGGCCTCCAGCCGCCCCTCAGGGACCGCTGAGCCACAGTCCGTGCAGGTACCGTAGGTTCCCTTGTCGAGACGAAGCAGGGCGTCGATCACCTCCGAACGCTGCTGCCTGGCGAGCGCGAGTACCGCCTCGGTGCGTTCAGTCTCGGCGAGATTGGCCCCCGCGTCGGCCGGATCCTGGGGGTACTCAGGCACCCACTCGTCCTCGTGCTCGCCGGTCAGCACCATGATCGACCTGTCGAGCCCGTCGCGAATCTGCGCCAGACGCTCGCGGGCAGCGGCCACATCCATCAGGTCCTTACCTCCTATCCGCAGGCTCGATCGGCTCGATCAGCTCCGGGCCGTTGTGCCGTACCGAGTTGACCTCGGTCGAGACCGGATGCCAGTCGAGGCCGCCAGCTGCCGCGGGCGCCAGCAGGGCGCGCAGGTCGGCTGGATCGCCGCTGGCCGGATCGAGCCAGTCCGCCCAGCTGTTCTCATCGATGATCATCGGCATCCGGTCATGGATCCGGCCGAGTTCGTCGGGCGCGCTTGTCGTGATGATCGCGGCGGTCCACAGCCACCCGCGCTCATGATCGTCGGGGAGCGACCGGTCCCGCCACAGCTCGTAGATCCCGGCCATGGCCAGCGGGCCGCCATCGCGGCGGCAGATGAAGTACGGCTGCTTTACGGTGCGCCCGCCAGCCTCGACCGGCTGCCATTCGTAATAGCCGTCAGCGGGAAGCAGGCAACGCCGTCTGGCAAACGCCTTGCGGAACGCAGGCTTGGAATCGACCGTCTCGGCCCGGGCGTTGATCAGGCGGCCGCCGATCGACGGGTCCTTGGCCCACGAGGGCACCAGGCCCCAGCGGACCACGCGCAGTTCACGGGCCTGGGCATCCGCCTCCGCCCGGTCCGCCTCCGCAGTCCTCGGCGCGCGGGTGAGGACGGCATAGACAGGCTTTGTCGGCGCCACGTTGTAGTCGGGATCGAGCGGCTCGGTGACGCGGTCACGCTCAATACGGAACTCCTCAAGGAGTTCTATGCGCTTGCGCGCGGAGGCATACCGGCCACACATGTCCTCACCTTGACAAGAGCATCATAGGGCTGGGGGAAGCACAGATTGAGCGAGTTCATAGCCAAGTTCGGAGTTTGCCAAACCTCGGCAGCGCGTGCTTTCGCCGACCACGCCCGCGCCCGGCTGGCCGCCGCCGGCGCAACCGGTAGCCTCGAGGCGGCGGCCAGACAGCGGCGGCCAGGCAAAGGAGCGGCGCATGGACCGGGCACCAGATCCGGGCCCCCGGCCGGGCGGTCCCTGGCAGGCGCCCGCCGCGGCGGGGCCGGTGCGGGCGCTGTTGCCGTACCTGGCTCCAAGTCCATGACTAACCGCGCGCTGGTCCTTGCCGCGCTGGCGGACAGCCCCACGCTGATCACCGGCCCGCTGATCGCGAGGGACACTCAGCTGATGGCCGGCCGGGCTGCGCGCGCTCGGCTGCCTGATCGAGGCGGCGGACGGCCCGCCGGCTAGCTGGCGGGTGATACCCGGGCAGCGCGCAGGCAGCGTGACCATCGATGTCGGCAACGCGGGCACGGTGCTCCGCTTTGTCCCCCCGGTTGCCTCGCTGACCAGCGCGACCGTGGAGTTCACCGGAGACAGCCGCGCCGCGGAGCGGCCGGTCGGCCAGCTGCTCACCGCGCTGCGCGAGCTCGGCGCGGTGATCAGCGACGAGGGCCGCGGCGCGATACCGTTCACGGTCCGCGGCCGGGGCGCCATCCCCGGCGGCACCGTCACCCTGGACGCCTCCGGGTCGTCCCAGCTGGTATCCGGCCTGCTGCTGGCCGCCCCGCGGTACGGCAAGGGGGCGGAGATCAGGCACGAGGGCCCCCGGGTTCCGTCGGCGCCGCACATCGCGATGACCGTGCAGATGCTGCGCGATGCGGGCGCTGACGTGGAGACCGGGAGCCCGGGCGGGGACGGCGGTCAGCCCGCGTCATCCGTTATAAGAAATATCTGGCGGGTGCACCCTGGCTCGCTTCGGCCGGCATTGATCGCCGTGGAGCCTGATTTGTCCGGCGCCGCCCCGTTCCTTGCCGCGGCGCTGGTCACCAGCGGGTCCGTGACGATCCGAGACTGGCCTTCGCGGACCACGCAGCCCGCCGGGCAGATCCTTGACCTGCTCGCGGCGATGGGCGCCGCCAGCACCAGGACCAGCGCTGGCATGCGGGTCACCGGCACTGGCCGGATCCGGGGCGTCACCGCGGACCTTGGCGATATCGGCGAGCTCGTGCCGGTGCTGGCCGCGCTCGCGGCGCTGGCCGACTCGCCGTCGGTGTTCACCGGCGTCGGCCACCTGCGCAGGCACGAGAGTGACCGGCTCGCGGCGCTGGCCGCGGAGATCGGCGCGCTCGGCGGCGAGGTCATCGAGCGCGGCGACGGCCTGGAGATCCGGCCGCGGCCGCTGCGCGCAGCGGGCGCCCCCTTCGACAGTCATGACGATCACCGGCTGGTCATGGCCGCGGCCGTGCTCGGGCTCGCCGTACCCGGGCTGACCGTGCGTAACGCGGCTACCGTCGGCAAGACCTTCCCCGCATTCACCGCGGCCTGGGCGGCGATGCTGGAGCGGTCCCCCTCGCCGGCCGACCCGCGGCCGCGAGCTGGAGCGGTCCCCTTGAGCCGGCCGACCCACGGCCGCGAGCTGGACGAAGATGACGTGCGGGTACGGCCAGGCCGGGGCTCGCGGCCCCGCACCAGGCGCAGGCCGGCCCATTCCAGCGCGGCCGAGGCCTTCGTCGTGGCCGTCGACCGCGGCCGTTACCACTGCGTGATCGGCGATCGCGAGCTCACCGCCATGACCGCTCGCGAGCTCGGGCACCGGCGGGTGGTGGTCGGGGACATGGTCAGCCTGGCCGGCGACACCTCGGGCGCGGCTGGCACGCTCGCCCGGATCGTCCGGGTCGCGCCGCGCAGCTCGGTGCTGCGCCGCTCTGCCGACGACTCGGACCCGGTGGAGCGGGTGATCGTCGCCAACGCCGACCAGCTGGTGATCGTCTGCGCGCTCGCCGATCCGCCGCCAAGGCCGCGGCTGATCGACCGGTTCCTGGTCGCGGCCTACGACGCCGGGATTGATCCGCTGCTCTGCCTGACCAAGGCCGACCTGGCCGCTCCCGACGACCTCCTCGCCGCCTACGCGCCGCTCGGCACCGAGCACGTGGTACTCGGGCGGCCGCTCACCGAGGAGATGCTGGACGCGGTTCGCGTGAAACTGGCCGGCCGGCTCAGCGTGCTCGTCGGGCATTCGGGCGTCGGCAAGTCCACGCTGGTCAACGCGCTTATCCCGGATGCCGGACGGGCCGTCGGCATGGTCAGCGAGGTAACTGGGCGCGGCCGGCACACCTCGTCATCCGCGGTGGCGCTTCGGCTGCCGGGCGGCGGCTGGCTCATCGACACCCCGGGACTGCGCAGCTTCGGGCTGGGCCACATCGCTGCGGACCGGGTTGCGCAGGCGTTTGGCGACCTCGCCGAGGGCACGGCCGGGTGCCCGCCGGGCTGCACGCACGTGGAACCCGACTGCGCGCTCGACTCGTGGGTGGCCGCCCGCGGCGGCGGCCCGCTTGCGGTCAGGCTGGACTCGCTGCGCCGCCTGCTGCGCAGCCTGGAGGGTCTCGACGCCGGCAGCGCCCCTGCCCACCGCACTCCCCCCGCCGACACCGAGACCGACGCCGACCGCCGCCGGGCGCCAGGCCACCGCGAAGATGAATAAGCAGCCCGCCGGGCCGGCCAAACCAGCCACTCGATGATCTCTTCGAGCAGGTCACCGGCGCGCTCGGCGAGTAGTAAGTCCGCGAGCTGCACATCTGACCGCCGCGCCCCGATTCACCTGAAACCCCGCCGCTGGTCCCGGTATCGTTGCCGCCCAAGGACAATCCGAGCTGGAGAGGCGGGCCGGAAATGAACAGGTCATCACGGATCGTCCTGGCGGCTGTCGCAGCGGGGTCGGCCCTCGCCGTCGGCGCCTCAGTGCCCGCCATGCTGGCCCGGCCCGCCGCGACGGTCCAGGCTTTCATGCCCGCGGCCGCCGCCGGCACGACGATCTACGCCTGCCTGACCTCCGGGCACACCCTCGCCAGAGTGCGTGTCAACACGCCGCCCGCGTGCCCGGCGGGGACGGTCCCGGTGCAATGGCAGGGGCAGGCCGGGCAGCGGGCCAAGTCGCCGAGCCCGAGGGCCAGCTCACCGAGCCCCAGCCCGACGAGTACGTCGGCCACGCCGCATCCGAGCCCGACCGCCACGAGCCCGACTCCTAGCCGGGCGACCGGGGCGGCATGCGTAACCTCGGTGCACAACGGCAACTGCGGCCCATACGCTTACCCGCCGATCAGCAACAGCAACGGGTACACGACCTACGACGGGAACAACATGTGGGGGTGCGGCCCGAATACCAACACGACCAGCTGCGGTCCGCAGACCCTCACCGCCTACGACCCAGGCAACTGGTCCGCCACGTCCACCCAGGCCAGCGGCAATACCGCCGTCCTCACCTACCCGGACGTGCAGCAGGTGTTCACCAAGACCACCGATACCGACCCAGCTATCTCCGCGTTCGCGTCGATAACCTCAGATTTCACTGAGACGATGAACCCGCAGGCCGGCACCGATGCCGAGGCCGCCTACGACCTGTGGCTCAGCAACACCTCCGGGCCGAACGAGATCATGATATGGGTGGACAACGTGGGCCGGGGCAGCGGCGGAGCCCAGCAGATCGGCACGGCGACGATCGGCGGGCAGGCGTTCACCGTCTACCAGTACAACGGCGGGGAGGTCATCTTCAGCCTGGATAAGAACGAGCAGTCCGGCACGGTTGACATCCTCGCGACGCTGAAATGGCTCCAGGGTCACCGGCTGGTCAGCGCCGGGGCTAAGCTCGGGCAGGTCGACTTCGGGTTCGAGATCTGCTCCACGGGCGGTAAGCCGGAGAAGTTCGCCGTCTCCAGGTACACGCTGACCAGCGCCTGCGGGTCGGCGGGCGGCTGCTCGGGCTGACTCCGGATCGAGCTGTACGCGATCGCCGACCGCGATGTGGTCTCGGACGTCGGCGACCGTGCCCACGTGCCCTGCGTCGGGATGAGTTCGGCTCGCTGAACCTGCAAACCCCGGTCCCGGCCGGCCTGGGCGCGCGATCAGCGGCAAGAGCAAAGAACCCGGCCCGGGCGCTGCGGCCCCCCGCCTGCGCGTCACCTGCATCGCACCGCCCGGGTACGGCACATCGCCGCTGCGCGCCGACCGCGAGGCCGCGAAGGAGATCTGCCACCCTGTCCCATCGAGGCGGGCTTGGCCGGGACTGGCAGCCTCGCGAGACCAGGCATACGACCGTGTCGCTGACGGGCGACGCCGGACAGACGATCGAAGACATCTCGGCGCTAGTCAGGCACAAGAACAGCCAGGTGACGAGGATTGTCTGCCGGCATCAGATCAGTAACGCGCTAGCCGCCCGCACTGCTGCCACTATGGACGCGATCGGACTCGCAGCCAGCGGGCGGATCTCATGACCAATCCCGCAGGCTCCCAGGTTAGGATCCCGTACCCATGTCACAGCGCTCTGACCAGGGAAGAGACTGGTCTGACGACCTGCGTTTCGCCCACGTCCTTGCCGACGCGGCCGACGACATCACCATGCGTCGGTTTCGTGCTCTCGACCTGCGCGTGGAGTCGAAGCCCGACCTCACGCCGGTCACCGACGCGGATCTGGCGACGGAGGAATCACTGGCCAACGTGCTCAGCCGGGCCAGGCCGCGAGATGCGATCCTTGGCGAGGAGCACGGCAGGTCAGGGGCCGGCCAGCGCTGCTGGGTGATCGACCCGATCGACGGCACCCAGAACTACGTCCGCGGCGTTCCCGTCTGGGCGACCCTGATCGGGCTGATGGTGGGCGGCGAAGTCGTGGTCGGGGTAGCTACCGCGCCCGCCCTGGGGCGCAGGTGGTGGGCGGCGCGCAGCGGCGGCGCATGGACCGGGCGGAGCCTCACGAAGGCGTCCGCCTGCCGCGTCTCGGCGGTCGATAACCTGCGGGATGCCTCGCTCTCCTACGCCGACCTGCCGAGCTGGGAACAGCACGGCCGAATGGCCGGCTTCCTCGAGCTGGCCAGGTCGGTCTGGCGGACCCGTGCCTACGGGGATTTCTGGTCGCATGTCCTGGTCGCTGAGGGCGCAGTCGACATATCCGCCGAGCCGGAGGTATCGCTGTGGGATCTGGCCGCGCTGCAGGTCATCGTGGAGGAGGCGGGCGGCGTCTTCACTGACCTAGCGGGCAAGGCCACGCCCGATGGCGGCAGCGCCGTGTGTACCAACGGGCGGCTGCATGACGAGGTTCTCAGCCTGCTTGCACCCCGCTGACCGGCGGCTGAGGCGCAGGCTCAGGCCTGCCGCGGCGCCGCCTGAACAGGCCCGGTCGGCCCACGCGGCCCGGCGATTCGCAGCCGCGCCGACAGTTTTGCGGGCAGGTATTGCCCTCGGCGTCGCGATCGCGGATGCTGGACTGGATTAGGTGTCACAAGTTCACAAGCAGCCCAGGAGATCCATCATGAAGGTTCGAGACGGGATGACCCGTGTGGTCCTGACCGTCGGCCCTGCGCACACCCTGCGCGAGGCATCCCGCCTGATGTCCGCGCACCGGGTCGGTGCCGCGGTGGTGACCGACCATGATCATTCCGGCATCGGCATCCTGACCGAGCGTGACATTCTCGACTCGGTCGGCGCCGGGCAGGATCCTGACACCGAGCGCGTCGCCGATCACCGCACCGGGGACGTCGTCTTCGCCTCGCCCGACTGGACCCTGGAGCAGGCGGCCTCCGCCATGGTGCGCGGCAATTTCAGGCACCTGATCGTTATTGACGACGGCGAGGTGACCGGCCTGCTCTCAATGCGCGACATCGTCCGCGGCTGGGCGGCACAGGGGGCTACCGCACTCGAGAGCCGCGCGACTGCACGGGCCTGACGCACGGGCCTGACGCACGGACCTATTGGTGCAGCCTGTCGGGATTGGACGGCCTGGTTTAGCTAGGCGTCCGAGCAGCAGCAGGTCATAGCCAGTCCGCCCCGCCGTCGAGCCGCCGAGCGCCCCGCACAGCGAGCTTCGTCACATCTAGCGCATCCGCCGCATGGATCACGAAGCATGCCCGGTAACCCCCTGCCGGCAATTCCCGCATATCTTGCGGCACAGAAGGACTGATCCAGGTGAATCTGGCGGAAACCCGGCGGGCTGGCCGCGTCCGATCGCGGCGTGCGCGTAGCGGCCGCCCTTCGCCGCCGAACCCATCATGATTCCCAAATCATCCTAAACCAGCACGTCAGCGGCTGGCCCGCCGACGCCGTGCAGGCCGCCAGTTTCGCAAAAGCCCCAAGAAGCCGCACCAGGACGCGTCAACCAACGAACCAGCCCGCACGTCTAATTTCTGCATGCAGGAGCTAAGCCGCACTGCGCGTCGAACCACCGCAAGCAGCGCGAATAGCCGATGCGGCACCTCTGGGGACCTTTGGTAAAGGGGAGCTAACGTGACTGGTCGAGTCGGTGCCTTCAGCTGCTGTGCTGGCGGCCTTCTCGCGCAACGAACTGTCAGCTGTCTGGCCGCCCGGTCGGCTGGCTGGCTGCGGCGGGGGGCGGTGGCTGACGTTGGCTAGCTGTGCCGTCGCCACGATGCCTGAGCAGGGTGTCGGCGGCGTGGACGTCGCGTGGCTGGTGCAGCGCGCTGCCGAGGGGGATTTGTGGGCCTGGGAGCGCCTGGTTGACCAGTACGCCAAGCTCATCTGGGCCATGACCCGCGACTTCAAGCTGGCGGACAGTGACGCCGCTGACGTTGCCCAGGCGACGTGGCTGCGCCTGCTCGAGCATATCGATCGACTTGAGTACCCAGCCCGCGTGGGCTCCTGGCTGGCGACCACCGCACGGCATGAGTGCCTGCGCAGCGTCGCGGCTCGCAAAAAGGTCGTGCTGGTCCAGGATGACACTTCGCTCCAGGATGTCGTCGCGCACGGGCCGGACATTGACGAGCGCCTGCTCGCCGAGGAACGCGCCCAGACGGTTCGCGAGGCCCTCGGCCGACTTCCCTGGCGGTGGCAGCGGCTGCTTGAGCTGCTGATGGCCGATCCGCCAGTTTCCTACGCCGAAATATCCGACGAGCTTGGACTCCCGGTCGGCAGCATCGGCCCTACCCGCGGGCGCTGCCTGGCCAGGCTACGCGTCCTGCTGCAGGCCTCCTGAGCGCCACCGCTCGCCGGAACGGATAGCTTCTACTGCTCGGCCTAGGCGGCTGATGGTTTTGTCCGATATATGGGTGAAAGGGCGCCGTGGAAAACCCCCTATTCCCGGTAGTGATTGCTATGCCTGAGAAGCCACTAACGCGTGTCAACCTCCCGGTATGGCTGCGCGTCTTTCCTTCGCCGGGTAAATGGGGACGGCGGCCTGGCAGGGAGCGCATCGCGCTCTCTGAGTTATCGGCTGCACCCGCTGGGGGGTCGGCGTGAGTGGTCAGCGATGAAGTGGGGCGAGGCATAGTGGCTGGTCAAGCGTCCGTAGCCGACTTGAGGCGCACAGACCGCGCAGCGGAGCGCCTGGCCGCACGCAGTTCCGCCCTGTGGACTAGCGCATACTTGCGCAAAGCCATAGCTCTCGATACATGCTGTGCGCTAGCCGCCGGCCTGGTCGCATTCGAAGCCCGTTTCGGTGTTGTCGCCTACGGCGCGTCGTCTTATCTCCTGTTCAGTCTTGCGCTGCCACTGATCTGGATTGCCGCAGTAGGACTGGCCGGCGGTTATGACTCGCGGTTCATCGGCGTGGGATCCGACGAGTTCCGCCGTGTACTCAACGCCGGGGTGGGCCTGACAGCGGCCGTCGCGATCGCCGCCTACGCCAGTAATGTCGGCGTGGCGCGCGGCTATGTGGTCCTCGCGCTGCCGACCGTTACGGTCTTCGACCTGGCGGCCAGGCTCGCCTTGCGTAAGCGGCTCCATACGTTCCGCAGCCTGGGCAGTTGCATGCGCAAGGTCGTCATCGTCGGTCATCGCGACGTCGCAGCGGACCTGGCGGCTGCACTGCACCGGCACACTTATCACGGCCTGTCGGTCGTGGCGGCCTGTCTGATGGGGCCGGGTCAGCACCGGGACATCGAGGGCATACCGGTCGTCGCCGGACTCGGTACGGTCGTCGATGTGGTGAAAGAGTATGGCGCCGACACCGTTGCCGTGCTGGCGTGCCCGGAGATGAGCGGCGTAGGCCTCCGGGAGCTCGCCTGGGATCTCGAGAGGGCCGGGACCGACCTGTGTGTCGCGCCCGCGCTACTGGACGTCGCCGGACCACGCACCACGATCAGGCCGGTCGCCGGGCTGCCGCTGCTGCACATGGATCACCCGGAGTTCACCGGATGGCGGCGGGTCATCAAGACGGCATTCGATCGCATCGCCGCGGTTGCGGCATTGCTGCTGCTGAGCCCGCTGCTCCTGACCGTCGGCGCGATCATCCGGCTGCATGACGGCGGGCCCGCGCTGTTCCGGCAGGTCCGGGTCGGCCAGGACGGCCGCGCGTTCACGCTCTATAAGTTCCGCACGATGGTGGTCGATGCGGAGGCGCAACGGCCGCAGCTTGAGGCGTCCAACGAAGCCAACGGCTTGCTGTTCAAGATGCGCAGGGACCCGCGGGTGACGCCCGTGGGCGCATGGCTGCGGCGCTGGTCGCTGGATGAGCTGCCACAGCTGATCAACGTGATGCTGGCCGACATGTCGCTGGTCGGGCCGCGTCCCGCGCTCCCCTGTGAGACGGACAAGTACGGTGATCACGTACGCCGCCGGCTGGCCGTGAAACCGGGCCTCACCGGCCTGTGGCAGGTGAGCGGGCGCTCAGACCTGTCCTGGGACGAATCCGTCCGCCTCGACCTGCGCTACGTGGAGAACTGGTCGTTCATGCTGGACCTGCAGATCCTCTGGAAGACCTGGTCGGCGGTTACGCGGGGCTCGGGGGCCTATTAGGAGCCGTCGGCTAGAGGCCGTCGGGCAGTGCCGGATCCGCCCTGCCGTCAGCATGCTAGTGCCGCGTCACGCAGCGCCTGCCAGGCCCGATGTAGGCGATCTCGATATTGGCGCCGTGCTCGGCGGCAACATGAGTGGCTATGGTACTCAGTAGAGGCAGCGGAGCCAAGAGGGAGTCATGAGCCGGATCTGTTGCTGGGGCCCACAGCAGCAGAGGGGAGCGGTCGCCTGTGTCGCCGGCAGCGAGACAGCCAGCATCGAGCCGGAAGCCGGGACCGACCGGTCCAGGGTGGCGGGGTTACGGCTGCGCCATAGGGGTGCCGGTCCAGCGGCGAGAGCTCCGATATGGCAGCTGGGAGTTCCGGGCCGCCAGCGACTTGGCCAGGTGTTTGCCCAACTCCTCTCCGGCCTCGGCCTTGATCGGGAGCGTGGCGCGGCACCCGGCCCTGCTCCGGGTCCTCGCCGCCGTATGGCGACTGCCCCTCATCGACCTCCGGGTCCGGCAGGCCGAAGCGGACGCATGGTGGTTCGGGCACTGGTTCGGTCCGCGGCGTCGGCTGGCCTGGGCCGTCCTCGACCTGCCGGCCGCCGAGGAGCAGTGCCTGGTCGGCCGTGCCAGGCAGACCCTGCGCACCAACCTCCGCCACGCCCGCGCCCTCGGAGTGACCTCTTCCCGGGTCAGCTACGAGACGTGGTTCGAGGCGGCGAGCGCCGTCTTGCGGGCCCGGGGCGACAAGCCGGGCCCAGAGCAGGCCAGGCCCGAGCCGGGGCAGCAGGTGGCCTATTACGTGGCCCGGGACGCCCGCGGGGCGGCACTTGCCTTCGCCGGGGCGGCCCTGTTCGGGCAGTTCGCGGTACTGTTCGCCCTGGTCAGCCGCCCCGACCGGCAGCCGGATGCGTCATGGGCCCGGTACCAATTGCACACTTTCATGGCCCTCGACCTGGGCTGCTCGGGGGTTGAGCAGCTGCTCGCCGGCTCCGCCCTCCGAGAACCGGCAGGCAATCAGTACTTCCAGCACTTGCTCGGCTACCGAGCCCGTAACCTCCGTGTCAAGATGATCCAATCCAGCGCGACTTTAACCACCCCCATCTTGGCTACGGCCATCGGGCCGATACCCAGGGGACCTCATCGAGCCGGGCTGCCGCCCGCACGGAGCGGGCGATCATCTCATCGATCTTGGTGTCGGGTTCGGCGAGGTCAGCGCCGATCGCGTCGATCCGAGCCATCATCATGGCGCTGCGGCACGACCACGGTGGTGACCGCGCGGCGCTTGACGGTGTGGCCTGCCGGCACCGAGGAGACGATCACCGAGCCGGACGCGACCTGGACATCGTCGCCGAGTTCGACGTGCGGCTCCATGTATATGCCGGTGCCGAGCCGGATGCGATCGCCTAGGACGACGAGGCCTGAGGTCATGCACGCTGGCCCGGTCGAGATGTCCGAGCCGAGCCGGTTGTGATGGTCGTAGGAGTTGAAGGCGGACAAGAAGTTATTGTGACCCACGACAGTGCCGACGCCGAAGTGACAGAAGGCGCAGACGACATTGCCCGTGCCGAACGTCACGCCCGCGGCGATCCGCGCCGTCGGATCGATCGCGTTGGCCAGGGGGATGCCGTTGGTTTCGAGCGCCTCGCGCAGCCTCGCCCGGGCCGGCACCGAGGTCGAAATGGCGATGATCGCAGCATCGAAGGCGCCCTTGCCGAACAGTGTCACGAGCCGGTCGAAGCCGCCCACGACGGGCACGCCCAACACTTCGCCCGCCCAGCGCGCCACGTCCTCGTCGACGATCGCTACGGCAGTGCCGCTCTCGGCGCCCTGCAGAATGTCGATAACCTGCGTAGCGCCGAGGCCGGCCCCGATCAGCGCGATCCGCGGCAGCGCCGCCACGCCCGGCAGCGGGTCGGGCAGCTCAACCGTCGCCGTCGTGCCCGCCGCAGCGGCGGCCTCAACTATCCCGACGGTGATCAGCGAGTCCCCGCCGATCGAGGCCAGGTCGACGCCCAGCTCCTCGGCTCGGTGGCGCGCGGGCGCCGTGGCGCGCGGGCCAGACTCGGCGGCCTCCGCGCGTCGGCGCTGCTCCTCCTCGGAGTAGGCCTCCAGCGCCCCGGCGTCAGCGAACAGTCGCGCGACCGGCTCGGTCAGGCGCACCTCGGCGCCCTCACGCGCGGCGTGCAGGAGGAAGCCCGCCTCGGGTGCTGGCACCTCGATGATCGCCTTGCTCGTCTCGATCTCGGCGATCGGCTCCCCCGCCTCGACCTCTCCGCGGTCGCCTACGAGCCACGTCAGCAACAAGCCGGTCTCGCTGTTGACGTCGGTCGTCGGAACCAGGATCGGCTTCATGCAGCCGCCCTTCGGATCGCTTGCTCGACGCGCTCACCTGTCATCAGCATTTCGGCCTCGAGCGTCTTCGAACTCGGAATTACGGTGGGGTCGCTCGCCGCAGTGGCGACCGGGTGGCTCAGCTCGCCGAAGAAGCGCGAGGAGATCCGCGCGGCCACCTCACTGCCCCACGTGAAGCCACCGGTGCCCTCCTCGATCACCAGCAGTCTGTGCGTGACGCTGACAGAGGCGTCGATCGGCTCCCAGTCGAGCGGTGAGATCTGGCTCGGGACGATGAGTTCGCCGAAGATCTCTTCCTCGACCGCGAGCCGCGAGAGCACGCGCCGCGCCAGCTCCGCCTGATAGCCGTAGGCCAGGACGGTGAACCGGCAGTTCTCGCGCGGCACCGGCCGGATAGCCACCGTCGGCAGCCCGTCGGCAGGGACATGCTCCTCCGCTAGGTCGCCCTCGATCCGCCCGCCCGCAGGCAGCGTCAGGTGCAGCGGATAGAGCAGCTTGTGCTCGATGAGCAGCACAGGGCTGTCCTGCGCCAGCAGTGCGCGCAGCATAACGGCGGGGTCATGGACCAGCGAGCTGGCGACGACACGCAGGTGCGGCACGCCGAAGAAATGCTTCTCAAGGCTCTGGCTGTGCGTCGGGCCGTAGCCGCGCCCGCCGCCCGACGGCGTGCGGATGATCACCGGGCAGGTCACCTTGCCGTTGTACATCGCCTCGTATTTCGCAATGTGGTTGACGATCTGGTCGAAGCACAGCGTTAGGAAGTCACCGAACATGATCTCGGCGATCGGGCGGTAGCCCGAGAGCGCGAGCCCCGCGGAAAGGCCGGCGATAGCCCCCTCGCTGATCGGCGTCGAGCGCACCCGGCCGGGGAAGTCGGTGCTCAGGCCGCGGGTCACCTTGAAGGCCCCGCCGTAGGGGTCGACAAGGTCCTCGCCGAGCAGGATCACCCGTTCGTCCTCGTCGAGGGCGGCGCGCAGCGCATCCCCCATCGCGCGGGCAGCGATCACAGCGCCAGTGCCCGGTCGATGACGTCCTGCATCGCTGACTCCACCTCAGAGTCGATCGCCGCGCGCGCGGACAGGCCGAGCCGACGGCCATGGATCTCGAGCGGATCGAGCTCCCAGCGGGCCGCGACCTCGTCGGCGGGACGGTTGTCGTCATTCTTGGAGTGGTGGCACAGGCGGTATGTGTGGATCACGATCGCCACCGGCCCCTGGTGCGTCCGCGCCTGCGCCAGCCCGCGCCCGGCCACGGCGTCGAGTTCCTCGACGTCGGTCGAGTCGATCTCGAACACCGGGAGCCCGAAGGCGGCGAAGCGATCGCGGATGCTGCCCGCCAGGTTCGCGCTGGAAGGGGTACTCTGCGCCCACTCGTTGTCCTCGAGCACGACGACGAGCGGCAGCCGCCACAGCGACGCCAGGTTGAGCGTCTCGTAGGTGGCGCCCTCGCCAAGCGTGCCGTCGCCGATAAAGACGACACTGCGGCCGGCGCTGCCGCCGAGCTGCTTCGCGAGCGCGATGCCCGCCGCGTTGGGGACGATGCCGCCCTGAACGCCATTCGACATGAAGCCCGGGGCACACAGGTGCTGGCTGCCGCCGATGCCCTCGCACACGCCCTCCGGCTTGCCCATGATCTCAGCCATCAGCCCGAGCGCGTCGCCGGTGCGGGCGAGGAAGTGCCCGTGGCAGCGGTGGTTGGAGAACACGTGGTCGTCGTCGCCCAGGTGCTCCATGATCGCAACCGCATCGGCCTCCTGGCCGATGCACGCGTGCGTGGTGCCGTTGAGCAGGCCGCGCTCGAACAGGTCGAGCAGGCTCTCCTCAAAGCGGCGGATGAAGCGCATCCGGCGGTACAGGCGCTCAGCGCGCGGCTCGCCGGGCGCGCCCACCAGGCGAGCGTCCGCCTCGGCCACGATCTGGGCCGCGGGTTCGTGTTCACCGCCACATAGTGGCCCAGCTCCTGGACGTGGGTGTGGATGCGGCGCGTTTCCGTTTTCCTGGAAGCCGGACGCCATTACCGGTGGTGGCGAACAGCATCCGGGAACCTGCCGCTGCTCGAGCTAGGCACTGTTGCCGTCATCGTCGTAGCTGACGCCTCACTAGAGCTTTCATACCGCTCCCTTGATACGCCGTTCGGATGCTCGTCCTGGATCAGTGATTCCCAACTCAGACCCGCGGGCGGAATTAGACATCTTACGCGAGCCTGGGCTCCGACTTGCTCGGTGATCACGGTGGCGGTCACTTTGGCGCAGCCGAACCTAGCGGTGCCAAGTGTGTGGCTCGAATGTCCTTCCTCGCCGCCGCTAGGGCGGCTGCCTCCTCATCGGATGGTCTGCTTGAGTTCGGCGGTCAGTTGGTGTTGATTCTTCGGCTTGCCCTCCATCGCCGCCTGTCTGGTCGATGCCGAGCGCCCGTGGCGGCCGCGGCGGTCACATGCATCAGCAGGAGGTACCAGTACCCCCTCGGGTCGGCGCAGCCGGGCATCGGATGCCGGGCAGCCAGGCCACGGCCGGCCTGGCCCGCACGTGGCGGTCTGCAGCGCGTGGGGTCCCCGGCTTGGCTGCTGAGCTGACAGCATCCAGCGCGGCAATGAGGCCCTTCCCATGCCCGTGCGTCCAGGCGCGGTACTGCTCGTGCAGCTGACCGGGACCCGGGGGACGGTTTATGGCTGGCGGGCGCCGCGGCGGGCGCGGCGGCGCCGCCGCTGCACGCGGTCAGCCCGGCGACAGCGGCACCCGCCGCGATGAGAATGATGCGCTTCAAGACCTGCTCCGTTCACGGCGGGGGCGCCGTAAGAGGTCAGGAGACCACGTCGACCCAGTAGTTGGACGCGTTGTAGGTGCTGGTGGGAATGTTTCGACGACCCGTAGGCGTAGACCCCGCCGGGCCAGCGCGGTCAGCGGCCCGTTGGTCACCGCCGAGGCCAGCCCGTTCTGGGTCGCCGCGTAATGCCCGGCGCTGGTGAAATACCACGCCACATAGGTGGTCCCCGCAGTGACCGGCACCGGGCGGAGAAGTCCAGCTCCTGCCACCCGCTTGCGGTCTCATTGTGAACGTTCCCGTCGCCAGCAGGGTGCCAGAGGAGGTCCACAAGCTCCGGTCTGGGTGCCGGTGTTGTCGGCCTCCTTGTAGAACCGGACACCGGTGATGTACCCGCTGCTGGACGCATGGAACTCAGGCCCAGCGTCAGCGGGCTGGTATCGGTCGTGTCCGCCGCGCCGGTCGGCGTCCCGTCCTGCCAGATGCTGCACGGGCATGTACCTTCGTGCTGGTGGTGAAGCTCCACGAGGACGGGCCGCTCATCGGCGTCCCGGAAGCGTTCTGCGCCCCCGACACCGTCGCGGTGTAGGAGGTGCTGCCGGCCAGCGGGTTGTTCGGCGTGAACGTCGCCACCGTGTCCGCACCGTTGAAGCTCACCGTCCGGCCACGCTGTTCCCTCCCGAGGTCTTCACCGTGAACGACACCGTGCTGGGCGTCACCGGCTGGGAGAACGTCGCCGACGGCGCGACCGATACCGCGTTGCCGGTCGACCCCGACTGGCGTTACCCTCGTCACCGTTGGCGGCGTGGCGCCCGAGGACGGTGAGTAGACGACGTCGCCCCAGTAGTTGGACGGTAGGTAGGTGCTGGTGGGGACGGGGTCGACGACCCGTAGGCGTAGACCCCGCCGCCGGCCAGCGCGGTCAAGGCCCGTTCGTCACCGCCGAGGAGCCCCTGCTGGGTCGCCAGATGCCCGGTACCGGTGTGATACGATGCCACATACGTGGTCCCCGCGGTGACCGGGACCGGGGCGGAGAAGTCCAGCCCTGCCACCCGCTGGCGGTCTCACCGCTGAACGTGCCGGTCGCCAGCAACGTCCCCGAGGCGGTCCACAAGCTGCCGGTATGAGCGCCGGTGCTAGCTGCCTCCTTGTAGAACCGGACACCGGCGATATACCCGTCGCTGGCGGCCCGGAACTGCACGCCCAGGGTCACCGGGGCGATATCCCCTCCGTCCGCCGCGCCCGTCGGCGTCCCGTCCTGCCAGATACTGCACGGGCACGGCGGCCGGCAGTCGTGAAACTCCACGAGAACGGGCCGCTCATCGGCGTCCCGGAACTGTTCTGCGCCCCCGACACCGTCGCCGTGTACGCCGTACCGACCGCCAGCGGACTGTTCGGCGTGAACGTCGCCACCGTGTTACCGCCGCTGAAGCCCACCGTCCCCTCGACGCTGTTCCCGGTCGAGTCCACCACCGTGAACGACGCCGTGCCGGCGTCACCGCCTGCGAGAACGTCGCCGACGGCGCCACCGAAACCGACACCCCGTCGCCCCCGCGCCCGGCGTGACTCCCGTCACCGCCGGCGGACAGCCGGGGTCACCGCATTCGACGGCGACGACGCCGGCCCGGCCCACCGCGTTGGTCGCCGACACCGTGAAGGTATAACTGGTCCCGTCGGTCACCCGGTCACCGTCGTCGTCGTGGCCGGCGGGTTCCCCGATACGTCACCGGCATCTGCGCCGCCGACCCCATATACGGCGTCACCGTGTAACTAGTGATCGCGCTGCCGCCACTACCCGGCGCCGTCCAGCTCACCACCGCCGACCCATTACCCGCCGTCGCCGACACCCCGGTCGGCGTCCCCGGCACCCTAGCGCCCGACGTCGTCGAATAAACCACGTCGACCCAGTAGTTCGACGCCAGGTAGGTGCTGGTGGGGAAGGTGTTTGTCGACCCGTAGGCGTACACCCCGCCGCCGGCCAGCGCGGTCAGCGGCCCTTGGTCACCGCCGAGGCCAGCCCGTTCTGGGTCGCCCTACGCCGGCGCTGGCGGATACGACGCCACATAGGTGGTCCCCGCGGTGACCGGCACCGGGCTGGAGAAGTCCAGCTCCTGCCACCCGCTGGCGGTCTCATTGCTGAACGTTCCCGTCGCCAGCAGGGTGCCAGAAGAGGTCCACAGGCTCCGGTCTGGGTGCCGGTGTTGTCGGCCTCCTTGTAGAACCGGACCCCGGTGATGTACCCGCTGCTGGACGCATGGAACTGCACGCCCAGCGTCAGCGGGCTGGTATCGGTCGTGTCCGCCGCGCCGGTCGGCGTCCCGTCCTGCCAGATGCTGCACGGGCATGACCTATCGTGCTGGTGGTGAAGCTCCACGAGGACGGGCCGCTCATCGGCTTCCGCGCGTTCTGCGCCCCCGACGCCCGGGGTGTAGGGTGCTGCCGCCAGCGGGTTGTTCGGCGTGAACGTCGCCACCGTGTCCGCGCCGTTGAAGCCCACCGTCCCGGTCACGCTGTTCCCGCCCGAGGTCTTCACCGTGAACGACACCGTGCTGGGCGTCACCGGCTGGGAGAACGTCGCCGACGGCGCCACCGACACCGCAACACCCGTGGCCCCCGACTGGGCGTTACCTCGTCACCGTCGGCGGCGTGGCGCCCATGTCGGCGAATACACCACGTCGACCCAGTAGTTCGACGCCAGCTAGGTGCTGGTGGGGAACGTGTTCGACGACCCCTAGGCGTAGACCCCGCCGCCGGCCGGCGCGGTCAGCGGCCCGTTGGTCACCGCCGAGGCCAGCCCCTTCTGGGTCGCCGCGTAATGCCCGGCGCTGGTGAAATACGACGCCACATACGTGGTTCCCGCGGTGATCGGCACCGGAGTGGAGAAGTCCAGTTCCTGCCACCCGCTGGCGGTCTCGCCGCTGAACGTGCCGCTGGCCAGCAGCGTCCCCGAGGCGGTCCACAAGCTGCCGGTCTGGGTGCCGGTGTTGTCGGCCTCCTTGTAGAACCGGGCACCGGTGATGTACCCGCTGCTGGACGCCAGGAACTGCACCCCCAGCGTCAGCGGGCTGGTATCGGTCGTGTCCGCCGCGCCCGTCGGCGTCCCGTCCTGCCAGATGCTGCACGGGCACGGCCAAGCGGTGGTGAAGTCCACGAGTAGGGGCTGCTCATCGGCGTCCCCGAGGCGTTCTGCGCCCCCGACACCGTCGCCGTGTACGTAGTACCGGCCGCCAGCGAGCTGTTCGGCGTGAACGTCGCCACCGTATCCGCGCCGTTGAAGCCCACCGTCCCGCACGCTGTTCCCGCCGGAGTCCTTCCCCGTAACGACCCGTGCTCGGCGTCACCGGCTGCGAGAACGTCGCCGACGGCGCCACCGACACCGCATTACCTGTCGACCCGCCGGGCGTCACCGACGTCACCGTCGGCGGGACACCGGGGTTACCGCGTTCGACGGCGACGACGCCGGCCCGCCGGCCGGGTTGGACGGGGTGACCGTGAATGTGTAGGTGGTGCCGTTGGTCACCCGGTCACCGTCGCCGAGGTCGGCGCCGGGTTTCCGGTGACCTGCGTCGCGGTCTGGGCGGCCGACCCGATGTAGGGCGTGACGGTGTAGGTCGTGACCGGATCGCCCGACGTCGGAGCGGTCCAGGTAGGCTTCGCCGAGGCGTTGCCTGCGGTCGCGCTGACGTTGCTCACCGGGCCGGGCGGGTCGCTGAACGTCGGGGAGAAGACCGGGTCCACGTAGCAGTTCGAAGCGTTGTTGGCTGGGCTGGTCGGGAAGGTGCTGCTGCTGGAGTGGGAGTAGGCCGTTGACGACGCCGTTGGTGTTCCGCAGGGCGTGCAGCGGCGGGCTGTCCACATTGGTGATGGTGGGATTCGTCCCCCCCGGGGGGGTTGTGTAGAAGTAATAGCCGTCCCCGGAATAGTGTCCGTTGGGCGCGAAATAGGACGCGACGTAGGTGGTGTCCTTCAGTTATCGGCACCGGCTGGGAGAAGTTCACCTGCTGCCAGCCGGAGGCCGTCTCGTTGGTGAAGGTGGCGCTGGCCAGCAGCTGGCCGGTCGCGGTCCACAGGTTGCCGATGTGGGTCCCGGTGTTGGCGCTGGACTTGTAGAAGCGGATCCCGGTGATGTAGCCGTTGATGGCGGACTGGAACTTGACGCCCACCTCGAGTCGACGCCCCGCTCCCCCGAATCCGCTGTTCGTCGGCGTGACGTTGGTTCCCCAGATCGAGCACTGGCATTGCACTTCAAATGGTAACGCCCGGGCCCGGTTTCTGCAGGTTCCCGCTGTCGTCGACGGCCCGGGTCTCGATCGTCGTAGTCGGATACCCGTGGGCGATCCGGAATAGCTCCAGGTGACGGAGGCATTCGCCGCCGACATCGTGGTCACGGGGTGCCAGGTGGTGCCGCCGTCGGTGGAAACCTCGACCCCGGCAACCACGCCGCCGCCCGCATCGGTCGCCGTCCCCTAATGGTCGCCGGCGCACCGTCAGAGAACGTGGCCCACTGGGACGGTGACGTGATTGTCGAGGTGGGCGGCGTCGTGTCTGTCGACATCGTGGCGGGCGTGAGCCCCGCCATCAGCGTGGCAGGTTGCGCGCCCATATCGGCCAGAACGTTCACCGTGGCCTGCTGCATGGCGGGATCGACCGGGCCGCCCGCATTGCCGCCGCCAGTCCCGTTGTCCAGGCCCCACGACCATTGAATGGTCCCGGCGCCGAACACCAGGGCGCCGCTGGCGGCACGGTACAACGTCAGGTGGTGGGTGGCGGTGCGCCCGGGGTCGTGCCGCCGTAGTCGGTAAAGACCTCCGCGCTGGTAACGGTCGTCGACGACAGGTCCATCAGCCCGGGAGGCCGGAACCCGTTGTCGGCATCGACGTCCCACTCGTTCCGAGGGTGCCGCCACCGGCATCGAGCGTAGTCGACTGACCCGGCGACAGGCTGGCCACCTGGGTGTTACGCCAGAACCGCAGCTTGCTGTACTGAGACGGCACCGTCATGTCAGTGATGGTGGCCGTTGACGTCGGACAGCTGGCCGGTCAGCGAGTTCTGCGGGTCCCCGCCGTCCGCCGGCGGGCTGAACCGCGGATCCATCCAGGTACCCGTCCAGGTGGGCGGGTCCTCCGGATCCGTCGGAGCGTTGTAATGCGTCTCCTTGTAGGTCACCAGCGTCCGGTTCGGGGTGTTAGACCCGTCGGTGCTCGGCTCCCACCGGGTCTTCCAGAACGCCTCGTTCCCGGAGAAGAACGCCAGGTTCACGCCGGCATCGCGGGCGGCCGTGACGTTAGCGCGCTGCTGCCCGGACCAGTACTCGTCGTGGCCGGCGCCAAGGAAGACCTTATGCTGCTCGATGACGGACGCGTAGCCGGACTGCGACACGTCAACTTCGCTGGTGTAGCTCACGTCGTACCCGTTCTCCTCCAGAAAACGGATCATCGGGTACTCGGCATACATGAAGCAGCTCCTGTACGTCTGCTCGGCCCCGTTGGGATTCGCACAGGTGTTCAACGGCCGGTTATAGGACACCTTGTCGGCGCCCTTGTACTCCTCCGGGTTCCCGGGCGGGCAGTTGACTGTGCACTGGTACAGGCTGTTGCCGCCGTAGTTGTTGTAGGCCTCCCAGGTCTCGTCATCGGTCTGGAACAGAATGTCCGAGTGGCTGGCGTCGTTGCGGACGACGAAGGGTATGAGGCTGCTGCCGCCGGTGTCATTGCGGACCAGATGGGCTACGTACAAGCCGGACACGGCGCTGGACGGCACCGCCCACGAGGCCGACACGGCCCAGTTGCCGCAGTCGATGAGCCCGGGAGGGTGCGTGTCGGTCAGGCATGCAGGCTGGGTCTGCGGGAGCGTGGCGGTCGGCAGCATGTCCGAGACCACCTTGCGCGCCCCGTCCCCCTGGTAATAGCCGACGCGCAGATGTCGATGTGGTACGAGGTGGCGGGGGTATCGATCTTGAAATACTCGGTCTGCCCGACGTTCACGCTCATCGACGTGGCGAAGCCCTGGATTGTCGGGTCCCCGCCCCGCTGACCTGCCAGTCGCTGGGCGGGTCCCCCGGCAAGGTGTTCTCGCAGGCGATCACACTGACTACCGGTGGACCGCAGGGGCCAGCCGCAGCGGCTGGCCGCACATTAACGAGGAGGACCAGGACAGGAGCACCGCCAGCCCGAGGCCGATGATCGAGCGTCGCGTCGAGGCCCGGCGCGGAACAAGCCCCGTGACTGACATGTTGGTCCCCCCAGGGCATGTCTCTATTTCTTTTGCTTTAAGGGACGCGCAGGTGGCGCACGGCGGGTGGCAGGAAACAGATAACGAAATGATTACGTTATCCGTTTCGTCCTGTTAGCTTATTTGATCCTTCTCAGTCACCCGTATTTGCAGACCGCGGCACGGCGCTAACTGGTCATCGTGGCGATGCCGGTATCTCGCGTCTCTACATAGACTGCTTTAGCTCGGCGGTCAGTTCATGCTCGATCTTCGGCACGCCCTGCAGCGCTGCGTGCACGGTCGATGCAGAGCGCCCTTGGCTGCCGCGGCGGTCACATGCATCAGCAGTACGTCCCAGTACCCCCTCGGGTCAGCGCAGGCGGGCACCGGGTGGCGGGCCGCCCGGGAGATGGCCGGCCTGGTCTGCTGAGGACGGTCAGCACCCTGGTGTCGCCCGGCCGTTTCTGCTGAGCTGACGGCATCGAGTGCGGCAATGGCCCCCTTGCCCGGCCCGTGCGTCCAGGCGTTGTACTGCTCGCTGCAGCTGACCGGCACCCGCCGACGCTCTGATGGCTCGCGGCCGCGGCGGTGGGCGCGGCGGCGTGCCGCTGCAGGCGGCCAGCCCGGCGACAGCGGCACCCGCCGCGGCGAGAATGATGCGCTTCAAGACATGCTCCGTTCACGGCGTGGCGCCCTTATGAGGTCGAGTAGACCACGTTGACCCAGTAGTTCGACGCGTTCTAGGTGCTGGTCGGGAACGTGCTCGCCGAGCCGTAGGCGTAGACCCCGCCGCCGGCCAGCGCGGTCAGCGGCCCGTTCGTCACCGCCGACGCCAGCCCGTCCGGGGTCGCCGCGTAATGCCCCGTGCTGGTGAAATACGACGCCACGTACGTCGTCCCCGCGGTCACCGCCACCGGGCTGGAGAAGTCCAGCTCCTGCCACCCGCTCGCGGTCTCGTTGCTGAACGTCCCGGTCGCCAGCAGCGTCCCGGTAGAAGACCACAGGCTCCCGGTATGCGTCCCGGTGTTATCGGACTCCTTGTAGAACCGGACCCCGGTGATGTACCCGCTGCTGGCCGCCTGGAACTGCACCCCCAGCGTCAGCGCGCTGGTATCGGCCGCGTCGACCGAGCCCGTCGGCGTCCCGCCCTGCCAGATGCTGCACGGGCACTGGGCCACCGCGCCGGTGTGAAGCTCCACGAGAACGGGCTGCTCATCGGCGTCCCCGAGGCATTCTGCGCCCCCGACACCGTCGCGGTATAGGTGGTGCTCCCGGCCAGCGAGCTGGTCGGCGTGAACGTCGCCACCGTGTCCGCGGCGTTGAAGCTCACCGACCCGGCCACGCTGTTCCCGCCCGAGTCCTTCACCGTGAACGACACCGTGCCCGGCGTCACCGGCTGGGAGAACGTCGCCGACGGCGCCACCGACACCGCCACACCCGTCGCCCCCGAACCGGGCGTCACCGTCGTCACCCCCGGCGGCGTGGCACCCGCCGACTGCGAGTACACCACGTCAACCCAGTAGTTCGACGCGCTATAGGTGCTGGTGGGGAAGGTGTTCGCCGAGCCGTACGCGTAGACCCCGCCGCCGGCCAGCGCGGTCAGCGGCCCGTTGGTCACCGCCGACGCCAGCCCGTTCGTGGTCGCCGCGTAATGCCCGGTACTGGTGTAGTACGACGCCACGTACGTGGTCCCCGCGGTCACCGCCACCGGGGCGGAGAAGTCCAGCTCCTGCCACCCGCTCGCGGTCTCGTTGCTGAACGTCCCCGACGCCAGCAACGTCCCCGAGGAAGTCCACAAGCTGCCGATATGCGCGCCGGTGTTATCGGCCTCCTTGTAGAACCGGACCCCGGCGATATACCCTGCTGCTGGCCGCCTGGAACTGCACGCCCAGGGTCTTCGGGCTGGTATCGGCCGCGTCCGCCGCGCCGGTCGGCGTCCCGTCCTGCCAGATACTGCACGGGCACGGCGGCCCGCGGTGGTGAAACTCCACGAGAACGGGCCGCTCATCGCCGTCCCCGAGGCATTCTGCGCCCCCGACACCGTCGCCGTGTACGTGGCGCTCGCCGCCAGCGAACTGGTCGGCGTGAACGTCGCCACCGTGTTACCGCCGCTGAAGCCCACCGACCCGGCCACGCTGTTCCCGGCCGAATCCACCACCGTGAACGACACCGTGCCCGGCGTCACCGCCTGCGAGAACGTCGCCGACGGCGCCACCGACACCGCCACCCCGCTCGCCCCCGAACCCGGCGTCACGCCCGTCACCGCCGGCGCCACACCCGGAGTCACCGCATTCGACGGCGACGACGCCGGCCCGGTGCCCACCGCGTTGGTCGCCGACACCGTGAAGGTATAACTGGTCCCGTTCGTCAGCCCGGTCACCGTCGCCGTCGTCGCCGGCGGGCTCCCGGACACCGTCACCGGCGTCTGCGCCGCCGAGCCGACATACGGCGTCACCGTATAACTGGTGATCGCGCTGCCCCCGCTGCTCGGCGCCGTCCAGCTCACCGTCGCCGACCCGTTACCCGCCGTCGCCGACACCCCCGACGGCACCCCCGGCACCGTGGCACCCGACGTCGCGAGTACACCACGTCGACCCAGTAGTTCGACGCGTTCAAGGTGTTGGTCGGGAAGGTGTTCGACGAGCCGTAGGCGTAGACCCCGCCGCCGGCCAGCGCGGTCAGCGGCCCGTTGGTCACCGCCGACGCCAGCCCGTTCTCGGTCTCCGCGTAATGCCCGGTACTGGTGAAATACGACGCCACATAGTGGTCCCCGCGGTCACCGCCACCGGGCCGGAGAAGTCCAGCTCCTGCCACCCGCTCGCGGTCTCATTGCTGAACGTCCCGGTCGCCAGCAACGTCCCGGTAGAAGACCACAGGCTCCCGGTATGCGCCCCGGTGTTATCGGACTCCTTGTAGAACCGGACCCCGGTGATGTACCCGCTGCTGGACGCCTGGAACTGCACGCCCAGCGTCTGCGGGCTGGTATCAGCCGCGTCTATCGAGCCGGTCGGCGTCCCGTCCTGCCAGATGCTGCACGGGCACTGGGCCACCGCGCCGGTGGTGAAGCTCCACGAGAACGGCCTGCTCATCGGCGTCCCCGAGGCATTCTGCGCCCCCGACACCGTCGCGGTATAGGTGGTGCTCCCGGCCAGCGAACTGGTCGGCGTGAACGTCGCCACCGTGTCCGCGGCGTTGAAGCTCACCGTCCCGGCCACGCTGTTCCCGCCCGAGTCCTTCACCGTGAACGACACCGTGCCCGGCGTCACCGGCTGGGAGAACGTCGCCGACGGCGCCACCGACACCGCCACACCCGTCGCCCCCGAACCGGGCGTCACGCTCGTCACCGCCGGCGGCGTGGCACCCGCCGACTGCGAGTACACCACGTCGACCCAGTAGTTCGACGCGTTCCAGGTGTTGGTCGGGAAGGTGTTCGCCGAGCCGTACGCGTACACCCCGCCGCCGGCCAGCGCGGTCAGCGGCCCGTTCGTCACCGCCGAGGCCAGCCCGTTCGGGGTGGCCGCGTAATGCCCGGTACTGGTGTAGTACGACGCCACGTACGTCGTCCCCGCGGTCACCGCCACCGGGGCGGAGAAGTCCAGCTCCTGCCACCCGCTGGCGGTCTCGCCGCTGAACGTCCCCGACGCCAGCAACGTCCCGAGGCGGTCCACAAGCTCCCGGTATGCGCCCCGGTGTTATCGGCCTCCTTGTAGAACCGGACCCCGGCGATATACCCGTGCTGCTGGCCCGGAACTGCACGCCCAGCGTCTGCGGGCTGGTATCGGTCGCGTCGATCGCGCCGGTCGGCGTCCCGTTCTGCCAGATGCTGCACGGGCACGGCGGCCCCGCCGTGGTGAAACTCCACGAGAACGGGCCGCTCATCGGCGTGCCCGAGGCATTCTGCGCCCCCGACACCGTCGCCGTGTACGTGACGCCCGCCGCCAGCGAGCTCGTCGGCGTGAACGTCGCCACCGTGTTCCCGCCGCTGAAGCCCACCGACCCGGCCACGCTGTTCCCGCCCGAATCCACCACCGTGAACGACACCGTGCTCGGCGTCACCGCCTGCGAGAACGTCGCCGACGGCGCCACCGACACCGACACACCGCTCGCCCCCGAACTCGGCGTCACCCCCGTCACCGCCGGCGCCACCGCCGGGGTCACCGCATTCGACGGCGACGACGCCGGCCCGGTGCCCACCGCGTTGGTCGCCGACACCGTGAAGGTATAACTGGTCCCGTTCGTCAGCCCGGTCACCGTCGCCGTGTAGCCGGCGGGCTCCCGGACACCGTCACCGGCGTCTGCGCCGCCGACCCGACATACGGCGTCACCGTATAACTCGTGATCGCGCTGCCCCCGCTGCCCGGCGCCGTCCAGCTCACCGACGCCGACCCGTTACCCGCCGTCGCCGACACCCCCGACGGCCTCCCTGCACCGTCGGTGCGGTGGGGGTCTCGGCGTTGGAGGGCAACGACACCGGCCCGGTACCGACCGCGTTGGTCGCTGACACGGTGAACGTATAACTAGTCCCGTTCGTCAGCCCGTTCACCGTCGCCGACGTCGCCGGCGGACTACCAGACACCGTGTCGGCGTCTGCGCAGCCGACCCGATATACGGCGTCACCTGTAACTAGTAATCCACTCCCCCACTGCTCGGCGCCGTCCAGCTCACCGTCGCCGATCCGTTACCCGCCGTCGCCGACACTCCCGACGCCGCCCCCGGCGCCGTGGCACCCGACGTCGTGAGTAGACCACGTCGACCCAGTAGTTCGACGCGTTCTAGGTGTTGGTCGGGAAGGTGTTCGCCGCGCCGTAGGCGTAGACCCCGCCGCCGGCCAGCGCGGTCAGCGGCCCGTTCGTCACCGCCGACGCCAGCCCGTTGGTGGCCGCGTAATGCCCGGTACTGGTGTAATACGACGCCACATACGTCGTCCCCGCGGTCACCGCCACCGGGCCGGAGAAGTCCAGCTCCTGCCACCCGCTCGCGGTCTCGCCGTGAACGTCCCGGTCGCCAGCAACGTCCCGGTAGAAGACCACAGGCTCCCGGTATGCGCCCCGGTGTTGTCGGACTCCTTATAGAACCGGACCCCGGTGATGTACCCGCTGCTGGACGCCTGGAACTGCACGCCCAGCGTCTCGGGTTGGTATCGGTCGCGTCGATCGAGCCCGTCGGCGTCCCGTCCTGCCAGATACTGCACGGGCACTGCTCCTGGGGCGTTGTCACGGCGACGGAGTTGGACGGTGTGCTGACGTTGCCGGCCGCGTCGTAGGCGGTGACGGTGTATGGTATACTGCGTGTTGCTGACGACGCTGTTGTCGGTGTAGGAGGTTGCTGTCGTGGTGCCGATCTGGGTGCCGTTGCGGAAGATGTTGTAACCGGTTACGCCGACGTTGTCGGTCGATGCCGTCCACGAGAGGCTCACCGACGAGGAGCTGGTGGCCGTCGCCGTGAGCCCGCTCGGCGCGGACGGCGGGGTCGCGTCTTCCGTGTACGGCGCGGGCAGGTTCACCCACGACGCGACCGACGGCACCCCATTGCTGTTGACGATGAACAGCATGTAGGGGCCTGGTGGTGCGTCGCCGCCGTTGGCGGGAGCCTGCACGTTCAGCGTGCCGTTGGACACCGTGAACGACAGCGAGACGCGCCGGGCGCTTTCGTCAAAGGAGTGGGTGACCGCCGCGGGGCGTATCAGCGACACGCTGGTGATCGAGGAGGCGTCCGGCGTGCTGACCTGGAAGTTGCTGCCGTACTGCACCATGGACGGGCTGCTGGTGATGGTCGGCCGGGGGCCCTTGAACAGGTACGGGGGCGAGAAGATCTGGGCGGTCTTCTCGTTGGGGACGCCGTTGGTCACCGGTGCCCGCGACGAGCACGCGCCCGTCGGGCATCAGCAGGGCGATCGAGTGGTACAGGCGCGGGACCGCCATCGAGGCCCAGGTCGTCCATTGCCCGGTGGCGGGGTTCCAGTCCTCCGCCGGCAGCACCCCGTCGTTTATGTTGCTGCCGTCCTTCGTGGTTCCGCCTCCGGTGGCCAGCACGGTGCCGTCGGGCAGCGGCGTCAGGTTGAGGTAGCTGCGTGGGTTGGCCATGGACCCGGTCTGCGTCCACGTCGGCGTCGCCTGGCTGAGATCGGTGATGTAGGCGGTAGCTGCCGACGCGGCGGTATTACCCACGCGTTGCTGCCGTAGGTACTGCCCGCCTTGATCACCTTGCCCGTGTCGTACATCGCTGACGATCCGCCGTCGACCGCGTTCGGATCGCTGGTGGTCCAGGTCTCCGTGGTGGGGTTATAGATCATCAGCGGCTCCTCCACCTCCGTGGCGCCGGTCACCGCCACCGTGCCGTCGGGCCGGACGTAGCTGAACGGGTACATCGGCAGCTTCGTGGGGTTGTTGCTCAGCGTGGTCCACTGGTTGGTGGCCGGCGAGAACTCCTCGGGGACCTCGGGGTTGCCGTTGTTGCAGCGCCCACCCCGCCGAGGCGGAGGAGGTTGCCGTTAGGCAGCACCGTCGTCGAGGCATACCAGGTCGGGAAGGCGTTGCTCGCGAGCTGCCCCCAGGTCTGGTTCGTCTCGTTGAATCCGGTGACGTTGGTATTGGCGTCGGGGGGGTTTATGCCTCCGCCGCCGACGGCGATGATGCGGCCGTCGGGCAGTATGTTATTGCCGCCGCATGATGGGTTGGCGAACCCGTCCGGAATGCTCGTGAAGGTGTTCGTCGTCGGATCCCACACGTCAGCCGTGTCGTACCTTCACCGCTGTCCCCCCAGGTCAAGACGTTGCCGTCGGGCAGCACTCCCCGTGCATCGCGACGATGGGCCAGTTGATCAAGCTGCCCCACTGGCCGGTCGGATCAGGGCTAAAGGTGTTTGAGGAAATTACGTGATAGCGGCTAAAATAGTGCCAGCGGCAGCTTCGGTGGCTCGCTCACGTTGGCGGTAACGCCCGGCCCCGGTTTCTTCAGGTTGCCGCTGTCGTCGACGGCCCGGGTTGCGGTCGTCGTTGCCTGGGATTGCCATGAGCAAGCCACGAGTAACTCCAGGTTACGGAAGTGCTCCCGGCGGACATCTTGGTCACTGGATTCCAGGTCGCACCGCCATCGGTCGATATCACCACGCCAGCGACCGCCCCGCCGCCCGCGCCCCTGGCGGTCCCTTTGATGGTCACTGCCGAACCGTGGAGGATGGCGTCACCCGTGGCCGGTGACGTGATCGTCGAGGTGGGCGGCTTCGTCTCGTGGCTGGCGTCGTTGCGCACGACGAACGGTATGAGGCTGCCCTTTCCTGTGGTGGTGTCGTCCCGCTTCAGGTGGGCCAGGTACAAGCCGGGCACGGCATGAGGCGGTACTGGCCACGAGGCGGACACGGCCCAGTTACCGCATTCGGTGAGCCCGGCGGGCGCGCTGTCGTTCTTACACGCAGGCTGGGACTGCGGCAGCGTGGCAGTCGGCACAAGGCCTTCGGCTACCAAGCGGGCGCCGTCCCCCTGGTACGGGCCCACGCGCAGGATGTCGATGTGGTACGACTTGGACGGGGTGTTGATCTTGAAATTCTCGGCCTGCCCGGCGTTCACGCTCATCGACGTGGCGAAGCCCTGGATCGTCGGGTCCCCCGCCCCGCTGACCTGCCAGTCGCTGGGCGGGTCCCCTGGCAAGGAGTTCTCGCAGGCGATCACGCTGGTCACTGGCGGGCCGCACGGATTGGCCGCCCCTGCGGGCTTCACGGCGACCAGAAAGACCGAGCCCACAAGCACCATGAGCATCAGGGTGGTTACCGAACGTCGGATCAAGGTCCGCCGGGTCAGAGATCCGACGATTGACATATCCGCCCCCCGGGACAATAGCCGGCGATCCACCTATCCCGGCGATCCACCTATCTGTGCACCGGGCTCACCTTCCAGAGATTAGGACTCGTAACGGGTCCTGCTGGATGACAGAAAGAAGGTTGCAAAACGGTAACAACGGCGCGTCCTGCTGCCTCTGCTCCCAGGACACCCGCGCCCGCCCACCGCAGCGCCCACCCGACCCGCAGCCGCAGGCCCGGCACACCGCCGAGAGACGCAGGTCACCGCCGAGTACTCAGAAGCTGTGGCCGTGGCCGTGGCTGTGGCCATGGCCACGCATGTGCCCGGAATTCCCTGGTACGGTCGGGGAGAAAACTGGGCAACGGGCCCGCGCATACCACCCGGAGAAGATCTTCCGCCGGGATTGCCAGGCCGTGTTGCGCGCTGACGGGGCAGCGGCCACTGAGCAGTGGAATCTGACCGGATGACCAGCCTAAAGGGGGCGAAATGAACTCGATTCCGCTTGTCGACCTGGGCGCTCAGCATGCGGCTGTGGCTGAGGAGGTCGCTGCGGGCTGGCGAGAAGTTCTGGCCCGGACGGCCTTCATCGGCGGTCCGCAGGTGGCCGCATTCGAGCGTGAATACGCTGAGTTCATTCAGGTGCCACATTGCGTGGCGATGGCGAACGGTACTGATGCGATCGAAATCGCACTGCGCGCGCTTGGAATCGCGGTCGGCGATGAGTGCATACTGCCCGCCAACACGTTCATTGCGACCGCCGAGGCCGTTTCACGTGCGGGAGCCACTCCGGTTCTCGTGGACTGCGCTGATGATGATACCTACCTGATCGACAACGACGCCGTCGAGGCCGCGGTGACGCCACGCACCCGGGCGATCATTCCGGTGCATCTCTACGGCCAGGCCGCCCGGGTCGAACGGCTAGCGCCGCTGGCCGGGCGCATGAGCCTGTGGCTGGTAGAAGACGCAGCCCAAGCGCAAGGCGCGCGCCGGAACGGGACGAGCGCCGGGGCCCTTGGTGACGCCGCGGCCACGAGCTTCTACCCCGGCAAGAACCTCGGGGCCTACGGTGACGCGGGTGCGGCGCTTACCAGCTCGGCCGATGTGGCAGCACGGATGCGGATGATCCGGGATCACGGGTCCGCACGGAAGTACGAGCATGACGTGGTCGGAGTCAACAGCAGGCTCGACACCCTGCAGGCCGTCGTGCTGTCCGCGAAGCTGCGGCGGCTGGCCGGGTGGAACGCTGCCCGGCGGGCGGCGGCCGCCCGTTACGACGAGTTGCTTTCTGGTTGCGATGCCGTCGTCCGGCCACGCACGCTGGATGGCAATGAGCATGTCTGGCACCTCTATACGGTGCGGGTGCCAGAGCGGGATCGGGTGCTCAAAGAGTTGCACGCGGCTGGTATCGGCGCGGGAATTCACTATCCGGTGCCCATACACCTGACCGCCGCATTCGCCCCGCTGGGATACTCACAGGGTGCCTTCCCGGTTGCCGAGCGCACCGCGCGAGAGCTGCTAAGCCTGCCGCTCTTCCCCGAGATCACCACGGCGCAGCAGGAGCGCGTGGTCTCGGTGCTAACGTCGGCCCTGTAGCTGCGGACCCGCGGGTTGCCTCGCCGTGAACGACGGTACGTCAGCCCCAGATATCGCGCAGCACGTTGAGCACGACACGTGAGCCAAGCCGATCCAGCTTCACTGGCAATTCCCGCATGTCCGCCAGGCTCTCGCGCACGGCGCGCTGCCGCTCCATGGGGCAGATGACGAGCAGGAAGCCCCCTCCCCCGGCGCCGGTCAGCTTGGCGCCCGACGCGCCTGCGTCGAGCGCCCGGGATGACCGCGCTGTCAACCTGGTCATTCGACACCCCGGACGCCAGCTTCCGCTTGGCTTCCCAGCTCTCGCGCACCGCAGGCCCGATCGCGTCGACGTCGCCGCTCCGCAGCCGCTCGACGGCAAAGCCCGCGAGGTCGCGCAGGAGGTCGAGCTGGGGCCGGATCGTTTCGTTATTCGCGTTCTGCTCGGCGAGGATCGGGTCCGCACGCCGGGTGATGCCGGTATAGAAGAGCATGATCTGCTGCTGGAGGGCCCGGCGCTCAGCTGCCGGAGGACTACTTCCTCGGCTACCACGTCCTTGCCGGGGCCGAAGCGGATATCGCGGATCCGCCGAGCGCGGCTATGTACTGATCCTGCTTGCCGATGGGCTTTCCGCAGCGTTCGATCTCGATCGTGCATGCCCGCTCGGCAAGCTCCTCGGCCGACACCTGCCGTCCCTGATAGGCGAACAGCGTGCAGCAACCCGACGGTCACCGCAGAGGGGATCCGAGGCCGGAGCCCGCCGACGGGATGTCGGCGAGGTGGTGATCTCGACCCCGCTCGCCACGCCGGTCATCTGCATGGCCTCCCGGACGAGTTCGTGCTCGAGGTCCTCGACGCGGGAGACGATCTCCTTCTTGGAGTAGTTGACGTAGATGTCGTTGTCGAAGCGCTGCTTCACGATGACGTAAACGTACTTGTCGAGCGCGAA
This sequence comes from uncultured Actinomycetota bacterium, assembly GCA_963695645.1. Taxonomy (GTDB): domain Bacteria; phylum Actinomycetota; class Actinomycetes; order Streptosporangiales; family Streptosporangiaceae; genus DATBGO01. The sequence goes on along the minus strand of CAVOHC010000013.1, from coordinate 63,799 downwards.
TCGAGGACCCGGCCGCCGTGCTCCCGGTAGTAGCCGGGAGGTCGGTTCCCCCACCGACCAGGCCGATCCGCAAAGGTGTCTGAGTGATGATCATCGGCGACCCTTGCGGGCCATTCCTCTTGGGCTCGTCGGTAAGCGTCGGCGTACCGATGTCGCGGAAGTATCCCTCCACCAAGCACGGCCCGGGCCCGGCCCACCAGCCGTGGTAGCAGGTCGTTGCCAATGTCCTGGGGGGCACGCCGTCGATCTCATCGAGTACGGCGGGATGGAAGGCGTACATGTCCGGCATTCGTCGAGTCGGAACCGGTTCTTGGGCTTCTCGCAAAACCGATGATCCGGCCGCAGGCATCGAGCTCCACGACACCACCGGCCGACGGATTGTCGGAGTGGAACACTGCCAGGGTCGCGATCGCTCCGCTTTCCCGTGAGCATCGATGAGTGACCGCAGGTCGAAGTCCGTGAGGTTGTCGGCGTTACACGCCAGGAAGAACTCCTCGCCCTCGACCCACTCCCGGTTGGCGATGAGCGTCCCAGCACTGCCGAGCAGCTCCGGCTCGAAGACGAGCGGACCCCTGGTGGCCTGATGCGCGCGGCCAGGTGGGCGCCGACCATATCGGGCAGGTGGTGGAGATTGACGAGGACCTCGTCGACCCCCGCGCGGTCGAATGCGTCGAGCCACATATCGAGCAGCGGCTGACCGTCGATGACAGCATGCATTTCGGCGTGGCGTCGGTCATGGGCCGCAGGCGGCTGCCCACTCCCGCCGCGAGCAGGAACGCCTTCACCCCCCGCCCTCCGGACAACCCCGAGGGCCCGCATCCGGGCGTTCGCCTCGGCCAGCACCTCGTCGAGGCCGTCCATGCCATCGAGCCACGTGGCGTAGCCGCAACCGAGTCGGCCAGGTCCGCCGCGGTGCCCAGCCCAGGTCCTGGAGGGCACGATGTCCGAAGTATGTGGCGGGTGTCCCCGAACCGGTACTCGCCGGTCACCGCGCCTTGCTGGCCGGAAGCGTACTGACGCCTGACGATGTCGGCGAACTCCCTGGTCGTCACCGGCTTGCCGCCGCCGACGTTGAAGACCTGCCCGGCGGCGCGATGGTCCTCCAGCACGAGGATGTTGGCGTCCACGACATCCTCGATATTGACGTAGTCACGGATCGCCGCGCCATCCTCGTATAGGGTCGGCGCCCTGCCCAGCAGGTAACTCAGGCGGAAGATGCGGCACGCGCCCGAGTACGCGTTGTAGACCGGCTGCCGGGGGCCCTGAACAATGCTGTACCTGAGTGCGGCGGTCGGGATGCCGTACCGGCGGCCGAGGTTGATGGCCACCATCTCCTGGCCGAGCTTCGACATGCCGTAGGGGTTCTGCGGATTTGAGATCCGCTCGGGCGTCGCCCGCATCTCAAGCGCGCCACCGCAGTCTGGGCACGGGATATCCCACTGGCCTGTCGTGAAGGCGCTCTCCTGGCGCATTCCGGGTACCTGCTCGCCGTCGAGCGGACACCGGTAAAGCCCCTCGCCCATGGCGGCTTGCGACGATGCAACCACGACCCGTGCGAGGTCGAGGTGCTCCGCCACGATGATCTCGTAGAGCAGGGCCGTCGAGACCACGTTCACATCGGAGAATCGCGAGAAGTCGGGCAGGTAGTCCTGGTACGCGGCGAAATGGTAGACGGCATCGACGCGACGCAGGAGGTTCGTCACGAGGTCGCGGTTGCGTACATCGCCCTGGTAGAACTCGGTCTCCGGACTCAGGTGCGCGGGCCGTCCGTTCCGATGCACCGGCCGGGTCAGCGCGTCGAGTACGACGACATCGTGCCCGAGCGCAAGGAGCCGGTCGCAGGTGTGTGATCCGATGAACCCGGCGCCGCCGGTGACCAGGATCTTCATTTCCGTCGATTCTGTCGCTGCTCGGCGACCTCGCGATACACATCGAGGGTCGACGCTGCCGTCGCCTCCCCACGTGAACTGCGCGGCCCTGCGGAGTCCCGCCTCGCGCAGGCGATCCCTCTCCGGCCCTGCCGCCTCGACGATGGCGCGAGCGATGGAGGCCGGATCCTCCGGATTGCACAGGACCGCGGCTCCGCCCGCGGTTTCCGGCATGGCGCTGGTGTCCGAGGTCACGACCGGGCAGCCGCAGGCCATGGCCTCGAGGATCGGGAGGCCGAAGGTCTCGTTGAGCGACGGATACACGAATGCGTCGGCCGCCTGGTAGAAGCAGACGGTCTCGTCAAGAGGAACGCCGCCGACAAAGACCAGATCTCCCGAGATACCGAGCTCGGCCGCGAGCGAGTGCAGCTGAGCTAGGTAATGCTCGTCGCGTCCGGGCCCGACTATCGCCAACTGACGATCCCTGAGTTCGCTACGGGCCAGCGCCCATGCCCGCAACAATCCGTCACAGTTCTTGTACGGCCACAGCGACGACACGAACAGCACGAACGGCCTGGTGACACCGTGCGACGCGACTCGCGCGCGGGCCGCACCAGCATCGCCCTGTCTGAACAGGTCGTGGTCGACCGCCTCGTGGATCAGCTTGAGCTTGCGCGCGTCGACCTCCAGGTACCGCTCGATCTCGGAGCGCAAGCTCTCGGAGTTGATGATGATCGCATCCGCGAGCCGCGCGGAGCGTGGATAGTTCATCCGTCGGTAGGCACGAGTCAGTGGCGTTATTGCATCGGGGGCGGTGAATGCGTGCATCGTCTTCAGGTGGATCACGAGCGATGGCGACGCGCTGATCATCGGCGCCATGAGCGTGTTCAAGACATCGATCTTGCTGAGCCGCAAACGCGGCGGCGAGTAGACGTGCTCACTCATCGTCCGCTGTAATCCGCTGCTCATTCGACCACGGATAGGTGATATAGCTGACGTTCGGCCCGTAGCCCTGGTAGAGGTGCCGCGACTGAGGGCTGACCAGCAGGTACACCTGCTCATGCGGCTTTCGAGCCGGTGCGCCAGCTCGGGTATGACCCGAGTCCAGAACCAGTGGGCACCTGACGGGTTCTTCGGGTCCTCGGTCAGGAGGTTGATCGCTACGCGCACGGCTCGGACTTCCGCGTCAGAGGGCTCATTCGGGCATGGGGCATTTAGAACACACTCGCTTCAGGATCGCGTCCGGGTCATGCGCGCGACTGGCGGATGTACTGTGCCAGGGCATGCATGATGGTCTGGTGGACGTCTTCGATGATCCCGTAGTTGCAGGCGTCGACATGGATGCAGACATCGGCCAGCGTCCTGGCTTCGCCGCCGTCGAAGCCAGTGAGCGCGATCGTCCGGAGGCCGTGCTCGCGCGCCCAGCTGAGTGCCCGCAGGATGTTCGGCGACCGGCCAGATGAGGAAACCGCGATCAGCACGTCCCCGCGCGCTCGCCTGGGAAATCCCCAGCTGGTAAGCAAAAACCTCGCTGTACCCGATGTCGTTGGCGATTGCGGTCAGCAACTCGACGTTCGAGGTCAGGCTCACGACCCGGGGGGCGATGTCCGTCGCCGTCCTGATGCCCTTCAGATGATCGCACTGCAAGTGGTTCGAGATGGCGGCCGAGCCACCGTTGCCGCAGGAGAAGACCAGCCTGCCCCGCGGGTGTAGGCGTCGATCAGAACCGCCGCCGCGGCTTCTACGGCTGCAGCCCCCTCGATGGAGCCCGATCGCGCTTGCTGTCGCCTCGTATGTAGCCGTCGAAGTACGGCATGGCGCTCGGGTACGGAATCTCGGGTTGGAACCGTGTCAGGCTCCGCGGGGTCACGTAGCCGTCAGGGCCTATCCCTCTGATCATGCACGGCGCTCATAGGGCAATGCGCTCCAGGAGGAACGGGGCCGCCTCGGCCAGGCTAGCGATGCTCCTACACGCCGGGCTGGTCGATCTGGCCAGGGCCGAGGTACACCGCTGACGCGCCAACCGCGGCGGCGAGGCCCACGTCCTCTGGCCTGTCCCCCACCACCCAGGAGGAGCTGAGGTCAAGGTTCAGCGCGGCCTGCGCGGCACGTGCCATACCTGGACCCGGTTTACGGTCCTCGCTGGCGAGTGTGGAACTCCTCCACGATGCCCCCGGCCGGATGATAGGGACAGAACACGAACAGGTCGATCTGAGCTCCGTGCTCGGCGAGCCGCTCGGCGATGTACTCGTGCACTCGGCGGACATCGTCAAGGCCATAGAGGCCCTTCGCGACGCCAGCTTGGTTGGTGACGACCGCGACCGGGATGGCGGCCGCGTTGAACGACGCGACGGCCTCGGCGGCGCCGGGGATGAACTCCACCCGGTCCACCGATCCAACGTAACCGTGGTCGACGATTATGGTGCCATCGCGGTCAAGCAAGATTCCTGGTCGCGGGCACGAGCTCCGTGCTCTTGGCGCCGGTCCGCGCTGACCGCGCAACATGCCCAGTCGGCCCTCGTCGGGGCCGGCCGACATCACCGCACTGTCGTGGTCTGGGCCGGCCACTGCAACTCGCATCGTGTCACCTCACTTGGCCGCTCGCGCAGAAAAGACCTTCGGCCTTGCGTGCATATGAGCGCCAAGCAGGTCGTCGTGATACGACAAAAGCCTTCTTAGCCGTGAACCCGGCAGGGCTGGATCGAACGTCGACGTATAGTCATAGTCCAGTGACAAAATGTCACCATCTGGCCAGTATTTGACCGGTCGCGGTAGCGTTGGTGCTCCTCGGCACAGCGCGGCCGCATCACCGCTGCCGTTCATCCGGCCCCCTCCCTGTCTCCCACAGGACCCCTGGCCACGTCGGCGCTTCTTGCGCACCGCCGACGATCTGGTCCCGTAACAAGACGCGCGAAGCCGGAGCTACGTTGGCAATCGCCAGCAAAGTCGCCCAGATCCCTTCCGGCGGTCCTGCAGCAGCCCAGGTCTTCTGGACGGACCGGAACCGTCGGCTGTGCGGATCGGGCCTTGGCAGTCGCCGGGCTACTGTCTGTACCCGCGACCCGCCTGGCTGCCACTAGGCCCCGGACCGCGATGCTGCCACTAGGCCTCGGACCGGCGACATCACGCCCCGATTTTGACGAGCAGGCGCAAGACCCGCTGGCGTTCGGCGACGGTGGCGGTGGCGGCTTGGCCGCGTAGCTGGGCGAGGAAGTCTTCCACCGACCGCGCGGCCAGCACCCGCGCGGCCTCCGCCGCCGGCAGGCCGGCCTCCGCCAGCTCCGCGGCCGTGTTCATCCGCTCGGCGCGCTCACCGCCGCCAGCACGACCACGCCCAGGCATGCCATGACAACGGCGTGAACGCCTGCGGCGGCTCGCCGACGTTCTCTCACGAGTTCGTACCACGCGACCAAACTTTTGGATGGATGTCGTATTTACCAAGCCCTGGTCGCGATCACATAGATGTACCCTTGGCAGCTCGCCCAATCCGGAGGAAGCTTGCATGACGATCGGGCTGGCGACAGTCGGCGCCGGCTACTAGTGGCCGAATCTCGTCCGTACGGCACCGGCTTGACCGTGGTCGCACCGCCGGGGCCGACCCCTGTCCGCGCGAGTCGGAGCATGTGATGACATCAGTAAGCGTCGTCATCCCGTGTTATAAGTACGGTCACTTCCTTGAGGAAGCCGTCACCAGCGTGCTAGACGACCAGGTAGGCGTCGATGTGCGAGTGCTCATCATCGACGACGCCTCGCCCGATGACAGCGCCGAGGTTGCCTGGAAGATCGCGGCTCGCGACCCTCGCGTAGAGGTGGCCGTGCACGCAACCAACAAAGGGAATATCGCGACCTTCAACGAGGGCTTGCTCGAGTGGGCCGACGGTGACTATTGCGCTCTAATGTCGGCCGATGATCGGCTCACCCCCGGAGCCCTGAAGCGCGCCAGGGATCTGCTAGACGCCCATCCTCGCGTCGGATTCGTTTACGGACATCCACTATGGATCATGCACGGCGCGCCACTACCGGCGGCTCGAACGAGAGTGCGGGGTTGGTCAGTCTGGCCTGGCCAATGGTGGCTGGAGCGTCGATTCCGCGACGCGGAGAACCCCATTACGTCGCCAGAGGTTGTCGTGCGTACGTCAATGCAGAAACGCGTGGGCGGATATGATGCGCGACTGCCCCTTGCTGCGGACATGGAGATGTGGATGCGGCTGGCGGCGAACGCCGATGTTGGCTTCATCCGTGGGGTAGACCAGGCTTACTACCGCCTGCATGAGCACAACATGAGAAAGGCCTATGACGCACTGATGGACCTGCGCGAGCGGCAATTGGTCTTCGAAGCGGTGCTTGAGCGCTATGGCGATAGCTTGCCAGAAGCAGCGCGCCTGTCTGACCTTGTCCGCCATGCGCTGGGCGGAGAAGCGCTTTGGGCGGCCGGGCGAGCTTACCACCGGAAATCCACTGAGCAGACCTCCGTCGACGAACTCCTGGCTTTCGCCGTCGACCGCTGGCCGGAGGTGAGCAAGCGACCGCTATACCGCAGCCTGCAGTTGCGCAAGAACATCGGGCCGCACGCGATGCTCTCCGTGCAGCCGTTCATCGAGTCCGCGGTCTTCACCCGTAAGGTCCAGTGGTGGCTGAGGCGCCAGTCATGGAAGGTCCGAGGCATCTAGTGCCGTATTCTACCCGGAATTAACAAACTACCGCCAGCTGCACTAATGTCCGGTATACTCTTGACACTCGCTTACAGGGGGAACTCCACATGTCGATCGGGCTGGCGATAATCCGCGTCGGCACCAGCAGGCCGAATCTTGTCCATATTCGACCGACGGCCTGGCAGCGTGCCAACCAGGCCCTTGTGAGTGAGGCCAGCGGCTGATGATCCCGGTGATGAGGCCGTGGTTCGGCAAGGAGGAGGCTGAGGCGGCCGCCGAGGCTGTTGCCTCCGGCTGGGTCGCGCAGGGGCCACGGGTCCAGGAGTTCGAGGAGGCATTCGCCGCGGTCATCGGCGCTCCGCACGCGGTTGCCGTGTCGTCGGGCACGGCTGCGCTTCATCTGGCGCTGATCGCCGCCCGGATCGGTCCCGGAGATGAGGTCATTGTCCCATCGCTATCATTTATTGCCACCACCAATGCTGTGCGCTACGTCGGTGCGCAGCCCGTTTTTGCTGATGTGGACCTGACCACCCAAAATCTCATCCCTAAAACCGTGCAGCCGCACTTGACCGGCCGCACTCGCGCCGTCATCTTGGTCGATCAGGCCGGGATGCCTGCCGATCTCGTTGAGATGCGTGCACTGTGCGATCCGCTTGGCATAACCGTGATCGAGGACGCCGCCTGCGCCGCTGGATCCACCTACCGGGCCCGTCCGGCCGGTGCCGGTGCGGCGCTGGCGACGTTTTCGTTTCACCCGCGCAAGCTGCTCACCACAGGCGAAGGAGGCATGCTGACCACGTCGGACGGGTCAATTGCTGCCAGAGTCCGCCGGCTTCGCGAGCATGGCATGGACATAAGCGCAGCCGACCGGCACCGCAGCCGACAGCCAGTGATCGAACGCTACACCGAGGTTGGCTTCAATTTCCGGATGACCGACGTCCAGGCAGCGATCGGCCTGGTGCAGCTTCGGAGGCTCGCGCCGATGGTGGCCCGGCGCCGCGTTCTCGCCCGGCGCTATCAAGAGGTGCTGTCTAGTGTCCCTGGCCTGCTGATGGCCGACGACCCGCCGTATGGCGAAACCAACTACCAGTCCTTCTGGATGCTGCTCCCGGAGCAATCCGCGGTAGGCCGCGACGATCTGATCCGGCTGCTCACCGACGCCGGCGTTTCTGCGCGGCGAGGCATCATGGCGGCCCATCTGGAGCCTGCCTACGCGGGCGTAACGGCATTCCTGCCCGTGACCGAGCGGCTGACCAAGCGTTCGCTGATCCTCCCGCTCTTTCATCAGATGACGCAGGCGGAGCAGGAACATGTCGTATCTGTCGTGATGTCCGCGCTGACGAACCCGGCGCCAGCGATGTCTATCCCGTGAGCCTCGCAGCGGAGCGCCAACTCGTCGTTGTTGGGGCAGGCGGATTCGGGCGGGAGACCGTCGAGGCGGTCCGAGCGCTGAATGCAGCAGGTGCGCGCTGGCGGATTGCAGGGTACCTGGATGACGATCCTGCACGTCGTGGGACAGTGATCGATGGGGTACCGGTGGTCGGAGGCACGGAAAAACTCAGCGACATGCCGGATGCCTCAGTGGTGGTCTGCACGGGCCGGCCGGACAACTATGTCAGCCGACCCCGGATTGTCCAGAAGCTCCGCCTGCCCCCGGAACGATATGCGACGATCATCCATCCCTCGGCATCGGTGTCAACAACCTCGCAGCTCGGCCCGGGCACCGTTGTGCTCGCTCAGAGCGTCCTGACCGCTGCGGTCACCGTCGGAGCGCACGTGGCTATCATGCCGCACGTGGTCCTGACTCACGATGATGCCATCGGAGACTTCGTCACGATGGCGTCTGGAGTGTGCCTGAGCAGCAGTGTCCATGTCGGGCGCTGCGCCTACCTCGGCGCGGGCGCCCTGGTGCGGGAACAGCGCAGCATCGGCTCCTGCTCGCTAGTTGGCATCGGGGCCGTCGTCACCCGAGATATCCCGGCTGATGAAGTCTGGGTCGGCATCCCAGCCCGATACATCCGCAAAGCGGATGCTACGACTTCGTCACTCAAGCCTTTCCTTTTCTGATAGAAGTCACGAAACCGGCTCACGAGTCAGCGGCATGTCTGCCAGGCCCACGCCCAGATAGCTGAGCCCGAGCGTTTCACCGCGCCTGCTCCAGAACCGTCGCCCATCGACCACCGCCCCGAGGCCGGCCTGGCGCAGGGCCACGAAATCCAGGTCAGCGAACGCGCTGTGGCCCGTTACCAACACGAGGGCTTCGGGTGCCCAGCCGCTCAGTTGGCTGGGTGCCAGGCACCGAAGCCATGCGCGGCCAGTTCCGCATCTGTATACAGGGGGTCATGCACCCGGGCGTCAGCCCGGTAGGACCGCAGCGAGGCTTCGACGAGGAACGTCGGAGAGCAGATGTGTCCCTTGACATCCGGCCGGAACCCGAGCCCGAGGTCCGACCCGCCGCCCGGCCAGGCCGCCGAGGCCCTTTCGAGCCGAGCCACGGCGCGGCCTGCTTGAAGATCGTTCACCTCGCGAGCGCCGGCGGCGAGCGAGAGATCCATGCCTCGCGTGCCGCGTCGTCCAGCAGGAAGTACGGCGACACCGGGGTGCAATGGCCCCCGACCCCGATGCCGGGCTTGAGCAACGCGGTTTCCCCGTCGGTATTGGCAGCTCGAGGATCGGCACTATTCGAAGCCGACGGCCTCGGCATATGCAGCCAGCTGATTCGCTAGGGCGATGTTTACGTCCCGGTATACCATGCCGGCGAGTTTGACGAACTCGGCTGCCTCAAGTGGGCCGACATCGATCACCGGAGCCCCGAGATACGTGTGATAAAAGGATGACCAGCCGCGGCGGACTGGTCATCGAATCCGCCGATGATTTTCGGGGTTTCGCTTAGGTAGCGCATGACGAGTCGACTCTTGACTCGTTCCGGAGAGTAGGCGACGGAAAGTCCCGCCGGGCTCTAGCCCGCTGGAGCGAAGAATGGGAATCATCCGCTCGCGCGTGGTTCCTACCGGGACCGTCGTCTCGTAGACCACGAGGTCCCCGGTCGCAGTCCTTGGGCGATATTCCTGGAAGGCCTCCAGGTTACGAAGATCCGCGTGTTTCCGCCGTCAGAACGGCAGGCACGATTACGATCACCACTTCGCTGTCAGCGACAGCCTTAGTGGCTGTCCGTCGTGACGAGCAACCGGCCAGCTCAGGCTCTGGCCAGCCCTCGCGGACGCCTGGCTCTCCACATCCGGCTGGCCGGTCTTGATCGCCTCGACGATGGCGGGGTTTTGGTCGCAGGCCCACACCTTCGCACCCTGGCTGGCGATCCAGACGGCGACAGGCAGGCCCATCTTCCCTACGCCTATGACACTGGCGGTGACAGCGAGCCTCCTGGAAGCTGCGATCTGGTCCACTCAATCGTCCGCCGCACCCTTCACCGAGACCGACGCGCGGTTCGAAGGATAGGATCCTCGCGCCTTCTCGATTATCGGGTCCGTAGGGTACCTCCGCATGGTCGACGTGACCGGCTGACTTTGATCCAGGCACTATCGACACGATCAATTCAGCGAGCGCGTTGGTATCGATTGCCGATCCGGGTTGCCGATATTAAAGACCTGACCAACTGCGGGGGGGTTGTTAGCGTACTGACCGCCGCCGTTACAAAGTCATCGACGTAGCACCACGCGCGCACCGCGGAGCCATCGCCATAGACCTCGAGCGGAACGCCGGTTACAGCCGCGACACAGAAGTTGCGGATAGCTCCTTCGCCGATCTGGCGTGGGCCGTACACGTTGAACGGCCGGAGCACGGTCGCTGCGAACCCATGGCTCTCACCAGCCCGGAGGACAAGATGTTCGCCGGCAAGCTTGCTGGTAGCGTACACCCAGCGACGATCGGATGAAGGCCCGATAGCGCAGGGGGATTCCTCATCCACGTCATGTGCATCTGGGCCATGGACCTCGCTCGTAAAAAGGTAAACCAGCCTGGGAACTCCAGCGGCGACGAACCGCGTCCACAACCGCAGCGGTGCCATCGATGTTCACCCGAAGTGTAGTTTCTGGCTCAGCATAGTAACTCGATACGCCAGCGATGGCGGCAAGGTGGAAGACCGCATCGGCATTTTTTACGAGGCTCGCGACAAGTGATCGATCACGAATGTCGCCTTCCACGAGCTGGACTTCTGGTCGCTCGGCCAGATCCGTCAATCGCAACGAGTTGCGGCGCAGGTTCTCGAAAAGCACGATGTCGGCTTGGCTTACCAGGCGCTCGGCGAGGTGAGATCCGATAAAACCCGCGCCGCCTGTTATGACATATCTCGGTCGCATACTCACCACCGCAGCGGATCGCCGGGCGCGACAAGCGCACCGCCAGCCTCGAGGCTCCGTGACGCCGCGGCGAGCAGACGCAGGACGCGCAGGCCCGCTTGGCCGTCGGTCATCGGTGCCCTACGTTCCCGGATAGCCGCCGCAAACTCGGTTACTGCATTCTGCAGAGCTTCGGTTTCAGAAAGAGCCTGTGAACACCATGTCCCCGGATCGGTAGGAGATCATCTTTCGCCGTCTCTCATCACCGTCCGAGCGGATCGTCGACTTTATCGATACCCTTGTCATAGAGACTGATGCGCTGGGTGGGGTTCAGGTCGTCCCAGACCAGCATCCGGCGCGATCCGCCAATGACGCCTCGCCGGATTTTTGTCGGACTCAGCCAGTTCATATGTACTGCCGCGAGTGCGCCTCCGGGCAGCGGCATGGTGAGGTAACCGACGCATGGTCTACCGGCGCCGATGGGATCGGCACCGTGTGCAGACACGGCCAAGGGCTGCTGGTCGGCCGGGAGTACGAAGTCGAGGATCGACAGGTCGTGCGGGCCTAGGTCCCAGAAAACGTCAATGTCTGGCTGAACAGGGCCGAGGTTGATCCGGACCGAATCAACGTAATGTATGTCCCCGAGCTCACCAGCGGCCACGAGTTTGCGAATGTGCTCCACCGCAGGCGTATAGCAGAACGTGTGATCACACATCAGCGTGACGCCATGCGTGCTGGCTAGCTCGACGATCTTCTCTCCCTCACCAACACTTGCCGCCAGGGGCTTCTCGACCATCACATGGCGCCCGGCCTCAATCGCGGCGGCTGCGATCGAGAGGTGGGTGTTGACGGGGGTGGCGATGGCGACCGCTTCGACGGACGGATCGTCCAGGACCTGATCAAGCTGGTCAGTGATGCCAATCCCGGCGTGGCGCCCACTGTAGAACGCGCGCGTTCGACGTCGAGATCACATACCCACCGCAAATCGGTAGCCTGGCATCGGTCGAAGTTCCGAACCAGATTGGGTCCCCAGTACCCGGCTCCCACGACGGCCACGCCAACTGGCGCGTCCATGCGCCTCCTCTCCACGGGCTCCTTCCGGAACGTCATGCCCGTCGACTCCCTAGCGTCACGAACGCCCCCTCCGCTTTAGTGGGCTCAACGGGCCTGAGTCTCACCGACCAGCCAGGGCAGGCGGCCGGGATACCGATATAGGACCTGCCGCAGCCCTGTGGTGATACATCCGCAGCTGCCCAACTTCGTCGGGTTGACAACCAAGCCCGCTACCAGGGCAATCGGATGCTGCCGCACACCCGTCGGTGCCAAGCCCGCGACCGGCATGCAGCCGGGCTGGCCACCGGTCCCGCCAGCTCGCTGCGCACGTGGCGGCCCGCGTCTGGGCACCCCTCCGGAGCGGGAAGCACGGCCACCGTCACCAGTTCGTGACCTAGCTTGCGCCATCCAACAGAGCCATTTACGCGTCTTCGTCTTGGAGAGTTATCTACTTTTCGTTCGTGGGGGGGGCGATATGTCAGTCGCGGGGCTTCGTGCACGCCGAGTGTCGACGCCACGCTTGATCCCCGGCATCGAGCTCGCAGTTCCTGACACTTGGCCGGGCCGCACGCGAACCCGCCGCGCCCGTGCCGCGGGAGGATGCGCAGCTACCGTAGACGGGCTGAGGACGGAGCGGATTCGATGCCCGGCATGAACTCAGGCCTCAGTCCGGCCGACCCGACGCTAGTCGCCGCCTTCAGGTCTGCGCTGCTGCACCAGGGCACGATCGCCCTGATCCTCATCGCGCTCCTCGGGGGGGCATGGGCCGCGGCCCATGCCTGGAGGCGCACCGCCCCCGTCACCAAGCCGACCGCGGGGAACCGGACCGCTGGCCCGGCGGTCCGGCGCTGGCGGATCGGCGGATCGGCGGAACCGGCGGCCCGGCGGCTGCTGCGGGTGGGGTTCGGGCTGCTCTGGATCCTGGACGGGATCTTGCAGGCCCAGCCGAAGATGGCGGCCGGGCTGGCCTCGCAGGTCATCGAGCCGATCGCCGCGTCGTCGCCACCCTGGGTCCAGCACCTGGTCAACTGGGGCGGGACCATCTGGTCCTACCACCCCGTCCAGTCCGGCGCGGCTACGGTGTGGATCCAGGTCGGCATCGGCGCCTGGCTCATCATCGCGGCGCACGGGCCGTGGTCCAGGCTGGCCGGGCTGGCAAGCATGGCCTGGGGGCTTGCCGTGTGGGTGTTCGGGGAGTCGTTCGGCGGGATCTTCGCGCCCGGCCTGAGCTGGCTGACCGGGGCGCCCGGGGCCGTCCTGCTCTATGTCATCGCCGGGGCGCTCATCGCGCTGCCCGAAGGTGCCTGGCGGAGCCCAAGGCTCGGGCGGCGGCTGCTGGGCGGCACCGGGCTCTTCTCCATCGGCATGGCGGTGCTGCAGGCCTGGCCCGGCCGCGGCTACTGGCAGGGCACCATCGCGGGTCGGCCGGGAACCCTGGCCGACATGGTCCGGACGATGTCGGCGACCCCCCAGCCGCGCTTCCTGTCGTCCCTGCTGTCCGGCTTCGAGTCGTTCACGGCCGGAATGGCTTCGCGGTCAACCTGGTGGTCGTGCTCGTGCTCGCCGGGATCGGCGCGATCTTCCTGAGCGGGGCGTCCCCGGCTGGTGCGGTACGCGGTGTGGTTCGGCATCGTGTTCGGCCTGGCCGTCTGGGTGCTGGTCCAGGACCTCGGCTTCCTCGGCGGGCTCGGCACCGACCCGAACAGCATGATCCCCTGGATGCTGCTGTACTCAGCTGGCTACCTCGCCCTCACCCCGGCGCCGCACGAGGCACTGGCGACCGAGGCGGCCCAGGTTGCCGCCGGCGCGCAGGAGGCGGGCGGGGGGCGCGAGGCGGAACCGAGCTGGACGGATCGCAGTAGCGAGCGGGGCCTGGTTGAAGCCGCTGGCGCCGAAGGCGCTGGGGGTCATGCTCGCGACCGCCAGCGCCCGGTCGGTCGCCGCGGTCGCCGCAGTGGCCGTAATCCTGCTCGGGGCCGCCCCGATGGTCGCGGCGGCGGTCAACCGGACCGCGGATCCGATCCTGGCGCTGGCCATCGTGGGAAGCAACAACCCGGAGGACAGCCCGGCGCCGGCTTTCCAGCTCACCGACCAGAACGGCCAGATGGTCTCGCTGGCCAGCCTGCGCGGCAAGGTCGTGCTGATGACCTTCCTCGACCCGGTGTGCACCACGGACTGCCCGCTCATCGCGCAGGAGTTCAAGGAGGCCGGAGTCCTGCTGGGATCCGCGGACTCCAAGGTCGAGCTGGTCGCCGTCGTAGCCAACCCGGCCTACCGGGCCGTGACGTTCACCCAGGCATTCGACCGTGAGGAAGGGCTCAACACCGTGCCGAACTGGCTGTACCTGACCGGGTCCCTCAGCCAGCTGGGCCAGGTCTGGCAGCAGTACGGGATCACGGTGCAGAACCTGCCTGCGGGTGCGATGGCCGCGCACAACGACGTGGCGGTGATCATCGACCGGTCCGGCAACATCCGCGAGGAAATGAGCGCCGATCCCGGGCCCGGCACTGCGAGCACCAAGTCCTCATTCTCCGTGCTGCTCAGTCAGTACGCCCGCCAGGCGCTGGCCATCCCGTGATCCGGCGTGCCGTTCTCGCCGGGCTGCTGACCGCCCTGGTGGCCGGCTGCGGGTCGCAGGTCTCTCCGGTGGCCCTGCCGAGCACCGTGGTCCACAGCGCGCCGCTGGCCGCCTCGTTGGTCACCCCGCAGGGCACCTGGGCGATCGCGGTCATGGGCAAGCCAGGCGGCTCGCAGAACAACTTCTGGCAACTGTTCGTGCGTCCCGCGGGCGCCAGCAGCTGGTCGCTGGTCACCCCGCCGGGCGTGGCCGACAACGGCGGGCTCGTCGCGGCGGGCGGCGCCGCGGGGACGTCGCTGCTGGTCGGGGTGCGCCCGAGCCAGCAGCTGGCCTTCTCTCCCCTGGCGATGAGCAGCGATGCGGGGACGAGCTGGACACCCGGGCTGCTCGACGCGGACCTGGCCGACGTCCCGGATGCCATGGCGGTCGGGACGTCGGGCCGGGCCCTCGCGCTGCTGAGCGACGGCACCATCGAAGCTGCGCCGACCGCCTCCGCTGCGACCGCCGGTCAGTGGTCGCAGCTGACCACGCTGGACGCGCTGGCGGCATCGGCCCCCGGTCGCAATTGCGGGCTGGCGTCAGTGAACGCGGTTTCGTTCGGCCCCAATGACACACCAATGGTGGCGGGAAGCTGCCAGCGGCGGGGTATGGTCGGGGTTTTCGCCGACAGCGGCGGGACGTGGCAGGCGGCTGGGCCGGCGTTGCCCGCGGGGTTCGGCGGGGATCAGGTGCGGGTCCTCGGGCTCGCCCGGACGTCCGGCGGCGACGCGGCGCTACTGCTGGCCGGCGCTGACCTGCTGGCGGCGTGGCGGGACGGTGCGCGCTGGACGGTGTCGGCTCCGGTCCCGGCGGCCGGGGGCGTCACCGCGTCCGGGTTCGTGCCGGGCGGGGGTGTCTGGGTACTGCTCGGCGGCGGCCGGGCGGTGGCCGTGGCCGCGGGAGGAACCTGGCGGGCGCTGCAGCCCGTTCCGGCGGGAACCGCGACGCTCGCGCCCGGGACCGGCGGCGGGTACGACGCGTTGGCCGTCTCGGGGTCGAGGCTCACGGTGTGGCGGCTGGGCGCCGCGGCCTGGGCTAGCGTTCAGGTGATCAACGTGCCGATCCAGTACGGTTCCTCAGGCTAGGGCGTGTCATGACCTACCTGGTCTGCCACCAGATCCGGGTTTCCCTGTTTAGCGGCGGCACGACGGAGTCGATCGCTGAACCAGGCAGTTCGGCTGCCACTACCGCTCGCTGTAACGCTGGGCTTCTACCGACGGCTCTCGGCGTCACGCTGATGATGATCCTCTTCCCTCCCCCCGGAAGGACCTAGGTGACGGCCTCGGCTGGCGGTTAGCTCCTGAGCCACGCTGAGATCGCGGCGCACTTCTCGTGTCAAAGTGTGATCGTTTCCCAGCACCCGGGTACAGCGCGCGAGGGTTTCTTCATAGAGGGGAATCGCTTCTGCCGGGTGTCCCGCCTCGCGGTAGCAGGCGGCGAGGTATTCGCCGAAGCGCAGGGTGACGGGGTGGTCGGGGCCAAGCAGTTGGCGCCAGCCTGCCAGCGCTCGCTGATAGAGCGGGATCGCATCTGCCGGGCGTCCCGCCTCGCGGTAGCAGGCGGCGAGGTATTCGCTCGAGCGCAGGGTGCTAGTGTGCTCAGGGCCAAGCATGCGCCACCGGTCGGCGAGGGTTCGTTCGTAGAGGGGGATCGCTTCGGCCAGGCGTCCCGCCTGATGGTAGGCGGCGGCGAGGTAGTTGCTGGAACGCAGGGTCCTCAGATGGTCGGAGCCGAGCAGCCGCATCCAGTCGGCAGAAATTCGTTCGTAAAGGGGGATCGTCTTCGCCAGCCAGCCTGCTTGGCCGTAGGCGTAGGCGAGGTTGACACGGGACGCCAGAGTGTGAGGGTGGTCAGGACCGAGCAGCCGCTCCCGGTCTGCCAGGGTGCGTTCATGCAACGCAACCGCCTGGGCCAGCCAGCCTCCCTGACGGTTGCCATTCGTGAGGTTGGCGCCCAACGCCAGGCCCGCGGGCGGATCGGCGCCCGGCTGCCTCCCCGCGTCGGCCAGGATGCTCGCGGGCGCAGGGCCGGTGTCCTTGAGCGCTTCCGCGGCAGGTCCGCCGTCGTGCCTGGCAGAGTGCTTCGCCGGGGCGCGGGGCGACAACCTCAGCAGCCTGGTCGCCGAGCTATAGAAGTGCAGGACGCGCTCAGGAACCCGTCCCCCGCCGAGCATGGCTGCAATTTGATGTCCAGCGCAAATGAGGTAGACCAGCCCACCGGCCGCGAGCCCGGCTATGAGCTGGGCTATCGGGCCGTTGAGCTGCGAGGCCGCGCCACGAGCCGCGAGAGCCGCCGCTGACGAAGCCAGAAGCGCAGGGAGGGGGACCTTCCACAGCGCCGTGAGGCCGACGCCGGTTACGCGCTTCAGGGCCAGCAAGTAAGTCGGCAGGACGATAGGAACAATTATCAGTACGTGAGCATAGGCCGCACCTACGATGCCATCCATGTGCACGCCTAGCGCCATGGCTGGGACCAGGGCGCCAATCCAGATCAGCTGAAGGACGAGGAGCAATTTAGTCCGGCCGAAGCTGGTGATTACATTTGCGAATAGAAGACATATGACGAAGACCGCACCATAGAGCGAGAGAACGATGAGAACATTAGCGGCCGCTGCCCATTTTGCACCGTACAGCGTCAGTATGAGCGGGCGGGCCAGCGCCGCGGTCATGGCACACATCGGCATTACTATCAGTGAGACCGTGCGCAGCGCGGCGGCCAACGCGTCCTTCAGCACGGCGGGGTCGTGCTTAACCCGGGAGAATGCGGGCATCGAGACATTGTTGATTACTGCGCCCAGAACACTGTATGGTGCGGACGCCAGCGTATAGGCCAGCATATACACACCGAGGGCAGCGGCGCCCAAGAGGTGGCCGACGAATGCGTAATCGACGTTCAGGAGCGTGTAGTTCACAAAGTTGGCGCCGGCCAGCGGTATTCCGAACCTGAGTACCACGGATAGGGCGCTTCGCGCAAGACCGGGCCGATAGTGCCGCGGCGCCGCGGCGATCAGCACACAGCCCAAAATGAACTGTCCTACAACCCTCGACCACGCAAAGGCCGTAGCGCCACCTCCGGCTTCTGCCAGGATGATGAGCAGCGCGGTGGAGGGAACGAAGCTGATGGCATTGGCCAGGAATATCTTGTTCTGCCTGAAATCCCTGATCAGCTGGGCATTCGGAACAGCGAAAACACCCGTGAAAAGTACGGACAATGCCATAATCCTGATCGGGCCGACAGCCGCCGCCGAGCCAAGCGCGACCGCGATCGGCTTAGCGAAGGCCACCATTACGACAGCCAGTATCGCACTCGATGCCAATGCGATGGTAGCTACAGTCGGCGCTAGGCTGTCAATATCAAGGTCGGCACGAAACAAGCAGGATGAGACGCCGGCGTCAGCGATGCTGCCCACAATGACGTATACGGTCAAGGCCACAGCGAAAACGCCAAAGTCGTGCGGGGAGAGAATATGCGCCACGACGGCCGTGATCAGGACATTAGCTAGGCGCAGCAAGACGTTGCTCGCGACGATCCAGAGAGCCCCCCTCCTGACGCTTGCAGAAAGCGCGCGTGAGTCGCTGGCGGGAGGTGGGGCATCGGCAACGTTGTCGCGAGGCGGATTGGATGTGCTCGTCATGCCTAGCCAGATGTCTCAGGCAGGGGCCAGAAGCGTACAGCTTCTTCACCTGCGCGATTTACCCGGCACCTCCTTACTCAGTACTCCTAAAAGTATCGCTTACTCAGTACTCCTAAAGTATCGATGACGGTCCCGCTGTATGCAACGGAGGTTATCGGCAGGAGCGGCGCCCGGCGGTGAAGCCGCCACCATGCTCCTGACCGGGACGGCACAGCCTGACGCAAGCAACCTGCGCACCGGTGATTTCGTGCCGGCGATGCGCCAGTCCGAGTGGGGTTCATCGCATCACCTCGCCGGTTCCGTGGCCGCAGCGCCCTAGGCCTCGTACATATGAGCACCGAGGCAGTGGCCGTGATACGGGAGATCAGGCCGGGGAGTCGACCTTATAAATCTCCTCCGCGGCTACAGGTATCAGGATGGCGCGGCGGCGGGTCCTGTATGGGCGCTGAAGCCTGCGGGTCCCGGGGGGTCATCCCGAGCAGGAAGGACCGCAGTTCCGGGCCGACGACCTCCGCGTCAAAGTCACGGCGGAATCGCTCGCGCGCGGCGCGCGCTGCCTTCAACCGCTCCGGCTCGGAGCCGAGCAAGTCGATCAGCAGGGCCGCGGCCCGGGCCGGGTCGTCGAGAGGCCAGAACCGGGCCTCAACGCCGTCGTCGCACAACTCGGAGATGGGTCCGGTATTGCCTGCCACGATGGGCAGGCCTGCCGCCATCGCCTCGATGATAGCCAGCGATGATGATTCGGAATAGGAAGCGTGGACGTAGGCCCGGTAGCCTGGCAGGAAGTCGCGCACGTCAGGCCGGAATCCACGCAAGCGGACAAGTTCTTCCAGGCCCAGGGAACGGGCCTGCGACAAGAGATCTTTCCGGCATGGCCCCTCCCCGAAGATATCGAGGCTGAGAGGGCTTGCGGTTTGCTTGGATTCGGCCAGAACCTCCATTAGAAAACGGTGGTTCTTGACAAGATCAAGGTTGCCGATGGTGACCAGGTCTCCCAGCATCTCCTGGTGAGGGTTCGCGTGCAACGGCGCCACGAAGTTGCCGATGATGGCATAGGGCACCGTCGCGGCTTCTTGAAACCAGCCCAAGAGCGCTTCCCGCGCCCACCTGGACACGTACACAAGGCCATCGACCTGCGGGATGACCTCCCGTTCGACCTTCCGGATCGAACGGAACACAGTCCCATCACGCCTGATCTGCTCCTTGTCGGCCCACTCGTCGGCCTGGGAGATCCGGAAATGAACGGCCATAACCACGCGCTGGTGTGGCCCTCGCCGAGCCCGCAAGGCCGCCCGGGCGGCCAACGGGTCCTGGGCGTAGACGACGCAGTCCCCGGTTTCGGCGAGGCGGCGGCGCAGCGCGTTGCGAAGGAACACCTCATGCCAGTACCGGTACCAGGCGACGCTTGCAGGCCTGCTGCACCGCTCTAGTACGAGCGAGCGGAAGCCGAAAACAGGGTAGGTAAGTGGTCGGCCCCACGAGAACGAGGTGACGAGCGTGCTGCCCGTACCGCTTTCCGCCAGATACCGGCGTAGCTGCTGGATGTGCGTGTCAACCCCCGTGATGCCGTCCCCTCGGAGGTTGGTGGCGATCACTATCGGCAGGGAAGCCTCACCGGTAAACGGCACACCGCTTGAACCGGACGATCCGTCATGGTCGTACCTCACCACATACAGAGCATCCGCGCTGCACGCCTGATACACCATCGGCCGGATTTCTGCCGGTGCAGGCCGTTACTCAGAATGCTCGGCCCGCCACAGTGACGCGATCGTGCGCCATCAGGGCCCTCATCCCAGCCACGCTGCTTCGACGGGCGGCACTATCAGCGACGCGGCCAAGATGAGTTCGAGAAGGTATGTCGTAGCCTCGGCGGACCCGACCTGGGTGAACGAGGCCACCAGGCCATAGGTGATCAGGAAGAGGGCGAGAGCCCGGCTGGTGCCGGGTGGCTGGAAGAATGCCGCCACGAGCAGGAAGAGCACCATCAGCTGCGCAGACAACCACCCCGAAGAGACCCTGTTCAAGATACGCTGTGAGCCAGTTGCTGTCGATCGGGAGACCATTGACCGACCCGTTCGAGAGGCCGAAACCGAAGATCTCCTGGAACCCGGTGCGCGGCATATTGAGAACCAGGCCCCAGAAGTCGGTTCGCCCGGTGAGGGATGCTAGCTCGAGACTGCGCTCTCCCCGCGTGCCAGCCAGGTCGTCGCCGCCCCGGCCGCCGTGATGACTCCGATCGACATACGATGGCGGCGGCCGCGAAGAACTTACGTGCCCGTGCCTTGGTTACGATCAGGCTCAGGCCCTGCGACCAGCAGCGCCGCCACCATGCCGACCAGGGCGGTCCTCGTGTGGGAGAGAAGGATGAAGGCCAGCTCGGCCACGGCCGCAAGAGGGCGGCCCTGCCGCTCGTGACTGCTGCCGAGCCAGAGCACGACCATCAGCCCGGCCGCAACAGCCCCGTAGTGCCCGACTTCTGTCGCCGGTATAACCCAGAGCGCGCCCGTGAGCCTCCCCTCTCGAAGGCATGGCCGGGCGCCACCAGCAGGCCCAGAACCACCGAGCCCAGTGCCACCGAGAGCGACAGGAGGTAGGCACGGACGAGCAGCAGGTCGCGTCGGCCCCACCATGGCGAAAGCAACCAGAGCACGGCAACGAATTCGACGAGCCGGAAGAACCGGTACACGGTACCGACGTGCTGTGGCTGCAGGGTCGTGACGACGGCCTCCAGGGCGAGCAGGCTCACCAGGCAGAGGAACACGTTCGGGCGTACGATGACCCTGCGATTCACGGTCAGCGCGACCAACAGCGCCGCTAGCAGGGCTCCCTGCGTGAATGGCCTTGCCTACGGCATGCGGGACATGTAGCGCAGATCCGTAGTACGTCAGGGAATTGAGGACCAGGAGGCCCCACGCGAGGCCAACCCTGCGTCGTATCGAGCGTCCGCGGACCTCCGCAGGTCGCGGGGTGGACGCCGTGCGGCGGGTGCGGAATGCGACGACGGACGAATTCATGGGCCTGTGCGGCGACGGCGGCCCAGGTGCTCGGGCGGATCGATCTGCAACCTGGATACGCCGCTGTCATCGGACGGCCTTCCACCTGGACCCCCGGCGAAGGAACTCTCCGTACCAGCCTGCATGCCCTGGGTCAGTGTCGGCCTCACGACCGGCTTCCGGCATGGGTGCCACGCCGAGGCTCTCGTCGGTCTTGTCGGCCCCGACGAGCACGGCGGGGACCAGGCGCGTGCCAGCGAGCCGTATCATCTCGCCGACGGCATGGATCTTCGTCCACGACGACCTCCCGGCCGTCACGACAACGACGGCATCGGCTGCCCAGGTTGCGAGGTGCTCACCGCCGACCGAGGGGTCAAGGGTGATCAGGGTAAGCAGGAGGTCCGCCGAGGCGCAGGCAGCAGCCAGCTCACCGGCGACGGCAGTCTGGGCCCGAGGTGACGTGGGCCTGAGCGGGCCGATGGGCGCGAATTCGGCAGGGTCAGGAACCGCAGCGACGAGGCGTGCACCGCCCGCGGTCACCTTGTGAACTCCGGGGCCCTTGGCGCCCAGGAGCATCGCGGCGGGAGCACCGCTGCACAGGTCGGCCACGACGACCCGGCTGCCCTGCCGCGCGCAGGACTCAGCCAGTGATACCACGGACAGCGCCGCCACCTGCGGGTCGTCTACGGGGACGACGGCCAGCGCCGCGGCGTGGCGGAAGCGGGCCGGCACAGCGTCGCGAAGGTGCGCCTCGATGCGCTGCAGATAACGGTCCGGAACTCGCCCGCGCCGACCCCGGAGCAAGCCACTTGCGCGCATCGCCGGGACGCTGAGCTTCACCGGAGTGCCGAGTGCTTGCGCGACGTCGTCGCGCCTGCGCAGGCGGTCGGACAGCAGAGCCCGGAACGATAATGATGCCCATGCCCAGTATGAGGCCGACGATGAGACCCGCCACCGGCGTACAGGAGGAGTTGCTTCACGCGCGAGGACGGCGGGACTGGGCTTGCGACATCGAGCACGTTGCTTCCGCCGATCATGGTGGCCGTGACCACTCTAGCGGCCGCCTTACTGGTGCTTACCTGCTGCTGGAGCGAGGCCAAGTCGTTGCTCGCGCGGTTGCCCTGTTCCCGCAGGGCGCTGAGCCTGGCCTGCTGCGAGGATGATGCAGGCTGTGCTGACACCTGACTGATCTGCTTGCTGATCGATGCGGCATGCTGCTTGTCCTGGGTGACCTGCTGGTCGAGCGCGGTGAACTCGAGTTGCTGCTCTGCCTGCAGCTGGCCGGCGCGGAACGCGAGGAACTCCGTGGCCAGCGCATTCGCTCGGTGCACCGATTCGTCGCTCGATGGCGCGCTGGCCGTTATCTGAAGAACCCGGTCGGTGAGGGGCGTGGCCGTATAGGAGCTGAGGAAGCTGCTGACGCTTTCCTGCAGCCCCAGCTTGTGCAGGGTGAGCCCGGCAATGGAATGGCTTTGCGCGAGGGCCTGATCCTCTAGTATCGCCGTGTTGGGCTGCGCCTCGGCACCCACCGAGAGCAGGAGCGTTGTCGAGGCCTGGTAGGGATGCGGGCCGTTCAGGTACAAGCCGGAGCCGACCAGCAGCCCGACCACGGCGGTGACGCGCCAGAACCACGCGCTGCGCCGCAGGGCTGCGGTGAAGAATCCCAGGCTCACCAGGTTCGCGGCGGAATCGGCGGGCCGCTCCTCTACGGCGGTGAAATCGTCGTCAAGCCACGGGTGCCCGGGCCCCTCATCACTTGCACCCGGAGGTGGGCTCATCATCTGGTCTCCGCCTTTGTGCCGGTCATCCGTGTCGGCCCTTTCCGGTGCGCTGGCCGTGCCAGCTGCGGAAGACGGCCCGTAGTGTGGTCGTCCGGGTCTGGATCCGCGACGAGGATCCCGGTGATATCGCGGCCGACGGCAGCGGCGCTGGCCGCGATGCGGGCCACCTGCTCGGCCGTTACCGCGCCTGCCGAGACCCCGAGGACCGTCGCGGTGGTGCGTGTGGTGTCCGCGACCTGAGGATTCTGGCCGTCGACGACCGCGACGACGACAGTCAGCGCCGCGTCTGGCGCGCCGAGTGCTGCTGTCATGATCTCTTAACAACGAATTGCAGTTGGCTCGATCTCTCATGGTGCGGGCGGCGCAGCGCACGCGGCCCGCAACGTGGCCGCGGCGTTCATGTCCTGCTGCGGGCCGACGATAGCGCCGTCGGGATCCCCCGGGAGGCGGCGAAGACAGCCAGTTGAGGCCCGAGGGCCAGTGCTCCGGAGTCGAAGCCGAAAGAGAGGACCTCCAGGGACGAATCGTTTCCAGGCTGGGAGCCGTTTGGATTCACGTCATCCAGACCCAAATACTGCAGGGCCTTGCGCAGGCGCCACGCATCGACGGCTCCGGGTTCATAGTCCGCCAGAAGCTTGGCCCAGCCCGCGGCGCCAGATGGGTGAACGACACCGATCGACGCGAGGACCGGAACCCCGATGGAATCCGCGATGTCGTCACGTTTCCGCAGGCGCCGGTCCCTGCGGTTAAAAGCGAGCACGACGATGGCTCCGACGAGCGCGCCAAGGAGCGCGCCGAGGCCGCCGGTAACGGGCAGACGAGAGGACAGCGACGGCCCCGCGGCGGATGTCGCAGGCTCCAGGACCCGTACCTGAACTTTCCCTCCTGGGGCGTTCCGGGAATTGATGATCGCGACGTAGCTTTTGGCGACCGCATTCGCGGTATCCTCGGCCTGGGCGGCGGTCTTGCCCTTGGCGCTGATCGAGAGTATGTCGGAACTCGCCACGCTAGTGATCTGGACCTGGTTCCGCAGCGTTTGCAGCGACATGGACTGGGTCAACAGTTAGCAGCGCGCTCTCGAGGACGGGGTGCTGCCCGCGATCACAATCTGGGTCGCGAGGGCGGGGTGGATGGTCGCCGTCCCAGCCTGGACCGCGCCCGAGGCCTGCTCGGAGGGCGGAAGCAAGACATCAACCAGCGCCTCGCTGGAGAGCATCGGCGGACGGTGCAGCGTCCAGCCGAGGCCCGCTAGGAGGCCCAGCGCAGCGAAAATGCCGACGACGATCTTGTGCCGCCGCACGATCTGCGCCGACCTTCTCAGGTCCAGCACCTGCTCGCTCATTCGAGCCCCCGCCTGACTGCACATCACTTCTCACGCTCGGGCGTAGAATCCGCACCATCATATGGTTGTCCTGGTAAAGCCATATTCTGGCGCTACGCTGGTTTCGAGAAACTCCAGCCTCGTGGCGAGGGGCTCATCGGGTGCGCAGCGCCCGCGACCGATGAGGGTGAAGGCGGGAGCGCGCCGTCCCAGGCCGCTGGAGTACCAGCCGAGGATGGGGTCAGTCTCGCCTCGGTGAATGCTCCACCGCAGCGGCTGCGGCAGCTCCAGGCGTGCCGCGCCCGGCGCGGACGCGGCGGGCCAGCGCAGCATTGCGCACGCCCCGTCGAGTTCGGCGTAAACGTCCGGACCGAGGTGGAACGCAAGGCGCACGTCGTGGCTGCTGCCGCCGATCTCGTCGACGATGCTGACGGTGCGCGAGGCCCGGTCCAGCAGGACGCAGCGACGGTGCCGGGCCGGCGGGTCAAGCGAAAGGTAGCCGTCGTGCTCTGCGGTCCACTCGGCCGCGTCGCCGATGTCCTGGACGGCGATTTCCCTGGCGTTCGCGTGCCGCAGCCAGAGGAAGGGCCCGCCCTCGCTGGACTGGTTCTGACCGTCGAGCTCTACGGTGTTATGAGCGATCGTGGAACGGAAGTACGAACGCCACTCGGGCTGGCCGTGATAGCAATACGTGCCCGGATCGGCGAGGACATCGACGCCACCGTAGCGGACCTCCACGGACAGCGCGTCGGCATGGGCGTGCGCGGCGATGCTGAGGTACCCGTGCGGGCCGCCGTCGCAGCGGCACCAGATCTCCGGCTCACGATCACCTGTCGTGCGCAGTATGGTCGTCCCGGCGTCGGCCAGATGCCACGGCCGCCGCGCGGGCCGGCCCGCTGCCGCGCGGGGCGCTCCGGGCAGCGCAGCGATGATCGAGCTGGCAGCGTCCGGCTCGGTGCGCGGCCACCAGCCCAGCCGCCCGCAAAGTCCCTCCGCCAGCGCCAGCAGCGACGGCCAGCGGTTGGCCGTCGGCGCGTCGAGCAGCAGCGCCCGGCCCTCGTCGCCGTCGCCCTGCCGGGGCGGGCGTGACCGCTCGTCGAGCAGCGCCGCACCGCTGTCGACCATCCCGCAGAGCCGCTGCCAAGCCGCCGCGCTCAGTGGGCAGCCGGCGGCATCGGCCTCGACCGCCGCCAGCAGCCCGAGCTCGGCGACGAAACTCTGGTAGTCCGACGCGAGCTCGCGGCCGATGCCCGACGGAAAGGTGTTGCGAACCAGTTCGCGCTCCAGGAGCAGGGCGGACTTCCGCTTCCAGCGCCCGCTCTCCGCGAACCAGCCGAAGGCGCAGCTAGCCACGAGCTGCCCGGCGGCTTCCGCGATGACATGGTTGTTGGCCGACGAGCCCCGGCTCCGGAACGCGTTGAGGTACTCCTGGTGCCAGTGGATCTGCCGCACCGCGAGCTCGTCGCCCTCGAACAGGCCCGCGACACCTGGCCAATCGTCCAGCAGGCGCCGGATCCAGGTCAGGCTGATCAGGCGAATGCCGATCTCGATGCCGCTGGTCCAGTGCACTCCGGACAGGAACGGGTTCTCCCGCCACCAGGAGCGCAGCTGGTCGGCCACCCCGCGCGCGTACACCTCGTCGTGGCTGAGGAACCATGCCGTGGCCAGCAGGGTGAGATGCTGCAGGCGAGAGATTTCCCAGACCTGCTTGACGTTTCCGGTCTGCATCTCGGACCGGTGGTTGATCCGGAAGGCGTAGCGGTCCGCCGGAGCCCGGATGCCGGTCACGGGGTCGTGGAACCAGTCAGGCCGGGCGAGGTCGCTCCTGGCGACGCCCAGCACTTCCCACTCACCTCGCAGCAGCTGGCTCGCGGTCGCCAGTACGGCCTTCTTGGCTTCCGCGGGCACCCGCGCGGCGGTATCCGGCGGCAGGACAGCGGTGAACCTGCGCTCGCCCGGCAGGGCGGAAACGCCGGCAGCAATCCGCTCGCGGCTCACCTGCCGACCCGACCACACGGCCTGGAGCGCCTGGTCGCGGGCGCGCCAGGCCACCTCGGCCGGCGACATCCTGGCCGCCCTGCGCGCGTACCAGCCTAGCCGCGAGGCTCGTGCCGCGGTCATACCCGCTCCGGCCTGCCGCTCGACAGACTCTCCGCCACCGCGATCGTCGCCTTGGTGGTGGCCACCAGCGAATCGAGTGATATCGGCATCGGAGCACCAGTCCTGCTGGCCTCGACGAAATTCGCGACCTCGTGCCGCTGGCCCTTGTCCTGGCCGCCGCGGGACCGCGTTGTCTTGCGACGCCGGCCGACCCAGACGGCCGCCCGCTGGAAGTTGTCGAGCCGCGCGCTCCGGCCGCCCGCAGCGACGTCGAGCGTCTCCTTCGGATAACGACGGTTGCCGGTGGTGAGGTAGGTGATGCTGCCGCTCGAGCCGTTCTGGAACCGGATGGTGGCCTGCAGGTCGTCTTGCTCCGGGCCGGGCGCCGCGTAGACCTCCTCGGGAAGGCTGCCGGCCCACCAGCTGAGCGTGTCGATGAAATGGCCGCCTTCCCCGGTGAACCGCGATCCTTCCAGCTCCTCGTTGCGGTACCAGCTGTCGGCCGCCAGCTCTCCCGCGTTGACCAGGTAGCGGGTGACCGAGCCGCCGCCCGGCTGGCCGAACCGCGACCTCATCTGCACCAGCAGCGGCGCGAATCGGCGGTTGAACCCCACCATGAGCCGGTCGTTGCCGCTGCTCATGATCACGTCAATGATCTGCTGCAGCTGGTCGCGGGTCAGCGCGAGCGGCTTCTCGACGAAGACGGCCTTCCCGGTCTGCAAAGCGCGGCAGACCAGGTCGGCATGCGTGTGGTGGCGCGTCACGATGAAGATGGCGTCCAGCGACTCGTCGTCAAGCACCGCGGCGGCGCTGGTCGAGGCGGTCGTGAAGCCGAAACGCCGCTGGGCGTTCATCGCCGACAGCGACCGGTTGGTCGCGACGTGAGCCAGCTTGACGGTGCTGAGCTTGGCCAGGTGGGGCAGCAGCATGGACGAGGCGTAGCTGCCCGCGCCGATGAACCCGATGGCCAGCTGCTTGCCGCCGGTGCCGCGCGCCGCGGGCGGACGGCCACCGGAGACGATGAGCTGGCTGGCCGCGGGCGGCTGGCTATCCGCGGGGCGCTCGGGGTAAGCGAGCAGGACCCCGACTGCGGCCAGCGAGCCTGAAGCGAGATCGCTGTAGACAGTGCTCGCCCGCTCCATCGGGAAGACGCCCGACACGAGTGACTCGACCTCGATCTCCTTGCCGGCAATGAGGTCCAGGAAGCACTCGAGGTTACGCCGCTCGGTCCAGCGGACGTAGCCCGCCGGGTAGTCGATGCCGTCCAGCTCATAGCTGTCGTCGTAGCGGCCAGGGCCGTAGGAGCGCGAGAAGCGGACTTCCAGTTCCTTGTCGTAGTAGGCGTTCCAGGGCAGATCGAGCGGCGTCTTGCCGATGTCGACGACCCGTGCCCGGTCCCTGGCCAGCTTTGCGGCCGCCTCCACCGGCCCGTTGGACGATCCGCCGGCGGCGAGGATCACGTGGTCCACCCCCCGGCCGCCGGAGATCTCGCCGAGTGCATGCTCGAGCGCCTCCATGCCCTCATCGGTCGGCGCGGTGCAGAGCACCGCGCCGGCCTGCTCGGCCAGCCTGCATCGGTCGGCGAGCACGTCCAGCCCGATGACGCGGACGCCGGAGGCGATCAGGAGCCGGACCACAAGCTGACCGACGAGCCCGAGGCCGATGACGCACGCGGTGTCGCCCAGCTGGACCTCGGCGCGCCGCACGCCGTGCATGGCGATCGCCCCGACGGTGGCGAAGGCGGCATGCTCGGGCGAGACTCCCCGGGGAACGGGCACGCACAGGTTGGTCGGGATCCAGTTGAACTCGGCGTGCAGGGCGTACTCATTGCCGGCCGCGGCGACGACCTGGCCCACGTGGAACTCCTCGGCGCCCTGCCCCACCTCGATCACCACGCCGCATAGCGAGTAGCCGAGCGGCGTGTAGGAGTCGAGCCGGCTCATGGCCTTCTTATAGGTCGTGACCGCGCCCTGCTGCGCAACCGAGTCGATGACCTTGCGCACCTGGTCCGGCCGCGCGCGGGCCTTGCCGACCATGGACAGCCTGGCCTCGGTCAGCTTCATCATCTCCGTGCCGGTGGAGATGAGCGAGAACAGCGACTGCACGAGGACGCCGCCCGGCCGGCATACCGGTGCGGGCACGTCGAGGACGCTGAGCTCCCCGGACTTGTAGTTCTGGGCTATCTGCTTCATTGCCTTCCCTGGTCGGCTGGGCGGTTGGACGCGTAGCGGGCGCCTTCGTCGTTACCCCGCCGCCACGCCCATGGACTGTGCGTGGCGGTACCACAGCTCCATCGTCAGCAGCTGCCATATCTGCTTGGAACGGTCCTCGCGCCCGGCCTGCTCGTCGGCGATGAGGCGCAGCAGCGGCTCCCGGCGGACCATCCCTGACTCCACCAGCTCCCCTCTGACGAGCACGTCCTGGATGACCTCTCGCAGGTCACCACGTACCCACGCCCGGAGCGGGACGCTGAAGGAGGCTTTCGGCCGGTACACGATCTCGCTTGGCAGCCAGCTCTCGGCCGCCTGCTTCAGCGCGACCTTGCCCTGCCGCCGCCGGATCTTCGCGCTGCCCGCGATCGAGAACGCCGCCTGCGCCACGACGGGGTCGACGAACGGGACGCGCACCTCGACCGAGGCCGCCATGCTCGCCCGATCCGTATAGGCGAGATTGAGGCCCGGCAGGAACATCCGCGCGTCAGCCAGGCACATCCGGTTGACCTCGTCCTGCAGCGAGTTGTCGTTGTAGACGTCGCTGTGTTCCTGGACGACCTGGTCGACATGGCCGGCCAGATCGGGGCTGACGAGGGCCGCCAGCTCGCCGGGGTCGTACATCGTGTAGCTGCGGCGGAACCGCGGCTCCTCGGGCAGCTCAGCGAAGGTCAGGAAGCGCTTCGCCCAGCGTGCGTAACGCAGGCCACGCCCCGCCGCGCTGACCGGCAGCCGATCCACCGTCGACCCCACGAGCGCGCGGGAAACGGCGGGCAGCCTGCCGTACCTGCCCGCCAGGACGCACGCCAGGTGCTTGCGGTAGCCGCCGAAAAGCTCATCGGCGCCCATCCCGGAAAGGATCACCTTGACGCCGCGCTCACGGGCTGCCTCGCACATGAGCAGCGTGTTGATCGCGGCCGGATCACCGATCGGCTCATCAAGAACGTCAACGATCCGGGGCAGCAGGCCGACGATGTCGGGCGAGATCTCGATCTCGTGCAAGTCGATCCCGTAACGCGCCGCGACCTTCCGTGCGTAGACCGCGTCGTCGGGCATCGCTTCCAGCCGCTGGTCCTCCGGACGGAAAACGATCGTATAGGCGTCAATCCCGGAGTCGGCCTGGTGGGCCAGGACGGTGACGATGCTGGAGTCCAGGCCGCCGGACAGGAAGCTCGACACCGGCACGTCGGACACCATGTGGGCGGCGACCGACTCCTCGATCACCTGGCCCAGGTCGGCGTCCGGCCCGGCCGCGGCCTCGGCTGCCACGTCTGCGATACGCCAGTAGTGCTGTACTGAGCGAGTGCCGTCGGGACGGAACCTGGCCCACGAGCCGCCAGGGAGCTTGACCACGCCGTCAATCGCGCACCGCTGTTCGGGCAGCCAGTAGTAGAGCATCGACGCCACCAGCGCGCCGGGCTCGATCCGCAGCTCGGAGCCCGTCGCGGCGACCAGCGCCTTCAGCTCCGAGGCGAAGATCACGCCGTCGCCGCGCGGGAGGTAGTACAGCGGCTTGATGCCCAGCGGGTCACGCGCCAGGACGAGATCGCCGGTGCCCTCGTCGAGCAGGGCGAACGCGAACATGCCACGGAACCGGCGCAGGGCCCCGGGCCCCCAGGACCGCCAGGCCTCCAGCACGACCTCGGTGTCGGAACTGGTGGTGAACCGGGTACCGCGGGTCGTCAGCTCCGCCCGCAGCTCCTTGTAGTTGTACAGCTCACCGTTGTAGACGAGCGTCAGCCCGTCCTTGGACAGCGGCTGATCGGCCGCGGCACTGAGGTCGATGATCGACAGCCGCCGGTGGCCGAGCTGCACGGCCACGCGGTCGTCCTCGTGGCTCCAGGTACCGTTCGCGTCCGGCCCGCGATGCGCGATCCGGTCGACCATGATGTGGACCAGCTTCTGGCCGTCTGTCTGCTGGTAGCACCCAGCGATCCCGCACACCTCAGCCGCCGGCCCGTTCCAGGACCTTGCCGTCACCGAGAAGCCGCCGGTAGACGTCGAGATAGGCGCGCTCCTGATGGCTCCAGGCCAGCTTCTGCTCCACGCGGGCCCGCCCCAGCTTTCCCAGCCGGGCGCGCCTGGGCTCGTCATCCATCAGGTCCACGATGGCCTCGGCATAGTCCGCGATGTCGTTGGGCTTGACGTACACCGCGGCATCGGCGGCTGACACGCGTGTCTCATGCAGGTCGAAGGCGACCAGCGGAAGCTCGAAGGCCATGTACTCCATCGACTTGTTCATCGTGGACACGTCGTTTAGCGGGTTCTTGGGGTCTGGCGACAGGCCGATGTCCGCCGTGGAGAGGATCCGCGCGACGAGCTGATCCGGCGCCCGCCCGGTGAACTCGACGTGGCCGGCGAGGTCCAGCTCGTCGCGCAAGGCCAGCAGGTCCCCGAAGCAGTCTCCCGAGCCGATCAGCGTGAAGGCGATGTCATCGCGGCCGAGCTTATGCACCACGACGTCAGCGGCCCGCAGAATGATGTCGACGCCGTCCTGCGGCCCCATGACGCCGATGTAGGCGGCGAGGAACCTCCGGCCCCGGCGCAGCTCGGGGTAGGCCGGGCCGCGCCGCAGCAGCTCGGGGTCCGGGCCAGTGCGGACAACGGTGACGTCGGTGTTCGACTTGCCGCTCCGCGTTATCGCGACGTCTCGATAGGAGTCGTTGGTGGAGATCACGTGGTTCGCCGTCCGGTGCGTCCTGCGCTCAAGCGCCCGCAGCGCCTTGTAGGGCAGCCTCGGGCCGTCCGGGAAGCGTGACTGGTAGAGCTCGGGGCACAGGTCGTGGTGGTCGAACACGAACGAGGTACCGTCGACGGCGCGCAGGGCCAGGGCGATCGGCCAGAAGATGTCGGGCGGGTTGCAGGCCTGCAGCACCCCAAACCGCCCGGACCGTCTGGCCCTGCGTGTCAGCCATGCTGTTGCGAGGAAGGAGTAAACGTACTCGGTGACGAAGCCGACCTTGCTGCCCCCGGGCGCATACGGCTGGTACTTGTGCAACTCCACGTTGTCAACGACTTCGTAAGCCGGGTCACCTTTGCCCTTGGGGCACACGACCGTGACCTGATGGCCGGCTGCGACGAGCGCCTGGCACTCGAGCCATACCCGCCGGTCGAAGGGCACCGGAAGATTCTGGACGATGATGAGGATGCGCGTCACCAGCCGATCCCCTCGTAGCCGTGGAGCGACTCCGCTTCGCTGCCCAGCCGCCCGGTCAGGTCGATCAGGTGCCGCGGCGGACTCTTGAGCAGGGCGTC
This sequence comes from uncultured Actinomycetota bacterium, assembly GCA_963695645.1. Lineage (GTDB taxonomy): Bacteria > Actinomycetota > Actinomycetes > Streptosporangiales > Streptosporangiaceae > DATBGO01. The sequence goes on along the minus strand of CAVOHC010000013.1, from coordinate 32,020 downwards.
CAGGACCCCGGCGTCGGTTGACGAGACGATCGCGACCTCGGCCCCGCGCAGTGCCTCGACGGGGTCGTCGGCGAGCAGCCGCCCCAGGTGTGGCAGCTTGGCCTCAACGTGGCGGCGGTTGGCGCCGATCAGGCGAGCCGGATTAACGATCGGGTCGTAGATCTGGACGTCGAATCCCTTGCCGATCAGTCGCTCAGCCAGTTCGACATTCGGGCTCTCCCGCAGGTCATCGGTGTTCATCTTGAAGCTCAAGCCGAGCAGGGCCACGGTGCGGGCGTCGCACGCAACGACGCGCTCTATGGCTTGATTGATCACCAGTTCGTTCGTGGCCAGCGCGCCGGAGAGCAGCGGCAGGTCGGCACCGTTCATGCGGGCCAGGTGCAGCAGGGACCTGAGGTCCTTGGGCAGGCAGGACCCGCCGAATGCGAAGCCGGGGCGCAGGTACGCCGGTGAGACGTTGAGGACAAGGTCCTCGCAGAACAAGGACATGACCTTGCGGGAATCGACGCCCAGGAGCCGGAACAGGCGCGACACCTCGTTGGTGAAGGAGACTTTGGTCGCGTGGAACGCGTTGCAGGCGTACTTGAGTGCCTCAGCGACGCGTACGTCGACGACCCGCACCGGCTGATCGAGGAAGCTGAGCAGGCTGGTGACTGTCTCGGCGACGCGATGGTCGGTGGTCCCGACGACAGCGAAGGGCGAGGCGTAGAAGTCGGCGATCCCGGAGCCCTCCCGGAGGAACTCCGGGCACATCGCGGTGCCGACTGCGATGTCGGTGTCGGCGAGGCCGCCGGTGAGCGCTGGGGCTACCACGTCTTCGACCGTCCCGGGGGGCACGGTGCTCCGGATGACCACGCAATGGTGCCGGGAGGCCGGCGGCCTCGCGACGCGTATCCCCGCCACGATGTCGTCCACCGCGCGCCGGACGTGGGACAAGTCCGTGCCGCCGCGTGCCGTGGATGGCGTGCCGACACACACGAGCGACACATCGGTCCCGTCGAGAGCGTCGACGCAGGACGTCGTCGCGTGTAGAGCGCCGTCCGCTACCGCCTGCGCGACGAGTGCATCCAGGCCCGGCTCCGCCACCGGGCTACGCCCGGCGCGGATCTCATCGACCTTGGCGGCGTCGACGTCGACCCCCCAGACGTCATGACCGTTCGCGGCCAGGCAGGCCGCCGTCACCGTGCCGACATAGCCGAGGCCGACCACTGCAACCTTCATTGCATCACCTGACTGGATTCGCTGCTGACCCACTACTCGCGCCATCGAACTTGTGCGCATAGGAACGCCGAGGGGATGGACTTGATACTGCAATTGCCCAGCTAAGGTCCGGATCTCGGCAAAACCAGGGATGCAGTCACGTAAGGTAACAATCCGAATGCCAAGAGTCACGAATTAGGCAAACCGACCTGAAAAGATTAGGCCCGGGTTGTATCACGGCGGGGGGCTGGCGGATCTTATGGGCAGGGCGCACTGTGGCTGGTCGGCTGGCCCGAGCAGACTGGCGTCGGGCGAATTTGTTATTCGCTTGCGGCGAGGAGAAATTAGCAGGACCAGCAGGCGACCGCGATCTGCGTGCCTTCACCGCGATCATTGACTTGGCCAGGCCTGTCAGCCGCTCGAACCGCAGCACCGAATCGGGGAAATAGCCAGGCAGGCCGCCGGCAGCGAATTTCCCAACTTCGCGCACCCTGATGAAACATGGCTAGGTCTGCGGAAGTTTCATCGGACGGCTAGCCCCGGTCCGGCCCCGGAACCAGGGCCTGCCCCCCGGGCCCGCCGCCGGCTGCCCGGGTCACCGGCAGCCACGGGGGTTTGCGTTTTGCATGTGCCTGGCCGCACCGGGTACAGGTGAGAACGGCTATGGCGATGTTCTGCGGAAGGCATGCTGTCGCGGGCGCCCGGCGAGGCGGCCCGGTTGCCGGGCATTGCGATTGCCGGGTGCGCACGTGATGCGGCGCGTGCCGCGTCAGCTGTCAACGCTGCTGGCAGGCGTGGCCGGGCTGGCTGTCGTGGCGGCTGTCGCGATCGTGGTAGCGCTCCTCGTCACCCCGATGCAGACTGTGACGGTCGCCGGGCAGATCATCAAGCTGGGCACGACTGCGCCCAGGCTGAGCACATCGGGCCCTGGTGAGGTGGACCTGTTCGGCCAGGCCCTGCCGACAGTCATGCGCTTCACTGGCCCGGTCCGGCCCAGGCTGGAGCTCGCGCAGATCACCATCGACAGCGAGCTGGCCAACTTTGCGCAGGGCGCCAGCCCGCACAGCGCCACGCGCCTGCTCGGCGCACGGCTCAGCGACGGGTGGACACGCTATTTCGGCTGGGAGGCAGCGATAGCGGGGCTGACCGCGCTGGCCATCACCGGCGCCGTCGCCGGCTGGCGCAGACTCCCGGCTGGCCCGACAGCGCGGCTCCTGGTGGCCGGCCTGCTCGTCACTCAGCTCGCCAACCTCGGAGCGATCGTCCTCGCTGCCCATGGCGCGCAGAAGGCACTGCGCCAGGCCCGGTCGCTGAGCCAGCTTGTGGGCAGCGAGCGGCCCCGCCAGCGGTCAACACGGACGGACCGCCACTGCCAGGCGTCCAGGCGGTGGTGATAGGAGATTCCACGGCGGCCGGGGCGGGACTTCCGCTCATCACCGACCCGTCTACTGTCGATCGTGCCTGCGGTCGCAGCTCCGAGTCCTACGCCGAGGACCTGGCGAGGGCCGATGACTGGAAGGTCATGAACCTCGCGTGCAGCGGCGCGACCATCCCGCACGGGCTGCTTGGCCCGCAGCACCACTACGGGTACGGGCTGACCGTCCCGGCGCAGCTGGACGCCGCGCTGCGGGCGCAGGGCGCAATTGTCGTGATCGTCAGCGTGGGCGCGGACGATCTGCAATGGTCAACGCTAGTGAGGTACTGCGCGGCCGCGCCGCACTGCGACGACCGCGCGTCTGCCGCGTACTTCCAGCAGAAGCTCGCCGCATTCAGCAGGAACTACTTCCAGCTGCTCACCCAGCTGACCGCCTGGCACGGCAGGCCTCATGTGATCATCAACAGCTACTACGATCCATTCGGCAATGACCTCAGCTGCATCGCAGGGCGCGGGCTTACCGCGGCCAAGGTCCGCACTCTGACCTCGCGGCTCGCGACGATGAACAAGGTGCTGTCGACCGGGGCCGCGGAGTTCGGCTACTCGTCGGTGCAGCCGAGTTTCGCTGGGCATCAGCTGTGCTCAGCGCAACCGTATGTGCAGGGACCTGGCGACCAGGCGCCCCTGCACCCGACAGCACTCGGGCAGCTCGCGATCGCACTCGCCGATCAGGTCGCGTTGGCCGGCCAGGCCGGCGCCACGGCAGCGGGTCAGTCAGCAGGCAACCGAGGCAGCGCCGACCGTTAGCAGGCCGGCGACGTGGCTGAGCCCGCAGCTCGCCCTGGCCGATAGCGCCGCAACCCTAGCGTGCGGGGGCCGGCTGCGGTACGTACCAGGGCACGGGAGATGCCGTCCAGCCCCGGCACGGCCTCGGCGACCCTGGGACGCTTTCCCCGGCGATCACGTCCAGGGGACTCGACGGACGGAACTGCTCATGCGCGATCCTGCCTGGTCCAGAAAATGGGTGGCCCCGTCGAGGTCGTCGTGGCAGCGGGGCAGCCAGGCTTCGCCCCAGAAGAAGTTGCAGCTGGTCTCTGCCCGGAGGACCCGCCAGTAGGCTTGCTCGAGTAGCCAGTACACGTCGGGGTCGCGGACCGAGATGCCGACGGCGTTGCGGCGGGCGGCGAGGATGGCCTGGCTGATTTCGTCGAGGCGGGTCAGGGCCTCCTGCTGGGCCGGCGAGCCAATCCACTGGGTAAAACCAGAGCCATCGTGCCAGCCGGTGTTCCAGGCCCCCGGGCGCACGGTAACCTCGCCGTGGGGACCATGACGGTCGAGGTAGTCGTCGATGAAGCAGGGACGGATGCCGTCGCTGCGGTGATCCCGAACCCGCTGCAGCAGGTCCTGGTAGAAGAAGGGCCAGAAGTTGGCTTCCGGCGAGGTGTTGCGGAACCAGCCGCCGTTGTCGCCATCGGTGCAGGTGGTCACGAGGGGCGTAAAGCCGCAGTGTCTGGTCCGCTGGGACACCTCGTGAATGAACCAGCCGGGCTCCATCCCCGCCTCCTGGGCGTTGGAGAGGTCCCGGTCCCGTACCACGACGATGATTTCCTCGCCCCCGAACCGTGCGACGTGCGGGCGGTAGCGGAGTTCATCCCAGCCCATCGGAGTGACCGCATCGACGTGCTCGCTGTCGACGATCACGTAGCGGTAGCCCTGCCGTTTGAGGGTGGGGATGAGCTCCATGCAAAAGCCCATCTCGGGAGGCCAGAACCCGGGGAATCTGGTTCGCCCAAAAAGGTGGCGGCCGATCCCCTGCCAGCGCTCGAGCTGCTCGTCCCAGTCGGCCCGGGGAATGAGGGGGAGGACGGGATGGTAGTAGCCAGTGCCCAGGATGTGGATGATCCTGGTGTTCTGCAGATACCACAGCAGCGATCCGCAGTCGACGATGCCGTAAACCCGGCGCTGGAAGTCGGGACTGGCCAAGGTCTCGAGCAGGGATCCAGAAAGCGATAGGTGCACCCGGCCGACATCCTCATAGGCCCACAGCGACCGGGGGATCCGGTCCATGGCCCAGAGGATCTCGCGGGCCTCCCACTCGTGCCGCCCGAGGAGGTCCTCAAGGTTGTAAGCGGGCTGATGCAAGTTGAGGACCAGGGCGAAGTCCACGTCAGCCATCGGTGCTCCTTGGCGGTTACAGGTCGTGGGTCACGGTTACAGGTCGTGGGTCACGGTTACAGGTCGTGGGTCACGATGTCGATGGCGCGCCGGGCCAGCTCGACGCCGTAGTCAGTCCAGATGCCCTCTCCCCAGTAGCGGTAGCAGCTGGTCTCGGCGGTGAGCAGGTGGAACAGGGCGTTGCGGTAGCGGGGGTCGGCGGCCGGGACCCCTTTGGCCAGGACCCGCTCGTGGAACAGCGAGCTGGCTTCGTCCATTGGGGCCAGCACCCGGTCGTAGCCGCGTACCCAGGAGACGTTGCTGGTCCAGCTGCCGCCTTCCATATTGAAGCGCCCATCCTCGGCTCGCAGCTGCTCGATCACCGCGGCCAGCCGGTCCGGCCCGTCGCCGGGAGCCATCTGGCCCCAGATCCTGGACTGGAAGAGTGGCTGGACCTCGGGCAGATCGTCAGGCCTGATGCCGACCGAGCGGAGTCGTTCGAGGTACTCGGTGACGTTCATGGCCGGAGTCTGGGTACCCGAGCACTCCCGGATCACGTCGAAGTACTTGGGCGGGAACTCGTTCATCATCACCCCCCCGTTCTCCCCGTCGGCGATCTGGCTAACTAGCGGCGGCACGCGGCTGCCGCCCAGTTCCCGCCGCGAAAGGCCCTTGGCCTCGTAGTAGGGCTGGAGCTGGGCGACCAGCTTGGTGTCGCTGCCCTGCGTCTTGACCACGGCGGTGATGCTGGCGACCTCGCCCCGGGAACTGGTGCAGACCAGGCGGCGAGGCAGGTGCGGCTGCTGGAGCCCGCGCCCATCGGGCTCCTCGACCGTGTGTTCCTGGACCAGGACCCACTGGTAGCCGCAGTCGGTAAGGGTCTTGACGAACTCGTAGGCGACATCAGGGTGGTTGGGCAGGGCCATCTCGGCCGGAGAGAAGCCGCGGACCCGGCTGAGGGCGTCCATGCCGAAAAGAGCCGCGAAATGGTGCTGCCAGGCCCGCACGTGCAGCCGGTAGTCCTGGACCGGCGTGGAGGGCGCCACGGCGTGCCCCCACGGACAGCCCAGCCACTCCACCGCCTGCCGGTTGCGTGCGTCGGTCGTGATGCCGGCCAGGGCATCGAGCACGTCGTGGGCGCCCATCTGGCGCAGACCGTGCAGCAACGTACCCGAGTACTCGAGCATGACCTGCGGTGCGAGCCCCTCGTCGAGCAGCCGGGGAACGAACTCGCCCATTCGTCTATAACAGCTCAGGAAAACCGGGGCGTTGTGGTTGTCGCCGATGGCGGGGTTGTCCATCATCCACTGCAAGTTGCTGATGATCGGCGCCGTGCGCAGATCAGTCCCGCCTGCCGGAATGAGCGGCTGGTGCATGTGCAAGGCGATAGCGAAAGCACTCTCGGTGTCGGCGAACCCGGTGACCCCCGGCGGCAGGAAGACGGGATCGGTGGCGCTGGCCCGGATCGCCTCCTCGATGCGCTGCTCCGAACCGCAGATGTTGGGAAGGCCATCGATGTATTCAGGAAGCTCGCCCATTGCTCCGGCTCCATTGTTTGACATGCCTGCGGTCACTATTTGCAGCGGATATGGTCATAGATATTCACGTAGTCCTGACCGGGCCCGGCCCAGGAGTGATCCTCCCGCATTCCGTTCAGCATAAGCTGCCTGAAGTCGGCCGGGTACGAGAACCAGAGCCCGATGGCCCGCAGCATCGCGGACTCCAGCGCCTGGTTGTCGAGCTGGTGGAACACGTAGCCGTTCCGGTCGTCGGGGTGACGTGCCGAGTAATCGCGATCGAAGACCGTGTCCACCAGGCCGCCGACGGCCCGCGCGACGGGGACGGTGCCGTACTTGAAGGCCATCATCTGGCTCAGGCCGCACGGCTCGAACAGGCTGGGCATCACCATCATGTCGGCACCGGCGTAGATCAGATGAGCCAGGCCCTCGTCGAACCCAATTTCCAGGTGACAGTCAGGGCTGTCATTCAGAAGGTGCTTCAGCTGCCAGAAGTGAGCATTGATGGCCGGGTCGGGGCAAGAACCCAGCAAGACGAATTGCGCGCCCTGGGCCAGGGCGTAGAAAATGGCGTGATGAATGAGATGGACGCCCTTCTGGCGGTCGATGCGGCCGATGTAAGCGATGATCGGCTTGTAGTCTTTCCGCAACAGCAGCCGGTCACGCAGAGCATCTTTGTTCGCATATTTTCGGTCTACCGTGCCTGCCGTGTAGTTCGACGGGATCAGAATATCGATCTCCGGGTTCCAGACATTGTAGTCGATGCCGTTGAGAACCCCACCGAACTTCTCCCGGTGGATGTGGAGCGTGTGCCCCAGCCCCATCCCCTGATCGGCGTAGGTTGCCTCCCAGGCATGCTGGGGTGACACCGTGGTGATGAAGTTCGAATAAACGATACCGCCTTTCATCAGGTTGATTGCACTGTGGTTAAAGTTATCGCGGAGCCGATCGTAATCGAAAAAGTGCGCCGGGCGAGCGAGGCCCGTCGCCCACAGGACGTACTCACCGCAGATACCCTGATGCGCGAAATTGTGAATGGTATAGCAAATACGCTGATTGTTCATGCCAAGGTGCTGGTAGATCTCGTAGAGCAGCACCGGCACGAGCGCCGTCTGCCAGTCGTGACAGTGGATCACTTCGGGCCGCTTGTCGGCCTTCCACATGAACTCCAGGGCCGCCTTCGAGAAGAAGGCAAATCTGGTCACATCGTCGGCAGAACCGTACAAGTGACCCCGGTTGAAAAAGTGATCCTCAGAGTGCGGCTCGATGAAGAAGCAGCGCCTGCCGTGAACGAACCCGAACCACACCGTGCAGTGCACGAACCCGCTGTACCAGGGCACCCACAGATCCTGAAAGACGATCGAGAGCCCGAAGATCTGGTCGTAGCGCATGCAATCGTATTTCGGCATGATTATCTCGACGGCGTGGCCCCGCAGCTCCAGCTCGCGGCTCAGCCCGAAGACGACCTCTCCCAGCCCGCCCGCCTGCGCCACCGGCGCGCATTCCGTCGCAATCATCACCACGAACACGAATGTCTCACCGTTCCTGTCATCGTGCCGCGCTCAGCAGGCCCATGCCAGGCCGCCACCATCGCGGCGAACTGACCTATGGGAGAGGAGTGCCGAGGACAATAGGACCGGATGGCCAGGGCCGCCCGATCCCTCCGCGTGATCAGATCCACCGGGCCGGCCGAGGGTAAAGCATCAGCGAGGACTCCTCCGAGAAGCTGTGCCGGGTCCCCTTGCAGCTGGTTGACCTCGGTGACGAGCGGGCAGCGGCCGACGCGGGACGCCTCAAATCCTCCGAACAGGTGGCAACGCGCGGTGAGCGCCGGAACCCGATTTGGGTGCCGACCAGCATCAGGCTCCCAAAAGAGGACCACCCTCCATAAATATCACGAGTCCGACCCCGGGCGGCTGACTAACCGGGCGCCGCAGCGTGGGACCTGTCCCCGCTACCACCGCGTGCCGCCGATCCGCGAGGTGACCCGTACTCCCGTCCGCGATGCCAGCTGATGGGCGGGACTGCGATGCCAGCGTCTCTCCGGTTCGGCCCGTCCCGTCCCGGCCCTGTCGCCGGGTCGTGGCTGTGCCGTGGTGCACTTAGCGTGGGGTCGTAACGGAACGGAGCCCGCCAAATGGCCGAAACATCACCGCAAGCCCGCATATGCGCGTATCCCGGCTGCGAGAACAAGCCGCGGCCTGGGGGTGCGGAGGCGGGAGCGAAACCGAAGTACTGCGGCCTGCCGGACCCGGTAACCGGGAAGCCGCACACAGCGCTGACGGCGTTCCAGCGGCGCCAGGAGCTGGCCCGGCAGGGCAGCGGCGGAGCCGAGCCGGAGGATCTGGGCGGCCTGGGGGCTGCGCTGTGGAATCCGCTTCGACATCGCCGCGCGGCCCGCCAGCAGGCCGAGGCTGCCGCCGAGGAGGCGCGCGGCGCGGCGGTCGAGGCCGATGCACGGCTGACGGCGGCGCTCGCTGCGGCCGCCACCGCCGAGCAGGCAGCGGCCACCGCCCAGCAGACGGCCGCGGCCGCACAGCAGGCGGCCGTGGCCGCCCAGGAAGCCGCGCGGGCCCGGGTCGCCGAGGCCGGCCGGTCAGCTGAGGAGCAGGTGCACGCCGCGCAGCTGGAGCGGGACCGCGCGGTGACCAGCGCGCGGCGCCGGGCCGACCAAGCCGAGTCTCTCGCCCGGACTGCAGAGCAGGAGACGGCCCAGGCGCGCCAGGCCGCCGGGGCGGCCCAGGCGGAGCTGGACCGGGCCCGCGACGCCGCGGACCGGCAGGTAGCCCAGATCCGCGAGGACGCCGCGCGGGAACAGGCCGAGCTGCGAACGGCACTCGAAGCCCAGGTCGCGGCGGCAGAGAACGCCAGCGCCGCCCTTCAGGCCCGCGCCGGGCAGGCTGAGGCTGCCGCCGAGGAGGCGCGCGGCGCGGCGGTCGAGGCCGATGTACGGCTGACGGCGGCGCTCGCTGCGGCCGCCACCGCCGAGCAGACGGCCGCCACCGCCGAGCAGACGGCCGCGGCCGCACACCAGGCGGCCGTGGCCGCCCAGGAAGCCGCGCGAGCCCGGATCGCCGAGGCCGGCCGGGCAGCTGAGGAGCAGGTGCACGCGGCGCAGCTGGAGCGGGACGACGCGGTAACCAGCGCGCGGCGCCAGGCCGGCGAAGCCGAGTCTCTCGCCCGGACCGCAGAGCAGGAGACGGCCCAGGCGCGCCAGGCCGCCGGGGCGGCCCAGGCGGAGCTGGACCGGGCCCGCGACGCCGCGGACCGGCAGGTAGCCCAGATCCGCGAGGACGCCGCGCGGGAACAGGCCGAGCTGCGAACGGCACTCGAAGCCCAGGTCGCGGCGGCAGAGAACGCCAGCGCCGCCCTTCAGGCCCGCGCCGAGCCCACAGCCGCCGAGCCGGAGCCTGCCCGCCCCGAGCCCACCGCCGCCGAGCCCCACCCACCGCCGCCGAGCCGCAGCCTCCCCGCCCCGACCCCACCGCCGCCGAGCCGCAGCCTCCCCGCCCCGACCCCACCGCCGCCGAGCCGCAGCCTCCCCGCCCCGACCCCACCGCCGCCGAGCCGCAGCCTCCCCGCCCCGAGCCCACCGCCGCCGAGCCCACCGCCGCCGAGCCGCAGCCTCCCCGCCCCGAGCCCACCGCCGCCGAGCCGCAGCCTGCCCCCGCCGAGCCCACCGCAGCCGAGCTGGAGCCTGCCCGCGCTAAGCGCGACCCAGCGCCCGGGCAAGCGCGCGGGCAAGCCCCCGGACGCACCACCAAAGGCGCAGCGCGCCGCCGGCGGCGCGCTGCAGCAGGCCGCCAGGATCCCCTGAATCAGGCCAGCCCGCCAGAACCGCCAGGACAGCCGATTAAGGGAAATCCGTCTCCATAACGGCAGGACGCTGCCAGCGGGCGGCGGCCGGGCAACCTCCGGACAGGCGCTGAGTACCAGCGCGGACAGCGACACCGCTGGCGGCATCGACCCTCAGGAACTCGGACGGGGAACCTCAGAGCCGGCCACGACGTGCGGAGGTACGGGCACCGGCCCGGCGTGCCAGATGTCGCTGCAGTAGCCGCGGACTGTCCGGTCGGAGGACAAATAACCCGAGCGCGCCGTATTCAAGATCGACATTCGGCTCCACCGCTCCTGATCAGCCCAGACCGACCCGGCCCGGTCATGGCAGTCGACGTAGGACCGGTAGTCGGCGAGAACCAGGTACTCGTCCGAATTCAGGAGCGAGGCGATGACCGGATCGAGGGCGTCGCGATCCCCGCCGGAGAAGGCACCTGAGGCCAGGGCGTCGACGGCTGCCTTGAGCTCGGCGTCGTCACGGTAATAGGCGTACGGGGAGTACCCGCCTTGCCTGAGGCCGGTGACATCGTCGGTCGTGAGGCCGAAGAGGAAGAAGTTGTCGGCTCCGACCCGGTCCAGGATCTCGATGTTGGCGCCGTCGAGTGTGCCGACGGTGACCGCCCCATTGAGGGCCAGTTTCATATTGCCCGTGCCGGATGCCTCCTTACCGGCGAGCGAGATCTGCTCCGAGATATTGCCGGCAGGCACGACAAGTTCGCTGATCGAGACGTTGTAGTCGGGGATGAAGACGACCTTGATCCGGTCACGGACGTCGGGGTCCGCGTTGACTACGGATGCGATCGAGTTGATCAGCTTGATGATCCGCTTGGCCAGCTGATAGTTGGGCGCCGCCTTCGCGCCGAAGATGACCGTGTACGGCGTCAGGACGGCGGCCGGATCCGCCTTGATCCGGTTGTACAGGGTAACGACGTGGAGCAGTTTGAGAAGCTGGCGCTTGTACTCGTGGAGCCGCTTGACCATCACGTCAAAAACTGAGCTGGGATCGATGGTGACGCCGGTGGTGGCGAGGGCATGGGCGGCCAGGTCGAGCTTGTTCAGCCGCTTCACCTCGCGCCACTGCTCCCGGAACTCGGCATCGTCGACGAAAGCCTCGAGTTCCCGCAACCGCTCCAGGTCGGTCAGCCATCGCTCGTCTCCCAGCCGGGCCGTGATCAGGCCGCACAGACGCGGGTTGGCGAGACGGAGGAACCGGCGCGGACTGACGCCGTTGGTCTCGTTCAGGAACTTTCCGGGCCACAGGTCCGCGAAGTCCCGCAACGTCGTCTCGGCGAGCAGCCGCGACTGCAGCTCTGCCACGCCGTTGACAGCGAAGCTGCCAATGACTGCCAGGTTGGCCATTCGCACCCGGCGCTCGGGGACCTCCTGGATCAACGACATCCTGGCGATGCGCCCGTCGTCGCCCGGGTGGCGGGCACGCACGTCGTCCAGGAAGAACTGATTGAGCGAGTAGATGATCTCCATGTGGCGGGGCAGGAGCCGCTCGAACATCGGGACCGACCATGTCTCGAGAGCTTCGGGCAGCAGGGTGTGACAGGTGTAGGCGAAGGTGCGGCGGGTGATGGACCATGCCTGATCCCAGCCGACCCCGTTTTCGTCAACGAGCAGGCGCATCAGCTCGGGTACGGCCAGCACCGGGTGGGTGTCGTTGAGCTGGATGACGACCTTGTCGGGAAAGACCTCCCACTCGCTGTTGCGAAAGCGGAACCGGCGGATAATGTCCCGCAGCGAGCAAGCGACCATGAAGTACTGCTGCTTGAGCCGCAGCTCCCGGCCGGCCTCCGTGCTGTCACTGGGGTACAGCACCTTGGTGAGGTTCTCCGAGCGCATCCGTGCCTCGACGGCCTCCGCATACTGGCCGGCATTGAACAGGGCCAGGTCGAATGACTCCCGGCCGGCGCGGGCCTGCCACAGGCGGATGATGTTGACCGCCTCGGTGCCGTAACCGGGGACAAGCATGTGGCTGGGTTCGCCTCGCACTGTTTCCCCCGGCACCCAGCGGGCCCGCAGCCCTCCTTGATCGTCGTCCACCGCCTCGGTGTGACCGTAGAACCCGACGACCTGACGGTCGTCGGGGGCGGGGAACTCCCAGGGGTTGCCGTAAAAGGCCCAGTCGTCGGGGCGCTCGATCTGATAGCCATCCTCGAAGGCCTGCTTGAAGATCCCGAACTCGTACCGGATGCCGTAGCCCACAGCCGGTATCTCGAGGGTCGCCAGCGAGTCGAGCAGGCAGGCGGCCAGCCGGCCGAGGCCCCCGGTTCCCAGTCCCGGCTCCACGTCGAGTGCCTCGAGATCCTCGACGGAAACGCCGATGCGGGCGAAGGCCTGACGAGCGAGGTCAGAGGTGCCGGTGTAGATCGCGTTCTGGCGGAGCTGGCGCCCCAGCATGTACTCCGCCGACAGGTAGTAGACGAACTTCGGGTTCGTCGCGTAGTGCGCCTCGGCCGTCCTGGTCCGCCGGTCGGCCAGCCGGTCGCGGATGGTGACGGCCAGGGTCCAGTAGGCGTCGTGGGCGCTCGCTGACTCGGTAGTGGTCCCCCGCTGGTAACACAGGTTGTCAGCGAGGTCCCGCTCGAAATCAGCTGACGTGTTGCCCACCCACCGGGCCTGCGGTCTGTGTCCTATCGGCATCATGTACCGAATCTAGCCTTTACCGCCCACGGCGCTACCCGCCGGCGCGGCGGTCCTTTGAGTGACCGTGTCATGCCGCAGGTGACCGCGGCGCGTCTACCCACGCGTCCCGAGCAGGGCTCGCATCTGTGGCCACTGCTGAGGAGGTCGACCCAGCGCCGGCCTGACACGACCCGTCCCAGCGCGGAGAACAGACCGCGTTGGCGCGAGTTCTCCGTGATCATGGTCTGCCACGGAGGTCGACGACCTGGCCCGACGCGGCGAGGGACGGCGGCCCGCCGTACGCGGCGGCCGCCAGGTGCCGATTCGCTGAACCGTTCCGCCGCGGCCAACGTTATAAACAGGAACTGGCCCGGCCACAAAGGGAGAATTCGTTGCTTCGTCCGACGCTCACTGCTGGAGCCGCTGCGCTCGCCGCAGTCTTAATCGGAGCCGGACCGGCCCTCGCGGCCGGCTGGACTGTCGCCCCATCCCCGCCGACCGGGCAGGACGCCTACATTAACGGTATCGCCGCCCGCACCGACACTGATGCTTGGGCGGTCGGAAGCGTGGGCCAGCAAACAAGCAAAGTGCCCTCGCTGCCACTCATCGATCACTGGAACGGGACGGCGTGGTCGCAGGCGACCCCGCCGACCTTCCCGGCCACCAACGGCGTCCACCTGGGCTGGGTCAGCTCGAGCAGCGCCACCGACGCGTGGGCGGTCGGGACCATCAACCAGGTCAAGCATCCCGGTTACTTTGGCCCATTGACGGTCCACTGGGACGGCTCGACCTGGACGAACGTCCCAGACCCGCTGGCTCTCAACCCGAGCACCGCCCTAGTCGGCGTGGCCGATATCAGTTCCACGAATGCGTATGCGATCGGCAACGAAGGCTCGGCATTCGGGCTGGTCGAGCAGTGGAACGGCACCGCGTGGAACAGGCCTGCGGACCAGCCGCCGTTCCCCATGCCCAACGGGGACATGTTCGCCCAGAACACGATGAACGCGATCTCCGCCACCTCGGCTAGCAACGTGTGGATCGTCGGGACTTACCTGCAAACCGTCTACGGCAACATATGGGACCCGTACTCAGTGCACTGGGACGGCACCGCGTGGAACCTCGTCACGATGCCGCAGGTCACCGGCGCCGTCTTCACATCGGCTGACGCGATAAGCGCGACCAACGTGTGGGCGGTCGGCAACAGCCCGTCCGGCCCGCTCATCGCGCACTGGAACGGCACCGCGTGGACCATTACGCCCAGCCCGGCAGCCGGCACGCTCACCGGGATCACCGCCCGCTCGGCCTCCGATGTGTGGGCGGTGGGGTACACCACCGGGCCGCAGACCCTCACCCTGCACTGGGACGGCACCACCTGGACGACCGTGCCCAGCCCCAATGTGGGCAGCGCCAGCCAGCTCACGTCGGTATCTGCCAGCCCTGGCGCCTCGATTGTCTGGGCAGCCGGGTACAGCGGCGTCTCGGGCTCGTTCAACCCGCTCACCCTTCGGAACAGCTGACGTGCCGCAGCGCCCGGGACCGGGAGCTGCGCACCTGATGGCGTGCTTCCTCCTGGGCGGGGGTTCCGCCCGGGAGGAAGCATGGTTTCGCTGGTGCCGCGCGAAGCGTGACACGGCGCCAGAGCTGGGACCTGCGCCAGCGCTGGGAACGTAACGGATGGGTCGACATCGTTCTTCGGCCAGCAGGCGCTCCCGCGCCGGGCGGCACGCGCCCGAGACTCCAGGGTCAAGCGCGACTTCGCGTTTACCTTCACCGGACACTATCCCCTTGAGCCCAGCCCCAGGACTCTTGCACCTTCCGTCCCGTCTGCGGTGGGATGTCCTTATAAATAACCCAGCACTACTGGGGTTATCCCAAGGCGGTCAAGAGGAGGGCACCACGTGGGCACGATCACTACCAGGGATGGCGTGGAAATCTTCTACAAGGACTGGGGAACCGGTCAGCCCATCGTGTTCAGCCATGGTTGGCCGCTGTCGGCCGATGACTGGGACACACAGATGATGTTCTTCCTCCTGCACGGCTACCGTGTCATCGCCCATGACCGGCGCGGACACGGGCGATCCACCCAGACGGGCGACGGCCACGACATGGACCACTATGCCGCAGACCTTGCGGCGCTGACGGCACATCTCGATCTCCAGAACGCAGTTCACGTCGGCCACTCAACTGGTGGCGGCGAGGTGGCGCACTATCTGGCCCGGCACGGCGAAAGCCGAGCGGCGAAGGCTGTACTGATAAGCTCCGTGCCACCGCTGATGCTCAAGACCGATGCCAATCCGGGCGGCACTCCCAAAGAAGTGTTCGATGGATTCCAGGCACAAGTAGCGACCCGTCGCTCGGAATTCTACCGCGAGTTCGCGGCGGGACCATTTTATGGTTTCAACCGCCCGGGCGTGGAAGCATCCGAGGCAATCATCGACAACTGGTGGCGGCAGGGCATGATGGGCGGCGCGAAGGCGCACTACGACGGCATCGTTGCCTTCTCACAGTTCGATTTCACCGAAGACTTGAAGAAGATCTCCGTGCCAGTGCTAGTGATGCATGGCGATGACGATCAGGTCGTTCCCTACGCCGACTCCGGACCATTGTCGGCAAAGCTTGTCAAGAACGGGACGCTGAAGACCTACAGCGGCTTCCCGCATGGCATGCCCGCGACGCAAGCGGAGACCATCAACGCCGACCTGTTGGCCTTCCTGCAAGCGTGACAGAGAGCTACCGCGATCGCCACGGAGTCCAGGGTTAGCGGAGCCGATCGCGCTGGGAACGGCTCCGTAAGGCCGGGGCCGCCCTGGCCGGGAAGCATCGGGCACGAAACGGGCACGGAACCGAAAGCGAACCCAATGAAGATCAACGCCAGGGCCCAGGAAATGCGCTCTGACCTGCTGGTTGCTAGGCACCAGGTGCGCCCCGAGCAGGACTCGAACCTGCGGCCTACTGCTTAGGAGGCAGTCGCTCTATCCACTGAGCTATCGGGGCTGGCGTCACCTTGCCGCTCGGCGCGTTCCGGTGACCCGCCGACGCCGAGCCGACGTCAGCAGGCGCATCAAAGCCTAGCCGGTCGTCAGCGGATCGCGAGTGTCAGCACCGCGCCCGAGTCCTGGTAGTCCGCTGGCCGACTCGTCGGCGTCGCCCGGCCTAGGGTGGAACTCGCCCGGCAGCGCCGCAGGGCAGTCAGGAACAGGGACGTGAAGAACATGGAAGTCAGGAACAGCCACACGGCGCAGTCAGGAACAGCACAGTCAGGAGCGTTCCGGTGCAGGTTCAGGATGTGATGACCCAGGCTACTGTCACGGAATCCGCCGCAGACAGCCTCCGCAGTGCGGCAGAACGCATGTGGCGGCAGCAGACGGGCTCGCTGCTGGTCACCGACGGCGGCAGGCTCATCGGCATCATCACGGAGCGGGACGTGCTCAGAGCGGTGGCGCTCGGGGCGGATCCGGACCGCAGCTCGGTGGACGAGGTCATGACCGCCGAAGTGTTCACAGTGCGCCCGGACATGCCGCTTCAGGAAGCTGCCAGGGAGATGGCAACGCGATGGATCCGGCACCTGCCCGTGGTGCAGGGCGGCCAAGTGCTCGGCGTGGTCAGCACGCGCGATGTGACGGGAATCTTCGCCGCGCTGTCGCCAGGCAAGGTGAGCGTCGAGCTCGAGTTCGACCAGCTGGTGCGCAAACGCCGCCTCGCCAGGATCGAGCACGGCGACCTCGACTAGCCGCGCGCGCACCGGGGCCGAGTGCCCGCAGCCGCCGCCAAGGGGCGCTGTCCTCGCCGATGCTGGCTGCCCGGGCGGACTGCCGGAACGGGTCAGGGCAGATCTAGCGGCAATGGCAGGCCATCGAGAGCGTGCGGGCACGGGCAGTCGCGTTCTGCGGGCAGGCCCTCGATGATTTTCAGGAGCAGCTCCCGCAGCCGCGGCAGGTTTCCGGCGAACGCGCGGAAAACCTCTGCGTACGTGACCCCTTCCCCCTCCTCGACGCCCGCATCGGTATCCGTCACCAGCGCGATGGTCGTGTAGCACAGCGCGAGCTCGCGCGCGAGCACCGCCTCGGGGTGACCGGTCATGCCGACCAGGGTCCAGCCCTGCAGCGCATACCAGCGCGACTCGGCCCGGGTGGAGAACCGTGGGCCGCCGATGACCACCAGCGTCCCTGACTCAGCAGGCCGCCACCCCGCTGCCCGCGCTTTCGCGATCGCAACCGAACGGCCAACCGGGCAGTAGGGGTCCGCGAACTGGACATGGACCGCCGCGCCCTCGTCGTAATAGGTCTGTGCACGGCCGCCGGCCCGGTCCACGAGCTGATCGGGGATGGCCAGCGTGCCAGGCCCGTAGGCGGAGGTCAGAGAGCCGACAGCGCTGGGCGCGAGCACCTGGCGGACGCCGACGGAGCGAAGCGCCCATAGGTTGGCGCGATAAGGGATGCGATGTGGCGGGAAACGGTGATCACGGCCATGCCGCGGCAGGAACGCCACCCGCCGCCCGGCCACTTCGCCGACCACCAGCGGGTCGCTCGGCAGCCCGAACGGCGTCTCGACCGTCAACTCGTAGGCGGAGTCCAGGAACTCATAAAGGCCCGAGCCGCCGATAACACCGATGCTGGCCAGATCGGCCGTGTCAGCCAGCTCGGCGGCGGCTGCCAGGTCAGCCAGCTCGGCGGAGCCCGCCGCTTCGGCGGATCCTGCCGAGCCTGCCGACTCGGCCGAGTCGCCCGAGCCTGCCGAGTCGGCCGCGCCGGCCACGGTAGTTCAGGCGACCTTCGAACCGGACGACGAGCCCGCGGAGGACGCACCGGACGACGATGATCTCGAGGAGGACGAGCCAGATGAGCCAGACGACGACGAGCCAGACGAGGACGACGAGTCAGACGAGGACGACGAGTCAGACGATCCGTTGCCGGCCGGCTTGCT
This sequence comes from uncultured Actinomycetota bacterium, assembly GCA_963695645.1. Lineage (GTDB taxonomy): Bacteria > Actinomycetota > Actinomycetes > Streptosporangiales > Streptosporangiaceae > DATBGO01. The sequence goes on along the minus strand of CAVOHC010000013.1, from coordinate 14,383 downwards.
GCCGGTCTTGTCGCCCGACGAGGACCCGCCGTCACCAGAACCCGACCCGCCGGAGCCGCCCGCCTCGGACTTCGATCCGCCCGAGCCGTTGGCGCCAGCCTTGCTGGCGTCGGCACCCTTATGCGCCTTGCGGCTGTCCGTGCGGTAGAAGCCGGAGCCCTTGAAGACGATGCCCACGGGCGAGAAGACCTTCCGGAGCCTGCCGCCACACGACGAGCACGCCGACAGCGGCTCGTCGGTGAAGCTCTGCACCACCTCAAGCCGCTCTGCGCAATCGGTGCAGGCGTACTGGTAGGTCGGCACTGTTCCTCCTCGCGGCGTTAGCACTCGCCACTGTCAACTGCTAAATGCTAGCAACAGCTACGACAGCCTGATGATTCCTTTGGCCGGCTGCGCGACAAGCCGAACCGGCTGGTCGTGCCGGCTTGCCGGGATCTCATCAAGCAACTCGTCATCGTAGAGCAGTGCGATTGTCGGCACCGAGCCGCCAACTCGGGCCAGGGCGCGATCGTAGGAGCCGCCGCCCCTGCCGAGCCGCTGACCGCGCAGGTCGACCGCGAGTGCCGGGACGATCACCAGGTCAGCGCTGGCAATCGCGGCCGTGCCACGCGGCGGTTCAACGGGCTCGAGCAGGCCGCGGGGCCCGGCCGCCACCGAGTCCGGGCCCTCGTACGACGCCCAGTCCAGGTCGTTGTCCGGGCGCAGCAGCGGAAGCAGCACGTATGCGCCGCGCTTCCAGAGCGCGTACACGAGGCGGCGGGTTTCTGGCTCGGTACCGATTGACAGGTATGCCGCTACCGTGCCGGCCATCTGCGTCTCGGGAAGGGACAGCACGGCCTCGCGCAGCAGCCGTCCGGCCCCGGACCGCTGCTCGTCGCGCAGCGCCGCCCGCCCGGCGGCCATGCTCGCGCGCAGCGCAGCCTTCGCGGATTGCAGCTCGGCTTCGGCGCGGCCCTCGGCAGGCATGGATGCTTGCACCTCCCTGACAGAGAGTAACGCCGCGCGTAACTGGCGCGTAACTCGCGCGAGACTGGGTAGCAGGCGGACAGCTGGCAGTAAGGACATAAGCCGATGTCGCGTTGGCGGAACGCAGCCGACCGGTGGACGCACCGTGTCCGGCTGGATGGCATACTCAAGGTTTCGCCAGGTTCACGGCGCCGGCCGAGCAAGGGCGGAATGGGCAAGATCAGCGATTTACCAGACAGGTGGACTTTCGGCATGGCTAACTCCAAGTCGGCTCACTCCAGGGCGGTCTTTAAGGCGGTCACCAAGGCCGTTATCCCCGCCGCGGGCCTGGGTACCAGGTTCCTGCCAGCGACCAAGGCCACTCCCAAGGAGATGCTGCCCATCCTCGACACGCCGGCGATTCAGTATGTCGTCGAGGAGGCGGTGGCCGCCGGGCTGCGCGATGTGCTGATGATCACCGGGCGCGGCAAGCGCCAGATCGAGGATCATTTCGACCGCAATTATGAGCTCGAGGACGCCCTGACCGCTAAGGGCAACAATGACGCCCTCGCCGAGGTGCAGGCCTCCAACCAGCTGGCGTCCATGCACTATGTGCGCCAGGGCGCGCCGAAGGGTCTGGGCCACGCGGTGCTGTGCGCGGCCGAGCATGTCGGCGACGCGCCGTTCGCCGTGCTGCTCGGCGACGATCTCATCGACGCCCGCGACGCGTTGTTGCAGCGCATGATCGAGGTCAGGCAGCAGCACGGCGGCAGCATTGTCGCGCTGATGGAGGTCGAGCCCAGCCAGATCTCGCATTACGGCTGCGTGGCGATGAAGCCCACCGACGAGGCCGACGTCGTCGTCGTGACCGACATGGTCGAGAAACCCGACCCAAGCGAGGCACCGTCCAACTGGATCATCATCGGCCGCTACGTCTGCGACCCGGCGATCTTCGGCGTGCTGGCGGACACCCCGCCAGGCAAGGGGGGCGAGATTCAGCTCACCGACGCGCTGCGGACCCTGGCCAAGGCTGACCGCGGGTCCGGCATCGACGGTGGCGGCGTGCACGGGGTGCTTTTCCGCGGCCGCCGCTACGACACCGGCAACATGCTCGACTACCTGCGGACTCTCGTCCAGTTCGCGTGCGACAGGAAAGACGTTGCCGACGAGTTCGTGCCCTGGCTCCGCAGCTACCTGGACGCCCTCAGGTGAGCCTGGACGTCATGCGCCCGGCGTCCCCCGGCGCGTGAACTGCCGGCCCCGATGACGACCGCAGCACCCAGCGGCCAGGCCGCCTTGGAATCCGTCGACAGCTATCTCGAAGCTGCGCTGTCGGCGATCCGCCCGCTCGCCGCGCGCGAGCTCAGCCTCGCCAATGCCGACGGAGCCGTGCTAGCCAGCGACATCACCGCCGGATGGCCACTGCCGCCGTTCGACAACTCGGCGATGGACGGGTATGCGGTGCTCGCCAGTGATGTGGCAGCGGCCAGCCAGGATGCCCCGGTGTCGCTGCCGGTCCTTGATGCGGTGCCGGCTGGTGACACCAGAGCGCACCGGCTGGTCCCCGGCAGCTGTCTGCGGATCATGACCGGCGCACTGCTGCCCGCCGGCGCCGACGCGGTGGTGCCGGTGGAATGGACCGACGGCGGCACCGACCGGGTGGCGATCCGCCGGCCTGCCGCCCCCGGCAACGCGGTCAAGCGGGCCGGCGACGACGCGGTCCCCGGCGACGTGCTGCTGCCCGCCGGCACCCGGCTCGGCCCGGCCGCGATAGGACTGCTCGCCGCGGCCGGCCACGGCACTGCACTGGGCCGCCCGCGGCCGCGGATCACCGTGATCTCGACGGGAAACGAGCTCGCGGAGCCTGGTGCCCCGGTGGTGCCCGGCCAGATCTGGGAGTCCAACAGCGTTATGCTGGCGGCCGCCGCCCGCCAGCTCGGCTGCCCGGCCCGCCGCTATCCGATAGTGCCGGACGACACCGACGCGCTACTGGCCGCGATCGAGGACGCCGTCACGACCGCCGACCTGCTGGTGACCAGCGGGGGCGTCAGCATGGGCGGTGAGCATGACGTGGTCAAGGCGGCGCTGCAGCGACTGGGCACGGTGCGGTTCACGAAGCTGGCGATGCAGCCGGGGATGCCGCAGGGTTTCGGCGTGGTCGGCGAGCACGCCGTCCCGCTGTTCACGCTGCCTGGGAACCCGGTCAGCGCGTTTGTCTCGTTTCAGCTGTTTGTCAGGCCCGCGGCTGATGCCTTGCAGGACCTGGAACCTCAACGGTTGCCTGGTGCCCGTGCCGTTCTCACCCGGCCGGTCCGCTCCCCGGCAGGCAAGCGTTCCTTCCTGCGCGGGATCCTGGATGCGGAAAGCGGGACGGTCACACCGGTCCTCGGCCAGGCCTCGCATCAGCTTGCCTCCCTGGCCAAGGCCAACGCGCTTATCATCGTTAAGGAGCGGTTTACCGAGATGGCCGAGGGTGACATCGCTGACGTGCTGGAGCTGCCGTGAACGAGGCCGCTGACCAGGCCAGGCAGCTGACTCACCTCGATGCGGCCGGCCGGGCCCTGATGGTCGATGTCTCGGGCAAAGAGGTGACTAGCCGTCAGGCACGGGCATCGGGGCGGGTGCTGCTCTCCCCCGTCGCAGTCGCCGCGCTGCGCGACGGTACGGTGCCCAAGGGCGACGCGCTCGCGGTCGCGCGGATCGCCGGGATCCAGGGTGCCAAGCGGACGCCTGAGCTGGTGCCGCTCTGCCATCCGATCGGGCTGCACGCGGTGAGCGTCGAGGCGGAAGTACACGACGACGGCGTCCGGATCGTTGCCACGACGCGCACCGCCGACCGTACCGGCGTCGAGATGGAGGCACTGACCGCGGTCGCCGTCGGCGCCCTCGCCCTGGTCGACATGGTCAAGGCGATCGACCCGGCGGCAGTGATCACTGACATCAGAGTCGAGGAGAAGTCCGGCGGCAGGACAGGAACCTGGACGAGGCCGTGATCAGGGCGCTGGCCATCACCATCTCCAACCGGGCAGCCGCCGGTGTCTACGCCGACCGGTCGGGCCCGGTGCTTGCCGGGTTGCTGCGCGAGGCCGGCTGCGCGGTGGCGGGGCCGGTGGTGATTCCGGATGGTGACGCCGTCGAGGTGGCGCTGCGGGATGCGGTCGCGGCGGGTTATGACGTCGTGGTGACCACTGGCGGGACGGGCCTGACGCCCGGCGACATTACCCCGGAGATGACCAGGAAGGTGATCGACAGGGAGATACCGGGGGTCGCCGAGGCGATCAGGGCCGCAGGCGCGGCGGCCGGGGTACCTGCGGCGATGTTGTCCCGCGGGCTGGCCGGCCTGGCCGGCCGCACCCTCATCGTCAACCTGCCGGGCTCCACGGGCGGGGTCAGGGACGGCATGACCGTGCTGTCCAGGGTGCTGTCGCACGCGGTCGATCAGGCCGCGGGCGGCGACCATGCCAGGCCCGGGCTAGCAAGCGGAGCATTTGATCCACATTCATATCCGACCGAATAGCGCATCGGCCGGTTGCCAGGGAATGATGGTGCCGTGGGACGCATGCGGGGATGGCCGACCACCCTGACCGAGCCTAGCCTTCTGGACGCACCCGTGGGGCTGCGCCCGGTCCGGGTAAAGGACGCCTCGACCTGGCGCGAGACCCGGGTGCGGAATTCCGCCTGGCTGCGGCCCTGGGAACCGACCAACCCGGAGACCCCGCTGTATCGGTCCAGCCTGGGGCCGTATGTCGCGATGGCGCGCACGATGCGCAAGGAGGCCAGGCAGGGCCTGACCCTGCCGTGGGTGGTGACCTACGGCGGGCGGTTCGCCGGGCAGCTGACCGTCGGCAGCATCGTCTGGGGCTCGGCCAGGTCAGGACAGGTCGGGTACTGGATCGACGAGGCCTACGCCGGCCGGGGCGTCACTCCCACGGCGCTGGCGATGGCGATGGACCATTGTTTCTTCGTCGTGGGACTGCACCGGGTCGAGGCGACCATCAGGCCGGAGAACCACGCAAGCCGCCGGGTGGTCGAGAAGCTCGGCTTCCGCGATGAGGGCCTGCGTAGCAGGAGCCTGCATATCGATGGCTCGTGGCGCGACCATCTGTGTTATGCGCTGACCGCTGAGGACGCGCAGAACGGGCTGCTGGCCCGCTGGCGGAGCATGCTGCTGGCGACTCGCTCCCGGGCTGGCTGACCGGACCCACGCCGCCAGCACGATCGCTCACAAAGACAAGCTATGACGTAATCTGGGCCAGCTTGGCCGCCGGATTCAGGCCGCCCGAGACGGCTTCAGATGAGTGATCTCGCGACACACCGGGCCGAATGCTCGTCAACTCGGACCGGGGGCTTTACGGTGCGTAACGTGAGGACGACCGCCGCGCCAGCCAGCCCGCAGCGGTTCATGCTGCCTGCCCGGCCCTCGCGTGATCGCGGGGTGGCCCCGTGAGCAGCGCAATCCTCTATCTCGCGATCATCGCCATCTGGGCCTGCGTGCTCGTTCCGCGGTTGATACGCAAGCCGCACCGCGCCCTGCCCGCGCAAGATGACCTAACCAGCAGCCCATATCCGGCGCACGCAGGTCGCTCCGCTGTCGGCCTGATTCCCGACCCGGTCGGCAACCCGGTTGCCAACCTGAGGAACGAGGCCGAGGATGCCTGGGACGAGCGCGCGGCTGCCATGACGCAGTTGCCGCCGACCGCGCAGTTGCCGTCGGCCGGCGAGCAGGGCATCGCGTGGCACCGGGTCACCCAGCGGCGCAGTATTCACACCGAGCATGCCGAATACCAGGCGCATCCGCTCCCCGGTCGGTCTGGCATCCTGCAGGCCCGGCGCCGGTTGCTGACCATGCTGGTCACCCTCATGATCACAGCGCTGGCCTGCACGGGCGCCAAGCTCGCGCCTTCGTGGATCCTGGTGGCGCCAATCGGCATGCTCGGCATGTATCTCCTAGTCCTGCGTGAGGCTGCGGTTGCCGACGCGGAGCAAGAACACTGGCGGGCAGCGGAACGGGCGGCCCAGGCCGACGCGGAACGGGCGGCCCAGGCCGACGCGGAACGGGCGCGCGCCCGCCGAGCCTGGGAAGCCAGCCAGCCCCAGCCCGAAGCGGAGCCCACTGCGCAGATCATCGATATCTCGGCCCGGGTCACCGACCAGCTTTACGATCAGTACGCTGACGCCGCCCTACGGGCTGTGGGCGACTGACCAACCCGACACCGGACGCGCAGATTTGCTACGCTGACTGCCGGTCCTGGGGCTGTAGCGCAGTCCGGTAGCGCACCTCGTTCGCATCGAGGGGGTCAGGGGTTCAAATCCCCTCAGCTCCACCCAGAACTGCAGGTCAGAGGCCTGTTGATCTATCTAGCGAATAGCCCGGAAGATCATTTGTTGGCAGTTCGTTGGCGGGACAGAACGTCATCTGGCGGCAAGAACCGCAACGCAGCCCGCCCTGACGACACGGCAGACGCATGTTGCTGGCAGATTCACGACGATCGGCGAGAAAATCCGCGTTTGCGATCGGCATTGCCGCAGCCCGGCGAGATCCGCTCCTCCGGCCTCGGCCAGCGCCGAGCTAGGCAGCGGCCAGCCCGGTGTAGCCAGTGATGAGGAGCGTAACTAGCGCCCAGCCAAGACCCTCCTGGTCTGCCCAGCCTGCTACGACACCATCCACACCGGTCAGCCAGCCGCGACACCCGCGCAGACGTCACCGGCGAGCCACGTGCGCTGAAAGGCGCACACGTTGGTTGGGGAGGAGGGCGCTGGAAAAGGACCTGCCCAGCAGGCACCTCGCCAGCGTCCTACCTCACTTGTTTGGCTTGGTGTTTAGGGGGGCGGAGCCGAGCAGTTGCTGGGTGAGGGTGTCCGCGAGCCAGGTCTGGTAGCGGTCTGGGCTCCATCGGCGGTCGGTGGTGAGGAGCAGGTATACCTCGGGTGACATGAGGGCGTGGATGATGTCCGCGGCGTCGCGCTCGGTGACGCCCGCGCGCAGGGCGCCTGCTTTGGCGAGGGCGCGGGCAACGCGGGCTTGTCCTACTTGGCGTTGCCAGGTGTGGTCGGCGAGCAGCGCGGCGGCCTCGGGGTCTGATCCGGCTGCGCTGAGCAGGATCCGCTGGATGGGCGCCAGGCGCGACATGACCTCGCGGGAGAGCCGGGCGAAGCCCGCCAGCTGTTCGTGCGGGTCGTGGTGGGCGAGCAGGTCACGGACGCCGGGCCGGTCGCCCATGGCGATGGCCTGGTCGTCTCCGGCGGCGGCGATGTCGAGCAGCGCCGTCAGGATGCCGAGCTTGGAACCGAACAGCCGGTACACCGTCGCCTGCGGGGTCCCGGACGCCTCGCTGATGGCCTCGATCGTGGTGGCGGCGTAGCCCCGCCCGGCGAACAGCGTGCGGGCAGCGTCAATGACCGCTAGCCGCGTCGTGGTGGTCCGTGCCTGACGGCCTCGCACGTTGTAGGCCCGGCGCTGGTTGACAGGATCCGTCACGTCTGTGAGAGTACAACTATCATTTGAGAGTGCAACTCTCACGAAATGGAGGATGAGCCATGAGTACCGCCGCAGACCGCGCCCGGCCCAGCGCTGCATCCAGCAACGCACAGATCGTCGCGCGCCTGTTCGATGAGGCGTTCAACGCCGGGAACCTGGACACTCTCGCCGAGCTGGTGCACGCCCACTTCACCAACTTCGGCAGCATCACTGACGGTCAGCAGTTCCTCGCCGGACTCATCCGAGCCCAGCGCGCGGCGTTCCCGGACATGCGCTTCGAGACCCTGCAGACGCTCGCAGCCGGAGACTGGGTGATCACGAGAATGCGCTGGACTGGCACCTTTTGGGCAGGGTTCGACTTCATCGGCTTCGCCGGCATCGCACCCACCGGGCGCGCTTTCGATGTCGAGCACGCGCACGCCTTCCGCCTGACCGAGGGCAAGATCGCCGAGCACTGGGCCATCCGGGACGACCTCACCATGCACGATCAGCTCCTCGGCCGCCGAACCGCATGACACCCACCGCCTGTTCCCCCGGCGTCGCGTGGCCACGCTCCGCACGCTGCCGCAACAGGCTCTGACACGCCGAACGAGGCGAACCAGATCGCCGGACCATGCGCGATCCGAGACGACCTAGCCATACCGGCCCGCACGCAGCGGCGGCTCCAGCTCAGCTGGATCCGCCATCCCGCAATCAGGTGAGGATCGGTGTGCTCCTCAGGAGCCCAGGCCCGAACAGGTAGTAAAGGAGGCCTCTGACCCGCGCCCCGCGCGGATCACTGATCTTCCCGATCACCGAACAGGCGGCGAATGTCCTCCGCCGCCGCGTCGAGCCGTTCCGCCCGGTGCAGGCAAGCCGCCGCGTACGGCAGCAGATACCCCGACCGCTGCCCGGTCGCATTCAGCCTGGCGACGGCCTGGTTCAGGCTCACCCCGATTCCGCCGCACCAGCCCAGCCGCCCGGACGAACTCACCGAGAGCCTCCCGGAGCGGCGAATCCGATCCGCCGGGGACCTCACACTGCGTGCGGCGGAGAGCGGCCTCCGTCGCGTACGCGCCGCGTGCGAACCCAGCCCGAGCGGCCGCGGCGCCCAGCTCATCGAACTCGTCACTGGTCAGGGAAAACTCCACCCTGCGCGGCCACCGGGCCGACAGTCGAGACCGGCGCCCCCGTAGGCACACCATTCGGGTGCCCATCAATGCCGTCCGGTGTCATCGCTGCGGTCTATGTCGGGTTCGCCGTCGCGGACGGTCGCTGGCGCATCATCGCGGTGGAAAGCAGCCTGGCCGCATCGTTCGTGGTGTTGGCCGCAGCCGCAATCACAGGATCCGCGTGGCTCCCGATCGCAGGCCTGGCCGCAAATGGGCTGAAGGACCTCTGGCAGCACCGCACCCAAGTGACCGGCACGCGCTAGTGGCCTCCGTTCTGCCTGGCCGTGGACTGGGTGGCCGCTCTCATCCTCACTGCCGCGATCTTGAAGGCGCGAATCTCCATCAGAAACCGCCCCCGCCCAGTACCCAAGCACCATGCCACGTTGCATGTATTATTGCATGCATGGTTGCCCTTCAGATCCGTGACGTGCCCGAAGAACTGCGCGACCGGCTCAGTGAGCTGGCCAGTCAGCGCGGGCAGTCACTGCAGGCCTACCTGTTCGACGTCGTCAGCGACGAGGCGCGCCGCCAGGACAACCTGGCGGTCCTCGACCGCTTCGGGAAAGGCGCGTATGGCACCCGGCTCAGCCCGGCCGACATAGACGGCGCCCTGCGCACAGCCCGCGCGGAACGCGACACGGAACTCGGGCTCGGCGAGGCCGAAGGGTGATAGTCCTCGATGCGTCCGCGACTGCCTTCGCGCTCCTGGACGAAGGGGAAACCGGCGACCGGTGCCGCGCAGCCATGCAGGCCGACTCCCGGTGGCTGGTCCCCGAGCACTGGCTGATAGAAGTCCTGTCGGTGATCCGGGGAACCCTCCACGGCGGGAAAATCAAGCCCGACCACGCAGCACAAGCCGCCGCGGCGGTGGCCGAGATGGACCCCGTCGCAGTGCGCACGCGGCTGCTCGCCGCGCGGATCTGGGAACTCCGCAACAACCTGACGACCTACGACGCGGCCTACGTCGCGGCCGCCGAGCGATACCGCTGCGCGCTGGTGACCACCGACGCGCGGCTGGCACGCGCGGCAGGTATCCAGTGCACCGGCAACTTGATCTCATGAGCAAAAAGGGCAGAACCCAGCGGTCAATGATGAACCGGTGATGGCGCAGCAGCAGGATCTTCGTGCCCGGCTCATCCAAGACCGCGATCATGGCGCACCGCCGCAGCCGGAACACGTACTGGGTGAATTCAGTGCCGTCCGGCAGCTCGACGTCCGTCAGATTGACCCGGATATGCGGGTTCTCGTCGATCAGCCGATCGCTGTGGATGACCTAGCGGCCCCGGCCATCTATGGCATCTCCCGACACAGTTAACGACGCTAGTCGACTAGTTTCCTGACCGGGCCGACACCGGTATCAATAGGAATCCGACGGCGGGCTGCCGTGTGTCAGCGAGTAGGACCTCGCGTCCTAGGTGATGCTCGGGAACCTGTACGGGCTGACTGATCGGTGCTGGGCTTCGCGGACGGGACAGCCGAGGGACGAGGAGGTAACGGGAAGCCCAGCCGCGCCCGTTCCTCCGCCGTCCGCGGCCGAGCCTGCCGGAGATCCCGTGGCGGCGACGTGGCCTGGGTGCCTGAGCAGCGTTGGCTATCAGCCATGATGGCGTTCATGAAGCGCGAGCGCTGCCGGCTGGTATGCCTTGGCGTTGCTGCGCTGCTCCTAGCCGGGTGCGGGGCATCAGGCCAGGGTGCGGGCGGCCTGCCGGCCACCACGTCCAGGCCCGTGCCCAGCGCCGGGGCGCCGCGGCCAGACCCGCCTGCGGGCTCGAGCACTGCAACCCCAAGCGCCACGCCGCGAACTCACGCAGCTAGGGTGCCGCAGCCCACGCACATCGTGGTCGTGATCATGGAGAACAGCTCGTACTCCCGGATAATGGGCAGCACCGCAGACCCGTTTATTCACCAACTCGCCCAACGCGGCGCCTTGTTCACGCAGTCATTCGCGATCACCCACCCCAGCGAGCCGAATTATCTCGCCCTGTTCTCCGGCAGCACCCAGGGGATCAGCGACGACAGCTGCCCGCACAGCTTCCCCGCACCGAACCTGGCCGCCGACCTGATCGCCACTGGCAAGACCTTTACCGGTTACGCCGAGGACCTGCCTGCCGCGGGATCGCCCGCCTGCACCGCAGGCGAGTACGCTCGTAAGCACGCTCCGTGGACCGACTTCAGTAACATCCCGCACTCGGCGGGCGAGCCGTTCTCGACCTTCCCAGGCAGCGACTTCGCGCAGCTTCCCACCGTTTCGTTCGTGGTCCCCAACCTCTGCCACGACATGCACGACTGCAGCGTGGCGGCCGGCGACTCCTGGCTGCGCAAACACCTCGCCGGGTACATCAGCTGGGCACTGACCCACGACAGCCTGCTGATCCTCACCTGGGACGAAGACGACGGCAGTCAGGGCAACCAGATACCCACGATCTTCGTGGGGCAGATGATCCGGCCGGGAAAATACCCTGAGCACATCACTCACTACAACGTATTGCGGACTATCGAGGACGCTTACCGTCTCCGCCATGATGGCAACGCCGCCGCCGCGCAGCCCATCGCGGATGTCTGGGGACCCTGAATTCAGGCGGCTCATCGACCACCTGGAACCCGACCAGGCTGAGGAGTTGCGCGAGCATGCGCTCAAATTGGTGAGACCGGCCAGCGGCCGGTTTAAGGTACTGCGGGTTTTCAGCGGTCCGAGCACGGACCTTGGCGCGAGGGCCAGGCAGGTCATTCGCGCTGAACTCGGACAAGGCGGTGCTGATAGTTGATACCGGACCCCTCGTCGCCTATCTGAACCGCAACGATCCTAGCCATGACCGGTGCGCGGCCCTCCTGGAGTCCCGCACAGATGATCTCCTCGTGACGCCATACGTCGTGAGCGAGGCGTGCTACCCGGTCGGCAAGCACGTCGGCGCCGCTGCTGAGATTAACCTCGTCGAGCCCTCGTGGCTGGCGAACTCAATCAGGTCGACATCGCGCCGGTCGACTTGAACCGTATGGCCGAGCTGATGCATAAGTACATGGGATTCCCTCTCGGCGTTGCCAACGCTTCCGTGATCGCCGCCGCCGAACTGGCAGGCTGGTCCGGCGTGCGTTGCGGCTGGAGTATGTCACGCTGTCATGGAACGTGATCGGCGTGGCCGTGCTGGCCGTTGCGGCGCTCGCGGCACGGTCGGTGGCCCCGGCCGGGTTCGGGCTGGACTCGCTGATCGAAATCGGCGCCTTGGCGGTGGTGATCTGGGAACTGCGTGCTGGCGAAGCGGACCGGCGCCGGAGGGCCCTGCGGCTGATCGCGATCGCGTTCGCGTTACTGGCGGTCTACCTCGCGGTGCAGTCGACCTGGGTGATCGCCGCGGGGTTCCGGACCGGCCATAGCCCCGCCGGGATCGCCTGGACGACGCTGACCGCGGCGGTGATGTTCGCGCTCGCCTGTGGTAAGGCCCGTACCGGGACGGCCCTGGGCAACCCGATCCTGGTCACCGAAGGCCGGGTCACCCTCATCGAGGCTTCCTGGCAGCCGCCGTAGGGTACGTGCTGGTCTTCTACGCAGTACGCGAGGCACGAGCCATCCTTGCCGATCAGCACTGAACCCGCAGGGAAGGACGGCCATGCTCAGGCCGCTGGCGTTCGTGCTTCCCTCGGCTGGACTCCGTCGCCGTCGCCGCAGCGCTGGGCGCCACCCGGGCCATGACCGCCATCGAGCGGCTGCGGATCTCGGCGTTATTCGTGGTGTTCGGGGCCGGCATGCCGCTGATAGGGCTGGGCCTGGGCGTGACGATCGCCCGCGCGGCCGGCGGCGTCGCGGGCTACATGGCAGCCGGCGCTTTGATCGGGCTCGGAACCTGGATGCTGCTCTCCGGTGACGGCGACGAGGACGAGGCTGGCCGGCTGGCGAGCGTCCGCGGCCTGGCCGTCATCGGGCTCGGCATCAGCATCAGCCTCGACGAGCTCGGCATCGGCTTCAGTCTCGGCCTGACCTCGCCGCGATCCGCGTCATCATCGCCATCGCGGTCCAGGCGTTCCTCGCCGCCCAGCTCGGACTGCAGCTGGGCGCCCGCATCAGCGAGCGGCTACAGGGAACGAGCCGAGCAGGCCGCCGGCGTCGCCCTGATCGTCCTGGGCACCGTCCTCGTCATCGGAAGGCTTGCCACCCCTGACCCGGCCCTGGCGAGGACCAGGCCCCGCTGCTCCCCCTGCTACGGGCCAGCACCGCCGTCCACATTGCCGCCGCGTGCCCGGCGGCACACGCCGGGCAATGCACCGGCGCAGCGCAGGTGTGGGTGTTTTTCCTGGTCGCCGGGCCCGTGCTTCGGCCTCGGCGCCGGCAGCATCGCGGCCGCCACAGCCCAGCCGCTAGGCCAGCCGCTGCCGATCCCGCCGCGTGAGCACGGCCAGGCTGCGCCAAGGCCGGCGGAGTCTTCGTCAGCAATTCATAACGCCGCCGGCCCCTTACCCCGCCTCCGGCCGGAGCGCCAAACCAGCGCTGGGCCCGCTCATGACCAGGCCGCCGGGTTCAGCGTCAGTCCCAGGGCCTTCATCCACAACGCGGCACCGGCGCGCAGGCGGTCCCCGTGCGGCGCGCAGAGCACGATGCCGGTCTCCGCGCCGGCCACGCGGGCCAGCAACCAGCGCTCGGTGCCCGTCGAGGTGCAGGGGTAAGGCCAGCCGGTGATTTCCACAACGCCTGTGGCAAGCAAGGCTGCAGCGATGAAACTGGCGCCGCACCGGCCGGTGAAGTCCTGGCAGATACCGCATAAGCGCTGCGAGGCCAGCACTGGATCTGCCTCGGGCGCTCCGCAGCGCGGGCAGGTGAACGATTCACGCGGCATCACGCTCACCGCCTTCCGGCAGATCACCGCGCATCAGAGGCAACTGGCCCATAGCCAGGCGCCAACGCCGCCCTCTTGATAAAGCCGTGCATGATGATTCCTTCCCTGCGCACAGGGTGTGCGGTCCTGGCGGGTGCTAGCGCGGTCACGGGGCGATTCGTGGTGGCCCTGCACGCCAAGTGGGGGCCTTTCACCGGCCTTGGCGCTGACGTCAGGCTGGCAGCGACGGCGCCAGCAAGCCGACCGGTCAGCGGGTGCCTTGGACCGTGCCAGGTTCGGTGAAGAAGCTGAGGAACGGCCGCCGGCCTTTGCTCCAGGAGCCGTGGCGAAGAGTCCGCGCATCGCGAGCACTGCTCATCCTCGGCGTCTCCTTCGCCGGCTACGCCACCGCCGGGCACCCCGGCAGCTAAACGGACCCCGCCCGCCCGGCACACCACCCCGGGCACCTCGAGCAAATCTCCCGGCGGCGGCCCTGCGGTCAGCGAGATGCGGTGCGGGCGTTGAAGGGTCGGGCGGATTGGCGCCATCGTTCCCATCTGGCTTTCCTTGCCGCCGGTTCGGGCCGGGCTGGCCGCGCAGGTGACCCCTGAGCGGCCAGACCCCGGGGGGCCGATCAAACTTCGGCAGGATCGTGCCGGTAGTTGCACTACAAATACTTGTGCAAGTTTCAGGCAGAGACATCGGTCAGCTGACGGATCTATGAAGGCGCGAGCACGACCAGGAGCCCACGGGCCTGACGGCGCCGCCGCACCCCGTTGTCAGCCGCCGCAGCCGTGATGCTGACCTTGGCCTCCTAACAAGAGCGGGGACACCAAACCCCCGCGATGATCGCTGGTGACTCCCCGCCAGGCAGCGGCCGGGAACAGGACGCTGGCACGCGCCGCAGCAGCCTACGAGGGCAGCCTGCCAGCGAGCGCGGACGTGGCCACAACAACACCTGCCAGCATCCAAGCCGACCCAGCGGCACGGACAGACACGCATAT
>CAVOHC010000012.1:0-1797467 GCA_963695645.1 uncultured Actinomycetota bacterium | reverse complement strand
GGGACGGTCACGGTAGGCGCCTCGCTGCATCCCGGCGACAAGATCACCGCGACCGTGTCGCGCAGCGGCACCGCCTACACGCTGGCGCTGACCGACGCGACGCGCCCTGGCGACAGTTTCGTCGAAGAAGGCGACCTGCGCGCTGACCACCTGCCTGGACACCAGCGCGGAGTGGATCGCGGAGCGGCCCGCGTTCGCGATCGGCGTCGCGCCGCTGGCCGATTACGCCAGCTGGAGGCTGTCCGGCGGAGCCGAGACCGCCAGCGGCAAGGCCGGCACGATCTCCAGCTACCACACCAATTACTACACCAGCATGGTGGACGCGACCCGCACCTACCAGCTCTCCAGCGTCTCGGCGCTGACCGGCCACAGCATCTTCAGCACCACCTGGCGTAACAGCTACTAGACCTGGTCGCCCAGGCAGCGGCCGGGATGGTGGCCGACGCCAGGCACCCGGAGCGGGAGCCGGGGTTCGCACGGTTGCTACGAGCCGGCCGCGGGCCCGGTCCCGCCAGGGACGCCCGTCCGGATCGTAGACGATCCGCTGCAGCGGGGTCGCCCACAGCCGCTGGGTGGAACTGGGGGCGTAGCCGCGATGCGGGACCACGCGGCCGGGAGGCCTGGGCCCGGACTGGCCGCCGTCGTGCCAGGCTGCCAGCTGCTCGGCCTGTCGCCGGAAGGCGGCGACGGCCTGCTCGGGATGCATCAGGTCGGCCAGGTCGGCCGCGTCCCGGTCCAGGTGCTCGCTCAGGAGCTTCAGCCTCAGGTTGCGGGCGAACGACCGAGCTCCGTCGCCTTCGCCGGCCGGGTCAGCTGGTCTGGCGGCCATCGTCTCGGCGTCGACGACGGCGCACGACAACTCGCTGTCGTGGGTCCACGAACGACGGTTCAGATTGTCCGAGCCGATCATCGCCCACACGTCGTCGGCCACCACCACCTTCGAGTGCACATACACCGGCGTGCCCTCGTGGTTCTCCACGTCGTAGATACCGAAGCGATCACCGCCCGCCGAACGGCACACCCGGATGGCCTCCTGCCGGCCGACCAGACTCGGCCACCGCGGACGTCCCCTCCTTGTCAGGGTGGCGGGGCACGATGGCGGTCACCCGCAGGTCGGGGTTGGCCCGCAGCGCCTCGGCGAGCAGATCGGCCACGGACCGGGCCCACAGGTACTGGTCCTCGAGATAGACGAGGCGCCGAACCCGCTTGAGCACCTTGCGGTAGGCGTAGTTGATGCTGCGCTCGCCGAGGGGAGCGAACGGGTAGCGGCGCAGGCGGGCCGGGTAGGTGCGCAGGACCTGCACGGCATGGGGCCCGCGCCGGGTCGTCTCACTTGGCCGGCAGGTCCCGGCCGGTCAGCTGGCCGGCCATGTATACCCGGTCGATCACCGTCCGGATGGGGCTCGACAGGTCGAGAATGCTGCTTCCGTACCACCGCTCCCGAAAGCTGTGCTCGACATCGGTTACCGCCGGCCCGGGCACGGCGCAGTGGACGTCGTGCCACGGCGGCCGCTTGCCGTATCTGGGGGAACGTCATCACCTGGGGGTCGCCGAGGTGGGCATCATCGTTGCGGCTGTAGCCGAGGTCGATCCCTCCGACGAAGGCGATGTCCTCGGCCGGCCGGCCAGGATGGCGGATGACCACGAACTTCTGGTGGTGGGTGCCGCCCCGGCGGGTCCGGGCGTCCAGCAGCACCTGGCCGCCGTCCTCGCCGATCCGCCTGACGAACTCCGCGTTGGCCTCCTCGGACTGCCGCAGCGCCTTGGGGTGTGACCGCCACAGCAGCCCGAAGACCCCGGCACCGCGGCGCGCGGCCTGGCCGAGCACTTCACCGATCTGCGACCCGGGACCATCGAGCCGCTCATCCAGGTCGCCGCGGAAATCAAGGAAATACACCTCGTCCTTGGCCTGCACCGCGATCAGCTCCTGGTACAGCCTGGCGAAGTAGTTCCGGCCGTCGATGAGCGGCTCGACCAGGTTCCCGGTGGTGAACATCCGCAGGTCGGTTGCGCGGTTGGCACGGTCGCCGTCGGCCAGGAACCAGGACACGATGGCCGGATCATCGATGGGATGATCGGGTGCATCCTGCTCCAGGGGCTCATCGTCAGGTGCCGCCGCCTCAGGAAGCATTTCCGAAGTGTGCACCATATGGGCCGTTGCCGTCCCTGGCCACCGCGAAACTGGCGGCGGTGTCGCGTAGCCGAGCCGGGTGACGGCGGGTACGGCGCGGTTGCGGTGCGGAGGCAGAGACGGTATACGAGCAGCGGGGCGACGATGCGGGAGCGCGATGCGAGCAGCGGGGATACGCACGTTCTGCGGACCGGTGGAGCTGCTGGAGCTGCCGGAGCCCGCCGGTCCGCAGCCCGATGAGGTGCTGATCGACGTACACAGCAGCGGGGTCGGCAACTGGGACGACATTGCCCGGACCGGCGGCTGGGATCTCGGCCGGGTGCCGCCGATGGCGCTGGGGGTGGCAGCGGCCGGCGTCGTGGCCGCCGCCGGCGCCGCGGCTGGCGGGCTGGCCGTCGGCGACCGCGTCATGACCCACTCGCTGCCGCTGCGCGACCAGGGAGCCTGGGCCGAGTCGTTCACCGCAGCGGCCGCGGACGTGGCGGGCATCCCGGCGGCAGTGCCGTTCGGCGTCGCGGCGGCGGCGGCAGTCCCGGTGCTCACCGCGGACCAGGTGCTTCGCGGGCTGCTCGGTCCCGGCCCCGGCGCGAGCCTGCTCGTCAATGGCGCGGGCGGCGTCACCGGGCTGGTGCTCGTGCAGCTAGCCGCGCACCTCGGCGCCGAGGTGATCGCCACGGCGGGCGCACGCAGCGCCGGCCGGGTCGCCGCGGCGGGAGCGGCACACGTCCTTGACTCGCGGTCAGCGCAGTGGCCTGGTCAGGTCCGGAGCCTGACCCAGGGCCGTGGCGTCGATCTCGCCGTCAACGCGCGGCCCGGCGCGGCCGCGATCGCAATCGGGGCGGTCCGCGACGGCGGCCGGCTGGCGACCATTACCTCTGATGCGCCAGCCACCGAACGGCACATCAACGTCACCACGGTCTACGTAGCGCCGGATGGACCACGGCTCGCCCGCCTCGGCCAGCTGCTCGCCGCGGGCGTCCTGACCGTCGAGGTGGCGTCCGGGTACCGGCTGGAGGCCGCGGCGGCCGCGCTGGCGCAGGTCCGGCAGGGCACTGGCGGCCGGGCGATCGTGCTGGAGACGCGGCGGCGCTGACCAGGGTCAGCGAAGATCAGGCCGGCCAGTAGGCCGTTCCTGGTACGCACCGCGTTTCAGGTGCGTCATGCTGGAGATAGTGATGGGCTTGTCATACCTGAGGGAGTAGGTCATGACTGTTCGCCGCTGTCATCCCGCGCGGCCCCGGCGTTGCCGCGCAGGTGCTGTGGCGGCCCGGTGAACGTCGCGGTCGGCCTGATCGCCGCGATGTTCGTCGGGGTCGGCTTGGTGCTGCAGCAGCATGCTGCCGAGCAGGCTCCGAAGGCCTATTTCCTGCGCCTGCGCTTGATCGCGGAGCTGCTGCGGCAGCGCCGCTGGCTGGCTGGTATCGCCATTATGGTGGCCGGCCAGGTCCTTTCCGCATGGACGATCGGTCACCTTTCGCTATCGCTCGCCGAGCCATTGCTGGCCACGGAGCTGATCTTCGCGCTGATCCTGGCCGTGCCGCTCAGCGGCGAGCGGCTGCAGAAATCCGAGATGCTGGGCGCGGTGCTGCTCAGCGCGGGCGTTGCGGCGTTGTCGGTATCGCGGTCCATCAATACCCAGAGCCTGCGCTTCGGCTCCGCCGTCTACTGGCCTTCCGCGGCCGTCATCGGCGCTGTCGCCCTGTTGCTCGTCCGGGCCGGATGGCGCCGCCAAGGCGAGCAGCGGGCCCTGCTGACCGGGACCGCCAGCGGCCTGATATTCGGCATCTCGGACGCGCTCACCCGCCAGACGGTGCAGATCATCAGCCATCACTCCATACTCGCCGTGCTGACCAGCTGGCCTGCCTACTGCCTGGTGGCCACCAGCCTGGTGGCGCTGTGGCTGATGGAGAGCTCGTTCAACGCGGCGCCGCTGCATGCCTCGCTCCCGGCCATCACCGCCGCCGAGCCGGTCGCCGGGATCCTGCTCGGGGTGGTGGTCTTCGGCGACGTCATCCACATCTCACCCGGGCTGATCGCGCTACAGGCGGTCGGGCTCGTGGCGCTGGTGACGGGAGTGATCCTGGTCGCCCGGGCCCCCGCGCTGAGCAGCCTGCGCCCGACCCGCCTGATACCCGCCCGGCCGGCCCGCGCCAAGCCGGCGCAGGCCAGTTCCGGCGGCGAGCCCGGCCGCGGCACGCCAGCGCTGGCCGTTCCCGACGGCGAGCCCGGCCGCGCCACGCCAGCGCTGGCCGTTCCTGACGGCGAGCCCGCCCGCACCACGCCAGCGCTGGCCGTTCCTGACGGCGAGCCCGCCCGCACCAAGCCTGCCCCGGCTACTCCCGAGGGCGAGAAGGTATAACCATCCCGCGGCAGCGCCATGGCCGGACGGCTGGCCCGCGGGCACCTTGCGCACCCGGTCGCGCTCCCGCAGCAGCAGGCGCTCGTCCCGCGTAGTCGCGCCCCAGATGCCATGCAGCTGGGGCGCGGACAACGCATAGGACAGGCACTGCGGACGTACCTGACACTGCGCGCATACTGCCTTGGCCCGGGCCACCTGGGCTGCTCCTGAGCCCTGCGCGGAGATCGGGAAGAAGATCTCCGGATCCCGGAACTGGCAGGCGGCCAGCGACCACCAATCGGAGCGGATGTCAGTCTCGGTCATGCACACCTCGCTATAGGTCTCTCCGACGATGGCCCGCTGTTACTCGGTCGGTATGCCCAGCGCGCGCACGACGTCGCCGAAGGCGGCAAACCGGCTGCCCTCCGGGAGGCGCCGGACGGTGTCGGTGACATCGTCGGGCGCCCCGGTCCGCTCCAGCTGCCCGACCAGGGTGTCGCGATCCGCGGGAAAGTCGCCGCGCGGCAGGTACCGGGCCAGGTCTGACCGCCGGTCAACGTCAGCAGGGGTCATGCCGGGCGGGGTTCCTGGCTCGTGATCGGCAGGCAGGCTCAGGTGGCCTTCATCGAACGGCTCGGTCTCGCGCCACTCCTCGGTATGCGGCGGCTGGCCGGTGCGGGTAATGCTCTGGGTCTCGTGCTCCAGTTCCTCGTCCAGCCGGGCGCCGTGCTTCGAGCTGCCCCGTTCCATGCCAGTTCCTCCGTTCGTCGCCGAATGCCTCGGTCTGTTCGGCTGTGCCCAGTCCCCTTACCCGATGCTGGGCAGCCAACCCCGTCGGCGGCCGGCGGCGTCCCGGCGCGGGCGGCTACCTGCGCGGGAGCGCAGCTGGGCCTGCCCGTATCCAGGCGGGCGGATAGCCGGGGTGTCCGCACTTGCGTTGCGCAAATCCGTATGCAATTCTCGTTTCGCATCATGAATGTATAGTTGATGCCGCTGCGGTGCCCGGGGTGATCCTGCTCCGGCCCGGGGTATCACGCAAGGAGCTTGGACCTGGACCGGTACGGCCATTAGCGGGTGAGCGCGATGGACCAGCAACTGGCATTAGGACGGGCCGTCGCTGAGCTGCGCCGCCGCCGTGGCCTGTCTCAGCCGGAGCTAGCCCGGCTGCTCGATCAGCCGCCGTCCTGGGTGTCGCAGATCGAACGGGGCTTACTGCCGGTCGATCCGCTCTCGCTGCTCGGCACGGTCGCCGGCGCGCTGGGCACGCCATTGCCGCTACCGCGCAACGGCTGCAGCCGCCTGACTGTGGCCAGTCCGGCCATCACCCGGTCACTTCAGGACGTCGCGTCAGGTGATTGCCAGCGGCGCGTTCCCGCCGCCTGCGAGCCTTCAGCGGCACAATCCACGCCGGCGCTGCGGGCCCAGGCGGATCAGGCCTGGGCCCTGGCGCGAGCTCGGCATTACGGCGAGCTGGCCGACCTGCTCAGCAATCTGCTGCCGCAGCTACAGGACGCCCTGCGATCCGGGCCCGATCAACAGGACCGTGTCGTGCTGCAGGAGTTGCTGGCCACCAGCTATCAGGCCTGCGCGGCGGCCCTGGCCAGGCTCGGCGAACTGCAGAGCGCCAAGGCCGCGGCCAGCCGCGCACTGAGCGCCGCGCAGCGGGCCGGCGACCTGCTGCTGGCCGCGGCCAGCGCGTACCTCCTGACCCGGGTCCTGCTGCAAGCAGACCGCTACGCCCAGGCCGACGAGACGGCGCGCAAGGCCATGGCGGCACTGGCCGGGCCGGCGGCCGACGGCCGCGCTGGCGCCATATCGCTGCGAGGATCGCTGGCCCTGCTGCGAGCGCTGACTGTCGCGCGCCGCGGGGATCCGCTGGCGGCCGGGGAGCTGCTCGGCATCTCGCGGCAGATGTCCAGGCAGCTGGATGACATCAGCAACGCCCGCGACCTGGGCCTGAGCCGTGACGACATCGCCCTGTACGAGGCAGCGGTGGGCATCTTGACCAGCCAGAACCAGGTTGACCTGGCCCGGGGCGCCGCCCGCTAGGCGTCGCTCGCCGAGTCCTGGGCCCGCACCAGCGCATCTCCGGCGGTCGTCCGGTAGTAGAGGACCGAGCGGCCGGCCCGGCGGTGCTCGATCAGCCGGGCGTCGAGCAGGATCTTGAGGTGGCGGCCGACCGAGCCGAGCCCCTGGCCGGTCAGCGCCACCAGCTGGGTGGTGCTCTTCGGAGTGTCCAGGCGCAGCAGTACTCCCGCGCGGCCCGGGCCGAGCAGCCTGGCCAGGGCACCGGCGGCCGGCGACGGGTCCGGGTCGGCCAGCACCGCTGAGCATGGGTAGATAAGGGCGTAGCGGTGCGGCTCCTCCCAGGCGGCCCAGCCCTGGCGCGGTGTCACCGGGACGAACAGCAGCTCGGCGCCGCGGATCTCGCGCGGCGGGTAGTCGTATGCGTTGATCTGCAGCCGGCCGCCGCCCAGCCAGCGGGTGCCCGGCCTGATGTCGTCAAGCGCGGTGGCCCAGCCACCCTGGCTCAGCCGCCGGGTACGGGCGACGACATCGGCCTCGAGGATCCGGCGGCGGCTCTTCCAGTACGGCAGGACCGTCTCCGTCCACACCCAGTCGAGCAGATCCGAGGCACGCTGGGGCAGGTCAGGACGCTTCAGCCGGTCCGGGAGGGGGCGGCCCAGGGCCACCGCGATGTCAGCCTGCGCCGTCTGAGACGGCGTGTCGCGGATCCGCGTGAGTTCGGTGTAGAAGTCAGGATCTGCCTCGCCGGATGGCGGGGGGGTGAGGAAATCCGCGATCCACTGACGACCCAGCTGCGCCGTGACGAGCAGCGCCGTGACGGGGTCGGCGGCAAGCAGCTTCCGGTAAGCAGGCAGGTGGGAGTCGAGCCAGGCGCGCTGGCCGGGGTGCGGGGCCGCGGCATTCGCGAGCGCGATCAAGCTCGCGGTGGCCTCCGCCAGCGGAGAGACGACGAAGCGGCTGCCCGCCAGGGTGTCCGCGTCAACTCGCCACAAGCCCACCAGTTTCGCCTCCCTGCGAAACATTAACGCCCTGACCGCAGCCCTGGTCAGACTCGGGGCCGTGCGTACCTACCGAGATCTGTTCCAGGCACCCGAGTTCACCCCGCTCTTCGCGACCGCGGCCGTGCAAGTCGCCGCCACCACGCTGAGCGGACTGGCCCTGGGCACGCTCGTCTATGCGGCCACCCGCTCGCCGTTGCTCGCCGCGCTCAGCATGTTCGGATCCTCGCTGGCGCAGGTCATAGGAGCGGTGGCGCTGCTATCTGCATCCGACCGGCTGCCGCCGCGGGCCGCGATGACGGGGCTGGCGCTCATTTTCGGGCTGGGCACTGCAGCATTGGCAATCCCGGGCCTGCCGGTCTGGGCCATCTTCGCCATCATCCTGGGCCTGGGACTGGCGGCCTCGCTGGGCGGCGGGGTCCGTTACGGGCTGCTCAGCGAGATCCTGCCGGCCGACGGCTACCTGCTCGGCCGCTCGGTGCTGAACATGTCCGTCGGAATCATGCAGATCTGCGGATTCGCGCTCGGCGGCGTGCTGGTGACCGCGCTCTCGGCGCGTGGCGCGCTGGTGACCGGCGCGGCGCTTTACCTGGCCGCCGCGGGTGTCGCCCGGTGGGGGCTGGCCCGCCGCCGTCCGCGCGCCGCCGGACGGCCGTCTGTCGCGCAGACCTGGCGGACCAACGCGCGCCTGTGGTCATCGGTGCCCCGCCGCTACGTCTATCTCGCCATGTGGGTGCCCAACGGGCTGATCGTCGGCTGCGAGGCGTTGTTCATCCCGTACGCGCCCCGCCATGCGGGCCTCCTGTTTGCCTGCGCCGCGCTGGGCATGCTGGCCGGGGACACGATGGCCGGCCGGTTCGTCCCGCACAGGTGGCGCGAGCGCCTCGCCCCGGTCCTGCGGCTGCTGCTCGCCGCGCCCTATCTGGTTTTCGCGCTGCATCCGCCGCTGCTGGTCGCGGTGGCGGCAGTCACCCTCGCCTCAGTTGGTTACGCGGCCAGCCTGCTGCTCCAGGAACGCCTGATGGCCCTGACGCCTGATGACATCCATGGGCACGCGCTCGGGCTGGCCTCGTCGGGAGTCCTCACCATGCAGGGGATCGGCGCGGCGATCGCCGGGGCCATTGCCCAGGGCACGTCTGCGGCCACGGCGATGGCCGTACTCGCCGTGGCCTCGGTGGCGGTCACCCTGGCCCTGGCGCCTGGCCTGCGGTCCGGCCGGAGCCGTCCCGCGCCGCGGGACCTGCAGCCGGCTCGCTAGCGCCGACCGGAAAGGTTCGCACGCCCACGCCAAGTGAGTAGATAGGCTCCAGTCCCGTGGAGTTGTATGCCGTCCGGGAACAGCGCGGCGGGCCATGGGACTGGAGCCGCCCGCTGCCCGAGCAAGCGGGCTTCGATCTCCACGCGCGGTTCATGGACGAGCTGGCCGCTGCAGGGTTCATCGTCCTCGGCGGACCACTGGACGGCGACCGGGAGGTCCTGCTAGTCCTCAACGCGCCGGGAGAGCCAGCCATCCGGGAAACGCTGGCGGCCGACCCGTGGATAGAAAACGGGATGCTCACAGTGACCTCCATCGAGCGCTGGACGATCCTGCTCGGAGGCGGTCGCCCATAACTCAGCGCACCAAGCCGCCGCCTACCGGGCCAACGTGACCTGGCGCGGCACTAGCGTGCAGAGTTCCATTGAATGACGAACCGGTCCAGCCGGTAGCCAAGTGCATTGACGGTAGGCTGAATGAAATTGTCTTTGATGGTCTGCGCGGCCTGCGTTTCGGCGGTGCTAATCAGCGGGCGGGTAACCTGCGGGAGGTGCTGAGACTTATAGAAGGCGATCTGCTGAGCCTCGGAATAAAGCACTGCCTGAGGAAACTGCGGCCGCAGTACCACGCCGCAGCCGAATCCCGGGTATGTCCAGCTGTGTTGCGTATCGATGGGCTTAGACGGGATGTTGTCGATAGTGATGTCGTGGGCCGACTGGGGGAGCTCGGGACGCGGCAAGACCATCATGACGGTCACGTGGCCGGGCTGGCCCGCATGGGGCCGTCCCAGGATCTGCAGCCGGTAGTGACCCGACCCCGGTGCCCACCAGGCGGGGCCCGGATTGAGATCGACGGTGGCCGATGCGTGGCCGACGGCGTAGAAGGTGCTGGCGTACCAGCACGGCCATGGGCCGATGCTCTTGGAGACCTTGTGGGTGAAATAGAAGGTGAAGCTCGCCTGGCCCAGGGCCGGCTTGGAGATTCCCTCGATCTTCTGCAGCACCCACGGGCCCAGGTCGGCATTGACCGTGGTGCCGGCGTCAATCGTCTGCCACGGCCAGCCGAACCGGATGCTCGGCAGGTGGACGTTAAGGCCCGCCAGGTGCAGCACGGCCGCCAGCGCCATCAGGCTCACCGAGGCGATCGCCCTGCGGAAGAGCAGTCCTGCGGCCACCAGAGCGGCTATCCGGATGGCCCGGGGGGAGATGCGCCTGCGGCCCGGATCGCGGCCCGGCCCGCCGGGATGCTGGCGGGCGTTCCGGGGGGCGACCAGCGGATCCGATGGCGGCGGCGGCGCGCCCGGCCGGAGCGCCCCGGCTGGTTCCGGCCCGGGTGCGGTGAGCATGCCCAGCAGAAAGACCAGGAAGCGAACCATCAAGACCACCTTCTCAATATGCCTGGCCCGGTTGCTAGACCGTGGCCGGGTAATTCAGGCCGAGGACGACAGGCACGGCCCCGAAGGGCATCCGGAATCTGCTGCCTGGCTTATCCGGCGTGTGCGGATCGTTAATGTTCGGCCAGCGCATGTTAAGGTGCTGCCCGGTCAGTCCCGCGACCGAGTACGGGAATTCCATCGCGGATGTACGGTGGAGTTTGAGCAGCCCGCCCCAGCGGAATGCGGCAAAGACATTAGCCAGATCGCGAATGGATAGATCAGCAGGCGCCGTCAGGTCAATCCGGTAGACGGCGCTGGCCAGCTCGGCCAGGTCATCGGCGCACTGCTGCAGGGCCGCTGACTTGGTGCGGTAGGCCGTGCCATCCGGATTCAGGGTGCCGAGCTTCTCGCCGTGCACCGGCGAGAAGCGGGGCCGGGCCTGGCACTGCATCCAGTCGCACGCCGCCAGCACCTCCCAGCGGATGCCCCGTTGGCTCGCTACGTCGCGATACAGCGGCTCCCCGCGCAGGAGCGGCGTCCTGGCCATAGCCCGGAAAGCGTCCCTGACGGACAGCGGGATCTGCTGCCTATATCGGCTGGTACCGGCACTGGCGCGAGCGCGGTGCGGGACGCTCCGGCGCGCCGGACCGGGGACCGCCGCGCGCCAGGGCACGGCAGCCGCAGTCTGGGTGGATGGCGCCGCCTGCGGCCGCGGGTCCGCAGCTGACTGCCCGGGCGCGGCCCGGGCCGCGCCCGGTGCGAGCCTTGGCCGTGACGTACGGGCCGGCGGGGGAGCAGCGTCCGGCAGCCCCGGGATGGCCGCTGCGCCGGGACCGGCTGTAGCGGGGGTGGCGCGGGGCGTGGCGGTGGCGGGTGTGGTGGCGCGGGGCGTGGCGGTCGCGGGGGCGGCGGGCGTGGCGGTCGCGGGGGTGGCGGGCGTGGCGGTCGCGGGGGTGGCGGTCGTGGGGGTGGCGGGCGTGGTGGCGCGGGGCGTGGCGGTGGCGGGCGTGGCGGTCGCGGTGGTGGCGGTCGCGGGGGTGGCGGGCGTGGTGGCGCGGGGCGTGGCGGTGGCGGGCGTGGCGGTCGCGGGGGCGGCCGGTGTGGTGCGGGGCCTGGCTGTCGCGGGGGAGGCGGCGCTAGGTGCGGCGGCCGGGGCCGCGACGTCGTAGCGGTACAAGTCGTACTGGCGCATCAGGCTGATGAGCTTCGCGCCATAGTCGGGATCCGTTGCATATACGCCGGTCAGGGTGGCCGCGAACGAATTCGGATCCTGCCGGTAGGCCATAGATGGCCGGTAGTACTCGCTGGTAGCCAGCAGCTTGCCGTGATCGTCGATGCTCTCCGCGAAGTCGTGATAAACCCGAAACGGCGCGGTGCGCGTCACCGGCTGGCCGCCCTGGAATTCCTGAGTTGGCAGGGAATCGCTGCCCGCCGGGCCGGTGCCCTTGATGCCGAACAGGTTGCGGTCTTTCGCGGCGAGGCTGCTCCGGCCCCACCCGGATTCGTCGATGGCCTGCGCGATCGTCACCGAAGCCGGTACGCCATACCGGCGCTGGGCGGCCACGGCTCCCGGCGCGACTTCGCTGATGAACACTTGATGGGCGGCGGTGCCGAGCTGCGGTTCCGGTGCGGCCGGCGAATGGTGCCTGCGGTAGCGAGCCGGACGCGCAGCCGGACTGACGGACAGATGGTAGGCGGTGACGGACAAGCCGGGGATGGCCGCAGTGCCTTTCTTGGCGGTCCGCGGCGCAGCGGCGCGCTCAGGGATGCCTGCCCCAGGCACGCTCGCACTGACGGTCAGGCTGGCGCCGGGATCAGCTGAAGTGGTCGGCCGGGCATGAGGGCGGGCGGCCGACGGCCGGGCCTGAGCCGGTGCGGCGGCAGGCTCGGGCTGCCGTTCGGCCCCGGCCCGCACCTGTCGCTGCGGCCGGTGCCGCCGGGCCGGCCGGGCCGGGGCTGGGCTGGCCGCAGCCGCGCCGGGGATATCGGCCAGCCCTGAGGCGGCCTCGTCTTCGGCCTGGCGATCGGCCGAAGCGTGCATACGACCGGGTGACAACATGGCCGCGGATTCGGTCCGGTCGCCGTTGTTGACGAAGCCGACCACGCCCTGCTCGCCGAGGGGACCGGGATAGGCATGAGCATTGACGGACAGGTTGGGCAGGGAATCGCCGCCGATGGTGTTCAAGACCCCGCCGCCAGATTTGGTGACCACCTCCACATGTCCGTTAAACAGCACCCAGTCGCCGGGCCGGGGCTGATAGCCGTCACCAAGCGGGTGCCAGCGCTGATGTGCCTGCGCATCCTGGAGAACCGAGGTGATCCCGAGCGAAGCCGGATTCGGGTCGACCCGGACGTCGGCCCACTTATGCAGTGGCCACGGGTAGCTGGTGCCGCCGGTGACCCAGCTCTGCTGGCCCACTACCTGCGCGGCCAGTTCGAGGGTGAGGCTGGCGAAGGCGGCGCAGGACTCGCCGTGGTCGACTCCGTCGATGCTGTCGTGCTGCCAGATCAGCGCCTCCATCTCCGACGGGGTCCGGCGCTGTGCCATCTGAAGGTAGTAATTGGCCACGTTGACGATAGCCGAACGGAGTGTCGTATCGTCCGCCGTGACCGGCCGGGCGGCCTGCTGAAGGGCCATCAGGCGGATCGGCATCCCGGCCGGTGACGTCAGGTCGGCCACCGTTCCGGGCACGAAGGAGAATCCCGTCACTGCTCCGCCCGCGCCGAGGCTCACGAGGGCAGTCATCTGCTGCCACCTGGGTCTGCCAGCGGAATGCATGGGGGTCACTCTTTCCTGGTCGCGCTGGGGATACCGGAGCTGAGCTACTGGTCAGTTGCCGGACCACGCCGAAGATCGCTGTGCCCGCAACTGCTTGAGGATGGCCTGGACCCGCGGGTCACCGGGGTTCTGCGCGTTCTGGAACAGCACGGCTGCGTCCTGAGCGGCCTCGGGCGCCGCGCCGACCACCCATTTCTGATAGGCGTCAGCCACCAGGGCAGCCTGTCCGGCGGGACTGGTCACCGGCTGGGCGCAGAGGCGGGGAAAGCCTGGGTGCGATTGGAGCGCTGCTGATCCGGTGTACCTGAGGCAGTTCGCGGCATGGCCCTCGAGCCCCGGCTGGACGACCGGGGTGCCATTAGCGCTGGTGAGCGTGGCGCCGCCGATGATGTCGTTGATGGCCCGCGCCGCCACTGCCAGGCTGTCGATCGGGTTCGTGGGGTCGTAGGGATGGTGGAGGTTCAACGACCAGGCCACCTCGCCGCCTTGGGCGGGCGTGATCGGCTCGAGGCCGACGCGGCCGGTCTTCGCGTCCGCGAAGTTAGCGTCGTCCGCGCTCGTCATCAGGGCGAACGCCCACAGAACCTGGCGCGTGCTCTTGGCGCAGGCAAAATTGACCTGGCCAGGCTCCGACCTGACGTCAGGGTTCTGGCACGCCCGCGCGGCTTCGCTCTGGACGACGGCGACGCTGGGCGGCCACGAGGCGCCGCCCCCGAAAAGGACCAGCGCCAGCAGGGTGACGAGCGCGGCCCCCAGCGCGGCCCCGGCCGCCAGCTGAACCGGGCGGGAGAAGCGACGGTGCGCGGCGGTAGGCCGGCCATGATTGACGAGTACCTCGGTGCGGTCGTGCGGCACCTGCAACGGAAGGTCGGCAAATGGTTCGGCGCCGGCAAACGAGCCGTGGTCACCGAACGTGCTGTCACCGCTAAACGGGCCGTCGTCACCAAACGCGCCGTCGCCGGCCAGCGGGCTGGCGGCAGCAAACGGGCCGTCGGCAGCAAACGGGCTGTCCGCAGCGAACTGCTCGTGGTCAGCGAACTGGCTTTCCTCGGCGAACGGGCTGTCGTAGCCGTACCCGGGCCCTGGGTGCACGTAGCGCCCGGCGACGCGGCAGGCGTCATCGGCGTAGCCGGTCTCGGCCAGCGGGCGGCGGGATGCATTCTGGCCGTGCCGGTGGCCGTGGCCGGTAGCAGCCCGGCTATAGGCTGGCTGCGCCAGTTCGCGGTCCAGGGACATGCGAGCGTCAGCGAGCTTGCGCTCGAGTTCTTCAGCCTGGCTCTCCAGATCGGCAACACGCTGACGCTTGGATCGGCTGTCGTGTTCGAACTGCGTTCTCACTTTCTCACCTCTCGCGTCCGGCATTTCTCGGGAATATCCCGCTTCTCATTTCTGGTGTGACACCGCAAGAAGGGCAGGCTGGCGCGATCCTTGGGCAGGCTTAAGCTGGGGGCGGTGGCGTGCAAAGCGGCGCTGGTCGCCGGCCTGGCCGCCGACGGTCAAGCACCGTGGTCGGCCTTAGCGGCTACCGCTCGGCTGCCGGTGCGGCCCGCTCCCGGCCATGAGCGGCTGCCGCCGGAGCCGCGGCCGCGGCGCCAGCGAGAATGGCGGGCGGGGGCCGGGGCTCGCGCCGGCCGGGACCACGGCAGGCACCCGGGGGCCGGGTCAGCCGCATCCGGAGCGGAGCGTCTGACCGCGACCGGGCCGCGCGGGTGACTGAAAGCATGCCCGTCATTAGAACATACGTGCGAGCCTGCTGTGAAGAGAGAGCCCATTAGAACGTACATTCGGGTGCCGACATTCTCCCGCACCGCGGCCTGGCGGCCGGAGCGAGGAGGGCGGCGGCCGGTCGCGGGCGGGGCCAGCCAGTCCGGTGCCCCGGCCACGTGGGTGAGCTGGGCCAAGATCGCATTGGGCATCCTGCTCCTGCTGGTCGCGGCGCGCCAGTCTCATCGGCGACGGATTAAGCCGCCTGACAGCATAGGCACCAAGACGCTCAGGAATGGCGGACAGCGGCGTCAGGTGACCGGCAGGCTCCGGCCGATCATGCAGTCATCAGCATCCTTTGCAGCGCCCTGACCTGGCACAACGAGACAGAACGCCGTGTCAGTGGTCGTGTCAGGGACGTGACAGGGGCGTGTCAGCGGCGGCGCCGATGATGGCCGCATGAGAAATTCAGCGATTGCAGTCTCAGGGCTGCGGAAGGCGTACGGGGACAAGACCGTCCTCGATGGCATCGACCTAGATGTGCCTGCGGGCACGGTCTTTTCCCTGCTCGGCCCGAATGGGGCGGGCAAGACGACGACGGTGAACGTGCTGACCACGTTGATGAAGGCCGACGGCGGGACGGTACGGGTGGCCGGGCATGACGTCGCGACCGAGGCCAGGGCGGTGCGCGCGGTCATCGGCGTCACCGGTCAGTTCGCGGCGGTAGACGATCTGCTCACGGGCCAGGAGAACCTGCAGCTGATGGCAGATCTGCATCATCTGCGGGCCGGCGAGAGCAGGCGGGTGGTCACCTCGTTGCTGGAACGGTTCGATCTGGCGGAGTCGGCGCAGAAGATGGCGGCGACCTATTCCGGCGGTATGCGCCGGAAGCTGGATCTGGCCATGACG
The DNA here is from genome assembly GCA_963695645.1 of uncultured Actinomycetota bacterium. GTDB lineage: Bacteria > Actinomycetota > Actinomycetes > Streptosporangiales > Streptosporangiaceae > DATBGO01. Next base: position 1,781,950 of record CAVOHC010000012.1, on the reverse strand, counting down.
CTGGTCACCAGGCCGCAGATCATTTTCCTGGACGAGCCGACGACGGGACTGGATCCGCGCAGCCGGCGCACGATGTGGCACATCGTCCGCGAGCTGGTGGCCGACGGCGTGACCGTCTTCCTCACCACCCAGAATCTCGAGGAAGCCGATCAGCTCGCCGACCGTATCGCGGTGCTCGACCAGGGCCACCTGGTGGCCCAGGGCACCCCCGGCGAACTCAAGCGCCAGGTTCCCGGCAGCCACGTCCGGCTCCGGTTCACCGACGCCGCAGAACTCGACGCGGCGGCGCGGGTCCTGACCGGCTCCACGCGGGACGAGGAGGACCTGACCCTGCGGGTCCCCGGCGACGGCAGGGCCAAAACGCTGCGGGCTCTGCTGGACCGGCTCGATGAGGATTCGATTGACGTTGAGGAGTTCTCTGTGCACACGCCGGACCTCGACGATGTTTTCCTGGCCCTGACCAGTCACGCAAGCACAGAGGAGAACGCACGATGAGCACCATGTCAGCACCGCTGACCGATTCCCGGGTCATGCTGCGCCGCAACTTCAAGCACATCCTCCGGAATCCGGTCACGATATTCAACGGGGCTTTGATGCCGGTCGTGATCATGCTGCTGTTCGTGTACGTGCTCGGCAACGCATTCAATGTCGGCGAGCATTACATCGAATACGCGACACCAGGCCTGATCGTGCTGGCCATCTGCTACGGGCTGTCGGCCACCGCGGTATCCGTGAATTCCGACATGACGAAGGGCATCATCAACCGGTTCAAGGTTATGAATGTCTCCCGCGGTGCCGTCCTGACCGGTCATGTGGCGGCCACTATGCTGAGCAGTTCGGTAGCCATTGCGGCCATCATCGGAATGGCCTTCGCGCTGGGGTTCCGGTCGCCTGCGACCGTCGGCGACTGGCTCGGCGCCATCGGTATCATCGCGGCCACAGGTTTCGCGGCCGCGTGGCTCACGGTCGCGCTGGGAATGGCTGCGAAGACCCCGGAATCCGCAGGCCTCACGGTCGTGCCGCTGATCCTGCTGCCCTTCCTGAGCAGCGCGATCGTACCGGCCGCCAAGATGGGACAGGGTTTCCGGCAATTCGCGGAGTATCAGCCCTTCACGCCGATTATCGAATCGCTGCGCGGGTTGCTCGCCGGCACCCCGTCGGGGGGTTACACGGCCGCCGCTCTCGCCTGGTGCGCCGGGATCGCCCTCGTCGGGTACCTGTCGGCGCTCGCCACATTCAAGAGGCGCGCGTGACCTCCCGGGCCATGGCCGCCGGCGCGCGCTCGCTACGAGCGCGCGCCGCGGGCGCGCGGACCGATTCACGGCTGGGTCGGCTGAGCCACCCGACAACAGACCAAGTACGAGACAAGAGGAGAGTTGTCATGCCTACCCTCGCCACGCCGGGCCCCATCAGCGCCACTGTTGTTGTCGGCGGTGCTCAGGTGCGGGTCACCGCGAGCGACCGGACCGACACCGTGGTGCTGGTCGAACCCATCAACGCGGCGAGCCAGTCGGACGTCACGGTGGCCAACAAGACGAAGGTCGACTTCGCCGACGGCCAGCTATCGGTCAAGACGACTAAGTCCGGGGACAAGAACGGTTCGGTCGCCATCACGATCGACCTGCCCGCCGGCTCCAGCCTGATCGCATACCTGGCGCACTCGGATGTTCACGCTGACGGTTCGGTTGGCGACTGCGAGCTGCACCTGGCATCGGGTCGGGTCCAGCTGGATCGCATCAACGCGCTCCAGGCCAATATCGCGGCCGGCGAGGTCGCGATCGGCCACATCGCCGGGCGCGCCGACGTCGACGGCGGCGCGTTCGACATGCGGATCAGCGAGGTCAAGGACACCGCCAGGCTGTCGAGCTCGGGCGGGCAGATCTGGATCGGCCACGCCTCGGCCGACCTCGACCTCAGCAGTGCCAGCGGCGGCTTCGGCATCGACCGCGCCGACGGCAGCGTCACCGCCAAGACCGGCAACGGTGCCATTCGGATCGGCCGGCTGACCCGCGGCCAAGCGGAGCTGTCGAACGGCTCAGGAAACATCGAGGTCGGCATCAGTGCCGGCACCGCTGCGCGGGTGGACGCCAACAGCGAGCGAGGGTCGGTGCGCAACTCCGTTCCGCCGCAGGAAGACCCCGACACATCCGACAGCACGGTCACGGTGCACGCCCGCACCCGGCACGGCGACATCATCATCCAGCGCGCAGCAAACTGACCGCAACGCGACGGCGCTACCATGGCGCCGTCGCGTTACGGGTCAGCCGGCGCCGCGATCGCGGCCATGGCCTGGTGCGCCGGGATCGCGCTTATCGGGTACCTGTGGTCGCGGGCCACGTTCAGCAAGCGAGCGTAGCCTCGACCAGGTCACGCCAGCCCGCATGCGCCCCCTCCTGCGTCGCCTCGGCGAACCGCGCTTCACCGAGGCGGTGCCGGGTGGCCTGCTCGATCCGGGCCAGATCCGGTTGCGACCGATCCGGCAATCCGCGCACGCTCGCACTGGCCGCGAGCAGCCGCCCGGCCTGCTCGTACCGTTCGGCACGCAGCGCCAGGTCCGCGATTCCGACGAGCACCTGGGCGATCACGGCGGCATGCCCGGTCTCCGACGCGGCCTGGAAGGCGGCGACACGGTGCTCGCGGGCCTCGGCGAGGCTGTCGGCGAGGTAGCCGAGCAGGTCGTGTGTCGCCGCCCGGATGTTCGCCTGCTCCGCTTCGTCGCCCAGCATGGCTGTCGCGATGCCGAGTTGCCGGTATGCCTGCTCGGTGTCGCCGCGCCACCGGGCCAGCTTGGCCCGCGCCAGGGCCAGCTCGGCCAGCGCATACGGCCAGCTGACCCGTTCCGCGTACCGCTGTGCCTCGGCCACGGCAGCCGCGCTGGACTCCGCATCGCCCAGCAGCCAGTACAGCTGAGCCTGCCGCGACCGAATCTGAACCAGATCTTCGATGGCACCGACTTCGGTCACGACGGCGATCGCCTGGTCGTAGAGCTCGCACGCACCGGCCAGCTCGCCGCGCGTGGCGATCCGGTCCGCCAGCTCGGTCAGTGCGAACGAGATTCCCCAGCGCTCGCCGAGCGCCCGGAACTCGGCGAGCGCCATCTCGAGATACGCGTCCGCATCCCGGCCGCCCTGGCCGAGCACGATCCGCATCTTGCCGAGCTGCAGCCGGGCCAGGGCGCGTACCCACGGGTCCTCATCGTCCAGCAACGGTTCGAACGCGGGCAGAAACGCGTCCGGCCCCTGCAACATGCGCTCCAGCGCGGTGACGAGCCCCGCCGCCGGGTGGCGGGACTGACTGCGCTGGCTGAACCGGTATGCCTGGTGGATCCAGTCCTCCGCCTGGTACTGGTCACCCGGGCCGTCGGTCACGAACATCACGACAAGCGCGTACACCCAGGCCCGGATCTCATCGCTCACCTCGCCGGGAATGTTGGTGGCCGCGACGAGCAGCTCAATGCCCTCGACCTTGTGGCCGCCGAGCCACCAGTACCAGCCGGCGCCCGCCGCGAGCCCCATCGCGCCGTGCGCCTCGCCGGCCGCGAGCGCACCGCGCATCGCGGAAGCAATGTTGTCGTGCTCGGCCTCGAGCGCGGCGAGCCATTCCAGTTGCTCGGCGCGGCGCAGATGCGGCTCGGCGGTCTCGGCGAGCTCGGTGAAGTAACCGAGATGCCCGCGGCGCGCCAGCTCCGATTCCCCCGACTCCGCGAGCCGGTCCCGGGCGTACTCCTTGATCGTGTCGAGCATCCGGTAGCGCGGCGCGCCGTCCCCCTCGATGAGCAGCAGCGATTTCTCAGTCAGCGCGATCAGCAACTCGAGCACTTCCGGCTGCTCGACCGCATCGCCGGAGCAGACCTGCTCGGCAGCGTCCAGGCTCGCCCCGCCGGAGAACACCGAGAGCCTGCGCAGGACCATCCGTTCGGCGCCGGTGAGCAGCTCCCAGCTCCAGTCGACCACCGCGCGCAACGTCCGGTGCCGCGGCAGCGCGGTACGGCTGCCGCTGGTCAGCAGCCGGAACCGGTCATCGAGCCGGTTGGCGAGCTGATCGAGGGACATGGTGCGCAACCGGGCTGCGGCCAGTTCGATCGCCAGCGGCATCCCGTCCAGCGCCCGGCAGACGCGCACCATCGTCGACAACGAGTGGGCGTCGGCGGCCAGGTCCCTGCGCACCGCGCCCGCCCGGTCCCGTAGCAACTGGACGGCTGGAGAGGACTCGACCTCGCCGGGGCTGGCGTCCCCCTCCGGCAGCGCCAGCGGCTCGACGAGCCACAGCGCCTCACCGGTGATGCCGAGCGGTTCCCTGCTCGTGGCCAGGATCCGCAGCCGCTGGCACTCCCCGAGCACTCGATGGGCGAACGACGCCACCTGCTCGATCACGTGCTCACAGTTGTCCAGAATCAGCAGCGCCTCCCGCTCGCGGATCGCGGCGATGAGCCGGTCCACCGGTTCGGCGTTCGGTGCCCCGCCGAGCAGCGCATCCCGGAGCCCGAGTGCGGTGAGCGTCGACTGCGCCACGTCGCCATCCGCGCCGATCGACGCCAGTTCCACCAGCCAGGCCCCATCCGGCAGGTCGCCCACCAGCGTGCGCGCGGTTTCCGTGGCCAGCCTGGTTTTCCCTGAGCCGCCCGGGCCGATCACGGTAGTGAGCCGATGCTCGGCGATGAGTTCGCGGACCGCAATGACATCAGCGTCCTTGCCGACGAAGGTGGTCAGCTCGGCGCGCAAGTTGGTCTTCCGGTTTTCCTCGCGCCGTCCCAACTCGCCGCGCAGCAGCGCGACGTGCAATGCGGACAGCTCCGGTGCGGGGTCGACGCCCAGCGCGTCGGCCAGGGCTTCTCTGGTGCGCTGATACACGAGCAGCGCCTCGGTGTCGCGACCGGTCGCGACCAGGGCACGCATCAACGCGGCGGCCAGCCGTTCTCGCAGCGGATGCGCGGCCACCAGGTCGGTCAGTTCCGTGACCAGATCGCCGCCCTGGCCGAGGCTGATCTCCGCATCGAACAGATCCTCCATGGCGGTCAGGCGCAGCCCTTCGAGCCGGGTGACCGCCGCGTCAAACGCCGCACTATCCGGCAGACCGACGTCCTGCATGGCCGCACCGCGCCACAACGCGAGGGCCTCGCGCAGCAGCCGTACCCGTGGCGGATCCTCGTCATGGCGGGCCTGGCCGACGAGGCGTTCGAACCGCACCGCGTCGACAGCGTCGGGTTCCACCCTCAACCGGTAGCCCTCCGGCTGCCCCTCGACCAACCCTTCCGGCAGCGCCTTCCGCAGCCGGGAAACCAAACGTTGCAAGGCATTCGCCGCGTCGGAGGGCGGGCGCTCACCCCAGATCCAGTCAACGAGCGTCGCCTTGGGGACTGCATGACCTGGTTCGAGCGCGAGGGCGGTCAACAGCGCGCGCAACCGGGCGCCAGGCACGTCGGCGAGGACGCCGTCGTCGGTGCGAACCTCGAGGGAACCAAGCATCCCGATCTGCACCTAGCTGATTTTGCCACGGGCGATTGGCAGCTATCCAACTCGTGACGCGGCGCAAATTGCGTCGGGGTAAAGCCAGGCCCCGGATCCGGAACCTGGCCTTCGACCTGCGAGAACATCGTGGGCGGTACTGGGATTGAACCAGTGACCTCTTCCGTGTCAGGGTGCCGGTAGAGCTTCTCAGATCGCGATTTTCGCCCTTTGACCAGGCAGCCCACGCTGACCACCCCGGGCAACTGCCCCGCATTTACCCGTACTGTCCTGGGCGCTCTAGGGTCACTGTAGGGCCGCTTCTAGGGCCACATTGATGCCAGGATGACCCGGCGGAACGTGAGAACGGCGTAGCCCGCGCCCGCCGCCGGTGGCACCTGCGCAGCCGCGGGTCATGTTTTCTTGAGCGTCTGGAGCGTCGGGTTCGTGATGCTCATCCGAGCCGTCTTGGCGCGCAGCGTATTGACCTGCGCGGGTTCCTGGCCGTCCGGGTCGGCCGGCGGCCAGGAACCCGCGCAGGTTAGCGATCAGGTTGGACGCTTTCGATGCGGCCAGCCGCGCCCGCGCCAGGTCGGCGGCCCCGGCCGGGAGCACTGCGGCGTGCTCGGCTAGCAGGACGGTCAGGGTATCGGCGGTGACCTGCAACCGGCCGGTGGGCGTGCGGGGCAGGCCGGTGATGCCCGCGGCGGTGGCCCGCCCGTACAGCCATCCGGCGGACTTCGGGGACCCGCCTGGGCAGGCCAGCGCCGCGATGATCTGCGCGTCAGCAGCCCAGTGCTCGGTCTCCAGGTCGGCCAGCATGCGACGGGTGTAGTCCTGGTCAAGGCGCAGGCCGCGGATGGTGATCCCCGGTGGCCTGTGCGGCTAGCCAGGTTCCAGGCGTTCCCGGCGCGTTGCCCGGCTGGTGTTAGCGGCCTATTTATCTGCACATAGGACCATGATCAACGGCAGCGCTCTTTGCGCGGGCCTGGCTGTCACGGAGCGTGACTGACCCGGTGGGCCTGACTGTCGCCCAACCGTTCAGCCGATTCTTTGCTACTGATTCGGCAAGTGCGGTGATCGCCGTCGGCGCCCAGATCACCCATTCCGGTGTGCTCTCGGAACTCATCCGGTACCCAGGGGTCGGCTGGATCGTGGCAGCCGACGGTGGTGGCACGGTGCTCGGCGCTGAAGGCGCCCAAGTCCGGCAGCGGTGCCAAGCGCGAGCGGCTGGGGGCGAGTGGTGCCGGTTAGGAAGCTGGGGATGGCTGATCAGCTGCCGGGCTGGGCGGACAGACAGTGCCGGCCGCGTCGTGCCAGATCGACGGGAAGTTGCCGGCGCCGAGCTTCCCGGCGCGGTGGAGCCGCCGGGTGAGCGGCGGCTGGCGTTCCGGCGGTGCCGCGTTCAGCACGGTGGTGAGCAGGGTGCGTGCGCGCAGCAGGACCATGGGGGACTGGGCTGCGGACTCGAGGAGATCGTCCAGGGCGGTGCGCAGGTAGTCATCCCAGGACGGCAGGGCCAGCACGACCCGGACGGTCCCGGCGTCATCGGCCACCTCGGCCACCTCCAGGTCGCGTGACACGAGGAGCCGGAGGAGGCTCTCGATGATGTCCAGCACCTGGACGGCGGTCGCCGGGTCGTTGACCGCCGGGGACAACGCCCGCAGCGCGATGTCGGCGAGCAGCCGGAACGCGAACAGCGGGTCCTGGTCGAAGGTGCGTTCTGGCCCGGTCACCAGACCGCCCAGGACCGCTGTGTCGGCGGCCTCGCCGCCGTGCAGATCGGCGACTGGGCCGCCCTGCTGCAGCGTGTCGCCCATGCCGGCCCGCAGCACGATCACGGCGCCGCCAGCGGCAGCGAGCAGCCGGCCCAGGTCGAGTTGCTGCAAGATCGCCTGGCGGTGCGGCCAGAGGACCGCCCGGTGCCGTGGCGGCAGCGGGGCAGGCGGTTCCTGCCCGGCCGTGTATGGCCGGGGATACAGGTCGTCGAGGATGCCGCGGCCCTGCCCGGCGATGGCCGACAGCGTGGGCGCCAGCTGAATGGAGGCGAACGCTTTCACCTGCAGGCTCCGGATCATGGCGATAGCGGCGAGCACCGCCACCACCTCAGCGGCCGGCACGATCACCGACACTTTCTCCTGACCGCCGATGACCAGGGCAGTGGTGACCGAGAACACGAACACCCCGACGGCAAGCCCGAACGTCCGCCACACGATCGGGTCGTCACGGAACAGGTTCAGCCGGGGCGACAGGCTGCTGAAGGCCCACTGCACGACCAGGAAGAGTAGCGAGAAGATGACGGTCACCAGTCCCAGGACACCGAAGCCCACCGCGACCAGCGCGTCGGTCACCCGGGTGCTGGCCACGGTGGCGTCGGTGGTGATCCGGGGCAGCAGCAGGCCAAGCGCCAGCCCGGCCAGCACGCACAGCAGCTGCACCAGACCGGCCCGCAGCCGCCGCCGGGGCCGGCCGAACCGCCCGAGCGGGCGGGCGGCCGACGGTCTCATCACCGCTCCCGGACCCGGCCGGGCCGGAACGCCGCCCGGCGGTGTCTGCCGCCCGTTGCCGTGGACCTGCCGGCCCGCGGGCATCTGGGCTGGTACTCCGGTGCGCCTGCCGGGGCTGCCCCGTGCAGGACCTGGTCTGTTGCCATCAGCGGTTTCCTTCCTCTCCGGGCCGGCCGGCGGCCGGGTGCGGCGGATAAAGGGTCATGCGGGTATCTCGGCCAGCCGGACCGGGCCAGCGGCGCCTGGTGGCGGGGTGAGCCGGGGGCCGTAGCGGCTGGCCAGCGGGCCAGCGCTCAGGCCATGAGCCACGATGCTGAGCAGCACGGTGAAGACGATCACAGTGAGCGCCGGTCGCGCTGCGGCCTCGGTCAGGTCTTCCAGCGTCAGTAGCCCGAAGACGACCGAGGGCAGCCCGCGCGGGCCGAACCAGCCGATGAACAGCACGGCGGGCCGGCCAAGCCGTGCCCGGGCCAGCGTCATCCGGTCAGCGGCGGGATGCCCTTGGCACCGGCCGCCAGCAGGAGGTTCTTGGGGGTTCACGCCCGCCAGCAGCAGGCCGAGCCAGAGTGCCTTGGCGGGCGCGAACGCGTCGATTCCGGCCATCCCCTTGGGCATCTGCGGCTCGGTGCCCGGCGCTATCCGTTTGACATAATCGGCGAGGCGAACGGCCCGCTCAGTGCCGACCGGTGCCCGGCTGATGCAGCGACGCGCAGCACGTCGCCTTGGCTGGTTGTCAAGGTCGCGACCACGGGTCCGTCGCCCTGCCGATGGAGCTTCTTGCGTTCCTCGGGCGTGGCGCTGCAGGCGCTTGCGCCGACGACGTGCACCAGGTCCTCTCTCCAGGCGGCCGGGCTCCCTCGCCAGGCGAGGACATCAGAGACCCATACGGCATGGCCCCGCGTCCACCGGGATTTACCGGTCCGCTGCACCCGCACCGCGATGTCGCCGTACCGCTTGCGCAGGCCGCGATTCCGGTAGACCAAAGCCAGGATGCCGAGAGCGCAGAGCCACAGCGGGACACCCACCAGGGCTAGCAGTGCCCAGATCATGGCCCACCTCCACAGATCACATCACCCGGCACACGGTGTGCACGGATAATTAGAATTAGATGCCGGAGTACTCGTGCTGGTTCGTTGGCAGCCCGGCCTCGGTCCAGCCCTTGAGACCGCCGTCGAGGATGGCCACATCGCCGTAGCCCATCGTCTTGAGGGTCAGGGCGGCGAGCGACGCGCGGGCGCCGGAGGCGCACACGACGATGACCCGGCGGCCGGGGTCCAGGGCTTGCTTGTGGCGGGGGCTGGTGGGGTCGGCGAAGAATTCCAGCAGCCCCCGGGGCGCCGCCACCGACCCGTCGATGTGGCCGTGCTGCCACTCTTCGGGCTCGCGCACGTCGACGAACACGGCACCAGCGTCCAGCTCGTCCGCCGCCTTCTTCGGCGCCACCATGCCCACCTGGGCCCGGGCCTCGCCGATCATCTGCATCGCGGTCTTGGTCATCTCACTCACCTTTTCTTGTTGTCACGGCGGCCCGGCCGTCGGCCGGGCCTGGGCCGGGCCAGCGGTGCGGCCCGGCCAGCTCCTGGAGCGTGCGGGCCGTCACACCCGCTGTCTTTGCGCTGGGTGGCGGCGGGATGCCGCTGCGGCGGCTACCCGAGGCGGGTGACGCTGAGCTCCAGTTCGGAGGCCTCCGGCAGCTTGACGGTCGTGACCTGCTTCCACTCCTCTTCCAGCAGCTCTTCGGCCGCCTTCTCCAGGAACTGCGGCGCGGCCCATTCGTGCACGTCGAAGTCGCGCTTGATGTAGCCGTGGCTGAGCATGAAGTCCTTGCCGATCTCGACCGCGGCCAGGTTCCGCGGCGACAGGTTCGGCACCATGTCAACGCCCTTGATGCCCTGGTAGGTGTCCTCGACGTCGCGGTAGAACGTCTGCCGGTTCAAGATCACCGCGGCGGCGTGCTTATGCTCGTTCGCCCACCGGCCGACCTTGATCATGGCCTTCATGTAGGCGACGACCAGGTCGGGATGCTCCTCGGCCATGACGTCGGTGCAGGTGATCACAGCGGGGCAGTTCGCCATCTGCAGCGTCCAGTCCGGGTAGCGGGCCAGGTCCTCGATCGCCTTGAACTTGCCGGTGTCCTCCTGCAGGTGCTGGAACACCTTGCTCTGGGTGTAGATCGCGTCGACGGTGCCCTTCTCCAGCGCTGTCTCCAGCGGCCGGAAGGCCAGGTCGTGCTTGTGGTCACGGCGCAGCCACAGCTCCGAGGGGTTGTTCATCGTCACCTTGAGCATCTCCGGCTTGTCATACCAGTCATCCGGATACGGGAACTCGACGATCTGCACGTCGTCGCGGGTCATGCCGTTGACCCGCAGCATCAGCTCGATCCCGGCCTCTTCCTGGATCCGCCACCAGTCGTTCTTGATCGTGTTCAGGCTCTTGGTCAGCCCGATCTTCTTGCCCTTCAGGTCCGCCATCGTGAGGATGTCATCGCGGGCCCGCACTAGCATGCAGCCGCCCTCCCAGACCTGCGTCGCGCCGAGCAGCCGGGTGCGGCGGATGTCCGCGTGCACGTTGACCGGCGGGTACAGGCCGCCGAAGCGGATCAGGTTGTCCAGGTTGTGGATGTAGTGCGGGTAGAAGTTGTTCTCGCTCCGGGACCGGAAGTAGGCGTACTCCACGCCGATCTTCTTGAACTCCTCCCGGCACCAGCCCAGCTCCTGGTCCACGTTGTTCGCCGACACCATCGGGCAGTTGGTGAAGTACACCTCGTCCCAGCGCAGCGGCACGGTCGTCGCCACCCTCTCGGGTGCATCGGTAGCAGTCATGGGTATCTCCTCCCCCTCGGGACTCCCCGGGGCGGCATGCCCCGGTCGGGGCGGGCATCGCCCTAGGAATTTGTACATCTGTACACATCCGATCGTCGGAGCCCGCAGCCGCTTAGAGGCAAAGGTCCCGGATCGGGTGGCCGTCTGGCCTCAGCGCGCGCCTGGCCGGGGGTCGGGCGGCGAGGGCCAGGGCGTGGCGCCGAGCCGGCGCGCGGAATGCACCAGTTCGTCCCGCAGCGCCGCCAGCGGGATGGCCTCCAGGCCGCCGGCCTGCACGAGATAGTCCTCGAAGATCCGCCAGCCCAGCGCGGCCGCCACGATCTGGGCCGCCCGCAACCGGGCCGCCTCGCCAGCCAGGCCGTACCCGGCCGTCAGGGTCTGGGCCATCGCCATCACCGGGTTGGAATCACGGCGGCTTTCCAGAGAGCGGCCCGAGATCACCAGCGCGGCAGCGATCCGCACCCATTTCCCCATGACCGTGTCCGGCGCGAACCCCTGCCCCGACAGCGGGTTCTCTTCCACCGCCCGGGCCAGCTGATCAGAAACATGGCCGAACACCTCAGCCACCAGCTCATCACGGCGGCCGATATACCGCCCGATCAGCGCAACATGAACATCGGCCGCCGACGCGATGTCACGAAGCGAGACCGCGTCAACCCCGTGCACGGCAAACAGCGCCGCCCCGGCATCAAGCACCGCCCGGCGCACCTCATCCGGCCCGGCAGGCGACCCGGCCGGGCGCCGGGGCCCCGGCCGGCGGGACCTAGCTGAGTCGCTCATCGGCTCAATCATCCCCCAAGACCCACGCGGTCACGGCGCCGGTCACGGTCGCGGTTGGCATGATCACCGCCATCATGCTGCTGATCGCGCCGGGCCTGATCGGCCCGGCCGGCAGGTCACCGCTGGCGCGGGCAGCGGGCCACCAGGCCAGAGGGTGAGGCAGCACACCGCCTTCTACCGTAGTTGCGGGCTTGGCTCCGTACCTGGCTGGGCGGGGAGGGGCTCACCATCTGGCTGGCGCGGAAGGACGCGAGCTGCCGCAGCCGCGGCCATTCCAGGGCCGCCTTGGGGGCGGGAACGCCGGGCCGTTCCCTCGGTACGACCACGCGGAGCGCCCGGGGCCGGATGGCGCAGCGGACCGGCGTGGGCAGCAGGACCGTCTCACCGTCGATGCCGACCGGGATCTGCGGGGCGTCGGCGTCGACGGTGACCTCCCCGGCGGTGAGCGCGGTCAGTCCCTGGCCGTGCCCGCGGCGCAGGAGCCCGGCCGCCTGCCGGGCGCTGTCCACCCGGACGGCGACCACGCCCAGCGTGCCGGCATCCAGCCGGGCGCGCCGACCGTGAGCCAGGTCTCGCTCATGTGTGGTAACCCCCGGACAACTGAACAGGACGTGATCAACGAGACGTAGCTCGCGCGTCCTTACCCCCGCAGGTTCGTCCAAGGTCCCGCACAGGCGAGGATACCCGCCCCGATGCGTTGATGACGGGGAGGCACGCGGTGTGTCGCTGTCCGCACAGACCCGCGCCTCAGCGCCCGTCCGATCACAACAGGCGTTCGCCCAGGACGATGTGCTCCTCTACCTCGTAGCCCAGGTCCCGCAGGCGCGTCAGGAGGAGACGGCCTGGACCCCATGCCGGAATCGCGCCCGCACCCAGGACAACGCAGTGGCCCGTGCTGGCGGGAGTGGTTCCCCGCCGGCCCGGCCGCAGATGGTCACCGATTTCGCTCAGGCTTGGGCCACGCGTCGCCGTGCTGGTTCCTGGCGACTCCAGACGACGAGGTTGGCGCGGTCGGTCAGGTGGCGGGGTGCTCGGCACCCGAGTGGTGCTCGCGGCCGGCAATAGCCCGGCGTACTGGTCTCGCGGGCGGCGCTAGGCCCCGACTGCGGACAGACCCCCGGGAGATTGGGCATCCTGGGGGTCTGCCGTGGGCGGTGCCGGGACCGAACCAGCGACCTCATCCGCCGGCGGATGCGCTCTCCCGCTGAGCTAATCGCCCTAGGCCGAACTCTACGAATTGTAGGGTTGCCAGGTCGGCCCGATTAGGGCCGACATGGCGTTGACCTGCGGTGGGCGGTACTGGGATTGAACCAGTGACCTCTTCCGTGTCAGGGAAGCGCTCTCCCGCTGAGCTAACCGCCCGCGAGGCGGAAGCGGGAATCGAACCCGCGTACAGGGCTTTGCAGGCCCTTGCCTAAGCCACTCGGCCATTCCGCCATGAGTCCCCGCCAGCGGGGCGCTGGATACCGGAGAGCCGTGCGGACCGTCGGCTTGCGAGACGACGTCCGGCACCTCCGAGCGGACGACGGGATTCGAACCCGCGACCCTCACCTTGGCAAGGTGATGCTCTACCAGCTGAGCCACGTCCGCGTGCCCTCGCCGAGGCGAGGCGGGGCAGGCCGGCCGAGGCCGGCGTGCGTTCAGAACTGTAGCCGATCCTGGCCGGCAGGCAAACTCGGCTTCGCCTGATCATCCGATCAGCGGCCAAGAGCCCGGCTGGCCAGCCGGGCTCACCCGGACCTTGCGGCGGGCCGTAGCCCGCTAGATCCAGGCCAGCTGCAGCAACCCCGCCATAACGGGGGCGCCGAGCGCCCCGCTCAGATGCGGACGGCGCGAGCCAGCCGTCAACGTGAACGGATGGCTGCGGAAGGTAATCCGCAGCCGCCGGCGGCGCCGCGGGTGCCGCCGGGATGGCAGGCTGGCAGCCATGCGAACAGTGATCGTCAGCGGCGACGCGCTCACCGTCCAGGACGTGGTCGATGTGGCGTTCGGCGCCGCACGTGCCGAACTCGGGCCTGATGTGCCCGCCAGGATGCAAGCAAGCCGTGAGGTGGTGACCGCGGCGATCGCCGGGGACGCGCCCGTCTACGGCGTCAATACGGGTTTCGGGGCGCTCGCCGATACCCGGGTGGGGGAGAAGGACCTGAGGCGGCTGCAGGGGGCGATCCTGGTCTCTCATGCGGCAGGCACCGGCGAGCCGCTCGATGACCCCACCATTCGTGCGATCCTCCTGCTGCGGGCGAGAACTCTGGCGGCTGGTTACTCGGGTGTCCGGGCTGAGCTGCCAGCCCGGCTGCTTGAGCTGCTGGCGCTCGGGCTGCTGCCCGTCGTGCCCGGCAAGGGATCGGTCGGCGCCTCCGGTGACCTGGCCCAGCTAGCGCATCTGGCTGAGCCGCTGATCGGCGCCGGGCGGCTGCGCGGTCCAGGCGACGGGCGGCACGGCAGGCCGGCCGCCGAGGTGCTCGCCGAGCACGGCCTGGCGCCGCTTGAGCTGGCCCCTAAGGAGGGGCTGTCGCTGGTGAACGGCACCGAGCCGATGCAGGCGCTGCTCGCGTTCTCGGTGCGGGATGCCGCGCTGCTGGTCCAGGCGGCCGACGTGGCGTGCGCGCTGTCGGTCGAGGCGCTGCTCGGTACCGACCGGCCTTACGACGAGCGGGTCCAGGCGCTCAGGCGGCACCCTGGCCAGCTGGACAGCGCGGCCAACCTGCGCGCCCTGCTGGCCGGATCCGCGCTGCTGGCCAGCCACCGGGATAGCCGCCACGCGGTACAGGACGCCTACTGCCTGCGCTGCGCGCCTCAGGTGCACGGCGCGGTCCGCGACGTGCTCGGCTTCGTCCGCGGCGTCATCGAGACCGAACTCGGGGCCGTGGTCGACAACCCGGTCATCGTCGCCGATGGCGAAGTGATGACCACGGGCAACTTCCACGGCGAGCCGCTCGCCTTCGCCGCCGACATGCTGGCCATCGCCGTCTCTGAACTCGCTAGCATCAGCGAGCGCCGGGTGGACCGGCTGCTCGACCCGGCCTCGTCAAGGGACTTGCCGCCGTTCCTGGCGCCGGACGCGGGCACCAACTCGGGCTTCATGCTGGCCCAGTACACCGCCGCCTCGCTGGTCAGCGAGAACAAGGTGCTGGCCCACCCGGCCAGCGTGGACACGATCCCGACCTCGGGCAAGCAGGAGGACCACGTCTCGATGGGCTGGACTGCAGTGCGGAAGCTGCGGGAGGTCCTTGCCAACGTGCGCACCTGCCTTGCCATCGAGATCCTCTGCGCAGCTCAGGGCATCGACCTGCGGGCCGGGATCGCGCCGTCGAGCAATGCGCTGGCCGGCGTCCATGCCGTGGTGCGAGCGCGGGTGCCGATAATGGACACAGACCGGGAGGTAGCCGGGCAGATGGCAGCGGTCGACGAGTTGCTACCGGATATTTGCCTAGCGGCTGCCGCGGGCTGCGGCGGGCTCCGCTAGGAGAATCCTGTGACGGTGTGGATCGACGGGACGCTGCTGCCCGACTCGGAAGCCAGGATCTCCGTCTTTGACCACGGGCTCGTGGTGGGCGACGGTGTCTTCGAGACGATAAAGGTCATCGGCGGGGTGCCGTTCGCTGTCACGAGGCACCTGGCCAGGCTGGCGCAGTCGGCCGCCGGAATGGGGCTGCCCGAGCCTGACCTGGACGAGATCGCCGCGGGCGCGCTCGCGCTTCTTGAGGCATCAGGCCTGGCCACCGGCAGGATGCGGCTCACCCTGACGGCTGGCGTCGGGCCACTCGGCTCGCTGCGCGGCGATGCGCCCCTGACCGCCATCATCGCGCTCGGCAGCCTCGGGGGCCCCGGGCCTACCTGCGATGTCGTCATGGCCCCGTGGCCGCGCAATGAGCACGGCGCCCTGACCGGCCTGAAGACGACGTCTTACGCCGAGAACGTGCTGGCCTTGCGGTACGCGAGCGACCGTGGTGCGCACGAGGCTATCTTTGCCAACACCGCGGGCAACCTTTGCGAGGGGACCGGGAGCAACATATTCGTCGTCTCCGGCGGGCGGCTGCTGACGCCGCCGCTCAGCGCCGGGTGCCTGGCCGGGGTCACCAGGGACCTGCTGATCGAGTGGGCGGATGCGATCGAGGGTGATCTGCCTGCAGGCGCGCTCGCTGCGGCGGACGAGGCCTTTCTCACCGGAACGACCCGGGATGTGCAGCCAATCCGCAATGTCGGCTCGGTGCAGCTGCCAGCGGCTCCGGGGCCGGTGACTGCCAATGCCGCCAAGATATTCGCGGCGAGGTCTGCTGAGAACCTCGATCCGTAGCGGCCTGGCGTTGCTGTTTGCGACTTGCGGCTGCCGTCAACCGCAAAAGGCAGCTAGGCGCGCCAGAGCAGGACGTCAAGCTCACCGTCGAGGTCGATGAAGTCGCTTTCCCGCCCGGCTGCGATTACCCCGAAGGTCCGGGCCAGGAACTCTGCGGTGGCGGTCAGCGGCGCTTCGAAATGCGCCTGGCCGAACGGGGAGGACAGCGCGATGTTGAGGACGCCGTCGCCACCGTCGTCGGCGGGCCACACCCGGACGTCGCCGTCGCCCACAGCGCCGTCCAGACCGGCTGCCAGAAGTTCCCTGGCGAAGATCCATTCCACCGGCTCGTCCGTGCCGACGTGGAACGCCATCCGGATCGCATACGGGTCGTCCGCGCTGTAGTAGAGGCTCGCCACGAGCGGGACAATGCCATGTTCGGGAACTACGAGGCTCAGGCCGACTTCAGCTGAGACGGGTGCGCTGCTGTTCATGATCTAGCTTGACCTTTGCCTTGTCGTGTCCCGGAATGCCGGGCTTCGTTAATGCTGCGAGGTTATCTATCAGCTATGGCACGGCATGTGCCGCTGAATTGTCATCGACGGAGATAAGATTCCGCGATCGGGGGCACTCGTAACCTCGGTCACTGGTCAACAAACCAGTGGTGACCTGGTCAAACACTCACGGAAATTAAACACGCTTTTCGGCACTCGTTGTTCCTCTGACCAGGGAGGATGTGCTGTGACGTTCGTCTCACACGACTTGGGCAACGTTTCGCTGCCGGCCAGCAGAAGCTCGCGGCTTGCGCGGTGATGGCACGCCGGGGGGTGTTTGGCATGGTTCGACTCACTCACTGCGGGGGCTGTGCTGCCTCGCCATGCTATGTCCCCTGTGGCAGGCCGCGCTATCCGAGACTGAAAACTATCCAGGGGCATGCAGGTACGGGATATGCGCTAAGGCAATATATGAGGATAATGTCCCTATATATAAAGTTTATGCGCGTTGAACCTGATCCGGGCGGGTACCGGAGCCGTGGTGCCGGTAGCCAGCGATCGGCGGGCCGGGCGGGAGCGCAATGCCGGCAGGCCGCTGGTGCAGCCGTCATGCGCTAGTCTGTTGCTGCTCCGGGCAGCACGGATCGCGGCATCCTGGCCCGGCGGTTCCGGGCGATTGGCTCAGCGGGAGAGCGCCTCGTTCACACCGAGGAGGTCACTGGTTCGATCCCAGTATCGCCCACAGCATTAGCCCAGTTCAGAGACTCTTTGTGCAGGTCTCGTCCGGTTTCGCGGATGAGACCTTTGGCATCTGCGGGAAACCCCTCACCCGCACCTCGATGTCCCCGTCGTGAGCTCGCAACGGCGCGGCCACCCTGGCGCCGCAGGACGTGGTGTTACGGGCGGTGGCCGCGGGCAGCGGCGACCGGGGCGAGACGGCTTGGCCATACCTCACCTACGTGAACCTTGTCACCGTATCGGGCTGACGTGATGAAACCGTAGCCGTTTCCCGCTAAATTCTTGATCCTCTCGTTAGCCGCGTGTCGGCCGGGCGCCTACGATCAGAGGTACGGATTAACTGGTATACATCGAAGTACGTGGCAGTTCGCCCGCCAACATGGCCGGGCATGTTAGGCAGGGGGCTGATCTTGTCCGGAGCAGGACTGCTGCGCGTGCGAATAGTGGCGATGGCGGTAGCCATCGCGGCGGTCTTGGCGACTGGCACGTGGTTCGCGCTGACCCGCGCCTCGGCGCAGGACAGCACCGGTAGCCACGCGGCGAGCGCTTCGCGGCAGCATTCCGGCTCGCAGCCGCGCACCGTTGCGGCCGTGCCGCTGCGGGTGGTGTCGGTATCGCCGGCCTCCGGGTCACGCGGCGTGAACGGCGCGAGCCCGGTGCGGATCGTCTTCTCCGCCCCCCTTGCCGCTGATTCGCCGCTGCCGAAGCTGTCGCCCGGGATTGCCGGGCAATGGCAGCCGGTTAGCGGGACCGGCCTGCAGTTCGTCCCGCGACGTGGCTTCGTGCCTGACACCGTAGTCAGGATCGAGATACCAGGTGGGCCAGCCGGTGTCAGGTCAGCCAGCGGCGGCCTGCTCGCCCAGACAATCTCGGTCCGGTTCCGTACCCGGACGTTCGCCACGCTGCGGCTTCAGCAGCTCCTTGCGCAGCTCGGGTACCTGCCGCTGAACTGGACACCTGCCCCGTCACCCGATGCCGCGCCCACCGGCGCCAATGCTCAGCTCAGCGCGGCTTTCAGCCCGCCGGCCGGAACGTTCACCTGGCAACACGGCTACCCGGGGGAGCTGCGGACCTTCTGGCGGCGGGGCAGCTCCAGCCTAGTCCTGACCGGCGCCGTGATGGCGTTCGAATCCGATCACGGCATGACGGTGGATGGAATCGCCGGGCAGGCGGTGTGGGCCGCGCTGCTCAGGGCGGCCGCCCGCATGCAGACCAATCCCCATGGCTACACCTACGCCAGGGCCAGTGAGAAGAGCCCGGAGACGCTGACCATCTGGCACGACGGCAGGGTGGTCTTCCGCAGCGCCGCGAACACCGGTATCCCGGTCGCGCCGACCACGATCGGCACCGCGCCCGTCTACCTGAGGTACACCTTCCAGATCATGAGCGGCACCAACCCGGACGGCTCGCATTATGCCGACCCAGTCTCCTGGGTCTCTTACTTCAGAGCCGGCGAAGCCGTGCACTACTTCCCGCGGTACTCCTACGGCTACCCGCAGAGCCTTGGCTGCGTCGAGCTGCCCTACGACGCTGCGAAACGGGCCTGGCCGTATCTCACTTACGGCAGCCTGGTTACCGTCGCAGCGCCGTAGCCTGGCCTGCGCGCCTCGCCTGGTCCCGGCGGCCGGCTGGGGTACCGCGGCCGGCTGGGTCCCGCGGCCGGCTGGGGCGGCGAATACTGGTGCGCGGTCGCGCAGCCAGCTCGATAGCATTCGGGCACGGGCGAGTGCCCCGTGTCAACGACCAGCCCAGGGAGCAACCGTGCCTGCCGACAAGCACCACATCACCCTCGCCGGACGCGAGTACGTGGCGGCAGGCGGCATGACGATCGGCGATGCGCTGGCGGCAGACGGTGCGGGCACGGAGGTGATCGCGGCGCGGGTCAACGGCGAGCTGCGCGACCTGGCAGGCGGGCTAGCCGAAGGCGACGTTGTCGACCCGGTCGACATCGCGAGCGAAGACGGGCTCGCGATCCTGCGCCATTCGACCGCGCACGTGCTGGCCCAGGCGGTGCAGGAGCTGTTCGCCGAGGCAAGACTCGGTATCGGGCCGCCCGTCGAGAACGGCTTCTATTACGACTTTGACGTGGCGCAGCCGTTTGGCCCCGAGGATCTTAAGGCGATCGAGCAGCGAATGCGTCAGATCGTGCGGCAGGGCCAGCTGTTCTCCCGGCGGATCGTCACCGACGCCGATGCCCGGGCCGAGCTGGCCGGCGAGCCCTACAAGCTGGAGCTCATCGGCCTGAAGGGCGGCGCCGCGGACGCGGAGGAGTCCGTCGAGGTCGGCGGCAGCGAGCTGACCATCTACGACAACCTTGATCCAGGCACCGGCGAGGTGTGCTGGAAGGATCTGTGCCGGGGCCCGCACCTGCCGACCACCAGGCAGATTCCGGCGTTCAAGCTGATGCGCACCGGCGGCGCGTACTGGCGGGGCAGCGAGCGCAACCCGCAGCTGCAGCGCATCTACGGCACTGCGTGGCCGTCCCGCCAGGCCCAGGACGAGTACTTGCAGCTGCTGGCCGAGGCCGAGCGCCGCGATCACCGTAAGCTCGGCGCCGAGCTCGACCTCTTCTCGTTCCCCACCGAGATCGGCAGCGGGCTCCCGGTGTTCCACCCGAAGGGCGGGACCATCCGGCGGATCATGGAGGAGTACTCGCGGCAGCGGCATGTGGCGGCCGGCTATGAGTTTGTCAACACCCCGCACCTCACCAAGTCAGAGCTGTTCGAGACCTCAGGGCATCTGGACTGGTACGCCGAGAGCATGTATCCGCCCATGGAACTCGAGGGCGCCAAGTACTACCCCAAGCCGATGAACTGCCCGATGCACATCCTCATCTTCGCCGCACGCGGCCGGTCCTACCGTGAGCTGCCGCTGCGGCTGTTCGAGTTCGGCACCGTGTACCGGTATGAGAAGTCCGGGGTCGTGCACGGGCTGACCAGGGCGCGCGGCTTCACCCAGGACGACGCGCACATCTTCTGCAGGCCGGACCAGCTGGAGGGCGAGCTCGCGTCGCTGCTCGACTTCGTGGTGGGCCTGCTGCGCGATTTCGGGCTGACCGAGTTCGAGGCCGAGCTGTCCACCCGGCCGGAGAAGTACGTGGGCGAGCCGGCGGAGTGGGAGAAGGCCGAGGCGGCGCTCAAGCACGCACTGGACGTCTCCGGCCTGCCTTACGTCATCGCCGAGGGCGAGGGCGCCTTTTACGCCCCCAAGATCGACGTGCACGTGCGGGACGCGATCGGACGCCGCTGGCAGCTGTCCACCTTGCAGGTGGACTTCCAGGAGCCGGGACGGTTCGGGATTGAGTATCAGGCTGCCGACGGGGCCAGACAGCGGCCTTACATGATCCACCGGGCGCTGTTCGGCTCGATCGAGCGGTTCTTCGGCATCCTGGTCGAGCATTACGCCGGCGCTTTCCCGCCGTGGCTCGCGCCCGTTCAGGTGGTGGGCATCCCGATCTCCGACGCGCACGTTCCGTACCTGGAGGAGGTCGCTGCGAAGCTGCGGTCCGCCGGGATCCGGGTCGAGGTGGACACCGGCGATGACCGGATGCAGAAGAAGATCAGGAACGCGCAGCGGCAGAAGGTCCCGTACATGCTGCTGGCCGGGGACCAGGATGTATCCGCTGGCGCGGTGTCGTTCAGGTACCGCAGCGGGGAGCAGAAGAACGGGATCGGAGTCGATGACGCCGTCGCCGAGATCGTCGATGCCGTTGCGCGGCGCGTCCAGGTCTGAGCCTGCGCCCGGGCGGGCACGCAGGGCCAACGCCGGGCACCCGCATTTTACGGCTCAGCGCAGCAGGGTCCGGGCGGCGGGCTTCGATCGGCCGTCCCTATGCTGCAGTCATGCCTTCTGCAGAGCCAGACGAGCCGGACGGGCCAGCGGCCGACACCGGGACCGACCGCGAGCTGTCGTGGCAGGACGGCGCCGGGACGCCTGACGGATTCTTCCAGCGGCTCTGGATGCCGCACCGGATGGCTTACATCAGGGGCGAGAACAAGCCAGCCGACGCGGGATCCGGCGAGGAATGCCCGTTCTGCCGCATCCGCGGCTTGCCGGATTCCGAAGCGCTGATCGTCGCGCGGGGGTCGCTGGTGTACGCGGTGCTCAACCTGTATCCATACAACAGCGGCCACCTGCTGGTGTGCCCGTACCGGCACGTCGCCGACTACACCGAGCTCGACGACGGCGAGATTTTTGAGCTGGCGGGTTTCACCAAGCACGCGATGCGCACGCTGCGGACGGCAGCCGGGGCGCAGGGCTTCAACATCGGCATGAACATGGGCGCCGTGGCGGGCGCCGGGATCGTCGCTCACCTGCACCAGCACGTCGTGCCCCGGTGGGGCGGCGATGCCAACTTCATGCCGGTAGTGGGCCGGACCAAGGTACTGCCGCAGCTTCTCGCCGATACCCGTGACCTGTTCGCGGACTCGTGGCCGGGCGAGGGCGGTTAGCCGCGGACTGGGCCGGGCCGCGCAGCCCAGTCCGCGTCGCGGGCGGCTGGCTAGCCGGGCTTGGAGGCCGCGGCGACCTTGTCCGCCAGGTGCGCGGGCAGCGGCTCGTAGCGCAGGTAGGAGCGGGCGAACGAGCCAGTGCCGTGCGACATTGACCGCAGGTCGATGGCGTACCTGGTGATCTCGAGTTCCGGGATCTCGGCCTTCACCAGCGTCCGGCCGCTCGGCACCGGCTCGGTGCCGAGCACCCGGCCGCGGCGCGACGACAGATCAGACATCACCGCGCCGACGTAGTCGTCGGGCACCAGGACCGACACTTCGTCGACCGGTTCCAGGAGATTCACCTTCGCCTTTTCGCACGCGTCGCGCAGCGCGGCCCGGCCGGCCTTCTGGAACGCCATGTCGGAGGAGTCCACCGAGTGCGCCTTGCCGTCGAACAAGGTCACCCGGATGTCGACCATCGGGTAGCCGGCTATCACGCCCTGTTCCATCTGAGAGCGGACGCCCTTCTCCACCGACGGGATGAACTGCCGCGGCACCACGCCACCGACGATCTTGTCGACGAACTCGAGGCCAGAGCCAGACGGCATGGGCTCGACCTCGATATGGCAGATCCCGAACTCGCCATGGCCGCCCGTCTGCTTGACGTTCCGGCCCAGGCCTTGCGCCTTTCCGGCCACCGTCTCGCGCAGCGGCACCCGCAGCTCGGTGGTCTCCACGGCCACTCCGTACCTGCTGGACAGCCGGTCGAGCAGCAGGTCAACGTGCGCTTCGCCCATGCACCACAGGACCAGCTGGCGGGTCTCGGCGTTCATCTCCAGGCGCATCGTCGGATCCTCGGCCACCAGCCTCGCCAGCGCCTGCGACATCTTGTCCTCATCGGCCTTGGATTTGGCCGTGATCGCCACCGGAAGCAACGGCTCCGGCATCGCCCAGGACTCCATGATCAGCGGGCGTTCCTTGTCGGACAGGGTGTCCGACGTTTCCGCGCTGGACAGCTTCGCGACGGCGCAGATGTCGCCGGCGACGCATTGTGCGACGTTGCGCTGCTGCTTGCCCAGCGGCGAGGTCAGCGCGCCAATCCGCTCATCTTGATCGTGGTCCGCGTGGCCGCGATCGGCCCGGCCATGACCGGATACGTGCACCACGGCGTCGGGCCGCAGGGTGCCGGAAAAGACCCGGACCAGGCTGATCCGTCCGACATACGGGTCCGAGGTGGTCTTCACGACCTCGGCGAGCAGCGGGCCGGCCGGATCGCAGGTCAAGCCGGTGGCCGGCTTGCCATCCACGGTGGTCACCGCGGGCAGCGGGTGCTCCTGCGGGGCCGGGAAGGCCTGGGTCATCACCTCGAGCAGCTCGGTGATGCCGATGCCGTGCGGGGCCGCCGACGCGAGCACGGGGTAGAAGCTGCCGCGCGCCACTGCCGTCTCCAGGTCCTCGATCAGGCCCTTGACGTCGAGATCGTCACCGGAGAGGTAAGAGTCCATCAGGCTCTCGTCTTCGCTCTCCTGGATGATCGCCTCGATCAGCGCGCTGCGTGACTCGGCGAGGCCGTCGGCCTGGCCAGGCTCAGGTGTGCTCTCCTTGCGGCTGCCGCCTGAATAGTCATAGAACTGCTCCGAGAGCAGCCCGATCAGCCCGCGGACGCCGCCCTGGGCGTCCGCCACCGGCAGGTACAGGGGCGCTACCGAGTCGCCGAACGCCGCACGGCAGGCGGCGAGCGCCTCGCTGAAGTCGGCACGGTGGTGATCAATCTTGGTGATGATCACGGCCCGCGGCATCCCGACGGCCGCGCACTCGTCCCACAGCATCTTGGTCAGGCCGTCCACGCCCTCGGCCGCCGAGACAGTGAAAAGCGCAGCATCGGCGGCCCGCAGGCCGGCCCGCAGATCGCCGGTGAAGTCCGCGTATCCGGGGGTGTCCAGCAGGTTGACCTTGACTCCGCCGTGCACGATCGGCGCCAGGGTGAGGTTCACCGACCGTTGCTGCCTGACCTCGACCTCGTCAAAGTCACTCACCGTCGAGCCGTCCTCGACCCGTCCGGCGCGCTGGATCGCCCCGGTGCCGACGAGTAGCGCCTCGATCAGGGTCGTCTTTCCTGCTCCTGAGTGGCCGACCAGCACCACGTTGCGCACGCTGTCGGGCTGGTCGGCCGAGGGTGCCCTGCCCGCGGCTCCAGCTGTGCCCGTCTTGTCCGCCATCCGCACCGCCTCCTGTTGCTCCCGCGTTCGGCTGCTGCACGACCAGCCTTTACCTGCCGGCATGCGATCACAAGTCCCAGGGAGGAATCACCCGGCTTGTCCCGGTTCTGGCCGGCCGTTCCGGCGGCGGGCATACCCAACCTGGACTCGGAGCGCCAGTAAGATCAGACGGCCATGCTCACCGTGCTGCGCCCCGCCATCGCCCGGCTCCTGACGCCAGTAGGGACTGCGCTTGCCCGGACGCCGATCACCCCCAACGCGCTCACCATCACCGGCACCATCGGGATGAGCGCCGGCGCGCTCGCGCTGTTCCCCACCGGGCACCTGTTCGCCGGCACGATGGTCTGCACGGGATTTGTCCTCACCGACATGCTCGACGGGACGCTGGCCAGGATCAAGGGGACCACCGGCGCCTTCGGCGCGTTCCTGGACTCCACCCTGGACCGGGTCGCGGACGCCGCGGTTTTCGCCGGGCTCGCGGCCTGGTTCGTGCTCGGCGGCCACAGCAGCCTGCTCGCCGGGGTGGCGCTGTACTGCCTGGTGGCCGGGATGCTCGTGTCGTACGCCAAGGCGCGGGCCGAAGGGCTGGGCCTGCGCTGCGACGTCGGGATCGCCGAACGGAGCGAGCGGCTGCTGATAGGCCTTGTCGCCACGGGCCTCTCGGGACTTGGCGTACCGTATGTCCTTCCGGTGGGGCTCTGGCTGCTCGCGGTGGCCAGCACCGTCACGTTCGGCCAGCGGGTTCTCGCCGTGCGCAGGGAAGCCGCCGCCGCCTCCGGGAATAGCGCTGGAACCGGTTCAGGAGGTGACGACGGATGCCCAGACTGAGGGACAGGATCACCGACGCCGGCTACGGACTCGGCTGGGCCCTGGTGTGCCGGCTGCCGGAGTCCTGGGCGCGGGGCGCGTTCAGGTTCGGCGCCGACGTCGCCTGGCGCCGCCAGGGCCCCCGGGTCCAGATCCTTGAGGCGAACCTGCGCCGGGTCCTCGGCCCCGGCGCGTCAGGCGCCGACCTGCGCGCGCTGTCCAGGGATGCGATGCGCTCTTACGGGCGGTACTGGTTCGAGGTGTTCCGGCTGCCGGTCATCCCGGTGCAGCGGCTGATCAGCGAGATGCACGATTCCGGCCACGTTGACGAGGCCTTCGGCTACCTGGCCGCTGGCCGCGGGGTGATCTTCGCACTGCCGCATATGGGCAACTGGGATCAGGCCGGCGCATGGATCATCAACCGCGGGGCAGGTTCTTTCACGACGGTCGCCGAGCGCGTGCAGCCCGAGTCGGTCTACGAGCGGTTCGTCGCCTTCCGCGAGGGACTCGGCATGGAGGTGCTCGCCGCGAGCGGCGGAGCGAGCAGGTTCGGGACACTAGCGCAGCGGCTGCGCGCGGGCCGGGTCGTCTGCCTGCCGTGTGACCGGGATGTCACGGGAGCGGGCATCGAGGTGGAATTCTTTGGTGAGAGGGCGCGGATGATGGGCGGCCCCGCCGCGCTCGCCGTGCAGACCGGAGCCGCGCTGATGCCAGCGGTCATGTGGTTCGAGGGCGAGCAGTGGGGCGTGCACATATACGAAGAGATTCCGGTGCCCGCCGGAGGCGACAGGAGGCAGCAGATAGCGGCCATGACTCAGCAGGTCGCGAGGGTTTTCGAGGCCGGCATCAGGGAGCACCCGGCCGACTGGCACATGCTGCAGCGAGTCTTCGTCGCTGACCTTGACCCGGCCAGGCTGGCCGCGGCGGACGCAGCAGCAACCGCTGCGGCGGACGGCACCCGCGCAGCGGCGGACGGCACCGGCACAGCCGCGGACGGCACCGGCACAGCCGCGATGGCGGACGGGCCATGAAGATCGGCCTGGTCTGCCCGTACAGCTGGGATGTGCCCGGCGGCGTCCAGGAGCACATCAGGGGCCTCGCGGAGGCCCTGATCGAGCTGGGCCACCAGGTGTCCGTCATCTCGCCCGCCGATGACGACACGCCGCTGCCCGACTACGTGGTCCCGGCCGGCCGGGCCGTCCCCGTCCCATACAACGGAGCGGTGGCCAGGATGGCCTTCGGATTCCTGTCGGCCAGCCGGGTCCGCAGGTGGGTCAGGGACGGCGGGTTCGACGTCCTGCACGTGCACGAGCCGACCGCGCCGAGCCTCTCGCTGCTCGCCTGCTGGGTAGCCGACGGCCCGATCGTGGCCACCTTCCACACGGCGAACCCGCGGTCCAGGATCCTGCACGCGGCGCAGCCGATCCTGCGGCCAGCGCTGGAGAAGATCAGCGGCAGGATCGCCGTCTCCGAGGCAGCGCGGACCACGCTGGTCGAGCATCTCGGCGGCGACGCGGTGCTGATACCCAACGGCATCGCCGTGCGCAGGTTCGAGAAGGCTGACCCGCTGCCCGGCTGGCCGGGACCCGGCGGCGCCCTCGGCTTCGTCGGCCGGATCGACGAGCCGCGCAAGGGACTCGCCGTGATGCTCCGCGCCTTCGAGATCCTCGGCGCGCAGCGCCCCGGGGTGCGGCTGCTGATCGCCGGCCCGGGGGATGTGGAGGAGGCGCTCGAGAAGGTCCCGCCGGAGCTGTTGCCCAGGGTGGTGCTGCTGGGGCAGGTCAGCGAGGAAGACAAGATCCGGGTATATCACTCGGTCGATGTGTTCTGCGCGCCGAACACCGGCGGCGAGAGCTTCGGATACGTGCTGGCCGAGGCGATGGCGGCGAGTGCGCCCATCGTCGCGAGCGATCTTGAGGCCTTCCGGCGGGTCCTGCGCGGCGGCGAGGCGGGGGAGCTGTTCGAGACCGGAAGCGCGGACGGGCTTGCCGTGGCGGCCGGGCGGCTCCTCGATGAGCCAGCGCGTCGGGCCAGGCTGTCGGCGGCTGCGTCGGCCGCGGTGCGCGCCTACGACTGGCCGGTGGTGGCGCGTGACGTGCTGGCCGTCTACGAGGCAGTGGTTCCTGGCGTCGGCCATGTGGCGGTGGCCAGGTGACGACCGTCATCGTGATCGCCGTCGTCGCGATCATCGGCGTCTACGTGTCCTGGCGCGCGGGCAGGCTCGACCGGCTGCACGCGCGGCTGGAGACGGCCAGGGCGGCGCTGGACGCGGCGCTGGTGCGGCGCAGCTCGGTGGCGATGGAGTTCGCCTCGTCCGGCCTGCTCGATCCCGCCACCAGCCTGCTGCTGGCCGGGGCGGCGCACGACGCGAGGTCCGCCAGCGAGGCGCGGGAACTGCCGGAGAGCGACTTGACCAGGGCGCTGCGGGCGGCTCTCGGCCAGCCAGGTTTCCTGGCGACGCTCACCGGCAGGGAAGACGCAGCCGAGCTGCTGACCGAGCTTGAGGGCGCCGCGCATCAGGTGTTCCTGGCCCGGAAGTTCTACAACGGCGCGGTAGCGGCCACCAGGTCGGCGCGCCGCCGCTGGCTAGTGCGGCTGTTTCACCTCGCCGGCGGCGCGGCGCTGCCGGAGTTCTTCGAGATCGACGACTCCCTGGTCGCGCCGGGCCAGGGCGGCCAGGGCGCGGACATGCCGCGCCTGACCAGCTGAGCCGGCTGAGTCGGGATGGCCGGCCGGGCGGGCTGGACCGGCCGGGCCGGCCTGCCTCGCAGGGCCAGCTGGCCTGGCCGAATCTGCTACCGGGCGAGCTCAGCACCTACCATGAATAGGTCTATGCCAGGTGCATGCCAGGTGCGATCTAGTGAGGTTACTGATGCCTTTCCCCAGTTCCGGCGAATCGGCCGGTACGGCAGGTTCCACGCGTTCCGCCAGTTACCCAGGCTCGCCCACGGCAGACCGAACGGCCGCAGCGCAGGCTGGTGGCGCCCAATCGCAAACCGGGACGCAGCGTGTCAAGCGCGGCATGGCCGACATGCTCAAGGGCGGCGTGATCATGGACGTTGTCACGCCTGAGCAGGCCAAGATCGCCGAGGATGCCGGTGCGGTAGCGGTGATGGCGCTGGAACGGGTGCCCGCCGACATCCGCGCGCAAGGCGGCGTGGCCCGGATGAGCGACCCCGACATGATTGACGGGATCATCGCCGCGGTGTCCATCCCGGTGATGGCCAAGTGCCGGATCGGGCACTTCGCCGAGGCACAGGTCCTGCAGGCGATCGGGGTCGACTATATCGACGAGTCCGAGGTGCTGACGCCTGCCGACGAGGCGCATCACGTTGACAAGTGGGAATTCACGGTGCCGTTCGTATGCGGCGCCACCAACCTGGGCGAAGCGCTCCGGAGACTTGCCGAGGGCGCCGCGATGATCAGATCGAAAGGCGAGGCGGGCACCGGCAACGTGGTCGAGGCGACCAGGCACATGCGCGGCATCAGGGCCGAGATCAGGCGGCTCGCCACCTTGTCGGCGGAAGAGCTCTTCAGTGCGGCCAAGGACCTGCAGGCGCCCTACGAGCTGGTAGCTGAGGTGGCCAGGGCCGGCCAGCTGCCGGTCGTGCTGTTCACCGCCGGCGGCCTGGCCACGCCGGCCGACGCCGCGATGATGATGCAGCTCGGCGCCGACGGGGTCTTCGTCGGGTCCGGGATCTTCAAGTCGGGCAACCCGGCCGCGCGCGCCGCGGCGATCGTCAAGGCCACCACGTTCCATGACGACCCGGACGTCATCGCCAAGGTGTCCAGGGGCCTCGGTGAGGCAATGGCCGGGATCAACCTGGACACGCTGCCCGCTGAGCAGCACTACGCAAGCCGCGGCTGGTGACCGGGGCCCGAACGCCGGCTATCGGCGTGCTCGCCCTGCAAGGCGACGTCGCTGAGCACCTGCGGGCGCTCGGCGAGACGGGCGCCCGCGGCGTGCCGGTCCGCAGGCCCGACGAGCTGGACGCCGTCGACGGGCTGATCATCCCTGGCGGCGAGTCCACCACGATGTGGAAGCTCGCGGTCATCTTCGACCTGGCAGAACCGCTGCGCAAGCGGATCAGCTCGGGCATGCCGGCCTTCGGGTCCTGTGCTGGCATGATCTTGCTGGCTACGCGGCTGGTAAAGACGGCCAGCGACCAGGAGACGCTCGGCGCGATCGACATGACGGTCCGCAGGAATGCCTTCGGCAGGCAGGCGGACTCCTTCGAGAGCGACATCGCGCTGCGGGGGATCGGCGGCCCGGACTACCACGCGGTCTTCATCAGGGCGCCCTGGGTCGAGGAAACCGGCGACGACGTCGAGGTTCTCGCGGCTGAGCCGTGCACGGGTAGGATCGTCGCGGTCCGCCAGGGACCCGCGCTGGCGACGGCGTTTCATCCTGAGCTCACGCCGGACCGGCGTATCCACAGGCTCTTCGTTGACATGGTGAGGGAACGGTCATGAGCGGCCACTCGAAGTGGGCGACCACAAAGCACAAGAAGGCCGTCATCGACGCCCGCCGCGGCAAGCTGTTCGCCAAGCTGATCAAGAATGTCGAGGTGGCGGCGCGGACCGGCGGCGGTGACCCGGCAGGCAACCCGACGCTCTACGACGCCGTGCAGAAGGCCAAGAAGAGCTCGGTGCCGAACGACAACATCGACCGGGCGGTCCGCCGCGGCGCCGGGCTTGAGGCTGGCGGGGCCTCCTATGAGCAGATCACCTACGAGGGCTACGCGCCGGGCGGCGTGGCGGTGCTCGTGGAGTGCCTGACCGACAACAGGAACCGGGCAGCTTCGGATGTGCGGACGGCGTTCTCAAGGAACGGCGGTTCGATGGCTGACCCAGGATCGGTCTCCTACCTGTTCCACCGCAAGGGCGTGGTGCTCGTCGGCAAGACGACGGGGGCTAGCGAGGACGACGTGCTCGCCGCGGTGCTCGATTCCGGTGCCGAGGAGGTCAACGACATCGGTGAGTCGCTCGAGGTGGTCAGCGAGGCGACCGATCTGCACGCCGTGCGCACGGCGCTGCAGCAGGCCGGCATCGACTACGAATCCGCCGAGACGCCCTTCCTGCCGACCGCCGAGGTGGAACTCGACGAGGAACACGCCAAACGGGTGTTCCGGCTGATCGAGGCGATCGAGGACTCCGACGACGTGCAGGATGTCTACGCGAACTATTCGGTGTCCGACGAGATCATGGAGAAGATCGGATGACCCGCCTCGCGGGACTGCGCTCGTGACCGGGCCCGGCCTGGTGATCCGCCAGCTGACCGAGGATGACGATCTCGAGGCCGAGGTCGAATTGCGCCGCCAGGCGTTCGGCCCGATGAACGACGCGGACCGGGCCCGCACGCTCGCGATGGCCGCGGACAGCGCCCGCGCGGGGCGGCACCTCGGGGCCTTCGACGGCCAGCGGATGATCGGCGCCGCGAGGTACCTGGATATGCGGCAATGGTGGCACGGCCGGAGCATGCGGATGGCCGGGGTATCGGGTGTCAAGGTCGCGCCGGAAGAACGCGGCCGCGGCGTCGGGAAGGCGCTGATGACCGAGATGCTCAGGCTGATCGCCGGCCGCGGTTACCCGGTTTCGGTGCTCTACCCGGCGACCACGCCGATCTACCGGTCGCTGGGCTGGGAGCTGGCGGGCGGCCAGTACGAGGCGGCGCTGCCCGCCAGGTCGCTGGGCTCGCTGCTGCCGCCCGAGGTCGGCGCGCAGCCCGCGGGTGCCTCGCTTCGCCGGGCCGGCCCGGATGACGCGGCTGAGGTGGTCGAGGTCACCGGCGCGGTGCACGAGACGGCCAGGCACTGCGGGGCAGCTACCCGCTCCGCCGCCGATCTCCGGCGCTGGCTGTCCGATCCGCACCTGTCCGGCTATCTGGCAGCTGACGGCTTCCTCGCCTACCGCTGGCATGGCGACGGCGAGATCATGGTCGAGCGCGCGGTGGCGGCCTCGGCGCAGACCACCAGGGCAATCTGGGCGGTCGTCGCCTCGCATGCGTCCATCGCCGATCGAGTCCGGGCGCTGCTGGCCCCTGACGATCCGGTCGGCTGGCTGACCCGCGAGGCCGACCTCGGCCTGGTGGACCGCAGGCACTGGATGCTGCGGGTGCTCGACGCCCCGGCGGCCATCGCAGCCCGCGGCTTCCCTGCCGCCGCCGGGGTGACCACGGCGATCCGGCTTGATGACGCCAGCATCCCGGCCAACTCGGGCCTGTGGATGCTGGCGGTCAGCGGCGGGAACGGAACCCTTAACCCGGGTATAACGGATGACCGCGCGCCGGTGCCCGCCGTCCCGCCGGTCTCGCTCGGCGCACGCGGCTTCGCCGCGCTGTACGCCGGAACTCCCATGCAGACACTCCGCACCGCCGGGCTGGCCGCCGGCGGGGACCCGGTGACCGACGATGCCCTGGACTGCGCGTTCGCCGGCACTCCGTTCCTGCTCGACTATTTCTGACCACCTGGCCCGGCTGCGAGGCAGCGTGTGCCGCGGCTTCGCGCCGTCCGGCCGCGACACGCCGGAGCGTGTCCTGCCGCGGCGTCCGCTGAGCCGGTAGTGTCCTAGCCGAACAAGAGTTCGCAACCGACCTGGATAGGTGAGCGGCATGCGTGTGCTCGGCGTCGATCCCGGTCTTACCAGGTGCGGCCTCGGGCTCATCGACGGCACGCCAGGCAAGACCCTGACACTAGTGGCGACCGACGTGATCAGGACCGACGCGGGCGATGACATCGCGGCGCGGCTGCTCGCCCTGGAGGAGCGGATCGAGCGGTGGCTGACCGAGTACCGGCCGGACGCGGTGGCGGTCGAGCGGGTCTTCAGCCAGCACAATGTGCGGACCGCGATGGGCACGGCACAGGCCGGAGCCGTCGCCATCGTCTGCGCGGCCCGCCGCGGGCTGCCGGTCGCCCTGCACACGCCGAGCGAGGTGAAGGCGGCGGTGACCGGCAACGGCAGGGCCGGCAAGGCGCAGGTGACCCTGATGGTGGCACGGCTGCTCGCGATGGCTGACCCGCCCCGGCCCGCGGACTCGGCCGACGCGCTCGCGCTGGCGATCTGCCATCTGTGGCGCGGCGGGGCGCAGCACCGGCTTGCGGTGGCCGCTGCGGGGGCGCAGGCCGCCGCGCGGGCTCGGCGCGCGGCGATCGGAGGGAACCGGTGATCGCGCACCTGGACGGGGTCGTCTGCTCGGTGGCGCCGGACGGCGCGGTCATCGAGGTCGGCGGGGTCGGGCTGCTCGTCCAGTGCACGCCGGGAACGCTCGCCGGCCTGCGGACCGGTCAGCAGGCCAAGGTGGCGACCTCGCTGGTGGTCCGGGAGGACGCGCTCACCCTGTACGGCTTCGCCGACGACGACGAGCGGAACACCTTCGAGCTGCTGCAGACAGCCAGCGGGGTCGGGCCGCGGCTGGCGCTCGCCATGCTCGCCGTGTTCAGCCCCGACGGCCTGCGCCGGGCGATCGCCGCCGAGGATCTCGCGGCGCTGACCACCGTGCCGGGCATCGGCCGGAAGGGCGCCCAGCGGATCGTCCTTGAGCTTGCCGGCCGTCTCGGCTCGCCGGCCGAGGTTGCCGCCGCGGGTACCGCCGCTGGCATACCAGCACAGGCCGGGCGGCTGGCGCCGTGGCGGGATCAGGTGCGGGCCGGCCTGGTCAGCCTGGGCTGGCAGCCGCGCGACGCCGACCAGGCCATCGCGGCGGTCGAGCCCGAGCTGCTGGCCGGCCCGGCCACCGCCCAGGACGGTCCAGATGTGGACATCGCCGTGGCGCTGCGCGCCGCGCTCCGGGTGCTGGGGCGCACGTGACCGGCGGTGACCCGGGTCAGCGGACAGACGGGGCGCCAGCCGAGGGCACCGGGCTGGCCCCGGACCGGGTGGTCTCGCCGCTGGCCGAAGCGGGCGAGCGGATGATCGAGGGAGCCCTGCGGCCCAAACGCCTCGGCGAGCTCGTCGGCCAGGGGCGGGTCCGCGAGCAGCTTTCGCTGGTCCTGCAGGGTGCCATCGGCCGCGGCAAGCCGCCCGATCACGTGCTGCTGTCCGGTCCGCCAGGCCTCGGCAAGACCACCATCGCCATGATCATCGCTGCCGAGCTCAGCGCTCCGCTCCGGATCACCAGCGGACCCGCGATCGAGCGGGCCGGAGACCTGGCCGCGGTGCTGTCCACGCTGAGCGAGGGAGAGGTGGTGTTCATCGACGAGATCCACCGCGTCGCCAGGCCGGCCGAGGAAATGCTCTACCTGGCCATGGAGGACTTCCGGGTGGACGTCGTGATCGGCAAGGGGCCGGGGGCAACCGCGATCCCGCTGGAGATCGCGCCGTTCACCCTGGTCGGCGCGACGACGAGGGCCGGGCTGTTGCCGGCGCCGCTGCGGGACAGGTTCGGCTTCACCGCGCACCTTGACTTCTACGAGCCAGCGGAACTTGAGGTCATCGTGCGCAGGTCCGCTGGCCTGCTCAGGGTGGCCTTGCGCGATGACGGCGCCGCGGAGATCGCCGGCCGGTCCCGTGGCACGCCGCGGATCGCCAACCGGCTGCTGCGCCGGGTCCGCGACTACGCGGAGGTCCGTGCCGACGGGATCGTGACCAGGGCCGTCGCGCGGGCGGCGCTTGAGGTGTACGAGGTCGATGACAGCGGCCTCGACCGGCTGGACCGTGCGGTGCTCTCCGCGCTCGTCCGGAGGTTCGGCGGCGGGCCGGTCGGCCTGTCCACCCTCGCGGTCGCAGTGGGCGAGGAGGCGGAGACGGTCGAGGTCGTCGTCGAGCCCTTCCTTGTCCGGGCCGGCCTGATCGCGCGGACGCCGCGCGGCCGGGTGGCGACCCCGGCCGCCTGGGCCCAGCTCGGGCTGCCCGTCCCCGGGCCGCCTGACGCCGGTCCGCGGGCCGGCGCTGACACGCTTTTCAGCTGATGAGCGCGGTAATCCCGGTGCCGGAGCCGGACTGCGCGGCGGGTGACGGGCGGTCGCGGGCTGGTCACGATCACTCGCCAGACCCCGTAGCCTGTTGGTGCGTCGCTTAGGCGCCGCTACACTTCGGCAGTTGGTCAAATGACGCCGCCTGGCGCGGTGCCGGCCTGGTCGGCCCGTAGCCGGGGCCGGTCCCGGCCAGTGCGGCAATCAACGGAAGGAAGCCCCGCGATGGGGATCTCGTATCTCGCGGCCACCAAGTCGTCCAGTGGCAACTACCTGCCCATCCTGTTCATCGCCGTGCTTTTCGTCGTGCTGTACGTGGTGATGATCAGGCCGCAGCGGAACAAGCAGCGGCAGGCCATGCAGATGCAGCGCCAGGTGGTTCCTGGCCAGCGCGTCCGCACTACCGCCGGGATGTACGGCACCATCACGTCGGTGGACGACACCGACGTCGTCGTCGAGGTGGCGCCGGGCGTCAACATCCGGATGCTGCGGCGGGCGGTCATGGATGTGATCAGCGATGACAGCCCGGCAGGCGGCGATCCGTCGGAGCCGCAGGCCAACTTCGGCGAGGACAAGTCCACCTTCGGTGACGGGCACAAGCAGGGCACGTTCGGCGAGAGCCCAGCGGACGACTGGAATTCCCAGGACCGGAATCCGCAGGTGTAGTGCGGGCCCCATCAAGTTAAGGACAGCGAGAAGTGGCTCCACCAAGCACCAAGTTGTCTCGTCCTTGGCGCCCGATCGCGGCGCTCGCCGTGATCGTCGTCTTCATGCTGGCCGGGATCATCGGCAGCGCGGCGGCGCACCCCGGTAGCTGGCACAAGAATTTCCGGATCGGCCTTGGCCTCGATCTCTCCAGCGGCACCACGGTGACGCTGAAGGCGGTCACCCCGGATTCCAAGAAGGCGCCCAGCCAGACGGCGATGAACGAGGCCAGGTCGATCATCCTGAACCGGGTCAACGGGGCCGGCTTCACCGGTGCCCAGGTCCAGCAGCAGGGCCCGGACATCATCACCGTGGCGGTGCCAGGCAAGGGCGCGCAGCAGGTGGAGAGCCTGGTCGGCAGGACCGCGCTGCTGCGGTTCCGCCAGGTGCTGCTGGTGGCGCCGAACCGGACCACGCCGGCGGCCAGCCCGTCGGCCGCTCCGACGCCGTCAGCCACTCCGACGCCGTCACCGTCGGCGAGCCCGTCCGGGTCCGCGACCCCGTCGGCGACCAAGAGCAGCAAGAAGTCCTCGGCGAAGGCCGCCGTTTCGCCGACCCCGTCGTCGGGCGCCCTGGGCGCGAAAAGAGCCGGATCGGGCGGCCAGGGCCTCGCGGCCAGCTCCAGCCGGCTGGCCGCCGCGGCGGCAGGCGGCAACGCGAAGCCGGCCGCGACTGCGACCCCGGCCAGTTCGCCGACCCCTAGCGTCGGCGGCTCGCCCAGCAGCACGGCTTCGCCGCCGTCGACAGGTACGTTGTCCACGGTCGCTGACGGCCAGGGCAACGCCAGTCTGGTCAGCCCGGCTGTCAGGGCGCTCTTCAACAAGCTGAACTGCGACAAGCCCAATTGGCAGCAGAAGATCTACGGCCCGAACTCACTGGCCTGGGACGACGTCAACAGCCAGATCGTAGCCTGCTACCAGGGCGAGAAATACGTGCTCGACAAGGCCCCGGTGACCGGCGAGATGCTGAGCTCGGCGAGCGCCGGGCTGAACTCGCAGACCGGCCAGTGGCAGGTCAACCTCAACTTCAACGGCGTGGGCGCGAAGAACTTCGGCACCCTGAGCTCGTCGATGTACAGCAAGTACTACAACGCGAGCACCCAGCAGCCCACCTCGGTGCTCGATCAGTTCGCGATCGTGCTGGACGGGGTGCCGGTATCGGTGCCCGACATCATCGCGCCGATTACCACCGGCCAGGGCCAGATCACCGGCTCGTTCACCGAGAGCCAGGCCGATTACCTGGCCAACGTGCTGACCTACGGGCATCTCCCGCTGAGCTTCCAGAACCAGTCCACCGAGTCGATCTCGGCTGAGCTTGGCGCGGCACAGCTGCACGCGGGCCTGGTCGCCGGCGCGATCGGCCTGCTGCTCGTGGTGGCCTACTCGTTCCTGTACTACCGGGGCCTTGGCCTGGTGTCGGTCTCCAGCCTGGCCATCGCGGCGCTGCTGGCGCTGCTCTCGGTGGTCCTGCTCAGCAAGTACGAGAACTTCACCCTTAACCTGGCCGGCGTGGCCCGCCTGATCGTCGCGATCGGGATCACCGCCGACTCGTTCGTGGTTTTCTTCGAGCGGCTCCGGGACGAGGTACGAGAGGGCAGGTCGCTGCGGCCCGCCGTGGAGCGCGGCTGGAAGCGGGCCCGGCGGACGATCCTGGTCTCGGACACGGTGTCCTTCCTCGCCGCGGCGCTGCTGTACTACTTCTCGATCGGCGACGTCAAGGGCTTCGCCTTCACCCTCGGCCTCACCACGGTGATCGACATTGTCGTGGTCTTCCTGTTCACCAAGCCGATGGTGACGATCCTGGCCAGGACGAAGTTCTACGGCGAGGGGCACCCGCTGTCCGGGCTTGATCCGGCCAGGCTCGGCGCCAGATCGCCGTGGCGCGGCAGCAGGCGCCCGGTGGCCAGGCCGGCGACCGGCGGGAGCAGCCCGACGGCCGCGAGCCCGTCCCGGACCACCCCGAAGGAGGCGTGATGTCCTGGATCGGCAACATCGCCGGCCGGCTGTACCGAGGTGAGGTCTCCTTCGACTTCGTCGGCAGGCGGCGGCTGTGGTACACGATCTCCGGCCTCATCCTGGTGATCAGCCTGGCCGCGTTGTTCGGACGCGGGCTGAACGAGAGCGTCGACTTCAAGGGCGGCTCGGTCTTCTTGTTCAAGGCGCCCGCCGCCAGCCAGGCCCAGATCCGCTCTACGGTCGCCGCCGCCGGCGGCGGGCCGGACACCGTTATCCAGACGGTCGGGCTCGGCAGCCACGCGAGCTGGCAGGTGCAGACCGCGAAGCTCAGCTTCCCCGAGCAGGTCAAGGTCCAGAATGCGATCGCCGCCGACCTGCACCCCATAGGCGGGGCGAAGGCGATCAGCAGCACGTTCATCGGGCCGACCTGGGGGAGCCAGATCTCGCAGAAGGCCCTCGAAGCGCTGATCGCGTTCCTGGTCGTGATCGTGATCTACCTGTCGATCGCGTTCGAATGGAAGATGGCCACCGCTGCGCTGGTGGCACTGGCGCACGACATCGTTATCACGATCGGGGTTTACGCGCTCGCCGGCTTCCAGGTCAGCCCGGCCACGGTGATCGGCCTGCTCACCATCCTCGGTTACTCCCTGTATGACACCGTGGTGGTGTTCGACAAGGTCAGGGAGAATACGGCGGGCCTGCTCGGGACCAGCCGGACCACCTACAGCCAGGCGGCGAACCTGGCGCTGAACCAGACCCTGGTCAGGTCCATCAACACCTCGGTGATCGCGCTGCTGCCGGTGGCCGCGATCCTGGTCACCGGTATTACGCTGCTCGGGCCCGGCGAGCTCGAGGACCTGGCGCTCGTGCTGTTCGTGGGCATGCTGTCCGGAACCTACTCCTCGATCTGCATCGCGACGCCGGTGCTGGCGGCACTCAAGGAGCGCGAGCCGCAGTACAAGGCGCTGGCGAAGCGGGTCGCGCTGCGCGCCTCGGGCGGGCGGGCAGCACAGCGGGCCAAGGCAAAGACGGCGCAGGCCGGGTCGGCCGCCGGCGGCGCCAGTGCCAGCGGCGCCGCTGAGCCCGGCCAGGCAGCCGACGATGATGAGGCCGCGGCGGACGCCGGCGCGTTCGCTGATCAAGGGCCGGAGGAGCGCGTCCCCGCGGCGCGAGCCGCTGCCACGGCGCCGCGCGCAGGCTCCGGCGCCCGGCCGGGGCCGCGCCAGCAGCCCAGGCGGACCAGCGCGGCCAAGCGGCGCCCCGCGGGCAAGAAGAAGCGCCGGTAGGCGGCAGATGTCCAGCGGCCTGCAGGCCTCAGCCGAACCTGACGTCGGTGCGCTGATCGGCGCGACGATCAGGGACATCGCCGACTACCCGCAGCCAGGCGTGGTGTTCAAGGACATCACGCCGCTGCTGGCGGACGGTACGGCGTTCAGCGTGGTGGTGGGCGCGCTCGCGGCCGGTCACGGCCGGATCGACAAGGTGGCAGGCATCGAGGCGCGGGGCTTCATCCTCGCGGCGCCGGTCGCGTGCAGGCTCGGTGCCGGGTTCGTGCCGGTGCGCAAGCACGGCAAGCTGCCCGGACCCACCCATGTGCAGTCTTATCAGCTTGAGTACGGCACGGCGACGATCGAGGTCCATACCGACGCGTTCCGGCCCGGCGAGCGGGTGCTGATCGTCGATGACGTCCTCGCCACCGGCGGAACTGCGGCTGCGACCGCTGAGCTGGTTCGGCGTAGCGGTGCGCAGATCGTCGGGGTGGCCGTCCTGATCGAGCTTTCGTTCCTCAGCGGCCGGTCCAGTCTGGGCGGCCTGGAGGTGCGGTCGCTGCTCGCCGTCTGACGGGCTCGGGTGGAGCCGGGCACTTCTGTGACTGCTCGTCGATAGACTGGGTTCTTGGCGGACGTGAGGAGCGCATGTGGCCGGTGACGTAGCAACGGCCGGCACGGCCGGCGCTGGTGTCACCCAGGCCGCCGCGGGCAAGCCCGAGCAAGACGGCGCGGAAGCGCCCGTGGCGGAGAACGGGGTGGCCCGGGACAATGGCGCGCGCGCGGAGGCCGCCGACGTGTCAGCGGTGCCCGCCGACACCCCTGCCGTGGCGGCCGACCTGCCCGCGGCGCCCGCCGGGGGCGCCGGTGTCCGGCGCAGACTCGCCAGGCTCGGGGCGCCGCGCGGCGGCGGTGCCAACCCGGTACTCGAGCCGCTGATCAAGACCGTCCGCGCAACGCATCCCAAGGCCGACGTGCGGCTGATCGAGCGCGCCTATGACGTCGCCGCCCAGATGCACGCCGGGCAGGTACGCAAGAGCGGGGACCCGTACATCACCCATCCGCTCGCCGTGGCCACCATCCTCGCCGAGCTCGGCATGAACCACGAGACCTTGTGCGCCGCGCTGCTGCACGACACGATCGAGGACACCGCTTACACGCTCGACGAACTCCGCCGCGATTTCGGCGAGGACATCGCCGCGCTGGTCGACGGGGTGACCAAGCTCGACAAGGTCAAGTATGGTGACGCCGCCCAGGCGGAGACGGTCCGCAAGATGGTCGTCGCGATGTCGCGCGACATCAGGGTCCTGGTGATCAAGCTCGCCGACCGGCTGCACAACATGCGCACCCTCCGGTACCTGCCACGGGCCAAGCAGGAGCAGAAGTCACGGGAGGTGCTCGAGATCTTCGCGCCGCTCGCGCACCGGCTCGGGATGAACACCGTCAAATGGGAACTCGAGGACCTGGCGTTCGCCACCTTGTTCCCGAAGCGCTACGACGAGATCGCCCGGCTGGTGTCGGAGCGGGCGCCGCGGCGCGACGTGTTCCTGCAGGACGTGATCGAGGATGTCTCGGTTGACCTGCGCGAGGCGAAGATCAAGGCAAGGGTCACCGGGCGGCCAAAGCACTACTACTCCGTCTACCAGAAGATGATCGCCCGAAACGTCGGGTTCGATGACATCTATGACCTGATGGGCATCCGGGTGCTCGTCGACTCGGTCCGCGACTGCTACGCGGCGCTCGGTACCGTTCACGCGCGGTGGAACCCGGTGCCAGGCCGGTTCAAGGACTACATCGCGATGCCGAAGTTCAACATGTACCAGTCCCTGCACACCACGGTGATCGGCCCGGAGGGCAAGCCCGTGGAGTTGCAGATCAGGACCTGGGGCATGCACAAGCGGGCCGAGTACGGCGTGGCGGCGCACTGGAAGTACAAGGAGTCGACCACCAGCGGCCGCAGCGCCGCCGACCTGGCGTGGCTGCGCCAGCTTGTCGACTGGCAGCGCGAGACCACCGACCCGGCCGAATTCCTCGAATCGCTCCGGTTCGACCTGGGCGCGGGCGAGGTCTACGTCTTCACCCCGCGCGGCGAGGTCATCGCGCTGCCGCACGGTGCCACCCCGGTCGACTTCGCCTACGCGATTCATACCGAGGTGGGCCACCGGACAATCGGGGCCCGCGTGAACGGCCGCCTGGTGGCGCTGGAATCCGTGCTGAACAACGGCGATACCGTCGAGATCTTCACCTCCAAGGCGGCAGACGCGGCGCCGAGCCGGGACTGGCTAGGCTTCGTCAAGAGCGCCAGGGCGCGTAACAAGATCAGGCACTGGTTCTCCAAGGAACGCAGGGAAGCGGCGGCTGAGACGGGCCGGGCCGCGATCGCCCGGACCATGCGCAAGCAGGGGCTGCCGCTGCAGCGGCTGGCCACCGGCGATGCGCTGCTGGCCATCGCGCACGAACTCAGGTACGCGGACCTGTCCTCGCTTTACGCCGCGATCGGCGAAGGGCACGTGAGTGCCCAGTCGGTGGCCGCGAAACTGGTCAAGTCGGCTGGCGGCATCACCGGGGCGCAGGAGGACCTGGCCGAGGCCACGGTGCTCACCCGGGCACCGAAGGCCCGGCCGGTGGGAGACTCCGGCGTCGTGGTCGAGGGGTCGGCCGACGTCTGGGCCCGCCTCTCCAAGTGCTGCACGCCGGTGCCAGGCGATCCCATCACCGGCTTCGTGACCCGCGGCAACGGCGTCTCGGTGCACCGTGCGGACTGCCTCAACCTCCGCCATCTGCTCGAGTCGCAGCCGGAGCGGCTGGTCTCTGTGCACTGGTCGCCGCGGGAAGGCTCGCTGTTCCTGGTGGCGATCCAGACCGAGGCGCTTGACCGCACCGGATTGCTCTCCGATGTCACCCGGGCCCTCTCCGACCAGCACGTCAACATCTTGTCGGCGTCGGTAACCACTACCAGGGACCGGGTCGCTGTCAGCAGGTTCACCTTCGAGATGGGCGACCCCAAGCACCTCGGTCACGTCCTGCGGGCGGTCCGTGCCATCGACGGCGTGTACGACGTCTACCGGGTCACCAACTAGCTCCGGGTCCACGGCGTGTCAGGACCGAACCGCGGATCCGCCCGGCAAGAACGCCGGGCGGACTGACGGGTATCAGCGGGACAGTTCGGCCAGGGTGCGCTCGGCCTCCTCAAGCCAGGACCGCCGGGCCGCCAGGGCTTCGGAGGCACGCAGCCGCGCGGTCTCGTCGCCGCCCGACTGGGCCCGTTCCAGCTGGACCTCGAGCTGCCGGATGGCCGACCTGATCTGCTCGACCGTCCCCTTCGCGCGGGACAGGGCCTCCGGATTCGAGCGGCGCCAGTGCGAGTCCTCGGCCTTGCGGACCGCGTCCTCCACCCTCCGCAAGCCGCCTTCAAGCTTGTCGTACTGGTCGCGGGGCACGCCGCCTGCGTGCTCCCAGCGCTCCTGGATACCGCGCAGCGCCCCCCGCGCGGACCGCGGGTCGGTGACCGGCAGGAGTTTCTCGGCCTCGGCGAGCAGCCGTGCCTTGACGCTGGCGTGCTCACGCAGTTCGGTGTCCTTGGCCGTAAAAACCTGCGAGCGGGCCTGGAAGAAGCTGTCCTGGGCGCCCTTGAACCGGATCCAGAGCGCCTCCTCGACAGCGCGTTCCGCGCGGCCTGCCTCCTTCCAGGACCGCATCAGCTCGCGGTAAGCGGTGGCTGTCGGCCCCCAGTCGGTCGACGAGGCAAGGGCCTCGGCTTCGGTGACCAGCTTCTCTTTGCGCACCCTGGCGGTCTCGCGCTCTTCCTCCAGACTGGCGAAGTATGCCTTGCGGCGCTTGGTGAACGCGTTGCGGGCGGCGGACAGCCGCTTCCACAGGGCCGTCTCCGTCGCCCGGTCACCTCGCGGCGCGCTCTTCCACTCCTCGAGCAACTGGCGCATCCGCTCGCCGCTGATCTTCCAGTGGGTCGCCTCGACCGCGATCCGCTCCGCTTCAGCGACGATCCGCTCCTTGACCTCGTGGGCCTCGACGCGAGCTTGGTCACGGGCTGCCTTGTGCTCCTCGCGCCGGTGGTCCACGAGCGCGGTCATCGCCTCGAGCCTGCCGCGCAGCCCGTCCAGGTCGCCGACCGCCTTGGCGTCGGCCACGGCGGCGAGCAGCCGGGTGATCGTGGCCCTGGCGTGGGCGGGGGACAGGTCCGTGGTGACGATGCGCTGTTCGAGCAGTGCGATCTCGGTGGCCAGCGAGTCGAACTTTCGCCTGAAGAACTCGAGCGCCTCCGCCGGGCTGCCAGCCTGCCACGAGCCGACCGGGCGCTCACCCTCGCCGGTGCGCACATAGACAGTGCCGTCGTCGTCTACTCTGCCCCACGGATCGTAAGCGGTGCTCACCGCGAACCTCCTGCTCAGCAACCTGACTGGCGGCGCCGCGCCGGTCAGGTTTTCTTGATGGTCACGCTCTCGATGACGACGCTCTCCTTCGGCTTGCCACCGCCCGCTTGGCTGAGGGGCGGACCGAAGCCCCGGCTGCCCACATTCTGGATAATATTGAGTCCGCTGACGATCCTGCCAAACGGCGTGTAACTGGGCGCGAGGGTCGAGTTCTTGTAGACGACGAAGAACTGGCTGCCGTTACTGACCGGGGCGCCCGTGTTGGCCATCGCCAGCGTGCCTGCCGGGTAGGTCGCGCCCTTCAGGTTCTCGCTCGCGAACGCGTACCCGGGGCCCCCGCTGAGGGTGCCGGTCGGGTCTCCGCACTGCAGCATGAACAGGCCGCCGCTGGTGCTCAGCCGCGGGCAAGGGGTGATGTTGAAGTAGTGCTTGCGCGCCAGGTAGACGAACGAGTTCACGGTGCAGGTCGCCTTGCTGTTGAGCAGGTCTACGACGACCTTGCCGCGGTTGGTGCGGATGGTTGCCTGATAGCTGGCCCGGAAGTCGGGCTTGGCCGGGGGCCTGCCGACATTTCGCGCAGCCGGGGGAGAAGACGCATACGCGCAGTGTGTTGCGGGCTCGGTGACCGCGGCAGCCGACTGCGTGGCACCCGGCGTCGCGCTGGGAACGGCCGTAGGCGTCGCAGCCGCCGGGCTAGCCGCGGCCGGCTTGCCGGATCCACGGAAAGCGAAGAAGCCGCCGACCGCGAGCGCTACCACGACGCAGCAGATGATGCCGATCGCGGTCCACTTCCGCGCCCGCTGTGCCTGCTGCGCCCTGCGGGCCGCCCTGCGCTCATACCGCTCTTTTGCGAGCTTGCGCTGGCGCTCCTTCTTTCCCGCCACTGGTCCTGCCCTCCTGGCCCGCACCGGCTCGATGCTCATCAGCGAAACTTCGCGAATGGTACCTGTGCCCGGCCAGTACTGGCACGGCTGTTATGAGTTCGCCGCGCCAACCGCGTCCTTGCTGTATCCCGGCTGCCTAGCGCGGCGCGGTACCCGGGCCGCGTCGGTAGCCTGTACGCACGTCGTCGTGTTCGTCAGGCCCGCGGAGGAGGAAAGCTGTGCTGGTTGCCGGATTCGCGGCCGGTTCGTTCGCCGCCAACTGCTATCTGGTGGCGCCGGGCCCGGATGCGGAGTGCGTGATCATCGATCCTGGCGAAGGTGCCGAGCAGGGCATCGACGAGATCGTCGAGCGGTACCGGCTGCGCCCAGCCGCCGTGCTGCTCACCCACGGCCATATCGATCACATCTGGTCGGTGGTGCCGGTCTGCGGGGCCAGGGACATCCCCGCCTATATCCACCCGGCCGACCGGGCGCTGCTGAGTGACCCGGCCCGCGGGTTCTCGCTGCTGGCAGGACAGCAGTTGTTCGGCGGCCTGACCTTCACCGAGCCTGACGAGGTGGCCGAGCTCGCCGACGGGGCGACGCTTGAGCTGGCCGGGCTCCAGCTGGTAGTCGATCACGCGCCGGGGCATACCGCTGGTTCGGTGACCTTCCGGCTGCCGCCTGCCGCTGACCCGCCGACGCTGTTCACCGGCGACCTGCTGTTCGCCGGGTCGATCGGGCGGACCGACCTGCCGGGCGGCGACTACGAGACCATCCTGGACAGCCTGGCCAGGGTCTGCCTGCCCCTTCCGGACGAGACCGTGGTCCTGTCCGGGCACGGGCCGCAGACGACGATAGGCGCCGAGCGCTCATCCAATCCGTTCCTGGCCGGGCTCACGCCCGCATCCGGCCCGTCGAGAGGGCTATGAATGATCCGCACGCATGAGGCAGGGACACTGCGAGCCCCTGACGAGGGGCTGCGGGTAACGCTGGCCGGCTGGGTGGGCCGCCGGCGCGACCACGGCGGTGTGGTCTTCATCGACCTTCGCGACGCTAGCGGGATCGTGCAGGTCGTCTGCCGGGCCGAAGACGTCGCGCACGAGCTCCGTGCCGAGTTCTGCGTGCTGGTCACCGGCGAGGTCAGGCGCAGGCCGGGCAACGAGAACCCGGAGCTGCCCACCGGCGAGGTGGAGGTCGCCGCGGCCGGCATCGAGGTGCTGTCGCAGGCAGACCCGCTGCCGTTCCCGATCGAGGGCGGCGCCGAGCTGAATGAGGACATCCGGCTGCGTTACCGCTACCTCGACATCAGGCGGGCCGAGGTGGCTGCCGCCCTGCGGGCCCGCTCACGCGCCGCGTACCTGGTCAATGATGTGATGCACGGCCACGGTTTCGTGAACGTGGAGACCCCGTTCCTGACCAGGTCCACGCCGGAGGGGGCGCGCGATTTCCTGGTGCCCGTGCGGCTGCGCCCGGGCTGCTGGTACGCGCTGCCGCAGTCGCCGCAGCTGTTCAAGCAGCTGCTGATGGTCTCCGGGCTGGAACGCTATTTCCAGCTGGTGCGCTGCTTCCGTGACGAGGACTTCCGCGCCGACAGGCAGCCGGAATTCACCCAGGTTGACGTGGAGATGTCGTTCGTCACCCGGCAGGACGTCATCGAGGTGGCCGAGGACCTGGTAGCCAGGCTGTGGGCCGAGCTGACGGGCTACCAGGTGCAGCGGCCGATCCCGCGGCTGAGCTACGCCGACGCCATGGCCCGCTTCGGGTCCGACAAGCCGGACCTGCGCTTCGGGTGCGAGCTCGCCGATCTGACGGGCTACTTCGCGCAGACCGACTTCCGCGTCTTCCAGGCCGCGCACGTGGGGGCGGTCGTCATGCCGGGCGGTGCCGCCCAGTCCCGCAAGGAGCTAGACGGCTGGCAGGACTGGGCGCGCTCACGCGGTGCCCGCGGCCTGGCGTACGTGCTGATCGATGCCGACGGCTCGGTGTCCGACGCCGGGCCGGTGGCCAGGCA
Source organism: uncultured Actinomycetota bacterium (assembly GCA_963695645.1). Lineage (GTDB taxonomy): Bacteria > Actinomycetota > Actinomycetes > Streptosporangiales > Streptosporangiaceae > DATBGO01. The sequence goes on along the minus strand of CAVOHC010000012.1, from coordinate 1,737,325 downwards.
CCTTTCGGCGGCCGAGCGGTCCGGGCTGAGCGCCGCCACCGGCGCGGGCCCGGGCGACTGTGTCTTCTTCGGCGCTGGCGCCGGCGGCGCGGCCCGCGCGCTGCTCGGCGCTGCCCGGCTGGAGATCGGCCTGCGGTGCGGGCTGATCGACCGGTCGGCCTGGGCGTTTACCTGGGTGGTCGACGCGCCGATGTTCGAGGAGGACGGCGAGGGCGGCTGGACCGCGGTGCACCACCCGTTCACCGCGCCGCTGCCGGAATGGGCGGACAAGTTCGAGACCGAGCCCGGCGGCGCCGTTGCCGACGCCTATGACATCGTCTGCAACGGCACCGAGATCGGCGGCGGGTCGATCCGGATCCACCGGCCGGACATGCAGCAGCGGGTCTTCGACGTGATCGGGCTGTCGCGGGAGGAGGCGAGGTCCCAGTTCGGCTTCCTGCTCGACGCGCTCAGGTTCGGGCCACCGCCGCACGGCGGCATCGCGTTCGGGTGGGACCGGCTGCTGATGCTGCTCACGGGGCGTGACTCGATCCGTGAGGTGATCGCGTTCCCGAAGGCCGCTTCCGGGCATGACCCGCTGACCGGCGCGCCGACGCCGATCACCGCGGCGCAGCGCGAGGAGGCCGGCATCGACGCTGTCCCGGCGCCGGCTGCCGGGTCGGAGCCGTGGCCAGGATAGAAGGCGGCCAGCGCGACAGCCTGTTCGACGCCGCGGCGATGGAAGCTGCGCAGGCTGTCGCGCCGCTTGCGGTCCGGATGCGGCCGCGCACGCTGGATGAGGTCATCGGCCAGCGGCACCTGACTGCCGACGGCGCCCCGCTGCGCAAGCTGGCCGAGCACGACGCCGCGATGTCAGTGCTGCTGTGGGGCCCGCCGGGCACGGGCAAGACCACGCTGGCCTCCGTCGTGAGCCTGGTGACCAGGCGCCGGTTCGTGGAGCTGTCCGCGGTCTCGGCTGGCGTCAGGGACGTGCGGGCCGCCATCGAGCAGGCCCGCAGTCAGCTTGGCCTGACCGGTGCCCAGACGATCCTGTTCATCGACGAGGTGCACAGGTTCAGCAAGGCGCAGCAGGACGCGCTGCTGCCAGCGGTGGAGAACCGGTGGGTATCGTTCATCGGAGCCACCACGGAGAACCCGTCATTCTCGGTCGTCGGGCCGCTGCTGTCGAGGTCGCTGCTGCTCACCCTCGAGCCGCTCAGCGACGATGACATGGCGGCGGTCATCAGCAGGGCGCTGGCCGACGAACGCGGCCTGGCGCGGCGCGTGACACTGGGCAGCGGGGTGGCGGAGCACCTGATCAGGCTCGCGGGCGGCGACGCCAGGCGTGCGCTGACCTACCTCGAAGCCGCCGCGCTCGGGATGCCGGCCGGCGGGGTGATCGATGTCGAGGGACTTGAGCGCGCCGTTGACCGCGCTGCGGTGCGCTACGACCGGGCGGGCGATCAGCACTACGACGTGATCAGCGCATTCATCAAGAGCATCAGGGGCAGCGACGCCGACGCCGCCTTGCATTACCTGGCCCGGATGATCGAGGCAGGCGAGGATCCGCGGTTCATCGCGCGGCGGCTGATAGTGCACGCCAGCGAGGACATCGGGATGGCCGACCCGTCCGCCCTGCAGACAGCCGTCGCCGCGGCGCACGCTGTCGAGTTCGTCGGGCTCCCGGAGGCGAGGCTCGCCCTTGCCCAGGCGGTGATTCACCTGTCCCTGGCGCCAAAGTCGAATGCGGTCTACCGGGCGATCGGCGCTGCCGCGCAGGATGTGCGGGCCGGACTGGCCGGGCCGGTGCCCGCGCACCTGCGCGACGCCAGCTACCGTGGCGCGGCGCGCCTCGGCCACGGCCGTGGTTATGTGTACCCGCACGACGCGGAGGAAGGCGTGGTCCCGCAGGCCTACGCGCCTGACCCGGTTGCGGACCGCAGGTATTACGAGCCGTCCGGCCGCGGGGCGGAGGCTCGCTACGCTGAGCGATCGGAGCGAATCAGGGCGATCCTGGCCCGCCGCCGCGAACCCGGCGATGGCGACGACGCCGCCACCTGATGCGCGGGCGGGGCACGCGGTAGGGTCGGGCAGAACCGAGCCGCCAACCGGCCGAAGGAGCAGCAAGAATGAATGCCACGCAGCTCGCCGCGCTCATCGCAGCGGGTTTCTTCGCTGTCGGGGTCTGCGCCGCCGTCTATGTGCTGGTACGACTGGGAGGGCTGATCTCGATGGCAGGCGGGATGCTGTCCGATTACCGCGACCGGACCGATGTGCTGATCGATCGCGCCCAGGCGGCAGTGGACCGTAGCCATGAACAGCTTGCCCGCACCGACGCGATCACCGCGAGCATGGACGAGGTGTCGGCGAACATGGCTGAGCTCTCCGGCCAGGTCTCCGCCCTGGCTGGCGTGGCTCGGGGGATATCGGCAGGACTCGGTACGCCGCTCACGAAGCTCGCGGCGCTGGCATTCGGGATCCGCAGGGCGGTAGCGCTGCACCGGGCCGCGGAGGTTCGCGCTCCGGCCGTCGGGCGGCGGGCCGTGCTGACCGGCCAGCGCGCTGAGCTGACCAGCAGGCGGGAAAGGGCTCAGCGGTGATCCGCAGGCTGTCCTGGATGACCATCGGCGCGGTCGCGGGAGTGACCGGGTACCGGCGGGTCAGCCAGCTGGTAGAGGCTATGAACCCGGGCGCGCGGCGCCGTGCCAGGCGCGGCGATCGCGGCCGCTACAGCGGCATCGCTGAGTTCATCGGCGACGTGCGGGACGGCATGGAACTCTATGTGCACCGGCGGCAGGAGCCGGGCGGCCCTACGCTCGAAGGCCAGCATGTTCTCGCGGAGGGCACCGGCCAGGCGGCGGCCTCCCGGGGCCAACCCGGTACCGACTACGCGAAGGATGGCCGCTGATGGAGTCGGCAGAGATCGTCCGCCGTTTCCTTACCTACTTCTCCGGGCGCGGGCACACCATCGTCCCTTCGGCCAGCCTGATCGCCGATGATCCCACGCTGCTGCTGGTGAACGCCGGCATGGTCCCGTTCAAGCCATATTTCCTCGGCCAGCGAGTGCCGCCGTTCCGGCGGGCGACAAGCGCGCAGAAATGCGTGCGCACCCCGGACATCGAGGAAGTCGGCAAGACGACGCGGCACGGCACGTTCTTCCAGATGCTGGGCAACTTCTCGTTCGGCGATTACTTCAAGGAACAGGCCATACCGTTCGCCTGGGACCTGCTGACCAGGGCAGAGGCCGACGGCGGCTTCGGGTTTCCCGAGGACCGGCTGTGGGTCACCGTCTACACCGACGACGACGAGGCGGCCAAGCTCTGGCACGGGCATGTCGGCGTGCCCGACGAGCGCATTCAGCGGCGCGGCATGGCCGACAACTTCTGGTCGATGGGCGTGCCAGGGCCATGTGGCCCCTGCTCCGAGATCTACTACGACCGCGGTCCCGAGTACGGCCCTGAGGGTGGCCCGGTCGTTGACGAGGACCGCTACCTCGAGGTGTGGAACCTCGTTTTCATGCAGTACGTGCGGGGCGAAGGGCCCGGCAAGGAGGGTTTCCCCATCCTCGGTGAGCTGCCGTCAAGGAACATCGATACCGGGATGGGCCTGGAGCGGATGGCTGCGCTGTTGCAGGGCGTCGACAACATTTACGAGATCGACACCATGTGGAAGGTGCTGGAGCGGGCAGCCGAGCTGACCGAGCAGCGGTACGGCCGTGAGCACCGGACCGACGTGGCGCTGCGGGTGGTCGCCGACCACGTCCGGACCGCGGTGATGCTGGTCGCGGACGGGGTGATCCCGTCGAACGAAGGGCGCGGATACGTGCTGCGGCGGATCCTGCGCCGAAGCATCCACAATCTCCGGCTGCTGTCGGGGGCCCAGCGCGGCGGGTCGGGCGGGGTGCCAGGGCGCGGCGCCGACGGCGAGCATTACCTGCATGACCTGGCGTCGGCCGCTATCGAGGCGCTTGGCGACCAGTACCAGGAGCTGCACACAGACGCTCCGTACATCCATACGGTCATCGACGCGGAAGAGACGGCGTTCAGCGGCACGCTCCGGACCGGTACCGCGATCTTCGATGCTGCCGTGGAGGAGACCAGGCGCCGCGGGGCCGGCACCATCCGCGGTGACCTGGCGTTCCAGCTGCACGACACGTACGGCTTCCCGGTCGACCTGACCCTGGAGATGGCGGCCGAGCAGGGCCTGGCCGTCGACGAGCCGGAGTTCCGCCGGCTGATGACCCAGCAGCGGCAGCGAGCCAAGCAGGACGCCGCGCAGAAGAAGACCGGCAACGCTGACATCTCGGTCTTCGCGGGCATCCTTGAGCGGGCCGGCCAGGTCCTCTTCACCGGATATGACGACGTGGCCGGCGAGGCGACCGTCATCGGCCTGCTGAGCGGCGGGGTCTCGGTACCGGCCGCCGGTGCGGGCGCCGAGGTCGATGTCGTGCTCGACCGGACGCCGTTCTACGCAGAGGGCGGCGGCCAGCTCGCTGATACCGGCGTGCTCAGGGCAGCGGGCAGCGGCGCCCACGATCGCGCCGAGATCGAGATCACTGACGTGCAGGCGCCGGTGCCCGGGCTCATCGTGCACCGGGGCCGGGTCACCGCGGGCGAGATCATCGTCGGCGCGCCGGTGTTTGCCGAGATCGATATCGAGCGCCGCCGCGCGATCTCCAGGTCGCACACGGCGACCCATCTGGTGCACCGGGCGTTCCGCGGGGCACTGGGCGAATCGGCGGCCCAGGCGGGCTCCGAGAATTCCCCGGGCAGGTTCAGATTCGACTTCACGGCGCTCGGTGCCGTGGCCCCGGCGGTGCTCGCCGACGCCGAGGACGAGGTCAACCAGGTATTGACCGACGATCTGGACGTGCGGGCCTTCTACACCTCCCTGGCGGAGGCCAGGGAGCTGGGCGCGCTGGCGCTGTTCGGCGAGAAGTACGGCAATGACGTGCGCGTGGTCGAGGTGGGTGACTACTCGCGTGAGCTGTGCGGCGGCACGCACGTGGCCAGGTCAGGACAGCTCGGGCTGGTCAAGCTCCTCGGTGAGTCCTCGATCGGCTCGGGCGTACGGCGGGTCGAAGCGCTGGTGGGCATGGACGCCTTCAGGTATCTGGCCAAGGAGCACGTGCTGGTCAGCCAGCTCGCCGAACAGCTCAAGGCCCGCAGGGAAGACCTGCCGGACCGGATCGCCGGCTTGGTAACCAGGCTGCGTGATGCCGAACGAGACCTGCAGCGGTTGCAGTCCGCACGGCTGCTTGACTCGGCCGCGGAGCTGGCCCGCGGTGCCACCGACATCGCGGGCGCGGCGGTCGTCCTTGAGCGGGCGCCTGACGGGACACCAGCCGACGGCATCCGCAAGCTCGCGCTCGACGTCCGTGGCCTGCTGCCCGCAGACCGGCCGGGCGTTGTGGTCATCGTCGGCGTGCCAGCTGACCGGCCCACCGTGGTAGTCACGGTCAACGAGGCCGGCCGCGCGCGGGGCCTCGCCGCCGGGGCCCTGGTGCAGGCGGCGGCCGGGGCTCTGGGCGGACGCGGCGGGGGGAAAGATGATGTCGCACAGGGCGGCGGGACACCACTGGGGGAAAATGCGACTCAAGTGATTGAGGAGTCATTTAGGACGGTTCGTACGGTTATCAGGGACGTCGCGGCCTCGAGTGGCGTACCGTGAGATCGTGCTGCAGCCGCTTCGTTGCCATCCTGAGATCAATGGCCCAAAGAGCCGTATCTTGAGAATCGGCGTCCGCCTCGCTGTCGATGTTGGTTCGGCGCGAATTGGCGTGGCGCACTGTGACCCGGACGGCCTGATTGCCAGCCCGCTGGCCACCGTCGCTCGCGGTCGCGGTGACCTGGAACGCATCGGCGAGCTGGCGGCGGCCGACGAGGTCACCGAGATCGTCGTCGGGTTGCCCACCACGCTTGCGGGTCGCGAAGGCCGCGCGGCCGAAGATGCCAGGTCGTTCGCGACCGCGCTGGCGATCAGGTTGGCGCCCGTGCCGGTACGCCTGGTGGACGAGCGGTTCACCACGGTGATCGCCCACGATGCGTTGCGGCAGGTCGGAAAGAACTCCAGGGACCGGCGGTCGGTTGTCGACAGGAGCGCGGCCGCGCTGCTGCTGCAAGGCGCGCTTGACACTGAGCGCGCTACCGGCCAGCCCGCCGGCGAGCTCGTCAGGCCGCTGTCTGGGGGGCGTGGATGACGCGCGACGGCGGCCCTCAGGACTGGGTGCCCGATGAGGCGCTGCGGCGTGCCGGGCAGTACCGGGCTCCTCAGCCAGGCCGGCGCGGCGGAGAGTATCCGGCCGCGCCGCCAGGACCGTACGCCAGGCGGGCTCGCCACGCCCAATCTGGGGCTGATGCCGGGCGCGGCGGCTACGAGCCGGGGCCCTACTCCTGGTCCGCTCCCTACGGCCAGCCTGATGTCTATCCGGGAAACGGTTCGGGCCGAGCCTGGAGTCCTGACGCAGGGCAGGCCGCATACCGCGGCGATGATCGGGCTGCAGTGGCCGGTCGCTACGATGGCCCGGGCTTCGGCAACGTGGTCGGCGCCCGCGATCCATACAGTCAGCCGGGTGTGCCGCGGGACCGGGATCCCTATAGTCAGCCGGGGGTGCCGCGGAACGGGGATCCGTACAGTCAGCCCGGTGTGCAAGACTCGTTCAGCCGGCCGGGTGTATCGCGGAGCGGGGATCCGTACAGTCAGCCCGGTGTGCAGGACTCGTTCAGCCGGCCGGGCGTGCCGCGGGACCGTGGTCCGTACAGTCAGCCGGGTGTGCCGCCCGAACGCTACGGCCCGCCGGCCGAGTATGGGCGCCAAGCTAAATTTGGCCAGCAGCGTGAGTTTGGCCAGGACCGTGAGTTTGGCCAGGACCGTGAGTTTGGCCAGCAGCGTGAGTTTGGCCAGCAGCGTGAGTTTGGCCAGCAGCGTGAGTTTGGCCAGGACCGTGAGTTTGGCCAGGACCGTGAGTTTGGCCAGGACCGTGAGTTTGGCCAGCAGCGTGAGTTTGGCCAGCAGCGTGAGTTTGGCCAGGACCGTGAGTTTGGCCAGCAGCGTGAGTTTGGCCAGCAGCGTGAGTTTGGCCAGGACCGTGAGTTTGGCCAGGACCGTGAGTTTGGCCAGGACCGTGAGTTTGGCCAGCAGCGTGAGTTTGGCCAGGACCGTGAGTTTGGCCAGGACCGTGAGTTTGGCCAGCAGCGTGAGTTTGGCCAGGACCGTGAGTTTGGCCAGGACCGTGAGTTTGGCCAGCACGGTCAGTTTGGCCAGTGGAGCGAATATGACCGTCCTCGCGGTTACGTAGATCCGCAAATGGCACAGCTTGGCCCAGCCGACGGCCCATTCCGGTGGCAGCCTCCGGCGGCGGCGGCCGGTCCGCAGGCAGGCACGACCGGTCCGCGGGCAGCCGCGACCGGTCCGCGGGCAGCCGCCACCGGTCCGCAGGCAGGCGCGACCGGTCCGCAGGCAGGCTCCTCCGGTCCGCAGGCAGGCTCCTCCGGTCCGCAAGTAGGCGCGGCCGGTCCGCAGCTACCGCCCGGGTCCGTCAGCTACCAGGCTGAACCGGGCCATCCCGGCGTACCGCGGGGTGGCCGCGGCCCGGCTGGTGACATGGGCAGGCAGTTCGGCTACGCGCAGGCCGGCAACGAACCTGGTCCTCCTGATGCCGCCCACAGCGGTGGTCGCGGCGGGCCGGACCCGGGTGCTGAGGACGACCAGGACGGCGACGAGGGCGGCTTCATCCCTGGGTTCGACGAAAGCCAGGGCAGTCGGGGCGGCGATGGCCGAAGGCCGCGGCGGCGGATAGGCCGCGTGCTCGCGCCGGTGCTCGCCATCGCGCTGCTATGCGTGGTCGGCGCAGGCGGCTACTACGCATGGCAAAAGTTGCGCTCGCCGGACTACGCGGGCTCCGGCACGGGTGAGATCACGGTGCAGGTCGCAGCGGGCGACTCGGCTATCTCACTTGCTCCGCGCCTGGTCCGGCTCGGCGTGGTCGCCAGCACCAATGCGTTTATCAGCGCGGCGAAGAAGAGCAGCAACCCGACCGGCCTTGAGCCAGGAACTTTCAGGCTGCGCCGGCATATGAGCGCAGCATCCGCCTACGCGCTGCTGCTGAACCCGAAGTCAAGGATCCAGACCACGGTCGCCATCCCTGATGGTCTTCGGCTGACGAAGATCCTGACCATGCTCGGCGCCACGACTCGATGGCCGGCCAGCGTGTATGCGAGTGCTATCAAAGACACCGCCGCGCTTGGCTTGCCTGCCTATGCCCACGGCAACCCGGAAGGTTATCTCTATCCGGCGACCTACAACATCCAGCCCGGCACCAGTGCCCTCGGGGTGCTGCAAGCGATGGTCCAGCGGTTCGATCAGGAGGCGGCCGGCATCAACTTCGGGGCTCTGGCCGGGCCGAAGCGACTCACCCCCGGGCAGGTCGTCACGGTGGCAAGCCTGCTTGAGGCCGAGGGCGGACGTACAGCCGATTACCCGAAGATCGCCCGCGTGATCTACAACCGGCTGAACCAGAAATGGGACCTTGGGCTCGACAGCACGGTGCTCTACGCCTTGCACAGGTTCGGCTACTTCCTGACCGAGAAGCAGTTGCACGTGAACTCGCCGTACAACACTTTCATCCACCAGGGCTTGCCGCCCGGGCCCATCGACAGCCCCGGGCAGGCGGCGATCGAGGCTGCCCTGCACCCAGCCGCCGGGAACTGGATGTATTTCGTGACGGTGAATCCAAAGACCGGCCTCACCAGGTTCACCAACAGCAAGACGCAGTTCGACCACGACGTAGCCGAATGCCGAGCCAACAAGGCATGCTGAGCCAGCAGGGCATGCCGAGCCGACAGGGCATGCCGAGCCGACAGGGCACGCCGAGCCAGCAAGGCATGCTGAGCCTGGGATGAAGGCCGCAGTGCTGGGCTCGCCGGTGAGCCATTCACTGTCCCCGACCCTGCACGGCGCGGCATACGCGGCGCTCGGCCTCAGCGACTGGACCTATGAGGCCATCGAGTGTGATGAGGCTGGCCTGGCTGGCCTGATTCGCGGCTGCGGCCCCGAATGGGCCGGGCTGTCCCTGACCATGCCGCTGAAACAGGCTGTCTTGCCGCTGCTCGAATCCGCCGAGCCCGTCGTCACGCAGGTCGGGGCCGCCAATACTGTCGTCTTCGCGGGCGGCTCGGCCCGCGGGTTCAACACCGATGTGGCCGGCATCATGACTGCGCTGACCGAGGCGGGAGCCGCGGCGGCGGAACCTGCACTGATCCTCGGTGCCGGCGCGACCGCGCGCTCCGCTCTAGCCGCCTTGCACGCGCTCGGCCTGCACGAGGCGACGGTTGCGGTCCGTGATCCCGCCAGGGCGGCCGGGATGCTCGCCGCGGCTGGACGGCTCGGAATGGCGATCACGCTCGCGCCCTTCGACGAGCCTGGCGTCGGCAACAGGTATCTGCTGATATCGACCGTTCCGGCCGGAGCGGCAGATAACTACGCAGCACGGATTTCTGGCGCTGGTCCCGGCCCCGCGGCCGTGCTCGATGTGGTGTATCACCCGTGGCCGACCCGGCTCGCGGTAGCCGCGAGGCAGTCGGGTGCGCTCGTGATCGGCGGTTTCGAGATGCTGCTGCACCAGGCAGCGCGGCAGGTAGAACTCATGACAGGCCGGCCCCGACCGAGGCGATGCGGGCGGCCGGGGCCACCGAGATCGAGCGCCGGGTGGCAGGCCCGGGTCGAGGCACCAACGACCCGGGCTGACCGCTGGCGCCGAGTGCGGAATACCACTGGTGGTCAGAATGCGTTAGTCTTGCGTGACGACAAGTCCGGCGCGTTCCGGACGTGCAAGCGGAGGACCACCTCGGCCACCTCCCACCTTGTCGGCATAGCTGCTGGCGGGTATGAGTTTGGTCGGCCTGAAGGCCGGCCGACCAGGCCGGACGCAGGCTGGCTGGACGCCGCGGGCGCAGGCTGGCCGGTGTTGCGTGGCGCGTCCAGCCGGATGCAGTTTCCCCGGTTGCGCGTAGCTGCGTCCATGGTGGCCCCGTATGCACGCCGTGCGGGGCCTTTCGCATTTGCGTCCGGCAGTATCCGGTCGCGGGACAGTCCCGCGTCCGGCCAGAAGGTGACACAAGGAGGTCACATCAGCACCGAACCCCGTATTAACGAGCGAATCCGTGTTCCTGAGGTCCGACTCGTGGGACCAGCAGGCGAGCAGGTCGGGATTGTCTCGATCAATGACGCGCTCCGGCTAGCTCAGGAATCCGATCTCGACCTGGTCGAAGTTGCTCCGACCGCTCGGCCGCCGGTCTGCAAGCTGATGGACTACGGGAAGTTCAAGTACGAATCAGCGCTCAAGGCCAGGGAATCGCGCAAGAACCAGGCTCAGACGGTCATCAAGGAGATCAAGCTCCGGCCGAAGATCGACCCGCATGACTACGGCACGAAGAAGGGCCATGTCGAGCGGTTCCTCCGGCAGGGCGACAAGGTCAAGGTAACGATCATGTTCAGGGGCCGCGAGCAGTCCCGTCCGGAACTCGGTTACCGGCTGCTGCAGCAGCTGGCTGGCGACGTCGAGGAGCTTGGCTTCGTCGAGGCACAGCCGAAGCAGGACGGCCGGAACATGATCATGGTTATCGGACCGCACCGGAGGAAGACCGAGTCGCGGGCTGAACGCGTGGCCACGCGGACCGCCGCGGCACGCGGGCCTGCACCTGCCGCCCAGCCGGTGCCGCCGCCGCGCGCCGCGGGGCCAAGGCCGACGGCGCCGGCCAGCTGGGCAGGCAGCGCCAGCTGGGCAGGCAGCGCCAGCTGGGCAGGCAGCGCCAGCTGGGCAGGCAGCGCCAGCTGGGCAGGCAGCGCCAGCTGGGCAGGCAGCGCCAGCTGGGCAGGCAGCGCCAGCGGAGGAGGCCGACGCGCCGGCCGAGCACGGCGCGGCTGACGCCGATGCGGGGAGCTGACCTGGGAACCTGAGTCAGGGAGGTCCGGCTGGTCGATCGCCGGATCGCCGGTCCGGGTTAACCGGGCCGATAGTCGTGGCTGCCTGGAATGGTGCGGCCTGCGGGCCGGTGCCTGGAGGGATCTGGCGGCGGGCTCGCCGGAGCGCGGGTGACGGGCTCGCCGGACGCGCGGGGTCAGCGGCCTGTCGGCCGCAACGGAACGTCGTGCCGCAGGCACGCAGAGGAAGGCCGTGCCGAAGGCACGTCAAGGAACGGAGACGACGGCGACATGCCGAAGATGAAGACGCACAGCGGTGCGAACAAGCGGTTCCGGGTGACCGGTACCGGCAAGATCATGCGTCGCCGCGCTAACCGGCAGCATTATTTCGAGCACAAGCCAACCACGCGGACGCGTCGGCTGGACAACGAGGTGCCGCTCGCGCCCGCGGACCTCAAGAAGATGAAGAGACTGCTGGGGCGCTGACCCGGCCCGCCGCAAGGGAGTCAAAGCAATGGCACGTGTGAAGCGGGCGGTGAACGCTCATAAGAAGCGCCGGCTCGTCCTTGAGCGGGCGAGCGGATACCGGGGCCAGCGGTCCCGGCTGTACCGCAAGGCCAAGGAGCAGGCGCTCCACTCAATGACCTATGCCTACCGGGATCGCAAGGATCGCAAGGGAGCGTTCCGGCGGCTGTGGATCCAGCGCATCAATGCCGCGGCCCGGGCCGACGGCATGACCTACAACAGGTTCATCCAGGGTCTGAAGCTCGCTGGCGTGGACGTCGACCGGCGGATGCTCGCCGAGCTTGCGGTCGCCGATCCGAAGGCGTTCTCCGCCCTGGTCGAGGTGGCCAGGAATGCGCTGCCTGCCGACCTCGGCGCCGAGCCAGCGGCAGGCTCGGCTGCGGCCTGAGGCCGCAGGTCCCGGCAGCCCTGAGGTTACCGACAGCCGCTCACCGCGGGTGCGGTCAGCTCGGCAGCTGGCCAGGCGGACATTCCGGCAGCGGAGCAGGCTGTTCCTCGCCGAGGGCCCGCAGGCGGTCAGGGAGGCACTGAGCTGCCCGGGGGTGGTCACCGAGTTGCTTGTCACCGCGGCCGGCCTGTCACGGTTCGGTGAGCTGGCCGGGCAGGCAGCAGGGCAGGGCGCAGTGGTGCGGACCGTCAGCGGCGAGGTGATGGCCGACCTCGCTCAGACGGTCACTCCGCAGGGCCTGCTCGCCATCTGCCGGTTTGTCGACGTGCCGCTCGGCCGGCTGATCGCGGCGATGCCACGGCTGGTCGTGCTGCTGGCAGGCGTCAGGGACCCGGGCAACGCGGGGACCGTGCTACGTACCGCTGACGCGGCCGGAGCAGGCGGCGTCATCTTCACCGACGCGTCCGTCGACCCATACAACAGCAAATGCGTCCGGGCGTCGGCTGGCAGCCTTTTTCACCTGCCAGTCGTGATCGGCGTCGCGCTTGGCCCGGCGACCGCGGAGCTACGTGCCGCCGGGCTCCAGGTTCTTGCTGCTGACGGCAGCTCGCCCCGGAGACTCGATGAAATCGAGTCGGACGGCCGGCTCGCGCAGCCCACCGCGTGGCTGTTCGGCAACGAGGCCTGGGGGCTGCCCGCCGGGGCTCTGGCGCTGGCAGACGAGGCCGTTGCCGTGCCGATTTACGGCAGGGCAGAGAGCCTCAATCTGGCGGCTGCAGCCGCGGTATGCCTATACGCGTCCGCCCGGGCAGGCCGCGAGCCATCGCGGTCTGGCGGTTGAGCCGTTCGTTAAACTTGTGTTACGTCGGAGTACTTATTGGCTGCTGAGACTGGTTGGCCGCAGCCGTCCTCCCCTGCTCCCCGAATCTGGGGGTGCCGCGTAGTATTCCTGACGCGCTAGAGTCTGATCACGTTGCGTCATTGGAAGAACCTGGCCGGGATGTTCGGGCCGGGAGTCGGCTGACGCGGCACGGCCAGCCCGCGGGTAACCCCCGGATCCGCGGGTCGGCGGGACGCGCGGCTTCCGGGGGCCCCTGTCGGGCGGAGGCGGCGCGCGAGTGGAGCGGATCATGTCGGGACGGACGGCAGCAGCGGCTGCCGGTGGCTCGGCCGCTCGTTTCCCGGCGGCGGGCTCCCCGGTGCCGGGCAGTTCCCCCGCGCTGGCCGGCGAGATCGGCAGCGGGCTCGTCTTCGCCGATGACCTCCCCGACGGGCTTGTCATCGCCGACCGGGCTGGCCTGGTCACCGTCTTCAACAGGGCCGCTGCGCGGCTGACTGGAATCGAGGCAGGCCGTGCGCTCGGCCGCGATGTCCGGCAGATTCTCCCGCTGCGGGACGCCCAGGACCGCTGCTGGTGGGCGCATTCGCAGCCGTACGAGGGCTTGTCGACCAGGAGCAGGCACCCGGAGCGGTCCCTTTACCTGCCTGACGGCACCGAATTGCTGGTCACGGTCGGGTACGTCCGGGACCCGCGCAGCGGCCAGCCGCGACCGGACTGGCATCGCTCGGGCGGCGGGGTCCGCCGGGTGGTGATCTCCTTGCGCGGCGCTGAGCAGCGAGCCCGGCTTGAGCGCAGCCGTGCGGACCTGGTCTCGACCGTCGCCCATGAGCTCCGCTCCCCGCTGACCAGCGTCAAGGGCTTCACCGCCACGCTGCTGGCTAAATGGCCGCGGTTCACCGATGATCAGAAGCGCCTGATGCTGGAGACCGTCAACGCCGACGCGGACCGGGTTACCCGGCTGATCACCGAGCTGCTCGACGTATCACGGATCGAGGCTGGCCGGATCGAGGTCCACCGCGAGCTTGTGGATATCCCGGACCGGGCGGCGAAGCTCATCGCCGGCCGCGTCGCGGCGGGCGATCCAGCCGGCAGGTTCCGCATCGAGGTCCGCGGTGAGCTGCCCGAAACCTGGCTGGACGCCGACAAGGTCGATCAGATCCTGGGCAATCTCATCGAGAACGCGGTCCGGCATGGTGCTGGTACGGTTACGACTGTGGTGGAGTCAGTGCCGACAGCGGGCGCCTGGAGCGTGGCGGTATCCGTCCGGGATCAGGGTCAGGGAATCGCACCTGAACTTGCTTCGCGGGTGTTCCGCCAGTTCTGGCGTGCCAAGCGCCGTGGTGGCGCGGGCCTTGGCCTGTTCATAGTGAAGGGCCTGGTCGAGGCGCACGGCGGTGCCATCACCGTGCAGCAGGCCCCGGGCGGCGGGGCTGAGTTCCGATTTACCATGCCCGTCGGCACGCCTGACTTCGGCTGACCGGCGGGCCCGGGGACCAGATCCCCGCTCCGGCTGGCTGGGCCCAGTTCGGCTGAGCACAGTCAGGCAAGTCATCCCCGCGAACGCTGCGCGTCCTCGCTGACGGGCTCCCGCCAGCCGTTAAGCATCGGTTTTCTGTCAACAGCCCGCCCCACGACGATCGGTGATCGCAGGAGAGCAGCACGTTATGTCCGCACCGAACAAAAGCTATGACCCGGTGGAGGTGGCAATGCTGTCTCCGGACGAGGTGTCGCGCATGCGCGACGAGGCGCTCGCCGCCATCGCGGAAGCAGGCGACCTTGACGAGCTGAAAGCGGTCCGGCTGGCGCACGCCGGCGACCGGTCGCCGATCGCCGAAGCCAATGCCGAGATCGGCGCGCTGCCGCCGGCCGCCAGGGCTGACGCGGGCAGGCGCGTGGGTGCGGCGCGCGGCGCGATCAACGCGGCCGTGGCCAGCCGGGAGGCTGAGCTGACGGATGAGCGGGATCGCCGGGTCCTGGTGGATGAGGCCGTCGACGTCACCCTGCCATGGGACCGGACGCTCAGCGGCGCGCGGCATCCGGTGACAACGCTCGGCGAGCGGCTAGCCGACGTGTTCGTCGGGATGGGTTACGAGATCGCCGAAGGCCCAGAGGTCGAGGCCGAGTGGTACAACTTCGACGCGCTGAACTTCCCGCCTGACCATCCGGCTCGCGATATGCAGGACACCATCTTCGTGGCCGGGCCCGACGGCAGGCAGCACTCCGGGATGGTGCTGCGCACCCACACCTCGCCGGTGCAGATCCGGTCGATGCTGACCCGCCCGCTGCCGATCTACGTGGTCAGCCCGGGCAAATGCTTCCGCACCGACACCCTCGACGCGACGCATAGCCCGGTGTTCCACCAGATGGAGGCCCTCGCCGTGGACGAGGGGCTGACCATGGCCGATCTGCGCGGCGCCATCAGCGCCTTTGTCGCTGCCATGTTCGGGGAGGGCCTGCGGACCAGGCTCCGGCCTGACTTCTTCCCCTTCACCGAGCCGTCCGCGGACGTGTCGATGGAATGCCACGTCTGCCGGGGCGCTTCCACCAGGCCCGGCGGCGCCCCGTGCCGGGTATGCAGGTCGCAGGGCTGGATCGAGATCGCGGGCTGCGGCATGGTCAATCCGCGGGTGCTCATCGCCTGCGGCATCGACCCGGACCGCTACAGCGGCTTCGCCTTCGGGCTCGGCATCGAGCGGGCCCTGATGATCAGGCACGGCGTGACCGACATCAGGGACACCGTCGAGGGCGACGTGCGGTTCAGCAGGGCATTCGGGGTGGAGGCGTAATGCGAGTTCCGCTTTCCTGGCTGCTTGAGTGCGTGGAGCTCGATCCCTCGGCTGATGTCGCTCCCGACGAGGTCGCGCGGCGGCTCACCGCGGCCGGCCTTGAGATCGAGACGGTCGAGCAGGTGGGGCACGACGTCACCGGCATCGTGGTGGCCAGCGTGCTCGAGGTCGAGGAACTGACCGGATTCGCCAAGCCGATCAGGTACTGCCATGTCTCGGTGGGCGCCGCCGAGCATCATGTCGTCTGCGGCGCGGTCAACTTCGCGGCCGGCGACAAGGTGCCGCTGGCCCGGCCCGGCGCGGTGCTGCCCGGTGGCTTCGAGATCGGCGCCCGCAAGACCTACGGCCGGGTGTCGGAGGGAATGATCTGCTCGGCGGCCGAGCTCGGCATCGGCGACGACCACGCGGGCATCCTGGTGCTGCCGGCTGACGCTCCGCTCGGCGCCGACTTCGTCGAGTACGCCGGGCTGCGCGACCACGTGCTCGATGTCAACGTGACGCCGGACAAGGGCTTCGCGCTGTCGGTGCGCGGCATGGCGAGAGAGCTGGCGATCTCCTACGGTGCCGGATTCATCGATCCGACCGGCACCGCGCTGCCCGCCGGTGTCGGCCAGGTCTCGGACCAGGTGTACCCGGCCAGCATCGAGGACCCGACGGCATGCGATCGGTTCGTGCTCCGCGAGGTGCACGGTTTCGACGGGAGGCGGCCGGTCCCGCTGCCGGTCCGGGTCCGGCTCGCCAGGTCGGGGATGCGCAGCGTGTCGCTGGCCGTGGACGTCACCAATTACCTGATGCTCGAGCTCGGGCAGCCGCTGCACGCATTCGACCGGGCCAGGCTGTCCGGGCCGATCGTGGTCCGCAGGGCCCGCCCAGGCGAGCGGCTGGAGACCCTGGATCACGTGATCCGCGACCTGGATCCTGACGACATCCTGATCACCGATGCATCGGGGCCGATCTCGATGGCCGGCACCATGGGCGGGCTCGCGACCGAGATCTCCCTTGACTCACGCGACCTGGTCATCGAGGCCGCGCATTTCTCCGCGACCGGCACCGCCCGGATGAGCAGGCGGCACAAGCTGGTCAGCGAAGCATCAAGCCGGTTCGAGCGGGGGGTCGACTCCGAGCTGCCGCTCCGCGCCTCGGCGAAGGCGGCATCGATGCTGGCCGTGCTCGGCGGCGGCACCATGCTGCCCGGCTGCACGCACGCCTCGGTGCCGGCCGAGCCCGCCACGATCGAGATGGCTGCCGGTTACCCGGACCAGGTGGCCGGGATGGCCTACGGGCGTGACACGGTGACCCGACGGCTGCAGCAGGTCGGCTGCCAGGTCGCGGCGGCCCAGGACGGCCACCTGGTCATCACGCCGCCGTCGTGGCGGACCGACCTCACCGATCCGAGCGATCTCGCCGAGGAAGTCATCAGGCTGGAGGGATATGAGAAGATCCCGGTCCGGATGGCCCGCGCGGTCGCCGGGCACGGGCGCACGCCGCGGCAGCGGACGCGGGCCGCGATCGGCCGGGCGCTGGCCGATTCCGGGTACGTCGAGGTCATCGCCAGCCCGTTCGGTCCCGCAGCCGACGCCGACCGGATGCAGCTGCCCGCCGAAGACCTGCGGCGGCACGCGACCAGGATCGCCAACCCGATCAGGGAGGACGAGCCGTTGCTGCGGACCTCCCTGCTACCCGGGCTGCTGCGGGTGCTCGGCAGGAACATCGGGCGCGGTTTCGCCGATGTCTCGCTGTTCGAGGCGGGCCTGATCTTCCTGGCCCGGCCGGATGGCCCGGGCACCGCGCCGATCCTGCGGGTCGATCGCGGCCCGTCGGCCGAGGAGGTCGCCGCGCTGCAGGCCGCGCTACCCGATCAGCCGCTGCACCTTGCGGTGGTCCTGACCGGCCGCCGATGGACTTCCGGCTGGTGGGGTGAGGGGCGCCAGTCATGCTGGGAAGACGCCATCGAGGCCGCCCGCCAGGTGGCTCGGGTCAGCGGGGTTCCGTTCTCGGTCCGCGCTGACCAGCATGAGCCCTGGCATCCTGGCCGGTGCGCGGCTGTGTACGTGCAGGGGTCCGACGGCAGCCAGCGGCTTGCCGGGCACGCTGGCGAACTCCATCCCCGGGTCATCCAGGCCTTCGGCGTTCCGCCGCGTACCTGCGCGGCCGAACTCAGCCTGTCTGTTATCGAGGCTGCGGCCGACACGCTCGGGCCGGTCCAGGCTCCGGTGATCTCGCCGTACCCGGTCGCTACTCAGGACGTCGCGCTGACCGTGGCCGACTCGGTGCCGGCCGCCGACGTCGCGGAGGCGCTTGCATCGGGCGCCGCGGCGGCGCAGACCAGCATGCTGCTGGAGGATGTGCGGCTGTTCGACGTCTACACCGGCGAGCAGGTCGGGCCTGGCCGTAAGTCGCTCGCCTATACGCTGCGGTTCCGCGCGCCGGACCGCACGCTGACGGCCGAGGAGGCCACCGCGGTCCGGGATGCCGCCGTCGCCGAGGCGTCGCGGCGGACCGGGGCGGTGCAGCGCGGCGGTACCTGAGCGTCCCGAGCCGGCCATCGGCTTGGTGCCGGGCGGCGGCCAGCACGGCGCAGTCGCAGCCAGCAGCCGCTCGCCTTAGCGCGTGCCGCGGCCGGCGGGCTGGTCCGGCGGCAGCAACTAGGCCGGCAACGGCAGGATGGCGAGGATCTCGGCGGCACCATGAACGCACTTGGAGGCCTGCCCGGTCCGCAGCACGACCGGCGTGGCGAAGCCCTGGCAGGTCCAGCCGTCAATAGTCACCGGGCCGCCGCCGCCATTGCCCGGCGCGCCGCCCGAGCGGACCGCCTTTGCGTAATCCCGTTCGATGGTCATCGCGACGGCGCAGGTCACCGTGCCGCGACTGACATCGACCTGCACAGGCACGTTCGCGGCGGTCTTGGTGGTGCCGCAGGCCGCAGCCGGGCTGCCGGCGCCGCCCGGGACTGGGCTTCTTGAGGACGCCCCTGATGCGCCCGGCGAGCCGCGCCCCCCGCAGCCTGCCGTGAGCGCGATGACAGCCACGACCACGGCGGCCAGGCCGGCCGAGCCGCGAGCGCGCATCAGGCGTCTCCTTTCCGCGCCCTCATCATGCCGTGAGCTGCCCGGTCGTCCAACCAGATTGCCCGATCCGGAGCGGGCGAGGTCCTTTTGCGCGGCTGCCGCGTCCCGCGTTGTGGAGCGTGCCAGGCGCGCCATTATCGTTTTGCATATTCACGCATCAAGCTGCATAATAATTCAAGCATGGATGGCGGACCCACGGCGGCCGGGTCCCAGAGCGCCGGGCAGCCAGTCCGGCAAAGTGCCGGGCAGCGACTTCCTGGAGGATCGGGCGATGGGTGCGCGGGTAGCGGTCGCTGGTGCCAGCGGGTATGCGGGGGGCGAGCTGCTCCGGCTGATCGCCGGCCATCCGGATCTCGAGCTCGCCGCCGTGACAGCCGACAGCAACGCCGGGCGGCTCGTCGGCGAGGTCCACCCCAACCTGGCTGGCCTCCGGTCACTGGCAGGCCGCAGGTTCGATGCCGCCACGACCGATGGTGCGCTCAATTGTGACCTGGCATTCCTTGCCCTTCCCCCGGGGCAGTCCCCGCTGTTCGCCGACCACCTCAGGGACGGCGTCAAGATCGTTGACCTGGGTGCTGATTACCGCCTCGCCGACGCTGCGGCCTGGGCACGGCACTATGGCACCGCCCATCCAGGCCGCTGGCCGTGCGGGCTGCCCGAGCTGCCGCGGGCACGCGACCAGATCCAGGCCGCGGAGCGGGTTGCCGTCCCCGGCTGCTATGCGACCGCTTCGATCCTGGCGCTCGCACCGCTGCTCGCGGCCGGGCTCATCGAGCCGGCCGACATCGTGATCGTCGCTGCGTCGGGTACTTCAGGCGCCGGGCGCGTGCTCAGATCGGATCTGCTCGGCAGCGAGGTGATGGGCTCGGTCGCCGGTTACCAGGCAGGCGGCGCGCACCGGCACACCCCCGAGATCGAGCAGGCACTCGAGGATGCCAGGCAGCCAGGTTCCGCGCGATCGGCGGCCAGCGTGACCGTCTCCTTCACGCCGGTGCTCGCGCCGATGCCGCGCGGCATCCTGGCGACCTGCACGGCGCGGCTGACGCCTGGGACCGGCGCTGCGGCGGCGGGCGCCCCAGGGGCGGCCAGTACGGCGCTGCTCTGCGAGACGCTGGCCGGCGCCTACGCGAGCGAGCCTTTCGTCTGCGTCCTTCCTGATGGCCGCTGGCCTGCGACGGCCGCGGTCGCCGGGTCGAACGGCGTGCACCTGCAGGCTGCCGCCGACGCCCGCACCGGGCGGGCCACTGTGCTGGCCGCCATCGACAACCTCGGCAAAGGCGCCGCCGGTCAGGCGGTGCAGGTAGCCAACCTGATGCTCGGCCTGCCAGAGACGGCCGGCCTGACCGCGGCGGGAATAGCGCCGTGAGCGTCACCGGGCCGCTCGGGTTCCGTGCGGCTGGCGTCGCCGCGGGACTTAAGACAGCCGGCGGAGCCGACCTCGCGGTGGTGATCAACGACGGCCCGTCGGACGCCGCCGCGGGGGTGTTTACCGCCAACCGGGTCAAGGCCGCTCCTGTGCTGTGGAGTGAGCAGGTCGTCAAGGGCGGCCGGCTGCGCGCGGTCGTCCTCAACTCTGGCGGCGCGAACGCATGCACTGGGCCAGCCGGATTCGCGGACACGCATCACACCGCCGAGCGGCTGGCCGGCCTCCTATCGGCGTCAGCGGGGGAGATCGCGGTGTGCTCGACGGGCCTGATCGGCGAGCGGCTGCCGATGGACCGCCTGCTGCCCGGTGTCGATGCCGCCGTGGCGGCCGCATCGGCGGACGGCGGTGCTGCCGCCGCGGACGCGATCAGGACGACCGACACCGTCTCAAAGGAGTGCCGCGTGCCGGGGCCCGGCTACACGGTGGGCGGCATGGCCAAGGGCGCCGCCATGCTCGCGCCCGCGCTTGCCACCATGCTCGTCGTGCTCACCACCGACGCGGATCTGGATGCCTCGGAGCTTGACGCCGCGCTGCGGCAGGCGGTGCGCACCACCTTCGACCGGCTGGACACCGACGGCTGCATGTCCACCAATGACACCGTGCTGCTGCTGGCCAGCGGCGCGGCAGCGGTCCGGCCTGCGCCGGAGGAGTTCACCGCGCTGGTGACCGCGGCCTGCGCGGACCTGGCTCGCCAGCTGCAGCTTGACGCAGAGGGCGCGAGCAAGGCGATCGCCATCGAGGTGACCGGCGCGGCGAGCGTTGACGACGCGGTTACCGCCGGGCGTGCCGTTGCCCGGTGCAACCTCCTCAAATGCGCCATCGGCGGCGAGGATCCGAACTGGGGCCGGGTGCTCGCGGCCGTCGGTACCACCAGCGCGGTATTCGAGCCCGATCAGCTGAACGTGGCGATCAACGCGGTCTGGGTGTGCAGGAACGGCGCCGCTGCCGACGACAGGTCGCTGGTTGACCTGCGTCCAGGAAAGGTGACCATCACCGTTGACCTGTCGGCTGGGCCGCACACCGCCACGATCCTCACCAGCGACCTGACGGCGCAGTACGTGCACGAGAACTCGGCCTACTCGACGTGACCGCGATGACAGGCAGCGAGCGCGGCCGCGCGGGCGCGGCTGCGACGGATTCCTCGGCTGGCGCGCAGGCCAAGGCCACGACCCTGATCGAGGCGCTGCCCTGGCTGGAGCAGTTCCACGGCCGCACGGTCGTCATTAAGTTCGGCGGCCATGCCATGGCCGATCCGGAGCTGTGCTTCGCGTTCGCCCAGGACGTGGTGTTCCTGCGGTACGCCGGGCTGCGCCCGGTCGTGGTCCATGGCGGCGGCCCGCAGATTGACCTGCATCTCGGCAGGCTGGGCATGGCGAGTACGTTCCGGGCCGGGTTGCGGGTCACCACGCAGGAGATCATGGACGTGGTCAGGATGGTGCTCACCGGGTCGGTGAACAGGGACCTGGTCGGCCTGATCAACCGGCACGGGCCATTCGCGGTGGGGATGTCGGGTGAGGATGCCAACCTGCTCACGGCGGCCCGGGCACAGGCCACGGTGGATGGCGAGGCCGTAGACCTCGGTCAAGTCGGCCGGATCGAGTCAGTCGATCCAGGTGCGGTACGGGCGCTGATCGCCGATGGCCGGATCCCGGTCATCTCGAGCGTCGCTCGCGGTGACGCGGGCGAGATCTACAACGTCAACGCGGACACGGCAGCCGGCGCCATCGCCGTCGCCCTGGGCGCGGCGAAGCTGATCCTGCTCACCGACGTGGCTGGCCTGTATGCGCAGTGGCCGCCGTCCGGCGGCACCGGCGCGGACAGTCCGGGCCAGGTCATCAGCAAGCTCGGGGTGTCAGCGCTGACCGCCATGCTGCCGGGGCTCACCGAAGGCATGATCCCGAAGATGGAAGCCTGTCTCGAAGCCGTACTCGGCGGCGTGCCGCAAGCGCACGTGCTGGACGGGCGGCTCCCGCACGCGGTATTGCTGGAGATCTTCACCGACTCAGGGATCGGCACGATGGTGCTGCCCGATGAGGCGGCGGAATGAGCACGCACCGCACCGTGACGACATTTCCGCGGTACCTGCCCGGGACCCGGCAGGATCAGCGTCAGCCCGGCTGGAGGACGGCATGAGCATCACCGAGCAGCTGCAGGCCAGGTTCGCCGGGGCGCTGATGCCCAACTACGGCATCCCGCCGGTGGCCCTGGTCCGGGGCGAAGGCTGCCGGGTGTGGGACGCCGACGGCCGCCGGTACACCGACTTGCTCGCGGGCATCGCGGTCAGCGCACTCGGCCACGCGCATCCGGCGATCGTCGAGGCGGTGACCCGTCAGATACAGACCATCGCGCACACCTCCAACCTTGCCCTGCACGAGGGCGAGATCGTCCTCGCGGAGCGGCTGCTTTGGCTGCTCGGCGGCGGGACCGCCGGCAGCGGCCGGGCGGAAGGACGCGTATTCTTCGCGAACTCAGGCACCGAGGCCAACGAGGCCGCCATCAAGCTGGTCCGCCGCCGCCAGGGCAGCTCGCGTCCGGTGATCGTGGCCGCGGAGGGCGGATTCCACGGACGGACCATGGGAGCGCTCGCCATCACCGGCAAGAGTTCCATCAGGGAACCGTTTGGCCCGTTCGGCATTCAGGTCAGATTCGTGCCATTCGGCGACGCCGACGCCCTGCGCGCGGCCGTCGGGCCCGACTGCGCCGCGGTCTTCGCCGAGCCATTCCTCGGTGAAGGCGGCGTGCTGCCCGCCCCGCCCGGCTATCTGCGCGCCGCCCGCGAGGCCTGCGACGGCGCAGGCGCGCTGCTCGTGGTCGACGAGATCCAAAGTGGCGTGGGGCGGACCGGCGCCTGGTTCGCGCATCAGGCGGAAGGGATCACGCCTGACGTGATCACGCTGGCCAAGGGTCTTGGCGGTGGGCTGCCGATCGGCGCCTGTGTCGGGCTCGGTGCCTGCGGCACCGTGCTGGGCAAGGGCGACCACGGCAGCACATTCGGCGGCAACCCGGTGGCCTGCGCCGCCGCGCTCGCCGTGCTGGACACGATCGAGCGGGACGGGCTGCTCGGCCAGGCGGAGCGGGTCGGCAGCCAGCTATCCGCGGGAATCACGGCGGCCGGGCACCAGCTCGTGGCTGGCGTGCGCGGCCGCGGGCTGTGGCTGGCCATGGTGCTGGCCGGGCCCATCGCCGCGGACGTCGAAGCCGCGTGCCGCACCGCCGGGTACCTCGTCAACGCGGTCCAGCCCGATGCCATCAGGCTCGCCCCGCCGCTGATCCTCAGCCCTGCCGAGGCGGCCGAGTTCACCGGCGACCTGCCTGCCATCCTCGACGGCGTGCCCGCGCACGCGCTACAGGAGGCATGATGCCGCCGAGTGGCGCACGGACGGGGGAGCCTGCCCCGCCGGCTGTCCAGATGCCGGGGGCGAGGCTGTCATGACGCCGGTCAGCCCGGTCACCAAAGCGGCGCGCCATGCACAGATCGCCGCTATCCTCGGGCCCGCCGGCCCGCCGGTGCGCTCCCAGGAGGAACTTGCCGAGCGGCTGGCGCAGCGCGGGGCACGGGTCACCCAGGCGACACTCTCCCGCGATCTTGAAGAACTCGGGGCGGTGCGGCTCCGCGGTCCCGACGGAGTCCTGGTGTACGCGCTGCCTGGCGAGCCTGGTGGCCCGGGCTCGCGGCCGGGGGGACTGCCAGACGGCAGCGACCGCGGCCCTGCCGGTCACGGCCCTGCCGGTCACGGCGCCGATGCCGGGGGTGGCGCGGGTGCCCGTCATGGCAATGGAGCCGGGCATGGCAATGGTGCCGGTGACCACTCAGGCGACGGCGCCGGTAATGGTGCCGCTCACGGTGCCGCTCACAGTTCCGCTCACCGCGCCGGGGACGGCGACAGCGCCGGCTTCGGTGCTGAGGCGTGGCCGGGAGCCCTCGCGAACCTGGCCGCTGAGCCGCCTGGCCGCCTCGCGCGGGTCGCTGGCGAGCTGCTCCTCGCCGCCGAGGCCAGCGCCAATCTGGTGGTGCTGCGCACGCCAGCCGGCGCGGCGCAGTTTCTCGCCTCGGTGCTCGATCACGCGAGCCTGCCGGCCGTGCTCGGAACGGTGGCAGGCGACGACACGGTCCTGGTCATTTCACGTGACCCCGCAGGCGGCGCTGACCTGGCCCGCGCTCTGCTCGGCCTGGCCGAGCGCCGCGGCCATCGGGCAGCCGTCGCCGCACCCGATCACAAAAGTCATACTGGCAGCCCCCAACGGAGGAAATCATGACGCAGCGCGTTGTACTCGCCTACTCAGGCGGCCTGGACACGTCGGTGGCGATCGGATGGATCGCGGAACAGACCGGCGCGGAGGTCATCGCCCTGGCCATCGACGTCGGCCAGGGCGGCGAAGACCTGGACGTCATCCGCAAGCGGGCCCTGGCCTGCGGCGCGGCCGATGCGGTCGTCATCGACGCGAGGGACGAATTCGCCGCCGCCTACTGCATGCCCGCGCTGCGCGCCAACGGCCTGTACATGGACAGGTACCCACTCGTGTCGGCGCTGTCCCGGCCGCTGATCGCCACTCACCTGGCCCGGGTGGCGCACGAGCAGGGTGCCGGGCTTGTCGCGCACGGCTGTACCGGCAAAGGCAACGACCAGGTGCGGTTCGAGGTGGGCCTGTCCAGCCTGGCACCGGAGGTGGCCGTGCTGGCGCCAGTCCGTGACTCCGGCATGACCAGGGACAAGGCGATCGCCTTCGCCGCAGATAAGGGCCTGCCGATCAACGTCACGTCCAGGTCGCCGTACTCGATCGACCAGAACCTCTGGGGCCGCAGCTGCGAAACGGGTCACCTGGAGGACATCTGGGAGGCGCCGCACGACGACGTTTACGGGTACACCGAGGATCCAGGGCAGCCCCGTGAACCCGACGATGTCATCATCGGCTTCACCGACGGGCTGCCGGTTTCGATCGACTCACGACCGCTGACTCCGCTGCAGATCATCACCGAGCTGAACGCGCGCGCCGGAGCGCACGGGGTCGGCCGGATCGACATGGTCGAGGACCGGCTGATCGGGATCAAGAGCAGGGAGATCTACGAGGCGCCCGGTGCGATCACCTTGATCACCGCGCATCAAGAACTCGAGAGCGTATGCATGGAGCGGGACCTGGCCAGGTTCAAGCGCCAGGCCGAGCAGCGCTGGACCGAGCTGGCCTACGACGGCCTCTGGTTCTCGCCGCTGCGGCGAGCGCTCGACACATTCATGGCGGACGCCTCGCGTCATGTCAGCGGCGAGGTCAGGGTGCGCCTGCAGGGCGGCAGCGCAGTGGTTACCGGACGGCGCAGCGTCTCCGCGCTCTACGACTACGGGCTTGCCACCTACGACACCGGCGACAAGTTCGATCAGGCGCTGGCAAAGGGCTTCGTGGAGCTATGGGGGCTGCCCAGCAAGATCGCGGCGGATCGTGATCGCAAGGCTGCCAGCGGAACCCCGGTATAGCGCTAGCCTTTTTCCTTGATCGTGGTTGTTCGGTGGGGCCCTGGGCGCCCAGATAACCGCGATCAAGGAACAGGGAGGAGCGGTGTGGTTGACGACGACACTGGGGCACCAGTCCGGCTGTGGGGCGGCCGGTTCGGCTCGGGACCCGCGGATGCACTCGCGCGGCTGTCGGTCAGCGTCCAGTTCGACTGGCGGCTGGCCCCCTATGACCTGGTCGCCTCGGCCGCGCACGCACGCGTGCTGAACAAGGCCGGCCTGCTGGATGACGCCGAGCTCGCCCGGCTGCTCGTCGCCATCGACGACCTCGCGCAGGCATGCCGGACCGGCGGGTTCCGGCCCGCCGCGACCGACGAGGACGTGCACACTGCGCTGGAGCGGGGACTGCTCGAGCGGACCGGAACGCTCGGCGGACGGCTGCGGGCCGGTCGCAGCCGGAACGATCAGGTCGCTACCGACCTGCGGCTTTACCTGCGCGATCACGTCCGGCTGATCGTGTCCCGGCTGACCGAGCTCCAGGCCGCGCTGACCGGCCAGGCACAACGGCACCTGGACACGCCGGTGCCGGGGATGACCCATCTGCAGCATGCGCAGCCGGTGCTGCTGGCCCATCAGCTCCTCGCGCACGTGCAGGCGTTCGCCAGGGACGCCGGGCGACTGCGGGACTGGGACAAGCGCGCGGCGGTCTGCCCGCTCGGGTCAGGCGCGCTGGCAGGCTCCTCGTTGCCGCTGGACCCTGAGGCGGTCGCCGCCGAGCTCGGTTTCGACTCCGCAGCGCCCAATTCGATGGACGCGGTCAGCGACAGGGACTTCGCCGCGGAGTTCTGCTTCGCCGCCGCGCTGCTCGGCGTGCACCTGTCCAGGCTGGGTGAGGAGATCGTGCTCTGGTCTTCACACGAGTTCGGCTGGGCCGAGATCGACGACGCCTACGCGACCGGATCCTCGATCATGCCGCAGAAGAAAAACCCCGACGTCGCGGAACTCGCCCGCGGCAAGGCAGGGCGGCTGATCGGCGGCCTGACCGGGCTGCTGACGACGCTCAAGGGCCTTCCGCTGACCTACAACCGCGACCTGCAGGAGGATAAGGAGCCGGTCTTCGATGCGGTAGACACGCTGCTGCTTGTGCTGCCGGCCATGGCGGGCCTGGTAGGCACATTGCGTTTCCATGTTGAACGGATGGCCCAGGGTGCTGCCGCCGGCCATGCGCTCTCGACCGACCTTGCTGAGTTCCTGGTCCGGCGCGGGGTCCCGTTCCGCGAGGCCCATGAGGTGGTGGGCCACCTGGTCGTCTGGTGCCAGGTCAACGACTGCGAGCTAGCCGACGTGAGCGACGCCGACCTGGCCAAGGTGTCGGCGCACCTGACACCGGACGTGCGGGAGGTGCTCACCGTGCAAGGCGCGCTGGCGGCGCGCTCCGGATTCGGCGGGACGGCTCCGGTCCGGGTGGCGGAGCAGCTGGCAGAGCTGCGCTCCCGGGTCGATCAGGACGCCGCATGGGCCGCGGGCTGACCGAATCCGGGTCGGCCGGCTCTGGCTCGGGACCGGCCGGCTCTGGCTCGGGACCGGCGGCTGGGCCCGGCTCGGGGCTCCCCGGGCCCAGCTCGGCTTGGGCCGGTTCCGGACAGTTGCTGAGCCGGGCGTTCTTCGCCAGGCCGTCGCCGGAGGTGGCACCGGACCTGCTCGGCTGCCTGATCTCGCACGAGACAGCCGACGGGGTTGTCGCCGTGACCATCGTCGAGGTCGAGGCCTATGCGGGCGAGAGCGATCCCGCCTCGCACGCGTTTCGCGGCCGGACCGCCCGCAATGCGGTGATGTTCGGGCCGCCTGGCCATGCGTACGTCTATTTCACCTACGGCATGCACTTCTGCGTCAACCTGGTCTGCCAGCCGGACGGCGACGCCTCCGCGGTCCTGCTCCGGGCGGGGCGAGTGATCGAGGGTGCCGCGCTGGCGGCTGCCCGGCGATCCGGCCTGGCCGCCGACCGCGGGTCTGGTGCCCGCTCAGCTGCCCATGACAATGGCCTCGGCGGGCCATCAGGCGCCCGTCTGGGCGTCCGCGAGGTAGATCTGGCGCGAGGCCCGGCGCGGCTCTGCCAGGCGCTCGGAATCGACCGCTCGCTGGACGGCGCGGACGTATGCGATCCGGCCTCTCGGTTGCGGGTACTGCCACCCGGTCGGCCGCTGTTCTCGTCGGGGGAGGCATCCTCGTCGGGGGAGTCGTCCTCGTCGGCGAGATCGTCTCCGTCGGCGCGGCCGCCCTCTTCCGGCGCCCCGGGCATCAGCCGCGGCCCGCGGGTGGGGGTGAGCCGGGCGGCCGAGGTGGCCTGGCGGTTCTGGATCACCGGCGAGCCTGCTGTGTCGCCATACCGGGCCAGCGTGCCGCGGGCCGCCCGGGCGAAACCGATTTCCAGCCGCCCGCCGGAAGATGGGACCATGCCTCGGTGACCGACATTATCGATGAGCTGACCTGGCGAGGTCTGATCGCGCTTTCCACCGACCTGGACGACCTGCGCAAGGTGCTGGACGCCGGGCGGCTCACCTACTACTGCGGGTTCGACCCGACGGCCCCCGGACTGCATATCGGCAATCTGGTGCAGTTGCTGACAATGCGGCGGCTCCAGTTGGCCGGCCACCGGCCAATCGGCCTGGTTGGCGGCGCCACGGGACTGATCGGCGACCCGAGCGGCAAGTCAGCTGAGCGAATCCTCAATCCGCGCGAGATCGTTGCGGTGTGGGTGCAGCGGCTGCGCGCGGAGATCTCGCAGTTTCTCGATTTCCAGCCTGGCCCGGCCGGCGCGCTGCTGGTCAGCAACCTGGACTGGACGCAGGACTTGTCCGCGCTTGAGTTCCTGCGTGACATCGGCAAGCACTTCCCGGTCAGCCAGATGCTGGCCAGGGAGTCGGTGCGCGCCAGGCTGGACGCGGGCGGGATCAGCTACACCGAATTCAGCTACCAGGTCCTGCAGGCCAACGACTACCTGGAGCTGCATCGCCGGCACGACTGTGAGCTGCAACTCGGCGGCAGCGACCAGTGGGGCAACCTCGTCGCCGGCGTCGACCTCATCAGGCGGGTGACGGGGGACACCGTGCATGCGCTGGCTACCCCGCTGATCACCAAGCCGGACGGTACCAAGTACGGGAAGACCGAAGGCGGCACGATCTGGCTGAACCCCGAGATGACCAGCCCGTACGCGTTCTACCAGTTCTGGATCAACCGGACCGACGAGGAGAGCGGCGCCCTGCTGCGGGTGTACACGCTCCTGAGCCGGGACGAGATCGAGGCGCTGGAGCGCGAGTCAGCGCAACGGCCTGCGGCCAGGATCGCGCAGCGCGCCCTGGCCGACGAGGTAACCACCTTGGTGCACGGCGCCGATGAGCGCGCCCGCGCGGCGGCCGCCAGCCAGGCGCTGTTTGGCCAGGGGGACCTGCGGGCGCTGGATGCTCGCACGCTGGCTGCCGCGCTCGCCGAGGTGCCATGCGTCATCGCGACGGCCGGGCCGGACGGGTTCCCCACGGTCGCGGACCTGATGGCGGCGTCCGGGATCGTGTCAAGCAAGTCGGCCGCCAGGCGGGCCATCCTCGAGGGCGGCGCGTACCTCAACAACGTCAAGGTGACTGGCGAGAACGCGATGCCGGTGCGGACCGACCTGCTGCACGGGCGCTTCCTCGTGCTGCGGCGGGGCAAGCGCACCATCGCCGGCGTCGAAGTCCGCAGCGGCTGAACCGCGGTGGCTCTTAGCGTGCCGAAGCCGTCGGGCAGCTGACCGCGCCAGGCCGGCGAAGCGCGGCTGCCTGGCGATGCCCGCCACCCAGCCGCACGTGCGTTGGCCTGGTCAGCATCCCGTCTATGGCGAACATCCGATGTCGATTTGACTAGATCGCCTTTGCTGCCTAATGTTTCGTCTTGCCCCAAGGGCACGAACGCCGCGAGGCGGCTCGGCCGCCGGGGCCAGAAGTTGACTCCCAGCTAGCGCATCCCGGGCACCGGGAGGCTCTGGCACGGGTATGCTGGATGTATAACGAGTCATGAAGTACACCGAGTCTCGCGATCTGGGTTGACAAGCTCAGGTCCGGCCGGTAAATTAGTAGGGTTGCCCCGGAAGAGCCTCAGAACTTAGACGGTGCGCGTCCGCTCCTTGAGAACTCAACAGCGTGCTAAAAGCCAGTGCACATGCACAAAACCCCGTCAGGGGCTGGGCCGGAGACGGCGCCAGTCCCGCATGACGGATGCCAAGATCGCTTCTGGCCCGGCCTAGCCGGTCAGCAGGAGCATCTCTGCGATGTCAGCATCCCGTGCGCAAGCCCCTTCGGGCTAGCCCACGGTTGCATATAGACATTCAATGGAGAGTTTGATCCTGGCTCAGGACGAACGCTGGCGGCGTGCTTAACACATGCAAGTCGAGCGGAAAGGCCCTTCGGGGTACTCGAGCGGCGAACGGGTGAGTAACACGTGAGCAACCTGCCCTTAGCTTCGGGATAGCTCCGGGAAACCGGAATTAATACCGGATATGACGACGGCCGACATCGGCCATTGTGGAAAGTTTTTCGGCTAGGGATGGACTCGCGGCCTATCAGCTAGTTGGTGAGGTAACGGCTCACCAAGGCGACGACGGGTAGCCGGCCTGAGAGGGCGACCGGCCACACTGGGACTGAGACACGGCCCAGACTCCTACGGGAGGCAGCAGTGGGGAATATTGCGCAATGGGCGAAAGCCTGACGCAGCGACGCCGCGTGGGGGATGAAGGCCTTCGGGTTGTAAACCCCTTTCAGCAGGGACGAAGCGAAAGTGACGGTACCTGCAGAAGAAGCGCCGGCTAACTACGTGCCAGCAGCCGCGGTAACACGTAGGGCGCAAGCGTTGTCCGGAATTATTGGGCGTAAAGAGCTCGTAGGTGGTCCGCCACGTCTGCTGTGAAAACCCAGGGCTTAACCCTGGGCTTGCAGTGGATACGGGCAGACTAGAGGTAGGTAGGGGAGAATGGAATTCCCGGTGTAGCGGTGAAATGCGCAGATATCGGGAGGAACACCGGTGGCGAAGGCGGTTCTCTGGGCCTTACCTGACACTGAGGAGCGAAAGCGTGGGGAGCGAACAGGATTAGATACCCTGGTAGTCCACGCCGTAAACGTTGGGCGCTAGGTGTGGGGTCCTTCCACGGATTCCGTGCCGCAGCTAACGCATTAAGCGCCCCGCCTGGGGAGTACGGCCGCAAGGCTAAAACTCAAAGGAATTGACGGGGGCCCGCACAAGCGGCGGAGCATGTTGCTTAATTCGACGCAACGCGAAGAACCTTACCAAGGTTTGACATGCAGGGAAAAGCCATAGAGATATGGTGTCCGTAAGGGTCCTGCACAGGTGGTGCATGGCTGTCGTCAGCTCGTGTCGTGAGATGTTGGGTTAAGTCCCGCAACGAGCGCAACCCTCGTCCTATGTTGCCAGCGGGTAATGCCGGGGACTCATAGGAGACTGCCGGGGTCAACTCGGAGGAAGGTGGGGATGACGTCAAGTCCTCATGCCCCTTATGTCTTGGGCTGCAAACATGCTACAATGGCCGGTACAGAGGGCTGCGAGACCGCAAGGTGGAGCGAATCTCAAAAAGCCGGTCTCAGTTCGGATTGGGGTCTGCAACTCGACCCCATGAAGTCGGAGTCGCTAGTAATCGCGAATCAGCAACGTCGCGGTGAATACGTTCCCGGGCCTTGTACACACCGCCCGTCACGTCACGAAAGTCGGCAACACCCGAAGCCGGTGGCCTAACCCGTAAGGGAGGGAGCCGTCGAAGGTGGGGCCAGCGATTGGGACGAAGTCGTAACAAGGTAGCCGTACCGGAAGGTGCGGCTGGATCACCTCCTTTCTAAGGAGCAACTGGCGCGGTCGCCGGACTTGTCCGGCGGTGCCGCGTCCAGAGCCACATCTCACGGCGTGCGTCCGTGGGGTGGCTGCTCGTTAGTGGAGCACTGGTTATTCGGTTCGGGCATCAGCCTGGGCAGGTTAGTACGTGCCTCTGCGGCACGGAACGCCGGACCTGGGGGGATGCGCGGGCCGAGCACGCTGTTGGGTCCTGAGGGAACGGCCGCTTTGCGACCAGCCTCAGCCAGGACCGGCCCTCCATCCGCTCGCGAGGCGGCAGGAGGACGGGACCGCCCGTATCTTGAGAACTGCACAGTGGACGCGAGCATCATCTGTAGTTGCCAAGTTAATAAGGGCACACGGTGGATGCCTTGGCACCAGGAGCCGATGAAGGACGTAGGAGCCTGCGATAAGCCCCGGTTAGTCGGCAACCAGACATTGACCCGGGGATTTCCGAATGGGGAAACCTGATTGGGCGTAATGGCCCATCGCCCCTGCCTGAACACATAGGGCAGGCGGAGGTAACGTGGGGAAGTGAAACATCTCAGTACCCACAGGAAGAGAAAGCAACAGCGATTCCCTGAGTAGTGGTGAGCGAAAAGGGAACAGGCCAAACCGAGCACGTGTGATAGCCAGCAGGCGTTGCGTGTTCGGGGTTGCGGGACCGTCCGGTCGGATCTGCTGATCCGGCAGGGAGTAAGAAATCGTTTGGATAGCCGAAGACGTTGGAAAGCGTCGGCATAGAGGGTGATACCCCTGTAGGCGAAATCCAGGCGACTCCCGGACGGGATCCCAAGTAGCACGGGGCCCGAGAAATCCCGTGTGAATCCGGGAGGACCACCTCCTAAGCCTAAATACTCCCTGGTGACCGATAGTGAACAAGTACCGTGAGGGAAAGGTGAAAAGCACCCCGGTGAGGGGTCGTGAAATAGTACCTGAAACCGTGTGCCTACAAGCCGTGGGAGCGAGTCAGCCTACGGGCTGAAGTGAAGTGACCGCGTGCCTTTTGAAGAATGAGCCTGCGAGTTACGGTATGTGGCAAGGTTAACCCGTGAGGGGTAGCCGTAGCGAAAGCGAGTCTGAATAGGGCGTCTGAGTCGCATGCTGTAGACCCGAAGCGGAGTGATCTACCCATGGGCAGGTTGAAGCGCGGGTAAGACCGCGTGGAGGACCGAACCCACCAGGGTTGAAAACCTGGGGGATGACCTGTGGGTAGGGGTGAAAGGCCAATCAAACTCCGTGATAGCTGGTTCTCCCCGAAATGCATCTAGGTGCAGCGTCGCGTGTTTCTTGCCGGAGGTAGAGCTACTGGATGGCCTAGGGGGCCCACAAGCTTACTGAAGTCAGCCAAACTCCGAATGCCGGTAAGCCATAGCGCGGCAGTGAGACTGCGAGGGATAAGCTCCGTAGTCGAGAGGGAAACAACCCAGATCACCAGCTAAGGCCCCTAAGCGTGTGCTAAGTGGGAAAGGATGTGGAGTTGCAGAGACAACCAGGAGGTTGGCTTAGAAGCAGCCACCCTTAAAAGAGTGCGTAATAGCTCACTGGTCAAGTGATTCTGCGCCGACAATTTAGCGGGGCTCAAGCACACCGCCGAAGCTGTGGCACTCGCGCGATAGCCCGGCCCTTTGTGGCTATGGCGACTGCGGCCTTGGCCGCTGTGGTTTCGGCCACGGCAGCCTTGGCAGCGACTGCCGGCGCCTTAAGGGCCCAGGTGCGCGGGTGGGTAGGGGAGCGTCGGGTGGCGAGAGAAGCGGCGGAGTGATCCAGCCGTGGACGCCACTCGAGTGAGAATGCAGGCATGAGTAGCGAAAGAGGGGTGAGAAACCCCTCCGCCGAATGACCAAGGGTTCCTGGGGCAGGCTAATCCGCCCAGGGTAAGTCGGGACCTAAGGCGAGGCCGACAGGCGTAGTCGATGGACAACGGGTTGATATTCCCGTACCCGCTTAGATGCGCCCATGCCGAACCCGGCGATGCTAAGCACGCAACGCGGGCAGATCCTTCGGGACGAGCCTGCCGCGCCTGCGACCCAGACTGATATTAGGCAAGCCGAAGGGGTGACGCAGAAGGGTAGCTCTACCGGGTGATGGATATCCCGGAGTAAAGGTGTAGGGCGATGCGTAGGCAAATCCGCGCATCACGAGCCTGAGACCTGACGCCGAGCCGATTTAGGTGAAGTGAGTAATCCCATACTGCCAAGAAAAGCCTCGCGGCGAGCATCTTAGCGGCCCGTACCCTAAACCGACTCAGGTGGTCAGGTAGAGAATACTAAGGCGATCGGGTGAACCGTGGTTAAGGAACTAGGCAAATTGTCCCCGTAACTTTGGGAGAAGGGGAACCACGCCCGGTGATGAGACACGCTCTCTGAGCTGGGTGTGGTCGCAGATACCAGGGGAAAGCGACTGTTTACTAAAAACACAGGTCCGTGCAAAGTCGCAAGACGACGTATACGGACTGACGCCTGCCCGGTGCTGGAACGTTAAGGGGAGGGGTTAGTGGCCTTCGGGTTGCGAAGCTCTGAACTTAAGCGCCAGTAAACGGCGGTGGTAACTATAACCATCCTAAGGTAGCGAAATTCCTTGTCGGGTAAGTTCCGACCTGCACGAATGGCGTAACGACTTTCCCACTGTCTCAACCACGGACCCGGCGAAATTGCACTACGAGTAAAGATGCTCGTTACGCGCAGCAGGACGGAAAGACCCCGGGACCTTCACTGCAGCTTGACATTGGCGTTTGGGACGTCTTGTGTAGGATAGGTGGGAGACTGTGAAGCAGAGACGCTAGTTTCTGTGGAGTCAACGGTGAAATACCACTCTGGTCGTTCTG
The DNA here is from genome assembly GCA_963695645.1 of uncultured Actinomycetota bacterium. Taxonomy (GTDB): domain Bacteria; phylum Actinomycetota; class Actinomycetes; order Streptosporangiales; family Streptosporangiaceae; genus DATBGO01. The sequence continues at coordinate 1,703,253 of CAVOHC010000012.1, read as the reverse complement.
GATGTCTAACCTGGGTCCGTGATCCGGATCAGGGACAGTGTCTGGTGGGTAGTTTAACTGGGGCGGTTGCCTCCTAAAAGGTAACGGAGGCGCCCAAAGGTACCCTCAGCCTGGTTGGCAATCAGGTGTCGAGTGTAAGTGCACAAGGGTGCTTGACTGTGAGACAGACATGTCGAACAGGAGCGAAAGCTGGGACTAGTGATCCGGCGGTGGCATGTGGAAGCGCCGTCGCTAAACGGCTAAAAGGTACCCCGGGGATAACAGGCTGATCTTCCCCAAGAGTCCATATCGACGGGATGGTTTGGCACCTCGATGTCGGCTCGTCGCATCCTGGGGCCGGAGCAGGTCCCAAGGGTTGGGCTGTTCGCCCATTAAAGCGGTACGCGAGCTGGGTTTAGAACGTCGTGAGACAGTTCGGTCCCTATCCGCTGCGCGCGTAGGAGACTTGAGAGGGGCTGTCCCTAGTACGAGAGGACCGGGACGGACGAACCTCTGGTGTGCCAGTTGTTCTGCCAAGAGCACGGCTGGTTGGCTACGTTCGGAAGGGATAACCGCTGAAAGCATCTAAGCGGGAAGCTCGCCTCAAGATTAGGTCTCCCTCGGGGTTAACCCGGTAAGGCCCCCAGCTAGACGACTGGGTTGATAGGCCGGAGGTGGAAGCACGGCAACGTGTGCAGCTGACCGGTACTAATAGGCCGAGTGGCTTGGCTTCTACTCATAGATTTTGCAGCGTCCACTGTGCGGTTCCCGAGGTGCGGTCGGTGAGGACCTGACATCTCCATAGAGTTTCGGTGGCCATGGCGAAGGGGAAACACCCGGTCCCATTCCGAACCCGGAAGTTAAGCCCTTCAGCGCCGATGGTACTGCGCGGGGGACCGCGTGGGAGAGTAGGACGCCGCCGGACATCTTCGCGCTGAGGGCCGCTACCGCTGGTAGCGGCCCTCAGCGCGCTTAACGCTGTCCGGCTTTGCACGTCTTCGTCAGGAGGTCACAGGTGGTCGGGAACAGTGGCGAGCGCGGTACCGCTGGTCCGGCTGGCCGTGGCAACCGGACGACCGGCGGCCCAGGTGGCGACGCTGGCCGTGCCAGCCGGGGCAAGGGCCAATACCGTGCCGCGGGTTCTCCCGGGCGGTCACGCCGGTCAACCGACGGGCCAGGAACAACTGGAGGATCTCGCCAGGCGGGCGATTCCCAGGGCGGGCAGCCCAGGCGGCCGGCCGCTGGCAGCGGATCAGGTCGGCCGGCCTGGCCGGACGGACGATCGTGCAGGCGCGGGCGACCGGCCGCGCCAGGCCGGCGGGCCGCGCGCGGCCGGTCAGCCGCGCCGGGACGGTTCGGCAGGTCAGGGTGCCCGGCCCGGCCGCGCCGGCGGTGCCGCCCCGGCCGGCCGGCCGAACCGGGCCGATGGCGCGAGTTCAGGTGCCCAGCCCGGTCGGCCCGACGCTTCAGGTTCGGGCAGCCGGTCCCGGCGGCCGGGCACCGGCACGGACCCGGACGGACGGCGGCGGCAGCCGGGTGCAGGGGCGGGCCGGCCAGGTAGCCCGGACGGCCCCGAGCGTCGGACTGGGCCCCAGAGATGGCGGAACGACAGCGCCGATGGCCCACGATCCGGCGGCGGCCGGACCTCGGGCGACGACGACGCGGGGCCCAGCACGCGATCAAGAGGTGCCGACCAGCGGCCGGGCGCGGCACAAGGTGACGCGCGCAGCGCTGACCGGCGTCCTCGGTCTCCCGAACGCCGACCCGACCGGACGGGCGGGCCGCGGCCCGGCAATGACGCGCGCCGCGATGACCGGCCCGGGTACCGGGGAAGCGGGGCTGGCTCCAGGTCTGGCCCGCGCCGCGACGACGAATCCGGGTACCGGGGAAGCGGGCCTGGCTCCAGGTCTGGCCCGCGCCGCGGGTCACCGCCCGAACAGGCATCAGGCCGACGGAACTCGGACTGGTCTGCCGCCAAATCCAGTAGCTACGGGGCGGACCGTCGCCGGCCAGCCGGACCTGGCAGGACAACAGGAATGAACGCCCGCCGCGGACCGGGACACAATGTGGCTGCCCCTCAGGCAGCCGGGGCGTATCCGGTCGGTGAGCGCCTGCCGGCGGTGCCGGACAGCGTCACGGCTGATCAACTCGATGCTGACGCACGTGCTGAGCTCAGGACGCTGCCCGCCGATCTCGCCGATGCGGTGGCCCGGCAGCTAGTCGCGGCGGGTCTCCACGAGGACCCTGAGCAGGCGTATCTGCACGCCATGGCGGCTCGGCGCCTGGCTGCGAGAGTGGGCGTGGTCCGCGAGGCCTGCGGGATCGCGGCCTACCAGGCGGGCAAGTGGGCGGAGGCGCTTGCCGAGCTGCGAGCCGCGCGACGGCTGACCGGACGCGGTAGTTACCTGCCGCTGATGGCTGATTGCGAGCGGGCCCTTGGGCGCCTCGATCGCGCCCTTGACCTGGTCAACGGCGCTGACTCCCGGGGCGTGGACCGCGCAACGCAGGTTGAGCTCCGGATCGTCGAATCCGGCATCCGCCGCGATCAGGGCCTGGCTGAAGCCGCAGTTGCCGTCCTGCAGCTGCCAGAGCTCGCGGGCCGCCGGATCAGGCCTGAATCGGCCAGGCTGTTCTATGCCTACGCCGACGCTCTCCAGGGCGCAGGTCGTGCGGACGAAGCGCGGGACTGGTTCAGGAAGGCCGCGGTGGCCGACCCTGACGGCGACACCGATGCGGCCGAGCGCTTCGAGGAACTCGATCAGGTGAGCATCGACGATCTCGAGAATCCGGATGAAGGCGGCCCGGATGAAGGCGGCCCGGATGAAGGCGGCCCGGATGAAGGCGGCCCGGATGAAGGCGGCCCGGATGAAGGCGGCCCGGATGAAGGCGGCCCGGATGACGGGCTTGAGCAACAACAGAACGGCCAGTGGCGATAGCGGGCAGAGAGTCGCTGGTTTACCGCCACTGGCCATTCGGATGTGGGTGGGTACCGGGAGGGTGTTATGAAGCGGCCGCCTTGTAGACGAGGTAGAGCACCCCGTTGTCGTAGGTCACGCTTCGAGTCAGCGACCATTTTGTCGGCGGGCCGTCGGGGAAGAGGCGTGGTCCTCCGCCTCGGGTGAGGGGGTAGACGAACAGGTGCAGCTCGTCGATCAGGCCGTCAGCGATCAGGGACCGCACAAGCGTCCCGCTGCCGCTTACGTAGATGCCACCATCGACTTTACCTTTGACCCGGCGGATACCGTCGGCGCTGTAGGGGCCGAGGATCTCGGAGTTCTGCCAGGTTCCTGCTTCCAGGGTGGAGGAGACGACGTACTTGGTGGATTCGTTCATAAACGGGGCACCGGGGTCCTCCGCGGCTGTCCGGGCCGACCAGGCGGGCTCGAACATCTCGTAGGTGTTGCGTCCCAGCAGGATGGCTTCGCAGCTGGACATGAGATTGCCGATGTCCTGCCCCATGGCGGGGTCGAAGCCGTAGTCGAAGGTCCAGGCTGGAGTGTCGATCACGCCATCGAGGCTCATGAACTCGTGCGCTCTGATCGTTCCCATTGTTAGCGGCTCCTCATGAGTGTTAGCGGCGACCTGCTCGCCACTCACCCTCTCCACGAACGGGGAGCTCCCGATCGACACCGAAGCGCCGGAAAATTCCGGGCTGCGGCTGTCTACTCAGGGGGCGGCCCGCTGGCGCACGAGGAAGTCGCGTTCGACCGCGTTCGTGGTGAGTTTGATGGCTCGGTCGTACGCGCCGAGTGCCTCGTCGCGCCGGCCTGCTCGTGTGAGAAGGTCGGCGCGGGCGGCATGGTATGGCTGGTAGTTGTCGAGCGCGGCGGCGCCGATCTCGGCGAGCGCGGCGAGGCCCTCGGCAGGGCCGTGGAGTTCCGCGATGGCCACCGATCGGTTCAGGGCAACAACAGGGTGCGGGCGCAGGGCGTAGAGCTGGTCGTACAGGGCGATGATCTGGGACCAGTCAGTGGCTTGCGCGGTGGGGGCGGCGGCGTGCACCGCGGCTATCGCTGCCTGGATCTGGAACGGTCCGGGCTGGTTGCGGCGAAGGCAAGCGCGCACGAGTTCGTGGCCTTCGGTGATCAGTGCCGGGTCCCAGCGAGAGCGGTCCTGGTCGGCGAGGCGCACCATGGTCCCGCAGTTGTTGCTGCGGGCAGGACGGCGGGACTCGGTGAGCAGCATCAGGGCGAGCAGGCCGATGGCCTCCGGTTCGTCGGGCATCAGCTCGATGAGGGTTCGCCCGAGCCGGACGGCTTCGGCCGAAAGATCGGTCCTCGTCAGGCTCTGTCCCGACGTGGCGGTGTGACCTTCGGTGTAGATCAGATAGATGGCGGTGAGGACCGCGCGGAGCCGGTCCGGGAGCTCCGCGGCGCGGGGTATGCGGTAGGAGGCGTGATTGTCGTGCAGTTTGCGCTTGGCCCTCACGATACGTTGTGCCATCGTCGCCTCAGGCACCAGGAACGCCCCGGCGATCTGTCCGGTCTCGAGGCCGGCGAGAAGCCGCAGGATGAGAGCGACCTGCGCATCGGCGGCGAGGGCGGGGTGCGCGCACAAGAACATGAGCCGGAGCTGGTCGTCAGGAACGACATCGACGAAGTCGTCGAGCCTGTCGAGTTCGGGATCGTGGTCAGGATCCATGCTGTCGGTGTGGAGCCGATGGGCCTGGAGATGACGCTCGCTGCGGGTTGACTCGCGTCGCAGCCGGTCGATGGCGCGGTTGCGGGCGGTCGTCGTGATCCAGCCGCCCGGGTTGGGCGGTATCCCCGTCCTCGGCCACCGCTCGGCGGCGATGGCGAACGCTTCCGCCACCGCGTCCTCGGCGAGGTCGATGTCGCCGAGGACGCGGATCAGGGTCGCGGTGCAGCGGCCGGCTTCGCGCCGGAAGACCTCCTCCAGCGTGACGGTCATCCTTGCGCGGGCCGGACCTCAACCGGTCCCTCGCAGGCGGCGGCTGCTTTGCCGGCCCATTCGAGGGCAGCGTCGAGATCGGTAGCGTCGATGACCCAGAAGCCGCCCATCTGTTCTTTGGTTTCGGCGTAGGGCCCGTCGGTCATCGATACATCGCCTCCGGAGGATCGCACGACCGTGGCCGATGACGCGGGGTGCAGGCCGGCGGCGAACACCCAGGCGCCTGCCTGTTGCAGTTCGTTGTTGAACGCGTCCACCTGGGCGACCTGGCGCTGCGCGTCCGGGGTGGAGAAGTCCGGCTCGAAGGTTTCGTCGTGCCAGACGGAGATCAGGTATTGCGGCATCTTGGTTGCTCCTGTTGGTAGCGGGCCGGTTCGGGTCAGTCGGCATGTCGTGCGAGCACCGGGACAATGATCGCCGCGGCGGCCAGGTGCAGCGCAACCAGGGCGAATTTGCTGGCGGTCGTGTCCGCGAACGCCGCCGGGAGGGCGCAGGAGATCGCCGTGAGGCCGATAGCCATCTGGACGAATCGCCGACGTGGGGCGGAGCTGCGCCGGTTCAGCAGGGCGAGGAGCACACCGCCGATGACGGCGGCGATGACGGTGACCTGGGCGAAGCCGGCGAGCGGGATCTTACCGTGGACGGCCAGCGGGACTCCGGCAGCCCGCAGGGCAACCGCGCCGGCGGTCGTGACCGCGGCGGCCAGGACACCGACCGAGACAGTGGTGCGCGGCAGCGTGCTGGTCAACCGGGACGGGGCGGGCTCGACACCGACGTCGGGGGAGGTGGTAACGGTGGACATGTCTAGGTTCCTTTCGTTGGCAGCGGTGCCCTGCGCACCGCTCACCATGTCCACGAACGCCGAGGCCGGATTCGACACCGAAGCCCAATGGAGGGCCCGATAGATCCTCGCCGGATGATCCGCGCCAGCCGCTGGCCTTCGTCAGCGTCGATCTCACGGACCTGCAGCCGTTCCGTCACCGGCTCAGTCTCGGGGATCGCCACCCTGCAGGCAAGCGCCGGCCCCTGCCCAGCTGGGCAGCGGGCCGGCTTCGGGCACGCGGACTGACGCCCGGGCCAGCCTGCGCCTGAAGCGCGACCGATGGGAAGCGATCAACTCTTTCGGGCCGCTGAGCAGGTAGCATCGGGTGGCGGCCGACCGGGACCGCCGCCGGGCCCGGTTAAGCCCGCCCCGCCCCGGGCCGCGATCCCGGCGTCATCGCAGATCGCATCCTCGGCCACGCGCCAGAAAGCCTGTCGGAAGTAGCCAGCTGTGAGCGGAACAACTGTCCGGCCGACGGCCGGTTCGTCACGCGGCGACGCGCCAGCCTCGCTGCGGCGCCGCGTCGCGGGCGCCCCGGTCACCGCGGTCATCGTTGCCGCCACAGTGCTGGCGTTTGGGCTGCGCCTCTACCAGCTTCTCCGGCCGGGCCATCTCCTTGATGTCGGTGACTACGACGACGGAGCGGATTTCGGCAGCGCTATCCGGCTTGTCCACGGCGTCCTGCCATACCGGGACTTCGTCGTCGTGCAGCCGCCAGGCATCACGCTGCTGATGACCCCCGCCGCGCTGCTGTCCAGGCTGACCGGCAGCACGGCCTGGGCAATCGGTGTCGGGCGGATCCTCACCGCAGCGGCCGGTGCGGCATCGGTCGCGCTCGGCGGCTTGCTCGTGCGCCATCGAGGGCTGCTAGCCGCGGTCCTGACCTGCGGGATCATCGCCATATACCCGGGGAGCGTGCAGGCCGCGCACACGGTCCTGCTCGAACCGTGGCTGGTGGCATTCTGCCTGGCGGGCGCCCTGGCCGTGTTCGACGGCGATCAGCTCGCCAGCGGGCGCAGGCTGGCGTGGGGCGGAGCCGCGTTCGGGTTCGCGGGCGCCATCAAGGTGTGGGCCATCATTCCCGTCGCCGTGATCTGCGTACTCTGCCTGCCCGGGGTCAGGAAGGCTGCTAAGTACCTGGCGGGCGTCGTCGCAGGCTTCTGCATCCCGGTGCTGCCGTTCGCGGCGGCGGCCCCGCGCAGCTTCTACGACAGCGTAGTGGTGGCGCAGCTGGCCAGGACCGGCACCAGGACCCCGCTGGCGTTCCGGCTGGCGGAGCTCACCGGGCTAGCAAGCTTGCATCTGGGGCGGGTCGCGCTGGCGGTCGCCGCCCTGCTCATCGTCGTGATCGTGGCCGGGCTGCAGGTCTGCGCGTCGGCCGGCACGCGGTCTGCGCCTGCCCCGCTTGAGTGGTTCGCCGTTGCGACGGCGGCGCTGATCGTCATCGCGTTCATCGTTCCCGATGATTTCTACTACCACTACCCGGGTTTCCTGGCGCCGTTTCTCGCTATGGCGGTTGCGCTGCCCGCGGCACGCCTGGCCGGCGCCGCGGGACCGCAGGAGCGGCGGCGCGGCAGCCTGCCGTCCGCCCGGGCGCGTAACTGGGCGGCCGGCCTCGCCGGGCTGGTGATTGTCGTCCTCCCGCTGGCCGTGCCCTGGGCAGAGAACAGTCCCACCCCCACCTACCAGCCAGCCGTCGCCGCCATCGAGCGGGCCATCCCGCCAGGGGCGTGCGTCCTGAGCGATCAGGTTTCCGTGCTCATCTCGGCTGACCGGATGGTCTCCGCCGTCCCTGGTTGCCCAGCGGTCGTCGACGGGACGGGCACCAGCTATGCCCTCGGTCATGGCCAGAGCGCGCTGACGGCGGGCCGGGTGCCGGCGGTGGCGGCGGTGTGGCGGCGCGCCTTCGAAGCGGCGCAGTATGTCTGCCTGACCCCGTCCAACCGGCTGCGGATCGCCTGGACGCCGCAGCTCGAGGCGTACCTTCACGCCAACTTCACTCCGGCGACCGGGCCATGGGCGCCGCTGCTCCTCTACGTAAGAAAAGGGCCGCAGCCGCGCTGAAAATTTCAGCTGTCAGCGAACGTCCGGATGACCAGGCCGGTGCGCGGCTTCGGATCGAAGGAGGTCGACTTCCGTGGCACAAGCTCGCCGCGCGCCGCGACCGCATAGACGTCGGCGGCCGACAGCGGGCTGCAGATGACCGCCGTGCCGCCCGCCGCTTCGTCGGCCGCCCGGATGGCCGCCGCAGCGTCGTTATGCACGAAACCGACGCTGCGCTCGCTCTCGCCGATCCCCCAGATACGGCCGATCAGCAGCTCCTGGAGCACCGCCGCGGCCAGCCCCCGCCAGCGCTCCGACGTGCCGTCCGGCATCGCCGCGTCGACCTGCAACCGGTCAGGCTCGGTCAGCAGGTACATGCTCTCGCCGCCGGCGAGCAGGAACGCGACGCCCTGGCTGCTTGCATCGGCCAGCTCGCCCATTGCCGCCGGCAGCCTGGCCGGCCCGCCGGGCAGCGCCCGGACCCGGAAGGCCGCCTTGGCAAGCTCGGCGGCGCTGCCGGGGTCCAGCTGCCGGATCACCCGGTGGATCGCCCCGACTCGCGGGGGATAGGCACGGGCATTGACCAGCAGTGCAAGGCCGTAGTCCCACGGCCCGGGCCCGGCGCCCGCGGCGAGCCGCCGTCGCTGCAGATCGAGGTAGGCGGCGTACCTGTGGTGCCCGTCGGCGATCACCGGGCGGGCCGGTGCCAGGTCCGCCGCGATCGCGGCGAGCTCGCCAGGATCGGTGAGCGCCCAGACCCGGTGCCTGAGGCTGTCGCTGGTCGCCGCCTCCGCCAGCGGCCGGATGGTCGAAGCGGTCTCCTCGATGACCCGGCAGGCCGCGTCTGGCTCGCCGGGGTGGTAAAGCAGGAAGATCGGCTCCAGGTTGGCCCGCGTCGCCTCCATCAGCTGGCGGCGGCCAGCCACCGGGCCCGGCGCGACGCCTTCGTGCGGGCGCACGATCCCGGCGTCAAGCGGTTCAAGGCGCAGCGCCCCGATCAGGCCCCGCTGGATCACGGCCACCTCGCCGCCCGGGCCTGTGACCGCCTGCTCATAGAGGTACAGGGCAGGTTCGGGGTCGGTGCGCAAGATCCGGGCGTCCTGCCAGGCCCGCAGCAACCGGCCGGCGTCGCCGTACTCGTTGCCCGGGCTGCCCGGCACGTGCCGCGGCAGGATCAGCCGGACCACATTGTGCGGGTCGGCCGCCATCAGCTGGTCCGCTATGTCGCGGGCAATCACGTCGTACGGTGGAGAGGTGACCTCTGCCAGACCGCTCACCATGTCCTGGGCATAACGGACACCGCGAAATGGCGCCAGCGCTAGACTGCCCGACCCGGCTGCTGCTGGCTCCTGGCCAGACGGAAGGATCTGCACATATGTCAGAAGGACCAGCCGGCGGCCAGGATTCCCGTCCGGGCGATGAGCCTGCCAGCCACGCCGCGCCAGCAGACGATACGTATTCTCTCTACCAGCGCGGGCTCGAGCTGCTGAGGCGCGGCAGCGCCGCCGCGGCCGCACAGCTGCTCGATCGTGCCGCAGCGGCTGAGCCGCAGTCCCGCAGCATCCTCGAGGCGCTGGCGAGAGCGCAGTTCGACGCGGGCCGGCATGCCGCTGCAGCGGAGACCTTCCGGCGGATTGTGGACGCCAGCCCGAGTGATGATTACGCGCAGTTCGGCCTCGGGCTCGCCCTGGCGAGGACCGGAGATCCCAGAGCCGCCGCCGAGCACCTGGCCCTGGCGGCGGCGATGCGACCGGACCTGCGTCATTACACCGACGCGCTGCGCGGCGTCCGGGCGACGCTGCGCGCTCGCGGGCAGCAGCAGGCGACCGGAACGCACGATGGATAACGAGGGGACCGCATGATCCAGGACACGGCTGCTGAAGATCTCCCAGCGGCCGCCGCTGGCCCGGGCGCGGCTGCAGGCCAGGCTGGCCCGGGCGCGGCTGCCAGCCCGGCGGCTACGGACCGTCCGCGCGGCTGCGGCCGCCCGCTTAGCGAGGCATACGATGTCGCGCTACTCGACCTGGACGGCGTGGTTTATCTCGGCGGTAAGGGGATACCCGGCGCGCCGCAGGCGCTGACGCAGGCCCGGGCCCACGGAATGCGGCTGGCGTTTGTGACCAACAACGCTTCGCGCTCGCCGAGCGCCATCGCCCAGCAGCTCACGAGCCTCGGCATCGCCGTGTCGCCCGCTGACATTGTCACGTCGGCGCAGGCCGCCGCTCGGCTCATCGCGGAGCGGCTGCCCGGCGGCTCGGCGGTTCTGGTCGCGGGCGGAATCGGCCTGCGGCTTGCGCTGCGGGAGCACGGCATGTGGCCGGTATCTACCGCCGCCGAACGCCCGGCCGCCGTGGTGCAGGGGTACGCGCCAGACATCGGGTACTCGCTGCTCGCCGAGGCCACGCTGGCGATCCGCGCCGGTGCGTGGTACGTGGCGTCCAACGCCGACGCTACGTTGCCGAGCGCGCGGGGCCCGCTGCCAGGAAACGGCGCGCTGATCCAGTTGCTCGTCACCGCCACCGGCCGTCAGCCGGTCGTGGCCGGCAAGCCTGAGCCCCCCTTGCATGCCGAGGCGGTCCGGCGGACGGGCGCGCGTCATCCTCTGGTCGTAGGTGACCGGCTCGACACTGACATCGAGGGCGCGGTCAGGGCCGGCGCCGACAGCTTGCTGGTTCTCACCGGGGTCACCCAGCCGGCTGATGTGGTGCTCGCTGCGCCGCATCGCCGCCCCCGCTACATCGCTCCTGACCTGACCGGACTGCTCGAGCCGCATCCGGAAGTGACTGCCTCCGGCGGGGATTTCAGCTGCGAGGGCTGGACGGCCCGCCTGATCCGTGACCCGCACGGCGCTGACCAGCCCGGAGCGGGCCCCGGGCCGGACGGAGGCCACCGCCAGGACGGTGGCGGGCGAGCCGGCGGCGATGGACCAGACCGCAGCGATCGACGAGAAAGCGGACATGACGCCGCCCGGCGTCCTGGTCCGGCCAGCCAGGCTGCCTCCGGCCAGCTGGAGCTTTCGGGCTCGGGTACTCCGGTCGACGGCCTGCGGGCGCTCTGCGCTGCCGCCTGGTCGGCAGAAGCCGTGACCGCTGAGATGGTGCAGTCCGTCATCGGCAAGCTCGGTTTCGCTGCCGGCTCGCGGCACTCCTGAACTCACCCCAAGGCCCACATGGCCGGCGAACGGACCACGACCACGTCTATCTCTGGCACGTCTATCTCTGGCATGCCGGACACCAGAACCTGACCCGCTCTTCGCCGGTAGCGCCCTGCTCGGCTCTCCTGATCCTGGTGCCGCATCGTCGGCACGGCTGGCCCGCCCGCCCGTACACCCAGGTCCGCCGCCCCGGTGCCGTGTCGCCGGTCGTCACCTGGCCGATCCGTGTCTTGTTCGCGTCAAGCAGCCGCCGCCCGAGTTCAACCAGGGCATCGAGGTCCTTGACTTGGCCGACGCTGCGCCAGGGGCTGACTCCCCGAAGGAACAGCATCTCGGTAAGAAAGAAATTACCTACCCCGGCCAGGTTGCGCTGATCGAGCAGTGCATCACCGGCCGGCCGGTCCGGCTCGGCCTGCAGACGGCGCACCGCGTCGGCGGCGTCCCAGTCCGGGCCGAGCAGGTCAGGGCCTAGGTGGCCAACGACGCGCTCCTCGTACTTTGTCGGCAGAACAGCTACCATCCCGAGCAGCCGTCCAACAGCCTGCCAGCGGTCGTTGGCGAGCACCAGCCTGACCCGGTGATCGCGCGGCGGCGCGCGGCCGGCGGCCAGGATCCGCCAGGATCCGTCCATGCGCAGGTGAGTGTGGATGGTCTGGCCACTGTCCACCCTGGTGAGCAGGTGTTTTCCGCGGGAAACGGTCCCGGTGACGGTGCCGCCTGTCAAGTCGGTGGTGGCATAGCGCGGCACCCTGAAGTCGGTACGGGTAAGCACCCGGCCGGTCAGCGCATCGTCGAGCTGGCGTGCCGTTCGCCAGACCACATCGCCTTCGGGCATGGTCTCCAGCATCGCACCGGCGGCCCGATCCCACGCCGCCTGGCACAGTCCCCGGCGCGGCGGGACGCTACATAAGCCCCCTGAGGCGGAGCAGATCGAAGATGTTGCCCTCGACCTTCAGGCGGCCGGTCAGCCAGGCCCGGGCGAAACTTCCTGGGTCGTCGGTGATCGACACGACAACATCACTATTGGCGGTGAACCGCACCTGGGCAGGCTGGGTCTGGCCGTCCGCCTCCCTTACCGGATCAGCGCCATGCGCACCCATCCGGGTGAAGAAGGTAATGCCCAGGTCCGGAATCCGGCAGCTGAGCGTGCGGTCCACCAAATGGTTCGCACGAGTGTCCGGATCCATGTTCGAGATGCGGGTCGTCAGGCTCTCCAGAGCATGACGGCATTCTTCCGCAGTCGCCATCGTGACCTCGCTTTCAAGGTCATTCTCCGTCCCGGGGCTGTCAGGTCTGCCCCGGGGGTAGCTCTGAGCAGATCTGACGCGCGAGATTACCAGCGCGGCGGCCGGATCAGGTAGGCCGGAACAGATCTGGGCGCGTGCGAGATCAGGTGCGCCGGAAGGGTACCGCCGGGCGGTAGCGTTCCTGACAGAGGTCAAACGCCGCGTGCGAGCGCCGAAACGGTATGAGGAGATTGATAGCCGATGGAACACCGCACCGACAAGTCCGGCCTGCAGCTGCCCGGCCGGGATGCCGTGGCGCCGTCGGCCGGGCTTCCGGCGCACGAGCCGCCGTCAACGGACGGGCCCGCTGCCGCTTCGATCAATGCTAGTGCAGGCCAGGCCGCGCAGCGCCTGGTTACTGGCCAGCCCAGCGTCGATGCGGCCCTGGCCAGGCTCGATGAGTTGCCGGAGCTGCCGGTGACCGAGCATCGCGCCGTCTTCGAGCATGTGCACAGGAGCCTGAGCGAGGTGCTCGGCGAACTTGACGCTGGCCTGCCGCCGGGCGGCAGAGACGCTGGCGGCGGCAGAGCCGCCGGAGGTGCGGAGGGTGCCGATGGAACGGGGGACCGCGCTGAGAATGCCAGGGGTGCACGTCAAGACCTGGAGGGCGCCGGGAGCGGTGAGAGCTGACCGGGCTGCTGGCGGAAGCATGACCAGGCGGATGCGGCTCGATGCCGAACTCGTGCGCAGAGGACTCGCCCGCTCCCGTGAGCAGGCGGCTGACCTGATCTCGGGCGGCCTCGTGGCCGTGGCGGGCCAGACGGCAGCTAAGCCGGCCACTCAGGTAGGCACCGGAGCGGCGATCACGGTCGCAGACTCAGGGACCGGACCGGGCTACGCGTCCCGTGGCGGGTACAAGCTGGCGGGCGCGCTGGCCGCCTTTACCGGACTGGTCGTCACGGGCCGGCGCTGCCTGGATGCTGGCGCGGCGGCAGGCGGCTTCACCGATGTGCTGCTCCGGGCCGGCGCCGCGCATGTGACCGCCGTCGACGTTGGCCAGGGCCAGCTTGCCTGGGGCTTGCGCACCGACCCGAGAGTGACCGCTGTGGACCGCGTCAACGTGCGCACGCTGATGCCGGGACAGGTAGCACCTGCGCCCGGCGTGATCACGGCTGATCTGTCCTTTATCTCGCTGGCGCTGGTGCTGCCCGCGCTGGCTGGCTGTGCGGCTCCGGACGCGGACTTCGTCTTGCTGGTGAAGCCGCAGTTCGAGGTCGGCAAGGGCCGGGTGGGGGCAGGCGGGGTGGTCCGGGATCCGGCGCTGCGAGCGGCGGCGGTCGAGTCGGTCGCGGCGGCGGCGCTTGCTGTCGGGCTGGGCGTGAAAGGAGTCGTGGCGAGCCCGCTGCCCGGGCCGTCGGGAAACGTGGAGTACTTCCTGTGGCTGCGCCGCGGAGCGGGCCCGCTCGATCCTGGTGCCCTGCAGCGGGCAATGACGGAAGGGCCGCAGTGACCTCAGCGCGGACGATGCTCCTCGTCGTGCACACCGGGCGTGCCGACGCGGTTCGCAGCGCTCGTTCAGTGGCAAGCCGGCTGGCTGCAGCGGGGGTGGCCGTGCGAGTGCTGGCTCCCGAGGCTGCGGACCTTGACTGCGCCGCGTTCAGCCACGAGGTGCCGGTCTCGGCCGCTGCCGCCCTGGGCGCTGAGATGGTGCTGGTCGTGGGGGGTGACGGCACACTGCTGCGGGCCGCCGAGCTGGCCAGGCCGGCCGGTACGCCGCTGCTCGGCATCAACCTCGGGCATGTCGGATTCCTCGCCGAGGCTGAGGTTGAGGACCTCTCCGACACCGTGGACCGGGTCGTGGCACGCCGCTACCTGGTCGAGCGGCGGATGACCATCGACGTCACCGTGCGGCGCAATGGCAGCGTGGCAGCGGCTACCTGGGCGTTGAACGAGGCCAGCGTCGAGAAGGGGGCCAGGGAGCGGATGCTCGATGTGGTGACCGAGATCGATGGCCGTCCGCTGTCCCGGTGGGGTTGCGATGGCGTGGTATTCGCGACGCCGACCGGCTCCACGGCCTACGCGTTCTCAGCCGGCGGACCTGTGGTCTGGCCTGAGGTGGAGGCTCTCCTGCTGGTGCCGATCAGCGCGCACGCTCTCTTTGCCGGTCCGATGGTCGTCGCACCGCGATCGGTGCTCGCGGCGGAAGTTATTGGGCCTGCCAGCAGCCAAAGCGAGGCGTCCGCGGGCGTTCTGTGGTGCGATGGGCGACGTAGGGTCGATCTGGATCCGGGCGCGCGAATCGAGGTGCGGCGCGGCACTGAGCCGGTGCTGCTGGCGAGGCTGCGCGATGCCAGCGCGGGCCCGGCGGGCGCAGAAGCCAGCGCGTCCTTCACCGACCGGCTGGTCGTCAAGTTCGGCCTGCCGGTGGCGGGCTGGCGCGGGCGCGGGGCCGCCCGCAGGGAGATGGGCGCCCGTGAGCCAGATGGCAGGTATGCGCGGGGCGCCCGGGTGCCTGGCGGCAGGGGCGCGCCAGACGGAACCCGGGAGTAGGGCGCACGAGCAAGGCGGGCGCGCCAGCGAGACGAGGAGCCAGGCGGCGATGCTTGAGGAAGTCCGGATCAGCGGGCTCGGGGTGATCGACGAGGCAGTCCTTGAGCTGTCCGCGGGCTTCAACGTCGTGACCGGCGAGACCGGGGCGGGCAAGACGATGGTGGTCTCCGGCCTTGGCCTGCTCTTCGGCGGCCGCGCCGACCCCACCCGGGTACGACCGGGGGCCGCCCGGGCCAGCGTCGAGGGAACGCTGAGCGTGGCGCCCGACGGCCAGGTGGCCCGGCAGGTAAGCGACGCCGGGGGAGACCTCGATGACGACGGCGGCGTGCTCATCCTGAGCCGGTCAGTATCGGCCGAGGGGCGGTCGCGCGCCTATGCGGGAGGCCGGTCGGTGCCTGTCTCGCTGCTCACCTATCTCGCCGATGACCTGGTCGCCGTGCACGGCCAGGCTGACCAGCAGCAGCTGCTGCGGCCGGGCCGGCAGCGGGCGGCCCTCGACCGGTTCGGCGGACCGGGGCTGGCCGTGCTCCTCGCCGACTATCAGCAGGCTTACCGGCGGCACCGCGCCATCCGGGCCGAACTGGATCAGCTCACCTCGCTGGCAGCAGGCCGGGCACGGGAGGCGGCGGATCTGCGCCGCGGTCTCGCCGAGATCGAGCGGGCGGAGCCGACCGTCGGCGAGGATACCGAGCTGCTGGCCGAGGATGAACTCTTGTCGCACGCGGACGCGCTGCACACGGCGGCCACCGCGGCGCACGAGGCACTGCTGACCGATCCCACCAGCGGTTCCTACGAGACCACGGACGCGGTAACGCTGCTCGGCGCGGCACGTCAGGCGCTGGATTCGGCCGCCCGGCATGACGTGGCCCTGGCGGCCCTGGCGGCCAGGGTGTCCGAGGCCGCCTACCTCGTCTCCGATGTCGCCGCCGAGCTGGCGTCCTACGCGCAGTCCGTGGAGGCGGACCCGGCCAGGCTCGCGGCCGTGCAGGATCGCCGGGCCGTCCTGGCGCGCTTGATCCGCTCGTACGGCGCAGCTGAGGTGGCGCCCCCCGGCGGTAGCCTGGCCGATGTGCGCGATGCCGGTCTCCCGCAGCAGGCCGGCGACGGCGTGCTTGCGCGGGAGACGGGCGACGGCGCCACAGCGGCGGAGGCGGGCGGCGGCAGCGCGGCGGACGGCCGTCCCGGCGGCGCCGGACCGCAGGACGACACCGCGGGCGGCCTTGGCGGCGTGCTGTCGTGGGCCAAGCTGGCGGCGGCCAGGCTCGGCGAGCTGGACAGCGACGACGACCGGATCGCTGCTCTGGCCAGTGCGGAGGACGGCCTCGCGGCCACGCTCGGTGAGCTCGCAGCCGCGCTCACCGATGCAAGGAGGCAGGCGGCTGGCCGGTTCGCGGCCGAGGTGACCGCCGAGCTTGCGGCGCTCGCGATGCCGCACGCCCGGCTCACCGTGGCGATCACGCCGCTGACCGAGCCAGGTCCGCACGGCGGCGACGAGGTGGAGATCAAGCTGTCGGCCCACCCGGGCGCGCCCGTGCTTCCGCTGTACAAGGGTGCCTCGGGGGGCGAGCTCTCCAGGGTGATGCTGGCGATCGAGGTCGTGTTCGCCGGAGCCGACCCGGTACCGACGTTCGTGTTCGACGAGGTGGACGCCGGCGTCGGCGGCAAGGCCGCAGTCGAAGTCGGCAGGCGGCTCGCCCGGCTCGCCCGGCTCGCGCAGGTCATCGTCGTCACCCACCTACCGCAGGTCGCGGCGTTTGCCGACACCCACCTGGTGGTGCAGAAAGCTGATGACGGCTCCGTCACGAGCAGCGGCGTCGTCCGCCTGGATGACGCGGGGCGGGTCAGGGAGCTGTCCCGGATGCTGGCCGGCCTGGAGGATTCGGAGTTCGGCCGCGCCCACGCGAGCGAGCTGCTCGCCGCCGCGGCAGCCGAGCGGGCCGGGATGACGGGCAACCGCTGATCGGCCAGCCATGAGCCGGCCGGCCATGAGCCGGCCAGCCATGAACCGGCCAGCCATGAACCGGCCAGCGGTGAGATCGCCCTGATCACGCGTGTGGCATCCCGGGCCCGTGGGATCTGGCAAACTTGACGTGCGATGAACGCGTACGCACGCAGATTCTCCCGAGCCCGTCGGACCAGGTCAGATGATCTGCCCGGGATTTCTGCGACGGCCCGGCTGGACCGCAGGACCAAGAGCCTGTCCACGCGGCTGCGGCCCGGCGAGATCGCCATCATCGATCACGCCGACCTGGACAGGACCGGTGCGGATGCGCTGATCGGCCACCAGGTCGCCGCTGTAGTGAACGCGGCAAGGAGCATCACGGGCCGGTATCCCAACCTCGGTCCGCAGCTGCTCGTTGAGGCCGGCATCCCGCTGGTCGATGATGTCGGGCCGGACATCTTCGAACGGGTCAGCGAAGGCGAGCGGGTGCGGCTCGACGGGGACACCCTCTACGTGGGCGAGCAGGTCGTGGCCAAGGGCAGGCTGCAGGACCTGGAATCGGTGTGCTCGGCGATGACCGAGGCAAAGACCGGCCTCGCGACCGAGATCGAGAAGTTCGTCGCCAACACGATGGAGTACATCAAGAACGAGTACCCGCTGCTCATCGACGGCATCGGGGCACCGGCCCTCCGGACCAGATTCGATGGCAGGGACGCCCTGGTCGTCGTCAGGGGCTACCGGTACCGCGAGGACCTGGCCACCCTCCGGTCCTATATCCGCGAATGCAAGCCGGTCATGGTGGGCGTCGACGGCGGCGCCGACGCGCTGCTGGAGGCCGGATACCGGCCGGACCTGATCGTGGGCGACATGGACTCGGTCTCCGACCGGGCACTGGCGTGCGGCGCCGAGATCGTGGTGCACGCCTACCCGGATGGCCGTGCTCCCGGCCTGGCCCGCGTCAACGACCTCGGCCTTGACTCGGTCACCTGCCCGGCCCCGGGCACCAGCGAGGACATCGCCCTGCTGCTCGCCGACGAGAAAGGGGCCAGCCTGATCGTGACCGTCGGCAGGCATGACACGCTGATAGAGTTCCTCGACAAGGGCCGCTCAGGGATGGCGAGCACGTTCCTGACAAGGCTGCGGGTCATCGACAAGCTGGTTGACCAGAAGGGGGTCAGCAGGCTCTACCGCAGCCGGGTCTCGCCGAAGGCGGTCATCCCGCTCGTGCTGGCCGCTACAGTGACGGTCCTGGTGGCGTTGATGATCCTGCCCGCGGGCCAGATCCTCTTGCGCTATCTGCTGGCAGAGCTGGACACCTTCAGATACTGGCTATCTGGACTATTTTAGTGATTGATTTCCGTTATCACCTTGTTTCGATCGTAGCGGTCTTCCTGGCGCTGGCGATCGGCATCATCGTGGGCGTAACCGCGCTCCAGCCGTCGACGCTCAAGGCGCTCGACAAGACGTCAAAGAGCCTCGAACGGCAGATCAATTCGGTGCAGGCCAGTAACGGGAACCTGAAGCGCCAGATCACCAACGACAACGCCTTCGCGCAGGCAGGCTCGGGCCTGCTGCTGGACCATCTGCTGACCGGCAAGCAGGTCGTCATCGTGACCGCCCCAGGTGCGGACGGCACAGTGGTCAGCGGCATCACCGGCGCGCTGCAGCAGGCAGGTGCCGACGTCACCGGGCAGGTGGCACTGCAGCAGGCGTTCTTCGTAACCGCAGCGAGCACCCAGAGCAACCTCGATGCGCTCGCCCAGCAGCTGGTCCCGCCGGGTGTCAGCCTGGGCAGCCAGGGCACGCAGGCCAATGCGAACCCGCAGATCTCAGGCCAGCAGGAGGCCGCCCAGGTGATCGCCGCCGCCCTCGTCACCAAGGATGGCCCAGCAGTGGATGCCTCGAAGAGCAAGCAGATCCTGGCCGGCTTTGCCCAGCATGGCTTTCTCGGCGTGAGTACCCCCAGCCTGGCGCCAGCCACGCTGGCCGTCGTCGTGATACCGGGCAGCCCCCCGGCCGGCGGCGACTCCGACCCCGCCAACCTGGCGCTGCTGTCGCTGGCAGCGCAGCTGGATACAACGGGCCAGGGGGCGGTGCTGGCGGGATCGCAGCCCGGCTCGGGGCCAGGGAGCGCGATCGACGAGGTTTCCAGCGGCGGTAGCGGGATCCAGCTGTCCAGCGTGGACAACGCCAACACCGAGATCGGCCAGATCATGGTGGCCCAGGCGCTGAGCTTGCGGCTGAGCGGCCACAAGGCAGCCAGTTATGGCATTGGCCCGGCCGCCGTCCCGAGCCCGGCACCCACGCCCTCGCTGACGCCTTCCAGCGCGTCCGCTAGCACCAGGCCGGCCAGGACGGCCGCAGCGCCGGTGCGGCGATGAGCCGGGCGGCGCTGCTCGCCGGCGGGCTGGCGGCGGTGGCGGCGCGCGCCGCCTATGCCGCGCTGAACGCCAGGCCGCCGGGCGGCCACGCAGCCTGGACCAGGACCAATCATCGCGGCGAGCCGGTCACGCTGCTGGCGGGCCCGGCGGTGGCGACGGCTGCGGTAGCGGTCAGTGCCGTGGCGCCCGGGCTTGCGGCCCGCAGCCGCGCGGCGCTGGCGGTAGCCGGAGCCGGGGCCGCCGTGTTCGGCTGTTACGACGACCTGGCCGGCAGCGGGGACCGGCGCGGCTTCCGCGGGCACCTCGGCGCGCTCGCTGGCGGCGAGCTGACCAGCGGCGCCGTCAAGATCGGCGGCATCGGCGCTGCCGGACTCACGGCCAGCCTGCTGGCCGGCGGCCAGGCCCCGGACATCGTTATCAACGCAGGTCTCGCGGCGGGCGGCGCTAACCTGCTGAACCTGTTCGACCTTCGTCCTGGCCGGGCTATCAAGGTCGCGCTGGCAGCGGGTTCGCTGGTCGCGGCGGCCCCGGCGACGGGCGGGCGCGCGGCGGCGGCGCCGGTCGGCGCGGCGGCGGCGCTGCTTCCCGAAGATCTGGGCGAGCGGGCCATGCTGGGCGATGCGGGCGCTAACGCGCTCGGCGCGATGCTCGGCACTGCAGCGGCGATCGCACTGCCGCGACCGGCGAGAATCGGCGTGCTCGCGGCCGTCGCCGGGCTGACCGCCGCCAGCGAGCTGGTCAGCTTCACCAAGGTTATCGAGCGGACGCCGCCGCTGCGCTGGCTCGACATGCTCGGCCGGCGGCCTCCGGCCGGGGCGGCCGCCGGCCTGCCGGGCCTTCAGCACGGGGACGCGGAGACGGCACCGGGCGGTATGGCCGCGCCCGCCGGGCGGCCGGTTCCGGCCGGCCCGGCCGCACCCGGCTCGCCGGTGCCGGCCGCCACCCCAGGCCGGTGACGGGCCCTGCCGCGCCGGTGACCAGGCGGGGCCCCGGGGATCGCCGGCCGGAAGGGCCCGGCCGCGGCCGCGCGATCGGCCGGGCCGCTGTCCTGATCGGCGCGCTCACCGCGGCCGCCCGGATCATCGGATTCGGCCGGCAGCTGGTCTTCGCGCACACCGTCGGCGCCTCCTGCCTCGGCACCGCCTATACCACGGCCAACCAGGTGCCCAACATCATCTACGACATCGTCCTCGGCGGGGCACTGACCAGCGTCATGGTTCCGGTGCTCGCAGGTCCCGCGCAGCGCCGCGCCACCGGGCCCGGTGGCGCGGCGGAGACGAGCCGGATCGCATCGGCCCTGCTGACCTGGACAGTCGCGCTCGGCGTCGCGGTGAGCCTGATCCTGGCGGTGCTGGCAGGCCCGGTGGTGGCCCTGCTCGTGCCCGGCGCGCCTGGCTGCGCGCACGCCGAGGTCGTCGCGGTGGCTACCCGCATGCTGGTGGTCTTCGCGCCGCAGATCCTGCTGTACGGCTTGGCCGTGGTGATGTACGGCGTGCTGCAGGCGCACCACAGGTTCGCGGCGCCCGCGCTGGCTCCGGTGCTGTCCAGCCTCGTCGTCATCGCCGCCTACGAGGCCTTCGTGCCGCTAGGCCAGGCACACACCCAGCAGCTATCCGGACTGTCCACAGCGGCACAGCTGACCCTTTCGCTCGGCACCACGGCCGGTGTCGCCGCGCTCGTCGTCACTGCGCTGCCGTCCGCGCTGCGGCTGCGGTTGCGGCTGCGCCCCGCGCTGCGGTTCCCGGCCGGTGTCGGCCGCCGGGCCGGCGGCCTGGCAGCGGTCGGCATTACCGCTCTGATCGCGCAGAACGCGGCGATAGTGGTGGTGATCAGGCTCGCCAACGGCCATGGCGGCAGCGGCGCGATTGTCTTGTACAACTACGGCTGGCAGGCGTTCATCGTGCCGTATGCGGTACTCGCCATCCCGATCGCGATCAGCGCCTTCCCGGTGCTGTCCACCACGGCGGGCGCGCCGTTCGATGAGACCGCCGCCTCCGCCACGCGCGCGGTGCTGCTGGTGTCCTGGCTCGGCGCGGCCATGCTGGCCGGGGCCGCCGTGCCCGCAGCCCGGATGTTCATCGCGCACCAGCCCGCGCAGGCCAGGGAACTCGCCTTCACCTTCGCGGCGTTCGCTCCTGGCCTGGTCGGCTACGGGCTGATGGCGTGCCTGTCCAGGGTGCTGCTCGCGGACCGGCGGCACCGGGTCACCGCGGTCGCGATGGCGGGCGGCTGGCTGCTGGTCATCGCCGCCGACGTCATCGGCGTCACGCTGGTCCGCGGCCGCTGGGTGGTCCCGGTGCTCGGCCTTGGCAACACCATCGGCCTGGCCGCCGCCGCCGTGGCGCTGATGGCGGCGGTCAGGCGGTCCAGGGGACCGGCCGCGCTGCGCGGCACCCCGCGTGCCGCAGCCGCCGGGCTAGCCGCCGGGGTGGCCGGCGCGCTGGCCGGAGCCGCGGTGTCGGCAGCGGTGCAGGTGTCCGGTTTCCTGCTCAACGGATGCCTGGCCGTGATCGCCTGTACCTGCGCGATTGCCGTCTTCGGGATCATCAGCTACATCCTGGACGGCGGCGATACCCGCTCAATGGTCGCGCGGGTGCTCAGGAGGGCGGCGCCGTGACTTCGCTGCGAGTTGCCCTGGTCATCGGCACCACCGCCGGCGGGACCGGCAGTCACGTGGCGATGCTTGCGGCAGGCTGCCAGGAGCGTGGCCTGGCGGTCACGGTCCTCGGCCCCGCCCCGGCCGCCCGGCAGTTCGCCGCCAGTGCGGTGCCGTTCGTTGCGGCCGCCGTCGGCGACCGGCCGCGCCCGGTCGCCGACGCCGCCGCTATCGCGGCATTGCGCAGGGGGCTCCGGGAGGCAGCGCCCGACGTCGTGCATGCGCACGGCCTGCGCGCAGGCGCCTTCGCTGCCGTCGCGCTGACCGGCGGCACCGGGTATCGCCCGGCGCTGCTGGTCACCGTGCACAACGCGGCGCCAGGCAGCGGGCCCGCCGCCGCCGTCTACCGGGTCCTTGAGCTGATCGTTGCCAGGCGGGCGACGGCGGTGCTGTGCGCCTCCGCTGATCTGGCCGCCCGCATGCGGACCCTCGGCGCGCGCGAAACCGGCCTGGCCGTAGTGGCGGCGCCAGCGACCGGCCCGCCGTCCGCGGACGCGGTCAGCAGGGCGCGCGCCGACATCGGGGCGGCCGGGCGCCCCGTGCTGCTCGCAGCGGGCAGGCTGGCCCCGCAGAAGGGCTTCGGCATGCTGCTGGATGCGGCACCAGCCTGGCAGGCCAGGCAGCCGGCTCCGGTCGTCGCGATCGCAGGAGAGGGACCGCTGGCGGGGGAGCTGTCAGCGCGGGCCGCGGCGGCCAGGCTGGACGTGGTATTCCTCGGCCCGCGGGACGATATTCCCGCGCTGCTCGCGGCCGCAGACGTCGTCGTGGTGCCGAGCCTGTGGGAAGCCCGGGCGCTGATCGTGCAGGAGGCATTGCGGGCGGGAAAGCCGATCGTCGCCACCAGGGTGGGCGGCATCCCGGATATGACCGGCGAAGACGGCGCCCTGCTTGTCCCGCCAGGTGAACCTGCCCTGCTCGCCGCTGCGGTGCTGTCCGTGCTTGATGATCAGGGCCGCGCGGCGCGGCTCAGCGCCGCTGCGCTGGCCAGGTCCCGCGCGCTGCCCTCGGAGTCCGACGCCGTGACGGCGGCGGTCTCGGCGTATGAGCGCCTTGCGGCCAGGCGCATCCAGCAGGCTGGCGAAAGGCGGCCAGGATGACAGCAACGTGCATTTCTCAACGTGCAAAAGGCGACGTTCACGACACGCGGTAGGTTTCTGGTAACAAACCGCTATTTTCGGTGAAACAACACCTCACTGTGTGCTGTGCTGTCTGTTGAGGGCCGCGCAACCCCTGTGCGCGGTCCGGGGGGTAGCTAGTTCATGGGCGAAACGGGCCGGGTCGTGCCGGCATCGAGGAAAGGTCCTCACAGCGGCATGAGGCCGCCGCCGCCTCCGCTTGCGTCCGGGCCCTTGCCCGCAGCCCTGGAGCTGAGCCGGGTACGGCTCACCGAGCCGGACCCGGCCGGCCGGGTGCCATCCGCCTGCGCGGGGCCCCCGCGGCAGGAGCCGGGCAGGTCGGCAGGGCCCGCTGGGAACGGGCCAGCCGCACCGGGGCCAGAGCCAGGAGGGCCGGAGCTAGCCGGGCCGGAGCCAGCCGGGCCGGAGCCAGCCGGGCCGGAGCCAGCCGGGCCGGAGCCAGCCGGGCCGGAGCCAGCCGGGCCGGAGCCAGCCGGGCCGGAGCCAGCCGGGCCGGAGCCAGCCGGGCCAGCCGCCAGCCGGGCCAGCGCCCAGCCGGGCCGGAGCCAGCCGGGCCAGCGCCAGCCGGGCCGGAGCTAGCCGGGCCGGACCGGGGGAACTGGGCCGACCTGTGGTCGGACGTGCCCCGGCCACCGGAGCGTCAGGCGCCCGCCAACTCAACGCCGGAGCCGCCTGCGCCGCCGTGGGGCGGGGTGCTAGCCACCACGCTGCGGCTGTGGCTGCAGCGCCGGTCGGCGCGGGCGCTTGGGCTGGCCGCCCTCGCGGTGGCGGTCGTGGTTTTCGCGGCAGGCGCAGTGACCGTCATACTGGCTCGCCACTCGGCCGGCGGGGCCGAAGCCCCGGGACAGGCTCAGCGCGGTTCCGGCGGCGCTGCCCTCGCGGCGGCGGCGACGGCGCGCCGCCAGGCGGCAGCCTGGGTGACCGCGCAGGTGAGCCGCAGCTCGGTAGTGGCGTGTGACCCGGTGATGTGCTCGGCCCTGCAGGCGCAGGGGGTGCCGGCCGCGAGCCTGATTGAGCTTAGCCCGTCCGCTGACGGGCCGCTCGGCTCCGCTGTCGTGGTGGCGACCGCCGCCGTCCGCAGCCAGTTCGGCGCCCGCCTGACCACGGTCTACGCACCGACTGTCCTTGCCGCTTTTGGCGCCGGGACGGCGCGCGTCGAGGTGCGGGTAACCGCCCCCGACGGCGCCCCGGCCTATCTGAGCTCGCTCAGTTCCGATCTGCACGAGCGAATGGCGTTCGGCGCTGAGCTGTTGCGAAACGGTGACATCACCGCGACGAACGCCGCGCGCGAACAGCTGACCGCCGGGCAGGTCGATGCCCGGCTGCTCGTCATGCTCGTCACGCTGGCCGCGATGCAGCATGTCTACATCCTGTCGTTCGGCGACGCCGGGCCGGGCAGCAGCTACGGGGTCCCACTGCGCAGCGCGGAGCTGGCGGGCCTGCAGCAGGCTCGCGGGGGTGAGCTTGGCTACCTCAGGTCCGCGCTGGCCTTCTTCCGGGCACAGCGGTCGCCCTTCCTGGCCGCCGCCGGCCTGCAACGGGCCAGCGGCGGTCAGCTCGCCTTGCGGGTCGCATTTACCGCCCCTAGTCCTCTCGGGCTGCTCGGCAGCCACCATTTGGCCTGACACTGAACAGGAGAAAACGATCATGAAGTTGCGCCCCGGTCTTTACCGGCTGGTCAGGTCCGCCGCGGCCTGCGGGCTCGCTGCCGCCCTGCTGGGGTTCGCCGCCCCCGCCGCATCGGCATCATCAGGGCCCGGCTGGATGCGGCTCGCTCACCTGTCCCCGAATACCCCCGCCGTCGATGTCTACCTGTACTCCTTCGGCAACCCCAGCGCGCAGATCGTGCTCAAGCATGTCGCGTATGGCACGGTGTCGCCGTATGAACAGGTCGCCAGCGGGGAATACACGGTGGCCATGCGCGGCGCCGGTGCCGCGCCAGGCTCCAAGCCGGTCCTGTCGACCACGGTCAATGTGGCCACCGGGCACGCCTACACCGTCGCCGGGATGGGCCCGTTCTCCGGGCTGCGGCTGCAGATCCTCAGCGACAAGCTGGTCACGCCGCCGGGCAAGGCGCTGGTCAGGGTCATCCAGGCGTCGCTGAAGCAGCAGCAAGTCACGGTGACCGCAGCAGGCAACGTCCTGGCGGCCAGGCTCGGCTTCTCTAAGATCACGTCGTACCGAAGCGTCCCGCCGGGCACCTGGACGGTTCATGCGGCAGGGGAGAGCGAGAGCACGGACGCCAGCCTCACGCTGGCCGCTGGCACCATCTACACCGTGGTCATCCTTGACGGCCACAGTCACCTCGCGATCGACAGCCTGGAGGATGCGGCCGGCAGCCAGGTGGCGCCGTCGGGCGCGCCGGCCACCGGCCTGGGCGGTACCGCGCCGCGGCCCGGGGCACCGCTGCTGCCCTGGCTGGTTACCGGTCTGGCGGGTCTGCTCGTCGCCGTCGGCGGGGCCACCCGCCTGCTGCGCAAGTCGCACCGGGGGGCCGCCCACGCGCGGTGAAGTGATCAAGCGGTCCGGCCGGCACGTATCGCGCTCGCGCGCGGCGCGCCAGCCGGCCGCTGTCGCCGCACTGCTGGCCGGGCTGCTGGTCGCCAGCATCTGCATACGCGGCCTGGCTGTAGCCAGCGGCACCGCGCACCGGACTGTCCCCGACGGCCGCGTCTCGCTACTGCCGGTCCCGAACGGCATGCGCGCCGCGGTGCCCGGGCCCACGGCCCAGGCGGTGGTCGCGAGGCCGACCGGGCTGATTATTCCGGTGATAGGCGTAAGTACCCGGCTGGTCCGGCTCGGGCTCACCCAGGGCGGCACCCTGCAGGTGCCGGCCAGCGCGGCTGTGGCGGGCTGGTACGCCGGCAGCCCGCGGCCCGGCGCGATCGGCGCCGCGGTGATCGCCGGCCATATCGATTCGCTGACCGGACCCGGCATCTTCTTCCGGCTGCGGCTGCTGCGTCCAGGCAACCGCGTGTACGTCAGGCGGGCCGGCGGGTCGGTGGCGGTCTTCAAGGTCACCTCGGTGCACTTGTACCCGAAGGCCCGGTTTCCTGCCGCGGCGGTCTACGGGCCGGTGCCAGACGCCCAGCTGCGCCTGATCACCTGTGGCGGTACCTTCGACCCGGCGACCGGTCATTACCTGAGCAATGTCATCGCCTTTGCGCAGCTAGTCCGCTGACGGCCCTGCGGGCCGGTGGTTACGCATGCGGCGTGGTGCTGATCCGTCCGGCACGTCCCGCTGACGCCGCAGCCATCGCCGCGGTCCGCGCGGAAGCTGGTACTGCTGACGCGGGCCGCCCTGGGCCGGCAGCAGCCGGTCACCAGCCTCGCGCGCGCCATTCGGCAAGCTGCGGGCGCTCGGCGCCGAGGGTGGTGTCCTTGCCGTGGCCCGGGTAGACCCAGGTGCCATCAGGCAGCTGGCCGAAGACTCGTTCGTCGAGGTCGTCAATGAGCTGCCTAAACCTGGCCGGGTCGCCTTCGGTGTTGCCCGGACCGCCGGGGAAGAGCGAGTCGCCGGTGAACAGATGCGGGGTGTCGGCGAGCGCGCCGTCGGCGTCGTAGCAGAGGGCGATGCTGCCCGGCGTGTGGCCGCGCAGGTGGATGACGGACAGTCTGGCTTCACCGACCCCGATCGTGTCGCCATTGGTGACCAGCCGGGTGACGTGGACCGGCAGCTCGTCCGCATCCGCCGGATGGGCGGCCGTCGCGGCCCCGGTCGCCTCCTGGACCGCCCGTAGCGCTGCCCAGTGATCCCAGTGTCGGTGGGTGGTGAGAATGGTGGCAAGCCGGCTGCCGCTGATGAGCTTGAGCAGCGTGCCCGCCTCGTTCGCCGCGTCGATCAGCAGCAGTTCCCCGGTGGCGGTGCAGCGTAGCAGGTAGGCGTTGTTGTCCAGAGGCCCGACCGCCACCTTGGTAATGGTCAGGCCGGGAAGCTCCCTGGTGTCCGCCGGCCCGCCGACGCTGACGTCACCTGTATAGGTCATCCCTACTCCATCCCGGTCACAGATCTCCTGGGGCAGCGCGGCCGGGGCCCGTCGCAGCGGCCGTCACGTCCTTTCAGGCAGCCTATGAGGCAGGCCCTGCGGGCGGGCCGGCCGGCTATGCGGACAGGGCGCAGGCGGGCGGCCGCTGAGTCCCGGCTGGCCCGCCGTCCCGGCTGGCCCGCAGTCCCGGCTGGCCCGCAGTCCCGGCTGGCCCGGGCGCCGCTGGCCCGGGCGCCGCGGGCCGACCGGAACAAACCGGGCCCGCGCTGGCGTTCAAGCAGGGTCCGCAGCACCGGGATGCGCCGGCGGAGGGCCGGGTCGCGCCGCTGAGGCAGCCATCCGCCGGGCCTGCCGCCCGGCCGCCGAAGCACCCCGGTTTTGTCAGCACCCCCGGATACTATGGCGAGGCGTCCCCCCAATCTCGATAAGGCTGTCTTCAACACCGGAGAACTGAGGGCCAGTGGCTGATCGTCTCGTCGTCCGCGGCGCGCGCGAGCACAACCTCAAGGACGTGTCGCTCGACCTGCCGCGGGATGCCCTGATCGTCTTCACCGGCCTCTCCGGGTCGGGCAAGTCCAGCCTCGCGTTCGACACGATCTTTGCCGAGGGGCAGCGCAGGTACGTCGAGTCACTATCCGCCTACGCCAGGCAGTTCCTGGGCCAGATGGACAAGCCAGACGTCGACTTCATCGACGGGCTGTCACCGGCGGTGTCCATCGACCAGAAGGCGGCCGGCCGCAACCCGCGCTCGACCGTCGGCACGATCACCGAGGTCTACGATTACCTCCGGCTGCTGTATGCGCGGGTCGGCAAGCCGCACTGCCCGATCTGCGGCCGGCCGATCGCCAGGCAGAGCCCGCAGCAGATCGTGGACCGGGTGCTGGAGCTTGACGAGGGCACCAGGTTCCAGGTGCTCGCACCGGTGGTGCGCAGCCGCAAGGGTGAGTACACCGAGCTGCTGCGTGAACTGCAGGCGAAGGGGTATTCCAGGGCCAGGGTGGACGGCACGGTGATCCGGCTGGACAGCGCCGCCGCCGGGGCCCTGCCCGCGCTGAAGAAGTACGAGAAGCACGACATCGAGGTCGTGGTCGACCGGCTCGACGTCAAGCAGTCCGCCCGGCGCAGGCTCACCGACTCGGTAGAGACCGCACTGGGGCTGTCCGGCGGCATTGTCGTGCTTGACTTCGTCGACCTGCCCGAGACCGACCCGCACCGGGAGCGGATGTTCTCCGAGCACCTGGCCTGCCTCTACGACGACTTGTCTTTCGATGAGCTGGAGCCGCGGTCGTTCTCGTTCAACTCCCCGTGGGGGGCCTGCCCGGACTGCACCGGCCTGGGCACCCGGATGGAGGTCGACCCGGAACTCGTCGTCGCTGATCCGGCCAAGACGCTGGCCGATGGCGCGATCGGGCCGTGGAGCGGCGGGCACATCAGCGATTACTTCATCAGGCTGATCGAGGCGCTCGGCGATGCGATGGGCTTCAAGGTCAGCACGCCGTGGTCCAGGCTGCCGACCGCGGCGCGGCACGCGCTGCTGCACGGTTATGACCAGCAGGTCCACGTCAGGTACAAGAACAGGTACGGCAGGGAGCGCTCCTACTATACCAACTTCGAGGGCGCCATCCCCTACATCGAGCGCAGGCACGCCGAGGCCGAGAGCGATTCGAGCCGGGAGCGGTTCGCGGGGTTCATGCGCGAGGTACCGTGCCCGTCCTGCAAGGGCGCCCGGCTGAAGCCGGTCTCGCTGGCGGTCACCGTCGACGGCAGATCGATCGCCGCGTATTGCGCCCTGCCGATCGGCGAGCTGGCCAAGCTGCTGCTCTCGCTCGAGCTCTCCGACCGGGATCAGCACATCGCGGGGCGGATACTCAAGGAGGTCAATTCCAGGCTCGGTTTCCTGCTCGACGTGGGACTTGACTACCTGACCCTGGATCGTGCCGCTGCCACCCTGGCCGGCGGCGAGGCGCAGCGGATCCGGCTGGCCACCCAGATCGGCTCGGGCCTGGTCGGCGTCCTGTACGTGCTGGACGAGCCGTCTATCGGGCTGCACCAGCGCGACAATCACCGGCTGCTGGAGACCTTGATCAGGCTCCGCGATCTCGGCAACACGCTCATCGTCGTCGAGCACGACGAGGACACGATCAGGGCGGCCGATTGGGTTGTCGACATCGGTCCTCGAGCGGGGGAGCACGGCGGCAACATCGTCGTCTCCGGACCCCTCAAGGAGCTACTGGCCAGCCAGGAGTCGCTGACTGGCGCCTACCTGACCGGCCGCGAGGCGATCCCGCTGCCAGCCAGCCGCAGGAAGCGCACCCGGGGCCGGGAGGTGGCGGTCAAGGGCGCCACCGAGCACAACCTGCACGGCGTCGATGTCGCGTTCCCGCTGGGCTGCTTCATCGCGGTCACCGGGGTGTCGGGCTCGGGGAAGTCAACGCTGGTCAACGACATCCTGTACAACGCGCTGGCCAAGGAACTGCACGGCGCGCGCACCGTGCCGGGGCGGCACACCAGGGTCACCGGGATGCAGCACCTGGACAAGGTCGTGCATGTCGACCAGGGCCCGATAGGCCGGACCCCGCGGTCCAACCCGGCCACCTACACGGGCGTCTTCGACCACGTCAGGAAGCTGTTCGCGCAGACGACCGAGGCGAAGGTCCGGGGGTACCAGCCGGGCCGGTTCTCGTTCAACGTCAAGGGCGGCCGGTGCGAGGCGTGCGCGGGCGATGGCACGATCAAGATCGAGATGCAGTTCCTGCCCGATGTCTACGTGCCGTGCGAGGTCTGTCACGGCGCCAGGTACAACACCGACACCCTGCAAGTGCACTACAAGGGCAAGACCATCGCCGACGTGCTGAACATGCCGATCGAAGAGGGAGCCAAGTTCTTTGAGCCGGTGCCCGCCATCCACCGGCACTTGAAGACGCTGGTCGATGTCGGCCTCGGCTACGTCCGGCTCGGCCAGCCGGCGCCGACTCTGTCCGGCGGCGAGGCGCAGCGGGTCAAGCTGGCGTCCGAGCTGCAGCGCCGGTCCACCGGCCGCACGATCTACGTGCTGGACGAGCCCACCACCGGCCTGCACTTTGACGACATCCGCAAGCTGCTTGGCGTGCTCGGCAGGCTGGTGGACGGCGGCAATACGGTCATCGTGATCGAGCACAACCTGGATGTGATCAAGACCGCGGACTGGGTCATCGACCTAGGTCCAGAGGGCGGATCACGCGGCGGGAGCGTGGTAGCGACCGGCACGCCCGAGCAGGTGGCGCAGGTCGACGACAGCTACACCGGCCAGTTTCTCGCCAAGGCAATGAACGCCTAGCCGGGTCCTGCCCGCAGTACGGGCTGACCTGCGCCGGGCTCGGACGGCTACGCTTCCGGCGTGGAGATCGTGACCAGTTTCGGGGCCGCCCTCGCTGAGATCGATGAATGCCCGGCACCGGTGTTCCTGCTGACGCTGACGCATGGCGCTGCAGGCGGCCCGGGCAGTGCCGACCTCCTTGCCGCCCGGGATGCCGCTACGGCGCTCGGAGGCGCGGTTGCCCGGGTGACCCAGCCCTACCGGGTGCGCGGTGGCCGGGCGCCAGGCTCGGCGGCCCGGCAGGACGCTGCCTGGCTTGAGATCGCCGGGGCGCTGCGGGATATGTTCCCGGGGATCGCGCTGGTCCAGGGCGGCCGCAGCAACGGCGCCCGGCTTGCCTGCCGCACCGCCCGTGCGGCAGGCGCGCGAGCCGTGGTCGCGCTTGCCTTCCCGCTGCATCCGCCTGGCCATCCGGAGCGTTCCCGGCTCGCCGAACTCCGCGCGGCCGGTGTCCCAGTGCTCGTGGTGAATGGCGCGCGTGACCCATTTGGCGTTCCGGAGGCCACGGACGCGGACCGGGTCGTTGTGCTACCCGGCGAGGCACACTCCCTGGCAGGTAGCCCGGCCGCGGTCACCCGTGCCGTCGGAACCTGGCTGCGCGAATCTCTCGGGCTTGGCGGCTGACCGTCGCCGTCATCGCGAAGTCCCGGGGCCGGATTCCGGCGCCTATCATCTGGCCGGCTAGCCGAACGGCCGGAGCGTCACCCAGATGGCGAGCCTGGATGCGGGCCCGCAGGGCCCGCTAAGCAGCCGGCGAATGGGTGGTGGCCACCGACCGGCGCGCGGCGGGCGTCGCCGGTATCAGGTCTGTCGGGCGGTGCGGCTCTACCGCATCCCCGCCCGGGAGCAGCTCGCCGGTGTCCTCGAATACCACGATGCCGTTGCAGAGCAGGCTCCAGCCCTGCTCGGGGTGGCTGATGATGGTGCGGGCTGCCTCACCGTCCGGACCGCTTGGATCCGGACACGGGGGCGTATGCGGGCACATCCTGTGTGCCTCCTGATTTATGTTCGTCGCGGTCTTGATCTGAGCCTACTGTGCCACTACGGTCCGAGGGGCGGCATGGCTCGTTGTGACGGTTTTCCGTATCATCCTTTGTAGCTTTCACGGCAGCGCGCTCCGCCACTATGTAACTACCCATTGTGACTAGCTTAATGACCACCCAACGCCGGAAAATTTCCGGCGGCGGGTGCGTACCCGGTCCTCGCCATTGACCGCCAGCCTGCTGCTTCGTCACGACTGACCGCCAGCCCTGCTTAGTCACGACCGCGAGAACGCGGCCTGCCGATAGCGGCCGGATCTTCGGCGCACGTCCGGCGCCGGCCGGGGGCCCGCCGGGGCTGGCGGGCGGCAGCGGCGCTGTGCAATCAGGCGGCAGGCGCCCGGCCATCGCTCCTGCCGGGCTGGCCAGTGCGCGGCGCCGGGGGCAGGCCGGTAAGCCGGTGGGTCTCGCGGAGGGTCAGCAGCCGTTCCGCCTCGTCCGTCCAGGCGTGCACGGCAGGCTTTGCCTTGGCCTTTCGGCGGTAGATTCGGTCGTCATAGCCATGCGGCCCGATTTCGGCGCGCTCAGCCGCATAGGCGGCCCGCATTACCTCGGTCAGGGCCGTGTCCAGGTTCCTGGCCAGTGGATACAGCTGATCGGCTGGCATGGCGCCGGCCTGCGCCTTCCTGAAATCCTGCTCGGCGGCGCGCGCCCGCGAGAGCAGTTCGTCGAACTTCGCGGCGTGCGCGACGTCGGCTGCGTACTCCGCTTCCGCCTCGGCGCTGACCTTTTTCCTGCCCATGATCACGCGGGCCAGCTTAGCGGATCGCCGCCCGGAAACAGATCGCCCGCCGCATCCCTTCGCTCCAGCCAGTCAGACGAGGCTCTGCTGCCAGCTTTCATGAAGCGCGGCGTAGCTGCCCTCTCCGGCCAGCAGCTGGCCGGGCGGACCATCTTCCACGATCCGCCCGCCGGAGATAACCAGGACGCGATCCGCGATCTCGACCGTGGACAGCCGGTGGGCGATGATCAGTGCCGTGCGGCCGGCCAGAATGGTGCGCAGCGCCCGCTGCACGAGACGCTCGCCTGGGATGTCGAGCAGCGAGGTTGCCTCGTCGAGGACCAGCACGGCAGGCGCTGCGAGAAACGCCCGGGCGAACGAGATGAGCTGCCGCTGCCCGGCCGAGAGCCGCCCGCCGTGCTTGCCTACCTGCGCGTCGTAGCCGTCGGGCAGCGCGCGGATAAACGAATGCGCTCCGATCTCGGTGGCGGCAGCCTGGATCTCGGCCCGCGACGCACCCGGCCTGCCGAGCTCGATATTGTCCGCAACGCTGCCGCTGAACAGGAAGTTCTCCTGAGTGATCAGGACGATCTCATGCCGCAGGGTCGCGTCAGGCAGCTGCCGGAGGTCGGTGCCGTCCAGAAGCACCCGTCCAGAGTCCGGGTCGTAGAAGCGGGCCAGCAGCCGGGCGATGGTCGTCTTGCCCGAGCCGGTCGCTCCGACCATGGCTGCTGTCTGGCCAGCCGGGATGATCAGGTCAAGGCCGGGCAGCACCACCGCGTCGCGGTAGCCGAACCGGACGGACTCGAACCGCACCGCCCGGCCGCCCCGCGCCGCATCGTTCACATCCGGAAGCTCAGCGGGGGACACTGGCTCGGCTACCAGCGGAGGCTCGTCGAGCACACCGGAGATCTTTTCCAGCGCCGCCGCCGACGACTGGAACGTGTTGTAGAACTGCGCGAGGTCCTGCAGCGGGTCGAAGAAACGCTCTAGGTAGAGCAGGAAGGTGACCAGGACCCCGACCTGCATGCTGCCGTGGATGACCCGGATCCCGCCGTATAGGAGCACCGCCCCGATGGCGAGGTTGCCGACCAGATTTATGCCGGGCGAGTAGATGGCGATCAGCCGCGACGAGCGCAGGCTGGCCGCTGCGTAACCGGCGTTCAGCTCGCCAAAGATCTCCTCGTTCCGGCGTTCCCTGCGGAAGGCATGCACCGCGCGGATACCGCCGAAGGTCTCGACGAAGTGCACGATGACCTCGGCGATCGTCTCCCTGGTCCGCCGGTAGGCGATGGCCGATTCGCGCCTGAACCATGCCGTCATCCAGGTCAGCGGGGCGAAGCCGGCCATAACGACCAGCGCGAGCGGCCAGTCGAGCAGCAGCATCCCGGCGCCGACCAGCAGCAGCGAGAAGGTGGCAGACACCAGTGAGTCAAGGCCCTCGTCAAACAGGTCCTCGATCGAGTCGACGTCCGAGGTCTGCCTGGAGATGACCCGGCCCGACGTGTAGCGCTCGTGGAAAGATACGGGCAGCCGCTGGAACTGGGCGAACAAGCGCCGCCGCAGGTCGAGCACTACGTCCCCGCCGAGCTGGCCCATGGCGGCAATGTAGGACCTGGTGGTGACGGCCTGGATGACCACGGCTGCGGCGAAGGCGGCGATAATGGCGGCCAGCGGCGCCGCATCGCGTGACCTGGTGAGCTGCGGGATCCGGTCGATCCCGACGCCGACCAGCCACGGCCCGGCGAGAGCCGCCAGGTTGGCGGTCACGATCAGGACGAGGATCGCCGCTGTTTTCATCTTGTGCGCGCGGAGCAGCTCCTGCAGTAGGTACCGGCCCCGGCGGCGGAGCATTGCGGCAAGGCTCGCCGGGATATCGTCAGCTTCCTCCGCCGCGACTCCGCGCCACGAGGCCGCGGGTTGCCCGCTCACCGCAACGCCCCGCTCAGGCCCTGTTCGGCATCGTCCTGGGCCTGGCCGGGCTGGCTGTCGAGGCCGGGCTGGCTGTCCAGGCCGGGCTGGCTGTCCTGGCGCTCGACCGGCGCGGCGCTCATCAGGTCGCGGTAGAGCGGCTGGCTGGCCAGCAGGTCATGGTGCGAGCCCAGGGCGGCGATGACGCCGTCGGCGAGCAGCGCGACCTTGTCGGCCAGCAGCACGGTGGATGGCCGGTGCGCCACCACGAGCCCGGTCGAAGCGTCAAGCACCTCGCGGAGCGCCCGGGTCACCTTCGCCTCGGTATGCACGTCGAGAGCTGATAGCGGATCGTCGAGCAGCAGGACTTCGGGCCTGGCCAGGATGGCCCGCGCGAGCGCGATCCGCTGGCGCTGCCCGCCGGACAGCGCCATGCCCTGCTCGCCGATCCGCGTCTCGAGCCCCCACGGCAGGTTGGTGACGAAATCCGCCTGGGCCGCGGCCAGCGCCGCCAGGATGTCGGCCTCGTCCGCGTCGGGCACGCCGTAGCTGACGTTCTCCCTGACGCTGGCGGAGAACAGCGTCGGGTCCTCAAAGGCACAGCCGACCCGGCTGCGCAGCGCCGCGAGCGGGAGCTTGGCGACGTCGGTGCCGCCCAGCATGATTGATCCGCGGGCCGGCTCGGCCAGCCTGGGCACCAGATTAAGCAGCGTGCTCTTTCCTGATCCGGTAGCGCCGACAAGCGCGACTGTCTGGCCAGCCTCGATCTCGAGGCTGACTCCGCGGAGCACCGGAGCGGGCGCGCCCGGATACGCGAAGACAACCTGGTCGAAGACGAGCCGCGCCCCGGGCGAGGACCGGCGGTCCGGCTGCAGGCCCGCGTCTTCGGCCGGCCGTGCCCGGCCGGGTTGCGGTGCCGGGCCGGGTTGCGGTGCCGGGCCGGGTTGCGGTGCCGGGCCGGGTTGCCGTGGGGCCGTGTCGTGATGGGCCAGATCCGCGGCCTGGTCGCTGATTGCCGGCTCGGCGTCGAGTATCTCGTAGATCCGTTGCGCCGCGGTCGCCGCCTCCTGGCCGGAGGCCAGGATGTATCCCATGGCCTCGATGGGCCATACCAGCTGCAGGGTCAGGGTGATGAAGGCGACGAGGCCGCCGAGGCTCAGCTCATGCCGGCTCGCGGCGAGCGCTCCGAGTAGCAGGATGAGCCCGATCACCGCGTTCGGCACCAGGTCCAGGCCGGCCCAGAAAGTGCCGCGCAGCCTGGCCTTGGCCACCTGAGTCTGGTAGGCGAGTGTCGCCTGCGCCGTGTGCCTGGCCGCTGCCGCTTCGCGGCGGCCGAGCGCCTTCAGTACCCGGAGGCCGGCCGCCGCTTCCTCGACGTAGGTAGCCAGATCG
This sequence comes from uncultured Actinomycetota bacterium, assembly GCA_963695645.1. Taxonomy (GTDB): domain Bacteria; phylum Actinomycetota; class Actinomycetes; order Streptosporangiales; family Streptosporangiaceae; genus DATBGO01. The sequence goes on along the minus strand of CAVOHC010000012.1, from coordinate 1,668,047 downwards.
CCCTGCTGATCCTGGGCGCGCCTGGAAAGGACGCGGTACCGGCGCTCGAAGCGCACGCAGATCGCGACGACAGGCAGGAACACGCAGCCGGTCAGCGTGCCGAGCCACCAGTTCATCCGGATGAGCAACGCGACCACGACGACGAAGGTCACTACGTTCGTGATGAAGAAGATGACACCGAAGCCGGCGAACCTCCTGATCGCCGACAGATCCGTAGTCGCCCTGGACAATAACTGGCCAGATTGCCAGTCGTCGTGAAACGCGCTGTGCATGCGCTGCAGGTGCGCGTAGATGTCATCGCGCATGGATCGCTCCATGCCGGTGACGGCACTCGCCTGCACCCATCGCCGGTACAGGTTCAGCGAGGCCTGCGTTACTCCGAGCCCGGTGGCGGCCAGGCTGAGCGGCAGCAGGCCGCGGGCGTTCCCGTGCGCGATGGGCCCGTCGATCACTGCCTTCGTGAGCAGCGGGATCGCTATCGCGGCGCCGACCGCTCCGATCGCCGCCGCGAGCATCAGCGCCAGCCGCCAGGCGTGCGGGCGCAGGTACGTCCTGGTACGCCACAACGCCGCGAACGGTGCCTGGCCGGCAGGCCGGTACCGGGTCGCGGCATGGGGCAGCGCGGCAGGTTCAGGGGGCATTTTTCCGACGCTAACCTCGCGGTCCGCAGTCTGTCATCTCAATTTCCGCTGGCCGGGCACAGAGTGGGCGCAGCCACAGAAGCGTCCCCGGATACGGCAGTGGCGCCGTTGACCAGCCCGCAGCGCCACGCCACCCGATGCCCGCGCAGTACGGACGGCCGGCCGCCAGCACCGCGGTTCAAGCGCGGACACCAATGGCGTGGCTGGCAGTTGGCAGCGGTAAACAATGGCGATGCCTATAGGTACCAACTACTGGTTCTGATGATCTTCTCCGGGCGGCGCTCCCTTGCCTGGTGCAGCGGCAGCAAACCAGCTGCCCCGGGACAGTACGGGTACACTGAGCTCGTGAGCGCGCAGCGCGTAGAGGCGCTCCGGCTGGTCGGGGAGTTTCTCATCTGGCCGGTGTGAAGCTGCTCGCTGACCCGCATGCGGCTGGACCGAATTGCTCATACCGGGGCCCGTGGCGGCAGAGGTTGGCTATCTCCTCGCTCGCGATGCCGGCCCGCGTGGAGTCCCTGTTCTTACGCCCGTCCCGGGGCTGAGTCTGCCGCACGGACGCGGAGAGCTCACTGCGCCGAACCTGGTCCCGGCGGTCGATGACACCGCATGGGCGCTGCGAAGGGAGCAAGGATCCTGATGGCCTTCGACGTCAACAAGGTGCGGGCCGCCTACCCGGCTCTGGCCGATGAGTACGCCTACCTGGACGGAGCGGCGGGAACGCAGCTGCCTGCCGCGGTGATCGACGCGATTGCTGGCGCCTACCGCGCCGGGCTCGGCAACGCTGGCGGCATCTTTCCGGCCAGCCGGCGCTCCGATGCGATCACTTCCGAATGCCGGGCCGCGCTGGCGGACCTGACCGGCGGCCAGCCGGAGGGGATCATCCTCGGGCCGAATATGACGACGCTCACCTACCGCCTCGCGCGCAGTCTCGCCGCAGGGTGGCGCGCTGGTGACGAGGTCGTCCTCTCCAGGCTTGATCATGACGCCAATGTCCGGCCGTGGGTACAGGCTGCCGCCAGAGCTGGTGCGGTGGTGCGCTGGGCTGAAGTCGACCCGGCGACCGGAGAGCTGGCTGCGGCACAGTTCGGCGCGCTGATCGGCGACCGGACCAGGCTGGTCGCGGTGACCGCCGCCAGCAATGTGCTGGGTACCATCCCGGACGTGGCCGCCATCACCGCTGTGGCGCGCGCGGCTGGCGCGGTCAGCTACGTCGACGGCGTCCATGCGACCCCGCACGGCCCGGTTGATGTAGCTGAACTCGGTGCCGACTGCTACGCCACCAGCGCCTACAAATGGTCAGGGCCGCACGTCGGCGCCGTGGTCGCTGATCCGGCGCTGCTCGACACCCTCGCGCCGGACAAGCTGCTGCCCGCGCCTGACTCGGTACCCGAGCGGTTCGAGCGGGGAACTCTCCCGTTCGCCGACCTGGCCGGCGTCACAGCCGCCGTCGAGCATCTCGCTTCGCTGGCCGGCGAGGGTCCCGGCAGGCCCAGGCGGCGGCGCATCCTCGCCGCCATGAGTGCGGTGCGGGCCTACGAGCAGGACATGTTCCGGGTGCTGCTCGGCGGCCTGGATGCCATGGAACACGTCACGACCTACGGGAAGGCCGCCAGGCGCACCGCGACCGCGTACTTCACCGTGGCTGGCCGCACTCCGCGCCAGGTCGCCGAGCATCTCGCCGGGCGCAAGGTCAACGTGTGGAGCGGCCACAACTATGCCTGGGAACTGACCGGCGCGCTGGGAATCAGGGACACAGGCGGCGCGGTCCGGGCTGGCCTGGTGCACTACAACGACCGGTCCGACGTGGACCGGCTGCTCGCGGCCGTCGCGGAACTCGGTACCTGAGTCAGGCCGGCGTGCTGCCGGATCCCGCGGCGGCCCCGGCGTCGGCGAGATTGAACCGGTACAGCCTTGAGCCGCGGACCTCGAAGCCGACCCGCTCGTAGAGCCGGCCGGCGGCCTCGCGGGACGGTCGTGAGGTGAGATCGACGGTCCTGGCACCGGCCTCCTGCGCCAGGCGCAGGGCCTCGAGCGTCAGCGCCACGCCGACACCCTGGCCCCGTGCAGACTCGTCGACGACCACATCCTCGATCCAGGCGCGGATCCCGGTCGGAGTGGGGAACATCACCAGGGTCAGGGTGCCGGTGATCAGGCCTGCGGGGGAGCGGGCGACCAGCATCGTGTTCGCCGCGAAAGTCGCGATCCCGTCCAGGGCGGCCCGGTCAAGCGGCGGGGCTGACCTGGACAGCTGCGGAAGCAGGCGGCCGAACGCGTCGACCACCTCGTCGGTCACCTGGCGGATTACTTCTACCTGGACAGTCACGCGGGCACATTACCCGGCCAGGACCGGCCGTGCTGCCGCCCTCGCAGAAGTACCTGCCTGCCCGGCCGCCCGTACCTGCCTGCCCGGCCGCCCGTACCTGCCTGCCCGGCCGCCCGTACCTGCCTGCCCGGCCGCCCGTACCTGCCTGCCCGGCCGCCCGTACCTGTCTGCCCGGCCTGCCTGCCTGGCCGTGCGGCAGGCAGGCGGCCCAGGTGTAGTGGATGTGGTCATGGAGGATGTCCAGGAACGCTGCGGCGCGCCGGGCCGCCGGGCACGCCGAACCGGGCCCGGCGGGAGGTCGGGCCCGGTTCGGCAGGCGGTTGCAGACGAGATGATGATGCTCGCCGGGGCTGATCAGCTGGCGTAGTCCAGCAGCGGCTGAGCGCGGCTCGGATGGCGCAGCTTAGACAGCGACTGCTTCTCCAGCTGGCGGATCCGCTCCCTGGTCAGCCCGAGCGCCTTTCCGATCTCATCCAGGGTGTGCGGGTTACCGTCGTACAGCCCGAACCGCATCGCCATGATGGTCGCCTCTCGCGGGGTCAGCGCGTCGAGCGCGTGCCGGAGCTGGTCCGCCATCAGCTGGCGGTCCACAAGCTCGGAGGCCTCGGGAGCGTCGACGTCCTCGATGAGGTCCCCGATGCTGGTCTCGCCGTCCTCGCCGATGGTGGAATCCAGGCTGATCGGCTGACGGCTCGTCCGCAGCAGCTCCTCGATCTGGTCGGGCGTGCGGTCCAGCTCGACCGCCAGCTCCTCGGGAGTCGGCTCCCTGCCTAGCCGCTGGTGCATGTCCCGCTCGACGCGGCTCAGCTTGCTGAGCATCTCCAGCACGTGCACGGGCAGCCTGATCGTCCTGGCCGAGTCGGCGAAACCGCGCTGGATCGCCTGCCTGATCCACCACATGGCGTAGGTGGAGAACTTGTAGCCCTTGGTGTAGTCGAACTTCTCGACAGCCCTGATCAGGCCGAGGTTGCCCTCCTGCACCACATCGAGCAGGGAAAGGCCGCGATCGCTGTACTTCTTTGCCACCGAGACCACCAGCCGCAGGTTCGCCTCCAGCATGTGCGCCTTGGCCCGGCGGCCGTCCTGGGCGACCGCCTCAAGATCGCGGCGGTAGCTCTTCGACAGGCCCGTCTCGGTCTCCAGCTTGTGCTCGGCGAAGAGCCCGGCCTCGATCCGCTTGGCGAGATCCACTTCCTGCTCGGCGGTGAGCAGGCTAGTGCGGCCGATGGACTTCAGGTAAGTATGTACGGAATCGCCCATCACGGACGTCTGGTCGTCCAGGTCCGCCTCGGCGGCGATCTCGGTGGCCGCGCTGGCCGTCAGCGCGGAGGCCTCCGCGTCAAGGCCGTCCAGCTCGGCAGCCTCGGTGCCGGCAAGCCCGGCGCCGGCGGCGGCCGGGGGGGCCGGGGGAGTGCTTCCCGGCTGGGCAGCATCGGGCTGATCGTTACCGAGCTGCACTCCAGCCTCGGTGAGCTCGCGCAGGATAGACCGGGCCTCTGCGGGCGGGATACGGGCGTCCTCGAAGGCGGCCCGGAGCTCGGGCAGGGATAGCTGGCCCTGGCCGCGGCCGCGCTGGATCAGCTCGTCCACGCTGGTCATGGTTGCCTCGTCCTGGTGTCTCCGCGACTCCGCCGTCGCCGTCCTCGGCATGAGACACCTCCCTTCGTGGGCGCATGTCAAACGTGCGCTCTGGACAGCGCACTCGGCTGCGCTGTCAGTGGCCGGGGGCCCGCAGCCCTTGGTATTGTGCAGCGCGGGCATTAGCTTGTAACGCTCAGCGCGGCTAATTGTTCCCGCGCAACTGGCGTGTGCCCGTCGTCAGCTCAGGATCCCAGGATACGCAGCGCCTCCCGATCCGGCTTGCCGGATGGCAGCAGCGGTATCCGCGGAACCACCCGAAGTGCCCGCGGCGCGGCGTACCCGCCCAGGGTGCTCCGCACGTGCGCGCGGATCAGCGCCAGGTCAGGCGGCGCGCCAGGGTCTTCCGCCACCACTATGGCGGTGACCTGCTCGCCCCAGTCCGGGTCGGGCACTCCGACGACGGCGGCTTCCCTGACGCCCGGGAGTGCCCCGAGCGCGGCCTCCACCTCGGCGGCGAGCACCTTCTCGCCGCCGGTAGTGATCACGTCATCGGCGCGGCCCCGGACGGTCAGCAGCCCATCCGGGCTGACCGAGCCTAGGTCCGAGGTAATGAACCAGGGACCGTCAGTCGCCTCGGCGGTCAGGTCGGGCCGCAGCCGGTAGCCGGAGAACAGCACCGGCCCGGCGATCCGGATCCGGCTGTCCGCGCCGATATCGAGCCGGACCTGCTCAAGGGGGATCCCGTCATACACGCAGCCGCCGCACGTCTCGCTCATCCCGTAAGTGGTGATCACCCGGCCGCCCGCGGCGGTGGCCGCGGCCACCAGGCCGGGCTGGGCCGGCGCGCCGCCGAGCAGGATCGCCCGCAGCTTCGACAGGTCGGCACCGGCCTCGGTCAGGCGCCGCAGCTGCGTCGGGACCACGGAGACGTACGCGCAGCCGCCGGCCGCGATGATGTCAGGACCGAGCCGGTCACAATACACCGGCTCGGCGCCGGCCAGCAGGGAGCGGATCAGCACCTGGAGGCCGGCCACGTGGAATGCGGGCAGGCAGGCGAGCCACCGCTGGCCCGCAGCCGCCCCGATCCGCCGCAGCGAGGCCCGGGCCGAGGCCAGCAGGGCGGCGGCGGACAGCTCTGTGCCCTTCGGCTGGCCGGTGGAGCCCGAGGTGGCGACCACGACGGCAATCTCCGGCCGCACACCGGCACCAGCCCGGTCGGGCCGCCAGCCGCGGACTCCACGGCTCGCATCCAAGGTCTCCACGGAGGCAGGCCCGAACGCGTCGAGCAGGGCCGCGAGCCTGGCCGGCGGCAGCCCGCCGTCCAGCGGCAGGATCGCGGGCCCGGCGCCATCGAGGGCGGCGGCCAGCCGCTCTAGCAGCGCGCCGCTGCCTGACCCGCCAGGCGGGAGCAGGACCGCGTGCAGAGGCCGGGATGTCACGGTCGTAAGGTTAATCGGGCAGATGAGGCGGTCGGCAGGAGGATGTGACGTGATCGACTGGCAGCCATGGGGGCCGGCCACCGGGGGCGACTACACCGACATCGTCTACGAGACGGCCGAGGGTATCGCCAAGATCACCATTAACCGGCCCGAGGTAAGGAACGCTTTCAGGCCGACCACCTTGTTCGAGCTCTCGAGCGCATTCAGCGCCGCGCGCGACGACCCGTCGATCGGCGTGATCATCCTGACCGGCGCTGGCGACAAGGCGTTTTGCTCCGGCGGCGACCAGCGGATCCGCGGGGATGACGGCTATGTCGACTCGCGTGGCGTGGGCCGGCTGAACGTGCTCGACCTGCAGGTGCAGATCCGCCGCACCCCCAAGCCGGTAATCGCCATGGTGGCGGGCTACGCGATCGGCGGCGGCCATGTGCTGCATGTCTGCTGCGACCTGACCATCGCGGCGGACAACGCGGTCTTCGGCCAGACTGGCCCGAAGGTCGGATCGTTCGATGCCGGTTACGGGTCCTGGCTGCTCGCCTCCACCGTCGGCATGAAGAAGGCGCGGGAGATCTGGTACTTGTGCCGCCAGTACACCGCGCCGGAAGCCCTGGAGATGGGCCTGGTCAACGCCGTGGTACCGCTCGGAGAGCTGGAGGCGGAGACGATCACCTGGGCGCGGGAGCTGCTGGCGAAATCGCCGCTCGCGCTCCGGATGCTCAAGGGCGCGCTGAACGCCGTCACCGACGGGGCGGCCGGGATGCAGCAGTTCGCCGGCGATGCCACGCTGCTGTACTACATGAGCGAGGAGGCGCAGGAGGGCCGTGACGCTTATGTCAGCAAGCGCCCGCCGGACTTCGCGAAGTTCCCGCGCCGACCTTGACCGGGCAGGCACGCCGTGACCGGGGAGAACGGCTGCGCGAGCGGAGCGGGGCTGGGTGACCAGCTTGCTGCCCTGCTGCCGACTGCGCGGGCGTACGCGATCGGCATGCGGGAGCGCTTCCGCGGCATCGCCGTGCGCGAGGGCGTGCTGATCAGCGGGCCGGGCTGGGGGGAGTTCTCGCCGTTCGCCGAGTACGGCCCGCGCGAATGCGCTCCCTGGCTGGCCTGCGCGCTTGAGGCGGCGGTCACCGGCTGGCCGGCGCCGGTCCGGGACCGTATCGGTGTCAACGTCACCGTGCCCGCTGTGGGCCCGCAGCGTGCGCATGAGATCGCCGCTGCCGCTGGCTGCCGGACGGCGAAGGTGAAGGTCGCCGAGGCTGGCCAGGCCGACGCCGATGACATCGCCAGGGTCGAGGCGGTGCGGGACGCGCTCGGGGAGCCCGGGCGGATCCGGGTGGATGCTAACGGCGGCTGGGACGTGCGGCACGCTGAGCGTATGCTCCACGCGCTGGCCCCGTTCGGGCTGGAATACGCCGAGCAGCCCTGCGCTACCCTCGCCGAGCTCGCCGAGCTGCGCCGGGTGGTTGATGTGCCGCTGGCCGCGGACGAGTCGATCCGCCGGGCGGCGGACCCGCTGGCCGTGCGGGCTGCGGGAGCCGCCGACATCGTCGTGCTCAAGGCCGCGCCGCTCGGCGGGGTACGGACGGCGCTGCGCGTCGCCCGCGGCTGCGGGCTGCCGGTTGTCGTCTCCAGCGCCGTCGAGTCCTCGGTCGGGCTCGCGGCCGGCGTGGCGCTGGCTGCCGCCTTGCCTGAGCTGCCCTACGACTGCGGGCTGGCCACGATGAGCCTGCTGGCCGGTGACGTGACCACCGAGCCGCTGACCGCCGAGGCCGGGACCCTTCCGGTCCGGGCGGCTGTCCCGGATCCGGAACGGCTGTCCGCATGGGAAGCCGACCCCGCGCCATGGATCGCGCGGATGCTGGCCGCAGCCGAGTTCCTCGGCGCCGGGCGGCCGGTCCGGCGGTGAACCCCGCCACCGCGTTCGGCACCGTGCTCACTGACGAACTGGTCAGGTGCGGCCTGCGCGAGGCGGTACTGGCCCCGGGCTCGCGCAGTGCGCCGATTGCCCTGGCGCTCTTCGACCGTTGCCGGGCCGGCGACGTGCGGCTGCACGTGCGTATCGACGAGCGCAGTGCCGCGTTCCTCGCACTCGGCCTGGCCAAGGCCAGCCGCCGGCCGGTCCTGCTGCTGTGCACGTCGGGCACGGCCGCCGCGCAGTTCCACGCCGCCGTGATCGAAGCCGACGAGTCGGGGGTGCCGCTGCTCGTGCTGACCGCAGACCGCCCCCCCGAGCTGCGCGGTACCGGCGCCAACCAGACGATCGACCAGCTGAAGCTGTACGGGAGCGCGGTGCGGTGGTTCTGCGAGGCCGGGTTGCCTGAGGCCCGGCCCGGGATGGCCGGCTACTGGCGGTCGATTGCCTGCCGGTCCTGGGCGCAGGCATCCGGGGCGGCAGGCGGATTTCCCGGCCCCGTGCACCTCAATGTGCCGCTCAGGGAGCCGCTGGTGCCCGGCACCGAGGACGTGGCGGGTCCGCGCGGCTGGCCCGAGCCGCTCAGCGGCCGTCCGGGCGGAGCGCCGTGGACGGCTTTCAGCGGCCGGCCAGACCAGGCTTCGTCGCCAGGCTCGCCGCCGCCCTTCCCGGCCAGGTCCGGCCCGCTCGCCGGCGCGTCCGCTGGCGCGTCCGCTGGCCTGCCAGGCCTCGACGTGACCTGGACTGAGCGCGGCGTGCTGGTCTGCGGCGATGGCGACTATGACGCCGCCCCGCTGCTCGAGATGGCGCAGACAGCTGGCTGGCCAGTGCTGGCCGAGCCGTCATCGGGCGCCCGGCGCGGGCCGAACGCGCTGTCAGCCTACGGCTATCTGTTGGATGTACCCGGGTTCATCACGGCGCACCGGCCGGACCTCATCATCTCGGCAGGCCGGCCGGGCCTGTCCCGCGGCCAGCTCGCATTCCTGCGGGGCGCGCCCGGCCCTCCGCCGGCCCGGCACATCGTGCTTGCGCAGGGGCCGGGCCGCTGGCCCGATCCCGCGAGGACCGCGACCGACGTAGCGCAGTCGGTCCGGCTGGCCGGCGGCCCGGCCGATCCCGGGGCGCCCGCCCGCTGGCTAACGTCCTGGACGCAGGCCGACGCCGCGGCGAGGCAGGCCGCTGACGCGATCCTGGATGCCGAGGCGGGCATCAGCGAGCCCAGGCTTGCCCGCGATCTTGCCGCGATCCTGCCGGACGGCGCCCTGCTGTGGGCTGCCTCCAGCATGCCGGTCCGTGACCTGGACCAGCATCTGGCCCCGCGGGCTGGCCTGCGGATCCTCGCGAGCCGGGGGGCGAGCGGCATCGACGGCCTGGTGTCGTCGGCGATCGGCGCGTCCCTCGCCTGGCAGTCCGCCGGCGGTGGCCCGGCCGTTGCGCTCCTCGGCGACCTGGCGGTCCTGCACGACTCGCCGGGCCTGATGATCGGTCCTGACGAGCCGCGCCCCGATCTGTGCCTGCTGGTGGTCGGCAACGATGGCGGCGGGATATTCTCCACGCTGGAACAGGCAGCCTTCCCTGCGCAGTTCGAGCGCGTCTTCGGCACCCCGCACGGGACGGATCTCAGACTTATCGCCCAGGCTGCGGGGCTTGCGTATACGCGGCTTGAGCGGCATGCGGATCTCGCCGCTGTGCTGCGCGGCCGGGGGCTGCGCGTCGCCGAGGTGCGCACCGACCGGGCGGCTGGCGCCGCGCTGCGCCGCCAGCTGCGGTCGGCGTGCGAGTCCGCGCTGCATGCGGCCCGGGAGAACGGCGCGGCAGGCTAGTCTTCCAGCGCGTCTTGCACCGGCCGGAACTTGGACTGGGCCTCAGCGAGCTCGGCTGCGGGATCCGAGTCGGCGACGATGCCGCACCCGGCGAACAGGCGCGCCCGCGGGCCGTGCAGCTCGGCGCACCGCAGCGCGATGCCCCACTCCCCGTTCCCCTGGGCGTCGGCCCAGCCGACCGGGCCCGCGTACCGGCCCCTGTCCATCCCCTCGAGTTCCCTGATCAGCTCCATCGCCGGGCCGGCGGGCGTGCCGCAGACCGCCGCCGTCGGGTGCAGATCGGCTGCGAGCGCCAGCGCGGTGGGCGCTGTCAGCTCGCCGGCCGCGCTGCTCCCGGTGGCTAGCGTGCCGTGCACCCGGGTCGCGATGTGCTGCACGTTCGCCAGCCGCAGCAGCGACGGCTGCGGGTCTATCTGCAGCTCGCGGCAGCGCGGGCCGAGGGCGGCCCGCACGTCCGCGACGGCATACCCGTGCTCTTCCACTTCCTTCGCAGAGCCGAGCAGGGCAGCGCCAAGCGCTTGGTCCTCGCCCGCGGTGGCGCCGCGCGGCATGGTGCCAGCCAGGACGAGGGAGCTCACCGCCAGGCCCTCGCGGCGGATCAGCAGCTCAGGAGTGGCGCCCGCCAGCCCGGCGCACGAGAACGTGTAGCAATCCGGGTACCGCCCGGCCAGCCTGCCAAGGAGCAGGCGCACATCGATGTCGCCGGACGCGGCCGCGTACAGGTCCCTGGCCAGTACCACCTTGCGGAGCTCTCCGGCCCTGATCCTGGCCACCGCCGCGGCCACGGCGCGCTCCCACTGCGGCGCGCTCAGGCTCCCGTCGTGCCACCGGACCGCGGCCCGAGCGACCGGCGGCCGTACCGGCGCCGTGCCGCCGCGGCCATCGCTGATGGTGGTGAGCCATGCCTGGCCGGACCGGCGGCCCACCACCATGCGCGGCACGACGAGAACGGAGCCGTCGGAGGCCGGATCGAAGGTGAAGCTGCCGAAGGCGACCGGTCCGGATCCCGGCGCGGCCAGCTCGTCGGTGACCTCGGCGTTATCGAAAACCTCACGCAGCCACTTCTCGCCTGCGGTGAATCTGTCCACGCCCGCCGGGATGGTGATACGGGCGGCCTCTCCCCATCCGGCCAGGCCGTCGCCGTGGCGGATCCAGGCGAGCGCAGCCGGACCCGGCAGGCGGCCAAGCAGGTCACCAGGATCGGGAATTCGGACCGTGCGGACGACCAGCCGGTCCGGCACGCGCTGGACTGCATCATCGTGCTGGGCTGCCACGGCAGCAACTTTACGTGCGGCGGAAGTGCGCTCCGGCGCAGGGTCGCTCCGCCGTGGAAACGGTCCGGCCGGGACGGCCAGCCGGCCCGCCGCGCGGCAGGCTGCTGTGGTAAATTCGCGGCAACGCCTTTCCCACTAAGTCGATTGGATATCTGGGATGTCACTGGCAACGCTCGGCTATCAGGGCACAGTGCGGGACGAGGGGCACCTCGGGGAGCGCCAGGGGCACCTCTGGCAGCGCCAGCAACACCTCAGGCTGCTGGTGGGCGGCCTGGCCGCGCAGCCAGCGGGCTGGAGCCATCTCGTGCGCTTCAATGCGGAACGGCGCTGGTACCACCGGCTGGAGCTGGCAGCAGATTATGAGGTATGGCTGCTTAGCTGGCTGCCCGGGCAGCATACTGGTTTTCATGATCATGGTGATGCAGTGGGCGCGTTCGCGGTAGCCTGCGGCCGGCTGTCCGAGCGTACCGTGGCCGCCGGCGCGAGCCAGGCGCGCAGCAGGCCGCTCGCCGCGGGAAGCGTCCGGGCATTCGGCGCGCATCATGTGCACGACGTCGCGAACACGGGTGCCGCGCCGGCCGTCAGCGTGCACGCTTACTCTCCGCCGCTCACCGCCATGCGCCGGTACGAGCTGACCGCAGGCGGCCTCATTCAGGTTGCCAGCACGCAGGCGGGGCGGGACTGGTGAGCACCGCGCCGCCGCCCGGCAGCCGGACGATCGATCAGCTGCTCGCCGAGGCACGCGGCCGGCTGCAGCGGCTCGGGCCGCATCAGGCATCGGCGGCCGCTCGCGACGGCGCGCTGCTCGTCGACATCCGGCCCGAGGCGCAGCGGGCCGCCGAGGGCGGGCTACCCGGCGCGCTGCTAGTGGAGCGCAACGTCCTCGAATGGCGGCTCGATCCGGCCTCCGCTGCCAGGATCCCGCAGGCCAGTTACGGCCTGCGGGTCATCGTGGTGTGCTCAGAGGGCTATACGTCGAGCCTCGCCGCGGCCGCCCTGCAGGACCTCGGGCTGAGCGGCGCGACGGACCTGGCGGGCGGCTTCCGGGCGTGGCAGGCGGCGGGCCTGCCGGTGCTGGCAGGCGATCACAGCAGCGACAGCTGAACATCAGGCGGCTGGTCAGCTTGCCCGCCCGCAAGGCGGCCGCACGGACGTCGCCCAGGGTGCCGCGGCCCGGCTCCGCGGGCCTGCGCCGGGCTTACGTCACTGGCCTGCGCAGCGCTGGTCCTGCGGGCCTGCGCAGGTCGCGTCTTGCGGGCCTGAGCGGGGCTTGCGCTGCCGACGCCGCTGGCGGCCGCTAGTTCCCTGACCTGATCGGCTATCCGCTGCTGATACGCCTTCGGCGCGTACGCGCCGGATCCGTAGAGCGACAGGTAGGCGCTGACAAGGCCGGGGTGGTGCGCGCGCAGCCAGGCCATGAACCACTCCCTGGCGCCGGGGCGCAGGTGCAGCACGATCGGGCTGACGTGACTCGCCCCGGCCTGCGCGATCTGCGCGACGGTGGCCTTGAGCTGGGCCGGCGAGTCGGACAGGAACGGCAGCACCGGGCCCATGAGCACGCCGCACCGCAGCCCGCGCGCGGTCAGGGCAGCGCACACCCCGAGGCGCCGCTGCGGGCTTGGCGTGCCGGGCTCGACGCAGCGGGAAAGCTCTTTGTCGACAAAGCCCACTGACACGTTGAGCCCGACGTCAGTGACCTGAGCGGCGTCCGCCAGCAGGTCTATGTCCCTGAGGATCAGGGTGCCTTTGGTGAGGATGGAGAACGGGTTACCCGCGTCCCGGAGGGCTCCGATAATGCCGGGCATCAGGCGGTAACGGCCCTCGGCGCGCTGATAGCAATCCACGTTCGTGCCCATCGCGACGTGCTCACCAGGCCACCGCCGCCGGGCAAGCTCACGCCTCGCGAGTTCCGGGGCATTGACCTTGACGATGATCCTCGAGTTGAAGTCAAGCCCGGCGTCCAGGTCGAGGTAGGTGTGCGTCTGCCGGGCGAAACAGTAGACGCAGCCATGAGTGCAGCCCCGGTAGGGGTTGATGGTCCACCGGAACGCCATCCTTGACGCCGGCGGCACCCGGTTGATGATCGACCGCGCCTGCACCTCATAGAACGTGATGCCCCGGAAGCCGGGCGTGTCGAATGTCCGCACCACCGCGTCGGCGCCGAAAAGGGCCGGTGCCGCAGGCGGAGGACCCGTACCGGCCGGCAGCGGGCTGCCCGCGCCGTCGGGCTGGAGCCGAAGGCCGTCCCATCGCATACCGGCAGCCTAGAATGCCAGTTCGAGATAATCAAATACATATTCGATGATAGTGACACCGAGCCAGGCAAGCCCCATCTCGCCCGCGCCAAGTCCGCAACCGCGCCGCAAAGCACGGGTAAAAGATCCCGCCGCGGGGGATAGTTAGAATCAGTCCCCACCTGTGCGGTAGGCGGTGGTGGCAGAGGTGGCCCGGAGGTGCGTCATGGCGCTGTCCATGGACGAGCAGCGCATGCTCGATGAGATGGCGCGCAAGCTCGCGGATGACGATCCCGTGCTGGCGTTGCGGCTGAGTTCGTTCGGCCATCCGGGCGTTGCCGCCGTGCTGCGGTCGCCGCGGATCCGGCTCGTGGCGGCCGGCGCGGCACTGGCCGTGATAGCGGTCGTCTCGGTGCTCGTGTACGCGCTCGCCCCGTTCCGCGACAGCGGCGCCAGGCCCGCGCCCGCCCGCACTGCCGCGCACGGAGTGACCAGGCAGGTAGCGCCCGCAGGCCAGCGCAGCACGACTGGCATCCGGACGCGCTAACCCGCTCGCGGACGCCGGCTCAGGACTCCCGCCAGAGCTGGATCAGGTACTGCTCCAGCCCTTCCAGCCGTTTTCGCGCCTGCTGGAACTCATCGCCGAGCGGGTCGGCGTTGAGCTTGAACAGGGCGGCGTAGCGCCGGACGGCCTCGGTGCGGTTGCGCGTGTAGACGCGGACGCCGTAGTCGCCGACGCCCCCCGCGAGACGGACGCTGCGCAGCGCGCGCCCGGCGGCCATATCCGCGACGCTCAGGTGGCCGCGCAGGTAAAGGACGCACTTAGCCTCGTCCTCATAGCCTTCACTGAACGGGGCCGGCGCGTCTTCCCATTCCTCGATGGTCAGCTGCACGCCGACGTGCTCCTGGGCGCACGCGACGAGCAACTGGTCGCGGCTGGCCGTGATGAGCGCGTCGACAGGCGGCAGCGGACCGCCGGGCGCGTCCGGGTCAGCAGCCGGATCGTGTACCCGGAACATCTTTCGCTCCGGGAAGACCGGAATCTCCAGCCGAAGCAACCTGCGGCCCAACAAGGCCCCCTCTGGCAGACAATATTCTCCAGTAACAGCATGGACTGTCCTGGCATCTTATGTACCTGCAATCGAGTACAAAGATATCTTCCGGCGGCGTCTTTATCGGCGGACACGCCGCGGAAGGCTGACCGGTGCCGGGGAATACCGGGATGTGACGGGTCACCGCGCCGCATGCCACGCCGTGAAGCGCGCTATTGTCCGGCTATGAACTCGCGGCCGGCCAGCACCGGGGTCACCCATCGTTACATAGACGCGCGCGGGCTGCGGATGCATATCGCCGAGGCGGGCGCCGGGCCGCTGGTGCTGCTGCTGCACGGCTTCCCGGAGAGCTGGTACTCCTGGCGGCATCAGCTGACCGCCCTGGCCGAGGCGGGCTTCCACGCGGTCGCTCCCGATCAGCGCGGGTACTGCCGGACGGAGGCACCCGAGGCGACGGATCAGTACACGATCCTGCACCTGACCGGCGACGTGATCGCGCTGATGGACGCGCTCGGGGCGCGGGACGCCGTCGTGGCCGGCCACGACTGGGGCGCGCCGGTCGCCTGGCACACGGCGCTGCTGCGGCCGGACCGGGTGCGCGGCGTCATCGGGCTGAGCGTTCCTTACCGGCCGCGGGGCAGCAGCGCGCCGGTTGCGGCCATGCGCGCCGGGATCGGCGATGGCTTCTACATGGTCTACTTCCAGCAGCCGGGCGTCGCCGACGCCGAACTCGGCAGGGACCCGCGGCTCACCTTCCGCAAGGTGCTTTTCAGCGCGTCCGCAGACGGGCCGGGCGGCCTGCCTGTCGTGCCCCCGCGCGGCGGATTCCTCGACATCTGCGTCGACCCGCCTGACCTGCCGGCCTGGCTCACCAGTTCCGACATCGACGCCTACGCCACGGACTATGCCGGCGGCCCCGGCTTCACCGGCCCGCTGAACTGGTATCGCAACCTGGACCGCAACTGGGAGCTCACCGCTGCCTGGCACCATGCCCCGGTCACCGTCCCGGCTCTCTACCTCGCCGGCGAGCGTGACCTGGTGGTCAGCTTTCCCGGGGCAAGGGAGATGCTGCCCAGGCTGCGCGATGCCGCGCCGCGGCTCGCGGAGCCCGTGCTGCTTCCCGGCTGCGGGCACTGGACCCAGCAGGAACGGCCGGACGAGGTCAGCCGCGCGATGATCGGCTTTATCTCCGGGCTCGGCTGATCGGCTTTATCTCCGGGCTCGGCGGACGGCTGTGCGGTGCGGGCCGGCTGGCACCCGGCCGGGCCATCAGGTGGCTGACGGCGGCGCGGGCAGCCCGCCGCGCGCCCTGACCTCCGCCCACAGGCCGGCATAGCAGCGCGCCGCCACGCTGCGCGGCGCGAACGCGGCCACCGGAGCGCGCTGCACCGACATCCGCTCGATGATCGAGAGCGCCGGGATGGCAGTCACCGCGAAGTCGGATCGTCCCGCTGGAAGCTGCTCGGAGATGTCAAGGTGCAGGCGCTTGCGGTGATCGATCATGGAGAAGAACGCAAGGACGCCTGGCTGGTGCCCGTCGAAGCCGGAGATGAACTCGGTGAGCTGGTCGAGGGTCCGGACCGACAGCGTGGTCGGGATCAGCGGGACAAGCAGCATGTCGGCCGCGTGCAGCACGCTCTCGGACAGCAGCGAGATGCTCGGCGGGCAGTCGAGGAAGATCACATCGTACTCGGCGCGCAGCGGCGCCAGCAGCCTGCGCAGCTTGCGCGTCGGCTTCTTGGCGCTGTCCAGGATCAGGTCCAGGTTCCGGTAGGTGAAGTCGGCCGGAAGCAGGTCGAGATTGTCGAAGTCGGTTCCCTTGATCGCGTCGCCGATCGAGCGGGTTCCCTCGATGAGCGCCTTGCCGCCGCCCTTGACCCGCGGCCTGATCCGGAACAGGTAGCTCGCCGCAGCCTGCGGGTCCAGATCCCACAGCAGGACCCGGTACCCGTCACGCGCCGCCACGTAGGCGAGATTGACAGCAGTGGCGGTCTTGCCGACACCGCCTTTGATGTTGTAGGAGGCGAATACCTTCATGGCGCGGCCGTCGCAGTCAGGGCCCGGATCCGGCTCTGGCTGAGCGGGCTGGCGAAGTCGCGGAACCGGCCGCCGAACTCATTGCGGGCCTGCTGCTGCCTTAGCATCAGGCCCGCCGCGATCTCGCCCATCGCGAGCAGGGTAGCGGCCGGCGCGGCCCGCCCGGCTATCAGCTCGGCCGCGTAAGCCCTGATCTTGTCATACTGCACCTGGGTGTCCTGGAACTCGCCGAGGCAGTCCTGCAGGCCCTTCAGCTCCCTGACCGCCCGCCACTGCTCGCCTGGATCGTACAGCGACCCGAAGATCTCCAGCAGGTAGCGCAGCTCCTTGCAGCGCTTGCGCAGGTCGTGCAGGCGCTCCGGGGGAGAGGCCGCGGTAATGTCGGCGCCCGCCCTGAGCACCCGCTGGTGCGCATGAGTGATCTTGCCGGCGGCGAGCCGCGCGGCCGTGGGGCGCCGCCGGCCAGGCGCGGCCGCAGCCGCAGCAAGAGCATCCCGCCAGCCGGTGCTGAGCCTGGAAAACCGCGCCGACCGAAGACCGCGGGCCAGCTGCCGCTGCGCCGATGCGCGCTTGCGCGCGAGATAATCGTGAAACGGCTCAAGGTCGGCTGGCGCGGCGGCGATCAGGCTCGCCGCCATTCCCGGGAACCCCAGCAAGTACACGTCCAGATCCCTGGTCGGCGTGGTCAGGTCACCGAGCCACTTGAATTCGGGCCGGTAGGTGCCGGTCAGGCCGGCGGGCAGCACGCTGCCGGCCAGCTTGAGAGCGGACCTGGTGCGGCGTACCGCGATCCGCAGGTCGTGCAGGAACTCGATGTCAAGGTCGCGTGCCGTGCCATCGACGTTGGCCTCCAGGGTGTCCAGGAGCGCGGTCAAGACCGCGGCCAGCGCCGCGGTGGCCGGCATCTCAGCGGCCAGCTCGACGTCGATCTTGCTCGAATAGTCGCCGGGCCGCCGGCCGGCGGCCGCCAGTACCGCCTCGAGCGCCGACTGCGTCGCGTCGGCGACACCTGGAGCGGCGGACAGGGCATCAGCGAGCCGGAGCGCCTGCGGCTCATATCCGCGCAGCGCCGTCACGGTGATACGGGCCGGCGGCGTGGCGGATGACGGGTAGCTGACCGACATCCGCTCCACGATGACCCTGGCGACCGTTTTGTCATCGGAGTTCAGTACCGGCCGCTCGCGCAGGACGCTGACCGCCCTGGCGACTGGTGCCAGGGCGCGCACGCCCACCACCGGGCCAAGATGCTCCCGCAGCGGCCCGGGCGGCAAAGCGTCGAGCCTGGCCGGCCACTTCGGCTTGGCAGCGGCCTGTCCGGGCTGCCGGGCCCCGACCTGCTCGGCTGCGATCAGCGTGCCGTCCCGGCCGGTGAGGGTGAGATCGGTCCGCGCGTGGCTGGTGACCTGCTCAAGGGCCAGCCCGGCGCGGTAAAGCCGCCAGTCGAAGGTATCAAGCCACACCCGCCGCAGTGTTCGCGGCCGTCCGGCATCCGCCCAGGCGAAGGCCGATCCGGATACCGGCAGGGCGCCGTCCGGCACCGGCCAGTCATTTCCGTCGAGCACAAATTCCCGGAAGGCATTTTGCAATTGCGTAACCCCGCATCTAAAAACAATAGATGATGCGCAGTAAGCCATTGAGATAGCAATAACCGCGAAGTCCGAATAATCCACCCTATCAGCGGGCCTCCGGCGGCGACCACCTCGGCCGGTAGCTGGGCCGGGCCTGGCAGGCGGGCCGGCGCTGCGGCCGAACCATGGCCCGCCAGGCCGGGGCTGGCAGGGCGGCCGGCCAGTGGCGGAGCACGCCGCGGCCGGGGAACATGGTGACAGAGCCAGCTGAGCCGAGGAGGTCTGTCGTGCTGTACGTATTCGGATTCGAACGGTTCGGTGTGGTGGTCAGCGACCTTTACTTCGTTGACCCCGCGCCGCCGCCCGGGCAGCACGGCGCTGAGCGCGGAGTGCGGCTCGAGGTCAGGCTCCTTGAGCCAGGTGACCTCAAGGGATCCATCTACTCAGCCCGGCCGATCGAGGTCGGGCAGCCGGTCTGGCGGGCGGATCTGCTCGAGACCGCTGACGGCCCGGTGGGCAGCCTGAACCGGGCTCACCACCATCCGGCTTTCCGCGGCTGGGAGCCCGGCAGTCGTGTTTTCGATCCGCGCCTGTCGGCCGATCCGGTGGGGTGGGTTAGCGAGCAGCTCGCCGATCTTGAGGGCCTCGCCGTGCGGGCCGGCCTGACCACGGACGAGACCACGGCCGCTGACGCGCGGAGCCTGCGCGACTGCGTGCCCGAGATCACCACGGTGCTCCGGACGCTGCTCGGCCGGGTGCAGGCCGGCCAGCTCGCGACCGCACCCGGCGGCGAGCCGGTGGCCAGCGCGCGGGCCAGCTGGCTCTAGCCTGCGACAGGAATACGGGCGGCCGCGGCGGCGCGGAGCTGGCGTCAGCGGCAGCCGCAGGAGCCACCGCAGCAGCCGCCGCCGCCGCTAGCCTGCCGGCCCGCCGGGGAGCTCGACCTGCCGCCGACGGAAACGGTGGACAGCAGCTTCACTGTGTCGTCATGACCTCGCGGGCAGCTGCACGGAGCGGACGACTCGCTCATCGGGCGGCTCTGCTCGAAGGTGGCCCCGCAGGCCAGGCAGCGGTACTCATATCGTGGCACCGCGTCAGCATACGCCCTTGCCAGTCCAGTCAGGGCCGGCGCCAGCGGCGGCTCACGCCGGCGCCAGCCCTGTTCACGGGGGGCCTAGCCGGGCAGCCGGTAGGTGACGGTGGTGCCGGTGTGCCGCGGCCGTTGACGCGTGTAGATCAGCGTGAGCCAGCGGTAACTAAGCAGCCCTCGCGCATAGGGCTTGGCGCCCCACAGCACTACGGCGACGGTGAAGGTGGCGAAATGGCCGGCCGAGCAGGTCGGCCTGCAGGTGTTGATCCGTTGCAAGCCGTGGCCGTAAGCGGTCTTGTGCCATCCCCAGACGCGCCAGCTCAGCCCGGCGAGGTAGTTATTGGCGTCCGCGCAGGCGATGACATACCGGGTGGGCCGGACAGTCGGGACGCCCGCGCAGGTGACTACGACGGTCCCGGTGCCGATGGCGCGGGTGGCGACGGTCACCCGGGCGCCTGTTGCGGCGGACGCAGGTATGGCAGCGGCTAACCCGGCCGAAGCGAGCGTGGCCGCGATCGCCGCGGCGGCAAGTCCCTTGCGCGCGGTTACGAATCTCATCTGCAGTTCCCCTCCGTTGTGGTTGCGCCTCTACCTGCTAGGACGCTGGCTGGCTGCGGGAGGGTGCGCTGAGTTGATCACGGTTCTGCATCCGCCCGGCTAGCGGCCTGCTGCTGCCCGCCCGGGCGGCGGGACGGCTGGCTGGCTGCCGGGCGGGTTAGCTCTGGCACCTGGAGGCCAGCCGGTCGGTGTGCGTTATGCGCAACAATGATCTCGGGGGAGACGGCAGGGCGTGATCGCACCGGGCCCGCGCCGACGGGCGCGTCATGGCCGGCGGGCGCGTCATAGTAGAACTGCCTGCCGCGCGATACCGAGACCAGGGCGCCGAGCACCGACATCGCGATCGCGGCGCTGAAGACGATGATCAGCCCGTGGTGAAACGGCCCCGAGATGAGGTGCGGGAAGAACTGCTTTCCGGTGAGATCGGCGACGTTACGCGCGGGCAGCCTGGCCAGCACGCCGGAGGGCTTGAGCAGACTACGGATCGGGTTGTAGCCAAGGAATGAGGCGAACAGCGTGCTCACCGGCGGCAGGCGGGCGACGTGCTCGGCTACCGAAGCCGGGACGCCCTGGGCGCGCAGCCCGCTCACCAGCGTGCGGGGCAGCGTGGCGGCGAGGCCCGCGATCATCAGCGAGAAGAAGATGCCGATCGACAGCGACATGCCGGAGTTCTGGAAGGTGGCGCGCATCCCGGACGCCGCGCCGCGGTCCCTGGCCGGGACGCTGCTCATGATGGCCGAGGTGTTCGGCGAGGCGAACAGGCCGGAGCCGATGCCGTTGCCGAAGATGATCAGCGCAAAGGCCCAGTAAGGGAAGTTGACGGGCAGCAGCATCAGCCCGGTGAACGCCAGGGCGCTGAGCAGCAGGCCGGAGGTGGCGAACGGGCGCGGCCCGAAACGGTCGGACAGGTAGCCGGAAACCGGTCCGGCGATCAGGAACCCGGCGGTCAGCGGCAGCAGGTAGATGCCCGCCCACAGCGGCGTTTCCACGAAGTTGTAGCCGTGTAGCGGGAGCCAGATCCCCTGCAGCCAGATGATCAGCATGAACTGCAGGCCACCGCGCGAGACCGAGCTCAGCAGGCTGGCCGCGTTGCCGGCCGCGAACGCCCGGATCCTGAACAGCCCCATCCGGAACATCGGCTCGGCGATGTGTGTCTCGATGATCCCGAAGGCGACCAGCAGCGCGGCCCCTGCAGCCATCCCGCCGAGCACCCGCGGGCTGCTCCATCCGGTCGGGTGGCCGCCGTACGGCTGGATGCCGTAGGTGATCGCGACGAGCAGCAGGCCAGCCCCGCCTGCGAAGGTGATGTTGCCCCACCAGTCGATCTTCGCGCGCCGGGTCGTCGCGATCTCGCGCAGGCTGCGGTAGGCCCAGACCGTACCGAACACCCCGATGGGCACATTGACCCAGAACACCGCGCGCCAGTCCCAGGCCGCGAGGAGGCCGCCGAGCAGCAGGCCGATGAACTGGCCGGAGATCCCGGAGATCTGGTTGATGCCCAGCGCCATGCCGCGCTGGCGGGCCGGGAAGGCATCGGTCAGGATGGCCGCGGAGTTGGCCATCAGCATCGCGCCGCCGAACGCCTGCACGATCCGCCCGCCGATCAGCCACAGCGCCCCCGATGTTCCGGTCAGCGGGTCGAGCGAGAGCGCGATCGAGGCCAGGGTGAATACCACGAAGCCGAGGTTGTAGATGCGCACCCGGCCGAAGATGTCGCCGAGCCTGCCCAGCGTGACCACCAGGACCGCGGTGACCAGGAGATAGCCGATGATCATCCAGAGCAGGTAGCTGATGTTGCCCGGAGCGGTCGGATCGAGGTGAATGCCGCGGAAGATGGCCGGCATCGCGATGATCACGATCGACGCGTCGATCGTCGCCATCGTGACGCTCAGCGTCGTATTAGTGAGCGCGATCCACTTGTAGCGGTCCGGCTCATCGATCCTGCGCACCGGTCGAGCCTATCCCGGAACAGTTGCTTAACCGCAACTATTTACCTTAGGCATGAGCGGATTAGTGAAGCGGCCCGGGGCATGAGCAGCGCCTGGTGAAGCGGCCCGGGGCAAGAGCAGCGCCTGGTGAAGCGGCCCGGGGCAAGAGCAGCGCTCGGTGAAGCGGCCCGGGGCAAGAGCGGCCTGGTGAAGCGGCCCGGGCAGAGGGCCCTGGTACGAGCGGCTTGCTGGGGGAATCGGCGTGATCGAGCGGGACGCTGAAGGTCAGATCGGCGAGCACGGTACCCGGCTGGCGGTACGAAACCATGCTTGGCACCGTAACGGCAATCTGGGCCTGATATCCAGAACGGGTGATGAGGACGGGAGGCACGGCGATCAGTGCCGGATTACACGCGGGTAACTATGCCGCAGCCAGCGCACGGCCTGGCCGTATTGTCATCAGCGAACGGTGGATCTGGGAAGAGGAAGGCGCGATGCCGAGTTCGTCACAATCACCGGGCGGTCCCGCGGCCGCGATGTTCGAAGCGGACTTGGCGTCAAGAAACCTCGGCATGGAGCTTCTTGAGGCTGGTGACGGCGTCGCGACGGTGCGCATGACCGTCAGCCGGGCCATGGTCAACGGCCACTCGATCGCGCACGGCGGTTACTTGTTCCTGCTCGCGGACACCACGTTCGCGTGCGCGTGCAACAGCCGCGGGCTGGTGACCGTGGCCGCCAGCGCGGACATTACCTTCATCGCTCCGGCGCGGGAGGGGGACGTGCTGGTGGCCGTCGCCGCGGAGCGCGTCAGCTACGGCCGCAGCGGCATCTACGACGTCACCGTCCGCCGAGGCAACGAAGTCGTGGCGGAGTTCCGCGGCCGAAGCCGCTCGACCAACCGGCTAGCCGCATTTCCGGGGAGTTAAAGGCCGGAGGCGGTTGTCACGCAGCTGGCGGCGTGTCGCCGTCGGCGGGTGGCTGCCGCGGATCCCACGTCCGGGTCGTGCGGTGCCCGGCTCTGCCAGGGCAGTATCCCTGCGTCTTCTGAATCCCTGCGTCTTCTGCATCCCTGCGTCTTCTGCATCCCTGCGTCTTGTGCATCCTCGCGTCTTGTGCATCCCTGCGTCTTGTGCATCCTCGCGTCTTGTGCATCCCTGCGTCTTGTGCATCCTCGCGACTTGTGCATCCCCGCGTCTTCTGGGCTCAGCGGGCAGCGCTTCCGAGGACCCGCTGCGGTTTGATCCGGATGACGATACGGATGACCTCCGGGGGCAGGGCCAGATACTCCTCGCCAGCGCCCGGGCCCTCGTATTCCTCGGCTAGCAAGACGGCTAGCCGGCGGCCGGCGTCCTCGGTGACTTCGGCCAGCCCGCGCACCTCGACATACTCAAGCGGGTCGGTCATGTCGTAGACCGTCACGCTGACCCGGGGGTCACGAGCCAGGTTCCGGTCCTTGCGACGCCCCGCGGCCGAGGAGATGAGCAGCTCATTTCCGTCCCGCCGCACCCAGACCACCGACGTCTGCGGGCTCCCATCCGGGTTGATGGTGGCCAGTACCGCGGGATTCGGGGCGTCGATGATCTTCCGCACCTTGTCATTGAGCGAGGCTGTCATGATTCAGCAGCGTAGGCCGTTACGGGATTCCCGGTTCTGTCATACGTGCTACTCGACGGTGACCGACTTGGCGAGATTGCGCGGCTTGTCGATGTCGTGCCCGAGCGCCAGGGCGGCGTAATAAGCCAGCAGCTGGAGGGGGATGACCAGCAGGATCGGATCAAGCTCGCGCTCGTTCTTCGGCACGATGATCCCGGGGACCTCATGCTCCCCGTCGGCCACCCCCGGATGAGTGATGACGACGACCGGGCCATTGCGGGCGATGATCTGCTGAATGGCGGCCATGTTGCGGTCGACCAGCTCGTCGTCCGGCAGGATAGCCACGGTCGGCATATTCTCGTCGATCAGCGCCAGCGGTCCGTGCTTGAGCTCGCTGGTCTGGTACGCCTCGGCGTGCCGGTAGGACACCTCCTTGAACTTCTGGGCGCCCTCGCGCGCCACCGGGAAGCCGCGGACCCGGCCGATGAAGAACAGGCTTTCCGCGGCCGCCAGGCCCTTGGCGACGTCGGCTATCAGCGGCTCGGCGCTGATGATCTCCTGGATCTGGCCGGGGAGCTTCCGGAGCCCCGCGATGATCCGCTGTCCATCGGTGATCGACAGATCACGGACCCGGCCGAGGGCCAGTGCGAGCATGGCGAACCCGATGGCCATGTGGGTGAGCGCCTTGGTCGATGCCACCGCGACCTCGCAGCCGGCGTGCAGGTAGATCCCGCCATCGGTCTCCCGGGCGATCGTCGAGCCCACCACGTTGACGAGCCCGATGACCTGGCCGCCCTTGCGCTTGACCTCCTGCACCGCGAACGCGGTGTCGGCGGTCTCGCCGGACTGGCTGACCGCGACATACAGCGTGTCGGGCTCGATGATCGGATTCCGGTAGCGGAACTCCGAGGCAGGCTCGGCGTCGGCGGGCACGCGCGCCAATTCCTCGATCATGGCGGCGCCGATCTGCCCCACGTAATAGGCAGAGCCACAACCCAGGATCTTCACCCGCCGGAAGGCGCGCAGCTCACGCGGCCCGAGGTTGAGCCCGTCCAGGCGGGCGGTGCCGAACCGGTCATCGAGGCGGCCGCGGAGCATCCGCTCGACGGTGGCGGGCTGCTCGAGCATCTCCTTGTGCATGTAGTGCTGGTGCTCGGCGAGCTCGATGTCCGCTGCGTCCAGGTCGATGCTGGTGGGAGACTTGGCCGTGTTCTCCTCGTCCTTGCTGAAGGTGCGGAACCCCGCTGCGGTCACGGTGGCCAGCTCGCCGTCGTCCAGGTGCACCACCGACGTGGTGTGCCGCACCAGCGCGCCGAGATCGCTGGCCACGAACATCTCGTGATCGCCCACGCCCAGAATCAGCGGGGAGCCGTTGCGCGCGGCGACGATCCGGTCCGGGTGCCGCTCGTCGATGACCGCGATGGCGTAGGTCCCGTTGATCCGGGACAGCGCGTCAAGCACGGCCTGCTCCAGAGTCACGGCGCCGGACCGGGCTACGAGGTGAGCGATGACCTCGGTGTCGGTTTCCGAGCTGAAGGTGACGCCCTGGGCCGCCAGCCGGTCACGCAGGGCGGCCGCATTGTCGATGATGCCGTTGTGGACGACGCTGATCCGGCCGTCCTCGCTGGTCTGCGGATGAGCGTTGGTTTCGGTGGCCGGGCCGTGCGTGGCCCACCTGGTGTGCCCGATGCCCACCTTGCCGGCCAGCCGCTTGGGGAGCGACATCTCCAGGTCGCGGACGCGGCCCACCTTCCGGAAGACCTGGATGCCCTTCGCGCCGAGGATCGCGATCCCGGCCGAGTCGTAGCCGCGGTACTCCAGCCGGGACAGGCCCTCAAGAAGAACGGGGACGGCGTTCTGGTTGCCGGTGTAGCCGACGATTCCGCACATAGCTCGCTCCTGGAGGTTATCAGCCGTAAACGATGCGGCGCAGCTGACGCTGCGACAGCCGCGGCGCGGCGACCAGCCGATCAGCCAGCTCGGCGGCGATCAGCGCGAAGATCTCCGCGTTACGCGTCCCGTAGACCTGGTAATGCGCATGGCGGCGCCGTACGTAGTCCTCAACCGCCTCCCGGTACCAGGCCAGCACGTCTTCCACGACGCGGGCAGCTTCGGCGGGCGTCAGGCCTGCGGAGCCAGACACCCGGTCGATGAGGTCACGGTCAACCACCCGCCCATCTTGCTGCTATTTTGCCGCCAGTGCCAAGTTCCTGCCCGAATCCGGGCAGGAACTTGGGATTGCGACTGTTAGCGGAGGGATAAAGGCTATTCGTAACGGTCGAGCGCTCCGCCGGCCTGCTCGACGGTTACTCGAACCCGGAAGCCGTTCGCGGCGATCAACGGACCTGCCCCCCGGCTCGACGATCCTCGACGGTAGTAACGTCATGCAGGTGTCCGCGCCCATGCGGTGGCTCGTCAGGCGACTGTTTCCGGTGCTCGCCACGGTCGTTCTCATTGCCGTCGGGATGCTGTCGACGACCTGGTGGGGACCTCATATGGCCGGGAAGTCTGACTGGGCGCTTCCGGATGACCTGTGGGGAACGCTGGTCGCGGCGCAGCGCCTCTGGCATCTGGACCTGAGCGGCCTGTACACCCGGCCCACCGGCCTGGTCGCTCCCCCCGGCGCGGCCCTGATCCTTGTCCCAGTCGTCGCGATCATCGACGCTGCAGGACTCGGACTCGGCGCTCCGGGCGCGCAGAACGCCCAGCCAGGCGCGTGGCTGCTGGCCGGGCCCTATGAGATCGCGCTGTCCGCCGTGGCGCTGTTCGCCGCCGACGCGATCGCCGATCGCCTGGGGGTGACCCGGCCGAAGCGGGCACTGCTCGCTGCGGCCGGGGCAGTTGCCCTGTGGAGCGTCTCGGTGCGATGGGGTCATCCGGAGGACGCCGTGGCGGTGGCGCTTTTCTTGTCCGGCATCCTGGCGCTGTCGCAGTCTAGAGCCGGGCGGTCCGCGTGGCTCGTCGGGGCGGCCGCCGTCGTGCAGCCGCTCGTCCTGCTGGCGGTGCCCGTCGTCCTGGTGATGATCGAGCCGAGGCGGCTGGCGGGCTTCCTCGCCCGGGCGGCCGTGCCTGGCGCGCTGCTGCTCGGTGCCGCGGCTGCGGCGAACTGGGGAGCCACGGTCAGGGCGGTGACCAGCCAGCCCAACTGGCCGACTATCGATCACCCCACGCCGTGGACGTCGCTCGCCCCGCACATGAGCAACGGGGCGGTTGCCGCCGGACCCGCCAGGGTGCTCGCCATCGCTGCGGCCTGCGGCTGTGCGCTCGCCGCCGCGCGGCGATGGCGCGCGCGGCCGCGCCCGGCCGGATGGAGCCGCGAAGCGCTCAGGGAACTGCTGTGGTGGGCGGCACTGGCACTGGCGCTCCGCTGCGTGTTCGAGCCCGTGATGGTCGCCTACTATCTGTGGCCGGTACTGGCGGCCGCGCTCATAGCGGCATCGAGCAGCTGGTCACGTCTCATCGCCACCTCGGTCGCTGCCTCGGCGCTCACCTTCGCCTCACAGGCCTCGTGGCACGGCCCCTGGATCTGGTGGGGATCGATGGTCGCCGGGCTGCTGCTGACGCTCTTTCTCGCCGCGCCGGGCAACGTGCTGAGCATCAGGAGGATGTCCCGGCTGGCATCGGCCGCCGATGGCGAGCAGGTGATCGCGCGATCGCCTGCCACCTGATGCTCGACCCGCCCGCCGCGGGGCATACCGGGGCTGGTAACGCAAGGACGAACAGGCCGGCCCGACCTCCCCGGCCCGCGCCCGCCTGGCCAACCGGTTCGACCTGTCCCTCCCGGATAACCAGCGCAAGCTCGACGCCGCCGAGGCCCTCACCAGTCTCGCCGACCAGGCCCGTGTCAGCCTCATCGAGCTGGCCATCGCGTTCGTTCTGCGCCACCCGGCTATCACCTCGGCGATCATCGGCCCCCGCACGATGGACCACCTCGAGTCGCAGCTCACCGTCACGGAGGTGGACCTGAGCGATGACGTCCTCGACGCTATCGACTCCATCGTGCCGCCAGGCGTCACCCTCAACCCCGCCGACGACGGCTGGGTCAGCCCCGCCCTGGACCCCGCCGCCCGCCGGCGCTGACATCCCGGAAGGACCCATTCAGATGGATCTCTCCCGGAAGCCACCGACCGCCAAAGGAGGCCGATAATACAATACTTGACATAATGTACATTATCGGCACTCTGTCGGGCAGCCAGGCCGCGACGGGGCAGCGCGACCGGCGGCCGCACCATGATCACGGTGCCTGACAGTTGACTGGCCGCGTCGCTGCACAGGAAGGCGGTCAGGCCGAGCCTGCCGCCCGGATACCTGGCAGCGAGGCGCTCGATGTACTCGGCGGTGACGATGTCCCGCATCCCGGGCGTATCGGTCCGGCCCGGGGCAATGGCGACGGTCCGGATACCGTCGCCGGCGACTTCCTCGTGACAGGCCCTCACCCGGCTGTGGGCGGCCGCCGCGCCGCCGTCGCCTCGTTGACATCGACCCGCGCACCTGGTGTTCATGATCATCGCGCTGGCCGCCTGGTGGTACTCGGTGGTGCAGTAATACTTAAGCGCCGGTCCCCGGCCGGGAGCCACGGCGCGGCAGCGAGATGCGCAGCACCGTCTCACCCGGCCGCGAAGCTATGGTGATCTCGCCGTGGTGGCGCTCCACGATGATGCGGCGCGCAATGTCAAGGCCGAGGCCGGTGCCCTTGCCGACGTCCTTAGTCGTGTAGAACGGCTCGAAAGCGCGGGCCTGCACCTCCGGGGGCATCCCGGGGCCGGTGTCGGCGATCTCGACTACGACCTCCCCAGTTCCGGCCCGGGCCGTTATGCGCAGCGCTCCGCGGCCGTCCATCGCGTCGAGGGCGTTGTCGATGACGTTGGTCCACACCTGGTTCAGCTCGGCCGGGCTCGCCTCGATGCGCGGCAGGTCGGTCCCGTAGTCGCGGATGACCGTCACGCCGTCGCTCAGCCGGTGCCCGAGCATCACCAGCGTGCTATCGATGCCCTCGGTGACGTCCGTGAGCTGCTGCGAGGCCCGGTCGAGCTGCGAGTAGGACTTCATGGCGGCGACCAGTGCCGACACGCGGGCCGTTGAATCCTTCACCTCCTGCAGCAGCGCCGCGGTCGAGAACGTGCTGGCCGCCCAGTCCAGTCCGGGCTCGAGCGTGCCGCCGCCGAGGACCTGGGCGGCGCGCTCGCACCACGCCGTGTCGGCGCCGGCCGCGGCCAGGGCCGGAGCGATGCGCCACGCGGCCCCGACCCCGTGCGCGTCCAGCCAGTCGGCCAGGGCTTCCTCGCGATCCGATACCTGCAGCGGGCCATCGACCGCTGCCCCGGCGTGGATCTCGCGCCGCAGCGCGTCGATGGCGACGAACTGCTCGGCGGACAATGACTCCTGGCCGAGGCGGACCAGCGAGGAAAGCAGCGTGCCGCAGGTCTCTTCCAGTGCCCCGACGGCCCGGACGGCGGCCGAGGCGGGGTTGTTGATCTCGTGGGCGAGACCGGCGGCGAGCCTGCCGAGCGAAACGAGAGCTTCCCGCTGGCGCGACAGCGCTTCCACGTTACGCACCGTCTGGAAAATGCCCTCGATCATGTGCACGCCGAACGGGAACCAGGAGCGGGCCAGCGTGCCGAGGACCCCGGCCGGCACGCGGAACATCCGGCCCGGGCTGGCCGCCCGGCCGGTAGCCAGGTAGCCCGCCTGGTCGGCCCAGGCGCGGAAGCCGCCCGCCCAAACTCCCGGCCGGTCCATGACGCCGATCACGGATTCGTCCTGGCCGCCGCGGCGCAGCAGCTCGACCTGGCCCTCGATCAGCACCCACAGGAAGCTGGCCGCCTCACCCTGGCGGAAGAGCAGGTCGCCGGCGTCGAAGCGCACCTCATCGCCGGCCGCGATCAGGTCGCCCAGCTGCTCGTCGCTGAGCCCGTCGAACAGGAAGATCAGGCGCAGGTCGGCTATGTCCATCAGGCCCGGGCCAGGTCGGTAGGCATCACTCAGGATAGCTGGGTTCCGCGGTCCGCCCGGCTAGACGTCGCGGAACCGGAACACCAGGCCGCCGGCCAGCATCGCGGCTGCGGCCCAGATCGCCAGCACGCCCAGCCCGGCCCACGGCGTGATCACCTGGCTCCGCAGGCCGGTGGTGTCCTGGATGGTCAGCCCCGCGACCGTGGGTGTCCACCGCTCGAGCCGGTGCTGCCAGTGCTCGTTCCCGATGAACGAACCAATGATCGGGAACAGGTACAGCAGCGCGAGGACGACGCCGATGGACACGGCCGAGTCCCGCACGATCACCGCGACGCCGAGGCTCATCAGCGCGATCAGTCCGAGGTACAGGACCGACCCGCTGGCGGCTCGCAGCGTTGGCCCGTAGCTCAGCCAGACCGGGTGGAAGCCGCGCGCGGCGGTGAAGCCGTGGCCGGGCAGGATCAGGTGCCCGGCCAGCACCGAGCCGAACACCGCCACCGCGCCGGCCGCCAGCACCAGCGCGGCCAGCAGGATCGCCTTGGCCGCCAGCACCGTGTGCCGCCTCGGCATCGCGGTGAGCGTGACGCGCATCATGCCCGAGCTGTACTCGTTGCTGACCGTCGCCGCGGCCAGGATCGCGACCACTGCCTGACCAAACTGAATCCCGGTCAGGCTGAGCTTGGTCGTGTCGACCGGGCAGCTCAGGTTCTGCGGGCAGTGCGTGGCCCCGACGGCCGCGACGGCGACCGCAATGGTCAGCGCCGCGACCCCCAGGAGCAGCCAGGCGGGTCCGGAGACCGTGCGCAGCTTGGTCCACTCGGCGTGCAGCGCGTGGCGCAGGCTCGCCCCGCGCGCTGCCGCCGTGGCCATCGTCGGCGCTGGCTGCGTCTGCACGCCGGCGGTCATGCGTCCCGCCGCCGCAGCATGACCAGCGCGAGGGCAAGGGCCGCCGCCGCCCACAGGCACAGCACGGCAAACCCGGCGTAGGGCGACAGCGGGTAGTAGCCCCGCACGGGTGAGATGACGGTGGCGACTTGCGAGTACCGCGGGATGCTCTGCTCGATGGCCAGGCCCGCGGCCGGGGTCACCCGCAGCAGCCAGTCGCCGACCCCGGCGGGCACGACATTGAGCGCGGTCAGCAGGAACGGCATGACGACGACTACGACCGCGGTTGTGATCGCGGCCGCGCTGCGCCGCAGGATGGCCCCCAGTGCGACGGCGAAGACCGCGGCCACGGCCAGCATGGCCGCCGTGCCGACGATGACCCGCACCTCGGTCGGCAAGGGCGCGGTCAGCAGCACCTGGCCCTGGTTTTCTTCCTTCGGCACGCCGACGGCGATCGAGACCGCCGCGGCCACCAGCCCGATGACGAAGACCACCGCGCCGATCACCACGGCCTTGGCGGCCAGTACCGCGCCGCGGCGCGGGGTGGCGGCCAGCGTGGTGCGGATCAGGCCGCGGCGGTATTCGGTGCTGAAGAACATCGCCGCTACTACGACGATCACGATCAATCCGAGGAACGCGCCGACCAGGCTCTGCCCGATCGTCACCGTCGGGAGCCCGGCGCCCGGCCCCGGCGTAACCGGCGCGATGTCGCCGGAGCCCGTCACCGTGAACGTGCCGCCGTTCCGGGTGAATGGCGCGGAGCCCGGGCCGCCGCCTGGCGGCCCCGGTCCCCCGGCCGGGCCCCCGCCACCGACTGTGGTGCCGGTCCAGGTGCCGGGCGCAGTGCCGGCCAGGCTGACGTGATCGAAGACCCCGGTGGCCTGGGCAGGGCCGCTGTTATTGCTGGCGCCGCCGAATGAGTCCTGGGTCACCGTGTAGCCCGGCGAGGTAGCGAACATGCCCGCCTGGACGGTCGACGGCAGCCTGGTGAGCTGGACCGTGCCCACCTGGGTCCAGTGCGTGCCGCCGGCGGAGTCGTAGCCGGTGATCGTGTCGCCGGAGCGAGTCAGCCGCAGCCAGCGCGGATGCACCGCCGAAACTACACCAGGCATCCCGGCGGTATCCCCGGTGTAGTTGTACTGCATCCGGACGCCGTTGCTGCTGGTCACCATCATCGCCGCGTAGGCGGAGCCCTGGCCGGTGCTCTGCTTGATGATGATCCCCGCCTTGGCCCACTCCGCCAGGCCGGGCACCATGTTGCCGTTACCGACCTGCGCGGGCCCTGCGCTGAGGTTCGCGTGCTCGCCGGTGAGCGAGGTGACGCGCGCGGTGATGGTGCCGTTCCCGGTCAGCGGCTGGCGCGCGAAGGCGAAGCTGTCAGTCACGATCTCGCCGCCCGGCCCGTGCGGGACGTAGGGCAGGCAGGCCTTGCCCGATTTCACCGGACCGCCGTTGATCTGGCAGCCGACGCTCCCGTTAGCGGCCGCGAACACGCCGAGGAAGATGGTCAGCAGCGCGGCCAGGATCATGCCGATCACCCAGCCGCGTACGCTGCGGAACTTGATCCACTCGGCCCGCAGCAGAGAGCCGAAGCCGCCACCGCGGGGTCCGTCGCCGAGCCCGGCATCGGGCCGCGGCACAGAGACGGCCTGGGTCGTCATCGCGGCACCTCCCGCGCTGCATCGGCGCCGAAGCCGGCCGGGCGGAACTCGACAGCCTGCTTGGTGAGCTCCATATAGGCCTGCTCCAGGGTGGCCCGGTGCGCAGATACCTCGGAGAACGGCACCGCCAGCGCGCTGAGCAGCACAACCACCCGCTCGGCCGCCAGCCCGGAGATCGTGAGCACGTCCTGGCCGCTGGCCACGACGGTGGCCCCCGCGTTCTCCAGCACGTCCTTCGCCTGGGGCCGGGCGGACGTGCGCAACGTCACCCGATCCCCGGACGCGGCCGCCAGCAGGCTCGCCACCGTGGTGTCGGCGATGACCTTGCCGCGGCCCACGACCACCAGGTGATCGGCGGTGTCCTGCAGTTCGCTCATGAGATGGCTCGACACCAGCACCGCCCGGCCGCCCGCGGCCAGCGCGCGCAAGAACCCGCGCATCCACACGATGCCCTCCGGGTCCATCCCGTTGAACGGCTCGTCCAGCATGATCGCGGCCGGGTTGCCCAGCATCGCCGCGGCGATGCCCAGCCGCTGCCGCATGCCGAGCGAGTAGCCGCCCGCCCGCCTCCTGGCCACGCCCTGCAGGCCTGCCTGCTCGATGACATCGTCCACTCGCTTGGCGTCCAGGCCCTGCGAGTGCGCGAGCCAGAGCAGGTGGTTGCGGGCGGACCGGCTCGGCTGCAGGGCCCCCGCGTCGAGCAACGATCCGATCACCCGCATCGGCTGCCGCAGGCTCGCGTATGACTTGCCGCCGACGGTCGCCTTGCCCTCCTCGGCCGCGTCCAGGCCGAGGATGACCCGCATCGTGGTCGACTTGCCGGCCCCGTTCGGGCCGACGAAGCCGGTCACCTGGCCGGGCTGGACGGTGAACGACATGCCGTCCAGGGCCAGCGTCGGCCCGAACCGCTTGCGCAGCCCGGTCACTTCGATCGTGGCTTGCATCGTTAGTTCCTTCTGTGGTCGGAAACGGAACTCGCTGTGATCTGAGTTCTACGGGAACGGCCCTAACATGGGCCGCACGCAGGCTGTTATCCCGTTGTTAGGCCCGGCAGGGCATGCTGAAGCGGGATGGCAAGGCGCAAGCCCCTGATCAGGGCACTGCCGACGGGAGGGAGGGGCGCATGCGGGCCCAGCGCCAGCCGGGGTGGCCGCGCTGGCTGCGGCTGCCCGGCCGCACCGTGCGGATGCGGCTCACCATCCTGTACGGATTCTTGTTCGTGGTGTCCGGTGCGCTGATGCTGGCGCTCGCCAGCGGCGTGGCCGTCCACAGCAGCTCGTCCGTCGAGGCCAGACCGGCCTTCGCCGCCGGAAGCAAGCCGGACTCATCGCTGGCGCAGGCCGAGGCGCGGGTGCGCCAGCTGCAGGCGCAGGTCAGTCAGCTGCAGTCGCGAGGGGCCGGCCCCAGCCGGCCCAACAGCAGGAGCTGTCGCATGTGCTGGTGACCTCGTCGCTCATCGCGCTGG
Source organism: uncultured Actinomycetota bacterium (assembly GCA_963695645.1). Classification (GTDB taxonomy): domain Bacteria; phylum Actinomycetota; class Actinomycetes; order Streptosporangiales; family Streptosporangiaceae; genus DATBGO01. The sequence continues at coordinate 1,635,031 of CAVOHC010000012.1, read as the reverse complement.
CGATCATGACGGCCGTCTCCCTGTTGCTGGGCTGGCTCGTGGCCGGCCGCGCGCTGCGCCCGGTCCGGGAGATGAACGCGGCGGCACAGCGGATCTCCGAGGACAGCCTGCACGAGCGGCTCGCCGTGCACGGGCCGAAGGACGAGCTGAAGGAACTCGGCGACACCATCGACGGGCTGCTGGAGCGGCTGGAGGTCGCCTTTAACGCCCAGCGACGGTTCGTCGCCAATGCCTCGCACGAGCTGCGCACCCCGCTGACCACGATGCGGGCGGCACTCGACGTGGCGCTGGCCAAGCCCGAGCCCGCGCCGCCGCAGACAGTCGCGCTGGCCGGCAGGCTGCGCAGCGAACTCGACCGGATCGAGAAGCTGCTGGAGGCCTTCCTCGTGCTGGCCCGCGCCCAGCACCGGGCACTGGCTGGTCAGGCTGTCCTGCCGCTCGACTACATTGTCGGCTCCGCGCTGGCCGATCAGGCGGCCGCCATCAGGGCCATGAACCTTACCGTGCAGGACGCCAGCGGTCAGGGCGGCGCCTGGGTAGCGGGGAGCCAGGCCCTGCTGAGCCGGATGGTGGAGAACGTGATCGACAACGCGGTGTGCCACAACGTCGAGGGCGGGTGGGTCGCCATCACGACGCAGGCACATGACGGGCTGGCCAGGCTGGTCGTCGAGAACGGCGGGGACGCCCTCGACCCGCGGCAGGTGGCCGAGCTCACTCAGCCGTTCCGGCGCCTCGAAGCCGACCGGATCGGCACAGACAAGGGCTCCGGCCTCGGCCTGTCGATCGTCGCGGCGATCGCGGAGGCACACGGCGGCACGGTGGACCTGCAGGCCCGGCCTGGTGGCGGGCTGCGGGTCTGCATCGAGCTTCCGGCCGCCGCGGCGACCACGTCGGCCAGCGTTCCCGCGGGCATGCCGGGATGAGAGTCCTGGTGGTCGAAGACTCGCGGTCGCTCGCCGAGGTGCTCGTGGAGGGCCTGCGCGACCAGGGCATGGCGGTAGACGCCGCGCACGACGGCCTGGAGGCGGCCGCGAAGCTCGACCTCAACTCCTACGACGTCGTCGTGCTCGACCGCGACCTGCCCGGCATCCACGGCGACGCCCTGTGCCAGATGATCACCGACCACGACGACCGGGCCATGGTCTTGATGCTGACCGCGGCCGGGGCGCCCGGCGACCGGGTGACCGGCCTGGGCCTGGGCGCCGACGATTACCTGGGCAAGCCGTTCCACTTCCCGGAACTCGTCCTCCGGATCCGGGCGCTGGCCCGCCGGCAGCCATCCGCCCGAGCCCGCACGCTGCGCGCCGCCGGGATCGAGCTCGATCCGATGCGGCGGACCGTAACGCGGGACGGACGGCAGCTCGACCTGTCGGTCAAGGAGTTCGGCGTGCTGGAGGCGCTGCTCGTCGCCTCGCCTGCGTTCCTGCGCGCCGAGGATCTGCTCGAGCAGGTCTGGGACGAGCAGGCCGATCCGTTTACCAACACCGTGACGGTGACGATCGGCCGGTTGCGCCGCAAGCTCGGCGACCCGCCCGTGATCGCGACCAGGCCCGGTGTCGGATACCGCATTTGCGATCAGTCGGCCTGAGGGACCGCGCCGTCCGGCGGTCAGCAGGTCGGCGTGCGTGCCCTGCTCGACGATCAGGCCGCCTTCGATGGCCAGGATATGGCCAGGATGAGGTCGGCGTCCCTGATCGTGGACGGCCGGCGCGATCACGAAACTGGCCCGGCCCTGGCGCAGCGAGTTCATCGCCCGCCGGATCAGCACCTCGGTACGGGTGTCCGCGGAACGCGAGCTGGCCGGAGTCTGCTGACCGGGTGTCTGCGAGATGAGGAAGTCAGGCGGGGCGGCGGTGCAGCAGCCAGATCGTAGCGCCGAGCGCGGCGGCGGTGAGGGCCGCGAAGATGCCGGCCTCGATGAACTGGAAGGACCAGAACCGGTCGGCGGGCTGGTAGGTGACGACGTTGCCGTTGATGCTCAGCACCAGGTCGCCGATGCGGCCGGTGGCCTGCGGCACGAAGCCGATGCCCATCCCGCATCCGCGCGTGCAGTTCACCGTGGCGGTCAGCGGGGTCATGAAGTGCGGGCGGAGCAGGAACTCGACCACGAGCCGGATGGCCAGCCACGGGATGAACGCGGCCACCATGGCCGGGATGCTGCGGCGCAGCAGCAGCCCGGCCAGCACGGCGAACCCGAACGCGCACAGGATGTAGGCGGTCAGGACCAGGCCCTCGAAGTCGTAGATGTTGTGCTCGAGATGCCCGGTGAGCCGGTCCATCGGCGCGCGGTACCAGGTGATCACCGCGGTCATGGCCGCGCCGAGGACGATGAGCCCGCCGGTGACCAGGGCCAGCTTGACGGCTAGCCACCGGGCCCGGGGAACGGTCTGGCTCCAGGCCAGCCGCCAGGTGCCGTATTCGAGTTCCCGGGCGATCAGGGACCCGCCGACCAGGACCCCGATCAGCCCGGGGACGATCAGGGTCACGGACCAGAACGCGATGTTGACCTCGGAGCCGAACTGTCCGGTGAAGGCACTGACGGCGGCCGGGCAGGCGGTCCCCTTGCTGCGGGCCAGGCACCCGGCCAGATCGTCATTGCCGAACGCCGTGCGCATCGAGGTGCTCTCGATGACCGCGTACACCGCGAGGGCGGCGAGGAGGGCCAGGCAGGCTATGGCCTGGCCGCGGTGCTGTCGCCAGCTAACCCAGATCATCGCGATACCGCCTTCGTGCTCGGCCCGGGCCCTTCGGCGGCCGGGGCGGGATTGCCTGTGTTCGCTGCTGTGGACGGGCGCTGCAGGTAGCCCATGACGAGCTGTTCGAAGCTCACCGGGTCGGCCTGCCAGCCGGGCTGCCCGTGCGCCGCCAGCCGGGCCGGGTCGGCGCGGACCAGCGCGGTGGAGTGCCGGTCGCTGTCGGTGCGGTGGATGACCCTCCCGGGAAGCTCGCCGTCCGGGGTGGCACGCGGTACGGTCAGCAGCCGGTGCGCGGCGAGCAGGTCGTCGGCCGGCCCGGCCAGCTGCACGTGGCCGCCGGCGAGGACGATCAGCCAGTCGCAGAACCGCTCCAGCTCCGAGACCACGTGCGAGGAAATCAGGAAGGTCAGGGTGGAGTCGGCAGCCGAGGCCATCACATCCCGCATGAACTCCAGCCGGGCGACCGGGTCCAGGCTGGAGACCGGCTCGTCGAGCACGAGCAGCGGCGCGCGCTTGGCCAGCGCCATGGTCAGCGAGACCTGGGCCTGCTGCCCGCCGGACAGGCTCTTGACCTTGCGTTTGAGCGGGATGCCCAGCGCGTCCACCCGGGCCGCGGCCAGTTCCTGATCCCAGCCGGGGTTCATCGCGCGGCCCAGGTGGAACATGTCGGCGACGGTGAAATCGCGGTACAGCGGATGGTCCTGGGCGACATAGCCGACCCGGGCCAGCGTCTCCGCCGTGCCGGCCCGCGAGGTCTCGCCAAAGACCGACACCTGGCCTTCGGTGGGCTCGAGCAGCCCGATGATCATCTCCAGCAGGGTGGTCTTGCCCGCGCCGTTCGGGCCGACCAGGGCGGCCACCGTACCGACCGGCACCTCGAGTGTGCAGTCCCGCAGCCCCCACGCCTTGCCGTAGCGCCTGCCGAGGCGGTCGGTCCGCAGTGCCGGGACGCTGCCGCCGGCCTCATGCTGGGTCATTGGACCCTCTCTTTCGTCATGTCGTGGCGGGCTGCGGCGATCAGCGCCGTGACCGCGTCGTCGTTCATCCCGGCCTCTTCGGCGGCCCGCAGCCAGGCCTCCAGCGAGGCGCGCAGGCCCTCCTGCGCCTGGTTCGCGACCGGGGAAGAGGTGGCCGTGATGAACGTGCCCTGGCCCGGCCTGCCGCTGGCCAGTCCTTCGTGCTCGAGCTGCCGGTAGGCCTTGACGACCGTGTTCGGGTTGATCACCAGGTCGGCGGCGGCGTCCTTGACCGTCGGGAGCCGGTCCCCCTCCTGCAGGTAGCCCAGCAGCAACGACTGCCGCACCTGATGGACGAGCTGCAGGTAGGGCGGGACGCCGGAGGAGCCGTCGAGCCGGAACCGGAACATCAGCCTTCTTCCATCATGCCATTATTCTATGATGCTGGTATAAAGGTAAGAGCCGGAGGTGGCGCTGTCAAGCAGGCGCCGGAGTCACATCAGATCCGCGAGATGCGTCTGCTACCGGAGGCCAGGAACGGGCAGCAGAGCGCGGCTCGGAAAATCCGGCCGGGCGGTTCCCAGGCCCGCCGCTCAGACGGGCACGTCGATCTCCGTCATCGCCTGGGCGAACTGTGCCTCGTACAGCCGTGCGTAGGCTCCGCCCGCGGCTAGCAGGCCGGCGTGCGTGCCCTGCTCGACGATCCGGCCGGCTTCCATGACCAGGATGAGGTCGGCGTCCCTGATCGTGGACAGCCGGTGCGCGATCACGAAACTGGTCCGGCCCTGCCGCAGCGAGTTCATCGCCCGCTGGATCAGCACCTCGGTACGGGTGTCAACGGAACTGGTCGCCTCGTCCAGGATCAGGATGGCCGGGCGGGCCAGGAAGGCCCGTGCGATCGTGATCAGCTGCCGCTCCCCCATGCTGACGTTGCCGCCCTCGTCGTCCAGGACCGTCTCGTACCCGTCCGGCAGGGTCCGCACGAACCGGTCGACGTAGGTCGCCTTGGCCGCCTCGACGACCGCTTCCCGGGTCGCGCCCGGCGACCCGTAGGCGATGTTGTCGGCGATGGTGCCGCCGAATACCCAGGCATCCTGCAGCACCATGCCGGTCATCGCCCGCAGCTCGTCCCTGCGCATCGAGGCGATGTCGATCCCGTCCACGGTGATCTGGCCGCCGTCGAGCTCGTAGAACCGCATCAGCAGGTTGACCAGGGTGGTCTTGCCCGCGCCCGTGGGCCCGACGATGGCGACGGTCTGGCCGGGCTGCACGGTCAGCGACAAGTCATCGATCAGCGGGACATCGGGGAAGTACCTGAACGAGATATCGGTGAACTCGACCCGCCCGGTGACCCGCTCCGGACGGGCCGGCGCGGCCGGGTCGGCCCCCTGCTCGGTCGCATCCAGCAGCGCGAACACCCGCTCCGCCGAGGCCACCCCGGACTGCAGCAGGTTGGCCATGCTGGCCACCTGGGTCAGCGGCTGGCTGAACTGCCTGGAGTACTGGATGAACGCCTGGACCGCGCCCAGCGACAGCGCGCCCGACGCCACCTGCAGCGCCCCGACCACGGCGACCAGGACGTAGTTGAGGTTGCCGATGAACATCATTGCCGGCTGGATGGTGCCCGAGATGAACTGCGCCCGGTAGCTGGATTCGAACAGCGCGTCGTTGTGCTCGGTGAAGGTGCGCATCGCCTCCTCGCGCTGGCCGAACACCTTGACCAGCGAGTGCCCGGTGTACATCTCCTCGATGTGGCCGTTGAGCTTGCCGGTGGTGGACCACTGCTTGATGAACTGCGGCTGGGCACGCTTGCCGATCCGCGCCACGACCAGCACCGACACCGGCACGGTGACCAGCGCGATCACCGCGAGCAGCGGCGAGATGACGAACATGATGGTGACCACGCCGACGATGGTCAGCAGCGAGGTCAGCACCTGGCTCAGGGTCTGCTGCATCGACTGGGCGAGGTTGTCGATGTCGTTGGTGACCCGGCTGAGTATCTCGCCGCGCGGCTGCCGGTCGAAATAGCTCAGCGGCAGCCTGGACAGCTTCGTGGCAGCCTGCTCGCGGAGCCGGAACACCGAGCGCTGCACGATGGCCGCGACCGCGCGGCCCTGCAGCCAGCTGAACACCGCCGAGCACGCGTAGAGCACCAGCACGATCAGCAGGACCCGCCCGACGGCGCTGAAATCGACCCCGTGGCCAGGCGCGATGTTCATGGATCCGAGCATGTCCGCCTGGGTGCCGCGGCCTTCCTGGCGCAGCCGCGTGATCATCTCCGCCTTCGTCACCCCGGCCGGGACCAGGCGGCCGACCACGCCGGCGAAGATCAGGTTCGTGGCCTCGCCCAGCAGCCGCGGGCCGAGCACCGCCAGGGTCACGCTGACCGTGGCCAGGCCGATGGCCAGGATGATCAGCGGCCGTTCCGGCCGGAGCATGGCCAGTAGCCGGCGCGCCGAGCCGCGGAAGTTCAGCGGCTTCTCGGTCGACATGCCGCTCATGAAGGCGGCCGGTCCGCGCCGCGCGCCGGGCGGCGGGCCAGGGCCGCGCTGCGGAACCGGTGCCTCACCGGCCGGGCCGCTGCCGGAGCCCGCGCTGCCTGGCGAGGTGGCGCCTGGCGCGCCGGTCATCAGGCTGCCTCCTGCTCGGTCAGCTGGGACAGCACGATGTCCCGGTAGGTGTCGCTGGTGTCCATCAGCTCGGAGTGGGTGCCGGTGGCGACGACCTGGCCCGCCTCCAGCACGATGATGCGGTCGGCATGCCTGATGGTGGCCACCCGCTGCGCGACGATGACGACCGTCGCATCCGCCGTCTCGGCAGCCAGCGCGGCCCGCAGCGCGGCGTCGGTCGCGTAGTCCAGCGCCGAGAAAGAGTCGTCGAACAGGTAGATCTCCGGACGGTGCACGAGCGCGCGGGCGATGGCCAGCCGCTGGCGCTGGCCGCCGGAGACGTTGGTGCCGCCCTGGGCGATCTTCGCGTCCAGGGCGCCGTCCATCCGCTCGACGAACCCGCGGGCCTGCGCGATCTCCAGCGCCCGCCAGAGTTCCTCATCGGCGGCGGCGGGCTTGCCGTACCGCAGGTTGGACCCGACCGTCCCGGAGAACAGGTAGGGCTTTTGCGGCACGAATCCCACCGCGGCCGACAGCACCTCCGGGTCCAGGTCCCTGACGTTGACCCCGTCCACCAGCACGGCACCGCCGGTCGCGTCGAACAGCCGCGGGATGAGATTCAGCAGGGTCGTCTTGCCGCTGCCGGTGCCGCCGATGACCGCGGTGATCTCGCCGGGCCTGGCGGCCAGGCTGATCCCGCGCAGCACCGGCGCGGCCGCGCCCGGATAACGGAACTCCACGTCGGCCAGCTCGAGATAGCCGTGCACCGCGGCGGTGCGCACCGGGCTGGCCGGCGGGACGACATCGGGCTCGGTGTCCAGCACCTTCACGATGCGCTCGGCGCAGACCTCGGCGCGGGGCACCATCATGAGCATGAACGTCGCCATCATGACCGCGATGAGGATCTGCATCAGGTAGGACAGGAACGCGGTCAGCTGGCCGATCTGCATGCTCCCGCTGGCCACCAGGTGCCCGCCGAACCAGAGCACGGCGACGCTGGAGAAGTTCAGCACCACCATCACGGCGGGGAACATCAGGGCCATCAGCCGACCGACCCCGAGCGAGACGTTCATCAGCTGGGTGCTGGCTGCGGCGAAACGCTCCTGCTCCAGGTCGTCGCGGACGAAGGCCCGGACCACCCGGACGCCGGTGATCTGCTCGCGGAGCACCCGGTTGATCTCGTCGAGCCGGTCCTGCATGGCCCGGAACAGCGGCCGCATCCGGGTGATGATCAGCCCGACGATGACGCCGAGAGCCGGAACCGCGACCAGCAGCAGGGAGGACAGCGCCACGTCCTGGTCGAGCGCCAGGATGATGCCGCCGACGCACATGATGGGTGCCGACACCATCATGGTGAACGTCATCATGGCCAGCATCTGGACCTGCTGGACGTCGTTGGTGGTCCGGGTGATCAGGGACGGCGCGCCGAACCTGGCCACGTCGCGGGCCGAGAAGTCGTGTACCCGGGCGAAGACGGCTTGCCGGACGTCCCGGCCCATCGCCATGGCCGTCCGGGCCCCGAAGTAGACGGCCCCGACCGAGCTGACAATCTGCACGATCGTCACTGCGATCATGACGCCGCCGGTCCGCACGATGTAGCCGGTGTTGCCGGTGATTACGCCGTTGTCAATGATCTCGGCGTTCAGAGTGGGCAGGTACAGCGTCGCCAGGGTCTGTACCAGCTGCAATAGCACGACCAGGGCGACCGGCCTGCGGTAGGGGAGCAGCTGGGCTCGCAGGAGTCGGATCAGCAAAGAAGGCTCGCTAGGTAGTAGTCAGCGCGTGGCTGACCGCACGGAGCGCGCGCCGGATCAGCGGCGCCAACGCTATGGGCGGCTCGGCGAAGAGCCAGCGTTCCATGGCGACTTGAGTTGCCGCTGTGACAGCGCCCGCCATGACCCGGGGAAACATGTCAGTGTCTATATCGGTGCCAATCCGCTCGGCGATCGCAGCGGCGAGCGCATGCTGCGCGACGTACTGCGTTTTCAGGTATTCGCCTTCGAGCTCTGGCGATCTTATGACCAGGCGTACCCCCTCGATCCACTCCTTTTCCGGGGCCTCATCGGCGGCGGCGTACTGCTCGAGGACTGCGTGCGTGATCGCCTCCAAGAGCGGCTCGGCCGCCGGCCGGTCGCGCAATGCCGCGCCCACCAGCCGCCCCCGGTCCATCGCGAGCCCGCAGATGGCTTCGTATTTGCTGGAGAAATAGTTGTTGACCGTCCGGGGCGACACCTCGGCCGCCGCGGCGATGTCCTCGACCAGCACGTTGTCCAGGCCGCGCTCGATGGCCAGGCGCATCGCCGCCACTCCGATCGCCCGCCGGGTCGCCAGCTTCTTGCGCTCCCGGAGACCGGCGACAGGCTGGCAGTCGGGCCCGCGCTGGCCCGGGCCGCGATATTCAGTCACAACATGCAGTATACGCAAAAGTTCGTGCTGCGCACGTTTACTGATTCAGCTGGCCGCCGCGCTTGGCGGGCCAGGGTCGTGTCGCATTTTCGCTAGCCCCAGCGGCCGGCAGCGCCGATGCTGGCAGGGTGCATGAGGACACCCCCACCCAGCTGCGCCACCGCGCGGGCCGCGGGACGCCGGCCGCCGCCGCTGGCGGGCTGCAGCTGCGGCTGCCGTTCCGCGTCCCGCTCTGCCCGGACAACCTGTTCGGCCATCTGGCGGCCACAGCCGTGCCCGGCGTGGAGGAATGGCGCGACGGCGGCTACCGGCGGACCTTGCGGCTGCCGCACGGGCACGGCATCGTGACCCTGCGGCCAGGGCCCGACCACATCGCGTGCCAGCTGGCCCTGACCGACCTGCGGGACCTGGCCAGCGCGATCAGCCAGTGCCGACGCCTGCTCGACCTCGATGCCGACCCGGTCGCCGCCGGGGAGCTGCTCAGTGCCGATCCGGTGCTTGCGCCGCTGGTGGCGAAGGCGCCGGGCCGCCGGGTGCCGCGGACTGTCGACGCAGCGGAGTTCGCGGTACGCGTCGTGCTCGGCCAGCAGGTGTCGGTGGCCGCAGCGCGTACCCACGCCGGCCGGCTGGCCGCGGCCCGCGGCGAGCCGGTCGAGGACCCGGCGGGCGGCCTGACCCGGCTGTTCCCCGACGTTGCCGCGCTCGCCGCGGTTGACCCGGACACGCTGGCCGTCCCGGCCTCGCGCCGCCGGACGTTCGCCGCGCTGACCGCGGCGCTGGCGGCCGGCGAGATCGATCTGGGCGTCGGCAGCGACTGGCAGCGGGCCCGCGCCCAGCTCAGCGCGCTGCCGGGGATCGGCCCCTGGAGCGTCGAGATGGTCGCGATGCGCGGTCTCGGCGACCCGGACGCATTCGTCCCGTCCGATCTTGGCGTCCGCGCCGCCGCCCGCGTACTCGGCCTGCCCGCCGTGCCCGCAGCGCTGACCAGCCGCGCCGCCAGCTGGCGTCCGTGGCGCGCCTACGCGGTGCAGTACCTGTGGGCCACCGGCGAGCACGCGATCAACCGGATGCCCGCGGCTGCGCCGCCCGAACGAGAGAATCGAGCATGACTGCAACCACGCTGACCGGAAGCCGCACGCAAGCCGGCATCCGCCGGGCGCACGCCGTCATCAGTAGCCCGGTCGGCCCGCTGACCCTGCTCGCCGTCGACGGCAAGCTGGCAGGCCTCTACATGAGCGAGCAGCGGTACCCGCCCGCGCCCGGCCTGTTCGGCGAGCCCGACCCCGGGTCCTTCGCCGATGCGGCAGGCCAGCTGGCCGGTTACTTCGACGGCACGCGGACCAGCTTCGACCTGCCATTGGCCCCGAACGGCACGGCGTTCCAGGTGCGCGTCTGGACCGCCCTGCAGTCGGTCCCGTTCGGCGCGACTATCTCCTACGGCCAGCTCGCCGACCGGATCGGTCGGCCGTCCGCCGCGCGAGCGGTCGGCATGGCCAACGGCAGGAACCCGATCAGCATCATCGTGCCGTGCCACCGGGTGGTGGGTTCCGACGGCAGCCTGACCGGCTATGGCGGCGGCCTGGAGCGCAAACGGTACCTGCTCGCCCTTGAACGCCGGATAGCGGCGGCACCGGCGCCGGCGAGATGACCAGCACCGATGGCACCTAGGTGCGGAAACAGCAGCGTTGTCGACAGGTGCCATGGGCGCACCCGGGCACCGACGTGGACGTAGCCCGAGTGGATCCGCGCTTTGGTACTGCGCGGCAGTGCCGCCGGTGCAGCCCGGGCCCGCGCGCACCGGCCCGTGGGCATGTTCTTGTCAAGCCGTTGGGCGCGGGAATCCGCGGCGATGGGGGTCAGTGCGGATCTTGATGAAGGCCCAGACTCCGTGGTTGCTGACTGGGACCTGGTGGAGATCGCCGTCGAAGTTGACGGTAATCGACCGGCGTCCGGGCGCGCTGCCGTAGGCCACGTAGGCGTTGCCGATCCGGCCGCCGGTTTGCACGGAGCCAAGGTGGTCGAGTGGCCCTGCGCCCGATGAGCCGGCGCCCGCCCAGCTCCCGCTGTCCCACTGCCACGTTTCGGCTTCGAGCTCGGCGCCGTCTCCGTTCCCGTCGACGAGCGCGAAGCCATAGTTACCGTCGCTGGCCAGTGCCAGGACGCGGGCATAGCGCGGGTGCCAGCCGCCGCGAGAGAGGACTTCAGCCTCGGTGAGGCCGGGATGGTCAGGCGGCATCGGCAACCTCCAGCAATCGTTGCCAGTGTCATCGGGCCGCACCGGGCGGCTCGGCCCGGTCAGGCCAGGTGCGGGCCGGGCGCCGCGATCCAGTTCTGGTCGAATAGCGCGCTGACCGACTCGCCCTCGTGGATCCGGCGGATCGCCTCGGCCAGCGCCGGGGCAAGCGAGATGACCTGAAGCTTGGGGTCACGCTCGCTGTCGGCGATCGGCACCGTGTTGGTGCAGACGATCTCGGCCACCTCGGGCCGTGCGGCGATCCGCTTGAGCGCCCCGTCGCAGAACAGCCCGTGCGTGCAGGCGATGCGCACCGACCGGGCTCCCCATTCCTGCAGCCGCGCCAGCAGCTCAAGGATGGTGGTCCCGCGGGCGATCTCGTCATCGAGGACGATCACGTCGCGATCCGCCACATCACCGATGATCGAGCTGATCGTGACCTGCTCGTCGTTCAGCCGTTCCTTGGCGCCGGCCGCGACCGGCAGGCCGAGCAGCCGGGCCAGCGCGGCGGCCTGCTTGGCGTTACCCAGGTCGGGCGAGACCACCACGGCTTCATGCAGGCTCAGGCCGGCGAAATGCGCGGCGAGCTCGCGCAGCGCGTGCAGGTGGTCGACGGGCACCGAGAAGAACCCGTGCACCTGAGGCGCGTGCAGTGTCATCGTCAGCACCCGGGTGGCGCCTGCAGCTACCAGCAGGTCAGCGACGAGCCTGCCGCCGATCGATACCCGCGGCATCGTCTTCTTGTCCGACCGCGCGTAGGCGTAGTGCGGGATCACGGCCGTCACCCGCGCCGCCGAGGCGCCCCGCGCGGCGTCCAGCATCAGCAGCAGCTCGACCAGGTTCTCCTGGACCGGCGGCACGATCGGCTGGATCAGGAAGACGTCGCGCTCCCTGCAGTTGGACTGCAGCTGTACCTCAAGGCAGTCGTTGGCGAAGCGGCGCAGCCGGACCGGGTGCAGTGGCTCCTCAAGCTGCGCGCATATCTCTGCGGCCAGGCCGGGATGGGCGCTGCCGCTGAACACCGCGATTTCCCGCACAGCCCAAGGCTAGATGCTCGGGCCCGGATCCTCCGTGCCAGCGCCAAGTTCGAGCGCGAGCAGGCGGCCGGCTAGCCGGAGCCAGCGCCGCGGGTCGGCGACGGCGGGCCCGGTTCCGCCCGCCAGCCCGGCCAGCGAGATTGCCCGCAGGACGCCAGCCGGAGGCATGGCGGCTATCACCCCTGCGACAAGCGCGGCCGCCGCCCCTGCCCGGGCAGCGGCGGCAATGACAGCAGCCGGGACCTTGCCGTCGGCTGATGTGGCGTCGAACCGGCCCTCCCCGGTAATGACCAGGTCGGCGCCGCGCAGCGCCGCATCAAGCCCGCTGATCCGGCACAGTTCCGCAGCGCCCGGAGCGATCCCCGCCCCCCAGGCCGCGGCGAGGCCGTATCCGGCGCCGCCGGCTGCGCCTGCGCCGGCCGCGCCTGGCACCCCGCCAAGTAGCTCGGCGAGCCTGCTCAGCCCTGCCTCGAGTACGGCCACCTGGCGCGGGTCCGCGCCCTTCTGCGGGCCGAAGACCGCGGCCGCGCCGCGCCGCCCGAGCAGCGGGGCCCCGACGTCGGTCAGGCAGGTCACGCCGCCCTCTGGCAGCGGCCGGAGCCCGGTCAGGTCGACGGTGGCCAGTTCGGCAAGGAAACCGCCGCCTGGCGGCAGCTCGCGCCCGCCGGGATCGAGGAAGCGCGCCCCGAGCGCCGCGAGCGCGCCGGTCCCGCCGTCCGTGCAGGCCGAGCCGCCAAGCGCGATCACGATTGTGCTGGCACCCGCGTCCAGCGCGCGCCCGACCAGGTCGCCTACCCCGGCAGAGTGGGCACCGAGCGGATCAGGAACTGCCAGCAACGGCAGCCCGCTGGTACGGGCGAGTTCCACGACCCCCGTTTGGCCGGGCAGTTCCAGCCAGCAGGTGTCAACGGACCCGTCGCGCGGCCCGCGGGCCGTGGCCCGATGCCAGCGGGCGGCCGGCCGGGCCGCGGCGAGCACCTCAAGCGTGCCCTCGCCGCCGTCGGCAAGCGGAACACAGGTCACCGCGTCGCCTGGCCGTCCGGACCGCCAGCCGGCCGCCAGCTCGGCGGCGGCCTCGGTAGCGCCGATGGTGCCCTTGAACGAGTCGGGCGCGACGACGATCCGCATCGAGGTCAGCCGGCGCCGGTCACGGCCTGGCGCGGCCGTCCGCTGCGTGCTGGGCTGCCTGCCCGGTTCCGGCTGCCTGCTTGCCGCCTGCTTCCGCTCGCGGGTGATGCGGCGGCAGCCCGAGCTGGTCCCTGATGGCCTGCTGGACGGCGTCCTTGCCGGGGCGCGCGTCAACCGTCACCACGTATTCCTTGCGGCGGAAGATGTCCAGCACCGGGTTGGTCTTCTGGTGGTAATCGCGCAGCCGTACGGCGAGGGCTTCCTCGGTATCGTCTTCCCTGGTGACGAGATCACCGCCGCATACGTCACACTTGCCGGGCGCCTCGGGGCTGCTGGCCAGCAGGTTGTAGTCCATCCCGCACCCGGAGCACAGCCGCCGCGCGAGCACCCGGCGCCGGACCTCGCTGTCGGGCATGTTCAGGTGGATGACCCCGTCGATGTCGTAGCTCTCCAGGAAGAACTCCGCCTGCCGCGGGTTGCGGGGAAAGCCGTCGATGATGAACCCGTAGTTCCAGTCATGCTGGGCCAGGCGGTCCTTGACGATCCCGTCGACCAGATCGTCGCCGACCAGTTCACCTGCGGCCATGGTCCGCCGCACCTGGGCGCCCACCTTGGTGTGCTGCAGTACGTTCCAGCGGAAGATGTCGCCGACGCTGATGTGCACGAGATCGAAGTCGGACGCGAGCTTTTTGGCCTGGGTGCCCTTGCCGCTGCCCTGGACTCCCATGATGACATATTTGCGCATGCAGATACCTTCGCATACGGCGCCTGCGAGTCGGCTAGATCGGGCCGCGCGGCGGCCGCGCGAGCCAGATCGTTGCAACGCCGGGCAGCAGCGCGAGGGCCCTAGCAGCCAGCCGCATCCGGTGCGCCGGAAGTCCGAGAACCGGCTGTCCGGCTAGACCGGGCCGGGCTCGGGCCGGGCCGGGCTCGGGACCGGCCAGGGCTCAAGGCTGGCGAAGCGGCCCGCCGGCGGGGCGCAGCGCGAACCTGCGCTCGCACCAGCGGCGGAGCTTGGGGTCGAGCGAGGTTCTGATCAGCGGCCAGTCCTGGACGAGCAGCCGGGCGTTGAGGAACCGGGCGACTTCATTGCGCCTGCCCTGGGTCAGCACCATCCCGTACATGCTGCGCCTTGTGCTGTCATCGGTGACGTCGCACTCGCGCAGCCCCGGCCACGACAGGTGCCTCGGCAGCACGATGACTCCCCTGACCGGGCCGCGCAGTTCCTCGATTCGGCTGGGCAGCCGCCCGGCCAGTCCGGTGCGCCCGGAGATAAGCTCCGCAAGAGACATGCTTCTGATTATCACTGACAAGCCCCGTTAGTCGGCGGTGACTCGCTGATACCCGCCGGTAACGCCAGCGGACTGCCCGTAATGTCCCGCGCTGCGGCAGGCCGAATCCGGCGCTAGGCTCTGACCATGCCGACCGCCAAGCCAACGCCGCGGTGGCGCTTCCTGTTCGCCCCCAGGTGGCTAGGCTGGCATGCCTTCACCGTCGCGGCCGTGATCGGAATGCTCTGGCTCGGCGATTGGCAGTTCCGTCGCGCCGAGGCGGGCAACGCGCTCAGCTGGGCTTATACGTTCGAGTGGCCGATCTTCGCGGTGTTCGGCGTGGTGTTCTGGGCTAAGACGATCCTGGATGAGCTGAGGCCGAAGACCGCGGAGGGCGGCGCAGCCAGGGCAGTCCAGCTGCCGGCCGGCGTGGCGGCACCTCGCGGCGGATCTGGTGATCCGGCTGCCGGCGCCGCCGAGGAAGAGGAAGATCCGGAGCTTGCTGCCTACAATGCCTATCTCGCCCGGCTGAATGAGCAGGTGAAGGGCCACGGACGCTGGCACGGGCTGCGTTAGCCGCGGCCACTGCTCTCCGGCGATCTTGCTGAGGAGGTTCTCCGGTGCGCGCTGACGTGCTCCGCTACCGCGTGATGGCCTATGTGACCGGCGTGGTACTGATGATCTTGTGTTTCGTGGGAATCCCGCTGCAGGTATTCGCGCACGACAACGCCGTGGCGAACTACGTGGGCACGACGCACGGGATCCTGTACCTGATCTATCTGGTCACCGCATACATGCTGGCCCGGCGGCTTCGGCTGGCCATCGGCCCGACAGTGCTGCTGCTGCTCGCCGGGACGATCCCGGTGCTGACGTTCGTGGTGGAACGCTGGATGACCCACCGGTTCATCGACCCGGCACTGCGGGCGGAGCAGAACGCGCAGGCGGCGAGCACCGCGCCCGCTCAGCCCCAGTCCTGGTAACGGCAGCCGCGCCACAGTGGGCCAGCAGTATTTTGCCGAGCACCCGGCAGCGCCTGGCCGGCCGGGCACCGTCCACCTCGTGCTGGCCGACCTGCACCTGGAGCTACAGACCGACTCCGGCGTGTTCTCGCCGGGCAGGCTGGATCCGGGGACCCGGCTGCTGCTTGAGACAGCCCCGGCGCCGCCAGCCGCCGGCCAGTTGCTCGATCTCGGCTGCGGCTACGGGCCGCTCGCGCTCGTGCTGGCCGCCCGCTCCCCCCGGTCGTGCGTCTGGGCGGTCGATGTCAACCGCCGCGCGCTCGCGCTCTGCGCTCGCAATGCCGCGCGGGCCGGGCTTGGCCGCGTCCGCCCCGCCACGCCCGACGACCCATCGGTACCTGGGCAGTTCCAGCTCATCTGGTCCAACCCGCCGATCAGGATCGGCAAGCCTGCGCTGCACGAGCTGCTCACCGGCTGGCTGGGCAGGCTCGCGCCAGGCGGCAGCGCGTACCTGGTGGTGCAGCGCAATCTCGGGTCCGACTCGCTGCAGCGGTGGCTGGCCGAGTCCGGCTGGACCGCTGAGCGGGTCGCGGCCCGGGCCGGGTACCGCGTTCTGCGGGCTGGCCGGTGACCGGCGCGCCTGGCCGCCGCCAGCTGGGGCCGACGGACATCAAGCGGCTGAACAGGTCCTGGCGGCGGCTGACCCAGACCAGGATTGCCCTGCTGCTCGACTCGGTGAGCCAGCCGTTCAACGTCGGGTCGATCATCAGGACCGCTGCCGCCCTCGGGGTCGAGCGTGCCTGGCTCTGCGGTGCCACCGCGCCACCCGAGCACCCGTCGGCCCGCAAGACATCCCTGGGCACCGAGCGCTTCGTGGGGCTGGAGCGCGAGCCGGCCAGCGCGGCAGCGGCGGCGGACGCCGCCCGGGCGGCAGGCTTCACGGTGGTCGCCATCGAGCTCGCCGAGGACGCGGTCCCGCTGCATGAGGCGCCGCTCGACGGTGACATCTGCCTTGCCATCGGGCATGAGGACAGGGGCTGCTCGGCTGCCCTGCTCGCCGCCGCTGACGTGGTCGCCTACATTCCGCAGCCAGGACGGGTTGGCTCGCTCAACGTGGCCGCCGCGGCCGCGATCGCCATCGCGGAGACCCGCCGGAGGGCCTGGCAGCGCCGCTGCCGGTAGGGCTGGCGGCCGCGGCCGGCCGCCAGCCAGTCCCCGCTGCCCGGCCGGGCCGCGCGCCTGACCGGCAGGCCGGACTGTGTTCGGCATACTAAGGCCGTGGCGCCCGGATTCCTTGATCTTCCCAGGCCGCACGCGTTCGCGCATCGTGGCGGCGCGGCACATCTGTTCCATGAGAACACCTGGCGCGCTTTCGAGCACGCGGTAGGGCTGGGCTATGCCTACCTGGAGACCGACGTGCATGCGACCGCGGACGGCGTGCTCGTGGCATTCCACGACCGGACGCTCGAGCGGGTGACCGATATGTCCGGGCGGATCGCGGAGCTGGCCCACCGTGACGTCGCAGCCGCCCGCATCGGTGGCAGCGACCCGATCCCGGTGCTCGAGGACCTGCTGGCAGCCTGGCCGGACGTCCGCTTCAACATCGACGTCAAAGACGCGCCTGCAGTGCGGCCGCTCGCTGATGTGCTGGACCGGACCGCAGCGTGGGACCGGGTCTGCGTGACCTCGTTCTCGGGGCTCCGGCTGGCTGCCGCCAGGCGGGCCATGAGCCGGCCCGTCTGCACGTCCACCTCTCCGGTGGCGATCGCGGCTGTCCGGCTCGGCGTGCCGCACCGTGCCCTGGCGGCCCGGTTTGCCCGGCTGTCGGTGCGCTGCGCTCAGGTGCCCATCCGGATCGCGACGGCCCCGTTCCTGCGGCATGCGCATGCCGCGGGCCTGTCGGTCCACGTCTGGACCGTCAACGACCGCGCTGCCATGATCCGCCTGCTTGATCTGGGAGTGGACGGCATCATGACCGACGAGACGGATCTGCTGCGCGACGTGCTCACCGAACGAGGCCAATGGCACCCGCGCGGAGCCGGATAGGCCGTTTCGGAGATCCGCAGGGCCGCGGAGGGGTTGGAATGCGGCGCAGAGGGGAATCTTGTCCGGGTACTCACCGTTGTCAACAGGGACGGCTGAGCGGCTGGGAGGCAACAGATATATGGCCGAACGCGCACTTCGCGGTACCCGGCTCGGGGCCACGAGCTATGAGAATGACCGTAACACCGATCTGGCCCCGCGTCAGGAGGTGGCTTTCGACTGCCCGAAGGGCCATCGTTTCACCGTCCCGTTCTCCGCGGAGGCAGAGATCCCGGTGAACTGGGAATGCCGGGTCTGCGGTTCGCTCGCGCTCACCGCGACCGGGGACATGCCCGCGCCGAAGAAGGCCAAGCCGCCGCGCAGCCACTGGGACATGCTGATGGAGCGGCGCAGTATGGCTGACCTCGAGGAAGTGCTGGCCGAGCGGCTGGCCGTGATAAGGGGAAAGCGCGGCGATGATCGTCGCGATCAGGCCAGCTCGTCCCGCCAGCGCAAGAGCGCATAAGTCATATAACGGTTAACTGGCGCGAGCCGCCGGACGCTTGATAAGCGGCCGGCGGGCTGCCGTGCATGGTCGTTGCTACCGAGGGGTCCGCTGGCGGGCCTGACGGTCACCGCCCAGCCGGCGGGTGATGCCCCACTGAGCGACCCGCAGGAAGGCCTCACCGACGATCGCCCGGCCCATCTTGCTGGTGCCGCGGGTGCGGTCGGTGAAGGTGATCGGCACCTCGGTGACGGTCAGCCCGGCCGTGATGGCCCGCAGCGTCAGATCGATCTGGAAGCAGTATCCCTGGGACAGGACCTGATCCAGGGCGATCTTACGCAGCGTCTCCGCGCGGTAGACGCGGAACCCGCCGGTGGCGTCCCGGATCCCGATGCCCAGCATGATCCGCGCATAGGTATTGGCGCCGCGGGACAGGTACTCCCGCGACTTGGGCCAGTTGCGTACGGTGCCCCCGCGCACCCAGCGGGACCCGATGACCACGTCGGCGCCGGTGTCCAGGGCGTCAAGCAGCCGCGGCAACTCCTCCGGCTGATGCGATCCGTCGGCGTCCATCTCGACCATGGTCTCGTAGCCGCGCTCGAGCGCCCAGCCGAAGCCGGCGATGTAGGCGGCTCCGAGACCGGCTTTCGCTGGCCGGTGCAGCACGTGGATATGAGAATCGTCGGCGGCCAGCTTGTCGGCAAGCTCACCGGTGCCATCCGGGCTGTTGTCGTCAACGACGAGCAGGTCAGCGCCGGGGACAGCGCTGCGCACCCGGGCCGAAATCGACTCCAGGTTCTCTCGCTCGTTGTATGTCGGAATGATGACGGCCACGCTGCGCCCAAGTGGCGATTCTGGCCGGTCGGTCGCTGTCAATATTCCTGCCTCAGCGTGTGCTGCACCGGGATTAGCGGGTGGTGCTGAAAGGATAGGTGATGCGGGCAGCCTGCCAGGCCGGCCGCTCGGAAGTGAGCCCGGGCATCCCTTCGGACCGGAGTCCGTCCTGTCGGCAACAGGCTCGTCCTCCGTTGTCTACTGGGTGCCCGGGCCCCCCTGGGTCCAACCCCCCGCCCAGCCGGGGCCCGCCGCGGCCCCCAGCCGCGCTCCGCATGGCACCGGCCGATCGCTGCGATCAGCCCGTGTCACCGCACAGCCGGGACCGCTGATGGCCCGGCCAGCTAGCCCGGTGCTGGACTGGGTAGCAACATACCGTCGATCGCGATGATGTCAACCTGCTGTTCCCGCTCGCCCGGGGCTTGCCTGCAGCGCAGCCCGGCGGGACCTGTTCCGCCTTCTGCGGCGGCGATACGATTAACCGACTCAGCGGATGAGGGCGGAGTGGCAGGCTTTGGGCAAGCGTCAGCGAAGGCACGTTCCGCCAACCGCGCTTGCCTCCCGGCGTCAGCTCCGGCGCCCCGGCGCGCTCCAGATATTTGAATTTCGCGTGCACGTGCTTGACGACCGCATTACCTAGCCCGCTTGCCGGGTGCATCTTCAAGCTGGAGGACGAGCAATGACAGAAAATCCAGAACCCCAGGTGACTGAGTCAATTGTCTCCGAGTCAAGTATCGCCGTGCACTGGCGCGAGGAGGAGTATTACCTGCCCCCCGCCAAATTCGTCGAGCAGGCCAACGCCGCCGACCCGGCCATCTTCGAGCGGTTCAGCGAGGACCGCTTCCCCGACTGCTTCTCCGAGTATGCCGACCTGCTCAGCTGGGATACGCCCTGGCACACGACGCTGGACACCAGCGAGCCCCCGTTCTGGAAGTGGTTCGTCGGCGGCAAGCTGAATGCCAGCTACAACTGCGTGGACCGGCACGCGGAGGCCAGGCCCGACAAGGACGCCATCATCTGGGTGCCCGAGCCGGAGGCCGAGGAGATGGTCCGGATCAGCTATTCCGAGCTCTACCGCCAGGTCAACGAGTTCGCGGCGGTGCTGCGTGATTTCGCCGGGCTGAAGACCGGTGACCGGGTCACCCTGCACATGCCGATGGTGCCCGAACTGCCGGTCACCATGCTGGCGTGCGCCCGGCTGGGGGTTATCCACTCGCAGGTCTTCGGCGGGTTCAGCGGCAACGCGTGCGGGACCAGGATCGCCGACTCGGGCAGCCGGGTCCTGATCACGATGGATGGCTACTACCGCAGCGGCGACCTCGCCGATCACAAGGCCAAGGCCGACGAGGCGCTAGCCGAGGCGCTCAAGCAGGGCCAGGAGATCGATAAGGTCCTGGTCTGGCGCCGGCATCCGGGGCAGTACGCGTCGCAGACCCCGATGGCCGATGGCCGCGACTTCTTCGTCGATGAGGTGATCAGCAAGTATCAGGGTCAGGTCGTCGAGCCGGTGTCGATGCCAGCCGAGGCACCGCTGTTCCTGATGTACACCAGCGGCACCACCGGCCGCCCGAAGGGCTGCGTGCACAGCACCGGCGGGTACCTGTCGTATGTCGCCGGGACATCCAAGTATTACCAGGACATTCACCCTGACGACGTGTACTGGTGCATGGCCGACATCGGCTGGATCACCGGCCACTCCTACATCGTGTACGGGCCGCTCGCGCTGGGCACCACCAGCGTGATCTACGAGGGAACGCCCAACTACCCTGATGCCGGCCCTGGCGCATCGCGCAGGAACTCGGCGTCAACATCTTCCACACCTCCCCGACGGCCATCCGGATGCTGCGCAAGGTCGGGCCGGAGGAACCGAAGAAGTACGACTACCACTTCAAGCACATGACGACCGTGGGCGAGCCGATCGAGCCCGAGGTCTGGCGCTGGTTCCACTCGGAGGTCGGCAAGGGCGACGCGGTCATCGTCGACACCTGGTGGCAGACCGAGACCGGCGGCTTCCTCGGCAGTACCCTGCCGGCGCTCAAGCCCATGAAGCCCGGCAGCTGCGGCCCGATGGCGCTCGGGATCTACCCGGTCATCTACGACGAGGACGCCGATGAGGTCCAGGCCGGCAGCGGCCGGGCAGGCAACATCTGCATCCGCAACCCGTGGCCGGGGATCTTCCAGACCATCTGGGGCCAGCCCGAGCGGTTCGTGCAGACCTATTACGCGAAGTACAACAAGGACCCGGACAGCAAGGACTGGCGCGAGTGGCCGTATTTCGCCGGTGACGGCGCGGTCCAGGCCGCCGACGGCTACTTCAGGATCCTGGGCCGCGTCGACGACGTGATCAACGTCGCCGGTCACCGGCTCGGCACCAAGGAGATCGAGTCTGCCTCCCTGACGGTGCCGGAGGTCGCGGAGGCGGCAGCCGTGCCGGTGGTCGACGACATCAGGGGCCGCGCGGTCGAGGTGTACGTCTCGCTCAAGCCCGGCAACGAGCCGAGCAAGGCGCTGCAGGCCAAGGTCAGCACGGCGATCGAGGTCGAGATCGGCAAGATCGCCCGGCCGAAGAACGTCTGGATCGTGCCTGACATGCCGAAGACCAGGTCAGGCAAGATCATGCGCCGGGTCATCGCGTCCATCTCCAACTTCGCCGACGTCGGGGATGTCACCACGCTGGCCAACCCCGAGATCGTCGACAGCATCCGGCACTACGTGCAGAGCGCGAAGGTCGCGAACGATGACGTGCCGCGCGATCTGACCGAAACCGAGTTCGAGGAGATCAGGAAGTTCGGCGCCGAATAGCGATCACGGCAGGCGGATCCGGGCCAGCGGCGCCGACGCCGCCGGCGCGGATCGGCAGCTGCCGATCTGTGTGCTGCCGCCCCGCCGGTGGTGGTGGCGTTCGCGGCAGGCCAGGAGCCGGAGCGGGTCAGCCCTGCGATGGCCCAGCGGTAACGTCGGTGGGCGAGTCGTCGCTGGCCGTAGCGCTGCTCCGGGCCTGCCCGGCGGCGCTCGCCGCGGCGTCGTCGTCAGGTCCTGGGCCCGGTCTGTCCGTGCGGCGCTGGCTGACGATGAACCAGGCGAGGCTGCCAGCGGTGAGCACCGCAGCGACGAAGAAGTTCAGCCGCAGGCCGAGAAGATGTTCCGAGGAGTCGATCCGTAGCGTCTCCTCGAACATCCGGAACGCCGAGTAGCCCGCGACGTAGAGCGCGAACAGCCCGGGCGGCCGGATCCGCAGGTGATGGCCGAGCCACACCAGCGCGGCCGCCAGCGCGAGATCCCAGATCAGCTCGTAAAGGAACGTCGGCTGGAAGGTCACATAACCGGCGTACCCGGCCGGCCGGTACGGCGGCGATATCGCGAGTCCCCACGGCAGGCTGGTAGGCCTGCCGAACAGTTCCTGATTGAAGTAATTCCCGATCCGGCCCACTCCCTGGGCGACCAGCAGCGCGGGAGCCACGGCGTCGGCGAAGACGGCCACGTTCGCGCCGGCCCGGTGCACCCGCCACACCCCCACCGCGGCGCCGGCCGCTATCCCGCCCCAGATCCCCAGGCCGCCCGACCAGACCGCGAAGACCCCCCACCAGTGGTGCGGGATGTCGGCTGGCGTGGTGATGTCGAAATAGATCCGGCCGCCGATGATCCCGGCCGGGACTGCCCAGGTCGCGACGTCGGCCACCAGCCCGGCGTCACCGCCTGCCGCTCGCCAGCGGCGCCTGGTGATCACTATCGCCAGCGTGATGCCGATGACGTACATCAGCCCGTAGACATGCACGAACGCCGGGCCGATGTGGAACCCGTTCGCCGGCGGGCTGGGGATGTGCAGGGCCATGGACCGAGGGTAGACCAGCCGCGGCGCCGCGGGGTGCCCGCGGCCGCCCGCTGCTGGGCACGATGGCGGGCCGGCGCCGGGGCGGCGACTTGCTCGCTGGCCCGGGCCGGCGCGCGCACCTTGTCCCCATAACGATCGCGGATCGCTACGATGTCGCGCTATGGCGGCATTGTTCAACCGGATCATTCCGATCCTGTTCGTCAGCGATCTTGAGGCTGAACGGGATTTCTACCTCCGCCTGGGCTTCCACGTCACCTATGAAGGACCCGAATACCCTGACTTCACCGCGCTTGGCCACGGCTCGGTCGAGTTCGGCATCGAGCGCAAGGCCGGATTCTCCGTCGACCGCCCAGATCAGGTGCTCGCGTGGCAGTTCGGAGTGAACGACATCGGCCGGGCAAGGCAGCGGCTGACCGAGGCCGGGGTCGCGTTCACCGAGCAGCTGATGACACCCAGCGAGGACTGGCAGTACCGGTTGCTGCACGCCCGCACCCCTAATGGCTATCACCTGCTGCTCGAGGAGGGGAGCGACTAGCGCAGCCGGGCCGTTTCGGGCGGAGCCTGGCCTAGCCGGATACCTAGCCGGCCTCGGCCGGCCCGGGCAGATTCCGCCTTGGCAGACCGCGCGGCCGCCGTCTGGGTGACAATGGCCTCTGCCTGGCCAGGCGGCCGGCGCTCCGTCATGCAGATCGGGAGCCGATGAGCACGTCAACCGACCCGGTTTACCTCCGGGTGCTTGAGGACCTGCGCGGCAGGATCCGCGACGGCGTGCTGGCCCCCGGCGCCCGGGTGCCGTCCCGGAACGCGATCATCGCCAGGTACGGCGTCGGCGAGACAGCGGCCAAGCACGCGCTGCAGGTCCTGGCGACCGAAGGCCTGATCGAGGCCCGAGCCGGGTCAGGGTCCTACGTCCGGAGGGTCCCTGCGGTGTGTTACTTAGATCACGACAGGCCGCATTTCCCCGGCTCGCCGTTCGGCCTCGATGAGGCGGCGCCGCGGCCTGGCGCTTGCGGCGTCCCGGCGGCCGCGCGCCGGCTGGCCTGGGAGCATCAGAGCGAGCTGGTGCCGCCGCCAGCCCGCGTCGCGCGGCGGCTGGGCCTTGACCCCGCCGCGGACCTGGTGATGAGCACCAGGTACCTGCTCAGCGCGGACGGCGAGGCGGTCCAGCTGGCGGCCAGTTACGAGCCGGACCGGCTGACTGGCCGGACCCCGGTAGCCCTGCCTGAGCAGGGCCCGCTTGCTGGCCGCGGGGTGATCGAGCGGATGGCCTCGATCGGCCTGGGCGTGGATCAGGTCACCGAGGAGATATCCGTCCGGCCGTCGCTGCGCGCCGAGGCAGCGGCACTGGGCATCCCGGCTGGCGCGCCTGTGCTGCTCGTGGAGCGCCTGCACCTGGCTGGCGAGGTCGCCGTGGAAGCAGGTGAGATCGTGATCGCGGCCGAGCGGTACCGGCTCAGGTTCCGGTTCCCCGTGCCGAGAGCACCGGCGTGATCAGGCCGGCCCGGCCCGGCGACACCGGGGAGATCCACCGTCTCATCCGCGAGCTTGCTGACTACGAGCGATCCCTGGCCGCGGTCAGCGCGACCTCCGACGACCTGGCCAGGGCCCTGTTCGGCCCGGCTCCCGCGGTTTTCGCGCACGTCGCCGAGCATGACGGCAAGGTGGCCGGGTTCGCACTGTGGTTCGTCAATTACTCGACCTGGCTCGGCCGCCCCGGAATCTACCTGGAGGACCTGTATGTCACGCCCGCCGTCCGCGGGCATGGCTACGGCCGGGCGCTGCTGGCCGAGCTGGCCAGGATCTGCGTCCAGCGGGGCTATGGCCGGCTTGAGTGGTGGGTGCTGGACTGGAACTCCCCCGCGATCGGCTTCTACGCCGCGCTCGGCGCGGAGGCGATGGACGACTGGACGGTACACAGGCTCGCGGGCCCGGCCCTGCGCGCGCTGGCCGACGGCCGGTAGGCGGCGTACGGTTTGTCCTCGACGATGACAGCCCCGGGGTCCGGCCGCCGGCGCCAGCATCGTCCGCATCTCCAGCGGCATCAGGCAGCGCAGGTTGCGCGCGGATGCGGTGCCTCGTGTGACGATGACATCATGCGGATCACAGGGGTGGCCTCGACCGACATCTTCACCGGAACGGCGGCGCGGCCGTTCCAGATCATCCGGGTCACGCTGGCCGCCGCCGGGCCGGGCACCGCGCGCAGCCCGGCGGCCGGGGTCAGGATCCGGATCGAGGGACCTGGCGTGACCACCCCTCACCCGCCGGTTGTCACCGGTCCGGCCGCAGGCGCGGAGGTATCGGCCGAGGTCGGCGTCGAGATCGCGGCCCCGCGCGGCGCTGGCAGCCCGCGGCAGGTGACAGTGATCGCCGAGAGCGCCGGCGATGGCGCGGCCGCGCCACGGGCCGAGCTGGCCGCCACCATCACCGCCGCCGAGACCGGCTGGACGATGTGGATGGTGAGCCACTTCCACTACGACCCGGTCTGGTGGAGCACCCAGGGCCAGTACACCGAATCCCGCATCTTCCTGCCTGACGCCGACGGCGGCCTGCCTGACGTCAGGACCGCGTTCGAGCTGGTCCGGCTGCACCTCGAAGCGGCCAGGCAGGATCCCGACTACAAGTTCGTGCTGGCCGAGATCGACTACCTGAAGCCGCACTTCGACGCGCATCCCGAGGATCGCGCGGACCTGCTCGGCTTCATCAAGGCCGGCCGGATCGAGATCGTCGGCGGTAACTACAACGAGCCGAACACCAACCTGACCAGCGCCGAGTCCACGATCCGCAACGCGCTGCACGGCCTTGGCTACCAGCGGGAGATGC
The DNA here is from genome assembly GCA_963695645.1 of uncultured Actinomycetota bacterium. GTDB lineage: Bacteria > Actinomycetota > Actinomycetes > Streptosporangiales > Streptosporangiaceae > DATBGO01. Next base: position 1,609,723 of record CAVOHC010000012.1, on the reverse strand, counting down.
TCGGCGCCAACCCGGCGGTGGCCTGGATGCTGGACGCGTTCGGGCACGATCCCGGTTACCCCGGGCTGATGGCCGCCGCCGGGCTGACGGAATCGGCCTGGGCCAGGGGACCGTTCCACCAGTGGGGGCCGAACCAGACCGTCGGCGACAACCTGCGGATGCAGTTCGCCTCGGAGTTCGAGTGGCTGTCGCCGGCCGGGACCGGCTTGCTGACCAGCTACCTGCCCAATCATTACGGCGCCGGCTGGGTGACCCACCAGGCGGCCAGCCTGCCGGCCGCTGAGCAGGCCGCATACGAGCAATTCCGCCAGCTGTCGCCGGTAGCGGCCACCCGCAACGTGCTGCTCCCGGTAGGCGCGGACCATGTGATCCCGTCCCGCTGGGCCACCGGGATCCACCGGGACTGGAACGCCCGCTACGTCTGGCCGAGGTTCGTGACCGCGGTACCGTCGGAGTTCTTCGCCGCGGTGCGCAAGGATGCCGCGCAGCGGGACGTCTGGATCACGCCGCAGACCAGGGACATGAACCCGGTCTACCCGGGCAAGGACGTCTCCTACATCGACACCAAGCAGGCGCAGCGCGCCGCGGAGATCGCTGCCGAAGACGGCGAGCGGCTGGCCACGCTCGCCTGGCTGGCCGGGGCCGCCTACCCGGCGCAGTCGCTCGACAAGGCGTGGCGGCTGCTGGTGTTCGGCGCGCACCACGACGCGATCACTGGCACCGAGTCGGATCAGGTCTACCTCGACCTGCTGGCCGGCTGGCGGGAGGCGTACGAGCGCGGCGACTCCGCCCGCCGGCAGGCTGCCAGGTACCTGGCGGCGCTCGCGGACACCAGCGGGCCGGCCGGCGGGCGCCCGGTGGTCGTGTTCAACACGCTGTCCTTTTCCAGGTCGGGCCTGGTGAGCGTGACCCTGGAGGCAGAGCCGGGCGCTGACATGATGACGCTGGCCGACGAGTCCGGTGCCGCAGTGCCCTGCCTCGCCGACGGCGTGCAGCGGCGCGGCGACGGCTCGCTGGCGAGCGTGACCCTCACCTTCCGGGCCAGCGAGGTGCCCGCCCTCGGCTACCGGACCTACTGGGCTCGCCGGGCCGCCGGGCCGCCCGGCGAGCCCGGGCCGGACAGGCCCGCCGGGCAGCAAGCCGCAGCGTCAGCGGCCGGCTGGCAGCCCGTGGCTGGCAGCATCATCGAGAACGAAACGTTCGCCGTCGCGGCCGATCCTGATCGGGGCGGCACGCTGGCCGGCATCACCGACAAGCGGTCGGGGACGCAGCTGCTCGCGGGTGCCGGCAACGAGCTTGTGCTCCAGGAGGAATACGCCCAGCACCCGCGCTGGGGCGAAGGCCCGTGGCTGATCTCGACCAAGGGACACCGGACCGGATCGTCGGCCAGGCCCGCCCAGGTGCGCGCCGAGCGCTGCCCGGTTGGCTCGCGGCTGGTCGCCGAGTTCGCGATGGGCGACCTGCGGGTGCGGCAGGAGACGCTGCTCTGGGATGGCGCGGACCGGGTCGAGTTCCGTACCCATGTAGACGGCTCGATCGGCCAGGACCGGCTGCTGCGGGTCGCCTTCCCGGCCCGGGTGCCGGGCGGCCTGCCCATTTACCAGACCGCCACGGCTGTGATCGGCCGGTCGCCAGGCTCCGCCGACACCGACGTCGGGGAGCACGCCTTCACCCTCGACAATCCGGCCCACGAATGGTTCGGACTGGGCTCCACCGCACGCGTCGCGGTGGGCGGCCCCGACGGCGAACGCGTGATGCACGCGATCGGGGTCGCCGAGGTAATTGCGCCGGCAATGAGTAACGAATACCGGGAGCCGGTCAGGGACCTCGTGGTGGCCCTCGCGCGCAGCGGCGTGACGGCTACCTGCTCGCGCCCTGACGGCCCCCGCTACGGCTCGATCGACGCGGATTCCAACCTGCCGGACTTCAGGATCGCACTGGGCGGCCCGGCCCAGAACGCGTTCACCAGGCAGCTGGTCAGGGCGGCCGGGCCGGCCCTGACCGCTGGCCTGACGGCCGAGCTGACCGCGGCGGGCTCGGCGCGGGTCTGGGTGCCGGCTGCCCGGAGCCGGGCTGATGCCTTCGCGCCAGGGTCCGACCTGCGCGGGCCGAGGGATGTGCCGGTTCTGATCGTGGCCGGTGATGATCTCAGCGCGGCGATCGCGGCGGTCAGCGCGGATCTGGCTGATGCCGTCATCGAGGTGCCCGCGCCGCCGCACGGACCCGGGCCGGGGGACCCTGGCCTGGCGGACCCCGGCCCGGCGAACCCCTCCCTGGCAGACCCCGGCCCGGCGAACCCCGGCCTGGCAGACTCCGGCCTGGCAGGCCACTGTGTCGCGCTGTTCAACCGCGGCACGCCGGGCAGCCTGGTCACCCCGGACGGCGTGCTATCCATCTCGCTGATGCGTGCCTGCAGCGCCTGGCCATGCGGCGTCTGGATCGACGGCGAGAAGCGGACCCTGCCCGACGGCAGCAGCTTCGCCTGGCAGCACTGGAGCCATACGTTCGAGTACGCGCTGGCAGCGGGCGCCGGAGACTGGCGCGACGCCGGGTTCCCGCTGGCCGGGCAGGACTATAACCGGGACCTGCTGGTGCAGGAGACAGACCAGCACGACGGCACTCTGCCTGCCACCGCCAGCCTGGCCGAAGCGGCGCCCGCTACCGCGCTGATCTCAGCCTTGAAGCCGCGCGGTAACCCGCTGGTGCCCGGCGGGCAGCCGCGGCCGGGCGACGGGATCACAGTACGGCTTCGCGATGTCTCCGGCTCGGGTACGCCGGTACGGGCGCAGGTCAGGCTGCGGGGCGGTGTCGCCGCGGCGCACAGCACCGATCTGTGCGAGGACCGGGACGGGCCGCCCGTACCGGTGCGCGATCACGCGGCGGAGACCGAACTGCTGCCATCCGGGCTAGTGACGCTCGCGCTGGTCCCCCATGCACCGCTGATCCCTGGTACACCGCTGGCCCCGGATGCACCGCTGGCCTCGGATGCACCGCTGGCCTCGGATGCACTGCTGATCTCTGATGCGCCGCTGGCCCCGGGTGCACCGCCGGGCGCCGGCGTGGCGCCGGTCCTGCAGCCGGAGCCTGCGCCGCCGGAGCCCGCGCAGCCGGTCTTCACCCGCTACTGGCTGCACGGCAAGGGCCCTGCGCCAGCCGGCAACTGCCCGGAAACCGTGCACCTTTCCCCGGCCAGGACCGCGCTCTCAGCTGATCAGGCGTCGCCGCTACGGCTGACCGTGGCGTGCGGGCCGGATCCGGCCGCCGGCACGGTGCGGCTGGCCGCCCCGTCTCAGCTTGCGGCGGATCCGGCCGGGCCGCTCGCCTATGACCTGGGCGCGCGTGGCCACGCCAGCTGGGACCTGACTGTCCGGGCGCTGCCTGGCGCGGGATCGGGCCGCTACTTCCTCGCGGCACAGATCGATGGCCGCGGCGGCATCCTAGAGGACGCGGTCCTCCTGACAGTGGGCGAGCCGCCTGCGCCCGCGCTCGACCTTCCGTTCGACCAGCTCGTCCCGCTGTATCTGGCCGACCAGGAGGCCAGCGCCGCTGAGGTGGTGGTGCGGCTGCTGAGAAGGGAGCTTGCCGTGCGGCCAGCGGCCAGGGCCGAGATCGGGGTAGCTGTGGCCAACGCAACGGCCTCGCAGATCCGCGGCGAGGCGCAGCTGTTGTCGCCGTTCGGAACCTGGGCTGCGGTACGACGATGGACCTGCGGATTCACCGCGGAGCCGGGCGCGGAGCGCAGGCTCAGCTTCCCCGTCCAGGTGCCCGCCTCGGCGCGCCCCGGCCAGCACTGGTGGGCCCTGGTCAAGGTGATGTACTTCGGCCGGGTCCGCTACAGCGAGCCAGTGGCGGTGACCGTGGCGCCCTGACCACCGGGCTGGCCGCTCGGGTCGCCGCGCGGGAGTCACTGATGCGACAATGGGTCCCGTAGGCGACTACCTCTGAAGGCCCATGACCATTGAGAATGAGATCAGCCGTGGCAACCTCCCAGCGGAACCGAACAGCTTCGTCGGCCGTGAGCGGGACCTGGAAGAGCTTGCCCTGCTGCTCAGCGCCGTCCGGGCACTGACGCTCTGCGGGCCAGGCGGCATCGGCAAGAGCCGGCTGGCGCTTCGGCTCGCCGGCGAGATGGCCCCGGCCTTTGGCGACGGCGCATGGCTGGTCGAGTTCGCGGATACCAGCGATTCTGCCCTGCTGCCCGCGCGGATCGCCTCGGCTCTCGGGATCAGGGAGGAGCCCGACCGGCCGCTGGCCGAGACTCTGGTCGATGCGCTCAGGCCGCGTCGGCTGCTGCTGGTCCTGGATACCTGCGAGCACGTCGTTGCGGCCTGCGCGGCGCTGGTCCAGCAGCTTCTCGGCGGCTGCCCGCAGCTGCGGTTGATCGCGACGAGCCGGGAGCCGCTGCGGGTACGCGGTGAGACAGTCTGGCGGGTACCGCCCCTTTCGATGCCGGCCGTCCTCGACGGGCTCGGGGCCGACGAGCTGGCTCGGCACGAGGCAATCCGGCTGTTCGCCGAGCGGGCGGCGGCGGCGAGCCCCGGATTCACGCTGGCGGCAGATAACGCGGACGCGGTCGCGAGGCTCTGCCGGATGCTTGACGGCGTGCCCCTGGCGATTGAGCTGGCAGCAGCCCGGGTACGCGCACTGTCCATCGAGCAAATCGCCGTGCGCCTGGCGGACAGGTTCCGCTTGCTCGCGACCGGCGACCGGACAGCGCCGCTCCGGCAGCAGACCCTCAGAGCCGCCGTCGACTGGAGCTACGAGCTGCTCACCGAGCCTGAGCAGATCCTGCTGCGCCGGCTGTCGGTGTTTGCAGGCTGGAACCTGGAGATGGCCGAGCAGGTCTGCGCTGACAAGGCGATCCCCGTCGGCCGGGTGCTCGACCTGCTGGCCGCCCTGATCGATAAGTCGCTGGTGACGCTCGACGCTGAACTGGACGGCCTCGCCCGCTACCGGCTGCTCGACACCATCAAGGAGTATGCGGCAGCCCGCCTCGCCGCCTCCGGCGAGGGGCCTGCCATCCGGCTGCGGCATCGCGATTATCTGCTGAGGCTGATCGAGGACACCGTCGACAAGGCGTTCGTGCGCGGCGATCCGCCCTGGCCGGCGCGGGTCGCCATGTACGCCAGGATCACCGTGGAACGGGCGAACTACAGCGCCGCCCTGGCGGCCTGCCTTGACCGCGGCGATGTCGAGGAGGGCCTGCGGCTCTGCTCGGCGCTGCGCAGCCAGTGGATCGCCGACGGCGACGTGTCAGAGGGAGCAAGCTGGTTCGACCGCTTCCTCGGGCTGGGCAAAGAGGTCTCTCCGGGTGTCCGGGCCCGGGCCCTGATGCTCAGGTCCGAGCTGGCTTTCGAGCAGCAGGATTACGCGGTGGCCGAGGAGTGCGCCAAGGCGGGCCTTGATCTCTGCCGTGCGTCAGCCGGAACACGCTCGGCGGGCGGCTTGCGGATGCTCGCGCTGGTCAGCCTCAGGGCCGGCCAGTCCCAGGAGGCTCTGGCCGGGATAAACGCCGCGATCGAGGCAGCCCGTGCCGACGGGGACGACTGGGAGGAGGGGATCGCGCTCAGCGTCAGGGCTGCGATCATCGCGCGCCAGGGCGGCGTTCAGGAGGCCCAGCGCACCTTTGAACGCGCGCTCGACGTGCTCGCCGACAACAACGGCTGGGGGGTGGCGCAAACTCGCTACGGCCTCGGCCGCCTGGCCAGCGCACGCGGCGACCACGCCGCCGCGGCCCAGCACTACGCAAGCGCGCTGGCGCTGTACCGGCAGATCGACGCCAGGCCGGAGATCGCCCGTTGCCTGGTTGGCCTCGCCTGGGTAGCGCTCGCCGAGCTAGACCTTGTCGGCGCGGCCGCCAGTCTGGCGGAAAGCCTTCAGCTCAGCCTCGCGATCGGCCAGCGGCTGGCTATCGCGCGCGGCCTCCAGGCTGCCGCGGTCCTGGCCGCCCGCCGCGCGGAACATGGGCGGACAGCCATACTGGAGGGTGCGGCACTCGCGCTGCTTGATTCGCTCGGCCATGCTCCGTCAGCATCGGCAAGGACGCGATCGGGCCGGCTGCTCGACGAGGCTCGCCGCCAGCTCGGTGCGGCTACCGTCGCCGAGCTGCTGGCCGAGGGCGGCGCGATGAGCGCAGACAAGGCAGTCAGGTATGCCACCGGCGCCGCTGGCACGGACCTTGCCGATTCCGCTCCGGATACGGCAGCCGGGCAGGCTGCGGCGGGAAAGACGGGACAGGTACCGGCAGCCGCCCCGGCAGGGCAGCCGGCCGCGGGCCGGACCGGACAGGTACCGGCAGCGGAAGACTCGATCCCGTCAGCCAACAGTGCCAGGCCCGATCACTTGTCTCCGGCAGCAAGCGGCTCGTTCACGCCGGCCAATGGCGCTGCTGGTGGCGCGCGGATGACGTCGTCTGTACTGACCGCACGGGAGCGCGAGATAGCGCTGCTGATCGCACGCGGCCTGTCCAACCGCGCCATCGCCGATGAGCTAGTGATCAGCCCGGCCACAGCCGCCCGGCATGTGGCCAACATCTTCACCAAGCTCGGGCTGCGGTCCAGGGCGCAAGTTGCCGCGTGGGTGGCCGAGCCGCGGTAACGCGACCTGGGCTGACCCTCGTTCCCAGGTGGCTGGCTCACTTTCCGGCGACCACGTACATATCATCCGCAGCGACTCATGCACATCGCAATGGTTCGTTTGGCGCATGTGTACCGACAGCGTTCTGTCTAACGTCATCTTCAGAGCGATGTGCTGCCGTGGGCTGTTCCGGCCACCAGGAGGGGGATGGCCGGCTAGTGCCGGACCACACCGCGTGCGGGCCCGGGCCGCTATGCCCGGGCCCGTCTATCCGGGCCGCTGCGCCCCGGGGCGAGAGCAGCTACATGGCTGGCGGGCACTACATACCGGACTACATAGTCCTGACGATGCGCCCGCCGCGCCTGGCTCCCTAACGTCAACTGTCAGGCGCGCCCACACCGGGCCGAACGGGAGGTAACCAGCCAATGGCGGTCCCGGGTATCTCGTCCGGCGAGCTCACGGTCACCGAGCGATTGCTCGGGATGGCGCGGGCCCGTGCTGGTCACCGGGCCCTGGTGGGCGGCGGCGAGGCCAGGACCTACAGCTATGGCGATCTCGCCGCCACGGTCCAGGCAGCTGCAGCCGGGCTGGCCAGCCGCGGGCTGCAGCCAAGGGACGTCGTCGGGATCTACGCGCCTGATGCCGCGTGCTACGCGCTCGCCGTATATGCGATACGCGCGGCAGGCGGGGTCCCTTCCCCGATCGGCGCGGCGCTCACCGTTGCCGAGATCGCGGGACAGCTCGCAGACTGCGGCGCCCGCATCATGGTGACCGGGCCGCCGCTTGCGGCAGCCGCTCAGGCGGCGGCCGACCGCTCCTGGGTCCGCCAGGTTATCTCGTTCGGCGAGGCTGCCGGCGCGACCACGTTCGATGCGCTGCTGGGAACCGGGCTCGTGCTGCCGGCCAAGGCGAGGCCGCACGAGCTGGCGCTGCTGCCGTACGCGCGCAAGCCGGACGGGATGCTGGGCGCGGTCCCCATCACCCATCACGACCTCGCTGACCAGCTGCGCAGGCTCGACGTCGAGGCGGGCATCTGCGCGCGCGACGTGGTCCTGGCCGCACCTCCGGCCGGCGACGGCCGCGCCTATACCGCGCTCCTCGATCACGCGTTCACTAGCGGAGCCACGATCGTTGCCGTCCGACCCGACGAGATCGCCGCGGCGGCCAGTGCCCACCAGGGCACCCTGGCGATCCTGCCAGGCGGTCACCGGGCCGGCGCGCCCGACCAGCTGCGTGTCCTAGCGGTCGCCTCCTAGGGCGCAGCTGCGCCGCAGTACTCCCACGGCGGTGCTCGGCATGCGGTGTGCTCGGCTGACGGTGTGCTCGGCTTACCGCGGTGCTGAACTTACCGCGGTGCTCAGCTGCGCGGCGGTGCTCAGCTGCGCGGCGGTCTTCAGCTGCGCGGCGGTCTTCAGCTGCGCGGCGGTGCTCAGATGTCAGGCGCGCGGTTCTCGAACGGGGTGCTCAGCACAATGGTGGTCCGGGTGGACACGTTGGCCGCGGCCCGGATCTGCTGCAGCAGATTCTCCAGCGCGGCTGGCGATGCTACCCGCACCTTCAGTATGTAGTTCTCGTCCCCCGCGACGCTGTGACAGGCCTCGATCGCCGGCAGGTGCGCCAGCCGTTCCGGCGCGTCATCGGCCGCGGCCGCGTCGAATGGCTTGACGGAGATGAACGCGGTGAGCGGCAGCCCGGCGTGATCTGGATCGATGAACGCCGCATACCCCTTGATCACACCGCGCTGTTCGAGCCTGCGAACCCGCTGCTGCGCTGCCGAAACCGACAGCCCGGTCATCTTCGCCAGCTCGGTGAAGCTCATCCTGCCGTCACGCGCGAGCATCGAGATGATCCTGCGGTTGATCTCCTCCATGGGGTCACCGTACCCGTGCCGCTCACTCGCCCTTCCGTATTACGGTCTGATATCGGGCTTTGCGCTCGGATAACAGCAACGTCAAGTTTCGCGGGTCAGTGACCTGCCGATCACCAGCCGCTGGATCTGGTTGGTGCCTTCCACTATCTGCAGCCCCTTTGCCTCGCGCAGGTACCGCTCGGCCGGGAAGTCTTCGACGTACCCGTAGCCGCCGAGCACCTGCACGGCGTCGGTGGTGACCTGCATCGCCGTGTCGCTCGCGAACAGCTTGGCCATCGCGGCCTGCGGGCCGTAGGGCAGCCCCGCGTCTTTGCGCCGGGCAGCTGCCTGGTACAGGGCGCGGGCCGCGGCCACCGCGGTGGCCATGTCGGCGAGCATGAACGACATGCCCTGGAGGTCGGCGATCGACTGGCCAAACTGGCGGCGCTGGTGCGCATAGTCCACCGCCGTGTTCAGCGCGGCCTGCGCGAGCCCGGTGGCGCAGGCCGCGATACCGAGCCGTCCGGCGTCCAGTGCCGCCAGCGCGATGCCGAAGCCGTTGCCCTCGCCGCCGATCAGGTTGGCCGCGGGCACCCGGGCATCCTCGAAGATCATCTGCGCGGTCACCGATGCGCGCATGCCCATCTTGTGCTCGGCGGCCGCAGCTTGCACCCCGGGCGTCTGCGCGGGAACGTGCACGCAGCTGATCCCCCGGGCGCGATCGTGGCCCCAGGGCTCGCCGGACGTGCGGGCAAACAAGGTGTAGAAGTCCGCTTGCCCGGCATGCGAGATCCACGCCTTGACCCCGTTAATAACCAGGTCCGGGCCGACCGCCTCAATCCTGGTGCTCATCGCCGACGCGTCAGAGCCGCTAGCTGGTTCCGACAGGCAGTAGGCGCCTAGCTGGTCGCCGCCGAGCATCCCGGGCAGCCAGCGCTCCTGCTGCTCGGCGGTGCCGCGCGTGACCAGCGGGAAGCAGGTGAGCGTGTGCACGCTCAGCCCGAGCCCGATGGCCAGCCAGGCTTCCGCCAGTTCCTCGACGACCTGCAGGTACGTCTCGTAGGGCTGCCCGCCACCGCCGAGGCTTTCCGGGTAGGGCAGGCTGAGCAGGCCGGCCTCGCCGAGCAGCCGGAAGATCTCGCGCGGGAACTTGCCGTCGTGCTCCGCCGCTGCCGCTGCCGGTCGCAGCTCGGCGTCCGCAAGCTCTGCGGCAAGCTCGAACAGCGCCTTGGTCTGGCTGTCCCGGTACTCTCGCTCGGCAAGGCTCATTGTCAGCTCACCACCACTAGCTCGCGGATGGCATTGTTGAGCCGTTCGCAGCCTTGCTCGGTGCAGACCACGATGTCCTCAATCCTGGCGCCGTGCGGTCCCGGGTAGATGCCAGGCTCGATGGAGAAGGCATTGCCGGGCAGCAGTGGCTCCGCGTTGCCCTGGATGATGTACGGATGCTCGTGGGCCTCCAGGCCGATGCCATGGCCGGTGCGGTGCACGAAATACTCCCCGTAGCCCGCGGCGGCGATCGGCTCGCGGGCCGCCGCATCCACTGCCTCGGCGGCAACCCCGGGCCGGACTGCGACGCAGGCGGCGTCCTGCGCCTGCTTGAGGACCTGGTAGTAACCGGTGAACTCAGGCGGCGGCGCGCCAACCACGTACGTTCTCGTGCAGTCCGAGCAGTAACCGCTCGGCATGGTCCCGCCGATGTCCACGACCACAGCATCTCCTTGCGCGATGACCCGGTCCGAGGCCTCGTGATGCGGGCTCGCCGCGTTCGGACCCGAGCCGACGATCGTGAAATCGACCCGGGCGTGACCCGCTGCGATGATCGCATCCGCGATGTCCGCGGCCACCTCCCGCTCGGTACGGCCCGCCCGGAGCCAGTCCGGCACCTGCGCGTGCACCCGGTCGATCGCCGCACCTGCCGCGCGCAAGGCTGCCACCTCGGCCGGCGTCTTGCAGGCGCGCAGGCCGCGCAGTGCCTGGCTGGCCAGCGCCTGCCGGGCGCCGGGCAGCGCGTCGCGCAACCGCAGCGCCATCAGGGCCCACATCTGGTCCGAGAGGCCGACCTGCTCGACCGGGCCGAGTCGGCCGGCGAGCAGCGCATACGGGTCGGCTGTCTCGTCCCAGGGAACTATCTCGAGGCCGAGGCGGCCGGCCGGGGATGCCTGTGCGGCCGGGAGTTCCAGCCGCGGGACGAGCAGGAACGGCGCGGCGCTTGCGCCCTCCGCGGGGAGCGCAAGGCAGGTGAGCCGCTCGAGCGGCTGGGCGTCGTAGCCGGTGACATACCGCAAGTCCGGGCCTGGAGTGAGCAGCAGTGCCGACAGGCCGGCCGCCCTGGCCGCCGCAGCCGCCATTACCAGCCGCCCCGGCGGATGAAGATCCGCCGTTATCTCCTCAAAGCCCATTGCCGCCTCCAGTCCCCGTCGACTGCGCTGGCTCGCGCCTTCGTTTCCTCAGCATCATCTCACTCTGGGAATTGTGTCCGCATCTAGACAGCGCCGCCCCACATGCCTCACGCTAGGTACACGATGCCTCACCAGATGTGAATCATGATGACTTCTGAGACTATCGAGGTTCCGCCTCGCCGCCAGGACGCGACGGGCGCGCCACCGTGTGCCGCCGGCGCGTGCGACGCTGACCGCAGGCCCGCTTCGCTGCCGGGACCGGTCGCTGCGGGCGGCGGGCTGGCTGGCCGCGGGGCGGAGTCCAGGCTCGAGGCTGAGCTGGCCGCCGAGCGCCACGTGGTACTTGAACTGCAGCGGGCCATCCTGCCGCTGCACGATGAGCCGTTCGAGCTGCCCGGCCTGCGGGCGGCGGTGCGGTACCTGCCCGCCTCGGCCGCCAGCAGGGTGGGAGGCGACTGGTATATCACCGCGGAAATGCCGGGCGGCCATGTCCTGGTCGCCATTGGCGATGTGGCCGGTCACGGCCTTGCCGCGGCAGCCGGAATGGCAAGGCTACGCGGCGCCCTGGCCGGCCTGGCCATTACCGGCGCACCGCCCGCGCGCCTGGTCGGCTGGCTGAATGACCTGGTACGCCACGTCGGGCCCGAGCACACCGGCTCGGTCATGGCAGGTTATTTCGATCCAGTGAGCCGGCTGCTGACCTGGGCGCAGGCCGGGCATCCGCCGCCGGTCCTGGTCCGGGGCGCCTGGGCGCGGCCGCTCGACCCGCCTGAGGGCATCTTGCTCGGCGCCGGAGCAGCCGACTACGGCACCGCAACGTTGGCTCTGGCACGCGACGACGTACTGCTGCTGTACAGCGACGGGCTGATCGAGCGGCGGTACTGGTCGCTTGAGGACGGCCAGGCCGCGTTGACTGCCGCCATCCGCGGCCGCGCCGATCCTGAACGTGTCATTGCCGCGGCGGTCCGGGCGCTCGGCTCGGCCGACGCGGAGGACGATACTTGCCTGGTCGCGCTGCAGGTGCGGTAGGCCACCTCCGGCAACGCGGCTCGCGCAATTCAGCTCCGGCGCAATTCAGCTCGGGAGAGTCAGCTCCGGCAGCTCAGTGGCCAGGCAGCTCAGTGGCCAGGCAGCTCAGTGGGGCAGGCAGCTCAGTGGCCAGGCAGCTCAGCCGGGCCGGGCGGCCAGGGCCCCGGACATCCGGCCCAGCGAGGAGCCCAGGTCGAAGCGCCGGTCTAGCTCGGCTAGCCGGACGGGATCGGCGGGCGCGACCGGGAGCTGCCCGTCCACCGGCGGCAGCGGGATGTCGGTCGCGACGCGCACCACCGGCAGCGCGGCCTCCAGATAGCCGCGCGCGGCGGCCAGCTTGGCCCGGCTGCCCATCGGGAAACCGCCGTGACCCGAGTCCAGCGCGGTGAGCATCGCCTCCACGCTGCCGAACACGCGGACCAGTGCTGCTGCCGTCTTCTCCCCCACCCCAGGCACGCCGGGCAGACCGTCGCTCGGGTCACCGCGCAGCGCCGCAAAGTCCGCGTAAGCACGCCCGGGGATCTGGTACTTGGCGGTGACTGCCGCCTCGTCCACGATCTCCAGCCTGCCGAGCCCGCGCGCGGTATAGATGATCCGGACCTGCCGCGCATCGTCCACGAGCTGGAACAGATCCCGGTCACCCGTCACGACCTCAACCGGCCCGTCCTGGCTGGTTGCGAGGGTCGCGATGACGTCGTCAGCCTCGTAACCCGAAGCGCCCGCCATCACCACGCCGGCCGCCGCAAGCACCTGCTCGATCACCGGCAGCTGAACCGTCAGGCTGGGCGGGACCTGCTCGGTGCCGTCCGGATTGGCCCGGTGTGCCTTATACGACGGGATCGCCGCGACCCGGAAGGCGGGCCGCCAGTCGGCGTCCATGCAGGCGATCAGCCTGGCCGGACGGCGGGCCCGGACCAGCCGGGCAATCATGTCGAGCAGCCCTCGCACGGCGTTAACGGGAGTGCCGTCCGGAGCCGTCATTTCCTCTGGAACGCCGTAGAACGCTCGGAAGTAGAGCGAGGCGGCGTCCAGTAGCATGAGCTCGCCCACGCCGCCATCTTGCCAGGGCCGGACTGCTTCAGGGACGGCTGGGCGGGTATCCGGCAGAGCCAGACCTGCGGTCGGCGCCCGTCTATAATCTATATATTTCCTCTATGCATTAAAGAGATAGTTGGCATTGGTGCGACGCCCGGCACGAACCGTACGCTTGATCCGTCCGGCTCCGGTTCCGGTCGCAGGGAGGGAAGATGACGCTCATCAGCCCGGTCGAGACCCGATGCCCCGCTGACCTCGCCGCCGCGATCCGCGGCGCCATCGCCCGCCATGCCGACTGGCGGGAGACAGCCGCACTCGTCGCTGACGAACTGCGCCTGCACCTTCCCGGCCCGGAGATCCTGACGGCGGAGGAGCTGGCAGGAAGCCCGGACGGCTACGTCTGCAACGTGCTGCACGCTGAGCCGGACGGGTCGTTCTCCGTCTGTGCCCTCACCTGGCGGCCCGGCCAGCAGACCCAGATCCACGACCACGTCACGTGGTGCGTCTTCGGCGTCCTGCAGGGCACCGAAGACGAAGAGCTGTTCGCGCTGCGGGAGCACGAGACCTGCCTGGCCGCGGTCGGCAGCAATGCCAACCGTGCAGGTGAGGTCGGTGGCTTCGCCCCGCCCGGCGACATCCACCGGGTCCGCAATCACGGTGCCGACATCGCGATCTCGGTGCACATCTACGGCGCCGATATCATCAGGCTGGGCAGTAGCGTCCGCCGTACCTACGACCTGCCCGTGCTTTCCGCGGTCGGCTAGGCGAGTCCGCGGAAGCCGGGCCTGGTCGGGGCCTGGAGGTACAGGCTCGTTTCCGGGGCCGCGCCGAGGTCTCCTGTGGCGCCAGCGACCGCAGTTACCGCGGTGGCGGCGGCCAGCTGACCGCGCGGGCCCGCAGCCGCGCCAGGATGGCACCGTATTCCCCGGACCGCAGCCATCACCTCTCACCGATCAGACGAGCCGGGCGCCGGCACCAATGGCGTGCAGGCGCGGCAGTGACAGAAGCGACCACAGATACGACAGTGACGCCCGTGGCCAGCGGCCGCTGCTGCTCATCCCACCGACGAGTAGGCGACCACCCCGCGCCGCAGGGCATCAATCGCGGCCCGCGCAGTGCGTGCGACCGGCGCTGATCCGGCCGCGGCGGCGATCTGATCCAGCAGGTCGATCAGCTGCTTGACGGCCCGGACAAAGTCACCAGGCGTGAGGTCAGGCGACAGCAGCTTCTCCAGCTGCTGGCCGCGCGCCCAGGCGTGCGCCGCCCACGCGAAGCCAAGGTCGGGCTCCCGCAGGAACGACAGCTGATGCTCCTTCTCGACAGCATCGAGTTCGGCCCAGACCCGGACCATCGCCGCGATCACCTCCCGGCTGCGGCCGGGCGGCAGCCGGGCCGGGCCGGCTTCGTCGGGCTTGCGCGATTCGAACGTCAGAGCCGACACGGAGGCCGCGAGCTCGGCCGGCGCCAGCTCGTCCCACAGTCCCCTGCGCAGCGATTCGGCGGTCAGCAGGTCGAGTTCGGTGTAGAGGCCAGCGAGCCGTCTGCCTTCTGCCGTGACCATCTCGCCGTTCAGGTATCCCAGCTGCTCAAGCAGGGCGCAGACGCGGTCGAACGTCCGCGCGATGACATGCGAGCGCCCGGCCACCCGGCGCTCAAGCGCCTCGGCCTCGCGCTCGAGCCGCACCTGTTTCTCGGCCTGCCTGGCGTGCTGTTCGCGATCTGGGCAACCGTGGCAAGGATGCTGCCGCAGCCTGCGGCGAAGCCGGGCGATATCGCCGTCGTCGTCGGCTGCGCCCTGGCCGGCCCGGCCTGGCTTGCCCAGATCGCGGTCAGCTAGCTTGTTGCGCATCGTGGCGGCGAGGTCCCTGCGGTGCTTGGCCGAGCGGACGCTGAACGAGCTGGGTACCCGGATCCGGTCGATCGGGGTCACGGGCACCGGGAAATCATTAACCGAGAGCCGCTTGACGTGGTGATCGGCGGTCAGCACCAGCGGAAGCGGAAGATTCCCGGCGGTCATCCCGTGGTCGAGCACCAGCGCGACGCCTGCGCGCCTGCCGCTCGGAACACGGATGATGTCACCGCGCCTGAGTTGCTCAAGCGACCGCAGCGCCTCGGCCCGCCTCGCCGCCGAGCGCTGCCGCGACTGATCGGCCTCGAGCTGGGACAGCTCCCGGCGCAGGGCCGCGTACTCGGCAAAGTCCCCGAGCTCGCAGCGGGGCGCGAGATCTTCCATCGCTGTCCTGGCGCGCCGGGCCTGCCGGGCCACGCCGACCACCGCGCGGTCGGCCTGGAACTGGGCGAATGAGGACTCAAGCAGCGCGGCGGCCCGCTGTCGCCCGGCCCAGCCGACCAGGTTGACCGCCATGTTGTAAGACGGCCGGAAGCTGGAGGACAGCGGGTAGGTCCGGGTACCTGCCAGCCCGGCCACGGCGGCGGGATCCACCCCCGGCTGCCACAGCACGACCGCGTGCCCTTCGACGTCGATGCCGCGCCGTCCGGCCCGGCCGGTCAGCTGCGTGTACTCGCCGGGGGTCAGGTCCGCGTGCGTCTCGCCGTTCCACTTGTCAAGCCGCTCGATGACGACGGTCCGTGCGGGCATGTTGATGCCGAGCGCAAGCGTCTCGGTGGCGAACACGGCGCGCACCAGCCCGGCCGCGAACAGCTCCTCCACGATCTCCTTGAACGTCGGCAGCATGCCGGCGTGGTGCGCGGCGAGCCCGCGCCGCAGCCCGGAAAGCCACTCCCGGTAGCCGAGCACGCCGAGATCCTCGTCGGGAATGCCCGCAATGCGCTCCTCGACCAGCGCGGTGATCTCGTCGGCTTCCTCCGCGGTGGTCAGCACGAGCCCCGCGGCCAGGCACTGGAGCACCGCGGCGTCGCAGCCAGCCCGGCTGAAGATGAACGTGATCGCCGGAAGCAGCCCCGCCGCGTCCAGCCGGCCGATCACCTGCGGGCGGCTGGCCACCCGGAACCTGGGCGGCCGGCGGCCGCCGCGGCCCGGCCTGCTTGGCGCCTTGCGCTGCGCCCAGGTGTCCCGCTGTGCGACGCGCGCCAGCTCTGGGTTGACCACCGGCCGCACGTCATCAGCTGGCCTGGTGCCGTTCCCGCTAGAACTGCGGCCGCTGGTGAAAAGGTCATACAGCCTGGAGCCGACCATCATGTGCTGCCAGAGGGGCACCGGGCGGTTGTCATCGACGATCACGCTGGTCCCGCCGCGCACCTGGGACAGCCAGTCGCCGAATTCCTCCGCGTTGCTCACCGTCGCGGACAGCGCGACCAGCCGCACGGACTCGGGCAGGTGGATGATCACTTCCTCCCAGACCGCGCCGCGGAACCGGTCCGCGAGGAAATGCACCTCATCAAGGACCACATAACCGAGGCCCGCCAGTGTCGGCGACCCTGCGTACAGCATGTTCCGCAGCACCTCGGTGGTCATCACGACGATCGGCGCCTCGCCGTTGACGCTGTTGTCGCCGGTGAGCAGGCCGACCTTGGCGGCGGAATACCTGCGAACCAGGTCGGAGTACTTCTGGTTGGACAGCGCCTTGATCGGAGTCGTGTAGAAGCATTTCCGGCCCCCGGCGAGTGCCAGGTGCACCGCGAACTCTCCGACCACCGTCTTGCCCGATCCGGTGGGTGCTGCGAGAAGCACGCCGTGGCCCGCGTTCAAGGCCCTGCATGCCTGCAGCTGGAAATCGTCGAACCTGAAGTCGTAGAGCTGCTGGAAGGCGGTGAGCTCCGGTCCGTCCCGCGATATGCGCCCGCGTACTGCGGCGTAACGTTCTGCGGGGCTGGCCGGGCTAGCCGGGGTGGTCATGTGATCAAGGGTAGGCGGCGCTGTCAGCGGAGCGCACAGCCGCCGCTGGCGGTCCGGCGGGGCGCCGGGACCTGCGTTAGCCGGCCCAGGGCCGGCCAGCCGGGCCAGGGCCGCCCTGGCGCCGCTGATGTTGTCGCAGGACGAAGCAGCCGGGCCAGGCCGGTCGCGCGTCAGGGCCGGTCAGCCCGTCAGGACCGGTCTCCGCGCCCGATGTCAACGCCATCGCGGGACGGCGCGTCGAAGTCAAGCGAGGAGAGCTCGTCATCGCTCAGCCCCGCGTACAGCGACGGCCGGTTGGCCCGCCGCCGGTCGTTTGCCCAGATGACTACCTCGGCCAACTCGACGAGCACGACGCAAGGCACCGCCAGCAGCAGCATCGTGACCGGATCGGGGCTCGGCGAGGCGATACCGGCGAACACGAAGACGCCGAAGATGATCATCCGGCGCCACTTCCGGATCCGCTCGTGCGTGAGGACGCCGCCCAGGTTGAGGATCACCATCGCCAGCGGCAGCTCGAAGGCCAGCCCGAAGCCGAGCAGCATGGCGATGACGTAGCCGAGGTAGGTGTCGACCGTGATCAGCGGCGTGATCCCGGTCGGCGCGAGGCCGAGCAGGTACCTCAGGCCCCGGCTCATCGCGACGTACGCCAGGCCGCCGCCAGCCACGAACAGCGGTGCCGCGATGCCCACGAACGCGTAGGTCCAGCGCTTCTCCCGGCGGTACAGCCCGGGGGCGATGAACGCCCAGATCTGGTACAGCCAAATCGGGCAGGTGATGATGAGCCCGACAAAGAACGCTATCTTCACCCGGAGCATGAACGCGTCAAAGACGCCGTTGATGATCAGCTGATGGCCGAACCCGAGCACCGGGCTGCAGCCGGTCCGCCCGCGGATCGTGGCGGCGCAGAACGGATGCTCGACGAATGTCCACACCCGCTGGAAGACCGCGGGGATAAACCCGATGGCCATGCCGGCGCCCAGCGCGAGCAGCACCTTGAGCAGCCTGTTGCGCAGCTCCCGGATGTGCTCCATGAGCGGCATCCGGCCTTCGGGGTTCGCTGACCGCTGCGACTGCAGGAACCGCGTGCCGAGCACGCGCGCGCCCGTCACGGTGTCAGCCAGCTTCGCCATGGTCAGCTACGGGGACTAGCCCAGTCAGCCTGGCTGCTGGGTCCGCTGGGTCTCCGTGACCGGAGCGCCAGCCGCGGTCGCCGCGTGGCCCGCGGCCGGCTGCTGCTGGAGCTCGCGGATCTGCTGCTGCAGCTGATCGATCTGCTGCGGCGCGGCGGCTGGCTGTGCCGCCTCGGGCTTTTCGTCCTCATGCAGGCCCTGTACCTCGGTCTTGAGGATTCGCATCGAGCGGCCCAGCGACCGGGTCGCGTCGGGCAGCTTCTTCGACCCGAACAGTACGATCAGCACCACTGCGATGATCAGCACTTTCCACGGGCTGTCAAACAAGTCGCCAATCATGTCCGCCCTCTTCAGCGGGGAGGTAGTCCCCGCGCTGCCGGGGTCACTTGAGGGCGATTCTACACGCGGCCCAAGCGGGCTGTGACCGGCCGCAGGCGCCTCTATCACCTGCAGTTCTGACAGTCTGCGGTCGCACAATTACCCTGTGTACTCGGCAAGCGCGGCCGCGGCATCTTCACGCACGCTGACGGCGAGCTCGGGCGGGGAGACCACCCGGCCATCTTCGCCGAGCCGCAGCGCAAGCCGCCGCACCCACCTGGTGTCCGGGGTGCGCAGGCTCACTCGCAGCCTGCCGTCGCCGAGGTCGGTGACATCCTGGCACGGGTAGTACTCGGCGACCCAGCGGCCGAGCGGCGACAGCTCGAGCACGACCTCGACATCGCCAGGTGACGGCCGGAACAGGCCCTGGTCCACGTCGACGTGCCGCGCATGCCGCGGCACCGCGGCTGGCTGGTCCAGCACGGTCAGGGCAAGCACCCGGTCCAGCCGGAACAGCCGGACCGCCTCCGCGCGCAGGCACCACCCCTCCAGGTAGGTCCGGCCGTCCACGACGAGCAGCCGCATCGGGTCGACATCGCGCTCGGTGGCCTCGTCTCGGCCCGGAACGTAGTACGACAGGTGCAACCGCCTGCCGCGCTCGGCCGCGTCCCGCAGCCGGGCCAGGACGCTCCCCGCGCCATGGTCGTCGACCTGCACGGCCACCTGCGCGCTCGCCGCTCCGGCAGCCCCTGCCGCCTCCTCCAGCTTGGCGATCGTGCGGCTGAGCGCGGAGCGGTCCTCAAGCGACGGCACCTCGGCCAGCATCCGCAGGGCGACAAGCAGCGCGCTCGCCTCGTCCACCCCGAGCCGCAGCGGGCGGTCAATGGATTCCGCCTGGCTCACCACGATCTCGCCGCCCTCGTAGGACAGGTCGATCGGGCAGTAGGGATCGGGCGAGCGGAGCTCGACGCACCACAGCATGTTCAGGTCGTCGACAAGCTGGTGCTCGCTGATGCCGAACGCCGTCGCCGTCTCGGCAAGCCCGACCACGTTCCTGCTGACGACGTAGGGCACCAGCGCGAGGAGGCGCTGCAGCCGGTCGGTAGCGGTGCCCTGCGTTCCGGTGCCCGGTGCCGCGGCCGTCTTCATGCCAGTGCCCCCTTCAGCCGCCTGATGACCGCCTCCCGCAGGTCAGCGGGCTCGACTGCGACCACGTCCGCGCCGAAGGAGGCGATGTGGTCACTGAACCAGCCGATGCCGGAGAACTGCACCTCGGCCAGGTCCCAGCCCGGATGTTCCGGGTCAGGCCGCTCTGCGGTGGCCTGCTGCCTGAGCCACAGCCCAGCGCCGCGGCGTACCCGCAGCAGTGCCGCGCGCCGCGCGTCCGGCTCGGTATCCCAGGTCCTGACGGTCTGCCTGACGTCGGTCCCCGGCGGGACCTTGACAGCACCAGGAGGCCCGCTGAACACGACCGCCCCGTCGATGCGGCTCAGCCGGAACACCCGGACCTCTCCCCTGTCGGTGTCCTTGCCCGCCACGTACCAGCGGCCATGCCTGTTGACGACGCCCCAGGGCTCGAGGTGACGCTGCTGCGGCGAACTGCGGCCCGCCGCGCGGTAGCCGAAGGTCACCGGGCGGCCATCGCGCACGGCCTGCCACAGCGCGCCGAAGGCCGGCTCGCCCGTCTGCAGCCTCGGCTCGATGCCCGGCTGGGTGGTCTCCTCCGCGTCGATTCCGGCCGCCCGCAGCTTGAGCAGCGCCCCGGCCGCAGCGCCGGCCAGCTCGGCCCGCCGCCAGACCCGCGCGGCGAGACCGAGGATCGCCGCCTCGTCCGGCTCGAGCCTGATCTCAGGCAGCACGTATGCCTGGCGCGGGATGCGGTAGCCAGGTTCCTCATCAACGCCCGCGTTTGTCCCGGTCTCCAGGGGGATGCCGAGCTCGCGCAGCTCGTCCTTGTCGCGCTCGAACATGCGTTTGAATGCGTCGAACGACTCCGGGTAGCCCGGGACTGCGTCCCTGATCTGCCCGGCGGTGAGGTATCGCCTCGCTGACAGCAGGCAAACGACGAGGCTGAGCAGCCGCTCGGTCTTGCGCCTGGACATCGCCATCCCTTTCCCGCACTGACGCTACCGCGCCGGGCCGTTCAGGAGGCGTAGTGGCCTGCTTTTGACAAAAGCACGACAAGGCGCGGGGCGCTCGGCCGGCGAACGCCCGCGCCGGTACCCTGCCGGAGTGATCAGGTGGCGTAGTGGCGTGATTGGCGGCGTCCGGCGGGAATGGGCGGGCGCGATCGAAGTCGAGGCTGAGGTCGGCGGCGCGCGGATCCTCGCGCTCGCCTACCCCGACCTGACGGGGCGGCCGCAGCCGGGCGACCGGGTGCTGCTCAATACCAGCGCGCTTGACCTCGGGCTCGGCACCGGCGGCTATGCGCTGGTGATCGCCCTGCCGGACCGGCTGCCGCCGGATCCGGCCGGCCCGGGGCACCTGGTCAAGGCCAGGTACACGCCGCTGCAGACGTGCGTACTCGGCGCCGACGAGCAGGGCTCGGCGTTCCATGATGTGCTCGCCGAAGCCGATGATCTCGGCGGGATGCCGGTGGTGGTGGCTGACCTGCACTCGGCTCTGCCTGCGGTGCTTGCCGCCTTTTATGCCGAACGGATGGCGGGCGCCGGTCCCGCGGCCAGGGATGCTGGCGCGCCCGGGGCAGGCCAGGCCGGCCCGCCTGCCGCAGCAGGCACCGCCGCGGCGGCGCTGCCGCGGGTGGCGTACGTGATGCTCGACGGCGGCGCGCTGCCAGCCTGGTTCTCCCGCACCTGCGCCGCGCTGCGTGAAATCGGCTGGCTGACCGCGATCGTGACGGTGGGCCAGGCATTCGGGGGTGACCTGGAGGCGGTCACGCTGCACAGCGGATTGCTCGCGGCCAGGCACGTGCTCGGCGCGGAACTCGCTGTCGTATCGCAGGGTCCAGGGAATGCCGGAACGGGGACGAAATGGGGTTTCTCCGGAGTTGCGTCAGGCGAGGCGGTCAACGCGGCGGCTGTCCTGCACGGCAAGCCGGTGGCCTCGCTGCGGATCAGCGAGGCGGACCCGCGTGAGCGGCACCGCGGCATCTCGCACCACAGCCTGACCGCCTACGGCCGGGTGGCGCTGGCCCGGGCCGACGTGGTGCTGCCCGACCTGCCCGGCGACTTCGGCGCGCGGCTCCGGGCCGCGGCGGCACCGCTTGCGGCCAGGCACGACCTGATCCCGGTAAGCGTGGCCGGACTGCACGAGACCTTGCGGGCCTGCCCGGTGCCGCTGTCCACGATGGGCCGCGGGCTTGACGAAGATCTGGCCTATTTCCTCGCCGCTGCGGCGGCCGGCCGGCACGCGGCGATGCTGTCCCCGCGCCCGCGAGACTCATTGCCGGTAGCAGCTGAATCGTTACTTCGCGCGAAAGATCTGCCATTTGAATGGCCATGCCAAGACGTCTAGTATCCGACATTGCCGCCCGCGTTCCTGGCGGGCCAGGCCATCGACGAGCCATTCGGGCGGTGGAACTGCTGGCAAACCCTGCCTGGGCTGGCTCGCTGCGGGACAGCCGGGCACTGCGACGAGGATGAAAGGTCAGGATTGCTGATGAGGATCGCGGTGCGGGCGCGGCGTAGTCCGGGCCGCCTGGCGGCGGGCGCGTTCATTCTCAACGCCGGCATCGGGAAGTGGTCAGCGGACGAGCAGACCGCCGCCCGCTTGCACGGCATGGCTGCGGGGACCTATCCGTTCCTGAAGAACATCAAGCCGAAGGACTTTGCCCGGCTGCTGTCGGCCGGCGAGATCGCGCTCGGCTCGGCGCTGCTGCTCCCGGTGATACCGGCTGCGCTCGCCGGAGCGGGGCTGACCGCATTCTCTGCCGGGCTGCTGGGCATGTACCTGCGCACCCCGGGGCTGCGCGAGCAGCACAGCCTCCGGCCAAGCCAGCAGGGCGTCCCGATTGCCAAGGACGTGTGGATGCTCGGCATCGGGCTTGGTCTCATCGCCGACGCGGTCAGCGAGCGGCCTGACGCCAGGAAGCCTGGCACCCGGCAGGCCTGACGCCCGGGCACATCTTCGCCGTCGCCGGCCATCGGCCTAAGCGGCTGCGCCCTGGACAGCGCCGAGGATGTCGATGACGAAGACGAGGGTGTCCGTCGCCTTGATCCCGGCCGCTGAGTTACCTGCCTTGCCGTAGCCGTCGGCCGGCGGGACCACCAGCAGGAGCCGGCTGCCGATCGGCACCCCGACCAGGGCCTTGTCCCAGCCCGGAATGATCTGAGCCGGGGTCGCATCGAGCTGGAACCCGAACGGCGCACCGCGTTTCCAGGAGGAATCGAAGGTCTGGCCGGTCCGCCACAGGACACCGACGTATTGGGCGATGACTTCCTGGCCCTTCGCGAGCGGCGCTCCTGTCCCCTTGATCAGCGTCTTGACCACGAGCTTGCTGGGCGGGGCGGTGGAGGGGATCTTGACCGTCGGAGCAGTGCCCGGCGTCGCGGTAACAGTCGGCAGGCCGCTGCCCCCGTTGGACACCTGCTTGCCGGATGCTGACGCGGTCGCGGGGAAGTCCTTGATCATGTCAACGACGAACACCAGGGTGTCCTTCGAAGTCACGCCGACCTGGGTGTTCCCGGTAGCGCCGTAGGCGTACTTGGGCGGCAGCACGGCGAGTACCCGGCTGCCCATCTTCTTGCCGCGCAGCGCGGTCTCCAGTCCCGGCAGCAGCGTGCCCGACAGGACCTGCGGCGTTGCCTTATATGTGCTGAGCGCCAGCTTATGGGTGGCACCGCTCCAGATATAGACGACATAGTTGCCGACAAATGCGTCTGTCTTACCGAGAGCCGGCCCGTTTCCCCGGATTTCCGTCTTGACGGCCAGATCGGTGCCTGCGCTCTTGGCCGGGATCGACACATCGGGCGTCTGACCGAATGCGCCCGACACCGAGACCGCGGCGTTGGGGCTGGCGGATGACGAAGCTGACGAACCGCAGCCTGCCAGGGCCGCCGTGACGATCAATGGAACGAAAATCGCGCCTGCGATGCGTCGCATAGATAAACCTCGTTGTCGGGATCATGAGCCCCGCCAGCCTACCTGGTCATGCCGGGCGTCCGGCTACGGACGACACGGAGCACCGCGCGCGGCGCGGCTCAGTGCAGATCAGCGCCAGTTTCACATTCCGGCGATAAGCTTTTCCACACGTTCATCGACAGATCGGAACGGGTCCTTGCACAGCACCGTGCGCTGCGCCTGGTCGTTGAGCTTGAGGTGCACCCAGTCGACCGTGAAGTCCCGCCGCCGCTCCTGCGCCCGCCTGATGAACTCGCCGCGCAGCCGGGCCCTGGTGGTCTGCGGTGGCACCGACTTCGCCTCGAAGATATCGATGTCCCTGCAGACCCGCTGGACGGCGCCGCGACGCTGCAGCAGGTAGTAGAGACCCCGTCCGCGATGCACATCGTGGTAGGCGAGATCGAGCTGGGCCACCCGCGGCGACGAGAGCGGCAGGTCGTGCTTGGCCTGGTACCGCTCGATCAGCTGGTACTTGGTCACCCAGTCAATCTCGCGCGCGACCAGGCCGAGATCACCGGTCTGCACAGCGTTCAGCGTCCGCTCCCACATGCCGAGCACCCGCTCGGTGATCGGGTCGGGGCCCTTGCGGTCGGTGAAGTCCCGTGCCTTGGACAAGTACTCGTGCTGGATGTCCAGGGCGCTGACCTCGCGGCCGTTGGCCAGCCGCACCTTTCGCCTGCCGGTCATGTCATGGCTGACGTCCCTGATCGCCCGGATCGGGTTCTCCAGGGTGAGATCGCGCATGACGGTGCCTGCCTCGACCATCCGCAGCACCAGGTCAGTCGCGCCCACCTTCAGCAGCGTCGTCGTCTCGCTCATGTTGGAATCACCGACGATGACGTGCAGCCTGCGGAATCGCTCCGCGTCGGCGTGCGGCTCGTCACGGGTGTTGATGATCGGCCTGGATCTGGTGGTGGCCGATGACACGCCCTCCCAGATGTGCTCGGCGCGCTGGCTGACGCAATACACCGCGCCGCGTGGGGTCTGCAGCACCTTTCCCGCACCGCAGATGATCTGGCGGGTGACCAGGAACGGGATCAGGATGTCGGCCAGCCTGCCGAACTCGCCGTGCCTGCCGACCAGGTAGTTCTCGTGGCAGCCATAGGAGTTGCCCGCCGAGTCGGTGTTGTTCTTGAACAGGTAGATGTCCCCCGCGATGCCCTCTTCCCGCAGCCGCCGGTCCGCGTCGACAAGCAGCCCCTCCAAGATCCGCTCGCCGGCCTTGTCATGCACGACTAGGTCGATCAGGTTGTCGCATTCGGGGGTCGCGTACTCGGGATGGCTGCCGACGTCCAGGTAAAGCCGCGCGCCGTTGCGCAGGAAGACGTTGCTGCTGCGGCCCCACGACACCACCCTGCGGAACAGGTACCTGGCCACCTCGTCGGGAGACAGCCGTCGCTGGCCGCGGAACGTGCACGTGACGCCGTACTCGTTCTCCAGCCCGAATATCCGCCTGTCCATGTGCGCCCGGGCTACCAGTCCACGGCGATGTACTTGGTTTCCGTGAACTCCAGCAGCCCGTCGTGCGCACCCTCCCGGCCCAGGCCGGACTGCTTCACCCCGCCGAACGGCGCTGCCGGGTCGGACACCACGCCGCGGTTGATGCCCACCATGCCCGCCTCGAGTGCCTCCGCGGTGGCCAGCGCCCGCCGCAGGTCACTGGTGTACAGGTATGCGACCAGCCCGTACTCGGTGCTGTTGGCCATCGCTATCGCCTCGTCGGGGTCGCTGAACCGCACGATGGGCGCCACCGGCCCGAAGATCTCCTCCGCCAGGATGCCGGCCTGTCGCGGCACCTGATCGAGAACCGTGGGCAGGTAGAAATAGCCGCGCCGGTCTGGCGCGCTGCCGCCGGTCAGCACCTGCGCGCCGTCGCTGGCCGCGCCCGCGACCAGTTGGGCGACCTTCAACCGGGTGTCCTCGTTGACCAGCGGCCCGAGGTCGGTGCCGTCGTCAAGGCCTGGCCCGACCCTCAGGCTGCTCAGCCGCGCCGAGAACACGGCGGCGAACTCGTCCGCGACGGCCTCGTGTACGTAGAACCTGTTGGCGGCCGTGCATGCCTCGCCGCCGTTTCGCATCTTCGCGAGGACCGCGCCGTCGACGGCGGCCTCGACATCCGCATCATCGAAGATGATGAACGGCGCGTTCCCGCCCAGCTCCATCGAGCAGTTGGTCACCGTCTCCGCCGCGGTACGAAGCAGTACCCTGCCGACATCCGTCGAGCCGGTGAAAGATAGCTTACGGACCCGCGGGTCGCCGAGCATCGCGGCGACCACCGGGCCCGGCGTGGCGGTCGGGAGCACGTTGACGACGCCGTCCGGCAGCCCGGCCTCGCGCAGCAGCGAGGCGATGGCCAGCGCGGACAACGGGGTCTCCTTGGCCGGCTTGAGCACGACCGTGCAGCCGGCGGCCAGCGCGGGGCCGATTTTGCGGGTCGCCATCGCGGCGGGGAAGTTCCACGGGGTGACCAGCACGCTGACGCCGACCGGCTGGCGGGTGACCATGATGCGGTTGGCGCCGGACGGGGCGGTCATCAGCGAGCCCTCGTTCCGGACCGCCTCCTCGGCATACCAGCGGAAGAACTCGGCCGCGTAGCTGATCTCGCCGCGCGCGTCGCGCAGCGCCTTGCCATTCTCGACGACCATCAGCCGGGCCAGCGCATCGGCGCGTTGCGTCATTAGCTGAAAGCCGCGGCGCAGGCATTCGCCGCGCTCCCTGGGCGGCGTCGCGGCCCACCCGGGCAGCGCGGCGTGCGCGGCGGCCACCGCGTCCAGCGCGTCGCGGGTGCTCGCGCTCGCAACCTCGGCGACCGGCTCCTCGGTGGCCGGATCGATCACCGCAAGCAACCCGGCGCTTCCGGCGCTCCACTCCCCGCCGATCAGCAGCCCGGTCGGCGCGTCGATGCCGGTAATGGTCTCCAGGCTGCTCGTCACGTTTCCTCCAGCGGAGTCCCGCCGGTCTCAGGAGTCCCTTCACCCTCGGGAGTTCCTTCGCCATCGGGAGTTCCTTCGCCCTCGGGAGCCCCTTCGCCCTCGGGAGCCCCGCTGACCGGTCCGGCGGCACTGCCAGGCTTGGCCGCGCCGCCAGACTCCGGCGGTCCGGCGGAAGCGCCGCCGGCTGCCTCGCCGCGGTCCTTGATTCGGTCAGCAACGCCTCGAGCCTGCCTCCGGTGAGCCGGCGGAAACAGCGGTGCACGCGGCTCCGGTCGAGCACAGCGACCTCAAGCTGGGCAGCCGTGATCTCCGTGCGCTCGTCATTGGCCTGCCCCGCCAGCGCGGTTGTGGCCACGCCCAGGGCACCTGCCAGCGTCATCCCCTCGGAGAATCGCCCCTTGACTGCAGTCGCCACCTGATCGGCGTGGCCGCCCATCACCACGAAGCCGTGCTCGTCGGCCACCGAGCCATCAAAGGTGATCCGGTAGATCTGGTCGCGGTCGGGCGTCTCCCCTACCTCTGCGACGACGATCTCCACCTCGAATGGCTTGTTGCTTTCCGTGAAAATGGTGCCAAGTAGCTGCGCGTACCAGTTGGCCAGCCCGCGTGCGGTGACATCCTGGCGGTCATACTGGAATCCGGTCATGTCGGCATAGCGGACCCCGGCCTTGCGCAGGTTCTCGAACTCGTTGTACCTGCCCACCGCTGCGAACGCGATCCTGTCGTAGATCTCGCTGAACTTGTTCAGGGCGCGGGAGGGATTCGGCGCGACAAAGAGGATTCCGCCGTCGTATTCGATCACGACGCCACTGCGGCCACGCGTGATCGCCTTGCTCGCGTAGTCCGCCTTGTCCTTCATCGCCTGTTCAGGCGAGACGTAGAACGGCATCGACACCGGTGGCGTTCCCTTACTTGTGAAAGTTGGCTTGGATCTGTGCTGGTCAGGATCTGTGCTGGTCAGGAGCTGTGCTGGTCAGGAGGCGGCTGGTCGTTGGCTGCGGCATGTCGTGGTCAGGTCTGGCGCAACGGCGCGGACGGCCCATCCGGGGACCGCATCCGGCCTTCGACGACTGCCTCCGCGTAGCCGCCGGCCTCGGCGTCGGTCAGCCGCTGGAAGCCGTCCGCGGTGATCGTGGCAACTATCGGGTAGATGCGCCTGGTCAGGTCGGGGCCACCGGTGGCCGAGTCATCATCGGCTGCGTCGTACAGCGCCTGCATGCAGGCCAGCACCGCGTCGGGCAGCGGCATGCCATCGCGGTAGAGCTTCTTCAGCGAGCCGCGGGCGAATACCGAGCCGGACCCGATCGCGTGGAATCTGTGCTCCTCGTACCGTCCTCCAGCCACGTCGTAGCTGAAGATCCGGCCGCCGCCTGAGTCCTCGTCATAGCCGGCGAACAGCGGGACGACGATAAGCCCCTGCATAGCGCCGCCCAGGTTGCCTTTAACCAGGCCGGCTAGCCTGTTGGCCTTGCCCTCGATGGACAGCGTGCGTCCCTCGATCTTCTCGTAGTGCTCGAGCTCGACCTGGAAGATCCTGACCAGGTCGATACCGATGCCGGCGACACCGGCAATCCCGATGCAGGAATAGTCGTCGCTGCGGAACACCTTCTCGATATCCCGTTGCGAGATCATGTTGCCCGCCGTGGCCCGCCGGTCGCCGGCCATCACCACGCCCCCGTCGCAGGCTGCCGCGACGATTGTCGTCCCGTGCGGCAGCTCACGCGCCGCGGCGCGCCCCCCGGCCGAGCCGGCCGCCATGGGCAGCAGGTCAGGGGCGGCCGAGGCGAGAAAGTCAGCGAACGACGACGTCCCCGGGCTCAGGTACGGCACGGGGAGCCGCGGTCCGTAGGAATCAGGGCCCACTCGGATCCTTCCGCTAGTGCGCATCACGTACCTGACCGACCCTACTGCGGCGGCCGCCGTCGCGGGACTGCCGGGCGGCGGGTTACTCGCCGCCTTTTTGCACGTATGAGCGCACGAACTCCTCGGCGTTCTCCTCGAGTACCTCGTCGATCTCGTCGAGGATCGCGTCCACGTCGTCAGTGAGCTTCTCCTGACGCTCCTTGACGTCCTCTCCGGTCTGAGCCGCGCCTTCCTGCTCCTCCTCGGTACGCCGGGGAGCCTGGCGCTGACCGCCGGTATCTTTTGTCGTCATGCGAAACCTCCGTGATGGCGGTGTGTGCCCGCAGCTTCAACGCTATCCTCGCCAGCGCGCGGCCCGCCCAATCCTGCAAACGGGCACTGGTCTCGCTGACGTCATGCGGTTGCCAGGCGGCTCAGTCCTGGCCGGTCAGCGCGGCGACGAGTTCGCCCGCCGTCTCGCACCTGTCCAGCAGGTCGCCCACGTGCGCCCGGGTACCGCGCAGCGGCTCGAGGGTGGGCACTCGCTGCAGTGACTCGCGGCCAGGAATGTCGAAGATCACCGAGTCCCAAGATGCCGCCGCCACCGCCTCCGGGTACTGCCGCAGGCAGCGGCCACGGAAGTAGGCCCTGGTGTCTTCGGGCGGATACTCGACAGCCCGGGCGACAGCCGACTCGCTCACTAGCCGGATCATCCGTCCCCTGGCCGCCAGCCGGTTGTACAGGCCGCGATCGGCACGTACGTCGGAATACTGCAGGTCGACGAGCTGCAGGTGCGGATGACCCCAGCTGAGCCCGTCCCTTGCCCGGTACCCGTTGAGCAGCTGGAGCTTCGCCACCCAGTCCAGTTCCCTTGCGGTCAGCATCGGATCTTCCGCCAGCCTGGTCAGCAACGATTCCCAGCGATCCAGGACGTCAGCGGTCGCGCTGTCCACGTCGGCGCCGAACTTATCCTCGGTATATTTCCTGGCCAGCTCCAGGTACTCCATCTGGAGCTGGATGGCGGTCATCCTCCGGCCATCTCGCAGCGCCACCAGGTGCCTGCAGCTCGGATCGTGCGAGACCGCCCTGAGCTCGGCGACCGGTGCCTCGAGCGTCAGATCCCCGGCCAGGAACCGGTCCTCGATCATCGCCAGCACCAGTGCGGTAGTGCCAAGCTTGAGATAGCTGGATATCTCGCTCATGTTCGCGTCACCGATGATGACGTGCAGCCGGCGGTATTTCTCCGGGTCGGAGTGCGGCTCGTCGCGGGTATTGATGATGGGGCGCTTCAGCGTGGTCTCCAGTCCCACCTCGACCTCGAAGAAGTCGGCCCGCTGGCTGATCTGGAAGCCTTCGTCCCTGCCATCCGCCCCGCGGCCCACCCGCCCTGCCCCGCAGATGACCTGCCTGGACACGAAGAACGGGGTGAGGTGCCTGACGATGTCAGCAAACGGGGTGGCCCGGTTCATCAGGTAGTTCTCGTGGCAGCCGTACGAAGCGCCCTTATTGTCGGTATTGTTCTTATATAGCTGGATCGTGGACCCGCCCGGTGCGGCGCTGGCCCGTGCGGCGGCCTCCGCCATTACCCGCTCGCCTGCCTTGTCCCAGGTGACGGCGGACAGCGGATCGGAGCACTCAGGCGCTGAGTATTCGGGATGGGCGTGGTCAACGTACAGCCGGGCGCCGTTGGTCAGGATGACGTTGGCCAGTCCCAGGTCCTCGTCGGTCAGCTGGGTGGAATCAGCCGCCTCGCGGGTGAGGTCGAAGCCGCGGGCATCGCGAAGCGGGTTCTCCTCTTCGAAGTCCCAGCGGGCCCGCCGGACCCGCGCCGAGGACGCCGCCTGGTAGGCGTTGACGACCTGAGACGACGTCACCATCGCATTGGCGCCCGGCTGACCTGGCACGGCGATGCCGTACTCGGTCTCGATGCCCATCACCCGCCGCACGCTCATGCCTGAAAGCCTAGTGCCGCCGGGGGCATGCAGGCTGCGAGGCTCGGCGCGCCGGGCCGGGCAGACTGCAGCGCGGGGGCCCCGGGGGGTCCGGGGGGCCGCCCCTCCGGGCCGGTACCGAGGCTCGGCGCGCCGGGCCGGGCAGACTGCAGCGCGGGGGCCCCGGGGGGTCCGGGGGGCCGCCCCTCCGGGCCGGTACCGAGGCTCGGCGCGCCGGGCCGGGCAGACTGCAGCGCGGGGGCCCCGGGGGGTCGTCCCGGACTGCGCGGCGCAGCGGGAGGCGGCCCGGGGTAGCGCGCCCCCGGGCCGGCGCCGCTACAGGTACTGGCCAGTGTTGGCCACGGTGTCGATGGACCGGCCCGCCTCGGTGCCGTGCTTGCCCGAGACCAGCGTCCTGATGTAGACGATCCGCTCGCCCTTCTTTCCTGATATGCGCGCCCAGTCGTCCGGGTTGGTGGTGTTGGGCAGGTCCTCGTTCTCACTGAACTCGTCGACGCAGGCAGCCAGCAGGTGCGCGACGCGCAGGCCCTTCTGGCCGGTCTCGAGGAACTCCTTGATGGCCATCTTCTTCGCCCGGTCTACGATGTTCTGGATCATCGCGCCGGAGTTGAAGTCCTTGAAGTACAGGACCTCCTTGTCCCCGTTGGCGTAGGTGACCTCAAGGAACCTGTTTTCCTCGGTCTCGGAGTACATGCGCTCGACGACCCGCTGCATCATCTCGTCCACCGTTGCCCCTGGCGAGCCGCCGTGCTCGGCAAGGTCGTCCTGGTGCAGCGGCAGGCTGGTCACCAGGTACTTGGAGAAGATGTCCCGGGCCGCCTCGGCGTCCGGGCGCTCGATCTTGATCTTTACGTCAAGCCGCCCTGGCCGCAGGATGGCCGGATCGATCATGTCCTCCCGGTTGGAGGCGCCGATCACGATCACGTTCTCCAGGCCCTCGACACCGTCGATCTCGCTGAGCAGCTGCGGCACGATGGTGTTCTCGACATCACTGGAGACCCCGGATCCGCGGGTCCGGAATATCGAGTCCATCTCGTCGAAGAAGACGATGACCGGCATGCCCTCGCTGGCCTTTTCCCTGGCCCGCTGGAAGACCAGCCTGATGTGCCGCTCGGTCTCGCCGACGTACTTGTTCAGCAGCTCCGGGCCCTTGATGTTCAGGAAGAAGCTCTTGCCTTCTCGCGCCGGCCCCGCGGGCGTGTCGGCCATCCCGGTTTCCTTGGCCAGTGCGGCTGTCCTGGCCGCCACCTGCTTGGCCAGCGAGTTGGCGACCGCCTTGGCGATAAGCGTCTTGCCGCAGCCAGGCGGCCCGTAGAGCAGCACGCCCTTGGGCGGCCGCAGCTGATGCTCCTTGAACAGGTCAGCATGCAGGTAGGGCAGCTCGATCGCATCCCTGATCTGCTCGATCTGCGATGCCAGGCCGCCGATCTCCGAGTAGGTAATGTCGGGAACTTCCTCAAGGATGAGTTCCTCGACCTCTGCCTTGGGGATGCGCTCGTAGACGTAGCCGGAGCGGGGCTCGAGCAGGAGCGAGTCACCCGCCCGCAAGGTGGCATCCAGCAGCGGCTCGGCGAGCCGGGCGACGCGCTCCTCGTCGGCATGCGAGATCACCAGCGCCCGGTCGCCGCCGTCAAGGATCTCCTTGAGCATGACGACCTCGCCGATCGTCTCGTACCCCTGGGCGATGACGACGTTGAGCGCTTCGTTCAGCACGACCTCCTGGCCGGGCCTGAGCTCATCGAGCTCGATCCCCGGGCTGACGCTCACCCGCATCTTCCTGCCACCGGTGAACACGTCCGCCGCGCCATCCTCCGCCGCAGCCAGGAAGACGCCGAAACCTGATGGCGGCTGGGCCAGCCGGTCCACTTCTTCCTTGAGCGCAACGATCTGGTCGCGGGCTTCGCGCAAGGTTCCCGCGAGCCGCTCGTTCTGCCCAGTTACGGCCGCGAGGCTCGCCTCAGTCTCCCGCAGCCGCTCTTCGAGCAGCCTGGACTGCCGTGGCGAATCCGCGAGCCTGCGCCGCAAGGCCGCGATCTCCTCCTCAAGGAAGGAGATCTGCGTGGTCAGGACCTTGACCTCATCGTCATACCGGCCGGCGCGCGCGCTGTCGTCACGAGAGGCCACGCCCCTCACCCCCTCCCGGGATCCGACTTCACCTAGACCCTACCTATCCAGGACCCTTCCGTAACCTTACGGCAGGACCTGAGACAGCTTTCTGGAGTTACGATCCGGGAACGGTCAGGCCGCGTTACGGCTCATCGAGGTCGCCCGCGGTCGGCTGGACCGTATCGGGAAGGCCCGACGACCCCTTCGATGGCCTGCGCCGACGTGGCGGCGGGGTGACCCCGTCGGCCAGCCGCCGCGCGGTCACGAGGAAGCCGGTGTGGCCGATCATGTGATGCTCCGGGCGCACCGCAAGCCCGTCAACATGCCAGCCTCGCTGCATCGTCTCTGAGGCGGCGGGCTCATCGAAGCTCCCTTGCCCGCGGAGCGCCTCCACGGTCCTCGACAGTTGCGTGGTGGTGGCGACATAGCAGCAGGCCAGCCCGCCGGGGATGAGCGCGGCTGCCGCCGCCCCCGCGTACTCCCACGGGGCCAGCATGTCCAGGATGACCCGGTCGAAGCCGCTGCCAGGCTCATCGCGCTCGTCAGGCTCCGCGGGCGCCGCAGGCGTCATGGGGAGGTCGCCCACGATCAGCCGCCAGGCCAGGTGCGGGCCGCCGAAGTAGCGCTCGACGTTGCGCCGGGCGATCTCGGCGAAGTCAGGCCTGCGTTCGTAGGAGACCACCAGGCCTGCCTCCCCGGCGGCGCGCAGTAGCCAGCAGGACAGCGCGCCTGAGCCCGCTCCGGCTTCCAGGATCCTGGCGCCAGAGAAAATGTCGGCCTGCGCAAGGATTTGGCCCGCATCCTTCGGGTAGACCACCGCGGCGCCGCGTGCCATGGACAGCGTGTAGTCGGACAGCAGCGGCCGCAGCGCCACGTAGGGCGTGCCGCCGGAAGAGACGACCACGCTGCCCTCCTGGAGGCCGATGAGGTCGTCGTGGGCCAGCCCGCCGCGATGGGTATGGAACGACCGCCCGGCCTCGAGGACCACCCGGTGCCGTCGCCCCTTGGGATCGGTGAGCTGGACCTGATCGCCTGCCGTGAAGGGCCCGCGGGGCTGTTTGATCACGGTGGCCAGGCTAGCGGTCGATCAGACTCCGGCGAACGCGTGATCCAGGTCACTCGCCGCGAGCACGCCGAATACCTGCCCGGACGGCTCGATGAGCAGGTACTCGCTGGCCGGGGTCTTCCGCACGGCGTCGAGCAGGGCCATCCCCGACAGGTCAGCTGGCAGCACGAGTCCCTGATCGATCGCGCGCGCCAGCGTTCCGACCTCGATCCACGGCCTGCGCTGCTCCGGTGTCGCCATGACCGCGGTCTCGTTCACAATGGCCACCGGAGTCGAGTCATGATCGACGACCACGAGGGCCCGCGCCTGGGCGGCTTCGGCCCGCCTGATGGCCTCGGAAAGCGGCAGGCTGCCCGGGACCGGGATCGCCCTGCGGGCGAGTTTTCTCGCCTGCAGGCCGGGCAGCCGCTCGCGCATCTTGGCGGCGCGGATCGCCTGGCCAGCACTGACCCACATGAACGCGGCGATGACGAGCAGCCAGAGCCCGTAGGTGCTGTTCAGCAGGCTGAAGTTTGCGTTGAAGAAGGCGAAAGGCACCAGGACGAGCGCCACCGCGAGCCCCCGGCCTGACCAGGCTGCCCAGATCGTGGCGGTGCCAGGGCGGCGGGTGAGCCGCCAGATGCCGGCCCGCAGGATCCGTCCGCCGTCCAACGGCAGCCCGGGTAGCAGGTTGAAGATGCCGACCAGCACGTTGGCAAGAACCAGCTGGTCAATGAGCACATGCGGGAGGCCGTTCGGGATGACGGCCAGGATCCCGAATCCGGCTGCGGCGAGCCCGAGCGATACGGCCGGGCCGGCCGCCGAGACCAGGAATTCCTGGCCGGGAGTGGGTGGCTCCTGCTCGATCTCTGAGTACCCGCCGAGCGGGTAGAGCAGGATGCGCTTTACCGGCAGTCGGAACATTCTCGCTACGACGCAGTGGCTGAGCTCGTGGACGAGCACCGACGCATAGAGCAGGACCACGAAGGCGGCGGCCACCAGGTACCTGGTGGCCGTCGGGCGGATCGAGGCGTCGAGGTTGCTCGCATAGAAGAGAACGAACAGGCCTGCGATGAGGAACCAGTACGGCGAGATGAGGACCGGGATGCCGAACGGCCGCGCGATGGTGAGGCCGCCCCTGATGTCGCGGCGGGCCCCGGCGCCTGGCTCAGCGACGGGCCGCTGGTCCTGCTGAGGGTCCGGTTCTCGGGTTAGGCCTGCCACATACCAGATGCTACGTGCTGCCGGATGCCGCGGCCGCCTCGCGGCGCGATGAATCGCCGCGCGCCGTCGCGCCGGCCGGCCTGGCCGCATTTGCGGCGCAACTGTCGGTGCGGTCGCCTAGTCTCCGAGGGTGCCCAACGAGAACGGCGAGCCCGACACCGCAGATCCGGTCAGGGTGCCCTCGCTGTCGCCGTCGCGCGCCGGCGATTTCCTGACCTGCCCGCTGCTGTACCGGTTCCGGGTGATCGACCGCCTGCCTGAGCCGCCGAGCCCGGCGGCCGCGCGCGGGACCCTGGTGCACGCCGTCCTTGAGCGGCTGTTCGACGAGCCGGCGGCGAGCCGCACGCCGGAGACCGCGCGGGCGCTGCTCCAGCCGCAATGGGACCGGCTGACCGCCGAGGAGCCAGCGCTCGCGAAGCTGTTCGATGACGATGACGAGGCAGGGCGGAGCGCCTGGCTCGCCGAGGCCAGCGTGATGCTCGACCGCTACTTCACCCTGGAAGATCCGACCCGGCTCGAGCCAAGCCACCGGGAGCTTGCGGTGGAAGCGACGCTCGAGTCGGGGCTGCTGCTGCGCGGCTTCATCGACCGGCTTGACGTCGCGGCCAGCGGCGAGATCCGGATCGTCGACTACAAGACGGGCGCCTCGCCCAGGGAGGAGTTCGTGGCGCGCGCACTGTTCCAGATGAAGTTTTATGCTGTCGCGCTCTGGCTCACCCGGCGCCAGGTTCCGAAGCTGCTGCAGCTGATCTACCTGGGTAATGGCGAGATTGTCCGGTACGCGCCAGACGAGGCGGACCTGCGGGCCACGGTTCGCAAGATCGATGCGGTGTGGGCGGCCATCCAGCGGGCCTCCTCGACGGGCGACTGGCGCTACCGGCAGAGCCGGCTGTGCGAGTGGTGCGCGCACCAGTCGATCTGCCCAGCCTTCGGCGGCACCCCGCCCCCGCTGCCCGAGGTACCAGGCGGCGCGGCCCCGCCCGCGGCCGGCCCGGCGCCGGCGGGCCCGGCTGCGCCGGACGGCGTTCAGCCCGCTGGATCCCCTTAGCGGGTCAGCCGCGTTATCCGCATCGCGGGCTAGGCGGCGGCGTGCGGGAGTTGGTGTTCTCAGGAAAATGGCAGGCGGCATGGTGGCCTGGAGCCAGCTCGATCAGCTGGGGCTCCTCAGTACTGCAGATGTCCTGGGCCTTCCAGCACCGGGTGTGGAAGCGGCACGCGGCCGGCGGGTTCAGCGGGCTCGGCACGTCACCGGACAGCCGGATCCGCTGCCTGCGCTCGCGTTTGCTTTCGGCGCTGCGCAATGGCTCGGGGACGGGTACCGCTGACATCAGCGCGACGGTGTACGGGTGCCTCGGCCAGGGAGTACAGCTGTTCTCTCGACGCGGTAGGTGCACGCCAGCCCTATGCGCAGGTCGTGGCCCTTTTGTGACCGAATGAAGATCGGCCCGCGATGGACGGCCAGCGCCGCCGCGGACCCCGGAGAACTGCCCCCGATGACGGCGAGGTCGGGGCTGGTCCTGCCAGCCTGGCCGGCGCCAGCGCGCTGCACACGCTCGCCGCGGTCAGCCCGCCGCGGCGAGCGTGTGCAGCATCCCCAGGTCGATGTCGCTCAGCGAGGCGGCAACCGTCCGGCCCGGACGCTCGAGGATCGGCACCAGGCTCGGGACCGCGACCAGCTTGCAGCCGGCCGCCTCGGCGGCAGCCACTCCATTGGGCGAATCCTCAAGCGCCACGCAATAGCGCGGATCCGCGCCGAGCAGCGTTGCCGCACGCAGATAGGGCTCCGGATCCGGCTTGCTCCGGCGCACGTCGCCAGCGCACACGGTGACCTCGAAGCTCAGCCCTGGGCGGCTGAGGACGGCCTCCATTATCGGCCGCTCCGACGACGTCACCAGCGCGTGCGCGACGCCCGCGGCGCGGACCTCGGCAAGCAGCTCGGCCGCACCTGGCAGCACCCGCGGCCCTCGCGCGGTCAGCAACGCGGTCATCCCGTCGACCAGCCAGCGCGCCACGTCTTGCGCGCTGGCCGGCCGGGCAGCCCTGGCGAGCAGGTAAGCCACCGTGCGCGCGAGCGAGCCGCCGAGCAGCGCGCGCTGATCCGCCTCGCCCCAGGCACCGCCAAGCCGAGCCATGACCTCGGTCTCGACCTCGAACCAGAGTGGCTCGGAATCCACCAGCAGGCCGTCCATGTCGAACAGGACGGCCTGCAGCTGCTGGCCAGCTGGCTGGGCCGGCCTGCGCGGCGCGTGGCGCATGGTCAGGTACTGAAGTATTTCGCTTCAGGGTGGTGCGCGATGAGCGCGTCGGTGGACTGCTCCGGCGTCAGCTGGAACTCCTCCCACAGATCGCTTCGCGCGGCCCGGCCGGGGACGCGCGTGGCCCCGGCTGCGGCCCGCGGGCCTCGGTCCGCTCCCGGTCGGCTCGCGGGCTCGGCACTCAAGGTCATAGTGACCTTATTGTAGGTGCCCGTGCCCGGCAGGCCCGGGTGCCAGCGGCCAGCGTGCTGCCGCCCTGCCCGCCCGCCGATCAGGAGCGAGCACGTAACCTGGGACCGGGGTAAGGGAAGGAGGTGGTGGGAGATCGAGCTTGAGGTCGAAGGCAAGCTCAGCTCACCCGCTGTCATAGCGGCATTCGAAGGCTGGAACGACGCTGGCGAGGCGGCGAGCGGCGTCATCAGCCATCTCGGTACCGCCTGGCAGGCGAGCCCTATCGGCGCCATCGATCCCGAGGATTTCTACGACTTCCAGGTGACCCGCCCGGTGATGGAGGTTACCGATGGCCAGACCGAGCGGCTGATCTGGCCCACGACCCGGCTGTCGCTGGCGCGGCCTGATGGCGTGAACAGGGACCTGGTCCTGGTGCACGGGATCGAGCCCAACATGCGCTGGCGGTCCTTCAGCGACGAGCTTGTCGCCGCCTTCACCGGGCTGGGCGCCGAGCTCGTGGTCCTGCTCGGAGCGCTGCTCGCGGACTCGCCGCATACCCGCCCGGTTCCGGTCAATGCCGCGGCATCCGACCCGACGCTCGCCGCGCAGCTGCACGTGGACCCGGTCGATTACAAGGGGCCTACCGGGATCGTGGGCGTGCTTCAGCATGCCTGTGCGACGGCAGGAATCCCGACTGTCTCACTATGGGCGGCTGTGCCCCATTACGTGGCCCAGCCGCCAAGTCCCAAGGCCACGCTCGCGCTGCTGCGAGGTGTCGAGGACATCCTCGACATGACGTTGCCCCTTGCCGACCTGCCCGATGACGCCAGGGCATGGGAGCGCGGCGTGGACGAGCTCGCCGACGCCGACGCTGAGGTGGCCGACTACGTCCGGACCCTGGAGGAAGCAAAGGACGCGACCGACCTGCCCGAGGCAACGGGCGACGCGATCGCGCGCGAGTTCGAGCGGTACCTGCGCCGCCGCGGCGACCGGGGGTAGCGCCGGATTCCCTCGCTCACACCGGCGGCCAGGGAACGGCGGGCCAGTCGTCGGGCGGGTAGGGATGTACCCGGTGCCTGAGCAGCAGCTCTATCCGCTCCTGGGTGGCCGTCAGCTCCCCGGGAGCCAGCCATCGCCCCAGCTTGGCACCGAGGCCGCCGGCGGCGAGCGCCTGCCGCAGCACCCCGAGCGCGGCAACGGCGCTGCCGGGCAGGTTCTTGCCCCGCCATTGCCACAAGACGGTGCGAAGCTTGTAGTCCTCGCCGAAACAGACACCGTGGTCGCAGCCGAACAGCGCGCCGTCAGCGGTGGGCAGCAGGTGGCCGATTTTCCGGTCGGCATTGTTCACGACCGCGTCGAAGACGGCCATCTCGCGCAATGCGGGGTGATCGGTCCGGCGGGCCAGTGCGATCAGGTCTGCCGACGGGTCCGCGTCGACCCAGAGCTGGCACATGCCGGGCCCGAACGGGCCATCACGGTAGACCGTCGGCGGGACAAGATGCCAGCCGGCGGCCGCCGAGACCTGATAGGCCGCGACCTCGCGGCCCGCCAGGGTGCCCGAGGGGAAATCCCAGAGCGGGCGTTCCCCCGCCACCGGCTTGTAGACGCAGGCAGCCTCGCGTTCCTCGTGGCGCAGTGTGCAGTAGAACGTCTCGTTGGATGCCATGACGAGCCTGCCCTGCACGTCGAGGATGCCCCGGGTGAGCAGGTCGAGGGCGGGCTCGTCCGCGTCGGTGTCATCCGCCGGACCGGGCGGGGCTGCCTGCCGCTGGCCGCGCGGCCGGTGCGGTGGCTCACGCATGGCCGGCTCGATGGCCATTCTGCCGGGGGCACACGTGCCCGCTCGCGTCGAGCGGCAGGCCGCAGAGCGGGCAGGGCGCCCGTCCCTGGCTGACCAGCTGGAGAGCCCGCCGGGAGAACGCCCGCGCGGCGGCCGCCGTCATCCGGACCCGCAGCACCCCGGGCCCGTCATCGGGGACATCATCGGCTAGCGGCTCGACCGGCGAATCCGTTTCTTCCTGCACCTCGATCACGATGCGCTGCTCGTCACGGTCCCACGCCAGCGCGATGACGCCCACCCGGAACTCCTCAAGCAACGGCAGGTCGAGCGGCTCATCATCGGCGAGCCCGGCGGGCGTCTCCGCGGGCGCCTCCGGATCTCCGCCGGCCTGCCTGAGCTCTTCGTCAAGAAGCTCGTCGAGACGCTCCGCGAGCCTGCTCACCTGCACCTTCTCCAGGGCAACGCTGGTGATCCTCGGGCCCGCGCTAGCCTGCAGATAGAAAGTACGCTCACCGGGCTGGCCGACCGTACCGGCCACGAACCGGTCCGGGGGATCGTAGGAAAAGACTGGCATGGTCCTATCTTCCAGTTCCGCCGTTTGGCGCCGCGCCGCCAGCCCCGGCGATAGGAGCCGCGAGACCGCCGTCCGCTGGCGCCGCGTCGCCGCCCCCGCCGCCTACGGCCGCATCGCTTTCACCGCGGGCCGGCGCCCCTGTCCGGCCGGCCGCCAGGCCTTCGACTCCGCCGCCGGTGTCGTTCATCCGCAGCAGGAAAGGACGCAGCGGCGTATAGCGGATCACGCTCAGTGAGCAGGGGTCGACCTGTACCCGCTGCAGCATGTCGAGGTGCATGCCGAGGCTGTCGGCAATCACCGCCTTGATCACGTCACCATGTGAGCAGATCAGGTACGCCGCGTCGGCGCCGAGCGTGGCATTCCAGTCGCGCACCGCGCTGACCGCCCTGTGCTGCATGTCCAGGATGGACTCCCCGCCCTCGCCAGGGAACCGCACCGCGCTCGGATGAGCCTGGACGACTCGCCAGAGCGGTTCCCTCGCCAGCCGTTTCAGCGGCTTACCTGTCCAGTCGCCGTACCGGCACTCACCGAGCCGCTCGTCCTCGCGCACCGCAGGTCCGCCGGCAGCTGCGATCGCGTCGGCGGTCTGCAGGCACCGTTCCAGCGGGCTCGAGATGATGGCGTCCAGCCGCACCGGCGCTAGCCGCGCCGCCAGGGCCGCCGCCTG
The DNA here is from genome assembly GCA_963695645.1 of uncultured Actinomycetota bacterium. Classification (GTDB taxonomy): domain Bacteria; phylum Actinomycetota; class Actinomycetes; order Streptosporangiales; family Streptosporangiaceae; genus DATBGO01. The sequence continues at coordinate 1,569,939 of CAVOHC010000012.1, read as the reverse complement.
GCCGCGGCCCCGGTCGTCCAGCGAGATGCCGGGGGTCCAGCCGGTCAGCACCCCGCCTGTTGTCGCGGTCAGGCCATGCCGCACGAGAAGAACCAAGGTCACCCCCCGACAATAAGGGGTACCCGCGCCAGTCCACGCCCGCCTGGCACGGTCGGCGCCGCGGATAGCGGCCAGCGCGGCGAGGTCAGGCCCCGATCGCGTGTACTCCGCCGTCAACGTGCACGATCTCGCCAGTTGTGGCGGGGAACCAGTCCGACAGCAGCGCCACGCAGGCGCGCGCGGCGGGCTCGGGGTCGGACAGGTTCCAGCCGAGCGGCGCGCGCTCTCCCCACATCGTCTCGAAGCCTTCGAAGCCGGGGATACTCCTGGCCGCCATGGTCCGCAGCGGCCCGGCCGCCATCAGGTTCACCCTGATGCCACGCGGGCCGAGGTAACGGGCCAGGTAGCGGGCGCAGGACTCGAGGCCGGCCTTGGCCACGCCCATCCAGTCGTAGGCCGGCCAGGCACGGCTCGCGTCGAAGTCCATCCCGACGATCGATCCGCCGGCGCCCATCAGCGGCAGCGCCGCCATCGCCAGCGCCTTGAGCGAGTAGGTCGACACGTGCAACGCGGCGGCGGCGTCCTCCCAGGACGTCTGCAGGAAATTACCGCCGAGCGCGGAGGCCGGCGCGTTGCCGATGCTGTGCACCACCCCGTCCAGCCCGTCCACGTGCGCCGACACGCGCTCAGCCAGTGAGCTGAGCTGGCCGGTGTCGGTGACATCGAGCTCGAGCACCGGCGGCAACTCCGGAAGCCGCCTGGCGATCCGCTCGACCAGGCTCAGCCGCCCGAATCCGGTCAGCACCACCGTCGCGCCTTCGCGCTGGGCGATCCGCGCCACATGGAAGGCTATCGAGGCGTCGGTCAGCACCCCGGTCACCAGGATCCGCTTTCCGTCAAGGATTCCCATCGTCCTCCCCTTCGCTGGCCTGCCGCTGGACTGCCCTCAGTGGCCCATGCCGAGCCCGCCGTCAACAGGGATGACGGCGCCGGTGATATAGGCGGCGTCGGCCGAGGCCAGGAATTCGACGGCCGCCGCTACCTCGCCGGCCGACGCGTAGCGCCCGAGCGGAATGCCGGCCAGGATGGCCTCCCTCCTCGCCTCGGGCAGCGCCGCCGTCATCTCGGTGTCCACGAAGCCCGGCGCCACGACGTTGACAGTGATGCCACGGCTCCCCAGCTCGCGGGCCAGCGAGCGGGCCAGGCCGATGAGGCCGGCCTTCGATGCCGCGTAGTTCGCCTGGCCGGCCGAGCCGAGCATGCCGACCACCGAGGAGATGAAGATGATCCGGCCGCGCCGCATCCTGATCATCGGCCGGTACGCCCGCTTGGCCACCCGGTATGCTCCGGCCAGGTTAGTGTCGATGACCTCGGCGAAATGCTCCTCGCTCATCAGCGCGAGCAACTGGTCGCGGGTGGTTCCCGCGTTGGCCACCAGGACCTCGACCGGCCCGTGCGCGGCCTCGGCGGCAGCGAAAGCCGAATCAACGGCCGCCGCGTCGCGCACGTCGCAGCGCGCGACCGTCAGTCCGTCGACATCGTGCCCGGAGCGCGAGGTGATGGTGACTGCATCGCCGCCGGCCGCGAGCCTGTGGGCGATCGCCAGCCCGATGCCGCGGTTGCCGCCGGTTACCAGGACGGATCGAGCCATGCCTTGGGGGACACCTCCGTAGCTGCGAGACAGCCAGTCCGATCGTGGCGAGCGTACCTGGCCAGCCCGGCGAGTGCCGGCGTGGGATAGGTTGCCTGCCGTGGATCACAGTGCGGCCACCAGCCATGCAGAGCAGCGGATCGACCCGGAGTTCACCGCCTACCCGTTGCGGGAGCTGGCCGGCGCGGCGTTGCAGCGCGCGGCCGACCTTGGCGCCGAGCACGCGGACTTCCGTGCGGAGCTCATCAGGGGGCAGCATATCGGGCTGTCCGACGCATCGCTCGAGACCCTCATCGACTCCGCTGAGATTGGCCTTGCCGTCCGGGTCGTAGTGGACGGGACGTGGGGTTTCGCGTCCGCCGCCGATATGTCGATGCAAGCCGCAGTTCGCGCGGCCGCCGAAGCGGTCGAGCTGGCCAGGGTTGCCGCTCCGATCAACACCGAGCCGATCGAGCTGGCCGCCGAGCCCGCATACGGCGACGTCGGCTGGATCTCCGGCTACGAGATCGATCCGTTCAGCGTCAGCGCGGCGGAGAAGATCGCGCTGCTCGCGGACTGGAGCTCGGGCCTGCTCGGCCAGGCCAGGATCGATCACGTAGACGCTTCCCTGCTCGCAGTCAAGGAATGCAAGTTCTACTGCGATGGCGGCACCACGGCAACGCAGCAGCGGGTCAGGATGCATCCCGCGCTCACCGCCGTGTCGCTGGAAGCGGATGGCAGGTTCGAGACAATGCGGACCCTCGGGCCGCCGGCCGGACGCGGTTATGAGTACCTGACCGGGACCGGCTGGGACTTCCCCGCCGAGCTGGCCGAGCTGCCGGAACTGCTGGCCGCGAAGCTGGCCGCGCCCTCGGTCCGGGCCGGCCGTTACGACCTGGTGATCGACCCTTCCAACCTATTCCTGACCATCCACGAGTCGATCGGCCATGCGACCGAGCTTGACCGGGCCCTTGGCTACGAGGCAGCCTACGCGGGTACCTCGTTCGCCACCCCGGACAAGCTGGGCAGCCTGCAATACGGCTCGCCGCTGATGCACGTCACCGGGGACCGCACCGCCGAGCACGGGCTTGCCTCGGTCGGCTATGACGATGAGGGCGTGCGCGCCCAGTCCTGGGACCTGATCTCGGGGGGCGTGCTCACCGGATACCAGCTGGACCGGAGGATCGCGCAGCGGTGCGGCCTGGCCCGGTCGAATGGCTGCGCGTTCGCCGATTCGCCTGGCCACATGCCCATCCAGCGGATGGCCAACGTCTCCCTGCAGCCTGCCGGGGGCGGGCCGTCCACCGCGGAGCTGATCGCCGGTGTTGAGAATGGCATCTACGTGGTAGGCGACAAGAGCTGGTCGATCGACATGCAGCGGTACAACTTCCAGTTCACCGGCCAGCGGTTTTTCCGCATCTCCCACGGACGGCTGGCCGGCCAGCTCAGGGATGTCGCTTACCAGGCCACCACGACGGATTTCTGGAACTCCATGGAGGCCGTCGGCGGCCCGCAGACCTACTGGCTTTTCGGGGCGTTCAACTGCGGCAAGGGCCAGCCGGGCCAGGTCGCGCCGGTCAGTCACGGCTGTCCCGCAGTGCTGATGCGGGGAGTGCGGATACTCAACACCGCGGAAGAGGGATCAGCATGACCGGGCAGCGGGCGCAGGACGATGTCGAGCGGGCGCTGCTGGCGGCCCGCAGCAACTGCATCGTCATCGCCGAGGAGACCTCGTCGGCCAATCTTCGGTGGGCCGACAACACGCTCACCACCAACGGCGTCGAGCGGTCCCGCAGGCTGACGGTGATTGCGGTCAGCTCCGGACGGCTGGGGCCGGCCGTCGGGGTGATCTCGAGAGCGGGCGTCCGCGCAGACCAGATCCCCGATCTGGTAGCAGAGGCGGAGCAGACTGCAGCCGATGGGCCGCCGGCGCCGGACGCGCAGCCGCTGATTGGCGCGGAGACCGGCTCGGCTGCCGGGAGGCCCGGTGCCGACGCCGCCCCGGGCAGCGGACCTGGCTGGGACGAACCGGCCAGCGATACCGGGCCAGGCGTGTTCGGCGGGTTCGCCGGGTCGCTCGGTGCTGCGTTCGGCGTGGCGGCGGCGGCCGGCCAGAGGCTGTACGGGTTCGCGCAGCACTCCGTGACGTCGGAGTTCCTTGGCAGCTCCACTGGGCTGCGGCTCCGGCACGACCAGCCAGCGGGGCGAGCTGAGCTGAATGCGAAATCCGCCGATCTCACCCGGTCCGCCTGGGCCGGCGCGGCCACCCGGGACTTCACCGACGTCCAGGTGGCCGACATGCAGGCCGGCCTCGCCACCCAGCTTGACTGGGCAGCCACGCAGGTCGAGCTGCCCGCCGGGCACTATGAGACGCTGCTATCCCCTGGCGCCGCGGCCGACCTGCTGATCTACCTGTACTGGTCGGCCGGGGCGAAGGACGCGATGGACGGGCGGACGGTCTTCAGCAAGCCGGGCGGCGGCAGCAGGGTCGGCGAACGGCTCGCCAGCCTGCCGCTGACGCTCCGCAGCGATCCCGGCGCGCCCGGCCTGCAATGCGAGCCCTTCGTGATCGCCCACGCCTCCAGCCGGGAGTCATCGGTGTTCGACAATGGCCTGCCCCTGGCGCCCACCGAGTGGATCTCCGGCGGAGAGCTTGCCGCGCTCACCCAGACTCGTCATTCCGCGGCGCTGTCCGGGTTGCCGGTGACTCCAGCCATCGGCAACCTGATCCTGGAGGTGCCGGGCAGCGCGCCATCGCTGGCGGAGATGATCGCAGGCACGAGCCGCGGGCTGCTGGTGAACTGCCTGTGGTACATCCGCGAGGTCGACCCGCAGACTTTGCTGCTCACCGGGCTGACCAGGGACGGGGTCTACCTAGTGGAGAACGGCGAAGTGACCGGCGCGGTGAACAACTTCAGGTTCAACGAGAGCCCGGTGGGAATGCTGCGCCGGGTCACCGAAGCCGGCGCCAGCGGGCTGGCCCTGCCGCGCGAGTGGAGCGACTATTTCACCCGGGCCGCGATGCCGCCGCTGCGCGTCGACGGCTTCAACATGTCCTCGGTCAGCCAGGCAAGCTGACCGAGGACACCGCTGACGTCAGGCGTCTTCGAGCCGGAAACCGACCTTGAGGCCGACTTGGAAATGACCGACCTGGCCATCCACGATCTGGCCGCGGATCTGGGTCACCTCGAACCAGTCGAGGTGCCGCAACGTTTCGCCGGCCCGGCGCAGCGCCCCCTGGATCGCCGGCTCGATGCCATCCGGCGAGGTGCCGACGATCTCGGTGACGCGATAAGTACGTTCGCTCATCTAAACCTCCATACTGGAAAATCGTGACTCCTGACGCCGCACAGCTGCAGCTCCGGGCGCGGAAGCTGCTCCCTCCCGCCGTCTACGATTACTACGCCGGGGGGTCGGGAAGCGAGCGGACACTTCGCGCCAATGAGAAGGCCTGGCGGCGCAGCTGGCTTGCGCCGCGGGTGCTGCGCGACGTTTCCGGCGTGACGACCCGCACTGAGCTGCTGGGAACGTCCGTGGCCACGCCGGTCGGGGTGGCGCCGACCGCCTTTCACAGGCTGGCCCATCCGGACGGCGAGCTGGCCACGGCAGCAGGTGCAGCCAGGGCCGGTGCGGTGTACGTGCTTTCCACCAGGAGCACCTGCCGGATCGAGGACGTCGCCGCGGTGGTGGCGGCAGCAGGCGGCGCCTGGTGGTTCCAGGTCTATATCATGCGTGACCGTGCCCTGACCGCCGGCCTGGTCCGCCGCGGCGCGGCGGCGGGCGCGGCGGCGCTTGTCCTCACCGCAGACACGCCCGTGGTGGGCCGCAAGCGCAGGAACCTCAGTGACGGCGTCATCTCGCCTGCTGACTTCCTTGCCAACATCGGCCCGCTGGCGGACCTGACCGCGGCGGAGCAGGCTGACGACCTTACCTTCGCCGACATCGGGTGGCTCGCTGAGATCAGCGGCGGGCTTCCGGTAATTGTGAAGGGGGTGCTCCGCGGCGACGACGCCGCCACTTGCTTCGCCCGCGGCGCGGCCGCGGTGATCGTCTCCAACCATGGCGGCCGCCAGCTCGACGGGGCGATTCCCGCCGCGGTGGCGCTGCCCGGTGTTGTCGCCGCACTGCGCGCGGGTCCCGGGCAGCAGGCAGCAGGCGCGCCGGTGCCGGGAGCCGCGATGGCGGCCAGGCCTGTCTACCTCGACGGCGGTATCCGTACCGGGGAGCAGGTGCTCGCAGCCCTGGCGCTGGGCGCCGGTGCGGTGTTCGTCGGCCGACCGGCCCTGTGGGCGCTCGCCAGCGGCGGCGCTGATGGCGTGCAGGCACTGCTGGCGGGGCTTACCGCCGACCTGGCACACGCGATGGCGCTGGCAGGCGCCGCGGCTGTCGGTGAGATCGCCGGCCTCGGATGGCCGGCGCCTACCGGATGGCAGCCGGGCTGACCAACGCGGCCCGCGCCGGAAGCCGGGCAGCCGGAAGCCGGGCAGCCGGGCTGAAGGTACTCGCCCGCCGCCGGCCCGAAGTGACGCTGCCACCAGAGCCGAATACCTTGGAAGAGTGAGAGCCACCCGACGGGACCGCGCACACCTGGTGACCGAAGCGCGGCTGCCCAGGTCGGCCGACATCGCCTACCGCGAGCGCCGGTACCTGATCATGATGAGCGTCCGGCTGGTGTGCTTTGTCATTGCTGTCGTGCTTTTCGTCAACGGGGCCGGGTGGCTGACCGCGATCCCGGCGGTGGGCGCGATCATCATTCCGTATTTCGCGGTGATCTTTGCCAACGGCGGCCGCGAGCCGAACAGCAGCAGCGGCTTCCAGGCCTACGAGCCGAACCTGCCGGATCGGTTTACCCCAGCAAGCTCCGCGGACCAGGCGCAAGCGCAGCGTCGCGATACCGGTTCCGGCGAATCAGGCACTGCGGGCAACAACGGAGAGTCTGGCCGGACGAGCGGATCAGGATAGGAAAAGGACCACCGGAAAACGGCTGATCAGCGAGGATCGGCCGGGCTCCGTGCCGAGATCCGCTCGTAATCCGGTCTTGACGCACAAGGGGGGGGTTCGGTGTAACATGCTTACCGGTGCTCTGGTCCCCCGCCGGGGCACCGGTGCCGGCGTTCCGGGCCCCCGTCGGAGCGCCGATGAATGCGACGCCGGGTGGTTTGCCCCCGTAGCCACCCGGCGTCGCTCTATCTTTTAACCGCCGCAGAGCCGCGAGGCGCGGCGCTGAAGATCATTCAGTCTTACGGAACTCGGCAATCGCCACCAGCATCATCCCGAGCCCCATGAGCGCGACGATGCCAACCGAGAACCAGATGGGAACCAGCCAGCTTCCCCAGGTGATGCCTGGCGCCAGGTGCTCTTCGAACACCGCAGGCATGCTCAGATAGCTGAAGACCGCATGCCGCATCGGCCCGACGATGTACGTGAGCGGGTCAATGCGGGTCAGCACGCTCAGCCAGGCAGGCAGCCCGCTCAGCGGGTACAGCGCGCCGGACAGGAAGAATAGCGGCAGCACGAGCATCTGCGTCAGCGCCATGAACGCCTGGAACTGCTTGATCCGGGCGGCCATCATGACCCCGAATGCGGTTAGCGTGAAGGACAGCAGCAGCAGCTCGCCGATAAGCGTGAGAATAAGCACCGGGTTATAGGGCACGTCCGCATACCAGGCCAGCATCAGGAAGATAATGCCCTGGAAGGTCGCGATAGTGGCCCCGCCCAAGCACTTGCCGATCACTATGGAAGCCCTGCTGACCGGGGCGACCAGGATCTCGCGTAGGAAGCCGAACTCGCGGTCCCACACAATGGACGCAGCCGAGAAAATGGCGGTAAAGAGCACCGACATGGCGAGAACGCCGGGGTAGATGAAAGTCTTGAAGCTCACCCCGGGCGGCATGCTCCGGCCGGCGAGCGACCCGAGGCCAGTGCCGAGCACGAACAGGAAAAGCACCGGCTGGATCAGCGCGGTGATCGCCCGGAGCCGGTCCGTGGAGAACCTGATCAGCTCCCGCCGCCAGATGATGCTGACGGCGCGCAGATCATGGCGCAGCCCGTGCTCGGGAACGGTGACCCGGATCTCCTCGACCAGGGCCGTCGTCTCCGGCCCGGCCGCCAGGCCGGTCGTCTGAGTCGCCACTGCCTACCGCCTTCCCCGGAAGCGGGCCGCCATCTGCCGCATCGCGTCGGTTCCTGATGCCTCGGCGTCCCGGATCGTCGTGCCGGTATAGGACATGAACACGTCGTCCAGCGACGGGCGGGAAACGCTGACCGAGCGGATCGGGACCGAGAGGCCCGCGAACAGCCGCGGTACGAATTCCTCGCCGGACGCCACCGAGAAGGTCACCGCGCCCTCATGGACGGCCGCGTCGATTCCGAACCGGTCCGCCAGCGCCGTGATGGCAGCCTGGTCGTCAGCGGTATGGATCTGCACCCGGTCCTTGGCCACGCTCGCCTTGAGGGCCTCTGGGGTGTCGATCGCCACGATCTTGCCGTGGTCGATGATCGCGATCCTGTCGCAGTGCTCGGCCTCGTCCATGTAGTGCGTTGTCAGGAAGATCGTGATGTCCTCGCGCCGCTTGAGGTCGTTGATGTAGGTCCAGATCGAGGACCTGGTCTGCGGGTCCAGGCCGACCGTGGGCTCGTCGAGGAAAAGCACATGCGGTGCATGCAGGAGTCCGCGTGCGATCTCCAGCCTGCGCTGCATGCCGCCGGAGAAGGTGCTGACCAGGCTGTCCCGCCGGTCCCACAGGCCGACCATGTCCATGACCTGGCGCATCCGCGGCAAGACGGCGGCCTTCGGCACCCCGTACAGATCCGCGTGGAAGCGCAGGTTCTGCGCGGCGGTGAGGTAGGTGTCCAGCGTGGTGTCCTGGAAGACCAGGCCGATGTTGCGGCGGACCGAATCCCGGTCAGTCGCCGCATCATGGCCAGCTACCTGCGCGCTGCCCGATGTCGCATTCGCGAGGGTGCAGAGAATCTTGATCGTTGTGGTCTTACCTGCGCCGTTTGGCCCGAGGAAGCCGAAAGTCTCTCCGGCTGCCACGGCGAAATCGATGCCGCGGACTGCCTCGACCTCGCCATATTTCTTGGTCAGCCCGGATACCGCGATCACCGGCTCCAGCAGGCCGCCCGCACCGGCGTGGCCGTTTCTGGCCCGGGGTCCGCCAGCCGCGGTCACCGCGCCGGTGCCTGTATCGGTCTGCGCTGTCAAGTCACGCCCTCCTCACCTGACTGCCCTCGAGCCTGGCCCCGGCCTGCTGCCAGCGACCGTGCCCTGACGCGGCGCTCCGGCCGCGTGCCCCGTGCTCCGTGCCGCGCGCTCCGGGCCGCGTGCCCGGTGCCGCATGCTCCGTACCGCATGCTCCGTGCCGCGTGGCCCGTGACCGGGCGCGGGCTGACCGGAGCGCGTGCCCGGCCAGCCGCCTGGTCCGGCTAGGCACCGGTGCTGCCCGGCGCGTCGCCATCGTCGGCCGCCAGCACCCGGTACAGCGATTTGCGGGCGTCCGTGAGTACCTGGCGGGCCTGATCCACCTGCGCGTCGGTGCCCGCGCTGACCACTTGGAACGCGGCCATGGCCACCTGCCCGATGAGGTTGCGCATCTCGATGGCAGCGCCGCCGACCGTGCCGGCCACGATGTCCCATGGTGCCCGCACCTCATCAGAGTGTGCCGCTACGTACTCGCGGCCCTCGTCGGTGAGCACGTAGGCCCTGCGGCCGCCGTCCCCGGCCTCGGCCCTGATCAGGCCTTCGTCCTCAAGCTGCTGCAGGGCGGGATAGACGGAGCCAGGGCTTGGCCGCCAGACTCCGTCGCTTCTCTCGCTGATCTCGCCGATAATCTGGTAGCCATTCATCGGTTCCTCGGCCAGCAGCGCCAGCGCGGCGGCACGGACGTCGCCACGCTTGGCCCGCGGGCCGCGCATCATCCTTGGCTCGCCCGGCCAGGGCCCGAACCCGGCAAATCCAGGCGGGCCGCCCGGGAATCCCGGCCGACCGGGGAAGCCAGGCCCGCGGACATGCCTGCGGCGCCCTCCGGCCCTGCGGGGCCAGCCCGCTTCCTCATCGCCACGTGCCCAGATGTCTTCTGAACGCATTGTTCCTCCTGTTGTCTAGTCCGGCTGTCGTTCTCACGGTGAGACAGTCGCCGGAATACGAAGATAGGTCAACGATATATCGTTATAGTCTGGCTGGCAAGCGGCGCCCGGAACAAGGGGACTGAAAACCAACTGCCCGAACTGTGCGCCCAGCGGCCGGGTCGCCCGCAAGCGACCGTCACGGAGCCGGATCGCCCGGGAGCCCTCCACCCGAGGGCCGGTGAACCCCCGCGGCCGGACGACGAACTCAGTCCCGCCAGCCCCAGCACCCGGGCGCGCTCTGACGGTCTTGACGACTTTTCAGCTATATACGCTGACAATCCGCCAAGTTCATGGAACGCCGACAGGCACCCGGATCAGGCCCGGTTCGCCGGACTCCGCCGAAGACTCCTGTGCGGCCAGTGACAAAGGCGGCCCAGGACACAGCAGTGGCGCCGACCGGCCGGCCGGGCCGGGCCAGCGGTCCGGCGTCGGCTGGGTCACCCTACGGACCCGCATCGGGCTCGGCTTTATCCAGTGCCTGTAGGCAACCCACATCACAGCGGTCGCGGCGGCGACTGTGACCATCGACCAGATGACCACCGGCCAGCCCGCCCGTGGCTTAGCCGCCGAGACAGCGACGGGGCTGACCTGCGTGACGCCATTGTCTCCCTGCCCAACATTTGCGACAGTAACGGTAGTCATTGCCCTTTGGTCCGCTCTGCTAACAATACTGAAAGCGACAAAAGCGAAACCGCGCGAGAACGGAATCGTATTCAATCGCGCCCGCGATATCCCTGCAGCCGAATACCCCCGACCGCGGGCGCGGCGTTTCAGCCGCCGTCTCGGGCGGGCCACGAGCTGGCCAGCGCGCTAAGCCTGGCAGCCGCGATGCGCAGCTCCTGCCCCTGGCCGACCGCCACGCCCAGCAGATACGCGGTGAGTGGCGCGGCCGGCCGCTCCACGCCGTGCGCCACCTCACGGGCAAGGTCGAGCACGGCTCTGGTGTCCGCGGTAACCCGTTCTATGCCGAGTTCGGCGCAGGCCGCGCTGGTCCAGCTATCCAGCGTCGTCATCAGCGTTCCTCCCTGGTCACGTCAGCATCGACCGCCGCCGGGCGGTCAGCGGGCCAGTGGCGGGCCAGCCAGAGGTCATCCGCTGTATCGCAATCGAACCATGGTGGCGCTTCCCCAGCGCCGGGATCGTAGCTGACCAGCACCGGATCCAGCGGGCGGAGCAGCCCGTGCAGCGAAGTTCCCAGGTAAGCGGCGGCAGCTGACCGGAGCGGGGCGGCCTGCCAGCAGCTCACCAGCCATTGTGGCCGTCCGGAGCCGTCGACGAGAACCGCCCCGGCACGCCGGCGCACGGCACCGAGCACCAGGCGAAGCTGCCCCGCTCGAAGGAACGGGAGGTCGGCCGCCAGCAGTGCCACCGTCGGCGAGCGAGTCTCGGCGAGGCCGCGCCGGACCGCAGGGACCGGGCCAGCGGCTGGCGGCTCTTCAGCCGCGAAGCGGACCCCGCCGGGCGGCTGCGGACCGCTCATCGTAAGCCCCGGCCGGTCCGGGCCCACCACTATCACCTCGCGGGCACCCGCCGCCGCAGCCGTGGCGATGACTGAGCCCAGGATCGGCTCCCCCCCGACCTCAAGTCCGGGCTTGTCAGCGCCGCCCAGCCGGGTGGCGCGGCCGCCAGCCAGCACGATCGCGTCAAATGCGCTGGCCTGGTCCGGCGTCACTGCCACGGTGTCCGACGATACCGCCACGGTGTCCCACGTTGCCGACACGGTCGTGCCCGTCAGCCGCCGATGGCCGACATCGGCCTGGTCGGCTGCAGGAACCCTGGATCGTTGATCCCGTGCCCGGGCAGCTTGGCCGCCATGGCCTGGCGCCAGATGGCAGCGAGGTCGCGATCGCTCGCGCCCGACCGCATCGGCCCGCGCAGGTCGTTCTCGTCCTTCGCGAACAGGCAGTTACGGACCTGCCCGTCAGCGGTGAGCCGCACCCTGTCGCAGGCGGCACAGAACGGCCTGGTCACCGAGCCGATCACGCCGACGATGTCAGGCCCGTCGTCCACCATGAAGGCCTCGGCGGGCGCCGAGCCACGGTCGCGTGGATCGGCCGGGGTCAGCCTGAACTCGGCGGTGAGCGCGGCCAGGATCTCGTCAGCGGTCACCATGTCCTCGCGTCGCCAGCCGTGCTGCGCGTCCAGCGGCATCTGCTCGATGAACCGGAGCTGGAAGCCGCGGGACAGGCAGAACCTGAGCATGGGCGCCGCCTCGTCATCGTTGACGCCACGCATCAGCACGACGTTGACCTTCACTGGCGCCAGACCGGTCGCCGCCGCTGCCGACAAGCCTGCCAGCACGTCAGCCAGCCGGTCTCGCTTGGCGAGCTGCTTGAAGGTGGCGGGCCGCAGCGTGTCCAACGAGACGTTGACCCTGTCCAGGCCGGCGGCATGCAGCGGCTCGGCGAGCCGGTCAAGCCCGATCCCGTTGGTGGTCAGCGAGATCTCGGGGCGAGGGCGTAGCGTCGCCGTGTCGGCGATGATCACTGGGAGGCCCCGGCGCAGCAGCGGCTCTCCCCCGGTGAACCTGACCTCGGTGATCCCGAGCCGCTCGACCGCGATCGTGATCAGGCGGACCACCTCGTCGTCGGTCAGCAACGACGGGTTCGGCAGCCAGTCGAGCCCCTCAGGGGGCATGCAGTAGCTGCAGCGCAGATTGCACCGGTCGGTCAGCGACACCCGGAGGTCAGTAGCTACCCGCCCGAATGAATCGGCAAGCACGCCATCACCTCCTGACTGACTGCACAAACTGCCTCGCAATAACCCACAGCCTACGTGCGGAACAGGTGCGGCACCTGATCACGCCTTCCATCATCATGGCTCCCGGCCGCGATTTCGTTCCCGGCCCCCACGGCGCGAGCAGGTCCGGGGCCGACTATGCACCGGATACGATCTGCTCACGCCGGCCGCCGCCGCTGGGCTGATGCGCGGATCCGGGCAGCAGTAACGCCCTGACTCGCCGCCGCTACTGAGCAGTTACGGATGGGATCTTGACCATGACAGGCGCTATCTGGCGTGATCAGCTCACCAGAGCCGAGCGCGCGACGCTGGGCCGGGGTGATGGCGACATCGCCGACCGCCGCCCGGATGTGCTGGTTGTCGGCGGTGGCATCGTCGGCGTGGCCACGGCCGTGGCCTGTCACGAGGCAGGGCTTGGCTCAGTGCTGCTGATCGATACCGGACGTCTCGGCACCGGGGCCACCGGCGGGGCCACCGGCCTGCTGATCCCGGAGCCGCATCAGTGGAGCGACCCGGAGCCGCTGGTCGATCTGGAGCGGGCCAGCCTGGAGCGATGGCGGGAACTCGAGCAGACCGTGCCTGGCGGCGTCGGGCTGATCGAGATCGACTGGGTCGGCCTGGCCCCGCATCCGGGGGGTTTCGCGGCCCACCAGCCGCCGGCCGTCGAATGGCTCGCTCCCGGCCAGGTGGAGCGGCTGATTCCCGGCCTGGCCCGGCCGATGGAAGGTGCGCTGATCCGCAGGCAGGCGCGGGTCAATCCGCTGCGGGCGGTGGCCAGGCTGGCGGCTGGCCTGCCCGCGGTAGGCACCGGGGTGGCCGCCACCGGGGTCACCGTCTCAGCTGGCCGGGTGCGCAGCGTACTGACCTCGGCAGGCGAGATCCACCCTGGCGCCGTCGTCTTCGCCACCGGCCAGCCCCCGGTCCTTGACGGCCTGCCGCTAAGCATCCCGTCCGACCGGGTCAAGGGCCACTTGCTGGTAACCGAGCCATCGCCGGTGACCTTCCCGGGCATCATCGCGCCGATCGCCACCCAGATCGAAGAGGGCCGGCTGCTGGCCGGCGGCACCTTCGACGTTGGCGACGAAAGCCCTGCCGTCCGGCCCGATGTCATCGAGTCGATCATGGATGGCCTGGCTGCCGCACTGCCAGCGCTTGCTGACCTGCCCATCGCCTACCAGTGGTGCTGCTTCCGGCCCCGGCATCCGGACCGGCGGCCGGTCATCGACCAGGTTCCCGGGCTGGAGAATGCCTGGCTTACCTCCGGCCACTTCCGCACCGGCATACTCAACGCTCCCGCCACGGCCGCCGTGCTCGCTCGGTGGATTTCCGCTGGCCAGGCGCCGCCTGAGCCTGCGACCTGGTCGGCGACCAGGTTCAGCCGCTGACGGCGCGGGTCGGGGCTGACTGGTTTGCCTGCCCGCGCGGGCGGATGGTCCTGCGGTCGTCGGGCAGCCGCTCGGTGAAGCCAGTCCGGTCGAGGTGCTCAAGCAGCGGGATAACGACCCGCCGGGTGGTCCGCAGCGCCTGCCTGGCCGCCGCGGCGGTGAACGGCTGCGGCAGCGAGGCGAGGATGTCCGCCGCTGCCGCGTCCGCGCCTGGCGCGAGCACGATCTGATCGCTGATCCGCAGCAGCATCCCGGCCCGCTGCGCCGCCGCTATCGCCCGGACATCGAGCCCCAGCCTGCGCAGCCTTTCGGCGTCGGGCGCGGCGAACGGCCCGGCGGCAAGCTCAGCCCGGATCACCCGAACTGCCGACGCGACCGCCGCGGGCAGCGCGGGAGCCCCGGGCAGGCCCGCGGGAACCGCGACGCTGACGATGCCGTCACGGACCGTGAGCGGCGGCCTGGCCAGCGCCTCGACCAGGCGGCGATCGGGGAGCCGGAGGGCCGCCCTGGCCGCCTCCAGCGTCAGCCCCGGCGCGAGCGGCGCCCGCGCGGCGTACGCGGTCACCGCTTCGGCCAGGCAGTGCTCCAGCTCAGCCCAGCGTGCCGGATCGGCTAGCCATTCGCCGCTGACAGGCGCCGGGTGCTCACTGACGCCCATGGCCAGCAGCACGCTGGCGCGGAGCAGGCCATGCCGGCCAAGCAGATCCGTCGCCGCGGGCTGATCAGGCCAGGACGCAAGCTGCCTGGCCGCTGCGGCCGCGGCGCCGCGGCGGGCCAGCGGCGGGGGCGCGACGTCGAGTACGACAGCGCCGGTCGCGGACGGCCCGTCGTGCGCCGCGGGCCCCGCGTCCGCCGCCGGCCGCCGCCTGGTCCGCCGCGTCGCGCCCGGGTCGCGCAGCAGCACCCGATCGCCCACGTGCAGCGGCAGCGGATCGGTCAGGGCGACCCTGGCGATCCCGCCGTCACCCAGCGGCCGTACCCTGGCCACCGTTCGGGCGGAACCCGCGTGCAGCGTCAGGACCCGCGCCGCTGTGGCCGGGCCCGGACGCGAGCCGGAGCCGGCTTCCGCGTCCTCGCCAGCGCCAGCGCCAGTGTGGAGCCGGACGTCGATGAGGTCCGTCAGCGTCCAGCGGCCGGCCTGGACCAGCGCCATTCCCCGGCCGACGGAGTCCTGGCTCACGCCGCGGAGGTTAAGCGCGGCCCTGGCCACCCCCGTCACGGATGCGGCCGGCTCGCCGAGCGACTGGATGGCGCGGACCCGCACGGGCCGCATCGACGGCGTCAGGACAAGCTCGTCACCGGTGCGCACGGTGCCGGCCGGCAGCGTTCCTGTCACCACGGTCCCGCTGCCGCTGATGCTGAAGGCGCGGTCTACCCACAGGCGCACCGGTGCGCCAGGATCCGCGGCGGGCAGGCCCGCGGCCAGCCGGTCAAGCGCCGCGACGAGCTCGGGCAGGCCCGCTCCGGTCACCGCGCTCACCGCAACGCATTCCACCTCCGCCAGGCTCGTCGCCGCGAGCTGCCTGGCCGCCTCGGCGGCGGCCGGAGCTGGATCGGCCAGGTCGGCGCGGGTCACGGCGAGCAGCCCGTGCCGCACGCCGAGGGCGTCGAGAGCCGCCAGGTGCTCGGCTGACTGCGGCATCCAGCCCGCGTCGGCCGCCACGACGAACAGCACGGCGGGCACCGGGCCGATGCCGGCCAGCATGTTGGGCACGAACCGCTGGTGGCCGGGCACGTCGACGAAGGCCAGCCGCTCGCCCGAGGGCAGCGCCATCCAGGCGAAGCCGAGGTCGATGGACAGGCCGCGGCGCCGTTCTTCCTCGAAGCGGTCTGGGTCGGTCCCGGTCAGCGCGCGCACCAGCGCCGACTTACCGTGGTCCACGTGCCCGGCGGTGGCGATGACCTGCATGGCCGCTATCCGGCTGCGGCGATGACCGCCGCAGCGAGCTGCCCGTCGTCGGCTGGCAGCACGGCGCTCAGGTCCAGCAGTAGCCTGCCATTCTCGACCCGGCCGATCACCGCGGGCAGCCCGTCACGCCGGACCCCCTCGCCCGCGCGCAGCCGTGGTGCGAGCTCGGCAGGCAGGCTTACCGCCGCGCTGGGGAGGTCGACACCCGGAGCCCCGCCACCGCCCACGGCCGCGACGCTCGGCTCCGGGCGCGAGTCGATCCCTGCGGCGGCAAGGATGCCCGACAGCCGTTCAGCACGATCCGCGAGCGAGCCAGCCGGGGCCGCCATTGCTTGCGCCACCGGTACCTGCGGGCCGGCGAGCGTCGCCTCCAGGGCAGCGATGGTCAGCTTGTCCACCCGCAGCGCCCGTGCCAGCGGATGCCGGGCCAGCCGGGTCACCACGGCGGCGCTGCCGAGCAGCAGGCCCGCCTGCGGACCACCGAGCAGCTTGTCGCCGCTCGCGGTGACCAGCGCCGCGCCAGCCCGCAGCCAGGAGTCGGCGTCGGGCTCTTGGCGGAGCAGCGGATGCGGCGCCAGCAGGCCCGATCCGATGTCACCAATGACGGGGACGGGCAGGGCGGCCAGATCGGCGATGCCTGCGCTGGCGGTGAAGCCCTCGATCCGGTAGTTGGACGGGTGCACCTTCAGCACGAAAGCGGTGTCAGGACCGACGGCAGCTGCGTAATCGGCAGCGGTCGTCCGGTTGGTGGTGCCGACCTCGCGGATCCGGGCGCCGGTCGACTCCAGGAGTTCAGGGAGGCGGAAACCGTCGCCGATCTCGATCAGCTCGCCCCGGCTGACAATGATCTCACGGCCAGCGGCCAGCGCCGTGGCCGCGAGGACCAGCGCGGCCGCGTTGTTGTTCACCACGTGCACGGATTCCGCCGCAGGCACCGCGCGGGCCAGCGCCGCCAGCACGCCGACCCCCCGCCTGCCCCGTGAGCCCGTCGCGAGGTCGAACTCCAGGTCGATGCAGCCCGCTGCTACACCGATAGCCTCGACAGCAGCCGCAGACAACGGCGCCCGGCCGAGATTTGTGTGCAGCAGCACCCCGGTCGCGTTGATCACGGGGGTCAGCGTGGCGGCCGCCCGCGGCAGCGCCGCCACCGCGGCATCGGGGACCTCGGCGGCACTGATCGCGCCGGACCGGGCCGCCTGCTGCGCCTGCCTGACCGCGCCGATCACCAGCTCCCGGCCGAGGCGCTGCTCCGCTGCGGCCAGGCGCGGATCGTTTAGCACCGCATCGGTGCGCGGCACGAGCCTGCGGACGTCCACGATCGCGACGATACTTCACCTTGAATGCGAGGCAGCTCGCATGTCATCCGCATCTATGCCCGTTTACCAGCACTTTGCATAACGGGCAGTCCACCGGGTACCCGACTTGTGCAACTCTTAATGCTCTTATTACGTAGGGAGTGAACGCTATGGCTGCTGCGTCAGGTATCCCGCGGACGCGTGGCGGACTGAGCGGCTTGCTGCTGATCCTGCTCGGCGCCTGGGGCGCGCTCGTTCCGTTTGTCGGCCCTTATTTCCATTACGCCTACACACCGGACCGGGCCTGGGCGTACACCTCGGGCAGGCTCTGGCTCGACATCGCGCCCGGGGCTGCCGCCGTGGTCGGCGGGTTCATCGTTCTTGGCACCAGGAGCAGGGTAGCGGGCGGGCTTGGCGCGCTCCTGGCCGCGCTCGGCGGCGCGTGGTTCGTCGCAGGCGCCACAGTGACCGCGCAACTGGTGAGAAGCGGCTCTATCAGCAGATCCGTCAATCCAGGGCTTCCGGTCGGCACCGTCGGCGGACCTGACGCCTCCAGCTTGCGGCAGTTCCTCGAGAGCCTCGGGTTCTTCACCGGCACCGGGGTGCTGATCGTGTTCTTCGCCGCACTCGCGCTCGGCCGGTTCAGCGTGGCCGGGGGCCCGGCTGACGAACAGGAGCCATGGGCCGCGCATCCGGTGCCACTGGATGAGGCGCGGCAGCAGGAAGCGTTCCCGGCATCGCAAGACCAGTTCCCGGCATCGCATGACCAGTTCCCGACGATCGCCAGCCAGTACCCGCCAGGGGGCAGCCAGCCCTCCCCCACTGGCCAGGTGCCGCCCCAGCACAACGCGTTCGGACAGCAGCGGGAGCAGGGCGCAGTCGGCCCGCAACAGCAGCAGTCCCCGACAGCGGCGGGCCAGGTCCCTTCATCATCGCCGACGACCGAGCAGTTCCCCGCGTCATCGCCGGATACCGAAGAGTTCCCCGCATCATAGCCAGCGGCTGGCCGGGTGCCGTCATCCGTGCCGCCCGGAACAGGCAAGATCCGGCCCTAGCGGTGCACCGCCAGAACTGGATCTGGTGCGCGTCCGCGGGTCGGCGGTGCTGGCCGCTCAGGGCGCCCGGCCATCCAGGCGCTTCCCGGGCCCGAGCGGGCTATCCCGGCACCGCGGCGGCTCGCCGTCGTGGCGCCCTGCCCATCACTCCAACGTCGTCCCCTGGCAGCTGCTCTGCCCGACCGACGGGTTCCCGTCGTAGACGAGCCATCCACGGCATCGTTACCGAGGACAGGACAGCCGTCAGGCTGTGGGTTTCGCGCAGGCCTGGTCGTCCGCCTCGTGCGACGGCGTTATGCCGCGTACGGCCGTAGCTGAGGTTTCTGTCCGGGCGCTCCACCGCCGTATGTGCCTTTCCATTGCCTATCGCCTGCGGTGGCCTTGATTCGCCTGAAAACCCCGGCATAGGTCCCGTATCGTTGCCGCCCAAGGCAATCCGAGATGGAAAGGTAGGCCGGAAATGACCGGGTCATTACGGATCATCCTGGCGGCTGTCGCAGCCGCGTCCGCTCTCGCCGCAGGCGCGGTGGTGCCCGCCCTGATCGCCAGGCCCGCCGCGACCGCCCAGGCTGTTATGCCCGCGGCCGACACCGGCACGACGATCTACGCCTGCCTGACCTCCAGGCACACCCTTGCCAGAGTGCGTGTCAACAGGCCGCTCACGTGCCCGGCGGGGACGGTCCCGGTGCAATGGCAGGGGCAGGCCGGGCACCGGGTCCTGTCGCCGAGCCCGAGACCCACCTCACCGAGCCCCAGCCGGACCAGCCCCAGCCCGAACCCGACGAGCACATCCCCGAGCCCCAGCCCCAGCCCCAGCCCCAGCCCACGACGAGCACGGCCTGGGCGTGGTGCTCGGCAACGACAGGCTCGTTCATGTCCTTCCATGACGGGCTGGCGCTGTACAACCAGACGGACGCCGGGTCCGGCACCCAGACGATCTGCGGGAACTCCGGCTCGGACTGGCAGGCCAGGGTCAGTGATCCCGGCGGTAACACCGGCATCCTGTCCTACCCCGACGTGCAGCTCAACTACAACTCCGCGCCGCCAGCGGTGTCATCGCTGAACCCGGCCGCGACGTCCAGCTTCGCCGAGACGATGAACACCGCCCCCGGAACGTCCGCCGAGGCCGCCTACGACATCTGGCTGACCAACGGCACCAGCCAGCGCAGCGAAGTCATGATCTGGTATGACACGTTCAACCGCGGCACCGTGGGCGGTTCTACCCAGATCGGCTCAGGGTCGTTCTGCGGGCAGGCGTGGCAGCTTTGGAAGTACGGCACCGAGCTGATCTGGTACCTGCCCGTCAGCGAGCGGTCCGGCCACGTCTGCCCCGTGCAGATGTTGCAGGATCTTCAGTCCCGGGGCCTGCTCACCGCGAAGGCCGGGCTGAGCCAGTTTGAGAACGGCTGGGAAATCGCGTCGACCGGCGGGGCGCCTGAGACGTTCCGCATGACGGCGTACTCGGTCACCGGGCTGCCGCCCGGCAACTGAGCGGAAAGGGCCTGGCCGGCACCCACGTTCCGGGGCGTCCAGAGGACTCCCGCTGCGGGGTCGCCGGCCGGGCTGACGACCCGCATATACCCAGGTCAGCGGAGGCGGACGGGAATCGAACCCGCCGACGGCGCGGCGCGCCGTCCACCGGTTTTGAAGACCGGGGGGGCCACCAGGCACCCGGACGCCTCCGCGGCCGACCCTATCGGCCGGGTCTCGGCAACCTGCAGTGACGTCCCGTTACCCGCCAGTCAGTCCGCATACAGCGAGTCGATAATGTCCGCGTACTTGGCGTGGACTACCCGGCGCTTGAGTTTCAGGGTCGGCGTCAGTTCCTCGCTCTCGGCCGTCCACTCCACCGGCAGCAGCCGCCACCTCTTCACCTGCTGCACGCGGGCCAGCCGGGAGTTGGCCGCTGCGACCGCATCCGCGACGGCAGCGAGCACGGCGGGGTGCTCGGCAAGCTCGGCCAGCGATGCCTCGATCCCCTGTGCCCTGGCCCACGCGGGGGCGACCTCGCCGTCCAGGGTCAGCAGCGCGACCACGTAGCGCCTGTGGTCGCCATAGGCCAGCGCCTGGCCGATCAGCGAGCCCGCGACTAGTAGGTTCTCGATCGCCGCCGGGGAGATGTTCTCGCCGCCCGAGGTAATGATCAGCTCCTTCTTCCGGTCCACCACGGACAGGAAGCCGTCGGCGTCAAGTGACCCGATGTCGCCGGTGTGCAGCCAGCCGTCAGTGTCGATGAGGTCGGCAGTCCGCTCGGGCAGGTTCAGGTATCCGTGCGTATTCAGCGGTCCGCGAGTGAGAATCTCGCCGTCCTCGGCGATCCTGAGTTCCGTGCCTGGCACCGCCCGGCCGACCGTGCCCAGCTTGAACGCGGCCGTGGTATTCGACGTGAAGGCGCCGGTGGTCTCGGTCATCCCGTAGACATCGAGGATCTTCATGCCAAGTCCGGCGAAGAACGCGGCCACGTCCACCGGCAACGGCGCGGCGGCGCTCACGACGACCTCAGCTTCGCCGAGGCCGAGCAGCGAGCGGATCGGGCGCAGGGTGGCCTCGTCCGCCGCGCGGAACTCAGCCGCGAGTTCGTCGGGGGTCGACCGGCCGAACTGACAGCTCTCAACATAGCGGCGGCCCGTTCGCATGGCTGTCTCGATGGCCGCGCGCTTGGCCGGGTCCGTCTCCATGGCGAGCACTGCCTGGATTCCGGCCTGTATCTTTTCCCACACTCTCGGCACCCCGAAGAACGACGTCGGCCTGACGTCGCTAACAGTGCGCACCAGGTCGGTGCTGGCCACGTGGCAGAAGTGCACGTGACCGCCGGAGTGGATGGCCAGGTAGATGGTGAACATCCGCTCGGCGATGTGGGCCAGCGGCAGGTAGGACACCCAGCGGACATGAGGCACCAGGGCGCCGGAGGCGGTGGCCGTCATCAGCTCGTACAGCACGCTGTGGTGGGTGATGATGACGCCCTTGGGTTTGCCCGTAGTACCCGAGGTGTACAGCAGGGTCACGGGCTGCTCGGGCCTGAGGTCCCGGATCAGGTGATCAATGGCGGCTGGCGACGCGGCGTACCGCGCGCGGCCGAGTTCGGTGAAGTCGTGCCAGCTGATGAAGAGATCACCGGCCGGGCACGCGGCAGGGTCCCTGACGATGATTTTCCCGAGGCCGGGCAGCCCGGCCAGGGCAGGCTGCCAGCGCTGCAGCTCCTCCGCGCCGTCGACGACCGCGATTCTCGCATCGCAGTCGCCGGCCATATAGGCGATCTGGTCGGCGGCCAGAGTCGAGTAGAAGGTGACAGACACTCCCCCGGCGTGCACTGCCGCGAGGTCGGCGAGCACGTGCTCGACGCGGTTCGGCAGCATGAGCGCGACCCGCTCGCCCGGCTGGAGGCCGAGGGCTGCCAAGCCCGCCGCCAGCTCGAGCACCTGCTGCCTGGCCTCCCCCCAGGTAATGGTCCGCCAGGGCCCGCCGTCGTCACGGTCCGAGAACGCGGGCATGTCACCCCACTTCTGCGCCGCGTCCATGAGGTGATCGCACAGCGTCTTCCCGTTGATCGCATCGTCGAGTTCTGCCCGCTGCTGCAGCACATCGATCGTCACCGCATACCTCCGCCCGCCCGGATCGTCAGCCCTTCGGTGGCATGCAACCATGCCGCCTGCTACGACTGCAACACAAGACGTGAGCGCGGCGCGACGTCCAGCCTGTTCCGCGGACGGTCCCGCACCAGAACCCGCTCAGGAAACGCGCAGGAAACGCGCAGGAAAGGGCCTGTACGGCTCGCTTGCCCGGTGGACGGCCGGCGCCGGCAGACGGTACCGACGATCGCTACATTGCAGGGATGACGACCGTCCGGTTGACTCAGTATGCCCGCGGTGGCGGCTGCGCCTGCAAGATCCCTCCTGGTGAGCTTGAAGAAGCGGTGGCCCGGCTCATCCCCGACAGTCCGGCCGCTGATCTGATCATCGGGGTCGAGGACGGCGATGACGCGGCAGTGGTCCGGATCGGCCAGGACCGCGCCATCGTCGCGACCGTTGACTTCTTTACGCCGGTGGTTGACGATGCCTATACTTTCGGGCGGATTGCCGCCGCCAACGCACTGTCCGACGTCTACGCAGTGGGCGGCGAGCCGCTCATCGCGCTGAACCTGCTCGGCTGGCCGCGGGATAAGCTGCCCATCGAGCTGGCCGCGGAGGTGCTGCGCGGCGGCCTCGACGTGGCCCGCAGCGCGGGCTGCCATGTGGCAGGCGGCCACAGCATCGATGACCCTGAGCCAAAGTACGGGATGGCCGTGACCGGCCTCGCCGATCCCTCCGCTTTGCTGCGCATTGACTCAGGCACGGCCGGCCTCCCGTTGAGCCTCACCAAGCCGATAGGCATCGGCGTCCTGAACGCCCGGCACAAGGCCACCGGCGAGGTCAGCCAAGAGGCTGTCGAGGTGATGACTGCGCTCAACGCCGAGGCGAGCCGGGCAGCGCTGGCAGCCGGCCTGCGGTGCGCCACCGACGTGACCGGCTTCGGGCTGCTCGGCCATCTGTACAAGCTGGCCAGGGCGAGCGGGGTGGGTGCCATCATCGACCATGCGGCGGTTCCGGTGCTGCCGGAGGCTAGGGCCGCGCTGCGGGCCGGGTACATTCCCGGCGGCAGCCGGCGGAATCTCGACTGGGTCCGCCCCCATGCCGACTTCGGCAGCCTGGCCGAAGAGGAACTGCTGTTGCTTGCTGATGCGCAGACCTCCGGCGGGCTGCTGGTGGCCGGCGAGCTGCCTGGCGTACCGGTTATCGGCAAGCTCGTGCCCCGGGGCGGAACCGTGCTCACGATCAGTTAGACCGGGCACTGTCCCGGTCACCAGCCGTAGCCAAGCGGAGCGCTCATATCCTGTCCGGTAGCAGAAACGTGCCCGAGCCTGATGGCCGCATCGCGCCGGCGCGACCCGATGGAGGGATGCCGACAGTGAGGGCACGACCAGGGCACGCGGACCAGGATCGGGCGGACCCGGATCAGGCGGACCCGGATCAGGCGGACCCGGATCGGGCGGACCCGGATCAGGCGGACCCGGATCAGGCGGACCCGGATCAGGCGGACCCGGATCAGGCGGACCCGGATCAGGCGGACCAGGATCAGGCGGACCCGGATCAGGCGGACCAGGATCAGGCGGACCCGGATCAGGCGGACCCGGATCAGGCCGGGCCTGGCGCGGCTGTCCGCGGCGCGGCCCGGGTCACGGCGCGGTCCAGCGGTACCGTGGCCGCGCTCGCGGCAGCGGCGTTCTTGATCTCGCTCGGCGCATACGCGGCTGACGTTGCCGTCCATCCGGGCCTGCTGAACTGGTTCGACCTCGGTGTCTACAACCATGCTGGCCTGATCACGCGGCATGACCCTGCAGAGCTCTACCGGTGGCAGCTCAGCCCGGGCGTCAAGTTCACCTACACGCCGTTCGCGGCGCTCATCTTCGCCGGTTGCTCAGTGCTGCCGGTCCTTGTCTTGCACTGGCTGATGACGGTGATCAGCATCGGCGCGCTGGCCGCCACCGGGTGGCTCACTTTCAGCGCGCTGGGCTGGCGTGGCCGCGGCCGGGTCACCGCTGTGCTCGCCGTAGCGGCGCTGGCTCTGTGGACCGAGCCGGTGCTGCGGGCGCTGCAGCTCGGCCAGATCGAACTGCTGCTGATGGCGCTGGTGGTCTGGGATCTCTGCCAGGATGACCGGCGGTGGTGGAAGGGAGCCGGTACCGGAATCGCCGCCGGGATCAAGCTGGTTCCGCTGATCTTCATCGTCTATCTGGTGGTCTGCGGCAGGTTGCGGCAGGCAGCGATGGCCACGGCTGCGTTGGCCTGCACGGTCGCAGCGGGCTTCGCGTTGCTGCCGCACCCTTCGGCGAACTGGTGGCTGACCGGGTATTTCCTGCGTCCTGGCAAGGTCGGCGGCGTCGCGTCACTGGTGAATCAGTCACTGCTAGCGCTCATCACGCGCGCCATGGCCAGCGTGACCGCAGGAACGCCGGCATGGCTCGCGGCGGCGGCTCTGACCGCAGTGGCCGGCCTGGCCGCCGCCGCGCTGCTGCACCGGACCGGGCGCCCGGTGGCGGGCTGGGTCACGTGCGCGCTGACCGGGTTACTGGTCTCTCCGGTCAGCTGGGACCACCACTGGGTCTGGATCGTGCCGGTGCTCGCCTTGCTAACCGACTTCGCGGTGCGGGCGCGCGGCGCGGCGCGGGGCGGATACTGGCTGCTGTTCGTGGCCACCGCCGCCGTGTTCGGCGGCTGGCCGGACCGCTGGACAGGGCCGCTCGCGCTCGTTCCTGACGGACTGCTCGGATTCTTCACCGGCCCGCATCCGGTGCACGAGATGTACCACCTGCGCGGGTTCCAGCTGATCAGCTGGAACCTGTTCGTGGTCGCCGGCCTGCTGATGCTCGCCCTCGCGCTGGGCACCGCGGTGCGCGCGGCAGCCGGAAGCCCGGCAGGCGCCGCGTCCCCTTCCGCCGGTGCCCGGGACCATTGATGCACGCGGTCGGGCGGCCAGCGAGCGAAGACCAGCCGGCCAGCGAAGTCCAGCCGGCCAGCCAAGACCAGCCGGCCAGCCAAGACCAGCCGGCCAGCCAAGACCAGCCGGCCAGCGAACGTCAGCCCGGAGAGGACGAACGGCCCAGCCGCCGCACAGGCTCCGGGCCGCTGGCCGCCAATATGCCCGCCGACGGTCGATACCTCATATCCTGTGTGCCGTTGCAGTGCCGTGCGGAGCGCTCAAGGATCACGGCACATCGATGGCCGGGAAGGACGCCGATGCTACAGGCAGAGCCGGGTCTGGCCGGTCCAGCCAGCGCGCACCCCGCGGGCGGACGGCGCAGCCGCCAGGCCCTCGCTCTGGCCGGGGCAGCCTTCGGCCTCGCGCTCGCGGCTTATGTGGCTGATATCGCGACTCATCCGCTTCACCTGACATTGACCTGGTTTGACCTCAACATCTACAACAATGCGGGCCTTATCACCCGGCATGCTCCGGAAACGTTGTACACCTGGCAGTTCCTGCCCGGCGTGAAGTATCTCTATACGCCGTTCGCCGCGCTCGGCTTCGCCGCCGGCTCGCTGCTGCCCTGGGCGGTCCTGAGGTGGCTGACCCTGGTCGTCAGCCTCGCGGCGATGGTCGCAACCGTCTGGCTGGCGTTCGGCCAGCTCGGCTGGCGCGGCAGGAACCGCTCGGTCGCAGTCCTCGCCGTGTCAGCCGCGGCACTGTGGACCGAGCCAGTGCTGCGCTCGGTGCAGGTGGGGCAGATCGAGCTGGTGCTGATGGCATTGATCGCGTGGGATCTCTGCCAGCCAGACGACCGGCGGTGGAAGGGCGCGGGCATCGGGCTGGCCGCTGGCATCAAGCTGGTACCGCTGATCTTCATCCCTTACCTGATCCTGGCGGGGAAGCTGCGCCAGGCAGCAGTCGCCACGGCAACCTTCGCGATCACCGTGGGCATCGGCTTCGCGACGCTGCCGCATGACTCGGTCAAATGGTGGCTGACCGGCTATTTCCTGCACGCGGGCAACTTCGCGAACGTCGGCCTCGGGTCCCTGCTGAACCAGTCGCTGCTCGCGCTCATCACCCGGACGCCCGCGGGCCTGGGCAGCGTCACGGCCCTGTGGATCGTCCTGGCGGCCCTCGTGGCGGTTCTGGGCCTGATCGCCGCCGCGATCCTCGCCCGCGCCGGACGGCCTACCGCAGGATGGGTGACCTGCGGGCTGACCGGAGTGCTCATCTCGCCGATCAGCTGGGACAATCACTGGATCTGGATCGTGCCGGTGCTGGCCATCCTGGTCGACGCGGCGCTGCGCGCGCACGGCGCACGGCGATGGGCATACTGGGGCCTTGCCGGAGCCATGGTGGCGGTGTTCGCCGACTGGCCCGACCACTGGACGGGTCAGCTGGCGCTGCTGCCGCACGGCCTGGTCGGTTTCTTCACCGGCAGGCACCCGAAGAGCCAGATTTTCCACCTGCACGGGTTCCAGCTGATCAGCTGGAACCTTTACGTGCTGGCCGGGCTCGTGATGTTCGCCGCCGCGCTGATCGCAGCGGCGCGCGCGTGGCGGGCCGGGGTCTTTGCCGGCCGCGCTGAGGCCACGGGCCGGCCGGCCTCATGACCGAAGCGCGACGATGACCGGCAGGATGGCCAGGCGGCGGGTGCTGCGGATCTCGCTTCCCGGTCAGGTAACGCCGCGAGCTGACCTGCTCGCCGCCGAGGAGCCGCTGGGAATCAGGGTCAACGGCGCGGCCGTGACCATGACCATGCGCACTCCGGGCGACGACCTCGACCTGGCTGCGGGCTTCCTGGTCGGCGAGGGTGTCGTCGCCGCGGCGCAGGACATCGCCTCGATCAAGGTGTGCAGCGCAGACAGCTGCGGCCATTCCGATCACGACGGCGCGGGCAACGTGGCTGACGTAATGCTGCGACCGGGCCTCGCGGTGGCACCGGCGCTGCGCCGGAATTTTCTCACCACGAGCGCGTGCGGTGTGTGCGGGAAGGCGAGTATCCAGGAGCTATCCGTTTTGCCGGATCTTGATCTTTCCGCGGACGAGATGCGCGTGCGCCCGGCCGTGCTCGCCGGGATGCCGGAGCGGCTTCGGGATGCACAGCGCGTGTTCACCGTCACCGGCGGTCTGCACGCGGCCGGGCTGTTCGCCGCCGACGGCGAGCTGCTGGTATCGCGGGAGGACGTCGGCAGGCACAACGCCGTCGACAAGGTGGTCGGCTGGGCACTGCGGCAGGAACTGCTGCCGCTGGCCGGATGTGTTCTGCTGGTAAGCGGGCGGGCCTCGTTCGAGCTCGTGCAGAAGGCCATGACCGCGGGCATCCCGGTCCTCGCGGCCGTGTCCGCCCCTTCGTCGCTGGCCGCCGAGCTTGCCGAGCAGGCCGGACTTACGCTGGTCGGGTTCCTCCGCGGCAGCTCGATGAATGTTTACACCTGGCCGCAGCGGGTCGATTGCGGCCCGCAGCAGCCCGGACACCCGGGCCGCTGAGCCCGCGGCTGCGGTGCCGCGGTACCGCGGCGGCCGGCCATGAGGGCGGCCGCCTGCGAGGCCGCCCCGCTGCGACAAGCCCACCGCAACGACGGGCCCGCCCATCGGCGGCGGCCGCTAGGAGGACAGCGACGGGTCGAGCAGGCCCCTGCGCCGCCGGACGGCAAGGTCGAGCTTGGTGAAGCACATGTCGACCACGATCCCGATCACCAGGATCACGATGATGATCGAGGTCGCGGCAGCGAAGTCGAAGGTGTCCTGGTCCTGGCTGAGCAGCTGGCCGATCGAGGACTGGCCGAAGATGAGCACCAGAAGCTCGCCTGCCATCAGGCTGCGCCAGGCGAATGCCCAGCCCTGCTTGAGCCCGGCCACGTAAGCCGGCACCGACGCGGGCAGGATGAGGAACCGGTAGAGCGCGAACCCGTGCAGCCCGATGGTCTTGCCCGCCCGTAGCAGCAGCGGCGGCGTGTAGTCCACCCCGGTGATGAGCCCGTTGGCGATCGACGGAGCCGCTCCAAGGATCATGACGAACAGGATCGCCAGGGTGGTCTCGCCGAAAAGGATGATCGCGAACGGGAACCAGGCGATCGACGGCATGGTCTGCAGGCCGGTGATGATCGACCCGACCGCGGCACGCAACGGCGGGATCCGCGCGACGAGTACGCCGACAACCGAGCCGATGACCAGCGCGAGGGCGTACCCGATCACCGCGCGCCGCAGCGTGGTGCCGATGGCCCGCCACAGCAGCGCGTGATGCAACTGCTGCCAGAGGTCGGCGAAGACCGTCGTCGGGCCCTTCAGGACGTACGACTTCCAGCCGGTCAGGTGGATGAGCTCCCAGATGATCAGGACCAGGGCGATCGCGAGCAGCTTCGGCCACACCGAGGCCCACGCGGCACGGGCCGCCCGGCCCGGCCCGCGATCGGCCCGCGCCGCCTGCAGTTCCAGGCTGTCAAGTCCGGTGATCGCCGACCGCTGCAGGTCAGTCTCCATGACGGCTCATTTCCTCGCGTAGCCGGTCGGTGATCCTGGCCGCCATCTCGGCGACCTCGACCGAGTCGATCCGGCGCGGACCTTCCCTGGGCACCTGGTACTCCTCGATGACCCTGCCCGGCCGGCTGCTCAGCACGATCACGCGGTCGCCGAGCCGTGCCGCCTCACGGACGTTGTGCGTCACGAACAGAACGGTCAGCGTCCGCTCCGCGCAGATCCGCTCCAGCTCGTCATGGAGCAGGTCCCTGGTCATGGCGTCGAGCGCACCGAATGGCTCGTCCATCAGCAGCACGTCGGCGTCCTGGGCGAGCGCCCGCGCCATCGCGACCCGCTGCCGCATGCCGCCCGACAGCTCATGCGGACGCTTATCGCCGAACCCGTCCAGGTTGACGGTATGCAGCAGGTCGGCGGTCTGCTGGCGCCGCGCTGCCGTCGGCACACCGCGGGCGCGCAGCGCGAGCTCCACGTTGCGTGCGGCGGTCAGCCAGGGGAACAGCGCGGGTTCCTGGAACATCAGGCCGACGCGCTGGCCTGCGGTGGAGACCTCGCCGCTGGTCGCCGTGTCCAGGCCCGCAACCAGCGACAGCAGGGTGCTCTTGCCGCAGCCGGACGCGCCGATCAGGCAGACGAATTCGCCGGGCGCGACGGTGAGCGATACCTTGTCGAGCGCCAGCAGGGCCGAGCGCCCGCTGCCGTAGATCTTGGAGACCTGAGCGAGGCTTATCGCCGCCGGAGGCTTGTCGGCCGTGCGCGTGGCCGACCGGCCGGGCCCGGGAAACGCCCGCGCCCCCGGACCACGGTCCGGGGGCCCGGCGTACCGGTCGGTCATGCTCACGAGCTGACCTGCGGATCACCAGCTGCCTGGAGCAGTTTGTTGAGCGGGCTGAGATCGTAGAGAGCGCTCAGGTTGCTGACCGGCTTGAGAAGGCCGACCGAGACGGCGTGCTGCGCGTCAGTGGCCAGCGACGAGGCAATCGGGTCGTTGGTGAAGGTGATCTGCCCGAAGGCCGCGGAAATGACGCTCGGCTTCAGGTTCTTGCCCGAGTTCACGGCGGCAAGCTCGGTGTTGGCCGCCTGCTCGGCGGCCGCCTTGTCGTTGTTGATGAAGTCATTGGCCTGGACCTGCCCCTTGAGCAGCCCGCTGACCGCACTCGGGTGCGCCGCGAGGAACGACTGGGTCACGACCAGGTTGGTGGTGACGAACTGGCCATGCGGCCAGAGGCTGGCCTCATTAACGAGCACGTGCCCGCCGGCCTGCACCATCTCCGTGTCGTAGGGAGCCGGCTCCCAGCCGCCGGCTATCTGCTTGGAGCTGAAGGCAAGAACAGCCGCCGAGTTGGGCGCGATGGGCTTGATGGCGAGGTCCCCGCCGCCGGCAGGCGTGGTGTTCAGGCCGTGCTGCTTCAGCCAGTAGCGCAGCGCCACGTCCTGGGTGTTGCCGAGCGACGGCGTGGCCAGGGACTGCCCCTTGAGCTGCGCGGCGCTGGTGATGCCGGGCTTGACGACCAGCTCAGCGCCGCCGGATGCGGCACCGGAGATGATCTTGATGAGCTTCCCGCCTGAGGTCTGCCAGGCCTTGATCGCCGGGTTGGGACCCACGTAGGCCGCATCCAGCTGGCCGGCCAGCAGGGCGGTGCCTTCCTGCGTGCCGCTGCTGAACGGTGTCAGGTTGAGCGTGACGCCGCTGCCGAGGTCCTTCTTGAAAAAGCCTTTCTCGATACCGACCAGGGCTGACGCATGCGTGATATTGGCGAGGAAGCCCAGCCGCAGAGTGACCGATCCGGCCGAGTCGGCCGTCGCTCCCGAGGACCCAGTGGACCCTGACGAACCACAGCCGGCGGCCAGCAGGGCGGCGGCAGTTACTCCCGCCGTAAGCAGCATTCGTCGCATGAGGTGCCTTTTCCGATGGGGTTAGTAGAGTTTACTCAGTTACTTTACCTCATCAGCTGGCAGGCAAACCAGGAATGGCCCTCGATCCGGACCAGGTGTGCCTGGCTCAGTCCCTGCTCAGCCCGCGTCACCCGAGTCCTGGAAGTCGATCCCTGCGACCACGGGGAACCGCTGCAGGCACTGCTGGAGTTCGGCCAGGTCAGCATCGCTAGCGTGGTCGGTGCGGTAGGTGAGGGCGTAGATCATGTTGGCCGTGCTGCGCACCTTCGGAAGCGCCTCAGGGCGCGCGTTGGGCACATGCGAGCAGGCGGCCCGCACCTTGAGCAACGTGGCCGCCGAGGTATTCGGCTTGAAATTCACGGTGGCCCACTGCTGGCCCAGGGCGGCATCGAACTTGGCGCAGCCTGCCGCCCCCGCCATCAGCAGGACCGCGGCCGCCAGCCAGCGGCAGGCGGGCCCGATCGGGGCGGTTTGCGCGGCCGGCTCATGGCCGTCACCGTGCTGGCGTGCTGGCACGCCAGTTAGCTTACGTGCGCTGCGGACCGGGTCCGCGCCAGGACCTCGCACGGCCGCGGCCCGCCGTCGCACCGCCGTCGAACCGCCGTCGAACCGCCGTCGAACCGCCGTCGCACTGCCGTCGCGCAGCGGCCTCGATCCGCGCCGCCGACACCTAAGCTGGCGAAACGTGCCAGGGTGGCTGATCAGCCAACGCGGCCCTGCGCTGCGGAAGGCGGGCCCGGATACCAGCCGGGCCATCGTGACCAGGAGGACATCATGGCCGGGCGCATCGAGGACTACGCGATCGTCGGCGGAATGCGCTCTGCCGCGCTGATCAGCCGAGACGGCTCGGCTGATTGGCTGTGCGCGCCGCGGTTTGACTCCCCCGCCTGTTTCGCCGCGCTGCTCGGCGATGAGCGGCATGGCCACTGGCTGATAGCGCCGACCGCCTCGCGGGTTCCCGGTGCCCAGCGCGGCGAGGTGACCAGGCGCTATCAGGGCGACACCCTGATCCTGGAGACCGAATGGCACACCTTGGGCGGCGCCATCCGGGTGATCGACTTCATGCCGCTGGGTTACGGGGACGGGCCGGTTCTCGTCCGCATCGTCGAGGGCGTGACGGGCGCGGTCGAGATGGAATGCGTGCTGCGGTTGAGGTTCGGCTACGGCCAGGTCGTGCCCTGGATGCGCAGAATCGATGGCGCGGTCGTCGGGGTCGCCGGCCCCGACTCGGTCTGGCTGCGGACGCCGGTCAAGCTCACCGGACGGGAGCTGGCCCACTGCGCGAGCTTCGTCGTCAGGGCAGGCGAGCGGGTGCCGTTCGCGCTGACCTGGGTGCCCTCCCACCTCACCGCACCGCCGGTGGTTGACGTCGAGGCTGCGCTCGCGCACACCCGGGCGTCCTGGACCGACTGGGCAAGCCGCTGCACCTACTCCGGACGCTACCGCGAGGCTGTCATCCGCTCCCTCATCACCCTCAAGGCCCTTACCTACGAGCCGACGGGCGGCATCGTGGCGGCGGCCACCACCTCGCTGCCGGAGGACATCGGCGGCGTGCGGAACTGGGACTACCGTTACTGCTGGCTCCGCGACGCAACGATCACGCTGGAGGCCCTGCTGCGGACCGGCTACCTGGATGAGGCCGCTGCCTGGCGGGAATGGCTAGGCCGCGCCGTCGCGGGCGATCCGCGCGACGTGCAGATCATGTACGGCGTCGCGGGCGAGCGCAGGCTGCCCGAATGGGAAGCTGACTGGCTGCCCGGATACGAGGGCTCGGCTCCGGTGCGGATCGGCAACGCAGCGGTCAATCAGCTGCAGCTCGACGTCTACGGTGAGGTGATCGACGCGATCACGCTGGGCAGGCAGGCAGGGCTCAATTTTGACCGCCATACCTGGGCGTTGCTTCGTGCCCTGCTCGGCTTCCTCGAGAACAACTGGGACGAGCCAGATGAGGGAATCTGGGAGGTGCGCGGCCCCCGGCGGCACTTCGTGCATTCCAAAGTGATGGCGTGGGTCGCCTTCGACCGCGCGATCCGGATGGCCGACCTCGGCCTGCCCGGCCGGCCGCAGCAGTGGCGTCAGACCCGCGACCGCATCCACGCCGAGGTGTGCGAGCAGGGATATGACGTCGGCCGCGGCACGTTCACGCAGTACTACGGCAGCTCCGAGCTTGACGCGGCGGTGCTGATGATTCCCGAGGTGGGCTTCCTGCCCCCGGACGACCCGAGGGTGATCTCGACGGTCGAGACGATCCAGCGCGAGCTGGTCTGCGATGGCCTGGTGCTCAGGTACACCCAGCCGGCGGCCCCGGCCAGCTCCCAGCCAAGTGTCGACGGCCTGCCCGGCGCTGAGGGCGCCTTCCTTGCCTGTAGCTTCTGGCTGGCCAACGCGCTGCAGATGATCGGCAGAACGGCCGATGCCGAAGCGCTCTTCGGCCGGCTGCTGTCACTGCGCAATGATCTCGGCATGCTGAGCGAGGAATGGGACCCGAGGTACGCCAGGCAGGTCGGCAATGTACCGCAGGCATTCAGCCATATGCCGCTGATCCAGACCGCCCTGAACCTCGACCCGCACCATGCCTATCGCAGCCGCCGGCGCTCCGCACAGCCAACCGGCACCGGCCCGGTGCCGCCGGGCGCCTGACGCCGTCCGCTGCCAAGATCGCCGGGTCGGGACCGGCACGCTGCCGGGTAATGCCACACTTGGGGCTAGTCATGACAGCCCGCCCGCACATTCTGGTCGTCAACGGCCGCAAGGTCCGTCAGCCGGTCTTCGTCATCGGCGCCCCGCACTCGGGAGCGGATCTCCTCGGCCGCGCCCTGAAACAGTCGGCAGGGTTCCACCTCACGATGGGACAGGGCAGCGTGCTGAGCGTGGTCTACGCCTTCGCGCGCAGCCCCTCGATCCACCGGGGCCGCGGTGAAGCAGCGGCCACGGTGCTCCGTGACGCGTTCGCGCAGGCCTGGCAGGTCACCCCGCACGGCTGCCTCACCTGCTCGGCGGCCTGCCGGGAAGCGGGCGGGGTAGACGGGGCGGGCGCCTGCATGGCCGACCGTGACATCGTCAGGTACGGGGACGCCAGCCCCGACCTGATGTACTGCGCCGATGCGCTCGTGGAGGCGTTCGCCGACGCCCGAATGGTGCAGATCGTCCGCGACGGCCGGGACGTGGTCGCCGCCATGCTCTCTGACACCGAGGCGATGGCATGGCTCAAGCCCAGTGCAGCCAGCGTGGCGAGCGAGTTCCCCCATCCGTTCTTCGGCATCGAGGCGGAGACCGACCTGGCCGCGTGGCCGGGCCTCTCGCCGGCAGGCAAATGTGCCATGCGATGGCGCGGGACGATCCGGATGATGGCCAGGCTGCGCAGCAGGCTGGCCGCCGAGCAGCTGACCACCCTGCGGTACGAGCAGGTGATACGCCAGCCCGACGCCACGGCCGCCGCCATCTCCGAGTTCGTCGGGGCCGATGTCAGGCCGGTGACGGTCCGCGAGCGCGGGCGGCGGATGGCCGGCCACCCGCCGACGCCAGGTGGCTGGCGGCGGGTGCTCACCGCCCGGCAGCTGGCCGATGTCGAGCAGGTGGCAGGCAACGACCTGCGTCGGGTGGGCTACGGGTCCTGACGGCAGGCCCGCGCTGCCCGGCCCCGGCACTCCGGGCGATCTAACGAGGTGACCCGCACGCACGGCCCTCCGGTGCGCGCCTTCAGGTGCGGGCCGGCTCCTGGCGGGCAAACTGGGTGCGGTAAAGCTCAGCGTAAAGCCCGCCCGCGGCCAGCAGTTCGTCGTGGGGACCGCGCTCTCGGACCTGCCCGGCGTCGATGACCAGGATCTGGTCGGCCTCCCGGATCGTCGACAGCCGGTGCGCTATCACCAGCGAGGTCCGTCCGGCTAGCGCCTGCTTCAGCGCGCGCTGCACGGCGGCCTCGGACTCGGAATCCAGGTGCGCGGTCGCCTCGTCGAGCACCACCACAGACGGGGCCTTCAGCAGCAGCCTGGCCAGCGCTATCCGCTGCTTCTCCCCGCCGGAGAGCCGGTAACCGCGATCACCGACCACCGTGTCGAGGCCGTCGGGCAGCACCGAGATCAGGTTCCAGATCTGCGCTGCCTCGCAGGCCTGGATCAGGTCCGGCTCGGACGCGCCGGGCCGGGCATAGGCCAGGTTGGCCCGGATCGTGTCGTGGAACATGTGCGCGTCCTGGGTGACGACGCCCACTGCGTCGTGCAGTGACTCCTGGGTGACGTCCCTGATGTCGACGCCGCCGATGCGGACCGTTCCGGTGCCAGGGTCATACAACCGCGACACCAAGGCCGTGATGGTCGTCTTCCCGGCACCGGACGGCCCGACGAGCGCGGTGAGCTTACCGCCAGGCGCGTGGAAGCTCACTCCCCGCAAGACGTCCTGGCCAGCGTCACTGCGCTCCGGAGCGGGCAGTGCGACCGACTCAAGCGAGGCCAGCGAGACCTCGGAGGCAAGCGGGTAGCGGAACGTCACGTCGTCGAAGTCGACGTCGGGCGCCACGCCCGCACCCGGCACCGCCGCGCTGCTCAGCGCGGGCAGCCGCAGCGGCAGCGCGCCTGGCCGGTCCGCAATGAGCGGCTTCAGGTCGAGCACCTCGAACACCCGGTCGAAGCTCACCAGCGCGGTCATCACGTCGACCTGGACGTTGGACAGCGCGGTAATCGGCCCGTACATCCGGCTGAGCAGGCTGGCCAGCGCGACCAGCGTGCCCAGCTGGAACGCGCCGCTGATCACCAGGCTGCCGCCGAGCCCGTAGACAAGCGCGGTCGCCATCGAGGCCAGCAGCGACAGCGCGATGAAGAAGACCCGCCCGTACATGGCGATGACCACCCCGATGTCGCGGACCCGCGCGGCCCGGCCGGAGAAGACCTCCTCCTCTTCCGCCGGGCGGCCGAATAGCTTCACCAGCATCGCGCCAGCCACATTGAAGCGCTCGGTCATCGTCGAGCCCATCTGCGCGTCCAGCTGCATCGACTCTCTGGTCATGCGCTGCATCCGGCGGCCGAGCAGCCGCGCCGGAAGGATGAAAACCGGCAGCAGTACCAGGGCGAATACGGTGACCACCCAGGACAGGTAGAACATCGCGGCCAGCACAAGGACCAGCGAAAGGAAGTTAGAGACCACGCCGGACAGCGTGGAGGTCAGGGCCTGCTGCGCACCGATGACATCGCTGTTCAGCCTGCTGACCAGGGAGCCCGTCTGCGCCCTGGTGAAGAACGCGATCGGCTGGCGCTGCACGTGCCTGAACACCTCGGTGCGCAGGTCATAGATCAGGCCCTCGCCGATCCGGGCCGAGTACCAGCGCTGGGCGACCGACAGGATCGCGTCGAACAGCGCGATCCCGGCCACCAGCGCGGCGATCGTCAGCACGACCTCGGTGTCGCGGCGCTCGATCCCGTTGTCGATGAGAGCCCGCAGCAGCAGCGGAACGGCGACAATGAGCACCGCGTCCACCGACGTGGCGATGAGGAACAGGATCAGGTCCGTGCGGTACGGCTTGGCGTAGCCGGCGATCCTCCGGACTGTGCCCGGCTTCAGCCGCTGGCGGGTCACCGAGCTATCCCGCGAATACGAGCGCATCGTGTGCCAGGCGGCCGGATTCATGCTGCGACCAACCTTCCGGTGCCCGGCTAGCTTCCGCTGTCAGCTGACGGCGAAATCACCCTTCAGGCGCGAGCCGCGCTCGCAGCAGCGCCGCCTGAGCGTGCCGCTCAGCGGCCGCCTGCTGCTCGAGCGTGTGGCCCGCAGCCTGGACCAGCAGCCTCTTGGTCGCGCGTGAAGCCGCCGCGTCGGTCGCGAGCAGCGCGGCCACCAGATCGGCGACGGCCTGGTCGAGCTCGGCGGCGGGCACCACAAGCTCGGCCAGGTGCAGTTCGCGCGCTTCGGCAGCCGAGACGGTCCGTGCGGTCAGGCACAGCTCGATCGCGCGCGGCAGGCCCACAATGCCGACGAGCGGCTTTGTCCCTGTCAGGTCGGGCACGAGCCCGAGGGCAGGCTCTCTCATGCAAAGCTTGGCGTCGTCGGCGAGGACGCGAAGATCGCAGGAGAGCGCGAGCTGGAATCCGGCGCCGATGGCGTGTCCCTGCACTGCGGCTACCGAGACGATGTCCGGGTGGCGCAGCCAGGTGAACCCCTCCTGCCAGGCCGCGAGCTGCTCCTCGAAACCGGGATCGGCCGCGCCAAGCGGTTCCTCGCCCGGTACTCCGTCGGGCGTGAACATGCGCAGATCGATTCCGGCGCAGAAGGACGGCCCGGCGCCGCGTACCACCACCACCCGGACGGCAGGCAGCAGCTGCCGTCCGATCGCGGCGAGCCCGCGCCACACCGCAGGGGTCATGGCGTTGCGGCGGGGCCTGCTGAGCGTCACCGTCGCGACCGCGTCGCCAACATCAACGGCGAGCCCGCTGGATTCAAGCTCAGCCGCGCTCAGCGTCACGTTTCCTCCTACAGTTGCCAGCGAGCCGGCCCGCGCCGGACGACGGGCCGGGCCAGCTGGCGCGCCGCGCGCCGCACGCGGTCAGGCCTTGCCCTTGCCGCGGGTCGCGCCGCCGCGACCGCGCAGCGATACCCCGGTCTCGGTCAGGATCCGGTGGATGAAGCCGTATGACCTGCCGGTCGAGGCGGCGAGCGAGCGGATGCTCTCACCGGCGTTGTATCTCTTCTTCAGATCCGACGCTAGCTTGGTGCGGTCGGCACCCGTCACCCGGGTGCCTTTCTTGAGAGTCTCGGCCACGCGTACCTCCTGGGTGAGCTGAAGTGACCGCTGCGTTACCGTTCTCCGCCATGATCACGCATCAGATCGTGATCGGCTACCCAGACGAGCGTAAAAGATCTCGTCTTTTTGCCGCCCTGGCCGGCCACTCAGGCCAGCGCGACCAGATCACCGAGGTCATCGCTCCAAGCGTCCTCGACGCCGTCCGGGAGCAGCACGACGCGCTCGGGCTGCAGCGCGTCAACAGCGCCCTCGTCGTGCGTGACGAGAACGATGGCACCCTGGAACCGCTGGAGCGCGGCGAGGATCTCGGCCCGGCTGCCCGGATCCAGGTTGTTGGTCGGCTCATCCAGCAGCAGCACGTTGGCCCGGGAGACCACCAGCAGCGCGAGCGCGAGCCTGGTCTTCTCGCCGCCCGACAGGACCGCGGTCGGCTTGGCCACGTCATCGCCGGAGAAGAGGAACGAGCCGAGGATGCGGCGCTGCTCCGACTCGCTGAGCTCGGGGGCGGCCGAGCGCATGTTCTCGAGCACCGTTCTTTCCACGTCGAGTGTCTCGTGCTCCTGCGCGTAATAGCCGATCCGCAGGCCGTGGCCGGGCAGCACCTCGCCGGTGTCCGGCTCCTCGAGCCCGGACAGCAGCCGGAGCAGGGTCGTCTTCCCCGCGCCGTTCAGCCCGAGCACGACCACCCGGGTGCCCCGGTCCACTGCCACATCAACGTCGGTGAACACCTCGAGCGACCCATACGACTTGCTCAGGCCGGTGGCCCTGAGCGGAGTCCGGCCGCAGTGCGCGGGCTCCGGGAAGCGCAGCCTGGCTACCCGGTCCGGTGCCCGGTCGGCGGTCACGCCCGCCAGCAGCCGCTCTGCGCGTCGTTGCATGCCCTGCGCGGCCCTTGCCTTGGTCGCCTTGGCCCGCATCTTGTCGGCCTGCGAATGCAGCGCGGCGGCCTGGCGCTCCGCGTTCACCCGTTCCCTCCTGCGCCGTCGCGCGTCGGTCTCGCGCTGGTCCAGGTAGGCCTTCCAGCCGAGGTTGTAGATGTCCAGCACGGCGCGGTCTGCGTCCAGGTGGAACACCTTGTTGACCACGGACTCCAGCAAAGCCGTGTCGTGGCTGATCACAACGAGCCCGCCACGGAACGCCCGCAGGTGATCGCGCAGCCACGACACCGAGTCCGCGTCGAGGTGGTTGGTCGGCTCGTCGAGCAGCAGCGTCTGCGATCCGCCGAACAGGATCCTGGCCAGCTCGACCCGCCGCCGCTGGCCGCCGGACAGCGTGTGCAGCGGCTGCCTGAGTGCCTGCTGCGGCAGGCCGAGGCTGGCAGCCAGCGAGGAAGCCTCGGCCTCGGCGGCGTATCCGCCGAGCACGGTGAGCCGTTCCTCGAGATGGCCGTATCTGCGGACGGCGGCGTCGCGCCGGCCGGGCTGAGAGTCGGCCATCTGGACCTCGGCCTCCCGCAGGCCGGCCAGCAGGGCGTCCAGGCCGCGGGCCGACAGCACCCGGTCCATCGCCAGCGCGTCGAGATCGCCGACCCTGGTGTCCTGCGGCAGGTAACCGACAGAGCCATTGTTCCGGACGTCCCCGGCGGCCGGCGCGCCCTCGCCAGCTAGCACCCGCGCCAGGGTTGTCTTGCCGGCGCCGTTCCGCCCCACCAGGCCGATCTTGTCACCCGCCGCGACCTGGAAGGCCGTCGCGCCAAGCAGCAGGCGAGCGCCCGCACGCAACTCGAGGTCGTTTACAGAGATCAACAGGAACCGCCTACCGCCCCATAACAGGATGACCGGGATGACCGGGACAAAAAGGATATCTGATCGCACAGCTCAGTCCCGGTGGCCGGGATCTTCTGTCACGACAGGAGCGGTTGCATGCCGCGAAGTTTACCCGAGCGCTCCGCCGCGCCGCGAACAGTATTCGGGCCCGCAGATCGGCTCGGCCCGCGCGCGGCAGCACAGCGTCCCCTGATCGCGACGACTTCTCCGGATACCGACCGGGCAGCTGTCACGATCACCCGGTGGCGATGGGCTCAGTCAGCCGGATCCGCACCGCGCGGAACAGCCGCGGCGTGCCGCGCAGCACAACGAGCCTCGGATCCGGCACCGTGAGGAACCTTTCGACAGCCAGATCGAGATGTGGCCGCAGCCGCGAGTCATCGCGGAGCCCCCCGATCGCGCGCCGGTCACCGCCGAGCACGACCGCATCGAGCTTCCCCGCGTAAGGCGCAAACACCGCGGCCGCCGTGTCCGCTGCCGCGCCGAGCGCCTCGCTGGCCTGCTTTTCCCTGCGCCGCGCGAAGCGCTGCTGTGATGTTCCGCCTGCCGCACTCCGGCCGTGTACCAGCCGTGCGCCGACCTTGGATGCGACCAGCCTGGGCGGCTCGCCGGTGAATACCCCGGCCGCGTAGCCGCCGAGCCGCACCAGCAGCACGCCGACGGTGCGATCCGCGCTCGCGTGCTCGGCAATCTGCGCGGCGTCCGGCTCAGCGCCGCCGGCCGGCAGCGGCGGGAACGGCACATGGCACTCGGCCGCCGCCCCATCGGCGGCCCGGAACACTACAACGGCCGGGTCGCCTGAAGGGCCGCTTTCCGCAACAGCCCCGCCGTGCCGCGCGCCGAAGGATTCCAGCCAGCCGGCAAGGCGTTCCGGGGCGACGTCGAGCCAGCGGGCGCCATCACCTGTGCTGTTTGCCACTACGTACCGCCTCTGATCGCTTACTATCCGTCACGTGAATCCAGGGTTCGTGCCAGCGCCGCGTCAGCCGCCAATGGGCCATCGTGTCGTCCCCGCCGGCCGGGACGGCCAGGACGCCGGCATGACGATCATCATGGATGACAAGACTGTCACGCCGGAGCATGAACTCGGCGCTGATGCGGCGGTCGAGCGCGCCTTCGCCGCGGCGACCAGGGCGGCCGGCCGGATCGGCGATCTCCTTGAGGCCCTCAGCCACGGCAGGCTCTGGCTGCCGCTCGCCGATGACGGCCGTCCGGTGACTGACGGTTCTGCCGTCAACCTGCCGACCGTCATCTACCTGGGCAGCGAGTTCGTGCCCGCGTACACATCGGCAGACCGGCTGCTCCGGTCTTCCTGGCCGGCCCAGGACGAGCCCCCTCCGGTGGTACCGCACGTCGTCGTGCCCGCCGCCGCGCTAGCCAGGCTGCTGCCGCCTGCACTGGGCATCGCGCTGAACCCCGGCGGAGAGGTGAGCGTACCTGTCTACCCGGCGGGCGTGGCATACCTGGCCGCTGCCCGTGCAGTCGACATCGCCGAAGGGATCAGCGTCGGGCCGCCACCCGCCGAGCCCGAGGAGCTGCTCGCGGCGCTTCGCTTCGGCCTTGGCCAGGTTCATGCCGCCAGGGAGGCGGCCACCGCCTGGCTTTCGGTCAAGTTCGGCGGCGCCGGCCTGGTCATCTCGGTCGCGCTGGATGACCCCGCCGACACGGCCGCCCAGCGCGCCGTCCTCGATGTGGTCG
Source organism: uncultured Actinomycetota bacterium (assembly GCA_963695645.1). GTDB lineage: Bacteria > Actinomycetota > Actinomycetes > Streptosporangiales > Streptosporangiaceae > DATBGO01. The sequence continues at coordinate 1,529,689 of CAVOHC010000012.1, read as the reverse complement.
AGCGCGCCGCCTCGGCGGCGCCAGGCCAGCCGTTCTTCCCCATCGATGTGACGTTCCCCGGCGAAGGCGAGCCCGACACCGTCGACCAGTGGGTGGCCGCCAGCGCCATCCCGTTCTACTCGCGGGCCTGATCGGGCCGCGGCGCATTTCGGCAACAGCAGCGACGGCACACGGTGCGGACTGACAGCAGCGGCCTGCCATCGCTGCTGTTGCCAGTGCCGATGGCGTCATCGCCAGAGCCGGTCCCGGCGGGCGTCATCCAGCGATCATCTATGCTGTCCTTAAGAGTTAGTCACTGTCTATTGCGCCAGGCTTATGAATTCTTGCCGTCGGAGCCACCCATTGTGACGCTGAACCAGCTTCGGACCTTCCTCGCCGTAGCCGAGACCGGGTCGGTCCGCGCCGCGGCGGAAGAACTCGTGGTAACACAGGCGGCCGTCTCTGCGTCGCTCGGTGCCCTGCAGAAGTCGCTCGCGCTGCAGCTGCTGCGCCCGGATGGCCGGGGCCTGCGCCTGACCAAGGCAGGCGAGGAATACGCGCGGTACGTCCGCAGGGGCCTCGGCCTGCTGGACGAGGCGCACCGGGCGGCCGTCACCGCGGCTGATCCCGACCGAGGCGAGCTTCGCATCGCGGCGGTGACCACTGCGGCGGAACAGATAGTCCCCGGGCTGCTCAGCGGCTTCAGGCGGCTGCATCCGAAGATCGGCGTGCTGCTCGAGGCGGGCAACAGGGAACGAGTCGGTGCGCTCCTCGATCATCATCAGGTGGACCTGGTACTTGGCGGGCGCCCGGAGCCAGGCTGGGACGTGCAGGTGCATGCGGTGCGGGCGCATCAGCTCGTCGTGGTCGCGTCGCCTGAGCTCGCGGACGCGGCCCCGGCCGCCGAGTTGCTGCCCTGGCTGTCCCGCCAGACCTGGCTGCTGCGTGAACTCGGCTCGGGAACGCGGACCAGCACCGAAGCACTGCTGGCCGACCTCGGCCTGGCGCCGCTGACCCTGACGGTCGGCTCCAACGGCGCAATCCGCGAATCAGCCAGCGTCGGCCTCGGCGTCACCCTGGTGTCGCGCGACGCGGCCGCCGCCGAGCTGGCCGCCGGGCGGCTCGCGGAGCTGGAAGTCCCTGGCACGCCGCTGCACCGTGACTGGTATCTGGTGGCCCATCCCGGCGAGCTGCCCGCCACGGCTGCTCGGCTGCTAGCCCTCATGCTCCGGGACGGCGGCTTCCACCGGCAGGAACGCGGGTGAGCCGCGATTCGTCTCTTAAGCCCGGACTTGACGATATTTGTGAAACTCTCAATAGACAGGCGATGGCCCGGGCTGGCATCGTGGGATGCAGGGCAACCAGACGGAGGAATTATGGCGGAACGGCAGGGGCGCTGGAATGCCGGCGTTATCCCGTACGCGGAAATGGGCTACTACGAGCCCGACTACGTGCCAAAAGACACCGACGTGCTGGCGGCGTTCCGGATCTCCCCGCAGCCTGGCGTGCCGCCTGAGGAGGCCGGCGCCGCGGTGGCCGGCGAGTCCTCGACGGCGACCTGGACCGTGGTCTGGACCGACCGCCTCACCGCCTACGAGCACTACCAGGCCAAGTGCTACCGGGTGGATCCCGTGCCCGGCCGCGAGGGCGAGTACATCGCCTACATCGCCTATGACATCGACTTGTTCGAGGAAGGCTCCATCCCGAACCTGACCTCGTCCATCATCGGCAACGTGTTCGGCTTCAAGGCCCTGCGCGCGCTGCGCCTCGAGGACATGCGGATCCCGCTGACCTACGTGAAGACGTTCCAGGGGCCGCCGCACGGCATCGTCATGGAGCGCGAGTACCTGAACAAGTACGGCAGGCCGCTGCTGGGTGCCACCACCAAGCCCAAGCTCGGCTTGTCCGCGCGCAACTACGGGCGCGTCGTCTATGAGGCGCTGCGCGGCGGGCTCGACTTCACCAAGGACGACGAGAACATCAACTCCCAGCCGTTCATGCGCTGGCGTGACCGCTACCTGTTCACGATGGAGGCGGTCAACCGGGCGCAGGAGCGGACCGGCGAGATCAAGGGGCACTATCTCAACGTCACCGCCGCGACCATGGAGGACATGTACGAGCGCGCCGACTTCGCCAAGGAACTCGGCAGCATCATCGTCATGATCGACCTGACGATCGGTTATACCGCCATGCACTCGATGGCACGGTGGGCCAGGAGCAACGGCGTCATCCTGCACCTGCACCGTGCCGGTCACGGCACCTACACCCGCCAGAAGACCCATGGCGTGAGCTTCCGGGTGATCTCGAAGTGGTGCCGCCTGATCGGGGTCGACCACATCCACGCCGGAACCGTCGTCGGCAAGCTGGAAGGCGACCCGGCCATGGTCCGCGGCTACTACGACACGCTTCGCGACTCGCACATCCCGGTCAACCTGGGCCAGGGCATCTACTTCGACCAGGACTGGGGATCCATGCCGGGGACCATGCCGGTCGCATCGGGCGGCATCCACGCCGGCCAGATGCACCAGCTGCTCGACTACCTGGGCGAGGACGTGATCCTGCAGTTCGGCGGCGGCACGATCGGCCACCCGCTGGGCATCTCGGCCGGTGCCACCGCGAACCGGGTAGCCACCGAGGCCATGATCAAGGCACGCAACGAGGGCCGTGACTTCGTCCGCGAGGGCGAGCAGATCCTGGCCGAGGCCGCCAAGCACTGCCAGCCGCTGCAGGTGGCCCTGGACACCTGGGGCGACATCACCTTCAACTACGAGTCCACGGATACGCCGGATGTCGTCGTCACGCCGACCAGCTGACGCGGCCGCCCACCGCGAGCCTTCCCGCCGCCCGCTGAGCCACCAGGAGCCATCATGCGGATAACCCAGGGCACGTTCTCCTACCTGCCCGACTTCACTGACGATGAGATAGCGGCGCAGATCCAGTACGCCATCGACCAGGGCTGGGCGATAGCGGTCGAGTTCACCGACGACCCGCACCCGCGCAATGTCATCTGGGACATGTGGGGCCTGCCGATGTTCGAGATCTCCGACGCGTCCGCGGGCATGCACGAGGTCGCGGGGTGCCGGTCCGCCTACCCCGACCACTACATCAAGGTGGTGGCTTACGATGCGAGGCTGGGCCGGCAGACAACCGCGCTCAGCTTTATCGTGAACCGGCCGAGCACCGAGCCGGGGTTCCGGCTGGACCGGCAGGAGGGCGCGGACCGGCAGATCCGTTACACGCTGCATTCCTACGCCACCGAGCGGCCCACCGGTGAGCGCTACGCCGGCAACGGATCCGGCGGGGCGCGCGACAGCGGATGACCAGGCCGGCCGAGCCACCCCCGCGCGGCTTCGCGATGCCCGCACCGGGCAGCGCGAAGGCCGGGCCATCCGGTGCCGCCCGCCCGGCCGGCGCTGGCGAGCCGGGCGCGGCTGGCGGCGGCGCGGCCGGCTTCGCCGACGAGCAGGCGGCCCAGCCAGACGGCCTGGAACCACTGGCCCCGGACGCCCGCGTCGAGCTGGCCGCGGAGCAGCAGGCGCGCCGGATCACGCAGATGCTCGACGAGTTCGACAGCGAGTTCGTCGGGCTTGCCCCGGTCAAGGACCGGGTCAGGGAGATCGCCGCGCTGCTGCTCATCGACAGGCTCCGGCAGCGGTACGGGCTTACCTCGTCACGGCCAAGCTTGCACATGTGCTTCACCGGCAGCCCGGGCACCGGCAAGACCACCGTCGCCATGCACATGGGCAAGCTGCTGCGCGAACTTGGCTACCTGCGCAAGGGTCAGCTGGTCAGCGTGACCCGCGACGACCTGGTCGGCCAGTACGTCGGCCACACCGCGCCCAAGACCAAGGAAGTGCTCAAGCGGGCGATGGGCGGCGTGCTCCTCATCGACGAGGCCTACTACCTGTACCGGCCGGAGAACGAGCGCGACTATGGCCAGGAGGCCATCGAGATCCTGCTGCAGTTCATGGAGGCTAACCGGGAGGACCTCGTGGTGATCCTGGCCGGCTACGCCGACCGGATGGACGTGTTCTTCAGGTCCAACCCGGGCATGGCCTCTCGGATCGCTCACAACATCGACTTTCCCGACTTTTCGCTGGATGAGCTGGTCCAGATCGCCGACCTCATGCTGGAGCGGGAGCAGTACCGGCTCTCCCCCGATGCACAGGCAGCTTTCCGCGAATACGTGGCGCTGCGAATGCAGCAGCCGCGGTTCTCCAACGCCAGGAGCATCAGGAACGCCATCGACCGGATGCGGCTGCGCCAGGCCAGGCGGCTGGTCACGGCGGGCGGCCTGATCGCCAGGGACGACCTGATGGAGATCAGCGCCGCGGACGTGCGTGCCAGCCGGGTCTTCGCCGACACCCCGCCGGGCGCAGCCGGCCAGCCACCGGCACCCGCTGACCAGGCACCCGGCGCCCGCTGACCAGGCACCCGGCGCCCGCTGACCAGGCACCCGGCGCCCGCTGACCAGGGGCCCGGCGTCGGCTGATCAGGGGCCGGGCAAGGGCAGCGATCGCCGCCGCGTCACCCCGCGGCGGGCCCTGTTGATCAGGCCGCCGGCGGCTCGAGCGGGATAACCAGCCGCACGGTGGTCCCGCGGCCGGGGGCGCTGACCAGTTCCAGCGCCCCGCCAAGCAGTTCGGCGCGCTCGGCCATTCCCGGCAGCCCGAAGCCGGTGGGCCCGCCGGTCCCGCTGGCCGGGCCAGGACCGCCAGCATCTCCCGGACCACCAGGACCGCCGGATCCGCCAGGAAAGGCCGGCCCAGCCCCGCCGGCCGCAGCCACATCGAACCCGCTGCCGTCATCGCTCACTTCCAGCACGACCCGCTCTTTGTGCTGGTAGAGGCGGACCCGCACGAATTGCGCATCGGCGTGCTTGGCCGCGTTCTGCAATGCTTCCTGTGCTGTCCGGTAGACGGCTGTCTGCACATGCTCGGCGAGCCGGCCGTCGGCCGCCTGGACCTCGACCTTCAGCCAGGGAAACGAATGGCCGAGGCTCTCCAGGCTGGCCGCGAGGCCGAGGTCGTCAAGGACCGGCGGGCGCAGTCCGGCGATGGCCGACCGCGTCTCATCCAGCGCCGCCGCGGCAAGTTCCTGCGCCCGTGCCACCTGCTCGGCCGCGATATCGGGCAGGTCAGGGATCGCGTCAGCGGCCGCTGACAAATGGAAGAAGAGGCTGACGATCCGCTGGCTGATCCCGTCATGGATCTCGCCGGCCAGGCGACGGCGCTCCTGCTCCTGCCACTCCACCATCCGCTCGGCGAACCGTTCCAGCGCCTCCTCCCGTTCCGCCAGCCTGGTGTGCAACCTGGCGTTCTCGATGGCCCCGGCCACCAGGCCCGCCACCGACCTGAGCAGGTCCACGTCGGCAGGGCCGAACTCGCGCCGGACCTTGGTATGCACGTTGAGCACACCTACCAGGTGACCCATCGGGGTCACGACGGGGACCGACACCATGGAGGTGTACTCCTCGCCGCGCAGCGCCGGGATGTACCGGTACCTGGGGTCTGCGGTCTTGTCGTCCACGATGACGGCTGGCTCGCCGTGGTCGGCCACCCAGCCGGCCACGCCCTCGCCGATAACGAGCTCGATCTTCCCGACCAGCCCGTCAAACGGCGGCGTCGCACCGCGCAGCTGCAGCTTTCGTCCCCGCTCGTCGATCAGGTGGACAAAGCAGACGTCGGTCCCGGTGGTCTCGGTCACCAGGGTCGCCACGCCCTGCAGGATGCGGTCGAGGTCGAGGCCCGCCGAGATGGTCTCGATAACCCGGGATAGCAGCTGCGCCTCACGCTCCGCGTCGGCTCCGCTCAGCCATGGCCCCGTCAATGGAAGACTCCCTCGCGCAGCGCAACGGTAACCGCCGCGGCCCGGTCGGAGACACCGAGCTTGCGGTAGATCCCCCTGGAGTGCGTCTTGATGGTCTCCTCGCTGACCATGAGCTTGGCGGCGATTGCCCGGTTGGTCAGGCCGGCGACCAGCAGCGACAGCACCTCGCTCTCCCGCTGGGTCAGCCCGAGGTGCGCGCCGGGCCAGAACTCCCCGCTGTGCAGCCTGGCCGCGGACAGCGCCACCCGGCCGGCCAGTGCCGGATCGATGAGGACCTCGCCCTCGCATATCCGCCGCAGCTGATCGACGAGTTCGCCGCCGCGGATCCGCTTCAGCAGGTAGCCCGCGGCCCCGACGCGAAGGGCCTGATACAGGTACTGCTCGTCGTCATAGACCGTCAGGAAGACGACCCGGCAGTCAGGCACGCGGGTTCGGATCTCGGTACAAAGATCAAGGCCGCTGATCCCCCGCAGGCGCACGTCGAGCAGTACCACATCCGGCTTCTGCTCGGCTACCAGGGCCGTGGCCTCCTCGGCGTCGCTGGACTCGGCGACAATCTCGACCTGCTCGTGATAGGGCCGGAGCATCGCCTTGAGGCCGTCGAGCACCATCTGGTGATCGTCGACAATCACCAGCCGCAGCGGCCGATGCGTCGCTGTGCCCATGTCAGCAAAGTACCCATCCGCGGCCACCCTGCCCCGGTCCACTGCATCCCGTTATGTTCCTCATGTCAGGGCTTCGTAGAGATGCCAGACGAGCAGCAGCTGGGCGATCGCGAGGGGCTCGCTGCGCCTGCCGTCGGCGAGTACGCCGAGCATCTCCGGCAGCGGCGCGTCCATGGACAGCTGCTCCCAGATGGTCTTCGCCACGATCCTTGAGTCCTCGCGCGGCGCGTAACCGTGCACGTGCAGCGCATCCACCGGCCTGCGGTCGAGGTCCCTGATCAGCTTCAGGTGCAGGGTGCGCCGGTCGTCGTCGGTGAGCACACCGGACAGGTCGGGATGCTGGACGGTCGGGCGGAGCAGGATCTCGGCCGACAGGGGTGTGCCCTCCGGGGTGCCGTGGCCCGCGATGGGCGCGAACCTGATGCAGATGTCCGCCCACTGCCGCTGCGGCCTGATATACGCGGCGGAGTCGGGCTCCCTGCGGTCAAGCTCGCGCAGCACCTGGTGCTGCGTATAGCCGCGCTCCGCGCAGTCGCGCTGCAGCTTCCACTTTCGCCGGATCTCCTCCGGCGGGTCGAGGTAGACGGTGATGTCAAAGCAAGCCCTGGCCAGCTTGGTGTGCAGCGGCAGCAGTCCCTCGACGATCACGAAGTCGCGCGGCTCTACCAGGACCGGGCGTGCCAGCTGGCCGGTCGAATGGTCGTAGCCGGGCTTCAGGACGGGCCGGCCGAGGGCTAGCAGCTGCAGGTGCTGCTCCATGATCTCGACGTAGTTGCAGTCCGGATGCAGCACCGTGAACGGGACGTCGCGGCGCTCCTCCCGGTCGTAGCGGTGGTAGTCGTCGACGCAGATAGCGGTGGCCCGGTCTGCTCCGAGCGCCGCCACGATCCCCCGGGTCAGCGTCGTCTTGCCGGCGGCGCTGTCGCCCGCGATGGCGAGCATGACTGGCCGCTGCTGGCGCTGCACCGCCTGCCCGGTCCGCTGCAGCCGGATCGCCTTGTCCGGCACGGTCAGGCCCGGCTGTGGAGCGCGAGGCGGCTGCACTGGACCTGGCAGGCACGGATCTGCGCCATGGCGGCTCCCTCGGTCGCGCCCCGCGGCCACGCCCGGCCATCGTGGCCATAGCCGCTACTTTTCCTGACACTACGTGACCACCAGGGCGGGGCACTTCCCCCAGCGGGGGCACCGTGGGGGTGAGTCAGCCAGCTGTGTCCGCTGCGCGGTGGCCGGCGCGGGAAGCGCTCAGCCCGCTCGTGCGCCGATGCCTGCCTGACCATTCCCGCGCCGCGCCGTCGCATAATCACCTCGTGCAGGCGTACTGTCAATGTGTGACAGCCGTGGTGTCCGCGGAACCCGTGCAGTGGCCGTCCGGGACGTCTATGACGCGGTGCTGGAAGAGCCGGCCGAGGCGTGCGCCAGGCCGCTACGGGCTGTTCGACCAGCGGGCCGCCGGAGTGGTCAATGCGACGCTCACGCCGCCGTGATGCCAGGGAAATCGTCGGATCCAGCGCACAGCGCGAGGGAGGCCAGGATGGCAAGGTTCACGGGCGGCCAGGAGCCGGCTGAGGAGCGTGACGAGCTGACTCGGCCCGACCGCACGCAGGAGCGCGACGAGCTGACTCGGCCCGACCGCACGCAGGAGCGCGACGAGCTCACGCAGCCCGACCGCACGCAGGAGCGCGACGAGCTCACGCAGCCCGACCGCACGCAGGAGCGCGACGAGCTCACGCAGCCCGACCGCACGCAGGAGCGCGACGAGCTCACTCGGCCCGACCCCGCATAGGAGCGTGGCGAGCTCACGGCGACGGCCAATGATCTTGACGACTTTCCGGCGGCTGGGAAGTCGTCAAGATCATCGGGAGGCAGCCGGGTAGCCGTCAGACGTTGAAGCCGAGCGCGCGCAGTTGCTCGCGGCCGTCCTCGGTGATCTTGTCTGGCCCCCACGGCGGCAGCCATACCCAGTTGATGCGGAAGTCGTTGACCAGCCCCTCGAGCGCATCGCGGGTCTGGTCCTCGATCACGTCCGTGAGCGGGCATGCCGCACTGGTCAGCGTCATATCGATGGTCGCGATCCGATCCTGGCCGACCGCCACCCCGTAGACCAGCCCGAGGTCGACAACGTTGATGCCGAGCTCCGGGTCGACGACGTCCCTGAGCGCCTCCAGCAGGTCCTCAGTCTCCGGGCTCAGCTGTTCGCCGGGCGATGCCGGCGCGGCGGGCGCGGTCTGCGGGCCAGGCCCGCCCGGCCCGGCAGCCGCAGCCTCCGGGCTGAGCTGCCCGGGCTGTCCGGTCGCGTTCTCGGTCCTGTCGGTCGCGCTCTCGGTCGCGCTCTCGGTCGTGTCGGTCGCGTTCTCAGTCATGTTGGCTCCCTGCCGCGCCCGAGGCCTTCCCGGCGCCTGATTCGTGATCGGGGCCGCCCCCGGCCAGCGCCCGGGCGGTCGCATCCTTCCAGGCCATCCAGCCCAGCAGCGCGCACTTGATCCGCGCCGGGTACTTGGCGACGCCCTCGAATGCGACCGCGTCGCCGAGCACGTCCTCGTCGGGGGACGCCTCGCCCCTGGATTTCATCAGCTCCAGAAACGCCCCGCTGGCGCCCATCGCCTCGGCCACGGTCTTCCCGATGATCGCATCGGCCATCACCGACACGCTGGCCTGGCTGATCGAGCAGCCAAGCGCGTCATAGGAGACATCCGCGACCACTGGCTCGCTGCCCGCGTCCTTGAGTGTCACCCGGAGCGTCACCTCGTCGCCGCAGAGCGGGTTCACGTGGTGCACCTCGGCGTCGTACGGCTCCCGCAGGCCCTTATGGTGCGGGCGCCTGTAGTGGTCCAGGATGATCTCCTGGTACAACGACTCGAGTTCCATCACAGCCCCTCAGCCCCTCAGCGCTCTCAACCCCTCAGCCATCAACCATTCAGCCTTCAACCGTTAACCCCTCGGCAGGCCCGGTCTGTTCCATGACTACCCGGATCACCCGGCCCATCACCCGGCGCGGAAAAACCGCTGCGCGTGCCTGATCCCTTCGGCCAGGGCATCCACCTCCCCGGCCGTGTTGTACAAGTAAAACGACGCCCGGGTGCTGGCCTGGATGCCATACCTACGGTGCAGCGGCCAGGCGCAGTGGTGCCCGGCCCGCACCGCGATGCCGAGCTCATCCAGTACCTGGCTGACGTCGTGCGGGTGCACGCCCTCCACCGTGAAGGAGATCGCGGCCCCGCGGTCTACCGGCTTGGCAGGCCCGAGGATGCGCACCCCGTCGATCACCGAAAGGGCGCCGAGGGCCTGGCCTACCAGAGCCTGCTCGTGCGCATGGATCGCATCGAAGCCTACGCCGTCGAGGTAGTCGATGGCGGCACCCAGGCCCACCGCCTGCGCGATCGGCATGGTGCCCGCCTCGAACTTGTGCGGCGGGGGGGCGAAAGTCGACCGGTCCATCCAGACGCTCTCGATCATCTCACCGCCGCCGAGGAACGGCGGCATCGCCTCAAGCAGCTCCCGGCGCGCCCAGAGCACGCCGATTCCGGTGGGGCCGCAGAGCTTGTGGCCGGTGAAGCCGAGGAAGTCGGCGCCAAGCCCGGTCACGTTCACCGGCATCTGCGGGACCGACTGAGCGGCGTCGACCAGCACCAGAGCGCCCACCGCGTGGGCCCGGTCGGCGATCATCCGCACCGGGTTGATGGTGCCGAGCACGTTGGACTGGTGGACCACGGCGACGATCTTGGTGCGCTCGTTAATGAGCTCGTTAAGGTTCGAGGTGTCCAGCCTGCCCTCGTCGGTGACGCCGAACCAGCGCAGCTTCGCGCCGGTGCGCTGGCAGAGCAGCTGCCAGGGGACGATGTTGGAGTGATGCTCCATCTCGGTGATCACGATCTCGTCGCCCGGGCCCAGCCGGAAGCGCTCCGCCCCTGGCGCGGTCGCCGCGTTGCCCATCGAGTAGGCGACGAGGTTGATCGCCTCCGAGATGTTCTTCGTGAACACGATCTCGGTCTCGTCGCTGGCGCCGATGAACTGGGCAACCTTGATCCGCGCGCCCTCGTAAGCCGCTGTCGCCTCTTCACCGAGCTGATGGCTGGCGCGGTGGATGTTGGCGTTGTGCCGCTCGTAGAACTCGGTCAGCGTGTCGATGACCTGGCGCGGCTTCTGTGAGGTGTTCGCGCTGTCCAGGTAGATCAGCGGCTGGCCACCGCGGACCTGCCGCTCCAGGATCGGGAAATCCTTGCGGATCTGCGCCACGTCCAGGGTCATGCCATGGCCTCCGCTGTCACGAACCTCTCGTAGCCGTTGGCCTCGAGCTCGTCGGCGAGTTCGGGGCCGCCCTGGGCGACGATGCGGCCGCCGACGAACACGTGCACGAAATCCGGCTGCACGTACCGCAGGATCCGGGTGTAGTGAGTGATCAGCAGCACGCCGTGGCCGGGTTCGCCGCGGAACGCGTTGATCCCCTCGGATACCACCTTCAGCGCGTCGATATCCAGGCCGGAGTCGGTCTCGTCCAGGATCGCGATCTTCGGGTTCAGCAGCTGCAGCTGGAGGATCTCGTGCCGCTTCTTCTCGCCGCCGGAGAAACCCTCGTTCAGGTTCCGCTCGGCAAAGGCCGGGTCGATCGAGAGCTTGTCCATGGCGGTGCGCAGGTCCTTGACGAACGTCCGCAGCTTGGGCGCCTCACCGCGGACCGCGGTCATCGCGGTGCGCAGGAAGTTGGACACCGAGACGCCGGGTACCTCCACCGGGTACTGCATGGCCAGGAACAGCCCGGCCCTGGCCCGCGCGTCCACGCTCATCGCGAGGACGTCCTCGCCGTCCAGGGTGACGGTGCCGCTGGTCACCTGGTATTTGGGGTGCCCGGCGACCGCGTAGGCGAGCGTCGACTTGCCGGAGCCGTTCGGCCCCATGATGGCGTGCGTCTGGCCTTCGGCGACCGTCAGGTCGACGCCGCGGAGGATCTCCCTGCTGGCGCCGGACGCCTCGGTCACGGACACGTGCAGGTCACGAATGTCGAGCGTGGACATCATCTCTCCTGGTCTGGCTGCGGCGTATCGGACAGTGAGACATAGACGTCTGCGCCGTCGATCTTCACGGGGTAGGTGGCGACCGGCCTGGTCGCCGGGGGCCCGGTGGGCTTGCCGGTGCGCAGGTCGAAACAGGAACCGTGCAGCCAGCACTCCACCGTGTGGTCGTAGATGTCGCCTTCGGACAGCGGGACCTCCTCGTGCGAGCACACGTCATGCAGCGCGAACACCTCGCCGCCGGCGACGACCAGCGCGACGGGCACGCCCTGGACCTCGATGCCCAGCGCGCCCTCGGCGGGCAGGTCGGCCACCGCGCAGGCGCGCAGAAAGCTAGGTTCCTGGGTCATGCCCGTGACCTCGCCAGCTCGGCGTCGATGGACTGGCTGATCCGGTCTCGCAGCTCAGGCACCTCGAGCTGGGCGATCAGCTCACCGAAGAACCCGCGGATCACCAGCTGGCGGGCCTCGTCGACCGGGATCCCGCGGGCCATCAGGTAGAACAGGTGCTCGTCCTCCAGCCGCCCGCTCGCGCTCGCGTGCCCGGCGCCGATCACCTCACCGGTGAGGATCTCCAGGTTCGGCACCGAGTCGACTCTGGTGCCATCGGTCAGCACCAGGTTCCTGTTGTATTCATAGGTGTCGGTGCCGGTCGCCTCGGCCCGGATGATCACATCACCGATCCACACCGCGTGGGCGTCCTCGCCCTGCAGCGCGCCCTTGTAACTGACCCGGCTCCGGCAGTTGCGCTCGGCGTGGTCCACGAACAGCCGGTGCTCCAGGTGCTGGCCGGCGTCGGCGAAGTACAGACCGCGCAGCTCCGCGTCACCGCCAGGCCCGCCATAGCGGACCGACGGCGCGAGCCGCACCACGCTGCCCCCCAATGTGACCGCGGTATGCGTCAGCCTGGCGTCCCGCCGCAGCCGCATGTGGTGGTGCGACAAATGCACCGTGTCCGCCGCCCAGTCCTGTACCGACACCACCGCGAGCGACGCCCCGTCACCAACCACCAGCTCGACGTTATCCGCGTACGTCGCACTCCCCTGGTGGTCAAGCACGACTACGGCTCGCGCATTGGCCTGCACGTCCACCAGCACGTGCCCGAACGCCGCCCCGCCGGCATCCTCCCCGCGTACCGAGATCACGGTGGGCTCAGTGCTCTCCAGCCCGCTCGGGACGGTGATCACGGTCGCCTCCTCGAACGAGGCCAGCGCCCGCGCGCTCACCCGGTCCGAGGGCACGAAGGAGGTGCCGACCCGGGTGTCACCGCGTTGCGCAAGCTCCGCGGTGACCCCCGGGGCGGCGTCGACTGCCACCGAGATCTTGCCCGGCGAGAGATCCCCCGCCGCGTGCAGCCCGCGCAGCCGCCGCAACGGCGTGAACCGCCACTCCTCTTCGCGTCCGGTAGGCACATCAAAGTCCGCGAGATCGTAAGACTGCCGCTCGTGCAGCCTTGACACGGGGGCGGCGGATTCCGCCGCCCCCTGCAGCACCGACATCAGCCGACGGCTCCTTCCATCTGCAGCTCGATCAGCCGGTTCAGCTCGAGGGCATATTCCATCGGCAGCTCTCGCGCGATCGGCTCGACGAAGCCGCGGACGATGGTGGCCATCGCCTCGTCCTCGGTCATGCCCCGGCTCATCAGGTAGAAGAGCTGGTCTTCGGAGATCTTTGAAACGGTTGCCTCGTGCCCCATCTCGACGTCATCCTCGCGGACGTCCACATACGGATAGGTGTCCGAGCGGCTGACCGTGTCCACGAGCAGCGCGTCACATCGCACAGTGGACTTGGAATGCGCCGCGCCCTCCTGGACCTGCACCAGGCCGCGGTAGGAGGTCCGGCCGCCAGCCCTGGCCACCGACTTGGAGATGATCTGGGATGAGGTGTTCGGCGCGCAGTGCACCATCTTGGCGCCGGCGTCCTGGTGCTGCCCGGTCCCGGCGAACGCTACCGACAGCGTCTCGCCCCTGGCGTGCTCGCCCATCAGGTAGACCGCCGGGTACTTCATCGTCACCTTGGAGCCGATGTTCCCGTCGACCCACTCCATGCTCGCGCCCGCCTGCGCGACGGCGCGCTTGGTCACCAGGTTGTAGACGTTGTTCGACCAGTTCTGGATGGTCGTGTAGCGGCAGTGCGCGTCCTTCTTGACGATGATCTCGACGACCGCCGAGTGCAGCGAGTCCGAAGAGTAGATCGGCGCGGTGCAGCCCTCGACGTAGTGCACGCTGGCGCCCTCGTCCACGATGATCAGGGTCCGCTCGAACTGGCCCATGTTCTCGGTGTTGATCCGGAAGTAGGCCTGCAGCGGGATGTCCACGTGCACGCCCTTCGGCACGTAGATGAAGCTGCCGCCGGACCACACCGCCGTGTTCAGCGCGGCGAACTTGTTGTCGCCGACCGGGATCACGGTGGCGAAGTACTCCTGGAAGAGCTCCGGGTGATGCCGGAGCGCGGTGTCGGTGTCCTCGAAGATGACGCCCTTCTCCTCCAGGTCCTCCCTGATCTTGTGGTAGACAACCTCGGACTCGTACTGGGCCGCGACGCCGGCGATCAGCCGCTGCTTCTCCGCTTCCGGGATGCCGAGCCTGTCGTAGGTGCTCTTGATGTCGGCGGGCAGCTCGTCCCAGTTCGCGGCCTGCTTCTCGGTCGATCGCACGAAGTACTTGATGTGGTCGAAGTCAATTCCGGACAGGTCGGAGCCCCAGGTCGGCATCGGCTTGCGCCGGAACAGCTTCAGGCCCTTCAGCCGCAGGTCGAGCATCCATTCCGGCTCGCTCTTCTTGGCCGAGATGTCGCGGACGACCTCCTCGGACAGGCCGCGGCGCGCGGACTCGCCCGCCGCATCAGAGTCGGACCAGCCGAACTTATAACGCTCCAGCCCCTCAAGCTCGGGGTGCGCGATTGTCGTCATGCGGAGATTCCTCCGGACTGAGTTGGATGGGTGCGTGGATGCACGAGCGACGGCGCGGTCACATGCGTGGTGCATATCCCGTCGCCGTGCGAAATCGTCGCGAGGCGCTGCACGGGGGTGCCGAGCAGCCGGCCGAATGCCTCGGTTTCTGCCTCGCAGAGCTGCGGGAACTGCGCGGCCACGTGCGCGACCGGGCAGTGGTGCTGGCAGAGCTGCTCGCCTCCGGCGGCGGCGGGCGCGCCGCTCGCCGAAGCCGCGTAGCCATCCGCCGACAGCGCGTCGGCCAGCGCCTTCACCCGCTGCGCCGGCGGCGCGGCCTGCACCGCCGGGCGGTACCGCTTCTCGAGCTCCGATATCTGCCTGCGGGCGAACTCGGCGACGGCTCCGGGACCGGCCCGCTCGGCAAGGAACCGTAGTGCGCTGGTGGCCAGGTCGTCATAGGCGTGCTCGAAAGCACTCCGGCCTGCATCCGTGATGGCGAACAGCCTGGCCGGGCGGCCGCGGCTGCGGTTGCCGTAAGTCCTGGCGATCCGTGTCTCGATCATGCCTTCGGCCTGGAGGTTGTCCAGGTGACGCCGGACCGCGGCAGCGGTCAGGCCGAGCCGCGCGGACAGGCCCGCCGCGGTGACTGGGCCGTTCTCCAGGATCAGCCGGGCGATCCGGGCCCTGGTGCCCCGTTCTGAGCCCGGCTGGGCTTGCATAACCTGGGCTGGCGCAGCACGCTGCGCGTCCCCGTCACCGGGGGCGTGCGGATGCGCATCTGGCGGGCCCATGTATTTCACAACATCATTGTGCCGTAAATACTTCCGCCTGCGCAATCGCCCCCCGGTTACGCGGCGCCCCCGGATCGTCGCCTCTGGAGCCGCGTCAGCCGCACGTGCCCAACCATGGTGTACTCGGCACGAGGGTCACGAGGCATTCTGAATCGGCCGGTCGTCACGATACCGGCACATACCTGCGGGAGGACCTGGTGCGAGGGCATGAGCTGGCCGGTGGCGAAGCGGCCGGGCCGCCGGTGACGGCCGGCCCGGCCCAGACGGCCTCCCCCGCTCACCAGGGCGCCCAGCGAGCGGCTCGCTGATCGGCCCGGCCGCCGGCTGGCTGTCCATCTTCACGGTCTCGCTCGGGCTGTTCGCGCTCCGATTCCTGGTTCCGGTACCGGTCGGCATGGCCAACGATGGCGATGGCGCCCGACTGATGTGCGGGTTCGGGGTCCAGCCGGTGACCGGCGGCCACCCGCCACTCGACAAGTACGCCTTCTTCAGGTTCGATCACGCAGCGAGCTGCGCAGGCGAGCACGTCTATCCATCGTCGCAGCACGTCCTGCTGCTCGGGGCGCAGTGGCTGACCGGGATGCTTGGCCTGCCCGGCCGGATCAACCTGATCGCACTGGGCCTGCTCACCAGCGCGGTCGTCTCGTTCGGCATCGTCAGCCTGGTGATGGGGCTGCGGCTGAATCTGTGGGCGCGGCTGGCGCTGGCGGCCGCACTGTGGCTGATCATGGCGGATGCCGCGTTCTTCGATGCCTTTGCCAGCCCGCTCAGCGAAGGCGCCACGCTGACCGGCCTGCTGCTGATCGCCGCCGGCCTGGTCTATCTGGGCCGGAGCTGGCCCGCCACCGTATTCGGGCTGCTGCTCACCGGGACCGGCAGCTATCTCGCCATCCTGTCCAAGGAGCAGTACCTGCCGCTGGCGCTGCCGGTCTTCCTGGCGATGCTGCTGGCCGCCGCGGTGCCCGATCGCAGCAGAAAGCTGCGCAGGCTCTTCACGCCGCGCACCGCGGCGGCCGCCGCGGTCATCGCCGTCCTGGCCACGGTGACCGGCTTCTACGTGCACTGGATCGCCACGAGCCCGTACGCCCGCGCGCTGCATCGCGAGCAAGCGGTGGACATGATCTTCGCCGGGATCGTCACCGGCCACGACAATGTGCGCGCCGACCTGCACGCGCTCGGCCTGCCGGCCAGCTGGGCCAAGTACGCGGGCACCAACTACTGGACGAAGGTCGGCTCGGTCCGTCAGGATCCGCTGTACGCAAGATACGCACCGAAGATCACCGACGTGAACATCGGGCATTTCCTGCTGACCCACCCGAGCCGGATCATCAGCGTCGGGCAGTACGAGGCGACCCAGGCCCTGCACGTCCGGGTCGCCTACCTCGGCAGCTACGCCCCCAGCGCCGGGCATCCGCCGGGCGCGCTGGAGTACCGGGTGGCGGCGGTCAGCCGGCTCGAAGGTGCCATCGGGTCCAGGCTCGGGCTGTGGTACCTGGTTCCGCTGTGGCTTCTGATGGCCGGAATCGCCATCGCTGCCCTGCGCCGCCAGGACCGCAGGCCGTGGCGCCGGGACGGCGCGGTGCTGGTGCTCTGCCTGACCGGGTGCGCCATCGCGGCGTTCATTCCGGCCGGCTACGTCGAGGGCACCGCCGTCACCAGGCACATGCTCGGCATGAACCTGGCCAACGTGCTCCCGATCCCGGTAGCCGTGGCGCTGGCCATCTCGCTGCTCCGCCAGATACTGCCGCACCGCCAGGCACCAGGCCATCAGGCACGAGATCCCCAGGTACCGGGCCGCGAACCGGGCCTCCTGGCGGTGCCGTTCCCCAACCCAGTCGGCGTGCAGGTCCCGCGCTCAGGCCAGGAAGGCGCGTAGCAGCGCGGCGGTGCCGTCAAGGTGCTCGGCCACCGCGTGACGGGCTGCCTGGGCGTCGCCGGCCAGGATGGCCACCACCATGGACGTGTGCTGACCCGCGGTGTGGTCGATAGTGCGCCGCAGCACCGGAATGGCATTCAGCAGGCCGTTCAGCCGCATCCGCGCGTCGGCGCAGGCGGTCGCGAGCAGGCTGGAGCCGGTCAGCTCGGCGATGGACAAATGAAACAGGATGTCAAGCCGCCGGTAGTCCTGCGGGCTGGCGGCGTTCACCTCAGTGAGCCTGGCCAGGAGCACTTCGCGGGCACCCTCCCGCGCGCTGCCAGCCGCTGCGGGGCCAGCCAGTCCGTGGCCGGCGAGCGCGTCGCCTGCTGCCTGGCTAGCTGGCGCCATCAGCGTGGCAAGCGTCTCTGCCGCGCCGGCTTCCACCACGAGCTGGAAGGTGAGCGCGTCGGCTAGCTTGTCGCCGTCCCGGATCGCCATCCGGCGCAGTTTCGCGGCGTCCGGCGCGGGCGGCCGGTAGGTGACAAAGGTTCCGCCGAACCGGCCCCGGCGGGATTCGACGTAACCGGCCTGCTGCAGCTCGCGGATGGCCTGACGCAAGGTGAGCCGGCTGATGCCGAGTTGCGCGGCGAGGTCGCGCTCAGCGGGAAACCGCTCACCGGGGCCGACCACCCCCAGCTTGACGACGGTGAGCAGCCGCTCGACGGTCTCCTCCAAGGCGTTGCCGGCCCGCACTGGCCGCAGTACGCCAGTCAGGTCCAGTCCGGCACTCACTACGATCGCGCTCCCGGGAACGGAGCTAGCTACGGGCAGGCCTGACACTGCGGGGCAGAACCAGGTCCGCGAACGGAGCCGCTGACTCGACTTTACGACGCAGGCGCCCCGGCTGACGATGCAGGCGCCCCCGGTACGCGGGTCCCCCCCTCGCCCGCGTACCGGTGGCCCGGGACGCCCCGGACGAATCTGGCCCCGGGTCTTGAACATCTCAGCCGATCCGCCCATCATTGGTCTGATATTAGACCATTAAAACCGGTCGTCTGGCCAGTGTTCCTGCACCGTAATCGTCTCGAACCGTGACCCGAGGAGCAGCAGTGTCGGTCAACGAGCAAGCGGCCCACGCGCCGCTCAGCAGTGACGAGGAGACCCTGCACCAGCTCGGCTACGCCCAGGAGCTGCGCAGGCGGATGTCGGGGTTCTCTAACTTCGCCGTCTCGTTCACGATCATCTCGATCCTGTCCGGCTGCCTGACGCTTTACAGCTTCGGCATGCTCACCGGCGGGCCTGTCCTGATCACCTGGGGCTGGCCGATTGTCGGCGTCATGACGCTGTTCGTCGGCCTGGCCATGGCCGAGGTCTGCTCCAGCTTCCCGACCGCGGGCGGCTTGTACTACTGGTCGGCCAAGCTGGCCAGGAAGAACGGGCCTGCATGGTCCTGGTTCACCGGCTGGTTCAACTTCCTCGGCCAGGTCGCGGTGACCGCGGGCATTGACTTCGGCGCGGCCCTGTTCATCAACGCGTTCCTCAACCTGGTGTTCGGAACCCCTACCTACCACTGGGTGACGATCCTGATCTTCGCCGCCGTCCTGCTGGTGCACGGCATGCTGAACCAGTTCGGCATCCGGCTGGTGGCCCTGCTGAACGACGTCAGCGTCTGGTGGCACATCATCGGCGTGCTGATCATCGTCGGGGCGCTGACGTTCGGTCTTCAGCACGGCGCGCACCACCAGTCGGCGAGCTTCGTATTCGGGCACTTCAACAACGGCACCGGCCTGAACGTCGGCGCCTGGTACATCGTGCTGATCGGCCTGCTGATGGCGCAGTACACCTTTACCGGCTATGACGCGTCCGCGCACATGACCGAGGAGACGCATTCCGCCGCCCGCAGCGGCCCGCGCGGCATCGTGATGTCGATCATCGTGTCGCTGTTCGCGGGGTGGGTCCTGCTGATCGGGGTCACGTTCGCGATCCAGAACTACGCGACCGAGTCTGCCGCCTACGTGGCGCCGGCCCAGATCTTCGTCGATGCGGTCGGGAACGTCGGCGGCGAGCTGCTGCTGCTGGTGGCGATCGGCGCGCAGTTGTTCTGCGGCATGTCCTCGGTAACCGCGAACTCCCGGATGATCTACGCGTTCTCGCGGGACGGGGCGCTGCCCGGCTCCGCGTTCTGGCACCGGGTGAACAAGCGGACCAGGACGCCGACCAACGCGATCTGGCTGGCGGCCGCCGGCGCGCTGATCCTCGGGCTGCCCTACTTGTGGAACAGCGCGGCGTATTTCGCGGTCACCTCGATCGCCACGATCGGCCTGTACATTGCCTATGTCACGCCGACGTTCCTGCGGCTGCGCCAGGGGGCGAGCTTCCAGCGCGGTCCCTGGCACCTGGGCCGGTGGAGCTATGTGGTCGGCGTCATCGCCGTGGTCTGGGTGGTGTTCATCACGATCCTGTTCATGCTGCCGCTGGCCGGCCCGATCGGCTGGAAGACCTTCAACTACGCGGTGGTGGCGGTGGGCGTCGTGGTCGGCTTCGCGGGTATCTACTGGCTGGTCTCGGCGCGGAAGTGGTTCACCGGCCCGCGGGTGCAGGGCAGCCCCGACGAACTCGCCGCGATCGAGCGGGAGCTGGCCACCTGAGGCCAGCTCGCGCCGCACGCCGGGTCCGCCTAACGTGTAGCTAGATCACCGATAGGAGGCTCATGCCCGGATTCCGGGGCCACGGCCCCTACACCCAGCAGCGCGGCATGCTGACACTGGAGCGGCTGCGCGTGGAGGTGAGCGAGCGCGAGATCGACACGGTCGTGCTCGCCTTCACCGACATGCAGGGCCGCCTGCAGGGCAAGCGGCTGTCGGCCGAGTTCTTCATCGACGAGGTAGCCGAGCATTATGCGGAGGGGTGTAACTACCTGCTGGCGGTGGACATCGAGATGAACACCGTGGACGGGTACGCGATGTCGTCCTGGGACAGCGGCTATGGCGATTTCGTGCTGGTGCCGGACATGAGCACGCTGCGCAAGATGCCGTGGCACGCGCGCACCGCGCTGGTGCTGGCCGACCTCACCTGGCTGGACGGTGCCCCCGTGGTGGCCTCGCCGCGCCAGATACTCAAGGCGCAGGTGGAGCGGCTCGCCGAGCGCGGCTGGCTGGCGATGACCGGCACCGAGCTCGAGTTCGTGGTGTTCAGGGACTCCTACGAGGAGGCCAGGGACAAGTCCTACCGCGGCCTCGTCCCCGCCAACCAGTACAACGTCGACTACTCGATCCTCGGAACCTCCAGGATCGAGCCGCTGCTCCATTCGGTCCGCAACGCGATGAGCGAGGCCGGCCTGTACGTGGAGTCGGCGAAGGGCGAGTGCAACCTCGGCCAGCACGAGATCGCGTTCCGTTACGCCGACGCCGTGACCACCTGCGACAACCATTCGATCTACAAGACAGGCGCCAAGGAGATCGCGGCCCAGCAGGATATGAGCATCACGTTCATGGCCAAGCCCAATCCGCGCGAGGGCAACTCCTGCCACATTCACCTATCGCTGCGCGCCGTTGACGGCGCGCCGGTGCTGGCCGGCGACGGCCAGTACGGCCTGTCCAGCCTCGGCGAGCAATTCCTGGCCGGCCAGCTGGCCGCCATGCGCGAGTTCACGCTCTGTTACGCGCCGAACATCAATTCCTATAAACGGTATGTGCCAGGTAGCTTTGCGCCCACGTCGGTGCGCTGGGGGCCGGACAACAGGACCTGCGCGCTGCGGCTGGTCGGGCACGGCTCATCGCTGCGGGTGGAGAACCGCACGCCGGGCGGGGACGTCAACCCTTACCTGGCGGTTGCCGCGATGATCGCGGCCGGCCTGGACGGCATCGACCGCGAGCTGGCGCTCGAGCCTGCGTTCGAGGGCAACGCCTACGCCGACACCACCGCGAAGGTGCCGCAGAACATGCGGGACGCGCTGCTGCTCTGGCAGACGAGCGAGCTGGCCAGCAAGTCGTTCGGGCCGGACGTGGTCGAGCACTACGCCAACTACGCCCGGGTCGAGCTGGCCGCCTACGACGCCGCGGTCACCGACTGGGAGCTGCAGCGCTGCTTCGAGCGCTGGTAGGCCACTTCCGGCCGTCCCGCCCTCCAGCCAGCCGATCCGGCGCGACTTCAAGGAAGCAGCCGCATGTCTGAGTTCACGGTCCTCAATCCCGCCACCGAGGAGCCGGTCGCCACGGTGGCGGGCACCTCTGCGGAGCAGACCGACGCGGCCATCGAACGGGCAGCGGCGGCGCAGCCCGGCTGGCGCGCGGTCGCTCCCGGCCAGCGTGCCGCGCTGCTACGCGCGTTCGCTGCCGCGGTCGACGCGCACGCCGCCGAACTGACCAGGCTGGAGATCGCCGGCTCCGGTCATCCGCTCGGCCAGGCGCGCTGGGAGGCCGAGCACGTCCGCGACGTGCTGCATTACTACGCGGCGACGCCAGAGCGGCTGTGCGGCAGGCAGATCCCGGTGGCCGGGGGACTGAACGTCACCTTCCACGAGCCGGTCGGCGTGGTCGGCCTGATAGTGCCGTGGAATTTCCCGATGCCGATCCTCGCCTGGGGAATGGCCCCCGCGCTTGCCGCAGGCAACGTGGTGCTCGCCAAGCCTGCTGAGATGACCCCGCTGACCGCCATCAGGATCGGCGAGCTTGCCGCAGCGGCGGGCATCCCCGACGACGTCTTCCAGGTGCTCCCAGGCAAGGGCACCGTGGTGGGCCAGCGCCTGCTCGACCACCCGGCGGTCAGGAAGATCGTGTTCACCGGGTCCACCGAGGTCGGCCGCCAGGTGATGGCGGGATGCGCGCGGCAGGTCAAGCGGCTCACCCTGGAACTCGGCGGGAAGAGCGCCAACATCGTCTTCGCCGATTCCGATCTTGAGCAGGCGGCCGCGACCGCGCCCTACGCCGTGTTCGACAATGCCGGCCAGGATTGCTGCGCCAGGTCCAGGATCCTCGTGCAGCGCCCGGTCTTCGACCGGTTCATGGAACTCCTCGAGCCGGCGGTCGCTGGCGTCAGGGTCGGTGATCCAGCCTCGGCGGGCACCGAGATGGGCCCGCTGATCTCGGCGGCGCACCGAGCACACGTGGCGTCGTACGTGCCAGACAGCGCGCCGGTCGCCTTCCGGGGCAGCGCTCCTGACGGCGCAGGCTTCTGGTTCCCGCCGACGGTCCTGGCGCCGGTAGCCGCCGACGACCCGGCCTACACCGATGAGGTGTTCGGCCCGGTCGTCACCGTGACCCCGTTCGAGGACGAGGCCGACGCGGTCAGGATCGCCAACGACACCCCATACGGGCTGTCCGGATCGATCTGGACTACCGACGTGGGCCGGGCGATCCGGGTTGCCAGGGCGGTGGAGACCGGCAACCTCTCGGTGAACTCGCACTCCTCGGTGCGCTACTGGACGCCATTCGGCGGGTTCAAGCAGTCCGGCCTTGGCCGCGAGCTAGGGCCCGATGCGCCAGATTCCTTTACCGAGGTGAAGAACGTCTTCATCGCGGCACCCGGGTGAACGGAAGCGCCCGACAGCGAACAGCAGCGCTCAACAGCGAACAGCAGCGCCCGAACAGCGAACCGCAGTGCTCAACGGTAACCAGCGCTCAGCCCCGGGGGCGGCCAGCGCGACGCCGGCCACCACGGCCGGCCGGGTCACCAGCAGGGAGGCAGAGCCAACATGCAGCGTCTGCAGGACCGCGTCGCCGTCGTCACCGGCGCCGGCAGCGGCATCGGCCTGGCCAGCGCGCGGCGGTTCGCCGCTGAGGGCGCCCAGGTGGTGGCGGTCGATGTTGACGAGGCCGCGGGGCAGATCGCGGCGGCGGAGGTCGGCGGGTTGTTCATCGCCGCCGACGTCGCCAGCGAGGATGACGTGGAACGGATGTACGCGACCGTGGCGGACCGGTACGGGCACATCGACGTCGCGTTCCATAACGCGGGCATCTCGCCGCCCGAGGACGGCTCGATCCTGTCCACCGGCCTGGACGCCTGGCGCCGCGTCCAGGACGCCAACCTGACGTCGGTCTATCTCGGCTGCAAGTACGTGATCCCTTACATGCAGCGGCAGGGCAAGGGATCGATCATCAACACGGCATCGTTCGTCGCCGTGGTCGGCTCGGCCACCTCGCAGATCTCCTACACCGCCGCCAAGGGCGGCGTCCTGGCCATGAGCCGGGAACTCGGCGTCCAGTTCGCGCGCGAGGGCATCAGGGTAAACGCGCTGTGCCCCGGCCCGGTGAACACGCCGCTGCTGCGCGAGCTGTTCGCCAAGGACCCGGAGCGGGCGGCCCGGCGGCTGGTGCACATCCCGGTAGGCCGGTTCGCTGAGCCAGCGGAGATCGCTGCCGCCGCGGCGTTCCTGGCCAGCGATGACGCCTCGTTCATCACCGCGTCGTCCTTCCTCGTGGATGGCGGCATCGCCGGCGCGTATGTGACACCCTTGTGACGCCCGGGGCGTCCGGCGCGGCGGCTGCCGCAGGGCGGGCAGAGGAAAGCGGGTTCAGGTGAGGCAGGCAGACATCCTGAGTGAGCACAGCCTGGGCGGGCGCCCGGCCGCTCCGCTGGTCGGGATCAGCGCCTACAGCGAGCAGGCGCGCTGGGGAGTCTGGGACACCGAAGCCATGGTGCTGCCGCGCCGTTACCCGGACCGGGTCGCCTGCGCCGGCGGCATCCCGGTGCTGCTGCCGCCGGCGGCCGGGATCGAGGATGCGCTGGCCAGGCTGGACTGCCTGGTGCTGTCTGGCGGCGGCGACATCGATCCGGCCCGGTACGGGGCGCAGCGCAGGCCGGAGACGACATCGGTGTCGGAGGACAGGGACGCCGCCGAGCTGGCACTGCTCGAGACGGCGCTGGCGGCACGGATGCCGATACTCGGGATCTGCCGCGGCATGCAGCTGATCAACGTGGCGCTTGGCGGCAGCCTGCACCAGCATCTCCCGGACGTGGTCGGTCATGACGAGCACGCGCCGAAGCCGGGCGCGTTCGGCTCGCACGAGGTCAAGGTGGCGCCGGGCAGCCGCCTCGCGCAGATCCTCGGCCACACCGACCTGGAGGTGCATGAGTCTGCCGACGTGCCGACCCACCATCACCAGGGAATCAACAGGCTCGGCTCCGGCCTGACCGCCACCGCCTGGGCGGCGGACGGCACGGTCGAGGCCTTCGAGCTCG
Organism: uncultured Actinomycetota bacterium; assembly: GCA_963695645.1. Taxonomy (GTDB): domain Bacteria; phylum Actinomycetota; class Actinomycetes; order Streptosporangiales; family Streptosporangiaceae; genus DATBGO01. The sequence goes on along the minus strand of CAVOHC010000012.1, from coordinate 1,505,490 downwards.
ACGGCGCAGAGTGCCCGTTCGGGGTGGCCGTCCAATGGCATCCCGAGGCAGGGGACGACTTGCGATTGTTCACCGCGCTCGTCAATGCAGCCCGGATAAGTCAGGGCCCCGGCGGCTCGGCACCACGCCGCGACCGCGCTTAGACTCGCCAGCGTGTGCACTGCCCCGGCCGCGCTGGAGATCGACAGGCTGTCCAAGAGCTACGGCGCCACAGCCGCGCTGACGGGCCTGTCGCTGCGCGCCGGGCGCGCCCGGGTGACCGCCATCCTCGGGCCGAACGGCGCGGGCAAGACCACCACGGTGGAGATCTGCGAGGGATACCGGCGGCCGGACGCGGGCACGGTCCGGGTGCTCGGCCTCGATCCGGTCGCCGACGCCCGCGCGCTGCGGCCGAAGATCGGCGTGATGCTGCAGGCCGGCGGCATCCCGACCGGGGCGAGGGCGGGTGAGTACCTGCGCGTGCTTGCCAGCTTCTACGCCCACCCGATCGATCCCGCGCTGCTGCTCGACCGGCTCGGGCTGGCCGGTTGCGCACGGACTGCCTTCAAGCGGCTGTCGGGCGGCCAGCAGCAGCGGCTGTCCCTCGCCGCCGCCGTCATCGGCCGGCCAGAGCTGGTGTTCCTTGACGAGCCCACCGCCGGGCTTGACCCGCAGGCCAGGCACGCCACCTGGGACCTGATCGCCGGGCTGCGGGCCGCCGGCGCCGCGGTGATCCTCACCACCCATCACATGGACGAAGCGGAACGGCTGGCTGACCACGTCGTCATCGTCGACCACGGGAGGCAGGTGGCGGCGGGCACCCCCGCCGAGCTCACCGGCACGGCCGGGCAGCTCAGGTTCCGCGCCGAGCCCGGCCTGGATACCGACGACCTGCTGGCCGCCCTCCCGCCGGCCAGCATGGTGAAGGAGTCGCCGGCCGGGCACTACGTCGTCGAGGTCGCCGATCAGGTGGATCCCCAGCTGGTCGCGGCCGTCACGGCCTGGTGCGCGGAGCGCGGCGCGGTGCCGCAGAGCCTCCGGATCGAGAGCAGGACCCTGGAAGATGTCTTCCTCGAGCTGACCGGGCGGGAGCTGCGCTCGTGACCGAGACCAGGCTCGACTGGCCGCCGCCGGCCCCCGGCGCGGCCCCGCTGCCAGCGATGATCATTGCGCAGGCAAGCCTGGAACTCAGGACGCTGGTGCGCAACGGGGAGCAGCTGCTGCTGACCCTCATCATCCCGGTGCTGCTGCTCGCGGCGTTCAGCGCTGAGCCGCTGGTCAGCTTCGGCCCGGGCCGCCGCATCGATTTCCTCGCGCCCGGCATCCTGGCGCTGGCCGTGATGTCGACGGCGTTTACCAGCCAGGCGATCGCGACCGGCTTCGAGCGCAGGTACGGCGTGCTGAAGCGGCTCGGCGCCACACCGCTGTCGCGCCGCGGGCTGATCGCCGCCAAGACGGCCACGGTCGCAGTGGTCGAGCTTGGCCAGGCGGTCGTGATCGTGGTGGTCGGCGTCGCTCTCGGCTGGCGGCCGCACGCGGGCGGCGCGGCGCTCCCCTGGACGGTGCTGCTCATCCTCGCGGGCACGGCAGCCTTCAGCGGGCTGGCCCTGCTGATGGCGGGCACGCTGCGGGCCGAGGCGACACTGGCCGCGGCCAACCTCGTCTACCTGGTGATGCTCGGAATCGGCGGGATGGTCTTCCCGCTGACGAAGTTCCCTGCCGCCGTGCAGCCTGCGCTGCGGCTGCTGCCCCCCGGCGCGCTGTCCGACGGGCTGCGCTCGGTGCTGCAGCACGGCACCGGGCTGCCGGTGGCCGACCTGGCGACGCTCGCCGTCTGGGCAGCTGCCGGAATCGCCCTCGCGATGCGGACCTTCCGTTGGGAGTAGTGCCGTTACCGCGCCGCCGCGCCGCCGCCTTGACCTCGCGCTTGGCGTGGTGCCGCCGTCGGCCCTGGTGCTGACCGGAATCGTCTCCGTCCAGCTGGGCGCGGGGCTGGCGACGCGCCTTTTCGGGCAGGTCGCGCCCGCGGGGGTGACCGGGCTGCGGCTATGGTCGGCTGCCGCGCTGCTCGCCGTGATCGGTGCCCGCGGGCTGGCCCGCACGCTGCGGGCGATAGCGCGCGAACGGGCCTGGCGGGATGCGGCGGTGGTCGTCGCCTTCGGCGTGACGCTCAGCATCATGAATTACTCGATCTACCAGTCGTTCGCGCGGATCCCCCTCGGGATCGCGGTCACCGTCGAGTTCCTCGGCCCGCTTGCGGTGGCGGTCGCCGCGTCCAGGCGCCTGATCGACCTGCTCTGGGTGGCCCTGGCCGGAGCCGGCGTCGCGCTGCTGTCCCGTGGCGGCGCCAGCCAGGCACCCGGGGCGGGCGGCTCGCACACCGGACCCGGCCTGGCCGCCTCCGGCGTGGCATTCGCGCTGGTGGCGGCGGCCGCCTGGGCCGCCTATATCCTGCTGAGCGCCTCGACAGGACGCCGGTTCGGCGGATCATCGGGCCTCGTGATCGCCATGCTGGTGGCCGCGCTCGCGGTGACGCCCGCCGCGCTGAGCGCTGCACGCGGTGCACTAGGCCGGCCCGCGGTCCTGGCCACCGGGGCGGCGATCGGGCTGCTGTCATCGGTGATCCCGTACCGGTTCGAGCTCGAGGCACTGCGGCGGATCCCGGCCGGGGTCTTCGGGATCTGGATGAGCCTGGAACCTGCCGTTGCGGCGCTGGTCGGGCTGGTACTGCTCGGTCAGGTCCTCGGCGCGGGCGAGTGGGCCGCGATCGGCTGCGTCATGGTCGCGTGCGCTGGTGCCGCGCGCGGATCCGCCGCGAGAAACCGATCTGCCCCAGACGCCCGCCCGGCGTGCCAGCCGGAGCCATCCGATCCTACGATGGGTCCGTGCCCGCCCATCTAGCCGCGGCCGATACCGCTGCCTCCGCCCGCCCAGGCGGCCGCCACGGCGCACGCCGGTGGATCGGCGTGCTGCTTGCGCCCTCCCCCGCCGCGATGCGGCGGATCGCGCTGGCCGGAGTGCTGGCCTCGGTCGGGATCATGCTGACGGGCGCGGGCGTACGGCTCAGCCAGTCCGGCCTCGGTTGCCCTGACTGGCCGCGGTGCACGGCCACCAGCGTGCTGCCGGGCGACTCGCTCATCCACCGCTGGATCGAGTTCGGCAACCGGCTGGCCGGCGTGGCGGTCTTCGCCATCGCCGTGATCGTCTGGATGGCGGCCTGGCGATACCGGCCCGGCGGCCGCCGCAGGCGCGATCTGGTCTGGCTGGCATCGGCGCAGCCTGCCGGGATCGCTGCCCAGGCGGCCATCGGCGGCATCGTGGTACTGACCAAGCTGAACCCGGTCTGGGTCTCGGTGCATTTCCTGCTGTCGATCGCGGTGGTCGCGGCTGCTGTCGCGCTGCGGGTGCGCTGCACCGAGTCCACCGCGCCCGCCCGCCCCCTGGTGCGGCCGGAGCTACGGATGTTCGCGTTCGGCGTGCTGGGCGTCGTGACGGTCATGCTCGCCGCTGGCACGGTGGTCACCGGCACCGGCCCGCTGGCCGGAGCCGCCTCGGTGGCCAGGTACCACCTGCAGCTGTCCGCCGTCACCCAGCTGCACGCCGACATCGGCTGGCTGCTCGGCGGGCTCGCGATCGCGCTTGCGCTCGCCCTGCGGCTGACCGCGGCGCCCGCCCGGGCGGTCCGGCTCAGCTGGCTGCTTGTCGTGCTGCTTGGCGTGCAGGGCAGCATCGGCTACGGCCAGTACTTCAGCGGGCTGCCGGCTGGCCTGGTCTGGGTGCACGTCGCCGGCGCGACGGCGATCTGGGTGACCGCGCTCTGGCTGATCTTCGCCCTCCGCGACCGCGGCTCCGCGCTTGAGCAACGCGATCCGCTGCCCGAGCCAGCGCGGCCTGCGGTAGCCGATTAGGACCGGCGCTCCGGGATAGGCTCAAATCCGGGCCGCCACGACGAACGGGCTCAGCCGCAGCCGGCTGAACTCGACGAAGGAGACGTCATGACCACCAAGCCCGACGACACTCTGGGACAGCTGTCCGCCGCAGGCGTGGCGGTATGGCTCGACGACATCAGCAGGGAGCGGCTGTCCACCGGGAATCTCGCGACCCTGATGAGGGACTTCCACGTGGTCGGCGTTACCTCCAATCCGACCATCTTCGCGGCTGCGCTCGCTAAAGGCGAGGCCTACGACGGCCAGGTGGCCGACCTCGCGTTGCGCGGCGTCGACCTCGGGGAAGCAGTCAGGTCCATCACCACGTACGACATCCGATGGGCCGGTGATGTCCTGCGCGAGGCCTACGACGCCAGCGGCGGCGTCGACGGCCGGGTCTCCATCGAGGTCGACCCGCGGATCGCTGATGACACCGCCAGGACCAGCGCCGAGGCACGGGCCCTGTGGTGGCTGGTGGACCGGCCGAACCTGTTTATCAAGATCCCGGCTACCCTCGCCGGGCTGCCGGCCATCACGCAGGCCGTGTCCGAGGGGATCAGCGTCAACGTAACGCTGATCTTCGCGCTGGAACGGTACGGCCAGGTGATCGACGCCTACCTGGCCGGCCTTGAGCAGGCGGCCGCGGCCGGGCGCGACCTGGCCGGCATCGCCTCGGTGGCTTCTTTCTTCGTCAGCCGGGTGGACACCGAGGTCGACCGCAGGCTGGACAAGCTCGCCAGCGAGCAGGCGCGCCAGCTGCGCGGCAAGGCGGCGATCGCCAACGCGCGGCTGGCCTACGAGCTGTTCGAGCAGAAGTTCGACGAAGCCTCGCCGCGATGGTCGGCGCTGCGGAACGCGGGGGCCAGGCTGCAGCGCCCGCTGTGGGCATCCACCAGCACCAAGGATCCCGCCTTCCCCGACACCATGTACGTCACCGAGCTGGTCGCGCCGCACACCGTCAACACCATGCCTGAGCCAACCATCCGCGCAACCGCCGACCACGGCGAGCTGCGCGGCAACACCATTGCCGGCACCTATGACCAGTCCCGCCAGGTGTTCGCGGACCTGGAGCGGCTCGGCATCGGCTACGACGATGTCGTCGAGGTGCTCGAGCGCGAGGGCGTGCAGAAATTCGCCGCCTCCTGGGAAGGGCTGCTGGGCAACGTGCAGACCGAGCTGGCGCTGCGGGCACCAGATGAGTCCTGACCTGCCGCCTAATCCGCTCCGCGATCCGCGGGACCGCAGGATCCCGCGGGTCGCGGGCCCGTGCGTGCTCGTCATGTTCGGCGTCACCGGGGACCTGGCCAGCAAGAAGCTGCTGCCGGCCATCTATGACCTGGCCAACAGGGGCCTGCTGCCGCCCGGGTTCTCGCTGGTCGGATTCGCCAGGCGGGACTGGGCGGACGAGGATTTCGCCCAGCTCACCTACAACGCGGTCAAGGCCCACGCGCGCACGCCGTTCCGGGACGCGGTCTGGGAGCAGGTCAGCGAGGGAGTCAGGTTCGTGCCCGGCGAGTTCGACGATGACGCCGCGTTCGACCGGCTCGCGCAGACCGTGGCCGAGCTGGACGCGGAGCGCGGCACCGGCGGCAACTACGCGTTCTACCTGTCCATCCCGCCGAAGGCGTTCCCGGTCGTCGTCCAGCAGCTGAAACGGTCCGGCCTGTCGCAGGCCCCGCCGCCAGCCGGACCTGAGCTGCCGCGGCCCTGGCGCCGGGTGGTGATCGAGAAGCCGTTCGGCCACGACCTGGCCAGCGCCCGCGAGCTCAACTCGATGCTGGACGCGGTGTTCCCCGCGCACGCGGTCTTCCGCATCGACCACTACCTGGGCAAGGAAACCGTCCAGAACATCCTCGCGCTGCGCTTTGCCAACACGATGTGGGAGCCGATCTGGAACCGCGGCTATGTGGACCACGTGCAGATATCGATGGCCGAGGACATCGGCATCGGCGGCCGGGCGGGCTATTACGACGGGATCGGCGCGGCCAGGGACGTGATCCAGAATCACCTGCTGCAGCTGCTCGCGCTGACCGCGATGGAGGAGCCGCTCTCCTTCGACGCGGACTCGCTCCGCGCCGAGAAGGAAAAGGCGCTGTCGGCGGTCAGGATCCCCGCCGATCTGGCCACCGGCACCGCCCGCGGTCAGTATGCGGCGGGCTGGCAGGGCGGCGTCGAGGTCTGCGGCTTCCTTGAGGAGGACGGCATCCCGGCGGACTCGGTCACCGAGACGTACGCGGCCGTGCGGCTGACCGTGGATACCAGGCGGTGGGCCGGGGTGCCGTTCTACCTTCGGACCGGCAAGCGGCTGCCGAGCCGGATGACCGAGATAGCGGTGATCTTCCAGCGGGCGCCGCATCTGCCGTTCGCCGCGACCGATACCGAGGAACTCGGCCAGAACGCGCTGGTGGTCCGGGTTCAGCCGGACGAGGGCATCACCGTGCGGTTCGGCTCGAAGGTGCCTGGCTCGGCCATGGAGGTCAGGGACGTGAACATGGACTTCGCCTACGGCGAGTCGTTCACCGAGTCAAGCCCTGAGGCATACGAGCGGCTGCTGCTCGACGTGCTGGTCGGCGACCCGCCGCTGTTCCCCCGGCAGGAGGAGGTGGAGCTCTCCTGGCGGATCCTGGATCCGATCGAGGAGTTCTGGGCCGACCACCTGAAGCCGGACCAGTACTCGGCAGGCACCCAGGGCCCGGCCAGTGCTGATGAGCTGCTCGCCCGCGACGGCCGGGTCTGGCGGCGGCTGTAACGCCACCGCCACAGCGCGACCGTGCCGCCCGCACCCGGCGCCGACCTGGAGGGACCGCCATGCTGATCGACCTCACCGACACCACGACCCGCGCCATCGAAGAGGCGCTGACCCGGGCAAGGGATCAGCTGGGCGGCCCGATCACCGGCGTCGTGCTGAACCTGATCATCATGACCGACGAGGCAGGCCAGCACGACGCGATCCGCGCGGCTACCCAGGCGGGCCGCGAGCATCCGTGCCGGGTGCTCGGCGTGATCGCCCGGAATCCGGTCGCCGCCCCGCGGCTCGATGCCGAGATCAGGACCGGTGAAGGCGCACCTGGCCAGACCGTGCTGCTGCGCCTGTACGGCCCGATGGGCGCGCACGCCGATTCCGTGGTCGTACCGCTGCTCGTTCCCGACACCCCGGTGGTGACGTGGTGGCCGACGGCCGCTCCGGTGGTACCGGCAACCGATCCGCTCGGCGTGCTCGCGCAGCGCAGGGTCACCGATGCCGCCGCGGCGGGCGTGCCCACCGCGGCGCTGGCCACCCTGGCGGCCGGTTACCGGCCCGGCGACACCGACCTGAGCTGGACCAGGTCGACAACGTGGCGGTCGCTGCTGGCCGCGACGCTGGACCAGCCGCACGGCGAGATCACCGGCGGGATGGTGTGCGCTGAGGCCGGCAACCCGACCGCTGACCTGATTGCGGCGTGGCTGTCTGAGCGGCTCCGGGCTCCCTTCGAGCGGGACATCTCCGGCGGCCCCGGCATCACCGAGGTGAAGTTCCGGGTCAGCGACGGAGATATCACCATATCCAGGCCGGACGGCAGGACCGCCACGCTTACCCGGCCTGGGCAGCCCGAGCGGCGGGTCGCGCTGCACCGCAGGGAGATCGCGGAGCTGCTGGCCGAGGAACTGCGCAGGCTGAATCCGGATGAGGTTTACGGGGAGGTGCTGGGCCGGTTCGCGGCAAGCATGTCCGCCGGATCAGTGGCCTCACCCTGAGCGGCGGCAGGCCCGTCCCGGCAGCCAGTTCCGCCGTCCGGCCAGCTAGGTGACGCCCACCTCCGCCGGGCTGGACCGCCGGGGTGGCACAGATCGGCGGAAACTTAGTCTCCCGAAACAGCGACAGCAGAGTTACGCTCAGGACAGATCTTCTGTCTGGTTCTGCTGAGCCTGGTGTGAAGAGAGGGAAGGTCCACGTATGGCATCTTCTGTATGGTCTTGCCCGTTGCATGTGGTGCGCTGGCCGGGACTCTCCGGCTGGCCGCCGCAGCCATGCAGAACAGCCAGCGTGTTCGTTCCCATCCGTTCCATTCCGCCGCCCGCCCAGCCGACTGGCGAATACCGCGGCCGGGCGGCGCAAGCCCATCAGGAGGACTCGCTTTGAGTACTACAGATGATGCGCCCGCGACCCCGGCCGCGCCTATCGCAGATCCCGCGCCGCTCGGCCTCGCAGGCTTCGCGCTCACCACCTTCCTGCTGTCGGCCTTTAACGCCCACTGGACCAGGGGCGCCGGCGGCGAGTGGCTGGCCTTCGCGCTCGCCTATGGCGGCATCGCGCAGCTGCTCGCGGGCATGTGGGAGTTCCGCAACAACAACGTTTTCGGTTCGACGGCGTTCGGCACGTACGGCTCCTTCTGGATCGGGCTGTTCGTGTTTTTCCGGTTCGTAGCGCCAACTGCCGGTGAGAACGTTTTCAATGACCTGGGCTGGATCCTGCTGGCCTTCGCGATCTTCAACATCTACATGCTGATCTTCAGCACGCAGGCGAACCTGGCCGTCTTCCTGGTATTCCTGGGCCTGGAGATCGCCCTGATCGTGCTGTTCATCGGGTTCTTCGCCGCCAATGTCAACGTGATCAAGATCGGCGGCTACTTCGGCGTCGCGACCGCCGTGGTCGCCTGGTACGCGTCCGCCGCCGGGGTGATCGCCGGCATGAAGGGCAGGCCGGTGCTGCCCGTCGGCAAGCCACTGTTCGAGCTGGGCTGATCCCGGCCTGGTCACCGCCGGCCTGGCGGACCGCCAGGTGCTGCCGTCCGGCAAGCCACTCGGCGGGTTCCGGGCTCACCCAGGCGCTAGGTCTTTCGGCCGTGGTCCCGGAGGCTCGGCGAGCCCCCGGGACCACGCATTCCAGGCGTTATGGCCTGGTCGTGCTCGGCAGCTTGCTTTTGCCGTGATCGGAAGGGCAGCGGCGGTGGCTGGCCGGTCAAGGCCCTCGCCCATCTCGCCCGTCTCGCCCGCCGCGGCTACCGGCTACGGCCCGGGTACTCCGGCGGCGCGCTGCACTGCATCGCCGCCCTGGCCAGACGTTCGTCAACCGCGCACCCTATCGGTGGCTGGCATCGTACTTCTCGATGACCTGCGCCGGAATCCGGCCGCGATCGCTTACATCTATCCCGCTGCGCTTAGCCCACGCACGAATGTCGGCGCTCCGCTGGCGATGCGCCGCCGTTCTGCGTTTCGGCCGCGGCATGCGGTTGCTCACCTTGCGAGCCTTGTCCGCGAACCGCTTCACAGCCTCATCGAACTTCTGGCTGTGCTTCTCGCATAGGTCGATCTCATAGTCCCGGCCGTCAAGGCTGAACGCACGTGTCATGTGCTCGCCGTCCGGAATCTCTTTCTCATCGTAGTCACATGCGAATGTGACAGAGACTTTCTGGGCCACTTGTGGTCCCCCTTCCCCCGAGGCAAATATATCCCCACGCATCAGGAACCTCTAACGGCACCCAGGCAACGTTCCTGACGAAGTGTTTTGAGCTTCCATCAGGCAACCAGGCCATCCGAAGGACCGGCCTGACGGTGAATCAGCCCCAGTGCGTGCTGGGCTGCTGCTGCTCAGGCGCGCCAGGCGGCCCGTACGGGAAGGATTCCGGAGCCCTGCCCGGACGGCCCGGGCCGGGAACGGCTTCGCCGTTATGCGGCCACGAAACAGCGACTCTTCCGGTGGATTCAGGCTCGTAGCCGGACCCGGCGGCAGGGGCGGGCAGGTAATGCACGTCAGTGCGCTCTCCGGCGTAATCGCGCAGGTATCCGGATTCAGCCTCGTACCCGGACCCGGTGGCAGGAGCGGGCAGGTAATGCGCCTGGGTGCGTTCCGTGCCGTATGGTTCCGTGCCGTATGGTTCCGTGCCGTATGGTTCCGTGCCGTATGGTTCCGTGCCGTATCCGGGTTCCGTGCCGTATCCGGATTCCGTGGCGGGCGGGTCCGGCGCGCCGCCGCCCGGCCCCTGCCGAAGCGTCTCGATCATCCTTTGCAGGTCAGCCATGGGCAGCCGGAAGGTGCCCGTGCAGGTACCCGCCTGCCAGATGCTGAACACCGCGACGGCGGTGTCCGCATACCAGCTCAGCCTCAGGCTCCTGGCACTTCCCCTGATATCGAAGAAAACCTCGCCCAGCCGGGGCAGCGGTGCCGCGTCCGATGCCGACATGCTGCCCATGGTGACCCTGAAGCAGCTGATTTGTCTAGTTGCTGACGGGTCGGCCGCATCCTGGTGATGAGTCGGCCGCATCCGGGTAGTGTGGCAGCGGGTTAGTTTGCCGATCCAGCCTCGCGGCCACCGGGCGGATGGCATGATAAGCGTCGGCTCGCTGACCTGGCCGGCTGTGTGGCTGCCGGTTCACGTTCCGCGATGCCCCGTGCCGCGGGAACACCACGATGGGGTAGCGCGTTGCATATGCGACGGGGCGAATGCCGCATCACGCGAGATTATAGGGTCCAGCGAGCCGGACGCTCCGCTGGGGCGAGGAAGTTACGGTGAGCTGGGTTGAGGAGAGCTAACGATGTCTGAAGTACGCCGCCAGGCCGTTGTCATGCAACGGCCGAATTGGGGCTGGCAAGACGACGCTGCCTGCCGCGGCCGGGACGTCGTGTTGTTCTTCGGTCCAGATGGCGAGCGGCAGCCGGAGCGTGATATCCGCGAGCGCAAGGCGAAGGCTGTCTGCGCCGCGTGCCCGGTACGCGCCGAATGCCTTGGCTACGCAGTGGGCCGCCCGGAGAAGTACGGGACCTGGGGCGGCCTGAACGAGGATGAGCGCTCGGCTGAGCGGCGCCGCAGGATGCGCCGGGCGAACGCGGCCTGACCTGCACCCCGCCCGCCCAGCGCCAGGGCGGCCGGTGCGGCCCTGACTCAGGGACAAGCTCCCCGGCCTGCGCGCGTCGGCTGGCCCTCACCGGCACGGCGGCGCCTAATCCGGCACCCGGACAGCGCCGCCGGTTCCGCGCACGGGAGAATAAGTGGCGTGGTCTGCAAGCCTTGCCGGGATCAGCGGCACGCCGACTGTCCCGGGCGCAACTGGTGCGATTGCCAGCATCAGGCGCGTACCTCGGCTACGGAGCCCGTTGCCGGCTGGATCCGCCAGGGCTGAGCCCGTGCGGTGCGGAATACCCGGCGCCTGCGACGGGTTGCGCACGGCGGAGACATCGTAGCCACGGAGACATCGTGCCACGGAGACATCGTAGCCACGGGCAGACACGGGGGCTATGGGGAACACAGTAGCCACGGGCAGCCACCGTGGCGGAGTCGGAGTTGGGAGGACATTCGTGACTCGTCCGGCTTGCGTGGCAGGCGGCGTGATCTGGTTCGCCCGCTCCCGGGCGGCAGATGTGACACGCCAGGGCAGCTCGCGGGGAGGCTATCCGCGAGTGCGTTCCGCACCAGCGGCGGTACGGCTAGGCTGTCCCGGGTCAGGGCAGACGAGGTGATGCCCGCCGCCGCCGGGCCCGGAGGGCCCGGGATCCCGGCCGGCCCGGAGCCCGCGGTCGACGCCCGCGAGGAGGCAGTCATCGACATGGAGCGGCTTGCCGCCAGGGCAGCAGATGATCTCGCCGGCGCGCTCGCGGATGACGTGCTCAGATGGGCTGCCGATACGTTCGGCGGCCGCCTGTGCATCACGTCCTCCATGACCGATGCCGTGATCATTGACCTCGCGTCCCGGATCATGCCGGGAATCGACGTCCTCTTCCTCGACACCGGCTACCACTTTCCTGAGACCATCGGGACCAGGGACGCGGTCTCGTCGGTCTACCCGGTCAACGTGATCAACGTGACGCCCACCAGGACGGTCGCCGAGCAGGACGCCGAACTCGGCGCCCGGCTCTATGGCCGCAATCCTGATCTCTGCTGCTACCTGCGCAAAGTCGTCCCGCTTGAGCAGGCTCTCGGGCCTTATGACGCCTGGATCACCGGCGTCCGCAGCGAGGAGACGCACGCCCGCAGCGACACCAGGGTGGTGCAGTGGGATGCCCGCCGGGAGATGGTGAAAGTCAACCCGATCGTGGATTGGACGCAGCAGCAGGTGGACGCGTACATCGCCGAGCATGGCGTGCTCGTCAACCCGCTCGTCTACGACGGGTACCCGTCGGTCGGCTGCCGGACCTGCACGGTGCGGGTCGAGGCAGGCGCGGATCCGCGGAGCGGGCGCTGGGCAGGGACGGCCAAGACCGAGTGCGGCATTCACGGCTGACGCGGTCCGGCTGACCGGAGGAGCAGCACATGACCACCCCTGCCGGGCAGGCAACCCACCAGGTATCAAACCAGGTCCCGCCGCTGACCGGCCACGACGTGGCCAGTGATCAGGCGCTGCTTGAGGCCGTCGCGCGGGAGGGCGCCGCCTGGGCCGCCGCCGGGCTGCACGAGCTCGGCATCCTGGCCGGGGCGGCCGCCACCCAGGACCAGGCCCGCCTGGCGAACGAGCACCCGCCGGTGCTGCGCAGCCATGACAGGTACGGGAACCGGATTGACGAGGTCGAGTTCCACCCCGCATGGCACCAGCTGATGACGGTCGCGGTCAGCCACGGCCTGCACGCCGCGCCATGGGCGGACGCAGCCCCGGGCGCGCACGTCGCCCGCGCAGCCGGGTTCTACGTCTGGACGCAAGCAGAGGCCGGGCACGGCTGCCCGATCTCGATGACCTATGCGGCCGTCCCCGCGCTGCGCCGCGAGCCCGCCCTGGCCGCGCGATTCGAGCCGCTGCTTGCGGCTACGGTCTATGACCCGGGCCTGAGCGTCCCGGCCGGCAAGGCGGGCCTGCTGGCCGGCATGGCCATGACGGAAAAGCAGGGCGGGTCCGACGTCCGGGCGGGCACCACCCGCGCGGTGCCCACGGCGGCCGGCGAGTACCTGCTGACCGGCCACAAATGGTTCTGCTCAGCGCCGATGTCCGACCTGTTCCTGGTCCTCGCCCAGGCCCCGGAAGGCCTTACCTGCTTTCTGCTTCCCCGGGTGCTGCCCGATGGGAACCGCAACGCGATGCGCATCCAGCGGCTCAAGGACAAGCTCGGCAACCGGTCGAATGCCTCGGCCGAGGTGGAGTACGCCGGCGCGTTCGCCTGGCGGGTGGGCGAGCCTGGCCGCGGCGTCCCGACGATCATCGAGATGGTCAGCGCCACCCGCCTGGACTGCGTGCTCGGCAGCGCCGCCGCCATCCGGCAGGCGTGCGTCGCCGCAGTCCATCACGCGGTCTTCCGCCAGTCCTTCGGCCGCGCCCTCGTCTCGCACCCGCTCATGACCAGCGTGCTGGCTGACCTGGCGCTGGAGGCCGAGGCCGCCACCGCGCTGGCGATCCGGCTCGCCGGTGCCGCCGACCGCGCCGCCCGTGGCGACGCGGCCGAGGCCGCGCTGCTGCGGGTCGCGCTGCCTGCGGCCAAGTTCTGGGTGTGCAAGCGGACGCCGGCGGTGACCGGCGAGGCGCTGGAGTGCCTGGGCGGCAATGGCTATGTCGAGGAGTCCGGCCTGCCGCGGCTGTACCGGGACGCTCCGCTCAACTCGGTCTGGGAAGGATCAGGCAATGTAACTGCCCTTGACGTGCTGCGCGCACTGTCCAGGTCGGCTGACTGTGCCGACGCACTGCTCGCCGAGGTTGACCAGGCCAGCGGCGGGGACTGGCGGCTCGATCAGGCGATCGGCGCGCTCCGGCAGCTGCTCACGGACACCGGCGCCGGATCAGGCCTGCTGGCAGGCGTCGCAGCCGACCCTGCCGCGCAGCTGGCGGCAAGGCGGCTAGCTGCCACGATCGCGGTCGCGGCGGCCGCGGCGCTGCTGGTCCGGTACGCGCCGCCGGCCGTCGCCGATGCCTTCTGCGCCTCCAGGCTCGGCCCTGCTGCCGCAGGCGGTCCTGGCACCCCGTTCGGGATGCTGCCGGACGGGCTTGACCTCGCGCCCGTCCTGCGCCGCGCCAGCGCCGCCATTCCCGGGTAAGGTCGGCGGATGCGCGTCTGGCCAGGAAATGCTTACCCGCTCGGTGCGACGTGGGATGGGTCGGGGACCAATTTCGCGCTGTTCTCCGAAATCGCCGAGCGGGTCGAGCTGTGCTTGTTCGGCTCCGGCACCCCGGGCGGCGCGGAACCGGAGACCCGAGTCCCGCTCACCGAGGTGGACGGCCTGGTATGGCATTGCTACCTGCCTGATGTGGGCCCCGGCCAGCGTTACGCCTACCGGGTCCACGGCCCGTACGAACCCGGCCGCGGCCATCGCTGCAACCCGGCCAAGCTGCTGCTCGATCCCTACGGCAAGGCGGTCGCCGGCCAGGTCCGCTGGCATGAATCGCTGTACTCCTACCCCCCGGGTGACTGGGCGGGCGTCAACTCAGACGACAGCGCTGCCTACATGCCGAGGAACCTGGTCATCAGCCCGTACTTCGACTGGGCCGAGGACCGGCCGCCGCGAACGGCCTACCACGAGACGCTGATCTACGAGGCGCATGTGCGCGGCCTGACCCTGCGCCACCCCGAGGTGCCGCCTGACCAGCGCGGCACCTATGCGGGCCTGGCTCATCCCGCTGTCCTCGAGCACCTGACGCAGCTGGGCGTCACGGCCATCGAGCTGATGCCCGTGCACCAGTTCGTGCCTGAGCCCGGGCTTGCCGAGCGCGGGCTGACCAATTACTGGGGATACAACACGATCGCCTTCCTCGCTCCGCACAACGCCTATGCCTCGACCGCCGACACCGACGGGCAGGTGGCCGAGTTCAAGGCCATGGTCAGGGCCTTGCACCAGGCGGGCATCGAAGTGATCCTCGATGTCGTCTACAACCACACCGCGGAGTCCGGCGCGCTCGGCCCGACCCTGTCGTTCCGCGGCATCGACAACGCCGCCTACTACCAGCTCGCCGACGACGACCCGGCGGTGTACCTCGACTACACCGGCTGCGGCAACAGCCTCAACGTCAGGCACCCGCACGCGCTGCAGCTCATCATGGATTCGCTCCGGTACTGGATCCTTGACATGCACGTGGACGGGTTTCGCTTCGACCTGGCCTCGGCGCTGGCACGCGAGCTGCATCACGTAGACCGGCTGGCGACCTTCTTCGACCTGGTCCAGCAGGACCCGGTCGTCTCCCAGGTCAAGCTGATCGCCGAGCCATGGGACGTCGGCGAGGGCGGCTATCAGGTCGGCAATTTCCCGCCGCTGTGGACCGAGTGGAACGGCAAGTACCGCGACACGGTACGCGATCTGTGGCGCGGCGAGCCCGCCACGCTGCCTGAATTCGCCTACCGGCTGACCGGCTCCAGCGATCTCTACGAGACGAGCGCACGGCGCCCTGTCGCGTCGGTGAACTTCGTGACCTGCCACGACGGGTTCACGCTGCACGACCTGGTCAGCTACAACCAGAAACACAACGATGTCAATGGCGAGGACGGCCGCGACGGCACTGATGATAACCGTTCCTGGAACTGCGGCGCCGAGGGCCCGACGGAGGAGCCGACAGTCAATGAGCTCAGGGCCCGCCAGGTCAGGAACTTCCTGGTCACGCTCTTCTGTTCGCAGGGCGTGCCGATGCTGACGGCTGGTGATGAGATGGGCCGCAGCCAGCAGGGCAATAACAACGCCTACTGCCAGGACAACGAGCTGTCCTGGGTGGACTGGGAGAACGCTGACAAACAGCAGGATCTGCTTGATTTCACCCGCGCGCTGTCGGAACTGCGGCGCCGGCACCCGGTGTTCAGGCGGCGCCGGTTCTTCAGCGGTCTGCCGACCGCCATTCCCCCAGGCGATGTCGATCTGCAGGACATCATCTGGCTCGCCCCGGCCGGGCATGAGATGACAAACAATGACTGGAATTCCGGTTATGCGAGGTCGCTGGCCGTGTTCCTGAATGGTAATGCGATCACCGAGCCCGCACCGCATGGCGACAAGGTACGCGATAACGACTTCCTGCTGCTCTTTAACGCGCACAGCGAGCCGGTCAGGTTCACCCTGCCCGGCGGCCGGTTCGGCGACGAATGGGAGATAGCCATCGACACCGCCGCGACGCCGCGGGCACCCGGGCCGCGCAGCCGGTCAGGTCCGGCCGCCCGGCAACGCCGGGTCGGCGCCCGGCGTGTCGGGCGCACCGTCGAAGTGACCGGCCGGTCCATCATCGTTATGCGCGGCGTCGGCGTTTCCGCTGCCACCGGCCAGCGGCCGGCCGCGGCACCGCCGTTGCCGGGCAGGCGGCCGGCCGCGGTACGGCGCTAGCGGCCGCCGGCTGGAAGCTGGCGGCGCCCCCGCGCTAGCTGATCGCCCGACACTTTCGTGTCGGCCTGCAGCCGCGTCAGCCGTTCTGGTTGACTGCATCCCGTGCGGCAGATTCATCCAGCGGCAGCCCGCGCGCGCGAGATCAGCGAGCCGACGCACGGACCAGGCGGGCAGGCAGGCCTCGCCGCCATCGCCGGGCTCTACCCTTACCCGGCGGCCGGCCCCGGCGCCGGCAGGCCGTGGGTGCGCGCGAACATGGTCACCAGCGCCGACGGCGCGGCATCGCTGGACGGGCGGTCGGGCGGCCTGTCCGGCAGCGCCGATCGCGTGGTCTTCAGCGTCCTCCGCAGCCTGGCCGACGTGATCCTGGTGGGCGCGGGAACCGCGCGGATCGAGCGCTACCGGCCGGTGCGGCCGGAGGAGACCTGGCCGTCGCTCCGGGCCCGGCCCCCGACGCCGCCGATCGCCGTGCTGTCCAGCCGGATGGCCGGCCTGGAGCCTGATGGCCCGCTGCTCGCTACCGGGCCCGGGCAGGCACGGACGATCGTGTTGACCTCCGAGGCGGCGCCGCCCGGCCTGCGGTCCGCCGCGGCAAGGAACGCCGATGTGATCGTGGCCGGGCCCGACCTGGTCAGGCCCACAGCGATCATCGAGGCGCTGGCCGAGCGCGGGTACCTGCGGGTGCTCACCGAGGGAGGCCCGCGGCTGCTCGGGCAGATCGTCGCGGCCGGCCTGCTCGATGAGCTGTGCCTGACGGTAAGCCCCGTCCTGGCGGGCGGCCGGGCGCCCCGGATCCTCACGGTGCCGCCGGGCGGCACCCGGGCGGATGGTGCCGGGCCGCCCGGGCAGGCGGGGCCTACCGGCATGCTGCTCGCCCACGTCCTCGAGGACAGCGGCCACCTGCTCTGCAGATACCTGCGGACCGAGGCGGATTAACGCGCGACGACGGCCCGTGCCGTCCCGCCCGGATAGCGAATCGGAGCGATGAATGCCACTGCACCGCGAGGTCGACGAGAACGCAGCCGAGTCTGCCGATCTCGACATCAACCCGATCTATGTGCGCGAGCAGGGACACCAGGTGCCGCGTTACCAGATGCCGCGCCGCGGGATGCTGCCCGACACCGCCTTGCAGGTGGTCCGCGACGAGCTCATCCTGGACGGCAACGCACGGCTGAACCTCGCCACGTTCGTGACGACCTGGATGGAGCCACAAGCTCAGCAGCTGATGGCCGAGTGCTTCGACAAGAACATGATCGACAAGGACGAGTACCCGCAGACCGCCGAGCTCGAGCGGCGCTGCGTGAACATCCTCGCTCACCTGTGGCACGCGCCAGCGAGCGGCGCCGGCCACCCGGGGATCATCGCACCGGGCTGCTCGACCACCGGATCGAGCGAGGCATGCATGCTCGGCGGGATGGCCCTGCTATGGCGCTGGCGGGCGCGCAGGATCGCCGCCAGCGCCGCGACCTCAGCGCCGAACCTGGTCATGGGCGCCAACGTGCAGGTCTGCTGGGAGAAGTTCTGCCGGTACTGGCAGGTGGAACCGAGGATGGTGCCGATGGCACCTGGCAGGCTGCACCTGACCGGCCCTGAGGCGGCCGCCAGGTGCGATGAGAACACCATCGGCGTGGTCGCGATCATGGGATCCACCATGGACGGCAGCTACGAGCCGGTGCTGCAGATCAATACCGAGCTTGACCGGCTGCAGGCCAACACCGGGCACGACGTCCCCATCCACGTCGATGGTGCCTCTGGCGGGTTCGTCGCGCCTTTCCTGCACCAGGACCTGGAGTGGGATTTCCGGGTGCCGAGGGTCGCCTCGATCAACGCGTCAGGCCACAAGTACGGGCTCGTCTACCCGGGCGTCGGCTGGGTGCTGTGGCGGGACGCGGCCGCGCTGCCCGAGGAACTGATCTTCCGGGTCAACTATCTCGGCGGTGACATGCCGACCTTCGCGCTGAACTTTTCCCGGCCGGGCAGTCAGGTCGCCGCCCAGTACTACAACTTTGTCCGGCTCGGCTTCGACGGCTACCGGGCGGTGCAGCAGGAATGCCAGGACGTGGCGCTGCACCTGTCCAGCGCGACCGCCAGGATCGGCCCGTTCGAGCTGCTCACCGACGGCAGCGAGCTACCGGTGTTCGCATTCAAGCTCAGCGATCCGGCCAGGGCCGGGTACTCGGTGTTCGACCTGGCCGAGCGGTTGCGGATGCGCGGCTGGCTGGTGCCTGCCTACACGTTCCCCGATGGCATGCAGGACACCGCGGTGCTCCGGATCGTGGTCCGCAACGGTTTCAGCATGGATCTGGCCAACTTGTTTCTCGACGACCTCAGGACGCAGGTGAAGGCGCTGGCCGCGCATCCGAACCAGCACGCGCCGCTAATCCCCGAGGACGGCGAGCGGCACGGCGGCTTCGCGCACTGACCCGGCCGGCGGGCGTTCCAGGCAGCGGGCGGCATCGTCCTCGGCGGGGCACTGACCAGCGTTCGGCTTCTCTAAGATCACGTCCTGCCGCAGCGTCCCGCCCGGCGCGCGGCAGCGCCTGAGCGATGACCAGCGGCTGGCCGCCCAGCGGCTGGTGCTCGGGGCGGGCACCAGGCGGCGGGTGTTCTGATCGGGTGCTCTGAGCAGCGGCGGTCAGGCGCCCTTGCGGAGCCTGTCGAGCGCCTCGGCGAGAATAGCCGCCCCGTCCGTGTCGTTGCGGCGCTCCTTCACGTATGCCAGGTGGGTCTTGTACGGCTCAGCGTGCGGCGGTGCTGGCGGGTTGCCCTCATCCTGCCCGGCGGGGAACCCGCAGCGCGGGCAGTCCCAGGTCTCCGGGACCGCGGCATCGCTCGCGAAACTCGGCACGGTCTCGTGCCTATTGCAGCACCAGAACGAGACCCGCACCCGCGGCGCGGCCTCGCCGCGCTCTGCCTCGCCCATCGGCCCAGCCCCGACGCGGCTGCCGCGGATAGCGTTGCCACTGCTCACTGCTCACCCCTTGCGTAGCTCAATGTGTAGCTGAATGTTGTGTGCGCCCTCCGGGGGCATGGCCCGGCCGTCAGTGGTTCAGCAGCAGGCCGAGCCCGACGATGCAAATGAACCAGAGAACTCCGGTGAAGATCGTGATCCGGTCCAGGTTCCGCTCGACCACCGAGGATGAGCCAAGGGTCGACGTGACGCCGCCACCGAACAGGTCGGAAAGACCGCCGCCCTTGCCCTTGTGCAGCAACACGAGCAGAATCATGAGTAGGCTCGTGATGATCAGGACGATCGAGATGGCGATAGTCACTGCTGCTCCTCGTCCCTCCGGGCCTCACGCGCCGGCGTCTGTGATCAATTCACGATACCGGCAGATCCTGACGAAATCGCCGACATCGAGGCTCGCGCCACCAACCAGCGCGCCGTCGACGTCCGGCTGCGCCATGATCGCAGCCATGTTGTCGGGCTTCACTGAACCCCCATACAGAATACGCATACCAGCGGCCACTGCGCCCGTGTGACCGGCGGAAATCCGGTCGCGTATGGCGCCGCACATCTCCCCGGCGTCCTCCGGGGTGGCGACCTCCCCGGTGCCGATCGCCCAGACCGGCTCATAGGCGACCGCAAGGCTGCCAACCTGGCCGGGGTCAAGCCCGGCCAGGGCTCCGTCCAGCTGCGCGAGGGCGTGGCTGAGGTGACGGCCCGCCTGCCGTACGTCCAGTGTCTCGCCGACGCACAGCACCGGCGTGATGGCGTTGCGCAGTGCGGCCTGCAGCTTCGCGCCGACCGTGGCGTCGTCCTCGCCGTGGTACTGCCGTCGCTCGGAGTGCCCGGCCAGCACGTAAGTGCAGCCCAGCTTGGCGAGCATCCGGCCGGACACGTCGCCGGTGTAGGCGCCATCATCGTGCGACGAGATGTCCTGCGCGCCGTATCCCAGCTGCAGCTTGTCACCTTCGATCAGGGTCTGCACACTGCGCAGCGAGGTGAACGGCGGCAGCACGGCCACGTCGGCGGCGTCGAAGTCGTCGCCGGTGAGCGTGAAAGCGAGCTTCTGCACCAGGGCGAGCGCCTCGAAATGGGTGTAGTGCATCTTCCAGTTGCCGAGGATCAGCGGCTTGCGCCCCGGCTCGCCGCGGCTCACCCGGACTCCTGCAGCGCGACCAGGCCAGGCAGCGTCCTGCCTTCGAGGTATTCGAGGCTGGCCCCGCCACCAGTCGAGATATGCGAGAACGCGGTGTCGGGAAAACCGAGCAGCCGAATGGCCGCCGCGGAGTCGCCCCCGCCGACTACGGTCAGCCCCGCTACCCGGCTGATCGCCTCGGCAACGGCCCTGGTTCCCGCCGCGAAGGCGGGGAACTCGAACACCCCCACCGGCCCGTTCCAGAAGACCGTCTTCGCGTCCGCGAGCTTGTCGGCGAACAGCGCCCGGGTAGCCGGGCCCATGTCGAGGCTTTCCCGGTCCGCCGGGAAGTCGGCCACGGCCACCACGTCGTGCTCGGCGTCGGGCGCGTAGCCGGTGGCGGCGACCAGGTCCACCGGCAGCACCACCTCGACGCCGCGCCGCTCTGCCTCCTTCAGCAAGTCGGAGACCTGCGGGAGCTGGTCGGCCTCCAGCAGCGAGTGACCGACCTCGTAGCCAAGGGCGGCGAGGAACGTGTAGGACATGCCGCCGCCGATCAGCAGCCGGTCGGCGCTGTCCAGCAGGTTGCTGATCACGGCAAGCTTGTCGGACGGCTTGGCGCCGCCGAGGACCACGACGTACGGCCTGGCCGGGTCGGTGGTCAGCTGGTGCAGCACCGCTACCTCGGCCAGCACCAGGTCGCCTGCCGCACGCGGCAGCAGCAGCGCCGCGTCGTAGACGCTGGCGTGCTTGCGGTGCAACGCGCCGAAACCGTCGCCGACGTACAGCTGTGCCATCCCGGCGAGCCTGCGGGCAAGCTCGCCCCGCTGCGCGTCGTCCTTGCTCGTCTCTGCGGGCTCGAACCTGATGTTCTCCAGCAGGCCGACCTGGCCGTCGTGCAGGCCAGCGGCGACCGCGGCGGCGGCAGGGCCGGTGACGTCAGCGGCGAGCGGGACCTCGGTCCCGAGCAGCTCGCCGAGGCGCTCGGCCACCGGGCGGAGCGAGGGGCCGCCTGCGGCGCGCTCGTCGTAACTGGCGCCCTTGGGGCGGCCAAGGTGCGCGCAGGCCAGCACCCGCGCCCCCCGGCTGGCCAGCTTGGTGATGGTCGGAAGGCTGGCCCTGATGCGGCCGTCGTCGGTGATCCGGTCGCCGTCGGTGGGCACGTTGAGGTCGACCCGAAGCAGCACCGTCTGGCCGCCGACGTCAAGGGCGTCAATTCCCCTCATGATCTGGCAGCCAGGCCGGCGCCGACCAGCGCGGTCACGTCGGCCAGCCGGTTGGAGTAGCCCCATTCGTTGTCGTACCAGCCGATCACCTTGACCTGGTCGCCGTGCGCCATGGTGAGCAGCGAGTCAAAGGTGCACGAATACGGGGTACCGACGATGTCGGAGGAGACGATCGGCTCGTCGGTGTAGCGCAGGAAGCCCTTAAGCGGCCCGTCGGCAGCGGCCCGGTAGGCGGCGTTGACCTCCTCGGCGGTCACCTCCCGGTCAAGCTGCACCACCAGGTCGGTGACGGAGCCGTCCATGACGGGCACCCGCATCGCGATCCCGTCCAGCTTGCCCGCGAGCGCGGGCAGCACCAGGGCGGTCGCCTTCGCGGCACCGGTGGTGGTCGGGATGATGTTCTGCGCCGCGGCCCTGGCCCTGCGCAGGTCCTTGTGCGGGAAGTCCAGGATCACCTGGTCGTTGGTGTAGGCGTGGACGGTCGTCATCAGGCCCTTGACGATGCCGAAGCTGTCCAGCAGCACCTTCGCAAGCGGCGCCACGCAGTTGGTGGTGCACGAGGCGTTGGAGATGACATCGTGCGCGGCCGAGTCATACGAGTCGTCGTTGACGCCCATCACGATCGTGATGTCCTCGCCCTTGGCGGGAGCCGAGATGATGACCTTACTCGCGCCGGCCTCGATGTGCTTGCGCGCGTCCGGCGCCCCGGTGAACCGCCCGGTAGCCTCGATCACCACGTCCACGCCGAGGTCGCGCCACGGCAGCGCGGCCGGGTCCCGCAGCGCGAGCACCCTGATTCGGCTGTCCCCGGCCCTGATCACGTCGTGGTCTGCTGTCACGTCCAGGTCCAGCGTGCCGAGCACGGTATCGTACTTCAGCAGGTGTGCCAGAGTCTTGGCGTCGGTCAGGTCATTGGCCGCGACGATCTCGATGTCCGCCGAGGCAGCTGCCCCGGCGCTGACGGCCCGCCAGAAGTTACGGCCAATCCGTCCAAATCCATTGATACCCACCCGCACTGTCACTGCAGCGCTCCTTATCCTGTTGCTCGATCCTGTTGCTCGATCCAGCGACCGCGCCGCCGCCCGGGCCCGACCGAACCCTACACCGGCGCGGGCCTGCCGACCGGCGGCGGCGGCGGGCGCCGCCGCGGCGCCGGGCGCGCCATTGCGCTAAGCCTATCCGGGCGACAAAGCCCCCGGGGCTGGCTATCGGTCCATCCGGCGGGCGCGATCGCCTCAGGGGACGAGCATGTCGGCGGTCAGGTGCGCCTCCGTACCTGGCACGCCGGTCTCGGCCGCGCGCTTGTCGGCGAGGGCGAGCAGCCGCCGGATCCGGCCGGCGATCGCATCTTTCGTCAGCGGCGGATCGGCCAGCTGGCCGAGTTCCTCCAGGCTTGCCTGGCGGTGCTTGATCCGCAGCTCGCCCGCCACGATCAGGTGCTCGGGCGCGTCGGCGCCCAGGATCTCCAGAGCCCGCTCCACCCGTGCGCCGGCCGCGACCGCGGCCCGGGCGCTGCGGCGCAGGTTGGCGTCGTCGAAGTTGGCCAGCCTGTTGGCGGTCGCCCGCACCTCGCGGCGCATCCGGCGTTCCTCCCATGCGAGCACGCTGTCGTGCGCGCCCAGCCTGGTCAGCAGTGCGCTGATCGCGTCACCGTCCTTGACGACCACCCGGTCCACGCCGCGGATCTCGCGGGCCCTGGCATGAATCTTCAGCCGCCGGGCAGCGCCGACCATGGCCAGGGCTGCCTCCGGTCCAGGGCAGGTGACCTCGAGTGACATCGACCTTCCTGGCTCGGTCAGGGAGCCGTGAGCCAGGAAAGCGCCGCGCCATGCGGATTCGCAGTCGCAGGTCGTACCCGACACCACCTGCTTAGGCAGCCCGCGCACCGGCCTGCCCTTGCTGTCGACGAGCCCGGTCTGCCTGGCCAGGCTCGCGCCGTCCTTATGGACCCGCACTACGTACCTGTTGCCCTTGCGCAGCCCGCTCGGAGCGAGCACGATCAGCTCCGAGGCGTGGCCGAACACCTCAGCCACATCCTTGCGGAGCCTGCGTGCCGCTGCCCCGGTGTCAAGCTCAGCCTCGACCACGATGCGGCCCGCCGCCAGGTGCAGGCCGCCCGCGAACCGCAGCAGCGTGGACACCTCCGCCTTCCGGCAGCACGGCTTAAGAATGGTGACGCGGCTGAGCTCATCCTTGACCAGCCCGGTCATCGCCATCGCTTACTCCCCCTCGAAGATCTGCGCGAACGCGCCCGCCAGCCGCCGCGGATCGTGGCGGGGCGTCCCGTCCGCCACAGCCAGGTCCGCCAGCACGAGCCTGCCACCGAGCAGGCCAGCGGCCTTCTCCAGCTCCGGTGCCGCGGCGCTGACCGCGCCGCGATCGGCGAGCACGACATCGACCTTCAGCCCCGGAGCGTGATCGGCAAGCACCTCCAGGTGCGTCTGCGGGGCGAACCCCTCGGTTTCCCCTGACTGCGGCGCCAGGTTCAGCGCCACCAGCCGGCGTGCCCGGGTGGTGACCAGCGCCTCCGCCAGCTGCGGCACCAGCAGGTGCGGAATCACGCTGGTGAACCACGAGCCGGGCCCGAGCACCACCCAGTCCGCTGCCCCGACCGCCGCCAAGGCCTCGGGGCACGCGGGCGGGTCCGCGGGAATCAGTGAAACCGACCGTACCCGTCCTGGCGTCGTCGCGCAGGCGACCTGGCCCCTAACCATGGTGATGTCCTCGGGACTGCCTGGATCGGCCCCCTCGACCTCGGCCACCAGGTCCAGCGGTACCGACGCCATCGGCAGCACCCGGCCGTGCGCGCCGAGCAAGCGGCCCACCCAGTCAAGGCCCTGCACGGTATCGCCGAGCAGCTCCCAGAGGGCGACGATGAGCAGGTTGCCGACGGCGTGCCCGCCAAGCTCCTGCTCGCCGGTGAACCTGTGCTGGACAACCTGGCTCCAGGTGGTGCCCCACGCATCATCCCCGCACAGCGCCGCGAGCGCCATCCGCAGGTCGCCGGGGGGCAGCACGCCGAACTGGCGGCGCAGGCTGCCGCTCGAGCCACCGTCGTCGGCGACGGTCACCACGGCGGTGAGGTGGCGGGTCACCCTGCGCAGCGCGGACAGCGAGGCGAACAGCCCGTGACCGCCGCCGAGCGCGACCACGTTGCGGCTGAGCGGCCGGCCGGGCAGTTGCGCCATCACTCGCGCCCGAGGTCTCGGTGCGTGACCTGGATGTCCGGCCACGATCCGGCCAGCCTGGCCGTGATCTCCTCGGCCATCACCACGCTGCGGTGCTTCCCGCCGGTGCAGCCCACCGCGAGCACGACGAAGTGCTTTCCCGCGTTCTGATATCCGCTCAGGGTCACCCGCACGGCCTCGACATAGGCGCTGAGGAACTCGGCTGCGCCCGGCTGGCCAAGGACATACGCCCGGACTTCGCTGTCTTGGCCGGTCAGCGGCGCGAGTTCGGGCACCCAGTGCGGGTTCGGCAGGAACCTGCAGTCCGCCACGAGGTCGGCATCGACGGGCAGGCCGTACTTGAAGCCGAAGGAGATGACGTTCACCCGGAGGTCCTGGTCTGAATCGCCGCCGAACGCATCGCGCATCCTGGCCCGCAGCTCATGCACGTTGAGGTCGGAACTGTCGAGGATCAGGTCGGCCTGGCCGCGGACTGGCCGCAGCAGCTCCCGTTCCGCGGCGATCCCGTCCAGCACCCGGCCCCCCTCCTGCAGCGGATGCGGGCGCCGGACACTCTCGAACCTGCGGACCAGCGTGTCGTCGCTCGCCTCAAGGAACACGACATACGGCTGGATACCACGCGCCTGAAGACCGTGAATAACCGACTTCAGGTCGGTCGAGAACGCACGGCTGCGCACGTCAACGACCGCGGCGAGCCTCGGAACCGCGCCCTGGGCCCGCCTGGCCAGGTCCACCATGGTCGGCAGCAGGTCCGGCGGCAGGTTGTCGGCAACGAACCAGTCCAGGTCCTCCAGTGACTTCGCAGCCGTGCTCCGGCCCGCACCCGACATCCCCGTGATGATGACGATCTCCGGTCCGGTCCTGTCCGGCGTCATAGCGCGTGTCCCCCTGTGGTCTGTCCGGCCCGCTCTCCCCCGGCCTGCCGGCCAGCGCCGTCCTGGTCAGCCCGGGCGGGACTGAGCGCGCCGAGGACCGCTTCGGCGATCCGCGGGCCGATCCCGGGTAGCCCCGCGATCTCAGCCACCGTAGCCCCGCTCATCCTGCGGACCGAGCCGAAGTGCCGTAGCAGAGTAGCCCGGCGCGCCGGGCCAAGTCCGGGGATTGTGTCGAGTGCGCTGGTGGTCAGCGCCGCTGATCGCTTCTTCCGGTGATAAGTGATCGCAAACCGGTGCGCCTCATCCCTGACCCGCTGCAGCAGGTAGAGGCCCTCGCTGGTCCGGGGCATGATCACGGGGCCGTCGTCGCCGGGCAGCCAGACCTCCTCGAGCCGCTTGGCCAGGCCGCACACGGCCACGTCGTCGATGCCAAGCTCCGCCAGGGCGCGTACCGCGGCGCCGACCTGGGCCGGGCCGCCGTCGATGACGACCAGGTTCGGCGGATAGGCGAACTTGCGCGGCCGCGCTCGGTCTGGCGCCTGATCTTCGCCAGCAGACTCGCCGCCTAGCATGTCAAGCTCGCCGGTCGCCTGGATGTCTTCGAGGTAGCGGCGGAACCTGCGGGAGATGACCTCGTGGATCGAGGCCACATCATCGGCGCCGTCCAGGCCGTTGATGCTGAACCTGCGGTATTCGGACTTGCGCGGCAGCCCGTCCTCAAAGACGATCATGGATGCGACGACGTGCGTGCCTTGCAGGTTCGATACGTCGTAGCACTCGATCCGCAGAGGCGCCTCGTCGAGTCCGAGTGCCTCCTGGATCTCGTTCATCGCCAGGCTCCGGGTCGACAGATCACTGGCTCGCCTTGTCTTGTGCTGCACCAGCGACTCGGCCGCGTTCCTCGCCACAGTCTCCAGCAACGCCTTCTTGTCCCCGCGCTGCGGAACCCGGAGGCTTACCCGGCCGCCGCGCCTGGCCGCCAGCCACTCCTCGACGACGGCGGCGTCCGGCGGCCGCACCGGCACCAGCACCTCACGCGGGACGGCGCCCGGCCCGCCTTGGCTGCCGCGTCCGGCCAGGGCCCGGCCGGCGCCGGCGGGCTCGGCCGCCACCTGGTCGTCGCCGTAGACCTGACCGAGAAAATGCTCGACCAGCTCCCCCGTAGAGATGTCCTCGACCTTGTCGACAACCCAGCCGCGCTGCCCGCGGACGCGGCCGCCCCGTACGTAGAAGACCTGGACAGCCGCCTCCAGCTGATCTTCTGCCAGCGCGATGACATCGCAGTCGGTGCCATCGCCCAGCACGACCGCCTGCTTCTCGAGCGCCCGGTGCAGCGCCTGGATGTCGTCGCGGAGCCTGGCGGCCCGCTCGTACTCCTGCGCCGCCGCGGCGCGGCGCATTTCGGCTTCGAGCCGCCTGGTGAACTTTCCGGTCTGGCCGGCCATGAAGTCGCAGAACTCCTCCGCCAGGCTGCGGTGCTCGGCAGCGCCCACCCGGCCCACGCACGGAGCTGAGCACTTGCCGATGTAGCCGAGCAGGCAGGGGCGCCCGATCTGTCCGGCCCGCTTGAACACGCCCGCCGAGCAGGTCCGGACCGGGAAGACCCGGAGCAGGGTGTCCACGGTGTCCCTGATCGCCCAGGCATGCGAATACGGCCCGAAGTAGCGTACGCCGCGCCGCTTGGCCCCCCGCATGACCATGACGCGCGGGTACTCCTCGTCCATCGTCACGGCCAGGTAGGGGTAGCTCTTGTCGTCCCGGTACCGCACGTTGAACCGGGGATCGAACTCCTTGATCCAGGAGTACTCCAGCTGGAGCGCCTCGACCTCGGTCCCGACCATCGTCCATTCCACGCCGGCCGCTGCGCGCAGCATCGACTGAGTGCGCGGATGCAGCCCGGCGAAGTCAGCGAAATACGAGTTGAGCCTGGAACGCAGGCTCTTGGCCTTCCCCACGTAAATCACCCGGCGGCGCTCATCGCGGAACCTGTAAACGCCCGGCGACTCGGGAATCGAGCCCGGGGCTGGCCGGTAGCTCGCCGGATCTGCCATTCTGTAACTCTATTCAGACTCCGCACGCGGCGCCTGCAGCGACGAGCCAATGGCCCGGTCGCGCCGGTGTGCCAGGCTAGCCCCGTGCCATATGCCGTTGCTGCCTGCGCGCTCGCCGCGATCGCCTGGCTGTACCTGCTGGCCGCCCGCGGCGGATACTGGCGGACTGATCAGCGGCTGCCTGCCGGGACGGCGGATCCGGGGCGCTGGCCCAGCGTGGCGGCGGTCATCCCGGCCAGGGACGAGGCCGCCATGCTCCCGGCGACGCTGCCGACGCTGCTCGGCCAGGACTACGCGGGGCCGCTGCGCGTCGTCCTCGTCGACGACGACAGCACTGACGGGACCGCGCAGGTCGCCGCCGCCGTCAGCCAGACCGTGCGCGTCATCTCGGGCTCCGCCACGCCGAGCGGCTGGGCAGGCAAGGTCTGGGCGATGGCACAGGGACTGCAAGCCGCTGGTGACGCCGAGTACATCCTGTTCACCGACGCCGACATCGCCTACCAGCAGGGAACGGTCGCAGCCCTGGTCCGGGCCGCCGAGGGGGACCACCGCGTCCTTGTCTCGCAGATGGCACTGCTGCGGGCCGAGACCGGCTGGGAGCGGCTCCTGGTGCCGGCGTTCGTCTATTTCTTTGCCATGCTGTACCCGTTCCGCCTCGTCAACCGGCCTGGCGCCCGCGTGGCTGCTGCCGCGGGCGGCTGCATGCTGGTCCGGCGGCAGGCGCTGGAGGCAGCCGGAGGGCTGGACCGTATCCGCGGCGCCCGGATCGATGACGTCGCGCTCGGGCGCCTGCTCAAGAGGAGCGCGGCCGGCCGCTGCTGGCTTGGCCTCACGACGGCCGTCCGGAGCCGCAGGCCCTACCCGGACCTTTCCGGGCTGTGGGACATGGTCGCCAGGAGCGCCTACACGCAGCTGCGCTACTCGCCCGCGGCGCTCGCAGGCACGGTCGCCGGCCTGCTATGGCTCTACCTGCTGCCGCCTGCCGCCGTGCTCGCCGGGCTGACGGGCCTGGCCGGCGGCAGCTCCGCCGCCGGCTGGCCCGCGGCGGCGGGCCTGGCTGCCTGGACGATCATGAGCATCACGTACCTGCCCATGCTCCGGCTCTACGGGCTGTCGCCGCTGCGGGCGCCCTCCCTGCCGGTCATCGCCGTGATGTACGCGGCGATGACGGCAGACTCCGCGCGACGGCACCACCGCGGCCGCGGCGGGGAGTGGAAGGGGCGCACCATCAAGGCGAACCGGGCCGGCACCTCATCCGCTGAAGCTTCCGGTGACACCGGCGGCGATCTGGATATGCCATGCTAGGCGCGGGTCGACGAGGGCCGGATGCGCGGCCACGATAGTGGCCGCCGCTGGCGGCCACGTGAGCTGACAGGAGCGCCTCGTAATGGCATCGCCTGAACGCCCGGCGGGCCCGGCGGGACCCCTCGCGATCGAGGTGCACGGCCTCACCAAGTCGTACGGCAACGTGCACGCAGTGAACGGCATTGACCTGCAGGTGAGATCAGGCGAGATCTTCGCGCTGCTCGGCCCGAACGGCGCGGGGAAGACCACCACCGTCGAGATCCTCGAGGGATACCGGGCCCGCGACGGCGGCACGGCCACGGTGCTCGGTTACGATCCCGACCGCCAGCGGCAGCGGCTGAAGGCCAGGATCGGGATCGTCCTGCAGTCGTCCGGGGTGGACCGTTACCTCACGGTGGCCGAGACGGTCGCCATGTACTCGAGCTACTATCCGCACCCGCGGCCTGTCGATGAGGTCATCGGCCTCGTCGGCCTCGGGGAGAAACGCAACGCGCGCGTGATCAAGCTCTCCGGCGGCCAGCAGCGCCGCCTGGACGTCGCGATCGCCCTGGCAGGCAATCCTGACCTGCTGTTCCTTGACGAGCCGACGACAGGCTTCGACCCCTCAGCCCGCCATGAGGCCTGGGACGTGGTCAAGAGCCTCGCGGCGCTCGGCAAGACCGTGCTGCTCACCACGCACTACATGGACGAGGCCCAGTACCTGGCGGATCGGGTCGCCGTCATCGCTGCCGGGAGGATCGTGGCACAGGGACCTCCGGCCACCATCGGCGACCGGGAACGGGCCCGGGCACGCGTCAGATACCGGCTGCCCGGCGGGATGTCGCCGCCGCCTGGCCTGGGCAGCCCGCCGGCGGCGGATGGTTTCACCGAGTTCGTTCCCGACGACCTCACCCGGGCGCTCAGCCAGCTCACCGGCTGGGCCATCGAGCAGGGCATTCGTCTCGACGGGCTGGATATCATCCGTCCGTCGCTTGAGGACGTCTATCTCGCGCTGACCAGCCCGCCTGCAGCGCCGGTCCCGCCAGCGGGGACGGGCGGAGGACGGCATCCGGAAAGAACCCGGCATCCAGAATGAACACGGCATCCAGAATGAGCGCAGCAACCCGGACGAACCCGGCCGCACTGACCCTCTCGCAGGTCCGGTACGTGAACAAGGCGTTCTGGCGGAACCCGGCATCAGCCTTTTTCACCTTCGCCTTCCCGCTCATGTTCCTGGTGATCTTCACCGCGCTGCTGGGTCACAGCACTGTCCATATCGGCGCGCGGCTGGTCGACACGTCCACTTACTACGTGGCCGCGATGGCGTCCTTCGCGGTGATTTCAGCCTGCTACACGAACATCGCAATCAGCGTTTCGTTCCAGCGCGACACCGGAGTACTGAAGCGGACCAACGGCACCCCGCTGCCCAGTGCCGTCTTCCTCGGCGCGCGGATGCTGCACGCCCTGCTGATCGGGATCCTGCTGGTCCTGATCACGACGGCCTTCGGCCGGGTCGCCTACGGCGCGACCGTGCCGACGGGCGCCACGCTGCTGCGGTTCGCGGTGATGGTCATTGTCGGCGCCGCGGCGTTCTGCGCGCTCGGCATGGCCATCACGGTCGTCATCCCCAATGGCGACGCCGCGCCCGCGATCGTCAACGCCAGCATCCTGCCGTTGCTGTTCCTGTCCGGGATCTTCATCCCGCTCGGCAGCAACGCTCCCGCCTGGATCCTGTGGATCGCCAGGGTCTTCCCGGTCTGGCATTTCGCCCGCGGCATGCAGGCCGGCTTCCTCGGCACCCCCTTCCACTGGAGCGATGTCCTGATCGTGGCCATCTGGGGCCTGGGCGGCCTGCTCCTCGCGGCCCGCTTCTTCAGCTGGGAACCCCGCACCAGCTAACTGGAAGTCGCCCCGGGTCCGCCGAGAGCGGGCTGGTGCGAGCGGGACTCGATCTGGGCGGCACTGCGGCCTTGTCAGGTCTCGAACGCCTCCGGGGGCGGGCAGGCGCAGACCAGGTGCCTGTCGCCGTAGGCCGCGTCGATCCTGCGCACCGGCGACCAGTACTTGGCCCGCCGGTCGGCCGGCACCGGGTAGGCGGCCAACTCCCGCTCATAGCCGTGCTTCCACTCGCCGGAGATCAGCATCGAGGCCGTATGCGGGGCGTTCTTCAGCGGGTTGTCGTGGCTGTCGAACTCGCCGGAGGCCACCTTGCCGATCTCACCCGAGATCGAGATCATCGCGTCGCAGAACCTGTCCAGCTCGGTCAGGTCCTCGCTCTCGGTCGGCTCGACCATCAGCGTCCCCGCGACCGGGAACGACATGGTCGGCGCGTGGAAGCCGTAATCGATCAGGCGCTTGGCCACGTCCTCCGCGGTGATCCCGGTCTGGCTGGTGATCGGCCTCAGGTCCAGGATGCACTCGTGCGCCACCAGGCCGCCGCGGCCGGTGTAGAGCACGGGGAAATGCGGGTCAAGGCGCTTGGCCACGTAGTTGGCGGCAAGGATCGCCGCCTGGGTGGCCCGGCGCAGCCCCTCGGGGCCCATCATCCGCAGATAGGCCCAGGAGATCGGCAGAATCCCCGCGGACCCGTAAGGCGCTGCTGCCACCGGGCCGCCGTGCGCGGCGCCACTCGCGGCACGGGCCCCCGGCAGGTCCGCGAGACCCGCCAGGCGGGCGTCATTGCTGACGATCGCCGGGCCGTCGAGCATCGGGTGGCCGGGCAGGAACGGGATCAGGTGCGCCCGGACGCCGACCGGGCCGACGCCAGGACCGCCGCCCCCGTGCGGGATGCAGAAGGTCTTGTGCAGGTTCAGGTGCGACACGTCAGCGCCGAACCAGCCCGGCCTGGCCAGCCCGACGAGCGCGTTCAGGTTGGCGCCGTCGACGTACACCTGGCCGCCCGCGGCGTGGACGGTGCCGCAGACGTCGGCCACGGTCTCCTCGAACACCCCGTTCGTGGACGGGTAGGTGATCATGATCGCCGCGATAGCCCCGGCGTGCGCCTCGAGCTTCGCATGCAGGTCGCCCACGTCGATCGCGCCGTCCGAGCCGCACTTCACCACGACCACCCGCAGCCCGGCCAGCACCGCGCTGGCCGCGTTGGTGCCGTGCGCCGACTCGGGGATCAGGCAGACGTCCCGGTCCGGCTCACCTTGCGCTAGGTGATAGCCGCGGATCGCCAGCAGGCCGGTCAGCTCGCCCTGGGAACCGGCGTTGGGCTGCACCGTCACCGCGTCGTAGCCGGTGATCTCGGCCAGCGCCCGTTCCAGGCCCGCGATCAGCTCCAGGTAGCCCTGCGCCTGGCCGGCCGGGGCGAACGGATGCAGGTTGGCGAACTCCGGCCAGGTGATGGGCTCCATCTCAGCTGCCGCATTCAGCTTCATGGTGCACGAGCCCAGCGGGATCATCGACCTGTCGAGGGCAAGGTCACGGTCCGCGAGCCGCCTCAGGTACCGCAGCATCGCGGTCTCATTGCGATAGGCGTGGAACGCGGGATGGGTCAGGAACTGGCTGGTACGTGCCAGGCCGGCCGGCAGCGCGTCCGGGGCGTCAGCGGCCAGCTCCGCCGGCCGGCCCGCCAGCGCGCTCGCCACCGCCAGCAGCTGCTCGTCGGTCGTCGTCTCGTCGCAGGCGACCTGCAGCACCTCGTCATCAGCCTGGTAGAGGTTGAAGCCAGCCGCGCGGGCCCGCTCAGCGGCCGCCCCCGCGCCCCCGTTAATGGTCACCCGGACGGTGTCGAAGAACTCCGTGTTATCCGTTTCACATCCGTGTTCGCGAAGGGTCGCGGCCAGCACGGCAGCCTTGCGGTGCACCCGGCGGGCGATGGCCGTCAGGCCGTCGGGGCCGTGATAGGAGGCATACATCACGGCGATCACCGCGAGCAGTACCTGCGCCGTGCAGATGTTGCTGGTCGCCTTCTCCCTGCGGATGTGCTGCTCGCGGGCCTGCAGCGCGAGCCGGTACGCGGGCTGGCCGTCAGCGTCCACCGAGAGGCCCACCAGCCGCCCTGGCAGCTGGCGCTTGAGCGCGTCCCGAACGCAGATGTATCCGGCGTGCGGGCCGCCGAAGCCCATCGGGACGCCGAACCGCTGCGTCGTGCCGATCGCGATGTCCGCGCCGAGCTCACCCGGCGGGGTGAGCAGGGTGAGCGCGAGCAGGTCGGCGGCGACAGTGACCAGCGCGCCGCTGGCGTGCGCGGCGTCGATGGCCGGCCGCAGGTCGCGGATGGCCCCGCTGGCCGCCGGGTAGGGCAACAGCACGCCGAACAGCTCGCCGGCCGGCTGGGCGGCGATGACCTCCGGGCTAACCGGCGCGGTGACGAGCTCGATGCCGAGCGGCGCCGTCCTGGTCGCGAGGACCGCCAGCGTCTGCGGCAGGCAGTCGGCGTCAGCCAGGTAGATCCGCCCCTTGCCCAGCGCCCGCCTGCTGAGGGTCATTGCCTCGGCGGCGGCGATCGCCTCGTCCAGCATCGACGCCCCGGCCACCGGCAGCGCGGTCAGGTCCTCGACCATGGTCTGGAAGTTCAGCAGCGCCTCAAGCCTGCCCTGCGAGATCTCCGGCTGGTATGGAGTGTAAGCCGTGTACCAGGCAGGGCTCTCCAGGATGTTCCTGCGGATCACGGCGGGCGTCTCGGTGCCGTAGTAGCCCAGGCCGATCATTGAGGTGACGGGATGGTTCCTGGCGGCAAGGCGGCGCAGTTCGGCTAGCGCGTCCGCTTCGCTCAGCGGCCCTGGCAGGGTCAGGTCGCGGTCCGCCGCGAGGCCGGGGGGCAGCGCCGCGGTGCTGAGCGCGTCGAGTGAAGCGTGACCGATGGCGGCGAGCATCCGCTCCTGCTCGGCCCCGGACGGGCCGATATGCCGTTGCGCGAAGTCCATGGGAGCCTCCCGGCGGACCGTCATCGGGCCGCTAGCGCGGTGTGCGGACTCCCCCTCTGTCATCGCGCCCGCGCGGACTCCAGAGATGCTTAGGCCGCCCGGTCCCTGATGCCTGAGAGGTTCCGGGGAGGTTGCCCCTTCGGCGCCCAGCGCTGGTTGCGCGAGGTCTCTCCCGGACGGTTTCGTCAGCGTTCCCGAGCCTACCCGAGCATGACCGCGCCGGACCCGGCTTGGACCAAGCGGCGCGGCGGTTCTCCGGCAGGCAAGAAACGCCCGCCTGCCGTCGCGGCCTGACGCGCCGCCGGCCATAACACGATGTAACGCAATAAGCGGGCCCGGGCCGGGTGCCCGGCGGCTGGCCGCGCGCTCAGCTGATCCTGCGGGCCCGGCGCCTGGCTAGCTCGTCCGCGCTGCTGCCGGTCCCGGCGAGCGGATCAGCAGGCTCGTCCGTCGCGGCCCGCTCGGCAGGCAGCTCGGCCAGGCTCCCCTCGACCTCCTGCCAGACCCGGCCAAGTGCGATGCCGAACACTCCCTGGCCGCCCTGTAGCAGGTCCACTACCTCATCGGGGGAGGTGCACTCGTAGACGCTCACGCCGTCACTCATGAGGGTGACCTGCGCGAGATCGCCAGCGCCGTGCTGGCGCAGGTGCGTCAGCACGGCCCTGATCTGCTGCAGCGAAATCCCGGTGTCCAGCAGCCGCTTTACCACCTTGAGCACGAGAATGTCCCGGAAACCGTAGAGCCGCTGCGACCCGGAGCCGGTGGCGGTCCGCACGCTTGGCTCCACCAGTCCGGTCCTGGCCCAGTAGTCGAGCTGGCGGTAGGTGATCCCGGCTGCGGTACATGCCGTAGGGCCGCGATAGCCGATGTCCTCGGGCCGGGCGGCGATCTCCTCGCCGAACAGGAGCCCCTGCTCACCGGCGTGCCGGGCAGCGGCACCGCGTGTGCCAGGCGCCTGTCCGTCACCCTTGGTTACCGCCACGCCCACCTCCGGCCCGGGAGCGATGTCCCTGGGTACTCGTCTCGAACCGTAGGCCGCTGGCAGCAAGCTCGTCAACGATCTGCCACGGCGCGTCGCGGTCTGAGTGCTGAGTCATGACAAAGCATCATCCCCGCCGCTTGCCCGGCCCGGCCGCGGGCCGCAGCGTTATCAGGTGGCGCGCCCGAAGTCCTCCGGCGTGATCGTGTCGAGGAACTCGCGGAATTTCTCCACCTCGTCCTCCTGCTCATCGGGGATCGCGATACCGGCCTCGTCGAGGATCTCGTCGCTCGCGAAGATGGTCGCGCCGGTCCGCAGCGCAAGGGCGATCGAGTCGGATGGCCGGGCGCTCACCTCCTTGCCGTTCGAGAAGATCAGGTCGGCGAAGAAGATCCCGTCCCTGAGCTCGGTGATATTGACCGTTTTCAGCTGCACGTCCAGGGCCTGGAGCACGTCGCGGAGCAGGTCGTGAGTCAGCGGCCTGGCGGGCACCAGCCCTTGCTGAGCGTAGGCGATGGCGGTCGCCTCCATCGGGCCGATCCAGATCGGCAAGTACCTCTCCCCCTGCGTCTCCTTCAGCAGGACGATGGGCTGGTTCGTGGGCATCTCGACGCGGACGCCAACGACCTCCATCTGCCTCACGGCGGCTCCATCCCTCAAAGCGCCTGGCGCGCTGCCTGTACTCTGGACCCTGCTTAAAGGCATTCCCTTTGTCAACGTACACCCGCTATCTGGGCGCATCGGCCCGCACCCTGGCGGCGCTTGCTGACGGCGGGCAGACCAGGCCCGCTGCGGCGGCGGCGCGGGCACCGCTGGTCCAAAGCTAGGCGCTCGCACCTCCGACTTCCCGGTCGTCGCGCCGCGCGCCGCCCTGCCGGTCTGCGGCGTAACCGGACCCGGAGGCAACGAATCCCGGCCGCTCTGCGCTTATTCCCGGCCCCCTCATTCCGGGCCCGCCGGTGCCCTGGGCACCGGCCCCCTCGGCACCGGTTCCCGGCCCGCCGGCGCCCGGCAGCTCATCGGGCAGGCCGTCACCGGCAAATCCGGCCTCGGCCAGGGCGGCTTCCAGCAACGCCCGGTGCAGCCGCAGCGATAGCGCGGCGATCTCGCGCGCGGTCTGGCCGGCCTGCTGCCTGGCGGCTGGCTGACGCTGGTGCAGCGTGGGCGCCACCACCTGCTCGATCAGGGAAGTCTCGCGCTCGGCCGCCGCACGGACCGCGCGCAGGTGCCGGGCCTGCACGCCGTAGCCCGCCAGCGCGGCTACCGTCCTGGCGACCTGCAGCGCATCCGGGCCGTACTGCCGGCCCCGCCGGATCAGGCCGAAGGCTTCAAGCTCGGACAGCTGGCCGTCGTCGATGCCAGCCGCCTCCGCGAGTTCCCGCCTGCTCAGCACGGCCGGCGCGGTATCCGCCTGCGCTGCTCCGTCCCGTCCAGCGGCCGTCCGGGACGGCGGCTGCGCGCCGCCACCGGGAAGCCGCTCCTTGATAACGCGAAGCGGAAGGTACTGATCGCGCTGGGCGGTCAGGATGTAGCGGAGCCGCTCGACATCCGCGGCGCCGAACCTGCGGTAGCCCGATGGCGACCGCGCAGGCTCGATCAGTCCCTCCGACTCGAGGAAGCGGATCTTGGACACGCTAATATCCGGGAATTCGGCGCGGAGCTGCGCGAGCACCTCGCCGATCCCGAGGTAGGACCGGGCAGGCTGGCCGTTCATCCCCAGACCTGCGCGCCCCCGCCATGCTCCGCCGCAGAGCGCGGGCCCAGGAGGAACACCAGGCGGAACTTGCCCACCTGTACCTCATCGCCGCTGCTGAGCTCCGCCTCCTCGATGCGCTCGCGGTTCACGTAGGTGCCGTTCAGGCTGCCCACGTCACGGACGGTGAACCCGCCGCCCTGCCGGTAGAACTCGGCGTGCCGCCGCGAGACGGTCACGTCATCGAGGAAGATGTCGCTATCGGGATGACGGCCGACCAGCGTCAGATCGCTGTCCAGCAGGAACCTGCTGCCTGCATTAGGCCCGCGCCGCACCACGAGCAGCGCAGTGCCCGTGGGAAGCGCGTCCAAGGTTGCTGCGTCGGCGAGCGATTCGTCACCGAACTCGCCATCGGCGGGCTCGCCGCCCAGCGAGATGGTCGAGGTCGTCTCGGCGCCGTGCTCACCGGAGCCGTACGTCAGCGGCGCACCGCACTGCGAGCAGAAGCGGGCGCCGTCCGGATTTTCCTGACCGCATCGGGTGCAGTAAACGCTGGGCATATCCCTGCCGAGCCTTCCCTCCGTTGGCGATGCGATCTGCGCGGTGCCCACGCCAGCCTGCACGGCGGACGGCGCGGTTCCGGACGGTGGGCTCCAAGGTACCCGCGTGGCGGCGCGCCGGTCCATGCGCCACACCCGCCGTCCGGTGGCGGACATTAACCCGCCGGCCGCGGTCAATGAGCCGGGTACCGGTGTGCCGGGGACGGCGATGTCAGCCCGCACGGAACCAACCGGCGCACTCCGCCGACGCCTCCGCCACATCTGGCCGCACCTCCGAGCAACCCGCCATCAATAATGACGGCGATTCTCTCACGCCCGGGGTCATCCGCGCCGGCACTCAGCAGCTCAGGCCGCAGCAGCCAGGAAATGAGCCGGCCCGGCCCGGGCCTGCGGGATCCGATAAGCCGCGCGGCGGTACAAAACGATGGGTGTCCGCTCACCGGCCAGCGTGCTCGACCACGGCTGCCCACTTGTCGAGCAGCCCTTGCACGGCGTCGCCGTCTTTGCCCTCTGCCCACAGGTGGGTCACGGCGTCGGACGGGTCGGGCAGCACCAGGATCCAGCCGCCCTCGGGTTCCACCACGCGGACACCGTCGGTCGTGTCGATGGTCCGGTCCCCGGCGGCCTCGACCACGATCCGCATAATGCTGCCCTTCGCCGCCCACGGCGTGGGCATCGACCGCTTCAGCAGGTACGCAGTCGGGATCCTGGCGTCGATCTGGCTCAGCTCCATCCGGGTGCGGGCGACCAGGCCAATCAGCCGGGCGAAGGCCGCGATCCCGTCGATAGACCTGGAGAACTCGGGCACCACGAAACCGCCGCGGCCGTCGGCCGCGAAGATGACGTCCTGCGCCGCGGTGGCCTCATAGAGACCGTGCAGGGAGGTTGGCGTCCAGTCGACCTGGACGTCGTGGAACCGGGAGACCCGCTCGGCCACCCTGGTGGTGGTTACCGGCAGCGCCACCCGGCCGGTCCTGCGCTCGGCCGCGATCAGGTCGAGCACGACGAGCAGCGCCCGCTCGTCGCTGACCAGGGATCCCTTGTCGTCGACCAGGGTGATCCGCTCCCCGACCGGGTCGAACCGGACACCGAACGCGGCGCGCGACGAGGACACCAGCTCGGCAAGCCGGTGCATCCCGGCCCGGACCTGCGCCAGCGACTGCGTCGGCGATGTCTCGTCGAGGCGGTTGTTGACGGTGAGCACATCCACGCCGATCCGGCCAAGCAGCGCGGGCAGCACCAGCGAGGCCGTGCCCCCGGCGCAGTCGACCACCACCTTCAGGCCCGCGCCGCGCACTCCGTTCATGTCGACGCAGCGCAGCAGCTCCTGGGTGTAGGCCTCGACCACCCTTGGCGGGTAGGTCAGCTCGGCGATCTCGCCCGGAAACGCGCGCCGGTACTCCTGCCTGGAGAAAACCCGCTCCAGCTTGCGCTGCGCGGCCTGCGACAGGTCCGCACCGGCCTCATCGAGGAAGATGATGTCGATGGACTGCTGATCGCCCGGGGTGGTCCGCAGCGCGATCCCGCCAATGCACTCCCCGCGCGCGGTCTCGAACCTGGCCACCGGCAGCGGCTGCGCCTCCAGGTCGAGCACGTTGATCGCGCTGGCGTTGAGCGCGCCATGCACCGCCCGCTTCAGCGCCCGCGCCGCCCGCGACACGTCACGGGAGGTCGTCACCACGGCGCCCTTCCTCAGGGTGGTGGCATAGGCGCTGGCGAGCCGGACGCAGAGTTCGGGGGTGATCTCCACGTTGATCAGGCCGGATACCCCCCGCGGGCCGAACAGGGTGCGCTGGCCGCGCGATTCCCAGATGACGCTGGTGTTCACCACGGCGCCGGCCTCGATGGTCTTGAACGGGTAGACCTTCACGCCTGCCGACAGGTACGCCTCGGGCTCGATGACGCACTCGTCCCCGACGACCGCGCCCTCCTCGATTCTGGCCGACGCCATCACGTCGGTGTTCTTGCCGATCACGCAGCCGCGCAAGGTCGCGCCCTGTCCGACGTAAACGTTGTTGTGCACGACGGCACGGTGCAGGAACGCACCTTCCTTGACGACCACGTTGCTGCCGATCACGGTGAACTCGCGCAGCTGCGCGCCCGCCTCGATCTTGGCGTAGTCACCGATGCAGAGCGGGCCGGTCAGCACCGCCTCGGGGTCGACCTCGGCGCCGTCCGCCACCCAGACGCCCGGCGACATCTCGAAGCCGTCGATGTCCGCCTGCACCCGGCCGGTCAGCACGTCGACCTGGGCCTTCAGGTAGCTCTCCTGGGTCCCGACATCCTCCCAGTAACCGTCGGCGATCCAGCCGTAAAGGGGCGCGCCCCGGTCGAGCAACTGCGGGAAGATGTCGCCCGACCAGTCGGCAGGCTCGCCGGCGGGGAACTCCGACAGGACCTCGGGTTCCATGACATAGACGCCGGTGTTGACAGTGTCCGAGAAGACCTGCCCCCAGGTCGGCTTCTCAAGGAAGCGCTGGATCCGGCCGTCGTCGTCCACGATGATGATGCCGAATTCCAGCGGGTCGGGGACCCGGGTCAGCCCGACCGTGACCAGGGCGCCGTTGTCCTTGTGGAACCTGACCAGCTCGGTCAGGTCGATGTCGGTGAGCGCGTCACCCGAGATCACCAGGAACGGCTCATCCCGCAGCGCGTCCTGCGCGTTTTTCACGCTGCCCGCGGTACCGAGAGGTGTCTCCTCGGTCGCGTACTGCAGGCTCATGTCGAAGTCCTCGCCGTCGCCGAAGTAATTGCGCACTATGGAGGCGAGGAACTGGACGGTGACGACGGTCTCGCTGAAGCCGTGCCGCCGCAGCAGCCGCAGCACGTGCTCCATGATCGGTTTGTTCACCACCGGCAGCAGCGGCTTCGGCTGATTGGCGGTCATCGGCCGCAGCCGCGTGCCCTCCCCGCCTGCCATCACGACAGCCTTCACCGCTGGATGCCCTCCTTGTTCCCCCTGATCAGGCTGCGCGCCTGGGTTATGTACAGCAGCGCGGCGCACCAGTAGAGTGCCGTTCCCCAGATCGCCATCGCCCAACCGGTGATCCTGGTGACGTCACCGACAGTGCCCGGATGCGCACCGAGAAACAACAGCGGGAACGCATAGAACAAGCACGCTGTCGCGGCCTTGCCGATGAAGCTCACCTGCAGCGGTTCCCACCCCCTGGCCCTCAGCACCGCGAGCACGACGGCGAGCACCAGTTCGCGCGCGGCCAGCAGCGCCACCAGCCACCACCCGATGATCGCGCGGATAGCGAGCGACACGATCGTGGCCACGATATACAGCCGGTCGGCGGCCGGGTCGAGCGCCTGGCCAAGGCGGCTGGTCTGGCCGAGTGCACGGGCCAGCTTGCCGTCCAGCCAGTCTGAGGCACCGGCAGCGATCAGCAGCACGACCGCCCACGCGTCGGCTGTCTGGGTCCGTACTCCGAGCACCAGCCACAGAAACACCGGGACGCCAGCCAGGCGGGCCACGCTGATGGCGTTCGGGATGGTCACTATCCGGGCCTGCGGATCACCGCGCACCTCGCCAGTCACGGCCCCGGCGGGCCTGCCCTGCTGCACGGTCACGGCCCCCTTAGTCGCGGGTGCACACGCCGCCGACCCTACTCCCAGGCGGCGGCAGCACGGCCGGCCACGTCGCCTGTGCCGGTAGCGCCCTTCGTGACCGCGGGCAGGCCGCCGCCGCCCGCTGCTCCCTGGACAGCGGCCCGCGGTACCCGGGACGCCCCTTTCCCCCAGCGAAAACCCAGCGAATTCAGCGGATTCTACTGACGAGGTGCCAGCCGCGCCGCCCTAGCGTTCTCGGTGCCCGCCCGAACCGAGGCGGGCTCCGCATAACCGAACGCGAGGGTACCCATGCTCAACCGCCCTATGTCAACGCTGGCTACGGCTGTCGCCGCG
This sequence comes from uncultured Actinomycetota bacterium, assembly GCA_963695645.1. Lineage (GTDB taxonomy): Bacteria > Actinomycetota > Actinomycetes > Streptosporangiales > Streptosporangiaceae > DATBGO01. The sequence goes on along the minus strand of CAVOHC010000012.1, from coordinate 1,464,679 downwards.
GCCGGAACCGTCTGCGCGCTTGGCGCAGCCACCGCCGCAGCAGCCGCGCCGAGTGCCGCACGACCGTGGTCCGGCCCGCTGGGGCCGGTACCGCACGCCTTCAGCACTGCCACGCCCGCACTGACCCGGGTCTTCCTGACCGGCACGGGAAAGAACGGCACGCTGGTGGCCTGGAAAGGCAAGCTCGACGATCGCGTCTACTACGAGACCAGGATCTCTGGCCGCTGGTCGGCGCCGCATGCCATTCCCGGCGCCCTGACAAGCGCGGGCCCGTCGGTCGGCTGCTACCCCGACCCCACCGGGCACGACGCCGTGCTCGCGGCATGGAAGCAGCTCGGCGGTACCAGGATCCGTTACGCGCAGGGCCAGACCCACGCCGACGGCTCGATCTCCTGGACGGCCGCGGCGTCGCTGCCGACCTCGCTGGACAGGTCCACCACGGCCCCGGCGGTCTTCTTCCCGGCCAACGCGCCGCATGACCGCGTGATCGTCGCCTGGAAGGGCCCGTACCACCACGTGCGCTACTCCGTCGGGACCCCGGCGCAGCGCGGCTTCCGCTGGGCGCCGTCCGACTGGCTGTCCGCCGCTGCGGTCACGAAGACCAGCGCGGCACCGGCACTCGCCGAGGTCCAGAACGGCACCGCACGGGGCACGCTCTACCTGTTCTGGAAGGGCTACCGCTCCGGGCAGGTGCGCTACGCCACGACGCCTGACCCGCTGAACCTTGCCGGCACCAGCCGCCTGACCTGGAGCGGCGTGACGGCCGTGCCTGGGGCCGCGACGGGTGCTGGGCCGGCCGCAGCCGGACTCCATCCGCATGGGTCCGGCGGCCTGCTGCTTGCCTACAAGGCACCGCGGGCACTGCAGGTGCGGTTCCAGACGCTGCGGGGCACGGCGTGGAGCAACCGGGGTACCGTCCCGGGGGCATCCACCGCCGTCGGGCCCGCCCTGCTGGTGAACGTGCTGGCAACGACAGCACCGGACGCTAGCGGCAGCATCTTCTTCCACCTCTTCCGCTGAGCCCGCGGCTGGCTCCCGTGCAGTTCCGGCTGACCGCCGGCCAGGGTCTGGCTCCGGGCGATCCCGGGGCCAGGCCCGGTCCGCAGGTGCGGCGGCGGGTGACTATGCCGCCTGCCAGAGCGTGGCAATTCCCTGGCCAACGCCGATGCACATGGTGGCAGCCGCCTTCGCGGCACCGCGGCGCCGGAACTCATGCAGCAGCGTCGTGGTGATCCGCGCGCCGCTGCAGCCAAGCGGATGCCCGATCGCAATCGCGCCGCCATTCACGTTGACCAGGTCCGGGTCGAGTTTCAGCTCATCGATGACGGCCAGTGCCTGCGCCGCGAACGCCTCGTTGACCTCGACAAGCTCCAGATCGCCTGACTGCCAGCCGGCCCGCGCGAGTACCTTGGTCATCGCGGGGACCGGGCCGATCCCCATGTAGTCGGGATGCACCCCGGCTGCCGCGGTTCCGCAGTACCTGGCCATCGGGGCCGCGCTCGCCGCGCTCGCCGCTCGCTCGGACATCAGCAGCAGGCCTGCGGCGCCGTCGTTGAGCGGGGAGGAGTTGGCGCCGGTCACGGTACCGTGCTCACGGAAGGCCGGCGGCCGGGCGGCCAGCTCAGCCAGGGTCAGCCCGGGCCTGATTCCCTCGTCGGCCCGGACCTCGCCGCCAGCCGAGGCCACCGGAATGATCTCCTCAGCGAGCCTGCCTGCGTCCTGCGCCTGCCCGGCGCGCTGATGGCTTCGCAGCGCGAACTGGTCTTGCCGGTCGCGGCCCACGCCATAGCGCTCAGCCACGTTCTCAGCCGTCTCGCCCAGGCTGACCGGGGGGTAAAGCTCCTGCATCAGCGGGCTCACCAGCCGCCAGCCGAGCCGCGTGTCGACCAGTCCCGCCGCACGAGGAAACGGCTCGGCCGAACGCGGCAGCACGAACGGCGCCCGCGTCATCGACTCGGTCCCGCCCGCCAGGCATATGTCAGCGTCCCCGGCGGCGATCGCCCTGGCCGCCGCGGATATCGCCTCCATCCCCGACCCGCAGAGCCGGTTCACCGTTGCCCCGGGGACCTGCACCGGCAGGCCGGCCAGCAGCACGCCCATCCGCGCGACGTTCCTGTTGTCCTCGCCCGCCTGATTCGCCGCGCCCCAGTAGACATCGTCGATCGACGCCGGGTCGAGCCACGGGCTTCGCACTAGGAGTGCCCTGATCACCTCGGCGGTCAGATCGTCAGGCCGGACGCCTGCTAGCGCACCCTTGATCTTCCCGACCGGCGTCCTGCACGCATCTACGACGAAAACGGCACTCATCATGACCTCCAGCCACCTGCCATGAGCCTACCGCCGAGGCAACGGGAGCAGGCTCAGCCCCGCGCGGGATCAGCTGCCGTCCCGCCGCAGCCGGGCGCCCGGCCGGGATTGTCGCCCTCCGCACCGCCGGCGCGTTCCGCTATGAATGCGGTGAGCGTGGCCACCGTCGCCAGGGCATCGAGGTTGAGGTCCTCCGCCGCGACGTCAACTCCGAACCGGTCCCGCACCTGGCGCAGCAGCAACGTTCCCGTTAGCGAGTCGAGCCCCGCCCCGGGACCGAGAAGCGGGGTCTGCGGCGGTATGGCGGCAAGTTCCGGCCGGCCGGTCACCTCGGCGAGGATCTGGCGAACCTGGTCGATGACAAGGCGGTCAGCGCCGGTGCTCATGACGGGTCCTGCACGCTCACCCAGGCGGGCAGCGCCGGGAGTGGCGCGGACAGCTCCTTGCTGAAGAGCGCCGCGGGCCCGCCGGCGGCCGCCTGCCCGGCCCGGAACCCGGCCCCGGCCAGGGCCAGCCGCAGCGGGACATTGCGATCGTTGATCAGGCAGCTGACGGCCAGGATGGCTGCGCCGTCACGTGCGGCCGCACCCGCCATCCAGGCCAGCAGCACGTCGATGACCCCTCGGCCGATCGCCCTGCACGAGATCATCAGCAGCGTCACCGTCCACCCCCCGCCGCCGACGTCGATGACGCACCCGCCGACCATGCCGTCGTCGCCGAACCGGTCGGAAAGCCGTACCGTGATCACCCTGTTTCCGGCCGAGCCGATCAGCGCGCCCAGTGACGCCTCGCTGACCTGCTCGCCAGCGGAATTGAACTGATGGGTGCGGACCGAGAGCTCATGCAGCCGTGCCACGTCGTCCGGTCGGGCCGGAGCGATCGCTATGGCCGTGGCGCAATACCTGAGGAACTCCTCCCTCGATCCGCTGAATGCCCTTGCCTCCTCCTGCCTGCGCCGCCGCTGCGCGTACATGGCGCCGCGACGGCGGGCCTCCGCCGTGACCACGGAAGGCCCGAACTCTGGCCACCCGACTGCATCAGCCATGTCCTCAGGCGAAAGCACCAGCAGGTCAGGCAGCGCGAAGGAGACCTCGGCCCGCTCATGCGCCTCGTCGTCAACGAAAGCGACGGCATCGGGTGCGAGGCCAAGTTCCCCGAGAATGCGTCCGATGGCCTCCGACTTACGGCCCCAGCCGCACTCGGCGGCCGCGAACTGATGACCGGTCACCGCGGTCGCATAGCTGGCCGCCTCGGGCGGGTTCCTGCTGGCGATCGCGTGGATGATGCCGCGGCCGCTCAGCGTCGCAAGCACGCTGAGCATGCCCGGGTCGGCGGGCGGCGGCCGGTCCGGCGACTCGAGGTAGACACCGGACAGCAGCGTGTTGTCGATGTCCCAGATGACGCATTTGATCACCGGGCTGGATCCTGCCCGGCCGGCGCCCGCCGCTCCATCGTCAGGTGCGCCGCCTCGAACCCGAACTTACGGTAGAGGGCTCGCATGCCGAGGTTGGCGGCATGGACCTTGCCGGTCAGCTGACGCAGGCCGGCGTCGTCTGCGGCGGCTACCACCGCCGCCAGCAAGAGCTCGCCGATCAGGCTGCGGTCCGGGATGTCGGCGGCCGCTAGCGACCTGAAGTTGCCGTAGCGCTCGCCGGTCAGCGAGTTCGTCCGCGCAGATAGCCAGGCCCAGCCGACCGCGGTGCCGGGATCCGGCGCTGCGACCGCGACCAGCGTGATCTCGCCAGGCTTGCCGAGGGCGCCCGATACCCGCTTGCGGTGCAGCGCGGGGTCGGTGATGGCCGCGTCGGCGAAGGAGACGACCGCGATGGCGATCTCGAACCCGACGATGGCATCGAGATCGGCTTCGGCTGCCGGGCGGATCAGGTAGCCGGCGATGGCGCGCTCGCTCACTGGCTCGCTCCCCGGCTCTGCAGCGCCATGGGCCGGAATGTCGTGCCGCCGCACCGGGGGCAGCCGGCCGCCTGCAGGCTGGCGATCCGCGACCACTGGCTGCCCGGGCCGACATCGTGGACGGCCCGGCAGCCTGCGCACCGGTACGGTCGCAGGGCGGCCGCCCGCAGGTCCGCGGTGTACAGCGGCCCCGGGTAGGTACCGTCCACTACCGGCCGTGACGCAGCGGTGCTGCGCAGGTGATACAGGTGGCTGGTACCGGCCAGGATGCCCGCGCCCAGGTAGGTATTGAACCCCGGCGACAGCGAGCGGATCACCAGCCCCATCTCCGTGATCAGGCGCTGCGTGCGGACGGTCTCGTCGGGCCTGCGCCCGCCGAAAGAGAAGAAGATGTGCTGGCCGGGATCCGGCACCAGGGCAGCGACCGCCCGCGACAGGAAGAGCTCGGCGCCCGCCACGGTGTATGGCGGGTCGGTGCACGCTACCTCGAACCCGCCAGCCAGGCCGGGCGGCAACGGCTCGCGTAGGTCATGCTCGACGAACTCGGCAGCAACGCCGGTACCCGAGATCTGCTCGGCCGCCCAGCCGAGTATGTCACGATCGGTGTCGACAACGGCGAGCCGCCTGATTCCCGCGGCGGCACCCGCAACCGCCGCGAACCTCGCGATCGCAACAGATCCTAGATCATCGTCGCCAAGCAGGATAATCCGCCGCCCGAACAGCGCCCCTGTCTGATGCATCCGCAGCACCCGCTGGATCTTGGTGGCCACCGTGCAGTGCGTCTGGTCAAGCTCCGGCCTGGCGTCCGGGGCGCCGGCCGCCGCGGCGGCGAGCTCGTCCTGCAGGCCGTCCAGGTCAGCCGGGAGGGTAAGCCCGCTGCCCGCGCACTCCTCGCACCTCCCGGTCAGCCCGGGATGCACCGCAGCGAGCAGCTCCCGGCTCGACGGGGTGAGCCGCACCGGACGGCCGGGGTCCAGGGCGCCGCGCTTGCGCAACTCGTTGCAGACGGCCGCGACGATGGGCACCGGGAGCTCAGCCGACCTGCTCACCTCACGCACCGCGACCGGCTCGCGGCTGGCCACTGCCCGCAGCACGTCCCTGACCCCTGACTCGCCCTCAGCCAGGCCCACAGCTGCCGCGACATCGGCGATAACTGCGTCAAGATCCATCAATGGCGTCACTTGTCCACGCCGCGGCGGCTTCGGCTTCCCGCCGCGCTTCGGCTTCCCGCCGCGCTACGGCTTCCCGCCGCGCTACGGCTTCCCGCCGGGCTACGAATCCCTGCCGCGCTACGGCTTCCAGTCACGCTGATGCTCCGTGTGCCCCGTGCCGCGCTGCTGCTCCGCTCCGGCCGCGGCTCGGCGGCTGCAGCTGCGGCGGACAGATCCGGCTGATCAGCGGCAGTACGGTATCCTCCCTCATCATGCCTGGCATCCAAGCGGCCAGCGGGCCGGAGAGCCTGCGGGAGCAGCCGGCCCCAGCGCCGAAGGTACTTTACGCGGTCGACGCCCGTCTCACGCCGTCCTCGCCAGTCACCGACGTACCGAGACTAGCCGCGCTCGCGAAGGCTGCCGTGCATGCGGCCTCCGGCCACGTGCTGGAGACCAGCCATGTGACGTTTCCCAATGGCGCGGTCACGCTGGTACTCATCCTCGCCGAGTCGCATCTGAGCATTCACACCTGGCCGGAGGAGAATCTCATCGCCATCGACCTCTTCAGCTGCGGCGCGATCGAGGGCGCTGCTGTGGTCGCCGAACTAGTCAGCTCGCTGGGGCTCGACGGCGTCCGGGCCAGGCGGATCGATCGCGGGCTGGACGGCGCGCCCGCCGCCGCTTGCCGCGGCCAGCTAAGCTAGCCGGTCAGCAGGGCACCGAGAGCGACAGGCCGAACCGGCCGCCTGCATCGCTCCACCATGACCGCATGGCGAACCCGGCCGCGGCCAGCTCGGCCGCTACGCCGCTGCGGCGGAACTTGGCCGACACCTCGGTCCGCATCTCCTCACCTGTATCGAAGGTCACCTCCATGCCGATCCTGGCCAGCCGCACCCGCTGCGCGAACGCTGAGCGCAGCCGCATCTCGATCCACTCCGCTACCGGGTCCCAGACCGCTACATGCTCAAATCCATCCGGGTCGAAGTCAGCATCGAGTCCGGCGTTGAGCACCGACAGGATGTTCTTGTTGAACGCGGCCGTAACCCCCGCGCTGTCGTCGTAGGCAGCTACCAGTACGGCCGGGTCCTTGACCAGGTCGGTGCCGAGCAGCAGGCCATCGCCGTCGTGCAGCCGGGCACGCAGAGCCGCGAGGAAGGCCGCGCGCTCGGCCGGCACCAGGTTACCGATGGTGCTGCCGAGAAACGCCACCAGGCGCCTGCCTTCGCCGTCCGGCAGGCCGAGGTGCTCCTCGAAGTCGGAGACGACCGCGCGGACTGCCACACCAGGGTAGGCGGCCAGGATCCGGCGAGCGCAGCCGACCAGCGCGGCTTCGCTGACGTCGACCGGCACATAGCTGCGCAGCGTGCCGCCGTCTCGAAGCGCGTCGAGCAGCAGCCTGGTCTTGTCAGCCGATCCCGAGCCGAGCTCGACCAGCGTGTCCGCGCCGCTGGCCGCCGCGATCTGCGGCGCTGCGGCGCGCAGGATCGAGCGCTCGGCCTCGGTCGGATAGTACTCGTCAAGCCGGGTGATCTTGTCGAACAGCTCGCTGCCACGCTCGTCGTAAAACCATTTTGGCGGCAGGAATTTCGGCGAAGCGGTGAGGCCCGCGCGTGCGTCGTCCTCGAGCGAGGAGGCCAGGAAGCCGTCCGGAAGGCGCCACTGCAGGACGATCCCGTCATCCTGCCTCCCGGCCGGGCCGCGAGCGGCTGCTCCGGCAGTCGTCCGCTGGCCGGCCACGATGGGGCGCACCAGGACAGATCCTGCGGTCACCTCGACCACGCTGCCGTCGGGCACCTCAGTCCAGCCGGGCTCATCATCGCCGGGCTCGGAGGCGACCACGACGCCGCAAGCTCCGGCCCGGTAGCACAGCGAGTCCCCGGCGGCCGTCGCGGCGATCGTCTCGCCGTCGGTCAGCAGCAGGTTAAACCGGCCAGGCACAGCCGCCGCGGCCAGCGAGTCCACGGTGGCGGCCAGGGCCGCGGCAGGCCCGGATCCGGCCCGGAGACTGCGCAGCACCAGCGCCCAGATGACGGCCGAATCGCAGCGCGCCTCCAGCCCGAGCAGGTCGGCTGCGGGCAGCTCGGCGGCGAGCCCGGCGAGCGCGCCCGGCCAGCCAGGCGCTGCCCCGTTGTGACTGAACAGCCACCGGCCCTCGGCGTACGGCGCCGCTGCCGCCACGCCCGGCTCGGTTCCCTCGGTCGCTGACCGGACAGCGGCCAGTACTGCCCGGCTCCTGGTGACCCTGGCCACGTCGGCGAAGCAGGGATCGGACCAGATGGGCGCCGCCATGCGGTACCTCGCGGGCACCGGATCGCCGTCGGCGTACCAGCCGACCCCGAACCCGTCGGCGTTGACGGTACCGTGCCGCTGCCGCCGCGGCGCCCATGCCTGGACCCGCAGCCCGTGCGGCGGGTCGATGATCAGCGACCGCAGGCTCACCGGCTCGCCGACGTAGGCCAGGTGCCTGCACATCAGGACAGCCTCCCGTCGCGGGCGGTGCGCAGGCCGGCGAAGATCTGCCTGCGCACCGGGTAGTCCCAGTTCCTGAAGGTGCCTCGGCAGGCAACCGGGTCGGCGGCGAACGCGCCACCGCGGAGCACCTTGTAGTCGGTCCCGAAGAAGACCTCCGAGTACTCACGGTATGGCCACGCCGAGAAGCCCGGATAGGGCCGGAAATCGCTGGCCGTCCACTCCCATACGTCACCGATCAGCTGCCGCGCGCCGCAGGGCGCTGCGCCGTCGGGGTACGAGCCCGCCGGAGCAGGCTGCAAGTACCGCTGGCCGAGGTTGGCGAGCGACGGCGACGGGTCGCCGTCGCCCCACGGATAGCGCGTCGACCGGCCGGTGGCCGGATCGAACCTGGCGGCCTTCTCCCACTCGGCTTCGGTCGGCAGCCGGCGGCCTGCCCACCGGGCGTACGCATCCGCCTCATACCAGCAGACATGCAGCACCGGCTCGGCTGGCGGCACCAGCTCGGTGGTCCCGAAGCGCCGCCGCAGCCACTGGTCCCCCTCGCGCCGCCAGAACGCCGGCGCGCTGAGGCCAGCCCGCTGCCGATGCTCCCAGCCCGGCGCGGTCCACCAGCGCCGCTGGTCGTAGCCGCCGTCGGCGATGAACTCGGCGTACCGGGCGTTGGTCACCGGCGCGGTGTCGATCCAGAACGGGCCGACCTCGACCAGGTGCGCGGGACGCTCGTTGTCAAGCGCCCAGGGCTCCGTTGAGGTGCCCATCATGAACGGCCCGCCCGGCACCTCGACCTCGGCAGGCAGGGACATCGCATCGGCCGTGGGCGGCCCGGGTGGCGGCGCGGACAGTACCGGCTTGCCGCGCCTGAGCTGGTGCGTAGCCAGCATGGTCTCGTCGTGCTGCTGTTCGTGCTGCGCGATCATGCCGAACACGAACCCGTCGGCCACCAGCGGCTTCGCGGTGAAGGTGGTGCGCTCAATGAGGTCGAGGACCCGCCCTCGCACCTCCCGGGCATAAGCGCGCGCCTCTGCCGGTGCCAGCAGCGGCAATGACGGCCGTTCCGCCCGCGGATGCTCGAACGCGTCATAAAGCGGGTCGATTTCCGGGCGCATCGGGTCCCGTCCGCCGACGCCGCGCAGCAGCCAGAGTTCCTCCTGGTTGGCGACGTGCGCAAGGTCCCAGACCAGCGGCGACATGAGCGGTGAGTGCTGGCGGATCAGATCGCCCTCGGCTACGCACTCGGTCAGGCCGCTGGTGCGGTCCCTGGCCTGCGCGAGCAGGCAGACGATCCGGTCCCGCAGGTCCTCCGCTTGCGCTGTCATCTCGATACCTCCAGCAGGTCGTCGGCGGGGCAGCGGCCTCGCGATGCGTACTTGTCGGCGAATGCGGCGACCGCGTCCCGCACCTCGCGCGGGGCGCGCGACCGGCCCAAGGCCGCGTCAGCCGCCGCGAAGCAGGCCTGTCCCGCCCGCGCGAGCATGGGGTCAGCCGGGCCGAGCCTGGCTGCGTCCAGCCACGGGCCGGTGCGGCCGCCAGCGGCGCCGGCCGTCCTGGTGACCTGCCCGTCCGGTACCCGGCCCTGCCACACCGGTTCCGCAGCCGCCATCGCCAGGTCCGCGGCGGCCGGATCATCCAGCAGGGCGGCGACGAGGCCGACCGGCACGATCCAGCCGTCAGCGGGCTGCGCGTCGATCATCCGGAGCTCCAGATGGCCCCGCGGCCGGACCGGGGGAAACAACGTGGAGAGGTGATAGCTCAGGTCATCCGTGGTCGGCCGGCGCTCGCCCGCGCCCCGGAGCCAGTCGCGGAAGGTAAGCCCGGCCGGCGCGGTCCAGCGCCGCGAGCCGTTCCTGCGCACGCACATGACCTCCGCGGCTAGCGCATAGCTGGTCCATTCGGCCCGCGGATCAAGGACATCGGGATCGCTGCCTGGCGACTTAAGGCCGGGTTCAGCACCGGTCGGCGCCAGGGTTCTGCTCGGGTCCAGCCGGGCCCACACAGCCTGCCTGGTGCTCTTCCAGCCGGTTGGGCGGCCCGCCCGTAGCGGCGAGTTGGCGAAGACAGCGACCAGGACCGGGCCGATCGCGTGCAGCAGGCGCCAGCGGAACCGGAAACCGCTCGTACCGGCACATTCCCGGCCTGCGTCGACGCATACCTGTACCGATGCGGTACTGCCCATCATGAGCCGGCCCCACGGCCCGCCGCGGTCGAAGAACTCCTCCATGGCCGCGTAGCGCGGCAAGTCGAGGACGCGGCAGGGTGGCCGACATGGATCGAAGCCACGCCCGACGAGGGTCAGCCCGGCCGGGCGGAGGGCCTGGCGCATCGCCGCTAGATCACGGCACGCCGCGGTCACGCAATCACCAAGAGATGCTGCCGGCGCGGAGCTGAGCTCGACTTGCCCGCCGGGTTCGAAGGTCAGCCTGCCGTTGCCTGGCAGGCCCCCCGGGGTGCCCAGGGCCGCGAGACAGCGGGCCACCTTCTCGTGCGGGACCGGCAGCGCCGGGTCAAGCCCGTCGCACACCAGCCATTCGAGCTCAACTCCGAAAGCGCCAGGCGGCCCGGTCTTGAAGCAGATGCCGTGCAGCCAGTGCTCGGCATCGCGCTCCGACAGTGGCGGGGCGACGTGATCTTCAGCGTGGCGCAGATGCATCATGGGAGTCTCCGTAGTGTCCGGTCGGACCGGGACAAACGTGCCAACGAGCTCGCGGGCACGGGCATTTCTACCGTGCCATACCCGAATGTACGGATCAGATGCAGGGAGGTTCAGTGGCGCAGCACGAGGTCGACGTGATCGTCATCGGGATGGGACCCGGCGGCGAGGACGCGGCTGAGCGGCTCGCCGAGGCCGGCCTCGAGGTGGCAGGCGTGGAAGAGCGGCTGGTCGGCGGCGAGTGCCCGTACTGGGGCTGCGTGCCGTCCAAGATGATGATCCGCGCAGCCGACCTGCTGGCCGAGGGGCGCCGGATTCCCGGCATGGCCGGGAACTCGGCAGTCGCGCCCGACTGGGCACCGGTGGCCGGCCGGATCAGGTCAGAGGCGACCGACAGCTGGGATGACACGGTGGCCGCCGACCGGTTCGCCGCCAAGGGCGGCAGGCTTTTCCGCGGACATGGCCAGATCATTGCGCCGGGTGCGGTCTCCGTCGGAGGCGAGGTGCTGAAGGCGCGGCGCGGGATCATCATCGCGACAGGGACGGCGCCTGCCATCCCGCCGATCCCGGGCCTGGCCGGCACGCCGTACTGGACCAACCGCGAGGCCATCGAGACGGAGCGGGTACCCGAGTCCCTTGTCGTACTCGGCGGCGGCCCGATCGGGGCTGAGCTGTCCCAGGCCTTCTCCAGGTTCGGCGCCGATGTCACCGTGGTCGAGGCAGTTGACCGGCTGCTGCCGCAGGAGGAACCAGAGTCAGGGGAGCTGATCGCGAAGGTGTTCGGCCGGGAGGGCATCGGGGTGCGCACCGGAATCGCAGCCTCCTCGGTCGCCCACGACGGCGAGGAGTTCGCGGTGACGCTCGCCGACGGCACCGAGCTGACGGCGACCGCCCTGCTCGTCGCCACCGGCCGCCGGGCCGGCCTCGCGGAGGTGGGCGTCGGCGCGATCGGCGTTGACGAGCGGGCCCACGCTATCCAGGCTGACGCGCACCTGCGCGTGACCGACGGGGTCTGGGCCCTCGGCGACGTGACCGGCAAGGGCGCCTACACGCACATGTCGATGTACCAGGCGGACATCATCGTCGCCGACATCCTCGGCCAGGAGCACCACGGCGCCGAGTATCACGCCGTGCCGCGGGTCACCTTCACCGATCCGGAGGTCGGAGCGGTCGGGCTGACCGAAGCCCAGGCAAGGGAGCGGCAGCTGGCCGTGCGGGCCGGCGCGGCGCAGGTCCCGGCGTCCGCCAGGGGCTGGATCCACAAGGCAGGCAACGACGGCTTCATCAAGCTGATCGCGGACGCCGACCGAGGGGTGCTGGTTGGCGCCACCTCCGTCGGCCCATGGGGCGGCGAGGTGCTGAGCCTGCTCGCCCTCGCCGTGCACGCGAAGGTGCCGACCAGGCGGCTCCGCGAGATGATCTACGCCTACCCGACCTTCCACCGCGGGATCGAAGACGCCCTGCGGGATCTGGGCTAGCCAGCCGCCCGGTCCGCAGCGGCCACCTGGGCTCGTCCAGATGCTGGCCAACGCCGGATGGGCGGCCCCGCTGCGTTCGCCCGGTACCGCGCATCACCAGGGATCTCCTGCGGTTCGGGCCGCCACCGGATCCGCTGTGGGCCCTATGCCTGGCCGGCTGGTCGGCATCGGCTGGAAGCCGCCGCGGACCTGTAGGCAGCGCCAGGCAGAAGTGGCGTCAGCCCCAGACGTCCCGTGCGACATCGACGATGAGATTGAGCTTGGCAACCTCATCGTCATAGCTGAGGACATTGCCCTCCACGGTGGAGGAGAACCCGCACTGCGGCGACAGGCAGAGCTGGTCAAGCGGCACGAACCTGGCCGCCTCGTCGATCCGCCGCTTGAGCATGTCCGGGTCCTCAAGGGCGCCGCGCTTGGTCGTGACCAGCCCGAGGACGACCATCTTCCCCGGCGGGACAAACCGCAGCGGCTCGAACCCGCCGGAGCGCTCGTCATCGTATTCGAGGAAGAAGCCGTCCACGGCCAGCTCGCTGAAGAGGGCTTCGGCGACGAAGTCGTAGCCCCCTTCGGCCGCCCAGGATGAGCGGAAGTTGCCGCGGCACATGTGCGTGGTCACGGCCAGGCCCGCGGGGCGGTCCGCGATCGCGTCGTTGACCTGGCGGATATAGCGCAGATGCAGGTGCTCGGCATCCTCGCCGCGCGCGGCGATCTCCGCTCGCTGTGCGGGATCATTCAGGTACGCCAGGCTGGTGTCGTCGAGCTGCAGGTACTCGCAGCCAAGCCCGGCCAGCCGCCGGACCTCAGCAGCGTATGCAGCGGACAGGTCGCTCCAGAACTCCTCGATGTCCGGGTAGACCGCCTGATTGATCGCCGCCGGGCCGCCGCGGTAGTGCACCATGTTCGGCGACGGGATCGTGAGCTTGGGCACCGCGGCGCTGACTACCGACTTCAGGTAGCCGAAGTCGGCACCGAAGATCGCATCGTCTACCCGTATCTTGCTGCTGACCTGCAGCGCGGCAGGCGTGAATTCGATCGCGCCGGACGGGTTGCGGAATTTAACCGCCAGGTTGCCCGGAGCCTTGCTGATGCCGCCCAGCTGGTAGATGAAGTCCATATGCCAGGAAGCCCGTCGGAACTCGCCGTCGGTTGCCGACCGCAGTCCGACATCTTCCTGCATGGCGACAACAGCCGCGATCGCCTCATCCTCGACCGCCCGCAGCTGCGCCGCGTCGATGAGCCCAGCGGCAAGGTCGTCGCGCGCGGCAAGCAGCCGCGGCGGGCGGAGCAGGCTGCCGACATGGTCGGCGCGGAAGGGCGGGCTACTTCGCATAGCCGACATCGTTGCCGTGATCGCCTGCCCTGGTCAACCAGCCAGCCCGGGCCCGGACTTCGGCGGATACCATCAGATGGTGCGTTAGCGGTCCGGAGCGGCCACACCGCCGGACGGGGAAGTGCGAGGTGCCAGGTGTACGGGGATTTCGGCCACGATGAGCGGAACGGTTCCGGGGCTGACCGCGGGGCAGCCGGATCGTGGCCAGGCAACCAGGACGTAGCTCGGCTGCGGGTCTCTGACGCCGACCGGGACCACGCCGCCGCCGAGCTCGGTGACCACTTCCAGGCCGGGCGGCTGACCCAGGAGGAGTTCAACGAACGGGTGGGCAAGGCGATCAACGCGCGCACCCGGGGCGATCTGGACGAGCTGCTGGCCGACTTGCCTTCCGACCGGCCCGCCGGGTCGCTGCCCGCGTCCGGGCCGGCCGGGCCGCCGGCCCGGCAGCTGCGCTGGGCCGGGCCGACGGCGATGCTTGCCGCGGCCGTCCTGCTGTTCGCCGTCGCCGCCGCGAGTCCGCACTCGCATGGTCGCTGGGCGCCCTGGTGGGTCATCCCGCTGGCGTTCATCGCGATACGCAGGCTGGCCTGGCGCGGTGGCAGGCCCCCCGGCCGCTGGCGGTGACGTCCGGCCTCGCCTGATCGGTCTCGCGCGCCGCCACGGGCCAGTCATTCCGCGGCAACGATAGGTTAGGGCCCATCGGGATCGCGAGGGGAGACAGATGAGCGGCGGTATCGGGCACCTGGTGCTGTCCGGTCCCCTCATCCTGGCCTTGCCGGTCGCCGCGGCGGCAGGCGCTGTCACCTTCCTGTCGCCGTGCTGCCTGCCACTGGTCCCCGGCTACCTGTCCTATGTGACCGGCATGTCCGGCGCCGGTGCCGTTGCCCAGGGCGCTGGCACTGTCTCGCTGACGGACGCGCCGGACGCGCCGCCCCGCAGCAGGGTTCTCGCCGGCACGTCACTGTTCGTGCTCGGATTCGCCGCGCTCTTCGCCACCGAGGGCGTGGCGTTCGGTGGTCTTGGCGCCGCGCTACAGGACCACCGCCAAGGGCTGACCCAGATTCTGGGCTGCCTGGTCATCCTGCTCGGCCTGCTGTTCGCGGGGCTCTTCGACCGGTTCGCCTTCGCGGGCCGGATCATGCGCCCGTCGGCCCGCCCGCGGGCGGGCCTGGCCAGCGCTCCGCTGATCGGGGTGCTCTTCGGGCTGAGCTGGACACCCTGCGTCGGCCCGACACTGGCCGCGGTGCTCAGCCTGGGAATGGTCACGGGCACCGCGGCCAGGGCAGCCACGCTCGCCTTCGTCTATGCCCTGGGCCTGGGCATCCCGTTCCTGATCGTCGCGCTGGCCGTCCAGCGGGGAATGAGCGTATTCGGGTTCGCCAGGCGCCACGCCCGCGGGGTCGCGCGCATCGGCGGCCTGATGCTGGTGATCGTCGGGGTCCTCGAGGTCACGGGCGCCTGGACGGCCGCCCTGCTGTGGCTGCAGATCCATTGGTTTAACGCCTATAACGCGCCCATCTGAGCCCGGGCCCCGGCAACGACCGGCTACCTTCCGGCGGACTGCGCCGCAGCCGCGGCGGCTGCGGCGGCCCGCCGCGGACTAGCATCAGCGGCGGCCCGGAGCCCGGTGAAGATGCGCAGGTCCGTGCCCTCCTCGGGGTGCCATTGCACCCCGATGCCGAATGGGTGCCCGGCTAGTTCCACCGCGGCCGCGGCGCCTCCGGCTGCCCACCCAGTCGCAGCGACGCCATTGCCCGGCTGCGCGACGGCGCTGTGCCGGCACGCGGGTACCGTCACGCTGGCACCCAGAACCTGGCCCAGCCTGCTATCCGGGCTGATCCGGACTTCGCGGGCGGGCGGCTCCAGTCCGCCCGGCGCGGTCCGGCCCGGCTCGGCGGCCTGCGGCCCGGGCTGCACCAGGGTTCCGCCGCAGGCGATGTTCAGCACCTGCAGTCCGCGGCAGATCGCCAGGAAAGGCGTCCCTGTCTCGATGACCGCTCGCATGAGCGCGAGCTCGCAGACGTCCCTGGCCTGATCGGGCCAGCCGGCCTCATCGCCTGGCACCGCGCCATAACAGCCCGCGTCCACGTCGGCGCCGCCCGAGAACAACAGCCCGTCCAGCCAGGTAGCCAGCCGCGCCGCGGCACCTGGCAGCACCGGGGGCAGCAGCACGGGAACCGCCCCGGCCCGCTCGATCGCCCTGGCGTAGACGACCGGGGACACCGCAGCCTCCCGCACACGGTCATGCCAGGCCGCAGCCCCCATGTCGGTAGTGATTCCGATCAGCGGCCGAGTCATGCGTGACCCTCCTGCGGAAGTCCATCGCGTCAGCTGGTCACGGACTGTGACGGCATCCCGGCTAATGGCTAATGCCGGTCTGGCCGACCTTACCAGCCGACAAAGGCTAGATTGGCGCAGCCGCCGATAAGATACCTGAAGTGCCCGGCGCGACGACCGCACGACCCGTAACGGCATTCCAGTTACTCTCCGTACTCCCCGTGCGGCCTTGCCTCAAATCGGTTGTATGCATCATGTCAGGATGCGAGACTCACGATGTGGCCATAGCGCTGGACCGCGCCTTCACCGATGATGATCCTCCGGGTAGTTCCGCAGGTCAGCATCGCATTGCGCGCTTCGAGCTGTTTCTGGACACCCGTGCCGGTAGGCCGCTTTCGCCGGCCAGGCCCGTTACCGAATCGCACTCGGAATATCGGGAGAGCCACGCCGGGCGACCCCCCGCTTTGCCGGAAAACCTATCCGGCGGGGACGAAGAATTCACGGCCGGCCGCGCCGATAGGTTTCATTTCGACACGACGCTCGTTAAAGAAGCATTTGCTCACCTTGAGGCACATGCGCAGAAGGCTATGGAATATTTCTACGCTCACCTTTTTACACAGCATCCCGAGATGCGGGCAATGTTCCCGCTTACGATGAGTGAGCACCGCGAGCGCGTCTTTGCCGCACTGGCCCGGCTTGTCTGGAGCATGGACGCTCCGGTGGCCCTGACCACTTACCTCGGCGAGCTAGGCGTCGAGCATCGTAAGTTCGGGGTGAAGAAGAAGCACTACACGGCGTTCTTCGATGCGCTGCTGGCTACGGTGCAGCATTTCAGCGGCCCGGCCTGGACGGAACGGACCGAGCAGGCCTTCACGACGGCGGTCGGGCACCCGATGGCGGTCATGCTGCGGGCGGCTGACCTCGACGCGCAGCACCAGCCAGCGTGGTGGCTGGGCGAGGTGGTCGGGCACGAGCTGCGCAGCCGCAGCCTGGCTGTGCTCCGGATCCGGCCCGACCAGCCGCTGCGCTACCGCTCGGGACAGTACCTGTCCGTCCAGGTGGCGCGGTGGCCCAGGGTCTGGCGGAAATACTCCATCGCCAATGCCCCACGCCCAGATGGGCTCCTTCACCTGCACGTGCGCGCGGTGCCCGGCGGCATGGTGAGTAATGCGCTCGTCCATCATTGCCAGCCAGGCGACACCGTGCTGCTCGGGCAGGCCCGCGGGGAATTGACGGCCCCGGCTGACCGGGAGCGTGACCTCGTCTGCATCGCCGGGGGGAGCGGCCTCGCGCCGATCAAGGCGATCATCGAGGAAGTGATCGCGGCGGGAGCCGGGCCGGGCAGGCGCCCGGGCATCTGCCTGTTCGTCGGCGCGCAGTACCCGGGCGAGCTGTATGACATGCCGGCGCTGCGGGCCATGGAATCGGACTATCCGCCGCTGACGGTGATCCCGGTTGTCTCCGCTGACCCTGGGTTCGCCGGCGTCCGCGGGATGCTGCCCGCGGTCGTCCGGCAGCGGGCCAGCTGCGCCGGCCGAGAGATCTACGTGTGCGGCCCTGACGCCATGGTGCGGGAGACGAAACGATTGCTTGCGCGCCGGAGCGCAGCACAGTTCATTCACAATGACCCGCCCGCTGATGTGACTGATGACCTGCTCACGCACTCGCAGCCGGAGGCGTAGTCACCGGGTACGTATCAACGCTATCAACGCGGCGCATACCTATCTGATAGGTATCCTGACGGTTAATGCGGGGCTAATTTCCGGTGCCGTCTCGTTACGATCAGCGAAGAGCCGCCGATAGCCTCGGCAACGCTGCGCGATGGCCCCGATAACATCGGGGCGACGATCAGCCGGCCGCCGCGCGCTCGGAAGGCAGCGCTGGCCGGCCAACCGAAGGAGGGGTCGCGATGGCCGACGTGCGCAGCTCGCCGGTTGGCCGCGGCGCGGGCGCTGACCAGGATGGCCCGCATGCCGCACGGGATTCGGCCGGGCAGTTGAACGGAACGCGCGCGCTGGTCAACAGCGGCCTGTTCGCTGACGCGTCCAACTTCGAGCTGAGATTCGTGGAGAGCTACGACCGGATCGCCACCATCGTCGGCGCTCTCCGCACCCTCGGCCTGAAGGTGGTCCTGACCAGCGGCTCGTTCGACATTATCCACGAAGGTCACTCGATGTACCTGGAGGCCGCCAGGCGGTTCGGTGACTTCCTGATCGTGGGGCTGGATAGTGACCACAAGATCAGCGACAGGAAGGGGCCGCACCGGCCCGCCGTGCCCGAGCTTGAACGGCTCCGGATGGTGACCCACCAGCGCGGCGTGGGCCTGGTGACGCTCAAGCACCTGCACCACCCGCGGTGGAGCCTGATCAAGGTCGTCCGCCCTGACGTCCTGGTGGCCACGGCCGATACCTACGATGCCGGCCAGATCGCCGAGCTGGAGGCGGAGTACTGCGGCCGGGTTGAGGTCCTCGAACGGATGGCCACGGTGAGCACCTCCGCCCGGCTGCGCAGGATCCAGCTTGGCCTCCCGGAGCCGAGCGAGCAGGATGAGCCGGCCGAGCGCGATGAGCGGGCCCTGCACGATGGCCACGGCCAGGACCGCTCGTGAAGCAGGTGCTGCTCTACCTTCCGGTCATCCATGCCGGATATGAGGCATTCCTGCAGCGGCACTCGGACTCCGCCGACGTTATGCTGCTCGGCACCGGGTTCCGGGAACGTTTTCCCAGCCTGGCGAAGGACATCCGGGCGCTGGCGCCAGCACGCGCGGCGGGCTACCTGCGGGTCGCCGGGCACGGGCCCCGCATCACGGTGGTCGAGCCTGCCGGGCTGCCGGACGCGATCAGCGGCGACCTCCTTGTCATGCCCGACGAGCAGGTGATGCGCGACCTGACGGCGGAATACCGGCTGGACAGCGGCCGCACCGCCGTCTTCGACCGGACCTTCCTGCGCTGGGACCGGAACTGGAGCACAGCCGAGCATCCGGTCCGACCGGAGAGCGAGATCGCGGCCGACCAGCTCTCCCGTACGCTGCTCGGGCTGGCCGATGACGTATCCGCCCGCAGCTCGGACTGGTGGCGCCAGGTGGGTGCGGTGGCAGCACGCGGCGGCGCGGTCCTGTGCCAGGCGTGGAACCGTCATCACCCCACCGAGTACTCCCCCTATCTCGACGGGGATCCGCGAGACGCTTTCGAGCGCGGGGTGCGGGCTGATCTTTCGACTGCGATCCACGCGGAGGCCGCCGTCGTCGCGCAGGCCGCGCGGGACGGCATCAGCCTGGCCGGAGCAGACCTGTACGTGAGCACCTTCCCGTGCCCGGCGTGCGCCCGGTTGATCGCAGCGGCCGGATTCCGGCGGTGCTTCTTCTCGAGGCAGTACTCAGTGCTTGACGGCGAGCAGGTGCTCAGGTCCGCCGGTGTCGAGCTGATCTGGGTCGACGCTAGCGATCGGCCCGCGGGCCCGGGCGGGAGCTGAACCTCATCCGGACGACCGCGGCATCCTCCTGGCCGGTGTCACCGACCAGCACGTGCGCGTGCACATGCCGGATGGTCGCGCCGGTGAAGCGGCAGTCCCCGTTCCTGACCCCCAGGCCGTAATAACCGAGGCCGTAGCGATGCCGCACCGACGCCAGCGCCGTCCAGAAGTCCTGCCGGGTGTCTTCGTCCAGGTCAAGCAGGTCAGCTGCGTGCTGGTGGGGCACGAGCAGCAGATGCAGGATCGTGCCCGGGTACGGGAACTCGTTGGGCGTGACGGTCCAGTGCCGGGTCCGGAATAGGATCTGCTGCCGGGCGTGACTGGTCAGGCCGGCCGGGCAGAACAGGCAGACGCCCCGGGCCTCCAGCTGACGCATCTCAGCGAGCTGTTCCGTCGTCCGGTAGTTCTCCAGGCAGTAGTAGCTCACCGCGGGTGCCGCTCATAGTCGAGGTAAGAGCAGGCCAGTCCCGACTCCGATCCCGGCTCGTCCTGCCGGTTGCTCAGGCGGAAGCCGGTCAGCCAGCCCGCGGGCAGGACTGCGTCGCCAGCTACGTCCCGATGGATCCGGGTCAGGTAGATGCGGTCCACCGATGGCAGTGCCTGCCGGTAGACCGAGGCGCCGCCGATCACGAACAGCTCGCCGTGCCCGGCCGCCGCGGCGAGCCGGGCGGCGGCCGCCAGCGCGGCCTCGACCGAGGTCTGAAATCTGACCTGCTCGTCACCGGGATCACGGGGCGTGCCGGAGACCACGACCGAGGTCCGGCCGGGGAGCGGGCGGCCCAGCCTGGCCAGGATCGAGTCGTGCGTCGCCCGTCCCATGACCACGACTCCTCCGCTGGTCAGCGACCTGAACCGGCGCAGGTCCGCGGGCAGGTACCAGGGCAGCGCGCCGTTGGCGCCGATCACGTCGTTGGCCGCGGCCGCGAGGACGGCGGAGACGATCACGGTGACACCGGGATGGCCGGGATGGCCGGGTGCGGCTCGTAGTCGCTGAGCTCAAAGTGCTCGGCGCGGAAGTCGTGAATGTCGGTCACCTTGCGTCCCGCGTCGGTGAGGCCGACCGTGGGCAGCCTGCGCGCCTGCGCGGCCAGCATGGTCTGCACCGCCTCGACCTGGTCTTCGTAGATGTGGGCATCGGAAATGGTGTGGTAATAGGCGGCCGCGCTGATCCCGGTGAGCTGCTCCAGCATCAGCAGCAGCGCCGCATACTGCACCATGTTGGCGGGCACGCCAACCGGCACGTCCCCGGACCGCTGGAACATGTGCAGGTGCAGCCCGCCGCCGATGACCCGGACATGGACCCAGCCGTGGCAGGGCGCGATGGTCGTGCGCGGCGTCTTGCCCCGGCCGCGCGCCTGGTACTGCGGTATCCACGGCGAGACGAAGTGTGTCCGGTCGCCGGGAAGTTCCCTGATCTGCTCGACCAGGTGCTTGAACTGATCGAAGCTGCCGCCATCGGCGGTGGGGAACCGCTCGAAAGCTCCGCCGTAGGATCCGGGGCCAAGGCTGCCGGCCGGCAGGCCACGGGAGGCGGTCTTCTCCGCGGTGGCCCACTGACCCCACCAGTCACAGCCGAACTCGGCAAGCTCGCTGAGGCTGGTCGCGCCGTTGATGAAGGCGCAGAGCTCGCCGATCGGCTTGCGCCAGAATGACTTGATGCTGCGCTCGGTGATGACCGGAAACCCGTTGGCCAGGTCAAAACGCATGACCTGCTGCATCAGGGTGATCGCCCGCGGCCCCTGGCGGGTCGGCACCCAGGCACCGCCCGCCAGGATGCGCCCGAGCAACTGCCGGTACTGGGAGTCGGGCTCGCGCTGCTGGAACGGAAGGTAACGCACACTGCACCCTACCGGCGCTGCGGTCAGCGCGTCCGGTGGCCAACCATGCCGCCTTCCCCTACCATCCTGCGCCATGGCGTCTGCGCTCTTCGCAGCTGACGCGCACATTACGTAGGGGGATATGTCAATGCATCGCATGCGCTTACTCACCATCGGCCTCGTACTCGCGGTCAGCCTGGGTGCCGGGACCACGGCGCTCACGCCGGTGGCGCTGGCCGCGGCGGCCAGGCCCGCTGGCACCGGGTCGTTCTATAGCTGGCGCGCCGCCCAGCGCGCGGCCGGATTCGGGCTGTACGCGCCGAGCCGCACCTACGGCCTGCGGCGGAATGGCCTGATCAGCGTGGACCGCTGCGCGGTCACCGGCAAGCTATCCAAGCGTGACGTCTTCGCCAGCTACGGCTCGTTCCTCGCCCGCGAGCTCAGCATCGCGCAGATGAACTCTGGCGGCCCATGCGGGAACTTCGGCGAAGCCAGGCGGCTGGGCACCGTCCGGGTCATGGGGCGGCGCGCGACGCTGTACGGCGTCTGCGGCAGGCACCTCGGGCCGCCGTGCAGCTCACGCAAGATCACCTTGTACCTGACCTGGACTAAGCACGGCAATTACTACGAAGCGTCATCGCACAACGAGCGGACCGCCACGATCGTGGGTTTCGCGCGCAGCCTGCGTCGGGTATAGGACCCGGCTCAGGTAGCCGGCGCGGTCCCGGCCGGGATCGCGCCGGCTGCCCGGGCCCGGCACAGCCGCAGCACATTCGCGATGATCAGATGGCCGGTGCCGCCGGCCGCGGTCAGTATCGATTCAGGGTGGAACTGCACGCCCCAGCGCCCTGCTGCCGCATCCTCGATCGCCATCACCGCGCCGTCGGGGGTCACGGCGCTCACCCGCAGGCCGCCCTTCACCTGGCCGGGCACCGCATACAGCGAGTGGTACCTGCCCGCCTCGAATTCGGCAGGCAGCCCGGCCAGCAGCGCGCCGCCAAGCACCCGGACCAGGCCCGGCTTGCCGTGCACGGGCTCGCGGAGCAGGGCCAGCTCACCGCCGGCATGCTCGACCATGGCCTGCAGGCCAAGGCATACCCCGAACGCGCTCAGCCCCCGTGCATCGAGTTCGTCGAGCAGCTGGTCGCAGCCGAAGTCGGCCGGGCGCCCTGGCCCCGGCGACAGCACGACGAGATCAGGCGCCTCGGTGTCCAGGACGGCGCCGCCGAACCCGGCCCGCAGCGTGGTCACGGCCGCGCCCTGCGCACGGAAGTACCCGCCCAGGGTGTGCACGAACGAATCCTGGTGGTCGACCAGCAGGACGCGCAGCCCGGTGCCAGGCAGGGTGTCCGTCCCGGCGGCCGCGAGGCCGGCGGGCGATGATCGCTTGGATGTGGTCTTCCGCTGGCCCGGCGCCGTAGCGGACTCCGGCTCGGCGAGTGTCTCCAGCAGGGCGCGGGCCTTAAGCTGTGTCTCCCGTTCCTCGGCCGCCGGGTCGGAGTCGAACAGCAGGGTGGCGCCGGTTCGCACGGCGGCGATGCCATCCTTGATGTGCGCGGTGCGCAGGGTCAGGCCGGTGTTCATGCCCCCGTCGACGCCGATCATCCCGACCGCTCCGCCGTACCAGCGCCGCGGGGCATCCTCGTGATCCTCGATGAACTGCATCGCCCAGCTCTTGGGCGCGCCCGTGACCGTCACGGCCCACATGTGGGTAAGGAACGCGTCCAGCGCGTCGAAGCCGGGCCGTAGCCGTCCTTCGACGTGGTCCACGGTGTGGATGACCCGGCTGTAGATCTCGATCTGCCTCCTGCCGATCACCTTGACGCTGCCCGGCTCGCAGATCCGCGATTTGTCGTTGCGGTCCACGTCGGTGCACATGGTCAGCTCTGATTCCTCCTTCGGCGAGCCGATCAGGGCGGCGATGTTGGCCGCGTCCTCCAGCGGATTGTCGCCGCGGGGGACCGTTCCCGCGATCGGGCAGGTTTCGACCCGGTCCCCGGTCACCCGCACGTACATCTCCGGCGACGCGCCGACCAGGTATTCGCCGTCGCCGAGGTTCAGGAAGAACTCATACGGGGCGGGGTTGCGCTGCCGGAGCCGCTCGTAGAACGCGGCCGGTGAGCCGCAGCTGCCGTAGAACTCATGGCTCGGCACCACCTCGAACAGGTCGCCGCACGCGAACCGCTGCCTGGCCTCCTCGACCACCCTGGCGTACGCACCGGGTTCCGGCGCGGCAGGCAGGCCCGCGGCATCGCCCGCCGCCCGGGCCGTGGCCCCCGCTCCCCCGGTTCCTGCCGTCCGGCGGGGCAGCCCGCGGGTCGAGCGGCCGTCGGCTTCGAAGTCGTAGCGGTACCTGATCGCGGTCTCCCGCTTGCGGTCCAGTACGTAGATCTCGTCGGGGAGATGCAGCACCAGGTCACGCTGGCTCGCCGGGCGCCGGTGACGCTGGCGCACCGGCTCGAACTGGAAGGCCAGGTCGTAACCGAACGCGCCGTACAGGCCGAGGTGGGAATCCGGGCCGGCGATAGCGGCCAGGATCTCGCGCAGCCCTGAGAACACGGTAGGGCGGAGGCTGCGTTCTTCCTCGGTGAAGGTACCGGTCGGCTCCGGGATGACAACGGTGACGCTGCCCGCGCTGACCACGGCGGTGCCAGCAGCCTTGCGCAATGCCGCGCCGATCACCGGCAGCAGCACCAGGCCGCGCTCGTTCAGGGCCTGCGCCGCGATCCGGCGGCCGTGCGCGACTATCTCGATGCACGGGTCGACGTATCCGAACTGCCAGCGGCTGTACCGGCCCGGGTATTCCATCCCCGAGCTGAGCACCGCGCCGCGGCGCGAATCGACCTGCCTGGTGAGCCCGGCCAGCTCCGCCGGGTCGAACGGGGTGGCGCTGCGGCTCACCCTGACGCCTGCCGGCGTCACGAAGCCGGGGTCGTGGCTAGCTGTCGGGTCCATTCCGGCCCCTCACGTTGGTCGGGCCCGGCGCTGACGGCGGACACGGGAAAGGCGACCGCCGGCCGGGCGGTCGCCTTCAGGATCTGCAGTATGCACGATCAGGCACCGCCTAATGGCGGCGCCACCAGCCAGCAGCCCGGTTCCCGTGCATGCGGGCGAGCCTAGCGGGCCCTGGCCGACCGCGCCACCCGCCTAGTCGCTGCTGGCGCCGGGCGGCGTGGCTGGCGCCACCGCGCGCCGCGGCGCGATGGCCAGGTCATCGCCTCGGTGCTCGGGCGTGAGCTTGCCGACGATCCGGTAGACCTCGTCGCCGTCGACGGTTTCCTTCTCCAGAAGCAGGTCGACCAGCTGCCCGAGCTCGGTGCGGTGCGCGCTGAGCACGCTGACGGCGGTCTGCTCCGCCTCCCGCAGCAGCCTGGCGACCTCGCGGTCGACGATGGCCTGAGTGGACTCGGCGAAGGGCCGGTGGAAAAGCCGGAACCGCCGCCGCCGAGGAAGACGGACCCGCCTTCTGGGTACCCGACCGGGCCGAGCGCGGGCGAGAGACCGAATTCGCGGACCATCTTGCTAGCCAGGTCGGTCGCTGACGCCAGGTCATTGGCGGCGCCGGTCGAGCCGTGGCCGAGCTCCACGAGCTCGGCCGCGCGGCCGCCGAGCCGCACGGCCAGCGCGTCGGTCAGGTAGTCCTCGCCATACAGGTGCCGCTCGACAAGCGGCAGCTGCTCGGTGACCCCGAGTGTCTGGCCGGCTGGCAGGATGGTGACCTTCGCGACCGGGTCCGCATGCTCGGACAGGGCGGCCACCAGGGCGTGGCCGGCCTCGTGGATCGCGACCGCGTGCTTTTCCTCGGGCAGCAGCACGTTGGAGCCCTCCCGGCGGCCGAGCAGGATCCGGTCCCGCGCCACCGCGAAGTCGTCGGCCGTGAGCACCTCGCGGTTGTCGCGGACCGCGTTGATGGCCGCCTCGTTGGCCAGGTTGGCCAGGTCCGCACCGGAGAACCCGGGGGTGCCGCGCGCCACGACGTTCAGGTCCACATCGGGCGCCAGCCGCTTGCCCCGGCAGTGCACCAGCAAGATGGCCGCCCGCTCGGAGAGAGTCGGCAGCGGGATGATGACCTGGCGGTCAAACCGGCCCGGCCGCAGCAGGGCCGGATCGAGGACCTCAGGCCTGTTGGTGGCGGCCAGGACCACGATCCCCTGGGTCATGTCGAAGCCGTCCATCTCGGCGAGCAGCTGGTTCAGCGTCTGCTCCCGCTCGTCATTGGCGACCACCGCGCCCGAGCCGGCCCGGCGCTGCCCGATGGCGTCCACCTCATCGACAAAAATGATCGCCGGCGAGCGCTTGCGGGCCTCGCTGAACAGGTCACGGACCCGGGCGGCACCAACGCCGACGAACATCTCGACGAAGCTGGAGCCGGTCACGGAGAAAAACGGCACCGAGGCCTCGCCCGCCACGGCCCGGGCCAGCAGCGTCTTGCCGGTGCCAGGCGGCCCGACCATGAGCACGCCGCGCGGCGCCATCGCGCCTGCCCGCTGGTAGCGCCCCGGGCTGCGCAGGAAGTCCACCACCTCGGCGATCTCGGCCTTAGCGCCCTCGTACCCCGCGACGTCGCTGAACTTGGTCTCAGGCCGCTCCGCGTCGAAGACCTTGGCCTTCGATCGTCCGGCGCCGAAGACGCCTTGCAGCTGGCCTGCCCCGCCGCCGCGGGACACCCGGCGGAACAGGTAGAACGCCAGGATGAGCGGGGCCAGCAGGACGATGAACCAGAGCAGCTCGGTGCCGAGTCCTGGGCTGGAGGTCTGCGCTGTGATGGCTACGCCCTCGCTGGCCAGCTGCGAGGTCAGCTGGGTCGATGGCGGTCCCGGGATCACGGTTGTGTAGGCGCTCCCGCTGCGGAGGGTCCCATTGGCGGCGGTATTCGGGGAACTGGCCTGGAACGTGACGTCCTTCACCTTGTGGCTGTTCACGTCTGCGATGAACTGCGAATAGCTGAGGTTGACCTGCGGGGATCTGATGCCGGGCAGGAACACGTACAGCAGCAGCACGCCGGCGATCGCGAGCGGCCATAGCCAGTGCCGCCAGGCGGGCGGCGGTGGTGGCGCCGTCGGTACCGGCTTATCGCCCGGCGGCGGCGGATTGGGCTGCTTGCTCATGGATCATCCTTTTCACCGCGCCTCGATATAGCCGCGGTATCAACTCTCGCCGGGGTCAAGTCCCGCCGGGCCGATCTTGTTCCCCTATTCCGTCAGGCTAGCCTGCGCGGCGGCGTACCACGAGCCTGGAGCGCCGCGGCACGGGGCAGCCCTGGCGATACGCGGCGCTGCTCATCTGCACGGGCGGATGACGGGTCAATCCTGTCGCCTGCCACGAGCATGGGACCGCTCTGCGGGGTTCTGCTGCGAGATATCAATCAAGCTAGCGGCCGGTGTTTGCGAGGGTTGGGGAAAGGGTGCCCCGCACGCGGCCGGGGAGCCGAGCCGGCCGCGTGCGGGCGCTGGCTAGGCGCTGGCCGCGGAGGCGCGCCGGCGGGCCGCCCGAGACCGGTCGGCAATTACGGCGGTGGTGCTGGCGAGCAGGGCGGCTCCGAGCGCTATCAGGGTGATCTGCCAGCCCGCCATGCCGCCGGTAGTGACAATGCGGGCTGGGGGGACGTCGGTCCCGTCTTGGAAGGGTGGCATCACGTAGGCGAGCGCTGCGGGGCCGGTGGCGAGGAACGCCATCAGGGTGCCGCCGAGAACGGCCAGGACGCCGAGGATGCGGGCGATGCGGTTCATGAGGTCTCCTCTTGGGGCCGGGTAGGGATGAGGCTGTGGTCGGTCAGGGCTCGAGGTCCGCGCGCAGCCACCGGGCTGTGCGGCCAGCGATGCGCTGCTCGGCCCGGTCGGGTTCGCCGTGATGGCTTGCGCAATGCAAGGAGCTGCCGCGCCGGGCCCTGCTGCTCTGCGTGCGCGAGCATCTGGCAGTGCCGGTCGCTAGGAGCTGGCTGACGAGATATGAGTGCATCTGATTCACCTCGCTTCATTTCCCTTGGCCGTCTGGCGGGTCGGCGGGCTGCTGCGTCCCTGGCCTGCCTGGGTGCCGGCGCGATGGTCTCGGGCGTTGGCTTGGCGCCCTGATTTCCGCCGGCTGGCAGGACTGCGGGCACTGGCTCCACTGTCGCCCGCAGCAGGGGCGATCACCATACGTGTCGGCCCACAGGATGACCCACAGGATTGCGCCCTTGCGGGCGCGCTCCCGAAGCTGCGTACTGGCCCTGGGTGCCGGCTACCGGCTAGCGCAGATCCGGCTGACCGCGGGCTGCAGGCATGTGCTGGTGTGACCAGGCGCTGTTTGGGACCGGGCGCTGTTGGTAGGCTCACGGCCAGGGTTCTCTGCGCATGGTGGGCTATTACCGGCCCGGAGCTTGGCCGCGCTGGCCAGGGGGCTTGTGGGGGCGATGGGCTAGTGGCAGAGTCGCCGGGTTTCGGGTGGTTGCTGCGGCAGCTGCGGGCCGGTGCCGGGCTGACCCAGGAGGAGCTGGCGGAGGCGGCGAGCCTGAGCCCGCGGTCGGTCAGTGACCTGGAGCGGGGCATTAACCTGACCGCGCGCAAGGACACGGCCCGGCAGCTGGCTGATGCGCTGGAGCTGGCGGGGCCAGGGAGGACGTTATTCGAGGCGGCTGCGCGCGGGCGCGTCCCGGCGGCAGAGGCGCTAGCGGCCAGCCGCGGCAGTCCCTCGGGAGCGTACGCGGCGGCGGCCACCCGGACGCTGCCGCGTGATATTGCCAGCTTCACCGGCCGCGTAGCCGAGCTCGGGCAGTTGATGGCGCAGCTGGCAGAAACGGCCGACGGCGGCGGGGCGGTGGTGATTCACGCGATCGGCGGGATGGCCGGGGTCGGTAAGACGACCTTCGCGGTGCACGCGGCGCACCAGCTGGCCGATCGTTTCCCGGATGGGCAGTTCTTCCTGCGGCTGCACGCACACACCCCAGGGGAGCGCCCGGTCGGCCCCGCCGATGCGCTGGCCAGCTTGCTGCTGACCGCGGGGCTTGCGACGAGCCAGATCCCGGCTGGCGTGGAAGCCCGCGCGGGACGCTGGCGGAGCCTGCTGGCGGGCAAGAAGGTCCTGCTGCTCTTGGATGATGCGGCCGGGCATGAGCAGGTCCGGCCGTTGCTGCCGGGCACCGCTGGCAGCCTGGTGCTGATCACGAGCCGACGGCGGCTGACCGCGCTGGAGGACGCCGCGGCGCTCAGCCTCGATACCCTGCCTCCTGGTGAGGCCGCCGCGCTGCTGGCCCGGCTGTCCGGCCGACCGGAGCTAGGCTCAGGCGCGGGCCCGGCCGGGGAGATCACCCGGCTATGCGGGTACCTGCCGCTGGCGATCGGGATGCTGGGCCGGCAGCTGTACCAACACCCGGCCTGGACGGCGGCGGGCGTGGCCACCGACCTGGCTGCCGCCCGGGACCGGCTGGAGCTGATGACGGCCGAGAACGTATCGGTGGCGGCCGCGTTCGACCTGTCCTACCAGGACCTGGCCGAAGGACAGCGGCGGCTGTTCCGCCGGCTCGGCCTGCACCCGGGTCCCGACATCGATGCCCACGCCGCCGCCGCATTGGATGACACCGGCCTGGGCCAGGCCCGCCGCCACCTCGAGAGCCTCTACGATCAGCACCTGCTCACCCAGCCCGCCCACGGCCGCTACCGGCTGCATGACCTGCTCCGCGAGCACGCCCGGGCCCTCGCCGCCGCCGACGACGCGGCCAGCCAGGGTACCGCGGCAGGCCGGCTGCTGGATTACTATCTCCACACCGCGCTGACCGCCAGCGCGCACATCGCCGTTCGCGTCCGCGGCACCCGGCCACCGCCCCCCGGCGATCCCACGGCGCGCGCGCCGCAGTTCTCGACGCCCGGGCAGGCGGTGAGCTGGCTGGAAACCGAGCGTCCCAACCTGCTCGCGGCCGCCGAGTACGCCGCCGCCCACGGGTACCGCCAGCACGCTGTCCAGATCCCTGCCGCGATCAGCGGATTCCTGCTCGCCCGGGGCCCTTGGGATCAGGCCATTGCCTTGCATCTGACCGGTTTGGCCGCGGCCCGGCAGGCAGGTGACCGGCGCGGCCAGGCCGATGCCCTCAACCAGCTATGTATCGCGCAGGCGCTGTCCGGAGACATTCTGGCCGCCGCCGCCAGCCAGCGGCAGGCGCTGGCACTGTACCGTGACCTCGGCGACCGGCGCGGCCAGGGCGATGCCCTGCACAGTCTGGGCCTCGTGCACGAGAGGACCGATGACTACCCGTCCGCCGCCGCCAGCCACCAGCAGGCGCTGGCGCTGTACAGCGGAGTCGGCGACCGGCTCGGCCAGGGCGATGCTCTCATCGACCTGGGTACCGTGCAGCTGCTGGCCGATGATTACCCGGCCGCCGCGGCCAGCCTTCAGCGAGCCCTGGATCTGTACCGCGACATCGGCGACCGGCGCGGCCAGGCCGTGGCCCTGGCCGGCCTGGGCGCCTTGCATATCCAGACCGCCTGCTACCCGTCCGCCGCAACCGCCGTGCAGCAAGCGCTCGAGCTTTGCTGCGAGCTGGGCGATCGAGATGGCCAGGCCCACGCCATCGCCCGTCTTGGTTCCGTACAACGGCTGACCGGGGACTACCCGGCCGCCGTCGCCAGCCAGCATCAGGCTCTGGCCCTGTTCCGCGACATCGGCGCCCTGCCCAATCAGGCATCCATCCTCGACGAGCTCGGTGTCCTGCAGCAGCTGACCGGTGATTGCCAGGCCGCCGCCGCCAGCCACCAGCAGGCGCTGGCGCTGTACCGCGGACTCGGCGACCGGCTTGGCCAGGCCGATGTCCTCAACCACCTGGGCGCCTTGCAAGGGCTGACCGGGGACTACCCGGCCGCCACAGCCAGCCTCGGGCAGGCACTGGACCTGTTCCGCGATATCGGCGCGCACCACGGCGAGGCCGAGACACTGAACAACCTGGCGGAGCTGCTGACCCGGTCCTCGGCTAGCCGCCAGGCCCAAGACCACCACGCGAAGGCGCTGGCTATCGCCAGCGACATCGGCGCGCCGCTAGAGCAAGCGCGGGCCCTGGAAGGCATCGGTCGCTGCCACATCCTGGAAGGCAACCCCAGCGAAGGCGCCGCGCAGCTACGGCAGGCACTCACGATCTACCAGCGCATCGGAGCCCCCGGCGCCCTGCGCGTCCAGCAGTCCCTCCGCGACCAGCAGTCCCTCCGCGACCACAGCACCTATGAGGCTGCTCAGGACCTGCCCAGCCGGCTCGCTGAGGGTTGACCTCGGCATTCCACCCACGGGGCCTACGTGCCGGCTACTTCACGAAGTACCAGTTTTCCGGGTTGATGGCGAGCGTCGCGCTCTGCGGCGTGACGCCCTTGAGGTTGTCCGTGATCTCCGTGATTGCCACGACGCTGTTCGGCTGCCACATCAGCGGCAGCCTGGCCGAAAGGTAGTCCTGCCAGGTGTACAGGTCCTGCAGGTTGCTGCTGGTCAGCGTCTTGCTGATGAGCGCGTCGTTAGTCTTGTCGCAGAACCCGCCGGAGTTGGCGATCGCGCCGCACATGAACAGCGTCTCGCCGGTCGGCAGGTAGTCGGGCGAGAACCCCCAGCCGCCTGCCCAGTTCGCCATATCCCAGTTGCACGGGATCTTGGCGACCACGCAGTTACCCGCCGCCAGCGCAGTCACCTCGCTGAACGGCTTGGGCTCCAGGTTCAGCCTGATGCCCAGCGCGGCCGCGTTCGACTGCAGCTGGGCCATCTCCCCGTTGACCCAGCTGCCGGGCACGTACGGGAAGTTGAACCGCAGCTCCTGGCCTTCGCTGATCCCCGGGCCGCACTGCAGTGGGCTGGCGCAGGTGGTCACGCCGCCCGGCATCACGTTCCAGCCGTGGGTGGTCAGCAGTGACCTGGCCCTGGCCGGGTTGTAGGGGAACGGGTCGCCCTGCTTGCCTTTCGGGGACAGGAACTGGGTTACCGGGGTATTGGCCACCGGGCCGGCGGTGGGGACGCCGTA
Organism: uncultured Actinomycetota bacterium; assembly: GCA_963695645.1. Taxonomy (GTDB): domain Bacteria; phylum Actinomycetota; class Actinomycetes; order Streptosporangiales; family Streptosporangiaceae; genus DATBGO01. The sequence continues at coordinate 1,433,854 of CAVOHC010000012.1, read as the reverse complement.
GCCGCGCAGCGGGCCCTTGATTACCGCGGCCTGGTTCATCAGGTAGGCCATCGCCTGGCGGAAGTACAGCTGGCGGATGACCGGGCCGTTGCCGGTGCTGCTCTGGAAGTTCATGACGTAGTAGTTGATGCCCCAGTTATAGAACGGGTCGAGGGTGTACCCCTCGGCCGCCAGCGGGTTGGCCCCGACGGCGGCGTCAGCGGGCTTGGGCGGGGCATCCTCGAAGGGCAGGTAGCCCACGTCGATCTTGCCGCTGCGCGGCGACCGCAGCACGTCATACTCGGCCGTGTAGCTGCTGAACGGCAGTTCCTGGAAAGCTGCCAGCTTCGGCTTGACCCCGGAGTAGGCCTTGTTCGGCACGAACGTCACGTGCCCGTCGGCGCTGAACGCGCTCAGCTTCCACGGCCCGTCCACGATCGACCAGATCGGCGACGACACGTACGCGTGCTGGTCCCCGGCCTGCGCATTCAGGTAGTTGTACACCGCGGCGCAGTCCTGCACCGCGGCTGTGCAGCCGCTGGGCCCCTTGGCGGTGCGGTCCCATGCCGTCGGCATGGGGGTGACCTGGCTCAGCTCGTTGTACAGGAACCACGTCGGCGAGTACGCCTTGTTCATCGTCATCGTCAGCTCAGTCGGGCTGACCGCCCTGATGTTCGCCACGTTCGCGGGGAAGCCGGTGCCCGCGCCCCAGTCCTTCGGTACGGCCAGCATCATGTGCAGCCAGAACACCAGGTTCTGCGCGGTCACCGGAGTACCGTTGGACCACCGGTAGTGCTTGAGCGTGATCGTGACGTTCCTGCCGCTGAATCTCGGCGGGTAGGCCAGGCTGAGCGTCGGGTTCAGCACCGGCTGGCTGCCGTTGCCGAACCAGTACAACGGCCGGTACATCAGTTGATCGAAGTAGTCGGTGTTGCTTACGCTTAAGTAGGCGCCGCTTTGGAACGGGAAGATGTAGTTCGGCGTCGCTCCAGGCGGCAGCGCGTACACGGCGGTGCCGCCCCGCACTGGCTTGCCGCCTGGTGACGTCGTAGTGCCGCCACCCGTGCAGCCCGCCACGGCCAGCACCAGCACAGCCGCGCCCACGCGCTTGCCCACTGCAATCAGCATCTAGCTGCCAAGCTCCGATCCCTCCCTCGCCGCCATGCGCATCATAAGCTGTGGTGCCCGGATACGGAGGGGTTGCGGCGTCGTGGTCCCTTACACCGTCATCCACCTTGACCGGTGGCGGGGCCTGGCCGGACAGAATATTGACGGTATGCGGATGTATGACGTGATCGTAAATTGCCACGATCATCGTCTGCTTGGATCCGTGCGCCTAGCTACCTAAGCCAAGAACGGGGCAGCTATGGAGATCACTATCATCGTCAACCGTGCCGAGCGTCAGGTGATCACGGCTAGTACGACGCCTGCGGCCTACGGCTCCGGTCCATGGCGCTGGCGCCTGACGGCAAGGCGCACGGACGGAACCTCAAACTCGAGACCTGAAATCGCCACGTACGTGACGTACACTAGGAGCATGAGCGAGAACGCGATGCCGCTGCCCTACGAGGTTCAGGAGATGACCACGACCGAAGCCCGAAAGCACCTGCCGGATCTGGTCAACATGGCCGCTTACGGTCATGTCACCACGGTGCTGACCCGGGACGGCCGCCGGCTCGCCCGTATCGTTCCGGAGGAAGACGCATGGGTCTACAGCCCAGCCTGGCAGGAGAAACTCCAGCAGGCCGAAGCGGATCTGGCCGCCGAACGGGTCCGGAGATTCGACAGCGATGATGAGTTCCTGGGACACCTGGACGCCTTCGACGATGAGGCCGGTGGGTGAAATACGAGACCACGGCGGGATTCGATCTCGCACTGGCCAAACTCCCCCGCGAACATCGCCGACGGTTCGTTGATACCGTCCGCGTCCACCTCATTCCCGCGCTGGCAGCCGGAGCGCACCGCGGCGAGGCACCCTGGCCCAAGCGCCTGCGCGTTCACAAGATCGGTGAGACCTACTCACTGACCTGGAGCTTCGCCGGACCCGATGGACGGGCCCTGTTCACCATCGGCCCAGACGCCGCTGGCGAACCGCTCCTGACCTGGCTGGCCATCGGCTACCACGACATCTACTAACGCGGAGTTCCGCGTAGGACATTGGCACAACCTGGCTCGGGTCAGACCCGAGTAGTCGGCGGCGAACTCGGACGCTGCCCTGGCGACGCCTACCGCCATGGCCGCCACGGTAGGCCTCGATGACTCGAACGCCTTCATCGCCGCATGCTCGCCGACGCTGCCGCCCTCGGCGATCCTGGCGAGGCGCTCGTCCAGCCGGTCCTTGCCGCCAGCTAGGCAGCGGCCAGGGACCTCGGCACGCCACCCGCTGACAAGCGGCACCCGGTATCGGCCTAACCTCTCTGGCATGGACTACAGCAGCTACGATCGTCTGCTTTTCACCCACCTTCCCGACGGCGTCTTGCTGATCACCATGAACCGGCCCGAGGTGTACAACGCCGCCGACGAGGCGATGCACACTCAGCTGGCCAGGATCTGGACCGATATCTCGCGGGACGACCAGACCAGGGCCGTCGTGATCACTGGCGCGGGCAAGGCGTTCTCAGCCGGCGGCGACCTGGCGATGGTGGCCAGGCAGGCAGGCGATTACCAGCGCGTGACGAGCATGCTCGGCGAGATGAGCGACCTTGTCTATAACCTGATCAACTGCGAGAAGCCTGTCGTGTCGGCGATCAACGGGGCGGCGGTCGGAGCCGGCCTGGTGGTGGCGCTGCTCGCCGACATCAGCGTGTGCGCTGAGGACGCGCGCCTCGGCGACGGCCACGTCAGGCTCGGCGTCGCGGCCGGCGACCACGCGGCGATCATCTGGCCGCTGCTGTGCGGCATGGCCAAGGCCCGCTACTACCTGATGACCGGCGAGATGGTCACCGGTCACGAGGCCGAGCGCATCGGGCTGGTCACCAAGTCGCTGCCGCGCGGCGAGGTGCTGGATGAGGCGCTGCGCATCGCGGGCGTCCTTGCCACCGGATCACAGCTCGCGATCAGGTGGACCAAGAAGGCGCTGAACAGCTGGCTCAAGATGGCCGGGCCGGTCTTCGACGCTTCCGCCGCCTACGAGATGCTGACGTTCATGGGCGACGACGTGCTCGAGGGCGCCGCCGCCCTCAGGGAGAAGCGGCCGCCGAACTTCCCGTCCGCCAGCCTGCCCGGCTAGCCGCGCCCGCGCGCGCCGTCCGGGCTACTCCTGCTCGTGCCGGTCGAGGAAGGCGAACACCTCCGCCTCGTCCACCCCGGGGAAGCTCCCGGTGGGCAATGTCGCGGACAGGATGTGCGAATGAGCGCGCGCCGACGGCCACGCCATCCCGTCCCACCGGGCGGCCAGGCCAGCGGGCGGCCGCTGGCAGCACTCCCCGTCCGGGCATGCCGACGTGGCCCGCAGCGCAGTGTCCCGGCCGCGGAACCATCGTGAATGCTCATACGGCACGCCCAGGGTGATCGCCGACCCGCGCTCCCGGCCCGGGTCGACGAATGCCACGCACCAGTAAGTCCCCGATGGCGTATCGGAGTACTGATAGTGCGGGCTGTACCGGTCACTGGCCTGGAAGACCCGGCGCCCCGACCACTCCCGGCACATCCGCTGCCCCTCGATCGCGCCGGCCGCATCGGCGGGGAATATCACGCCATCGTTCTCGTAGGCCTTGTAGATGATGCCGCCTTCGTCGTTCTTGACGAAGTGGCATGGCAACCCGAGATGATAGGTGGCCAGGTTGGTGAACCGGTGCGCGGCCATCTCATAGGACACCGAGAAAACGTCCCGCAGGTCCTCGACGGACAGGTTCCGCGCGGTCATCGCCTCCTGCAGGAACGCCGCCGCCGGCCGCTCAGGAACCAGGACGGCGGCCGCGAAGTAGTTGGCCTCCACCCGCTGGCGCAGGAACTCGGCGAAGTCGGCAGGCGCAGAGTGACCGAGCACGAAATGACCGAGGGTCTGCATCAGGATGGTCCGCGGCGTGTGCATGCCCATGGATTCCTGCTTCAGGTAGATCCGCCGGTTGCGCAGGTCGGTCACCGACCGCGCGGACCTGGGAAGATCACGAGCATATTTAACGGAAAACCCGTGCTGACTCACGACCGACAGCAGCATCCCCTGGGACAGGGCTCCGCCCGTGTACCCGGCGTTCGTCAGGGCCGCCGTGGCGGCCTGCTCGATCTTCGCGAAATAGTTGCCCCGTTCCCGCATCATTGCCCGCAGGCCCGCGTTGGCCGCCCTGGCCTCCTCTGGCGTCGCCGTCGGCTTCGCCCGTTGCCTGCGCAGCTCGGTGTAAAGGGCCATTACGTGCTCGACGACGTCGTTGGGCACCCGGGCGCCCACCCGCAGATGCGGCAGCCCAAGATCACGGTAGACCGGGTCGCGCTGTGCCTCCTCCAGCGCGATCTCCAGCTGCGCCCGGCGGCTTGGCGGCTGCCGGCGTAGCAGCTCATCGGTCGACACGGACAGTGCGCTCGCGAGCGACTCAATCAACGACAGCTTCGGCTCCCGGTGCCCGTTCTCGATCAGCGACAGCACCGAGGGCGCGCGGCCTACCTGCGCACCGAGCTCGGCCAGGGTCAGTCCCCTTGCCCGCCGGACGTGCCGGAGCCGCTGCCCGAACAGACAGACGTCTAGACCAACTGTTTCAGCCAAGGATGGCGAATTTTGGTTAGTGAATACTGGCACATCTTTATCTTAGACGAAGATGCAAAGTTTTTCAGGACCTTGGTCCCTGGTGCTTGGCCGGTTTGCTGACGCAAACTGGTAGTAACGACCCGGGAGGTCCCAAGTGAACGATCGTCGGCGCGATGCCGCTTCGACAGGCCAGCCGTCAGCCGCCGCAGGCGCCAATGGACACCGCAACACCAGCAAATTCGACGGCCTGGTAGCGGAACTACAGCGGCAGTGGGACAGCGATCCTCGCTGGGCAGGCGTCGAGCGGACCTACTCGGCAGCCGATGTGGTGCGCCTCCGCGGCTCGGTGCAGGAGGAGCATACGCTCGCCCGGATCGGCTCCGAGCGGCTGTGGTCCATGCTGCACGAAGACGGTTACGTCAACACGCTGGGCGCCCTGACAGGCAACCAGGCGGTGGAGCAGGTCAAAGCCGGGCTGCGGGCCATCTACCTGTCCGGCTGGCAGGTCGCGGCCGATGCCAACCTGGCCGGCCAGACCTACCCGGACCAGAGCCTCTACCCGGCCAACTCGGTGCCCCAGGTGGTCCGGCGGATCAACAACGCGCTGCTGCGCGCGGACCAGATCGGCTGGTCGGAGTTGGCAGAGTACGCGCACGCAGAGCACCTCTACTGGCTGGCGCCGATCGTCGCCGACGCCGAGGCGGGCTTTGGCGGCGTGCTGAATGCCTTCGAGCTGATGAAGTCCATGATCGCGGCAGGCGCGTCGGGCGTGCACTGGGAGGACCAGCTGGCGTCCGAGAAGAAGTGCGGCCACCTCGGCGGTAAGGTGCTCATCCCCACCGGCCAGCACATCAGGACCCTGAACGCGGCCCGGCTGGCCGCGGACGTCTGCGGCGTGCCATCGCTGATCGTGGCCCGCACCGACGCCCAGGCAGCGACCCTGATCACCAGCGACGTCGACGAGCGGGACCAGCGCTTCGTGACCGGCGACCGGACCGCGGAGGGCTTCTACCGGGTCCACAACGGCATCAAGCCCTGCATCGCGAGGGGGCTCGCTTACGCGCCGTACTCGGACCTGCTGTGGATGGAGACGTCCAAGCCGGACCTGGAGGTGGCGAGGGAGTTTGCCGAGGCGATCAGGGATGTGTACCCGGACCAGATGCTCGCCTACAACTGCTCCCCGTCCTTTAACTGGCGCGCCCACCTCGACGAGGGCACCATCGAGAAGTTCCAGCGCGAGCTGGGCGAGATGGGATACAAGTTCCAGTTCATCACGCTCGCCGGGTTCCACGCGCTCAACCACTCGATGTTCGACCTGGCCCGCGGGTACGCGGCCGAGGGTATGCCGGCCTACGTCCGGTTGCAGGACGCCGAGTTCGCTTCCGAGGCCGACGGCTACACCGCTACCAGGCATCAGCGCGAAGTCGGCACCGGCTACTTCGACCTGGTGGCGTCGGCGATCAGCCCGCAGTCCTCGACCACGGCGCTGACCGGCTCAACCGAGAGCGAGCAATTCACCTCGGCGCACTGAGTCTCAGCGGCCGTTAGACCGGGACGAGTTCGCTGACGAGCGCACCAGCACTGACGCCGAATACGGCGTCGGGGCTGGTGCGCTCGATTGGCTTGCCCGTCGTGTGCAGGCCGCGTTCGAGCAGCACGAAGCAGAGTACATGGCAGGTCAGCGTCCGGGCCGTGACCGTGGCCTCGTCATGTCCCGGGTCCCCCCTGGGTTGCGTTATCTGCGCGACAGCGCTTGCCTGACACGGGCTCGTAGCAGCATGTTGAGCGGCTCTAGCACGGAGTATGTCCAGTACGCGTCGCGCTCGATCAGGCGGAATTTCGCGCCCCGGGCGCCGGCCGGATGCCGGTAGCCGGCCGGGCGGTAGGCCAGGAAGTCCGCGTGCATCATCGCGAAAAAGCGGCGGCGCAGGCGGCGCGGCACCAGTCCATCAGCGCCCGCCGGCCCTATCCCCCAGCCTCCCTTGCCCAGGATCGTCGTGTAGTGCCAGATGGCCCGCTCGAACACCGCCGCCTCGACCGGACCCGTGATCATCGGGTCGCCGCCGGACGCGCGCTTGGCGACCATCTCGAACACCAGACGGTAGGAGCGGAAGATATCGAAATGCGCTTCGGTGGTCTGGATCATGAATGAGCCGCGGCGGTGTTGCCGGTAGCGGTAGCAGACCGGGCCCGCCGCGGCAGCGTTGACCGCGGCAGTGTTCACCGCGGCAGTGTTCACCGCGGCAGTGTTCACCGCGGCAGTGTTCACCGCGGCGGCCTGTACCGCCCTGATCTTCGAGGCGCTGAGCAGCACCGCGCAGGACACCGGCACGTCCTCGTGGATCCCGTCGGGGAACGGCTGCCCGAGGCCGGCCAGGAACTCGCGACGAATGATCTTGCTCCAGATCGTCATGGCCAGGTTGATCACGGCAGGCTGCTGCGCCAGCGTGAAGCACCCGTCGGGCAGGCTGCCCAGCAGCGCCACGCCGGGGCTCGGAGTCGTGCGGCCGTCAGGATAGACGTACTCGTAATCGATGAGCAGCACGTCGGGATCGTGCCGGCGGAGGAGATCCGCGACTACCTCCAGGCTGCGGGCGGTCAGGGCGTCATCCCCGTCGACGAACCAGACATAATCCCCCCTGGCCTGTCGCAGGCCCTCGTTCCTGGCCGGGCCCGGCCAGGTGCGACCGAGATGCAGCACCCGGAGCCGCCCGTCGCGGGCGGCCCGCTCATCGAGAATCGTCGCGGAGCCGTCGGTGGAGCCGCCGTCGACCGCGATCACCTCGACATCGGCGAACTCCTGCCCCAGTACCGAATCCAGGCACTCAGCCAGGTAGTCCTGAACCTGGTAGACGGGGATGATGACGCTGATCAGCGGCGGTTCTGGCACGCGGCACCGGGCCGTCAGCGCTGCGGGCCTGGCTGCGCGGCGCCCCCGGGCACGGCATCCCCGGACGCGGCATCCCCGGACGCGACGTCCGCTGGCTGGCCGGCCCCGGGCGGGCCGGCGCGGTCGTCGTGGGCGGCGGCCCGAGGCGCGGGCGCCGCTGACCCATGGACCCCGGGCCGCGCCTGCTCGGGCGCAGCCCGCCAGGCCTGGTCAGCGCCGACCCGGCTCATCCGGGACGGCCACCAGTTCCACCTGCCGAGCAGGACTACGGTCGACGGCACGAGCAGCGTGCGCACAAGGAACGTGTCCATCAGGATGCCGAGGGCAAGGCCGATGGCGATGTCGCGGAACTGGCTGCCGCCCGAACCGCTGCCCGCAACGGCTCCGAACACGAGGAACGTGCCGGCCAGCACTAGCCCGGCAGAAGTCACCGTCGTCCCGGTGACGCTGAGCGCACGAGCGACGGCCTCACGCAGCGGTAGCCGGTGCGCCTCCTCCCTGATCCGCGTCATCACCAGGATGTTGTAATCCTCGCCGAGAGCCAGCAGGAAAATGAACATCAGGAATGGCATGAAGAAGACAAGCCCGCCGCTGCCGCCGATATCAATGAAAAGCAGGACCGAAAGGCCGAGCGCCGCGAGGTAGGAGAGCCCAACCGAGGCGATCAGGTAGAGCGGCGCGACCAGGCTGCGCAGCACCAGGGCAAGCAGCAGGCCGATAGCCAGGATCGCGATCGGGATGACCCTGATCAGGTCGCTGTTCGAAATGCTGCTGATGTCATAGAGGGCGGGTGCCTGGCCGCCGACGGCGGAGTCCGCCGCGCCGACCGACCTGGCCACCCTGGTGGTGGCGGCGCGGATGGAAGGCACCGCATCCAGCGCCGGCGTGCTCCCCGGGTCGCCTGCCTTGAGGCCGGTGGAGAACTGCACGGTGCGGCCATCCGGGCTCACGTAGTTCGAGCTGGCCCGGTAGGCAGCGTAGAGCGGCGCCGGCACCGTGCTGCCCGCCGGCGGCAGCGATGGGAGTGCCTTGGCAGGGCCGAGCTCAGCATGCAGTGAGCTCAGCTGTGCTGGCGTCAGTACCACGCCGACCGGATTCAGTGGTCCGGTCACCTGCGTGAAGAGCCCGGTCGCCCGGAGCTTGGGTGCCACGGCGGCGAGCGGCACCGGGTCCTGCCAGACGGGTGTGCTGAACCGGAAGATCAGGCTGGTCGGGTTCGCCGCTGACTGCGGGAAGTACCTGGTGAGCAGCGCCTGACCGGCGGCTGAGTCGCTGCCCGCGGGCGGCGCCGTGTTCCCGCCGAATCCCCCTGCCGTGTAGCCGGCAACGGCGAGCGAAAGCCCGCCGAAGAGGATCAGCCCGGCCAGCAGCGTGGGCACCGGGTGCCGCACGATCCGGCCGGCAATCCGGCCCCACGCTCCGGACTGGCCGGCCCCCTGGATGTTCCACGGCAGCAGCTTGGGCCGATGGAAAAGGGCGCGGAAAGTGGTGCGCTTGATCGCCAGCAGGGACAGCCGGATGGACAGCAGCGCGGGCAGCAGGGTCAGCCCGGCGAGCAGGATCACCCCGATGGCGATGGCGAACGGCACCCCGAGGTTGGAGTAGAACGGGAAGCTGGCCAGCAGCAGCGTGAGGACGGCCGCGATAACCGTGGCGGCGGAGAAGGTGATCGACTCACCGACCTTGGTGACCGACCTGACGATCGCATCCCTGGCCTCCGGCCTGGGATGGATCAGGTCACCGAGCAGGCTGCCGCTCACGCTTGCCGAGCCCGGGTAGTTGGCGCCCGGCTGGCCATCCTGGCCGGCCCGCAGTTCCTCGCGTACCCGGAACACCAGGAACAGCCCGTAGTCGGTGCCTGCGCCGAGGACCAGGACGACCATCAGGTACTGGGCGAGCGGAGACACCTGGAGCCCGTGCTTCGCGGCCTCGGCGACCAGCGGCCCGGCGATTATCACCGAGACGAAGGCTGGCGCGAGCGTGGTCAGGGCCAGCGTCAGCGAGCGGAAGATCAGCACCAGCAGGACGATGATCAGAATCGCGGCATAGTCCTGCACCTTGTTGCCGGTGTTTCCGGAAGCTTTCTGCTGGTCAACCTGGACGGCGATATCTCCCGCCAGGTGCGTTTGCAGCCCGGCCGGGAGCGCAGCCTGCGCGATCTTAGCTCGAAGCGCGTCCACCAGGTCGGTTGTCGCGTTCGGGTTGCCGCCGCCTTGCACCGCAAGGACGACAAGCTGCTTGGCGTGCCCGCCCGGCGCCGTTCCCGCGTCCAGGACATTGTTGACTCCGGAGACCGATCTCAGCCGACCCTGCAGCGCCGCGATCGCCGTGATGTCCGCAGGCGTCAGCGGCGCCCCAGCCCGGGCGGCCAGGACCGGAACCGGCAGCAGGTTGGCGGTGCCGAACGGGGCGGCAAGCTCGGCCGCGTGCTCACTCGGCGCGCTGGCGGGCAGGAACTTGGAGTTGTTGCTCTGCGTGACGCTGGATAGCGACGGTAGCTGCGTGAACGCCGCGAAGGCGGCAGCGATCCACAGCAGCACCACGAGCCACCTGAACCGCACGGTAACGCGCCCGATGGCGCCAAAGATCGCATCCAACTGCATGGCGAGACAGACTCCGTGAGGTCAGTGATCGTCGCGCGCCTAGGCTCCTGCAGGGCCAGCGTATCGGCCACGCGCGGGTAAGCCGACCAGATCACGCCAGCCGGCCGTCGGCCAGCGTGTCCGCGGCGACGGCGAGCTCGGCAAACACGACCGTGGCAGGCGGTCACGCAGCGGAGCGGGGCCGCGACCCAGCCGGTTGCCGCTGGCCGCCCACGGAGGCCAGGACCAGCAGCGCCACCTGGCGGCCGCCATCGTCCGAGACGATTATCTTGGTTCCAGGGGCCGGACCCCGCCGGGGTGAATACCCTGCGGACGAGGCTGGCAACGCGCGGCGGCTCCGCGCCGGACGTTGGTGTGTGGCCAGGCTGATGCAGGACATGCCGGGCGCGGTGCTGGCCAGGAAGGGTCGCAGCCGTCAGACTCGTCACGGGGGAGGTCCGAGTTCCACCCCCTGCGCGGCCCGGGCAGCGCGGAAGGGACGCCGATGCAGGAGCTGCGCCTCGTCGCAGTCAGCGAGGATGGGAGTTACGCCATTCTCGCCGTACCAGGGCGGGGCGGCCGCTTCTCCTTGCCTATAGACGACCGGCTGAGGACAGTTGCCCGCGGCCAGTTCTCCCGGCTCGCCCAGTACGAGATCGAAGTGGAGAATCCCTTGCGACCCAAGGAGATCCAGGACCGGATCCGCTCCGGAGAGACGGCGGATGAGATCGCAGACCTGGCGGGCATCCCGATCGAGCGGGTACGCCGCTTCGAGGGCCCGGTTCTTGCCGAGCGTGAATACCGCTCCCAGGAAGCACAGCGGGCCACCGTCCGCAGCGCCGGCGACTCGGGACCAGGCCCGCGGCTCAGCGAGATCGTCGCCGACCGGCTGGCGCAGGCCGGTGCCAGCCCGGAGGATGCGCGCTGGGACTCAAGGAAACGAGCAGACGGCAACTGGCAGGTGCAGCTCATGTTCACCGCTGGAGGTCGGCCGCAACTGGCCGAGTGGATCTTTGATCCGCAGCGCAGGCATGTGACGCCAGATGATGATCAGGCCGCGAAGCTCTCGCTGTCGGAGGCAGAGCTTGCCGCGCTCAGGCTGACACCGCGCGGGCCCGGCAGCGCGACCGTGACCCCTATCGCCCGCCGGATCGGCGCGCAGTCCCAGGAGCCTCGGCCCGAGCAGGACGGCCCACCGAGCCGGGCCGCAGCGCCGTCGGCCGACCAGGCTGGCCATGCAGTTCAGGCTGCCGCGACCGAGCAGGGCGGACCGGAGCGCGTCACCTCCAGGCAGGAAGTCACATCCAGGCCGGACTCCGCGGCCAGGCCGGATGCTCCGGGCAGGCCGGATGCTCCGGGCAGGCCGGACGTGGCCAGGCCGGACGTGGCCAGGCCGGACGTGGCCAGGCCGGACGTGGCCAGGCCGGACGTCGCAGCCAGGCACGACGCCCCGGGCAGGCAGGACGCCGCCAGGCAGGACGCCGCCAGGCAGGACGCCGCCAGGCAGGACGCCGCAGGCGGGCCGGGTGGCCCGGACAGCCCGGCCCGCGAGCGTCCAGTCAAAAGGGCGGCCAGCGGCAGATCGAGGCGGGCGTCAGTCCCATCCTGGGACGAGATCATGCTCGGCAACTCCAGGCAGCCCGACTGACCGGCGTAGGATCCCGCACCAGAGGACTGAGCGACGGGCAAGGGGATGCGGTTTGGGCCGGTGTGATCGCCAGAGGCGCCCGGCCGCCCGCTGGACAGCCGTCCGCCGGACAGCCGTCGTCATCGCTCTGATGTCGCTTGCCAGCGGCTGCGCGCTGGTCGGCAACTCGAAGGTATTGCTGAACACACCACAGATGACGGTCACCAGCCCGCTCTTCAACGAGCACCTGATTCCCAGTCAGTTCACCTGCCATGGCGTCGCCGAGAGCCCGCCGGTCTTCTGGTCGGGCGCACCGCCGGGAACCAGGTCGTTCGCGCTGGTCGTGGACGATTCCGCGACCCCTATTACCCCTTACGTCTACTGGATCGTCTTCAACATCAGCCCGGGCACCGAGATCCAGGCTGGAATGATCCCGACCGGCGCGGTTGAGGCCGACAACAGCGCGGGGACGGCGAAGTACAAGGCGCCATGCCCGGCGGGGCGAAGCCATCAGTACCGGTTCACTGTTTACGCACTCAACGCTTCCCTGCCCCTTGGCAAGGGCGCCCCGCTTAAGGTCGTCTGGATGGCCATCGCCAGTCATGCGATTGCGCGCGGTTGGCTGACGGCGACGGCCGTGCGGACGGAGTCACCGGCCAGGCGGAAGTAGTCACCGGCGGCCGCCATATCACGGCCGCAACGTGGCGGCACATCCGGGTGAACTTCTCGAATCGCGTGACAAGGGTGATAGCGGTCCGCCAGAATCACTGTCCAGGCGATCAGCCTCGGAAATATCAGGGTGCCTGCGCTACTGGGTAAGGCCCGCGTCGATGGCCGCGTGTGTCTCGCGTGCACCGCACTGTGAGGCCATGTCGTTTTGGATGGTGCGATGACTAAGCTTGTGATTGGCTCGGCAGTTGTCGTGGTTGTCCTCATTGCTCTGATTTTGGCCGCCCGAAACATGCGACCGGAAGATTCGGACGACTTCGCGGGCCGTTCGGGCAACCGCAGCCGGAATGGCAGCGGCCGACACGACTGGCGCGAGGGCGACAGCAGCGAGGGCGACGGCAGCGAGGGCGACAGCGGACACCGGCCCGGCCAGCATCCGGCTCGCGCTGGCCGGTCCGGCCCGCAGCAGGATGGCGAGCCACGGCGGTCGGCCAGCAGCCACGACGACCGCCGCTATGACGACAAGCGCCACGACGACAAGCGCCACGACGACCCCACGGGCGATCACGCAGTGGCAGGCCACGGGCCACGGGCCGGCCATCACAGTAGGAGCCACGGCCACGTGGCAGGCAGGGACCGGCTGCGCGCAAACGTGCCGGGCGACCGCAGCACCGATCGTCGCGCGGGCGACGTTGGCACTCGCCGCCGGACGGAGGCGCCCGCGTCCGCGTCAACCCGTCCGCGGCAAGCCCGCGGCAAGCGCTCCGATGACAGCGCCAACTGGCCAACCACGGAGTGGGAAAAGCTATCCGACGTCGACTACTGGGCGGAACTGGCAGCAGACAAGCCGCTGATCACCACTGCGCAGCCTGCGGCACCTGCCCGCGATGGTCAGGGCGGCCACGACCGTGATGTGCATGCCGGACCGCCGCCCGTTCGCGCAGTGCCCGTTCGCGCAGTGCCCGTTCCCGCAGTGCCCGTTCCCGCAGTGCCCGTTCCCGCAGTGCCCGTTCCCGCAGTGCCCGTTCCCGCACCTGTTTACGCCGCACCTGTTTACGCCGCGCCTGTTCCCGCCGCGCCTGTTCCCGCCGCGCCCGTTCCCGCCGCACCTGTTCCCGCCGCACCTGTTCCCGCCGCACCTGTTTACGCCGCGGCGCCGGTGCCGCCGCCGCAGGGCCCGCGCGCAGCCGCCGGTTACGGACCTGACGAGCCGACCATCGATCAGGGTGGCGCAGCGGGCCAAGTCCAGCGGCGCGTTCAGGGCAGCCTCGACGATGACCCGTTGACCAGCCCGTCATTCCCAAGGGTTCATGCTGATGACAGCAGGTCATTCCGGAACAGCCGGGGCGGCGGGCACACGTCTGGCTCGTGGAGCGCGCCGACGCAGCAGTTCGCCAGCTACGACAGCCCCATGGCGCAGCTCGCCGGCCCTGTGGCTGCGGCCGGCGAACGAAGCAGCCCGCCTTTCTATCCTGACGCTGTCCCCGGTCCCGGCTACCACGGCGACACTCGGGCAGCGGGACAAGCGAGCACTGACAGCTACCAAGCTGGGTCCGGGTCGCCATTGGGCTTCCGGTCGGGCGCTATTCCAGCCAGCTATGGCGCGCCATCGGCTGCAGGCACAGCTCCGCTGCCGTCCGGGAATCCGTACGGCAGCTACGTCGGCACCCCGCCAAGCGGCGGCTTCCCGGCCCGGTCGGCTCAGGACCTGACCGGCTACCGCACGCCCTCGCACACCCTGGCCAGCGACCTGACCGGCCACCGCGGCCCCTCGCACACCCTGGCCAGCGACCTGACCGGCCACCGCACGCCCTCGCACACCCTGGCCAGCGACCTGACCGGCCACCGCGGCGGCTGGCATCCGCAGCATTCGGCCGGCCCGCAGGCCGGGGATGACGATGCGGGAACCGTGGCCGGCCGGGTCGGCTTCGAGACACGGGGTACTGGCCGACGCGGTGACGGTCACTCTTACCCGGCCGCATACCCTCCCGGCGGCTACTCAGTCGGTCGGCATGGCCAGGGTTGCCTCCCGGTCCCCGGTTATCCGGGCGCGCCAGCGGCCATGCACGCCCAGGATGCCTATGTACAGGATGGATACGGCGGCCAGTCGGGGTACGAGCCACTAGGCCGCTAGGCTGTTCCCATTACCGCGATTTGACAAGGTGCCCCTCCGCGCGCGGAGAATGTGCCGGAGCTTGCAAGGCAGGTGATATGCAGGACGGCACCCGTGACCACGCGCGCAGCTACCATCTGCACCGGCTGGCGACGGCGCTCGACTCCCAGGGATTCCACGCAACCGTAAAAACCACCTACCCGGCGACGTTACATGTCTTCATCCCCGGTGCATCGATGCTCGCGGAGAGCATCGATTGCACGCCAGGCAGCGGTCCTGATGGCCGTCTGTGCTGGTTCTACCGCTGGTCGTGGGGCGAGGTGCTACACGACGCCGAGGATCCGCCAGGCGCGGCGGCGAAAATCGCAGAGGTGCTAGCGGCACGCTGAGCAGGAAGGACGCTGTCACATCGTCCGCCGCACGACAACCCGGACAGTCTGGTCCTCGCCGACGGTACCTGTGACGCCCGGGCCGGTCACGCCCGGGCCGCCAGGCGAGCCGAGGGGACAGTCGAACTGCTCAGCCAGTGTCTCGCTCATGATCAGTTGTTGCCGGGCGAGCGCTGCCTGCCGCACCACATCGTCGCCGTACAAGGTCAGGCGGATCCGGTCGGTGATGTCCAGCCCAGCGTCCCGCCGCGCCTGTTGCACCAGCCGTATGACGTCGCGTGCCAGCCCTTCCTGCGCCAGTTCGGGGGTGACCCGGGCGTCGAGTACCACGAAGCCGTCACGGATCAGGCCGGTCGACCGGCCGCTGGCGCCCTGGCCCTCGGTAACCACTGTCTGGAGGGTGTACTCCGCTTCCCGCAGCACTACCCCGTCGGAGATGACGGCACCGCCCGCGGTGACCGACCAGTCGCCGGACTTACTCCCCCTAATGGCCTTCTGGACGTCCCCGCCAAGGCGCGGACCGGCGGCGCGCGCGTTGACGGTGAGCCGCTGCGAGACACCGAAGTCGGCCGCTTTCGCCGACTCGATGTCCCTGAGAGCCACGGCACGGACATTGACCTCTTCAGCGATGATGGCCGCGTAGTCCAGCAACTGCTCCGCGCCGGCCATGACGACCGTGACCTCGCCGAGCGGCAGCCGGGTCCGCAGCCCGGCGGCCTTGCGCAGGCCGAGCACCGCGGAACAGACCTCCCGAGCCCGGTCCATGCCAGCCACGAGCGCATCGTCACGTGGAAGGCTCGCCGCATCAGGCCAGTCGGTCAGGTGGACTGACCTGCCGCCGGTGAGGCCGCACCAGATCTCCTCGGCCACCAAAGGCAGTAGCGGCGCAGTGACCTTGGTCAGCACCTCAAGGGTGGTGTAAAGGGTGTCGAACGCCGCCATCGAGGCCATGCTCTCGCCGTCCCAGAAGCGGTCCCGCGAGCGCCTGATATACCAGTTGGTCGTCACGTCCAGGAACCCTTGCACGGCCTCGCACGCCGATGCGACCTGATAGCCATCGAGGTCTGCCTGCACCCTTTCGACAAGGTCCCTGAGCTTGGCGAGCAGGAACCGGTCCAGGACGTCGGCGGATTCAGCCGACCAGGCCGCGTCATATCCGCGGCCGCCGCGGGCCGCGTTTGCGTAGAGCGAGAAGAAGTACCAGGCGTTCCACAACGGGATGAGCACCTGCCGGACGCTGTCGCGGATGCCCTGCTCGGTGACGATGAGATTGCCGCCGCGCAGGATCGAGCCCGACATCAGGAACCACCGCATCGCGTCGGCCCCGTCCCGGTCGAACACCTCGGAAACATCGGGGTAGTTCCGCAGCGACTTGCTCATCTTCTGGCCGTCGCTGCCCAGCACGATGCCGTGGGTCAGGCAGGTCGAGAAGGCCGGCCTGTCGAACAGGGCCACCCCGAGGACGTGCATCGTGTAGAACCAGCCGCGGGTCTGGCCAATGTACTCGACGATGAAATCTCCAGGGAAGTGCCGCGAGAACCAGTCGCGGTTCTCGAACGGGTAATGCACCTGGGCGAAGCTCATCGAGCCCGAGTCGAACCACACGTCAAGCACGTCGGCCACCCGGCGCATCGTTGCCGTGCCCGTTGGGTCATCCGGGTTCGGCCGGATGAGCTGGTCGATGAACGGCCGGTGCAGGTCGGTGACCTTGACCCCGAAGTCCCGCTCGAGTTCAGCGAACGAGCCGTAGACGTCAATGCGCGGATAGGCGGGGTCGTCGGACTTCCACACCGGGATCGGGCTGCCCCAGAAGCGGTTGCGGCTGATCGACCAGTCGCGGGCACCCGCGAGCCACTTGCCGAACTGCCCGTCCTTGACATGCTCAGGCACCCAGGTGATCTGCTCGTTCAGCTCGAGCATCCGGTCCTTGAGCTTCGTGACCTCCACGAACCAGCTCGATACGGCCTTGTAGATCAGCGGGTTACGGCAGCGCCAGCAATGCGGGTAGGAGTGCACATAGCTCTCCTCACGGATCAGCAGTCCGGCGGCCCTGAGATCATTGATGATGGGCCGGTTCGCTTCGAAAACATGGAGGCCCTGGTACGGGGGCACGACGGACGTGAAGCACGCCCCCTCGTCGACAGTGAGGACCGTCGGGATGCCGTTGGCCTCGCAGACGAGCTGGTCGTCCTCGCCGTAAGCCGGTGCCATGTGGACCACGCCGGTGCCCTCGTCGACGGTGACATGGTCACTGAGCAGGACGCGGAACGCGTCCCCGGTGCCCCAGCGTCCGGCATCGGCCAGGAAGCCGAAGATCGGCTCATACCGCAGCCCGGCGAGTTCAGCGCCCTTGCGCCGTGCCACCACTCGTCCGGCTGCCGCAGCGCCGAGCTCGCGCTCATATGCGGGCAGGCGAGCCTCCGCCAGCAGGTAGCGCTCACCATCGCGGGAGACTGTCACGTAGTCGATGGTGGCGCCGACAGCAACGGCCAGGTTGCTCGGGAGGGTCCACGGGGTCGTAGTCCACATGAGCAAGAGCTCACCGGTCTCCAGCCGGGCACCGACGGTGACCGACGGGTCCTGGCGCTGCTGATAGACGTCATCGTCCATCCGCAGCTCATGGTTGGACAGCGGCGTCTCATCGTTCCAGCAGTACGGCAGCACGCGCTGGCCCTCATAGACCAGGCCCTTGTCGAAGAGCGTCTTGAAGGCCCAGATGACACTCTCCATGTACTCCGGCTCAAGCGTCTTGTAGTCGTGCTCGAAGTCGACCCAGCGTGCCTGCCTGGTGACGTACTCGCGCCATTCACGGGTGTATCTGAAGACTGACTCGCGGCAAGCGGCATTGAACTTCCCGATGCCCAGCTTGAGGATCTCCGCCTTGGTCCTGAGCCCGAGGAAGCGCTGGGCCTCCAGTTCGGCAGGCAGGCCGTGGGTGTCCCAGCCGAACCTACGCTCGACCCGCCGGCCGCGCATTGTCTGGTATCGCGGGATAAGGTCCTTGACGTAGCCGGTCAGCAGGTGGCCGTAGTGCGGCAGGCCGTTAGCGAACGGCGGTCCATCATAGAAGACGAACTCATTGCTGCCGTTCTCGCCTGCCGGTCGGTTGTCGATAGATGCCTGAAAAGTGCCTTCTTCCTGCCAGTACCGCAGGATGCGCTCTTCTACCTCGGGAAACGCCGGGCTCGCCGCCACCCCGGCGGACGGCTTGCGGGGCCGGTCAGGGGCGGCTGACACATCACGCTTCGGATAGATCATCGGCTCTCGCCTTTCGTCGTCCGCCCGTGCTGGCTGTGATCGGACTTCAGGGCGACGTCGTCCGGTGACGAGCGATCGGCCCTGGACGACCGTAGACGCGGTCAGCATATCGGCCGCTCCGCCGGTACCGGATCCGGCGGCCGGGCCCGGGTCCCCCACCCGGCGCGATCTACCCTGCAGTGCCTGGGCCTGCCCTGAGCACGGCCAGCGTCGCAAGGAAGGCGCCGGCGAGCAGGATATAGGGGACCAGATCCGACGTCGCCTGGGCCACGGCGCCGCTGCCCGCAGATGCGAAGGCCTGCCCGGCCGCCCAGGCCAGATTGCCCAGCCCGAACGCAAGTCCCTGGTTGAGCCCAAGGCGATGCGCACCGGTGCTGAGCAGGGCAGTCGCCGGCGTGAAGAGCGTGCCGAAGGCGGGCATGCCGATGATCAGGAGAGCGACAAGCCACGGCGCGGGAGCCAGCAGCGGCGCCAGCAGGCTGACCACCACTCCCCCGGCCAGTGAAAGCCGGATGGGCAGCAAGGCACCCCGGCGGTCCGAGAGCCGGCCGACAAGCGGCGAGAGCGCTGCCTCGATCGCCGCCGACGCGAGGAATGTCGCTCCGATAACCAGGGTCACCGCGCCGAGCTGGCTCAGCCGCAGTGGCGCAAGCACGTCCACTACACCGAAGGCCAGGCCGGCCAGCATCGTCAGCCACATGCCGGTGCCGACCTGACGGTCCCGCACCGCCGGCCAGGCCGCCCGCAGTCCCTGCGGCACCGATCCTTGCGGAGCAGGCACGATGAAGGCCACCACCATGAGGGCCACTCCGGCCACGGCCGCGGCGCCGAAGGCGGGCCCGGTCCCGACCTGACCGGCGACCGCTCCGACCACCGGGCCGAACAGCGCCCCGCCGACCGCCGCGCCCAGCGCGGTGCCGAGCAGCTCGCCGCGCCGTTGCGCCGGAGCGGCCCTGGCCAGCCAGGCCAGGCCCGCGGCCCAGGTACAGGCTCCGGCCAGGCCCTGGACAAAGCGCGCGGCAACGAGGACTCCCGCGGCAGACGCCAGGCCGAAAACGAACGTCGACGCGCTCATCAGCGCCAGGCCGAGGAGCACGACCGGCCGGTCACCCAGCCGGGCGGTCAGCAGGCCGCCAGGAAGCGCGCCGATGAGCGTGCCGAGGGGATAAGCGGCGACCAAGACTCCGGCTCCGGCCTTTGACAGCCCTGCGACCTGCACGTAGTGCGGTAGCAGCGGGGTCAGCGCGGTAAAGAACATCGTGTCGACCAGCACAAGCGCACATACGAACCCCAGCAGCGCGCGCAGCGCTGGCGTCAGCCTCGGCCCCGGCCGCGGCCGCGTCATGCCCGCCGCATTCCGACGGCCCGGGAAGCTCGCGGCGAGCGCACCGGCCGGGCCGGTTTCGGACCGTACCGGCGACGTTCTGGCATCCGCCCATAATCCCTGTGCTCAGGGCCAGCCACGCACGCAGGGTCCTCGTCACCTGTCCCGCAGCATCCGGTGCCTGCCAGGCCGGCCCTGACACCATGTCCAGGTCCTGGCGGGCGCCGGCGCGCTGCCGTGTTCGATGCCGCTGCCCACCAGCAGGTGCGAGGCAAGGTCGTCCTCGGTGTCCGGCCCGCGCCGGGGAGGCAGGCGGGGGCGGAGGCGGCGGCGGCGGACCGCGAGGGCGGGACGAGGCAAGGGCGGCCCGGGTACATCGGGGGAACAAAATACGCGCTACATTTATTGTTCTTGGGCGGGGCCGCAGCTTGTAATACTTCTTAGCCCGGATTGTAGCGCAGGAGAGGCTAATTGTCGAACGAGGAATTGGCAATAGAGTTGGCAATAGAGCAGGAATACATTTCCATGCTCTATGACCGCCTGGATAGCAACCGCGAACAAGCCTCGGCCCGCCTGGCCATGGTCATGCGGGAAAACGGCGGGACCCATCAGGCCCGGTCCGAGCGCGAGTCGATGACTGAGATGTACTTCCGGCGGATCGCCCAGCTCGATGCGGCCGAGAACGGCCTGTGTTTCGGCCGTCTCGACTTCGATGACGGCCAGCCGCGCTACATCGGCCGGATCGGGCTGCGGGACACCTCAGGCGACTACGACCCGCTGCTCATGGACTGGCGTGCGCCGGCTGCGCGGCCCTTTTACCTGGCGACGGCAGCGTCCCGCGACGGGGTGCGGCGCAGACGGCACATCAAGACCCGCAACCGGACGGTGACTGACCTCGATGATGAGGTACTGGATCTCGCCGCGGCCGATCCGCGCCAGCATCAGGGACTCACTGGCGAGGCCGCGCTGCTCGCCGCGGTCAGCGCGAGCCGGACCGGCCGGATGAGCGACATCGTGGAGACGATCCAGGCCGAGCAAGATCAGATCATCCGGTCCGGGCTGCCCGGCGTCCTCGTTGTGCAGGGCGGTCCTGGCACCGGGAAGACAGCGGTCGCGCTGCACCGCGCGGCCTTCCTGCTCTATACGCACCGGGAGCAGCTATCCAAGCGCGGCGTGCTTATCGTCGGCCCGAATCCGACTTTTATCCGCTATATCGGTGATGTGCTCCCCTCACTGGGCGAGACCGGCGTGCTCATGTCGACGATCGCGGAGCTGTATCCGGGCATCGTCGCGCGGCGGGCCGAGCCGCCGGCGGCCGCCGAGGTCAAGGGCAGGCTGACCATGGCGGGAGTTATCGCCGCCGCGGTGCGCGACCGGCAATGGGTGCCCGACGCGACCCTGGAGATCACCGTGGACCGGGAGATGCTGCGGCTGGACCGGCGCACCTGCGCCCGGGCCCGGACCCGCGCACGGCAGTCCCGCAGGCCGCACAACCAGGCCAGGGCGATCTTCGTGAGGGAGATCATCGAGGCACTTGCCAGGCAGCTCGAGAGCCGGATCGACGCCGTCGCCCCCGGCCAGGGCAGCGTTCTCGGCGAGGTCGACGTGGCGGCGATCCGTAGTGACCTGCGCCGGAACAGCGAGGTACGGCAAGCCATCCGGCTGCTGTGGCCGGTGCTGTCGCCGGAGCGGCTACTGGACGACCTGTTCTCCTCCCCGGCCCGCCTGGCCGCTGCGGCCACTGGGCTGACCGAGGCCGACCGCGCCCTGCTGCACCGTGACCCCGGTCATGGGTGGACCCCCGCTGACGTGCCGTTGCTCGATGAGGCGGCAGAACTGCTCGGCGAGGATGACCAGGCGGCGCGAGCGCAAGCCGAGATCGAGCGACGCGGCCGCGTCGCTTACGCGCAGGGCGTTCTTGACATCATGTCCAGGGACGCCCACGACGCGGATCCCGAGCTGCTGATGGGCGTCGACATGCTGGACGCGGACGCCTTCGCCGAGCGCCATTATGCGGATCCCTACCTGACCGCGGCGCAGCGCGCGGCAGCCGACCGGACCTGGGCTTTCGGGCACGTGATCGTGGATGAGGCACAGGAGCTCTCCGAGATGGCGTGGCGGATGCTGATGCGACGCTGCCCGGCCAGGTCCATGACCGTCGTTGGTGACGTCGCACAGACCGGTGACCTTGCGGGCACGTCTTCCTGGCAGCGGGTTCTCGGACCGCACCTGGCCGACAGGTGGCGGCTGGCGCAGCTGACCATCAACTACCGCGCGCCGGCCGAGGTCATGGAGGTGGCCACCGATGTCCTTGCCGAAATCGATCCAGCCCTGCGGCCGCCGCGATCGGTGCGCGAGACCGGCGTCCATCCCTGGCGCCGGCAGGTGCCGGAGGCTGAGCTGGCCGGGCGGCTGGCTGAGATTGCCGGCCGCGAAGCCGCCCGGATGGACGACGGCCGGCTGGCCGTGATCGTCCCCGGAACGCGCCTGCCTGAGCTGGGCGCGGCGGTAGCCGCGGCGGTGCCCGGCGCAACGGTCGGAGAGGATCCTGAACTCGGCAGCCCGGTGGTGGTCCTGTCCGTCGCACAGGCCAAGGGACTGGAGTTCGACTCCGTGGTGGTCGCCGACCCCGGCCAGATCATTGCCAGCTCACCTCGCGGGCTCAACGATCTGTACGTCGCGCTGACCAGGGCAACTCAGCGGCTCGGCGTGGTGCACAGCGGGGAGCTGCCCGCCGTGCTCGCGGGCTTGCGGCCTTGTCGCGAGGCGTCTAACGGGTCGTCGGGACAGGCCGCGACGGGCCGTTAAATTCCTCGGCGCTGCCGCTGTTGTCACGGCGCCGTTCGGCGACTGTCACGCGCCCGGCTGGCTCGGCGGACTGATCGCCGCCTGGTCCCCCGCCGCGACGTGCGACGAAGCCACAGCGGACCGGCGCAGTTTCCGTTCATGCAGCCGATCGAGGAGGCGCGAGCCGGCGAAGTAGACGGCAGCCGCGGTACCCCAGCCGATCAGCTCATCGATCACGAAATGCTCACCGAGATACACCAGCGAGAACGCCATGGCCAGGACGTAGCCAACGAGCAATACCCGCACCGCGGGCCGGGAGGTGGCCCAGAAGAAAAGCAGCAGGAGCATGGGGTAGGCGGCATGCAGCGAGGGCATCGCGGCAATTTCATTCCCGAAATGGCTGCCGTGGACGAAGAGGGCGGCCGCCTGATGCACGCCAGCGTGGTCCCACACGACGGGAACGATCCTGGTGACCCTCCCTATATAGCCTGTCTCGCCCGCTAGCCACGGCGGCATGGCGGGGTAGAGCACGAAGCCCACGTATCCGGCAAAGGTCAGCCCGACATACAGCGCGATGAAACGCTTGAAACGCGGGTAATTCCGCTTCCACAACACGGCCGCGACGATATAGCAAACGAAGAAATGGCTCATGTAGACGGCGGTGCAGGCGTAGTCCCAGACGTGCAGATAGTGCACGCTGAACAGCCACCGCTGAAGGCGTACCGTAGGCACCGCGCCCATGCCGATAAACCTGTCGAACGCTACCTGCGGCCGGATGAAGGGCCCCCACAGCACATGGGAGGCATAACCGCGGAGCAGGTCGTAAAGGATGAGGAGCGCATAGAGCGGGAGCCAGTCACGCACCACTCCGCGGCGCCAGCGACGGAGATCACCCAGGCTCGCGACGAACAGGGCGGCTGCGAGCCAGACGAGAACGGTGTCCTCGGAGTACGGGATGCCTGACACGACGCAGGACACGACGAACGCGACACCAAGGACCACCCAGCCGACGCGCATCCGGTGCCTGCCATCGGCCAGCCACGCCCGCACCGGACCGCCCGGCTGATCAGCGTTCCCGGCCTGGCCAGGCGAGATAGCGCCGGTCGCATCGGGTCGTGGCTGACTCAACGTACTACGCGTGCTAGGTTCTATGTCCATCTGCCGCCCGACCGCCCCGGCTTTCATTCTGGCAAGGTCGCTCGAAATTATCGGACCGTTCAGCTCACGGCAACCTATAGTGACTAATTCAGCGCGCTTCCCTGCGACGGCCCTGCCCGGCGACCCGGCCGGGCGTGCCCAGCACCCGGCCAGCCAGGCGCGGCTGCGGCGGCTCTCGCTTGCCGTGCTGCTCGCCGCAGCGGCCGGCTTTCTGGCGCTCGGCCTGACCGAGGCCTGGTCGGACTCGCCGACCTTCGACGAGCCCGTGTACGTGGCGGCGGGCCTCGCGGCCGTACTTCATCACGACCTGACCTTCAACGACGAGCATCCGCCGGTGCCCAAAGTGCTTGCTGCGCTGCCGGTACTGCTGGCCCACCCGGTCGTCCCGGCGAACGGGCGGTGGGCGGGTAACGATGAGCAAGGGTACAGCGCCACCTTCATCCGTGCCCAGCTCAGCGCGGGCCGCCTCCGGATCGTCACGTTCGCCTCCCGGCTGGTGCCGCTCGCCGAGTCAGCCGGCGTGGCTTTCGCGGCGTACGCACTCGGCGCGGAACTGTTCGGGGCTGCTGCAGGCGCGGTCGCCGGGCTGCTGTGGCTGGCATCGCCGCTTGTCCTCGGTATCGGCCACGTCGACGGCACCGATATGCCTTTCGCGCTCGCCGTCACGCTCTGCTCGTGGACGCTGGCGCGGTGGCTGCGGCTGCGGTCGGCGCGGGCGCTGGTGTGGACCGGGCTGGCCATGGGCGCCGTTGCCGGAACAGAGATCTCCGGGCTGCTAGTCGTGCTGGCCGGCCTGGCAGTTATCGGCTGGGCGGCGTGGCCGTCTGGGGCACGCCGAGCCTGGGCCAGCGCCGCGCTGGCGGCCGGCCTGACCTTGCTCAGCCTGTGGGTCTCCTATGCTGTCCTCGATCCCGGGGTCCTGGCGCAGCCGACCATTCTCGTTCCCCGCCCGTATCTTGACGGGATCGCCTTCCTCGCTTCCTACCAGTCGGGCGGGGCCTTCAGCTATCTGGCCGGCATCTCCTACACCGGCAGCCGGTGGTGGTTCTGGCCGGTCAGCCTCGTGATCAAGGTCCCGGCTGCCACCCTGGCGCTGCTGGTGGCGGGGGCGCTCGCCTGGTACTGGACCGACCGGGCCGCCCGGCAGCGAGCGCTGCTGGCCGTGGGCATGCTCGCGGCCCCGCTCGCCGTCTTCACGATCGCATCACCGCTCAACGTCGGCGTCCGGCTCCTGCTACCCGTTATCGCCTTGTGGGCCGCAGCCGCGAGCGCCGTGGTGCCTGTCGTGGCGGCGCTGCGGCCGCCAGCGCGGCGCGCGGCCGGAGCCGCACTGGCCGTGCTGCTGGCCGCCGGGGCCACCACCACCGCTCTGTCATTCCCCGGCTCGCTCGCATGGACGGCGCCGCCGTTCACGCCGGGCTACGCGGCGGCGACCGATTCCAACATCGACTGGGGGCAGGGGCTCTACGCCCTGCAGGCCTGGAGCCCGGGCCGGCACCCCTGGGTCAGCTACTTCGGGCCGCGGGGCATTCCGGTCGCTGCGGTACCCGGCGGCCGCGCCCTGCTCGGCACGCCGCCGGACCGGATCTCCGGCTGGGCCGCGGTATCTGCTACGGCCCTGAACAGCGCCGACCGCCCGCAGCTTGGCTGGCTCCGCAATTACTGCCCCGTCGGCGTCCTCGCCGGATCGATCCTCATCTACCACTTCGCCGAGCCGCCCACTACGGCCCCGGCCCCGGCCAGCCCGCCCCCTGTCTGCGCGGGCACCCGGAGTTCCCGGCCGAGCCAGCGCTGACGAGCGCAGCGTCAGCGCCCTGGGCCCGCCGCGTCGCCAGGTGCCCTGCCGATCTCTTCGGCCAGGGGCACCGCTGTCGGCTCCACAGCGGCAGGTACTTCCTTGGGAAAGACCAGCCAGTGCAGCCCGGCGGCGGCGATGCCGCCGACCAGCGGCGCCACGATGAACAGCCATACCTGGCTCAGCGCGGTGCCGCCGACGATCAGCGCCGGGCCGAGGCTGCGCGCCGGGTTCACCGACGTTCCGGTGATCGTTATGCCGACCAGGTGCGCCACGGTGAGGGCCAGGCCGATCACCAGGCCCGCGGTGATGGTGTTCCCGATCTTGCTGGTGACCCCAAGGATGACGAAGACGAACATCGCGGTCAGGATGACCTCCGCGAGGAAGGCGCCGCCAGCACCGATGTGGATGTCAGACGCCGCGCCCCAGCCGTCAGTCCCGAGCCCGGTCTTGGACGTGCTGTACAACGGCGAGGTGTTGAACATGCCCCAGAGCACGAGCGCGCCCAGGATGCCGCCGACGAACTGGGCCACCCAGTAGCCGACGGCCTCGGCGAGCGGGAGGCGCCGCGCCAGCAGTGCGCCCAGGGTCACGGCAGGATTAACGTGGCAGCCCGATACCGGCCCGATAACGTACACCAGCGCCAGCAGCACAAGCCCGAAGGTGAACGCCGTGGCCACGACGCCTGCCGCGATACTGCCACCATCGAACTTGAACCCGAACATGAGGGTCGCCGAACCGACCCCGAAGAACACAAGCAGGGCGGTGCCCAGTAGCTCTGCTGTGAACTTTCGCCACAAAACCATCTCCCAGCCCTCCTGGTGCATTTTAGGGGTTTCGTCCGATTCGGTCACCAATCATCACGATGACAAATCCCGCGCGGCTGATCTTAACCGCACCGGCCCAGGCTTTCATACCCCCGCAGAGCCGGCTGTTATGCGTCCGTTGCCCGGCGACTCAGTAGCGAGAACGACGGCCTGATCCCCCAGCGGCCCCGAGGTCGAGCGAGATTTACCGGGTCTTCGCGCGGGCGTATGCCAGGGTCGTGAGGGCGGCATGGCAGATTGGACGTGTTACCAGGCCGCCACCCTGCTGGAGGACATGATGCCCATCCTGCCCGACTCGACTGCGGCCGGCACCCTGAGCGCGGCGGACCTCGAGCTGATCGACGCGTACTGGCGGGCGGCGAACTACCTGTCGGTCGGGCAGATCTACTTGCTGGACAACCCGCTGCTCAGGGAACCGCTGCGGGCCGAGCACGTCAAGCCGCGGCTGCTCGGGCACTGGGGGACGACTCCCGGGCTGAACCTGCTGTACGCGCACATGAACCGGGTCATCAACGAACGCGACCTGAATGCCATTTACGTGATCGGCCCGGGTCACGGCGGACCAGGGATCGTCGCCAACGCTTACCTGGAAGGCACCTACAGCGAGGTTTACTCCTCGATCGGCCAGGATGAGGACGGGATGCGGGCGCTGTTCCGCCAGTTCTCGTTCCCCGGCGGCATCCCAAGCCACGTCGCGCCAGAGACCCCTGGGTCCATCCACGAAGGCGGCGAACTCGGATACGCGCTCGTGCACGCCTACGGCGCGGCATTTGACAACCCGGATCTGCTGGTCATGTGCGTGGTAGGTGACGGAGAGGCGGAAACGGGCCCGCTGGCGGCCAGCTGGCACTCGAACAAGTTCCTCAACCCGGTTACCGACGGCGCGGTGCTGCCGGTGCTGCACCTTAACGGGTACAAGATAGCCAACCCGACGATCCTGGCCCGCATCCCCGATGACGAACTCGCCGCCCTGATGCGCGGCTACGGCTACCAGCCGCACTTCGTAGCCGGCGATGATCCGGCGCTGGTCCACCAGCAGCTCGCAGCCGTGCTCGACGAGGTCCTCGACGACATCGCTGCCATCCAGCGGCACGCCCGGGATGCCGCGGGTCAGCAAAGCGGCGGCGCGGGCAGCCAAGGGCCCCGTCCGGCCTGGCCGATGATCGTACTGCGCACCCCGAAGGGGTGGACCGGGCCGAGGGTGGTCGACGGCGTCCAGATCGAGGGCACCTTCCGCGCCCACCAGGTCCCGCTGGCCGAGACCCGCACCAATGCCAGGCACCGCGAGCTGCTCGAGCAGTGGATGCGCAGCTACCGGCCGGAGGAGCTGTTCGACGGCGCCGGGCGGCTGACACCGCGCCTGCAGGCGCTTGCCCCGCTCGGGCCCCGCCGGATGAGCGCCAGCCCGCACGCCAACGGCGGCCTGCTGCTCCGCGACCTTGCCATGCCGGACTTCCGCGACTATGCCGTGCCGGTGGACCGCCCGGCGGTCGAAGTGAGCGAGGCCACCCGGGTGCTCGGCGCGTTCCTGCGTGACATCATCGCCCGCAACCCCGACAGATTCCGCCTCATGGGCCCCGACGAGACAGCGTCCAACCGGCTCACGGCCGTCTTCGACGAGACCAACCGTGCCTGGGACGCGATCACGGTCTCCGGCGACGACCACCTCGCGCCGGACGGACGGGTCATGGAGGTGCTGTCGGAGCACCTGTGCCAGGGCTGGCTTGAGGGCTATCTGCTCACCGGGCGGCATGGCCTGTTCAACTGTTACGAGGCATTCATCCACATCGTCGACTCGATGTTCAACCAGCACGCCAAGTGGCTCAAGACGACTCGCCGCATCCCGTGGCGGGCGCCGATCGCCTCGCTCACTTACCTGCTGTCGTCGCACGTCTGGCGCCAGGATAATAACGGCTTCTCCCACCAGGACCCGGGCTTCATCGACCACGTAACCAACAAGAAGGCCGAGATCGTCCGGGTCTACCTGCCGCCTGACACCAACACCCTGTTGTCGGTCGCCGATCACTGCCTGCGCAGCAGGGACTACGTCAATGTCGTCGTCGCGGGCAAGCAGCCCGCGCTGACCTACCTGACCATGGAGCAGGCGATCGCGCACTGCACCCGCGGGCTGGGGATCTGGCCGTGGGCCAGCAATACCGCCGGCGAGCCTGACGTGGTCCTTGGCTGCGCCGGCGATGTCCCCACCCTGGAGACCCTCGCCGCCGCGGACCTGCTCCGCACCCACCTGCCCGACCTGAAGGTCCGCGTCATCAACGTCGTGGACATCATGCGCCTGGAGCCGGACACCGAACACCCGCACGGGCTGCCCGACCGCGACTTTGATGCGCTGTTCACCCCGGACAAGCCGGTGATCTTCGCCTACCACGGCTATCCGTGGCTCATCCACCGGCTCACCTACCGCCGCAACAACCACCACAACCTGCACGTGCGCGGCTACAAGGAAGAAGGCACCACGACCACGCCGTTCGACATGGTCATGCTGAACGACCTGGACCGGTTCCATCTGGTCATGGACGTCATCGACCGGGTACCGTCCCTGGGCACCCGCGCCGCGACGCTGCGGCAGCAGATGTCCGACGCCCGCCTCGATGCCCGCGCCTATACCCGCGAGCACGGCGAGGACGATCCGGCTATCACCGGCTGGACCTGGGCGGGACGGGACTAACGGCCCGGATCTGGCGCTTCGTGGCCGCAGCCGCGGCTCAAAGATCGTCTTCGCGGCGGCCTGGCCCGTCAGGATTGAAGAACTCGTCGCTCTCCTCCTGCATCGCCGCCACTTCCGCAGCCGAATCCCGTTCTATCTTGGCCTGGCTCTGCGGCCATTGCCCGCCGGTCCGCCCGGAGAGCCGCACGGTGATCACCATCACCGCGATGCCAACGACGACGATCACCACCACCAGCACGGCCAGGCCGCCGCCGGTCATGGCGGGCTGCCGCGGGCCGGCCTGCCGTTACCGCCCAGGCGTACCTTCCAACACCTCACCTGCCCAGGCTACGACCCGCCCGCGCCGGAGGGCCATAACGAACGGCCGTCGAGCAGGCGGCTGGCGTCCGATATAGCCAGCCTGCCACCCGCCGCGCGGCGGCTCAGTCCTCCGGTCGGGTTCCAGGACATGGTTCCGGCCACCCTTGACAGCCGCTAGGTACCGAGGATCCGCGCCTTCTCGGCCGCGAACTCGTCCTCCGTCAGCAGGCCCTGAGCTTTCATCTCGCCCAGTTCCTTGATCTTCGCCAGCCGGTCATCGGGCGCCGCCGACGGTGCAGCCGCCTGCTGCGCCTGAACCTGAGCGGCCGCCTGTGCTGCCGCCTGGTCGGTCATGGCCTGCTGCTGCGCAGCCGCTTGCTGTTGCTCAGCCTCGGCAGCTTGCTGCTGCTGCGCAGCATTCTGCTCGGCGTGCCGGTGTACGCCGCCGGCCACCACGGTGGCCGTCCCGGCGACGACCGCGGTACGGGCCACCGTCCCCATCAGGCCGGGTCGCCCCCTCCGCACGGGCATTCGTCTGCGCACGGTTCCTCCTAGCCCTCGTCAAGCGCCGCGATGGCGCGCGCGACGTTATCGCGCGGAATCCGCTCCTGGGCGATCAGCCTGCCGTGGGAGGCGCGAATCGCCGCCCCGAGCCGGCTGGCCCAGCTGTTCTCCCACACGATCACCAGCGCGGACGTGCCCGCGTCGAGCCCGCTGGCGATCTCGGTTAGGTCGGAGTCGCTGAGCAGGTCGAACTGCGTGTTGGTGACCCGGTCGAAGGCATCGGCGACGGCTGGGTCGCCGACCTCGGCGAACGACGTGCTCCCGTCGGCCTGCTTGCGCACGAAGGCCAGGTCGATGACGCTGACGGTGCCGCTGTCGTTCAGGTCGGTCAGCGCCGGGGCCACATCTGAATCGAACTCATTCCCGTCGAACTGGATCACGGCGACGTCCACCGGCCCGATCGAGTCCGGGTGCAGCGGTGCGGGCATGTGCTGGGACCTCCGTCGGTCTGTGGCGACTCACGACCATCTCAGCGTGCCGCCGGGCAGACCGCACCGCATCACCCTCGCCGGGTGGTCAGCAGGGGTGGCCCGCCGGAATATCCGGAGGATTGCCAGAAAGCCAGGACGGGAAATGAAGGCCTCGAGGCAATGCTCTGGCGCCCGATCTTTGGGCCGGAAGCCGGAGAACGGCTGCACAATACAGAAATGCGGGGGAAACGTGCGAATCCGAAAGCTTCTCATAACGCTGCTCGCGCCCGTGCTGGTGCTCGCGGCTTCCGGACTGCTCGCTGGCGCCGGGGTCGTGACCGCCGCTGCGGCCGGGATGCCGAGATTCACCTGCTCAGGAACGGCCAGGTCACCGGGAGTACTCGCCGGCACCTACACGAATGTGGTGGTGCGCGGGCTGTGCGACGTCAACGCCGGCGCGGCCAACGTGCAACGCGACCTCGTCATCGCCCGAGGCGGAACCCTGCTGGCAGCCTTCGCGCGCAACCACAGGACGCACCACGGCAGCTCGAGCCTGACCGTCGGAGGCAGTCTCACCGTGCGCCGGGGCGGCACGCTCATCATGGGCTGCGAGGCGGCGCACTTCGCCTGCATCGACGACCCCAATCAGAAGGATCCCACCCTCGCGAGCGCGAGCGCGGTGACCGGAAACCTGATCGCGAAGCACGCCCTCGGAATTGTCGTGCACCTGAGCTCCATCGGCGGCAATGTAATCCAGGTGGGCGGCGGCGGCGGGCGTAACTGCACCCCGACGGGGATCTTCGCCGCGTTCAAGTCCCCCGTCTACAGCGACTATGAGGACAACTCGGTCGGCGGCAACCTGGCCGTCAGGGGGCTGCGGTCCTGCTGGTTCGGCGCGCTGCGCGATGACGTTGGCGGCAGCGCCCTCGTGCAGGGCAACAAGGTGGCAGATCCGGACGCCATGGAGGTCGTCAGCAACAACGTTCGCCGCGGTCTCGGGTGCTTCGGCAACTCCCCGGCGGTGCAGTTCGGCGACTCAGGCGGCACGCCGAACGTCGTCCGCGGCCAGGCCGACGGACAGTGCGGCTTCGACGTGCTCAAGCCGAACCCGGCAGCGACCAAGACAACGCCTGCCGGACCGCTGACGCCCATCTCGGTCCGGGCCAGGAGACACCACCGCCACTGAGAGCGATGGCGTCGAGCACGACGTCCTGCGAGTATGGCGACGAGAACGACGGCCTGCTGAAGCTGGCCCCGGCCCGCTAGCGGGCCGGGGCCAGCTCATGGGAACACGGGCGGGAACACGGGCGGGAACACGGTCCGCGCACGCTGCCGCGCCTTACGGCGTCTTGCCGTCCAGCAGCTGGGCGATATGCTTCCCTGGCCCGGCCAGGTCCGCGAGCTGGGTGCGGCAGGAGAACCCGTCGGCAAGCAGCACCGTATCCTGCCCTGCCGAGCGCACCGCGGGCAGCAGCGCTCTCTCGGCGATAGCCACGGACACGTCGTAGTGCCCCCGCTCCACCCCGAAATTGCCCGCCAGCCCGCAGCAGCCGGCGACCTGGGTGACCTGCGCCCCGGTCCGCCGCAGCAGTGCCGCATCGGCGTCCCAGCCCATGATCGCGGACTGATGACAGTGCGGCTGGGCGACCACCGGCACGCCCTCCAGCCTGGGTGGCTGCCAGTCCGGGGCGACTGCCAGGACCTCGCTCAGCGTGCAGACCGCGGCGGCCACAGTCTCCGCCGCCGGAGAGTCCAGGATCTCGATAGCGTCCGAGCGCAACGTGGCCGTGCAGGAGGGTTCCAGGCCCACGATGGGCACGCCGGCCGCGGCGGCCGGGAGCAGCTCCTCGATGGTGCGCCGCAGGATGCGGTGGGCAGCGTCCAGCTGGCCGGTCGAGATCCAGGTAATTGCGCAGCACGTCGCCCGGGGCGAGAGCGAGACGCTGAAGCCCGCGTCCTCGAGCACCCGGGTCGCGGCCGCGCCGATCTCCGGCGCGAAGAAGTCGGTGAAGGTGTCGGCCAGCACCACTACCGGCTGGCCAGACGGCCTGCGGGAGCGTGAGTGAGCCCGGTGCCAGGCGCGGAATGAGGTCGTCGCGAACGCGGGCAGCTGCCGGCGCTGATCCAGGCCGGCCGCCAGCCGCGCACCGCGAGCAATCACGGGTACCGTCAGCGCCGCGTTCGCGACGCCGGGCGCGAGCGACGCCCACCGGGCCCAGCGCGGCAGCTGGCCGAGCGCGTAGTGGGACCGCGGGCGCAGCCGGCGCCGGTAAGCCTGGTGCAGGACCTCCGCCTTGTAGGCGGCCATGTCGACCCCGGCCGGGCACTCTGCTGAGCAGGCCTTGCAGGACAAGCACAGATCGAGGGCGGCGCGCACTTCAGGAGCCCGCCACCCGCCCGTCACCAGGGAGCCGTTGACCATTTCCTGAAGGACGCGAGCCCGGCCCCTGGTGGAATCCTCTTCATCCCTGGTCGCCAGGTACGAGGGGCACATCACGCCACCGGTTGCTGTCGAGTCCGCCCGGCACTTCCCCACGCCCGTGCAACGGTTCACGGCGGCGGCGAAGTCACCCCGGTCGTGACGGTAGGCCAGCGCAAGTGACTCGCGGACTGGCCTCGACGCGCCGGCCCGCAGGTCGGCAGCCAGCGGCCGCGGCCGGACCAGGATGCCGGGATTGAGCAGCTCCCCGGGGTCGAAGACTGACTTGACCCGGCTGAAGAGCTCCAGCACCGCTGGCGAGTACATGATGGGCAGCAGCTCGCTGCGGGCCCGCCCGTCACCGTGCTCCCCGGACAGCGAGCCGCCATGGCCGGTGACCAGCCGGGCCGCATCGTGCAAGAAGCTCCGCAGCACCTCGCCACCGCGGGGTGCCTCCAGCGGAAAGTCCAGCCGCAGGTGCAGGCAGCCATCGCCAAAGTGGCCGTACGGGATCCCGGTCAGCCCGTACTGCCGGAGCAGCTCCTCCAGCTCGCGCAGGTACGGGCCGAGCGATGCGGGCGGGACAGCCGAGTCCTCCCAGCCGGGATAGGCGGGCGCACCGCCCGGCGTGCGCCCGGCGAGCCCCGCGCCGTCCTCCCTGATCCGCCACAGCGCGCTCGCGTGGCCGGGATCAGAGACGACGACGCTGTCCAGGGCACCCGCGTCCGGCAGCACGCGGGCAGCACTGGCCGCTGCGCCGGCTGCGGTGTCCGCGGCGAACTCGACGAATAGCCAGCCTGACCCGCGCGGCAGGCCCGGCACCGCGGACGGGCCCCGCGAGGTACGGACCACGTCAACGATGCGCGCGTCCAGGCCCTCGCAGGCGATAGGCAGATGGCGCAGGACAGCAGGCACGGCGTCCGCGGCGGCGGCCATGTCCGGATAGCCCAGCACGGCGAGCGCGCGGCACCGGGGCTCTTCGACGAGGCGGACGGTAGCGCCGACCACCACCGCGAGAGTGCCTTCGCTGCCAACCAGCGCGCGCCGGACGTCGAACCCGTGCTCGGGCAGCAGGTGCTCGAGCGCGTAGCCGGAGACCTGACGGCGCAAGCGGCCCAGCTCCGTCCGGATCGCGGCCAGCCCGGACCGGGCCACTTCGTGCAGCGCGGCCAGCTCGGCCGGAGCGCCCGCATCGGGCCTGCCGCCGGGATCGCCGAGGCGGAGCCGCTGCCCGGCGGCGGTCAGCAGGTCGAGGGCAAGCACATTGTCCGAGGTCCGCCCGTAACGCAGGGCCCGCGAGCCGCACGCGTTATTGCCGATCATCCCGCCGATCGTGCACCGGGTGTGGCTGGACGGGTCGGGCCCGAACCGGAGGCCGAGCGGGGCAACTGCGCTCTGCAGCCGCGCGTGGACCACACCCGGCTCAACGGCCGCCGCGCGGGCATCGGCATCCACGCTGAGCACCCGGTTCAGGTGCCTGCTGAAGTCCAGCACAACCCCGGTCCCGACCGCGTTGCCGGCGATGGACGTCCCGGCGCCGCGGCAGGTAACCGGGGCACCGAGCACGCGGCAGAGCTCGAGTGTGGCCGCCACTTCATCGGCGTGCCGCGGGCGCACGACAGCCGCCGGGACAACGCGGTAGGCGGATGCGTCCGAGGAGTAGGTGGCCCGGTCCAGGGAGCTTCCGCTGACATCGCTGACACCGGCCCGGCTGATGGCCGCCACCAGCTCAGACGACGACACGCCGGTACTGGCCCGCCAGCGTCGGCCGCCGCGGCTCCTGGGGGCGCCGGGCAGCGTCACAGCGATCAGGGCGCGGGAGGATGCAGATGCGGGTGCTTCCCTACGTGCTGGTGGTGCTGGTGCCCGCTGCGGCCAGCCGCCGCCGGCTCGCCGGGCAGGGCGTCACCGGCCCGCAGCGGCGCGGCCTCGAATCGTCCTTCGTGGGCCAGGATAGGACGGCGGTCGCCGGCCAGCTCGGGATGCCGGTCTTCGAGGTCCCTGCGCTGCTCGGCGGTACGCCGCAGGGACGTGATGTAGTCGCGGTTCCCGTCATGGGTGCCGCGCCAGGTCTGCGGCATGGCCTCAGCTGGCGGCGGGAGCGCTGCCCGGCCGGCGATGCCGAACCGGGACGGGACCTTCGTCGTCCCGGTCCCGCAGTCGCGGCACGGGGGCAGCGGCGTGGCAAAGGACTGGATGACCTCGAATGTGTGCCCGCGACCGCACCGGAGCTCATAGATGGGCATCGCTACCACAGCTCCATCGACCGGGCGAAGATCCCCGCGGCGTCGTCCTCGGTGACCGCCCTAGGCGAGGTCGCGAGCAGACGCTGCTGTTTCATGGTGCCCTCGACGAGGCCGGGGATGTCGCTGGCGGTGAAACCGACCGCAGCGACCCCGTTCGGTATCTCGATGTCTTTCATCAGGTCGATGAGGACCGACGGGAGGAACTCGGCGTCGTCCGCGGGCTGATCGGTGCCGGGGGCCAGCAGCTGCGCGGCCTGGATATGCCGCCGCGGCGAGGCCTCGAAGGTGAACCGGAACGCCTCCGGCGCGGTCAGCGCGACCGACATGCCGTGCGGCACCATGGGCTCTTGCGCCGGGTAGTCCTTGGGGTGGAAGTCACGGACCCGCCCGGCGATCGGGTAGGCGTTCGCGTGCGGAATGTGTACCCCGGCATTGCCGAATCCCATCCCGGCGAACGTCGCCGCGATCGCCATGTCCGCGCGGGCCTGGCCGTCGTCACCATGGCGGACCGCGGTGCGGAAGGAAGTCGCGAGCAGCCGCATCGCCTTCTCTGACCACATATCCGAGATCGGGTTCGACCCGCAGTAGGGCACCCGCTGCTCCGGGCGCTTGCGCTCGTTGCTGGTGTACCACCGGGCGGTGTAACTCTCCAGCGCGTGACACAGGATGTCCATGCCTGCCGAGGCGGTAACCCCGGCCGGCTGGGTCAAGGTCAGCAGCGGATCAACCACAGCGAGAGTCGGCCGCAGCCGGGCATGGCTGATGCCCGTCTTCACGTGCAGCGACAGAACATCCAGCACGCAGATGGTCGTGGACTCGGCCCCCGTGCCCGTGGTGGTAGGCACCGCGATCAGCGGGCAGAGCGGGTTGACCGGGGCGGTGCCCTTCCCGACCGGGACATTGATGTAGTCCATCAGCTCGCCGGGATTGGTCAGCAGCAGGTTGATGGCCTTCGCCGTGTCGATGCTCGACCCGCCGCCGACGGCCACGAACGCGTCCCATGGGCCGCTATCCCGCGCATAGGCGATCGCCGCGGCCATGCTCTCATCGGTCGGCTCCACGTGCACCCCGCTGAACACGTGTGCCTCGATGCCGAACTGGGCCATCTGGCCGGCCACCCGCTCCGGGGTGCCAGTCGCCGCCACCCCGGGGTCGGTCACGACCAGGGCGCGCCTGACGCCGTACTGGCTGAGGTCGAAGCCGATCTCATCGGACGCGCCCGGCCCGAACTTCAGCTGCGGCGCTCCGTAAGTGAAGATCGCCTCGGGGTTGGCGGGCATGGTGGTGCTCACGCTGCGCCTCCTCAGCTGTAGAAGCCGTCCGGGGCCCTGCGGAGCGACCGCAGCTGCTCGGCGTCATGACCGAAGACCATTGTCGCATCGGTCGCCTCGGCGATCCCGCGAAGCTTCTCGACCGAGGCGTACCACGCGGACAGGTCGTTGACGATCGCCGCCGGCGTGGCGGGCGGGCCGTAGGAATCCCCCATGTAAACGGCGTCCGACGTGAAGATCATCGTTCCCGTATCAGGAAGGTCGACCTTCATCGCCATGGTGCCCGGGGTGTGCCCAGGTGCCTCCAGGAACGTCACGCCGGGCAGGAACTCGGCGTCCCCGGACACGGTCTCGAAGTCAAGGCCCTCGTAGTCGGCCTTCAGGTGGGCGCCGTTGAAGACACCGGGGTAACCGAAGGCCCACTCCTTCTCCTTGTCGTTCACGACAAGGCGCGGACCGGCGCCCTCGAATATCCGCACATTGCCCGCATGGTCGAAATGCAGGTGCGACAGGACGACATAGTCGAGCTGGCCGGCCGAGATGCCGAGCTGGCGGAGCCGTGAGTCGAGGTACTGATCCTCGCTGACCTGGTCGTAGGGGAAGAAATCCTGCAGCCCGGTGGGCTCCCAGCGGGACTCCCAGTCCCGCGGGCAGCTGGTGTCCCACAGCATCGTGCCCTCCGGCGTCTCGACAACGACGGCGTGAGTCGTGCACGGATACCACTCGACCGGACGGTCCTTGTCCTGCCTCGTCCGGATGCTGCGCCCCGGCTTGAGCAGCAGCCAGGTCAGATCACAGCTCATCGCACCGCAGTCCAGAACGTGCAGCTTCGTCGCTGTCGCCATATTTGCTCCCGGAGAGGACGGCTCGGGATAACCAACGTCGCATGTCGCATGCTACGTGTCAATGACCGGCCGACGGTATCGTGGCGGCATGACCGAGAAGCCGCAGGCGCCTGCGCTGGAACGGCCCCTGGCACCACCGACGTCCCTGGCCGACCAGGCCGTGGCGGCCATCCGCCAGGCAGTGCGGGATGGCGCCCTGCAGCCGGGTCGGCTGTACTCGGCCTACCAGATCGCGGACTACCTCGGCGTGTCGCGCAGCCCCGTCCGCGACGCGCTGATGAGGCTGGCAGAAGCCGGCCTGGTGGCGTTCGAGCGCAACCGCGGATTCCGCATCGTGCTGCCCGGCCCCCAGGACATCGCCGAGGTGTTCCATCTGCGGCTGCTGCTCGAGGTGCCAGCGGCCAGGCAGGCTGCAGCGCATCCTGCTGCCGGGCTGGCGGCTGAGCTCAGCGCGGAACTCGCCCTGATGCGCGGTGCCGCCGCGGCCCATGATGAGCCGCTGTTCATGCGCCATGATCAGCGCCTGCATGCGCTGATCATGGCCTCGGCCGGCAACGCCCGG
Organism: uncultured Actinomycetota bacterium; assembly: GCA_963695645.1. Lineage (GTDB taxonomy): Bacteria > Actinomycetota > Actinomycetes > Streptosporangiales > Streptosporangiaceae > DATBGO01. Next base: position 1,396,472 of record CAVOHC010000012.1, on the reverse strand, counting down.
CTGGTCAGCCTGGTGGACAGCCTGCGTGACATCACCCGCCTCCTCGGCGCGTCCACCGTGGACCGCTCCAGGGATCTGGACGACATCGCCGACGAGCACCTGCCGATCCTGGACGCCATCTCAGCGGGTGACGTCGCAGCGGCCGGGCAGGCCATGGCGCACCATGTCTCGCACACCGGGACATTGCTGGTCGCGCAAGCGGCCGCCGAGGCAGGCGGAGAACCAACCGCCGGGGCCGCGTGGTTGCAAATCGGCGCGGTCCCCGATGTTGGCTGCGACGGCTTCGCGTGGCTCTACTCCGGTACCCCGCGGCACTCCGGAACCCCGCGGCCCGGCCTTGACCGGCCAGATCCCGAGACCAGTCCGTCAGCACCAGGCCATTGGTGCTCATGAGTTCAGGTCACGCACCTCGCGCCGAAGGATCTTCCCGCTCGTGGTCTTCGGCAGGTCGTCGACGAACTGGATCGAGCGCGGGTACTTGTAGGCCGCCATCTGCTGCTTGCAGAACGCGATCAGCTCTTCCTCGGTGACCGTCGCGCCGGGCTTGAGCGAGACAACGGCCTTCACCGTCTCGCCGCGGTACTCATCCGGAACACCGACCACTGCCGACTCGAGCACCGCCGGGTGGCTATAGAGCACGTCCTCGACCTCACGCGGCCACACCTTGTAACCGGCTGCGTTGATCATGTCTTTTTTCCGGTCGACAAGGTAGAACCAGCCGCTGGAGTCCATGAACCCCACGTCACCGGTGCGCAACTCACCGCCTGGCAGGCCGTCCGCGGTCTCCGCAGGCTTATTCCAGTAGCCGGGGATCACCTGCGGGCCTGAGGTGACGAATTCACCAATCTGGCCGACGGGAACTTCCTTGCCATCGTCATCGAGGATCCGGACCACGGTGTTGAACACCGGCACACCCACCGACAGCGCCCCCGAGTTCGGGTCCACCGGCGCCTTCTTTCCCAGGGGCACTGCATGAGAAGGCGAATTGGTTTCGGTCAGGCCGTAGATGTTGTGGATGTAGAGGCCGGTCTTCGCCAGGAATCCGTCGGTGACCGCGGGCGCGATCGGCGCACCTCCGGAGTAGATCATCCGGAACGAGGACCAGTCCTCCTTGGTGACTCCGTCCAGCCCCGAGAGGTTGATGAACACCGTGATCGAGCCGATCGTGAAGGTGGGCCGGTGCTCACGGATCGCGTCCATGACCACCTGCCCTTCGAACCGGTGGTTGATTACCAACGGGCACGCCGCAAGCAGCGCGATCCCCACGTGGCCGATCAGGCCGGTGATATGGAACAGCGGCGCGACTCCGAGCACGGAATCCTCGGCGGTGAAGCCCATCCAGTCCCGGTATGTCTGGGAATTGAACGCCATCGTGCCGTGGGTACACATCGCGCCCTTTGGCACGCCGGTGGTCCCCGAGGTGTAGCACAGCACGGCCAGATCGCCGGGATCCGGATTGACGGACGCCGGTTCGCGGCCATCGTTCTGGCGTAACATCTCCCCGAGGTCCAGCGTCCCGGCTGGCCGCAGCCGCTGCACACCGGCAAACAGCCGCTCGTCGTCGCGGGACTGCTCGTCGAGCGGGGAGCAGGTGATCACGGTCCGGACCGAGGTCTCACCGGTCGCGATGACCTCCTTGGCTACGGACTCGTAGAGGTCATCCAGGCACAGCAGCGCGCTGGCACCCGAGTCGGCGAGCAGGTAGCCGAGTTCACGGTGCTTGTTCATCGGGTTGACGACCACCGCCGCGCCGCCGGCTTTCCACGCTGCCACCAGCGAGACGACGAACGCCGGGTTGTTCTGCACGTAGACCGCGAGCCTGTCCCCGGGAGCGAACCCGCTGTCGACCAGGGCCACCGCGAGCGAGTCGGAACGCGCATCCAGGTCGGCCAGAGTGAGCACCCCGTCGAAGTACTTGATCGCGACGCTGTCCGGCGCCCGGCGCACCGACGCGCCGAACATGTCAAGCATGCTCCGGTAATCCGGCGTGATGTCCGCCGGGCGCCCCTCGCCGTAGAGCTTCGTCCAAGGACGATCGGTGTATGTCGTCATTTGATCACCAGCAGGCTAATGGTGCAACGCCGCATTATGGACCCCATCTCCCCATTTATCAGCCCCGTGAAACCCAGACGCCTGGACCATGGCCCGGGCAACCATCACGATGTGATGTGTACGGCGTGGAACTAAAGAGACAGGAATCCGTGCGCAGCCTCGGCGTAGGATCACCAGCGGGATCGCAGGAAGGACGAGCTGGGCATGACCACCGAGTTGGTGCTGCTCGGGACAGCGGGCGCGCCCATGCCCGTCGCCGGCCGCGCGGGGATCTCATCGGCGCTGATGGTCAGCGAACGGGTCTTCGTCATCGACTGCGGTCGCGGGTCGCCGTCCGCCTTCGCCGACGCGGGACTCGACTTCTCCGGTCTGGAAGCCGTGTTCCTCACCCATCTTCATGCCGACCACACCGGTGATCTAGCCGGCCTGCTCCTTTACGGGTGGGGCGTGCGCGCGGGCGACAACGGCCCGCTGGCGCCGATCCGCGTCTACGGGCCGCCGCGACCCGAAACGCTGCCGGCCGGTGATGCCACCTTCCATCGTGAGACGACGATCCGCCCAGAACTACCGGCCCCCGGCACGACGGACCTGGTCGAGAACATCATCGCCGGCTACGCCTACCACCTGAACGTCATGCCGCTGGACGCCCGCATGCCGGACGCGGGCGCGCTCGTCCGGGGAATCGACATCCCCGTCCCGGCCCGGGCTGAGGGCAGCACCCAGGTCCCGGTGCTCGTCTTCGAGGATGAAGTTATTCGGGTCACTGCCGTCGCCGTGACGCACGGCCGGGCGGTTCCGGCTCTCGCCTACCGTTTCGACACCGCGGACGGCTCGGTCGTGTTCTCTGGCGACACCACCGTGAACGACGATCTGATCGCCCTCGCCCAGGGCGCCGACATCCTCGTCCACCAGGTCGCCGACCTCGGCTATCTGGAGCGGCACGGCACCACCGGTGCCGCCCTGCAGCGGATGGCCGCGCTGCACACCGACGTCAGCGAGGTCGGCGGCGTCGCCGAACGCGCACGAGTCCGCGAGCTCATCCTCAGCCACTACCTCCCGGCCGATCCAGACGCCATCACCGCCGCGCAATGGGCGCAGCGCGCCCGGCAGGGCTTCACCGGGAAGACCACCGCGGGCAGCGACGGCCTGCGCCGAACCCTCCCCCGCGTCACCTGATGACCAGCCTGCCCCTTGACCTTGCTCCGGCGCGCACGTCCAGGCCCGCGCTCGATGTGCGCCGCCGCACGCTCCCCCAGAGCACCCTCGGCGAGATAGCTGCGGCACGAGCCAAGCTCCCCGTCTTACCCAATGCCGCAAAGAAGATCATCAACAGGAACGCCTTCGGCATGATGTGGCGGCCGCCGACCCTGCGCACCAGCTCCCGGCCGGCACCAGGTACCACGAGACTACAAAGATGCAGGTCAGAGTGCGGGCGGCGGGCGAGCTGGCCTATAGGCCGGGTTCTGTGCACCCGCTTGCGCGGGCCGGCGGCCATCCATCTGGGACTGCCGTTGCCGACAGCCTCGTGCGGTCTACCCGCGAGCATCGGGCGGGCCGCCCTCAATCGCTCGCGCAGTCGCCGTAGCCGAAACCACGGCTCCCTCTTGACCTTGCTCCGGGTGGGGTTTACCTAGCCGCCCGGGTCACCCCGGGCGCTGGTGGTCTCTTACACCGCCGTTTCACCCTTACCTCCGGATCATGCCGGAGGCGGTCTGTTTTCTGTGGCACTATCCCGCGGGTCACCCCGGGTCGGCGTTACCGACCACCCTGCCCTGCGGAGCCCGGACCTTCCTCGGCGCAACCGGGCATCCCCGGCACCGCCGCGGCCGCCCGGCCTGCTCGCCCGCCGCTGCAGCCACGATAGTGCCTCAGCGGCCCCCCGCGCGAAGATGCGCCGTGTCGTTCAGGCTCCGCACCAGCGCCGGACCGTCGGCGAACCACTGGACCTCCGACAGCGAGCCGACGTCCAGGTGGATCCGGAACATGGTGGCCGGCGGCGCGAGCATCGCCCTGCACGCCAGCGTCTTGATCGGCGTGACGTGGCTGACCAGCAGGACCGTGCGGCCCGGCTGCGCCGCGAGCAGCCGGTCCAGCGCGCGCAGGACGCGCCGCGCGACCGCCGTGAGGCTCTCGCCGCCCGGCGGGGCCACCTCCGCGCTGGCCAGCCAGGCCGGGATCTCCTCCGGCCAGCGGGCCGCCGCCTCGCCGAAGGTCAGCCCCTCCCAGTCCCCGAAGTCGGTCTCCACCAGGTCGTCGTCGACCTGCACGGCGACACCGGTCGCCTCAGCTATCGCCTCGGCGGTGCGCCTGGCCCGCTGCAGCGGAGACGTCACGATCAGGTCGATGCCACCGCGGGCCGCCAGCCTGGCGGCAGCGGCGGCGGCCTGACGACGTCCTGCCTCGGTCAGCGGCGCGTCACCGCGCCCGGCGAACCGCCGCTCTACCGACAATGCCGTCTCACCATGCCGCAGCAGCAGCGTATCGGTCGCCGTCCCGCGTTCCGGGAGCCAGCTCGGGGACCGCTCTGCTCTTTCCTCCTGCTGTGCCGACGGCGGGTCTGCGGAAACCAAGACCGAACGGGTTTCCCTCCGCTGGTCACCCTCCTCGGCGGCGGAGCCGCGCTCAGCGGCGTCCATGGCCTTGTTCGCCAGCTTGTCCGCGTCGGCATTGCGGGCCCGCGGCACCCAGACATAGGAGACCCGCCCGAGGCGGGACGCCGCCTCGCGGGCGGTCCGGGCCAGCGTCCGGAGGTTGTCGTGCTTGATCTGCCAGCGTCCGGACATCTGCTCCACCACAAGCTTGGAATCCATCCGGACCTCGACGTCGGTGCCCGGCGCCAGCTGCGCGGCCGCGCGCAGGCCCGCCACCAGGCCGGAGTATTCGGCCACGTTGTTGGTAGCGGTGCCAAGGCTGTCGCAGACCTCGGCCAGCACCTCGCCAGTGCTTGGGTCCCTGACCAGGGCGCCGTATCCGGCCGGTCCCGGATTGCCGCGCGAGCCGCCGTCGGCCTCGACGACGAGCTTGCGGGTCACAGGCCTGACTCTGCGGTCCGGACCAAAATCCTGCGGCACTCCTCACAGCGCAGTACCTCGTCGGGCGCGGCCGCCCTGATCGTGTTGAGGTCCACGGTGTTGAGCGAGAGATGGCAGCCCTCGCACTGGCCGCGCCGCAGGGCCGCTGCGCCGACGCCGTGCTGGGCGCGCAGCTGCTCGTAGAGCTTGATCAGGTCCGCGGGGATTTCGGCGGCGACCGTGCCGCGCCGCGCCTCAGCCTTTCCGGATAGCTCTGCCAGCTCGCCGAGCGCCACGTCCCTGCGGGCCATGACCTCCTGCCGGCGGCTGGCGATCTGCGCCCGCTCGGCCGTCGAGGCCTGATGGCTGTGCTGGGCTGTCTCCAGCCGCTCCATCACGTCAAGCACGATCTCCTCGAGGTCAGACTGCCTGCGGGTCAGCGAGACGATCTCCGACTGCAGGTTCTCCAGCTCGCGCGGGTTCGAGACCCGGCCAGCGTCAAGCCGGCTCCGGTCCCTGTCCACCCGCGAGCGGACCTGTTCGACGTCAGCTTCCGCCTTGGCCTGCGCCCGCCTCAGATCGCCCTCCTGGGCTTCCAGAGCGGCGACGGTATCGCGTAGCTGCGCGTCCCGCTGGTCTAGCTGCTCCAGCTCGGCATGCTCGGGAAGGCTGCGCCGACGGCCTGCTATCCGGCCTAGCTCGGCGTCGAGGTCGGCAAGCTCGAGGAGCCGCAGCTGTGCCTCTGGAGATGCTTTCACGGATCTCCACGTTAGCCTGCCCCAGGCGCGATGTCGCCAGCACCGGCGACCCCGGCCGCAGCTGGCTGCGTGATCACGAAAACGGGCTGCCCTGGGCCAGCTGCCTGCGGTAGACCTTCCGCTATGGAGCTTCCCCGGGTGAGCAGGCCGTACATGCCCGGCTACCACATCCTCGACGCGGACCAGGGCAGCGGGCTGCTGCCCTGGTCATGGGCGGCAGAGCGGCTGGCGAGCGCCCGCAACTACTGGGTGGTCAGCGTGTGGCCCGACGGCCGGCCACACTCCATGCCGGTCTGGGGTGCCTGGGACGACAGGGCCCTGTGGTTCACCAGCGGAGTGCATTCGCGCAAGATAAAGAACCTTCAGGCCGACCCGCGCTGTGTGATCACCACCGAGGAGGCGGGAGACCCGGTCATCCTCGAGGGCGCCGCAAGGGTAGTCACCGACGCCGCGAGCATCCGGCGGGTCCTTGACCTGCTCAACGAGAAATACCACACCGACATCGAGGTTGGCTTCCTCGATCCCGCGGTGAACGCGACCATGGCGGTCCGGCCGAGCAGAGTAATCAGCATGCGGCATGGTGATTTCACCGGCTCGCCGACCCGCTGGACCTTCAGCAGCTGATTCCCGCCCGTCCGCTTCTCGCTCAGCCGCTTCCCGCCCGTCCGCTTCTCGCTCAGCCGCTTCCCGCCCGTCCGCTTCTCGCTCAGCCGCTTCTCGCCCGCCCGCTTCTCGCTCAGCCGCTTCTCGCTCAGCCGCTTTCTCGCTCAGCCGCTTTCTCGCTCAGCCACCCAGAGGCATCATCAGGACCGGGGACGACGTCGGCCGCGGTGATCCGGTGGCCGGCTCGACCGTGAGGCCGACCCGGTCACGGACCGCGAGCCCGGAGACGACCATCGGACCCACCGCCCCGGGACGCGAACCGGGCAGCATCCCGGCGGGCCGGTCGCCAGCGGGGCCCATCAGCCACAGCTCGTAGCTCTCGGCGGCAGGCAGCGGCCGCAGGCCGGCGGCCGTGAAGACGAGGGCGCGGTCCCGGTGCGACATCACGACCGTGGCGGTGCCGCCAGTGCTGACCTGGGCGGTCAGCATGGTCGCGTCAGTTGCGTTCAGTACCGTCGCGATCGCCTTTGAGTGCAGTTGCGCCTGGTCAAGCCGGTGCTGTGTGCCAGTGACCGCCACCGCGAGGATGATGGCCACCGCCGCGAGTGCGCCCGCGAGCCCGAGCGCCAGCTGTGGCAGCCAGCGCCTGCGCGCGGCCGCCCCGGCCGACAGCCGCCGGCCCGCATCCGCGCTGACCACAGGCGGAAGCTGCCTGGTCGTTGCGGCCGCCGCAAGCGCGACGTCCCGCATCGCAGGCGGCGGCTGCACCGCGACGGCGCCAGCCAGCCGCACCGTAGCCTCGTGCAGGCTGCGGATTTCCTGACGGCACGGCTCGCAGCCCGCCAGATGCTGCTCGAAAGCGGCCCGGTCTGGTCCCGTCACCGCATCCATCGCGTAGGCGCCCGCCAGGGTGTGCGGATCGGAGCGGCTCCCCGGGCCGGGCAGGCGCAGTCTCATCACTCCACCCCCAGGCAGTCACGCAGCCTGATCAGGCCGTCACGCATCCGGGTCTTCACGGTCCCTACCGCTACGCCGAGCAATTCGGCGACCTCCCGGTAGGTGTAACCGTCGTAGTAGGCGAGCGTGACCGACTCACGCTGCAGCTCGGTGAGCGATCCCAGGCAGCGCCGTACCCGCTCGCGGTCCAGCCGCGCCGCCACGATCTCGGTCACCTCGTCATAGGCGATGGCCGACCTCGCGGCGCGGACCTCCCGCTGCGCCGCCTTCTGCTCCGACCTGACCCGGTCCACGGCGCGCCGGTGCGCGAGCGTCGTCAGCCACGCGAGCGGGCTGCCCAGCGTCGCGTCGAACCGCGACGCGGTCCGCCAGACCTCCAGCAGAACCTCCTGGGTGACTTCCTCGGACTGGGCCGGATCACGCACCACCGCCCGGACGATGCCGAGGATCTGCCCGGCAGCCCGGTCGTACACCGCCTGGAAGGCGCCCTGATCGCCGCGGGCCACCCAGCTGAGCAGCTGGCCCAGATCCGGCTCATCGCCTGGCAGCGCCGGCTTGCCCGGCAGCGCCGGCTTGCCCGGCAGCCCCTGACTTCCCCTCATGCCCATAATCTAGATTCGTAGCCGGCCACGACCTGGCTTGGCCGGTCAGCCATCCGCCGCGGTGATATGGCCGCCGCTCGCCGGCGGCCATATCGCGCCGACCAATCCGCGACGGCTTCGGCACCGAATTAACATCGTGCTCATCGATACTCACGCCAACCGCTCCGCGCTCGGCGCCGTCGTCGGCGTACTGACCGCCGCGGTTGCTGTCGGTGTCGCTCAGCTGGTAGCCGGGATCACCGGGGCGAACGGCTCGCCGGTCGTCGCCGTGCAAGAGGTCTCGATCAATTTCACCCCGCCGAGCCTCAAGAACTTCGCTATCAGCGCATTCGGCTCGAATGACAAGCTCGTGCTGCTCTGCGGAGTCCTGGTGGTGCTGGCCCTGGCGGCGGCGCTGATCGGCAGCCTGGCCCTGCGCCGCCTCGACTACGGCCTGGCCGGCCTGGTGGTCTTCGCGGTGATCGGCATAGCCGCGGCGATCACGCGGCCGAACGCCTCGGCCACCGCCGTGCTGCCCACGCTGATCGGCGCCATCGCCGGGGCAGCCGCGCTCATCCTGCTGGTGCGTGCCGCCCAGCCCGAGGGCCCGCCGCTGCCCGCCCGCGGCAAAGCCTCCGGCGCCGCTGCCGCCCCGCAACCAGGACCAGGCAAGGCCCCGGGCGCCGCCGCACCGCGACCGGGACCAGAGCGCAGGCGCTTCCTGGTCACCAGCGTTGCCGCGGCTGGCACGGCAGGTGTCAGCGCGCTGGCCGGCCGGCTGCTGGCCGAGCGAACCAATGTCACGCAAGCGCAGAAATCGCTGCGGATCCCGGCGCCCGCCAGCCCGGCGCCACCGCTGCCCGCAGGCGCCGACCTGAAGATCCCCGGGCTGGGCCCGTTCATCACGCCTAACAGCGCCTTCTACCGGGTGGATACCGCGATCGTCCTGCCCGAGGTCCCGCCCGCCAGCTGGCAGCTGCGGATCCACGGCATGGTCAGCCGGGAGATTACTCTCAGCTTCGACCAACTGATCCGCCGGCCGCTCCTGGAGGACTACGTCACCCTGACCTGCGTGTCCAACCCGGTCGCCGGCCCTTACGTCGGTAACGCGCGCTGGCTGGGCGCGAGCCTGGCCAGCCTGCTGCGCGAGGCGGGCGTCCGGGCCGGCGCCGACCAGCTGCTGTGCACCTCCGCCGACGGTTTCACCTCAGGAGCCCCGCTGCTGACTGCCATGGACGGCCGGGATGCGATGCTCGCCGTGGCCATGAACGGATCGGTCCTGCCGGTCGAGCATGGCTTCCCGGTCCGGATGGTCATCCCGGGCTTGTACGGCTACGTGTCGGCGTGCAAGTGGATCACCGATATCGAGCTGACCACCTTCGCGGCCAATAGCGCGTACTGGGCGCAGCGCGGCTGGGACCAGCAGGCGCCGGTCAAGACCGAGTCCCGCATCGACGTGCCGAACGGGCAGAGCTCGGTCCGGGCGGGCCGGACCTCCGTCGCCGGGGTGGCCTGGGCACAGCACAAGGGCATCGAGGCCGTGGAGGTGCGAGTGGACCGCGGCCCGTGGCAGCAGGCACGGCTGGCTGCGGTGCCCGACATCGACACGTGGCGGCAATGGGTCTGGGAGTGGGATGCCACGCCAGGCGGTCACCTGATCGAAGCACGCGCCACCGACAAGACCGGATACACCCAGACGGCACAGCAAGCACCCCCGGAGCCGAACGGGGCCACCGGTTACCCGGCCGTCTCGGTGACCGTTAACAGCTGACAAGCGACGGCTCACAGCAGCTGGTCGCGGACCTGGCCGTACATGTAAGCGCCCAGCCACCGGCCCATCTCGTCGAACAGCAGCCTGCGGTCGGCGGTCTGCTCAGGGCTTTCCAGCCCGCTCGCCAGCCACAGCCAGGTCACATGGGGGCCGAGCAGGGCGGGAGCGCAGCCGCGGCCCCGCTGCCGCCGAAACCGGCGGACCGTCCGCCGGCCGGCCTGATCTGCGTTCCGGCCGGCCGCCCGGCACATCACCAGTACCGGGCAGGCGATCCGCAGGCCGCGGCGCAGCCGGCGGCCGAACGCCGGGCTCGACAGGATCACGGCGCCGGCTGGTGCCGCGTCGCGCCGCGCGTCGCACCACAGCGCGACGGTGAGCGCATCCGCCGAGTGCGCGCTGATCACCACCGAATCGATGCCATCCGTCTCGCGCAGGTACCCGCAGGCAGCGTCGAGCCTGGCGAAACTCGCGCGGCGCGCGGCCCGCCGCCGGAACCTCGCCAGCCTGGGGCGCACCCTCGGGATGGCGTGCGCGCTGAGGTCGGCACTGTAGAAGTGGAACCCCCGTTCGGTATACCAGCGCGTCAAGTCGGCGGGCGCGCCGGAACTGCCCGGGCTGTGCACGTAGAGCACCGCACGCCGACTCGGCCGCGGCGACCGCCGCCGCAGCACGCTCCCGGCGGGCTCGCCGCCGGTGTCAGGCGCGGCCGGTATGTCCACTTCCTCATACTCACCAGCAGCACCACCGCTCTGCGTGATGACGCCCATCACTCCCCTGTCCCCCGGCCGGGTTGCGTTCTTTGACGCCCCGGCGCGCGCCGAGCGCAGGCGGGCACCCGGCGCGAGCGCCGAGCACAGAGCGTCACCGGAAGTCTGGCACCGCCGGCATCGCGGTGCATCCGGAACGCGCGGTCCCGCCGCGGCGCGCTACGCCCCGGCTCTCGTAGCCTCTGAGGTATGGAGAGCGAGCTCACTGACTGGCTGGAGACCGAGCACAAGTACGACGTCGGGCCGGATTTCGTCATCCCCGACCTCGCGGGGCTGGCGGCCGGCCTCGGCGTCAGCGAGCCAGCGGTCCTGCACCTGGCCGCCAGCTATTTTGACACGCCTGACCTGCGCCTGGCCGCGGCAAAGGTAACGCTCAGGCGCCGGACCGGCGGCCCGGATGCGGGCTGGCACCTGAAGCTCCCGGTCGCCCCCGGCACCAGGCGCGAGCTGCGGGCCCCGCTCGGGCCGGGCTCGGAAGCCCTGCCGGAAGACCTTGCCACCCGGGTCGGCGAATGGACCGGCGGACAGCCGCTGCAGAAGGTCGCCATCCTGGAAACCACCAGGACCGTCAGGCGCATTACCGGCCCGGCGGGCCAGGATCTCGCTGAGGTCGCCGACGACCTCGTCGTCGGCCGCAGGCCGACCCGCGACGGCACCGCGGGCAGCTCGCTGACCTGGCGGGAGGTCGAGGTTGAGCTCATCTCAGGGACGCCGGAGATTCTCTTGGCGGCAGGCGCCAGGCTGCGCGCGGCCGGTGCACGGCCATCCCCCTCGGCCTCCAAGCTGAGCCGCGTCCTCGGCGCGGGCGCCGGAGACGCGCCGCCGGCCTGAGACGCGGCCATGTGGCACACTCGCTAGCGTGCGGCGCGCCTTCTGTCAGGTCGATGTCTTTGGTGAGATGCCGTATCGCGGCAACCCCGTTGCGGTGGTCCTGCACGGCGACGGCCTGGACGCCGCGGCGATGCAGCAGTTCGCCAGCTGGATGAATCTGTCCGAGACCACCTTCGTGCTGCCGCCGGGCCAGGACGACGCCGACTATCTGGTACGGATCTTCACGCCAAGCACCGAGCTGCCGTTCGCGGGTCATCCGACGCTGGGCACCTGCCACGCCTGGCTGCAGGCGGGCGGCTCGCCCCGGCGCGCCGACGTCATCATGCAGCAGTGCCCGGCCGGCCTGGTGCCGGTGCGGCGCACCAGCCACGGGCTTGCCTTCGCCGCGCCGCCGCTGGTGCGGTCCGGGCCGGTCGAGGAGTCGCGGGTGGCCCGCGCGGCTGCAGCGCTGCGGATCGACCGGGCCGGGATCCTGGCCGCAGAGTGGGTCGACAACGGCCCGGGGTGGATGGCCGTGCTGCTCGACAGCCCGGAGTCGGTTCTCGCACTGCGCCCCGGCGCGGTCGAATTCGACCTTGGCGTCGTGGCCTGCTACCCGCCCGGGTCACCGCAGGCCATCGAGGTGCGCGCGTTCATGCCGAAGGACGGCAGGACCGACGAGGATCCGGTGACTGGCAGCCTGAACGCATCCCTGGCCGGCTGGCTGTTGCGCACCGGCCGGGTGACCGCTCCGTATGTGGCGAGCCAGGGGACGGCGCTCGGGCGCCTCGGGCGAGTCCACGTTTCCCGCGATGACGCCGGGACGATCTGGGTAGGCGGCGCGACCACTAGCCACGTCGGCGGCCACGTCGAGCTGTAGCCGCCGGGGTTCGGCTGGACTGATCTGGTCAGCCGGCCCGGCTTCATAGCTGGCGCAGAGGCGGCGCATAGTATCCGCCGAGCAGCGGCAGGCAGCCTTATCCCAACGACGAGGGAGAGAGGGTGCTTGAGATGAGCAGCCGGCATCAAGATCTCGCAAGGGCGGTGGCCGCCCGTGACCGCGGCAGGTCCCGGCTGCGCGCCACCACCGCGACGATCGGGCTCGGCGGCCTGGCCGCCGCCGCGGCAGTTGCCCTGCACCTGCCCGGCGCCGCCCATTCGGCCGCCAGCACGGGCTCGGGCTCGGCCGGCAAGAGTTCCTCGTCCGCGGCGGCGACCTCTGGCGGCTCCGGTACCACATCCGGTTCCGGCTCCAGCACGTCCGGCTCAAGCACGTCCAGCTCAAGCACGTCCAGCTCGGGGTCCGCTGCCGCACCGTCGGCGAGCTCCGGTACCAGCCATGCCGCGTCCGGTGGCTCGTGATGTCCGTCCGTACTTCGCCCGCAGCCGCCGAGCCGGCGGCGCACTCCGACTGGCAGGCGCTCGGCACCCAGGTCAGGCTGGTCGTCACCGACCCGGGCCGGCTGCCCGATGGGTGCAGCCTGCTCAGGGCCGACCTGGCCGCCGTGGATGCGGCGTGCAGCAGGTTCCGCCCCGACTCCGAGCTCGTCACGGTGAATGCGACCGCGCCAGGCCGCGCCGATGGCGTGCCGATCAGCCCGCTGCTGGCCGAGGCCGTCGCGGTAGCGCTCGGCGCGGCCCGCCAGACCGGCGGGGATGTCGACCCTACGGTCGGCGCCGCGATGGCCGCCGTGGGCTATGACCGCGACTTCGCGCTCATCCCGCAAGATGGCCCGCCGCCGCGGCTGACGGTGCGGCAGGTTCCAGGGTGGCACCAGGTCAGGCTCGATGCCGGCGCGCTGCGGCTCGGGCTGCCCGCAGCTGCCCAGCTAGACCTCGGCGCGACCGCGAAGGCCTGGGCCGCCGACCGGTCCGGCCTGGCTAGCCGAGCGCCTCGGCTGCGGCGTGCTGGTCAGCCTCGGCGGCGATATCGCCGTAGCCGGTGCGGCACCACCGGGCGGCTGGCGGATCCGCGTCCAGGATGTCACCGGGCGTCCCGAAGACCCGCCGAGCGGCCCTGCCGCAGTAGTAAGCATCAGTGCCGGCGGGCTGGCCACCTCAAGCACGGCGGCGCGCCGCTGGCGGCGCGGTGGTGATGTGATGCACCACATCCTGGACCCGCGCACCGGGCTTCCGGCCGCGCCGGTCTGGCGCACCGTGTCGGTGGCCGCGACAAGCTGTGTCGCGGCCAACACGGCCAGCACCGCGGCGATCATCAAGGGCCAGTCCGCAGTCGACTGGCTGGCCGGCCACCAGCTCCCTTCGCGGCTGGTCACATCCGACGGCGTCATCGTCACGGTCGCGGGCTGGCCGGCTGAGGCGGCATGGTCATGAACGGGATCACCTCCGGCACGGCCCTCTGGTACGCCAGCCGGGCCACCGGGGTCGTCTCGCTGCTGCTGCTGTCCGCGGTCATGATCCTCGGGATACTGGTGAACCGGCAGGGGCGGCTGCCCGGCCTGCCCAGGTTCGGCGTGACCAGCCTGCACCGGAGCGTCTCGCTGCTGTCGGTGCTCTTCGTGACCGTGCACGTCATCACGGCGATCGCGGACCCGTTCGTCACCATCGGCGTCGCCGCGGCGGTCGTTCCGTTCGCCGCCGCCTACAAGCCGTTCTGGCTCGGCCTTGGCGCGGTCTCACTCGACCTGATCATCGCGCTGATCGTGACCAGCCTGGCCAGGGCCAGGATCGGCCGCCGGACCTGGCGCGGTGTGCACTGGCTCGCCTATGCGGTCTGGCCGGTGGCCTTCGTGCACAGCATCGGCAGCAGCAATGACCTGCATAGCGGCGGCCTGCGTGCGCTTGCGATCGGCTGCGCCCTTGCGGTCGGCGGCGCGGTCCTATGGCGAGTGTCTGCTTCGATCGGGGCCGGTCCGCGATCCGAGCGGGCCGCCCGCACCCTGGACCGCACCTCGCCGACGGCAGCTGCCGATCGCACGTCCAGCGACATCCACAAGCCCCTCATGAAGGCCGGAAGGTCATGACTGCCAACGCCACCCTGCCGCCGCGCGCGGCTATGCCCGACCTAGCAGTACCGCATCTGATCTCGCCGCACCGGCCTGCACCGCCCGCTCCGGGCCAGCTGCCACGGCTGCTGCCCGCAGATCCGGCCGCGCCGGCCAGTCTCCGAGACCACCTTGGCAGGTTGGGCGGGCTCCCGTATCGCGGCGGCCCTCGGCTGCTGATCGCCCAGGTCGAGGCGGCCGGCCTGACCGGACGCGGCGGCGCCGCCTTTCCCGTGCACCGGAAGCTGACGGCGGTGGCAAGCCAGCGGCGACGTCCCGTCGTGGTCGGCAACGGGGCGGAGGGCGAGCCGGCCAGCAACAAGGACAAGACCCTGCTATGGCACTCGCCGCACCTGGTTCTCGACGGACTGCAGCTGGCCGCGGAGGCGGTCGGCGCCGACCGCGCTTTCCTGTACCTGCACCGCCACCAGGGACTACGCGACAGGCTCACCGCGGCGCTGGCCGAGCGGGCCGCCGCCCGGCTCGACCGGGTCAGTGTCCGGCTTGTCGAGGCCCCGCCCAGGTTCCTGGCCGGCGAGGAGTCGGCGCTGGTGAGCAAGGTCAGCGGGGACGCTGCCCGGCCGAGGTTCAAGCAGCCGCGCGTCTTCGAGCGTGGCGTCGATGGCAGGCCCACTCTGGTCCAGAATGTCGAGACCCTGGCCCATCTGGCCTTGATCGCCCGCTATGGCGCGGCCTGGTTCCGCGGCCTCGGCACGGCAGCCGAACCTGGCACCATGCTGTGCAGTGTGCTCCAGGCCGACGGGCGCGCCGGGGTCGTCGAGGTGGCCATCGGCTACCCCGTGCGCGGGGTGCTCGGGCTGCGCACTGATGTCCAGGCAGTCCTGTGCGGCGGTTACCACGGCGCCTGGCTGCCTGTGGCGGACGCGGCCAGGCTGCAGCTGAGCAACGCGGTGCTGAAGCCGGCCGGCGCCTTTGTGGGCGCTGGCGTCCTGATCGCATTGCCCGCCGAGACATGCGGCCTGGTTGAGACCGCCCGGGTAGCCCGTTACCTGGCCCTCGAGTCGGCCGGTCAGTGCGGCCCCTGCCTCAATGGCCTGCCGCGCATCGCCGGCGCCCTCGGCGACCTGGCTGGCCGGCCGGGCCCGGGCACCAGAGCCAGCCTGGAGCGCTGGGCGGGACTTATGATCGGCCGTGGCGCCTGCCATCACCCCGATGGCACCGTCCGATTCGTGCGCAGCGCGCTGACGCTGTTCAGGGACGAGATCAGCGCTCATGAGATTGGCCGTTGCACGGCTCAGGACCACCGGCCGTTCCTGCCGCTGCCTGCCGGCGCGCCGATCGACGAATCCGACTGGAGATGAGGTAGCGATGAGCCAGCGGCTGGCGGTCGACCCGATCGCGTGCACCGGGCACGGCCTGTGCGCTGAGCTGCTGCCCGAGCTCGTCACGCTGGACGAGTGGGGCTACCCGGTCCTCGACGGCCAGCCGGTGCCTGCGGGTCTGCGCCGCCAGGCGCAGCGGGCCGTGACGGCCTGCCCGGCGCTGGCCCTGAGGCTCATCCCGGCGCCGCGCTCAGCGGAAACTCAGAGGCAGCGCATAAAGTCTACGTAATGATCAGCGCGACACTGGAAGCATGATGAGCCTTGCGGCCAGCCCGCAGCCTGCCCGGGACGGGCAGCAGTCCGGGCTGCGCAGACCGGACGGCACGCCGATCAGGGTGCTGGTCGTCGATGATGAGCCCAGCCTGGCCGAGCTGCTGTCCAGCGTGCTGCGCTATGAAGGCTGGGAGATCCAGACCGCGAGTACCGGCGCGGGCGCGGTGCGCGTGGCACGTGACTTCAAGCCGGACGCCGTGGTGCTCGACGTGATGCTGCCTGACTATGACGGGTTTGAGGTGCTTCGCAGGCTGCGGACCACGCTGCCGAACGTCTGCGTGCTGTTCCTGACCGCGCGCGACGCGCTCGAGGACCGGATCGCCGGGATCACCGCGGGCGGCGACGACTACGTCACGAAGCCGTTCAGCCTGGAAGAGGTGCTGGCCAGGCTGCGCGGCCTGCTGCGCAGGGCCGGCCTTGCCAGGGCCCGCGGCGGCACCGAGCTGACCGTCGGCGACCTGACCATGGACGAGGACGCCAGGGAGGTGCGCCGGGGCGGCGAGGAGATCGAGCTGACCGCGACCGAGTTCGAGCTGCTGCGTTTCCTCATGCGCAACCCCCGCCGGGTCCTGTCCAAGGCCCAGATCCTGGACCGGGTGTGGAACTACGACTTCGGCGGCCAGGCGCACGTAGTCGAGCTGTACATCAGCTACCTCCGCAAGAAGATCGACGCCGACCGGGAACCGCTGATCCACACCGTCCGCGGCGTGGGCTACGTCCTCAAGCCGCCAGGCTGATGAGCCAGGGCAGCGCTCCGCCGGCTGGCCCTGGCGCCACCGTGACGGGACGACGCCGGCTGCCGGTCCTTAACTCCCGCTGGCTGGCGGGCCGTACCTTGCGCGCCCGGCTCATCGCGGGCCTGCTGCTGCTGCTCGCGCTGGCGTGCGCGGTGGTGGGCATCGTCAGCTACCTCGCGCTGCACGGATTCCTGCTCGGCCAGCTCGACAGCCAGGTGACCGTCGCCAGCCAGCGCTACCGAGGCTGCCTGAACGGACCGCCGCCCGGCAACGACGGCGGTGACGGCGGCGGCAGCCAGCAGCCGGGCACCCCGGAGAATTGCGGTGAGCAGCAGGCGCCGCAGACCTTCAGCGCCGTGCTCCGCAACGGTGCCGTCTACGGCGAGGCCGTCGCCTACGGCGACTGCAAGCTGACCGCGGCCGACCGGGCGGCGCTCACCTCGATCCCCGTCAACGGATCGCCTACGACTCAGTTCCTGTCGTCGCTGGGCGCCTACCGGCTGGTCGCGGTGGCAGGCGGTCACGACAGCGTGTTTATCAGCGGACTGCCGCTCCATCCGGTCAGCTCGACCCTGCGGCAGGTCGAGCTGACCGAGGCGGCGGTCTTCGCCGCGGCTCTGCTGCTCACCGGCGTGCTCGGTACCGGCTGGGTGCGGCTGTCCCTGCGCCCGCTGCGCCGGGTGGCGGCCACCGCTACCCGGGTCACCCAGCTGCCGCTGGGCAGCGGCGATGTCGTCCTGCCCGAACGCGTCCCGGACGCCGATCCCCGCACCGAGGTCGGCCAGGTGGGGACTGCGTTCAACCGGATGCTCGGCCACGTCGAGCGGGCACTGGCCCGCCGCGCGGCCAGCGAGACCCGGCTGCGCAGGTTCGCCGCGGACGCCAGTCACGAGCTGCGGACGCCGCTGGCCGCGATCCGCGGCTACGCCGAGCTCGCCAGGCGGAATCCGGGCCCGGTCCCTGACGACGTGGCGCACGCCCTGAGCCGGGTGGAGTCTGAAGCGGCCCGGATGAGCGTCCTCGTCGACGAGCTGCTGCTGCTCGCCCAGCTGGACGCCGGCCGGCCGCTGGCCAGCGAGCCGGTGGACCTGACCAGGCTGACCATCGACGCGGCCAGCGACGCCCGGGTGGCGGCGCCGAACCACCGGTGGGTTCTTGAGCTGCCGGACGAGCCGGTCAGCGTCCGCGGCGATGAGCACCGGCTCCGCCAGGTGCTCGCCAACCTGGCGAGCAACGCGGCCAGGCACACCCCGGGCGGCACCACCGTCACCATCGCGCTGCTCCCGGCGGCCGGCGGCGGGGGCGGGCCGGGCGGCCCGGGCAGCGTGCAGCTGTCCGTGACCGACGACGGGCCCGGCATTCCGGCCGATCTGCAGCCGACGCTGTTCGAGCGGTTCGTGCGCGGCGACAGCGCGCGAACGCGGTCGGGCGGCAGCACCGGACTAGGGCTGGCCATCGTGGACGCCGTGGTCGCCGCCCACGGCGGGCAGGTTGCGGTAACCAGCCGCCCTGGCCGCACCAGCTTCGTCATCACGCTCCCCGTGCTGGAACGGGTCGCCCGCAGTGACCGGCCCGCGCCGGGATCCGCCGCCAGGTAGCTGGACGTTACCCGGCGATGGCCGCCGAGGCGGACTGCTCGGCGGCTTCCGGTGATCTCGCCCCCGGCGGCCTGCCGGGCGGTCCCCGCGGTCCGGCCTGCTGCGCAGCCACCTGGGATCAGTTGCTCCTGAGCCAGGTCGCGCTGAAGTTCTCGTTGCCCGACAGCGAGCTCACCGAGTCCTTGCCCAGTCCGCTGCTGTCGACCATGATGATCTCGGTCGGCTTGAGGGTGCCCAGTGCCGCGCCGTTGGCTTTGGAGCCGCTCAGGCTGATCTTCCCGAAGTCGGCCAGCGGCAGCACGCCTGAACTGGACGACGGAGCCTCGACGATGACCTCGGCCGACGACCGGGCCAGGCCGGACTGGTTCTTGACGACCGTCTGGCTCCAGCCCCTGGTGCTGTCCTTGAGGACCAGGGTGTAGGTCGTGCTGCCGGTGAAGGTCACCGAGGCGCTGAGGTGGTCGCCAGGACGGACGGTGTTGGCGAAGTTGACGGGGTAGGCCGGGTACATCTCGTACCAGCCGTAGTACTTGGCGGTGCGGCCGGCGCAGTCGACGTCGGTGCCGGTCTGCTCGACCGAGCCGCTGCTGTAGCCGTCCAGGCCGACCCAGAAGCTCGAGTACTGGTCCTTCCTGGAGGTACAGGTGCCCGTCGGCTCGGTCCAGCTGGCCGAGACACTGTGGAAGGTACCGCCGGTGGCCGCATAGCCCGACCAGTTGCTGCTGTCGACGCTGTTCCATGCGCGCCCGTCCGGCCGGGCCGAGTGCCCGGCGGGCGCGACCATGGGGCCGCCCGGGGTGATCCGGTGGATCGCCGAGCCGGGCGCGGGCAGCGGTACCGCAGAGGCGCTGCCCGCGGCGAGCATCGATCCGCCCACCAGGGCGAGGGTGGTGATGGGTATGCACCAGCGACGTGACATGCGGGCTCCTTCGGCCGGCGGGGCACAGTCGGCGGATATCTCACTTTGCGCTCGCCTGACTGCGGGGCGTCGCCGCGACCGTAGCTTGGCGATAGTCAACGTTAAATAAATAGACTGCAAAGATTCAGCAAACGCTTTGCCTCGCTCTTGCCATATGGGAATGTTCCGGGCGGGTGCCGGAGCCGCCTGGCGCGCTGCGGGCATCTCGCGCGGAGGCGCCGGCAGCTGGTGCCACGTTGCCTGGTGCCGCGGGCGCGGTCGGAGCGTAGCGTAAAGTCCGGTCAGCCCCGAGGAGATGCCCGTGCCGCTTTCTGCCACTCAGCCCGGCAATCGCTTCGCTCAGACGCTGTTCGCGCCGCTTCCTGCGAGATATGACCGACTCGCCGAGGTCCTGTCCATGGGCCAGAACGCCCGCTGGCGCCGGGCCATGATCGACAAGATCGTCCCCGGGGCCGTCGACTCGGTACTTGACGTCGCCTCGGGCACCGCGGGCGTCGCGCTGCAGCTGGCCGGCCGCACCCGGGCCAGGGTGGTCGGCGTCGACCTCACCGAGGAGATGCTGCGGCAGGGCCAGCGCAACGTCAACGGGTCGCCGCTGCGCGCCAGGATCGGGCTGACAGTCGGCCGGGCCGAGCAGCTGCCCTTCGCTGACGCCTCCTTCGACGCGCTGACCTTCACTTACCTGCTGAGGTATGTGGCGGACCCGCAGGCTACGCTCAGCGAGCTCGCCCGGGTGGTCAAGCCGGGCGGCAAGGTCGCCAGCCTGGAGTTCCTTGCACCGCCGTCGCCGTTCTGGCGGGCCTGGTGGTGGCTCTACACCCGGCTGCTGCTGCCCGTCGGCGGGCTGGTCACCGGCGGTCCCGCCTGGTTCTCGGTCGGCCGATTCCTCGGCCCGAACATCTCCGGGCATTACCGCCGCTACCCGGTGCCCTGGACGGTGCAGGCGTGGCAGCGAGCCGGTTTTGCTGACGTCGGCTTCAAGGTCATGAGCCTGGGCGGCGGGCTGGTGATGTGGGGAACGCGCGCCGGTGAGTGACGGGCCCGCGGCCAGGCCCGCCTACTACGCCGCGCGCCCCGGCGGGTGGCGGGACTGGTGGACGCTGCTGCATCCGCCGTACACCGCCTGGCACCTTGCGTACGTGGTCATCGGCGCTTGCCTGGCGCCGCGCGTCAACCTGTCCGCGCTCCTCGCCACGCTGATCGCGTTCTTCCTGGCGGTCGGTGTCGCGGCGCACGCGCTCGATGAGCTGAACGGGCGGCCCCTGCAGACCCGGATCAGCTCGCGGGCCTTGGTGGCGGTGACCGCGGCGGGCCTGGCGGGCGCAGTAGCCCTGGGCGCGGTGGGCATCGCCAGGATAGGCTGGGCATTGCTGCCATACATGATCGCGGGCCCGGTGCTTGTCATCGCTTACAACGCCGAGCTGCTGCACGGGGCGCTCCACACTGACCTGGGCTTTGCCGCGGCGTGGGGCGCCTTCCCCGTGCTGACCGCCTACACCGCCCAGACCGGGCGACTAGCTATTGCCCCGGTGCTGGCCGCGGCAGGCGCACTGGCGCTGTCCGCGGCGCAGCGCAGCCTCAGCACCCCGGCCCGCATGCTGAGACGCAAGACCGCCTCGGTCGAAGGCACCATCACGCTCGCCAGCGGGCAGGTCACCACAATCGACAAGGCGCTCCTGCTCGGCCCGCTCGAGCAGGCGCTCCGCACGATGTCCTGGGCCATTGTGCTGCTCGCGGCCGCGCTCGCCGTGGCCCGGCTGACCTAGCGCCAAATACTCGGGGCTAACCGGTGCCAGCAGGATATTTCATGGCATTTAAAGCGCGCGTGGACCGCAGTTAGCGAATGTCAGTACTTCCGGTGCGGCAGCGTCGCGATTAGTATCAGTTCACCGGATACCGCGATCACGAACCTTTGAGGCCAATGAGAATCTCTCAAAAGGCAAGTAAAGGATACGCGCCACGGCACATAGCGCCTCGCCGGGTGAAGCCTGATCGCCGGTTCACCAGACGGCTGCAGCGCGTCGCCATAGTTATGAGCGCGGCAACCCTGTTCACTGGCGCCCTGACGCTGACCTCGATCGTCAGGCCGGATACCTTGAATCCGACCTGCCCCTCCAGCTCAGGAGCCGGGATCGTCCAGGTCGCTGACTGCCTCGGGCAGGACGCCGCCCTGCCGCTGCCGCTGCCGCTGCCGCTCCGTCGCGACCGCGTGCCGTCATCCATTCCGGCGCCGCGTTCGAGTTCAGCGGGCCCAGCAGCCTCGCCGCCAGCCAGAGCCATTTGTGGGTGTCGAATATTCTCGGCAACACGGTCACCGAGTTAAATACCGGCACCGGAAGGCCGGCGGCCATCCTGCGGGGCGGCAGTTATGGATTCGACGGCCCCCATGCCCTGGCCATGGACGGCGGGCAGCTATGGTTGGCAAATGTCCAGGCAAATTCCGTTATCGAGCTTGATGCGGCCACCGGCGAGTTAATACGCACCCTTTCTGGTGACGCGTACGGTTTCGACGACCCCTACGCCCTTGCCCTAGCCGGTCATGACCTGTGGGTGGCCAGCGCCCAGGCCGGCTCGGTCGCCGAAATCGACACCACATCGGGCCGGCTGGTGCGGACCTTGTCGGCTGCCAGGTACCGCTTTGACGACCCGTACGCACTCGCCGTGTCCAGCTCCCGGGTCTGGGTGGCCAACGCAGTGAACCCGTCGGTGACCGAGCTGAGCGCCACGAACGGGCGCCTGATCCGCGTTGTGTCTGGCCGCAGCTACGGCTTCGCCGATCCGGTCGCGATCACGGTCGACGGAACGCGCGCCTGGGTGGCCAACCAGGGCGGTGACTCGATCACGGAGATTAACGCGCGAACGGGCGATTGGATCAGCACCCTGTCCGGGCGCAGCCACGGTTTCGCCAATCCGTCAGCGCTGCTGGTCGCGGGCGGGCAGCTGTGGGTCGCCAGTGCGGCCGGCGACTCGGTCACCGAGATCAACCCGCGGACCGGCGCGGCGACGACCCTGTCCGGGCGCCGGTATGGCTTCAGCGGCCCGGCTGCGCTCTGCTCGTCCGGCGGCAGCGTCTGGGTGGCCAATCTCGGCTCAGACTCGGTTACCGAGCTGCTGCCCGGCTGACCGTGCTTGACTCCCGCCGTTGCGTTGGCTCCTGCCGGTGCGGGACTCCTGCGGGCCGCACCTCAGAGCGCGTCGTGGCGCTGCAGGTAGTTCATGGCCACCCAGCCGAGCGGCACCGGCAGCCAGAAAGTCAGCGTCCGGAACAGCAGCACGGCACTGACAGCCGCGATTCCTGGCATGCCCGCGGCGGTGAGGCCGGCCGAGAGCGCAGCCTCTACCGCGCCAAGCCCGCCTGGCGTCGGCACTACCGAGCCGAGGGCGCTGCCGGTCAGGTAGACGAACGCGACGCTCACGATGGCCACCGATCCCCCCAGCGCCAGGACGCAGGTTTCCAGGCAGAGAATGTAAGCGGCGGTCAGAAGAAGTGCCCCGCCGATCCCCTCGGCCAGCTTCGCGGGGCGTTGCGCGATGTCGAGTAGCCGCGGGATCACCTGGCCCAGCGCCGGGGAGAGCCTGGACCGCAGCAGCCGCCGCCCGCGCGGGATGGCCAGCACGATGAGGGCGGCAGCAACGACAGCGGCGATGACAATATAGACCCAGCCCGGCGGCCGGAGCGAGCTCGTGTGCGACGTCCCGGCTAGCGCCGCGAACACCACGAGCAGCGATATGTGCAGGGCGAACGCGATGATCTGCGACGCGCCCACGCTCGCCGCCGCGTCGGCCGGCGCAACGCCCGCACGCCGCAGGTACCGCAGGTTCAGCGCCAGGCCGCCAACCGCAGCCGGGGTGACCAGGGTGACGAACGACGCCGCCAGCTGGGCGAGCACCGTCCGCAGCAGGTTCAGCCGCTCCAGCACGAACCCGGACACCGACATGGCTGCCCCGAGGTAGCTGACGGCCGACAGCACGAGCGCGACGGCAGTCCAGCGCCAGTCGGCGCGGGCGAGCAGCCCGCCGAGCTTCACCCGGTCGAGCTGGCCGACCAGCAGGTACACCGCTAGGACCGTGGCAACCAGCGTGATCAGTGTCCGCAGCTGGATCCGTTCGAGCTGGGCCGGGGCTACCTCTCGCTCCGAGGCTGGAGCGAGCAGCCGTTTGCGCACGGCTGGTAGCACGTCCTTCTGACGGCGCAGGGCGGTTCTTGTGGACCTGTACAGGGCCACTGGCTGGAGCAGCGGCACCACGGCGGCAAGCTCGTCGGCGCTGATCTTCTTCTGCGCGACGTCGGCGGCCCGGTCCGGTCCGACGAGCAACGCAAGCTCAGCGATGAGCTGTGCGATGTCGAGCCGGACCTGCAGATCGCTGGCTGCGACATCGCCGTTGCCAGGCTCCAGGAGCACGACGTCGCAGCTGCCAGGAGCCTCGCCGCCGCCAGGAGCCTCGCCGCCGCCAGGAACCTCGCCACCGCCAGGAACCTCGCCACCGCCAGGAACCTCGCCACCGCCAGGAACCTCGCCACCGCCAGGAACCTCGCCACCGCCAGGAACCTCGCCACCGCCAGGAACCTCGCCACCGCCAGGAACCTCGCCACCGCCAGGAACCTCGCCACCGCCAGGAACCTCGCCACCGCCAAGAGCCTCGCCACCGGGACTGGCGACGAGCAGGATCCGGTCCCCGGTCAGCGCGCGATGGGTGACCCGGTGGGCGTGCAACCGGAGCACGGTGTCCCAGACCCGGTCGATCTCACCGTCCGTCAGCAAGGAGTTGCGCTGCGCCAGAGTGACTCCGCGGTGATGCTCGTTGGCCAGGACCATAGCGTCAGGACCCGCCCGCACTAGCGCTCGCAGGCGGGGCGTCTGCACGCCAGCTTCCTCGGCCGCGTAGCTCAGGAGCGCGCGGTGTTCCACGGCTCGCTGCACGGTGAAGGGGACGATGCGCGATACCTGGGCCTTCAGGCGGACCCGCCGGTAGAGCCGGTAGAGGACGTCAGCGGTCTGCTGGTCGCGGTCGAAAACGGTGATGTCGAGGCGTCCGCCGCCGGCCGTGAGCCCGGCGTACCTGCGGGTCTCAGTCGTCTCGTCCCAGACCCTCCGCATCTCGACGAGGGGAATGCCGGCCGGCCGTAGCGCCGCCGCGATCACCTCAGCCGATGGCCGTTCCGATGCCGAGCCGAAGGCGTACCTGAGCCCGGACCCGATCGCCAGGCCGATGAGCAACGCGATCAGTAGCGACAGCACGGTGGTGGAATTGTTCGCCAGGCTGGCCAGGGCATAGAAGCCGATCGTCAGCCAGTAGGCAGTGCGCCAGCGCTCGCTGCCGGAGAGCCCGATGATGGTGACGTAGGCGGCCAGGCCGGCCAGGTACCCGTCGAGGGGGGCGGCGTGCCTGCCGACCCCCGCGGGGGCAAGTGCCTGATACATGTGGGTGGCAGCCTGATGCTGCAGCAGCAGGTTCGCGCCGGTGACGACCGCTGCAGCGACGACCCCGGTGAGCACCGCCTCGGCCAGCCGCCGGGGCTGGCGGCGGATTATCAGCCGGACGGCGAGCGCCACCGGGAGCGCCAGCAGCGCGACCGACGCCACGAATCGCATCGCCCCGAGCAGCAGGCTCGGCACGTGACGGCTCGCGTGGCCGACGTCATAGTCGACACCGGTCGCGGTCGCCGTGGCGAGCAGGCCGAGGCCGGCCAGCAGCGCGATCTCGATGCATG
This sequence comes from uncultured Actinomycetota bacterium, assembly GCA_963695645.1. GTDB lineage: Bacteria > Actinomycetota > Actinomycetes > Streptosporangiales > Streptosporangiaceae > DATBGO01. Next base: position 1,371,574 of record CAVOHC010000012.1, on the reverse strand, counting down.
CGATGACGCAGCGGAGCATGTCGGCCGGAAGCCGGATGCGCGGTGGCAGGTGATCATCGACACTAATCGCGGCTGGGTCCCCGGATTCTGCCGCACGTCCCGGGCGCGACGGCCCGGCTTGCGGAGGCTCAGGGTGCGATTGTGTCACTACCCGATCGTTTCACCTGTCCGCCTGGGCGCCAGCGGCAGGCGGCCTGGTGATCGGCTAACCTGCCCGCCAGGCAGGTGCGGACCAGCTGCCTGGCAGTCAAGCCGCCGCGGCTGCCGCGCTAGCCGGGGATCCAGGCATGTTGCGATGGCGTCCCGCTGATCAGCTGGTGGTACAGGGCCACGGTGTCCGGATGGGGCTCGCCGTCGGGAGCGATCTCCGCCACCACGTCCAGGCAGCGGCTCCAAGCGTCCCTTACGCCCGAAAGATTCCCTGCTGTGTACTCGGCCCGCATCAGGGCCCGCCACAGCTGCTCGGCGGCCGCGTCGCCGGCCAGGCCGGTCCTTGCCGCGCGGGCCGCTGCACCGGGATCGCCGGCCGCGAGTTCCAAGCCGGCCAGCACCTCAGCGGTGTCCACGATCTGCGCCCGCACGGTTTCGGTGAAGGCTGGATCCAGCCACCACTGGTAGCAGCCGGTGAAAGACTGGCCCCTGATCAGCGCGAGCGCGTCCCGAAGGCACTGCAGGTCGTGCGTCCGCAGCCCCTGCTCGGAGCGGGCCTCGAAGTCCGCCCAGTCGAACCTGGCATCAGGATGCAGCGCGTACTGGCCCGCGCCCAGATGCTCGATCCACTCCCGTCCGTCCGGGGCTCGCCCGAGCTGGCGGCGCGTCCGCACGATCAGCTGCCGCAGGGAGTCAGAGGGCTTGGGATGGTCCGGATCGGCACCGAGCAGGTAGCACAGCTGCTGATTGGACAGTCCGGATGCCCCGTTCAGGGCCAGGGCCAGCACTAGCTGGCTCTGGGCCGGCAGCAGCGCGGCAGGAGCGCCGTTGACCGTGAACGTCCCGAGCACGCCGACCCGGAGCGTGCCCCCGGCCGGCTCGGGCTCCCCCGCCGGATGGGGCTTGTCGTCCGGGTCGGCGCCGGGCCCGAACGGGCCGTCAGATATTGGCCCGCCACCGGACGCCAGCTCACCACCGGACGCCAGCTCACCACCGGACTCACCGCCGGACGCCAGCTCACCACCGGACGCCAGCTCACCACCGGACGCCAGCTCACCACCGGACGCCAGCTCACCACCGGACGCCAGGTCACCATCGGAGGCCAGCTCACCGCCGGATCGGCCGGCGCCGCCCGGTCCTGGGCTTGGCGCCGACTCGGGCACGTCGTCCGGACCGCCGGCATCCAGCCAAGAGGGTAATTCGTCGGGCAGCACGGCACGAGCTGGCTCTGGCGGCCACGATGATCCGTCGTATGGCGGCAGGCCAGCCGGGATGTCGCGCAGGTCAGCCGCGGTCCCGAACAGGCTGCCCAGCGCCTGGTAGTCCGCTTCGGTGAGCGGCTGCGGCCAGGCGTCGAGCCCCACCGGGGAGATGCGCGCGATGATCTCGCCGGGCTGAACCGGGTCATCCTCCAGGCGCACGATGGCGGGCGGCGGATGCCCCTCGGGTACGTCGGTGCCGCCCACCACCAGCGCAGCGATTCCGCCCGGATCGCCGGCCAGGTCGAGCAGCAGGGCTAGCTGGTTCGCGGTCGGCGGGATCCGGCTGACCAGCAGCGCCAGCGCCCAGTCCTCATCGCCGGGCTGGGTAAGCCGCCGGTGCCGGATATCGGCATGACCGAGTTCGCCGAGCCTGCGCCGGAGCACGACTGCCTTCGCTGCAAGCAGGTCGAGCGCTTCTTCCAGGCTGCCGCAGCTGGTGGCCCGTCCGCCGACAGCCGCCAGTTCAGGGAACCCGACCAGCATCAGGTCATACCAGCCCGCCAGCTGGCTGGTGGCCAGCTCGGCAGCGGCAGTCGTCAGCATCCGGTCGACCAGGTCCGGCGGCCCTTCCGCGGTCGTGACCCGCAGGTACTCGGGGTCGAGCAGCAGGAATCCGCCTGCGGAATCGACGCCGAGGGTGAACAGGCCCGGCATCAGGTCGCCGACCTCGGCAGGCGCGAACGGGAAGGCGGGCACATGCTCAGGCAGCGACAGCTCCCAGGCCATGCCCTGCCGCCCGCCAGGCACCGTGAACGGCGGCGGCGGCGGATCGATGGCGGGGCTGGCGAGGAGTACTTCCAATCCCGACGGCAGCAGCCGGATGCCCGTTATATCGGGGAGCTGCCTGCCCGCGTTGAGCAAGCTGATCCCGAGCTCGCCGAGCGCGGCGCGCAGCGCCGTCGGCGGCTGCGGTGCCGCCGACGCGCGGATCCGCTGCTCCGCCACGACGACGGGGGCGCTGGCAGGAAGCTGGATACGCCGACCGGTGCGGCGCGCCTGACGTTGCCGATGGCGCATTCCGGCGAGCAGGACGCTCGCTCCCCCGGCGAGCATGCCTGCCGCGAACACCGCGACCGACGGGATTTCTGCGGCCAGCGTGGACCCTCCATTCGCCATCACGGTGTGCGCAACATCCGGCAGCTGGGCAGCCCCGGGCCCGGAGCCTGGCCCCGGGGAGACTGCGCCCTGCGGCGTCGCGCCCTGCGGCGTCGCGCCCTGCGGCGTCGCGTTGCTAGTCGTGTCGCGTCCGGTCCCGGCGGAAGCGGTCCCGGTCCCGGCGTGGGCTTGGTCCTGAGCGTGCGCAGGCTTCCGGCCAGAACCGGCGCCGTGATGGGGGCGGCCGAAGGCTGCATCCCCCACCCGGTGCGCGCTATGGCTCCCCGGCAGGTGCGGTCCGGCGGACAGCGCGCCAGACGTCGGGCCGGAGGGCAGCTGGAGCACCCAGCCCGGCCAGATAACCGACGGGTCGGTGAACACCTCACCGTGAGCCACGGTGTGCCCCAGGTTGAGCTTCACGATCTCTTGGTACCTGGCACCGGAACCCAGGTAACGCTGCGCGATCGTCCACAGGCAGTCACCTGGCCGAACGGTTACCAGCTGATAGAAGGCCATGTTCGTCACCTGGGGTTCTGGCGGGACGGTGGCGGCAGGTGCCCGGGCGGCTGGCGCCGCGGCCTGCTGAGGCGCGGTGGCCACCACGGTCGCCGCGGCCGCGGCCGGGACGGCGAGCAGCGTCGCGGCCGACTGGCCGCTGAAGGTGAGCGCGGCGGCTGCCACGAGCCAGCCGGCCGAGTCCTGCAGCGCGCCCAGCCCGAGCCTCGGTGCCCTGCGGCCGCGCAATGCTGCCTGTGCTTCCGCGATTACCGCGACCGTAAAGGCTGCCCATGCGATCCAGCTGACATCGCGTACGGCACCGAAGAAAAACGTGCCATTGTCCCGGTGCAGGAGCACGGTGCCGATCTGGTGCCAGCCGGAAAGGTGCCTCGGAACGGGATCGCCGCCGAATCGGTAAAGCGCTAATGGCAGGCCAATGATCAGCGTGGCGAGCGTGACCAGCGCCATAACGCCGCGGAGCGCCGCAGCGAACCCGCGGCCGCCCCGCCTCATGTTCCTGGTCCCTGCACGCCGGTCACCAGCGCCGCGGTCGCCGATTCGGTCACGCTCGTCGAATCGATGCCGATAATGGAGAGGATCTTGGTCGGCTCAGTAACGGTGACGGTGACCTGGAGCGAATCGGAGGTTGGCGTGGTCACCGAGCCGGTGTAGGCGGTGTTGCCGTCGCTGACCACGCTGGCCAGATAGGCCTGAGCCGCTGCCACCGCCTGACTGCTGTCGACGGTGAACTGGCCACTGGAGTAGGCATTCCCCTTATCCACCAGGCCCGCCCCGGCCCTGGCCGCCTCCTGTGCGACCGCGCTGGCATTGGCCGCCTCATTCAGCTTTGCTCCGCCGTCCACGACGAGGCCTGCCAGTGCGAGCAGCGCAACTGTCATGATCACGAGCGTCAGGCTGAATGAGCCCCGGTCGCTGACGCCTGCCGCCGGGTTACCCCGGACACCGGTCCATTCCCCCGGCCCGCACGCTAAGCCCATCTGCCGCTCCCAGTTCTCTGGCCGACGGCCGGGAATCTTTGCTGCCCGAGTCTGAAGCCGATCTGTGACGGTCACTGTGACATCACCGTCCCCGGTACGGATCTAGCGGTGAAGTGAAGGTGCTGCGGAGCATCTCGCTACCCGGCAATCCAGGAACTATCAGGTCAGCCAGCGGCACCGTGCAGGTGACCGTGGCGCTGACCTGCGCGGGCTGGCCAATCGGGCTGCCGAATCCTGCGGTGGCGACATAGACGGCGGGAGTGCAGTCCAGCCCGTCCTGGCTCAGCGCGGCCTGTGCGCTGAGCTGTGCAGCCGCCAGGGCCGCAGCGGGGCTCCGCGCGATCGATGCCTGGCGGGCGGCGTCCCGTGCCGCCGCATCCACAGACCCCTGCGCCACCGAGGTCCGCCCGGCGGCGATCACGAGGCCGATCAGCGCGAGCAGCACTGGCGTGAGGAGGATCAGCTCGAGCGAGGCGTCACCCGCCTCGCCACGCTGCCAGCGGCGCATCGGCCGGAACCTCCTGTCCATGGCGTAGTGAACCGCCTGTCTATGGCGTAGTGAACTGTTCGACTGGCGCCTGAGCTACCTGGCTGACCCGCCAGTCCACTCCGGGAATGAACGACACCACCCGGCCGGTGACCTGAATCTGGATGGTCTGCGCAGTACTCCCCAGGTCAGTGGCGGACGGCCCGAGCAGGTATCGAGCGCCGGCACTCTGCGCGAAAGCCAGGGCGGCTCTCGGGCCCGCGCTCAGCGGCGCGTTCTGCGCCCTGGCCGCATCCGCGCCCTGCCGGGCCGCGGTGAGCGCCGTCTGCCTCGCCAGGTACCAGAACGACGCCTGCAGGATCGTCATGATCGCCAGCAGGAACGCGGGAAACACGATGATGTAGCCCAGGGAGAGCGCCCCGGTGTCGCCGCGACCTCCGCCTCGACGCGTTCTCAGGGCAGTCCTCCGGCTTCTGAGGCGATCGCGTTCCTGATCAGCAGGCTGGCAGCGGTCGCCGCGCCTGCTACGAGTACGGCGATGACAACCCATTCCAGGCTGAGCGCACCGGATTCGGGGTTGCCTGCCCTCGCCGCGCGAGCGCGGGCGCGGGCCTGCTCGAACAGGTAGCTAAACGCGAGCCACATCGGGTTCATGGTGAGGGCCTCCAACTCCTGGCGGGCGGGGCTATCCCGCGCCGAACGTGCCGTAGAAGATCGGGAACACAAGCAGCAGCAGGAAGCCCACCGCCAGCAGGGAGATCGGCACCACCATCGTGGTGCTTCGCGAGCCGGCCTTGGCCCGGTCGGCAGCGAGTGCCTGCGCTCGCATCGATGCGGCACGGGCGGCCAGCGTGTCCAGGATTCGCGCGCCTTCCTGGCCGGCAACCTCGGCGATGTCGGCTAAATCCGACAGCTCGATGATCCCGGTCTCGCTGGCCAGCCTGGCGAGGGCGGTCCACGGTGCCGAGCCGGACCGCCGGGCCTGGTCCAGCGCGGCCGCGATCCGCTCGAATGCCCAGCCGCCGCCGATCTCGGCCGCCGCCTCAAGCGCCTCGGTTGGTCCCGCGCCCGCCCCGCGCTCGAGCGAGACCAGGTCCAGGTAGCTGGTGAGCGCATGCCGGAAATCGGCCCGTTTCTCTGCCGCATTGACCCTGGTGACCAGGTCAGGGGCGAAGAACAGCGCCGCACCGCAGGCCAGCGAGGCAACGACGGGAACCACGGGGGGCGTGGCGGTGCCGGCCAGCGCCGCCAGGCTGCCGATTACCGCTGGACATGCGAGCCCGAGGACCCCGCAGGTCACTTTGCTGGCGATCCAGGCCTCGCGGTCCTTCCCGAGCAGGGCGAGGTCGGCCGAGGGTACCGGCAGCCACCGCAATTCCGCGGCCATCCGGTGCGCTAGCCTGCGGGATACCGTGATTCCTTGATCCGCTACGTCGGCTGCCGAGTCCATCCGGCCGAGCGCGGCATCCAGCCGCGCGGCGGCCGGCACGATCTCCCTGACCACCAGGAAGATCCCCAGGCCGCCAAGCAGGCCCGCGGCGATTACCCACAAATTCATCGTGACCTGCCCTGAGCCGCCAGATCCGCGCTGGCAGCCTGCCGCTGTCCGGGCTGGTTCAGGAAACGGCCGGGTGCCGGGATAGAGCCGAGGTGATGCAGCCAGGCCAGTCCCGCCGCGTACAGACCCGCCACCAGCGCGAGCACGAGCTCGCCCAGGGCGCTGCCATATGGCGCCGAGTAATGCCTGTTCAGCAACGCGAAGACGGTGAACCCTCCGACGAAACCCGCGATCCACCTGACGGTGGTCAGATGCTGGGCACGCTCGGCCTCGATCTCGCGCCGTGCTGCCACATCCCTGGCCAGTAATCCCGCCAGCGCGTTGAGCACGTCGCGGACCGCCCCGCCCCGCCGGCCCGTGGCGATGATCAGGGCGGCGGCAATCCGGTCACCGGCCGGGTCGTCGATGTCGGCGGCGAAGGCGCGCAGGGCTGTCTCGGCCCCGGTGCGCGCCGATAGCCTGCGGGCCAGGGCGGTCACCGGCTCCGCTATCGCGGCCGGTGCCGAGCGGGCACTGGCCTCGATGGCCTCTTCCAGGCCCTTGCTCGCGGTGAGCAAGTCGGCGAGCCGCCTGATCCACTGCTCCAGGCCCTCCAGCCTCGCGGTGCGCTTCCGCTGGTTGCCGGTCAGCGTCAGCCGCGGCAGGAAGACAACTCCAGCGCCAACGGCTACCGCGGCGACGGGCCACCTGGTCAGTGCCAGGACGGCGAACCCGGCCACCAGCGCGATCAGGATCCGGCTCCCCTGCCCTGACGATAGCGAGCCGCCGAACAGCCGCCTCCCGGGCGGCTTGCCCGGCGCGGGCGCCCGCCGGAAGATCTCGGCAACGAAGAGCACAAGGCCGCCGATTATGGCCGCGCCTGCCAGCGCAGCGAGCAGCGTCATCGCCAGCCTCCCGCCCTGGCTATCGCACGGTGCTGATCGAGCAGGCCTGGGTCGAAGCCGCCGGGCACCAGCTTGGCCAGCAGCGCCGGCGAGGGGGTGTGCGCCGCAACCGCCCGGCCGCCCGGGCCCTCAGGGAGGAAGACCCTGTTGATGGCCGGGCGCTCAGTGTCGCCCGGCGGCAAGACCTCCAGGATCTCCGAGACGTAGCGGACCGTGCGCTGCCCGTCGTGCCGTTTCCGCACGTGCACCACCAAGTCGATGGCCATGCCGACCAGAATGTGGATGGCCCGCTCGCCGAGCGCAAGGCCGCCGCGCAGCCCGAGGATCAGGATGCGGTCGAACACCTCGGCCGGGGAGTTCGCGTGCAGCGTGCACATCGAGCCTTCCTGGCCGGAGTTCATCGCTTCCAGCATCGGCATGATCTCGCTGCGCCGCACCTCACCGACCAGGATGCGCTGCGGGTTGTGCCGCAGCGCGTGCGCGATCAGGTCATGCAGCGAGATGCCGCCAGCGCCCTCGGAGTTGGCCTCCCGCGCCTCGAACGCGATCACATCGGGGTGCTGCGTCCTGCCGTGCAGGAAGAGCTCATACTCGCTCTCCAGGGTGGCTATCCGCTCGACCGGCGGGATCTCGCTGGCCAGGGCCCGGAGCAGGGTGGTCTTCCCGGCATTCACCGCGCCCGTGACAATGATGTTGCAGCGGCTCTTGACCGCGGCGGAAAGGAAACCGGCCACCGTCGCGTCGATCGTGCCCAGCTGGATCAGCCTGGCCATGCTCACTTCCCGCTGACCATGCCTGCGCAGGGACAGGCACGGCCGCGGCGTCACCGACATCGTGGCGGTCATCCGGGTGCCATCCGCCAGCGCGACGCTGACCAGCGGCGCGGCAGCCGAGAAATCCCGCGCCGTCTGGCCGCCGCGCACCGCCCAGTTGCGGATCATCGCGGTCAGCGCCTCATCGCTGGCGGCGACCGGCGGCCCGGCGACGCGCTCCCCGGTGGAGTATGTGATCCACACCTGGTCACAGCCATTGACGTCCACGTTCTCGACCTGCGGATCCCGCAGGTACCCGGCGAGCGGTCCGAGCCCGTAACGCTGGTCGTAGACAGCCTGGGCCAGCGCATCCCGGTCGGCTGGGGCCGGGATGATCGCACCCGCCCTGGCCTGCTGCTCAGCCCAGGCCCGGACCGCCTCGCGGATCAGCGGCATTACCTCTTCCGGCCCGGCGCCGTCATCCAGCCGGCCAGCGATCACGTCAAGGATGTCCGTGACGGCGCGGCGCAGCCAATCGCCGCCGAGCCCGGCCGCAGCATGCCTCGCCGCTGCCTGCCCCGGCGCTGCCTGCCCGGGCGTTGCCTGCGCCGGCGCGGGCCCTACGGGCGCCTGGCCGTGCAGAAAGGCCGGAGGCGGCCACTTGAGCTCTGTCATGGCGCCGCGCTCGCTTCCCGGGACTGGGCCAGTGCCTGCTCATGCCCGGGCTGTCCCGGCTGCCCGCATGCCGCCACGATGGCGCGCAGGCTGCGGCCGACCCCGCCCGCGGTCCGGATGAGCGGCCTGGTCGACAGCCCGCGGCGCCCTCCTGCGCCGTCCGACAGCACCGCTGCGGTCTTCCTGTCCTGCGGGAGGGATCCGGCTATCGCGACGCCAAGCGCGTTCCCGATGTCCCGCGCCGAGTGCGTGCCCTCCCCCACCAGCAGCAGCCTGACCCGGCCCGGTCCGCCCATGATCTGGGAGAGCATCTCGATCCGCGCCCTTGCCCTGCTTACCTGCCGCAGCGATGGCCGCATGACCAGGACAGCGACGGCCGCGACGGTGAGGACGTAGGGCGGCGCGGCGGCGTCAAGGCGGCCGCAGTCAGCGATGACGTCCGCGGGCAGCGCGGCCAGCGCGGTCGCGAGGACTGGCCAGGCGGCCGCCAGCCCGGCGCCCTGCCTCGGGTCGGAGACGCCGGCCAGCAGCAGCCTGCCACGCTCGTCGTCCAGCTCGATCAGCTGGTGCCACAGCGCCGCGGTCGCCGCGTCCGGGCTCTGGCCGGCCGCCAGCGCGAGCGGCGCCAGGCCCTTGGTGGCCGGCAGGTGCCCGGCGAACAGCCCGGCCAGGATGTCACCGCCGCTCGGGTCGCATTCGGCGAGAATGACCTGGGACGGCCAGCCGAGCGTGAGCGCGAGCGTCGACGTGGTGACGCCTGGCGACCCGCCTGCGGACACGAGCGCGTAGACGCTCACCTGGAGCTCCGGCTGGTCACGATCAGCTCGATCTGTCCGGTTGAGTCCTGTTTCGCCAGCGAGGCTCCTTCGGATTGGGCGACCAGCAAGTCCACGACGTCGAAGCCATCCTGATCAGGCACGGTGTCTACGGCTTCGACCATGCCGGGCACTGGCTGGGTGAGGACGGACGCCGGACCACCTGAGCCGCTTTGTCCCTGGTAGCCAGGCGTGCCGGCGACCAGCACGTGATCGCCGGGCTGAAGCCCGCTGGCGGGAACCGACTGCGGCTTCAGCGGGAGCGACACCATGACCTGTCCCCTGGCCGGCGGCAGCGACGTGGTCAGCTCGTCCGGTGCCAGCAGCGTGCCAGGCCGCAGCGAGACGGCGGCGACCAGGCCGGTGACCTGGCTCAGCTGCCGTGCCGGGATGTCGCGCAGGCCGGGTCCCGCGACGATGGTCGTGGTGCCGACGTCGGCGGCTGTGATCACCGAGCCGGCCGGCACCGCGGCGGTCGTCATGAGCACCGGCACCCGGTGATCGGCGCGCTGGTACAACGCGGCGCTCGCCAGTATCCCGGCTCCGACCAGCGCTACCGCGAGCGCGATCATCGCGGGGCGCCTGCGCCGCGGCAGCCCGCGCAGCGCCCCGGGACGCGGCAGCGCGCCATTTCCGCCAGGGCCGGGCTCGGGATGAAACGCGGTGCCCAGGCCCGGCCCTGGGTCGATGCCGCTCATGGCGTGTTCACCAATGCCTGGCCCTCCGCGACCGGCACCGCGAACGACGTGTGTACCTGCAGGGGCGGGTTCACTTCTCCCTGGACTCCGTCCGACTCGATCCAGGTCGCTGTCCAGGTGACCGACACCGACGCTGTGTAAGCACCGCCCGGCTGCAGCGCAGAGGACTGACGGTAGATGTAGGAGCACGCCGAGTGCTGGGCGCTGGCAGGCAGCTTCCGGTCGTACGGCAGGCCAGGGCCGCGGCAGGACACGCTCGGCAGGCCGCCGCCCGGCGAGAAGGTCAGCCGCTCAGGAACCGCCCTGATCTTCGCCCACACCGGGCCGACCGCCGCGCCCGCTGGCATCGGGTGCCAGTTCGTGACCCAGAACCATTCCGGCAGGCCGACCAGGCCGTCATGGCCCCGCGGCGGAGCCGTCGACACGGTGGGCGCGGGCACATTCAGCTGGGCGAGCGCCATTTGCAGCGCTTCCTGGGGGGAAACGCCCGGCGTCGCGGTGGTCGATCCGGTCGGCACAAGGACCAGGCCGCCGGGCGCCGGGGCAGTGCCATACAACCCGACGGACGTGCACACCGTGCGCATCCACACCTGGCCTGCTGGCGCGGGGTACGGGGGCGTCATCGCCCCGGGCGGCTCCAGCGTGCAGGTTGAGCTTAGGGCGTAGCCGGGGGAGCCAGGCAGGCCAGAACCGCCAGGGCCACCAGGGCCGCCAGGCCCGCCAGGGCCGCCAGGCCCGCCAGGGCCGCCAGGGCCGCCAGGCCCGTCCGGTGACCCGCCACCGCTACGGCAGACGATCTGCCAGCCAGTCGGGGTCCGGACCGCGTAGCATCCGCTTCCCGGCCCGCCGTTCGCCGCCCGCACGGCACTGACCGTCCGCATGGCACTGACCGTCCGCATGGCGCGCACCGCCCGCGCTCCCCCTGCTGCCCGCGCGCCGCCCCCCGCCCGCGCCGCGGCCGCTTGCGCGCCGGACGCGGCGCCCGGGCCGAATAACACCAGCAGCGCTAACGCCGCCGTAACCAGACTGACTTTCTTCAGGGCTCGCATGGTGCCATCACAGGGACGAGGTTGCTGATCAGCCAGCCGCTACTTGAGCGCACCAGGTCAGCGTAGAAATTGGCATGCGCGCTGCCGAAGCTGCGCGGGTAGACCCGGCCGGTCCGCGCGTTCGCCAGGCCCGCGTGACTCAGATCGAGGCAATCGTGCACGAGCGCACGCCCGCCGGTGATCTTGATGCTCAGGATGTGCATGACGGGGCTGCCCGCGCTGACCGCGTGATCTGCCCAGTCCGGCCGGAGCGCGGCGATAACCACCGGGATAGCGCCGGGCGTAAGGTAGCTGGCGAGCAGCGTCCGCGCCGGCGCCGCGCGGCCAGCGTCGACGGCCGCGCTGCTCGCTTGCCAGTAGCCGGTGTAGGCGGCCAGCACCTGCTCACGGGCGGCAGGCTGCGGGGCGGCCAGCACCGCCGCGGGAGGCAGCGCGCCCGGCTTCGGCGGCAGTCCGGCATCAGCCTGGCCCGCGCAGCCCGCGAGGGCGGTAACCATCGCCAGGCTCGCCAGCCATCCGGCCCAGCCTCGCCCCGCCGGCCGCGCTGCGCGGCTCGGCAGGATAACTGGTAACCGGCGACTCGCCCAGACAAGCGAAGACATGGCCTGTTGTGCTCCTACTGACCGGTAATTAGTGCGTCTGATCGCCGTGACAGCATTGCGCATACTTGTGCCTATGCACAAGCCCCCGTGCAGAATGAAAATTGCTCAAATGACGCATAATCTCCGCCGTCCTGCCCCAGGACAGCGGTCCCGCGGGCGCCCTGCGCTAGCGACCTGCGGAAGGCTGTCCAGCGGGCGCCAACAATATCGGTCCATACCATTTACGCCCAGGCAAGGACAGGCCTAGCATTCCGCTCGTGGCGGTGCACGCTAATGATCGTCTGGGGGGCCACCAGGCTGGCCATCGGTCATCAGCCGCGCGCCGAGAGCGCCGGATACCACATCAGGCCGGCCCGCAATACGCCGGGCTAGCGCTGGCCTTCCTGCTGCCGCTCATCGTGATGGACTCCCCTGCCGCGAGATCACCGGCCGCGGCCTCGGGGCGCGGATCGGCCAGCGAGCGCCGACAGCAAGGGGAACGCGAACGGTCCAAAGACCCCGGACAGCCCAAGAGTCCCGGGCAGCCCAAGGGCCCCGGGCAGCCCAAGAACCCCGGGCACCCAAGAAACCCCGGACGGCCCCCTGCGTCCCCGCGGCACCAGCCTCACCATGGAGGCGGACTTGCGGGACGGTACCGGCACCGTCACGCTGCTCTGGCTGGTCCGCCGCGACATCCCCGGCGTCCAGCCCGGCCGCCGCCTGATCGTCCGCGACCGGATCCCCCGCATTCGCGGCGCGCGCACCATCTATAACCCCATATACCAGCTCAGGCTGTCCGGCTCCGACTAACCGGCTTTCGTAGCTCTCAGCCAATGGCGTGAAAGGCGGTTGACTGTCATTGTTTTGGCAGCACAGCGCCATTCATGCCATTGCCGGGCTCGCGACGGTCCGGGCCCCGGCGACCGGGGCGAAGACCCGCGGCGGCCAGTAATGGTCCGAGCTTGAACCGGCAGCGCTGGAACCTGTATCCCATGCCTGCCGCGGTGCGGAGATAACGCGGCCTGGACGGGTCCGCCTCCAGCGAGCCCGCGCCGCCTTGGTGCGGAAGTTATCTCGGATCCAGTGGAAAGCGGCCCGCGCGAATTTCGCCGATCTTGACGCGATCCTAACGCCGCCCGCGTCAATCTTGACGCGAACTTAGCGACCCGGGCCTCGGCTGCGGGGCTCGTCGTCAGGCGGTGCCGGGCGGCTCGCAGACGGCTCCGCGGTCCGCGCCGGACACCAGCGCCGCATACTTGGCAAGCGCGCCCCGGGTGTAATTCGGCGCGGGCTGCTGCCAGCCTGCCCGGCGGCGGCCAAGTTCCGCGTCGTCGACCAGCAGGTCGAGCCGTCGTCCCGGGACGTCGAGAACGACCCGGTCACCGTCGTTCAACAGGCCGATCGGGCCGCCATCGAACGCCTCCGGTGCCACATGTGCCACGCACGCCCCGAATGTCGCGCCGGAGAACCGCCCGTCGGTGACCAGCACCACGTCCTTGCCGAGGCCGGCCCCCTTGATGGCGGCTGTCACCGCCAGCATCTCGCGCATCCCCGGGCCGCCCTTGGGGCCCTCGTAACGGATCACCAGCACATCGCCTTTGGCCACCTGGCCGGCCGTGACGGCGGCGAAACAGTCTTCCTCCCGCCCGAACACCCGCGCCGTTCCCTCGAAGCGCAGCGTCTCGATGCCGGGGATCTTCACCACCGCGCCGCCGGGCGCCAGGCTGCCGCGCAGCACCGCCAGCCCGCCCTCGGGGCCGATCGGGTCCTTGACCGGCCGCACCACATCGCCGTCAGGGTCCAGGGCGTCGGCGACGTTGTCGGCCAGCGTGCGCCCGTTCACCGCCACCGCGTCGCCGTCCACCAGGCCGGCCGACAGCAGTTCACGCAGCACCACCGGCAGCCCGCCGACCCGGTCAAGCTCGCTCATCACGAACCGGCCGGCCGGGCGCATCGACGCGATGTGCGGGGTGCGCCTGCTGATGGCGTCGAAGTCGTCCAGGGTGAGTTCTACCTCAGCCTCGGCCGCGATCGCGAGAAGATGCAGCACCGCGTTGGTCGAGCCTGCGGTCGCCATCACCACCGCCGCGGCGTTGAGGAACGCGGTCCTGGTCAGGATGTCGCGCGGCAGCAGCCCGGCCGCCAGTGCGGCCACCGCCGCCTCGCCGGTGCGGCGCGCCAGGTCGGTGCGCTCGGCGGACACCGCGGGCGCGGTCGCCGAGCCGGGCAGCGCCATGCCGAGCGCCTCGGCGCAGGCCGACATGGTGTTGGCCGTGTACATGCCGGCGCACGACCCGGCGCCCGGGCAGGCGGCGCGCTCGACCTCCAGCGCATCGCGGTCGGACATCTCGCCGGCCGACTGGGCGCCGACCGCCTCGAATACGTCCTGGATGGTGACCGCGCGGCCGTGCACCCAGCCCGGCAGGATGGTCCCGCCGTAGAGGAACGCGGCCGGGATGTTCAGCCGCGCGCAGGCCATCAGCATCCCGGGCAGCGACTTGTCGCAGCCCGCGATCGCGACCAGCGCGTCGAAGCCCTCGGCCGCCACCATCAGCTCGACGGAATCGGCGATCACCTCGCGGCTGACCAGCGATGCCTTCATGCCTTCGGTGCCCATCGAGATGCCGTCCGACACCGCGATGGTGCCGAACTCCAGCGGTACCGCGCCTGCCTGCCTGATGCCTTCCTTGGCCGCCCGGGCGAGCCCGTTCAGGTGCAGGTTGCACGGGGTGACCTCGTTCCACGAGGAAGCGACGGCCACCTGCGGGCGGGTGAGGTCCTCCTCGCTGAGCCCCACGGCGCGCAGCATCGCGCGGGCGGCCGCGCGGGATGGCCCGGTGGTGAGCGGGCCGGAACGCGGGCGGGGCAGCTGGCTGGTCATGCGGTCTCCTGGATTGAGTCGAAGGCCTGGACGAATACCTTGGTCATCACGCGGCGCCCGCCGGGACAGGTTCGGGTGCGGTTGCGCCGGCCCGCAGCAGGCCGAACGCGACCCCGTCGGCCAGCGCCTCCCAGGAAGCCGTGACGATGTCGTCGGAGACGCCGACCGTTGTCCACTCACCGGCGTGATCGGCGGAGGTCAGCATGACCCGGGTGACCGCGCTGGTCGCCGCCCGGCCATCCAGGATGCGCACCTTGTAGTCGACCAGGTGAATGCTCTCCAGCTGCGGGTAAAAGCCGGCCAGACCGCGGCGCAGCGCCTGGTCAAGGGCGTGCACCGGGCCAACCCCCTCACCGACGGCGACGACCCGTTCGCCGCCGAGCCGCAGCCGCACGATCGCCTCGCTGCGGTCGGCGGATGCTGCGCGATCGATCACGGCACGGTAGCTGTCCAGCTCGAACCAGCAGGGCAGCGCGCCCGCGATCTTGCGGACCAGCAGCTCGAACGAGGCGTCAGCGGCCTCGTAGGCATAGCCCCTGTGCTCGGCATCCTTGACCGCCTCAAGCACGACGGTGGCCAGCTCGGGCGAGAGGTCAAGCCCGAGTTCCTCCGCCTTGGCCAGCACGTTGCTCCGCCCGGCCAGCTCGCTGACAAGGACCTGCTGCCTGTTGCCCACCGCGCCCGGGTCCACGTGCGCGTAGGCGTCCGGCCGCCGCGCGATCGCGGACGCGTGCAGGCCGGCCTTGGTCGCGAAGGCCGACGAGCCGACGTAGGGCTGGCGCGCCTCGAACGGCAGGTTGGCGTATTCGGCGATGGTCCTGGCCGTGGACGCCAGCGTGGCCAGCCTGCCCGGCGGCAGCAGTTCGTGACCGCGTTTCAGCTCCAGGTTCGCGATCACCGAGAACAGGTCCGCGTTGCCGCAGCGCTCGCCGTAGCCGTTGGCCGCGCCCTGCACGTGCACCGCGCCGCCAGCGACGGCCAGCACCGAGTTGGCGACCGCGCACGCGGCATCGTTATGGAAGTGCACGCCCACCCTCGCCCTGGCGGCGCCGGCGACCTCGCCGACGATGCGCGCCACGTCGTCGGGCAGCGTCCCGCCGTTGGTGTCGCAGAGCACGAGCGTGTCGGCGCCCGCGTCCGCCGCTGCGGCGAGCACAGCGAGGGCGTAGCCGCGGTCGGCGCGGTAGCCGTCGAAGAAGTGCTCAGCGTCGAAGACGACCCGGCGCCCGGCGGCCGCCATGAAGCGGACCGAGTCCGCGACCATGGCGAGGTTCTCCTCCTTGGTGGTTCGCAGCGCCTCGTCGACGTGCAGCGTCCAGGCCTTGCCGACCAGCGTCACGATCGGTGTCTCCGCCGCGAGCAGGGCAGCCAGGTTGGCGTCATCGTCGACGCCGCGGCGCGGCAGCCTGGTGGCGCCGAAACTGGCCAGCTGGGCGTTCTTGAAGTTCAGCTCGCTGGCCCTGGCGAAGAACTCGGCGTCCTTGGGATTGGACCCGGGCCAGCCGCCCTCGACCACATCCACGCCGAGCGCGTCGAGCGCCGCTGCCACGTGCAGCTTGTCGGCGACCGTGAGGTCAAGCCCGACCTGCTGGGAACCGTCCCGCAGCGTGGTGTCGTAGATCTCGACCTTGGCGGCGTTCATGCGGTGGCTCCTGTTCGCCCATTGGGTGTTCGCCCGTCGAGCGCCGCGCGCAGCGCCGCTTCCCACTCGGTGGTGGTCGCGGGCGCCCCGGATGCGAGTACCGCGGACACCGCGGCGTCGATGTCGGCGGCTGCCGCGTGCTCGCCCAGGTGGTCGAGCATCAGCGCCGCCGACAGCACCGCGCCGGCCGGGTTGGCGCGCCCGGTGCCCGCAATGTCCGGCGCCGAGCCGTGTACTGGCTCGAACACCGACGGGCCGGTCCGGTCTGGGTTGAGGTTGCCGCTCGGGGCCAGCCCGAGGCCGCCGGTGAGCGCCGCGCCGAGATCGCTCAGGATGTCGCCGAACAGGTTGTCGGTGACGATCACGTCGAACCGCGCCGGGTCATCGACGAGGTACAGGCAGGCGGCGTCGACGTGCGCGTAGTCAAGTGCCACCCCGGCCTGCGCGGCCACCTGCTCGGCGGTGCGCCGCCACAGGTCGCCGGCATGCACGAGCACGTTCGTCTTGTGCACCAGGGTCAGCTTCCCGCGGCGGCGGCCGGCCAGCCCGGCCGCGTACCTGATGCACCGCTCCACGCCGGCCCTGGTGTTCAGTGACTCCTCGGTCGCGCTCTCGAACGCCGTGCCGCGGTGCACGGTACCGCCGGCCCCCGCGTACAGGCCCTCGGTGTTCTCGCGCACGATCACCAGGTCGAGATCGCCCGGGCCGAGCCTGGCGACGGCGCCGGCCACGCCGGGCCGCAGCTTGGACGGCCGCAGGTTGATGTAGAGGTCGAGCTCGGCGCGCAGCCGCAGCAGCAGGCCGCGCTCCAGCACCCCGGGTGGCACGTCCGGGCTGCCGACGGCGCCGAGCAGGATGGCGTCGACCTTCCTGAGCTCGTCGAGGACCCCGTCCGGCAGCACCTCGCCGGTCGCGAGGAAGTGCCGGGCACCGAGCGGGTAGCCATGCCAGTCGACCGCGAAGCCATGCCGGGCGGCCACCTGGTCGACGCACCGCCTGGCTACCTCAGTCACCTCGGGGCCGACGCCGTCACCGGGAACGTGCGCTATCGCGTAGCTCATGGCAGCGCCACCTCGCGGGTGCTGGCGCCGCGGCTGCGTACGTGGTCGCCCATCAGCTGGCGCCGTCCGCGTCGGAGGGCGCGTTCAGCCAGCTCATCATCTGCCGCAGCGGACGGCCTACCCGCTCGATCTCGCTGTCGGCGGCCGCTTTCCGCAGCCGCTCGAAGTTCGGCCGGCCATTGTCGTCCTCGGCGACCCACTCCCTGGCGAACTCGCCTGACCTGATGTCGGCGAGCAGCTTGGCCATGGCCTGCCTGGACGGCTCGCCGACCACCCGCGGTCCCCTGGTCAGGTCGCCGTACTCGGCGGTGTCGCTGACCGAGTACCGCATCCAGCCGATGCCGCCCTCATACATCAGGTCGACGATCAGCTTGAGCTCGTGCAGGCACTCGAAGTAGGCAACCTCCGGCTGGTAGCCGGCCGACACCAGGGTCTCGAACCCGGCGTTCACCAGCGCGGTCACCCCGCCGCACAGCACCGCCTGCTCGCCGAACAGGTCGCTTTCCGTCTCCTCCTGGAAGGTCGTCACCAGGGCGCCGGCCTTGGTCCCGCCGATCGCCCTGGCGTACGAGCGGGCCAGGTCCCAGGCCTTGCCGGTGGCGTCCTGGCCGACCGCGACAAGCACCGGGGTACCCTGGCCTGCCTCGTACTGCCTGCGGACCAGATGCCCCGGCGCCTTCGGCGCGACCATGGCCACGTCGACCTCTTCCGGCGCGGTGATGTAGCCGAAGTGGATGTTGAACCCGTGCGCGAAGAACAGCGCGTCGCCGGGGTTCAGGTTCGGCCCGATCGCATCGGCGTAGAGCGCCCGCTGGGTGGTGTCCGGCGTGAGCACCATGATGACGTCCGCCCAGGCACAGGCGTCGGCGGGCGCGTCAACGGGGAGGCCGGCAGCCGCCGCCTTGGCCCGCGACCTGGACTGCTCGGGCAGGCCCACCCGGACCTCGCAGCCCGAGTCGCGCAGGCTCAGGGCGTGGGCGTGGCCCTGCGAGCCGTAACCAAGGACGGCGATCTTGCGGCCCTGGATGAGGCTGAGGTCAGCGTCGTCGTCGTAGTAGATGGTGGCCATCTTCGGAGCGTCCTTCCAGTCGGGTCAGGTTCAGGTCGGGTCAGGGTTCATGCGGCGGATTCGGCCGTTGCCGCCTGCTCGGCGTCAGCGCTGGCCGGACGGACAGATGCGGTGATGGTGCCACTGCCGCGCTCCAGCGCGATCCGGCCGGTTCGCACGAGCTCGCAGGTCCCGTACGCCTCCAGCATCGCCAGCAGCGCGTCGAGCTTGGCCGGGCTGCTGGTCGCCTCGAGCACCATTGTCGTCGGGCTCATGTCGACGACGTTCGCGCGGAACACCGCGGCGACTTCGAGCAGCTGGCTGCGGAGGGCGGGCTGCGCGCGCACCTTGATCAGCGCCAGCTCGCGCTCGACCGCCCGATCCTCGTCGAGCTGGACGACCTTGAGCACCCGGACCAGCTTGTCCAGCTGCCTGGCGACCTGCTCGACCGGGGTGGAGGCGCCATCGACGACGATCGTCATGCGGCTCACGCTCTGGTCCTCGGTCGGGCCGACGGCGAGTGAGGAGATATTAAACGCGCGCCGGGAGAACAGCCCTGCGACATGGGAAAGCACTCCGGGCTTGTTCTCCACGAGCACCGACAGAGTGTGCGTGCTCATCGGGTACTCACCTCCCTGCGCGTGGCTGCGCGCTGCTCGTCGGCACTGAACTCGGGGCCGAGCACGATCTCGTCGTTGGGGCGCCCGGCGGGCACCATCGGGAATACGCCCTCGCGGTCGTGCACCCGGAAGTCCACCACCGCGGGCACGCCGGTGACGGCGAGCGCCTTGTCCAGCACCGCGTCGACCTCGTCGGCGCGGTCGCAGCGCAGCCCGACGCATCCGTAGGCCTCGGCGAGCTTCACATAGTCCGGAATGGTGGTGCCCAGCTCCACCTGGGAGTAGCGCTCCTCGTAGAACAGCTCCTGCCACTGGCGCACCATGCCGAGGAAACCGTTGTTGAAGATCAGGACCTTGATCGGAAGCTGCTCGATCGCGCAGGTCGCCAGCTCCTGGCAGGTCATCTGGAAGCAGCCGTCGCCGTCGATCGCGACGACAAGCTCACCGGGGCGGCCGGCCTGCGCACCCATGGCGGCCGGCACGGCGAAGCCCATCGTGCCGAGGCCGCCGGAGTTGATCCAGGTACGCGGCTTGGTGAAGGAGTAGTGCTGGGCCGCGTGCATCTGGTGCTGGCCGACGCCTGCCACCACCACCGCGTCGCCGCCGGTCATCATGGACAGCCGCTCGACCACATACTGCGGCTTAAGCGGGCCGTCGGCGGCCTGGGCGTAGCGCAGCGGGAAGCGCCGCTTCCACTCGTTGGTGGCCCCGATCCAGCCATCGGTGTCGTTCGGGCCGCCCTCGCTGACCAGCGCGGCGAGGCAGCCGGCCAGCTCGCCCATGACAGCTTTGACGTCGCCGACGATCGGCACGTCGGGGATGCGGTTCTTGCCGATCTCGGCCGGGTCGATGTCGACATGCACCACCTTGGCCCGCGGCGCGAAATCCGCCAGCCTACCGGTCACCCGGTCGTCGAACCGCGCCCCGAGCGCCACCACCAGGTCCGCTTCCTGGAGCGCCGCGACCGCCGGGTAGCAGCCGTGCATGCCGGGCATGCCCAGGGCAAGCGGGTGCGCGTCGGGAAACGCACCGCGCGCCATCAGGGTGGTCGTGACCGGGGCACGGGCGAGCTCGGCGAGGCGCATGAGCTCGTCGTGGCCGCCGGACTTGATCACGCCGCCGCCGACATAGAGCACCGGGCGGCGGGCCGCGTGCAGCAATGCCGCTGCCGCCGCGATGGCGGCCGGGTCCGGCTTGCCGGGCAGCTGGTAGCCGGGCAGCGCCAGGGTGGGCGGCCAGGACCAGGTCATCTGGGCCTGCTGGATGTCCTTGGGGATGTCGACGAGGACCGGGCCCGGGCGGCCTGTCGAGGCGATGTGGAACGCCTCGGCGATTGCCGCCGGGATCCGCTCGGCGTCGGTCACCAGCTCGTTGTGCTTGGTGATCGGCAGCGTGATCCCGGTGATGTCGGCCTCCTGGAAGGCGTCCGTGCCGACCATGGCGCTGGCCACCTGGCCGGTGATGGCGACAATCGGCACCGAGTCCATGTAGGCGTCGGCTAGCGCGGTGACCAGGTTGGTAGCGCCAGGGCCGCTGGTGGCGATGCAGACGCCGACCTTCCCGGTAGCCCAGGCGTAGCCCTCAGCGGCGTGCCCGGCGCCCTGTTCGTGCCGGACCAGGATGTGCCGCAGGGAGGACGAAAGCAGCGGGTCATAGGTGGGCAGGATCGTGCCTCCGGGCAGGCCGAAGACCACGTCGACGCCCTGCTGCTCGAGGCTGCGCACTAGCGCCTGCGCTCCGCTCAGCTGCACGAGATGCTCCTTTGTTCGGGGTGGCTTGCCAACAAAAAACCCCCTCGCCGTCTGCGGCGTAGGAGGTTAGCGCGAGCCCTGCGTTCGGGCTCGCGCTAAGTGATGAGGAGTACCTGTACCTGATCGATGCGCGTCATCGCGTATCCCCGTCTGTGTGGCCGACGTTTCTCGTTAACGAACTATAGCGGAACTGCCGGCCTAACGCACGCCAGCCGGGGCAACAGCCGGCAGCCAGGCCCGGCGGCCTGCCTCGAAGCTGGCGATCGCGTCGGCGTGCCGCAGCGTCAGCGCCACGTCGTCGAGCCCTTCGAGCAGCCGCCAGCGGGCGAAATCAGGCAGCGGGAACGGCGCCTCGATACCCGCCGAAGGGACCGCCAGGCTGCGCGCTGCCACGTCCACGACGACTTCCGCGTCCGGGTCGGCGGCCAGCGCGGCGAAGACCCGCGCGACGGTCTGCTCGTCGGCCTCGACAGGCACCAGCCCGGCGCTCACGCAGTTGCCACGGAAGATGTCAGCGAAGCGCGGCGACACCACGGCGGCGAAGCCGAAGTCCTGCAGCGCCCACACGGCATGCTCCCGCGACGATCCGCAGCCGAAGTTGGCGCCTGCGACGAGAACCTTCGCCTGGGCGGCTCCCGGCCGGTTCAGCGGGAAGCCAGGGTCGGCGCGCAAGGCCCCGAACAGCCCGCCGGAAAACCCGGTGCGCCCGATGTGCTTGAGCCACTCCGCCGGGATGATCTGGTCGGTGTCGACGTCCGCGCGGTCAAGCGCGACCGCGCGCCCTGCGATGCGAATTACCCCGGCCATCAGAGGTCTCCTGGCAGCGTGAAGTGGCCGGCGACCGCGGTTGCGGCCGCCACGGCGGGCGAGACGAGGTGGGTGCGAGACCCTGGGCCCTGGCGGCCCTGGAAGTTCCTGTTGCTCGTCGAGGCGCAGCGCTGGCCGGGCCCGACAATGTCGCCGTTCATGGCCAGGCACATCGAGCAGCCGGCCGACCGCCACTCGAAACCGGCCGCGGTGAACTGGCGGTCCAGCCCCTCGGCCTCGGCATCGGCCTTCACCCGCGCGGATCCGGGCACCACAAGCGCCCGTACCCCGGGGTGAACCCGCTTGCCCCTGATGACCTCGGCTGCCGCGCGCAGGTCACCGAGGCGCCCGTTCGTGCACGAACCGATGAATACCATGTCAATGGGCACGTCCCGGATCGCCGTTCCCGGCTCCAGGCCCATATAGGCGAGCGCCCGGCTGGCCGCCTGCTGCTGGGCCTGGCTGCCGAAGGAGACGGGGTCGGGAATGACGTCGTCGATCGACACCGACTGCGCGGGCGTGGTTCCCCAGGTGATGGCCGGGCGCAGCGCCGAAGCGTCGACGCGGACCTCGCGATCGAAGACCGCGCCGTCGTCGGTGACCAGGCCGCGCCAGTCGTCAAGCGCCTGCTCCCAGAGCCTGCCCGCCGGGCTGTGCCTGCGCCCTTCCAGCCAGCCGAACGTGGTGTCATCGGGTCCGATCATGCCCGCCCTCGCGCCGGCCTCGATGGACATGTTGCACACCGTCATCCGGCCTTCCATCGACAGGGCGCGGACCGCGTCGCCGCGGTACTCGATGACCGAGCCGGCGCCGCCGCCAGCCCCTAGCGTCCTGATGATGCCGAGCACCAGGTCCTTGGCGGCAAGGCCGGGCGGGAGCTCGCCGTCGACCGTCACGGCCATCGCGGCGGGCTTGACCTGCCGGAGCGTCTGGGTTGCCAGGACGTGCTCGACCTCGGTAGTGCCGATCCCGAACGCCAGCGCGCCGAATGCCCCGTGCGTTGAGGTATGGCTGTCGCCGCAGACCACCGTCATACCTGGCTGGGTGAGGCCGAGCTGCGGCCCGATGACGTGCACGATGCCCTGGTCCATGCTGCCAAGGCCGTGCAGGGTCACGCCATGGACGTCGCAGTTGCGCCGCAGCCTCTCGATCTGCGCCGCCGCGAGCTCGTCGGCGATCGGCTGGTCCTGCCCGATCGTCGGCACGTCGTGGTCCATGGTGGCGACGGTCAGGTCAGGCCGCCGCACCGGCCTGCCAGCCAGCTCGAGGCCCTCGAAGGCCTGCGGCGAGGTGACCTCATGCACTAGGTGCAGGTCAATGTAGAGCAGTGGCGGCTCGCCCTCGGGGCTCGCTACCACATGCCGGTCCCAGACCTTGTCGAAGAGGCGTCCGGTCACGGTTATCGGATCCCGTCTGACGTCAGGTGGTTCATGCTTGTCTCAAATAATGAGATACACTGTCCACGATATGAGCACACTACGCCCGTCAGGCCCGGACCGCAAACCCGGCGCGGGCACCTCCGGACTCGCGCCCGCCGTCCGCAGCACGGCTGTCGGCGTTCTTGACCGGTCGGTGGCCCTGCTCGAGCTGCTCGCCGACGGCCCGCGGCCGCTGCGGCCGCTGGCCGAAGCCGTCGGCCTGCCCAGGCCGACCGCGCACCGGCTGCTTGTCGCGCTCGAAACGCACGGCCTGGTCGCCAGGACCCCAAGCGGCGCGTTCCGGCTGGGTCCCCGGCTGGCCGAACTGGCCGCCAGGGCCGATCCGGGGCTTGACCTCGGCGCGGCCGCCGACGGCGTGCTCGCCAGGCTGCACGACGCGACCGGTGAGAGCGCCCAGCTTTACCTGCGCTCCGGTGACCGCCGGCTGTGCGTGGCCGCCAGGGACGCCGGCACTGGCCTGCGCGACAGCGTGCCGGTCGGCGCGCTGCTGCCGCTGGACGCGGGGTCTGGCGGGAAAGTGCTGCTGGCGTGGTCGGCCGACGCCGACAGGTTTCCCGCGGTGCCCGCCGCCGAGCTCGCGGCAATCCGGCGGCGCGGCTGGGCCGCCAGCGTCGCCGAGCGCGAGCCTGGGGTGGCAAGCGTCAGCGCTCCGGTGCTAGCGGGCAGCGAGCTGCTCGGCGTGGTCTGCGTGTCCGGTCCGGCCAGCAGGATCGGCCACCCGCCAGGCCGCCGTCTCGCGCCTGCGGTCGGCGCCGCCGCGCGGGAACTGGCCGCCTTGTCCGGCCGCGTGCCCGGGCATTAGCACAGCGGGCGCATCCAGCCGTATGGATCGGGGCGGCGGCCGTACTGGATTCCGACCAGCTCGTCGCGTAGCCGCATGGTGACCGGGCCCGGCGCGCCATCGCCGACGATCCATTCCTTCCCGACTCCGCGGACGGCGCCTACCGGGGTGATCACCGCGGCCGTCCCGCACGCGAACACCTCGGTGATCTCGCCTGACTCGCAGCCGTCCCGCCATTCCGTCACCGAGATCGGGCCTTCGCAAACCGGGATGCCCAGGTCCGGCCCGAGCTTCAGCAGCGAATCCCTGGTCACGCCAGGCAGCAGCGTGCCGGTGAGGGCGGGAGTCACCATCCGGGCGCCCGGCCCTGACCCGTAGACGAAGAACAGGTTCATGCCGCCCATTTCCTCGACCCACTGGTGATTGGCCCCGTCCAGCCAGACCACCTGGTCACAGCCGTTGCGCTGGGCCTCGATCTGGCCGGCGAACGCCGCCGCGTAGTTGCCGCCGCACTTGGCATCCCCGGTGCCGCCAGGGGCGGCGCGGGTGTAGTCCTCCGACAGCCACACCGATACGGGCTGCACGCCGTTGCTGAAATACGCCGCCACCGGCGAGCCGATCACGGTGAACCGATACTCCGACGATGGCCGGTTGACCCCGAGGCCGCGCTGCGTGGCGATCATGAAGGGCCGCAGGTAGAGGCTCTGGCCGTCGGCAGCGGGCACCCAGTCCCGGTCCTGGCTCACCAGCAGCCTTATCGCCTCGACGAATGCCGACTCCGGCAGCGCCGGCATGGCAAGCCTGGCCGCCGACCGGTTGAACCTTGCCGCGTTGGCATCCGGCCTGAACGCGGCGATCGTCCCGGCTGCGTGCCGGTAGGCCTTCAGCCCTTCGAAGATCTCCTGCCCGTAATGGAAGACCGCCGCGGCCGGGTCGAGCGTGATCGGGCCGTACGGCTCCAGCTTGCCGTCGTGCCAGCCCCGCGCCGCGGACCAGGCCATCGTGATCATGTGGTCGGTGAATACCCCGCCGAAACCAGGCACCGCCATCATCCGCTCCCGCTCCGCGGCGGGAACGGGCTGGTCGGTGACGCGGATCTCGAAGCCGATGCCGGCCCGCTGGCTAGTTGTCATCGCTGGTCCTCTTTGCTTCCGGTCTTGCTGGCCATGCGCGTGCTTCAGTCCACGCGCTCAGCGGCGGATTCGCCGCCATTGTCGCGACGGTCCAGCGCGACTTGGATGGCATGTTGCGCGCGCCGCGCAGCCTCGCCGCGATCGGCTGGCTGGTTGCTTGGATACGTCTCATACACAGTGCATCCTCCTGACGCCGGGTTCGAGGTTGATCTGTCAGGCAGCCAGCTAGCGGCGACACCGCCGCCTTGAGGACTCCGGCTAAGTGGCTCGTAACGTCCCTGGCACGCATCGCCGCAATGACCCGCTCATCGCGGCGGGCCACCGGCGGCGGCAGTCGGGAGGGAACCTCAAGGCTCACGGCCAGCGCCTCATCCCGTAGCGGGTCGCTGGCCTGACGTGCTCAGGTTCCGCTACGGCTGCTAATGGATACGAAGCGCCGCATGATGCCAGCGATGTTAGCCCATCCGACCGGCTCATGTCGCGTGCGGGCCCCGCGCTACGCGCGTGAGTCCCGCGCTACTCCGCGCTGTCTACCTTTTCGGTCGCGGGAGTTTTGGTCGCGGCAGTTTTGGTCGCGGGAGCCGGGCGGCTGGCGGCGCCGCCGTTGTCACGGCGGTCCATCGCCGCCTGCACCGCTTGCAGGGCGCTTGGCGCGTCCTCGGCGGCGTCGGCTGCCCTGTTGGCTTCGGGGCGCGGCTTGGCTTCGGGGCGCGGCTGGTTGGACACGGCGGTTACTCCTGACCCTGATCGTGAAAACTGGCTTGCCTGGCTCCCCAACTGGGGGCGGAGCCGGGCCTCAGACGTCCAGGCCACGTCCGTTGCGGCGACCCGGAGTAGCGAAGCTCACGGCCAGCACCACCTCCCGTAGCGGGCCGCCGACCTGCCCTGATCAGGTCCCGCTACGGCAGCTAAGGATAACTACAAAGCGCCGCATGATGTCCCTAACTGTAGCTGACGTTACGATGCGGAGGTGTCCGGCGGGTTTGCTGCGCAATGGCAGTGGCCGGAAGCCGAGCTGCACCGGACCGGGCAGCCGGGCTAGCCTGCGGCCGCCGCCAGGCCGACCGCCGCCTCGCTGGTGTGCATCAGGAAGGTCATCGTCTCCTGGAGGTAGAGCTGCACCTCCGCCGCGGAGTGGGACTGGTAGCCGATCGCGACATCCTGGCCGAGCTCCAGGCCGAAGTCACCGCCGCGGGTGGTCAGGACGATGGCGCCGCTGATTGCCGGGGCCCACACGATCTCGCCGGACAGCAGCCGCTTGATGTGCTCAAGCAGCGGATAGCCATGATCGCTCGTCTCGCTCACGGCCGTGTACGCGTCCGCGCTGAGCAGCACCGAATACGGACCGGCGACCCCGGCCACCCGGAGCTGGCTGAGTGCCTGGGCGATCACCTCGGGATAATCACGGGCATCGCCGGGCAGCGTCACCGGCGCGTTGCTTGATCCCTGGCGGATGCCGGTGATGCCGGCCGCCTGGTAGCCCTCGAAGATGGCGCGGTCCTCGGCGAAGGCGAGCTGACGTGCCGCGTCCTTGACCGGCTGCCAGTCGGAGTCCTGGGCGCCGCGCGCCACGTCGTCGATCTGCCCACGGTCGAGGGTGAACGGGACGCGCAGCTCGACGATCGCAGCGACCTGCCGCTGGCGGGCGAGCACTCCGTCGCCCGGCGCGTCGATGTCGCGCAGGTGGCCGGTGCCCACCGCGGACAGCGCCTCCCCGGCCGGTCCGCGCACATCCACCACCCGCCGGCCCGCGACGTGCCGCCTGAACGTGCGTGCCGTCTCTTCCTCGATCTGAGCCCAGGCCTCAGCCGAGACCGGCGCGAGCTCGCGATGCAGGTTATTCATCCTGGGATGCTCCTCTCAGACTGCCGATCTCCAGCGCTCCGCCGCCCGCTGGCCGGGGCACCACGGGCACCCGGGTCTCGCCCGGCGATTCTCCCGGCCCGGTTCCGGCCGAGGGCGGCCCGTCGGCCAAGCTCTCGAGCAAGGGCACCGACGGCACGAAAAACAGGACGCCCGTCATGGCCCTGCTGACATCGAGCAGCCGGTCATAGTTGCCCTCGGGCACTCCGAGAAACATGTTCACCAGCATCTGCTCGATGACGTCCGGCGAGCGCGCGTAGCCGATGAAGTAGGTGCCGTACTCCCCGGTGCCGACCGAGCCGAACGGCATGTTGTCCCTGACGATCTTCACCTCGTCGCCGCCGGAGATGATCGTCGTTAGCGCGTTATGGGCGTAGGTGGGCTTTACCGAGTCGTCAAGCTCGATGTCGGCCAGCTTGGTCCGCCCGATGATCCGTTCCTGCTCCTCCACGGGCAGCCGGTTCCACGCCGCGAGATCGTGCAGGTACTTCTGCACGATGACGTAGCTGCCACCAGCGAACGCCGGATCCTCAGCGCCGATCAGGGTCGCGTCCGCCGCCCCCTGGCCCACCGGGTTCTCTGTGCCGTCCACGAAGCCGAGCAGGTCACGTTCGTCGAAGTAACGGAATCCGTGCACTTCATCCACTGCCGTGACCGCGCTGCCCAGCCTCGCCATGATCTGGGCCGCCAGCTCGAAGCACAGGTCCATCCTGGTCGCGCGGATGTGGAAGAGGATGTCGCCAGGTGTCGCGACGGCATGCCGTGCCCCGGCCCTGATCTCGTGAAACGGATGCAGCCCCGCTGGCCTCGGCGGTCCGGCCAGCCGGTCCCAGGCATCGGCGCCAAAGCCGGCCACACAGGACAGCCGGCCATCCGGCTCGCGGAACCCGACGGCGCGGACCAGCCCGCTCAGATCGGCGGCCAGGCCGCGGACCGCCTCGGAACTGTCCGACCCGGCGTTCACCGTGACGACGAGGAAGATCGCGGCACTGGTCAGCGACGACACCACCGCCTGCGGCTCCGCACGCGGCGCCGCCGCCGCATCTGTCGGCATCCACCCATCCTGCACCAGCGTCAGGCCGGCCAGCGAACGGGTACCTGACTTTCGTCAGTAGTGACTCAGCGTAATCGAAGGAGTACAGTCAACTACGCTCCGTGAAGGCCCGCCCTGGCAATCGGCCACCGGCAAGTACCGTGGAGCACCGGGGGCGGCAGCATGCGCAGATCCGGAGGCCGGTCGTTTCTTAACACGATCGCCGGGGGATCGATCGCCGGGTTTCAGCGACATAGTGGCGGCGGCGCGTAAGCGCCACGAAAGCCAGGGCCAAAGCCAGCGCCAGCCCGGGAGGTGCCCCGCTGGCGGCTAGCCGACCGCGGCGGGCACGTATTCCACCGTGACCGGCAGGTGATCGGAGGCCAGCCGGGCAAGCTCGGTGGACTCCACGTGGTGCGCGCGCAGGGCGCCGAGCACCTGACTGGTGACGCGGATACCGTCGATGCGCCGCACGATGCCGCGCGCGCCATAGGAATTGGCCGCGTGATGCCCGGCCGTCGGCTGCCACGGCGCGCGCAGCGCCGCGGCGGCGTCATGGAACCCGCCAGCCCACAGCACGTCTCCTGGCCGCCGGTCCGCCCAGTGCCTGCGCTGCCCGCGCTCGTCGTAGTCCCAGTCGCACTGGTAGACCATCCCGTCGAACCAGCTGACCGCAGCGTACGGGTCCCGCGGCTCGTAGAGGCTCCATTGCTGGATGCCCTCGTCCCACACCCGGTCGGCGCTCTCGCTGTTCCAGTCCGCCCCGACGAGGACGGGCAGGCCGCCCGAGCCGTTGGTCAAGGCCGCCACCAGCCGCTCGTTCTGGTCGGCCCGCAGCCGCCTGCCGAACGGGGTCGCATGGAACGAGGCGTGCCTGACCTTCGTCCCGCCGACATCCAGAGTGACGTAGGCGAGTGAATGCCAGAAGTCCCGCGCGCCGTACTTTCGCAGCGAGCCTGCCACTGCCTCGATCCCGGCGCGCCACAGCAGGCCCACGTGGTAGCCGCGACCGCCGAAGGCCAGCGCGGTGCGCGCTACACCGCTCCCGTCAGCCGGCACCTGGCAGTTGAGCCCCACGTCGTCGGCGAGTTCCCGCAGCCGGGCATAGGCGGTCTTCTGCTCACCGGCGCGCACCTCCTGGACGGCGAGCACGTCCGCATCCAGGGCCCGGGCTGACTCCACCACAAGGCGGTAGTGCTCGCGTCCAGAAGCTGAGTCATCGGCGAACAGGTCAAGCATGTTGTAGGTGGCGAACAGCACCGAGCCGGCCGATGTCCGCGTCACCCCCACGGCGGCATCCCGCTAATGCGCCGAGGCGTAGGTGATCAATGAGGCCGTGTTCGTGAGCATGCCGGTCGCCGTATAGCAGGCAACATCACGCACGATCACGCCCCCTGGGGATGCCGTCGTCGCCCACCGCGTCAGCAGATTGCAGAACCGGCCCCCAGATCCGGCGGTGGTGACGAGCACGGTGTCGGGCAGCTTGCCGGCCCTGGGGAACATCACCAGGCGCAGGCCCCCGCCAGCCCTCTCGATGTTGTTGATCCCGCCCGCTGAGTTGAAGTTGACAGCGGGCGGGACCGGCGCATACGGGCCGGCCGTCAGCGGCTTGTTGTCAAAGGTGTAAGCGAAATGCTTGGGCTGGGTGCCGGTTACGGCGCGGCCGCGCTGGTAGACGAGCGTCCACCCGGTCTTCAGCGGGGTGGCGACGCCGTTATAGCAGCGGACCTCGATGAGCTGGCGAACAGGCTTTGAGTTCCAGCCGCTGACCTCGCATTTCGCCGGACCGGCGGAGTTGACGGCGGTCACCTGTACGTTGCCTGCCAGGGCAGCGGTGCCGAGACCGGGAAGCCGCACCTTCCAGGCGCCTGGTGCGACGGCGGTGACGGTGTTCACAGCGCCCGCCGAGTTGAACCGCGCGACCACGCCATGTACCGGACTGTAGTGCACATACCCATAACCGCGCCCGGGCGGGACCGAACCCTTCGAACTCTGGCTGTAGGCCACCACGAACGGCGCGAACGTCGGCAAGCCGCCTGCCTTATAGCAGCGCACGGCGACCACCTCGTTGGGCCCTGACCGCGCCCATTTCTGGGCCTGGCACCAGACCGGGCTGTCGGTGACCGCCGTCACCAGCACGACGCCGCCCCTCGACGCTATCCGCGGGAACCTGACGAACACCTGCCCGACCACTCCCGGGGCGACGTGCACCACGAAACCGGGCGGCCAGCTGCCCGCCTGGTGGTCCAGCGCGGGAATGCCCGGCACCGAGGGCTTGTCCACGTACGCGAAGCCCCAGTGACTGGGCACGGCCGCCTGCGCCGTACCCGCAACGGCCACCGCGAGGCCGCTACCGACAACGACGGCCGCCGCGCCAGCCACTAACCTGCGGATAAGTCCATACGCCGAGATCATCCCGCCCCCGCTCCGTGGTCAAGTCGCATAGTGCCGGTCTCATAGTGCCGGGCCAGTGACGGCAGCGCCACCGGGAAGGCAGAAGCGGCTGAAGATCATCCTCAGGGCGGCCGCGATGGGCTGCGAGGCCCCCGCTCCGGGCCAGCTTCCAGCGGCTCTTAGCCTTAGGATCACCCGCAGGGACCGACCGTCGCAGCCCGGGCAGAGCAGGGCAGAGCGGAGCGAGGCAGAGCAGAGCAGGGCGCAGCAGGGCGCAGCAGAGCGCTCGGGCTCGCCACAAGTGACGCGATCGGGAATCAGCCGGCCTGAGGAGGGACCATGCCCGCCATCAGCACGTCCCTGCCGACCCTGGATGACCTCCGTGATCGTGCGCTCGCGAGCCTCGGAAACTGTGCGGTAGCGGGGACAGCGCTGAGCGGCGACCAGCGCTCGATCACGCCGATCCTGGGCGCTGACCTTGCCCGTGTTCGCTGGTCCGCGCCGCAGGACGCCGACGATGCCGTGGCCAGGGCCCAGGAAGCGTTCCGCAGCTGGCGGCAGGTCCCGGGCCGGCCCGCGGCGCCCTCATCAAGCACTTCGGCGGGCTCCTTGCGCGGCACAAGGCAGCACTCGCCGCGCTGATCACGCTCGAGGTTGGCAAGATCGGCTCGGAGTCCCTCGGCGAGGTCCAGGAAATGATCGACATCTGCGACTTCGCTGTCGGGCTATCCCGCCAGCTGTACGGCCGGACCATGCCATCTGAGCGCCCAGGCCACCGGCTGATGGAAACCTGGCACCCGTTCGGCGTGGCCGGCGTGATCACCGCATTTAATTTTCCTGCCGCTGTCTGGTCGTGGAACACCGCGATCGCACTTGTCTGCGGCGATCCGGTGATCTGGAAGCCGTCGGAGCTGACCCCGCTGACCGCGCTGGCCTGCGCCGCGCTCCTGGACCGGGCGTGCGCGGAGACCGGCGCCCCGGCGCATCTCAGCCAGCTGCTCCTGGGCCCAGCAGACGTCGCGGCCAGGCTCGTGGACGCTCCTGGCGTCGCGCTGGTCAGCGCCACCGGCTCGAGCAGGATGGGCCGGGCCGTCGGACCGCGCGTCGCCGCCCGCTTCGGCCGCAGCCTGCTTGAGCTCGGCGGCAACAACGCCGGCGTCGTCGCACCGTCCGCCGACCTGGAACTCGCTGCACGCGGCATCGTGTTCGCCGCAGCCGGGACCGCCGGGCAGCGCTGCACGACGATGCGGCGGGTGATCGCCCACGCCGACATCGCCGAGGAACTGATCGACAACGTCAGTGCCGCGTATGAACTGCTGCCCGTCGGCGACCCGCTGGATCAGCGGACCTTGGTCGGGCCGCTGATCCGCGAGCGCGCGCACCGGGACATGCAGGCAGCCATCGCCGAGGCGCTGGTACAGGGCGGAGTCGTCCGTGCGGGCGGCGACCGCCTGCTTGCCGACGCGGCGCCTGGTGCCTACTACGTGCAGCCCGCACTGGTCCAGATGCCTGGCCTGCGCGACGTGGTGTGCCGGGAGACCTTCGCGCCGATCCTCTACGTGCTCTCCTACACCGAACTGGACGAGGCGATCGCGCTGAACAATGCCGTCCCGCAGGGCCTCGCCTCCAGCATCTTCACCCGCGACCAGCGCGAGGCCGAGGAGTTCATCGCGGCGAGCGGAGCAGACTCCGGCATCGTCAACGTCAACATCGGCACGTCAGGTGCGGAAATCGGCGGGGCATTCGGCGGCGAGAAGGCGACCGGCGGCGGGCGCGAGTCCGGCTCCGATGCGTGGAAGAGCTACATGCGCAGGGCCACCAACACGGTCAACTACTCGGGCAGCCTCCCGCTCGCCCAGGGCGTGACCTTCGCCCTTTGACCGGCGCGCGGATCAGCCACTGACAAGGTCTTCCGGCAATCCGCCAAGGTCCTCCGGCAATCCGCCAAGGCCCTCCGGCAATCCGCCAAGGCCCTCCGGCAATCCGCCAAGCTCCTCCGGCAATCCGCCAAGCTCGTGCGCAATCATGCCGGGCGCTGCACGACCGCAGTCCGCCTTGACTATGCAGGGTCACAAGTCACAAGCTTCGATCGATGGGCAACGGAAGGCCAACGGCCGAGCAACCGGACGACGCCGACCGCAGCGGCTGGGCGGACGACTCTCCCGGCGACCCCGTTTGCTGGCTGCGGCGCGTCTGCCCGCAATGCGGCGCGCTCTCGGACACCGATCCGCCGACGGCCTGCCGGCGATGCCACGCTCCGATGCCCGGCGATTGAGCTGTTCTGTCAGTGCCAGCTTTGTCAGTGCCAGCTTTGTCAGTGCCAGCTTTGTCAGTGCCAGCTTTGTCAGTGCCAGCTTTGTCAGTGCCAGCTTTTGTCAGTGCCCGCCCTGATACTGAGGCGATGGCCGAAGCGCGCGAACAGACCTTCACCTTGCCGGCCCGCGGAGCGTTCTCACTGGCTGAGTCCGCGATGTTCGGGTTCGGGCAGCGGGATGACCCGGATTTCGACGGGGTGATGCGCCTTGCATTCCGTCTCGATGGCGGCTTCGAGACCGGCGTCGGGGTCGAGCTGCGCCAGCACGGGCCGCGGATCGACGGCGTCGCGCATGGCGTGCCCGCTTATCAGGTGCCGGCCGTCACGACGCAAGTTGCACGGGTGCTGTCCCTGGATCACGACGCTACCGGCTACGACGCGCTCGCCAGGCGTGACCCGGTCATCGCCAGGCTGATGGCCGCCGCACCCGGGCTGCGGCCGCCGCTGTTCTATTCGCCCTACGAGGCGGCGGCGTGGGTCGTGCTGTCCGCGCGCCGCCCCAGGCAGCAGATGGCGCAGCTGCGGACCCGTCTTTCGGTTGCCCACGGGCATTCCTTCACCCTTGCGGGGGTACAGCTCAGCGCATTCCCGGCCGCGGGCACGCTCGCCGGGCTCGCGGACTTCCCCGGGCTCGGCAGCGAGAAGATGGCGCGCCTTCGCGCGATCGCCGAGCAGGCCACGGCCGGCCGCCTCGAGGCCGGCTCGCTGCTCGAGCTCGGTGCCGCGGCGGCCCAGGCTGAGCTGCGGCAATTGCCCGGCATCGGGCCCTTCTACGGTCAGCTGATCACCATCCGCGGCTGCGGCTTCGCCGACGTCCTTCCGGTCGGCGAGCAGCATCTGCTCGGGCTGGCCGGCCAGCTCTACGGGCTTGGCCGGCCGGCGACGGACGCGGAGCTGACCGAGATCGCCCTGGCGTGGCGGCCGTGGCGGACCTGGGTGAGCGTACTGATCCGCGCCGCAGCGCCCCGGATCCTCGGCCCGGCTGCTTCCGGGCAGACCCCGCGCCGAGGCCATTGACCAGCCGATGCCCTGGCCAGCAGCGGTGCTGAGCTGAGGTCAGGCGTTTGATCACAAGGCGCGCATTACCCAAAGACGGTCGCACATGGTTATCGTTTCTTGCCAAGGGCGGCAGCACCTGCAGCGGGCGGCTGGCCCGGCCGGGAGGCGGCGTGGACATCTGGCCAGGACGGCCGTCTCCCCTTGGCGCCACGCCAGGGCAGGCAGGCACCAATTTCGCGGTCGCTTCGCAGCTGGCCGAGCGCGTCGTGCTGTGCCTGATCGACGGGGCCGGCCACGAGACAAGACTGGCGCTGCCAGAACTCGACGACGGCATCTGGCACGGGTTCGTGCCAGGAATCGGCGTCGGCCAGCGATACGGCTACCGGGTGACCGGGCCCTACGACCCGGCGCTCGGATTGCGGTGCAACCCGGCGAAGCTGCTCCTCGACCCGTACGCCAAGGCGACCGACGGTGCGGTGGCGTGGGGCGATGCCCTGCTCGGGTACCCGCCAGGCAACCCGGACGGCCAGAGCGACCTGGACTCCGCGCCGTCGATGCCCCGGTCGCTGGTGGCCGATCCCTCGTTTGCGTGGGGCCCGGACCGGCGGCCGGGCACTCCCTACCGCGACACGATCATCTACGAGCTGCACGTGAAGGGGTTCACTCAGACGCGCGGTGACGTGCCGGCACCGCTTCGCGGAACGTATGCGGGCCTGGCCTGCCCGCCGGTGCTCGAGTACCTGACCGGCCTCGGGGTGACCGCGGTCGAGCTGCTTCCGGTCCACCAGTTCGCCACTACCGGGCAGGCTGCCCGCTCAGGCCTGACGGACTACTGGGGCTATAACTCCATCGCTTTCTTCGCCCCGCACAATGGCTACTCGGCGGCGGTACGGGCCGGACACGCGGGCGGGCAGATCGCGGAGTTCCAGGCGATGGTCAAGGCCCTGCACGCGGCCGGGCTCGAGGTGCTGCTCGATGTGGTGTTCAACCACACGGCGGAGGGCGGCCACTTGGGCCCGACGATCTGCTACCGGGGGCTCGACAACCCGGCGTATTACCGGCTCATGCCCGGCGACCTGCGCCGCTACGTCGACACGACAGGCACAGGTAACTCGGTCAACGCCGACAGCGCGATCTGCCTGCGCATGATCACTGACTCGCTCCGCTACTGGCTGAGCGAGATGCACGTGGACGGCTTCCGCTTCGACCTTGCGACGACGCTCGCCAGGGAGCACGGCGACTTCGACCGGCTGGCCGCGTTTTTCGACATCATCGCGCAGGACCCGGTCATTTCCCAGGCCAAGCTGATCGCCGAGCCGTGGGACGTCGGCCAGCCCGACAGTTACGGGCTGGGCAGGTTCCCCGCGCTGTGGAGCGAGTGGAACGGCCGCTACCGGGACACCGTCCGGGATTTCTGGCGCGGCACCGACGGAGCGCTGGCTGACTTCGCCACCCGGATCGCCGGCTCCTCCGACCTGTTCGGCGCGGACCGCCGCCGTCCGGAGGCCTCGATCAACTTCGTCACCGCCCACGACGGGTTCACCATGCGCGACCTGGTCTCCTACGAGCACAAGCACAACGAGGCCAACCGTGAGGACAATCGGGACGGAACCGACGACAACCGGTCCTGGAACTACGGCACCGAAGGGCCGACCGAGGATGCGGCGACCCTGGCGCAGCGGGGCCAGGCGGTCCGAGCGCTGATCGGCACAATGATGATCTCCCGCGGGGTGCCGATGCTGCTTGCAGGTGACGAGCTCGGACGCACCCAGGGCGGCAACAACAATGCCTACTGCCAGGACAATCCGGTGTCGTGGCTCGACTGGGACCGTGCCGACGCTGACCTGATCGCCTACACCCGCCGGGCGATCTCGCTGCGGCACGCCCACCCGGTGCTGCGCCGTGGCCGCTACCTGGCCGATCCCGGGTATGCCGTCTGGCACACCCCGGCAGGCAGCCCGATGACCGCAGCCGACTGGCAGTCACCAGGCAGCCATTCCGTCACTGCCTACGTCGACGGCACGGTCGCGCCTGACATAGACGCACATGGCCAGCCGATGCTCGACGCGGACGTGCTCATCATGTTCAACGGATCGCGGCAGCCAGTCACCTTCACCGTGCCCGAGGTTGGAAAACGAAGCTCCTGGCGGGCCGAGCTGAACAGCTTCGATCCGGTCCCCGACCCAGGGGATGCCGCTCGGCCCGGCGGCAGGCGGCCGAAGCGCTCCGCGGCTGCCAGCGGCCACCCGCCCGGTGCGGACCAGGCCACCGGGGACATCCGCGCGGGCGGCCGGCTGACTGTCATGCCGGTCTCGCTCATCCTGCTCGTCGCCAGGCAGCTGGCCTGACTGAGCTGACGACGGCCGGTGCCGCGATCCTCCGGCCGCGGCCCGGACAATGGACAGCGGTTCAGACGTGGCGGATGCGCCTGCCGGTGATGCGGGTGGGCGTGATGCGGATGTAGTGCTGCCGGTCGCCGCCGGCCCACGGCTCGACGCCCGCTCCGGCGACCGATGCCCGCTCGGATTCGGAGTCCACGTGGTGCGCCGAGCCCTGGATCAGGACGCTCCACCCTTCCCGCACCGCGGCATCGACGTCATCGACCTCAAAGGCCACCCGGTACTCGGCGCCTGCTATCCCGGTTCTGAGGTCCTCGTCTGTCGGGCTGTCCTGCGCGGTCCTGAACACGATGGCGCCCTCATGCAGGCGGTAGTTGACCGGAAGCACCGTCAGATCGAACCGGCCAGAGTAGGCGAGCCTGCCGAGCCCGCCCGGCGAGATCAGCCGCAGGCACTCGGCCTCGTCCAGCGGCTCAAGGACCGGCTTCGACGCCTCGGGGCCAGGCTCCGGTCCCGGATCTCCCGGGCTGGCGGATGCGCTGCTGGCGGTGTGGTCAGACATGGCGTTCCTGTTCACGGGTAGACGAGCGGACAAGAAGCGAGGCCAGGGACATTTCCGGCGCTGCGCCGCCTGTTCCGTGCGCTGGCGGCAGTTCGAGGATACGTCTGGCCGCCCCAGGGCCAGACCGGCGCCGGCCTCGCAGCCGCCGGGCATTCCGCTGTTCTTGCCCGGCCTGGAAATACCCGTCCGGGCCCTGTCCGTGCGGTGACCGCGAGGCTGATCACCGAAACCGGCCAGCGCCGGCAACGTTCATCGTTAACTCAGGGACCTTCGGCCGTGGCAGACCGCGCCTGTCAGGTGTGAGCTAGGAGGCGGGGCTCTCGATGCCTGCCCTCGAGGCCGGCCCTCAAGGCCGGCCGCCCATGGCGGCGCCCGATCTGTCCAGGCAGACTGCAGGGAGGCTGCAATGCAAGCTCGAAAGGCCGCGGCGAGCATACTGAGGCTGCCTAGCGGCCCGGACATCCTCGAGCGGCCGCTACTCAACAAGGACACGGCATTCACCCAGCCAGAACGGGACTGGCTCGGCCTGCGCGGGCTGCTCCCCTGGGGCGTCGCCACCATCGATCAGCAGGTCGCGCTGGAACTGGAGCATCTGCGCGACAAATCGACCGACCTGGAAAAATACATCGGGCTCGTGGCGCTGCAGGACCGGAATGAGACGCTGTTCTACCGGTTGCTCCTGGATCACCTTGAGGAGCTGGCCCCGATTGTCTACACGCCCACAGTGGGCGACGCGTGCCTGAAGTTCAGCCATATCCTGCGCCGCGCGCGCGGACTCTGGATTACGCCGGAGGATGTCTCGCGCATCCCTGAGCTGCTGCGCAATACGGGCCGGTCAGGTATCCGGCTGATCGTCGCCACCGACAACGAGCGGATTCTCGGCCTTGGCGATCAGGGCGCAGGCGGCATGGGCATCCCCGTCGGCAAGCTCGCGCTATACTCCGCCGGGGCCGGGGTTCACCCCAGCCTGACCCTGCCCGTGTCCCTTGACTGCGGCACCGATAACCGTGACCGGCTGAACGATCCCCTGTACATGGGGTACCCGAAGCCGCGGCTGCGGGGCCCCGCCTACGACGCCTACATCGAGGCCTTCGTCGAAGCTATCGCGGCGGTCTACCCGGATGCCGTGCTGCAGTGGGAGGACTTCAAGCAGCACAACGCGATCCGCCTGCTGGACCGCTACCGGCACCGGATCACCAGCTTCAACGACGACATCCAGGGCACCGCCGCGGTCATAGCGGCCGGGATCCTCGCCGCCTTGCGGCTCCGTGGCGAGCCGATGGCCAGGCAGCGGCTGGTCTTCGTCGGGGCAGGCGCTGCGGGCATCGGGATTGCCAGGCTTGTCGAGGCCATCATGAGCGCGGAAGGCGCGGGACCGGACGACATCCGCGGCGCTGTGATGATGGTCGACTCCAGGGGCCTCGTCTTCGAAGGGCGCGACCACCTCGACGACGACAAGCGCCCGTTCGCCCTACCCTCCCGCGAGCTAGGGCACTACGGCTTCGAGCCCGCCTCGCAGTATGACCTGGAGACGGTTGTGCGGCAGGTGGCGCCGACCATCCTGATCGGGACCAGCGGGCAGGCGGGCGTGTTCACGGAAACCGCCATCAGGGAGATGGCGGCGCGGACCCCCGTGCCCGTCGTCTTCCCGCTGTCCAACCCGACCGTCAACTCAGAGGCGACACCCGCCGATGTCCTGCGGTGGAGCGAGGGCCGGGCGCTTGTCGCGACCGGCAGCCCGTTCGACCCGGTGCAAACCGGATCAGGTACCCGCCTGATCGGCCAGGCCAACAATGTCTTCATCTTCCCCGGCGTCGGCCTTGCCACGATCGCTTCGCGGGCCACCGAGGTGACCGACCGGATGTTCCTGATAGCGGCCACCACGCTGGCGGGCCTGGTATCAGCGGACCGGCTCGCGCACGGCGCGCTCTATCCGCAGATCGCGGACCTGCGCCAGATATCCAGGGCCATCGCGATCGCGGTGGCGCACGAGGTTCGCGAGAGCGGGACGTCGGCGCTAACGCCAGATGATGACCTCGAGGCCGTGGTGGACGCGGCAATGTGGACGCCCGGCTACCAGGAACTGACTCACCAGCAGTAGCTCCGTGCCGCTGATTGCCGTATCGGCGCAATGCGCTTCGGTCCGGGAACCGTTCGCGTACCGATATAGGCTGATTCGCGCAGGTTGCCAGGCAAGGTAAGGTTCGGGCCTGGGGCGGGGACAGCGGACTTGGAGCATGGATCTTGGGCGAGCACCAGGGCAGGCGCCTGACGATCATCGGCGGCGGCGTCATGGGCCTGATGACGGCCTATTACGCCGCGCCGCTGGCCGAGGCCGTCACCGTGCTGGAGAGCTCGCGTGTCGGAGATCCCGCGACCGCGTCCTTCGGCCTCACCCGATCTGCCCGTAACGACTACCTGGACCCGCAGTACGCGCGGCTTGCCTTCGAGGCGCGCCAGCTGTGGCTGGAGTTCCAGCAGCAGGCCGGCCAGCAGCTGCTCGTTGACTGCGGGTGCCTCAACCTCGCCAAGACCAGCGTGACGCCGGATCTCGGCAGCAGCTACGCGGTGCAGAGCTTCGCCGTCCTCGAGCAGCTGCGGCTGCGCCGCGAGGTTTTCTCGGCAGCTGGACTTCGGGCGAGATTCCCGCAGTTCGATGCCGACGGCGGATGGCTGGACGTGGACGCCGGGTTTGTCGACGTCGCCGCCGTCACAGCCACCCTGGCCAAGTCGATTCGAGGCCGTGGCGTGCGGTTGCTCGAGCACTGCGTGCCGCGCGGCATCGCTTCCTCAGGCGGCAGGTGGACAGTGGCCACCGACTCCGGGCCGTTGCAGTCCGACGTCCTGGTCATCACCGCCGGCCTCGGCACCAACGACGTGCTTGCCATGGTGCCCGGCTGCTCGGTCCGGTTTCCGCTGCGGCCCGACCGGCCGGCACAGTCCAGGTACTTCATCCCGCCCGCCGGGACCCGCGAGCTCTTCACGGAGAAGGCGCTGCCCGTTTTCGCGTATCTGGATGTCGGGATCTACGGCCATCCGCTGTATGAAGGGAAGACCCCCGGGGTGAAGATCGGGTTTTACAACCCGCCCGATGCGACACGGGTCCCCAGCCGGATCGGCAGCGTCGAAGACTTCGTGGCCGAATGCATGCCCGGGCTTCGCGGCGCTGAGACCGTCGACGTGGCGGGCGCCAGCGGCGTCGATGTCTGCTCCTATGACCTGGTGGCGGACGACGATTTCATTCTCGGCCCGGTCCCTGGCGCGGATGATGTCTTTACCGGGGTCGGCTGGCGTGGCACCGGATATAAGTTCGCGCCATGGGTGGGGCGGGTACTCGCGCAGCTCGCCCTTCAGCAGGGAACCGGCTACGATATCCGTCGCTTCGCGCCCGGCCGGTTCGCCGACGGCGCGGCGGGCGGCCAGCAGGTCGGAGGCACGGCATCATGAACGAGCGCTCGCAGGCAGGGATCGCAGCGCGGCTGGAGCGCGGCACCGTGCTCGGCGCCGAGGGCTACGTGTTCGAGCTGGAACGCCGCGGGTACATCAAGGCCGGCCCGTTCGTCCCCGAGGTGGTGCTCGACTTCCCCGACGCGGTCCGCGAGCTGCACAGGGAGTTCCTGCGCGCCGGCGCTGACGTGATGGTCGCGCTCACCTACTACGCACATCGCGAGAAGCTGCGCCACGTCGGCCGCGAGGGCGACCTGGAGGCGATGAATCGCAGCGCCGTGCGGATCGCCCGCGAAGTCGCCGGCGAAGGCGATGCCCTGGTGGCAGGCAACGTCTGCAACACCTGGGTGTATGACCCGGATGACGCCTCGACAAGGGCAATCGTTCGCGCGACCTATGCCGAGCAGCTGGGCTGGGCGATGGACGAAGGTATTGACTTGGTCATCTCCGAGACCAATGACTACCTCGGCGAGGCGCTGATCGCGCTGGAAGTCGCCCAGGAGCTCGGGCTGCCCGCCGTCGTGACACTGGCGCCGACGCAGCCGAATCAGACCCGCGACGGTTACGACTACCCGGAGGCGTGCCGCATCCTGGCCGCCGAGGGCGCCTCGGTCGTCGGCCTGAACTGCGACCGCGGGCCGGAGACGATGCTGCCCCTGCTGGCGCGGATCCGCGACACGGTCAGCTGCGCGGTCGCCGCCCAGCCGGTGCCCTACCGCACGAATGCGGCCGCCCCGACGATGCAGAGCCTGCGCGCCGAAGGCACCGAACGGGCATTCCCGCTCGCGCTCGAGCCGTTCGGGTGCACGCGCTTCGAGATGGCGCAATTCGCGCTCGAGGCCCGCGACCTCGGGGTCAGTTATATCGGCATCTGCTGCGGCGCAGGTCCGCATCACGTGCGGGCCATGGCCGAGGCGCTGGGCCGCGAGGTACCGGCGAGCAAGTACTCGCCCGCCATGGAGCTGCATCCCATGTACCGGGCAAAGGTCTCAGCCAGGGACGCGGTATTCCTGGACACCTGGAGCGCGTAACCGGGAAGCAGCGCTGCCCGCCGCGCGCTGGGTCGCCCGGCCATGCCCTGCCATGATGCCTTTGCCATGATGCCTTCCCTCGGCTGGGGCGCGTGGCCGGACTGCTGGTGCAGTTATCCGCCAGCCCGGATCTGGCGCCCGGTGAGCTGGCCTGCGATAATCCGCACGTAGGTTTGCTTGGCCCCGGCCGCCCACGGGGCGACACCAAGCGACTCGACCTCAGCCCGCTCGGCGGCGCTGGTCACCACGTGTGCCTGCCCGCTGACCAGCACGCTCCACCCCTCGCCCAGTACCTCGTCGAGATGGTCAACCTCAAAGGACACCGGCTGCCGTGGTGCTGCCGCTGCCGCCGCCGCGCTGGTCCTTTCGCCGGTGCGAAAGACTATGTCGTCGGCAAGCATCCGGTAGTTCACCGGAAAAGCCACCGGACCGCGGGCCGCGACGAACAGGAACCGTCCGACCCCCCCGGTCCCGAGGTGGGCCCGGCATTCGGCGGCGCTCAGCGGCCTGAGGGCAGGGCGCTTATCCGGCGCCTGGCGGCCAGGCGGGAGGCCGAGCTCAGCGCCCGTGATGGCGCGGGTGGTGGTATCGAGTGACGCCGCCAGCCGGGTCAGGGCCGCCGAGGTCGGGGCCGCATCAGCATCGGTTTCCAGATACGCCAGGTAGCTTTCGGCCATGCCAGCTCTCTGCGCCGCCTCTTCCCTGGTCAGCCCGGCCTTGTGGCGGCGCTCCTGAATACGCCTGCCGAGGTCGGTTCCGCCCTGGCCGCCATCGGGAGCCATCAGCCTCCACCTGCCTTTCCGCATGGCATCGCCCCTATGCGCCCCGTCTGGTGCCGCTGCCCTGAGTCCGGTCAGCGGGCGCGGACCTGGCGCGCGCCGTCAACCGCGCATTCCGAGGATGACAGCGACGACGACGAGCACCAACCCAACAACGGCGGCCACGATCGGCACCGCGATGCGGACCGCCTGGATCCTGTTACTGCCATTCTTCGCATCGGTCGCCACCGCTGAACGCTGCCCTGGCTGCCGGAGTAGCTGTCAGCCAGCACCGGGAGCAACGGGACGATCTTACCGTTCGGGACGGTGACGCTCCCCCGCTGGCGGCTTGCCGCATGACGTGCTCCTGCTCCGGCGCGCCGCGCAGGCTCCCCGTGACCTGGCTGGTCCGGCGCGCGTCACCCCAGCCTGGTTCTCCCCGCCCGCCAGCACCTCGCCCGTTGCAGGTGATTCACGACGTTGCCGATGCCGCCAGGGCCTCCGGCCGCCCGGGAAACCAGGCCGGCGCCGGGGAAGCCCGCCGCTCCCGGGCGGCGCGCCTTGCGTAGCCTGTCTGGCAACTGCGGTGAGAAGGGCATCCGTCGCAGCACGGCCATCGGCACCGCGACGATGACCGCGTCGCCGGTCACCTCGCCGGTCACCTCGCCGCCGACCCGGACGCGGACGCCCGCCGCATCGTGCTCGACTGACCGCACCGGGCTCCGCAGCCGCACTGCCGACCCGAGGCGTCCGGCCAGCCGCCTGGCCACCTGCTGGTTGCCCCCGGCCACCCGCCAGCACGGCCGGCCGTCGAACCCCGCCGTCACGTCGGCGGCCGCCGCGGCGACCAGGACGTCAGCGCCGACCCCGTTCGTGACCTCGGTGCGGGACAGATACGCGGCGAGGGCGGCCGGCTCGCCGTCCCAGCATGAGACGACCTCGGCGAGAGATGCGCCAGGCCGGGCCTTGGCGGCGGCCGCAGCCACGGCCGCTCCGCACCGGGCAACCTCCCGGGGGGTGGCCGCCGCCCCGCCGCGGGGCTCCCGCTCGTAGTAGGACATGGTCGTGTCCGCGAGCTCCAGGCTGAGCTCGGTCAGCACCGCCCGCATCACGTTATAGCCGTCCAGCACGAACTCGGCGCCACGCTCGGCAACGGTCCGCGGGTCACCGGGGATGAGCTCCTGTGACCACACCCGGCCGCCGACCCGGTCCCGCGCCTCAAGCACCACGACCTCGTGACCGGCCTGGAGTACCCGGTACGCCGCGAGCAGGCCGGCGAACCCGGCCCCCGCCACCACCACCCGCATGCCCGCTCCCGCCCTGGTGCCGTCAGGTCAGGCTGACGATAGAGGTGGCCGCCGCGCTACGGCTAGCAGTACCAGGGTTCCGGGTGCGGGGCGCTATCGTCGTCGGCGGGGCCGGCGGGATCAGCCGCTGGGGCTGCGTGCGAGGAGCGTAATGAACGGATCGGGTGGCGACCGGCGGGCCCGCATCGTTGTCGGGGTAGACGGCTCCGAAGGCTCTCAATCGGCCTTGCGCTGGGCGGCGCGGCAGGCCGGGTTCACCGGAGCCGACCTGGAGGCCGTCATCACCTGGGAGTACCCGACGTTCTACGGCTGGGTCCCGGCCTACCCCGACGACCTCGACCTCGACCTCCTTGCGGAACGAGCACTCGCCGGCGCTCTCGATGAGGTATTCGGCTCCGACCGCCCGGCCCGGCTGCGAACCCGCGTGATCGAGGGGCACCCGGGTCACGTCCTGGTCGAGGCGTCGGCAGGCGCTGAGCTGCTGGTCGTGGGCAGCCGCGGATACGGCGGCTTCGCCGACGCCCTGCTGGGCTCGGTCAGCACCTACTGCGTCCATCACGCCCGCGTTCCGATCACCATCGTCCGGACCGACCGTGTGCGTGCCCGGCACGAATGACCGCGCCCACCATGACCTCAGCTTCCGGTTAGCCCGTCAGCTTCCGGTCAGCCCGTCAGCTTCCGCTCAGCCCGTCAGCTTCCGCTCAGCCCGTCAGCTTCCGGCTAGCCCGTCAGCTTCCGGCTAGCCCGTCAGCTTCCGGTCAGCCCCGGCGGTGCCGGTGAGCCCTGGTCGACTGCGGCCGCACGGCCAACGTCGGCTTTGAGCGCGGCAAGCTCCCTGTCCACCTCGGCGGCCGACCCTGCTTCGTCGAGCTCCTCCTGGATGTCGTCGGTGCTGCCTCCGACATCTTCGAGCACTCCGGACTGGAGCAGCTCGTCTACGGCGCCGGCCCGTG
The DNA here is from genome assembly GCA_963695645.1 of uncultured Actinomycetota bacterium. Classification (GTDB taxonomy): domain Bacteria; phylum Actinomycetota; class Actinomycetes; order Streptosporangiales; family Streptosporangiaceae; genus DATBGO01. The sequence continues at coordinate 1,327,909 of CAVOHC010000012.1, read as the reverse complement.
CCTGCATCGTGGCGATCTTGTCCTGGGCCCGCTGGAGAGCCGCTCCCGAGTCGCCGTAAGCCTGGGAGATTCCCGCCGTGCTCTCGCCGACCGAACTCTCGGCCTTCGCCGCGGTGTACTGGGCCTTCAGCACTTCTTTCTGACTCCGGAAGTCATTCACCCTCTTCTGCAGGGTCTCGAGGGTTTCTTCGAGCTTCGTCTGCTGCTCGGTGAGCTGCTCGTCCTGCGGCTCCATGGCGTCGATCTGGGCCTGGGCTGCGGCCTTGCGAGACAGCGCTTCCCTCGCCAGGTCCTCGTTGCCCTGCGATACGGCCGCCCTGGCCTGGTCCTGGAGGTGGTCGACCGAGTGGTGCAGCTGCTGCTCCTGCAGCTCGATCCGCCTACGCGAGGCGGTGACATCCACCAGCCCACGCCGGACCTGGGTGAGCTGATCGAGCATCTGCTCATAGGACAGGTCGAGCATCTCGTCGGGCTTCTCGGCCGCGTCGAGCGCCTTGCTGGCCTTTGCCTGGACTATGTCGTGTGCCCGTTGGAAGAGTGTCATGTCGATTTGCTCCCCGTCGATGGTGGGCAGAGCGGAAGATACGCCGATTCCGCTGCTGAGCCGATTGCCGGTCGGTGCAGGCACCAGCGCCGGCGCGGTTATCCAGAGGCTACCGCCGTCGCGGTAAGTCAGCTTTGGTGCTTCAGGTCGCGCCAGCCGCCGGCCCGGTTGTTGGCAAATACGAAATACGGCCGGTCGGTGCGCTTGACGTTTTTGGCTACCTCCGGGTCCGATGCTGGCGCGGGACGCTGGTCGTAGCGAGGCTGCCCAGCCGAGCCACCCGGGCCGCCTAGCGAGGCCGCCCCGGGCTGCCTAGTCGGGGTAGTGGCCGGGTGTTGTGGCGTAGCTGCGGCCGTGCGGGAGGGTCCAGGTCAGGGTGCCTGGGCTCGGCTGGCCCAGCAGCCAGCCGGATGCCTGTTTCGCCCGGTGCTGGCGACGGCACAGCGGCGTGTCGACGCACTCACCCGTTGCGCCAAGCGCTGCGGTCACGGGCGCTTGAAGATGTCGTGAGTGCCGACGCGCCGCCAGCGCACCTGCGGATGACCCTCCTTGACGGAGGCGCCGTACTCGAAGGTGGCCCTGCCGTCAGGGGCCCAGGTGAGTTCCCACACGTCGTCGTATCCGGCCATCTTCTTGACGCGCAGGCTCTTCCGGAATCCTCTGCCATCCCGGAGGTCGGCTACGAACAGGACCACCGCCCGCAGGAACGCGGCCTTCTGGCTGGGCGTCAGCGCGTCAAAGTCTCTCAGGAAGCTCGCCAGCCGTTCGAAGGTGGGCACCGTCAGGTCAGGTCGTCCGGGGAGAGGCCGGCCCGCTGGGCGAGTTCGGTGATGAATTCATCCGCGCTCATGACTGGGCCGCCTCCGTCGGTGATCTCCTGGTCAGCCTCTTCCTCCTTGGCTTGCCACTCCGGTGTCCAGAACCATGCCTGGTCGTCGGGGATGACGGATGCCGGGATCAAGATGAGCCGCCCGTCTTCTACGGTCGCGACCAGATGGTCGCCCTCGTGAAGATCAAGTTCCTCTCGGATGGCCTCAGGGATGGTGACGATTCCCTTCCGCCGGATGGCCAGCGTGGTGAGGCGTGGACGACGCCGATGTCCGGTCAGTGCCATGCCGCCATGATATCACCTGGACGTACTTTCCTCCTGGCCGACTTTCGTCCGACTGGGTATGCCGTTGTCCTTGCACGGCGGAGCTTTTGCACTCGTAGCTAGTCCGCTGGCCTGGGAAATGTCCCTGGCCGGAACGATGTCATGACCTGCGCGGCCGCCCAGGCTGGCGCGGCCTGTCCGATCAGATAAGGTCGCTGCTGCCGGATCCTTTGGCTGACAGCTACGATCAGGCCGTGCCTGGTGGCGCGTCGGTGGAATCGGGCGAAATCCCGCAAGCCGGCCCTAGCTGAGCCGATCATTAGCTGAGCCGATCATTAGCTGAGCCGGTCGCCGCCTGAGCCGGTCGCTAGCTGGGCTCAGGCATCCGGGCGCCCTGGCCCTGATGGCGGTCGTCTATCTCAGTCACGCTTTCCCCCAGAGAAGCGTTGAGCCTGGTCAGGGCCAGCCCCAGGTTGATCTGCTCGGCATCGTCCCAGTCCCTGACCAGCGCTTCGATTTGGCGTCGCCGGTCCCGCTCCACTGCGCGCATCGACTGACGGCCTGCCTGAGTCAGAGCGATCATCGACGAACGCCCGTCGGCCGGGTTGGCACGTCGTTCGACGAACCCCTGGCACTGGAGAGCGGCGATCTGCCGGGTGACCGTCGAGGCATCGAGCTGCAGGGCCCGGGCCAGCGCATTCGTGCTCACCGGCCCGATACCTTCCAGCATGCGCATCGCAAGGTAACCAGCCCGGTCGACGCGCACGTATAGCGAACCGCGCCGACCGAAGGTTTCGAGGTGGCGCACAAGCTTCATCAGCTCCAGCTCGATGATCCCGATTGCGTCGGCTCCGATTGGCTCAGGCCCCATCGCGCCGATCCCCCGCCCCTCACCCTCCATGTATGATACGGCCAAGTATCTGTATGATACATGCGTTATTGCTAAGGTAGGTTCGATGGTTTTTGTGCTGGCCCTGGGCGCCTCGCTGGCCAACGCGCTGACGAGCGTGTTTCAGCGCATGGGCGTCGAGAAGGCGCCGGCTGGCAGCACGCTGAGACTGAGCCTGATCACGTACGCGCTGCGGCGGCGAATCTGGCTGCTCGGATTCGCCTTGATGATCGTTTCTTTCCTGTTCCAGGCCGTCGCGCTGCACTTCGGCCGCCTCTCCCAGGTACAGCCGACCCTGACTACCGAGCTAGTCTTCCTCGTCGGCATTCTGGCCGTCTGGTTCGGATTCACGATCGGGCGACGGGAATGGCTCGGCGCGCTGGCCGTTTCCGGTGGCCTGGCCGGCTTCCTGTACTTCGCCCATCCCGAATACGGCACGCTGTCACCGCCGACGTGGGAATGGATAGTCACCGGCGGGGCCTGCGGCGGTGCCATCGCTATCGCCGTCGTCCTCGCGCTGCGCGGCCCGGGCTGGTGGCGGGCCGCCATGTTCGGCACCGCGGCGGCCATCGGCTTCGCCTTCACCGCGGCCTGCACCAAGGCGGTCTCAGGTTTCGCTGCCCAAGACTGGGCCTCGTTGTACCGCCACTGGCAGACCTACGCCCTGGCGTTCTCCGGGGCGCTCGCGGTGTTCCTGGCCCAGAACGCCTTTCATGCGGGCCCGATCGTCGCCTCCCAGTCGAGCCTTGTCCTGGTCGACCCCCTGGCCAGCATCCTGATCGGCGTCGGGCTTTTCGGTGACAGCCTGCGGACAACCGGCGCCTGGGGACCCCTGGAAGCGCTGTCGCTGCTGATTATGTTCGCCGGAGCGTTCTCGCTCGCCCATTCACCGTTGGTAAGCGGGATGAAGGGGAGCGGCGAGCAGTACCACGAACTGCTCTCACAGCGCGCGCGGTCGGCCCGGTTGCCCGACGCGGCCTGTTAACTGCCGATACGCAGCCTGTTAACTGCCGATACGCGGCCTGTTAGTGGAGGGTACAGGCCTGTTAACGGCCAAGGTTACTTTCCTGGGCCCCGAGATCCTCGGCTGAAGCGCCGGGCCCTGGTATTCCACCGGCGCCTGAAACCTCGGCAATTCCTCGGTCAGTCCATCCACATGCCCGCGAATCAGCCACTAGGCTCTCCCCGTGCCAGAGCACCTGGAACTCCCCCGACCGCTGCGGCTGCTGCGCACTACGGCATGGAGTCTGACCGAGTCAGCCGGGCTTCCGGTCGCCGCTTACGCCGTCGGCGCGTGGCTAGGCGGCCGCGATGCCGGATTGCTGGCGGGGGTGGCAGCGACCTGGGCTGCCGCGGCTATCCGCAGGGTCGCCACCGGGTGCGTCCCCAGCCTGTTGACGATCTCAGCCGTCGTGCTGACGCTGCAGACCGCAGTGGTCATCGCCACCGGCGAACTGTGGATCTTCCTGCTGCAGTTCCCGCTCGCGAATCTCTGCATGTGCGTGCTGTTCGCCCGGACAGCGCGGGGCCCGAACCCGCTAGTTGCCAGGCTGGCCACCGAGGTGGTCGCTCTGCGGCAGCCAGCCATCCATCACCCGGGCCTGCACCGCTTCTTCCAGCGCGCGACTTGGCTCTGGGCTGGCATCTTTCTGCTGCTCACGGCCAGCCTGGCAGTGCTGATGGTGACCGAGCCGACCGGGACGTTCCTGATGCTGACCACCGTCGCCACCGCGGCGCTTGTCGTCGCCGGGACCGGCGCGTCTACGCTGTGGTTCCTTTCGGTGCTGCGCAGGTTCGGGCTGAGGCTCCGTTTCGCCCCGGCCTGAACGCAGCGGTGCGGGTCCGCTGGCTGGCGGAGCACCGTCTGCGTAAGCCTTCCTCCTGGGTACTCCTCGTGCTGCTCGTCACGCTGACGGGGTTCCGTCGTCCCTGCCATGCCGCAATCCGGCGGCGGAATGCGACCGGCCGCGCGGAGCGCGCGCGATCGTCGCGCGGGCCTTGGCCGCCTTGACTGCTGCGGAAAGCGCGTCAATATCGTAAGCGCCGTGGTGCCTGCGCCCGTTGATGAAGAAGGTCGGCGTGCCGGAGACACCGCTCAGGTCGGCGGAGTCGACGTCCTCGGCGATCCTGGGGGCGCCGGCCTTCCCGCTCAGGCGGGCGCGGAACCTTCCGACGTCGAGGCCGAGGTCCTCGGCGTACCGGATCAGCGCGGGCGCCCTGAGCTCATCCTGGTGGTCAAGCAGCAGATCGTGCATCTCCCAGAACGCGCCCTGATCGGCGGCGGCCTCCGTGGCCTCGGCGGCCAGCTGCGCATGCGGATGGACGTCGTTCAGCGGAAGATGCCGCCACACGTACCGCACGTCTCCGTGGCCGGTTAGCAGCTGCCTGATGACCGGCTCCGCCTGACCGCAGTAGGGGCATTCGAAGTCGGCGTACTCGACGATAGTCACTGGTGCCCCGGCGGGGCCGCGGATGTGATCGCGGCCGGGCTCGACCGGCGGGTCGAGATCGACAATGGCGCGCGAGGTACCGAGCAGCGCCCGGATCTGCAACCTGGCCGGAAGCCGGGCAGCGGCGCGGAAGACCAGCCAGGTGACCAGCGAGGAGCCCAGTGCCGCACTGAGCACACCGAGCTTGGCCTCCTGCAGCTCGGTGCCGCTGAACGCGAGGGTCGCGATCAGGATGGACACCGTGAAGCCGATTCCGGCGATGGTGCCTGTCCCGGTGACGGCGGCCCAGCCGACCGACGGCCGCAACCGTCCCCGGCTCAGCCGGGTGAGCAGCCAGGAGGCGCCGGTGATGCCGACCGGCTTGCCTGCCACGTAACCGAAGAAGATCCCCAGCGTGATCGGCGAGAAGAGTGCCTTGCCCAGGAAGGCGCCGTTGATCGCGATCCCCGCGTTGGCGAGGGCAAAAAGCGGCACGATGACGTAGCTGGTCCAGGGATGATAGAGCAGCTGCAGCCGTTCGTTCGGCGAGATCGCTGAGGTGAGCCCCGCAGTCGCCGATCGAGCGAGCTCAGGCGTCGGCTGCTCGCGGAAGCTGCGGAACAGGTCAGTAGCACGCTCGAGGTCGGCCCGGTCAGCCGGATAAGCGTAGGTCAGCAGCCCCATCGCAAGTCCCACAACGACCGGGTCGACGCCCGATTTGAAGACCGCTACCCAGGCCGTGATCCCAGCCGCCGCGTAGACGAGCCCGTACCGGACCCCGGCCCTGCGGAGAAGCAAGATCACGCCGAAGACGCCTACCCCGATCGCGAGGGCGGCCAGCCTCACGTCGCTGCTGTAGGCCGTCCCGATGACCAGCAGCGACACCAGATCGTCCACGACGGCGACGGTCAGCAGGAACGTGCGCACCCGGTCCGGAAAGCGGGGCCTGGCCAGGGCCAGCATGCCAAGCGCGAAAGCGGTGTCGGTCGACATCGATGTGCCCCACCCGACCACGCTTGACCGGCCCGCATTGACGGCCAGGTAGATGGCGACAGGTACCACCAGACCGCCGAGAGCTGCCGCGGCGGGCAGCGCCAGCCGGCGGCGCTCCCGCAGTTCGCCCATGTCGAATTCGCGCCGGGCTTCCAGCCCGAAGATGAAGAAGAAAAAGGTCATCAGCCCGCTGTTCACCCAGCCGCGCAGGTCCTGCGACACCCCCGCACCGCCGACGTGCACTGCAGCCTGGGTATGCCAGAACGCGTCATAAGAGGAGGCATCTGCATTAACCCAGACAAGCGCCGCAAGCGTCATCGCAAGCAGGACAGACGCACTGCCCGTCTCGGTCCGCAGGAACATGCGCAACGGCGTCTGCAGACTCCGCGCCCATGCCGTCCCTCCCGCCAGCGGCGCGGACGCAGGCAACCGATCGTCAGGCACGGCGTCATCAACCGCGAAGCACGAAACACCATTCCTGGGGTCACCCAAGGTAGAACGCACGTGCCTGAGGGTAACTTTCCGTTGGATGTACGGAACGAGTCGTCCTACGCCGGAGCTGGCCGCGCTGGCATCGGCGCTGGTCCGTAACGTCCCATATCGGGCGGCCGCTGGGTCGAGAGGCAACAGGAGTCATGATGGGGACATGGTTCTGGCTGAACATCCCGCTGGCCGGCCTGATCTTCTGCTGCTGGGCCGGGATCCCGCTGTGGCTCACGCTCACTCGCTGGCACGCCGAGACCGCGGCCAGACACGCCGAGACCGCGGCCAGAGCCGCCGCTGAACCAGTCATGTTGCCGTCGCATCCGGCCATGGCGGGCGGCCGCGGAACCGCCGGCCCGGTCTAGAGCGAGTTACTGACCTGCGAGGACGCTGAATTTCGCCCACCGGAGCCGCCCGGATCGCAGCCGAGGCGGCCGGGCGGAGCCGACAGGTACAGGCCCGCAGAACTCAGCAGCGGGCCCATGGTCCCTTGCCATGCCGGCCATTGGTCCTATCCCCGCAACCCCGGTCTGTCGCATGATGCAAGAAGCCCGGCTGTCGCGGGGCGATGACGTGCTGAAGAGGCCGACATCAGCAGGATGGCCGCCGTGGCGAGACGGAGGGTGGCCAACTTCACCCGACGGACCGCTCTGGCGGGGGATGCGGCCTTGACGGCCCCGGCGTAGCCTATGCGACGGGCGGCTGACGCCGTGATCGTTGCAGGAACAGGAGGTCAGCCTTGTCAGGAGTACGCAAGCTGGCCACCGCCCTCGTGGCGCAGACTGACGGCATTATCGACGCTTACGTCGCGGGCGATGCGCCATCCCGGGAGAGGCAGTCCAGCCGTGCATGAGGAACGCAAGACGCTGACCCGTTACACCATCGAGGCCGAACACCGCCATCCCGGCTCGACCGGTGACTTCTCGGGGCTGCTCAACGCGGTGGCAACGGCTGTGAAGATCATCAGTATCCAGGTGAGCCGCGGCACGCTCGTCGGCGCGCTGGGAAGCGCGGACGCGGAGAACACCCGGGGCGAGGTGCCGAAGAAACTCGACCTCATCAGCAACGAGGTGATGATCGGCGAGACGGAGTGGACCGGGCACCTGGCCGCGATGGCGTCGGAAGAGATGGAAGGCATCTATCCCGTCCCCGCTACCAACCGGCGCGGAAAGTACCTCCTGGTGTTCGACCCGCTGGACGGCTCCAGCAACCTCGACGCGAACATGTCGGCAGGCACGATCTTCTCGATCCTGCGCATTCCGGACCAGGGCGGGCAGCCGCAGGCCGAGCACTTTCTCCAGCCGGGCGTCGCCCAGGTATGCGCGGGCTTCGCCCTCTACGGGCCGTCCACGATGCTGATCCTCACCACCGGCGAGGGCGTCGACGGATTCACGCTCGATCGCGACATCGGGGCGTTCATCCTCACGCATCCGCAGCTGCGCATCCCCGAGGACTGCGGAGAATTCGCGATTAACGCCTCTAACGAGCGCTTCTGGGAACCTCCGGTCCGCCGCTACATCCAGGAATGCCTGGCGGGCCGGACCGGACCCAGGCACCGGGATTTCAACATGCGCTGGATTGACTCGCTGGTGGCGGAGACCTACCGCATCCTCACCCGCGGCGGTGTCTTCCTGTACCCCAGGGACAGCAAGGAACCGGCAAGGCCGGGCCGGCTCCGGCTCATGTATGAGTGCAACCCGATCTCGTTTATCGTCGAACAGGCCGGCGGCTGCGCCAGCACCGGACGCGAGCGCGTCCTGGACATCCAGCCCGCGAGCCTGCACCAGCGCGTGCCGCTGATCCTCGGGTCCAGGAACGAGGTCGAGCGGATCGAGCGCTACCACCACGACCAGGCCAGCGGACCGGAGTCGACCTTCGACGACTCGCTGTTCAACAGCCGTTCCTTGTTCCGGATCCCATAGCGAGCAGGGAGAACAGTGTCGGCCAAACATCCCATCGTCGTCATCACCGGCTCGTCCGGCGCTGGCACGACATCGGTGACCAGGACCTTTCAGCACATCTTCCTGCGCGAGCAGATCAACGCGACGATCGTGGAAGGCGACTCCTTCCACCGGCACGACCGGCAGCAGATGAAGGTCGCCACGGCAGAGGCCGAGAAAGAGGGCAACCGCCATTTCTGCCATTTCTCCCCAGAGGCGAACCTGCTCGAAGAGCTTGAGACCCTTTTTCGGGAGTATGGCGAGCACGGTCGCGGCAAGCTCCGCAAGTATCTCCACGACGCGCGAGAGGCCAAGCCCTTCGGGCAGCCAGCCGGGACGTTCACGCCCTGGGAAGAGGTCGACCGGGGCAGTGACCTGCTTTACTACGAGGGATTGCACGGCGCCGTGGTCACCGAAAAGGCGAACGTCGCCAAGTACGCGGACCTGCTGGTCGGAGTCGTCCCGATCATCAACCTCGAGTGGATCCAGAAACTGCATCGTGACCAGACCACCCGCGGCTACACCAGCGAGGATGTCGTCGACACGGTGCTGCGGCGGATGCCAGACTACGTGAATTACATCTGCCCGCAGTTCTCCCGGACGCACGTGAACTTCCAGCGCGTGCCGACGGTGGACACGTCGAATCCGTTCATCGCCCGCGACATTCCGAGCGCCGACGAAAGCTTCGTAGTCATCCGGTTCGCCGACCCGAAAGGCATCGACTTTCCCTACCTGCTGTCGATGCTGCACGACTCGTTCATGTCACGGCCGAACATCATCGTCGTGCCGGGCGGGAAGATGGAGCTGGCGATGCAGCTGATCTTCACCCCGCTGATCCTGCGGCTGATGCATACACGGCGCCGGGCCTGACCGGTGCCGGAACTCGACATCCGCTGCGCCCTGGCACGAAGCTGATCCGTCCGCACGGCTGGGTGCTGGGTTCCAGGCAGGCCGGCCACCGGAGTGCCGGCCAGCACAGAGGTAGCCAGCACAGAGGTAGCCAGCACAGCGGGTAGGGTGTCTTGTCTGCAATCTGTAAGGAGGCGCATGACCAGTTTTCGCAGCGTGCGCGTGCCTGCGGCCGCCGTGCACGAGCGGCTCGCCGAGTACCTGCTTACCGACGGTTACCGGCTGGTACTCGACCTGGAACATAGCCACGGCAGCTGGCTGGTCGACGCGCGGGACGGGCGCGAGTACCTCGATCTCTATACGCATTTCGCGTCAGCGCCGCTGGGAGCCAACCCGCCGGGCATTGTCGGTGATCCCGAGTTCATGGCGCTGCTCGCCATGGTGGCGGCCTGCAAGCCGGCTAATCCGGATATGTACACGACACATCTCGCGGACTTCGTCGAGACATTCGGCCGGGTGCTCGGTGACCCGGAACTCCCGCACCTGTTCTTCGTCGAGGGCGGTGCGCTGGCGGTCGAGAATGCGCTCAAGACGGCGTTCGACTGGAAGAGCCGCCGGAACGAGGCAGCGGGCCGGTCCCGCGATCTCGGCACCAGGGTGATGCACCTGACCCGCGCGTTTCATGGCCGGTCTGGTTACACGATGTCGCTGACCAATACCGAGCCGGCCAAGACCGACAGGTACCCGGCTTTCGACTGGCCGCGTATCGACGTACCTGCCATCACCTTCCCGCTGGAGCAGCATCTCGCCGACGTCGAGGCCGCCGAGTCCCGCGCCCTCGCTCAGGCACGGGCGGCGTTCGAGGCATACCCGCATGACATCGCGTGCTTCATCGCGGAGCCGATCCAGGCCGAGGGCGGTGATAACCATCTTCGCCCGGAGTTCCTGCGGGCGATGCAGGAACTGTGCCGGGCCTACGACGCCCTGTTCGTGCTTGACGAGGTGCAGACCGGTGTCGGGATCACCGGTACGCCCTGGGCCTACCAGCAGCTCGGCCTCGAGCCCGACATCGTGGCGTTCGGCAAGAAGGTGCAGCTGGGTGGCATCATGGCGGGCCGCCGGGTGGATGAGGTCGCCGACAACGTGTTCCAGGTGTCCGGCCGGATCAACTCGACCTGGGGCGGCGGCCTGGTGGACATGGTGCGCTCCCGCCGGCTCCTGGAGATCATCGAAGCCGACGCGTTGTTCGACCACGCAGCGAAGGCAGGCAGCTACCTCCTGGATGAGCTGCGTGACCTCGGCGTACGGCGGGCCGGGCTCGTCAGCAATGCTCGCGGCCGCGGCCTGTTGTGCGCGATCGACCTGCCGGACGCGCGGCTGCGCGACCAGCTCATCACCGGGCTACGCGAGGTTCGGGTGCTTGTGCTTCCATGCGGCGAGCGCTCCGTCCGGTTCCGGCCGGCGCTGAACGTGACCACCGACGAGCTGCAGGCTGGCATCCGGGCCCTGGATGATGTGCTCGGCCAGCTGGCAGCCCGCGCCCGATGACGTCGATGAAATGAGGTCGTGATGAGCAGCATTTCCTCGGTCATTGCCGGGTCCTTGGTGGCGGGTGCCCCTGGTGGCCGTGTCGCGTCCACAAATCCCGCGAGGATCAGCGAGGTCGTTGCCGACGTCTCGCTTGGTGACGCGAGCACGTTCGTGGCGGCGGCGCGAGCTGCCCGGGCGGCCCAGCAACGATGGGCGGACGTGCCTGCGCCGGTGCGCGGCCGCGCCATCGCGCACATCGGCCGGGTCGTGGAGGCCAACGCCGATTCCCTGGCCCGCCTGGTGACCAGGGAAATCGGCAAGCCGTACGCCGAGGCGCTCGGTGAGGTGCGGGAGATCGTGGACACCTGTGACTTCTTCCTGGGCGAAGGCCGCCGCCTCTACGGCCAGACGGTGCCCAGCGAGATGCCGGACAAGCAGCTGTTCACTTTCCGCAACCCGGTCGGCGTGGTCAGCGTCATCACCGCGGGCAACTTCCCCGTTGCGGTGCCGTCCTGGTACCTCATCCCGGCGCTGCTGTGCGGCAATGCCGTGGTCTGGAAGCCCGCCGACTACGCCCCGGCCTGCGGCAGGGCGCTGTTCGACCTGCTCGTACACGGCGGCGGCCTGCCGGCCGGCGTCCTGAACCTGGTACTGGCCGACGGCGAGACGACGTTCACCGGGCTGGAGCGGGCGCTGGATGAAGGACTCGTCGACAAGGTCGGCTTCACCGGGTCCAGCACAGTCGGGTCCAGGATCGGCGAGCTGACCGGGCGGCACCTGCAGTCGGCCTGCCTGGAGCTCGGCGGGAAGAACCCGATGATCGTGACGCCCAGCGCCGAGCTTGATCTCGCGGTGGAGGCTGCGCTGTTCTCCGGGTTCGGTACCGCCGGGCAGCGGTGTACCTCGCTAGGCACCGTGATTACGCATGAGAGCGTCCACGACGACTTCGTCGCGCGGTTCGACAAGGCGGCCAGGCAGGCCGCGGTCGGCGACCCGTCCGGTGATGTTGTCTTCGGCCCGATGCTGGATGAGAAGTTCGCCGAGCGGTTCGAGGAATACCTCGGCTGGATCCAGCCGCACCATAGCGTGCTCGGATCCACCGCGACCGGACGGATCACGGCACGCAGCCCGCGCGACGGCTTCGCCGGCGATCCGGATGCCGGGATCTTCTACCACCCCACGATCGTCGACGGCGTCCGGGAGGACGATGCGATCTTCCGCAACGAGACGTTCGGCCCGCTCGTCGGCGTCACCACGTACCGCGACCTGGCGGGGGCCATCCGGCTGGCCAACCTCCCGGGCTACGGCCTGTCCTCGTCGATCTACACCCATGAGCCCGCTGAGGTATTCGCGTTCCGGCGCGGAATCTCGGCTGGCATGGTGAGCGTCAACAACTCCACGTCCGGGGCGGAGGCGCATCTGCCGTTCGGCGGCAACGGGAAGTCAGGTAACGGATCGCGCCAGTCCGGCATCTGGGTCCTTGACCAGTTCACCCGGTGGCAGTCGATGAACTGGGATTATTCGGGGCGGCTGCAGAAGGCCCAGATGGACGTCACCGAGCTCACCCCCGACGAGTCGTTCCGGCTCGCCGACTGACCACGGCGGCGAGACGGCGGCCATGAGCGAGCACTCGCCGGAGGAGGCGCTCGACCAGCATTTCCTCGATGCGGCGGAGCGGCTGCGATTCGATGTACCTGAGCACCGGACGGGGTCGCCCGATCCGGCAGCACCGGTGCGGCCGGGCAGCCGGCTCACCGGCGAGCTGGCGCTTGCACTGTTCGATGCCCAGATCGGCAACCGCCACCTCGACTTTGCCGCCCGCTACCTGCGTGCGGCCGGGCAGGGTTTCTACACCATCGGGTCATCGGGACACGAGGCCAACGCGGCCGTGGCGGGCGCGCTGCGCCCCACCGACCCGGCACTGCTGCACTACCGCTCCGGCGCCTTTTATCTCGCCCGTGCCGCGCAGGTGCCGGGCACCGATCCGCTGCGCGATGTCCTGCTCGGCCTGGTCGCGGCGGCCGACGAGCCGATCGCCGGCGGACGGCACAAGGTCTTCGGCCACGCCGGCCTCGCGGTAATCCCGCAGACCTCGACCATCGCCTCGCACCTGCCGCGGGCGGTCGGCGTCGCCTTCGCGATCGATCGCGCCAGAAAACTGGGCGTGACCACGCGGTGGCCGTCCGATGCCATCGCCGTCACCAGCTTCGGTGACGCCTCGGCCAACCACTCGACCGCGACCGGCGCTATCAACACGGCCTGCCAGGTCGCCCATCGGGGGCTGCCGATGCCGGTGCTGTTCGTCTGCGAGGACAACGGCCTGGGCATCAGCGTCCGGACTCCGGCCGGCTGGATCGCCGCAGCGTATTCCAGCCGGCCGCCGATGCGGTACTTCGCCGTGGACGGCACTGACCTCGCCGGCTGCTATGACGCTGCCGTTGCCGCGGCAGGCTACGTCCGCGCCAGGCGGGCGCCCGCGTTCCTGCATCTGGGCGTCGTGCGGTTCATGGCGCACGCAGGCAGCGACGCCGAGGTGAGTTACCGCAGCGCGGCCGAGATCGCGGCGGATTACCAGCGCGACCCGCTGCTCGGCACGGCACGCCTGCTTGTCGGTGCCGGGCTGCTCACGCCCGCTGAGGTCGTGCGGCGCTACGAGTCGATGCGCGGGCGAGTCCGCGCGCTTGCCGATGACGCGGTGACGCGCCGCCGCCTCGCGAGCGCCGAGGAGGTCATGGCCCCGCTAGCGCCGCGCCGCCCGGAGCTGGTCGCGCGGCACGCCGTGAAAGCGGCCGGCCCGCAGGCCCGCGCGCACGCCTTCGGCGGGCGGCTGCCCGAGGCCTCGGGACCGCTCACCCTGGCGGACAGCATCAACCGGGGCCTCGCCGACGCTCTCGCGGCATATCCGCAGCTGCTGATCTTCGGCGAGGATGTCGGGCAGAAGGGCGGCGTCTACGGGGTCACTCGCGGGCTGGCCCGCCGGTTCGGCGCTGGCCGTGTCTTCGACTCGCTGCTCGACGAGCAGTCGATCCTCGGGCTGGGGCTCGGCGCCGGAGTCTCCGGGCTGCTGCCGGTGCCGGAGCTTCAGTACCTCGCCTACCTGCACAATGCCGAGGACCAGCTCCGCGGCGAGGCGGCGAGCCTGCAATTCTTCTCCGGCGGACAGTACCGCAACCCGATGGTGGTACGAGTACCGGGCCTGGCCTACCAGAAGGGCTTCGGCGGCCACTTCCACAACGACAACGCCGTTGGCGTGCTGCGCGATATCCCAGGCCTCATCGTCGCGGTGCCGGCCCGCGGTGACGACGCCGCGGCAATGCTGCGGACTTGCCTGGCTGCGGCCGATACTGACGGCTCGGTGTGCGTGTTCCTGGAACCGATCGCGCTGTACCACACCCGGGACCTCTACGAGCCTGGTGACGGCGGCTGGCTGTCGCCGTACGCGGCTCCCGAGGAGTGGGCCGCCGCAGACGTGCCGGTCTCCAGCGGCCGCACCTATGGGGACGGCGCTCAGCTCACGCTCGTGACGTTCGGCAACGGCGTTCCGATGTCGCTGCGGGCAGCGCGACGTCTGGCCGAGACCGGGATCAGCGCCAGGGTTCTTGACCTGCGCTGGCTGTCCCCGCTGCCCGTGGACGATCTGCTGCGCGAGGCCGGTGCCACCGGCCGGGTCTTGATCGTCGACGAGACACGCCGCTCCGGCGGTGTCTCGGAAGGCGTGCTCGCCGCGCTGGGCGACGCCGGCTTCGGCGGCCGGGTCGCGCGGATCGCCGCGATGGATAGTTTCATCCCCCTCGGCGACGCGGCACGCCACGTGCTCGTGTCTGAGACGGGAATCGAGAAGGCGGCATCGGACCTGCTGACCTGAGGTTAGCCGCCCGCCCTGACCTGCATGACCTAGCGGCGCTGGCGCCGTCGCCTGGCGGCGCTGGCGCGCGCCAGCCGTGAGAAGCCCGCTCAGGCTACTGTTGGCCGGTCAGGCCCGGGCCGTGGTGCGCCAGGTGTGCGCGGGCTCGTAGCCGAGAACCGCGCGTGCCTTCTCGATAGAGATCAGGGATTCATTGCCGCTGAAGGACCTGCGGCGTTCCACGTCGGGGAGCATCTCGTCCAGCAGCGCGCTCGTGGGCCGCAGCATGACCGTGTCCGGGCTCGCGATGCCGAAGACATGCGCGCCGGTGGCCTGGTACTCCAGTGCCCTGCGGACTGCCTGCGCTCCGTCCCGCGAGTCGACGTAAGACCAGAGGTTCCAGCTGCGCCCGGCCGGATCGCGGTCCAGGCCGGGGAACTGCAGATAGTCCGTCTCGTCCATGACGTTGGAGAACCGCAGGCCGATCATCTTGAGCTGGGGATCCCAGCGGCATAGCTGCCGGGCCATCTCCTCTTCCAGGCACTTGCCGAGCGCGTAGGCCATTTCCGGCCGGGCGGGGTACTCCTCGTCGACAGGGAGATACGGCGGCGGGCGGTGAAAGGGGTAGCCGTACAGCGTCTCGCTCGACGCCCAGACGATGTTGGTGATCCCGGCCACGCGCGCCGCCGAGTACACGTTATAGCTGCAGGTGATGTTGTTGTCGAACGTCGCAGCATTGCCGGCCTGGGTCGGTCCGGAGATAGCCGCCAGGTGAACGAGCGCATCGACACCGTCGTGCAGTGAGTCGATGCCGCTCAGGGCCTCGACAGCCTGGCCGTATTCCCGGAAGTCGATCCGGGTGAAGGTGGCGGGCCCAGGCCGCGACGGCGGCACGAGATCAAAGTTGAAGACGGCATAGCCATGTCCGGAAAGCTCAGCGATGACAGCGCGGCCAAGCGTCCCGCTGCCACCGGTAACCGCCACTCGTGTCATCTCGGCTCCGATCGATCCTCATACGCGCAGGCTTGTGATAGCTGCTGGGTCGGTATCAGCAGCAATGCTGGCGAGGTCCTGGGTCGTCTCGTGTGCTGCCACAACGGCTGCGAGCGATACGGGCAGCGAGGACCAGACAGCCTCAAATACCGAGGAGAAGCGCGGGCTAGCGAGCCCCGCGATGTCCGGCCGCCGGCTCATGCGGTCACCCCGGGATGCCGGACAATGCCGGCGGCGGCGTCAGCGATGGCCGTGGCGAAAGTCAGATCGTCCGCCACATTGCGAGTCTAGTTGGTCTGCATGCGCTGGAAAACGACGGCCACCAGGTAGTCGCTCATGTACTGCTAACTCCGCCGGCTGCCCGCCCGCCGCACCATGTCTCACGGCGCGCGGCTGCCGGGTAACGCATCACGTAAGGCCAAGCAGGTCTCGTTTGCGGGTCCGTTAGGCTGCGGTTGTCCTGCCGTCAGCACGCGCGTGCCTGCCACTTTGGGCGAGCAGGCCCGGCTAGCGCCCGTGGTAGCGTGTGGATGCGCGGCTGCACGACATGCAGTTCTTCTCGCCGTATCCCTATTCGGGTGCCCTATTTGTCGTGAGTTGTCCGTGACCAGACAGGTAATCAAGCTCGGCTCAAGCTCCATCGCCAGCGGCGACGGGCTGGCGCTTGACGTCATCGCTGGCCTGGTGTCTCAGATTGCCGCGGCGCAACGAGCCGGGCACGAGCTCATCCTGGTGACTTCTGGCGCTGCGCGCCTAGGCCGACGGCTCCTCTCATTCGAGGGTCCGACCGCGGGAGCGGCTCCCGCGCTGCAGGCGCTCGTCAGCTCGGTCAGGTCCTCGATGCGCGAGGCGGCCGACGCCGGGCAGTCGGCGCGGGACATGGCGGGCGGAGCAGCCAGCGCCGCCGCGGCAGGTGACTACGGCCGGCTCATCGGCTCCCTGCAGGAGACGCTCCGGCGATATGAAGGCGCCGAGCCGATGACGCAGGCAGTCGATGTGGCCCTGCCAGCATCGGTGGGCCAGCCGGCGCTGATGGCGATGTACCGCCAGCTGGCCGCGGCCGTCGGGATCGAGGTCTGCCAGATCCTGGTGTCCAGCAGTGACCTGGCATCCGCCAGGGCCATGGGTGACCTCGGCAGCCTGCTGAACGAGGCCCTCGGCCGCGGCCTGCTTCCTGTTGTTAATGGCAACGACGCAACGGATCCGCTGTCCGCACTCGACAATGACCAGGTAGCCGTCGCGATCTCAGTCGCGGTGCAGGCTTCGCGGCTGCTGTTCCTGACCGACGTGCGAGCCGCCTACCGGGACTCGACCCTCAGCGACCGGATCTCCCGGCTCACCCCGGATGAGGCGCGAGCGGTGCGCATCACGGCAGGCGGCGTCGGACGAGGCGGGATGGGATCGAAGCTCAGCGCCGCGGCGCGGGCAGCCTGCTGCGGCATCGAGTGCGTCATCGGCTCGGCCCGTGAGCCTGACGTCGTCGCCCGGAGTATCAACCCGCGGGCCAGGCTGGGGACGGTCGTCCGCGCGGCCAGCGGCAGCCTGGAGCCATCGCAGCGCTGGATCGGCGGCATGGCGTACTCTGCGGGCTCGCTCTACGTCAACAAAGACGCCGAGCAAAGCCTGCGCACCGGCAGCACACTGTTCCTGTCGGGCGTCAAGCGCGTGGACGGAGAGTTCGCCGCCGGCTCGGTAGTGGAGCTACTGGACGTCCGTCATCCTGAACGGCTGATCGGCCGCGGCTCAGTGGCCCTGCCGTCGAGCATCCTGCGGCTGCTGCGTGCCCTGTCACCACAGGAGGTTGCCTGTGCCGTCTCGATCCTGCTGAGGCTGCGGCACGCGCCGGTGCCACTGGGCCGCACCGGCGCCGGTGATCGCGTGGCCGCGGTGGCAGCGCTGACGGACCCGGGTACGTTCGAGGATTGCCGGGAACTGGCAGCAGGTAACTCCACGGCCAGCAAGGAAGCGCTGGCGCAGCTGGCAGCATCGTCCGCAGACCGGATTGGCGAGCTTGCCGACCCGTTCATGCTCGCCCAGCCGCAGCTGTGTGCCGCGATCCTGCTGGACAGAGGGTTCATGCTCGGCCACGTGCCAGCCGAGCCAGCAGCGCGCCGAACGTTCAGGAACATTCACGCGGTGCACAGGGAATCGCTCGTCGTCTACCCACCAGGTCGCTGATCCGATGCGGGCAGGCCATGTCGCTGCGCGGCTAATTCGCCCTCGGCACCACGGCGTACTGCCGCAGGTGCAGGTCCCTGAAGGTGACCGGGCCGCGCGGCCCGGGAACGGCGTCAATGTTGATCCCCGTCTCCGGCACGGCAAGCAGCTTGAAGCCGTCGAGCAGGCGCGGGCTAGCGTTCCAGAACGCGCCAGTGCCCGAGTAGCCATCCAGGAACCGGTTCGCTGCATCCTCGTCGGCGGTGACAACCGATGCGGCCAGGCCGGACGTCTCCCGGTTCGCGATCTCGGCGGCATCCTGCGCGCTAGCTGCCTCCGCCACGGTGATGGTGGCTTCGCGTCCGACATCCAGGGCCCACTCATGGCCGAGCGCGTGGGCGTGCGGCGGCAGCGAAAGCCTGATGTTCAAGCGCTTGGCAAGATCTGCAACGGACAGGACGACGGAATCCCACCTCTCCCGATGCACGAGCAGGAGGTTCAGCCTGTTGCAGACGCCCAGCCTGTCAAGGCTGCTCTCGATCAGCCCAAGGGCCAGGTTCTCGTCGGCAGACAGGTCAATGTAGATGACAGCTCCGCCGTCGGCATGGGCCAGCGTCCTGACGCCATGCAGCGCCGCATCGTGCGCGAGCGCTCTGGTGCTGGCGCCGCTACCGCGCAGTATGACGAGCGGGACCAGCCGTGGCTGCCGCACCAGGGCGAAGGCGCTCTCCCGGCCGGGAACCCTGAGCAGCTGGATGGCCCTGGGATCGAGCCCGGTATCGCGCATGGCGGGACCGACGACCAGGTCGATGAGCGCGCTGGCTGACCGCAGCGCGGTGGACCCGGTCCGCAGCACGCCCGCGTTACGCGACTTGATCAGCTGGGATGCGATGTCCACCACGACGTTGGGCCTGGCCTCGAAATTGGCGCCGACCACGCCGACCGGCCTGCGCCGTTCCCACAGCTCGAGATCGCCAGGCAGATCGCGGACATGAAACTGAGCTGGCTCGGCGGGCACCTGCGCGAGGGCATGGAGCTGGGCAGAGATGCCGCGTATCCGCTCGCGGTCAAGCATCAGCCGGTCGACCACCGCATCTGGAAGGCCCTCGGCGCGCGCCGCCCGCACGTCCTCGGCGTTAGCATCCATGATCTCGGCTGACTGCCGTTCGAGCAGCGCCGCCATGGCTCCCAGCGCTTCATCCAGGGCATCGGCTGGCATCTGCCGGAGTACCTCGGCGCCAGCGTGCGCCGACTGCGCCGCCGTGGTCACTGCCGCGGCTACTGCCTCTCCGCTGCCGCCTGTCACGCGGGACCTGCCGATCTCAGCGCGGCCCGCGCCGGGCGCCAACCAGCGCGCAAGGCGGGCGACGCAAACTGACCTGCCATGTTTCAGAGGCTCCTCTGCGCGTCCGTTCCCGGGGAAGGACCGCGGTCCAGCGGTGACAGCTCCCCGGCCATCCCCGCCGCGGTCCGCAGCACAAATATAGCCAGCTGCGGCCCCCGGGGCCGACGGCGTCGCAGCTCACTCAGGCGGCAGCTTGTCCGCAGTATCCGGCGATGACCGTGGTCACGACCTTGCGGACGGCTCCGGCCGCTACCGGCGTGCCCGTCCGGCCGGCAAACAGCAGGTGCCCGGACCCGACCAGGGTGAGCGCGAGCGTGTCCAGGTCGGCATCCGCCGCTACGCGGCCCAGTTCCCGCTCGGCGGTGAGGTAGGAGGCGATCATCGCCTTGGCTTCCGCTAGTACCGGGACGCCGGCCGGCGTGGCCTGCCGCAGCCGCGCACGCAAGTCATCCCGGGACATGACGAGGCCGACGATCACCAGGGCGACCGACCCGAACACGGCCATCAGCGCACCGGTGAGGTTGCCGACGACGGTGCCCGTGCCGGCGGACCCGCGCAGGTCGGCGGCCTGGTCGCCGATCCGGCCGATGCGGTCCAGCACGAGCTCGGCGAGGAAGACGTCGAGGTCGGCGAAGTGCCGGTGCAGGACACCCTTGGCGCAGCCTGCTTCAGTGGTGACCGCCCGGGTGGTCAGCGCGCTCGGGCCGTCCCGGAGCAGGACGCGCTCGGCGGCGTCAAACAGCTGCTCGCGCGCGTCGCGGATGGCTACCCCCGTCGGCACCGTGCACCCCCTCCTTCCCTCGCTCGGCTCGTCCGCGATTGACGAGTGGGCGCATGCCCATTTATAGTGGGCGCGTGCCCACTATACCACCGGAGCGATCGCCTCTGTCCGAACACGAGCCGCATAGAGCCCGGCGATGGGCGGAGTCGTTCGGCTCGGACGCCGAACGCTACGACCGGGCCCGGCCCCGCTATCCCCAAGCCATGGTGGACCGGATCATCGCCGCCAGCCCCGGCCGCGACATCCTCGACGTCGGCATCGGTACCGGCATCGCCGCCCGGCAGTTTCAAGCGGCTGGATGCCGGGTGCTGGGGGTCGAGGTCGACGCGCGGATGGCCGGCCTGGCGCGCCGGGCCGGATTCGAGGTCGAGGTGGCGGCGTTCGAAGCCTGGGACCCCGCCGGGCGGGCATTCGACGCGGTCGTCGCCGGGCAGACCTGGCACTGGGTGGACCCGGTCGCGGGAGCGGCCAAGGCGGCGGACGTGCTGCGGCATGGCGGCCGGCTGGCGGTGTTCTGGAACGTGGGCCAACCATCGCCCGACGTGGGGGAAGCCTTCTCCGCGGTCTACCGCCGGGTGATGCCCGACGTGCCGTACTATCACCGCGGCGCGATGCCCGGCCTGGACGCCTACTCGAAGGTGTTCACCAGGGCGGCCGACGGCATCCGAGAGGTGGGCGCGTTCGGCGAACCGGAGCAGTGGCGATTCGACTGGCAGCGGTCCTACACCCGCGACGAGTGGCTGGATCAGCTGCCTACCTCTGGCGACCACGCCCAGTTCCGGCCGGCCAAGCTGCAGGAGGTGCTGGCGGGCATCGGGGCCGCTGTCGACGCGACGGGGGGCAGTTTCACGATGAGCTATACCGCGGTGGCGATCACTGCGGAACTGCGACGAGAAGAGCGACCATGAACGACCCTGGCGGCGCCCGTGTCGCCGTCTACATCGACTTCGACAACATCGTGATCTCACGCTACGACCAGGTCCATGGCCGAGGCCAGTTCCAGCGTGACAGGGTGCGCGGGTTCAACAGGTCCGACACGCCAGCCGATTCCGACATCGCCGACAAACTCCGGCGCGCCACCGTGGACGTCGGTGCAGTGATCGACTTCGCCTCATCGTTCGGCACGCTCGTGCTTACCCGCGCCTACGCGGACTGGTCAGCACCCGTGAACGCCGACTACAGCGGGCAGCTCGTCAGTCGCGCAGTGGACTTGGTGCAGCTGTTCCCCACTGCCGCCTACGCCAAGAATGGTGCCGATATCAGGCTGGCTGTGGATGCAGTAGAGGACATGTTCCGCCTGCCCGACCTGACCCACATGGTGATCGTCGCCGGGGACTCGGATTACATCGCCCTCGCCCAGCGCTGCAGACGTCTGGGCCGTTATGTCGTGGGCGTCGGGGTCGCAGGATCGACGAGCAGATCGCTCGCCGCCGCGTGCGACGAGCTCGTGACCTACGACGCGCTTCCCGGTATTACCCTCACCGACGCGTCCCACCAGCCAGCCGGACCGCCGGAGAGCGGACAACCGGAACATGAGGACTCCGGCAGCGCGGCGCCCGCGCGGGGCTCCCGACGTACCAGACGACCGGTGACCGCGGAGACCGAGGAGGCTGATCTCGATTCAGAAGACCCGCAAGATCTGGCGACCAGGCTCCTGGAACGAGCGCTGCGACTCGGCCAGGAAAAGGATGATGCCGACTGGCTCCACAGCTCTGCGGTGAAGAGCCAGATGAAGCGCATGGACCCCTCATTCAGCGAGAAGGCACTCGGCTACCGCTCGTTCTCAGACTTCGTAAAGTCACGGCAAGCCGTCGCTGAACTCGACGAGACAGACCCCGTGCGGCTGGTACGGCTCAACCCGACCATGACCGCGCATTAAGCAGACAGCCAAGCCGCTAGTGGCGTGCCTGTCCTTTACTGCGCCGGCTGGGAGTGTCAGCCTGGACCGGTGCTGTCGGCGATCAGGTACTGCACCACGCCGGGGGGCCGCATCGCATACCCGACGGTGGGCGCTGGCCCGGCGCTGTTGTGCGATTCGGGCTGGGTGACCTGCTGTTCGCAGCCACTGCGACCGGCTACATCCTGGTCGGCATCGCATTCGAAGAACGTGACCTGAAGCTGTCCCTCGGCGAGACCTACACCTCTTACCGGGCCCGCGTGCCCGCGCTGATCCCCGGTCCTTCGGCCCGGTCTCAGCCGAGCACAGAGCACGCCGGCGGCCAGATGCCCGGCAGCCCGGTGTAAATGGGATGCCTGGTGACGCCGTACGGCCCGCTGGCGCGGAGCTTGTGCTCCTGCTTCACCGGGCGCGGCTCGGAGCTTGGCGGCAACGAGCGCCGGCCGACTTGACCAGCCCAAGATCATTTTCGGCAATCCACGCGCCGACTCGGATAGGTGGGGCGCTGATACGTTGACGCCTCCGGCGCGTCGCCGCGGAGGCTGTGATGGAGTTTCACTATCCGTTCAGTGCGCTCACCGCCTCACTAGGGGATCGGACCAATGATGTCCAAACGTTTTGCTTACGCCATTGACAAGCGATATTTGCCGTTGTTGCTGGTCTTCGGGCTGCGCGGTTCAGAAGATGGCGTCACGCTCACGGACGAAGGCTCCCTCCTGGCGACCTTCGGTTTTTTCAAGATCAAGACGCCGCTGGCCAACGTCACCGAGGCGCACATCACCCGGAACTACCGCTGGTGGACCGCGTTCGGTGTTCGTGGATCCATGGTCGACGACGGCTTGAGCTTTGGAACGAACCACGACGCGGGGGTGTGCATCCATTTCGCGGAGAAGGTGCCATCACCGCTTCGCCGGAGCGGCCACTCGGCACTCACGGTGACCGTGGCGGACCTCGAAGGATTGACCAACGCCCTGGGGGCCGAGCACGGCGAAGCATCCAGTACCTCCCCGCCCTGAGCCGCGCCGACCGACGGTCCAGGTCACCTCCTTCGCCGAGCAGACCGCCTCCTCCAGGAGGCGACGGTGAGCTGGGCCGCGGGGACTCCCCCGCGGCCCAGGTCAGATGAGGTCAGTTCACGGTCTCGGCTGATACGGTCCCGGCTGCGAGCATCACGGCCAGGCCGGGGACGATCTTCAGGTCCGCCAGGCTGCCGCGCGACCCGCTGCCGGCGCCGAAGCTGGTGGCGCCCGCCGCGAAGGTCGGCAGCGCACTGGGGGAAGTCAGTGCCGGGTACGCCGACTGGCAACCAGTAATACGTACCGGCGGGCCGCCCGGTTCACCCCGATGCACCCCGCGCCCGGCGTTTCAGGCGACCGGTTCAGCATGCAGAGCAAGCGTGCCCATGACAATGGCCTGTGTTGGCGGTCACTGAAGTCTGGAGTCTTGGAGTCTGCCCGCTGGCGGCCATCGGGACTGCCCGGAGGCGACCAGTCCGGTCACGAAATGTGACTGGATGCGAAGCTACGTGACCCGCGCGGCGCTTTGCCTTTGGTACGATTATGGGAATGTCCGATGATCGTGATGACTCTGTAGCGGCCGGGTTGCGCCGGCGGGTGGGCCTGTCGTTGCGTGCCCTGGGGTCGGATCTGGATGCCCTCGATGAGGCGGTGGCGGCCAGGTTCGGGTTGCATCGGACCGACCTGCGCTGCCTGGAAATCGTGGCCCGCGGCGGGCCGTTGTCCGCGGGTGCGCTGGCCGAGCAGGCTGGGTTGAGCACGTCGGCGGTGACCAGCGTGATCGACCGGGTGGAACGGTCAGGGGACTTGCGCCGGCTCAGCGACCCGCGGGATCGCAGGCGGGTGCTGGTGGAGGTGACCGAGCTGGGGCGCCGGCGGGGGCGGACGGCGTTCAGCGGACTGCAGGAGGGTACCGATCAGCTCTTGCGCCGGTACTCGCCTGGGGAGCTGCGGCTGCTCGGCGGGTTCGTGGCGGAGGTCAGGGCCGTGGTTGCCGGGCAGGCCGCCGAGGCGGCGTCGGCTGCGGTCACGGCTCGCGGGCAGAGATCGGCCAGGCGGGCCGGGCGATGACTGGCTTCTTGCGGCTGGAGCTCGCGCGGAGCTTCCGCGACCCGCGCTACCTTGTCCTGGCAATCGCCGCGCCGGTCGGCTTTTACCTGCTTTTCGCCGGCATCTTCACCGGCCGCGGGACGAGCGAGGGTCAGCTGCCCGCCCAGGTGGAGATCATGGTAGCGATGGCGACGTTCGGCGCCATGTGGGGCGCGTTGTCGGCTACGGCCCCCCGGCTCGCCCGGGACCGGGAGAGCGGCTGGCTGCGGGCCCTCGAGGTCACCCCGCTGACGGCGGGCCGGGTACTGGCCGCGCGCATCGTAGCCGGTGTCGCGGTTGCCCTCCCCGCGATCGCCGCCGTGGCGGTCACTGCCGTGCTGGCTCATCACGTCCGGCTGGAGGCCTGGCAGTGGGCAGCGTGCCTTGGCCTGCTGTGGGCCGGGACGCTGCCGTTCGTCGCGCTCGGCATCGCGATCGGATCGCTGACCAGCTCCACGACTGCCTATGCGCTCACCACGGCGCTGTACTTCGCCCTTGCCGCCCTGGGCGGCCTGTGGGTTCCCCCGGCGCAGTTCTCGCCAGCGCTGCGGCACATCGCCGCGACCTTGCCTTCCTACAACCTGGCCGACCTCGGCTGGCGCGTGGCTGGCGGGTCAGCGCCGTCGCTTCGCGCCGGGCTCATCCTGGCTGGCTGGACTGCCGGGCTGACCGCGCTCGCGCTGGCCGCCGGCATGCGCCGGCCCCGCCGCAGCCGAGGCGACCTGCTCACCGGCCCGCCCGCAGGCGAGGTCGTCACCCTGAGCGAGCTGTCCAAATGCTACGGGCCGGTGCGCGCGCTCGACGAGATCGAACTGGGGATCCGTCCGGGCAGCACTGTGGCGCTGCTGGGACCCAACGGCGCGGGCAAGTCCACCGCCATCGAGTTGCTGCTCGGATTGCTCGATGCCGATCACGGCTCGGCCTTCCTGTTCGGGTCCTCCCCCGGCCAGGCCATCGCCGCGGGCCGGGTCGGCGCAATGCTGCAGGACACCAGGCTGATGAGCGGGGTGAGCGTAGGGGCGCTGCTGCGCGTCATCCGGGGCGTCTACCCGCATCCGGCCGACCTGCTAAGGCTGATCCAAGTCGCCGGGATCGACGGGCTGCTCCGGCGCCGGACAGATCAGCTCTCCGTTGGGGAGAGCCAGCGCGTCCGTTTCGCGCTCGCTGCCTCCGGAGATCCCCAGCTGATCGTGCTCGACGAGCCAACGGTGGCAATGGACGTCCGGGCACGTGAAGCGTTCTGGGGCGTCCTGGGTGCCTACGCCGCCAGCGGCAAAACAATCTTGTTTTCCACCCACTACCTAGAAGAAGCCGACACGCACGCCGGCCGGATCATCCTGCTGCGCTCCGGGCGCATTGTTGCCGACGGTTCACCGGACCAGGTCAAGTCCGAAGCCGGGATCGCGCGAACCGTCCGGTTCCGATCGCTCGCCGGGTCGCCTGATCGCTTCCGCCAGCTCGCGGCGGTAACTGCAGTCCACGCCGATAAAGACCGCATCACCCTCGTTACCGCCGACGCGGACGCCACCGTCTGGGCCCTCTACAACCTCCGAGACACCATCACCGACCTGGCAATAACCGAGGGCGGCCTGCAAGACGCCTTCCTCGCCCTCACATCTCCGGCCGACTCGACCTGAACCGTCAGCGACAGCCCGCACATGCCAGATGACGGCCGCTCATCGGGACGGCCTGGTGCCAGGTCCGGATCGCTGACCGGCAACCCAAGGGCGGCCGGAATTCCCCCGCTCGGCCACGCCCTGGCCGTGACCGGGTCGATGACGCGGGAGATCACCTGGCCCGCCGGACGTGTCGCCGGCCCGGCATGAGCCAGGAATACGGACTGCCCAGCCGACCGTTGAGTGTCGATCAGGAGGTCACATGAGCTTCGATACACCTGCCGGAAGCCGTGGCGCCCGCCAGCCATCAGGGCCTTTCTTCCGGTGGCTGAACAAGGTAATGTCGCGTCGGCTTCGCCGCAAGGGCGGCAGGATGATGGGCTTCAACGCCCTGATCCTGACGACCATCGGCGCCAAGAGCGGGGTCAAGCGGACCAATCCGGTCGGCTGGTTTCCCGGTCAGGACGGCAGCTGGCTGATCGTGGCGTCAGCGGCCGGGGCGGCGCGCAATCCAGCGTGGTATCACAACATCGCAGCGCATCCCGACGAAGTCCAGGTCGAGGTCGACGGCCGCACGATCGCCGTGACGGCCGAACAGCTGCACGGGGTGGAGCGTGATGAAGCGTGGCAGCAGATCACCACCACCGCGCCCCGTTTCGCACAGTATGAGCAGAAAACTGACCGTGTACTGCCGGTCATCCGCCTCGTGCCCCGATCCGGCTGAGCCGATCACCGGAACGGACGTGGACGCCCGCAGCAGTGACCTTGCCGAGCAGGTCGACGCGTTCCTCGAAGCCAGCATGCGCGACTGGACCGGGCGCGCCGCCCGGTTGCTCGCCGCGGCCCCGCAGATCGCCGGCTATGACTTCCGCACCGCAGTGGTCCTGGGCGACGCCGGCCGGGTCGGGCAGATGCTCGAACAGGAGCCGGGACTAGCCACCCGGCCCGATCCGCAGTGGGGATGGACGCCGCTGCACGCTGTGTGCGGCTCACGCTGGCACCGGCTGGACCCGGCCCGGGCGGACGGGATGCTGGCCGTAGCCCGGCTGCTGCTGGACGCTGGCGACGACGGACAGGCTGCGCTGGTCGACGCCGCCGGCCACGGGCAGGCCGAGGCCGTGCGCCTGATGCTCGACGCCGGGATCCCGCTGGACGCGCGCGACCAGGACGGCGCCACCCCGTTGCACGCCGCCGCCTTGTCCGGCAGCGCGCAGGTCATCCGGCTGCTGCTCGACCGCGGCGCCGACATCGAGGCACACGACACCACCTACGACACCACCCCGCTGGACTGGGCCCAGGTAGGCAGCGGCTTCCAGCACGTCGACAACCCCGCCCCGGACTGGATCACCACCATCCGGGAACTCATCGAGGCCGGCGCCTCAACCGCCGGCATCACCCTGTCGCCCGACGACCCGAAACCGCCCAGCCCGCAGGTCGCGCAACTGCTGCGCGACTACGGCATCGGCGCGGGCCAGCCGCCGAGCCACAGCTGAGCAACTGGTGCAGCGATCAGCCGGGCTCTCGTTCGAGTTATCAACAGGGCCGTGCAGGCCAGCACCTCGTTGCTGAGGGAACCCTCAGGATTCGCCGGCCCGGCGCTGGACGAACTCGAAGCCGAACCGTCCCTTTACGCACAGATGGCCGTTACTGACGTCATGGTCGAGGGGCGAGGTCACCTTCACGATCCGGTTGTCCTGCACATGCAGTTCGAGATTGCAGCCGACACCGCAGTAAGGGCAGATGGTGGTGGTGACGGTCTGCTTCGACTCGTCCCATTCACCGGCCTGCCGCAGGCTGTACTCGCTGCCGAACATGAGCGCGCCGGTGGGGCAGACCCCGATGCAGTTGCCGCAGTACACGCAGGCCGAATCGGGCAGGCTGACGTCGAACTCGGTAGAGATGCGGGTGTCGAATCCCCGGCCGGCTACCGCGATGGCGAAAGTGTTCTGGGCGTCCTCGCCGCACGCCTCCACGCACTTGTAGCACAGGACGCAGCGCGAGTAGTCGCGGACGTAGCTGTCATTGTCGTACTTCACCGGCTGGGCGACAGTGTCCGCCGCGGCGCCCTCGGTCGCGTGATGCTCGCCGGGCCGGGCCGCGTCCCGCTCCCCGGCCGCATGCGCCGGGGCCGGCTCGCCGTACCGGCCGGGATCGGCGCCGTAGCGCTCCATCCAGCCGCGCACCTCCGGCGCGGCAAGTGTCATGTCGACCGAGGACGCCAGGAACTCAAGCACCATCTTCCGGCTGGTGCGCACCCGCTCCGAGTCCGTTTGCACGGTCATGCCGGGCTCGGCCTTCCGCGAGCAGGCCGGCGCCAGCGTCCGCGATCCTTCCACCTCGACCACGCACACCCGGCACACGTTGACCGGAGTGAGGTTTTCCAGGTAGCACAGCGTGGGCGTGTCAATTCCCTGCTTCCGGCAGGCGTCGAGCAGCGTCGCGCCTTCCGGGACGCGTACCGTCTCCCCGTCGATCGTGACGTCGACCAGCCGCCGGGGCGCTTCCAGGAACACCGTGCTCATGCCGGCTCCATTCCGTTGCCGCCTGTTCCGCTCCCGCCTGTTCCGCTCCCGCCGATCAGGCCAAGTGCCACGGCAGAGGCAACGGCGGTGATCGCCGTCTGGCCGAGGCCGCAGATCGAGGCGTCGCGCGCGACCGCGGCGATGTCGTCCAGCAGCGCGAGTTCCCGCTCGGCCGAGCCGAGCGGGGCACCACGCACCAGGCGGCCGAGCAGCTCCTCCTGGCGCACCGTGCCAACCCGGCACGGCACGCATTTGCCGCAGGATTCATCGCGGAAGAACTGGGCGATCCGCCGGAGAAACCTCGTTATCTCGACGTTGCTGTCAAGGACCAGCACCACGCCAGAGCCCAGCGTCGCGCCGATGGCCCGTACCCCTTCGAACGTCAGCGGGGTATCAAGCGCGTTGGGCCCGACAAACGAGCCAGCCGCGCCGCCGAGCAGCACCGCCCGCACCGGCCGGCCGCCGCGCACCCCGCCCGCCGCCTCGATCACCTGGCGCAGCGTGACACCGAACTCGTACTCATACAGGCCCGGCCGCTCGACGCAGCCGGACAGGCAGAACAGCCGGGTGCCCGTGGAGCTGGCGGTGCCGATGGCCGCGAAGGCCGGCCCCCCGATCCGGAGGATCTCCGGCACGCACAGCAGCGTCTCCACGTTGTTGATCGCGGTCGGCTTGCCGAACAGGCCGGACTGCGCCGGGAACGGCGGCTTGTTGCGCGGCTCGGCCCGCTTCCCCTCGATCGAGTTGACCAGGGCGGTTTCCTCGCCGGCGATGTAGGCGCCTGCTCCCCGCCTGACCTCGATGTCGAAGGCGAAGCCCTCGCCCATCACGTCGGCGCCGAGGAACCCGCGGGCACGGGCCTGCCCGACGGCATGCCGCAGCCGGGCCTCCGCCAGCGGGTACTCGCCCCGGATGTAGATGTAGCCATGCTCAGCCCCGCAGGTGTAGCCCATGATGGTGAGGGCCTCGAGCAGGGCGTACGGGTCCTCCTCCATCAGCACCCGGTCCTTGAAGGTCCCGGGCTCGCATTCGTCGGCGTTGCAGACGACGTAATGCGGCCGGACCGGGTTGGTGGCTACCGCCTCCCACTTGACCGCGGTCGGAAACGCCGCGCCGCCGCGGCCGAGCAGCTTGGCGTCCTTCAGCTCCCGGATCACGCCTTGCGGGCCTCCCGCCACGGCCCGCCGGAGCATCTCGTACCCGCCAGCCGCCCGGTAGGAGTCGAGCGAGCCCGAATCTACCTGTCCCACTCGCCGCAGCAGCCGGAGCGCGGAGCGATTGCCCGCTGCCTGCGGAACGAGCAGACTGGGGGCCTGATCATGAGGCCGCGCAGCCGAGAGCACCGGCCGCACCTGGTCGGGGTCAACCGGAGCCAGCACCACCCTGGCCGGATGCGCGCCCGCCCGCTGGATCATCGCCGCTGAGCCGCGGTCGCACTGGCCCAGGCAGGGGCTGCGCTGCCAGGTGACGCCGGCGCCGTTGGAGCCGGCATCCATGCCCTCGGCCCCGAACCGGTGCCCCATCTGCTCGCATACCTGCTCCGCGCCGTTCACCTGGCAGGCGAGATCATCGCAGACGTGGACGACCGCGGCGGGCGAAGGGCCGGTGCGGAACAGGGCATAGAACGACGCCACTCCGTACGCCTCGGCCGGCGCGATGGTGAGCCTGGCGCAGATGTGATCGAGCGCTCCCGGGCTGATCCAGCCGACCCTGTCCTGAACCGCGTGCAGCACCGGGAGCAGCAGGTGCCGCAGGCCCCGTGCGGCGTGGCCGCTGAACGCGGCATGCCCGTCGGCCGCCGAGCGGGGACCGCCTTCCCAGCCGGTCCCCGGCGGCCCGAGAACAAGCGCGACGGCAGCCTGCTCCTCGTCGGTGGCCGGCACCGCTGCGGTGAGCCGCAGATCCACTAGCTGCTCACCTTAGCGGCCTGGCTCTCGCTGCCCGGAGCGGGGACGCGCTGCTTGTCCACCCGGATCGCCGTTGCCTTGAACTCGGCCGTGCCGGACTTCGGATCCCAGATATCCAGCGTGAGCACGTTCGTTGCGACCTCCTCGGGGAAGTGCAGGGTCATGAAGGCGAGCCCGGCCCGGAGCGTCTCGTCGATGTGCACCGGCACTTCCAGCGACCCTCGCCGCGACGAGGCCCGCACCACCTCGTCCTCTGCCAGCCCGAGCCGGCTCGCGTCCTCGGGCGAGAGGTTGAGTGTCTCAGGCCGCCGGAGCGGCGTCGTGTACAGCCCTGTCTGCACGCCGGTGTTGAACGAGTCAAGCCGGCGTCCGGTGGTGAGCCGGAGCGGGAACTCCGGCGACAGCTCGTCCAGCGGATCCTCCTGCTCCACCGGCGTGAACGGAGCCGGGGCCCCCCGCGTTGCCGGGTCTTCCTCCCACAGCCGCGCGTGCAGGAACAGCTCGCCGGGGTGCTGCTCGTCCGGACACGGCCACTGGATCCCGCCGAGCTCCTCCAGCCGCCGGTAGCTCATCCCGGCATGCATCGGGGACAGGGCGCGCAGCTCGTTCCAGGCGTCTTCGGCGGATACCCGCCCCCAGTCGGTGCCGAGGCGCCGGGCAATCTCGCAGATGATCTCGATGTCGTCACACGTGCCGGGCGGCGGCTCCAGGGCCTTGCGGACCCGCTGCACCCGGCGCTCGCTGGAAGTCACGGTGCCCTCGCCCTCGCACCACGTCGCCGTCGCAGGCAGCACGACATCGGCGAGCTCGGCGGTGCCGGTGAGGAACATGTCCTGGACGACCAGGTGCTCCAGGCCGACGAGCAGCTTGCGGGCCCGGCCGGTGTCCGCCTCGGAGCGCAGCGGGTTCTCCCCGACGATGTAACAGGCAGTCAGCTGGCCGGCCTCCATGGCGTCGAACATCTGCGACAGATGCCAGCCGTTCCTGGGGGGCAGCGGCGCCCCGTAGACGGCCTCGAACCTGGCCCGGGCGGCGAGGTCGGTCTCGATGTCCTGGAAGCCAGTCAGCTTGTTGGGGATGGCCCCCATGTCGCCGCCGCCCTGCACGTTGTTCTGGCCGCGCAGCGGGACCAGCCCGGACCCGTACCGGCCGACGTGACCGGTGAGCAGCGCCAGGTTGATGAGCGCGAACACGTTGTCGGCCGCGTTGTGGTGCTCGGTGATGCCGAGGGTCCAGCAGATCTGCGCCCGGTCGGCGCGGGCGTAGTCGCGTGCCAGCTGCTGGACAAGCCCGGCCGGCACGCCAGTGTCGCGCTCGGCCCGGTCCAGTGTGTAGGGCTGCACGGCCGCCGCGTAGGCGTCGAAGCCGGTGGTGGCCCGGCCCACGAACGCCTCGTTCACCAGCCCGGCCTGGATGATCTCCCGGGCGATGGCGTTCGCCAGTGAGATGTCAGAACCGACGTCGATGCCGAGCCACGCGTCGGCCCACTGCGCAGTCGTGGTCCGCCGCGGGTCGACCGCGTACAGCCGGGCGCCGCGCCGGACGCCCTTCAGCACGTGGTGGAAGAAGATCGGGTGCGCTTCGCGCGCGTTCGACCCCCACATGATGATCAGGTCGGCGTCTTCCGCCTCCCGGTAAGAGCTGGTGCCGCCACCGGCTCCGAACACAGCCGCCAGACCGACGACGCTAGGAGCGTGTCAAGTTCGGTTGCAGCTGTCGATGTTGTTACTGCCCATCACGGCGCGAGTGAACTTCTGCGCCATGTAGTTCATCTCGTTCGTTGCCTTGGAGCAGCTGAACATCCCGAAAGACTTGGTTGCGTCTCGCTCCCTGGCGACCGCGAACCCGGCGGCCGCGCGGTCAAGGGCCTCGTCCCACGAAGCCGGCCGCAGCGTCCCGTTGTCCCGGACAAGCGGTTCCGTCAGCCGTACCTGCTTGCGCATCGAGCACACCTTCCTAGGCGGACAAGCGGACAAACTGATCGTACTGCCCGCACTAGGGCGGAGCTAGCTCGCGGGCCCGCCGGTGCTGCTGGAACGGCAGGTCAGGCGATCGATGACCGTGAGCCCGGAGCGTCCGCTGGGGCGGTCATATCGCGCCAGTTCCGGTCGTCAAGGGACGCACCGCAAGGCTCAGGTGCTCGGCCAGCCACGGCCCGGTTACGCTGCCCGGGTCTCGCGCGACCTCTTCGGGCGTCCCGGCTGCGAGGATGTGCCCGCCGTCTGGGCCGCCGCCGGGCCCCATGTCGATGAGGTGGTCGGCGGCGGCGAGCAGGTCCAGGTCGTGATCGATGACGATGATGGTGGCCCCGGCCCGCAGCAGCCGGCCGAACACGCCGGTCAGGGTGGCCACGTCGAGCGGGTGCAGGCCGGTGGATGGCTCATCGAAGACGTACAGCGCGCCGCGCTGGCTGCTGCGCAGCCGGGAGGCGATCCGCAGCCGCTGTGACTCGCCGCCGGACAGCGACGGGGTGGGCTCGCCGAGCCGCAGGTAACCCAGGCCGACCTCGCTGACGGGCCGCAGGGCCGCGGCGACCGGGGCCCGGTCAGCGAACCGCTCCAGGGCGTCGTCCACGCTCAGGCCGAGCACGTCGGCTATGGTCAGGCCATCGACCCGGACGGCCAGGGTGGCGTCGTTGAAGCGGGCGCCGCGGCAGGCCGGGCACTGGACGGCGATGTCGGGCAGGTACTGGACGTCGAGGTCAATGTGGCCGAGTCCGCGGCAGGTGGGGCACTGGCCCTCGCGGGTGTTGAACGAGAAGTGCCCAGGCTTCCAGCGCCGCCGCCGCGCATGCGCGGTCTCGGCGAACACGCGGCGGATCTGGTCGAACGCCCCGGAGTAGGTGGCGGGTGTCGACCGGGTGTTCTGGCCGATCGGCGAGGCGTCGATCTGGACGACCTGGCGGATGCCGCCGAGCTCGAGGCGGCGGACGTGCCCCGGCAGCGCCGACCCGCTGAGCTGCGCCCGAGCGGCGGGCAGGAGGCTGTCGAGGCCGAGGGCGGTCTTCCCGGCGCCGGACGGCCCGGCCAGCGCGGTCAGCCGGTGCGCGGGAAAGGCGGCGGTGAGGTCGTGCAGGTTGTACAGGTCGCCGATCTCGATGGTGATCTGGCCGCTGGGCCGGCCCGCTCCGGGCGGTCAGGCGGCACTGCGGCGGCGCCGGCCAGGAACGGGCCCATGATCGAGCGCGGGTCGGTTTCCAGCTGGCCGGGGGTGCCCTGGGCGATCACCTTGCCGCCGTTGGCGCCGGCCCCGGGACCGAGTTCGATGACCCAGTCCGCGGAGCGGATCAGTTCCCGCTCGTGCTCGACCAGCACCACGGTATTGCCGTTCCCGGCCAGGGCGGTGATCGTCTTGCGCAGCCCGGCGACGTTGACCGGGTGCAGCCCGACTGACGGCTCGTCCAGCACATACAGCATGCCCGTGGTGCTGGTCCGCACCGTCGAGGTGAGCTCGATCCGCTGCCGCTCCCCGGTCGACAGGGAGGCGCCGGGCCGGTCGAGGGTCAGGTAGCCAAGTCCGGCGTCCAGCAGCGGCGTGAGCGCGCCGTTCAGCTCGGCGAGCAACCCGGTGGTCATCCGGCTGAGTTCGGCGGGCAGCCCGGCAGGCAGGCCGACTATGAAGCCGTGCAGCTCGCCCAGGCGCAGCGCGCTGATCCCGGCGATGTTGCGGCCGCCGAGCTGTGAGGTCAGCGCGTCGGGCCGGAGCCGGGTGCCGTGGCATACGGAGCAGACGCGGGTGATGAGGAACCGCTGCACCAGGCGGCGGGTGCGCTCGTTGTCGCTGCGCAGCGATCGTTCGACCGCGGCGACGGCGTTGTCGTAGTTGACCGACAGCTGCACGGCGCGTCCGCTGCGGCCCGAGCGCAGCGTCACCTGCCGCTGAACCGGTTCACCGTGCAGCACGATGTCGCGCTCGCGGTCGGTCAGCGACCGGTACGGCACGTCGAGCCTGACCCCGAGCTCGCCCGCGGCGTACATCGACAGCCGCCGCCCGCCGGAATTCCATGGCAGCACCGCGCCTTCCTCGATCGTTTTGGCTGGGTCGGGTGCCAGGGTGCTGATGTCGACTTCGGACCGCACGCCGAGGCCGCGGCAGGCCGGGCACGCGCCGTAGGAGTTGAAGGCGAAGGATTCGGCGCTCGGGTGCTCGAAACGTGCACCGCACACCGGGCAGATGATCTCCTCGCTTAGCGTGGCGATCGACGGCCCGACGCGGTGGCCGTTCGGGCACAGATGGGAGCCCAGCCGCGACATCATCAGCCGCAGCACGTTAAGCACTTCCGACATCGTGCCCACCGTGCTGCGCGGCCCCGGTATCGGCGGCCGCTGTCGCAGCGCAAGCGCGGGCGGGAGGTGGTCGATCCGGTCCACGTCTGGCCGCTGCGCCTGGGTCAGCCGCCGGCGGCTGTAGGTGCTAAGGCTGTCCAGGAACCGCTGCAGGCCCTCGGCGTACAGCGTGCCCATCGCCAGCGAAGTCTTGCCCGATCCGGACATGCCGACCACGGCGACCGTCCGCCACAACGGCACGTCCACGTCGATATCCCGCAGGTTGTTCTGCCGGGCCCCATGTACGCCGATGGCCGTCGGCAAGTTTGCCGGCACGGGAATATCACCAGCCGCCATGCCAGGCAACCTACGGCCATCGGTCAGTGGCTGCTGAGCCAGAACAGCCGGACGGCGACTGCTCGCCGCCGGCCGCGCGGTGAGCTCTTCATCTTCGGTCATGGTTTCCTCCGCCTGCCATATCTGCCGCTGGCACCGACGACCGTGAAGCGACTACCTGACTTGTCCTTCCATGGTCCGGCCGTGTGAGCCGTCCCGACAGGCTTAGGTGAAAGGCCATCACCTGATCCCGGTGATTGACACGCCGGGCCGGCGCAACGTCAGCCCCCGCGTCCAAAGCATCTACGCCAAGCTCCGGGCCCGTGACCGCTCCTCGGCAGTGCAGCGCGCGCAAGAGCTATGCCTACGGTCTGCCGAGTGATGCGGTAGCCCGGCGGGTCACCTGATCCTGGCGATGAGGGCTCACCTGCCAGCCCCCGACCTCGCCCTTAAGGATCCGGCTCCTCCGGGTATAAGGTCCCTGTTCTGCTGGCCATTGGCACTGAAACGCGGCCCTCGCGGCGCCGACTATCGGTAGGTAATGGCGGCGCCCCACAACCGCAATGGGTGCTCCCTGGCCTGGCGGGAACAACAAGTGTCGGGCAGGAGGCGGAACCTAGGAGGGGTCAGGCCCCGGGACCGGCCGCGTGATCACTGCGCGCCAGGACATGCTTTGCCGCGGTCCCTGGCGACCGGCAACGGGAGGTTCTTGCGATGCTTACACCGATCACGCGCGCTGTGGATGCACCTCGGCCGATCGCAGGTCGAAGAAAATCGTGACGGGCTTGAACCGTCCGGCCCGTGAGGGTCGTACGAATCGTGTGGGCATCCTCATGTCGGTAAGCGATGCTGAGGGCCAGGTTGCCGCGGAAGAGGCGGAGCTAGTTGCTCAGATGGCCGCTGGGGATGCTGGGGCCCCGGTAAATGAGCTTTACCGCAGGTATGGGCGGCGCCTGTATCGCTTCGGCGTGCAGGCGCTCGGGGATCAGGGATTGGCCGAAGAGATGGTGCAGGAGTCTTTCGTGAGGCTGTGGCGGGGGGCAGGGCGCTTCGACGCTGAAAGAGGCAGCGTCCGCGCTTACCTGTTCGTGATCGCCCGCTCCGTGGCCGCCGACATTCGCAAGCGTCCCTCGTCCCGGCCGCTGCTTCCCGTGGAAGAGGCTCATGTACCGCCCCAGGCTGATGATGTTGATCAGATCCTCGACAGCCTCATCGTTCGTGAGGCCCTCGAGACGCTGAGCCCAGCCCAAGCCGAAGTGCTGCGCCTCGCGCAAGATGAGGGCCTGACGCAATCGCAGATCGCCGAGCGATTGGGCGTGCCCCTCGGCACGGTCAAGACCCGCATGTTCCACGGCTTGAAAGCGTTGCGGGCTGCTTTGGTCGAGCGGGGTTTCCATGCCACCTAACGCCAGTCCCGTACCAGGTCCTCACCCAGACGCCGCTGGCTGGGTGCTGTCCGCTCTGGACGCCGATGACACCGTGCAATTCATGCTGCATCTCCAGTCGTGTGCGGAGTGCCGGACCACGATTGATGAGCTCAGGCCCGTCGCCCAGGCGATGGCCCGCCCCGCACCGGCCGTGGAGCCGCCGGCGGGCCTGGAGGCTCGCACGCTCGCCGCCGTTCAGCAAGCGGCGCGGGCCGAAAAGACTCAGGTCAAGGCTACCCGCTGGTGGCAGCGCCGCTTGGATGTCAGCCTGCTATCTGTGGCTTCGGCACTGGGATCCGCAGCGGTGATCATTGCCGCCTTTTTCTTCTTGCCGATCCTCCAGACCGCTCCGGCCGAAGCCACTATCGTGCTCAGCCCACCTGCAACAGGCGGCCCGGCATCGGGACGAGCAACCATCCTCAACAAAGCCGGGACCCGGTCTATCCAGCTCACTGTGCGCGGCCTCAAGGACCTCGGGCCGGGCTGGCTGTACGAATGCGGGTACACCATTCCGGGCCAGCACAAATGGATCACTGCCGGATCGTTCATGATCGGGCGCAATGGGGGCGGAAACTTCGCCATGACGAGCGCCGCCGACCCCCAGCTATTCACGACAATGCAGATCAGGGCCGAGCGCCTCGGCGATTTTCGCCCGGCCGACGGCCGACTCATCCTCAGTGGCACATTGCGTCGCACCTGACCGATCCCTCCGCAGGGCTGCCAGTGCCAGCGGTGCCTCGTGGTTTTCGAGGAATTCACCACCTCTGCTGGCTAATTCCGTTCGGAATCCGGAGCCTGGTCACGGGCATTGATCTGATCTTCCGCCCGGCCCGCTCGTCATTGCTGACGGGACCGCCACGAATGACCGGCGATTGATCTGCTCCTGGACCGTCACGGCAATTGCCGAGCCCGGCTGGAAAGATACGATCTTGAACTGTCTAGCTGCGTCCTCTCGTATTAGAAGGCAGTGGGCAGCACCGGAATATCAGGAGCTTCTCACCTCACGGAATGAGCTTGCCCGGCCCGTCTGCCCTGCCGGAGACTCCACGCCTTCGGCAATGTGCTGACGGACCTGCCGGTGACAGGCTGCTACGGCCGCCGCCTGGACCAGGGAGGAATGAGATCAATGGACGCAACCTGCGGGCACTGCGGCGTGCCGCTGGCGGCCGACGACATGTTCTGCGGCAGCTGCGGTCAGCCTGCGGCATCCGCCGCCGCGGATTTCAGCTGGCCGTACCCGGGCGGGTCGGTCCCGGCTGATGCCGCGGCCGGGCAGCGGACGCCGAACGCGCAATACCTAGGGCACCGGCTGGTTTTTGACAAGGTGCCCGAGACGTCCTTCGACCCGACGGGTAATCCGCGGCTGCTCAGGCAGTTCTTTGTGCACGCGCTGCTGTACTTCCTGGTCTTCGCGGCGGGCGGGCTGGCCGCGGGGCTTGCGTTACTGGTCATCGCTAACGGCATTAGCTCCGCACTTTCGCTGTGGTCGTTCGGGGCGCAGATCACCGGGCTGGCACTGCTCTGCCTGTTTTGGCTGATCCCGCTGCCGGTGCAGCTGTCGGAGTGGAAGTTCTTCGTGGATGGCAAGGCACAGGTCGCGCCGGTGACGTTCGATCACATCGCATGGGCCCTCCGGCGGCGCCGGACGCCGCTGGACATGGTTCGGGTGCGCCGCTTGAAGCTGGCAGGTGGTCAGCGCCGTGATTACCTGGAGATCCGCCGGGGCATGTTCAGCGGCCTTATCTCTTGTTTCGGGTACGGCGAAGACCTGTATGTGGGCTGGACGATGTGGTTCCGGATCTCCCCGCTGCACTGGTTGCTCATGTTCATCGCGAGCTGGTGGCGGACGCTGAGACGGCCGGACGCTGACATCTGCGTTTCGCTGCGTTACGACTATGCCAGGGCCATGCGGGAGGCTGTCCACAGCGTGGCGCGCGAAGGCGTCGACGTTGCCGTAGGCGAGGCGCGCCCGCATGGCCACGACATCGGAAAGTCCCTGCCGGTCGCCGTCGCCGAGATCGACCTATAGCACCGGCGCCATGACGGCTTTCCTCATTACCCTCGCTCCGGCACCGGGACCCGTTGCCGTTGCTGAGATCGACTTCAAAAGGCCGGGCCGATGCCAGCGCTGCTGATGACTGCCGGCCCGGCGCCCGGGCTGCTGGCACGGGTCCGGCGGCCGGAGGTCACCAGCGCGTACTTCGCGATCAGCATCGATGCGGCCGTGAACCTGCTGGAAGCCGGGGAATACCAAGGGCTGCCGCGCCCCGAGCGGCTCGGCAAGGCGCTCGGCGAGCAGCAGGTGTTCCTGAACGCGTTCGCCGATCCGGCTCTGCACATGGCGCTGGACCTGAGGATCATCGCCGGCCGTCAGCCGACGGCGCCGGTGATGGTCGGCCTGCTCGGCCGGGTCTGGGGCGACGACCGCGCCGAGGTGACGGCCCGGGCCGAACGGCTCGCCAGCCAGCTGCATGCTTCGCTGCCACGACATGTGACCGGCGCGATAGCCGACGATGAGGCTGAGGTCCGGGCCTTGCTGGCGCCGCTGCCCGACGGCCCCGCGGAGTCGGCGGTGATTACCCGGCATGAGCTGCTCGGCCGACCGTCGCGGCCCGACGCGGGGGTTCCGTATTACTTCTCAGTCGTGCCGTTCACCTGGGCCGACAGTGACTGGACGCCGGTGTACGCGGCGCTGGCGGCGAGCCGGGTCCCGCTCGTGGTGTCGGCAGCGGTCCGGCCGGTGGGCATCCCCGTCTCGCTGGCCCGCAAGCTCGCGGACCAGGCGACGTTCTACGGCCGGCTGGCCCGGGAGGATGAGCAGGAAGGCGGCCTGTATTTCGGCCGCCAGAAACTTGCCCCGGACGCATTCGCCGCCGACGCGGAGCGGGTGTTCCGTGACCTCTCCCGCCGGATAGGGCAGAAGGCGTTCGCGGTGCGGATCCAGGTGACGGCGGCCGGGGCACAGCCTCCGGGAATCGCGGAGACGGTCGCAGCGGCGATCTCGCCGCCTGACCCGGTGGGCGGCAGTCACCTTGAGCGCGAGCGCGGCGTGTCGGCGTATGACATCCGCAGGCCCGTGACGCAGGAGGAACGCCTGGTCGCGGAGCGGAACCTGGCAGCCGTGGATTTCATGCTGCTGCCGGGCAGGCCGGAGATCTGGGCGCGGCCGGATCCGCCGGACCCGCAGCTGGCGCTGCTGGCCGTGCTGGGTGACGCCCGCGACGCGAGCTGCGCGTTCCGGCTGCCGGTGGCCGTCGACGGGATCGTGCCGGGATTCCGGGTCCGCCGCGGCTCGTTCGGGCAAGCCGAGGCGATCCAGGCTGACGGGCGGTCGATCCTGGTGGGGCGGGTCGCTGAGACCGGCCAGCCGGTCACGGTGCCGCTGCGGAGCCTGACCAGGCACGCGCTGCTGGCCGGCAGTACCGGCAGCGGCAAGACCACCACCGCGATGGAGATCTTGCGGCAGCTGTGGCTGGATCACCGGATCCCGTTCCTGGTCATCGAGCCGGTCAACTCCGATGCCGATGACTACCGCAGGCTCGCCACCGAGCCTGGCCTGGAGGACCTGGAGATCATCACGGTGGGGGACGAGGCGGGCCGGCCACTGCGATTCAACCCGTTCGAGGTACCCCGCGGTGTGCTGGCAGGGGAGCACATGTTGAACCTGCTGGCGTGCTTCAAGGCCGCGTTCGGGCTGTGGGAGCCGCTGCCTTCGATCTACACCGACGCCCTCAGTCTCACCTACCTGCGGGCCGGGTTCCTCGCCTCCGAGCGGCCGGACGGAGTCCGGGTCTGGCCGACCGCGGTGGAGTTCACCCGGGCGATGGGTGAAGTCACCGCCGACCTCGGCTACGCCGGCGAAGTCCAGGCCAATATCGAGGCCGCTTCCATCCGCCGCGCCCGGCAGCTGGTCCGCGGCGCGACCGCGTCGGCGTTCCTGACCAGCCGCCCCAATGACATCGCCGGGCTGCTCGATCACCCGGTGATCCTGGAACTGAAATCCCTCGGGTCTGGTGACGAGCAGGCGCTGATGATGGCGCTGCTGCTCACCGCCATCACCGAGCACTACCAGGCGGCCCGCGGTGCGACACCAGACCTGGCGCACGTCACCGTCGTCGAAGAGGCACACCGGCTGCTGGCCCGGTCCGAAGGCGGCAAGGCGGCCGAGGACGCGCAGGCGAAAGAAAAAGCGGCGGAGGCGTTCGCGAACACCCTGGCCGAGAACCGCAAGTACGGCGAGGGCGTCATCATCGCCGAGCAGCTGCCCACGAAGCTGGTCCAGGACGCAGTGAAAAACACGAACCTGAAGATCATGCACCGGTTGACCGCCGAGGACGACCGCCGGTACCTGGGGCAGACCATGGGACTGGACGAGCCGCAGCTGCGGTTCGCGACCCGGCTGCAGACCGGCGAGGCCCTCGCCTACAGCGACGACTTCGCCCAGGCTGCCCACATCACCATCACCCCGGTGCTGCGGCCGTCCGCGCCCGGCCCGGTTACCCCGAAGGCCGTGCCGCCATTCAGCGATTGCAGCCGGTGCAGGTCTCAGTGCGCTTACCGCGGCGCCGGGCTGGCCATGGTCTGCGACCCCGTCATCATCAGCCAGATCACCGACCACGTGGCGGTCCTGGGAACCGAAGGACAAACCGCCGGAGCTATCGAGGACGCATGGTCGGCGCTGCTGCGCTGTCTGCGCGACCACCTCGGCTCCTTCCCCGCCCTGCCAGCCGCAGATCCTGGGCTCGCCGACGCGGCATACTGCCTGTTCCTGCACGCCCTCGCCGTCCGGAACATGCACTACCAGCCAGCCTGGCCAGCGGCCATCGCTGATCGCCTCGGCATCCCCCGGTAAGCCGCCAGGAAGCAGCACCGGCATGAGCGACCAGGGAAACCGCAGGAATGACGCCCCACCGGCCGCCAAAGGTAAGCCCGGGGCAGGGCCGGCCAAAGCCGAGCCGACCGGCCGACCGCCCGCGGCCCCGCGCCCCAAGGACACCGGCACGCCAGCGCCGGGCCAGGCCCAGCCCGGCAGCACGGACAGCAGCCGCAAGCCGAGGGCCAGGGCAAAGCTGCCGGCCCAGGCCAAAGGCAAAACGGGAGCAGGACCAGCCAAAGCCGAGCCGACCGTCCGGGTGCCCGCGGTCCCGCGCCCCACGCAAACCGCCAGGCCAGCACCCGGTCAGCACCAGCCGGGCGGCACGGATAGCAGCCACAAGCCGCCCTTCGGTAACGCGGAATTAGCGGCCCAGGCCAAAGGTAAGCCGGAAGCAGCGCCAGCCAAGACCGAGCCGACCGCCCGACCGCCCGCGGTCCCGCGCCGCGCCGACATCGCCAGGCCAGCACCGGGCCAGGACCAGCCAAGCGGCCGAGACAGCAGCCACAAGCCGCCCGTGGGAAAGGCAGAATCGGCGGCCCAGGCCAAAGGTAAGCCGGAAGCAGCGCCAGCCAAAACCGAGCCGACCGCCCGACCGCCGACAGCCGGGCGCCCCGCGGAGACCACCAGGCCAGCATCCGGTCACGCCAAGCGGGTCATTAAGGACAACGCTGATAAGGACGCCAACGCCGGTCCGGAAAGTAGCGCTGGAGCCAACGTCAAAGGAGCCGGCGCCCATGACGCCATCAAAGTCGGCGGCGGCAAAGCTGAACAGAGCGGTGCTCATCGCCGGGACGGTGATGACACCAGCGACAGCCGCCACGCCGCGGAACATCGCGGCGATGACGGGCAGTCACCGGCAACCCGGACGAGACCGATGGCTGAGGCCACTGGGAAGTCGGCCGGTGGACAGCGTCTCATCGCCGACCAAGCCGGCCCACAAGCACTGGGCGGCGGGCAGGCGGATTCATCCCCGGCTCAGCCGGCCCGATCCTCGGCTGACCACCAGGCCGGAGCACAGAGTGGCGCGGACAGTCCACTGGCAGCGAAAGCCGGGGACGCTCCCCCGCCCGGCCACGACCGCGTCAGTCTGGGCGAGCACGGGTACGACGAGGCCTGGCACAACCTCACCGCTGCGCAGCGCCAGTCCTACATCGACAGCGTCTACGGAACGTCCTTACCCGGTACCCCCGATCAGGCGGCAGCCGCCTGGGAGGGCTTGCAGCCGATGGAACGGCAGGCGTGGATCCACGAACGCGCCGGTATCGTCGGCAATACCGACGGCATCCCCGCCGTGGACCGGGACACCGCTAACCGCGTCGAGCTGCCGAAGGCCATCAGCGACATGGAGTCTCGGATCCAGAGCCTGGAAGCCGCGAAGCCGCCGCCAAGCCGCATGGCAGGCGCATTGCGTGGCGCATGGCGCAAGGAGGTAGAGTCGCAGACCGAGATTTTGAACGGGTACAAGGCAGTGGAACAAGCCCTTAGGAACAACGAAGATCGGCAACTTTTCCTGATGGCACTCGCCAAGGACGGCAACGGCCGTGCGATCATCGCGGTGAACAACCCGGATACCGCAACCGACGTGGCGACTTTCATTCCCGGTACTGGCGCCAAGCTCACCGGCATCAGCAAAGACCTCGAACGCTCGGACGATATGCATGACGCCGCACTATATGCTGGCTCACCGTCTGCATCGGTGATCATCTGGCACGGGTATGATGCACCGCAGTCGCTAGCGGCCGCAAGTAGGGCAATGTACGCGCGCAACGGCGCCCGCCCGCTTCGCAATTTCCAGAACGGGTTGCGGGCGGCTCACCACGGCCCGCCCTCCCACAACACGCTGATCGGGCACAGCTACGGCACTACCGTCATCGGCACTGCGGCCAAGGACAGCAGCGGCATCAACGCCGACGACATTGCCCTGGTAGCCAGCCCAGGAGTCCGGGCCGGGACCGCGTCCCGCCTGAAGATCACTGGCGTGCCCGACGGCGAGCAGGGCCAACACGTTTACGCGACCACGGCCCGGGGCGACGTTATCCGTTTCGTGCCCCGCCCGGTTCATGGCCGGCAACCCGTTACGCGGGAGTTCGGCGCTCAGAACTTCGAATCAGCCCCAGGCGGCTGGAACTGGATCAGGAACCACGGGGCGTACTGGAATCTCCGAAATCCGGCGCTATTTAATGTGGGCAGAATCATCGCCGGCCGCGGCAAGGAAGTCTCCCGATGACGCGCGACAATTTAAGGGCCATGAGCGTGCATCGCGGAGGTGCTGAGATCAGGCGCGCCGGGCCAAGATCAATGCTTAGAAATGGAGTTATAAATGAAGTTCAGCCTCACAGTTGACCAGGCGAAGAGACAGCTACTCGATTACGTGCACCAGATCGTTTCCGTGCTGCCGCCCGAGGCGATGCTCGACAGAACGGGACTGTCCCCTGACAATCCAAGGCTCTGCGACGAATCCTCCGGGGCGAATATCACGGGTCCGCGATACGCTATCACTAAATACGCCATTAAAGGGCTAGACCCCGTGGACTACCCCAGTTTTTTCGACCTTGTCGTGGCTTACTGGCGGAGCCACGGCTGGGTGATCCGGACTGACTACCGCCGGGAGGCAGACGATTACTTCGTTAACGCGGTCAGTTCGGATGGGTACGAGGTCGCCCTGCAATCGAATCCTGTCGGCGGCCTATACATCATGGGCAATTCGCCCTGCGCGGCGGTGACGCCGCAAGGCGGGGACGACACTGGTCAGCAGGGCGCGAAGAGCCACCGGAAGCCGCTGCGTCCCGACAGCGCGCCGCAGGTTCCCCTGCGTCACTTCAGGCCGGCTGACCTGACCATCGATCAGGCCCGGCAACGGCTGGTCGGCTTCGTGCACGAGGCGGCATCTGTGCTGCCACCGGCGGCCAGCGTCGAAAATAGCGAACCAAGCGAACCGGCGCTTTGTGATGAGTCCGAAGGCGCGGACCCGGACGGCCCCAGATTCGTCAGTGTCCTATACGAGATCCACGGGCTCGACCCTGCACGCTACCCGGACTACTTCGAACCGGTCACCGCCCACCTCGAAGCTCAAGGCTGGCTGATCCGCATCGACGACCCCAGGCCCTCCGGGTACCGCTTCCTCGACGCCGAGCACCCGGACGGCTACGGCCTCGCGCTTCAGTCAAACTCCGTCGGCGAGCTCTTCATCGGCGGCGACACGCCGTGCATCCCGTCACGCCAGGAGCAAAGAAATCAACGCATATCGCAGCACCTG
Source organism: uncultured Actinomycetota bacterium (assembly GCA_963695645.1). Taxonomy (GTDB): domain Bacteria; phylum Actinomycetota; class Actinomycetes; order Streptosporangiales; family Streptosporangiaceae; genus DATBGO01. Next base: position 1,283,832 of record CAVOHC010000012.1, on the reverse strand, counting down.
CCGGGGAGAGGACCCCGTGCCGAGACCGACCCGATGCACTGATCCGCCAGCCTGTACGCCGGGCCGAGTCGGCTGACCATGCTCACCCCCCGCCAGCGCGCCAGCGACCTGGAACGGCTCACTCCCCTCCTTGAGGACAGCGCGCCAGGTCCGCCAGCGCGAACGCTAGGACCGTCCTGGGGATTCAGCCCGGGAGATCCTCCGGTCGCTTGGCGGCCAGCTTGCCGTGCAGCAGGCCGGTGGCCTGGCCGACCTCGATGAGGTATCCGTCCGGGTCCCGTATGTAGCAGCGGATTTCCGCTCCGCGGTCGATCGGCGGCGTAACGAACTCTGCACCCCTTGCCGTCCACTCCTGGTAGCAGGCCTGGATGTCAGCGACCCTCAGGTTCAGGAAGATCGAGGTGGTGTTGCCGGGCTGATAGTCGACCACCGAGATGTCCGGCTTGTCGGGGGTGGGCGGCCCGCCGGGGTTCATGAGGATCCACGAATTGGACAGCCTGACGATGCACGGATTCTCCTCCAGGACGACGGTGCCGCCCAGAACGCGCGAGTAGAAATCCCGGGACCGCGCGACCTTGCGGACGGTGATGAACAACGTCACCAGAAAGCCCTCGGCGGGCGTGGGGAGGTTGGCGAAGTCGATGCGGGGCGTAGGTTCAGTCATAGGATTGCTCCACTCAGGGGGTATAGGCGGACATCGGTTGATCCTGGTCATTAAACCCGCCGTCCGCAGATCTGCGCTTCCGTGGCGGCCAGGAGCCGGTGGGCTGCAGTTTCGTCCGCGGAGGCGACCAGCACCCGAACACCCAGCAACTGCAGCTGCGGATCCAGCCCGCCGGCATCATCTGCCGACGCGACCATTCTCAGACTGTCGTACACCCATGGCATTGGGCCACCACATTCGCGGTGCCCACCGCAGGCAGGATCACTGCTGCGTGTGCTCGGCCAGAGGGGAGCGCATGGCCGGCGGTGATCTAACGAGCAAGGCGCCCAGATCGCTGATCGGGCGTGATGACGATCTTGAGCACATCACCGTATTTGTCGATCAGGCGGCTGGGTCTGTTGGTGCGCTGCCTGCGTCAGCGGTGAGCACCTCATGATGGCATGCCCTGACCCACTTCTCCTGCGTGTCGCACAGGTCGATAACCGGATCACGGTCATGTACTAGGCGGGTGCCAGAACGTCCCGGCGCAGGCAGCGCCTGCGCCGGGACGCGAGGCAAAGCTTAGCCGGGTGAGCGGATGATGATGACGCTGCCGCAGGTATGGCCGCGGCGGCTCGCGCACTTCAGCGGGAGTGAGCTTGCACCGCGCGCCGCCCGCCCCCTCGGCGGCCAGCGCCGCCCGGCCCTGCGGCCAGCGCCCGCCGCCACCGGTTCGCACTCATCCGCGACGCCGGAACCCGCTTCGCCAGCTCCCGGTCGCCGGCCCCGGCCTCGATCATTTCGGCAGCGGCCAGCCGCACCTGCCCCCGGCGAGCCCGCTCCCCCGCGGTCAGCCCGCCGCTATCGGGATACCCATGCCTCCGGCATACCGCATCGCGTGTCGGGTGACCATACCCCGTAACGCCCGCTATTGAAGATCGTTAGCCGGAGTCAATTGAAAGGCACGGAACATGTGTATCGCGGATCGCGCCATACGTGCACCCGGCACGTCGAACCGCAGGTCACGGCCACACCTCAAGCCGCCGGGCCGGTCACGATAAGTGGTGATTGCTTAGCGACTCCGCTGACCACGGAGCGCCAGTGTGCTATTTTGAGCAGCGAACCCGTAAAGGGCGGTCCGCGCCAACCTAAGGAGTTGCCCCGTGGCGAACCAGGCAGCTGCTGGAAAGGCTCCGATAACCTTTAGCGATTCGCTCGGGGCGCAGCGTGCCGTTCCGCTCTCGGCGTTTACCTTCAACGGCTCGACGATCGCGCTCAACTCGACTTGGACGTCGGTGTTCACCGCGCAGGATCAGGCGATCCTGCTCGCGCTCGCCAACGCCAAGGTCACGGCGGGGGAGCTGACCCCGCCTCCAGTCATCCCGCCTCAGCCGGCGATCATCTTCACCGCAGCCGTGGCTGGACCTCAGGGCAACGGCATCACGGTCACGGTGACAGCGGACCCGCCCCCGCTGGCGACCGCGCAGTTGCTGATCACCGCGACAGAAACCGACACCTACTCTGGGCTGGCCGACGCGACGGCGGCGGAGAACCAGATCGGGGTGGATGCCGCGGTCGTGGGTGGCCCGCCGGTCGGGACCGGAGTCGTGATGCTCAAGTCCGGCGCCGCGACCGCAGCCGGGCTGCCGAAGGACGGCCAGAGCCTGAAGGTTAAGACGGCGACCACGGTGCTCGCAGCCGACGGGAGCACCACCTTGTTCACCTTGGTGCCCCGGGCCGGCTACGGCGGCCCCGGCATCCCTGTGACGGTGAACCTGGATCCGAGCGGCACCACCTTTACCCTCACGGCCAGCTACGACGCCAACAACACAAGCACGAAGGTCTCGGCGGAAAACGGGCTCGGCTCGCTGCCCGCATCTGTGGCCTTCCTGATTGCGGCGCAGGCCCCGCCGCGGGGACTTGATCTGCCAGCCGTGGGACCCTCGAGCATTGCGCTCAGCGGCGGCTCGGCTGGAATCCCGGCCACCGGGATCGCCTACACAAGCTGATTTGCCCGCAGGCGAGCCCGCACGCAGAGCACTGTCGAGGGGACGACCGATATGCCAGTCACTCCGACCTACCCGGGCATTTACATCGAGGAAGTCCTCAGTAACGCCCACACGATCACCGCGGCGCCGACGTCGGTGACGGTATTCGTCGGATACACCCATCCTTTCAAGACCAACCCGGCTAACTGGGACCAGGCCATACAGATCTTCTCCTTCTCCGACTACCAGCGGGAATTCGGCGGCCTGTTCTCGGTGGACTGGCTGGCCGATGACGTGGGTCGCGCGGTGAATGAGTTCTTCCTCAACGGCGGTGCGGTGGCGTGGGTTGTCGCGCTGCAGGCGGAGTTCTTTGACCTGACGACCCAGACCGCCTCGCCGATCACACCGCCGGCCTTCGACCTGCCCGGCACCGCGCCGAACACGGGAATCACGTTCACCGGCCTCGAGCCGGTGGACGCCAGCAAGCTGCTCACGGTCTCTGTGACCAACCTGCGGGCCACCACAGGGCCGAGCCCGCTCGACATCGCGGACATCGTGGTGACCTACGGATCACGGACTGAGACGTTCCGCAGGGTCACGCTCAACCCGAGCCCGCCGGTCGCCGACCAGGGCAACACGCTGGAGAAACGGATCGGCACGTCAGCCGCTCCTGTCTCGACCCTCGTGACTGTAGCGCCGAAATCCGGCGACACCTATCCGACCGCCTGGCCGACCTCGCTCGCTCCGCAGCCACTGACCCAGACGTTTCCTAGCGATCCTTTCACCACCTACCAGCCAGGCGATTTCGCGCCAGCTTTCGCCGCCGACGGCTCGCTTGACAAGGTGCCGATCTTCAATCTGCTGCTGACTCCCGGAGTCTGGGATCAGCCGGTGGTGTCGGAGGCACTGGCGTTCGCCGAGCGCAAGCTGGCCTTCTTCATCATGGACCCGCCCGCTGACGCGGGGGCCGATCACACGAGCGACCCGCTGCCGCTCATCGGGGACATCATGACCGACCAGGTGAGCGGCCGGGTGATACCGAAGAGCCAGAACGGGGCGCTCTACTTCCCTTACCTGAAGTCGACCGATCCAGAGACCGGCAGCCCGGTGACGGTGGCGCCGTCCGGCTATGTCGCGGGGGTCTTCGCTCGGGAGGACACCAACCGTGGAGTGTGGAAGGCGCCGGCTGGCCTGGAGACCATCATCAACGACACGACCGGGGTCGTGGCCTCAGGCGTGATGACGGACGCCAGGCAGGGCACGCTCAACCCGATCGGTGTCAACTGCCTGCGCGGGTTCCCAGGGATCGGCACGGTCGTGTTCGGTGCTCGCACGCTGGTTGCCGCCAACCCGGCGTTCCAGCAGTACCGCTACGTGCCGGTGCGCCGGATGGCGCTGTTCCTCGAGCAGTCCTTGTCGACCAGCCTGACCTGGGTCACTTTCGAGCCGAACGACGTCCCGTTGTGGGTCTCAATCCGGACCACGATCGAGAACTTCATGGTCGGCCTGTTCAACCAGGGCGCGTTCCAGGGGACCACGCCGAGCCAGGCGTTCCAGGTGATCTGCGACGCCACTACCACCACGCCGGACGATCAGGCGAACGGGATCGTCAACATCCTGGTCGCCTTCGCGCCGCTCAAGCCAGCCGAGTTCGTGGTCATCCAGCTGGCGCAGCTCGCCGGTCAGCCTGCGTCATAACGAGGAGTCGAGGTGTCCAAGCCTTTCACGGTCAATGTCAGCAGGTTCGACCCGTACAAGTCCTACCGCTTCCTGGTCTACTTCGGCGGCAGCGCGGCGCCGGTCGCTGGCGTGAGCAAGGTCAGCGCGCTGAAGCGGTCTGCCGACGTGGTGGAGTACAAGGAAGGCGGCAACGCTCTGATCCGCAAGGGACTTGGCCGTCACAAATACGAGCCGGTCACGTTCGAGCGCGGGGTCACCTTCGCCGACGAGTTCGAGTCCTGGGCGAACACGGCCCAGGTACTCGACAAGGGCTCGCCGAGCACATCCCTGGCAAACCTGCGCAAGGAAGTGCGAGTCGAGCTGCTGAACGAGCAGGGCCAGCCGGTCCACCGCTACCTTATCCACCGGGCCTGGGTGTCGGAGTACCAGGCGCTGCCGGACCTCGACGCGGGCACGAACGCGATCGCGATCGAGCACGTCAAGGTGGAGCACGAGGGCTGGGAGCACGACATGTCGCTGACCGAGCAGGCGGAGACCTAGGCCTATGCCGCGCACGCCGATCACGAACCTGGTTGTCCAGTGGCGGCCGGGCACCGGGCACGATGACCTGCTGCTCGTGGAAGGGCGAGCGGACCTGGCCACCGCCGTCGCCCTAGTCGAGCGCCGTGCGATTTTGCCGCCCGGGCCGGACGGTGCGCCCATGGCCGCCCGCGACCTGCCGGTGGGTGACATCGACGCGCTGATCGTCGCACTTCGCGCCGAGCGGCTCGGCGACCGCCTGATCGCCGAGGGTACCTGCGCGTCGTGCGCCTCGCTGGTCGACGTCGACTTCGGAATCGCCGATTATCTCGAATTTAACCGGCCACGATCATCCCGGCTTGCTGAGCGGGCCGAGCAGCCAGGCTGGTGGCGGCTGCGCCGGACTGTCACCACGTTTCGGCTGCCCACAGCGGGTGACGTGCTGGCGGTTACGGCGGCGGGCGGCGGGCGCGCGGCCCTGATCGCCGCCTGCGTCCAGGGCGAGCCTTCCGGCAGCGCGCTGCGAGCGGTCGAGCGGGCCATGAGCCGCCTGGCTCCCGTGCTGCGGACCATCGTGCGCGGGCAATGCCCCGAGTGCGCGGCGCCGGTCGACCTAGACGTCGACGCGCCCGGGCTGTGCATGGCCGAGCTCGGCTTCCTGGTCGGCACCGTGCTCGATGAGGTGCACCTGCTCGCCGCCACCTATCACTGGACCGAACGCGACATACTGGACCTGCCCAGCGCCAGGCGCGCCGCCTACGCGGAGCGGGCGCGCCTGGCGGCGCGTGCCGCCGTCGTCGCCGCTGAGGTGCCGGGTGGCTAGCCGGACCAGCCCGAGCGGCACGGGCCCGAGCAGGCCTGGCTACCGGCCGACCCAGCCTGGCTACCTCGACGCGCTGCTCGGCGCGGGCACCGGGGAGAGCGAGCGGGCGGGCGCGAGGCGGGTCAGGGCGCCGCATCGCCCCGCCTGGCGACCGGACGTAGAGCCACTGCCCGGCCAGGACTACTGGCCGGGGCGGCCGGCCGGTGAGTCGGACACTCGCGGCCGCACCGTCTCGGCTGCGACGTCGCCGGGTACGACCCAGCCGGACCAGCATCAGGGTACCGCGAGCCACCTGCCAGAAATTTCGCAATCGACGGCGAGCGCCAGCCAGGCGCCGACCGGTGAACGTGTCGGCCCGCCCGGGCAAAGGCCGCCAGCGCCCGCGGCTCCCGCGCCGCCGCGCTCCGCCGCCGGCCCACCGGTCGGCGTTCACCTGTCGCGGCCGGCGCCTGGCAGGCAGCCAGGCGCGTCCTTGGCCGGACCACCCGACCAAGCTCGTCCGCCTGACCGCGACATCTCGATCACTTCGCGATCGGGGCCCGCCGCCCGGCCAGAGGGCCCGGCCGGCCCGCCGCCCACGACCAAGGCCGGGACGTCCCCGGCCTGGCGCCTGCGCATTGCGGGCGACGTCGACGCCGAGCCCGCCAGGCGTCCGGCGCCGACCCCGGCCAGGGCGGTGCTTCCCGAGCGGCCCGCCGCAGCGACCGCGCTGCCAGCCGCCGCGCTGCCAGCCGCCGGCTCGGCGATAGCGGGAAGCCCGACCGCTTCTGTGCCGTCCGTGCATATCGGCGTGGTCGAGGTGCGAGTGCTCACCCCGGCCCCTCCGCCGCCTGCCGCGCCGCGGCCACGGACCGCCGCCCAGGCCGGGCGCGGGCCGGGCGGGCCGGTCAGGTTCTTCGGCCTGGCGCAGGGGTGAGCCATGTATGACCTGTCGATCATCACCGACGTGCTCAGCCAGATCCTGACGAACGCGCTCGCGTCGAGCCCGCTGTTCGGTGGCGGGCCGACGAACTTCTCCGTGGGGGTGTCCAGCCAGCATCCGCAGACACCGACCAGCATGAACGACTGCGACCTGAACCTGTACCTGTTCCACGTCACAGAGAACAAGTTCCTCAAGAACTCGTTCTGGACGCAGGCCGAGCTGACCGGTCAGCCACCGGGCCCGGTGCGCCAGGGCGTCGCGTTCGAGCCGCTGTGCCTGGACCTGTACTACCTGCTCTCGGCCCAGTCGCAGACCAGTTACGTGCACGAGCAGCAGGCGATGAGCATCGCGATGCGGGCCCTGCACGAGTTCGCCACGGTCAAGCTGAACACGCCGACGCCGACCGGGGAAGCGACATCCGAGGTTTCCGTCGGCCTGGAGCCGCCGACCTGGGATGAGCTGAGCAGGCTCTGGCAGGCGCTCACCGTCCCGCTGCGGATGACGGCGCAGTACCGGGTGGGCGTCGCCTTGCTGATGCCGGAGACCGGGCTGACCGACCAGCCGAACCCGACCACCTGGAGCCTGGGTTCCGGGCCGGCCGTGCCGTCAGACGGGGATATGCCCACGCTGTACGGGACGAGCCGGCGGGTCAGCTACGCCGCGCCCGCCGGGCAGCTGATCTTCGACCAGCTGCCCGCGTCGGCCGCGCCCGCTCCGACCGGCGTCAAAAAGCAGGAATTCATGCTCCGCGGCTCTGGCCTGGCGGACACCGACGTGGTGTACCTGGTGACGTACGCGCCTGACGGTACCGAGACCGAGACCGACATCACCGCCACCTGGAAGCAGCCGCTTGTGCCGCCTTACCCGGTGCTGCCCGCCGATGGAGTGCCGTTCATGTTGCGCCCGCCGGCCACTCCGCCTGGCGCCACCCCGCCGCCTGGCCGGTACGGACTCCGGGTGGGCAGACCGTCCGACCCTGGCTGGCGGTCGCCGACGGTGCCGTTCCTGATCGCCCCTTGGATCGATCCCACCGGCGGGCCCCTGCTCAGCCCGAGCGGCTCCGGCCTGTTCACGATCACCACGGCCAACGTTCCGGCTAGCGACGTCGAGGCACGGCTCGGCACTGCCCAGCTCAGCCGGATCACTTCAGGCAGCCCTGGCCCTGGCCAGTGGCGGCTCAGCGGCACGACGCTGCGGTTCAAGGCGCCGAGCGCCCTGCCGTCCGGGCAGTACGCGGTCCGGCTGCGCGCGGCCGACGTCGAAGCCGACCCCGCGCAGTGGGCCGTGGTGCCATGAGCGGCGACCGCGACCCGCTGTCGCTCGATCCGCACGAGCCGGCCTGGGCGCACTGGGTCAGGATCGCGACGGCCATCAGGGTCGAGCAGGCGCGGGAACGCTGGCAGCGGCGCGACCTGATGGGCGGCGTGCACGCGGAGATCGACGAGATCCTCAGGGAAGCCAGCCCGGGCGGCAGCCCGATCGGCCGCCCAGGTTCGGCTGTCGGCCTGGTGGCGGCGGCCGCGCAGCAGGCCGGTGCCGATCCGGCCTTCGCCCCCCTGGCCGACGGCTTCGAGCTGAGCGAGCGGGAGCGGGAATGGCTGGCACTACTCGCGATGTGCCAGGCCTACCCGAGATGGCGAAAGGTGCTCGGCTACCTCAACGATGACGTGCGGCCGGCCTGGCCAAGCCCGGCGGCCGCCGCTGCGCTGTGGGGCTGGCCGCCGGGCGAGGTGCAGGCGACCTCCGCCGCGTCCAGCCTGGCCGCCTGGCAGCTCGCGGCCCCGATCGGCGACGGGCCCTGGCTGCCGGACACGCCGTGGGCGGCCGACCAGGACGTGGTCGGCTATATGTGCGGCGCCGACCGCTGGTGGGAGTGCTATCCAGGCGTCACGCTGGCCGGCCAGGACGGCGACGGCTGCCTGCACCAGGGAGTCTTGGCCGACATCGTGGCCGCGGTACAGGCGCTGACCGGTGCCAGTCCGGCCCGGCCGTGCGAGGTCGAGCTCACCGGACCGCGCGGCTCGGGGCGGCGCACTCTGCTCGGCCAGGTCTGCGCCGCGCTCGGGCGGCCCGCCCTGGTGATCGACAAGGCCGAGCTCGGTGTCAGGGCGCTGCGGACCGCGCGGCTGCTCGACGCGATTCCGGTCTGGGTACTCGGCTCGCCCGCAGAGCCGATCCCGCTCGACGCAAGGCCGGGCGCGGTGACCCTGGTGGCGCGGGACGAGCCCGACCTCAACCAGCCGGTGACCGTTCCCCGGCTGAGCTGGCAGGTGCCCGGGCTGTCCGCCGACGTCCGGCGCCAGCTCTGGGCCGAGCTGGCGACCGCCGGGCAGCCCGCCTCTGCCGTCGTCGGCGAATGGGCGCTGACGCCCGGCGAGATCGCCGCCGCCGCGGCAGCGGCCCCGGCCGGAGAACGCGCGGTCGCGACGGCGACCAGGCGCGGTCTTGGCGTGGTTTCCTCCACCCTGCTCGATAGTGTTCCCTGCCCGTACACCTGGGACGACCTGGTGGTCAGCGATGCCGTGCTCGGCCGGCTGCGCGACCTGGAGAGCCAGGTACGGTTGCGCTCGGCCGTGCTCGACGACTGGGACTTCGGCCGGCTCACCCCTGGCAACCGCGGCGTCATCGCGCTGTTCGCCGGCCCGAGCGGCACCGGCAAGACGATGGCGGCCCAGATCCTGGCCCGCTCGCTCGACCTCGACCTGTACAGGACCGACCTGGCCGAGGTCGTGGACAAGTACATCGGCGAAACCGAGAAACGGCTCGGCCGGATCTTCGATGAATGCGAAAGATGCCGGGTGCTGCTGCTTTTCGATGAGGCCGATGCCCTGTTCGGTCAGCGCACCAGGGTCAGGGATGCCCACGACCGGTTCGCCAACATCGAGATCAACTACCTGCTACAGCGCATGGAGTCCTTCGAGGGGGTCGCGATTCTGGCCACAAACCGCAAGGCCGACCTCGACCCGGCCTTCATGCGCCGGATCCGGGTGGTCGTTGATTTCCTGGCGCCGACACCCGCCGAGCGGCTTGCGCTGTGGACCATGGCGCTGCCTGACGCCACCCGGGCGGGAGTTCCTGTGAGCACCGGCGTGGACCGCTCCTGGCTGGCCAAGCAGCTCGCGCTGACCGGCGCGGAGATCAAGTCGGTGACGCTGGCGTCGGCCTACCTGGCCAGGGCCGAGAACCAGCTGATCGGCATGGCGCACGTGCTCGCCGCGGTCAGGACCGAGCTGGCCAAGCGGGGCACGGTACTGCGGCTGCCGGTGAACGGGTCATCGGGCCAGCACCCGCTAGGAGACGCCAGTGTTGTCCATTGACCGGCTCACCCTGACCGTGCCGCAGATGAGCCAGGCCGACGCGGGCCGGCTGGCCGAGCTGGTGGCCGAGGCGCTGCGGGACTGGCCCACCGCGCCAGCCGCGTCCGGACGGATCACCAGCATCAGCGCGACCGTCACCGCGACCGCGCAGGAGGCCACCGCGCCCAGCCGCCTGGCCGCTAAGATCGCCGAGGCGGTAATCGCCGCAACCGTGCGGGAGCTGGCCTGATGTCGACCTATATTCGCGGCGCGCTGATCGAGTTCATGCCCACGCTGCTGATCCCGATCCCGAACGTGATCATGTTCCAGTACAACCCAGAAACGCTCACGCACACCTGGACCCAGCCGCAGCCGGTGCCGGCCGAGCCGCACGGCCAGCGCGGCAACCCGCTCGCGGTGCAGGGGTACCCGGGCGAGGCGTTCGCGTTCACGCTCGCCATGGATGCCAACGACACCATCGCGGACGGCGACGTCGGCGCGGATCTGGCCAAGGTCACCGGCATCTACAGCCGGATCGCCGCGCTTGAGATGCTGGTCCAGCCGGCCCAGGCATCGGCCAAGGACGGCCTCCTCGGCACCGTCACCTCGGCGCTGGCCGGCGCGATCAGCGGTGGCAGCAAGAACAAGGCCCGCCAGGTTCCGGCGAACAAACTGTCGGTTGTGCTGTTCGTGTGGGGACCAGGCCGGGTCGTGCCGGTCCGTGTCACCAGCCTGACCATCACCGAGCAGCGGTTCGACACGCTGCTCAGCCCGATCCACGCCGAGGCGCAGGTGGGCTTGCAGGTGCTGACCCCTGAGGACGTGAACGCGATCAAGGGGGACACGCTCGCGGCGGTGGCGAAAGCCGCCAACTCCTACACCGACAGCCTCAGGCAGGCGCTGGCCGTCGCGAATCTGGTCAACGCCGCCGACTCGATCATCGGCATGATCCCGCACTGACTGATCCGACACCGACACCACGGGCAGAAGGAGGTGGACGTTGTTCTTCCCCGGCAGCCGCTACGCGCAGGCAGGGACCTATCAGGTGACCGCGCCGGACGGCAGCGTGATCACGGTCACCCGGTTGCCGCTCCCGGTCGGCGACCCAGTGCTCGGCTTCTACCGGCGGTCGTCAGGCGAGCGGCTTGACCTGCTGGCGGCGAACTACGTCGGCGACCCAACCGCGGCTTGGGCGCTCGGCTGGACCAACGGCGCGGTCTCGCTCGACGCGCTGGCCAGCCACGAGCTGATCGCCATCCCGACCCAGGCCTGAGCCCGATGTCCACCTACCAGATCCTCATCGACAACACCGCCGTCGATGACGCCTTCTACGAGGCGATAGGCACGCTCGAGGTGGAGGAGAACGCCCTGCTGCCTGACGCCCTCAGGCTGGTGCTGCCGGTCACGATCGACAACGGCGACCTGACCTGGGTCGGCAACAAGAAAGTTCGGCCTTACGCGAACATCGCCGTGGTGGTGACCCCCGACGGCGGGTCGCCGAGCTGCGTGTTCGACGGCTACGTGCTGTCGCAGGTGGTGCACCTGCAGGCCGGGGTGACCGCGTCGACGGTTGAGGTGCGGGCCCAGGACGCGTCGGTGCTGATGAGCCTGGAGCACAAGACCGTGGAGTGGTCAGGGCTGACCGAGGGCAACGTAGCGAACCAAATCTTCGTCCAGAACTACGACTTCATCCCGGCCGGCGGCAATACCGCCGACGACTCCCCGGCGCACGCGTCACCCGGCCACACGCTGATGCAGCGCGGCACCGACTTGGAGTTCCTGCGCAGGCTGGCCCGCCGCTCGGGCCGGTGGTGCCGGGTGACCTGCGCCGACAAGCCCGGCGTGCGTACCGGGTACTTCGCCGTGCCCGACCTGAAGGCCAGCCCGGCGGCAACGATCGTGCTCAACGACCCGGAGACCGCTTCTGTGCCCTCGCTTGACTTCCACTGGGACGTGGCAAGGCCGACCAAGGTGCTGGCGAGCCAGGCCAGCATGACCAGTTCCGACCCGTCCGGGGTGAACGCGGACACATCCGACAGCGGCCTGCCGCTGCTCGACGCCAGGGGGCTGAAGGAATTCGCGGGAAAGGACAGCAGCGTCCGGCTCACCACCCCCGGAGACGCCGCTGACCTGCCGGTCAGGGCCAGGGCCGTGCTCAGGGAGGCGGGCTGGTTCGCCGGTTGCTCTGGCACGGCCGAGATGTCGCGGCTGGAGCAGGTGCTACGGGTCGGCGCCGTGGTGGCGGTCAACGGGGTCGGCACCCTGCTCTCCGGCAACTACCTGGTCACCAGTGTCAAGCACACGATCGCCGCGAACAATCACACGATGGCCTTCACCACGTCCCGCAACGCGGTCGGCCCGGCCGCAGGCGGCTCCGGCGGCGGCCTGCCCAGCATTCCTGGAGGTCTCGGATGACGGATCGCGAGGACTTGCTCATTGACCTGGCCGATCTGGTGCGCAACCGGTTCTACGGCAAGTACAGGGGCACTGTCAGCGACATCGACGCCGACACCCTGCGGATTAGGGCAGTGGTTCCTGCGGTGCTCGGCGACACGCCAACCGACTGGTGCCTGCCGTGCGTGCCGTTCGCGGGCCAGGACGTGGGGCTGTTCCTCATTCCGCCCAAGGGCGCCGCGGTGTGGATCGAGTTTGAGGGCGGTGACGTTTCCGCGCCGATCTGGAGCGGCTGCCTGTGGCGCGCGGGCGAGCTGCCAAGCGACGCCGCGCCGAACGTCCGTGGCCTGGTTACCGCGGCGCCGCACAAGCTGCTCTTCGATGACGACCAATCGACGGTCATGCTCAGCGACGTGAACGAGAACACCGTCTCGCTGGACTCGAGTGGGATCACCCATCAGCGCGGCGGCCAGAGCCTGGTGGTCGGCGACTCCTCGGTCTCGGTCAACGACGGCGCCATGCAGGTCACCTGAGGCGGCGCGGATGAGCGGAGGACTCCTGACCCAGGACGCGACCATGACCTGCCCGCACGGCGGGACGGTGACGGCGATACCGCTGTCGCCGCGGGTGAGCCTGAACGGAGCGCCGGCAGTGTACGCAACCGACACGTTCGTGATCGCCGGCTGCCCGTTTGTCCCGGTGGCGCCCCAGCCGTGCGTGCAGGTGGTGTGGCAGCTGCCGAGCCAGGTGGGCAGCGGCGGCGGGGCGCCGACGCTGACCACCGACAGCGTGGGCTTCTGCTACGCCGCTGACGGGGCCATGCAGGGCACCGTGCTGATCCAGGCCGCACAGACCCAGGTGACCGGGGACTGACATGGGCCGCGCGGACTACGACTACCCGTTCAGGATCGACGCAGGATCCGGCCAGGCCGGGCAGACCGGCTACCCGACCCACGTCGACCAGATGCTGCGCCAGCTGCTGCTGACCTCGCCAGGCGAGCGGACCTGCCTTCCCGAGTTCGGCTGCGGGCTGCGGCAGCTGCTGTTCGCCCCGCAATCGGACGCGCTGGCTGCCAGCGCCGCGATCATGGTCCGCGAGTCCATCGAGCGCTGGCTTTCTGACCAAGTCCAGCTCGTCGACGTCAGCGTCACCGCCGGGGCAGGGTCCGACCCCACGCTCGGGCTCGACGAGGGCACGCTTCTGGTCACCGTGTCCTACGTGCTGATCGACACCCAGCAGCCGGGCACGCTGACGCTCACGGTGGGGGTGGGCCTGGTCAGGGCGGGCTTGGCGGGGGCGGGCCAGGCGGGGGTGACACCGACGTGACCGACCGGCTCGCCGCGCTGCTGGCCTCGACCACCCTCAACGGCATCGACTTCGTCGAAGTCACCAGCGGCGACCAGACGCACCTGGCCGTGCACTTCCTGAACACCGCTGCGGTCGCTGGCACGCTGACCGGCGGCATCCCCGTGACCATCACAGGCGGCGAGGACCCGCAGAGCGTCCCTGTCGACGCCATCGCGCCCGCCGACTGGTCCACTGACGATGACGGCAGGCCGCTGCTGCACCTGACTACGGCGTTCGCCGGTGACTTCTCGATCTACCTGCTGAGCATCGCCAGCCCCGCGCTCGACCCTTACTACGCCTCGGCACCGCTGAACTTCAAGGCCCGGTGCCCTTCGGTGCTCGACTGCGCGAGCGCTCAGCCGCTCTGCCGGCCCTACGACGGCCCGAACCCGCCGATCGACTACCTGGCCAGGGATTTCGCCAGCTTCGTCCGGGCGCTGACCGACTACTCGGCGAGCGCGTATCCGGACTGGGTCGAGCGGTCGGAAGCCGACCTCGGCATGGTTCTGCTCGAGATCGTCGCGTCGGCCGGCGATGATCTCGCCTACCTCCAGGACCAGATCGCGGTCGAGTCGACGCTGGCCACGGCCGCCCAGCGGCGCTCGGTGATCCGTCACGCCCGGCTCGTGGACTATCAGCCGGCACCGGCGCTTTCTGCCTGGGTCACCGTGCAGCTCGACGTGATCAGCGGCCAGGTGTCGGCCGACGGGGTGCTGACCGCCCCGGCGCCAGACGGCAGCATGATCTCGTTCGAGATCGGCGACGGGATGGTCGATCCGGCCACAGGGGTCGAGGCGGACGCCCCCGCGCAAGTCGACCCACGGTGGAACGCGAAGGATAGCACCGGCACCTGGCGGATCCTGCCGTACTGGTGGGACGACAGCCAGCGGTGCTTGACCGCCGGGTCCACCTCGATGTGGGTGATCGGGCAAGGGTACGGCTTCGAGGCCGGGGACCCTGTGACAGGAAAGATCGGCACCGAGCTGCTCATCGACACCGAGCCGGCCCAGCCCCTTGACCCCCCGGTCAGGGAGGTGGTAACGCTTACCGGCGTCGCGGAGCAGACCGACCCGCTGTTCGGCGTCGCGGTCACGAAGCTGACCTGGGCCGCCGGCGAGGTGGCCGAGGACCACGACCTCACCCGCACCCACCTGGCAGGCAACCTGGTGCCGGCCACCGAGGGCCGCCGGTACACCGAGCGGTTCGTCGTCGACCCGCCGCCGAGCCCGGCGGCGGGTCAGGTACCCGCGGTCTGCCGGACCGGCCCGAACGCCGACTGCGCCGACCCCGCGGCGATCTACCAGCACACGCTGACCCAGGGCCGGCTGGCCTGGCTGCAGCCGCCGGACGGGGCCGGGCTCCCGGGGACCATCGCCCAGGGCTTTATGGACCAGGGCGCGGATGCTCCTGGGCCCACTCCGGAGATCCTTGTCACGGAGGTGCAGGAACCGGGGAGCGGCGGCAGCCCGAGCCCGTGGCGGTGGCGTCCCCGGCTGCTCGACGCGCCCCCGTTCGAGTCGGCTTTCACCGTGGACGTGGCCAGGTACTCCGACATCAGGACCGGCCCGGACCGGCTGGTCGGCCGGCCCCGGTGGGAGTACGACGGCGACGACGCCGACACCGTCAGGTTCGGCGACTCGATCTTCGGCAACCGCCCGGCGTCAGGAACGATGTTCGACGTCACCTACCGGGTCACCCACGGAGCGCTCGGCAACATCGCGGCCGACACGCTGACCGGGATCGACAAGTCCATCTCCGGCACGGTGCTGCGGGCCACCAACCCGTTCGGCGCGCTCGGCGGCGCCGATGAGGAGCCGATCGACCGGGTGAGACGGCTGGCGCCGCAGGCGTTCCGTGCCCGGCAGTTCCGTGCCGTGCGGGCGGCCGACTACGACGCGGCCGCGGAAGAGCTGAGCTGGGTGCTAAACGCCGGCACGGCGTTCCGCTGGACCGGCAGCTGGCGGACCATCTTCACCACGGCGCAACCGCAGGGCTCCGAGCTGGCTAGCCTGGACCAGGCCACGACGCTGCTCGCGTTGCTGAACCGGCGGCGCCTGGCGGGATACGAGGTCTACGCGCCCCAGCCCACCTACGTCAGCTTCGACCTGATCGTCACCGTGTGCGCGCAGCCATGGGCGTTCCGCGGCGACGTCGCCGCGGCGCTCGCGGTCGAGCTCGGCACCGGCCTGCGGGCAGATGGCAAGCCGGCGTTCTTCGCGCCAGGCCAGTTCACCTTCGGCCAGCCGCTAGAACGCAGCGAGCTCGAGATCGCCGCCCAGCGCGCCCTGGGCGTGGACGGCGTGGTGTCGGTCTACTACCGCAGGCGCGGCCTGACGGCGGACTACCTTTACATGCCCGACGAGGTGACGGTCGGGCCGGACGAGATTGTCCGGGTGGACAACGACCCTAGCGAGCCCGAGCGCGGCTCGCTCCGGCTGGTCGTCGAGGGAGGCAAATGAGCCCGCCGCTGCTCATCGGCAGGCCCACGTGGCAGGTGGGCGGCTGCCTGTGCCCGAGCGGGCAAGACAGCATCTGCCTGTGCGAGGACACCGGAGCGTGCCCATGGCCGGTCTGGAACCTGCCGGGCCTGCCGGCCATCGGCTACCGGGTCGGCGACTTCGCCTCGTTCCGGCACGCGATGCTGCGCCAGCCGCCCGGCGAGACTGAACTCGACGGCTGGCGGCCCACCGCCGCGACCGACCTCGCGCTGCAGGTGGTCGACTGGTGGGCCTACGTCGCCCATGTGCTCGCCTTCTACAACGAAAGGATCGCGAACGAGTCTTACCTCGGCACGGCGATCTTGCCGGAGAGCGTCAGCCGGCTCGTGTTCCTGCTTGGCTACCGGCCGCGACCGGGAATCGGGGCGTCGGCGACGCTCGCGGTACTCGCGGCCGGGCCGGGTCCTGTCGTGCTCCCGGCCGGATTCGGAATCGCCTCCAAGGCCTCGCCAGGGATCGACTCGCAGACCTTCGAGCTGCCCACGCCGGTGACATTCGCCGCGCCGACGTCGGTGGCCGGTCCGCCTCCTGAGAGCACCTCACCGCAGCCCACCGGCGGGCCGCCCGACACCACGCCGCCGGGCACGGTGGACGCACCCGCGCACACCGCCCTGCTGGTGCGCGGCGGCGTGCTGGTCAAAGGCAAGCCCGCCTCGGTCCAGGTCGGCGACCGGCTGCTGTTGCTCCTGAAGAACTGGTCATCGCCGAGCGATCCGGCCGCGTTCGTGGAGGTGACCGGCTTGGTAACGGAGACCGACGCCTACCGGCGCGCGAACACAAGGATCTTGCTGGGCGGGGCGACAGCCATCAGCTCGGCCGCGCAGGCAGCCGACTACCGGCTGTGCCGCCCGCACAACGTCAGCCACCTGATCACCGTGCCTTCCAGCGCGACCGGGGTGGTCACATCCAGCCAGGTCGTGTTGGACAGCACCGCGCGCTTCCTGAAGGCCGGCGACCCTGTGATTGTCCAGGTCCCCGGCGCCGGGACCGGTTCTGGCGCCGGTAATGGCTTCGACATCGTCCAGGTGACCGGCTATACCGAGGTGCTCTGGTACGCCAACGCCAACCCGTCGACCCCGGAAACCAGCCCGGGCAGCAACGGGATTCCACTCCTGGTCGCCCAGCTTGCCGTCGCGGCCGCCACTGGTTCCGACCTCGGGGTCAGGTACGGCAATCAGGTCGCCTCGGTGACCGTCAGCTCCGGCTGGACCGACGTGGGCACGCTGCTCGACACGCCGGTCAACCAGGTCGCTGGCATCCCTGGCACGGTCACGCTGTCCCGCCCACCCGCGGCGGCGCTCGGCGTTGCCACGCCGGCTCTGATCGAGGACGCGACCGGGGCAGGTAGTGCGGTCACCGCGACACCGGCCGCCGGCAGCAACCAGGTGGCGCTGGGTGCGGTCGGCCAGGCCGCGGCGGCGAACCTGGTGCCGCCGCTGCGGCTGCTCTGGGACCTGATCACGGTCACCCGCGGTCTGACCGTGGCCGACGAGCAGCTCGGCATCGGCGACGCCACGCTGCCCGGCCAGGACTTCACGCTGAGCCGGTCCCCGGTCACCTACCTGGCCGACACCGCGACCGGCACCGCGCCACCGGGGACGGCCGGCATCACCGGCACGGGATCGCGGTCTGGCGACGGCTATTCGAGCACCGTGGAGCTGGTCGTCGACGGGGTCCTGTGGCAAGAAGTGCCGTCGTTCTTCAGCCACGGGCCAGCCGAGACCGTGTTCGTCACCCAGCAGGACGAGCAGCTGATGACCCATGTCCTGACCGGTGACGGGATCAACGGCGCCCGGCTGGCGACCGGCGCGGTGGTGACAGCGACCTACCGGATCGGCTCAGGCGCCGCCTCGCCGCCGCCCGGAGCGCTCACCCAGGTGCTCAGCCCGGTCCCGAACCTGTCCTCGGTCCGCGACCCGGCTGGTGCGGGCGGAGGCGCGGACCCTGACCCTCCTGACCGGCTCCGCGAGCTGGCGCCCGCCTCGGTGCTCACCTTCGGCCGGGCCATATCCGCCGACGACTACCTGGTCGTCGCCGCCCAAGCGCCAGGGGTGAACCGGGCCGCCGTGGTGTGGGCGTGGGACCCGGGCCAGCAGCGCGCGATGACAGTCGTGTACGTCGGCGACGACGCCGCCGCGCTGGCCTCGGCCAGGGCCGCGCTGCGCGCCGCCGCCGACCCGAACCGCCCGGTCACGGTGCTTCCCGCCATTCCGCTCACGACCCGGCTCCGGCTGGTACTCAGGCTCGATCCTGCGTATGTCGCAGATGGAGTGGTGGCGGCGGTTCGATCGGCGCTGCTCGACTCGCCGGATGGCCTTTTCGCAGCGGGCGTCCTTGCCGTCGGCGAGACGCTGTACCGGAGCCGTATCGAGCAGGTTTGCAACCTGCCCGGCGTGCTCGCCATCCATCACCTGCGGATGCGCTGGCATGGCCGGCTGCTTGGCAGCGTGCCGCGGGACGCCCGCGGCCCGAGGTACAGCCCGGGCGAGGGCGGCTGGTTCAACCTTTCTGCCGGCCGTCTGACGATCGGCACGGAGGTGGCCTCCGGTGACTGAGCCGTCCGCCGCCGTCGCCTCGGTTGACGGCTTCGACGAGGCCGCCGCCGCGAAGCTGTGGGCGCTGCTGCCGGACGTGTACCGGCAGCTTGACAGCGCCGTGCTGGATGGGACCGGGCCGCTGCAGGCGCTGGTCGACCGGGCCGCCACCCAGGTGGGCGTGGTGCGCCGGTCGATCGAACGGCTCTGGGAGGACCAGTCGATCGAGACCTGCTCGGACTGGGTGATCCCGTACATCGCCGCGCTGCTCGGCACCAACCTGGTGCCGTCGATGGACGCCAGGGGCCAGCGGCTGGACGTCGCGAACACCATCTACTACCGGCGGCGCAAGGGCACGGTGGGGCTGCTCGAGCAGCTCGCCGCCGACGTGACCGGCTGGGAATGCCACATCGTGGAGTTCTTCCGCTCGATCGGCCGGACCAGGCACCTGCTCGACCCGCCGATCGGGCGGCCCGCCGACGAGCCCGACCCGCTGAGCGCCCGCGGGCTGCAGCGCGCTTCCCGGCTGACCGGGCTGCTGACCGGCACCCCGGCTGGCGGCTGGGCCGACCTGCGCAACGCGCTCGGCGCGGGCGACGCCGACGGCCCATGGGACGAGTTCAGCCACCGGGCCGACGTCAGGATCGGCCGCGGCGCCCTTGGCTGGTACGGCATACCCAAGATCGGCGTGTTCCTGTGGCGTTCGGCCGACATCGCCGTGGACCGGGCGACGCCGGTTCCTGTGACCGGCTGCCCTGACCATTACGCGGTCGATCCGACCGGCCGCCAGACCGGCCTGTGGCAGGTGGACGACCGGCCGCCCGAGGGGTACGGCGAGAACTGGACCCCGCTGGCTCAGTGGCAGGTGCCCGGGCCGCTGACCAAGCCGCTGTATAACGCGGTGCATGCCGGGCACCTCGTCCCGCCGCCCGCCAACGGCTACCCCGACCCGAACGCGCAGTTCCGGCCCGGCTCCTTCGCGGTGCGCCCGCTCGGCGCGGCCGATCCGCTTGCCGAGACCGCGGTGAAGCTCTGGCCCGAGGTCGGCCGGTTCGCCGTACCCGCAGGGAGCGGGGTCGTCGAGGTTTCCTACCAGTACGGGCTCTTCTCCATGATCGGCGCCGGACCCTATGACCGACGGCAGCTCGGCACGGCCGAACCGGTCGACCCGGCGCCGGTCACGTCGGTCGCCGGCGGCTCGCCGGTCACGCTGGCGAACGCGCTCGCCGCGCTCGGGCCGGCCGGCACCGTGGTGGTGACCGACGGCCTGACCAGCACCGCGGTCGCCCCGGTCGGGTCCGGCGCGGTGCCGATCGGCACGGTGACCGTGCGAGCCGCCGACGAGGGCCGCGCGGTGATCAGGGTCGCGCAGAACGCCGGGCCGTGGATCTTCACCGGCACCGCCGCGGGCGCCGAGCCCGCCGCCACGCTGAGGCTCGAGGGCCTGCTGTACAGCGGTTCTGACATCGTGCTGCGCGGCGGGTTCGCCGAGGTCAGCCTCAGTTGCTGCACGCTGGACCCGGGCACGGCCGGCAACCTGCGCACGCCGCCGACGGTCTGGCAGCCCGCCGTCGACGGGCGCGACCTGACGCCAACCCGGCTGTGGATCGAGGGCACCGTTGAGACCATGATCGTGGACCGCTGCATCATAGGACCGCTCAGGACCCGAACCGGCGGCGTGGTCCAGACGCTGTGCGCCAGCGACTCGATCATCCAGGGGCTGCCCACCGACACCGGCGGCGTGCTGACCCCTGACGCTGTGTTCGACCCTGACGACCTATTCCGCTTGCTGAAGCACCAGCCAGATCCGCTGACCACCTGGCTGGCCGGGCAGCTCGGTCCGTCCGCGGCCGCCGTGGACGGGCACGTCGACGACACTAAGGTGGCTGCCGCCGACCTGGCCGCGGTGGTCGCCGACCTGAACGCGATCGAGGCCAACCCGATCTGGGACCCGGCCAGGTTCGCCGACCGCGACATCCCGGCCGCCCTGATCGCCGCTGCCAAGGCCGGGCCTACCGGTGCGCAGCTGATCGCGGTCAATCGCGCGCTGCTGGCGGCGGCGTTCCCGATGGCGCTCGGCCAGCTCGCGCTCGCGTTCGACGAGGGCACGACCAGGCTCTGCCGGTGCACGCTGCTCGGCGGCGCGCACCTGCACAGGCTCGAGGCCAGCGAATCGGTGCTCGACGACGTCGTCGTGGTCGAGGACACCCAGGACGGCTGCGTCAGGTTCTCCGCCCGGGCGATCGGCAGTGAGCTGCCCAGGCAGTACGAGAGCGTCGACGTGCTCGCCGGCTCTCCGCTTTTCGTCAGCCGCCGGTTCGGCGAGGCCGGGTACGCGCAGCTGCTCGAAGGCGTTGACGCGGCGATCGCCGGGGCGACCACGGCCGGACCGCCGAGCATCAGGACCGGCAGCCAGGCCGGTTCCGAGATGGGGGTGTTCTGCCGGGACGGCGCGGCGGTCAAGGAACGCTCGCTCCTGATCAAGTATCAGGAATTTCTGCCCGTGGGGCTCACCCCCGTGATCATTCCCGTCCCGCCGTCCGACCTCGACGGCGAGACGATGAGAGGCAGGCCATGGCCACCGATGTAGCGCGGATCTCCTTCGATTCCGGCCGCAAGTACACCGATACGGTGCTGCAGCAGGGCCGGGTGTCGCTCGAGGCCGAGGAGAACGAACAGCACGCCATCGACGATGCTGAGCGCCTGGCCGACCTGCTAGACATCATCGGCCCGGCCGGCACGCCTGACAACGGCTACGTGGTCTCTGACGGCGGCGGCGGCGACATCGACATCGGCCCGGGCACCATGTACGTGGGCGGGCTGCGGGTCACCAACTCAGAGACGATCGCCTACAGCGCGCAGCCGGACTGGCTGGATTGCAACGGCGACCCGCTCTTCACCCCGGTCAATCCGCAGATCACCGGCAACGAGCACGTGGTGCTCGTGCTCACCGAATACGACGTGACCGCCACCGAGGACCCTGTGCTGCGCGAGGTCGCGCTCGGCGGCCCGGAAGGATCGGCCCGCCGCCGGATCGTCCAGCGCGTCGAGCGGCTGGCCACCACCGCTGCGGACTGTGCCGATGCCATGGTCAGCGATGAACAGGTCTGGCAAAGCGAGGGCCTGAATTTCGACCCGGCGACGATGCGGCTGACATCGGACAGCTCACTCCTGGTGGGCTGGACCGGTCCGCCGGCCAGTCCTGACCCATGCGAGCCGACCGCGACCGGTGGCTACTCAGGAGCGGAGAACCAGGTCATCCGGGTGCAGGTGGCCGCAGTCGACCCGGACGCGAACACCTTTGACCTGGTCTGGGGCTGGGACAACGGCTCGGCGCTTTACCGGGTCACGGCATCGCAGGCCGGCGGCGGGCAGTTCATACTCGACCGGGCACCCGTCGACGACTACCACAACCCGCAGGCCGGGCAGCCGGTGCAGATGCTCAGGTCGGCAGCCGACCTGAACAGCGTGGACGGCTTCACCGAGGGCTGGGTCGCCGAGCTGACCGGGCCGGTCGCCGTGCTGACCGCGCCCTACGACCCGGATACCAGGAGCGTGACCTACCCGGCCACACTGCCGAGCCAGTACACCGATCTGAGCCTGACCCCGCAGTTGTACCTTCGGGTCTGGGAGGAACTCCACTCAGGAGTCGCTCCCGGCGGCACGGTGACGCTGACCGGAACCGGCCTCACGGTGACGCTCACGATCCCGGGTGGCATCGCCCACCCCGGCGACTTCTGGTCGATCGCGGTCCGGCCAGCCACTCCGAGCACTGTGCTGCCCGCTCGGTTGCTCCGCGAGCCGCAGCCGGCGGACGGGCCGCGGATGTGGGCCTGCCCTCTCGCCGTGATCGGCTGGAACGCCGGTTCTTTCCAGCTGCTCGACGACTGCCGGATCCCGTTCCCGCCGCTTACCGGGATCCAGCTGGGCACCGGAGAAGGCTGCTGCACGGTCAGCGTCGGACCGGGCGACGCGGAACGGTTGCAGAAGATCATCGATCAGGCGACCGTCGGCCGGAGGCCAGGCGACGTGAGCCAGCGGGTGACCGTCTGCCTGAAGCCTGGGGTGTACGTGCTGCCTGAGCCGCTGCTGCTGCTCGCTGCCCAGGGCAACCTGCACCTGGAAGGCTGCGGCGACGGAGCGGTGCTCGCCGCGGCGCCGGGCAACCTGGCCGCGTTCGAACAGGGCCTGGTCATCGCGGTCCAGGCCGACGCGGTGACGATCAGCGGAATAACCTTCGATCTGCCGCTGGTGTCGCTGAGCACGAAACCAGCCGACGGTACGTTCGGCAGCACAGGACGGCCCACCGACCCGGGGATCACGCCGATGTTCGGCAACCTCGCGCTGTCGATCGCGCTGCGGCCGATCGCCTGCCAGGACTTCGTGGTCGAGCGCTGCCGGTTCGACTTCGACGCCCCAGCGCCTTCACCAGCCAAGTCGGCGAGCACCGCGGGGACGGTCAGGCGGGCCGCTGCCGACGTCACGATCGAAATGGTCGGGGAGCCGAACGTGTTCGCGGTCGCGATCCTGGCGGCCGGCCGATGTGACCGGATGTCGGTGCTCGACTGCGATTTCATCCACGCGGCGGCGGTGCAGGCCGCCGCGTCCGCGTTCACCGCGGTACAGATCAGGATTGGCCTGCTGAGTACGCCGACCATAGTCTGGGCCGAGTCCGCGAGTCAGGCTAAAGCCGCCGTGGCCGGGCAGCGCCTGCTTGTGAGCTGGCTGGATGACGCGACGATCAGGAACAACATGTTCACCGGGATGACTCTCGGCGTCGGTGCGCTCGGCTATCTCAGCGGCTTCCGGCTCGAGGACAACACGCTGCGGGACTGCTATGGCGGGGTCTGGCTACTCGCGCTCGACGTCCTGACCCACCTCGATCTGGTCGGCACCTACCAGGCCACAGGGATAGCCCCGGCGCTGATGACGGGCATCAACCACTCGGTGCAGACCGCCATGCTCGACCCGGTGCTGATGTTCCTGCAGGGCATCGCCTGGTCCGTACCCCTGCCCGCCGCGAGCGCCGGCCTGGCCGCCGCTGAGGGCATCGAACCAGGTGGCGACACGATGACCGCGCAGCAATGGACGACTCAGCTTGTCGGCCAGCTGGCCGGCGCTGCCCAGCCAGGGGAGCAGGCCGCGGATGGCGCTGCCACGGACGACGAGGCCGAAGAGGCTGAGGCCGCCCGCTTCGGCGGCGCGGCGTCTTCCGAGACCGAGCTGGTCGCGGCCGGCGGCCCAGCGGCCGCGGTACGCGAAGCGGCCTTCACCGTGGCTGGGATTAGCCGGGCCTTCGCTGTTGCGACGATCCAGCCCATCGCGACGTTCCGCATCCGCGGGAACGCGATCGACTGCGCCCAGCCGAACCTGTTCCAGCAGACGTCGGGCGCGTCGATCACCAGCCCGACCGGCATGGCCCTGCTGCTATGGAACGTCGGCGGATACTCAGACACCGGCGAGTTCAGGCCGCCATCGGCGGTCATCGACGCGAACGAATTCACAGCTCAGAGCAATGGCCCGGTGGTGACCGTGATCGTCGTGCCCGTGATCGCGGTCACGGGGAACCTGGTCAGGCGGACCGATCTCAAGCTCGACAGCCTGGCCGTACTCGGCGCGGGGTCGGCCGCCGCGATCGCAGGGAACGTGCTGTACGGGCCGGCACTGTTGCCCGCACGGGCGCTCGCCCCGCCGCTGGACACCTGGCTGCCGTTCAACGCGACCGTCTAGCGGTTCAGGGCGAGCAGATGCCGGGCGCGGGCGGGCAGGCCGGGGACGGCTCTGGTAAGCCGGGACGCTCCGGCCCCGGCAGGGCCGAGGCGCGTCGGCCGATGTCCGCTAAGGCGCGGGTGGCCGCGCCGGCGCCCAGGACCGTCCCGGCGAGCACGCGGACCGGGACGGCCGTCCGCGGTCTAGCCCCTCGCCTCGGGCTCGAACCCGACTCGGTCCGGCTGCGTGTGGTCGATTCCGACAGCGATCGGCTCGGTCACTCCCTGGCCGGTGCCACCGCCGACTACGTCTACCTACGGCCGTCGGTTCTGCTTGCCCCGAGCCTTCCGCTGCTGGCGCACGAACTGGCGCACCTGGCTCAGCATCGCAACAGGACCCGGCCGCCGTCGGCCACCGCGCACCTGGCGGTGCGCCCTGACGTCATCACGGCCGAGGCCGAAGCGGCCGCGCTCGCGGCGGCCGTCGCGGCGGGCCGCCAGCTCTGGGTTCCGCGGGCAGTGCTGCCGGAAGGGCACCTGGCGCGGCTCGACGGCGCGGTTGGAGTCGCGCCCGCGCCGCCAGGTCCCGCCGGTCCCGGCCTGACTCCGGCCACCGGGCCGCCCACCTCGCCCGCTGAGCAGTCCACCGACCTGGCCAAGGACAGCACGAAGCTCGACCAGCTGGTCGCCAAGAACCATCAGGCCGAGATCGAGCGCATTCGCAACGAGGTCCGCGGGATCTGGGAGCTGTCACGGGACAAGCGCGAGGTGGCGCTCGGCCTGCTCGATCCCTTTCCGTTCGTGGTGGCCAGGGCGCTGGTCAGGTCGCTCAAGCCCGTCGAACGGCGGTTCCTTGCCCTCGTCGACGACGCTCAGCACCGGGATCACCCCAGGTCGGCCATGGCGGTGCTTGCCGCGCTCGGGCCTGAGGACATCAAGGCGCTCGACTACCGGCTCACTCAGGGGTGGAACGCGCCGTTGCACGGCGTCGACACCGCGCGGCTCGACCAGGCCGCCCTGCGCGGCCTGCAGGCAGTGCTCACCGGTCAGTCCGATGAGTCGCTCAAGCGGCTGGTCGGGAGCGACCGGCGCGACTTCTTCCGCAAGCTGCTCAGCACGCCCGTGCCGTGGGGCGACGAGAGCGCCGACATCCGGTCCGCGCTCGCGGAAGAAGAGCGAACCGATCGGGTCAGGGATTACAGCCTGTCCGAGAAGGCCGACAGTCCTGGCATCGACGTTGAGCTGGTCGCCCACGTCAGGGAGTTGCTGCGGAATCGGAACGCCGAGCAGGCACGCAAGGCGCTGTCCGCGCTTACCCCGCTGATCGAATCCATAGAAGAGGAGTCATTCGGCCGGACTGCCGCGCCTGAACCTCGGCCCAGGCCAGCCGGAAACGCGCCGGTCGAGGCCAGCGAGCGGATGCGAGTGGTGGTGACCGAGCTTGACCGGGACGGGCTTGTCGACGCGATCCTTGACCACCTGCCCGAGGCCGACAGGTACCGCACCGGGCCCGATCCTTCGCAGCGGTACGGCACCGTGCTCGCTGCGGTGCTGGCGGCCCGCGCGCCCGGCCTCACGCTTGGCCGGATCGAGGACCTGCTCTCCTACGGCATTTTCGACTGGGCCATCACCGACTCAGAGGCGCGGTTCGGCTATTTTCTTGTGCGCAGCCTGCCGGTGGCCGAGCAGGACCGGTGGCGGCTCAGAGACGAGTCGAAGTGGTTCCACCGGCTCGAGGACAACCTGCCGGAAGACATGGTTACCAGCGGCGAGTACACCGGCGTCGGCAGCGAGTACTTGCCAGGCGGCCCGGCAGGCTCGACGGCGACCGCCGTCACCGACCTGCTCGGCCGGGTGCTGAAGCAGTGGCGCGACAGCTCCAACGCGGCGACGGCTCTGGCGATCGTCGAGCGGCTTGCCCCTGAGGAACCTGTAGTCGGCGCCGTCTCCGGCGCCGCGCAGGCCGACGCCACAACCGGCGCGGCCCTCGCAGCCGATCGTGATATCCGGGTGGCTGTCGTGCGCAGGCTGGACACGCTCGGCGTGATCGACAGCATCCTTGAGCACATCTCCCACGCCGATCTAGTCGCCGACACCGGCAGGCACGAGATCAGGCGGCTGGCCGAGCTGCGCGACCCGGTGCGCCTGGAAGAGGAAGTGACCAATCTGCTGAGCACCGGGCTGTTCGACTGGGCGATCTCCGGTAGCGAGGCGTGGCTGTCCATGCTGCTGCTCAGGTCGCTTCCGCTCGCCGAGCAGGACCACTGGAGCAAGGCTCACCCTGACATGTGGGCGTCGATGCTGTCGGCGATGAACAGGGACATGCGCCACTCCGACGCCATCGAAGCGCTGGCCGGCCGCGACGGCCCGCTGAAGCTAGCCGACCTGCGTGAGCGGATCTCCAACCCCAAGCTGTGGGACAGCGAGCACAAATTCCAGCTTCGCTCCCTGATCATCCTGGCCTACGCCGCCGACGACCGGCGCTGGGTCTTCGAACTCTCCAAGCGTTACGCGGACCTGCTACCCGGTCTCGGCGCCGACTTCGTGACCGAACTCGGCCTCTACGATCCGGTCACCAGGGCCGGCTATGTCGAAGAGCACCTGGAGGTTCCCGGGTTCGGCTCGGAAGTGCTCAGCGTAGTCAGCGGCGGCGTCACGATCGTGCTCAAGGCGCTCGGCCCGCTGCTCCTGTTCATCTACATGCTCGGGCATCCCACGCGGACCATCGACACGGAAGTAGACCTTCTGACAATCCAGTCGCTCCTAGGCGGTGAGCTATCCGGCGCTGAGCTCACGGACCGCCAGCGCAGCGTGATTGGCGCGCAAGGCAGAGTGCCAAGAAGCCACCGAACGAACATGCTCGAGCTCCATCTGGATCCAGGCAGCGGCGCCCTGCGGCTGCGCATACCCATGCTCGAGCTCAGCCGTGTCGACATCGTCCAGCCCGGTGCCTCGTACCGCACTGGCCGCGTGCTGCTGCGGGGACTGGATATCAAGGGCGACTTCTCGGACCGGCACTATCGCGAGCCGATCGGCTTTGACTTCTCGATGGACAGAGCCGACGTACACGACGCTGTCATCGCGAACGATGAACTCGGCGGCGTGGCGCTGACCCAGGTGCTGCTTTCCATGCTCAAATTCCGGTCGGGGGCCACCGGCACCGAGGATCTTAAGCAGCACGCGCCCCGCGAAGGTACCATCGACATCCCGCTGCTCGGGCCGCTGTTCCAGGCGCTCGACAACACCGTGATGCTGCTCGGCGGCCTGCCGACGCCGCTCGACATCTCGGTAGTCGACCTGATCCTCTGGCCGCTTGATTTCGGGCTGAAGAACTGGCTGCTCGAGCACGCGGCCGAAGCCCCGGCCGGCTGGGCCGGCAACGCGCTCGTCCCTTCGCCGCGGCCGCTTGACTACGCGTACGGGCTGATCAGCGACGGCACGCTGCGCCCGCCCCGCTCGGTCGCCGAGCGGCTGGTCGACGCCGCCAGGATGCTGCGCTCATTGTCCGTCTCGTTTGACGACTTGCAGATCAAGGGCTTGGCGCTGGGCACGGCGGTCCAGATCGCCTCGGTCAGGCTGCAGGACGTCTCGGCGGGCGCCGCCCGCAGCCTGCCGGGCCACCTGCGGCTGGTGATCCAGTCGCTCAACCGGCGGATTCCCAAGCTGAGCGGAGCGGAGCGTGACGCCGCCATAGCACAGCGGGATGCGGCATTCGAGCAGCTCGACCGGCTAACGGTGTCCGAGGTCACCATCCGCGAACTGCGCGAGAAGAAGAAGACAGGAAAGTTCACCGACGCCGACCAAGCCAACCTCGACAAGCTGGTCGAAGCCCAGAACGAGGTGGTACGCCGCCGTCGGCATGCACGGGAGGCGATACCAGAGAATGCGGTCGAAGACCCCGCCGAGCTGACGCCGCCGACCGGCGCCGAGCTCAGGATGGAGCAGCTGGAGCGCAAGGACAGGTGGCACGCCGGCTCGCTCAGCCCTGCCGAGCGCCAGGAACTGGCCCAGCTCAACACCCTGCTGCGGTCCGACGTCGGCGCCACCCTGGACATCGGCGGCGCCGAGATCGGAGCGGTGTCCGGTGTCGTCGAGGCGGCCGGAGCCGAAGTCGGGCCCATCCACCTCGACGCTCGGGTGCCTGACACCCTGTTGTCCAGGTTCTCGGCGTCCTACCTGGCCGACCCTGAGCTGATCGCGCAGTTCCGGGCCGGCGGCCGCCGTCCCCCGACCGTCGCTGAGCTTGGCAAGTCTGCCGATGTCAGCCTCAGCGTGGCCGGCCTGAAGCTCCAGCCCGATCCGCAGGGCGGTCCCGCGCTGCGGATACCGCCCGGTCGCCTGCCCTCGCTCGAGGAGCTGCAAAAGCGGCTCGCTGACCTGCCACCCAGCGTCAACGAGACGATCCGCGGCCGGCTGACCGATGCCGTCGAAGTGGCCAAGCAGGCGGAGGCGCTCGAGCGCCAGGGCGGCCAGGCCCGGCGAGTGCGCGAGTTCAGGGAGCGCCTCCGGCAGCTGCTTTCTGTCGAGATCCGCCAGCTTTCGGTCGGGCCGGTCACCGGCCGCCTCGACCCGGCCACCGGCGAGATCAAATACAAGATCGCGGACGTCGATGCCCGGGGCATCATCGGCCCTGAACTGCTTATCGACCGGGCCTCTGGCAGCGTGGAGGCGGGTGCGAGGCTGACCGCCGCCCCGGGGACGACGGGTACAGAGCAAAGCTTGCTCGACTTCGCCGCGCCCATGCATCCCACGATCGGGGTGGACCTCACGCTTGAGAACGTCCAGACGACGCTGGGCCGCGCCGCCAAGATCGCCATTGCCGGGCTGCGCGGCAGCCTGGAGGCAAGCCCGAACCGCCTGCACCTGACCGCCGACAGCATCGAGATCGGCGGCCTCGATCTCGGGACGCCGGAGTCCAGCATCACGGGCAGCAACGCCAGACTGGAAGGCCTGACCGCCGATGTCCAGCTTCACATCACCGGCGAGGGTGACACCAAGATGACGGAGGTACTGGTCACCGATCTTCAGATCAGGCAGGTCACCGGCAACCACCTGGTCTACGCCAGGAACGACGGAACCACGCTGCTAAGGGTCGAGGCCACCCACGGCGTGCTCGGTGACATCCGCGCCAGCAGCATCAGCTACCGGCAGGGTGCCTCCGGCGGGCCGAAGCTCGACGTGCAGGCAACCGTGGGCACCGTCGACGTGCAGTACGAGGTTGTGCGCGAGCTGCTCACCGGCAAGGGCCGGACCAGCGTGGCCGGCACGCTGACCGGCGGCGCCGGTACGCAGGCGGGCCCGGGCCAGACGCCGGTCGCCGGGCCCGCGCTCACCGTCGGCTTCCTCCAGGACGGCAAGAACCGCACCATGGCACTTGACACGCCCGGCCTGCTGGCCACGGGCAACAAGGTCACCACTCAGGATGGCTCGGTGACCATCAGCAGGCTGCCGGTCACCACCCATCTCAAAGTCGCCCAGGATGAGCAGGGAGTGGCTGAGGTCAGCGGCACCGCGGACCTGAACGACATCGAGATCGGCCCGGTCAACTGGCATTCTGGCACGACCCGCCTGGTGTCGACCGGCGGCAGCAAGGTGGCCGCCGTGCACGTCGAGGCCACCTATCGCCGCGCCGAGCCGGCCAAGGACGGAGCGCCAGGGACGCCTGCGTCGCTGACTGTCAGCCGGTTCGGCGTCGACGGCGTCGACGTGGCCGACCTGCACTACACCGACTCGGCCGGCCCGTCGCCGATCGACCTGCGTCTCGGCAGCTTGTACTCGCACCCGGGAGCGCTTTCTATCGAGCGCATTGAATTGCACGATTTCGACCTGCCACTCACCGAGGATGGGCTCGATCTTTCTAGTGCGGCGGTCAAGAGCGACATCACCGGTTTCCACCTGGACGCACGAATGGTCTACGGCGCGATCCGCGGCGCCGGTGAGATCAACGTCCGCCGCATCAAGGTCGGCCTCGCCCAGGGCGGCAAGAAGGCAACCATCAGCACGACCGGGGTTTCGGCTGGGGTGGAGGTGGGTTACCAGGACCCTGGCGAGCCGGCGCGAACCGGCCGCAAGGCGAGCGACCCGCTGTACGGACTCGGCCATCTGAACATCTACGACGCCGTCACCGGGGAGATCGCGATCACGCCGGAGGCGATCGAGGTTACCGGCCTGCGCATTCCCGAAATGGACGTCACTTCGCTGTACATCACCTGGGGCGCAGCCGGGTACCTGCATGCCACCGGCCGCGCCCCGGCACGCGGCGGGCCCGCATCGGTGCCTAGCGTGTCCACGCCCACCCCGTCCGGCGCGGTCTACCTACGCGACATCGCCGTTGACGCGAAAGTCAACCGCGTCACCGGCAAGATCGAGCTGCACAAGATGACCATAGACTCGATCGAGGCAGAAGGAATCGTGGGCGAGCTTCCGGGGATCGGCACGTTCGGCCTGCCGGCACCGGTGGCCGGGAAGCCGCTGCCTAAGCTCACCAAGCTGACGCACGTCAGGCTGGGCGGCCCGACCGCCGAAGGGTTCGTGATCAGCCGCAACCGGGCCGGCCTCATGGTAGCGGGCACCGTGCACGTGGATCGGGCCACGATCCCGCGGCTCAGCGCGGACATGAAAGGCATGTTCAAGGGCGACGTGGCCCTAGGCACCGACGCGATCGACGTGGACCTGCCCGCATCCGGGGCGGTCGATATCCGAGTCGCCGGGCCAGGGGGCAAGATCCTCGGCAAGGCCGAACTCGACGCCGCCACCACGACCCTGGAACTCGGCGCGATCGCGGCCGATGCGCTGCACTACTCGGCCGCCGGGCTGGAACTGGAGAATCCTCAGCTGAACGACCTCCGCTACGCCGACACAGTCGCCGGCCTTGCTGTGGACGTGCGCCACGCCACCGTGCCAGGAAAGGTCACCGCGTCGGCCCTCAGCGGCAAGATTCCTGAGCTCGACATCGATGACGCCCGCCTGAACATCGACTTCACCGTGCCGCCGAGCAAGTCAAGCGGAACGCCGCCGACGCTGACGCCGAGCCCCGAGGATCTCGCCAAGAAGCTCCTGGATGGCCTTAAGGGCGATATACCGCTCGCTGCCAGGGCATCGCTGGTGCTTCCCAAGTTCGGCGCCGTGGACATAGACGACAGCGTGAGCGTGGCTGTCAGGAGCGGCATGATCGATCCACCTGACCTGCTGCGGCAGATCGCCGCCGGGTGGAAGGTAACTCCCCCGCTGATCTTGATCAGGGCCGCCCTCGGTGCGGCACTCGACCGGACCAGCTTCGTCATGCGCGGCAATGACCTGCGCCTCCAGACGCTCATCCCGGTGAGCGATCTGGATCCCGACCTGCCTGATGCCAATGTCATTCTGGCCACCTGGCACCTCAGCCCGCCCGATGCCGTCCTGTTCCTTGCCAGTAATCAGCTGCGAGTCGCCGCCGCAATTTTCGACCTGGACCGGAGCCGGAGCCTCCCGCCGAGCAGTTCAGGCGGTAGCGGTAGTTCCATCGTAAGGAGCGTTTCTGTCACGATTGGCAGCGCAGCTCATCTGGACATCAGGACTCCGACCCCGATCCGGATCGGCCTGGCGGGCAACCCGACAGGCCACGTCACGCTCGCGCCCGATTTGATCAAGGGGTTCCACTTCAGCGGCACGGCGGTTCCGATCGGGCCGCCAGGCGCCACCGCCGGCCTGATCAACCTCGGCCTCGACAAATTCGAGGTGCAGGACACGGACCTGACCCTCACCGCAGGCAAGGCCGCGGGGACGACCGTCAAGACCGGCACGATCAAGATCGAGAATGCGCACGATGGTTCGCTGACACTCGACGAAGTCACACCCAAGCACCTCGACCTGCAAATCACCAAGGCCGTCGCCCACGACATCGAGTGGACCCTCCCGCGGCCGAAAACTAAGTAGCCGAATCGGCAGCTCGGCCCGGCCCAGCCTTATCGCTTCAAATGCGGCGAGCGCCCAACATCGCTCCGTCCGCCTTTTCCGGCAGGCCTGGTCCGGGCCCAGCGATGTCTGCGATGGCAGGGCGGTAGCAGCGCTGTCATAGGCCGCGAATCGGTCAGCGGACTTCGATCCGCCAGTGCGGCTTCGTCCCGATCAGCTGGTCAAAGGTCAGCGCGGATGTCACGCAAGGCGAGCTGCATCTCAGCAGCCGTGGAGAAGCGATCAACGCTGGCCGGGGCGCATGCCTTGATGAGAAACTCGGCAAGGTCGGGACTGAGGTCAGAGCGAATCGTTCTCGGGTCGATCACCGGTTCGTCGATCATGGGCATCGCATTCGGGAACGGGTGGTGACCGTTGCAGAGGAGCTCATAGAGCAGCACGCCGACGGCGAACAGATCGGTGGAGACGTCCCAGCGACTGAGGCCGGCGTCGGGTGGCTGATACGGGGGTGTGCCTGACTGCGTATGCACGGGGTCGCCGACCCGGGAGGCGATGTTGAAGTCAAGCAGTTTCGCTCCGGTGCGAGTGAGCATCACGTTGAGCGGTTTGATGTCGCGATGGACCAGCCCTTTGTCCTTCAGTTCCATCCACTCGCGGAGCTCGGCTTCCGGCAGGTCGCCTTCGCGACGTTTAGCATCCAGCTGCTTGAGGCGCGCCGAATCGGGATGAAAAGCGACGAGCGCGTCTAGCAGGTCGAGTGCGACATCTACTGCCTCCCGGTCGCGAAGGAGCTTCTTTCCGGTGGTGAACTCATCTAGTGATTCCCCGTCAATGAATTCGATGATGAGATACCAGTCACCGACATTGGTCTTGTCGGCCCAGAAGACCTCTACCACGTTGGGATGATGGATCTTTCGTAGGGCGCCGATCTCGCGGCGCACCGCCGCATATCCGGCGGCGCTAGCGAAGAGCTTGAGCGCTCGCTCCTCACCCTCGACGTCATCGCGCACGCGATAGACCTTCGAAAGGCCGCCCTGCCCGAGTATGTCCAAAATCTCGAAGCGGCCCTCGAGGACGTCGCCGGGAGCGTAGTCAGCGGCCTTCGCCCTAACCGAGGATCGCACCTCTGCTGGGTCAGGTTCCGGGAGCGCTCGGCTGCCGTCTGAGGGCTGTGCAGCGGCCGGGTCCGGCGCGGTCCGGGCCGTGCGAAGACCCCCAGGAGATGTGGGCGGGCTGGTGCGGCGCGCATCTCCGGCTCCAGCGGACTCCGCCCCCACATGCCGGATTCCCCCGACGGTGTACGCCAGGCACGGATGCAGCACGTATGTGCCTACTTCGGGCGGGAAGTGAAACTCCTCGACATCGCCCATGGAGTAGAACCGGCGCCGCCCGATCTCGTCGACATACCCGAGCAAGCCGTTCTGCCATAGGACCGAAGCGAGGTCCGTCGCCTTCTCGAAGTGCAGATCCGCCACTTCCTGCAGTGCCTCGAGATCCGCACGCGAGAATCGGTCAACGCCGATCATCCGGACGAAGGAGCGAACGTCCTCCTGCACGCCACTGATGTAGGCCTGGGTGCTGGTGAACAATTCGGAGTAGTTGTGCAGAGCGGCGTTCTTCGGCATCAGGTCCGACGAGATCTGGTTGGCGCACTGGGCGAGCTGGGAGTCGCCGAACCGCTTGGCGCAGCGCTGAATCACCCCTTGGAGAGCCGCCGGCGGCATGCCGTCGTGGCCAGCCTGCTTCTGCCGCAGGACCTCCTCGTTCAGTTCGTTACCGAGCGAGATGATGTCGCGCGGGATCAGCCTCGTATGGCTAAGCAGGTAGTCCTCGATCGTTCCGTCGCCATCGGGTCCCGGCCAGTGGCCGTTGACCCCGAGCCAGTCACCGATTGTGGGGTGGCCGTTGGTGGCGCGTCGCATCAGCAGTGACGGCGGCAGTCGCTGCAGCTTTTGCTGAAGCAGATAGAGCAGCGAGCCTCGGTCCCACGTCAGGACGCGTATGTGCGGTTCGTTGTAGTACCGCGGCGCATGTTCTGATCGGTACACCGACGACATCACGATGTCCCGGATGCAGACGACGACATGCAGGCGGCCGCCCAGCCTGTGGTCGCGGAGCAGCCGCATGACCTGATAGAACAACCCCTCCTGACACTTCAGCCAGTACATCGGGGCGTGGCCGAACTCCTCGTCCACCGCGTCAAGGTAGAAATAGATCGGCTTGCACTGGCCGACAACCTCGCCCAGCAGATCCTCGAGGTCATCCCAGAGCGGATCGTCGAGGTACGTAGACAGCTGATGGCCGGTCGACCGCTGATTAATGATGTCGCGCACCTGGCTATAGATCGACCGGGGCCGGCGGAAGTCGTCGAGAAGCCGGGCATAGGACTGCTCGATCTCGTCGGCCTGCTCGTCGCGCAACTGCTGGCGCAACTCGGGACGGCGCAGCAGGTGCGAGGCCAGCGATCGCATGATCGCGCGCTCCCAGATCTGCATCCACTTCTCGACCAGGACGCGGTCCGAGAACCACTGGCACGCCTTCACCACAACTTCGGTCTTCGGCAAGCTCTGCTGCGGCATGTCCGCATAGACGGAGTCCTGATGTGCCTGGAAATCCTGAAGACGCCGCAGATAGACTGTCTTGCCGGCCCCGAGCTTCCCCACGATGACCCGCACCATGGAGTCGTTTGCCCGGGTCGCGAGATGGCCATACGCCGGATCGCCGCCGAAGTCGACGAACTCGCTGATCACATCATCGAGATCGGCTCGTGACCCGTCCGGATTGCCAAACGGTCCCACAGGGTCGAGCCGACGCCGCTTGCTGGCCATCTCCCCCCCAAACCCGGATCGTAGCCCTCAATGGGAAAAAGAGCCAGTAAGGCGTCAATGGCGGCATCATTCCCGCTGGGAGCAGGGGCGGCACGAATGAGGTCGCCGTGGTGACCCCCGCGCCGAAGCTGTAGTGGAACTCCTTGGCGGTCAGCGAGACGGCCTTGTGGTTGTTGGCCGGATTCTTGAACACCGGCAGCGTCGAGCGGAGCGAGGACAGCGGCAGTGGCAGCACGCCTTTGATCTGCGCGGCGTCGATGCCGATGGCCGCCACCCCGTGGTCCTCACCGAGCAGCTTCTCGGCGATCATGCCGCCGAACGAGTGCCCGATCAGAATCGGCCGCTCTGGCATACCGCCAATGATCTTGGCGTAGTGCTCAGTGACGTCGTCGATCCCGTGCCCGGCGAGGCTATCGGGATGGGCCCGGCACTCCTCGACGGTGTCGGCGTCGCCCGGCCAGCCGGGCGCGACGGGCTGATAGCCCGCCTCGCGGAACAACTCCACCCAAGGCTGCCATGAGGAGCCGTGCAGCCACAGGCCGTGAATGAAGACGACGGGGACGGACGTGCGGTTCATGGTGCTGCCTTTCCGGTCGGGTCTGAACTACCGCCATGCTCTGGCCGCTGCCCCGCCCGGCGCTTCAGTCAATCGACTGCACGGCTGCCCGCACCAGCTCGCCCGGGCACAGCACGATCGCCGCGCCCAAGCCGCCCACCCCTACCGGCCGGGAACCTCGCGCGCTCACTCGTCGCCCTGGAGCCGGCTCAGGCAGCGTGGCCGTCCAGCCACCAGAATCCGGTCCGCCGGATGCTGACGCCTGCCGGGTAAAGTCCAGTTTCCTTCGGCTGTGACTCTAGGCTGCGGTGTCGGGCAAAGAGGATGAGGAAGCGCTCCGGATGGCTGGAAGGGACCTGCGATCACGATGACGGTTCTGGTGCTACCACTGATCTTCGTGTTCACCGCGCTGACCGTGCTGGTGTTCGCGGTCGGTGACTCTTACCTCCGGGGCCCGCGTGGTGGTCAAGGTGCGCCGTCCCGATGTCAGCCAGATCGTGGACAGGGACCTGGACATCGCCGGGCGGCTGGCGGCCCGGCTGGAGCGCAGCACAAACTGGGGCCGGGCTGTCGGCGCTGCCGGGCTTGCCGCCGGATTCGCCGGCGCCCTGCGCGAGGAACTCGACCTGCGGGTAGAAGCGCGCAACATGACCTCGGTGGCCGCCGCGCCGGGCAGCCGCGGCAGCGGCGGCATCGCCATTCCGGTGCCCTACCAGCCGCTGTGCACCGGGCTGGTGCTGGTGATGGAGCGCTTCGACGGGCGGCCGCTGGCCGCGATCGACGCCGGCGTGCCCGCTGACGTGCGCGCCGAGCTGGCCCGCAGCCTGCTCGACTGCCTGCTCCGCGAGATCATGCTGGAGGGGACCTTCCATGCCGACCCGCACCCGGGCAACGTCCTGCTGATGGCCGACGGCAGGCTCGGGTTGCTGGACTTCGGGTCCGTCGGGCGCATCGACCGAGGGCTGCGTTCCGCGCTGCAGCGGCTGCTGCTGGCCCTGGACAAGGGCGACCCCGCCGGGCTGGCCGACGCGCTCCTGGAGGTGGTCGAGCGACCCGAGGAGCTGGACGAGCTACGCTTGGAGCGGATGCTGGGCCGGTTCCTGGCCCGGCACGTCGCAGCCGGGATCACCCCCCGACGTGACGATGTTCACCGACCTGTTCCGCATCGTCTCCGACCACGGGCTGGCGGTACCACCGGAGATAGCCGCGGTATTCCGCGCGCTGGCCACGATGGAGGGCACGCTTACCCAGCTCGCCCCGGGTTTCGACATCGTGGCCGAAGCCCGCCGGTTCGCGGGCCAGCAGCTTGCCGGGCAGTTCAGCCCAGACACGCTGCGCACGACCGCGGCCGACGAGCTGGTCGCGCTGCTGCCCCTGCTGCGCCGCCTCCCCCGGCGCGTCGACCGGATCGGCGGAGCGCTCGAAGCCGGGCGGCTCAGCGTCAACGTCCGCCTCCTCGCCGATGAAGGCGACCGCCGGATTGTCACGGGCCTGCTCTACCTGGTGCTGACCACGTTCCTCGCCGCGACCAGCGGCATCATGGCGGTCCTTATGCTCGGCCTGCGCGGCGGGCCGAGCATCACCAGCCGGGTATCCCTCTTCCAGTTCCTCGGCTACTGCCTGCTGGTGATCTCGGCTATCCTCGCGCTGCGCGTGCTCGCACTCGTGTTCCGCCCAAACAGGGCCTAGCCACATCTGGGCGTTATCTCCTCGGTCGGGCTGCCTGACGTGCCGTTTTCGTTGACCGTACATGACCGGGTATGACCGCTCGCTACCCTGGCGAATGGCACGATGATCTTGCGAGCCGTGTCCGCCCCGCCAGCAGATGCGGTCGCCGGGTTATGAGCACCACGACGCATGTCTTGCTGGTCCCTGGGATTCCCGCTGCGTCTCGCTGACCAGGACACGACGAACCGAGTCGTCTCACGCTTCGCACAGCATCTCCGCTGACCTGCACGGTCTCGTTAGCGAATCCGTTCGCAGACCCACCGCGTGGCCTGCGGGTTTCTGCCCCTTCCCCGTCTTCTCGTAGCTGCGCTGTAGTTGTCTACTCGATTCCGCCCGCGGTGCCGGGGACCGCGTTTTGGCGCGTCAGCAAGATGACGCTGCTCACCAGGACGAAGATCAGGAACAGCACGGACGCGATGAGGTCGAGAACGAGCCCGAACGAGGCGATGACGCCGCCGAGGCCGAAGCCCTGGAGGAAGAACAGGATCCCGGCGAGGATCGAGGCCCACCCGAGCCAGCGCGGCAGGACGCCGCTGCCGATCACGAGCACGCCTGCCGCGAAGGCAAAGAGGCTGCCGAACACGTCCCCGACGCTGTCCAGGGCGTAGGTCAGCAGGTACAGCGCGTAGGACACGCCCTGATCGTGGTGGAACCCGAACGACGCGAGCTTCGCGCCGAGCAAGCCGAAGATACCGATGTCGCTGACCGCATGCAGGGCAATAAAGAGCGCTCCGCCAGTTAGCACCAGGGAGCCAAGGAACCGCGGCCGATCGGTGTCCCGGCGCAGCAGGTCGTGCAGCTTGGCCAGGTAGATCAGGAACATGGCGGCATAGACGACGGATAGGTAGGTGACCACCAGCAGCCGCCCGCGGTGGTTGTAAAGCGTGTTCGCGATCTTCGCCGCCGAGGCGTTCTGGCTCAAGTTGCCGCCGAGCAGCTCGACCACGATCACCGCCACCAGCGCGATCACGTAAAGGATGCCCGCCGCCCAGGCGTACCGCTCCCACGCGCTAGAGGTCCGCGTCGCTGCCACCATGCCGTCTTCCCCCATCCTCCCGTTGCGGGCCGTTACGACTCGGCGTTCACCAGAGACTTACGTCCCTGCGAGCGGCGAAGACCTGCAACGGGGCCAGTGGCACTCGCCGTTTGACATCACCCTGACGCTGGCCGGCCGCGAGGTGCTCGTCCTCAAGGCCGGTGACCGCGGCGAGATCTTGCAAATCGTATCCCCGGTCCTGTAGGACTGGGCAGAACTAGACGAAATAGCCATCGCCAGGATTGGCGCCGGAGCAAGGGAAACTCTATGGGCAAGCGGCTAGGCGCGCT
The DNA here is from genome assembly GCA_963695645.1 of uncultured Actinomycetota bacterium. Classification (GTDB taxonomy): domain Bacteria; phylum Actinomycetota; class Actinomycetes; order Streptosporangiales; family Streptosporangiaceae; genus DATBGO01. Next base: position 1,245,148 of record CAVOHC010000012.1, on the reverse strand, counting down.
CGGCGCAGTCATTGCAGTGCTGGCACTGGCAGTTGGTATAGCTCTTCCCGCCTTAGGTTCAACTGGTCACGCCGCTCAGCGCCAGACCATCCGCGTGACCGCCGTCGACACGGAGCTGAAGCTCCTTGATCTTGGCGGCACGGGGTTCTCCCTTGGTAACGAGATCGTGCTCTCCCAAAAGCTGCTGCAGGGCGCAAACCAGGTTGGGCACGCGGGTTCGGTGTGCACGAACGTGTCCGTGGCCCGCCAGGAGGCGCAGTGCATCGCTACGTACTCGTTCCCCGGCGGGCAGATCACCGCCCAGGCGCTGGTAATCCTTGGCTCAACGGCGCCGTATGTTGCGCCCATCACTGGCGGCTCCGGCAAGTACGAGGGTGCGAAGGGTGAGCTACACGTCCAGCTGGTCTCGGCAACCGAGGGGATAGGGATACTGACCTTCCACCTGGAGCACTGACAGGCCCGGTCATCTTTCCCCGGCCTGCCTCGTAGGCGCGCCAACCCTCGCGAGTGGCGGCCGGACGTTCGGCGCAGCCGATGGATGGCTCAATTCCGGGCGGACGGCCGGATCCTGGTGATGCACGCGCCGTTGACACCATGTGCGCTGGCCTGATACCGAGAGGACTGGGTCGTCGGCGGGTAGGTGTCCGGCGCAGGCAAAGGCAGGCCTCTGACGGTGGATCGAGCGAAGCCCCAGCTGATCGGCCGTGGTGATCTTCTCGCCGCCTTGGATCGCGCGGCGGTGAGGAAGGTGACGATCATCTCGGCTCCGGCTGGGAGCGGGAAGACATCGCTGCTGCGCGCGTCGCCGAAGCAACGCTCAGCCTGGCCCTGGTCGCCGCCGGGCTGTGCGCCAGCCATGCCCTGGCCGCGGTGCTGCTCTACCGCCTGGCCAGCTTCTGGCTGGTCGCCATCGCCGGATGGCTAGTCCTCGTGTGGCTGCGGCACAGCCAACGTACAGCCCCCGGAACAGGACACCGCCATGGCCGCTGACACCGAAACGATCCACCTGCCAGGCAAGCTGGGAGCTCACGAGCTGGTGCTGCTGCACGGGCAGCCAGGCTCGGCCGCCGACTGGCAGCAGGTGACCGGACGGCTGCCGGCCCAGCTGCACGCCGTCGCGGCCGACCGGCCCGGATACGGCTCCAGCCCGATAGCTGCCGGCGGGTTCGCCGCCAACGCCCGCGCCGTGCTCGATGACCTGGACTCGCGCGGCATCCAGCGCGTGGTGCTGGTGGGGCACTCCTACGGCGGCGGCGTGGCACTGTCGGCGGCGAGCCGCGCGCCGCACCGGGTGGAGGCGATTGTCCTGCTCGCGAGCGTCGGCCCGGGGTGCGTGAACGCCTGGGACAAGCTGCTCGCCGCGCCCGGCGCCGGGCCGCTGTGCGCCCTGGTGGCGTGGCGGCTGACGCCGTGGATCGCCCGGGGCTTGGCCCCGGCCAGCAAGACGATGCCGGCTAGGGCCAGGATCAGTCCGATTATGGCCGGCGCCAGCCGGCCTTGGCCGTCGGAAGGGCGGAGCCTGGGGGGCCGCGATCGCCCCGGACGGCTCGTTCTGGGCGGGCAGCTTCGGCGGCGCCGCGATGTCGCAGTACTCGGCCGCCGGCGTTCCGGTGTCGCGGAGCACGGGTTGGACGAACGGCAGCCTCAACCACCCGCAGGGCGTCGCCCTCGACCAGAAGGGCAACGTGTGGATCGCCAACAACTACGGCCCGGAGAGCGCACCTGGCCAGGCAACGTCGTGGTCGACCCGGGCGGTGACCCGTCGAAGGCGTTCACTGAGCCGCCGGGCGGCTCGCTAGTCCGATGGCGGGTCACCTCGGCTGCGACCCTCCCGGACCCGGACGAGCCCTATGAGGTGATCCACCTCGGCGGGGCAACCGCCGCGATCGTCCCGCTGACCGAACTGCGGCGGCCCGGTCAGGCCTTCGGCTGGTGGTAGATGTCGCTGCGGTGATCAACGTCGAGGACGTGGACGATGCGGGAGGCTTCGTCAATGCGGTACACAATCCGGTAGGTGCCCCGCCGCGCGCCGTGACAGCCAGCCAGCGGGCCGAACAACGGCTTGCCGACACGCTGTGGATTGACAGCGAGCGCGGCCTCACAGAACTCAAGGACCGCGGCGGCTACGGATTCGGGCAGCCGCTCGGAGATGGCCCGTCGCGCAGCAGGCTGGAAGCGGATGTTGTATCTCGCCCCCGGCGGGCCGATCACCGGCCAGTGGTGCGGCGCCTGGCCAGGTCCTGGCGAACGGTCGCCAGGTCTGCGCCCGGCTCGCCTCGGCCCAGCGCGGCCAGGCTCTCGGAGATGCGGGCGACCGCGTCATTGTCGCCAAGGATCTCCAGGGTCATCTCCAGCCCGTCCAGGTCATCGACCGACAGCAGGACAGCCTCGGCCTCCCCGTTGCGGGTCAGGGTGATCCGTTCGTGCTGGAGCCGCACCCGCCGCGCCAGCTCTGATAGTCGGGCCTTGGCCTCGGAAAGGGGTACGGGAGTGGAAGCGACGCTCATAGTCCGAAGCATAGACCACGCTAGTCAACTTTCAGACTAGTCATGGAGACCTTCTCTTCCTAGTGCCAGCAGGAGGCTGGCCTGGGAGGCCAGGTGCTGCAGCAGCTGGTCCTCGGTGGTGGTCATCGGCTCGCTCGCTGGCTTTTGGAGGGACAGCGCACCGAGCAGCTCGTCGCCGTGCCGGACCGGCACCGCGCGATGCGTCGAAGGGGGAAGCTCAAGGCGGCCGCTGAGCGGGACGGGGGCCGGTGCGGGTGACCCGGACGGCCAGGTCGCGACGGGGCGCAGCTCGGCCCCGATCCGGATCCACGCCTCGGCCCGGGTAGCCCCGGTCGCGCCGGCCAGCAGCGACACCATCTTGTCGAGGGCCTCGCTGTAGCCCAGCTGTCCGGCCATGTCCTCGGCGAAGTCAGACAGTACCTGGTACGGGGTTGCCCGCTCGCCGTATACCAGCCGGTTCGCGAACTGCTGGGCGCGCCGCCGCAACGGCTGGAACAGCAGCGTGGACATCACGCCGGGCCATGCCGCCTGCACGCCGACCGCAGGCAGCTCACGACCGCGCCGCGGGGTCCCGGAATGGCGCGAGGCCGACCCCGCCGCGCCGCTGGTGCTTCGGTAGTGACGCAGCTCACCCGAGCTGACGCTGACCGGCTCCACCGCGTGTTCCAGCTTGTAACTGGGCTACCGGCGCCGCAAGCTGGGTGAGTCGCTCATCGAGACGGCCAGATCAGTCTCCTCAGATCGGCCGCACCTCCGTAAGGAAGTCCATAAGCAGGCGATTGACTTCGTCGGGCTTTTCCTGCTGCACCCAGTGGCCGCAGTTCTCGAGGATGTGGCTGCCCTCAAGAAGCGGCAGCGTCTGGGGGAATCTCGCGATGGTGTTGGCGCCCCAGACCGTCGGGCCGTCCCTATCCCCGCCGATGAACAGCGTAGGAACGCGCAGCGGTTGCCCCCGTAGGGCGGCTAGGTCATCGGCGTCCCGGTCGAGATTGCGGTAGCGGTTGAGGCCGCCACGGAGTCCGGTGCGCTCGAACTCGCCCACGTAGACGTCGAGGTCGTTCTTCGGGAGCCAGGCAAGCTGGATGCCGAGCCGGGGCAGGCGGTCCACCATTCGCTCGCCCTTCGGGATGGTCCACATGCCTGCGTCGCTACCGGAAGGCGCATCGGCGGAAGCTCCGTAGTAGAAACCCTCCAGCCACCGCCGCATATTTGCCTCTGCCTCCGCCTCCACACGCCCTGGTTCCTGGAAGTAGTTCATGTAGAACTCGTTGTCCGGCCCGACCAGTTCGGCGAAGGCTTGGGTAGGCCGCCGCGCACCGGGCGGCCTGTAGGGAACGCTCAACATAGCGACGGCATAAAAAAGGTCCGGGCGCAAAAGCGCCGAGGTCCACGAGATCGGTGCTCCCCAGTCGTGACCGACGATTACTGCTTTGTCCGCGCCGAGTTGCCCGGCGACTGCGACGTTGTCGGCCACGTGGCGGAGCAGCCGGTAGTCCTCGATCGCCCACGGCTTGCCCGACCTGCCGTATCCCCGTACCTCGATCGCGACGGCCCGGTAGCCGGCGGCCGCGAGAACCGGCAGCTGGTGGCGCCAGGAGTAGGAAAGCTCTGGGAAGCCGTGCACCATGAGCACGACCGGACCGTTGTCCGGTCCCTGCTCGACATAGTGGATCCGGACGCCGTCGGAGTTGGCGTTGCCGTGGCGCTCAGAGGTTGGTGGCACGTATCTGATGCCGACAATGATACCTGGCCTCTTGGTTGCAATTCAATCCTTAGCCTAGGAGGTCGGGTCGTCCCCTCGGAGGCCAACGCCTTGCGGGCACCACGAGGCTGCAGGCCGATATTCGTTGCAAAAAGCAACTAGAATGATAGGCTGCAAGCTCCTTTATCGCCGCCCACTGGAGCGCAACGCCGATGACGCCCGACCCGTCCACCAACGTTCAGCTGCGCACGCATGTTTACATCTCCCCCCTGCATGAGTTCGGCAGCGAAGGCAAGCACTGGTCCCCGTGCACCTCGGCGCTCGTGACCGGAGAGACTGAGGCCGTACTGACCGATACCGGGCACATCGAGTCCGACGTGAGCGCCCTTGGCGACATGATCGAGCAGACCGGCAAGCAGCTGACCACGATCTACATCACCCACGGTCACCTCGATCACTACCTCGGGACCGGCCAGCTGATGCAGAGATTCCCGGGCGCACGGCCTGTGGCGATCCCCTCCGTGGTCGCCGATATCAAGTCCTCGGTGGCCGAGCAGGAGAAGCAGTGGCAGGCGAGGTTCGGACACGACGTGGACAGCACCGCCGTCATCCCGGAGCCGCTGGAGGGCAACGTGATCGACCTTGAGGGTCAGGAGCTGCGGGTGGTCGAAGTCCCCCAGGGCGACGTCTCACCAAGCACGGTCCTGCACATCCCGTCGATCGATACCGTGATCGGGGGCGACGTCGTCTACAACCGGATCCACATGATGCTCGCGCTCACCGGCCCAGCGGAGTGGCAGAAGTGGATCGACAGCATCGACCTCGTGGAGAGCCTCGGGGCAAAGACCGTCATTGCCGGGCACAAGCAACCAGACGCCAGCGACCAGGACCTTGAAACGATCCTCGACGGCAGCCGCGGCTACATCCGCGACTTCCGCGATGCCGTAGCAGCGAGCAGCACCGCCAAGCAGGTCATCGAGATCATGACGGCCAGACACCCGGACTACGGAAACCCCACCACGCTCGCGTTCTCAGCCGGCGCAGCGTTCTCCGCCGTATAGGAACGACGACCATGACGAGCACCCAGCCGCCCCGGCACACCGATCGAGGGCGCTGTCGCGCTAGACCGGCGGCAGCCGCGGGTTCGGTCGCCCGCTGGTCGACGAATTCCTCGACCGTGGAGCAGCCAGGGTGAACGGCACCTCGCGTTCACCGCAACCGCAACGAGACCCACGGATCGTTCCGCTGAACACGGAGATGGCAGCCCGCTTCGACGCATCCCGGGCCGGCCCGCGCGACATCGGCCGCCTGACGGCCAAGGCGATCCTCGCCGGTGACTACGAGATCGTTGCCGACGGCACGACGCGGGACGTTAAACCGCAGCTCTCCGCAACCGGGACACACGCAGCAGGCGCCGCATCCAGCCCATCGGGGATGAGCCAGGTGGACGGAGCCGTGGCCCAGGACGCCCGGGCCGCCGTTCTCGTAGATCACTGCAGCCTTCATTCAGTCTCACTCTCCGGTCTCTCGGACCAGATGCCCGCGCCTGAGGTGCTGGCCGGCTGGGTTCAGCCGATCATCTTGACGAGTTCGATGGCACGGCCGAGGGTGGCAAGGCGGCGGTCGAGAGTGTCGCCTGCCGGGTAGAGCCGGACCGTGTCGACCCCGGCGTCGCGCCACGCGCGCAAACGTTCGCGCACCATCTGCTCGGTGCCGATCAGCGTGGTGGCCAGCACCATCTCGTCGGTGACAAGGGCGGCCGCGCCGTCGCGGTCGCCGGCCTGCCAGCGCGCCTGGATTTGTGCCGCGACTTCGGCCCAACCCTGCCTGCTGTAGGCATTGTTGTAGAAGTTCGTGCTGGCTGATCCCATCCCGCCGAGGCTGAAGGCCAGCTCTTTCTTGCGCGATGCCACGTGCGCCGCGACCGCGTCCTCGTCGTCCAGAAATGCGACCTCAGCGCCCTGGCACACGTCGAGATCGCTACGGCTGCGCCCTGACGCGGCGAGTCCGCGGTCGAGATGCTCGAAGTAGGCGGCCGAGCCTTCCGGGACGAAACTGGTTCCGAGCCAGCCGTCGGCCACGGTGCCGGTGAGTTCAAGCATCCTGGGTGACATCGAGGCGATGTAGATAGTGATGCCGGGGTTCGCGGGCAGCGAGAGCCGCATAGGCCGCGCATCGCCGCCGGGTCGCGGGATCTGGAACTGGCTCCCGGAGTAGGTAATCTTCTCGCCGGAGAACGCCTGACGGACCACCTCGATGGTCTCCCGCATCCGGGCCAGCGGCCGGGCGAACGGCAGCCCGTGCAGCCCTTCGATCACTTGCGGCCCGGACGGGCCGAGGCCGAGCAGGAACCGGCCTCCAGACAGCTGGGCAAGGGTCATGGCGGTCATCGCGATCAGCGAGGGGGTCCGGGTGCCGAGCTGGATGATGCCCGAGCCGAGCAGCAGCCGGTCAGTCCGCGCGGCGAGGTATCCCAGCGGCGAGGGCGCGTCCGACCCCCACGCCTCGGCGACCCAGCAGATGTCCAGGCCGAGCTTCTCGGCCTCCAGGACGAAGGCGAGGGTCTGGCTCCAGGTATCGTGCTGCGCGGCCTCGACCGTGGTTGCGGTGCGCATCAGGCCTGCTCGGCGAGCGTCTTGATGGCGGCGAGGGTGCGGGTCATCGACTCCTCGAACTCCCGCAGCCGGACGAAGACGATCTTCTGCTCCTTGTCCGGCATCTGGTCGATCGCGATGCTGAGGCCGGATCGGCCTGGCCCCAGCCGGACCCACTGGCTCAGCGTCGTTCCGCCCCGATGAGGATTCAGGGTGAACCGCCACGTCGCGCTCGGCTGCTCCGGATCCTCCACCGCCCACGCGAACACCTGGCACGGGTCGTGCTCGACGACGTAGGACGTGGTGGACCACTCCCCCAGCGCGGCGTGCCTGCTGCGCCCGAGGAACCGCGCTCCCACCGCGGGCTGCGAGGCGCCGTCCAGCCATTCGACGGACTGAAGCTCCGCGCTCAGCCCCGGCATCAGCCCGATGTCGCAAACGAGCCGCCAGACACGTTCCGGAGGCGCATCGATCCAGGTCACAACCTCGACCATCGGCATGTCGGCGTAACGGGCGCCGGTCCACTCCACGGTCAGAACCAGCTCTCGGACAGCTCGAGCATTGAGCGGTCCAGGCTCGCCAGCAGGTCGAATTGCGCGGCGGTCTTCGGGAGTTCATAGCTGAAGAAGTACCGCGCCGCGGCCCGTTTCCCGTCGTAGAAATCGCCGGTCTTACCCTCCGCGGCCAGCGCCTGCTCAAGCCAGATCCAGGCCAGCAACACGTGCCCGACGCTCTCCAGGTAGGCGGTCGAGTTGGCCACGGCTGTCTCCGGGTCGCCCGTGCTCCACAGCCGGTCGGTGACTGTGGCGATCTGCCCGGCCGAGTCACGCAGCGCCGATCCCCAGGCGCGCAGCTCCCCGCTGCACCGCTCGGCGCGGGTGATGCTCGTAGTCACGGCGCTGAGCAGCGTGCGCAGCCCTGCCCCTGAGTCCATTGTCACCGTGCGGCCGAGTGCTCGGCGAACCGTGGCCGCTTGCACAAGGACTCCACCTCCAGCCACTCGTACAACAGGAAATTGACGTCGCGCGGGCTCAGCAGCGGGGTGTCCCCGGGCAGGTGCGACTTCACGGTGCGCTCCGATCGGTGACTGGTCGTCCGCGTCCTTGTCGGCCGCCGCGTGACGGTGGGATGAGCCTGACAGTAGTTGTGTTTTGCTACTAGCGCAATATTTCTGACGCTCCTACAGAACAGGCTGGAGAGCCAGCTGGGGACTCTTGATGTAACAAACTGAAACCTGCCGGGGATAGGCTTCTGCCATGAAGCACGACGAGCTGTTCGAGGAGAACTGCGCGATCGCGCGCACGTCAGCGGTGCTCGGCGAACGCTGGGTGTGGATGATCCTCCGCCAGGCGTTCAACGGAGCGCGGCGATTCGAGGAGTTTCAGCGTGGCATCGGCCTCGCCCGTAACATCCTCGTGGACAAGATGACCATGCTGATCGAGCAAGGAATCCTCGAACGGCGCGCGGCGCCCGAAGCGGGGGGCGGCCACAGCGAGTACCGGCTCACCGCGAAGGGCCGGGCATTGTTCCCGGTCTACATCGCGCTGATGCAGTGGGGCAACGAATGGACCGGGCTGCCAGCGCCGCCCGTGGAACTACTGCACAAGCCGTGCGGTCGACGGACAACGCCGCACGTCGTCTGCTCGCAGTGCGGCGAGCGCATCGTCGCCCGTGACACCGAACCAGTCGTCGGTAAGGGCCTGTTCCTCAACGCCCGCCGCTGAAAGTGCCGTCTACGCAGGTATCGTCACTCGAGATTGCCCACCTGTTCCGCAGCGATCTGCTTCAAGGTTCCTTTGAGAGGTACGCGGCTCACGGGTCACAGGCTGGTTGCCGGGCGGACGTGATGATAGTGCTGACGGCACGGTGTCGGGCTGCCTCGCCTTCGGTGGTGGGCAGGACGGGCTGAAGCCCATCGCCCGGCCTATCCGGCCTCGACATGGACTGACGGGCTTTCAGCGCGCGGCGAAGGGTGATCCTCGAATACGCCCGCTCAAAATGGTTAATCTGTGCGCTATCACCAGCCCCGGCACCGTAAACGGCTCGTGGCACATGCCGCAGGCCCACCTTGGCCCGTCAGAGCCTGGACACGGACCCGAAAATCCGTGGGCGCAGGTGGGTTCGAACCACCGGCCCTCGCTTGTAAGCAAATCGCCACTGTTCAACACGTGCGGGCATGCACGCCAGCAGGCCAGGGAACCCGGCAATCAGCTCCCTGGCCCTCCCAGCGTCCCCCCCGGGACTGGTACTGCTGAGCGCGGCCACCGCCACGATTAGCCGTAAACGACCTCCGCAGACACACTCCGGACCTTGTTCATGGTCACGGTGCAGGTCATCCCGTCTGAGGACACCGAGTCACAGCCGGTCCATCCGGCAAAGCCCGACGCCACGCCGTCAGCCCCGTTGGGGAAGATGGCAGCGGTGATCGTGACAACATCGCCTGCCTTGTAGACCACCGTCTGAGCCCCTCCGCTGCCGACACTGACCTTCCCGTCACTGCTCGTGAGAGCCTCGTTCCCGGTGAATGGCTCGCACTGATCGACCAGCCCGCCCGTGCATTCCTCGGTAACGGGCGCATAGGCGGTCACGGTCAGAGCATAGGACGGGTTGCTCTGCTCGCAGACAAAGCTGACCGAATCGGTGCCGTCCGCATTCGGGGTGTACTTGATATTCAGGGTGCCGGTATTGGCCGTGTCACTAACGTCACACGGTGACCCGATCATGGCATCGATCCCCCCGGCGGCTCCGGGCGGTCCCTGCGGGCCAGCAGGTCCCGCAGCGCCATCCTTGCCGGCCGCGCCCGTAGCACCTGCCGGTCCCTGGGGGCCTGCTGGCCCCGTAGCACCCGTAGCACCCTGAGTCCCTGCAGGCCCCTGCTGATTCCAGGAGACTGCGGTTGTGCCGTTCGGGCACGTCGTCCCGGCGTCCTGCAGAACGATAACGTGACTGCCCTTGATCGCTGGGCTGCTGTAGCAGCCGTGCACAACGCCATTGCCATCGACCGGGCCGCTGATCACTGCTGCGGCGGCCGTGCCGCCAGTCGCCAGTACTGCTGCAGCTCCGGCGGACACCAGTGCCATTCGCTTACTGATCATCTTAATCCCTTCATTTCTAGTCTCCTTAGCTAGGCCGAGCCAGGAAATCAGGTTCCGGCTCGATGAAAAGGGACTGGGCGGTGCTTGAGCTCGGGTTGGTCGTGACGAGCTGGAAATGCTCGGTTACGGCGATGGCCGGACTGGTGCGCGGGGCCGCGCTCGCCGCCGTGATGCCGGTGACGGCGATGGTTCCGGCCACGGCCACCGTGGCAGCGGCCGCGAAGAGCCGCCTGTAGTTCCTCAGCATGATTCCATCCTTGAGTTAGCTGGGCCGGCCCCGGACAAGTGCACGGCGAGGCGCAGGTCGACGGCCTCCACCACCTCGGTGAAGGGCACTCCGGCCCGCTGGCTGACCGCGGCACGTTGGCGGCCGAGCCGGCCTCGAATACGCAGATCGCGCGCCCGCGCAGGCAGAAAGAACCCTCCCGTGTGCTTCACGTGCCGTCCTCCGTTTCGCTGTCGTTGCCGGGTATTGATGTCAGCCTCTGCAGGACCGCGAACATCTCCGACCAGCCACTGAACGCGTGCGCAAGGCCGTCGCCAGTTCGCACCAGCCCCGCTATCGGCTGCCGGTCACTGGTCATCAAATCGAGTTCCAGGACGACCCGGTGGGTGGAATCCATGCACACGATCGTCGGCCGGGACGGCGCGTGACCGCATCACGGTATGCACCACACCTTTTTGCGGAAAGGGCAGCAAAGCCAACACGCGGCGAGGCCGACCGCCATACCACTAGCCGCGCCGAAGGTCATCACCCGGTTGCGCGGTGCACAGTGTGTTCTCCAGCAATACGACATCGCCGCGGACAACGACCTCGAATTTCGCTCGTGCATCGCAAGGCGATCCGGTGGACATCCTCGGCGGCGGCCTGCGCACGCCACGTTTCACCTGGGCTGGCCGTACCCGCCAACGGCACGCAATGCTCACAGTCCGGCACCTAACGTCCACTGGTCAAGCGTCCGCAGCTCCCGGGCCAGCGTCCAGCTCCGGCTCAACCACTGGGGCACCGAAGGTCAGGCAGCAGACCTATCGCAGCACCGCTCGGATCAAGCTCTAGCACGAGACCGCTGGCACCGCAGGAGGGGGTCCACCAGGCGTCATTCCGCGCCTGGTGGGCTGCCCGTCAGGGCAGCGCCGAGCTCGGACCTCGACCCGATCCCGAGTTTGCCGTAGGTGCTGGTGAGATGGTTCTCCACGGTTCGCTGAGTGACGAACAGCGCCTGGGCGATCTGCCGGTTCGTCTGGCCGCCGGCCGCCAGCTCAGCAACCCGCAGCTCGCTAGGCGTGAGAGCGTCCCGGCCGCGGACGGCATCGCGGCGCGGTTTGCCACCCGCGATCACTAGCTCCCGCCTGGCCCGCTCAGCCAGCCGCAGGCCGCCCTGACGGTAGGCAAGGTCGAGCCCATCGCGGAGGGGCTGCCGGGCGGCGTTCCGCGCACCGGACCTGCGCTGCGCCGAGCCGAGATCGACGAGCGCGCGCGCCAACTCAAGCGACGCGGGTGCCGGGCGCAGCACAGCGACCGCCTCCGCCAGCAGCTCCGTCCCATCGCCAGACCCGTCGACGAGCCCTGCCGCCCGCAGCGCGATGCCGAGCGCCCGGCCTGCTCCCCACCGGCGCGCCATGTCCACTTCGGCGGTGGCCAGCCGAATCGCCTCGGTGCGGTCCCCCACAGCCGCGAGTGCAAGGGCAGCGTCCGAGCGCCAGGGCAGGATCGCAGGATTGGGAATGCCCCATCGGTCGGCATGCTCACCCGCCGTCAGCAGGTCCGCCACGGCTGCGGTGTGGTCACCAGCTGCCGCATGCAGGCATCCGCGCGCGTGCCGGACCAGGTTGTGCGGCCAGCTAGGCGGCAAATCGCCGGTGAGCCCGTGCTCGGCCAGCAGAGCCTTTGCCTGAGCCAGCTCGCCCCGGTCGATGAAGGCCCGGACGACAAAAGAGGACACGATGGTCGAGATCCAGATGTTGGCCGTCCCGGCCATGCCGTGCAGCCCGTCCGCGACGGCCTTGCTGACCTCACCGCCATACAGCGCGACCAGCGACCCGAATCCGTCCGCAACGGCGGCGGACGGCAGCGATCCCTGCTGTCGCGCGAGCTGCAGCCACTCGTGCGCCGCGGCCTTCGCTCCAGCAGCGTCGTCGGCGAACAGCAGTACCGAGATGGTCTCCGGGAGAGCGGCGGCACTGACCGACATCAGCAGTGGTATCGCCGTGAGCGCTGCGCGTGCGCTCACCACCGCCGCGTCGCGGTCCTGCCCAGCTGACGCCAGCTCTATTGCCAGGTTGGCGGCCAGCTGCGGTTCGAGTTGCTCACCACGTGCTGTCCTCGCCTGCACCCGCTCCAGCAGCGGCCCGGTGGCCCCCCGGGTGCCAAGATCCATGCGAGCGGTGTTGAACAGAGCGGCCTGCAGGCGCTCTCGGGATTGTTCGTCAGCCGCTTCGGCCGACGCACTGGCCAGCAGGTCCACGGCCGCGGCGAACTGGCCGCCGAGCGCTAGCGCCTCGGCCAGCGCCAGCGCGACCTCACCGCGACGCGGCCAGCTTGCGGTCGCTGCTAGCGCATCAGACAGATGACTTGCCGCGGCCGCCGGGTCCTGCATGGTCTCTAGCGCGCCGAGCTCGAATAGCACCTCAGCCCGCTCGGCCGCGGCCGGCGGCTCTGCCAGCGCGCGCTGCAAGCACATGACAGCCACATCCGCAGCGCCCCGGCCGCGAGCATCGGCCGCGGCTGCGCGCAGTCTGCGCACCACCCAGTCGTCGCCCGATGCGGCCGAGGCCAGCAGATGGACGGTGACCTCCTCCGGCGCCGCGTTTCCCGCATCGAGCATCCGCGCCGCGCGACTGTGCCACCGCTGCCGGACCGGGGGGACCAGATCCTCGTAGACAGCAGAGCGGACCAGCGGATGCACGTACCCGAGGGCATGCTCGCCCTCGATTAGCTGCTCGAACATCAGGGCTGCGACGGCCTCGGCGCAGGCGTCCCCGTCGAGGTCGGCCAGCAGGCCGTCGTGCCGTGGTAGCCGCGGTGCCGAGCACGGCGATCGCGCGGGCAGCCGCGAGTGCCGCAGCTGACATCCGCCCGAGCTGCAGCAACACACTGCGGGATACCGTGCCAGGCGTAAGGCGGCGAAGGTGCGGCACGTCGGAGTCCTGCCCCTGGATTTGCTCGGCTACGAGGCTGGCCAGCAACGCGTGCAGCAGGAGCGGGTTCCCTCCGGTGAGCTCGCGGCAGGCGTCCTGGAACGCGGCCGACGGGTCACTCTCGAGCACGCCTCGGACAAGTTCAGCGCACGCCGCACGGCTAAGCGCCGCGGGTCGGACGACGGTCATGCCAGGCTCTGCGGCGAGGCCGGCGGTAAGTGCCTTGTCCTGCGGCGTCCCGGCGCGCGGCTCGCGAACCGTGAGCACGAGCGCAACCGGGAGGCCTTCCAGGCGGCGCACCAGATGTCCGATGAAGCGAAGCGACGGCTGATCCGCCCAGTGCAGGTCGTCGACCGTCAGGAGTACGGGCGTTCGCTGCGCGATGCTGACTGTCAGCCAATACAGGCCGTGCAGCACGGCGAACGAGTCTTCCTCGACCTTGTGCTCGCCCGGCGTTAGTGCGGGACCCGCCAAGGTAGCTGCGTCGCCGGCCAGTTCGATGCCATCGGCCCGCGTCTCGGTCTCGAATAGCTGCCGGACCACCCCCCATGCATAACCGCTCTCGAACTCGGCGGACCTCGCCGACAGCACGGTCATTCCGGCGCGAGATGCCTGTCCTCGCGCGTCGGCTAGCAGCCGGGACTTGCCGATGCCCGCCGCGCCTGCCACGAGCAGGGCCGAACCCGAACCTGAACACGCGGACTCGAGCGCGGACCTGATCGTGCTGACCTCCAACGCACGATCGAGCAGCGGGCCCGCAGGCCTGTTCCCCGCCATGAGCGCAGATCGTAGGAGATAACTAGCCGGAGCGCCATGGCCGGGCCGAGCCGGCAAAGAACTGTGGTGCCCACCGTGACGCGCTGGGCATGTGCAGTGGCGGACGATCCAAGCGCACACCGGCAGGCAGCCCGCTTTGCCGGTCTACCTGGAAAGGATCGTCCGCAATGTATCGAGCAATTTCGCGAGCTTGGCACCGGCCGAAGGGCCGATTCTTGTACACGTCCTCGTTGGTCGTCGCTTTTGCCACTTCAGGCGCCGTGGTATTGGCCCCTGTTGCCGCTCGGGCCGCCGGTTTACCGCCGCCGAACTGCTCAGTTCACAACCTGCAGGTGGCCATCACCGATCCCGGCCCGGCAGACCAGACGTTGTGGGGCAAGCTGTGCTACCGCGGGCAGCAAGAGCCGAGCACCGTGCAGGTCCTTATTCCGGGCGCCACCTATAACCACCTCTACTGGGACTTCCCGTACGGCGATGGCCACTACGCCTATGTCGACGCGGCCACCGCAGCCGGCTACGCGACATTCGACATCGATCCGATCGGGCAGGGCAACAGCTCGCACCCGCCCAGTGCAGATGTGACTTTGACGGCGGACGCAGTCGCCCTGCACGGCGCGATAACAGCGCTGCGGTCCGGTGCCGTCGACGGGCACGCCTTCTCGAACGTCATAACCGTCGGCCACTCCATCGGCTCGGTCGACGCGTGGCTCGAGGCCGCCGACTATCACGACGTGAGCGCGGTGATAGCGACCGGCGCCCTGCACGCGCTCAGTCCCGACATCTCCACGCTTGAAGGTGACCTGTATCCGGCGGCGTTCGATCCGCAATTCGCTGGTTCGGCCATGGACATCGGATACCTGACGACTGAGCCCGGCACCCGCGGATCCATCTTCTATAAGGCGCCGACCGCGAATCCGAACGTGGTGGCCGCGGACGAAGCCAATAAGGACACTGTCACGGTTCCAGTGCTGGCAGGCGCCACCTCGATGCTCGGGCTTCCGGCTAGCCAGCAGCCGTCCGACCAGATTTCGGCGCCTGTCCTTGTGGTCGTCGGCGCGGACGACAACCTGTTCTGCACCGGGGTCACTGTCTACAACTGCGCCGACCCTGCGTCGGTGCGGGCCTATGAGTCGCAGTTCTACTCACCCGCGGCACATCTGAAGCTGGTAGCCGTTCCCGATACCGGGCATGCGCTCGCGCTCTCTACGACCGCGCCGATCACCGACGCCGTAATGATCGGCTGGTCGCTGGCGACCGTCGCACCGTAGCCCGCGCCATGGTGCCAGGTCAGCCCGCTGACCTGGCACCATGGCGTGTTCAGGTTTGGCAGCCTGGCACCGTGGACAGGTCATGACTCTTATCGACAAGCTGCCGGACGGGGCCGAGCCCGACGAGGTGTTCGACGCTTTCACCGACTGGACGTCGGAGCATGGGTTCACCCCGGTGCCCACACCAGGACGACGCGCTGATCGAGGTCGTCGGAGCCGCGAACGTGATCCTTTCCGCGCCGACCCGGACCGCGGTGCGCATGTTTACTGCCCGGCCCCGCGTACCAACCGCAATGCTGGCACTGGCGTACCGGCCGCCGAGCCGAGCAGCCGCGCCTTCTATTCCTCGAACTCACCGTCGCTCAGAACCCTGGCATCACCCAGTTCCGCTAGCTAGCTTGCGCCAGTGAGCCGGATGAAGCAGCGAGAGCGGCCGGAGCGGATGGTGGCCCGTTCATCAATCGCAGCAGCGTTGCCTCTACGTGCTCGGCCTCGCGCTTGGTAACCCGGAACTCGGTGACGTCGCCTGCCGACGCCACTGGTCACCCCAAAGCCGCGCAGCTGCCGGCCCAGCAACCCGTTCAACAGCGACGCGACATTACGCTCGACGGGCCTGCCGTCCACTGCCAATCGCTAATTGGACGTGGACCTGGCGATCGCGGCCGCGGGCGGCGGCACGCTGCCTGTGCTGGCCGCGCTGTCCCGCCAATGGCGCGCAGCCGTTGTGTCGACGCTCACGCATCTTGACAGCAGGGGTCCTCATGGGTGCGGGAACGTGAAGTGCCGGCCTACCTGGCGGTAGGGGCAGGGCTTTCACGATATAGAAGAGGTCGTGAGTCCGGGATCGTAGGTTCTGGGGCTTGGCGCAGGCCCCGCGCGGCAATGATCTTTGTGAAGCCGGTCACCGTACGCTGTGCATCTTCCATCAGTACGACCACGGGAAGACCTCGCAGCTCACGCACAGCGTCGGCATGCAGGCCCTTTGTGCCATTGCCGACCACGACAGGGCGCTGCGGCTTCATTCCGATAACTGAGCGCAGCACTTCCAGCGCCACCCTGGACTTGCCGCGACCGCGGGTGTTTAGATTCCGGCCGGGCAGTGTTTACGGCTGCCCGGGGCGCAGGCCAGCGCGCTCGGCCAGGCCAGCGCGCTCGGCCAGCGCGGCGCCGCTGACCTGATCGGCTGCGTCCGCGCCAGGAACCGTGGCCGGGCTTCTGGCGCGGGTCTTGCGTCTTGTACGGCCTGGGCGGGCAGGTCAGGTGGCGGTCGTGGACGCTGTCGGGCGGGCGGTCAGTGCCCGGTCCAAGAGCACGGCTGCGACGGCGGCGAACAGTGCGGCTCCGAGCGCGATCATGGTGATCTGCCAGCCGGCCATGCCACCTGCGGTGATCACACGGCCGGTGGTCGCTGGTCCCGGCGTGACGCTGGTTCCGTCGGCCTGGCCTGCAGGTATCACCATGGCGAAGGCGGCAGGGACGACGATGGCCGACGCCAGCAGGCCGCAGGTGATCGCGGCGATGACCCCGCCGAGCTGGCGCAGGCGCGCGCTGGCCTTCCGAGCTGGCGTCCGCGGCTGAGTTGGCTGGCGGGCAGGGTGTGCGAACCTGCCGCGCTCCCAGCCCGTGGCGCACCCGGTGCCGCCGCCCGGCGGCCTCGACGGTGAGATCCCAGCCGCAATCGAAGTCTTCGGTCCCGGTTGGCCACCGGAACCTGAACGACCCGATCTCGTGCGGCCCATCGAGGACTCACGCCTCCGCACATTAATATTCTCGCCGTAGCTTAACTAAGCAGTTATTGTTCGACGGGTGGCCAGATGCGGGGGCCGTCGAGTCGATGGATCTGCACGAAACTGACGCATAGGCTGGCGTTCCGCGACAAGGCCGGCCGTGACCATATGACCAGGTTCGATGGCCTCGCAGCGAACTCCGACAAGTTGGCAAAACTCTTGAGATCACTGCTCGATCCAAAGGGAACGGTCTCTGGTAATTGAGGTTCGAGCCAGGCCACTGCCCGGTCGGCTCCGCCGGGCAATTGACCCGGCTCCACTCACCAGGAGATCCGCGCCTGCGCGAACAGCGGGAAACAGCAGTCCGCTATCGCCAGTCCGGCAGGCAGGTCACGCGCCGGGGAGTTTTCAAAGCCCGATGCGCCGGGAAAGTGGCTGGCTGCAGGCAGTACGGATGCCTTAGGTTCTCAGTCATGGATGATCCAGACGGATACTTCGGCGAGCCAGTAGCGGCGAGTTACGACGACCCGGCCGACCTCATGTTCCGGCCAGAGGCTATCGAGCCGGCGGTCAGCCTACTCGCCGAGCTGGCGGGCAGCGGGAAGGCACTGGAGCTGGCCATCGGCACCGGCCGCATCGGGCTGCCGCTGTCCCAGCGCGGCGTGCCGGTGCGCGGCATCGAGCTGTCCCGGGCGATGCTGGCCAGGCTCCGCAGCAAGCCGGGCGGCGAGGCTATCGACGTGACCATCGGCGACATGGCCACGACCAAAGTGGACTGCACCTTCACGGTGGCCTACCTGGTGTACAACACCATCAACAACCTCACCTCGCAGGACGCGCAGGTCGCCTGCTTCCGCAACGCCGCCGAGCACCTTACCCCCGGCGGCTGCTTCGTGATCGAGACCGACATCCCGGAACTGCGCCAGCTGCCGCCCGGCCAGGACATCCTGGGATCCCAGGCGGGCCCCAGGCGGATCGTCAGCTACAGCTTTAACCACGCCACCCAGCAGTACCGCGGCCATTACGTCGAGTTCACCGATGGGACGGGGCAGTACTTGACGATCCCGTTCCGCTACGTCTGGCCATCCGAACTCGACCTGATGGCGCAGCTCGCCGGACTCCGGCTGCGTGACCGCTGGGCCGACTGGAACCGAGAGCTTTTCACTACCGACAGCCGCTCGCACGTCTCTGTCTGGCAGAAGCCCTCGCCGCCGCAAGGGTGATCTTGCGCATGCTGCCGGAACCAGGTGAGCGGGATCACGTCACCATGACGGCCCGGCCGCGGACCTCGCCCCGGTCGAGCTTCTCGTAGGCCTCCGCGACCTCAGCAAGCGGGAAGATCTGTGTCTCCGCCTTGATGTGCCCAGCCCGGCTGAGTGCCACCACTTCGACTAGCTCCTGGTGGTTGCCCCAGTACGGCACCAGTGCACTGGTCTCCAGGGGAATCGGGTTCAGGGGGTTGCCGGGCGTCGGCCTGAAGGTGAGTTCGCCCTGCCCGAGTCCGACCAGTGCGAGGCAGCCCCCTGGACTGACGACGCTACGGGCGATGTCGAGGGTCGCGGTGACGCCGACGAAGTCCAAGACGACGTCTGCGCCTTCGGGCCTGGGACCCACGATCTCGCGGATATGGTCGACGGCATCGGGACCCGACTGGACAGTGTGCGTGGCGCCCAGTCTGGCGGCCAGATCGAGGGCGCCACCGTCAATGTCCACCGCGATCACGGCGGCGCCCGCTGTGGCCACCAGGATCTGCACCGCCATGTGCCCCAGGCCACCGACGCCGATCACCACGCAGTGCGTACCGGGCCGGAGAGCATCTCGGCACAATGCGATGGCGTGGTAGGCCGTCAATCCGGCATCCGCGAGCGGGGCGGCCTGTGTGAGGTCGAGATCGCGCGTACGAACCAGGTGCGTCTCCGGGACGGCCACATAGTCCGCCATGCCCCCGTCGCGAGTGAGCCCCAGACCGTCGAACTCGACGACCCGGCACTGGTTTTCCAGGCCGAGGACGCACGCCCGGCAGTGACCGCAGCCGAAGAGCGCGTGGACGACGACCGGTTCACCGACCTCCCATCGGCTCACGCCCGGTCCGAGGCTCTCGACGTAGCCCGCGACCTCGTGGCCAAGCGTGAGGGGCGTGGGGAACGCGCCCGGCGGGGCCGCGAGAAGTCCCAGGTCAGAGTGGCAGGCGCCGCTGGCTCCAACCCGGAGGAGCACCTCGCCGAGGCGGGGCTCGGGAATGGGGATCTCGGCGAGCTCGGCCTTGTGCTGACCAGTAAAGCGATATGCGCGCATAGCTCTTGTTCCTGCCGTAAGGTAAAAGTTCCGCGGGTGCGGGCTCTGTTCGCCGGCGTTCATCTGTGGGCCCGGCGTTCCCTGACCTACTGGGTCGCGCGGCCGACTGCGGAGCGCGCTGCTGCCCCGCGACCTGCGGCGAGTCGGCCCGTGTTAACGACAGATGAACACGCTCATCGTCTCGGCCTCCTTGAAGTACTGGCCGACCCGTTGACGGCACGATCGAAGTGTCACACTTCAAGCTCGTCAGCCGGTGTCCTCGTGGCGACGACGGGTCTACCAATCGGTATTATGTCAGGACTACGTAATCGGCGACCCCACACCCTTCCGCTAATCGGAAACATCGCTCGCCGGCCGGGACGCACGGCCGATGGCAGGCGGTGGCATAGCGGGGACCATTTCCGGTCTGGGCAGCATCCCGCTCTCGTCCACCGCAGTCTGTGACGGTGGAAAACGGCCATAACGGTAGGCAGCGGCCGAACCTCTTTTGATGTCTGTGCTTCATGCTTCTGGCCGCGTTGGGCAACAGAACGGGTCGATAAGATTTGCGTCAATCCGCAGATCCAGGCCCGTTCCCACAGCAAATACCTGGTGTTCGGCGCAGCTCGACGTTCGCGTGCGCCCACGCGCTCATCGGCATGTGCGAGCGGTGCCCGCCAGCCTGCGCCCTCATAGCTCACCTTGCCGAAGATGCGAGCACGCTGCTTTACCCAGCCAAGGGGCGCAAGTGGGCGAACTGCCGCCCCACTCCCCCGGCCCGCCGTTCGAGCCGTCCAACGCCGATGCAGCTTGCCGAGTCCGAGCCGTCCTTAATCGCTAGTGTCCTGCGTCTCTGCCGAGACCAAGATCTTACTGACTGGGCAGCCCTCCAGGGCCTCACGCCGGTCGCAGATGAGGTCATCCAACGGCGACAGCAGCGTGGTCCGCGGCTGCCACTCCTCGTCGAGCAGGCCGAGCACCTCCCGGTGCACCCACCGCTGCTCGCGGCCGCCCTCCGCGGCTCCGGCACGGCGCGTGGTCTGCGCGGGCCCGGGCGAGCATGCGCTCCTCCATGACCAGCTACGCGCGTGACATAGCGCTCGCCGTACCGCAGGTAAATGCTGCGCCCATCGGCGGGCAGCGAGTTGTGCGGAAATCTCGACTGCCGCCGGTGGTTCCAGACAAGCCACCGGCGGCTCCCGGTCGCCCCGGCCCCGCAACTACGGCGAACGCTCCCACACCGCGAGCGGGCCGGCGAACGCATTGTCCGGCCAGGTGCTCACCATGCCGGTGGCGCCTGCCGTCAGCGCACGGCGCGCCCTCGTGGTCGAAGGGGATGCGGCCATTGCCCCTGGGCACCCTCCCCCGTCCGGGAGCACGCACCGGTGGTTCCCGGCTGTGGTTACCCGGCCTCCGATTAGCATTTCAAAAATGCCATCTACCTGCACAAACCTGGTGGGCGCAACTGGGATCGAACCAGTGACCCCTCGCTTGTAAGGCGAGTGCTCTACCGCTGAGCTATGCACCCGTCCGCCGCTCCGGTCCGGGAGCACGCGGCCACGACCGGGGATAGCGTACCTGCTCTGGCTCCATATAGCCGAGTCCCGAGCCGCCGGCCGGGCAGCGCCGCAGGCCACGCGGCCGGTCACCGGATCCGGTGTATCAGCCAATCCGCGCTGTCCGGGCCGCCCGGCCAAGCACCCGGGCGAGCGCGCGCTCCACTTCTTCGGCGAGGTCCGGCGCCGGACCATCATCGTCATCGGGGCCGCCCGCGACGATCCCTGCGCTTCCGGCACCCGAGATCGCCGGATCCGCGTCGCCGGCAAGCCTCCCGGCGGCCGCTTCCCCGGCAGTACCCGCGGTACCGGCATCACCGGCGGGCTCCCGCACGAACCCGCAGTCCCGGCACTCAATTTCGCCGAGCCGCCGCACCAGGTGCGCGCTCGCGCACACCGGGCACCGGTCCAGTTCGGCGATCCAGTCGAAAGACGACTGGCAGCCAGGACAGATCAGCACCTGTCGGTTGGACCGGACACCGCGTTTCCAGGGGCTCTCCCCCCGGTCGGGGTCCACTTGCCGTGCGCCACAGCGATAGCAGGGCATCCTGCCTGCTCCGGTTTCTGCCGTTCCCCCAGGAACCTCCCGGCGCGCTAATCCAGCGCAGCCAGCGCCTTCTGGTATTCGGCGATCTCACGTGCCTGCGGTATCGGGTTCACGACCTTCCACCGCACGACACCCTTCTTATCGATAACGAACGTACCGCGGGTAGCGATGCCCCGATTCTCATCGAACACACCGTAGGACCTCGCAACATCACCGTGTGGCCAGAAATCCGAAAGCAGCGCGAATTCGAAATGCTCCATATCGGCCCACACCCGGTGCGAATACCTGGAATCTACCGAAACCGTCAGCAACTCCACATCGTCCCCAGATACCTCGGGAAAGTCGTCGCGCATTGCGTTCAGCTCCCCAGAGCAGACGCCGCTGAAGGCGAGCGGGTAGAACACGAGCACGACGTTCTTCTTGCCCTGGAAGCCCGACAGTCGTACCGGAGTGCCATGCTGGTCCTTCAGCTCGAAGTCAGGTGCCTGATCGCCGACGTCAACAGCCATCAGTGTTCCTTTCGAAGTGGACGCGAGGCCAACCCGCAGCGGGGACCGCGTGCGCGAGATGTCCTCAGTCTGCCACCTGCACCGGGAAGCCCGGCAACGAAAGGATCACGAATCCTCAGCGTCGCACCTTGGGCGCGACAAGCCGGCTGGCCGACCAGTCCCGTCCGGCGCTGACCGTCGAGGTCTGCGACAGGCCCGCGGTAGGCGCCGACTCCCCGATGTCGCTTGGCTCCACATGACCCGGCCGCCCCGACTTGGGCGTCAGCAGCCAGATGTAGCCGCCATCGGCGAGCGGCGGTGACGCGTCCACAAGCGCGTCGACTAGGTCACCGTCCCCATCCCGCCACCACAGCAGGACGACGTCTACAACGTCCTCGTAGTCCTCATCGACGAGTTCCACCCCTTCGACGCGGGCGATCGAGTCGCGCAGCTTCTCGTCGCAGTCGTCGTCGTAGCCGATCTCCTGCACCACCTGGCCCGGCTTGATGCCGAGCCGCTCGGCCAGGTCACGGCGATCTTGTGCCTGGCCCGCGGTCGCGCTCACTAACTTCCTCCCTGGTCCTTTCCCGCCCCCCGCCAGCGCCACGGCCGGCGGCTCGGCACCATGCCGCATCCTGCCGGTCAGGCGCGGCGCCTGCGGCGTCGCCACCTCTTGATCGGACAGTTCACACTGGGTCGGCGCGGTTCGCAAGTGCCAATTGACAGGCAATGCAAAATCCTCAGCCTTGACCCGATCACGGCGCCCGGCCGCCGCGCCACATTTAGGCCGCCGGCCTGCCCCCTTGCTGGTATGCAGATGCCTTACCCGGCCCGCGACACGCTGTCTCCCCCTTGCCGTCCTGCCGCATGCCAGTGACTACTGCGGCCGCCGGGGCCGCGCCTGCCTCATCCTGGTGTACCCAGATTGATGAGGGGAAGCATCTAACCGGAAGTTTCGGTTAGCGTCGAGCTGACACGGCCAGCTGACCAGCATCGTTATCACTGCCCCCCGCGCCAGCGCCGCCGCGGCGCCAAGCCGCAGGGCGGACGCTGCCACCGCAGGGCCCCCCAGCCGGTTACCCGCCAGTAGAGATGCGTTGGGCGCGCTAGCGCGCGAGGATTGGTCTGGACATCTCAGCGCACCAGCGGCAGCAGCCTGCGGCTGACCACCAGCGATACCGGTGAGGGCGAAAGCCCCCACCGCGGAAGGCGAGGAATACCCCGTGGCATCCGGACGCCAGCGCTTCTCGATCATCAGCGACGGCCTGCCCACCCAGCTTCCCGACATCGACCCGGACGAGACCAGGGAGTGGGTCGATTCTTTCGACACCGTGGTCCGGACGCGTGGCCGGGGCCGGGCCAGGTACATCATGCTCCGGCTGCTCGAACGAGCCCGTGAGCAGCAGGTCGGCGTCCCCGGCCTGCGCAGCACCGACTACATCAACACGATCCCGCCGGAACGCGAGCCCTGGTTCCCCGGCGATGAGTATATCGAGCGGCGTATCCGCGCCTACATCCGCTGGAACGCGGCCGTCATGGTCTCCCGTGCGAACCGGGCGGGCCTTGGCGTCGGCGGGCACATCGCCACCTATGCCTCGGCCGCCAGCCTCTATGAGGTCGGCTTCAATCACTTCTTCCGCGGCAAGGACCACGGCGAGTCCGGTGACCAGGTTTTCATCCAGGGCCACGCGGCGCCCGGCATCTACGCCAGGGCCTTCCTTGAGGGGCGCCTGACAGAAGATCAGCTCAACGGATTCCGGCAGGAACTCTCGCATCCGGGCGGCGGCCTCCCGTCGTATCCGCACCCCCGCCTGATGCCGGACTTCTGGGAATTTCCTACTGTGTCCATGGGCCTGGGCGCCATCAACGCCGTCTACCAGGCAAGGTTCAACAGGTACCTGCTGGCCAGAGAGATCAGGGACACCAGCCGCTCGCACGTATGGGCGTTCCTCGGCGACGGCGAGACCGACGAGCCCGAGGTCCTGGGCTCGATCGGGCTGGCCGCCCGCGAGGAACTCGACAACCTCACCTTCGTGATCAACTGCAACCTGCAGCGTCTCGACGGGCCGGTCCGCGGCAACGGGAAGATCATCCAGGAACTCGAGGCCTCATTCCGCGGCGCGGGATGGAACGTCATCAAGGTGATATGGGGCCGTGAGTGGGACCCGTTGCTGGCGCGGGACACCGACGGCGTGCTGGTCAACAAGATGAACACGACGCCGGACGGGCAGTTCCAGACCTACGGGGTCGAGTCGGGCGCCTACATCAGGGAGAACTTCTTCGGCGGCGACCCCCGGCTGCGCGCCATGGTCGAGCATCTCTCCGACGGCCAGCTGCGGAACCTGTCCCGTGGCGGCCACGACTACCGCAAGGTCTATGCCGCCTTCAAGGCGTCCCAGGAGCATGTCGGACAGCCGACCGTGATCCTGGCCCACACGATCAAGGGCTGGACGCTCGGACCCGACTTCGAGGCGCGCAACGCCACCCACCAGATGAAGAAGCTGACGGTCGCCGAGCTCAAGGACTTCAGGGACCGGCTTTACCTGGAGATCCCGGACTCGGCGCTGGAGGCGGAGCTGCCGCCCTACTATCACCCGGGCGAGAAGTCCGACGAGATCCAGTACATGCGTGAGCGCCGGGCTGCCCTGGGCGGCTACCTGCCCAAGCGTCAGGTCCGGGCCAAGCCGCTCGCCCTCCCCGCCAACGGCGCCTATGACGACCTGAAGAAGGGCTCGGGCAGGCAGCCGGTCGCCACCACGATGGCGTTCGTCCGGCTGCTCAAGGACCTGATAAAGGATCCGGAGATCGGCGAGCGGTTCGTTCCGGTCATCCCGGACGAGGCCCGCACCTTCGGCATGGACTCGCTGTTTCCGACCGCGAAGATCTACTCACCGCACGGCCAGAGCTACGAGGCGGTCGACCGCAACCTGCTGCTCTCCTACAAGGAGTCGGAGAAGGGGCAGATCCTGCACGAGGGCATCAGCGAGACCGGGGCGATGGGATCGACCATCGCGGCGGGCACGGCCTACGCCACCCACAGCGTCCACATGATCCCGGTCTACATCTTCTACTCGATGTTCGGCTTCCAGCGGACCGGCGACGAGATGTGGCTGCTCGGCGACCAGCTCGGGCGCGGTTTCCTGCTGGGCGCGACAGCCGGCCGGACCACGCTGACCGGCGAGGGCCTGCAGCACAACGACGGTCACTCCATCCTGCTCTCCTCGGTCACCCAGGCGTGCATAACCTACGACGCGGCATGGGCCTACGAGCTCTCCTATATCGTGCGGGACGCGCTGCGCAGAATGTATGGCGCCACCGACGACCATCCCGATGGCGAGAACATCTTCTACTACCTCACCGTCTACAACGAGCCCTATGTCCAGCCGGCTGAGCCCGCCGACTTCCCCGGCGGCGGGCAGGCTCTGGAGCAGGGCATTCTCCGCGGGCTCTATAGGTACGCCCGGGCGTCAGGCGCTGCCGCTGACGCCGATCAGGCCGCTGGGGGCGGCGATCAGGCCGCTGGGGGCGGCGATCAGGGCGCTGGGGGCGGCGATCAGGGCGCTGCCGCGGCCCCGGACCGGCCCCGGGCGCAGATCCTCGCCTCTGGTGTGGCGATGCGCTGGGCCCTGCAGGCCCAGAAGCTGCTCGCTGACGACTGGGGAGTTCTCGCCGACGCGTGGTCGGCGACCTCATGGACCGAGCTGCGCCGCGAAGCCCTCGCCTGCGACGAGTGGAACCTGCTGCATCCCGATGGGCAGCAGCGGGTTCCCTACGTCACCCGGGCGCTCGACGGCCACCCGGGGCCGGTCGTAGCGGTAACTGACTGGATCCGGGCGGTGCCCGATCAGATCGCCCGCTGGGTGCCCGCACCGTTCACGTCGCTGGGCACCGACGGCTGGGGCTTCTCCGACACCAGGCTCGCGGCGCGCAGGTTCTTCCACGTGGACCCCGAGTCGATCACCGTGGCGGTGCTGAGCCAGCTAGCCCGCCAGGGCGGGGTGAAGCCGGAGGTGGTCGGGCAGGCCATCGCCAGGTACCGCCTCGACCTCCCCGTCAGCGAAGTCCGCTGAGCGCTGGCCGGGCGGCCGCAGCACCGCCCGGCCGGGCCGGGCCCGTTACCCCTATCACGCTGATTGCCGGCCGTGAGCGGCGCGGCCGCCGGGGAGTTGACGATGGACGACCCTTACGATCTCGGGCGTTTCGTGGCCGCCCAGGACGCCGGCGGCAGGTATGACCGCGCCGTCGCGGAGCTGCGCCGCGGCCGCAAGACGGGCCACTGGATGTGGTTCATCTTTCCGCAGATCGCTGGCCTGGGGCAGAGCCCGGCATCGCGGGCCTTCGCGATCTCGTCGCTGGCGGAGGCCCGGGCCTTCCTGCAGCATCCCGTGCTCGGCCGGCGGCTGAAGCAGTGCGCTCGCGTCGTGGCCGAGGTCCGGGATCGCACCGCTGAGCAGATCTTCGGCGGCCTTGACGCGCAGAAGCTGCGCTCGTCAATGACGCTGTTCCTGCGGGCCATGCCCGGGGAGCCCGCGTTCGGCCAGGTGCTCAGCCAGCACTTCGACGGCGTGCCCGATGCGGCGACCGACCGGATCCTCGGGCGTAGCGACTCCTCAGCCGGCCTCGTGCGGTCAGCCCGGGTCCGCCGGGAACCTTCGCGGCCCGGGCTGGCTCGCCGTTACCAGATCCGGGCCCGGGTGGGGACCGCCCGGATCACATGCGGGTAGTCGTCGGAGAAGCTTCGCGGCGTCCAGCCGAAGGAGTCGATGAACTCGCGGTACTTCTCGATGTAGGCGGGCACGGCGTCGGCCGGCGGGCTGGCCGGGTCAATCCCGGCGCGACACTCGAAGATGACATTCGCGCCGCCTCTGCCATTGCCCTCGAGGTGCATCGACACGTGCGGGTTCGATTCGATGTTGCGGATCTTCGGGCCGGTAGCAGCGCCGTAGACCAGGAACTCGCCGGCCTCCCACAGGAACCAGACCGGCGTCGACTGCGGCTGGCCGGACCCCGCCACGCTCGTCAGCCAGATGATCGGCTCGGCCTGCAGGCGGCCGGCGGCAGCTAGGTGGGCGGGATTTTCCTGATTCAGGATCGTCATATCGCTCCAATCGGGCTAATGACCGGGCACGAGCAGCTCGCGGCCCGGTTAGAACGCCTCCTGCTCGCCGAGGACGCGGAAAGCCATTTTTCCCCCTGCCAGGCCGCCCGGTGTCACCGGCCGGGTGCAGATGGCCAGCTGACGCGTGGCACGCTGGCAGGGTGACCACCAGGGAGCGCCGCGGCGCCGCTAGCCAGCAGGCCGCCGGGCGCGTCCGCTACGCGACCGTCCAGCGGCTTGAGCGGTCGATGGGCGCGCTGGGCACTGCCGCGATGACGTCGATGGACCTGCGGCTGCCGTGGTTCCGCGAGCTGTCGGCCGAGAACAGGTCATGGCTCGGCCTGGTCGCCCAGGCTGGCATCGCCGCCTTCGTCGACTGGGTCAAGCACCCGGAGCGCAGCCGTCCGGCGGTCGCCGGCGAGGTATTCGGGACCGCGCCGCGCGAGCTGGCCAGGGCGGTCAGCCTGCAGCATGCGGTCGAGATGGTGCGCGTCATCATCGACGTGGTGGAGACGCAGGTCGACGAGCTGGCCGCGCCGGGCGGCGAGGCCGAGTTGCGCGAGGCGGTCCTCCGCTACACCAGGGAGATCGCTTTCGGTGCCGCCCAGGTCTACGCGCGGACCGCGGAGGCACGCGGCGCGTGGGACGCCCGCCTCGAGGCGCTCGTCGTCGATTCCCTGGTCCGCGGGGAGGTGGATGAGGCCCTGCAGTCCTGGGCTTCCGCGCTGAACTGGTCGTCTGCTCCGGTCGCGGTGGTTGCGGGCATCGCCGACGGCAGCGAGCCGGAGGGCCTGATCGACGAGCTCCGGGCCATCGCCCGGCGGTCCAGGCTTGACCTGCTCGCAGGCGTCCACGGGCACCGGCTGGTCGTGGTGCTCGGCGGCGCCTCGGATCC
Organism: uncultured Actinomycetota bacterium; assembly: GCA_963695645.1. Classification (GTDB taxonomy): domain Bacteria; phylum Actinomycetota; class Actinomycetes; order Streptosporangiales; family Streptosporangiaceae; genus DATBGO01. Next base: position 1,217,482 of record CAVOHC010000012.1, on the reverse strand, counting down.
GGTCAGGGCCGCGAGTCAGTTCGCCGGGCGGTTCGGCGCGGGCCCGGTCGTCGTCGGGCCGTCCGTCGATGACCTGCAGTCAGCCACCCTGTCCGCCAGCGCGGCGCTGGCAGGCCTGCGGGCGGCGGACGCATGGCCGGACGCGCCGCGGCCGGTATCCGCGCTGGACCTGCTGCCGGAACGAGCGCTCGATGGCGACGAGTCAGCGCGCGCCGAGCTGATCACCCGCGTCTACGAGCCGATGCTGAGCGGCGGTTCGGCGCTCCTGGACACGGTAATGACCTATCTCGAGCAGGGCAGCTCGCTGGAGGCGACCGCGCGGCTGCTCTTCGTGCACCCCAACACTGTCCGCTACCGGCTGCGCCGGGCCAGTGAGCTGACCGGGCTGATTCCGAGCGTGGGCAGGGACGGCTTCTCTCTCTGGGTAGCCACGGTGCTGGGCCGTCTCGCGCACAACGGCACATAGCTTGTAGCCTTCCTACAAGTTTATCTTGCCGAACTTCGTAGTCTCCGATAGCCGTATAGCGGACTTCTACAGTGCATGCTTGGAGGATGCTCCTCATCGCGGCGCCCGGCCAGGGCGCTCAGGCCCCCGGCTTCCTCATTCCGTGGCTGGAGCTGCCCGGTGTTGCCGACCGTCTAGCGTCGTGGTCCGACCTCGCTGGCTGTGACCTCATCAAGTACGGGAGCACCGCCGACGCCGACGAGATCAGGGATACCGCGATCGCGCAGCCGCTGCTCGTCGCCGCCGCGATCATCGCGGCCGATCTCCTTCTCGGCGGCCTTGACGCGGCTGGCCAGCTGACCGGGGCGGTCGCCGGGCACAGCGTCGGCGAGCTTGCCGCCGGGGCCGTCGCCGGGGCGCTGACACCCGAGGACGCGATGCGCCTGGTCAAGGTGCGCGGCCAGGCCATGGCCCAGGCCGCCGCGGCCGAGCCGACCGGGATGACGGTGGTGCTCGGGGGCGACGAGGCTACCGTGCTCGCAGCAATCGAGGCCAGCGGCCTGACGCCTGCCAACATCAACGGCGCCGGGCAGATCGTCGCCGCTGGCGCCGCGGCCCAGCTCGACGCCTTCGCCGCTGATCCGCCCGCCGGGGCCAGGCTCCGCCCGCTGTCGGTGGCCGGCGCGTTCCACACCCGCTACATGGCCCCCGCCGTCGAAGCGCTGCGCACCGCAGCGTCATCGATATCCGTCAGCGACCCGGCGCTGCCGCTGCTCTCCAACGCCGACGGGGCCGTCGTACGCACCGGCGCCGACTGGCTTGAGCGGATCATCGCGCAGGTGAGCATGCCGGTCCGCTGGGACAAATGCATGCAGCAGATGAGCCGCCTCGGCGTCACCGCGCTGGTCGAGCTGCCGCCTGCGGGTACACTGACCGGGCTGGCCAGGCGGGCTCTTCCCGGAGTCCAACTGATCGCCCTGAAAGCTCCGGCCGGGCTGGAGAGCGCACGCGCACTGGTCGCTGAGCATTCGCATTCCGACGGCCATATCGACAGCCACGCACCGGAGTGGCGGCTGCTAGTCGCGCCGCTCGCCGGAGTGTTCCGGGCGGGCCAGGAGCATTCCGCAGTCACCACGCCGGGCGCCGCGGTCGGCAGCGGCCACGCGATCGGCGAGGTCGAGACGCGCGGGGGCAGCCATCCGGTGGTGCCCGCGTTCCCGGCGACGATCATCGAATGGCTGGTCGAGGACGGTGACCCGGTCAGCGCAGGCCAGCCGCTGGTCCGGCTGGAGCCGGAAGGCAGCGAGTAACGGCGGATAGCCGGCGCAGCATCCTTATCCGCCCAGCATCCCGTATCAGCCAGCATCGAAAGGCAGCAGAGTATGCGACTCACCGAAGGCGCGGCGGGCGCCCGGATCCTGGCTTTCGGCGGTTATCAGCCCGCGAGGGTGGTGACCAATGACGAGCTAGCCGCCACGGTGGAGACCACCGACGAGTGGATCCGGAGCAGGGTCGGCATTGCCAGCCGCCGGATCGCCGCACCGGATGAGACGGTGGCCGACATGGCGACCGCGGCAGGCGGGAAGGCGCTGGCGGCCTGCGGGCTTGCCCCGTCCGACATCGACCTGGTCATCGTCGCCACCTGCACGCCAGAGGTCCAGATACCGAACACGGCGGCAACGGTAGCGGTCAGGCTCGGCATCGGCGCGCCGGGCGCCTACGACCTGAACGCCGCCTGCGCGGGCTTCTGCTACGCCCTGGCCAACGCCAGCGATGCGATCCGCGCCGGGACCGCCCGTAACGTGCTGGTCATCGGCGCCGAGAAACTGTCCCAGTGGGTGGACTGGAACGACCGCTCCACCTGCATAATCTTCGCTGACGGCGCGGGGGCCGCGGTCGTCGGCCCGGTGGCTGACCCGGCCGACCCGCCGGGAGTCGGCCCCGTCGTCTGGGGCAGTGCGGGCCACCTTGCTGACAAGATCTTCATCGCCGACCGTAACTCGTTTATCGTCCAGGAAGGCCAGGCGGTTTTCCGGTGGGCGACGACCGCGCTGCACCCGGTTGCCCTGCAGGCGTGCGCGGCGGCGGGCGTCGACCCGTCGGAGCTGGCCGCATTCGTGCCGCATCAGGCCAACCTGCGGATCGTCGAGGCGATCGCGCGCAAGATCGGCGCGCCGCAGGCCATCGTGGCGGACGACATCGTCACCGCGGGCAACACTTCCTCCGCGTCCATCCCGCTCGCCCTGTCCAGGATGGCCGAACGCGGCGAGATCGGCTCGGGCGCCCACGTTCTGATCCTGGGCTTCGGGGCGGGCATCTGCTACGCCGGCCAGGTGATCACGGTACCCTGACCGCGCCCCGGCCAACCCCCGGGGCCGCACCACGCAGGACCAGCGAAAAAAGCGAAAGAAAAAAGGAGAGTACGCAACCCATGTCCATGACAGAACAGGAAATCCTGGCCGGCCTCGGCGAGATCATTGACGAGGTGGCCGGTGTCCCGGCAGATCAGGTAACCCCGGACAAGACGTTCGTCGACGACCTCGACATCGATTCGCTGTCGATGGTGGAGATCGCCGTGGCGGCCCAGGACAAGTTCGGCGTCGAGATTCCAGACGACCAGCTCAAGGACCTCAAGACCGTCCAGGACGTGATCGACTACGTCCGGCGCGCGGCGGTATCCGCCTGAACCGCGATCCAGGCAGCCAAGCCGCGCCGCGGACAGCCATCCAGCCGGGCGCGGCACCCAACCCGAGGAACGGGAGCACCGTGGGCACTGATTCGGCGCGCGTCGTCGTCACCGGGCTTGGCGCTATCACGCCGGTGGGCGCCGATGTCACCTCGACCTGGGAGTCACTTCTGGCCGGCCGCAGCGGCGTGCAGAAGCTGACGCAGGCATGGGCGAGTGAGCTCCCGGCGCGGATCGCGGCGTGGGCAGCAGCCGACCCGGCGACACTGCTGGACCGCGTGCAGGCGCGCCGGCTCGACAGGTGCGAGCAGTTCGCGCTGGTCGCGGCGCACGAGGCCTGGGCAGACGCCGGTACCCCGCAGGTCGATCCGGATCGGCTCGGCGTGGTCGTCTCCAGCGGGATAGGCGGCGTGGCCTCTACCCTGTCCGCCTACGACACGCTGCGGGAAAAGGGCTGGCAGCGGCTCTCGCCGTTCACGGTCCCGATGCTCATGCCGAACGGCTCCGCGGGCTGGATCGGGATTGAGCTCGGCGCCCGTGCCGGGGTGCACACGACGGTAAGCGCGTGTGCCTCCGGCGCCGAGGCGATCGGCTACGGCATCGAAATGATCAGGTCCGGACGAGCCGACGTCGTCCTGGCGGGGGGCACCGAGGCCGCGATCCTGCAGCTGAACATCGCCGCCTTCGCGGCGATGCGGGCCCTGTCCACCAGGAATGACGAGCCGGAGCGGGCGTCACGGCCGTTCGACAAGGGCCGGGATGGCTTCGTGCTCGGCGAGGGCGCGGGCGTGGTGGTGCTGGAGTCAGCCGAGCATGCCGCCCGCCGCGGCGCCAGCGTGTACGCGGTAGCGGCGGGCGTCGGCTACTCGGCCGACGCGCACCACATCGCCCAGCCGGACCCGGACGGCACCGGAGCCAAACTCGCCCTCCGCCGGGTACTCGCCGACGCCGGGCTGCAGGCCGAGCAGGTCGTACACGTCAACGCGCACGCGACCTCGACCCCGGCCGGCGACGTGGTGGAGGTCCAGGCGATAGCGGCCGTGCTCGGCGCGGCGGCCCGCGGCGTCGTGGTGTCGGCCACCAAGTCGATGACCGGCCATCTGCTCGGCGGCGCGGGCGCGCTTGAGTCGGTAGCCGCGATCCTGGCGCTGCGCGACCGGGTAGCGCCGCCCACGATCAACCTTGAGGACCCCGACGACGACGCCGGGCTGCAGATCGCCACCGAGCCAGTGGAACTGCGCCCGCACAGCTCAGCCCCGATGGCCGTGCTGAACAATTCATTCGGATTCGGCGGCCACAACGTGGCGCTTGCCTTCACAGCCGCCTGACCTGACCATGCGCCCGACCCCGAGGAGACTGACGTGACCATCCTGGGCAACCGGCTTCCTGATGCGCCCGCTCGCCCGGCGACTGCCGCCGCGGGTCCGGAATCCGGCGCCAGCAGCCGTGATCCGCGCGCCCGGCTCGAGGCACTCTTCGACTTCGGCACGCTGAAGCTGCTGGTCCCGCCGGACACCAGTGGCGTCCTTGCCGGGACTGGCTGCATTGACGACATGCCAGCCGTCGCCTTCGCCAGCGACCCGCGGGTTCAGGGCGGTGCGATGGGCAGCGCAGGCTGCGCTGCGGTCGTCGCCGCGTACGACTACGCCATCTCCTGCGGCGCGCCCGTGATCGGGCTCTGGCACTCGGGCGGCGCGCGGCTGCGTGAGGGAGTCGAGAGCCTGCACGCGGTGGGCACCATCTTCGCAGCGATGACGCGGGCCTCTGGCATAGTGCCGCAGATCTCGGTGGTGCTCGGCGCGGCCGCGGGCGGAGCGGCCTATGGCCCGGCCCTGACCGACCTGGTGATCCTTTCTGACCGCGGCCGGATCTTCGTTACCGGCCCGGATGTGGTCCGCAGCGTGACCGGCGAAGATGTCGACATGGAACGGCTCGGCGGTCCCGAGCCGCACAGCCGCAGGTCCGGGGTCGTGCATCTGGTGACGGAATCTGACAGCGAGGCGATCGGCAGGGCCAGGGAGCTGGCTCTGCTCCTGGGCAGGCCCGGGCCGGCCGACACGGCGGCGGAGCCGCGCCAGGACGTCGATCTCGCGGCCCTGCTGCCCGAGTCGGCCCGGCGGGCCTATGACGTGCACCCGCTGATCACCGGGCTGCTGGATGAGCCGGGCATCGAGCTGCATCCGCGGTGGGCGCCGAACGTGGTCACCACGCTTGGCCGGCTGGCCGGCCGGACGGTCGGCGTGATAGCTAACAACCCGCTCAGGCTCGGCGGCTGCCTCGATGCCACCTCCGCCGAGAAGGCCGCCAGGTTCGTGCGGATGTGCGACGCCTTCGGGGTGCCGCTGGTGGTGGTCGTCGACGTGCCGGGCTACCTGCCTGGTGTTGGCCAGGAGTGGGACGGCGTGGTCCGGCGGGGCGCCAAGCTGCTGCACGCCTTCGCGGAGGCGACCGTGCCGCGGGTGACCCTCGTCACCCGCAAGGCTTATGGCGGCGCCTACATCGCGATGAACTCGCGGGCGCTCGGCGCCACCCGGGTGTTCGCCTGGCCGGGCGCCGAGGTGGCGGTGATGGGCGCGGTGGCAGCGGTGCGGATCCTGCACCGGCGGACACTCGCCGAGGTGCCCGCCGAGCGCAGGCACGAGGCCGAGGCCGAGCTCGCCGCCGAGCATGAGCGGGAGGCGGGCGGCCTGTCCCGCGCGATGGCACTGGGCGTGGTCGACGAGATCGTCGAGCCCGCGGACACCCGCGCCGCGCTCGCCCACGCCATCGCCGCGGCCCCGGCCACCCGCGGCCTGCACGGCAACATCCCGCTCTGAGCGACGGCGATCAGGCGCAGGCGCCCGGACTGACCGGCGCGCCGCGGGCCCGCCGCGGGCTCACGCCCCGAAGGCGTCGCGTGCTGCGGCGGCACCCGGCCTGGCCCGGTCCCAGTACCCGTAGCTGCCCTCCTCGCGCAGCTCGCGGGCGGCCTGCGCGGCCGCGTCCAGCGCGGCGAAGGCGAACGCCCCGCCCACCGAGATCCGGCGCACCCCGATCTCGGCGAGCTCCGCTACCAGCGGCATCCCTGCCAGCGCAAGCACGCTGACCGGCCGGTCCACGGCCGCAACCAGCTGCCGCAGCTCATCGGCCCGGGTGAGGCCAGGAGCAAACAGCACGTCCGCGCCCGCTTCCTGATAGCTCTGCAGCCTCGCGATGGTGTCGGCCAGATCATGCCGGCCGTGCAGGCAGTTCTCCGCCCGGGCCGTCAGCACCAGCCGGACGGGCCCGCCATGCGCGACCTCGGCGGCGGCGGTCACCCGGTCGGCCGCCAGCACCGGGTCATAGATCGGTACGTCATCGCGCCGGGCGAAATCCTCGACCGAGCAGCCCGCCAGCCCGGTGCCCAGCGCGAGCCGCACGGTCTGCGCCACGCCGTCAGGATCGTCGGCGAAGCAGTTCTCCAGGTCGGCCGAGACCGGCAGGTCGGTCGCCCCGGCGATCCACGCAGCGTGCGCGATCGCCTCAGCACGGGTGACCGATCCGTCGAGCTGCCCGAGCGTTGCGGCGAAGCCGCTGCTCGTGGTCGCCAGCGCAGCGAACCCGAGCGAGGCGAAGAGCCTCGCCGAGCCGCGGTCCCACGCGTTCGGCATCAGCAGCGGCGAGCTGCCGTCATGCAAAGCCAGAAACCGGGCTGCCTTTTCAGACTGGGCGGGCATGACGCGAATCTACCGGCGCATCCGGACAGTATGCGGCCCGGCCCGCCCGGTCCCGGATATGCGCCGGAACCGCAGTGCCCGCGGGCAGCGCGGGATCGGCCACCGGCTGCTGCCAGAACGACGCGAGCGGCAGCTCGCCCGCCCAACGGCCGAGCGCGCTGTCCGGGCTGCCGGCGTCGTCCGGCGGCCCGCTGCGGACCTTGACCGACGCCTCGTCCAGCGCCAGCGCGAGCAGCGTGGTCGCGGCGAGTTCCTTGCGGCTCGGCCGCCTTGCGTAGTCCCATTGCCCGGGCGCCATATGCTCGGACAGCGCGCGCAAGCCCTCGATCTTCTCGCCCGGGTCGGTGACCAGCCGCGGCACCGCGTAGATCATCGCGCTCCGGTAGTTGACCGCGTGCTCGAACACCGACCTGGCCAGTACCAGGCCATCAAGGACCGTGATGGTCAGGCACGCCACCGCGTCGCCGGTGCCAAGGCTGCGGCTGGCGACCGAGCCGTGCACGTAGACCTGCTCGTCGTCGAAGCCGTACCCGGTCGGCACGACCATGGGCACGCCGTCGATGATGACGCCCAGATGGGCGACGAGCCCGGCGCGCAGCACGGCGAGCAGCTCGGACCGGTCGCTGCGGCCCTGCTCGCGCAGCCGCCGGTGCCTGGTACGCGGCGTCGCCGACAGCGACCTCGAAGCGGACGTGTCTTGCGGATTAGTCATAAATTCGGGCCCCGTGCAACGGAATCAGTCGTGAACCTAGTCTACGCAATCGATTCAAGGCATTTCATAACGTACTCGCGGGCGTCGGGCAGGCTCCCTCGCGGGCGTCAGGCAGGCTCCGTCGCGGGTCAGGCAGGCTCCGGCATCGCGGCCGCGGCGCGCGCGTAGGCACTGAGTACCCGGTCCCAGAAGGTGGTCACGTCGATCTCGGTTGCCACCATCGCGTTGCGGACGCCGGGCGCGGCACCGAAATCGGTGACCGTCATCCCCGAGGTCCACCGACCGTGCGTCTCCACCTCGACCCGGGCCGGCTGGCAGCCGATCAGCCCTGGCCACGCCACGTGGGCGACCGCACAGACATCATGTACCGCCGGCCCACGATCCCCGGCCTCGCCCGGCACGCCCCCGGCCGCCGGTGAACCGCCAGCTGCCGCCGCGTCCGCACCGCCCGCTGCCGCCCCGCCGCTCACGGCCGGCCCCGCGCCGCCTGCTGCCGACGGCTCCCCGCTTGCCGCGCGGTACCCGGACAGGGCGGGCAGCAGCAGTTCATCCGCGAGCCTGCCAAGCTCGCGCATCCGGTCCAGCACCTCGGCGGTCGCCCTGGCCTGGCGGGTGACGTCAAGGCCGACCATGGTCACGGTCCATCCGGCGCCGAAAACTATCGCGGCCGCCTCGGGGTCAGCCCCGATATTGAACTCCGCGGCCGGCGTCGCGTTGCCCCGGCCCGCCGACCCGCCCATGATCACGAAGTCCCGGACCCAGCCGGCCAGGCGCGGCTCCCGGCGCACCGCGAGGGCGATGTTGGTGAGCGGGCCGACCGCGATCAGGGTGATCTCCCCGGGCGCCGCTCCGGTCGTCTCGATCAGGAAGTCCACCGCGTGACCCGGAGCCGCCCGGGAGGACGGCGCCGGCAGCAGCGCACCGCCCAGCCCCGAAGAGCCGTGCACGTGCCGGGCATCCAGGCCCGGCCGCAGCAGCGGGCCCGCGCTGCCCGCTACCACCGGCACCTCCCGGATGCCGGCGAAGTCTGCCACCCGCAGCGCGTTGGCCGTGGCCAAGCCGAGCGGCACGTTGCCGGCCACCGTCGTCACCCCGCACAGCCGCAAGCCCGGGCTGCCGTGCGCGCACACCAGGGCCAGCGCGTCGTCGATGCCCGGGTCGCAGTCGATGATGATCTTCCGCGTCGTCACCGCGAGCTCAACCGCCGTTCCTGCCGCCGTTCGTGCCCTCATCGTCGCATGGGCGCTGGCCCCGAGCCCGCCGCGCAGCCAGCCCAGAATGGAGATTCCCCCCATTCGGCCCGTCGACCGCTGCTGACCTGCACGAACAGCTCGTGTCGCGAGGGCTAGAGCCTTTCACTGAGAGTTACTGCCTGTTACGCTCAGCAATCAGCAACTGTCCCACTGTGACAAGCCGGCGTCGCCGGTAGCCAGGAGAAAGAAGGATCGCCGTGCACAAATCTGTTCACCGCATTCTCGGCCGAGCGCGCGCCATCGTGCTGGGCGCCGCATTGCTGTCCGGAATCGCGCTACCGGCCACCGGGCTGTGGGCCGGCGCCGCGAGCGCCGCGAGCGCCGCGCCGACTCTCATTCCTACCTCCACCATCCTCAGCACGTCGCACAGCCCGACCTTCTACCTCCAGCCGGTGACGTTCACCGCGGTGGTCACCCCGAGTCTCGGCGTCGGCACCGTCGGGTTCAAGAACGGGACCTCTCCCATTCCGGGCTGCTCAAGCCAGCCGCTGCACTTCTCCTCCGGCCACTACCGGGCTACCTGCACCACCAGCAGCCTGCTCCCGGGCGTCCACCACATCACGGCCGCCTACAGCGGGAGCCTCGTTTACCACTCCTCGACTAGCCTGCCGGTCACTCAGGTCGTGCTGCGCTACCCGACGCGCCTCAGGGCGAACATCTTCTTCAACTACCGGCAGACCTTCACGGTCACCGGGACGCTGGTCAGCTTCGGCCACCCGGTGGCGCACGAGCCGCTGATCTTCAGGACTGGCCACACCTTCCTGTGCGTGGCTTTCACCAACAGCCATGGCGTCGGGGCCTGCCTGCTGAGCTACGCCAGGTCGGTCGCCATCCGGCAGAACGCCGGGCGCTTTACGGTCATCTTCCCGGGCAGCGTTGGCTACCTGCCATCCATCGCATTCGGCCAGGGCATCATCCATCCCTGACCGAGCCACCTAACGAGAATGGCGGCCGCCCGGTAATCCGGGCGGCCGCCTTTCGTTACGCCCAGGTCAGCCGGTGGCGTGCAGCCAGCGCACCGGAGCGCCGGCCGCGGCGTGCCGGAACGGCTCAAGCTCGTCGTCCCAGGGCTGGCCGAGCAGCAGGGCGAGCTCCGCCTCCAGCGACCCGCCTAGTGCCGGATGGCGCGGGGCGTGCGTTTCCCTGAGGATGCCGATGTCGCCGCCGGCTTCGGAGCCCATGGCCGCGGTCCGGGCCGAAGCGCCGGGCACGGCGGACGCCGCCAGCGTCATGGCCGCCCGCAGCCTGCCCTCCGGCACCAGGATGTCGCCGCTGGCCGAGGTGACGGCGGAGAACGTTCCGAGTGACGGCGTACAGCTATAACGGACCGCGTCGCAGCCCGGGCTGGCTTCCTCGGTCACCTCGAACCTGAGCAGGTTCCATCCGGCCAGCGCCGACGTCAGCGCCGCGGCACAGCCTGGCCGCCCCTGCCAGGTCAGCTCCGCTCGCAGCATCCCCGGCGACGCGGGCTGATCGACCCACGGCAGGGTCAGGGCAACGCCAAGCACCCCGGACACTGCCCACTCGACATGCGGGCTCAGCGCCGGGGGCGCGGAATGGACCTGCAGCACGCCACGTACGGACACTTGACCTCCCAGCCAGCAGACGAGGCTCGTCTTCCCCTACGGCCTCGGTGCTCACAGGCGGCCTGCCACGGCACGGCAATGCTCCAGTGTTCCGCGTCACATTGTGCCGTACCGCCATCGCCGGCACCAGCACCGGGTCCCGTGCTCGCCGTGTCCGGCGGCCGGTATGGGTGGCATCGGGCCGATTGCATGATGTGATGAACCTGTGATCCCGCCAGCAGGGGCGTCAGCTGCCGGACGTGGCCGGGCCGGGACCGGTGCCGGGCGGCTCGCCGCGGCTCGCGACATCGGCGAGCGTGACATCGGCGGCCTGCTGTTCGCCGCCGAGATGTACGGCGTCCAGCTCGACCACCTGGCGGTCGTGCTCGGGGTCAGCGAGGCGCGGGCCCGCGCGATCGTGGCCGGCTGGCGCGATCGGCGGTTAGCCGAGTCGGCCCGGCTCGGTCCCGGCGCCTCGTGGATCTGGCTGACCAGGGCGGGGCTGGCCAGCTGCGGCCTGGCCTACTCCCCCGCCCCGCCCGCGCTGGCCAGGCTGGCACACATCCGGGCGGTGACCGCGGCCAGGCTCGCACTGGAGTCGGCATCCGGCTATGCCGCCGGAGGCGCCTACTGGCGCAGCGAGCGCCGGCTGCGCGCGCGGGCCGGCGGCCGGGTCGGGCTCCGGGAGCACTTCCCGGATGGGGAGGTGCACTGGCCGAGCGAGGCGGCGGTCGCGTGGGCTGGCGAGTGCTGGGCCATCGAGGCCGAACTCACCCGCAAGACGGTCAGCAGGACCGCGGCGATCATGCGGGAGCTGCTGACCCGCACCGGCGACTATGGCTGCCCGGCCGCCGAGGCGCGGGTCCCCGGCAAGCCTGCCAGGCACGCCCGCGTGCTGTACGTCTGCGCGCCGGCCGCCGTGCCGACGGTCGCGCGGGCGCGCGAGGCGCTCGGCAGCGCCAGCGCCAGGATCGAGATCCGCAGCCTGCCCCCGGACGCCGCGCTGCCGCCGCCGGCCGGACTGCAGGTCACGCCGGCCCGTACTGCGACCGAGGGGGCCACGACGTGATGAGCCGCTGGCTGAGCCTGCTCGCGGTCCAGGCCGCTGTCCGGCTCGCCGTCCGGCTGATCAAGATCGCCGCCGCGGCTGCCCTCATCATCGTGGCCGCGCCGGTGTCGCTGTGCGCGGTAATCAGCGTCTGGGCGGCCTGGCTGGCGGGCTGGCAGCCGGCCCGCCTGTACCGTGCCGCGTTGTGGTGCGCGCCGATGGTGGCCGTCTGGCTTTCCGCCGTCGCCGTCAGCCGCGGCTGGGCCGGCCTGCCGCAGGCGCCCTACCAGGCCTGGCTCGCCATGTGGCGGGACGGCGCAGCCGGCGGGTATCCGGCCGCCGCGGCTGTCATCGCCCCGGCGGCGATCCCCATCGGCCTGGCCGCCGGCGGTCTGGCCTGGTCCTACCGGATCCGCTCGATGCAGGCAGGATCCGGCGGCCTGTCACCGGCGGCCGCTGTCGCATTCGACCTGCGGCAGTGGCGGCACCAGGCGCGTAGCGCGCGAGCCAGGATAGCCGCGCCCGGATCGGTGCCTTTGAACAGCAATAACGGGGACCTCATCGCCGGTGCCGTGATCCGCGCCGTCGGTCATCCGGCGCGCCAGGCCGCCGTCATCCCCTACCAGCGGATGCGGTCCCACCAGGTGGTGATCGGCACGACAGGCACCGGCAAGACCACCCTGCTGCTCAGGCTCTGGGCCGGCTTCGTCACCAGCGCGCTGCACCGCCACGCGGCAGGCACCGGCAGCCTCCCGCTGCTGGTCGTGCTGGACTGCAAGGGCGGCAGCGACGCCAGGCGGATCGCCGACCGGGCCCGCCGGGTGCTGCGCGCCGCCGGCGCGGCCCGCACCGCGGTCTGGCCTGATGAGGCCAGCCTGTCGCTCTGGGCACTGCCAGCCGGCCAGCTGATCACCACGCTGGTCGACCTGATCGAACACGGAACCGGCGGCGCCGCCTACTACGCCGACGTCATGGAGGCAGTCGTGGCGCTGGCCGTCGAGGCGCCGCCCGGGCCGCCGCGAGACACCGCCGGTTTCCTCGCCCGGCTCGACCCCGGCTGGCTGACCATGGCGTACTCCGCGGCTGAGCACGACGACGCGCATGCGCTGATCCGCGCGGCCGCCCGGCAGACCGGGGACATCGCGTTACGGTTCCGCACCCTGTTCCGGCGGCTTGGCGGCGGGCTTGACGGGCCGGGCGGTTTCGGCGATGCCGACGCCTGGTACTGCATCCTGGAGGGCACCGCGGAGACCAGCGTCGCCGAGAGCCAGGCCCGTGCCCTGGTTGACCTGCTGGCCAGCTATGCGACAGCCGGGCCTGGCGGCCTCGGGCAGGCCGGCGGCGGCAGGCAGATCCTGCTGGCCGTCGACGAGTTCAGCGCGGTCTCGCGGCGGCTGCCGATCTGGCAGCTGTACGAGCGCGCCCGCTCGCTCGGGCTCGCCGTGCAGGTATCGGCGCAGTCCTGGCAGGGCCTGGCCGCTGAAGAGGACGAGCGCTACCGGATCGCCGCGGCCGCCGACGGCGGCATCTGGCTGCTGCGTACCCCGCATCCCGAGCCGGTGGCGGCACTGGCGGGCAGCCGCAAGGTTACCGATACCACCAGGCGGCTGCTCGGCGTACCGCTGTGGAGCCATCAGGGCACTTCCCGGATGCGGCTGGCGCCAGTAGTCGACCCGGCCCTGATCCGGGCCCTCGATGTCGGCCAGGCGGCCTATATCTACCGGGGCGGCGCGACTTACGTGCAGGTCAAGCGCCTGGTCGCGGCGCCCGCCGCGGTCGGCGGCCAGACGGCTGAGACAGCTGGGATAACTGAGCGAACTGAGACAGCCGAGACGGCTGATACAGACGGGCGGACGGCTGCGGCCGCGCCGCTTCGGCACCAGGCGCCGGCCGCCATCCGGGACGGCCGCCCTGTTGAGCCGGTCCCGCCCGGCCTCACGGCGCTGCTCGATGAGGCCTTCGGGACGGAGACGGCGCCCTGAGCGGCCGGACCGATCCGTTTGCGGTGCTCGGCCTGGCGCCGCGGGCGGACCTCACCGACGACGAGGTGCGGGCAGCCTGGCGCAGGGTCGCCGCCGGCACCCATCCGGACCGCGAAGACGGGGGAGATCCGCAGCGGTTCGCTGTCGCCGCTGCCGCCTACACCGCGCTGCGCACGAGGTTCGGCCGCGGCGAGGCTCTCGCCGACATCGCCGCGGCACCGGCCTCCGGCGGCCAGACCAGCTGGCGGCTTCCCGTGAAACTGCGGTTTTCCGGCACCCGGCGGCGCCGGGCCACGCGGTTTGCGGCCCGGATCCGTGCCGGTCGGCCCCGGCGGCTGGCGCTCCGGGTCCTCGCCGCGCTGGCGGCCAGCGCCGTGGCCGTCACCGCAGCCGGATTCCACCCGGCCGCGCTGGCGCTGGTCACCGGAGCCGCCACCTGGCTGGCCTGCACCGCCCGCCACGACCTGGCCCCACCGGGCTGAAGCCTTGCTCGATATCGCAAGCAAAGACGATCACGCGGCGAGCCGCTTGCGGCTCGCCGCGCGCCCTAGGTGTGTGACTTCGCTGACTAGCTGCTCTTCTTGGCTGGGGCGTCCTTGCCGCCAGCCAGCGGCGCGGTCGCATTCAGGACTTCCTCGGCGAACTTGCGCTGGCTGGCCAGCAGCTGCTCGGCGAAGTCGTAGGCGCCCGCGACGAGCTCCTGCGGCTTCGGCAGCTTGTCGGCCAGGGGCACGTCCACAGCGGGCAGATCCGGCGTGATCGACTTGATCGTGCTCGCCAGGGTCTGGAGCGCCTTAACTACCGCGGCCTGGCTGGTGCGGACCGTCTTCAGGATCTCCTCCTGAGCCTGGTCTATCGGCTTTGACTCGGTCATGACTCCTCCTCAGGATCATCTACTGCTAACTATAGCAAGCATTTTGATTGATTTGCCAAGCAGACTCCGGCCGCGGCCGGCCGCAGCCACGGACGTGACGATGACGGTGGCGCCTAGGCCATTTCGTCCCGCAAGGTTGTCAGCCAGATACCGCCTCCCGGCCTCGGTAATGCAGAGCGTCGCGGGTCGGCGTTCTTGATGACGAGTGCCATAAGGCCATACTGGTTGAGGTCCACTGCGATGGCTAGGCCAGGTACCTGTGGAACATGATCGAATTGCCCGTTCGCGCTCGCGATCTCCGCCGCCGGATCAGGATCCCGCCCCCCGAACTCGCGGATCAGCGCCGTCTGGGCTATCCTGCACAGATCATGATGCGCGGGCTGCTTCTTCGCGGCCGCGGCGAGGCCAGGTAACCAGTCCGGTCGGCCCCTCGTCGCGGGGTGCTGTGCTGCGCCGACCGATCCGCCATCCGGTCACCCCCGTCAGGAGCAGCAGCATCATGAGCAACCCAGGTAATCAGCGCCCGTCCGGCATGCCATGCCATCGCTACCGGCCGTTCCCCCCAGTCGACCTGCCCGACCGGCAGTGGCCCGCCCGCACGATCACCGCGGCCCCGCGGTGGCTGTCGACCGATCTGCGCGACGGCAATCAGGCCCTGATCGACCCGATGAACCCGGCCCGCAAGCGCGCGATGTTCGAGCTGCTGGTGCGCATGGGCTACAAGGAGATCGAGGTCGGCTTCCCGGCGGCGAGCCAGACCGACTTCGACTTCATCCGCAGCCTGATCGAGACCGGCGCGGTACCTGACGACGTCTGCATCTCGGTGCTGACGCAGGCCCGCGAGGAGCTGATCGAGCGCACCGTCCAGTCGCTGGCCGGCGCCCGGCTGGCCACCGTGCACATGTACAACGCGGCTGCGCCGATCTTCCGGCGGGTCGTGTTCGGCTGGTCTGGCGACGGCCGCGCCGAGTGCCGGGCCGTGGCCGTGGAGGGCACTCGCGCGGTCATGAAGTTCGCCGAGACCTACCTGCCGGGCACGGACTTCGGCTACGAGTACTCGCCGGAGATCTTCATGGACACCGAGCTGGACTTCTCGCTCGAGATCTGCGAGGCGGTGCTGGACGTCTGGCAGCCGGGCCCGGACCGGGAGATCGTGCTGAACCTGCCGTGCACGGTCGAGCGTTCCACGCCCAACGTGTACGCCGACCAGATCGAGTGGATGAGCAGGAACCTGAGCCGGCGCGAGCATATCGCCCTGTCGGTGCACACCCACAACGACCGGGGCACCGCCACGGCGGACGCGGAGCTGGCGGTGCTGGCCGGGGCCGAGCGCATCGAGGGATGCCTGTTCGGCAACGGCGAGCGCTCAGGCAACGTCGACCTGGTGACACTCGGGCTGAACCTCTACAGCCAGGGCATCGACCCGATGATCGACTTCAGCCACATCGACGAGATCCGCCGCACCGCCGAGTACTGCACCCGCATCGATGTGCACGAGCGCCATCCGTACGCGGGCGATCTGGTCTACACGTCGTTTTCCGGATCGCATCAGGACGCGATCAAGAAGGGCTTCGACGACCTTGAGCGGGTCGCGGCGCAAGCGGGAAAGCCGGTGCGCGAGCTGCCGTGGGCGATGCCGTACCTGCCGATCGACCCCAGGGACGTCGGCCGGTCGTACGAGGCCGTCATCAGGGTCAACTCGCAGTCGGGCAAGGGCGGCGTCGCCTACCTCATGAAGACCGACCACCACCTGGACCTGCCGCGACGTCTGCAGATCGAGTTCAGCCACGTGATCCAGCGGCACACCGAGGATGCGGGCGGCGAGGTGGATGCGGCGCGGATGTGGCAGATCTTCGCCGGCGAGTACCTGGCGCCCGGCGCGTTCGAGCTCCTCAGGTTCGGCTCGGTGAGCGAGGGAGGCACCGACGGGATCACCACGACCGTTCGCGCCTTCGGCACCGAGCACACGCTGACCGGCACCGGCAACGGCCCGATCGCAGCATTCTGCGCCGCGCTGTCCGGCATTGACCTCGGCCTGGGCGGCGTCAACGTGCGCGTCCTCGACTACTCCGAGCACGCGCTCAGCTCCGGGCGGGACGCCGAGGCTGCCGCGTACCTGGAGATCGAGGTAGGCGACGCGGTGCTGTGGGGCGTCGGGATCAGCGAGTCGATCGTGCAAGCGTCGCTGCGCGGCGTGATCAGCGCGCTGAACAGGACAGTTCGTCGCCGCGCGGCCGGAAGCTGAGCCCCGCCAGGGCTCATGGTTGCTCGTGGTCGCCAGACGCCTCGTGGTTGCCAGACGGCTGAGCCGCGCAGCGCCCTGTCACGGCCGGGCGCCCGCGCGGCGGGCCGGCCGCGGGGACGAGCAGGCGGACGCCTCGCCGACCAGCTGCCGGACCCACCGCATCCGGTCGCTGGCCGCCTCGGGGTGATCGCCGAACTCCTGTGCCATCAGGCCGGCACAGCCAGTGACGCCGAACTGCTGCACAGCTCGCCTGATCACCTCCGCAACCGCTTCGGCCGTCATCGCGTCCCGCCGCTGCAGCCCTGAAGCGAACAGGGCCTCGCACCGTGCGTCGTTGACATTCAACCGGCTCATGGCAAGCCTCCGTGCCTTCCTCGCCGTGCCCATCGTCAGCTATGCGGTGGCCGTCATCGGCCAGCTAGCCTCCATCAACACAGAGCCGCCCCAGGCCTCCGAGATACGGCGCCCCGGGGCATGGCATACGCTCAGGCCGAGAGGAGGGTCATGGAGCGCACGCCCCCCGCCGGCTCGGCCGGCCTGCTGCCGATTCACGCCCTGTTCCAGAAGCGCATCGCCGGAGACGACGCGCTGCTCAAGCTCGCCGGCCTTCGCTTCGGCCAGGAGGGCATGGCGGCTGAGGCGTACGCCGACACGCCTGACCAGCTTGACCACGTGCTCCCCTACGTGCCGCCGCATCCGCGACTGCCGACGGTCCATCTGAACCGCGGCCTGAACGTGCTGCGTGAACGCGACCGCGGGGTGGTCGAGGAGTTCGCCGCGCGGTTCGCCGGGCGGCTGTCCGGCATGGTTGTCCATGACCATGCCGACATGGGCGGCCAGACTGGCAGCCTGGTAGCGGCGCTGCGCGACCTGGACTCCCGCCTGGCGCGGTCTCCCGGTGCGCCCTGGGTATTTCTCGAGTATGCGCACGGCCTGGAGCCCGGCTGGTTCGTCGAGGTGGCGGAACAGCTGAAAGATGCCGACCGGATCAGTTGCTGCATCGACGTGGGTCACGTCGGTATCAGGCAGGCGTCGGCCAGGTTCGCGCGCGATCATCCAGGTCTCAGCCTGCGGAGCCTGTCCGCCGCCGATGAACGCCTGCCCGGCCTGGTCACCGACGTCCAGGACGCCGTGGCGAGCGCGCTGCCTGACGTTATCGCCATGACCCGTTCAATCGGGCGGCTCGGCAAGAACGTGCATTTCCACTTGCACGACGGGCATCCCCTCGTCAGCGGCCTGCCCGACCACTTCACCTTCCTGATGCGGCTGCCGGTGCCGTTCAGCTACGCGGGGCGGCAGTCCCTGGCCACGTTGTACGGCCCGGCCGGGCTCGCCGCGATCGTGGCCGCCGCGACGGATGCGATTGGCCTGGACCGAGTGTCGTTCACGCTCGAGATCCACCAGGTGGAAGGCCGCCTGCCGGTCAGCGACGCCGAGGGCCTGTTCCGGCACTGGCGCGACATCACCAACGCCGAGCGCATGAACTACTGGCTTTCGGTGCTCGCTCAGAACGCCATGCTCGTCCGCGCGGCCATCCCGGGCTAGCAGCGCGGTCGCCGCTGGTGAACGATCTCGCGCCGCCGCGGCTTAGCTGAGCATGAGGACGGCGTAGGCGGCGAGCCAGTGCTCGACCATGTAGCCGGCGCCGACCACGTGCGGGAGGGCGGCCTCCCGGTGGACGCGAGCAGCAGTGAGAGCCGGTCCGATGCGAGCGTCGCCGCCGGGCAGGCTCTCCGCGAGCCGCCGCCAGCACCAGGCACGGCTCGCGTTGAGGCCGTGCAGGTGCGCGACTTGGCCGTCGCTGGAATCCGACACGCCGGCCGGGGTGAACAGCGAGGCCGGCTCGCCATGCTCGATGCCCGGCAGGAACACGCCCAGCCATTCGGGGAACTCCTCCCGCCGCAGGATCTGGGCCATCAGTTCCGCTTCGGTGAGTGCCGGGGACAGGAAGTCCTGTCCGGACGGCTCCCAGCTGCCCGGATAGAGCATGTCGCTGCCGAACCAGGCGTGCGCCTTGGCGGTGATCGCCCCGAGCAGCCTGCCATCCCCCGATCTGGCCCGCTCTGTCGCGTACGGCAGGGCCCTGGACAGGCCGAACGCACTGTTGTGATGCACTCCGTGGCGAACCGGATAGGTCGCCTTCGGCAGCCATTCGAGGAAGAGGCCGCTCAGCTTGTCGGCCAGCGATGACATCGCGGCCGCCCATTTGCGACCGTGCGGATCATTCCAGGTCGCGGTCTCGTGAATCAGCGCGAGTGCCCAGCCCCAGCCGTAGGGGCGTTCCCCGAGGCCGTCCGGGCCGGTGATGAACTGCTCCTCCACCGACAGCGCCAGGCGCTCGAAACGGGCGCCAAGCACGGTCCTGATCTCGCCGGCCGGAATGGCGTCCGGCGCGACGCGCAGCAGGCGCACCAGCAGCCAGTGCATCTCGACGCACGAGTGCCAGTCGAAACTGCCGAAGAAGACCGGCGTGCGCGCCCTTGGACGATACGGGAAGTCGCCGGGCGCATTCATCGTGCGATACACGCCCGACGGGAACTCGCGCCTGATGTTGGCCAGCGCGACGCGCGCATAGGAGGCAGCCTCGGCCTGCAGCACCTGGGTCCAGTCGTCCATGAGCCCCACGATCTCTCCTTACCCACGGCGCGGCTGCTCCCAGGGGGAGGCCAGCCGGCGATGGTTGTGGCACCCCGGCCCGTGCGAGAAGCTGGTGGTAGCGGCGACTCCGCACGCGCGGGCCGCCCGCAGCCTCTGGAGGCACGCCATGGAAACACCCCTGACCCCCCTCGAGTTCGCCCGTCGGACCCGCCACCTGCACGGTTCCCGTGAGGCGGTGGTCGACGGTGACGTGCGCCTGTCTTATGAGCAGTTCTTCGATCGCTGCGACCGCTGGTCCTCGGCGCTGCAGGAGCTCGGCGTGGCACAAGGCGACCGGGTGGCCACGATCGCCCCGAACACCCACACGCACCTGGAGTCCTTCTACTCGGTGCCGCAGATCGGGGCCGTGCTGGTTCCGGTCAATTACCGGCTGACGCCGGAGGACTTCGTCTACATCGTGAACCATTCGGGCGCCACCGTGCTCTGCGTCGACCGGGACTACCTCGACGCGGTGGACAAGGTCCGCGACCAGATGCCGGCAGTGCGGCATTTCGTGGCCTTCGAAGGCGGCGGCGACGGCTGGCTGGACTACGAGGCTGCCATCGCCGCGGCCGGCCCGGGCTTTGCCCGGCCGGAGATCAGCGAGCTGGACCTGCTCACGATCAATTACACCAGCGGGACCACCGCGCGCCCGAAGGGCGTGATGATCACGCACCGGAACGCGGCGATGAACACGATCGGCACCCTGGTGCACCTGCCGATGGGGGTGGGCGAGCGCTACCTGTGGACGCTGCCGATGTTCCACGCGAACGGCTGGACCTACACCTGGACGGTCACCGCGGCGGCGGGCACCCACATCTGCCTGCGCAAGATCGACGCGGAGACGGTATTCACGCTGATCCGCGATGAGCGGGTGAACTGGCTGTGCGCGGCGCCCACGGTGCTGATCTCGCTGGCCAACGCGCCCGCCGAGGTCCGCGGCGACGTCCCGGCGGGCGTGCACGTCCTGGCGGCAGGCGCGGCGCCCGCGGCCGCCACGATCGAGCGGCTCGAAGGGGAGCTCGGCTGGGAGATCACCCAGGTCTACGGGCTTACCGAGACATCCCCGTTCATCACCGTGTGCATCCCGTTGCCTGAGCACCGGGACCTGGGCCTCGGCGATCGCGCGATCGTGAAGGCCCGGCAGGGAGTCGAGCTGCTCACCTCGGGCGAGCTGCGGGTCATCGACGACAGCGGCCGCGAGGTCGCTGCCGACGGCGGCTCCCTGGGGGAGATCGTCGTCCGGGGGAACGCCGTCATGCACGGCTACTACCGCGATCCGGAGGCGACGCAGCGCGCGATGGGCGACGGCTGGTTCCACTCGGGCGACGCCGCGGTACTGCATCCCGACGGCTACATCGAGATCCGCGACCGGCTGAAGGACGTGATCATCAGCGGCGGCGAGAACATCTCCTCAGTGGAGGTGGAGGGTGCGCTGCTGCGGCACCCGGCTGTCTCGGAGGTCGCGATCGTCGGGCTGCGGCACGCGAGGTGGGGCGAGGCGCCGCAGGCCTTCATCGTGCTGCGCGAGGGCGCCAGCGCCACCGAGGCGGAGATGATCACTTTCGCTCGCGGGCAGCTGGCTCACTTCAAGGCCCCGCACGGCGTGACATTCGTCGATGAGCTGCCCAAGACGGCGACCGGCAAGATCCAGAAGTTCGTGCTGCGCGAGGGCGCGCCGAACCTCGCGGCCCAGTAGGCACCGGCTGCTGCTGACGTCCAGATGCGGCCCGTCGCCTTCCGGTAAGCCTGGTCGGCTAGCCGGGGTCAGGCCCGGTGGCGACAGGGCGGTCCGGATCGGCGATCCAGCCGGACCAGGAGCCCACGTACAGGGCCGCGGGAATGCCCGCCAGTTCTAGCGCCAGCACCTCATGCGCCGCTGTCACCCCGGAGCCGCAGTAGACGCCGACCTGCTCGCCTGGATGAACGCCGAGCTCCGCGAACCGCTTACGCAGCTGCGCCGGGCTCAGCAGCAGGCCGTCAGCTGTGACGTTCGCACTGGTCGGCGCGGACACCGCAGCGGGGATATGGCCGGCCACAGGATCGACGGGCTCGGACTCGCCCCGGTAGCGGACGGCAGCCCTGGCGTCGAGCAGCACGCCCGACCTGGCCAGCGCAGCCGCTCCGGCGTGGTCAAGCACCGGCAGCTGACCCGGCCTGGCGGCGAAGGCCGGCTCCCGGGAGCCGAGCCCCGCGCCGGTCTGCGGCGGCCCGGTCACGCCCGGCGCCGGGTTGGCCACGGGCGGCTGCCGGCTGCCGGTCTCGACCGGCAGGCCAGCCGCCGCCCAGGCCCGCAGCCCGCCATCAAGCACCCGGGCCTGATCGTGGCCGAAGAATCGCAGCAGCCACCACGCCCGGGCGGCGACAGTCGAGTCACCATCGTCGTAGGCGACGACAGGCCGCCCCGGCCGCACCCCGGCCCGGCGCATCGCCGCCTCGAAGTCCGCCGCAGCGGGAAGCGGATGCCTGCCTGCCACCCCTGGCGGACCGGCCAGATCGGCATCCAGATCGGCGAAGACCGCTCCAGGCAGGTGCCCTTCGCCATAAAGGTCAATGCCGGGCGGCCCGGCCAGCCGCCATCGCACGTCGAGCACCACCGGCGGGCTGGCGCCGGTCAGCTCGCTGGCCAGCGACCCCACATCGACCAGCGGGCCAGCCACCTCACTCATTCCTGTGGATAACCCCCCTCGTTTCTGTGTACAGACGGCCTTCGGGCGGTGCGCTTCCCCGCATCGGCTGTGGACAAACCAGGTGCACCAACGAGATCCGTCCGCCAGGTAGCCGCCAAGGTCAGCGGCGGCCGTGGCCGCCCGCGTCGGCCTGCCGGTGCGGGCCGGTCCCGTCCCCGTCTGGTCGCGGCCAGGTGAGCAGCGGCACGAGCTGATCAGCCGACGTGACCGAGCCGTGCATCCCGATCAGCGCCGACTCGCGCGGCTCCGCCCTCGTCGCGACCACCGCCCACGGACCGGCCGGAGCCGCCACCACATCGCCGATCCTGGCCGCAAGCGCGGGCACGACCGGGCCGAACCAGCCATCCGCCACTGCCTCATCCCTGGAAACCACCCAGGCACGGGCGCCCAGGGTTTCCCGCCACGCCGCCAGCACGTCAGCTGCGGCGCCCGGCTCCGCGTAGACATGCCTGGCCCGCGGCTCACCGCCGAGCAACGTTACGCCGGCCCGGAGGCCGACTACCGCATCGGCGTCGACCCGGTCCTGCCGCGGGACGTCCACCATGCCATGATCGGCCGTTATATACAGCGTGGTGCCTGCTGGCAGCGCCCCGGCCAGCTGCTCAGCGAGCTTGTCGACGTGACCCAGGTGGTACCGCCAGGCCGCCGAGGAGCAGCCCCAGGCATGCCCGGTGGCATCCAGCTCACCGTGGTAAACCATCGCCAGTGCCCGCTCCCGCTCACGCTCGCCGCGGCGCAGCGCCGCCGCGGCCTCGGCGACGAGTGCGCCAAGAGTGTCGGCGGGACAGTACTCCGCTCCGCGCATCGCCGCGACAGACAGGCCGGTACGGGCCAGCGAGCCCTGCGCCACCCGGAACGCGCCGATTCCCGCGGCAGCAGCGCGCTCGAAGATGGTGGACCCTGGCTGCCAGGCGACCGGATCAACGAGCTTGTCCCACTGCAGCGCGTTCAGCAGCCTGCGCCCGCCCGGCACGGCCACCTGATAGCCCAGCAGCCCATGCTGGCCTGGTGGCCGCCCGGTGCCCAGTGATGCCAGGCTGGTCGCGGTCGTGGCCGGAAACCCTGCCATCAGCGGCCGCCCGGCCACGGCGAGCTCGGACAGGAACGGCGCGGCAGCAGGATGCTCACGCAGCAGTTCCCAGCCGAGGCCGTCAACGACCAGCAAGCACACCAGCTGGGCCGGCGGCAGCCCGAGCGGATTGGCCTCGCCCGGGGCTCCGAGCGCGGCGAGGATCGACGTGGCGAGATCGGAAAGGGTGTTGTCGCCGTAGCGCGGCAGCGAAGGCCGGGACCTCGGCAGCTCGGTCATCAAGGTGGGCAGCCCTTCGCGCGCCGCTCGGCCATCACAGCGGTCGGCTGGTGGCCTCGGAGAGTGCCTGCGCGAACGCGAGTACCTGCAGGACCGCGTCCTCGCCGTCGGCTGCCTCGCTCACTCTCATCGTGAAGTCGTCCGCGGTGATCGTGCCGGTATATCCGTGATCCGCCTCACAGCTCTCGTCCCCGCAGTGAGCCGGCTCGAGCTCGATATGGGACAGCACATTCCAGCCAATGGTCAGCACCACCTCACTCGGCATCGTGACCCCGGGCACATAGGAGGCCGGGTCCGGGATGACCCGGGTCACCGCCACCGACGAGATCTGGGCGAACCTGACCGCCTCGGTGGTGGTCTCCGCCTGCGGGCGGACGTCCTCGTCACTCGGGTCCGCCGGATGCTCGTCGGTGTGCGAGTAGACCAGCCTGCCCGGCGTGAGCGCCAGGACCGTCATGTGCCGCCTGACCTCCATGCCGGGATCGAACAGCGCGTCGTGATGCACGACGTAGGAGATAACGGGCTCCGGGCCCAGCACGGATGACACCGCATCGAAGACCAGGCCGGGGTAGTAGCCACTTCGCTCGATCGCGGAGCGCATGCCGCCGACGGAGCTTCGGGTTTCCCTCATCCCCCCATCCTGCACCGTCCGGGCCCCGTCGCTCATCCGGTGGGGCACAGGTAGGTCTCCGGGCCCTGCGCGCCGGCCTGGGCGCGGTCGGCAGTCCGCTCGTCCCGCGGCTCCGCCAGATCCGCCGGGCTCCGCGGATCCTGGCATGCGCAGGCGGCGTACCCGCCCTGCGCAATCCCGACCAACCAGCATTCGGTCATAAGACCAACGATATGCCCGCGGCCCGCCACGGCATGCCTTTCCGTCATTTCGGCGAGGACCGGCTAGCCGGGCCCCGCAGCGTCGGTTACCTGGCCGATCAGGGGCTGAAGAGGTAGCGCAGCAGGACTACGTCGCCGATCTGGCTCGTCTCCGCCAGAGCGATCCGGCCGGACCAGGCATGCGGGAAATGCCCATAACGCAAAAAGCGCGGCGCCGCGGGATCGCCAACGAACAGCGGCGCTATGACCAGCTGCAGCTCGTCGGCCAGCCCCGCGGCGAGGAACTCGGCGTGCACCATGGCGCCGCCCTCGACCATCAGCCGCGCGATGCCCCGGCCTGCCAGATCCCGGAGGACGGCAGCCAGGTCAACCGGCTCCCCAGCGCTGACCACGGAGGCGACGGCGCCGAGCCGGGCGCGAGTCCGGTCAGCGATGCGCTCAGGGACGTAGACGAGCCTGGGGACCCGGCCGGCCGCCCCACCACCTGCACCAGCTGCCGCCGGGTCTGCCGTGAAGAACCGGCCTGCGGGATCGAGGTCACCGCCGCTGGTCAGGGTCACCTTGACCGGGCTGGCGGGACGCCCGCGCGCCAGCCGCGCTGCCTGCCGCCGCTGCGAGCGCACCAGCAGCCCAGGGTCATCGCGGCGGATCGTTCCGGCCCCCACCAGGATCGCATCGCAGCCGCTGCGGACCTCGTCGACCCGGTCCAGGTCAGCGTCGTTCGACAGCACTAGTCTTGTGTCGCTTGCGTCGTCGATATAGCCATCGATCGACGTAGCGACTGATAGAAGCACGTAAGGGCGTTCCGCCATCGTCCTGCCCGGCCTCTCCGGCTGGGTTCCTGGGCCAGTAAAGCTACCCGACTACCCGAGGCGGCGCGCCGCCGGTGGCCATGCGTCGCACCGGGCACGACTCTCCTTTATCTAAGCTAATCTGCGCAATGCGGGGAGGAGACAGGATGGTGCCGCAGCCAGGATTACTCGAGCCGCTACGGCGGTGGGATCCGGAGCAGATTAATGGCTATGCCCTGCTCGGGCGGCTCGGTGCTGGCTCGATGGGGCGGGTGTATCTCGGCAGGTCCGCGGCCGGGCGGCTGGTCGCGGTCAAGACGATCAAGATTGAGCTGGCCGACGAGCCGCATTTCCGCACCCGCTTCGCCCAGGAAGTGGCCGCGGCCCGGCGGGTCAGCGGCGCCTTCACCGCAGCTGTCGTCGCGGCTGACCCGGAGGCCGACCTGCCCTGGCTGGCCACGACGTACGTGCCAGCGCCCGCACTGAGCAGGCTGGTCCGCGCTTGCGGCCCGCTGCCCGTGCAGGCCGTGAGATGGCTGGGCGCGGGCTGCGCCGAGGCGCTGGAGTCAATCCACGGTGCCGGGCTGGTGCACCGGGACCTGAAGCCGTCGAACGTGCTCGTCTCGACTGACGGGCCGCGGGTCATCGACTTCGGGATTGCCCGGGCCGCCGAGCGCATGCAGCTGACGTTGTCCAGGGGCGCTGTCGGCACCCCGGCCTACATGGCGCCCGAGCAAGCCAGGGATACCCGTCAGGCGTCGGTGGCCAGCGATGTCTTCTCGCTGGGTGCCACCATGCTGTTCGCGGCCACCGGTCACGCCCCGTACCAGGGCGAGACCGTGATGGACGTGATGGTCAGTCTCGCCACAGACCCGCCTGACCTCACCGGCCTGCCATCCGAGCTGGCCGACATCGTGTCCGCCTGCCTGCGGCGGGACCCGCGCAGGCGGCCGACCTCTGCATCGGTCCTCGCCCATCTGGCGCCAGGCACCTGCGGCGAAGGGCGTGAGCTTGGCCCCGGCGCGCTGCCGGACCCGGCGCTCGGCCTCATCGCCCAGTACCGCCAGGACCCCCAGCCCAGCGCCCCGCTGCAGCTGGCCGAAGACAGCGTCGAGGAGGAGACCTTCGGATCGCATCCGGTGCTCAGCCTGCCGGGCGCGCCGGGGGGCTGGCTGGATCGCGCGGACGACCCGGCCGGGCCCGGGCACCGCCGCGCCGGGCCGAGACGGATGCGGCGCAGTGCCTTACTGTTCACCGCGGCTATCACGGCGGTACTGGTCGCGGGCGGTGCCGTCGGCGCCTGGATCGCGGACTCACTGGATGGCACCGTCGCGGGCTCGCCAGCGCGCCACCCGGGCGGCGCCTACGGCTATAACCCGAACTCGGGCATTAACCCGAACCCTGGCATTCCGCCCGGCGCCGGCATCCACGGCCCCCCGCCGCGCCTCCCGGACCCGGGCGGCAATCGCCCGCCGCCGCGTCAGCTCATCCTTTTCAGCCAGACAACCGGCAGCAGCCGGACTATTTTCAGGGCGTACGGCTACGGATGGCCTCCTGGCCGGCCCCTGACGCTGACGCTGATGCACGCGGGAGCCACTGACGGGTCGCAGCAGCTTTCGGCCGACCCGAATGGCAACTTCAATGACTGGATCAACCTCGATCACACGTTCGTCCATGGCGGCCTGCCGCAAGGGAGCTACCGCGTGGTCGTGAGCGGGCCATCCGGCATACACGCGGCCGCCAGCTTTACCGTGCGCGGCAGCTAGCCCCGGCGGTCCAGGCGACGCGGCCTGACGGATACCCGGCAGCTGCCAGCTAACCGGCCGGTCAGGCCACCGGCGTCCACCACAGGTCCTCCTGCCGGGAGATCCAGGCCGGATTGGCGAGCCGGTCCAGGTCTTCGGGCGTCACGATCCCGTGCTCGATCAGCGCCCCCACGACCACCTCGTCGGATAGCCGGATCTCGGCACGCACCAGGCCGCGTTCGGCGATCTTCCTGCGCAGCACCTTGACGTGCTCGCCCACTCGCGCCGATAGCCGGTCCCTGAATGCCGGATCGCTGTTGAAGCAGTCAAGCTCGTGACGGGCCTCGGTCACCTCGAGTGCGGCCCGCGCGATCTCCGGTGTCCGCGGCAGCGGCGTGCCACGGGCCGGGTCGACCAGCCACGGCCGGCACCACATCAGCGCCACCAGGAAGAGCTTGGTGTTCGGGTCCAGGTAGAGCGGAAGCAGGGTGGCGTCCTCCTCTGCCCGGCCCCGGCCGCCATCGCTACCGTCTACGGCCTCGCGGACCTGGCTGGCGACCACCAGACGAATCGGCTTGCCCTCGTCCAGCATCCCGCGCGAGCCGATGAGCGCCGTTCCCTCCTGCACGAACCACCCGCCGGTCGGCTGGCCCTGGCTTTCCATCCGGGGCAGCCGGATCCGGTACCCGTCGCCTTCCGCGTACAGCGCATGGGTGCGGCTGATGTTGGCCACCCAGGCACCGCCGCCGGCCGCGGTGACGACGCCGGCCCGGCGGGACAGCCCGCGGCCGGCCGAGATCACCAGGTCTGTGTCAGGTCCCCTGCCGAAAACCAGCCTGCGGCCGTCGGGCACTGAGATGACCTGCCCGGATGGCGTGGTGACATGGGCAGTCGCTGACGTGGGGGAATCAACCGTCATTGCCGTCCTGACGTGCGTGTCCTGCGGGGCCGCTGAGCCTGGCAGGCAAGTCTAAAGCCGGCGCGCCGGCGAGTCACCCCCGAGTTCGGGGATGGCCCGGGTGAACTCGCATGCGATTAGCTGCGCTCAGCAGGGGCAAGCCAGGACCGCGCAACCTGGGGGGGACGACCACTGGGAACGCGCGGTCCTGCTTGCCTCGGGCCGGGCGCGGCCCCAGGAGCGCGCGGTCCTGCTCGCCCGGCTCGGGCGCGGCCCGAGGAGCGCGGTCCTGCTCGCCTGGGCCGGGCGCGGCCCCAGGAGCGCGCGGTCCTGCTCGCCCCGGCCCGGGCGCGGCCCTAGCCTGCGGCCAGCGCCGCCGCCAGGCGGCGCGCGTAACCGGCTGCCTCGTCATCGTCGGTGTACCTGCCGCGGGGCCAGAAAAATCCGCGCAGGCCGTCCCCCTTAGTCCGCGGCACGACGTGTACATGCAGGTGCGGGACGCTCTGGCTGACCGTGTTGTTGAGCCCGACGAAGCTGCCCTGCGCGCCGAGCGCGGCCGGCATGACCGCGCTGATCCGCCGGACCATACCGAACAGCGGGGCGATCAGGTTGCCCGGCAGGTCGGCCAGGGTCTCATGGTGCGCGCGCGGGATGACCAGCACATGCCCCTTGAAAACCGGCCTGAAGTCGAGGAACGCCACTATCAGCTGCTCTGCTGCCACCACGTGCGCGGGCGCGGTCCCGGCCGCGATGCCGCAGAACAGGCAATCATTCACCACCGCACGGTAGCGTGCTGAGATGGCATCGGACGGACACCGGCACGTGCTGGCAATCGGCGGGCTCGGCGGCTCTCCCGCGGCGCCGTCCGCCGATGTTCCGCGGCTCATCAGTCACGCGCTTGAGCTATCCGGGCGGCAGGCGCCACGGGTCTGCCTCATCAACACACCGATGGGCGACGATCCCCGGGTCCTGGTCCGCTTGTACTCGGTGCTATCGGCGACCGCGGCCCGGGTCACCCACCTCGAGCTCTTCCCGATGCCCAACGTTCAGGATCCAGCGGACCTGCTGCTGTCGCAGGACGTCATCTTCGTCGGCGGCGGCAGCGTGGCCAACATGGTGGCCGTCTGGCGGGTACACGAGCTTGACCGGATACTGCGGGCGGCCTACCAGGCAGGCATCGTGCTGTCCGGCGTGAGCGCCGGGGCGATCTGCTGGTTCGAGGGCGGCACGACCGACTCCTTCGGCATCAAGCTGCGGCCGTTCACGGCCGGGCTCGGCCTGCTGGCGGGCAGCTACTGCCCGCACTACAGTTCCGAGCCAGCGCGGCGGCCGGCGTTCCAGTCCCTAGTGGCCGACGGGACCCTCCCGGCCGGCCTGGCATGCGACGACGGGGCCGGGGCGCATTTCGTCGACGAATCGCTCGCCGAGGTGGTGGCCGACCGGCCGGCGGCGCGCGGCTACCGGGTGGAGCCAGCTGGCGCCGGCGGCCCGGCCGAGACACCGCTGCCGGCCCGCCTGCTGGCTGGTGTCCAGGCCGCCGACGGCCAGCAGACCTGACCCCGCTGGGCCACGGCGCCGACCGAGCGGTCAGCCGCAGGTAGGCGGCCTGATCAGGCTGGAGGAGGCCGCCCGCGTGGTTCGGCCCCGGTGCTCTTGACCCCGTGTTCGCCAGCCATGCCTGGCTGCGCGGCACCCGCAGCCCGCCGATGGCCTGCTCGCGCTGCCGACGGCCTTCGGCGTGCTGGCCCCTGGGCACAGGCCGGCCTCTGGGACAATCGCAGCATGGCCGAAGGCGGCGGGGCAATGGACGGCGGCTGGCTGCTCCTCGTCTACCGGGTGCCGTCCGAGCCCACCAGGCTGCGCTCCACGGTGTGGCGCAGGCTGAAGAGCCTCGGCGCCATTTATCTGCAGAATTCCGCCGCTGCGCTGCCAGCGAGCGTCAGCGCCGAGCGGGCGCTCCGCAAGCTCAGGAGCGAGATCATCGACATGTCGGGGACCGCGGTTCTGCTCTCCTGCGCTGTGCTGGCCGGCCAGCACGAGATCCTGGCGGCATTCCAGGCTGCCCGGGACGACGAGTACGCCGAGATCGTCGACAAATGCGAGGACTTTCTCGGGCAGGTCAAGAAGGAGTATGTGGCCGAGCACTTCACCTACGCCGAGCTTGAGGAGAACGAGGTCGACCTGATCAAGCTGCGTAACTGGCTCGCACGGGTCCGTGATCGCGATGCCTTCGGTGCCGCCGGGCGCGAGCCTGCCGAACGGGCACTGGCCAGCTGCGAGCAGGAACTAGAGAGCTACGCCGCCCGGGTCTACGCGGAGGAGGCGGAGAGCCGCTGAGCCCGGGTACCGCCCGGGTGTACCTGCCCGGGGCTCGCGGTGCGCTCACTGTGCGCCTTTCCGCGGCCAGCGCACCGGGTCAGGGCTTGCGGGTGGCCCGCCACAGGCTGAGCGGAAGCAGCACGGCAAGGCACAACGGGAGCGGCCACCAGGCCGGCACGCCCGACCGGCTCAGTGCATAAGTAATGGCCAGGCCGCCGACCACCCCGGTGGCGACCACCCAGTCGTCGCCGATCACGAAGTCGTACCAGAACGCAAGGAATGCCCGCAGTCGCGCCTGCATGTCAGCCTGTTTCCTTCGTAACCGCCACCATTGCGCCGCGCCGCCGGCCGCCCGCCGTCCCGCGCAGGACGGCCACCATAATCAGCCCGAACACCGCGATGGCCGGGACGATGGCCAGCAGCGATGCGTCTGAACCCGGCCAGTGCGCACCGGCGCCCTCAGCGCCCCAGAAGGTGCCGAAAGCGGTGAGCATGATCCCGACCACGAACTTCAGGGTGTTCTCAGGAACCCGGGACAGCGGCGCGCGGACAGCGATCCCTGCGGTCGCCACGACGGCCACCGCGCACCCGGCGGCGATCGCGGCAAGGCCGACGTTGCGAGCGTTGCTGCCGAAAGTGAGCGCGATGAACACCACCTCGAGGCCCTCGAGCAGGACGCCCTTGAAGGACAGGGTGAAGCCGTACCAGTCCGGCACCAGGGCTGCCCGGCTGCGGCCCCGCGACGCCGCCGCGGCCAGCTGGTCGGCATAGATCTTGTCCTCGTCATGCAGCGCCTTGTAGCCGCTCGCCCGCAGGATGGCCTTCCGCAGCCACTGCAGGCCGAAAACCAGCAGCAAGGCACCGACCACGAGGCGAAGGCCGCGCAACGGCACCGCCGATACCGCCGGGCCGAGCACTGCGACCACAATCGCGAGCGTCGCGACGGCGGCCGCCAGGCCCGCCGTCGCAGAGCGCCAGTCCCGCGCGGTACCGGCCGCGAGCACGATGGTGGTGGCCTCCACCGCCTCCACGGCGCAGGCAAGGAAGACCGCGATAAACAGAGCTTCTGCTCCCATGACCTCTCCTGCCTAGGTCCCCAGGAGGACGCCTGCACTCGCGCGATCCTCGCCCCAACATGCTCAGTGTAACGGCTGTCATCATCGTAAGGTAACGACTGTTACTGTCAGCTTTTGCCCGGGGCTTAGCGCGGCGCCCTCGGGACCGCTGTTGCGCAAGGCTGAACAGCCGGTGATCGGCCAGACCGGCGAGGCACTAGGCTCAGAGCGTGACCGCCACGCTTCTCACCAGCCAGGCGCCCCCACGCGATGTCAGGGCTGACACAATCATCATCGGGGTTATCCAGGGTCCTGATGGCCCGGTGCCCGCGCCAGGTGCCGAGGATATCGACGCCGCGCTCGGCGGCAGTCTCACGGCGACGCTCGCCGCGCTCGGCGCCACCGGCAAGGCGGAGGAAGTGACCAAGATCGCATCGGCTGACCGCCTTGCCGCGCCGCTGATCACGGCCGTTGGCATCGGCGCCAGCAACGGCAGCCCATCGGAGTTCAGCGGTGAGGCCCTGCGCCGTGCCGCGGGAGCCGCCGTCCGGGCCAACACCGCCGTCCGGGCCAACACCGCCGTCCGGGCCAACACCG
This sequence comes from uncultured Actinomycetota bacterium, assembly GCA_963695645.1. GTDB lineage: Bacteria > Actinomycetota > Actinomycetes > Streptosporangiales > Streptosporangiaceae > DATBGO01. The sequence goes on along the minus strand of CAVOHC010000012.1, from coordinate 1,186,105 downwards.
CCGTCCGGGCCAACACCGCCGGGCAGGCCAACACCGCGGGGCAGGCCAACACCACGGGGCAGGCCAACACCACGGGGCAGGCCAACACCGCGGGGCAGGCCAACACCGCCGGGCAGGCCCGCCGGATCGCGCTCGCGCTGCCCGCCCGCGACCAGGCCGAGGCCGAGGCCGTCGCTCTCGGTGCCCTGCTCGGCGGGTACGTCTTCAGCCGTTACCGTGGCGATGGGCAGCGGCAGGCCATCGAGCTGACGCTGCTGGCCAGGGACGAGGCCGCGGCAGCAGGCGTGGCCAGCGCGCAGGTAATCGGCGACGCGGTGACGCTGGTACGCGACCTGGTGAACACCTCTCCTGCGCACCTCTACCCGGCCAGCTTCGCCGCCGAGGCGCAGCGGGTCGCTGCGGCGTCGGGACTCGGCGTCGAGGTGCTGGACGAGCACGCGCTCGCCGACGGCGGATACGGCGGGATCAGCGGCGTCGGCCAGGGCTCCGCGCACCTGCCCCGGCTGGTCCGGCTCAGCTACGCGCATCCGGATGCCACCAAGACGGTTGTCTACGCAGGCAAGGGCATCACCTTCGACTCGGGCGGCCTGTCACTCAAGCCGCCCAAGTCGATGGAGACCATGAAGTCCGATATGGGCGGTGCGGCGGCGGTACTCGCCGCCCTGCAGGCAATCGCCACGTTGCGCCCGGCGGTCAACGTCATCGGCTACCTGGCGCTGGCGGAGAATATGCCGGGCAGCAACGCGCAGCGCCCGTCCGACGTGATCACCATCTACGGCGGCAAGACCGTCGAGGTGCTGAACACCGATGCCGAGGGCCGGCTCGTCCTCGCCGACGCCCTGGCCAGGTCCGCGACCGACTCGCCCGACCTGCTCGTTGACGTCGCCACCCTGACCGGGGCCCAGGTCATCGCGCTTGGCCAGCGGATGTACGCGGTGATGTCGAACGACGATGCGGTGCGCGAGCAGATCGTGGCCGCGGCCCGCCGGGCGGGCGAGGCGGCCTGGCCGATGCCGCTGCCCGAGGAGCTCAAGAAGGGCCTGGACTCCACAGTGGCGGATCTCGCCAACGTGCCGCCCGACTCATCCGGCGGCATGCTGGTCGCCGGATTGTTCCTGCGGGAATTCGTCCCCGACGGGGTTCGTTGGGCACATCTGGACATCGCAGGGCCCGCGTTCCATGGCGGTGAGCCGTACGGGTACACGGCCAAGGGCGGGACCGGAGCGGCAGCGCGGACCCTCATCCAGGTGGCTATGGACGTCGCGGACGGGCAGCTGTAGGTACGAAGCAAAAACGGGACATCGGGCCCCCGGGCCAGGCGGCGCTAAGCCGGCTCGGGCCCACCGGACAAGGAGCGTTTCAGGTGGCTGATAGCGGCTACGACATCGTCATCCTCGGCGGCGGCAGCGGCGGTTACGCGTGCGCGCTGCGTTCGGCCGAACTCGGTAAGCGGGTCGCGCTCATCGAGCAGGGCAAGATCGGCGGCACCTGCCTGCACCGTGGCTGCATCCCGACCAAGGCGCTACTGCATGCCGCGGAGATCGCGGACCAGGCCAGGGAGAGCGAGTCCTTCGGGGTGCGGGCCAGTCTGGACGGCATCGACATGGCCGGGGTCAACGCCTACAAGGACAAGGTCGTCACCAGGCTGTGGAAGGGTCTGGTCGGGCTGGTCGGCAGCAGGCACATTGATGTCATCGAGGGCGAGGGAAGGCTGGTGTCGCCCACCGCAGTCCAGGTCGGGGACACGCTGATCGAGGGCGCGCAAGTGGTGCTCGCTACCGGATCGCAGGCACGCAGCCTGCCCGGCCTGGAGATCGATGGCGAGCGCGTGATCACCAGTGATCACGCCCTGGAACTCGACCGGGTGCCGGCCTCCGCTGTCATCCTCGGCGGCGGCGTGATCGGGGTCGAGTTCGCGAGCGTGTGGCGCTCATTCGGGACCGAGGTCACGATCGTCGAGATGCTGCCCCACCTGCTGCCGCCCGAGGAGGAGTCGAGCTCGAAGCTGCTCGAGCGCGCGTTCCGGCGCCGCGGTATCGGCTTCAAGCTCGGGGCCAGGTTCGAGGGCGTCAAGGAGACCAACGCCGGCGTCACCGTCTCGCTGGAAGGCGGCGCGACGATCGACGCTGAGCTGCTCCTCGTCGCGGTCGGCCGCGGCCCGGTCTCGGCCGGCCTGGGTTACGAGGAAGCGGGCATTGCGGTGCAGCGCGGTTTTGTAACTGTCGACGAGTATTGCCAGACGAGTGTCCCGACCATCTCGGCGGTGGGTGACCTCACCCCGGGACCGCAGCTGGCGCATGCGGGATTTGCCGAGGGGATCATGGTCGCCGAGCGCCTGGCCGGCCTGCCTGTCACGCCGATCGACTACGACGGCGTGCCGAGGGTGGCCTACAGCAGTCCCGAGGTGGCGTCGGTCGGCATCACCTCAGCGATCGCCGCTGACCGGGGCATCGAGACAACCGAATTCACCTATGACCTGGCTGGCAACGGCAAGAGCCAGATCCTGCAGACACAGGGCGCGGCAAAGGTCATCGCGACCGCGGGCGGCGGCCCGGTGCTCGGCGTTCATCTTGTCGGCGCCCGGGTCGGAGAGCTGATCGCCGAAGCACAGCTGATCTACAACTGGGAGGCGGTGCCCGCTGAGGTGGCCCAGCTCATCCATCCGCATCCGACCCAGTCCGAGGCGATCGGCGAGGCGCATCTCGCGCTCGCAGGAAAGCCGCTCCACGCCCACTCATGACCGTGACCCTGCCCGTGCGGCGGGGGCGGCGGCCAGGCACGGGCAACCGTGAGCGCCGAAGCTGAAGAAGAAGGAGTAACGGAACGCCATGTCGGTCTCGGTATCCATGCCCCAGCTCGGCGAAAGCGTCACCGAGGGCACTGTCACGCGCTGGTTGAAGCAGGAGGGCGACCGCGTCGAGGCCGACGAGCCGTTGCTCGAGGTCTCAACGGACAAGGTCGACACCGAGATCCCGTCGCCGGTTTCGGGAATCCTGCGCGGGATCACGGTCGCTGAGGACGAGACCGTCGCCGTCGGCGCTGAGCTCGCCGTCATCGATGATGGAAGCCCTGCTGACGGCGCTGCTGACGGCAAAGCTGGCCAGGCCGCCCAGGCACCGGCCGAGCAGGCCAGCCAGGAACAGGCCAGCCAGGGACAGGCCAGCCCAGAACAGGCCAGCCCAGAACCGGCCAGCCCGGAACTGCTCGTGCAGGCGTCCGCAGGATCCGTGGCCGCTCCGTCCTCCGACGATTCCCCGGCCGGCCCGCCGAACTATGCAGCGTGGCAGCCCCAGCAGCAGCAGCCCCAGCAGCAGCAGCCCTACCAGCAGCAGCCCTACCAGCAGCCGGGCTACCAGCCCGCTGGCTACCAGCCCGCTGGCTACCAGCCTGGGGTCCCTCGGGGCCAGGGCCAGGGCGGCTCACCAGCATTGGCAAGCCAGCCGGGTGCTCCGGGCGGCATGCCGCGAGCAGACGACTCCGAGCCTTCCTTTTCTGGTCCCGAGGGGCCGTACGTGACGCCGCTAGTGCGCAAGCTCGCTGCGGAGCACGGGATCGAGCTGGCGGCGGTAGCGGGCACCGGGGTCGGCGGCCGCATCCGCAAGCAGGACGTCCTTGACGCGGCCACAGCGCGGCGCGGGCAGGCCGCGACCTTCGGGCAGCAGCCAGCCCCGCGGCAGTCCTACCAGCAGCAGCAGCCCTACCAGCAGCAGCCCTACCCGCAGCAGCGACCCGTCCCGCAGGAGCCCTATCAGCAGCCGCCTGCGCAGCCCGGCGCGCCCCAGTTCGCCGGGGTGCCAGGGCCCGCGGTACGTCCAGGCCCGGCGGCAGCGGCCCGGCCGACGGACCAGGCCGAGTCCCGGCCCGCCATAGTGCCATCACGCCTGCGCGGCACGACCGAGAGGATGTCACGGTCCCGCCAGGTGATCGCGCAGCGGATGGTTGAATCGCTGCAGACCTCCGCCCAGCTCACCACGGTGGTCGAGGCGGATGTCACGGCCATCGCCAGGCTCAGGGAGCGCGCCAAGGCGGGCTTCGAGGCGAGCGAAGGCGTCAAGCTCACGTTCCTGCCGTTCTTCGCGCTGGCCGCTGTGGAGGCACTGAAGGTCCATCCCAGGCTGAACGCGGTGGTCGACACCGCCAGCGCGCAGGTGACCTATCACGACGCCGAGCATCTGGGGATCGCCGTCGACACCGAGCGCGGCCTGATGGTGCCGGTCATCCGTAAGGCGGGCGACCTCAACATCGCTGGGCTCGCCAGGAAGATTGCCGACATCGCGCAGCGCACCAGGGCCGGGCAGGTGAGCCCGGATGAGTTGTCAGGCGGCACGTTCACGCTGACCAACACCGGCAGCCGCGGCGCGCTTTTCGATACACCGATCATCAACCAGCCGCAGGTGGCGATCCTCGGCACCGGCACTGTGGTCAAGCGGCCGGTGGTCGTGGACGACCCGGCGCTCGGTGAGGTCATAACCGTCCGGTCCATGGTCTACCTGGCCCTGACCTACGATCACCGGCTGGTGGACGGCGCGGACGCCGCACGGTTCCTCGCCACGATGAAGACCCGCCTTCAAGAAGGCGCCTTCGAGACCGGGCTCGGCCTCTAGCAGGCTGGCCGGGGGCCCGCCCAACGGCAGGCCGGAGGCCGCCAATCCAGTAGGCCGGAGGTCCGTTAACCAGCAGGCCAGCGGCCCGCGCGAGGGTGACGTGCGGTGTTCCGCGATGCTGCGTTTCGCCGGCACCGAGCACTGCTTGCATGTGGCTCGGCACGCTGCGCGAGAATCGGCTGAGGGATCACACGCTGAGGGATCACACGCAGAGGGATCACACAGAGTCAGGAGGCGCCCATGCGGATCGCAGTCACCGGAGCGTCCGGGCTGATTGGCACCGCGTTCGTCGATGCCGTACGCCGGGATGGCGACGAGGTGATCCGGCTGGTCCGGCGGCCGCCGCGGGCCGGCGAGGAGATCGCCTGGGACCCGGCGGCGGCCCGCGGCGGGATCGATCTGGCCGCCTTGGCCGGAACCGACGCCGTCCTGAACCTGGCAGGTGCCCCGATCGCAGCCAGCCGCTGGACGCAGGCACGCAAGGCAGAACTCCGCGCCAGCAGGATCCAGGCGACCGAAGGGCTCACCGCGGCCCTGACGGCGATGGACCATCCGCCGGCCACGCTGATCTCCGGGTCGGCCATCGGCTGGTACGGCGATACCGGCGGCCGCGAGGTCGATGAGTCGGCCCCTGCGGGCGGCGGGTTCCTGGCCGGGCTGGTCAGGGACTGGGAGGCTGCAGCGGAGCCGGCCCGCGCCGCGGGCATTCGGGTGGCTACCGTGCGGACCGGGATAGTGCTGGCTCCTAAGGGCGGGATGCTCGGCCGGCTGGCCCCGCTGTTCCGGCTCGGCCTCGGCGCCAGAATCGGCCCGGGAACTCAGTTCATCAGCTGGATCACCCTCACCGATCAGGTCCGTGCGCTCCGGTACTTGCTGGGGAATCCGGCCGTCGACGGCCCGGTTAACCTCACCGCGCCGGAGCCGGTCACCAATGCCGATTTCACTGCGGCACTTGCGAAGGCGCTCGGCCGCCCGGCGCTGCTGCGAGCCCCGGCCCCGGTGATCAGGGCAGCCCTGGGGGAACTTTCCGGCGATCTGCTCGCCAGCGCGAGGGTCCTGCCGCGCAGGCTTCTCGCCGCGGGCTTCACCTTCCGGCACGCGGGCATCGCGAGCGCGCTCGCCGCCGAGCTGCGGCCGGGCACCCAGGGAGACGGCGGGCCTGCTACTTGAGGCGGGGTGCCGCCCGGTGCTCTTCCTGATGGCAGGACCTGGGCTGCTGGCCAGACCGGCCAGCCAACAGCCTGGCCGGAAAGCCATGGTTGCGCTCCGGAAGCAGATCCCGCAAGCGCCCGTCCGAGCCCGCGCCAAGGAGCGGTATCTGCCACAGCGCGGGCCCCGGATAGCCCGCCCGGCGCCCGATTATCCCCATGGTCAGCCTGAGCAGCCGCCGGGCAGCAGTGGCCGCCAGCAGTGCCAGCGGAAGCTCGACGACCAAGGCGGTCACCAGGCTGACCTTGAAACCGCTGGTGTGCGCGTCAAGCACGACATCGAACCAGGCATCGCAGCACAGCAGCGTGGCGAGCACCACCAGGCAGATGATCAGCACCTGCCGGCGCCGCCAGGCCGCCCAGCCGGTAGCCGCGAACGTCGCGAGCAGCGCGATGTCGAAACCAACCCAGGTGCCGCGCCAGCCTCCGGCCCGGTAATCGTGCGGCAGCGTCGCCGCGAGCAGGCCCGTCCAGGCGGCCAGCCCGATGCAGCACACCAGCGTGGCGGCCAGCACGACAGTCCGCCGCCGCTCGTAGCGGGTCGCCGCGCGCTGGTTCCGGGTCCCCAGGCTCGGCAGCGCCCGCTGCAGCCTGGCCAGCTCCTCGGAGCTGATGCTCCGCAACTGGATCTCGTCGAACACCAGGCTCACCTCCTGGTCTCGCTAACCACAGGCGCCAGCGAGTCGTTACCGCTTAGCCGACTCTGAGCGCTGCCATTCCCCAGCCTGGCAGGCAGGCGATTAGGCTGGCGTGGTGGGCACTCAGATCGACGCTGAACTGGTTTTCGCCCGGGCCGGATTCGGCGCGGCGGCGGTCGCTTACCCGGGCGCCTGGGAGCTGCAGCGGGTCCTGCATGAACGGCGGGTGAGCGGTGCCATCCCCGACTGCTGCCTGCTGCTCGAGCATCAGCCGGTGTATACGGCGGGCAAACGGACCAGCCGGCTGGACCGGCCGCTGACAGATCCTGGCGCACCCGTCATCGACGTGGACCGGGGCGGCAAGATCACCTGGCACGGACCCGGTCAGCTCGTGGGTTACCCGATCATCCGGCTGGGCGAGCCGGTCGATGTCATTGCCTACGTCCGGGCCATCGAGGAGGCGCTGATCCGCGCCTGCGCCGAGTTCGGCGTGGCGACCACCCGGGTGGACGGGCGAACCGGCGTCTGGGTGCGCGGCGGCGCGGGCGGGCCCGAAGGCACCGCAGACCGCAAGGTCGGCGCGATCGGCATCCGGATAGCCAGGGGCGTGACCATGCACGGGTTCGCCCTGAACTGCGATTGCGACCTGTCCTGGTTCGACCGGATAGTGCCCTGCGGGATCCGGGACGCCACGGTCACCACGCTGACCGCCGAGGCGGGCCGGCCCGTCACCGTCGCCGCCGCGCTCGAGATGGTGCAGCCCCACCTTGCCGATGCGCTCGGCGCCAGGCAGTGGCGCAGCGTCGCGGACGTCGCCGGGCTGATGCCGCCGGCGGCAGCCGGCCCGGCAGCGCCGGCTGCCCGCACCGCGGTCGGCTGACGTCTCAGCCGCGGTCCGGCTGGTACACGGCGGCTCCCGCCGCGCGCCCGGCCAGCGCGGCGCGGACCCTGGCCTCGAACCGCGGTGGCAGGTAACTGGCCAGCTCAGCCACATCGGTGAACCGGAAATCGTCAAGCTCCTCGCGCTGCAGCACGATGCCGTCCCCGCCGTCAAGCGTGCCGCCGTCGAAGATCAGGTGCATGATCGGCCGCTGCCGCCTGCCGAGCGGCTGCGCCCAGTCGATCGCCAGCAGCGGGCCGGGAACCAGTTCCAGGCCGATCTCTTCGGCCACCTCGCGGGCGCATCCCTCGTGCGGTGCCTCGCCGTGCTCGCAGATACCGCCTGGCACTGCCCAGTGGTCCCGGTAATTCGGCTTGACCAGCAGCGGCAGGCCCGCCGGATCGGTGATCAGCGCCCCAGCAGCCAGGATGACGCCTGGCAGCCCGGAGTACCAGAGGTCAGGGTCGATGAAATTGCTCGTCACCGCCGTGGCCCTAGCCCGCTGCCAGGCGGGCCAGGTAACCGCCAAGATCGCCAGTCGGCACCGCTGTCTGCTCGCCGCTGACCATGTCGCGCACAGTGACGATATCTGCCGCAGCCTCGGCACTGCCGTAAATCAGGCACCAGCGTGCCCCTTGGCCACTGGCCCACTTGAGCTGCCTGCCGAGCTTGCCGGATGAGCCAAGGTAAACGCTCGCCCGCAGCCCCGCGGACCGGGCCGCCGCGGCGTACCCGAACGACCGCCCCGCGTACGCGGGGTCCATTACGGTGACAGCCACGTCCAGACGGCCCTGCGGCAGGCCCGCGCTGTCGGGCAGCAGGGAGAGAATCCGGTCGACGCCGAGCGAACTCCCGGTAGCCGGCGTGTCCGGGCCGCCCAGCTGCTCGATCAGATGGTCGTAACGGCCGCCTGAGCCTATCGACGCCAGTGCCCCCGGCGCGGTCACCTCCCAGATCGGGCCGGTGTAGTAGCTGATGCCCCGCACCATCCGCGGGGTGAAGGCGATCCGGCGAGCAGGAACCTGCGGGGCCACCAGCGACAGCACCCCGTCCACCTCGTCAAGGCCGGCCGACCCTTCCTCGCTCGGCTTCAGCGCCACCCGGATCCGGTCGGTCGCGTCAGGCGCGGTCATCACCCCGACGAGTTCGGCGGCCTTCCCGGGAGCCAGGCCCCGGCCTTCCAGCTCAGCGCTCACCTCCTCGGGGCGGAGCTTGTCGAGCTTGTCCAGGGTGATCAGCACGCCCGGACCCAGTTCGTCGGCGATCCCGAACACCTCGAGCAGCCCGGCCAGCACCCGGCGCGAGTTGAGCTGGATGCTGAAATCGCCGATCCCAAGACCGGCCAGCGCGTCATGCTGCGCGCACAGCGCCTCGGCGTCAGCGAGAACCGAGGTGGAGCCCAGCGTGTCGAGGTCGCACTGGACGAATTCCCGGTAGCGGTCCTTGCCCGGCCGGTCCGCGCGCCATACCGGGCCCATCGCGTAGCGCTTGTATGGCGACGGCAGCTGGCTTCCGTACGCCGCGGCCACCCGGGCGAGCGGCACGGTCAGGTCATAACGCAGCGCCAGGTCGGCCTCGCCGGACGCCTCGCGCTCCCCCCGGCGAAGGATCTTGAACACGAGTTTGTCGCCCTCGTCGCCATATTTGCCGAGGAGCACGTCCAAGCGCTCGAAGGCCGGCGTCTCCAGCGCCTCGAAGCCGTAGCTCGCGAAGACCGAGCGGATCACGGCAAAGGCATTCTCCCGCCGCTCGAACTCGTCGGCAAGAAAGTCGCGTGTTCCCGACGGCGGGTCAAACTGCGTTGGCATGCGCCCCATGTTCCCCGACCGAGGCCCCCCGCGTCACATCGTTTCGCGCCAGAAGTGCCCGGCCGCGCGCCATCCTGCGGAATCAACAGCAGCGCTGGCACCTGGGTGCGGATAACTGGTTACGCCATCGCTGCTGTTGGATACTCGTCCTGGTGATGGGCTTTCCCCCGCCGGACGTACCCTGGGAGGCGTGGTACTCGCTCCCGACGAACGCCGGCTCCTGAGGCTTGAGGTCCGCAACAGCCAGACGCCGATCGAGCGCAAGCCGCCGTGGATCAAGACCCGCATGCGCACCGGCCCTGAGTACACGCAGCTGAAGCAGCTGGTACGGCGCGAGGGCCTGCATACGGTCTGCGAGGAGGCCGGCTGCCCCAACATCTTCGAGTGCTGGGAGGACCGCGAGGCGACCTTCCTCATCGGCGGCGACCAGTGCACGCGGCGCTGCGACTTCTGCCAGATCGCCACCGGCAAGCCGGGCCCGCTCGATACGGACGAGCCCCGACGGGTCGCCGAGTCGGTGGCCGCGATGGGCCTGCGGTACGCGACAGTCACCGGTGTCGCCCGTGATGACCTGGCCGACGGGGGCGCGTGGCTCTACGGGCAGACCTGCCGCGAGGTTCACCTGGCGGTGCCGGGCTGCGGCGTGGAACTGCTGATACCGGACTTCAACGCGGACCGCGGGCAACTCGCCGGGGTCTTCGCGGCCGGCCCCGAAGTGCTCGCGCACAACATCGAGACGGTGCCGAGGATCTTCCGGCGGATCAGGCCGGGATTCCGCTATGAACGATCCCTTGAGGTGCTCAGCCTGGCCCGCCAGGCCGGGCTCGTCACCAAGTCCAACCTCATCCTCGGCATGGGCGAGCAGCGGGCTGAGATCAGCCAGGCCATGGCTGAACTGAGGGCCGCCGGCTGCGAGCTGCTGACCATCACCCAGTATCTGCGCCCGTCGCCGCGCCACCACCCGGTCGACCGCTGGCTTCCGCCCGCCGAGTTCGACGAACTGGGCGCCGAGGCCGCCAGCCTGGGCTTCGCCGGCGTCATGGCGGGACCACTGGTGCGCTCGTCGTACCGGGCCGGGCGGTTGTACCAGCAGGCGATGGACCGCCGGGCGCACTGACCCGCTTCGGTTCCCCGGGGGGCATTTCGCGCAGCGGACCCGGTGCTCGTATCCTCACGAGCATGGTGAACAAGCCCGGAGCCCCCGGGGGCCGGAAGGCCGCAGCTGGCGCTGACACCCCCGGGCGTATTAAGCAGATTCGCATGGTCGCCGGGATTGTCCACAAGGAAAACCCGAAAGCGCTGCCGATCGTGGCTCTCACCGGGATCGGGGTCGTCGCGCTCTTCGTGATCCTCGGCGTGGTGCTCAACCTCGCGGCGTTCCTCATCCCGGTGGGCGTCCTGATCGCACTGTCAGCCACGATGATCGTCTTTGGCCGCTTCGCACAGTCGGCGCAGTACTCGGCGATCGCCGGGCAGCCGGGCGCGGCCGCGGCCATCCTGCAGAGCATGCGCGGCAACTGGACGGTCACGCCGGCGATATCGGCCAACAGGAACATGGATGTGGTGCACCGCTCGGTCGGCAGGCCCGGCGTGGTCCTGATCGGCGAGGGCTCGCCGTCCAGGCTGCCGAGCCTGCTGGCGGCCGAGAAGAAGCGGATCGCGAGGGTCGCCTACGACGTCCCCATCTATGACATCCAGGTGGGTGATGAGGCCGGGCAGGTGCCGATCCGCAAGCTCCAGCGGCACATCATGAAACTGCCGCGCAACCTGAAGCCGGACGCGGTCAATGACTTGAACCACCGCCTCAAGGCGCTGCCGCAGTCGCTCCAGATGCCGAAGGGCCCGCTGCCGAAGACCGGCAGGATGCCGAAGGCCCCGAGGCCCAAGTTCCGCTGATGGGCCGGCGAAACCAGCCGACATCATGATCTTGACGACTTTTCAGCGCCTGCCGCTGCCCTGGAGAAGTCGTCAAGATCGTAGTGCGTCGCGACCTTCAGATGCGGATGACGACCGTGTTGGCGGCTTTGTCGTGCAGTCCGCGCAGATCAGCGTCGAAAATGACGGCCGGGATCACGAGAACAAGCAGGATGGTGCGGACGAGCGACCAGATCAGGCCGACCGGCTTGCCGTCGAGCCTGATCACCCGCATGCCGAGCAGCCGCTTGCCTACGGTGAACCCGGTCAGCGCGGTGAGCAGCCAGACTTCGGCCGCGAAGACAGCGAGCGTCAGGTACCTGACATCGGCCGCGGCCGCATTCCCGGTGTGGCGGTAGGAGCCGACCGCGGCCAGCGCGATCACCGTGCACAGCAGCCAGTCGATAACCAGCGCACCGAGCCGCCTGCCGATCCCGGCCACCGAGCCCGCGCCGGTCTCCGGCAGCCCCAGGTGCTGCCCCGGATAGTCGCTGTCCCGTGCGGGCGAGCGCACGCCTGACAGCCACCCCCCGGTCCATCGTCGGTCAGTCACGAACCAACGGTATCCGGGCGCTGCGGCGGGAGCGACCGGCGCCCGGAATCCGTTAAGACCGCATTTCGATGCCCCCGTCCCGGCTTAACATGTGCGAAACATCGGGGACACGGCTCGGAAACCGCCGACAGCTAGCTTCGGATCGCGTCAGCAAGCGGCGCGGGGCAAGTGCGGACAGTTACGGACAGTGTCAGTCAGTGTCAGTCAAGGGAGGGCCGGATGTTCACCAACGGCGAAGAGATCCTGCGGTTCATCGGGGACGAGGAAGTGCAGTTCGTCGATGTCAGGTTCTGCGACCTGCCGGGAACCATGCAGCACTTCACAGTCCCCGTTGAGTCATTTAGCGACAGCGTCTTCTCCGATGGGCTGATGTTCGACGGCTCATCGATCCGCGGGTTCCAGCAGATTCATGAGTCGGACATGCTGCTGCTGCCGGACCCGACGACGGCCGTGGTGGACCCGTTCCGGACTCGCAAGACGCTGAACCTTACGTTCTTCGTGCATGATCCGCTGACCGGTGAGCCCTACACCAGGGATCCGCGCAACATCGCCCGCAAGGCCCAGGACTACCTGCGCGGCAGCGGCGTCGCCGACACCGCCTATTTCGGCCCGGAGGCCGAGTTCTACATCTTCGACTCCGCGCGCTTCGAGACCTCGCCGCAGGCCGGGTACTACTACATCGACTCGATTGAGGGCGCCTGGAACTCCGGCCTCGATGAGCCGGGCGGCAACCTGGCCTACAAGCCGCGCTATAAGGGCGGCTACTTCCCCGTCCCGCCGACTGACCACTATGCGGACCTTCGGGCCGACATGGTCAGGGCCCTCATCGACTGCGGCATCACGGTCGAGATGCAGCACCACGAGGTCGGCACCGCCGGGCAGTCAGAGATCAACATGCGGTTCGGCGGCCTGCTGCAGACGGCCGACAACCTGATGCTCTACAAGTACGTGATCAAGAGCGTGGCCCGGGCGGCGGGCAAGACCGTAACGTTTATGCCCAAGCCCATCTTCGGCGACAACGGCTCCGGAATGCACTGTCATCAGAGCCTGTGGAAGGACGGCTCGCCGCTGTTCTACGACGAGGTCGGGTATGCCGGGCTCTCCGACATGGCCCGGTACTACATCGGCGGCCTGCTCAAGCACGCGCCGTCACTGCTGGCGTTCACCAACCCGACGGTGAACTCCTACCACCGGCTGGTTCCCGGCTTCGAGGCCCCGGTCAACCTGGTCTACTCGCAGCGCAACAGGTCGGCTTGCGTCCGCGTGCCGATCACCGGGCCAAGCCCGAAGGCCAAGCGGATCGAGTTCCGGGTGCCTGATCCGTCCTGCAACCCATACCTGGCGTTCTCCGCGATGCTGCTGGCCGGCCTGGACGGCATCAAGAACAAGATCGAGCCGCCCGAGCCGGTAGACAAGGACCTCTACGAGCTTCCGCCGGACGAGGCAAGGGCGATCCCGCAGGTGCCAGGCTCCCTGGACAAGGTGCTCGACACCCTTGAGGCCGATCACGACTACCTGCTCGAGGGCGGCGTCTTCACGCCTGACCTGGTGGAGACCTGGCTGGACTACAAGCGCGCCAACGAGATCGACCCGATCAGGCTGCGCCCACACCCGCACGAGTTCGAGCTCTACTTCGACGTGTAGCCTTCGCACATAGCCTGACCTGCGGCGATGTCATCGCGCACCGTCCTGTACCGGTTCAGTTCCGGCCGGGCATCGAAGACGGTCTCCAGGGCGGTGCGCGTCGACTCGTCGCGGTCGGGCTACAGCGCCCGCGAGCACCCGCGTCCACGGCCGCGCCGGTGAGCCATCGCTGTCCGCCGGGCAGATAGTGATCACCGCCTTCCCGGCCATGACTCCGCCGCCCCGGTTTCCGGCAGGCTGCTGGCAAAGCCAGCTAACGTGACCTTGTATGGGATTAAGGACATTCGGGCAAACGTTGAAGGGCCCTGGCAGGTCAGCCGCAAGACCGCTGCTGCCGACCGCCGCCCGTCCCCTGGCCGTGGCAATTGTGGTTGTCTGCGTGCTGGTGATTGCGGTACAGGGAGTGTGGCTCAGGCACGGGATGGAAACCGGTTGGGTGGACGCGACGTTCGATGCCAAAGTGCGAGCCAGCCTTGGCGGGCATCCCCTGCTGCTGGCCGTGCTGGTCTGGCCGGGCGGGCCGGTGGCGGTAACCGCGATGGCGGCGGCCCTTGTGCTGGCGGGTATTCTGCGGCGGCGGTATGCCGACGCCATCTTGGTGGCCATATCTGTGCCCCTTGCGACTGCCATCACCGAAGTCGTGCTCAAGCCCCTTATCGGCCGGACTTCGTGGGGCAGCCCCTTTCCCAGCGGACACGTCACCAGCGCGGTCGCCTTGGCCACCGCCCTAACAGTGCTGCTCGCAAGGACGCCCGCGAGGACGCCCGCGAGGGTGCCACGCCTGCTGCGTGTTGTCCTTGCCTGCACTGCATTCCTGCTAGCAGCCGCCGTCGCCGTTGGGGTGATCGGCGCGAATATGCATCACTTCACCGACACTGTCGGGGGGGCTGCCGTCGGCACTGGGACGGTCCTTCTGGCCGCGCTCATCCTCGACCTGTTTGCGAGCTGGCACCATCCGCCATATGGAGATGTAGCCGCAGAAGCTGTTAGCTGGCAGCGATGACCCATTAACGTGCTGCTCGGCTCGCCGACCAGCAGCGGGCATCTCGATCATGTCTACCTGTCGGATTTCGGGCTCACCAAGCAGTCGCAGGTCGCGTCCAGCCTGACGTCGACCGGCCAGTTTCTCGGCACGCTTGACTACATCGCCCCTGAGCAGATCGAGGGCAGCAGGCTGATCGACGGGCGCGCCGACCTTTACTCGCTCGCTTGTGCCGCGTTCGAGATGCTGTCCGGCGTCCCGCCATTCCGGCGTGATCAGGGGGTGGCCACCATCTGGGCACAGGTGTCCGCGCCGCCGCCGCCGCTGACCGACCGCCGGCCGGACCTGCCTGCGGCGGTCGACAGGGTGCTTGCGAGGGCCCTCGCCAAGGCACCTGGTGACCGGTACCAGACCTGCATGGAGTTTGCGGTCGCGCTCCGCGGTGCCTGCGAGCTTCCAGCCGCGCTGCCGGGAGCGGCCGGACCTGCTCGGCCACCCACCCAACGGGCCGTATGGGCAGGCATGGCCGGGTCCGCGGGCATAGCAGGCGCCGCAGGAGGCGCCGGCGGGGCTCCAGACATCGCGGGAGCGGGCGTCGCGGATGGCACCAGTGGCACTCCACGCATGACCGGAACCCCAGGCATGCCCGGCGCCGCCGGGTCCGCAGGCATGCCCGTTGTGGCCTGGCCAAGTCGCCCGGCCGCTGCGCTCCCCGATGAACCTCCCACCAGGGCCGCCAATCTCTCCCAGGCAGGGCCCTCCAGACCCGATCCGGGTTACCGGCCGGCGAATGCACCCCCCGCTCAGCTCGAGGCACCCGGTCAGTGGCCGCCATCACCGGGTCAGCGCCAGTCACCACCCGGTCAGCCTGATCGCCCGGGCCCGGGCCGACCGCAGCGGCGCTCCCCTGCCGCGATCGTTATCGGTTGCCTGGTGGTCCTGTGCCTTGCGGGCGGGGCCATTGCCTTGGTGCGCAGCGGAGCGCTCAAGTCACCCGCTTCGGTGGGCGCCGCCAAGCCTGTCAGTCACGGCAGCACGACCGGCACGACCCGCAAGGCCGCGCCCGTGCCTACCGGCCCGGCCGCCACGGTGAACGAGTACTTCACCGCGCTCAATAATCATGACTATGTCAAAGCATGGGAACTCGGCGGCCGTAACACCGGCTCCTCGTATACCGACTATGTCAATGGCTTCAGCGCTACTGCCAGGAATACGGTGACAATCGTGTCGGTCTCAGGAAACGTGGTGACGGCGCGCCTCACAGCGCCGCAGACCGATGGAACGGTCAAGACCTTTCAAGGTACCTACACCGTCAACGACGGTGTCATCACGCAGTTCAACGTTCAGCAGGTCGGATGAGCCACGAACTGCCCCATCCGCAGCGGCAATGTGCCCTGCCCGCACCCGCCTGACTAGCGCAAACCCGCCCCCAGACCAGGAAGGAGACCACGCCGGCGCGGTCGGGGCTGGTGCCCGCCCGAGCGCAATCGGTCAGCCCGCCCTGCCACCGCGCTTACCGCAACCAGACACCACGCCTGAAAACCGGCACAGCACCATCAGTAACCAGGCTCGCCCGCACCCTGAATCATCGAAGTCAGGCGGGTCAGCCACGCCCACCATACCGGGGCTTATAGCTCAAAGGCGCGCTCGAAGGCAGACGCTGCCCTTATTCTTTCTGCGTTGTTCGGAGTACTGCGTTGTTCGGAGTACTGCATTGTTCGGACTACCGCGTTGTCCGGAGTACTGCATTGTTCGGGGTACCGGACGCGGGAAGCCGCGTCAGGAAAGGTAGGTACGCGTGTCGAAGCTCTGGCGGATGATTGCCGTCTGCACCGTAGCAGGCAGCTTGCTCGCGGCGGGTGGCCTCCCGGCCGTCGCCGCCCCCACGGCTGCACCGGCGATTACGATCGCAGCCAGCGCGAAGACCGACGTCGGGGGTGACGCGCTCGCCGTCTACCGGGGCGGAAGCAAGTACCGGGTCGCCAGCATCTCCGGTGACATCACCGGCGTAACCGGAAAGAACATGGTCAAGTTGTACGCTCAGCCATTTCCCTATGATCGGGCGTCGAGACTCATCGGGTCGGCGAGCGAGGCGACACGTTACTCGTTCAACGTAAAGCCGACCATCGCTACCCGCTATCACGTAGTCCTCGACACCAGCCCGACCGCCGTTACCTCCGCAGCCGCGACGGTCTACATCAGCGCCAACTCCCGGGTGGCCACTAAGCGGAACTGCGTATCGACGCCGGTGTGTCACCCTGCGTACCGGGCCTACGTGTTCTTGCCGCGCGCGCAGATCGGGCGATACGTGTCGAAGCACTGGTATGTCTACGTCGGGCTCCGGCTGTCAGCGACCTCGAACCCGCCGCCCGGGCCGAAGTGGCTCTACCTGGACAAGCACGCTACCGTCTCCGGACCCCGTCGGATTTCCGCCGATGGGTACGAGCGCACGGTCGGATTCTCGCTCCGGATCGGCAGCAAGTCGGCTGCCTGGCTGTTCCTTGTCTGCGCGAGGGATTCCGAGGCCAGAGACGGAATCGGGCTGCCCGGGCGGCACGACTGCGGCGTCCACCGGGTGCGCGCCAACGTCAGTTACCTTGGATAAAGACGGCGCTGTGCGCACGGCCGGTGGTCCGGCCCTGGCTGCACCCGGAAGGCAGTGACTTAGGTGGACAGCGGCACGCAATCGCCTGATGCCGCGGCCATCGAGCACGCGCTGCGCGCTCTCGGGAGCGCGGAACGCGCAGTCAATGAGAAGGCCTACCTCAAAAGCGACCTGGAGTTCGCGGGCACTGGCTTGCCAGCCGTCCGCGCAACCGTGAAGGGTTGGTGCAGGGAGCGGGCCGGACTCGACCACGATGTTCTCGTCGCCGTCGCCGAGGCGCTCTGGGACCGGCCAGTGTTCGAGTGCCGGATGGCGGCCGCGGAGCTGCTCGACGCCAACGCGCACCTGCTGCGGGCCAGCGATACCGTGCTGGTGGAACGGATGCTTCGCACCGCCGGCACCTGGGCGCTGGTGGACGGCCTCGCGGCGAACGTCATGGGCGCCCTCACCGAGCGCTATCCGGAGCTGGACACCACGCTGGACCGCTGGGCCGCCGACGATGACTTCTGGCTGCGGCGCTCGGCAATGCTCGCGTTGCTGAAGCCGCTCCGCCGCGGCGACGGCGATTTCGAGCGCTTCGGCCGGTACGCCGACCTGATGCTGGCGGAGAAGGAGTTCTTCATCCGCAAAGCCATCGGCTGGATCCTGCGCGACACGGGGAAGCGCAGGCCGCAGCTGGTAGCGGAGTGGCTAGCGCCGCGGATACACCGGGCATCCGGCGTGACCGTGCGGGAGGCGGTTAAGCCGCTGCCCGCCGAAGTGCGCGACCAGCTGCTGGCTGGCTACCGCCAAGGGCGGCCGGTCACGCTGAGGTCATGAGACGGCCGGAGCACGAGGTACGGCGCGCTGCCGGGGAGCAGCCTGTTCCGGCCGGCATGCCGATGCGGCACGGCCAGATTGTCACCGGGCCGCCGGCCCGGCCAGGATGTCACCGAGCTGACGGCCAGCCGCAGTATCAGCCGTAGAAAAGGCTTTCCATCACGGCCCGGGCCCGCCTGGCCGTGCGCCGGTAGTCCTGGATCAGGTCCTGCGCGGACTCCGGCCGGTAGCCGAGCAGCCGGGCTACCGCGGTCAGCTCGGGCTGCGCCGACGGCACCATGTCCGACGCGCGGCCCCGGACCAGCACCACCGCATTCCGGATCCGGGCGGCGAGCCGCCACGCGGCCTGGAGAACCTGCTCATCGGCGGCGGTGACCAGGCCAGCCCCCCGGGCGCCCGCCAGCGCTTCCAGCGTCCGCGTGGTCCGCAGCGCGGGAACCGCGTGCGCATGCTTGAGCTGCAGCAGCTGGACCACCCACTCCACGTCAGCGAGGCCGCCGGGGCCCAGCTTCAGGTGCAGCGCCGGGTCGGCGCCCCTGGGCATGCGTTCCGCTTCCATTCGGGCCTTAAGCCGCCTGACTTCCCGGACGGATGCCTCAGCCATCCCCCCGGCTGGATAGCGGAACTCGTCTGCGATGGCAATAAAGGCGCCGCCCAGCTCCGCATCGCCGGCGACGGGCTCGGCGCGCAGCAGCGCCTGCGCCTCCCAGGGCAGCGCCCAGCGCCGGTAGTAGGCCAGATAAGAGGCCAACGTGCGGATCAACGGCCCCTGCCGTCCCTCCGGCCGCAGGTCCGCGTCGACGGGCAGCGCCGGATCGGGGCCCGGGCGGCCAAGCAGGGCACGCAACTCTTCGGCTATGGCATGGGCCGCCCGGGTTGCGCTCTCCTCGTCAGCGCCGGGCAGCGGATCGTGCAGGAACATGACGTCGGCGTCGCTCGCATAGCTCATCTCGTGCCCGCCGAACCTGCCCATGGCCAGCACCGCCATCCGGGTGGGCAATGGCCCGGTCTCCCGCTCGATCTTCCTGGCAGCAGCGTCGAGCGCGGCTCCGACAGTCACCATCGCGACAGCACTGAGCGACTGGCCGGTCCCCTCGATGCCCGATAGGCCAAGCACGTCGGCAGCGGCGGTGCGCAATAGTTCCCTGCGGCGCAGCGCCAGGATGGCGGCGACCGCGTCGATCGCCTCAGGATGCCTGCGCACCGCGGCGGCAGCCTCAGCCCGGAGGGCATCGGCTGGGCGCGGGGCGAGCTGCGCGTCGTCGGAGAGCAGTGCGACCGCATCCGGGGCGCGCAGCAGCAAGCCGGCCGCGTACCTGCTCGATGCCAGCAGCCTGGCCATCCGCTGCGCCACCCTGGTGTCATCCCGCAGCAGTCTCAGGTACCAGGGGGAATCCCCCAGCGCCTCGCTGACCTGGCGGAACGCGAGCAGCCCGGCGTCGGGCTGGGCCGCATCGGCGAACCAGCCCAGCATCGCTGGCAGCAGCGTGCGCTGGATAGCGGTCTTGCGGCTGACGCCTGCGGTGAGCGCGCCGATGTGCCTGAGGGCGCCCGCCGGGTCAATGTAGCCGAGCGCCTCAAGCCTGGCCCGGGCCGCTTCCGGCGTCAGCCGGACGTCCTCGCCGGGAAGCCGGGCGACCGCCTCGAGCAGCGGCCGGTAGAAGAGCTTCTCGTGCAGCTGCCTGGCCTGGCTGGCGTGCTGGCGCCACTGCGACGTCAGCTCCGCGGCAGGATCGGCGTGCGCCCCGCTGCCGGCCGCCAGCTGCATCGCGCGGCCGACCCGGCGCAGCACCGCCTGGTCCTCGGGCAGCGTATGAGTCCGCCTGAGCTGGTAGAGCTGGAGCAGGTGCTCGACACCGCGCAAGAACCGGTAGGCACTGGCCAGGCTCGCCGCATCCTGCCTGCCCACATAACCGCCAGCGGCCAGCGCCGCGAGCGCATCCAGCGTGGCCGGGACGCGGAGCGTCTCGTCGGTGCGGCCATGCACTAGCTGGAGCAGCTGGACCGCGAACTCGATGTCACGAAGTCCGCCCGGGCCTAGCTTGAGCTCACGGCCGGCCTGATCGGCAGGCAGGCTGTCGAGCACCCGGCGCCGCATCTCCTGCACGTCAGCGACGAAATTCTCGCGCTGGGCCGCCTGCCAGACCATCGGGGCGAGGGCCCGCAGGTAGTCACGGCCAAGTTCGGCGTCGCCAGCCACCGGCCTCGCCTTGAGCAGAGCCTGGAACTCCCAGGTCTTGGCCCAGCGCTCGTAGTAAGCGCGGTGGCTGGCCAGCGTGCGCACCAGCGGCCCGTCGCGGCCCTCCGGGCGGAGGTTCGGGTCGACGGGGAACAGCGGGCCCTCGACCGCAGGCTGCGAGCAGACCTGGATCATCGCGCCCGCCAGCTGCGTGGCGGCGCGGAGCGCGGTGTCCTCTGTCGCATCACCTGCCGGTGCGGCGACGAAGATCACATCCACGTCGCTGGCGTAGTTCAGCTCCCCGCCGCCGCACTTGCCCATCGCGATGACCGCGATCCGGCACGCGCCCGCTGCCTGGTGCAGCCGGGACTTGGCGATGGCCAGGGCCGCCTCCAGCGCGGCGGCGGCGAGGTCAGCAAGCTCGGCCGCTGTTTCCTCGATCGGCACCGCGCCGGTGAGGTCCATGGCCGCCAGGCCCAGCAGCCGCCTCCGATAACCGACGCGCAGCGCCGTCACCTCGTCTGCCCCGGCCGAACCGCGCGGACCCGCCACGGGCTGGCGCTCCGCCCCCAGAACCGCCGCCCGCGCGGCGGCGCCGTCGGCCTCCGGGGCGGCACCGTCGGCCTGCGCCTGAACGCCAGCGGCTGCCAGCATTTCCGCTCGCAGCTCCGCAGCCGTCGGGCGGCTGAGTAGCCCAGGCCCGGCCAGGACGCGCCAGTGGTCCGGGTGCCTGACGAGATGTTCTCCGAGCGCCGCGCTGGCGCCGAGAACGGCGATCAGCCGGTCACGCAGGGCGGCGTCGGTCCGCAGTGCGTCACGCAGCTCGCCGTCGAGTGGCAGCCTGGCCAGTGACGTGAGAGCCAGATCCGGATCGGCGCCGCCCGCAATGGCGTCGACAAGCTCAGCGTCCCGGCCGCCGACGTCAAGCCGGAGGTCGTCGGTGAGCATCCGCTCGGCCCGTGCCGTGTCAGCGAACCCCAGCACTGCCAACCGCCCGGCTAGCGTGGTCCCTCGCGTCATGCTCACTTAAGAACCGTAGCGAGGCACGACGGCACCGGCCACTGCCGCCGTCACCAGCGCGAGCCGCCCTCATCAGCGCGAGCCTCCGGGCCCGAAATGGAATGACATGCCCGTCAGCGTAGAAGTCGTGGCGCACCCGGCACAACGCCCGAATGACCAGCGGTCAGAGCACGTTCAGGTGGCGGTCCAGCTCGAATTCGGTGACCTGACGGCGGTAGTCCAGCCATTCCTCGCGCTTGTTCCGCAGGAAGAAGTCGAAGACATGCTCGCCGAGCGTCTCAGCGACCAGTTCACTGCGCTGCATAACGTTGCACGCATCAGACAGGTTCTGCGGCAGCGGCTCGATGCCAAGCGCTCGGCGCTCGGCGCTGGTCAGCGCCCATACATCGTCCTCGGCACCGGGCGGCAGCTCGTAGTCGGCCTCGATGCCCTGCAGGCCGGCCGCGAGGATCAAAGCGAACGCCAGGTACGGGTTGCAGGCCGGGTCGATGGACCGGAACTCAATCCTGGTGGCGTTCCCCTTCTGCGGTTTGTACATCGGCACCCTGATCAGGGCCGACCGGTTGTTATGCCCCCAGCAGACATAGGCGGGCGCCTCTCCGCCGGCGCCGGCGATGCGCTCGGTCCCGCCCCACAGCCGCTTGTAAGAGTTCACCCACTGGTTGCACACCGCGGTGATCTCCGCTGCGTGCCTGAGCAGCCCAGCAATGAATGCCCGGCCGAGCTTCGACAACTGGAACTGCGCGCCCGGCTCGTGGAACACATTCCTGTCACCCTCGAACAGGGACATATGAGTGTGCATCCCCGAGCCGGGGAACTCGGTGAACGGCTTGGGCATGAAGGTCGCATACACGCCTTGATCGAGCGCGACCTCCTTCATGGCAAGCCGGAACGACATGATGTTGTCCGCCGTGCTGAGCGCGTCGGCGTAGCGCAGGTCGATCTCCTGCTGCCCGGGAGCGCCCTCATGATGGCTGAACTCCACCGAGATGCCCATCCGCTCCAGCATCACGATCGCGTTGCGCCTGAAGTCATGCGCGATGGTGTGCGGTGTGTGGTCGAAATAGCCGCCCGAGTCGATCGGCTGCGGCCTGACTCCAGGCTCCGGCTTCTCCCTGAGCAGGAAGAACTCGATCTCGGGGTGAGTGTAGAAGCTGAAGCCGAGCGCGGAAGCCCGGGCCAGGGCGCGCTTGAGCACGTGACGCGGATCGGCGTAGGACGGAGATCCGTCTGGCAGCAGGATGTCGCAGAACATCCGCCCAACCCCGGCGGCGTCAGCGCGCAGCGGCATCACCTGGAAGGTCGACGGGTCCGGCTTGGCGATCATGTCCGCTTCGTAGACCCTCGAGAACCCCTCGATGGCCGAGCCATCGAACCCGATGCCCTCGGCGAACGCGCCCTCGAGCTCGGCCGGGGCGACTGCCACCGACTTGAGGTAGCCGAGGACATCCGTAAACCACAACCGGACAAAACGAATGTCACGCTCCTCGAGCGTGCGCAGTACGAATTCTTCCTGCCTGTCCACCCAGACATTCTGCCTGCTCCGTGTTTCCTGCACGTTACGAGGGCGCCCCGGCAGTTTCCTGCACGTTAAGAGGGCGCCCCGGCGCCCCGGGCCTGCCCCCCGCCGCCGCCGCCGGCCCGCCGCCGCGGCTCTCCTGACGAATGAACGCGACCCCTAAGCTGGACAGGTGCCCACGATGCGGATCGCGCTTGCCCAGGTAGACGCCACCGTAGGAGATCTGGCCGGCAACGCCGACCTGATAGTCAGCTGGACCAGGCGCGCGGCTGAGCAGGGAGCAAGCCTGGTCGTGTTCCCCGAGATGGTGCTGACCGGCTATCCGGTCGAGGATCTTGCGCTGCGTTCCTCGTTTGTCGAGGCATCGGTCTCCACCTTGCATGAGACGGCGAGCCGGCTGGCCGCCGACGGCCTCGGCGGGATCGCCGTCGTGACTGGTTACCTTGACCGGCGAACCGGGCTGCGGCCGCGCCTCGGGCTGCCCGCCGGGGCGCCGGTTGACGCTGCGGCGCTGCTGCATGGCGGGGCGGTTGCCGTCACGTCAGCCAAGCATCATCTGCCGAATTACGGCGTATTCGACGAATATAGGTACTTCGTCCCTGGTGACAGCATGCCGGTCTTCCGGCTGCCGCTGGCCGGCCAGGATCCAGTGGATGTCGCGATCGCCATCTGCGAGGACCTCTGGCAGGATGGCGGCCCGGTCGCGGTCACCCGCGTGGCGGGCGCCGCGCTGCTCGTGGTGCCCAACGCGTCCCCGTACGAGCGGGGCAAGGACGACACCCGGCTTGACCTCTGCCAGCGGCGGGCCCGCGAGGCTGGCGCGGTGCTCGCCTACGTCAACATGGTGGGCGGCCAGGACGAGCTGGTCTTCGACGGCGATTCGATCATCGTGGACGCATCCGGGGCGCTGCTGGCCCGCGGTCCGCAGTTCGACGAGGCGCTGGTCGTCGCGGATCTCGCCCTGCCCGCCGCCGACCCGGCCCGGCCGGCCACCGGAGCGAGTCCGGTCGACGCGCAGGACGGCACCGTCATCACACTCCAGCGCCTGACACTGCCGCCGCTCCCCGCCCGGCCGTCCGCTACCGCCCCCCGGTCGACCCCCAGGCCGTTCTGGCCGCGGCTGCCTGAGCTGGCCGAGGTGTATGCGGCGCTGGTGACCGGCGTCCGGGACTATGTGCATAAGAACGGCTTCGCTTCGGTCATCGTCGGGTTGTCCGGCGGGATCGATTCCGCGCTGACCGCGACGATCGCCGCCGACGCCGTCGGCCCCGATCGGGTCCATGTGGTCCTGATGCCGAGCCGCTACTCGTCGGACCACTCGGTCGGCGACGCGGAGGACCTGGCCAAGCGCCAGGGCCTGCACGCCAGGACTGTGCCGATCCAGGCCATGGTCGAGGCCTACGACCGGGAGCTCGACCTGACCGGCCTGGCCGAGGAGAACCTCCAGTCCAGGATCCGCGGCGTGATCTTGATGGGGCTGTCCAACGCCGAAGGCCACCTGGTGCTGACGACCGGCAACAAGAGCGAGCTGGCCACCGGGTACTCGACGCTCTACGGCGATTCGGCTGGGGGGTACGCCCCGATCAAGGATGTGCCCAAGACGCTGGTCTGGGAGCTGGCCCGCTGGCGTAACCAGCAGTCCCAGGATCGGGCCGAGATCCCGCCGATCCCGGAGAACTCGATCACCAAGCCGCCCAGCGCCGAGCTCGCGCCCGGCCAGCTGGACAGCGACTTGCTGCCGGACTACACGGTCCTCGATGCGCTGCTCGACGACTATGTCGAGCAGGACATGGGTACCGCAGCGCTAGTCGCCGCAGGCCATGACCCGGTCCTGGTCGAGCAGGTAATCAGGATGGTCGACCGGGCGGAGTACAAGCGAAGGCAGTACCCGCCCGGCCCGAAGATCAGCGCGAAGAACTTCGGCCGGGACCGCCGCCTGCCGATCACCAGCAAGTGGCGCGAGCCACTCCGCTCAGCCGACTGAGCGCCGGCTGCCAAGGCGCTCCGTCCTGGAAGCCAATAGCTGACATGCATCGGCTGCCCCCGGCCACCAAAGCCCCCGGCCACAAGCCCCGGTTAGCAAGCCCCCGGCCAGCAAGAGTCAGCGTGATGCGAGGCCGCGTAGCAGCTCATCGACCACGCGCCGGGCGTAGTCATCCTCAATCTGCTCAGATCCGCTTATCGTGCGGACTACCACCGCGCCGCTCAGCATGAACAGCGCCGCTTCGACGTCGATGTTCTCGCGAAGCTCGCCGGTCCCGATACCGCGCCGCAGCACCGACCTGACCACCTCGCGGCGCGGCTCGACGACGGTCTCTGTGTATCGTGCCATCACCCGCGGGTAGTTGGCGCTTTCGCCCTGCAGCAGTGCGAACTGCCCTGCCCGCCTGGGATCGGCCGACTCCCCGCACATGGCCTCAAGCAACCCGATGAGGTCACCGCGGACCGATTTACCGGTTGGCCGTGGCAGCGGGACCCGCAGTGCCGCCAGGGCGTCGAGAAGGAGATCCTCCTTGCCGGGCCAGCGCCGGTAAATCGTCGCCTTGCCCACGCCAGCGCGGGCGGCGACCTTCTCGATGCACAGTCCACCCGGGCCCGACTCAGCGAACAGGCTCAGCGCCGCGTCAATGATCGCCCGGTCGGCTTCCTCACTACGCGGCCGACCCGGCCGCCGCCGCTCGGCGGCCTGCTCGCTCCCGCCGCTCTGCTCGCCCCCGCCGACCTGCTCACCCCAACTCTGCCGGCCCCCGCCGCCCCGCTCCCTGCCACTTTGCTCCGCGCAGCTCTGCTCGCGCTCGACGGCCAGGTCGCGCCCAGCGGCCGCGGCCATGTGCCGACCACCAGCGGCAGCGTTACCTCGCTGCGTCATCGGACCCGCTATCGATGTCGCCAACCGGGACAGGGACCGGCACAGGCACTGGTGCGTGCTGGCCGGCGTCGGACCGGCCGCCCGCACCATACGGGACCCGGGGCGCCTCGGCGCCGCGCGGTGCTGGCCGGCCGGGCATCCAGACCGCGATCGCGGCGGCACCGAGGATCGCGATGATCACCGAGATCAGCGATGTCACATGCATGGCGTGCACGAACGCGGCGTTCGCCGCTGTCAGCAGGCCGTGCCCGGCCGGGCCAAGCTGCTGTGCGATCGCCTGAGTCTGCGCGATCGACGCGGTGGCGGCGGTGCGGGCAGCAGGCGTCAGGGCGGTGAGCTGCGGTGCGAGCTGGCCACGATAGGCCTGGGCGAGAACCGATCCGAGCACGGCGACACCGAGTGCGACAGCAACCTGCCGAGAGGTGTTGGTGATGGCCGATCCCGCGCCGCTGCGGTCCCTTGGTACCACCGACATCACGGCTTCGGTCGCTGGCGGCATGACGCTGCCCATCCCGGCGCCCTGGGCGAAGAAGATAACCTCGAGTACCCAGATGGGGGTAGTCGTGCCGAGGAAGTGGTAGCCGACGAGCGCGGCCGCGACTATCAGGACCCCGGTCGTGCAGAGCGCCTTCGGGCCGAACCGCTTGACCAGTCCGGCGCTCCGAGTTGAGGCGATCAGCTGGCCGGCAGCGAGCGGGATGGTCAGCAGGCCGGCGTGCAGCGGGCTGTAGCCGCGCACGTCCTGCATGTAGAAGCTGATAAAGAAATACACGCCCGCCATCGCGAAGAACACCAGCGCGATCGCCGCGGCAGCGGACGACAGCCGTGGATCACGGAACAGCCGGACGTCGAGCGACGGATTCTCGATCCGGCTCTCGTACCACCCGAAACCCGCCAGGACGGCAAGCCCGCCAGCGACCGGCACCAGCACGTCACCGCGGAGCCACGAGCCGGTGTCGCCGCCCTGGATGATCCCGTACACGACCAGCACGAGGCCGGCGATCGACAGCAGCACCCCGAGGTAGTCAATCTTCCCCGGACTCGGGCTCTTGGATTCCGGGACGATCAGCATGATCGCGGCCACGCCGAAGGCGGTCACCGGCACGTTAATCAGGAAGACCGACCCCCACCAGAAGTGGTCGAGCAGCAGCCCGCCCGCTATCGGACCGATAGCGATGGCAACCCCCACGGCCGCCGCCCAGATACCGATGGCACGCGCGCGCTCCCTCGGATCGAACACGTTGGTGATGATGGACAGTGTCTGCGGCATGACCGCGGCGCCGCCGAAGCCCATCGCGGCGCGCGCCAGGATCAGCTGCTCGGGCGAGTGCGCGTATGACGAAACCAGCGAGGCGATGCCGAACATCGCCATGCCGATCATCAGCATGCGCTTGCGGCCGATCCGGTCGCCGATGACGCCGAAGGTGAACAGGAGCCCGGCGAACACGAGCGTGTAAGAGTTGATCGCCCACTCAAGCTGGCTCTGGCTGGCGCCAAGGCCGCCCCTTGGCTTCGGCTCGGCGATCGTCTTGAGGGCGATATTCAGCACGGTGTTGTCGAGGACTATCGCACCAAGGCTGATGATCAGGACGCTGAGAATGAGCCATCTGCGCCGGTAAATGGTCTGCGGATCCATGATGTCCTTCGCACGTGCCGGGAAGCCATCACCTCGCGGCAGTGTTCTAGCCGATGCGCGGAGCAACAGCCGACATCGGGAACGATCTTTAACGATACGATACGTTATCGTATCATAATAGGTAAGCCGCAGGCTACCTTTGGGGCCTAGCTTCGGGACTTAGGCCGGCTGTCCGCACCCGGTTGGGCATGTCATCATCGAAATGTCCGGGGACGCCGCACGGGCGCCTCGAGACATGGAGGCCTGCTATGTCGTCACACCATGATCATCATCTCCAGGCCGCGACAACCGCGCGGACCTCGGCACCGGAAGCGGCGGCCCAACCGGCCCTGACGGCAGCGGAACCCGCCGCTGCCGATCCTCAGGCGACCTCTGCCGGACCGGCCCCGGCGGCAGCGGAACCCGCCGCGGCCAGCCCTCAGGCGACGTCAGCGGGACCCGTCACGGCCACCGGCCGGGTCACGACGGCAGAGCCGCTCTACGGCGGCCGCGGCACGCGCCGCGTTACCGTCCGCGACATTGCTGGGGCCAAATCGCGCGGCGAGAAATGGCCGATGCTCACCGCATACGACGCGCTGACCGCGCGGATCTTCGACGACGCCGGGATTCCCGTGCTTCTGGTGGGCGACTCCGCCGCAATGGTCGTCTACGGCTATGACACAACGATCCCGGTAACCGTCGACGACCTGATCCAGCTCACCGCGGCGGTGGTGCGCGGCAGCAGCCGCGCGATGGTGGTCGCCGACCTGCCGTTTGGCTCCTACCAGGCCTCGGCGGAGGCGGCGCTGGCCGCGGCGACCAGGTTCCTGAAGGAAACTGGCGCGCACGCGGTCAAGCTTGAGGGCGGCTACCGCGTGATCAGGCAGGTCGAGGACCTCGTGGCGGCCGGGATCCCGGTGATGGCACATCTCGGGCTCACCCCGCAGTCGGTTAATGCTTTCGGCGGCTACCGGGTCCAGGGCCGCGGCGAGGACGGCGACCGGCTACTGCACGACGCCAAGGCGCTGCAGGCGGCCGGCGCGTTCGCGGTTGTGCTCGAAGCCGTGCCCGCCGAGCTTGCTGCCCGGGTCACCGCCTCCCTGTCGATCCCCACGATCGGGATCGGCGCCGGGCCGGACTGTGACGCCCAGGTCCTGGTCTGGCAGGACATGGCCGGGCTCTCGCCGCGGACCGCCAAGTTCGTCAAGCGGTACGCGGACGTCGGCGGAGTGCTGCGCACAGCCGCGCAGTCGTTCGCCGCGGACGTGGTATCGGGCAGCTTCCCCAGCAAGGAGTTCTCCTACAAATGAATGCGCGAGCGCTGGTACCGGAATTGGGGTGTACAGCTCGGGCATTCCGCCCTTGCTGCGTCCACAGGTCCGGTACCGCAATTCGGCCGCGGCAGGGCGCTAGGCTGAGCCTGGTGGGATCAGCCCCGGGGTTTGGTGGGATCAGCCCCGGGCCTGGTGGGATCAGCCCCGGGCCTGGTGGGATCAGCCCCGGGCCTGGTGGGATCAGCCCCGGGCCTGGTGGGAGAGCAGGCCGGGGTCAGACCTGGATATCGGTGATGCGCAGGCCGGCGTGCGCCTTGTAGCGCCGGTTGATCGCTACCAGGTTGGCCGTGAGCGCTTCGACTTGCGCACAGTTGCGTAGCCGGCCCGCGTAGATCCCTCGTGCCCCAGGGATGCGCTCGGCCAGCGCCTGGACTAGATCGGTCGCGTGCCGGTCGTCACCGAGGACCATGATGTCCAGGTCCACCTCGGCGACTTCGGGGTCCAGCAGCAGCGTCGCCGACACGTGATGAAACGCGCCGACGACCGTGCAGCCCGGCAGCACCTGCGCTGCCTGCTGCGCGGCGCTGCCCTCTTCGACCGGGAGCATGTACGCGCCCCGGGAATCGAAGGCCAGCGGGTTCACGCAGTCGATAAGGATCTTGCCAGCCAGCACGTCCGCCAGTTGCGCCAGCAACTCCCGGTGCCCCTCCCATGGAACCGCGGCGATCACTACGTCAGCAGCGCGGGCAGCATC
The DNA here is from genome assembly GCA_963695645.1 of uncultured Actinomycetota bacterium. Taxonomy (GTDB): domain Bacteria; phylum Actinomycetota; class Actinomycetes; order Streptosporangiales; family Streptosporangiaceae; genus DATBGO01. Next base: position 1,157,220 of record CAVOHC010000012.1, on the reverse strand, counting down.
CTCGTTGGACAGTCCGGTGATCTGGGGCGGCGAGCCGATGCTGGCCGCGGCGGCGATGGCCCGCGCCGGGCTACGCGATCCGATGATCACCTGATTACCGGCCAGGCCCAGCCGGCGGGCTAGGCCCCGGCCCTGGTCCCCGGTTCCGCCCAGAACACCGACGATCAAGCCGGCCGCCACGGCGGCGGGCTCAACGGCGTCCGCGGCGGCGGCTACTTCGGGACCTGGCGTTGCGTGGGTGGCGGCCATGCCGACGATCCTGCCAGATTGCGCTCCGACATCATGATCCCCGGGTCCGCCCACGTCCACCCCCGGGTCCGCCCACGTCCGCCCACGTCCGCCCCCGCTCCGCCCCGCCCGCGCCTGCTGGCGTCAGCGGGGCGTAGCCGGATCGTCACCGTGTAGCTGCGCCGCCCTGGGCGGTCGGGCACCATGGAAGGGTGAATGCCGACCAAGTTGCTGTCTTGCGCGAGCTGCTCGGCCCGAGCAGATGGCTGGAGCGAACCCGGTCCTTTGCGCGGGCACTGCGGGGGTCGGCACGGACGCCTGGCGGCCTGCTTGTCGTGGGGACGCCGGACGACGAGCCGTGGCACCTGACCGCGCACCTGGAGCAGGAGAGCCGCCTCGCCGACCTGCCCGGGCTCGCGCCGACCCTGGTCAGATGGGAACCGCCGCCCGGTGCGCCGCCGCACCTCAGCGTCGGGCTGGCCCGCGTGGAAGCCGTGAGCCGAGGCGAGACGCTCCTGGTGGTCAGCCCGGATGCGGCACCGGTACCGCTGCTGGAGCGGGTGCACGACGCGCGGCGGCTCGGTGCCACCATCCTGGCCCTCGACCAGGATGATCCTGAACTCGACGCAATGGCGCACGATTCGCTGGCGGTCTCGCCTGAGGTTGCGCCATTCTCCTTCGACGTGGCGCAACACCTGGTCAGCATGGCAGCCGGCGAGTTGGAGCGCCCCGCGGGCAGTTTAAAGGGGCGGCTCGCCCGGCTGCTCGACGCGGTTAGCGGCGCTCCGCCCCCGTAGCCAGCCAGTCAGAGTGCGCCCGGGGCAGCACTGCAGGCGGCCTGCTTGAGCGGGCCGATGCTCAGGAATCGAGGCTCAGCACCATGGTGGGACGCTCGATGACGTGGTCCTCGCGAAGCGGCCGGACGGCCGTGCCGATCGCGAAGAACTCGGTCGTGTGCGAGCCCCAGGTGTGACTGTGCTGGCGGAGCTGAACCCCGACAATGCCTTCGGCGTGCAGTTCTTCCGCTTCGGCCTGCATCCTCGTCATCGCAAGCTCGCGCGCGTCGTAGAGCGCCTGAGTGAACTGTTCCAGCTCGACATTGCGGCCGATATTCCCTAGTTTCCCGCCGAGCCGCTGGTGCGCGATGTGGTAGACGCATGAGCCCATCACCATGCCGAGCGGCGCGTAGCCCGCGCGGATCAGCGTCCAGAAGTCCTGGCCGGACAGATCCGACGTGAACGGCAGCTTCTTGTTGTTGCGCCAGTCCTTCACTCCGCCGCCGCCCGCGCCCTCCTCGGCGTGGACTGCGGTACCGATGGCGATGAACTCGGCGATGTCGTTGCCGAACTCCTTCATCTCCACATCGAGCCGGACGCCGACGATGCCGTCCGCGCCCAGCTCATGCGCCTCGGCCTCCATCCGGCTCATCGCGAGCTCCCGGGCGTGGTACATGGCCTGCGAGAGGACATCGAGTTCCTGGTTCTTGCCCCAGCGCCCGACCTGCAGCCCGACATGGTAGATCGAGCTGCCAAGTACCAGGCCGAGCGGCCGGAAGCCGACCTCCCGCACCAGCAGGAACTCATTGACCGACAGATCCGACGTGAAGATCGCGCCGGGACGTCCGGGTCGCAGCTCCGCAAGACGGCGCATCGCGTCCTGCGGTACTCCCTGCAACCCGAGATCGGTGCTCTTCTGGTCAGTCATTGCGCTCCTAGGCTGCCGTTTGTCCGTTGGCCGTTCATGCCGTGCCGTCCATGGCGTGGCCGCCGCCGGCCTGGTGCGGGACATCCCGAGTCCGGCGGCGATCATGGGCCAAGCCGCACCCTCGCCGCTTGACGACGCTGCGGGTCCAGCGAGAGGATCGCCAGGCTCGAACCATGCGTCGGCCGCTGTGATCTGGCGAACTGCGCGGTGGCAGTGCCGATGATGGTGACCTCCACGATGTGATCTTTCCGGTGCTCCTGCATCGTGCACTCCCGCTCGCGGATCCTCGTGTCGATGCTGGTAACGACGACCCCGTCAGCGCCGTGCCTGGTCACGTCCTTCTCGAGCTGGATCCGGGCGTCGTGCCTGGCCTGGTGGACGAGATCGGTGTAGCCGCTGACCTCGGCGCTCCCCGAGCCCCAGCTCGTCTGGGTGACGGTGAGCCAGTCATCGTGGCGGGCCCCGACCGAGATCCCGAGCACCAGCCCGGCAGGCACCCATCCCGCCATGATCAGCTTGGCGAAGTCCTGGCCGGACAGGTCGGACGTGAACGGCTGCTTGAGCCGGACCCCGCCGGGTGCCCGCACCGCCGTGCCTATTGCCTTGAATTCGAGGCCGCCTGCGGGAAATGCGCCGATCGTGAGAGAGACCCCGACGATGCCATGGCCGCCGAGTTCCGCGCATTCCGCTGACATCCGCCCGATCGCCCGGCGGCGGGCCTCGTAGAGCGTCTGGACCATGGGCGCGAAAGAGCCCATCCCGCCCGCTCCCGACACCGAGGTCACGCTCCGGTACGGCGCCGCATAACCTCCGTATCCGGCCCAGGCACCCGGGCAGCTGAATCCCCCGGTGTAGCCGATGTTGTAAACGGCAGCGCCGAGCACCTGGCCGACCGGCTCGAAGCCGACACTGCGGATCGCGGTGAACTCGTCGGCCGACAGCGCCGATCCCCACGTGCCGCTACGGCGGATCTCGGCCAGCCGGGACTCGGCCGCCGCCGGCAGCTCGCTGTCGGGATGATGCTCAGTCACCCGCACGCCCCTTTCGGACCCGGAGGACCGCTCCGACTCACGATACCGGGGCAGACTCCCACGACAGCACCGCGCGGCCCAGCAACGGCCGGCGCGCAAGCGCGCGGCGTGCGTGATGGTGACGACTTTTCAGCAAAAAGCGTAGCGAAGTCGTCACTCACCTGATCGCCCAGCTAGCCGCCGCCGCTGGGCTAGCCGCCGCTGAGCTAGCCGCCGCCCGGCTAGCCGTCGTCGGCCGCGTCCCATTCCTCATTCCGCCGCTTGGCTGTCTCAAGAGCCCGGGCCGCCTCCTCCCGGGTTGGATACGGGCCTAGCCGTTCTTTGGCCCGGCACCCGGCATCGGGCTCGACAGTGTTGTGCTTCAGGCAGAACCACCAGCGACGCTCACCTTCCATGGCAACTAGACTCCCAGATCATGGCGACCACGCTCCAGCCCGGTCGGGTGTCTCCGATGCGGCAGGTTCCCGCAACGATCACGGCCCCCGAGTATGTCGGCAAGAAGCACCCGAGAGTCGGCGAGCCCGACGTCAAGGATGCCGGGACAATCGAGCGAATGCGGATCGCGGGGCGCATCGCCGCCCAGGCGCTGGCGGAGGTGGGCAAGCGCGTCGCGCCCGGGGTCACCACGGACGAGCTTGACCGGGTGGGGCACGAGTTCCTGTGCGACCACGGCGCGTACCCCAGCACGCTCGGCTACCGCGGCTATCCCAAGTCCCTGTGCACCTCGCTCAACGAGGTGATCTGCCACGGGATCCCCGATGACACGGTGATCGCCGACGGCGACATCGTCAACGTGGACATCACCGCCTTTATCGGCGGGGTCCACGGCGACACGAACGCGACCTTCCTTGCCGGAGCTGTCGACGAGGAGTCCAGGCTCCTGGTCGAGCGAACCAGGGAGGCGATGATGCGCGGCATCCGTACGGTAGCGCCCGGCCGTCCGCTGAACGCGATCGGCCGCGTCATCGAGTCGTACGCACGCAGGTTCAGCTACGGGGTGGTCCGCGATTTCACCGGACATGGCATCGGGACGACGTTTCACTCTGGACTGATCGTGCCGCATTTCGATGACCCGGACGTGACAGTGATCATGGAGCCGGGGATGACCTTCACCGTTGAGCCGATGCTGACCCTGGGCACCATCACATACGACATCTGGCCTGATGGCTGGACTGCCGTCACCAAAGACCACAAGCGCACCGCCCAGTTCGAGCACACCCTGGTGGTTACGTCGGACGGCTACGAGATCCTGACGCTGCCATAGGCGTACTGGCTTCCTGACCCCGGGCTAGAGGTAGCGCCGTGCATCCGGCCGCAGCCTCCCCGCCGCCGCAGCCCGTTCCGCCGCCTCCCCCGCCGCCGCAGCCCGTTCCGCCGGCTTCGTTGCCGGCATTTCGCCCGCGGCCACCTGGCCGCCTTGCATCTGAGCGCTGGGCAGCCAAGCCAGCCAGCGTGGCAGGTACCAGCTGTGTTCCCCCAGCACAATCATGCAAGCCGGCAGGAGGATGCCGCGTACCACTGTCGCGTCGATCAGGATCGCCGACGCCAGGCCGACGCCGAGCATCTTGAGATCGACCATGGAAAGCGTCCCGAAAACTGAGAACACCGCCGCCATGACCACTGCCGCGCTGGTCACCACCCCGGCCGTGCGGGCGATCCCGCCGATGACGGCCTCCGGGTTGCTCGCCCCGCCTCGCCTGAGCTCGTGGATCCGGCTCAGCACGAAGACGTGATAGTCCATGCTCAGCCCGAACAGCAGCACGAACATGAACAACGGTATCCACGGGATGATCCCGCCATAGGAGGCGAAGCCGAGCAGTCCCTGCAGGTGGCCATCCTGGAAGATGAACGTGATGACACCGCAGGCTGCACCCACCGACAGGAAGTTAAGCGCGACCGATATCAGCGGGATGACGAGGCTGCCGAATGCGATCAGCAGCACGCAGACCGCGAGCAGGGTGACCGCGAGCAACACGATCGGCGTGCGCCCGTGCAGCATCGCCTTGAAGTCATGGCTTGAGGCGGTGTCCCCGGTCACCGCATAGCTTGTCCCGCTGACCCGCCCGATGGTGGCGGGCAGGACCTGGTTGCGCAGATCGAGTAGCGCGGCGTTGGATACCGGGTCGGTCCCGTTGCCCGCCAGCGGCACCTGGAGTATAAGCGCCCGGCCGCCGGCCGCCGCGCCCGCCGTGATGGGCCCCTGGATTGCGCCATGACGTGACGCCCTGGACTGGAGCGCAGCAACCGACCGCTGCATGGCGGCCCCCGTCAGGTCAGCGCCCGTGACCACTACCTCGGCGGGCGCCGGGCGGCTGGGAAAGTCCTGCTGGATCTCGTCAAGGGCGTGCACGGTAGGCAGGCTTGATGGCAGGTCGACCCACGGGTTGCCGAGACGCATCCCGAGCGCGGGCACGGCAAGCGCGAGCATCGCAAGGGCGGCGATCCCACCCCACAGCAGCGGCTTCCTGACCACCCGGATAACCAGCCCGGTCCAAACCCGGGACGGCCTGGGGGCCGGGCGTCTATGGCCGACCAGCGGAACACGGCCGCGATCCGCCCATGGGCCGAGCCAGGCGAGCATGGCAGGCAACGCGGTCAGCGAGCCGAGCACCGCCACGCCGATGACCATGATGGTGCCGAAGGAGATCCCGGTGAAAATATCGATGCCGGTGAGGAACAGGCCGGCTAGCGAGATCATCACCGTCAGGCCGGACACGACCACCGCCCGGCCCGATGTGGCAGCGGCGATCCTGATCGCCTGCAGCGGTGTCCGGCCCGCAGCCCGTTCCTCGCGTTCCCTTCGCAGGTAGAACAGTGAGTAGTCGACACCTACGGCCATCCCGATGACGAGCACGATCTCGGATGTGCCTGCGTCGACAGGCAGCCAGTGACCTGGAACTGCCAGCAGCCAGACCGTCGCCGCGACCGCGCTTCCGGCCAGTAGCACGGGGATAGCCGCCGCGATCAGCGCGCCGAAGACCACCAGCAGCAAGATCAGAGTGATCGGCACCGAGGTCAGCTCGGCGCGCCTGAAGTCCTGGGCGAGCATGGCGTTCCCGGCCCGATCAGTGCTGGCGCCGCCGGTCTCCTGGACCACCAGGTGCGGAAATCGCGCCTGGACCCTCGCGACCGCAGCGAGGTCCGCGACCACCGTGGCGTCCGCGCTGGCATGCGGGCCCGCGACAGCGAAGGTCACCAGGGCCGCGGCGCCGCTCGCAGATATCAGCGACCGGCCGGCCCGGCCGAGTGGCGACCGGATATCCGTCGCGGCGCGCGGCAGGGCTTTCAGGGCAGCGGCCACCTGCCCGGCGGCCTGCCGTATCTGGGGGTCATCTGCGACGGTCCGGCCCGGTGCCGTGATGAGAACGCTCTCGACGGGCGCTGTCGTCACGTTCAGCCGGTGCAGGATCTGCTCTGCCTGCCCCGCCTGGCCCGGATCGTATTGCTGCACGCTGGAGCCGGTAACGAACTGCCCGGAGATGAAGGCCGCCAGCAGGAACCCGAGCCAGCCGACGATGGCAGCCGCGCGATGCCTGGCACTCCATCCGGCGATGCGCTCGACAAGCGGTGGGCGGGAACGGCCGCCGCGCCGAGCCGGTGAGCGCTGAAGTGCGGCGGGGCCGCTATCGATTTCGCCATCGACCCAGGGGCTCAGGTAAGACACTGGTCGTGCAGTACCAGCGGACTCGCGCATGAAGGCCTATCTAGGTAGGGACCTGACAGGCTGCTACCCGCTGACCGGGCGCGAATTTGCCTGGGGATTGAAGGCTACCGCGATACCTGACACCGGCGTCACCTCTTCGCGGCAAAACTTTGAACGACCGGTCAGGCAAGGGCCGCCAGGTAACTGCCGCCCAGGGGCCAGCGATGATAAGGGCTCATGGGAGAGCTGATCCTGGTCAGGCATGGCGAGACCGAGTGGAGTGCAGCTGGCAAGCACACCGGCCGCACCGACGTACCGCTGACGGCAAAGGCGAGGCGGCCGCGGTAGCGCTCGCACCCGCGCTGGCCAAGCGGCCGGTATGCGCAGCGTTCACGAGCCCGGCCAGCCGGGCGACGCGTACGGCCGAGCTAGCCGGGGTTCCCAGTGCCCAGCGGGACCCCGGCCTCCAGGAGTGGGATTACGGCGGCTATGACGGGTGGACGACCGACCAGATCAAGGCTGACCGCCCCGGCTGGTACCTGTGGCGCGACGGCGTCATCCCCGGTGACGCCGCCCATCCCGGCGAGACGCTGGACCAGGTGGGCGCGCGGGCCGATGCGGTACTCGCCCGGGTTACCCCGCTGCTCGCGGATGGCGATGTGGCGCTGGTGGCGCACGGGCACCTGCTGCGCGTTCTCACCGCCCGCTGGCTGCGGCTTGAGCCGGTGGGGGGCCGGCTGTTCAGGCTCGATACCGGAACGCTGTCAACTCTCGGCACCGAACACGGCGAGCGGGTCGTCTGGTCATTGAACGTGCCGCCATCCGGGTAGCGGCTGAGGACCGGCCGCTGCCTTGTGCCAGCGGCCGGGCAGGCTGCTGGGCGCGCGCCGATGGCCACGCCGGGAACGCCGGCTACTCCGGCCGGGTTTCCTCTTCTATCCAGCCTAGGTACGCCGGTGAACCTGCAACTATCGGCGTCGCGATTATCTCGGGCTCGTCGTAACTATGCCGCTGCGCGATGAACTCGGCGAGGGCCTCATAGCGGTGGACCGGAAGCTTGAGCATCAGCAGCCATTCCTCTGCGCGCTCCAGGCCGTTCTCCCACCAGTAGGTGCTCGCTACCGGCCCGGTGACATGCGCGCTGGCCGCGAGCCTTGCCGCAACGGCCAGGTGGCCTAGTTCCATGGCCTCGGCTCGTGAGTCAGTGGTGGTCTGCACCTGGAGGTAGCGCGCCTGCTCGCCGTCTGCCTCGCCCTCACTCGCCATGGGTCACGATCGTACGCCGCGCCAGGCACTTCCGCCGCGCGTAACCTGGCCCTGCTAAAGGAGTGATCAAATGAGCGGACCGTTCTTCATCGTGGTCAACCCCGCCGCGGGACAGGGCCGCTCGCAGCGGGTGCTGGCCGCCGTCCTTGGCACGCTCGAAACAGCGGGCGTGGCCTATCACGTCAGCGAATCGTCGAGCCTGGACAACGCCCGGGAAATCGCCGGGCGGGCCGCCCGGCTTGGCGAGGTGGTGGTCGCCGTGGGCGGGGACGGCACGGCTGGCGCGCTCGCGGGCGTCGTAGCCGGCGCTGGCGGGCGTTACGGGATCATCCCGGCTGGCCGCGGCAATGACATCGCCCGGGTGCTCGGAATCCCGGCGAAGCCCGCGTCGGCAGCGCTGGCACTGCTCCACGGGCAGTTGCGCAAGGTAGACCTGATCGGCGTCAGCGTGCCTGGCCGCCCGGAGACCGCAGTCGTCGGCAGCGTCTACGCGGGCCTCCCTTCGATCGCGGGCGAGATCGCCAACCGGGCGCGATGGCTGCCCGGGCCGCTGCACTATCCGGTGGCTGCGCTGCGCGCGCTGGCAAGGTGGACTCCGGCCACGTTCCGCGCCGAGATTCGCTGCGGTGCGGCCGCTGCCGCAGTGCACGAGTTTCCCGGGTACGCGATCGTGGTGGCTAACCTGGCCTACTTCGGCGCGGGCATGCAGGTCGCTCCGCCGGCGGTGATCGATGACGGGGTACTGGACGTCGTGATCATGCGAGACGGCCCCAAGCTCGCCTTCGTCCGGGCGCTGGCCAGGGTCAGGAGCGGCACGCACCTCACGCTGCCGCAGATCAGCATCGAGCGGGGCACTGAGGTCATCCTGACCGTTGACAGGGACATGACCGCCGCCGCCGACGGCGAGACGCTGTCCTGCGCGGCGCCGCTGCGGGCCGCGACGCCGCTGCGGATCCGCGCCCTCCCCGGCGCCCTGACGGTCCTCACGCCCCGCTGACCCTCCGCAACCGGTCCCGGCCTTAGCGGGCCGGGTCGTAGTAATGGGCGTACTGCCAGATGCCACTGGCGACAAGCGCCGCATCGGACAGCGCGCCGAACCTGCCGGGTGCCAGCGCCGCCATCCCTGCCAGCGCCGTCATCCCGTCCGGCGGCCCGGCCCCGGTGATCGACGCCGCCAGCGCCTCGCCGATCGCCAGCGAGGAGGAGAACCCTGACCCGTTGCAGCCGCTCGCCACCCACAACCCGGGCACGTCCGGCACCGGGCCGGCCACGAAGAGCCCGTCGGGGCTCATCGTGAACAGCCCGCCCCGATGCTCGGCCACCTTGGCGCCGCTGGCCAGCGGCGCTTCCATGGATACCTGACCGGCCAGCCGCCGCAATGCGCCCAGATCCAAGGGCACGTCGTCGGTGCTGAACGCGGGCTGCTCGGCTCGCGGATCCACCGGCAGCGGGTCAGCCTCGAAGCCGCCGACCATCAGGCCGCCGCGGGCCGGCCGCAGGTAGACTGCTGCATCTACCACCCTGGTGATCGGGTCAGCCGGATCAACCTCGCCAGCCGGCTCGGTCACCAGCAGCTGATGCCGCACCGGCGCCACGGCGACCCGGCCCCCCGCCAGCTCGGCGACCTGCCGCGCCCACGCACCAGCGGCGTCAACCGCAACATCGGTAACGATTGACCGTGCCGTGGTCTCGACACCTGCTACCCGGCCGCCCGCGGACGTGATGGCAACCACCTGCTCGGACTCACGCACGGTCACGCCGTGCAGCCGGCAGGCGGCGAGATAGGCATCGATCAGGCTGGCGGGCTCCTCGATGTAGATGTCCTCCGGGCACCAGACCACCTTCTCGCTGCCCGAGCCGCGGTAGTAGGAGACGCGGCCAGCCAGCGAGGTGGCCGGCACTTCCCGGACCTCAGCTCCCCAGCCGTGCGACGCGGCCGCCTCCGCCAGCAGGTAGTCGCGGTGCTGCGCGGTGCGGGCGACCAGGAAGCTGCCGCATCTGGTGACATCGAGCGGTACCCCGGCCCAGTCACCGAAGCTGACCGCCCGCGCGATGCTTCGCCGCGCCAGGACCGTCCGCAGCCCGTCGCCTTGCACCGACTTGAACAGCCCGGCCGCCCGCCCGGACGCCTGCGAGCCCGCTGTATGCCGCTCGACCACTACGACCGACCGGCCCGCTAGCGCGCAGTGCAGCGCGGTGCTCAGCCCGAGCGCGCCGGCCCCGATCACCGCCACGTCAGCGTCCATGGGTCAGCTCGCGATGAGATGGCGGTCGGCAGGCTCGCCCAGCAGTTCGCGTGACACCTTGTCCACCATCTGGGCCAGATCAGCGTGCTGCTCGGGCGACCAGCAGGCCACTAGCCGTTCTAGCCCTTGTCTTCGCGCCTCGAACAGCCGGCCCGCGGCCACGCTGCCCGGCTCGGTGAGCGCTATCAGGCCGTCGTTGCGCTGCACCAGGCCCTCGGCCACCAGCCTGTCGACGTACGGCTTGCCGTAGTCGACGCTGACCCTGGCCTCGCGGGCCAGCTCGGTCCCGGCCAGCGGCCCGGACTTGGCCAGCCGGGTAAGCACCCAGCAGCTCCCGGCGGGCAGCTCGAGCCCGCAGAGGTCGGCGAGCCGCTCATAACCCCGGCGGCGGAGGTCGACGTCGGCAAGCTTAAGCAGCGCGCGCTCCACCTCTTCGACCGATGTCCGCTGGGCCGAGCCGGCGCCGATGCCCTCGCCGAGGTCGGAGGCGCCGGCGGTGGCCCGCAGCGGTACCTCGCGCAGGAACCAGGACAGCACGAACGCGACCGCGGCCACCGGCACCGCCACCAGGAAGACACGCTCGATGGCGAGGGTGTAGGCATGCAGCACCCCGGTCCGCAGCAGCGGAGGCAGCTTGTCGATCTGGGCCCGGCTGGCACCCGACCCGGAGGTGAACCCGGGCGGCACAGTCGCGCCGTGCAGCGCGGCTATCAGGCCGCCAGCGAGCCGGTTGGCGAAGACCGAGCCGAAGACGGCCACCCCGAACGAGCCGCCGATCGACCGGAAGAAGGTGGCGCCCGAGGTCGCCGCGCCCAGATCTGCGTAGTCCGCGGAGTTCTGCACGGCGATGACCAGCACCTGCAGGATCAGCCCGAGGCCGCATCCGAAGACGAACAGGCAGGCATCCAGCTTCAGCGTAGAGGTGTGCTCGGTGAGCGTGGACAGCAGGAACAGCGCGATGGTCACCACCGCCGTGCCGATGATCGGATATATCCGGTACCGGCCCAGCCGGGAGATCAGCTGGCCGCTGGTGACCGAGGTGATCAGCAGGCCGATCACCATGGGCAGCAGGTAGACGCCCGAGATGGTCGGTGTCACGCCGCGCACGACCTGCAGGTACAGCGGCAGGAACGCAATCGAGCCGAACATCGCGAAGCCGGTTGCGAAACCGATGGCCGAGCTGACCCGGAACACTGGATTGCGGAATAGCCGGCGCGGCAACACCGGCTCGGCGGCCCGCCCCGCCGAGATCCACCACCCCACGGCGAGCAGGATCGCGAGCACGCCAAGACCGATGATCACGCCAGAGTCCCACCCGAATGTCGTGCCGCCCCACGAGGTGAGCAGCACGATGGCGGTCGCCGAGCCCGCCAGCAGCAGCGCGCCGGAATAGTCGATCTGGTGGTGCTGCTGGCCCGCTGGCCGACTGGGCAGCACGACCGCGATAACCGCGAGTGCGACAATCCCGATCGGCAGATTGATGTAGAACACCCAGCGCCAGCTCAGGCTGTCGGTGAAGAACCCGCCGAGCAGCGGCCCGGCGACGCTGGCCACTCCGAAGACCGCGCCGAAGGCGCCCTGGTACTTGCCCCGCTCGCGGGCGGGCACCACGTCGCCGATGATCGCCTGGGCCAGCACTATCAGGCCGCCGCCGCCAAGCCCCTGCAGGGCACGGAATGCGATCAGCTCGATCATGCTGTGCGCGAGGCCGCACAGCGCCGAGCCGATCAGGAACACCACGATCGCCGCCTGGAACAGGCCCTTGCGGCCGTATTGATCCCCGAGCTTGCCCCACAATGGCGTCGATGCGGTCGTCGCCAGCAGGTAGGCGGTCACCACCCAGGACAGGTGGCTCAGGCCGCCAAGATCGCTGACGATCGTGGGCAGCGCGGTCGCAACAATGGTCTGGTCGAGCGCGGCCAGCAAGATCGCGAGCATCAGCGCCGAGTAGATGATCAGAAGGCCGCCGCGCGGCTTAACGGCGGCGCTCGCGATTCCCGGTTCGGCCGCCATGCAGGTAATTTACCCCGGCCGGACATTTCATCCCCAGCGCCCGGCCCCTACGCGCGACCCCCCCCGGGGCCCGGCGCCCGGGCCCTGCCCCCGGGCCCTGCCCCGGCCCTGCTCAGGTGCCCATCCCCGGGCCCTGCCCCCGGGCCCTGCCCCCGGGCCCTGCCCAGGTGCCCATCCCCGGGCCCTGCCCCGGGCCCTGCCCAGGGGCCCGACCCCGGGCGCCCGATAACGGGCGCCCGGACGACCGGCACCGGCCCCCACCGGCACCGGCCCGCCGACCCTCTCGGGCCGGCTGGTCAGTACCCGCCGCCGCCCGAACTGGGCGAGCTGCTCTTCGCGGCCGCCGGCTTAGCCCCGGATGGAGTCATAGCCCACCAGAGCCCGCCGGAGACATTGAGGCCGTTACCGCTGGTCTGTCCAGCCGCAGTATCGGCTTTGTAGGTGTAGAGCGGGTGGCCGTCATAGGTGGCCTGGGTACTGCCGTCGGACCGCTTGATCGTGCCCCACGTCCCTGGTAGTGACACGCCAGACGCCGCGGTCGGCTTCCCCGTTACCGGCGGCCAGTACACCGCGCAGGAGCCGTTGCAGTTCGACTTCGTCGGCGTGTCGATCGCGAACCAGTAGAGCGTGAAGCCCTGGGCGTTGGTGAGCACCGTGCCGATCGACGTGCTCGTCGTCTTGATCCCGGCGGCACCGCTCGCGGCGGAAGCTGAGGGGCTTGCGGAGCTTGAAGCGGCGGCGCCCGATGATGGGCTGCTCGTGCTGCCGGAACTGCTTGCCGCGCTGCTCCCGCACGCGGCAAGGAAGACCACAGCGGCGGCAGCGCCGGACGCCGCCCGCCATCGACTACGCATCGCGCTTTCTCCGTTCGTTGTAGTGGCATAGCTTGCTATACCCCTCATCACGGAGCAGCCGACGGTTTCGTTCACCCGGATTCAGGCGGCGATGCGCTGGCACAGCCAGGCAAGGGATAGCGGGTACCGGTAGTCGATTCCGGCGTGGGTGGCGTCGAAAAGCTCGAACCTGACGACATCGGGACCGACCCCGATCTCGTGTAGCGCCCCGCGGAATGCTTCCGCACCGAGGTCCAGGAAGTAGTCGTCACGACTGCCCGCGTCAATCCAGATTGCCCGCAGCGACCGGAGCGCGCCGGCGTACCTGGGCACCATCCGGACCGGATCCCAGTCCAGCCAGCGCTGCCACACCTCGGATCGCAGCACTCCGCTGCGCGGGTCGAACGGCAGTTCGATATTACCATCTTCACGAGCCGAGAAGCATGCCGATATACCAAGCAGCATCAGCAGGTGCTGGTCAGCCTCCTTGGTGAACGAGACCCTCGAGGAGAAGTCTTCCCACCACCGCCAGATGTCACCGTCGTAATCCCGCAGCAGGCGCACGGCAGTGGGAAATTCGGGGATATAGCAGTACTCATAGAGCGCGTCGCCGGCGTGCGTGGCGAGCGCGCCGAACAGGTCGGGCCGCAGCATCGGGGTGATCATCGCGCCGAAGCCGCCGCTGGACTTGCCCATGATCGCCCGGTGCGCGGGCTCGGCCATTGTCCGGTAGTGCCCGTCCAGCCAGGGCACGATCTCGTCGCACAGATACGAGTGATATCGGCCGGTGCCCGCCGAGTCGACGAACTGGCTGCCGCCGTAGCTGGTCCACGCGTCCACGTAGACGACGATGGCAGCCGGCGCATCACCGCGCGCGAAGACCGCATCGGCGGTCTCAAGGAACGGCTGCCGGTAGGGCATGCGGTTCCGCCACATGGCGACGTGCCCGGTGTAGCCCTGGATCACGTAGACCACGGGAAACCGGCGGTCATCGGCGTCGTCGTAGCCGGGCGGCAGATATACCCACAGCGGCCGTTCATGCGGGTCACCCAGCGGATTCCCGCGGAGCAGGTCGCTGGTAACCATCCGCTCTTCGAGCTGTCCGGCCAGGTCGGCGGACCAGGGCAGCATGAAAATCTCCTCCTTCAGGCACGGACCCCCGCCCCACGATCTCACAGGCCACGGTGAACGCATGGCCGCAGTCAGCACCGACGCGCCCGCCCGGCGCCGCCGCCGTGCCGCCGCCCGGTGCCCGCCGCCGCCGTGCCGCCGCCCGGTGCCCGCCGCCCGCTGCCCGCGCCGGCTGCTTGTCAGCCTGTCAGCGGGTTGGCCACCCGGGCCATGAACAGCGGCTCGCCGGTACCGGTATCAGTGACAACAAGCAGGTAGGGACGGTCGAAATCAATCTCGGCGACCGGCACCCGCGCCACGCTTGGCAGCACGCCCACCGCTGTCGCGGCGCTGGCCACGGTGCCCTTCTCGCCGACCCGGAGGGTCGCCGCATGCTGGACGAAGGCGATGCAGCACGCCTGCGGCGAGAGCCCGGTGAAATCCGCCGAGCTACCGAACGCGACACCCATGCCGAGCCCGCTCAGCAGGCCGTTCATTCGGAGCGACGAGCTGAGGCTGACCTTCGGGAGCGCGACGCTGGTCATTCCGCTGCTGTTCGCCCCGGTGCCCGCGCCGCTCGTACTGCCGGTTCCGCCGGCCGCACTGCGAGCGTCGCCGCCCGCCGCGGCCCCCGCGGAAATCGCGCCCAGCGTCGCCGCGCTGAGCGCCGGGCAGCCCGCGGCGCCTGAGTCTGGCAGCAGCGCCTCCATGGCCAGCTTGCCGCCCCGGTACGGGATCTGGACAGCGGTCCAGCCAGCTGCCTTCGCAACACGGAACTCACCGCCCTTCATGAACTTCGCGCTCACCATCCGGCCGCTCGCCGTCGTGAACGGCCCGGGACTGGTCTGGTGGGGGTCGAATGGCGTTGCCCACGCTGCGTGCAGGTACAGCGCGTCGGTGAGCACCCAGCTGACGCCGTCAAGCGAGCCCAGGTGGAGCAAGTGCGGGATCAGGCCCCTGGTGGCAGCGGCGATGGCGCTGTTAATCTCTCCCCTGGCCTGCTCCGGCTGCTTCAGCAGCGGCACCCGCGCCACCCCGGCGCCATAGCCCGTCGCGACCGCGTTGAGGTAGCTGCGCAGGGTCAGCAGCGACGGGTCGGCCCACACCTGGTCGCTGTCGGCCAGCGTGACGCCAGGGCTGTCCAGCCCGCGGAGCGCCGCCGACCGAGCCTGCAGCCCCACTTCCAGCGAAGGCCCGCCGCCGACCGGCAAGTGCAGGACGCTGGCCATCGCGTGTGCGGTACCGCCGCGGGCTCCAAGGTAGGCCATGCCGAGTCCGGTGGCCAGGCTGGCTGGCGAGAACACGACGTTGGATTGCGGATCCGAATGGCACCAGGCACCGAGCACGGCCAGCCCGAACGCGGTGTCTGCCGCGCCGTAGGGGCGCGGATCCGCAGCGGGCTCCTGGATGGTTACCCCGCGGCTGACGACCGGCAGAGACGCCTTCGGCCCGGGCCTGCCCGCGCTGCCACATCCGGCCGCGAGCAGCGCGGTGGCCGTGACGCAGGCGAACGCGCGCAGCAAGTTCCTCATGCCGGTCAGACGAGGCTGAGCCGGAGCCGGTTGCATCGCTGAATGTATTTTCCGGTTACCGCGACCGATAACCGGCCCCGGGTTCCAGCGGTCGTGCGTGGCTAGGATGCGCGGGTGCCGCTACGGGCCGTAGTGTCTGCCGGGGGATGGGCCCGATCGGGGAGGATATGAAGCAGGTCTCGTGGGCGGTCGCCGGCGGCGCGGCCGGATACTGGGCCGCGCGGCTAGCGGCTGCGGATCGTTTCCGCATTCTCGAGGCTCCCGCAGCGCCGCTGATGTCGTTCACGCCTCATGTCGCAGCAGGTGCGCTCGCGGGCTCGGTGCTCTTGCAGCCCAACGGCGCGGCTGCCACCGCCGCGCTCACCGGGGTGGCGCTGACGGCGATGGTGCTGCCGCGAACGATCAGGCGCCGCCAGCCGCAGGCGGGCGGCCAGGTGCTCCGCGTCCTGACCGCGAACCTGCTGGCCGGGTGGGCTTCAGCGGAAGCGCTCGTGGCCCTCGTACGGCGCAAGTACGCCGATGTGCTGTTCCTGCAGGAACTCACCGAGACGGCGGCCGCGCGGCTCAGGCTGGCCGGGCTGACTGACTTGCTCCCGTATCAGACGACCGACGTGACGGGCCGCAGGCGGCCTGGTTCTGGCATCTACGCCCGCTTCCCGCTGAGCAGCGGGCTGCGCCTCACGCCTGTCTCCGTGGCTCAGCCCACGGCCCGGCTGGAGCTGCCAGCCGGACAGCACGCGGAGCTGGTCTGCGTCCACCCGCATCCGCCGAACGGACGGCCATGGCGGTGGCGGGTCACCAGGTGGCGAGAGGAACTCGCCGTCTTGCCGCCGCCCGGGGATCCCCCGCGGGTGGTCGCCGGGGACTTCAACGCAACCGCCGATCATGCGCAGTTCCGCAGGCTCTTGCGCATGGGTCATGTCGACGCCGCCGCCCAGCTCGGCGGCGGGCTCATCCCTACCTGGGGACCCGGCGGAAGACCAGCGCTCCTCACGCTCGATCATGTGCTCGTCGACCCCCGGTGCGCCGTGCTGGCGGCATCCGTACACCGTTTGCCGGGCAGTGACCATCGTGCGGTCTACGCAGAGTTCCGGCTGCCTGCCTGAGGGCATGAGCGGCTCTGCGTCGCGGCTCATGCAGGCGTCGGCCGACTGTTCGGAAGGTGCTATGAACGGAAGCCAGCGCCGCGGGGCGGTCAGCATGGCTGCGGTCGCCCAACGGGCCGGGGTCAGCAAAGCCACCATTTACCGCTGGCGGCCCACTAAGGAGTCACACCTGGACGCGCTCTACCACGAAGCGGCCGGGCGGCGTCGGTGACCCTTCATCGCCGCGCCGGTGACCGCGACCTGCTCCTGGTGATCGGCTCAGTGAACGAAGACATCGTGCTGCAGGTGCCCCGCGCACCGGGCCCTGGAGAAACCATCTTCGCCACCGGCCGGGAGCGCCGGCCGGGCGGCAAGGGAGCCAACCAGGCAGTAGCGGCGGCCACGGCAGGAGCGAGGGTCCGGTTGCTGGCCAAGGTCGGCGACGACGGGGCCGGCGCTCGCATGACCGACGACCTGCGGCGCGCTCACGTAGACACCGCGTTGATGATGTCGGTGCCGGGCATGGCAACCGGCGTGGCCTATATCACCGTGACGCCGGACGGCGAGAACACGATCGTGCTCGACCCGGGCGCCAACATGCAGCTGATGCCCAACGACATTGAGATCTGCGACGCAGACCTGGCCAGCGCCGCCGTACTGCTGGCGCAGCTGGAAGTTCCGGTCGCCACCGTATCCGCCGCCGTTCAGCGGGCGGTCGCGGTTGGCACCCGGCCGGTGGTCACCCTGGCTCCCGCGCAGCAAGTACCTGACCAACTGCTGCGCGGGCTGGATCCTCTGCTCCTCAACGAGCACGAGGCCGCCGCGCTGCTCGGAAGCGCCGCTATCGACGTCGGCAACGCGGGCCGCGCAGCCGAGCAACTGCTCGCCCGAGGACCGCGATCCGTCGTGATCACCCTCGGGCCGCACGGCGCGGTGCTCGCCGACCAGCACGATGTCCGGCGGCTGCCCGCACCGCACGTCGAGCGGATCGTGGACACCACCGGCGCGGGTGACACCCTCGCCGGCGTCCTGGCCGCCGCTCTCGCCCAGCCTGGCACGCCGCTCGTTGACGCGCTCCGCCAGGCAGTGGCCGCGGCATCCCAAGCTGTCCAACGGCCCGGCGCCCGTTGATGCAGGCGACTGCCGCGGCGGTCAGCGCGACCGGTCGCTTCGCGACGCCTTCCTCCGCCAGTCGGAGGCAGTCCTGAGCCACGACGCCCGGCAGGTGCTTGGCTTGATCCAGGCGCCGGCCCTGATCACCTTCGGGGCGCATGACATGGTGACCTCCACCCGCTTCGCCGACCCGCTCAAAGCCGGGATCGCCGGTGCCGAGCTCGTGGTGTTCGACGGCTGCGCGCACGCGCCGATCTACGAGAACGTCGACGAGTTCAATCTGCGGACCCAGGAGTTCCTGCAGCGCCACTCAGGGAGCAGCTGACGCCTCCCGCCGGGCTACCCGGCGATGGGTGACCTTCGGCTCTTCTGCGGCAGTGCTGCCTAACCGGACGATGGATAGAGCTGGTGCTCTGCCCGACGGCGGGCTCGGTGCCGCCCGAGGAAGGCGTTTGGCGATGTTCCAGGTGAGGCCACACGGTCCGGGGTCCGGCGGCGGATTCGTGCGGGGCGAGCCGCTGACCGGTATGGCCGCGCTGCACCACGGCCCGGCCGAGCGGCCATGACACGGCAGGCTGCGGGCTCCGGCACCTATCGCCTGGTGCTGCTGCGTCACGGGGAAAGCGAATGGAACGCCAGTAACCGTTTCGCCGGCTGGGTGAATGTAGCCCTGACGGCGAGCGGCGAGCGGCAAGCGGCCCGCGCCGGGCAGCTGCTCGGCGGGCACGGGCTGCTTCCCGGCTTCGCGCATACCTCTGTGCAGCGACGGACGATCCGCACCGCCGATCTGGCCCTTGCCGAATGTGACCGGGACTGGATCCCGGTACGCCGGTCATGGCGGCTCAACTCAAACCACTACGGCGCGCTGCAGGGCAGGAACAAGGCCCAGGTGCGGCAGGAGTCCGGCGAGCGGCAGTTCATGGCATGGCGCAGGACCTACGACGCGCCCCCGCCGCCGCTCGCCGCCAGCGCGCAGCACTCCCAGTTCGCCGACCCCCGTTACGCCGCGCTCCCGCCCGAGGCCCGGCCGTGCGGCGAGTCACTGCGGGACGTAACCGCCCGGCTGCTGCCGTACTGGTATGACGCGGTTGTCCCGGACCTGTGCACCGGGGCGTGTGTCCTCGTCGTGTCGCACGGCAACACGCTGCGGGCCCTGATCAAGCATCTCGACCACATATCCGACGAGCAGATAGCGGAGCTGAACGTCCCGACCGGGATCCCGCTGGCCTACGAGCTCGGCCCCGACATGCACCCGGTCATCGGGGGCGGCCGCTACCTCGGCCCGGAGCTGGCCGACGGCCCGCCGCCCGGCGGCCCGCGACCCGGCGGCCCGCGGCCCAGCGGCCCGCTGTCGGGTGGCCCGGCCGAAGACATCATCAACCAGAGGCTCTTAACGCCCGGCAGCACCGCTGCGAACACGTAACAGGAGAATGAAATGGCCAGCTTTACCATCACCGAACTATCCGCGCTGGAGATCCTCGACTCGCGCGGCAAGCCCACGCTGGCGGCCACGATCGGGCTCGGCGACGGCACGACAGCCCGCGCCGGGGTGCCATCAGGCGCTTCGACCGGCTCGCGCGAGGCAGTAGAGCTGCGCGACGGCGACAAGGCTCGCTACGAGGGCAAGGGCGTGCTCGGCGCCGTCGCCGCCGTCAACACCGAGCTCGCCGACCTGCTGCGCGGACGATCCTGGTCGACGCTGGCGGAGGTCGACCAGGCCATGATCGACCTCGACGGGACCCCCAACAAGAGCAGGCTCGGCGCGAACGCCACCGTCGGCGTGTCGATGGCGCTGGCCCGTGCGCTGGCTGCCGCGGCCGGTGTCCCGCTGTGGCGCTGGCTGACGCCGGATGAAGTGACCCCGAGCCTGCCGGTGCCGCACTTCAACGTGCTCAACGGCGGCGCGCACGCGCCCAACCAGCTGGATTTCCAGGAGTTCATGGTCGCGCCGCTGGGCGCCCCTTCGATGGCCGAGGCAGTGCGGGCAGGCGCTGAGGTATATTCGGCGCTTCGCCGCGAGCTCACCGACAGGAAGCTCTCCACCGGGCTGGGCGACGAGGGCGGGTTCGCTCCCGAGGTCTCCGATCCCGAGGAAGTACTGCGGCTCCTGGTGCAGGCCATCACCGACGCCGGGTACCAGCCAGGCAAGAACGGTGTATCCATTGCGCTGGACCTGGCGGCGTCGGAATTCCGCCAGCCCGACGGCAGTTACCTGGTCTCCGGCGCCTCCCTGAGCAGCGGGGACCTCATCGACCGGCTCGCCGCCATCACCGCCGAATTCCCCGTGCACTCCATCGAGGACGGCCTGGGCGAGAATGACGACGACGGCTGGATCGCTCTCACCGCCCGGCTGGGCGAGAGCGTCGAACTGGTCGGTGACGACAACTTCTGCACCAACCCGGCCATCATCACCGACGCGATCAAGCGCGGCATCGCCAACGCCTCGCTGATCAAGCTCAACCAGATCGGCACGGTCACCGAGACGCTGGAGGCCATGGCGATCTGCCGCCGAGCGGGATACCGGCAGTTCGTGTCCCACCGCTCCGGGGAGACCGAGGATTCCTTTATCGCGGACCTGGCCGTCGGCACCGGCTGCGGGCAGCTGAAGACCGGCGCCCCGGCCCGCGGCGAGCGTGTCGCCAAGTACAACCGCCTGATGGAAATCGCCGCCGCCACGCCCGCGCTCCGCTACGGCACGCACTGACCGGTACCCGGCTGGACCCGGCTGGACCCGGCTGGACCCGGCTGGACCCGGCTGGACCCGGCTGGACCCGGCTGGACCCGGCTGGACCCGGCTGGACCCGGCTGGACCCGGCTGGACCAGCCAGGGCAAGGCGGAGCAAGGCCGAGCAAGGCCGAGCAAGGCCGAGCAAGGCTGGGTCAGCCTGCACGGAGCTGGGCCAGATCTAACGTTGACGTTAAATCCGATAGGCTGGCTCCGGCATAGCCGGATCACGACCGCAGTGGCGAGGGAGCCATAGCAGTGGCGGGACAGCAACAGGCGGTACCTACGGTCGCGGCCGGCCGGAGCGTCCACTACAAGTGGATTGCCCTGTCCAACACCACGCTCGGCATCCTGATGGTCACGATCAACCAATCGATCTTGCTGATCTCGCTTCCCGCGCTGTTCCGTGGCATCAAACTCAATCCGCTCGCGCCATCCAACACGTCCTACTTCCTGTGGGTCTTCCTGGGATTTTTGCTGGTCACCGCGGTGCTGGTGGTCAGCCTCGGACGGGTAGGCGACATTTACGGCCGGGTGCGCATGTACAACCTGGGCTTCGCCGTCTTCACGCTCTTCTCGATCCTGCTCTCGGTGACGTTCCTCACCGGAGTGCCCGGAGCCATGTGGATCATCATCATGCGGATCTTCCAGGGGGTCGGCGGCGCGTTCCTGTTCGCCAACTCGACCGCGATCCTGACCGACGCTTTCCCCGAGGATGAGCGGGGCAAGGCGATGGGGATCAACGGCATCGCCGCGGTGAGCGGCTCATTCCTCGGGCTCCTGCTTGGCGGCGTGCTTGCCCCCATCGAGTGGCGGCTGGTCTTCCTGGTGTCGGTTCCGTTCGGCCTGTTCGGCACGGTCTGGGCCTACCTCATGCTCCGCGACAACGGCATCCGCATCCCGGCCAAGATCGACTGGCTGGGCAACGCCCTGTTCGCTATCGGGCTGATCTCAGTGCTCATCGGGATCGTCTACTCCCTGCTCCCCTACGGCGGCCACCCCACCGGCTGGACCAATCCCTACGTGCTGGGTGCCATCATCGGCGGGATCGCGGTCCTTGTCCTGTTCATCTGGGTGGAGACCAAGGTGCCGCAGCCCATGTTCCGGCTGAACCTGTTCCGGATCCGGGCCTTCACCGCGGGCAACATCGCCGGGCTGCTCGGTGCCCTCGGCCGGGGCGGCATGCAGTTCATGCTTATCATCTGGCTGCAGGGAATCTGGCTGCCCCAGCACGGCAAGAGCTTCGCCGAGACCCCGCTGTGGGCGGGCATCGCGATGATCCCCCTCACCGCCGGGTTCCTGATCACCGGCCCGCTGGCGGGAGCCCTGTCGGACCGTTACGGCGCCAGGGCATTCGCCACCAGCGGCCTGATCGTCTCCGGGGCCAGCTTCCTGCTGCTCGAACTCCTTCCGATCAACTTCAGCTATATCTGGTTCGCCGCGCTCGTCTTCCTGTTCGCGGTGGGCATGGGCCTGTTCTTCTCCCCCAACCAGGCCGCGGTCATGAACAGCCTGCCGCCTGAGCAGCGCGGTGCTGGCGCCGGGATGCTCAACACCTTCCAGAACTCGGCCACCGTTCTTTCCATGGGCCTGTTCTTCACCATCGTCACCCTTGGGCTGGCCGCGCGCCTGCCCGCCCAGTTGTATCGCGGCCTGGTCGCCGCAGGCGTCGCGCCCGCAGCCGCCCACTCGGTCGCCAGCGAACCTCCGATCGGCGCCTTGTTCTCCGCATTCCTCGGGTACAACCCGATCAAGGAGCTGCTCGGCCCCACCGGGGCGCTCCAGCACCTGCCCCCCGGCAAGGCCGCGTACATCACCGGCCAATCGTTCTTCCCTAAGCTGATCGAACAGCCGTTCGCCAGCGGACTGCACCTGGCCTTCACCTTCGCCGCGGTGGCGACGGCCATCGCCGTCGTGGCCTCCGCAGCCCGCGGCCGGCGTTACCTGCACCGGACGGAGCCGCTCTTCGAGGAACTGGCCGAAGGCGCGGCCGAGTCGGCCGCGCTGTTCGGCCTCGACGAGACGGCGGGGCTGGCGGGCACCGCCGGCAATGCGGCCGGGCCCCGGCCAAACGGACGGCTGGCCCCGTCAGCGAGCGCCGGCCAGGACCAGGAACTGGACATATCGCACGGAGGCGGCTGAGGCTATGAAGACGACGCGCGGGGATGCGGACCCAGCCGCCAGCCACTCCCCGCCGGCCGAGCAGGTGCAGCTGCTCGGCATCGGCGCGGCCGCGACCCGGATCGGCGTGTCGGAACGGGCCCTCCGCTATTACCAGGAACTTGGCCTGCTAGTTCCGGCCTGCACCACGCCCGGCGGGCTGCGCCGTTATTCTGAAGACGACATCGCCCGGGTGGCTCGCATCCGCGAACTGCAAACCCTGCTCGGCCTCAACCTCGACGAGATCGCGATAGTGCTGCGGAGCGACGACCGCATAACGGAGATCCGCCGCACGTATCACGATGAGCGCACAAGCGATGCCGAGCGCCTGCGGCTGACCAGCGAGTGGCTCGCCTTGCAGGAGAATCTGCGCGGCACCGTCCAGGCCAAGCGGGCAGCGCTCGACAGCTTTCTCGCCGACCTGGAGGCTCGCATCAAGCGCGCCAGAGACCTGCTGGCCGAAGGCAAGCACTAGCCAGACCAGCAAACACAGACCAGCAAAGCTCAGACCAGCAAACGCCAGACCAGCAAACGCCAGACCAGGAAGCGCCAGACCAGGAAGCGACTGTCATGAGCGCGTACATCGCGGGGGTGACCAGCAAGGTCTACCGGCTGCCGATGCCCCGGCCGTGGGGGCCGACGGTGACGTGCCAGTACCTGATCGCCAGCGCGGTGGAAAGCAGCGACGGCCACACCGGCCAGGGGTTCAGCTGGGCTGTGCAGGCAGGGGCGCAGGCGATCCGGGCCATGGTGGACGTGGACTGCGGCCGGTTCGCCGAGGGCGCCCCGGTGGCGCCGGCGGCGGCCTGGGATCAGCTGTGGTGGCACCTGCGCGAGGCAGGCGGAGGTGTCACGATGCTGG
The DNA here is from genome assembly GCA_963695645.1 of uncultured Actinomycetota bacterium. Classification (GTDB taxonomy): domain Bacteria; phylum Actinomycetota; class Actinomycetes; order Streptosporangiales; family Streptosporangiaceae; genus DATBGO01. The sequence goes on along the minus strand of CAVOHC010000012.1, from coordinate 1,133,669 downwards.
CGATGGCGGCTGTCGACATTGGCCTGTGGGACCTGCAGGCGAAGGCAGCCGGGCTGAGCCTGGCCGATTTGATCGGCCGGCAGCGTGACCGGGTGCCGGTCTACGCCAGCGGCGTCAACAGGCACCTGACGCTCGCGGAACTCACCGAGCAGGTTAGTCGCTGGATGGCGGCCGGACACAGCCGGGTCAAGATCAAGGTCGGGCTGCCCAGCCTGGATGAGGACATCGAGCGGGTGGCCGCGGTGCGGCGGATCATCGGTCCAGGCCGGCCACTGATGGTCGACGCGAACCAGCTATGGGACCTCCCGACCGCCCGGCGCGCGGCGAGGGCGTTGTCACCGTTCGACATTTTCTGGCTGGAAGAGCCGCTCCCGGCCGAGGACTTCCAGGCCTACGCGCAGCTGCGGGCGGCGATCGACATTCCCGTCGCGGCCGGGGAGAGCCTCTACACCGAGGCACAGTTCAGGGACCTGCTGCTTGCTGGCGCCGTCGACTTCGTGCAGCCGAACGTGTGCCGGGTGGGCGGCATCACCCCGTTCCTGCGCATCGCCCGCCTAGCCCGCCTGTTCGATACTCCGGTCATGCCGCACCTGCTGCCGGACATCTCCGGCCAGCTGGCCATGTGCCTGCCGCTGCCGGGCATGGTCGAGGACATCGACGAAGGGTCCTTCGCCGCCCTCGGCGCGCTGGCCCGGCCAAGCGGCGTGGTCATCACCGGCGACAGCCTGGGGGCGGACACGCCGCCTGGACACGGCCTGGCCTTTGCCACCGAGACCCTGGAGCAGGTCAGCTGACCTGGGCCAGCCGTCTCGGCCTGCGACTGCGCTAGGTCTATTGTCGCGGTATGGACATGCACGCATCCCCCGTGGGCGGCCCGGCGCTCGCCCAGGAACGCCGCCTCGTCACCGAGATCCCCGGGCCCGCCTCGCGGCAGCTGCTCGACCGGCGCCAGCGCAGTGTCGCCCGCGGGCTCAGCCACGTCCTGCCGGTGTTCGTCACCGCCGCGGGCGGCGGCGTGGTCGTCGACGCGGACGGCAACTCGCTGATCGACTTCGGTTCCGGGATCGCCGTGACGTCGGTCGGCAACAGCGCCGAACTGGTGGTCGAGCGAGTCACCCGGCAGGTGGCGCAGTTCACCCATACCTGCTTCATGGTCGCCCCTTACGAGGGCTACGTCGCGGTCTGCGAGGAACTCAACCGCGTGACGCCCGGCGACTTCGACAAGCGTTCGGCGCTTTTCAACTCCGGCGCCGAGGCCGTCGAGAACGCGGTCAAGATCGCCAGGCATGCGACCGGCCGGTCCGCAGTCGTGGTCTTCGATCACGCCTACCATGGCCGGACCAACCTCACGATGGCGATGACTGCCAAGAACATGCCCTACAAGCAGGGATTCGGGCCGTTCGCCTCGGATGTCTACCGGGTGCCGATGGCCTACCCGCTGCGCTGGCCAGGCGGCCCAGCCCGGTGCGCGGCCGAGGCGCTAGACGTGGTGACCGGGCTGATCCACACCCAGGTCGGTGAGCAGAACGTGGCTGCGGTGGTCATCGAGCCGATCCAGGGCGAGGGCGGTTTCATCGTGCCGCCCGACGGATTCCTGCCAGGCCTCGCCGCCTACTGCAGGGACAACGGGATCGCGCTGGTCGCCGATGAGATCCAGTCCGGGTTCTGCCGGTCTGGTGACTGGTTCGCCTGCGATCACGAAGGCGTGGTCCCCGACCTGATCACCACCGCCAAGGGCATCGCGGGCGGGTTGCCGCTGGCCGGCGTCACCGGGCGCGCGGAGATGATGGACGCCGTGCACCCCGGCGGCCTCGGCGGGACCTTCGGCGGCAATCCGGTAGCGTGCGCCGCCGCGCTCGGCGCGATCGACACCATGGCCAAGGAGGACCTGCCGGCTGCGGCGCGCCGGGTCGGCGACATCATGCTGCCACGGCTGCGCAAGCTCGCCGAGGCGTATCCGGTCATCGGCGATGTGCGCGGCCGTGGCGCGATGCTCGCCGTCGAGCTTGTTCAGCCGGGCACTCTGGTACCGGACGCGGCGGCGGCGGGCAAGGTCGCCAAGTCGTGTCATGCCGCCGGGCTCGTCGTCCTCACCTGCGGAACTTTCGGCAACGTGCTGCGCTTCCTGCCGCCGCTGGTGATTGGCGAGCAACTGCTGACCGAGGGGCTCTCGATCCTAGAGGACGCGTTCGCCGGGCTGTAGCAGCCGCTCGCACAGTCCCTGCTCGCACAGTTCCTGCTCGCACAGTTCCTGCTCGCACAGTTCCTGCTCGCACAGTCCCGCTCGCCCAGTCCCGCTCGCCCAGTCCCGCTCGCCCAGTATGGGGCGAAGTCCCGCTAGCTGTTGAGCGGGAAGCCGAGGTTGACGCCGCCGTGGCTGGGGTCGAGCCAGCGGGACGTGACGGCCTTCCCGCGGGTGTAGAAATGCACGCCCTCGGTGCCGTGCACGTGCGTGTCACCGAACAGCGACGACTTCCAGCCGCCGAACGAGTAGAACGCCATCGGCACCGGGATCGGCACGTTGATGCCGACCATCCCGACCTCGACCTCGCGGGTGAACCGGCGGGCCGCGCCACCGTCGTTGGTGAAGATCGCGGTCCCGTTGCCGTACCGGTTGCCGCTGACCACGCCGACTGCCCCGGCGTAGCTGGCCGCCCTGACCACCGACAGGACCGGGCCGAAGATCTCGTCGGCGTAGCAGCTCATCGGCGGCGTCACCCGGTCGAGCACGCTCGGTCCCAGCCAGAACCCGTCCGGCGAGCCGCCGCTCACCGGGTGCTGCCTGCCGTCGACCGCGAGCACCGCGCCCTCGGCGACCCCGGAGTCCAGGTAGGACGCGACCTTGTCCCGGTGCGCGCCGGTGACCAGCGGCCCCATCTCGGACCGCTCGTCGTCGCCGGGGCCGACTCGCAGTCGCGCGACCCGCTCAGCGATCTTGGCCACAAGCTCGTCGCCGACCGGGTCGACGGCGACGACGACGGAGATTGCCATGCACCGCTCGCCCGCGGATCCGAAACCCGCCGACACCGCGGCGTCGGCGGCCAGATCGAGGTCGGCATCGGGGAGAACGACCATATGGTTCTTGGCCCCCCCCAGGGCCTGTACCCGCTTGCCCGCCGATGTGCCGGTTTCATAGATATAACGGGCTACGGGCGTCGATCCGACGAAGCTCACGGCCCGGACGTCCGGGTGCGTCAGCAGGGCATCCACCGCGTCCTTGCCGCCGTGCACCACGTTGAACACCCCGTCGGGCAGCCCGGCTTCGGCCAGCAGCTCGGCCAGCAGCAGCGACGCCGATGGATCCTTCTCCGACGGCTTGAGCACGAAGGAGTTGCCGCAGCCGAGCGCGATGGGGAACATCCACATCGGCACCATGGCCGGGAAGTTGAACGGGGTGATGCCGGCCACGACGCCGAGCGGCTGGCGGATCGAGTAAGCGTCAACCCCTGTGGAGACGTTCTCCGAGAAACCGCCCTTGAGCAGGTGCGGAAGGCCGCAGGCGAACTCGACCACCTCGAGCCCGCGGGCCACCTCGCCCGCCGCGTCGGAGGTGACCTTTCCGTGCTCGGCGCTGATGAGCGCGGCGATCTCGTCAGCGTGGGCCCGGAGCAGCTCGCGGAACGAGAACAGCACCCCGGCCCGTTTAATCAGGGATGTATCCCGCCAGGCCGGGAAGGCAGCGGCTGCGGCGTCGACCGCGGCGCCCACCTCGGTCCCGGACGCGAAGTCCACGGTCCCGCTGACCTGGCCGGTCGCCGGGTTGTAGATGTCCCCACGGCTCGCCGGTTCACTGCCAGCCCACGGCTTCCCGCCGATCCAGTGCGAACAGTGCTTCATTGCTCGCTTCTCCGCGCTCCGCGCGCCGCTCGCCTGCTTCATAGCTGGCCTCTCCTCACTGCGCCGTCGCTCGCCTGCTTCATCACCCGCTCCGCCCCGCCCGATTCCATGATCCCGGTCAACCAGCCCCGCCCGATCCCATGATCACGGTCGTTAGGTGGGGCTCCGGCCGCACCAATCCACCGTGATCACGATGTGAAGCCGGGCACCGGGCCGATCCCATGATCGCGGTTCCTTGGTGGGGCTGCTGGCCCACCAATCCACCGTGATCACGAGGTGAAGCCAAGGCCGATCCCATGATCGCGGTTCTTTGGTGGGACTGCTGGCCCACCGATCCACCGTGATCACGAGCCGGCGGGCTGATCATGAGGCGGCGGGGGCGGCTTCTTGGCTGACCGCCTGCAGGGAGTCGATCAGGATGCCGAGGCCTTCCTTGGCCTCGGGCCCGCTGAGCGTCATCGGGGGCGCCATCCGGAGCGAGTGGCCGTACAGGCCGCCCTTGCCGATGAGCAGCCCGCGCTCCCTGGTGACCTCGAGGACCCGGGTGGCCAGCGCCGGGGCCGGGGCGCCGGTGACCGGATCCACCAGGTCAACGGCGAACATCAGGCCCTTGCCGCGGACGTCCCCGACCGCTGCCAGCGGCCCGGCGGCCGCCCGCAGCCCGCCGATGATGACGGCGCCGAGCGCCGCCGCGTTGGCCTGCAGGTCGTGGGAGAGCAGGTAGTCAAGCGCCGCGTTAGCCGCCGTGGTCGACAGCGGGTTGCCGCCGAAGGTGGAGATGCCGTTGCCGGTCAGGCCGTCCATCAGGTCACCGCGGGCGACGACGCCGCCGATCGCGAACCCGTTGCCGAGCCCCTTGGCGAAGGTCATCATGTCCGGCACCACGCCGTGCGCGTCGATGCCCCAGAAGTGCTCGCCGGTGCGGCCCCAGCCGGTCTGCACCTCATCGGAGATGAACAGGATGCCGCGCTCGTCGAGGATTTCCTGGTACGCGGCGAAAAGCCGGTCCGGGGGCATCGCGAAGCCGCCGACACCCTGGATCGGCTCGGCGATCAGGCACGCCACGTCACCTGCGGTGGCGGTGGCCAGCACGTGCCGCAGGTCCGCCGCGCAGGCATGGATGTAATCGGCGTCGGAGAGCCCGGCGAAGGCCGGCAACTGCCGGTCGGTGCCGTGCAGGTAGTGGACGCTGTAGGGGGTCAGCTGCGAGCTCTTCCAGCCGCTGTTGCCGGTGATGGCCATCACGCCGAACGACCGGCCGTGGTAGCTGTTGCGCATGGCAAGCACCTGGCTGGAGCGCCGGGCCGCGGTGGCGAGCAGCAGCGCGGTCTCGTTCGCCTCGGTACCTGAGTTGGTGAAGAACACCTTGGCGTCGGCGATGCCGGACAGCCTGGCGATCTTCTCGGCCAGCTCCACCTGGCTACGGATCAGGTACAGCGTCGACGTGTGCACGACGCCGGTGGCAAGCTGCCGCTCGACCGCCTCGCGCACCTCGGGCAGGTCGTAGCCGAGCATGTTGGTGAGGATGCCGCAGAAGAAGTCGAGGTAACTGCGGCCGGATGCGTCGGTGACCCGGCTGCCTTTGCCACTGACCAGCTCAAGCGGCTGATCATAGTAGAGCGCGACCCATTTCGGGATGACGCTGCGGTGACGCGCGATAAGGTCCGTCATGCTGCCCAGTCTGCCGTATAACCACACCACCGCGGCAAGGACCGAGTGTCAGCTGATGGCCGCCATCCCGGACGGTATGTAGCTGCCGCCGCTCAGTTCAGGTACTGGCACAGGTCCCGCTGCAGGAAGCGGCCGTGGCCGGGCACGCCTCGGTACCTGCCGGCGTCGATCACGATCCGGCCGCGCGACAGCACCGTCTCCACCCGCCCGGTGACCTCGATGCCCTCGTAGGCCGAGTAGTCCACGTTCATGTGGTGGGTGGCGGCGGAGAGCACCTGCCTGGCGTGCGGATCGTAAATGACGATGTCGGCGTCGGATCCGGGCTGGATCGTGCCCTTGCGCGGGTAGAGCCCGAACATCCTGGCTGGCGTGGTGGCGGCGACCTCGACCCAGCGGGTCAGGGAGAGCTTCCCGGCTGCCACGCCCTGGTGCAGCAGGTCCATCCGGTGTTCCACGCTGGGGATGCCGTTCGGGATCTTGGAGAAGTCGCCCCGCCCGAGTTCCTTCTGCTCCACGAAACAGAACGGGCAGTGATCGGTCGAGACCACGGCCAGGTCGTTGGTACGGAGCCCGCGCCACAGCGAGCCCTGGTGCTCCTTCGGCCGCAGCGGCGGCGACGCCACGAACTTGGCGCCCTCGAACCCCGGCCTGGCCAGGTCGTCGATCGACAGGTACAGGTACTGCGGGCAGGTCTCGGCGAACACGTTCTGGCCGGTGTCGCGCGCCGCGGTGATCGCATCGAGCGCCTGCGACGCCGTCAGGTGCACCACGTACAGCGGACAGCCGGTCACCTTGGCCAGGGCGATAGCCCGCGAGGTTGCCTCGCCTTCAAGCTCAGGCGGCCGGGTCAGGCTGTGCTGGACTGGCTCGGTCCTGCCCGCCGCCAGCGCCTGGATGACCAGCTGATCGATCGCGATGCCGTTCTCCGCGTGCATCATCACCACGGCGCCGTTCCGCGAGGCCTGCTGCATGGCCCGCAGGATCTCGCCGTCGGTCGAGTACAGCACCCCCGGATACGCCATGAACAGCTTGAAGCTGCTCACGCCCAGGTCGATGCAGGCATCCATCTCCTTCAGGGTCGCGTCGTTGACGTCGGACACGATCATGTGCATTCCGTAGTCGATGGCGCACTTGCCGTCAGCCTTGGCCTGCCAGGTGTCCAGGGCGGACAGCAGCGACTTGCCCTTGGCCTGGACGGCGAAATCAATGATCGTCGTGGTGCCCCCCCAGGCCGCTGCGCTGGTGCCGGTCTCGAAGGTGTCGCTGGAGAGGGTGCCGCCGAACGGCATCTCCATATGCGTGTGCGCGTCGATGCCGCCAGGCAGCACGTACCTGCCGGTGGCGTCGATCACCCGGTCGGCGGCTGCCGCCCAGGAAGCTGCCAGCTCGGTGCCTGGCGTGGCGAGCGCGGCGATCCGCTCGCCGTCGGCCAGCACCTCCATGGCGGTAGCGCCGGTCGCGGCGACCACGGTCCCGCCGGTGATGAGGGTTCGCATCAGTGCCTCCGGTTCACGGCTGGGTCAGCAGGCCGTAGGCGTCCGGGCGCCGGTCCCGGTAGAAGGCCCACAGCTGCCGCACTTCCTGCAGCTGGTCCATGTCCAGATCCCGGACCACCACCTCTTCGCCGGAATCGGACGCCGCGTCACCGATCAGCTGGCCGCGGGGATCGGCGAAATAGGTCTGCCCGTAGAAGTCGTTGTCGCCGAGCGGCTCCACGCCGACGCGGTTGATCGTGCCGACAAAGTACTCGTTGGCGACCGCGGCCGCGGTCTGCTCAAGCCGCCACAGGTACTGCGACAGGCCGCGGCTGGTGGCGGACGGGTTGAACACGATCCGCGCCCCGGCCAGGCCTAGGGCGCGCCAACCTTCCGGGAAGTGCCTGTCGTAGCAGATGTACACCCCGATCCGGCCGACGGCGGTGTCGAAGACCGGATAACCGAGGTTGCCCGGACGGAAGTAGAACTTCTCCCAGAACCCCCTGACCTGCGGGAGATGGGTCTTGCGGTACTTACCGAGATAGCTCCCGTCGGCGTCGATGACCGCGGCGGTGTTGAAGTAGAGACCCGGCTGCTCCGCTTCGTACATGGGCACGATAAGGACCACGCCGTGCCGCCTGGCCACGTCGCGCATCTGCTCGGTAGTGGGGCCGTCCGGGATCGCCTCGGTGTAGGAGAAGTAGTCCGTGTCCTGGACCTGGCAGAAATACGGCCCGTAGAACAGCTCCTGCAGGCAGACGATCTGGGCGCCAGCGGAAGCGGCCACGCCGATGGCGTCGACCGCGTGGGCGATCATTGATTCCTTGTCGCCGGTCCAGCGCTGCTGAACCAGTCCCGCCTTGACGATCTCTGTCACGCTTTCCTCGTCCTCCTCGTTCTCCGGCTCATCCTCCGATGGCGTTGATGGCCCCGGCGCCCGGTGAACCGGTTATAGCCGGCTTGGGCTGTACGGGCTAGCGCGCCCGACGGCCCGGTGCCGCGGTCGCCGTAACGTTGCGATCATGGTGCTGGCACTGGCCAGCCAGCAGATGGCCGGCCGCCTCGCGGCGGATGGCGCAGCCAGCTGATCGCCTCGACGGCTCCGGGCAGCGGCCGCCAGGAGACGGCGAGTACCCCATCAATGTCGATCAAGACCGCGCTGATCTGCCGCATATGGCCGAAGATACGGTAATGACCTGCCAGCTGCTCAGCTGCCGAGGCTGCTCATGACGTGCTTGATCCGGGTGTAGTCGTCAAACCCGTAGCCGGACAGGTCCTTGCCGTAACCCGAGCTCTTGAAGCCGCCGTGCGGCATCTCGGATACGAACGGGACGTGCGTGTTGATCCACACCACGCCGAAGTCCAGCTGCCGCGCCATCCGCATGGCCCGTCCGTGGTCGGCCGTCCAGACACTGGCGGCCAGCCCGTACTTGACCCCGTTCGCCCAGCTCAGCGCCTGATCTTCGGAGCTGAACCGCTGCACGGTGATGACCGGGCCGAAGATCTCGTCCTGGATCATCTCGTCGTGCTGGCGCAGGCCCGTGACCACCGTCGGGGCGAAGCAGTAGCCGCGCTCGCCCACCCGCTGGCCACCGGTCAGGACGCCGGCGTGATCAGGCGTCCGGCGCAAGAAGCCCTCCACGCGCGCCAGCTGCGCCGGGTTATTCAGCGGCCCGTAGTCGGCATCCGGCTGGTCAAGGCCGCCGGTCTGGACCGCGCGGGCCCGCTCGACGAGCGCGTCGGTCAGGTCATCGGCGATCCGGGGGCCCGCGAGCACCCGGGTCGCCGCCGTGCAGTCCTGCCCGGCGTTGTAGTAGCCAGCGTCAGCGATCTGCGCCGCGGTCCGCCCCGCATCGGCATCGTCGAAAACGATGACCGGCGCCTTGCCGCCGAGTTCGAGGTGGACCCGCTTCAGGCCGGGCGCGGCTGCCTGCGCCACCTCGATTCCGGCTCGCACCGAGCCGGTGATCGACACCATCTGCGGTATCTCGTGGGCGACCAGCGCGCGGCCGGTATCCCGGTCGCCGCAGATCACGTTCAGGACCCCGGGGGGCAGGAACTCGGCCGCGATCTCAGCCAGCAGGAGCGTCGAGACAGGCGTGGTGTCCGACGGCTTCAGGACCACGGTGTTGCCGGCCGCGATCGCAGGCGCGAACTTCCACACGGCCATCATCATCGGGTAGTTCCACGGCGTGACCTGCGCACATACCCCGACCGGCTCGCGCCGGACCATCGAGGTGTAGCCGGCAAGGTACTCCCCGGCCGATTTGCCGTCCAGCAGGCGGGCCGCCCCGGCGAAGAACCTCAGCTCGTCGGCAAGCGGCGGGACCTCATCTGACCTCGTCATTCCCACCGGCTTGCCGGTATTACGCGACTCGGCCGCGACCAGATCCTCCGACCGCGCTTCGATCGCGTCGGCGAACCTGAGCAGTGCCAGGCTGCGTTCGGCGGGCGTGGCGTCGCGCCAGGCCGGCTGCGCCGCGGCGGCGGCCCGGAGCGCAGCGTCGACATCAGCGACTCCTGATACCGGCGCGCGCGCATAGGCTTCGCCAGTGCTCGGATCGACGATGTCGCTGGCCCGGCCATCCTGCACGGGCACGTAGTCGCCGTTCACGAAGTTACGCAGCAGCTCCTGCGGACGGTCCAGGCCGGGTTCACATGCTGTCACGAGGGCCTCCCGGTGTTCGAATGTGTCAGCTTCAGCTGGCCGCGGCTGGTTTGTCCGAGGTCAGGGTCAGAGCTTTCGACCCTGGCAGATAAACTGTTCTCCGACAAGTGAATCAGTTGCGCAATCAGCCTGGATCGACGGAATCGGTTGACAGCCGCCTCTTGCGTGGCACGATTTTGCCTGGCGAAGGAGGCAGATGGCGGGCACGCCGGAAACCACGGGCTCCTCGGCCGGACGGCAGCGCCAAAGCGGTGACAGCGGCAGTCGGGCCGGCCTGGATGACATTTCCAAGCGAATAGTCGAACAGCTGCAGCAGGACGGCCGGCGGTCCTACGCGGCCATCGGCAAGGCGGTCGGCCTCTCCGAGGCAGCGGTTCGGCAGCGGGTGCAGCGCCTGATTGACTGTGGCGCGATGCAGATCGTGGCCGTGACCGACCCGATGACCCTCGGTTTCCGCAGGCAGACCATGATCGGTATCAGGTGCGGCGACGACCTCGAACGGGTGGCCGATCAGCTCGCGGGTATGGCCGAGATCGACTACGTGGTGATTACCGCTGGTTCGTTCGACCTGCTGATCGAGGTCGTCTGCGAGGACGACGACCAGTTGCTCGAGATCCTCAGCCGGGTGCGCAGCATCCCGAGCGTAACGACCACGGAGACTTTCGTGTATCTGAAGCTTTGCAAGCAGACCTACAGCTGGGGGACCAGATGACGGCTCAGCCAGACAAGATCGACATCGTAGCTCTGCAGGCCGCGGCCAAGCGCAACCTGTGGCTGCATTTCACCCGCATGTCCTCCTACGCGGATGCTGACATACCGGTCATCGTGCGCGGATCCGGTCAGTACGTCTACGACCAGCACGGCAAGCGCTACCTGGACGGGCTGTCGGGGCTGTTCGTCAGCCAGATCGGTCATGGCCGCAAGGAAGTGGCCGAGGCGGCGGCCGTGCAGGGCAGCGAGCTTGCCTACTTCCCGCTCTGGTCCTACGCGAACCTCCGCGCCATCGAGCTGGCCGAGCGGCTGGCCGATCTTGCTCCTGGCGACCTTAACCGGGTGTTCTTCACAACCAGCGGCTCGGAGGCGGTGGAGGCCGCCTGGAAGCTCGCCAAGCAGTACTTCAAGGCAGTCGGCGAGCCCGGCCGCTACAAGGTGATCAGCCGGGACATCGCCTATCACGGCACCTCGATGGGAGCGCTCGCCATCACCGGGCTTGCCGACATCAAGGCGCCGTTCGAGCCGCTACCGCCAGGCGGGGTCCGGGTGCCGAACACCAACTTCTACCGGGCACCCGAGTTTGTCGCCGATGACCTGGCGGCCTTCGGCCGCTGGGCGGCGGATGAGATCGAGCGGGCGATCCTCAGGGAAGGGCCCGCCTCGGTCGCCGCGGTCTTCCTCGAGCCGCTGCAGAACTCCGGCGGCTGCTTCCCGCCGCCGCCCGGCTACTTCACCAGGGTCAGGCAGATCTGCGACCGGTACGGCGTGCTGCTCGTCTCCGACGAGGTGATCTGCGCGTTCGGCAGGCTGGGCTATTACTTCGGCTCGGCGCGCTACGGCTATCAGCCGGACATCATCACCTTCGCCAAGGGGGTCACGTCCGGCTACTCGCCGCTCGGCGGCATGATCGTCGCCGACCATCTGATGGAGCCGTTCTCCGGCGGGCACTCCACCTTCCTGCACGGGGTCACCTTCGCCGGGCACCCCGTCTCTTGCGCGGTCGCGCTGGCCAACCTCGACGTCTTCGAGAAGGAAGACCTGCTCGGCAACGTCCGTGCCAACGAGGCCGCGTTCCGGGCGACCCTGGAGAAGCTGCATGAGCTGCCGATCGTCGGCGACATCCGAGGCGACGGGTACTTCTACGGGATCGAGATGGTCAAGGACAAGGCCACCAAGCAGACCTTCACCGATGAGGAGTCCGAGCGGCTGCTCCGCGGTTTCCTCTCTCCGGCGCTGTTCGACGCCGGCCTGGTCTGCCGTGCCGACGACCGCGGCGATCCGGTGATCCAGCTCGCCCCGCCGCTCACCTGCACCCAGGAGCACTTCGACGAGATGGAGCAGATCCTGCGCGGCGTGCTTACGGAGGCTTGGTCCAGGCTCTGACCTGGGCTAAATGGCATGGCTGACAGGACGGGCACAGACAGTTATTAACTCGTTACCTGAAAGTTGCTACTCGGCTGGCCGCTCGCGGGTCTTAGGGATGAAGACGTCCGGGCCGAGCCAGCAGGCGCCCGGACGTGAGCCGCCTCATCCGGAGAACCTGATGTCAGACAGCAGCATGGACTGGTCCAACCTGAGCAGCCAGAACGAGCGGGTTGTGGGTGTCCCCGCCCCGGCCACGGCCCCAGCCGGGGACGCGCGCGAGGCGGCCGACGCACAGCTCGACCCGCCCAGCGGCAAGGGACGCCGGCGGCGCGCCTCCCGTGCCGCCGTGGTGACCGCCGCGATGGTGGCCGCCGTCGGTTGCGCGGTTGCCGTCCCGCTGAGCGCGTCCGCCGCACCCGTCCCGGCCGCCGCCTCGTCCTGGAAGTTCGTCAAGACCGTCCATGGCAGCGGCGGCCCGAACTTCACCGCGGTCACGGCCAGCAGCAAGTCAAGTGCATGGGCCTTCGAGGCCTTTGAAGCGAGCCCGGCGAAGCCGGTCGCCTGGCGGCTCACCGGCTCAGCCTGGACTAAGGTCTCGTTCGCCGGCCGCACCGGCGAGCAAGTCACGGCTGCCGGATCGTCTTCCCCCGGTGACGTGTGGGCGACCACGTTCAACGGATCCAGGTCGAGAGCCCTGCACTGGAATGGCAGCAGCTGGGCTGCTACCGGTTCGTTCCGCACCGACATCGACGCCGTGACCGTCATCAGCTCAACCGACGTGTGGGCATTCGCCTCGCCGTCCTTCCCCGGCCATGGCGGTGCCTGGCACTACAACGGGCACAGCTGGTCGCGTATCGCCTCTGGCCACGGCCTCACCGCCGGAAGTGCGCTCTCGCACCGCAGCGTCTGGGCCGTCGGCGGGACCAGCGTGGCGCACTGGAACGGGCACATCTGGTCACGGACTTCGGTGGCGAGCCTGCTGCCCGCCGACACTACGCTCAGCCACTCCAGCCTGGTCGGCATCTACGCTCGCTCGCGGAGCAACGTGTGGGCCGTCGGCACGGGCGGCCGCCAGGACGAAGGCGGCCCGACCGTGCTGCTGCGCTACAACGGGCATGCCTGGAGCCAGGTGGCCCGGCGCTTGTCAGGCAACCCGGCACAGGTCATCCCGGACGGCAGCGGCGGCCTCTGGATCCCGGTTCCGTCGGCCGACGGGATACCGTTCCAGATGCTGCGCTACTCGGGCGGGCACCTGCTGCCGGTCTCGATGCCGGTGAGCGGCCGCAAGCTCAACATTCTTGCCGTAGCGGCCATCCCGCACAGCATCAACGCCCTGGGCGTCGGGTTCACGCACCGGAGGGACAATCTCGGCCGCGGTATCGCCGCCGCCATTCTCGAATACAAGCGCTGACCGGGGCGGGCCGCGGGCCTGAGGTCCTGCGCGCAGGACCTCAGGCCCGCGGCCCGGCGATGAGCTGCCGCGCCCGCGAGATGGCGTCGGCCACCGGGACCCGTTCTCGGTCTCCGCTGGCCCTGCTGGTGATCTCCACCACGCCCTCGGCAAGGTCCCGGCTGCCGACGCTGATCCGGTACGGAATCCCGGTGAGCTCGGCGTCGCGGTATTTCACCCCGGGGCGCTCGTCCCGGTCGTCGAGCAGCACGTCGACCCCCGCAGCGAGTAGCCCGTCGTGCAGCGACTGAGCGGCGGTCCTGGCCGCGAAGTCCCGGGTCGACAGCAGGATGACGGTCACCTCGGCCGGCGCGACCTGTACCGGCCAGGTCAGGCCCGCCTCGTCGTGGTGCACCTCGGCGATCGCGGCGATCGCGCGCTCCACGCCGATGCCGTAGCAGCCCATGATCGGCGTGATGGCGGTGCCATCCGGGCCGAGCACCGAGACCCCGAAGGCGGTGGTGTACTTGCGGCCCAGCTTGAAGATGTGCCCGACCTCCATGGCCCGGAACAGCTCCAGCGGCGTGCCGCAGCGCGGGCACGGCTCGCCCGCGCTGACCTCGCGCAAGTCCGCCCACTGGCCCACGGTGATGTCCCTTGGTACGTCCACGCCGGTCAGGTGCACATCGTCGGTGTTGGCCCCGGTGGTCATGTTCGTCCGGCCCTGCAATGCCAGGTCGGCGATGACCGGCAGGTCGGTGACCCCGACCGCGCCCAGGCTGCCCGGCGAGGCGCCGAGCGCCGCCCGGATCTCGTCGGCCTGCGCCGGCCGGATGTCGCCGGAACCGGCCGCGTCCGCGAGCTTCTGGTCGGCCAGCGGGTGGTCACCGCGCAGCAGCACGAGAGTCAGCTGCCCGTCGATCACCTCGACCAGCGTCTTGATCTGCCGGTCCGCCGGGATGTCGTGCAGCTTGGCCAGGTCGTCGATGGTGCGCACGTCAGGGGTGGCCAGCCGCTGCGGCACGGCCGGGCCCGGCTGGTCGGTGATCGGCTCCAGGGCCGACGTCGCCTTCTCCAGGTTGGCCGCGTACCCGCAGCTGCCGCAGCGGGCGATGAGGTCCTCGCCAGCCTCGGACGGGCAGACGAACTCGACCGAGTCGCTGCCGCCCATGGTCCCGCTGGACGCCTCCACCGCTATCGCCGGAATGCCCAGCCTGGCGAAAATCCGCTCATACGCATCGCGGTGTGAAGTGAAGGAGGCGTCCAGGCCCGCCTCGTCCAGGTCGAAGCTGTAGGAGTCCTTCATGGTGAACTCGCGCACCCGGATCAGGCCGCTCTTGGGCCGTGGCTCGTCGCGGAACTTGATCTGGAACTGATACCAGATCTGCGGCAGCTCACGGTAGGAGGCCAGCTCGAGCGCCAGTGTCGTGAAGATCTCCTCGTGGGTCATGCCGAGGACGACGTCCGCGCCCTTGCGGTCCTTGAGGCGGAACATCTCCTCCCCCATGACAGCCAGCCGCCCGCTCCGTTCCCAGATCTGGGCCGGCTGCATGGACGGCAGCAAGAACTCCTGTCCCCCGATCTGGTTCATCTCCTCCCTGATGATCGCCATGACCTTGGCCCGGACCCGGACCGCGAGCGGCAGCAGGCAGTAGTGACCGGCCATGAGTTGGCGGATGAACCCGGCGCGGAGCAGCAGCCGGTGGCTCGCCGCGTCCGCGTCCGCTGGATCCTCTCGCAGGGTGGGAATGTGTAGCTGTGACCAGCGCATGACTGGATGCCTTCTGCTTGACGGAAACGGGCTTGACGGAACGGGATTGCGGAGGAACGCAGTCTATGGCGTCGGCCCGGCGCCGGCAGCCGGATATCCGTACCGGGACTAGCTCGAGACCGGGACGTACCTCGCTTCACTTGTTGTAATCACGCTGAAGCTGAAAGTCATATTGGTCTAGGGTTACCGTGATCCCCGCCCAGGCGGCCCGCCGGCCCGCTGGCCCGATCAACCTGGCCCGATCCACAAGGCCGTCGCCGACGGCGCGCCGGGCAGCCTTGCCGATTTCCGAAGAGGAGTCACACCGTCAATGAACCGCTTAATCGTACGGAACCGGGACCTGCAGGCGGCCGGCGCCGCGCTGATCATCTCGCTGGCGCTTGGCGCCTGCTCAAGCTCAGCCTCGCCATCCCCAAGCGCCGGGAGCAGCCCGATGAGCCCGACGTCCGCCAGCCCCACCGGGCAGACCATGCCGCCCGGTGACTCCGCGGGCGTGCTGTTTCATGGCAAGGTCCAGCTGACCGGCGCCTCGAAGTTCACGGCGAGCTTCACCGAGAAGGACACCGCCGTGAAAAGCTGCGCCGATGTGGCCACCAAGGGTGACGCACCGGGCGGCACATTCACGGTCCCTTCGCCCTATGTCACCCAGAATCCGCAGATTGATGTGAAACTGGCCCGGTTCCATGGCGCGGGCACTTACCCTCCGACCGAGATGCAAACCGACACATCAGATTCGATCTGGCTAAAGACCGGGGGCGCCACCAGCGAATACGAGATCACATCTCATCCGGCCGCTTCGATACGCGGCGAGACCGCGGGCAAGGAAGTGCTCTTCCTTGAGAAGGACGGTTCGGGCGAGCTGGCCTTCTCAGAGGCACACAAGCTCGGCCAGAAATCCAACCCGGCGATTGCCGGACTCATCAGCTGGACCTGCTCAACCTAGGTTCTTCCGTGACATTAGGTAATTACCGCCGGACTACCGGTTGAGTTTTAGCTGAGCGGATCCGGGCACGGATCATGCATGCGGACGGATAGGTCGGCTCGCCGTGTTCTGGCCGTCGCCATGGGTATCGCGGCGATCTTCGACCTGACCGGTGCGATCACGTACCGGGTGATGCGTCCGATCCTCCCGGATCCGCCGCCGCGGGACGCAGACCCGTTCCAGTCGGCGATGGCGACGATCCTGTCAGCGCATCGCGATGCGGTCACGCACGCGCGAGACAAGAGCGGCGTGACCCTAGCCGAGTGAGCGACAGCGATCGGATGCCGGGGGCAGCGGAATCCGCCACCGGAAACAACCCGTCCGTATCCGCCACCGGCAGCACAGCGGCCGGCGCGACCACCGGGACATCCAGCGGAGGCACCCCCATCGGAACCAGCCCGACCAGAGCAGACCCGGCCGGAACCAGCCCGACCGGAACCAGCCAAGCCGCAACCAGCCCAGCCGCAACCAGCCCGACCGGAACCAGCCCAGCCGCAGCCAGCCCGACCGGAACCAGCCCAGCCGCAACCAGCCCAGCCGCAACCAGCCCGACCGGAACCAGCCCAGCCGCAGCCAGCCCGACCGCAGCCAGCCGGGCCGCAAGCAGCCGGGCCGCTGTCAGCACCGGGGCGCCTGGAAGCACCGTGGCCAGCAGCGACGCTGAAGTTGATCACGTGGCTGACATGGTGCTGGCGCGGATCAAGGACAAGCTGGGCGATGGCAGGGATACCCCGCCGGAGATACCCTCCGCCGAGCACGCCATCGCGCTGCGGGAGCAGGCACCCGAACTCTACGACCTGTGGCTCAAGATTGCCCAGGAAAAAGCGGCCACCGAGAACTACGTCGACCGGGCTCCCTACGAGATACCCGAGCGGCTCGCGCAGAGCGGCAGGCCGAGGGCTTTGGGCGCGCTGATCATCGTGCTGTCGTTCTGTGGATACCTCGCCTGGCTCGGCGGGCCTGGCCCCTACATCGGCGGCCTGATCGCCATTCTCGACCTGGGCGCGATGTTCGGCATGTTCTTCGGTCTCAGGCCAGAGGGCCTCGCGGAGAATAAGCGCGCCGACCGGAAGCGGCTCTTACCAGCCACCGCCTGACTCACGCAGCCCGGCCGCCCGGCCCGCGGGTTCCGCTAGCCCGGCCCGGACATCCCTAGCGTGAAGGGCGCCACGATGCCGGAACAGCAGGACGTCTGTGCCATCGCCGCCCGGGGCGCCGCCGGTTCCGCTAGCCCAGCCCGGACATCCCTAGCGTGAAGGGCGCCACGATGCCGGAACAGCAGGACGTCTGTGCCATCACCGCCGTTGACGCTCGAGCCACGTGCTACAACAATTTGACGTTAATTGCAGGCGATGTAGAGTATTAGCCAATGGGAACTGCGCTCGATGTCAGTCGGCCGGTCCTCAGCCGACGGCGGGAGGTTGGCGAGGCCAGTTCCAGGTCGCTGCTGATGACCCTGCTGGGCGAATTCGTGTTGCCGCGCGACGGCGCGGTCTGGACGTCGGTCTTGATCCGCGCACTCGCGATGTTCGCAGTCGAGGAGAAGTCGGCGCGCCAGGCCCTGGCCCGTACCGCCGCCGAAGGCTGGCTTATCTCGCATCGGCAGGGCCGGCGGGTGCGCTGGGACCTGACCGAGGCAGGCCGCGCGTTGCTGACACATGGAGCCGACCGGATCTACTCGTTCGGCCGCGAACAGCCCGCATGGGACCAGACCTGGCTCGTGCTGATCGTCACGGTGCCTCATGCCAAGAGGGAACTCAGGCACCAGCTGCGCAGTCGGCTCTCCTGGGCCGGGTTCGGCTCCCCGGCGCCGGGTGTCTGGGTGACGCCGGACACCGCGCACGAGCCCGAGGCCACGCGGATCCTCGAGGAGCTGGGCCTGGCCGCGGGCGCGATGTCGTTTAGGGCTCACTACGGCTCGATCGGCTCGCCGGAGTCGGTTGCTGCGCAGGCATGGGACCTTGCCTCGGTTGCCGCCCGTTATGAGGCGTTTATCGCCGAGTTCAGCGGCCTGGCGCCGGGCCGTGGCGATGAGACGCTGATCGCTGCGACGAGGCTGGTGCACGAATGGCGCAGGTTCCCGTTTCTCGATCCCCAGCTCCCCGTCAAGCTGCTGCCTGCCCACTGGAGCGGGACCAGGGCGGCGCGGCTGTTTCACGCCAGGCGCAGCGAATGGGAGCCAGGGGCACGACTGCGCTGGGACACGCTGACCGCCGAGGAGGCTCCCTGACTCTCTACACAATGCCGCACCTTGCGCAGGCTGATGTAGCACACGTAAGGATGGAACCACCCGGGCCAGCGCCCCGATGACCAGCCGCCGGGGAGCCTGCCCATGACGATCACTGGCCACAACGCCGCAGCCAACGCCGCCGTCGGCCCCCAGGCGCCATCCAGGGGCGCACGGCGCCGCTGCGACGCCGGGCAGCGCGCCAACTACGACATGAGGAGGGTCTGACATGACTGCAGCAGGAGCTGGCGACCCGACCGGCGCCGGAAGCCGGACCCGCAGCAAAGGCCAGACAGGCACAGCCGGAGGCCAGACAGGCACAGCCGGAGCGGGGGACGGGATGGTCGGCGCGGCGCCCTCACCGAGCGGCCCGGTAAGCGTGATCGACTACAGCGAGCGCATCCCTAACAACGTCGGCCTGGCCACCGACCGCAGGCTGCAGCGCGCGCTTGAATCCTGGCAGCCGAGGTTCCTCGACTGGTGGACCATGCTCGGCCCGTCGATCCCGACCCGGGACGTGTATCTGCGCACCGCGACGGCGGTCGGCCGCGACGGCTGGGCTAACTTCGCCAGAGTGCCGATGGAGCAGTACCGGTGGGGAATCTTCCTGTCCGAGCGGGACCCGGGCCGGCTGATCGGCTTCGGCCACCATAAGGGCGAGCCCGCCTGGCAGGAGGTGCCCGGCGAGTACCGAAGCGACCTGCGCAGGCTTATTGTCATCCAGGGCGACACCGAGCCTGCCTCGGTCGAGCAGCAGCGGCACCTCGGCGCCACCGCGCCGAGCCTGTACGACATGCGCAACCTGTTCCAGGTCAATGTGGAAGAGGGCAGGCATCTGTGGGCGATGGTCTACCTGTTGCATGCCTACTTCGGCCGCGACGGGCGTGAGGAGGCCGAGCAGCTGCTCGGACGCCATTCGGGTGACCTCGACAGCCCGCGGATCCTCGGGGCCTTCAACGAGCAGACCACCGACTGGCTGTCGTTTTTCATGTTCACCTTCTTCACCGACCGGGACGGCAAGTACCAGCTGGGAACGCTGAAGGAGAGCGGCTTCGATCCGCTGGCCAGGACCTGTGAATTCATGCTCAGGGAAGAGGCCCACCACATGTTCGTGGGCACCACCGGGGTGCAGCGCACCGTCGAGCGGACAGCCGGCCTGCTGGCCGCTCATGACACAGATAATCTATGGCAGTACGGTGCCATTCCGCTGAGTGTGATCCAGAAGTACCTCAACTTCCAGTACTCTGTCTCGCTCGACCTGTTTGGCTCCGAGACCTCGTCCAACGTCGCCAGCTACTACACGGAGGGGCTCAAGGGCAGGTGGATGGAGACAAGGCGTCATGACGATCACCTCCTCGCCGATACGACCATGGCCGTCCCGGTCATCGGCGACTGCGGCATCAGCACGCAGGATGTCCCAATGCTGACCGCCCTCAACCTCGACCTGCGCAATGAGTACACGGCCGACTGCGAGCGGGGCGTGCGGCGCTGGAACCGCGAACTGGAGCAGGCCGGCCTCGACCAGCGGCTGTTCCTCCCGCATGAGGGCTTCAACAGGAGGGTCGGGACCTTCGCCGGGCACAGCATCAGCCCTACCGGCGAACTGATTGATGAGCAGGCATGGGCGCGGCAGGCGGACGACTGGCTGCCAACCGCGGCGGATCGTGCCCAGGTCGCCGCCCTGATGCGGCCGCACTACGGGCCGGGCGAATTCGCCACCTGGATCGCCCCGCCCGGCGTCGGCATCAACGACCTGCCCGTCGAGTACGACTACGTGCGGTTCTGAGATGCTGGACGGCAAGCCGCTCGTCGACGCGCATACCCACGTAGGCCGGCTGCCCAGTACACCGGACTGGATTTCCTGGGCCTCCGAATTCGGCGGTCGCATACCCACGGAGCTCTTCGACGCCGACGGCGCGCCGCACCCTCAGGAGATCGACGAGCATTTCGCCAGGCAGGGCGTCGATCAGGTGCTGCTGTTCACGGAGCACAGCCCGAAGGTGGCCGTGCCGCAGCCCATCGAGGACGTGCTCCCGCTTGTCGAGTTCAACCCGGCCAGGTTCCATACGGTGGCCAATATCAATCCCCATCTGCACTACCCGATCGCCCGCGAGCTGGCCCGGCAGGTCAGCCTGGGCGCCATCGCGTGCAAGATCCACCCGGTGCACGGCGGCTTCGCCGCTAACGACCGGATGGTCTATCCCGCCTATTCCTGGGCGGAGGAGCGGGGGATTCCGGTAGTCGTGCACTCCGGCACGTCGATCTTCGCCGGATCGGCCAACAACTACGCCGACCCGGCGCTGCTCGCGGAGGTTTTCAGGGACTTCCCCGAGCTCACCGTGGTGCTGGCGCACGGCGGCCGGGGCTGGTGGTACGACGAGTGCTCCTTCCAGGCGCTGGCCAGGCCGAACGTCTGGATCGACATCTCCGGCCTGCCGCCGCACCGGCTGCCTGACTACTACGGGAGGTCGCTGCGGCGGCTCAGCAGCAAGCTGATTTTCGGCACCGACTGGCCCGGCGTGCCCGGCGTGGACCGCAACGCCCGCGCGGTTGAGAATGTCCTGCTCGAGGCCGACTGCACAGCCGACGAAGTCGCGGCGGTGTGGGCAGGTAACGCGGCACGCGTCTACGGCCTCGGCGCTCAGTAGGTGTCATTCGACAGGTGTCACTCGACCTGGCGCCGCCGGAGGCCGTAGTGGCGGCGCTCGGTCTCCGCGGTTACCTCATCGAGCTGGGCCGCGGAGAGAATCCTCGGCGTCCCGTACGATCGGGCGAGCCGGTAGATGCCCGCCAGCCATTCCAGCAATACCGCGCGGTCGTAAGCCTCCGCCAGGGTCCCGCCGTAAGTGACCGCGCCATGGTTCTGCAGGATTACCGCGCTCCGGCCGTTAAGTGCCATCGTCGCGGCGCTGGCGAGACCAGCCGACCCGAACCTGGTGTACGACGCGACTCGTACCGGGCCGCCGAGCCCGGTGATGGCGTAGTGAATGGCGGGCAGTTCATCGCAGGCCGTCGACAGTGCGATCACTTCAGGCGAATGCGTGTGCACGACCGCTGCGGCATCGGTCGCCGCATAGATCGCAAGGTGCATCGGCGTCTCGGATGAGGGCTCTTCGGCCGCATCGAGCTCCGCGCCGTCGAGCGTCACTACGCAGATGTCGGCTGGCGCCATCGCCTGGTAGCTGATGCCCGAGGGCGTGATCGCGACCACGTCACCAAGCCTTACGCTGACGTTGCCCGCGCTGCCGACGGCAAGCCCGTCCGCAAGCAACCGCGCGCCGTAACCGACCAGCCGCCCGCGGGCAGCGCGAAGCTCGCTAGCATCTGCGGCGTCCACTAACCAGGATGCTAGCCGGACGCCCTGCAGCAGGGTAACCCGGCACCCTGACGCCGTGCTGGATACTCATCCCACTCCCCGCCCAACCCCACTCCCCGCCCGGCGGCACGGACGACGCACACTGCACGGCATCGCTCAGATGCTCGCATCCAAGCACGCCGCCCAGATCCGCTAGCGCTGAGCCAGATCCCGCAGACAGCCCCGAAGCGCACCGTCCGCCCGTCTCGGCGGTCGAGCCATCGACCCGGAGGAGGACGGCGCGACGTCCGGGTGCTCGGCAGGTCCGCGCGGCCGTAGAATCTTCGCGTAGCCGTGGCCTCGTCCTTTCGCTCCGCGTCCTATCGTGCGGTTGCCGCTGGTTAGGCTCTGCCCGCCCGAGATGTGAACGATGGCCCGCCGGCAGACCTCCCGGTTAGATCGGAGTACTTCGGATGAAGCTGTCCAGCCGGGTCGCTGCCGTCCTCGGCACTGTGACGTTTGCTGCCACGGTGACGATCGGGCCGCCGGCTCAAGCTGCGGGCACTACCGGCTGGCGCGAGGCATTCGTGCATCACTACGGCGCGTCCGCCGACGTCTGCGGCTTCACCGCAGTGGTCGCGCCGGGCAGACATGCTGCCTGGGCGTTCGGCGGGACCAACCTGTCGATCACGGGCTCCCCGGTCGCCGAGCGCTGGACCGGCGGGCGCTGGCGGGCCAGCCCCCTCCCGCGCGGGCTCGGCAGCACCATCAACGCCGCAAGCGCTGTCTCGGCCAGCAACATCTGGGCCGTTACCTTCTACGGCGGGGACATCCTGCACTGGAACGGCCGCCGCTGGTCGCTGGCCAAGCACCTGAGCGGCTCGGGGGAACTCACCGGGATCGCCGCGGTCAGCGCGAGGGACGTCTGGGTCTTCGGCGCGAGCGGTGCCATCCGCGGCCTTGGCAGCTGGCACTTCAACGGCCGCACCTGGAAGAAGATCACCGGTAACGGCGGCCTTATCTCTGCTGCCCGCGCGCTTTCCGCCACGAGTATCTGGGCTATCGGCGGAACGCCCCTGCAGAGCGCCATTCTGCATTACAACGGCACCAGGTGGCGACAGCTGACGGCCAGGCCGCTGACCGGCATCGCGGCCACCGGCGTACTGCCCATGTCCCCGGCGAACGTATGGGTCTCAGCAACGACGGGGAGCAGTCACCTCACGTCCTGGCTGATCCACTTTAATGGCAGCCAATGGACCAGGATCAAGGTGCCGTGGCCCGTTGCCGGTCTCGGGCATCTCATCCCGGATGGGCTGGGCGGCCTGTGGGCCGCTGCCGAGTCGAACAGCGGCAGTTCCCTGGATCTGCACCTGTCTCGCTCCGGCCGGTGGAGCCGTATCGCTGCCCCCGCAGGCGCCGGCTTCGGGATCGAAGCGCAAGCGCTGATTCCTGGCACGACATCACTCTGGGCAGTCGGCGCCACCCACGAAACGACCGGCACGGACGCGGTGATCTGGGGATACGGGCCGGGCAGTCGGTAACCGCCTCGGGTTTCTCCAGCCCATCGACCCTGGCTGACACGAAACTGGGCCGTGCCAGCCACGCAGGGCCCAGGTTCGTCCCCGCGGGTGCGCCGCGAAGCGGCGAAGATTTCTAATCCGAAGGCCGGCCATGGCTAAACCCGCCGCCGCCGTCGTGGCCTGTCGTGGCCCCGCTCCATGCCGCAGATGACGTGGTCAAACCACGGCCGGAATCAGCCGCGGCTGCGTTCCATGATCGTGACGACTTTCAGGGCAGGGCGATATCTACTGAAAAGTCGTCACGATCATATGAGCGACCTCGGCGCGGCAAGGCCGAGGCCGTCGGCGCTCATCCGCCGCGGCCGGGTTAGCGTGAGTGGTGTGACCGGCCGTGCGGAGCGTGCGATGTCTTTCGGGGCGATCGCGGAGGATTACGACCGGCTGCGTCCCGGGCCGCCTGAGGCGGCGGTTGACTGGCTGCTGCCCGGGCACTGCCAGGTCGCGGTAGACCTGGCCGCAGGCACTGGCTTGCTGACCCGCGTGCTGGCGCGGAAGGTCGCGCAGGTGGTGGCCGTCGAGCCCGATGGGCGGATGGCGGCCGTGTTGCGGGCCCGCTCTCCCGGCGTCCACGTCCTGCAGGGCCGGGGCGAAGCGATCCCGATGCCCGACGCCAGCGCCGACGGCGTGTTCGTGTCATCGGCATGGCATTGGTTGGACCCTGACCGCGCCGTCCCAGAGATCGCGCGGGTGCTACGCGACGGCGGCCGTCTCGGGGTGATCTGGAGCAGCCTTGATCGCGAGGTCCGCTGGCTTCGCGAGCTCCGCAGGCGTGCCCGGCAAACCGAAACGGCTGCTGACGAGGAGCAGCGCCAGTCGCGGCTGCATCACGAGGTATCGCTGCCCGAGGGTCAGCCGTTCGATGGTATCGGCACCGCCTCGTTCGGGTTCACGCGAAAGATGGCGATCGGTGATGTTGTCGACCTCATGGCTACCTACAGCGGCGTCATCACCGCCAGCCCGGCAGACAGAGCCGCCGGGCTGGCCCGCGCGCGGGCGGCGCTGCAGGAGCGGTTCCCCGACGCTACCGAGATCGACGTGCCGCTGCGCGCATCGTGCTGGCGCGCGGACCGGGCGGACCGGGTAATCGCTCGCGCCGCTGGTGGTCGCTCACCTTGATGCCCACGGTCGCCGCTAGTCGTCGCTGACCTTGATGCCCATGATCTCGGCCAGCAAGGGCGCCAGGTAAACCAGCTGCGCGGTACTGATAATGGCGCCGCGCAGCGAGTCCGGGCCAATGATGACGCCAAGCTCGGCGCCGCGCAGGTCGGTCCTATCCATGCGTACCCGGCTGAAGTCTGTCCTGGTCAGCCGCGAATCAGGGAACGCCACGCTGGTCAGCGTCGCGCCCGCGAAGTCGACGTCACGCAGGTCGCAGTCATCGAAAGTCACATCGGTGAGCCCGGCGTCGCGGAAGTTCACCGAGTCGAGCTTGCAGCCGCGGAAGGTAACCCTGCTCAGTTGTGCCCCGAACGCCTCCACCCCCGCGGCGACGCTCCCGGCGACGACCACATCCACCCAATGCGTCTCCGCCAGGCCGGTCGTGACCAGCCGCACGTCGCGCAGCCAGACGCCGCTGAACCTGGCCCGCTGCAGCCGTCCGCCCTGGAAGGACACCCCGGTGAAGGCGCATTCGATGAACCTGCTGGACGCCGCCTGCGGCTCATCGAAGCTGACCTGGTCGAAATGGTCGCAGTCGTATACGGCATCAGGAGCCAGCCCACCGCGGTTCATGGTCAGGACCGCCGCGAACGGCAGGTCGGCCAGATCGTGCCAGTCCGTTCGGTTGCTCATGGCTCCAGCGTGCCAACTGCAGCCGACATTGACCCGTCCATCGGTCTCGTTCTAGCTTGCTCTCAATGAGCTGTTCCCCCGCTGACCAGCCAGCATGGACGTCCTGGGTTGCAGCTGAGAAAGGAGCCTGCCATGACCGAGACCACCGGCGCACCGGCCGTCACCGGCTTCCATCATTTTTCGCCGACCGTGTCCGATGTGGAGGCTAGCGCTCAGTGGTACGAGCGGGTCTTCGGGATGAGCCGCGTACCGGTCATCTTCCCCCACTACGGCGCCGAGGAGGATGGTTACGCCGTGCTCCTCATCGATCCCCGCTCGGGCATCGCGATCGGCCTGCACCACCACGAAGCCAACCCCGGCCAGCCCTTCGACGAAAGCCGGACCGGCCTGGACCACATCTCGTTCGGCGTCGCTGATCGCCCCAGTCTGGACGCATGGGCAAGCTGGCTCGACGAACTGGGCATCGAGCACTCCGGCGTCATCGACACCGACAAGCCGATGCCCTACTCGGTGCTCGTCTTGCGGGATCCCGACAACATCCAGCTCGAGCTCTTCCACATGGCCAGCTGACGCCAGCGGCCTCCAGCTTCGGCTGCCGCCGCCGGAGCTCGGTTCAGCGGCTGGTGATGCGGCCGTCCGCCACGTCGATCCGCCGGCTGGTGGTCACCGTTTCGAGCATCCGGCGATCATGGGTGACGAGCAGCAGCGTGCCCGGATAGGACTCGAGTGCCGACTCCAGCTGCTCGATCGCGGGCAGGTCAAGATGGTTCGTCGGCTCGTCGAGGACGAGCAGGTTGACGCCGCGCGCTTGCAGCAGCCCCAGCGCCGCTCTGGTGCGCTCGCCCGGGGAAAGGGTGCCGGCGGGCCGCAGCACGTGACCGCCGCGGAGGCCGAACTTCGCGAGCAGCGTCCGCGCGTCGGCCGGCATCATGCCGGGCACGGCGGCCCGGAAGGCGTCGATGAGCGGCTCCCCGCCCAGGAACAGGCCACGCGCCTGATCGACCTCGCCGACCACGACGCCCGGGCCCAGCGCGGCGTGCCCCTCGTCGAGAGGTATCCGGCCGAGCAGCGCGCCGAGCAGGGTGGTCTTGCCGGATCCGTTCGGCCCGGTCATGGCGACCCGGTCCGCCCAGTCGATCTCCAGGTTGACCGGGCCGAGGGTGAACGAGCCGCGCCGGACAACGGCGCCGCGGAGCGTGGCGACGATCGCCCCGGCTCTGGGTGCAGCCGCGATCTCCATCCGGAGGTCCCATTCTTTGCGGGGTTCGTCGACGACTTCGAGGCGGTCGATCAGCCGCTCGGTCTGGCGGGCCTTCGCGGCCTGCTTCTCGGTGGCTTCGGTGCGGAACTTGCGGCCGATCTTGTCGTTGTCCGGTTGTTTGCGGCGGGCGTTCTTGACGCCCTTTTCCATCCAGGCGCGCTGTGTCCTGGCCCGCTCCTGCAGACTCGCCCGCGTGCCGGCGTACTCGTCGTAGTCGGCACGGGCATGCCGCCGGGCCACCTCGCGTTCGGCCAGGTAGGCGGCATAGCCGCCGCCATAGGTGGTGACCTGCTGCTGGGCCAGGTCAAGCTCAACGACTTCGGTAACGGTCCGGGTGAGGAACTCGCGGTCATGGCTGACCAGGACAGTCCCGGCCCGCAGGCCCGCCACGAACTCCTCCAGCCGGGCCAGGCCGTCCAGGTCGAGGTCGTTCGTGGGTTCATCCAGCAGGACCACGTCATACCGGCTCAGCAGCAGCGAGGCCAGTCCGGCCCGCGCCGCCTGCCCGCCCGACAGGCCGGTCATCTCGTCATCGAGATCCATGGCCAGGCCCAGCCCGGCGGCGGCCGCATCGGCGCGCTCGTCCAGGTCCGCGCCGCCCAGCGCCAGCCACCGCTCCAGCCCGCTCGAATAGTCCTCAGCCGCGCCTGACCCACCTGCCGCCAGCGCGTCCGCGGCCGCCTGCATCTCCTCCTGCGCCGCGGCGACCCCGGTGCGCCGGGCCAGGAACTGCCGCACCGTCTCGCCGCGGCGCCGGTCCGGCTCCTGAGGCAGGTAGCCGATTGTCGCGCCAGGCGGGCTGACCGTGACCGTTCCCGTATCCGTTGCCTGCAGGCCGGCGAGCAGACGCAGCAGCGTCGACTTGCCCGCCCCGTTCGCCCCGACCAGGCCGATCACGTCGCCAGGGCCCACCACCAGGCCCACGCCAGAAAACAGGACGCGGTCGCCGCGGGAGGCCGCGAGTCCCTTAGCGACAAGTGTTGCGCTCATCAGATCGAATCCCGGGGCTAGGTCTGCAGCGGCATCAGCTCGGCGGCGAAGTCATCAAGGAACCGGTTGAGAGCAGCTGGCGTCCCGGCCGGCCGGATCACGAACTTGCTGAGGCCGGCCGCGACGTATTCCTCGATCATCTTCCGGGCCGCGGACCAGCTGTCCGCCACGAGACTGGACGGGTCCACGCCGGGGCGCCGCTGGCGGACCGCCTGGACCAGCTCAGCCGGGAGGCCGTGGGGCCCGACCGCCAGGCTGATCCCGAAGTGGTCCGCATCGACTTCGCGGCCCGCTTCGGCGGCCGCCGCCTGGATGGCCTGCCGCCCGTCACCGGCCTCACCCGGGGTTATGAAGCTGGCCAGCCAGCCGTCGCCGAGCCTGCCCACCCGGCGGAGCGCTCCAGGGGCGCTGCCGCCGAGCCAGATGTCGAGCGGCTTGGCGGGCAGCGGGCCGACGCTGGCCTCCTGCACCGCGAAGTACGTGCCTGAGAACGAGACCGTTTCCTGGCTGAGCAGCAACCGCAGCAGTTCAAGCGACTCGTCGAAGACCGAGCCGCGGCGTCCAGCTGGGACAGGGAACAGGTCAAGCTCGGCGGGGCGGGCCGGCTTCAGGCCGAAGACCGGC
This sequence comes from uncultured Actinomycetota bacterium, assembly GCA_963695645.1. GTDB lineage: Bacteria > Actinomycetota > Actinomycetes > Streptosporangiales > Streptosporangiaceae > DATBGO01. The sequence goes on along the minus strand of CAVOHC010000012.1, from coordinate 1,106,028 downwards.
AGCACCCTGCCCGGCGCGAGCCCGGCGAGCGAAGCCAGCTGCTTGGCTACCAGGACCGGGTGCCGCCCGGGCAGCACCGCGACACCGGTCCCGACCTTCAGCCGGGCGCTCCGCGCCAGCGCGTAGGTCATGCCGATGAACGGCTCCACCAGCGGGCCGAACACCATCTCCGGCAGCCAAAGGGAGTCAACGCCGATCGCTTCGAGCCGATCGACGGCGCCGCCGAACTCGGCTGAGCCGCCCGCGCCGCCAAGCGAAATGCCGATCCTGACCTTCACCCGTCTATCCGATCACGGCGACGATTCTCGCGTGTACCTGGATCCCATCGCAACGCGCCAGACGCCCAGCGCTGCTGGGTTGCCCTCCCGCCCGACCCCAAGTACTCTAAATCGAGTACTTGACGCAGAAGAGACGTGCGGAGGAGACAGTATGCCTGGCCGGAACCGAGCCAACCCGCTGGCGCTGGCGGTGCTCATCTGCCTGCTTGAGCGGCCTATGCATCCGTACGAGGTCGCTACGACGCTGCGGCAGCGGAACAAGCACGAGAGCGTCCGGCTCAATTACGGTTCGCTGTACTCCGTGGTCGACTCGCTTGACCGGCGCGGCCTCATTGCCCCGCAGGAGACCGCGAGGGCCGGCCGCCTGCCCGAGCGCACCGTTTACACGCTCACCGACGCCGGGCAGGTCGAGCTGTACGACTGGCTCACCGAGCTCGTCTCCACGCCGGTGAACGAGTATCCCTCGTTCGAGGCGGCGCTGTCGTTCCTGCCCGCGCTGCCGCCCGATGACGCGGCGCAACTGCTCCAGGAGCGGGCGGCGCGCCTTGAAGTGGAACTAGCGCAAGCACACGCAACCCGTGAGGTGGTCAGCAAGCAGGGCGTGCCACGGCTGTTCTGGATCGAGGCCGAATTCCGCAACCTCCAGCGGGAGGCCGAGCTCAGCTATGTGCGCAAGCTCGCCCGCGAAATCTCCTCCGGCGCGCTCGACGGAGTCGACTGGTGGCGCGACGTGCACGCGCGCGGCGACGAGCCGGCCTGGCTGCCGCCGCCGCTGAGCGGGGGCCAGGACGGCGAAGGATCAACCGAATCGACTGAGTGAGCTGGAGAAGCGTTCATGGATAACGTCATCATCACCCGGGACCTGCGCAAGAGCTTTCGCGCCAAGGGCGGGCGGGTGGAGGCGGTGCGCGGCGTCAGCATCGACGTCGGGCGCGGCGAGATCTTCGGATTCCTCGGCCCGAACGGCGCGGGCAAGACCACCACGCTGCGGATGCTGACAACGCTGCTCCCGATTGACGCGGGCACCGCGACCGTGGCCGGGCTCGACGTCGCGCGCCAGCCCGGAGCGGTCCGGTCCAGGATTGGCTATGTCAGCCAGCTAGGCGGCGCCGATGAGCTCGCGACCGGCCGGGAGAACCTCATTCTGCAGGGACGCCTCTACGGCCGCCCGCTGGCCGAGGTGCGGCGGCGTACCGCCGAGGTCGCTGAGCTGCTCGGCCTCGCGGAGTTCGCGGACCGGCACGTGACCACCTACTCGGGCGGCCAGCGCAGGCGGCTCGACGTCGCGCTCGGCATTGTGCACGATCCCGAAGTGCTGTTCCTCGACGAGCCGAGCACCGGGCTCGACCCGCAGAACCGTGCCAACCTCTGGGACCACGTCCGGGCCCTCCGCGACCAGGGCACCACCGTCTTCCTGACGACGCATTACCTGGACGAGGCCGATGCGCTCTGCGACCGGCTGATGATCATCGACTACGGCCTGATCGTCGCCGAGGGCGCCCCGCGTGATCTCAAGAAGCAGGTGGCGGGCGATGCGGTGGTACTCGGCCTGCGCGATGGCCCTGGCGCCGCCAGCCGCGGGGTTGCGGTGCTGCGGCAGGAGCCCTACGTGCGGCAGCTGACCGCGGACGGCGGCCAGCTGCGCCTCTACGTCGAGGACGGCGGAACCGCGCTCCCGCACCTGCTCCGGCTGCTCGACGCTGAGCGGATCGGGGTTCGGTCCGTGAGCCTGTCCGAGCCGACCCTCGATGACGTCTTCCTACGGCAGACCGGCCGGTCGCTGCGTGACGCAGGCGACGGCGACAGTTACGGCGATAGCGCGCCCCGCGGTAAGGGGACGGAGACAGCAGCATGAAGACCGCCCGCGACACCGGCCTGCTGTTTGGCCGCTACATCACCCAGTTGTTGCGCAACCCGATCTGGCTGGTGGTCGGATTCTCGACCCCGATCCTCTACCTGGCACTGTTCGCGCCGCTGCTGAAGAACCTGCCGGGGGTGCAGGGCATACCTGGCGGCAATGTTCTTGATCTCTTCCTGCCGGGCATCCTGTCGCTGCTGGCGTTCTCGAGCGGGATCGGGCCGGGCTTCAACACGATCTTCGAGCTGCGGGCCGGCGTCATCGAGCGATTCCGGGTCACCCCGGCAAGCCGCTTCGCGATCCTTACCGGCCCGATCCTCGCCACCATGTTGATGATGTTCGTTTTCGACACTGTGGTGGTCGCCGTCGGCGTCGGATTCGGCTTCCACCTGCACGTGCTCGGCCTAGTGGCGCTCGGCGTGCTGCTCGGGATGCTGATGATCGTCATGGCCGCGTTCTCGATCGCGACCGCTCTGGTCACCAAGGACATCAGCAGTTTCGCGGCGATCACCAACGGCATCAACTTGCCGGTGCTGCTGCTGGCCGGCGTGCTCCTGCCGATATCGCTCGGGCCAGCGTGGATGCGTGTTATCGCGCACTTCAACCCGCTCTACTATCTGGTCGTGGCGTCCCGCGTGCTGGCTGCAGGCACTTTCGGCGGGCCAGCGGTGTGGCAGGCGTTCGCCGTGCTCACACCGCTGTGCGCGGTGACGCTCGGCTGGGCAACCCGGGTTTTCCGTAAGGCGGTCGCCTGAACCAGCGCCGTTCAGCTTCATGTCCGCGATAACCAGGTACGTGGCGACGGCGTGCTGGCCCGCCAGGTTTGCGCCGCGGCTGTGTAGCGTCGGCTCTGGCCGATCCCATGAAGGACCTGGTTTCAGCCAAGGTCGTGACCCGCGATGGTGACCGTGCCCGCCGTGGCGGGCCGATGACGCCTGGTACATCGGCACCGCGCCGTCGGTCCCGGCGTGGTCACACCTGGAGATGCGCTGCGGGTCGGGCTGACTGCACTCGCCGAGCTGGGCCAGCCGTGCAGGAGCGTCGGTGTCGGTGCTAAGGGTGGCTGCCTGGGCCCGCTATTTTTTCGGGCGGTAGCGCAGCCGCTTCCGCGCCGTCTCGGCCTTGCCGCTGCGTTCGTTGACGACTGCGAGCTCCTTGGCCCGGTCGAGATCCGCCTGGCCGATCAGCGAGTTGGCAAGGAGGAACTCCGGAAGCTCGCGCTGATGCCGCTGCTCGTTCCAGATGCGGCGCTGAAGCTCCTTCTTGTAGTCCGAGACTGCACCTTCGCCGCTCAGGTCCAAGGCGATGGCGACGTCTGTCATCGGCACCGCATGCGGGGCGACCGCGCCGAGAATGTACTCCTGATAGAGGTAGGCGATCGCCACGCAAGCGGTGCCGTTGCGGTCGAAGAAAGCGCGCACCTTAGACACCGCGTCGGGCAGCGGCTGGCTTCCCTTTCCTGGCGCCGAAAGGCCGCTGTGCAGGAATCCTTCCTGGGTGCGAGGCTGGCCAGCGCTGAGTGGCACGGTCGGCTGCCCGCGACGCGCTGAAGGGACGTCGACGCACAGCGGCAGCACCCAATTCCCGACGCTGACCAGCCACGCCCCGGCCTCAAGCCGTATCGGCACGGTCTCGTAATGCTGCGGGGCCATCGGCAGCACGTGCCTGGCCGCCGTCTGCACGCGCTGGTACTGCGCGACGAGATCGGTGGCAAACGGCGCCACGTAAACCTTGTGAGTGGTGTCGCGGCTGAACAGCTCCCAGCGGTAATGCACGTATCGGAGCCCTGGACAGCGCGGGGACCGGTGCAGGGTGGTGTCTTTGCCCGCGCTCAGCAGCTCTCGGTCCAGCCAGGTGATCTCATCAGGTCGGCAGGTCAGCCACTCTCGGTGAGCGGATGACCAGATTACGAGCTGGGCCATCGCCGCTCACCCACTGCCCCCGAGCCCCGCCCGTCATCGACATCTTCAGTCCCGCGATGCCTGCGACGATAACATCCCGCCAGGTTGTCGGGTTGCGGGCCGGGGTCCGGCGAGTCGGGTCCGGCTGGCCGGGGGCCGGCGGGCCCGGGCCCGACTCGGCGTCAGCGTTGCCCGGTTGCCTTGCGGGGCATGTCCCGGCCGATCTCTACCCTGGACACCAGCGCGCCGGGCTGCGTTCCCCACCCGATTGAATCGCCGTCGCTGATCGCGTGCTGACCGGTTACCGGAGTCCCGTTCAGCGTCGCGCCGTTGAGTCCCAGGTTGGTGATGTGCCACTGGCCGTCGCTGAAGGTGAACTCGGCGTGCGCCCTGGACACTGTGGGCTCTTCGGGAAGCCTCAGCTCCGCTTCCCTGGCCCGCCCCGCGCGGGCTCCCGAGACGCGCGTCTCCGTCACGGCGCCGTTGGTCACCAGCCGTAGCGGCGGAACCGGATTCAGCGCCACGACCGTGGCAAAGTCCGAAACGACAGTCCGGGCCGCAGCCGGATCAAGGCGTGCCGGATCATGGGCTGCCGGGGCAGCGTAGGCCGGATCGAAGCGGGCCGGATCAGCGGCCGCAGGGGCAGGGTAGGCCCGGTCGAAGCGGGCCGGATCAGCGGCCGCAGGGACACCGTAGGCCCAGTCAGAGCGGGCCGGATCAGCGGCCGCAGGGACACCGTAGGCCCAGTCAGAGCGGGCCGGATCAGCGGCCGCAGGGACACCGTAGGCCCAGTCAGAGCGGGCCGGATCAGCGTAGGCACGTCCGCCGTGGGCCTGGGCAAAGAAGCTGTCAGCTGGCTGCGACGGACCCGCCGACCTGTCCGGCTCGGGCATGCCTGGCTCCGGCAGGTAGCCGCCGGGCTGAACGGCCGGGTCGGCGACGTCCCGCCGCTGCCGTGCGGCGAGCCGCCGTAGCCAGGGGTGATCACGATCGATGCCGAGGCACCGCAGCGCCACCGCGAGCAAGATGACAGCCACGGCGATCAGCACCATCAAGATGGTGCCCGCGATCAGAGAACCGGCGCTGTACGCGAAGAACGCCCACAAGGCGGCGATGCCGGCCACGACGGCCCATCGCCTACGGTTCCGCTGCTGCGGCGGAAGACGGGGCGGGCGCTGCATCACATCGCTGCGCTCATACAATCGCGACACCATCCTTTATCTGCCTTTTATTCTATGCGTCGGCGGCATTGCCAACCCTGGCATGCTGACGAGCATGCGGTGCCGGGTACGCACCGGTCAACGAATTTCGCGGTCTTCCCAGAAATCTGGAAACGCTCGGCTTATTTGAGCCGGCCGACTGGTTACGGAGCCGGCCGACTGGTACGGAGCCGGCCAGCTGATGCGGAGCCGACCTACTGATACGGAGCCGGTCAGCTGGTTTGGAGCCGCTCCGCGGCTGCCGGGGTGCCGCCTGCCGGGTGCCGTGCACACGGTCGCAATCCTCTTGAACGCTACCTCACGGGCATAGTCTGGCGAGCCATGGTCGGACTTCTCGTCGATGCTGAAAGGGCGAGAACCCACATTCGCCAGCGCAAGGTTAACCGGCGGATGAGCCCAGCCCGGCGGGGCCATGGGGGCACTGCAGGTCCAACGTTGCAGGTCCCGATGGGTCGCTGGGATGGAGCCAGCGAGCGGTCAGGCATCGCTATCGGCGAACCGGGGAGCCTCCTCGCCGATGACGGTGTCGTCGCCGTGCCCGGTATGCACGACGGTCTCCGGTGGCAGCACCATGAGGACACCGCTGATCGACTGGAGGATCATCGGGTAGTCCGAGTAGGACCGGCCGGTGGCGCCTGGTCCGCCGTTGAAGAGGGTGTCCCCGGAGAAGACAGCACCCAGTTCAGGGGCGTACAGGCAGACGCTGCCCGGCGAATGCCCGGGCGTATGCAGCACCCGCAGGCCGGTGGCGGCGATCTCGATGACCTGCTCGTTGGCGAGATCACCATCGGGCGCCTGGTCCGGGTAGATCATCCGCCACAGCACGTGGTCGGCCGGATGGATCAGGACCGGCGCGCCCGCCCGGTGGCCGAGCGGCGCAGCGGCGTTGATGTGGTCGTTGTGCCCGTGGGTGGAAACGATGGCCGTCAGCCTGCGGTCGCCGACGGCCGCCATGATCGCGTCCACGTCGTGCGCCGCGTCGACGACGATCACCTCACGATCGTCCCCGATCAGCCACACGTTGTTGTCGACCGCGAAGTCCTGGCCGTCAAGCGAGAACGTCCCTGAGGTGACGACCTTCTGGATGCGCGCGGTCATCGCAGCGTCACAGCAATCCTGAGCCCATCGGAGCGTTGCATCTGGCGAGCCTCCTCGGTCCGGTGTCCGTCGACCCTGGCGATTATGGCAGTCGATAGCGACGCCACGCGCTATCCAGTGGCGTGGTCAGCGGAAGTCACGGCTGCGGGCGGCGGCCACCACTCGCAACCGCCGCAGGCTGGTGGCGAGCAGGCTGACCGCCCCGTCGAGCCGCTCCACCCGGCCGTACACGACCAGCGCGTTCGCGTCCATCGCCAGCTTGCGATGACGTTCCCACACCTGCGGCGGGCAGATCACGTTCGCCATCCCGGTCTCGTCTTCCAGGCTCAGGAACACCACCCCGCGGGCCGTCCCGGGCTGTTGCCGGTGGGTGACCAGCCCGGCCACCGCCACAGCGGCGCCGGGCCTGGCCGTCTTCAGCGTCTCCGCCCCGATCACTCCTGCGTCGGTGAGCGGCTGCCTGATGTGCTCGACCGGGTGGGTGCCGTAAGTGCCGGTTGCCCACAGGTCGGCGAAGGTCTCCTCGGCCGCCGTCATGGCCGGCAACGGCGGGGCGGTCAGGCCCGGGGTGGTGCCGGGCAGCTGCCCGGCCCGGATGGTGGCAGCCGCTCCGGCCGCCCACAGCGCCTCGCGCCTGCCCACCCCTAGGGAGCCGAACGCGCCCGCCGTGGCCAGCGCCTCCAGTGCCGGGGCCGGAAGCCTGGTCCGGCGGGCGAAGTCCTCCAGATCCCGGTACGGCCGGCCGGCCTGGATGGCGGCGGCTGCGTCGGAGCCCAGGTTGCGCACGTCGGACAGGCCGAGCCTGATGGCCAGCTGGCCGGCTACCGGTTTGCCCCCGCTAGGCGGCCCAGCGTCTGCGCCGGAATCAGCGGGCCGATAGCCGTCTGGCGGGCCCGCCCCCGGCCGATCAGCGTGGTCGGCGGGACCAGCTGGGCGGTCATCGTTAAGCATGCTGGTTGTTGGGTTTTGCGGTTTTTCCAGTCTGGCGAGGACGTCACTGGCGTTGACGTCGACACCGCGCACCTGCACGCCGTGCCTGCGTGCGTCGCTGATCAGGCTGGCTGGCGCGTAGAAGCCCATCGGCTGGTTGCGCAGCAGGGCGGCGGTAAAGGCGGCCGGGTAATAGCACTTCAGCCAGGCGCTCGCGTAGACGAGGTAGGCGAAGCTGATCGCGTGCGACTCGGGGAACCCGTAGCTGGAGAAGGCGAGGATCTTGATGTAGATGTCCTCGGCGACGGCCTCCGGGATGTCGCGCGCGGCCATCCCGTCCAGCAGCCGGGCGCGGAGTTCCTCGATCCGCTCCGGGGCGCGCTTGGAGCTCATCGCCTGCCTGAGCTTGTCCGCCTCGGTGGGACTGAATCCGGCGCAGTCGATCGCGATCTGCATCATCTGCTCCTGGAACAGCGGCACGCCGAGGGTCTTGCCTAGCGCGCGGCGCATGGACTCATGCGGGAGGTCAGCCACCTCGTCGCCATGACGGCGGCGCATGTACGGATGGACCGAGCCACCCTGGATCGGTCCCGGCCTGATCAGTGCGACCTCGATCACCAGGTCGTAGAACTTCTCCGGGCGCAGCCGCGGCAGCGTCGCCATCTGGGCACGCGACTCGACCTGGAACACCCCGACGGTGTCCGCCTCCTGCAGCATGGCGTAGACGCCCGGGTCTTCCTGCGGGATCGCATGCAGGTTCCAGGGCCGGCCATGGTAGGCGGCCACCAGCTCGAAACAGTCCCGCAGCGCCGAGAGCATGCCCAGGCCGAGGAGGTCGAACTTGACCAGCCCGGCGTAGGCACAGTCGTCTTTGTCCCATTGGAGCACCGTCCGGCCGGGCATCCTGGCCCACTCCACCGGGCACACCTCCCCCACCGGGCGGTCGCAGATCACCATCCCGCCGGAGTGAATGCCCAGATGACGCGGCAGCCGTTGCATCTTTCCAGCGAGCTCGACGACGGCTCGGGGGACGTCCGCGTCCGGCGGCAGCGGCTGGCCTGGCCCGTACTGCCGCGGCCCGACCTGACGTGACCAGGCGTTCTGCTGCTCCGGCTGGTAGCCAAGGGCCCGCCCGGCGTCGCGCAGCGCCATCCGCGGCCGGTAGGAGATCACATTGGCTACCTGCGCGGCCTTATCCCTGCCGTAAGTGTTGTAGACGTACTGGATCGCCTCCTCGCGGCGCCGGTGCTCGATGTCCAGGTCGATATCCGGCGGACCGTCCCGGCCTTCTGACAGGAAGCGCTCGAAGAGCAGGCCGTGCCTGACCGGGTCCACGCTGGTGATCCCGAGGGCGTAGCAGACGGCCGAGTTGGCCGCTGAGCCCCGGCCCTGGCACAGGATGCCTGACTCGTCGCAGAACTTCACGATGTCGTGCACGATCAGGAAGTAGCCGGGAAAACCGAGCTGCTCGATGACGTCGAGCTCGCGGGCTATCTGGTCGTATGCTCCCGGCTCACGTTCCGCCTCCGGCGGCCCGTAGCGCTCCGGGGCTTTTTGCGCGACGAGCTCGCGCAGCCAAGAGGCTTCGGTGTTGAGACCCGGAACAGGAAAGTCAGGCAGCTCGGGGGCGATAACATGGAAATTGAACGCACAATCGGCGGCTAGCGCCACGGTCCGCTCGAGCACTCCGGGGTACCTGCGCAGGCGCCCGGCCATCTCAGCGCCCGACCGGATGTAGGCGCCCCCTGAGGCGGCCAGCCAGCCATCCATTTCGTCCAGGCTGCGCCGGGCCCTGATCGACGCGAGCACCTGGGCCAGCCTGGCGTCCTGCGGCGTCGCGTAGTGCACGTTTCCGGCGGCGATTACGCCCACCCCGGCGGTGCGGGCCAGCGCGAAAAGGGCGTCGTTGCGCTCATCGTCGGCTGGCTGGTCATGGCTGGTGAGCTCCACCATGACGTTTTCGCTGCCGAACATTCCGACTAGGGACCTGAGCTCCGCCGCGGCGGCTGCCGCTGCCCGCCCGGCGGTCGCCGCGGCGGGGGGCGCCATTCGGCCACTCGGCCCGGCCGCCAGCAGAATCCCGCCGGCCGCCCCGGGACCCGCACGGCCGGCCGCCCCGGGACCCGCACGGCCGGCCGCCCCGGGACCCGCACAGCCGGCCGCCCCGGGACCCGCACAGCTGGCCGCCCCCGGACCCGCACAGCTGGCCGCCCCCGGACCCGCACAGCTGGCCGCCCCGGGACCCGCACGGCCGGCTGCCCCTTGGCCATACGGCCCGAGACCGTCGCCGTACGCCAGCGCCGCAGGGACGGCGCCCTTGCGACAACCGGTGAGGATCACCCAGTGGCCGTCATGCGCCTGGGCGAGTGCGGCCTCGTCGTAGATGGGACGGCCTTTCTCTTTCCCCGCGAGCTGCGCTTCGCTGATCACCCGGCACAGTCGCCGGTATCCTTCCGGGTCGCGAGCCAGCACCAGCAGGTGCTGGCCGGCCGGGTCAGGAATCCCGCCCTGCCCGCCGGGCAGGCCCAGGCTGAGCTCGGCGCCGAAGACCGTGTCGAGCCTGATACCGCTCTCCTGCCTCAGCCTGGCGGCCGCCTGGGCGAATTGCGGAACCCCGTACATGCCGTCGTGGTCAGTAATGGCCAACGCGGTGAGGCCGCGCGCCGCTGCCTCAGCGACCAGGTCGCCAGGGCTGGAAGCACCATCGAGGAAGCTGTAGGACGAGTGGCAGTGCAACTCAGCCCAGGCCGGATCCTCGCCGGTCACCGGCTGATGGCTGGCCTTCGAGCCGCCATCGGCTACCGAACTGTGGTTCGCCGCCGGATCGCCGCCGGCCACCAGCAGCCTGGTTACCGAGCGTGGCCGTGATGGTTCCGCTTCGCCGGTCTTGTTTCCGCCCCAGGAGAGGCGCCGCTCCAACTCCCGCCACGGCACCGGCGGGTTATCCCAGCCCATGGTTGCTCCTCCTTCCTGGGTCCCGTGTTCTCACGAGTCCTCCTGGGTCCGTGCCTGGTTTCGACCATGCTAACGACCGGCACCGACAAAACTGAGGTGACTCGAAACTAGATTCGTTAAATTTGCTCTGCCATCTCTGCTCCCATCACTGACCTGGGTGACCGCAGAGTTGCGATCGCCCGCCTGCGCGAGGGGCCCGCTCAGCCGCCTGGCCGCCGGGCTGCCTCGATCGTGATCTTTAGCAAGCCCTCGCGGTCCGGGCCCCGATGTCCGACTTCAGCCCCTCAGTCGTAGCTGGCCTCGATCAGCCAGCGACCACCTAGCACAACCGCCAGCCAGGCGTTCCCGTCCTCGGTAACAAGCTGGAATCTGGCGCACCTGCGCTCGCCGGCTGGGTCCCACCAGCGTTCGGTAACCGGCCAGGGTCCTGCCCATGAGGTGACTGCGAGGGACGGGCCGCCGTCTGCCGACAGCCGGGCCGGAGGCGCGGAAACCAGCGCACGCCCGGTGACAGTCACGATCGTGCCGCGGTCGTCGGTGATGACGGCCGACAGCGGAACCGGGTATACCGTGGCCGGTGCTGGCGCCGGGATCTGCCCCGGCCAGGGCCGATCCGCCGGGCGCAGTGAGTCTCTGGTGTCTCCGAACGGCACCAGCGTCACCTGCTCGGCTGGCTCGCGGCCGCCGGTCAGTATCGGGCGGGTCACCGCGCCATGCCCGAGCATGGCCTGCACCCGGACGGCAGCGCGAGCTACCCGGTCGCTGATAACGGCATCGCCCCAAAGGCCGAGCTGACGGCCCTCATCCCGGACCAGCTGATCCGGGATCAGCCGCAGAAGGGTTATGCCGCCAACCTGAGTTCCTTCGTTCTCCGACCTTCCGTCCGGGCCGCCCGGGTCGTCAGCGCCGCCGCCCGGGTCGCCCGGGCCCCGGCCGCCTTGCTCCCGGCCGCCTTGCTCCCGGCCGCCTTGCTCCCGGCCGCCTTGGCCGACCCGCCATCCGGCAAGCTGCCAGCGCACGCGCTCGGCTACCGCCAGGGCGGAGAGCAGCCCGTCATGCCGCCACAGCCGGGTGATCTCCCGTCCGTCGGAACAGAACACCTGTACCTGCACCCGCACGCAAGCAAGACCCCTTGCGGCAAGGCCCGCGTGCATCCGCTCGGCGAGTGTCTTAGCAGCGAAAATCACCGGCTCGGCCTGCTCAGCTGGCGGATCGAAATCAAGCTGAACGGAGAGATCGGCTGATGGCGGCCGCAATGCCAGCGGCCGGGGATCGGCACCGCGCGCCAGCCGGTGCGCGAGCGCTCCTTTTACTCCGAACCTGCTGCCCGCCTCGGCGGCCGGCAGCGCGGCGAACTCCCCCAGCGTCCAGATGCCAAGCCTGGGCAGCAGGTCAGCCAGCTCTGCACTGCCCAGCGCGCTGACCGGATGCGGAGCAAGGAACGCTGACGTCCGGCCGGCCGCAACGACCAGGCCCGACGGCCCGGCCTGAGCGGCTAGTTGCGCGGCGAACAGGCCGTCGGCAACGCCAACCCGGCAGGTGAAGCCGCGGTTGACCACTACCTCGGTGATCTTTCTGGCGAGCGCCTCCTCCCCGCCGAAATACCGGGCCGGACCACGCGCGCTGAGCGCGCAGGCGCCGGGCCGCAGCACCTCCACCTGCGGGCTGAATCCCTCCACCAAGGTCACCACCTGCTCGAAGGCCCGCGCGCCTGGTCCTGAGTCCCCGGCATCCGACGGCCAATCTGGGCAGCACACCACCAGCACCCGGCGTGCGCCACCCGCGGGCGCCCTCATCCGGCGCTCACCCCGGCCGTCAGCCCGGAGCTCACCCGGGGCTCACCCCGGGCCAGATCCCGCCGCCAACCCGCGCTCACCCCGCGCCGGGCAAGGCCTGCCTGCTCCGCCTCGCTCCCGCGGTCAGCGCCCGCGGGCTCGCCATCTGCGAGACGGGTTACCGAACCATCCGGGCCCGGCAGCCACAGCCACTGCGCCCGTTGCCGTGCCCCGGCGCCCCGCCCGTCCGCTACCACTCGCACCCGACGGGCTTGCAGCCGTCCGTGGCCCGCCCCTATCCCGACCCATTCTTGGTCTGAGAGGAACAGCCGGGATTGCGCGCCGTCCCAGTCCCCCGCCACTACTAGGACGCTGCCGCGGCGACGGATGACAGCTTCGAGCTTGCGCCGCACCTGGGCGGATGGCCGGTCGGGCGGCCGGAGCAGGACAAGCTCACAGCCGTCCAGCAGCGAGACCATCACCTGCGGCCAGTGCGGGCCCGGCTCCGCGATCAACAGCATCCGGCCAGGATCCAGGCCCGCGTCGGCAGCCGCCCGCACCCCGAGCCTAGGAACCCCGGCGATGGCACACCACGCCCCTGCCGCCGATGCTCCTGCGGCCAGCGCAAGGCACAGCAGGCTCCAGCGCCCCGTCGTCACGACCGAACCGCGCTGCAATCCGCCCGCAGGCAGCAGCTCCCGCAGGGCAGGCAGGACCGGAAGGACGCCGTCGCCGGGCACCGCGTCATCATCTCGCTGCCCGGAAGACGCCGCCCTGACCCGCGCAGTCTCCCCCATGGAGACATCATCGAACAAAAATTCGACTTACGTCAACCAGTTGCGGCCAGCCGGACGATACGCGCATGGTCTCGGAGAGTCGCCAGCCAGCGGCAGCCGCCAAGATGGCCGCCAAGGCCGCTACTACTTCGGTCCTGTTAGGCGCGGGTTACGCGCTAAATCAGAGGTGATCACAGGATCTGGATCAGATTGACACTGGCTCCACGGGGGGAGTACAGGTAACGGTTTATGAGCCGCGGGATGGGAGCACGCCAGCGACAGCGGGCATGGATGGCTGGCCGTATCGCCGTCCTGCTGATCACCGTTATAGCCGGATTCCTCGCGATCGTGCACTATTCCAGCTGGGGTACTGCCCTCGCAGGCACCGCGCATGACCACTCAGTGACTGACCCCGCAGTTACGCACCCGCACCGGGCGGGCGCCACCGCCGTGCGGCGATCCACCGCCGCGGGACCATCCCAGCAGGCCGCCAAGGCCACCAAGGCCGTCAACGGGCAGTCCGCCACGACGGCCAGCAGCGGTGCCGCCCGCTCGGCCAGGCACTCTTCGGCGCGGTCCGCATCGCCGAATCATTCGCGGGCCCCTGCGTCCGGGCAGTCTCCCGCCGTCGCGCCGCGCGTTTTCCGCACAATCCAGCCAGGGGCAAAGCTGCCATCAGGCGCGCAATGCGCGCGCTGGGTGCTCGCCAGGCCGCGGAAGGAGAATAAGGGCGCGAACCGGGGTTCCAACCAGACCACCGGTCAGCACGTCGGGGCCGGGTTCTTCGCCGCGGGTGACAGCCCGCAGGCCGGGCGGCTGCTCGCACCCCGCATTGACGGCGGTTTCACCGGCACGACCAGCGAGATCCTGCGCTGGGCCGCGTGCAAGTGGGGCATCAACCAGAACATCGTCTTCGCTCAGGCCGCCGTGGAGAGCTGGTGGCAGCAGGACACCAAGGGTGACTGGGGTACCGACCGCACGGCCTGCCCCCCAGGTCACGGCCTTGGCAAGGACGGCAAGCCGGGCCTGTGCCCGCAGAGCTACGGCATCCTGCAGAACAGGTTCCCGCAGGAGAAGGCAAGCTGGCCGGGGATCGGCGACTCCACAGCGATGAACGCGGACACCGCCTATGCCATCTGGCGCGCCTGCTTCGACGGCTACGAGGTCTGGCTCAATAACGTGCCGCGGGGTGAGCAGTACCACTCTGGCGATGCATGGGGCTGCGTCGGACGCTGGTTCGCCGGCCGGTGGCACACCAGGCCAGCGCAGCAGTACATCAAGCAGGTAAAGCAATATCTGCGCGAGCGGATCTGGCTCAAGTCCTACTTCCAGCAGCCCTGACCTACCCGGCCGACGGCCCTGACCGAGCCCGGCCAGCAGCGCGAACGAGCCCGGCCAGCAGCGCGAACGAGCCCGGCCAGCAGCCCTGGCCCTCCTCGCCAGGAGGCTCACCGTCCGCGCGGTCGCCGCGGTCCATAGCCTTGCCCTATGCGCCGAATGGCTCCGCGAGCGATCTTCGACGCCTACGCCGTCGCGTTGAGCTTCCTCGTCGCATTCGTCATCGCCGAGCTGGTCTACGCGGCGCTGCCCGCCCATGACCAGGCAGCACTGATCGGCTGGGCAAGCACAAGCGTGCATAACCTGCAGCACCACCCGGTCGGCTCGCTGCTCACCTCGGCGCTCTTTCCGCAGGAGTCGGCCAGCGCCTGGCCAGTGCTCATCGCGCTGAGCATGTTCGGCGCGAACCGGGCGATCGGCAACTGGCAGACGGCACTGGTGTGCGGCGCAGGGCAGGTGATCGGGACGCTCGTCAGCGAGGGCATCGTTGCCTACCGTGTCGCGCACGGGCTGCTGCCGGCCGTGGACCGCTACCTCATCGACATCGGTCCGTCGTACGTGGTGGTATCGGCCATCGTGGTCGCGCTGCTGCTCGGCTCATGGCCGGCCCGCGCCGCAGCGGCCGTCGATCTGGCGCTCCTGGTCGGGGTGGGCAACATCTTCGGCGGGCTCAGCCAGCTGTCCGTCGCCGCGGTGGGGCATGTCACGGCGATGGTCGTCGCGGCCGTCTGCACCGGCATCCTAGCGTGGCAGGCGCACCGCGGCCGGGCGCGCGCAGCCCGGTCTGCCACTGGCTGACCGGCCCCGCTAACCGGCCGATCAGCCCTGGCTGACTGGTTGCGGGGTGAGCGCCCGGCCCGTATCGTCGCGCACTGCCCGGCGTCGCTGCCAGGCGGCCCAGCCGCGCCCGGCCGCGTAGCAGCAGGCTCCGAATGCTCCCACGAAGAACCCGACGGGCCAGTTCGACACGAGCGACAGCGCGATCGCCGCCCACACTGTCACAAGAGCGAAGAGCACCGAAAGGCACATGGCCAGGTAGGGCCTGCTGGTGACGGACCGGGCGGCGGCAGGCGGACCGATCATCAGGCTGAAAATCAGCAGGGCGCCGACCACTGGCAGCGTCATGCTGGTAGCCAGTGCAACGACCACCAGGAAGCACATCTCGATCCGGTAGCTGGACACGCCCCGCGCCGCACCGAGTTCTGGCATCACGGAGGTCAGCATGAGCGGCCGGTACATGACGATGATCGCGGCCACCGAAACAGCGCCAAGCACGGCGACTGGCACCACCTCGGCCGAGCCGACACCAAACAGCTCACCGAAGAGCAGCGAGTAGATCTCCGGCGCGTACTCAACGCTCATGCTGAGGAACAGTGCGCCGAGCCCGAGCATCACCACCAAGGCCAGGGCGGTCGCCACGTCGTGACGGCCGCGGCGGCCGAGCCAGCCGATGCCCAACGCCCCGATGAGCGCGAAGACGCCCAGCCCGATCAGGGTGTTGATGCCAAGCAGGCTCGCGGCGGCGGCGCCCGCGAACGCGCCCTGCGGCACCGCGTCCGCGACAAATGCCGAGCCGCGCAACACGATGAAGAACCCGACGACGCCCGCCACGACCGCGGCGATCGTCGCCACCGTCCAGGTATTCAGCAAGTAACCGGCGAACATCAGGGCCGCCTGGCCCGGATCAGCGCGGGCACCTGTGCCAGCAGGTAAAAGGCAAAAACCAGCGTTACAACGAAGAAGCTCACTGGCCACCCTTGTCTAGCGGGCGGCCAGTAGAAGCTGTCAAAAGCCAGCAGCACGCCCAGCCAGGTGGCAGCGACGCCAATGATCGCCGCCCAGATCATCGCCAGGCTGGGCCTATTCGTCAGGCGCAGCGCCGTGGCCGCGGGCCCGACAAGCAGCGCGGTGCTGAGGATCGCGCCGATCGTCAGCGCCGCCAGCGCCACCGCGAGCGCGATCGCCGTCAGGCACAGGGCGCCCGCGAGGCGCACCGGAACGCCGCGGACAAAGGCCAGGTCAGCGCTGACCGAGCTGAGCAGCAACGGCCGGTACAGCGTCGCCACGATGCCGAGCGCAGCCAGGCTGAGGAGTACGACAACCGGGATGATCGAGCTGCTGATGGTGAATATGGAGCCGAACAGGATCGTGATCGTCGCACCGGTCGTCGAGGTATACGTGGCGTCCCAGTAGAGGAACAGGGCGGCTAGGCCAAGACCCGCGCCGCGCACGATGCCGGTCGCGAGGTCGCGGCCCCGGGGTCGCTGGACTCCGATCATGTCCATGACAGCGGCCGCGAGCACGCTAATGCCCACGAAACCCCACAGCGGGCTGACCCCCACGAGGAAGGAACCCGACCCGCCGGTCACGCTGATATCGGCCAGCGCATGACCCGCGTATGACTGTCCCCGCAGCACCGCGAACGTGCCGACGATGCCGGACACCAGTGCGACAACGCCACCGGTTACCAGTGCGACCTGGACCGGCGCGCTGCTGAAGAAGCCGGGCGCGAAGATCAGCCTAAGGACGTGACCCATCACCGTCAGGTGTGATCCGCGAGGCGGGCCGGGACCCGGTCCTGGCGAGCCGTAAGCGCGTCCTGGTGCTCGCCAGGCGTCGGGTCAGGCCCGTTGCCCTGCCCGGCCACGACCAGGATGCGGCCATGGATATGAATCACGTCGACGTGCTGGCCGTAGAGCTCGCTGAGCACCGCTGGCTGCACGACCTCGCTGGTCGTCCCGCTCGCGGCCCGGCCGGCGGCCATATACACGATCCGGTCCATCACCGGAAGCAACGGATTCATCTCGTGCGCCGAGATCAGCACCGCGATCCGCTGCTCCTTGGCGATGCCCGCGACCAGGGCGATAACCTCCTGCTCGCTGCGAATGTCGAGATTGGCCAGCGGCTCATCAAGCAGCAGCAGCCTGGGCCTGCTGATCAGCGCGTGCGCGATAAGGACCCGCTGCTGCTCGCCGCCGGATAGGTTACCGACCCGCTCATCTCCGAATCGTCCCGCATCGACCGCGTCCAGCATCTCCTCGACCAGCTGACGCCGTTTTCTCGACGGCACCGGGATGCCCAGTCGGTGCCCGTCCAGGCCCAGTCCCACAAGGTCACGGGCGCGCAGCGGCATGTCCGGATCGAGCAGGATCCGCTGCGGCACGTACCCGATCAGCTGGCTGCCCCGGCTGCGCGGCCGGCCCGCGATCCGGACGGTGCCCGTGGCCGGCGACTGCAGCCCGAGAATGACCCGCAGCAGCGTGGTCTTGCCCGCGCCATTTGAGCCGATCAGGCCGACGAACTCCCCTGCCCGGATGGTGAAGCGGACGTCATGCAGCACCTCGCGGCCGGCAAGCCGCACGCAGATTCCGTCGACGGCGAGCGTTTCGTCGTCTTCGACGGGAATGTCCAGGTCAGTTGTCACAGCGTCATCACAGTTTCTGTCGTCACAGTTTCTGCGTGGAGATCTTGTCAGCAACGGCGCGCTTAAGCGCCTGGACTTCGGCCAGCATCCAGGACTGATAGTCGTAGCCGGGAGTTGGCATGGTCTCGTAGACCCCCACCACCGGGATACCGCTTTTGCTGGCCTCGGCGAGGAAGGACTGCGTGAGCGAGTCCGTCACCTGCTGGTTGTAGAGGAACGCCTTGACCTTATGGCCGGCGAACAGGCTGTTCTCGAACGAGACGTACTGCGGCGATGGGTCCACCCCGTTCATGATGTCCGCCTGGAAGCCGAATGGCGTCAGGTTCTTCGTCCCTGCGGCCTGCAGCATGTAGTCGCCGACCGGCTCGGTGGTAGCCACTTGTGCGCCTGGGAAGACAGCCTTGAACTGGGCGATCGCCCGGTACCAGGGACCCAGCGAGCGGTCGAAGCTGCGCTCATTGGCCTTGAAGTACGCGGCATGCCCGGGCTGCAGCGTGGACAGGTCGCTGGCCAGCGCCTTCGCAACGGCAGGCATAGTAGCCGGGGAATACCACAGGTGCGGGTTGGGCGTGGCGTCCGGCAGGCGCAGGAGCTGCTGGACGTCGATGACCTTGCGTGCCGGGTTGGGCGCCGCGGCCTCGATCTTGTCCATGTAGCTGTCGTAGCCGAGGCCGTTCTGGACCACGAGCCTGGCAGTGGCAACGGCGCTGGCCACGCTCGGGCTCGCCTCGAAGCTGTGCGGATCGGTGTTGGGGTTGCTCTCGACCGCGGTCACGCTGACGTACTTGCCACCGATCTGGCTGATCACGCTGGCGTAGGTGTTCTCGGCGCCGACCGCGACGATGACGCCACTGGCCGCTGCGTCGGCATTGGCGGCCGCTCTTACCGAACAGCCCGCGGCGAGCAGGACAGCCGCAGCCGCAGCCATCGCCGCAACGCACCGTACGGCAGCGCCCGCCCGCCCGGCAGCGCCCGCCCGCGCGGCGGCGGCGCTACTGACCGCTGCGGTGGCTGTGCTGCGACAGGGCATGGCTGAGAGAATCCCATCCGGTGAAATCTGCACCGCCGGGCTCAGCCCCTGGACGGCTCAGCCCTTGACGATAATGAAAACGATAACCAGTTTAACGGATCGCGGTCAAATCCCGCCGGTCCCCGCGTGTCCAAGCTGCGGCGCGTGATCCTGGCCGGGCCGTGCACGCTACCCGAACATCCATCTTGCACCGACAATGTCGGGTACGGTTTTCGATGAGGTAGCACGCAGGGGTCATGCCATCGGGGGATGCATTCGAATTCGAGAGCGAGCGCACGGGTGGCTAGCAGCATTACCGGCGACTTCGCACCGGCCAGGCCGGCGCGGCCGACGCCTCCGGCAGCAGCCGCCAATCGCGGTACCCAGGTGCTGCGCTGGTCAGCGTTGGCCGGTATTGGGACCTCACTGCTGATCATCATCACGATATCGGCGGTACGGAATAGCTGGGCTGCCGCTCCGATGCCGTGGCCCGCGCCCTACGCGCCCCCGTTACTGAACGTCAGCCTGGCACCGATGACGGTGACGCTCGGCCTGTGGGCGGCGGGGCTATTGGCCGCCGGTGGCGTGCTAGCCGGGCTCGCGGCCCTGGCCCGTGGCGCACGCTTTCCGCTCTGCCTGATGATCGGCGGTGCGGTCGTGGCTGTGATGGCGCTGACGGTGCTGCCGCCGACCGGATCCACCGATACCCTCGATTACGCCGCCTACGGCAGAATGGTCGTGCTCGGTCATTCCCCGTACGTGATGACCCCCGATCAGCTGCGCACAACGGGCGATCCGATCGGCCGGGCCGCGCCGTACCTGTGGGGCAAGCGCGTCTCCTTGTACGGCCCGCTTGCCACCGTCGAGGAGGCGGCCGCCGCACTGCTGGGCGGCAGGTCGGTGGCGCGGATCGTTTTCTGGCTAAAGCTTTGGAATGCGCTCGCGTTCGGCGCGGTGGCGCTCGCCCTGGACCGGCTAGTACGGGGTGATCCGGCCAGGCGAACGCGCGTCCACCTGCTCTGGACCGTCAATCCGCTGCTGCTGTGGAACCTGATCGCCGGAGGGCACCTGGACGGCCTGGCGGCGGCTGCCGGATTTCTCGGCCTGGCCTTGTTCAGCTCGTCACGCACGGAGCGCGATCCGGGTCCGCTGCGAGCGGCGGCCGCCGGCCTGCTCATTGGCATGGCGGCCGACCTGAAGATCTCTTTCGCGCTGTTCGGTCTTGGGCTTATCTGGGCGTCCCGGCGATCTCTGCGGACCGCGCTGACCGGTGCGGCGAGCGCTCTGGTGGTCATCCTTCCCGGCTACATCTGGTTCGGCCCGCCCGCCGTCGCGGCGCTGCTCAGCCGCTCCGGCAACGACAGCGCCGTCAGCTTCTACCGGCTCCTCAGCTGGCTGCCGGACAGCAACCAGCTGATCCTGTTCCTAGCCCTTCCGGCCCTGGCGCTCGTCACCGTAGCCATGCTGCTGCGGTTCCCTGACCACGCTCCGGACCTGCCTGCGATCCAGCCGGCCCTGGCCCTCAGCCTCGCCTGGCTGTTCATCTGGCCTTACCAGTATCCGTGGTACGACGCAATGGTCCTCTGCATGCTTGCTCTCTACCCGGCCTCGCGTCTGGACTGGCTGGTAATAGGACGGCTCTGCGCCGCGACGATCGCGCTCATGCCAGGCAACCCGGCATGGCCGCCACCGGCGTGGCTGAGCGGCCTCGCAGATGCGACGCTCAACTACGTCGGTCCCGGGCTGATGCTCGCGGCGGCAGCCGTGCTGGTGTGGCTATGCCTCACCGGGTCTTGGCGGATTCAGCCCCCTGGCGTCGCCCGCCAGCCGGAGCTGCTGAGCCTGACCTGAGCCGGTGCTGTCGTTCTCACCGCCCCGATCCCGGCCCTTAACGCCGCCTCGACCGCCAGGCCGGCGGCTGGACCGGCGGGCGGCGCGGATCGCGATGATCACGAGCAGCGCCAGCAGCGCGATCCCGGTCAGTACGTACAAGTTCCCGACGATGAGCTGGGTCCCGTGCCAGTGATATTCGACGTACTGCGGCTGGTCACCGTGCTTGTAGTAAACGACTGGGTTGGTATTCGGGGGTGCCCAGATCAGCCCCCTGGAGAAGCTGCCAAGATCATTGGGCTTACCCCAGAGGCTGCCGGGCCACGCTCCGAAGATAGCCACGATCGCGCCGCCCAGGCCGAGGGCAGCCCAGCCAGCCGCCCGCGCGCGGCCTGCCTGCCGGAAGAACCGCGCCGCATAGTGGGCAGCGACTGCTACCGCCGGAACGATCCAGACCCAGTGATGGTCCCAGCTGATCGGCGAGACGAGCAGCGCGGTGAGTGCGCATGCCAGCACTCCAAGCATCCGGTGGCCGTAACGGTCGAGCATTGCGGCGCACGCCAATCCGATGACCGTCGTCAGCGCCGCCGCCGCCAGCCATACCGGTGCTGCCGTAGCCACACTGCCCACGAACCTGGTGATGATCGCCCGCAGCGACTGGTTGCCCTCCCAGGCGACGAAGCCGGTACGGCCGCCCTGCAGGAAGAGCCCGTGCAGCCACCACCTAACTGAGTCACCAGGCACCACGGCGAAACTCACCAGGACCGTCGCCACGAACGCACCGGCCGCGACGGCTGCCTGACGGAACCGCCTCGTCAGCAACAGGTACGGAATGAAGATCAGCGGCACCAGCTTGATCCCGGCCGCGATCCCGATCCCGGCGCCCTTCCACCACCGGCGATCCGGCTGGCATACGTCCCACAAGACAAGCGCGAGCAGCACAAGCTCGATCTGACCGAGGTACAGCACCCGCTGCACCGGCTCCGTCCAGAACATCACGGCGGCCACCAGCAACGTCGCGCCACCGCGAACCCGCCAGTTCCGGTAACCGAGGCCGCCGAAGGTAGCCCAGAGCGCGACAAGCAGGGCCACGATGTTGACCCCTACCCACAGCCTCTCCATGACCTGCATGCTCGGGAGCGAAAGCACGGTGAAGAGCAGGGCAGCGAACGGGGGATAGGTGAACTCGAGCGTGTAGTGGTGTGGCCAGCTATAGAGCGGCGCCGTGGAATGCGGGCTGTACCACGGCGCGATGTGCCGGATGCTGCTGCCGCCTTCGCGGTAGACACGCAGATCAACCGGGTTAAACGCCCAGTTAAGCGGATGCGTCACGGCGATGAAGACATAGAGCGCGATGGTGATGCCGAAGGCGATTACACCCACAGCCAGGACCAAGCCCCGGTTGCCGCCCAGCCAGGCACGCAGCCTGGCAGTCGCCGGGCGCGACGGAGCAGCCGCCGGACGGCGGGTGGCGGTCACCTCGTCACGCATATCCCTCGATTCCAGACCACCCATGCACCCTAACCGCGATACTTCAGGCGCGGTGCGCGAGCCACCCGCGACGAAGATCAGCGCCTGGTTCCAGCCCGACAGTTGGTACTTTCCTGGCTCTTGATTTGATTTACCGACGACCCGCCCGGTCCCGCAACCACGCGGTGCGCTGCTCCGGCGTCTGTACCCCGGCACGGCACTGATCATCACTATCGGCCTTCGGCGCAAGGATAAAGAATAGCCGCGCTGGGCAGCCCCACGCCGTCCCGGCGGCGATGCGGCTGGCCATGATCCCTGCGTCCTGGCAGGTCCTGCGCGCGAACGCCGCACGCCGTCGCCCGCTAAGTCACGAAAACGGCCCAGTTCTGACGAGCTTGCGCGCAGTCTCCATATCGGTAGGGCCCGCGCCGAAGGACGGGCACAGCCGGGCGATCCCGCAAGCGCCGCACGCGGGCGCGCGAGCATGACAGACCCGACGACCGTGCCAGATCACCCGGTGCGAGGCGGCGGTCCATTCACCCCGCGGCAGGAGCGCGCCGACGTCGCGCTCGATCTTGTCCGGGTCGGTTCGCGCCGTCCAGCCAAACCGCCGTGCCAGCCGGGCAAAATGGGTGTCTATCGTGAGGCTTGGCTTGCCGAAGGCATCGCCGAGCACCACATTGGCGGTCTTCCGGCCAACACCCGGCAAGGAGACGAGTTCTTCCATCGTGTCTGGGACCTCCCCGCCGAAGCGGTCGCACAGCGCCTGGCCGAGGGCGGTGAGACTCTTCGCCTTGGCCCGGAAGAATCCAGTTGGCTGGATCAGGTTCTCAAGTTCCGCCCGGTCCGCAGCGGCGTAGTCGGAGGCAGCGCGGTATCGGCCGAACAGCACCCGCGTCACCGCGTTGACCCCGCGATCCGTGGTCTGGGCGGACAGGATCGTCGCCACGAGCAACTCAAGCGGGGAGGTGAAGTTCAGCTCGATATGCGCATCCGGGTACAGCCGGGCGAGTTCCCGGTTGATCCGGCGCGCTCGGCGGACCAGCGCGGTCTGCGACGGGGCAGCCTGGGCCACCGCCCAAGCTTAAACGGGCGCGCACACCGCCCGCAGGTCGCTGATGACTGCGGCAGGATCGCGCGAATACGATGGGGCGGTGTGCGTGGATGACCGTACGAGCGGCCGCCTTCCTGCGGTGATGCATGATTTCGAGCCGGACGTCGAGATCGACCTCGAGCCAGTTGACTCCGTGGTGGTGACCACGCTGATGGATAACGTCACTGATATGTTGATGCCCGATCAGGGCCCGGCGCGGCGCGCCGGGCCGGGCGAAGGCCCGTGGCGTACCGCGCCGGTGATGGCGGGCGGGCAGGTTCCAGACGCGCTCGTCGCCGAGCACGGGTTCTCCGTGCTCGTGACGGTGACCAAGGCCGGGCGCGTGCACCGGTTCCTGTTCGACGCCGGAACGAGCCCGGACGGCGTGGTGGAGAACATGCGGCGGCTGGGCATCGATCCGGGCTCGATCGAGGCCATCGTCTGCAGCCACGGCCACTTCGACCACACGACGGGCATCGACGGACTGATCCGGACGTTGGGCCGGGCGCACATGCCGGTGCTGATCCACCCTCATTTCTGGCGCCGCCGCCGCATCACGCTGCCCGGCAGGGAGCCGCAGGAGATACCCGCCACCAGCAGCCGGGCGCTCGCGGAGGCCGGCTTCGACGTCATTGAGGAACGGCAGCCGAGTTTCCTGTTCGAGCGGTCCGTACTGGTCACCGGGGAAGTCCCGCGGACCACCGGATACGAGCCTGGCTTCCCGCCACAGCAGGCGTGGATCGGCGGCAGCTGGCAGCCTGACCCCCTCGTCCTCGACGATCAGGCGCTCATTATCAACGTCACTGGTAAGGGGCTGGTTGTGGTCACCGGCTGCGGTCATGCCGGCGTCGTCAACATCGCCCGCTACGCCCGGCTCCTCACCGGCGGCCAGCAGCTATATGCGCTGGTCGGCGGATTCCACCTCAACGGGCCCCTGTTCGAGCCGCTGATTCCGCGCGTCCTGGACGATCTGGCCATCATGAACCCGAGGGTGCTCGTGCCGGGGCACTGCACCGGCTGGCGTGCCCAGCACGCGATGTCCGCCCGCTTCCCAGATTCCTTCGTCCCGAACACCGTCGGCTCAAGCTTCCACCTCTGACCCGCAGACGACCCGCCGTCACCAGGCGCGGTCGTTCCGCTACCACGATCCTGATCGACATGGCCACCCACCGGCCCATCGACTCTCACCTGTGGCAGAACCTTCCGCGACGGCTTGCGTCGTGACCTGGGGTGCAAGGTAGGCGTCAAGGCGACTGCAATACGGACGTCCGGGCTGGTAGCGCACGCTTGTACCGCAGTTACCAGCAGCGGAAGTCGCTGGCTGCCGGCTGCCGAAGGGCGGCTACTAATGCGGGAGCGGGTGCACAGGCTGTCCGGCCTGGACGCGGTGAAGGGACAGACGGTCCGGTGTCAGCGGACGGTCCCGGCGGTAGTGCACAGCCCGGTCACAGCGCCGCTGGGCGGGGACCTCGCCTGCCTGACGGCTCGGAGGAGGGCGGCTGAATGGCAGTGCCTGAACAGGACCGGCACCCGCGCAAATGCCCCGGTGCTCACTGGCCATGACGACACCGATGAGGCGCGCACCGGACCGCATTACCCGGGAGGGCTCCGTGGCTCTGAAACAGGATCGAAGCTTTCCGGATTCTCGCTCGCGTATTCCTGGTCGCGGCAGGTGGCGCGGCCAGACCCCCGGCCCGGAGCCGGACGCGGAGCTCTCGGAGTTCCCGTCGTACCTAGGCTGCCCGGCGGCGATGGACGAAACTGAGACCGGCCTCGCCACCGGCCTGGGCGTGCTCCCTGCCGGGCGGTCCCTAGCGGGCGATGACTCCTTCGCCCTTGACAGCCTGTTAGTCAGCGCCGAGCGGTTCATCACGCTGTTCCACAGCGAGACTCGCGCGGGACCGCCCGACGGGCGGCTCCGGCAGGTCCGCCGCGAGATAGAGACGGCCGGCACCTACCGGCACACTCCGGATGAGCTGGCCTTCGGCGCGCGTGTCGCCTGGCGGAACAGCTCGCGGTGCATCGGGCGCCTGTACTGGCGGAGCCTGCGGGTGCGCGACCGCCGCGAGGTAACCGCGGCACCAGACATTGCCGCCGAGTCGGTCGTGCACCTGCGTGAGGCAACGAACGGCGGCCGGATCCGGCCGATGATCACCGTGTTCGCGCCGGACGCGCCGGACCGGCCAGGTCCGCGGATCCTCAACTCGCAGCTGGTCCGGTACGCGGGTTACCAGACCGCCCACGGAGCCGTCATCGGTGACCCCGCGAACTCAGGCGTCACCCTCCTGGCCCGTGACCTCGGTTGGCCAGGCGCCCGCGCGGCCGGCCGGTTCGACATACTCCCCCTGCTCGTGCAGGAAGCCGGCGCGCCTGTCACGCTGCACGAGCTGCCCGCCGACGCAGTGCTCGAGGTAACCATCGGGCACCCGGAGTTCAGCTGGTTCGCCTCCCTCGGGCTGCGGTGGTATGCCGTGCCAGTAATCAGCGACATGTACCTGGACATCGGCGGCGTCCATTACCCCGCCGCGCCATTCAACGGCTGGTACATGTGCACGGAGATCGGATCGCGCGACCTCGGCGACACCGGCCGCTACGACCAGCTACCGGTGATCGCCAGGCACATGGGCCTGTCCACGGCCAGCGACCGGACCTTGTGGAAAGACAAGGCAATGACCGAGCTCAACCTCGCGGTCCTGCATTCGTTCAGCACCGCCGGGGTGACGATCTCCGATCATCACACCGAGTCGGTACGCTTTCTCCAGCACCTGGAGCGGGAAGGGCGCCAGGGCCGGGAGTGCCCGGCGGACTGGACCTGGATCGTACCGCCTGCCGCATCTTCGGCGACCCCGGTCTTCCACCGGTCTTACCGGGATTTCGACCAGGCGCCGAACTTCTACCGCCACCCGGCGCCCGCCAGGATGAAGCCGCCCTGCTTCCGCGACGGTAAGCCAGGCCCGACCGCAGATAGGTGAGCCGCTGGCGGTCACAAAAGGCCGACGAGATGCTAGCGGCATATTTCGAGAGCGTCGATGCGTCGCCATCAGGGGCCGATGCTCCCGCGATCGGTGTGCCCCTGTGCTGCTTCCTGGAGTGAGGCGGCTTCCTTGCGCTCCCACTCCTCGATACCGCGCATGACACCCTCGGTGTAAGCCCGCAGGTGTGCCCGGTAGACGTCGCTGTAGGTACGCAGATACGCCAGTTCGGCCTGCGCGGCCCGGCGCTCGCGGTCGGTCTGCGGCGGCGCCGCGCCGTTCAGCGCGGAAACCGCCGCTTCGCGGGCCCTGGCATGAGCGTCTTCCAGGATCATGTCCGAGTGCTCCTGGGCCTCTCGCATGATGTCATCGCGCCGCAGCCTGGCCTCCTCGGTCACCCGGCTGCTATAAGCCTGGGCGTCGGCCACGTAGCGGTCGGCGGTGACTTGCGCGGTTGACAGTATCCGCACCGCGTGTACGTGCGCGTCTTTCTCACCGAACAGCACCTCACGCTCATCACCGCCGGCCGCTCCGGCGATAATCCGCTGGCGCAGCCGCTGGACTTCCTGCCACAGCGACGCCCGCTCATTCACCAGACGCACGAACTCGGCGTGCACCGAGTGCAGGAACCGATGGACGGGCTCCTCCTCGTAGCCGCGCCGCCCCAGCCGCGACATGGGAAACGTCACAGCCTGCAGCTCGTCGGGAGTCAGCCTGCTCTGCTCATCGAACCATGCGGTTGTCAAGGCTCGCTCCACCCGAAATCCTCGATGTATATCTGCTCTAGCGCCATGCCCGCTGAAGCCAGTCGCGCGACAGCTTCCTTGACCATTTCGGTCGGGCCGGCCAGGTAAGCGTCGTGTCCTGACCAATCGCCGCACCGGGCCACCACATCCGGGAGGCTGCCGGTCTCGCCGGAGAACCTAGAACCGGCTGACACGACTGGCGTGATGGTCAGCCACGGGTACTGGGCGGCCATCTTCTCCAGGCTCTCCAGGTCATACAGCCCGTCGGCAGTCCGCGCGCCGAAGAACAAGTGCACCCTCGGCGGCTGCTGGAGAGCCGTGACCTGTTCGAGGATGGCTTTCAGCGGGGCCAGTCCGGTACTTCCCGCCACTAGCAAGAGATCCCGGCCGGAGGCGGGGTTACTCAGCGTGAGGGCCCCGACGGGTGGTCCCAGCCTGAGCTCGGCGTCAGCGATCGTGCTGCTGGTAAGCGCCATGCTCACCGCGCCGCCATCGATCAGCCGGATATGGAACTCCAGGAGCCCGTCGCGGCGCGGCGCGTTCGCCATGGAGTAGTAGCGCCACAGCTTCGGGCGGCTCGGGGATTCGATCGCCACCGACTGCCCCGGCAGGTAGTCCATTCGCGGCTCGGGCCTCACGGACAGCACGGAGACATCGAACGCCCTCCGCTCGTAGGCCACGACCGTGCCCCGCCACCAGGGCGGCCGCAGTTGTTCGTCCGCGCGAGCCGCCGCGGTCATGATGGAGCCGATGAGCTCGTAGGCCGACTTCCAGTCACCGGCCAGCTCCGGTGTCCAGGCCGGCCCGGAAAAATGTTCTAAGGTCGCTAACAGACTGGCGCCCACGGCGTCATAGTGCTCGGCGACAGCGCCGAACTTCCGGTGATCACGGCCCAATCCCTGAAGGAACGCAGTCAGATCATTAACACTGTCTACCTGGGAAACGATCTTCACCAGCGCATCGACGAGGTGGCCGCGCTGGGCCGCCATCGAGACTGGGAATAGCTCCCGCACATCAGGATGCTTGATGAACAGGTCGGAGTAGAAGAACAGCGGTACCTCGTCACCGTGCATCGCGACATGGGCGAAGCTTTCCCGCAGCCGGACAACGTCCAACGGTCTCGCCTTTCTCCGCCGTCGCCACCAGTTGACTGATCTTGGCGCGCTGACCTCCCGCCTAGAGATCAGGTCAAGCTGCTCACGCTGGATCGTGCCGGTGGTTGCACGACAAATGCTGCTGCAACTTTCAGACGGAGACATCGGTCAGGTGACGGATTTTTAAGCGCGACCACGGCCAGCGGCGGCCGTCGCCCGGCTGCGGTCCGCCAGGCAGCGCCGGACCGCCCTCGGCGCTGTCCCTTCGACCTCACCACCCGCATCAGCACTTGAGCCTGGTGCCTTCGTACCGAAGTGCGCGGCGGAGGACTAGCTAAGCCGCATGTGGTGATCCTCGCCTTCCTGCGCCGTGCGTGGGCGTGCGGCGGCCCGGCGGCGCAGCCGTACTGCGGTCATCGGGGCTGGCCACTGCGGTGACAAGGCCCGCCAGTTCATCCCGGGCCGGGCCAGCGGGTATGGGCGGGCGCCAGCCACTGGCGTAGATCTCTCGCGCCTTGGCTTGAACGGCGTCGAGGCTTCCGGGCAGGGCGCTCATGGCCTGGTAGGGCCCGACGACCCTGATCATCTCGGGGTCGGCCGCCACCGCCGCCACGATCAGGTCGGACGGGAGACGCCGGGTAAGGTCAACGTCCTGGCCCGACCAGCGCCGGATCAGGTCGGTGTCACAGCGAACGTGGTCGTCGAACCACGGCTTGATGGTGCAGGCGCACCAGTGGTCGAACGCCAGCGACAAGGACGTGAAGTCGCGCCCGTGTTCGTCCAGGAGGCGGATCAGCCGCTGGGCCTGCAGCAGCGAGGTGGCCACGCCCCGCCCGGCCACCGGGTTGGTCGTGCATACGGCGTCCCCGGCGTAGATCAGCCCGTCCAGCGCGACCTGGCCGATGTCGTTCAGCTGCCCCCGGTAGCTGTTGTACAGCCGCCCGCCCGGCAGCACCGGGGTGACCGGCCGGGATCGTCGCGGATCGGTCCATGCCGCGAGGGCGGGGATCGCCTGGGCGGCGGCCTCGAACACGGCCTGGGTTCGCAGCGCCGCGAGCTGGCGGTCCGTGCTGGCCCGGGCGATGAGGGCGGACAGGATCCGGTTGTCTTGGATCAGCACGGCCACCTGGTAGCCGGGGTAGGTCTCGATCACCCCGAACGGTGCGTTGACTGGCCCGTTGGGGGCGCCCGGCAGCAGCTGGTACTGCCGTGACACGTAGGCGATTCCGCAGTCGCCGCCTTCGGCCGGTGCCCGGAACGGCCGGGTGAGCCGGCCGGCGCGGCCGCTTGCGTCGACGACCAGGTCGGCTTCTACCTGATGGCGGCCCACCCTGACCCCGGTGGCGCGTCCTCGCTCGCCGGACACCGCATCAACGTGACCGGTGCGCAGCGTTACCCCCGGCTCCGCTTCGGCCGCTGATCGCAGGACCCGCTCGAAGGTGACACGCCGGCAGTGCAGCCCGGCCGCCTGGCCGGGCAGGCCCGGCAGCGTGGCCGGCTCCGCTCCGGCCGCCAGCAGGCCGTGCCAGACCTCGGGCATCTCGGCGAGCAGCGCATCGGCGACCTGCTGGCGGAAATTGTGCGGATGATGGAACTGCATCACGCCCTGGCGCTCCCACCAGCGGCCTGGCAACGAGGGTGACCCACTGCCGTTATGCCGGCCCAGGTCACGGGCCAGGAGGGTGTTGTGAAGCCACGGGACGCGCGGGTTAGCGAGGCTCCCGCTGTCGGCAGCGCATCGTATGGCAACTTGAGTTGTCTAAAAGGTAACAGGCCTGATATTCTCGCCTCATGGGTGCCGACGTCGACCTCGCCGCGATTGGCCAACGACTGCACGGGGCACGCGAGACACGCGGGCTGACGCTGGAGCAGCTTGCCGCTCTCGCCGGACTTTCGAAAGCACACCTGTCTCGGTTGGAGTCCGGTGAGCGGCAGCCCTCGATCGGCATGCTCATCGACTTGGCGAGCGCTCTGGGCACACGCATCAGCACGCTGCTCGGCGAAGACATCGACGGTTCTCCGCTGGCCACCTACAGTCGCGACGCCCCCAGCCACAATGCGGGCGGCCTGGAAATTGCCTCCTGTAGCGGGTATCCCGATTCGCATGCCCTGGAGGCACTGCGAGTCACGGTCACCCCGAACCGCCCGCCCACGCCGCCGGTGCGTCACCGCGGCGAGGAATGGCTCTACGTTCAGCGCGGAGCGCTCGAGCTGGAATACGACGGCGTGCTCTATGAGATACCGAAGGATTCCTCGGTGCACTTCGACGCGAGCCTGCCGCACCGGATGACGACTCGACGAGTTCCGACCGAGGTCCTGCTCGTCACAGCCGAGGACAAGACCGAGCTCAGCCAGATCCGTCATTAACCAGATCGGTTACCGTTGATGACTTAGTCAGGTCAATGCGCCGGGCGCGGTTTCCGATCCGCTGCGAAGGACAAAATCGCCGTGCCGACCGATGCGCTCCTCGATCTGATTATTCGCACCGTGCGGTGCGAGGCGACCGACGTTGTCTCACTTGAGCTTATCCATCCTGATGGCGAAACGCTTCCGGAGTGGCAACCGGGTGCGCATGTCAATCTGCATCTTCCGTCAGGCAAAGTACGCTCGTATTCACTCCACGGCGAGCCCGCTGATCCCTGCACCTATCGCGTGGCGGTGCTGCGCGCTGCGCCCGGGCGGGGCGGATCAATGGAGCTGCATCGCATCGCTCAGCCAGGAAACCGCGTCACTGTCGACCATCCGCGGAACAACTTCAGGCTCGAGCCGGCGAGCCACTACCTGTTCCTCGCAGGCGGTATCGGCGTGACGCCTTTGCTCGCCATGGTCCGCAACGTCGCTGCGGCCGGTCTTCCCTGGACCTTTGTCTACGGCGGCCGCAGTCGGCGCAGCATGGCCTTCGTGGCCGAAATCGAGGCGCTGCCAGGCGGCGACGTGCAGGTCGTGCCACAGGACGAGGCCGGCCTCCCGGACCTCGCGGCTGCCTTCCTGAAGGTTCCGGCCGGTGCCGCCGTCTACTGCTGCGGGCCGGCACCGATGATCGCGGCAGTGGAGTCCACAGGCCAGGCCATCCGACCGGACATCCCGGTACGGCTCGAATACTTCAGTGCGGCGACCACCGATCACACATGCGAGGACGACACCGCGTTCGACGTCATCCTCGCAAGGACGCAGTTGACCGTTCACGTTCCCGCGGGAACATCGATTCTCGATGCGATCCGGCCGTCCTGCCCGAACGTCATGAGTTCCTGCGAGAAAGGCATCTGCAGCTCCTGCGAAACGGAAGTACTCGAAGGCGTTCCCGATCACCGCGACGCAGTCCTCACGCCCTCGGAGCGCGAAACCAATCGCTACATGATGATCTGCGTCAGCCGATCACGCACGGCCCGCCTCGTCCTCGATCTTTGACCCAGCCTGAGGTCTGTGTCAGCCACGTAAACTCTCGCCGGCCACGATGTCGGCTATGTTAACAGCTGACAACTTTGATTGCCTCCGAGGCAACATGCTCATAGGCTTTCGTCGAACCCGCAGCGCCGGCATGGACCGCGGCGGAAACGACGAGAGGGCACGCTATGACCACCAGCATCGATATCGAAGCGGCCGGGCCTAACTTCTCCGTCGAGAAGCAGCTCGACGTCAGGGCCCGCACCCATCAGGCCCTTCGCCAGATCGCGGCGAACATTAAGCCGGGCATGGTCGAGGAGGCGGCCGTGGCGATGGCCCGCCAGGTGCTGGGCACGATGGGAATGCGGAAGGGATGGCACCGGGTCATCGTCCGGTTCGGCCCGAACACCACTAAGGACTTCCTGGCCGAGTCCGAGCCCGGCATCGTGCTCGGGGAGCAGGACATCTTCTTCATCGACATCGGCCCGGTATACGGGGACACCGAGGGCGACGCCGGCGAGACCTTCGTCTTCGGCGACGATTCCGAGCACCTCAAGGCCAAGCATGATGTCCGCGCCTTGTGGCAGGACGTGCGCGACCTGTGGTTCGAGAAGGGCCTGACCGGCCCGGAATTGTATGAGTATGCCGGCCTGTCAGCCGCCGAGCGTGGCTGGCGCCTCAACCTCGACCTGTCCGGGCACCGCCTGTCCGAATTCCCCCACGAAGCCCATTACGACGGATCGCTCGCCGACGCCAAGCTGCACCCGAAGCCGAACCTGTGGGTGCTGGAGATGGCGATCGCCCACCCGACACGCAACTTCGGCGCCTTCTACGAAGATCTCCTGCTCGAGGACCAGTCCTTCGACGAGTGAGCACGAGATAGCACCGACGGACCTGCCCCCTCCCCCAATACCGCGCCGGTCGACGCTGTGGTCGTGCCCTGGCACCTGCATCAGGAGTCACACGATGACGATTTCCCCCGGAACCAGGAGTACTTCAGACAAAGACGCGGCGCCGGCCCGGCGCCCGCAAGGTCAGGGCCTTCGGACGGGCGTCCTAGGGTTTCCCACTCTGCTCGCCCAGTCGGTCGCGGTCATCTCGCCCACGATGACCGCGGTGCTCATCGTGCCACTGGCCTTTTCCGACGCCGGTCAGGGCACCTGGCTCGCCTACCTCTTCGCAACCGTGATGCTCTCGTTCGTCGTCATGAACCTCAACCAGTTCGCGCGACGCTCGGCGTCCGCTGGCTCCATGTACGCCTACACCGGGCGCGGCCTCGGACCTACCGGAGGCGTGCTGTCCGGCTGGACATTACTGTGGTCCTACGCCTTCATCGCCATCGCCGGACTGGCCGGTTTCTCGATTTTCGTCAACCAGTTCCTCGACGCGGTCGGCGTTCACCATCACGTCCCTGCCGTCCTCTCCTTCGCCCTGAGCGCCTGCGTCTGCTGGTTCATCGCTTACAAGGACATCCGCATGTCCTCGCTGCTCATGCTGGCGCTCGAAGGCCTGTCGATTACGTTGATCCTCGGCCTGTGCTTTATCGTGCTCTTCCGGCATGGCAGCCCGATCGACACCGCGCAGCTCACCCTCAACGGTGTCGGCCTCAACGGCATCAACCTCGCCGTCGTTATCTGCATCTTCAGCCTCGTCGGCTTCGAGAGCGCGACAGCCCTTGGCGGCGAAGCCAGGAACCCCCTGCGTAACGTGCCCCGCGCCGTCGTATGGAGCCTGGCGATCACCGGCCTTATCTTCGTCTTCGTCAGCTACGCCGAGGTGTTCGGCACCCGCCATTACGGCACGTCCCTGGCTGACCTCGCGGCGCCCCTCAACACTCTCGCCGACATTGACAAGATCGGATTCTTCAAGGCGCCGATCTCCGTGGGCGCCATGCTCAGCTTCTTCTCCCTGTCGCTGTCCTGCATCAACGCCGGCTCGCGCATCCTCTACCCGATGGCACGCCACAGCGTCTTCCCGCACCGCATCGGCGACAGCCACGACCGCAATCGCACCCCGCACGTCGCGATCACCGTCTTCGTGATCACCGTCTTCGTGATCCCGACGGTCATGCAGTACTTCACCAACCCCCTGACGACCTTCGGCGACGCCGGTACCCTTGCCGCGTTCGGCTTCCTGCTGGCCTACTTCCTTATCTCCATCGCAGCACCGGTCTACCTGCGCCGCCGCGGCGAGCTCACCCGCAAGAACATCGTCGTCTTCGTCCTGGCGATGCTGTGCCTGCTCGTCCCGACGGTCGGCAGCTTCTACCCGCTGCCCGGCGCCCCCGTCCGGTACTTCCCGTACTACTTCCTCGCGTACATGCTCGCCGGAATCGGCTGGCTCGCCATCCTGAGCCGACGCAAGGCCGGCGTGCTGTCCGCCATCGAGATCGACCTCGAGGCCACCGTCGACGCGCACGACTCTACGTACGAGAACCTGGTGCCGGCCAACCTGTCACAGCCGGACATGCAGCGGGGGACGCAGAGTTCCGCCGAGGGCGTAGCGGACCTTGCGATATAAATGGACTTCGTGACTTCGCAGACCGAGCGGGACAACTCCAGGCCGCTGCTGGTCGTCCGGCACGTCCCGTGGGAGGGTCCGCACCACATCTTGGACTCCTTCGCCGGCACCACGGTGACGATGCAGGATCTGCTGGACGACCAGTCGGCGGTGCTGCCACCGCCGGAGTCCGTCCGCGGCGCCGTGCTCATGGGCGGTCCGATGAGCGCCACCGACGTCGCAGGCTTCCCCGGGCTCCAGCAGGAGCTGGTCTGGATATCGGAGGCCATCGACCGCCAGGTGCCGCTGCTCGGCATCTGCCTGGGGGCACAGCTGATCGCCAAGGCAGCGGGATCGATCATCACCCCCGCGCCACGACCTGAGATCGGTGTAGCGCCGATCCAGATCCTCACCAGCGACGACCCGCTCACCGCCGCGCTAGCGCCCAGCACGCCGGCCCTGCATTGGCATAGCGAGGAGTTCGCCCTGCCCAGCGACGCTGTCCACCTTGCTAGATCCGAGCAGACCGAGATACAAGCCTTCCGGCTCGGACGCAGCACCTGGGGGCTGCTCTTCCACCTCGAAGTAGACGCTGCGCTCCTCAACGTATGGCTGGCTGAGCCGGTCATGATGGCCGAAGCCAGGGCCGCCCTCGGCACTGATTACGCCGCGCAGCTACGACACGACGTCACCAAGCTCGATCTGCGCCGAGCCCGGCACGTCTTCGACGCCTTCGCGGCCCACTGCGCCAGGCAGGCGCGGCAGCTACCTCTGACCAGCTGACTTCAGGAACTTTGCCGACCCACGAAGGACTAACCGTGCCGGTATTCCGGTGGCGGGCCTGCCCCGGGGTCGGGAGGATCGGGGCATGACATTCGAACCGCACCAGCGGGCGATCGGTTCACTGCGGGCCGTGGCACTGGACGCCCCGGACATCGACCACCTGGCCACGTTCTACGAGCAGCTCGCCGGCTGGCGACGCGTCCCCGACGACGACGAAGAGTGGATCACGATCGACACCGGTGACGGCTGGCGGATCGGCCTGCAACGGGCCACCGACCACGTGCCGCCCGGCTGGCCGGACCAGAGCCGTCCGCAGCAGGCCCACCTCGACTTCCGGGTACCGGACATCGACGAGGCGGCCGAACGCGCCCAGCAACTCGGCGCCACTCTGCTGCGCCGCACCGAGCGGTGGCGCACGCTGGCCGACCCGGCCGGCCATCCGTTCGACCTGTGCCTCAACTCCGACGATCCGCGGACCACCCTGATGGGCGTCATGCTCGACTGCCCCGACCCTAAGGCGCTGAGCCACTTCTACGCGGAGCTACTCGGCAAGCCGGTGACGTACGAGGCGGACGGGGTCGCCATGATCGGCGAGGACGGCGCGCAGCCGGTGATGTTCCAGCAGGTGAAGCAGTACACGGCCCCGCGCTGGCCGGATCCGGCGTACCCGCAGCAGATCCACCTCGACGTGACGGTCCAGGACGTGGATGCGGCGGAACGGGCCGCCCTCGACATCGGTGCGACCCGGCTGCACGGCGCCGGTCCGAACTGGCGCGTCTACGCCGATCCGGCCGGCAAGCCATTCTGTCTGGTATGGACGGTCTAGTTCAGATCTGTCGTGGCCGCGAGCCAGACGCCGGGTGATTCAAGCAGGGCCTCCTGGCGAAGGGTCATGGTCAGCGGATGCCCGGCGCGATTGGGGGAACGCGTCCGTCGAGGTGAGCGGTCAGGGCGTGCCTGGGGCATGGGCCCATTCGTCGAGTCCTAGCAGGCGCCGGCGTGACATCCGGCCTCCTCGGCGGCGACGTGCTGGGATTGATGACTGATTTGGTTCAGGAGGCACGTCCTTAGGCGGTCTTGCGGTGGTAGGCGGCCATGGCGAGGGCGTAGGCGACGATGAGGATGCCGAGGCACCAGGCGAGGGCGGTCCAGATGCCGGTGCTGACCGGCTGCTGAGTGAACAGGTCGCGGATCGTGTTGACGATGGATGTCACGGGTTGATTCTCGGCGAAGGCGCGCACCGGGCCGGGCATGGTGCGGGTAGGAACGAATGCCGAGCTGATGAAGGGCAGGAAGATGATCGGGTAGGAGAAGGCGCCCGCGCCGTCCACGGTCTTCGCGGACAGGCCGGCGATGACGGCGATCCAGGTCAGTGCCAGGGTGAACAGGACGAGGATTCCGGCGACGGCAAGCCATGCCAGCACTCCCGCGCCCGAGTGGAATCCCATGCCGACAGCGACGAGCACGACGAGCGCGAGCGAGATCAGATTGGAGACCACTGAGGTCAGCACGTGCGCCCACAGCACACTCGAGCGTGCGATCGGCATGGACTGGAACCGCTCGAAGATTCCGCTTTGCATATCAGCAAAGAGCCGGACTGCCGCGTAGGAGATGCCCATCGCGATCGTGATGAGCAGGATTCCGGGCAGCAGGTAGTTCACATAGTGACCCGGCCCGGTGTGGATCGCGCCGCCGAACACATAGACGAACAGCAGCATGAGGGCGATCGGCATGATCGTGACCGTGATGATGGTGTCCAGGCTGCGCGTGATGTGGCGCATGGAACGGCCCAGCAAGACGGCGGTGTCGCCGAAGAAGTACGTGGTGGTCATCGTTGTTCCTTAGTTGTCCGTGCCGGTGGCGCTGGCCGTCCCCGCGTTGCTGGCGTTGCCGGTGATGGCGAGGAAGATGTCCTCCAGGGTCGGCTGTTTCTCGACGTACTCGACTTGGGCGGGCGGGAGGAGCTGCTTCAGTTCGGCGAGGGTGCCGTTCGCGATGATCCGCCCCTGGTGGAGGATCGCGATCCGGTCGGCGAGATGCTCGGCCTCGTCCAGATACTGCGTGGTAAGCAGCACCGTCGTGCCCCGCCCGGCGAGCTCTTTGACGCTGTTCCACACTTCGGCGCGAGATTGAGGGTCGAGCCCGGTGGTCGGTTCGTCCAGGAAGATCACTGGCGGATTCCCGATCAGGCTCATCGCGATGTCCAGGCGGCGGCGCATGCCTCCGGAATACGTCGACACCCTTCGCCCCGCCGCGGCGGTGAGCTGGAAGCGGGCCAGCAGGTCATCCGCGATCTGGCTGGCTTGATTCAGGTGCCGCAACCGGGCCACCAGCACCAGGTTCTCCCGCCCGGTGAGGATCTCATCCACCGCCGCGAACTGCCCGGTCAAGCTGATGGACTCCCGCACCTCCGCAGCCTGCGCGGCGACGTCGAAGCCGTTAACGCTGGCCGTCCCCGCGTCGTCCTTGAGCAGCGTGGACAGGATATTCACGGTCGTGGTCTTGCCCGCGCCGTTCGAGCCCAGCAGGCCGAAGATGCTACCCCGCGCCACGTCGAAGTCCACACCGCGCAGCACACGCAACTCCTTGTACGACTTCTCCAGACCCCGAACGTGGATGGCTGCGTCGGTGGTCATTCCTGTTCCCCTCGCTCTGCGTCCTCGATCGCCTTAGTCAGTCGGGCGCGTTCCTTGTCGATCCATCTCTTTCCGGTGTAGGCCTGCGCGAATGTATCGGCGAACTCGACCGGATCGTCGCCGACGATCGCGCGCAGAGGCGTGCCGTCGGCCGCGGCACGCTCCCAGAGGTCGGCGAAGTCGCCGAACATTTTGAGGGCGGTCTCGCCGTCCGTGACGCCCCCGTAGTACATGAAGTACCGCTGCAGCGCCTTCGCGGCCGTGCCGTACGGCTCGGGCAGCGCTTCGATGCGGGCCTTGTACTGCTTGTACTGCTTCTTCTGCTCGAGCGACCCGGTGACCAGCTCGATCCACTTCGGTGCCATCACTTGCCTCCTTCGCGGAGCTGTTCCAGTCGCTGCGTGAGGAAGCTCCAGGTCCTCCAGAACTCGTCGAGATATTCGCGTCCGCAGGCGTTGAGGGAGTAGACCTTGCGCGGCGGCCCCTTCTCGGAGGGGACCTTCTCCACGTCGACGAGGCCGCGCTGCTCGACCCTGATGAGCAGGGCGTAGACGGTCCCTTCGGCGATGTCGGAGAAGCCCTGCTCCCGCAGCCACGCCGTGATCTCGTAGCCGTACGCGGACCGACCGGACAAGATGGCAAGAACAACGCCCTCCAGCGTCCCCTTGAGCATCTCCGTCACAAGCCTGGCCATGGAACACCTCCTCCCACAGCTACTCAGTCTTACTGACTACAGGTATACAGTAACACTAGCTACTGGTACTTAGCAAGGCTGAATAGCGGAGGTGCATGGCCAGCACCGCAAGCGTGTGGCAGTCCGGCGGCACACAGTTGACCACCTAGCTGATGCAGCCGTCAGCCGGGCAGACGGCCGTCCGGCCCCGTGGCCCGGGCAGGCATCCGGCGCCGGGTTCCTCCCGGTGACCTGTCATATCTTTGGCGCGCTGTAGTTACGCCTGCCCGGCGCGGGTCAGCAGGACGCGACCGTTCCGAGTCCGCGAGCAGCTGGCGGTCGGCATGTGCGTCTGCAGGTCGTTACCGGGCGTCTGTACGGGGCGGGACACGACGTCCTGGCAGCTGCAGGCCTTCCGGCCCGACTCCGAGCTCGCACCCGCTGAGAACGCCCGCACGACCCGGGCGGTGGCGACGCGGAGCTCGCCGCCGTCGGTTCATGGCCGGGGTGTCGTTTTGCCGCGTCGCTGACGCCATTTCCGGCGGCGCTGCCTTTTCTCGGTCGGATGCATCACGCGGATTGTTCCCATGTCGCAGGTGGCGCTGAGCCGCACGACGGGAAAGCCCGGAATTGGCGGCTCAAGGGCGCTATTTACTACGCCGCTCCTGCCCACCGGCCGGACCTCGAGGCCGCGGGGAACGATGACGGTGATTGCCCCCATGTGGGTATGGACAACAATCTCGACGTCCCAGTCATCGAACTCGGCTTGGCTCAAATCAATCGTCACGGAGCCCATACCTGTGTCGATCTTGGTGAGACGGCTCACCTGCCAGCGGCCCTCGAGGCGAACCTCGCCCATCGAGGTAGAGATCTCGAGCGGCTCTTGACGCCGACGCGCGGGCGGAGTGAATTCGACGGGGGGCGGCAGGCTGCGAACCACCGAAGCGAAGTCAGCCTGGGTATGGACCCCGAGAAGTGCATCGAGGGCTTTTTGAAAGCGGTCGAGATCCACCTTGCCGCTGGCCAAGAGTCCCTGCAGGAAGTCGATCCCGCGTTGCTGGAGGTCCTCAGAGATCGGGGGTTCGGTCTTGGCTGGGAGCCCGTCGTCGTCCACGCCAGCAGACTATCGCCGGATGCTCATACTGACATAAGAGCAGGGCACGCGCCCAGTCCCGAGGCCGCACCTGCAATTCGCCATAAGCGCGAACGCGATCTCACCACGATCCGCGCGACTGCTACCGGAACCCCCGTCCCACTGGCCGGGTCAGCGCCGAGCTGCCGCTCGCGCTAATCGAAGAGATCGAGCAGGCGCGGGGCAACGTCTCCCGCGGTCGCTACCTGCAGAAGGTCATCAACGCGGCGATGACCCGCGAGCCACCCCATCGGAGGATGGCCGGAACTGGCAATTCTGCGCGGCTGACCAGCGCAGGTATCCCACGCGACGCTGCGTGCTCTGAGTAAGCAGGACCATCGCAGGACGAAAGGAATCCGAAGATGACCAGCGACCCATCCGCAAACACCAAGTCCGGCCGGCGACCTGCTCGCTGGTACCAGCTGAGCAAACGAGCGAAGCTGTCATTAGCCGGGGCCGTGGCAGTCATGATCGGCGGGCCGCTCACCGCGGGAGTCGCGTGGGCGTCGATCCCGGCCCCCAACGGGGTTATCCACGGCTGCTACCGGACCAAGACCGGGGCACTGTCGGTCATTAACAGCGCCAAAGTGGCTGGCTGCCCGACGGGCAGCAAAGGCCTTGACTGGAATCAGAAAGGTCCCCGGGGCGCGACGGGGCCCACCGGCACCGCACGTGACGCCGGCACCGTGGTCTCCGTTGGCCAGGGTGGGCCAGTCTTCTACTCAGAGGGCCTGAAGGGATGGAGGTCAGTGACCATCCTCTCGCCTGGCCAGTACTGCCTCGTCCCGGACGCCAGCTCCACGCAAGCCAACACCTCCCTGCTGCTATCCCCGGGCTCCCCGGGCTCGGGCGTGCCCAGCTTCGTAATTTGGGGCGGCTACTGCGGCACGGGAGGCAAACTTGCGCTGACTGTCTGGACGTACAACTCCAGCGGCAGCCTCGCCAGCGACATTTCCTTTGAAGCCGTGATCCCGTGAGCCAGCTCTGAGGCGGTGGCGCCTGCGCGTGCGGTCTTCGGGACGCTGGAGGGGCGGCCAGCCACCACGTCCTGACGGGCGTTCGGTGCGCCGCGCACCCCACTCCTAGCGCTCATCGCGTGGCCGTCTGCCAGTACCGCGGCCGGCCAGGCCAGGGTCGCCGCGGCGGCCAGCCCCGCCGCTAACCGCGTTAGACAGCCACGTAAAATCCAGCCGAATCCTCATCTGCACCGAGCTCGCAGCCCCACCTCACAACCGCGCCGCGACGTCCGGGCACGGTCCGTCGATCAGCTGCCATCCCGGCCAATGTCGGTCGGGTCGATCCCGCCCCGTAGTACAAGCCGAAGTCCCAGTCAGAACCCTCTACTGCCGTGCCCGTCGCCCGTGACCCGCCGAGCGTGACAGCCACGACCCCCGGGAATCTCGGCCAGCCGCGCAGCCAGG
Source organism: uncultured Actinomycetota bacterium (assembly GCA_963695645.1). Taxonomy (GTDB): domain Bacteria; phylum Actinomycetota; class Actinomycetes; order Streptosporangiales; family Streptosporangiaceae; genus DATBGO01. The sequence goes on along the minus strand of CAVOHC010000012.1, from coordinate 1,065,733 downwards.
TACTCCAGAGCACCATGCTTACCAAGCCATCCGGGCCAACCTGCCTAACCGTCCTGCCTCGCAAGCTCAGCGTCCAGCGATGGTATCCAGCGCACAGCGCCGACCTAAGTCAGCGTGCCTGGACCCTGGGATGGTCGCGCCAGGCTGGCATGGTGGCCATGTAGTCGAGCACCTGCCTTTCGATGTCCTGCTTTGAAGCTGCCGGCTCGCGGCGTGCCTGCCACGCGGCCATCCGGGTGAAGCGCTCCTCGAACGGCTGGAGCGCGCCGCTGTCATCGGTGCAGTAGCCGCAGTACCGGCCGCTCTCGATGGGCATGCCGCAACTGTCACAGCTTGACGTCGTGGTCATGACTTTCCCCTCCGTAAGGTCGTACGCCATCTGACTGGGCACACTCGATCAAGGCGCGCATCGCGGCGTTCAGCGCATCGGCCTGACCAGGTGGCAGCCGGGCCATGGCGCGGGCGAGCAGATCGACGCCGAGCACCTCGCGATCCCGGCGCAAGGCCTCGTGACCGGCGGGCGTCAGCCAGGTCAGCGTCCGCCGCCGGTCCCCCGGATCGTTCTCGCGCTCAAGAAGGCCGTCGCGCTCCAGATGGGTCACGATCTCGCTGATCACCGACTGCGCCCTGCACATGTGCGCCGCGGCCTCGCCGATGGTCAGCGGGCCGGCCAGCGCCAGGTGTTCCAGCACCGCCCTCGAGGCGCCGGGCAGCTCGCTCCGCGGCCGGTCACGACGGTGGAACGTCAGGTAGACGGCATGGAAGAGCTCGGCGAACCGTTCTGCCCGCGCCTGTTCCCCAGTCACGGCAACAGCTTTCCGGCCAGGTAAACCATCGTCAATCCCGATGCATCGGGCTCACCGCTCACGGACCCTGGGCCTCGGGCCGCTACGGCCAGTTCGGCGCCTGCGAGGACGCCAGCCAGGAGGCGCTGCTCAAGGCCGCGCAGCGCTGGCCCCAGGACGGGATCCCGCAAAGCCCGCGCGGCTGGCTGCTGACGGTCGCGTCCCGCGTCCTGATCGATGAGTCCCGCAGCGACAGTTCGCGTCGCCGGCGCGAGGACGCGATCATCGCCGCGACGCCGCAGTCTGAACTGCCCGGCCGTCCCGCGGACGCGACCGCGGACCCCGGCGAGGGCGGTGGCAGACCGTGACGACTCGCTGAAACTGCTGTTCCTATGCTGCCATCCGTCGCTGTCGGTGCCCAGCCAGATCGCGCTGACCCTGCGCGCTCCTGGCCCTGATGCTGCTGACTGACGCCCGGCGCCCCGCCCGCACACTGCCCGACGGCGCCCTAGTCCCGCTGGCCGAGCAGGACCGCCGTCGCTCACTTTCGTCACGGAAACGGTCCGAGCTTGGCAGGCAGGCCCCATCCGTGCTCCCGGCGCCAGGCGGGGAGCAGGCAAGCGCCGGCGAGTGGCGCGCATCGGGCTTACTCAGCGAAGGGGTTGAGCACCTGGACTCCGGCCCGCTCAAAGTCCTTGACGTTGCGGGTGACCACGGTCATGCCGTGCACCCGCGCCGTTGCCGCAATGAGCGCGTCGATCACCGGGAGAGGCTGCGCGTATTGCTGACGGCCCCAGGCAGCGGCGACGGGGAGGGTGACCGGGAGAACCCGATCCTCGAACCCGATCTCCACATCCCGGAGCCATCGCTCCAGGGCGGAAGCCTGGTGCCTGTCTCCCTGGCCGCGAACTCTCGCGATCCCCTGCTCGATCTCTCCCAGGGTCAGCACGGAGACGTGCAGCCGGTCCGGCGGCGTGACCGCGATCCAGTGGGCTACGCCCGGCGCCGGCTGGTGCTTGCGAGTCTCCGACAGCACATTGGTGTCGAGCAGGTAGGTCACGTGCCCGCCTCGAGATCAACCGCACGTCCGAAGTCGGCCTTGCGCTCAGCCTCGATCTCCGCGAAGACATCAGCGATGCTGTCGTCGACCTTGGGACCGCCGAGCAGGATGTTCGCAAGGTCCACCGCAGGCCGGGTCAGCCTGCGATACTCACCGATATCTACGACTACTGCGACATCCTCACCGTGCCGGGTGATGACCTGCGGCCCCTCGCTCGTAACCGCACGGATCATCTCGCTGAAGCGCTGCTTTGCGTCTTGGATCTGCCAATGATCCGGAGTCCGTGACGTCATGAGCACCTTTCTAGATCTATCTAGTCCTGTCTAGACAGATTATCATTCTCTGGTGCCCTGCGGGTTGCCGGAACTACATCCAGGACCTGCGGTTTTTTGAATCAGCGGCCGCTGGCCGGCAACAGTCCGACCCGGTCCGCAGTCCGGCGGGGTTCATGATCGCGGGCGCCATTTCGTCCTTGTTGACGTGCCCCATGCCCTCGGCGTCCTTGGTCACCAGCGCGCGGCGTCATAGGTCCCGACCGCGCCAGCGGCATGCAGGTCCTTGACGATGTCATAGTCGGCCCGCGCCCACGCCTCGCTCGGGTAGGTGCCGATGTAGATGAAACCGCCTCGGGCTGTGCCATGTCGTCCCCCGTTGTCCTGACCGCGTCCAGATGCACGACAACAAGGCCCGTGTCAGCCGCGCCATCAATGACGGTAGGCAGCGGGCCCGGCGAACGCCACGGACATCAGTCACCGGCGGCCAAGGACGTTGGTCACATTGCCCGGGGGCTCCCCGGCCGGCCCTGACACATGGCAGGACCACTCCCGGTCGGGCAGTCTTTACCCGTGCTGCCCGGCAGCCGATCGGACGGCCTGGATCCGCGGGCTGGCGCCGCTGGCCGGCCTGCGCGGAAGGAGGCAGCCATGCCAGCTGACGAGCACACGCCGCCCGGACCCCGGATGCTCAGCAAGGACCGGATGGAAGGATTCAGCGACGGCGTGTTCGGCTTCGCCATCACGCTGCTCGTACTGGACATCGCGCTGCACCCGCCGGGCACGCCCCTGCAGCGGGTGCTACATGCCTGGCCCGCCTACCTGGCGTACGTGGTCAGCTTCCTGACGATCGGCGGTACGTGGCTCCTGCACACCGGCTTGACTGATCAGCTCGCGCGAGCTGATTCGCTTTTTCTGCGGCTCAACTTGCTGCTCCTGCTCGTGGTGGTTTTCCTGCCGTTCCCGACCGGGCTCGTTGCCGAGTATCTGCATAACGAAAACGGCGAAAAGGTGTATGTCACCATGTACGGGCTGACGCTCCTGGCCATCCGCCTCCTGGGGTCCGCCCTGGGCGCGTATGCCCGACGCGAGCAGCTCTACGCACCGCGCCAAGACGACGAGGAGGTGCACACAGACCGGCGAAAGCTGCTGCCCGTCGTCATCGGCTATGTGATCGCTATCCTGATCGGGCTCGTCTTACCCGTGCTGGCGGTGGCACTGTATTTCGGTATCGCGGTGTACCTCGTGGTGCCGTTCCGAGAAACCGCACGGCTCCTATTCGGACGTGCAGACTCTACCTAAGCGGCCAGGGCCAACCCCGGCGCAGCGCCCGCGCCACGCTGGTGGAAGCCGTGTCCGGGAGACAGGTAGCTATGACTAAACCGGCTAGGTCTAGGGTATCGCCGCTGCCTCGCCGACGCTTCGAACGGAGGCACGGCGTCCGGGCAGGCGGCTGGCTGGAAACGAAACTCTTACCGCTGCCCACGGTCGGTCGCAGGGCGTCGGCAAAGTCTTTCAGGGGTGATGTGAGGCCAGGCGACACGCCGGTATGTGCGGATGGGAGTGCGGGCACGGCCCTTGTGGCGATCATGGCGGTTACCACGCCAGCCTGATCGCTCCTTGAGGAACCATGCCCGCTCCGTCGTCTTCGCTTATTAACCCTGCCATAGGCCACCTCGCTGAGCTGACGGCCGATACCGCCGGCGATTTGCCAGGTCTGCTGACGGTCCTGGCCGGGGTAGCTGACCCCAGGCGCCGGCGGGGCGTGCGGCACCGGCTACTGGTGATCTTGGGGCTGGCGGTGTGCGCGGTGCTGGGCGGGGCCCGCTCGTTCACCGCGATCGCCGAATGGGCCGCCGACGCCGATCACGAAACACTGGCCAGGCTGGGGGTGACCGGCGCGGTGCCGTCGGAGTCGACGTTCCGGCGGACGTTGCAGCGCCTGGATGCGGACGCCTTCGATGACCTGGCCGGTGCGTGGGCAGCCCGGCGCTCCGCACCGGGGCCGGGTGGCCGGCGGGTGATCGCGGTGGACGGCAAGACCTTACGCGGCTCAGGTCATGGCAGCGACGGCAGCCGCCACCTGCTCGCTGCCCTCGACCACGCTCACGGCGCGGTTCTGGGCCAGGTGGAGGTGGGCGCCAAGACCAACGAGATCCCCATGTTCAGCACCCTGCTGGACCGCGTGGACATCACCGGCGCGGTCATCACCGCCGATGCCCTGCATGCCCAGCGTGACCACGCCACCTACCTGGCCGGACGCAGCGCCCATTACCTGCTGATCGTCAAGCGCAACCAGCCGGGACTGCACGCTCAGCTTGCCAGCCTGCCCTGGCGGCACGTCCCGATCGCCCACCAGGCCCGCGAGCGCGGGCACGGCCGCACCGAGCGGCGCACCCTGAAGGTCACCGCCGTGGCCCGCGGGCTGGCCTTCCCCCACGCCGCCCGGGCCATCCAGATCACGCGCCGCCGCAAAATGAAGGGGAAGTGGTCGCGTGAGACCTGCTACGCGGTCACCTCGCTCACCATCAGCCAGGCCAGCCACGCTCAGCTCGCCGCCATCATCCGCGGCCACTGGGGCATCGAAGACCGCCTGCACTGGGTCCGCGACATGGACTTCGACGAAGACCGCTCGCAGGTCCGCACCGCCGCCGGACCGCGCATCATGGCCAGCCTGCGCAAACCTGGTGATCACCATCCTGCGGCTGGCCGGAGCGGCCAGCATCGCCGCCGCGCTGCGCTACCACGCCCGGCGGCCCAGCCGGCCACTGCAAACGATCATGAAATGTTGAACGACTTTGACCGGAACCCTGGGCCAGACCTGGTCAGGACCGGGCAGCCGTAAGTGCTGCCGCTTCGCCGCGCGCGAAACCAGCAGCTACTGGGCCATTCGCACGTGATAGTTGCCTATATGGCAGCGCACCCAGCAGGCCGGCCACAACGAGCTTCAGCAGTGAATGAGCCTCATCAGGCGCGGCAGGTAGCGGAGTCGTTCGGCTCGGACGCCGAACGTTACGACCGGGCCCGGCCCCGCTACCCCGCCGCCATGGTGGAGGCGATCGTCGCCGCCAGCCCCGGCCCCCGCGTCCTGGATGTGGGCTGTGGCACCGGTATAGCGGCCCGGCAGTTCCAGGCGGACGGCTGCCGCGTGCTCGGGATCGACCCCGACGCACGGATGGCCGGCCTGGCGCGGCGGTTCGGTGTCGAAGCCGAGGTGGCGAAGTTCGAAGACTGGGATCCCGCAGGCCGGGCATTCGACGCCGTCATCGCCGGGCAGGCCTGGCACTGGGTGGACCCGGTGGCCGGAGCGGCCAAGGCGGCGCAGGCGCTGCGGCCTGGCGGGCGGCTTGCGGTGTTCTGGAACTCGTTCCGCCCCCCGGCCGACGTGGATAAAGCGCTCGCCGAGGTCTGGTTCCGGGTCTTCGGTTCGCCGTTCAGCCTCGCGACGCTGGCCGGCCCGGACGCGTACTCAGCAATGTGCACGAAGGCGGCCGACGGGATGCGGCAGGCGGGCGCGTTCGGCGACGCGGAGGAGTGGCGATTCGACTGGGAACGGCCCTACACCCGCGACGAGTGGCTGGAGGTGGTTCCTACTTTCGGCGGCTTCAGCCAGCACCCGCCGGCCAAGCAGCAGGAACTGCTTGCGGGTATCGGCGGCGCCATCGACGCGGCGGGGGGCAGCTTCACGATGGGCTACACCGCGGTGGTGGCCACCGCGGCGCGATCCGGCGCCGCATGACCCAGGGGTCCGCGATCTCGTGATCCCGGGCTGCCGATGACGCGCGGCCGCGAGCACTGTCGTCATGCGTAGAGATGGACCTACTCAAACAGCAGCCAGCGCATGATGGAACGGGCGCAGAGCCTGGTAGCGAATAAGCGGACTTTGCCGACGCCCTGCGGTCGGTCGTCACCCACCGCTGACGCGCCGCCGCGTCAGGTTCTGGCGAACGTGCAACGCAGAGGGCTAGGTGTACGCGGAACGGCAAACGCTCGTCAGCGCGCCAGCTCCCAACTCAATAGCCGTCTCATGGCGGCATCTGGAGTGCAGGCCGGTGGGTAACCCGCTGCGCCGAGTCTGCCGGTTCTGCTGGCGCTTGCTGCCGCCACCGCGGCTGCGCGTGCTTGACTCTCGGACCAACCTGCGCTTCGACTTGCTCATGGCGTCCAGCATGCGGCCCAAGTGTGACAACCCCAACCGTCGGACACTGCCGCCTCTTTCCCCGGCGTGCGGACGTGCGGATCTACGCCAGGTGCGTCGTGGGCCAGGACGAGCTCGCCAAGCGCCGGATCGGCGAAACGCTGAGGATTTTGGCACGTATTTGGCACAGCGACCTGCATCTGGCCGCTCGTGGCCGCATACGGCCGCACACCCCGCTGACGAGCAAGATCACGAATAAGAGCAGTTCCCGCAGGTCACAGGGTCTCACCTGCGATTCTAAAGAGTGAGTGGGGCGGGTGGGGCTCGAACCCACGACCGGCGGATTATGAGTCCGCTGCTCTGACCGGCTGAGCTACCGCCCCTGGCGACCGCCTGAAGCTAACGCATTTGGTTGGCCGAATGAACACTACACCGCGGATCCGCTAGTCCGGCTGGCGCCGCAGCAGCCCAGCCGAGACCGGAACCCAGCCTACCGGGGGCTGAGCTGCATCGCCATGGCGTGCTCGACCAGCGAGATCAGCGTGGCCTTTGTCGAATTCCGCTCCCTGGCGTCGCACTCCACGACCGGGACATGCGGGCTGACGGACAATGCTTCCTGCACGTCGGCAACACTGTGCGGGAAGTCGCCATGGAAGCCGTTGATACCGAGGATGAACGGCAGCCCTGCGGATTCGAAGTAGTCGACCGCCGGGAAGGAGTCCGCGAGCCGCCGGGTATCCACCAGGACGACCGCTCCGATCGCGCCGTGGATCAGGTCATCCCACATAAACCAGAACCGGTGCTGGCCGGGAGTACCAAACAGGTAGAGGATCAGCCCGGCGTCGAGGGTGAGCCGGCCGAAGTCCATCGCCACCGTGGTAGTCGTCTTCTCCGGAGTATGCGTCAGATCGTCAACGTCGGCGCTCGCCGAGGTCATGACCGCTTCGGTGGTGAGCGGAGTGATCTCTGAGACGGAACCGACGAAAGTGGTCTTGCCCACGCCGAAACCGCCAGCGATGACGATCTTGACAGACGTCATCGCGGCGTCCATCTCCTCGTCGGCGGCGGTCTTAGAGCTTGCGAAGTCCACTGAGCACCCTTTCGAGCAGGTTGAGATCCGGTCGGCCGCTCGCGTGGTCAAGCTGGTGAATCCGGACCAGTCCTTCCACCGCCATGTCGGCGATGAGCACGCGAGCAACTCCGAGCGGCATCCTTAGCACCGCGGAGATCTCCGCGACTGAGCGCCAGTCGCGGCAGAATCCCAGGATGGCCTGGCATTCCGGGCTGAGCGCCGACAGATCTCGTGCCTCGTAGTGGGAGGCGGCGACCATCGCCTCGATCTGCAGCTGATATCTCGGTTTGGTTCGGCCACCCGTTACCGCGTACGGCCGCACCAGGGCGCTCCTGAGGCCCCCCGCCGTCCGGTACGGTCCAGCCTCACGCGGACCAGGAACGCTGGCGCCGCCCGCCGACGAGTCCGTCCCGCTCCGTCCGGGCGGGGGCCCGCCATTCAACGGCAGCCAGTCATCCTTGCTCGGGGTCGACACCTGTATCTCCCGTCACAGTGCGCCATCCTTGCGCCAGCCGGACGGCATCCCGCTGCGCACATCGGGGGTGAGCGCGCTGCCGACTCGTTCGACGAGTAGCGTCATCTCGTAGGCGACGAGGCCCATGTCACAGTCGGCTGCGGCAAGCACGGCGAGGCTTGACCCGTCGCTGATTGCCATCACGATCAGCAGGCCGCGCTGCATCTCGACTACCGTCTGGGTCACTGCGCCGCCCTCGAAGACCCGGGCAGCGCCCTGGGTCAGGCTGGTCAGGCCCGAGGTAACCGCCGCTAGCTGGTCGACGCGATCCGCGGGGAACCCCTGCGAAAACGCCATCGGGAGACCATCGGAGGAGACGACGATTGCGTGCGCGACGGACGATACCCGCTCAACGAAGTTCGTGATGAGCCAGTTCAGGTCCTGTGCGGGGCGCACTAGCGGACTCACGAGCGCTCCTTCCTTTCAGGTCGGCTGATCAGTACTTCCTGCGCCGGTCAGACGCAGGCAGCTGCTCACGTCAGCCGACGCAACTGCGTTCGTGGCCTAAGCATGACCATTTCGGAGATCTGGTGCCACCCCACATCAAGAGGTCTCGTCCTGTCCGGGGCTTGTCCCTGCGCTCGCGGCAGCCCGGCCTTCTCTGACACCTCGCTGGAAGCTGGCAAACCGCTCGCGGGTCGCGGCAGCGGATCTGACCGGCGTCTGGCTTCGCGAACTCGCGGCGGCTCCGGGAACCAGATTCGCCTGCGGCACCCGCTTGGGGAGCCCGGCCGACGTGAGGCCACCCGAGGACGGCGTAGGTACCGCTTCTGCCGCACGCCAGCCCTCGTCCGCCGGCGAAGCCCAGGTGGTCTCGGGCTCTTCCGCCTCGCCCGACCAACCGAACGCGTTGCGTCCGTGCCTGAACCAGTCTGACTCCACTGCTTCGAAGATAGGCAGCCGGTTCTCTTCTGCGAGACTCTCCGCAGGCGGCACGATCACTTCGCCGTTGGCTACGGCCGGCTCCCAGCTGAAAGCCGCGGGCCCGCCCAGGGTAGCATCAGCGAGCTCTGCCTTCTCGTTCCCGCCTGTGATGGACGACCCAGCTACGGACCGCGGCCCATCGCCGAAGGCTCCGTCACCCCCGAAGGCTCCGTCACCCCCGAAAGCTCCGTCACCCCCGAAAGCTCCGTCACCCACGAAGGCTCCGTCATCCCCGAAAGCTCCGTCACCTCCGAAAGCTCCGTCACCCACGAAGGCTCCGTCATCCCCGAAAGCTCCGTCACCTCCGAAAGCCCCGTCACCGGCCTCGAAGACAGGCCGCGGGCCGCTGCTGGCTGTCGGCTCGCTAGCGCCCGTTTCCGAGCCAGCCTGCTCGTAGTTCACCGCAGGCGCCGGGCCAGTGGCCGCAGGCTCTCCGCTGACGCCCGCCGCCTCCTGGCTGGCGGCCTCCACCTGTTGGCCGGTGGCATCGGTATCCTGGCCAATCGCGGCAGACGGAGGCCCGGGATCGGGCGGCCCGCCCGCCCCGAACGCCGGCGGATCCGTCGGGAACACCGGCAGCGGGCCGGTAGCCGACCACGGCTGGCCAGGTCGCAAGCCCGCTCCGGGCATCCGCCGCGGGCCCAGCGGCGGATCTTGCTCGTTGGCCAGCAGCGGCGCGAACTTCGGCGTCCTCGCGGCGCTGACCTCCTGCTCCGCGTTGGCGCGGTCAGGATCCGGCCAGTCGGCATGGTCGAGCCTCGCGAGCTCAGCCTCCAGCGAACCAGGCTCTGACTTCGCGGTGCCGAAGCTGCCGAACCCTGGTGAGGCAGCCGGTTCCTCTTGCGTGATCACCTCGTCTGGCAGCCAGACCAGAGCGGTAAGCCCACCGGACGCAGCCGGACGCAGCCGAACCCTGATGCCGTGCCGCGCAGCGAGCCTGCCGACCACGAACAATCCCATTCGGCGGGAAACGGCGACATCCACCACCGGCGGGTTGTCGAGCCGCCAGTTCGCATGCGCCATCTCTTCCGCGCTCATACCGACGCCCTGGTCGGTGATGTCCACCAGTACTCCGCCGCTGTTCAGCAGGTGCCCGGAGATATTGACCGGCGTGTCCGCCGAGGACAGCGATGTCGAGTTTTCGGCCAGCTCGGCGAGCAGGTGCACCACGTCATTGACGGCCGGCCCGCGCACCGCGATGCCCGGCTGCATGTTCAGCGAGACGCGCTCGTATTCCTCGATCTCGGACACGGCCGCCCTGAGCACATCCACGAGCGCCACCGGCTGGTTCCAGCGGCTGGACAGGTCATGCCCCGCGAGCACGAGCAGGTTCTCCGAGTTCCGTCGCATGCGAGTGGCGAGGTGGTCCATCTTGAACAGGTTCGCCAGGCGCTCAGCGTCCTGCTCTCCCTGCTCAAGATCATCAATCAGCCGGATCTGCCGTTCCACGAGAGACTGGCTTCGGCGGGACAGGTTCACGAACATCGCGTTGACGTTCCCGCGTATCGCGGCCTCGTTGGCGGCCAGCCGCAGCGCCTCTTGGTGCACCTGGTCAAAGGCGCGCGCGACCTGGCCAATCTCGTCTGAGGAATCCACATCGATGGGTTCCACATCGAGCGACACGTCCTCGCCGTCGGTCTCGCTAATGCGGCGCACAGCCTCTGGCAGCCGCACTTCGGCCACCTCGAGCGCCCCGGCCCGCAGCGTGCGCAGCGGCTGCACCATGGACCTGCCGACAACTACCATGAACGCCAGCGCCAGCGCGAGGACGAGAAGTACGGCAGCGCAGTCAAAGATCACCGACGTGATCGCCCTGTCGCGTATCGCGCTGCTCGGAGAATGGATCGAGGCACTCTGCAACGAGGACGCGATCTGGATTCCGCCGAAAACGACGGCGGTGACGGTCGGTATGACGACGAGCAGCACGAGACGCGAGCGCACCCGCCAGTTTTTCAGCGCGCGGCGCGAAGTATTGCGCGATGCGGTCGGCGCGGCGGCCGGGCGCTTGCTGCTGTTGGCCGACTGATCGAGTCCGCCAGACCGGTGCCGGCTCGATCCGGCATGCTGCGATGCAGCGGCTATGCCGGTACCGGCCGATTCCGGGACTGCCCCGGTGCTTTCCGGGACTGCCCCGGCGCCGCGGCTATCGTGGATGTTCTCCCGCTCGGCCTCATCCGGCTGCCCTTCGGCTCGCTCGTCCGAGCTCTCGCCTGGTGTTCTCGATACATCCAGCGCGATGAGGATCGTGACGACCAGCACCACGATCACGAGGATAATTTCCACCAGCATGCCGCTCACATCCGGTGGATGGCCGAGGCCATGTGCAGGATGCCACGCGCGGCCAGAAACCGGTACTGCTCGGCCCCGTCCGGATCGAGGCTCTCAGCCCCAAGGACCGTTAGGACCCGGCCCGGCGGCGGAACCGACATGGCACCCCTTCCTGGCAGCCTGTTCTGTGCACGCAGTGCCCCCGCACAACCGACCACACTCTAACGCTTAACCGGCCAGCGCACGCCAATACCCATATGGATAGCCAAAATCCCGGTTGCGCCAGGATGGCCGTCCAACTTGGCGACCAAGGTACCCCGCCGCACCGTGGCTGGGGCCTAACATGTCCAATTCTGGGCCAGGCTGCCCGTTACCAGAGGCCTCAGCCGACTCGCCTGGCCGAGCCCGAGGGCACCGGCCAGGCTCCGGGCGGCGCCGGCTGACGCGGATGTGCGCCTGGCCTGACCGCCGTCATCATCGCCGCGAGGAACGCATCTGGTTCAAGTGGAACGAGTTCCCCTGTGGTGCGCTTAGCGCGGCGCTGACCCGATGGGCATGACATCATTGATCACGGAAGGCGATACATCGGATGAACCCTTCAGGCAGCTCAGCTTGCGGTCCGGACTGGTCCGGACCTCGCACGGCATCGACGCAGCCGCTGCCTGCCGCTAGCCCACCGCGATCCGGGCTCTGCAATCCGGCGGCCAGCACTTCTGGCGCCGGTGCGGGACCGGGCGGACCACCTCGGCGGCCGCGGTTCGCACCCCCACCAGCGGTGGCGGTGCGGATGGATGCTGGGCGCAGGTAGCGGGCGTGGCGAACCGTGGGGCGGCCGCAGGGCCGCCGAATTCGACGGGCGGACGACCGCGCTGGCCGGTCAGGTCAGGCCCCGTGCCGCCGCTTGCCGATGGTTTCATCGCTAGGTCAGCCAGCGCTCCTGGCCTGGGGACGGCGATGAGTCAGGGTACTGCCGTGGCGCTCGTGCCTGCCCGGGCAGCCGCGGACAGTTCGCGGGACTGGCTGGCATCGTCCGGCAAGACTCAGCTCGCGGTGGCGTTCGCTGAATCGTTTTGGCAGGCCGGCGGGGTGGACTTGCTGGTCTGGATCGTTGCCACCGACCGCGCGTCGGTGCTGTCCGGCCTGGTGGAGGCGGCCGTGGCGGCGGTGGGAGCCGATCCGGCGGGTCATGCCGAATCGATCGCGACCCGCTTCGTAAGCTGGCTCCGCGAAACAAACCGGCCGTGGCTGGTGGTGCTCGACGACCTGTCCGACCCTGCCGATCTGGACCGGCTCTGGCCGGAGGGACCGAGCGGCATGGTCCTGATCACGACCGCGAACTCCGCGGCGCTATCCGGCAGCCAGCGGGTGGCGGTCCTCCAGGTCGGGCCATTCAGTCCGCGGGAAGCCCTGAGCTACCTGCGGGGCCGCCTTACGGCCGACCCGGACCAGCGGCTCGGAGCCATCGACCTCGTCGAGGAAGTTGGCTACGAACCGTTAGCGCTAGCCCAGGCCAGCGTGGTGATCGTGGGTTCAGCCCTGTCTTGCGCGGACTATCGAGGCTACTTTGTCCGCAGGCGGGAGCGGTTTGCGGCGGCGGCCGGCGGCCAGCCGCCGCCCGCCGCCTCCGTCACCTGGACGTTCTCCCTCGAGCAGGCTGACCGGCTGTTGCCGGACGGGGCAGGCCGGTCCCTGCTGGCGCTCGCTGCTCTCCTTGACGGCCATGGGATTCCCGGCACCCTCTTTACTACGCAGGCGGCCTGTGCCTACCTTGCGGCCGGCCGTGCAGCCGACCCGGTTGACCCGGAGCGGTCCAGGAACGCCTTGCTGATTCTTGAGCGGGCCGGGCTGCTGGCCATCGATCTGGCGGCCACCCCGCCGACGGTCCGGATGAAGCCAGTGATTCAGGCCGCGGTCCGGGCCGCGATGCCGGCCGGAATGTTCGACCGCAGCGCGAGGGCGGCAGCCGACGCGCTGCTGGAGGTGTGGCCTGACGATGAGCTCCTGGCTGCGGAGGCGCGGAGGTGCGCGGCCAGCCTGCAGACCGCCGCCGGACAGCTGCTGTGGGCCGGTAGCTGCCATCCGCTGCTGCTGCGCGCCGGGCGGAGCCTGGACAGCGCGCGCTTGACCGGTCCCGCCGTCGTGCACTGGCGAGACCTGGCCACGGTCAGCCAGCGGGTCCTCGGGCCGACCCACCCAGACACCGTGGTGATCGGCCAGCACCTGGCCGACGCCTACCTGCGGGCCGGGCGAGCGGCGGAGGCCTGTCCGTGGCTTCATTGGGTTCTGGCCGACCGGATCCGCGTGCTCGGGCCGGATCATCCCGGCACCATCGCGGCCCGGCGCAATCTGGGTCATGCCCTGGTCGCCGCGGACCAGCTACCCGATGCACTGACCGTCCTGGGCGGGGCGGTCGGCGACTACGAGCGCGTCCGTGGCGCTCATCACCTCGACACGCTCGGCGCGCGGGATGAGCTCGCGGCGGCCTACCTGGCGGCGGGGCAGTTCGGTGATGCGATCCAGTTGTACCGGCGCACGCTAGCCGACCGCGAGCGCATTCAGGGGTCCCAGAGCCTCGACACCATGGCCACCCGTCAGCGGCTGGCCGACGCCTACCTGGCCGACGGCCGGCTCAAAGACGCCCTTTCCCTCTACAAGCGGGTCCTCTCCGACCGCGAACGCGCTCTGGGGCCTGACCATCTGGACACGATCGCGGCCCGCGGTAACCTCGGCGCCGCCTACCACTCGGCGGGGCGGATGGCCTCCGCGCTGCAGCTCTACGAGCAGGCCCACGCCAGCTACGAGCGGGTCCTTGGCGTCAATCATCCGGATACCCTCGCGTACCGGGCGAACCTGGCAACTGCCTACTACCGGGTCGGCCGGCTGAGCGACGCGGTGACCCTGCTGCGCGATACCCTCGCGCGCTGTGAGCGGATCCTGCCGGCGGGCGACCCGCTGACGCAGGCGGTGCGGGAGAGCCTGAAGAACATCGCAGGGGGATGACGATCCGCCGGCCCTTCTGGCCCGGCGCTTGTGGCCCGGCCCCTCAGCGCCGCCCCGGTCCGTACGAGATGAACGTTTATCTTGACGTCCGTGACAAAACCGCTACAGTGCCACAGTACGGTGGCGTACCCACCATTTTAGGAGGGGCGGTAAGTCCGCTCTGGTTGTTGCTTGTCCGCTATGCCTGTCGGCACGGATCGGGCATCAAAGCATCGACGCATCGATGATCATGTCGATGAGACGGAGGTTACCGATGGAGCAGGAAACTGCTGGCCAGGACCAACTCCTATCGGTCTATCTACCCACCGCGGCGGCCGGTGAAGAACGGAAGAAACTCAGGCGGAGCGTGGGCCGCCTGGACACCGCGTTCATGATGCTCGCCGCCATCATCGTTCTGGATACGCTCGGCGCCGTTTCGAGTTATGGCGCTCAGTCGTTTACCTGGCTCATCGTGATGATTGTCTTCTTCCTGGTTCCCTACGGGCTGCTGACTGCCGAGCTGGGCACCACCTTTCCGGAGGAAGGCGGCCCCTACGTCTGGACGAAGCTCGCGTTTGGCCGGGCAGCAGCGGCCGTCGTCGCGGTCATGTACTGGGTGGACAACCCCATCTGGCTGGCCGGCACGCTGTCCATCACGGCCATGGCCACGTTCAGCACGTTCTTCGTCAACCTGTCGCTGCCCTGGGAATATGTCTTCGGCCTGCTGTTCGTCTGGGCCGGCATCGCCTCGGTCATCATGGCGCTGAAGTTCGGCAAGTGGGTCGCCACCATCGGCGCGCTGGTCCGCGTCTTCCTGCTGGCCTTCTTCACCCTCACGGTCCTGATCTACGCCGCCAAGTACGGCGTGCACGGCCTGGGCGGCGGGGCGTTCAAGCCCACCTTCGTCGTATTCCTCGCGGCGACGCCGATCCTCATCTTCAACCTGGAGGGCTTCGAGCTGCCCAGCAACGCGGCCGAGGAACTGAAGAACCCGGCTAAGGACGTGCCCTTCGCCGTGCTGCGCTCGGGCATCGCCACCGTGCTCTTCTATGGCCTGCCCGTCCTGGCCATCCTGCTAGTGCTCCCTCCGGCCCAGCTCTCCAACGTCGATGGCTTCATCGACGCGGTGAAGACGGTCTTCATTGTGTACGGCGGCCATGTAGCCAGCTCGGGCACTGTCCTTACCGGCGCCGGCAAGGTGCTCGCGGACATCGTGGCCATCGGGGTGATCTTCGGCCTGCTTTCCTCGGGCGTGGTATGGCTCATCGGATCTGACCGCACGCAGGCAGTCGCCGGATTCGACGGGGCCGCGCCGCGGGTCCTCGGGTACTTCTCGAAGCGGTTCGGGACGCCGATCGCGGTGAACCTGCTATCCGGCGTCGTGGCGACCGGTGTTCTCATCCTTACCCTGACGCTGACCAGCGGCAACGCGGAGAAGTACTTCAGTACCACGCTCGCGCTCGTCATCTCGATGGTGACGATCACCTATGTGCTGATCTTCCCGGCAGTGATCAGGCTCCGGTACAAATACCCTGACGCCGTACGTCCGTACCGGATCCCTGGCGGGACGATCGGGCTGTGGGTCGTCGGGATACTGACCACCGCCTGGGCGGCCTTCACCACCCTCGCGTTGCTCTACCCGGGCATCGGCACCGCCCACCCCGACCAGTCACTGCCGGCCGGTTTCGCGGGGGAACGGGGTGCGTACGAGCGGTCACAGCTCATCCCTCTCGGCGTGATGATAATTGTCGGGCTTATCTTCTATGCTCTCGGCCGGCGTACCCGGATGCAGAACGCACCGGAGGGAAGCCCGAAGGGGCCGCAGGCGAGCTCCGAGGTGAGCCCGCAAGAGTGAGCACGGCGTCGGCTGCCGGGTACCAGCCCGGCAGCCGGGCGGCGGTAGCTGGCAGCGTCAGGCATTCCAGCTAACGGACCGCCGCTTAGCCGCACGAACCGCCCCGCCAGGCACGGCGGTCAGGCATCCCAGATAACGGGCAGCCGTTTCGCCGCACGAACTGCCCAGCCATGCACCAGCGCCTGGCGGCCAGGATCCGGCCGCAGGCGCGGCAGCCGGGTGAACATCTCCTCGAGCATGACCTGCTCGAGCTGGCGGGCGACAAAGTGACCGAGGCAGAAATGCAGACCGTAGCCGAACGCCGCCTGGGTCTGCCTCGGGCGGTCGAGGTCGAACACAACAGGATCGCGGTACCGCGTCTCGTCCCGGTTAGCCGACCCGAGGACCAGGGCGACCTCGGTCCGGGCCGGGACATGCACGCCGCCCACGGTGACATCGGCCGTGGTGAGCTTCTCTGTCATGCCGAACGGCGCCAGCCAGCGCAGCCCCTCCTCCACGGCCGCGGCCGACCAGGCCGCCGGGTCGGTGGCGAACCGCGCCGCCTGGTCCGGGCGGCTGAACAGGCCGTACAGCGTGTTCGCGGCGCCGTGGGCCGGCTCCTGGAACCCGCCGACAATCATGACCCCGGCATCACCGATGATCTGGTCCAGGCTGCGGGTCATACCCGCGGGCATGCCGTCGCGGAGCAGATGAGACAGCGTGCTGCCGTCGGGCTCGGTGGCGAGCCGTCCAAGCCGCCCGTCCAGGTAGGCGGCGACCTCGGCCTTGATGGCCTGGCCGCGGCTGGCCACTTCGCGGCTCCGGCCGAAGTCGACCAGGTAGGCGGCATACCCGTGGAACCAGCGGACCAGCGTGTCGTCGTCGACGTCGACGAAGCCGAGCACGTCAGCGATGGCGCGCATGCTGATCCGCTCCAGGATGTCGGCGTTCGCATCGGCTTCGCCGCGGTCGCGGATGGCGTCGATGTACCGGGCGGCGGTGGCGCGGAGCAGCCCCTCGCGGTACCCGCGCACGGCACGGGGACGGAAACACGCGTTCAGCGGGCCGCGATGGGCCAGGTGCTCGGCGCCGGTGAGGCTCATCACGTTCGGGTTGCCGTAGACCGCGTGGAAGACTTCGCTAGTCGGCCCGAAGATCTCGTCGTTGTTCCCGGCCTCAGCGCACAGGTCCCAGGTGGTGATCCAGACGCGGCCGGTTTCCGGCACGTACGCGATCGGGCGGTGGCGGCGCATCCACGCATAGGTCGGGTACGGGTCGTCCTCAAGAACCTCCAGCGTGACGTCGTGGACGATGTTGATCGGCGCCGAAAGCCCGGCTGGCTGCATCGCGCGAGTGCTCCGTCCGGTCGGAGGCGTAGAAATCACGACTCACCCAAGATCCATGAACATAACGGTCTTCTCTTCCAGGGTCCAAGATCCATGAACATAACGGTCTTCTCTTCCAGGGTCTGGGCAAGCCGTGAATGCTGCTCAGGAAAGGACGACATCGACTCCTGCCGACGCCATAGCAAGCCTCATCCGGTCATTCATAATCTGCTCACCTGTCGGAGGGACCCTGGTGCGCGGCCAGGCTGCCCGGCCGCGATCCGCAGGCT
Organism: uncultured Actinomycetota bacterium; assembly: GCA_963695645.1. Taxonomy (GTDB): domain Bacteria; phylum Actinomycetota; class Actinomycetes; order Streptosporangiales; family Streptosporangiaceae; genus DATBGO01. The sequence continues at coordinate 1,048,272 of CAVOHC010000012.1, read as the reverse complement.
TCGCTAGGCGGATGGCGCCAGCGCCGTGTACTCGCGGCGGTAACCGCGGTCGCGCGACGGCGGGCCCGGTGCGTCGAATTCCTCGGCGTAGCGCCGGCAGGCCCACACCGCGCCGGCGATCGTGGTCGGGGCCCAGGCGTCGCCGACGCAGGTCACCGTTCTGACCCCGCTGTCCGGCCACTCGCTGCGCCGCTCCGCCAGCTCCAGGAACAGCGAGTCGCTAGGCAGCCGGGCCGTGACCAGCAGCACCGCGTCGGCGGCCACGCTGTTTTCCGAGCCGGTGAACGCACAAGCCGTCCGCGCTTCGCCCGCGCCGATCCCGACGAGCACCCGGCTGGTGTCCACGATGATCCCCGCCTTGCGCACCCTCCGCTGGATATCCCCGACCTCCAGCGTGTGGGCGGTCCACGAGGACACCAGCGGGGCCGGGGTGACCAGGCGCACCTCATGCCCGAGCTTCACGAGCCGCTCAGCGAGCACCCCGCCGAGATAATAGTGATCATCGTCGAACACCAGTACCCGCTGCGGTGCAGTGCCGGGCCGGCTGACCGGATGGTCGCGGGCCAGGATGTCGTCCGGCGTCAGGACGGTGGCCGCAGCCGCGACCGGAATCGCGCTGGTGTGCCACCGGCCGACACCGTCAGCCCGCCAGCGCGCGCCGGTGGCCACCAGGACGTCGGTGAAGCCGTGACCGAGAGCGTCGTCTGCTGTCATCTCGCTCTGCCGGTGAATATCCACGTTGCCGTAGTGGCCAAGCTGCCCGAGACGGTAATCGACGACTCTGCGCCAGGACGCGAGGCCGGGCAGGCCCGCTTCGCCGGTGACCCGCCCGCCGAGCTCGCGGGTGGCCTCGGTGAGCACTACGCTGTAGCCCCGCTGGCCTAGTGCGCGGGCCGCCTCCAGGCCGGCCCGGCCCCCACGACCAGGATGTTCGCGTCGGACTCCCGCGGCCTGATCCGCTCCGGGTGCCAGCCCCGGCGCCACTCCTCCCCCATGGCCGGATTCTGCGTGCAGCGGATCGGCGACATGGTCAGATCGCCCGATACGCAGATGTTGCAGCCGATGCACTCGCGGATGTCGTCGATCCGGCCTGCCTCGATCTTGGCAGGCAGGAACGGGTCGGCGATCGATGGCCTGGCGGCACCGATCATGTCCAGGATCCCTGCTTGCACCTGGCGCACCATGGTGTCCGGCGAGGTGAACCTGCCCACGCCCACCACCGGCTTGGCCGACAGCCGCTTGAAGCCCGCGATCAGCGGCTCGCGCTCGGCCTCCGCCGCGAAGCGCGACGCCGCCGAGTCCAGCTCCCAGCTGCCGAGCACCAGGTCCCAGACATCGGGGAGATGATCGAGCAGCGAAATGACCTCAGCCGCCTCGACGGGGGTGATGCCGGAATCGCCGACACCCTCATCAACAGTCAGGCGGCACGCGACCGCCGCCCGGCCCGCGCATTCCTCGCGGGTGTCCGCCAGGATCTCGGCCAGCAGCCGCGCCCGGTTGGCGACCGAGCCGCCGTAGCAGTCGGTGCGCTGGTTGTACCGCCGGGACAGGAAGTGATGGAGCATGCTCAGGTTGTGACCGCTGTATACATAGACAAGGTCGTATCCGGCAGCGAGGGCCCGGCGGACGGCCAAGCGATGCCAGCGCCTCAGGTCAGCGATGTCAGACACCGACATCATCCGGGCCTGGACCGGGTCGTTTGACCATGTCACGACGGGCAGGTTGGCCGGGCCCATCGGGGGTTCCCGGCTCGACAGGTTCGGCGAGTTCATCCCGTTGTGCGCGAGCTCGATCCCGGCCAGCGCGCCCCCGGCGTGGATGGCGTCCGCGATCCGGGCCAGTGCCGGAATGTCGCCGTCGTCCCACAGGCGCAGCTCAATGTACGGTGTAATGTCCGAGCTCGGGTGGATCTCCACTTGCTCGGTGCAGACAACGGCCCAGCCGCCCTCGGCCTTGACATTCCGCATCGCGGCCTGCGCAGTGGGATCCCGGTAGCCCATGCCGTTGCAGTGCGGCACCTGGAAGAACCGGTTCTTGGCGCGGACCGGCCCGAGCTGCACCGGCTCGAACAAGATGTCGTAACGGGAATCGCGCCCGGTCACGCTAGCCTCCGAGATGATGTTCGGCACAGCGCTGGCTCCGGTCAGCGTCCCTGGCTGTAGCTTTCCCGCCGGATATGAAAGAACGGCGACTTCAGGACGAAACGCGCGGCGAGCATCAGCACCAGGCCGACGCCGATGATGGCGGCCATCGACCAGACCTGCGCCGCAGGCGCGAGCATCAGGGACTTGACCAGGATCCAGCAGAGGAATGCGGCGGCAGCCAGCGGCAGGACACCGAGGATCATCGCGTCAAGGAAGCCGCTGAAGATGCGGCGCCGGTAATAGACGATGGCGGCGCACGCGGTGAGGACGTAGAACGCGCAATACAGCAGGCTGGTCAGGGCGATCACGTCGTTGAAGGCGCTCGCCAGCGAGGTGGCGAGCAGGTACACCCAGGTGAGCCCGAGGAGGACCAGGCCAACGGTGAGGCTGGCCGCCACCGGGGTGGCGAACCTGCGGTGGACGTTGGACAGGAACGACGGCAGTACCCGGTGGCTCGCCATCCCGTAGATGACCCGGGCGCCGAGCACGATGCCGGTGCCGGTGGTGGCGATCACCGACAGCGCGAGCGCGAGCGCCATCACCTTGGCCCAGCCGCCGCCGCCCAGCGCCTGCGCGATGTAGACGAGCGCGGAGGTCGAGTTGTGCTGCAGCCTGGTCGGCGAGACCACTCCCTGCAGGCCCAGCTGCGACAGCGTGTAGATGATGGCCAGGAAGGCGACCGCCAGCATGGCGGCCTTGCCCGGGTTGGTACGCCGGTGCTTCACTTCCTCGTTGACGTAAATGGTGCCGTCCCAGCCGGTGTACGCGAAGATCGCCACGAGGAACCCGCCGGCTAGGCTGCCGTGCCCGCCGATCCCGCTGAGGCTCAGCCAGCCCTTGCTGATCGGGAAGGTGCCGTGATGGTGGTTGATCACCGCTATCAGGCCCACGACCGCGAAGCCGATCAGGATCACGTACTCGATCAGCCCCATGCCGACCTGGGTGCGGGCGGTGATGCGGATGCCGACGATCGCGATCACGAGCATGCCGAGGACTACGGCTGTGTCAATGGCCAGGTTCGGCAGGACGGCTGTGGAGGTAGAGCCGACGACGGCGAGCACCGACGGCCCGAGGACCACGGTGGTGCTGACCGTCCCGACGATGCCGCCCATAATCATCAGCCAGCCGGTCAGGAAACCGAGGTACGGGCTGATCGTGCGGCCGACCCATTCGAAGGAAGCGCCGCAGTTGGCGTTCCACAGGTTCAGCCGCCGATAGGAATTGGCGATGATGAGCATGGGAAGAGCGGTGAGGATGATGACCGGTCCGCTGCCGTAGGCGGTCGCCGCGGCGAGCCCGGCCAGGATCAGCCCGACCGATGCCGCCGGGGCGGACGTGGCCATCCCGATAACGGTGTCTTGCGCGACCCCGATCGCATTGGGCTCGAGCCGGGCCTCGGGGGCCGGTGCGGTTCCTGCGACGGTCGTCGCGGAATGAACCGTCATCTGTTCTCCTATCGTGCCGGCCCGCCTGCAGGTGAAGTTGCGCGGGCAGCTGGAAAGGCCTCGTGGGACGCTCGGAAGCAAGGCACCTAGGCCGTGTGCCTCATGTCGCCTGGTCCGTCACGGCCGCGCTGCGGCCCGCCGCTGACGGAGGGCGGCTGCTCGACCAAACCCTTCCGATGCGTTCAGAAGTCTGCCGGCCCTCCCCACGCTCGTCGGTCGCGTCATGGCACGGAATTTGACGTGCTCCAAAAGCCGCCTGACCAGGACGCGGGCCGACGCGGCAGCGGTCTGCCGCCGGGCCGGAGCGACCCTCGGGTTGGGCGCTTGCCAGATCATAGCGGTCAATTCCGGCAGCAGGTGACAACCATTGGGAATTCTCCGTCGGGCGCTTGCGGACAAGCCTGAGCAGCGGATCGCACACCAGGACAACTCGGGCGGCTTGGCGGGACCAGTGAGATCGTCCCCGCACGGGCGGTCAGGAGAACTCCAGCAGGATCTTGCCCGACTTCCCTGGCTGCGCCAGATAGTCAAAAGCGTCGGTGACCTCCGCCGCGGGGAACACCCGGTCGATCCTCGGCAGCGCCCGGCCCGCGGCAAGGAGCGGGACCACCGAGCGCGCGAACGCCTGCACCGCCGCTGCCTTCTCCTCCAGCGGCCTGGACCGGAGCATCGTGCCGTAAAGGCTGGCCCGCTTCGCCATCAGGCTACGAAGCGAGATGCCGGCCTCCTCGCCGCCGGCCGTGCCGACCACCACTATCCTTCCCTTCCGGGCGAGGATGCCGAAGTCGAACTCAAGGTTGGGCGCGCCGACGAGCTCAAGCACGACATCGGCCCCGCCGAGCACGGCCAGCTGACCGGCCGCCGTCTCCGGCGAGACCACCAAGGCGCCCGCCTCAGCATGAACGCTGGCCCGGTCCGGCGACCTTACGTTGGCGACAACGCGGGCTCCGGCCGCGAGCCCGAGCTGTACCCCGGCCGAGCCAACCGCCCCGTTGGCGCCATTGACGAGCAGCACCTCGCCGAGCCCCAGCCCGGCCCGGGTGAAGACTGCGTCATGGGCCGTGATGTAGGCCTCAGGAACCGCGGCCGCGGCATCCGCGGTCAGATTGCCAGGCACCGCGGCCACGTGCCGCTCGTGCACGCACACCCGGTCAGCGAGCCCGCCGCCGCCCACGACTCCGAACGCCCGGTCGCCGACCCGCCATGCCTGCACGCCGGACCCGACCGCGTCGACGATACCAGCGACTTCGAGCCCGGGTATGTCCTGCGGCGCCCCGGCAGGAGGCGGATAGCTGCCCATGCGCTGCGCCACGTCAGCCCAGTTGATACCGGCGAAACGGGCCGCTATCCGGACCTCGTGCGCAGCGGGCTCGGGGTCCGGGCGATCCGGCACGCTGACGACCTCGTTGCCGCCATGCCCCGTGAACGTCACTGCTCTCATTCCGGACCGCCTCCCGGCGTCGATAGTTCAGGCAGCGCCCGGGCCGGCGACGAAGTCGCGAGCCGAGCCGGGCCGCCGCCCGCCTGCCGCTGGGGCCTGCCGCAGGCGCCTTCGGCGGGCGCCGGCCGCTGGCGCCTGCCGCGGACTCCCGCTAATGGCGCCCGCCCGAGCCGCTGAGCCCGATTTCCCTGGCGATGATCATCCGCTGCACCTCTGACGTGCCCTCGCCGATCTCCAGGACTTTCGCGTCCCGGTAGAACCTCGCGACCGGGTAGTCATTCATATATCCGTGCCCGCCGAAGATCTGGGTGGCGTCGCGCGCGTTCTCCATCGCCGCGTTCGAGGCGGTCAGCTTGGCGATCGCCGCCTGCTTCTTGAACGGCTGCCCCGCGATCAGCCGCGACGCCGCGTCATACCAGGCCAGCCTCGCGGACTGGGCGCGAGCCTCCATGTCCGCGATCTTGAACTGGATGGACTGGTAGTGGTTGAGCCGGTGCCCGAAGGCGGTCCGATGGCCGACGTAACTCAGGCACTCGGCTACGCAGCCCTGGGCCAGGCCGGCCGCCAGCGCGGCGATCGCGACCCGGCCCTCGTCCAGCGTCTGCAGGAACTGGGCGTAGCCGCGGCCCCGCGGGCCGAGCAGGTTCTCCTCAGGCACCCGGCAGGAGGCGAACGAGAGTTCCCTGGTGTCCGACGCGCACCAGCCGACCTTTGAGTACTCAGCCCCGACCGTGAAGCCAGGGGTGCCGGTCGGCACGATGATCGCGGAGATCTCCGGTTTGCGGTCCGAGCGGCCCGTGATCGCCAGGGGGGTCACCACCGAGGTGATCGAGGTACCCGCGTTGGTGATGAATGCCTTGGACCCGTCGAGCACCCACTCGCCGTCCTCGAGCCGGGCTGTCGTGCGCATACCGCCGACGATGTCCGAGCCACCGCCCGGCTCGGTCAGGCCGAATGCGGCCAGCCGGTCGCCCTGGCAGAGGTCAGGAAGCCAGCGATCCCGCTGGTCAGCGTTGCCGAACCGGTAGATAGGCATGGCGCCGAGCGCGACACCCGCTTCCAGCGTGATCGCGACCGATGAGTCCACTGTCGCCAGTTCGTGCAGCGCAAGGCACAACGCGAAATAGTCACCCCCCATACCGCCGTATTCCTCCGGGAACGGCAGCCCGAACAGGCCGAGCTTGCCCATCTTGGCGACGATCTCGTAGGGGAACTCGGCGCGCTCGTAGTATCCGCCGATCACCGGCGCGACCACGTCGCGGGCGAACTCGGCTACGGTGGCCCGGAGGTGCTCGTGCTCCTCGTCGAGCAGGAAACTGACCATGGTTGCGATGCTACCGGCCGTGAACGAGGCTGGCCCGTCCGCAGCGGCACGCGATGCCAGTGCGGGGAAATCACCCTTTTCTTTAACGGCTCCCCACAGCCCGTCCGGCCGCAGCAGCCAGATGCGCGCCGCAACAGCCAGCGACGAACGGCCCTGGCGTCGCGCCTCAGGGTATCCGCGAGACGAGATAATGGTCTCACGGTGATCGGACCGTGTCCCGTTCGCGTTACGCTCTCGTGGGTGCCCGCAAGCGCCCAAGCTACGACAGCCGCCCTGGAGTCATCATGGTGACGTTGACCTGCCCCGCCTGCGCAGCCGAGGTCAAGCCCGGCGACCTCATCTGCTTCACCTGCGGCGCCAACCTGCCCAGGACGCGGTCGGCAGATGAGGACCCGCCAGCTCCTACCACGATCATGCAGGAGTACCTCAAGCGGGAAGAGACGACCGGGTCGATCTCGCTCACCGTGCTCCGGATCGCCTTCCCCGCCGGCAACGTCGAGGTCCCTGCGGGCACCTCGCTGCTGCTCGGCCGGGATCCGCAGGAGTCGCTCGTCGCGGCGGCCTTCGCTGGCTTTGTGAATGTCTCCAGGCGGCATGCCACCGTGACCGTTGACGACCACGGGCACGCAACTATCAAGGACGAGAACTCGACGAACGGCACCTTCGTCAACGGCGACCGCGTGCTGCCCGGTACCGCCGTGCGTCTCGCCGACGGCGATCTGGTGCGGCTGGCCGCGGACGTGACCGGTGAGGTCCTGCTGCCACGCCAGGAGCCCGACCCCGCCTCGCTCAGCCGCGACCCCAGCTAGCCGCCAGTCGCCGCTTCGCTGCGTCCTCGGTCAGTCACCGGTTTCAGCCGTGAACCAGGGCTCCGGTGACTCGCCCGCGGTGAACCAGGGCCGGTACGGCTCCGCTCGGCCGGCCAGGCCACCCGTGCCAGCGGGCGGTCGGCCGCCAGCCTCGCCCGCACGCCAGCCTGCCGGCCGCCCAGTCTCCGGCCGCCCACGCCCCGGTCGGCCAGGCCCTGTTTGGCCAGGCTCGGGCCGGCCAGCTGGCTCGGCGTCCCGGCTGCCAGGCTCCCCGTATTCCTGCTCCCCGTACTCCTGCTCCCCGTACTCAGGCTCCCCGTACCCGGGCGGCTCGTCGTACTCAGGTGACGACGGATGGCTGGCCGGCAGCCGGTCAAGCCGCTGCCGCAGGTCCTCGCCGGCCGCGCGGGCCCGGCCGGTCGTTCCCCGTTCGTCCAAGGCTCCGTGCTCGCTGGCCCAGTCTGGCGGTCGCATACCGGAGATTCTGCCTGCCGGCCGCCGTCTCGGCGAGCTGGCGGCCGCATGATCCCTGACCGATCGACCACCGGCCGATCGACCCCCGGCGGATCCACCCTCGGCCGATCGACCCCCTGACAATCGACCCCCGGCCGATCCACCCTCGGCCGATCGACCCCCTGACAATCGACCCCCTGACAATCGACCCCCGGCCGATCCACCCCCTGACCGATCGACCCCCTGACAATCGACCCCCGGCCGATCGGCACGCCGGGCGGCCCAGATCGTACGCTGACCTACATGACCGAGCCGTGCATAACCGAGCCGTGGCTCTCCCAGGCAGGCCTGGTACGTGCTCAACCTTGAACTTTCCTGGCCCGAAGCCGCTGTGACTGCTGGCTCGCTTGCCGCGGCGGCGCTCCCGTTGCGCATCACGCACCGGCCCCGCCTCGCCGTGGCGGCGGTGATCAGCCAGGAGTGCGCAGTCGTTCTCGGCCTATTCGCGCTGTGGCAGCTGGCTGGCTCGTTCGCCGTGATGGGGCCAGCGGGCGCGCTGGCCAGGGCCCAGTGGATCTGGCATGCCGAGCGGATCGCGCACCTGCCGAGCGAGGCCAGTCTGCAGCGGCTGGTGCTGCCGCACCCGCTCCTCGTGGAGTTCTTCAACCTCTACTACGCCGTCCTGCATTTCCCCGTCCTGATCTGCTGCATGATCTGGCTGTTCTTCCGGCACCGCGATCATTACCGGAAGCTGCGGACTACGTTGGTCGCATTCACCGGCGGCGCGCTGCTCATCCAGCTGATCCCGGTAGCACCACCGCGGATGCTGCCGTCCAGCGGGATGGTGGACACCGCCGTGCGGTACGGCCAGTCGGTCTACGCCGCGCATGCAGGCTTCGATGCCGACCAGTTGTCCGCGATGCCGTCGGTGCATGTCGGCTGGGCGCTGCTCGTCGCGATCGCGGTGATCGGTGCCGCTGGCAGCCGATGGCGCTGGCTTGCCCTGCTCTACCCGGTACTCACGACGCTGGCGGTGGTCGTGACCGCCAATCATTTCTGGCTGGACGGTATCGTCGCAGCGCTGCTTCTCGGCGCGGTGCTCGCCGCCCAGCGGGCCGCCAGGGCGCTGCCTGCGACGGTGCTGCCCGCGACGGTGCTGCCTGCCACGGTGCTGCCTGCCACAGCGGCGACGGTCAGAGCGCTGGCCACCCGAGCGCTGGCCTCGGCAGGGGCCATTTCCAGGCTATTGCCGCCGAACATTGCATGGGACTATCCACGTAACGGTGACCCCTCAGGCCCCGGAGGTGGCAATGGCCACGGCAACCCCACAGTCGATCCAGCAGCGGTCGAGCGGGCTCCGGCGGGACGCAATCGCCATGCGTGAGCCTGCGGGGTGGTCGAGGTCGTGCTGGTGCACCTGGACCCGCTGGAGGAATACGACGAATGAACGACACCCGCGTCATTAGCTTCCGACCCCAGCCTGACGAGTACTCATGGACATTCGGTGGTGCCGCGCCCGTGGCCCGCATCAGGCCGCCCGCGGTGCTCGAGGTGTACACCGAAGACGCGTTCGCCGGCCGGGTGCGTACCGAGCACGACCTGGTCTCGCAGGTGTGCGAGTTCCCGTTCGTGAATCCGCAGACCGGCCCGTTCTATATTGAGGGCGCGGTGCCTGGCGACACAGTCGCGGTCCATTTCGTGTCCATCGAGCCGGCCAGAACCTGGGGCGCGTCCACCACGATCCCGCTGTTCGGCGCCCTCACCACGACGCAGGTGACGGCCATGCTCAACGACCCGCTGCCGGAACTGGTCTGGCTGTGGCATTTCGACACCGAGGCAGGGACCTGCCGGTTCACCGCGCGCCGCGGCGACTACTCGGTGGACCTCCCGATGAACCCAATGCACGGCACAGTCGGCGTGGCGCCCGCCATGCTGGAGGTGCGCAGCTCATTGGTGCCTGACGCGCACGGCGGCAACATGGACACCCCCGAAATGCGCGCCGGCGCCACTTGTTACCTCGGTGTCAACGTCGAGGGGGCGATGCTGTCGCTCGGCGACGGCCACGCCCGCCAGGGCGAGGGCGAGACCTGCGGAGTTGGCGTCGAGACCGCCATGAACACGGTCATCATCGTCGATCTCATCAAGGGCACGCCCTGCCCGTGGCCACGGCTGGAATCCGACACCCACCTGATGACGGCCGGATCGGCCCGGCCGCTCGAGGACGCGTTCCGTATCGCGCAATCCGAGCTAGTCCGCTGGCTGGCCGCCGAGTACGGGCTCGATGTGCTGGACGCCTATCAGCTCGTCACTCAGGCCGTCGAATCGCCGCTGGCCAACGTCTGCGACCCGAACTACACGAGCATCGCCAAGATGCCCAAGCGCTACTTGCCTGCGGCCGGCGCAATGGGGGGTGCCCACGCCAGGCTGCGCGAGCTGGCGGCCCGCTACCAGGGCAGCTAGCCGCCGTCCCGGCCACCACGCCCGGACCACCACGCCCGGACCACCACGCCCGGGCGGGATCGAACACTTGTTTGAGCCTGGCGTATGCTAGGACGATGGCGGCTGGTTTCCAGGCTTCGCTCCTCGACGCGTCGCAGGATGTCGGGCTACGCGATCTCGGTCCATCACTACGGCGGACGACGCTTGCCCACGGCGCGTGGCTCGACGTGCTGCCGGGCTGGGTGACGGGCGCTGACGCGCTTTTCGAGCGGCTGATCGACGTGGTGCCGTGGCGAGCAGAGCGCCGCCCGATGTACGACCGTGTCGTGGATGTCCCCCGGCTGCTCAGCTTCTACGGCGAGGGCGAGGCGCTGCCCGACCCGGCGCTTGAACGGGCCCGTCGCGCGCTGGACGCGAAGTACCGGCCGGAACTCGGCGAGCCGCTGGCCACCGCGGGGCTTTGCCTGTATCGCGATGGCCGCGACAGTGTCGCCTGGCACGGCGACACGTCTGGCCGCCAGGCCAGCACGACCATCGTGGCGATTGTCTCGCTGGGCAATCCACGTGCGCTGCTGCTCCGACCACGGGCCGGCCCTGGCCCCACCCTGCGCCACGAGCTAGGCCATGGCGACTTGCTCGTCATGGGTGGCACTTGCCAGCGCAGCTGGCAGCACGCCGTCCCCAAGACGGCGCGGGCGGCCGGACCGCGGATCAGTGTTCAGTTCCGGCCGCGCGGAATCCACTGAGGAATCGCACGACATCGGCGGCATCCGCCTCGAGCGCCGCCGATACCTGGGCATCGAGCGGTGCGAACGGGCGCACTTCCACCCGGCCGTCCGGCATGCTCCAGGTAGCGACGGCCTTGCCGCCCACCAGCGCGAACGGCCGGAATATCCCGTTGACCGTGACGATCCCCTGGTGCGAGCCGAGGATGGGCTCACGCGACGCCCAGCCATGCAGCACCGGGTCAAACGAGCCGAGCAGCCGCGGCGGCGGGAGTTCCGGGCCGTGCCGGAGACCGGTCCGGGCCGCGTGGTCAGCGTCGTTGCCCCGGCGGCCGGTCCGGGCGGCCTTGTCAGCATCGTTGCCCCGGCGGCCGGCCCGGGCGGCCTGGTCAGCATCGTTGCCCCGGCGGCCGGCCAGCGCTACCAGGCCATTGTCGCGCTCATCCAGCTGGGGCGCGATCGCGGCCAGCCCCCGCCGGGCATCGCGTAGCGGCAGCCCGGCCCACTTGGCGAGGTCGCGATCGGCTGCCGGGCCGTGGCCCGCCAGGTACCTGCGGGCCAGTTCGGCAAGCGCGGTGTCCCGCTCCGCCAGCGCGCGAGCCGCCCGCGGCGGGCTCCCCAGCCAGTCCCTGACCAGCACGTAGCCGTGCTCGTTGCCGATCATCGGCCCGCGCAGCGCGATACCGCGGAAGCTGGCAAGGCCGAGCACATGCACGATCGCCTGGCCCTCGGTCCGCACGCCGGTCGCGGCGATCCGCTCCCTCAGCTGGCCCCGGGTCAGCGGGCCCTCGGCGGTCAGAGCGCGCTCGACCGCCGCCACCGCGCGCTCCGCGTCCGGAGGCGGCACCCCCTCCTGAGCCAGCCGCCGGGCGTTGCCGGTGAGCAGCTGCGGCGTGGTCAGCTGATGCAGCCACCAGTAGTCTTCGGCCCGGACCAGATGGAGCGTGCCGCGGTTCAGCCAGGTAATCACCAGCGAGCGCTCGGCCGTCAGCGCATGGTCGATGTCGGCGGCGCGCAGGCCGGCCGACCGGGGCCGGATGGCCAGCCGGGCGCCACGCGGGTCCTGGCCCTGGACGGCGAGAAGCCGCTCGACGACATCAACGACGCTGCCCGCTGGCGGCCCGGACAGCAGCTGCGCCGCCAGCCGCTCCGCGATCAATTCGGCAGTCCCCCGCTGGGTTTCCCGGATCCTGGCTGGTGAAGTCAACCCGGCCATCTCATCGGCGTCCCGCCCGGCTGTCAACCGGGATCGTGACGACGAGGCAAGTCACCGCCCAGGTTCAGCTCAGGAGCGCGACCAGCGCAGGAACCTCGTTAATGGCTGGTCTTCTCGCTATCCAGCGCGGTCATCTGAGCCGGGTCGTATCGACCGCCCGCCACCTGGTCCTGCGGTACCGCGGCTTCCAGGGCCGCCAGGTCGTCCGGGGTCAGCGCGAGGTCCGCCGCGCCGAGCGCCTCGGCCAGCCGGTCGCGGCGCTTGGTCCCCAGCAGCGGCACGATGTCGGAACCGCGCGACATCACCCAGGCGATGGCCAGCTGCGCCGTGGTCACGCCGTGGGCCAGGGCAATGTCCTCCAGCGGTTTCAGCAGGTCGAGGTTGCGCTGCAGGTTCTCGCCCTGGAACCTGGGGAACCTGACCCGCAAATCGCCGGCGCCGATCTCGCGTGCGCTCGCCGTGCTCAGCAGACCGCGGGACAAGATCCCGTACGCGGTCACGCCGACGCCAAGGTCCCGGACCGCGGGCAGGAGCTGCTTCTCGATGCCGCGGCTCATCAGCGAGTACTCGATCTGCAGTGCCGTGACCGGGTGCACCGCGGTGGCCCGGCGGATAGTGTCGGCGCCCATCTCGGACAGCCCCAGGTACCGCACGAAACCGGCCTGGATCATCTCGGCGATCGCGCCGACGGTGTCCTCGATCGGCACGCGCGGGTCCAGCCTGGCCGGCTGGTACAAGTCGATGTAGTCGGTGCCGAGCCGCTGCAGCGAGTACGACAGCGAGTTCTTGACGCCGTTGGGGCTGGCGTCCTGGCCGATGAACGCGCCGCGCGGGTCACGCTGGCCGCCGAACTTCACCTGGATGAAGACGCTGCCGCGATCGACTCCGCGGAGGGCATCGCGGAGCAGCAGCTCGTTGTGGCCCATTCCGTAGAAGTCGCCGGTGTCGAGCAGCGTGATCCCGGCGTCCAGCGCGGCACGGATCGTCGCGATGCTCTCAGCGTCGTCGGCCGGCCCGTATGTACCGGACATGCCCATCAGACCCAGGCCGAGCCGCGATACCTGCGGGCCGCCACGGCCCAGCGTCGTCATCTCCATCTGCTCTCCGCATCCTGCGCCGCCCGGGCGCTCCGTCGCCTGCCGCGCCACCTGGGCGCTCCGTCACCTGCCGCGCCACCTCGGCGCTCCGTCACCTGCCGCCGCCCGGGCGATAAGTCACCTGCCGCGCTACCTCGGCGCTCCGTCGCCCGCCGCGCCACCTGGGCGCTCCGTCACCTGCCGCGTCCCTCGGCGCTCCCGTCGCTTGCCGCGCCGCCCGGGCGCTGGTTTGGCTGCCGCGCCGCCTGGGCGCTCCCGTCGCCTGTCGCACCGCCTGGGCACCGACATGCTGTGACCTCGTTGTAACGGCGTTACATACTGCCCGCCGCATAGACCCTCTCGCCCTCGATATAGGTGAGCTTGACCCTGGTGTCGGCGATCTCGTCAGGCGGTCGGACGAGCGGGTCACGGTCAAGGACTATCAGGTCAGCCAGCTTGCCGGGCTCGATGGCGGCGGTCACATCATCCAGGTGATTCACGTGCGCCGAGCCGACGGTATAGGCAGCCAGTGCCTCGGCGAGCTCAAGGCGCTGGCCGGGCAGGAAGGGGTCCGCCTCCGGGCCGCTGGCGCCTGGCAGCGCTCTGTTCACCGCGACGTGGCAGGCGCGCAGCGGATTTGCGCTGCTCACCGCCCAGTCGCTGCCCGCGGCCAGCCGGGCGCCCGCCCGCAGCAGATCGCCGAACAGATAGCTCCTGCTGGTGCGGTCCGGCCCGATGAACGGGATGGTCAGCTCGTCCAGCTGCGGCTCGTGCGCGGCCCACAGGGCTTGCATGTTCGCGGTAACGCCGAGCTGCGCGAAGCGCGGGATGTCGTCGGGATGAATCATCTGGAGGTGCGCGATGTGGTGGCGGTTGTCGCTGGGTCCGTTGGCGGACCGGGCGGCGCCGATCGCGTCCAGCGACTCCCGTACCGCGCGATCGCCGATGGCGTGCAGATGCACCTGGAAGCCTTCCGCGTCGAGCCTGGCCGCGGCGGCCTGGAGCTGCTGTGGATCGACGTAGGACAGCCCGCTGTTGCCGGTCTGGCAGCCGCAGGAATCCAGGTACGGCTCGATCATGCCGGCTGTGAAGTTCTCGGCGACCCCGTCCTGCATGATCTTCACGGTGTTCGCCCGGAACCGGCCCGCCCGACCCCGCTCCCGCCTGGCCAGGATGTCGGGCAGCTGCTCGATGCCGCGTTCGCGATCCCACCACAGGGCGCCCTGGACCCGTGCGGTCAGCTGGCCGGCAGCGGCAGCGGCCAGGTAGACCGGCAGCGGATCCTGCGAGCCGAGGTACTCCCCCACGATCGCGTCCTGCCAGGCGGTGACGCCGCGCTCGTGCAGGTGACGCTGGGCGAGCAACAAGCCGGCGAGCCTGTCATCGAAAGTCGGCGCGGGCACCAGGCGGCCTACCAGGGTGGCCGCGCCCTCATGCAGGGTGCCCTGAGGCGTGCCGTCGCCGGACCGCTCGATCCGGCCGTCCGGCGGATCGGCGGTCCGCGCGTCAATGCCCGCGACCTCCAGCGCCCGCGTGTTGGCCCAGGCACCGTGAGCATCGCGGTTGACCAGGTAGGCGGGCCGGCCCCCGGTAACCTCGTCGAGTAGCTCGCGGCCGGGGGTCCCGCGATCGAACCATTCCATCCGCCAGCCGCTGCCAGCTATCCACTCCTGGCCATGGTGGCCCTCCGCATAGGCGGCGATCCGGTCCAGCGCCTCGCTGAGGGTGCTGGCGCCGATGAGGTTACAGCCGATCATGGTCACGCCCGCGAACGCGGGATGGACGTGCGCGTCCTGGAACCCGGGCAGCAGCGCACCGTCACCCAGCTGCACGACCTCGGTCTGAGGGCCGATCAGGTCGGCGATGACTCGGTCAGCCGCGGCGCCAACAGCGACGATCTTGCCAGCCCGGACGGCGACGGCGCTGGCCGGCGGCCCGCCAGGTGTCGCGGTCACCGGGACAAGCCGACGTCGCGACCGGTCAGGCGTATAGCTCGTTCCGCCGGTGAAGACCAGGTCCGCTTGCATGAATCTGGGCGTCCTCTCTCCGGTCGGCGCCAGGGCCCATTATCCCCGGCACCTTATCCCGGCACCGTTTATCCCGGTACGGCCCGGCCTTCCAGCGAGACAACGCGCCATGGCGCTTGCAGGCGACGGGGGCTTGCGCGTCAGCGAGCCCCGTATAGGTACTCGGTTGCGAGCTGGTCGAGCCCCTCGAAGCCCATCCCCCGGCTGCCAAGTGCGTCGGTGTCAGGGGCGAAGTCCCTGATGTCCGCCAGCTCTCCCCCCGGCCAGGGTCGGCAGCGACCGGTCAGGCAATGTAAGGATCCGCGGTCACGGGCCCGTCCTCTTCTTCCCAGCGGGAAGTGTCCTCCCGCAGCGCTGCATAACGCTGCCGCACGCCGGGCTGCGGAGCGCCGCTGTACTCGGCGGCGGGACGGTGCGGCCATTCCGGCGGGGCCTCGGTGCCTGCCAGCGCCCACGCGGCCTGGCGCGCCGCGCCGATCGCAACGTACTCCGCAGGCTCGGGCACGACGACAGCACAGCGCAGCAGCCCGGGTGCGATCCGGCAGACAGCCTCCGACCGCGCGCCGCCGCCGATCAGCAGGACCCGCCTGCGCGTTACGCCGCAGGCGGCAGCCAGCAGGTCCGCGGCCTCGGCGAGCGAGGCCAGCACCGCCTCGACGGCCGACCGGGCGAGATTCTCCCGCGTCATGTTGCGGGTGGTCAGCCCGCGCAACACGCCGGTGGCAGCGGGCCGGTCGGGTGTGCGCTCCCCATCGAGGTACGGAAGCAGCGTGATCCCGCCCGCGCCTGGCTGCGCCGCGAGGGCCAGCGCGGACAGGCTGTCCATATCGGCGCCCAGCAGTGCGGCCGTCGCCGACAGCACCAGCCCGGCGTTGATCGTGCAGACCAGCGGCAGGAAGCGCCCGGTGGCGTCGGCGAACCCGGCGACCGCGCCAGCGGCGTCGGCGGCAGGCGACTCGCTGACCGTGAATACCGTGCCCGACGTCCCGATCGAGACGACCACGTCGCCGGGTTCCAGGCCGAGGCCGAGCGCCGCGCCCATGTTGTCGCCGGTGCCTGCCGAGAGCGCCGCGCCCCACCCGGTCCGTCCGACGATCTCGGCGGGCCGTGCGATCCTGGGCAGGGACAGCGGATGGCCGAGAGCTGCCGCGGCCAGGTCGGGCAGCCAGCGCCCTGCTGACGGCGAGAAGTAACCGGTGCCGGACGCGTCGCCACGGTCGGTCGCAGGTACGGCCTGGCCTGCGCCTAGCCAGCCTTCGTACTCGGCTCTGCGGCCAGCGTCTCCGGTAGCCGCGTCGCTGCCGCCCGATCCTAGCCTCCAGGTGAGCCAGTCGTGCGGCAGCAGCACCGCGGCGGCGCGGGCCGCAGCGGCGGGCTCGTGCTCGGCGAGCCAGCGCAGCTTGGTCACCGTGAACGATGCGGTCGGCACGCTTCCGGTATGGTCCGACCACCATTGAGCGCCACCCTGCTCGCGGACCAGGGCGGCTGCCGCGCCCGCCGAGCGCAGGTCATTCCAGAGCAGCGCCGGCCTGATGACCCGCCCCGCATCGTCCAGGACGATCATCCCGTGCTGCTGGCCTGCCACGCCCACGGCGGCGGCCCGGGTGAGTAAGCCGTCTCCGGCTTGCTGCAGCGCCGTCCACCACGCCTGCGGGTCACACTCTGTCCCGGCCGGATGCTGCGCGCTGCCCAGGCCGACGACCTGGCCGTTCTCAGCGCGGCAGAGCACGACCTTCGTGGACTGCGTCGAAGAGTCCACACCGGCGACCAGCATCACGCGCCCTTCCATGATCGTGGTTCCTAGGTGGGGCGATAGGCCCACCTAACACCCACGATCATCAAACAGCCACCGCCTGCGGAGTGAGCGCCTGGAGGGGAGAGTGGCTGCGGGGCGCGAGAGCGGCTGCGGAGACGAGAGTGGCTGGTGGACAGTCGCCAGGTTCGAGGTGAAGCTCGCTGGAATCCGCTACCGGGCTGGCACTGCCGGGCTGGCGCGGCAAGACCGGCCAGCCCGGCAGCGGTTACGCCCGGTGCGTGCCGGTTATCGGCTCTCCGACCGGCCCCGGACGCCCGCGCCTGCTCCGTCGAACCAGCACCGTCGCCGCTGCCAGCATCAGCAGTTTTCTCGCCGGGGTTCGCCTGGGAGCGAGAGGCCAGACTTGTACCGGATTAGGCGGGGACATTAAGGGCAAAAGTCAACCGCCTGGTCCGCAAATCCGGTACAAGCAGCGAGCCTCCCCGCCGATGGCCTGTTCCGGTCCCTACCAGGCGGCTCCGTGGCGGGCGGCCCCAATCGGGCGGATCGCCGTGCGGCGCTGAGGCATGCGTCACCGCTTGCCGGGCGGCAACTGCACAGCTGACAGCCCGGTAACGCAGACGCACGCTGCACGGCGAAGAACCGCTCCCGCGGCTCTCCGCTTTCTGCCGCCGTTGGCCGCGTTCCCGGCCGCGGGCAGCTCAGCACTCATCCCGGCCAGCTCAGGCCGCGCACTCCCGGCAGACAAGCTGGCCGCCGCGGGTCTCCGCGAGCTGGCTCCGGTGGTGCACGAGGAAACAGCTAGAGCAGGTGAACTCGTCGGCCTGGCGCGGGATCACCCGGAACGAGAGTTCCTCGTTCGAGAGATCAGCGCCTGGCAGCTCGAGCGACTCGGCCACGTCGTCCGGGTCGATATCGATCGCCGTGGATGATTTGTCCATCCGGCGGGCCTGGAGTTCCTGCAGGCTGTCCTCGGTGAGCTCGTCGTCTGTCTTCCTCGGGCTGTCGTAGTCGGTAGCCATCTGGCCCTTACCCCTCCATCTTTCTTGCCTCGTCGCGCGGGTGTAACGCACGGGGAGGCTCGGTTGTGCCCGATTCCGGCGGGGAATTCTGTCACGTCCCGGCGACAGGTACACGTAGCGGGTCGTTACTTTGGTTCGTGTCGCTCCTAGAGCCCCCCGTGGCGCCTGTGGCGCCGCCCTGCTCCTCTACTCGTAGGTAACTTGCTCGATCACTGCCGCTTACCGGCACAACGTGCGTATGGTACGAACCGCACCTCATCCCGGGCCGGCATGACCTCGCGGAGACGATGTATGCCCAATGTCGCGCCATTGCATGCCAGCGACCCCAGGCGCGTCGGCCACTACCGGCTGACCGGGCGTATCGCGGAGATGCCCGCCGATGGGTCGGTTTTCCTGGCTGCCACGGCCAACGGCAACAAGGTCACCCTCACCCTGCTCGACGCGGACTGGCCCCAAAACGGCGCAGCCAGAGACAGGTTTACCGCGGAAGCCAGGGCCGCCCGGCGGGTCGGGCCCTACTGCACGGCACGGATCATCGATGCGGGCCTTGACCATGGCATTGCCTACCTGGTACGCGAGTACGTCGCCGGGCCGTCGCTCGCCGAGTTCATCGCCGCCGAGGGGCCGCGCACGAACAGCATCCTGGCGGCACTGGCTATCGGAACAGCGACCGGGCTGGCCGCCATCCACCAGGCCGGGCTGGTGCACGGGCAGTTCGGGCCGGAGCACGTCATACTGGGGGTTAGCGGACCGCGAGTCGTCGGGTTCGGCATCACGCCGCCTTACGGGTCCGCTACGCCCGCCGCCGACATGCTGGCCTGGGCACGCACGATCTTGTTCACGGCGACCGGACGCCCTGGCGCCGGCGCCGGGGACCTGGCGCAGCTGGGCGATCCGCTGCGCGGCCTCGTTGCCCGCTGCATGGGCCAGGACCCGTCCGGCCGCGTGTCCGCCCGGTCGGTCGTGCTCGAGCTGCTCGGCGCTGACGTTCCGCCGGGCGACCCGCTCGCCGAGGGGGCACGGCTCGCCATCCGTGCGGCGTTCCGGCCGCCCGCCGAGATTGCTCAAAGAGAACTGCAGCAAAGTCCCGCCCGGTCCAGTGCCATCTGGTGGGCGGCCGGGTTCATTGCCTGCGTGCTGGCGATCGCCGTGGCCGTCCACGTGCTGCAGAACCAGAGCGCCGCCCGGTCGGCCGCGGCGGCCAACGGAGCGTCGACCGCCCAGCTGCCCTCGGGTGGTTCGGGCACCCGCCTGGCAACGTCCGCGACGCCGACACCGCCGACGGCCACGATCCCGGCGTCCCTGGGCGGGTCCTGGAAGGGTCAGGCGAGGCAGCAGGCTGACGTCTTCAGCGTGCACGTCAAGCTCGATACCGGAGCCACCTCAGGCGAAATCCATTACTGGGGCACATCGTTCACCTGCACCGGGAATCTCAGCCTGGTGTCTGCCGCGGGCGGGGTCGTGACCATGCGTCAGGGGATCGTCGTCGGCCAGCACACCTGCGAAAACGGAGTCGTCACGCTCCGCGAGGGATCGTCGGGCTCGCTGCAGTTCAAGTTCACCGGGGCTGCGGGACCGCAGGCCGACGGCAGCCTCCTGAAGCACTAGCGGCGCCGGGTGACCCTGCGGTTAACGGTCAGCGCCACAAGCAAGGCCACCGGCAGGGCCCCTGCGTGTCAGCCGTCCCGCTCCGGGTTCAGGCTGGCCAGCAGGTCATGCAGGTCGCCGAAGAGGCCGGGGCCTGCCGCGAGCGTCATCGACGGGCCGGCCGCCTCGCCGTGCAGGCCGCAGACCTGAGCACCGGCTTCCCTGGCGATCAGGCCGCCGGCGGCGATATCCCAGTAGTTCACGCCCCGCTCGTAGTAGGCGTCGACGTGCCCGGCGGCCAGCGCGCACATGTCGACCGCGCATGATCCGCCGCGCCTGATGTCGCGAACCGCGGGCAGCACCGCGCTGAGCACCTCGCCCTGCACACGGCGCCGCCGTGCGTCGTAGCCGAAACCCGTCGCCACCAGCGCCTGGCCCAGCTGCACCTGCCGGTTGCAATGCAGCCGCACCGGCTCGGAGCCAGCGCGCCGCAGCCACGCGCCGCCGCCAAGCACCGCGCTGAACTCCTCGTCGCGCGCCGGCACCCGGACAGCGCCCGCCACGATGGAGCCCTCCGCCTCTGCAGCGATGCTGACCGCCCAGTCAGGAAGGCCGTACAGATAGTTGACGGTCCCGTCGAGCGGGTCCACGATCCAGCGGACCGCCGCGCCCTGGCCCGTCTCGCCGCCCTCTTCGCCCAGGATCGCGTCTCCAGGCCGGACTGCCGCGATCATCTTCCTGATCAGCCGCTCCGCGGCTCGGTCCATCTCGGTGACGACATCGGTGGGGCTCGACTTGGTCGCTACCACGGCGGGGCCACCGTTACGGCGCCGCTCGGCGAGCAGCCGGGCCGCCGCGGCGGCCTGCCGGGCCAGGTCGAGCAGCTCACCTGGGTCAGCCATCACGCCGCTCCGGAACCGACGGCCGGGCGGCCTGAGCCGCAGCATCCGCTGAGGCAGAAGTCGCCCGCTTGCCAGGGACTGCCAAGCGCACGGGAGGGCAATCCCTCAAGCTGCTCCCTGACGAGCTCGGTGACCATGGTTGCGAAACGCGAATCCGTGCCCGGTGTCGCCGCTCTGGCCAGTGCGACACCCAGCCGCTGCGCGGTCTGAGCCGCTGCCACATCGAGGTCGTACCGCACTTCCATGTGGTCAGAGATGAAACCGACAGGAACCAGGACAACAGCCCGGGATCCGGACTGCGCGAGCTCGCCGATGCAGTCACCGACGTCCGGGCCGAGCCACGGCTGGGACGGCGGGCCGCTCCGGCTCTGGTAGGCCAGCCGCCAGGACCGGGCCCCGACCCGCTCGGCGACCAGCCGGGACGCCTCTGTCAGCTGTGCCGGGTAGGCGCCGCCGCGCGGCCCGCTCGCGGCAGCCATCGCGACCGGAATGCTGTGCGCGGTGAAGACCAGGTCGGCGTCGCTGCGCAGGGCCGCTGGCAGCGACCCGATCGCCGCCGCGGTGGCGTCGGCCAGCGGCTCGATGAAACCGGGGTGGTCGAAGTACGGGCGCAGCTTGTCGATCCGAGGGGCGCCGTCTCCCACCTGCGCCCTGGCCCGCGCGATGTCGTCGAGGTACTGACGGCAGCTCGAAAATGAGCTGTAGGCGGCGGTCGCGAAGGCGACCGCGGAGCGCACCCCGTCTGCCGCCATGGCCGCGACGGTGTCGGTCAGGTAGGGATCCCAGTTCCGGTTGCCCCAGTAGAGGGGCAAGTCGACGCCGCCAGCCGCGAAATCCTTCTCGATCGCCGCCAGCAGCTCGCGGCACTGCTGGTTGATCGGGCTGACACCACCGAATCGGTAGTAATGCTCGGCCACCTGCGCTAGCCGGGCGGCCGGGACGCCGCGGCCACGGGTGACATTCTCCAGGAACGGGATCACGTCGCTGCGGGCCTCGGGACCGCCGAAGGAGACCAGCAGGAAGGCGTCGTAACTCGGCATGCCACCATCCAACCAGCACCGGCCGACAGACTGGGCCGGGCAACGCGGCGGGCGGCCACGCCGGAGCGCGGGCAGCCGGGGCGCGGACAGGCAGGCTCAGCCGTAGCTGGCGGCGGGCGGCCACGCCGGAGCGCGGGCAGCCGGGGCGCGGACAGGCAGGCTCAGCCGTAGCTGGCGGCGTACTGCGCGGCCAGCGCGAGCACCTCGCTGACGTACCAGTTGGCGTGGTTATAGTCGAAGATGGCGCCGGCCAGCGACTGGCCGCCGGCCGCCGCGCCGGCCGCGCACAGCAGCCTCGCCGCTGACGGCACCGCGTCGTAGGGGTTCATGATGTCCGGTGGCCCGCTCTGGCCGAACCCGTCGGTGCCCCACACCTGCCAGGTGGACGGCAGGAACTGCATCGGGCCAAGCGCGCCCGCGCTTGACGGCCCGACGTTGGTGCCGTCGCCGCTTTCGATCTGGCCGATGGCTGCCAGGACAGTCCACGACAGCCCCGGGCAGTACCGCGCGGCCGACGCCTTGAACAACTGAAGGTAGGTGCCTGGCTGCCCGCCGCTGGTCGGCACGCTGGCGACCGGCAGCTGTTGCTGGCGCAGGCTCAAGATCCGTGCGGCGGGCCCGAGAATGGCCCGGACCGTGGCCGTCAGCGCGGTCATGTTCGCGCCAGGCGCGCTGATCAGCGCCGCTACCTGGTGCACCAGGCCGAGCTTGCGTGAGGTAGCGCTGCCGACGACCAGGTCGACGCCTGCCACGCCCAAGGGCGCCGCTGCGCCGAACCTGACCAGCTGCCTGCCGGCCCCGGTTAGCTGGTAAGAACTGCCCAGGCGCAGGCCGAGCCTGGCCCGCGCGGTCGGCGACGCCACGAACCCGCCGTTGGCCAGCCTGGTCCACAGTCCCTGATCCGAGGCGGTGCGCAGCGGCACCCAGGAGCGGAACTGAGCCGGATTCACGCCGATCACGCTGGCGGGACGGCCGCCCGCGGTGATCTCCGCGCCATCAAACACGATCATGTTCCGGACGTGGGCGGTCTTCCCCAGCCTGGTGACCTGGCGGCCGGTCAGCCCGGCCGGCACCACGACCAGCAGATCCGGCAGGATGATCCGCCGGAATGTCGCGCTGGCGCGGACCTGGCCCGCTGTGCGGGTGGTGGCCGTGCCAGTAGAGCGCCCTGGTCCCGGCCCGCCGGGAATCATCGTGGCTCTGCCGGTACCGGCACCCGATGCGAGCAGGACGAACGCGGCGCAGGCCGCCACGCCGCGGAAAGCTGGCGCTGCGCCCCCGGGGGCTACGGTGACGCGTGTTGCCTTGCGCCAGTTCAGAGGTCCCATTGTGCTCTCAACTTTAACTGGCGCCGGTCGGCGCTGAAGAGGCCGGCCACCACGGCAGCGACAACCATTTATTAGCCGGTGGTATGGCAGCGGCAGGTACGGGCTGGCCGGGGCGGTAGCGGCGGCCGGCATGGCGGCAGCGCACGGCGGCAGCGCACGGCGACATCGATGTCCGCCCGGTGCCCGGCGCATAGCCTCCGGTCAGCGGGGCACACCTGATCACATAGGCGGTCCGGGGACTGACCGCCGTATGCAGTCACCTTGGGGGACTTGTAAATGACAACGCCATCAGACTTCGGGAGCAGTCACGACCGGATCAGGCTGGCTGAGCCCGACATCACCCGCCGTGCTCCCCGCCGGATCTGCGAGCTATGCGGCGCTGCCATCATGGCCAGTCAGGACGCCCGGCTCGAGCCGGACGGCAGGTGGCTCCACGAGGCGTGCCAGCTCGCGCCAGAGGCGCTATATCAGGCCGGCTGATCAGCCGGACAGTGAAATTCTGCTGGCCCAGGCGGTGAGTAAGGCTAGTCTCGCCTGCATGGACGGCGAACCTGGCAGCGGGCCACCGAGGCGAGACAGCAGGCGAGGCAATGCCGCGGAACGAGAAGCATTGACCGGTCGGCCGGAGGACAGCCGGGCGGGACCCGGGCAGGCCACCGCTGGAGTGGCCGCGGACACCCGGGCAGTGCCAGCGCAGGCACCCGCTGGGGTGGCTGCGGCAGGCCAGGCTGCAGCGGCCCGCGGGAGGCCCGGTGGCGGCGCCGGGGCCCGTTCCCGGCGGCCCTCGCTTGGCGGCGGCGTGCCTGCCCAGGGCCGCGAGCTGGGCGCCCAGGGCAGGAAGACCGTGCGCAGGCTGCTCGAAGCCGGCCTGGCCGAATTCGACGAGCGCGGCTTGCAGGCCGTTCGCGTCGACGACGTCGTGAGCCGCGCGAAGACCTCGCACGGGACGTTCTACCTCTATTTCGCCAACAAGGACGATCTGTTCAAGGCCCTGCTGCGCGACGCGCTGCACGACATGGGCCTGATCACGGGCGATTTTCCGGTCGTGACCCGCAATGAGGCCGGCCGGCGGGCACTGCGCAACTGGGTGGAGAAGTTCTGCGACGCCTACGCGGCTCATGCCGCGGTCATCCGTATTCTCAGCCAGGCCGACGTGGTCGGCGAGGAAGTATATGGCGACGGGCTGCAGATGCTGTTCAGGCTGGCCGAGGCGATCACGCAGGGCATGACCGCAGCGCGGCCCGCCGATGGGGGCGCCCTGTCCGAGCACGCCGAGTTGACCGGCGTGGCGCTCCTGATGATGCTCGAGCGCGTCAATTACCTGTTCAGCGTGGAGGTCCGGCTGCCGAGGGCGGAGATGATCGACCGGCTCAGCGCGATCTTCTATGCCGCCTTCCACTCGTAGTAAGCCGGGCAGCTCGGCAGTTACCCGCCGCGTGCCCAGCGGACTGCCCGCAGCGCGCGGCGCGTCCCTTGCACATCATGCACGCGTAGCACCCGGGCGCCCTGCCAGGCGCAGATAGCGAGCGCGGCCATCGTTCCCGCACCACGCTGATCGGGAGGCAGGCCGAGCGTCTCGCCAACGAAGTCCTTATTGGAAACCGCGACAAGGACCGGCCAGCCAGTGCTGACAAGTTCGCCCAGCCTGCGGGTCAGCTCAAGGGAATGCCAGGTGTTCTTGCCGAAATCGTGTGCCGGGTCGATCAGGATCGCGTCGCGCCGCACGCCTGCCGCGACGGCGCGCCGCGCCTGCATGGTGACGTAACCGGCGACGTCGGCCACTACGTCGGCATAGCCGGGCCGATGCGGCCGTGACCGTGGCGCGAGGCCGCCCGCGTGCGAGCAGACCAGCCCGATCCGGTAAGCGGCCGCGACCTCCGCGAGGCGTGGGTCCGCGCCGCCCCAGGCGTCATTGAGCAAGTCGGCACCGGCCTGGGCGACTGCCTCGCCGACCTCAGCGCGCCAGGTGTCGACGCTGATCACCAGCTCAGGATGGGCGGCCCTGACCGCACTGACCAGCCCGGTGACCCGCCGGATCTCCTCAGCCACGTCGACCTCGGCGCCCGGGCCTGCCTTTACTCCCCCGATGTCGACGATGTCAGCGCCGGCCGCCACCGCCCGACTTACCGCGCCGAGCGCGGCGCCGAACTCGTAGGTAGCGCCCCGATCGAAGAACGAGTCTGGCGTCCTGTTGACAACTGCCATGATGCCGAACGTGCCGTCCGGCCACTCCCGCCCCCCGAGCCGCAGCGTCGTCGGGATGGTCACGGGCGCCAGGATAAGCGCTGCCCGCGGCGCGGCGCGCGGGGCGAGCCGAGCACGAAAAGGCACACTGCCCGGGCCGAGCCGGTCTCAGGGCCCGCCGGCCGGGGCAGAATCGTAGGGTGCGATTCCACACCGAGGACAGGCCGCCCCACGACCTCACCTACAGCGACGTGTTCCTGGTGCCGAGCCGGTCGGCGGTGACATCCAGGCTTGACGTGAGCCTGGCCAGCCGGGACCGGAGCGGCACCACCATCCCCATCCTGGTGGCCAACATGACCGCGGTCGCCGGGCGCCGGATGGCTGAGACGGTGGCTCGCAGGGGCGGCCTCGCCGTCCTGCCCCAGGACATCCCCGTCGAGGTCGTCGCCGAGGTGATCTCCTGGGTGAAGAGCCGCGACCTTGTCTACGACACCCCGCTGACGCTCGGCCCTGACGCGACGACCGGCCATGCCCTCAGCCTGCTGCCCAAGCGCGCGCACGGCGCCATCATCGTGGTGGCCGACGGGCAGCCGGTCGGTGTGGTCACCGAGGCCGACTGCGATGGCGTGGACAGGTTCACCCAGTTGCGGCAGGTCATGTCCACCGGGCTGTTCACGCTGGCGGCCGGCACCAACCCCGAGCATGCGTTCAATCTGCTCTATGAGGGCAGGCACCGGCTTGCCCCCGTCCTGGACTCAGCTGGCCGGTGCGTCGGCATCCTGACCCGCACCGGAGCGCTCCGCTCGACCCTGTACGAGCCCGCCACCGATGCCCGCGGCAGGCTGCGGATCGGCGCTGCGCTCGGCATCAACGGCGATGCGGGCGCCAAGGCAAAGCTACTGGCCGACGCAGGCGCGGACCTGCTCATCATGGACACCGCCCATGGCCACCAGGACCGGATGATCGATGCCCTGCGGGCGGTTCGCGGCGCGATGGGCAGCACGACACCCGCCTCGATCCCCGTTGTCGCGGGCAACGTCGTGACCGCCGCGGGAGTCGCCGATCTGGTGGCGGCCGGTGCCGACATCGTGAAGGTGGGCGTGGGACCCGGCGCGATGTGCACGACCCGGATGATGACCGGGGTGGGGCGCCCGCAGTTCAGTGCGATCCTGGAGTGCGCCGCCGAAGCGCGCAGGCTCGGCGCGCACGTGTGGGCTGACGGCGGTGTCCGGCATCCGCGCGACGTCGCCCTCGCCCTCGCGGCCGGAGCGTCCAACGTGATGATCGGCTCCTGGTTCGCTGGCACCTGCGAGTCGCCTGGCGACGTCTTCAGGGACGCCGAGGGACGACTGTACAAAGATAGCTTCGGCATGGCGTCGGCGCGGGCGGTCCGGCTGCGGACTGCCACCGACTCGCCCTTCGAGCGGGCCCGCAAGGAGCTGTTCGAGGAGGGAATCTCGACCTCCCGGATGTACCTGGACCCGCAGCGACCCGGGGTGGAGGACCTGATTGACGCGATTACTGCAGGCTTGCGCAGCGCATGTGCCTATGCTGGCGCGTGTGACTTGGACGAGTTGCACCAGCGTGCGGTGGTCGGGGTGCAGGGAGCAGCGGGTTACACCGAGGGAATGCCGCTGCCGACCGGGTGGTGACCCGCCCGGGAACCTCCTGGCGCCGCCGGAGGACTTGTGACTCCCCCAGGGGGTCTTGCGCGGCTGCGCCTGCTGATCACCGGCACCGCAGCCGCGAGTGTGCTGATCGCCGCGGTCGGGTTGTCGATGCCGGCTGCCGCCGACGCAGCACCGGCCGCCGCGCAGGCGGCGGGCGCCACCGCGCCCGCGGCACCGGCGCCTCGGTTAGCTGGCGGGCATGCCCGCCAGCGCCGCGTTGGCCCGCGCCGCGAGGGTCCGGGCGGAGTATCGGCGCGGGGCGCCGAGCTGGCGGCCGCGGCGACGGGCAGCCGGCTATGGGGCCGGGCGGTGAACGTCAGGCGCCCGATGGCCAGCATCACCAAGGTCATGACCGCGCTGGTGGTCATCGGCGACGGTCATCTGGACCGTAGGATCAGGATCTCTGCCGCCGTCCCCGCCTACGTGCGCAGGTACGGCGCGGGGAACGCCGGCCTCCGGGCCGGCGACGTCTTGACTGCCCGGCAGCTGCTTGCGGCCATGTTGCTGCCGTCCGGCTGTGACGCTGCCTACGCGCTGGCCACGGCATACGGTCCAGGATGGCGGGCGTTTGTGGCGAAAATGAACGGGATGGCGCGGAAACTTGGGCTGCGTTCCACTCATTTCGCCAACTTCGACGGGCTCCCCTGGCCGACCGGGCGTTCCACCTACTCGACCCCCGGGAACCTGGTGATCCTGGGCCTCGCGGCCATGCGGCAGGCAGTTTTCCGCCGTCTTGTCCGCCATCGGATCTACTACCTGCCCGCGACCAGGCAGCATCACGCCTACCTATGGCGGACCACCAACCTGCTGCTCGGCTCCTACCAGGGGGCCATCGGGATCAAGACCGGCTGGACCGGCCAGGCCGGTTACTGCCTGCTCTTCGAGGCCAGCCGAGGCGGTCGCACCCTCATCGGCGTGGTGCTTGATGCCTCACCGACCAACCCGGACGCTCGTTTCACCGCCGCCGCCCGGATCCTGGACTGGGGCTTCGGCCTCAAATCCGGCCCGCTGCGGCTACGCCGGCTGTCGCCTGGCAGCTCTTCCGGCTAGCGACGCTCCGGCCGCCTTCGAGCACGACAGTGCCGCCCGCCACCGCTGGCTCACCTACGGTGGTTGCCATGAAGGCGCCGAACAACCGCTCCAGGCCAGCCGCGCCACTCGACGAGCCAGGACCCAGCGTGCTCGTGGTGGAGGATGACCCGGGCATTGCCACGCAGCTGGTCCGCGGCTTGTCCAGGGGCGGCTACCGCGTCGATCACGTGATGACCGGCACCGAGGCTCTGGCCTGGGGCGATCGCGATGTCGTGCTGCTCGACCTCGAACTGCCCGACGTCGATGGCGTGCAGGTCTGCAGGCAGCTCAGAGAGCGGTCCAGCGCGGCGATCATCGTCGTCACCGCGCACGGCGAGGAGCCGGACCGGGTGAACGCCCTGGACGCAGGCGCGGACGACTACCTGGTCAAGCCCTTCGGCCTGGCCGAGCTGCAGGCAAGGATCCGGGCCGTGCTGCGGCGGGTGCGGCCAGGCGGCGAGCTGATCCGGCACGGGCCGCTGACGGTGGACCTGCGCACCCGCAAAGTGCTGGTCTCCGGCCAGGAAGTGGCCCTCACGCCTAAGGAGTTCGACATCCTCGAGTGCCTGGCAACCGATCCTGGGCGGGTGGTGAGCAGGCAGGAGATCCTGGAGAGCGCCTGGGATGCGCACTGGTACGGTCCGACCAAGGTTCTCGACGTACATGTCGCGGCGCTGCGCAAGAAGCTCGGGTCGCCCGGCCTGATCGAGACGGTGTACGGCCGCGGGTTTCGGCTAGGCGAGGGCTGATGGCCCGCAGGATCGTCTTGACGATCTTGACATTGATCGTGGCGTTGCTTGGCCTCGTCGCCGTTCCGCTCGGCCTGATCGCCAGCGGGCAGGATCGCCGCGACTTCACCGACGAGACGATCACCGCGGCGCGGACCCTGGCTAGCGCCGCCGAGGAGAAGCTCGCGGATCATGCCGACGCGTCGACGCTCAGCCGGTCGATCGCCCGGCTCCAGCGCGGCGGCGACCAGGTGGCACTGTATGACCTGACGGGCGCGCGGCACGGCGGCGCGGGTACAGTCACACCGGCCGCACGTATCCACCAGGTACTGTCCAGCGTGAAGATCGCCACCTACCCGGGCGATGACCGGCTGGTCGTGCTGGCGCCGGTGCTGACCGATGAAGGCGGCCGCGCCATCGGCGTGATCGCTCTGTCCCGCTCCACCGGCCCGCTCCAGCAGCGGATCACGGCGCTCTGGACCTGGCTGGCCGCCGTCTCGGCGGCCGGGCTGCTTGCCGCGGCGGCTATCGCGGTCGCGCTGGTGCGCTGGGTCAGCCGCCCGATCGTGGCGCTCGACGCTGCCGCGCGGCGCCTTGGCGGTGGCGCGCTGGATACCCGGTCCCCGGCCAGCCGCGGTCCCACCGAGGTCCGCAGGCTCGCGGCCAACTTCAACACGATGGCGGGCCGCCTTGAAGCGCTGGTCGATGGTCACAAGGTCATGATGGCTGACGTCTCGCACCAGCTGCGGACCCCGCTTGCTGCGCTCCGGCTGCGGCTCGACGTACTCGCGCAAGACGCCGGGGAGGCCGTCGCCGGCGACCTGGCGGGCGCACAGGATGAAGTCGCGCGGCTGTCCAGGATGGTTGACGGCCTGCTGGCGGTGGCGAGGGCAGAAAACGTGGTGACTGAGCCCATCGGCATCGCCGCTGACATCGTGATCAGGGATCGGGTGGCAGCCTGGCGCCCGGCCGCGGAGGAGCGGGACGTCACCCTCGACATGACCGTTGAGCCGGTGGCAATCTCGGCCGGTGCTGGCCATCTGGAGCAGATGCTGGACAACCTGCTGGCCAACGCCCTCGACGCGGTCCCGGCGGGCGGCAAGGTCTGGGTGACCGCGCGCGCCGCAGGGCCCCGTACCCTCATCGTCGTTGCCGACGACGGTCCTGGCATGAGCTCCCAGCAAAAACGGTCCGCCTTCCGGCGGTTCGCCAGCACCACCCCGGGCGGTGCCGGGCTTGGCCTAGCCATCGTGCACCGGCTGGCGACGTCCAATGGCGGCTCGGCGACGCTCTCCGACACGCCAGGCGGCGGGCTGACCATAACGCTCGAGCTGCCGAGCGCGCCAAGAGATCGCGGATCACGCCGGCCGGCCGCAGGTTCATCCTGAGGTCGCAGCCACCTTTACGGCTTCTGAACGTTTCCTGAACCGATTCCCTGGTGCGCGCACGGCAGGCTGGACACTCGACGGGGCCCACCGGGCTCGCACCAGCCGGATCACCGATCACCTGGAGCACTAAGGCATGCCTCTTACCGCCGGTCACGCCGTCAGGCGCCGTGACGAGAGGCTCTGGCGAACCCGCAGGGTGTCGCTCTGGGTCGCGGGCGGCGCTGCCGCCGCGTCACTGGGACTAGGCACCGCTTTCGCGCATGCGCTGCCCGGGCACCGAACGGCAGCAGCAGGGGCGCAGCCGGCCGGCGCCGGACAGGTCCAGCGCGGGGCCGGGCAGGTCCAGCGCGGGGCCGGGCAGGTCCAGCGCGGGGCCGGGCAGGTCCAGCGCGGGGCCGGGCAGGCCGCGCCTAGCAGCGCCGCGGCACCTGCCCGCCGGCACGGCCACCGCCAGGGCCTGGCGCCGCCGCAGCAGCCGCCCGCGACCACCCAGGCTCCGCCGCAGACCGTTTCAGGCGGGTCGTGACCGGCTCGCTGGCGGCGAGCAGCGCCGGGCCGAGCCCGTTGTGGTACGCCACGCGGGCGACCGGAGTGGTGGCGCTGATCTTGCTCACGATCACGGTCGTGCTGGGCATCATGGGCGCAGCCCGGTTCGCCACGCCACGCTGGCCCCGGGTGATCACCTCTGGCCTGCACCGTAACGTCGCGCTGCTGGTGGTGGCGTTCGTCGGTATGCACATCGTCACCACGGTGCTCGACAGCTACGCGGGGATCGGCTGGATCTCGGTCGTAGTGCCGTTCAGCTCGGCGTACCGACCGCTGTGGCTCAGCTTCGGCACGATCGCCTTCGACATGCTGCTCGCGCTCGTCGTGACCAGCCTGCTGCGCGCGCGGCTGGGCTACCGTAGCTGGCGGATCGTGCACTGGCTTGCCTATGCGGCGTGGCCGGTAGCGCTCTGGCATGGCCTCGGGACCGGAACCGACAGCCGGCTTCCCTGGCTACTCGCGCTGGACGCGGCAGCCGTCGCCGCGGTCGCCGGCGCGGTGTGGTGGCGGCTGTCGCTGCCGGAGACCGCGCCGCGTCCGCTGACGATCGCGATCGCCGTCGCCGCCGTACCGCTGGTCACGATCATGTTCACTGCGCTCGGCCCGCTGCAGCCCGGCTGGGCACGCCGGGCGGGAACGCCGGTCAGGCTGCTGGCCGGCCAGGCAGCATCGGCGGGCGGAGCAGCCGGCAATTCGTCGTCGGGCGGCACGAGCACCTCGTCAGGCGGCACAGCGTCGTCCGGAGGCACAGCGTCGTCCGGAGGCACAGCGTCGTCCGGAGGCACAGCGTCGTCCGGAGGCACAGCTCGTCTGGAGGCACAGCCACGCTGCCATCAGGTGGCGGCTTCACCGGGCGAGCGGCCCGTAGCAGCGGGCCGGAGGATGGCGAGGTGACCATCACCGTCACGGCGAGGACCAGCGGGCCGTCCGGCGAGCCTGTCACGATCACGCTGCAGGGCACCCCCGATGATGCCGGGGTAGCGCTGCAACGCGGCACCGTACTCGTCGGCCCCGCCGGCGCCGCATCGTCCTATTCCGG
This sequence comes from uncultured Actinomycetota bacterium, assembly GCA_963695645.1. Classification (GTDB taxonomy): domain Bacteria; phylum Actinomycetota; class Actinomycetes; order Streptosporangiales; family Streptosporangiaceae; genus DATBGO01. The sequence goes on along the minus strand of CAVOHC010000012.1, from coordinate 1,016,912 downwards.
CCCGGTGGTGGCGCTCGACGGGCAACAGCTCATCGCGGACCTCAGCGACCAGGCCAGATCCACCGCCCGGGCCTCGATCAGGCTCGCGGTAAACGGCAGCCGCGCAACAGGCACGCTCACCGTCACCGGCGGCGCGAGATGACAGCGCCCGCAGGCCGCGCCACCGCGCCGCCCGGCACCCGGCCGGGCGGCGCGGCCCGGCTGACCGCAGGATGGCAGCAGCTGTCCCGCCCGGCGACGCTGCCCGAGCACATCGGCAGGTACGGCCCGCTTCCGCAGCTCGGCCTCGACTCCCGCCGGAACCGCGGCACGCTGGCCGACGCCATCACCCGCGCCGGACTCACCGGCCGCGGCGGCGCCGCCTTCCCTACCGGGACCAAGTTTGCCGCGGTTGCCGCCAGGCGCGGCCCGGCCGTCGTGGTCGCCAACGGCATGGAAAGCGAGCCGGCCAGCGAGAAGGACCAGGCACTGCTAGCCAGGGCACCGCACCTGGTACTGGATGGAGCCGTGCTGGCCGCCGAGGCCGTCCGGGCGGACGCCGTGTATGTATGCGTGTCCAGGTCCAGGCCATGGCAGGCAGGGCAGCTGGCGGCCGCAGTCGCGGAGCGGCAGGAGTCCCGGCTGGACAGCGTTCGCATCGAGATCCACCACTTGCCTGACCGCTACGTGGCCAGCGAGGAGACCGCCCTCGTGCACTGGCTGAATGGCGGCGAAGCCAAGCCTGTCCACACGCCGCCGCGACCGTTCGAACGGGGCGTCGGCCGACGGCCGACGCTGGTCGACAACGTCGAGACGCTGGCGCATATCGCGCTGATCGCCCGCTACGGCCCTGACTGGTTCCGGCAGGCCGGGACGGCAGACGCGCCGGGTACGATGCTGGCCACGATCTGCGGCGCGGTCGCAGGACCCGGCGTCTACGAGATCGAGCTTGGCACCCGCGTCGCGGACGCCCTGGCGATGGCCGGAGCGTCAGCCGAGGCCAGCGCGGTGCTCATCGGCGGCTACTTCGGCACCTGGCACGACGCGGCGGCCGCGGCGCGCCTGCCGCTGGCCAGACCGCAGGTGCCGCACGCCGGACCGCAGCTGCCGCACGCCGGACCGCAGCTGCCGGACGCCGGCACCGCAGCCAAGGTGGGCCTTGCGCCAGGAGCCGGCGTGCTTGCCGTCCTGCCCTCCGGGGCCTGCGGGCTGACCGAGACGGCCCGGGTGCTCGGCTACCTCGCCGCGCAGAGCGCGGGCCAGTGCGGCCCGTGCGTATTCGGACTGTCCGCGATTGCTGACGACTTCGCCCAGCTCGCGTCAGGCCGGGCGCACGGGCCAGTGCTTGACCGGCTGGATCGCAGGCTCGGCGTGGTCAGCGGGCGCGGCGCCTGCCGCCATCCGGATGGAGCAACCCGGCTGGCGGCCTCGGCGCTTGGCACCTTTGCCGCGGACGCCCTCGCTCATGCGCGGCGGCGGCCGTGCCTGGCCACCGGGCGCGGCAGTCCGGCCGCCACGCCAGTATTGCCCGTTCCCCGGCCCGACCCGGACGGAAGGTGGAGATGACGACCGCGGAGCTGAATCTGGACCCGATCAGGTGCACAGGGCATGGCCTCTGTGCGGAGCTGTTGCCCGAGTTCATTGAACTCGACGACTGGGGATATCCAATCGTCGCCCACCGCGATGTCGGACCTGCGACGATGCGGGACGTGCGCCGCGCAGTGAGCGCCTGTCCGACCCTCGCGCTCCGGCTGCAGCGACCGGCGGTGCTCGCCCGGGCGAGCCGCAGTTGAGCACGGAACCGCGGGAAGCCCCGCTGCAAGGTGCGGAGGCCAGTGTCCGGCACCGCCGGTCACCGGAGGACGCCAGGGAAGGCCCGGAAGGCAACGAGCGGCTCACCGCAATGACCGGCGCGCTGCTGCTCGTGCTGTTCGCCGCCGAGGGCTTGACCATCCTGTCCATCAGGCAGCTGCTGACAGTGCATTTCTTCCTCGGCATGCTGCTGATCGGGCCGGTCGCGCTGAAGATCGCCTCGACCTGCTACCGGTTCGGGCGCTATTACACCGGCGCCACGCCCTATGTCACGAAAGGGCCGCCTGCACTGCTGCTGCGCCTGCTCGGACCTTTGGTGATCATCACCTCGATGGCAGTCATCGGCACCGGCGTCGCATTGGCCTTCACCGGCCAACGGGGCATGTGGCTCCTTGCGCATAAGGCCTCTTTCGTGCTGTGGTTCGGCGTGATGACCATCCACGTGGTGGCCCACGCACCCCGGCTACCCCGGCTGCTGCTCAGCCACCAGTTCGGGCGCCGGGGCCGTACTGCTCTGGCCGGCCGCCGGGCGCGCTGGCTGCTGCTCACCGCTTCGGTGGCTGGCGGGCTGGTGATCGCGGCACTCACGCTGCACCTCGCAGCCCGGTGGGGAGTCAACGTGACGACGGGGACCCACCCTCTCATCCACGGGTCAGCACGCTGACGGGCTGACCGGGCTGACGGGCTGACCGGGCTGAGGAGCTGACCGGGCTGAGGAGCTGACGGGCTGGGGTAGACGGGCTGATAGAGCTGACCGGGCTGACGGGGCTGACCGGGCTGACCGGGCTGACGGGGCTGACCGGCTGACGGGCTGACCGGGCTGAGGAGCTGACGGGCTGGGGTAGACGGGCTGCTGAGCTGACCGGGCTGATAGAGCTGACCGAGATTCAGCCCGGTACTCAGCGGGCCGGGCCCGCCTTAGCGCGCGGCGAGGGCGCGGCAGGCGCGGCTGAAGTCCGCAGCGGAGCCGTACTGCAGCGTCAAAGTAGCGGTGCCCGCGTCTGCGGTCGACGTCGTGGTCCTGATCGCGCCGCGCGGCGTGAAGACCTCGGTGAAGGAATTATCGGGGCTGGCGAGCGCCAGCACGGGCCCATGCCACATCCCGTGAAACGCGACGGTCCAGCCATCAGGCAGCGGCGTCGGCGAGCCGCCGGTCAGGTCAATATTGGTCTTGGCCCCGTTCGTGCTCAGCCAGGAATGCACGGCGCCGCTCAGCGCGAAGGAGTATGTCTTCCCGTTCTCGGTGCACATCTTCGCGCTGCCATGCAGGGTGTCGCACCCGCTCTGCATACTGCAGTCCGGCCGGCCATGGGTGCCGATGAGCCCGCCCCGCAAATTGGCGGATAGGACATACCTGCCGCCGTTGCTCGCCTTGACCTGGCCGTATCCGTCCCAGCTCTCCAGCGGCGTGAACCTGCCGCCGATATGGAGCGCCCACGGCGTGGGCAGGACATCGACAAAGATGAGCACGAAAACCAGCAGCGCGAGCAGCGTGACGCAGCCGAGCCGGCGGGGCTGGCGCCGGGGAAGGCCGCGTCTGCGCAGGCGTCGGCGGGGCGGCGGGCTAGGCTGCATGGGGCCTCCACGGGCACGAAACAGGCGTAATCTAGCCCCACTGCGGATAACTGGTCTAGTCGCCCGTTAGGTTGCCGTTCAGACCGCAGCCAATTGCGCGCGGCCACGGGCCGCAACTGCGTGTAGGCCGCGTCTAGGCCACCGCGTTCGGGCTGGCTGTCATGGCCACGGCCGCCCGGGCCCAGCCGCCGATCCGGTGAACCAGCGCCGGTGACGCGGACGACTCAGCATGGCCGAAGTCGGCCTCGAGCCACAGCTCCTTGGGCTCGCCCGCCGCCTCATACAGCCGACGGGCGTGCTGGACAGGAAAGAAATTGTCCTTGTCGCCGTGCACGATCAGCAGCGGCACCGGGGCGATCCTGGCCGCTGCCTCGTCGGGCGGCATTGGCACCGGGTCCCAGCGCTGCGACGAGATCCTGGTGTTCAGGAAGGTCCTGGACACGAGGCCGGCGCGGTGCTCGATCGCCAGGTGGACGCGGCGCATCATCCTGGTGCCGCGGTAGTACCACCAGCCAGGGCCGCTGACTGACACCACCGCGTCGGTGCCGCCGAGCAGGGCAGCGTGCCGCAGCGCGATCGAGGCGCCCATCGAGAAGCCAACAGTCGCGACCCGCCGGTAGCCAAGCTCACGGGCGTAAGCCACCGCCACATCCAGGTCCCAGACCTCGCGATCGCCCAGCGTGGAGAGCCCGCCGGACCTCCCGTGCCCGCGGAAATCGAAGGTCACCACGCCGCCATGCCGGTTGAGCCTGGTGGCGATCCCCCAGACCGCCGGGCGCTGCCAGTGCAGCGTGAAGCCGTGCGCCAGCACGATGGCGAGACCGCTGTCCCCGGGCAGATGGACGGCGTCGATGGCAATGCCGTCCCTGGCCACGAGGGTCTGGACTTTCGTTACGGGCGGGCTCATGCACCTATTCTGCGGGAGACCCCGCAGTGCCCGCCGCGCCGCCGCCCGGACTTCCCAGCCGCAGCCGGCTGCGGCAGGCTGTTGAGATCCTGCTGGGTCAGCCACCCCGACTGGAGGCCGCCTCATGCCTGTGCTCGACGCATTCATCTCGGTCGCCCTCGTCGAGCATTCCTGATGCTGGGTCAGCGAGGCAGTCGGCGCCGCCCTGGCCGAACTTGGCGCCGACACCGCCGGCCGTGTGCCTGCAGGCACACGGCCGGGGCACCCGCGGGGGCCGATCCGCGGGTGCCCCGGCCGTGTCCGGGGGGTAGGGGTCAGGTCAGTGGCGGTGCTCCTCCGCCAGCACCTTCTCGTGCTCGTGCGGGTCGTGATGGTGGTCACCTGGCTCGCCGGGGATCTCGCCGAATTCGGCCCCTGCCTCTAGCTCCTCCATCGGGTAGGCGACCTCGCCGTGGACCATGATGTCGCCGGCCACCAGCTCGTTGTCAGGCATCCGCAGCTTCATGAACAGCCCGATGCCGCGCAGGATGAGGAACGTCACCAGGCCGTCCCAGACGATCACCGTGAGCGCCGCGCCCGCCTGGATCAGCAACTGCTTCGGGTGGCCGTAGAACAGTCCGGCGGTGGTGACGTTCGCGTTCTTCCCGATACCGAGATAGATGATCATCTTCGGATCGGCGAGCAGGCCAACCAGCAGGCCGCCGAGCAGCCCCGCGAAGCCGTGGGTGTAAACCACCCCCAGGGCATCATCCACCTTGTTGAACGGCCAGACCTTCCGCGGCAGGTAACCGAACAGAACCCAGACCACGGCCGAGGTGACAAAGCCGATGACGATCGCGCCGACGCCGGTGACGTAACCCGCGGCCGGCGTGATGCCGACCAGGCCGCAGATCATGCCGTTGACACCGCCGAGGAAGGTCGGCTTCTTGTCTTTGCCGAACGACATGTCCATGATGATCCAGGTCATCATGGCGACGGCGGTGGCCAGGTTGGTGTTGACCACGGCCGCGGTGGCGTCGGCGCCCGCGAAGTACGGGTCACCGCCGTTGAAGCCGTTCCAGCCGAGCCACAGGATCCCGGCGCCAACCGCCACGAACAGCAGGTTGTTCGGTACCGCCTTCTCGCGGTCCCGCTGCAGCCGGGGCCCGACGACCGCGGCCGCCACGAAACCGGACACGCCGGCCGCCAGGTGGATCACGTAGCCGCCACTGAAGTCCAGCGCGCCCTCGTGCGCCCACAAGCCGCCGCCCCAGAGCAGGAACGCGTTGACCGCGTAGGCGAAGGTAATCCAGAGCGGCACGAAGATCAGCCAGACCTTGAACTTGATCCGGCCGATCACGCTGCCGATGAACAGGATGGGCGTGATCGCCGCGAACACGAACTGGAAGTAGACCAGCGAACCCTGAGGGAACCTGAACTTCGGCATCAAGCCGTTCAGCAACGGGATGTTGGCCTGTGCTTGCTCGCCGCCCGAACCCACGACGGCGCCGGGCTTGCCGACGAGGTTGAAGCCGCCAATATGGATCCACGGCGCCCCGAAGCCCATCTTGAAGGCCCATAGGACCCACACGATCAGGGTCAGGGCGAAGGCGCTGAACACCATCATCATGGTGTTCACGGCCCATTTGCGCTGGACGATTCCGCCATAAAGGACCGCGAGCGCTGGAATGCTCATCAGGCCGACGAGCGTTGCCGCCGTCAGCTGCCAGGCGTTGTCGCCTGGACTCAGCCAGCTCGAATAGGGACCCATAAAGCCTCCCGGGGGCGGTGCCGCATCGGCGTCGGTCAGGACTGCTCTATGTGTCCCATGGGCGGGTTTCGGCCATGTTTCCCGGTTGTTACGCCGACGGCAACAGATCTGGATCGGCGGCGGCTTGTGTTAACTTCCTGTTTCCTGCAGTCCCGGGCGGCGCCATGATCACTCCCCGGCGGGAATCGCCATCAGCTCCGCGTCGACCCAACGCCGCAGGTAGACACCACGCTGGGCCGCCGCGCACCGCCCACGCGGCGGGGAACAACGTCCCGGTAATGGCCACTCGCACGGGCTTCCTGAGGCGGGGGCGGATGAACGACATCATGTGCCTGCCTCCTCGTCATCATGTGCCTGCCTCCTCGTCATCATGTGCCTGCCTCCTCGTCAGCTAGGTCGAACATCTTGTCGACCGGCACGTCGAAGGGCTCTGCTGGTGGACCCCTGAGGTCACGGCGACACAAGCGGTTCCGGAGAAGGAAGTGAAACGATGCCGTCCGCTTCATTGTCGGCAAACTCAGCGCCCTGCCCTGGAGTGCCGGGATATCGTGACGCTGATGCACGAACAGGATACTGGGAGTAATCCGGACGGACTGCCACACATCGCCCGGGCCACATTTGGCGAGGTGTTCGCGGTCAGCGAGTTCCGCGTACTTTGGCTATCCCAGCTGCTGTCGGTCATCGGCGACCAGCTGGCCAGGGTCGCGCTGACACTGCTGGTCTACGGCCGTACCCATTCGGCGCTGCTCGCGGCGGTCACCTTTGCGGCGAGCGTGCTGCCGATCTTCCTCGGCGGGGTGACCCTGGCAGGCGTAGCCGACCGGCTCCCCCGCCGGCGCGTCATGATCATGTGTGACGTGCTCCGGTGCGCGGGCGTCTTCGCGATGACTGTGCCCGGGATGCCCCTTGCGGCACTGGTGGCTCTGCTGTTCACCGTGACCATGATCAGTACGCTGTTCTCGTCCGCGCGCGCTGCGGTCTATCCGGAAATCCTGTCCGGCGACCGGTACCTGCTCGGCAATGCCGTTACGCTGACCACCAACCAGCTGGCCCAGGTCGTTGGATTCGCCGCAGGCGGCCTGATCGTCGGGTTCGTCGGCGTTCGCACGTCGCTGCTGGCCGACGCGGCGACGTTCGCAGCCTCGGCGTTGCTCATCCGGATCTGGGTACATGCCAGGCCAGCCTCAGGGCCGCCGCTGGAGGGCCGCCCGTCACGTCTCGCGGACCTGCTCAAGGGCGCCAGGCTCGTCTTCACCCGGCCGGCTCTGCGCACCCCGATGCTGCTCGGCTGGCTCGCCGCCTTCTATAACGCGCCCGAGGGCATAGCGGCGCCCCTTTCCCGGTCGGCGCATTCCGGGACTGCGGCTGTCGGGCTGATCCTCGCCGCAGCAGCGCTTGGCGCCTCGGCAGGCGCTGTCGCGTTCAGCCGCCTTGTCCGGCCGTCAGCGAGACTCAGCTGGATGCGCCCGCTGGCTGTCGCCTCGTGCGCTGTGCTGATCCTCTTCGCGCTGCAGCCCTCGCTTCCGCTCACGCTGGCCATCCTGTTCTGCTCCGGCGTGTTCGACTGCTTCCAGCTGGCCGCGAGCGCGGCGTTCATCACTACGGCGCCGGATGCCCACCGCAGCCAGGCATTCGGCCTAGCTCAGGCAGGAATGAGCCTGGGCCAGGGCACCGCAATGATCCTGGCAGGTGCTGCAGCAGAGCATTTCGCACCTGCGGAAGTGGTTGCGGTGGCTGGCGCGCTTGGCGCCGTCACCGCGGTGGTGATCGCTGTCACCGGGGCATCCCCGCAGAAGCGAGCACCTCTCGGTCACGCACCAGGCTAGCCAGCTAGCCTGGCTCGCCAGCTGACCGCTGAATCAGCATGGTCTGCGCGCTGTACAGGCCCAGCGCAGCTCAGCCCCACGTCGTCGTCCTCATCTCCGCCTCCCTCCACCGCGAGCGCGATCCGCTGACACCTGCGCAGCTCAGCCCCACGTCGTCGTCCTCATCTCCGCCTCCCTCCACCGCGACCGCGATCCGCTGACACCTGCGCAGCTCAGCCCCACGTCGTCGTCCTCATCTCCGCCTCCCTCCACCGCGACCGCGATCCGCTGACACCTGCGCAGCTCAGCCCCACGTCGTCGTCCTCATCTCCGCCTCCCTCCACCGCGACCGCGATCCGCTGACACCTGCGCAGCTCAGCCCCACGTCGTCGTCCTCATCTCCGCCTCCCTCCACCGCGACCGCGATCCGCTGACACCTGCGCAGCTCAGCCCCACGTCGTCGTCCTCATCTCCGCCTCCCTCCACCGCGACCGCGATCCGCTGACACCTGCGCAGCTCAGCCCCACGTCGTCGTCCTCATCTCCGCCTCCCTCCACCGCGACCGCGATCCGCTGACACCTGCGCAGCTCAGCCCCACGTCGTCGTCCTCATCTCCGCCTCCCTCCACCGCGACCGCGATCCGCTGACACCTGCGCAGCTCAGCCCCACGTCGTCGTCCTCATCTCCGCCTCCCTCCACCGCGTCAGGCATCTTTACATGAGATGCATGTTGCTGATGACACTTTCCCGATTGCAACGTGTGGGACAGTTTCCAGCCAGCAATACTTCACGAACGGGTTTGTATCAGTCGATACCGGCCGAAGAGTAGGTTAGGTAATTTGAGGTGAGAAGTACAGATTGACAGCATTGAGTGACGCGCTATTGACAGCGAGTACACTTAATCTGCAACAATGCGCCCTAAACATTCGCCGATCCTGCCTCAGGCAGCTTCCCTTTCGCCGGGACCCAGCCGGCTCGCCCTGGAGGAAAAAGTATGTATCTCGCCCGGCGCACCAGTCTGCACGGGCGCAGACTTGCTCCCCGGACCTGGGCGATCTGGGACATGCCCCGGTGGCTGGCCGCCTTCGTCATCCTGGTCACAGCGCTCTATGCGGTCGCCATCGCACGCACCGCTGAGCGCACCGTGCTGCACCCTGGCAACCTTGGCTTGTTCTGCCTGCTGCTGGCGTGCAGCGCCGCGACGGTGGAAATGACCCGGCGGGCGGGCGAGAACGTCGGCCTGATCAAGGATGTCTACGGGGTGTGGGAACTGCCCGTGGCGATCCTACTCCCGCCACTGTACGTGCTAATCGCACCGATCTTGCGGACTGTGCTCATACAATGGCGGGTCCGGAAGGCGCCGGTATACCGCAGGGTGTTCAACGCGGCCGTCCTCGGGCTGTCCTACGGCAGCGCGTCATTCGTCTTTCACTCCGTTATCCGGATGGAGGCCACGCCGGCGGCCATCGCCGGCCCGCATACCACGGCCTTGATCCTCGCGGTGGCGGCCTGCGGAGTGCTCCAGTGGGCAGTAAACAACTGCCTGGTGCTGCCCGCCGTGAAGGGATCAGACCCCACAGCCCGGGTCCGGGACATGGTCCTGAGCCGCGAGGGACTCCAGAACGATGCTACCGAGCTATGCGTGGCCGTCCTGGTGACGATCGGCGTGGCGATCACCCCGGTTACCCTCGCGTTCGCCCTTCCGTTCGTCACCCTGCTGCAGCGATCCTTCCGGCATGCGCAGCTGGTTAACGACTCTCGGATCGACGGCAAGACCGGCCTGCTCAACGCTGCTACCTGGGATCGCGAGGCGGGCGGCGAAGTCGCCCGAGCGCTGCGCACGAGGTCCGCACTGGCCGTGGCTCTGATCGATATCGACAACTTCAAGATGGTCAATGACAGCTACGGCCACCTGGCAGGCGACCGCGCCCTGACTGCGATAGCCAGTACCGTCAAGATCTTCCTGCGGGAGTATGACCTGGTCGGCCGGTTCGGCGGCGAGGAGTTCGCTGTGCTGCTGCCGCAGACCAGCGAACTGGACGCGTGGCGTATCGCCGAGCGCATGCGCGCTCAGGTGGCCGAGGTACCCATCGAGGTCGGCGACAAATCCCGTGCCGAGACCATCACGCTGACTGTCTCAGTGGGACTGGCGACCATGGACGGCAGTACCAGCCAGCTCACCGACATGCTGGCGGCAGCGGACGTCGCCCTGTATCGCGCCAAGCATGCCGGACGGAACCAGGTACGGATGGCAGGCAACACTGATGAGCCGGCCGCGACGTGCGCGGGACCCACTCCATGCCCGCACCGGGACCAGAGCGATGGGGCTGACCAGTAGGCAGGTCGCACTGCTCATACTGCTCTTACCGCTCGGCCTCCAGGCCCTGCTGAAGCCGGTTCATGCCGCGCAGCCAGCGATCCGTCTCGGCCGCCCGGCCCGCGTACATCTCGGCCACCTCCGGATGCGGCAGGATCAGGAACCGCCCGTCGGCGATGCCCGCGATCGTCGCGTCGGCGACCGCCTCCGGCTCGATGGCGCTGTCGAACAGCAGCGACTCGGCGGCCGCGCCGCTGCCCGACAGCATCGGGGTCCGCACCCCCTGCGGGCAGATGGCCTGCACGGTAACGCCGCGGTGCGAGTAACTGAGTGCCAGCCATTCGGCGAACGCCAGCGCCGCGTGCTTCGTAACCGAGTACGGCGCCGACCCCGGCATGGACAACAGCCCGGCCGCCGACACCGTGCAGATCAGGTGCCCGCTGCCGCGCTCCAGCCAGGGACCGATGAGCAGCCGCGCGGCACGGACGTGCGCCATCACGTTGACCTGCCAGCACGCATCCCAGTCGGCCTCGGCCGATTCAGGACCGCCCGCACGGGCCACGCCCGCGTTCGCGCAGAAGAGGTCGACCTCGCCGAGCTGCGAGCGCGCGGCGGAGATCAGCCCGGCGACACCGTCCTCGCTGGCCGCGTCGGCCCCGATCGCCGTCGCGCCGCAGGATGCGGCGACCGCGCTGGCGGCGCCGACGTCGATGTCATTGACCACAACGCGCGCGCCCTCGGCCGCGAGCCTGCGTGCTAGTGCCGCGCCGATGCCGCTGCCAGCGCCGGTCACCACGACGCCGGCCCCGGCGACGGACTTCATCGCGCCCCGCCCGCGGTGGCGGCTGGCAGGTCAGCGAGGCCCGCCAGGGAATGGCGGTGCCAGTCCGGGGTGCCGAAACCGATCGACGAGCTTTTCGCCCGCTTCAGGTAGAGGTGCGGCGAATGGTCCCAGGTAAAGCCTATGCCGCCATGCAGCTGCACGCATTCTTGCGCGGCGAACACCGCGGCGTCGGAGCAGGCGGCCTTCGCCAGCGCGACGGCGACCTGGCTGTCGGGGTCGCCCGCTGTCAGGCACGCCGCCGCGTACCTCGACGCGGCGCGGGCCTGCGTCACGAGCACCCAGAGGTCAGCGAGCCGGTGCTTGATCGCCTGGAAGGATCCGACCGGGCGGGCAAACTGATACCGCTCCTTGACGTAGGCGACGGTCATGTCCAGGCACCGCTCGGCGACGCCGAGCTGCTCGGCGGCCAGCACCGCGGCCCCGGCCGTCAGCGCCGCGGCGATCGCGCGCTCGGCGGCCTCGCCTGAGGCGATGAGCTGGCCGTTGGCATTGTCGAAGCTGATGTCGGCCAGCTGCCTGGTCGCATCGAGCGATGTTACCGGGGTCCTGGACACGCCGGCGTCTCCGGCAGACACCTCGTACAACCCGAGCGGCACGCCGTCGGCGGGTACCAGCAGGACATCGGCGGGCAGCGCGTCAGCGACGCAGGACACCGACCCGGTCAGGCGATAGCCCGGTGACGTTCCGGACGTATCCGGCACCCCGAGCCGGACGGTCACCGGCGGCCTGGTGCCTGGCGCGGCCGCGAACGGAACGGCGAGCGCGGCCGTTACGCTGCCGTCGCCGAGGACGGCGAGGAGGTTGGCGTCGGCCGCAGACAGCACCGCCGCGGTCGCCACGATGGCACTGCCAAGGTAGGGAACGGGGGCTACCGCGCGGCCTAGCTCCTCCGCCACGACTGCCGCCTCGCGGTAGGAAGCCCCGGCGCCGCCGTGCTCGTCCGGCACCAGCAGCCCGGCGCTGCCCAGGTCGGCGGCGAGCAGCCGCCACAAGCTGGTGTCATAGGGCTCAGTTGTCTCGGTCCTGGCCAGCACGTCACGCCAGGAGCACCGGTCCTCGAGCAGCGAGCGGACGGCCGCCCGCAGCTCCGTTTCGTGATCGCTGTAGAGCAAGTCGGGTATCGCGCGCCGTTCGCCGGGCCGGGCGGCGACGTCGGGCTCGGCAGTGTGGCTCAATGCGGCAGGTCCTTCCACGGCACGCCGGTGTCCACCCTTATCTCGGGCGGCAGGCCCAGCACCCGCTCGGCGATGATGTTCCTGAGGATCTCCGAGGTGCCGCCCTCGATCGAATTGCCCCGCGCCCGCAGGTACCGGTACCCGGCGTCGCGGCCGTAGAAGTTGGTCGCGTCCGGCGTGTGCATCGTCCAGTCCCCGTAGCGCAGCCCGTCAACTCCGGCCAGCTCGACCTCGAACCCGGAAATCTCCTGGTTCAGCCGCGCGAAGACCAGCTTGGCCGCGGACCCTTCGGGACCCGGATGGCCCGCGGCGAGCTGCTGTCGCAACCGCACCCCAGCGAGCCTGGCCACCTCGGCCGCCGCCCACAGGCGCAGCAGCGTGTCATGCAGGCCGGGCGTCCGCAGCTCGGGCCGCTCCCGCCAGGTCCGGGCCGCCGAGCCGATCATGCCGCCCTCCCTGGGCACTGCAATCCCGCCGCCGATGGACACCCGCTCGTTCATCAGCGTCCCGGTGGCGACCTTCCAGCCCTCGCCGACGGCCCCGATCCGGTCGGCATCCGGAATCGGCGCATCGGTGAGGAAGACCTCATTGAACTCGGCCTCGCCGGTGAGCTGGCGCAACGGCCTGACCTCGACCCCGGGCGCTGTCATGTCGAGGGAGAAATAGGTCATGCCCTGGTGCTTGGGCAGGTCCGGGTCGGTCCGGGCGAGCAGCAGGGCACGCCTGGCCCGATGCGCGGCGGACGTCCAGACTTTCTGGCCGGTTACCACCCAGCTGCCGCCGTCGGTGCTGCGGACCGCCCTGGTAGCCAGGCTGGCCAGGTCGGAGCCTGCGCCAGGCTCGCTGAACAGCTGGCACCAGACCTCCTCGCCCGTCCACAGTGGCCGCAGCCAGCGCCGCCGCTGCTCGTCGGTGCCGAACGCGAGGATCGTGGGCGCCGCCATGCCCAGGCCGATTCCGATCCGCTGCGGGTTATTGGTCGGCGCGCCTGCGGCGGCAAATTCGGCGTCGACCACATGCTGCAGGGAACGCGACAGGCCCTGCCCGCCGAGGCCGACCGGGTAGTGCACCCAGGCAAGCCCGGCGTCGAACCTCGCGCGCAGGAAGTCCAGCCGGTCCATCGCCGCCGGGTCGCGCGTGGCCAGGAATTCGCGTACCTGGCCACGCAGCTCATCAGCGCCGACGCTCATTAGCACAGCGGGCCGCCCGCGGCGTAGATCACCTGGCCAGAGACGTAACCAGCGCCCTCGCTGGCCAGGTAGGAGATCAGGTTCCCGATGTCCTCCGGCTGGCCGACCCTGGCGACCGGGATCTGGCTGGCGGCCGCCTTCTGGAACTCGACGAAGTCCATACCGAGCTTGGCCGCGGTGGCGGCAGTCATGTCGGTGACGATGAATCCGGGCGCGACAGAGTTGGCGGTGATACCGAACTTGCCTAGCTCGATCGCGAGGGTCTTGGTGAAGCCCTGCATGCCGGCCTTGGCCGCGGAGTAGTTGACCTGGCCGCGGTTGCCGAGTGCCGAGCTTGAGGACAGGTTGATGATCCGGCCGAACTTCTGGTCCACCATGTACTTCTGGCACGCGCGGGTCATCAGGAACGCGCCGCGCAGGTGCACGTCCATCACCATGTCCCAATCGTCCTCGGTCATCTTGAACAGCATGGCATCCCTGGTCACCCCGGCGTTGTTGACCAGGACGACCGGCGGGCCGAGCCCGCTGGCCACGGCCTCGACGGCCGCAGCGACCTGATCGGCCTTGCTGACGTCGGCACCGACCGCCAGTGCGCGCCCGCCTGCGGCGGTGATCGCGTCAACGGTGCCGGCGCAGTCGGACTCCTTCAGGTCGAGCACGCCTACCGCCATGCCGTCAGCAGCGAGCTTGCGGGCGACTCCTGCGCCGATCCCGCGCGCTCCGCCAGTAACTATGGCCACTCGCTGTGTTCCGTTTGACATTGGTCCTCCTGCTGGGTGTTGTCGTCACCTTGTTGTAGCTGATTCTGGTCGCCTCGCCAGCTGCGCTCGGGCAGCTCGCCAGCCGTCTTTCGGCCGCTCGCTAGCTAGCTATATTTCCGCAGCTCACGCCGGGCCAGCGAGCGCTTGTGCACCTCGTCGGGCCCGTCGGCGAACCGGAGGGCCCTTGATCCGGCCCAGAAGTGGGCCAGCGGGAAGTCCTGGCTGATACCGGCGGCGCCGTGGGCCTGGATCGCTTTGTCGACCACCCATTCGGTCATCGACGGAGTCGCGATCTTGATGGCCTGGATCTCGGTGTGGGCGCCCTTGTTTCCCACGGTGTCCATCAGCCATGCGGTCTTCAGCACCAGCAGCCTGGCCGACTCGATCCGCACCCTGGCCTCGGCGATCCAGCCCTGGATCACGCCCTGGGTGGCCAGCGGACTGCCGAACGCGATCCGCTCGGTGACCCGCCGGCACATCAGCTCGAGTGCCCGCTCCGCGGCCCCGATCTCGCGCATGCAGTGATGGATCCGGCCGGGACCGAGCCTGGCCTGGGCGATCGCGAAACCCTCGCCCTCGGCGCCAAGCAGGTTCTCTGCTGGAACCCGGACGTCCTGGAACTCAACCTCAGCGTGGCCACCGTGGGTCGGTTCGAGGAATCCGAATACTTGCAGGCCTCGCTTGACCGTCACGCCGGGAGTCTGGGTCGGCACCAAGATCATCGACTGCTGCCGATGCCGCTCGCCGTCCGGCGCGGTCTTGCCCATCACGACGAGGATCTCGCAGCGCGGGTCCATCGCGCCAGTCGACCACCATTTGCGGCCGTTGATCACGTACTCGCCGCCATCGCGCTCGATCCTGGTGGCGATGTTGTTGGCGTCCGACGAGGCGACGTCGGGCTCGGTCATGCAGAACGCGGACCTGATCTTGGCGTCCAGCAACGGCCGGAGCCAGCGTTCCTGCTGCTTAGCGGTGCCGAACTCGGCCAGCAGTTCCATATTGCCGGTGTCCGGTGCCGCACAGTTGAGTGCCTCAGGCGCAAGATGGGGGCTATGCCCGGTTATCTCGGCCAGCGGCGCGTACTGCAGATTGGTCAGGCCGGCCCCAAGGTGCGGCGCATCCTCCGGTTCCCCTGGCTTCCTGGTAAGGAACAGATTCCACAGACCTCGGCTGCGCGCCTCGGCGGTCAGATCGTAGATCACCGCGGGCCGCTGCCAGATCTGGCCGGCTGCGGCTGCCTCGGCCACCTGCTCGGCGAAGACCTTCTCGGCCGGGTAGACGAAGGCATCCATGAAGCCCAGCAGCTGGCCGCGAAGTTCTTCTGTGCGCGCGTCGTACCCAAAGTCCATCTGCCGCCTCCACAGGTCCGGACAAGACTATCTACTGCCCGGTACGATCCCACGCTACGCTCTGCTTAGCCCAGGTAAAGACGATCAAGCATCTAATTCACGCCAATCGCGGGCGTAACCGGCACGGCAGGCCAGCGAGCAGCCAAAATAGCCGGGCGAACTATATATAGGGGCAGCCGCGTGCCTGAGCGCAGCCGCCTCCCGAGCGCAGCCGCTGCCTGAGCCGGGGGGCAGCTACCTGAGCGACCCGGCCGAGCTACCTGAGCAGCAGGCGGCTGATCCGGCGGCCAGCAACGTACAGGCCGCCCAGGCCCATCAGCGCCAGGTAGAGCACGTGCCAGAGCAGGCCGGGGCCAACCACCCCGAGGGTCAGGCCACGCAGCAGCGCCACGCCCTGGTACAGCGGCGTGCACTCGACGATGACCTGGACCGGCCGCGGATAGACGCTGAGCGGGTAGAAGGTCGTCGAGAACAGGAACATCGGCAGCGTGGCGAGGGTGACGAACTCGAAATGCTGCCAGCTGGTCATATACGTGGTGGCGGCCATCCCGGTGGCCGCGAACGCGAAGCCGATCAGCAGCGCAGCGGGCAGCGCCGCAACCCCCCATACCGAGTGCACCAGGCCCATGGCGAGCATGACCACCATGAACGCGGACGCGTACAGGCCTCCGCGCAGCAGCGCCCAGCCGATCTCGCCGAGCGCGATGTCGCCCGAGCGCATCGGCGTGGCCAGCGCGGCATCGTAGAGCTTCGCGTACTTCAGCCTGAAGAACACGTTGAAGGTCGAATCGAAAACGGCACCGTTCATCGACGAGGTGGCGAGCAGTGCGGGGGCGACGAAGCTGGTGTAGCCGACGGCCTGGCCACCAGGCCCGGCCACCGGGCCGACCAGCGCACCGATGCCAACCCCGATCGACAGCAGGTAGAACAGAGGTTCGAAGACGCCGGACAGCAGCATCACCCAGGCATGCTGATAGGCCCGCGCGTGCCGCTCGATCAGGTGCACGCTGCCGCGGCCGCCCAGCCCGCGGGCACTGGCCAGCATCGGGGCCGGCAGCACCCGGAGCGGGATCGCCCGCAGCGATTCAGCCAGGAACTCAGACATAGAGCCGCCGCTGGTAGGTGCGGCGTCCGACGGCGATCCCGGCGGCGGCAACAGCGGCCAGGTAGGCAACGTCGACAAGCGCTCCGCCCAGATTGGTGGTGCCGAGGCTGAGCGCCCGGCAGAGCGATACGCCGTGCCACAGCGGCGTGGCGTACGCCACCGGGCGGATCCAGCCGGGCAGCTGGGAGATGGGGAAAAAGGTGCCGGAGAACAGGAACAGCGGGATCATCCCGAACCGGAAGATGAGCGCGAACGACTGATCTTTGGTCCGCGTCACCGCCCACGCCTCGATCGGCGCGGCGAACGCCAGGCCGGTGAGCACGGCCACCGGCACGATGGCCAGCACCCAGGCCGAATGCGAACGCACCGCGCCAAATGCGGCCATGGCCACCAGGAAGATCACGGAGTTCATGATCAGCCGCAACGTGGTGAACAGCAGGTGACCGTGGAAGAGGTCGGCCGGGCGCAGCGGCGAGGCCACAGCGGCCTGGTAGGTCTTCAGCCACTTGATCGACCCCATAATCGGGTAGGTGGACTCGCCCACGGCCGTCTGCATGGCTCCGGCGGCCAGCAGGCCAGGGGCCAGGAACTCCAGGTAGCTGACGCCGCCCAGCTGGGCCTGGCCGTGGGCGTTGACCAGGGTGCCCAGGCCGAGCCCCATGGCGCCAAGGTAGAGCAGCGGAGTCAGCACGCTGGAGTAGATCGTGCCCCGCCACGTTCGCCGGTAGTTGGTCAGCCAGGACCGGAGCGCCCGGACGGCCAGTGCCCAGTCGGACGAGGTGGCCGCTGGCGCCCGGCCGGCCCGCGCCGCAGGCGGCGAAACCCCCGCCGCCATCAGTCCTCCAGCCGCCTGCCGGTGAGCCGGAGGAAGACGTCCTCCATCGTGCTACGGCGAACCAGCGATGTCAGTGGCTCCAGACCAAGGGAACGGACGGTGGTCAGCGCGCGGTCCCCGTTGAGAACGTAAAGCAGTATCCGGTCTGCGAGAATCTCCATCCTCTCGGCGGGCGCGTCAGCGAGCTTCTCGGCGGCCTGCTCGTGCTCGGCCGGGTCGAAGCGGAGCTCAAGCACCTCGGGGGTCGAGTACAGCCCGATCAGCTCCCTGGGCGAGCCCTCCGCCGCGATCTTGCCACGATCCATCACCACCAGGCGGTCGCACAATTGCTCGGCCTCGTCCATGTAGTGCGTGGTCAGGACGAGGGTGACGCCACGCCGCTTGAGCCGGAAGAGCCGGTCCCAGACCACGTGCCTGGCCTGCGGGTCCAGCCCGGTCGTGGGCTCGTCAAGGAGCAGGATCTCCGGCTCGTTGATCAGCGAGCGGGCGATGGTTAGCCGCCGTTTCATCCCGCCGGACAGCGGCTCGACCTGATCGTTCGCGCGGTCGGACAGCTGGACGAAGTCGAGCAGCCGGGCAGTCCGCGCACTGATGACATCCCGTGGCAGCCCGAAATAGCGTCCGTATATGAGCAGGTTCTCCCGGACTGTCAGCTCAACGTCGAGGGTGTCTTCCTGCGGGACGACTCCGAGACGTGCCCGGATCGTGGCACCGTCGGCGACCGGGTCCATGCCGAGTATGGTCAGCTCGCCGGAACTGGGCGGCGAGACGCAGCCGATCATCCGCATCGTGGAGGACTTGCCGGCGCCGTTGGGGCCGAGGAACCCGAAAGCCTCGCCCCGGCGCAGGTCGAAGTCGATCCCGTCGACGGCTACCGCGCCACCGAAGCTCTTCGTCAGGCCGCGAGCATGAATCAGCACGTCGGGAGCGCACACGCCCGCGACACTACCCGGCGGGCCTGACATTTCCGAGCGAGTTTGCGGTTAGGGTGAAGGGAAAGAGTCCGTATACACGGCGCCTGGATTTCCCCCGATTCGCCACCGGCCGTCCGGCTCGGGGTACCCTCGCAGGCAACGCCTCGGCAGATCCGGCATGCCCGGAGGGGAACGGGAAAGGGGACAGGTGAGCTTCGCCCGCAAGCTCTACGAGCGGTTCCGGCTGTTGCTCCACGAGGTAGCCAAGTTCGGCGTGGTCGGCGGAATCGCGTTCGTTGTTACCGAGCTGTTCTTCAACCTGCTGATTCAGCTGGGCCTGGACACCTTCGCGGCCAACGCCGGTTCCACCCTGCTCGCAGCGGTCGTGGCCTTCGCCGGCAACCGCTACTGGACGTTCCGCCATCGTGAGCGCACCGGCATGGGGCGCGAGACCGTCCTGTTCTTCTTGTTCAACGGGGTCGGGATACTGATCCAGCAGGCCTGCATCGAGCTGGCCAAGCACGAATTCAGCCTGGCACGACAAGCTCACGGTGAACGCCGCGTTCCTGGTCGGGGTGGTGCTCGCCACGCTGTTCAGGTTCTGGTCGTACCGCAAGTGGGTGTGGCGGCTTGCCGAGCCTGAGGCCGAGCCGACTCCCATCGAGCCGATCGCCGCAGCAGCCCAGGTGAGCGCGCATGAGCCGCACGAGCGGATCGTGGTGTCCTCAAGTCCCGGACGGCACAGGGCGGACCGGCAGTAAGGCCTCGTTCAGGCGGCGCCGCTAGGCGGCGCAGCCGGTTCCGGCCCTGCCGAGCATTCTCGACAGCGGCACCGCCAGGGCTGAGGTCGCCTGGGCCTGCGTGAGCGTTCCCGTGGCTACCAGCCTGCCTATGACGTGGACCTCTCTCGACCGAGCCGCCGCCGGATGGGTCAGCGGATCATCTAGCGAAGGCCCCTGCACCAGGCCGGCCATCATCGCGGCCTCAGGCCAGGACAGCCTGGCGGGCCGCACGCCGAAGTAGCCGCAGCTGGCCGCCGCAAGCCCGTAGTAGCCGTTGCCGAAATAGACCACTCCGGCGTACATCTGCAGGATCTGGCTCTTGGTATAGGTCAGGTCGAGTTTCACCGCGAGCGCTACCTGCTCGGCCTCGACCGTTACGCCTGAGCGCCCCGGCGTGTACAGCACCTTGGCGAGCTGCTGATATAGCGTGGCGCCACCCTGGCCGCTGCTGCCGGTCAGGTAGCTTTCCGCTACCCGGCCGATCGCGAGGACATCGATCCCCGGCTCTGAGTAGAACCTGTGGTCCTCGGTGGCCACCAGGGATGCCGCGAACCTGTGCGGGACGGGAGGGCCCGGGTAGGCGGCATGATGGGCAGCCGCCTGTCCCCTGGCGAGCTGGCGGGCGTTACCCACTGACGGCGTTATCAGCAGCAGAGAGCCGAACGCGAGGCCCGCCAAGACGACCAGAACGATGAGGAGGACGGTTATCCTGCGCAGGATCCGCCAGGACCTCCGCCGCCTGGGACGGTAGCCCGCAGGAGCGACGTACTCCCGGCGCCCTCCGGCGGCTCCGGCGGAACCGTCACCCCGCAGCGGAACCGTGGGGTCGCCTGAGCGCGCGCTGTCCCCAGCTGGTCCCCGTATCATCGGCCCGCCGTTCCGGATCCGGCCTGCGGTGAATCAGGCCATCCATAACCACCATTCTGCCTGCTGCGTCTGCCAGCTCAAACGATCAGACCGCTCGGGTGGTGCCCATCGGCTGAGCCGTCCGGCTGGCAACCGCACGCATCCCGGTGCGGCGCTATGATCCGGCCGTCCGGGAGCAGGTCCCCGGTGTCCTCGAAAACGACGACGCCGTTGCATAGCAGGCTCCAGCCCTGCTCCGGGCGGGCGGCCACGACATGGGCGGCCTCACGGTCCGGCGCATTCCCCTGCGGGCAGGGCGGCCGATGCGGACAGTTCATGATCCCTCCCCGGGTCCTCGGCCCAGGTGAACTCCGTAACCACCATCACCCCGGGGCCAGCATCGCGGGAAGCAGGCATACGCAGCGCATGCGCCAACGCGGCAAACCGCAACGTCACGCATACGGCTGCGGCCGGCAGCACGGTGACCGATGCGGGCGCGCTCTGCGCTAAGGTGAGTAGGCCCGCCGGGTAGGCGGGCAGGTGCTAGCACGGGACGTGGCCCAGCTTGGTAGGGCACTTGACTGGGGGTCAAGGGGTCGCGGGTTCAAATCCCGCCGTCCCGACTGGTAGACGAGTTATTTCGAATGGGTGATCCAATAGCTAGGGAGCCAAACGGGGAGCCACTAGGCCCGCCTACGGCTTGCCGGAAGCAAGGTTTCACGGATCCAGCCCCGTTCTAGCTGGGCATTCGGCCGCAGGCCTGGACCGGGTAGGTACACGAGTCAAGGGGCGTCAAAGATCACGATTCCTGCAAGCCGCGATCCACACGCAAGCCGTGGCCGCTCGAAAATACCGGCTATTTCCTGACAGTACCTGCTAGTACCGTTCAGCACGGCACACCCGAGTAGCCACCCGGCACCCCGCTGCCCTCAGCCAAGTCAATGTCCCAGGAGTACGGCATCTCAGTCGGCGCGGTCACCCGTGCCGTCGATGTCATACGCGCCGAAGGGCTGGCGCGCACGGTGCCTGGCCGTGGCGTCTGGGTGCTCCCGCGTTCCCAGTGAGCCCCCTCAGTAAGCACGGGTATCCAGATCATCTGGCATCTGCGTGATTGGACCGGTGAGTACCTTCCCTGCGGCTTAAAGGCGGCCCGGCCGGGCCGCTCGCGCCGCTGACTCGGCGCGCACGCCGGGCGCCGGTCGGCTGGCGCGAAGACGATGAGATTCCGGGCCGCCGTTGACCCCAGCAGTCACGGGGATCAGCCGAGGGGTGTCCATGCTCCCGCTGCCGAGGATTGTCTGGGTCGGGCAGAACCTGCCAAGAGCGCCTCCGGCGTCGGCTTCGCCGATCTTCGACTCTTGACCGAACCTGCCCGAAAGCCCCGGAGTTCGCAGCTATCGGGAGCGCAGACAAGAGTGGCCATGATGGCTGACGACATGGACGCACTGGCGACCACGGCAGCTCAATCGACGCACAGCGCAGGCGCTGCTTCGCGCACTACCGCTTCCCCTCCGACATCACCACACGGGCCACTATGGTTCATGTACACGCGAAGACAGCCTTGATGCGAACCCTTCTGGGTTCGACAGCTATCGGGTTCGGGAGAGGGTCAGGACAGGGCAGGCGCCATCACGGTGACGGAAGAAGATCCGGTGATAGTAGCGGCAGCTGAGGCGCCGAAAACCGACCTGCGCCACACTTGGACGATGGACCAGACAACGATCACCGCGGCCGGTGCTATCGACACATTCCTAGTACTGCTGATCGGTGTCGGGCCAAAGATTGCCCTGGTCCCGTTCCTGGAAATCACAGCTTCCCTTGATCCGACCGCCAAGCGGCAGGTACTGCGCAAGATGCGTCGGGGAAGTTCAGGACGGTTTTGATGTCGTCAGGCTTGCGGGTATAGGCATCGGCCCACTGGTCGAGCGGCACCTGGCGGGTGATGAGGTCGGCGAGCCAGCCGGGGTCGGCCTCGGCGAGAGCCTCGGCGGCCAGTTCGTAGTGGTGCCGGTTGGCGTTGACCGAGCCGAATATGACCGAGTTCTGCAGCACCATGTTGCGATTGAGTAGGCCCGGGTCAACGGCGGCCTCGGCGCCGGCCGCAGAAACCCCGGTGAGGCACGTTATCCGGTGGCGGACATTCCGCGGGCCTGCTTCCAGCAGCATCTGCACGTACCCGGTGCACTCTATGATGATGTCCGCCTCCGCAGCCGCCTCGCCGAGGTCTCCGCTGTGGACGTAGGTTGCTCCAAGACGGCGGACCATTTCCGGTTTGCCGCCTTCGGTGACCCGGTCAAGAACGTAGGTCTGGTAACCGCGCTGGGTGGCCAGCAAAGCAGCCAGAAGCCCGATTGGCCCGGCGCCGGTGATAAGTACCTTCTGCGGTGCCCATGCGGCCCGGCGACCGATCTTTTCGATGTGGTCCCAGGCCTTGGCCACGACCGTGGTGGGCTCGAGCAGCACGCCGAGGATCCCGAGGGCCGGATTGACCGCGACCAGGTAGTCGGGATGGATACGGTAGCGCTCGGACGCATAACCGTGCCGACCCTTGATGCCCCGCTCGGTGTACTGGCCGTTCAGGCACATATCCCAGTGCCCCGCCGCGCAGGCGGAGCACGGAACGGGGTCACGCCGGCGGACGATGCCGACCACGAGGTCCCCGGCACCGAATCCGGTCCCCGGGGCGGCCTCGGCCACGAGGCCCAGCGATTCGTGCCCCATGATGAGGCGCTCCTGGTCCGGCGGCGCGGACCCGTACTCGCCGTTGATAATCTCCAGATCGGTGCCGCAGATGCCGATCGCCTGCGTCTGCACCAAGATCGGCCCGTCCTCGTCCGGAGGCTCCGGCATGTCGGTAAGCGCGACTGAGTCTTGCTGCCCGGGAATAACCGTGACGGCCCGCATGGCCATACCCTAGCAAAAACTGATCTTTCTCTTGGCTGGCTGCCGGACGCTGGCCGGGGCCCGGCTGCCAGGTCTTGACGGCTGCCGGGCAGAAAATGCCGTGGTGACAATGACCGGCTGCGCACATAGCATCCGATCTAGACGGCCCGGGCGATGCGGCATCCAGGGGGCCGCCGGGCCGCCCAGTCATCCGTCGTGGCTCGCTAAAGCTCTCACTCACGCGGATGCTCCGGACGGCGAACCTGCCGGGACCAGGACGGAGCGTCCTGCGCTATGGCCGACCGGGCAATGCCGCAGAGGGGAGCTGTGACGTCTCAGATGACGGAGTGGATAGACGTGTCGGTGACCGTCAAGCACGGCATGCCGCACTGGCCTGACAATCCGCCGATCGTACTGGAGCGGATGATGGACCTCGGGCGCGGTGACGCCTGCAACGTCTCCCGCCTGGCCATGGGGGTACGCAGCGGCACCCACATGGACGGGCCGGTGCACTTCCTGCACGAAGCGGCCGGGCTGGATGAGATGCCGCTGACCGCGACGATGGGCCAGGCCCGGATGATCCAGATCGAGCATCCCTGCGAGATCACTGCGGACGAGATCCGCCAGCACAGGCTCCAGGCCGGGGAACGCGTGCTGTTCCGGACATCAAACTCGGCGCGGTGCTGGCGCAGCGGTACCTTCGTCGAGGACTTCGTGTACTGGATCATCGAAGGGCTTGACCTGTCACCGGTCACCGAAGGCCAGTACGAGATGATCTGCCTGCCAGTCAAACTGCACGGCAGTGACGGGGCACCAGCCCGCGCCATCCTCAGGCCCCTGGGCAGCCACCGCCCCGGACAGGCCGTTCCCGCGGAGACGGCGCCGTGAGACTGCTGGTAGTGGGCGGTGGCCCCGCAGGAATCACGGCCGCGCTGCAAGCGCGGGAGCTGGGCGCCGACGTGACACTGCTGGAAGCCGAGCGGATCGGGGGGACCAACCTGAACCGCGGGCCGACGCCGGTCCGCACCCTGGCCCGCGCCGCCCGGCTGGCCCGGGACTGGTCCTCATGGGAGCGTTTCGGCCTGGAAGGCCCCCCGCCGGTACCCAATCTCGAAGCCATCCTGGCGAACGCCGCCCGGGTTGCCCGCTACGCCCACGACAAGAAAGACGTCGCTGGCCACCTGCGCCACCAAAGGATTGACCTGGACGAGCACCTTGGCCCAGTCCAGTTCACCGACTCGCACACCGTGCGCGCTGAAGACGGCCGCAGCTGGCGCGCAGACCGCATCGTCATCGCGGTCGGCTGCCACGCGGCTCCGCTGCCAGTCCCGGGCGGTGAGCTCGCGCTGACCTACCAGGACATCTGGACCCTCAAAGCCCTCCCGCAGCAACTCACGATTGTCGGCGGAGCCGACACCGGCTGCCAGATAGCCTCGATCTTCGCTGACCTCGGGGCCGAGGTCCGTCTCGTCGAGGCCGGTCCCCGGCTCGTTCCCGGCGCCGATGCCAGCGTTTCCGCTGCGCTGGGCCAGGCGTTCGAGGCCAGAGGCATCGAGCTCATCACCGGCGCAAAAGTGCAGGCTCTGGAACGCAGCGGCGAGCAGGTCATCCTTCACTTCACCCGTGGTGGCCCGGTCGAGCACGCAACGACGGAGGTCGTTTTCGCCGCCGTGGGCTGGCCCGCAAACCTCCAGAACCTCGATCTTGACCGCGCCGCAGTCACCAGCAGCCCGCGAGCCATCCGAGTCGATGACTACCTGCAAACCAACGTCGAGCATATCTTCGCCGCCGGTGACGTCAACGGCCGGTCCAAGCTGGTTCAGAGCGCCAGGCTCGAAGGCCGTATCGCGGCGTGGAATGCCGTGCACGGCCCTACCCGGCAGCCCGGCCACGATGTGGTAGCCACCGGCAGTTTCACCGACCCGGAGTACGGCTCAGTCGGCATGACCGAAGCCCAAGCTGCCCATGACCACGACGTCGCCGTGGGAATCGCCCGGTACGACGACCTCGTCCGGCCCGTGGCAGACGGCCACCCCGATGGCTTTTGCAAGCTCATCGCCGATCGGCACAGCCACGTCATTCTTGGTGCCCATGTGCTTGGCGAATACTCAGCTGAAACCGTCCAAGTCGTCGCGACCGCCATGCGCGCCCGCATGAACGTTGAGCATCTCGCTGAGATGCAATTCGCCTTCCCGACCTTCACCGAGGCCGTCAGCATGGCCGCCCAGAAAGTCTGCCGCAGCATCGGAATCGGGCAATTCCCGGCCGCCTGGAGTTACCTCGGACCCCCTGAATGAGCCACCCCGACAGCTTCCTATGATCGGAGACGGAACGACCACGCCGGACATCACTATTCGGATGAGGACCTTCCACTGACTCCCGATTGACGCTTAAACGTCAACAACACAGGCACCAAGATCGCCTTACAAGCGAAGGTCTTCGATTCGAACAGCGGAAGCCGGTGCAGCAAAGTGCAGCAACCGCACCAGACGGAGCTGACCGCATCCGACCCTGGGCGCTGCGCATCCACCGGATCGGCGCGGTCAGCCAGACCGGATTCGCTGATCCAGGACCGCAGCAGTACCGTCTTCCCGCTGCCTGCCGGTGCCGAGAACTCGGTCACCCGACTTTCCCGGCCCAGCCGACCGAACAGCCGGGGACGGTAGACGACCCCGCCGCTCACAGCTGAAGGAGCATCCGTCTGCCACAACTGCAGGTCAAGCCCCATACGTTCGATTTTCGCATCGGCCCGGCCAGATTTCTATCCTCGCCGGATGCGCCCGCCGCGATGGCCGGCCCGGAGCGCTGGGATGCTTGTCGAGTGTCGGCCGCGCGACTACCTGAGCGTTGGAGAGAAGGGAACCGAGGGCGGCAGCTACTGGCATCGGCCGCGGGTCAGGTCTCAAAGAACCGGACTTTCACCCCGATGGCGTCGGCTATGCGGGACAGGTCGCCGCGGTCGCTGGTGACGATGGGGGCCTGGTGGCGGACCGCGGTGGCGACGACGATAGCGTCCACCACGTCGGCGGTGCCCGAGGCAGCGCACGCGACGCCGGCGGCCCGCCCGGTGCGTTCGTCGTCGGGGACGATATCGCACGCCTTGAGCAGCCGGGAGATCTGGTGCTGGGGGCCGCCGCGCCAGGCCTGGGCCAGCACGACTACCGGCACGATCGGGCGGATGCGCGCGGCAGTCAGTTCGTCATGCAGGGCGAGGAAGTCCGGATTACGCCGCTCGGCCGCCAGCAGCGCGCCGGTGTCATAGACGATCGTGGCCACTATCCTGCGGCTTGCTGTGGCTCGTCATCCAGCAGCCCGGCCTCGAGGAGGAACTGCCGGGCCCGCTGCCGGGACGCCGCCGGCAGCGGGCCGTGCTCGGCCTCATATTCGGCTACCAGCTCGCGGGCGGCCGCCCTGCCTGCCGCCTGACGGGCGGCGGCGCGGGCTTTTTCGGTGGCAGCTTCAGCGAGCCAGGCCGACACCGGCTTGCCCTCTTCGGCAGCCGCTGCCTTGATCGTCTCTTCAACCTCGGGAGGAACGGAGATCGAGAGTTTCCGCACAGTCATGTCTCCATCGTAGCTCATGGTAGGAATGCGTTCCTACCATCATGAGGCCTCGCGTACATGGCAGGCCCAGGATCGCTGCGACCATGGCGACCGTGCCGTCAGGGCGCTCGGACGTCATCTGCCTGGGTAACAGTTTGGTCAGCAGGTCCGATTGATGCCGGATGCGCCTTACCTCCGGCAAGTTCGCGGCCGCTGTCGAACGGCTGGAGGCCTGGCTTCGCTCGGCGTCGGCGCCAGCGACGTCGTCGCGACGATGCTGCCGAACTGCGTGGAGATGGTGCTCACGCTGTTCGCGGCGTGGCGCATGGTTGGCTGACGGCGACATCCGCGAGAGTCACGGCCCCTGCCCGAGAATCACGAGGACGCCGACCTACGCGCGCAGGCTTTGTCGACTGGACTGCGCGCACCTCGCGGTCGCGATGACAACGCCGTTGATCTCCCGGCACATGACATCGTCGTGGATCTTGATCGCCGTAGGTTATTCTCTGCCGCAATTGACCCCCGGAGCCAATCAGGGGAGCCAATGCCCTTCGACTCCCCCGGACTAGCTGCGACTCAGCCAGTGCGTTCATGCAGGTGAGAGGCTCCCCGTCCGACTCCCTCAGACCGGGCCAGACACCAGGTCCGTGCCTGGGGGTCAAGGGGTCGCGGGTTCAAATCCCGCCGTCCCGACTGTTTTTCGAACGCTTGTACCCCGAAATGGGAACGAAGTCAGCCGTGATCGTTCCCACGCGACCCGGCCGGGGTGATAAGGCATCCAAGGTGGCGACTACGCAGTCCTGATGATCGCGTTGCCGCGATGGCGGAAATCCCTCGGCGCGGCGGGCCGCTTCGGCATTTGCCTCCACGCCGCAGACCCGGGTCGGTCTTGACCAGCACGCCATGGTGGAACAGCTTGACCAGTGCCAAGTCGGCGCGGTCGTCCAAACAGTCCAGGTATTCCTTCGGCGCGAGTCCACCGACCCGAGTTGGGCCAACTTAGTGCGCAGCGGATCGGGTCTTGATGGCTTCGATGATCCGTGGGATATGGTCGGGTAGCGGGTCGGCGGCGGCGAATGCGTGTTCGCTGGGCCGGGGTACGCCGCCTGAGCCCGGAGCACGAGGACTACCCGCGCGCACAAGATCGTCATACCGATGACTTTCTCGCTCCGCGCCGGTCTGTACACCGGAGACCGACTCACGGGAGGCTGGCGTCGTGCGGAAACTGATCTACGGCATGAACCTGACCCTGGACGGCTACATCGCCGCACCCGGCGACGACATCGGCTGGAGCGGGCCGCCGAGCGACGAACTGTTCCAGTGGTGGCTCGACCAGGAGCGGGCGAGCGGCCTGTCGCTGTACGGGCGCAAGCTGTGGGAGACGATGAGCTCCTACTGGCCGACCGGCGACCAGCAGCCCAACGCCACCCCGGCGGAGATCGCGTTTGCGCAAAACTGGCGGGACACACCGAAGGTGGTGTTCTCCTCGACGATCGACAAGGTCGACTGGAACACCCGCCTGGTCGCCGGCGACGCGGTCGGCGAGATCACCCGGCTCAAGGCCGAGGACGGCGGCCCGATGGGCATCGGCGGCGCGACGCTCGCCAGGGCTGCCATGCGGGCCGGGCTGATCGACGAGTATGCACTGGCCACCTATCCGGTCTTGGTGGGCGGCGGCACGCCGTTCTTCACGGCGCTGGATAGCTGGGTCAGCTTGAACCTGGTGGAGACGCGGACGTTCCCTGGCGGCATCGTGCTGACCAGATACGAGACGAGGCGCTGAGCGGCCGGGTCATATGCGCGGCTCGTAGCGCCGGAGGAACAGGCGCGGTTGCGTCACGCACGCGACCTCATAGACCGCGAAGACGGTCCGCACGTACGCCACCGGGCCACCTTGGGACCCTGAATTAGTGCGCAGATTCCGCCCGACCCGGAGATGAACCCACAGGTCAGCAACGTACGCCGCCGCTCAAGCCTCAATCGTGGCCCAAGTCAGGTCCAAACAGTCCAGGTATTCCTTCGGCGCGAGTCCACCGACCTGGTCACCCCGGCATGGAAGTCACGGTGACCTTCACCCGGGTGAACATGGTGCACTTCGAACCCGCGCTGCGGGACCGGCGTGGATACGAGTTCGCCGCCGTGGAGATCTTCGTGAACCGCGGCGACGGCCGCTACCGCGACGAGTGCTGACCGCCTACCGCCGCATGCCTTCCAGCTACTCCGTCACCGAACGTAGCTAGCACGTGCATGATGCCGACGCCAGGCGCGCGCATCGCCGCCGTTCGGGGCGAGCGAGGATCTCGTGCATGGACGTGGCCATGCACGACCTTAACGTTGCGAGATTCGGGATGTCCGATCAGGCCCAGGATGACCGGGCACCGAGGAATTGCCTCGATTGCGCCAGCGTTCACGACAGCCCAATCCGAGGCCCGGCTGAGGCAGCCCACCCGAACCGGTGACCGGCCTGTCGTTTGCGGCGGCCGGCCCGGACCAGCGGCGGGCCTGTCATGCGAGGCGGCCGGCCCGGGTAGATGGCCGGGCGGTCAGCGCAGCCGGCGGAGGTGGGCGTCCGCGGGCTCGGCGGCCTGAAGGCGGACCCGGGCATCGACGGCCTGCACCCCGTCCGGGCGGGCGAAGACCGGGCTCAGTTCGAGCTCGGCGATCTGCGGCAGGTCATCGGCGATTCGGGAGACGCGCAGCAGCAGGTCCCGCAGCGCGGTCAGATCGGCGCCGGGGGCGCCGGGGTGCCCGAGCAGGAGCGGGGCGGCGCGTACGGAGCGGACCAGCTCGTCGGCATCGGAGTCGGTGAGCGGAGCGAGCCGCGCCGCGCGGTCAGCCAGCGCATCGGCGGCCGCACCGCCAGCCCCGAATAGCACAAGCGGGCCGGCCGCTTCTTCCTGCAGCATGCTGATCATCACCTCGACGCCGCCGGTGACCATCGGCTTGACGATGACACCGGCCAGCCGGTGGCCGAATGCCTCCGTCAGCGAGCGGAACCCGCGCCGGACCTCGTCCGCGCCGTGCAGATCGATCAGCAGGGCGCCGGCGCCACGCGCGCGCACCAGGCCGGGCACATCGGCCCGGAGGGCGACCGGGCCCCCGAACCGGGCTGCGGCCGCGACGGCGGCGTCCTCGGTGACGACCCCGATGCTGTCGGCCAGCGCAACGCCGTAGCAGCCGAGCAGTTCCACGGTCGGGTCCAGCGGCAGCCAGCCGCCGGCCCTGCGGCCAGAAATTCCGCGACCAGTTCCCTCGCCCGGTCCGGGCGCAGGCCGTCGAGGTCGGGCACGTTTCCCGGCGGGATCGCCCGCCACATGCCGTAGCGGGCGGCGTGGCCGAGGGCGTGGGCCGCGGATTCGGCGTAGGCATAGGCCGGAACGGCGGGTGAGCCCCCGTCCGGGGCCCGGAGCAGCCGGACCACTTCCACCTGGTCCAGCACCGCGGTGGCGATCGGCACCGGCAGCCGCGCGGCGCTTACCTCGGGTACCGGGTCGCTGCCCGCGCTCGTGACCGTCAGCGCCAGCACTGCGTCGATGCCCGGATCGGCCCCGACCAGCTCCAGGCACTGACGGAAGGTGCCGGGGCCGATCAGCAGGGTGGTATCGACCGGCCCGGTCACCGTGGCGTCGCGGGGAAGCAGGTCCCGCAGCGCCCGCTGGGTGTCCCCGGCCAGGCCGGCGACCTGCAGGCCCGCGTCGTCGCACGCGTCAGCGGCGAGGACCACGGCGCCGCGGGTGTTGGACACCACGGCGACCCTGGGCCCGGCGGGCGCCGGCTGCGAGGCCAGCAGCGCCGCGGTGTCGAGCAGCTCGCCGAGGTTCGCGGCAGCGATCACCCCGGCCTGCTCGAACAGGGCCTGCCTGGTGAGCAGCGGGGTAGCCGCCGCGGCGCGCGCCCCGGCCAGGCGCCGGCCCGTGATGGACCGGCCCACGATCACGGTCAGGACCGGCACGCTGCGGCCGACGCGGCGGGCCGTGCGGGCGAACTTGCGCGGGTTCCGGATCGACTCCACATACAGCAGGGCCAGCTTCGTCGCCGGGTCGGAGTCCCACCACAGCAGCATGTCGGTGCCGGACACGTCGTCTGTGTCGCCGAGCGAGACGAGCGAGGAGATCCCGACGCCGATCCGCGACAGGTGCTGGACCAGGGCGAAGCCGGTGCCACCGGTCGACTGGAACGCCAGGCCAGCGCTGCCCGGCTCGGGATGGTGGCCGGCGAACGTCGCGTCCAGCCCGGCACTGGTGTCGGCCACCCCGAAGCTGGCCGGCCCGACCATCCGCATGCTGTAACGGCGGCAGATGTCCAGCATCTCCGCGCGGCCGGCGCCGTCGAGTCCCGCTGCGAGCACCACCAGGGCCTTGACCCCCCGCCGTCCGCATTCCTCGGCGATACCGGTCACCGCCGCGGCCGGTGCGGCGATGACCGCCAGGTCGGCGCCCTCAGGCAATGCGGCCGCCGACGGCAGGCAGGGCACGCCGTCCAGTTCGGCCGCGGCTGGGTTGACCGCGTAGACGGGGCCGGGGAAGCCGCCGCTGACGATGCTGCGCAGGATGGCCCGCCCGACTGAGCCGTCCCGCCGGCCCGCGCCGATGACCGCGACCGAGGCCGGGGCCAGCACGTGCCGCAGGCTGGCCACGTCAGCAGACCGCTCCCGCTCGGCCACCGCGTCCCGGTAGGCGCCGAGGGCGACGTCCTCCTCGCCGGAGGGCAGCGGGAACGTAAAGTCGTACACGCCATCCACCAGGGAGCGCTGCGCCTGCAGCCCGGCATCGGCGAATACCCGCAGCATGGCCGCGTTCTCGCTCAGCGTCTCTGCGGTAAACGCGCGGATATCCCGGCTGCGGCCCAGCGAGATCAGGTGCTCCATCAGCAGCATGCCGACCCCGCGGTTGTGCAGGTCATCGGCGACCGTGAACGCGACCTCCGCGGACTCGGACCCAGCGCCGTAACGCTCGAGGGTACCGCAGCCGACCACCTCGCCGTCCAGCACGGCCAGCAGCGCGGCATGGTCCGGGGCAGGCTCGTGGCATATCCGGCGCGCCTCTTGCTCGCCAGCCAGCGGGCTCATACTGAAAAAACGCAGGTACAGGTTGTCCGGGGACATCTTGGCGTGCATGTCCCGCACCGCGTCGAAGTCGTCGGGCCGCGCGGCCCGGATCTCGATCGTGGTGCCGTCGTTCAGCAGAGCGTAAACGTTAGGCTCGGCGTCTGCGCTCACGTCGCCCTCCCCGGTTCTGTGACGGCTGACGGTGCCGCACATGCCAGCATTATGGGCTATCGGGATGCGGCCTACCGGGACTCCGTCCGCGGATCCCGGCCCCCGGGCGGCCAGCAGCTCGCTCACGGTCACAAGGCGGTATCCGGCGTCGGTCATCGTCCCGACCAGGCGATCGTGTTGCTGCATGAGGGTGGGGTTCGGCTGCGCGCCGCCGTCCTGGGCGAGCACGATGCTGGCGGGGGACGCCCCGCCGCGGTGTCTCGTCGACGTCGGCGCGGGCGTTGCTGCCGGCGACCCGGTCCGACCACAACATGACCTCGTAGTGCAGGCTCGCGCACACGGCCAGCCCGACGATGTCGATGCGGCCGTCCGGTGGCCGGCACAACGTGAGCGCCCGGCCGGCCAGCCGGGTCAGGAGCTCGTGGGCGCGTTCCAGGCTGGCCCGGTCGAATGCCTCACTGTGCTGGGTCAGATCGCTATGCGCCCAGGTATGACTCGCCACTTCGTGTACGTGCGGTTCCCGGCGGCCTTCAAGGAGACGCTCGCCCCGCATATCGCAGCCCTCCGGGAGAAGGGCGCGGTGTTCGTATTCGAGTCGTCGTGCAAGAAGCCGTACTCCACCCGCGGCGTCCGCGCGATGCTCGCCCGCTACGCCGGGAACGCCGGCCTGGACCACAACATGCCGCCCCACCGCTTGCCGAAAGGGCGAGCTTCACCAGCGTACGCCACGGGCCCACGCGAGCGGATCGAGATCGAGGGTGCCGGCGACGGCCGCCTCGGCGACATCGGTGAGTCGTAGGTTGCTATCGCGGGCGCAGGCCCGCAGCCGGGAGAAAGCCTCGGCCAGGTCGACACCGGCGCGCTCTGCGACCACGCCCTTGGCCTGCTCGATTACCACGCGGCTGGTCAGGGCAGCAGAGAGCTGCTCGTTCACGCGCTGCGCCCCGGCGCTGGCACGATGCTGCACGATGCTAAGGGTGGCAAGATCCGCGAAGGCGCGGGCGACGATGACGTCCGCCTCGGCCATCGGGGCGCGGGTGACGCTGAACAGGTTCAGGGCGCCGAGGGTGACATCACGAAACCGCAGCGGCAGGGCGGACACCGACTGGAAACCCTCCCTGAGGGCAGCGGCGGAAAATGACGGCCAGCGGCCGGACTCGGCCTGCAGATCCTCGCGCACGACGCGCTCCCCGGTGCGGAAGGCATCCAGGCAGGGGCCTTCCTGGGCCTGCAGCTCGAACAACTCCAGCAGGCGCATCACCTCGCTAGAGGAGGCCACCAGCCCCAGCCTGCCCGCGGGAGAGGCCAGCATCACCCCGGCCGCGGACACGCCGAGCACGCTGACGCACCGGTCCGCGAGCCCGGTCAGCAGGTCAACCACGTCGTAGTCGTCAACGAGGGTGTCAGCCATCTCGGCCACTGATCGCATCGCGTCGGCTGCTTCGGACATCTCAACTCACCTCCTGCACGCCCGGCAGCCCGTCACGGCCGCCCGGCACCAGACCCGGGACCCGGGCCGCGGCATCCATCCTTCCAGCGGCCTGTCCCCGCCCGACTGTGCCGGGTGAGCGGGGCTCATCCCAGCCTCAGCCTGCGGGCGACAACATCATCAGCCACATCCGCGAGCAAGCGATCGTTGCCGAACGCGAACGCCCGCAGGCGGATCAGCGCCCCGGCGACGCTGATCCCTTCCTGGACCGAGACCATGCCCGCCGCGTTGTGCACCGCGAAATGGAAGTCAGCGCCGGCCTCCAGCTCTTTCGCCACCGCGCCGGAGGGTGCCCCGGCCTGGGCGTCCAGCACCCAGCGGGCGGCCACATCGGCCACGACCAGCGCGTCAGCATGCTGCTCGCCGTTCAGCGGGCCCGGCCGGTCGCGGTAGAGGTTGAGCGCCCCCAGCCGCGCCGTGCCGACCCGCAGCGGGAACCCGAACACCGCCCGCACGCCCGCCTGCAGCGCCGGCGAGGTGAACGCGGGCCACCGGCGGGCCACCGGCCCGGCCAGGTCAGGCTCGGCCACCACCCGGTCCTGCTGGTAGGCGTCCACACACGGGCCCTCGCCCAGCGTGTACTGCAACTCCTCGATCAGCTGGCTAACATCATCGGTGCTGCTCAACGACCCGCGCGGGATGTCACCCGACATCAGCATGACCCCGGCACCGTTCACCCCCACGATCCCCGGGCACACTGCGCACAACCGGGCAGAAGACCACCCATCTCCCCCGCCAGACAGCGCAGCCAGGATCCGGCCAAGCCTGTCCCCAGCCATCTCAGCGACGCAACCGCGGGCACGAATACGTCCCTCTGCCCACACGATCAAGGCGATCATTCACCTGCCGGCTCCTTCGGCTAAGAGAGAAAAGCGCCAGCAGGGACTGGGCTCAACGCCCTCCCGGGCCCGGCCCGCCGGGCCTCTATCTAACGCTACGCCGAAAGAGGAGCCAAAGGCAGCCCGGACCTGGCCTGTGCACCATCCCCAGCCCCCGCGACCGTCCCGCCACCGACGGAAGCGGCCGCCGTCGCCCGAACGTCTCACATCCCACCGTACCCCGGTCGCCAGGGCAGCCCGCCGGCTTCGCGCCCCCGGGCCCTTGACGCCGGGCTGCCCCAACCCGCCCGAAGGTGCCCCGGCTGACTTCGTGCCGGGGTTCCAGCCGACCTCCAGGCGCCGAGCAAGAGCGGCGCGCACGACCGGCCCTGGCTCCCCTTCCTGCGCACCGAACAGGACGATCTGGACACGCCAGTCCGACGATCCAGCAGCATCGAGCCCGCAAATATTCGGCGATATGTGCGCGAGCATCTGGCTGTCGCACTGGCTGTTATTCACTCTCCGTAACGGCCACTGTCCAGCTTGAGGGCTGTCACCCGGCAGGCCCTGAGGGCGCCGTGCTCGCGAAGTTGTCGCCGCCGCGCAAGCTTACGGTCTCAGCTATCTTCGGAATGGGTGACGCTGGGCGAGGAGGCTTCGCCGTCCGCGCCTATACTTCACCACTCCCCCGGCCCGGCGCTCCGGGCACCAGCGACGCCTCAAGCTGAGTGGGTCACAAGGAACTGCAGATAGCGGCGGCTGGGAACGAAATGGGAATCACCAGCGCTCGTGAGGGCGCTCCGCGGCTCTATCCTGCTCACCTGTGCACGGCTTCACGTGCGGAAACGTGAGGATGACCTGGCGGCGAGGATATGGATGCATGGCTGGGGGTCAAGGGGTCGCGGGTTCAAATCCCGCCGTCCCGACGGTTTTTCGAACGCTTGTACCCCGGCGGCTGGCGGAGTGGGCGGCGAAGTGGCCGGAGCGGGCCTGGGCGGTGGAGGGCGCCGGCGGCCTGGGGCACCTGCTGGCCCAGCAGCTCGTCGCGGCCGGCGAGCTGGTGCTGGACGTGCAGCCGAAGCTGGTGGCCCGGGTGCGGCTGCACGAGTCCGGGGACAGTAACAAGAACGACCCGAACGACGCCCTGT
Organism: uncultured Actinomycetota bacterium; assembly: GCA_963695645.1. Taxonomy (GTDB): domain Bacteria; phylum Actinomycetota; class Actinomycetes; order Streptosporangiales; family Streptosporangiaceae; genus DATBGO01. Next base: position 981,869 of record CAVOHC010000012.1, on the reverse strand, counting down.
CGGTGGCCGTCGCGGCGCTGCGATCGAAGGCCCGGCGGCAGGTGAGCGCCGATGACCACGCGGCGGTGCTGCGGGTGTGGTCCCGGCGGCACCGGGACCTGGGCCGGGCCAAGAACCAGGCCGCGTGCCGCCTCCACGCCGTACTGTGCGAGCTGGTACCTGGCGGCGTGCCCGAGGAGATCACCGCAGCTCAGGCCGCCCGGATTCTCGGCTCAGTCAAGCCGTACGGCGCCGCCGGGCAGGCCCGGTGCGACCTGGCCGCTGAGCTCCTGGCGGACATGCGCCGCCTGGATGAGCAGATGCGCGAGTCGAAGAAGAAGCTCGCTGCCGCGGTCCGCGCGTCGGGCACCAGCCTGACCGAGCTCTTCGGCGTCGGCCCGGTCGTCGCCGCCACCGTGATCGGCGACGCCGCCGACGTGTCCCGGTTCGCCAGCCGGGATCACTTCGCCGCCTACAACGGCACCGCACCGATCGAGGTCTCTTCTGGCAACCGCAAGATCTACCGGCTGTCGCTGCGCGGGAACCGGCGCGTCAACCACGCCATCCACATGACCGCGATCACCCAGATCCGTCATTCCCACAGTCAGGGCCGCGCCTATTACGACAAGAAGCTAGCCGAGGGCAAGACGCATAAAGAGGCGCTCCGGTCCCTCAAGCGCCGGATCAGCGACGCCATCTACGCCCGCCTCCGCACCGACGCCCGCCAGGCCGCCAGCAGCGCGAACGAGGGCCCGGGAGGGCAACCGGGGAACGACCCTGAATCCAGCGCGGCCGACTCACACCCCGAACGCCGGCTCTTCGGACAAGCCACTCCCGGACCTGACTCCACCCTACGGCCCGCCACCTCAGCCATGCCGACCCTGCTACCGGAATCAGTCTCGAAGAAAATCCGCCGTAGTCCTTGACAACAACTGCAAAGAGGACTCGATATGGGTGGCTAGAGGACTCGCGACGTCGGGCAGTAGAGACGGCCATAACGGATTGATCTGGCGCAATTGGATGGCGTCGCGCCAGGCGAGAGGTGCACTCATGCCCATCTGAGTACGGCTGGGGACAGCAAGCCGATGCCGATCCTGCTGGCTGTCGTTCTCGCGCTTAATTGCCGTCCCAGTGAACTCCTCCGCGGCCGGCGGGTGGTGGAACAAAGCCACCGGAACCATGCCCGCGCCCCAGCCAGGCCAGGGAGAAGCAATCGATGCGGTGGGGGTTCAAGCCGAATCGGCGCAACCGCTCGGCTTCCTCGATCCGGCCCTGTTCTGCCAGCAGCCCGGCAGCCATCGGCTGGCTTCCGGTCGCCGGCGTCGACCTGGGCTCGCAGCGCTGTTGCCTCCTGGAGTTTCCCGGTTCGCGGACCACTACGCGGCCCGTGCGGCTCCGAATATCTAACAGGCGGGCAAGCTGCCTGAACGCCGGTCCTGAGCGAGAAGGGGAGACGTTGTGAAGAGCGGCAAGCTTGCGGTGGGAACGGTATTTCTCGCTTGTGCGGGCCTGGGCCTGCTCGGGTTCGCGGCTCCTGCAATGGCTGCTTCGGTGCCGGCGGGCCCGGCGGCGGCCACCGCCGGGACCTTCGTCAAGGCCTTTGCGGCCATCGTCAGCAGATCCCAGGTCAATGTGTATCCGGACGACGTGCAGGTAACGTCGGATGGCGGCTCCATCGCCCTGTCAGAGACCGAAACAGCCGCGGGCCTGGGCGTGGACTGGCTGGTCAAGCTCAGCTCCGCCGGCGTTCCCGTCTGGCAGGAGGAGGTTGGCTGCTCAAGCTCACACGGCGCGCCGGGCGACTACGCCGACGGCGTCTCGGTCCAGCAGACATCGGACGGCGGCTACATCGTGGGCGGCGGGACCATCGACTGCGGATCCGGCAGCACGTGCCCGCCGCTGAGCGGCCAGTCATGCGCCCTGATCGAGAAGCTGAACTCGGCGGGCAAGCTCACCTGGGCCCGCGCGTACGCGGCGAGCCCGGACGGAAGTGCGATCAACCAGATCAGGCAGACCGCCGACAGCGGGTACATCGCGGCCGGCAGCGTCACCGAGCCTAGCGGCGAACCAGGGGCGATGATCCTCAAGCTCGGCAGTTCGGGAAACGTGCAGTGGCAGCAGGACCTCGCGCCGGCCGCGGGCACGACCGGGGCGGTGTTCAACTCCGTCCAGCAGACATCCGCCGGCGGCTACGTCGCCGCAGGAAACTACTACGTACCTAACAGCCAGGGACTCTCGCAGGGCCAGGTGCTGGTCGCCGGGCTCGGCTCAGACGGAAGCATCAGCTGGCAGCACGGTTTCGCCACCTTCAGCAATGGCACCCTCACCAGCGACTCCGACGTCACGTCTATCATCCAGGCCTCGGACGGCGGCTACGCCGTCGCCGGCGGCTGGTCCAACCGCACGTTCAACGGCGGGAACGGGGCCAAGGGCGCCCTGCTGCTCAAGCTCGACTCCGCCGGGAACCTGCAATGGCAGCAGGCCTACAGCGGCGGCCTTTACCAAGGTACCGACATCGGCTCGTTCGCCTACTCACTGCACCAAACCAGCGACGGCGGTTACGTCCTGGCCGGCGACGAAGACATTGAGCAGCCTGAAGTGACGATCGAGCCATGGATCGCGAAGGTCAGCTCCACCGGCAGCCTGCTGTGGCAGCACCAGTACTACCAGGTGTACAGCAAGACCGGACTGCCGCTGTCCGAGAACTTCTCCGGCGCGGGCATCACCCCGGCCGGCGGGGTCGTGGCCGCCGGGCCGACAGAGAACTACACCGCCCAGAAAGAAGAGCTGTATGTCGTCCAGACTGACAGCTCCGGCAACGCGGGAACCTGCGGCGATGAGCACGCCGGCCCGCCGCTGCAGGCCATCAGCCCCCAGCTGACCGCCACCACGCCGTCACTGCCCGCTCAGCCAGCCACGACGCCGGCGGCCAGCTCGCCGATCGCGACCACCGCCACGTCCATCACTACCCAGACAGACTGCTGATTCCATCGTCACGCAAACGCAGTCAGCAATCAACGCATCCGCCGGCCGCCCGTAAAACCGTAACCGCTAGCCAGCTCGCCATTTCCCGCCCTGCCGAGCCCCGGGATAAGCCTGCGCCCGGGAATGGTTGATATGGGCGCGGGCATGACGGTTGCTCCTAACAGATCTCGAGCACCGAGTCGGCAGGCGTGATCGACTGCCAGGAGGCGACCCAACCGGGCCGTCGCGCTCGGTCATGCCTCGGCCCGGAGATGCGGCGTACGTCGGACAGGCCGGCCAGGACCGCGTGGCGGAACTCGGTGACCAGCGGGTCCCGGATCTGCGCGGGGATCTCGGCGAGTTGCTGCTCGCGGGCGGCGTGCCAGGCGCGGATCAGGCCGCGCAGCGCCCGCTGCGCCTGCACCGGCCAGATCGCATCCGGCCAGCACTCGGCTGCGTCCTGATAGTCGCGGACGATGTGAGCCAGGCAGACCTGGTTGCCCGCGATGTGCTTCCAGCCGTCATGGAAGTAGCAGGCGTACCGGTCGGAGACCACGACGCCGCCAAAGTCTGGCAGGATCCCGAAGTCACGGAAGGACTCCAGGCCGCGCGTGCCGAGGAAGAACGCCGAGTACAGCTCGGTGAACGCGCCCAGCACGTATTTCTTTTGCCCGGCCGGGCCGCACCGTAGCGTCGTCTCGTCGAGTCCGGCTACGGCTACGTGCGCGGCGGTGATCAGCGTCCTGATCAGCTTCACCACGTCGCTGATGGCGTCTGCTGCCCGGGCCGGGCAGGAATGGATGAACCCGGCCGAGACCGCCGCGCCGGTGACGTCGGCGATCAGCATCTGGCACCGCTCGACCGGAACGTGCTGGAAGACGACCAGGTACACGGCAAGGGCGCGCAGGTTCGGCCCGATGCTCACCGCCGCGTCCGGCACGCCCGGCGGGCGGGCGGCCACATGCTCGCGCCCGCAGCCGCAGCGCGCCCGGTGCATGTCGTGCTGGACTCGCCGCGCGGCCACGTCCGGCATCTCCAGCTGCTGCGCCGAGCGGGCCACGCCCAGGTCCGCCGCGCCGGACAGGTCCGCGCCGCACGCGCACGTGTCGCGCGGGTGATGGTCTTTCACCTCATCAGGCTCCGCCCAGCTCATCGCCGACCCCGCCCACCCCGGCTGCTTGCCCCGCTTCCGCGCCGCGGCGCGCTCGGCGGCCCGCCGCTCGCGGCGGGGCGGCATGCGGCCCGGCAGGTCATCACCGGACGGCGGCATCGAGGAGTTCCCGCTGTTCCGCGAGAGCAGCCGCTCCAGCCGCGCCACCTTCTCCTGCAGCTCGCCGATCGCCGCCGCCTGGGCAGCGATCACACCGTCGCGGGCAGCACAGGAGACACCGGATAAACAGCCGGTTCCGGACAGGGAAATTCCCCCGCGCACAAAAACACCGAGCGCACCACCCGCTGCCAGACCGGCAGCTGCCACTGCCGCGCCGACCCGCCCGTCCTGCACGGCCCCTACCCCACCTGGACCCACCGCGCCGGCGGCCGCCAGGTCACCCGCACCCTCACCCCCGAGGAAGCCAGCCAGCTACGGCCCCTCATCGACGCCGACCGGCGCCTCCACCAGCTCGTCCGCGAACTAGAAGCCCTCACCCTCGCGGCCATCCACCACCCCAGCCCCGCCACCACATAACCGGGGCAACGCCGCGCTAAAGCCGGGAATCCACATGCGCAGACAGCCAATCCCACCTGATCAGCGAGTTCTGTCGTTAACCCACTGGTCAGAGGCGTTTTTAGGTTTTATTTTGGGAGCCAACTGGGAGCCAGTGGGTTTCCCGAAGCAGCCATACTTCCTGCGCGGGGTGAACCCGGCGCGCTGCGCTGCGGGCGCAGGCCCCAGATGAGCACGCACGGCTGTTACCGGGCAGACCTGTCATCGCCATGTCGGCGATGTGACCACAATCTTCTCGGCAGATCAACCACGATATATTCGGCAGATCAACCACAACTTGCGTAAGATAGGGGCGTGGAACCACCAACCAGCCTCATCCCCCGCCATGCCCAGACCGCAGTCATTTCCGCCCTGGCTGATACCCGGGTCGTGGTCATCAACGGCGCACGGCAGACAGGCAAGAGCACCCTCGCCAGTTTAGCGATGCGATCCTTCCCCGGCTCGGAGCTGCGTTTTCTTGACGAAACAGCGGTCCGTGCAGCTGCGCAGGCAGACCCGGCGTTCTTCGTGCGCCACGATGGCCTGCTGGTCATCGACGAAGTACAGCGCGTGCCAGACCTTTTCCTAGCTATCAAACACGAAGTCGACACCGACCCACGCCCCGGCCGGTTCCTGCTGACCGGATCCGCACGGCTTACCGGGCTTCCCGACATTCCCGACCTGCTGCCCGGCCGGTCGGAGACGATCGAGCTGTATCCCCTCTCCCAGGGCGAGATAGACCGCTCCCCCGATGGCTTCGTCGCCGCGCTGTTCAAGTACGGTCCCGGACTCCGCGTGCCAGCTTCTGACCTGCGGCGCAGCGACTACATCGAACGAGCGCTGCGCGGCGGCTACCCCGAGGCGGTGCGTCGCACCGACACCGGTCGGCGGACTCGCTTCTTCGAGTCCTACATATCTGATCTGGTCAATCGTGATGTCAGACAACTCACCGATATCGAACGGCCCGCCGACATGCGACGGCTTGTCAACCTGATCGCCGCCTCAACGGGCTCGCTCGCGGTCCCCGCGTCTATGGCCAGCCGCCTGCAGATCCCAGCCAGCACAGTCAAACGGTACTTGGACCTGCTCGACCTGGTGTTCATAACGCGTCGCATCCCTGCCTGGTCAAGCAACCTAGCGACCAGGGCCGTCGCGACCCCGAAACTCGTCATGGCCGATGCGGGACTAGCTGCCCACCTCACTGGCATGAGCCTGCGGCGCGCACGCCAACCCGCCGCTCCGGTCGGCCCCCTAATCGAGACCTTCGTGCTCGGCGAACTCGCACGCCAGCTCACGCTCGCCGATCAGCCGGTCCGCCTTTACCACTACCGAGACCGGGACCAATACGAAGTAGACGCAGTACTCGAGGCCCCGTCCGGCGAAATCATCGCCTGCGAGGTCAAGGCCGCCGAGACCGTGAGATCCGAAGACTTCCGCGGCATCCAGCGGCTCGCCCGCAGACTCGGCGACCAACTGACTGCCGGAATAGTCCTCTATGCCGGCGGCCAGCCGCTCTCCTTCGGAGAACGACTAAGCGCCTGGCCAATCTCAACCCTGTGGACACTGGACGCCGACGCAAGAGCCGTCTGACTCCACAAGATGGGTCCGCTTGGCAAGGGCGACCTCGCTGGGTTTCGCGCTTGAGGTGGCCGCCGAGTTGGCCGACGACGGTGGCTGACTCGCCACGCCCGTACTGCCAGGTCTTGAGCTGGCGTTGGCGCTCTGCCGGGCCAGCGGAGCCGGGCATGGGCGCGAGTTAGCGGCTTTCCCTGGGACTCGGTGATCACTCCTGGCTCAGGTGGGCACCGCTGTGGGATCACGATTGGTGCGGGGAGCCGGCCGCTCGTGCGGCAGCTCTCGCGTGAAGCCGAGCGAGATGAGCGCGAGGAGGGCAGCAGCCAGGAGCCCGGCCTTGAGCGATCGGAGCTGTGCCGCCTCGTAGTCATCGACGAGTGCTGCCGTAGTCGCGGCGTCGAGCCCAGCCTTTTTCGCTGCGGCGTCGATCTGCGTGGCGGAGACGAAGTTGGTGTTGGAGCCCGCCGCCACCCCTACCTGGGCCGACACGTCGGCGCTGATTCGAGGGTCGTGCTCGACGTTTGAGATGAAGGTGCTGGTCAGGCCGATCAGCACGATGGCCCCGATGAGCGCCACCCCGAGCGACGAGCCGAGCTGTTGTCCGGTGTACTGGAGCCCTCCGGCCTCGCTCCGGCCCGACTCCTCGACCGAGGACTGGACCACGTTGCCCAGCTGGGAGATCATCAAGCCCATCCCGACCCCGAGCACGGCCATTCCGAGTGCGAATCCAGCGCTGGAGAGGGTGGGCTTGATCGTCGCGAGCAGGACGAGGGCACCGGCGAGGGTCACGATCAGGCCGCTCTGCACGATCGCCCGCACCGGAAAGCGGTTCGACAGTCGTGAGCCGATCGCGGAGGTCGCGAACATGGTGATCGAGATGGGCAGCATCTTGATCCCGGTCTCGAGGGCGCTCAGCCCGAGGACCAGCTGGAGATAGAGCGGAACGACGAAGAAGATCCCCATGAGGATCAGGTTCTGGCTGAACATCCCGATCAGCCCCGACCGTACCGGGGGGACCCGGGCGAGTGACAGATGGACCAGCGGGTCTCGGTTCGTGGCTTCGCGATGGCGCTGCCAGGTCACGAATCCCCAGAGCAGGATGCCGCCGGCGGCGAGGACGAACAGGGTGAGCGAGAAGCCGAAGATGGTGACCGGGGAGTTCTTCGGCTTGACCCACCCCCAGGTACTTGACTGGAGAACTCCGAAGACGAAGACCCCAAGACCGGCGGCCGACAGCACCGAGCCGACGATGTCGAGTTTCGGAGCAGGATCCGGGCGAGGGGCGTCTGCCACCTTCCGCATCATGATCAGGATAAATGCCGCGATGAAGACCTCGCCGACGAACACGACCCGCCACGTGAGTACGGTCGTCGCCCACCCGCCCACGATCGGGCCGACCGCGATCCCCGCACCAGCGACCCCGCCGATGACAGCGTAGGCGGCCTTGCGCCGGGGCCCCGCGAAGTTGCCGGCAATCAACGCCGCGAGCGCAGGAAAGACCAGCGACGCGCCGATGCCCTCGAGCACCGACCACCCGAGGGCGAGCACAGCTACCGACTGGGACGCCGCGGTCAGCGCCGAGCCGCAAGCGTAGATGATCAGTCCGATGACGAACGCCCGACGGCGGCCGATCATGTCGCCGATCTTGGCCCCGGTGAGGATGAGCATGGCCATGACCAGGCAGTAGAGGGTGATGACCGCCTGGATCGTAGTGACCGTGGTGTGGAAGTCGTGGACCAGCGAGCTGATCGAGACGTTCATCACGGACTGGTCCAGCACCATGAGGAACTGCGCCGTGGCCAAGGCGACGAGTGCCAGCCAGCCCTTGTTCGCCGCCGCGGCGTTGTTCACGTTGCCTGCCCCTTGGTGCTGCGCGCTCATGCCCGGCACGGGTCGTCTCCTGAAGCGTCGGTGGTCCTGGCCCTTCGGCACGGCCTCGGCGGCTTTCCCGCCGTCCCGACCGGATTCCCTGCTGGAAACGTCAGTAAGTATGGCATTGGGGAGACGGCCTTCGGGTGCGGAGTCCCGGGACCGCGGTCAGTCCGACGACTGCGTCTTTCTGGATGGCATCGTCGCAGGCCACCGCTAGTCTTCAGCCAACTCGTTAAACGGCCGGACTGCGGCTCGCGGACGCACCGATGAGCCTAGTAGCGCGGTGCTGCTACGCCACCTCCGTGGCGTGCGCGGCAAGGGCTTGACCGCCGCCGCTGGCGCTACATGGCCCTTCGGCCTGCACACCGGTGCTATTCGTCCCTACAGCCTCACCACCTTGTCTGAGCAGGGTGGTAGCGGATCGGTGGTGGGTCTTCGAGTGACCTCCGGTGCCGTCGCTGCTGTTGGGCAGCAATATGAGCGTTCGGTACGAACGCGAGGAGGGCACATCATGTTGATCTTGTGGACTCTGTGTGCTGTCATCTGGGTCGCGATCGCGTTCTGGCCCGCCCGTGTCGCCGGCCGGAAGGGCCACAGCTTCATCGGGTACTTCATCTTCAGCGTGTTCTTCTTCCCGGCTGCCCTCATCGTCGCTTACCTCGTCCCGCCCAGGGCTGCGGCTGTGAGCTAGCCCGCCAGCCGTGCTACAGCCCACGCCCTGGTGACCGGCACCAGATCCATATCACCGGCGCGGTAGATGCGAAGGAGCGCTACGTGGTTCCTGGGCCTGCAGGCGCCTAGCCTGCCCGACCGGCAGTGGTTTTTGCTACGCGGCAGCGGCGGCAGGTTGGCCCCAGGACAGCCGTTCAGGCCTGGTCTGTTGTGGTAGCTGCTTTCCCCTAGGTGAATTCGGCCGGTAGGTGATGCAGGGTCACCTGGCTGGGTGTGAGCCTGAGACCGCGATGCAGCGGCCGGGTAACGGCTGCGGCGGAGTCGCTGAGCCGCCTGGCAAGGGATGCCAGCGGAACTGGAGGAGGTCGGCATGTCCGGGTCCGGTAGCACGTTCATCCTGGTTGCGACATATCCGGATGAGGCAACAGCGCGGGAGGACTACCAGGTCGTCAAGGACGCCCACGCGGCGGGCCTGGTGGGTTCCTACGATGCGGCGGTGGTCACCAAGGACGCCAGCGGCAAGGTCCATGAGAATAAGGACGAGACGGCCACCCGCCATGGTGCCTGGTGGGGCGTGGCCGCCGGGGCGGCGGTCGGGGTCATCTTCGCGCCGGCGGTGCTGGGCGCGGCCGCGGTCGGCGGCGTGGTCGGCGGGGTCAGCGGGCACCTGTCCAAGGGAATGTCCCGCGCGGACGCCAAGCAGCTGGGGGACTTCATCGACCCGGGGCAGGCCGGGCTTGTCGTTGTCGGCGAGAGCAAGGTCGAGGACGCGATCAAGAACGCGGTGACCAGGGCGGAGAAGCAGACAGCCCAGGAGCTCGGCGTGGACCCCAAGGACATCGACAAGACTCTGCAGCAAGCGGTCAAGGAGATGTAACCCCCGGCCACTCGTCCTCAGCCGGCGCCGAGCACCCGCAGCTGTCACGGAAAGTCAGCTGCCTCGCCGGTCCGGGCCGGGGCCGGGCTGTTTCGCCCGTGCCGCCGGAATGCCGGCATCCTGGAGGAGGCAGTAGACGTGCGTAGCGGCCGGGCACGCGCACAGGACTGCTGCTTGCGGCCGTGACCCAGACATGGGCCGGGGCGGTGGCTGCGAGTCAGGCACACGGCCTGCCAGCGCCGTTCCGGGCGCTTTGACCGGGGAATGTCCGGTCTCGGTCACGCCAAGGGCCTCATCCCGGCGGGTGAGGGGCAGGGCCGGTGCAGGCACCTGAGTATTAACGAGATGCCGGGCCGCGGCGTGGCAGATTGAGGTGGCGAGATGAAAACGGTGATCGTGGGGGGAGTTGCGGGCGGTGCCTCGACTGGCGCGCGGCTGCGGCGGCTCGATGAGTCAGCCGAGATCGTCGTGCTCGAGCGGGACAACTACGTCTCGTTCGCGAACTGCGGCCTGCCGTACCACATCGGCGGGGTCATCCCGGACCGGGACAGCCTGTTGCTGCAGACGCCGGAGAGCCTGGCCAGGAGCCTGGCGCTGGAGGTGCGGACCGGGCAGGACGTGATCCGCATCGACTGCGGCGCCAAGGAAGTGGAGGTGCGCGACCTCGCGCAGGGGCGGACGTACCGGGAGTCCTACGACAAGCTGGTGCTGTGCCCGGGGGCCGAGCCGGTACGGCCGCCGATCCCGGGGGCGGATGACCCTCGGGTGGATGTGCTGCGCAACATCCCCGACATGGACCGGATCATCGCCCAGCTCGACAAGGACGCCACCACCGCGGTCATCGTCGGCGGCAGCTACATCGGTCTGGAGCTCGCCGAGGCGTTCCGGGACCGCGGGCTGGCGACGACCGTCGTCGAGCGGACCGAGCGGCTGATGCCGTGGCTGGACCCGGAGATGACCCGGATCCTGGACTACCACGTCGCCACCCACGATGTGGACCTGCGGCTCGGCACGTCCGCCACCGCAGTCCGTCACGCGGAGGACGGCGGGCTGGTGCTCGATCTGTCCGACGGCACGTCAGTCGAGGTTGACGTCGTGGTGATGGCGGCCGGGGCGCGTCCCAACGTGGACCTTGCCCGGGACGCCGGCCTGGAGATCGGGCCGCGCGGCGGCATCGTGGTCGATGCGCAGATGCGCACGTCGGCACCCGACATCCTCGCGGCCGGGGACGCGGTGGAGACCGCTCACTTGCTGAGCGGGGAGCCGGTGCTGTCGATGCTGGCCGGCCCGGCGAACCGGGAAGGCCGGATCGCCGCCGACACGATCGCCGGCCGCGAGGATGTCGGCGGCTACCGGGGTACCCAGGGCACCGCGGTGGTCAAGGTGTTCGACATGACCGCCGGCGGCACCGGCCTGACCGAGACCGAGCTGCGCCAAGCAGGCATGGATTACCGCAAGGTGTACACCCATCAGAACGGCCATGCCGCGTATTACCCCGGCACCGCGCCGCTGTTCCTGAAGGTGCTGTTCGACCCGGCCGCCGGGAAGCTGCTGGGCGCGCAGGTGCTCGGCTGGGACGGCGTCGACAAGCGCATCGACGTCCTGGCGGTCGCGCTGCGGGCCGGGCTGACGGTGTTCGACCTGGAGCACCTGGAGCTGGCCTACGCCCCGCCGTACGGGGCAGCGAAGGACCCGGTCAACATGGCCGGTTTCCTGGGCTCGAACCTGCTGCGCGGCGACATTCACCTGTGGTACCCCGAGAACTACCCGGACTGCCGCGATCGGGTGACGATCCTCGATGTGCGCACCCCGGCCGAATACGACGCCTGGCACATCCCCGAGGCAGTCCTCATCCCCTACACCGAGCTGCGGCACCGGCTGGATGAGGTGCCGCGGGACAAGCCGGTGTACACCTACTGCCGGTCCGGTTTCCGCAGCTATATCGCCTACTGCGTGCTGAAGCAAAACGGCTGGGACCAGGTGGCGTTCCTGGCCGGAGGGATGATGACCTACCACGGCTATCACCGCACCCCGCTGACGGTAGGCAACGGCGGCATGCCGATGGTGGCCCACGCCGAGGACGAGCTGGCCCAGCGCCCCGGCGCGCTCGAGCACATCTGACCAGCCACGAGGGATCCCAGGCCGCCGTCATGGGTGCCATCCCGGTTGAGGTCGCATTGAACATCCTGCTCAACAGCGACCCGATCTTGTTCATCCGCGGCGGCGAGGCCGAATCGGCATGGCGCATCATCGACCCCGTGATGGCCGCACGGACAGCCGGAGATGTCCACCTGCAGGAATACCCAGCCGGTCAGGCATCGCCAGGCCCCAGCTCCTGACGCGCCCGAGTCATCGTTCTCAGGGAACGCCCGCCCGAGCACGAAGGCCTGGGGCGGGCGGACTCGCTCCACCCTGTAGCCGCCACTGCCCTTGGTCAGTCAGTGATCTCAGATGTCGGTCTCGGCGGTGAGCCGTCCTGATGTGACGGCGTCGACGAGGGATTGGTGGTCGCGTTCGTTCTGGTCGGCGTAGGCGACGGCGAACTGGGTGATGGCCTTGTCGAAGACGTCGGAGCCGCCGAGGTAGGCGGCGATGGCGATCCGGTCCCCGGAGCGGGCGTGCGCGCGGGCCAAAGCCCAGCCGCATAGCTCTCCGTAGATTCGCATGCCGCGCGGTATCAGGGCCTCGATGACGATGGAGTATTTCCAGTCGCGCAGCTGCCGGATATAGAAGTCATGGGGCTTGCCGTCCAGGCCGTCCTCGTTGCGCTGCCAGCCTAGGAAGATGTCGCTGGTGGCCTGCATGAGCCGCTGCCCGGCGACGACCCGCTGGCCCATGTCGGCGTACTTGCTGGCACCGACGAACTGGCTGAGCACCGACGCCTCGGCCTCCTTGACTTGCAGGAACAGCGGATCGGACTCGTCGCGGCCCAGCATCAAGATGATCCAGCAGCGGGTCCCGACGCTGCCGACGCCGACGACCTTGCGGGCGATGTCGGCGGCCTGGTACTGCTCGAGCAGGTACCGGCGGTCGGTTTCCAGCGTCTGCTGGTACTTGGCGATCAGGCCGGTCAGCTGTGCCCGGAAGGCAGTCAGCTCCTGCTCCTTGGGCAGCAGCTCGTCGATCGGGACCAGCAGCGGCGGGTCGGAGATGATCCGCGGCCGGCCGTCGACCATGCGGGTCAGCTTGGCCACTTCCTGCATGCTGTCCCTGGTCCGCGCTTTGGCCATGCCCTTGTCCAGCATCTTGCGCTGCCGCGCCTGCAGCTGCGAGTCGAACTGCGCCCGCAGCTCGTCCAGGTCCGCGTGCGCATACCAGACGTCCAGGTTGGTCATCGCGGCGAAAGTCCGCATCGCCTGCCGGTACCGGGCGACGGCGGCCGTGACGATCTCGCGGCGGTCCTTGCCGCCGAACCCGTTGCCGCGGGCCGCGACCTCCAGGCTGGCGGCCAGCCGCTTGACGTCCCACTCCCACGGGCCGGGCGTCGTCTCGTCGAAGTCGTTGACGTCGAACACCAGCCGCCGCTCCGCAGAGCCGAAGATCCCGAAATTCGACAGGTGCGCATCCCCGCACGCCTGCACCGCCAGCCCGGACACCGGGGTATGGGAAAGGTCGCTGGCCATCGGCAGCGCAGCGCCGCGGTAGAAGGTGAACGGCGAAACCATCATCCGGCCCCGCCGGATGGGCACCAGCTCCGGAACCCGCGATTTCGCCTGCTCTTCCAGCAGGCCGATCGGGTCGGGCCGGCCCGGCGGCGGGTCGAACACCGCATGACTGTCCCGCGGCACCGCAGCCCGTGCTTCCTTACCACGGGCAGCACGCTCCGCCGGGGTCATCCGCTCCAGCCCTGTATCGAGCTGGTAGGTCCGCACACTCATCATCGGCTCCTATTCTCTTGTCTCCTGCGCTTCGCGCCCCGTGATCCGCTGGCCAGCGCCGCCGCGGACAGCAGCCCGCAGGCGACGATGTCGATGACCTCGCCCTCAGGCTGTGCCATCCGAACCACCTCCCCATTCCGCCGTGCCGCGGCCCGGGCCGCCCTCAGCTAGCCGGACATTCGGTCTCATCTGACCCCTCGCCCGCCGGTTGGATGGAGATGAGCTCAAGGCCCAGCTCCTGAGTCCGCTGCAGGAGCCCGTGCAGATGCGCCTGGTCAATCACGCAGCCGGTCAGCACCGTCGTGCCCGCGACCCGGTCCAGCTGCATCCCTTCGAACAGGAAACCGAACGACTCGCCCAGCTCGCCGCGAAGAACCAGCCGGTATCGTCTGCCTCGTACCCGGTCGCTGTCCATCACGTGCACGCTCACACCCAGGCAGGTGACCTGTCACCACCTGCCGGCCGTTTCCACCTAGGTGAAGCGCGCAGAAAGCCAGGAGAGATCCCCGGCCCCGGCGCCTCGCCGCCCCAGCCACGGCCCGCTTCTGCCGTGTCACCGCCCGCGGGGCACCCCGCTCGCGGGTATGGCGGGCAGCGAGGCGTCTGGCGAGAGGAGCCTGAGCTCGCGGGTGCGCTGGAGGGCGCCGGCCCGCGAGGAGACGCCGAGCTTGCGGTAGATCGACCTGACGTGGCTGTGGACCGTGTTGTGGGCCACATACAGCTCGCGGCCGATATCCCGCTCGGACAGATCGCCGTGCAGCAGCCTGAGCACCCGCAGCTCCCGCTGCGTCAGCTCCTGATCTGCGGATCGGACCCGGCGGATCTGCGGTGGCCGGTCGAGGGCAGCCAGCGTCTTCGCCAGGATCCCCGGATCCGGGCAGGAGCCGAGGACGGATCTCGCCTCGGCTATCGCATCCGCGGCACGCTGGTCCTCGCCCAGGGCCCGGAGTACCGGCGCATGGCTGAGCAGCGCATTCGCCAGCTGGATGGGCTGGCCAAAGGTCCGCGAGAGAGCGACGCCGCGCTCGGTCAGCGGCAGTGCCTCCTCGGGCCTGCCGCGCGCCGCGAGTGATACTCCCAGCGCCAGCGGAGCCGCGCCGATGAGCTTCTCGGTGCCGTGCTCCCGCATGAACCCGGCGGCCGCCTCGGCCAGCGCCCGCTGTTCCTCCAGATGGCCCCGCTCGCCGGCGATCCACGATCGGTAGGCCAGCGACGCCTCGCCAGCCAGCCACTGCGCGCTCGCGGGCGCCAGCGCCGCCGATTCCGCGAACCACCAGTCGGCCTCGTCAGGCTCACCCCGGAAGTACAGGCCCACGCCGACCGCCCAGCAAGCCAGCGGCCGCCAGGGCGACCCGGGGCCCTCCAGCTCGGCCGCCCGGCGGCCATTTTCCAGCTGGGCGCCGATATCTCCCCACGGAAAGCAGGCCCGCAGCATCGTCAGGCTCGCCTCAGCCGAGCTGAAGCCGTCCGGCAGCGGCCCCGCGCCCAGATCGTCCGGCCGTCCGACCGCCGCGATGGCCCGCGCCGCCTCCTCTTGCCGGGCGGACAGCGACAGCACCCACGCCCGGACCAGGAGCAGATGCACGTCGCCGGCCAGTATCTCCTCGGGCAGCCGCCGGATCCAGGCCAGGAGGGTGTCGTACCTGCTCGTGTTGGCGTAGCTGACCCAGGGGCCTTGGATCAGCTCGGCGGCCTCGGCATAAGCCTCGGCTGCTATCGCGTGCCCGATCGCCTCGTCGGTCGTCCCGTGATCACGATGCCAGGCGTACGCGCGGCGGTGCAGCGCCGGGGCCAGGCCCGGGTCGCGCCGCTCGAACTCCACCCGGAGCAGCTGCGCGAACAGGTGGTGAAAGCGGTACCACCCGCCCTCGTCGTCCAGCGGGACAAGGAACAGGTTGGTCCGCGACAGCGCGTCCAGCATCGCGGCCGAGCCCTCCTGCTCCAGCACGGCATCGCACAACGGGCCGGACAGCCGTTCGAGAACCGACGTGCTGCGCATCAGCGCCTGCACCGGCGGGTCATGCGCCTCGAGCACCTCCGTCACCAGGAAATCGACCACGTGGCGGTTCGACCCGCCGAATCGGCGCACGAAAGCGCTGCGGTCGGCAGCGTGCCGCAGCGACAGCGCCGCGAGATAGAGCCCGGCCGGCCATCCCTCCGTCTTCCCGACCAGGCCTTCGACATCCTCGGGCGCGAGGCCGAGCCCGAGACGGCCGTTCAGGAAGGCGTCCGCCTCCCCGGAGGTGAACCGCAGATCGCTAGCACGAAGCTCGAGCAGCTCACCGCGGGCGCGCAGCGCAGCCAGCGGCAGGACTGGCTCACTCCTGGTGGAGAGCACGAGCCGGAAAGCGGGCGGCGCATGATCGACGAACCAGGCGATGCTCTCCCTGGCCACGCCGGAAAGCCGGTGGAAATCGTCCAGGATCAGCGCGACCTCACCCAGACCGTCCAGCTCGTTCACCAGCAGCGGCAGCACCATGTGAACGATGGACGCCGCTCCGACCATCTGCGGCGACATCGGCAGGCTGACCGCCGCGCAGGCCCTGCGAAGCGCCTCGATCACATAGGACCACAGCACCACCGGGTCGTTGTCGCCCTCGTCCAGCGTCAGCCACGCGACAGGCCGCCGCGCCGCCTCAGCCTCCTGCCACTCCGCCAGCAAGGTGGTCTTCCCGTAACCCGCCGGACATGCCACCAGGCTGAGCCGCAGACCCGACCCGGCCCGAAGCGGCTCCAGAAGCCGCTCGCGCGCAACGACCTGATCGCGCACCGCCGGCGGGCGCAGTTTCGTTGCGATCAGGACCGGCCCCGAGCCGTCAGCCACACCGTCCCCCATCGCCACCCTCGGCCAAGAACTCCTGCTGCCAGCGGTCTGGGACAACATCGCCTATACCATGCTGTTGCCCAACAATCGTACTGGCCGCGAAGCTGTGTTCAACAGGCCAAAGGTCCTTTGACTGGGCACCCTGCTGTCCGTGAAGTCCGCAGATGCCCAGGAGGCCGTCCCCCTTCCTGCCGACCTTCGTACCGGAAACCCGCTCGCGAGCGGGATTTGACCCGAGCAGCAGGCACCCGTCGAGCCGTTTCCACCTAGGTGAAACCGGCCCGCAGGTGATGCCCGGTCGCCTGCCTGAGTCCTAGCGTGCGCAAAGACGCCGCCACCCTGGAGGACAGCCGCCACCCTGGAGGACACATGAGAGCCACCTATCGGCCAGGCACGCGCAGATGGCTGCTGCTTCCGGCCACCGTGCTGGTCCTGTGCGAGGTCGCCGCCGGATGCAGCAGCAGCGGCAGTAGCAGCCAGCCGGCTTACTGCACCGCCGCCAGCCAGCTCAAGACCTCCGTCCACAACCTCGGCGATGTCAGCGTTGCCAAGAACGGCCTCAGCTCCCTGCAGGCCGCGCTGAGCAAAGTTCAGACCAGCGCCAATACATTCGCCACCGACGCGAAGTCCGCGTACCCGTCGCAGACCACGGCGCTGAAGAACTCGCTGTCCGGCCTGGAGACCGCGATTAAGTCCGCGAAAGGCCAGCCTCCCCTGACCGCGGCCACGGCGGTTGTGCCAGCGGTCACCCAGGTGAAGAACTCGGCAAGCACTCTGGAGAACGCCGTATCAGGCAAATGCCAGTAAAGAATGCCTAGCGGATGAACCACGAGATCGTCATGGCTACGGCCGCGGCGAGCTAGCCCCGAACGGCACCATGCCGCTCGCGGTGGTTCCGGGGGCAGGCGAGATCAGGAAGGAGCGCCTCAGATGGCGAAATGGAACTTCGTGGCGATGGGCCAGGTGGGCCTGACCGGCTGGACCAAGGAGCTCGCTCGGCCGGTGGCCCGTGCGATCGCCCGCAGGACCGGACGGCCGGAGGCACAGATCCTGTCGCTGATAGGCGGGGTGTTCCTCGTGATCGCACTGATCGACTTCCTCCGCGAGGTCGATGCCGTCATCGCGGCCGGACGAACCGGACCACAGCCAGCGAAGTGACCCTCCCGCCCGTCCACGCCTAGGACGGGCCTGCGGGGCGCCATCATCCACCTTCCGCCCGGGCCGCTCGGCTGGCCAGCGGGGAACCCGCGGTCCGCTAGGGCCGTGCGGCCCGCGGGTATGTTGAGGCGCATGCCGGTGATCATTGGCAGCGTTCTCGCTCGCCTGCAGACCGCAATGCACGCGCCCCGCAATGCACGCGGCCGCGGACACCCGGTCCCAGCGCTGAGCCGTTTCCACCTAGGTGAAACCGGCCCGCAGGTGATGCCCGGTCGCCTGCCTGAGTCTTAGCGTGCGCAGTGATGGACAGCAGGTGATGAAGTGATGGATAGCAGGTGATGGACGGCGACAGGGCGCCAGCTGTACCGGGTTGGCGAGCAAGGAGAGGGAGGACATGGCGAAGCCGAAGCGGTATTCACCTACATCGGCACCTACCCGAGCGGGGCGACGGCGCGAGCCGGCTACGACATCGCCAAGAAACTGGACGTGAGCGCGGAATGTCGGGTTTGCCTTGCCTAGGTAAGGCTCGTGAGCCTGCCCCGGCCGCGTGGCTGAGCGGCCAAGGTGTTGAGAGGTGAGCTATGAGCCAGGTGTCGAAGGTGTTCCAGCTCAACCGGCAGGGATTCAGCCTGCACAGAGGCGTTGTCTTTGCGGTTGTGCTGGGGCTGCTGATTGTCGTGGGCGTGCTCCCCGCGGACCGGAGGTATTTCCTGACTGCGATCTTCGGGGCGCTGGTCGTGGCGGTGGGCGACCCGGGCGGGACCTACGGCTACCGGGTACCGCGGCTGGCCGTGGTCGCCGTGGCCGGTGCGCTGCTGACGGCCCTGGGATTCGGTATCGGCGGCGGTGCCTGGGGATTCGTGGTGCTGGCCGCCTTCGTGGCCACGTTGCTGGGCGGGCTGGCGGTGACGTACGGCCTGCACCGGTTCGTCGCGGCCTATATGCTCAACGTCTGGTTCATCATCGCGCTCGGCCTGCCGACTCTCCTCGCGTTCGGCCTGCCGGATGCCTTCCGGTCCGGCCTGGTCCACCTCGAACCGTGGAAACAGGCGCTGGCCTGGCTCATCGGGTCGGCGCTGTGGATCGCTTACACCTTCGTCATGTGGCTGGCCCGCGGGCGGGTCACGCAGCCCCAGCCGGTCGCCGAGATCCCCGGCGATATCTCGCCGCGGCCGCTGACCCGGCCGCTGGTCCTTTTCGCGGTGATGCGGGCCGCCGTCCTGTCGGTCGCCGTCGCGATCTCCTTCGGGCTGCAGCTGCCCAACGCCTACTGGATGCCCATCGCCACCATCATCGCCATGAAGCCCAGCCTGCAGCAATCCGCCCTCGTCGCCGAGCGGCGCATCGCCGGCACGGTAGTGGGCGCCGCGGTGGCCGCCCTCGTCCTGCTGGCCGTCGACAACAGGACCGCACTCGAGGTGATCATCGTGGTCCTGGTCGCGGTGGCGGCGTCGATCCACACCGTGAACTACGCCTGGTACACCGCAGCGATGGCCGCGGCGATCCTGATCGCGGCGGATATACCCCACCCGTCCAACCTTACCGACGAGGGGCGGCGGATCCTGTTCACGTTCGCCGGGGTCGGGATCGCGGTCATCTTCACGTTCCTGGCGGACCGGCTGCAAAAGCACGCCGCCAAATCGGCGCCGCAGGCACCGGCCCGCCCGGCCCCGGCGGCGTGAGCGGCCAGGGCGCCCTAGGCCCGGCCGCCGGGGGATGAACATGGCCGGTGATTCCTACCAGGACCTGCCGCGGGCACAGCGACGGCGGCTGATTGCCCGGGCGGTGCTGCGCAGCCTGCTGTCCGCGACGGTGCTGGTGGTTCTGTACTACCTGCTGCCGCTGGACCGGCCGTTGAGTGCCGACACAGCGGTGCGCCTGCTGATCGGCCTGCTGGTCTTCGCGGGCATCATGGCGTGGCAGGTCAGAAAAATCGCCCGCTCGCGGTACCCGGGTGTGCAGGCAGTCGAGGCGCTGGGTTTGATCATTCCCATCTACCTGCTGCTGTTCGCCTCCACGTACTTCCTGATGGAACGAGCCTCCGCAGCCGCCTTCACCCAGCCGCTGACCCGCACCGACGCCTTGTACTTCACGGTGACCGTCTTCTCAACAGTGGGTTTCGGGGACATCGCCCCCAAGGCCGAGGCAGCCCGGGTACTACTCATCGTCCAGATGCTCGGCGACCTCGCGATCCTGGGTGCCGGCATACGAGTGCTCCTGGGCGCCGTGCAGCGCGGCCGCCAGCAACGACCGGACACCGGCGGCAGCGCTGGCCCGGCCGCTACCTGACGCCCGCCCGCCCAGCAACTCAACGACCGCGACCTCATGCGCAGCAGAGGCAGCAGAGTAGGTCACGCTGCGCATGGACGGGGCGCTGATGGCTGTCAGCGGCTGTGCCGGGATGCCGCTGCAAGATCAGCCCCGGGACAGGAACCGTAGCCGCGCCGCCCGCGCGTCCCACGAGTAGATGACGGCTGTCCCGGCGATGACGTCGTGCAGTGCCCGGCGCCGGCCGCCCAGGAGGATGCCTGTGAACCCCAGCCCCAAAAACAGGAAGCTCAACGGGAATGCCAGCGTGCGGACGACCGCCCGGCGCGCGCTTGCGTCGGTGCCATCGTCTCGCACCACCCGTACGCCGAACAGCGCCATGCCGGCGGTCCTGCCGCTCGCGGCCCAGGAATAGGCGAAGTAGACGAACCCCCAGACCGCATACGCGATGACAACCCAGACGTCGCCCCTGTTCCAGGCAATGTCCTCGCCGGTCAGCACCTTCGCCGCGAATGAGATGGCGGCAAGGGCGAGCATGAACACGCCGAGACTGACCCCCATATCCACGGCGAAGGCGGTAAAACGCGATGCGAAACCCGCGTACTTCCCTTGCAGGCCCTCCTGGATGACGGGGGGCCCGAAGGGCGCGGCATCGCCCGCCCGCGCGGTCATGACCCTGCCTTGGCCCGCAGCCCGCCGCTCGGGCCGGGCGGGCCAGTGTATGGGCGGCGGCGAAGACGCCCTATCAAGCGGGCGATGAACTCGTCGAGCCCGACGGTCTGGCTGCGGACCACATCGAGCACATCGCTCGCGACCCCGCTGGAGGACCTGGCGAGGACGGCGCCGAGGTCGGTCTGCTCGACCAGCTGGTCGATGTCGATGCGCTCGACGACGGTATTCACGTCCACCCGGTCGACCACGGTATTCACGTCCACCCGGTCGACGACGGTGTTCACGTCCACCCGGTCGACCACGGTATTCACGTCCACCCGGTCGACCACGGCTTCCACGTCCACCCGGTCGACCACGGCTTCCACGTCCACCCGCGCGACCACAGCTTCCACATCCACCCGCGCGAGCACGCGGTCCAGGTCGATCCGGTCCAGAACGGCGTTCAGATCGATCCGGTCCAGCAGCGCATTCACATCCAACGCGGAAACTGCAAGGTCGACCGCGCGCTCCGCGGCGGCCTGGGCCAGCGCTTCCACGCGCAGGGCCAGCCGGTCCCCCGCCGAGCGCTGTCGCCCAGACCCGTCCATTTGCATGGCCTTTCGTGGTGCGATCGCTAATGGTAGAAGCGGGTGCCTGCCGCTTGGTCGAGCACCGGGGCTTGCTGTTTTCTCTAGCCAGCCACCTCCGCCTGGCCGTGCAGCCCTCCCTTCCTTGGGCTCGCACTAACCCCACCGTTCAGCGGCCGCAGGTGACCTGTCATCACCTGCCCGTCGTTTCACCTAGGGGAAACGACCGCAGAGCCGCCTGACAGACCCATCGGCAGCGGGTGATGCCACGCGGCAGCGGCGGCAGGTTGGGCCTCAGGACGGGTGTTCAGGCCTGGTCTGTTCTGGCCGCGGCTTTCCCCTAGGTGAACCCGGCCGGTAGGTGATGCAGGGTCACCTGCCTGGGTGTGAGCGTGAAGCCGAGCTGAGCCGCCTGGCAAGGGATGCCAGCGGAACTGGAGGAGGTCGGCATGTCCGGGTCCGGTAGCACGTTCATCCTGGTGGCAACATATCCGGATGAAGCAACAGCACGGGATGACTACCAGGTCGTCAAGGACGCTCACGCGGCGGGCCTGGTGGGTTCCTACGATGCGGCTGTGGTCACCAAGGACGCCAGCGGCAAGGTCCATGAGAATAAGGACGAGACGTCCACCCGTCATGGCGCCTGGTGGGGCGTTGCCGCCGGGGCGGCCATCGGGGTCATCTTCCCGCCGGCGGTGCTGGGCGCGGCCGCGGCCGGTGGCGTGGTCGGCGGGGTCAGCGGGCACCTGGCCGGGGGAATGTCCCGCGCGGACGCCAAGCAGCTGGGGGACTTCATCGACCCGGGCCAGGCCGGGCTCGTCATTGTCGGCGAGAGCAAGGTCGAGGACGCGATCAAGAACGCGGTGACCAGAGCGGAGAAGCAGACAGCCCAGCAGCTCGGCGTGGACCCCAAGGACATCGACAAGACTCTGCAGCAAGCGGTCAAGGAGATGTAACCCCGGCCACTCGTCCTAGCCGACGCCGAGCACCGTGGCCGCCACGGAAAGTCAGCTGCCTCGCCGGTCCGGGCCGGGGCCGGGCTGTTTCGCCCGCAGGCCGACGACCCGCGAGTCGACGCGCTGCGCAACATCCCCGACGTGGACCGGAGGACGTTATGAAAGCAGTAACGGTGCAGCCGGGGGTTGCGGGATCGGTCCGCTTCGAGGAGGTCCCCGAACCGGACCAGCGGTCAGCCCTGCGCCGGGTCCGTTAGGTATGCGGCGATCGCCGGCTCCCGGCGCGCGATCAGCCGCAGGTCGGCGCGGCGTCCGAGCACCCAGACTACGACCGCGACCCCGCAAGTCAGCGCGACGCACGCGGCAAACATGCCGCCCGATAGCGGGTGGCTGTGGCCGGACAGTACCAGGCCGAACCGCTTGCCCTCGGCATCGATGAAGCTGATCACGTGGCTGTTGGCGCTATGGGTGAGCAGGAGCAGAATGACGGCTGGGACGATCATCAGCAAGCACAGGGCGGCCACCTTTGACGAGGAGCCGCAGGACACGCAGCCGCGCGGCAGCAGGAACCACGCGCCGGCCATGAGCATCGGGAAGGGTTGCTGATAGCCACCAACGGTCACGATCGGATCACGCGGCAAGGGCCCAGCCGGGTAAAGCGGCGTGCGAGAGGAGCCACGATGAGTGAGGTCACCGAGCAACAGCTTGAGGACATGCAGGCATTGTTCGTCCAGACCGCGGCGAGCATGACCAGCGACCGGGGAACCATCACGTTGCAGGGCGTGTCGCCGTCGACGCTTTACTTCGCCGACCGTCCCCAGCGCGAGGTCGGACACATGTTGTCTCGTCACTTCGTCGCCAACTGGGCAGCAGGGGACAACAGCTTCGCGGACAACCCCCCGAACGCGGTCCTGTCGTTCGCGGAGCCGGGCGACCGGCCTCCCGAGGATGCGGTCGTGGTCATCCAAGATCCGCACCTGGACGGAGACGCGCTCAGCTACAGCATCAAGCTCCTCGACGGCACCGTGCCGGCCGCCACCGGGCCATGTGCGCTGTTCATCGACCCGCTCGGGCGTCCTTTGTCACCAGTCTCCGTAGCCGGGATGCACCGGCGTGCGCGTCGTCGGGGGCGCTAACGCTGATTTTCGCGTCGGGTAGTCATCCCCTGGCTGACTGAACGGCGCCCAATCGCGCCCCGGCTCAGTCTGGTGGCTGGGTTTCATGCTCCTACTTCAAGATGTTGACCGCACGGGCGACCACGAGCACGCCGATGCCGAGGGACACCATCGCCTCGGTCATCATGAGCAGCTTGGCCCACCGCTTGATCGCGGAGACATCGGTGGGGCTGAACGCGGTGGCGGTCCAAAAGGCCAGCGACAGGTAATCGGCGAACTCCGGCACCCAGGTAGCCGGCGCGTAGCCGGTGTTCAGCATCTCGGGGAAGACGAACGCCGGGTTGGCATACGGCTGGTGCGCCCGGGCGGCGGCACCACCGCGATCCAGATCCCAGTACCACAGCCCGAACGCGATCACGTTGGTGGCCCAGATCACCCCGCCGGTGGCCAGCAGGGCCGTGGCGTTGCTGGCGAATAGCTTGTTGCTGGTCAGAATGTCGCCGACGAGGCGGGCGGCGGCGAACAGGTTCGCCAGTGTCAGCAGGGCAATCGCAGCGCTGGTGGTTACCCGCAGCCAGGTTTTCTGCCGGTCGATGCGGCCCGGGTCCCCGATGATCAGGGCAGCCAGCAACCCGAGCAGAACGACGGGGAGCACCCACGGGGGGTTCACCCGGTACTTCGCGGGCAGCACCACATGCAGGCCAACGACGACGATAACCGCCAGCGCCACCGGCCACCAGTGCTCACCCCGCTCAGCAGCCGCCAGCGGCGTCACCGGGGGCGGAACGGCTGGCTCCTGGCCCGATGCCATATCTCATTGTGACCTCGTCGGCCAGGCAGTCAATCCGGGCGGACCCACACCCTCTCATCATAAGGGAGATCCGGCCCAGACCCCGCGAGGCGGCCATCGTCACATGAGCGGCCACCGGACGTTCCGGAGTGCTTCGAGCCGGCGGCCCGGCTGAACGCGCTCGCTATGGCAACGTTTAACCAGGGCACCGCCGCGCGCTACCTGCGGGACACTGCGCTGTTCGCGTCGTCCTGTTCCTGGTCGCGATCGCGCAGCGCTTCAAGGAACGCTCGGTACGCTTCTCTGCCGTGCAACTCACATGGAACATCGCTGGGCGGGCGGTCACGAACGGGTAGTGGGGTCAGTTTGAATCGCCATTTGAGTCGAGCAGCCGCGGCGATCACGGGTCAAGGTTGGACTTCAGCGCGCTGGCCGAGGCCTGGCGGATCCCCCCCACGCCGCTCGTCTGTGCTCGCTTCCACGGCACAACACCCTCGATCTCGGTCTCCAGCGAGAAGCTCAGAACCGTCCTGATCAAGACAATCAGTCCGAGAACCAGCACATTGTCGAGGGTGGGTGCGACGGCGACCGTACGGACGAGGTCGGCTGCCACAAGGACTTCGAGCCCGAGCAGCAGTGTCCCGCCGATGGCCGTGCGCAGTGCCAGATAGCCCTTGGCCTGCTGGCCCGATCGCCGCCACGTCACCACCGCCAGCACGAACGACCACACGACGCCGACGACCAAGATCACCGCGCCTAGTGCCTCGAAGCCCTGGGCGACGTGGTCCATCACCCTGGTGAACGCCTCGGCCGACGGCTCGGCAGAAGGCGCACCGAGGAATCTCAGCGTTCCCAGCATGCCGCCCCTCTCAGCCCGCCGGCGCGTCGTCGGCTGCGGGCTCGGGCGAGTTCAGCACGATCACCGCTGATGCGATCAGGGCGCATTGCCTCCTTGACTCCGGGCCTGGTGCCGTTGCTGGGCCTACCAGACCGATCGCTCGTGCATCGTGCCGCCGCGGACGATCAGGTAGACCAGCACGCCGATCAGCGGGATGAACAGCACGAACAGGAACCACAGGGCCTTGGCCCCGCCGGACAGATCAGGGCTGCGGAAGATGTCGATGAACACCGTGATCAGGATCCAGAACCAGATCAGCCATAGGAAGACCACGAGAATCGTCCAGAAAATGTTCAAAAGCGGATAAGAAGATGATGCAGCTGCGAGTGACATTTCGTGCTCCTTCACATCGGGGCGTTGCCATGTCTTCTTCTGCGAGTTCCGGCTCGGCTGCAGGCAGAACCGGAACTGTACGGGCGCGGGCGGGCAGCGAGGCAGCTTGGCGCCGACCGGCCCGGTCAGCCGGGGCTGCGGTCTTTCTGCAGGTCCAGCTGGTGGTCGAGGTTCAGTGCGGCGTTGATGAGCGACAGGTGCGTGAAGGCCTGCGTGAAGTTGCCGAGCTGCTCACCGGTGATCCCGATCTCCTCGGAGAACAGGCCGAGGTGGTTGCCGTAGGTGAGCATTTTCTCGAACACCAGCCGCGCAGGCGTTCCGGCCCTTGTCCATGACGGTGCGCCGCCGTCTGCAGATCCCCGATCAGCCTATAATCCTCAATCGCCGGATAGATCATCGATTCCCCTCCTTCCTTGTTGTGCGGCCCTTCGTGGATTCGCACCGAATGGTTCCGCGGCCGCAGGTGACCTGTCGCCACCTACCCGTTGTTTCCACCTAGGTGAACTACCGGTAGAGCCGGTAGGTAAGAGGGCCGAGCCCGCCAGCTCGTCCGAGCCTGGTCCTCATTGGCGGTCCGCTGTCGAGGCCGACACCCCCAGGGCATCACCTGGCCGCGGATGGCGAACAAGATGGGCGACTGGACTGCCATCGCGGCCTTGGACAGGGACTAGCACCGCACGAGCGGTGACACGCCAGAAGCGGGGCCGTGGCTGGGGCGGCGAGGCGCCTGGGCCGGGGATCTCCCCTGGCTTTCCGCGCGCTTCACCTAGGTGGAAACGGCCGGCAGGTGGTGACAGGTCACCTGCCTGAGTGTGAGCGTGCACGTGATGGACAGCGACCGGGCACGAGGCAGACGATACCGGCTGGTTCTTCGCGGCGAGCTGGGCGAGTCGTTCGGTTTCCTGTTCGAAGGGATGCAGATGGACCGGGTCGCGGGCACGACGGTGCTGACCGGCAGCGTGATTGACCAGGCGCATCTGCACGGGCTCCTGCAGCGGACTCAGGAGCTGGGCCTTGAGCTCATCTCCATCCAACCGGCGGGCGAGGGGTCAGATGAGACCGAATGTCAGCCGTGCCTCGGCACGGCGGAAGGTGGTCCGGATGACTCAGCCTAAGGGCGAGGTCATCGACATCCTCGCCTGCGGGCTGCTGTCCGCGGCGGCGCTGGCCAGCGGATCACGGACGGGGCGGGCCACCTCGTGACCAGCAAGCAGCCGGACATCGTGTTCTTCTGGGACAACCCCGGCCGGGGCGAGGCCGACTGCTCCGGCGCTGAAGAAAGGCCGGGCCGGCCGGATCGCCGTCCACGCGGCCAACACGGCCGACCAGAACGACCGCGACCACAGATCGCTTGCTGACGCCGTCGCATCGGGACGGATAACCCCCGAACCCGCAGGTAAGATCCCAACCGGCCAGCAGTGTCAGGAGCAGAAGGCGATGATGGGTGTACCGCCTGAGAGCCTGGTCACCGAAGGAGTCCGCAGCCTGGAGGTGCGCTGGATCTTCCCAGGCCAGCTGGAGGCCGCGGTGGCCCGATGGTTCGGGCGGTTCCCGGCCGGGACGGAGTCACGCGAGGACACCTACCTGCTGAATCCGCAGTTGCCCGGGCTGTCGGCGAAGGTCCGCGGGGGCAGGGCACTGGAGGTGAAGGTGTACCGCGGCAGCCCGGGAATCCTGGAGGTGGCAGGCCACGCCCGCGGTCGCATGGAGTCCTGGCAGAAGTGGTCCTTTCCCTTGCGCCCGCTCAGCCCCGGCAGCGGCGACCCGGCCGGCTGGACGCCGGTGCGAAAGAGGCGGCGCATCAGCCGGTTCTCCCTGGCCAGCGGGCCGGTCGTGGCGCGCGGCCCGGGGGTGGGCCAGCCGCTGTGCGAGGTGGAACTCACCGAGGTCTACACGCGTGGCCAGGACTGGTGGACCCTGGGATTCGAGGCGACCGGCCCCGCCGATCTGCTGCGCAGCGAACTCGAGGCAACCGCCGCGCTCGTGTTCGCCCTGGCCCTGCCCGGTGGTGTGGAACCCGGCCCGGATCAATCCAGGTCCTATGCGCAATGGCTGGGCCAGTGGCCGGGCACCAACATGGACGCCGAAGCCTGAAGACTGTCGTCCCTCCGCCGAACCGACTGCCGGCTGGCCGTGGCGCGGTCACTATGACCGCCTTCTGCGACATTCCGCGGCATCAGGTGTTCAGCAAATGTGGCGCACGTCACACCTAGGCAGTCCGGTCATGAGCAGTCGGCGCTGGACGTGCCGAGGGCCGGTGGTCTTGCTGGCACGGCAGGGCGACGGCCATCGCCGACCTGCACCTCCATCAGCCACGCGACTGGCAGCAGATCGCCGCGCTCTACGACACGCCGGTCCGCCAGACCGGCTCCCCGATCGTCGAGCTGAACCGGGCCATCGCCGTGGCCGAGCTCGAAGGACCCGAGGCGGGCCTGACCCTGCTCGATGGCCTCGAACTCGATCACTACCGCAACTTCCACTCCGCTCGCGTCGAGCTACTGCGCCGCGCCGGCCGTGATGATGAGGCCGGGGACGCGTACCGGCGAGCCCTCGACCTCGCGCAAACCGACGCCGAGCGGCGATCCCGTCAGAACCAGCTCTCCCGACTGAGACCCCGAACGACCCGTGGGACCGAGTTGCTGTTCAGGGGTGGCGGATCCGCAGCACCCCGCGCTGAAAAACTGCCACGGCCCCGGCGATGGCCTCGAGCCCGGACCAGTTCGCTAGCTCGGTGATCGCGTCGCGGCAGCAGTTCCTCGCGTGCCAGCGCCGCCGGCCCAGAAGGAGGGGGCGCGGTTACCTTAGCGCCACTTCGCCAGCACAGTCAGTAACGTGGCTTCCATTTTTTACCAGCA
Organism: uncultured Actinomycetota bacterium; assembly: GCA_963695645.1. Classification (GTDB taxonomy): domain Bacteria; phylum Actinomycetota; class Actinomycetes; order Streptosporangiales; family Streptosporangiaceae; genus DATBGO01. The sequence continues at coordinate 953,912 of CAVOHC010000012.1, read as the reverse complement.
ACCAGCAGCGGTCCCGCCGGGCAGCTCGCTAGACATATCAACCAGCTGCTAGATATACTAAGCAAGCAGAGGACGGAGACAATTGGAGGAGAGATGGCTACCACCAAGGAACGAGCGATTGGCGCGATCAACGACATGATCGACGCAGTCAAGCCGATGACTGAAACGCTAGCCAAGACGTACCTGCCGTCGGAGGAGGATCTCGCGGACTGGTATGTCGAGGGCCAAGACGCCGTCTTCCAGCTGGCCGTGCCCTACCTGTTCAACCCGGCCGAGATCGTCGTCACCGCCTCGGCAGAAGCCGACCGCGACGACGACTGGGAGCTGACCTGGTAAGCCGCCGCGAGACGTTCAACGCCGCGCCGCCCCTTGACGGTGATCTTGCGCGGTTCAATCAATACCCACCAGCCGCCTTCGCCCTGGACCCTGGCGAGGAGGCGGCCGGAGCTGTCTCATTGCTTACCGTCCTCTCACTGCGGTGCCAGTGAACCCGCACGACGCTACTACTCTCAGTGATGTTGCGTTACGTGTCGCGAGCGACCGCAGAGCCGCGCCCTGCGCTGATGGATGTCTCCATTTGCTGACATCCGCAACTGACACCAACGAGCTCGGCAGCCGTGGCATCACGGCAGACTCCCGGAGCCATGGCCCCAGGTGGGGGACGTTTCTGCACGCTCACGCTGTGTCTTCGGATTAGCACCCGCTCAGCCACGTCGAGCGCACCGCCTAGCTGGGGACCACATGGGGACCACGCGCCATGCACCCATCTGAACAATCCGCATGTCGGCACACCGAGCACTCCCCCACCGTGACGGAACCGACCAGTGGAAACGCCTACTCCCACGTCCTGGGGGTCAAGGGGTCGCGGGTTCATCCCGCCGTCCCGACCCAGCTCAGAGGGCTGATCCGCAGCCTGGTCGGCAACCGGTTGCTGATAGAGACGCGCGGTGCGACTCCGCCCCGCCCGCCTGTGAATGGCTGCCGCTGCCCGTAGGGATCTACCCCGTCTGGTGGCCAGCGGCGATAGAGGACTCGCCCCCTCTGGGCTCAGTGGCCCGGCCCCGCGCGTTGAGGGGGTGGCGGCTTCCGGCGCCAGCCCGGGCCGAGCCGCGCCTTCGCCGACGGCTTGCCCTGGCGGGCCGGTAGGTCCCCGGGCCCGGGCCCAGGTTCACTCTTTGAGCCACCGCGACATTGCGGGAGTCCATATCGAGGGGATTTCTTTCGGTATCAAGGTGAGGCCTGGTTGCTCTGTTTAGGAGGACCGATACAGCCACGAGCAGTCTGATGGGAGATCGGCGTGGACCGCATCCTGGATCGCGAGCACTTTCGCGCAATCTTCGCCGACCGCGCCGTTATCCTGACCGACCTCGGCAAGGGCACGCCACGCGACCTGGCCGCCCGGGTCAATGAGGCGGCCGGCCGGGGTGACGCCGTGCTGCGCACCCGAGCGGAGTACGACGCCCTGTTCGACGCCGTCACCCGGGACGTCGCGCACGCCCCCGCCGCGGGTGATCTGGCCCTGGCCACGGCCGACGAACATGGCAGGCCCACGATGGCCGGGACCACGGTGCAGGCCTACCTTGACGCCTCCATCGGCAAGCGAGAGTTCTTCGGCGGGCCGATGTACCAGGTCGAGATTTCCGGCTGGCCGGCCGGCGAGATGCGGCCCGAGAAGCCGGTCATCTCGGCGGGTTCGCGGCTGTCGCTGTCGCGCACCGATCCGCGGGACGCGCGCAGGCTCCCGCCCCCGGTCCATGGCGGCGTATTGTTCACCAGCACCACGTTCTCGCTGGTGAACAGCGGCCAGATGACGAAGCACGCGCCGAAGCGCTCCTGGAAAGTGAACCTTGATCCTGGCCAGGACGACGACCGGCTCGTCGGGATGGCCCGGCTGAACCTGAAGTCGATGTACAACGACCCGTCGCAGATGCGCGAGGCGCTAGCCTGGCGGCTGTTCGCCGCTGCCGGTGTGCCGTCGCCCCAGCACACCTACGTAAAGCTCGCGATCAACGGGGCCTACTACGGGCTGCACTCGCTGATCGAGCAGATCGACAAGCGCTTCCTCGGTGACCGCTTTGGCGAGAACCGCCACGGCAACCTGTACAAGGCGTATTGCGGCAGCCTGGGCTGCGCGACGCTGGAGCACCGGCGCGGAACCGACGGCGACGACAGCGGCCAGCAGTACCATACCTCTGCCCACCCAGACGACCAGACCTACCGGTTGAAAACCAACGAGAACGATGCGAACGCCGCCGGCTACGACGACCTGGCCACCTTCGTCCGGGTGATCAACGGTGTCGGCCTGCCCGGTGGCGACGGGCGCTTCGACACCGACGCCTTCCGGGGCGAGGTGGAGCGAGTCTTCGACGTGAAGACCTTCCTGCGCTGGGCCGGGGTCAACCTGCTGCTCGGCAGCTGGGACAACTACTTCGGCTCGCCGGCGAACTACTACCTGTACAACGGCGGGCATGCAAGCCGGGCGCGCGACTTCGTTGCCGGCCCCTACTTCACCTTCCTGCCCTGGGATTACGACAACAGCTTCGGGATCGACTACATCGGCACCTCATGGCAGTACACCGACCTGCTCGACTGGGCGGCGATCACCAGGCAGTACTGGCACCGGGACGGGCACCGCAACCACACCTCGCGGCTGCCGCTGGTACGCAACCTGTTCGCCAACCCGGACTTCGCGCGGTACTACCTCGACCACCTCGAGTACCTGCTGGACACCCACTTCAACCCGCAGGCGATCTGCGCGCAGATGGGCACCCCGGACGGCGATGGGCTCTGGCAGCGGGTCAGCCAGGCCGCCTACCTGGAGGCGGACTCCCCGGACGCCGCGCCGTTCACCGGGCGCCAGTTCAGCAACGATGAGGTGTACCGCGCCGGGTACGCCCAGAACGGGCTGCGCCACGGGAACACCACCGTGCCGGGCATCTACCACTACGTCAAGATGCGCTGCGACAGCGCCTCGGCGCAGCTGCAACAACTGCGCCGCAGCCACCCCGCCGGTGCCTCGGGGCAGACCTTCCCCGAGGTCCACCAGCCGCCACCCGCCTGACCCACGGCTCGCCACCCAGGGCGCACCATAACCGCGGTGCGCGACGTCCGTGGCTCTGGTCTAGTTTGGTCGAACGCGTGGCACGGGCCGGGACGCCCAGAACTGCATGATTCGCATGCGGTCAGTCGCGCGCCGTGACCCGCAGCCGCCGCCGCTCGCGCCCGCACGAGCGTCGGCTGAACTCGCGCCACCGAACCTGTTGCGGCCTGAAGGGAGAGCGACAACGCACACCGGACTCGGCGCCCTCGCACAGAAGGCCCCAGCACGGGCGCGCCCTCCTGCTGGTCAGCTTTCACTCAGGCCTGGGTCGAGGTTGCGAGGCTCCCGCACTTCGCGGCGCAGTATTTTGCCCGAGACCGTTTTGGGGAGCTCGTCGAGAATCTGGACGCGGCGCGGGTATTTGTAGGCGGCCATCCTTTCCTTAGCGAAGGCGATCAGATCCTCCGGGGTGACCGTCGCGCCGACGCGCAGGCTGACGAAGGCCACAACCGTCTCGCCGCGGTACTGGTCTGGTGCCCCGACTACTGCGACTTCCCGCACGTCTTCGTGCTCGTAGAGGACGTCTTCGACCTCGCTCGGCCATACCTTGTAGCCGGAGACGTTGATCTGGTCCTTCTTGCGATCGACGATGTAGAACCAGCCGCTGGCGTCCATGAATCCGATATCCCCGGTCCGGAACCAGCCGTCGGGAATCGCGTGCGAGGTCTCAGCCGGGCTATGCCAGTACTCCTCAGTGACTGAGGGGCCGGCGAGCGCGATCTCGCCCACCTCGCCCGGCGGCAATTCCCTGCCGTCGTCCAGGATTACCGCGTCGATTCCTGGCAGGGGCACGCCCACAGACAACGCGCCCGTACCCGGATCCACAGGGCTTCGCCGGCCGATTGGAGTCGAATGCGTCGCTGAGGCAGTCTCTGTAAGGCCGTAACCGGGATGGAGTTGCTGTCCCGTGATCCGTTCGAAGCGCTCGGCGACAGCTGGCGCGACCGGAGCGCCACCGGTCGTGACCGCCCGGAGAGAACGGAACTCTTCCTTGCTGGTTGCAACATTGCTCAGTGCTACGAAGGCCGTGATCGCGCCGGTGGTGACGGTTGCCTCATGTTCTCGAAGCAACTCGAGCATGACCGTCGGCTCGAACCGGTATGCGAGCACGAGCGCTGCGCCTGTGAGGAACGACAGACTCATCATCTGCACGAGCCCTGTCACGTGGAAGAGCGGCGGCATCCCGAGAAATACGTCGTCCGATGTTGCCGCGGTGAGATCCCGCCAGCAGGCGGTGGCCCACATAACTTGCCCGTGAGTGTTGACCGCCGCTTTGGGCGGACCGGTCGTGCCGGAAGTGTACGTCAGGAAGGCAGGCTCACGAGGTGAGACCTGGGTCGTATCCCAGGCTTGGCCGCCATAGTCACGGATGAGGTCTGCGTAGTCGAGAATCCCTTCGGGGACCTCTGTTCGTTCGTTCGGGAATATGCGATCGTCCTCACGGTCACTGCCCAACCGGTCGTCAACGGCGATCACCCGGATCTCCGTGTGATCGGCGAGCACGTCCGCGGCTATGGGGTAGCCGCTGCGGAGGCACACGAGGACGCAGGCACCGCTATCACCGAGCTGAAAGGCAAGTTCACGCTGCCGGTTCATGGGATTGACCGGCACCACGGCGCCGCCAATCTTCCACGTGGCGAGCACCGTCACCAGGAATGGCGGCACGTTCTGCAGGTAGACGGCTACCCGATCTCCTCGAGTGACACCGATATGCGCCAGCGCTGAGGCGAGCGCGTCGGATTGTGAGTCGAGTTCCCGCCACGTGGTCGTGGTGCCGAAGTAATGGACCGCGGGACGGTCAGGATGGCGCGCAACAGTGGCACGGAATGCCGTGAGCATCTCTGCGGGATCGCCTGCGGGGCGGTTGCGGAGACTGTCCGGATAGGACGTGAGCCATGGACGGTCGGGGGTGCTCACCGGTGCACCATCCTTGTATCCGGGCCACGCACTTGATCGCTGGGCGCGGAGGTTCGGGCGCAGCCCCGGTCCCCGCCGCGGCATCGCGACGGCGCCTCGACCTTCCGGGTCCAGGATGAGTTCCGCGAGGCCTGGCGGCCAAGGACACGTCGACTTGCTACCGGGCCATGCGCCAATGAGCGCCGGTCAGTCGCCGACCGGTTTCGGCGCCCGAGGGGATCGGCCGACAGCACGGTGCCATCGGACATCGGCACGGCCACGCCCCGGACCACGCTAACGCGATTGCGCCGCGGCGGCAGCGACCAGGCCCGAGCAACAGCCCGGCTGACCGCGGCCATGTCGATCCCGGTCAGCCGCGTCGTCTCGGTGATCCTATCCGCCACCGTACTGGCTGCCCGAATACCAGGCTCCTTGGCTGACTGTGTCACGGCTGCCCTCAGTCCTCGCGGTACGGCACGACCGCTGCACCGGGTATCCCCGGCCGCGTGGCCGACGAACTTCATTCGTTCGACAACGGCATCTGGGACTGACACTACCTGGTAGCTCTTTCGCCGCGAAGACTCGCTTTCGACCGCCACTCTTGGCTGGGAGGGGCTGGCCGCCCTGGTGGCGGCCGGGGGACTGCGGGGCCCTTTCCGGCCGTCAGGTGCCAGCGCCGCGCAGCAAGGCGCCCGTCAGCCAGCCGCCGGCGCAAGATGTTTCCCAGCGCGCACTGGAGAAAAGCAGCGCCGGCGCAGCCGGCCCCCATTGGCCCGCGGCCCGACGGTGAACCGGCCGTCGCAGGCCATCTCCAGCTCGCGGATCTTCTTGCGCATGGATCCCCTGTGGGGTGCCAACGCCTATGCCGAAAGGGTTCGTGCTCACCGCCCTGACCGAGGTCACCGACCGGATGCTGATCCTCGGTGAACGACACCTGCGCGTCGTGATGACCGAGTACGAGGCCCGCTACAACGGACGACCCACCGCACCGCGAACTCCGCCCGCCCTGGCCCGACCACCCCGTCGCCAGACCTCTCCCTGCAGCGGATCAAGCGCCGGCCCGGTCGCCTCCGGCAACCGCATGCTGTCAGGACAGTCGACGGGAATAAGGCGCGTGTCCCCCTACTTATCCCTACTATTCCAGCGGCCATTGCAGGACATTGCGAGACGGCCAGCGAGAGGCAGGGCAGCCATGACCGTGCAGGGCATCGACAGAACCACCTTCGAACAGGACTGGGCTGACTGGCGCCGCCAGCACGAGGCCGTGCTGGCGGCGAGCACGGCTTTCTCGCGATCACGAGCCTGAACTGGCTGACCGCTGAGCCGCAGCATTTCCCCGATGCGCCAGGGACCTGGCGTAGTGACGCCGATGGTGTCACGGTCCAGGTCTACGCCGCACCCGGCTATGTCGAGTTCGAGCGCGATGGCCAGCAATTCCGGCTCACGGCGTTCAACGGCCATTCGCCGGGCAGCCTGAACATCCTGTTCACCGACGCCACCTCGGGCGTCACCACCTACCCGGCCAACCGTGCGCTGCAGGTGGCAGGGCCCGACCCGGACGGCGCGGTGACGCTCGACTTCAACCGGGCGGTTAACCTGCCGTGCGCGTACACCGAGTTCGCCACCTGCCCGCTGCCGCCTGCGGAGAACCACCTGCCGATCGCGGTCGAGGCGGGCGAGAAGCTGCCGCACGAGTATGTCTCGTGACACCCCGCGCAACCAGGCGGCGCCAGCGCCTTCCGACCAACAGCACCGACCCACCGGGCAGCTAGACGGCATCGGCATAACCTAGCTTGCCAGACATGCCCCTCCGGCCCAGGACGTCAGCCGCCAGCGCTCAAAGGACGGCCCATCTGCTTGCAGGGCCGCGGTGAAGGTGCGTTCCATCTCCGCGAACAGCGCTAGCAGCAGGAAGGCAATGCTGCCCATGCCTTCGTCGGCGGTGTTGATAGCCAGCGGGTTGGCCAGCGAGCGCACGCCGATCTTCCTCTCGGCCAGGTCGTGCACGAGGTTGAGCGTCCCGCCGGGCTACTGGGCGGTGCGGCTCGGTCAGCTCCCGGAACGCTCGCCGTCCCCGGCCCGCGCCCGTACGAGCAAGTCAGCTGTCACCACCCTCGCGTCACCTTCTTCCGGTACCTTGTCACACTTCCATCGTGGTATTGGCGCCGGCCGGGAGGCGAACTGGGCGGTCGGCAGGCGCCACTTTCCCGGCGCCGCCGCGCTTGCATCAGTGGTAGCTGGCAACGCCCACCAAGGAGAATCGAAGTGGGAAAGATCATCATCAGCGAGAACGTCTCGCTCGACGGAGTCATCCAGGACCCGGCCGGTGACGAAGGCTTCCGGGTCGGCGGCTGGGTCGGCCTGATCAAGGACAGCCCACAACTCAGCAGGCTCGCGCTCGACGAGGCGCTGGGCGCCGAGGCCTTGCTGCTGGGCCGGCGGAGCCACGAGTGGTTCGCTGCGCGGTGGCCATCCCGAAGTGGCAAGCTGGCGGACAGGTTGAACAGCCTGCCCAAGTACGTCGTGTCCTCGACCCTCGAAGATCCCGCCTGGAACAACTCGACGGTACTGAAGGGCGACGTGGTGAGCGAGGTCTCGAAGCTGAAGCAAGAGCTCAACGGGGAAATCGTCGTCCCCGCCAGCTTCCAGCTCGTACGCACGCTGATGGAGCACGACCTGGTCGACGAGCTACGGCTGAAAATCTTCCCGGTCGTGCTCGGGGCCGGCGAGCGCCTCTTCGGCGAGACCAGCGACAAGAAACCCCATGCGCCTCATCGACACCCAGACCGTCGAGGGCGGCATCGCCTACCTCACCTACAAGCCCGTCCGAGACGCCTAGCGGCCGTCGGACCGCGCCAGCGTTCGCCGACCGCGACGTAGGAGCCACCCCGGGTGCGGTCAAGGATGACCCGCAGCGGCAGCAGCGGATGGCTGGATCGCTGTTCGGCGACGACGAACGCGGTGAGCAGGACCGCGCCGATGACCAGGGAGCCGAGGGTCAGCGTGGCGGTCCAGCCGGCTGTCTGGCTGCTTCGTCGAGGATCGGGTGAAAGGCCTGGAAGAATCGGCGCAAAGCGACGCGCCGAGCGATCGCTCGAGGAAATCTACGCAGCGGCCTGTGAACGACGGCGGGTCATCTGGATATCGCCCAAAATTTCGACGGGCCGTAGTCCGCCGTTCCCCGCCAGCGATACGGAATGGCCCGTCTACGACGTAGCCGGGACCTACTTGCGGACGCGGAACCGAAGGATTGTGACGGCTCCCGACCGTGTGCTGTCGAGCGGTTCCAGGTCTATCCTGGCCAAGCCTGGGGAGGAGAAAAAGCGAGTCCCGTCGCCGAGCAGGACCGGCAGGACGTACACCATGATCTCGTCCACGAGTCCCCGCTGCAGGCACTGACCGGCTACGTCGGCGCCGAGGATTTCGAGGTTCTTGCCGCCCGCGGCGCGCAGTGCGGTGGCGACGGCTTCCCCGATATCGCCGGTGAGGAACGTGACCGCCGGGTCCGGCGGATCCGGCGGCTCATGGGTGAGGACGAACTCAGCTCCCCCGTCGTAGGCCGGGGTGACCTCGTTCGGATTCTCGGTCATACGCTTTCCCACCTCGTAGGTCCGCCGGCCGACGAGCATGGCGCCGGTGGCCGCCATGATCTCCGGGAACTCGTCCTCGATCGGCCCCATGAAGTCGAAGATCCAGTTCATCGCGTCGCCGGGACCAGCGGTGAACCCGTCGAGTGACATCGACCTGTTCACGACCACTTTGCCGTTTCCTGTGCTCGTGTCGCTCACCGTGCACCTCCGAAGGACCTTCCGGGCTGTCATCCCGCGCTGCGAATCATGACGTTACGCGCGCCCGGGATCTCATCGTCTGCTAGCCGGCCCGCCGTCCGCTGACCGCCGCCGCTGTGCCGGACCTCACGCACCGGCGCGATGCACTGACGTGAGTGGAGCCCTCGGACGTGACCGCCATACCGCGTCACAGCGACGGCCCACGGGAGGGGACGGATATCGCTGACGCTGGCCGCCGGGGGTCTAAGGCCCAGTCAGCGGTGACCAGTCAGGGCAGGTAGATCGTCCGGTCTGCGACGTCCGCGGTGTACTCAGGCGGCATGCCGAGAGACACAGACAGGTCGTCGGCCGAGACGAAGGCCCCGCGCTCCCGGCGGAGCGCCACGGCCTCGGCCGCCAGGGCAGCAGTCATCCCCGGCAATGTCGAGATCACCGCTGCCGGAGCGCGATTGACATCGACCAGGCCGCCGTCGTCGAACTCACGCTGCAGGTCAGGACGGCCGATCCCGAGTTCACGGGCGAGCACGGGATCGCGCGCGGCAGTGGCCCGCGCCACCTGCCTGAGTTTGCGCCGCTCAGCCGCCTCGCGCTCGGCCCGCCGCAGGGAGTCCCCAACACGCGCCCGGCGGCCGCAGCGTCCCAGATCCACGGGGGTCGACCGCCATGGGCACATCCAATCCGGCGTACCGGTGAGCGAAGGAACCTTCATCCCAAGATACCCTGCCTGAATGCACAGACCGACCACGCTGCCCGGTCGGCTGCGGGCTTCCAGGTGGCCCGGCCTTTGTGCTGGATAGACGCGCGCAATCCAATCCCAGCTGGCCAAAGACCGATTACTTTGGGTAAGGCCATCATACGGCTCCGGAGAACGGGCGGGCCGAATTCGTGCCATTCCTGCGGTTCGACCGGGAGAAAAGGACCGTGATCTGCACGACGACTGCCATCGAATCCATTAATGCCAAGCTCAGGAGAGCCGTAAATGCCCGCGGGCACTTCCACATAACGACCGAGCAGCCCTGAAGTGCCTGTACCTGGCGATCATGAGCCTGGACCCGACCGGGCGCGGCCGCAAGCGCTGGACCAACCGGTGGAAGGCCGCCCTGAACGCCTTTGACACCACCTCGACGGCCGCCTGAACGCGGGACGGAAGTAACAGCGAGAAAGCACGGGCGCCCTCCAGGGGTAGATCCGGGACAGACCCGGGTCTCCCCACGGGGTGGGGGACGCAGATCGGCGAGACCGTGGCTGCATCAGCGCAACGACGCCGCCACTGCCGATGAAAGGAACGCGCACCATGATCATGTCAGTCGGCCGGCGGAGCGGCAGGATGCCCGCCCATGATCACGATGGCTGGGCGTACCGCAGCATTTGACAGGGGACCCAAGCAGGCAGCAGCTTCAGAATCGGTGCCAGTGCTGCTTAGAGGAACAGGATCTGCGATGCCAGAGACAAACCGCTTTCTTCAGGGCTCGTTCGCTCCGGTGACCGAGGAGATCACGGCGTTCGACCTGCCGGTGACCGGCCAGCTGCCGGCCGAATTGTCCGGCCGGTACCTGCGCAACGGCCCGAACCCGCTGGGCCTGGACGACCCGAACTACCACTGGTTCCTGGGCGCGGGCATGGTCCACGGGGTGCGGCTGCGGGACGGCAAGGCCGAGTGGTACCGCAACCGGTGGGTCCGCTCCAAGGCCGTCGCCGCGCAGCTCGAAGAACAGTGGCCAGCCGGCCCGGTGCACGAGGACATGGATTTTGCCGCCAACACGCACATCATCGCCCATGGCGGCCGTACTCTGGCCACCGTCGAGGCCGGCCCGCTGCCGTACGAGCTGTCCGATGAACTGGACACCCTCGGGCCATGCGACTTCGGTGGGACCCTGCCTGGCGGCTTCGCCGCGCACACCAAACTCGACCAGCGGACCGGCCAGTTGCACGCGATCGCCTACTTCTGGGCCTGGGACCACGTCCAGCACGTGGTGGTCGACGCCGCGGGAAAGGTCACGAGTACCACCGACATCGCCGTCGCCGACGGCCCGATGATGCACGACTTCGCGCTCACCGCCAGCTACGTGGTCCTGCTTGACCTGCCGGTCACGTTCAGCCTGAACGCGGCCGCGGCAGGCAAGGAACTGCCGTACGTGTGGAACCCGGCCCACCAGGCCCGCGTCGGCCTGCTCCCCCGCGACGGCAGCGCAGATGTTCGCTGGATCGAGATCGAGCCGTGCTGGGTCTTCCACTGCCTTAACGCCTACGACGACAGCGGCCAGGTCGTCGTCGACTTGTGCCAGTACAACCAGTCCTTCGACGTATCCACGCTCTGGGCCGCGCGCGGGCCGGTGACCCTGGACCGGTGGACCATCGACCCGGCCGCCGGCACCCTCACCCAGCAGCGCCTCGACGACCGCGGGCAGGAATTCCCGCGCGTCGATGACCGGATCATCTCCCGGCCGCACCGCTACGGCTACAGCGCCGTCGTCGGCGAGGTCACCCGGGCCATCACCACCACCGGCGACTTCGGTGACGACGCGTTCACCAACGCCATCCTGAGGCACGACCTGGCCCGCCGCACCGTCGAGGTCCATGAGTTCGGCCGCGACGCTACCGCCGGCGAGGCCGTGTTCGCCCCGTCGTCGCCCGACGCCGCCGAGGACGACGGGTATGTCCTGGCCTTCGTCCATAACCCCGAACGAGGTGCAGCCGACCTCGTCATCCTCGCCGCCCAGGACTTCACCGCCGAACCGGTCGCCCGCGTCCACCTGCCCGCCCGGATCCCGCTCGGCTTCCACGGCAGCTGGATCCCCGACCAGTAGATCCCGTCCTATTCCAGCCGTTCCTGCGCCCTGACGACCGGGGCTACCCCCGGGACAGGCGGTGGCGGCAGTGCCCAATCAGAGGAGAGCCATGAAGATCGGCGGATCGGTTGCGCTGGTCACCGGCGCCAACCGCGGCCTCGGCCGGGTGTACGCCCGTGAACTGGTCAGCCGCGGCGCGGCCAAGGTCTACGGGGCCGCACGTCAGCCCACTGCTGTCACCGAGCCCGGCGTGACACCCATCGGCCTGGACATCACCGACCCGCAGCGAGTCGCCCGGGTCGCGCAGCAGTGCGGGGACGTCAGCCTGCTGGTGAATAACGCGGGGGTGCTGAAGTACAGCACGTTCACCGGCGCGCCGACCCTGGACGCGGCCCGGGCCGAGATGGAGACCAACTACTTCGGCACGCTGAGCATGTGCCGCGCCTTCGCACCGGTGCTCGCAGCCAACGGCGGCGGCGCGATCATCAACATGCTCTCGGTCAGCAGCTTCTACTCCGACCCGTTCGCTGCCTCCTACGGCGCCTCGAAGGCCGCGGCGTGGTCGCTGACCAACGGCGTCCGCCTCGAGCTGCACCACCGGGGCACGCTGGTAGTCGCCGTGCACGCCAGCTTCATCGACACCGACATGGCCGCGCTGACCAACGAGCCCAAGGACACCCCCGAGTCGGTCGCCCAGCAAGCCCTCGACGCCGTCGAGGCCGGCCAGATCGAGGTGCTCGCCGACGAGCGGACCCGGACCATCAAGGCGGAGCTGTCCCGCGATCAGGAGCTGATCTACCCGCCCGTCCAGGAGTTCTGGGACGCCGCAGTGAGCGGCACCGGTTAGTGCCGGGCGCGCGAGGATCCGGCTACAACAGTCCGGGCCAGGTGGGCCTGGCCGGGCAAGCCAGGCCCCAGAAACCCGCATGACGCGGGATCAGCTTCCGTTCGGCTCTCCTACGATGCTTGGTGTGACTGATCTAACGGTCTGGCTCCATCCGCCACGCGGATGGGCCGATACCATTCATGTTCACGTCTGGGGCACCTGCCCTCCGAAGGCTGCCACGGGCTGGCCGGGAGTCCCGATGCACGCGCACGGGGACGGCTGGTACGTCTACCGCATCGAGGGCGTGGACACCGCAAGCCTGGTGTTCCACGACTTGCACGGGCGGCAGACAGCCGACCTGCGCCGGGAGCGGGACGGCTGGATGGATCGCGATGGCCGGTGGCAGGACGCCGACCCCCGGACCGCTGGTACCGGCGCGGCGCCGGGCACGGCACCCGCGGCGACAGGGGCACCCGCCTCGCAGGCCCCGCCGTCCGGGGTGGACTTCCGTGAGGAGACCATCTACTTCCTCATCACCACCCGGTTCTACGACGGTGATCCTTCGAACAACTTCTACTGCCGAGACCGGATCGCCTTCGACCCCAACGGCCGTCCGACGGACCCGCACTGGCGGGGCGACTTCAAAGGGTTGATTGAGCAACTGGACTACGTCAAGGACCTGGGCTTCACCGCTATCTGGATCACCCCGCCGATCGAGAACCGCGGCGGGCTGGACTATCACGGTTACCACGGCTACGACTGGACCCGGATCGATCCTCGGCTGGAGTCGCCGGATGCGACCTACCAGCACCTCATCGACGCGGCGCACGAGCGAGGCATCAAGATCATTCAAGATGTCGTCGTCAACCATTCCTGCCAGTACGGGATCCGTGGCAAGGTCTGGATCGACCACCTGCCCATCAAGTACTACGTTCCGCAGGGGTCCCGGCGGGGTGAGGTGAACCACGGGCCCTATCAGGGCAACCTCGGCAACTACGCCTGGCCCAACCGAGACGACCTGGACAACCCGGTGGCGCCGCAGTGGTACTTGGAAAGGCACGAGCGCGACCCGGAGGGCCGCGAATCCCTGATCGATCCGCGGACCGGCCAGGCCGTCCCGAACCCCGGGTACGACCCCGGCCGGTTCTTCGGGGTGGACCCGAGCCGACTCGACCCGCAGTGGTACCACCAGGACGGTTTCATCGCAGGCGGCGACTGGGAAAGCGCATATCCGCTGCAGCACAAGCACATCGCAGGCGACTGCATCGACCTGGCGACCGAGCGCGAGAACGTCAAGGACTACCTGATCACCGCGATCAACCGCCACCTCGACATGGGCGTCGACGCATTGCGGATCGACACCGTCAAGCACGTAGAGCGGGGGAACCTGCTCGAGTACGTCAACGCCTGGAAGGCGCACAAGCCGGGCCTCTTCGTCTTCGGGGAGAACCTGGTCAAGGGCTACGGATGGGGAGACATGGGCGGCGGCGACAACGGCCCGTCCCCGATCCGGCCCTGGTGGTACACCCGACTCGGCGACGACCCGCGCAATCCCCGTTCCGGCGGCGACTCCGGCTTCGCGGTGCTCGACTTCGGGTTGTTCTCCTCGTTCAGGGACAACCTGAGCCGGGGCACCTTCAGCGGTCTCGCGCAGGCGATGTCGATGGACTGGATCTACGGTGACCCGACCACGCTCATCACGTTTCTGCAAAACCACGACGTCGGCCCTGACAACGACTTCAAGTACCGATTCAAGGGCGAACAGTGGATGGCGGCGGCCGCCTACAACGTGCTCTGGACAGTCCGCGGCATCCCTTGCCTCTACTACGGCGAGGAGATTGAGTTCATGAAGGGCGCTCCGCAGGACGTCGAGGGCGAGCGGGACACCCTGGCCCAGACCGGGCGGGCCTACTTCGGAGACCACCTGACCCCCGGACGAATCGGCGACACCCAGGCGCACCCCCTCTACGAGCACATCAAGCGCCTCAACCAGATCCGCCGAGCGCTGCCCGCCCTGCAAAAGGCACCCATGAGCCATCTGAACGAGTGGGGCAGCGGGCTAAGCTTCGTGCGCGATCACGACGGCGGGCGCAGCTACGTCGTCGTCGGCCTCGCGATCGGCAGCGACCAGACCATCATTGTGCAGGGGGTGCTCAACGGCACCTATCGCGATGCCGTCACCGGCCGGCAGATCGCGGTCCACGACGGAACGCTGGCGTTCGACGTCCGGGGCAGTTCGGCCGGCATCTACGTGTTGGACGGGCCGGGCCGGATCGGCGTGGACGGCGTCTATCTGCGCTGAGGCTCGCGGTCTTTGTTCCCTCCCGGACGCGCTCGGCGTCGCCGACGGCTCGCCTTCTGGAGTCTCGCTCCGGCCACCTGCTCGTTTAACCAGGGCCACCGACCGCGCGTTCGGTGGCCCCAGCTGCCGGCACCGCGGGGCCTACGGGGTGCCGATGTGGCAGTTACTGTCATTCCCGCGTTTACACCGACGTAACGGAACTGGCCTGCACATTGTGTGCCGGGCCAGCGTTACCCATCGTCAAGCCGCTGGGGGGCTGGATCCTGGCTGCCTCCGCCTGACTGCTGGGTCCGGCGAAAGAGAAGAGCGGCACCGGCAGGCAGATCGGTGACCGCATGTGGCCGGGCCACGGTGGGCTTGTGCCGCCGCAAGCGCCACGCATACGCTCGATCGATGGCGCCGCGGTGGGCGACGTTCGATTGTTACGGCACGCTGGTCGATTGGAATGCCGGCATAGGGGCCGAGCTTGGCCGCCTGTTCGGTCCAGCGGGGTCCGAGCAGCTGCTTGCGCGCTACCACGTGATCGAGCCCCGCGTCCAGGGCGGGCATCCTGGGTGGAGCTACCGGCATGTGATGGCGGCCGTGCTCGCAGAGCTTGCGTCTGAGGCGGGGGCTGCCCTTCCTCCGGAAGAGGAAGATGCACTGGGCCGCTCCCTTCCCGGTTGGCCCGTGTTCGCCGAGGTGCCGGGTGCGCTGGCCACGGCCCGCGAGCGGGGCTGGAAGCTTGCCGCGCTTTCGAACAGCGATCGCGGCCTGATCGAGAGCTCGCTTCTTGCCATCGGCGTGCCGTTCGAACGGGTGATCGTGGCGTCCGAGATCGGCTCGTACAAGCCCGCTCACGCGCACTGGCGTGCGTTCTACGAGTCGACCGGCGGCGGCAAGTCCCGCCACGTCCACGTCGCTCAAAGCCATTTCCATGACATCGTGCCCGCGCACGACCTCGGCATTCGCTCGATCTGGATCAACCGCCTCGGCGAGCGGGCCGAGCCTGCGCCAACGCGGGAGCTGCCCGATCTGGTGGGTCTTGCGGACGTGCTCGATGAGCTCGTCCCCCAAGGCGGGTCGTAGGAGCCGGGGTCGCGGCCGAGCAGCCACAGAACGGATCCAGCGGGCCGGGAGCCGGGGAGCCTGGTCGGTAGACGTGAGACGTGCGGACTCTGGCAATCAGGGTTCCGTCGGGCTAGAGTAATGCCTTGGTCAAGCCGGAGTCTCTAACCGGCAAAAGCAAGGCGGACGGCCAGCGCCGGGCAGTCAGGCGGTTGTCAGCGGTTCGCTCTGACGCTGTTGACGAGGCCGCTGGCGAACGCCGCCGCGCTGTCATTGCCGCGGCGGCCCTTCACGCGGGGCTGCCGCCGGGCGTAGGACAGTGCCCGGTCTACAGCCCGCCGCAACACCGCAGCGTCTGGCCAACCGGGGGCTGGGAAGATGCTCGGCAGGTGCGCGAGCGCGGCAGCGTTGGAAGCCTGCTCACTGCCCCGGTGCGGGTCAGCCGTGACCGGGAGCAGGATGGCAGGGATGCCGCAGTAGGCGGCCTCGGCTGTGGCGTTACGCCCGGCGCGGGCAATTAGGAGCTCGTGGTGCGGGTACAGGCCGGCCAGCTCCACGGGCTCAGCGATGACCCGCAGCCATCTCGCCGAGTGCCGCCACGAGAGATCGAGGCGGGCGTCGGCCCCCAGGACCACCGTGACTGTCCCGACACGGCCGAGTGCGACCTGCTCCGCAAGCACCTGCAGGACGCAGGTGAGCGCCGCGTCGGTGGCGGCGCGGAAGCTGGGATCGGCGCGCAATGAGCCGCCGCCGGTGGACACCAGTACCCGGGGTGGGCCGCCGGCCGGGTGGTGATCGAGGGGGATGTCCTTCGTGATGGCCGGTACTTCCAGGCACGGGGTGCCGGGCACGAGGTCCGGCCGGAGTGCGGGCTGGGTGCAGGAGAGGCTGGAGATCAGCACGCCGTCAGCGTGGGCCAGCAGCAGCCGGTTCACGCGCCGGAAGGTGCTGGGTTCCCCGCTGAGATCGTGAGGGTTGGCCAGGTACACCACGGGCACCTCCAGGTGGGCCAGTGCCGGAGGCAGGAAGAACTCCCCGTCGATGAGCACCAGATCCGGGGCGTCCTGTTCAGCCAGTTCGACGACGCGCAGGGCCTGCGGGGAGACGGAGTCGATGAACAGCCCGTCGGGAGCGCCGAGATCGATGACATCTTCGCCGCGGGCGGCCAGGTAGCGGGCTCCCGCCTGGTAGGAGGCGAACCGGGCTGTCACCGGGACGACTGTGGCGAGCGCCTGGGTGAGGGCCAGCGAAGGGACAACACGACCCAGCCCGGGAGCGCCGCGGCAGATGGCGATTACCTTCACCGGTCATCCCCTGCCCGGCGTGCTGGCGGCAACCCGGCGCGCGGCGGCCGCGAAGTCCGCTGCCTGTCCCGGGAGCGTCACGCCCGCCTTTTCCTTGCGCACCTTCACCGCCAGCCGCTGGCTGTAGGTCAGCTCGCGGTCTGTTTGCTGCCAGAGCCAGGTCAAGTCGGCGGTGTCTCCGCCGACCGAGCGCCAGCACGGCAACGCGTAATCCGACAGGTTCCAGCATGCCAGGTGCTCATCTTCGACACGCCTGCGGAACGTGGCGGCAAGGCCTTCAGCTGTGCCTGGGTTAGCGTCCTGGTGCCAAAGTAGGCGTGCGACGGGTCGCAGCCGCTTTGCGTGTTCGGCTGTCCAGTCGACCACCGCCTTGCGCATTGGGGAAACGGTCGTGCTGCGTGCGCATGGTCCTCCTAGCGTGGGTGCCATGACCCACGCATCCGCGCACGCAGCGCACGATGGCGCGCACCACATACACCAGCAGGAGCGCGACGCCGACGGCCAGGCGGAGATCCTCGACCTGGATGCGGAGGTACTCGCCGAGCCCATAGCGTCCATCACCGCATGGCTGCCCGTCGACACCAGCCCTCGGCATATCGTGGATCTGGGCTGCGGGACCGGTGCCGGTACCTTCGCCCTGCTGACGCGCTTTCCCGAGGCGAAGGTAATGGCCGTCGACGCCTCGTCCGGCCATCTGCGACGCCTGCGTGAGAAGGCCAAGGCGGAAGGTGCGGCGCATCGGGTGTGCACTGTGCAGGCGGACCTCGATGCGGCGTGGCCCGAGCTCGGTAGCCCCGAACTGGTGTGGGCATCGGCCTCCATGCACCACATGGCCGATCCCGACCGCACTTTGCGCCAGGTCCACGCCACGCTCGCGCCCGGCGGGCTGTTCGCCGTGGTGGAGCTGACGGGCTTCCCGCGGTTCCTGCCCGAAGACGCGCCGCAAGACCGGCCCGGCCTCGAAGAGCGCTGCCACGCCGCACTGGCCCACCTCCACGCCGAGCAGGTCCCCCACCGCGGCGCCGATTGGGGCCCCAAGCTCACCACCGCCGGGTTCAAAGTCGCGGGCCAACGCACGATCACCGTGAATCTGGAATCACGACACACCGAGGCGGTCGGCCGTTACGCGCTCAGCAGCCTGGGTCGCCTGCGCGGCAGCGTCGCCCACGCGCTTCCAGCTAAGGACCTCGCCGCCCTGGACCAGCTGCTCGACACCGATGGCCCGCACAGCGTCCTGCGTCGCGACGACCTCGCGGTACGCACCGAGCGCACCGTGTGGGCGGCACGCCGCACCTGAACCGCGTGATTGGCAAGCTGCTCGCCGTTGGCAGGAGCATCCGGGTCGATTTCCGGGGGCCTGTCATCATGATCTCCGGCAGCTCGACCCCCTCCTTCGTGGGGAGTCGCAGGATTCCTTTGATAGCGCACATCAGTCCACTTCACAAGATGACCGCCCCGACCGTGGGCCGGGCAGGGCCATTTGTCACCACCTGGGCCAGCCGAATGGTCCACGACCGGTACTGGGCTCTGCGCGTTGCCCCGCTTCGGATTGTTCATGCGCCGCGGAGTCGGTGGCGGCTAGTCAGCGGGGCGGCGCTGATCTGTGCGGGCAAGTGACAGCAGCATGGCGCATTAGGTGTCAGCGAACCAGCGTTCGTAGAGCCGGGTTACAAGCGGTGTTCGATCGCGGCGATGCGGTACTGGAGTCAGCGCCCCTGATTGGCCAGGCGGTCCTTGGCTGCTTCACTCAGATTTGTGGTCTTGCCGACAGGTCAGTGATTCGAGCGGTCTTAGCTCCGCCGCCGGAGGAAACCATTCTTGGTCGGCTCCGTGGGATGACAAGGGCTCGCTTCGATCGGCCCCGCGGGCAGACCTTGCCGCCCCCACCGAACCCGGTGTAGCCCACTGGTGCCCGACCGAGCAGATTACCTCACGCTGTCCCATTAGCGTGCCATTAACCCTGGTCCAGGGCGGGGTATCTCGGTCACTGGCGGATAACCAACTTGCCACTCAGGCAAGATGACGGCCTGCTTCGTTCAGATTCCCCATCTGATAGTGCGAATTCGATTCTCATCACCCGCTCCGGATGTACTCCCCGATCAGGTGCACCGGCACCTGCCCCAGTGACATCCGATGAGGCACCCGGCCACGTCCCGCCGGGGTGGTGTTGAGAATGCCACCCCGAGACCGGTTTCTATTTAAGCGCCAATAGCCTCGACTGTCACGCCCTCCTCAGGAGTTTCAATGCCTTCCCGCCTTTCCGGCAGGCCGCGAGGACCTCCGGCCCCATATAGGGACGTGCCTCGGTCCATTCATTGTTCTGCTCGGCAAGAACGGCGCCGACGAGACGGAGGATCGCGTCGCGGAAGGGGAATATGCCGACAACATCGGTCCGCCCGCGTATTTCCTTATTCGAACGCTCCTGCGGATTATTGCTCCACACGTGGCGCCAGATCTCCCGGGGAAGGCGGTGAACGCCAGGATGTCCTCGCGGGCGTCGGCCAGGTGCCCGGCGGCCGGGAACTTGGCTTCCAGCGCCGTGACGATCTGGCGGTGCTGGGCGCGGACAGCGGGGGCGCCGGGCTACTCGAAGATCGTCCGGACCAGGGTCGACACTCACGCCGCAATGCCGATACCGCACGGCCTCGGCATAGTGGCGTGATGACCGGTTGATGACGTGGTGCGCAGTTCGGCGTGCTGAGCATGCGACAGGCACGGTTTCCAAGATCATGTGGGTGTCGAGTCCCATGATCGTGACGGAAGACCGTGCCTGCGCTGTCATCATCCCTGATCAATCCTGCCCCTGGAGCAACATCCCTGATCAATCCTGCCCTGGAGCAACTCGCAAGCCCGCCCGGGCGGCAGCTGCCATGTGGCGGCTGCCCTGGCCTGCGGGAGTTCCTGTCTGCTGTACCTGGCCTCGTGACCCGCGCGGCGTCCGCCAGTCGCTGTCGTCGGTCCTGCTGATCTCCGTCGCGGCGGTCCTGGCTGGCGCACGGTCGCTGACGGCGATCGGCGAGTGGGCCGCCGATGCCCCAGTGGCCGTCATGGCCGCGCTGGGCGTCCGGTTCGACCCGCTGGAAGGCCGGTTCCGGCCGCCGGGCGAGGCAACCATCCGCCGTGTGCTGGAATCGGCGGACGCCGACAGGCTCGACGCTGCCGTGACGTCCTGGCTGGCCAGTCCCCTGGATGTGGCCCCGGCTCCACCGTGACCGGCGTCCGCGGCCAGTCTTCGGCTGCCCGAGGGGCGGCGAGGCCATGAAGGTGGCATGGATTTGCAAGCCGATTAAACGGTCTGCCAAGTAGACAGTCCGCCAAGTAGACAGTCCGCCAAGTAGACAGTCCGCCAAGTAGACAGTCCGCCAAGTAGATCGTTTTCAGCGGAGGCCGCGGATTTCGCTCGAGTTGACCGGCCTCATCAACCCTTGACTACGCTCGCCTGTCCCTTCTATCCTTTCAGTGATATTTCGCCCCGTAGGGCCCGACCAACCGTGCGGCCGAACGCGGAGGTCGTACGGCCGAACGCGGAGGTTACGGTGACCATCGACAGCAACGCTGACGGGTCTTATCTGGACAAAACAGGGGAACAGGGAACCGGGAGGCGCGCTGAGCGACCTGCCGAGGGCCCGCACGTGGGCGAGTTCACCGCAGACCAGGAATATGTCGGTACGCCGACAGCCCCGCCCGCGGAGCACTGGTACGGACGCCAGCCAACTATCGGCTTTCTGATGTTGCTGTATGTCGGCATCATCTGGTACGTGATCGGCATTGTGTTCGGCCCGCTGAGGTCCATTGAGACGATGGGCGGGCCGACTACCTTCTGGCTGCCGGTGCTGATAGTGGTCGCCGCATGGTGGCACAACTGGCCAGGCTCGCTGATAAAATCTCGCCTCGGCGCCGCGCTGGCCAACACGGTCATCTTCATCATCATGATGTACATCCTCACCGGCCTCGGCCAGATCATCGTAGAAGGACATCTCCAGATCCACTCCCTTTTCGAGTCAAATGGCCCCGTCCCCACCTTCCCGTTCCTGATCCCGCTTGCGGCGACCATCTTCGTCGCGATGCTGCAGTTGACGTTCGTGTGCGCACGTTGGCCGTTCGACCGCATGGGCAATATCGCGGCCGGGGCGTGCGCCTTCGTGCTGGTCTGGGTGGTCGGCGTGGTGGTCAACCTGACACTTATCAACTGGGATAACATCCCTGCGCCGGTACGGCATGCCATCGGCCTGCGGAACCCGGGCGGCCCGGTAAACGCCCTTGACCTCATCGCCTGGCTGGTCACCATCGTCATCTTCCAGCTCATCTTCTTCCAGGTGCTCGACGGCTGGCCGTTCCGCAATTTCGAGAGCCAGAGCACACAGCTGGTCGTCAGCAACGTCTTTGTCATCGGCGGTGGCTGGCTGGCCTACCTTTTCGAGAGGGATGTGCTGCATTACCCCGTTGCGGTTATCGTCGCCATAGGCGGAGCTGTCGCGGTGGGTTGCAACATCAGCACGCTGGTGTTCGAGAGCTATCCGTTCCACCACGAGAAGCCGTACCTCGCCCGGATCGGCCTGGTGATGAACGTCGTCGGAATAGCGTTCGTGGCATACATCGTGATCAAGTCCGTCGGGCTGGCGGCCCAGCCAACGTGGACGACGGTGCCCATCGAACTCTATGTGGCGACTATTTGCCTCAACTTCATCGCACCGGTGATCATCTTTATCTACCTCGTCTTCGGCCGGTGGCCCTTCCAGCCACCCGCCCCGCCCGAGCCCACCGATGCCCTGGCGCAGTAGCCGGTCGGCGCCGCCACAACAACCTGGGCAGAAGGAGACGGCGGCACCGACGCGGGCCGGTGAAGTGCGACAGCCCGGCAGCGCCGCTTGAGCCCGTCGAAGGAACCAGATCTCCTCGCCTAAGGGCACCCAGGCGGCCAATGTGCCACGTGGCCCGGTTCGCCGGGCCACGTGGCTGGCCGCCGAGGGCGTGTCGGCGGCCGCGACAAAGCTGCGGACGGCCCGCCTGATTAAGCACGGCGCGGACCGCGGACCGGACCACCCTGGCCACGCCGCTGGCATCTCCGGCGATTCTGCCTCATCGGCCGCTGGCATCTCCGGCGATTCTGCCTCATCGACGGCGCGCTGCCTGCCATGATTCCGCCGCACCCGGCCAGCTGGCCGCTGCCGCATCACACCGGCCGCTATGTCTTCGGTGACCACCGGGCGACCATCTCGGTCCAGGGAGCGATGGCCTCGGGCGCCCGCGGTCCGTGAGGTGCCAGCAGACCCTCAGTCAGGTCCTCGGTCAGGAGGGCCGCACCACCCGCGCCGAGGGGAAGGCCAGGCCGCACCGCGCCGCAGGCCGCACCGCGCCGCAGGCCGCACCGCGCCGCAGGCCGCACCGCGCCGCAGGCCGCACCGCGCCGCAGGCCGCACCGCGCCGCAGGCCGCACCGCGCCGCAGGCCGCACCGCGCCGCAGGCCGCACCGCGCCGCAGGCCGCGACTCAGCAGCGGTACCAGCTACTGCCTCCGCCGTGCTCCCGATCGAGCGGACCGCCCCTTCGACCGTGGCGGCAGAGCCAACCAGCCGCCGAGGTCGCGGATCATGAACTTGACCTGATGTGCCTGGTCGCCGAGGTCCATGATCAGGTTGCGGGCCTGCTCTCAGTCGGTGACCTCGAGCACCAGAGCTGCCCCGGTGTCACCCGCTGCGCAACCGGTGAACAATCCGAGTCCGCCGCCACGCAACCGGAGCGTCTCGACGAGCTCGGCGATGGAGCGCAGACCGGTCGGGCCCTGCGGGTGGCCGAAGATCAGGCTGCAGCCGTAGGCATTCATCGCCTCGGGGGCGATCCCGGTTTGAGCGGCGAAATACAGGTCGTTCACCGCGAAGGGGTTGTGAGTGGTCACGGCAAGGATGTCGCCGACATCCCGGCCCGCCGCGCCGAGGGCGGAGCGGGCTGCGGGGACGGGGGCCTGGGGCATCCGGCTCTTGCCGACCCGGGCGACACCGATGCCGAGGATCCGTGCGACTCCTTCACCGGCCGAGATCTCCCGGGCCTGTTCCACGGTGGTAACCAGGGCGCCGGCGCAGCCGTCGGCTGGGTGGGTCTGGGAGGCGAAGCTATGCACGTACTCGGGGGATGCGGGTGGCAGCTTGGAGATGGTCTCCAGTTCCTTGGACCGGACCCCTTCGTCTGCGTCGACGATCAGCGGTGCGCCCTTGCGGCGGGGAATCTCTATGGGGACCATATACCGTCGCTGGAATGCGCGGTCATCGGCAAGCGCCCGGGTGTACTGCTCCCAGCGCAATGCTGTCAGCTCGTCGATCTGCTCGCGGGTGACGCCCATCTCCGCCGCCACAGCTTCGGCGGCGGAGATCATCGACGCTTTGGCCCACGGGTCGTTGGCGAAGTTGTCGAGCATCCAGTGCTCGGTGAGCGGTGCCCCGCCCGGCCGGGACGGGGCCGGCCAGGACAAACTTGGGCCGTTGGATGTCCGGTCGGTGGCGATGACGAGCTGGA
The DNA here is from genome assembly GCA_963695645.1 of uncultured Actinomycetota bacterium. Classification (GTDB taxonomy): domain Bacteria; phylum Actinomycetota; class Actinomycetes; order Streptosporangiales; family Streptosporangiaceae; genus DATBGO01. Next base: position 930,351 of record CAVOHC010000012.1, on the reverse strand, counting down.
TGCCCGCGCCAGCCGATACGGCACCGGCCGCGGCATTCAGAGCGGCAACGCTCGTGGCGCATGCCTGGCTGATCATCGGGCCGGAGACGCCGGTGGCGCCCACCCGTGCCGCTACAGTCGGCGCGCCGAAGAAAATCTGCGGCTGCGGAACGGTCCATCCCAGGACCACCCCGTCGACTTGCCCGGGTTCCACGGCCCGGTCGTTAAGAGCCCGGGAGGTCACTGCTACGGCAAAATCGAGGCTAGAGGTCTCTCCGAGCGATCCTTGCCACTTGGCGAACGGCGAGGACCACAGGTGGCCCAGGGGAATGGCGACGTCGGCGTATCTCACAGGGATTACTTCCTTCTGTCTCTCAGGTAGGCGGCAGCTGGCTGTCTATGGTCAAGTCGGGCAGGTCAGCCGCGGACGGCGGCCGAGCATCGAAGTCATCCAGCGAGGTCATGCCTTCGGGGTCGAGCCCCTTGGCCTTCCAAAGATCAGCATAAAAGAGTGAGCGGTCAGCGACGTACTCCAGCCGGGCTGGCAGCCGCTCAAGCTGCAGCGCACGCATCGCTGCTCCCGGCAAGGTAGCTATCTCGGGGTTGACGATCCGCACGTCAGGCCCGCTGCCCGGCCCAGCCAGTGACCTGGGCCTCCGGGGATTCACCACTGCACTGCCGCCGCCCGCTCGTCGGTGTCCTCGAAGTCGGTCAGATACCGCCGGACGGCTCGCTCGGCTGCATCCGCCTCCCCGTCCTCTATCAGCCTCATCACGTGGGTGAGACGATCATTTGCAGCTATGCACCAGTCGGCATCGCAGACCCGGTCGGCGAGACCGACAGCGATGGGATCGCGCAAGCTCTCGTAGATCGCGGCGAAAACCGGGTTGGCGGAGGCCTCGACGAGCGCCAGGTGGAACTCCACGAGCGCAGCGACAGTCCGGGCGGGCCTCGCGCCGGAAAGCGCCAGTTGGCGCAGCGCACCACCGAGGCCGGCGGTCTCGCGGGCCTGTGCGGCCAGGCGCGCGGCCATCGGCTCGATCGCCAAGCGGACGTCCATCAGATGGCACAGGTCAACGTTCATCGTGGAAAGCGGCGCTGAGGTGATGGCATCGAACTCGTCGCCCTTAGGCGCGGAAACGAAGCGGCCACCGCGGTAGCCGCGGCGCACCTCGAGGTATCCCGAGACCTCCAGGGCCTTCAGCGCCTCGCGCAGCATCGGCCGGGACACCCCAAGCTGAAGAGCCAGGTCCGGCTCCGACGGCAAGCGCTGGCCTTCGGCCAGAACACCCTGGACGATCATCCCCCGCAGATTCGAGACGATCCGGTCGAAGCCTCGACCAGCGCCAACGGGCTCAAATGTGACACCGGTGGCTGGGGTAGCCATTAAGAGTTCCCTTGAGACCATCACGCTAGCCACGCACCACGCCCGGATGCGCTGCCTGCTTCGCCATCACGGCGCCAGGTCCGCAGATGTCGTGACGGCACCTGGTCTGGTCAAGGTTTCCCCCTGTCGCCGCAGCGTACGAAATCGCCAGCTATTGTCTGACAACGGACATCGGATTAGACTCACCTTAAGTCTTGGTGACGAGGCGGTCAAGAAGCTCAGTCCGCAGCTATTTCACGAAGAACCAGCGAGATCCCGGGTCTATAAGACCAGGTCGGGCTCGTCTCACCCACGGGCGAGCGGGTCTTTCCGGCGCCCGCTGGGCCCGGCCTACCAAAGGGGGCGGCCCGAACGTCTGACAACAGTCTGCGGTTGCCCGCCGACACCCGCTTGGCGCGAGCGCTAGCCTGCCCCGGGCCGGTTCAACCGTATCCATTCGACCGTCGCAGCGCTGGCCCGCCTGGTGTGCATCTTCGCGAACACGCGAGCGGCCTGCTCGCCGCTCCACCTGGGCGGCAGCAGGCCAGTGGGCAGGCTGGGGCCGGTCCACGGGAAGCGGGGCCAGCAATGGAGAAGATCGACAAGCCGGGCGAGCGGGTCGTCGGTTTCAGCCGCGGCGAACCCGTCAATGAACTCGCGGTAGCTCTCTCCGGATCGAGGCGGCGGTCGAGGGCGAGCCGGTCTCCGCCGACAAGTGGCGGCGCCGGAAGGACGAGTGGCTGCCCAGCGCAGTCAACAAGGCGCACGTCCGCCCGCTGATGATGCCGGTGCCCGAGCGGGGCAAGGTCGCGGCCTGGATCGCCCGCCGCGGCAGGGAATCACCGGCAGGCCGTTCGATTACGAGTACGTCCACCTGCAGTAGGAGAGGCCGCCGCGATGCCAGACCAGCCGTTCAACGCCTGTGAATACCTATTGGACCGGCGGGTGGCCGCCGGGGACGGTGACCGGCTCGCCATCACCGGCGTCGCCGGTGATCTCAGCTACGCTGCGCTGCTCGACCGGGTGCACCGGATCGCGGGCGTCCTGCGCGGCCTCGGCCTGCAGCCCGAGCAGCGGCTGGTCATGTTCATGGCCGACTGCCCGGACTTCATCGGCGTGTACCTCGCGGCGATGCGGATCGGCGCGGTGCCGGTGCCGGTGTCCACGATGCAGTACGCCGACGGCCTGGCCGGCCTGCTGCGGAACTCCCGGGCCCGGCTGCTGGCGGTCACGCCGCAGTTCGCCCCGGTCGCCCAGGAAGCGATCGGCGACGCGCCGGAGCTGCAGGGCGTCCTCGCGGTCTCCGGCGCGGTCATCGCAGGTACCGACGGCCCGGCTGTGCACGATCTGGACGCCCTGGCGGCGGCCGCGCCCGGCGGGCCGGCGCCGGTTTACCCGACCACCGCGGACTCGCCGGCATTCTGGCTCTACACCTCCGGGACGACGGGGGTGCCGAAGGCGGCCATGCACCGCCACGGCACGATCCGGGTGGTATGCGAGACCTACGGCGCGCAGGTGCTCGGCATCCGCCGGGATGACCGCTGCCTGTCGGCCGCGAAGGAGTTCTTTGCCTACGGCCTGGGCAACTCGGTGCTGTACCCGCTGTCGGCCGGCGCCTGCACGATCCTCGAGCCGACTCCGTCCACCCCGGACGTGATCACGAGCCGGGTGAGGCAGTACGGCGCCACCTTGTTCTTCGCCGGGCCGACCTTCTTCGCCAACATGCTGCGCGCCAGCCTGCCCGCCGATGCGATCGCCGGCGTGCGGCTGACGGTGTCGGCGGGGGAGGTGTTGCCTGTACACCTGTACGAGCGGTGGACGAGCCACTTCGGCACGGACATCATCGACGGCCTCGGGATGACGGAGATGGTGGTCAGTTTCCTGTCCAACCGGGAGGGCACGGTCCGTCCCGGGACGACGGGCATCGCCGCGCCGGGATACGACCTGAAGATCCTCGACGAGGAGGGTGCCGTCGTGCCGCGCGGGACGCCCGGCACCCTGTTCGTGCGGGGGGAATCGGCCGCGACGGGCTACTGGTCGTCCTACGCCGCGACCCGGCGCGCGTTCCAGGGCGAATGGGTGCGCACCGGCGACACGTTCGTTCAGGACGCCGATGGCTACTACACCTGCCTCGGCCGCACCGACGACATGCTCAAGGCCAGCGGCGTCTGGATGTCACCCGCCGAGATCGAGGACCGGCTGCTCGAACATCCGTCGATCAGCTATGCGGCCGTCGTGGCCGCGCCGGACGCCGACGGGCTGCAGAAGCCGGTCGCGTTCGTGCTGCTCGGACCCGGCCAGACAGCGACCGAGGACGAGGTCATCGAGTTCTGCCGGGCCGGCCTGCCGTCGGTCAAGCGGCCCCGCAGGGTCGTTTTCGTGGACAGCTACCCGTCCACTTCGAGCGGCAAGATCCGGCGTGTCGAGTTGCGGCAGATGGCCGCGGCCGTCCTCGCTGACTCGCAGCCCGTCGCAGGAGCCAGCGCATGACCAGCAGGGTCCGCGGCATCGGTACCTTCACCCCGCGGCCGCTGCCCGCCGGCAAGCCGTCTGAGCACGAGTACGTCCACCTGCGGTAACCACCAGTACATCCATCTGCGGTAGGAGAGGGCCATGCCAGACCAGCTGTTCAACGCCTGTGAGTACTTGCTGGACCGGCGGGTGGCAGCCGGCGACGGTGACCGGCTCGCCCTCACCGGCGTCGGCGGTGACCTCACCTACAGCGCGCTGCTGGAGCGGGTGCACCGGATCGCGGGCGTGCTGCGCGGTCTTGGCCTGGAGCCCGAGCAGCGGCTGGCCATGTTCATGACCGATTGCCCGGACTTCTTCGGGGTGTACCTTGCGGCGATGCGGATCGGCGCGATACCGGTACCGGTGTCCACGATGCTGCGCGCTGACGGGCTGTCCGGGCTGCTGCGCGATTCCCGGGCCCGGCTGCTGGCGGTCACCCCGGAGTTCGCGCCGGTGGCCCAGGAGGCGATCGGCGCCGCGCCGGAGCTGCGCGGCGTGCTGGCGGCCGGCGGCGCGGTGATCGCGGCCGGGGCCGGCCCGACGGTGCATGATCTGGACGCCCTGGCGGCGGCGGCGCCCGGCGGGCCGGCGCCGGTGTACCCGACCACCGCGGACTCGCCCGCGTTCTGGCTGTATACCTCCGGGACGACGGGGGTGCCCAAGGCGGCCATGCACCGGCACGGCTCGATCCCGGTGTCCTGCGAGACGTATGCCGCGCAGGTGCTCGGCATCCGCCGGGATGACCGCTGCCTGTCGTCCGCGAAGGCGTTTTTTGCCTACGGCCTGGGTAACTCGGTGCTGTTCCCGCTGTCGGCCGGCGCGTGCACGATCCTGGAGCCGGCGTCGGCCACGCCCGAGGTGATCGTCGACCGGATCCGGCGGTACAGCCCCAGCTTGTTCTTCGCCGGTCCGACCTTCTTCGCCAACATGCTGCGCGCCGATCTGCCCGCGGACGCGATCGCCGGGGTGCGGCTGGCGGTGTCGGCGGGCGAGGTGCTGCCGGCCTCCTTGTACCACCGGTGGACGAAGCACTTCGGCATCGACATCCTCGACGGCATCGGGATGACGGAGATGAGCGTTCTTTTCCTGTCCAACCGGGAGGGCGCGGTCCGTCCCGGGACGACAGGCGTCGCGGTGCCGGGATACGAGCTGAAGATCCTCGACGAGGATGGTGCCATCGTGCCGCCCGGGACACCCGGCACCCTGTTCGTGCGGGGCGAGTCGGCCGCGACGGGCTACTGGTCGGCCTACGCCGCGAGCCGGAGCGTGTTCCAGGGCGAATGGCTGTGCACCGGCGACACCTACGTCCAGGACGACGACGGCTACTACATCTGCCTCGGCCGGACCAACGACATGCTCAAGGTCAGCGGCATCTGGATGTCACCCGCCGAGGTCGAGGAGCGGCTGCTCGAACATCCGTCAGTCAGCTATGTGGCCGTCGTGGCCGCGCCGGACGCCGACGGGCTGCAGAAGCCGGTCGCGTTCGTGCTGCTCGAACCAGGCATGGTGGCGTCGGAGGACGAGCTCATCGAGTTCTGCCGGGAGGGCCTGCCGTCGTTCAAGCGGCCCCGCAGGGTCGTTTTCGTGGACAACTACCCGTCCACCCCCAGCGGCAAGATCCGCCGTGTCGAGCTGCGGCAGTCGGCCGTGGCCGTCCTCGCCGACTCGCAGCCCGCCGCAGGAGCCAGCGCATGACCAGCAGGTTCCGCGGCATCGCTACCTTCACCCCGCGGCCGCTGCCCGCCGGCAAGCCGTCTGATCACAAGGACGTCCATCTGCAGTAGGAGAGCGCTATGCCAGACCAGCCGTTCAACGCCTGTGAGTACTTGCTGGACCGGCGGGTGGCTGCCGGGGACGGTGACCGGCTCGCCGTCACCGGGGTCGCCGGTGACCTCAGCTACAGCGCGCTGCTGGAGCGGGTGCACCGGATCGCGGGCGTGCTGCGCGGCCTAGGCCTGCAGCCCGAGCAGCGGCTGGTCATGTTCATGACCGATTGCCCGGACTTCATCGGCGTGTACCTTGCGGCGATGCGGATCGGCGCGGTGCCGGTGCCGGTGTCCACGATGCTGCACGCTGACGGGCTGGCCGGGCTGCTGCGGGACTCCCGGGCCCGGCTGCTGGCGATCACCCCGGAGTTCGCGCCGGTGGCCCAGGAGGCGATCGGCGCCGCGCCGGAGCTGTGCGGCGTGCTGGCGGCCGGCGGCGCGGTGATCGCGGCCGGGGCCGGCCCGGCGGTGCATGATCTGGACGCCCTGGCGGCGGCGGCGCCCGGCGGGCCGGCGCCGGTGTACCCGACCACCGCGGACTCGCCCGCGTTCTGGCTGTATACCTCCGGGACGACGGGGGCGCCCAAGGCGGCCATGCACCGGCACGGCTCGGTCCCCGCGGTCTGCGAGGCCTTCGGCGCGCAGGTCCTCGGCATCCGCCCTGGTGATCGCTGCCTGTCGGTCGCGAAGGCGTTTTTTGCCTACGGCCTGGGTAACTCGGTGCTGTACCCGCTGTCGGCCGGCGCGTGCACGGTCCTGGAGCCGGCGGCGCCCACGCCGGAGGCGGTCGCCGGCCGGGTCAGGCAGTACGGCGCCAGCTTGTTCTTCGCCGGTCCGACCTTCTTCGCCAACATGCTGCGCGCCGATCTGCCCGCGGACGCGATCGCCGGGGTACGGCTGGCCGTGTCGGCCGGGGAGGCGCTGCCTGCGCACCTGTACGAGCGGTGGACGAGCCACTTCGGCGTAGATGTTCTCGACGGCCTCGGGACGACGGAGATGCTGAACACTTTCCTGTCCAACCGGGAGGGCGCGGTCCGTCCCGGGACGTCGGGCGTCGCGGTGCCGGGATACGAGCTGAAGATCCTCGACGATGACGGTGCCGTCGTGCCGCCCGGGACGCCCGGCACTCTTTTCGTGCGGGGCGAGTCAACCGCGACGGGCTACTGGTCGGCCTACGCCGCGAGCCGGCTCGCGTTCCAGGGCGAATGGCTGCGCACCGGGGACACCTACGTCCAGGACGCCGACGGCTACTACACCTGCCTCGGCCGGACCAACGACATGCTCAAGGTCAGCGGCATCTGGATGTCACCCGCCGAGGTCGAGGAGCGGCTGCTCGAACATCCGTCAGTCAGCTATGCGGCCGTCGTGGCCGCAGCTGACGGCGACGGGCTGCAGAAGCCGGTCGCGTTCGTGCTGCTCGAACCCGGCCATGAGGCGACCGAGGATGAGCTCATCGAGTTCTGCCGGGAGGGCCTGCCCTCGTACAAGCGGCCCCGCAGGGTCGTTTTCGTGGACAGCTACCCGTCCACCCCGAGCGGCAAGATCCGCCGTGTCGAGCTGCGGCAGACGGCCGTGGCCGTCCTCGCCGACCCGCAGCCCGCCGCAGGAGCCAGCGCATGACCAGTGGATGTCGGCGGTGGCGAAGATCTCCCCGCGCAACTCCCGGGCCAGCATGCTCTGCCTCCGCCCCGTCGATTCCTTCCTGGCTCCCGGTAGAACGCCGCGGTCGGCCGGGTCCAGGATCGGCTCAGACCGGGACGGCGGCCCCGGAGATGAGCCTGGCCGCGGGTGCGGCAAGGAACAGATAGGCCTGCGCGATCTCGGGGATCTTGGGCCAGGAGGCAGGGTCGGCGTCCGGCATGGCGCTGCGGTTCGCCGGGGTGTCGATGATGCTCGGCACGACGCAGTTCACCGTGATGCCGGTCCCCCTGGTCTCGTCTGCCGCCATCGACACCAGGTGCAGCACGCCGAGCTTGCTGACCGAGTACGCGAAGTGGGAACCCCTGGTGACCAGCGCCGCGCGGCTGGCGGTGTGCACGATGCGGCCCTGGCCGACCGTCGACATCCGCCGCAGCGCGTGCCTGGTCACTAGCGCGGCGCTGACCAGGTTCAGCTCAAGCTGGCCCGTGAGCACGGCCGGATCCAGCTCCGGCAACGGCGCGTAGCCAGTGAACCCGCCCACCGTATTGATGACCGCCCATGGCGGCGGCCCCTGGTCGAACAGCCCGGCAAGCGCCGCATCGTCCAGCACGTTCACCACACGGTAACTGATTTCGTCCCTTCGCCGCTCGGCTGCGGGCAACGCCTTGTCCACACCGGTGACGTCGGCACCGGCGTCAGCAAACGCGGTGGCCAGTCCTTCGCCGAGTGCGCCCGCGACGCCAAATACGAGCACGGTGCGGCCGCCGAAGTCCGTATCCGGCATCTCACTTCTCCCAGTGCCAAGGATGGGAGAGCTACGGTATCGCAACAAGCCGCGCGGTCGCCTAGCCGGCCAGATCCGGCTCCAGTGACCAGCCGCGGCATATGTGCGTGGTCACGTGGCCGCCAGTTGTGCATAGTTAGACAGGCTGGGTCAACCGATCCGAGGCCGTTTGCCTTCTGCTATCGGGCAGGCGGCGTTCCTTGACGTGCAAGGGAGGTGAGTTCTGGTGAAGCCGGTACTGGATGGCACGGTCGCGCTGGTGACCGGGGCTTCGAGTGGCATCGGCGCGGCCACAGCAGCCGCGCTGGCAGATCACGGTGCCGCCGTGGCGCTGGCGGCGCGGCGCAGGGACCGTTTGGACACGCTCGCCGCCGTTATCCGCGACCAGGGCGGCACTGCGCTGGTGCTGGAGTGCGACATCACAGATAAGCAGCAGGCGACCGACGCTGTTGCGGACACGCTCGCCGAGCTGGGGCGTCTCGACACGCTCATCAACAATGCCGGCGTGATGCTGCTCGGGCCGGCGGTCGGCGCGCCGCTCCCAGAGTGGCAGCAGATGGTCGAGCTCAACGTGCTCGGCCTGCTCTACTGCGCGCATGCCGCGCTGCCTCATCTGCTGCGCGCCGCCGAGGACAGCCCGCGCCAGGTCGCCGACATGGTGAACATCAGCTCGGTGGCGGGCCGGGTGGCTCGCAACGGCAGCGGCGTCTACAACCTGACCAAGCACGGCGTCGGCGCGTTCAGCGAGTCCCTGCGCCAGGAGGTGACCAAGCGCTACGTACGGGTCTCGCTGGTCGAGCCGGGCGCGACCGCGACGGAGCTAGCCGGCCACAACCGGCCTGAGGTGCTCGACAGCATACGGAACCAGTTCGGGCAACGGATGCAGGCCGAGGACATCGCCGACGCGATCATCTACATTGTCACCCGGCCGCGGCAGGTCGCGGTGAATGAGATGCTGATCCGCCCGACCGAGCAGGAGCGGTAGCCCGGCGCTGGCAGCGGAGCGCTGCTGCCGGTGCCTACAAACTGCCAGGATGGCTGGCGTGGACGTATTGAGCAGCCGGATTCTGGTGCGCCCTGCCGACCTCGGCCGAAGTCGCCGTTTCTACCGGGACGTGCTGGGCCTGGCGATTTACCGGGAGTTCGGCCCTGCGGAAAATCCCGGGGTGGTGTTCTTTCTCGGCCAGGGGCTGCTGGAGGTGTCCGGGCGCTCCGCTGGCCCTGCTGGGCGCTCGATGATGCTCTGGCTCCAAGTTCGAGACGTTCACGCCGAGCACCAGCGACTGGGCGCGGCGGGTGTCCGTATTCTCCGAGAGCCTGCCGCCGAGCCGTGGGGCCTGATCGAGATGTGGATCGAGGATCCGGATGGCGTCCCGATCGTGCTCGTCGAGGTTCCTGCCGATCATCCTCTCCGCCGCGACCTGCGGTCCTCTTAGCCGCCCACGTGATCCAAGGTGCCTGCGGGCGATGCGGGGAGGCCGGCCGTCGGCCGTCACCCGGATTGCGGACGCCGCGCGACCCCCCGGCCGGGACCCCAGCCTGGATCGGCGGGGCAGGCCCGGAGTGAAGTTCAAGATCGCCGGGTAGATTTGTCGATCTGCGGCGGTCCCGTCCGTCGGACTTAGTGTCAGGTCCATATTCCGGTCGCAGACGCCGGCCGGCGAGGTGCGAGGAGAATTCGATGGCGAAGTTCGTGTATGTCTACATCGGCGGTCAGATGGCAGAGACGCCAGAGGCGCAGGAGCAGGCGATGCAGGCCTGGGGGGCATGGTTCGGCACACTTGGTGACTCGGTCGCCGACATAGGGAACCCGTTCGGTAACTCCGCGACGGTAAGTTCGAGCGGTACCGCCGACGGGGGCAAGTCTGGCGCGGGCGGCTACTCGATCGTGTCAGCCGGCTCGCTGAGTGATGCGGCGGCGATGGCAACGGGCTGCCCGGTGCTAGCCAGCGGCGGATCCGTCGAGATCTACGAGGCCATCCCGATGTAGTCGGGCCGGGTCGGGCCAAGGGCTGAAGCGCTGGCCGGATCGAAGTCTTGCCGGTCGGCGCGCCGCACCAGGCCCGGTTCGCCGCCTTCCCCGTTCATTGCTGCTAGCTTCACCATCGCAAGGCAGCAATTCAGCCGGGTCACGCGGGGGGATGCGATGACGGCCATCAGATTTCCGGGGACAGCTGGGTTCGTTCGGATAGCGACCGCGGCAGGGATACTGGCGGTTCTGGCAGGCACGGTCCTTGCTGAGGGCAGTCCCGTTCAGCCGGCCCGCGCTGCCGCGGCCGCGCCGGCGTCGAGGTTCGCCAGCGTCACTTCATGGTCTCGTCCCGCGCCCTTACCTCCAACGGTGGACACGGCACGCGGTACCGCGAGCACGGGCAATCCGCTGCGGGGCGTCCTGGGCTACCTGCGCAGCCGGGCCGGCGTCGCGCAGGTGGCTGTCTTTGACAAGCTCACGGGCAAGACGTATGTGCTGTCGGGCGGCCCGGGCACGCAGTACACCGCGAGCATCGTCAAGGCCGACATCCTGGCGATGTGGCTGCGTCGATACCAGCGGAAGCCCGGGACGATCCCGTCCAGCATCCCGTACTCGATCCGGTACCTCATGACGAGCATGATCACGATGAGTGACAACGTCGCGGCGACCTCGCTGTTCTACTTCGGCGGGGGCTGCACCGCGCTCACCCGGTTCAACACGCTGATTCCGACCCGTGACACCACGGTCGGCTGCCAGACGCCGACCTATTACGGCTGGGGCAACACCACGACCACCGCCGCCGACCAGCTGGCGATCGCCCGGATGATCGCCTACCCCGGTCACGTGCTGAGCGCCAGCGCGAGACGCTACGCACTGCAGCTGATGGAGACCATCATCCCGGCCCAGCGCTGGGGCATCACCTGCGGCCCGTGGGGAACGGCCTGCGATCCGCCCGGCTACGCCCATCCGGTCCCCGGAGTTACCGTCGCCCTCAAGAACGGCTGGAAGTACCTCCCGACTTGCGTCGCCCAGGACGACACCTGTCCCTGGCAAGTCAACAGCATCGGATCAGTGCGGGGCGAGGGCCGCAACTACGCTTTGGCCGTGCTGACCACTGACGACCCACCCGGGCAGGGCACTCACGGACTCGACTACGGAATCGCGACCATCCAGGGCGTGTCCCAGCGGGTCTGGGCAAGCCTGGCACCATGATCTGCTCCCTGACCGCGGAAACTCATTTGCGTGCCCGGCCAGCCTGAGGCGATCAGGGCGCGCGGAAAGCGGCCACGAGCGCGGCCCCGGTCGCCCCAGACCGGATTCCGGTTACGCGTTCTGACCGCGCTCGGCGGCCACGTGCACCTGCCGTCGCAGGTCACCGTGCGGCGACGGGTAGAAGCCGTGCAATTCCAGCCAGTAGGTAATCCACCGGGGGTCAGGATGACTGTCCGGGACAACGTTATAAATGTAGTTCACGCCCTGGGCAGCCGCCTCGGCCTCGAGCCGGTTCAGGATGAACTCGCCCACACCGCCGCCGCGCGCCTGCGGCAGCACGATAAACCCGATCTGGGCGTCGCCCCATTCCGAGTCGAGCCAGCCGTACCCGACCAGGTTGCCGGCGTCGTCGGCGACGCGCCACCATTCATCGGCGATCGCCGAACCGGATGCCGGTGCCTGAATCCCGACAGACGCGAGCGCGACCGCGTCAAATGCTTCCTGCTTGTCCGAGTCCCACCGCGGGCGGGCTTCTTTCGTCCAGGTCCAGCCCATCGTCACTCCTCGGTTGATGCTGACAGGGACTCAAGCAGCTGCGGATTGCCCTGTACGGCGGTGCGGTGCAGGTAATGGGTGAGGGCACGCAGCCCCCCGAGTTCCTCGCCGCCGCCTGCCCGGCCGGGCCCGCCGTGCTTCATCTGCGGCATGGCAACCCCGTGTCCAGTCGACTCGGCGGCGTCGGTCCTGTCCAGGACGAGGATCCGGCCGTGCCAGGCAGCGAGGCCGCCGATGAACGTGCGCGCCAGGCCCGCGTCCGCGGTCACGACCGACGCGACCAGGCTGCCCCCGCCCCGCCCGGCGGCGGCGATCGCATCGGCTGGCGATCGGTATGGCAGCAGCGTGCTCACCGGGCCGAAGGCCTCGACCTCGTGCGGCTCGCTGGCGGTGAGGTCGTCGCAGCGCAGCAGCATCGGCGACAGGAACGCGCCCCGCTCGGCGTCCGCGCCGGCCACATCGACCCGGCTGGGGTCGCCATGGACGAGACTGGCCGCCACCATCAGTTCCCGCACGCGTTCGCGAACCTCGCCGCGCTGCGCGAGGCTGGCGACGGGTCCCATGCCCACGTCTGGCTCGGCCGGGTGCCCGACCACGACCGCGGCCAGCCGCGCTGACACCGCTTCGGCCACCGCGTCGGCAACGCCCTCGGGCACGAGGGCCCGGCGGATCGCGGTGCATTTCTGTCCGGCTTTGACCGTCATCTCGGTGACGAGCTGGTCAACGTACAGGCCGAACTCGGGTCCGTCGACCGCGACATCAGGGCCGAGGATGGAACAGTTCAGCGAGTCTGCCTCCGCGGTGAACGCGACGGACCGTCCCGCCACCACCGGATGCGCGCGCACCGCCTCGGCAGTGCTGGCCGAGCCGGTAAACGCCAGGGTGTCCTGCGCTGTCAGGTTGTCGAGCAGGCCGGCCCGGCGCACAACAGCGACAGCGCACCGTCCGGAAGCAGCCCGGACTCGACGATCCGGCGCACCACCAGTTCGGTGAGGTAGGCGGTCTGCCCGGCGGGCTTGACCACCGACGGCATGCCGGCGAGGAATGCCGGCGCGAATTTCTCCAGCATCCCCCAGGCCGGGAAATTGAACGCGTTGATCTGCACCGCGGCACCGAGCCGAGACGAATACAGGTGCCGCCCGGCGAACGTGCCGCCGCGGCCGAGCGGCTCAGTCGCGCCGTCGTCCAGCGTGGTGGCGTCGGGCAGCTCACGGGCGCCCTTGCTGGCGTAGAAGGCGAGCGTCGCGATGCCGCCGTCAACATCGACGGCGGTGTCGCGGCGGGTCGCGCCGGTGCGCAGCGACAGTTCAGCGAACTCGTCGAGGTGCCCGGACAGGGACTTGGCAAGCGCCTTCAGCATCGCTGCGCGCTCGCGGAAGGTCAGCGCGCGCAGCGCGGGACCGCCGGTGTCACGAGCGTAGGCCAGCATGGCCGCGATGTCCGGCCCGCGAGCGGGGATGCGGGCCACCTCCGCGCCGGTGGCCGCATCCAGCAGCGGCTTGGCGTCACCGCTGCCGTCCTGCCAGCAGTCCTGGCTGTAGCTCTGCAGTGCCGATGTCATCGTTTCTACTGTCCTTTCAGCCGATCCGCCGTAGCTCGGCGCGGTAACGTTTGCCGGCGCCGACATAGGTGTCCACGGCCTCGATTACCCAGCGCTCCAGCTCTGCGGGAGCGGGCACCACGCGGGCCGGGACGCCGAGCGCGATCTGCCCGGTCGGCACGATGGTGCCCTCCTGCACGAGTGCGGCAGCGCCCACCGCCCCGCCGGGCTGCACGACGGCTCGGTTCAGCACGATCGACCCGGAGCCGATCAGGCAGCCGTCACCGACTGTGCAGCCCTCCAGATGCGCGTTGTGCCCGATGACGCAGTCCGCGCCCACGACAGTCGGCCAGCTCACTGTGGTGTGCAGGACCGTGCCGTCCTGGATCGAGGTACGGGCGCCGATCTCGATGCGGCCGTAGTCGCCGCGCAGCACCGCGCAGGGCCATATCGAGGCCCAGGCGCCGATCGCCGCCGAGCCGATCACGGTCGCGTCCGGGTGGACGAACGCCTCGGGGTGAATTTCGGGGACCTGGTCACCGAGTGCGTAGATGGCCATCCGGACGCCACCTTCCTGTAGTGGACCCGGGCGGTGTCGCCGCGCGCAGCGGGCGGGCAACGAGCATCAGCAGGCCTGGTCAGGAGCTGCGGACGGGGTGCCCACGCCGGGCGGGCCGGTCATGTCGCCCGGGGCGTCCCCGCGTAGCGGCTGACCTGGCTGCCGGCGAACGACGGTCAGGTCGCGTTCACTGACGTCGCCGGTCATCCGCCCGCTCCCGCGGCGCTCTCCGGACCCGCGAAGCCGGCCGCGGCAAGCTGCCGAAGCTCGTTGCGCCTGATCTTGCCGGTCGGGGTCGCGGGGTAGCTGTCCACGAAAATGATGCTGCGCGGCCGCTTGAACGACGGCAGGCCGGCCCGGCAGAACTCAGTGAGCTCTTCCTCGGTCGCTACCATGCCCGGCCCGAGCAGCACGAACGCAACGGGCTTCTCCAGCCCGTCAGAGTCGGGCGCGGCCACGACGACCGCGCGGTTGACCGACGGATGTGCGAGCAGCCGGTCCTCGACCTCGGCGGGTGACACCCAGATGCCGCCGGCCTTGAGCATGTCGTTGGTCCGGCCGAGGCACATGTAGTAGCCATCGGCGTCCTGAACGTAGGTGTCGCCGGTGCACAGCCATTCGCCCTGGAACACGAGCCGGCTCGCGGCGTAAGACGACCAGTAACCCGTCGCGGTCGACTCCCCCCGCACGAACAGGGTGCCGGGCGTCCCGGGCGGCACGACGGCACCCTGGTCGTCGAGGATCTTCAGCTCGTATCCCGGCACGGCGACGCCCGTCGTGCCGGGACGGACCGCGCCCTCCTGGCTGGACAGGAAAATATGCAGCATCTCGGTCATCCCGAGGCCGTCGATAATGTCCGTGCCGAAGTGGCTCGTCCACCGCTGGTACAGGGCGGCAGGCAACGCCTCCCCCGCCGACGCCGTCAGCCGCACGCCGGCGATCGCATCGGCGGGCAGCTCGGCGTGCAGCATGTTGGCGAAGAAGGTCGGCCCGGCAAAGAACAAGGTGGCGCCGTACTGCCTCACCCGGCCCGCGATCGTCTCCGGCGTGGACGGCGCCGGCTCCAGGATCGTGCACGCGCCGGCCGACAGCGGGAACAGCACCGAGTTGCCCAGGCCGAAGGCAAAGAATGCCTTCGCGGCCGACAGGCAGCGGTCATCCCGGCGGATGCCGAGCACCTGCGCGCCGTAGGTCTCGCAGGACACGGCGATCGAGCCGTGGCGGTGCATGGCCCCCTTGGGCACGCCGGTCGTCCCCGAGGTGTAGAGCCAGAATGCCGGCGAGTCCGCGGTGGTCGGGTAAACCGGCGCCGGCCCGCCGGGCGCGGCCGCCGCCAGGTCATCCAGATCATGCACCGGTGAGCCGGCGGTACTCGCGATCACCGCGCCGGAGACCGCGAGGACGCCCTGCAGCTCCGGCGCGTCGCCGATCGCTTCCTGGGCGGCCGCCGCGAACTGCGGGGTGACCGCCAGCAGCCGGGCCCGGGAGTCCCGCAGCAGGCCGGCCAGGCCGTCGCCGTGCAGCATCGTGGACACCGGCACCGGCACCGCGCCGATCCGCATCGCCGCGAGGTACACGCCGATGAAGTCCGGGCAGTCGGCCATGAACATGACCAGCCGCTGCTCGGGCTGCAGGCCGAGGCCGCGCAGGACGCCCGCGATCCGGTGCACCCGGTCGAGCAGCGCAGCGTAGCTGAGGTCACCGGCGACGCCGGTGATGGCGAGCCGGTCACCGTCCCCGGCGGCCACCCGCCGGTCTAGCAGGTATTCGCTGGCGTTGAACCGCTGGTCTGGCATCGCGGCGGCCTCTCCTACTGCAGGTGGACGTACTCGTAATCGAACGGCTTGCCGTTGATCCCCTGCCGCGGCGGGGCGATCCAGGCCGCGATCTTGCCCCGCTCGTGCACCGGCTGCATCAGCGAGCGGACGTGCGTCTTGTCGACTGCGCTGGGCAGCCACTCGTCCTTCCGGCGCCGCCACTCGTCGGCGGAGACCAGCTCGCCCTCGGGCGTCGCCTCAATCCCGGAGAACGCGCCAACCTTGCGATTGAATGCCACGCTCGGAAGTTTCAGCCGCTGCGGTACGTCCGCCGTTTCCAGGATCCGGTTCCACCGGTTGACGCCGTTCTGGCAATCGGAAATGTACTCCCGGCGCAGGTCGGCGTTGAGCCCGAGCAGCGCGGCCACCTCGGTCTGGCCGATCTCACCGTCGTCGGTGACGGAGTCAACCCAGATCCCTTCACTGGTCAGCTGGTGATCATCTTTACGCCGCTCCTCCGACCAGCGGCCCTTCAGCCCGGCCGTGAAATAGTTCGCCACGTTCGTCGACGTCTCGCCGCCGAACAGGTCCAGGGACACCGTGTAATGAAAGTTCAGGTACTTCTGCACGACGCTGAGCGGAACAGCGCCATGCGGGCCCACCTCGTCGGTGTCTTTCTCCTTCATCAGCTGCACTGACCGCTCGACGACGCGATCGATGCCGGTAGTGCCGACGAACATGTGGTGCGCTTCTTCCTTAAGCATGAACTCGCAGGTGCGCGACAGCGGGTCGAAAGCGGATTCCTTGAGGGTGCCAAGCTGGTACTTGCCGTCGCGGTCGGTGAAGTAGGTGAACATGAAGAACGACAGCCAGTCCGGTGTCTCCTCATTGAAGGCGCCGAGGATGCGCGGTGAGTCCTCGCTGCCGGAGTGGCGGTGCAGCAGCTCCTCGGCTTCCTCGCGTCCCTCGCGGCCGAAGTAGGCGTGCAGCAGGTACACCATCGCCCACAGGTGGCGGCCCTCCTCGACATTAACCTGGAACAGGTTGCGCAGGTCATACAGGCTCGGTGCGGTGGCGCCGAGGTTGCGCTGCTGCTCCACCGAGGCGGGTTCCGTGTCGCCCTGGATGACGATCAGCCGCTGCATGTCAGCGCGGTACTCGCCGGGGACCTTCTGCCAGGCAGGCTCGCCTTTGTGCTCGCCGAAGGCGATGCGCCGGTCGCGGTCTCGCTCGGCGAGGAAGATGCCCCACCGGTAATCGTGCATGGCGACGTGCCCGAAATGCGCCCATCCCTCGCGGCCGACGTTGACGGCGGTGCGCAGGTACACGTCCTGAGTGGGCAGCGTCGGGCCCATGGACTCCCACCAGGCCAGGAAGTTGGGCTGCCATGACTCCAGCGCCCGCTGCAGCCGCCGGTCCTCGTGCAGGTCGACGTTGTTGGGGATCTTCTCGGTGTAATCAGCGGTGGTTGTCACTGCTCAGACTCGTCTCCGATCAAAAATGGCACGCTGGCCGGTGCCGAACTTGCGCAGCGCGCCGTCCGGGCCGGACGCATTGGGCCGGTTAAAGATCCAGTTCTGCCATGCTGTCAGGCGGCCGAAAATCTTCGTCTCCATGGTTTCCGGCCCGGCGAATCGGTAATTGGCCTCCAGGCCGACGAGCGCGTCCGGGCTGAAGCTGGCCCGCTCCTCCAGCGCGATGCGGACCTCCTCTTCCCAGTCGATGTCGTCGGGCGTGAAAGTCACCAGGCCCAGCTGCCCGGCCACGTCGGCCTCCAGCGGCGTTCCCGCGCGATCCGCCACCGCGGCCAGTGCCGCGTCGTCGCCGAGGAACCGCGTCTGCAGCCGGGTCAGGTCATTGCCCATCGGCAGCGGGCCGAGGTTCATGCCGCCCACGCTCACTGCAGCCGGCCCGGCGTCAGGGTCGATATCTTCGAAGACCCCGGCCAGCATGTAGGAGCGGTCAGCGGCCAGCGCGAGCTCAAGCAGCGAGCCCGCGAAGCAGCTGCCGGGCTCGACCAGCGCGATCAGGCTGCGGCTGGTGACATCTAGCCGCTTGAGGGTGCGCTTGAGGTAATGCACGATCTCGTTGGCCAGCCAGTCGCTCCGGTTGTCGAGCAGCAGCTGGTCGTAGCCGAGAACGCGCTGCGCGTCGCCCGCGGTGCGCAGCACCCAGGTGCCCAGCTCGATCTCGTTGGCGCGCAGATCAAGGATCAGGTCGTCAAGTTCGCGCGTCAGCGCGAGCGGATAGAAGTCCACGCCCTGGGCGTGGATCGCCGCGACATCGGACGGAGCGTCCTCGGCTGGCCCGGAGACGGTAATCTCCACCGTGCCGGCCGCCCGGTCGAGCTTCGCCGAGGTGTAGCGATAACTGATCGCGTCGGTGGTCCGCTGCTTGGCGACCGGGGTCAAAGTGACGCCGGTCGCATCGGCCGGCCGCGAGGAGCGCCCGGCGATCTCGGCGGCACGCTCGGCTACGATCTCATCCCACTTCTGCCGTTGCACTGCCTCGTCGACCAGCCGCCACTGCACGGCCTTCTTGCCGCCTACGCCCTCGGACTTGGTGGCGAAGTAGTCGGCCAGGTCACGGCGGACGTGCCGCTTGTCCACGACCCGCGTCAGTCCCCCGGTGCCGGGCAGCACCCCGAGCAGCGGAAGCTCCGGCAGCGAGACAGCCGACGATCGGTCGTCGACCAGCATGATGTAGTCGCAGGCCAGCGCGAGCTCGTAGCCACCACCCGATGCGGTGCCGTTGAGCGCTGCAACGTAGGTCTGCCCCGAGTTCTCGGTGGCGTCCTCGATGCCGTTGCGCGTCTCGTTGGTGAACTTGCAGAAGTTCACCTTCCACCAGTGCGCGGCAGCGGCCAGCATGCGGATGTTCGCGCCGGCGCAGAAGATCTTATCTTTGCCGCTGGTCATGACGACCGCGCGCACCTCGGGGTGCTCGAATCGCAGTCGCTGCACTGCGTCATATAGCTCGATGTCCACGCCCAGGTCATACGAGTTGAGCTTCAGCTCGTAGCCGTCCTGCAGGCCGCCGTGCTCGTCAACGTCCATGGTGAGGGTCGCGACCGGGCCGTCGACAGCGATCCGCCAGTGCCGGTAGCGCTCCGGAGCCACTCGGAACTCGACGAGCGGCCGGGTCATTGAGGCGCCCGCCGGTGGGCTGTCCGTCGGCGCGACGGTGTCGTGCGAAGCCACGCTGGCCATTGGGTCGGTCTCCCGCCAATCGGTTCGGTTGCCGTTCTAAGACTCTACATTTAGATATATATACGTCAAGTCTCTGTAGTACATCTGGCCCGGAAGGCCGGCGTCCCTGCCCTCCGGGGCCCGCGGCTGCGACATCGTGCTACATGAACCGGCCCAGCAGCACCGATAGGTGTAGCATGACTCGTGGCCGCATCGAGCGCGGCGCGGACACGGGAGGAGCGGCAGCTTGCAGTCCTCCCTCCCCGCAGTCGTCCCCGCAGTGTCCAGGCGGCATGCAGCCCGCGCCGAAAGTGCACGGGGCCTTCTTTTCACGGTACTCGGCGAGTTCGTCCTGGCGGGCGACGGGCCGGCGTGGACATCCGCATTTATCGGCGTATTGTCCCGGCTGGGAGTGGAGGAGAAGGCCAGCCGCCAGGCGCTGATGCGAACTGCTGCGGATGGCTGGCTGGCCTCGGAGCGAGTCGGCCGCCGCACTCGCTGGCAGCTGACAGCCGAGGCCGAGCGGCTCCTCGCCGGCGGCAGGGAACGGATCTACGGATTCACCGGATCGGTGCCGCAATGGGACGGCCGCTGGCTGCTCGCGCTGGCGCGAGCCCCCGAAACGGACCGTCCGGCGCGGCACGTCCTGCGGACACTGCTGGGCCGGGCGGGATTCGGCAGCCCCGCGCCTGGAGTGTGGATCAGCACCCATGCGGAGCGCGTTGACGAGGTCGAGCGAGCGCTCGCGGAGGCCGGCATACTGGACGGCACGCAGATCTTCGTAGCGAAATATCACTGCGGGGGCGATCTGGAGAGCATGATCAGCCGGGCGTGGAGCCTCGACGCGATCGAGGAGAGCTACCGCGAGTTCATCGACGAGTTCGCCGCAGCTGAAACCGGCGACCCGCTCGCCCGGCTTGTCGATCTTGTCCACTGCTGGCGCCGCTTCCCGTGGACCGACCCCGGCCTGCCCACTGAGCTGCTGCCGCCCGGGTGGAGCGGCGAGCAGGCCGCCAGCTTGTTCGCGAAGATGCACGCCAGGTGGGCCAGCGCGGCCACGGCCGAGTGGACGCGGTTGAACCGGCCCGGGGCGCGCTAGTCCGCTGGACCAGCCGGTGCAGGCGGACGCCAAGCGAGCCCGCTCACCACCGGGGCGAGAGAGAGAAGGAAGATGTCCCTGTGAGACACACCGATGTAGCCGTTCCGCTGGGCGACCTGTGGTCCGTCCTCGCCATTCGCCAGCTCCCCCGACCCTGTCCCGGGCGGCCCGGCCGGGGCAAGGGGGCGTGAGCATGGAGACCTTCGCCCGGCCTGATATCACCATCGAGCACCGACCCGACGGCGCCATCCTGCTCCGGTCACGTCTCGGAGTCGGCGATCACGCCGATCACCTAGGCCAAGAGCTCCGCCGATGGGCCGACGCCAGTCCCGGCACGGTCCTGGCGACCGCACCCGACGGCCCAGCCGGACGCCGCACGCTCACCTACGGTGCAGCACGCCGCACCGCGGACGCGCTAGCTCAGGGCCTGCTCGACCGGGGAGCCACCCCGGAGCGGCCAGTCTTGCTGCTCTCGGGCAACTCCCTCGAGCACTTGCTCGTGACGCTCGGCTGCTACACCGCAGGCGTGCCAGCCGTCCCCGCCAGCGTCGCCTACTCCCTCATGTCCGCCGATCACCACCAGCTGCGGTCCATGGTCGAGCTCGTACATCCCGGCGTCATCTTCGCCGACGACGCCGAGTCCTTCCGGCCTGCCCTCGACGCGGTCGTCGAAAGCGGCGACGACCCCGTCGTCGTCGTCGCCGGCGGCAGCCGCCGGGGCGCAACGTCGCTCCGTGAACTCGCCGACTCTGACCCCGGTTCTGGCGTCAGCCGAGCGTTTGACGCCGTGACGCCGGACACGATCGCCAAAATCCTTTTCACTTCTGGATCAACAGGCCGGCCCAAAGGGGTGCTCACCACCCACCGGATGCTCACCAGCAATCAGCAGATGATGCGTGAGGTGTGGCCGTTCCTGGCCGCCGAGCCTCCGGTGCTGGTTGACTGGCTGCCATGGAGCCACACTTTCGGTGGCAGCCATAACGTCAACATGGCGCTGACCAACGGCGGAACCCTGCACATCGATGCCGGAAGGCCCACCCCGCAGCTGTTCGGTCACACCATCGCCGCACTGCGCGAGATCCCGCCGACGATCTATTTCAACGTGCCGGCCGGCTACGCGATGCTGGTGCCTCTTCTCGAGGCCGACGACGCGCTGGCCCGGCACTTCTTCTCCCGGTTGCGGCTGCTGTTCTATGCCGCCGCGGCGCTCCCCCAATCCCTTTGGGACCGTCTGGAACGCCTCGTCGAGCGGAACGCGAGCCATCCCGTCCCGCTCACCGCGTCGTGGGGCACCACCGAGACCGCTCCGGCGGCCACCTCGGCGCACTGGGCCGGGTCGCCGTGCGGCTGCATCGGCGTTCCGCTGCCTGGCGTGACTCTCAAGCTGGTGCCGGAAGGCGCTAAGCGGGAGATCCGCCTGACCGGATCCAACATCACACCCGGCTACCTGAACCGACCCGACGCGACCGCTGACGCCTTCGACGACGAGGGCTTCTACCGCACCGGGGACGCCGTTCGCCTCGTCGACCCCGACGACCCCAACCAGGGCCTGATGTTCAACGGCCGGATCGCGGAAGACTTCAAGCTCACCACGGGTACCTGGGTCAGCGTGGCAACCGTCCGGTCCACCCTCGTGTCTCAGGCCCGGATCCTTACCGACGCGGTCATCGCTGGTCACGACCGTGCCGACGTGACCGCCCTCGCCTGGCTGAACCTCGCCGAGGCACGCGTGCTTTGCGAACTGGACCCCAACGCCGATGTGCCGCTCGATCACCCTGTGGTCCGCGAACATCTCGCGGCGACCTTGGCAGCGCTGGCATCAGTGACAGGGCCGGCGGGCCGAGTGGCCAGGATCGTTCTCTGCGACCAGCCGCCCGACCTCGACGCCGGCGAGATCACCGACAAGGGTTACCTGAACCAGGCCGTGGTGCTGGAACGTCGAGCAGAACTGGTCGAGTGCCTCTATACGCAAGCTCAGGATCCCCGGGTCATCACTTCGATCCGGTTCTCCGATAGCCGGTAGGGTCCCGGCCTCTCGATGGTCCGGGGGGACATCCGGGGTAGTTCGCGAATACCGGCACTATCCCGGCTGCAAGGGCCCGGGCGGGCGACCGGCACCTCCCGTCGAAATCGACGGGGGTGGACGTTCTCCCCTCTAACGTTCTACAGTATCCATGTCGGACGAGAAGGATACAGTCGTTCAATGGGGGCTCACATGAGCATGCGTCCCGGCGTGCTGCCGGTGCTGGTGATAGGCGCGGGGCCGGTTGGCCTGACGTCGGCGTTGGCACTGCGTGCCGAGGGCCTGCCGGTGACGGTGCTGGAGGCCGGTCCGGACGGCAGGGAGCGCCCGGGCAGCCGGGCGATCTTCTATCACCGCCAGACGCTGCAGCGCTGGGAGGCGATGAGCCCGGGCCTGGGCTGGCGGATCAGCGATGCTGGCCTCGTCTGGAGCACCAAGCGCACCTTCTGGGGTGAGCGGCAGGTGTACGAGCGCACTTATCAGCCGCTGGTGCCCACGGAGCTGCCGCACTCGACCAACCTGGCGCAGGTCGACGCCGAGCGGCTGATGTTCGAGGCATGCAAGCAGGCGGGCGTCGAGTTCATCTGGAGTGCCGAGGTTGCCGGTGTGTCCGCGGGCCCAGACGAAGTCGTCGTGACCATCGCGGACGGTACCGAACGGCGTGCGCAGTACGTCGTAGCGGCCGATGGCGCACGGTCGGCCGTCCGGCAGGCGGTCGGGATCGTGCTGGAGGGAGACCGGTCGGCTAACTCGTTCATCATCGTGGACCTGCTTGAGGACGCCGAACGGCCGCTGCGGCCCGAGCGGGTGTACTACTACGAGCATCCGGCGGTCGGGCGCCGGAATGTGCTGCTCGTGCCCTTCGCGGGCGGCTGGCGGGCCGACCTGCAGCTGCGGCATGATGATGAGCCCGACCGGTTCAATGAGCCCGCCGCCGTGGCCAGGTGGATCGCCCGTGTCCTGCCCGAGAAATACGCTGACCGGATCTCGTGGGTCTCGACGTACCAGTTCCTCCAGGTCATCGCATCGTCCTTCACAGACGCCCACCGCCGGGTGCTGCTGGTGGGTGAGGCGGCCCACCTGTTCGCGCCGTTCGGCGCCCGGGGGCTGAACTCCGGCGTGCCCGATGCGGCCGCGGCGGCCGCGGCGATCAGGGCGGCGCTGCAGGCCGCCACCCCCGCCGAGGCGGCCAGCGCCATCGACGCGTTCGCGGAACGGCGCAAGGCCGCGGCTATCTATAACCGGGAGGCCGCGGGCCTCGCGCTGGCGCATATGCGGGCCGATTCGGTCGCAACCAGATGGAAGCGCCGCGCAGCTGCCGGCGCCGCGATCATCGGCCAGCGGGCGGGCAGCTGGCTGGACTCATCTCCCTACGGCCCCCGGGCCGCCGCGCGCGGCACCGAGGCCATCTACTGATCCTGCTGGCGTTGCCGTCAGCCGCAGAGCACGAGCGCGTCCAGCAGGACAAGCCCGTCTTCGGTCATCCGGACCGGGTTCAGGTCGATCTGGCTGACGGCGGGCGACGTCATCAGGATCCGGCTGACGGCGAGGATGATCCCGGCAAGGCCGCGCCGGTCTAGCGCTGCGGCGCCACGGTGCCCGTCGAGGAGCGCCTGAGGAAGCGAGTCAACCATGGCGGCGGCGTCGCCCGGCGACAGCGGCGCGAGCCGCAGCACCGCGTTGCCCAGCAGCTCCACGTCCACGCCGCCGAGGCTGAGCGCAACCGTGGGCCCGAACGACGGGTCCCTGATGCCACCGACCAGCAGCTCGGGTCCTGCCGCGGCCTGTGCCTCGATGAGGTAGCTGACTGGCCCGGATACCTCAATCGCGTCGATGGCGTCGAGCGCGGCGGTCAGCTGGTCCCGGGTGCGGAGATTCGGGCGGACACCGCCCACATCCGACTTATGCAGGACTTGCGGGCTGACGATCTTGGCCACCACCGGCGGGCCCAGTTCGCTGAAAGCCCGGAGCGCCTCGGCCCGGTCCCGGCAGAGCCGCCGCCGGGTGGTGCGAACGCCCAGGGTCTCGAACAGCTCTTTCGCCTGGTGCTCGTCGAGTGTCTGGGTAACAGGCGGTCCGGTCAGCTGCTCCCGCTGCGGGGCGTCTTCGGACAGCCGCCAGCTCGCCTGCGCATCGGCGGCAAGCGCGCGGGTAGCCCGCGCCGCGCGCCTGGGCTCGGCGAACGTTGCCACGCCGAGCCTGGCCAGGCTCGCATCGCTGGCCGCGATGCCCTGCGCGGGACCGCTGGTACCGAAGACGACAGGCGTGGTTGCCAGCACACCGGACTCCGCCACGGCCTCGGCGGGCTGCAGGGCGTCGGGCTCGTCCAGCGCGTAGACGGCGATGACGTCGATCCGCGGGTCCTGCGCCACGCACGCGAGCAGTTGCGGGAAGGTGCCGGACGGGCGGCCGGTATCGACCGGATTGCGGATCCAGGTGAGCGGGGGTAGCAGCTCGCTCACGGCCTTGATCGTGGACTCGGCCAGCTCGGGCATGGCGACCCCCGCGGTGCTCAGCGCGTCGGCCATGATCAGCCCTGGCCCGGCCTGCGCCGTCACGATCGCGACCCCCGGGACCGGCCTGGGCGGTAGCCGTCGCGCACTCAGCGTGCGCAGCGCGTCCACGAGCTCGCCCAGGTCCTCGACCACGACAGCACCCGACTGCGTTAGCGCGGCAACTGCCAGCTCGTAGTCGCCAAGCAGCGCGCCAGTATGCGACTGCGCGAAGTCGTCGACGGGCCCCCGGCCCACCTTGAGCGCGACGACTGGCTTGCGCCGGGCGAGGCGCGTGATGGCGTCGCAGAGCAGCCGGCCGTCCGCGATCCCCTCTAGGTGCAGGCCGACGGCGGTTGTCGCGTCGTCGTCAGCCATGAAGTCGAGGACCTCGGAAAAGCTGACATCAGCGCCGTTTCCCAGTCCCACCCCGAACCTGATGCCGGTGCCGGAGTTGGACGCGAGGAAGCAGGTGGCCAGGTTGACTCCGCCGCTGCGCGCCACTATCGATACCGGGCCGGGCAGCAGGCCGGAAGCTGAGCGGACGAAGGTGGCGAAGGTCCCGTCGGCCGGGCTGACGAAACCGGAGGTGTTGGGCCCGAGCAGCCTGATCCCGTACCGCCGTGCGGTCCGGACCGCCAGTTCCTGCAGCGGTGCGCCCGCCGGTGACTCGGCAAAGCCGCCGGCGCAGACGACGGCGGCCCGGACACCGGCGCGGCCGCAGTCCTCAATCGCGGCGGGGACTGCCGCGGCCGGCACAGTCAGGATGGCGAGATCAGGCGGATCCGCGATCTCGCTAACCGTCGGGGTGCAGGGATAACCGGCGATCTCACGCGCGCGCGGGTTCACCGGGTAGATCGGGCCGGCGAAGGGGGCGAGCGAGCGCATCAGCGAATTCCCCGCCTTGCCCGGCGATGGCGACGCCCCCACGACTGCGATGCTCCGCGGCTGGAACAGCGGCTGCAGGCCGGGGCCGGGTCCATCTCGCCGCGCGGCCGCTGTTCCGTGCGCCACCGTGACCTCCGGGTTCCGCCAGCCATCGTAGGCTGTGCCGCCTGCTCGCAGGATACTATGCGTAGTACTGGCGGTCACGATGATAACTGTCACTAATTTGAGGCTGAGTGTTCGAGTGGCGAAGCATGTTTGAGCGAACTATCACGGACCGACTGGCTATGCTTCTGCCGGTAACAAGCTGCCGGTGACGTGGGCAGCGGCCACGGAAGGGTCAGGCGACATGTCGACGCTGGCGGTGCCCGGCGTGGCCGAACTGGACGCAGCGGTCATGCCGCGGTCGCAGATCGGCGCGCAGCCGCAGCACCTGCTGATCACTTTGCTCGGTGATTACTGGTTCGACCATGAGGAGCAGATTCCGTCGGCGGGACTCGTGGATTTGCTGGCCGAATTCGGCATCTCAGCGACCAGCGCGCGCGCCGCGCTCAGCCGGCTGACGCGGCGCGGGCTGCTGCAGTCATCGAAGTCCGGGCGCCGTACCTTCTACGGACTGACGCCGCTCGCCAAGCGAGTGCTCAACGAAGGACTCGGCCGCATTCTCTCCTTCGGGGCGGAGCCCGGCGAATCCTGGAACGGCAGCTGGCTTGTGGTTACGTTCTCAGTGCCAGAGGAACAGCGTGACGTCCGGCACGCGCTCCGCTCCCGACTGCGCTGGCAGGGGTTCGCGCCGCTCTACGATGGCGTATGGGTCTCGCCGCGCAGTGATGATTCAGCCGTGGAATTGACCGTATCGGGTCTTGGCGTGCAGACGGCGACCGTGCTCCGCTCGACAGCTGTTTATCCCTCATCCGGCGGCCCTGGTCATCCGCTGTCGGCCTGGAACCTGGACGAGCTGCGAGACGGCTATGAGCAGTTCGTCGAGGAATTCGCGCCGATCCTGGATCGGGTGCGGCTCGGGCAGGTCACCGCGTCCGAAGCGCTTGTGGCCCGGACCGCCGTGATGGACACCTGGCGGCGGTTCCCGAACCTAGATCCAGAGCTTCCGTCCGGCGTGCTGCCTGATCGATGGCCGCGGCAGCGGTCCCGGGAAATATTCATCCGGGTCTATGACGGCCTCGGGCCGCTTGCGGAACTCCGGGTGCAGCAGATCATCGCGGCGCACGCACCCGAGATCGCGCGGCGTGCCGCGCACTTCACGACGGCATCGGCGCTGGAACGGATCATTCAGTAGCTGAGGCTGATGTCCTGCTGCCGGGTTAGCCAGTGACCCTGATGACCGCCGCGCCTGCGCTGTCCCCGGCAGCACGCCCGGTGCCGGAGACGATATGGATCGTCAATCATGACGCTCGTCGCAACAATTGTCCCAGATTGACTGTTCAGATCCCGCAAGGAGGGAGTCGGCAAAGCTCAGCCCAGGCGGTCGACCAGGTCGCTGTGCAGGTCCCAGAGCTGAGCGGGCAGGTGCCTGTGGAAGGTGCGGAAGAACTCGGGGATGTGCTCCGCCTCCAGCTTCCACGCCTCGGCGTCCACCGTGAGCAGCAGATCCAGGTCAGCCCAGCTGACGTCCAGGCCGTCGAGGTCCAGCGAGCCGGGCGCCGGGAGATAGCCGATCTGGGTCGCCGTGGCCTTGGCGTCGCCGGACAGCCGCTGAATGATCCACTTCAGCACCCGGCTGTTCTCGCCGAAGCCAGGCCACACGAACTTGCCACTGGCGTTCTTGCGGAACCAGTTGACGTAGAACAGCTTTGGCAGCTTCTCGGGGTCGGCCGTCTGTCCGATCTTCAGCCAGTACGCGAAATAATCACCCATGTTGTAGCCGCAGAACGGCAGCATCGCGAACGGGTCGTGCCGCAGCTCGCCGACCCTGCCCTCGGCCGCAGCTGTCTTCTCGGAGGCGATGTTGGCGCCGAGGAACACCCCGTGGTTCCAGTCGAAGGACTCGATCACCAGCGGCACGGTGCTGGCGCGCCTGCCGCCGAACAGGATGGCAGAGATCGGCACGCCCGCGGGGTCATCCCATTCCGGCGCGATGATCGGGCACTGGGACGCGGGGGTGGTGAACCGGGCGTTGGGGTGCGCCGCGGGCTCGGGCGACCCCGGGGTCCAGTCCCGGCCCTTCCAGTCGATCAGGTGCGCGGGCGGCTCGTCCGTCAGGCCCTCCCACCACACGTCGCCGTCATCGGTCCGGGCGACGTTGGTGAAGATGCTGTTACCCCACATGGTCGCGACCGCGTTGGCATTGGTCTTCATGCCAGTGCCGGGCGCGACGCCGAAGAAGCCGGCTTCCGGGTTGATCGCGTACAGCCTGCCGTCCGCGCCGAACCGCATCCAGGCGATGTCATCGCCGACGGCCTCGACCTTCCAGCCGGAGATGGTGGGCTGCAGCATGGCCAGGTTGGTCTTGCCGCACGCGGACGGGAAGGCCGCGGCGATGTACTTCGGCTCCGCCTCCGGCGGGGTGATCTTGAGGATGAGCATGTGCTCGGCCAGCCAGCCCTCATCCCGCGCCATCACCGAGGCAATCCGCAGCGCATAGCACTTCTTGCCGAGCAGCGCATTCCCGCCGTATCCCGACCCGTAGGACCAGATCTCCCTGGTCTCGGGGAAGTGCGAGATGTACTTGGTCTTGTTGCAAGGCCACGGCACGTCCGCCTGGCCGGGCTCCAGCGGGGCGCCGACCGAGTGGACGGCACGAACGAACGACCCGGTCTCCTCGATCGAGCGCAGCGCCGGCGTTCCCATCCTGGTCATGATCCGCATCGACACGGCCACGTAGGGCGAGTCAGTGATCTCCACTCCGAGCTGGGAAATGCTGCTGCCGATCGGGCCCATGCAGAACGGGATCACGTACATGGTGCGGCCGCGCATGCAGCCATCGAAAATCTCCGCGAAGGTCTTGCGCATCTCGTCGGGCGCGATCCAGTTGTTTGTCGGGCCCGCATCATCTTCCTTCTCTGAGCAGATGAAGGTGCGGTCCTCCACGCGTGCGACGTCGCTGGGGTCGGAAGCGCAGTGGAAGCTGTTCGGGCGCAGCTTCGGGTTCAGCCGCGTGAAGGTTCCGTTCTCGACGAGCAGGCTGGTCAGCCGGTGCCACTCGTCCTCCGAGCCGTCACACCAGACAACCTGGTCGGGCTGGGTCAGCTCCGCGAGATCGCGGACCCACTTGGTCAGCTCGGGAAGGCTCGTTTCTGGTTGCTCATCAATAGAATCTGCGCTGGACACTGCTATCTCCCCTGCATAGGACCTACAGGCGCAGCAAGCTATTGCGCCCACAGTCAAGGCCTGGCCGACGGTTGCGCTAGAAGTCCGTATAATCTAGAAGTCCGTCTAATCAAGTATTGCCCGGTTTCAATGCGCCCGGGACAGGGCCGAAGGTCCTGGTATCCCTGGACCTGCGTCGTTGCGTCCCTGGATGGCGTCACCGCGGCCAATATTATATAGGCGCAAGGTCGCCGCCTGACCGTCCGTGTCGACTCAGCGGAGAGATCTCGCCTACGCTGTCTCCTCCTCCCCCTCCTGGCGCCCGGCTGGTCAGCCCTTGCCGCGGCGGAGCACCGCATGCCGCACCGCCGGCCAGCGCCCGGCTCACCCTCTACTAGCATCATGCCTCCTCAGATAGGCATAGCCAATGACAGCCTCGAAGGTCATTTCTGCCGCCTGGCGCGCGGGTACCCGCGCCTTCCAAACGCCCGGGGCCCCGGACCATGCATCCTTGGGCATGGAAATGCCCTGGAGCGACGGCGTCAGGGCAGCCCTGGCAAGCGCCCGGCGAATCGGCTGCAGATAGCCAGGATCGGCACCGGCTCGGGGCCGGGCCATGGCCGGGAGGCCCGGCCATGGCCCGGCCTCCCGGACTGCCGTACGGTCAGGCGCACGGTGAACTGGCCGTGCAGGCCGCCCGCTGAGCTGTCACCGACGTTCACGCCGACGCTGCCGGGTTCGACACGAGCGGCCCTGGCTTGTGGAGAAGCCAGGGTTGGCCGAGCCGAGCGTGAAGGTGACGGTTCGGGCCTGGCCGGGTGCGAGGGTGACCCGCTGGAATCCGTCGGGCCGGCGAGCCGGCTGCGGGATGCTCGTGCCGGACCGGTGGATGTTGCGCTGGGCGACGCCGTCACCGGCCCTGCTTCCGGTGTTGGTGACGTCCGCGGTGGCCGCGGTGGACAGCGCGCTGCGGAACCGTGCGATGCAGCTACTTCGCACAGGACCCGGTGTCCCGGGCGGCTCGGAGGTACCTGTCCGCGGCGAAGATGTCGGTCTGGAGCCCGGCTCCCGGGCGTCCATGCCGGTGAGCCAGATGTCGCGGCCGGGCCGCCGGCAATCGGACGACTCCTACGATGAATCTGCGGCGCCAGATTCTAGAACGGCCGAGAGGAGTTCCCGATAAAGGTGCTCGCGCTGCTCCGGATCAAGGCGCCTGTCGCCTTGTATGGCCGACGCGAGCATCCGTGCTTCCTGCCTTGAGTCCGCAATCGTATCGCCCAGGACCTTATCAATCCTCTCCTCGTGGGGGGTGACGGCCTCGCTCAGGCAGATGCGGATATTGTCTTCGAACTCGCGGATTGTTTCGGCATCGGGGACGAGTTCCGAAAGCCATGAGTCTCCGAGGGTTTTCCGGGCATCCGGCGACATCCTCTCGATTTTGTCGAAATCATCAGGAGAGTCGATGATGAAATAGCCCATCATCTCGAGCACG
This sequence comes from uncultured Actinomycetota bacterium, assembly GCA_963695645.1. Classification (GTDB taxonomy): domain Bacteria; phylum Actinomycetota; class Actinomycetes; order Streptosporangiales; family Streptosporangiaceae; genus DATBGO01. Next base: position 900,263 of record CAVOHC010000012.1, on the reverse strand, counting down.
GCGGCATTCGACTTCTGAATCTGGTTCGTCGGGTCGGATGTGCTGATCTTCGATCGATGACGGGGAATGAATATAGCGATGATTCGGTCGCCTTCGATGGTCACGAAGGTGTTCTGAGTGTGGTTCTTTATACCAATCCCATTGCCGTAAGATAGGTCCTCGCCTTCGCTAAGACCACGCCATTCCCGGGCCACTCGGTCCGCGACACGCATCACCTCCTCGTCCCCGCCCGACGTCAATGACGTGATGAGGAACGCTGATGCCGGCCACGGCGCCACGACCTTGCGCACTTCTACGTCCCGGTACGTGACCAGCGGTTCGCTGCCTTCGAAGGCACGCATCAATGGCAGCCCCTTGATGCGGACGAACTGGTAGTGCTGGTGGTAGATGCTATTCCCCGCCCAGTGATTGCAGGTCCCCGAAACAGGCGGGGGGGCTGGGTCCACCTCGCTAGTCCTGCAGAACTTCCCGATGTCCCTGTTGATCACGCGCACCAGCCTGATGAGGTCACTGAAGGAGTAGGCCTGCGGTTCCATGTTCATAACCAGATCGTTGACGTGCGGGAAATCCCAGGCGACGAAATGGCACACATCCCGGGGATCTCCGAATGGCGCAAACGTGAAGCCGAACTGGTAATTGCGGACCGTTTCAAGATCGTCTTCCTGGCGCCTGGGTTGGGAAGGGATATGCAAGGAGTGAATCGTTACCTGCTGCGGGCTGAGCGTCTGCACGGAGCAGTAGTTGCACGCAGACTTGAATTCCAGCGCCTTCACGACATAGTCCCACACCTCCTCCCTGGAGAGTTCCGTTTCGAGCGTTACACTCCGGTCAAGAGGTCGATTTTCCACCCGTACATAGACTTTCTCGCCAGACTCCTCAATGCGTCTCTTAGCCACGAGGTCCTTAAACTGAATCTGCCTGTTGTTGACGTTCGCCCTCATGAGAACGCCCTGCTGAGCGAGCGAGTCGAGGATCGCCCTGATATCTCGCTCGGTCAACTGCACCGACTCTGGGTCCTGGAAACTGAAGGTACCGATGAGCCCATCTTCGTGGTAGATGAACCAGACCGGGTCAGCGTTCTGGCTCATGATTCCCCGTTGCGCCAATTTTACCTTATCGCGACGGATCTGCCGTACCGGCACATGGACGAACACATACGGACAGCGGTCATTCGCGGCGATCATCCGGGACTGCGCATCTGCTGCACTTCCGTTGACATCGTACGCGAGCGGAATGTATCCGATCGCGAGGCCGTGCTGCCATGCGACAAGAATGGCCACACCAAGTCCAGCCTCAGCGGCGATACGGCGGAGATCCTCGCTGACCTCGTGGATATCAGTCTTTGAAATGACCGCTTTATATTTCTCCTTGATAGCGTCCTCAATCGACGACATCGGGACACACCCCCGCAGCAAGCACCGGAAATCTGGCCAATCCAGATCCCTGCGCTGGTCAGACAGTATCGCGCCGCTCGCAGGGACGGCTGCCTGGCGTGGCGTGACCCGGGGCTGCCGGGCTGGCTGGCGCACCGAGGCAGGGCGTACCCGGTCACGCTGCTGCCGCCGCGATTTCCGGCCGCGAGGGGGCCGGACACGGGTCTCGCAGGTATCTCCCAGTCATAATACCAACTTCATAGGACATTTCACTATAGGAGCATGGCTCGTACCGACCCGCTGGGGGCGCCCACCGCGCTCCCTGAGACCTTTGACACGCGGGTGCCCGGAATCCGGCCGGCACCGCCGGCGGCCACCAGCGAACGCAGACGTGACCGACGACGGAACGGCGCGGGACGGCCAGGGCGTGCGCTCAGGCGGCACTGCCCGGGCGCTGGCGCGCCTGGCTTCCGGCGGTCAGGCGGCGGGACATGGCGGCGGCCTGCGCCCGGATCTCGGGGATCGCCGTCGTCTCATACAAGAGCCCCCGCAGCGGTGGCCCGAGCGTGAAGAGGGTGCCGCTGGGCATGCCCGAAACATCGAGCACTGCGCCGTCGTGGCCGGCATCGATGCCGAGCCGCAGCGGATCGGGCCGGGCCAGCCCGCGGTCAAGGAGATCACGCAGGAGCGGGTCACGGGCACGCGTGATGTCTGTGGCTGGACCGGTTCCGTTGACGAGCCAGCCCGCGGTGAGGTCAGCAGTGCTGTCGCCCTGGTCGACGCGGAGGCGCACCTGCCCGGCCTGCTCGGCGGCATCGGTGACCTGACCCTGAAGCACGGACAGCCTCCCTGTGCAGCGCAGTTCGGTGATCCGGCGGGCTGTCGCGGGAGGCACACGATGACGATGCACTTCCCAGTAGGGGGCGACGTGGCGGAGGAAAAGGCGCCTGTCGCGGGCCGGCATCCGCTGCCAGAGGCCGGGGAAATGCGGCCGTAGCGCATCCATCACGTCCTGCCAACCACCTGGGCGGCTGGCCATGGCCGAACGGACCTGCCACATGAGTTCGGTGAGCTGTACCGGGCCGGTGGCGTCGGAGATGACGGGGAGCCAGATGGGGCTGCACGGCGGGGGCGGGCCCCGGTGCACGCGCGGTAGCAGCCCGTGCCTGGACACCGCGTGCACGGCGGCGTCCTCGTTGCCGCTCGTCACGGCGACGGCCACATCCAGCATCGTCAGTCCCGTGCCCACCACGATCACCGGGCTGCCGTCCCGCACAATGTCCAGCGCGCCGGGTGCCCACGGGTCGGCGATGATCCGGCGGCTCTGCGGAGCGGGGAACGGCAGCAGGGACGGCAGGTTACCGATCGCTAGCACGGCCATGTCGGCGTCTATGCAGCCATCGGCGAGCAGGATGCGCAGCGGCCGGCCGCGGGCGTTCTCCCGGATCGCCACGGCATCCGAGGTGACCTGCGTGACCCGGGACAGCGGCTGTGCCCGGCGCTCCGCATCTGACAGCGTGTCGCGCAGGTAGCGGCCATACACCTGCCTGGGCAGGAACCCGTCATGCGCGATGCCGGCCGCGGCGGCCCAGCGAGTCAGGTGATCCGGGTCGCCGTCCAGCGCGCTCATCTGGCCGGCGGGCGCGTTCAGCAAGTGAGCGGGATGCGTCGTGCTGTACGCCTGGCCCAGTCCGTGGCGACCATGCCGGTCGATCAGGATGACCCGCAGCGGGCGCTGCTGTGCGGCGGCGGAGCGGAGCAGGTGAATCACGGCGAGCGTCCCGCTGGCGCCGCCGCCGACAACTGCGATGACCGGCCCACGGTACTCGGGAGGATTCAAGCCGCGCATGCCCTCGAGTATATATAAGTATCTCGATAGAATAAATAGGTAACTCGCGCCGGCGGACGGATCACCATCGTGGCGACTGACCCATCCTCGCTGAGCCCGGGCGGCGGGCTGGCTCCGCCCTGGCGGACCAGCTGGCGCGCGGCAGGACCGCGGACGAGAGCTGCGCCCGCCCGTTCGCGCCGGTCGGAGCCCGAGATAACCGGCCTGAAGTGTCCCACCAGCCGCACTGACGGACGTGTGCAGATCGGCGCCGCGAGCTATAGCGGCGGCGTGCTCCGAAGAGAGACAATCCAGTTGGGAAGCGGCCGCAATGGTGCTGCTGGATTCGCCGATGGATGAACGCTATGACTGTGCCCACAATGACGTGGCGGCGGCTGACCCGTCGGCTAAGCCGGGAGCGCAACCCGCTGCGGCGGCGTTGTGATCTGATCGAGGCTTGGATCGTGCCCGCGGCGATCGTCGCATTCCTGGTCCTGGGCCCGCTCGTCGCAGCCACGGCCGGCCTGTGGGTCCGGGCGGACAACGCGGCGACACGGCACGCCCAGCTATCGTGGCAACGGGTTCCCGCGGTATTGCTCGCGGCCGCGCCCGGGCCCATGATGTCCGGCAATGGCGCGAACTCCTGGGTTGACTGGACGCCGGCGCGATGGACCGTGGAAGGGCGGCCGCGGATCGGCAAGATCCCAGCCGCCGCAGGGACACCAGCGGGCAGCACCGTCCCCGTTTGGCTGGACCGCGCAGGCAACGTACGCCTGCCCGCCATGACACCGGCCCAGACCGAACGTCGCGTCATCGGTGCGGCATCAATGGCTCTCGCCGCTGTCGCGGTGCTGCTCGCTGGCCTGGCAGTGGTCACCCGGCGGGTCCTGGACCGGAAACGGCTGGCAGCCTGGGAGGCCGCCTGGCTAGTGGTGGGCCCGCAGTGGCGCCGTCAGCTATAGCTCGCGCCAGGCGACCACCGCATCGGCGACACGGGCCAGCCGCCGGGGCCGGCCCGTGTCACTGGGCGCGGCCCCGGCTGCCGGGTTGTCATGGTGTGAATGCGCCGCACTGACAGCACTCCTGAGGAGCCCGCATGGCCAAGTCACCAGCGGTAGGCGCGACGGCGCCTGACTTCACGCTGCCGGGTGTCCTCATCTCCCGCGGCGAAGCCGGCCACGCCGATTACACGCTGTCCGCACACCGCGGCCAGTCGCTCGTGCTGGCGTTCTACCCGGGTGATGACACGACCGTCTGCACCAGGCAACTGTGCTCATACACCTCCGGCCTGGACGCGTTCACCGGTCTCGGCGCCGTCGTCTGGGGCATCAGCCCGCAGGACGTCGACAGCCACGAGCGGTTCGCGCGCAAGTACGGCCTGGCGTTCCCGCTGCTAGCCGATGTCGGGCTGGCTGTGTCCCGGCAGTACGGCATCGCCCTGAGCGGCGCGAGCCTACGCAGGTCAGTGTTTGTCGTCGATGCCGGGGGCGTGATCCGCTGGAAGCACGTCACCCTGGTCGGCCTGACATTCCCGACCGCGGACACCATCACTGCGCAGCTGTCGTCGCTGGCCCCCTGACTGCGCGTCCGGCGCGGAATAGCCTTCCCGGGCTGCTGAAAAAATACCCCGGCCGGGTTTGGCAAATACCCTTACCGGGTTTCTGATAACGATCGCGGGTGCTGCGGCCAGCGCGAGTAGCTCCCGGAGCGCCCGAAGATTGTTGCTTGTCAGGCGGGCGGCGCCCGTTTAATCTCCTGCTATTGCGACTACGCCAGACCGGCGTGGCCGGAAATGCCTTCTCCGGGGGGGTGCGCGGCGTGGGAAGGAAGCCACGATGATCCAGGGCACCGTGCCCAGGGACAGCGCGGCGCGGCAGCTCGGAACGAGCGCGGCGCCGGAGCGGCCTCAGGAATCATCGGCTAGGCACTGGAACCCGCCGGACGCCCGCAGACGGCTGCAACTCGCGCTTGCAGCCCTCTGGCTCCTCGACGCCGTGCTGCAATTCCAGGCATTCATGTTTAGCCGCTCATTTCCCCGCATGCTCGGCGAAGCCGCACACGGCAATCCGGCCTTCATCGCCGGCCCGATTACCTGGTCAGCGCATCTTGTCGAACAGCATGTGGCAGCGGCGAATGCGGGCTTCGCCACAATACAGCTGCTGCTTGGGCTCGGGATCGCATGGCGCCCGGCCACCAGGTTCGCGCTCGCCGCATCCGTCGTCTGGGCGCTGACGGTGTGGTGGCTTGGCGAGGGACTTGGCCTGGTACTGACCGGAGCCGCGAGCCCGGCCAATGGAGCGCCTGGCGCGGTGATCCTTTACGCGCTGCTCGCTGTCCTGCTATGGCCCGCCGGGCGGGAGCGCCCGGCGCCGTTCGCGGCAGGCGGCGCGGTCGGCTCCCGAGCGGCCCGGCTGATCTGGCTGGCGCTGTGGGGCAGCCTCGGCTACCTCGCCCTGCAGCAAGCTGGTCAGGTCCCTGAGGCCCTCGGCAGCACGGTCTCTGGAATGGCGTCCGGTGAACCGGGCTGGCTCGCCTGGACGGACAACCACCTCGGCAGCATGATCAACCACCAGGGCGCTGCCGTGTCCATCGTGCTCGCCGCCGCACTGCTGCTGGTCGCGGCCGGAATTTACCTGCCGATGCCGGTGTCGCGCGCCATCATCGTCCTTGCCGTCGCCGTGGCGGCCGCCATCAGCATCGCCCAGGCGTTCGGCGGCGTCCTCAGCGGTACCGGCACCGACCCGAGCTCCGGCCCGCTGCTCGCCCTGCTTGCAATCGCCTACTGGCCGTCGAGGACATCACCCGCTGCCTCCCCGCGTGCACGCCCGGCCGCCCATCCGGCACGCCCGGCTGCCCCGGCTGGAGACCGCTGAGATGGCTGGCCCCTCCTGGCTCGCGGGCATCTTCGCCACGCTCATGCTCGTCACCGCCGGATACTGCGCCAGCCGTCTGGCGGCAGCGCGCCGATGGCGGCGGGCGACCGAGCATGACGTCGACGTGATGCACGCCGTCATGGGGGTGGCGATGGCCGGAATGCTGGTACCGCAGCTGAACCTGATGCGTCACGGCGCCTGGGAGATCGTGTTCGCGACAGCAACGGGATGGTTCGGCTGGCAGGTCGTCCGTTCCCGCCGCGACCGTCCCGCCGACAGACGCAGGCCGGCACATCATGTGCCGCATCTGCTCGCCTGCGGCGCAATGCTCTATATGTTCCTCGCGGCAGGCACAGCCAGGACCGGAACGGGGATGATGGCCGTCGGCGGGCCATCGGCCGATGCCGCGCACTCCCCCGGGCTCGCGCTTCCGCTGGCGCTGACAATGCTCGGCTATGTCATCTGGACGACCGACAGGCTCACTGGCCTGCCACGCGTGGCAGCGCTGGCCGCCTGGATCCCCGTGCCTGCGATGCCCGCACCATCAGGACGCAGCCTGCCTGCCCCAAGGCCCGGATCCGCCGACCGGGACGGCCTTCCCAACGGGGACGGCCTTCCCCACGGGGACGGCCTTCCCCACGGATACGGCCTTCCCAACCGGTACGGCCTTCCCGGCGGGTACGGCCCTCCCCGCGCGGACGGCCCGCCAGGCATCGGCGGCCGTCCCGGCCGGGGCTCAGCCGAAGACCGAGGCCGGCCCGTCGCCTCCCCCCGGTGCCAGGCAGGCAAGCCGCCAATGTCGCCCCGCCTCTCCGCGTGCTGCGAAATCGCGATGGGCGTCACGATGGGCTTGATGCTCGTCCAGATGCTCTGACAGATTCACCCTGGGCCGAGCGGCTGGCCCAAACACGCGACCAGCGCCTGGGTGGGCAAGGACACCCGGCAACTATCCGCCGACCAGGCGGCCTGTCGCCAGACCGCGAGGCTGGCCAACTGGCCAACTGGCCCGTGAAGTAGCGCTGACGCCCCGAGAACACGCTGGTACCGGATTTAGTGACCAATCACGTCCGTAATGTCCGATCATGGCTAACAAATCCGGTACCAGCGCTTGCTGAAATCTGCTGCTCAGACCTTAAGCCCTCAGGACGCGAGGACCGCCTCGATCTCGAGGTGGATCGTCACCTTGTCGGCAACAACGGCGCCGCCGTTCTGCAGCGCAGCGCTGAAGTTGACGCCGAAGTCACGCCGGTTGATCTCGGTGGTGGCGGTAAACCCGGCCCGCGTGCCGCCGTAGGCATCCGGGCCGAAGCCGTTCAGCTCGAGGCGCAGCTGCACGCTCCTGGTAACGCCCTTGAGGGTCAGGTCGCCGTCGAGGATGAAATCGTCACCTGCGGCGCGTACGCCGGTCGACCGGTAAATCATCTTCGGGTAGGTCTCCACCTCGAAGAAGTCGGCCGACCTGAGGTGCGCGTCGCGCTGGTCAGCGCCGGTGTCAATGGAGGCCAGGTCGATCTCTGCGGTCGCTGAGGAGTCAGCGGGGGTCTCCCCCGTCACGATCTCGCCAGAGAAGCTCGTGAACCTGCCGCGAACCTTGCTGACCATCATGTGCCGGACAGCGAAGCCGACCTCCGAATGCACCGGGTCGATGGTCCAGGTCCCCGCGACGTACCCGGGGATGCTGGTCACTTCGGTGAGAGCGGTCATGATCACTCCTGTAAAGTTGATGATTGAACACTCAAGTAGTACCACGGCGATCTGCCGATTGTCAAACTCTCAACTACCTGGCTGTATACTGACTTAGATGAACACTCCGGAACCGGAACCAAGGTGGCTGTCCGAGGGCGAGCAACAGACCTGGCGGGCCTTCCTGACCGCCTGCCAAACGCTGTTCGGCGCGATCGACGGCCAGCTGCAGCACGACTCCGGGCTCCCGCACGGCTACTACGAGATTCTGGTCAGGCTCTCCGAGGCGCCCGGGCGGGCGCTGCGGATGAGCCAGCTAGCCGAGGCTTCGACATCGAGCAAGAGCCGCCTGTCCCATGCCGTCGCACGGCTGGAGGACCGCGGCTGGGTCGAGCGGACAAACTGCCCGACCGACCGCCGCGGGCAGATTGCCGCGCTCACCGATGCAGGCCTGGCAGCCCTGGCGGCAGCCGCCCCAGGACACGTCGGGCAGGTCCGCCGGTCCCTGATCGACGCGCTCAGCGCCGAGCAGATCGAGCAGCTGCACAAGATCAGCGCGTCGATCATTGCAGCCGGACGCCGCCAGGATTACCAGGGCGGCGGCTGCCCGCTCTGACACCGGCTATCGTTGACGGAACGCGCTGACGGAGACGAGTAGCGCGGGATCGCATGCAGCAGAGAGCCGCCGGAAGCTGAGAAGGCGGCCTTGCGGACCCGACAGCGAAGACCCTCCCGAGTGCGGGGAGGAACGGCCGTTGCAGCCAGCGGCGCCCCAATGCCCCGTCGGCTTGCCCCCGTGACCGGGCCGAACGAGGCCGCCGGCCAGCACGGCGATGGCGGTGAAGTGCGGTGGCACCGCGAGTTCCCTTCTCGCCCGCGCTCCAAAGGGGTCAGACGATCCGATGGAGGAGCGTGATGAACTCGCGGATTCTCGCCGCCGACGTGCCATCGCACGTCGGCGAGCGGGTGATGATCGCCGGGTGGCTGCATCGGCGGCGAGAACTCAAGTCGGTGACCTTCCTGGTCATCAGGGACCGGTCCGGCCTGGCCCAGGTCGTCCTGCGTGATCCCGCGACGGCCACGGCGCTGCCCGAGGCGGCGACGGCGCTGCCCGAAGAGACTGTGATCACGGTCGAGGGCCTCGCCACCGCCAGCTCCCAAGCGCCCGGCGGTGCCGAGCTAACCGATCCGGTGATCACCGCGCTGTCCGAGCCAGCCGCGCCGCCGCCGTTCGACCTCTACCGGCCCGCCATCACCGCCAGCCTGCCCGCGATCCTCGACCACGCTCCGACGACGCTCCGGCACCCTCGGCTGCGGGCCGGTTTCGAGATTTCCGCGGCCAGCGTGGCCGGATTCCGCCGCGCGCTAGACGACATGGGATTCACCGAGGTGCACACGCCGAAAATCGTCGGCTCCGCGACCGAGTCCGGCGCGACCACCTTCGGCATCGACTATTTCGGCCAGCCCGCCTATCTGGCGCAGTCGCCGCAGTTCTACAAGCAGGCCCTGGTGGGGGTGTTCGAGCGGGTCTACGAGGTGGGCCCGGTGTTCCGTGCCGAGCCGCACGACACCGCCAGGCACCTGGCGCAGTACACCAGTCTCGACGCCGAGCTTGGATTCATCAGCGACCACCAGGACGTCATGTCGGTCCTTCGCGACGCGATCGCCGGCATGCTGGCGGCAGTCAGCGCACGGGCCCGTTCAGCAGTGGATCTTCTCGGGCTTGCGCTCCCGGCGGTTCCAGGGAAGATTCCGCAGCTGTCGTTCCGCGACGCGCAGGAACTGATTGCGAGCGAGTCGGACCATGATCCGCGGGGCGAGCCGGACCTCTCACCTGCCGACGAGCGGTGGCTGTGCGAGTGGGCGGTACGCGAGCAGGGGTCGGAATTCCTCTTCGTGACCGGCTACCCGATGGCAAAGCGGCCGTTCTACACCCATCCCGACCTGGCGCACACGGGCGCCTCCAACGGCTTCGACCTGCTGTTCCGCGGGCTCGAGCTGGTCACTGGCGGGCAGCGGCTGCACAGGCACGCCGACTATCTGGCCGCGCTGGCGGAACGCGGCGAAGATCCGCGGCCGTATTCCTCGTATCTGCAGGTTTTCGAGCACGGGATGCCGCCGCATGGCGGTTTCGCCATCGGGCTGGAACGCTGGACCGCACGGCTGACCGGAGCGGCCAATGTCCGGCAAGTCACCCTGTTCCCCCGTGACCTGCACCGGCTCAGCCCGTGAGGCCCAGCTGCAAGCCCGCCCCCCCGCCGTGCAGCGGCTGATAGAAATCACGCAGACAGCGAGTCCTGACATCCGCTACTCTTCCAGCCATAATGCGGGCAGGTGCAAGTTCCTATGCATTTGCGCTGGGGGCAGGCAGCCAACGTAAGCCTGCTGCCTGCGCGGCTGGATGGAAACCGCGGCCCGGACGTCAACTAGCAAGGGGCGGGTGAAAGGGACGTAACGTGATTCTCGCTTACAACGGCATCGAGGCAACATTGCTGTCCGGCGCAGCCTGGCAGAAGGCCACCTACAGCAACCCCACCGGTAACTGTGTGGAGCTGGCCAAGCTGGCAGACGGGAGAATTGCGGTCCGCAACTCCCGTCATCCGTCCGGTCCCGCGCTGGTGTACGAACGCGCCGAAATCGACGCGTTCGTGCGCGGAGCGAAGGCCGGTGAGTTCGACGGCATGCTCGCCTAGCCGCTGAAGTGCGATACCGCGCGAGCTGCCAGTCCGTTCACGGCCTGCCAGGCACCCTCCGCGCAGGCCGTGCGCGGATGGCAGCTCGCGCCACGACTCGCTCCGGCTCTTATTGGCCCGAAATCGGGCACTCGTGGGATACTGCCATGATCTGGTACTCGGGGGAGGGCGCATGACCATAGTCCAGCCCGCTGCGGCCGGCAGTTCCCGCGTTAGGAGCATGATCGCCGCTCCGGCCAGCGGCGGCCCGACCGTGCTGCGCATCCTGCTGGGCGCGCAGCTCCGTCGGCTACGGGAGGCCCAGCGGATCACCCTTGAAGACGCAGGGAAGGTGATCCGCGCATCTGCGTCGAAGATGAGCAGGCTGGAGACCGGCAGGGTCGGCTTCAAGGACCGGGACATCACCGACTTGCTCACGTTCTATGGTGTCGCCGATGATCAGCAGCGCAACGCCATGCGGGAACTGGCCAGCACCGCAAGCGACCAGGGCTGGTGGCACGACTATTCCGACATCCTGCCAACTTGGTTCGAGGCATATGTCGGTCTTGAAGAGGCGGCCATCGGCATCCGCGCCTATGAGATCCAGTTCGTCCCTGGCCTGCTGCAGACGGAGGACTACGCCCGCGCCGTGGCGCTGCTCGGTCATCCAAGCCCGCTGGCCGACGATATCGAGCGGCGGGTACGGCTGCGGATGGCGCGCCAGGAACTGCTGAGCAGGGCGGCGCCGCCGCACTTGTGGGCGGTGCTCGACGAGGCGGTGCTGCGCAGGCCGGTGGGACGCCCGGGCGTCATGCGCGGGCAACTCAAGCACCTCCTGGAGGCGGCCGAGCGATCGAACGTCACCGTCCAGGTCATGCCGTTCCTGGTCGGCGGGCACGCGGCGGCCGGCGGCCCGTTCAGCATCCTGCGCTTCGCCGAGCCTGATCTGCCGGATGTGGTGTATCTCGAACAGCTGACCAGCGCCCTGTACCTGGACAAGCGGGAGACCGTTGACCACTACCTGGCGGTAATGGAACGGCTGTGCATCGAAGCCGCGCCCGCCGCCGCCAGCGCCAAGATCATCCACGCGATCCTGCGCGACCTGTAACGGCCGGCCCCGTTCAGTAAGCGACGGTGATACGGCGGCGGATCTCCTCGCCGCGTTCCACTAGGTCGCCGACCGCGATTGCGAAGTCGGGGATGCTGATCCGGCTGTTGCCCGCCGCGTCGGCCAGCAGCTGGTCGCCGCCGATCCTAAACGCGCCGGTCCGCTCGCCCGGGCCGATAACCGCGGCCGGGCTGACATAGGTCCAGTCAAGATCCTCGACTTCGCGGTAAACATCGAGCGCTCTGGCGTGCGCGAGCGCCTCAGCTCTCGCCGCTGGCGGGAACTGCGGCGTGTCAAGCAGCCGGATTCGCGGCGCCACCTCAAGGCTGCCTGCCCCGCCGACCACGACCAGGCGGCGCAGGCCCGCCTTGCGCAGCCCGTCGATCAGGCCCATGGCGGCGCCGACCAGGCTGTCCTCGGCATTCTCGGTGCCACGGCGCGGTCCGGTAGCGGACACGATCGCGTCCTGGCCGGCCGCGAGCTTGGCGACCGACGCCGGGTCAGCAGCGTCGCCGGTGGCGACCTGGACGACAAGGCCGGCGATCGGCGCGCTGGTTCGCGTGACGGCGATGACGGTATGCCCGCGTGCCAGTAGCTCCCCGGTGATCGCCTGCCCGATGGCACCCCCGGCGCCGAATACTGCGATCTTCATGTCTTACACCTCACCATGCCGGACGCCCGCCCGCCGCGCCGGCCTGCGCGGAACAACCAACCCGCCGGTCCCGGTAGGGTGCTTCCCATGACCGACCCGGACAATCTTGACGCGCTCTCCTCGCAGCAGCTGCACGATCTCGCGGTGCACCGGGCGCTGCGCCACCTGGACGTGCCCTTCCTGTGGGAGCTGCTGCGCGAAATCCCTGCAGGCGAGGCGGCCGCAGGTCACCCCGATGCAGCCGGCTGGGATGCGATCAAGGTGTCCGCGCTGATCTCCGACGCGTTCGAATCCGGCGAGGGCGATATCGCCGACTCGCTGCGCCCGCTCTACCTCGACTACCTGCGTAAGCACCACAGCGACCTGCATGCGGGCTGAGTTCCGCGCCTGGCTGGCAGGTCACCATGGTCAGCGAGGAATCACGAGCACCTTGCCGACGGCGCCGGCTTCGACGGCGTCCTGCGCCGCGACGATGTCCTCCAGACCGAACCTGGTGACCGGCAGCTCGCTCAGCGCGCCGTCGGCCAGTGCGGCCGTGATGTCCTGCGCCGCCTGCTCAAGGGCGGCCGGAGGGACCCCGTAGAGCAGCACGAACCTGAGCGTCACGTTAGCGGTCATGCAGGCCCGGACCGGGAGGACAGGATCCCTGGGCTCAGCCGCATAAGTGACGATCTGCCCATGTGGCGCGATCACGTCCAGGTCGAGCTGCAGGTTCGCGCCGAGTGCCAGCTCGACCACCCGGTCGACGCCGCCTTCGCCAGCGAAGCCGCGGATCTGGCCGGCGGCGTCAGCGTCGCGGTAGTTCACCACCAGGTGTGCGCCAGCCGCGGCGGCGAGCTTGGCCTTCTCCGGCCCGCTGACGGTGGTCACGACGCGGGCGCCTGCGCGTACGGCCAGCTCGATGGCGAAATGCCCGACCGCCCCCGCGCCGCCCGCGATGAGGATCGTCTTGCCTTCGACCGGACCGTCGGCGAACAGGCAGCGGTGCGCGGTGAGCGCCGGAACGCCCAGGCTGGCGCCGAGCTCGGGCGAGCTGCCATCGGGCAGCGGGGCTGCCTGCTGCTCGGGTACGACGGTCCATTCGGCAGCGGTCCCCCAGCGGCGGCCGCCCGCAGCGAGCCAGATCCATACCCGCTGGCCGATACGCCGAGCGTCGACACCCTCGCCGACCGCGTCGATCACCCCGGCGCCGTCATGGTGCGGGATCTGGAAGCCGTCGATGGGCCGGGGGGTGGCCCCGCTCCTTGACTTCCAGTCTGTCGGGTTGATCCCGGACGCCTCGACCTTGATCCGGACCTCCCCGGGCCCCGGCTCTGGCCGCTCCATGTCCTCGGCCCGCAGCACCTCGCGGGCCGGGCCGTACCGGTCATACAGCGCAGCTCTCATCGCTTCGTCGCCTCCGGGCTCGTCCTTCCGCACGGCGATTGTCTCACTCTCCGCTGGACGCCGGGCAGCGGCGGAGCCGACGCGGGATACGTCAGTTCAATGGCCGCAGGAATCCGGTCGCCGGCAGCGGAATCTGGGCCCTACGGCACCACGGCGGGTAACCTGGCAACTTCCAGCGGACGAAGACGCCACCTGGCACATCCGTCACTCAGCGTTCTCTCAGCATCGTCCGATGGAATTCAAGCGGCCCTGACTGCACAATCAGGTAACGGCATTACATGGTAAATGCTCCCCGTCGGCGGGGGTGAGTGACCGGACAGGCGGGAGCGCGGATGCGCCGAGGCGAAACGCAGGCGAGCGGGGCTGCGGCCAGTGCCCAAGGCCAGCGCGGCCCGGCCGCCGCTGGCCCCGGAGCCGCTCGCCCCGTGGCCGCTGGCGGCGCCGCGGGCAGGACCACGAACCAGGTCAATGACCGGGCCGCCGGTGCGAGCCTGCAGGTGACCGGCCGGGCGCCGCGCCGACTGCGTCGCCGTATTCCTTGCCGGGCACGCCGCCCGACCTGGTGGCTCACCGCTGTCATGGCCGCCGGCGCCTTCAGCGGGTACCTGCTGACCCCGATGGCCCAGGCAGCCGGGCTGCCCGCCAAGACGGGCCGGGCATTCAACGGGACTCCGGCCGTCGGCGCGCTGTTCACAGTGGCCAACCACAAGCTGGTATCCCACTTCTGCACGGCGAGCGTCGTGCACAGCAAGGCGGAGAATCTCCTCATCACCGCCGCGCATTGCGTTTACAGCGGCGGGCCGCCACCGCGCGGGAGCGTGGCGTTCGTACCCGGCTACCGCAGCGGCAAGGACCCACGCGGCGTCTGGGCCGTGACCGCGGTCTACGTCGACAAGGCGTGGATGTTGCACCGGAATGTCAACAACGACGTCGCCTTCCTCATCGCAGGACGGGCCGGCACTCACATCGAGCGGCATACCGGCGCGGAGTCCCTCGGCATCGGCAGGCCTGCCCAGCTCGTGGACGTGATCGGCTATCCCGACAGCACCAGCAAGCCGATCACCTGCACGGCGCCCGCCCGGGTCTTCCGCACCGATCCGCGCCAGCTGGTGTTCGACTGTGACGCCTACACGGCAGGAACGAGCGGCGGACCGTTCCTGGCTCATGTCAGCGCCAAGACGGGCGATGGCACGGTCATCGGCGTGATCGGCGGCTGGCAGGAGGGCGGGGACTCGCCCAACGTGTCGTACTCGGCCCGGTTCTTCACCAATGTCAGGGATCTGTACTCCGAGGCGACCTCCGGCCAGCCGCCGCCAGCACCGGCCGCATCTGGCGACGCCGCGCCGGGCTGCCCCGGCAACATCGCGTCGTGCTGACCGGGCAGGGACCTGATCGCGTCGTGCTGACCGGGCAGGGACCTGGCTGACCACCGCGCCGCTCGCCTTAGTCCGACTGAGCGGGCGGCGGCGCAATCACGTCGAGCTGAGCGATCTCCTCAGGTGCCGGGATCCAGCTCGCCGCTTCGGCGTTCGCCTTGACCTGCTGGGCCGACACGGCCCCGGCGATCACCGACGAGCAGCCGGGCAGCGCGGCCAGGCCGCCGATGGCCACCTCGAGCATAGTCAGCCCGCGCTCGGCAGCCCAGCCGCGCAGGGCTTCCACCTTGTCCAGCTTCGCCTCGGTGATGTAGCCCGCCCGGCTGGCCAGCCTGCTCCCCTCCGGCGGCGCCTGACCACGCCGGACCTTCCCGGTGAGCAGGCCGTTGGCCAGCGGGAAGTAGGGCAGCACGCCCAGCCCGAAGTGCAGCGCAGCGGGCACCACCTCGGCCTCGGCCCCGCGCTCAAGCAGCGACCAGTGGTTCTGGGCCGAGACGAAGGGCGTGCCGCCGATTTCACGGGCCACGGCGGCTGCCTCGGCGAGCTGCCAGCCGGAGAAGTTGGAATGCCCGATGTAGCGGACCTTGCCCTCGGTGACCAGTTCGCTCAGCGCGATGAAGGTCTCCGCGATCGGGGTCGCCCGGTCCGGCGTATGCAGCTGGTAAAGATCGATGTAGTCGGTCCCCAGCCGGCGCAGTGACTGCTCGACCGCTCGCCGGATGTAGGCACGCCCGCCCTTGGCCCCCGCGGCCGGGCCGTACCCCAGGTCCGCGGCATGGTGGCCGAACTTGGTGGCCAGCACCACCTGATCGCGCCGGCCAGCCAGCACTTCGCCGAGTATCTCCTCCGACCGCCCCCCGCCGCCATAGGAGTCCGCCGTATCGAGCAGCGTGATCCCGGCCTCGATTGCGGCGTCGACCACCGCGCGCGTCCCACCGGTGTCCAGCCTGCGGCCGAAGTTGTTACAGCCGAGCCCGGCCACGGAGACGATCAGCCCGGAATTGCCAAGTGCCCTGTAGCGCAACGTCCCACCCTCACGTGATGCCGACCATGCCAGCCCCGATGGTAGCGAGGGGCCAGCGGTCGTCCGGCAGCGCGCGTAGAGTCACCTGAGCATCCCGAGCAGCACTGCCGTAACCCGGGAGGCGGACGGTGGCCTCCGCGCCGCCTCAGGCCGCGATCAGCAAGCCGAACTTGGGGCTGGTACGAAATCGCATATGCGATATCATGAAGTAACCGGCGATACGGAACAAGTTCGCTGCGCAATTGCTTTCCGGACTATTGCCCTTAACGGTGCGACTAAGCTCAAACCGGGGGATGGCAGGTTCCGGTATGGGCACATTGCCAGGTGAGCGGAACCGCGGCGGAAGGGAGCGCGACAGATGGCGGACGGGGCAGGCGGGCCCACAGTCCTGCGCATTCTTCTCGGCACCCAGCTCCGCCGACTGCGCGAGTCGCGCGGGATCACCGCGCAGGAAGCAGCGAGGGCGATCAGGGGATCGGAGTCCAAGATCAGCCGGATCGAGCTGGGCAGGAACGCGGTCAGGGAAGTAGACATCGCCGATCTGCTGACTCTTTACGGGATCACTGACACCACTGAGCGGGAACAGCTGCTCGCACTGGCCAGCCAGGCCAACCAGCCCGGCTGGTGGCATCGTTATCAGGACATCCTGCCCGGCTGGTTCCAGGCGTACATCGGCCTGGAGGAATCAGCGGAGTCGATCCGCAGCTACGACGCGCAGTTCATCCCCGGGCTGCTGCAGACCGAGGACTACGCGGCCGCGGTGATCGCGCTCGGGGAGTTCTCGCTTGAGGAGACCGAGCGTCTGGTCTACCTGCGCAAGGAACGGCAGCGCCGGTTCAGTTCTGGCGGCCTGCGGCTCTGGGCAGTCATCGACGAGGCAGCGCTACGCCGGCCGGTGGGCAGCACCAGCCTGATGCGGGACCAGCTCGAGCACCTGCTCGACAGCTCCGACATGCCGGGCTTCACCTTGCAGGTCGCGCCGCTGCCCGCGGGTGGCCTTGCGCCAGGGAGCTTCTGCATCCTCGGCTTCGCCGTGCCGGACCTGCCAGACGTGGTCTACCTCGAGCAGCTGACCAGCGCCATGTACCTGGACAAGCCCTCCGATGTGGACCGGTACGTGACAGCCATGGACAAGCTCAGCGCCGCGAGCGCACCACCAGACGAGTCTCGGCAGATCATCCGCGCAATGCTCGAGGATATGGAGGAATCCCCATGAGCAGCATCCGCAACGGAATGGCCGCCAGCGCACTGACCGGCGTGAGGTGGCTTAAGAGCACCCGCAGCGGACCGACCGGAGGAAACTGCGTGGAAATCGCCGTGCTCGCCGGAGGCGACATAGCGATGCGCAACTCCAGGCACCCTGACGGCCCGGCCCTTATCTTTACGCGACCAGAGTGGGAAGCGTTCAGCGACGGTGTCGCCGACGGCGAATTCGACCGCCTCGGCCTTGACTGATCCGGTCGCCCGAGGTGGCCGAAGGTCCCCGGGAACCCACGCCGGGTTCCCGGGGACGGTAACGCCCGACGCCGTCTCGGGCTAGCTCACGGGCATGTCGAACTCACCGTTCTTGGCCCCCGTGATGAATGCGGTCCATTCGTCACGGTCGAAGACGTGGGCGGTCTTGGTGACATCCTTAGAGTCGCGTACCGCGACATTCCCGCCTGGGAGCTGTGCCACTTCCACGCAGCCATCCGCGCTGCAGCTGCGGCTCTTGATCCACCGAACATCGGCGAAATCGGGATTCATCCGACTTTCCTTTCTGATGATTACTGTCGATTACGTGATTTGTCGGGCCAGGCTACTGATCAAATCAGTTGAATCGGCAGGTGACAGGGCCGCCGCCCGCAATAGGTCGAAGGACTCTGTGCACATGCGGACATCTTTGTCCCGCTCCAGGTACGCATGCCCTCCGACGCCCTCTGTATAGACGACGTCGGGATCGAAGCGCTCTGGGAATTCGATGATGCAGAACGGGCCGTTCAGCGATGGGTGCGGCCCGCTGGAGAACGGCAGCACCTGAAGCGTAACGTTCGGCCAGAGGCTCGCATCGGCAAGGTGATCAAGCTGGCGGCGCATCAGCTGAGGCGGCCCCATCGTCCTGCGGACTACCGCCTCATCGATGATGAGCCATAGGTCAAGCGGATCGGCGCGCAGCAGCACTTCCTGGCGCTGCATCCGCAGCGCGACCAGCCGATCGACCTCGTCCTGGCTGAGCTTCCTGCGCACGGTGCTCATCACGGCACGGGCGTAGTCCTCGGTCTGGAGCAGGCCATGCACGACCAGCGACTCGAACGCCCGCACCGACGACGCCTCGGCTTCAAGCCCCACGTAGATGCCGAAGCCAGTGGGCAGCACGTCTTCGTAGGCGGCCCACCAGCCCTTACGGTGCCCTTCTCGCGCCATCTCCGTAAGCACCTGCCGCTGGCCCGGATCGCTCACCCCGTAGAGATCAAACATGGAAAAGAGGTAGACCGAACGGGTCGGCGCCTTGCCGGTCTCGATCCGCGACAAAGTGGACGGCGCGAGCCCGAGCTTTTCGGCTACCTCTTCGAGCTTGATCGACTGCGCTTCGCGCAGGCGCCTTAACTCGGTACCGAGCCGACGTCGGCGTACGGTCGGGCCGATCGACACGGTCATTCTTGCCTCCCTCGGGAGGGCTAGCGCGCCGCAAACCGGCTCTGGGCAAGAGCCGACGCGACCGCGCAGCTGCTGGTCTTGGACTCACCATACCGGAAAAACGGAGATCGGATGAGATCGCAATTGAGATTTCGTTAACGAAATTTGTTCCACGCACTTGCACGGCGTGCACTCCCGCACCATTATGAGAGCTAGCTGAGCCCGCGCCGACCCCGCCCCGGCACGGGCCCGGCGATAGTCGTCAGCAGCGGCGCACGCTAGGTTTCCGGCAGCTGCCGGGGAGGGAGCGAACCGAGATGGCAGCATTGGCAGCCAGCGACGTCACCGAGGAGTTAGCCATGATGGCGGGTGCCGCAGTGCTGGGAAGTCTCACCATCCCCGGGCGCCCTGAGCACGTTTCCGAGGCGCGTGCCTTCGTAGCCAAGATCCTCGGCGACCAGAGCCCCGTCATTGACGTCGCAGTCTTACTGGCCTCGGAGATAGTGACCAATGCCGTGACGCACAGCAACTCCTGCTGTGCTGGCGGGACGGTTACGCTCGTCATGATCGAGATCGCGGACGGCATCCGGGTCGAGGTGGCCGACGATGGCTCAGACCGGTCGGCGCCCGTCGTCAAGGGGGATCTCTACGCCTCGGACGGGCACGGGCTCTTCCTGGTGCAGAGCCTGGCCCATCAGTGGGGTTACGTGCGCGACGAAGGCAGCACGACTGTCTGGTTCTGGCTCGATCCGGCGCTGGCCTGACCCTCAGCCGCGCCTAGGCCCGTGCCGCTGGCCGCCAGCTGACCCCTGGCGCTTGTCCCGCAGCCGCATTGAGACGTGCACGGGGCTGCCCTCGAAGCCGAACTCCTCCCGGAGCCTGCGCTCGATGAACCTGCGGTAGCCGGCCTGCAGGAAGCCAGTCGTGAACAGCACGAAGTGCGGCGGACGTACCCCTGCCTGCGTGGCGAAAAGGATTTTCGGCTGTTTCCCGCCGCGCACCGGCGGCGGGGTGGCCGCGATCAGCCCGGCCAGCCACGCGTTGAGCCTGCCGGTCTGCACTCGCGTCTCCCAGCCTTCCAGCGCCCGCTCGATCGCCGGGACGAGCCTGTCGGTGTGCCACCCGGTTGCCGCCGAGATGTTGACCCTCGGCGCCCACCGCGCGGTGTGCAGCTGCCGGTCAATCTGCGCGTCGAGAAAGAGCCTGCGGTCCTCATCGACCAGGTCCCACTTGTTGTAGGCGATCACCAGGGCCCGTCCGGCCTCGATCACCATCGACACGATCCGCAGGTCCTGCTCGGCCAGCGGCTGACTCGCGTCCACCAGCACGACAGCGACCTCGGCGCGCTCCAGCGCGCGCTCGGTGCGGAGCGCGGCGAAGTAGTCTGCGCCCTGCGTTTCCCTGACGCGCCTCCTGATCCCGGCGGTGTCGACGAATCGCCAGACGCTGCCGCCGAGTTCGATCAGTTCATCAACCGGATCACGGGTAGTGCCGGCAACCTCGTCAACCAGCGCCCGCTCCTGGCCGGCGAGCTTGTTCAGCAGGCTGGATTTACCGACGTTCGGGCGCCCGATGAGGGCGACCCGCCGCGGGCCGCCTTCGACTCCGAACGGCTCCGAAGGCGCGGCCGGAAGCGCATCGAGCACCGCGTCAAGGAGATCTCCGCTGCCCCGGCCGTGCAGCGCGCTCACCCCTTGGGGCTCGCCGAGCCCCAGCGACCACAGCGCTGCGACAGCGGGCTCGCCGGGCGCGTCATCCACCTTGTTGGCAGCAAGCACGACCGGCTTACGTGACCTGCGGAGCACCGCGGCGACGGCCGCGTCAGCGTCGGTCACCCCCACGACAGCGTCGACGACGAATAGCACGGCGTCCGCCGCGTCCACCGCGACCCGCGCCTGCGCAGCGACCCGCGCGGTCAGGTCCTTGGAGCGCTCCGCCGCTGGCTCCCAGCCGCCGGTGTCTACCAAGGTGAAGGACCGGCCGCGCCAGGTCGCGTCATAAGCGACCCGGTCACGGGTGACCCCGGGGGTGTCCTCCACCACGGCCTGGCGGCTGCCGAGGATCCTGTTCACCAGGGTTGACTTGCCGACGTTAGGGCGGCCGACAACAGCGACGACCGGGGCCGGCGGCTGGCCCGGCTCAGCTTCCGGGCCGGGCATCTCGTCCGGCCCGGCGCCCGTCTGGCGGCCGGTCTCCCTGCCGGTCAGACCGGCAGGTCCAGGAAAGCTCAGGTCCGCCATGCGTCCGCCGTCCGGGCGTCGACGAGCGCGGCGATCTCGGCAATGACGTCCGCCAGGCCCAGACCGGTCGTATCGATCTCGATCGCATCGGGCGCCCTGGCCATCTGGGGCGCGTCGGCGGCGTCGCGCCTGGCCTGCTCCGCGAGGGTGACCGCGACGGTCGCGGCCGGGTCGGCAGCGAGGTCGGCGCTGCGCCTGCTGGCCCTTACTGCCTCGGTCGCGGTCAGGAAGACCTTCACCGGCGCGTCCGGCGCCACCACGGTACCGATGTCCCTGCCCTCGGCCACGATGCCGTCCCCAGCTGCCCGCGATTCGGCGATGATCTGCTGCTGCATCCCGACCAGGTAGCTGCGGACCTGCGGGACCGCAGCGACGGCACTGACCGCGTTGGACACGTCGCGGGAGCGGATCGGCGCCGCGACATCGGTTCCGTCGACTCGGATGTCCGGTGCGACGGGGTCGGTGCCGATCTCGAGCACCGGACGGCGGGCCTGCTCGGCTACCGCAGCCGGGCTTGAGACGTCCACATCATGGGCGAGCAGCCACCAGGTGAGCGCGCGGTACATGGCTCCGGTATCCAGGTAACGCAGCCCGAGAGCGCAGGCGGCGCCACGCGCAGCGCTCGACTTGCCGGATCCGGCCGGCCCGTCGACCGCGATCACCATGCCGCGACGGCGCGCCGCCGCCTGGTCCTGCCGGTCGCCAGCCGCGCCGGCGCGTGCTTCCTGCCCGATGGCAGCCGAATTGGTCACGATGGCGATGCTACCGGCGAACCGGCCAGCCTCCGGCCGCGAGCGCTGCGGCAAGCCGGTCAGCTGCCTGCTCTGTGACCGACAGTTCTGCCACTCCGGCTGGCAAGCCGGGCGAATGCTCGATGCCCACGTCCTCGATGTTGATTCCCGCGTCGCCAGCCGCCTGGAACAGCCTGGCCAGCTCACCTGGCCGGTCACCGATGACCACCTGGACGACCTGGTAAGCCGGCGCAGGGGCGCCGCGCTTGCCAGGGATCCGCGCGACCCCGGCCCGGCCGCCATCCAGCAGCCCGGCTAGCCGCTCCTGCGCTGTCTGGTCGCCCTTGGCGATCCCCTCAAGCACGCCGGCCGCGACCGCGAGGTCAGCCGAGAGCCCCGCGAGCACCTCCCCCGCGTGGGCCGCATTGGCGGCCAGGATCTGCGTCCACAGCTCGCTGTCCCCCGCCGCGATCCTGGTCACGTCACGCAGTCCCTGCCCGGCTAGCGCGAGCGCCCCGTCCGGCGCAGGCAGCAGCATCGCCGCGACCGCAGCGGCCACTACGTGCGGTGCGTGCGAGACCAGGGCAGCCCACCGGTCATGCTCGGCGGCAGACATCCGGATCGGCTGGGCACCGCAGGCCCTGGCCAGGGCGGCCGTCGCGCTGACGGCCTGCTCGCTGGTCTCAGGTGCCGGGCAGAGCGCCCACGGCCGGCCGAGGAACAGATCGGCCCTGGCAGCGGCCGGACCTGAACGCTCTCGGCCAGAAATCGGATGCCCAGGTACGAAGCGGGCGATATCACAGCCCAGCTCGCGGGCGCTGGCCAGCGGAAGCTCCTTCACGCTGGCAACGTCGGTGTACCACCGAGCCAGGCCGGCAGCCTGTGCGGTAGCCAGGGCCCGGCCGGTGGCCGCGGGGGGCACCGCCAGGACGGCAAGCTCGGCCGGGCCGCCCGGCGGCCCGGCGTCCGGAAGCGGCCCGGCCCCGATGCCCTCGGCCAGCCGCGCCGCTGCCGGATCGCGGTCAGCCAGCCAGACCTCTGCCCCTTGTTCCCGTAGCGCCAGCGCGATGGAGGTGCCGATCAGGCCGCTGCCAATCACAACAAGGCTGCGCGGGACGGAGCCGGTCACTGGGCGATGTCCAGGCGCAGCGCGGCCGCGCCGCGCAGGTACACATGCTGCACGGCAGAACGCGGCGCCGCCGTCTCGACATGCATCATCAGCCGGACGACGCGCGTCAGCGCCCCAGGCACGTCGATCTCCGCACAGCACAGCAGCGGTACGTCCTGGAAGCCGAGCTTGCGTGCCGCGAGCGCCGGAAACTCGGCATTGAGGTCAGCGGTGGCGGTGAATAGGACGCTGATCACGTCGGCGGGGGTCAGCTGGTTGCGGGTCATCACCTCGGTGACGAGCTCAGCGGTACCGGCCAGAATCGCGTCTCGCTCGTTCGCTTCGACCTGAACGGCGCCGCGGATCGCCCTGACTGCCACTACCAGTCCCTCCTCGTGACTTCCCCCGCCGACCCAGGGCCATGGCCAGCATCATCACCTCGGCCGGTCCGCTGGTATACCAGGTTATAGACCCACTGCCGCGTACAGCTCGCCGATCTCGGCTGTGCTCAGCCGCCGGGTGGTGCCGGACCGGAGCGAGCCCAGCTTGACAGGTCCCACCTGGGTACGGACGAGACGGCGCACCGGGTGACCAGCCTCGGCCAGCATCCGCCTGACGATGTGCTTGCGTCCCTCGTGCAGGGTGATCTCCACTAGCGCACGGGTGCCGGTCCGCTCGATCACGCGGAACCGGTCAGCGGTGGCCACCCCGTCGGAAAGCTCGATCCCGGTCGCCATCTGGCGGCCGAGATCTCTGCGCAGCGGCCCGGTCACGTCAGCGAGGTAGGTCTTGAGTACCCCGTAGCGCGGATGAGCCAGCCGGTGCGCCAGCTCGCCGTCATTGGTCAGCAGCATCAGGCCCTCGGTGTCGTAGTCGAGCCTGCCGACATGGAACATCCGCTCAGCGCGATCACCAAGGAAATCGGCAATAGTCGGGCGCCCGCGGCTGTCCGACATCGTTGTGGAGAACGGCCGGCTTGTTCAGGGCGACATAGACCAGGTCCTCGCGAGCCGGTATGCGCCGGCCGTCCACCCTGATCACCTGGTGCTGCGGATCTACTCTGGCCCCGAACCTGCGGACGATCTGGCCGTCCACCTCGACCCGGCCCTCGCCGATCAGCTCCTCGCAGTGCCTGCGGCTGCCCACGCCTGCCGCTGCCAGCACTTTCTGCAACCGGACCCCGCCGACGACATCGACCAGCGAGTCCTCGGCCTCGCCGGCCCCTGCGTAGTCCGCCACCCCGGCGCTGGCCCCGGCGCGGTCCAGACGGCCGGCCTGAGCGCGGTCCGGACGGCCGGCCTGAGCGCGGTCCGGACGGCCGGCCTGAGCGTGGCCTGGCCGGTCAGCCTGAGCGCGGTCCGGACGGCCGGCCTGAGCGCGGTCCGGACGGCCGGCCTGAGCGCGGCCTGGCCGGTCAGCCTGAGCGCGGTCCGGACGGCCGGCCTGAGCGCGGCCTGGCCGGTCAGCCTGAGCGCGGTCCGGACGGCCGGCTGGCCTACGGCCCTGCCGGTCAGCCCGAATGCTGCTCATGGCCCGCGTCCTGTTCATCGTCCACCTGATCGGGCAGGAAGCCCGCAAGCTCGGGCAGCTCATCGAGGCCGGCCAGGCCGAGGCGTTCAAGGAAATACCCCGTCGTCCCGAACAGGACGGCGCCCGTCTCCTGATCGGTGCCAGCCTCCGCTACCAGGCCGCGAAGGACCAGCGTGCGCATCACGCCGTCGCAGTTGACGCCGCGCACCGCGGATACCCGCGCCCGGCTGACCGGCTGGCGGTAGGCGACCACGGCCAGCGTCTCCAGTGACGCCTGGGTAAGCCGGACCTCCTGGCCGTCGCTGACGAACCGCTCGACGATCGGCGCGCAGTCCGCACGCGTGTAGAAACGCCAGCCACCCGCGACCTCACGCAGGTCAAACCCGCGCTCCTGCGCCGTGTAGGACGCAGCGAGCTCGCGCAGGGCCGCGGTGACTTCATCGCGCGGCCGTTCGAGCACCTGCGCGATGAGCACCTCGGAGACCGGCTCGTCGGCCACCAGCATGATCGCCTCCAGGCTGGCATGCAGCCCCGGCCCATCGTGCATGCCTAACCCTCGCTTTCCTGGCCGGCCGCCCAGGTCACATACAGCTCGCCGAGCGGCGCAAGCTGGTCGAAGGAGACGCTGCTCGACCGGTAGAGCTCAAGGACTGCCAGGAAGCGGGCGACCACCTCATAGGTGTCCGCGCAGTCGGACGAGAGCTGGCGGAAGGTTGCACGGCGCAGGCTGGCGAGCCGGCCCGCAAGGATATCGACCTGCTCGCGCACGGTGGTGCGAGCCACGTGCAAGTGGGCGGTGGATACCACCGGCGGCTGCCGCGGAGCCAGCGTTCGGGCCGCGATGGCGGCGAACTCGGCTGCCCCGAGACCAAGCAGCACTTCAGGCAGGAGCCCGGCAAAGCGGGGCTCCATCGGCACCCGCCGCGGGAACCTGCGCCCCCACGCCGTCATCCGGCTTGCCAGGACTCCCGCCACCTCTTTATAGGCGCGGTACTGCAGCAACCGGGCGAAAAGCAGGTCTCTCGCCTCGAGCAGGGCGAGATCCTCCTCGTCGTCGACTTCCCCGGCCGGAAGCAGCCTGGCCGCCTTGAGGTCGAGCAGTGTCGCCGCGACGACCAGGAAGTAGCTCGCCTGATCCAGGTCCCAGGCATCCGCGCGGACCCGGATGTGCGCAATGAACTCGTCGGTGACGCTGGACAGCGCGATCTCGGTGATATCGAGCTTGTGCTTCGAGATCAGCGCGAGCAGCAGGTCGAAGGGGCCCTCGAAGACGTCGAGGTGCACCTCGAAGCCGTTCGCGCCGTGGGCACGGGAAGCGTCGCCTGGTTCGCTGATCACCATCGTGGTCATTCCGGCCTGCTCGCCCCCGCCCCCTGATGGCCGTTGCCTCCCGTCAGTGCAGACGGTATCCGATGCGGGCGGCTGCGCTCACCCGCTCGGGCCTCCCGAACGCGGCCGGCAAGCCACCAGGCTTCCGTCACCCGCCGGCGACGCCCGGCAGGCTCACCCGCCGCGGACCTGACCCTCCGGGCCGGACTGGCGCCACCGCTCCAGTACCTCCTTGGCGAGTTCCCGGTAAGAACCCGCCCCGTTGGACGTGGAGTCGAAGCTGGTGATGGGCACCCCCGCGACAGTCGCATCCGGGAAGCGCACTGTCCTGTTGATCACTGTATGAAACACCTTGTCGCCGAAGCCCTTGACGACCCCGGACAGGACCTCCCTGGTGTGCAGGGTCCGCGAGTCGTACATGGTCGCCAGGAGGCCATCCATCTGCAGCTTGGGGCTGAGCCTGCTGGACACCTTGTCGATGGTCTCCATCAGCAGGGCGACGCCCCGCAGCGCGAAGTACTCGCACTCCAGCGGCACGATCACGCCATCGGCACACGCCAGCGCGTTGACGGTGAGCAGCCCCAGGGACGGCTGGCAGTCGATCAGGATGACGTCATAGTCGGGGATCACCGCCTGCAGCGCCCGGCCGAGCACGAACTCACGCGCAACCTCGTGGACAAGCTGCACCTCGGCCCCGGACAGGTCGATATTGCTCGGTAGCAGGTCAACGCCCGCGACGCTGGTCTTGAACAGCACCTCTTTCGCGGTGAGCCCGGGCTCCATGAGCAGGTTGTAGACGGTCGCGTCCAGCTCGTGCGGCTGGATGCCAAGGCCGACCGACAGGGCTCCCTGAGGGTCGAAGTCGACCAGCAGCACGCGGCGTCCCTGCTCGGCCAGCGCGGCACCCAGGTTGATCGTGGTGGTGGTCTTCCCGACCCCGCCCTTCTGGTTGCAGACCGCCGCAACACGGGCGGGACCATGGACGAGCAATGGCTCTGGGTCAGGGAATACCGGCAGAGGCCGGCCCGTGGGACCAAGCAAGCCGGGCCTAACCTCCAATGTCCGGGCCGCTGCCACAGCTACTGCACCTCCCCGGCGGTCGCGCGCAATGCGCCCGCTGAAACCCGGACTCTAGGGCCTGCATCCGGTCAGGGCAAGCCGACTCACCGTTTGCACGGAAATGGGGCTCACCTCGGTCAGGTCCGGGTCCGCACGATGCCGCCTTTTCGCTAGCCAAGTGCGCGCGGATGTGCCGCGGCGTAGACCTCACGAAGCTTCTCGATCGTGACCAGGGTGTAGACCTGCGTCGTAGTGACCGAAGCGTGGCCGAGCAGCTCCTGCACGACCCGGACGTCGGCACCGCCATCGAGCAAGTGCGTCGCGAAAGAGTGCCGCAACGTATGCGGGGACACCTGGGCGAGCCCGGCCCGGCCGGCTGCCGCCCGCAGCGCCGCCCACGCACCCTGCCTGGTGAGCCGGCCGCCGCGGGCGTTCAGGAAGACCGCGGCAGTCGCCTGGCCGCCGCGACGGGCCGCGGCGAGCGCCGGTCGCGCCCTGACCAGATAGGCCTCCACGGCCTCGCGCGCGTAGCTGCCGACCGGCACGACCCGCTGCTTGCCGCCCTTGCCGGCCAGCCGGATGGCGGCCGGCACGCGGGTGGCGTGGCCGTCGCTGCCCAGCTCCAGATCGTCGATGTCGAGGCCGACCGCCTCGGATATCCGCGCGCCGGTGCCGTACAGCAGCTCGAGCAGGGCCCGATCCCGCAGCGAGGCCAGCGACTGGCCCGCCGCCACCGGACCGGCCCCGGTCGCGGGACCGGCCGCGGGACCGGCCGCGGGACCGGCCGCGGCGAGCAGGCGCTCGATCTCGGACACCGAGATTGCCCTGGGCAGCCGCCGCGGCGGCGCGGGCGGCCGCACCTGGCACGCCGGGTCACTATCGGCTAGCCGCTCCGCGGCCGCGAACGCGTGCAGCCCGCGCACCGCGACGACGGCCCGCCCGGCCGAGCTCGCGGCCAGCGGCGGGTGTTCGTCGTCACCCTCGCGCAGTCCGGCCAGGAAGGCCGCGACATCCTCGGTCGTGACCTCGCCGATGGCAGTCGTACCGCGGGCCGCGAGCGCGCCGACGTAACGCTGGAGGTCACGGTGGTAGGCCTGCAGCGTGTGCGCGGCGAGGCCGCGCTCGATCATCAGGTGATCGAGATAGCGGCGGCTCGTCTCGGCGACGCTGGTCAGTTAAGCACCTCGCCGGGTGAGGCCCATCCCATGCCGTGCGCCTCCGCAACCGGGCGGCAGGTCACCGTGCCGTCATGGGTATTCAGCCCTTGCCGCAGCGCTGGGTCTGCGGCCAGTGCGGTGCGCCAGCCCCGGCTGGCGATCTCCACCACGTACGGCAGCGTCACGTTCGTCAGCGCGTACGTGGACGTGTGCGGGACGGCCCCCGGCATGTTCGCCACGCAGTAGAACAGCGAGTCGTGTACCCGGTAGGTCGGATCGGCGTGCGTGGTCGGATACGAGTCCTCGAAACACCCGCCCTGGTCAATGGAGATGTCCACCAGCACCGAGCCCGACTTCATCTTGGCCACCAGCTCGTTGGAGACCAGCGTCGGCGCCTTCGCGCCCGGCACCAGCACCGCGCCGATGACCAGGTCGGCGTCGACCACCGCCCGTTCGACCTCGTAGGTATTCGACGCCACCGTCTGGCAGTGACCTTGATAGATCGCGTCCGCCTGGCGCAGCCTGGCCACGTTCTTGTCGACCAGCAGCACCTCGGCCTGCATGCCGAGCGCGATCGCGGCCGCGTTCATGCCGGACACGCCGGCCCCGAGCACCACGACCTTCGCGGCGTAGACGCCGGACACGCCGCCCATCAGCACGCCCCGCCCGCCGCCGTCGCGCTGCAGATGATGCGCGCCGACCTGGGGCGCCATCCGGCCGGCTACCTCTGACATCGGCGCGAGCAACGGCAGCGAACCGTCCGGTAGCTGGACGGTCTCATAAGCGATCGCCGTTATCCCCGACTTAAGCAGCGCGTCGGTGCAGGCACGGGACGCGGCAATATGCAGGTAGGTGAACAGGACCTGGCCCTTGCGCATCCGGTGATATTCCTCGGCGACCGGCTCCTTGACCTTCAGGATCAGCTCCCCGGCTGCCCACACCTCGTCGCCGCCCGGCAGGATGCTCGCACCTGCGGCGACGAACTCCGCATCGGGAATGGCCGAGCCGACTCCGGCGCCCTCCTGGATGTAGACCTCATGGCCGCCCCTGACCAGCTCATGCACGCCAGCCGGCGTCATAGCCACGCGGTACTCGTGATTCTTGACCTCTTTGGGAACGCCGACCTTCATTGGCTCCGGCCCCTTCCTTCTCGTGCCGAATCGTGCCACCTGCCCGACCCCGTGGCCGGACAGTCCCGTCTCGGGCCCGCGCCCGGTGGTAAGTCAGCGTTCCGGCGCGTCGGCGTCCCGCAGCGCAGCGAATCCAGCCTGCCTGGCCGCAAAGGCGGACATGACGCCGACTGCGGTCACCCCATTGTGCAGCTCACCGGCGAGCAGCAATCCAGCCACGTCCTCCAGCGGCAGCCAGGCCAGCACCAGGTGCGCTTCCTCATGCTTGCGCACGAACGTACGTTGCCGCTCAGGGACTTTGCTCACGCCCCTGGCCAGGTAGATGCGCAACCGTTCAGTGCTGAACCCTGGGGATGAGAAGTAGTCCATGAGCACATGCCAGTCCGTCGCCTGATAGCCCACTTCCTCCAGCAGCTCGCGCTCGGCGGTCACTTTGAGCGGCTCGCCCGCCACATCGCGAAGGCCGGCCGGGATCTCCCAGAGAAGCCTGCCGACCGGGTGCCTGTATTGGCGGATCAGCAGTACCTGGCCAGCCTCGTCGAGAGCAACCACCCCCACCGCGCCGGGATGCTCGATCACCTCTCGGCCGGCCACGTCCCCGTCTGGCATCCGCACCATGTCCCTCCGCATGGTCACCAGCACGCCACTGGCAACCTGGACAGATGAGTCCACCGGCCAGGATTCCACTACCACGTCACGGACCTGGCGCAGGCTCGTCATCTCGCTCACGTCGCCAGCTCCCGCTTCATCCTCCACATCCGCCCCATTCGTCTCATCCTTGCCGATGGCGCCGTTCTTGTCAGCCTGCTGTGCCCCGAGCAAGCTCACGCGCTCGCCGCCGCACGCGGGCCGGCGGCCGCCACCGATTCAGCCGCCGGCACCGTCCTTGACCGGCTGAGCGCTGCGGCCACCAGCCCGCTGAACAGCGGGTGCGCCCTAGTCGGCCGGGACAGGAACTCCGGATGCGCCTGAGTGGCGACGAAGAACGGATGCACCTCGCGCGGCAGCTCCACGAACTCGACCAGCCGTCCGTCCGGCGACAGGCCGGAGCAGACCAGACCGGCCCGCTCGAGCACGTCCCGATAGACGTTATTTACCTCGTATCTGTGCCGGTGCCGCTCCTGCACCTCTTCGGTGCCGTAAAGCTCGCGGACCAGGCTGCCCTCGGCCAGCAGCGCGGGGTAGAGGCCGAGGCGCATGGTGCCCCCCATGTCCCGCTCCCCGGCCACCACGTCCTGCTGGTCGGCCATGGTCGCGATCACCGGGTAGGCGGCGTCAGGATCGAACTCGGCGCTGTTGGCCCCCTCCAGGCCGGCCATATCGCGGCCTACCTCGATGGCCATGCACTGCAAGCCCAGGCAGAGCCCGAGCAGCGGGATGCCGTGCGTCCGGGCATGCCGGACCGCGCCGATCTTCCCCTCGATGCCGCGGATACCGAAACCGCCCGGCACCAGCACCCCGTCGACCCCGTCAAGCTGGCGCGCGGCGCCCTCGGGTGTCCGGCAGTCATCGCTGGTCACCCAGCGGATGTTGACCCTGGCATCGTTGGCGAACCCGCCGGCGCGCAGCGCCTCGGCCGGCGACAAGTACGCATCAGGAAGATCGACATACTTGCCCACCAGCGCGATCGTGACGCTGCGGGCCGGGCGGTGCACTCGCCGCAGCAGCTCATCCCAGTCGCTCCAGTCCACGTCACGGAACGGCAGCCCGAGCCGCCGCACCACGTAGGCGTCCAGGCCCTCGGAATGCAGCACCTTGGGGATGTCATAGATGGACAGGGCGTCGGCGGCGGAGACCACTGCCTCTTCATCCACGTCGCACATCAGGCTGATCTTGCGTTTCAGGCCGTCGCTGATGGGCCGGTCGCTGCGGCAGACGATGGCGTCCGGCTGGATGCCGATGCTGCGCAGCGCGGCCACCGAATGCTGGGTCGGCTTGGTCTTCAGCTCGCCGGACGGCCCGATGTAGGGCAGCAGAGACACGTGCAGGAAGAAGCAGCGATCCCGGCCGATCTCGTGGCGGATCTGGCGGATTGCCTCGAGGAACGGCTGGGACTCGATGTCGCCCACCGTGCCGCCGACCTCCGTGATGACGACGTCGGTTTCCGGGCTGGCCATCTCGAAGATGCGCGCCTTGATCTCGTTGGTGATGTGCGGGATCACCTGCACCGTGTCGCCCAGGTAGTCACCGCGCCGCTCCTTGGCGATCACGCTGGAGTAGATCTGGCCGGTGGTGACGTTCGAGGATCCGGGCAGCCGGGTGTCGAGGAACCGCTCGTAGTGCCCGACGTCCAGGTCGGTCTCGGTGCCGTCGTCGGTGACGAAGACCTCGCCATGCTGAAACGGGTTCATAGTGCCCGGATCGACGTTGAGGTAAGGGTCGAGCTTCTGCATGTTGACCCGCAGGCCGCGGAGCTTGAGCAGACGGCCCAGGCTAGAGGCGGTGAGCCCCTTGCCGAGACTGGAGGCAACACCCCCGGTCACGAAGAGATGGCTGGTTGATGTCGGCCGTGAGGTGTGCGATGCCGTTGGCACAATGCGGCTCCCGTGGTCAGTGCCCGGCGGCAAATCCGCCGGTCCACGGGGTCTCAGAATATCAGTCGCGCGATCTCGCCGGGGGCACCAACACCATGGACCGCCTGACGGCACCGACCGGGCCGTTCAGATGACCGTCGATGCGGCGTCACCCCGGGCCCGCCGGGCACGTTCGATCCGGGCTTCTTCCGCCTTCTCGTCGCTGGCCTCGCCGAATCTGGCCAGCGCTACCGCGCAGACCACGGCGAGAATGAACCCGAGCACAGCCACCCCGGTGAGCCCGTGCCTGGTCGTGTCGCCGAGAAAGACCACGCCCACCACGGCCGGCGGGGTGGTCTCGGCCAGCACCACCGCGGCCGTGGCGACCGTGACGCTCCCGCCCTCCAGCGCGGACGCGTAGAGGAGGAACGATACGATCCCCGCGGCCGCCAGCGTGTAGCTGGCCGGGTTGCGGATAAGCTGCTGAGGCGAGAAACCGGGCAGGATCCGGGCGGCGATAGCTAGCACCGCGTACCCGAGCCCGGCGATGGCCCCGAGCACTGGTGTCCTGGCCGGGCTGGGTAGCCGGGCCGCCGCTAGGCCGGCCACCGCGACGCCGGCGACTGTCACCATGAGCGCGAGCTGGAAGGCGAAGCCGACGGTCGCCGCGCCCTGTGCCCCCGCCGACGTTCCGAGCAGCCCGACGCCGACCACCACTCCGGTGACCGACAGCCACTCGCGCATGCTCAGCCGCACATGCATCAGCAATGCCGCGAACACTGCCGTTACCGCAAGGTTGGCAGCGATCATCGCCTGCACGGCGAACAGCGGCAGCCGCTGCAAGGCCACCAGCTGGGCGACGAAGCCGACAATGTCAATCCCGAGACTGGCCAGGAAGCGCCACTGGCCGAGCAGCCGGACCACCAGGCCAGGATCGACCCGGCCGGCCGCCGCATCCCCGGCGCGTATCCGGGCAGGCCGACGGCTAGCCGATTGAATCGCTATCGCCTGCATGACGGCGGCGATTCCATAGCAGAAGGCCGCCACCAACGCGGCGACGAGGCTCGCCAGCATGATTCCGACCCTACGCCGCGACGCTGACATCCGGTCAGCCAGTATTGCCTGGCAGGCGCCGGTTCCGTCCGCGCTGCCCGGCCAGGAGACGTGATGACAGCCCGATATTTAACGGTTATGTGGCTCAGTCCTATTTTCTGAAGCCTGACATTCCCGGGCAGTCTTGGCCGGCGCGGCCTGCCACTGTGCCGGCCTGCCACTGTGCCGGCCTGCCACTGTGCCGGCCTGCCACTGTGCCGGCCTGCCGCTGTGCCGGCCTGCCGCTGTGCCGGCCTGCCGCTGTGCCGGCCTGCCGCTGTGCCGGCCTGCCGCTGTGCCGGCCTGCCGCAGTGCCGGCCTGCCGCAGTGCCGGCCTGCCGCAGTGCCAGCCTGCCGCAGTGCCAGCCTGCCACTGTGCCGGCCCCGGGCCGCGCCGCCGCGCGGCGGCTCAGACCCCGGCTGCCTGCATGCCCCTGAGCTCGTGCTTGAGCTCCTTGATCTCGTCGCGGAGCCTGGCCGCGATCTCGAACTGCAGCTCGGCCGCAGCCGTATGCATCTGCTCGGTGAGCTCGGTGATCAGTGCGATCAGGTCCTCGCGGGCCGGCCCGCCGCCCGGTTCCTGACCGTCCTGACGCGATCCGGCCGCCGCGGCCGCGACGGCCCGCGCTCGTGACGACAGGCCGGGCACCGGTGCCTTGCCGCGGCTCTGCTGGCGGCCCGATCCGCCGATCAGCTTCTCGGTATCGGCGTCTTCGCGGGCGAGTTGGTCCAGGATGTCCGCGATCCGCTTGCGCAGCGGCTGCGGGTCCAGGCCGCGCTCTTCGTTGTAGGCGACCTGCCTGGCGCGCCGCCGGCTTGTCTCATCGATCGCCCGCTGCATCGACGGTGTCACCTTGTCGGCGTACATGTGCACCTGGCCGGAGACGTTCCTGGCCGCCCGGCCGATGGTCTGGATCAGCGAGGTCCCCGACCGCAGGAAGCCCTCCTTGTCCGCATCCAGGATCGAGACCAGCGACACCTCGGGCAGGTCCAGGCCCTCGCGGAGCAGGTTGATCCCGACAAGCACGTCATACTCGCCGAGCCGCAGCTCGCGCAGCAGCTCCACCCGGCGCAGCGTGTCCACCTCGCTGTGCAGGTACCTCGCCCGGATGCCGAGCTCAAGCAGGTAGTCGGTCAGGTCCTCGGCCATTTTCTTGGTGAGCGTCGTTACCAGCACGCGCTCGAAGCGCTCGGCCCGTTCCCTGATCTCGTGCACCAGGTCGTCGATCTGCCCCTTGGTCGGTTTCACGATCACTTCGGGATCGATGAGCCCGGTCGGCCTGATGACCTGCTCGACCACCTCGCCGCTGACGCGCTGCAGCTCATACGGGCCAGGTGTCGCCGACAGGTACACCGTCTGCCCGATCCGGTCGCAGAACTCCTCCCAGGTCAGCGGCCGGTTGTCGATAGCGCTCGGCAGCCGGAAACCGTGCTCGACCAGCACCCGCTTCCGCGAGACGTCACCCTCGTACATGGCACCTATCTGCGGCACCGTGTTGTGCGACTCGTCGATCACCAGCAGGAAGTCCTCGGGGAAGTAGTCCAGCAGCGTATTCGGCGGGCTGCCCGGCTCACGGCCATCGATGTGCCGCGAGTAGTTCTCGATTCCCGAGCAGCTGCCGACCTGCCGCATCATCTCGACGTCGTAGGTGGTGCGCATCCGCAGCCGCTGCGCCTCGAGGAGCTTGCCTGCCCGTTCCATGGCGGCCAGCTGCTCGGCCAGCTCCTGCTCGATGCCTGCGATAGCGCGCTCCATCCGCTCCGGGCCTGCCACGTAGTGCGAGGCGGGGAAGACATAGAGCTCCTCATCCTCGCTGATCACCTCGCCGGTGAGCGGATGCAGCGTCATCAGCCGTTCGATCTCGTCGCCGAACATCTCGATCCGGACGGCGAGCTCCTCGTACACCGGGATCACCTCGATGGTGTCACCCCGGACCCGGAAGGTGCCCCGGGTGAACGCCAGGTCATTGCGCGCGTACTGCATGCCGACCAGCTTGCGCAGCAGCGCGTCACGATCGATGGTGCCGCCGACCTTGAGCTTGACCATGCGGTCCACGTATTCCTGCGGCGTGCCGAGACCATAGATGCAGGAAACCGAGGCCACCACGATCGTGTCCCTGCGGGTGAGCAGCGAGTTAGTGGCCGAGTGACGCAGCCGGTCCACCTCATCGTTGATCGAGGAGTCTTTCTCGATGTAGGTATCCGTCTGCGGGACATATGCCTCAGGCTGGTAATAGTCGTAGTAGGAGACGAAATACTCCACCGCGTTCTTCGGGAGCATCTCGCGCAGCTCGTTGGCGAACTGCGCGGCAAGCGTCTTGTTCGGCAGCATGACCAGGGTGGGCCGCTGCAGCCGTTCGGCCAGCCAGGCGACCGTGGCCGTCTTCCCCGTTCCGGTGGCGCCGAGCAGCACGGTGTCCCCCGCGCCCGACCGGATTCTCCGCTCCATCTCGGCGATCGCCTGCGGCTGATCGCCGGCCGGCACCATTTCCGTGACAACCTCGAACGGCGCGACGCGCCGCTGCAGGTCCGTTACCGGTCGCATCGCGTCTCCTGCTGCTTCACGATTCCACTGTATGGCGGGCGTCCGACAATGCCGGGCGGCGGCGATGCGCCCGGCGGGGGCGTCAGTTGTTGCGGGCGTTGGCACGCCGCCGGAGTTCCGCCCACAGCTCGCCGACCTGCCGGTCGAGTTCCGCCAGTGAGCCGGAGTTGTCGATCGCGATGCCGGCGACCGCCAGCCGCTGCTCCCTGCTCGCCTGGGCAGCGATCCGGGCCTTGGCCTGGTCGCGCGTCATGGCCCGGTGCCTGACCAGCCGCTCCAGCTGAGTCCTTGGCGGCACATCGACGACTACCACGATGTCGTAGGAGCCGGCCAGCCCGTTCTCCGTGATCAGCGGAACGTCGTGCACAACGATCGAACCCGGCCCCGCGGCCTGCTCCAGCTCGGCCATCCGCTGCGCGACCAGCGGATGGATGATCGCGTTCAGCCTGCCGCGCGCCTCATCGTCCCCGAAAACGATCTCGCCGAGCAGGGTCCGGTCCAGGCCGCCGTCCGGGCCGAGTACCGCGGCCCCGAACGCGGCCGTCACCGCGGCCAGGCCAGCGGTCCCCGGCGCGACCACCTCCCTGGCGACCGCGTCCGCGTCGATGACGACGGCGCCCTGTGCCGCAAGGCGCCGCGAGACCTCGCTCTTGCCGGCGCCGATCCCGCCGGTCAGTCCTACCCGAAACACGTCCCTACCCGGTCCACTACATGATCGTGACGAGGTCCCCGCGTCAATGCGGGGAACTCGTCACGATCGCGGAAAGACGGTAACTGGGCCGTCAGTTCTGGCCGCCAGAGAGCTTGTCCCGCAGCGCGGCAAGCGCCTCGTCGGAGGCCAGGGTGCCGGTGGCCTCCTGCTCCGGCTCGCGCTGGCCGTGGGAGTCATCGGCGGCCTGCTGCTCCTGCGAACCCGCCGCGTCCGACTTACGCGCCTCCACCACCTGCTGCTGGTGTGCCTCATAGCGCGAACGGGCCTCGGCGTACTGGCGCTCCCACTCCTCACGCTGGGTGTCATACCCATCGAGCCACTCGCCCGACTCGGAGTCGAACCCCTCGGGGTAGACGTAGTTCCCCTGCTCGTCATAGGTGGCAGGCATCCCATACAGGGTGGGATCGAAGTCGTCGCCGACGGCCTCGCCGATCGTGCCCTCATTCGCCTGCTTCAGCGACAGGCTGATCCGGCGCCGGTCGAGATCAATGTCGATGATCTTGACGAAGATCTCATCCCCGACCTGGACAACCTGCTCGGGAATCTCGACGTGCCGGTCGGCCAGCTCGGAGATGTGCACCAGGCCCTCGATGCCCTCCTCCACCCGGACGAAGGAGCCGAACGGCACCAGCTTGGTGACCCGCCCCGGTACCACCTGGCCGATCTGGTGGGTGCGGGCGAACTGCTGCCACGGGTCTTCCTGCGTGGACTTCAGCGACAGGGAGACGCGCTCCCTGTCCATGTCCACGTCGAGGACCTCGACAGTGACTTCCTGGCCCACTTCCACGACCTCGCCTGGATGGTCGATGTGCTTCCAGGACAGCTCGGAAACGTGCACCAGGCCATCCACGCCGCCCAAGTCGACGAATGCGCCGAAGTTGACGATAGAGGACACCACGCCCTTGCGGATCTGGCCGCGCTGCAGCGTATTCAGGAAATTCTGCCTGACCTCCGACTGCGTCTGCTCAAGCCAGGCACGGCGGGACAGGACCACGTTGTTGCGGTTCTTGTCCAGCTCGATGATCTTCGCCTCGATCTCCTTGCCCACATAGGGCTGCAGGTCGCGGACCCGCCGCATCTCCACAAGCGAGGCAGGAAGGAAGCCGCGCAGTCCGATGTCAAGGATCAGGCCGCCCTTGACGACCTCGATGACGGTGCCGGTGACGACGCCATCCTCGTCCTTAATCTTCTCGATCGTGCCCCAGGCACGCTCGTACTGGGCCCGCTTCTTGGACAGGATCAGCCGGCCTTCCTTGTCCTCCTTCTGCAGGACAAGGGCCTCGATGTGCTCACCGGTCTTGACGACATCATGCGGATCGACGTCATGCTTGATCGACAGCTCGCGGGACGGAATGACGCCTTCGGTCTTGTAGCCAATGTCGAGCAGGACCTCATCCCTGTCGACCTTGACGACGGTTCCTTCGACGATGTCGCCGTCATTGAAATACTTGATGGTCTCGTCGATCGCGGCGAGGAAGGCCTCCTCGGAACCGATGTCGTTGACCGCTACTTTGGGGGTCGAGTTGGCCTCGGTGCTGCTCGTCGTCATGTGTAGGTGGGCTCCGGATACGGACAGGGATTTGCGGACGCGCGCTGTGCACGGAGCACCCACCATGAGCAGGAGTGACTGGACGTGCCTGGCCAGCATCGGCCGACCGCGGCCTGCCTAGAGACGGCCCTCGGGCTGCCTGACCATGGCGGACTGCAAGAAGAAATACACTGCGCAACGATCAGAATATGAGAGCCAGGCCTACCGGTCAATCTGCGGTCCCTATTCAGGCTGCCTGGCGCGCCGATCAGGCACCGCCGCCGCCCAGGAACGCGCCGATCAATGCGCGGCTTCCGCCCAGCTCCGCCCGGTCCCCATCGAGACCTCAAGCGGCACAGTCAGGTCAGCCGCCCCGCACATCGCCGTATGAACCAGCTCGCGCAGCTGTGCTAGCTCGCCGGGGGCGACCTCGAACAACAGCTCGTCGTGGACCTGCAGCAGCATCCGCGACCGGAGGCCATGGCTGCGGATGTCGCGGTCCACAGCGAGCATGGCCACCTTGATGATGTCGGCGGCCGATCCCTGGATCGGCGCGTTGAGAGCCATCCGCTCGGCCATCTCCCTGCGCTGCCTGTTGTCAGAGGTCAGGTCGGGCAGGTAACGGCGACGGCCGAGCATGGTCTGCGTGAATCCGTCGGACCGGGCCTGCGCCACAACCTCGTTCAGGTACTCACGAACCCCGCCGAACTGTCCGAAATACCCGTCCATGAAGGCGCGGGCCTCGTCGGGGGTGACGTGCAACTGCTGGGAGAGCCCGTACACGGACAGGCCGTAGGCAAGCCCGTAGTTCATCGCCTTGATCCGGCTGCGCAGGTCGCCGGTCACTTCGCCAGGCTCGACGCCGAAGACGCTGGACGCCGTCGCGGCGTGGAAATCGTGTCCCGAGCTGAACGCCGCCGCCAGCGCCTCGTCCCGGGATAGGTGGGCCATGATCCGCAGTTCGATCTGGCTGTAGTCGGCGGTCAGCAGGCACTCATAGCCCTCGCCCACCACGAACCCGCGCCGGATCCGGCGGCCTTCCTCGGTCCTGATCGGGATGTTCTGCAGGTTCGGATCCGTCGAGGAGAGGCGGCCGGTAGCCGCGATCATCTGGTTGTAGGTGGTGTGGATGCGGCCGTCCTGGCCGGCCATCGGGATCAGCGTGTCCACGATGCTCTTCAGCTTGGCGACATCCCGGTGCCTGAGCAGGTGCTCAAGGACGGGGTGGCCGGTCTGCGCGAGCAGCCCGGTGAGCGCCTCTGAGTCGGTCGTGTAGCCGGTCTTGATCCGCTTGGTCTTCGGCAGGCCAAGCTCGGTGAAGAGGACTTCCTGGAGCTGCTTGGGTGAGCCAAGGTTGAATTCGTGCCCGGTGACCGCGTAGGCCGCCTGCTCCGCCGACTTGACCTCGCCGCCCAGGCTTGCCGACATGTCGGCCAGGTGATCGGTGTCGGCGGCGATCCCGGCTCGCTCCATCCCGGCGAGGACGTCGACCAGCGGCAGCTCCACGTCGGTGAGCAGCCGGGTGGCACCGCGGTTAGCCAGGTCGGCGTCGAGGGCGTCGGCGAGTTCCCTGGTGGCCAGGGCACGTTCCGCGAGCGCAGCGGCCGCCTCAGCCTCGCCCGACATCTCCAGGGTCAGCTGCCCGGTGACGCTGCCTCCGCCGCGCAGCTCCCGGCTCAGGTAACGCGCCGCAAGATCGCCGAGGTCGAACGAGCGCTGGCCGGGCAACGCCAGGTAGGCGGCGAGCGCCGTATCGCTGGTAAGGCCGCGGAGATCAAGGCCCCGTGCCGCCATCGCATGCATCGGGCCCTTGGCGTCATGCAGCGCCTTCGGCTTCGCCGGGTCGGCGAGCCACTGCGCCAGCGCGTCGTCGTCATCCTCGGTGAGAGCGGTCGGGTCGATGAAGGCGGTCGCGCCGTCCGGGCTGGCTAGCGCCAGGCCGTCGAGAACGCCGGTGCCGCGTCCCCAGCTTCCGCTGGCTGCCAGGCCGGTCCGCCGGTCGCCGGTCAGTCCGTCGCCACTGTGCTCCGTTAGCCAGGCGGCTACCTCCTCCGGTCCGAGCACGGTCACGTCGACGTCGAAGCCCTCGCTGGGCCCGGATGGCTCGCCGGAACCTGCAGCTACCGCCGCGGCGGCGATCCCGGCCGGGAATGTCGCGGTCAGCCGCTCCCGCAGCACGCGGAACTGCAGGGTGTCGAAGAGCTGATGGATTCTCTCCCGGTCCCATGCCGCCGGGAGCAGGTCCCCCGGCGCGGCCTCCAGCGGCACGTCACGGGCAAGCTCGGTGAGCTGGCGGTTGCGCAGCACGTCGCCGAGGTGCTCGCGAAGATTGTCGCCCGCCCTGCCCTTGACCTCATCGACCCTGTCGACGAGGTCGGCCAGCGAGCCGAACTCCAGCACCCATTTGGCGGCCGTCTTCTCGCCGACGCCGGGGATGCTCGGCAAGTTATCGCTCGGATCGCCGCGCAGGGCTGCGAAGTCGGGGTACTGGCCCGGCGTCAGCCCGTACTTCTCGGTGACCGCCGCGGGCGTGAACCTGGTCATGTCGCTGATCCCGCGGCGGGTCATCAGAACGGTCACGTCGTCGCTGACCAGCTGGAGCGCGTCCCTGTCACCGGTCACAATCAGCACGCTCATGCCCTCGGCTACCGCGGCGACCGTCAGCGTGGCAATGATGTCGTCGGCCTCGAAGCCCGGCACCGACAGCCGCGGGATGCCCATCGCGTCAAGCACTTCGAAGATCAGGCTCAGCTGGCTGCGGAAGTCAGCCGGGGTCTCCCGCCGGTTCGCCTTGTACTCGACGTACTGCTCGTGCCTGAAGGTCGGCTCGCTGCGGTCGAACGCCACCGCGACGTGGGTGGGCTGCTCGTCGCGCAGGACGTTGATGAGCATTGCCGTGAAGCCGTAGACGGCGTTGGTCGGCTGCCCTGTCGTCGTGGAGAAGTTCTCTATCGGAAGGGCGAAGAATGCCCGGTACGCCAGCGAGTGCCCGTCAAGCAGCAGCAGCCTGTCGCGACGTCCCGCGCGAGCGGGCTCAGCGCCCGCATGGTCTGGCCCATGCTGGCGCTGATCTTGCCCCGGGCCCGGCGCGGGTGTCGGCTTCGTCGCCACGCGGGAAGTCTAGTCGGCTGCTGTGACGTTGGCAGGAAGCACGGGCAGGCGCCCTGGTTGTGATCGTTCAGGGTTAACGTGACACCTGGCCGGGGGGTACCGGTAGCGGGACAGGTCCTTCTTGGCCTACCGGTCGGGCGACCGCGATGCCCGGCAGCCGTATGTGTCTAGGCTGCTCAGCAGACGGCTGCTCAGCAGGCAGAGGTGCCGTCAGGAACCGGAGGTTACAGGTGGCCGACCACCGCGAACAGCAGATCAGGGAAGCCTTCGAGCAGTCCACCCAGGATTCGCTCATCAGCAGCATGGGGATCAAAATCCTCGAGTCCTCCGCCACCCGGGTCGTCGGCACCATGCCGGTGACGGGCAACACGCAGCCGTACGGACTACTGCACGGAGGTGCCTCCTGCGTGCTGGCCGAAACACTCGGCTCCCTCGGCTCCGCCATGCACGCCGGGCCGGACCGCGTCACCATCGGAATCGAGATCAATGCCACGCACCATCGCGGTGCCGCCGAAGGCGAGGTAACCGGTGTCGCGACCCTAGTGCACGGCGGCCAGACCATGACCACCTACGAGATCATCATCACCGATGATCTTGGCAGGCGCATTTGCACTTCCAGGCTCACCTGCCTACTGCGTGATGCCATCCCGGGCGGCGTCACGGCAGCCACTTTCCATCGGGCCGACCGCTAGGCGAACGGCCAGTAGCCGCGCCTATGCCAGAATTCCCCGCAAGCCCGAGATATGACCACACCGGTGCTCCCGCCGCAAATGACTGCTTGGCCACCTGATCAGTCGGTTGGTGTATCCGCAGCCAGGGGACGTTTGACTCATACCGGCTGGGGAATCTCCGTGTCTTTGCGCGCCGTGCCAGGGCGTCGCTACCGTGGTGCGCAGAGCCCGGTGAAGCCGAGTAGAGAACGTGCCGGCCCGGGGAAGGCTGACATGGCACCAAAGGTTTCTTCCGGGCTCTCGGCCGTCTACCGTCTCAGGGCGCGTAGCGCGGCGCAGGCGGGCGGGGCGCAGGGCATGCATCCGGGGGGTTGTGCACCCGGCCCCGCCCGCCTGCTCGGGATCCGTGCGCCGACCAAGGTCAGCGCACAGCCACTCAGGCCCCTTCGGCCCCTGCATCAGCCGGCTTAGCGTGATCCGGCTCAGCGTCAGCTGGCTTCGCGTCAGCTGGCTTCGCGTCAGCTGGCTTCGCGTCAGCTGGCTTCGCGTCAGCTGGCTTCGCGTCAGCTGGCTTCGAGGCCCGCCGGATGGCCGCCCGCGAGCACTTCCTCCGCGACGGCCCGCATTGTCATCCGGCGATCCATCGAGCTCTTCTGGATCCAGCGGAATGCCTCCGCCTCGGTGATGCCGCGGTCATCCTGAAGTATTCCTTTGGCCCGGTCGAGTAGTTTCCGCACCTCCAGCCGCTCGCGCAAGGTCCCCACCTCGGCTTCGAGCACCGAAATCTGCTGGAAGCGGCTGACCGCGATCTCGATGGCCGGGATGAGGTCGGCCTTGGTAAACGGTTTGACCAGGTAGGCCATCGCGCCCGCGTCGCTCGCTCGTTTCACCAGGTCGCTCTGGGAGAAAGCGGTCAGGATGATCACCGGTGCCAGATGCTGTGCTGTGATCCGCTCGGCGGCAGAGACACCATCAAGCACCGGCATCTTCACGTCCATGATCACCAAGTCAGGGCGCACGCTCTCGGTCAGCTTGACAGCAGCCTCGCCGTCGGCTGCCTCGCCGACGATGACGTAGCCGTCTTCCTCGAGCATCTCCTTGAGATCAAGACGAATCAGCGCCTCATCCTCGGCGATTATGACGCGAAACGGAGTCTGGCTCACGCGCTGAGCGTACCTAACCCGGTACATTGACGTTGGCCGCACCTGCCCAGGTAAGCCGGCCGCCCCGGTAGACCAACAGGTAGAGTCCGCGGTCTCAAACACCGTGCAGTGTGGGTTCGAATCCCACCCGGGGCACCCGGGGCACCCGGGGCACCTTGTGATGTCTCAAGACATTGAGGACACCCCGAACCCACGTCAGGGTTCGGGGTGTTTCTTGTGCTGGCGGGGCGGGCGGGGCACCCGGGGCACCCACCACCACGCGGGGCACCGCCCGGGCACCTGCCAGAAGCGCAAGGTAACGCGACCCAGTTCGTCTTCAACGAAAAGGGGAGCTCGCCGTCTCGCCCCCGCCCGCCATGATCGCACCGTTCCCTGGCGCTTCCCCGAGGGCCGGTTTCACGACGTCGGGACCCTTCCTGGACCTGGTCAGGTACAGGTAGCCGATGGCGCCCGCCAGGACGACGATCATCAGGACCTGGTCCACCGGCAGGCCGAAGAGCCGCTGTGCGTATCCGATCGCTAGCGTTCCCGTGCACAGCATGCCGGTCGCCTGCAGCCCGGCATAGACGGCAAAAGTCCGGTCACCGGCCAGCAGGAACATGCGCGCCGCGAGGATCACCAGCACGCCAGCTAGCACGTCCCAGATCGATTCGTACAAGAATGTCGGCTGGAAGGTCGCGGAGTTCTCGTAGCCAGCCACGCGGTGCTGGGGCGCGATCTCAAGTGCCCACGCCAGGTCGGCCGGGCGGCCATACATCTGCTGGTTGAACCAGTTGCCCCAGGCCGCTATCGCTGCTGCGAACGCGAGTCCCGGCGCCGCCGCGCCCGCCACCGGGCTCAGCGCCGCGCCGCTCCTGCGGCAGGCCAGCCATCCCCCGGCCGCCCCGGCGGCCACACCGCCAGGCAGACCGAAGCGGCCGTCCCACAGGCGGAGCACGTTGGCCCAGTCCCGATGATGGCCGAAATAGAGGTGATAGTTGGTGAGCACGCCGTAAGCACGGGCGCCGATCAGCCCTAACGGGACCGCCAGGGTAGCGATATCCAGGATCAGGCCCCCGCGGCCGCCGATCCCGCGGTAGCGCAGGCCGGTGACCCAGAGCCAGACGATGACGGCAAGCACGACGCAGAGCGCGTACCCGCGGATCGGGAGCGGGCCGATGTGCCAGAGGCCGCGGGACGGGCTCGGAATGAAGGCGGCTGGCATGTTCTGTGACGTTACCTTGGCCGCGGTCGGAGTTGGCGCGGTTCGCTCAGCGCTGCGGGGTCGCCCCGGCCCGATGCCGGGTTTCGCCGCAATCGGCCTACCTGAGCGGGACGGCGGTCGGCGGTATCGCGACCGGGAGGACGGTCGTCCCGGCGAGGTAGCTGTCTACGGCCGCGGCCGCGGACCTGCCCTCGGCGATCGCCCACACGATCAGCGACTGGCCGCGTCCCATGTCGCCGGCCACGAAGATGCCGGGGACCGGCGTGGCATATGAGCCGTCTCGCGGCACGTTGCCGCGCGCGTCGAGCTGCACGCCGAGGCCGTCGAGCAGCAGGCCCCGCTCGGCGCCGGTGAACCCCATCGCCAGCAGCACCAGCTCGCACCGCAATTCTCGCTCGGTGCCAGGCACCGGAGCGAAACCCGCGGCGGCCGATTCCACTTCGACCAGCAGCAGGCCTCGCACCCGGCCCGCCTCGTCCCCGATGAACTCCTGAGTGCTGACAGCGTAGACGCGCTCGCCGCCCTCTTCGTGGGCGCCGGACACCCGGTAGATCATCGGATAAGTCGGCCACGGCTGGCTGGCAGGCCGAATCTCCGGCGGGCGCGGCATGATCTCGAGCTGGGTGACCGAGGCCGCGCCCTGCCGTAGCGCGGTCCCGAGGCAGTCGGCCCCGGTGTCGCCGCCGCCGATGATGACCACGTGCCGCCCGCGCGCCGAGATGGCCGGCCCGGCGCCGCCGTCCCTGACCGCCCGGTTGGACATCGGCAGGTACTCCATTGCCTGATGGATGCCGTCCAGCCCGGAGCCAGGGACCGGCAGCCCCCGCGGCACGGTGGCGCCACCCGCCAGCACGATGGCGTCGTATTGATCGCGCAGCTCGGCCGCGGTCACGTCAACGCCGGCCCGGACGCCGCACCGGAACACGGTCCCCTCGGCGCGCAGCTGGCCCAGCCGCCGGTCCAGGAGCCGCTTCTCCAGCTTGAACTCGGGGATGCCAAACCGCAGCAGGCCGCCAGGCTCCTCTTCCCGCTCGAACACCGTTACCGCGTGACCTGCCCTGGTGAGCTGCTGCGCCGCCGCGAGGCCGGCCGGACCTGAGCCGATGACCGCGACCGTGCGCCCGGCGGCGACCGCGGCGTCCGACGGCGGCTGCGGCACCACCCAGCCCTCGCCGAACGCCCGGTCGATGATCTCCACCTCCACCTGCTTGATCGTCACCGGGTCAGCGTTGATGCCAAGCACGCAGGCGGTCTCGCATGGCGCCGGGCACAGCCGCCCGGTAAACTCGGGGAAGTTGTTGGTCGCGTGCAGCCGGTCGGCCGCAGCCTGCCAGTCATGCCGCCAGACCAGGTCGTTCCACTCCGGGATCAGGTTGCCAAGCGGGCAGCCGTAGTGGCAGAACGGGATGCCGCAGTCCATGCAGCGGCCCGCCTGCAGCTCAAGCTCGCGGCCGGGGAACTCGGTATACACCTCGCGCCAGTCCTGGATCCGGATATCGACCGGGCGCCTGGCAGGCGTGCTGCGCGGCG
This sequence comes from uncultured Actinomycetota bacterium, assembly GCA_963695645.1. GTDB lineage: Bacteria > Actinomycetota > Actinomycetes > Streptosporangiales > Streptosporangiaceae > DATBGO01. Next base: position 855,319 of record CAVOHC010000012.1, on the reverse strand, counting down.
TGGTGAGGAAACCCTTGGGGTCTGCCATCTGATCTGCTCCCCCGCTCAGCCGGTCGCCGCAGCCATCACGGCCTCGTTCACGTCACGTCCCTCACGCTCGGCCCACCGCGCCGCGGCCAGCACTCGCTTGTAGTCCTTCGGCACCACCATCGCGAACCGCGCCACCGCGGCGTCCCAGTCGGTGAGCAGCCGCGCCGCGACGGCGGAGCCGGTCTCCGCGAGATGCCGCTCAAGCAGGCCCTGCAGGAAGCTGGCGTCGCTGGAGTCCAGCGGTTCCAGGTCGGCCATCTCCGTGTTGACCCGGCGCGGATCGGGATCGAGCAGGTAGGCCAGGCCACCGGACATGCCGGCGGCGAAGTTCCGGCCCACCGGGCCGAGCACGGCCACCCGGCCGCCCGTCATGTACTCGCAGCCATGATCGCCGGTGCCTTCGGCGACCGCGGTGGCGCCCGAGTTCCGCACGCAGAACCGCTCGCCGACCACGCCGCGCAGGAACATCTCCCCGCTCGTGGCGCCGTAGCCGATCACGTTGCCCGCGATGACCTGCCCGGCCGCCGCGAAGGTCGCGGCGGGGTCAGGTGCCGCGATGATCCGTCCGCCGGACAGCCCCTTCCCGAGGTAGTCGTTGGCATCGCCGGCCAGCCGGAGGGTGATGCCGCGGGGCAGGAACGCGCCGAGCGACTGCCCGGCTGAGCCCCGCAACGAAATGTCGATCGTATCGTCGGGAAGTCCCGGGCCGCCCCACCGCTTGGTCACCTGGGATCCGAGCATCGTTCCGATGGTCCGGTTGACATTCTTAACGGGGAGCTCGAGCCGGACGGGCACTCCGTCGCGCAGCGCTCCCTCAGCCAGCGCGATGAGCGTGTTGTCGAGAGCCAGGTCCAGCCCGTGGTCCTGGCCGCTGGTACAACTGCGCGCGGCGCCGGCCGCCAGCTCGGGCACGTGCAGCAGGGGCGTGAGATCGAGGCCGGACGCCTTCCAGTGCTCGACCGCCGCCGCGGTCTCCAGCAGCTCGGCGTGGCCGACGGCCTCGGCCAGCGTCCGGAACCCGAGCTTGGCCAGGTACTCGCGGACCTCCTGCGCCAGGAACTCGAAGAAGTTGACCACGAACTCCGGCTTCCCGGTGAAACGCTGCCGCAGCTCAGGATTCTGGGTGGCGATACCGACCGGGCAGGTGTCCAGGTGGCAGACGCGCATCATCACGCAGCCAGCGACCACGAGCGGAGCGCTGGCGAACCCGAACTCCTCAGCGCCGAGCAGCGCCGCGATGATCACGTCGCGGCCGGTCTTCAGCTGCCCGTCGGCCTGCACGACGATCCGGTCCCGCAGCCGGTTGCGGAGCAGCGTCTGCTGCGTCTCGGCGAGCCCGAGCTCCCACGGCGCGCCTGCATGCTTGAGGCTGTTCAGCGGGGCCGCGCCGGTACCGCCGTCATGGCCGGAGATCAGCACGACGTCGGCGTGCGCCTTGGCCACGCCTGCCGCCACGGTGCCGACCCCGACCTCGGCGACGAGCTTGACGTGTATCCGGGCCGTCGGATTGGCGTTCTTCAGGTCGTGGATGAGCTGGGCAAGGTCCTCGATCGAGTAGATGTCATGGTGCGGCGGCGGTGAGATCAGGCCGACGCCCGGGGTCGAGTGCCTGGTCCTGGCGATCCACGGGTAGACCTTGTGGCCGGGCAGCTGACCGCCCTCCCCCGGCTTGGCGCCCTGGGCCATCTTGATCTGCAGGTCATCGGCGTTGACCAGGTACTCGCTGGTGACGCCGAACCGGCCGCTGGCGACCTGCTTCACCGCCGAGCGGCGCAGGTCGCCGCTGGCGTCAGGCAGGAACCTGTCCGCGTCCTCGCCGCCTTCCCCGGTGTTGGACCTGGCGCCGAGCCGGTTCATCGCGATGGCCAGCGTCTCGTGCGCCTCCGCCGAGATCGAGCCGTAGGACATTGCCCCGGTGCTGAACCGCTGCACGATGCTCGCGACGGGCTCGACCTCGTCGATGCTGACCGGCGGGCGGGCCTGCTCAGTGTCGACTTGCTCCGTGTCGACGCCGCTGATGCGCAGCAGGCCGCGCAGCGTCATCAGCTGCGCCGACTGGTCATCTACGAGACGGGTGTACTCGCGGTAGATATCGGGCCGGCGGCTGCGGGTCGCGTGCTGCAGCTTGAATACGGTCTCCGGGTTGAACAGGTGCGGCTCGCCATCGCGGCGCCATTGATACTCGCCGCCCGTCTCCAGCTGCCGGTGCGCGGGCTGCTGCCCGCGGCCCGGGAACGCGCTCGCGTGCCGGGCCGCGGCCTCAGCGGCGAGCTGATCGAAGGACACCCCCGCGAGCCGGGACGGCGTTCCGGTGAAGCACTCCTCGATGACCTCGGGGCCGAGCCCGATCGCCTCGAAGATCTGCGCGCCGGTGTAGGAGGCGACGGTGGATACGCCCATCTTGGACATGATCTTCAGCACGCCCTTGCCGAGCGCCTTGATCAGGTTGGCCGCGGCCTTGCGGGGCGGGAGCGGCCCGAGGGCCCCGCTGCGGGCCAGCTCCTGGACCGTCTCGATAGCCAGATAGGGGCAGACGGCGGCAGCACCGTAGCCGATCAGCAGCGCGATGTGATGGCACTCGCGCGCGTCGCCCGTCTCGACGATCAGCCCGGCCATGGTCCGGGTCTTTGCCCTGATCAGGTGGTGGTGCACCGCGCCGGTCAGCAGCAGCGACGGTATTGGCGCGAGCTGTGCCTGCCCCGGGGAATCCTCCCCCCGGGACCCCCCGCCAGGCCGTGCTTGCCCGGGGGGATCCTCCCCCCAGGACCCCCCGCCAGGCCGTGCTTGCCCGGGGGGATCCTCCCCCCAGGACCCCCCGCCAGGCCGTCCGCTCGGGCCAGCGAGCTGGCCGTCGCGGGCCGGCCTCTGGGAGCGTTCGAGCGTCCGATCGCTCGGGCCGGATGGCCGGCCGTCGCGATCGGACAAGACGATGATCCGGGCGCCGCCTTCGATGGCGGCGGACACCTCGTCCTTGATCTCGCCGATGCGGCGCCTGAGCGCGGCACCGCCGCCGGCGACCTCGTACCTGCTGTCCACCACATACGCGGCCAGACCGGGCAGGTTCCCGTCGTCATTGATATGGATGATCTTGGCGAGGTCGTCCTCGTTGAGCACCGGATAGGGCAGCACGATCTGGCGGCAGGAGGCCGGCCCCGGATCGAAGAGATTGTGCTCGGGGCCGGTCGTCGACGACAGGGAAGTGACGAGTTCCTCCCTGATCGCGTCCAGCGGCGGATTCGTCACCTGGGCGAACATCTGGGTGAAGTAGTCGAAGAGCAGTCGCGGCCGGTCGGAAAGCACGGCCACGGGCGTGTCGGAGCCCATCGATCCGATGGGCTCGGCTCCGGTGCGCGCCATCGGCCCGAGGATGATCCGCAGCTCTTCCTCGGTGTACCCGAACAGCCGCTGCCGCGTCGTCAGCTCGCCGCGGTCCGGCAGGCCCCTTTCGCGGCCGGGCAGGTCGTCCAGGTGCAGGAGGCCCGCGTGCAGCCAGTCGTCGTACGGATGCTCGGCGGCGAGTTCCGCCTTGACCTCCTCGTCCTCGATGATCCGGCCTGCCGCGGTGTCGGCGAGGAAGATCCGGCCCGGCTGCAGCCTGCCCTTGCGGATCACCTCGGCCGGGTCGATGTCCAGCACGCCCACCTCGCTGGCGAGCACGACCAGGCCATCTCGCGTCACCCAGTACCGGCCGGGCCGCAGCCCGTTGCGGTCCAGCACGGCGCCGATCACGCCGCCGTCGGTGAACGCGATCAGCGCGGGACCGTCCCATGGCTCCATCAGCGAGGCGTGGAACCGGTAGAACGCCCGCCGGGCCGGCTCCATCTCCGCGTTGTTCTCCCACGGCTCGGGAATCATCATTAGTACCGCGTGCGGCAGCGACCGGCCGCCCAGGTGGAGCAGTTCCAGGCAGGCGTCGAAACTCGCCGAGTCGCTCGCCGACTCGTCCAGGACCGGCAGCAGCCGGTCGAACCCGCGCCCGCTCGCGTCCGGCTTGATCAGGTCGGTGGCCAGCATCGCCTCGCGGGAGCGCATCCAGTTGCGATTGCCCCGGACGGTGTTGATCTCGCCGTTGTGCGCGATGAACCGGAACGGGTGGGCCAGCGGCCAGGACGGGAACGTGTTCGTGGAGAACCTGGCGTGTACCAGCGCCAGCGCGGACCCGAACCTGGGGTCCGACAGGTCCGGGTAGAACGGCTCCAGCTGCAGCGCGGTGAGCATTCCCTTGTAGACGATCGTGGCGGCCGACAGGCTGGGGAGATATGCGCCGGTCTCGGCTTCCGCGCGCTTGCGCAGGCAGTACGCCCGCCGGTCTAGCTCAGGTCCCCGCTCGCCAGGCGAGGCGACGAAAAGCTGCACCAGTCGCGGCATGACCGCCCGGGCGCTCGTGCCGCACCGGGCCGGATCATGCGGGACGTCCCGCCAGCCAAGCACGGTCAGGCCCTCCTGGCCCGCGATCCGCTCGATCATCGCCATGACCTCGCCCGCATCGCTGCCGGGGGGCAGGAAAGCCATCCCGGCGGCATAGCAGCCAGGCTCCGGCAGGGCGAACTCGCACTCCGCGCGGAAGAAGGCGTCCGGAATCTGGGTAATAATACCGGCGCCGTCGCCGGTCTGCGGGTCGCCGCCCTTGGCACCCCGGTGATCCAGATTCCGCAGCACAGTGAGCGCCTTGGCAACGATGTCGTGGTCACGGCGGCCGGTCAGATCGGCGACAAACCCGACTCCGCACGCATCGTGCTCGAAACTGCCGTCATACAGTCCCTGAGCGCTCGTTAGTCCAGCATCGCCCATTCGGTCTCCTGTCGCCTCATCCGCCATCGCGAACTCGGGTGGGGGGTGGGACGACATCGGCCCGGTCGCGGACCAGGCCTGGTCCGCCTGCGAAATCAAGCTACTAGCAGGCTACCCGGATACCGGATGCCCGAAAAGTCAGCCTGCTGCCTGATGCCGACGGACCCCGGCTGCCAGCTCCGCTGCCAGGGCACGGACTTGCCCGACACCGGCTGTCTGATCCGGAGCCTGCAGTAGCCGCGCGACGAACGCCGACCCGACAATGACCCCGTCGGCGAAGCCAGCGACCTGCCCAGCCTGGGCCCCGCTGGATACCCCGAGCCCGACAGCGACCGGCAGGGTGGTGCATTCCCTGATCCGCCGGACCAGCCCGGCGGCCTGGCCGCCGACAGCGTCCCTGGTGCCGGTGATGCCCATCAGCGATGCCGCGTAGACGAAACCGCCGCAGACCGAGGTGATCAGCTCGATCCGCCGCCGCGACGAGCTGGGCGCGACGAGGAAGACCGGATCCAGGCCACGGTCGGCCGCGGCGGCCAGCCACGGGCCCGCCTCCTCCGGCGTCAGGTCCGGCGTGATCAGCCCGCTGCCGCCAGCCGACGCGAGATCGGCCGCGAAGGCAGCTACGCCGTAATGGTCGACCGGGTTCCAGTACGTCATCACCAGGACCGGCACCCCGGTCCTCGCCACGGCCTCGACTGTGTGCAGCACGTCGGCGACATGCGCGCCATGGGTCAGCGCCTGGTGCACTGCCTCCTCGATCACCGGCCCGTCCATCATCGGATCTGAGTACGGCAGGCCGATCTCGATCACATCGGCGCCAGCCTCGGCGATCGCCACGGCAGCCGCGATGGCGCCGTCGACCGACGGGAACCCCGCGGGCAGGTAACCGACAAGCGCGGCCCTGTCTTCCGCGGCTGCCTTCTCGAACGCCGCCGTGACCAGGCTCACCGGCCCGGTCCGCGGCCCGTCGGCCCGCTGCCCGCGGGCCCGGCCCCAGCGGCCTCGCCACCCGGCGGTGCGTCGTCGAGATGACCGAACCAGCGTGCCGCGATGTCGACATCCTTGTCGCCGCGCCCGGAGAGGTTCACCAGCAGCAGTGCCCCGGGGCCGAGTTCGGCGCCCAGCTGCAGCGCGCCGGCCAGCGCGTGCGCGGATTCGATCGCCGGGATGATCCCCTCGGTCCGGCACAGCAGGGCGAACGCGTCCATTGCCTCGCTGTCGGTGATGGCGCGGTAACTCGCCCGGCCGGTCTCGGCAAGCCAGGAATGCTCGGGCCCGACGCCCGGATAGTCGAGTCCGGCGGAGATCGAGTGCGTGTCGAGGGTCTGGCCGTCGGCGTCCTGCAGCAGGTAGGTCCGCATCCCGTGGATCACCCCGGAGGAGCCGCCGGCCAGCGTGGCCGCGTGCCGGCCGGTGGCCAGGCCGTCGCCGCCTGCTTCGCAGCCGATCAGCCGCACCCCCTGGTCAGGGATGAAGGCGTGGAACACCCCGATCGCGTTCGACCCGCCGCCCACGCAGGCGACCACGGCATCAGGCAGCCGCCCTGTCGCGCTGATCACCTGCTGCCTGGCTTCAACGCCGATGATGCGCTGGAAATCCCTGACCATCACGGGGAACGGGTGCGGGCCCATCACTGAGCCGATGCAGTAGTGGGTGGTCTCTACCGAGGCAACCCAGTCCCTGAAGGTCGCGTTGATCGCGTCCTTGAGGGTTGCGCTCCCGGTGCGCACCGGGACGACCTCGGCGCCGAGCATGCGCATCCGGGCCACGTTCAGGGCCTGCCGCCTGGTGTCGACCTCGCCCATGTACACGACACAGTCCAGGCCCAGCAGCGCGCAGGCGGTCGCGGTGGCCACGCCATGCTGGCCAGCGCCGGTTTCCGCGATCACCCGGGTCTTTCCCATCCGCCTGGTGAGCAGCGCCTGGCCGATGACATTGTTGATCTTGTGCGAGCCCGTGTGCGCGAGGTCCTCGCGTTTGAGGAAGACGCGGCAGCCCGCCTCGGCGGCGAACGAGGGGATCTCGGTGAGCAGGGTCGGCCGGCCTACGTAGCCGCGCAGCAGCGCCCCGAGTTCGGCCTGGAAGCCGGGGTCTGACCTGGCCTCGAAGAAAGCGGCACTGAGCTCGTCGAGCGCCGCCATCAGTGCCTCCGGAGCAAACCGGCCCCCGAACCTGCCAAAATGACCGGAGGAATCGGGGACCGTCTCCGGTACCGCTACGGCGCTCACCCGCGGTCGCCGCGCAGCGCCGGATGCAATCCCGCGGTGACCAGGTCGGCAACGGCCGATCGCGGGTCCTTGCCGGTCACCAGGCTCTCGCCCACGAGCACAGCGTCGGCTCCGGCCGCGGCGTAAGCGAGCAGGTCATGCGGGCCGCGCACGCCGGACTCGGCGACCTTGACTATCCCGTCAGGGATCCGCGGGGCTAGCCGCCCGAAGACGCCGCGGTCGACCTTGAGCGTCGCCAGGTTCCGCGTGTTGACGCCGATGATCCTGGCGCCGGACTCGACGGCCCGGTCAAGCTCCGCCTCGGTGTGCACCTCGACCAGCGGGGCCATGCCGATCGACACGGCCCGCTCCACCAAGGACACCAGGGCGTTCTGCTCCAGCGCGGCGACGATCAGCAGCACCATGTCAGCGCCGCGAGACCTGGCTTCCCAGAGCTGGTAAGAGCTGATCACGAAGTCCTTGCGCAGCAACGGGACGCCGACCGCCTCGCGCACGGCCGCCAGGTCCTCCAGGCTGCCGCCGAAGCGGCGCGGCTCGGTCAGCACGCTGATCACCCGTGCGCCGCCGGCCGCGTAGTCCATGGCCAGGGTCGCCGGATCAGCGATCGCGGCCAGTGCCCCCTTGGATGGGCTTGCGCGCTTGACCTCCGCGATCACGGCCACGTCATCGCCGCCGAGCGCGGCCAGCGCGTCGCGCGGTGAGGGCTGGCCGCTCGCAGCTTCCTTCAGCTGCTCCAGCGGGACGATCCGCTGCCGTGCCGCAAGGTCGGCACGCACTCCCTCGAGGATCTCGTCGAGCACGCTCACGCGGTTCTGCCGCCCCCTCGGGTGGGATGCATTGCGCTCCCGATCGTATCCAGCGCGCTACGCCGCGCCCGAGGGACCCCCTTGACATCCCGCCTGCGGTCAGCCGACGGTCGGGTCGTCGCCCCGGCTGAGCGATTCCCAGATGGTCGCGGCGTCGCCGCCAGCCCGCCTGGGCGGCCCGGCCGCTGCCGTGACAGGCGTTCCGGCGGCTGCGGGCCGGTCGAATCGGCTCGACATGACCGGCAGCCGTCCAGCCCGCCAGACCACCACTACTCCCGCCGCGACCACCGCCGCCGCCCCGGCCACCGCGAGCGCGTGCCAGGGAAACGCAGCGAAGACCACGTGCCCGGGCAGGCCCGTCACCGGCAAGCCGCTTCCGCTACCGCCCGGCGCCGCGCCTGCCGTCACCGAGCCAGCCGTTGCGCCGGCCCCGCTCCCAGGTCCGGCGCCACTTGCCGCGGTGGCCAGCACGTTCGCGGCCGAGATACCCGTGCCGACGGCCACGGCAATGCCCGCGCCGAACCCCGCCAGCAGGACTCCGGTGATCCTGCGCAGCACCCGCCGGGTGGCGAGCACGGCCGCCAGGCTGGCCAGGGCCGCCACGGCGAGCGCGTCAGCCGCGGGCACCAGCTCCTGGCCGGTCTCCGTCACGACGCTCGGCGGGAGCGGCTTTGGCGGGGCGGTGCGGACCTGGGCCCACCCCTGCCGCGCCGCCAGGAGGACCAGTCCGGCCCCGGCAGCGCCGAGCAGCAGCAAGGCCGCCAGCTCCCGGCGCGGCCGGAGGTGGCGTGAGCTGGCGGTGGAGTCGTCGGTCACTTGCGCCAGCATAGGCTGCCGCCCACCGGCCTTCTCGTTCCGGTTGCGGCCCCGGTCACTGTCGAGTGAGGGCAGGCGCCACGCCTCGCTAACCGCGCGGCCCCGCGCTCCAGCGGGAACGGCGGCACCATCCGCAGGTCCACGTTGCGGTCGGCGACCGCACCGGACAGGCCCGAGCCAGCGCCGCCGTAGGGCACGTTGGCGGCGAGTTCCCGGTGCAGTGCGGCGAGGTCATCAGTGGTCTCCAGGGACGGCGGCGTGACCGGGGCGTCGTGGTCGACCATGGTGCAGACAATGGACAGGTATCCGCCGGAGTCGATGAGCTCGATGAGCCGGGCCTGACAGGGCCAGTCGACGATGGAGCACGTGGTGACCTCCCAGAACCCGCGCGCGGGGTGGTCCGGGTCACGACGCGGCCTGATGGCGTTCGTATGCGTGTGGCCGTTGAGCCACAGCACCACATTGGGGAACCGGTGCAGCTGCGCCAGTAGATCATCGGAGCTCAGCAGCCGGCCGCCGGCAGGCCTGGCGGCGGTGCGGCCAGCGCTGATGATGGTGTCGATCCCGTGGTGGGAGAAGAGGACGACCAGGCGGTCGTCGTTGCCGGTGCGGATCTCGCGCCCGTCCGGTCCGCAGTAGCCAGCGTGCACCTCGGCTAGCCGTGCCTCGAGCCAGCGCGCCTGATCATGGTCGATGGATCCGGCAGCGCCGCCGGTGGCGCAGTTGGTGTCCAGCGCGATGAAGCGTGCGGCCGGCGTGTCATGAACGTAGTGCGCGGTGCCGTCGAGGCGGTTCTGCTCGCTGAAGCCGTGCCCGAACGGGCGTGACCCCGGCCGGAAATGCGCCTCGACAAACTCCCTCCTGGTGATCGCCCGCCGGCTGGGATCAGCGGTGATCTGCCTGACCGGGCCGACCATGAATGCCTCGGGCCGCTCGGTGAACAGCTCGAGCGCGCGATCGTGGTCGAAGCCGGCCGGCAGGCGCAGCGGCTTCCTGCTGCCGACGAGAGCGTCGGCGAGGCCCTCGGTCACCGTCCCGACACCCTGGTTGAACGCCTCGTGATTGCCGAAGCAGGACAGCCAGGGGATGCGCAGCCCGGTGACTGAGAATTCCCGCAAGGCTCGCTGCAGCAATCCGGGGTGATGCGGGAAGCCGAACTCACTCCGGAAGATGTCGTGGCCGCTGAGGCCCGGGCCGTCCGGCCGCCAGAAGATGTCATCAGGCCAGTCCTGCGCCTGGACCCCCTCATAGCCTGGCCCGCCGGAATTAGGCCGTACCAGGCCGCCGTCGAACAGGGTGAGGAAATTCTGCATCTCGTTCCACTGGGCGTTGTCGATCGCGTCACCCGTCGTCACGGCCAGCTGCGGCGGCAGCCCGGCCGCCGGGCCGCGCACCGCGTTCAGGGTGCGCAGCGTCGCGTCGACCGCATGCACGGTGAGCGCCTCCTGCGGTCGCTGCACCGGCACGATCTTGGCGTATCTCGGATCGGCGAAGTGCCGGTTCAGGAACTCGAACCTGGTCGGCGACTGCACATCAGCGAGCTGCAGGTCGGTGACGTGAACCAGGCACAGCAGCGGGCGCCCGGCCTGCGGCAGGCGGCCGGGATCGGGCGCCCCGAAGTCCTCGCGGACCAGGTGCGGCTCGCCATCGGTGATCTCGACGGCCCGGTAGTGCCCGCTGCCCCCGCTTCGCAGCACCGCGCCTGGCCCCAGGCGGCGGTCGGTGGTCAGCGGCGGGCGTCGCTCGCCCACGGGTGACTCACTCCTCGGTCACGGCCGGCGAATCGGCTGCCACCAGCACCGGGTCCGGGCGGATCGTCAGGGCAACGCGGCTGCCCGCCGGCAGCGCTGTCGCGTCCGAGGTGGCGAGCTGCGCGAGGATCGTGGTGTCGCCCAGGTCGACGGTGACGCGGCTGGTCGCGCCGAGGAAGGTCGAGGCGATCACGGTGCCGACCAGCGGCCCGGACTCGCCCGAGCTATCCGACGCCAGCGTGACAGCCTCGGGCCGCACCAGCGCCGTCACCGGGCCTGCCGGGGTCAAGTGGTCCACCAGCGGCAGGTCGCGGCCGCGCACCGTCACCGTCGACCCGCTGACCGTGCCCGCCAGGCGGTTGGTGAGGCCCACGAATTCCGCGACGAACGAGGTCGCCGGGCGTGAGTAGACCTCGGTGGGCGGCGCGAGCTGCTCGATGCGGCCCTCCCGCATCACGCCGACCCGGTCCGCGATGGCCAGCGCCTCCTCCTGGTCGTGGGTCACGAACAGGGTGGTGATGCCCACCTCAAGCTGGATCCGCCGGATCTGGTCGCGCAGCTGCGCCCGCACCTTGGCATCTAGTGCCGACAGCGGCTCGTCGAGCAGCAGCACCTGGGGCTCGATGGCCAGCGCACGGGCCAGCGCGACCCGCTGCTGCTGCCCGCCGGAGATCTGGTGCGGGTACCTGTCGGCCTGCGTGGACAGGCCGACAAGCTCGAGCATCTCGATTGCCCGCTGGTCCCGCTTGGCTGCGTGCACCCGGCGCAGCCGCAGCCCGAAGGCCACGTTCTGCCGGACTGTCATGTGCGGGAACAGCGAGTAGGCCTGGAACACCATTCCCATGTCGCGCTTGCTGGCCGGCAGGTGGGTCATGTCCCGGCCGGCCACCGTGATCTGGCCCGCATCGGCGTCCTCGAGGCCGGCCAGCAGCCGCAATGTGGTGGTCTTGCCGCAGCCTGACGGGCCGAGCAGGGCGATCAGCTCGCCGGCCCCGATGGTCAGGTCGAGACCGTCCAGCGCGACGACCGGGCCGTACTCGCGGCGTAGTCCCTCCATCCGCACCTCGACGGCGGTCCTGGCCGTGCCGTCCTGCGTGCTGGTCGGTGGCGAAGTCACGTGCGGTACCTCATCCCCGGGCGCGGCGGCGGCGGCCGACGTAAGACAGGATCAGCAGCAGGATAAAGGCGAAGATAAGGGCGCCAGTCGAGGTGGAGAAGAGCACTGCGGCATTCGGCGTGGCCCGGCTGATGAAATACAGGTTCACTTGCAAGGTGTTGTTGTAGAGCAAGAGATAGGCAATGGTGAACTCACCGAGTACCAGAGCCGAGGTCAGCAGCAGGGCGTTCAGAATGGCCTGCCGCATATTCGGCGCGATCACCCGGGCGATCACGGTGAACCAGCTCGCCCCGAGACTGCGGGCGGCCTCCGACAGGGTCGGGACGTCCATCGCGCCCAGTCCGGCGGAGAGCGCCCGGTAGGCGTACGGCAGCGCCAGGATCACGTAGGCCCAGAAGAGCTGCAGCGCGGACAGCTGGTAATGCCTGATGAAGTTGTAGATCGGGGCGAGGCCGACCACCAGGACGATCGCGGGAATGGTGAGCGGCAGCAGGCAGAGGAATTCAAAGGCCCGGCTGATCCACTGCACCCGCAGCCGGATCCAGATCATGGTCGGTACCAGCAGTACCAGTACCACGGCGCTGGTGAGGATCGCCAGTTCCAGGGTGATCTCGACGGAGCTCAGCAGCGGGGGCGGGCCGGGGTAGGACACAATCTGCTTCCAGGCCGCTATGGACCACGTGCCGAGCTGGTTCCCTTCCAGGGAGAACCGGAGCATCGCCAGCAGCGGCAGGATGAAGAACAGCCCGAAGACCGTGAAGATCACGTAGCGGAACAGGTTCAGCCGCCTGCGCCGGCCAGCCTGCATGCCGCGCGGGCCCTTGGCCGGCGCGGTCAGCGACGACTCGCCCAGCGACGTTACCGCAGCCATCGGGCCGCCCTGCGCTGCAGCAACGCGTACGCCGTCATGACCACCACCACCATGATCACCATGCCCAGGGCGAGCACGGCGCCCTCGTTGGCGTTAGCCAGCCCGACCTCGCTGCTGAGCGCGATGGCGATCTGCTGCGGCACGATATACGCGATCTGGTTCTCCCAGGCCCAGATTGTCGCGAATGCGGACAGTCCGTTGGCGAACAGCAGCAGCGTCGCGCCAAGGAATGCCGGTGCCAGCAGCGGGCCGCCGACGTGCCGCCAGTACTGCCACGCCGATCCGCCCAGATTCTCGCAGGCCTCGCGCCATTGGACCTTCAGCCCGTCGATCGCGGGCATGAAGACGAGGACCATCAGCGGGATCTGGAAATACAGGTAGATCAGCGCGATGCCCTGCGGGAAGTTGTAGAACCAGCTTGCGTGCAGGAGCAGGCCGCTAGGCCCGATCGTGGCGAGGAACGCGAAGGCCAGCGTGACCCCGCCGAATTGGGCGAGCACCCCCGAGGCAGCCAGGTAAAGCCGGCGCACCGCGCCTTCCGGGTTGCCTGACGCCACGGCGTAGGCCAGGATCGCGCCGAGAAAGGCGCCGATCACCGACGTCACCGCGGCCAGCTCAGCCGATCCGACGAAGAAACCGCGCACCGTGGAATCGCCGAGCACCTTGAGGCCGGACAGCGAGAACCCGCCGTTTTGGTTCTGGAACGCGTGCCACAGCACGATCCCGGTCGGCAGCAGCAGGAAGACGCCGACGTAGCCGAGGAACGGCAGGATACCTACCCAGGCAGGAACCGAAAGCCGGTGCCCGGCCCTGACGGGCCCGGCACCGGTCTCAGTCGTCGCAGCGACGGCCACGTTTCCTCGCTAGCCGATGGCCTTGGCCCAGTTTGCCGACAGGTAGTTGGCAGCGGCGGTGTTCTGGGCCTGGGTCAGGAACACCGGCGTTCCGGTCACCCCCGGCAGCTTCGCGGCGTCCGCGGTGTTGATGGAGCTGTTGGACGTCATGGCTGTCTGCTCGACCGGCCGGGCGCCGCCCGCCAGCCACAGATTCTGCCCGCCGCTGGCGGCCTGGGAGTAGAGGTACTCCTCCCACAGCCGGGCCGCTGCCGGGTGCGGCGCGTTCTTGTTGATGGCCTGCGCGTAGTAGCCGCCCAGGACGGCGTTGGGCGGAACGAACACCTTCCAGTTCGACACTCCCACGTAGCTGGGCAGGTTGAGGTAGTCCCAGTTGAACACGACCGGAGTGGTGCCCGCCTTGATCGTGGCGCCGGTGGCCGATACCGGCGAGAAGTTGCCGGCCTGCTTGAGCTGGTGGAAGAAGTTCACGCCCTTGGAAATGTTGTCGGCCGTTCCGCCTTCCACGAGGTTCGCCATCATGACCCCGTTGAGCGCGGCGTTGGCAGCCGTCGGGTTCCCGTTCAGCGCGACCGCGTTCTTGAACTTCGAGCCGAGCAGCTGGCTCATCGAGGTGATCGTCCCGAACTTGGCGGAGTAACCGATGGACATGTAGCCGCCGTAGTCCTCGTACCACAGCCCATTGGCGGCCTTCTGGGCGGCCGGGATGGCGGCCCAGGTGCTGACCTTGTAGGGCGCGAACAGCGTGGTGTTGGCCAGGGCGATGGCCTGTCCGATGTCCAGGACGTCGGGAGCCGCGGCGGTGCCATTCTCTTGCTTCACCGCGTTCACTTCGTCCTGGCTGGTGCCCGTCGGGTTCGCGGAGTTGACTTTGATCCCGTACTGCTTCGTGAATCCGCTGATGATGGCGCCGTAGTTCGCCCACGTCGGCGGGAGGGCGATGACGTTTAGGGTGCCTTCCTGCTTGGCCGCGGCGACGAGCTTGGTCATCCCGCCCCCGGCTGAGGCAGAACTCACCGTGGCCCAGCTGGTCCCGCTGGAGCTGGACGAGGAACCCGACGAACACCCAGCCGCCAGCAGCGCCAGGGCGGTGAGCCCGGCGAGCGCAAGTTTATGTGGCGATCTCACGCGAATGCCTCCTGTTACCTTCCCCATTGCGCCGCGGCCGTCCAGAGGAGCCGCGTGGCACGTCAATTCCAGGAAGTGGGCGGAACCTCCCCGGCAAACCGAATTAGGCGGGCAAATGCCTAAAACGTATAGCATCGGTATGCTGGCGCACCTGCGACGCGGGTGTCAAGGGACGTTACCGAGTTGACGCAGCCGTCCATCTGATGTTCATCGGGGCAGCTGAGCGGCGTCGTTAGAGGTCAGGATCGGAACTGGGGAAGACCCGGCCCGCACCATCACGCCGGGTCCTGGCCGGACGCGCCGCAGGGCGGCCTACGCTGAGTCCGGTAGCCACTGTCCCGCGACATTTGCGCCAGCAACGGAGGCCCTGATGCTCAACGTACTTGGCATCGACATCGGCGGCACCGGGATCAAGGCGGCGCCGGTTGATGTCAGTACCGGCGCGCTGCTCGCCGAGCGGATCAAACTGGCTACGCCGCAGCCCTCGGCCCCGTCCGCGGTCGCTGATGTCGTTCGCCAGCTGGTGGAGAGCTTTGCGTGGACAGGCCCGGCAGGCCTCACTTTTCCCGGGGTGGTCGACCGGGGCATTGTCCGGACCGCCGCCAACGTTGACAAGGCGTGGATCGGGATGAACGCGCCGGAACTGTTCGGAACGGCAACCGGCCTGCGAGTGGGGGTACTGAACGACGCCGACGCGGCGGGCGTGGCCGAGATGAAGTTCGGCACTGGCGCTGATGAGCTGGGCACCGTGCTGATGCTGACGTTCGGCACCGGCATCGGCAGCGCGCTGTTCGTCGACGGGCTTCTCGTGCCGAACACCGAGTTCGGCCACGTCGAGATCCACGGTCAGGAGGCCGAGAAGCGTGCCTCCGAGCTGGTCCGTGCGGAGAACGACCTCAGCTGGGGAAAGTGGGCCGGGCGCGTCGATGAGTACCTGAAGCACATGGAGATGCTGCTGTCGCCCGGGCTGATCATCATCGGCGGCGGGGTCAGCAGGAAGTCGGAGAAGTTCCTGCCCCTGCTGACCGGGCTGCGGGCCAGGGTCCTGCCTGCGGCCCTGCATAACGACGCCGGTATCGTCGGCGCTGCCATGGCCGTGGCGTGATGGGCGCCGCTCGGCCCGCTCCGAACGTGCCCGGCCGTCTCGCCGCCCTGGCGAGCTCCTCGGACAGGCCATGCACGGTTAACGTGATAGTCATCACCTCCCGTAGCTGCGCTGTTACGATTGGCTAACGGCCAGCGGGACCAGCAGCCAGCCAGCCGGCGGGCCGCGGAGACTGCGGGTAAGCCTTCCCCGGGGGCAGAGTCCGAGAGGGCGGCTGGGCGTGATACGCGCCCGGCCGCCCTCTTCTGTGCTTCAGGCTCCCGTGCTTCAGGCTCCCGTGCTTCAGGCTTCCGTGCTTCAGGCTTCCGTGCTTCAGGCCGGCACCGGGGACGCCGGGCCGCCCGGGCCGGCTCCGGCTAGTCCGAGCCGGTTGCCGCGCTATGGCGGGGGCGCAGCCGGATAGCCGGATTGCTGGTCAAGAATGCGCCGGCGGTCGCGGACGTAGCTGCCCGCCTCGATGCCTCCAGCGGTGAGGCCAGCGGCCAGCGGCCAGAACGCGAGAGCGCCTACTCCGCCCAGATTCAACGGCTCATGCAGCAACACGCCCGGCCTGCTTACCGCGAGCAGATGGTTAAACGTGGCCACGCCGGACTGCTCCCCGATCCACCTGGCGATCAGGGCAGCTGCCAGGGCGCCCGCGAGCACGCCCAGCATGGCTGACGGGCCGTGCCGCCGGACCGCGAACAGGTAGCCGAGAACGCCGGAAATGGCCCCGCCGATGAGGCACAGCACGGCGAACCAGCCGTCAGCCGCGATAAACGCCGACGTCTCCGGGTTCACCACGTCAGCGGAACCATGGCTGACCACGACGAGGACAGCCCGGGGAGCCACGGTCTGCCAGACGAAACCGGCAGCAACGCCGAGCAGCGCCGTGCCAAGAAGCACGACCGCGAAGGCGAGGCCGGCTGCCAGCGCTGCGCGGCCCGATCCTGCATGCCCGTCGCCTGGAACCGGCGCGGGCGCGCCGGAGTGTGACGAGGGCTGAGGCTGATGGGTTCTGGCCATACTCCGCAGAAGGTTACGTGACGGGCCGCCGCATCCCACTGGCCAGGCCCGGCGACCCGCCGCGACGATCCGCTCCCATGGTGTTAACGACGGCATGGCTTTACGGTGTGACTGCGGCCGCTCGCTGATACGCCCCGCCGCGCGAAGTTAACGTGTGCCTCCCGGGCGTGAACCTTGCTACGTTGGGCTGTGGCACTGACAGCTGGCGGGTTACCCGACACGGCGAGGAAACTCCGATGATCGAGGCACATGACCTGACCAAGCGGTATGGCGACAAGACGGCTGTTGACCATCTGTCCTTTGCCGTCCAGCCGGGCAAGGTGACCGGGTTCCTCGGGCCGAACGGGGCCGGTAAGTCGACGACGATGCGGCTGATCCTTGGCCTCGACTCGCCGCAAGACGGCACCGCGACCATCAACGGCCGGCCTTACCGCGACCTGGTTCAGCCGCTGCGGACAGTCGGCGCGCTGCTGGAGGCCAAGTCCATCCACTCGGGCCGCAGCGCCCGCAACCACCTGCTGTTCCTCGCTCAGACTCAGGGCCTGCCGTCGGCCCGCGTTGACCAGGTCCTCGGCCTGGTCGGGCTGCGCGACGTCGCCCGCAAGCGGGCCGGCGGGTTCTCGCTCGGCATGAGCCAGCGGCTCGGCATCGCCGCCGCGATGCTAGGCGACCCGCAGGTGCTGCTCCTCGACGAGCCCGTCAACGGCCTCGACCCGGAGGGCGTCCTGTGGGTCAGGAACCTGATGAAGCAGCTCGCCGCCGACGGCAAGACGATCTTCGTCTCCAGCCATCTGATGAACGAGATGGCCGTCACCGCCGACCACCTCATCGTGATCGGCCGCGGCAAGCTGATCGCCGACTGCAGCACCCAAGAGTTCATCGCGCGCAGCTCGGACCGGTCGGTGCTGGTCCGCACCCCTGACGCGGCCAGGTTGACCGAGCTGATCACCGCCGCGGGCGGCATGGCCACCACCGAGGCGGCGGGCTCGGCCGCCAGCCCAGGCGGGGCGACTAACCCAGGCGGGGCGACCAGCCCAGGCAGAGCGACCAGCCCAGGCAGAGCGACCGCACTCGCGGTCACCGGCCTGGATGCACCCCGGATCGGCGAGCTCGCAGCCTCTGCCGGCGTGGTCCTGCACGAGCTCACCCCGCGCGCCTCACTCGAGGAAGCGTTCCTCGAAATGACCTCAGGCAGCCTCGAATTCGCGGTCCATGAGCCGGAGGCAGCCGCGACCAAGGGGAGCTCCCGATGACATCCGCCACAGGCGTCACGCCCGCTTCCGCCTCGGTCTCGCCGCCGGCTGGCCGGCGCGGCGGCTTCGGGCCCCTGCTGCTTAGCGAGTGGACGAAGATCCGTTCCGTCCGGTCCACGGTCTGGACGCTGATCGTCTTTGTCGTCGTGACCGTCGGCTTCACCGCATTGTTCACCGTGCTGACCGTCACTAACTGGAACGGTCCGCGGGCCGCGACGCGCAACGCGACGATCATCGCCGATCCGGTGAGCTTCATCCTCGGTGCCGGGACCGGACTGGGGCAGCTTGCGATCGCCGTGCTCGGCGTGCTGCTGATCACGACGGAGTATTCCACCGGCGTGATCCGGGCCTCCCTGCTCGCCGTGCCGAAACGGATACCGATGCTGGCCGCCAAGGCGGTCGTGTTCGCGGCGCTGATCTTCGTCGTGGCGGAGATCGTCACCTTTAGCTCGTTTTTCGTTGGGTCCACGATCTTGCACAGCCGCGTGATCGTCTCGCTCAGCCAGCCGGGCGTCGCCCGCGCGGTCGTCGGCACCGGCTTGTCCCTCACTGTGCTCGGCTTGTTCTCACTGGCTATCGGCGCGCTCATCCGGCATACCGCGGGCGGCATCGCCACAGCCATCGGCGTGGTGTTCGTGCTGCCGATCCTTACCGGGCTGCTGCCCGGGAGCTGGGGTGCGCATGTCAACGCCTACCTGCCCGAGCAGGCCGGGGGGCTGATCACCCAGGCCCACCAGAAGTCCACCGACCTGCTGTCGCCCTGGCAGGGCTTCGGGGTGTTCTGCCTCTGGACGGCGGTCCTGCTGGCAGCCGCCGGGTATCTGCTGAATCGGCGCGACGCCTGACGATCTGGGTGATCAGGGCGACGGAGCGAGCCGGTCGTCGTCGATCAGTGCGGCGCGCGTGCTCAGCACCGCCTCGTACCTGCGCCGCACATCGGCACGGTCGGTCGCCTCAGGTACCGATTCCGCGCTTGACCGCTCGATCATCGCCGCCTGATCGAGCAGGACCGCGCGCTCGGCGTCGGTCGTCGTCCGCTCCATGATCTTGTCCAGTGCGTCCAGCTGACGGATGAGGACGGCCGGCATACCGCGCCCAGCCTGGCGGACCTTCTCGAAGGACCGCTGGACCAGCCGCTCATAGCTGATCTCGGTGGTGATGACCCGCACCTCGCCGCTGGCATCGGCGTAGATCCGGGTGGGCTGCCACCGGCCCGTCACCTTGCAGAGGCTGTCACCGATCCAGTCGATGCAGGTCAAGGCCGTAAATGTGTCATTAACCGCGGCCGATAGCGCACGTATCCCGATCTCGACAAGCTGGTCGATGCCGAACGAGACATCCTGGGCAAGCGTCCGGTACGGGCCGATAACATGTGAGCTGGACAGGTTCCTTGCCACCTTGGCGGCCGCGCCGGCCGGCCAGACGGTGGCATAGGCATGACCTTGCACCAGGAAATGACCTGGCCGGTAGCGCAAGTGCACGAGGGCCCCGACCTCGGATGCGATCTGCACCAGCGTGCGGTGGTGGATGAACTGCAGGTACCCGCTGCGCGGCGCGTTCACGGCGCCGCCTGGCCCGTCCATCTGGGAGATCACCTGCGCGGCCTGCCGGTCATCCGCGCCGGGTGCCGCGTCGCCTGCCTGGGCCTTGATGGCCGCTGCCAGGTCCCCGGCGATACCTGCGATGACCTGGGGCAGCTGGATCTGGGTGGCGACATGGTTGAGGAAGTAGATGAGCACCGCCAGGTCCACCACCATCAGCACCAGTGTCACCGTGATGGTGATATGCGGGACGAAGTCCCCGTGGGCGCCCTGGCCGATCGATCCGAGGGCGAGGACCGCGTAGACGAATGTCCCCACAAACGTCCCGAGCGTGACCTGCGTGCCACGGTCCCTGATGAAGTTGCGCAACATGCGCGGGCCGAACTGGGTGGAGGTCAGCGTCAGCGCGACGATCACGATCGAGAAGACGACGCCGACGACGGTGATGATCGCCGCGGCGATCGCCGTCAGGATCTGCCTGGCCGCGTCGGGAGATCCGCTGATGACCCATCCGGGGACGGCGAACTTGCCGTCAAAAGCGGCCATATCAAGCGTGTAGGTGACGGCGAAGAGTGCGGCGGCCGCTACGACCTGCACCGCAGGCACCAGCCACAGGTTGGTGAGCAGCACCTCGCGGCGCCACTCGGAGCCGCGCAGGAACCTGCGGATCATCGCGGCCGCTCCTGGCGGTACGGGCTAGATCTGATGGCGAGCCTCCCCGGAAACGTACCCACAAATGCCGACCAGGCTTCCCGGCTCACCTGTCCCCAGCGTATCGCGCAGGCGGGCCCCGGCGCTCGTAGCGGCTCAGCGCGGCACCGGCCCAGCGCGGCACCGGCCCAGCGCGGCATCGGCTCAGCGCGGGCCAGGAGCCGGGCAGAGCCGCGGATCCGGGCCGGGGCTCAGCCCACGCAGGCCGGGCCGAGCAGCTGCTTCAGGTCAGCCAGCAGCGACGGCGACGGGCGTACCCGCAGCTTGTCATCCAGCCGCAGCACCGTGGTACGGGCTCCGCTCACCAGCTTCAGGTGGACCTCGGAGGCGCCAGGATGGGTTCGAAGGACCTCCTTGAGCCGCTCAACCACCGGTGGCACGCACCGGGCGGCCAGGACCGACACCACGAAAGGGCCCCCTTCGCCCGTGGGCAGCTCGGGGACGCTCACCTCCATCGCGACCAGCTTCGGCATTTCTTCGCGCCGGTCCAGCCGCCCCTTCACCACCACGATCGCGTCCTCGATCACCAGCGTCATGCATGCCTGATAGGTGGCCGGGAAGAACAGCACCTCGATCGCGCCCTCCAGGTCCTCCAGCGTTGCAGCCGCCCAGATGCTGCCTTGCTTGGTGACCTTGCGCTGTACCCCGGACAGGATGCCGCCCACGGTGACCAGCTGCCCGTCGCCGCGGTCACCGCGGGAGTTCCGTTCCGTATCTTCCTCGGCGGAGCCGAGCAGCTGCGCGACCGAGCAGTCGGTCGCGGCGGCCAGGACATGCTCCAGGCCAAGCAGCGGGTGATCAGAGACATAGAGCCCGAGCATCTCGCGCTCGAAGGCGAGCAGCGTCGGCTTGTCCCACTCGCCCTCGGGCACCGGCACGTCGAAGGTCTCGGCGGCCTCGGTGTCCTCGCCGAACAGCGAGTCCTGGCCGATGGCCTCGTTGCGTTTGACGTCGATCACCGTGTCGATGGCCTGCTCGTGAATGAGGATCAGGCCCTTGCGCGGGCTGCCGAACGAGTCGAACGCACCGGCCTTGATGAGCGACTCGATGACCCGCTTGTTGCACACGTTGACCGGCACCTTGCGCAGGAAATCGGAGAAGCTGCGGAACGCGCCCTTCGACTTACGCGCCGCGATGATCGACTCGACCACGTTGGTACCCACGTTGCGGACCGCGGCCATGCCGAACCTGATGTCGGTGCCGACCGGGGTGAAGATCGCCTTCGAGGCGTTCACGTCGGGCGGCAGCACCTTGATACCCATCCGGCGGCACTCGTTCAGGTACAGCGCCGACTTGTCCTTGTCGCCCGCTACCGAGGTGAGCAGGCCCGCCATGTACTCGGCCGGGAAGTTCGCCTTCAGGTAGGCCGTCCAGTAGGAGATCAGCCCGTACCCGGCGGCGTGCGCCTTGTTGAACGCGTAGCCCGAGAACGGGACCATCACGTCCCAGATGGTCTTGATCGCTGCGTCGGAGTAGCCGTTGGCCTTCATGCCGGCCGCGAACGGCTCGTACTCCTTGTCCAGGATCTCCTTCTTCTTCTTGCCCATGGCCCGGCGCAGCAGGTCGGCCTTCCCGGGGGAATACCCGGCCAGCTTCTGCGCGGCGAACATCACGTCCTCCTGGTAGACCAGCAGGCCATAGCTGTCGCCCAGGATGTCCTCCAGCGGCCCGGCGAGTTCGAGGTGGATCGGGGTGACCGGGGCGCGGCCGATCTTACGGTCGGCATACACCGGGGCGCTTGCCATCGGGCCAGGCCGGTACAGAGCGATGACCGCACAGATGTCGCCGAACTTTTCCGCCTGCATCGAGCGCAGCAGCGCCCGCATCGGGCTGCCGTCGAGCTGGAACACGCCGAGCGTGTCGCCGCGGGCCAGCATCTCGTAGGTGGGCTTGTCGTCCAGGCCGAGCGTTTCCAGGTCGATCTCGATGCCGCGGTTTTCCCTGATGCCGCGGATCGCGTCATCGATCACGGTGAGGTTGCGCAGGCCCAGGAAGTCCATCTTGAGCAGGCCGATGTCCTCGCACGAGGGGTAGTCGAACTGCGTGATCACGGCGCCGTCGGCCTCGCGCTTCCACACCGGGATGTGATCGAGCAACGGCTCGCTGCTCATGATCACCCCCGCGGCGTGCACGCCCGCCTGGCGGATCAGGCCCTCGAGCCCCCGCGCGGTGTCGATGACCTGCTTGACCTCGGCCTCGGCCTCGTAGAGCGCGCGAATCTCGCCCGCCTCCCCGTACCGCGGGTGGTCCGGGTCGAACACCCCGGACAGCGGCATGTCCTTGCCGAGGATGGGCGGCGGGAAGGCCTTGGTGATCCGGTCGCCGAGGGCGTAGGGAAAGCCGAGCACTCGGGAGGCGTCCTTGACCGCTGCCTTGGCCTTGATCGTGCCGTAGGTGATGATCTGGGCGACCCGGTCGTCACCGTACTTCTCGGTGGTATACCGGATGACGTCGCCGCGCCGGCGCTCGTCGAAGTCGACATCAACGTCGGGCATGGACACGCGCTCGGGGTTCAGGAACCGCTCGAAGACCAGGCCGTGCGCGATCGGGTCCAGGTCGGTGATGCCCATCGCGTAAGACACGATCGAGCCGCCCGCCGAGCCGCGGCACGGCCCGACCCGGATCCCGTTGTTCTTCGCCCACATGATGAAGTCGGCGACGACCAGGAAGTAGGAACAGAACCCCATAGTCTCGATGACGCCGATCTCGTACTCGGCCTGGGCGCGGCGCTCCTCGTCGTATCCGTCCGGGTACCGGCGGTCCATGCCCCGCCAGACTTCCTTGCGGAACCAGCTCGCCTCGGTCTCGCCTTCGGGCAGCGGGAACTTCGGCATCAGGTTGGACTTGGTGAACTCCACGTTAGCGCGCTCGGCGATCAGCAAGGTCGAGTCGCAGCCCGCCTGCCAGACCTCGTCGGCGGCGACCGCGCGCATCTCCTGCGGGCTCTTGACGTAGTAGCCGGTGCCCTCGAACTTGAACCTGTCCGGGTCGGCCAGGTTAGTACCGGTTTGCACGCACAGCAGTGCCTCGTGCGCGGTGGCGTCCTCCGGGCGGGCGTAATGCGAGTCGTTGGTCACCACAAACGGCAGCGACAGCTCACCGGCCAGCCGCAGCAGGTCCTCCCGCGTCCGCCGTTCGATCGCCAGGCCGTGATCCATGATCTCGACGAAGAAGCTGTCCGGGCCGAAGATGTCCCGGTAGGCCGCCGCTGCCTCGACGGCCTCGCGGTACTGGCCGAGCCTGAGCCTGGTCTGCACCTCGCCGCCCGGGCAGCCGGTGGTCGCGATGATGCCCCTGGCGTGCGCGGCGAGGAGCTCACGGTCCATCCGCGGCTTGCGGAAGTACCCTTCCAGGGACGCCAGCGAGGACAGCCGAAACAGGTTGTGCATGCCCTCGGTGGTCTCGGCAAGCAGGGTCATGTGGGTGTAAGCGCCGGCGCCCGAGACGTCGTCGTCCTTCTGCGCCGGGGTGCCCCAGCGCACCGGCTGTTTGTGCGCGCGGTGCTCGGGCGCGACATACGCCTCGGTCCCGATGATCGGCTTCACTCCGGCGGCCCTCGCCTTGGTCCAGAAGTCGTAGGCGCCGTAAACGTTGCCGTGGTCGGTGATCGCGATGGCCGGCATCTCGGCGGCCTGGCACGTGGCGAAGACGTCCTTCAGCCGGGCCGCGCCGTCCAGCATCGAGTACTCGGTGTGGACGTGCAGGTGCACGAACGAGCCGTCGCCGCCAGATGCCGGGATTCCCGCCGGGGCTGCCGCCATGAAGTGCCGCCTCCTTCAGGCATGCGACCGCGCGCCCGTCGGTGCTTGTGGCCTGCGCTTACGGCCTGCGGCACCCGGACGGGCGCATCAGTGAACTGGTCCCCGGGGGAAGTGGCCGACGCCGCCTCCGGCTGGGCCGCTGGGGAACTGGGGAACTGGCCCTGCCGGGAACCGCGCCGGCCCGGTGTCTGTCGACCCTATCGCCCCGGCGCGCGGCGCGGGAACGCCGACACTCCGGCGATCGGGCGCCCGCGCGGGAACGCCGACACCGGCGATCGGGCCCGGCGCGGGAACGCCGACACCCTGGCGATCGGGCGCGCGCCCGCTGCGCAGCGGCCTGCCAGCAGCAGCCGCGAAGCGCCATGCTGCGGCTCAGAGATCAGCGTGCGCACCCGGTGCCGACGCCCGGACGGTCAGTCCCCGGTCCGCGCGCAGGCAGCGACTGCCCGACCACACGGGCGGCCAGCCGCCGGGGATCATTATCCCGGCCGCGTAGCAGCGGGCTACCAGCTCGACCCGGCTCGCGGCCGCTGCGCGCCGCAGCATGGTCCGCAGATGATGATCGACCGTCCGCGTACTGATGCCGAGCGCCTGGGCAATCTTGTTGTTGTGCCTGCCGGCCGCGACAAGCAATAAGACCTCCACCTCGCGGTCGGTCAGATGATCAGCGCCCGGCCGGCAACGGCAGGGCATCCCCCTGGCATGGTCCTGAAGCATCGCTGCACCCTTGGTCGGCGCCTCCGCCCCCTGGCTAGGACACGTAGCTCAGGCAGTTACTAAAAAGTAACATGGATATTTGGAGCACAACAGGCGATTTCACGGATGTGGAAGCCCGGGGCGCAGCCGCATGATGGACCCCGTACCTCACCCGAAGGGAAGGATCACTGGTGAGCCGCTCGCTCCTCACGCTCGTATCCGTTGCCGCCCTCCTGCTCTTCAGTGCACCGGTGGATGCACTCGCTGCCGGGACGGCCCCGTCGTCTGGCCGCCACTGCGTCGCGCGCGCCATCCCGGCCGGTAGCTCTGCGGCGCCCGCCATCACCTGCTATGCGACGTTCGCGCAGTCGATCCGCGCCGCAACCGGGGGCCGGGTCCGCCTGGCCGCCGACGCGGTACCCGGGTCGGTCACCCCCGGCCAGCTCAACGGGGGGGCCGCTGCCCCGGACACGACTTACGTCCTGTCCATCGACTGGGACGGGACCAATTTCACCGGCGCCAGCCTGACCTGGTCGCAGTCATCCCGCTGCGGAAGCTTCCGGGCCGCGAGCATGCCGTCGGGGTGGAACGACAGGGTGTCCTCCGTGGAGGCGTTCAGTAACTGCGCGAACAGCTTGTTCAAGAACAACAACTTCGGCACGCCTCGGTACAACATCGGCAGGAATGGCTCGGTGGCCAACCTGGGCAGCTTCAGCAACGTGACATCGTCCGAGAAATGGTGCCCGACGTCGCCGTGCTGACCATCCGCCCGGCGGCGCACAACTGACCGTCCCGAGCCTGCCCGCGGGTTCTGTCCTGGCTTTCCAGGACAGAACCCGCGGCTCCGTTCCCGGCGCGCGGGGCTCGGCCGCGGCGGCCGAGCCCCGCAGCCCGCTCCGACCTACGGGCGCGCTGCCGTGGCGAGTCCTAGCTTCGCGCAGGTGTCACCACTGCCGGGGAACACGGCAGCCGTTCCATCGGCCATCGTGCAGACCACCAAGGGCGGGACCCGGTATCTGACCGGGTTGCCATCAGGCCTGGCAATTCCTGAGGCCCCTGTTCTCAGGAATCCTTCCCGCCATAGATCTCCGCAGACGCTGAGTGCGTCCTCAACCCGTCCCGGCCGGCCGGGCAGGCCCGCCGCCGCAACCGTTGTGTAGTGGTCTCCGCCGACGGTGCTTGCGACGGTGTAGCACCGGGCATCGGTCTTGTTGGTGACTCTCTGATAGTGGGCGTAGGTGACAGCGCCGGTGCTGAGCACGATTACCGCGCCTGCCGCCGCTGCAGCACCCGGCCGCCGCCACCGCCGCCGCGCTGATCGCGTGACCACCTGCTCAAGCTGCCTGCGGGCCGCTTCGCGCTTGCGGGCGGGCAGCGTCGGCGGCGTGCCCTGCGGACTGTAGTAGCTCACCGTAACTCTCCAGCCTCGGCCAGCAGTGCTTCTGTTCGCGGCAGCACCTCTGTATCCGGCGGCGCTTGCGTGTCCGGCGGCGCCTCTATGTCCGGCGGCGCCTCTATGTCCGGCGGCGCCTCTATGTCCGGCGGCGCTTGCGTGTCCGGCGGCGCCTCTATGTCCGGCGGCGCCTCTATGTCCGGCAGCGCTTGCGTGTCCGGCAGCGCCTCTATGTCCGGCAGCGCTTGCGTGTCCGGCGGCGCCTCTATGTCCGGCAGCGCTTGCGTGTCCGGCAGCGCCTCTATGTCCGGCAGCGGTTGCGTGTCCGGCAGCGCCTCTATGTCCGGCAGCGCTTGCGTGTCCGGCAGCGCTTGCGTGTCCGGCAGCGCCTCTATGTCCGGCAGCGCTTGCGTGTCCGGCAGCGGGACCGCCGCGGTCCGGGCGGTCCCGCCCTCGACGAGATTTCTCAGGTGCTGCCGGGCACGGGAGAGCCTGGACCGGATGGTTCCGGCCGGCACGCCGAGCGCAGCCGACGCCTCCGCGTAACTCAGCCCCGCCCAATCGCAGAGCGCGAGCACCTCTCGCTCCGGCTCCCGCAGGCCGTCTAGCGCGCACAGCACGTGCGCAGCAGCGCGCTCGGTGTCCACCTTGCAGACCGCATCGTCGGCAATGTCCGGCTCTTCGCCGGCCGGCGGGAGCTTGGCCAGCAGCCGGCGGTGACGGCGCAACGAGCGCTGGGCGTTCAGGGTCGCGTTGTTGGCAACGGCAAGCAGCCAGGGGAGGACGGAGTCGCCGCTGAACCGCACCTCCCGCCGGCGGCGCCACGCCTCGAGGAAGACCACCGAGGTCAGGTCCTCGGCCATCGACCATGACCCGGTCCGGTGGAAGCAATGCGCATAGATCCGGTCGGCGTGCCGCTCGAAGAGTTCACCGAAGGCAGGCCCGGCGTGCATATCAGCAGCCTGCGACCAGAGTTCCTGGTCGGTCGCAGCTTGCCAATCGAGGGTCACATTCCTAATATGTCCGCCATCCGCCTTCTGGTTCCACGGTGGCCGCAGCGGTTCAGTCCTCGGCTGCCAGCACTGCGAGGGCGTTCGCAAGGTCTGCCGGGTACGGGCTGGCGAACTCGACCATCGCGGCGTCGCCGGGATGCGCGAAGCTCAGCCGGACTGCGTGCAGCCACTGCCTGGTCATGCCTAGCCGGGCGGCGAGGACCGGGTCGGCTCCGTACAGCCGGTCACCCACGCACGGATGCCTGACCGCCGCCATGTGAACCCGGATCTGATGGGTGCGCCCGGTCTCCAGGATGATCTCGGTCAGGCTCGCGGCCCGGTATGCCTCCAGCGTGTCGTAATGCGTGACGGCGGACCGGCCGCCGGCGACGACAGCGAACCTGCCGTCGCCGGACGGATGCCGTGCGATCGGGGCGTCAATGGTGCCGCGCAGCGGATCCGGATGCCCCTGGACAAGCGCATGATAGATCTTGTTCACCTCGCGCTCGCGGAATGCCCGCTTCAGCGCGCTGTAGGCGTACTCACTCTTGGCCACGACCATCAGGCCGGAGGTGTTGGCGTCCAGCCGGTGCACGATTCCCTGGCGCTCCGCCGCGCCGCTCGTGGCGACCGAGTAGCCGGCCGCGAGCAGGCCCTGCTGGACGGTGGGGCCGGTCCAGCCGGGCGTAGGGTGCGCCGCGACGCCAGGCGGCTTATCCACCACGATGATGTCGGCATCCTCATAGATCACCGCGAGCCCGGGCACCGGCTCGGGATCCTGCCGGTAGGCCGGCGCAGGCGGCAGGGTGACTTCCAGCCACTCGCCCGCGGGTACCCGGTCCGACTTAACGGCGGCCCGGCCGCCGACGAGCACCGAGCCGCCACTGATCAGTTCGGCGGCGGCCGTCCGGGATAGTCCGAACATTCGGGCGAGCGCTGCGTCGAGGCGCTCCCCGTCCAGGCCCTCAGGTACCGGGACCCGGCGCTGGCCGGCCGGTGTCATGTGCTGCCGCCGCCCGCCTTCGTCCCGTCGATCCCGAGCCCGCGGAACGCGAGCAGGACCGCGAGCAGGCCGCCGCAGACGATCGACGAATCGGCGATGTTAAACACCGGCCAGTGCGGCCACTGGATCCAGTCCACCACCCAGCCGCGCAGCGGGCCCGGGTACCGGAACAGCCGGTCTGTCAGGTTGCCCATAGCGCCGCCGAGCAGCAGGCCGAGTGTCACCGCCCAGGGCAGGCTCCGGATCCGGCGCGAGGTGCGCAGCACGAAGACGATCACGCCGACGGCGATCGCGGTGAAGACCACGGTCAACGATGTCCCGATGCTGAACGCCGCCCCGGGATTGCGCGACACGCGTAGCGTCAGGAATCCTCCGAGCAGCACGACAGGCGGCCGATCCGACAGGGTCGCCACGACAATCGACTTGCTTGCGATGTCCAAGGCGAGCACCGCGACGGCCACGCCCAGTAGCGTGACGATCCGTCGCGGCGGAGCGGGCACTGGAGCGGCGGGCTCATCTGATTCAGGCTGGCCGGGCACCGCCCCCGTGCTCAGCGGCGTTCCTCGCGCTGCTTGCATTCGACGCACAGGGTCGCCCGCGGAAAGGCTTGCAGCCGCGCTTTGCCGATCGGCTCGCCGCACGATTCGCATGTCCCGTATGTACCCTCATCCATCCTGGCAAGCGCCCGTTCGGCCTGCATGAGCAGTTCGCGGGTGTTGTGGGTCAGGGCAAGCTCATGCTCGCGTTCGTATGTTTTCGCACCGAGATCCGCCTGATCGTCCCCGGCGTCACCGACCGCGTCGCCGAGCCGATCGGCGATGTCCGACTCGGCCCGCTCAATGTCGGCGCGGAGCTCAGCAGCCTCGGCGGCCAGCGTCTCACGGACCCTCGCGAGCTCGGACTCGGTCCAGCGCCGCTCTCTCGGCCGCACCGGAAGCGCGGCAGCGCCCGAACGCTCGACTGCCGTCATCCCGCCTCCCTCAGCGCCACTAAGTAATGATCTTGATTGTGACAGTCACCGGAGAATAAGTGTTGACCGGCGCAACCGCAACCAGGCCGACGGCGACACGGCGGAAAGAATGCAGCCGACGCAGCGCGGCCAACGGATTGGCGCGAGCATAGCCGGCCAGCTTCGGCTATCCTATGAGCCTGCACGGCGCTGAAAGGGACAGCTGCCGCTGTAACGGTGCGGAGCGACCCGGGGATGGTGCGAGCCCGGGGACCAGGCGCAGCGGACCAGATCACCCTGGAGCCGCCGGAAGAACGGCCAGCCGCCGGACCGGGCGGCTCGGGCCGCGGCCGCTCGGTTAATGCGGGCGCGACCTGGCCAAGTAGAACCGGCCGCAGGAACTCAACCGAGAGGGCCGCACCCCGGGCCGGCAGGCGCGGGAGGAGGCCAAGGAGGGTGGTACCGCGGGGCCGCCGCCGGCGTTCCTCGTCCCTCCGGCGAAGCCGCGCTGGCCACCCCGTAGCCCGCTGGCGCGACGACCCGGCGGGAGGCCGCTCAGCATGGCACGTGCAGACCTTTCAGTTTCCTTCCCTGAACTGCCGGCTGTCCCCAGCTTGCCCGCCATCGACCACGAGGTGCTGGGCCGCTGGCGGGACGGCAAGGTCTTCCAGCGGTCCCTGGACCAGACCGCTGGCGGCCGGCTCTGGACCTTCTACGAGGGCCCGCCGACCGCCAACGGCGTGCCAGGCACGCACCACATCCCGGCCCGGGCCATCAAGGACACGTTCCCGCGGTTCAAGACGATGCGGGGCTATCACGTGCCCCGACGGGCCGGCTGGGACTGCCACGGCCTGCCCGTCGAGGTGGCCGTCGAGCGCGAGCTAGGCCTGACCAGCAAGAAGGAGATCGAGGCCTACGGCATCCGCGAGTTCAACGCCAGGTGCAGGGAGTCCGTGCTGCGCCACGTGGACATGTGGGAGGCGCTGACCGAGCGTATGGGTTACTGGGTCGACCTGTCCAACGCCTACAAGACGATGGACGCCTCCTATATCGAGTCGGTCTGGTGGTCGCTCAAGGTCATCTTCGGCAAGGGACTGCTCGTTCAGGACTACCGGATCAGCCCGTACTGCCCGCGCTGTGGCACCCCGCTGTCCGATCACGAACTCGGCCAGCCCGACGTCTACCAGCTGGTGGCCGACCCGTCGCTAACAGTGCGGTTCCCCGTGGCGAGCCTGCCAGCCGGCGCCGATCCCCGGCTTGCAGGCGCGGACCTGCTGGTCTGGACGACGACGCCGTGGACGCTTGTCTCGAACACCGCGGTCGCCGTGCACCCCGACGAGACCTACGTGGTTGCCCGCAAGTCCGGCGAAGGGGACCGGGTGATCGTCGCGGAGGCCCTGTTCGCCAAGGTGCTCGGCGCTGGCTGGCATGTCGCCGCCCGGGTGCGGGGAGCTGATCTTGCCGGGACCACCTACAGCCCGCCGTTCAGCCTGATCGACATCCCCGGCGCGCACCGGGTGGTCACCGGATCCTTCGTGACCACGGAAGACGGCACCGGGCTCGTGCATCTCGCGCCCGCGTTCGGCGCCGACGACATGGAGACGAGCAAGGCACACGGGCTGCCCGTCGTCAACCCGGTCGACGCGGACGGCACCTTCGACGAGTCGGTCCCGCTGGTCGGCGGACTGTTCTTCAAGGACGCGGACGCGCGCCTGATCAGCGACCTGGAGAACCGGGGCCTGATCTTCGCGTCCCGGCGGTACGAGCACAGCTACCCGCATTGCTGGCGGTGCCACACGCCGCTGCTCTACTACGCCCTGCCGTCCTGGTACATCCGCACCACCGCGATCCAGGATCAGCTACTCGCCGAGAACGAGCGGACCAACTGGCAGCCGCCGACGATCAAGCACGGCAGGTACGGCGAATGGCTGCGGAACAATGTGGACTGGGCGATGTCACGGAGCAGGTACTGGGGCACGCCGCTGCCGCTGTGGGTCTGCCCGGACGAGCATGTCACGTGCGTCGGATCGCTGACCGAGCTAGCCGAGCTGGCCGGGACCGACCTGACCGGGCTTGACCCGCACCGCCCTTTCGTCGACGAAGTGGTGATCGCGTGCCCGCAATGCGGCCGTGAAGCGCGCCGGGTACCTGAAGTGCTCGACGCCTGGTACGACTCAGGGTCGATGCCGTTTGCCCAGGTGGGCGCTCCGTATCGGAACGCCGATGAATTCGAGCGCGGTTATCCGGCCCAGTTCATCGCCGAGGCGCTCGACCAGACCAGGGGATGGTTCTACTCGCTGATGGCGGTCGGCACCCTGGTGCTCGGGAGGTCGGCCTACGAGAACGCGCTCTGCCTCGGCCTGCTTGTCGATGATCGCGGCCGCAAGATGAGCAAGCACCTCGGTAACGTGCTCGAGCCCATCTCGCTGATGGACACCCATGGGGCGGACGCCGTCCGCTGGTTCTTCACCGCCGCGGGCTCCCCGTGGGCGACCCGCAAGCTCGGGCACGGCGCGCTCGAGGAAATCGTCCGCAAGGTACTGCTCACCTACTGGAATACCGCCTCCTTCCTTGTCCTGTATGCCAACGCGGCCGCCGCGCAGGGGACGGCATGGAATTCTGACCGGATATCGGCGGCTCCGTCGGTCTCGGCGAGGCCGGTCCTGGACCGGTGGCTCCTGAGTGAGCTGCACGCGCTGGTCCGGGATGTCACTGCAGCTCTGGACGGGTTCGACTCGGCAACCGCCGGCCGGCGGATCGCCGCGTTCATCGACGATCTGTCCAACTGGTACGTGCGCAGGTCCAGGCGCAGGTTCTGGGAAGGCCCGGCCACCCCAGACGGCGAGGCGGCCTTCGCCACGCTCTACACCTGCCTGGAGACGCTGACCAGGCTGATGGCCCCGCTGGCGCCATTCGTGACCGACTACATCTGGGGCGTACTGCGCAGCGAGGGCTCCCCCGACTCGGTGCATCTGACTACCTGGCCGGCCTTTGATGCCGCGCTCATCGACGAGCCGCTCTCCACTCAGATGGCGCTCGCCAGGAGGCTGGTGGAACTCGGCCGGTCGGCGCGCGCGACCGAGGTCGTGCGGGTGCGGCAGCCGCTCGCACGCGCGCTTGTGGGCGCGGCCGGGTTCGCCGATCTGCCGGCTGAACTGCGCGCCCAGGTCGCCGAGGAGCTCAACGTGCACCTGCTTGAGCCGCTGGCAGCGGTCGACGACGAGCTGGTGGACTACGCGGTAAAACCGAACTTCCGGGCGCTCGGCCGGCGCTTCGGCGCCCGCACTCCGGCCATCGCCGCGGCCATCGAGGCAGCCGACCCCGCGAGGCTGGCGGCCGAGGTGCGTTCTGCCGGGACCGCCGCTGTCGTGGTTGACGGCGCCCCGGTCGGCCTTGATCCAGACGATGTCATCGTCACTCAGACGCCGCGCTCTGGCTGGGCAGTGGCAGCCGATGACGGCGAGACGGTCGCGCTCGATGTCACTATCACTCCGGAGCTGCGCAGGGAAGGCCTGGCACGGGAGGTTGTCCGGCTGGTCCAGGACACCCGCAAGAGCGACGGCCTGAACGTCAGCGACCGGATCTGGCTGCGCTGGAGCACTGAGGACGCCGAGCTAGCCGCGGCGCTGACGGAGCACGGAGCCATGATCGCCGCCGAAGTGCTGGCGGTGGACTACGGCCGGCTGGCTGCGCCAGCAGAACAGTCGCCCGGCGTCCCGCCAACGCCTCACGGCCAGGCAGCCCCCGCCGGCCAAGCGGCACCCCACGACCGGCCAGCCCCCGCCA
Organism: uncultured Actinomycetota bacterium; assembly: GCA_963695645.1. Classification (GTDB taxonomy): domain Bacteria; phylum Actinomycetota; class Actinomycetes; order Streptosporangiales; family Streptosporangiaceae; genus DATBGO01. Next base: position 822,732 of record CAVOHC010000012.1, on the reverse strand, counting down.
GCCAAGCGACAGCCCACGACCGGCTAGCCTTCGCCAGCCAAGCAGCCCCCGCCAGCGCCCGCGAGCACATCGACGAGGGCCTCGGACTCACCTTCTGGATCCGCCGCGAAGATCCGCCTGCCAGCTAGCACCCGCCGCCAGGACCGGGTCGCTGGCGTCTGCGCCAGCGGTAGCACCCGAATCGAGTCACTCCCGCAACAGCAGTCACGCCAGCCCCGCAAAACTGAGTGATAGCCAATGATCGTGACATGGAATCCCACTTTGATAGGCAGCTGAATAGGTAACACCTGGCTCGGCGGCACGGACCACTTTGACGCCGACCGGCGATCGGGCTCCGCAACTTCCGGCGGCTCTCTGCTGGATGCGATCCCGCGCTAGATGTCCCTGGGCCAGCGCCCGGATGTGCCGGTCAACGACTAGGCGTCGGCTTCAGCTTGCCGGCTGGCAGGCCCGGCAGGGCACCATGTCGGCGTCTTGTGCTGCTGACCTCGTCATGGTTTCGAGATCGTCGGCACCGAGGAAGCGGATCAGGATGCACTCGGCGCGATGGTATCTGGCGATTCCGGGAACGACGGTGACCAGGACCTTCATAGCTAGTTCTGCCTGGTTGTCTAGTTCTGCCCGGTTGTCTAGTCCTGCCGGCTCGCCGTCGCTGCCGTCCGGCTCGGGACTGTTCCCTGGCGAGGCGGCCTGACCGACCCGAGGCTTCTCGGCTTCGGCCGCAGCCACGGCTGGCTCGCGCTCAGCGATCTCAGCACCAGATCCAGCGGTCGGCTCACCGACTGCCACCCCTTCGGCCGACCCCGGCTCCACCGGCCCAGGCTCCACCCACCCGGGCGCAACCGACCCAGGCTCGGAGGGGCCGGGCTCAGCGGTCGCTGGCCTTGACCCGACCACCGTCGCGGCCTCGACCGGCCGGGGCCCAGCCGACCCGGGCTCGGAAGGCCCGGGCTCAGCGGTCGCTGGCCTTGACCCGACCACCGTCGCGGCCTCGACCGGCCGGGGCCCAGCCGACCCGGGCTCGGAAGGCCCGGGCTCAGCGGTCGCTGGCCTTGACCCGACCACCGTCGCGGCCTCGACCGGCCGGGGGCCAGCCGACCCGGGCTCGGAAGGCCCGGGCTCAGCGGTCGCTGGCCTTGACCCGACCACCGTCGCGGCCTCGACCGGCCGGGGCCCAGCCGACCCGGGCTCGGAAGGCCCGGGCTCAGCGGTCGCTGGCCTTGACCCGACCACCGTCGCGGCCTCGACCGGCCGGGGCCCACCCGACCCGGGCTCGGAAGGCCCCGGCTCAGCAGTCGCTGGCCTTGACCCGACCACCGTCCCGGCCTCGACCGGCTGAGGCTCACCCGACCTAGACTCAGCCGACCCAGACTCAGCCGACCCGCCCTCGGCCGGCTCGATGCTCGGCCGGCTCAGCGACAGGCGGCCACGGCCGAGACGGCGGCGGCCAGGTCAGGGGCGCCGGCGGTCGCGGCGATGCAAAGCCAGCGGCACTCCCCGCCCCTCTCACAGCATCAGCTTCCGGCTCAGTCGGGCGTGGCGCCTGGCCGGAACGCTCGGCTGGATCAGACTGACCCGTGCGGCCGGGAGTGGATACGACGGCCGACTGAGCAGTAGCCGCAGCGGGTGCTGCACCCGAGCCCTCGCTAGTTGATGTGGCGGATGTTGCTGCTGCTTGCGTGGCCAGCTTGCGCCACGCTGCGCGCTCCGCCGCGGCCGAGGCCGCAGGCTGGTCGGCCAGTTCCGGAGATCTAGTGCGCTCTGCAGCGGACGAAGCCGCTGGCTGGCTAGCCAGTTCCGCAGACCCTGCGCGCTCCGGACGCGGCGCGAGTTCCGACCACTCGGCGGGCGGTGGGCGGCCGCCCAACTCGCCAGGTGCGATGCCGCCGACGTTCACTGGCGCGACGGCCGACACTGGCGCGACGGCCGGACCCATCTCGGAATCGCCGCCGACCAGCAGTCCAGTGTCGCCAGCCGCAGGCCCCCGGCCTGCCTGAGCCGCCGACGTGCGCTGAGCCGCCGAACCTGGCTGAGCCGCCGGACCTGGCCTTATTGCAGCCAGCTCCGGCGGCCGGGCAGCCTCCGCGGGGCCGAAAATCTCCCCCCGCCAGATCACCGCGCCAATTGTCAGCATCAGCGCCGCCAGGGCGGCCACGCCTATCGCCAGGTAGACGAGCAGCAGGCTGCTGGTAACCATCCCCCCGGCAAGCAGTCCAAGAGCAGCCAAGACCAGTGCGAGAACGACGCCAAACCGGATCACTAGCGCGCTCCACAAGCCCAGGCTGAATGGACCGACCGGCCAAACCTAGCGACGGTCGTGCTGCGCGGAATCGGTTGGGTGGAAGTTTCCATGGGCGACCGGCTCGGGCGGAGGCGCATACGAGCCCGCGACGGACGCCTGGCCGCCATTGCGTGCCTCCATACGACCGAGGCCTGCGGAAACGGCTGCCTGCGGCCCGGTGACCACGGCCGGGAAGACGCCGCTGTCGGCCGCGCCCGCCTCAAGGTCACGTAGCTGTCCCTCCAGGTAGGCCTTAAGCCTGCTGCGGTACTCGCGCTCGAAGGCACGCAGGTCGTCCACCCGGCGCTCAAGCTCTTCCCGCGACTGGACGAGCGAGCCCATCGCCTGGCGGTGCCGCTCCTGGGCGTCACGCTCGAGACTCTCGGCGCGGGCTCTGGCGTCGCTGGTGATCTGCTCAGACTGGCGCCTGGCCTTGGTGAGGATCTCGTCGGCCTCGCGCCTGGCCCGTCCGAGGGTCTCATCTGCTTCGCGCCGCGCGTCGGCGATCGCCTGATCGGCGGTCTGCTGCGCGAGGGCGAGCACGCGTGCGGCCGTGTCCATGTTGTCCTCAACCGGCCTCGGAGCCATCATCACCGGCTCCGGCTGCATCCGCTCAGGCTCGTGTCGTGGCGGCTCGGCTGCCATGAGCTCAGGCGGCGCCTCTGCGTGCGGCGCGCCCAGCGCGGCGGGCACCTTGCCGCCGCGGAGCACCTCGGCAAGCTTGGCACGGAGCTCTTCGTTCTCCTGGATCAGTCGGTCGAGCTCCGCCTCGACCTCGTCGAGGAAGGCATCCACTTCCTCTTCGTCGTAGCCGGGCCTGAGCCTCGTGGTGCTGAACTGCTTGTTCCGCACATCCGCGGGCGTCAGTGGCATGTCGTCTCCTTGGCGCTCTCCGGGCTTAGGTCCCTATGGACGCTACCCGATCAGATCAGCTGCACGGCGTTCAACAGCACAACTAGCACCAAGAACAGCACTATGAAGCTGAGGTCCAAGGCCACACTACCGAGCCGGAGGGTTGGTATGTAGCGCCTTAGCAATCTCAGCGGCGGATCTGTTGCCGTATAGATGAACTCGGCGAGCACCAAGACGATGCCGGTAGGGCTCCACGACCGCGAGTACGCCTGGATCCAGGAGAGGATCAGGCGTCCGATAAGAATCAGCAGGTAGATCGACAGAACATAGTAGAGAACGACCCTTACGATGTTCACGTTACTGTCCTGCCTCACGGCTGATGCCGGGATGGCCACGGTCAGTCACCATGCGCGAAGACCGCGGCTGTCCGGCTAGCTCTGGTTGAAGAAACCTCGTTCCGCGATGCGGGCCTTATCCTCAGCGGCCACCTCTACATTAGCCGGGGACAGCAGGAACACCTTATTGGTCACCCGCTCGATGCTCCCGCGTAGCCCGAAGATCAACCCGGCCGAGAAGTCAACCAGGCGCTTGGCATCGCTGTCGACCATCTCGGTCAGGTTCATGATCACCGGAGTGCCCTCGCGGAAGTGCTCTCCGATGGTCCGGGCCTCATTGTAGGTACGCGGATGCAAGGTAGTGATCCTTGCCAGGTCAGTAGTGTGCACCTGAGTGGCGGCAGGGGGCTCAGCCGCCTCCGGCCCGTCGTCGGCGTACTCGAGGGCGGCCTTCGGAGCGTCACCAGGATCGATGAACTCGGCGCCATATTCCTCGTACTCTTCGGCTACGTATTCGCCCTGGTAGTGATCGTCGTACCGGTGATCGTCCTCTACCAGGCCGAGATAGACCGCCATCTTGCGCATCGCGCTGGCCATCTGCTCCTCCGTCGTGCCCGCTTTGCGGCACGGCTCATGGCCGTGCCACGCGTCGGACATTACCTGACGAAGGCGCGCCGACCGCCGAGCAACGCCGTACCGACACGCACGTGTGTCGCGCCAGCGCCGATTGCCTCCTCCAGATCCCCGCTCATTCCCGCCGAGATCATCACAGCGTGAGGATGCTGCGACCGCATCGCCTCGGCCGTCTCCCTGAGCTTGCCGAACGCCGTATCGGCTGTCATCCCCAGCGGGGCCACGGCCATCACGCCGCCGATCGTCAGCCCGCCCTCAATCGCGATCGCGTCGGCGATCAGTGTCACCTGCTCGCCGTAGGCGCCGCCGCGCTCGGGGTCGCCGTCGAGGCTCACCTGCACCAGGCAGGTGATGTCGCGCCCGACGGCCCTGGCGCGCTTGCCTAGCACGCTAACCAGGCGCAACCTGTCGACGGAGTGGATCACGCTGGCGTAGGAGGCGACGCTACGGCACTTGTTGGTCTGCAGCTGTCCCACGAAATGCCAGGTGATCTGCAGTCCGAGGGCCGCGCACTCGGCGGCTTTGGGCGCTGCCTCCTGGTCGCGGTTCTCCCCGATGTCGGCAACGCCGAACTCGTTCAGCAGCCGGATATCAGACGCAGGATAGGTCTTCGTGACGGCGACGAGGGTGACCTCGTCGGGGCGACGGCCCGCTGCTATGCAAGCCGTGCTGATCCGCCGGCGCACTGCGCGAAGCCGCGCGGACAGCTCGCTGCGCCGGTCCGGGTAGCTGCCGGAACTATCGGTCACAGCCACATCATGACGCCAGCCAGATCACTCCCGCGAACCGCCCGGTCCTGCCGTCACGCCGGTAGGAATACAGCTCCGGGTGCTCTGCCGTGCACCGACGATCGCCGATCACGCTCTGCACGCCTGCCTTCGCCAGCTGCGCCTCGACACCGGCTCTCACGTTGATTCCGGGGGTCCCTGACCTGGTCACGCAGCCTGCCCCTGGCACAGCGCCAGCCACGCGGTCCCTGAGCTGCTCAGGGACCTCGTAACAGGCCCCGCAAATCATCGGGCCGACTGCCGCGTGCATCCGCGACGGCACCGCGCCAGCCGCTGCCATCGCCGACACGAGCGCCGGGACAACACCGGCCGCGAGTCCCTCCCGGCCCGCGTGCGCAGCGCCGACGATTCGCGCCTGGCCGTCAGCGATCAGGACGGGCGCGCAGTCCGCTGCGAGCACGCCGAGCGGCAAGCCGGGGATCTCCGTGAAAAGCGCATCAGCCTCTTCAGCCACCGGGCCGGCCGGGGCGGCGCTGGCGTGGCTCACGGCCGCTCCGTGTACCTGCCGCATCCAGGTGACCGGGTGCGTGTCTCCGCATGCGGTCCGCAGGATATCCCGGTTGCGTGCGACGTCTTCAGGGCGGTCGCCGACGGCGCCGCTCAGGTTCAGCGTGTCATAAGGCGGCGCGCTGACCCCGCCACAGCGGCTCGTGAACATCGCTGTGACCCCGGTGGCCAGCTCGAACTGCTGCCACAGCCGGTCATCTCGCGCGGCCGGCCGGGCGCTCACTTGAGAAAGTCTGGGACGTCGAGATCATCGTCCTCTTCAAAGACCACTGACCGGCGGCGGGTGGGGCTGTCGGGCACCCATGTCTCGGCCGCCCGGGCGGCCGGCTTGTCCAGCGCCGGCGCTTCCGGTGCCGCTACCGCCGCTGCAGGCGCGGCCTCGGGCACGCGGGGCGAGGGAACGCCCTCGGCCCTGGCCGGCTCCTGAACGGCCGCGGTATCGGCGCTCATGCCGCCCGGCGCGGCAGGGGGCGGATCAGCAGCGGCCCGTTCGACGGCCTGAGCAACGGCCTGAGCGGCAGGCTGCCCCGCAGCCTGGCCAGGTGCCGGCTGATGGCCAGATGCCAGCTGATGGCCAGGTGCCGGCTGATGGCCAGATGCCAGCTGATGGCCAGGTGCCGGCTGATGGCCAGATGCCGGCTCATGGCCAGGAGCCGGCGCCTGGGTGATGGCCGAGGGATCGCCATGGTCGGGAAAGGCGAAGGTGCGCCAGCCTCCGGCTGCGGTGAGGCCGTCGGGGCTCGCTGGGGCCTGGCCATAACTACCAGTCCGGCTCGACCTAGCGCGGGACGCCTGGGCCTCATCGAATCCAGCGGCAATTACGGTGACCCTTACCTCGTCGCCGAGTGCATCATCGATCACCGCGCCGAAGATGATGTTCGCGTCTGGCGCTGCCGAATTGGCGACTAGCTGCGCGGCCTCGTTGATCTCGAACAAGCCGAGATCGGAGCCGCCTTGGATGGACAGCAGCACGCCGTGGGCGCCGTCGATGCTCGCCTCGAGCAGCGGGCTTGAGATGGCCATTTCCGCCGCCGCGACCGCCCGGTCGTCGCCGCGCGCGGAGCCGATGCCCATGAGCGCCGAGCCCGCGCCCGACATCACCGACTTGACGTCGGCGAAGTCCAAGTTGATCAGGCCGGGGGTGGTGATCAGGTCGGTGATGCCCTGGACACCGGATAGCAGCACCTGGTCGGCGGCCTTGAAGGCGTCCAGGACACTTACCTGCCGGTCCGAGATCGACAGCAGCCTGTCGTTCGGGATGACGATCAGGGTGTCCACTTCGTCGCGCAGCCGGTCTATGCCCAGGTCTGCCTGGGCTGCCCGGCGCTTGCCCTCGAAGCCGAACGGCCGGGTGACCACGCCGATGGTGAGGGCACCGAGCGACCGCGCCACGTTGGCGACCACCGGCGCGCCGCCGGTGCCTGTCCCGCCACCCTCGCCAGCGGTGACAAAGACCATGTCGGCGCCCTTCAGGACCTCCTCGATCTCCTCGCGGTGATCCTCGGCGGCCTTCGAGCCGATGTCAGGATTGGCGCCGGCCCCGAGGCCGCGGGTTAGTTCGCGTCCGACGTCGAGCTTGACGTCGGCATCGCTCATGAGAAGTGCTTGGGCATCCGTATTGATCGCGATGAACTCAACGCCCTTGAGTCCCTCTTCGATCATCCGGTTAACGGCATTGACGCCGCCCCCGCCGATACCGACGACCTTAATGACCGCCAAATAGTTCTGCGGTGCTGCCACGAGGAGAGACCCTTTCCGCTCGTTTGCTTATGCGTTTTTCCTGACCGACCAGGCGGCCAGTTACCCCGCCGAGCTCGGAAAACTATGTCTGAGCAGTCTGCAGGATGACGCCCCCAACTAGCATCGGCGGGTAAAAAGGTCCGCGGTTTCTAGCGAGTCAACTCTCACCCTCAAGTTGAGATTTAGAGTTATGTAAAGCTGCCGATTGATACGGACAGTAGAGTTGCCCGCCGCCCGCGGTCAACTAACTGGACCCGAACGGCCCGGCGTGTCGCGGCGGATCTGCCGAAACCGCAGGTCATCGTTCACCCCCCGGTGACCGCGACGCTGGGATCGCTGACGTCGTAATAGCTCGCGTGGGTGCGCATCAGGATCGACAGTTCACCGAGCTTCGCCACGCCACGGTCGCTACCGCCCCACAAGATCGTGACGTCGCGGGTCAGCTGCAGCGTCACCGCGGCTGCGGACGGGGCGCTGACGCTCTTCACCCGGCGGCGCAGCGGAGCGGACAGGTCCCGGAGCACGGTCACCGCCGCACGCACCGCCGGGTTACCCCGCAGCGAGGTGCCCGTACCAGGTACCGGCGCGGTCAGCAGCGGCATCGCGGGCGGCTTGCGTGCCTCCTTACGCACTACCACCCCGAAGCCGTCGACCAGCCCGAAGCCGCCCTGCATGGTCACTGCGAGGGCCGGCGTCCGCTCCAGTACCGAGATCACGACCTTGTCCGGCCAGTCCCTGCTCACCTTCGCGGATTGGACCTGGGTGAGCTGCTCCACGCGGCGTGCCACGCTCGAAGTGTTGATCCGGATCAGCGGCATACCGTCCTGAATGCCCGCTGCGTGAAGCACCTCGGCCATTGTGACCTGACGCTCTCCGGTGACCTGCACGGATCGGACTACCAGCAAGCTCGATCCGAGCAGCGCCCAGGCCAGGCCGGCAACGATCGCCACCGCCGCGAAGACAAAGCACGCCGCCTTCCACAACTCGCTTTCGCGGCCCTGGCCGGCGCGGCGTCGCGGCCCTGGCCGGCGTCGCGGCTCGCGGCCCTGGCCGGCCGCGCGGCGTCGCGGCCCCGGCCGGCGCGCGGCGAATCGCTGCCTGCCGTGGTGACCGGCGGCATGCCGCCGGTCACGTTGCGCCCGCGCGCCATCAGCGCTCACCGCCCCGCTCCGCAAGGGCGGTCAGGATCACCTGGCCAAGCGCGGTGACATCACCGGCGCCCATGGTGAGAACGAGGTCACCTGGCTTGGCGATGCCGGCCACCGCAGCGGGCACGTCGGCCCGGTCCGGCAGGAACTGCGCCCGGCCTCCTGGTACCGCGGCGGCCACGAGCATTCCGGTGACACCCGGCTCGGGATCTTCGCGCGCAGCGTAGACATCGAGGACAAGCGCCTCATCAGCGTGGCCGAGCGCAGCGCCGAACTCGGCCGCGAAGATCCGGGTACGGCTGAAGAGATGCGGCTGGAAGACGGCGATCACCCGGCCGCCGCTTGCCACGTCCCTGGCGGCGGCCAGGTCGGCGGCGAGCTCAGTCGGATGGTGCGCATAGCTGTCGAGCACGCGCACCCCGTCCGCCTCGCCCTTGAACTCCATCCGCCGCCGCGCGCCCCGGTAGCCCGCCAGGCCCGCTGCCACCTGATCCGGCGGGAAGCCGAGCTCGACGGCGGTCCCGAATGCGGCGGCCGCGTTGAGTGCATTGTGCCTGCCTGGCACGGCGACCTGCAGCCTGATGCCGTCCGCGAGACCGGCTGCCGCCCGCGGTCCGCCGGTCACCGTGAGCAGCGTGGCCATGCCGCGCGACGTCACGTCGGTTACCTGATAGTCGGCGCCGTCCGACACTCCGTACGAACGGAGCAGGATCGGCAGGTCCCCCGACGCGGCCGCGAGCGACCTCGCTCCCGGATCGTCAGCGCAGGTGACAAGCAGCCCGCCGGCTGAGATCTTGCGGGCGAAGGCGCCGAAGTACGCCTCGATCTCCGCGAGGTTCGCGTAGTTGTCCAGATGATCGGCCTCGATACAGGTGACCACCGCCGCGCTCGGCGACAGCATGACGAACGAACCGTCGCTCTCGTCAGCCTCGGCGATGAATGCGTCACCTCCGCCGTAGTGAGCCCCCAGGCCCGTTTCGGCGAGAATCCCGCCGATGACGTACGAGGGGTCGGCGCCGCACCAGCGCAGCACGGTGGTCAGCATGGCGGTGGTCGTCGTCTTGCCGTGCGTCCCCGCTACTGCGATACCCCGCATGCCGAGCATCACCGACGCCAGTGCCGCGGCCCGGTGCAGGACCCGGAGCCCGCGCCGCCTGGCCTCGGTCAGCTCGGGATTGTCCGGCCGGATCGCAGTGGAGACCACCAGCGTCGCCGCGTCGCCGAGATAGCCGGCCGAGTGGCCGACATGCACATCAGCGCCGAGCGCCGCCAGCTGGTCGAGCTGCTGGCTCGCCACGGAGTCACTTCCTGACACCACGACTCCCCTGGCCAGCATGATGCGCGCGACCCCGGACATGCCGACGCCGCCGATGCCGGTGAAGTGCACCCGGCCGAGGTTGCCGATCGGCACCGGTGCCACCGGCGTGACCAGGCCCATAAATCCGCCCCTCCTGCGTATCCCCAGCTGCCCTATCCCGCCGGCCGCGCCTGCTGTCGGCTCCCGCTGTGCCCGTTCTGCTGTCTGCTTGCCCCTGCCGCGGTTACCCGCTGCGGTGGCCGCCGCGGCGCTGGGCACCGCCGCGCCGCTGAGCGCCGCCGCTCCGCTGGGCAGCCCGGTGCCCTCCCGCACCACCGCGCCCAGAGGCACCACCATGCCCAGGGGCACTATCATGTCCGGGGGCATTATCACGCCCAGGGGCACTGCCGTGCCCGGGGACACCCCCATGCCCAGGGCCACCACGCGGCGGCTCGTCCCTGAGAACGCCGAGGACCGCCTCGGCCAGCCAATTGTCGGCGTCCGTGTGGCCCGCCCGCGCCGCGGCGCGCGACATCGCGGCGACAAGTTCCGGGTCAAGGAGCACGGGGATCAGCGTGTCGCGGATCCACTCCGGGCTGAGGCTGGCGTCGTCGACGATCAGGCCGCCGCCGGCGTCCTCGATCGGCGCGGCATTCAGCCGCTGCTCGCCGTTGCCGTGCGGCAGCGGCACATACACCGCCGGAAGGCCCACCGCTGTCAGCTCCGCGCAGGTCATCGCGCCGGCCCGGCACAGTGCGAAGTCGGCCGCCGCGTAGGCCAGGTCCATCCTGTCCAGGTACGGAAGGGTGATGTAAGGCGCCGGGCCGCCGGGCGGCGGCACATCGATGTCCGAGTGCGGCCCGATGATGTGCAGCACCTGGACGCTTGCCGCGCGGATCCAGCCGGCGGCCGCCGTGACGGCCATGTTGATCGAGCGAGCCCCCTGCGACCCGCCGGTGACCAGCAGCACCGGCAGGTCAGGCTGAAGGCCGAAGTGGGCGCGCGCCTTGTCCCCAGCGGCGAGCCTGTCCAGCCCCGATATCTCCCTGCGGATCGGGATGCCGATGCAGGTAGCGTGCCCGAGCTTGGTACCCGGCTGCCCGGTAAACACATGTGAGGTCAGCAGCGCGCCGATCCGGTTGGCCAGGCCGGGGCGCGAGTTGGCCTCGTGCACCACGATCGGGACCCCGCGGCGCTTGGCGGCCAGGTATCCGGGCGTGGCTACGTAGCCGCCGAATCCCACCATGACCCTCGCGCGCGTCTGGTCAAGGACCGCAGCCGCCGCGCCGACGGCCGCGCCGAGCCGCCCGGGGACCGACAGCAACTGGGGGGTCAGCGACCGGGGCAACGGCACCGCGGGAATCAGCGCCAGGTCGTAGCCGCGCAGCGGAACCAGCCTTGTCTCCAGGCCGCGCTCGGTGCCCAGGCAGGTGATCGCAATCTCGGGGTCGGCGCGCCGCAACGCGTCGGCAAGCGCCAGGGCGGGCTCGATATGGCCGGCCGTGCCGCCGCCCGCAAGGACAACGCTCATCGGCGGATTCGCCTCCCTCCTCGGTGCCGGGCCCGCTGGGGCAGCCGCAGGGATCTCAGCGGCGCCTGCCTGCCAGGCCTAGCCAGCTTAGGATGCGCAGCGGCACGCTGGGGCCCGCGGCGGCGAGGGCCTGCCTGGCACCGGGCTCCCGCTTAGCGAACGACATCAGCATTCCCAGCGCTGCCATCGTGACCAGCAGCGAAGACAGACCCGCGGAGACGAGCGGCAGCGGGACCCCGGTAATCGGCAGCAGTCCGATCACCGCGCCGATGTTCACCAGCGCCTGCACGACTATCCACGACGTGGCCGCCGCGGCGGCCAGGCGCATGAAGGTGTCCGGCACCCGCCTGGCGATCCGCAGGCCAGCATAGGCAAGGCCGCCGTAGAGAAACGTGACACACACCGTGCCGATCAGGCCAAGCTCCTCCCCGAGGATCGCGAAGATGAAGTCGGTGGTGGAGTTCGGCACCCAGCCCCACTTCTGCCTGCTGGCGCCGAGGCCCACTCCGAACAGGCCGCCCGAGCCGACCGCGTATTTCCCCTGGATCGCCTGCCAGCCGGCCGAGGAGGCCTGGGCCTGCGGGTTGAAGAAGCCGGTGAGCCGCTTGAGCCGGTAGCTCGCCACCATCACGAGAATGATCATGATGAAGACCAGCAGCCCGAGCAGGCCGATGAATAGCCGACCCGGGGTGCCGATCACCCAGAGCAGGGCAAGGAAAATGATCAGCAGCAGGAACGTGGTGCCCAGGTCGTCGCCGAGCATGACCAGCATGCAGAGGATGGCGGCGCCCGGCATCAGCGGGATGAGCAGCTGCCGCCAGTCGGTCAGCTGGCCGAGCTTCTCCTTGCGGGCGAGCACGTCGGCGCCCCACAGCAGGAAGGCAAGCTTGGCGAACTCCGACGGCTGCAGCTGGAATCCGCCGACCTGGATCCAGCGCTCGGCCCCGTCGACAGTCCGGCCGACGGCCAGGACCGCCACCAGGCCGATCACGGAGGCCACCAGCAGCGGGTAGGCGGCCGCCCGGAAGATCTTGGGGGATGACTTGGCCGTGATCCACATTAGCGGCAGCCCGGCCACGACGCCGGCCAGCTGTTTCTGGAAGCCGGAGTACGGCGCGCCGCCGCTGTCCAGCGCCTGGGCGGATGACGTCGACAGCACCATGATCAGGCCGAGTGCGACCAACAGCACGGTGATGCCGACGACGAGATAGTACGACGTGAGCGGCCGGTCGAGCAGGCCCGCGCGGGCGCTCGCCAGGTCGCGGGGCTTGAAGAGCCCGCGCGTCCTGGCGCCGGAGAGTGCCGCCCCGTCCGGGCCGGCCGCTGCCTGCTCCGCCGCGGCTCCGCCGGCCGGCACCGCGCTCATTGCCGCTCCGCCAGCCGCCTGACGGCGGCAGCGAAACTGTCGCCACGCGCCGGATAGTCGCGGAACATGTCGAACGATTGCGCCGCCGGGGCCAGCAGCACGGTGTCACCAGGCACGGCCAGCCGCGCAGCCTCCTCCACCACCAGGTCCATGATCCTAGTGTCGGTGCCCGCAGCCGCCACGACCGGGACATCCGGCGCGTGTCGCGCGAGGGCCTGACCGAAGGCGGCCCGGTCGGCGCCGAGCAGCACTACGCCGCGCAGCCGCGCGGCAGCGGACCTGACAAGCTGATCGATCTGGTCGTCGGCACCACGGAACAGGCCGCCGGCGATCCACACCACGGACGGGTAGGCAGCCAACGAGGCGGCGGCGGCATGGGGATTGGTCGCCTTGGAGTCATCGACGTAGTCCACCGCGCCGATCCGCGCGACCAGGCTGATCCGGTGCGGCTCCGGCCGGAAGGCCGCAAGCCCGGCGCTGACCGCCTCGGGCGGGCACCCGTAGGCGCGGGCAAGCGCAGCCGCCGCCAGCGCGTCTGCGACGTTGTGCGGCGCGGCAGGCTGTACCTCGGCGACCCCGGCCAGCCGGACCGCCTCGCCAAAAGCCCAGTCGGTCAGCGCGTCACCAGCGACGCCAAGCTCCCCGGGACCTGGGGGACCGAGCCGGAACGCGACGACTCGCGCCGTGCCGGGCGCGGCATGGGCGAGCTGCGCCGACCTCGGGTCGTCGGCATTGCAGACGGCGATGGTGCCCGGCGCATAGATGCGGCCCTTGTCGCGCGCGTAGGACTCGATATCACCGTGCCAGTCGAGGTGATGCCCGGCGACGTTGAGGACTACTGCCGCCATCGGCCGGACGGTCGCGCTCCAGTGCAGCTGGAAACTTGACAGCTCGACGGCGATGACCGGGTAAGGCTCCGGTTCCGTGACCGCGTCGACCACCGAGGTGCCGACGTTGCCTGCCGCGATGGTCCGGTGCCCGGCCGCGGCCAGCATGGCCGCCAGCATCTTCACGGTGGTGGTCTTGCCGTTCGTGCCGGTCACGCCGAGCCATTGCTGTCTGGCGCCGCCGGACAGCGCCGGCCGCAGCCGCCAGGCAAGCTCGACGTCGCCTATCACCGGTATGCCGGCCGCAGCCGCAGCCGCAAGCAGCGGGGTGTCCGGGCGCCAGCCTGGTGAGGTGACCACGAGGTCGGTACCTGCGGGGAGCTCACGGCCAGCGCCGAGCAGGACCGTGACACCGGACTCCGACAGCTGTCCCGCGAGCTCACGCCGCTCTGGGTCGTCGCGCGATTCCATGGCGGTCACGTGCGCGCCCTGCGCCGCGAGAACACGGGCCGCGGGCGGCCCCGATACGCCGAGCCCGGCGACGATCACCCGCCGCCCGGCGAACTCTGCACCTGAACCCGTCACCTGCGCACCCACCTGCGCACCCACCTTCGTTCCGACCGGATGTTCCTGGCCGCGCAGCCGTCCCGCATGGCCGATGCCTGGCCCTGGCGCGGTGGCCGCCTAGCCGGGCAGCCACTCCACGTAGAAGATGCCAAGCCCAAGAGCGATGAACAGGCCGCAGATCAGCCAGAATCTGATGACGATCGTCGTCTCAGCCCAGCCGAGCAGCTCAAAATGATGCTGCAACGGCGCCATCCGGAACACCCGGTTTCCGGTCGCCTTGAAGAACCCGACCTGAATGATGACCGACATGATGATGATCACGAACAGGCCGCCGAGGATCACCAGCAGGAGCTGGGTCTTGGTGCATACGGCCAGGCCCGCGAGCACGCCGCCGAGCGCGAGCGAGCCGGTGTCGCCCATGAAGATCCTGGCAGGCGGGGCATTCCACCACAAGAATCCGAAGCAGGCGGCCCCCACGGCCGCCGCCACCACCGCCAGGTCGAGCGGATCGCGCACCGCGTAGCAGTTCGGGGTCAGCGCCACCGTGCAGTCGTTGCGCAGCTGCCAGTTGGCGATCAGCACGTAGGAGGCGAGCACCAGGATCGCGGCCCCGGTGGCCAGGCCGTCGAGGCCGTCGGTCAGGTTCACCGCATTCGACCAGCCGGCGATCATGAGCACTATCCACAGCAGGAACGGGAGCACCCCGATAGTCGGGCCGAAGTCCCGCAGGAAGGAGAGGTGCGCATCGGCCGGGGTGATGTCGTAACCGTCCGGATGGCGCAGCACCTCCAGCGCGAAGATCGCGCCCACCACGGCCTGGCCGGCCAGCTTCGCGCCGCTGCGCAGCCCGAGGCTGGTCTGTTTGTAGATCTTGATGAAATCGTCGATGAACCCGACGGCGCCGAGCCCGGTCATCAGCAGCAGGACAAGCAGCCCGGACATCGACATCGGATCGTCGGTGACCTCGTGCCCGACCAGATAACCGATCAGCGTTCCGACGACGATGACGGTCCCGCCCATGGTGGGGGTGCCGCGCTTGGTGGCGTGCGCCGCCGGGCCCTCCTCCCTGATCAGCTGCCCGTAACCGCGCTTGGTGAAGAGTTTGATCGCAAGCGGCGTGCCGAACAGCGCGATGATCAGCGAAACGCCGGCGGTGACGAGGATCGTCTTCACAGCGCGGCCCCGTGGCCCGCCCCGAGCGGCTGCTCTCCGGTGAGCGCAAGGGCCACCTGCTGGAGGTTGACAGCGCGGGATGCCTTAACGAGGACCACGTCCCCCGGCCTGGCCCGTTGCGTGATCGCCGCGACCGCGGCGGCCGCGTCGGGCACTGCCACGAGCTCGCCGTGCCAGGACGGCTCCGACTTGGCCCCCGCGAGCATCGGCGCGGCGTCCTCGCCGACCACGATAAGCCCGGCCACGCCGGCTCGCGCGGCAAGCAGGCCAGCCTGTTCGTGGAACTCCTGGGCCGCCGGGCCAAGCTCGGTCATGTGGCCGAGCACGGCGTACGCCCGCCGGTCCCCCGCCATCGCGACCAGCGCTTCGAGAGCGGCGCGGAGCGCCTCCGGGTTCGCGTTATAAGCGTCGTTGATGACCGTGACGCCGTCGGCGCGCCTGGTCACCTCCATCCGCCACCTGCTCCGCGGGGTGGCCGCGGACAGCCCCGCGGCGACGTCCGCCACCGGCATGCCGAGCTGGCCGGCCAGGGCGGCGGCGGCCAGCGCGTTGGCCACGTTATGCGCGCCGAACAGCCGCAGCTGCACCGGCGCTGAGCCATCGGGGCTCGCCAGCGTGAAGGCAGGCCGGCCCGAGTCGTCAAGCCTCACATCAACGGCACGCACGGCAGCGCGCGGGCTGCGGCCGAAGGTGATCACCCGGGCCCGGGTCTGGCCGGCCATCGCCAGCACCCGCGGGTCGTCGGCGTTCAGCAGCGCCGTCCCGGTTTCCGGCAGCGCGGCGGGCAGCTCTGCCTTGGCGCGTGCCACGTCCTCGATGCTGCCGAACTCACCGGCATGCGCATGGCCCACGCAGAGCACCACGCCGAAGCCGGGCGGCGCGATCTGGCAGAGGCCGGCGATATGACCGGGGCCGCGTGCCGACAGCTCGCAGACCAGGTACCTGGTCTGCTCGGTGACCCGGAGCACGGTCAGCGGATGGCCGATCTCGTTGTTATAGGAGTCCTGCGGCGAGATTGTCGGGCCAAGGCCCTCGATCAGCTGGGCTGCCAGGTCCTTGGTCGTGGTCTTGCCCGCCGAGCCGGTGATCGCCGCGATCTGCAGGCCAGGGAGCCGGTCGACGACCGCCCTGGCGAGTCTTCCGAGCGCACCGGCGACGTCGGGGACGATCAGCGCCGGGGTCCCCGTCGGCCGCGAGGCGAGCACGGCCGCCGCGCCCGCCGCTACCGCCGCACTGGCGTAGTCGTGCCCGTCCGCCCGCGCCCCGGGCAGCGCGGCGAACAGGCTGCCGGCCACCGCCCGGCGCGAGTCGATGACCACCGGCCCCGTCACGATCGCGCCCAGGTCGGCGATCAGGTCCGGCTCGGCGCCTGCGAGCTCAGCGAGCTGCTCCAGCGACAGCGGGATCACTGGTCCTCCGCAGTTGTCATGACGCTGCCTGCGCGACGGTCCGCAAGGGCACCGGCCGCCGCCTCACGATCGTCGAACGGGATGACGGTACCCGCCACGTACTGGCCACCCTCATGGCCCTTGCCGGCCACTAGCACCACATCTCCCTTGCCTGCTCCGGCGATAGCGAGGCCGATCGCGGCACCACGGTCCGGCTCGACGATCACGTGCGCCCGCGCCGCCGGTGGCACCGTCAGGGCGCCGGCCAGCATCTCGGCGAGTATCGCCAGCGGATCCTCGGAGCGCGGGTTATCGCTGGTGAGAATCGCCACGTCGGCGAGCCGGGCCGCGGCGGCCCCCATCAGCGGGCGCTTGGCGGTGTCCCGGTCGCCGCCGCAGCCGAGCACGATGGTGAGGCTGCCCGCCGTGACCGGGCGGAGCGCCTCAAGCACCGCCTCGACCGCGCCGGGCTTGTGCGAGTAGTCGACGAGCACGGTGAAGTCCTGTCCGGCGTCCACCCGCTCCAGGCGGCCGGGCACGCCGGGGCAGGCGGCGACGCCTGCCACGGCAGTCGCGAGCCCGATGCCCGCCTCGACCAGCGCGACAATCGCGGCGAGCGCGTTGGCGACGTTGAATGGCCCAGGCAGCGCCACCGACGCGTCGGCCTCGACGCCGCCGGGCCCGATCACCGCGAAGGTGCTCCCGTCGGCGCCGCCGCGCACATCGGCGGCCCGCCAGTCAGCAGCGGGATCGCCGGCCGCGGAGAACGTGATCAGCGGGATCAGCGGCGCGGCCGCCAGCTGCCTGCCGCGCGCGTCGTCAATGTTGACCACTGCGGCGCGCGCGTAGGCGGGCGTGAACAGCGCTGCCTTCGCGGCGAAATAGTCTTCGATGCTGTGGTGGAAGTCCAGGTGATCTTGCGACAGGTTGGTAAAGATCGCGACGTCGTAGCTGGTCCCGGCGACCCGGCCGAGCGCCAGTGCATGGCTGGACACCTCCATGGCCGCGGCGGTGACGCCTCGCTCAGCCATGACCGCGAAAAACGCCTGCAGGTCAGTGGCCTCCGGCGTGGTGAGCTGGCTGGCGACCGCAGCGCCGCCGATCCTGTTCTGCACCCCGCCGACCAGCCCGGTCGAATGGCCCGCTGCCCGCAGCCCTGACTCAAGCAGGTAGGTGGTGGTGGTCTTGCCGCTGGTACCGGTCACCCCGATAAGGAGCAGCCGGCCCGACGGGTTGCCGTAGATCCAGGATGCGACAGCGCCCAGCCTGGACCGCGGATCACCGACCACGAAGACCGGCAGCCCGGCGGAGACGGCAAGGTCGCGCCCGGCCGGGTCGGTGAGCACGGCCACGGCGCCGGCCGAGGCCGCGTCCGCGCAGAACGTGGCGCCATGATGACTGCTGCCTGGTAGCGCGGCATACAGGTCACCCGGGCGTACCAGGCGTGAATTATGGGTGATGCCGGTCACGCCGCGGCCGGCGAGCTGCGGCTGCGCGCCGCCTGGGCCGTCCGGGCCGACTGTGGTTACGCCGAGGAGTTGCGCGAGTCCCGTGAGCGGGCGCGCGGGTACCTGACGAGGGCGAAGATCCGCTGGCACGGGCTGAGGGTACCTCCCTTCACGGCGCGGTGAGCCTGACGTGCGGACGCCGGGCGCCATCTGGCGGGATCTTCATCGTCTGCAGGGCGAATTTCATCACGTGGTAGAAGACCGGGCCGGCGACGGCGATGCCGAAGTAATTGCCCTTCGTCGGGTCCTGCAGGTTCACCGCGACGACCAGCTTCGGATCAGTGGCCGGCGCGATGCCGATGTAACTTGAACCGTACTGGCACAGGCACCCGCCGCGACGGGGATCCGGCACCTGCGCGGTGCCCGTCTTGGACGCGATCGAATAGCCGTTAATGATCCCCCACGGCTCGCCTGCCTGCTCATTCACCAGCGGCACCTGCTGCAGCATCGCCATGAGCTCGTGTGCCGTCCTGGTTGTGAGCACCCGGCGGCTGCTTGGCACCTGGGCAGGCCGGTACCTCCCCGCGCTGTCCGTGGTTCCGGCCACGATCGAGGGCTGCACCCGCACCCCGCCGTTGGCGATGGTGGCGTAGACGCTCGCCATCTGGACCGCGTTCACGGCGACACCCTGGCCGAACGAGAGGGTATAACGCTCGTCTCCCCACCAGTTGGCGGGGACCGGCAGGATTCCCTGGCTCTCGCCGGGAAGGTTCAGCCCGGTGGGCTCGCCGAGCCCGAAGGACCGCAGCATCTGGTACTGGACCTGAGGGCTGACGTGCTGCACCACCTGCACCATGCCCACGTTGCTTGAGTTGGCCAGGATGCCGGCGATCGTGTAGCGCAAGGTGGGATGCGCCTCGGCGTCGTGAAAAGGAAACCCGTCGATCACGATCTGGTCGGGCACGGTGTAGGTGCTCATCGGTGTCTGGCCGCCATGCTCTAGCGCGGCGGCCAGGGTGAGGACCTTGCCGGTGCTGCCGGGCTGGAACACATTCGCGACCGGGATGTCGGTCGTGCTTGCCAGGTTCTGCGGGGCGGCCGGGTTGAACTCCGGGGACTGCGCGAGCGCGAGGATCCGGCCGGTCTTGGGCTGCATCACCACGATGGAGCAGTTCCTGGCCCCGGTCAGCTTGACCTGAGCCACGCAGGCCCGCTCCGCATACCACTGGATGTCGGACTGCAGGGTGAGCCTGAGGCCACCCGCCGCGACCTGCGGCTTGATCTTGGTGCCGGTCAGCGGTATCGGCTGCCCGGTCGCGGTCTGCTCGACCTCTTCGCTGCCGTCCCGGCCCGCCAGCAGCGAGTTGTACTGCCCTTCGAGCCCGGCCACGCCGCGCAGGTCGCCCGCCGCATCGGTGTCGGTGAAGCCGAGGACATTGGCGGCGAGGGCCCCGTTCGGATACGCCCGCGTGTAGCTGGGCGTCTCGCTGATACCAGGCAGCTCCAGGGCGGTGATCCGGGCGCCGGTGTCGGCGGGGACGCTGCGCTTGAGGACGACATAGTCCGGCGAGGACGGGTGCATGAGCGCCGCCAGCACGACCGACTGCGCGATGCCAAGCGGCCCGGCCAGCGCGGCTGCGACATGCTGCCGCATGGACACGTGTATCTGGGCCGGGTCAGCGAAGACCAGGTCGGACTGCACGGTCATCGCGAGGACCCTGCCGTCGCTGCTTGTGATCATGCCGCGCACCGCGGGAATGGCCTGCGGCTGCAGCCGCAGGTGCTCGGCCAGGGTCCGGTAACGCGGTCCGTCGACTGCCTGCAATTGCACCAGCCTGCCGGCGAAAAGAGTCAGCACGAAAACGATGCACAGCAGCGAGATGTGCAGCCTGCGGGCCGGGCTGCCGCGGCGAAGGACCGGCCTGGCGGCAGCGATGAACGCCCTCCCTCCGGGCGGCGCTGGCCGGCCGGGGCGCCCAGGGCCGCCCGGGCCCTGGGCGCCCCTGGGCCCAGGGCCCGCCGAGCCCCGCTGGCCGCCTGGACCCGCCGGGTGCCGGCCAGCTGGCCTGGCCGCCTGGCCGCCTGGCGGCGGCTGGCCCGGCCCGGGGGGCGGTGGCTGGCCAACCGGAGACTGGCGCGGTGCTACGTCCCTGAGCCGCCGGCGAGGATCGGCCGGCCGCCTCGCTGTCTCCCCTGGCCGCCGGCCCGCATCGGGCGGCCGCCTCGCGCCATCACGGCCCCGCTGGTCGGCACCGGGCCGGTGCGGGCCGCCTGGTGACGGCGGACGGCGGACAGCCCGCGCCGGAGGCCGGTCATCTCTCCCCCGCCCTCCGTCACCGGCCGTCACCGGCCGTACCCGGGGATGCTGCTCGGTCCCGCCGTGGCGGGCGGGCTGGTATACCGCCGGTGGGTCTTCACGTCGACGAAGCTGAGGATGGACTGCGGCCGCATTCCCAGCCGGTAGGCCTGCTGCTCGATCGTCGCTGGTGACTCCTCGCTCGCCACCTGCTGCTGCAGGGTCTGCTGCTGCTGGGCAAGCTGCACGTTGTCCTTCTGCAGGTCGCTGATCCGGAACGAGGCGGCGGCCAAAGTGGTATTGATCACGAGCAGGCAGACCAGCCCGCCGCCGAGCAGCCCGAGCAGCACCGCGATGAACGGGGTCCGCGCAATCGACGGCGCCTCGGCAGCGGCCTTGCCCGGGGCGTCCGCTTGACCAGCGCGGGCAGGGGCTGCCCGGGTGTCCGTCCGGGTCTGCGGCGAGGCCCCGTCAAGGACTGCCGTCCTGGTCCCATCGCCGGCCGTAGGCGGCCCGGCCGCGGAGTTGCGGCTTCCGGTCCTGCGGCTTGCGCCAGGCAGCTGCGCACCGGCTGCCGGTGCCTGGCCCGGCTGGCGCTGGCCCGGCTGGCGCTGCCCCGGCTGGCGCTGCCCCGGCTGGCGCTGCCCCGGCTGGCGCTGGAGCTGCCTGACCGACCCGCGCTTGTCTTCCAGGGGAGCCGCGCCGCGCGCCCGGGTACCCGTCGTGACGTTCATTGTGCCTGGCCCGCGCTGCGCGCCTGGGCAGTCGTCGTGGTGTTCATCGTGCTGCGCCCGTCCTCCCTGTCGAATGCCGCACCGGCTCGGTCCTCATGCCGCCTCCCTTATCCGTTCGGCTGCCCGCAGCCGGGCGGAGGCCGACCGGGGGTTGGCGGCCAGTTCCTCGGCGGACGGCCGCTCGGCCCCCTTGGTCAGGAGCCGGAACTGCGGCCGGTGGCCGGGCAACGACACGGGAAGGCCCGGTGGTGTCGTGTCGACCGCGCGCTCCGCCAGCGCCTTCTTCACTGCGCGGTCTTCCAGCGAGTGATATGCGAGCACCACAATCCGGCCGCCGACCGCGAGCGCGTCGAGCGCCAACGGCAGGGCCCGGTGCAGCGTGTCGAGCTCGCCGTTGACCTCGATCCGCAGTGCCTGGAAGGTGCGTTTGGCCGGATTGCCGCCGCTGCGCCGCGCGGGCGCTGGAATCGAATCGCGGACGATATCGCTCAGCCGCATCGTCGAGGTGAACGGGGCCTTGGACCGTTCCCGCACCACCGCCTCGGCGATCCGCCTGGCGAACCGCTCCTCGCCGTAGTCGCGCAGCACCTGAGCCAGCCGGGCGGCCGGATAGGTGTTGACGATGTCAGCGGCGGTGAGTACCTGGCTCCGGTCCATCCGCATATCCAGCGGGGCGTCGTAGGAGTATGCGAAGCCCCTTGCCGGGTCGTCGAGCTGCGGTGAGGAGACCCCGAGGTCGAAGAGGACGCCCTGCACGCTGATCTGGTCGAGGCGGGCCAGGATCTCGGGGATCTGGTCAAAAGCCGCATGCACCAGCGTGACCCGGTCCTGATATGGGGTGAGCAGCCGGCCGGATTCCTCGATCGCGGCGTCGTCGGCGTCCACGCCGACCACTTCAAGGCCCGGATGCCGCGCGAGCAGGGCGCCGGCGTGGCCCGCCCGGCCGAGAGTGGCGTCCACCAGGACCGATCCCGGCGGCTCAAGCGCGGGTGCCAGCAAGGCCAGCACCCGCTCGGTCATGACCGGGCGGTGCGCTTCCGCCGTGCCCATCTCGCCCCCTTCCGTTCCTGACCTGTGCCGCTGGCCGCGGAAAAGGCGGCCGCCCAGATACCTGTCGGACAGGTGCCCGGCCAGGTCCCCATCCGCGCATGCGCTGATGGCCTCAGGCCCGCCTGGCGCCGGGGAAGTGGCGTCAGCCGGCCTGGCCACCCAGCGCGGGTGGAGACCTCGCCGGGCACCTGGCGCCGCTCGTGCGGCGCCGCGCTCACAAAATGCCGGGCAGCACCTCCTCCGACGCGTCCGAGAAGGCGTCCTCCTGCTGGGTGAGGTAGCTATTCCAGGCGTCCGCATCCCAGATCTCCAGCCGGGTGTTAGCGCCGATAACGACGCAGTCACGCTGCAGCGCCGCGTAATCGCGCAGGCCCGGGGGGATGGTGATACGGCCCTGCTTATCCGGCACCTCATCAGAGGCGCTGGCGAAGAAGACCCGGCTGTAGTCGCGGACCGCCTTGGCGGTCACCGGAGCTGTCCGCAGCGCCTCGGTAATCCGGCCGAACTCCGATTCGGGAAACACATAAAGGCAGCGCTCCTGGCCCTTCGTCAGGACCAGGCCGGATGCCAGTTCCTCCCGGTATTTCGCGGGCAGGAAGAGACGTCCCTTTTCGTCCAGGCGGGGCGTGTGAGTGCCGAGAAACACCAGCGCTCACCTCCCCGGTCCCCCACCAGTACTGCTGTCGGGCCAGGCTCCGCCCCACGGTGCACCACTGTACTCCACATTCCCCCACCGTCAATGACAGGAACCCGCTCAACCGGTCAGCAGGCGTGCAGAATTTCAAGGTCAGAGGGGGTGGAGCGAAGTGGAGTGGGCATCCGCGGGAACGACTGGCGGTGCCGCGAAGGGCGCTTGGCGGCCCTGGCGCACGGCCGTGCGCACCGCCGCGGTCCGCTCAGCCCGTCCGGCCGGCTGCCGTCACCCCCGATGCCGCCCTGACATCGCGTCCTTGCCGTCGCACGACGTACTGTCTGAACGCACGGTCATGGCGGCCGGCCAGTGCAGTCCGGCTATCCTGCGGACGCGGGTTCGCGCCGTGTGTGCCGCAAGGAGGACATGTGGTTATTGATACGGGGAATCAGGCAGAACGGAAGCTCGATGAACTCGTACAGATAGCCCACCGGGTCAGTGCGGCCGTTGAGAGCGTGATCGAGGGCAAGCCAGAAGCCATCAGGCTTGCGCTCACCGTCCTGCTGGCCGAGGGGCATGCACTCATCGAGGACGTACCGGGAGTGGGAAAGACCCTGCTGGCCAAGGCACTGGCCCGGTCGATTGACTGCTCAGTCCGGCGCGTGCAGTTCACTCCTGACCTGCTGCCGAGCGACATTACCGGAGTCAGCGCCTACAACCAGGAACTCAGGGAGTTCGAGTTCAAGCCGGGACCGATCTTCGCGAACATCGTCCTCGGTGACGAGATCAACCGGGCATCCCCCAAGACTCAGTCCGCGCTGCTGGAATGCATGGAAGAGCGCCAGGTCACGGTTGACGGCGCCACGTATCAGCTGGAGCTTCCCTTCATGGTGATCGCGACCCAGAACCCGGTCGAGATGGAGGGCACATATCCGCTGCCTGAAGCGCAGCGGGACCGTTTCATGGCACGTATCTCGATCGGGTACCCGGATAAGAACGCCGAGCTGGCGATGCTTGACTCACACGGATCATCGTCGCCGCTCGACGCGCTCGGGCCAGCGGCCCACGCCAGTGACGTGCGCGCCCTGGTGGCAGCGGTCCGCAGCGTGCATGTGGCTCGTTCGATCAGGCAGTACGTCATCAGCCTGGTCAGCGCGACCCGGTCCGCTCCCCAGCTCAGACTCGGCGCCTCACCGCGAGCGACGCTGCACCTGCTCCGGGCCAGCCGCGCCTACGCGGCGCTCGACGGCAGGGACTTCGTGATCCCCGATGACATTCAGGCTCTTTCCGGGCCGGTGCTCGCGCACCGGCTGCTACCCACTCCGGAGGCACTCGTTGGCCGCGAACTCCCGGAGCACGTCCTGGCCAGGCTGGTTGAGCAGCAGCCGCTGCCGATCAGGTAACCGGGCCGAGTAGACCATCCCCGGCAGTCCGGCCGGGCCTCCCCAGATCCGTGCGCTAGCCCGGGCCCTGGGTAGGCCATAGATTAGAACGGCTGGGCGAAAGGAAGAGCCGGAGAATGCGGTCATTGCTCGCGGGGTTCACCATCCGGGGTACCTCGTTTCTCGCGGCGGGCATCGCAGCCGTGCTCGCCGGGCTGTTGCTCGGTGAACGTGACCTCATCAGCGTCGGTGCGCTCCTGATGGCGCTGCCGCTGCTCGCCGCTCTCGCCGCCAGCCGGGCACGCTATCGGCTCAGCTGCGCGCGCAGCATCACGCCGCCAAGAGTCCCGGCCGGGCAGACAGCCCTGGCCAGCTTGCGCCTGGAGAACGTCTCACGGCTGCCCACCGGACTGCTGCTCGCCGAGGACACGGTGCCGTACGCACTCGGCGCCCGTCCCAGGTACGTCCTGAACGGGATCGAGCGGGACGGCGTCCGGGAGCTCAGCTATCCGCTGCGGTCCGACCTGCGCGGGAAATTCGTGATCGGCCCGCTGGAAATCCGCATCGCCGATGCGTTCGGCCTGGTGGAAGTCGGGCGATCATTCTCCTCCCGGACAACCTTCGTGGTCACGCCAAAGGTCGTGGCGCTACCGAGGGCAGTTGTCGCCGGGAGCTGGCTGGGCGACGGCGACGGAACGAAACGCGCGGCGGCGTCAGCGGGGGAAGACGACGTGATACCGCGCGCCTACCGGGACGGCGACGAACTTCGAAGGGTGCACTGGCGCTCCACGGCCCGATACGGGGAGCTCATGGTACGCCGGGAGGAGCAGCGCTGGCGGAACCGCGTGCTGCTGCTCCTGGACACCAGGAGCACTGCGCATTCCGGCACCGGCCCGACGTCATCGTTTGAATTCGCGGTCAGCGCCGCCGCATCGATAGGTGTGCACTTCGCGCACGAGGGGCTGGATGGGCAGCTGATCACGGACGCCGGGCCGGTCAGCACCGCTGGCCTCTTCGAGGACGTGCTGCTGGACTCGCTTTCCGTCATCAAGCCCTCGCGCTGCCGGGATCTCGGGGCCGGTACCGGAGCGCTGCGCGGCGGCACCAGCGGTCTCGTCGTGGCGATAGCCGGGCAGTTGTCTGCAGGTGTCGCGCGACAGCTCGCCGCGAGCCGCCGCGACGCCGGCCCCGCGATCGCGCTGCTGCTCGCGGTCTCCACCTGGAGCAGCCGGCAGGCGCCCGGCCCGTCGAAGGTGGCCAGCGGGAACGGGCACAGCGCCGGGGCTAGCAATGGCCAGCGGCCGCCCGGCCTGGTGAGCCAGCCAGCCGGCGCAGCGGCCGAGACCAGCGCGGCGGCGGTCATCTTGCGGGCGGCCGGCTGGCGCGTCATCTCCGTCGACGCCAGCACGCCGCTACCGGCCGCCTGGCAGCAGCTTGCCGCGTTCCCGGTGGCACCGGGGCATCTGCACAGCACCAGCAGTGCCGGGGGGACCAGCAGTGCCGGGGGGGCCAGCAGTGCCGGAGGGGCCAGCAGTGCCGGAGGGGCCAGCAGTGCCGGAGGGACCAGCAGTGCCGGGGGGGCCAGGGAGCCCGGGTCATGAATCACCGGCTGACTCTCACCGCCGCTGCCGCGGTGATTCTCGCGTCAGTATCGGTCTACCCGCTGATCCAGGGGGCCAGCTGGTTCTGGGCCGGGGTTGGCGCTGTGGCGGTCGTCGCCGCAGCAGGCACCCTGACGAGGCTGCCTGCAAGCCGGGCAACGGCGGCTGGCTGCGTACTCGCGCTCATCGCCTGCTGGCCGCTGCTGGCCAGCCCGCCCTGGTATGACAAGGCAGCCGGGGTGTTCATCGTCGCGCTGGCCGCAGCGGGCTTCACCAGGCTCCGCGTCCTGCCCGCGCTCGCCTGCCTGGTCACTTACCTGGCCGCAGTAATGATCTACCTGAACGCGCTGCTCGCTGCGGGAACGTCCATCGCCGGGTTCGTGCCTACCACGGCATCGGCCCAGTACCTGTGGTCACTGGCTAGCAGCGGATTCAGCGAGCGCTCCTACGTGCCGCCAGTTCCCGGGACTGCCGGAATAACGCTCCTGACTGCCGCCGGCATCGGGTTGATGGCGATAGCGACTGACCTGCTGGCGGTCCGGCTGCGCAGCCCGGCGATCGCCGGGCTGCCGCTGCTCGCGCTGTACAGCGTGCCGATCACCACCAATGCCAAGCAGGGCGGATTCGGCGCCACCGTGGTGTTCTGCCTCGGTATCAGCGGCTATCTGGCGTTGCTGGCCGCAGACGGGCGGGACCGGCTGCGCGTCTGGGGCCGTCTAGTGACCGTCTGGCAGCACCGGGATCGCGAGGCGATCCAGCAGCCCGACACCCGCACCCTGGCCGCATCAGGCCGGCGGATCGGGCTGGCCGCGATCAGCATCGCCATAATCCTCCCGCTGCTGCTGCCGGGAATCAGGGTGCACGGTCTCTTCAACGGCCACGGCGCGGCTGGATCCACGGACGGGCCAGCGATCGCCCTGCCCGATCCGATGGTCCAGATGCAGCAGCAGCTGCTGAGTTCCGCCGCCCGGCCCGTGCTGAGCTACTCCACCGATGCGCCGGACCCGGCGGAGCAGTACCTTCAGCTCTACGTGCTGAACTACGACACCGACAGCGGGAACTGGCTCCTGATACCTCCAGCGTCCGCGCCCGCGAGCACCGTCTCCGTGGGCTCAGGTCCGCTTTCGGCCGCTCCGGGAGTTTCGTCCGGCAGTTCCACGGTGACCTACCGCACCCAGGTCAGGTTCGCGCATGGCGTCGCGGGCTACGGGGCCAGGTGGAACTTCCTCGCGCTTCCATACGCCCCGGCAGATCTGAGCATCACCGGTGACTGGCATGAGGACAAGGCAACTCTCATGGTGTACTCGGCTGACACCCCACTGTCCGGCCTGACATACACCGCGACAAGCAAGGAAGCAGCCCCGTCGACACTGCAGCTGGAATCCTCGACGTGGCCGAGAGGGTCGGCCGCCTCCGCCGCCTCCGATTACCTCAGCCCGCCGGTTACCCACCTGCGGAAGTTGTCGGAGATCGCCGCGCAGATAACCGAAGGCGCGAGTTCCCCCTTCGACAAGGCAATGGCCCTGGAGAACTGGTTCACGGCAGATCACGGGTTCAGCTACAGCACCACGGTGCACTTGCCCGACACCACGGCCGGGCTGGTCCAGTTCCTGACGAAGACCAAGCAGGGTTACTGCCAGCAATACGCGTTCGCGATGGCGGTGCTGGCCCGGGTGGTCGGCATCCCATCGAGGATCGCGGTGGGCTACACAGCCGGAGTCAGGCAGCGGAACGGCAGCTGGAAGGTCAGCACCGCCGACGCGCATGCCTGGCCGGAGCTTTATTTCCGGGGCTGGGGGTGGCTCCGCTTCGAGCCGACCCCTGGCGGCACCGGCGGCCAGGCCACCGCGGTCCAGCCGGCCTATGCAACGACCACTCCGGCGAGCCAGCGACCGGCCGGCCAGCTGCCAGGTACGACCGGGCCCGGCAGCATCAAGGGCAGCCCCTCAGCCGGCGGCTCAATTGCCGGGAAGCATAAGTTCGGGCCCGCTCCGGGCGGCCCGGCAGGTTTGCCGACGTCCCGGCACGGCGGCGGTGCCCCGCTCGGGCTGATAGCGGTGGTGGTGCTTGGGCTAGCGCTCGTCTCACCAGCGACAGCCAGGGCAGCGATCCGCCGCAGGCGATGGCACCGGGCGGGGGATGACGCCGGAGTCGCCGCTGCCGCGTGGCGAGAACTGCAAGCTGATCTGGCCGATCATGGCATGGCCTGCCGGGCAAGCGAATCGCCCCGAGCGGTGGCCCGCAGGATCAGTCCAGTGCTCGGGCTGGACGACGAATCTCGCCAGGCGCTGGAGCGGATCGCCAGCGCCGAGGAACGGGCGCGCTACGCTACCGCGCCGCTGCCGTCGGGAACCCTGCGCCGGGACGTCGGGACGGTCCGGAAGGCCATGTCGCTTGAAGCCGATCGCGGCACTCGGTGGCGGGCGCGCCTGCTGCCATCATCGGCACTCGCACCGGCCCGGTCGGCGCTGCACTACGCGCTCGACGTATTCGGCTGGATGGATGCCGCCGGGCAGACGCTGCGCCGCCGGGGCGCCGCCGCGCGAGCCGGACTGGCCGATAAGGCCGGGTAGCGGCTAACGGTCCCGCTCCTGGCGGCGGCGCCACCGCTCTTCCAGCCGGTCCATCAGGCCCGTGCTCGCCGCCTTGCTGCGGCGCTCCTTGGCAGGCCCGCGCCCGGTCGTGACCCCGGTCATGTGCCGGTAGCTGGTCAGCGCCCACATGCTGGCCGCGAGCATGACAACGAAACCGGCCACGCCGATCAGCACGTACGTGGTGATGACCCCGGCCAGTAGCAGCCCGACGCCGATGAGGAACCCGAGGGCGGCCTGGATGACCCGGCGCTTGTAGTGCACCCGCGGGTCGCGCTTGCGAACCGCGTTCGCGAACCGTGGATAATCGGCATAAAGCGCCTGCTCGATCTGCTCGAGCTGGCGCTGCTCGTGCTCAGAGAGCGGCACAGTGCCTCCCATCAAAACTCGCGCGCGGCGACGGCTCGGCGGCCTTCACCCCACGGACTGCTCAACCCTAAGAATACGAGCGGGAGTGCGTCCTGCGGAAGGGTGCATCGCTCCAGTAGGGCACCGCTTCGCCGGTCAGATGCCCACAGACCGCCGCGCACCGCCGCAATCGGGGCCAGGCATCGCAGCTCACGCCTCCTGCCGGTCGGCATCGACCAGGGCAGCGGGCCGCACGGTATCGGCGCCGAACCGTCCCGCGATCCGGTCAACAGCGCGCTCGGCGTCCCGCCATGGCGCAGGCTCGTTGCCTAGCGCCAGCTGCGTGGCGGCGCCAGCGGCCGGGATCAGGCCAGCTGCCCGCACCCCGACCAGCCGCAGCCGCGCCTGCGGATCAAGCCCGGCCGCCGCGTACAGGGCGCACGCGGTGAGGTAGATCTGCTGGGCCACGTCGGTCGGCTCGGCCAGCGTCCGCGAGCGGGTAAGGGTCTTGAAGCTCGCCAGGCGAAGCTTGACCACGACCGTCCTGGCGGCATATCCGGAGGCGCGCAGGCCGCGCGCGGTCCGCCCGGACAGTCGCAGCAGCTCACGGCGGATCACGTCCGGGTCGATGACGTCACGGGGAAAGGTCTCCTCAGCGCCGATGCTCTTCTCCTGGGCACCTGGCAGCACCCGTCGATCGTCTTGCCCGCGCGCGAGGGCGGCCAGATGCGCGGCTACCGCCCGGCCAAGTTCCCGGTCAAGGGTCCCCTGCGGCGCGTGAGCGAGGTCGGCTACCGTGCGCAGCCCCAGCCGGGCAAGGACGTTGCCGGTCTGCTCGCCGACCCCCCACAGCGCCGCTACCGGCAGCGGATGCAGGAAATCTAGGACCTGGTCGGCCGGGATGACCAGAAGGCCATCCGGCTTGCAGTGCACTGAGGCCAGCTTCGCGACGAACTTGGTCGTGGCGGCCCCGACCGAGCAGGTGATCTCCTGCTGCTCGCTGACCTGGGCGCGGATCAGCTGGCCGATCTGGGCAGGACTGCCGAGCCGCCGCCGGGCGCCGGACACATCAAGGAAGGCCTCATCGAGCGCGAGCGGCTCCACCTCAGGCGTGATCGCCCGGAAGACCGCCATGACCTCCCTGGACACGGCGGCGTAGTGGGCGTGCCTGGGCGGAATGAGCACTGCGTGCGGGCAGAGCCGCCGGGCCTGCGGCACCGGCATGGCGGACCGGACGCCGAACTTGCGGGCCGGGTAGGACGCCGACAGCACCACGCTCCGCGGGCCCGCGCCCGCCACGATCACCGGCGCGGCTGCCAGCTCTGGGCGATCCCTTATCTCGACACTTGCGTAGAACGCGTCCATGTCAACGTGCAGGATGCGACAGCCCGTATCGTCGGGCACCGGATCGCCCGGCGGCTCACCGCGCATGGCTCACCAGCACCGTGCATGTCCGCGCGCCACCGGCGCCTCCTCATGCCGTTCCCGAATTCAATGTAGCGCCGCCAGCCGACAGTCTGTCGTTACTCGCCCGTGGCCTGCTCGAGTTCCGGCTTGAGCTCCAGCAGCCGCGCGAGCAGGCCGTTGACGAATGACGGTGACCCGTCCGTCGACAGGTCGCGGGCCGCCACCACGGCCTCGCTGATCGCCACCGCGTCCGGCACGTCGGGGGCCCAGAACAGCTCGTAGACCGCGATCCTCAGGATGTTCCTGTCGACGGCCGGCATCCGCTCCAGTGTCCAGCCCTGCGAGTGCGCGGACAGCAGCTCATCGATCCTGGCCCGGTGCGCCTGCACTCCCCTGACCAGCTCAGCGCCGTAGCCGGAGACCGGCGGGCTGGTCTCCGCGGCTCGCTGATCCAGCAGGTCAAGAACGTCAATGCCCCTGATCTCGGACTCGTAGAGGAGATCGAGGGCCCGCTTGCGGGCCTTAGTACGCGCTGGCATAGTCACTCAGGGCGGTACCGGATCCCAGCCTGGGCCTCGCGCGCGATGGGGGCCTCACCCGCGGCCGGAGCCTCACGCGCGGCCGAGATACTGGCCGGTGCGGGTGTCCACCCTGATCTTCTCACCGGTCGTGATGAACAACGGCACCTGGATCTGCGCGCCGGTCTCGAGCGTGGCCGGCTTGGTCCCGCCGGTCGACCTGTCCCCCTGCAAGCCAGGGTCGGTCTGGCTGACTGTCAGCTCGACGGCCGCGGGCAGCTCCACGTACAGCGGGACGCCCTCGTTGAACGCGACGACCGCGTTCTGCTCCTCGAGCAGGTAGTCGGCAACGTCACCGACAACCGTCGCCGGAATGTGCGGCTGGTCGTAGTCCTGGTTGTCCATGAAGACGAAGTCATCGCCCTCGCGGTAGAGGTACTGCATCTCCCGCTTGTCCACGCTGGCCTGCTCCACCCGGACGCCGGCGTTGAAGGTCCGGTCGACGACCTTCCCCGACATCACGTTCTTCAGCTTCGTGCGCACGAAGGCGCCGCCCTTGCCCGGCTTGACATGCTGAAAATCAACGACGCTCCATAGCTGGCCGTCGAGATTGAGGGTCATGCCGTTCTTGAGATCGTTCGTGGTGGCCACGTCTGTCGTCTCTCCTGCGTGCGTGCGGTACCAGCTCGTCCCGCTAAAGGACGAGCAGTTCCCTCGTGGTCGTGGTGAGCAAGTCGGCCGATCCCGCCGCCCCGGCACCGGCGCGCACCACCAGGGTGTCCTCGATCCTGACGCCGCCCTTGCCCGGCAGATAGATCCCGGGCTCGACGGTAACGGGAGTCCGGTCCCTGAGTGTACCGGTCCGGCCGTACGCGATGATCGGAGCCTCGTGGACCTCCAGGCCCACACCATGGCCGAGTCCATGCTGGAAATGCCCGCCGTGGCCGGCGGCCTCGATCAGGTCCCTGGCCGCCGCATCGACGATGCGCAGGTCGGCCCCGGGCCTCGCGGCCTCGATCCCGGCCTGCTGCGCGGCTGCCACCAGGGCATAAATGTCTCGCTGCCAGCTGGCGGGCGCGCCGAGCGCAACCGTACGGGTCATGTCGGCGTGATAGCCGCCGTAGCGGGCGCCGCAGTCGATGGTGATCAGGTCGCCGGCCGCGAAGGGCCTGCCGCCCGGCGAATGATGCGGCATGGCCCCGTTGGGCCCGCTGGCCACGATGGTGTCAAAGGCCAGTGCCTCCGCGCCGCGATCGATCATGGACCGCTCGAGCAGGACCGCGAACTCCCGCTCGGTGAGTCCCGGCCCGATGCTGGCGAACGCTTCCGAGCAGGCGTCGCTGGTAATCGCGCAGGCCCGGGCGAGCAGGGAGATCTCGGCTTCGTCCTTGACCATCCGCAGTTCCTCGATGACGTGGCCGAGCGGGATCAGGTCCGGGCCGCCGGCGGTGTCCGCGAGTGCCCGGAAACGTTCCACGGTCATTTCCTGGGCCTCAAACGCTAGCGGCTGCAGGCCGCGGGACGCGGCCAGGGCGGCCAGGGCGGCCTCGACGAAACGCTCGGTAACGAGTTCGACATCTGGGCAGTCCCGCGTCGCGGCCTGCGCGTAGCGGGAATCCGTAGCCAGCACCTCGGGCCCGTCCGCGGGCAGCAGCAGCGCGGCGTTCGAGCTCGCCAGGCCAGTTAGGTACCTGACGTTCGCCGGGCTGGTGATAAGGGCAGCGGCGGCACCATGGGCGGCAACCTTCTCGCGTGCACGTGCCCGGCGGGCGGCGTGAATCTCGGGCATAGTCACGACTGTATGGCCTTGGGTACGTTTAGTCCTCGGCAGCAGGGCAGAACGCCGACGCCCGGGCCTGCCCCGGCCGGGCGGAGGTGATCATGCCCATGACCCTGGCTTCAGGCAGCCAGGTCCCGGATCTGCTCGATCAGCGCGACCCGCTCGGCGTGCGTGCCCGCAAGCGGGGTGACGTTGAGCGTCGTGACACCGGACTCCCGCATCGCGGCGACCCGCTCGGCGACCAGCGAAGCGGGCCCGACCAGCGAGGTCCCTTCCAGCAGCGAGGCGGGCACCAGGGCGGCCGCCGCATCCTTCCGGCCATCCAGGTAGGCGTCCTGGATGGCGGCGGCTTCCGCCTCGTACCCGAAACGCACCGCGAGGTCGTTGTAGAAGTTCCGGCCCCTGGCGCCCATCCCGCCGATGTAGAGCGCGAAGAACGGGCGGCCGAGGTCGAGCAGGCCGGCGGTTTCCTCGCCGATGGCCAGCGGCGCCTGCGCGAACACGTCGAGCGGTGGCAGCGAAGGATCCCGCTTCGCGGCGCCCGCGGCCAGCGGCGCGCCCCACGCGGACGCCGCCTTCTCCGGGAAGTAGAAGATCGGTTCCCAGCCCTCGGCCAGCTCGGCGGCGAGTTCTACGTTCTTCGGGCCGAGCGCCGCCACCACGATCGGGATCCGCTCACGTACCGGGTGATTGATCAGCTTGAGCGGCTTGCCCAGGCCGGTGCCCTGCTCAGGGGGCAGCGGGATCGTGTAATACCTGCCGTGGTGCTCCAGCCGCTCACGCCGCCAGACGCTGCGGCAGATCTCGATGATCTCCCTGGTGCGGCCGAGCGGTGCGGTATAGGGCACGCCATGCCAGCCCTCGATCACCTGGGGCCCGGACGCTCCGATGCCGAGCACGAACCTGCCATCGGAGACGTAGTCAAGGCCCGCCGCTGTCATCGCGGTGAGGGTCGGCGTCCTTGAGTAGAGCTGCAGGATGCCCGACGCGATCTGCAGCCGATCGGTCTTCGCCGCGATGTAGCCGAGCTGGCTGACCGCGTCGAAACTGTAGGCCTCGGGCACGAAGATGATGTCGAGCCCGGCCTTCTCGTAGTCGGCCAGCTCGGTGACGGTCTCGGCGAAGCCGCCCGCGTAGTTCAATGACATCCCGATGCGCATATGTGCTGGACCTTCCGCGAGATGAGCGCGACAAGCGTTGTGTCGCGGCAGTCGCCATCCGAACCCGTTAAACAGCTCGTTGTCAAGGCGTCCCGGCCCTGGCTCCGCGGCCACGCCTTCGCCCGCACCCGGAACCGGCATCCGCCCCCGGCGCTGTCAGCCGGGACCAGCGGCGGTCTGGTTGCCGCCGATCAGCGTCGCGATCGCGCGCAGCGCGAGCTCGTAGGATGCCGCGCCGAACCCGGCGATGGTCCCGTCGGCCACTGCGGCTACGACAGAAGTGTGCCGGAACGTCTCCCTGGCGGCCGGGTTGGACAGGTGCACTTCGACAAGGGGTGCCGTCCGCATGGCCAGCGCGTCCCGCAGCGCGTAGGAGTAATGCGTAAACGCGGCCGGGTTGAGCACGATCGGAATCCGCTGGTCGGCTGCCTCGTGCACCCAGCCGACCAGCTCAGCCTCGTCATCGGTCTGCCTGATCTCCACCGCGAGGCCGAGCTGCGCGCCGGCCTGCTCGCAGGCGCTGGACAGGTCGGCGAAGGACATCGTGCCGTAGATGTCAGGCTCGCGGGACCCGAGCCTGGCCAGGTTCGGCCCGTTGAGCACAAGCACCAGCCGCATCTACCCGGTCACCTCCGCGAACGCCCGTTCCAGCAGCTCTTCCGGCGGGTCGTCGAGGATGCGGGGGCTGGCCAGGCCATCCAGCACCACCAGCCGCAGCCGCGCCGCCCGCGACTTCTTGTCCACCGCCATCGCCTCCCGCAGCCGCGGCCACGCGCCGGCCAGATACCGGACCGGCAGCCCTACCGCCGACAAGATCGCCGTATGCCTGGCCGCGATCCCCGGGTCAAGCAGGCCGGCCAGCCTCGCCACCGCGGCCGCGTACACCATGCCGATCGAGACTGCCTCGCCGTGCCGGATCCGGTACCCCTGCACGCGCTCGATGGCATGACCGAGCGTGTGCCCGTAATTGAGCATCTCCCTCGGCCCGGCCTCACGCAGGTCAGCGGAGACGACTTCGGCCTTCATCCGGACGGCCCGCTCGATCAGCTCGCGCTCGTGCGGGCCGCCCGGCTTGGCCGCTCCGCCCGGATCGGCCTCGATCAGCTCCAGAATGGCCGGATCCGCGATGAACCCGGCCTTGATCACCTCGGCCAGCCCGCTGACATACTCGGCGGCTGGCAGCGTGCCGAGCGCATCAAGATCGGCGATCACTGCTGCGGGCGGATGGAAGACGCCGACCAGGTTCTTGCCCTCGGCGATGTTAACGGCGGTCTTGCCGCCGATGGCGGCGTCCACCACGGCGAGCAGGCTGGTCGGGATCAGCACGACCCGGATCCCGCGCAGCCAGGTGGCGGCGGTGAACCCGGCAAGATCGGTCGCAGCGCCGCCGCCGATCCCGACGATCGCGTCCGAGCGGGAAATCCTGCTCGCGGCCAGCCGGGACCACAGGTGCGCGGCCACGCCGATGTCCTTGGCGGCCTCGCCGTCCGGGATCTGCTCGGCATGGACGACGTACCCGGCGCCCTGCAGCGCGCGCCACGCGGACCTCGACAGCTCGCCGAGGCCGGCCGGGTAGATCAGCATCACCGCACGGACGCCGGTGCCGAGCAGGGCCGGCAGCTCCGCGAGCGCGCCACTGCCCACCACGACGTCGTAGCGGCGTTCGCCGCCGACACTGATCCTGGTCACGCTCACCGCGACGGGCCCGGCTTCCCGGCCCGGCGCTCGGCCTCCGTTCCGGCGCTGTCGGCTCCGGATCCGGCGCCGCTGCCGGCCGCGATCCCGCCCGCGAGCTGCGCGGCGATGTCCGCCGCGATGTCGTCAGGCGCCCGGGCATCCGTGCTGACGGTAATCCAGGCAAGCTGCTGGTAG
This sequence comes from uncultured Actinomycetota bacterium, assembly GCA_963695645.1. GTDB lineage: Bacteria > Actinomycetota > Actinomycetes > Streptosporangiales > Streptosporangiaceae > DATBGO01. The sequence goes on along the minus strand of CAVOHC010000012.1, from coordinate 787,481 downwards.
ACCGGCAGCCGCTGGTCAAGCAGGGCCCGCAGCTGCGCCCGCGGGTTTCCGAGCAGCAGCGGCCGCGGCCTGTCCAGGCCTACTCGCTTCGCCGCCTCGGCGAAGCCGGTCTGCAGGTACACGACCGGCTGGCCGCCCAGCAGAGCCCGGGTGCCTGGATCGAGAACGGCACCGCCGCCGAGGCCGAGCACCCCGCGGTGGTCCGCGACCGCGCTGGCCACCGCGGCACGCTCAAGCCGACGGAACGCCGCCTCGCCGTCCTCGATGAAGATGTCGCTGACCGGCTTGCCCGCGACCGCCTCCACGTAGCTGTCCGTGTCGGCGAAACCGACTCCGAGCAGGTCGGCGAGCAGCGGCCCGACCGTGGACTTTCCCGCGCCGGGCGGACCGATGAGAATCGCCGCAGGCCCGGTCACGTGATCACCAGCGCATCCAGGTAGCCGCGGAGGTTGCGGCTGGTTTCCGGCACGCTGTCGCCGCCGAACTTCTCCAGCGCGGCGTCAGCCAGCACCAGCGCCGCCATGGCCTCGGCCACCACACCCGCCGCGGGCACCGCGGTGACGTCGCTGCGCTGGTTGATCGCCCTGGCCGGTTCGCCGGTCCGCACATCGACGGTGGCCAGAGCCCGCGGGACCGTGGAGATCGGCTTCATCGCCGCCCGCACCCTGATCAGCTCGCCGGTGCTTATTCCGCCCTCGATCCCGCCCGCCCGGTTTGTCCGCCTCCGGATACCGTCACCTGTACCGTCCATCTCGTCATGCGCGGCAGAGCCCCGGCGGCGCGCGGTCGTGAAGCCATCGCCGATCTCGACCCCCTTGATGGCCTGGATGCTCATCAGCGCCCCGGCAAGCCGCCCGTCCAGGCGCCGGTCCCAGTGGACGTGACTGCCCAGACCCGGCGGCAGCCCGTGCACGACGACCTCCACCACCCCGCCCAGGGTGTCCCCGTCCTTGCGGGCCGCATCGATCTCGTCCTGCATAGCCGCGCTCGCCGCCTGGTCCAGGCAGCGGACCGGGTCGGCGTCAATCCGCGCCGCCTCCGCCGGGCCAGGCACCGGGCCGCCGGGAGCCGTTACCTGCCCGATCGAGACGACATGGCTGACGATCTCGGCACCGAGGGCCTGGCGCAGGAACCTCCGCGCAAGCTCGCCGAGCGCCACCCGCGCCGCGGTCTCCCTGGCGCTCGCCCGCTCAAGGACGGGGCGGGCGTCATCGTGACCGTACTTCTGCATGCCGGCCAGGTCGGCGTGGCCGGGCCGGGGCCGGGTGAGCGGAGCGTTCCTGGCCTGGTCCGCCAGGGCGCCGGGATCGACCGGGTCGGGTGACATCACCGACTCCCACTTGGCCCATTCGGTGTTGGCCACCCTGATCGCCACCGGCGCGCCGAGCGTGCGGCCGTGCCGCACCCCGCCGGTGATCTCGGCCTGATCAGCCTCGAACTTCATCCGCGCGCCGCGACCGTAGCCTGCCCGCCTTCTGGCCAGGGCAGCCGCGATGTCCTCCGTGGTGATCTCCACGCCGGCCGGCATGCCCTCACAGATCGCGACCAGGGCGCGGCCGTGTGACTCTCCGGCGGTCAGCCAGCGCAGCATGCTGATGATCCTGCCATGTGGCCGGTGGCCTACGGTCCGGCAGGCGGAGTCTCGGCCAGCGCGATCGCGATGCCGCGTCGCAGCCGTCCGCCGAGCCGCGCCATCACCTCGGCGGCCAGGGCGCCGGCCGCCTGCTCCGCCTGTGCCGGGCCACAGCCTGCCGCGAGCGTGAGCCGGATCACCATGTCGCAGTCGGCATCGCCATCGCCGAGGCCGAGCCCGGCGATCGCCGCCTGGCCGGCCGCGGCGCAGCGTGCCGCGGCCAGGACATCCGGATCCTGATGGGGCAGCGGGACGCGTCCGCCGCCGGCCAGAGCCGCCAGCCGAGCACCGTCGATCGCCAGCGGGACCGGCCCTGCGACGTCGACCACGACCGCGCAGCCGTCCGCCGCGGCGGCCCGCCAGACAGTAGCGGCATCTGTCGGTACCGGGCGGGCCTGCTCGCGCCATCTCCGCAACGTGTCCATACAGGTAAAGGCGGGGATGGCGGGCCTTCCGTCGGCGCCGATCAGCGTCGGGAAGGACATCTCGCTGGCCCTGCGATTACCGGCACTCTCGCAGGCCTTGGCACCGCCGGCGCTTTCGCTGGCCTTGGCACCGCCGGCGCCCTCGCTGGCCTTGGCACCGCCGGCGCTCTCGCTGGCCTCGGTACCGCCGCCCGCCGCAGCCACGATCGGCACCAGCAGCCGCGACCGCATCAGCGACATCACCGCGTCGTGCTCGCTGCCGCGGCCCGACGCGAACGCACTCAGCGCCGCGACGACCCCCGGGTCGGCGGAGCCGTCGTCGCCGCCAAACCGGGATACGCCAGCGCTCAGCCCGGACACGGGCTTAACTGTAGTTCCACACCTCGATGGGCTGCGCAGCTGCGCCGAAGCAGTTGAGCCGGTATTTCGCGATGTGAGACTCTCTTGAGACCGCTTCGACGTCAGACCCCAGGGGAGCGTGTGCGGCAAGTCGACCAGATACCCAGGCCGGTCGAGCCGGGAACGCTAATGCAGAAGGTGATCCCGCCCCGGCTGGTTGAGCCGTACCTCACCGGCCGCCGGACAGTCGTCGCCGGCTTCGCCTACCGTGCGCTGGACAGTTCCTTCGCTGACCCGGCGGAGTTCTATGACGCCCTTGACCTAGGCTACGAAGGCTCGGATTTCGGCCCGGGCATGGCTGAGGTGTACGTCCTTCGGTGGAATGCCGTTGGCACGGACGCATACCTTGTCCCTTATTCGGCCGATCGGGGCGGCAACTGGTCGGGCAAGCCTCCGTTCACGGGGACCGGCTTCACGTCCTCGTTGACGCATCCGATCCCTGAGTTCTATCTCGATCCGATACCAGTACCGGTGGGTGCCGAGATCTACCGGATTACACCTGGTGCAGCCGAGTTCATCGCCCGGTTCGACGGGCAGGTCTGGCTGCGCCCGGCAGGGGGGAGCTGAATCATGCGCTACCGGTTGATGGCAACCTACCGCGGGGTTCCTTACGAGGCGGGCATCGGTCCGTCGGAGTCTGACGTCGTACTGTTCGCCGCCTGCCCGCCCCCCGAAGAGCTCGGCTTCGAGCCCGCCACCGGGCACTGGCGCAAGCAGCTCCGGATCGACGAAGTCCAGGCGCTCTGGGAATCCAGGCCCACGGGCAGATTCAGGGGCCAGCGCTGCATCGTGCTCGATGATCTCGGCGACCGGCTGCACATCGCCTACCTGGGACACGATGCCCATCAGGCGGAGCAGCTCGGGTACTGGCAGGTGGACCGCGGCGTCTTCGAGCTCATAACGCCCCGCGATGACGTCAGCGACATCGTTGAGGAACGCACCGACTACCCCGGCCAGGCCGACCTTGCCCCGCGGCAGGATGGTGCCGCGACCAAGCTGGCCGACCTCGCCGCCGTGACGCTTGCTCACCTGGCCACGATGTCCCATTCCCCGGCCCGGGGTTCGACGCGGACTGCGGGCCCGGCCCGCTCTAAGGCCGAGGGCTCGGTCGTGGCCCCCGCCACGGATCACGGGAGAACCCCCGCCCATGATCCTGGCCTTGAGCAGGTCGCGACCATGGACCAGGATCCGCAGCACCTCGCCGGCCCGCCGACCGGCGGGGCCGGCGGTCAGTCCAACGGCATGACTACGCGCTCAGCCGAGTTCTCCGGCCCTGCCGCGCGCGGCCAGTGGCCCGGCGCCTCGCCGGGTTCCGAGGTGGCCACGCCGCCGCCCCGGGAGGAACCGCTCCCCCTCGAGGCAGCCGCGCGGCGGGCCGCGTCGGCCGCAACTGCCGCGATGCGGCGCCAGCGACGAGACCGCGCATCGCAGCCAGCGCCGTCTGTCCCAGCGCAGGCGGCGGCACCGCAGCCCGCAGCGACGGCACCTGGACGGCAAGACGCTGCACCAGAACCGCAGGACACACCAGAACCGCACAACGCCGCACCAGAACCGCAGGACGCACCAGAACCGCACAACGCCGCACCAGAACCGCAGGACGCACCAGAACCGCACAACGCCGCACCAGAACCGCAGGACGCACCAGAACCGCACAACGCCGCACCAGAACCGCAGGACGCACCAGAACCGCCGGACGCACCTGAACCGCACGCCGCACCAGAACCGCCGGACGCCGCGCCAGAGCCGCAGGCAGCACCGGAGCCGGCCAGGCCGCCCCGCCGCAGGCGAACGGCCCGCAAGCGGGATGCGACGCAGCGGATCTTCTCCGAGCTCGCCGGCCTCGCGGCAATACCGCCGGCGCTGTACTCGGTGGGCGCGGAGGTCGACGGTGCGATGTGCCTGACCCAGAGCGGGCAGGTTTTCGAGGTCTTCAACGCAGTCTCGGGTGCCAGACACGAGGTACGCAGCTTCCAGGATGAGGAATCCGCCTACTTCTACCTGTTCGGCGTGCTGGCCGCGGACGCGGTCCGCACCGGCAGGCTGGCACCCCGCGCCGACTAAGACTCCGGGCGCTATCGGGGCCCGTCCGTGGGTGAGTCGGCCTGGTCAAGCCAGTCCCTGATGATGGCGTCATGCTGGCCGAGCAACGGCGGCGCCTCGTGTACGCGCGCGGCGTGCTGGTCGAACCGCAGCGCGGGCCCGGGCAGCTCGATGACGCCGAGCACCGGGTGGTCAACCGAGATCACCAGTCCCTGGGACCGGGTCTGGTCCCAGTCGTAGACCTCATCGATCGACCGGATCGAGCCTGCTGGCACGCCCTCGTGCGCGAGCAGGCCCAGCCAGTGCGCCCGGTCTCCCGCTGACAGCGCGTCCTCGATCAGAGCGGTCAGCTCGGGCCGCCTTGCGACCCGCAGCGGGTTAGTAGCGAACCGGCCGTCAGCCGGATCGATCAAGACGATCGGCGCGAACCGGCGCCATTGGTCCTCGTTGGCCACAGCCACCTGGAGCATGCCGTCCGCGCACCGGTATGCGCCATATGGCGCGATCGACGGATGATGGTTGCCGGTTGCTACCGGGATCTCGCGCGCCACGGTCCATCGGGTGCCCTGGAAAGCATGCGCGCCGACGATCGAGGCCAGCAGCGAGGTGCGGACGACCTGGCCCCGGCCGGTGCTGGCCCGCTCATGAAGGGCAGCCACGATTCCCAGCGCCGCGTGCACCCCGGCCAGCACGTCGGCGATGGACAGCCCGGTCTTGACCGGGTGCTCGGGATCGGTGCCCGTGACGCTCATCACCCCGGCCTCGCCCTGCGCGATCTGGTCATAACCGGGCCTGCTGCCTTCCGGGCCATCGTGCCCGAACCCCGTGATCGAGCAGATGACAAGGCCGGGATTCAGCGCGTGCAGCCGTTCAACTCCAAACCCGAGCCGGTCAAGCACCCCAGGCCGGAAATTCTCCGCCACTACGTCAGCCCGGCGGACGAGGCGTTCAAGCAGTTCACGGCCGCCTGCGGACGCGAGGTCGCAGGTGACGGATTCCTTGTTCCTGTTGCAGGAAAGGAAGTAAGTGCTGACCGCACCGTCCGGTCCGGGCACCGCCCCGCCCGCATCCCGGCCCGCGTCCCCGCCGCCGCCCGCCTTGCCGCGCGCGAACGGCGGTCCCCAGTGCCGTGACTCATCGCCGGTGCCTGGCCGCTCGACCTTGATCACCCGCGCGCCCATATCACCGAGCATCATCGTCGCGTGCGGTCCCGCCAGGGCACGGGTCAGGTCAAGCACGACGATTCCGGCTAGCGGTCCTGCCATTCCGGCCCTCCTCTGCGATGACGCGACCTGGCGGCCGTCGTCCCGTTCAGCCGACCATAAGCACCGCGCGGGGCACCGCGGCCGATCGGCGCAGAACTGGCCGCAGTGTTGGTGAAGTTCGCCCACATCGACGCACCAGGCGGCTAGGGTGCAAGTGCTGGCGGGGCTGAAGGTCCCCCGCTCCCCAAGCAGCCCCGCCGGCCACAACCAGCCGCGCATGCCCATAGTGAGCAGGATCCGTGGGCAGGATGGCACCATGGGCGAGCAAACCGTAATCCCGATCACCGGCAGCCAATACGAGATCTCGGCCGGAGACTACCGGGCTGTCGTCACTGAACTCGGCGCTGGCCTGCGCGGACTCTGGTTCCGTGGCGACCCGGTCATCGCGGGCTACCAAGCTGATGAGGTCCCGCCCGCTGGTGCGGGCCAGCTCCTCGCGCCGTGGCCGAACCGCATCGATGGCGGCAGGTACGAGTTCGCGGGAGCCAGTTATCAGCTCGATCTGAGCGAGCCCGCCCGCGGCAACGCGATTCACGGCCTGACCCGGTGGACCGGCTGGCAGGCCGCCGCGCACGCGCCCGACCTGGTCCAGCTCAGCCATCTGCTGCACGGGCGGGCCGGCTATCCGTTCTGCATCGAACTGACCGCCCGGTACCGGCTGGATGCGCAAACCGGACTGCAGGTGACAATCATGGCACGCAACGCCGGCAGCCGGCCCGCCCCTTACGGCACCGGCTGCCATCCCTATCTGACCACCGGAGCGCCGGTCATCGACGACTGCGAGCTCGAGCTGGCCGCCGCGCAGTGGCTCGCGGCGGATGACCGGGGAATCCCTCACGGCAAGCCCGAAGACGTCACCGGTACGCCCTACGACTTCCGCGGCGCCAGGCGAATCGGCAGCACCCGGCTGGATCACGCGCTCACCGGCCTGGCCAGGGACCCCGAGGGCAAGGCATGGGCATGGCTTCGCGGCGACCGGGCCCAGATCGCGTTCTGGGCGGGAGCGGGCTACGACTGGCTGCAGGTCTTCACCGGCGACGGGCTGGAGGCGAGCCGCCGCAGGCATGCCGTCGCGATAGAGCCGATGACCTGCCCCCCGAACTCGTTTGCCAGCGGTGCCGATCTGCTGACCCTGGAGCCCGGCGACAGCATCGCGCACAGCTGGGGCCTGCAGGTAACTCATTCCTGAGCCGGCGCGGTCCGGCCAGGGTCGGCCAGTGCCGAGATCCGGTCGAGATCGGCGGGCGTGTCCACGTCGTCAGGCCGGCCGGCATCACCGCACTCTACGAGTGTCACGAGGTCCCCATGCGCAACCAGAAACGGCCGTGCACCGGCGTCACCGACGGCCAGGGCAGTCACCGCGTCCCAGTGCTCGCGGGCCAGCAGGACAGGGTTGCGCGGAACTCCCCCGTACGCCGCGACCGCTACCCCGGCGCCGGCCCGGTAGGCGACGATCAGGCGCCGGACCGCTTCGGACGCGACCAGCGGCTGGTCGACCAGCGCGATGACCGCCGCGTCGCAGCTGGCCGGCACGGTCGCAAGTCCGGCCGCCAGCGACGAGCCCATCCCGGTGGGCCAGTGCGGATTATGCACCGCCAGCACGCCAGGCAAGTCGACGGCAACTGCGCCTGTCACGACCACGACCGGTGCCGCGCCGCCGTCCCTGAGCAGGGCGACACCGCGCCGCGCGAGAGGCTCGCCGCCGATCTCCACCAGTGCCTTCGGCCGGCCGAGCCTGCTGCCCGAGCCAGCGGCGAGCAGGATTCCGGCCACACCAGTCTGCACGCAAGCCAGCCTACGGCCGCGGGCCGTGATGAATACGCCCGGTGGTGGTGGTGAGCGGTTGTCCTGAGCCGCCCCAGCGGAGCTGGATGAGCTCGGCGGCGATGGCCACGGCCGTCTCCTCCGGTGTCCGCGCACCGAGGTCGAGCCCGATCGGCGAGCGGAGCCTGGCTAGCTCGGCAGCCGACAGGCCCGCCTCGCGGAGCCTGGCCAGCCTGTCATCATGTGTCCGCCTGCTGCCCATCGCACCGATATATGCGGCGGGCGTGCGGAGGGCCACCTCGAGCAGCGGAACGTCGAACTTGGGATCATGCGTCAGTACGCAGATAACGGTCCGCGCGTCGACCGCGGTCCCAGCCAGGTAGCGGTGCGGCCAGTCGGTCACGACCTCATCGGCGTCGGGGAAGCGCGCGCGCGTGGCGAAAACCGGCCGCGCATCGCAAACGGTCACCCGGTAGCCGAGGAACTTGCCCTCTCTGGCCACCGCGGCCGCGAAATCGATCGCGCCGAAGACCAGCATCCGCGGCGGCGGCGCGAACGACTGAACGAACACCCCGAGCTCATCCCGACGCCGCTGCCCGTCGGGACCGTACCTGCGCACCGCCGTAAGCCCCTGGGCCAGCATGCCGCGCGCGTCGTCGTCCACCGCCTGATCAAGCCGGTCACCGGAGCCGAGCGTGCCCGATGAGCGCGGCTCCGGGTCACCGTCCGCCCACAAAACCCGCCGGGCGCCGACCTGGCCCGGCCCGTCGATCACCGTCGCGACTGCGACCGGGGTGCCTGACTGCACCGCGGCCGCTACCTCACCGAGCTCGGGAAAGGCCTGCTGGCCGACCGGCTCGACGAAGATATCGATGATCCCGCCGCAGGTCAGCCCGACCGAGAAGGCATCGTCGTCGCTCACTCCGTAGGTCTGCAGGACTGCCTGGCCGCTGTCCCGCACCTGCGTGGCCAGCTCGTAGACGGCACCTTCCACGCAGCCGCCGGAGACGCTCCCGACGACCTCACCATCGGCCGACACAGCCAGCGATGCCCCGGGCTCCCTTGGCGCGCTGCTGAAGGTGCGAACGACGGTGGCAAGACCGAACGAGTCGCCGGCATCCCACCACTTCGCTATCGAATCCAGGATGTCTCGCACGCTGGTCACCTCGGCGCATTTCGGTTTGCCTTCAGATTACGTTCCGGACGGCCCCTAACGCGATCACAGGTGCCGCGGAGTGCCGCCCCGCAGCGACCTGAGCACCAGGGCCGTCTCGAGCGCCGCGACCACCGCGTCCCAGCCCTTGTCCTCCCTGCTGGCCTCGAGGCCGCAGCGGTCCAGCGCCTGAGCCAGGGTGTCGCAGGTGAGCACGCCATTGCCGACGGGCGTGCCGGTATCGAGCGCCACCCGGGACAGCCCGTAGGTGACCGACTGGCACACGTACTCGAAGTGCGGCGTCCCGCCCCTGATGACCGCGCCGAGGCAGGCCACCGCATCGTGCGTACCGGCCAGCTCCGCCGCGACCACCGGCAACTCGACGGCGCCGGGCACTCGTACCACCGGCGCCGCAGCGACGCCTGCCGCGCATGCGGCCGACACGGCGCGTTCCACCAGGCTGTCGGTGACCTCCGCGTGCCAGCGGGTGGCGGCTATGGCGAGGCGCAGCCCGGACGCGGCCACCACCCGCCCTGCCGGGCGACCCGCTCCGCTCACCGCGTCCCCGCGGCGGGCACCCCGAGGCCAGCCGCAGGCACCCCGAGACCAGCCGCAGGCATCCCGAGACCAGCCGCAGGCACCCCGAGACCAGCCGCAGGCCCGCCGCGGCCGGCCGCAGGGCCGGCGAGGTGGACGGCAGCCGCCACCGGCTCCGCGGCGCCCGGCCAGCCGGCCGCCGAGTGCCCGTTTGGCGGCGACAGATTGTCGATCTTGTGACCCAGCCGGTCCCTCTTGGCGAGCAGGTAGCGCAGATTATCGGCCGTCGGGGCGACCGGCAGCGGGACCCGGCCGGTCACCTCGATGCCGAAACCGGAAAGCCCCTGAACCTTGGCCAGGTTGTTGGTGAGCAGCCGCAGCGAGCTGACGCCGAGGTCGGCGAGGATCTGCGCACCGGTGGAGTACTCGCGGGCGTCAGCGGGCAGCCCGAGTTCCAGGTTGGCGTCGACAGTGTCGGCCCCGCCGTCCTGCAGCTGGTAGGCGCGCAGCTTGGACATCAGCCCGATGCCCCGTCCCTCGTGACCGCGCAGGTACAGCACGATCCCCCGGCCCTCGGCCGCGATCGCCGCCATCGCAGCGGTCAGCTGGGCGCCGCAGTCGCAGCGCCGGGACCCGAACACGTCACCGGTGAGGCACTCCGAGTGCATCCGCACCAGCACGTCAGCCCCGGCGTCGCCGGGCCCGCCCGCCTCGCCGAGCACCAGCGCCACGTGCTCGGTACCGTCCACCGAGTTCAGGTAGCCCAGAGCCCGCCATTCGCCAAACTCGTTCGGCATCCGGGTCTCCACGACCCGGCGGATCATGCGCTCAGAATGCCTGCGGTAGTTGATCAGCTGGTCGATCGAGATCAGCGCGAGGGCGTGCGCGTCGGCGAAGGCGCGCAGCTCCGGAAGCCGGGCCATGGTGCCGTCGTCGTTGAAGATCTCGGCGACCACCCCGGCCTCGGTCAGGCCGGCCATCCTGGCCAGGTCCACCGCCGCCTCGGTGTGGCCCGGCCGGCGCAGCACCCCGCCGGCGGCGTAGCGCAGCGGGAAGACGTGACCAGGCCGGACAATCTCATAGGGCTCGGTGGCCGAGTCGGCCAGGGCCCGGATCGTCCTGGCCCGGTCCGCCGCGGAGATCCCGGTGGTGTTGCCGTTTCGGGCATCTACGCTCACCGTGAACGCGGTTCCCATGTGCTCCTGGTTGTCACTGGTCATCTGCGGCAGCTGCAACCTGTCCAGGTGCGCGCCGAGCATCGGCACGCAGATCAGGCCGCGGGCGTAGCGGATGGTGAAGGCCAGCAGCTCCGGCGTGGCCTTGCTGGCGGCGAAGACGATGTCGCCCTCGTTTTCCCTGCTCGCGGCGTCGACCACGACGACCGCCCGGCCTGCCGCGATGTCCGCGATCGCACGCTCAACCGGGTCCAGCCTGGTGCCGCCTGCCTGCGGCGTGCTCAGCGTCTCGGCGGCGCGGTGCTGGATCTGTTCCGCGGTCATGACGTGGCCCTCCCGTCGAGTAGCTTCTCGACGTATTTCGCGATCACGTCGACCTCAAGGTTGACCGGATGGCCAGCCTGCCTGGCACCGAGCGTGGTGCGCTGCAACGTCTCAGGAATCAAGCTGACCTCGAACCAGGGCACCTCAGGGTTGCTCACAGACCACGATCCGGTCAGGTCCGGTGCCTTGTGCCAGCCGGACGCTACGGGATCCGGGGACGGGCTGATCGCGGACACGGTAAGGCTCACCCCGTCCACCGCTACTGACCCCTTAAGCGCGATATAACGCAACAGTTCACCGGGAACCGCGATCCGCAGCACATCCCAGTTCGGGCCCGGCCTGCGTTCGATGATGGCACCGGTGCCGTCGACGTGGCCCTGGACCAGATGCCCGCCAAGACGGCCGTCCAGCCGCACCGGCCGCTCGAGGTTAACCGTGGCGCCAGGGACAAGGCTGGCCAGCCCGGTGCGGTTCAGCGTCTCGCCCATCACATCGGCGGTGAACGTCCCGTCCGAGATGGCAGCCACTGTCAGGCAGACGCCGTTGACCGCGACCGAGTCGCCGCGGCACGCACCCGAACTCACCCGGGGGCCGCGCACGGTCAGCCGGGCGGCGTCCGGCTGCTGCTCAAGGGCGACGATCTCGCCCAGTTCCTCAACGATTCCGGTGAACACCCGCGTCCTCCTCCGGAGCTATCTGCTCACGCAGGCTCCGGGGTCGCGCAGATGCGCTAGCACGGCTCGTACGCCCCGTCAGCCAGGGCCCCGGCCGTGCGCGTGCTTCCTCCCATCCGGACTCTCACCGTCGGCCCCGGAATTCCACCGGGTCAGCCAGCCGATGGCCTCGGCCGGGTCGCGGACTATCACCGCCGGTTCGGATTTTCACCGACCCCGGAGCACGCGTTACTGTCTCTCACCAACCAGTCTGCCACAGCGCCTATTCCGCCTAAGTGGCCGCTTAGCCCGTTACGCTAGCTCCCCGCGGTCTGCTGCCGCGGGGAGCTGGCGACGCATCACCTGGCGGTTGGATTATTCCGCCGGGCCAGGGTGTCCACGGCTACCGCGGCGAGCAGCACGATCGCGGTGACGATGTCAGTCGCGGCGGCGCTCAGCCCGATGAGGCTCAGGCCGTTATAGATCGTCGCGACGACGAGACCGCCCAGCAGCGCGTGCAGCATCCTGCCCCGGCCGCCGAACAGGTTGGTGCCGCCGATAACGGCCGCCGCCACGGCGAACAGCACAAGCTGGCCGCCGTCAAGGTTGGTGCCGATGGAATCCAGCCGCGAGGCGAAGATGATGCCGCCGATCCCCGCGGTCAGGCCACAGAAGCCGAACGCCACTGTCCTGACCCCGGCGAGGTTGACACCGGCCCGCCGGGCCGCCTCCGCGTTACCGCCGATCGCGTAGATATAGCGCCCGAACCGGGTCCGACCGGTCAGCACGGTGTAAATCACCAGGACGCCTAGCACGATGGGGACGGTCCAGGGCACGCCGCGCAGCGTCGTGACGCCGACGCCGCGGTCGGTGTTGCCGATGAGGACCACCACGATGCCCGCGACCGCCATCACCGCGACCTTGAGCAGCGTGACGCCGAGCGGCGGGGCCACCAGGTTGCTGGCACGCCTGCGACGGTCACGCATGATCATGAACAGCCCCGCGACGCCAACGACGACGATCATGAGCACCCAGCCGGCCAACGGGCTCAGGTTCCCTGCGGTCAGGTCGTAAAAGATGTTGTTGGGGTTGGTGATCGAGCCGCCGGCGCCATGCCCGGTGTGCGGGACCATCAGCTGCAGCAGCCCCTCCAGGCCGAGCAGGCCGGCCAGGGTGACCACGAACGACGGCAAGCCCAGGCTGGTGATCAGCACACCCCAGAGCAGGCCGAAGAAGGCGGTGACGGCGAGCCCGATGACGATGGCGATCGGCCAGGGCAGGTTATAGACCGCCCAGAGGGCAGCGACGGCGCCGACGCCCGCGTTGTACCCGACCGACAGGTCGATCTCGCCGAGCAGCAGTACCCACACCTCGGCCATGCCGAGCAAAACGAACGGGGCGCCCTGGATCAGCAGGTTGACGAGGTTGCCCGCCGACAGGAACAGCGAGTTCTTGGCCTGGAAGAAGATCACGATCGCGATCAGGCCGATCACGATGGGCAGCGCGCCGCTCTCGCCGCTCCTGATCCGCTTCAGCCAGATCTTGGCGTACTCGCCGACCGAGTCGGCAACAAGCTCCGGCGCGCCGGCGATCGCCGCTTCTTCGGTCGCTGCCTCGCCGGCCGCCGGGCCCGTGGCGGTGATTACATCTTCTGGCGGGCCCTGTCGACGCCACGCTGTGTGGATGACATAGGTTCAGCCTTCCGTGCCGCTGCCACGACCGCGTGACGGCGCGGGCTCGCCTGAGTTGCCGTTCGCGCCGCCAAGGCGGGCGGAAGCGCCTGTGGTCATCAGGTCCACGACGGACTGGGTATCGAATTCGGCGGCCGGTCCCGTCGCCGCGAGCCGGCCGAGATACAAGACTGCCACCCGGTCGGCGACCTGGAACACCTCGGTCAGGTTGTGCGAGATCACGATGACCGCGTGGCCGCGGTCGCGCAGCCGGCCAATCAGGTCGAGGACGAGCTCGGTCTGCGAGACGCCCAGCGCCGCGGTCGGCTCGTCCATGATGACGAGCTTGGCTTCGAGCATCACCGCCTTGGCCACCGCGACCGACTGACGCTGCCCGCCGGACAGCGAGCCGACCGGCTGCCGGATCGAGCGCACCGTGGTCACCCGCAGGTCCGCCAGCGTCTGCTTCGCGGTCAGCTCCATGCTGACCTCGTCGAGCAGGCCGTACCGTCGCATCTCGTGGCCAAGCATCATGTTCTGCACGATGTCCAGGTTGTCGCAGAGCGCAAGGTCCTGGTAGACGGTCGCGATGCCGAGGTCTGTCGCGTCCTTCGGGCCGTGCAGGTGCACCCGCTTGCCGTTCCAGAGCAGATCGCCGCTGGTCGGCTCCCAGATGCCGGCGATGGTCTTGATCAGGGTCGACTTGCCGGCGCCGTTGTCGCCGACGATGGCGGTTACCTGGCCGATGGGGATGTCAAGATCAATGTCGGCCAGCGCTTTCACGGGGCCGAAACTCTTGCCGATGCCCTTCAGCCGCAGCAGCGGGGCATCCGAGGTGTCGGTGGCGGACGTGCTGCTGGTTGTGCCGGATGGCACCCGGCCCGCGGATGCGGGCCGGGTGCCATCCTCGGCGCCGGGTGCTACCACTGAGAAGATCCTCTCGTGTCCCGAGCGCCCATTGCTACCCCGTAATCCCTGCCGCCGTGCAGGCAGCCTTGTACTTGCCGGCGCACAGCTGCGCGGCGGGAACGAAGTTGTCCGCGATGACCGTGCTCTTCATATTCGACGGCGTCACCCATTCCGGCGTCAAGAGCACCGAGGACACCGCGACGTGGGACTTGGTGTCCATGGTGGTGCCGTTGACCAGCGCCGCCGGCGGCGTCAGGCCGGCCCGCGCGTACAGCGCTAGCGCGGCGGCGGCCTGGGCCTCAAGGTAGATCGGCTTGTAGGCGGTGCCGCACTGGTAACCGGAGAGGATGTTCTGCAGTCCGATCAGGGTCGCGTCCTGGCCGGTCACCGGGAACGTCTTGGCCTTGACGCCCAGTGTCTGCAGGTAGTGGATGACCGGGGCCGCGTTCTCGTCATTCGGCATCAGCACGGCGTTGATGTTCTTGTGCGCGGTGTACTGGCCCTGGAACTCGGTCTCCGCGGTGGGCGGGTCCCAGGTTCCGGCGGCCTTGCCCACCTGGACCCACTTGCCTGACTTGAAGAACGGAGCCATGACGGCGGTGTAGCCCTGCGCGAACAGCGTGGCGTTGTTGTCCGTGGGATCGCCGTACATGACGAGCACGTTGGGCTTGGCGACATGCCAGGCCGCGACGCAGCTGACCAGTCCCCCGCCGATCAGGCGGCCGACCTGGACGTTGTTGAAGCTGACGTAGTACTTGCGGCTGCCGCCGAGCACCAGGCGGTCGTAGTCGATCACGGCCACGCCCTTGGCTGCGGCAGCCTTCTCGATCGAGGCGCCGACGCCGGAGTCGAGCGGGTCCATGATCAATACGCTGGCGCCATTGGTCATGTCAGCCTGGGCGAGGCTCAGCTCGGTGGCGTCGCTGCCCTGCGCGTTCTGGACCGAGAACTGCGAGGCCGGCAGGCCAGCGGCCAGCAGAGCCTTGGTGAGGTACGGCGCGTCGAATTCGGTGTACCTGGCGGACGAGACCGTGTCGGGCAGGATGACCCCGACTTTGCCCTTGCCCTTGGCGGTGATCGGCTTCAGCAGGCCCATGGCCGAGAAGTCCCTGGTGAACGAGGTGGCGCTGATCGACACTGTCGGCGCTGCCGCGCCGGAGCTGGGGCTGGCACTGCTGCTGGGGGTGCTTGAGCTCGACGTGCCGCTGCTGCCGCACGCCGCGACTAGGAGGGCCACCCCGGCGGCCATCGAAGTCAGAGCTGTTTTCTTACTGAGAAGGTTCAACGAAACCACCTTCGCTCGTGAGCGGGCGTGCATAAATGCTCGACGGATATCCGGACGGCAGCCCAAACATGGCGGCCGCAGCCCGATGACATGAACACTATGCCGCTATGGATGAACGTGACCGTTAACATCCGCGCGGCAACATGAAAATTTCATAAACAGCGTCCGCCCAGCTCAGGCGGCCATCACTCGGCAGCGAGCCGGTATCCAGCCCTCGGCTGGGTCAGGATGAGCGGCGGCCCGTCAGCTGCCTCGAGCTTGGCCCGCAGCCGCCGGACGTACACCCGCACGTATTCGGTTTCTGTTTCGTAACCGTGACCCCAGACCCGTCTGAGCAGATAAGCGTGCGTCAGCAGCTTGCCGCGGTTGGTGACAAGCTCGCGGAGCAGAGCGAACTCCGTCGGGGTGAGATGTACCGGCCGCCCTTCCCTGGTCACCTGCTGGGTGGCCAGGTCGATCACGAGAGCGCCGATGGAGATGACCGGCGGCGCCGGCTCGGCGGCGGCCACCGGGCGGGTCCTGCGCAGCGTCGCCGCTATCCGGGCCAGCAGTTCTTCGATGCTGAACGGCTTGGTCATGTAGTCATCCGCGCCGACGTTGAGCGCGGTGACCTTGTCCCGCTCACCGCCCCGGGCGGAGACCACGATGACGGCCACCGATGAGCGCTCCCTTATCTGGCGGCACAGCTCGAAGCCGTCGACCTCCGGCAGCAGCAGGTCGAGCAGCACGATGTCAGGCGCCTCGGTGTCCAGCAGCCGCAGGGCACGCGCGCCGTCAGTGGACACGATGGTGTCGAAGCCCCGGACCGCCAGGTTGGAGCGAATCAGGTCGACGATGTTCGGGTCGTCCTCGACGATCAGCGCACGCGTCTGCGCTTCCTCGTTCACCGGCGCCCGCCCCGGCTCGCGTTCCCCGATGCCCGCCCGTTCGCAGCGGGGCCAGCGCTGGCGACGGTCAACTGCTCAGGCGCAGGAGTCCCGGCCAGATCGGTCGGCAGCACGATGCGGAAGCGGGTGCCGGTGCCCGGCTGCTCGAGCTCGATCCGGCCGCCGTGCGCCGCGACGATGCCTTTCGCGATCGACAGCCCGAGGCCCGCTCCCGTTGTGCGCGTCCGCCGCCGCGGCATCGGCTCGAACGGCGTGGCCGCCAGCTCGGGCGGCATGCCCGTACCGTCGTCGGCCACGCTGATGGCAACCGCGCCCGGCTCAGCCGAGGCTGCGCTCACGGTAACCCGGGTACCGGGCGGGTTGTGGCCGATGGCATTGTCGAGCAGGTTGACGAAGATCTGCTCAAGCCGGTCATGATCGGCCCAGACGACCGGCAGGCCAGGGTCGCAGGAAACCGCCACCATCAGCCCGTCCGCGGGCGGCAGGCATGCGACCGCCGCGTCGACGACCAGCGGGATGTCGCACCAGTCACGCTGTAGCCGCAGGACACCGGCCTCGATGGCGGAGAAGTCGAGCAAGTCGCCCACCAGGCGGCCGAGCCGGGCCGACTCCGCCGCGATCCTGGCCAGGAACCGCTGCTGCGACTCACCGTCCCAGGTCACATCGGGCTGCAACAGGCTGGACGCATAGCCCCTGATGGCCGTCAGCGGGGTGCGCAGCTCGTGACTCAGCCGGGACAGGAATCCCCGCTGCAGTTCTTGCGACCGGCGCAGCGCCGCTGCCTCCTGGTGGGCCAGCCCCGCTTCCTCGCGTTCCAGGGCCAGCCGCAGCGAGTGCGCGGCGTCCTCAACCAGCGCGGTGGCGTCAGCTGCCGTCCGGCTGCTGGCACTGTTGCGGCCTCGCACGCCGCCCCGCCAGCCCTCCCGGTCGCGCCAGCGGACGGTGCCATGCCAGCCGGCGATCAGCGCGGTGGGACCGCCCGGCGCGGCAAACGTCACCACCAGGAATCGCTCGCCGCCGCCTGCCTGCAGCTGGCGTGCCAGTCCGTCGCGGCGCTCGACAGCGAGTACCTGATCCGCCACTTCCAGCAAGGCCGCCGAGGCGCCGGCGCCGCGCCGGATCGCTGGTGCCCCGACGGCAGTCGCACGGCATAGCGGCGCCCTGCCGTCCTGCTGGGTCAGCAGCGCCACCTCGTCAGCCTGCAGGCCCAGCCGCAGCGACCGGAGCGCGAGGCCGAGGCTCTCGGCGACCGGGATCGGCCCGGCCAGGGTCTCGAGCATCTCCCTGATCGTTTCCAGCACCCGGTTGCGCGCGGTGACCTCTTCGAGCAGCCGGTCCCGCTCGATGGCGCTCGCGGCATAGCCCGCGTACAGGTTGACCAGGTCGAGCTGGTCCCGCTGGGGCCGACCGGTGACCTGCTTGAAAACGGTAATGACCCCGAGGTGCCCGCCAGGGCCCAGCACGGGCACCGACCAGGAACTCGCGACCTTGGCGGTGCTGGCCAGCCGGCTGAACGGGGCCCACGCGTGCCCGGTCCGCGCGTTCTCCTCGATAACCGGCTTCTCGGCGGCGGCCGCGAGCCCGACCGGGCCGCCAGCCGGCCCGTACGGCAGCCGGGACCATGCCGACAGCAGCTCTGGCTGCAGGCCGAGCGAGGCGGCGCAGATCAGCGCCTTCTCGTCGCGCAGGTGAATACAGAGGCGCTCGCTGCCGAGCGCGGCGCCGAGCGCAGAAAGGATCAGCGACAGGCTGGATGACGGGTCGGCGGAGACCAGGCTGTCCGTCAGCCCGTGCAGCCGGGTCAGCTGGCGCCGCGCTGAGGAGTCCAGCTGCTGGCCGGAGAGCAGCGCGACAACGTCATCAGGGTGCACGGCGGTCGGCTGGACGTCGGCGACCACCTGGCCATGCCTAAGTACCACGATCCGGTCGGCGAGCCGGAACATCTGGTCAATGTCATGGCAGGCGAGCAAGACCGTGGTGCCCTGCCGCCGCAGGCTGGCGACCAGGTCCTCCACCTGCGCGGCCGCGCTGACTCCCAGTGAGGCGGTGGGCTCGTCGAGCAGCAGCAGCCGGGGCTTACGGGCCATCGCCCGCGCCACGGCGACCAGCTGGCGCTGCCCGCCGGACAGCGAGCGAACGCTACGGGTAGTGTCCCGGACCGGGATACCGAGGCCTTCGATCAGCGCCGCAGCGCTGTTATGGAACCGGATATCGGACAGCAGATGACGGCGGCGCTCCCGGCCGAGCAGCAGGTTCGACGCCACGTCCAGGTTGTCGCAGAGCGCCAGGTCCTGCCAGACCACGGAAACTCCCTGCCGGGCCGCGGCGGCCGGGGTGGTGCTGACGGGGCGGCCGCCCAGCGAAATCTGCCCGGCTGTCGGGGCGATGTCCCCGGCGATGCAGCGCACCAGCGTGGTCTTGCCCGCGCCGTTCTCCCCCGCTAGCGCGACAACCTCACCCGGCGCGATCTCAAGGTCGACCCCGGCGAGCGCGCGCAGCGCGCCGAAATCGACGACAAGCCCGGATACCGACAGCAGCGGCCGCGACTGCGCTGGCGGGCTGGCGGCGGCACTCATGTGTCTATTGTGGTGCGAACATTCACCACGAAGCTACCCAGCCTTGCCGCAGACCTGAGCGATCCGGCCGGCCAGGAACGCACGCTCGGCCGCATTGTCGGCCAGGTCGAGGGCGCTGCGGTAGGCAGCGGCCGCATCGGTGCGGCGGCCCAGCCTGCGCAGCAGGTCGGCCTTGGCCGCTGGCAGGTAGCGGTAGCCGGCCAGCCGGCCGTCCCGCTCGAGATCCGCCATCTCGGCCAGCCCCGCCGCTGGCCCGTCGACCATGGCCAGCACCACGGCCCGGTTGAGCGCGACCACCGGAGACGGCCAGGCCCGCAGCAGCGCCCCGTAGAGCTGGAGCAGCTGCGGCCAGTCCGTCTCGGCGTAGCTCGGCGCCTCGGCGTGCACCGCCGCGATCGCTGCCTGCAGGGCGAACCTCCCCGGCCGGCCGCCGCGCAGCGCCTCGGTCACGAGCCAGGTGCCTTCCTCGATCGCCGCCCGGTCCCACCGCGACCTGTCCTGCTCCTCCAGCAGCAACAGCCGCCCGTCATCGGCCGTCCTGGTAGCCCGGCGCGCATCGGTGAGCAGTAGCAATCCGAGCAGGCCGCGGACCTCACGCTCGTCCGGCATCAGCGCCCGCAGTGTGCGGGCCAGGTCAATGGCCCGCTCCACCAGGTCGGCGCGAATCAGGCCGTCCCCAGCCGGGGCCGTGTGGCCTGTCGTATAGAGCAGATGCACCACCGTGAGGACCGCGTCGAGCCGGTCAGGCAATTCCGCCGCACCGGGCACCCGGTAGGCGATCCGGGCGGCGGAGATCTTCTTCTTCGCCCGCGTGACCCGCGCCGCCATGGTCGGCTCAGGCACCAGGAATGCTAGCGCGATCTCCGCGGTGGTCAGTCCGCATACCAGCCGCAGCGTGAGTGCCACCTGCGCCTCCCTGGCCAGTGCCGGGTGACAGCAGGTGAATACCAGCCGGAGCCGGTCGTCGGGAATCACGCCTTCTCCCTCGTCCGCCTCGCCGCCGGCCACTGCACCTGGCCCGGGCTCAGCCGGGTCAGGCTCGATCAGCAGCGGTAGCTTGGCCCGCAGCGTCCGGTCCCTGCGCAGCATGTCAAGCGCGCGCCGCCGCGCCGTCGTGGTCAGCCAGGCCCCGGGATTGCGCGGTATTCCCTGCCGCTGCCAGGCGTCGAGCGCGGCCACGTAGGCGTCCTGCACGCACTCCTCGGCGACGTCGATGTCACGCGCGACGCGCGCCGTCGCAGCGAGCACGAAGGCCCACTCGCGACGGTGCGCCTCGGTGAGAGCCGCGTTGACATCCGCGGCTTCAGGCTGATCGCCGCGGGCTCCCGCGCCAGGCGAGCCTGCCTGCACGCCTCACCCGCCCGACATGTCCATTACCGGCCGCACCTCGACGCCACCGTAGGGTGCCGGGCACAGCTTCGCGATCTCCAGCGCGTGATCGAGGTCGTGGGCCTCGATCAGGTAGTAGCCGCCGAGCGCCTCCTTGGTCTCGGCGAACGGGCCGTCGGTCACGACGTCGCCGCGGATCGAGGTCGCGGTGCCGGTTGGCTGCAGGGCGTTACCGCCGACCATCTTCCCGCCCTTCTCCCCTACCTGCTCGGCAAAGCGGGTATGTGCCTGCCCGGCCGCCTGCCACACCTCGGGCGAGCCGTTCACGTAGGCGTCCTCGTTCTCGTAGATGAGGATCAGGTACTCGGCCATCTGGATCTCCTCAAGTTTCTCGATCGGGCGGCTTCACGACTTCGACGGACGGGTCCGCCAGAAATCGACAAGGCGCTGCCGGAATTCTCGCCGATAGTAGGCGGTGCCTGCGGCACCGGTCCCGCCGTCAGTGCCGCGACAGGCCAGGATTGCTGCTGACAGCCAGGGATCGGAGCCCGTTAACGGCTTCTGCGGGGTCATCCGCGCCGAATACGGCTGATCCCGCCACGAACACATCGGCGCCTGCCTCGGCGCAGCGGCCGATGGTCTCCGCACTGACTCCCCCGTCGACCTGCAGCCAGATCGAACCGCCCCGCCGGGTGATGAGGTCGGCTGCCCGGCGGATCTTGGGTAGCACCAGGTCGAGGAACGGCTGCCCGCCGAAACCAGGCTCGACCGTCATCAGCAGCAGCATGTCAATCTCGCCCAGCAGGTCGGCGTAGGGCTCTACCGCTGTGCCCGGGTTGACGGCGAGCCCGGCCCGCGAGCCCGCCGCCCTGATCATCCGCAGCGTGCGGACCGGTGACTGCACGGCCTCGGCATGGATGGTCACGCTCCGCGCCCCTGCCTCGGCGTAGCCGGTGGCCCAGCGATCCGGGTCCTCGATCATCAGATGGCAGTCGAGGGGCAGGCTGGCGTGCTTGCTCAGGGCTTCGACGACCGGCAGGCCAATCGTGAGGTTCGGCACGAAATGACCGTCCATCACGTCGACGTGCAGCCAGTCGGCCACGTTTGCTACGGCCGCGGCCTCGTCGGCAAGCCTCGCGAAGTCCGCGGCCAGGATGCTGGGCGCCATCTGGATTGTCATCTCAGCCTCACTATCTCAGCCTCAAGTGTAGGACTGGCGTGCCAGACTGGCACCGCGGCCCGGCCGTGCTTCGCGGCCCGGATCGCGCTCGCGAGACGGCGTCGCGGTTCGCCCGGATCGCGCCTCGCGAGCCGGCGTCGCGCCCCGCGAGCCGGCGGCAGAAGTGTCACAGCCCCCCGCTACCGTTCGATCCTGTATTCGAAACTGAAGCAGGCGAGGAGGCCGCTAGTTGAACCCCGAAGCATCGACCAGGCTGCTGGACCGCGTAAGGAAGCTGCTGGCGAAGGCGGAGGACGAAAGCGTCACACCGCCCGAGGCCCAGGCACTGACGGCGAAGGCTGCCGAGCTGATGGCCAAGTACGGCATCGACCGGGCGCTGCTCGCCGCCGACCGCCCGGAGACCGACCAGCCCGCCAACCGGGTCCTTGACATCGACAACCCGTGGGCGCGGGTAAAGGCGCATCTGCTGTGCGGACTCGGTTCCGCGCTCCGCTGCCACTGCATCCTGCTGTCCAGCGCCGGACCTGGCGCGAGGATCCACGTATTCGGGTACGCATCTGACCTCGAGCGCACCGACATGCTGTACACCTCGGTACTCATCCAGATGTGGCACGGCCTGGCTGGCGCGCAGGTGCCGGCGTGGAGCCGCAGCGCGCGGGCCTGGCGGCGCAGCTGGCTGCTGGGTTTCGCAACTGCCGTGGTCTCCAGGGTCCGCGCGGCCGAGCACGCGGCGGCCAGCCAGGCAACCGCTCCCGCGGCCGCGTCGGGTTCCAGGACCGCCCTGGTCCTCGCCGACCGCGCCCTGGTAGTCCGCCGGAACGTCGAGCAGGCTTACCCCGTCACCCGAACCGCGCGAGTTACCTACAGCGGCAGCGGCTACGGGGACGGTTACGCCAAGGGCCAGCAGGCCGACATCGGTGGCAGTCGCCTGGCCACGGGCCGGAGCCGCGCCCTGTCCGGTACGTCCCGCTAAATCGCCGAAGACCTCATCGCGGCAGCCTGCACGCGCGATCCTGGCCGCGAAGCGGTGCCGCACGACAGGCTTCGTCAGTCCCGGCGGCGGAGCAGCGCCAGGAAGATCGCGTCGGTGCCATGACGGTGCGGCCAGAACTGCGCGAACCTGCCGTCAGGGGCCGGGCAGCGCAGGCCCGGCACCTCGGCGAGCACGGCGGGCGCGTCGAGTACCTCCGCGCCACCGCGGCCCACCAGCACCGCGCCACCGCGGCCCGCCAGTACAGCGTCGCCGCGGCCCGCCAGCACAGCGCCGCCGCGGCCCGCCAGCACAGCGGCGACGACTTCACGGGTCTCGGCCAGGTGCGGCGAGCAGGTGACGTACGCGACAACGCCGCCAGGCCTGGCCGAGTCGAGAGCGGTCGCGAGCAGCCGTCGCTGGAGGCCGGCCAGCTCGGTCACATCCTGTGGTGACCGGCGCCACCTGGCCTCCGGGCGCCGCCGGAGCGCTCCGAGACCCGAGCATGGGACGTCCGCGAGCACCCGGTCGAATGAGCCTGGGCGCCACGCCGGAGCAGTACCGTCAGCCGTTATGACGGCTACCGCCCCGGCAGGCATCCTCTTGCCGGCTCCGCCCAGGGCGGTCATGACCAGGCGGGCCCGGTGCTCGCGCAGGTCCGCAGCCAGCAGCCCGCCCCCGCCTCGCGCGGCAAGGCCAGCCAGCAGCCGCGCCTTGCCGCCCGGCCCGGCGCACATGTCGAGCCACCGCCCGCTGCCCGCGCCGCTGGTTTCCGCCCGGGCCAGCGCCAGCGCGGCCAGCTGGCTGGCCTCGTCCTGCACTGCCGCGCGGCCCTGCGCTACCGCTAGGACGTCGCCGGGGTCGCCGTCCGGCAGGTACGCGCCGAACTCAGACCACCTGGCCGGCCGGCTGCCGCCCTCGACGAGCTCATCACGGTCGGACAGGCCGGGAACCGCGCAGAGCGTGACCCCAGGCCGCTCGCCGTCGGCCGCCAGCGCGGCCTCGGTCTCCGCCAGGCCGCCGGCCTCCTCCTCCCCCAGCGCGGCGCTCAGCGCCATCACTATCCAGCGCGGATGGCTGTATCGCACCGACAGGTGACCGACCAGGTCCTCGGCCCGGCTCGGGGCCACGATGTTCAGCCACGCCTGCAGGTCGCGCGTCGCGACACGGCGGAGCACAGCGTTGACGAAACCGGCGGCCCGCGGGCCGGCCACATACCTGGCGAGGTCGACCGAGGTGGCAACGGCCGCGTGCGAGCGGACCCGGGTGCCAAGCAGCTGATGCGCGCCGAGCCGGAGCACCTGCCGGAGCGGCGGGTCGACTGCCGCGAGGCTGCGGTCACTGCAGACGGCGAGGATCGCGTCGTAGCTGCCCTGGGTGCGGAGCGTCCCGTAGCTGAGCTCGGTGGCCAGGGCGGCGTCCCGGCCGGTCAGCCCGCGCTCGCGCAACAGCGCAGGTAGCAGCAGGTTCGCGTAGGCATCGCGTTCGTCGACGCCGCGGAGCACGTCAACCGCCGCCCGCCGCGCTGGATCGGCTCGCCCGCGGGGCCCGCGGCCGACGCTCTGCCCGGACGCCCGGCTGCCGTCGTTCCCGGATCGCCGGCTGCCGTCGTTCCCGGACGCCCCGCTGCCGTCGTTCCCGGACGCCCGGCTGCCGTAGTTCCCGGACGCCCCGCTGCCATCATTCCCGGGTCCCCGGTTGCTGTTCTTGCTCGACGTCCGGTCCCCGCGGTTACCTGCCGGCTTGTTGCTTCCGCGCCCGGCAGCGCTGGCTACCTCCCGCCTCATTTCAGCGGAGCACCGCGCGTCGGCCATTCAGGCGCAGGCCGCGCGCCCAGTCCGGCGCCCGGATCAGGCGCTTCCCGTCCGGCTGTATGTCGCCGAGCTCGACCGGCAGCGTACCGGTGCCGACAAGTACCCGGGATCGATCGAGCAGGAGTTCGCCCGGCGCAGGTGCGCCGCCTGGATCCGCCGCCGCAGCCACCGCGGCCAGCGGGCCGAGCTTCAGCCTAGTGCCGTCGAGGACACTCCACGCGCCCGGCGCGGGCGTGCACGCCCGGATCAGACGACTCACCGCCAAAGCAGGCTTATGCCAGTCCACGTGCGCATCTTCGGCCGTGATCTTGGGCGCCAGGCTGACCCCGCCGGCAGGCTGCGGCTGCGCCACCAGCTCGCCGGACTCGATCCCGTCCATGGTCGCGACCAGCAGCCCGGCCCCCGACACGGACAGCCTGGCCAGCAGGTCGCCGGCGGTGTCCGAGGGCTTGACGGGCTCGGTGACCACGCCGAATACGGGCCCGGCGTCAAGCTCCCTGACGAGCACGAAGGTGGTAGCCCCGGTGAGATCGTCGCCGTGCAAGATCGAATGCTGCACCGGGGCTGCGCCCCGCCAGGCCGGCAGCAGGGAGAAGTGCAGGTTGACCCAGCCGTGCCGGGGGATGTCCAGCGCCGATTGCGGGATCAGCGCGCCGTAGGCAGTGACCGGGCAGCAGTCAGGCGCCAGTTCCCGAAGCCTGCCGAGGAAATCAGGGTCTTTCGGCCGTTCCGGCCTCAGTATCTCCAGGCCCGCTGCTTCCGCTCGCCGCGCGACCGGGCTTTTCGCGACCCGGAGCCCGCGGCCCGACGGCGCGTCCGGGCGGGTGACCACTGCCACGACCTCATGCCGTGAACCAAGCAACGCGTCCAGGGAGGGGACGGCCGCCGCGGGTGTGCCGGCGAAGACCAGTCGCATCAGCTAGTAGGCCCTGCCGCGCATCGGGTGCGGCGATAGCTTGACCGCGGGGACCGTCTCGCCCCACCACTCGGCAGCCCGGATCTCCTTCATCGCCAGCTTGCGCTGGGCGTCATCGAGGCGGTCAATGAACAGCACGCCGTCCAGATGGTCGGTCTCGTGCTGTACGCAGCGAGCGAGCTGGCCGGTGCCTTCCAGGGTGACCGGCTCGCCGTACATGTCGAACCCGGTCGCCACGGCCCCGCGAGATCGCTTCGTCGGGTACGCCAGGCCCGGGAACGACAGGCAGCCCTCGTCGTCCGTCTCCTCTTCGACGGACAGTTCAAGCGACGGATTGATCAGGTGGCCCAGCTCATCGTCGACGTAGTAAGTGAAGACGCGCAGGCTCACCCCGATCTGCGGCGCCGCCAGGCCAACGCCGGGCGCCTCCATCATCGTCTCGGTGAGATCCTTGACCAGTCTGCGCAGCTCAGCGTCGAAGTCCCGGACCGGCTCGGCCGGGGTGCGCAGCACCGGGTCGCCGAACAGACGTATCGGCCTGACGCTCACTACGTGCCTCCCAGGTGACTAACCGCGTATCGCTGCCGCAGACAGTCTATGGAGTCAGGCGGCCTTTACCGGCCGAAGGCGAACGAGCCTTGAACGCGGCCTTGCGTGCCGCCCGCGCCACGGCCGGGTCGGGATGATGCTCGCCCAGCGCGGTCAGCAGGCCCGTTACTCCCGGATGGCTGACCTCCCACAGGCTTGCGACGATTTCTGCCTGGGTGCGGGCGGGCACCTCGGGCAGCAGCTCGGCCACCACATCGTGCGGGTCTGCCTCTTCGAGCAGCCCCGCGCCCAGGTCAACGAGCAGCCACGTGCGGTCCTCGGGGGTCAGGTCGGCGTCCTCGCCGTGCTCATGCAGCCAGACTGCCGCGTGCGCACGGAGCAGCGGATCGCCGAGGGCGGCCCGGACTTCGCCGGTGGCGCCAGCACCGACCCGGTCCAGGACGGCGAAGGCCGCTCCCCGGAGCCCTGGCGACCCGGTCCTGGCCGCGCTGACCAGCTCTGCGGCTGCCTGGGAGGCCGTCCGGGACGCTAGCCAGGTGCCGATCTCGGCTTCGCCATCTTCGGCGTCACAGCTGGCCAGGGTGGCGAGCAGTCCCGCGGCGCCGGCCCGCCCGGCACCGCCGAGGACCGGCACGTGCCAGCCCTGCGCCCGCAGCCTGCGGTGCACGCCCCAGACGCCGAGCGGGGACAACGCGACCGTCAGGCCGCCAGCCGCCTCCTCGGTCCCGAGTTCCACCACGCCCAGATCCGCCAGCGTCTCAAGGGCGCGAGACAGGGCTGCGCCCTGATCATGTTCCTGGACATGCTCACCGCGCCTGACCTGCCGGTCCGCTAGCTGCCGTTCGGTGCCAGCGGCGGCCGCATAGGCGTCGAAGAGGCTCTCCATCCGTACCGGCGCGCCCACCGTGTACAGGGCGGTAGCCAGCCCGTCGAGGTCCTCCGCGGCAAGGGTGACCTGGAGCGCATCGTCCCAGAGCGCCAGCACTTCCTCGGCGTCTCCCGACGCCAGAGCGTCGAGCCTGCCGGGCACCCAGCCGCCGTCCGGTTCCGGCTGCGCCACCGCCTCCGGCTGCCCCGCCACCGCCTCCGGCTGCCCCGCCACCGCCTCCGGCTGCCCCGCCACCGCCTCCGGCTGCCCCGCCACCAGGGCCACCTGCCAGGCCATGTCCACCTCGCTGGGCGCCATCTCCAGCTCGGCGGCCGCTGCGGCGCGCTGCTGCCCGGAAAGGCGGCCCGATCCGGCCAGGTCATCAATGCCGTGCGCCCAGCGGCTCAGGTCCCTGGCTGCTCGAAGGAGCGGGGCGACGCGTGCCGCGGAGGCCAGCTCCTCCCTGGCCGCCAGCCGCACGGGCGGCATGCGCGGCCGGTCGCCATGACGATGCAGGCCCGGTGCCGCTGCGCTGGCCGCGCGACTGCCAGCGCCGTTCGCTTCGGCTGCCTGTCCCGCTGCTCCGTCTTCAGCCGCGCCGCGATCCGCTGCAGGCCCTGTCCGCGGGGCGGCTGGCCCTGGCTCCGGGCCGGGGCGGGGCCCGCTTGGCCGCGCGTCCGGGTTCCTTCGTGAGGTAGCCACCCAAGCACCCTACGGCCTCAGCCGGGCATAGTCAGATCAGCTCGGCCGGGTCGAGCTGCAATCTGACCGCACCCGGATCCTTGCGCGCGCTGCGCACCCCCTGGCCAGCGTGCAGCGCAGCGGCCAGCGCGCCTCCCATAGAGCGGGGTACCCGGATCAGGGCCCGTACCGCCTCCCCGGTGGCCTGGTCGCCATGCTCAAGGGCACCCGCGGCGGTGATCGGGACGGGACCGAGCACTTCGGCAGCCGCCGGCAGCTCGGCGGCTGCAAGCAGCCCGGCAACGGCGTCCTTCGCGCCGGTCAGGCTGGCCATCCGGGCCGCGGGGGGAAACCGGAGCTCGGTACGTTCAGCGAGCTCCCGCTCGGCGTGGGTTACCGGGTCCCAGCGGATGAGAGCCTGCACGGCAGGCACCCCGGCGTCGGCGACGACCACGACGGCGCCGCCGTCGGAGGCCGGCCGCACCAGCGCCGCAGCGTTCATCCAGCGCCGCAGTGCCTCCTCGGCGGCCCGGAGGCTGGGCCGGCCAAGCAGCGCCCAGCCGTCGAGCAACACCGCGGCCAGGTAGCCGCCGTCGGCACGCGGCTCGGCGCCCGGCGTCGTCACGATCACCGCGGGCGTAGCGGGCACCTCGGCGATCACGCCGTCGCCGCCCGACATGCGGACCGGCGTGCCGGGGAAGGCCCGGCCAAGTTCCTCCGCAGTGCGCCCGGCCCCGGTCACCGCGGCGCGCAGCCTGCCGTGACCGCACCGCGGGCAGGTCCAGCTCCCGGTTGCCGCGCACCAGCCGCACAGCGCGGCTGCATGCGCCGCCGGAAGCGTGAGCGGGCCCCCGCACGCGGAGCAGCGGGCCGGCGCGTGACAGTGCGCGCATCCGACGGCCACCACGTAACCTCTCCTCGGCACCTGGATCAGGACCGGCCCGCTGGCCAGCGCATCCCTCGCGGTGCGGAGCGCGAGGCTGGGCAGCCGCGCCGACCGGGCGGCCTCATCGCGCGCCAGCTCCGCGTCGTCGCCCGGCGCGCCGATCGATGGCGCGCACCGGCGGACCACCGACCGGTCTGCCGTCAGGGCATGTGCCCACCCGCTCGCGACCAGCTGTGTCGCCTCAGCCGTCCGCGCGTAGCCGCCTATCAGAGCAGCGGCTCCGCACCGGTGCGCCCGCAGCGCCAGAACCTCCCTCGCGTGCGGGTACGGGGCCCGCGGCTCTGCGTGCAGGTCATCGCCGTCATCCCAGATCACCACCAGACCGAGCCCGACGACGGGCGCGAACATCGCCGAACGGTTCCCGGCCGCTATCGTGACCTCGCCGCGCACGATCCGCAGCCATCGGCGGTACCGTTCGGCGGGCCCGAGCCCGGCGGCCAGGCAGGCGTGCCGCCCCGGGCCAAGGATCCCGGCCAGTGCCGCGTCGACCTGGTCCAGGTCCCTGGCATCAGGGACGACAATGAGCGCGCCCCGGCCCGCCGCTGCCGCCGTCGCCGCCGCTACGGCGATCTCGTCCGCCCAGTGCGGTCCTGGCAGCGCGGACCAGACCGCACGCGGAGCACGGCCGTCACCGATAGCCGCCAGGAAGGACTGCCCAGCCCGGTAACGCGACCAGGTGCCGGGCTCCGGGCAGCCAATCAGACCGGTACCGGACTGAGTCAGGCCTGGACCGCGCGAGCCAGCTCCCGGCAGCCCTTTGACGGGCGAGCCCGGGCCAGCGACACCCGGGCCCGCCACACCCGGGCCCGCCACACCCGGGCCAGCCACACCCGGGCCCGCCACACCCGGGCCCGCCACCACTCGGGCCCGCCACACCCGGGCCCGCTTCAGCCTTGGCGTGCCTGGGGGGCACCGCCAGCCGGAGTACGTCGGCCAGCGTTCCCGCATACCTATCCGCCACCGCGCGTGCCAGCCCGGCGATCTCCGGCGTTAGCACCGGCTCAGGCGACACGACCCGCTCTAGGCAGGCGAGCCTGCCTAGATGCTCGCTGGCCGCCACCCGCTCGATGACGAAGCCGTTGGCCAGCCGACCCGCGAACCTGACCCGGACCCGGCAGCCCGCCATCGCGGTGCCCGACATCGACTCAGGTACCTGGTAATCGAAGGGCCGGTCCAGATGAGCCAGCGGCATATCGACGGCCACCCTTGCCACCGGCAGCCAGCCAGCGGGAACCGGCTTCCGCTGACTGCGTCCCCCGGGCTTCCGCCCCGCCCGGCGCGCGGCCGCACCCCGACGCGCCCCGGGATCCCCAGTGACCCTGTCCCTCGCAAGGATCTCTCCATCCCCGGGATTCTCACGTACCCCGCCACCCGCAGGCGGCCCGGTATGGGCAGGCAAGCCGGTATCGGCAGCCACCCCGGGCAGCGTGTCGCCCGCGTCGTCCCTGGATCGCGCTGGGCCTGCCACGGCTCCTGTCCTACCAGAGACCACTAGTCGAGCGCGGATAGCGGCCGCGGCGCGTCCGGGCACGGGGGACGGACCTCCGCCTTCCGGTCCGAGTTCGCCAGGCGAGCCTGGCACCTCAGCTGAGGAATCGCGGCGGTTCCGCGGCGTCCGGGAACGGCCCGAGCGGTCCGTCCCCGTTACTGTCCGCCGCACGCGACCGGGTGGATTCGCGGTTTCGGGCTGAACCGCAGCACTGAACCCCGGTTCGGTAGGAAGATTCAGCGTTGAACCGCGGATTCACTCGGCGAAAGCTGCTGGCTCTCGTTGAGCCCCGGCGAAGAGAGCGGTTGTGGTCGGCGGTTTGCCTGGCGGCTCAGCGTTGTGTCGCCGGAATGCTCACAGGCCTGCGGCGGACCGCAGGGCCTCCATCCGGTCGGTGCGCTCCCAGGAGAAGTCCGGCTCCTCACGGCCGAAATGGCCGTAGGCGGCGGTCTGAGAGTAGATGGGACGCAGCAGGTCCAGGTCCCTGATGATCGCCGCGGGGCGCAGGTCAAACACCTGGAGCACGGCATCCTGGATCCGCTCGACAGGGACCTGCTCGGTGCCGAAGCACTCCACGAACAGGCCGACCGGCTTCGCCTTGCCGATCGCGTAGGCGACCTGGGTCTCGCAACGTACAGCCAGCCCCGCGGCGACCACGTTCTTAGCGACCCATCGCATCGCGTATGCGGCACTGCGGTCGACCTTTGAGGCGTCCTTGCCGGAGAACGCGCCGCCGCCGTGCCTGGCCATCCCGCCGTAGGTGTCGATGATGATCTTGCGCCCGGTCAGTCCGGCGTCGCCCATCGGGCCGCCAATCTCGAACCGCCCGGTGGGATTGACCAGCAGCCGGTAGTTGGAGGTGTCAAGCTCGAGCTTGCCGATGATCGGATCCACCACGTGGTCGCGGATGTCCGGCGCGAGGAGCGCCTTCAGGTCGATGGCCGAGGCGTGCTGGGTAGAGACCACCACCGTGTCAAGCCGCACCGGCTCGGCGCCCGAGTACTCGATCGTCACCTGGGTCTTGCCGTCAGGACGGATGTAAGGGACTTCACCGCTGCGCCGGACCTCTGCCAGCCGCCGGGACAGCCGGTGGGCAACCATGATCGGCAGGGGCATCAGCTCGGGGGTTTCCTCGCAGGCGTAGCCGAACATGAGGCCCTGGTCCCCGGCACCCTGCCGGTCAAGCTCGTCCGATCCCTCGCCCTCGCGGTGCTCGAAGGCGTCTCGCACGCCCTGCGCGATGTCGGGTGACTGCGAGCCGATCGAAACGGAGACGCCGCACGACGCCCCGTCGAAGCCCTTCGCCGACGAGTCATACCCGATGTCGAGGATCTTCTCCCGGATGATGCCGGGGATGTCGACATAGGTCTCGGTTGTCACCTCCCCGGCGACATGCACCTGACCGGTGGTGATCAGCGTCTCGACAGCGACGCGGCTCCGCGGGTCACCTTTGAGCATGGCGTCCAGGACGGCATCGCTGATCTGGTCGGCCATCTTGTCAGGATGGCCTTCCGTGACAGACTCGGACGTGAACAGGCGACGTGCCACCCTGACTCCTCTGGCTTCCGTGATTGACTTCGCCGAAGTGTAGCCGGGCCCGGTGCGTTGACTCCCCGTAAACGGCCGCACAGCTCGTCTTCCCTGTAACGTTCGCAGCCCTTTTGTCAGCCCTGGCGACTCTCCTCGCCACCCGCCAGCCGGTCGTCAGCCGGGGCGAGCCTGCTCGCAACCTGGTCCCAGATAGCCTCGGCGATCGCCTCCTTCGGGCCGCGGGGCACGTGCTCCTGCGAGCCGTCCGCGCCCAGGATGATGGCCTCGTTCTCGGCTACCGCGAACCCGAGCCCGCCGCCGACCTGGTTGACGACGAGCAGGTCACAGCCCTTGGCCGCGAGCTTCGCCCGCCCGTTGGCGAGCAAGTCGCCGGTCTCCGCGCCGAACCCGACTATGACCTGGCCCTGGCGCGGTCTGCTAACAGCCAGCTCGCGCAGAATATCCGGGTTCTGCATCAGGCTGACAGGCTCTGGGGCAGTGCCGGTCTTCTTGATCTTCTCCGCGCTCCATGCCGCTGGCCTGTAGTCGGCGACCGCCGCTGCCATGATCACCGCGTCAGCGCCGGCCGCGGCGGCCAGCACGGCGTCCCGCATCTCGCGGGCGGACGTGACATGCACGACCTTCGCGCCAGCCGGGTCGTCGAGGGCTACGTTCGCGGCCACCAGGGTAACGTCAGCGCCGCGCGCCGTCGCGGACCGGGCGAGCGCGTAGCCTTGCCGGCCCGAAGACCAGTTACCCAGGAACCGGACCGGATCGAGTTCCTCCCTCGTGCCGCCAGCGGAGACCACGACCGACCTGCCGGTGAGGTCGGGCGCCAGCCCCGCCCCGCCCCTGGCCAGTACCCGGAGCGCAATCCGGAATAGCTCGGCTGGCTCAGGCAGCCGGCCTGGCCCGGAATCTGCCCCGGTCAGGCGCCCGGCCGCGGGCTCAAGCACGAGCGAGCCGCGGTCCCGGAGCGTGGCGACGTTGGCGCGGGTCGCCGCGTGCTCCCACATCTCGGTGTGCATGGCAGGGGCGAAGAGAACCGGGCAGCGAGCCGTCAGCAGGACCGCGGTCAGCAGGTCGTCAGACATCCCCGCGGCGGCACGCGCCAGCAGGTCGGCCGTGGCCGGGGCGACGAGTACCAGGTCCGCTGCCTGACCGAGCCGGACATGCGGGACTTCGTGCACATCCGTCCACGCGCTAGTGGCTGCAGGCTCACCGGAAAGCGCAGCCCACGTCGCCTCGCCGACGAACCGCAGCGCATCAGGCGTCGGCACGACACGGACCCGATGGCCCGCCTCAGCGAGCAACCTGACCAGCTCGCATGCTTTGTACGCCGCGATGCCGGCGCCCACCCCGAGGATGATGCGCATCGGCCTCTGCCCCGCTCGCAGCTGGCCGCTACGGCTCGTCAGCCGGCCAGGACTTCTGGCTTCTCTGCCTTGATCAGACCCTCGCTGATCTCGCGCAGCGCGATGGACAGGGGCTTCTCCTGAACACGGGTCTCGACGAGCGGGCCCACGTATTCAAGGAGGCCCTCACCCAGCTGGGCGTAATAGGCATTGATCTGCCTGGCCCGCTTCGACGCCATGATGACCAGGCCGTACTTGCTGTCCACCACTTTGAGCAGATCATCGATGGGCGGATTGATGATGCCTTCCCCGGCGGGAGTCCCTGCCACCTTGTGCCTTCCATGTCATCCTGCGCGGTCGGCCAGCTGAGGCCGGACTTAAGGCTACCAGCCGTCAGCAGAGGTAGGCGACAGACCTGCCGACGGCCGCCGGGAACCCGCCCAGTGCCTATACCCGGCTCCGGGCCCGGAATCTAACGCCGCCTCGTAGCCCGAAAAAGGGATCGCCGGACCGGCACCGGGGCAACGGGGACGCGGACCGCATTCCGGCCGCCGTCATTGACGAGCCGGCTGCGGTACTGGGGTCACCCGCCGCCGCCCCTGGTGCCGCGCATACGGATTCCGAGTTAGCCGCGGAACTCGTTCTCAAGAGCCGACCGCTGGTTGGCGCCGAGGCCGCGTACGCGCCGCGACTCGGCAATGCCGAGTCGTTCCATGATTTGCTTGGCGCGCACCTTGCCGACGCCAGGCATCGACTCCAGCAGCGCCGACACCTTCATCTTTCCTACGACGTCGTCCGTCTGGCCCTCCTTGAGGACCTCGGGGAGGGTCTTGTCATTCGTCTTCAGCTTGTTCTTGACTTCAGCACGCTCCTTGCGCGCCTTGGCAGCCTTCTCCAAAGCTGCGGCTCGCTGTTCGGGGGTTAGTGGAGGAAGAGCCACGCGTGGTCACCTCGGGTTTCGTATCGAAAAACTCGCTCCGCGAGGGGAAACTAGCGAGTTCGGCTCGCCTCGGCAACGTAAACCCCCGTTTGTGACGTCATAAATTATCCAATATTACTTGCTGAACATGGTTGGATACCCAGCGTAGTCAAATTGACCTCTCCGCCACCGCGGGACCGGAGATCCCTGCTGGCCACCGGGCCGGTGGCTCGGCCGCCCACGAGGGCCCTCGGCGGCCCGGCTCACCAGCAGCGGGCGCTTGGCTCAGCCGGGCAGCATCGCGATGCGCCGGACCGATGCCGCCATCGCGGCCGCGGCCGCGCCCGGATCCGCGGCGGCAGTGATCGGGCGCCCGACAACCAGCAGATCGGCACCGGCCCGCAGCGCCTCTTCCGGCGTGGCGATGCGCGCCTGATCGTGCGCATCTGCGCCGGCCAGCCGGATGCCGGGAGTGACCAGCAGGATGTCAGGACCCACCTCGGCGCGTACCTCGGCAACCTCACGCGGCGAGCAGACGACCCCGTGCGCGCCCGCTTCGACGGCCAGTACCGCGAGCCGCCGGACGGCATCGGGAACCGGGCCCGCAAGCCCGATGCGGTCGAGATCGGCGCTGTCCAGCGAGGTGACAACCGTGACTGCGATGATCTTGGCGTTCGGGGCGGCGTCGGCCGCGGCCCGCACCATGGCCGATCCCCCGGCCGCGTGCACGGTCAGCAGGTCCGGCCGGAGCCTGGCTACCGCCCGTGCCGCCCCCGCCACCGTCGCGGGAATATCGTGCAGTTTCAGGTCGAGGAAGACCTTGACACCGCTGGCGCCGCGGATCGACGCGACCGCTTCGGGGCCGTACCGCAGGTAGAGCTCGAGCCCGATCTTGACCGTGCTGACATGCGGGGTGACCACCGCCGCCCAGCGAGCGGCAGTGTCAAGGTCGGGCGCGTCCAGCGCGACGGCGATCGGGGCGGGCTGCGTCACTAGGCCTCCTCTACGGCACCTTCCCGGCACGCCTGCGCCGGGCCGCGGCACGCGGCTCGTGGGCCAGACCGACAAGGTCGGAAAGCCGCTCGATGCCGCGCTGCGCGAGTTCGTCGTCAAGCTCGCGCAGAATCCGCGCGCACGCCGACGGATCATTAAAGATCGTCGTGCCGACGCTGACCATCGCCGCCCCCGCGAGGATCAGCTCCAGAGCATCCTGCCCGGTCCGGACGCCGCCCATGCCGATAATCGGCACGTCGGGGAAGGCCTCGCGGACCTGCCAGACACAGCGCACGGCCACCGGGCGGATCGCGGGCCCGGACAGGCCGCCGGACACCCCGGCCAGCACCGGCCGCATCGTATCCGGGTCGATCGTCATGCCGAGCAGCGTATTGATCATCGACAGCCCGTCAGCGCCGGCCGACACGCACGCCCTGGCGATCCCGACAATGTCGGTGACGTCGGGCGAGAGCTTGGCGAAGACCGGGATGTCGTAGCGCGCCCGGCCGCGGACCGCTTCGATGACCGCCGCGGCCGCACCCGGGTCGCAGGCGAATACCTGTCCTCGGTGCTCAACGTTGGGGCAGGAGATGTTCACCTCGATCGCTGTGACGCCCGCTGCGTCGGACAGCCGGCCAGCAAGCTCCGCGTACTCCTCGACCGTGCCGCCAGCGATGGAGACCACGGCCCGGGCGCCTCTGGACAGCAGCCAGGGCAGGTCCCGCTGCAAGAACGCGTCGATGCCTGGCCCCTGCAGGCCGATCGAGTTGAGCATGCCGCTGGGCGTCTCGGCCATCCGCGGCGTGGGCAGGCCCGCCCGGGGGGCGAGCATGACCGACTTGGTGACGATCGCCCCGATCTTGGAGACGTCAAAGAACTGGGCAAGCTCCCGCCCGGCGCCAGCGCATCCGGACGCGGTCAGGATCGGGTTCGGCAGCTCGATATGGCCCAGCCTGGTGCGAAGGTCAGCCGCCATGGCCTGCCCTCGGTGCCTGCCGCTGCGCTGCCTGGCCAGGGCCGCCCTGGCCGCTCGGCGCGCCCGCGGCGGGGCCGTTAGCGCCTGCCGTGCCAGTGCCGCGGCCTGCGGCGCGCCCTGGGCCTGTCGCACTCGGTCCGGCCTTCACCGCCCGGCGCCGTGACCTCGGCTCCCACCCGGGCGCGCCGAACGCGTCGAACGGGATCGTCCCGATGTCGTCCCAGCGCACCTGATCGCCGCGGAACACGGGGCCGTCTACGCAGGACCGGACCATCCTGGTGATGCCGTCGGAACCCACCACCGGCAGCACGCAGGTCATGCAGACGCCGATGCCGCAGGCCATCGACTCCTCCACCAGGGCCTGCACCGGTATGCCGTAGCCGCTGGCCAGCGCCGTGACCTGGCGCAGCATGGGCATCGGGCCGCAGGCGTAGATGACGTCGGTCCTTGCTTCATGAATAACCTGGCTGAGCATGTCCGTTACGATCCCGCGAATGCCGAGCGAGCCGTCTTCGGTCGTGATCATCGCGGTGCGGCCGGTCCGCCGCGCGGTGAGCGCACCGAAGACCCGGTCCCCGGTTGCCGCGCCCAGCAGGAAGTCCACCGAGCACCTGCGCTCGCGCAGGCGGTCGGCCAGCGAGAACAACGGCGCGCTGCCATAACCGCCGCCGATGAGCAGGCAGCTGACCGGATCACGCGGTACCGGAAACGGCCGCCCATGGGGGCCGGTGACATCCAGCACGTCCCTGGCCCGGCACTCGGCCAGCCACCGGGTTCCGGGGCCGCGGGCCGCGAACACGAACTCCACCGTGCCGCCATGATCGGAACGCACATCGTGGATCGAGAAGGCCCGCCGCAGCAGCATCGAGCTATCCGGGCCGCCGACGGCCACCGCCACGAACTGGCCGGGCCGGAACCGCGCGGCGACGCTTGGCGCCACGACGGTCATGGCGTAGTAAGCGTCGACCCGGCGCACGGTCAGCACCGTACCGCGGACCTGGACCGGGCCATCCTCTATCGCGCTGGCTGTATTTGTCATGGCCGCTCGCCCGGTGCCGTACCGGCCCCGCGCAGCCGCGCCGCATGCTCCTGCAATGACCGCACGCCCACCCCACCGGAGTTGATCGCCTCGATGCCTTGCACGGCGGCGGCGAGCCCCGCGGTCGTCGTGATGCAGGGAATTCCCCGCCGGACCGCGGCGGTACGGATCTCATAACCATCCAGCCGCGGCCCGGAGTGCCCGGGGCTGCCGAACGGCGTATTGACGATGAGATCCACCTGGCCGGACAGGATCCGCTCCACGATCGTCGGCTCGCCGTCCGGCCCTGGGCCGTCGCTGTGCTTACGCACGATCGTGGCACGTACTCCGTTTCTCCGCAGAACCTCTCCGGTACCGCGCGTCGCCCATATTTCGAAACCGAGGTCGGCGAGGCGCTTGACCGGGAACACCATAGAACGCTTGTCCTTGCTGGCCACGGACACGAATGCCCGGCCTTTCACCGGCAACGACCCGTATGCGGCCGCCTGCGATTTCGCGTAGGCGGTGCCAAATGCCTCATCGATGCCCATGACCTCGCCAGTCGAGCGCATCTCGGGACCTAGTACGGTGTCGACCCCCTCACCGCGGGCGTTGCGGAACCTGCCGAACGGCAGGACCGCCTCCTTGACCGCGATCGGCGCGTCCAGCGGCAGCGTGCCGCCGTCACCCGCCGCCGGGAGCATCCCCTCGGCGCGCAGCCCGGCCACCGTGGCACCCAGCATGATCCGTGCTGCCGCCTTCGCCAGCGGCACCGCAGTGGCCTTGGAGACAAACGGCACCGTGCGCGAGGCCCGCGGGTTCGCCTCGAGCACGTACAGCACGCCCGCGGCGAGCGCGTACTGGACATTCAGCAGCCCGCGCACGCCGACGCCGCGGGCGATCGCCTCCGTTGCATCGCGGATCAGCCCGATGTCCTCGCGGCCGATGGTGATCGGCGGCAGCGCGCAGGCCGAGTCGCCGGAGTGGATCCCGGCCTCCTCGATGTGCTCCATCACGCCGCCTAGGTACAGCTCGTGGCCGTCGTACAGGGCGTCCACGTCGACCTCGATCGCGTCGTCAAGGAACTTGTCGACCAGCACCGGGTGTTCCGGGCTCGCCTGGGTCGCCCTGCGGACGTAGGCCTCCAGCGTGGCGTCGTCGTAGACGATCTCCATGCCGCGGCCGCCGAGCACGTAGGAGGGCCGGATCAGCACCGGGTAGCCGATCTCCTCGGCGACCGTGACCGCATCCTGCACCGACATCGCGGTCCCGTGCCGCGGCGCGTTCAGCCCGGCCGCGGCCAGCACGGCACCGAACTCGCCCCGGTCCTCGGCCAGGTGGATCGCCTCCGGCGAGGTCCCGACCACCGGGACCCCCGCCGCGGCCAGCGCCCTGGCCAGCCCGAGCGGCGTCTGCCCGCCGAGCTGGACGATCAGGCCGGCGATCGGGCCGCTGGACCGCTCGGCGTGCACCACCTCGAGTACGTCCTCCAGGGTCAGCGGCTCGAAGTAGAGCCGGTCGGAGGTGTCGTAGTCGGTGGAGACGGTCTCGGGGTTGCAGTTGACCATCACGGTCTCGTAGCCCGCCTGCGAGAGCGCGAACGAGGCGTGCACGCACGCGTAGTCGAACTCGATGCCCTGGCCGATGCGGTTGGGGCCGCTGCCGAGGATGATGACCTTCGGCCGATCCCCGGCGGGCACCTCGTTCTCGTCGTCGTAGGTCGAGTACAGGTAGGGCGTGCGGGCGGCGAACTCGGCCGCGCAGGTGTCCACGGTCTGGAACACCGGCCGGACGCCCAGGTCGTGCCGGAGCCCGCGGACCTGTTCCTGCGTCATGCCCCAGAGCTGGCCGAGCTGGGCATCCGAGAACCCGCTGGCCTTGGCCGCGCTCAGGGCGGCCGCGTCCCCGGCCTCCGCGTCCCCGGCCGAATCCCCCGCCGTGGCGGCCGGCGCCTGGCCGCCCGCGGCCGCCCGGCGACGCGGCGCGGGCGGCGCGGGCGGACCGGCGCCTGCGAGCCGTTGGGCTTGCTCGTCGATGCCCAGGATCTGGTCGATGAACCAGGGGTCGATGCCGGACGCCGCGGAAAGTTCTGCGACGGTCGCGCCCGCCCTGATCGCCTGATGCACTGTCGTGAGCCTGCCGTCGTGCGGGCTGGCGCAGCGCCGGACGAGTTCCGTGGCATCGCCTGCGGGCTGATTCCAGCTAAACGGGGCCGCTGGCTGCTCAAGCGAGCGCAGCGCTTTCTGCAGCGCCTCCGGGAAACTGCGCCCGATCGCCATCGCCTCGCCGACCGACTTCATGTGCGTGGTCAGCACCGGGTCGGCGCCGGGGAACTTCTCGAAGGCGAACCTCGGTACCTTGACCACCACGTAGTCAAGCGCGGGCTCGAAACTCGCCGGGGTCTCGCCGGTTATGTCGTTGCGGATCTCATCCAGCGTGTAGCCGATCGCGAGCCTCGCCGCGATCTTGGCGATCGGGAAACCGGTCGCCTTCGACGCGAGGGCCGATGACCGGGACACCCGGGGGTTCATCTCGATCACGACCATCCGGCCGGAAGCCGGATGCACGGCGAACTGGATATTGCAGCCGCCGGTGTCCACCCCCACCGCGCGCGCGGTGGCGATCGCGACGTCCCGCATGTGCTGGTACTCGCGGTCGGTCAGGGTCATCGCCGGCGCCACGGTGACCGAGTCCCCCGTATGCACGCCCATCGGGTCGATGTTCTCGATGGAGCAGACCACCACGACGTTGTCGTTACGGTCCCGCATCAGCTCGAGCTCAAACTCCTTCCAGCCCAGGATCGACTCTTCGAGCAGCACCTCGGCGACCGGGCTGGCGTCCAGACCCGCGCCCGCTATCTGCCGCAGGTCGCCCTCGTGATGCGCGATGCCGGAGCCGGACCCGCCCAGGGTGAAGGACGGCCGCACGACCAGCGGGTAGCCGAGCGCCGCGGCGGCTGCCTCGCACTCGGCCATGCTGTGGCAGATCCTGCTGTCCGGTACGGCGGCGCCGAGGCCGGTGACGATCTCCTTGAACTGCTTACGGTCCTCCCCGGCCCTTATCACGTCGATTTTGGCCCCGATCAGCTCCACCCCGTACCGGGCCAGGGTCCCGGCCTCGTGCAGCGCCACAGCCGCGTTCAGGGCCGTCTGGCCCCCCAAGGTCGGCAGCACAGCATCCGGGCGCTCGGCTGCGATGACCTTTTCCAGGACATCCAGGGTGATCGGTTCCACATAGGTCGCGTCGGCGAACTCCGGATCCGTCATGATCGTGGCCGGGTTGGAGTTGACCAGGCTGACGCGCACGCCCTCTTGCCTCAGGACCCGGCACGCCTGGGTACCCGAGTAATCGAACTCGCACGCCTGGCCGATGACGATCGGGCCGGACCCGATCACCAGCACCGAGCGAAGGTCAGCGCGCCTCGGCATCCCAGCCTCCGTTCGCTGGTGCCGGCCCGCACCCAAGCCAGTGATCTTGACGACTTTTCCGCGATATGTACGGAAAAGTCGTCAAGCTCGCTGGCGGAAGGCGGTCGGTCACCTCGGCTGTCCCATCAAGTCGCAGAATTCGCCGAACAGGCCGGCCGCGTCGTGCGGGCCCGGTGCGGCCTCGGGGTGAAACTGGACGCTGAACGCTGGCCGGCCGAGCAGCCGGATCCCCTCCACGACGCCGTCGTTGAGGTTCACGTGGCTGACCTCGGCAGGGCCGAACGGGGTGTCGAAGCTCGTGTCGCCGGGCATCGCGACCGCGAACCCGTGGTTGTGGCTGGTGATCAGGACCCGGCCGGTCCGCAGGTCCTTGACCGGATGGTTCATGCCGCGGTGCCCGAAGGGCAGCTTGTAGGTGGGCAGGCCGAGCGCCCGGCCGAGAATCTGGCTGCCCAGGCAGATGCCGAACAGCGGGACACCGGCGGCGAGCACCCGGTGCATCGCCTCGACCGCGTATCCCGCCGCCGCGGGATCGCCTGGCCCGTTGGAGAAGAACACGCCGTCCGGGTCATCCGCCATGATCTCGTCGGCCGTGCTCGCCGCGGGCAGCACCCGCACCTCGCAGCCGAGCCTGGCCATGGCCGCCGGGGTCGCTGCCTTGATGCCGAGGTCGACGGCGGCGACCCGGCGCCTGACCGGCGTGCCCTCTGGCGGGCGCACCAGGTACGGCTCGGCCGTGGACACGTCGCGGGCCAGATCCGCGCCGGTCATCGGCGGGCTGGCCAGCACCCGCTCCAGGAGCTTGCCTGGATCGGCCTCGCTGGTGCTGATCGCCGCCCGCATCGCGCCACGGTCTCGCAGGTGCCTGGTCAGCGCCCGGGTGCCGGTGATCGCGATGCCGGTGACGCCCTGGGCCCGTAGCTCGTCATCGAGTCCACGCGCGGCCCGCCAGCTAGAGGTGATCCGGGCGGGCTCCCGGACTACGTAGCCGCTCACCCAGATGCGGCGCGACTCGGGGTCGTCATCGTTGACGCCGGTGTTCCCGATGTGCGGGGCCGTCATCGTGACGATCTGCCTGAAGTAGGACGGATCGGTGAGCGTCTCCTGGTAACCGGTCATGCCGGTGTTGAACACCAGCTCGCCGAAAGTCTCCCCGGGCGAGCCGTAACTGGTCCCGCGGAATGTCATGCCGTCCTCGAGGACCAGCATCGCCGGCCGGGGGGC
The DNA here is from genome assembly GCA_963695645.1 of uncultured Actinomycetota bacterium. Taxonomy (GTDB): domain Bacteria; phylum Actinomycetota; class Actinomycetes; order Streptosporangiales; family Streptosporangiaceae; genus DATBGO01. The sequence continues at coordinate 746,601 of CAVOHC010000012.1, read as the reverse complement.
CAGGCCGGGCGGCGCGGCTTCGGCAGCCCCCGCGCCCTGGCGCGCCGCGGTCACCGGGCCAGCTTCCCGTCGAGCACCGTCGGGCTGCCGCGCAGGAACGTGGCGACCACCCGGCCGGGCAGCTCCATCCCGGCGAACGGGGTGTTGCGGCTCTTCGATGCGTGCCCCGACGGGTCGACTGGCTCACGCGGCGCGGGGTCGTAAAGCACCAGGTTGGCCGGGGCTCCCGGCAGCGCGCTGCCATGCCCCGCGAGACGGCCGATCACGGCGGGCCGCACCGACATCCGGTCCGCCAGGCCCGCCCAGTCGAGCAGCCCGGTCTCCACCATCGCCTCGTGGACCACCCGCAGCGCCGTTTCAAGACCGGTCATGCCGAATGCCGCCACCGCCCACTCGGTCTCCTTGTCCTCCAGCGGATGCGGCGCGTGGTCGGTGGCCACGCAGTCAATCGTGCCGTCGGCCAGGCCTGCCCGAAGCGCAGCCACGTCGTCGGCGGTCCGCAGCGGCGGGTTGACCTTGTAGGCCGGGTCGTAGCTCTCGGCGAGCTCGTCGGTCAGCAGCAGGTGGTGCGGGGTCACCTCGGCAGTCACCCGCCAGCCCTTGGACTTAGCCCAGCGGATGATCTCCACGGAACCCGCCGTCGAGACGTGGCAGACATGCAGCGCGGATCCGACGTGCGCCGCGAGCAGGCAGTCCCTGGCGACGATCGCCTCCTCGGCGACGGCTGGCCAGCCGGTCAGCCCGAGCCTGCCGGAGACGGCACCCTCGTTGACCTGAGCGCCGTCGGTGAGGCGCGGCTCCTGGGCATGCTGAGCGATCACGCCGCCGAACGCCTTGACGTACTCCAGGGCACGGCGCATCAGGACGGCGTCGGACACGCAGCGGCCGTCGTCGGAGAAGATCCGGACCCGGGCGGCGGAGTCCGCCATCGCGCCGAGCTCCGCCAGCCGGCTGCCTGCCAGCCCGACGGTGACCGCGCCGACCGGCTGAACGTCACACCGTCCTGCCTGCCGGCCGAGCCGCCAGATCTGCTCCACCACGCCGGCGGTATCCGCGACCGGGTCGGTGTTGGCCATCGCGTGCACTGCGGTGAACCCGCCCAGAGCCGCGGCCGCCGTCCCGCTTTCGATGGTCTCGGCGTCCTCACGGCCCGGCTCGCGCAGATGGGCGTGCAGGTCGACGAGGCCGGGCAGCAGGATGAGGCCGTCGGCGTCCAGCCGGCTGGCGCCCGCGGCGTCAGCGCCAGGGCCGATCTCGACGATGCTGCCGCCAGAGATCACTACGTCGGCGGGTTCGCCGCCGGACGGCCTCGCGCCGCTGATCACCCAGGTTTCCGGCGGTGCCGTTCCCGGCCGTGTCGTGCCTGGCCCTGTGGTTCCTGGTACCGTCATTGTCCGGCCTCCGCTCCGCCCAGCAGCAGGTACAGCACGGCCATCCGCACGCTGACCCCGTTGGCGACTTGTTCGACGATCGTGGACCGGCCGGAGTCGGCTACCTCGGCGGCGATCTCCACGCCGCGGTTCATCGGGCCAGGGTGCATCACGATGGCGTGGGGTGGCAGCAGCGCCATCCGGCCAGTGTCCAGCCCATACCTGCGGCTATATTCGCGCACGCTCGGGAAGTAGGCGGCGTTCATCCGCTCCTGCTGGACCCGTAGCATCATGACCACGTCGCTCTTGGGCAGCGTGGCGTTCAGATCGTAAGAAACCGAGCACGGCCAGCCGCCCACCGCGACCGGCAGCAGTGTCGGCGGCGCCACCAGCGTCACCTCCGCGCCGAGCGTGTGCAGGAGCAGCACGTTCGACCTGGCGACACGGCTGTGCAGCACATCGCCAACGATGGTCACGGCGAGGCCGTCAAGCCGGCCCAGCCTGCGCCGCATCGTAAAGGCATCGAGGAGCGCCTGGGTCGGATGCTCGTGCGCGCCGTCTCCCGCGTTCACCACGCTGCCCCGGACCCAGCCCGCCAGCCGTTGCGGGGCACCAGCGGCGGCGTGCCTGATCACGACCGCGTCCGCGCCCATCGCCTCCAGCGTCAGGGCGGTGTCCTTCAGGCTCTCGCCCTTCGCGACGCTCGAGCCCTTCGCCGAGAAGTTGATCACGTCGGCTGACAGCCGCTTGGCCGCGGCCTCGAACGAGATCCTGGTGCGCGTCGAGTCCTCGAAGAAGAGGTTGACGACGGTACGGCCGCGGAGGGTCGGCAGCTTGCGCACTGGCCGTTCGGTGATCTGGGCAAGTTCCTCGGCCGTGTCGAGGATGAGCATGGCATCGGCCCTGCTCAAGTCGGCGACGGAGATGAGGTGCCGCTTCACGCCCGTGCCTCCCCGGCTCGCTGCGGGCCGGTGCTACCAGGCCGGGTTTCCCGGCTTACCCCGAGCAGTACGGCGTCGGTTCCGTCCACCTCCTCGAGCTGCACCCGGACCACCTCCTGCCGTGAGGTCGGCAGGTTCTTGCCGACGTAGTCCGGCCGGACCGGGAGTTCACGGTGGCCACGGTCGACGAGCACGGCAAGCTGAACGGCCCTGGGGCGGCCGATGTCGTTGAGCGCGTCAAGCGCCGCGCGAACGCTCCGGCCCGAGTAGAGGACATCGTCGACCAGGACCACGATCTTGCCGTCTATCCCAGTAGCCGGGATCTGGGTGTGACCGAGCGCCCGGGCCGGCCGCATCCGGAGGTCATCGCGGTACATCGTGACATCGAGCGACCCAGCCGGAATCGGGCGCTCCTCGACCTGCTCCATCCGTGCGGCCAGCCGGTACGCGAGCGGGACCCCTCGGGTTGGGATACCCAGGAGGACAACGTCCTCAGCGCCGCTGGTCCGCTCGAGTATCTCGTGCGCGATCCTCGTCAGCGCGCGCCTGATCTCATCTGGCTCCAGCACCAGCCGACGTTCCTGCGGCTGAGCAGCATGCGTCACCTTGACCTCCTTTCCCGCCTCACCGGACGGGCCTTAAAGGACGTCTGCCTGCACCACCGTACCAGCCGGTATGCGGCGGACAGCTCAGGCATCGCCGGCGTGTCACGGCATCCGGGCGCTGGGATTCCGGCAGCGCACACGGCCGATCTCTTCCTAAGCGTCCGGCCGCCGTGTCCTTCGCGCCCACCCCCTGGTGCCTTCGCGCCTGCCCGCCGGCGTCCTTCGCGCCCGCCCCCGGTGCCCTTCGCGCCGCCCCCGGTGCCCTTCCCCCGGTGTCCTACGCGCCCGCCCCCGGTGCCCTTCCCCCGGTGTCCTTCGCGCCCGCCTGCCGGTGCCCTTCGCGCCCGCCGCCGACGTCCTGCTGACCGTCGGTACCCGATCACCCAGTCCTATACGCCGCGTGACCGCACGTGACTTATGTCACAGCATGTCGGGATCTTGTCTGTTTTTTCCATCCAATTGCATCGCTCCAAACCGGGACTTGAGGGCCGGGAACGCCTATCCTGCCTGTGTTTGCGCGCACCGACCGCATCGCCGGCACGCACCTGGGCCGATGCGCTTCGCGCGTAAGTTCATCCGCTTTTCGCCATTCGGCTTGACCTTGTCGCGCTCGCGGCCTACCGTCACTGTGCGTAACCACCACTATCAGCACGACTGGCCAGGGGACCGGAGATCATGCCATCTGACTACGCCAAGACCCTCGGCGCGCGGCTGCGCGCCATCCGCACCCAACAGGGGCTCTCACTCCACGGAGTCGAGGAGAAGTCCCGTGGCCGGTGGAAGGCCGTCGTTGTAGGTTCGTACGAGCGCGGCGACCGCTCAGTAACCGTGCAGAAGCTGGCCGAACTCGCCGAGTTCTACGGAGTTCCGGTGTCCGAGCTACTGCCCGGCGACGTTCTGCCCACGCTTCTTGCTCCGTCGCCCAAGCTGGTGATCGACCTTGAGCGCATGAGTCAGCTGCCTAAGGACAAGGCCGGTCCCCTTGCTCGTTATGTGGCGACAATTCAGAGCCAGCGCGGTGATTACAACGGCAGGGTGCTGTCGATACGCCAGGAAGACCTGCGCTCCCTGGCCGTCATCTACGACAAGACGCCGGCCGACCTCACCGAGGAATTGATTAACTGGGGAATCCTGGACTCGGATGCCCGCGGAGCCATTGAGACCTTCTGAGCCAAGCCAGCAGTCTGCGCGCCCGACGAACAAGCAGCTAGCCCGCCGGCGGGCTAGCTGCTTGCTTCTAGCCGGCAGTTAGCAGCGGCAGCAGTGGCTGGGCGGCCACCCCGAGCGCGTTCTCGGCCAGCGACAGGAACGTCTCGGCGTCGCGAAGCAGATCATCCGCCTCCCGGACCGTTACGGCGCGGGGAAGCCCCGCCTCGGCCGCTGCCCGCTTAGCGGCACCCGCGGCGAAGAAGGCAGCCCATTCCTGTAGCGCGGGCTCCACTCTCGGGAGCAGTTCCCACACGCTCTGCGGCCTCTTGCGGCGGGTGGTGGTTCCGGGCTCCGCCCGCACCGCCACTACCGCCGCCGCGGCCCTGAGCGCCGCCAGATGAGCAGCCACGTACCTGGCCCCTGCCGACGCCTCGCCCTCGGCTGCCGCGAGGCCGCACCGCGCGGACTCCAGCAATGCCAGCGCCGACGGCGCCACCCGGCACCGCGGCCTGTCGGGGCTTACCTGCGTGATCGCGTTCATCACCACTCCTCCCATCGGCGAAGCCTGGCCGGGCGGGACGCTTCCCCTCGCCGCGCCCGGCCCGGCAGTTCTGGGGGGCCAGCGCTGCCAGCGGCTTCGCCGTCATCATTCGAACACACATTCGTCTGAAAGTCCATCCGTTTGCATCTGCGTTCGAAGTTATTACGAGGGTCTGACACTGGGCCTTTGGCGTGACGTACGCTGGCGGCCGTGCGATGCGTGATCCAGTCGCGGGAACTCAGCACGGCCGGTTTCGTTGCCGACATCGACCGCCTGACCGCCATCTACGGGGCCGCCATGCGGGCCGATCCCGCGCACCTGCCCGGGCGCCGCACCATCATGGAGCGGCATACCCGGCACGCTGACTTCCGGGCAATTGTCGTGACGGCCGATGCTGGCGCTGGGACGGCCAATGCTGGGGGCGACAGCCAGATCATCGGCTTCGGCTACGGATTCCGTGGTGCGGGCGGCCAGTGGTGGCACGATGTCGTCCGGTTGGCCATGACCGCCCAGATCGGCGCGACGGTGGCTGCTGCCTGGCTTGATTCATCGATGGAGATCGCCGAGCTGCACGTGCATCCCGATTTTCAGCGGCGCGGCATCGGCAGGCGCCTGCTGGTCGGGCTGACCGCCGGGCGCCCCGAGCACACCGCCGCGCTCTCGACGCAAGACGACAACTGGCCGGCCCGCCTCCTTTATCGCAGCGTCGGTTTCACCGACATGCTGACCGGATTCAGCTTCCCCGGCGGCGGCCCGCCATACACGATCATGGCCGCGGTGCTACCGCTGCGGCTGGCCGCCCAGGCCGCGGGCGGTCCGTCCGGCGGCCGCCCGGACGTCATCCCGCAGCCGCTAGCCGACATCCCCGAGGTCGAGTAGCTGGTAGATCTCCTGAGTCGCCCGGGAACCGTTCAGCGTGTAGAAATGCAATCCGGGCGCGCCCTCGGCGAGGAGCCGCTCGCACAGCTGAGCAGCGTACTCAACACCGATCTCGCGCACCGCGGCCCGGTCGTCTGCCTGGGCCCGCAGCCGCTCCGCCAGCCATCCGGGGAATCTCGCGCCTGACATCGAGACCATGCGGTCGATCAGCGCCACGCTCGTTATCGGCATGATTCCGGCGATGATCGGCACGTCGCAGCCTCGTGCGGCGACCCGGTCCCGCAGGCGCAGGTAATCATCGGGATAGAAGAACATCTGCGTGATCGCAAAGTCCGCGCCCGCCCGGCATTTAGCGATGAAGTGCGACAGGTCAGCATCGTCGTCAGGTGACCGCGGATGCCCCTCGGGGAACGCGGCCACGCCGACGCAGAAATCACCTGACGCCTTGATCAGGCTGACGAGTTCCGCCGCATACCGCAGCCCTTCCGGATGCGGAAGCCACTCATCACCAGGCGCGCCCGGCGGGTCGCCCCGGAGGGCAAGCACGTTGCGCACCCCGACCGCCGCGTACGAGCCGATGACGTGGCGGAGCTCTGCGACGGAGTGGTTCACCGCGGTGAAGTGCCCGACTGGCGTGAGCGTCGTTTCCTCGGCGATCCGGCCGGTTACCCGGACCGTCCGGTCGCGCGTCGAGCCTCCGGCTCCGTAAGTCACCGAGACGAACGTCGGCCGCAACGGCTCGAGCTGGCGGATCGCCCGCCAGAGCTTGTCCTCCTCAGCTTCGGTCTTAGGCGGCATGAACTCGAATGAGACCGACCGGACGCCTGAGGCGAGCAGGTCCTTGATGGCGGGTACGGGCGTGGTCACGCTTCGCAGCGGCATACGTTCAGGTTAGTGGAGACCGTCTGGCCGCGACTCGGCAGCAAGACAGCTCGGCTGCTGCGGCCTCCTCGCTGCGACGGCCCGGCAGGGGCCGACAAGGGCCAGCCGGACTAGTGTCGCGCACATGGCTACCGGCCCAGCAGGCCTTCCTTGCGTCCGTGACCAGGTCGGACGTGTCCTTGAGGACTTCCTTGACGGACAGCGGCCGGTGCTGGCCGCCATCAGCGCCGAATTGCTGCCGTGGCTGGCAGTGATCGAAGAGCTGCTGGCCGGAGGCAAACGGCTGCGGCCCGCCTTCTGCTACTGGGGCTGGCGCGCCGCCGGAGGAACCGACTGCCCGGAGATCATCACCGCGGCGTCCGCCCTCGAGCTGCTGCACGCCAGCGCGCTCGTGCACGACGACGTGATGGATGCGAGCGCGACCAGGCGCGGCCGGCCTGCCGTGCACCGGCGGTTCGCGGCCCGGCACGCCGTGGGAGGCTGGCGCGGATCAGCTGAGGCTTTCGGGATTGGCGCCGCTATCCTCATCGGTGACCTGCTGCAAGCCTGGACCGACGAGCTGCTGCACGGCAGTGGCCTGCCGGCGGCGGCCCTGGTGCACGGCCGGCCGGTCCTGGACGCGATGCGCACCGAGGTGATCGCGGGCCAGTACCTGGACCTGCTCAGCCAGGCTGCGGGTGATGGTACGGTGGCCAGCGCGCTGCGGGTGGTCAGGTACAAGTCGGCGAAGTACACGATCGAGCGTCCGCTGCACCTGGGGGTGGCCCTGGCCAGCGCGGCCGCAGCAAATGCGGCGCCAGGCAGCGCCACCCCAGGCGCCCCAGGCGCACCAGGCAGTGCTGTGCCTGGCAGCACGGCCCCGGGCGCCGCAGGCAGCGCTGCTTCCGCAGGCGGCCAGACGGCCCCCCTCGGGGGGAACGAGCAGGCGATAGCCGGTGCTTGTACTGACTACGGGATCCCGCTCGGCGTCGCATTCCAGCTTCGGGACGACGTACTCGGCCTCTTCGGTGATCCCTCGGAGACCGGCAAGCCGGTCAGCGACGATCTTCGCGAGGGCAAGCGCACCGTCCTCGTCGCCATGGCCAGGCGGCGGGCGAATGCGGCCCAGGCCGAAATCCTCGATCGCCACCTAGGCAACCCGCATGTCGACGAGGCCGGGGCAGCGGCGGTCCGCGCGGTGATCTCGGACACCGGCGCTCTCGCCGAGTGCGAGGCCATGATCGATCGCGATGTCGCCGATGCGCTCAGCGCCATTGACGGCGCGCCCATCGCCGAAGCGGCGAAGGACGCGCTGGCGGACCTGGCTGACGCCGCGACCGCCCGCAGCGAATGACGCCTCCCCGGCGGCCGGACCCGGCGGCTGGCTCACGGCGCGGTGGGCGCGCCGGGCTGACGGCTTTGGCTGCCGGGCGGCGGCGGGGCTGGGGTGATGCCGTGCTGGCGGAGGGTTTCCTGGATCCGCCGGGCGTCCGCGGCGCCGATGCGCTGGTAGATCGCCAGTGCCTGCTGCCAGTGCGCGGCGCCGTCACCGGGGTTGCCGTCCTGGAGCAGGCAGTGGCCGAGGCATTCTAGGGCGCGTGCTTCCTCCAGCGGGGCGCTGATCTCGCGGGCAATGGCCAGCGCGCGGGCGTGGTGGTCGCGGGCCTGCTGGCAGTCCGCGGATCGGGCTAGCAGTTCGCCCAGGTTATTCAGCACCTCAGCCTGGGCCTCCCGGTCGCCTACGTCGCTGAACATGTCCAGCGCCTGGCTCAGGCTGGCGGCGGCAGCCGGGTAGTCCCCGGTCCGCGATTGCACGACGCCGAGATTGTTGATGGCATCGGCCTCGCCGGACCGGTGGCCGAGGTCGCGGAACAGCTCGAGCGCCTGCTGGCAGCTGGCGGCGGCGGCCGGGTAGTCCCCGCTCAGCCGTTGCATCCAGCCCCGATTGTTGATCGCTATGGCCTGGCCGGCCCGGTCGCCGAGGTCGCGGAACAGCTCGAGGGCCTGCTGGTAGCTGGCGGCGGCAGCCGGGAAGTCCCCGGTCCGCGATTGCGGGAGCCCGAGATTGGTGAGGGCCATGGCCTGGCCCGTCCGGTGGCCGATGTCGCGGGCGATGCCCAGCGCCTGCTGGCAGCTGGCGGCGGCGGCGGGATAATCTCCGGTCGACGCTTGTACGGTGCCGAGATTGTTCATGGCCAGGGCCTGGCCGGCCCGGTGACCGAGGTCGCGGTACAGGTCGAGAGCCTGCTGGTGGCTGGCGGCGGCGGCCGGGCAGTCGCCGGTGTCGCGCTGCACCCTGCCCAGATTGTCCAGGGCGCCGGCCTGGCCGAGCCGGTCGCCCAGGCCTCGGTACAGCTCCAGCGCCTGCCGCTGACTGGCGACGGCGGCCGGTAAGTCCCCGGTCGCCCGCTGCAGGATGCCCAGCTCGTTGAGCGCACCGGCCTGCCCGGCCCGGTCCCCGGCCCGGCGCGCGGTGGCCAGGGCGGCCTGGTGCAGGCCCGCCGACTGATCCCAGTGACCCTGGGCGAACAAGAAGCCGCTGATCGCGGCGGGGATGGCGATGACATGCCCGGGCCGCCCGCTCGCGGCGGCGTAGCCCGCCGCCGCATGCAGGTTCGCCCGCTCGGCGTCCAGCCAGGCCGACGCCTGCCCGGCCGTGGACAGCGGCGGGGCGACCGCCGGGCGGCCGCCTGGCGGCCGCCGGGCCACGGCGGTGTTCCGGGTTTCGATGTGCTGGCCGGCCGCCGCGGCGGTGTGCAGGTAGTAATCCAGCAGCCGCCCAGCAGCGGCGCCGGCGTCCGCCGGGTCGCCATCGGCGGCCAGCGCGCCGGCGTGCTCACGGAGCAGGTCATGCAGGCCGTAGCGGCCGCGGGCGGGCTCGGTCAGCAGGTACTGGTCATAGAGGCCGTCCAGGTGGCGGCGGGCCGCGGCCAGGCCGGTGCCGTCCAGCGCGGCCGCGGCGTAAGCGTCGATGTCGGTGCCGGGGTGCACGCCCAGGCGGCGGAACAGCCGCTGCTGGCCGGGGGTCAGGTCCTGGTAGGACAGGTCGAACGCAGCCGCCACCGACAGGTTCTCCGCCCGCATGAGCTCCAGCCGGCCCGCCGCCGCGGCCAGCTCGGCGGCCAGGCCCGCCGCGGTCCAGGCCGGGTGATGGTGCAGCTGGCGGGCCAGCATCCCGATCGCCAGCGGCAAGTACCCGCACAGCCGGGTGATCTCGGCGGCCGGCCCGTCCCCCGAGCCCAGGCCGGGGCGGCCGGACAGCCGTGCCAGCAGCGCCGCGGCCTCCCCCGGCGCCAGCGTGTCCAGGCTGATCGCCGCCGCGTCCTCTAGCGCGGTCAGGTGCCGGCGGCTGGTGACCAGCACCAGGCTGCCAGCGGTGCCTGGTAACAGCGGGGTGACCTGCTCATGTCCGGCCGCGTCATCCAGCACCAGCAGCACCTTCTTCCCCGCCAGGTAATCGCGCCACCGCGCTGCCCGGGCCTGCAGGCCGGGCGGGATCTGCTGCGCCCCGACCCCGGCGGTCAGCAGCAGGCTGGCCAGCGCGTCGGCCGGGTCGACCTGCCGCTGACCCGGCGTGTGCGCGTGCAGCGGCAGGAAGAACTGCCCGTCCGGGAAACCGCCGGCCAGCTGGTGCGCCGCGTGCACCACGAACGCCGTCTTGCCGACCCCGGCCATCCCGCCGACCGCGCAGATCCCCACCACCCCCCCGCCAGCCGCGGCGGCGCTGGTCACCGCGCCGGCCAGCTGCGCCAGCTCGGCCGCACGGCCGGTGAAGCTGGCGACATCGCGGGGCAGCGTCCGGGTCGCCACCGCCGCGCCGCCTTCCCCGGCGGCCAGCACCTGGCCAGCCGGGGCCCGCCCGCGGGCCGCCGCCTCGAACAGCGACCGCTGCGCCCCGGTCAGGCCCAGCGCACCAGCCAGCAGCCGGGCCGTGTCGTGGCGGGCGGTCAGGTTCACGCCCCGCTCCAGGTCACTGACCGACCGCGGGGACAGGCTCGCCGCCTCCGCCAGCTCCTCCTGGGTCAGCCCGGCATCGTCCCGCAGCCGCCGCAACAGCCCGGCGAAACTCAGCGCAGCCTGCTCCGCCACCGGCATGTCGCTCCTCACCCCGAAATCCCGTCCGCCGGTCACCCGGCCCGGCCGGCCACGGCACGGACAGACCCGTCAGAAAGCCTACAAGCGCGCCAACAGCGCCCATAGTGTGACGCGGCTCACAGCATCTGCGCCCGGTGCCCGGCGGTGGCCGCTCCTGTGGGTCTCCTGTGGGCGACATGTGTGGTGATCGCCCTGGCCGGCAGGCAGCGTAGCAACCGACGGCGGGACCCCTCCCGCCCGGTCTGAGCAGGAGACGCAATGTTAACCCACCCCTGTCCCGGCACCGAGCTCGTCCGCGAGCGGCATCCCGCCGCCCTGGGCGACCGGGCGGTGATAACACGCGATCGAGCGATCTACGAGCCGCGGCGGCTTAGCGAGGCCGAGGCTGACTTTAGCCGCCGGTACCCCGAATTCGACCCGGACGGGGCCGTTACGGAGCTGCGCGGTCTGGAATACTCCCGCCTCGACGAATGCGACCAGATCTACCTCGACTACACCGGCGGCGGCCTGCACGCGGCGAGCCAGATCGATGCGCACGCCAAGCTGATGCGAGCGCGGGTTCTGGGCAACCCGCATTCGAACTCCCCGACATCGCTCGCGTCGACCGAGCTCGCGGAGCGCGCGCGCCGCGTCGTTCTCGAGTTCTTCAACGCCCCGCCAGATGACTACCTGTGCGTGTTCACCGCCAATGCCAGTGCCGCGCTGCGCCTGGTCGGGGAGTCGTACCGCTTCGCGCCCGGCAGCACCTTTGCCCTGACCGCGGACAACCACAACTCGGTTAACGGCATCCGGGAGTTCGCCCGGCGCAAGGGTGCCGAGGTCGTCTATGTTCCGGTGACGGCGCCCGAGCTGCGACTCGAGCGAACGGCGATGAGCCGGGTCCTGCGGGCCGGGAAACCCGGCGCCCGCAACCTGCTTGCCTTCCCGGCGCAGTCCAACTTCTCGGGCGTCCAGCATCGACTGGACCTCGTCGACGAGGCTCATGCCGCAGGGTGGGACGTGCTCGTCGACGCAGCGGCCTTCGCGCCAACCAACCGCTTCGACGTTGCACAGGTCCGTCCGGACTTCGCAGCGCTGTCGTTCTACAAGATCATGGGCTTCCCGACCGGGATCGGGTGCTTGCTGATGCGCAGGGACCGGTTCGACGTGCTGTCGCGGCCCTGGTTCGCGGGCGGCACCATCACTATCGCTTCCGTGGCGGGCGACGGCCATTACCTGCGCCGCGACGAGGCAGCATTCGAGGACGGGACAGTCGACTACCTTAATCTCCCCGCCGTAACGACCGGGATAGGGCACATTGGCCGTGTCGGCCTCGACGCGATCCACCGCCGGGCAGGTTGCCTGACCGGCTGGCTGCTCGATGCCCTCGACGGCCTCCGCCATGACGGCGGACGGCGGCTTGTGCAGATCCACGGACCCCGCGGGACCGTAGAGCGCGGCGGCACAGTGACCTTCTCGATGCACGACCGTAACGGCCAGCCGATCGACGACCTGCGCGTGGAGGAGCTGGCGAACCGGGCCGGCATCTCGTTGCGTACGGGATGCTTTTGCAACCCCGGTGCCGGGGAGGCGGCGCACCAACTCGGCGCTGAACACATGCGCAAGTGGTTCGGCCGCAGCGGACCGGTGTCATTCCTGGAGTTCCGCGATCGGATCCGGCTCGAGCACGACCGGCTCCCATCGGCTATCCGGATCTCCGTCGGCGTGGCGACCAACTTCGCTGACGCCTACCGATTCCTGTGTTTCCTCCAGGGATTCGCGAACCGGTCGGAAGCCGAGATCGACCATCCGGCGTTCGCCGCCGGCCCCCGTCACGCTGTCGGCCAGTTGGCGTGACCTGCACCCGTAAACAAGACAAAGGAGATCTACCATGTCGAATCGGTTTGCCAACGATGTTCTCGAGGGCCGCACCGCCCGCGGCAAGCGGGTGGTCGCGCCTGTGGTCAATGAGCACATAGTGCGCGCGGCCGCCGGCACGACCATGGCGATAGGCACTGTGGCGTTCGCCTATGCGTATTTCGAGCATCGGTAATGGGGGCTGCAGGTCGTGGCCTCATTCTTGTTCGTCGAATTCCTCGTGCGTGTGACCGCCGGGATCTCGCGCAGCCCGGTCGGCCTGCTGGCCGGCTGGATGACCCGGCGGCAGCCGCCGGACTGGGTGTCGGCCAAACCCAAGCGCTTCGCCTGGACACTCGGCCTGGCGATGGCCGGCGCGATGACGATCATCACGAACGACGGCATCCGGGGCTGGCTGCCCAGGTCGATCTGCTTGGTGTGTCTCACCCTCATGTGGCTCGAGTCGGTGCTCGGGCTGTGCCTGGGCTGCGAGATCCACGGACTGCTGGTGCGGCGTGGCTGGACACGCAAGGACGAGGCGTTCGAGATATGCGCCCATGGCGCGTGCGACGTCACCCCCCGGCGCAGCTCGTGAGCCGCCGACCGCGGATTCTGGTGCTGGGGGCAGGCTTTGGTGGACTCGAACTGTCGGCGACGTTGTCATCGGCGCTGGGCCAGGACGCGGACATCATCCTGATGGACAAGGGCGAGGGCTTCGTGTTCGGGTTCTCCAAGCTCGACGTCATGTTCGGCAAGCGGCTGCCCTCGGAGGTGTTTCATCCCTACCAAGACATGGACAAGCCAGGACTGCGTTTCGTCCAGACTACGATCGGTTCGATTGACCCGCAGGCCAAGCGGGTCGAAACCGACGCGGGCTCCTTTCAGGGCGACATCATCGTCGTGGCATTGGGCGCTGATCTCGATCCGCGGGCAACGCCTGGACTGGTTGAGGCGGGACACGAATTCTACACAACCCAGGGCGCGTTCGCGGTGCGGGATGCACTGGCGCGCTTCGGCGGCGGCCGGGTGATCGTGGGCGTGACCTCGACCCCGTTCAAGTGCCCCCCGGCGCCGAGCGAGACGGCCCTACTGATGCACGACTACCTCACCGAGCGCGGCCTGCGCAGTGACTCCGCCATCTCGCTCGTCATGCCCCTGGGGGCACCCATCCCGCCGTCACCACCAGCATCACAGGCGCTGCTGGCCGCTTTTGCCGAGCGGGAGATCACCTGGCATCCGGACCGGCTCATCGACAAGCTCGACCCCGGCCGCAAGGTCGCGCTGGTCAGCGACGGGACCGAGATGCCTTACGATCTCTTCCTGGGGGTGCCCCGCCACAAGGTCCCCCCCGTAGTCGAGGAGTCGGGCCTGGCCGTCGACGGGTGGGTTCCGGTCAACCCGCTCACTCTGGAGACCGAATTCCCCGACGTGTACGCGGTCGGCGACGTCACGAGCGTGGGAACTCCCAAAGCAGGAGTCTTCTCCGAGGGCCAGGCCTCGGTAGTCGCCTACCAGATCATCTCCAGCCTGCGCGGAATGCCCGGCGCGGTCACCTACGACGGGCAAGGAACGTGCTACGTAGAGTTCGGTCATAATCTCGTCGGCCGGGTCAGCGTCACCTTTCTCAGCGGCCAGGCTCCCGTCGGTGATCTCGAGGGACCCACCGAGCTGATCGCCGCCGACAAGGCCGACTTCGGCACCAACCGGATCCAGCGCTGGTTCGATCGCCTCTGGGACCACGGCCAGAGATCGACTTCGAAACCTTCAGAAGTCCGAGCACGGCAGGAAACCCAGTAGGCCAGAGGAAGCCGCGGACGGCCCCTCGAGCAGCTCACCAGCACCACTACTGACCCCCACGAAAATACGCACTACTCAACCAACGAAAGAGGCAGCGGCGGTCCGCGCGGTGATCTCGGGCACCGGCGCTCTCGCCGAGTGCGAGGCCATGATCGATCGCGATGTGGCCGATGCGCTCAGCGCCATTGATGGCGCGCCTGTCGCCGAAGCGGCGAAGGACGGGCTGGCGGACCTGGCTGACGCCGCGTCCGCCCGCAGCGAATGACGCGGCGGCCACTTCGATGCCATGGAAGCGCCCGGCCGGAACGCCGGGACCTGCGGGAGTTGTTCCGCCGGTTCCACTGAAACCATCCTCAGGCCCCGCCTTGCCTGGCCCGGCGGCTGGCTCACGGCGCGGTGGGTGCGCCAGGCTGACGGCTTTGGCCGCTGGGCGGCGCCGGGGCTGTGGTGATGCCGTGCTGGCGCAGGGTTTCCTGGACGCGCCGGACGTCCGGGGCGCCGATGCGCTGGTAGATCGTGAGTGCCAGCTGCCAGTGCGCGGCGCCGTCACCGGGGTTGCCGTCCTGGAGCAGGCACTGCCCGAGGCCTTCCAGGGCGCGTGCTTCCTCCAGCGGGGCGCTGATCTCGCGGGCAATGGCCAGCGCCCGGAGGTGGTGGTCACGGGCCTGCCGGCAGTCCGCGGATCGGGCCAGCAGCTCGCCCAGGTTGTTCAGCATGTCAGCCTGTGCCTCCCGGTCACCGAGGTCGCTGAACATGCCCAGCGCCTGGGTCAGGCTGGCGGCGGCGGCCGGGTAGTCCCCGGTCCGCAATTGCACGACGCCGAGATTGCCGATGGCATCGGCCTGGCCGTACCGGTAGCCGAGGTCGCGGAACAGCTCGAGCGCCTGCTGGCAGCTGGCGGCGGCGGCCGGGTAGTCCCCGCTCAGCCGTTGCATCCAGCCCCGATTGTTGATGGCGATGGCCTGGCCGTACCGGTCGCCGAGCTCGCGGAACAGCTCGAGCGCCTGCTGGAAGCTGGCGGCGGCGGCCGGGTAGTCCCCGGTCCGCGATTGCACGAGGCCGAGATTGGTGATGGCCATGGCCTGGCCCATCCGGTGGCCGATGTCGCGGGCGATGCCCAGCGCCTGCTGGCAGCTGGCGGCGGCGGCCGGGTAGTCCCCGGTCGAGGCTTGCACGGTGGCGAGACTGTTCATGGCCAGGGCCTGGCCGGCCTGGTGACCGAGGTCGCGGTACAGCTCGAGGGCCTGCTGGTGACTGACGATGGCGGCCGGGAAGTCCCCGGTGTCGCGCTGCACCTTGCCCAGCTGGTCCAGGGCGCTGGCCTGGCCGAGCCGGTCGCCTAAGCCGCGGTACAGCTCCAGCGCCTGCTGGTGGCAGGCGGCGGCGGCCGGGAAGTCCCCGGTAGCCCGCTGCAGGATGCCCAGCTCGTTGAGGGCACTAGCCTGGCCGGCCCGGTCCCCGGCCTGCCGCGCGGTGTCCAGGGCGGCCTGGTGCAGGCCCGCGGACTGATCCCAGTGAACTCGGGCGAACAAGAAGCCGCTGATCGCGGCGGGGATGGCGATGGCATGCCCGGGCCGCCCGCTCGCGGCGGCGTAGCCCGCCGCCGCGTGCAGGTTCGCCCGCTCGGCGTCCAGCCAGGCCGAGGCCTGCCCGGGCGTGGACAGCTGCGGGGCGACCGCTGGCCGGCCACCGGGCGGCGGCCGGGCCACGGCGGTGTTCCTGGTGGCGATGTGCTGCCCCGCCGCCACGGCCGTGTGCAGGTAGTAATCCAGCAGCCGCCCGGCCGCGGCGCCGGCGTCCGCCGGGTCGCCATCGGCGGCCAGCGCGCCGGCGTGCTCACGGAGCAGGTCATGCAGCCGGTAGCGGCCGCGGGCGGGCTCGGTCAGCAGGTACTGGTCATAGAGGCCGTCCAGGTGGCGGCGGGCGGTGGCCAGGCCGGTGCCGTCCAGCGCGGCCGCGGCGTAAGCGTCGATGTCGGTGCCGGGGTGCACGCCCAGGCGGCGGAACAGCCGCTGCTGGCCGGGGGTCAGGTCCTGGTAGGACAGGTCGAACGCAGCCGCCACCGACAGGTTCTCCGCCCGCATGAGCTCCAGCCGGCCCGCCGCCGCGGCCAGCTCGGCGGCCAGGCCCGCCGCGGTCCAGGCCGGGTGATGGTGCAGCTGGCGGGCCAGCATCCCGATCGCCAGCGGCAAGTACCCGCACAGCCGGGTGATCTCGGCGGCCGGCCCGTCGTCCGAGCCCAGGCCGGGGCGGCCGGACAGCCGTGCCAGCAGCGCCGCGGCCTCCCCCGGCGCCAGCGTGTCCAGGCTGATCGCCGCCGCGTCCTCTAGCGCGGTCAGGTGCCGGCGGCTGGTGACCAGCACCAGGCTGCCAGCGGTGCCTGGTAACAGCGGGGTGACCTGCTCATGTCCGGCCGCGTCATCCAGCACCAGCAGCACCTTCTTCCCCGCCAGGTAATCGCGCCACCGCGCTGCCCGGGCCTGCAGGCCGGGCGGGATCTGCTGCGCCCCGACCCCGGCGGTCAGCAGCAGGCTGGCCAGCGCGTCGGCCGGGTCGACCTGCCGCTGACCCGGCGTGTGCGCGTGCAGCGGCAGGAAGAACTGCCCGTCCGGGAAATCCCCGGCCAGCCGGTGCGCCGCGTGTACCGCTAACGCCGTCTTGCCGACTCCGGCCATCCCGCCGATCGCGTGGATCCCCACCACTCCCCCGCCGGCCGCGGCGGCGCTGGTCACCGCCCCGGCCAGCTGCGCCAGCTCGGCCGCGCGGCCGGTGAAGCTGGCGATATCACGGGGCAGCGTCCGGGTCGCAGCCGCGGCGCCGTTCCCGGTGGCCAGCACCTGGTCCGCCGGGGCCCGCCCGCGGGCCGCCGCCTCGAACAGCGACCGCTGCGCCCCGGTCAGGCCCAGCGCACCAGCCAGCAGCCGGGCCGTGTCAGGGCGGGCGGTCAGGTTCACGCCCCGCTCCAGGTCACTGACCGACCGCGGGGACAGGCTCGCCGCCTCCGCCAGCTCCTCCTGGGTCAGCCCGGCATCGTCCCGCAGCCGCCGCAACAGCCCGGCGAAACTTAGCGCAGCCTGCTCCGCCACCGGCATGTCGCTCCTCACCCCGAAATCCCGTCCGCCGTTCACCCGGCGCCCGGCCCGCTACGGTGCGGACAGCACCCGTCAAGAGCCTACAAGCGCGCCGACAAAACCCCCAGCGTGACGCGGCTCACAGCACCTGCGCCCGGGTGCCCGGCGCATCACCTGCCGCGCCGACGGCACCGCCGCGCGCCGCCGCCCCCAGCCGGAGTCAAGCACCGCCCGCAGCCGCATACGGCAGGATCCGGGCGGGCACGACCAGCAAGCCAGCCAGCAACCTTCTGGGCAGCGGCGCCCTGGCGTGCCCGATCCTGTGGGTCTCCTGTGGGCGACATGTGTGGTGATCGCCCTGCCCGGCAGGCAGCGTAGCAACCGACGGCAGCTGACTTGACTCGAGGAAGAACCATGCAAACTGTTAATGCACCCCCGACCGCTACCACCCGCACCCCCGCCCGCCCCGGCTGGGACAGCGCACGCCGGTCTCGCGACCACGAAAGAGGACATCCCGCGCCTGCCACCACGGTGCGTCCTGACCATGGCGCGGCGACCGCCGTGATCCGGGCCCCGGCACGCCTCGCCCGGTTGGCCAGCGCCCCGATGCCCGCGATCCGCCTGGCGCCACCGCCGCTGCGGACGGCCGATGGGCACTACCGCGAGGAGCGGAATTCAAGCTGGCTAGAGCTGTTCTTCGACCTGGTGTTCGCCGGGGCCGTGGGCCAGCTGGCCGGAGCGCTCCAGGACCATCCCAGCCTCGGCTCGCTGGCCCGTTTCGTGATGCTGTTCATCCCGTTCTGGTGGCTATGGCTGCAGTTCACCTTCTACGCCGACCGGCACGAATCCGAAGACGCAACACACCGCGGCGCGTTCCTCCTCGCGATCTTGCTGTGCGTGGGCCTGGCTGCTAGCGCACCCCGCGCCCTGTCCGGCCACATCACCGGCTTCGTGATCGCTTTCGCCTGCCTGCGCGGCCTGCAGCTGCTGCTGTACGCGCGGGCCCGCCGCCACCTGCCGGCCACCAGGGCGCTGTACACCCGGTACCTGATCTTCTTCGGGGCAGCCGGGGCACTGTGGCTGTCCTCGCTCGCGGCCGGGGGCATCGTGCGCTACGCGTTCTGGGGTGCCGCCCTGCTCGCCGAGGCCGCGGGCGCGCTGGCGGAGCTGGCACCGGGCTGCCGGGTCCCGCTGAACCTCTGGCATCTGGCGGACCGGTTCCAGGTCTTCGTCCTGATCGTGCTTGGCGAGTCGGTCGTCCGCCTGATCAGTGCCGCGACCATGCGGCCCTGGAGCCTGCCGCTCGCGGTCGTGCTAGCGGCCGCGCTGATCACGCTGGCGGCGCTGTGGTGGGCCTGGCACACTACCGCCGACCGGGACGCGCTGGACAGCCCGCGAGCGGTAGCCCGCTTCGCAGCCGCCAACCTGCCGATCGTGGCAGGCGTCGCGGCGGCCAGCGCCGGCCTGCACATCGCGATCCTGGCCGCCGATGGAGCAGCAACGATTGGGGACGGGCCGAGGGCCGCGCTGTACGGCGGCGTCAGCGTCTACCTGCTGGCCAGCGCGATCCTCCCGTCCCGCAAGATGACCCGGTGGGTCAGGGCGGCGCGGCTGGCGACCTCCCTCGCGGCGATGGGCCTGGTCTTCATGGGCGCCATCGTCATGCCGGTCTACCTGGTGCCCGCGCTCACCGCAGTCCTGGCACTTGGCCTGGCCGCCGAGTCCCACCCCGGCTGGGGGCTAGCCATCAGATCGAGCCTGGGCGTCCGAGCCACAATGCCGTCGCGGGAAATGCGCCGGCCCAGCCTGCAGCCCGCGGGCTCACCTGTAGACGGGGTTGTCGAATAGCCGGGTAATGGAAGCCGAACCGGCAGCCGACCTGCCATTCCGGGCGCTGGTACCAGGGGTTGGCCGGACGGCGGCTCAGGCGGCCGCGCGGAGCCGCGAGGCTAGCTCTGCCGTCGCCGCGGCCGGATCGCCGGCATCCGTGATCGCCCGGACCACCACCACCCTGCGGGCTCCCGCAGCCATGACCTCGTCCAGGTTGCCGTGGCTGATCCCGCCGATTCCGAACCAGGGCCGCTCGGCCTGCAGCGCAGCCGCGTACCTGATGAGGTCCAGCCCGGCGGCCGGACGTCCGGGCTTGGTCGGCGTGGCCCAGACCGGGCCGGCGCAGAAATAGTCCACGCCGGGCGCGTCCGCGGCAGCCGCGCTCTCGGCGGCGGCGTGCGTGGACAGCCCCACCAGCGGCCCCGGGCCGAGCAGCTGCCTGGCCACCGGCACCGGCAGGTCCTGCTGCCCGAGATGCAGCACGTCAGCACCTGCGGCGTAGGCGACATCGGCCCGGTCGTTCACGGCCAGCAGTGCGCCGTGCTTGTCGCACCGGGCCCGGAACAGCTCAAGGAACCGAAGTTCCTGCGCGGCTTCCAGATCCTTCTGCCGGAGCTGCACAATGTCCACGCCTGAGCTGAGCACCGCGTCAAGGAACCCGCCCAGGTCCCGCTGCCGCTCCCTGGCGTCCGTGCACAGGTACAGCCGCGCGGCGGCTAGCCGGTCGCGGAGGTCAGCTGACATGCCGCACATGCTGGCACGCGGCTTGGTCCGGGCGCACCGCCGGGGCGGGCCTGGCTGCGCCGCATGGCGGGCCTGGCCGTACCGCCGGGGCTGGCCCGGCCGGTACGCGTCAGAACGCCAGCGCCTGCGCCCTGCGGTTGACCTCGGTGCATCGGTGCTCCGCTATCGCCTGGATGGGCGTGCCCGGCAGCGACTCATCGGCGGTGAACAGCCACCGCAACGCGTCGGCCGCGTCGAATCCGCAGTCGAAGAGCAGCGTGAGAGTGCCATGCAGGCCCCGGACGGGCTGATCACCGTCCAGGAACGCGGCAGGCACACAGAACTCGCCGCTCGGGCGCTGGACCGCTAGCAGCTTGCGGTCGCGGAGGAGTTGCTTGACCCGGCTCACGGGAAGCCTGAGCTGGTCAGCAACCTGAGGAAGGGTCATCCAGTCGCCGACGATGGCGTCGGCCGGGGGGTCGATCTGTGCCACGCCTCGAAACTTTCCCACATTGCGGTCGCCGTCAAACACACCGGCTCTGACTGCGTCTCGCCCGGCCGGCGGATCAGCTGCGGGCAGCCGCACGGACGGGCACTGCGGGATCCGCCAGGCGGCCATCGTCGACCTGGACGCCGGCCTGGATGAGGCGCCTGGCCTGCAGCAGATCCGGCGGCGAATTCACGCACAACGCCGCGACCAGCCGGTCGGCGGCCAGCCAGCAGGCCGCCCAGCGTTCGGCGGCGGGATCGCCGCGCAGCACCAGCCGGTCCGCCCCGCCGTGGCAACCCGCGTACTGCACCATCCGGCCGAACTGCTCGGACCAGAAATACGGGACAGGGTCGTACACCGCGGTACCGCCGAGCAGGTTGGCCGCCCCAACCTCGGGCGCGCGGAGCGCGACGTCCCAGTGCTCGAAGCGCAGCCGGCGACCGTACCGCACCGACCAGAACGCGGCGCAGTCCCCGACCGCGTACACCCCAGGCACCGACGTACGCAGGAACTCATCCACCACGATGCCGCCATCCACCAGCACGTCCGATGAGGCCAGCCAGCCGACCGCCGGCCGGACCCCGACCGCCGTCACGATCTCGTCCGCCTCCAGCCAGCTGCCGTCAGCAAGCTCAAGACGGCCCGGCTCAGCGGAGCCGGCCAGCTGCCCCAGCCGCAGCGAGACGCCCGCCGCCGCATACCAGGGCGCGGTCAGCGCGCCGACCTCGCCGCCGATCGCGGCGGCCAGCGGCGCCTGGCCGGCCTCCACGATGGTCACCACGCAGCCGCGGGCCGTGGCGGCGGTGGCCAGCTCGGCGCCGATCCAGCCAGCGCCCACGATCACCAGCCGCAGGCCGGGCCGCAGCAGCGCGCGGATCGCCAGCGCGTCGTCCAGGGTCCGCAGGAACCGCTGCGGTCCGGCGCCAGGCAGGGCGACCGGCAGCGACCCGGTCGCCAGCACCAGGGAGTCGAAGCCGTACTCGCCCTGGTCGGTGTGCAGCACCCGGTCACCGAGCCCGTTCGCAGTCTCGCCGAGCCGCACATCCGCGCCCAGCGACTGCAGGTCGTCCCGCAGCGTCGTGTCGTCCACCGCGCCGGCCATCAGCTGCTTGGAAAGCGGCGGCCGGTCATACGGCAGCCGCGGCTCGGCGCCAATCAGCGTGATCTCGCCGTGATATCCGCGGGCCCGCAGCTCCTCGACGGTGCGCAGGCCCGCCAGGCCGGCGCCGGCCACGACAACTCGCATGATCGCCACGACCACCTAGGCTAGGCGTATCGCGCGGGAGTCCGGTGCCGACCGGACTGAGAGGGCGGCTGGCTAGCCGCCGACCGCAGGAACCTGATCCGGGTCATGCCGGCGAAGGGAGCGGACACATGAGCGGACAAGCCGGACCACGTCCCGACGTGCTGATCATCGGCGGCGGGGTGATCGGCCTCGCGATAGCGTGGCGGGCCGCCCAGCTCGGGCTGCGGGTGAGCCTCGCCGACCCCGAGCCTGGCAGCGGGGCGTCGCACGCCGCGGCCGGCATGCTCACGCCGGTTTCGGAGGCCGCCTATGCCGAGCGTGCCCTCTTCGGGCTCGGCCAGCAGTCCCTGGACCGTTATCCGGCCTTCGCGGCCGAGCTGACGGCCGCGACTGGCGAGCCGACGGGGTTCCGCGCGGATGGCACCCTGCAGGTCGCCTATGATCACGACGACCTGGCTGTCCTCAACGAGGTCGCTATCCTTCGTGAGTCGTTCGGCACGCCGTCGGCGCGGCTGTCCGCACGTGAGTGCCGTGCGGCGGAGCCGATGCTCGACCCGTCGGTCCGCGGCGGGCTCCTGGTCCCTGACGACGCTTCGATCGATCCGCGGCTGCTGACGGCTGCGCTGCTCGCCGGCGCGCAGCGGGCCGGAGTGACCATCATCCGCCAGCCCGCCAACCGGGTTCTCGTCTCCGGCGGGCGGGCCGCCGGCGCCGAGCTGGCCGACGGCAGCCAGGTGCAGGCGCCCGCGGTGGTGCTGGCCGCGGGCTGGCAGTCGGCGCTCATCGGCGGCCTGCCGGATGGCACCGCGCTACCTGTCCGGCCGGTCAAGGGCCAGATCCTCCGGCTGCGGCCGACGCCCGCCACCTTGCGCGCCGGTATCCTGCCCGGCCTGCTCGCCAGGCCCGTCCGCGGCATCGTCCACGGGTTCTCCGTCTACCTGGTGCCAAGAGCCAGTGGCGAGCTGGTCATCGGCGCGACGCAGGAGGAGCTGGGCACTGACACCCTGGTGACCGCGGGCGGAGTCTGGGAACTGCTGCGTGACGCCCGCACCCTGGTCCCTGGCATCACCGAGTTCGAGCTCGCCGAGGCGGTGGCTGGCCTGCGACCGGGGACCCCGGACAACGCGCCGATCCTCGGGCCGGCCCAGCTGCCCGGCCTGGTGCTGGCCACCGGCCATTTCCGGAGCGGAGTCTTGCTGGCACCGGTGACCGCCGACATCATCGCGGATTATTTGGCATCTGAACGAATATCCGAAGGCATGGTCCCGTTCGCTGCGGAGCGGTTCTGCCGTCCGGACCCGCGGCCTGGTCCCGGGCACACCGGAGCCATGCCGCCGCGCCAGGTCCGCCCGGCCGAGCCTGACGAGAGCGCCAGGCCATGAACGTCACCATCAACGGAACGTCACATGACCTGGCCGACAGCGCCAGCCTGGCGACAGCCGTTTCGCTGCTCACGACATCAGCCACCGGCCTGGCCGCGGCTGTCAACGGCGAGCTGGTGCGCAAGGCCGACTGGGACGCGACGGGACTAGCTGACGGCGACAGCGTCGAAGTGATCACGGCAGTGCAGGGAGGCTAACCGTGGACGACAAGTTCGTGCTGGCCAGCGAGGTCTTCAGCTCGCGCCTGATCATGGGGACCGGCGGGGCTCCCAGCCTGGATGTGCTTGACCGGGCGCTGGCCGCGTCGGGGACCGAAATCACGACCGTCGCCATGCGGCGCGTCGGCCCGGGCGGGTCAGGTTCCGTGCTTGATGTCCTCGCCGCGCGCAGGATCAGGGCACTGCCGAACACGGCGGGCTGCTACACCGCGACGGATGCGGTGCGCACTGCGCGGCTGGCCCGTGAGGCACTCGGCACTGACTGGGTGAAGCTCGAGGTGATCGCCGATGAGCGCACTCTGCTGCCCGATCCGATCGAGCTGCTGGACGCGGCGGAGCAACTGGTCGCCGAGGGCTTCACCGTGCTGCCCTACACCAATGACGACCCGGTGCTGGCTCGGCGGCTCGAGCAGGCGGGCTGCGCGGCCGTGATGCCGCTCGGCTCCCCCATCGGCTCCGGCCTCGGCATCAGGAACCCGCACAACATCGAGCTGATCGTCGAGAGCGCCGGCGTGCCGGTGATCCTGGACGCCGGCATCGGCACCGCGAGCGACGCGGTCATAGCGATGGAACTCGGTTGTGCCGCGGTCCTGCTCGCCACATCGGTGACCAGGGCCAGGGATGCCGAGATGATGGCCGCGGCGATGCGGGCCGCCGTCACCGCCGGCCGACTGGCGTTCCTGGCGGGCCGGGTGCCACGACGGCGCTATGCGTTGGCTTCCTCTCCCCTGCCAGGCAGCTGACCTGTGCTGGCTGACCCTGGCCGACGCAGCGGAATCCTGTCATCGCCATCTGTCACTTAGCGAGCCCGGACCGCTGTTAAGCAGGCACGCAGTCGGATCGGCCCATACACTTCAGGCGATGGATACGACCCTTTCGCGACCGCCGGCCGGGCAGTTGCTCGACGGCCGGTACCGGGTGGAAGCCCGGCTGGCTCATGGCGGCATGGCGACGGTCTATCTAGGCACCGACACCAGGCTGGACCGCAAGGTGGCGCTGAAGATAGCCAATCCTGAGCTGGCCGGTGACGAGGAGTTCATCCGCAGGTTCATGGGCGAGGCGCGGTCGGTAGCGCGGCTGTCAAGCCCGCACGTCGTCGCCGTCTACGACCAGGGCTCGGACGGGCAGTTCCTGTACCTGGCCATGGAATACGTCCCGGGCCGGACGCTTCGTGAGCTGCTACGCGAGCGGGGCAGGCTGAGCCCGCGGGAGGCGCTCGAGATCATCGAGGGTGTCCTGGCCGGCCTCGCCGCAGCGCACGAGGCGGGAATCGTCCACCGTGACGTCAAGCCGGAGAACGTCCTGCTCACGACGAACAACCTGGTGAAGGTGGCGGACTTCGGACTGGCCCGAGCAGCTGCGGCAGCCGGCCGGACCAGGAGCGGCATGATTATCGGCACCGCCGCCTACCTGGCTCCCGAGCAGGTATCCCGGAGCACCTCCGACGCGCGTACCGACGTCTACGCGGCGGGCATCATGCTGTTCGAACTGCTCACCGGCACCCAGCCGCACACCGGGGGCACACCGCTTGACGTGGCGTACAAGCATGTCACCGATTCGATACCAGCGCCGTCAGCGGTCGTGCCCGGGCTGCCGCCCGCGCTCGACGCCCTTGTCGCGCTCGCCACGAGCAGAGAGCCCGACCTAAGGCCTGCCGACGCGGGCCAGTTCCTGCGCGCCATCGCCGACGTGCGGCGCGGTGTGCCAGTCGGCGAGCCGCGTTCACGCGGCCAGCATGCGGCGCAGTGGTGGCCCGACACCGGCCCGGGTTCGGCTGCCGGCGGGCTCACGCCGGGGGTGGCGGGGTCAGCCGGACGCGAGCCAGGAGGCCAGGCCCCGCCGGGGCTCGGCGTCCCGGATGCGGCGGCGCCGGTGCTGCCGCTCCCCTGGCCCGGCACCGGGCCGGACGGACCCGCTTCGCGCCGACACTGGCCCGCCGGCGAGCAGGACGGACCCACCTCGCCCAGCCCCTGGTCCGGCGGCGACGGCGACCACCTGGGGCCGGGCGGCCTCGTCCCGCCGCCAGCCCGGATTCCGCCGGACAGCCCTGGGGGCACCAATCACACGCTGATCGTCTCGGCCGGCAGCCTCACCGACGACGGCCACGACGAGCCGGACCGGCGCAAGTCCCGCCGGGCCCGCGGCTACCGCGGGCCCGGCGAGCCGATGCTGCAGCACCTGCTGTTCAGCCGCAGATTCGTCTACCTTGCTGGCGGGCTCGCTGCGCTGCTGGCGATAACCCTGGCGACCTGGTGGCTCACCGACGGCCGGTACACGACCGTGCCGCGGGTCAGCGGCATGCCGGCGAGCGTGGCGCGCGCCGAGCTGGTCAGCCTCGGCTTTACCGTCAGGACCGGACCCGGCCAGCACAGCAGCACGATACCCAGTGGCGACATCATCCAGACCAGGCCGGCAATCGGCGCCAGGCCGCGGCGCGGGAGCACGGTTCGGCTCATCGTCTCCCTCGGCCCGCTGCGGTTCCCCGTGCCCCAGGTGACGGGCATGCCGGTCGCCGCCGCTGAGGCTGCGCTCAAGAAGGCGGGACTGACCCCGGGCGGCGTTACCCAGGCAACCTCGCAGACCATCGCGTCCGGCATCGTGATCAGCACGAACCCGGTCGCAGGCGTCACCTGGCCGCAGACGTCGCCGGTCACGATCACGGTCAGCGACGGTCTTCCGCTGCCGAGCTACGTCGGCCAGCAGCTGCAGGCAGCGGAGGCGGCGGCGACGGCAGCCGGATACGCGCTGGACCCGGTGCCCGACGCGAAGAGCACCCAGCCAGCGGGCACCATCACCGGCCAGTCGCTGGCACCTGGCAGTCCGATCACCCCGAACGAGGTCGTGACGGTCCACGTCAGCAACGGGCCGCCGATGGTCAGCGTCCCCAACGTTGAGGGCCTGAACGTGAACCAGGCCACCGCTGAGCTGACCGCGGCCGGATTCAGCGTCACCGTCAACACGGTCGGCCTAGGCCACAAGGTGGTGGCCTACAACCCGACGGGACAGGCGCCCAAGGGCAGCACCATCACCCTGAACGTGGGTTTCCTCTTCGGCCTGCCGTAGCGCCGGGCGCCACCCGGCCAGCCGCCGGTTGGCTAGCGCCGGCCCCTCGCCTGGCTGTTCCTGGTAGGAGTAACGCTGCTCGCGCCACGGGTCGGCGGCGTTGTGATAGCCGCGCTCCTCCCAGAACCCCCTGCGGTCCCTGGTCATGTATTCCACGGCGCGCACCCACTTGACGCTCTTCCATCCGTACCTGGAGGGAACCACCAGCCTCAGCGGATGGCCATGCTCCGGGCTGAGCTCCGCCCCGTCCCTGTGCGTCGCGAGGATGGTGTCGTCTGCCACGAAGTCGGCGATCCGCACGTTGGCGCTGTAACCGAAATCCGCCCAGATCATCACGTGCGTAACGGTCGCGTCCGGCAACGCGGCACGCAGCAGCTCGGCCGCCGCGATCCCGTCCCAGGCAACATCCTGGATGGTGAACTTGGTGACACAGTGAAAGTCCGCAACGATCCTGGTACGTGGCAGCGCCGCCAGCTCAGCCCAGTTCCACCGGTGCTCACCGCCGGACTCGGTCGCGCCCATCACCCTGAGGTCCCAGGTCTCCGGATTGAACATCGGGATCGGCCCGTAGTGCAAGACCGGCCAGCTGCTTGGCACGTACTGACCAGGCGGCAGCCGGCGCTCTGATGCAGGCGCAGGCGCGGGCAGCGGGTCAGCACCGGCGACGCGCAGCGCTGTGGCCCGCATGCCGTCTTGCAGCCTGCCAATATCTGCTACCTCGGTTTCCGGCTGGCTCATGTCCAGCTGACCTGTCTCCTTCCGTCCGGGCGCCGTCACGACCACGCTCGCTCCCGCAGGTGCAGCTATCTTGCCACTGCGCCAGCGCCCTCATCCCGCGCCGCCCGGCGTACGGACCACGCCAGCGATGCGCTAGGCTACCTGCCGTGCGTCATGTGTACTGGTTTTTCTATGGCTACCGGCCCGGCATGGGGACGGTCGCCCGCCAGACACTGCGCTGACGCGAACGACCTGAACGAAGCCCCGGGCCACAGCGGCCCGGGGCTTTTGTCATGACCGGGAACTAGGAGGATGTCATGGTCATCGTGATGGCCCCCGAGGCCAGCAAGTCCGACATCGACTCGATCGTCGAACTGATCAGGGTCTCTGGCGGCGAGGCCTTCGTCAGCCGGGGAGTTTCCCGTACCATCATCGGCCTCGTCGGAGACGTCGAGCAGTTCGGCACGCTCAGCCTGCGCAGCAGGCCAGGTGTCAGCGACGTGGTACGGATCAGTGTCCCTTACAAGCTGGTCAGCAGGGAGCATCACCCGAGCAGATCGGTGATCCGAGTCGGCGGGGTCGCGATCGGCCCGGAGACGCTGACGGTCATCGCAGGACCGTGCACCGTCGAGACTCCCGAGCAGACCCTCACGGCGGCCAGGATGGCGCAGGCGGCCGGCGCCGCGATACTCCGTGGGGGCGCGTTCAAGCCGCGCACGTCCCCTTACGCGTTCCAGGGCCTCGGCGAGGCCGGGCTGAGAATCCTCGCTGACGTGCGTGCCGAGACTGGACTGCCGGTCGTCACCGAGGTCATTGACCCCGCGAGCGTGGACCTGGTCTGTTCATACGCCGACATGCTCCAGGTCGGAACGCGCAGCATGCAGAACTTCGCGCTGCTGCAAGCCGTCGGCTCGGCAGGCAAGCCGGTGCTGCTGAAGCGGGGCATGAACGCGACCATCGAGGAATGGCTGATGGCGGCCGAGTACATCGCGCAGCGCGGGAACCTCGATATCGTGCTCTGCGAGCGCGGGATCCGTACCTTCGAGCCCGCGACCCGCAACACCCTGGATATCAGCGCGGTGCCCGTGGCTCAGCGCCTGTCCCACCTGCCAGTGATCATTGACCCGTCCCACTCCGGCGGACGGCGGGATCTCGTCCTGCCGTTGAGCAGGGCAGCCATAGCGGTCGGCGCCGACGGCATCATCGTGGACGTCCATCCCGAGCCTGCC
Source organism: uncultured Actinomycetota bacterium (assembly GCA_963695645.1). Lineage (GTDB taxonomy): Bacteria > Actinomycetota > Actinomycetes > Streptosporangiales > Streptosporangiaceae > DATBGO01. The sequence goes on along the minus strand of CAVOHC010000012.1, from coordinate 718,558 downwards.
ATCGCGATGTGCGACGGCGACCAGGCGCTGGTCGACGAGGACATCAGGGAACTGGCGAAGGTGGCGGCGACGCTGCCAGCGATCGTCGGCCGGACGCTGACGCCGGCGCCGCGCCGCGCTAGCGTGGATTCCCGGCCCGAACCGACGGCCGCCGGGCTCTGAAGCAGGGTGCCTCCCGGTGCTGCAGGTGGCCTCCCGGTGCTGCAGGTGGCCTCCCGGTGCTGCAGGTGGCTGGTCATAGCCCTGCCACGGCGGGAATCACCTGGCTGCCGATGACCTCCAGAGGAGCGATGTTCCAGACATTGGCGACCGCGCCGATCGCGGCCTGGAAGCCTAGCTCCGCGAGCCCGCCCAGCTGGTCGACGACTTTGCCCGCCTTCTCGCCCTTGTCCCCCACGTCGAAGATGAAATAGCAGGTCTTCAGGATCTCGTCGTAGTCGCGGCCCTCGTCCTGGCAATGAGCGCGCAGCACATCTAGCTTGCGGGCCAGGTCAGGCCCGGGGAACAGGTTGCAGGCCTGCCCGTACCTGGCGACAAACCTGAGTGTCTTGCGCTCGCCCGAGCCGCCGATCAGGATTGGCGGATGCGGCTGGCTCAGCGGTTTCGGGTAGTTCAGCGGCCGGTCCAGCTGGTAGTGGCGGCCCTGATAGGGGCTCTCGTCGCCGCGCCACATCTGGACACAGATCTGCAGCGTTTCCTCCAGCCGCTCGAACCGCTCCGCCACCGGCGGGAACGGGATGCCCAGGCCGCGGGACTCCTGCTCGTTCCAGGCCGCGCCGACCCCGAGCCAGGCCCGGCCGCCTGACAGCACGTCCAGCGTGGAGACGATCTTTGCCAGGACCCCCGGGTGCCGGTACACGACGCCCGTCACGAGCGTGACCAGCTTGGCCCGGGACGTGCAGGCGGCCAGGTACCCCAGGGTGGTGTAGGCCTCGAGCATGTCGTGCTCCGGCGGCCCGATCACGCCGATCTGAAAGAAGTGATCCATCAGGCTGATGAATTCGAACCCCGCGTCATCAGCGGTCCTGGCCACAGTTGCCAATTCGGGACCGAGCCTGGCCGCGCCGCCCGGCCGGGTGAAATCAGGAATCTGCAGTCCGACTTTCATGTGATCACCTCTCCGCCGCTGAGCCTGCCATATGCTGGCCGGCGGCACCCGGGAACCGTGGGCCGGCCCGGAACCTGCCGCCGGGTCCAGCGCGAGCCTGGACGAGCATGGCAGATGTACCCAGCCCATGTCGGCATCTCTTCGTATAGTGCTCGATACCGGTTTATTCTTGCGCTAGCCGGTCTGTTAACGAGCCCCCACCGGCCCGAGCGGAGCTTCGCGATGAACAGGCCCGAGCGCGCGGGCGTCACCATCGGCGCGGTGCTGACGGCAGCCGTCCTGCCCGTCGCCGTCATGACAGCCCAGGCCCCCATGTCAGGGCAGGATGTCGCGAGGCCGGCCATCGCCAGGCCGGGCCTTTCGGCGCCGGCCATCGCGAGGCCGGCCACCACTTTGCTCGCTGCCAGATTGCCGACCACCACGGTGGCGATGCAGCCGGCGTATGCGCATGGGGGCGCCCGGGCTGACCACGGGGCCAGTGCCTGGCGGCTGACCGTCGTGGACCATTACGGCGGCCCGAGCAACGCTTCTGGCTATGCGGCAGTGCTCGCGCCTGGCCGGCATGACGCCTGGGTATTCGGCGGTACCAATCCGGGCGCGGCAAGCAGGCCGGTGGCCAAGCACTGGAACGGGCACGGCTGGCGCACGGTAAGCCTGCCGGCCGGGCTCAGCAGCTTCATCTCCGGCGCGAGCGCCTCCGCCCCAGCCAGCCTCTGGGCGGTCAGCTCGTTCGGCGGATACGTGCTGCGCTGGGACGGGGCCAGCTGGTCGGTCGCCAGGAGATGGCAGCCGGGCGCCGCTCCGGCCTCCATCGTGGCCATCAGCCCGAGTGACGTGTGGCTGTTCGGAGTACCGGGCCGCGGCGACAACGCAGGCACCTGGAACTACAACGGGCGGCTGTGGACCAGGGCCGCCGGGCCGCGCCAGCCCATTCTCCGTGCGAGCGCGGTCTCTCGCCGGGACATCTGGGCGATCACGGCCGCCCCGCATGGTGGCCTCGTCGAGCACTGGGACGGAAGCGCCTGGAAGCGAGTGCCCACCGGCTCGGTCCTTGCCGGTACGCAGCTCGACGATGTGCTCGCCGTGTCGCGCCACGGCGTCTGGATCGTAGGGAACTCTCCCGCCGCCACCCCGGCAGGCCACGTGGTGCTGGCCCACTGGAACGGCCGGAAGTGGCGGCGGATCGAGGCACCAGGCCGGGCCCTGCCCAGGCGCCTTACCGCAGACGGGAGTGGCGGAGTCTGGGTCACAGCGACCACTCTCGGCGCGCAGACGCAATCACGCCTGCTGCACCTGTCTTGCTCAGGGCGCTGGACACAGGCCGACATCGCCCACGGCCTCGGTAACTCGGTCAGCGAGCTCGCGCTGATTCCGGGAACCTCATCGGAGTGGGGCAGCGGCGGATTCCTGACTCAATCCGGCGGCGATGCCGCGATCTGGCTCTACACCACCGCCCGGGACACCGCCGGCCGGGACAGCACCGCCCGGACATCAACGCCCAGGCCGGCGCGCGGTGATGCTGGTCAGCGGCTGGCTGCTCACCTGAACCCAGCGAATTGCCGGTGCGGCTCTTAGAACCGGCTGGGCGTGTACTCCTGTGCCGCGGCGGCTAGCTCCTCGGCCAGGTCGTCGGCGTCCAGCCGGGACTCGATCCTTCGCAGGTCACAGATCCTGGCCCGGGTCTCCGCCTGTCGCGGCGTCAGCAGCGAGCAGCAATCCTGGTCGGGCAGCTCGGAGATGCGCAGTGTCGCGAGCTTCCTGGCCTCGGCCATGATCTCCGTCTTGTCCATGCCGATGAGCGGCCGCAGGATCGGCAGCGTGACCGCGTCATCCAGCGCTGCGATGTTGGTCAGCGTCTGGCTGCTCACCTGACCCAGCGAATCGCCGGTGACCAGCGCGGCCGCGTGCAGCCGCCGCGCCATCGCCTCGCCGGTCTTGAGCATCAGCCGCCGCTGCGCCATGATCTGCAGCCGCCCGGCGCCGGACGACGCCAGCTGCTGCTGCGCCTTGCCGAACGCGACCACGAACAGCCGCGAGCCGCCCTGGTACTTGTCCAGCTCACGCACCAGGCCATACGCCTTGTACACAGACTCCGGGCCGGTCAGCGGCATACCGGAAAAATGCAGGTAGCCGCACCGTAGGCCGCGGCGCATCATCCGGTACGCGGCGACCGGCGAGTCAATGCCCCCCGACATCAGCACGAGCCCGCGTCCGCTCATGTTCACCGGCAGGCCGCCCTGGCCCGGCATGCCCTCGGTGAACACGAACACCTCGGACTGATCAACCTCGACGAAGACGGTGGTGTCCGGGCGGCGCAAGTTGACCGGGTATCCGTACTCCGCCTGGATCCGGCCGCCGATCAGCGCCGCGAGCTGGCCGGAACTGAGCGGGAACCGCTTGTCCCTGCGCCTGGCACGCACCGCGAACGCGCCCTGCCTGCCCGCCGTCAGTTCCACCGCGGCCGCGACGGCCGCTTCCGGATCCTTGGCCACCCGGACCGCGCGGCAGACTCGGGCCAGACCCATGACATTGCGCATCCGCTCGGCAAGCAGGTCCGCCGCGACCTCCGCGGTCAGGCCGCCTGGCTCGGCACCGGCGATCCGCACCACGATCACGCCTTCGCGCTGCCAGAGCTGGATCGGGATGCCCAGGTCATGTACCGCGCGCCGGATGTTGTCCTGCAGCATCCGCTCGAACTGCTGCCGGTTCTTGCCCTTGAGTACGATCTCGCCAAGTTTCAGCAGGACGCACGGTTCGTGCATGGTCGCGCCGTGGCGCGGCACAACCTGATCAGCGAGCGGGAGCGCGGACATGCTCCCAGTTTGCCAGCACTCAGGGCGTTAGCGGCCCGAACATGGCGGCCGTCGGACGGCTGAGCAGGGCGGCGCGGCCACGTGACAGCGGATTCCACCGCGAAGCATCAGCCGCCGAGCACCCCGCAGAGCAAGCGGTTGTCGCCACGCTGCCAGAGGATTCCTACCTCCGCGAAACCAGCAGCCCGCAATGCATCGACGTGCGTGCGCAGCAGCCCCGCGGATGAACCGTGGTGCTCGGCATCCAGCCCGAGGCGCTGGCGCAGGCCGAACATCCCGGCCAGCGCCGGATCCGCTGCGACCGCATCCCACCAGCCGCTCCAGGTCTCGGCATCATCCGGGGCGGGATGGCGCCGCTCCGCTTGCTCGATCAGGGCACGGCCCAGTCTGGCAAGCACCGGCGACCCGGCCTCGTCCTCGCGGAGATGGTCGCCGTCCAGCAGCAGCGCGCCGGGCCGCAGAACCGTGGCCAGCTCCGCGTACAAGGCGGCCAGCGCCGGCTGGGTGAGCCAGTGCAGCGCCGTCGTGCTGACCGCCGCATCCGCCGGCCGCTCCAGGCCGAGGTTGCGGGCCCAGCCAACATCGCGCATATCCAGCTCGGCGAAGCGCAGGCCGGGCCGGCCTCGCCAGGCGCAGCGGCCCAGCGCGAGCAGAACCGGATCGGCGTCGACTGCTAGCACGGTAGCTTCCGGGAGCCGGTTGAGTAGCCGTACGGCGAGCGAACCCGGCCCGCAGCCCAGGTCCAGCACCAGCGGATCCGGGCGGCCCGTTCCCGCCTCGACCGCGTCGATGAGCGCGGTGAACCTGTCTTCGCGGTCCGGCATGTAGCCCTGCTGCTGGGCGTCCCAGCGGCTGATCCAGGCGAGTGCCTCTTCGCGGTCCAGTTCGGCTGACCGGCCTGGCCGGTCAGCCGAAGAACAACTCTGCTTCGGCATAGCGTTCGGCCGACACCAGCTTGGGCTCGCTGGTGGCCTCGTCCAGCGACACGCGGACGATGTCCGTGCCGCGGAGCGCCACCATGCTGCCGAAGGCACCATCATGCACCGCACCGATCGCGTGCACGCCGAACCTGGTCGCCAGTACCCGGTCGAAGGCTGTCGGAGTGCCGCCGCGCTGGATGTGACCGAGCACCGCGCACCGCGCCTCCTTGCCGGTCCGATGCTCGATCTCTGCAGCCAGCATCTGCCCGACCCCGCCGAGCCGCACGTGGCCGAATGCGTCCAGCTGGTCAGCCACGAGCGCCTCGCTCTGAGCCTTCGGGTGCGCGCCTTCGGAGACCACAACGATCGGCGCGTATCTCGTCTGGAACCGGTGCTCCACCCACGCGCAGACCTGCTGGATGTCGAACGGCTGCTCGGGGATCAAGATGACGTTCGCGCCGCCCGCCATGCCCGCGTGCAGGGCGATCCAGCCGGCATGCCCGCCCATGACCTCGACGATCAGCGCCCGGTGATGGCTTTCCGCCGTGGTATGCAGCCGGTCGATGGCCTCCATCGCGATGTTCACCGCGGTGTCGAACCCGAAGGTGTAGTCGGTTGCGCTGAGGTCGTTGTCGATGGTCTTCGGCACGCCCACAACCTTGATGCCGTCCTCGTGCAACCGGGCTGCCACGCCGAGCGTGTCCTCGCCCCCGATCGCGATGAGCGCGTCCACGCCCAGCTGGGCCAGGTTGTCCTTGATCCGCTCGATCCCTGACCGGCCGCCCTCCGCCGCGGAGTCGGCCAGCGGGTTGGTGCGGGAAGAGCCGAGGATCGTGCCACCACGGGGCAGGATGCCGCGCACCGCCTGCACGTCCAGGGTGACCGTGTCAGCGGTCAGCGGGCCGCGCCAGCCGTCGCGGAACCCGGTGAAGTCAAAGTCGTGCTCCGATACCCCGGTGCGGACGATGGCACGGATGACGGCGTTCAGGCCGGGGCAGTCGCCGCCTCCGGTAAGGACTCCAATTCTCATGAGCTCCCTTTCGACGTTCTCGACCGCCACACTAGTGCCATGAGCGTCCTCGCGATCGACGCAGGGACGACGGGCGTTACTGCCTTGATCGTCACCGCTGACGGCACCCTGGCGGGCCGTGGTTACCAGGAATTCCGCCAGTATTTCCCAGAACCGGGCTGGGTGGAGCATCTGCCGGAGGGTATCTGGCAGGCGACCCTCGCGGCCTGCAGGCAGGCGCTGGCCTCGGGCGCTGATGCGTCACCAGTCAGCTGCATCGGGATCACCAACCAGCGCGAGACTGCCGTGGTCTGGGACCGTGCCACGCTTGCCGCGCCGCGCCGGGCGATCGTCTGGCAGGACCGGCGGACTGCCGCTGAGTGTGAGCGGCTGCGCGAACAGGGCGTCGAGGAGCGGGTCGCCGCCCTCACCGGGCTCAGGCTCGATCCGTATTTCACCGCCACCAAGCTAAGCTGGCTCGCCAAGGGCGACCCGCCAACCTGGGCCGGGATCATGGACGGCTCGATCGCGGCCGGCACCGTGGACTCCTACCTGATCGCACGGCTGACGGGCGGGCATCGCCACGTCACAGATGCCTCGAACGCCTCGCGCACCCTGCTCTTCGACATCGAGACCGGGCAGTGGTCAGCTGAGCTTTGCGAGCTGTTCGGCGTGCCGCCACATGCGCTGCCTGAGGTGGTTCCATCCTCTGCCGTCCTCGGCCACACCGACCCGGACGCATTCCTCGGCCTGTCGCTGCCGGTGTCCGGCGCGGCCGGTGACCAGCAGGCGGCGCTGTTCGGCCAGGCGTGCTTTGCCCCCGGCGCGGTGAAGTGCACCTACGGCACGGGGTCATTCGTGCTGTCCAACACCGGGACGACGATCAGGCGCTCGCAGGCTGGCCTGCTGTCCACGGTGGCCTGGATGGATTCGTCGGGGACGCTGACCTACGCGCTGGAGGGCTCGGTCTTCGTGACCGGAGCCGCGATTCAGTGGCTACGGGACGGACTCGGGCTCCTTGACAACGCCGCCCAGAGCGAAGCTCTGGCGCGCTCAGTCCCCGACTCTGGTGGCGTATTCTTCGTTCCCGCGCTCACTGGGCTCGGTGCCCCGGACTGGGATCCGTCGGCGCGCGGTGCGATCTTCGGCCTGACCCGCGGAACCACCCGTGCGCACCTGGTCCGTGCCGCCCTCGAGGCGATCGCGTTCGAGGTGCGCGACGTCACTGACGTCATGGTCGCGGAATCAGCCACATACACGACCGGGGCACCCGCGGCGGGCAGTGCGGCGGTGGCGGGCGCGGAGGCCGACACGGCGGGCGCGGAGGCCGGCGCGGCGGGCGCGGAGGCCGGCGCGGCGGCGCTGCGAGCGGACGGCGGCGCGAGCACCAACAATCTGCTCATGCAATTGCAGGCCGACCAGCTTCAGATGGCGGTCGAGCGGCCTACCGTGGCAGAGACAACCGCCCTGGGTGCCGCGTTCCTAGCCGGCCTCGCCGTCGGTGAGTGGTCATCCCAGGCAGAACTCGCCGCAACATGGCGACTCGATCGCAGGTTCACGCCGGACACCAGGGACGACGCAAGCTACGCGCGCTGGCGTGACGCGGTCGGCCGCGCCAAGGGCTGGGCCAGGTAGCCCGCTTCGACCGGCTGGCGGAGGCTACCCGGTGTCCAGATCATCATCGGTGTCCAGACCGGCGTCTCTGCCCGAGGCAGCGAGTTTATTGCCCTCCGGCGTGCCCGCGATCCTCTGGCCCGTCGCGCCTGAAGCTGTCGTGCCCGGGCCGCCGTCGGCGCCCGCCCGGGCCGACCCGGCAAGGTCCTTCGCTCCCGCGCGTATCGCGGCGTCGGGTTTCCGCCGGGACGGCCCCAGCCGGAGCTTGCTACGCTGCGCGTACTCGTCCACGTACTCCTGCTCAGCCAGCTTCATGAGCTCGTACATGATCTCGTCGGTGACCGCGCGCAGCACGATCCGGTCTTCGTGCAAGCCGTAGTAGCGCGAGAAGTCGAGCGGCTTGCCGAACCGTACGCCTGGGCGCACCCAGGGCCGCGGCGCGATCTTGCCTGGCGGCTGGAACTCGAAGGTTCCCACCATGGCGGTCGGGATCACCGGGACCCTGGCTTCCAGGGCCAGCCTGGCTACGCCGGTCTTGCCCCGGTAAAGCCTCCCGTCCGGGGTGCGGGTGCCCTCCGGATAGATCCCGAGCAAGTGGCCCTGGGCGAGTACCCGCAGACCGGTGCGAAGCGCACGCTCGCTCGCCTGCCCGCCGGACCGGTCCACCGGAATCTGGCCCACACCGCTGAAGAAGGCACGGCTGACCAGGCCCTTGAGGCCATGGCCGGTGAAATACTCCGACTTCGCGAGGAAGACCACCTTGCGCGGCACCGGCAGCGGAGCGAAGAAGTGATCGGAGAACGAGAGGTGGTTGCTGGCGAGGATGGCACCTCCGTCGCGCGGTATATTCTCGGCGCCGTCGTACCACGGCCGGAACAGGAGCCTGAGGACCGGCCCGAGTATCGCTTTGACCACCCAGTAGAACACGATCACATGTTCCCATGTCATGACGTCGATGGGGATGGTGCGTCGCATGCATCCTTAACGGAGTCCGCAGCTGCCAGCCGCCGGCTGGCGTGGGACGATTCGGGATGGGAAAGGCATCGATGCGGTGAGAGGATCCCAGCATGCCAGTGTTGCCAGGCGCAGAACCCTTCAGCCACGACGGCGGCCGCACCGGCGTGCTGCTCTGTCACGGATTCACCGGGTGCCCGCAATCGCTACGGCCCTGGGCAGAATTTCTTGCCGCAGCGGGCCTGAGCGTTCGGCTGCCGAGGCTGCCCGGTCATGGAACTACCTGGCAGGAGATGGCCCACACTCGCTGGGAGGACTGGTACGCGGAGGTCAACAGGAGCTTCGATGAGCTTCGCGCCACGACGGACAGGATATTTGTGATGGGCCTGTCCATGGGCGGCTGCCTCGCCCTCCGGCTGGCTGAGCTGCGCGGTTCGGCGGTCGCCGGGCTGGTGCTCGTCAACCCGTCCATCACCGCCGACACCCCATTGTTCGCGTTCTTGCCCGTGATGAAGTTCGTGGTTCCTTCGACCAAGGGGATCGCCAGCGACATCAAGAAGGCGGGGGCCGCCGAACTCGCGTACACGAGGGTCCCGCTCAAAGCTGCCGCGACGCTTCCAGGACTGTGGCGGATCACCAAGGAGCAGCTAAGCGATGTGACCCAGCCGGTGCTCGTCTACCGCAGCGCTGTTGACCACGTCGTCGGACCCCGCAGCCTGCAGATACTGCGCGATTCGCTCGCGGGAGGGGTGCTCGAGGTCCGCGACTGCGCAGACAGCTATCACGTTGCGACCCTGGACAATGACGCGCAGGCCATCTTCTCGGGGAGCCTCGAGTTTGTCACGGCACATAGCCAGGCCGGGAAGGGGTAGCCGGCGTGGACTCGGGTGACAGCGAGGTGAGCGGCGGCTACCCGGGCGACGATGCCGCATGGCATGACCTAGTCGCCCGGTATGACATGGCCGTCGACCTGGACACGGCCGCGCCGCCCTGGCCCGACATCGAGAGCCTCGGTGTGTCGCGGCGCGGCGACGCACCGCGCGACGAGGCACAGCCGGGTCAGGCGCCGCCGGAGGCGATTCTGGAGCCGCCACCTGACATGAAGGATCCAGCGGGCCTGCTGGGCACCGCCAGGCCCGCAGCAGGAGCCAGCCCAGAAGCCCGACCAGAACCGGAAGCCCGACCAGAACCGGAAGCCGAAGCCGGACTAGCAGGAGAAGCCTGGCCAGCAGGAGAAGCCAGGCCAGCAGGAGAAGCCCGGCCAGCGGCAGAACCCCGGCCAGCGGCCGGGCCGGAAACCGGACCAGGGAACGGATCAAGCTCCGCGGCAGGCATTGGCTCAGGTGCTGACCGGACCCGCGTCGTCCGTCATGCCACGGCCCCGGCTCCGCGGGCTCCGGCCCAGCGGGCTCCCGGTGAGGATGACGACCGCGATGCTGACGATGACGACCACGACGAGGATGAGCACTACTTCCCGCCGCCACCGCCGCCCCTGCCGCGCCTCGATCCGGTGGCCAAGGGCGCATGGACCGCGCTCTTCGGCGGCCCGGCTTACCTGCTGGTCGCTTCCATCGTGGGCTGGGCCGTGCCTGGCTGGGCGGCGCTCGGAGCCGTCGCTGCCTTTGTGAGCGGTTTCACGGTCGTCGTGCTTCGCCTAGGAGACGGCCCGTCTCGCGGCGCCGGGCCAGGTAACGGGGCGGTCCTGTAGCCCGACAACGTGGCGGGCCTGCAGCCCGACAACGGCCAGTTCGCTGGCAGAGGCAGCCACCATCGCGCCCGCGGGCCGGTTCAGCGGCCCCGAGCAAGGTCTGCGGCGCCGATAACGCCCGCGTCAGCGCCTAGTTCCGCCAGCCTTATCTCAGCGTACTCCCGGTGTGACCTGCCAGTTAGCCCGTGGCTGAACGCTTCGCGGGTCGGTCCGAGCAGCAACTCTCCCGCGTCCGACACGCCACCACCGATAACGAAGCAGCCGGGGTCCAGTATTGCCGCCAGGTCGGCCAGGCCCTGGCCAAGCCAGCCCCCGACGGTGTCGAAGCACCGCAACGCCCCGGCGTCGCCTTCCCGCGCAGCCTGCGTGACCTCCAGCCCACTGATCTTCTCCACGTTGTCGCCAGCTAGCTGCAGCAACCGGACGGCAGCTCCCGGCGACCGCCTGGCGAAGTCACGCGCCTCAGCCACGAGGGCGCTGCCGCTCGCATACTGTTCCCAGCATCCCCGGTTACCGCATCCGCACAGGCGGCCGTCCGGTACGACGCGGTAGTGCCCGGGCTCCCCCGCGATCCCCCACCTGCCGCGATAAAGTTCTCCGTTGAGGACGATTCCCGCGCCGATGCCGGTGCCGACCGCGATGAGCATCACATGCCGCTGGCCGCGTGCCGCGCCGAACGTCACCTCCGCCCAGGCTGCGGCGTTCGCATCATTCTCGACGACCACCGGCACGCCGACTCGCTCCTCGACCTGCCTCTTCACCGGTTCTTCGCGCCAAGCGAGGTTGGGCGCGAACCGCACGGCGGAGGAGGTCTCGTCGACAAATCCCGCGGCTCCGATGCCGACGGCCTCGATCTGGTGGCGGCCGAGCAGTTCCAGGACTGCATCGCCGATGACCGTGGCGGTTCCCTCGGGGCTCGCGGCCGGAGTCGGCAGCCTCAGCTTCTCGATAACGTGCCCGTGCTGATCGACGACGCCCGCGGCAACCTTGGTACCGCCAACGTCAACCCCTATCGTCAGGCTCACTGCGGCGCCCTTCACCCGATCTCTCGGCCTCGTGCGGCGCCGGGCGAGCCGAACCAGGGGATGCGCCTGTTGTCCCCCGCTTAGCGGCGGGCGAACTAGGACCGGCCGACAGCACCGCGTCGAAAGCGGCTAGCGCCTCCTGGACGGCCGCCGCCACGGCATCGCCAGCTCCCGCCAGCTGGGAGCCGAGGCCTGGTCCCGCCTCCCTGATCCGGCGGGCGGCGCGGCAGATGGGGCACCAGGCGCACTCTGGCGCATCCATCGACTCGTCAGGCGGCGGCTCCGTAGTCGCGGCCTCCCAGACGTTACCCGGCTCGTCGCGGCTACCGCCGCGGCCCACAGTCCGGCGAACCTGCTCGCTGAACTCACGGCGCATGCTCCTGGCGCCGTACCGGATGAGCCACCGCTGAACCTCGCCGGTCAGGTCCGCGCCTAGCTGGCGCGCACCGGCCAGGTCCGCGCCTAGCTGGCGCGAGGAAGACGACTGGCCGCCGGAAGAGGCCTTGCTGCCTTGTGATGGCTGCCTGCCGGAAGATCCCCGGGGGCGCGGGTGCGCCTGGCGCGGCGGAGCAGCCTCCCCCGGCGGACCGGCCTCACGCGGCTGAGGACCGGCCTCACGCGGCTGAGGACCGGCCTCGTGCGGCTGAGGACCGGCCTCGCGCGGCTGAGGACCGGCCTCGTGCGGCTGAGGACCTGATCGGTGCGCCTCACCCGCTGCCGCGCCCGGGCCGGGCGGCTGGTGATGGCCGGGCTGCGGTGCGTGCTCCCCGGTCTGCTCAGGTTGCTCGGTCACCGGTTTCCAACCGTAGCTTCGGCACGCGACTTCAGCCCCTTCAATGCAGTGTCGATGATCATCTTCTCGGCCCGGCGTTTCAGCATCCCGATCATCGGTATCCGGATCCCGACAGCTAGCTCGTACGTCACATCCGTGCTGTCACCGTGACCGGCGAGCCGGTACGCACCGGACATCTCGGAGATGACCGAACCTGCCTCGGCGAGTTCCCAGCCGACCTGATTATCGCCGTCCCAGTCATAGCCGAGCACGTAAGTATCCTTGATCATCCCGGCATCCAGCCGGAACCGTACCCTTTCTGCCCGGCCGTCCGCACCCCGGGAAAGCGTCTCGGTGGAACGCACTGCCGTGGCCCACTCCGGGTAGGCATCGAAATCGGCGATCACGGCCATGACGGCCTCCACCGGCGCGCTGACAGCGATGTTTGAAGTCGTCTTCTCGGCCATCCTCGGAGCGTACCTCCAGCCGCCTGCGCAGCTACCACTCAAGTGCGAACGGCCGCCCTGTCGCCCTGAAGTGCCCGACGTTAATGCACTCGGTATCACCGATCCTGACCTGACGTTTCAGTGGCTGATGCACATGCCCGAACAGGAGGTATCGTGGCCCGCTCTGCCGGACCGCATCCAGCAGGGCCTGACTGCCCCGCTCCATCCTGCGGGCGACCGTGTCATAGAGCAGTTCGGGCACGGCGGGCGGGATGTGAGCACAGAGCACATCGACCTCGCCTACCGCAGCGACCTTGGCCGCGTAGACGTCGTCGGAAAGCTCGTACGGAGTCCGGTACGGCGACCGCAACCCGCCACCGACGAAACCGAACGTCCAGCCACCGAGTTCCACCCGCTCCCCGTCCAGCACGTGCATGCCGGGACGCAGATGCTCGCTCCACAGCCGCGGTATGTCGACGTTGCCGTAGGTCAGGTACGCCGGCGTCGGGAACGCGGCAAACAGCCGCGCGTACTGCCGGGACACCGCCGACTCAAGCCGGGCGCCCGGGTCGCCGTCCAGTCCCGCCCACAGCCGTCGCGACATCGCCGTCGCCTCGTCGAAGCGCTGTGCGGTGCGCAGCGAGATTAATTCCCTGGCCGCCACGGCGCCGAACAGGTCAGGGAAAATCCCCTGACGGTGGTCGGAGTAGTCGATGAACAGCAGGAGATCCCCAAGGCAGAAGAGCGCGTCGGCCCCATCGGCGGCACCCCGCAGCGCCTCGTCCCTGCCATGCACATCGCTCACCACGTGCACCCGCATGCCCACACATTAGGCAGTTGTCCCGGCAACCTGCCAGGCCAGGCCGCCGACGCTGGAGCCGCGCTTGCCGTCGCGGTACCGTCCATGAGAGATCCGCCCTTAGCGCGGTGAGCCACCCCGGTGAGCCACCCCGGTGAGCCAACCGCCCTGAGATAAGCAGTGAGTTGGAGGAGACCGTTGCGCGAGTACAGCGTTCCCGCCCTGGTCGAGATACCTGCCAGCGCCGGCCTGGCAGACGTCGTGTACCGCCGCGGGCAGCAGGAACCGCATACGGTGCTGCTGCGAAAGCGGACCGGCGACGGCCGGTGGCAGGATGTGACCGCCAGCGAGTTCCGCGATCAGGTGGCCGGGCTCGCCAAGGGCCTGATCGAAGCCGGCATCGGGGCAGGCGACCGAGTTGGGCTGATGTCGCGGACCCGTTATGAATGGACCCTGATCGACTACGCGATCTGGGCCGCTGGCGCGGTGACGGTTCCCGTCTATGAGACCTCATCGGCCGAACAGGTGGAATGGATACTCGGTAACTCCGGTGCCGCGGCTGTCTTCGCGGAGTCGGCCAGGCACGCCGAGATGATCAGCAGCGTCCGCGACAGGCTTCCCGGCCTGAGGCAGCTCTGGGTGATCGACGACATCGCCGCGGTCACCGCCGATGGCAACGGGCGGGTGACCGATGAGCAAGCCGGGCAGCGCCGGGCGGTCCGGAGCGCAACCGACCTGGCCACGATCATCTACACCTCCGGCACCACCGGCCGGCCCAAGGGCTGCGAGATCACTCATGCCAGCCTGCTGTCCAACGCGCGCAACGCCGTCACGGGCGCCATCCCGGAGCTCTTCGACCAGGCGCAGGGCTCGACCATGCTATTCCTGCCACTCGCGCACTCCTTCGCCCGCATCATCGAGGTCGGCTGCATGGAGTCCGGCACAATCATGGGTCACTGGGCGGACGTCAGCACGCTGGCCGAGGGACTCACCGAATTCAAGCCCACATTCCTGCTCGCCGTGCCCAGGGTGTTCGAGAAGGTTTACAACAACGCGCAGCAGCTGGCCTCCGACAGCAAGGCTAAGAGCCGGATATTTGACGCGGCCGCGCATACTGCGATCGCCTGGAGCAAGTCGCTGGATGATGGCGGGGCAGGCGCGGGTCTCCGGCTACGGCACGCCCTGTTCGACCGTCTCGTCTACGGCAAGCTGAGAACTGCCGTGGGCGGCCACGTGACCTACGCCGTCTCCGGCGGAGCTCCGCTCGGCGAGCGGCTCGGCCATTTCTTCCGCGGCGCCGGGATCACGGTCCTTGAGGGCTACGGACTGACCGAAACCGCAGCGGCCTCGACAGTGAACAAGCCCACCCGCAACAAGATCGGCACGGTCGGACTGCCACTTCCCGGCGTAACCATCAAGATCGCGGACGACGGCGAGATCCTGATCAAGGGCCGTAACGTGTTTACCCAGTACTGGGGCAACAAAGCCGCGACCAGCGAGATCCTGGACTCCGATGGCTGGCTGCACACCGGCGACATCGGCGGCCTGGACACCGAGGGCTTCTTGCGGGTCACCGGCAGGAAGAAGGAGCTGATTGTCACTGCCGGCGGCAAGAACGTGGCACCCGCGGTGCTTGAGGACCGGTTGCGAGCGCACCCCCTGGTCAGCCAGTGCTTGGTGATCGGGGACGGCCGCTCGTACATCGCCTGCCTGATCACGCTGGACGTCGAGGCGCTTGAGCACTGGAAGCAGCAGCACGGCCGGCCCGCCGGCGCGGCGCTGGCGGACCTGAAAGAGGATCCGGAACTGATCGCGGACATCCAGGCCGCAGTCGATGACGCCAACAAGGCCGTTTCCCGTGCTGAATCGATCCGCAGGTTCCTCATCCTCGACACCGATTTCACCGAAGAGAGCGGCTACCTTACGCCCTCGCTGAAGGTGCGCAGGAACGTCATCATCAAGGACTTCGGCGCCGAAATCGACGCGCTGTACACCCGGTCGCCCAAGAGCTGAAGCCCCGGCAACGGCGGCAGCCACAGCCCGGCCCGGCCCAGCCCGGCCCGGCCCAGCCCAGCCCGGCCCGGCCCGGCCCAGCCCAGCCCAGCCCGGCCCGGGAGAATACAAGGCACATTTACGGGTTCCGCCGCTCACTGCACTCCGCCGCGCCGAAGCGGCCGTCCCGTAGCCATTTCATGATCACGGTGCCTGGGTGGTGCGCGGAGCCCACCAATCACCCGTGATCATGAACGCCGCCGGAAGGGAATCGCTGATCATCTGCGCCCGGGTTCGTGCCCAGCCTGTCCCGTTCCCTTGACAGCCTGGCTATGTAGGAGTCTATTGTGCTAGGTACCTAGATGAATTGAGGTTTGGGTGATCGAGTTCTACCTGGACGCCCGTTCGGGCGTCGCGCCATACCTGCAGCTGATCCACCAGGTCCGGCAGGCCATGCGGCTCGGGCTGCTGCGCGAGGGCGACCAGCTCCCCACGGTCAAGGACGTAGTGGCGCGGCTGGCGATCAACCCGAACACTGTGCTCAAGGCCTACCGCGAGCTGGAGTACCTGGGCCTGGCCGCCGCCCGGCCCGGGGTCGGCACGTTCGTGACCGCGACGCTGAGCGGCGCCTCGCTGGCCGCGCATGGACCGCTGCGCCGCGATCTGCAGCGCTGGTTCACCAAGGCGCGCCGGGCCGGGCTGGATGACGAGAGCATCGAGGCCCTTTTCCTGAGTACGTTTCGGTCCGCCGCCGAGGAGGACATAGCATGACCCCCGTTCTGGAAGCCCGCGGGCTCGGCAAGCAATACCGGCGCCTGTGGGCCCTGTCGGACTGCACCCTGTCCATCCCGCCCGGTCATGTAGTCGGGCTGGTCGGCCCCAATGGAGCCGGGAAGACGACCCTGCTGCACCTGGCCGTCGGCCTGCTGAAGCCGACCTCGGGCACGATCGAGGTCCTCGGCGGCCAGCCTGCATCGGGCCCGGCGCAGCTGGCCAGAGTCGGGTTCCTGGCCCAGGACGCACCCACCTACGCGAGCCTGTCCGTCGCCGACCACCTGCGCCTCGGCGCCCACCTCAACCCCCGCTGGGACGCCGGCCTGGCCCGGCACCGGATCGAGGCGCTGGACCTGGACCCGGCCCAGAAGGCCGGCCAGCTGTCCGGCGGACAGCGCGCCCAGCTGGCCCTGACCCTGGCCGTCGCGAAACGGCCCGAGCTGCTGATCCTGGACGAGCCGGTCGCCAGCCTCGACCCGCTGGCCCGCCGCGAGTTCCTGCAGGACCTGATGGAGGCCGTCGCCGAGCAGCAGGTCAGCGTGGTGCTGTCCTCGCACCTGGTCGCCGACCTGGAGCGCGTCTGCGACCACCTGATCGTCCTGACCGCCTCCAAGGTGCGGGTGGCCGGCGAGGTCGAGGACCTGCTCGCGGAGCACCACCTGCTCACCGGCCCGCGCCGCGATCCGGCCACCCTCCCGGCGCAATGGCAGGTCATCCAGGCCAGCCATACCGACCGGCAGACCACCCTGCTGGTCCGCACCGATGCCCCGATCCACGACCCGGCCTGGACCGCCGCGCAGGTCGGCCTGGAAGACCTGGTACTGGCATACATGAGCCAGGCCGCCAGCCCGCGCCGCCGTCCCGCACTGGAGGTGCAGCGATGATCTGGCTCACTTGGCGTCAGTTCCGGGCACAGGCCTGGGCGGCGCTCGCCGTCCTAGCGGTGCTCGGGATCGCCTTCGCGGTCACCGGCCCGCACCTGGCCAGCCTGTATGACGGCAGCGGAATCCCGGCCTGCCAGGCGCACGGCGACTGCGGGACGGCGGTCACCAGCTTCCTGGACCAGGTGAAGGGCATCGATACCGTCTTGTACTTCCTCGGCCTCGGGGTGCTGTACCTCGCGCCCGGGGTCATCGGACTGTTCTGGGGGGCACCGCTGGTCACTCGCGAGCTGGAAGCCGGCACCTTCCGGATGACCTGGAACCAGAGCGTAACCCGCACCCGCTGGATCTTGGTCAAGCTGGCCCTGATCGGCCTGGCCAGCATGGCGGCTGTCGGGCTGGTGACGTTCATGCTGACCTGGTGGGCGGGCCCGATCAGCCAGGCCACCGGACTGAACTCGAGCCGGAACGGCTCGAGCAGCCTCAACCGGCTCACCCCCCTGCTGTTCGGCGCAAGCGGCACCGCCCCGGTCGGCTACGCAGCGTTCGCCTTCGCCCTCGGCGTCACCGCCGGGGTGCTGGTCCGCCGCACCCTGCCCGCCATGGCCATCACCCTGGCCGTCTTCGCCGCCGTCCAGGTCGTGATGCCCAACTGGGTCCGGCCCCATCTCATCTCGCCCGTGCACTCCAGCACGGTGATCAGTCCGAGCGCCATCGACATGATCGATATCGGCAATAACCACCTGACCGTGGGCGCGGCCGTGAACCTGCCCGGCGCCTGGATCCTCTCCACCCATGACATCGGCGCGTCCGGCCACCCGTACGCCGGCCCGGCCCCGCGGGCCTGCAACAGCCTGGCGGCCTCGCAGCAGGCCTGCGACAACGCGATCGGCAGGCTGCACCTGCGGCAGCTGGTCAGCTACCAGCCCGCCAGCCGGTACTGGGCCTTCCAGGGGTACGAGACGGCGATCTTCCTGGCCGTCGCCCTGGCCCTGGCCGGGTTCTGCGTCTGGTGGATCCGCCGCCGTCTGTCCTGACGGCGCCGCCAGGAAAGCGATCGATGCGGCCTGGCGCTGAGCGCGCCGTCGGCGTCCTAGCCAGGCGGACCGGGCCGCCTAGCCCGCGAGCACCTTCGCCAGCCGCTCGGCGACCAGGTCCCAGCGCCATTCCCGGTCCACCCAGGCCACGCCCCGCGCGCCGATCGCCTTCGCCGCCGACGGATCGGCAAGCAGGCCGTTCAGCCGGTCCGCGACTGCTGCCTCGCTGCGGCCAGGCACCACGTATCCGGTCTCACCGTCGAGGATCGCATCCGGCGCGCCGCCGGAGTCGCCGCCGATCACCGGCAGGCCGGTCGCGGAGGCCTCCAGGTAGACGATCCCAAGGCCTTCCACGTCCAGGCCGCGGCGCCGGGTCCGGCACGGCATCGCGAACACGTCGCCTGCGTCGTAGTACGCAGGAAGCTCCGCCCAGGGCACGGACCCCGTGAACACCACCGAACCGGCCACCCCGCACCGTTGCGCCAGCCGGGTCAGGTCGGCGCGGTACGGCCCGTCCCCGACCAGCAACAGGACCGGGTCGCCGACCGCCGACGGTTCGCCCGCCAGCGCCGTTTCGCCCGGATCCCCGCTCGCCGTACCGGCCGTCCGCCCGCCCGCCGACGTCGTTTCGCATGGATCCCCGCCCGCCGACGTCGTTTCGCATGGATCCCCGCCCACCGGAGCCTCCGCCGCGGGCCCGTCGGCCGCCACCCCTTCCCCCGCCGCATTCCTGGTTGGCTTACCGTCGGCCGGCGTGCCTGCGGTCCTGCGGCGCGCTTCGGCGAGAACCTGCGGCCAGGCCCGGATCAGGGTGTCCTGGCCCTTCCGCGGCACCATCCGGGACACGCACAAGACAATCGGCCGGCTGGCCAGCCCGAGCCGCGCTCTGATCGCCGCTCCTCCGGCACCCGGCCGGAATGCCGTGGTGTCCACCCCGGGTGCGAGCCGCACCATCCGCGCCGCGGCGTCCGGCGACAACGCCCTGGCCAGCCGGATCCTGAAGTACTCGCCGAGATATGTGATGACGTCCACCTGATCGCCGATCCTGCGGAGCAGCCAGCGGGCGCCGGGCAGCGCAGCCCACCCTGCCTCGTGGCCGTGCGTGATGGCGACAATCCGGACCGCGCCGGCCCGGCGCAATGCCGGAGCCAGCAATCCGAGCGGAGCTGCAGCGCCGAACAGCACCGTGTCGCAGTCGTTCTCGCGCAGGATCGCCGCGGCGCGGCGCGCGACCGAGGGCACCGGCAGCATCAGCGAGCCCGAATGCCGGATCACCGGGAACGGCTGAAGAGCGTCGAACTCGCCCGAGCCTGACCAGGCCGGGGCGTAAACGGTTACCGTGCCGGCCGGCATGCTGGCCGCGAGCGCGTGCACGAACGACTGGATCCCGCCGCGGCGCGGCGGGAAGTCATTGGTCACGATCAGGACGTTCGGCATCGGGCTCCCTGGCCGCCAGGCGCCTGGCGGCCAGGCTGGCCGCTATCACGCCGCGCGGATACGGCCCTAGTGATCTTAACGGGCGCCGCAGAGCCGCGATCGCCCGCGTAGCCCGCGGCGCGGATCTCGCGTTCGGTCCTGGCCGGCCGGCCCGACCAGGGATACCGGCCCGATCAGAGATACCGGCCCGATCGGGCTCCGGCAGCGGCGGGGCTGCACCCGCGGCCCTGGTTCAGGGACGGACCGCTCCGTCGAGTTCTGACTGGTACCAGCCGGCGAGCGCGACCTTCTCGACGTCCATGCCGGTCTGCGGTGCGTCGATGAGGTAGCCGTTACCCACGTAGATGCCCACGTGCGAGTTGCCCCCGAAGCCGAGTATGTCGCCCGGCTCCAGGGCACTGGTGGAGACCGAGGGCAGGCTGCTCATCTGGTCGTAGCTGACGCGCGGAATCGACACGCCGGCGTATGCCCACGAAGCCTGCGTCAGACCCGAGCAATCGAAGGAGTCGGGACCAGTCGCGCCCCACACGTACGGCTTGCCGATCTGGGCGTAGGCGAACGAGACTGCCTTCTGCGCCTGCGTGGACGTCGGTCCCTTGTATTGGGTACTACCGCTTCCGCTTCCGCTTCCGCCACCGCTTCCGCCACCGCTTCCGGTACCGGTACCGGTGCTCGTGGAGCCGCCCGGCGTTGCTGCCGCCCGCTGAACCGGTGTCAGCTGCGCGAGCAGCGTCTCTTCCTGAGCACGGAGCGTGTTCAGGGATTGCTTCCGGTTGCTCAGGTTCTTCCTGAGTTCCAGCATCCCGACCTCGACCCGCCGCGCCGCCTGCTGCGCGCCGTTGAGCTGGCGGGCAGCGGCAAGGAACTGGCTCATCGCCGCGCTGTTGTTCGCTGACAGTTCCAGCAGGATCGAGGATTGGTTGAGGATCTGCTGCGGATCGCCAGAGGTGAGCAGCGCCGCGGGGGAGGTCAGATTGCCCTCCTCATAGGCGGTGGCGGCGATCTGGGCAATCGACTTGCGCATCGACTGGAACTGCACTTCGTATCGGGCGGCTTCGTGATTCACCAGCGCGAGCCGCTGGCTGGCCGAGGCTAGTTCTTGCTGGACCTCGTCGTACTGCTGCCCTACCCGGTCGGCCTGTGTGTTCAGCTGGCTAAGCCGATGCTGAACCTGAGCGATCGTGGGCTGCGGTGTCGCAGCTGCCACGCCGCAGACGCTTACCAGGAGACCGACCGCGAGCACGCCCACCGCTGCAGCCGCGCTGCGACGTCCGACAATGGCTTTGACAGCTGACCGCGTACGCACGTGCGTGACACGCTCCTTCTCCCACTGTCCACCTACCGGGTGAGCTGACGGGTTCGGGCAGTGGAAGCGCGCCCTACGGTCAGGCCCGGCGAGCGGACCCAGCCGATTCACCCCTGGAACTGCTCCGGCCATTCTGCTCGGAGCTATTCCGGTGGGTCCCCGGTTCCCCGGCCGGCCCGCGGGCCGGTTCGGAGATTCGACGGCGGCCGATCGCCGTCGCCTAGGCGGCGACTGGTGAGCGATACGGCTCGGGGGAGAGACTAGTGAAGATCAGAGGCAGGATTCAACCACTTCGCGCACATCGCTCGGAGCTTGACCATTCCCAGAAGATAACGAAACCATAACGAGGGCAGGCCCAGCCGGACCCGGCACGGCCTGCGGCCCATGGCCGGCGACGGTCTGCGTACTCCGAGCGCCGGGAAACCCGCGCTCCACGGGCACGCATCCCCGGCGCGCCGGCGCTCACCCTGCGCGCCCGGGCCCCGGGCACCCCCGCGGACTGTCGGTACCCGGTCATAGCGTGAACGCATGATGACAGCGGATCAGACCGCGCCTGCCCAGCCGGCGCAGATCCGCCCGCTGGCGGGCCTCGAAATCGTGATCGTCGACGTGGAGACCACCGGCTGGCTGCCTGAGGAGGCCATGATCACCGAGATTGGCGCGGTCAGGCTCGGCTGGGGCGCGCCGCGCGCCGAGTACGCCGCACTGGTCAATCCGGGTAATGTCATCCCGCCGGACATCACCACCCTGACCGGCATCACCGATGAGATGGTCGGCCACGCACCGCCGATCGCCGCGGTACTGCCCGGCTTTCTCGCCTTCACCCGCGGCTGCGTGCTCGCGGCCCACAATGCGCCATTCGACGTTGGATTCCTTGCTGCAGCGTGCCGCCGCTCCGGCCTGCCCTGGCCCGCCTTCACCGTGCTGGACACCGCCGCCCTCGCCAGGACCGTGCTGAGCGGCGCGGAGGTACCCGACTGCAGGCTCGCTACGTTGGCGGCGTTCTTCGGCGCGCGGACCCAGCCGTGCCATCGGGCGCTGCCCGACGCCAGAGCGACCGCTGACGTACTACAGGGCCTGTTCGCCAGGCTGGCCGGGGCGGGAGTGCTGACGCTGGCAGGAGTCCAGCCGCTGATCCCGTTGGAACCCGCCGGCCACACGGTACGCTGACTCCCGCAGGGCGGAGCACGATGGCTCGCATCCCGCAGGACGAGAGCCCGCAGGACGAGAGCCCGCAGGACGAGAGCCCGCAGGACGAGAGCCCGCAGGACGAGAGCCCGCAGGACGAAGAGACGAGCACGATAGCCCGCAGGGCGGAGGAGGCGGCAATGGTCACCGCTATCGTTCTTGTGAAGACTGATGTCGCGCGCATTCCGGAGACCGGCGAGGCGATCGCGCAGATACCGCAGGTTACCGAGGTCTATTCGGTGACCGGCGAATTCGATCTGGTGGCGATGGTCCGGGTGCGGACGCACGAGGAACTTGGCGACGTGATCCCCGGCAGGCTGAACAGGGTGCCAGGGGTTACCCACACCGAGACGCACATCGCGTTCCGTACCTACTCGCGGCATGACCTTGAGGCTGCTTTCGCCATCGGCTACCCAGAGCAAGCCTGAGGCCCCGCCGCGACTCACGCGGGCTACCGCTCATGGGCGGACAGCATTCCTCATGCGCCAGCTGCCCCACGTGTCGAATGTGTCAGTTATGTCAGCTGCTGCCTGTCAGCTGCTGCCTGTCAGCTGCCGCCTGTCAGCTGCGCTCTGCTGCGAGGCGCTGGCTCGCCGCGGCCCAGCGATCAAGAAGTGCCAGCGCCGCGCCGGAGTCGAGCGCGCCGGCCGCCCGCTGGTAGCTGGCCTGCAGCGCGGCGGCAAGGTCGTCCGGCCCGGGCGTGCCGTCCGCCGCGGCCAGCGCCGCCGCCGCATTCAACAGCACTGTGTCCCGCACCGGACCAGGCTCACCGCCGAGTACCGCGCGGGCCACTGCTGCGTTGCGCGGCGCGTCGCCGCCCCGCAGGTCCTCCGGCCTGGACCGGCCGATGCCGAGCACCGCAGGATCGAACCTGACCCGGCTGACTGTCCCGTCGTGCACCACCCAGACCAGCGAAGGACCGGTGGTGGTCAGCTCATCGAGGCCGTCCTCGCCGTGGAACACCAGCGCGGAGCAGCCGCGGCTGGCCAGCACGCCTGCCAGGACCGGGCCCATCCGGGCATCAGCGACGCCGACCGCCTGTGCGGCCGGCCGCGCCGGGTTCGCGACCGGCCCGAGGAAGTTGAAGACGGTCGGCACGCCGAGCTCGCGGCGCGGCACCGCCGTATGGCGGAGCGCCGGATGATAGAGCGGTGCGAACAGGAACGCGATGCCGGTCTCCGCAGCCAGCCGCTGCGTCTGCTCGGGCGCCAGGTCGATCACGATGCCGAGCGCTTCTAGCACATCCGCGGTCCCGCACGCCGACGACGCCGCCCGGTTCCCGTGCTTGATCATCAGAGCGCCCGCAGCCGCCGCCACGACGGTGCCCATGGTGGAGATGTTGACAGTGTGCGCAGCGTCGCCGCCGGTGCCGACCAAGTCGACGGCCCGGCCGGGAATACTGATCCGCGCGGCGCGCTCAAGCATCACCTGGGCGAGGCCGCTGAGCTCGGCCACCGTCTCGCCCTTCATTCGCAAGGCGATCCCGAAGCCAGCGATCTGGGCGGGCGTGGCCGCCCCGTCCATGATCTCAGTCATCGCCCACGCCGCCTCGTCCGCCGTGAGCGTCTCCCCCTTGACCAGGGCGCCGAGCAGAGCTGGCCACGTCGTACGCGAGTCCATGGGGCTTCCTCAGGGTGCAGGTAACGCCGGGGCGGCCGGACGGGCCGGGGGCCGCATCAGGTCAGGGTATGACCGGCGCGGTGTCCGCCGCGCGCTGGCGCATGAGGCCGGCCAGCGCGTTGGCAAGCGCCGCGGGGTCTATCGGGTGGCTGACGACCGCATCCGCCCTGGACCAGGTGGCCAGCCAGCCATCGTCGGCCCTGCCGATGATCAGCAGCACCGGCGGGCAGTCGTAGACCTCGTCCTTGGCCTGCCGACAGATGCCCATGCCGCCGGCAGGCTGAGCCTCGCCGTCAAGCACCATTACGTCCACGCTGCCCGCGTCGAGCAGCCGGATCAGCGCCGGCTGGGTGGCTACCTCGAGCACCTCGGCTGCTGGCACGTCCGGCGCGGGGCGCCGCCCGATGGCCAGGCGCACCCGAGCGCGGGTGTCGGCGTCATGGCTGTAAACAACGACCTTCATGAAATTGGATGGTACCGACCCGGGGGGTCGGCCGACGTCCGCCTACGCGGTGTCGTAATAATGTGCACGTGGCGACAGCAACACCCGAGGTAGTCCCCCGCAGTCCCGCCAGCAGGCCGAATCTCGTCAGCGTGGGCACCATCATCTGGCTCTCCTCTGAGCTGATGTTCTTCGCTGCCCTGTTCGCCATGTACTTCACGATCCGCTCGGTGGACAAGGGCCTGGGCGAGCCGTGGCCGCCGGTGCACCTGGACCTGACCCTTGGCGCGATCAACACCACAGTGCTGCTGCTCTCCAGCGTTACCTGCCAGATGGGCGTCTTCGCGGTCGAGCGCGGCCAGATCAGGCGGAACGGCCCGATCTTCAACATGGCTCGCTGGGGACTGCGGGAGTGGTATGTCCTGTCCTTCCTGATGGGCCTGTACTTCGTCTGCGGCCAGGCCTACGAGTACTCGGCCCTGGTTCGCGAGCAGCACCTGACCGTGTCCTCCAGCAACTACGGGTCGGTGTTCTACATACCCACCGGGTTCCACGGGCTGCACGTGGCCGGCGGCCTCGTCGCGTTCCTTTTCGTGCTCGGCCGTACCTTCGCGGCCAAGCGGCTCACCCATGAGATGCAGGTCAGCGCCATCGTCGTCTCGTACTACTGGCACTTCGTCGACGTTGTATGGATCGGCCTGTTCACGACCATCTACCTGATCCACTGACCGGAAGCTGAGGACAGCAGTGGGCTGGATCACCGCGAGGCGTAGGCACCCGGCTGCGGGTTACGCCGTCGTCCTGCTCGGCCTCCTCGTCATCGCCGCGATCTATTCGGCGGTCACCGGGGGCGGCGGAGCCGCATCCGCTGCCTCGCCCGTCGGCGGCCCGCAGGCCCAGATCGACGCGGGCCGGGCACTGTTCGGCCAGAACTGCTCGAGCTGCCATGGCCTGGAGGCGCAGGGCACCGTCAACGGGCCGAGCCTGATCGGCGTCGGCGCGGCAGCCGTTGACTTCCAGGTGAGCACCGGCCGGATGCCGGCCAAGGGGCCGGACGCGGAGGAGCCGCGCAAGCCCGTCGTGCTCACCACCCCGCAGATCCACGCGCTTGCCGCGTACATCCAGTCGCTGGCGGGCGGACCACCGATTCCGTCCGCCGACCAGGTCTCCACCTCAGGCGCCGACATCGCGCTCGGCCAGTCACTATTCACGGCCAACTGCGCGCAGTGCCACAACTTCGTCGGCGCTGGCGGCGCCCTGACCTACGGCAAGTACGCGCCCGCCCTCGATCCCTCGACACCCACCCAGATCTACGAGGCCATGCAGACCGGCCCGGAGGCCATGCCGGTCTTCAACGACACTACGATCACGCCGAGCCAGAAGCGCGACATCATCGCGTATATCACCGAGACTCGCGCCCAGCCGAACCCCGGCGGCTTCAGCCTGGGCCGGGTCGGGCCCGTGACCGAGGGACTGGTCGCGTTCCTCGGTCTGCTCTTCTTCATGGTGCTGGCCGCGCTGTGGATAACTGCGAAGCATGGGAAGGCCCATGAGTGACACCGACGCCCGCGGCGGGCTGCCCGAGGACCGGGACTATCCGGCTGGCCGGGGCGGACCGGCGCCGGACGATCCGGCGGCCGGTGAGGGCCAGGCTGGCCGGCACCGCCTGATCGGCACCCCGCCGCCCGCGACGGCCAGGACCTTGCTCGGGACTGATCAGGGCGACGGCGCAGCGCAGCAGCCACGTGAACTGCCAGCAGGGCCTGCCGACCCGGTCAAGGCCAGGAAGGCCGAGCGGGTCGTGGCCACCTGCTTCATGATCTCGATGCTGGCGAGCATCGGCTTCATCGCGGCCTACATCGGCCTCGAGGTGCATTCGGTCAACGCCGTGCTGCACTCCAACCTGGCCCTCGGCACCAGCATGGCGGTTGCGTTCCTCGGTCTCGGGGTTGGCGCCACGATATGGGTCAGGCACCTGATGCCCGAGGTGGAAATTACCGAGGCGCGCAAGCCGATGGCCTCAAGCCCGGCCGACCGGGAGGCGTTCGCCGAGACCTTCACCGAGGGCGCCGAAGCGAGCGGGTTCAAGCGGCCACTGGTTCGCCGCACCCTGATCGCCGCGACCGTGCCGCTGGCCGTCGCCCCGCTGGTGCTGCTGCGCGACATGGGCCCGCTGCCAGGCACCAGCCTGCGGCACACGGTCTGGCGCAGGGGCACGCGACTGCTGGTGTACGGCAGCAACAACCCGCTGCGACCCGAGGATTTCGGCACCCCGGGCGGCATGATCACGGTGATCCCCGAGGGTTACGAGGAGGACTTCGACGCGCTCGCCAAGGCGGCGACGATCATCATCAAGTTCCGGCCGGGCGAGCTGCAGCCCCCGACCGTGATGAACTGGACGGTGGACGGGATCGTCGCCTATTCGAAGATCTGCACCCACGTCGGCTGCCCGGTCGCGCTCTATGAGCAGACCACGGAGCACATCCTGTGCCCGTGCCACCAGTCGACGTTCGACGCACCCCGCGGCGCTCAGGTAATCTTCGGGCCGGCGGCAAGACCGCTGCCGCAGCTGCCGATCACGACCAACGCGGCGGGATTCCTGGTCGCGCAGAGCGATTATACCGAGCCCGTGGGCCCGAGCTTCTGGGAGCGGGGATGAGCATCGATCGTGCGCTTGAGGGTGTCGGCGGGGCTCTGGATGACAGGTTCCGCGGCGCCAAGGGATTCCGCACCCTGTTCCGGAAGATCTTTCCCGATCACTGGACGTTCCTGCTCGGCGAGATCGCGCTCTACTCGTTCATCATTCTGCTTCTTACCGGGACGTTCCTGACATTCTGGTTCCAGCCGAGCATGACCGAGGTCACCTACCACGGTGCTTACACCCACCTCAACGGCGCCAGGATGAGCGAGGCCTACGCCTCGACCCTCAACATCAGCTTCGACGTCCGCGGCGGGCTGCTGATGCGCCAGATCCACCACTGGGCAGCGGACCTGTTCGTGGCCGCGATCCTGGCGCACATGCTCCGGATCTTCTTTACCGGTGCCTACCGCAAACCGCGCGAGGTCAACTGGCTGATCGGGCTGGCGATGCTGACCCTGGCCATGCTGGAGGGCCTGTTCGGTTACTCGCTTCCCGACGACCTGCTGTCGGGTGCCGGGCTGCGGATCACCGAGGGCGTCATGCAGTCGGTCCCGCTGGTCGGCACCTACCTGGCGTTCTTCCTGTTCGGCGGCGCCTACCCGGGCAGCCAGATCATCCCGCGGATGTACATCATCCACGTGCTGCTGATCCCCGGGATACTCCTGGCGCTGATCACCGCGCACCTGTTCATCATGTTCCACCAGAAGCACACCCAGATGCCGGGCAAGGGCCGCACCGAGAAGAACGTCGTCGGCGCGCCGCTGTACCCGTACTTCATGGCCAAGACCGGGGCGTTCTTCTTCTTCACCTTCGCGGCCTGCGCACTGGCTGCCACCTTCGCGCAGATCAACCCGATCTGGCTGTACGGGCCGTACAACCCGGTGGCGATCTCATCGGGCTCGCAGCCCGACTTCTACATGGGCTTCCTCGAGGGCGCGCTGCGCATGATGCCGCCCTGGGAGTGGAACGTCGCCGGGCACACGGTCAGCTGGAACGTGTTCATCCCTGCCTTCCTGCCGCTTGGCCTCATCTTCACCGCAGCCGCCCTGTGGCCGTTCCTTGAACAGTGGATCACCGGCGATAGACGTGAGCACCATGTCAACGACCGGCCGCGTAACGCTCCGACGAGGACTGCCCTCGGCATGGGCGCGGTCGTGTTCTACGGCGTGCTTTGGATGGAAGGCGCCAACGACGTCATCGCGGATCATCTGGACATCCCGCTCTACATCACCACCCGGATCGCCCAGGTCGCGATCTTTGTCCTGCCTGTCGTCGCCTATATCATTACTAAACGTGTCTGTCTGGGCCTGCAGCGTAAGGACTTGCATCTGCTGCAGCATGGCGTGGAGACCGGGATCATCCGGCAATTGCCAAGCGGCGAGTTCATCGAGGAGACCAGGCCAGTCACGGAGGAGGCTCGCGCGGTCCTCGACTCCAGGCCCGAGCCCCTCAGCCTGCCGCCAGCCGAGTCCGACGTCCCCGCGCCGGCGATGCGCGGCGCGACCGGACGGCTGCGGGAACGGCTCAACAACGTCGTCAACGAGTCCGTCCCGATGTCTGATGGCGACGGCTACGGCGGGCACGGGAACGGGCATGGCAACGGCCACGCAGCCGAGGCCGGGCAGCCAGACGGTGCCGAGCACGCGGCCGTGCCGGCCGCTGGGGCACCGGAAGCCAGCCATGGCGACGAGGGCGGCGGCTACCCCGCCACCGGCTCAGCAACTGACGCCGACGACGGCCAGCCTGGCTCCTAGCTGGCTGGAGGCAGCCCGCCGCTGCACCATGCCAGGTGCTGCCGCGCGAGGTGCTGCCACTGCGCGGCTTCCGTGATCATGTGGCCTGGCCGGCGCCGGGCCACAACGGCCCGGGGACGCGCAGGCCGGAGTCGGCGCCCCACGAGTTACGGTAGGCGACCTCGTGCACGGGCCTGCGAGGCGCGACGCCCCAGCGGCCCGTCGGGTAGCCGAAGGATACGCAGCAGGCCATCGACCAGCCGCGATCCGGTGGCACCGCGAGGACCTGCATCGCCTCCGCGCCGTGAAGCAGGCCGAGCACCGAGGTCAGCGCGCTGCCGACGCCCTGCGCCCGGGCGGCCAGCTGAGCGCTCCACACGGCCGGATAGATCGACGCGCCCGTTCTGTCACCGCAGGTGAACGCCAGCAGGAAGAGCGGCACCTCCTCGAAGTGATCAGCCAGGTGCTGCGCCGAGGCTGTCACGCGCAGCATCGAGGCGCTGTCCGGGTCCTCGGGCGAGCTGCGGGCCCGCTCCAGCCGGTCACGGTAGGTGGTCTCCCACATCCGGCTGATCGCGTCCCGGTACAGCGGTCCGAGACTGGCCTTGATCCGCGGATCATCGACCAGCAGGAAGCGCCAGTTCTGCGCGTTGCCGCCGCTGGGCGCCCTGATAGCGGCATCCATGATGCGGGCCTGGACGTCATGCGGGATCGGGTCAGGCCGGACGCGCCGCATCGCCCTGGTGGTGTAGAGCGCCTCATAGACGTCCATATGCCGCCTTCCGTGGCCGGCCTGACCCCGGCCGGGAGTCAGCGGGGGCCGGAGTCGGTGGGGCCGGAATCAGTGGGCGTAGTGGCCGCGGTAGTACTCAAAGACAAAACCGATGGAGCTGAGCGCGACCGCCAGCATGCCGATCAGGAACAGCCACCACCCGATGGACGCTCCGACCGCAGCCAGCGCCGCTGACAGGCCCATGAACAGCGGCCACCAGCTGTGCGGGCTGAAGAAGCCGAGCTCGCCCGTGCCCTGAGAGATCTCGCCGCGCTGGTTGTCCTCGGGCCGCAGCGGCAGCCGCCGCCCCGTGAACCGCACGTAGAAACCGGTGAGGAAGGCGAGCCCCACGGCCAGCGCAAGGGCGGTCGTGCCGGTCGGATCGTGCGAGAAGTGCCAGTAGATCACGTCCATGCCGGCGAAGAACACCGCGCAGCCAAGGAACAGGTATGCCTCGACCTTCATGAAGACCCCCCTGCCATCGAGCCCGCCGCTGCCGTCATCGTTCCATCAGCTCCGTCTGTCAGCCGGAATCACCGGACATGCCGGCGCCGATGGCCCGCCGCTCGGCCTCCCGGTCCCGGCCGGTCTTGATGTGCGGGTAGTGCAGATCGAATGCTGGCCGCTCAGATCTGATCCGCGGTATAGAGGTGAAGTTGTGCCGTGGCGGCGGACAGGACGTCGCCCATTCAAGCGAATTGCTGAAGCCCCACGGGTCGTCGGCGGTGACCCGCTCCCCATGCTTCCAGGATTTGTAGATGGCGTAGAAGAAGAAGAAATTGGACACGCCGAGGATCAGCGCGCCAATGGTGGAGATCTGGTTCAGCGTGGTGGCGCTGGCCGGCAGGAAGGGGTAGTTCGCGATCCGCCGCGGCATCCCCTCGACGCCCAGCCAGTGCTGCACGAGGAACGTCATGTTGAAGCCGATGAAGACGAACCAGAAGTGCCATTTCCCGATCGTGTTATCGAGCATCTTGCCGGTGAACTTCGGCCACCAGAAGTAGAAACCGCCGAACATGCAGAACACCACCGTGCCGAACAGCACGTAGTGGAAGTGGGCGACCACGAAGTAGCTGTCGCTGACGGCGAAGTCAAGCGGCGGCGAGGCGAGGATGACGCCGGTCAGGCCGCCGAACAGGAACACGATCAGGAAGCCGAGGATGAACAGCATCGCGGGCTCGAAGGTGAGCTGACCGCGCCAGATCGTGCCTACCCAGTTGAAGAACTTCACCCCGGTCGGCACCGCGATCAGGAACGTCATGAAGGAGAAGAACGGCAGCAGCACCGCCCCGGTGGTGAACATGTGGTGTGCCCACACCGTCATCGACAGTCCGGCGATCCCGATGGTGGCGGCCACCAGGCCCTTGTAACCGAACAGCGGCTTGCGGGCGAAGACCGGCAGGATCTCGGTGGCGATGCCGAAGAACGGCAGCGCAACGATATAGACCTCCGGATGGCCGAAGAACCAGAACAGGTGCTGCCAGAGGATCGCGCCGCCGCTGCTGGCATTGAACACCTGCGCGCCGAGCTTGCGGTCGATCTCCAGCACGAGCAGCGCGGCGGCCAGCACCGGGAAGGCCAGCAGCACCAGCATGCTGGTCAGCAGGATGTTCCAGGTGAACATCGGCATCCGGAACATGGTCATGCCCGGCGCCCGCATGCAGAAGATCGTGGTAACGAAGTTGACGCCGCTGAGGATGGTGCCGAGCCCGGACAGCACCAGGCCCATGATCCACATGTCGCCGCCGATGCCCGGCGAGTACAGCGCGCTGGTCAGCGGCGAGTACGCGTACCAGCCGAACGCGGCCGCCCCGCCCGGGGTGAGGAAGCTGAACACCAGGATCAGCCCGCCGAAGGCGAACATGTAGTAGCTGAGCAGGTTCAGCCGCGGGAAGGCCACGTCAGGCGCGCCGATCTGCAGCGGCATGATCTCGTTGGCGAAGCCGACGAACAGCGGCGTGGCGAACAGCAGCAGCATGATCGTGCCGTGCATGGTGAACAGCTCGTTGTACTGCTGGTCGGAGACGACATGGTTGTCCGGGCCGAACAGCTGGATCCGCATGATCATGGCCATCAGGCCACCGATCAGGAAGAAGATGAACGAGGTGATCAGGTAGAGGTGGCCGATTATCTTGTGGTCGGTGGTCGACAGCCATTCCGCCAGCAGCGAGCCCTTGCGGTAGCGGCGCGGCGCCGCGATCGGCGTCTGCTGACCGGCCGACTGATCGAAGGTGGTCACTGAGCACCCCCAGTTGCGTTCTGCAGCGCCTGTTGCGCCGCGATCCACTGGCGGAACTGCGCCGGCGTCACGATCTTGAAGTTGAACAGCATCCGGCTGTGGAAGACGCCGCACAGCTCGCTGCAGCGACCGATCCAGGTGCCGGTGCTAGTCGGCGTTACCTCAAAGTGGTTCGGGTGGTCAGGAAGCACGTCGCGCTTGAAGTCGAACGGCGCGATCCAGAAGGAGTGAACGACGTCGAGCGAGGCAAGATTGAAGCGGACTGTCTCGTTCTCCGGGATCTCGAGCAGCGGCAGGGCCTGGGCCTTGGTACCCGGGTTCCACATCTGGCCGACCTCGCATACGCCGGGGCCCGGACAGCTGGACGTCGAGTTCTTCACCCCGTACTGCGGGTACTGGAACGCCCAGCTCCACTGGAATCCGTAGACGTTGACGACGACGTCGGGGCGGGCGGATACCTTCGTAATGTAGTTCTCGTCCCTGGCGGTGAAGTAGAAGAGCACGCCGACCATGATGAACGGGACCACGGTGTACAGAATCTCGATCGGCAGGTTGTACCTGACCTGGTGCGGCACCCGGTCCGACCGCTTGCGGTAGAAGATTATCGCCCACAGGATCAGGCCCCAGACCACGATCCCTACGGCCAGCGCCGCGACCCAGGAGCCTCGCCACAGGGTCAGCACCACCTGGCCCTGCTTGGTGACCGGCGACGGCATGCCCAGCCGGTTGAACGCGGTGGACCGGCAGCCGGTCGTGGCCAGGAGCACCAAGCCGAGCATGACCGCGACGCGGGTCAGGCGCCGCTTCGGGCGTGCGGATGACCGGCGTGGCGCCGTCGCCGGCTCCCGCGGGCTAACCTGGCCGGCTGCGCGGCCCGGACTGTCGGCGTCCCCTTGGCGTGGGGCACTGCGGAGTGGGCTCACCGATTGCCTTCCCAGCGGATGACTCCCGGCTCCACTGGCCGGTTCTGCTCGTCCTACAGCCTGTCGTGGAAAACAGTACCGCGCCAGCATGCCGCGCCTCGGGCGACCCCCGGATGCAGGACCGTGAAAAGGGCGGACCGGCGGCGGCAGGCCACGCCGCAACGACAGCGACGGGCACATTGCTGCTGTTGTTACCGCAGCGGCGGGCCATCGCCCTTATTGCCGTTGTCGCACTGTCGGCCGTATGGGTGACCGTGCGATTACCTATAGCGAGCGGCGCCAAGGAGCGGGCGCTGCTGGCCGCCGGACGGGGGAAGGACGCCGCCCCGGACCATGGTTACTCTCGCACCGCCAGATGCTTACCCACGGCGACTCGGGGGTATCGTATCCGCGTGATGCCCCCGCTCCCCTCGGCTGATCTGCCCGCGCCAGTACTGACAATCGACGCGCTGGGCCGTAAATGCCCGATCCCGATCATCATGCTGGCGGAACGGATCAGGGAAGTAGGCGTGGGCCAGCTCATCGCCGTGCTGGCCGACGATCCCGCCGCCAAGACCGACCTTCCGGCGTGGTGCATGATCAAGTCTCACGAGTTCGTGCACGCCACCGACCTGCCCAGCGGGTGGGAGTTCCTGGTCAGGCGCTGTTACTGACCCGGCCACGGACTGCCCGGCCACGGACTACTCGCCATCGTCATCGACCGGCTGGAACCGGTTGGCGAATCGCGGATCGGACTCCCACCATGGGCGCTTGTCGGCCGCGGCGACGCTGGTCCCTGCCATCGTCCCGGCAGCGTCCCCCGCGCCTGCCGCGGCTGCGGCATCAAGCTCAGCGTCGATCGCCGCCGCCTCGTTCTCGTCCTCGCGGATCATCTGGATAAGCTGCGCGGCCAGGAACGGCAGGCCCACCAGGTCGCCGAGCACCCAGAGCGCCCCGCCGCCGATGACCTGATCGCTTGCCAGGCCGGGCCCCCACGGCCGGGCCAGCGCGTGGTAGTAGGCACCCGCGATCAGGCTCTGGTCCGCGATCACCGCGAGGCCAAGGACAGCATCGCCGACCACCTCCGCCCCGGTGATCCACAGCGCCACCAGGTAGGGATAGGCCTTAGGTACCGGGTCAACCCGCAGCAACGTCCAGAAGAACACGAATCCGGGCACCAGCAGCGCCAGGTAGGTCAGGTCCCGGACCAGCGTGCTGCTGAATCCCGCCGCGTACCAGGACGAGAAGTACAGCACGAACGGGACGAGGATGAGGACCATGGTGGTGATCGCGGGGAACGTCAGGATCACCGCGGCCCGGCTGCGGATGCCGACCTGCAAGCGCGGGCCGAGCCTCGGCAGCGCCGCGATGGCCAGCGACAGCGGCCGTCCCAGCGCCAGGAACAGCGGCACCACCAGCAGCAGCAGGATCGTCTGCACCGACCGGACGTAGAACAGTACCGGCTGGTAGACGCCGACGAATGACATGGTCGCCAGCACCGCGAAGCCAAGACCGAGCCCGCAGAACGCCACCATCCGGCCGGCCAGCGCTCCCCCGATCGGCGCGCCCGCCGGACTCCGCCGAGGTAGAGCCCGCAGAGCAGCAGCACCAGCCCCAGCGCCCATGGATCGAGCGTCCATTCGGTCAGCGCCCGGAGCGGGGTCAGCTCAGGCGGGCCGTGATACCCGGCGGCGAGCGTGGCGGTCACGAGAATCACGTTACTGCCGTACGCCGCGTGAGTTCGTGTTGCGTTCTGGACACGCAATGCGTCGTCTGTGCCCACATTGCTGGATCAACTGGTCTAATCAACGCGCAAGACGACCTGCTCCGAAAGGACCGCGCATGCCCCACGGCACTCGGCTCCGGGTGATCAGCGCTGCGGTGACCGCTGGTGCGCTCACGCTCAGCGGCCTGGCGATGGCCACCGCCGCGCAGGCCGCACCGAGGAACGCCATCGCGGGCACCCATCCAGCGTGGGCTACCGCAGCACGACGCAGCGGCACCCAGGCCGTCACGGGGACGGTGAGCGCGCGCATCTACCTGGCCGGTCGCGACGAGGCTGGGCTCACCGCCTACGCCAGTGCCGTCTCCACGCCCGGCAACGCGCTCTACGGCCGCTACCTGACGCCTGCGCAGGTCCAGGCGCGCTATGGCCCCACCGGCGCCCAGGTCGCCGCGGTGCGGGCATGGGCCCGCTCGGCCGGGCTCAACGTCACCGGCGTGGACAGCCAGCTGGCCGGCTATGTCTCGGTGACTGGCTCGATCGCAGCCGCCCGCCGGGCATTCGGCGTGAGTTTCGGCAAGTTCACGGCGCCCGACGGGCGCGCCTACCGCGCGCCGGAGCAGGCCGCCACCGCGCCTGCCTCGGTAGCCAGCGACATCCTGACCATCAGCGGCCTGGACACCGCGCCGCATCTCGTGAAGCCCGCGCTACCGCCCCCGGACCCGAACTACTGGGTCGCGCCGCCTTGCTCGGCTTACTACGGCCAGAAGATCGCCACGACCGAGCCGACGGCCTACGGCAAGCACCAGCCGTGGAACAACTGCGGCTACACGCAGCGCCAGATCCGCAAGGCTTACGGGGTGACCAGGTCCGGGCGGACTGGCAAGGGCCAGACCGTGGCGATCGTGGACGCCTACGCCTCGCCGACGATGCTGGCGGACGCGAACACGTTCGCCTCCGTGACCGGCGACAAGCCGTTCCGCCGCGGCCAGTACGCGCAGCACCTGGTCCGGCCCTTCACGCTGGCCAGCGAGTGCGACGCGGCTGGCTGGTACGGCGAGGAGTCACTTGACGTGGAGGCCGTGCACGGGCAGGCGCCCGGCGCTCACGTGCGTTTCGTGGGCGCGGCCAGCTGCGCGGACTCCGATCTGGCCAACGCGCTGGCCTACATCGTCCATCACCACCTGGCCAGCATTGTCAGCAATTCCTGGGGCGAGCCCGCCGATCAGGCCACGATCACGAACGTGTTCGACCTGATCTTCAAGGCAGGCGCCGCCGAGGGCATCGGCTTCTTCTTCTCCTCCGGAGACGCCGGATACGAGTCGCCGGCCGAGGACTCCGCCTCTGACAAGATCCAGGTCGACTTCCCGACGTCCAGCCCCTGGGTGACCTCCGTGGGCGGCACCAGCCTGGCCATCGGCAAGGCCAGCAACTATGAGTTCGAGACCTCCTGGGGAACCCTGACCGACCAGCTCGCCAGCAACGGCAAGTCCTGGACGTCCCGGCCGCCCGGGGTCTACCCGGACGGCTATGACGGCTCCGGCGGCGGCGGTACGAGCACGGCGTACTCCCAGCCGGGCTACCAGCGCGGCGTCGTTCCCTACCGGCTGTCGCACAAGCTGCCGGACGGCGCGGCAAGCAAGACGGCCATGCGCGTGGTACCCGACGTGTCCGCCCTCGCCGACCCGAGCACGGGCATGCTGGTCGGGGAGACCACCCTGCAGCCGAACGGGAGGACCTACGCCTTCGCGCTCAGCCGCATCGGCGGCACGTCAGTCGCCTGCCCGGTGTTCGCCGGCATCGAGGCCGACGCGCAGCAGGCGGCCGGGCGCCCGATCGGTTTCGCCGACCCGGCGATCTACCGCAGGTACGGCACCCGCGCCTACCGCGACGTGACCGATCACCCGTCCGGCACCGGCAGGCTGTTCGAGGTCCGCAACAACTACACCAACCCGGACACCAAGCAGCGGCCGCTGCTCACCTACCTGCGCGCGCTCGGCATCAACGGCGAGGGCGCAGCCGCGCTCCCTGCCACCAAGGGCTACGACGACGCCACCGGTGTCGGCTCGCCCTGGAACTACGTCGAGTCCTTCGGGCACGCCTGACCGCTAGGTGTCGGCGCGGCGGGGACGATCCGCACCGGACCGTCCCCGCCGTTTCGCATGATCAGCACGCGTTCATCGTTAAATGCCGCTTTTTCCGGCAGCCCAGGCGCTAGCAGTAATGGTCGGCGAGCTCCCGCCCGGCCAGTTCTCCGTAGACGGCGGCGAACCGCTCGGCCACCGGGCCCGGCTTCAGCTCATACTCCTGCGTGCCGATCGTCTCCAGCGCATGCACCGCGATCAGGTTGCCAAGCTGCGCTGCCCGCTCCAGGCTGAGGCCCCAGGCGATAGCGGCGAGAAATCCAGCCCGGAACGCATCTCCGGCGCCGGTCGGCTCCTTGGGCTCGACCGCCGTCACCGGCGCGACAAGGATCTCCGGCTGGCCCGCGCGCTCAATCCGGGCGCCGTCGGCGCCGAGCGTGGTCACCCGGACGCTGACCCGGTCGAGGACCTGCTGTGCGGTCCAGCCCGTCTTGTGCTCGATGAGGCTCGCCTCGTAGTCGTTCGAGAACAGGTAGGCGGCGCCATCGACCAGCTCGCGCACCTGGGACCCGTCCATCCGGGCCAGCTGCCACGAGGTATCCGACGCGAACGGGATCTCGTGCTTGCGGCACTGCGCGGTGAAGCTGAACATCGCCTCCGGATCGCTGGCCCCGATCAGCACCAGGTCCGCGCCGCCCGGGCCCGCGGCCACGCCGAGGTCGATCTCGCGGTCCTCGCTCATCGCACCCGGGTAAAACGAAGCGATCTGGTTCATGTCGGAATCGGTCGTGCCGACAAACCTCGCCGTGTGATGGACCTGCGATTCCCGCACCCCGCTGGTGTCCACGCCATGGTCGTCCAGCCAGCAGCGGTACTCGGCGAAATCAGCCCCGGCGGTGCCGATGAGCAGCGGGCGGTGCCCGAGGCAGCCGATCCCGAAGGCGATGTTCGCCGCGACGCCGCCGCGCCTGATCTTCAGCGTGTCCACGAGAAAGGACAGCGCAATCTTGTCGAGCTTGTCCGGCATGAGCTGATCAACGAACCGGCCGGGAAACGTCATCAGGTGGTCGGTCGCGATCGATCCGGTCACGGCAATGCGCACGGCGGGGACTTTCTGTTAGGCACCTGGAACGGGCGCAGACAGGCTACCCCGTCCGGAGCCTGCCCGTGTGCTCAGTCTCGCGGGCCCGTCAGTGGAAGGAGTCGCCGCAAGCGCAGGACCCGGTCGCGTTGGGGTTGTCGATCGTGAAGCCCTGCTTCTCGATCGTGTCGACAAAGTCGATTGTCGCGCCGCCCAGGTAAGGCGCGCTCATCTTGTCCGTGACGACCTGCACGCCAGCGAAGTCGCTGACCACGTCGCCGTCGATCTGCCGCTCATCGAAGTAGAGCTGGTAACGCAGGCCGGAGCAGCCACCTGGCTGAACGGCGATGCGCAGCCGCAGGTCATTGCGGCCCTCCTGGTCCAGCAGGTTGCTCACCTTGACCGCTGCGGCGTCGGTGAGGTTGATGCCCTGCGTGATCGCCTCGCCCTGAACTGTCATCTGAGTTAGCTCCTGCGTCCGGCTGCGGCCGCTGCCCGTCCGGCGCGGCCTCGTCTATCCTGTGCCAACGATATGCCCTGCGGGGTCATTCCGGCTTCACAGGCCCGGGGCACCCCAGACGGGGAACCACCGGCTGAGATCGGCCTCGATCTTGAGATCGTCGCCGAGGGCGCCGCGGACCTGCATCTCCAGGCTATTGTCGCGGCGCTCCCCGGTCAGCGGGGCGAACGGGTAGAAGGTGCCGCGCTTGTAGAGGTAGACCAGCCCGACCCGGCGGCCCTTGTCGTCGGTGAACGCGAGGATCGTGCAGAGCAGCATCGGGCCGAAGCCGCCCTGTTCCAGCGAGGAGTTTACCGCGTGCAGGTCGGTGACCAGGCCCTCGACGTCGTCGGCCGGGTGACGGCAGACCAGCCAGGTGAACCCGTAGGAGTCGGTGGTGACCTCGACCAGGGTCTTGCTGCCGCCCATGCTCAGCAGCTCGCGCACGTCGGACTCGATCTCGCTGAACGCCCGGCCCTCGGCCGCCCGGAAGCAGACCGACCCGGTCCCGGTCGGGCGCATGTTCGCCGCGGCCTGCAGCGTGATGGCCGCCGACGGCAGCGCGAACAGCGCGTCCAGCTTGGGCGGCACCGGCTTTGACCTGCCGAGCAGCGTGTCGAGCAATCCCACCTGCTACCTCCCGGGCATCGGGCGACCTGGCTGGCGGCGACGGAGCGTTACCTGCCGAGCTGCATGGCCACCTTGTCGAGCTCGGCCAGCCGCCGCTCCAGGCTCGGGTGCGTGGAGAACAGCGCCGACAGGCTCAGCCCGCCCTGGCGCCCGGACAGCGCCGGGGTGAAGTAGAACGCGTTCAGCGGCTCGGCGGCGCGCAGGTCCTTGGTCGGAATCCGGGCCATGTCCCCGGTCACCTTCACCAGCGCGCTGGCCAGCGCGGACGGATTGCCCGTCAGCAGCGCGCCAGACCGGTCAGCGGACAGTTCCCGGTACCGCGACAGCAGCCTGATCAGCAGGAAGCTGATCGCGTAGACGACGATGCCGACCACCAAGACGATGAGCATGATCGGCACCGAGTTCTGGTCGTTGCCGCCCCGGCCGCGGCCCCGGCCGCCACCGCCGAACAGCTCGGAGTAGAAGGCGAACCGCACCAGCAGGGCCGCGACGATACCGAGGAACGAGGCGATGGTCATGACCGCGACATCTTTGTGAGCTACGTGCGATAGCTCATGCGCGAGCACGCCCTCGAGTTCCTCGTTGTTGTCCAGCTTGTCGAGCAGGCCCTGGGTCACGCAGACCACGGCGACCTTGCTGCTCCGCCCGGTCGCGAAGGCATTCGGCAGGTACGTCGGGGCAATCGCGATCCGGGGCTTGGGCATGTCGGCCAGCGCGCAGACCCGGTCGACCACCGCGTGCACCCGGGCGGCGTCGCGCGAGTCGCCCGGCCCCACCAGGCGCGCTCCGGCCGTGCTCAGCGCGATCTTGTCTGACCAGTAGTAAGACGCGAACGCTCCCCCGACGCCGACCAGGAGTGCGATGAAGATGACACCGCCGCTGCTCACGTTGCCGAAGTCGAGCAGGATGAAGACCAGGGCCGTGATGAACCCGACAAAGACCAGGCCCAGCAGGAACATTGTCGCGCCCATCCGCGCGATCAGCCCTCTGTCAGTCGCATAGCGCGTGTGCGCCATCGGCGACGCCTCCGTTCAGTTCCGGCCGCTGATGAGGCCGTGTTACTCCATTACACCGCAGCGCCGGAGCCGTTCCGCCGGTTAAGACGCGCTGGGCTGGCCGGTCGCGTGCGCACCGGCCATCCCGTGCAACGGGCTATCGCCCGGGAACGTTCCCGCCCCGGTCAGCCGGGGATCAGCCCATCGTCGGTGAGCAGCTTGCGGACGTCGTCCATGGTCGCGCCTTCCTGCGGGAGGATCAGCTCCGAAGGATGCAGCGCGTCCGGCTCCAGCGGGGTGCCGATGGCACGGACCCGCGACCGCAGGTTCTCCAGAGCCTCGGCGAAACCGGCTTCGTCGCCGACGTCAGCGGCGGCCTCCACCTTGGCGTCGAGCTCGTTCAGCTCGGCGACGGCCGAATCATCCACCCGTAGCTGACCCTCGCCAAGAATCCGGACGATCATTGCCCGTCACCTGCCGGGGGCTGATCGGCCGACTGGGTGGCTGCGGCCCGCTGGCTATCGGCAGCTGGCTGGGCAGTCACCGGCGGCGCCGCACCTGGCTCGATCTGCTTGGGCTCGCTGCCCTGCGAGATCTCGGCTTTCATCCGGGCCAGCTCGGCATCCACGCCGTCTGTGGCGCCCACCCGGTCCAGTTCGGCCTGAATGTCGTCACGCGGCCCGCTGACCACGTCATCGAGCGCCCCGGATGCCATCAGCTCGTCGATCGCGCCGGCCCGCGCCTTCATCTGCTCGGTCTTGTCCTCGGCGCGCTGGATCGCCATCCCGACATCGCCCATCTCTTCCGAGATGCCGGTGAATGCCTCGTTGATCCTGGTCTGCGCCTCAGCGGCGGTGTAGGTGGCCTTGATGGTCTCTTTCTTCGTGCGGAAGGCGTCGACCTTGGCCTGCAGCCGCTGCGAAGCGCCGGTCAGCTTCTCTTCCTCACCCTGCAGCGATTGATACTGGGTGGTCAGGTCCACAATCTGGCTCTGCACTCCCGACTTGCGCTGCAGCGCCTCGCGGGCCAGGTCCTCGCGCCCGGCGGCTAGCGCGTCACGGGCCTGCCTGTCGAGCTTGTTCGATGACTGCTGAAGCTGGTTGATCTGCAACTCCACGCGCTTGCGCGACGTTGCCACGTCGGCTACCCCGCGGCGGACCTTCTGCAGCAGTTCAAGCTGCGTCTGGTAGGAGTAATCCAGGGTCTCCCGCGGAT
Source organism: uncultured Actinomycetota bacterium (assembly GCA_963695645.1). Classification (GTDB taxonomy): domain Bacteria; phylum Actinomycetota; class Actinomycetes; order Streptosporangiales; family Streptosporangiaceae; genus DATBGO01. The sequence goes on along the minus strand of CAVOHC010000012.1, from coordinate 678,199 downwards.
CCTCCATTTTATCCAGGGCCTTGTTGGCCTTGGACCGGAAGATCAATGTGACCCGCTTCATCACGCTCATTGGCGCGACCATCCCCTCATCCTGTACACCGCTACCGTACTGCGCGGCGGCGCCGCGGAACTCATTTGCTGCGAAGGGCAACGGAGGTTGCCGGCTGGTGCTTCTTTCCAGCCTACGACGAGGCGCAACGGCCGTCATCATGAAGCCCCTAGCCACCGCCGGCCGCTGCGGCCTGGCGTTGCCAGGGCTTCGTCCCGGTAAGCTGTGCAGGTGTTCCGACGACGCCCTTCCGGCGCGCCTGAAGTCCTTGATCAGGACCCCGCGCCGGCCGCAACTTCCGGCTCTGCCGACGCCGATCAGCGCGACGCTGGCCCGGCTGGCACCGGCCCGGCCGGCACTCGCCCGGCCGGGACCAGCCCGGCTGGCCCTGACCCGGCTGGCCCTGACCCGGCTGGCACTGACCGGGTCGGCCAGAATGCCGGCAAGGGCAGGCCGACCCCCAAGCGCAGCGAGGCGGAGCGCCGCCGCAGGCAGCCCTACACCGCGCCGGCCGACAGGAAAGATGCCGTCAGGCAGTCCAAGGACAAGGACCGGACGGCCCGCGCGCGCAGGTACGCGGCGGCCAAGCGGGGCGAGGCCTGGGCGCTGCCGAGGAAAGACCAGGGCCCGGTGCGGGCGCTTGCGCGGGATTACGTGGATTCACGATGGCGGGTCAGCGAGTACTACATGTACGCCGTCGGACTGCTCGTGATCATCCTGTTCATCCGCCCGCTTCGGTTGTATGCCGACTACGTGGTGCTTGCCATCGTCGTGGTGATGCTGACCGAAGGCTGGCTCGTCGGCCGCGCGGTCATCCGGCTGGCGAAGCAGCGATTCCCGGCCGAGAGCACCCGGGGCATCCGGTGGTACTCGGCCCTGCGCTCCACCCAGATCCGCAAGCTGCGGATGCCCGCGCCGCGGATCAAGCCAGGCGACAGCTTCTGATGGAGCACCGTCACCTCGGCCGGAGCGGGCTGAAAATAAGCGAGATCGCCTACGGCAACTGGCTCACCCACGGATCGCAGGTCGAGGAGTTGGCGGCGATCGCGTGCGTGGGCGCTGCCCTCGACGAGGGCATCACCACCTTCGACACCGCGGATGTCTACGCGGGCACCAGGGCCGAGGAGGTACTCGGCAAGGCGCTGCACGGCGTGCGCCGCGAATCGATCGAGATCTTCAGCAAGATCTACTGGCCGACAGGCCCCGGGGCTAACGACCGCGGCCTGTCCCGCAAGCACATCATGGAGTCGGTGGAAGCGTCGTTGCGGCGGTTGCGGACCGACTATCTGGACTTGTATCAGGCGCACCGGTACGACTACGAAACGCCGCTCGAGGAGACCCTGCGCGCCTTCGATGACCTGGTCCGCCACGGCAAGGTCCTCTACGTGGGGGTCTCGGAGTGGCGGGCCGAGCAGATCGCTGCCGCGCTGCGGATCGCTGAGCAGCTTGGCCTGGACCGGATCGTTTCTAACCAGCCGCAGTACAACATGATCTGGCGGGTCATCGAGACCGAGATCATGCCGCTCTGCGAGAACGAGGGCGTCGGCCAGATCGTCTGGTCACCGATCGCCCAGGGCGCATTGACCGGCAAGTACCTGCCAGGCGGTACGCCGCCAGCAGGCTCGCGCGCCACCGACGCGACAGGTTCTGGCTTCATCCAGAACTACCTGACCGACGAAATCCTCGGCCGGGTGCAGCAACTCGTGCCGCTGGCCGCCGAGGCCGGGCTGAGCCTGGCCCAGCTGGCCATCGCCTGGACGCTGCAGCACCCGAATGTTTCGGCCGCGATCATCGGGGCGTCGCGTCCCGAGCAGGTACGCGAGAACGCGAAGGCATCAGGAGTCCGGCTTGATCCACAGCTCATGCGCCGTATCGACGAGGTCCTTCGCCCCGTCATCCAGACCGACCCGGCGCGGACAGTGAGCCCGGCCCACCGCCCCTAGACCGCTCGCTGCTGCTCGTTCCGCGACCCGGCTGATGCTCGTCGGTTGCTGCGCGGCCCCAGCCGCTACTCCTCGGTCGGGTGCAGGCTCATCGGGCCGTACTCGGTCCTGCCCTCGTCGAGCAGCGTGACCTGGCCGACGCCTGCTTGCAGCAGGCTCCGCCAGTTCTCGCCGAGCCAGCTCTCTGCATCACCCTGGCTGCTGAAAGTCTCCTTCGGCAGGCCACGCGGAGCGACGACGGTCCCGTCCTCGTTCTCAAGCTGCCAACTCCAGGTCATGCGCTAGCGCCTCCCTCGGTGACCGCGCCTGCTAAAGCCAGGCACGATGTGAGCCAGATAGCGGTTCGGATCGTACGTGCCTGCCCGGCCATGCTGCGCGGCGGCCGGGACGCACCAGCCGGCGGAACCGGGACGCGGTGATTAGCCTGGCCGGGTGAGTGACCTTGAGCATGCCAGGTGGTTCGCCCTGTCGTTGCCTGAAGCCACCGAGGAGCCGCACGTGGGGCCTGAGGGAGGTGAGCCACGGTTCGCCGCGCTCGGCGGCACGGGCATGACGAGCTCGGCGTAGGTACGGCCGGCATCGTGGGCTGCGGGTCACAGCCTTAGCGCGTGTGCCAGCTGCAGGTAGCCGTCCTGCTCGTCGGCATCTGGCCCGGTGAGCAGCTGGATGACCACGTGGTCGGCTCCGGCGTCGAGATGCCCGGTGAGCTGCGCCACCACATCGTCAGGGCTGCCGTGCGCGACGAGCGCGTCGATCAGGGCATCGCTGCCGCCGCCGCTCAGGTCGTCGTCGCTCCAGCCCAGCCGGCGCAGGTTGTTGGTGTAGTTGGCCAGCCCGAGGTACGGGTTCCGCACCCGGGCGCGGCCGATTGCACGGGCCCGCTCTGGGTCGGCTCCGAGCACTACCTTCTGCTCCGGGGCCAGCAGCGGCCCCGGACCCAGGATCGTGCGCGCCTGTCGCGTGTACGCGGGGGTGACGAGATAGGGATGGGCACCCGCGGTGCGCTCCGCGGCCAGCCTGAGCATCTTCGGGCCCAGGGCAGCCAGCACCAGGCTCGCTTGCGGAACGCCGTTGCCGAGCAGCACGTCGAGGTAGCTCGTCATCGTCTCGTAGGGCTTGGCGTAGCGCTGGGTCGCCTCCCGGTGTCCCGTGCCCACGCCGAGCAGGAAGCGGCCAGGATGGCGGGTCTCGATCCGGGCGAATGAGGCAGCAACCTCCCGGGCGTCGCTCTGCCACATATTGACGATGCTGGTAGCCAGGGTGAGCGTGGCGGTCGCGGCGAGCAGCTGCTCGACCTGCTGGAGGTCGGCGCTGGGTGAGCCGCCAAGCCACAGCGCACCGAAGCCGAGCCGCTCGAGGCCCGCCGCCTCCGCCTCTGACACCTGACCGACGCGGCACCAGATCCCGAATCGTGCTAGCTGATCGCGTACCTGCTGGGTCATGAGCCGTTCTCCTATCCCCCCAGCCACTATCCCCCCAGCCACTGTGCACGGCATCGTAGTGCTCCATGGCGTGCAGGCGGGTAGCCGCCATGGTCCTGGCGCGCCGCCCCAGTCGGGCCTGCATCATCGTGGTGCCGGCCATGTCCCGGGTGAACAGGCTTACAAGCCCCGGCCGGCCGGTGGGCGCGGCGACATCAAGGACGCGGCATCCTCCTTGCGCCACGGCAGCGGCGATGACTGCGCACGTTTCCTGCCGATCGACCTCCTGCCAGTGCGGGTAGGGCGCCGGCCCGGAAGACATTTCCCGATAGTCGCCGATAGTCTTGCGACCGTGACAACTTGACCGGAATGGCCAGTAATCGCGGATTCAGCGCGCGAACAGTACGAGAGAGGCCCCTGAAGCTGTTAAGTTCGATGCGCTAGCCCTGAGCTGGGCGCGCTGACCGCAGCGCTATCAGTTCAGCCCAGTGACCGAGGTGGTGACGACATTGACGCGCGTTGTCGTCGTTGGTGATCTTATGACGGACACCGTCGCTCACGCTGCGCTGCCACTCGCAAGGGGCAGCGACACGCCGGCGACAGTGACCATGCACGGCGGCGGCTCAGGCGCCAACATCGCCGCCTGGCTTGCCGTGGACGGCGCCGAGGTGGCTTTTGTCGGCCGGCGCGGCGCAGACATCGCTGGGCGGAACAGGGACATGGAGCTGATGGGCTATGGCGTGGACGCCAGGCTCGTCATGGACCCGGAGCGCCCCACGGGAACCTGCGTCGTGCTCGTCACGCACAAGGGCGATCACACCATGCTGTCCGACCCAGGGGCCAACTCGGCGCTGTCTCCGGACGACCTGCCGAAGGACCTGTTCACGCCGGGCAGCCACTTGCACATTTCCGGCTACACGCTGCTGAACGAGGGCTCAAGGTCGGCGGCGCTGGCCGCCTTCAGCCACGCGCAGCGCGCCGGGATGACGGTGTCGGTGGACGGCGCCTCCGCCGCTCCGCTCGAGCGGGTCGGAGCCGAGCCGTTCCTGCAGCTCACCAACGGGGCAACCCTGCTGTTCGTCAACACCGACCAGGCCAGGGTCATTACGGGTCGGGAGGAGCCCGAGCAGGCCGCGCGGGTGCTGAATGCCTGGTACCCGCAGGTTGTCATGAAGCTCGGTGCCGACGGTGCGCTCTTCTACGCCAACGGCCGCCCCGATCCGTTCCGCGTTCCCGGGCCTCCGATGGAGAGGATCGTGGACGGAACGGGGGCCGGGGACGCGTTCTGCGCGGGATTCCTGCCGCCGTGGCTGGACAAGAAACCACCGGGTGAGGCGCTGGTGAGCGGTTGCAGGCTGGCGGCCCGCGCGCTCAGCCTGGTCGGCGCCAGGCCCGCCCTCTAACCGCAGCCCGGCAGGCGGCAGCCTGGCAGGCGCAAGCCCAGCGGGCGGGCCTGCCCAGGCCATATTCACAGCCGGGCCCGCGGCCGCCATACTCATGGGTTGTCATGACCGATTACCTCCGGAGTCTCTTCTCGCTGGACGGCCGCATCGCCTTGGTGACCGGCGGCAGCAGCGGCATAGGCCAGGCAATGGCGGGTGCGCTCGCCCGGGCAGGCGCAAGCGTCGTGGTGCTCGCGCGCGGCGTGGCGGCCCTCGACGAAACGGTGCGTGACCTGCGGGCGGCCGGTTGCTCAGCCGCCTGGGTCAGTGCAGATCTCGGTGACCGCGCCGACCTGGAACGGGGCGCCGAGGAAGCGGCCGGGCAGTTTGGCGAGCCGGACATCCTGGTCAACTCCGCCGCCGTCAATCTGCGCCCGCCGATGACCAGCCTGACCGTTGCCGAATGGGATCAGACGGTCGCGGTGAACCTGACCGCACCGTTCCTGCTCGGCCAGCATTTCGGGGCGCGGATGGCGGCCCGCGGCTGGGGACGGATCATCAACATCGTGTCCCAGCAGGCGGCCCGCGCCTTCGGCAACAGCGGCGCCTACGGGGCGTCGAAGGGCGGCCTTGCCTCGCTCACCCGGTCGCAGTCGGAGGCCTGGGCATCCAGCGGAGTGCGCTGCAACGCACTTTCTCCTGGTTTCGTGGCCACCCCGCTGACCAGCCAGACCGTCAGCGACACAGCCCGCTCGGCCGCACTTGCCGCGCGCACGATGATCGGGCGCAACGGCGAGGCGGACGACTTCGAGGGCGTCGCCGTGTTCCTCGCCAGCCGCGCGAGTGAATACATAACCGGCCAGGTCATCTCGGTCGACGGTGGCTTCTCCGCCAGCTGACAGCGCCGCCGCATCGGGCTGGCCGGCCCCGGTTCGCCGGGCGCCACGCCGGGGCGGTCGCCCCCGCGGGCTGCCAGCGGACGGCACAATGGCGGTCATGGCCAGACGCACCACGACAACCCCGCCCCCCGAGGATTTCGAAGAGAACATCGTTGACATAGATGTCACCGACGAGATGCGGGGCAGTTTCCTCGAGTACGCGTACTCGGTGATCTACCAGCGTGCCTTGCCGGACGCCAGGGACGGGCTGAAGCCCGTGCAGCGCCGGATCCTGTTCCAGATGAGCGAGATGGGCCTGCGGCCCGACCGGCCCCATGTCAAGTGCGCCCGCGTGGTCGGCGACGTGATGGGCCGGCTGCACCCGCACGGCGACAGCGCCATCTACGACACGCTGGTCCGGATGGCGCAGCCGTGGGCGATGCGGCTGCCGCTGATCGACGGGCACGGCAACTTCGGCTCCCTCGGCGGTGACGACTCAGCGGCTGCTTACCGCTACACCGAGGCGAGGCTCGACGCTGCGGCCATGGAGATGGTGGCCTCGATCGACGAGGACACCGTGGATTTCCAGCCCAACTATGACGGCCAGGACGCCGAGCCGCAGGTGCTGCCGGCCGCGATCCCGAACCTGCTGGTGAACGGCGCGGCCGGGATCGCGGTGGGGATGGCGACCAACATGCCGCCGCACAACCTCGGCGAGGTGGTCGCAGCCGCCAGGCACCTCATCGCTGATCCGGGCGCGAGCCTCGATGAGCTGATGCGCTTCGTGCCCGGTCCGGACCTGCCGACCGGCGGCAAGATCGTCGGCCTGGAGGGGATCAGGGATGCGTACGAGACCGGGCGCGGCCTCTTCCGGACCCGCGCGGCCACCCGGATCGAGCAGATCACCCCGCGCCGGACCGGCATTATCGTCACCGAGCTGCCGTACGGAATCGGCCCGGAGAAGGTAGTGACCAGGATCAAGGACCTGGTCCAGGCGAAGAAGCTGGCCGGCGTCGCCGACCTCAAGGACCTCACCGACCGGCACCGCGGCCTGCACCTGGTGATCGAGATCCGCAGCGGGTTCCACGCGGAGGCGGTGCTCGATGAGCTCTACCGGCTGACCCCGATGGAGGACACCTTCGGGATCAACAATGTCGCGCTGGTGGACGGCCAGCCGCAGGTGCTCGGCCTGCGCGAGCTGCTGCAGATCTACGTTGACCACCGGATCGAGGTCGTCCGGCGCCGCACCGCGTTCCGGCGCCGCAAGCGCGAAGAGCGGCTGCACCTGGTCGACGGCCTGATGATCGCCCTGCTCAACATCGACGAGGTCATCGCAGTCATCAGGTCAAGCGACGACGCCGCCGCCGCGAAGGAGCGGCTGATGTCGGTATTCGATCTGTCCGCCATCCAGGCCCAGTACATTCTGGACACCCCGCTGCGCAGGCTGACCCGCTACGACCGGCTCGAGCTGGAGAAGGAACGGGACACCCTGCAGCGCGAGATCGCCGAGCTGACCGCGATCCTCGATTCGGAGGACAAGCTGCGCGAGGTCGTCTCGGCGGAGCTGGCAAGCGTCGCGGAGCGGTTCGGCGCCCCACGGCGCACCGTGCTGCTCGAAGGGTCAGGCGCGGCAAGGACCGCCGCGGTGCCACTGGAGGTGGCCGACGAGCCGTGCCTGGTGCTGCTGTCCTCAGCAGGACTGCTCGCCCGGACTGCCGCTCGCCCGCCAGCTGGGCAGGAGAGACTGCCAGCCGACAAGAGCGATGCAGAACGGGAGCCACCAGCGACTGTCGCCGGCCCGCCCGGCGCCGTCGCGCCACAACGGGGCAAGGGAGCCAGCCTGCCCGGCGGCCTGGCTCCCGATGCCAGGGCCGCGCATGATGTGATCGTGTCCGCGGTGACGTCGACGGCGCGCGGCACGATCGGAGTCCTGACCTCGCATGGCCGCCTGATCAGGCTAGGCGTGCTTGAGCTTCCCGCGCTGCCGCCCAGTGCGAGCTCCCCCGCGCTGGCCGGCGGGGCGCCGGCCAGCGAGTTCGTTTCCACCGAGCGAGGCGAGACCGTCATCGCGATTGTCGCAGCCGAGGGCGAGGGCGCCGGCCTCGCGCTTGCCACAGCAAGCGGCGTCGTCAAACGGGTTGCTCCCGACTACCCGCAGAACGCTGCCGACTTCGAGGTCATCACGCTCAAGGCTGGCGACCGGGTGGTCGGCGCAGCGCAGCTCGCCGACGAGGAACAGGACCTGGTCTTCATCACCAGCGACGCGCAACTGCTCAGGTTCGGCGCCGCGGCAGTACGGCCGCAGGGCAGGGCGGCCGCCGGCATGACCGGGATCAGGCTGGCGCCTCGCGCGTCCGTGATCTGGTTCGGCGCTGTGAACCCGGCCGCCAGGCCGGGCGCTACCATATGGTCTGGGTCGTCGTCGGCCGGGCCGGATGGCCAGCAGTCCGGTTCCCCGGTTGCGGCTCCTGGCGCCCAGGTCGTCGTCACGGTGGCAGGCAGCGCGGGAGCGCTGCCCGGCGCGTCCGCAGCGACCGTGAAGGTGACGCCCTATGCCGAGTACCCGGCCAAGGGCCGGGCTACCGGCGGCGTGCGCTGTCACCGGTTCCTGAAAGGCGAGGATGTCCTGGTGCTGGCCTGGGCCGGGCCCGGGCCAGCACGCGGCGCGACCGAGGCGGGCACACCGGTGCCGCTGCCGCCATCCGATGGCCGCAGGGATGGCTCTGGTGTCCGGGTCAGGCACCAACTCGCCGCGCTCGGCGGTGCCGTCCAGGACTGAGTTCAGCTCAGAGGGTCCGGAGAGCAGCACCACGGCTTCCTGCGGGGTTCGCCTTCCATTCTTGGGCTAGCGCGGGTGGCGAGCGCCCGCACAGCTTGGCATGGAAGGAGGAACCTTATGGCAGCCATTACGGGCACCCGGCTGCGGCGCCTGGTCGTGACCGCGGCCCTGGCAGGCGGTCTCGGGGCCGGAGCGGTGGGCGTGGCCAGCGCGGCCACGCACAGTTCGGCAACACCGAACTCGACAACGTCGACGACGGCGACGCACTCATCGCCATCGTCCACGGTGTCACCGCCGCCAGCACCCTCGCATGCGCCTTCGAAGTCGAAGACGCATAAGTGCCCGAACATGTAACAACCATCGTGATCTCCCGGCGGCTCCGCCATCACGCTGGCTGCCGGGACGGCCGGCCACCGGGAGATCACCCAGGACTGCGGCTACCTCTTGTCTTTGACATGGCCGCTCAGCCACAGAAAGACGGTCAGGGCGACGATGACCACCGCGATCCCGCCACCCAGTTCGAGGACCTGCCGGCCGCCTGGGGCGTCCACCACCACCTCGACGAAGCTCACGGACAGGACCAATACGATCATTGCGATGATCCGGCCCTTGAGGTCGTTGAGGTCACGCATTTCGAGCCAGGCAGGCATTCGCCCGGCCTGATCGAACTGGATCTCCCTGATGAACAGCTCGTAGAAGCCGACGGCTGATATCAGCAGCGTGGCTCCGATCAGAAACAGGTCTATGTCCAGGAGGAACAAGCCAACTTGGTGCCCCACGGGAAAAGGATGGTCAACGATGCTGCGGAAGGAGTGGATGAACACGGCTGTCCCGTAGGCGAACGCCCCGAGAGCCGCGAGAAGCAGGATCACGACGGGGATAAGGGCAAGCCGGAGGGAAGCGGCCAGCGCCCGCTCGGCTCTGGCTTCCAGGGGCGCCGCCAGCCGGTCCGGCTTCACGTTCGCCTGTGTGTCCTTCGATTCGTTCGGCATGTCCCTCCCTCCGATGCCCTGGCGCCAACTACGACGGGCGGCTGCGGGATACCAGGCGCTTCGTTCCGCGCGACGGTGGCAGTGATCCTCAGGCGTCAATGCGCGATGGGTCGAGTTCGGTGGCGCCGCCGATGATGAATTCGCGGCGCGGCGCCACCTCGCTGCCCATCAGCAGGTCGAACATGGACGTCGCGGCGGCACCGTCCTCGATCCTGATCCGGCGCAGGGTCCGGTGCCGCGGGTCCATCGTGGTCTCAGCCAGCTGTGCGGCGTCCATCTCGCCCAGGCCCTTGTACCGCTGCGATGGCTCCTCCCAGCGCTGACCCTTACGCTCGAGCTCCAGCAGGGTGCGGTGCAGCTCAGCCTCGGAATACGTGTAAATGTAGCGGTTCTGGCCCTTCCGTGGGCTGGTGAGCTTGATGCGGTGCAGGGGCGGCACGGCAGCGAACACCCGGCCCGCGTCCAACATCGGCCGCAGGTACCGGTGGAAGAGGGTGAGCAGCAGGGTCCTGATGTGCGCGCCGTCCACGTCCGCGTCGGCCATGAAGATCACCCGCTGGTACCTGGCCGCGTCCAGGTTAAACGCCGCGCCCGATCCTGCCCCGATCACCTGGATGATCGCCGCGCACTCGGTGTTCTTGAGCATGTCGGTCAGCGACGCCTTCTGCACGTTAAGGATCTTTCCCCGGATCGGCAGCAGCGCCTGGAACTCGGAGTCCCTGGCCAGCTTGGCCGTGCCGAGCGCCGAATCACCCTCGACGATGAACAGCTCGCTGCGGTCATCGGCCGACCGGCAGTCCACCAGCTTGGCGGGCAGCGCGGAAGTGGCCAGCGCTGACTTGCGGCGCTGGTTCTCCCGGTGCTCGCGGGCCGCGATGCGGGTCCGCGTGGCAGCGAGCACCTTGTCGAGCAGGGCCCGGGACTGCTGCTTGCTGCCCCGCGCCCGGCCCTCGAAGAACGTCCGCAGCTCCCCGGACACAACCTGCGCCACGATGCGCGAGGCCGCCGGCGTGCCGAGCACCTCCTTGGTCTGCCCCTCGAACTGCGGCTCGGGCAGCCGCACGGCGATCACCGCGGTGAGCCCTTCGAGCACGTCCTCCTTGGTGGCGGCCTCGTCGCCGTTCTTCAGCAGCCGCGCCGCCCTGAGCTGCTCGTTGAGCGTCCGGACCATGGCCCGCTCGAAGCCGGCGACGTGCGTACCGCCCTTGGGCGTGGCGATCACGTTGACGAACGAGCGGGTCACGCTGTCGTAGCCGGTGCCCCAGCGCAGGGCCACGTCCACCGCGAGCTCGCGTTCTACCTCGGTCGGGGTCAGGTGGCCCTGCGCATCGAGCACCGGCACCGTCTCGCTGAACACTCCGGACCCGACCAGCCTGATCACGTCGGTGACCGGCTCGCCGGGCGACAGGTGGGCGCAGAACTCGCTGATCCCGCCGTCGAACCTGAACTCGGCCGTCAGGGACCGGTCGGCCGCACCTGCCGACGCCTTGGCGGTACCCGCGCCGACCGCGGCCGCACCGCCATCCGGGCTACCCTGGGCGCCGCTCCCCCCGCCATGTTCGGCGAAGACGTGGTCGGCTCCGGCGAAACCGGCGAGCGCGAGGTCGGCATGGCTCGGATCGCCGCGGTCGGCAGCCGGCCGTTCATCCTGGATCCGGATGGTAAGCCCGGGCACGAGATAGGCGGTCTGACGGGCGCGCTGCGCGAGGGCGTCGAAGCTCAGCCGCGCGCCACGGACGAAAATCTGGCGATCCGGCCAGAACCTGGTCCTGGTGCCGGTTTGCGTCTTGGCAACCCGCCGCACCCGCCGCAGGCCCGAGCCGGGCTGGAACGAAGCGTCGGGGCCCGGGCCGCTGAACTCGCCGGGCACGCCGCGGCGGAAGCTGGCGGCCCATTCGTGGCCTCCCCTGGCCACCATCACATCCAGCCTGCCCGACAGCGCGTTCACCACCGACGCGCCGACGCCATGCAGGCCGCCGGAAGCGGTATACGAGCCGCCGCCGAACTTCCCGCCAGCATGCAACCGGGTCATCACCAGCTCAACGCCCGTCAGCCCGCTCTTCGGCTCGACGTCGACGGGGATGCCGCGGCCGTTGTCGGTGACCTCAGCAGACTGATCGTCGTGCAGGATGACCTCGATGCTGGTGCAATGCCCGGTAAGGGCCTCATCCACCGAGTTGTCGATGATCTCCCACAGGCAGTGCGACAGCCCGCGGCCGTCGGTGGACCCGATGTACATGCCAGGGCGCTTGCGCACCGCCTCGAGCCCTTCGAGGACGGTCAGGTGGCGCGCGGTATAGCTGTCCGCAGCGCTGGCTTTCGGCATCCGCTCGGCACTGAGGGCGGTCACTAACGGCACTCCTGACGTGGGGCTGGGGCGGCTCGCCCGGTTAGGCCTGACCGCAGACTAGCGGCCCGCATCGGCTGCCTCGTGCAGGCACGCCGCTGACATACCCGGCGACCTGGGACAACGCATGCGCTACCGTGGGCCTTCCAGGCCGGATCAGCCGGGCAGAGAGCCTGTTCGCCCACGGCGTATGCGGAGCCGGCGGGGAAGAGGGACGCTAGACCGGGCGTTGTGGTCCGGTAGACATGGAAGCCGGCGATCAGCCGGGCGGCACTAAGCGAGGGAGGCGACATGACCGGAGCGATGGCTGCGCCAATAGCCGCTACCAAGCCACTGAGCGGCCACGATCTCTGCGACCGGTGCGGTGCGCAGGCCTATGTGCGCGTTGTGCTTCCCGGTGCTGGTGAGCTGCTGTTCTGTGCCCACCATGGCCGTCAGCACGCGGATGCGCTGGCCAAGGTCGCGGTCGAGATCCAGGACGAGTCCGACCGGCTGTCCAAGCCGCAGAAGGCTCAGACGCCAGGAAGATAATCACGAGCCAATCAACCGCCCAGCCCGGACGTCCGGGCTGGGCGGTTGCGGTTTTCCGGTCGAGCGCCCGGCCCGGACGTGCGAGCCGGGATGTTGATTCGGTTATCGGCGGTCTTACCGACACAGGCTGCCGGTCCGCCTCGCCAGACCCGGGACCGCCCGCTAGTCCAGGTAGTCGCGCAGCACCTGGGACCTGGACGGATGCCGCAGCTTGGACATTGTCTTCGACTCGATCTGGCGGATCCGCTCCCTTGTCACGCCGTACACCTTGCCGATCTCATCCAGCGTCTTCGGCTGTCCGTCGGTCAGGCCGAACCGCATCGAGACCACGCCTGCCTCGCGCTCGGACAGGGTGTCAAGGACCGAGTGCAGCTGCTCCTGCAGCAGCGTGAAGCTCACCGCCTCGCCGGGCTGGATCGCCTCGGAGTCCTCGATCAGGTCACCGAACTCGCTGTCGCCGTCCTCACCTAGCGGCGTGTGCAGGGAAATCGGCTCCCGGCCGTACTTCTGCACCTCGATGACCTTCTCCGGGGTCATGTCGAGCTCGGCGGCGAGTTCCTCCGGCGTCGGCTCCCTGCCCAGGTCCTGCAGCATCTGCCGCTGCACCCGGGCCAGCTTGTTGATGACCTCGACCATGTGCACGGGAATCCGGATCGTCCTGGCCTGATCGGCCATCGCCCGGGTGATCGCCTGCCTGATCCACCAGGTGGCATACGTGGAGAACTTGTAGCCCTTGGTGTAGTCGAACTTCTCTACTGCCCTGATCAGGCCAAGGTTGCCTTCCTGGATCAGGTCAAGGAAGAGCATCCCGCGGCCGGTATAGCGCTTGGCGAGCGAAACCACGAGACGCAGGTTGGCTTCGAGCAGATGGTTCTTGGCCCGGCGGCCATCCGAGGCGATCCATTCCAGGTCTACCCTGGCCTCAGGATGCAGGGAGCCGCGGCCCTCGCCCAGCTTCTCCTCGGCGAACAGCCCCGCCTCGATCCGCTTGGCCAGCTCGACTTCCTGCTCGGCGTTAAGCAGCGGCACCTTGCCGATCTGCTTGAGGTAGTCCTTGACCGGGTCGGATGTCGCGCCTGCGACCGCCACCTGCGCGGCAGGGAGGTCCTCGTCATCATCGCCGTAGACGAACGCCTCGTCTTCGTTCTCTTCACCGGCCGCCTTGGCGGCCCGGCCAGGGCTCTCGGCAGCCGCCTGCACGGTGCCCGGGTCGGCAGCCTGGACCGGGGCGTCCTCGCCCTCGTCGGCGCTGGCCGGGTCGGCAACGTCCGGCTCGGTCTCGTCGACCTCGAGCTCGATGATCACATCGTCGCTAGCGTCGTCTTCGAGCTCAGCCAGGTCGGCCAGGTCAGCGTCAACGTCTAGCTCGACATCGGCCACGAGATCCGCTTCCACATCCAGGTCGACCTCGATGTCTACTCCATCCCGCGCCGGGTCGACGAGATCGTCGTCGACCGCGGCCTCTGTGCCGTCATCATCATGCTGAGCGCCCGCCGGCCCGCTGCCGGCGGCCTTCCTTCCACCGCTCGCGCCGGCGCCCGCCGCCCGGCCGCCCTTTCCGGTCTCCGGTCCGGCGCTCTGGCGGCCATCGGCCGCCGCGGCTGGCTGGGACGCCCGCTGCCGATGCGGCGCGGCCGCGCGCTTGGCACCCGCGGCCGAGCCGTTGCGCTGGCTCTCGGCCGACGCGTCTTCCCCGACTTCCCCGACCAGCGCGACGGGCCCGTCGGGCCGCTTGGCGGCCGACTCGGAGCCGGAGCGCGCAGCGGCCTTCCGTGCCTGGGCGCTCGCGTCCTGGCCCGACGGCCTCGGCTGCCTCCGCGCTGCGGAGCCTGCCGCGCTTGCCACCGCGGTCACCCCTTCCTTCGCTGGCTGGCGGGCCATGCCACGATCGACCCTTGGCTGACCGAATTGGCAGGCGACACAGACACCTCTCCTGCATACCTATAGCGGAAAACGGACCCTACCGCGTGGGCCATGCTGCTAGGACCTTGCTGGAAGCCAGGACCCCACCACAAGACACCGCATCAGGGACGGCTCATCTCCCGTCAACCACCTTAGGCGGAGTCCACGGGTAGGTCGTACGGCTGCGAGTCCAGGCCACGCGATTGCCCGCTCCCGCGCGGTGTCCCGCGGTGGAATGGTACCCGCGACTATCATGCCTTGCCCCTTCTTACGGCTCCCCTTGCACTTGCCAGCCCGACAGGCACCACGCCGTCACGTGCCGGATTGTGCAGCACCAGCACGGTCACGTCGTCGTCCTGCTCATATCCGATCAGCATCCGTTCAACCAGGTAACCGAGCAATCTGGCTGGATCTTCCACCACTGCCACCGGGGCCTGGGCGGCAACCGCCACTAGCTCGTCCAGGCCTACATCGAGACCGCGCCTGCGATTCTCCACAAGTCCATCGGAATAGAGGACGGCAGTGTTCCCGGGCGGCAGCCGGAATGCGTACTGCTGGCGTGGGCTGGCCCAGCCGAGCGGCGTGCCCGCCTCGGTCGGATCGAGCCAGGGCGGCACGCCCGGCGCGAGCATCAGCGGCGGCAGATGGCCGGCGTTGCCGGCCATACCTTCCCCCGTCGCCGGATCCACGACCAGGTAGGCGACTGTGGTCACCTGTTCTTCGAGCTCGGTGGCGATGAACAGGCGGTCGAGCCCGGCCAGGACCGCAGCGGGCCTGGGGTCGGTAAGCGCGAGCGCGCGCAGCGCATTGCGCACCCGGCCCATCCCGGCTGCCGCGGTGAGCCCCTTGCCCATCACGTCGCCCGCCGCGACCGCCAGTTTGCCGTCGGGAAGCCGGAATGCGTCATACCAGTCGCCGCCGATCTCCATGTTCCTGGTGACCGGCAGGTAACTGGCTTCCAGGATGATCCCGGGAACAGTGGGCAGCCGGTCAGGGAGCAGGCTCCGCTGCAGGGTCTCCGCGGTGGTGTGCTCGCGCTCGAACATCGAGGCGCGCTCGAGGGCAAGGGCGCACTGACCGGCCAGCGCCTCAAGGAAGACCCGTTCCTCCTCGGTGATCTTCCTGGGCCTGGTGAACGAGAACCGCAGCGCGCCAAGCGGCGCACCCGACGACAGCAGCGGCAGGCCCACCCAGGCTCGCTCGTCGCTGTGCTGCAGGAACAGATCGACATTGACCTGCCCCTCGAAATACGCGCGCAGGCCATCGGGACTCTCGATGAGCAGCGGCCGCCTGGCGATGATGGCAGCGGTCATGACGCTCGGCGTGTCCAGCGGGATGTCACCGCTCGGCGCGCCCAGGGTGGTGGGCAGCCCGGCCAGGTTCACCGTCTTCAGCCGGAGCCGCTCCGGATCGAGCATCGCCACCGCGGAGCGCTCGGCGCCGATAGCCGACCGGCCCACCTGGGTGATCACCTCCACCACCTGCTCCACGGTCAGCGCCTCGGCCAGCATCGATGTCGCCTGCTGCAGCCGCGCTGTGCGCAACGCTGCCGCGGATAGCTGCTCAGTCAGCCGGCCCCGCATCTCCTCGGCTTCACGCTGGCCGGTGACATCCGTGCTGGCGCCTACCCACTCGACAATCTTCCCGTCTCGCTCGATCGGCACGGCGCGGACGTCGTAATGCCGGTAGGAGCCCGTCTTGGTGCGGACCCGGTAGCGGCTATCGAACACCTTCCCGGAGCCGACGCATTCCTGCCAGTCCCGCTCCACTCGTTCCCTGTCCTCCGGGTGGATCGCATCCAGCCAGCCGTTGCCCTGGTATTCCTCGACCGTCTGCCCGGTGATCCACCGCCATTCCGGTGAGTCCTCGGCGATCTGCCCGGTCGGCGTGGTCACCCAGACCACTTGCGCGCCGGCTTGCACCAGCGAGCGGTAGCGCTCCTCGCTTCGCCGTACCGCCTCTTCTGACCTGCGGCGGTCGGTCATGTCGACGGCAATAAGCGCGACGCCGCTGATGTCCCCGTCGCCGTCATGCGAGGGAAACCAGGAGAACGCCCAGTGCCGTAGCTGCCGCCCAGCATGGTCCTGGCTGGCCAGAGCGCCCTCGCGCGCCTCAGCTGGCGGCTCCGCCATCAGCTCTGGCTGCACTGCGGCTCCGGCGACAGGCACGGCAATCTGCTGATCGGCCTCGAAAAGTGGCTGGTCCTGCTCCAGCACGTGCCGGACCGCGGATTCGGCCCGGAGGCCCAGATAGCCCGGCCAGATCTGGGCGGGCATTCGGCCGATATGGTCAGCGGGGTCAATCCCGTTGAGGCTGGCCAGAACCTGATTCATCCTGCGCAGCAGCAGGTCAGGGCCGAAGAACGCGAACCCAATCGGAGCCTCGCTGAGCAGGGTCGCCAGCAGCGCGGAGTCCGATACATCCATGCGGGACACGCGCGGCTTGGGCACAGAAGTACCAGTGCTCATAGGGAACACCCCAAACCCGTGCGAGCGTGCGCCATGGAGCGGCTCCTTCCTGCTCACCGCGGACAGAAGAAGGCTAGCGGCTGAAACGTGCGCAAGAGTGCGCGCAGCGACAACTCGCTAGCAGGAGCTTTCGTTGCCAGCCATCGACGCCACTGGCTGTGACCCAGCCTTGGCGCTGACAGGCCCCCCTGGCCTCCCTCCGTCGCCTCATACGCTGAGCGCTGCATCGCGGAAAGATTGTCATCTGCAGGCCCCCGCCATCTGCAGGCCCCGCGATCCGGCGGCCGCCTCGTCACGTGGCGTGCGCGGACGACAGTCCGCCGCGTCAGGCATCTGCCTGCCGTCAGCCTATCCTGCCTGACCATGCTGAGCAGCCAGGCCCGCTCCGAACGCGCCGGGCGAGCAGGCCGGACCTGCCGGTCGAGGCAGTCGCGGGCAAGTCCTTGTACAGTGGCCAGCCGGGTACAGTGGCCAGCCGGGCGGGCACACTGCCAGCGGCAGCGCCCGCGGCGTGGTTTCCTGGCTTAAGACGCCAACGGCATTTTCAACGGAGTTGCCCATCATCGTCCAGCGAGCCTGCGATACGCGCAGAAACAACCGGCGCGCCGTGCTCAAGCATGGCACGATTCGCCGTGCATCTGAAAGGCTAGCGATGTGACCCCGCCGAGCCAACGCAACCAGCCGCACGGCGGACCGGGTCAATCCGGGTCGCCCGCGCAGCGCCCCGGGGGACTGGCCGCGCCCCCGAATGCCCTGTTCGCGGAGATGTTGCGGGCGGCCAGGGAGCTACTCGCTGTTCGCAGCCCGCTTGACGCCGAGCTGATGGTCAGCGAGCTGCTCGGCACCTGGTGGGGGCAGCGCGCAGGCCGCGGCGCGCTACGCGATGTCCGCCGCCACCGGGCCAGCATCGAGGAGCTTATCGGCGAGGGCCTGATCGCCTACGCGGCACAGCAGGAGAGCCCGGCAGCGCTCGCGCTGCTTTCTGGCATCGCCTGCCTAGGCACTCCGCGCCAGGCGGCCAGGGCAGAGCGGGCCGCACTGGCGATGATGGAGCGCGGCGTGGCGCGGCCTGGATGGGCGGAGCATGTCGGTGCGGTGACGGCGGCGCAATGTTATGTGAACTCGGACGTTTACGGCGATCGGGACGAAGTCGTCTGTGTCTTCAGCTACGCCGGCGAGGAACAGCATGCCCTGGTGGTCGTGGTCGACTACAACGCGGGCGGGATAGCCCGCGACGGCTGGGTCACCTCCCAGGTCGCCAAGCTCCTTGAGTACTGCCGCAACGCGAGCGAGGGCAGCTCGGACGCCGCCGCGCCGGTCCTCGACTGCCCGACCTTCACCCCGGTTGACCCGCCGCAGGCCAGACGGCTGCTTGAAGCTGCGCTGGCAGCCACGGACTCGCTGGCTGAACCACCGGTCAGTAGCTCCTTTCCGGCTTATCACGCGTTCATCAGGGCACGGGTGCGGACCCTGCCGCCTGCCCTGCGCGGCGGCTCAGGTCCCGGGCGCCAGACCTGGCGCAAGGACCGCAGGGCCATGCTCGTCGCCGAGTTCCTCGCCTCAGACGAGGCCGAGGACGTCTCCGACCGTGAGGCAGCCAGCCGGTGCGCCGACCACATCGTCGAATATGGCTGCGACCAGGATTTCGGCCGGCCGCTCCGGATGAGCCCGGTGAAGGCCGAGACGTTCCTGCTGGACTGGCTCCCAAGGAAAGTCATGCTGACCCCGGCCGAGCAGCATGCCATGCCGCACGTGCTCGCCGCATGGATCCGGTGGGCTGGATCCCGCACCGGGCTTGGCTCCCAAGCCATCTTCAAGGCACTCGATGCGGTGTTCGATTCGATGGGCACTTTCACCCGCGTCTACCACGACCCGGCCTCATTCGGCCTGGAGCCCGCCCTGGTGACCCGGCTGCTGCCCGACTCTGACCTGGAGGCGCTGCCCCGTCGCGCCTTTGCGTTCCCGGTTCTGCGCGGCAGCTACGGTGGCACCGACCTGGGCACGCTGAACCCGGCCGAGCCAGGCGAGCGCCGGATGCTGCTGGCGGCGTATCACGACGAGGCCGGCAATCAGCCAGCCGACAACGGGCACCTCGACGGGCACCTGGCCCTGGCCGACCGCCTCTGGCGCGGTGACCCCCCGGAATTGTGGGACGCAGCACAGCGCCTGCTGGATCTGGGCGAGGAGCGGCACTCGGTACTGCACGTGCTGATGAACGTGGTCAGCGCGGCTGGCACCGACGAGGACGACATCGCCGAGGCGCTGTCCGACCTTGCCCCGAATCTGGAAGAGCCAGGTTGACGGTCCGGCGGCCGTTATCGACCCGGAACGGTCAGTGAGACAGGCAAGCGTGGACCGCAGCTGGGAATTCTGGATCGACCGTGGCGGCACCTTCACCGACGTAGTGGCGCGCCGTCCGGATGGAACGCTTGCCATCCTCAAGCTGCTGTCGGAAGACCCGGGCCGGTACGCCGATCCCGCGGTCGCGGGCATCCGGCGGCTGCTCGGCGTGGCGGAAGGCGCTCCCATTCCGGCCGGGCGGATCTCCGTAGTCCGCCTTGGCACCACGGTCGCGACCAATGCACTCCTGGAGCGCAACGGCGAGCCGACGGTCCTGGTCATCACCCGCGGATTCGCGGATGCGCTGCGGATCGCCTACCAGGACCGGCCCCGGATCTTCGACCGGCAGATCATCCGCCCGGAGATGGTGTACTCACGGGTGATCGAGGCCACCGAGCGGATCGGGGCCCGTGGCGAGGTCATCATCGCCCTGGACGAGGACGCCGTGGGGCGCGACCTCCGGGCGGCTTACGACGAGGGATACCGGTCAGTGGCGGTGGTGTGCATGCACGGCTACCGGTACCCGGCGCACGAGGCCCGGATCGGCAAGATCGCTCGCCGGACCGGGTTCACGCAGGTGTCGCTGTCGCATGCGACCAGCCCGCTGATGAAGCTGGTGTCCCGTGGCGACACCACGCTGGTGGACGCCTACCTCTCCCCCGTCCTCGCCCGCTACGTGGATCACGTCGCCAGCGAGCTGGACGGCGTCCGGTTGCAGTTCATGCAGTCCAACGGCGGCCTTATCGACGCCCGCCTGTTCCGCGGCAAGGACTCCATCCTGTCCGGGCCCGCCGGCGGCATCGTCGGCATGGCCCGTACCGCCCACGCAGCCGGCTTTGACAAGGTGATCGGGTTCGATATGGGCGGCACCTCGACCGACGTGTCTCACTATGCGGGCGAGTTCGAGCGGCAGTACGAAACGCAGGTCGCTGGGGTGCGGATGCGTGCGCCGATGCTGAGCATCCACACGGTCGCCGCTGGTGGCGGGTCGGTCCTCCGCTTCGACGGCAGCCGGTACCGGGTCGGCCCGGACTCAGCCGGGGCATACCCCGGCCCGGCAGCCTACCGGCGCGGCGGCCCGCTCACGGTCACCGACGCCAACATCGTGCTCGGCCGGATCCAGCCCGCACACTTCCCGAGCGTCTTCGGCGAGAGCGGTGACCAGCCCCTGGATGCCGAGATCGTGCGGGCGCAGTTCGCCGCGCTGGCCGTGCGGATCGGGGAAGCGACCAGCGGCACTTCGCTCTCGCGGGGATCCGGGCCGTCAATCGTCAGGTCCAGCACGCCCCCCTCACCTGAGCAGGTCGCCGCGGGCTTCCTGGAGATCGCGGTGGCGAACATGGCGAACGCGATCAAGAAAATCTCGGTGCAGCGCGGCTATGACGTGACCCGGTATGTGCTGGCTACCTTCGGCGGGGCGGGCGGCCAGCACGCTTGCGCGGTGGCCGACGCGCTCGGCATCGCCCGGGTGCTCATCCACCCGCTGGCCGGGGTGCTGTCCGCCTACGGGATCGGATTGGCGGACGTGACCGCGATGCGCGAGACCGCGGTGGAGGCGCCGCTCACCGCCGGGCTGCTCCAGGAACTGGGCCGGGCGGCCGACCGCCTGGAAGCCGACGCGCTGGCCGAGCTGGCGCAGCAGGGAATCGGGCCGGGCCGTACCCGATCGGTGCACCGGGCTCACCTGCGCTACGACGGCACCGATACCGCCCTGCCGGTTCCGCTCGGCGGCATGGCCGAGATGGCCGCCGGCTTCGAGCAGGCATACCGGCAGCACTTCTCGTTCATCATGCGCGACAAGACGATCCTGGTGGAGACCGTGTCGGTCGAGCTTGCCGCGGCGCCAGCCGGGCAGCCGCGGCCAGGGATTCCGCGGGCCCGGCCGCCCGGGCTGGCGGGCGGCTCTCGGGCCACAGTGGCGATGTATGCAGCGGGCGCGCGGGTGGACGTGCCGCTTATACCGCGGCGGGACCTGCGGCCCGGCCAGCGGGTGGACGGGCCAGCGCTGATCGTGGAGGACTTCGCGACCACCGTGACCGAGCCGGGATGGCGAGCGGAGCTGACCGGGCTCGGCGACCTGCTGCTGACCCGCGTGGCGGCGCGGCCAGCGCAGCACCTCGCCGGCACGATGGTGGATCCGGTCATGCTGGAGATCTTCAACAACCTGTTCATGTCAGTCGCCGAGCAGATGGGGGTGCGGCTGCGCAGTACCGCGCACTCGGTCAACATCAAGGAGCGGCTGGACTTCTCTTGCGCCATCTTTGACGCTCACGGGGGCCTCATTGCCAATGCCCCGCACATTCCGGTGCACCTGGGCTCGATGGGGGAGAGCATCAAGATCGTCGTGAGGCGTAACGCGGGCCGGATGCGGGCCGGTGACGTCTACGTGCTCAACGATCCTTACCACGGCGGGACGCATCTGCCGGACATCACCGTGGTCACCCCCGTATTCGACGACATCGGCCGCGAGATTCTCTTCTACGTGGCATCCCGCGGCCACCACGCGGAGATCGGGGGCATCACGCCGGGCTCGATGCCTGCGTTCAGCACCAGGGTTGAGGAAGAAGGCGTGCTCATCGACAACTGGCTGCTGGTGCGTGGCGGGGTGCTGCGGGAGGCGCAGACACTGGACCTGCTCCGCTCCGCGGCCTACCCGTCCCGCAACCCGGAGGTGAACCTAGCCGACCTGCGGGCGCAGGTCGCCGCCAACGAGAAGGGGGTGCAGGAGCTGCGCCGGATGATCGCGCATTTCGGGCTGGACGTGGTGCGGGCCTACATGGGGCACGTCCAGGACAACGCCGAGGAAGCCGTGCGCCGGGTCATCACCGCGCTGACCGACGGCGAGTACGTCTACGCGCTCGACAACGGGGCAGTGATACAGGTCGCAGTCAGGGTGGACCGCGCGGCCAGGACTGCGGAGGTCGACTTCACCGGTACCTCGGCACAGTTGCCGGGCAATTTCAACGCGCCGTCGTCGGTAGCCATGGCGGCCGTGCTGTATGTGTTCCGCACCCTGGTGGCCGATGAGATCCCGCTCAACTCCGGTTGCCTCAAACCGGTCCGCGTGATCATCCCGCCAGGGTGCATGCTGGCACCCCGGTACCCCGCGGCGGTGGCGGCCGGGAATGTGGAGACCTCGCAGGCGATCACCGGGGCCCTGTACGCGGCGCTCGGTGTCATGGCGGAGGGCTCGGGCACGATGAACAACGTCACCATAGGCAACGAGCGCTATCAGTACTACGAGACGGTGGCCAGCGGATCGGGCGCAGGACAGGGCTTCGCCGGCACCAGCGTGGTGCAGACTCATATGACCAACTCCCGGCTGACCGACCCCGAGGTGCTGGAATGGCGGTACCCCGTCCGGCTGGAGCGGTACGCGATCCGGCACGGCAGCGGCGGAGCGGGGTGCTGGCCCGGCGGAGACGGCGGCCGGCGCGAACTCCGCTTCCTGGAGCCGATGACCGTCACCACGCTCAGCAGCCACCGCCGCGTCCCGCCCTACGGGATGGCGGGCGGGAAGCCGGGCGCGCTCGGACGGCACTGGGTCGAGCATGCCGATGGCTCGGTCACCCTGCTGCGCGGCTGCGATTCCGTGGCCGTGGCCTCCGGAGACGTGTTCGTTATCGAGACGCCGGGCGGCGGCGGATACGGGTCACCGGCCGGGTAACGGCAATCGACGGAGAACCCATGGCCGTCGGGGCGGGCCGCCGGGCCGCACGTAGGTCCGCTCCCGGCGGAACTCGCGGCGGGTGATCGGGGCCCTTCGCGGGGTAGCCGGCCTGGCGCGCGGCCGCGCCCGGGTCAGGGGGCGCGCATCAGCTGCTGATCTCGCGGTGGGCGGAGAGCAGATCAGCGGCGGCCACTGTGGTGAGATCGGCGGCACTGGCGTCCTCGCCGAGATGCGCGACCCGCACGTCCCTGGACGCGCATGCGCGCTCGTACAGGGACCGGGCGAACCGGCCGTTGCCGAGCTCGTCGATCCGCCCGTCCGCACAGGCCTGGCCGAAGATCTGGTCGAGCACCGGCAGCGCATCCGGGTCGAAGGTGTCCCCGGACTGCCGGGCGATCACCTCGGCGATCGCAGACAATTCGGCGGGAGTGTAGCTGGGGAACCCAATCCGCACGCTGAACCTGGACGCGAGCCCGGGGTTGCTGCGCAGGAACCTGTCCATGTCGGCGGTGTATCCGGCCAGCACGATCACCAGCCGGTCCCGGTCGTCCTCGGCACGCTTGAGCAGGGTAGCCGTCGCCTCGGACCCGAACGCGTCACCGCCTGAGTAACCCTCGTTGTACAGCGAGTAGGCCTCATCGACGAACAGCACGCCGCCGAGGGCGGAGTCGACCAGCTTGTTCGTCTTGATCGCGGTCGCGCCGAGGTGCTCGCCGACCAGATCGGCGCGGTGCGCCTCCACCACGCTCGGCCGGACCAGCAGGCCCAGTGCCGCGAAGATGCGGCCGAGGATCCTCGCCACGGTCGTCTTGCCAGTGCCCGGCGGCCCGGTGAATACGAAGTGCCGCGCGGGCGGTTGGCTGGCCAGTCCCTGCCGGTCCCGGAGCCGCGCCACGCGGAGCTGAGCGGCGATCTCATGCACCTGTCGCTTGACCGGCTCGAGCCCGATCAGCGCGTCGAGCTCGGCGAGTGCGCTTTCCAGGGTCGGAGTCTCGCCATAGCCGCGGAACCTGGTGGTCAGATCGCTGAATGCGCGCGTCAGGTCGGCACCGCGCAGTGTCACCAGGTCGGCCGACGACGGCTCGGGCGCCGCGCTCATTATCCGGACGTCCCTGGCCCGTCCTGCCTTTTCCAGCAGGCTGCGGACGAACCGCGCGTTGCCGAGTTCGTCGGCCAGCCTGCGGCGCCCCACGTCCTCGAGCATGCGCCAGAGCACCGGCCTGGCTTCGGGATCGAGCAGTTCGCCGCGCCGTTCCATGGCCAGGTCGGCCAGCGAGAGCAGCTCGGCAGGCGAGTAGCCGGGGAACTTGACCCTGGTCGCGAATCTCGACGTCAGGCCGGGATTGCTGGCCAGGAAGTTCTCCATCTGGCGCTCGTAACCAGCCAGGATGATGACCAGGTCGTCACGGTCGTCCTCGGCGCGCTTGAGCAATGCCTGAACGGCCTCGTTGCCGAACCTGTCGCCCTGCCCGTCGCCCTCGTTGACCAGGCTGTAGGCCTCATCGATGAACAGCACGCCGCCCAGGGCGGAGTCGATCAGCTCGTTGGTCTTGATCGCGGTAGCGCCCAGGTACTCGCCGACCAGGTCGGCGCGCTGTGCCTCCACCACCGCGGGGGTGTCGAGCAGCCCGAACGCGTAGAAGATCTTGGCAATGATGCGGGCCACCGCGGTCTTCCCGGTCCCAGGCGGCCCGAGGAACACCAGGTGCTGCATCGGCTTCTCAGTGCCGTACCCGGCGAGCGCGCGCCTGCGCGCCGCCTCGATCGACGCCGCGATCGAGCGGATCTGATCCTTGACAGCAGTCAGCCCGATCATGCTGTCCAACTCGGCCATGGCCTCGTCGACCGTGATGTCGGGCTCGCGCAGCCCGTCCGCCCGGCCGTCCTCGGCATCGGAGCCCGGCTGACCGGGCGCACCGTCGGGATGCGCCAGGCCGACCGTGTCCGTCGCGACAGCGACCCGCCCGGCGCCACCGGGCCGCCGGGTCCCGGTCCGCGGCCCCCCGGGCCGGGCGCCGTGCGGCCTGCCCGGCCCAGCCGGATCTCGTGGCGCGCTGGCACCTGGCTGCCGGGGTGGCCGCGTGCCCGGCCATGCGTAGGGCGCGGCGAGCGCACTGCCGCGAGCCTGCTGGCGGCCGTATTCGCGCGAGTCCTGCAACGACTTCGCCAGCCGCCAGCCCAGCACCACGCAGGCAATCAGCCAGCCGAACGCCGGCCCGACATATGGCTGCTGGCGCCACAGCCGCACGGCAAGCGAGCCCGCCGGCAGAGCCCAGATCAGCGTCCACGCCACCGTGCGGCAAGGCACGTACCAGCGGCCGAGCGCGCCGGCGTGGGCGGCGGCGACGGCCGCGAATGGCAGCAGGGCAAGCGCGACAATCGGAAGGTGCGGATTTCCGTCGTCCCGGGCAATCAGCGTGATCACCAGGAGTCCCCATACGGCCACCGACAAGGAAGCCAGCACGCTCCTGCGGCCGGCCGATACCGCGAACGGCGCGTAAGCCAGGCTCGCGACGAGCAGGATCGATAGCACCACGGGGCTGAAGAAGATTGCCGCCATGACGATGAGGATCTTCACGGGCAGCGGCGCTGCGTAGATCACACGCCGGATACGGGCAGCCCCGTCCCGCACCATCCGCCAGCCCGGCAGGGACAGGGACCTGTCTTCTGTCCGCATCTCGCTCCCTTGTACTAAACCTGTATAGCGCATTGCCGCTCGCATACGGAGGCACAGAATCGGATAGCGCGCGGAAAATTGGCGCCGCCTCGCCAATCCTGGCTGGCCGTCGAGCCGAAGAATCACGGCCAGGATCGCGGTACTGGCCAGCTCGGCGCACGTTCCGGCGTAGCGGACCGGGCGCCAGGTCAGGAGCGGGCCGGCCAGCGCCGCACACGGCAGCGATCGGCGTGGATCCAGCGGAAATTCAAAGCTCACGGCCTCAGGACAGCCGCGCGATCTCGCGCATCTTGTTGGTCGCGTCGAGGGCGGCGACCTTGTAGGACTCCGCCAGGGTCGGGTAGTTGAACACGGCGTCGACAAGGTAGTCAACGGTGCCGCCGCAGCCCATTACCGCCTGGCCGATGTGGACAAGTTCAGTCGCACCGGTGCCGAACACGTGCACGCCGAGCAGCGTCCGGTCCTGCAGGGAAACGAGGAGTTTCAGCACGCCGTATGAGTCACCGATGATCTGCCCCCGGGCCAGCTCCCGGTACCGGGAGACACCGACCTCGAACGGCACGTTCTCACTGGTGAGCTGGTCTTCCGTGCGCCCAATGAAACTGATCTCGGGAATGCTGTAGATGCCGATCGGCTGCAGCCGCCCGAATGCGTGCAACGGCTCCTCGCATGCGTGGTGCGCGGCGAGACGGCCCTGCTCCATGGAGGTGGCGGCGAGCGCGGGAAAGCCGATGACATCGCCCACCGCGTAGATATGCGGCACCGCGGTACGGAAAAACTCGTCCACTTCGATGCGGCCACGTGCGTCGGCGGCCAGGCCGGCCGCGTTGAGCCTGAGGTTGTCGCTCATGCCCTGGCGGCCTGCGGAGTACATGACGGTGTCGGCGGGAATCTTCTTCCCGCTGCGCAGTGTCGCGATAGCGCCTTCGGGCCTCGACTCGACCGAGGCCACGGTCTCGCCGAACCTGAAGGTGACCGCCAGATCACGGAGATGGTACTTCAGCGCCTCGACGACCTCGATGTCGCAGAACTCCAGCATCCGGTCGCGCTGTTCCACGACAGTCACCTTGGTGCCGAGCGCCGCGAACATGGACGCATATTCGATCCCGATCACCCCGGCGCCCGCGACGACCATCGACCGTGGCACCTTCTCGAGGTTGACGATCCCGTCAGAGTCGATGACGGCGCGGTCGTCGAAGTCGACGCTGGCGGGCCGGGCGGGCCGGGTACCGGTGGCGATCACGACCTTCTCGGCACTGGCCGTGCGTAGCCGGCTATCACCATCGTTGACCTCCACGGTGTGCGGGCCGAGGAAGTAACCCGTACCGATGAGGATGGTCACGCGGTTACGCGACAGCTGGCTGCGGACCACGTCGATCTCGCGGCCGACAACGTGCCGGGTGCGGGCCGCCAGGTCCGCGATGGTGATCTCATCCTTGACCCGGTAACTCTGGCCATACATCTCGCGCTGGTCGAGGCCGGTGAGGTAAAGGACAGCCTCACGCAGTGTCTTTGACGGGATCGTCCCGGTGTTGAGGCACACACCGCCGATCATGTCCCGGCGCTCGACGATGGCCACCCGGCGTCCCAGCTTCGCCGCAGCGATCGCCGCCTTCTGGCCGCCCGGGCCCGAGCCGATCACCAGCACGTCGAAGTCGTACACACCCCTCAGTGTGCAGGTGCACGACGCCCATTTGGAACCCCGGCGGCTGCCCGGCTTCAGCCTCGCGACACAGCCTCGCGTCATCGGTCACACATACCCTATGGGGTATGATTGCCATTGGTTAACGCAGAGGAGCGGCTCATGCAGATCGACGAGCAGGCCGTTGGCCAGGTGCTCAACCGGCTCCGCAGGGCGCAGGGCCAGCTGGCCGGGGTCATCGCGATGGTCGAGTCGGGGCGGGATTGCACGGAGGTGGTCACGCAGCTTGCCGCCGTATCGCGCGCCCTGGACCGGGCCGGTTTCAAGATCGTAGCCAGCGGGATGCGGCAGTGCCTGGGCCATGATGGCGATGCCCCGATGACCGAGGAACAGATGGAGAAGCTGTTTCTCACCCTCGCCTGACCTGGCCGTCGGCGCCAACTGGCAGTCAATCGTCAACGGCTTCCGCGGTCCTGCCTATATCATTGCCACAGTGGTCGTAATGGCCCTGGGGATTGGGGTGTCGCGGCACGCCGGGCGGCGCAGGGCTGAAGCTGAATGGCCGCTGGCCAGCGGCCAGCGGCGGAAGCTACAGGCAGACTGCAGGGCCCTGGGACTCAAGGCTTAGTACGCGGGCGACGATACTGACCGGCGGCCGGCTTCGGTGCCGGCGCCTCCCGCCGCTTCGACCGCTAGTTTTCCGGCAGGATGATCCCGGCACATCGCCAGGCATGACATCAGGCCGACCGGGCGGGAACGACGCGGCGCTGGCAGGGCGAGGCTGGCCGCGACATTGGTTCACGGCATCTTCACGATCTACAGATATGTTCGACGAGATGAAGGACGCGAGGTAATGCAAGGCGACCGCCAGTCACCTCAGCGGCATCCGGACTCGCACCAAGCTCGGGATCCGAACGCAAGCAGGCCGCCAGCGGGCAGGCAACCCGTCGGCAGCGGCGAAGAGCCACCGCATGACCTGCGCAAACGTGAAGCACCTGACCACCGCCTCCCGCCTGGCGGCAGCCCCGCAGCGCCGCCCCGGCGGTACGCGGATCCACGCGGCGGCAGTGAGCTCTGGGAGGGCGGCGGGCCCTGGCGCGGGGACGGAGAGCCCAGGCGCGGGGACGGAGAGCCCAGGCGCGGGGACGGAGAGCCCAGGCGCGGGGACGGAGAGCCCAGGCGCGGGGACCGAGAGCCCAGGCGCGGGGACGGAGAGCCCAGGCGCGGGGACGGAGAGCCTAGGCGCGGGGACGGAGAGCCCAGGCGCGGCGGCGGGCCCCGGCTCGGCGGCGATGCGTGGCGCGGCGGCGGCGGAGAACCCCGGCTCGGCGCAGACCCTCGGCTCGGCGCAGACCCCCGGCTCGGCGCAGACCCCCGGCTCGCAGACCCCCGGCTCGGCCTGCTCGGCGCAGACCCCCGGCTCGGCGCAGCGCCCTCGCGCGGCGTTGCAGATCCCAGGGAAGGCCCAGAGCGCCGCGGCGTTGCGGTGCTGGACACGCCCGCGTCGGCGGACCCGCCAGCCAGGCCGCGGACCCGGCGGTCCGGACGCCGCGCTCGCCGGCGCGAGGAACGTGCCGCGCGGCGGACGGTCGTCGGCCGGCACCCGCTGCTGGCCGGCCTTTGTGCCGTGATCGTGCTTCTCACGCCCGTCTGGGTCTCGCTGGGAGGCGCGCTGACCAACCCTGGGCTGGGCACCTCGGTCGGCGCCCGCGGGGCCGAATGGTTCCGCGGCCACGGTGGAAGCTCAATCGTCAACTGGGCTGAGAACCTCTGGTACTCGCATCATGCGCCGCCGGTCGGCGGGACGCCCGCCATCTCGGCGATCCCGCAGCTGGGGTCATCAGGCAAGCAGGGCGGCAGCGCGCACGCCGCCGTCGCTTACCTCAAGCCACCGCACCGCATGACGTCGCCGGCCGGGCACCGGCTGCCTGGCGAAGGGGTCTGGCACCCGGTCGCCCGGCGGGTGGACGGCATACCGGCGGTGTACGAGACCTGGGTACGGCCTGACGCCGTGCACACCAGCCTGGTCGTCGGCGTGGCCTGGATGGACAGCAAGCTGCTGCGGGCGACGCTTTACTCGGGAAGCACGATTCCTGGCGGCGGTCCGTATCGGAACACCGCGCCGGTCTCGCGAACGGCCGCCAAGAGCCTGGTGGCTGCCTTTAACGCCGGCTTCCTGATGAACAACGCCGGCGGCGGCTACTACACCGACGGCAAGACGATCATCCCGCTGCGGAAGGGGGCCGCGTCGTTCGTCATCTACCGCAACGGCACGGTCAACATCGGCGACTGGGGCCGCGATGCCACCCTCACGCCCGATGTCGTCTCCGTACGACAGAACCTCGACCTGCTCGTCAGGAACGGGAAGCCGGTGCCAGGCCTCAACCCCGACGACACCGCCCAGTGGGGCTTTACCCTCGGTAACGCCGTCTACGTCTGGAGGTCGGGCGTCGGCATCACCGCTGACGGCGCTCTTGTCTATGCCGGCGGCCCGGGGCTGAACATTACGACGCTCGCGGACATCCTGGCCCGGGCAGGCGCCGTCCGCGCGATGGAACTCGACATCAACACCGACTGGGTGAACTTCGCGAGCTACAACCCGCACGGCGCGAACGCTCCAGCGACGCCCGCGAATGGCACGGACCTGCTGCCCGGCATGTACGGCGCGCCGAACCGCTACTTCGAGTCATGGTGGGCGCGCGACTTCTTCACAATGTCGGCCATTCCCGGGGCGCCCAGCAGCCGAGTACGGGCAGGCGGCTGAGGTTCGGTCCGGCAGGGCGCCGCGGACCCGCACACTGGGCTGCCCGGCGGCGCCAGGCTGCGTGCGGTTCTAGGGGCGCGGGCTCCTCACGCCCCCCCGGCTGCGGCGGGCTCGTTACTGTCGGCGATTGTGTTGCGGACCTCGTCCATGTCGAGGTCGCGCGCCTTGCCGATCAGCTGCTCCAGGGCCGCCTCGGGCAGCGCGCCCGGCTGGGCGTACACGACGATGCCGTCGCGGATCACCATCAGCGTCGGGATCGAGGAGATCCCGAATGCGCCGGCCAGCTCTGGCTGTGCCTCGGTGTCCACCTTGCCGAACACCGCGTCCGGGTGCCGGCTTGACGCCAGTTCGAAGACCGGGCCGAACATCCGGCAGGGACCGCACCATGCCGCCCAGAAGTCGACCAGCACCAGCCCGTCGCCGCCGGTCAACGCATCGAAGTTCTCCGACGTCAGCTCCACCGTCGCCATCACAGACCTCCTCGCATCGCCGGAAATCACCGTGATACCGGCCGGGGTATTGAACCACGACGGCGGTTCAGGCATTCCCGAGCGCCGACTGTTTGTGGACGGCACCCGAGACGTCAGCCAGGAGCCGGCTGCCGCGAACACCAGGGCGCAGGTCCCGGCACGGGCGGGCGGCGGCATACCATCATGCCAGGCTTCCCGGCCCGGTGAGTCAGGCGGGGAGCATCGCGCGAGGCGGGGGGAGGGAGAGACGGATATCAGCCGCCGCGAGGACCCGGGCGGCGCCTCGGAATCCGCGGACGGCACCGAGCCGGATGCCCGCTTCACTTTCGCCAACGAGCGGACCTTCCTCGCCTGGAGCCGCACCGCCCTTGCCCTGGTAGCCGCCGGGCTGGCGATCGTCCAGCTCCTGCCGCCATTTCCAGGTATTCCCTGGGGCCGGCACGTCATCGGGACCCCGCTGATCCTCCTCGGCTCGGTCGTGGCCGTCGTCAGCTACCTGGACTGGACCGGCAATCAGCGGGCCCTGCGCCGCGGCGAGCCCGTTATCCGCTCGCGCCTGCCACTGATCCTGGCGGTGACCGTCGCGATCATCGGGCTGGCCGCGGCGGTGCTTGCCCTGCTATCGGTGAGCACACGCTGATGGCGCCCGCTGACGACATCGAGGACGCCGATCCGGGGCTGGCCAGGGATCGGACTGAGCTTGCCTGGACCCGGACGGCGATCTCGTTCGCGGCGCTGGGCGGCCTGATAATCAAGAACCGCCCGTTCGCGGGACTCCCGGTACTGGTGCTCAGCGCGTTGATCTGGGTGCTCGGCCGGCTGACCAGCACGACAGGTGCGGGACAGGCTCGCGCCCGGCATCTACTGCTGATCACGGTGGCTGTCACTGGCGTGTCGATCACCGCGCTGGTGATAACCCTGCTGGGGCCCGAGGCCAGCGGTCTGCGGCCCTGACCTGCCCTCGTGGCTGCGGATATGTGCTCCTGGCCGCGTTAGCCAAGTACGAATAATCGTACATTTGATGGACCTGGACCAGCGACCTGAACCAGCGGCCCGAACCAGCCCTCCGAACCAGCCGCCCGAACCAGCGGCCCGAACCAGCGGCCCGGACCACCGGCCCGAGCCAGACACCGAGGTACGGGGTACATTCCCGGCGTGAGAGGACCACGATCATGATCGAAGTACTCCCCGTCGATACACCGACGCTCGGCGACCGCAGCTACCTGGCACATGACGGGAACGTGGCACTGGTTATCGACCCCCAGCGGGACATCGACCGGATCAGCGTCCTGGCCGCTGAGCGCGGCGTGCGCATCACCCACGTGGCCGAGACGCACGCGCATAACGACTATGTCAGCGGCGGGCTTGCGCTGTCCCGAGCGACCGGCGCGAGGTATCTCGTCAACGCGGCCGACCCGGTGGGCTTCGCGTGCACCCCGATCGGCGACGGCGACATCCTTGCGATCGGCGCCAGCATGCGGCTGCGGGTCCTGGCCACGCCCGGGCACACCTTCACCCACCTGTCCTACGTGGTCGAGGCCGCTGGCGCGGTGACCGGTGTCTTCACCGGCGGGTCCCTGCTCTACGGCTCGACCGGGCGGCCGGATCTGCTGGGACCTGACCACACCGGTGCTCTTGCCCGCGCGCAGTACGCGTCCGCCCGGCGGCTGGCCGGTGAGCTGCCCGACTCAGCCGAGATCTTCCCCACGCACGGGTTCGGCAGCTTCTGCGCGGCCACCCAGTCCACGCTCCGGTCGTCCACGATCGGCCGGGAGAAGCTGGCCAATCCGGTGCTCACCCGCGGCGAGCAGGACTACGTCGAGGAACTGATCGCGGGCCTGGACGCATGGCCCGCCTACTACGCCCACACGGGAGCGGCCAACATCGCCGGGCCCGCGGCTCCGGACCTCTCGCCGCCGCGCCGGGCCGACGCGGCACAGGTCCGCTGTCGCATCCAGGCCGGCGAGTGGGTGGTTGACCTGCGGGACCGGGTCGCCTTCGCAGCCGGCTTCGTACCCGGCTCGGTCAGCTTCCCGCTTGATGGCAGCTTCGCTACCTACCTGGGCTGGGCGATCCCCTGGAACAAGCCAGTCACGTTGCTGGGCGAGACACCGGAACAAGTCAGCCACGCACAGCGGGAGCTGGTCCGGATCGGGATCGACCGCCCGGCGGCCGCCGCGACCGGGCGGGTGCAGGACTGGGCCGGCAGCCGGCCGCTTGCCTCGCTGCGGCTCGCCAAGTTCGGTGACCTCGCAGCCGCCATCGCGGCCGCCCCCGGTGGTGACGCGCCTGTCGTGATCGACGTCCGCCGCCGGCTTGAGTGGGAGCAGGGTCATATCGCGGGCGCGGCGCACATTCCCTTCAACGAACTGCCAGATCATCTCGGCGAGATACCCAGCGGCGAGGTCTGGGTGCACTGCCAGTCCGGCTATCGCGCCGTGGCGGCCGCCTCCATGCTCGCGGCGCGCGGCCGCCCGACGGTCGGCATCGACGACGATTTCGGCAACGCCAAGGCCGCCGGGCTGGCCCTGGCCAGGCACCGGGCCAGGATGGCACCTAGTGAAGGACCTCGCTTAGCCTCGGAACCACGGTCGTGTCATGGAACCGGACGGGGGCCTGCCCGCTCGCTGGCTGAAAGTGCTCGATCAGGACAGGTGCATCGGCTGTCACGCGTGTACCACGGCCTGCAAGAGCGAGAACTCGGTCCCGGTGGGGGTGACCAGGACCTACGTCAAGTCCGTGGACATCGGGGTGTTCCCGCAGGCGAGCCGGGCTCACGCTCGGCGCTGGGCGCCGAAGCACGCCGCGCCGCGCCACGCCGCCGTCCGCCCTTCCGCTGGCACTGCGCACCGCCCCGGAGCCGATGCGGCCTGAGGACGGCCGCGGCAGGCTGCTTGACGTGCTGGTCGCACCGATCAGCTCCGCCATCCTGCTCACCGGGGAGGACCTGCGAGCAGCCGCCACCGCAGCGGGCCTCGGGTACCGCGTCGGCGAGCGGCGGTACGCGCTGGCGGCGATGCTTGATCAGGATGCCGGGGCGACGCTGGGCTGGCTGGCCGGGCACGCTCACCGCTGGGCGGCGCTGCACGCCGCGCAGCAGCCGGTCGCCGGGCACGATCCGCGGCACTGGTGGGCGCGGCGCGCTGCCCGCGCTGCCGGTACCCTGCGCCAGCTGCAGGCCGGCCTTACCGCTTCGGCAACCTAGGCCGCGCCGCCGGGATCAGATGGCCGTGCCGATATCGCTCATTAAGAGATACTGTTCTGTACTGTGGGTATGGACCTCGTGGCTAATCTTCAGGCCGCCGGGGGAGCGCGCGAGCTCGACGCCTCAGACCAGCTGGGCGTCAGCATCTCTGAGCTGAGCCGGCAGCTCGGCGTCTCCGGGAGCATGGTGCCGGCTGCTGACAACCCTCGAACGGTACGGCCCGGTCCAGCGCGATGCCGTGACGCGAAACTTCCGGCTCAGCTGTCCATGCTCGAGGTGGCGCAGACGCGACTGCGGGGCTACGCGCTCGAGAATGACGAGTGCCTGGTCGGAGTGCGCGCGGTGGCCGCTCCGGTGAGCTACCGCGAGGGGCAGACGACCGGCACGATTTCCGCCGGCGCGAAGTCACGAGCCGGCCAGCAGCTGAATGAGTTCGCAGAACCCGTCAGGGACGCCGCGGCGCAGACGTCGCCGCGGCTCGGAGCAGCCCGGGAGGGACGATGGCAGCAATGAGGAAGGAGCTTGTCGAGCTGAACATAAACGGCGAGAGCTACGAGCTGGCGATCGTACCCACTCACACGCTGCTCGAGGTCCTGCGCGAGGACGCGGTCCTCACCGGGACCAAGCACGGCTGCGAGCAGGGCGAGTGCGGCCTGTGCACGGTCCTCGTCGACGGGTCGCCCCAGTTCTCGTGCCTGACGCTCGCGGTCGACGTCCAGGGCAGTGCGATCCGCACGGTCGAGGGCCTGGCCAGGGGCGGTGAGCTGCACCCGCTCCAACGGGCCTTCGCCGAGAAGGGCGCCTCGCAGTGCGGCTACTGCTCGCCGGGGATGCTGATGTCGGCGCAGGCGCTGCTGGAGCAGAATCCGGCGCCGACCCGGAGCGAGATTCGAGAGGCGCTGGCGGGCAACCTCTGCCGCTGTACCGGCTATCTCGCCATCGTCGAGGCCGTCGAGCTCGCGGCGGCGCGCCTGCGGAGCGCGGCGTGACGGCCGTCACGACCGATCCCAGGCAGACCTCGGCCCGGGGCACCGCGGCCGTCGGCGGGAGCGACCCGAGGATCGACGTCCACGCCAAGACCACGGGCCAGACAATGTATGCCGACGACATCCACCTCCCGCGGATGCTCATAGGCAGATTGCTGCGCAGCCCGTACCGCCACGCGAAGATCCTGCGCGTCGATGTCACGCAGGCCGCGGCGCTGCCCGGCGTACATGGCATCCTCACCGGGCCCGACCTGCCGATCCGCTACGGCATCATGCCGGTGGCTCAGGACGAGCACGCGCTGGCGCTGCACAAGGTCCGCTACCACGGCGAGCCGGTCGCCGCCGTGGCGGCGATCGACGAGGAGGCGGCGGAGCAGGCGCTGCGGCTGATCGAAGTCGAGTACGAGGAGCTGGCGCCGGTCAGCTCGATCGAGGACGCGATAAAGCCCGGGCTGCCGCTGATCGACGGCGAAGGGCTAGGTCGCCAGGTCAACCGCTGCGGGACGCTCGAGTTCGGCGATGTCGCCGGCGGGTTTGAGCGCGCCGACCGCAGCTATGAGGACCTCTTTTTCTTTGCGGGCAACACCCACCTGCCGATGGAGGAGCACGCTGCGGTCGCGCAGTGGGAGCCTGAGCCGCGCGGCCGGGTGACGATCTGGTCCTCGACCCAGGTGCCGCACTACCTCCACCGCGCGCTCGCCAAGGTGCTTGAGCTGCCGCCCGGGCGGATCCGCGTGGTGGCGGCGTCGGTCGGGGGCGGCTTCGGCGGCAAGAGCGATCCGTTCTCGCATGAGGTCTGCGCCGCGCGCCTGGCTATGATCACGGGCCGGCCAGTGAAGTTCACGCTCACGCGCGAGGAGGTCTTCTACGCCCACCGCGGCCGGCACCCGGTGCTGATGCGAGTGCGCACCGGTTTCAAGGAGGACGGGACGCTGACCGGGATGGCGTTCAGGAACATGCTCGACGGTGGCGCCTTCGGCAGCTACGGGCCCGCCTCGATGTACTACACCGGCGCTCTGCAGGCGGTCACCTATGACGTGCCGGCCTACAAATTCGAGGCCGTGCGCGTGCTGACCAATAAGCCTCCGTGCGGGCCCAAGCGCGGACATGGCACGCCGCAGCCCCGGTTCGCGCTGGAGTGCCACCTCGACAAGGTTGCGACGGACCTCGGCATCGACCCGATCGACCTTCGCCTGCGCAACCTGATCGAGCCGTTCTCGCGGACCATCAATTACATGCGCGTAACAACGTGCGGGCTGCGCGAGTGCATCGAGCTGGTCGAAACGGCGTCGGGCTGGCGGGGCAAGCACGGAAAGCTGCCGTACGGCCGCGGTGTCGGCTTCGCGGCTAGCGGGTACATGTGCGGCGCCGGGATGCCCATCAATAGAAGCGACACGTCCCAGTCGGAGGTGCAGATCAAGGTCGATCGCGGCGGCGGCGTGACCGTCTACTCGATGGCGACCGACATCGGCCAGGGCTCCGACAACATGCTGGTGACCTTCGTGGCCGAGGTGCTCGGCCTGCGGCCGCGCGACATCGCGCTGATCGCATCGGACACCGACCTGACGCCGATCGACCTCGGCAGCTACTCCAGCCGCGTCACCTTCATGGCCGGCAACGCGGCCGTGCAGGCGGCCCAGCGGATGCGCGACAAGATCTTTGCCGCCGTCTCGGCCGACCTCGGAGTCCCGTCCGAAGAGCTGCTCGCGCGCGACGGCCGCATCTTCGACGGCGACGATCCGAGCGTGGGCATGGATTGGCGGGCGGCGGTCCAGGCCGCCTCGGTGCGCGAGCCGCCGCTCGTCACCGCGGGCTCGTACAAGTCACCGGAGCTCGCCGGACCCTATGTGGGCGCCGGTGTCGGCCCGTCCCCGGCGTATAGCTACACAGCGGCGATCGTCGAGCTGGAATGCGATCCGGAGACGGGCGTCGTCGACATCGATCGCGTCTGGATAGGCCACGACATCGGCAAGACTGTCAACCGCGTCGCAGCCGAGGGCCAGATCGTCGGCAGCGTCTACATGGCGCTCGGGGAGGCGCTCTTCGAGGAGCAGGCCTTCCGCCGCGGCTACCTGAAGAACCCATCGATCCTCGAGTACCGCAGCCCGACCTTCCTGGAAATGCCAGAGGTGGAGACCTTCCTCGTCGAGACCGATGATCCCGAAGGGCCGTTCGGTGCCAAAGAGGCGGGTCAGGGGGCGCTGCTGCCGGTCATCCCCGCTGTCGCCAACGCCATCTACGATGCGGTCGGGGTGCGGGTCGACGAGACCCCGATCTCGCCCGACAAGGTTGTCGAGGGCCTCCGGCAGCAGGAACAGGGCAACGAGCCCCGCGTCGGGCCCAAAAAGATGCCCGATTTTGACTACGGTGAGCCCGTCAAGGTGGACCCACCGGGCGGGCGGTGGGTGCCGCTGTGATGCGTCTACCGCAGTTCGCGTACCTTCCGGCGGCCACGACCGCCGAGGCGACGCAGCTCCTGGCCGAGCACCCCGGCGCGCAGCTGGTCGGCGGAGGCACCGACCTGTACCCCAAGATGAAGCGGCGCCAGCTCGAGCCCGAGGTGCTGGTGGGCCTGCGCCGCGTCGCCGAGCTGTCCGGCATTCACGTCAACGCAGGCATGTCGGTTGGCGCCGGAACGCGACTGCACCAGCTCGCGTCGGCGGGCGAGGTGGTTCGGCGCTATCCGGCCCTCGCACGGGCAGCGTCGCTGGTCGCCAGCCCGCAGATCCGCAACGTCGGCACGGTCGGGGGGAACCTTTGCGTCGACACCCGCTGTAACTACTATGACCTGCCCTATGACCGGCGTTGCGCGCACGGCTTCTGCATGAAGGCCGGCGCCGACGTGTGCCGCCTGGCGCCAGGCGGCGACCGCTGCTGGGCAGTCTCCTCCACCGACCTCGCGCCGGTGGCGCACGTGTACGGCGCCTCGGTCCGGCTCGTCAGCGCTCGCGGTGAGCGGAGCCTGCCGATCGCGGAGCTGTACACGATGGACGACGGGATCGACTACCTGCAAAAGCAGCGCGACGAGGTGCTGACCGCGCTCGACCTTCCAGCTGCGGACGGCCTGCGGGCAACGTACGTGAAGTTCCGGCGCCGGGGGGCGATCGACTTCCCCTTGCTGGGCGTGGCGGCCGGCGTTCGCACCGATGCCGACGGGACGTGCACCGAGGCACGGCTGGTGCTCGGGGCAGTGGCGACCGCGCCCCTGCCGGTGCCACATGCGGCCGGCCTGCTCGTGG
Organism: uncultured Actinomycetota bacterium; assembly: GCA_963695645.1. GTDB lineage: Bacteria > Actinomycetota > Actinomycetes > Streptosporangiales > Streptosporangiaceae > DATBGO01. Next base: position 640,514 of record CAVOHC010000012.1, on the reverse strand, counting down.
GCGTGGCGCTCACCGAGGAGGCGATCGTCGCCGCCGCCGAGGCGGCGATGTCAGCCACCAAGCCGATGGACTCGCTTGACCTGCCGCTGTCCTACCGCAGGCGGATGGTCAAGATCCACGTCGCGCGAGCGCTGCGCGAGCTGATCCCGGCGTAGTTCCGCCGGCCGCACGGCTGATGACTCATCCGAGAGGTTATTCTTCGTGGCCGCTCGCGGCCGCCGACGACGTCGGGCAGCTGTTGGGCGCTCGATAGACTCGCTGGGACAGCGAGACAGCGGAACATTTAAAGGCGCAACGAATTGCCGTTTGGCAGCCGGGCAGGAGAGCACAGTGGCTGATTATGCGAAGGAAGTTGTCGTCGAGCCCGATTGGCTCGAGCAGCACCTGAATGATGACCGAATCCGGATCGTCGAAGTCGACGAGAATCCTGCCCTCTACCGCAAGGCTCATTACCGCGAGACTCACATCCCGGGCGCAATCGTCTTTGACTGGAAGCTCGACCTGCAAGACCAGGTCAAGCGCGATTTCCTCGCCCCTGAGGACTTCGGCAGCCTGTTTGGCAGCCGAGGGATCTCAAACGAGCATCAGATCATCCTCTACGGTGATCGAAACAACTGGTTCGCTGCCTATACGTACTGGTATCTCAAGTACTACGGGCACGAGAACGTCAAGCTGCTCAACGGCCCCCGCGAACGGTGGATCTCCGAAGGGCGTCCTGTCACCACCGCGCAGCCGCGCTTCGAGCCCGCGACGTTCACGGCAAGGACCGGTGATGCCTCTATTCGCGCCAGGCGCGAGGAGGTTCTGAGCGCGCTCAGCGGTTCCCACCTGCTCGTCGACGTTCGCAGTCCGCAGGAGTACTCGGGCGTTATGGTCACGATGCCTGGCTACGCGGACGAGGGCGCGCAGCGGGGCGGGCGCATCCCGGGCGCGAAGTCGATCCCCTGGGAACAGGCTGTCCGGGAGGACGGTGCGTTCAAGTCCGCGGACGAGCTACGTGAGCTATATGCCGTCAAGGGTGTCCTCGGCGGTGAGCCGACAATTACCTACTGCCGGCTCGGTGAGCGCTCGGCGCATACGTGGTTCGTGTTGCATGAGTTGCTCGGCTTGCCGGACGTCAAGAATTACGACGGCTCTTGGGCCGAGTGGGGAAACCTCATAGGCGTGCCGATCGAAAAAGGTTGAGGCCAGCGTCAACGGTCGACCAGACGGACGGGGGTGGAGAAGGGCGGCGGCCGGGAGTCGCTGTTGCCGCCGCTACGATGAGCCGGTGTCGTTGCGCGCCGTTGACTTCCATGTGCATCTGCCCACCCCGGACTGGCTGGACGGCAGCATGGCGGGGTACCTGGAGGCCGCCGAGGCGTACTTCCGCTCCCCCGCTCAGCGGCTGTCGCTGGACGATCTCGCGGCCAGGTACCGGCAGCTGCAGGTGAAGGCAGTTCTGCTGGCCTGGGATGCCGAGACGGCGACGGGGCGGCCCCGGGTGCCGAACGAGACCGTGGCCGCGGCCTGCCGCGAGCATCCGGACGTCTTCACCGGGCTCGGCTCGGTTGACCCGCACAAGGGCGAGGCGGCCGTGGCCGAGGTGGCGAACATCGCGGCCCTCGGGCTGCGGGGGGTCAAGTTCCATCCGTCACTGCAGGCATTCGCCCCCGACGACCCGGCCTGCTGGCCGATCTTCGCCGCCTGCGAGCAGCACGGGCTGCTCGCCCTGTTCCACACCGGGACCAGCGGGATAGGCGCCCGCCAGCCGGGCGGCCAGGGCATCAGGATCGACTACGCCCACCCGATCAAGCTCGATCCGGTCGCCGCTGCCTACCCGGGGCTGACCGTGGTGGCCGCGCACTTCGGCTGGCCGTGGCAGATGGACCTGATTGCCGTGGCCCTGCACAAGACCAACGTGTATATCGACATCTCCGGCTGGTCACCGCGGCTGATTCCGCCCGAGGTCATCGGGGAACTACGGGGGCGGCTGTCCGGGCAGTTCCTGTGGGGCAGCGACTTCCCCTTCTTCACGCCGGAACGCTGCCTCACCGAGTTCCATGACCTCGGACTGAAGGCCGAGGTCATGGACAAGGTGCTGTACAGCAACGCCGCCCGCATCCTCGGGCTTGCCTGAGTGCGTCGAGATCGGCGAGGGCTCAGCTGCAGCCGCTGGTGGAGCCGCAGCCTTCGCAGACGTAGCAGCTGCCGGCCGGCCGCATCTTGGTGCCGCAGGTGAGGCAGAGCGGAGCGTCGGCACTGCGCCGCTGATGGGACTCGATCAGCTCCATCGAACTCTGCGGCGGTGCTGGCGGGTCAGCCGCCGGATCCCGTTCAGGATTCTGGTTTTCCGGCTGCTGGCGTCGCTGGCTAGCCTTCTCGACCGGCACCGACTGGGCCATCTCCACCGGGTCAGGCTGATCCACCGCCGCTGCCGGGTCCTCCCCCGCGAGCTGGGCAGACCGCTCGCTGGCGGACAGGATGCCGATCTCCGCACGCTGGTCGTAGGGCAGGTGATCGAGCGCGAGGCGGCGGAAGATGTAATCCATCACCGAGCTGGCGATCCTGATGTCCGGGTCATCGGTGATCCCGGCGGGCTCGAACCGCATATTGGTGAACTTGGCGACGTAGGACTCCAGCGGGATGCCGTATTGCAGGCCGACCGAGATCGCGATCGAGAACGCATCCATGACGCCGGCCAGTGTCGAGCCCTGCTTCCCCAGCTTGAGGAACACCTCGCCGACCCCGTCGTCGGCGTAACTGGAGGCCGTCATGTAACCCTCCGCGCCCGACACCGCGAACCTCGTCACCGTCGCCGACCGCTGCCTGGGCAGCCGCCTGCGCACCGGGCGGACCTCGTGCGGCGCGGCGGGCTCGGCGGCCTGCTCGGCCTGCGCCGGTGCCCGCTTGGAGACTGAGAGCGGCTGGCCGACCTTGCAGTTGTCCCGGTAGATGGCCAGCGCCTTGAGGCCGAGCTTCCAGCCCTCGAAGTAGATCTTCTCTATATCCGCTATTGTGGCAGTTTCAGGCACATTGACCGTTTTGCTGATGGCCCCGCTCAGCCCTGGCTGGATGGCCGCCATCATGCGGACGTGGCCCATCGGGCTGATGGCGCGCTCCCCCATCGCGCAGTCGAACACCTCGTAGTGCTCCGGCCGCAGCCCGGGTGCGTCGATCACGTGGCCGTGCTCGGCGATGTGCTCGATGATCGCCTCGGCCTGCTCGGGCTGGTAGCCCAGGTTCTTCAGGGCGCGGGGCACGGTCTGATTGACGATCTGCATGGAACCGCCGCCGACCAGCTTCTTGAACTTGACCAGCGCGAGATCCGGTTCGACCCCGGTGGTGTCACAGTCCATCATGAGCCCGATGGTGCCGGTGGGCGCTAGCAGGGAGGCCTGGGCGTTCCGGTACCCAGTTGCCTCACCGAGCTTGAGGCACTCGGCCCAGGCGCGGTTGGCGGCGGCGATGATCGGGGCGTCCATCCCGCCGTGCGCCTTGATCTCCTTGCTCGCGTCGGCGTGCTTGGCCATCACTCGCTTGTGCGCGACTGCGTTGCGCGCGTAACCGTCATACGCGCCGACCACGGCGGCCAGCTCGGCCGAGCGCCGGTAGGCGGTGCCGGTCATCAGTGACGTTATACCTGCCGCGATCGCCCGGCCGCCGTCGGAGTCGTAGGCATGGCCGGTCGCCATGAGCAGCGCGCCGAGGTTGGCGTAGCCGATGCCGAGCTGCCGGTAGGCCCGGGTGGTGGTGGTGATCTTCTCGGTCGGGAAATCTGCGAAGCAGATCGAGATGTCCATGGCCGTGATGATCAGCTCGGTGACCTGCTGGAACCGCTGCACGTCGAAGGAATCGTCGGCGCGCAGGAACTTGAGCAGGTTGATGCTGGCCAGGTTGCAGGAGGAGTTGTCGAGGTGGACGTACTCGGAGCAATTGGCTACCACGGTGCCGCCGACGATGTAGGAGTGGTTCCTGGGCTCGGTCAGGTTGTAGGTGGTCTCGAAGCCACGGGAGACCCTGGAGACCATCCGCACTGTCTCGTCCTTGTCGTACCAGGTGGTCGAGGCGATGATGGTGAGCAGCGCCTTCTCCTTAGCCGGCAGGCTGAAGCCGATCCTGGCCCCGAACTCGCGCAGCGACCGGCCGGTGATCCGCAGGTCGAAGCTCGGGCCGTCGCTGCCGTAGCTGACGGTGGAGCCGTCCTTGCGGGTGTAGCTGAAGCTGTTCTCCTTGAGACCGGTCTGGTAGATCCGGCTGGCGATACCGAGCGAGCCGAGCAGTTCTTGGACGCCGAGCAGCAGTTCCTCGGACCTGCTGCCGAGGCCGACATAGCGGGTGCCGTTCGGCATGCTCACGGCGCAGCCGTCGGCGTCGAACAGTCCCTGGAGGAAACCGGTCAGCGCGTCCTGCGGTGCCGCGAAGATGGCATCAGGCACCCGCTTGGCGGGCGCGCGCCCTGATGACACGCCCAGCGCCCTGACGAAGGCGATGAACGCCTCCCTGGTGACCCGCAGCTGGGGGGTGCCGTTCGCCTGCAGACTCGGCTTGGCCTCGAATCCGGTGATCCTCGCCATCAGCTTGCGGTGCCGCGGCAGCACTTCAGCGCGGTCGTCGTCGCTGCCGTAGACGGTGACGGCATTCTGGTCGGTCACGCAGCCGTCGCCGACCAGCCAGCCTAGGTAGTGGCCGAACTCCTCGTCCCATTTCACCGGCAGGTCAAGCGGCTTGGGTGCGCGCACCGACCGGGCCGCTGCCAGCGCGCCGGCCGGAATGCGCAGGTCGGCAGCGCTGCGCGGCGCGTACTGGAGCGATCGGACGACCCGGTCATCGGCGGTCAGGTCCTCGGCGTGGACCCAGCCGCGGTTGGCGGTCCATACCCGGTGCGCCGGCGTGCAGCGTATCCGCGAGCCATCGGAGAACCGCAGCTCAACGATCTCGTTGGTGCCCGTGACCAGGTACTGCGTGGGGCGCGTGGCGACGACGCGCTCGGCGGGCTCGCTGCCTGAGGTGACGTCGTTGGTGTAGACGGCGAAGCTCTCTTCGTCGGCCGCCCGCCGAACCAGATCGCCGATCGGAATCAGTCCCTTATCGGTGACCACCCGCTGGTCGGCGGGGAAGCATGGATTGCTCGCGGTGATCCGGCCCGATTCCGGGCAGGTGTGCCAGGTGTTGATGGTGCTGTCGTACTGGATTCCCGGGTCGGCGCATTCCCAGGCCGCCTTCGCCATCTTGCCGAACAGCTCCCGCGCGTCGACCTGCGCCAGCGGCTCGCCGGTCCGGCGGGCGTTCAGATCAAACGAGCCGCCGGTCTCAACGGCGCGCATGAACTCGTCGGAGACCCGCACCGAGTTGTTGGCGTTCTGGTACTGGACGCTGGATATGTCCTTGCCGCCCAGATCCATGTCGAAGCCGCCGTCGCGCAGGACCCGGATCTTCTCCTCCTCGCGCGCCTTGGTCTCGATGAACTCCTCAACGTCCGGATGATCGACGTCGAGCACGACCATCTTCGCCGCGCGCCGGGTGGCCCCGCCCGACTTGATCGTGCCCGCCGACGCATCCGCGCCGCGCATGAACGAGACCGGCCCGCTGGCCGTGCCGCCCGACGACAGCAGCTCCTTGCTGGAACGGATGCGCGACAGGTTGACCCCGGCGCCTGAGCCGCCCTTGAAGATCAGGCCCTCTTCCCGGTACCACTCCAGGATCGAGTCCATGGTGTCGTCGACGGCCAGGATGAAGCAGTTGTGCACGCGCAGGCTGCCGGACAGGTACTCGCCGCTCTCGGTCTGGATGTCGTAGACCTCCATCGGGCCGAGCCGCTCCACCCTGGCGACCTCGGCCAGGCTGCGGTCCGAGCCGCCGACATCGGGCACCACGTGCAGCAGCGAGTCGCCGGGCCGGACGAAACCGGCTACCGTGAACTCCCCCACGACCAGGTCGGTGGCGCGCCAGACTAGATGATCCGCCGTGACGTCGAGGGTGATACCGGCCCTGGTGTGCAGGCGGAGCACATCTTTGATGCCGTTGGCCTTGGTCGCCACGACCCTGGTCACTCCGTGGGCATCGTGCACCTTGGCGCCGATCGCGTTGTCCGCCACCAGCTTGCCGATCGGGACATCTCCGGCCGGTGTACTGACCAGCGCGTCATACGGCTGGCAGGCCGAGACCTGCTGCGGCGCCGACGTCCCTACGTTGAACCAGACCGGGGAGTTGAAGGCGAAGATCTGGTGCAGCAGCGCGTAGGTCAGCTCGTGGTCGAAGATCTCCGCCTCCTCGGTGGTGCGGAAATAGCCGTTCGCGCGGCCGGCCGCCCGGTACGTGCCCACCACGCGGTCGATCAGCTGCTTGAGGGTCCACTCCCGCTGCGGGGTGCCCACGGCACCGCGGAAGTATTTGGTGGTCACGATGTTGGCGGCGTTGACCGACCAGAAGTCGGGGAACTCCACGCCATGCTGCTCGAAGTTGACCGAGCCGTCCCGCCAGTTAGTCATGACGACGTCCCGGCGCTCCCAGGTCACCTCGTCGTAGGGATGGACGCCCTCGCGAGTATGGATACGGCGCACGGCGAGGCCCCGATGCGCGCCCTTGCCATGCCGCGCGCCGTCCTGCGCAGCAGGTCCGCTCGCCGTCTCGGTCATGTTTCCCCCTCCAGGATCCGCGTGGACCCGTCACGGGCCTCACTCGGCCCTGTCCCGATGTGTGGTTGCTGTGCCGCCCGGCTCACCGGGCAGATACGCCCTGCTCACGCCGCACGCCATGCGGCCCCGGGTTCGCCGGCTGCGGACCCGGGCAGGCCGATTGCGGCCCCGGGCTCGCCGACTGCGCCCGCGTGCTAGCCGGCCGTGGCTCCGTGCTTGCCGGCCCTGGCTCCGTGCTTGCCGGCCGCGGTGGTTCGTCCGGCTGGGGCTGGCCACCGGTATAGCCGGGACGCCAGGAGTCCCGGTGCTCCGAGCGCAGCGCGGCTATCTCTGCCTCGAAGTCCGCCAGCGATTCGAATCCCCGGTATACCGAGGCGAACCGCAGGTAGGCGACCTCATCAAGATCACGAAGCGGCCCGAGGATGGCCAGGCCGACATCGTGCGAGGGGACCTCACCGCTGCCACGGCTCCTGATGGTGTCCTCCACCCGCTGAGCCAGGATGGCGAGCTGGTCCTCGGTCACCGGCCTGCCCTGGCAGGCGCGCCGCACGCCACTGACGATCTTGTCCCGGTTGAATGGCTCGGTGACGCCGCTGCGCTTGGCCACCATCAGGATGACTGTCTCCTGCGTAGTGAACCGGCGTCCGCACGCTTGGCACGACCTGCGGCGGCGGATCGCGGCACCATCTTCGGCGGTCCTGCTGTCGATTACCCGGCTATCCGGATGCCTGCAGTACGGGCAGTACACGCGATCACACCTCCCCTCGCCGAGTTTCCTGGGGCCATCGGAGCACAACCTATAGAAAAACTACAGCGATGTAACTACTAGATATTGTGGTTCAGTTGGCGGCAAGACGCAAGCGCTGCCGGAAACTTTGCCGAAGCCGCTGGCCGTGGGCGGGCACCCCAGTGTCCCGACCAGCCCCGGGACCCGCGGACCTGAAGCTGAGCCCGGCGTGTCGCGATCAGCTTGTCGGCACCCACAGCAGTTGGCCCGCGCGGACAGTGGCACCGCCCAGCGCGTTGGCCTGGACGATCTGCTGGATAACGAGCCGCGGATCCGCCGAAGGCTGCGCGGCCGACGCGATTGACCAGAGGGTCTGGCCGGGCTGCACCACGACCTGGGTGAGGCCCTGGTACACCGCCCTCGATGGCAGCCCGCGATCCGACGCCGCAGCGCCGCCGACCGCGGCGAGCCAGATCAGCGCCACCACAGCGGCGGACACGCCAATCGCGAACCAGGCAACGACGAGCCGCCCCCGCCTGGTGAGCCGCACGCCGCTGCGCCCCGGCGCCCGATGGCCTGCTGCCCGGGATCCAGCCGCGGCACCCCGCCGGAGGACCGGCTCGCGCCTGGCCAGCGCCCGGGTCGCGGACACCCGCGGCTGTGCTCCCGCTGCGCTCATCACGCTCACCCCGGCCTCCCACACGCGAATGACAGTTCGATCGCTTTTCTGTTCTATCGTACTTCCGTTCGATCGAACGAAGGTACGGTACAGTTCTACCGCAAGGCTCCGACATTTTCGGCGGTGGTCGAACAGATGTTTGAGATCCGCTGCCGAAAGCGCTACCGTCAGCGTTGACCATGACCACCGAGCCGGAGGCCGGATGATGAACAGCACGAACGAGGACGGGAGGACACGGGGGGGTTCCACCGAGGCCGGCGCCGGGGCGCCCGTCGGCCAACGGCCTAAGGGGAGGCCAGGCAGGAAGCCGAAGGGCAGTGTGCCCGCCATTGTCACCGAGTTGCCAGAGCATCCTGATCCAGGCCACGTGCTGACCTGGCGGCAGCGCAAGGTGCTCCAGGTGATCCGCGACTCCGTGCAGCGGCGCGGCTACCCGCCCTCAATGCGAGAGATCGGTGAGGCTGTCGGCCTGACCAGCACTTCTAGCGTCTCCTACCAGCTCTCTACGCTGCAGAGCAAGGGATACCTGCGCCGCGACGCGGGCCGCCCGCGCACCGTCGAGGTGCGGCTGCCAGGCCATCCGGCGATCCGGCCGGAGCCAGGCACTGACGATGACACACCGATGAACATCACCTCGCAGGAGGCCGCCTACGTTCCCCTGGTGGGCCGGATTGCGGCTGGCGGCCCGATCCTCGCAGAGGAGGCGGTCGAAGATGTCTTCCCGCTACCCAGGCAGATCGTCGGCGAGGGAACGCTGTTCCTGCTGAAAGTGGTTGGCGACTCGATGATCAACGCGGCGATCGCGGACGGTGACTGGGTGGTGGTACGCCAGCAGCCGGTCGCCGAAAACGGCGACATCGTGGCCGCGATGATCGACGGTGAGGCAACGGTCAAGACATTCAAACGGTCCGACAGCCACGTGTGGCTGATGCCGCACAACCCTGCGTACACCCCAATCCCCGGTGACGACGCGGCGATCCTCGGCCGGGTGGTGGCGGTTCTCCGGCGCGTCTGAGCGAGCTGCGAAGCACGGCCATGACCGGCACTGCTGCACGCTGGTGCCGGACGCTGCGCGACTCGTGATCAGCCAGGAACGACGTTGACGAGCTTGGGTGCGCGCACGATCACCGTGCGCACGCCGCGGCCAGCCAGGGCACGGCTCACGCCCGGCGCGACAAGCGCCAGCTCTCGCAGTTCTTCGTCGCTGATGCCCGGCGGCACCGCCAGCCGGTCGCGTACCTTGCCCGCTACCTGCACCACGCAGGTAACCACGTCCTCGACCAGCAGCGACGGATCGGCCGATGGCCAGCCCGCCAGCGCGACAGAGGGCTCATGGCCGAGTAGCTCCCAGCATTCCTCAGCTGTATAGGGCGCGAAGAGGGACAGCAGAACGACAATCGTTTCGGCTGCCTCCCGTACCGCAGGGTCGGCCGGGCCCGCCCCTGAGTCGATCGTCCGGCGGGCGGCGCTGGCCAGCTCCATCAGCCTGGCCACGGCGACGTTCAGGCGCCTCGACTCGACCAGCCTGGTGACCTCGTCGATGGTCCGGTGAGTGACCTTCCGCAGCCGCTGCTCCCCGGTAGCGGGCGGGCGCCCGCTGACATCGCCGCCGATCTCGGCTGCCAGCCGCCACACCCGGCCAAGGAACTTAACCGATGCCTCCGGCCGCATGTCAGCCCAGTCGATGTCATCCGCGGGCGGGCTCGCGAAGATCATCGTTAGCCGGATCGCGTCCACCCCGTGGGCGGCGAGCTGCTCGCCCAGGTCAACCCCGTTGCCCAGGGACTTCGACATCGCCCTGCCCTGGTTGATCACCTGGCCCTGGTTGAGCAGCCGGGTGAAGGGCTCGGTGAAGTCAACCATCTGCATGTCATGCAGCACCTTCACGAAGAACCTGCTGTACAGCAGGTGCAGGATGGCGTGCTCGCTGCCTCCGACATACAGGTCGACAGGCATCCACCGGCGGACCGCCTCGACGTCAAACGGCCCGTGCACATAGGCCGGAGAGCAGTACCGCAGGAAGTACCACGACGAGTCGACGAAGGTGTCCATCGTGTCGGTGTCCCTGGTGGCCGGGCCGCCGCACTTGGGGCATTCGGTGTTCACCCAGCCGGAGGCCGCGGCCAGCGGGGAGACTCCCTTGGGGACTAGGTCCTGCCCCCGCAAGTCGGGTAGCTTCACCGGCAGCTGGTCGTCGGGGACGGGCACCTCGCCGCAGGAAGCGCAGTAGACGATCGGAATCGGCGTGCCCCAGAACCGCTGCCGGGAGACCAGCCAGTCGCGCAGCCGGTAGCTGACCGCGGCCCTGCCCTCACCGCGCTCTTCCAGCGCAGCGATGATCGCGGCGATGGCATCGGCCTTGGAGAGCCCGTCCAGCGGCCCCGAATTGACCAGCGCGCCCTCTCCGGGCGTCGCGACCCATGTCTGCGCCGGATCAGGTTCGCCGGTCTCGACGACCACCCGGACCGGTAGCCCGAAGGCCCTGGCGAAGTCCAGGTCGCGCTGATCATGAGCGGGAACGGCCATGATCGCGCCGGTGCCGTAGTCAGGCAGCACGTAGTCCGCTGCCCAGACCGGGATCCGCGCACCGTTGACCGGGTTCACCGCGAACCGGCCGAGGGGCACCCCGGTCTTCGGGCGCTCAGTGGACTGGCGCTCGATGTCGGTCAGCTTGCGCACCTCGGTCAGGTAGTCGCTGAGAGCGGCGCGCTGCTCAGCGGCGCACACCTGCGCGGCCAGCGGCGAATCGGCGGCGATGACAAAGAACGTGGCACCGTACAAGGTGTCCGGCCGCGTCGTGAACACGGTGACCGGCTCGTCACGGCCCTCGATGGTGAATCTGACCTCGGCGCCCTCGCTGCGGCCGATCCAGTTCCGCTGCATCAGCAGGATCGGGTCCGGCCAGTCCCCCTCCAGCTGCGTCATGTCCGCCAGCAGCCGGTCCGCGTATTCAGTGATCTTGAGGTACCACTGGGTCAGGAGCCTGCGGACGACCTCGGCGCCGCATCGCTCGCACCGGCCGGCGATGACTTGCTCATTGGCCAGGACGGTCTGGTCAACGGGGCACCAGTTGACATAGCCGTCCTTGCGGTAAGCCAGGCCGCGTTCATAGAACCGCAGGAACAGCCACTGGTTCCACCTGTAGTAGTCAGGGTCACAGGTGTGCAGACGGCGCGACCAGTCGAAGGAGACCGCATACCGCCGGAAGGAGGCTGCCTGAGTCTCGATGTTGGCGTAGGTCCAGTCGGCCGGATGCGAGTCGTTCCTGATCGCCGCGTTCTCGGCGGGCAGGCCGAACGCGTCCCAGCCGATCGGGTGCAGCACGTTGTCCCCGCGCTGGAAGTAGTACCGCGCCACCGCGTCGCCGATCGCATACGCCTCAGCGTGGCCCATGTGCAGGTCGCCGGACGGGTACGGGAACATGTCGAGCATGTAGCTGCGCGGCCGGTCATCGTCCGGGTCGTCGCTGGCCCGGAACAGGTCCATCTCGGCCCAGCGAGCCTGCCACTTTTCCTGGATCGCCCGCGGATGGTATTGCGGTGCCTGCTCAGCGCTCTCGGCGGCTGTCATGGTTCCTCGCGATTTGACTAGGTCCGGCTCCGCGCCGGGCTCGGCTGCCCAAACAAAATGCCCCTCGGTCACGAGGGGCAGCCGCGCCAACGACAGGTCAGTCGGCGCGGCTAGGTAAGGAGCAGCCGGGCAGAACGCATGATCCCAGGATAGCGCATGACCCGCGCGAGGGGCGGCATACCGGACGACCGTGAGCCCCGCCCCAGCCGGGGGCGTCGGCTGCCCCGCAGGACCGGCATACCCTGACTTCATCGCCTTGTATGACTTAATCATTAGCTTACCTGTAAAAGATCGCAAGTGAATCATTGAATTCGGCTGGCTGCGCAAGACAGCGCTTACTGCATTCCACCTTGACCGATCGGCGGAGCACCAATAATGTCTTGTCATCCATCCACGGCGTTGTATGTGGTCGGCGTGCAGATCTGGCCGGATAGCGGCCACGACCTGGGGGCAGCGCTAGCGGCTGGGCAGGGCCGGGGGGGAATTAGGCCATATTCGGGGGAGCGATGGATATTCGGTCACGCGCGCAATTACTGCGCCCAGTTCGGCACTTTCTGGATCCCCGTCAGCCAGAGCGCGGGATAATTCCCGAGGCGCCGCGCTTTAGAGCTGGCATGCCGGCCAGGCCGGAGCCTGACCGCGGTGCGGCGCAGCCGCACTCGCCTGCCACGAGCGACGAGCCCATCGCGGTCATCGGCATGGGCTGCCGATTCCCCGACGCGAATGACCCGGCTGCGCTTCTTGACGTGGTGCTGACGGGCCGCAGGGCCTTCCGGCGGCTGCCGCCGTGCCGGATGGACCTGCTCGACTACTACAGCGCCGACCCGGCCACACCCGACGCGACCTACAGCACCAGGGCGGCGGTGCTCGAAGGCTGGCAGTTCGACTGGAACGCGTTCGGCGTACCCGAGCCGGTCTACCGCGCCGCCGATCCGGCGCACTGGCTGGCTCTGGAGACCGCCGCGCGGGCGCTGGCGGCGGCCGGCTTTCCCGGCGGCACCGGCCTAGCGCTGCAGCGCACCGGGGTCATCATCGGCAATACCCTGACCGGTGACTCGTCACGGGCCGCCGCGCTGAGGCTGCGCTGGCCCTACGTACGGCGGGTCCTAGCTGACGCGCTGACCAGCGGAGACATCCCCAGGGACCGGGCTACGCTGGTGCTGCGCCATGCGGCGGCCCGATACCTGGCGCCGTTTCCGGGCATCAGCGACCAGACCCTTGCCGGGAGCATGCCCGCCAGCATCGCCGCACGGATCTGCAGCCACTTCGGATTCACGGGCGGCAGCCACGCCGTGGACGGTTCCTCCGCGTCCTCCCTGCTGGCAGTGGCAGCCGCGTGCGCCGCGCTGGCGACCGGCGACCTTGACGTCGCGCTGGCGGGCGGAGTGGATCTCAGTCTGGACCCGTTCGAGCTTGTGGGCCTGGCCAAGACCGGTGTCCTGGCCAGCGGTGACATGCGTGTCTACGACGAGAACCCGACCGGATTCCTGCCCGGCGAGGGCTGCGGGGTGGTTGTCCTGATGCGCGCCGCTGACGCCAGGGCCGGCGGCCTGCCGATCTACGCCGAGATCGCTGGCTGGGGAGTGTCGTCAGCCGGCCAGGCCGGCCACGCCGGTCCTGATCCGGGCAGCCAGCTGCTGGCGCTGAACCGGGCTTATCAGCGGGCACAGGTCGACCCGGCCGATGTCCGGCTGATCGAGGGGCACGGATCAGGTACCACGGCGGACGATGCCGCCGAGCTCACTGCGCTCATGGAGCTACGCGCGGGCGCGGGCAAGCTCGCCGCGCTCGGCTCGATCAAGGCCAACATCGGGCATACCAAGGCAGCGGCTGGCTCAGCTGGCCTGATCAAGACAGTGCTCGCGGTCAGCACCGGGCTGATCCCTCCGGCCACCGGATTCAGCAGGCCGCACCCGCTGCTCGAGGACACTGCCAGCGCCATGTGGCTGCCGCGCGCGCCGTCTTCCTGGCCGGACGGCGTCAGAATAGCCGGGGTTAGCGCGATGGGAACCGGCGGCGGCAACGCACACCTCGTGCTGCGCGGCGAGACAGACCATGGCCGGCACAAGCGTAAGGGCCGTTCCGAGCGTACCGGCGAGACGACCGAGGCCATGCTCGCCGTAGATCTAGCGAAACAGCCCGCACAACCCGCTGACGGCCAGCCCCTGGCCACCGCTTACCTGCTGCACGCTCCCGACCGGAAGGCCCTGCTCCCCGTCCTGGCCCGGATCGCGCAGGTATCCCCCTGGCTCTCTGATGCCGAGATGCGCGATCTGGCCTGTCAGTTGGCCCGGGATACCCGGGAACAGGGACCGGTGCGGATGGCCATCGTCGCCTCCCGCCAGGAGCAGCTGGCCAGGCTGGCCACGGACGCGATGACCATGCTGCCGCGGCTGGCCGACGGTCTGCTGGCGGTGCAGCCGGGGATCTACGCCGCAGATGGCGGGGATGGCCGGGTGACGCTGCTGCTTTCCGGCATCAGGCCCGGCGGCGCCTGGCCCGGCGGCCCGCGACCCGGCGGCAACCAGCACGGCAGCAACGAGGACAGCAGCAACGACCGCGACAGCCGCAACGACCGCGACAGCCGCCAGCGCAGCCCCATCGGGCCCGCGGATGTTGTGCTGAGCTCCCTGTCCGCGCTGCACAAGCTCGACCCACTCGGCGTTCACGGCACAGTGGCCGTCGGGCACGGCCTTGGTGATCTCGCCGGTCTCGTCTGGGCTGGGTGCATCACCGAAACAGATGCAACTAACCTTGCGGTCCGCCTTGACGAGATCCTGGCCACGGCACAGGCTCAGCACTCCGGGCCAGGTGAGCGTGCCGCCAGGCTCCGCGCAGCCGCGGCGCAGCTCAGGCTGAGCGCACCGGGCCGGCGCCTGATCTCCGCCGCTACCGGGCGAGAGCTCGCCTCCATCCCGGACGTCACCGAGGTACTGTGCGCGCAGCTCGAACCGCCGCGCGGAGCGGAGCAGGCCCTGCAGGCCGGGGCGGTCGGCGCCAGCCTGCTTCTGGAGACAGGGCCTGGCCAGGCCCTGAGCGAGGCCGCCCCCGGCTGGGTGCGCGTCCCTGTGGTGAGCCTCGCTGGCGAGGGATCAGGCAAGGACGCCACCCGGGCCGTCGCGGCCCTGTTCGCTGCGGGAGCGCTGGGTAATCCCGCGGTGCTCGCCGACGGTCAGCCGTCGCGCCGCATCGACATCTGGCGCGAGCAGATCTTTATCACCAATCCGTGCCAGACGGAGCCACGCGGGCAGGCTGCACCGGCCGTCCGGCCACCGCAGCCAAGTGTGCCCGCGGATGCGTCCGGGCCCGCCAGGGCCGCCGCGTCCGGGGCTGCGCCACCGCCCGCCCAAACAGCCGGGCCCGCGTCCGTCGCAGCCGCCGTGCCGGGGACTGCGTCCGGGGCCGCCACACCAGGGCCCCCCGCGGCTGCGGCCGCGGCCGGGCCCGCCGCGGCCGCGGCTGCAGCCGGCGCCGCCAAGGCTGCCTCATCCGCCGCTCTCAACGGCAAGCCGAACGCCGACGGGCCAGCGCCCGGCGCCCGCCCGACCGGGGCAGGCGCCGTTTCCGCCGGTCCGCAGCGGTCCGGCAGCGGGCAGCCGGCCCGCGGCGGACCGGCGCCGGGGGTGGTCCCGGGCGTCGCTCCCTGGGTCCGCTGCTTTGCGGAGCAACTGCAGCCGCTGGACGGCCAGGTAGCCGTGCCCGAGACCGGCCGCAGTTGGCGGATAAGAGCCGCTACCCGGGAACCGTTCCGGGCCCTGGTTCCGAAGCTCTTCGATGACGACCCGGCAGCCGACCGGATCCTCGCGATCGTGGCTGACCCCGCCGATCCCGACTCCTGCGTCACGGCTCTGCTGGCCGCACAGGACGCCATAAGCGTCGGCCAGCTGGTCGTGGTCACGCATGGACCTGGATTCACCGGGTTCTATGCGAGCCTGCATGCGGAGTACCCGAACCTTGGCATCACCGTACTGCGAGTGCCGGAGAGCACGGACGGCCTGCGGGCCGCGCAGCGTCTTGCCGCTGTGCAGCCCGGCCGTTTCGTTGAGCTGGTCATCGACGTCGCGGGGCGGCCGCATGAGACCCGCATGGTGCCCGTGGAAGCCACTGGCCTCGGCAACTTCCCGCTCGGGCCGGCCGACGTCGTCCTGGTGAGCCAGGGAGCCGGGGGCTCCGGGCTGGCACTCGCCCAGGTGCTGGCGTGCTGCGGCGCGGCTATCGCGGTGCTCGGTCCTGATATGCCGGGCAGCGACGGGGAGGGGATGGCCGGCCTCGAGCAGCTGCGCGCGGCTGGCGCGCGAGTGGGATCAGAGGTCGTCGACCTGACCAACAAGGCCGACATGGCGGCAGCTGTGCGTCGCATCGAGCGCAAGCTCGGCCTGGTGACCGCGATCGTGCAGGCAGCCGAACCGAGCGCGCCGCGGCCGTTAGGCGGGCTGACCGAGCCGGAGATGCGCGCACATGTTGCCGCGCAGACCATGGGACTGAGCCAGCTGCTCGGCGCGATCAGGCCGGAGCGGCTCCGGCTGATCGCGACGTTCGGCTCCATCGCCAGCCGTTACGGCATGGGCCGGGCCAGCCTGCTGGCCCTGGCTAGCGGCTCGCTCGCCAGCCAGGCCGAGCGGGCGGCGGAGACCATTCCCGGCTGCCGTGCCCTACATATCGACTGGCCGGCCTGGTCAGGCCCGGAGCAGGCCGAGCGTCCGGCCATGACCGACAGGCTCGCGCGCGCCGGGGTGACCGTGATCGGAGTCAACGAGGGATCGCGGCTGCTGCTGAAGATGCTGACAACCCCGGACTTCCCGGCCAGCGTCGCGGTTCATGGCCGGATCGGCCTGCTCGGGCGCCCTCCGGCGGCCGGGCACCTGACCGGCAGGTTCCTCCAGGCGGTGCGCACGTACTATCCCGGCGTGGAGCTCGTCTGCGAGGCGCGTATCTCGCCGCGGACCGACCAGTACCTCGCCGATTACCTGGTCGACGGCGTGTCTGTCCTTCCGGCCGCGATGGCGCTCGAGGCACTAGCCCAGGCGGCATCCGTGCTGGCCGGCCGCCCGGTCCGGCGCGCAGTCGGAGTGTCGGTCGACTCGCCGGTCGTGGTTCGGACGGGCGGCGCAGACCCCGGCGCGGTGATCCGCATCTGCGCATTGCGAGACGGGGACACTGTGACGGCCGTGCTGCGGTGCGAGGAGAGCAGTTTTGCCGTCGATCACGTCCGTGCCGTGTTCAGCTGCGGTCTTCAGGCGGCTGATGCGGCGACATCCCGCGGGGCTGCGCTGCCAGAACTTGAGGAAGTGGCCGCTAGCGACGCGGGGATCGTCGACGGCACCGAGCTGTACCGGACGATCTGTTTCCAGTCCGGCCGCTTCCGGCGTGCCGCGCTCCTTCCCGAGGTCACCTCGAGGTCCTGCCGTGCGCTGGTAGAAGGCGATGACAATCAGGCCTGGTTCAGCGGTCTCGCCGACCCGGCCGATGCGCAGCTGGTCCTGGGCAGCCCGGGGCTTACCGACGCCACCTGGCACGTACTGCAGGCATGTGTTCCGCATCGCAGGCTCCAGCTTGCCGGGTGTGACTCCGTGCTCTTCAGCGGCCTGGCGGCGGATGGGGCCGTCGAGGTACGAGCCGCGCTGGCCCGCGACCCGCGGCAGCAGGCCACGACGGCCAGCTCCGCCCTGCGAAAGTCAGTCGTCCCAGCACAGAGCCCGGGCCCGGAGGCCATCACGCCGCCCGCTGGCCCGAGCGAGTATGTGTGGGATGTCGAGGCCGTTGACTCGGCGGGCCTGCCGATCGTGACCTGGCGCGGGCTACGGCTGCGCGATACCGGGCCGCTGGCTCGCACTGAATCCTGGCCGCCTGCGCTGCTCGCCGCGTACCTGGAGCGGAGCGCAGCCGCCCTCGGGCTGGACCCCGAACTGCGGATAGCGGTCCGTTGCGGGCAGCCGGACGGGACCGCGCCGCGGGACGCGGCCCACGCCGTCGTCCCGAAGCCGTCACCGGCCGCGGACGAGCGGCCCCGGCCGCAAGCCGTACCCGGGTCGGGGCCGGCGGTGCCCCCGGAGACGTCAGCCGGAGGCCCGGCCGGGGCAGCCGGAGGCCCGCTGGCTGCCTGCGCCGCGACGGGCAGCGGCGCCCTGGCGGGGTTCACCCTTACCGTCTGGGCAGCAGACTCGGTGGCTTGCGGCTGGGCGGCCGCCGAACCTGCGCGAGAGCGCCAGCCGACAGCTGATCAGAGCAAGGTGAGCCGCCCCGCCGGCGGGCAGGCCCTGGCCGGGATGCGGGACGATATGCGCAGCCGGCTAGGCGAACCGTCGGCCTTGCTGGACGCGCGGCTCCGCGCCGTGAGGGACTGCCTGACAGTTTCCGGCACGCGTGCGGCCTCGGCCGCTGTAGTCGGCGACGGTCCCGCCGGGGAACGCTGGGTGCTGGTACGCGCGGGCGGAGCGACCGTCGCCTGCACGGTCGCCGAGCTCGCCGGCGTCCCTCAGCCGGTCGCGATCGCGATCATGACCGGGAAACCGCGCGAGGAGCAGCCGGAGCCCGCTGACTCGGGCCGGCCGCGCTCGCAGTCGCGCAGGCAGCGCGGCCGGGCCACGAAGCACGCCCGCTGACTGGGGTCAGCTCCAGGTCACCTGGAGCTGACCCGGCCAGGTAGTGATTACCGTGACATCTCCGGTGCCGTCCAGGCTGCTCAGCCCGATGCGGTTCGACAGCATCAGGTACAGATCCGATGAGCTGCCTGAGACGCCGCAGTCCGCGGCTTCCCGCTGCCCCGCGGTTCTGCCACCATGGAAACTGAACGGAGTTCTAGCCGGAGGCGACCCCGTGACCACACCGCAGCAGGCCACCATCGCCGGTGACGTCGACCTGTCGCAGAACGAGTTCTGGGGGCTCCCGCTGGCGCAACGGGACGCTGCGTTCGCGCGGCTGCGCGCGCTGCCCCAGCCTGCGTTCTACGCGGAGCCTGAGTCACCCTTCGGCGCCCCGGGTCCCGGCTTTTATGCGCTGGTCAGGCACGCGGACGTGAGCGAGGCCAGCCGACATCCCGGAGTTTTCTCCTCGGCGAGCGGGGCCACCAGCATCCAGGACCTTCCAGCCGAGTTCAATGAATACTTCGGCTCGATGATCAACATGGACGATCCGCGGCACGCCAGGCTCCGCCGGATCGTCTCACGCGCCTTCACGCCGAGGATGATCAAGAAATTCGAGCACGACGTTCAGCTCACCGCCGCCGAGATCGTGGACGATCTGCTGGCCACCGGCCCGGGTGACTTCGTCGAGCAGGTGTCGGCGCAGCTGCCCCTCAAGATTATCTGCAAGATGATGGGGCTCGGGGATGAGCACTACGCAATGGTGCTGAGGAACACCAATATCATCCTGTCCGGCGCCGACCCGGAGTTCCTGAGCGCCGATCTGGGCGAGGCGGTCACCCAGATCCTCACCGCCGGCCAGGAACTCGCCACGCTGGTGACCGAGTTGGCCGCGCGCCGCAAGGCGGACCCTGGCGACGACCTGACCTCAGCGCTCGCCACTGCCAATATTGACGGAGAGCAGCTGACCGAAGCTGAGCTCGCTTCGTTCTTCATCCTGCTGGTGGTGGCCGGCAACGAGACCACCCGGACAGCGATCTCGCATGCACTGACGCTGCTGACCGACTTCCCCGATCAACGGGCCCTGCTGCTGGCCGACCTCCCTGGCCGCATCGGCGGCGCTGTGGAGGAGATCGTGCGGTACGCCACGCCGGTCATCTGGATGCGGCGCACCGTCACCCGTGACACGGTGATGAACGGCCACGACTATCGCGCGGGTGACAAGACCCTATTGCTGTACTGGGCGGCCAACAGGGACGAGGCCGTCTTCGACGATCCGGCCCGCTTTGACATCAGCCGCTCGCCCAACCCGCACGTCGGCTTCGGTGCCGCCGGCCCGCACTTCTGCCTCGGGGCCCACCTGGCCCGCAGGGAGATCGCTGCGATCCTGCGAGAACTGCTGGTCAAGGTGCCGGGCATCCACGCCGCGGCGCCGCCGGACCGGCTGCTTTCCAGCTTCATCAACGGCATCAAGCACCTCCGCTGTGACTTCGCTGCGTAACGCACGTGCGCCATGGCATGGCGGCGAGACCGGCTTGACCATGTTGGGCGAGCGGCCTGGAGCACGGGTCACCTCAATCTCGTAACGAGCAGTAATCACCGCAGTACAGCGTGTATAACTGGAACCCCACGCGGCACTCGGGGCCCGGCGAACCGGGCCAGGGGGAGGCGCCGCGCGGGAATCGGGGGGACCGTTTAGCCGCGGAGGGGGACTCTCGTCGGGCGATCGTTCCGGCGGAATCGCCCTGGTACGTGACGCCATGGCACATTTGCCCGGAGTGTGATCACGTCGCTGGGAACGAGGGTCGCGGCAAGCGGAGGGGGATCTTCGTCCAGTGGGCGGCGCCACCCGGGGGCGTGGCGCCGCCCACTGACGAAGGCGCGCCAGCGACGATCGCGGACAGGCCGGCCGCGGACAGGCCGGTCCGGCAGAAGATGAGCGTCAGGGGCTCGACCGGCCAGCCCCGGGCTAATCCCCTCCACTTACTGCGATCGCCCTGCAGGCGGGCAGGCTCGCGCAAGTCCGCCCGGCCCTGCCAGTCAGCCGGTGGCCCCGGCCAGCCCGGTGGCCCCAGCCAGCCCGGTGGCCCCAGCCAGCCCGGTGGCCCCAGCCAGCCCGGTGCTCCAGTCAGCCCAGTTTGCTGATCTGCCCGGCGAGCGCGAAATCGGCTGCTGTCAGGCCGCCTGCCGAGTGGGTTGAGAGGGTCAGTGTCACCTGGTTCCAGGAGATCGCGATATCCGGATGGTGATTGGCGCCCTCGGCCAAGTAGGCGACGGCGCCGACGTAGAGCATGGCGTCGCGGAAGTCGTCCCTCGTGATCACGCGGCTGATGCTTTCGCCGTTACGTTCCCACCCCGGCACGGCTGCCAGCCGGGCAGCGATCTCGTCATCGGTCAGCAATTCCATGTCTCACGCATACCACACCGCGGTGTCCCGGGCCCGGAGCCACCGCGGCGACGCGAGAAGGCCACCGGTGTCGCTGTATCCGCGTCAAAGTGCCGTCGCTGCTGTCATCCCCCCGCGCGCCGGCCGCTGATCCCTCAGGACGTCGCCCGCGACCGAAAGCTGGCGCCGGTCAGCCAGCAAGGCGGCGTCGGCCGGGGACGGGACAAAGGGCCTACGGACCCCGCTAGGCTAGGCCGGGCAGCGGGCGCACCGACGCGGCCCCGGCAGCCTGGCCGTGGACCGCGCGCGACCAAGCTGCCGCTGTTCGTCCCGGTTAGGCCCTGGAGCGCCGCAGATGACAGATCCGCAATCCCCGCAGCTGCGACTGACCCCGCTAGCCGCCGTGCACGAGAGGCTCGGCGCGAAGATGACCGGCTTCGCCGGCTGGCTGATGCCGCTGCGGTACCTGAGCGAGACGGCTGAGCATCAGGCGGTACGAACGGCTGCCGGGATATTCGACCTGTCCCATATGGGCGAGATCATGATCACCGGTCCCGATGCGGCGGCCGCACTCGACTACGCGCTGGTGGGCCAGCCCTCGGCGCTGGCACCCGGCCGCGCCCGCTACACGATGATCTGCGCACCTGACGGCGGCATCATCGACGATCTCATCGTCTACCGCCTGGCCGCCGGTGAGTTCCTGGTCGTCGCCAATGCCTCCAATACGCCCGCCGTCTTCGCCGGACTCGCCGAGCGCGCCACGGATTGGAACGCGGAGGTGACCGACCGGACCGCCGACTACGCCCTGATCGCCGTCCAAGGGCCCAGCGCATCACGCATCCTCAAGCCGCTCACCAGAGCGGACCTCAGCGAGGTGCGGTACTACGCCAGCTACCCCGCGACCGTCGCGGGCTACGACGTCCTGCTGGCCCGCACCGGCTACACCGGCGAGGACGGCTTCGAGCTTTTCACCCGCCCCGACGATGCCGAGCCGGTCTGGAATGCGCTATCAACCGCGGGAGCGGCAGACGGACTGGTGCCAGCGGGCCTGGCCGCCCGGGATACCCTGCGACTTGAGGCCGCGATGCCGCTGTACGGCAACGAGCTCGGCCGGGACGTGACGCCGTTCGACGCCGGACTGGGGCGGGTGGTGAAGCTCGACAAGCCCACTGACTTCGTCGGCCGCGGCGCGCTGACCCGGCGGGCCCAGGCAACGCCGGAGCGGGTCCTTGTGGGACTTGTCGGCCGGTCGCGCCGTATCCCCAGGCACGGCTATGTGGTGCTGCACGACGGAAGCCCGTGCGGCACGGTAACCAGCGGCGCGCCATCCCCGACGCTCGGTAAGCCGATCGCCATGGCGTACGTCAAGCCGGACGCCGCGAGCGCGGCCGAGCCCGACGGCGGGGCCGGCGGGCTCGCCTTCGACATCAGGGGCAGCGCCGAACCGGCCGACCTGGTTCAGCTGCCCTTCTACCGCCGGCCTGACTGGCCGGCCTGGACCGTCACGTACAGAAGAGGTTTGCTATGACCGTTCCCGATGACCTTCGCTACACCCAGGAACATGAATGGGTGGCCATGGACGGCGCCTCCGCCACCGTGGGCATCACCGATCACGCCCAGCAGGCACTCGGGGATGTCGTGTTCGTCTCCGTGCCTGCGCCAGGTACCAAGGTGACGGCCGGCGAACCTTGCGGGGAGGTCGAGTCGACCAAATCGGTCAGTGACCTGTACTCCCCCGTCGACGGCGAGGTGACCGAGATCAACGGAGAGGTCGACGAGAATCCTGGGGTCGTGAACGCTGACCCGTACGGGGCTG
Source organism: uncultured Actinomycetota bacterium (assembly GCA_963695645.1). Taxonomy (GTDB): domain Bacteria; phylum Actinomycetota; class Actinomycetes; order Streptosporangiales; family Streptosporangiaceae; genus DATBGO01. The sequence continues at coordinate 618,138 of CAVOHC010000012.1, read as the reverse complement.
GCTGGCTGTTCAAGGTCGCCACCTCAGGCGACGCGCCTACCGGCTTGCTGTCCGCCGCTGACTATACGGAACTGACCAAGGAAACGTAGCTGACCAAGGAAACGTAGCGAGCCAGGCCGCCCCGGCGGCCTGCAGCACCCCGAATGCCTCGCCGCGAAAGGGGACGGCGCCGCTACTTCTTGCGCCGGCCCCAGATCCGCAGCACCAGGACACCTGCGATAACCAGCCCTACCGCGACCGCGGCCAGGCGCACCTCGGGCTTGGCGGCCTCCTCGCGGACCCGCTCGCGCAGTTCGCGTGTGGCGTTCGCCGGGCTGACCCGGTCCATCAGGGTGTCGATCGTCTCGGCCAGGTTCTCCCGGGTCCGCTCGATCTCCGCGACGAGCGCGTCAGGATCGCTTCCGGCCACCGTGGCGCCCACGGCAACCGTGCCCCGCACTTCGACTGCGCCGTCCGGATCGGCCATCACACGTGTCCCTCCTGCGCCCCTGACTGCCTGGCGCGGCTTTGTTGCGCCTAGTCTTCCAGGCTGGCGCCGGGGGCGCGGCACCGGCCCGCAAGACGCGCCAGCGGGCGGTAGGATCGGCCGCCGGCCGGGGCAACAACAGGCTTTAACGGGCTCGCCGCGGAGCCCCGGCGGCCAGCCGGGACCCCGCCGCCAGTTCCAAGCAGGCGCTGATCAGCTGCCGCTGCTCAGCGCGTCCGCGCCCGCGATGATTGCCCGGCACCCCGCGATCTGCGGCAGCACACCGCGAATGGGCACGTTGCCGAATGCTGCCGCCTCAAGCTCGCCCTTGATCCTCAGGGCCAGCCGGTCCCTGGCGATATCGAGCCGCCGTAGCGCCTGATCGGTGCCAACGAAGACGGAGTCGCCCGGGCTGGTGCTCTCGATCCCCTTGGTGGCGGCCTGCAGCGTATCGGTGCCGAGTTCGCCAACACTCGAGTTGAGCTGTTTGTAGCACGCGCCGAGGTCGGCCACGCCCGGTGGGCTGAGCGCGCTGTTCGGGTGACTGAGAACCTGGGTGATCACCCGCCCGTCGTGCTCGTAGTCGTCCCGCAGGCCGGTGAGGTACATCAGGGTGGGCCTGATGTCCGTCTCATCGATCCAGGTGCCGCGGGTGCCGCTACCGGGCACGGTGACCTGCCCGCTGTCCGGGCCGGCCGAATTCGGGCCGTCGGCGGCACCGGAGCCGTCGAGGCCGAGGTGGCGCACCCCTGGCCCGGCGATGCCGAAGTAGTTCGTATCGATCTCGGCGGCGTAGTCGCCGTGATCCCAGGCGAAGCCGGTGTTCTGGGTGACGCATGGGCTGCAGGTCGCAGGTCCGGGTGCGAGGAAGTAATCCGGCTTAGCGAACATCGCCAGCGTCGGCGTCCTGGCCGGGTCCGCGTTGACCATGTGCAGGATAGCCTCCTCCGCCGGATCAGCCAGGTAGTTCCCGATCGGCTGCGTCATGCCGGTGTACGGATTGGTCGCAGTGACGGCCGACACGTGGTGCTCGAACGTGCGGACCGCGGCGGTATCCGGGCCTGGGTTGCCGGTGAGGTAGAACTCCGGTGCGGTATCCGATTCCATGCTGAACGCCGTCGAGTCGCCGGTCTGGGTGGCGAGCAGCCCGGTCATGTTCCCGGCGAGTTCGCCGAACGACCCGGCCGGGTACGTGCAGAGCACGTCGGGGGTCACCGTGGTGCCGCTGACCGTGGCGCCGTCACAGTTGGCCGGGATGGGCTGGACGGCCCGCCCGACATTGGCGGCTGCCTCGTGATCACCCTCATCGGAACTGAGCAGGAACAAGCTGTTGCGAGGCGTGATCCCGTCCGCAGCGAGGCGCTGGAAGAAGGTGCCGAACGCCTGGTTGTAGTACTGCGCCTGGGCGACGTAGCAGGCACTGCCGCTGCCGAGCGCGGCTCTGATCACCCGCAGCGCAATCCTCAATCTCGCCAATGGTCGCTCTTGAGCGATCGGCCAATCCAGGATCCCTGGTCAGGGCACCGCTGCGCGGCCCGGCCGCCGCGCAGGCCGGAGCGCCAGCGGGACCGACCGCATAAAATCGGGCTCGTGGCAGTAGAAGCGGTCATCTTCGACTGGGGCGGGACTCTCACGCCCTGGCATTCGGTCGATCACGTCGAGCTGTGGAACGGCGTCTGCGCGCCGCATTTCCCCGCCGACCGGGCGGCGGCCAGCGCCGCGGCCATCCAGCTTGCCGAGCGCGAGCTGTGGGGCGCCGCCGAGCGTGAGCACCGCAGCGCGACGATGGAGCAGGTATTCGAGCTCGCCGGCGTGATAGCCACCGAGGAACTGCTGGCCAGCTACTCAGCGGCGTGGGAGCCGCACACCTTCACCGACCCGGAAGCCGGTGACGTGCTCACCGGCCTGCGCGCGGCGGGCATCAAGATCGGCGTCCTGTCGAACACGATGTGGCCGCGAAGCTGGCATGAGGAGGTGTTCCGGCGCGATGGCCTGCTCGACCTGATCGACGGCGCCGTCTACTCCAGCGAGATCAATTGGACCAAACCGCACCCCGAGGCGTTCCGCGCCGCCATGCTCGCCATCGGCGTCACCGACCCGGCCGCCTGCGTCTTCGTCGGTGACCGGCCCTACGATGACGTGCATGGCGCCAAGAGCATCGGCATGCGCGCGGTGCTCATCCCGCACAGCCAAATGCCGCCCTTCGACGGCGCCGAGCCCGATGCGGTGATCAGCCGCCTGTCGGAGCTTCCCGGCCTGATCGAGTCCTGGTAGCTGGGAGGCGCACGGCGCCGTCCGCCTGCCCCGAAAGCGGCCTGAATGCCGGTTCCGGGCGGGGCCGGTGGTGGGCCGGTGGTGTGGTGGGGCCGGTGGGATTCGAACCCACACTGGCAGGATCCTAAATCCTGTGCCTCTGCCGTTGGGCTACGGCCCCTGAAGCGGGATGCCCGGGGGTTCCGTCCCCGCTAGACGCCCAGATCCTTGCGGAGCCTGGCGACGTGCCCGGTGGCCTTGACCCCGTAGTAGGCATGCTCGACCTTCCCGTCCGGGTCGATCACGAAGGTGGACCTGATCACGCCGACCGTCGTCTTCCCGTACATCATCTTCTCGCCGAACGCCCCGTAGGCCTGGAGCACCTCGCGGTCGGGGTCGGAAAGCAGCGGGAAGGTCAGGCCCTCATTGTCCCGGAACTTCGCCAGCTTGGCCGGGCCGTCGGGGGAGATCCCGAGCACCGTGAAACCCGAGTCCGCCAGGTCGGCCCGGCTGTCCCTGAAGTCGCACGCCTGCTTCGTGCAGCCCGGGGTCATGGCGGCCGGGTAGAAGTAAATGATCACTCGCTGGCCGCGCAGCGATGAAAGGCTGACCTGGTGCCCGCTGTCGTCGGAGAGCGTGAAGTCGGGCGCTGTGTCGCCTGCCGCCAGTCTGCCGGTCACCTGGGCTCCCTCCATCGGAAAGCGATCGCCCCTACCGTACCGGGCGGCTCCGGTACGACGGCAAGTCCGAGCGGGGCGCCACCGCAGGCGGCCAGACCGTCCGTCCGGGCGCGCGCCGCCGCTCCCGGCTGGACGCCGTGCTCAGCCGCCGACCAGTGCGGCGATCACCGGGGCTAGCCCGCGCAGCGCGCGGCCGCGATGGCTGATCGCGTCCTTCGCCTCCGAGCTCATCTCGGCCGTGGTCAGCTCCGAGGAATCGGGGACGAAGACCGGGTCATAACCGAAGCCGTTGCTGCCCCGCCCCGCTCGGATCAGCCGCCCGTGCACGGTCCCCTCGCTGACGTGCTCGCGGCCGGTAGGCAGGACCAGCGCAGCCGCACAGGTGAAGTGCGCACCGCGCCGGGTATCGGGCACGTCTTCCAGCTGCCCGAGCAGCAGCGCGAGGTTAGCCGCATCGTCCCCGTGCTTGCCCGACCACCGGGCGGAGAGCACGCCGGGCATTCCGTTCATGGCGTCCACGCACAGGCCGGAATCATCGGCGACCGCGGGCAGGCCAGTAAACGCGGCGATCGCCCTGGCTTTGAGCAGGGCGTTCTCGGCGAACGTGGCGCCGGTCTCGCGCACCGCGGGCGCGCCGGGGAACTCATCCAGCCCGGTAACGCTGACGCTCACCCGGCCCGCGGCCAGGATCCTGGCCAGCTCGGCCAGCTTGTGCCGGTTGGCGGTCGCGAGCACCAGCCGGGGCGTCGCGGCCCCGGAATCAGCGTCGTCTTGATCAACCCCGGCCGGGCCGGGCCCGGTGCGATCTTGACCGGTCATCCGGACAGTGCCTCGGCTTGCAGCCGGGTCAGGCCCGCGCAGCCAAGCACGGCAAGGTCGAGTAGCTCGTCAAGCAGATCGCGGCCGAACGGCTCGCGCTCCGCTGTGCCCTGGACCTCCACGAAGCTCCCGTCGCCCGTGCACACCACGTTCATGTCGGTGTCGGCAGCGACGTCCTCGGTGTAGCACAGGTCAAGCCTTGGCTGCCCGTCGACGATCCCGACGCTCACCGCCGACACGGACGCGACCAGCGGGTCGCCCTTGCACCGGCCCCTGCCGCGCAGCCAGGCGATCGCGTCGGCGAGCGCGATGTACCCGCCAGTGACCGCGGCAGTGCGGGTGCCGCCGTCCGCCTGCAGCACGTCGCAGTCGATGATGATCGTGTTATCACCGAGTGCCTTCGGGTCGATGCAGGCCCGCAGGGACCTGCCCACCAGCCTGGAGATCTCCTGGGTCCGGCCGCCAAGCCGGCCCTTGACCGACTCGCGGTCGCCGCGCGTATTGGTCGACCTCGGCAGCATCGCGTATTCGGCGGTCACCCAGCCGAGGCCGCTGCCCCGGCGCCAGCGCGGCAGCTCCTCGGTCACGCTTGCCGCGCACAGCACCCGGGTGGCGCCGAACTCGACCAGCACCGAGCCCTCCGCGTGCTCGAGCCATCCCCGGGTGATCCGTACCTCGCGCAGCTCATCGGGCTCGCGCCCATCCGGTCGGGACATGCCCGTCAGCCTAGCGGTGCCTGGAACGCGTTTTGGTCAGTACCCAGCTCGGTCCGGCGCGCCGGCCCCGATCCATTCATAAACCGCGCGCACCCCATCAGCAAGCCCGGTGCGCGCCTGCCACCCCAGGTCGAGCTTCGCTCGTTCCACCGCAAGAGCACTGCGCTGCAGCTCGCCGGGCCGGCTCGGCGCGAAGGCGGGCTCGACCGGGCGCCCGGCGGCCTCGCCGATGATCCTGGCCAGCTCAAGGACGCTGACCTCGACCCCGGTCCCGATGTTCCAGGTGCCCGGGCGGCCCCGGTCGGCCGCCGCGAGGAACGCGGCAACCACGTCGCCGACATATACATAGTCCCTGGTCTGGGTGCCGTCGCCATAGATAACGGGCTGCTCGCCGGCTCGCACCCGTCCGCAGAAGATGGGTACCACACCGGCTTCGCCTGACGGGTCCTGCCGCGGGCCGAACACGTTGGCCAGCCGTAGCACCGCATGCCTGGTCTTGTGCAGCCGGTTGTAAAGGTCGACGTACTGCTCAGCGCAGTATTTGGCTATCCCGTATGGGGATTCGGGCAGCGGCAGCACGTCCTCGAGCGACGGGATCGGCGCGTCGGTGCCGTACAAGGCGCCGCCGGTGGAGCAGAACAGCACGCGCACGTCGCCCGCGCGGGCGGCCTCGAGCACGTTGACGGTGCCGACGATGTTGGCCTGCGCGTCCTGGGCCGGCGCGACCACCGACGCGCGCACGTCGATCTGGGCGGCCAGGTGGCAGATCAGCGACGGCCGCTCCTGCTCGACGATCGCGGCCAGCGGCCCGGCGTCGGTGACGCTCAGCTTGTGCAGTGTGGCCCGCTCATCGAGGCGGCCGGCCCGGCCGGACGACAGATCATCGATCACCGACACCTCGTCGCCCCGTGACAGCAGGGCATCAGTGAGATGCGAGCCAATAAAACCGGCACCGCCGGTAACGAGTACGCGCATCCCAGAGAGTTTAGGCGCGGGCGCCATGATCTTCGCGCCGCAAGCGGCGTGCCACGCCGCCGGACGGGTTTTTTTGCTGCCGATCGGGCATGGTGGGTGAGGATCAGGACCGGCAATAAACGGATAAAGCCAGCGCTAGCCGATTTCGAGCCGCATTCCTGACGCGGCAAGGACCAGCGGCCCGCTGAACCCGAGTCCCGCCTCGTCCTCCGTTACCTGCTGGTCATTCCACGGGACCAGGTGGGTGAGGACCAGCTTCCCGGCGCCCGCCCCGGCCGCGTACTGACCTGCCTGGCGTGCTGTGAGATGCAGGTCCGCGGGCAGCCCAGGCGCGTCCAGGAAGGAGGCCTCGCACAGCAGCACGTCGGCGCCGCGGGCAAGCCCGGCGAGCGCGGCGGACTCCCCGGTATCAGCCGAGTACGCCAGTACCTGGCCAGCGTGCTCGAGCCGGAAGCCGAACGTCTCGACCGGGTGATTCATGTGGTCCGCGGTGACCCGCAGCGGCCCGATGCCGATGGTTCCCGGTGCCAGCTCGGTGAAGTCGAAGGACTCGGTCATCGCGGCACTGCCCTGGCTGCCGTAGCAGGCCGTCATCCGCTCAGCGGTGCCTGCCGGGCCGTACACCGGGATCGGCGGCCGCGGGCCGGCCGGGTGGTGGTGCCGCGCGACCGCGTAGGAGCACAGGTCCAGGCAGTGATCGGCATGCAGGTGGCTGAGACAGACCGCATCGACGTCGTAGAGCCCCGCATAACGCTGCAGCGCCCCGAGCGCGCCGTTACCGAGATCAAGCAGCAGCCGGAACCCTGCCGCCTCCACCAGGTAGCAGGAGGCCGGGCTGTCCGGCCCGGGAAAGCTGCCCGAGCAGCCGACGATGGTGAGCAGCACGGTGCACCAGCGTACGCGCGCCCCGGACCGCCGCCCACCCCGTGCCGCCGACATCCGCCCAGCCCGCGCCGTCGCAATGGCCAGTCAGGAGCCGTCCTTGACCGGGCCGCGGCCGACCCTGGCGATCTGGCGGCTCTGCGCGACCAGCGCGCCTGTCGCGTCCCACACCTCCGCCTCCTCATCGAACCACCCGCCGCTGACATGCCGGCATCTCGCCGCGACTTGCAGCGGGCCGGGGGACGGCGCCGCCCGCATGTACCAGGTGAGCTCGACGGTCGGAGCCCAGCCGGTGGCACCGAGGCCGAACACGACGGGCGGCAGGGCGTCAACCGCCAGCGCCAGCAGATACGCGTCCGGGTCCCGGTCCTCGCGCAACCGGAAGTAGCCGCGCATCTCCGGGACTCCAGCCGGGGTCCCGTGCCGCCATCCGATGGTCGCGGGATCCAGACGCAGATCAACGTGGGCCGCGTACCCGGCCGTCCCGTCCGGGGCGACAGTGCCCCGCCAGTGGCCCAGGTTCACGCACTCCTCGATCGGCGGAAGGTGCGGGCGCTGGCCGGTCCAGGCCAGCAGATCGCCCGTCCTTGGCGGCTCAGCCACCGCGGTAACCGGTCCGCTGGCCGGTCCCTCGGCCAATCCGGCCGGTCCCTCGCCCAATTCGGCCACCCCCTGGCCCGGTCCGCGCGCCGGTCCTTCGCCCGGGCCAGCGCCCAGTCCGTCACCTGCGCCGCCGGCCGGCGCCCATTGGCCTGCCGCCGCCACTCCCTCAGCCGCCAGGACCGGCTCCCCGGCAGCCGCGGGAGGCTTCGGCAGGGTCCCGGTCGTGACTGTCAGGTCGAGTACCGGGCGCGCTTCTTGGAGCAGCGTGGCGCGGGCGGTCGCGGCAGTACCGCCACGCTTGAGCCAGACCACCTCGATCTGCGCCGGCGCCAGCTGCGGCACCCGCAGGAAGTGCGCGCTCGTCGCCACCGGGTACGGGTGCGGCGAGGTATCGAGCACGGCCCGCAGCATGGAAGCCATCAGCACACCGCCATTGACGGCGGGCGGGGCGGTGCCGCCGGGCGCGACCAGCGCGAACCGCGCGTCGGGCCGCGTCTCATACCGGCCATCGCCAGTCCGCTGCACGGCCGTCGCCTCGTCAAATACGGTCATTACGCCCATAGCTGGCCTTCCAGCCTCTCCTCTGCCTCGTCCAGCGTGCCCGTGTAGGCCCCGGTGGACAGGTACCGCCAGCCGGCATCGGCGATCACCACCGCGATGTCGGCCCGCTGGCCGGCCGACTGTGCCTTCGCGGCCAGGGCAAGGGCTGCGTGCAGGGCGCACCCGGACGAGATGCCCGCGAGGATGCCCTCCACGTCAAGCAGCTGCCGTGCCCGGCGCAGCGCGTCCGTGGATGACACCGAGAATCGCGAGGTCAGCACCGACTCGTCGTACAGCTCGGGCACGAAGCCCTCATCCATGTTGCGCAGCCCGTAGACGAGCTCGCCGTACCGCGGCTCCGCGGCGACGACCTGCACGCCAGGCACCCGCTCGCGCAGGTACCTTCCGGTGCCCATCAGGGTGCCGGAGGTGCCGAGCCCCGCTACGAAGTGGGTTATTTCTGGCAGATCGGCCAGCAGCTCGGGCCCGGTGGTCTCGTAATGCGCGCGGGCGTTGGCCTCGTTTCCGTACTGGTAGAGCATCACCCAGCCGGGATTCTCAGCAGCGAGCTGCTTGGCCAGCCGGACGGCCTCGTTGGATCCGCCGGCGGCGGGCGAGGAAATGACGGACGCGCCGTACATCTCGAGCAGCTGCCTGCGCTCGGCCGACGTGTTCTCCGGCAGCACGCAGATCAGCCGGTAGCCACGCAGCTTCGCCACCATGGCAAGCGAAATGCCGGTGTTGCCCGACGTCGGCTCGAGCAGCGTGGCGCCCGGGCTGAGCAGCCCGTCCTTCTCCGCCTGCGCCACCATGAAGAACGCCGCCCGGTCCTTGATCGAGCCGGTCGGGTTCCTGTCCTCCAGCTTGGCCCATAGCCGGACATCAGCACCGGGCGACAGCCCAGGCAGCCCGACCAGCGGTGTGTGGCCGAGCGAGTCAAGCATTGAGTCGTAACGCATCAGGCTTCCGCCCAGCCGGAGGTCAGCTGGCCCCGCCAGCGACGGCAGGAAGCACGGTGACCGTATCGCCATCTCGGACCGGGGCGTCCAGTCCGCCGAGGAAGCGCACGTCCTCGTCGTTCAGGTAGACGTTGACGAAGCGCCGCAGGCCGCCGTCGTCGACCAGCCGCTCGCGCAGTCCGCCGTGCCGCGACTCCAGATCGGAAAGGAGACCGGCGAGCGTATCGCCGGAGCCTTCCACCGCCTTTGCCCCGCCGGTATAGCTGCGCAGGATCGTCGGGATGCGGACCTCAATGGACATCAGTGCTGCTCCAGATATGCGTGGACTGGACGCTAGGTCTTGGTGAACACCGGCGGCTGCCTCATGCGGTGCAACCGGCAGCAGGGCGGGATCATTCCGGCGCCGCACCGGGAGCCGCACCGGCCGCCGTGCCCGTAGCCGCGGGCGTATCCGGCACGAGGCGGACCTCCTCCTCGGTCACGGTTCCGTCCACGATACGAAACGAGCGGAACTCCGTCTCGGCCGCCGCACGCGTGGAAACCAGTACATAGTGCGCTGCCGGCTCGCTCGCGTACGCGATGTCGGTGCGCGACGGGTAAGCCTGCGTTGCGCTGTGCGAGTGATAGATAACGACAGGCTCCTCATCCCGATCGTCCATCTCGCGCCAGACCCTCAGCTGCTCCATGGAGTCGAAACGGTAGAAGGTCGGCGAGCGCTCCGCGTTGATCATCGGGATGAACCGCTCAGGCCGGTCACTCCCGGCTGGCCCGGCGATCACCCCGCAAGCTTCATCCGGATGGTCGGCCCTGGCGTGCGCGACTATCTCCGCCTGCAGCGCGCGGCTTATGGACAGCATGGACGCGAGCGTAACCCGCCGGTCAGGACAGCGCCTCGACCAGGCTCTCCTGGAGGATCGCCAGCCACTGGTAGACCCACATATAGGCAGAACGAGGGTCGTCAGCCGCGAAGCCCTCTTCCTGCTCGCCGAGCTCATCGGTGATTCCGAGGCGCACGCTGAGCGCGAGCCTGACATCGTTGAGTGCACGGAGCCATGCCTGGGCCTCCGGCCCGGACAGCCGGATCCTCCCGCCCGAGGCCGGCAGTGTCGCGAGGACTGTCCTGGCCGCTGCTACCTTGGCCGAGCGCAGGCCTTGCTCGGTGTACCTGCGGAATTCCCCGGAAGCCTCCGGGTCGTCGCTGTAGGCATCGGGCAGCAGCCGGGCGAGCACCGGGTCTTCTGGCAGCTCGGTGGCGTCGCTGACGCCGAGCTGCGACGCGAGTTCGGCGGCGCTGCCAGTGCCCGCGGTGCCGCCATCGTCGGGCATATCGTCGGCGACGAGCTCGGCGATCTGGCCGACCAGGTCGCGGATGATGGTCGCCTGGGCTGCGGCGAACCGCACGGTCGCACCGCCCGGCGTGGCGCGGAACCCAGCCACGGCCTCTCCCTCATCGTCGCTCACTAGTCGTGGCTCACCGTGGCCCACAAGCCGAAGCCGTGCAGGGTCTCGGCATCCCGTTCCATGGCCTCACGGGCCCCAGACGAGACCACTGCCTTGCCCTTGTGGTGTACGTCGAGCATCAGCTTCTCGGCTTTCGGCTTGGCGTAGCCGAAAACGGTCTGGAAAACATATGTCACGTATGACATCAGGTTGACCGGGTCATTCCACACGATTGTGACCCATGGTGAGTCGGGGACCGCCTCCCGGCCGGTCTCCGGCTTGTCAACCTCAACAGGTGCCACACTCACTGGCAGTCACCTCCCGTCAGTCATAGTCTTCCACTCTGCCAGTACGACGGATCTGTACCGTACTCGGCTCACGCTGGGCGATCCGTCGCACCGGCGCGGATACTCGGCCGATTACTGACGACATCCCCGTGCTACCCCATATCGCCCGCTGCTGACACATCCTGCGCCTGGCAGCTGGGTCGGGCAGCCAGCAGGCGGGCCCGTAGGCTGCCCCCGTGACGAGTAACGCGGGCCACGCCGGCCCGCCACCCGCCGATCGTCTTGACGGCGGTGCGCGGGCCGACGCAGGTACCGGCCTGCTCACCGATCACTACGAGCTGACCATGCTGCGCGCCGCGCTGCGCAGCGGGGCGGCCTGGGAGCGGGCCGTCTTCGAGGTCTTCGCCCGCCACCTCCCTAACGGCAGGCGCTACGGCGTGGTGGCTGGCACCGGGCGGCTGCTTGACGCGCTGCAGCGGTTCAGGTTCGGCGAACCGGAACTCACGTTCCTGCGCGATAGCGGAGTGGCCGACGAAAGCACCCTTCGTTACCTTGAGTCGTACGCCTTCACCGGTGATATATGGGGCTACGCGGAGGGGGACTGCTATTTCCCCGGCTCGCCGATCCTGGTTGTGGAGGGCGCCTTCGCCGAGGCTGTCATCCTAGAGACGCTGGCCCTGTCGATTCTCAATCATGATTGCGCCATTGCCTCGGCGGCGTCCCGGATGGTGACGGCGGCCGACGGCAGGCCACTGATCGAAATGGGCTCGCGCCGCACCCACGAGCTCGCTGCCGTCGCCAGTGCCCGGGCCGCATACCTTGCCGGTTTTGCGTCTACCTCCAACCTGCGGGCCGGCCGGGACTACGGGGTCCCGACCAGCGGTACCAGCGGGCATGCGTTCTCGTTGGCGCATGACAGCGAGCGGGAGGCGTTCGGCGCCCAGCTTGCCGCGCTCGGCACGAGCACCACCTTGCTGGTCGACACCTATGATGTGGCCGCCGCGGTCCGGATCGCCGTGGAGCTGGCCGGCCCTCAGCTCGGGGCGGTCCGGATTGACAGCGGCGACCTCCCGGTGGTGGCCCGTCAGGTTCGAGCGCTCCTCGACTCACTCGGCGCGCCGCAGACCAGGATCGTGCTCACCGGCGACCTGGACGAGTACTCGATCGCCGCGCTTGCGGCTACCCCCGTTGACGGCTACGGGGTCGGCACTTCCCTGGTCACCGGCTCAGGCGCGCCCACCGCGGCACTGGTATACAAGCTGGTGGCCAGGGCACAGGGCACTGCGGCCGCCGCGCCGCTGCGTCCGGTTGCCAAGCGATCGGTGGGCAAGCCCGGCCGCGGTGGCCGCAAATGGGCAGTGCGCCGCCGCGACGCCGGCGGAGCAGCCGCTGCTGAGCTGGTCCTTGCCGAGCCGCCCGACCTGCCGCCCGGTCCGCGGGCAGCCGACCGCGTGCTGCTCCGCCAGCTCGTCCGCGGCGGCGAGATCGTCGGCGCCGAGCCTCTTGAGGCCGTCAGGGAGCGGCACCGCGCGGCGGTGGCCGAGCTGCCTGCGCACGCATTGCAGCTATCGCGCGGTTATCCTGCGATACCTACCATTTTCAGCCCTGATGCCCGTTCACCGGAACGACCCGAGAATTGATATCGATGCGGTGACCGGCGTCACAACTTGGTAACCGCGCACTTCACGGACTACTGCGAACCGCCTGAGATAAGGAACAATCGGCACGTTCTTACGTCCATTCGCTGGACGGGGCAGCGAATGCCGATCGAAAGGGATCGCATGAGAAAACACGTCGTCGTTGCCACTGCGGCCAGCATGCTGGTCGCGGGGCTCGGCACCGCTGGGCTCGGCGCTGTGGCGCCCGCCGCAGCAGCCGTCTCGACGCGCTCGCAGGTCAACAGCATCGCCTGGGGCACCTGCACGGACCCGGTTCTGAAGCAGGCGGGTGCCCGGTGCGCTCTGCTGTCGGTGCCGCTGAACTACAGCGACCCGACCGGGCGGCAGATCAAGATCGCCGTATCGATCATCAGGCACACCGCGGCCCGCTATCAGGGCGTCATCCTGACCAACCCGGGCGGCCCGGGCGGATCGGGCCTCAACCTGAACGTCTTCCTGCAAGCACAGCTCCAGGCCGAAGAAACGCAGGCGAGCAAGGCGGGCGCGGCGGCCGATAAGGCGGCGATCGCCGACTACGACTGGGTCGGCTTCGACCCGCGCGGCGTCGGCTCGAGCGTCCCTGCGGTGACCTGCAAGCCTTACTACTTCGCTGGCCCTCGCGAGAGCTACAACCCGACCACCAGGAAGATCCTTACCTACTGGCTGAGCCGCTCGAAGCGCTACGACCTGGCATGCAAGAACCACAGCGCCGCGCAGGCCGCTCTGCTGCGCAACATGACCACCAAGGATGCGGCCAAGGACATGGACAGCATCCGGGCGGCGCTCGGCCAGTCCAAGATCACCTACTACGGCTTCTCCTACGGCACCTACCTCGGCCAGGTCTACGCCTCGATGTTCCCGGCCCATGTCAGGCGACTGATCATGGACAGCAACGTGGACCCGCGCAACATCTGGTACAAGGCCAACCTGAACCAGGACATCGCATTCAACCGGAACATCAACATCTGGTTCGGGTGGCTCGCCAAGTACCACCGCGTCTATCACCTGGGCCGCACCGAGGCAGCGGTGCGGAGCCGGTTCTACGCCGAGCAGGCCAGGCTGGCCAAGCACCCGATCAGGAGCCAGGTGGGCCCGGACGAGTGGGTGGATATCTTCCTGGAGGCGGGCTACTACGAGGAGACCTGGCTGCAGCTGGGCTCGGCGTTCTCGGACTGGGCCACCACCCACAGCGCCAAGGCCGGCAAGAACATCGTCTCGCTGTACAAGATGACCGATACTCCTGGCAATGACAACGAGTTCGCTGTCTACAACGCGGTCCAGTGCACCGATGTCCAGTGGCCGCTGAGCTGGGCGAAGTGGGCCCGGGACAACCGCCGGGTCAACCGGATCGCGCCCTTCGAGACCTGGGCCAACGCCTGGTTCAACGCACCGTGCCTGCACTGGCCCGCCCCTGCGTCCACCCCGGAGCACATCAACGGAAGCGGCATCAGCAGCGCCCTGCTGATCGACGAGACGCTCGACTCGGCGACCCCGTTCGAGGGCAGCGTCGAGGTCCGCAGGCTGTTCCCGCACTCGGTGCTGCTGGCCGAGCCGGGCGGCACGACCCACGCGGACTCGCTCTTCGGCGACTTGTGCGTCGACAACACGATTGCCAGGTACCTGGCCAACGGCAAGCTGCCAGCCCGCACGACCAACCCGACGGCCAGGTGGGACGTCACCTGCAAGCCGCTGCCCCGTCCGAACCCGACCACGCCCGCGGCAGCGAACAAGTACGCCTCGGCGCTGAACCGGGCTCATTAGCCTGCAGGCACTGCAGATCTAGCGCACGGCAGCTGTTCAGGGACCGGGTTCCCCGCCCGCTCAGGGCCGGGAACCCGGTTTCTTATCACCTGTGACTGGGCCATGCGGATGCGGCAGGGCCCGGTCGGTCAGCGGACGCGGCCGCGCGCGGTCCGTCAGCGAACGCGGCAGGGCGGTCCGTCGGCGAACGCGGCTTGCCGCTAGCTTCGGGCTGGACGCGGCTCAGTCGTCGCCCTCGGGCAGCGACTCGAAGATCTCCTTGCATTCCGGGCACACCGGGTAGCGCTTGGGGTCCCGGCTCGGCACCCAGACCTTGCCGCACAGGGCCACTACGGGCGTGCCGCTCACGGCGCTGTCGACGATCTTGTCTTTCTGGACATAATGGGCAAACCGCTCATGGTCGCCATCGCCGGTCGACAGATCTGGGCGGGTATCGGTCTCTTCGCGGACGGCGCCGCCCGGCAGCACTTCTGTACTCACAAGAGCCGAGTCTACGCCGCCGCGACAAACCCGCCGGGAGCCGACGGCACCCGTAAGCCGGATCCCGGCCAGGGCTCAGCTACTGGAACCGCGAAACGGGCCCCCCGGGCTCAGTTAAGCGCGGGATCGTCGGGATAGGTGGCCATGAGGGCCATCACCCCGCCCTGGCGGCGGAGTACCGCTGGCCACAGCCGTTCCGGCTGGCTGAAGAACGCGTCAGCAGGCTCCGCCGGCAGCAGGTACCAGGCACCTTCATCGATCTCCGCCCGCAGCTGGCCAGGCCCCCAGCCCGCGTAGCCGGCAAAGACCCGGAAGGACTTGATCCCACCGGCGAGCAGCTCGGGCGGCGCCTCCAGGTCGACGAGCCCGATCCTGGACATCAGCGGGGAACCATCCAGCGACCGCCACCCGACCGGCTCGTCCTCGCCTTGCGCAAGGCCCAGGGCCAGGGCGCTGTTCGGCGAGACGGGGCCACCCTTGAAGACCACCGACGGCCCGGTCACGAGTTCTGTCCAGGGCTCAAGCACCTGACCGACCGGGACCTCGGTCGGCCGGTTCAGTACGACGCCGAGAGTCCCATCCTCCGGCTCGTCCTCCACGATCAGGATGACGGTGCGGCGGAAGTTAGGGTCGCCGAGCAACGGCGTGGCCACGAGCAGCCGACCGCCCATGGAATCATCCTGCATCTATCAATGATGCGACAGAATCCGTGGTCTTCGCTGAATGGCCGCCCGATGACGTCGAGTCCGCTGGCCTGTCCGGTGCCACGTACCCTGCAAGGGTGTCCAGTGCAAGCACTGCCCGGCCGGTGCCGGCAGCCGGCGCACGGCCAGAGACCGGTCAGTCGCCGGCGAACGGGAGGCGCAAGTCACCGTCGCCACCTGATCCGGGCGCGTCGTCCGATCCCGCCGCGCCGGCCATCGATGTGGCGCGGCTGCGGGTGGCCATCGCCAGGCTGTCCAGGCGGCTGCGCAAGCACGAGCTGGCCGGGCTCACGCCGACCAAGCTCTCTGCGCTGGCAACGGTCTGGCAGGCTGGCCCGCTGCGCCTCGGTGACCTCGCCGCGGCAGAACGCATCGCGCCCTCAACGCTCACCCGCCTCGTCAGCGCCCTCGAAGATTCGGGTTATGTGCAGCGGTGCGCGGTGCCGGGCGACGCGCGGGCCAGCACGCTGGCCATCACGCCGCGAGGCCGCGAGGTGCTTGAGCGCATCAGGCAGGAGAGCACCGTCTTGCTACGGGAGAGCCTGCTGACGCTGACTGAGGAACAGCTGACCGCGCTCGCGGTGGCGCTGCCTGCACTGGAGCAGCTAGCCGAATCGGTTCCCGACCATACCGCTGGCCGCTGACAGCCCGTCTGTCGGGTAGCAGCCGCTGACATCCCGTCTGTCCGGTAGGAGGAGTCAGAACAGCAGGCTGGACAAGGTTGCCCGGGCCTTCGCCACCCGCTGGTCCTTGGGCGGGAAGACGTTGAACAAGTTGACAAGGTGCAGCCGGGCGCGGTTCCGCTCGTCTCCTGAAGTCCGCCGCACGGTTTCGAGGAGCCGGTTGAATCCTGCGTCAACCCGGCCGAGTGCCACGTCGACATCGGCTGCGCGCGCCTGCGCGTCGGGATCGCCGGGATTGTCGTCCGCTTCACGCTGCACCTTGGGCTGGTCGTAGGAATTCACCCGCTTGATCAGGTCCACCTGGGCCATGCCCATCGTGGCCACCGGGTGCCCGGGTGAGGAGGCGAGGACCTTCTCGAATGCCGCAGCCGCACCATCCAGGTCACCGCGTTCCATGGCCTGCTGGGCTTCACCGAACGCTGGGTCCGCCATGAAAGCCCCCTGCTCAGGGCCGCTCCCGGGGCCTGGCCGACCAGGTCCAGGCCGACCGGAAGGCCCCTGCGGCTGCCTGGGCGGCGGCTGCCCGGGCCGGGCCTGCCCCGGCCGGGCCTGCCCCGGCCGTCCCCGCCCCGGCCCGCCAAAGGCGGGCGGCACCTGGCCGGGCGGTGTCTGAGCGGGCGCTGTCTGGGCCGGTGCTGTCTGGGCGGACCGTGCCTGGCCGGGCTGGGGCTGTCCCGGCCGGGCCTGCCCGGCTGCTGTCCCGCCATCCGTCGCCGCGGTGCTCTCCGATTCGGCGTCCTCATCCCCCGCCTCGGCACCGCCGTAGCCGGGCAGCCCGAGCTGGTCGGCGATCTGCATAACCGCACCGAGCCACTCCCGGACCTGAGACTCAGGCATGGCGCCAAGGAAAGCCTCAACGATCTGCCCGGCCGCTACGGCCACCACCATCGGGATGCTCTGCACCTGCAACGCCGCGCTCAACTGCGGGTTGGCATCGACGTCGACCTTGGCGAGCACCCACGCGCCGTCCGCCTCGCCGGCGAGCTTCTCCAGCACGGGCCCGAGCTGCTTACACGGTCCGCACCACTCGGCCCACAGGTCCAGGACGACGGGAACGCTGCGCGACCGCTCGACGACCTGCGCATTGAACGTGTCGTCGGTTACCTCGATCACGTTCCCTTGATGCTCATCCGGCGTCTCGCCATTACCCGCTGACCTGGCCGCCTGCCTGCGCTGCGCGGCCTGCCGCGCGCCAAGGTCAACGGCTCCGTGGAGGGAGAAATCCCGCGGCTGCTGCTGCTGCATGACTCCATCCTGCCGCATCCGCGGGACCGCCCAGGCACGCGGCCGGTCCGCAACCCGTCCCGCCGCCACCGCGCAATCCGCTCGCCTCCAGACGTGCGCAGCCGCCCGGTGCTTCGCGCAGCGGAGTAGATTTGGTGCGGCGCCGACGTGCGGGCCGTCCCGGCGAGTTCGGCTTCCCCGACGATGCATCGCTGAGAACGCTGACCTAGGGTAACCATGCCATCTCGGAGCCGACCGCCCGTCACGGGACCGCCCGTCACGGGACCGCCCGTCACGGGACCGCCCGTCACGGGACCGCCCGTCACGGGACCGCCCGTCACGGGACCGCCCGTCACGGGACCGCCCGTCACGGGACCGCCCGCCGCGGAGCATACTCAGCCAACGGACCGGCAGCTGGCTGCCGCGCACTCAGCGAAAGGCAGGCTGGTGGAGGTCTCGGAGGTCTCGGAGGTCTCGGAGGTCTCGGAGGTCTCGGAGGTCTCGGAGGTCTCGGAGGTCTCGGAAGTCTCGGAAGTCTCGGAAGTCTCGGAAGTCTCGGCGCCGCTGTGGATGCGGCTTGTGCCGCCCCTGGTCACCCTGGCGGTGATGGTCTGGGGAATCCGGGAACCTTCGTACTGGCGGGATGAGGCGGCGACGCTGTCCGCGGTGCAGCGCCCCTTCGCCGAGTTGCTGCGAATGCTCGGCAATGTTGACGTAGTGCACGGCGGCTACTACGTGATCATGTGGCCGGTTGTGTGGCTCGCCGGTTCCGGCGAGCTTGCGACCCGGCTGCCCTCCGCTCTGGCGATGGCCGCCGCAGCGGCTGCCACCGTGGGCCTGGGGCGGCGCCTGGTCTCGCCGCGCGCCGGGCTGGCCGCGGGCCTGGTGTTCGCGATTCTGCCGCAGGTCAGCCTGTACGGGCAGGCCATTCGCCCGTATGCGATGGCGACGGCCCTTGCCGCGGCAGCCAGCTATCTGCTGGTGCGGGTTATGCAGGCCGCCGCGTCCGGGGCCGGAGTGCGCGGATGGCTGGCCGGGTATGCGGCGTGCCTGACGGCACTGGGATACCTGCATCCCTTCGCACTGCTGCTGGTCGCGGCGCATGCGGTGCCGGTAACGCGAGCCTGGTTGCGGCGGGCGGATACCGCGACGGCCGCGTCGCTACCGCTGGGCTGGCTGGCCGCTGTCGCTGCCACCTTTGCGCTGGCAAGTCCCCTGCTTGCGATGAGCAAGGCGCAGCGCGTCCAGCTCAACTGGATGAGGGCCCCGGCGACCCGCTCCATCACCGGCCTCGCGAACCTGATCGGGCCGGGACTGATGGTGGCGGCAGCCGGCCTGGCCGTGCTGTGCGCAATCGCGGTGGGCGCAATGGCCGGGCGGGCGCGACTACGCGCAGCCTGGCCCGGCGACCTTCTCGCGGTGTGCCTTCCCTGGCTGGTCCTGCCCGCAGCGATCCTGATCGGCGTCTCGCTAATCTCCCCCGCGTACACCTTCCGGTACATCATCTTCTGCGCTCCAGCTGCTGCCCTGCTGGTAGGTGCCGCGCTGGCGGCGCTGGGCTGGAAGGCGGGCGCCGCGGCCCTCGCGATCATCGCGGTGCTGGGGGTGCCCGCGCAGCTGCAGGTACGCTCCCCCGGCGGCCACGGCGATGACATCCGCAAGGCGGACCGGATCGTTGCCGCCAGCCGGCGGCCGGGCGACGTCATGTTGTATTACACGATCGGGGAGCCGATCGTTGCCGCCTATCCGTACGGGCTTAGGCAGTTGCCGAACGTCGAACTGGCGCGGACGGCGATTCAGTCTGGGACGCTGGGCGGGACGTGGGCGGCGAGCCAGGTAGTGCGGCGGCGGGCCGCCGACGCCCCCCGGGTGTGGCTCGTCCAGCTCAACTCTCTCCAGAGCACCTCGCTGGATACGCCGCCCACGCTCCTGCGGATGCTTGGCTTCAGGCAGATCCGGATCTGGCAGGCCACTGGTATCTGGCTAAGCCTCTATGCGCGCTAGGACAGTTCAGAACGCCGCAGCCGCTCAGAACGCCGCAGCCGCTCAGAACGCCGGAGCCTCGAAATAGCCGCCCCACTCATCGCGCAGCGTTCCGCAGATCTCGCCAAGCGTCGCCTCGGCGCGGGCCGCGTCAAGCATGGCCGGGATCATGTTGTCGCCAGACCGCGCCGCCGCGATCATCGCGGCCAGCGCGGCGTCGACGGCCGCCTGGTCACGTGCCTGCCGCCGCGATGCGAGCTCGCGGACCTGAACCCGTTCCACCTCGTGGCTGACCCGGAGGATCTCCACCGGCAGGCCGACCGTCTCAGGGTGGCAATTGACGCCGACGACCCGTTTATCGCCCTTCTCCACCTGCCGCTGATAGCTGAAGGCGGACTCGGCGATCTCCGCCATGAACCAGCCCTCCTCGATACCCCGCAGGATTCCGCCGGTCATCGAGGAGTCCGGGCTCATCGCCTTTATCCGGGCGAAGATCTGCTCTGCCTCGGCTTCCAGCCGGTCGGTGAGGGATTCGAGGTACCAGGAGCCGCCAAGCGGGTCCGCCACGTTGACCACGCCGGTCTCTTCCATGATCACCTGCTGGGTGCGCATCGCGATCTCGGCAGCCTTCTCGCTTGGCAGTGCGAGCACCTCGTCGAGCGCGTTGGTGTGCAGCGAATTGGTCCCGCCCAGTACGGCGGCCAGCGCCTCGATCGCGGTCCTGACCACGTTGTTGTCCGGCTGCTGCGCGGTCAGCGAGACCCCGGCTGTCTGGGTGTGGAACCGCAGGTGCTGGGCGCGCTCACTATGGGCGCCGTAGACATCCTGCAGCCAGCGCGCCCAGATCCGGCGCGCGGCGCGGAACTTGGCGATCTCCTCGAAGAAGTCGATGTGGGCATCGAAGAAAAACGACAGGCCAGGCGCGAATTCCTCGATATCAAGCCCGCGCGAAAGGCCGAGTTCCACGTACGCGAACCCGTCAGCCAGCGTGAACGCGAGTTCCTGCGCGGCCGTCGACCCGGCTTCCCTGATGTGGTACCCGGACACCGACAGCGGCTTGTAAGCAGGGATCTCCCGCGCGCAGTACTCCATCAGGTCACCGATCAGCCGCAGGTGTGGCTTAGGCGGGAAGAGCCATTCCTTCTGCGCGATGTACTCCTTGAAGATGTCGGTCTGCAAGGTGCCGTCCAGCTTGCCGATGTCGGCGCCCTGGCGCTGCGCGGCGGCCAGGTACATGCAGAAAACCGGGACCGCCGGGCCGCTGATCGTCATCGACGTGGTCACCTCGGCCAGCGGGATACCGGAGAACAAGACATCCATGTCGGCCGCCGAGTCGATGGCCACGCCGCAGTGCCCGACCTCACCGGCGGCGCGCGGCTCATCGGAGTCGCGGCCCATCAGCGTCGGCATGTCAAAAGCGACCGACAGGCCGCCGCCGCCGCCGCGCAGCAGCATCTTGTACCGCTCGTTCGTCTGCGTCGCGTTGCCGAACCCGGAGAACTGCCGGATGGTCCATGTCCTGCCCCGGTACCCGCCGGGGTAGAGGCCGCGGGTGAACGGGTACTCCCCCGGCCAGCCGATCCGCTCGAATCCGGGGACCACTGCGCCATCAGGCGGCCCGTAGACCGGGTCCACGTTGACCCCGGACAGCGTGGTGAAATCCGCGTCCCGCACCCGGGAGGCGTCGTACCGCCGCTGCCAGCGCTGCCTGCCGTCGCCGCTGCCGTCCGCTGTGCCATACGCGTTCATCAGAGAGTCCTCCCAGGCCGATTACTGGCCAGATTAGTAGGACGTCCTACTAATCTCTGCTATCAGTGTATGCCGATAGGACCCCGGCGGAGAATGGCGCCGCGGGCACCCAACCGCCGGCCGTGCTGCGGCGTCTCATGAGATGCCTGGGCATTGCGGGGGCTCAGGAGGCCCAGCCCTAGACGCGCCCGAATGTGTGGTAGAACCGATGCAGTATCGCGCAGGCGACGTGGGCCGCACCGCGGTCTTCGGGGACGTCGTGACCATGCAGGGAACGTGGACCGCGCCGCCTGTGCCGGCGCCGCGGCAAGGGAGCTCCGTGGGCAGGCTCCAGTTTGCCGATCGCAAGGCGGCCGAAGAACTCTTCAATGCCTCCTATCCGCGGCTGGCCGGATGGGTGCGGCGGCTGGTCGATGACGACGAGACAGCGCACGAGATCGCCTCCGAGGCATTCACCCGCCTGCTTGCCAGGTGGACCGCGCTGGACAGCCCGCACAGCTACCTGTACATGATCGCGACCAACCTGGTACGCGACCACTGGCGAAAGACAGGCAGGGAACGACGCGCGATCAGGAGCCTGACGGCCGCGGCGCCGGCCGACCCCGCCTATCACCCGGTGCAGGACGTCGACGTGCGGGCGCTGATCGAGGCACTGCCCGCCAAGCTGCGCAGCGCGTTCCTGCTGCACTACTACGCGGGATTTGGCATCCGCGAGGTCGCGGCGATGCTCGGCAGGCCAGAGGGAACGATCAAGGCAGACCTGCATCATGCACGCGCCCGCCTGAAGGCCGCCGTCGGAGACGCCGGTGGCTGATCCGCGTGACAAGATCGACTCCTGGCTGGACGCCGACGCGGAGCCGCTGGCTCCGCCGCCCGGCGCCTTCAGCCGGATCTGCAGGCGGGCTCGCAGGCGGAAGGCCAGCCGGGCGCTGGCCTCCGTGGCCGGCGCCGTCGTCGTGATAGCAGCCGCCGTGGCGCTCCCGCAGGCCGCCCAGACCCTGCTGCACCGCGGCAGCGGTAACGGCTCTCACGTGGTAGCGGCCGGGGCGCCGCCGCGCAGGACGGTCCCCACCCCCCGCAAGACCCACGAGGCCAAGGGCGGCGCGACCCCGGAGACGCATTCGGCGACGATCGCTCCGCCTGCGACCTCGTCGCTGTCGGCAGGCAACTCCGGCAGCGCGGCTCCGGCCAACTTCCAGCCCACGTCGGTCACCTTCATCAACACGCGGATCGGCGCCGTGATCGGCCAGGCCGGCACCCCTGGTCATTGCGCCACCCGGTACTGCACGTCGCTGGCGGGCAGCTCCGACTACGGCACCAGCTGGTACGGGGTTAGCGCACCGGTCACCGGCGCGCCCAGCGGTGCCACCGGCGTGAGCCAGGTCCGCTTCCTCAACCTCCATGATGGCTGGGCCTTCGGCCCCGGGCTGTGGGTCACCCACGACGGGGGCGCCCACTGGACGCCTGAGCTGACATCTGGACTCCGGGTGACGGGCCTGGAGGCGGCAGCAGGCCGCGCCTTCGCGATCTTCGCCAGCTGCGCGGGCGACACCGCCGCATACGCTGCGCACTGCGAGACGTTCTCGCTGTTCTCCTCGCCGGCCAGAAGCGACCGATGGCTTCCGGTGCCCGGTCCGGCAGGCGCCCTCAAGATATCTGCCGCCGGGCTCGGCCATCCGGCGACGGCGAGCCTGCTCCTGGCAGCTGGCACCGGTTACCTGCTCGCGCCGTCCGGCCAGGTCTACAGCGGCCCGCTCACCGGCGCGGCGTGGCGGGTGGCCGGTCAGGCGCCCAGCGCACCTGGTCCGCCTGGGCCGGACGGCCAGCCCAGCAGCGGGCTGCTCGCTGCCGGGTCCAGCCTGCTTTTCGAGCTGTGCACGACCACGACCGAGGCGGACGGCTCCCAGGCCAAGTCGGTCTACTCATCGGCTGACGGCGGCAAGACTTGGCTGCAGGCAGGCGTCGCGCCGCCCGCCGGGATAGCGAGATCGCTGGCTGCCGCCCAGGGCAAGCTCGTGGTCCTCGCCACTACGGCGGGCATTGAGGTGTCCAACGACGGCGGTGCTACCTGGACCAGGACCCAGACCGGACCGCGCGGCTCGGGCGTCGGCCAGCAGGGATTCAGGTACGTCGGTATGACAGACCATCATCAGGGCGTCGCAGTGCCCGCCGATCCGCATCTGCATGAGGTGTTCACCACCGCCAACGGCGGCGCCACCTGGCGGGCGCGGCCGGTCCGGGGCTGATCCGGGGAGCAGCGCGAGAGCCGGCCGTCCCCCGCCGGGCGCCCGGCTCACCTGTCGGCGAAGTCCCCGGCGTCCACCCGCAGCCTGCGCAGCATGCCGAACATTTCCTTGAGCTGCGCCTGGTCGTAACCGCCCATCCCGAAGCCGACCGCCATCAGGTCCGCGGTGGCCCGCTGCACCACCGCGCTGCCGGCCCTGGTGATCTCGGCGAGCGTTCCCCTCCCATCCCGCGGATTGGGCTTCCGGGCTACGTAGCCACCAAGCTCCAGGCGGTTGATGATGTTGGTGACACTGGTCGGGTGGACCATCAGCCGTTCCCCGATCAATCGCAACGGCAGCCCTCCCGACCGGCTGAACTGCAACAGGACGAGCGCCTCGTACCGCGGGAATGTCAGCCCGTGCGGCCGGAGCACCGAGTCGAGCTCGCCGATCAGGATCTGCTGCGCCCGCATGATCGACGTGACAGCCGCCATTGAGTGCGAGTCGCCGAATTCGCGTTCCCATGTTTCCGCGGCGCGCGCGATGGGATCGAACGGCAGATCCAGCGGCTTGTGCACAGCCACAACGTACCGGTACCCGCCGCCACCGGGCCCCCGCGGCAGCGAGCATGGGCGGGGACCGGCCCGCGATGGCGCGCACGACTGATTACAATGCGTTATATTCCCTGCTGGGGAACCAGGTGACCGAGCAGAGTCGGGGGATGATGTGCGGTCGGGCCACGCCGTCATGGCAATGCCCCCGGTGCTCGCCGCCGGCGTTGGCGCGCGGCACGGGTGCGGCTGGGCACTACGTACCGCCAGTTTCCGGATGGACTCACCAGTTCTCGGCAGGAGCGGTTTCGGGATTGCCGTCGGCCGGCACAGCGACGCGACGGCCATAATCGATCTCCTCGCCGGGCAGGAACCGCCTAGCTACGGCGAGCTGCGAGTGCTGGGCGAGGACATGGGAACGGCGGACGGGCGGGCCGCGGTGCGCCGGCATGTTGGGGTCGCGCGCAAGACAGCCAGGCTCCGGCCTGCCTGCCGGGTGCGCGGGCTGATCGAGCACGCCGCCCGGCTGGCCAGGCTGCCCGGCTGCGATTATCACCTGCTGGCCGCGGCGATCATCGACAGGCTCGCGCTGGCACCGTGGGCGGACGTGCAGCTAAGATCCGTGCCCGCGACGATCCTGCGGCGGACCAGGCTCGCGGCGGCAGCCGTGCATGAGCCGAATCTGCTCATCCTGGACAGCCTGCTCGACGATCTCACCCCGCCGGATGCGGCAGCGCTGGCCGCCGGCATCCGTGAGCTCGGGCGCGATACGGCAATCGTGGCGACCGGATCCGACGCCAGCGCGCTGGCCCTGGCCTGCGACGAGGTCCTCACCCTGGCCGACGGGATCATCATCAGGACGTGAGCCGTCTCACTGGGCTGCCCTGGGCGCGGGCGCCGCGCCCAGCTCGCAGTTGCTGGTTACGCGATTCTGGCCGGTCCGGCCCGCTGCCGTAGGCTGCGGGCGTGGACTGGAGCCTCCTTGGGTGCGGACGCTACGGGCATGTGACCTATGCGCCCGACGAGGCCAGCCTGCAGGAGCTGCTGAGCACTCAGACATCATCGGGGCCAGCCTGGCGCTGCCTGCGGTGCGGCACGTTCGTGATCGGCGAGCCCGGCGGGCGCGGCCCGGCCGGCGAGGCACCCGAGGTACGCCGTGGCAAGGAGGTCCGCAGTGCGTTCATCCTGCGGATCTTCGCGGTTGAGCGGTTCCTCCGGGCGCTTCTGTTCGGCGCCGCCGCCTACGGTGTCTGGCGGTTCGAGTTCCGGAGAGTCTCGATCGAGCAGGCATTCGATCGTGAGCTTCCGGTGGTGCGGACGTCGTTCCGGCAGCTCGGCTTCGACATCGACCACTCGAAGCTGGTCGGCCTGATCAAGCATGCGCTGACCCTGAGCAGCGGATCGATCAGCCTGCTGGCGGGCCTCCTTGCCGCTTACGCGCTGACCGAAGTGGTGGAGGGCACCGGGCTGTGGCTGGGCAAGCGCTGGGGCGAGTACTTCGCGATGATCGTGACCTCGGTCTTCCTTCCCTACGAGATCTATGACCTGACCGCGAAGGTGACCGTCACCAGGGTGCTCTTGTTCGCCATCAACCTGGCCCTGGTGCTGTACCTGGTGATCGCTAAGCACCTGTTCGGCGTGCGCGGGGGCAAGCGCGCCTATGAGGCCAGGCTGCGCAGCGAGTCCATCATGCAGTCCGCGATCACCCGGGCGGCGGCGGCTGGCGGCGGCTCCGCCGGGCAAGCCGACGCGCCGAAGCCGGGGACCGGCGGCAGCGCGGCAAGCTCGGCGGCAAGCTCGGCGGCAAGCTCGGACCACTGCGACGGGGTGACGGCCGAGGACGAAGCTGGATAGCCGGCGGATCACGCCCGTTCGCCCGGCTCTGCCGCAGACTCCTGTGGTGCCAGTGACAGAAGCGACCACAGGCACGGCACTGACGCCGGACCAGCCGCAGCGGCGGCCCGCTTTCACTGCGGCGACCGGCCAGGCGCAACGGGCCCGACCGCGGCGGCTTAGCCTTCGATGAGCTGGTCAGCGGCCGAGTATGGGTCCAGTTCGCCCCTGGCGACGAGGCCTGCCAGCTCATCCAGCCGGGAATCGCCCGGCAGCCCGCCCATCCGGGCACGCAGCGCGGTGACCGCGATCGCGGAGACCTCCTCGTGCGCCCGTGCCTTGCGCCGGGAATCGCGCTCGCCCGACTCGGCCAGCCACGCCCAGTGCTTGTCCAGCCGGCTAACGAGCTCGTCGACGCCCTCACCGGTCGTCGCCGAGAGGGCCACGATCGGTGGCCTCCACTCCCCCTCGCCGTAACGCGCCATCGCCAGCATCGACCGCAGGTCCCTGATTGCCTCCTGGGCTCCTGGACGGTCGATCTTGTTCACCGCGAAGATATCGGCGATCTCCAGGATGCCGGCCTTGGCCGCCTGCACCGAGTCGCCCATCCCCGGGGCGACCACCACCAGCGTGGAGTCGGCCAGCGACGCGATCTCCACCTCGGCCTGCCCGACCCCGACCGTCTCGATCATGATCAGATCGAAGCCCGCCCCGTCGAGCAGCCGGACCGCCTGCGGCGTCGCCCAGGACAGGCCGCCCAGATGCCCGCGGCTGGCCATCGACCTGATGAACACGCCCTCATCGGTAGCGTGCTCCTGCATCCTGACCCGGTCGCCGAGCAACGCGCCGCCGCTGAACGGTGAGGTGGGGTCGACAGCGAGCACCCCGACCCGCAGCCCCCTGGCCCGGTAGGCCGCCACCAGCGCGCCGGTCACCGTCGACTTCCCCACGCCGGGCGACCCGGTCAGCCCGACCACCCGGGCCTGGCCGGTCAGCGGGGTGATCGCCGCCAGGATCGGGCGCAGCTGCGGCGCGGCGTTCTCGACCAGCGACACCAGCCTGGCAAGTGCGCGCGGATCACCAGCCCTGGCCGCTCCGATGAGCGCGTCCGGGTCGGCAAGCGCACCGTCCCGCCGCTGCTGGCGCAGCGGATAAAGGAGCTCAGTCACCGGCCGGCGGCACCCTGAGCAGCAGCGCGTCGCCCTGGCCGCCGCCACCGCAGAGCGCGGCCGCGCCCCGGCCGCCGCCACGCCGCTGCAGTTCGTAGATGAGGTGCAGCGCCAGCCGTGCCCCGGATGCGCCGATCGGGTGCCCGATCGCGATCGCGCCGCCGTTGACATTGACCTTGTCAGGCCCGATGCCGAGGTCACGCATGGACTGGATGGCCACCGCGGCGAACGCCTCGTTGATCTCGATCAGGTCCAGGTCAGCTACCTTTAGCCCGGCCTTGGCCAGCGCGTGCTTGATCGCTCCGGACGGCTGGGACTGCAGCGAGTTGTCCGGCCCGGCCACGTTGCCGTGGGCGCCGATCTCGGCCAGCACGGGCAGGCCCGCCCGGGCGGCCGCCTCGGCTGAGGCCACCACGACAGCGCCGGCGCCATCGGAGATCGGCGAGGAGGAGCCGGCCGTGATCGTGCCATCGGCACCGAAAGCCGGGCGCAGCCTGCTCAGCACGTCGACGGTGGTGTCCGCCCGGACCGCCTCGTCGGCGTCGAAGATCACCGGATCGCCGCGGCGCTGCTGCACAGGCACCCCCACGATCTCGTCGTTGAGCAGGCCGTTCTTCATCGCCTCCGCGGCCCGCTGGTGTGACCTCGCGGAGAACTCATCCTGCTCCTCCCGGCTGATCGCCAGGCGCCCGTTATGCCGCTCGGTGGATTCGCCCATCGAGACGTGGTCCCACGGATCGGTCAGGCCGTCGTGCGCCATCGCGTCGATCACCTCGGCCGAGCCATACTTGATCCCCCGCCGCGCCCAGGGCAGCAAATGCGGCGCCCGCGTCATCGATTCCATGCCCCCGGCCACCACGATATCGAACTCGCCCGCCCTGATCAGCTGCGCGGCCAGCGCGATCGCGTCCAGCCCGGACAGGCAGACCTTGTTGATCGTCAGCGACGGGACGGTCATCGGGATCCCGCCGGCCACCGCGGCCTGCCTGGACGGTACCTGGCCCGCGCCCGCCTGCAGCACATGACCCATGATCACGTAATCCACCTGGTCGCCGGCGACACCAGCGCGCTCAAGCGCCGCCTCGATTACGATGCCGCCCAGGTCCGCCGCGCTGAAATCACTCAGCGAGCCGAGCAGCCGTCCGAACGCCGTCCTTGCACCGCCAACAATCACTGCTTCACCCATACCTGAAACGATACTCATAGGCCGAAAACGGCTACCGGAGGGGAGACATCGATGTTCACCCGAATCGATCATGTAGGGATTGCCTGCAGGGACCTTGGCGAGGCCATCGTTCGCTACCAATCGATATTCGGGCTGATCTTGGTAAGTCAGGAGATTCTCGAGGAACAGGGCGTCAAGGAAGCGATGCTGCAGGTCACGGACGCTCCGGCGGGAACCTCCTATGTCCAGCTCCTCGAGCCCCTCGGCCCGGATACCACGGTCGGGCGCTTCCTGGTACGCCGTGGCGAGGGCCTGCATCACATCGGCTACGGTGTGACCGACATCTCAGCCGCCCTGGCGTCGGTCGGCGCCACCGGGACCCGGCTGATCGACTCCCGGCCGCGGCACGGGTCGATGGGTGCCTCGATCGCTTTCTTGCATCCGGCCGACCTGGGCGGCGTACTGACGGAACTGGTTCAGTCCGCGGGCCCAGGGCGGGAGAACTGAACCAGATTCAGTTACCCAAAAACCGGATGTATCGCGTGAGCGAGAAGGAACGGGCGGCCAACCACTCATCAGGGGGAGTACGCTGCGTAGGCACCGGGCGAGTGAACTTGCGGGTCGGCAGGGCTGGTGGCGGGACGTACGCGACGCTGGTCCGAAGGCGGGACGCAGGCCCGTTCGGCGTGCGAATCCCCCTTCCCCCAGCTCTACACAGGATTAGGCGACATGCAGCCCGACATCGATGCCCAGCTCAGCAACTTCTTCGAGGAAACCCCGCAACGTGACTTCGCGAGGGTCATGCGTGGGTACGACCCGCACCAGGTCAACGAGCACCTGAAGCAGATCGACAATGAGCTGCGTCAGCACCGCGACCAGGTCCAGGCGCTGCACAGGGAGCTGTCCGAGGCGCACCGCCAGATCCAGGAGCAGGAGCGCCCGACCTATTCCGGTCTTGGCTCGCGCATCGAGCAGCTGCTGAGACTGGCCGAGGAGCAGGCCACCGAGATCCTGCAAGAGGCGCGCTCCGCGGCGAACGAGTTCAACGCCTCCGCCAAGGTCGAGGCCGCTGAGGTCCGGGCGTCGGCCGAGAACGAAGCGGCCGAGCTCCGGGCCAACGCCAAGCGCGAGACCGACGACCAGCGGTCATCGGCGGAGCGCGAGGCCGACGCGATCAGGACGAGCGCCCGGCGCGAGGCCGACGAGCTGACCTCCACCACCGAGCGCGAGGTCGCCAAGCTCCGGGCCGCCGCCGACCATGAGGTCGCCGAGAAGCGCGCCGCGATCGAGCGTGACATCGCCAAGCTCCGCACCACCACCGAGCGTGAGGTCGCGCAGCTGAAGGCGTCCTCGAAGCGGGAGCGGGACGAGATCCTCACCACCTCCAAGCGCCAGGCCGATGAGATGCGCAGCCAGGCACAGCGGATCCTCGACGAGAGCGACGCGCAGCGGGCCCAGGCCGAGGCGGACTTCGACATTCAGCTCGCGTCCAGGCGGGAGGAGGCCGAGCGCCAGGAGGCCGAGCGCCTGGCCGCCGCGCAAGCCGCCACGCAGAAGATGGTCTCGGAGGCCGAGCAGCGCGCTTCCACGGCTGAGCAGCGGGCCAGTAAGGCCAGTGCCCAGGCCGAGCAGACCAGGCGGGATGCCGATCAGCACTCCAGGCAACTAGTCAGTAACGCTAAGAAGAACGCCGACCAGATCGTCGCGCAGGCCAAGGCGCAGGCCGACCAGCTGCTTGCCGACACCAAGGCAGAAGCTGAGCGGCACCGCAGCGCGGCGCAGCGTCACGTTGATGAGCTGAACAAGCAGAAGGAGAGCGTCGCCGCTCACCTGGCGCAGATCAGCCAGCTGCTCGGCGGCCAGATGCCGGGTCTTGCCGACGCGCTCAATACTCCCGCACCCGCCGCTGCGGCGCCTGCCACCAAGGCGGTCAGCGCGGCGCCGCAGGCCGACAGCCCGCCTAGGGTCAGCAACGGCACTCAGTCTGCCTCAGTGCCCGCCACCCAGGCCGCCCGGACAGTAACCGCGGCCCAGCACAATGCAGGCCAGCACAGTGCAGGCCAGCACGGTGCAGGCCAGCACGGTGCAGGCCAGCACGGTGCCGCAGGCCATGACGGCAAGCCGAGCAATGGCACGGTGACTGCCGCCAAGCAGTCATCCGGCGGCAAGCCGGTCAGCAACGACGAGAAAGAATGGTGGACGGAGTAATACCTCCGGTCAGCCAGGAATGGCGCGGCCCGTCATCGGGCCGCGCCATTCCTGGCTGACCGGCGTCCCTCGGCCGCTAGGGATGCACGGTCTGGCCGCCGTCAATGACCAGCGCCTGGCCGGTCATGTAGGACGAAGCCGGGCTGGCAAGGAACACCGCAGGCCCTGCCATCTCGTCGGCGGTGCCCCAGCGCCCCATCGGTACCGTAGCCACGGTGGCCGGCCCGGCAGCCGGATCTTCCCACAGGGCGCGGTTCAGGTCGGTGGCCGTCCAGCCCGGGCACAGCGCGTTGACCCGGACGCCCTCGGCTCCCCATTCGACAGCCAGGGACTTGGTCAGCGAGATCAGGCCGGCCTTGGCAGCGCCGTACGGGGAGAGGAACGGCGAGCCCATCAGCCCGCCCACCGATGCGACGTTGATAACCGAGCCTTGCCTGCGTTCCAGCAGGTGGCCGGCGAATGCGTGGCAGACATACACCGCCGAGTCAAGGTTGAGCCGCATCAGCTTCTCCCAGCCCGTCAGCCGCAGGTCACGGAAGCCGATCATGAAGTTGGACCCGCCCGCGTTGTTCACCACAATGTCCACAAAGCCGAGCTGGTCGATGGCCGCGGCAGCAGCGTCGGCCACCGCCTGCTGGCTGGTGACGTCGGCCGGGATCACGAAACCGTTGCGGCCCAGGGCGGTGATGTCCGCCGCCGTCTCGGCGAGGCCGTCCGCGCTACGGGCCACCAGCGCCACATCAGCGCCCGCGGCGGCCAGCCCCACCGCGATGGACCTGCCGATCCCGCGAGACGCGCCGGTGACGAACGCGTTCTTGCCTGTCAGGTCGAAGGGATCCACGGTCAGTCCTTCCATTCGGTAGGCAGCGGCCAGGCAGCCGGGTTGAGGTGGCGCACGATCTCATTCAGCACAATACGAACATACGGCTCGCCCACCCACAGGTGCCTGGCCCGCTCCCCGACCATGAGCTCGGCTTGCGGCACCCGGGCGAACCGGGCCCGTGCCTCGTCGGGCCGCAGGTAGTCGTCGAACTCAGGAACAAGCACGAGCAGCGGCCGCCCCGATGCCGCCCAGCTGTCCAGGTCCGAGTCGACCGCGCGGTGCAGCGCGGGTGACAGCAGGATGGCTCCCTCGACCTCCGGGACGTTGCCCCATTTCAGTGCCAGTTCCGTACCGAATGACCAGCCGAGCAGCCACAGCCGCGGCAACCCGGCGGCCACGCAGTACCCGACGGCGGCGGCGAGGTCGTGACGCTCGGCCTCGCCGGCGCCGAATTCGCCGTCACTGGCCCCGTGACCGGAAGCGGCACCGCGGGTATTGAACCTGAGCACCGCGAGGCCGGCCAGCGCAGGCAGCCGGTAGGACGCCTTCCGCAGCACGTGGCTGTCCATCATCCCGCCGGCGGTGGGCAGCGGATGCAGGCAGACCAGGGTGGCGACCGGAGCGCGGCCTTCGGGCCGCGCGAGCTCACCGACCAGGTTCAGGCCGTCGGCCGTCCGCAACGTGATCGTCTCGCGAACCGCAGGCAGCATGGTGCTCGCCGTAATCTGCGTCATGTCACCTCACCGGTGCGTGCTCGGCCCTGGCCCGGCCCGGCGCGGCCGCCGCTGCCAGCAGGCATTGTGCCAGTGCCTGCGCCCGGCTGGACCCGGGGTCTGTTCCGGCCAGACCACCAGGTGCGGCTGGCCCGGCATGATCTCCTGATCGCAGCCAGGACAGCGGTACATCTTGGTGGCCGCGGCGCCAGGGATGCGGCGGACTACCCAGGTCCCGTCCGGCCATTCCTCGGTCTGCGGCGGCCCGAGCCGGGCCGCTGGCTCTGCGCCGTCGCCGCCCGGCTGGGGTGCGGCGGCAGCCCCGGCCGTCCTGCCGCCCCTGCGCGGCCTGCGCGGGAGATCAGCAGGCAGGCGGCGGGCCTTGCGCGGGCTCACGGCCGCCAGACTAAGGCATGACGCGGTGCCGATGATCACCGGGCGGACCTGGCCCGCGGCCAGCGGCCCGCAGGCCGGCGTGGCTAGCAGAAGGGCTGGCGGGCCGCGGCATGCTCGGCGAGCAACGGCGCGGGAGCGAACGCGGGATCGCCGTAGCGCTCGTGCATCATCGTGAGTACCGTGAGCGCCCGGCCGGCCCCGGCCGCATCCAGCAGTTGCATCGGGCCGCGCGGGTAACCGCAGCCCAGCGTCATCGCGGTGTCAATATCGGCTGCCGACGCGTAGCCGTCCTGCACCATCCGGACGGCATCGTTCAGGTGCGGATACAGCAGCGCGCCTGCCAGGAACCCGGGCCGGTCCTTGCAGCGGACGACAGTCACCCCGAGCCTGCCCGCAAGAACGGCCGCCGCCTCGACCGCGCTGGGTGCCGACATCGGGGTGCTGATGACTTCGGCGAGCTTGCCGCCGGCCAGGTGCAGGCCGACCGCGTCCGCCGGGCGCCCGGTGGCAAGTGCCGCACCGAGAACGCCGACGCTTGGCTCCTTCGCGTGCACGATGATCAGTGCGCCTCGGCCTTCGCCGCCTGGATGGTGGCCGGCCGGATGGTTGATGTCCGGATGGTGGATGTCCGGATCGTTGTCGTCTGGGGCACCGCCTCGATGGCCGCCGCTGGGGCTGGCCAAGTGCGGACCGGGCCCGCCCGGATCAGCCGCGAGCGGCCAGCCGGCTGCCGCGATCATCTCGCCGAGCGGCGTCCGTGGACCGGCGCCGCCGCCGATCAGCGTCACGGTGGCCGGACCGGCGGCGTGATCCCCGTTAATGATCGCCGCGGGACCGGGCCGCCGCGCCGATTCCGTTGTCTGGTAGTCGTAAAACCCGCGGCCGCTCTTGCGCCCGGTCAGGCCCGCGTCGACCAGCCTGCGCAGCATGGGAGCGGCGGCAAACCGCGGGCCGCCGAACTCGTCGTGCAGCACCTCGAGTATCGACAGCGAGGTGTCCAGCCCGATCAGGTCGAGCAGCGCCAGCGGGCCCATCGGCAGCCCGATCCCTGCCGTCACGGCAGCGTCGATGTCCTCCCGGGTCGCGTAGCCGGTCTCGAGCATCCGCGCCGCGTGGTTGAGGTAAGGCAAGAGCAGCGCATTAACGACAAACCCGGCTCGGTCCGGCACTCGGACGGGAGTCTTGCCGAGCCGCCGGGCAAGATCGGTCACCGCCTGGCCGGTCTCCGGAGCGGTACGCACGGTGGTGACCACCTCGACCAGCCGCATGACCGCGGCCGGGTTGAAGAAATGCAGGCCCACCACCCGGCCGGGCAGCCTCGTGCCGGCCGCGATCGCGGTGACCGACAGGGAGGAGGTGTTGGTCGCCAGGATCGCCTCCGGCCGGCAGACCCGGTCAAGCTCAGCGAACACCTGGCGCTTGATCTCCATCCGCTCCGGCACCACCTCGACGACGAGGCCGGCGGCTGCCGCGTCAGCGACGGAGCCGGTGGCGCGGACTCGCGCCAGGATCTCCGTCTTCTCCTGCCCGGTCAGCTTGCTCCTGGTCACGGCCTTGCCGAGGGATTGGTTCAGGGTGGCCAGACCCTGCTGGAGCGCACCGGGGTCCACCTCGATCGCCACCACCGCCATCCCGGCCCTGGCAAATACCTCGGCAATGCCGGCGCCCATCGTGCCGAACCCGATCACTGCCACCTCGCGAACGTCCATGCCGGCGAGATTACAGTTGTCCGCACATGGAACTCACAGCGGTCCGCACCGGCTCCGGCATCTTCCGGGTGCATCGCGCCGGGTGCGACGACATAGCAAAGGACGTCGCGCAGGGACGCGGCGGCGCCAGGAACATCGACGCGGACAGCCGGGAGGCGGTGATCCGGCTGCTCTGGGCCGACGTTCTTGGCGGCGGCGGCGCACCTGGCGCCTTCCACTCCTGCGCCGGGCGGACCGACTTCATCGGCTGCACCTGGGGGCTGCCCGCCACGAGCCAGGCCTGACGGCCGCCGCCCCCGCGGCAGGCCGCCCCGGTGCACGCCGCCCCGGAGCGGACAAATCGCCGCGGCTAGCCGCGGCGTGCTACCCGCTGATCACCAAGCCGGACGGTACGAGAGGCAACACCTGCGCGATGTTCGAGCCGGGCCGCTGCCGCGCCGCTGGCCAGCAGTCAGCCCGCGGGTCAGGGCGGACGTCACGCCGCGGATCAGAGCGGACGGTCAGCCGCGGTGCCTGCGGCGACCAGATCCGGCGGTGAGCTGCTGGAAAGGTTCAGGTACGGCTCCGCATCAGGCTCGGGCAGCGACATGGCGCTGGCGCTCGGCGCCGGCTTCGGCTTGCGCGGGTTCCTCGGGCCTGCCCCGCCGCCCCGGCCGCGGTAAATGAGCAGGCCGTTGACCGGATCGGGCACGCCGTCCAGGGCAGCACGCACGGCCGGCAGGTTGCGAAATGCTTCCCACTGCTCCTCATCCGCGAAGCACACCTCGAAGATCACGCCCCAGCCGTCCGCGTGCCAGGAGCCGTCGAGGGCGCCGTTAGTCAGCGCCGCCTCGATCAGCTCAGAGTCGTGCTGCTCCTGCCACCGGAACGCCGACAGCTCGCCGTGCAGGACCTCGATCGACCACCATTCAGCCATTATTGAGATAGTACGTCTTTGGCGTAGGTTCGCAAGGGTCTCGAAACGGCCGCCGATGCGGTCCCGTCAGAGTCCGCCCCGGCCGATGCTGGCGAGCCGCGAGAGCAGGCTGCCTGCGGTGAGCGCCCCGATCCTGAACAGCGACAGGCGGCACATCGGATCGGCGACCCGCTGCTCGATGAGCGCGAAGGCCGCCACGTGCGGCATGCCAGCCTTAGTCACTTGCTTGACACAGGCAAGCAAGGCGCCATTCGTTTGCTTGACGCAGGTAAGCACCATGCTAGCCTGGCTGGCATGAGCAGCGAGGACTCATCCCTGCGCACCGTCGAGCCGCAGCGTACCGTCGAGCCGCTGGGCGCTGTCGAGCCCGGGCACGACGAGGCGATCGGCGAGATCGAGTCGGCGCTGCACTCGCTGGGCCGCTCGCTCCGGCAGGTCCGGCTGCATGAGTTCCTGCTCGCGCAGGCGCGGGTGGACATCGATCAGGCCGGCCTGGCCTTCCTTTACGTGCTCCACGTGGAGGGGACCAGCCTGCGGCTCACCGACCTGGCCGAACGGCTGCGCATCGACGCCCCGGCAGTGACGCGGAAAGCCCAGCAGCTCGAGCGGTCGGGCCAGGTGAGCCGGGCCAGGGACGCCGAGGACGCGCGGGCGACCCGGCTGCAGCTCACCGCCCAGGGCCGGCGGACGATCAGCCGGTTCCTCGGCGCGCGCCGGGCCTGGCTGACCAGGCTCCTGGCCGGCTGGCCGGTGACGGAGCAGACCGAGCTCGCGCGCCTGCTCCGCCAGTTCAACGCCGATGTCGAACGGCACCTGGAGAACCTCGATGGCTGAGCCTCACGGCCCGGTGGCCGGCTCTGCGGCAGGTTCGGTGCCGGGTTCGATGGCGGTCCCCGAGGCCAACGAGATCGGCCCGGCCGAGCATCGCAGGATCCTGGTGATCCTCTCAGCGCTCATGCTCGGCATGTTCCTGGCAGCGCTCGACCAGACGATCGTCGCCACGGCGCTGCCGACGATCGCCGGCGACCTGCACGGTCTCAACCACCTGTCCTGGGTGGTGACCGCCTACCTGCTGACCTCGACGATCTCGACCCCATTGTGGGGCAAGCTCGGTGACCTCTACGGCCGGAAGAAGCTCTTCCAGGCGGCGATCATCATCTTCCTCGTCGGCTCGGCGCTGTCCGGGCTGTCGCGGGATATGGCCGAGCTGATTGGATTCCGGGCGCTGCAGGGCGTCGGGGCCGGGGGCCTGATGGTGGGCGCCCAGGCGATCATCGGCGATATCGTGAGCCCCCGCCAGCGGGGCCGTTACATGGGCTATTTCGGCGCGGTCTTCGGCCTCTCCAGTGTCATCGGGCCGCTCGCCGGGGGCTTCATTACCCAGCACCTGAGCTGGCGGTGGGTCTTCTACATCAACCTGCCGATCGGCATCGCCGCGCTCGCCATCATCGCCGTGGTGCTCCATCTGCCGCGCAAGCGCACCCGCCACGCGATCGACTTCCTGGGAACCGCCCTGCTCGGCGGCGCGGTCACCGTCATCATCCTGCTCACGACCTGGGGCGGCACGACCTACGCCTGGGGTTCTGCGCCGATATTCTCGCTGGCCGCGGCCGCGGTGATACTCGTCGCGCTGTTCTGCTGGGCCGAGACCCGGGCGGCCGAGCCGATCATTCCGCTCAAGCTGTTCCGGATCTCGGTGTTCTCGGTGTCGAACTCGGTCGGGTTCATCGTCGGCTTCGTGATGTTCGGCTCGATCATCTACATCCCGCTCTACCTCCAGACGGTGCACGCCGCCACGCCGACGAGCTCGGGCCTGCAGCTGCTGCCGCTCGTCGGCGGGATGCTGATCACCTTCACGATCAGCGGGCGGCTCGTCACCAAATGGGGAAGATACAAGATCTTCCCGGTCCTCGGCACCGGCGTGATGTCCATCGGGCTCTACCTGCTCTCGCTTCTCACGCCGTCAACCCCGCTGGCCGTCTCGTCGGTCTACATGTTCGTCCTCGGCGCCGGCATCGGCTGCGTCATGCAGGTCCTCGTGGTCGCGGTCCAGAACGCGGTGCCGCGCAGCCAGCTGGGAACGGCCACGTCCTCCTCGGCCTTCTTCCGCTCGATCGGCGGCTCGTTCGGCGTCGCGGTGTTCGGGGCGGTCTTCAACAACCGCCTCGCCGCCAACCTGCCGAGATATCTTCCGCCGGCCGCGCTGCGGGCCGTTCACGGCAGCAACGTCTCGGCCAGCCCCGCTCAGCTCGACGCGCTTCCGCCGGCCATCCACCACGGCTACGTCCTGGCCTTCAGCGAATCGCTCCATGCCGTCTTCCTGATCGGCGCGCCGATCGCCCTGGTGGCCTTCACCCTCACCTGGTTCCTGAAGGACCTGCCCTTGCGCGATCACGCCTACATCGGCGGCGACGGCGCGGCGCCCGGCGGGGACGCCCGTGATATTTCACGGGACGCCGCCAAGCTGTAGGGCACGCCGGCCGGCGCACCCGCCAGCCGCACCTCCCAGCCGTTACAGTTGGCTCTCGTGCGGCTCGTCATCACCCGGTGCAGCGTCAACTACGCGGGCCGGCTTTCGGCTCATCTGCCCAGCGCCACCCGGCTCATCATGGTCAAGGCGGACGGCTCTGTGCTCGTGCATTCAGACGGCGGTTCCTACAAGCCGCTGAACTGGATGTCACCACCATGCCACCTTGCGCAGGAGGCCGCTCGCTGGGTCGTGACGGGGAAGTCTGGCGAGACGCTGACCATCGATATCGAGGAGATCATCAGCGACACCTCGTTCGACCTCGGGGTTGATCCCGGCCTGGTCAAGGATGGGGTCGAGGCACATCTGCAGGAACTGCTCGCGGCGCAGACGCACGTGCTCGGCGAGGGCTGGCGGCTGATCCGCCGCGAGTACCCGACCCCGATCGGCCCTGTTGACCTCATGTGCCGGGACTCTTCAGGTACCTGCGTGGCGATCGAGATCAAGCGGCGTGGCGAGATTGACGGGGTCGAGCAGCTCAGCCGCTACCTGGACCTGCTGAACCGGGACCCGCTGCTGGCCCCCGTCCAGGGCATCTTCGCGGCGCAGGAGATCAAGCCGCAGGCCCGCGTCCTGGCCGAGGACCGTGGCATCCGCTGCGTCGTGCTGGACTACGACACGATGCGCGGCACCGACGACGGCGCCCTGCGCTTGTTCTGAGCGTCCGGGCGGACACAGCGGCCGCCCGGGCAGCGCCGGGCTGCCCGGGACCGCCTGCCTGGGCGGCAAGCCGCGCGGCCTCCTTGCATACAGTGGCTGTACTTCTCCTGCACGCGATCGAAGGGACATACACGCCCGTGGGTCACACCGCTACGCAGCAGGCCGGTCCCGGCTGGACCGCGACCGAGCACCGTCTGGACAACGGCCTGCGCCTAGTGCTTTCTGAGGACCACCTGACTCCGGTCGCGGCGGTCTGCCTCTGGTATGACGTTGGCTCGCGGTACGAGGCCAAGGGCCGCACTGGCCTGGCTCACCTCTTCGAGCACCTCATGTTTCAGGGTTCGGCGCAGGTCAAAGGAAACGGCCACTTCGAGCTGGTGCACGGCGCAGGCGGCTCCCTCAACGGGACGACGAGCTTCGAGCGCACCAACTATTTCGAGACCATGCCCGCACACCAGCTGGAGCTGGCGCTGTGGCTGGAAGCGGATCGCATGGGCTCGCTGCTTGCCGCGCTCGACGAGAAGTCCTTGGACAACCAGCGTGACGTCGTCAAGAACGAGCGCAGGCAGCGCTACGACAACGTGCCCTACGGCACCGCGTTCGAGCGGCTGACCGCGATGGTCTACCCCGAGGGCCACCCATATCACCACACGCCCATCGGCTCCATGGCCGATCTGGACGCGGTAACGCTGGACGACGCGCGCGCGTTCTTCCGTGCGAACTACGCGCCGAACAACGCGGTGCTGGCGATCGTCGGCGATATCGACCCGGAGCAGGCGCTCGCGTGGGTCGGGAAGTACTTCGGCTCCATCCCGTCCTACGACGGCAAGGTGCCGCCAGGCGATGGCGCGCTCCCCGACGTCATCGGCACGGAGCTGCGCGAGGAGATCCGTGAGGACGTCCCGGCGCCCGCGCTGATGGCCGCCTACCGGTTGCCGCACGACGGCGCGCGCGGCTGCGACGCGGCCGAGCTGGCGCTGACCATCCTCGGCGCCGGCATGTCGTCCCGGCTCTACAACCGGCTGGTACGGCGCGACCGCACCGCCGTCACCGCCAGCTTCGGGCTGCTGCGGCTTGCCGGCGCCCCCTCCCTGGGCTGGCTGGACGTGAAGGCATCCGGCGGCGTGCAGATCCCGCAGATCGAGGCCGCCGTCGACGAGGAGCTGGCGCGCCTGTCCGCGGCGGCGCCAGCCGCCGAGGACATCGAGCGGGCCCAGGCTCTGCTGGAACGTGAATGGCTGGACCGGCTCGGTACGGTCGCCGGCCGGGCTGACGAGCTGTGCCGCTACGCGGTCCTGTTCGGCGACCCGCAGCTCGCGTTCACCGCCGTCAGCCGGATCCTTGACGTCACCACCGAGGAGGTCCGCGCGGTTGCCGCAGCGCGGCTGCGCCCCGACAACCGTGCCGTGCTGGCGTACGAGCGGCCAGCCTCAGAAGAGACGGCGGACGAGCCGCCAGCCTCAGCAGACACCGTCGGCGCGGCGGCCGACAAGGCCGGCGACCTGCCCAGCGCCGCGGGCGACCAGCCCGGCGCCGCCGGCGAGAACGACAAGCACGAAGGAGCCGGGCGGTGACCGACCCAGTCGTGACCATGGACCTGCACCCGCAGCCGTCCTCCGGGCAGGCGAAGCCGTGGGCGTTCCCGGCAGCCGAGCGCGGCGCTCTGGCGAACGGGCTGACCGTGCTGCGCTGCCACCGGCGCGGGCGGCAGGTGGTGGCCGTGGAGATCTGCCTGGACATGCCGCTCGACGCCGAGCCCGACGGGCTCGACGGGATCGCCACGATCATGGTGCGTGCGCTGTCTCAGGGTGCCGGTCAGCACACTGCCGAGGAGTTCGCCGCCGAGCTGGAGCGCTGCGGGGCGACACTCCACGCACGTGCGGACTACGCGGGCGCGCGCGTCTCGCTGGAGGTTCCCGTCTCCCGCCTGGCCAGGGCGCTTGGCCTGCTCGCCGAGGCGCTGCGGGCGCCCGCGTTCTCGGCCAGCGAGATCGAACGGCTGGTGCGCAACCGTCTCGACGAGATTCCCCATGAGCTGGCCAACCCCGGCCGACGTGCGGCCAAGCAGCTGTCGCAGGAGCTGCTCCCGGCGTCCGCGCGGATGTCCAGGCCGCGCCAGGGCACCGCGGACACCGTCGCGCGGATCGACGCCGCCGGCGTGCGCGCGTTCTACGAGGCGCACGTGCGGCCCACCGCGGCGACCGCGGTCGTCGTGGGCGACCTGACGGGTGTCGACCTGGACGCGGTGCTTGCCGACACGTTCGGCGGATGGACCGGCGACACCGCCGGGCCGCTGCCCGTGCCGCGGGTGACCGCAGATGACGCCGGCCGCGTGGTGATCGTGGACCGGCCTGGTGCCGTCCAGACGCAGCTGCTCATCGGGCGGATCGGCCCGGACCGGCACGACCGGGCGTGGCCGGCACTGGTGCTCGGCACCTACTGCCTCGGCGGCACGCTCACCTCCCGGCTGGACCGGGTGCTGCGCGAGGAGAAGGGCTACACATACGGGATACGGGCCTTCGAGCAGGTGCTGCGGTCGCCGGCCCCGCGCGGCGCGGACGGCGCCTCGGGTGCGTCGATGCTCGCCATCGGCGGTTCCGTAGACACGGCGTCCACCGGTCCCGCGCTGGATGACCTGTGGACGGTGCTGCGCACGCTGGCGGCGGACGGGCTGACCGAGCCGGAGCGCGACATGGCGGTGCAGAACCTGGTGGGTGTCGCGCCGCTCGCGTACGAGACGGCAGCGTCGGTCGCGGGTACGCTGGCGGATCAGGTGGAACAGCACCTGCCGGACGACTACCAGGCTCAGCTGTACGCGCGTCTGAACGAGACGGGCACCGCCGAGGCATCAGCCGCGGTCATCGCGGCGTTCCCGGAGAACCGCCTGGTCACGGTCCTGGTAGGCGACGCAGCCCAGATCCGGGCCCCGGTACAGGCCCTCGGTATCGGCGAGGTCAAGGTAGTCACAGGCTGATCCTCAGGCAAGAAGGGCGGGACGATGCAGCCGGTGCCAGAAGACTGGGACAGGGGCGTCGCCGTGGTGGCTCACCCCGACGACCTCGAATACGGTGCCGCGGCTGCCGTGGCCCGCTGGACGAGCCAGGGCAAGAAGATCGCCTACCTGCTCGTGACCAGGGGCGAGGCCGGAATCGCCGGGATGCGCCCCGATCAGGTCGGTCCGCTGCGCGTCGAGGAGGAACGGCGCAGCGCCGCGGTCGTCGGCGTCAGCGAGGTCGAGTTCCTCGATCATCCCGACGGCCTGATTGAGTACGGCGTGCCATTGCGGCGCGATCTGGCGGCGGCGTTCCGCAGGCTGCAGCCCGAAGTGGTCATCACCATGAGCTTCGATCTCACCTGGGGCGACGAGGGCCCGGTCAACCACGCCGACCACCGCGCGGTCGGGCTCGCCGTGCTCGATGCCTGCAGGGACGCCGCCAACGAATGGGTGTTCCCGGAGGCCGGGCCCCGGTGCACCGGCATCCGCGACGCCTACGTGGCCGCGACCGGCAATCCGACGCACTTCGTGGACGTCACCGCGACCATTGAGGCGGGGATCGCCTCGCTGCGGGAGCACCGGGCCTACCTCGACGGCCTCGGCAGCGATTTCGATCCTGACGAGTTCCTGCGGAACATGGCCGGATTTACCGGCCTTGCGGCCGGCTGCGAGTACGCGGTGGGACTGCGCCGCTATCCGATGGGCTAGAGATTTCGGGCCAGGCGGGCGCCAGTCAGGCGAGGCTGGTGGCGCCGCCGTCCAGGACGAGCGGGTGCGCGTCGATATAGCCCGCGTCGTCCGGGAGCAGCCAGACGGTCGCGCAGGGCACAGTAGGTCGCCCAGGCCCGCAAGGTCCGCGCGGCGAGCGCGATTAAACCGGCGAGTCCGGCCACGCCGGTGTCGCGCCCGGCGGGAGGGGCACGGTGAACGCGTTCAGCAGGAACGAGATGAGGGTGTAGTAGCCGCACAGCGAGACCAGCTCGACCATGCCTGCGTCGCCGAGAAGTTGCTGGGCGGTGTCGTAGGTTTGCCGGTCGACCTGGCCGGTCCCGGTGAGCTGACGGGCCACGGCGTGGACCGCCCGCTCGTCGTCGGCCGCGAACGGCGGATCATCGCCGCGGCCGATGGCGTCGACCACCGCACCGGGCACGCCGTGCTCGCGGGCCATCCTGGCGTGCGCCCACCATTCGAACTCGGCCTTCCAGGCGGCACCGACGGTGATGATCGCCACCTCACTGAGCCGGCGTTCCATCGACGTCTCGAATCGCAGCACGCGGCCGAGCGCGGTCAGGTGCCTCCCGACGTCGGGCGCCTGAACGAAGGCATTGAACGGCCCGGCCAGCCCGCCTTGCTCGTTGACCAGCTGGTCACCTCGCGAGCCGACGACGCTGTCCCAGACCCCCTGGCGGTCGGGGTCGAGGTCGTCCCGGCGCAGGTAAGGAAGTCGGCTCATGGCATGACAATAGTTCGCTGCCCGCGGCGCGGCGGGCCAGCCGACCGAGCATGAGCATGAAGCAGTGAGCGCCGTCGGCCGCACTGGCCTGCGCGCCCGATCACCAACCGGATTTCGTTAAATATCTCCCTTTTCTCCGCCGTGGATGGCTGCGAAGGTTGGAGGTGACTGCGGACTGGGCCCGGCTGGGCAGACTGGCGACCGCCAGGGACGGAGACACCGATGTTAGGAACAGGGATCGGCTGGCGGGCACGTGCGCGGATAGGCGCCGGGATCATCGCGGCGGGCGCCCTGATGGCCGGCGCACCGGCGGCGGGCGCGAGTGCGGCACCGGTCGGTAGCCCCGGCCCGGTGCCTGGCCTGGTGGTCGTGACCGCGAACGGGGCGGTCCGGGGGATGGCCGCCGGCTCCGCCGACGAGTTCCTCGGCATCCCCTACGCCGCTCCCCCGGTTGGCCAGTTGCGCTGGCGTCCCCCGCAGCCTGCCGCCCGCTGGCCCGGAGTGCGCGATGCCACGAAGTTCGCCCCGCACTGTGCGCAGCCCGCGTCGCCGTTCGGCGTGGCCAGCACTTCGGAGGACTGCCTTTACCTGAACGTCTTCGCGCCGTCGGGCGCCCGGCACGGGGGCCAGTCCCGGCTACCTGTCATGGTGTGGATCCACGGTGGCGCGCTGATCGCCGGCGAGAGCGACGACTACAACCCGGCGGGGCTGGTGCGCCGCGGCGTGATCGTCGTGACCATCAACTACCGTCTCGGCGCGCTCGGCTTCCTCGCGCACCCGGCGCTGGCCGGCCGCCCAGGCGGCGCGTCAGGCAACTACGGGCTCATGGACCAGCAGGCCGCGTTGGGCTGGGTGCGGGCCAACATCAGGGGGTTCGGCGGCGACCCTCGCAACGTGACCATCTTCGGCGAGTCCGCCGGCGGGCTCAGCGTGCTGTCGCAGCTGGCGTCCCCCGGCGCGCGCGGGCTCTTCTCCCGGGCCATCGTGGAGAGCGGCGCCTATGACCTCACCCAGGCGCCGCTCGCGGCAGCCGAGGCCGCGGGAGAGGCATTCGCCGCGAAGGCGGGCTGCGCCAGCCAGACCGCGTCGTGCCTGCGCAGCCTGCCGGTATCGGCCATCCTGGACAACGAGAGCCCCGCCGGTTACCAGCCGGATATCGACGGCCGGGTACTCACTCAGTCGTTGAAGACCGCCTTCGCCAGCGGGCAGTTCAACCGGGTCCCGGTGATCAACGGAAGCAACCACGACGAATGGCGGCTGTTCGTCGGAGAGGCCGAGCTTGAGGGCGCGCCGGTCACTGCGGCGAATTACCAGAGCATGATCGCGTCGACGCTCGGCGTGTCCCCTGCGATCGCCGCTGTGGTGGCCGCGGAGTATCCGCTGACCGCCTACCCGAGCCCTGCCGTGGCGCTCGGCGCGGTCGGCACCGACGCGATCTTCGCGTGCCCTGCGCGCACCGTCGATCAGTCGTTGTCGGCATACGTGCCGACGTACGCGTATGAGTTCAACGACGAGAACGCCCCCGAGATCTACCTGCCGCCGGTCACCGGTTTCTCTTACGGCGCGGCGCACGCGTCCGAGCTCCAGTACCTCTTCAGCTTGCCTGCGGCATTCCCCGGAGCGCTCTCGCCGCAGCAACAGCAGCTGGCGGCGGCCATGCAACGGCACTGGACGGATTTCGCCAGGCTGGGATCACCCGGCTTGTCCGCCGGGGCGCCGTGGCCGCAGTTCGACAGCACCCGCCAGCAGATGCTGTCGCTGATCCCGCCGCAGCCGCAGGTCGAGACCGGATTCGCCGCCGAGCATCACTGCGCGTTCTGGGCGCTGGCCGGCTAGGCCGTACCATCCTCCACCAGCGCCTCGCCCTGCCCCAGGTCGCCATCACAACCGGTTGTTTCCCGGATCATCACCGAGAGCACGGCTATAAGCTTCCTCATGAGGAGTGATGGTCCACAGGATTCTCATCACCGTTGCGCTGATCTATCGCAGGACCAGCAGGTGAGCCAGAACGTGCCTGGTTAAAAAAGGCTCCAGTATGAGCTGTGCTTTGTTCGTCGACACGGCGACCGCCCTCGTCCCACGCCGAGATATTAATAAGTTCTGCCGAAACTGGCAGTATTTCTGCCACAAACGCGATGTCGAGTTCGACCAATTTACCGACCGGGCGCAAGTCAAGTTTCGTCGCATGGTCAGCAAACTCGAGGTGTAGTCGCTTAACTGCGGGATGAATCCGCCCGACAATATAGTGAATATCCGTCCCTGAACGATGTACCGAACAATTCAGGTGCCGGCCTACCGGAAGAGCCGGGCCCGCGAAGCCTCCGCCTCCAACTCTGCGGCCATCTGGAAGCTCAATTTCCATGAAGGTCCAGCATTGCGCCCTCGTGCCCCCGGCCTGAACCGTCCAGCGTTCTCCGCCATCAGACACGCCTTGCGCAACTGTCGAGAGGTGAGGCACCGGCGGTATGTCATCTGACCAGCGTTCGTTACCCATTGCTTTGAAACACTTCCTGCAGAAAATATGCTCGCCGCCGCACTAATGCGCGGGCACAGCGTCGCTGCGCCCGCGCACGATATCACAAGCTCCTCTGAGC
The DNA here is from genome assembly GCA_963695645.1 of uncultured Actinomycetota bacterium. Lineage (GTDB taxonomy): Bacteria > Actinomycetota > Actinomycetes > Streptosporangiales > Streptosporangiaceae > DATBGO01. The sequence goes on along the minus strand of CAVOHC010000012.1, from coordinate 573,339 downwards.
TGTCACTTCCTAATTGTCTCGCATGGATACCCTGGGATAACCTTCCACCAGTTGCAGGCTAGAGATGGGCTCGGGAAGTATCTATTCGCTACCCAGTCCGAGAAAAACACGCCAGCGCCACCGCAGGCCCCGCTTCCCGTACGGACATTAGCGTTGTTAATAACCCAATGTGATTGAGTGCATATATAACCGCCATCCCAGTAAGCTGTCGTATTCCAATCGCTAACATGGTTGCTACTGCCGGTTATTGAGATGCAGACATCCTGATTGCAGCCACTTGCGGAATCGGGAATCATCTGGGATTTTCTTGCTAATGGCCGCCAGCCGTAGGTGAGCGAACAGGGCGCTCGAGCACCGCGGCCATATCGAACGGCTGCCGCACCCCAGCGACGGGCGCGCCCGCGCGCTCGCAGCGACCAGCGCCGGCCGGGCCCTTGCCAACCTGGCGATCGTCGCTGTCGAGGCGTGCGACGCAGCCTTCTTCGCGGCGCTTGGCGATGATGCGATTGCGTTCACCCAGGCGCTGGCCAAGCTCAAGCCCGCGGCACGCTAGCCGTCACCCGGGACGCGGAGCGGGTTTCGTGGGATGGCGCTGGGACGGTTGCTGGCGCGGGCGGCGCGGCTTAGGGTCCAGGCATGATTAACGCGATGCACACCCTGGTCTACGCGGCCGATGCCGGCGCGGCGCGGGCGTTCTTCCGTGATGTCATCGGCTGGGACCATGTCGACGCCCACGACGGCTGGCTCATCTTCAAGACCGGCCCCTCTGAACTGGGCGTCCATCCAGCATCGGGCGACATCGGCGGCGAGACCTGGTCGACCAGCCAGCACCACGAGATCAGCCTGATGTGCGATGACATCGAGGAGACCGTCGCCGAGCTAGCCGCCAAGGGCGCCGAGTTCACGGGGGACGTGACGGACCGCGGGTTCGGGCTGACGGCCATGCTGAAGATCCCCGGTGCGGGCGAGATGATGCTCTACCAGCCGACGCACCCGGCCGCCTACGGCCTCTGACATCAGTGAGGCAGCGGCAGCCGCCCGGATCAGCCGGCCAGCAGGTGCGCGTTGACCGCGCGGGCCTGCGCGGCTAGCTCAGCGAACTCGATGACGGTCACTCCTGCGCCGCGCAGCCACGCCGCGCCGCCCCCGGGGACGAACAGCGGCGGCTCCAGCCAGGCCACCACCACACGCGTGATGCCCGCCGCGACGATCAGCTCGGCGCACGGGCGCGGCCGGGAGGCCCTGCGCAGGCACGGCTCCAGCGAGCTGTACAGCGTCGCGCCCGCCAGCAGGTCCGTCCCGCCAGCGAACCGATCCGCGGTCAGCCGATCCGCGGTCAGCCGATCCGCGGTCAGCCGATCCGCCCCGGCCACCTGATCCGCGGCGGCGACCTTGGCCAGCGCGGCCTCTTCGGCGTGGTCGGCCGGGTCGCGTTCCCTTGAGTAACCGGTCGCGATGACCCGCCCGGCCGCGCTGACCAGCACCGCTCCGACGGAGAACGCGGACCGCGACGGCGGGCAGCGCGTCGATAGCTCGATCGCCTCGCGGAGCCAGCCCCGGTCCGCATCGGCATCGCCGGGAGGGCCCGGCTGGGCCGCAGCGGCACGCCCAGGACGGCCCGGCTGGGCCGCAGCGGCACGCCCAGGACGGCCCGGCTGGGCCGCGGCGGCACGCCCAGGAGATCCGGGCTCGGCCGCAGCGCCGGCGCCGGGCAATCTCACCCGGGAATCATCGGCCACGTTGCCCTCCGGTACTGACGGGCGGAGCTGGGTAGAAGTTCAACGGTATCTTGACCTAGTGGCAGGTGATTTACCGGCACGCGACGGCAGCATGCCGAGCGCTCACAGTCGGTACTGCACAGGATGGCGGGTGTGGAGCGATGGTAGCGACATGGACCCAGGGGCATGCAGCGCCCGCGGCGACCTTTGACACGCTGAACCCGGCGACATCCGAGGTCATTGACACCTTCCCGGTCTTCGGCGAGGCCGAGGTGGACCAGGCGGTGGAGCGCGCCCGCAACGCGGCGTCCTGGTGGGCGGGGCTGTCCTGGAAGGACCGGCAGGCCAGGCTGATGGCCTGGAAGTCGCACGTTACCAGGTACATCGGCCGCCTCGCCGAGCTGGTGCACACCGAGACAGGCAAGCCGCTGGCCGATGCCCAGCTGGAGATCCTGCTCGCGATCGTGCACATCGACTGGGCCGCCCGGCACGCACGCAAGGTCCTCGGCCCGCGCCGGGTGCGCAGCGGCCTCGTCGCGATCAACCAGGCGTCCACGCTGGAGTACCAGCCGCTCGGCGTCGTCGGCGTCATCGGGCCGTGGAACTACCCGGTGTTCACCCCGGTGGGCTCGCTCGCGTACGCGCTGGCCGCCGGGAACGCGGTGGTCTTCAAGCCGAGTGAGTTCACCCCGGCGGTCGGCGCCTGGCTGGTGAGCTCGTTTGCCGAGGTGGTGCCCGAGCAGCCGGTCCTTCAGCTGGTGACCGGCGCTGGGCAGACCGGCGAGTTCCTGGCCCGCAGCCGGGTTAACAAGATCGCCTTCACCGGCTCGGCGGCCACCGCCAGGAAGGTGATGGCAGCCTGCGCCCGGAACCTCACGCCCATGGTGGCCGAATGCGGCGGCAAGGACGCTTTCATCGTCGGCGCCGACGCCGATCTGGACGCCGCTGCCGATGCCGCAGCGTGGGGCGCGATCTCCAACTCCGGCCAGACCTGCATCGGCGTCGAGCGTGTCTACGTGGCTGAGGAGGTCTACCACCCGTTCCTCGAGAAGCTCTCCGAACGGGTCGCGCGGCTGCGTCCAGGCGACGACCGGGAGGCTGACTACGGGCCGATGACCATGCCGAGCCAGGTCGACATTGTCGAGAGGCACATCGCCGACGCGCTGGCCAGGGGCGGCAGGTCGGTAGTCGGCGGCATCGCCAGCGTCCGCAGGCCGTTCATCGGCCCGGTCGTCCTCACCGACGTGCCCGAGGCGAGCCACGCGGTGACCGACGAGACCTTCGGGCCCACGGTCACTGTCGCCAGGGTAGCCGACCTCGATGAAGGCGTCCGGCTGGCGAACGACAGCCGTTACGGGCTCGGCGGCACCATCTTTTCTGGCAATAGGAAGGCGGCCATGGCTGCCGCCAGGGCGCTGCACAGCGGGATGACCGCGATCAACGCCGTGGTGGCGTTCGCCAGCGTGCCCGCCCTGCCGTTCGGCGGGTCCGGTGACTCAGGCTTCGGCCGGATCCACGGTGCGGATGGCCTGCGCGAGTTCGCCCGGCCGAAGGCGATCACCAGGCAGCGGATGAAGCCGATGGTCAACCTGACCACGTTCTCGCGCACCGACCAGGACATGAAGAAGATCCTCAGCCTGGTCACGATCCTGCACGGCAGGCGCTACAAGTAAGTAGCCGTCCGGCCCGCGCGCCGCTGGCCGGCGCGGTCAGCGGTCCCGCATGCGATCGGCATGGCCGGGCGGAAATTTCTCAGTCTTGAGTTCAGCCGCTGCGCGCTGTGACAGGGAAGCGCATCGTAACGATAGGATCACGAAGCGTTACGATGCCAATCCGTTCCCCGGTCGGCCTCGAAACACGCGCAATGGACACGCTATCGGCGCGTCCGGAATCTACGGGAGGGAAATCGATGATCCAAGCGAAACGGGGCCGGCTGCCGGGCACCCGCGCGGCCGGCGTAGCCATGCTCGGGGTACTCGCCGTGGCGCTGGCCGTCGCGTCCGGGACGGCACTCGCCTCAACCGGCTCGGCCGCGACGAACATGGCCGGCATGGCGCAGCTGACCGCCGCCAGCAGCGCGCACCGCCACGTGGGCTTCACCAAAGGCTGGTTCGCGGGCCGGACCGTGCGCTTCTACTACACGCGGAACTATTCCTGCGAGGCGCCTCCAGCCAGCAGAGCAAGCTCAGGATGCGAAGCAGGAAGCAACTACACGCAGACGCCTGCAAGCACCTTTGACCCGCTCTACGTCATCGTGCCGCTTGGTTTCACCCCGCGCACGTCCACCCTGCAGTGCCCGGTCGCCGGGCGCTGCATCGATCACCCGCACACCATCGACCTGTCCGCCGTGCTGGGCAGCGGCACCAAGAACCTGGCGCTTCCCCCGCACAGTCACATAGTGGCCACGAACAACAGCCACCAGAGCGAGTGGTGGAACGTGTTCGTCGTCGGAGTCAAGAGCCCCCGGGCCTGGTACCAGATCGTCCGGGCAAAGAGCGACCGTGAGCTGCAATACCTGCAGCGCCACGACAGCCGCAACGTCACCGGGAACATCTCGACCAACCTGTTCCTGTACTTCGCCGTCCTCCGCTAGCAAAGCGCTCCCGGTCACGGCCCGGCCAGGGCCCGGGCCGTGGCCGGGGCCGGGGCCGCCGGCGAGCATCCGACCTGCCATCGCATGCACGTGGCGCCGAAGGGGGACTGACCCGATGGGCGAAGCACCCGCCATGACGAGCCTGACATCCGCAGCGGGATCCCGGCCCCCGCGAGCCACGCCGTTGCGTAGCTGGCGGACCGCGGTCGGGCTGGGCGCGGTGGCCGCTGGTGCCACCATCACCGTGGGCGCGTTCCTGCCGTGGGTGGAAACATTCGCCGGGCTGATACAGATCCCGGGGATCCGGGGCGGCAACGGCCGCATGCTGGCCGCCGCGGGCATAGTGATCGCGGTCGCAGGCCTCTGCCACGTCATCAGGGGAGCGGGTCCGGCCCGCTGGCTGATCGGCATTGGCGGCTTCGGCTCGCTCGCCTTCGCCGGCTACCTGCTCATCCGCCTGAGCAGCAGCCTCCACTCGCTCGGCGGCGACTCCATGGTCATCGCGCGGGGCGGCCCCGGCCTGTGGGTCATCGCGGCGGGCTCGCTGCTTGCGTTCACGACCTTGTTCATGCCGCCTTCATCGCAGACCACGCTCAGGCGCCGGGATGGCAGCGGCATCATGGCCTGGGCAGCGGACCTTGACTCGGCGGGCGCGCGGCGCGCCCTGCAGATCGGCCTCGGATTGGTATGGCTGCTCGACGCTGGCCTGCAGTACCAGCCGTACATGTTCAGCAAGTCCTTCGTCACCCAGGTCCTTGACCCATCGGCGATGGGCAATCCAGCGCTGGTGGCCAACCCCGTCATGGCTTCCGGCCAGCTGATCGGGCACCACCCGGCGGCCTGGAACGCCATGTTCGCCACCATCCAGCTCGTCCTGGCGGCGGGACTGGTGTGGCGGCGGACGGTCAAGGCGGCGCTGGCCGGTACCGTCGTATGGTCGCTGGCGGTGTGGTGGTTGGGCGAAGGGCTGGGCGGGGTCTTCACCGGGACCGCCACTCCGGTGACGGGAGCACCAGGCGCGGCGATCCTTTACGCCCTCATCGCCCTCCTGGCGTGGCCCGCGCAGTCCGTGGCCGGGCAGCCGGCGACGGGACCCGCCGCGAGCTCGGAGCCGGCCCGCGTGCAGGCCGTCGGCACGCAGCCCGCCCGGTGGCATCCGGCCAGCGTTGCGGCGGGCAGCCCGCTTGGCGACCGCGGGGCGCGGCTGGCCTGGCTCGTCCTGTGGGGCAGTTCGGCTTTCCTGCTCCTGCAGGCCGCTAACCGGGCACCGCTCGGCCTGCACGACACCTTCGCGGGTCTCGCCGCCGGGGAACCCGGCTGGCTCGCGGCCGTTGACCATACCGTTGCGGCCGCCGTAGGCGACCACGGCACCCTGCTGTCCATCCTGCTGGCTACCGTCTTCGCCGCCATCGCGGCAGGAGTGTTCCGCGTCGGCACGACAAGGCCCGCGCTGGTCACAGGCATCGTCATCGCCATGCTCATCTGGCTAGCGGGCGAGAACGTCGGCGGGATATTCACTGGTCACGGCACCGACCCGAACACCGGACCGCTGCTCATCCTGCTCGCTGCCGCCTTCTGGCCGCCGGGTCGGCGCGGCCACGAGCCGCATTCACCGCCGGGCCCTTAGCCTTCCCGGGCCGCTCAGCGCGACGGGGCGGGCCGCCGGGCGCTCCGGGCCGCGGGGGTGCTGGCCAGTGCCGTGTCAGTCGGCTCGACGGCGGCGAGCGGTGCCCGGCCGGCGATCAGGTCGGCAGCCCGTTCGGCGATCGCGATTGTCGGCGCGTTGGTGTTGCCCCGCGGCACCGTGGGCATCACCGAGGCGTCCACCACCCGCAATCCGTCGACGCCGCGCACCCGCAACTGCGGGTCGAGGACGCTGGTCAGCCTGCTCGCCGCCAGCTTGGAGTCCCCGCCCATCGCGCAGGTGCCGACCGGATGATAGATGGTCGAGATGTCACGCCTGATGAAGTCGCGGATCTCGGCATCAGTGCGGACCTCCGCACCAGGTGCAAGCTCGGACGTGCAGAGCCTCGCCATCGGCTGGGCGGCGGCGAACTCCCTGGCCGCGTGCACCGCCCAGACCAGCGGCTCCAGATCAGCGACGTCGGAGAGGTAGCCGGGGTCGATGGCCGGCTTGTGCCGCGGATCGCTGCTACGGAGCCGGATCCGGCCCCGGCTGCCGACCGAGACGAGGGCGATGAGCAGCGAGAACGCGCGGATCGCCGGATCGGTCAGGCCCCCGTTCTGGAATGGCACAGGGACGGCGTGCCACTGGATGTCGGGTCCCGGGAGGCCCGGGTCAGATCTGCTGAAACCGCCCGACTCCGCCACATTGGTCGTCATCGGACCGGAGTGCATCAGCTGCCAGCGGAACAAGTTCTTCGCGCCAGCCTTCTCCCACAAGCCGCGTGCTCTGGGGGTGTTCCAGATCGGCGTGACGACGGGGTGATCGGACAGATTCGCCCCGACGCCGGGACTGTCGGTCACCACCGCGATGCCGTGCTCGCGGAGGTGATCCGCGGGCCCGATCCCCGACAGCATCAGCAGCTGCGGGCTGCCGATGGCACCGGCCGCAATGATGACCTCGGACTCGGCGCGGGCTGTCCGGTTCACGCCACGGACCAGGTAATCAACGCCAACGGCGCGCCGGCCTTCCATGGCCACGCCGGTCACCAGGGCGTCCGCCTGCACAGTCAGGTTAGGCCGCTTCGCTGCGGGATGCAGGTAGGCGTCGGCCGCCGACCAGCGGCGGCCGTCCCGCTGCGTCACCTGGTAGAAGCCGGTGCCGTCCTGCCTGGGCCCGTTGAAGTCATCGTTGGCCTCCAGGCCGGTCTGTTTGGCCGATTCGACGAAGGCGGCCGTCAGCTCCGACCTGTACCGGCCGTCCTGCACGGAAAGCGGGCCGGACGCGCCGTGGAACGCTGATGCCCCGCGGGAGTTGTTCTCCGCCCTGAGGAAATAAGGCAGCAGGTCGGCGTAGCCCCAGCCGTCGCAGCCGAAGTCATCCTGCCAGGAGTTGTAGTCATACCGGCTGCCGCGGATATAGATCATCGCGTTGATCGATGACGAGCCGCCCAGGGTGCGGCCCCGCGGCCAGTAGATGGAGCGGCCCGCGGCCCGCTCCTGCGGCGTCGTCTGGTAATTCCAGTCGTAGGTGCTCTTGAACAACTGGCCGATGGCCGCGGGAATGTGGATCTCGTCTGCGTCGTCAGGCGGTCCCGCCTCGAGCAGCAGGACGCGCAGGGCCGGGTTCTCGGTGAGGCGCGAGGCAAGAACGCAGCCTGCACTGCCAGCGCCGACAATGACATAGTCGTACACGGCAACCTCCCGAACACAGTTCGGACATCCGACAGACCACCCTACTAGTCCGGAACCAGGCTGCCAGAGTTGTCCGGACATGTCAGCGCGCTCCCGGCCTTTCGGCCGGGAGCGCGCTTCCCCAAGCGGGCCGTCCGCACACCGGCGGGCCCCCGAGAACCGCCGGGCGCATGAGATGACGGCCCGCAGGCCAACGGGCCTGCCCCAAGGTCCCGTTTCGGCCCGGACCGGATCATCACCTTCTGTGACCAAAACATCGTGAGCGACTGCCTCACATGGCCACTATCAGCGATCACCCTTCGTACTCATACGATGCCACATCGTGGCGATGATGTGAATACCCCAGGTCAGACCCGCAAATCCTGTGCGAGAGCAAAGATTGTCCCTACCCCTGAGGTCGGCTGCCTGGACCCTGCGTACCCGGGTTTTCGGCGCTTCCGGACCGCTACCGAGAGGCTCCTCCGACAGCACCGATTGCCCGATACGGTGGATTCCATGTCCAGTGACCCCAGGCAGACACAGACACCCGTCGTGCTCTCCCGGATCTATACCCGTACCGGAGATGACGGCAGCACCGCGCTTGGTGACGGCAGCCGGGCCGCCAAGACCGACCCCAGGCTCGCCGCCTACGCCGACGTCGACGAGGCCAACTGCGCGATCGGGGTGGCCGTGACCATGGGCGGCCTGCCTGACGACATCAAGCGGCTGCTCATCCGGATCCAGAACGAGCTCTTCGACGTGGGCGCCGACCTCTGCAATCCGGTCACTGACCAGCCGCGCTACCCGCCGCTACGGATTGACGAGAGTTACGTCACCGAGCTGGAGCGCCAGTGCGATGCCCATAACGAGAGCCTGCCGACCCTGCGCAGCTTCGTGCTGCCCGGCGGCACCCCTGGCGCAGCGCTGCTGCACACCGCCAGGACGGTCGTCCGGCGAGCCGAGCGCGCCACCTGGGCCGCGATCGACCAGCACGGGCAGACCATGAGCCCGCTCCCGGCGCGTTATCTGAACAGGCTGTCTGACCTGCTCTTCATCCTCGGTCGCCAGGCCAACGAGTCGACCGGCGATCTGCTATGGAAACCCGGCGGGGAGCGCTAGAGCGGCCATCGCGCTGGCTGGGCCGCCCGCGGTAACCGCGCGTGGCTGGTCAGCCTAGTTCAGGCATCGGGCCAGGCGGGGTGGCCTCCAGCCACGCCAGCAGGCCGGTCACCGCGTCCACGGTCATCGCCAGCTCGACATCAGGGGCTCCATGGCCCGCATAGCATTCCACCACCACGGTGCCAGGGCCCAGGCTCACCGCCTCGGCCGGACCGGCCCGCCGCCTGGTCACGACGGCGAGCTCGTGCCGGTCGAAGACCTCATCCGGTCTCATCCGGAACCCGAGCGCCCGGTACCAGAGCAGTTCGTCTGGCCGGTACACCGCAAGGCCAAGGAGCCAGGCTTCATCCTGGCCGCGGCGCAGGCCGCACTCTATCGTCCCGCCGCCGCGCCCCAGCAGGATCCGGCGGACCGCGATGCCCACCGCGGCAAGCACCCCGATGGCGAGAACAGCCACCAGGAGCCAGACAACCCCGACTGCCAGCCCTTCTGCCACCCTCGGCGCTCCGCGCTGGCTCTCATCAGCCCTGTTCGCCAGTGGCCCGCAGCAGCGCCCTCGCGTAGCGCACCGCGGCGGGTTCCACGGCGCCGTGGATGGCTCCGGAAGCCTCGGCCTCCGCGAGCGCGGCGTCCAGGGCGGCCCTGGCCGCGGCTTTGTCCACCTGCTCGCCGAGTTCGGCCTGCCGGGCCAGGATCGATACCCGGTCGTCGGCGATGGCCAGGAATCCCCCGCCGACCGCGGCGAGCACCTCGCTGCCTGTCGCGGCGGTGTCCTCGTCCGCCGGGAGGATCCGCACCAGGCTGCCCTCGGCCAGGATGCCGAGGACCGGCGCGTGGCCGGTCAACACGCCGATGTCACCATCCAGCGTCTTGGCAATAACCCGCTGGGCGGTGCCTTCCCACACCTGGCCCTCGGGGACGACCAGTTCCACATGCAGCGTCACGGCGCTACCTCGGGTGCCGCCCTGGGTGACGGTGCCGCCCAGGGTGACGGTGCTGCCCAGGGTGACGGTGCTGCCCCGGGTGGCGGTGCTACGTCGGCTGCCTCAATCACGACCGCTCCATGTCCTTTGCCTTCCGCTCCACGTCCTCGATGCCGCCGCACATGAAGAACGCCTGCTCCGGGATGTGGTCGTACTTGCCCTCGCAGATCGCCTTGAACGAGGAGATGGTGTCGGCCAGCGGGACGAACTCGCCCTCCTGGCCGGTGAACTGCTTGGCGACGAACATCGGGTGGGACAGGAACCGCTCGATCCGCCTGGCCCGCTGCACCGTGACCTTGTCCTCTTCGGACAGCTCGTCGATGCCGAGGATGGCGATGATGTCCTGTAGCTCCTTATACCGCTGCAGGATCCGCTGCACCTCGCGGGCCACGTCGTAGTGCTCCTGGCCGACATAGGCGGCATCCAGGATCCGCGAGGTGGAGTCGAGCGGGTCCACCGCCGGGAAGATGCCCTTCTGGGTGATCTCCCTGGACAGCACCGTCGTCGCGTCCAGGTGCGCGAAGGTGGTGTGCGGTGCCGGGTCGGTGATGTCGTCGGCGGGCACGTAGATGGCCTGCATCGAGGTGATCGAGTGGCCACGGGTCGACGTGATCCGCTCCTGCAGCTGGCCCATCTCGTCAGCCAGCGTGGGCTGGTAACCGACCGCTGACGGCATCCGGCCGAGCAGCGTGGAGACCTCGCTGCCCGCCTGGGTGAACCGGAAGATGTTGTCGATGAACAGCAGCACGTCCTGGCCCTGGATATCGCGGAAATACTCGGCCATGGTCAGCGCCGCCAGCCCGACCCGGAGCCTGGTGCCCGGCGGCTCGTCCATCTGGCCGAAGACAAGCGCGGTGTCCTTGATGACGTTGGACTCCGTCATCTCGATGATCAGGTCGTTGCCCTCCCGGGTCCGCTCGCCGACACCCGCGAACACCGAGACACCGCCGAAATTCTTGGCTACCCGGGTGATCATCTCCTGGATCAGCACGGTCTTGCCCACGCCGGCGCCGCCGAACAGGCCGACCTTGCCGCCCTTGACGTACGGGGTCAGCAGGTCGAGCACCTTGATCCCGGTCTCCAGGATCTCGGTCCTCGCCTCCAGCTGGTCGAACGGCGGCGGGTCCCGGTGGATCCCCCACCGCTCGGTGATGTTCAGGGATGCCGTCGGCACGTCCAGCGTCTCGCCGAGGACGTTGAACACATGACCCTTGGTGACGTCCCCCACCGGCACCGAGATCGGCCCTCCGGTGTCGGCCACCGGAGCACCGCGCACCAGGCCGTCGGTCGGCTGCATGGCGATCGCGCGGATCACATTGTCGCCGATGTCGAGTGCGACCTCCAGGGTCAGCGTCCGGCGCTCATCCCCGAGGGTCACATCGACGTGCAGAGCGTTATAAATGCCTGGTATCTCCCCGGTGGCGAACTCGACGTCGACGACGGGACCCGTGACCCGGACGACACGTCCGGTGCCGCCGCCCGGCGCGGCCTGCCCGGCTGGGTTCTCTACGGTAGCGGTCATATGAGGCTCACTTATCTCCCTGAGAGCGTCTCAGCCAGCGCGTTGGCGCCCCCGACGATCTCGCTGATTTCCTGGGTGATCTCGGCCTGCCGTGCCTTGTTGGCGTCACGCGTGAGCTGGTCGAGAAGGTCGTTGGCGTTGTCAGTGGCCGACTTCATGGCGCGCCGCCTGGCTGCGATCTCGGCCGCAGCGGCGTCCAGCAGCGAGGCGAAGATCCGGCTCTCCACGTACCAGGGCAGCAGTGCGTCAAGGACGGCCTCGGGAGACGGCTCGAACTCGTAGACCGGTATCGGCCCGGGCGGCGGCTGCGTGGTCTCCTCGATCTCCAGCGGCAGCAGCCTGCGGACGACGGGCTGCTGGGTGAGCATGGACACGAACTCGGTGTGCACCACGTGGATCTCGTCGACGCCGCCCTCCTCCGCCGGCTGCCCGAACGCCTGCAGCAGAGCGCGGGTGATCTCGCTGGCGTCATGGTGCGCCGGAGTGTCGGAGAAGCCGCTCCACTCCCCCGCGACGTCAATGCCGCGGAACCGGTGCCAGCCGATTCCCTTCCGCCCGGTCACGTAGGGGACCGCCTCGATGTGGTGGCCGGCCAGCATCGCCCGCAGGCCCTGTGCCTCCCGGAGCACGTTGGCGTTGTAGCCGCCGCAGAAGCCCCGGTCGCTGGTCATGATGAGGACAGCCGCGCGAGTCCGGGTCTGCGGCTCGCTGGTCAGCGGATGATCGATCTGTCCGGACCGGCTGACCACCGCCTCGACCGCGCGGGTGATCTCGTTGGAATAAGGCGCGGCCGCGTGGGCCCGCTGCTGCGCCTTGATAATCCGCGACGCCGCGATAAGCTCCTGGGCACGCGTGATCTTGGCGGTGGACTGGACCGACTTGATCCGCCGCCGGACCGCCCGAAGCTGTGCTCCCATGCCCTGCCTCTCCCGCCCTAGGACTTCTTGGCCGGGGCCTTGGTGTACTTAGGGACCTTCTCCTGTGTCACGTCTTCCTCTTCGAGCGGCTCGACCGGTTCCTCCTTCACCAGCATCTCACCGTCACTGGTCTCGAAGCCCCGCCTGAATTCGCCGATCGCGTCCTTGAGCGCCGTCATGGTGTCCTCGGACAGGTCGCCCGTCTCCCTGATCGCGTCGTAGATCCCCTGGCGCGAGCGCTGCAGGTAGTCGAGGAACTCGGCCTCGAACCGCCTGATGTCATCGATCGGCACATCGTCGAGGTGCCCGCTGGTCCCCGACCACACCGCGATCACCTGGCGCTCAACCGGCATCGGGCTGTACTGGCCCTGCTTGAGCAGCTCGACCAGGCGCGCGCCCCGGTCCAGCTGGGCCCGGGAGACGGCGTCCAGGTCCGAGGCGAACGAGGCGAACGCCTCGAGGTCACGGTACTGGGAAAGAGCCAGCTTCAGCCCTCCGGCCACCTTCTTCATTGCCTTGATCTGCGCGTCGCCGCCGACCCTGGAAACCGACTGGCCGACGTTGATCGCCGGGCGCACACCGGAGTTGAACAGGTCTGTCTCCAGGAAGATCTGACCGTCGGTAATGGAGATCACGTTGGTGGGGATGTAGGCGGAGATGTCGTTGGCCTTGGTCTCCACGATCGGCAGCCCGGTCAGAGACCCGCCGCCAACCCCATCGGACAGCCTGGCGCACCGTTCGAGCAGCCGCGAGTGCAGGTAGAACACGTCGCCCGGGTACGCCTCGCGGCCCGGCGGCCTGCGCAGCAGCAGCGAGATCGCCCGGTAGGCCTCGGCCTGCTTGGTCAGGTCATCGAAGATGATCAGCACGTTCTGGCCCGCGTACATCCAGTGCTGGCCGATCGCCGATCCGGTGAACGGGGCGAGGTACTTGAAGCCCGCCGGGTCCGAGGCCGGTGCCGCCACGATCGTGGAGAACTCGAGCGCACCCGCGTCCTCCAGCGACTGGCGGACCTGCGCGATGGTCGAGCCCTTCTGGCCGACGGCCACGTAGACGCACTTGACCTGCCGGGCCGGGTCACCGGAGTCCCAGTTGCCCTTCTGGTTGATGATCGTGTCGATGGCGATGGCGGTCTTGCCCGTCTGCCGGTCGCCGATGATCAGCTCACGCTGGCCGCGCCCGATCGGGGTGATCGCGTCGATCGCCTTGATGCCGGTCTGCAGCGGCACGTTCACCTTCTGGCGCTGCACCACCGAAGGAGCCTGCACCTCCAGCGGCCGCAGCTCGGTATCCTCGATCGCGCCCTTGCCGTCCAGCGGGTTACCGAGCGGGTCCACCACCCGGCCGAGGAAGCCGTCGCCGACCGGCACCGACAGCACCTCGCCGGTCCGCCGGACCTGCTGGCCCTCGTCGATCTTGCTGTAATCGCCGAGGATCACCACGCCGATCTCGCGCACTTCCAGGTTCAGCGCCAGACCGCGGGTGCCGTCCTCGAACTCGAGCAGCTCGTTGGCCATGGCAGAGGGCAGGCCCTCGACCCGCGCGATGCCGTCACCGCACTCGGCGACGGTGCCGACCTCGTCAGCGGCCACGGCGCCCGGCTCATAAGACTCGACGAAATGCGCCAGCGCATCCCTGATCTCATCCGGCCGGATTGTCAGCTCCGCCATCTTCCTGCCGTCTCTCTCGTCTTGGTCTGGTATCTCAAGGTCTGGGTCTGCTTCAGGTTCCTGCGTCGTGACCGCAGGCCGGTCCGGTTCAGGCCGCCAGCCTGCGCCGGAGACCGCCGAGCCTGGTCGCCAGGCTGCCGTCGATGAGCTCGTCGCCGGTCCTGATGGACATTCCACCGATGACCTGCGGGTCGAGCACCACGTTGAGGTGCACGTCGTGGCCGTAAGCGGCAGCGAGCGCCGCTGCCAGCCTGCCGCGCTGCTCGGCGGTGAGGTTCACGGCGACGTGCACCTCGGCTACCAGCCGGGCCCGACGCTGCGCAGCCAGCCGCGCATATCCGACCAGGCTTGCATCAAGGCTACGGCCCCTGGGGTGCACCGCCGCCTGGTTGACCAGCCGCAGTGTCTGGGCGGTGACCTTGCCGCCGAGCAGCTCACCGAGCAGTTCCTGCTTGCGCTCCGCTGCTACGAACGGATTCGACAGCACGGCCCGCAAGTCAGAATGGGCATTGAGGACGCGGCTGAACCTGAACAGCTCGTCCTCAAGGTCGTCGAGGTCGCCAGCACCATCCGCCGCCTCGACAACGGCCAGCACGGCCAGCTCCTCGACCGCATCGGCCAGGTCAACCGGGACTGACCAGCGGGCGCTCACCATGGCCGTCAGCACGTCGAGGGTGGCCTGCGACACCTTGCCGCCAAACAGCTGATTGGCCAGCGCCGTCTTGGACTGGGCGTCACGGGAAGGCTCGGAGAGCGATCTGAGCAGCGCAGGCTCGGCGTCCAGCACCGTCGTGACCGCGAACAGCTCGTCGCCGAGCTGAGCGGCCGACCCTGGGTTTGCTCCGGCCACCTCAGCGAGCCGCTCCTTGGCCGCCCCGAGGGATGCCCTGCTTGCGCCTCTCATCGGCCTGCCTTCACCCCGCCGGCCGGACCGGACTGGCCTTCCTCGAGCTCGGCCAGGAACCTGTCCACTGTCCGGCGCTGCCTGGCCTCGTCCTGAAGGGCCTCACCGACGATCCGGCTGGCCAGCTCGACCGCGAGCGAGCCGACCTCGCCGCGCAGCGAGGTCAGGGCCTGTTCCCTGGCCGCCTCGATCTGCGCCGTCGCCGCGTTGACCAGCCGCTGGTACTCGGCCTGTCCCCGGTCCCGCTGTTCGGCCACGATCTGGGCGCCCTGCTCCTGGGCCTGCTCCCGCAGCCGGGCGGCCTCATGCCTGGCCTCGGCGAGCTGCGCCCGGTACTGCTCGAGTTCCCGCTGCGCTTCCGCCTGCGTCTGGCTGGCGCGCTCAAGCCCGCCCTCGATCGCGTCGGTGCGCTCCGCGAGGGTCTTGGTGATCCGCGGCATCAGCACCTTGGCGAGCAGGCCGAATACGATCAGGAATGCGACCGCGCCGATGATCAGCTCGGTCAGGTCAGGGACCAGGGGATTCTGCGTCGCTGCCGCCTGGTACAACATCTGCGGCTACCTCTCCGGCCTGGGCCTCATTTGATGAAGAACGGGACCGCGATGCCGATCAGCGCGAGCGCCTCGGTCAGCGCGAACCCGATCCACATGTACGTGGTGATGATTCCCGACGCCTCAGGCTGGCGGGCCATCCCCTCAATAGCATGACCGAAGACCAGGCCGATGCCTATGCCCGGTCCGATCGCGGCCAGACCGTAGACAAGCGCGCCAAGGTTGATGATGTGGATCGTGTACGGGTTGGCAGGTGTGCCCGGCGCGCCCGCGGCGAGCAGGTGATGTACCAAGTGAAGCATGTGTCGGTTTCTTTCTGTCCGGTCGGCGGCTCTTCCCGCCGGGGCTCTTGTTGCGTCGGTTCAGGGTTGAGTCGGTCAGTGCGCTGACTCCATCGCGTCCGCGAAATAAAAGGCGGTCAGCGTGGTGAAGATGAAGGCCTGCAGCGCCTGGATCAGCACCTCAAGCCCGGTCAGGATGATCGTCATGACGAACGAGGTCGCCGCGAAGAGCAAGCCGATCGAGGCGCTGAACAGGTACCAGGACGCCAGCGCGAACACCAGCAGCAGCAGGTGGCCGGCCAGCATGTTGGCGAACAGCCGGATCGTGAGAGTGAACGGCCGCACGATGAGGTTCGACAGCAGCTCGATCGGGCTCAGCAGCGGCAGGATCCACCACGGCGCGCCGGCCGGGACGGCCATGTTCTTGAAGTAGCCGATCGGCCCCTGTGCCCTGATGCCTAGCGTTATGTAGGTGATCCAGACCATCAAGGTCAGGCCGAGCGGGAACGCGATCTTCGATGTCGCGGGGAACTGCGCGAGCGGGATGATCCCCATGATGTTCATGAACCAGACGAAGAAGAACAGCGCCACGAGGAACGGCAGGAAGCCGTCGCCCTTCTTGCCGAGCTGCGGACGCAGTATCTGGTCGCGGACGAACAGTATGCCGAGCTCCGCGACGTTCTGCGCGCCGCGCGGGACGAGCTTCGGCTTACGGAAGGCGAACCCGAAGAAACCCACCACGAGGCCCGCGCAGATCACCGCGAGCAGCATCGGCTTGGTGAAGTGGAAGCTGCCGATGGAGAAGATCGGCTTGAAGAAGAAGTACTCGATCGACGGGGCCGGGTATCCGCAGCCGGTGAAGATGTGGCATCCGCTGGCCGTCGTGATCGGTTGGATGGCACTCACGGTCTGCTCCTCCGGCTGGTCGGGCTGTCATTCTGTGGGCCGCCCGGACGCGCCTGCTTCCGCGACGTCCGGGCGGGCCGGGTCTGGGTGCCCCGCTCAGGCGTGGTCAGGAGGGCCGTGCGTACCGGAGAATGATGAGTGCGATCGCCAGGGTCAAGCCGACCAGCATCCCAACCGGAAACAGCGCTGCGACACCGGTCCACCGCCCGATCAGCCAGCCGACCCCTCCGTAGATGGCCATCCCCCCGATGAGATAGCTGGTCACCGCCCAGCCGGCGCTCGCGCTCGGTGGCCCTGGCGAATAGTTCTTGTCCGGCGGGCCCTTGTCCTTGCGGCTCATCACAGTGTCCTTGCGGCTCATCACCGGGTCCTTGCGGCTCATCACAGGGTCCTGACGGCTGATCACAAGCCGGCCGCGGCCACAGGCCGGCCGCCGCAGCCTTACGCGTGGGCCGCGGTACGCCGTCCAGGTCCTGAATGTGCCGCACGGGTCACCGGTCCCGGTCCGGCTGGACGTACAGCATCTTCCGCCGCATGGACCACATCACCTGCGCCCCGCTGTAAGCGAGGATGCAGACGATCGCGGTCAGGCCGAACATCCGGGGATTGAACGCGGTCGAATCCTGGAACCGCCCGACGAGGAACAGCAAGACGACGATCTTGATGAGATAGGTGGCGAGCGCGGTCACCATCATGGCCTGCGGGCTCACCCGCGCCGCGCGGCCCACGGCAACCATGCTGATGCCGAAGAAGACGGCGACAAGGCCCACCCCGATCGCGGCTCCGATCAGCGCCTTACTGCCGCCGAAACCCGCGGCGAGCCCGACCATAACCGCGCCGACGCCGGCAGCTACGACTGCCGACCGGCGGACGATCCAGGCATAGTCTGCCAGCATCTAATCGGCTCCGGGGGAACTCGACGGGACCAGGTCGGTCTGCGGCGACGATCGACTGCCGGAGCCGGTGCCCAGATGACACCGGACCGCCGACCCGCAAGAGCGGCGGGGCAGCAGCATCGTCAGGTGACCGAAACGTATCACGGGCCTCGAACTCGTCTGCGAGTGGGTGCTCGTGAAAGATATCACAAGCTCTCCCGTCATGGGTTCGGTAAGTCACCTAAAGTCACGAATGCCCGAATGCCCCGTTGCGCGCTGGCCCCTGACGCAGGCCGCTAACGCAGGCCCCTAACGGAGGTCCCTAACGCAGGCGGATCGGTCAGCGCCTGGGCAGCCAGCGCGGTAGTCGGCGTGTCCGGGTCCACCGCGGACTGGGCAGGCCGCGGCCCGGCAGACTGGCCGTTGGCGTCGGTCAGCGGCTGCCCGCTGGGGTCGGTCAGGGCCCGCCCGCTGGCGTCGGTCAGGGCCTGCCCGCTGGCGCCGGTCAGGGCCCGCCCGCTGGCGTCGGTCAGGGCCCGCCCGCTGGCGCCGGTCAGGGCCCGCCCGCTGGCGTCGGTCAGGGCCCGCCCGCTGGCGTCGGTCAGGGCCCGCCCGTTCGCGTCGGTCAGGGCCCGCCCGTTCGCGTCCGGCCGGAGCGGGCCGTTCGTGACCGCGGCCGGCTTGCTGACCGCTGGCCTGCCGTTGCCCCGTACCCCCCGTGGCCGCTGCCACCAGCGCAGCCGCGGCATCGACATCAGCAGCAGCGCGAGCACCGCCGCCAGAGTCGCCACCGCGAACACGAATACCTGCGTATTCGCGACGGATAGCCAGACCACCGTGCCGGCAAACAGCGCCGCCCACAGGTACATGATCAGCACGCTCCGCCGGTGCGAGTGACCGATGTCGAGGAGCCGGTGATGCAGGTGCCCCCGATCCGCGGCGAACGGCGACAAACCTGCCCGGGTCCGCCGGATGACCGCGAGCAGCAAGTCAGCGTACGGGATCACCAGGATCGCGGCGGGCAGCAGCAGCGGCAGCACCTCGGGGAACCTGTTCAGCGTGGCGGCCTTGTAGTTGACCAGGCTCCAGTAGTTCAGCGAGGCGATGCTCGAAATCGGGGTGTAGGCGAGCAGCAGCCCGAGCAGCATCGCGCCGGTGTCACCCATGAAAATCCTGGCCGGGTAGAAATTGTGCGGCAGGAAGCCGAGGCATGCCCCGGCCACCAGCGCGGCGGCCAGCGCCGGCCCGGCCTGATCCGTAATGCCGGCCACGCGGGTGAGCTTGAAGTAATAGACGAAGAACGAGACCGCGGCGATGCACACGATCCCGGCGGCCAGACCATCGAGGCCGTCGATGAAGTTAACCGCGTTGATGGTGGCGACCACGACCAGGATGGTCAGCGCGGTTGCCTCGTTCGGGGTCAGGATCAGCGCCCCGCCGCCTGGCTCGGGCAGCCAGGCGAGCTGAGCGCCGCTCCAGACCAGGATCGCGGCGGCGGCCACCTGGCCGGCCAACTTGCTGATCGGGTTCAGGCCCCACCGGTCGTCGACAAAGCCCACCGCCACGATCAGGCCGCCGGCCAGCAGCAGGCCGACTCCCATCCGGCTGCCTTGGAACACGTTGCCGCGCAGCGGCTCGACCTGGCTGGCCACCATGAGCCCGGCAGCCAGACCGCCATAGATGGCCAGGCCTCCCAGCAGCGGAATGGGCACGATGTGGACATCCCTGTCCCTGGCGGCATGCATCGCGCCGACCGAGATCGCCACGCGGCGCACCAGCGGCGTGAGCAGATAGGTGACGGCAGCCGTGATGAGAAGCGTCAGGCCATACTCACGCACGGCCCTTCACCACGCCCAGCCAGGTTGTACGGGCATTAGAGCAACTCTAGAACACCGGATCAGCTGCCGGGCTTGGTACGGACCTGGGACGGACCGGGCAGCGTCAGCTGCCTGGCCCGGCGTCATCGGCGGTTACCAGCGCCGTCACCTCGCGGAGGCGGCCGATGGAGACCACCCCAAGGCGGAGCAGCCGCGGTGTCGCGCCGGTGATGTCGACGATGGTGGAGGGGACGTCGCCGCCGCACGGTCCCCCGTCCAGGTAGACCGAGACCACGTCGCCAAGCTCCTGCGCGGCCTGGTCCGCCGTGACGGCGGGCGGCGACCCGCTGCGGTTGGCGCTGCTGACCGCGAGCGGTCCCGTCTCCTTGAGAAGCTCGAGCGCGACGGGGTGCAGCGGCATGCGCACCGCCACTGTGCCGCGGGTGTCGCCAAGGTCCCAGTTCAGCGTCCGGCTGGCCCGGCAGACCAGGGTGAGGCCGCCCGGCCAGAACTCCTCGATGAGGTCATGGCCGTAGGTCCCGAAGTCCTCGACCAGCGCAGAAGCCGCGCGGACCGTCCCTACCAGCACCGGAGGCGGCATCTCGCGGCCCCGGCCCTTGGCCGCGAGGAGGCTGGCGACTGCCGCCGGGTGGAACGCGTCGGCACCCACCCCGTACACCGTGTCCGTCGGCAGCACCACCAGCTCACCGGTGCGCAGCGCGGCGGCCGCCGCCGCCAGACCCTCGCTGCGCTGCCCGGCGTCCGCGCAGTCGTACCTGGCGCTCATGGCCGCTCATCCTGCCATAGCAGTGACGAAGCGGTCCCGGCCGGCAAGGTCGGAGTGGTTGCGGGTGCGCCGCCAGCCGTTCTCCTCCGCGAAGACCCAGTAGACGGCCGCGCCCTGTGGCGCGCCATGCTCGACGGCGACCAGGCCGCCGGGGCGGAGCAGCCTGGCGGCCACCCGCTCGACCACCCTGATCGCGTCCAGCCCGTCCGCGCCGCCCCACAGCGCCGTCGCCGGATCGTACTCGCCGACTTCCGGGGGAACCCAGGAGCCGAACGGGATATAGGGCGGATTGGTGATAACAAGGTCAAGCCCGCCGTCAAGATCGGGCAGCGCTCCGGCAAAGTCGCCGCCGTGCACGGTGACCCGCCCGGCGACGTGCGGCGCTGCCGCTGCGCACCTGCTGACGTTCCGCTCCGCCCAGCCACGCGCCATCGGATCCGCCTCTACCGCGTGCACCTGGGCCCGCGGCACCTCCTGGGCGATGGCAAGCGCGATTGCCCCTGATCCAGTGCCGAGGTCCGCCACCAGCGGCTCGGCGTTGTCCATCTTCCGCAGCTCGTCGATCGCCCAGCCGGTCATCACCTCCGTCTCCTGGCGCGGCACGAACACGCCGGGACCGACCTCGAGGTCCAGGTAGCGGAAATAGGCAAGCCCGGTGATGTGCTGCAACGGCTCCCGCGACGCGCGCCGCGCGACATCGTCCCAGAACCGCGCGTCGAACGCGGCATCGGGAACGGTGTGCAGCGCGCTCCTGGCGACGCCGTGCACGTGCGCCGCGATCAGCTCGGCGTCGGCGCGCGGCGATTCGACTCCGGCCTCGGCAAGACGCGCGGCCGCCATGACGATCTCATCGAGCAGCAGGCTCATCGCGGCAGCCTCGTCTCAGCAGGTCCCCGGCGGCCCGGCGCGGCAGATCGGCTGGGCAGCGGGGACGACTCAGGCGACATCGGCGGCCGCGAGCTTCTCCGCGCGGTCGGCTTGCACAAGCGCCCTGATGACCGCGCCGAGGTCCCCGTCGATGACCTGGTCCAGGTTGTACGCCTTGTAACCGACGCGGTGATCGGAGATCCGGTTCTCGGGGAAGTTGTAGGTGCGCACCCGCTGCGACCTGTCGACGGTGGCGATCTGGCTGCGGCGCTCGGCCGCCGCGTGCGCGGCGGCTTCCTCGTGCGCCTGGGCGAGCAGCCGGGCGCGCAGGATCCGCATCGCCTGCTCCCTGTTCTGGAGCTGGCTTTTCTCGTTCTGGCAGGACACCACGATGCCGGTGGGCGCATGCGTGATCCGGACGGCTGAGTCGGTGGTGTTGACGCTCTGGCCGCCCGGCCCCGACGAGCGGAACACGTCCACCCGCAGATCGTTAGGGTCGATGGTGACCTCGACGGGATCAGCCTCCGGCATCACCAGGACTCCGGCCGCCGAGGTGTGGATGCGGCCCTGGGATTCGGTGACCGGAACCCGCTGCACCCGGTGCACGCCGCCCTCGTACTTCAGCTGCGCCCAGGCACCGTCTCCGCCTGCCGCGGCGCGGCTGCGGCCGGGCGACTTGACCGCGACCGTCGCGTCCTTGTAGCCGCCGAGCCCGGTCATGGTCGAGTCGAGGATCTCGGTCTTCCAGCCCTGCCGCTCGGCGAACCGCAGGTACATCCGGAGCAGGTCGCCGGCGAACAGCGCGGACTCCTCGCCGCCCTCGCCGGCCTTTACCTCGAGGATGACGTCCCTGGCGTCGTTGGCGTCCCTGGGGACGAGCAGCTGGCGCAGCCGCTCCTCAACCTCCGCGCGCCGCCGCCCCAGCTGCTCAGCCTCCGCGGCGAACGACGCGTCCTCCCCGGCCAGCTCGATCGCGGTGGTCTCGTCGGCCCGGATTTCCTGCCACTCGTTGTACGCATGCACGACGGGGCCGAGATCGCCATAGCGCCGGCCAAGAGCCCTGGCGCGTTCGGGGTCAGAGTGGACGGCGGGGTCGGCGAGATCACGCTCCAGGGCCGCATACTCGCTGGCCAGCTCCGCGAGCCGGTCGAACACCGCATTCCTCTCAAAAGGCAGCTCGCGGCCCTCGCAGGCCGCGAGCTGAAAACCGGTTCAGATCATGGCGTTCCGGCGGGTGCCTACTTGTCGCCCGGCGGCTTCTTACCGAAGCGCCGCTCGAACCTGGCGACCCGGCCACCGGTGTCCAGGATCTTCTGCTTGCCGGTGTAGAACGGGTGGCAGTTAGAGCAGATGTCGGCGTGGATCACGCCGTTTTTCGCCGTGCTGCGGGTAGTGAAGGTGTTCCCGCAAGTACAGGTCACCGTGGTCACCACGTAATCCGGGTGAATGTCAGGCTTCATATCGTGACTCCTGGGGTCTGGCGGTCGCCGGGTCGCCTCGCCGCGCGCCTGACGCGACGGGCGTGAACCGGTACCGCACTATCGTCGGCATACCAGTGTGCCAGACGCTGCAACCGGTACCAGGGCCCGCTCATTCCCGTATCCGGCCGGCCAGGGCGGACTCCCGGCCGGCCGGAACGGGCCAGCCGCAGGCTCAGCCGCCGACCGTGGTCTTCTGGACGTGCAGCAGGAACTCGGTGTTGCTCTTGGTCTCCCGCATCCGCTCCATCAGCACCTCAAGGGCCTGCTGCGGCTCCAGAGCGTGCAGCACCCTGCGGAGCTGCCAGACGATCTTCAGCTCCTCAGGCGTCATGAGCAGTTCTTCCTTGCGGGTGCCCGACGCATCCACGTCGATGGCCGGGAAGATCCGCTTGTCGGCGAGCTCACGGCGCAGCCGCAGCTCCATATTGCCGGTGCCCTTGAACTCCTCGAAGATGACCTCGTCGGCTCGCGAACCGGTCTCGATCAGCGCGGTTGCCAGGATCGTCAGCGAACCGCCGTGCTCGATGTTGCGCGCCGCCCCGAAGAACCGTTTCGGCGGGTAGAGCGCCGTCGAGTCGACGCCGCCTGACATGATCCGGCCGCTCGCCGGCGCCGCCAGGTTGTAGGCCCGGCCGAGCCTGGTGATCGAGTCGAGCAGCACGACCACGTCATGGCCCATCTCGACCAGCCGCTTGGCCCGCTCGATGGCCAGCTCGGCGACGGTGGTGTGGTCCTCCGCTGGCCGGTCGAAGGTCGAGTGGATCACTTCGCCCTTGACCGAGCGCTGCATATCGGTGACTTCCTCGGGCCGCTCGTCGACGAGCACGACCATCAGATGGCACTCGGGGTTGTTCTTGGTGATCGCGTTCGCGATTGCCTGCAGGATCATCGTCTTGCCCGCCTTGGGCGGCGACACGATCAGGCCGCGCTGGCCCTTGCCGATCGGGCAGACCATGTCGATGATCCGGGTGGTCATGATCCCCGGGTCGGTCTCGAGCCTGAGCCGGTTCTGCGGGTATAGCGGAACCAGCTTGGCGAACTCGGCGCGGGTCTTCGCCGCCTCCGGGTCGAGACCGTTGATCTTGTCGAGCCGGACCAGGGCGTTGAACTTCTCCCTGCGCTCGCCGTCCTTCGGCTGCCGCACCGCGCCTTCGACGACGTCTCCCTTGCGCAGCCCGTACCTGCGCACCTGGGACAGCGAAACGTAGACGTCGTTGGACCCGGGAAGATAGCCGGTCGTCCGGACGAAACCGTAGTTGTCCAGGACATCCAGGATGCCCGCGATCGGGATGAGCACGTCGTCTTCGGTGATCACGGGCTCAGACTCGGTGCCGCGCTCCCGGCGCCTGTTGCCCGAGTTCCGGCCCCTGAACCTGTCCCTGCTGCGGCGGCTGCCCGAGCCGTCCCTGTCGTCATCGCGGCCGCCCTGCTGGTCGCCGCGCTGGCCGGAGTCCCTGTTGTCCCGGCCCGAATCACGGGAGTCGCGGGCGCCATCGCGGCCCGAATCACGGTTGCCGGAGTTGTTGTCGCGGTTGTCGCGGCCCGGATCGCGGGAGTCGCGGGGGCCGGAGTTATCGCGGCCCGGGTCACGGGTGTCGCGGCCGGAGTCCCTGGCGCCTGAGCCGTTCTCCCGCGCGCCAGAGTTGTTGTCACGGCCCGAATCACGCGAGTCCCTGTGCTGCTCGGAGCCGTCGCTTGCCGCGCGGGGCTGCTCGTCGCGCCGGCCGGTACCGCGGCGGCGCCGGTTGTCCCGCTGCCCGTCGCCGGCCTGCTGGACATCATCGCGCTGCCCGCCGCCGGTTGGACCGCCACCGGTGGCACCGCCGCTGCCTGAACCTGCGGCCGCGCCCTGCCCGCCACCGCCGCCGCTGGCTGCGTCACCCGTGCCCGCGCCGCCGCCGAAGCTCCCGGAACTGCCAAAACCACCGGCAACCCCGGTCCCCACACCTCCCGAGTCGCGGTACGGGGCTTCGCCAATTCCGCCCGCTTGCGGGCTGCCGCCCAGGCCGGGCATCGAAGTCTCAGATCTCATGGCGTCCTGCTCCAAGGAGTGGGTAGCGCCGGCTCCCGCAGGCACGCCCCGTTGGACTGGGTTATCGTTCACCGCGCCGTTATTGCCCCCGGTGGCACGGCTGGCGGTCCCGCCGCCCTCGGCACCCTGGCCGCTCCGGCGCCGCTCTTCAATCGCCTCGATCAGCTGGCCCTTGCGCATCCGGCCAACGCCGACGATGCCCATCGACTGGGCCATCCGCTGGAGTTCTGGCAGCAATTTCGCTGACAGCCCGGAGCCGCCGCGGCGGCCCGCTCCGGCCTTTGCGGCCTCACCGGCTCCGGCGTCCACATCCGGCCTGGAGCCTACCGCGCCCGCCGACCTGCGGGAAGTTCCCTCAGCACCCGCCGTGTCGCCGGCTCCGCCGGCGGCCGGGAACATGGCGGGAGTTTCCTCAGGCGCGCCGGAGGAGCCAGTGAAAACTTCGGTGGTGTTGCTCACGAGGGGTCCTTCCCAGGGTGCGGACACCGGCCGGATGGGCAACCGGTGTGACCCGCTGTGACGGCCGGGCTGATCTGCCAGGTCAATTCTTGTGCTGTGTGCCATCCCCGTGCCTTCTCGCATGCGGCCATCGTCGGCATGCGCAATCCGTCGCCCGCGGCCAGCATTGAAGAGGGAGGCTCGCGGAGAGCCCAGACGGCGGGGCAGGCTCGCCATGGCCGTCGAGGCGCGTTCTCCGGGCCTGCGACCCGAAGAACTCCCAGGCAGCGCCCATGGCTACGGTGACCCATGGGCCGTCCGGTCCCACTCGATTCCGCCGCTCCCTGTCCACTCCTGGCGGGGGTGGAGGTATGACAGAAGGTGGCTATCCGTGAAAGCCGCAGGCAGCCGCTGGTTGCGGCGTGGGCCTGGCAGCAGGCAGGCGAGCACCGGTCCCCGTAGCGGGGCGTCTGGTGCAGCACCCAGCTTAACACCAAGAGAGCCCACGGCATTCCTTCAGGCTGTGCGTTATCAGCGGGAGAAGCCGACAGAGTAGGCGCAAACCTCGGAAGGCTCCGGTGACACTCGCAGGGCGCGCACCGCCCGGTGCGCGCCACCCGGCGGCCACGCAGAGGCGCGCATCCGGGCTAGCGGGCTGGAGGCTTCGCCTTGGCTGTCGACATCCAGGGGGCTTACATGCCATGCGGTACCCGTTTCGCAGGCGATTGAACCGCCCGGTCGCGAATCCCTGGCATGGTCGCCCGTTTTGGTGCGGTTGACCCGCGAATATACTTGCGCTGCGCACTTCTTGCCAGCTGCCGGGCGCCGACCTGGGACAACGCCGCGCCCGGTCACACGCGCTCCGGCGGGTCGATCCCGAGCAGCCGCAGTCCGGCCCCGAGCGCGGCGCCTGCCGCCGATACGAGCCACAGCCTGGCGCGGATACCCGCCGCGTCCAGCGGGGCGGACCGTCCCATGAACGGCAGCGCCGGGCAGTTGTCCCGGCAATCGAGATAGGCCCCGGCAAGGCCCCCGAGGTTCCGGGCGAACTCGTGTGGCTGGCAGCGCCTGGCCGCGCCGGCAGCGCGTTCGGGCAGCCACGAGATGGCATAGAGGAGTCCGAGTTCGGGCGCCATGGAAAGCCGCCCGGGCACAAAGCCGCCGGGCTCGCCGCGCTGCAAGCCCAGGTCACCGGCCCACCGCAGGGTCGACGCCGCATCCGACGCGGCAAAGCAGACCGCGAAGAACGGGTTGCCAAGCACATGCTGAACCGCTGACCTGGCGTCGATCCGCGCGGCCCGGCGGGTCCGCGTCCTGGCCAAGGCGTACCGAATAGCATCGGCGCCGGCGAACGCCACAGCCGCCGCAACCGGGCCGGCTGGTGCGGCTGGTGCGGCTAGACCGGCGCCGACGGGCCGTTCTATCTCGGTTGTGAAGTTGACCTGGGCGCCAGCCGCCGCAGCCAGCCGGCCTGTGACAGCATCGGTCACCCGCTGCCAGGCTTGCGTCCAGGTAACCACGCCGGCCAGGTCGGCGTCGGCAGGCGCGGACCGCACGGCGCCGCGGAGGGCTTCGCCTCGGGCGCAGCCGTCGCCCGCCTGCGTCACCCGGACGGCAAGGGCGGCGAGGGTTTCGGTGGTGACCACGACGGTGAGGTAGCCGCCGCCGGTGACGGACGCGGCGGCGATCCAGCTGACGCGCCGGAGCCTGGCGGCCAGCAGCGCCGCTATCTTGGCCGCGTCCAGGCCCGTCGCCTCGGCCATAATGAACGGCAGCGTGGACGCGTAGGTGCCGGGTGCTCCGCCTGCCGCCGACGGGGCCGGGCGCCACGTGCCCGCCGCGCTGGCGCGGGACTCGACGGCGGGCGGCAGCTCGCCCGCGGCAATCGCGGCCTTGATCGCGCTGGCGAGCTCCGCGCCGATTTCCCCGGGAATCACAGGCTCAGGCTAGAGCGGGTGACGCCGTCCGGGCCTGATCAGGTACCGCGCCGGCGGGTCAGTCGAAGGCGCTGCTTGGCGCGCCGACCAGCTCGCGGACCACGCGGATCATCTCGGCCGGGTCGAACGGCTTGGTCAGGTAAGCGTCCACGCCGATCTGCCGGCCTTTGTCCCAGTCGTCCTCCTGCGCCCGCGCGGTGATCAGGACGACCTTGATACCGGCAGTCGCAGGGTTATCGCGGAGCTGGGTTGCGGTCACCCAGCCGTCGAGGCGGGGCATCATGACGTCCAGCGTGATCACGTCGGGCGCGGCGTCGACCACCTTATCCAGGCAGTCCTTACCGTCAACGGCCGTGACCACGTCGAACCCCTCAAGCGTGAGGTTTACGGCGATCAGTTGCCGGATGACCTCGTCATCGTCGACAACCAGCACCCGGCCAATTCCCTGCGTCACTCGCGCGAGGCTACCTGTTCTGCCAGGTCGGCGCGCGCTGATCTGCAACGTGTCGGGAGATCCTCGCGACTGGTACCCTGGCTCCGGTCTTGCAACTCAGTGCCCGCCGGCACTTGCGCGCAAGCCCCCATAGCTCAGGGGATAGAGCAACGGCCTCCGGAGCCGTGTGCGCAGGTTCGAATCCTGCTGGGGGCGCTAAATCGAACAAAACTTCTGATCAGCTGAATTTCGTGCACCCCGCTGACCTGCGCCTTCGCAACCAAGAAGCCGACTCCGCTCCCCATACGCCCCCCACCCGGCTAGCGGTCATGACGCCGCCGCAGGTCAGAGCACGGCAACAACAACGGCCCGCGGGACCGTATCCGACACCCGGAATCGCCGCCCAGCTCCTGCCAGCCGGCAAGCAGCCGCCGGCGCAACCGGCCACAGCGCCCGATGAACCGCCGGCTCAGTCAGGACTCGTCGTGGCGTGCCGGGCCAGGGATGATCCCGTGGTGGTGAGCGTTCTCGCGCAGCCGGGCCGACGAGCGCGGTGCGCGGTGTGCCTCAGCAGGTCACGTCCGCGGTGGTGAACCGGGCCCAGGCGATCAAGCCGGAGAACAGCAGGTACATTCCGAAGGACAGCAGGCCGCGCAGCAGGGTTCCGGTGTCGATCGGGACGCGGAGCAGGGCATCGAAGGAGTTCCACCAGTTCGTGGGCAGGTAGGGATGGATCGCGGCGAACTGGGGCACGTTGTCAGCTACCTCACTGGTCACCACCAGGACCGTCAGCGTTGCGATGGCGCCGATCGCGTGCTCGGTGAGGGTGGAGATCGCCATGCCGATCGCGCCGAGCGTTGACATCGCGGCGGCCACGTACAGCGCGACGAAAAGCAGCCGGACGATTCCCCCGGCCAGCGGCACGGTGGTTCCCGACAGCAGCGTCACCGGCCCGGTAGGGAACAGGGCGGCGCCGGTGACCAGGGCCACCGCGGTCACGCTGAACGTGACCGCGAGCGCGAACATCACGATCACGGCGTACTTCACGGTGAGGACGCGGACTCGCCCGGCCGGGACCGCTAGCAGGTAGCGCAGCGTGCCGTGGCTGGCTTCTCCGGCGATCGAGTCCCCGGCGGCCACCGCCATGGCCAGCGGCATCACGAGGATGAGCAGCAGGGTCAGCGCGATGAAGCCGAGGAAGATCCCGTTTCCGGCGAGCTGGCCGATGAACGCGACGCCGTCTGGCCCTCCGGTGTTGCCCGGCTGTATCGCGAGGCGCAGGCCCACGCCGATGACGACGGGAAAGACGGCGACCACGGCCAGTAGCGCCTGGTTCCGCCGGCGGCCGAAGACAAGCCGCAGCTCCGAGCGGAAGAACCGAAGCCACGCCCGAATGTGGCCAGGGCTACGCTGGCCAGCTACCGCCCGCGTGCCTGCGGGGCCGGTCCCGGCCGCGGCCGGCCAGGTTGCAAACGCCCCGGCTGCTGGTCCTGGCGCGGATGAACCGGCCAGTGAAGACTCAGTCATTGATGTCGAACCCCTCTCCGGTGAGTTCCATGAAAAGCTCCTCCAGGCTCGGCGCGACGACGCCGAGTCCGCGGACCCCGATCCCTGCTGCGGCGAGTTCCGCGCAGATCCGCTCCGGCTGCTGTCCTTCGAGCTGCGCGGATACCTCGTTGCCGGCTATCAGCGAGCCGGTCAGCTGCAGCCGCCGGAGCACTTCCGCTGCCCTTGCTGGCTCGGCGGTCTCCACCCGGATGCGGGTGGCTCGGGTCCGGCGCAGTTCGGTGAGCGGGCCCTGGAAGACCAGCCGGCCGGAGCGCATGACACCGACATGCGAGCACACCTGTTCGACCTCGCTGAGAAGGTGCGAGGACACGAACACGGTGATCCCGCTCGCGGCGATCCTGCGGATGAGGCCCCTGACCTCGCGGGTGCCCTGCGGATCGAGCCCGTTCGTCGGCTCGTCGAGCACGATCAGTTCCCGTGGCCGCAGCAGGCTGGCGGCGATGGCGAGCCGCTGCTTCATGCCGAGTGAGTAGTGGCGGTACCGCTTGCGGGCGGCAGCCGGCAGGCCCACCCGGTCAAGTGCCTCGGCGATCCGCGCCGCGGCGGTTCGCGGGTCGGCTGTCCGGTCGGCGGCGTCGCAGCGGGCGAGGTTGTCCTGGCCGGTCAGGAAGGGATAGAAACCGGGGCCTTCGACGAGGGAGCCGACGCGCGGCAGGGCCCGGATCGCGCCTGCCGGCATCGGCAGGCCCAGCAGCTCCGCGCTGCCGCTGGTCGGGAAGGCTAGCCCCAGCAGCATCCTGATTGTGGTCGTCTTCCCGGAGCCGTTCGGCCCGAGGAAGCCGTACACGCATCCGCGCGGGACGGCCAGGTCGATGTGGTCGACAGCCACCTGGCCGCCGCGGAACCGTTTGGTGAGGCCGCTACTCGCCACTGCCAGCGCGGGCAGCCCCGCGGGCGCGGTGGTGGCGACGGCCGTCAGGCCCACTGTCCCCTGCGACTGCGGCAGGATGGCGCCGGTCACTTTGACCGCCCCGCAGAGGCCGAGTGGTGCCAGAGGGTCGGCGGCGCGTGGCCCGCCTGTGCGACGGCCCGGTAGAGGACATCCGGCGTGACGGCCCCGAAAAAGACCCGGCCGTTGCTGGTGACCAGCATCGAGATCAGGGGCGTCCGCAGCAGCCGCCCGCTCCCCCAGGAGCCGCTGACCTGCTTTGCCGAGTGCAGCACGGCGTTGAAGATCACGTCGGTGCCGATGCCGAGCGCTGCCCCGCCCGAGCCGCCGGGCGCCGGGCCAGCCGATGCGCTCGAATGGCCGAACAGCCCGGACGCCGGGCCGGCCGCCTTGGCGGACGGTCCGCTGCCGGCCAGCGAGGACAGCGCCGTCTCGGGCAGGTCAGCGACGGCCAGCCAGCTGTTGCCGATCACGCCTGACCTGGTTGTGACGTCGCCGCCGAGTGCCTTGCCGACGGCCTTGCCCGGCGACCCGGTGGGTTCCTGCACGACCGCCGCCCCGGCAGGGGGCCGGAACGCGAAATTCGCCGCGGCCGGCTTGCCGAACAATATTGAGGTGAATCCGATCTGGAGAGCCGGGCTGGCCGCGCCTCTCGCGAACACCTGCACCCGCAACGGCACGTGGTGGCGTGCATCGATGGTGATGCGCACCTGGCCTATCAGGGAACTGGGGCTCTTCGGCATGAGCACCAGCTGGTAGGCGGCCTCACCCGCGACCGTCACGTTGCTGTCGACGCTGAGCGTCGTGGTGCGGGCAGCCTTGGTGAGCGCCTGGCCAGCGGCCTGCTGCGGCATCAGCGGCAGGGACGGGACCGGGGAGGTCTTCGTGCCGGGAGGAAGCGCCAGGTGGGTCACTAGGTTGGCCGAGCTCCCCCACTGCCACAGGTTGCTTCCGTTGCGTATCACGTCACTCTCGCTCATGCTCTGTGGCATCGCGAGCCGGTAATGGAACGGATCCGCATACCAGACGTTGATCGTGTGCGAGCCTGCGAGCATCGACGGCAGGGAGATGGTGCCCACTACCGAAGGCAGCGCGGGCAGCCCCAGCGACGCCGTCTCCACTACGGTGCCGGCCAGCGGTGGCGGTGTCTTTCTGGCCGCCTCGGCGATCAACTGTGCGGCCGTGCGGGGCGGCAGCGGCGGGGCGGCCGCGGCGGAGACCATGGATCCGGCCAGCAGGCCGCCGGCCGCCGCCACGATCCCGGCGGGAACCGCCCACCTGGCCCCGCGGGGCAGATTCGCTAGCTTTTTCATGACACTTCGCCTGTCCTTTCCTTGCCTTGGGTCACTTGCTCTCGGGTCACGGGTCGCGCAGCCCTTCTCAGTCGGCGGATGCCGCTTCAAGGTCTATGCCGTGGCCGGTCTCAGCACGGTGCCAGCGGCTGAAACCTGCCTGAGACCTGCGGCCTGGCATCCTTGAAGGCAGGCCAACGCGCCGCGGGAAGGAACATGCGCCGTCATGAGGGTGCTGGTGGTGGAAGATTTCGAGCCCATGGCCCGGGCAATCGGGACCGGGCTGCGGCGGGAGGGCATGGCGGTCGATGTTGTCCACGACGGGAACGATGCACTCAGTCATCTGGCCCTCGCCCGCTATGACGTCGTGGTGCTGGACCGGGACCTGCCGGGGGTGCACGGCGACGAGATCTGCCGGCGACTGGCGGCCGGGCGGTCACCGAGCCGGATCCTGATGCTGACCGCGGCCGGCGGCCTGAGAGAACGGGTAGAAGGCCTCGACCTGGGCGCCGACGACTACCTGGCCAAGCCCTTCGACTTCCCCGAACTGACGGCCCGCGTCCGCGCCCTTGGCCGTCGTGCCGCCGTGCCGCTGCCCCCGACGCTTGAGTGCGGTGCCATAAGGCTCGACCCCAGCAGCCGGGTCGCATCCCGGGCCGGACAGCGGCTGATCCTCAGCGCCAAGGAGTTCGCCGTCCTGGAATACCTGCTCGCGTCGGCGGGCCGGGTGGTGTCCGCCGAGGAATTGCTGGAACGGGTCTGGGACGAAGCGGCCGACCCCTTCACCACCGCGGTCAAGCAGACGATTTTCCGGCTCCGGGCCAAGATCGGTGCCCCGCCCGTCATCCACACCGTCCGGGAGGGCGGGTACCGGATCGGAGAGATGTGATGCCCGGTCTCCGCAAGGCGGCGTCGGCGCTCGGCATCGCGCGGTTGATGGCGGTGCTCCGTATCCCCCGGCTGACGCTGCGGTCGCAGCTCACCCTGCTCTACGCAGGGTTCTTCCTCGCCGCAGCCATCGCCGCCCTCGCCATCCCGATCTTCACGATCCGGACATCGCTCCCGGAGGGGGCTACCGCATCCACCATCGCCCTGATGAACGCCGGCGCCCGCGCCCAGGTCATCCGCGCGGCCGCCACTCTCACAGCGCTAGTTGCGGTGTCACTCCCGGTCGGGTGGCTGATCGCGGGCCGGTTCCTGCGGCCCCTGCGCGCCATTTCCGCGACCGCCCGGGATATCTCGGCCAGCAACCTGAACCGGCGCCTGGACACAGGCGCCCGCGATAACGAGTTCGCCGACCTCGGGGAAACGCTCAACGGCCTGTTCGGGCGGCTTGAGGCATCGTTTGAGTCGCAGCGGCGATTCATAGCCAACGCCTCCCACGAGTTGCGCACTCCGCTCAGCGCCGGGCGGGCCCTGCTCCAGGTCGCGCTCACCGATCCAGACCCGACCGTGGAATCATTCCGGGCAACGAGCGAGGAACTGCTGGCACTAGGCGATCAGCAGGAGCGCCTCATCAAAGCCTTGCTTACGCTCGCATGCAGCGAGCGCGGAGTTGAACGCTGGGAACCCTTCGATCTCGCCGAAATCGTCGGCAAAGTAATCCTGGACAGCCAGCACGACGCCCAGCGCCGCAAAATCCGCATCGTCGCCGCGCTCAGCGCGGCCCTGGCAACAGGTGACCCAAGCCTGGCAGAAAGCCTGGCAGTGAACCTGGTGGACAACGCCATCCGGCACAACCTGGCTGGCGGGCACGTGCAGATCTCCACCACGACAACTGACAGCCGGGCGGTCGTATCGGTCAGCAACACTGGGCAATTGATCCCTCCCGACCAGATCGACCGCCTTTTCCAGCCGTTCCAGCGACTCGGCAGCGAGCGAATCCAAAACGCCCGCGGATACGGACTCGGCCTCGCCATCGTCCGCGCCATCGCCGGCGCACACAGCGCCTCACTCACCGCCAACGCCCGCCCCGAAGGCGGCCTCCACATCGAGGTCAGCTTGCCCCGGCAAGCCCAGCCAGCACCACTCCCAGACCCCTCCGCCGCCCGCCGCGCGTAAACCCAGTGGGGTCATCAAGAAGTGTCACGGTAAAGGCGGCATAACAACTATTACGGACACCTCCCAGCAGCCCCCGATCGCTGAACCGGACAGCAGCGCCCTGTCGATCCGGCCGAACCAAACCTGATCACGCCCAGGCCGAAGGCCAGGCCCGATAGGCGCGGCGAACCTCCGCCATTACCCGGTTTCGCCACGGATCGCGGCGGATATGAGAAGTCCGTCGCTGGTGTCGATGCCGGACGGGTCGATCTCGGCAGGGTCGGCGTGGTGCGCGAACGGCCGGGCCCATGATCCGTCCCGTCGGCGCTGGACGTATTCAACGATCGAGATGTATCTTATCTTCACCGAACCCGGTCGTGGCTATGCCGCAGGAGTCTCACCATGAGCACATCACCACTTTCTCCGCAGGAGATCCGCGCCGCCGCCGAGACGCACAGGGAGCTCGGGCCCGAATACAGCGACGCGGTGGTTGAGTCATTCCTTGAGCGAGTCGACCGGGAAATCGCCGCACGAGTTGACGCACGCCTCGGATCTGCGTCCCGGGAACGGGCTGTGCAGCAAGCGCCGCCGAATGGCCGCCGCATGCTGCTGGCCGGCGCGGCGATCGGCATCTTTGTCACCGGTGTGCCTTCTCTTCTGGTCGCGAAGAGCGCGGGTGGCGTCATAAACAAGGATGAGGCGGAGGTTCTGCTCGTCATCGCCGTCCTCTGGGCGATAGCAGTCGCCGTCGGGGCGTTTTGGTACCGGTCAGTCACTACCGCCGCAAGGAACACGGCGTTTCGCCAACCGGACGGCGGGTCCCCTAAGACCACCGCCTAAGCCCTGACCCGAGCCGTCCTAGGACTGGTACACGTTCCGATCGAGCGAGGTTGGCTTGGACGGTTGTCAACTGTGGCTTGACGGTTGGAAGGTGACCAGGTCGCCGAGCCTGGTCGGCCCGCTGGCCGGATTCTGGCCGGACAACGGTGCTTAACGCCGACGGAGGGCAGTTGTGATGCCGGAAAGCGTTCCGCCACGGGCGGCGTGGACCATCGCGGACGAAGGATGGGGCCGGAAGGCAGCCGACTTCGCGACGCTGACTGAGCCATACAACTGCCGGGAGTACGTGGTGGTCCACCACAGGCTTGGAGTCGACGAAGGTGACCGGCTGCTCGACGTGGCTTGTGGTAGCGGCTTGGCGCTGGAGTTAGCGCATCTGCGCGGGGCGGCCTGCGCCGGTATCGATGCCTCGCAGCGGCTCGCGGCGGTGGCCCGCGACCGCAATCCGTCGGCGGACATCCGGGTTGGGGACATGCACGCGCTTCCGTGGGACGACGCCACCTTTGACGTGGTGACCAGCTTTCGCGGCGTCTGGGGCACGACAGCCGATGTGGTTGGCGAGATCCGGCGTGTGCTTGTTCCCGGCGGCCGAGTCGGCCTCACCGTCTGGGGTCATCTCAAGGCCACGCCTGGTTTCTGGGTGATGGCTCCGTTCGCACTGGCCGCCGCGCCGAAGGTCGAGAACCAGGCCGCCATGGTGGCGCTTGGCCGACCTGGGGTCGGTGAGAAGTTGCTGGCGCGGTACGGCTTCGTCGACATCGAACGGATCGACGTGCCGTTCGTGGCGGAGTTCGCGGATCCGGAGATCTACGCCAGGGCGGTGGCGTCGACCGGTCCCGGGTACGAGGCGATCCAGGACATCGGTGAGGCCGCCTTCGCGGACGCCGCCACGAAGGAGGCCATTGCCCACGTCCGAGAGGGGCTCCCGCTGCGGGCCGAGATCGCAGTGGTCGGCTATCTGGCACGAATGCCCCGGGCCTGAAGCGAGGACCGAAGATCGGAGCTGGACGGCCCTGACTGCTGCCATCACTGCTGCCAAGGCGCCAACGTTTCCACGCCTTTGCTTCGGTGAGGTCGCTGCGACAAACCGTATCGAGCAGTGGTGTGCCGCCGCCTCGTGGTAGCCGCCCACCCCGGACGGCGGGCGAGAACCGGCACAAGATCGGGCAGCCGGAGAGAGCGAGATGCCCACAGAGCCTTGCCGAAGCGCCTTCATGGCGGCCTCCGGACCGTGCCCGCAGGTTGAATCCTGCCGATTACGGTCAGAAAGGCCCGGATCTAGACCGGCCGACAGGCCGATTCGGTCCAGTCACCGGACCAAATCACTGATAAGCGCCTGGATGCGATCGTGAATGGCGTCGCGGATCAGCCGGACTTGGTCAACAGGCAAACCCGCAGGGTCGGGAAGACCCCAGTCCTCGTAGCGTTTGCCGGGGTAGACGGGACAGGCGTCGCCGCAGCCCATGGTGATCACTACAGCGCGGCGTCTGGGCCTACTACGCCCTCGTCCCCTCGGCCATGAACGAGCTCTCGGCGGTGCTGACCCCGCCCCGCTGGCGCCCAAGGCTGGATGTCTGAAAACCTTGAACCGGCGCAATGGCTCGCCAGGCACCCAGCGCGCGCGGCCGGCCGCCCGTTAGCGCTGATAGCCAGGTTGGTGAAGGACGCGGCGTCGTTTGCGCCGATCCCAGCGAAAGGAGGTCTCACATGGCGGATATGCCCGAATCGACGGCCGCGTCCGGTGGCCGCGAGCCCAGCGTCCGCCGACAGGCCTTAGATCACGCGGACAGGATCGTCGAGATCTTCACGGACGGTGCATGCTCTCCCAATCCAGGCCCTGGCGGGTGGGGAGCCATTTTGCGGTACGGCAGCCATCGGAAGGAGATCTATGGCGGAGAGTCGGCTACCACCAACAACCGCATGGAGATCATGGCCGCGATCCAGGCGCTGGAGAGCCTGACCCGGCCGTCAGCCGCGCACGTGCACACCGACAGCGAGTACCTGCGCAAAGGCATTACTGAGTGGCTGTCCGCCTGGAAACGTAATGGCTGGCAGACAAAAGAGAAGAAGCCGGTAAAGAACGCCGACCTGTGGGGGCGGCTGGACGCGGCGACCCGGAATCACACCTTGCGGTGGTTCTGGGTCAAGGGCCACGCGGGTCATCCGGAAAATGAACGTGCGGACGAGCTTGCCTGCAGGGGGTCCGAGGAGGCCGCTGCTGAAGTGGTCCGCAGCCAGCGGGAGCCTGAAGCCAGCGGGATCTAGGGAAGCTTTTCTCAGCCAGCCCTCGAATGAGCCGCGGGAACCCAGCTGAACCGGATCCCATTCCTCGCGCGGCACTTCGAGTCCGGACGCGGCGAAGTCCCGCCTTCATGCAGGTGCCGCCCCGGGTCGCGCAAGCCTGGCCACGGGTACCGGCACGCTGTCATTTGCGCTCGTTACG
The DNA here is from genome assembly GCA_963695645.1 of uncultured Actinomycetota bacterium. GTDB lineage: Bacteria > Actinomycetota > Actinomycetes > Streptosporangiales > Streptosporangiaceae > DATBGO01. The sequence goes on along the minus strand of CAVOHC010000012.1, from coordinate 537,138 downwards.
CCGCCATCACGTTTCGTGCACTCTTGGCAGCCATCTGGCTATCGTTGCAGCAGGCGTCGCTGCCGCAAACGGAGAAGAAAACATACGGATTCCAGTCGCTGCTGCGGGGCCGCTCGTCTTGGCTATGGGCGTTGCGGGGGCCGCTCACCCGGCATGCCAGGATTACAGGGCGGTTCTAGCGAGGAGGCCTGATCGTGGCCGGTGCGGGACACCGGCGCGCGGAAGTCGGATACCGGGCGTGGCGGCACGCCGACGCCGGGCAGAACATGGACTCCCGGATCTGGACATAGGAGGTGCTGTGACGACGGCGAATGCGTTCGCGGGCGGGCCCCGAGCGGTCACCGCACAGCTGACGCGTGCCGTGGAAATCGCTACGATCCTGTCCGCTAGCGGCTTCGGCTGGCTCGTTCAGGCGCTGGGCCTTAGCGCGTGCGTCTCGCCCCGTTGCCGCCTCCTCCGCGCGTTCCGGCCAGGCAGGCAGTGCCCGCATCAGCTGGCGATGGACCTTCCGCTACCCGAGCGGCTGCGGCTGACGCTCGAGAGGCTCGGGCCGACCTTCGTCAAGGCGGGGCAGATGGTCGCACTGCGGCCGGACTACGTTCCGCTGAAGTACGCGGAGGCGTTGCGTGGCCTGCACACTAACGCCGCGCCCTTCCCGTCGGCGGAAGCGGCGGCCATCGTTGAGGCCGAGCTCGGTGCGCCGCTCGCCACCCTGTTCGCCGAGTTCGAGCGGGAGCCATTCGCCGCGGCATCGCTCTCGCAGGTGCACCGGGCGCGGCTCGGCGACGGCCGCCGCGTCGCGGTGAAGGTGCAGCGCCCTGGGATAAAAGGGCAGGTCGAGCGCGATCTTGCGCTGCTCGCCACGCTGGCCCGCCGCTTCGAGCGGCTCCAGCCAGGCTCGGTTGCCTTCCGGCCCTCCGAGGCGGTAGCGGAGCTGGCGGAGTTTACGCGACGCGAACTCGACTTCCGGCGTGAGGCGCGCACCACTGAGCGGCTCCGGCAGCTGTTCGCCGGTGACGAGCGGGTCGTGATCCCCGCCGTCATTAGCGATCGCAGCTCGGCGCGGGTGCTGACGATGGAATTGCTGGAGGGACTGCCGCCGGCACCGGCCGCCGACCTCCGGCGGGCAGGCCTTGACCCCGCAGCGGGGCTACGCGCGGGCGCCGCAGCGATGCTGCGGCAGGTCTTCGAGTTCGGGCTCTTCCACGCCGACCCACACCCTGGCAACCTGCTATTCCTGCCCGGTGACCGGATCGGCTTCATCGATTTCGGCATGTACGGGCGGCTTGACCCAGGCGAGCGGCGACGGATGGCTATCATCTTCTGGGCACTCGTGGACGGCGACTACGATGCGGTCGGCGGCCAGCTTCTGCGGCTGTCCGAACTCCTCCCCGGCGCCGATCCGGCCGGCTTCCGCGCGGCGCTCACAGACACCGTCGAGGAGTGGTTCGGGGGCCGCGCAGCTGACTTCTCGATCGCCCGCCTGCTGCTGAATGAGCTCGCCCTGGGAGCGCACTACGGCATCATCTTCCCGCGCGGGCTGATGCTGCTCGCACGCGCCCTGGTCAACCTCGAGGCGACCGCGATGATCGTCGACCCGCAGCTCAACCTCGCCGAGCTGACCCGCCCGCTGCGGCCAGAGCTGCGGGACATCCTGCTGCCCAGCCCCCAGGCGCTGCAAGACTACTGGCACCATTACCGCTTCGAATACCTCGACCTCGCGCTCGAACTGCCCGACCTGCTGCCAGAAGCGATCGCCCGCCTGCGCGAGGGGCCCGCCCACCCTCCCGCTCCCGCGGCCCCGCCCGGGCCCGCCAGGCGGTGGCTCCCGCTGAGCGGCGCATTCGCCGCCGGCGTCGGCCTGGCTGCGCTCGCCCGCAAGCGGCGGCGAGCATAGCAACGCCTCAGGCCTAAGCAGCTGAGATTTCAGCCTGGCGGCAGGACATCGATATCGACTTCGTGGCCCGCAGGGCTCAACCAGGGCACCGCCGAAGTTGAGGCACTCGGCGGTAAATGGTTCGAGCCTGGCACCACACGGGAACTGGAGGGCTTCCGATGGCGGCTCATGGCCGGTCGGCAACGATCAGATCGAGGCGGACCGGAGCGGCTATGGCGCGCGTCAGCGCCGACAGATGAGCCCCAGGCGACGTGACCAAAGACCCTGGCCGCCAGCCAAGCCTGCCGCATACGGTCCTAGCGACACGGCTGACACGGCCCCGGCCGCCGCGTTTTCCGGATGCGGCCAGAGCAGGAGATACCATGGCGAAGCCAGAGGCAGTATTCATCTACATCGGCACCTACCAGAGCGAGGCGGCGGCGCGCGACGACTACGACGTCGTGAAGGACCTCCATTCGGCTGGCGCGGTCGGGACCTACGACGCCGCCGTGGTCACTAAGGACGACGCGGGCAAGGTTCACGTGAACAAGGATGAGATGGCGACCCGGCACGGGGCTTGGGGCGGCGCTGCCGTCGGTGCCGTCGTCGGCATTCTGTTTCCCCCAGCGATCATCGGCTCCGCGGTGGTCGGCGCAGCGGTCGGCGGGGTGGGCGGCCATTTGTGGCGCGGCATGTCCAGGTCGGACGTGAAGGAGTTCGGGGAGATCATCGATGCGGGGCAGGCTGCCCTCGTCATCGTCGGGGAGAGCAAGCTGCAGCAGGCTGTGGACAAGGCGGCGCTGAAGGCGGACAAGCACGTCGCCAAGGAACTCGACGTGAGCGCGAAGGACGTCGATAATGCCGTCCGGGACGCCGCCACGGAAGTCAGCTGACCGGCCTGCCCGTGGCCGGTATCGCTATTTTCGGCGCGCAGGCCGGAACACCGAGATCCTGGAGGACGCATGAGACCTGCATGTCGGCCGGGCGCGCCCACTTGGCTACTGCTAACGGTGGCCGTCCTGGTCCTGTCCGGGCTTGCCGCGGGCTGCAGCAGCAGCAGCAAGCCGGCCTACTGCGCCGCCGCTAGCCAGCTCAAGACCTCGGTTCAAGACCTCGGCAACGTCACGGTCCATCTCAACGACCTCGGCTCTGTGAACACCGCGGTGAGCAAAGTCAGCAGCGACGCGAAAACGTTCGCCAGCGAAGCGAAGTCTGCATACCCGTCGCAGACCACGGCGCTGCAGAACTCACTGTCCGGCCTGCAGACGGCGGTCAAGTCCGCGCTGAGCCACCCTTCCCTGACCACGGTCGCGGCCGTCGGTTCATCGATCACGCAAGTGAAGACCTCGGCAAGCAACCTGCAGACAGCCGCATCAGGCAAATGCCAGTGACGGCCGCCCGCGGATGGACCGGCGAATCGTCCTGGCCACCGCCGCGCCGTGCCGGGTATCGCGCTTCCCTAAGGGGGTGCTGCCTTCGCGAGGGCGAGCCTGAGGAACGCCGCGGCCTGCTCAAACGTCTCCCCGACAGGGTGACCCGCCAGCTGAGTCTCGTATGCCCGATACCGCGTCATCTCCCACACCTGCCCGTGACGCGGGAGCGGCGTCAGCGTCGGCTCCGGAACTGACGCCCAGGTCCAGCCTGTGATGCCGCCGTTATCCGCCCCGGGATGGGCCATCTCTGAACAGATGAAATCAACACGATCGACGTCATGGCCCATCTGATTCCGGACGAAGCGCAGCCCTGCCAGAGTGTCCTCGATCGGGCGGCGCTCGGCCGAAGCCCTGCATCGCAGCGCATTGTCGTACGCCGCCGGGTAGTAACGCACCAGCGTGGCATCGACTATGGTCACCCGCCACACCGCCTCACTGATCACCGCGAGCACGCCCTCCGAGTCTCGCACCTGGACGCTGGAAAGCTGGCCTATCGCATCTTGCATCGCGGTGACGGCCCAGTCGAGCGGGCTCATCTCAGCAGCCTGGTGGCTCGGAATCTCCCGGTTCCAGGCGACCCGGCAGCGCGCGGAACAAAACCGGGCATGCTCACGGCGCGGTACGAAGGCAGTACCGCACTGCTCACACGTCCGTGTCTCAGTCACCAGGTCACCTCGCGCCCCCTCACGCTACCGCTACTGCACACGTCGAGATGCCTTGCGCCCTGAGCACCCAGCGGCGGCGTCATTCCAGGTGAAACTTTCTTTTACGCGCAGCTCGCCGCCACCGGGACGTTTCGACCCTTGATCTCGGCGTGGAGCGGCCTGCGAAACGAGGGCCGCCGGATTAGCCTAAAGAATAACAAAGCTCATTTCATGAAATTCGGTCGCCGTGCAAGCAGGATGACTAACGTGCGACCCGGGATGATCGTGTTCGCGGCGCTGAGCGGAGGCGGATTCGGCAGAATCGATCATTCTGGAGTGGTGGTGAAAGTGCTGAATCGCAATGTAATGATTGCCCAGCATTCCGTTAACGTCATCGAGCCCCTCTGGGGGACGGCGCATGATAGGGGCTGGTTCGGCAAATCGCCCCGTCTGCAGCACGTCTGGATAGGCGATCCCTCGTCCTTGCCTTGATGCCATGCCTGCCGAGGGCCTGGCGGATCGTTTCCGGTACCCTGGGCCCAATCGTTACCGGTACCCCTGCCCGGGAGCCATCCCCGCCGTTCCATCTGACCGCGCGGGTCATCGGCCGCCGCGCCAGGTACTCCCCGGAGCCGCGGCCGATGTCATTGCGGCCGCGCCGCCGGCCTCAGAGCCGTTCGATGATCGTGACGTTGGCCATCCCGCCGCCCTCGCACATGGTCTGCAGGCCATACCGGCCGCCGGTGCGCTCAAGCTCGTTCAGCAAGGTGGTCATCAGCCGCGCGCCCGTCGCGCCGATCGGGTGCCCGAGCGCGATCGCCCCGCCGTTCGGATTGACCTTCGCCGGGTCGGCGCCGGTCTCCTTGAGCCAGGCCTGCACGACGCTGGCGAACGCCTCGTTGATCTCGATCGCGTCCATGTCGTCGATGGACATGCCGGTCTTCCTCAGCGCGTACTCGGTGGCCGCGATCGGCCCGGTGAGCACCCAGACCGGATCGGCGCCGCGAACGGAGACATGGTGGATCCGGGCCCGTGGCGTCAGGCCGTGGGTCCGCACCGCCTGCTCTGAGGCGATCAGCAGCGCCGCTGCGCCGTCGGAGATCTGGCTAGACACAGCGGCGGTCAGCCGGCCGCCATCGGTCAGGGTCTTCAGCCCGGCCATCTTCTCCATCGTGGTGTCTGGCCTGGGTCCCTCGTCCGCGCTGACGCCAGCCAGCGGCACGATCTCGCGGTCGAACCGGCCGGCGGCGGCGGCGGCGAGCGCGCGCTGATGGCTCTGGTAAGCGAACGCCTCCATATCCTGCCTGCTGATGTCCCATTTCTCGGCGATCATCTCGGCCCCGTTGAACTGGGAGATCACAGCGTCGCCGTAGCGGGCGCGCCAGCCTGGACTGGTCGAGAACGGGTCGGTCGCGCCGTAAGGCTCCCCGGCGCCGTACGAGCTCAGGATCGGATACTGGCTCATGTTCTGCACGCCGCCGGCGATGATCAGGTCCGCCGTGCCGGACATCACCGCCTGGGCGGCGAACGAGACCGCCTGCTGGCTGGACCCGCATTGCCGGTCCAGCGTCACTCCGGGCACATGCTCGGGCAGGCCGGCCACGAGCGCCACGGTGCGCGCGATGTCACCCGACTGTGCGCCGATGGTGTCGATGCACCCGTAGATGACGTCCTCGATAGCGTCGGGATCGACGCCGGTGCGCTCGACCAGCGCCCTGATCGGATGCGCGCCCAGATCGGCAGGGTGGATGCCCGCCAGGCCGCCCCTGCGCCGTCCGACTGGGGCGCGCACGGCGTCCACAATATATGCCTCGCCCATGGTGTCCTCATCTCCGTGATCAGCTTCTCCGTGATCAGCTTCTCCATGATCGGCCGAAAGTAATCTTGTTCTTTTAAATCCAGACTAAATGAAGATCTTCACGACCGCGAGCCCTCTCAGTGGCTATTTTCCCCGTTCTTTAATCTATATTAGATCACGACGTCCAGGACGACAGCCGGGAGCATCGAGTGACCAGTCTTTCTGCCGAGGTCGGCCAACGGCAGCATGCCAGCGCGACTAGAAAAACTGTCATCAGGCCGGAGGTACACGGAGACGGTCCGAAATCCGCGCACACCAGGGCGCGGATCATGGACGCGGCGGCACATGTGCTGAGCCGGAGAGGCTATGCGGGCACCCGGCTGAGCGATGTCGCTGACCAGGCGGAATTGCGAGCACCCGCGATCTACTACTACTTTTCGTCCAGGGAAGACCTGGTCGAGGAGGTCATGTGGACGGGCATCGCCCACATGCGCGACTACATCGACAAGGTACTAGCCGCCCTTCCCGGGGACACCGATCCGATGGGCCGGATCGAAGCGGCCGTCGAGGCGCACCTGCGGTACGAACTTGAGGTCTCCGACTACACGACCGCCTCGATCCGCAATGCCGGGCAGGTTCCGGACCATATTCACATCCGCTATTCCGCCGAGGCCTCGAAGTACTGCGACGTCTGGCGCCAGCTTGTGCAGGATGCGGCGGACGCCGGCCTGCTGCGGTCGGACCTCGACCTCCGGGTGGCCCGCATGATGGTCCTCGGCGCGCTCAACTGGGCAGCCGAGTGGTGGACTCCGCGCAGCGGTTCGCTGGAGACCGTTGTCCGGACTGCTCAATCCATGGTGCGCCATGGACTGAGCAGCCCGCCGGTCACCGATGAGGAAAGGCACCTGAGCCGCAGGCCGCGAGCGAGGAAGGCGACAGCAAGCCTGGGCTAGCTCGGCCAGGACTGCCAGGGCGGAACGCTCCGGTCAGCCGATGTACCGGACGATCGACTCCGCGACGCAGGCGGGCTTGGCGCCGCCCTCGATTTCGACCGTCGTGGACAGCACCCACTGCACCGCGCCATCTAGCTGGGTCACCTCCGTGACCCTCGATGTCCCGCGCAGCCTGCTCCCGGACGGTACCGGGGCCGGGAACCGGACCTTATTCAGCCCGTAGTTGATCGCCATCTGTATGCCATCCACTCCGTATATCTCAAACAGGAATGCTGGCACCAACGACACCGTGAGCATGCCGTGTGCGATAGTCCCGCCGAACGGGCCGGCGGCCGCCTTGGCGGGGTCCACGTGAATCCACTGGTGATCGCCAGTCGCGTCGGCGAAGGCGTCAATGCGTTTCTGGTCCACGACAGTCCAGTCGCTGCTGCCGAGTTCCGTACCGGCGGCGGACGCCAGCTCTGATATTCCGTTGAAGATCTTCATGGACAGCTCCAATCAGTTTCGGCGGCCGCCAGGTCCGGGGCCGCGTCGGGACCGCCGACGATGACAAAGTCCAGCTGCCCTGCGTAGGGCAGCGCCCCGGCGCCGACGGCCCGGATGGGCCGCTCATGGAGCGGTTCTGGGCTAGAAGACTCTAGCCAGCGGGGCCGTTCGTATCCCGTCATCACGGCAGGCCAATGGTGCCCAGCAGCACAGTGTCAGCTTGCACGGCCGCGTACGGCTGTGCCAGAGGCGAACGTCCCGTCGCCAGCCTGGTACTCAGCAACACCTCAGGTACCGATGCGGCCGCAGAGACTGCACAGGGGCATGGCAGCGCCGTGGGCAGCGGGGAGCGATCTGACAGCGTCGCCTGTATGGCGGGACGCCGTCAGGGAAGGCCGGTCACCACTCGAACCTAACAGCCGACCCGCCTCGCGCCCGAACCCGGAGCCAGGCTCCAGGCCGCCGGCCTGGGAGGATGGCCAATCACGGGATGGCCAACTAGAGGCAGGCTGCCTGACCGCTGTAGTGTGCAGGCCATCAGGGAGCACTGCCATTCACGCGGAGGATATCGTGGCCGATAGACGACGGTGGAGCGATCTCAGCCAGCGCACCCGGAGGCTGCTCATCGTCGCGGGGGTGGCCGAGGGCTGCGTCAAGACGGCTGCGCTCATTGACATCAAGCGACGGCCAGCAGCCGAGATCCGCGGCCCCAAATGGATATGGGCGGTGGTGATAGTCGTGGTCAACTCCCTCGGGGCCGCACCCCTGTCCTACTTCGCCTTCGGGCGGCGGCGGCAGCCTGGTTCCCCGCCCGACTCCGCGGCGGGGACCAACTGAACGCGCCTGCCGTGGCTACGGGCCAGCACGCAACGGGTTAGCATCGGCGCTGGGTTCCCCGGGGTGACGGCCAGCGCCATCCAGGGAGACGTCGTGACCGTGGCGACGGACCTTGGCTCGCAGGCAGGCGCCGCCGCCATGAGCAGGGCAGTCCGGGACGCCTTCGGCCGGATCGACGTGCTGGTGGCGAACGCGGGCGCGTCGAACGCGCCCGAACTGCGGGAGACCACTGAGGCCGACTTCGACCGGTTAGCCGCAAGTCGGTCTGGCCGGTCAGGCCGGTGGCCGGCCGGTCTACCGTAGGTCAGGCCGGATCGCGGCTGCCGCTACTGCCGCGCCATCGCCACGCGCATCTCGCCTTCGGTGTCGGTGATGAGGTCCCCTGACAGGTCGACGGTGACGGCGTGCAGGATGCCGGTGAACCGGAACGGCGACTGGTAGTCCGGGGTGACCGGCAATCCGGGATTGGCGCCGCAGGTCAGGCCGCCGGGGTTGAAGGCGACGGGCGTCGTGACCGGGAACTCCGCCTGCCCGACCAGGTGGCCGTCGACGTACAGCTGCGCGCGGCCCGGGGCGCCCTTGCCCTGAGCAAAGTCCGGTTTCCCGGTGGGCTCGAACTCAAAGCGCAGCAGATGCCGACCTTCTGGCACGGCGTCCTGCGACGACACCTGATAGCGGGCCCGCCTGACGTAATTGTGGACGTAATGCAGCTTGCCGTCCTTGATGTAAAACGACCAACCTCCGACGCCGGTGCCCTGGCTGAGCAGGACGCCTTCTGCACCGCCTGCCGGGATGTCCACGTCGGCGGTGATCGCGTGCGGGCGGTTCGGGATCTTGGGCCCGACAGCGGCCGGGACGGTCTGGGTGCCGGGCCGGTAGGTGTAGCTGGTCCGCGCTTCCGCGATCTGCGGGCGCTCGGTAACCAGCCGCTCCAGGGCGCTCCCGTCGAGCGGCAGCACGTTGTACTTGCCAGCCTCCACATACCATTGCGCGATCATCTCGATGACCTTGTCCCGGTGCTCGGCAGCGAGGTTACGGTTCTCGGCTGGGTCTTCCGCGACGTGGTAGAGCTCCCAGTGGCTGGCGTCGAGGCCGGTCAGCGTCCCGGGGGTGATCGGCGCCCCGAAAGGCTTGCCTGCCTCGGCGAAGGAGGGGCCAGGCCACGGGCACACCGCCCGCCACCCGTCGTGATCGATGGAGCGGTGGCCGAACATCTCGAAGTACTGCGTGTGATGCCGGGCCGGGGCAGCCGGCTCGTCGAAAGTGTAGGCGAAGCTGACGCCGTGCAGCGGAGACTGGGTGACGCCCCTGATCGCCGCGGGCGGCTCAGCGCCGAGCACATCCAGGACGGTCGGGACCATGTCGATAATGTGCGCGTACTGGGACCGGACCTCGCCGCGTGCCTTGATGCCCTGCGGCCAGGAGACGACGAACGGGTCGCAGGCTCCGCCCCGGTAGGTTTCCCTTTTCCACCGCCGGAACGGCGTATTGCCCGCCCAGGTCCAGCCCCACGGGTAATGGTTGAAGGTGGTCGGGCCGCCCAGCTCCCCGATTGCCCGGAGGCTGTCCTCCAGCGGCTCGGGAGCATTGTTGAAGAACTGCAGCTCGTTGGTCGTGCCGGTGGGCCCGCCTTCGGCGCTGGCCCCGTTGTCGGACACCACCATGATCAGGGTGTTGTCGAACTCGCCGGTCTCCTTCAGGAAATCGAGGAGACGGCCGATCTGGTGGTCGGTGTGCGACAGGAACCCGGCGAACACCTCCATCATCCGGGCCGCCAGATGGCGCGCATCTGGTGAAAGTGATTCCCAGTCCGGGACGTCAGGGTCGTGCCTGGACAGCTCAGCGCCCGCCGGCATGATGCCCAGTTCCTTCTGCCTGGCGAACACACGGTGCCGGTAGGCATCCCAGCCGTCGTCGAACTGTCCGGCATACTTATCCGCCCATTCCCTGGGAACATGGTGCGGAGCGTGCGTGGCACCGGTACAGAAGTGCAGGTAGAACGGCTTATTCGGAGCAATCTGCTTGGCGTCAGTGATGAACTCGATCGCCTTGTCCGCCAGGTCCTCGGTCAGGTGGTAGCCCTCCTCGGGACTGCGCGGCGGCTCGACCTGATGGTTGTCGTAAACAAGGTCCGGGTACCACTGGCTGGTGTCACCGCCGAGGAACCCGTAGAACCGCTCGAAACCGCGCCCCAGCGGCCAGCGGTCGAACGGGCCGACGGCAGACTCGAATTCCGATGGCAGCAGGTGGTACTTGCCGACCATGTAGGTGCTGTAGCCGCGCTGCTGCAGCATCTCCGACAGGAACCCGTTCTCAAACGGGATACTGCCGTTGTAGCCGGGGTATCCGGTCGCCAGCTCGTTGATCGAGGCCATCGCGTTCGCATGGTGGTTGCGGCCCGTGATGATGCACGAGCGCGACGGCGAGCACAGCGCCGTGGTGTGCATGCTGGTGTAGCGCAGGCCGCCCGCGGCGAGGCTGTCAATGTGCGGCGTCGCGATCGGGCTGCCATAACAGCCCAGCTGGCCGAACCCGGTGTCATCCAGAACGATGAACACCACATTCGGTACGCCCGGCGCTGCGCGAAGCGGCCGCGGCCACGCCGGGCTCGACTCCTCCGCCGTCCGCCCGATAACGCCGGGGAACGCTCGGCCAGGCTCGTACTCAGTCAGCGCCATCTCGCCCTCCATCGCTCAGGCCAGAATCGGGCCTGCGTGAAACGTAACGCCAGGGCAAGCCGGCTTGGATCACCCGCCGCGGGTGAGGACGGCCGCCTCCGCTCAGCTCGCACACGGCGGATGCCCAGGCAAGACGGCCGGGATGCCACGGGCGCGCAATGCCGGGCTGACCGGCCCGGCGCGCCCGGGGCTCAAGCTCGGGCCAGCAGTCTGCAGCGGCCGCGGATACCGTAAACCGCCAGCGGCCGTGCCCAGGTGATCCGCGCTCGAGACAGCCTTTCTCGCAATATTGAGCGGCAGCCTTCGCAATAAACCCTGATAGGCAGATTAGTAGGCGGCACGCACCGGTTGCGGACGGCCTGGCGAGAAGACCGTCAAAGGTGCGCCTAGATTATCGGCCTGACCGCCCTTAGATTAGTAAGTGCGCGGGGATCCTGATCTGCTCTTGGCCGCCGCGTACCCGAAACAGCGTGAATTCAAGGACCACTCTCAGGATTACAGACATATCAATATTGAAAGGATCGTAACAGCATGATCGTCGATTACTCTACCTTCCGGCCCACTATCAAGATGCTCAAAGACGCCAGCGTAACCGCCGTCGGCCGTTACATCGGCTGGGACTCGGTTCCCGGATACCAGCAGATCGGCAAGAACATCACCAAGGCTGAGGCCGGCACGCTCATCGGCAACGGGATCAGCGTGTTCTTATCGTTTGAGTACGCTGCCGACGCGGCACTGCTCGGCGCCGTGCAAGGTGAGAAGGACGGCAAGCTGGCGGGCGAACAGCTCACCGCGCTCGGCGCGCCCGAGGGCATGGCGGTGTACTTCGCCGTCGATTTCGACATCGCCGACTATGCCCCGGGCAGCACCGACCCGAAAGCCAAGCTCGGGCCGGCGGCTGATTACTTTGAAGCGATCAATGCGCTCACTCCCGGATACCAGGTAGGCGTGTACGGCGGGTTTTACGCTGTCTCTCGCACCCTGTCCGCCGGCCTCGCCGCGCTGGGATGGCAGACGATCGCCTGGTCGAGCGGGCAGTGGGACGCCCGGGCGGTGCTGCGGCAACTCGGCTCGCAGGTATGGGGCAGTAATGCGGACGTTGACCTGCTTGTGGCCAATGCCAAGGATTTCGGGCAGTGGCCGCGGCCCGCTCTCCGGGAGCAGTTCCGCGCCAACGGCACGACCTCGCTCCGTGACGCTGCACACCAGCACGGCATGACCGTCAGCGAATTGCTCTGGCTCACGGCACAGCACAAGCCGGGCGGATACGGCTCGCTGGAGGTGCCGTACTTCGACGCCGGGAATTGGGACGCGGATATGCCCGCCGGGATGCTTTTCTGGGCGTAGCCAGGAGACTGGAAACCCTCGATTCGTGAGGATGGCCGCGATCCCGCGCTGAGGATCGCGAACAGGCCGCGCCGTTCATCGCGCCGGTCCGGTCCGGCCGCTGGATCTGGCCGGACGCCGTCGGCCCGGGGCGTTTCAGTCGTCGTTTTCCCAGGCTTCGAGGCCTTCCCTGACGGCCAGGGCGGCGATGACGAGGGCTGCGGCCGGGTCGGCCCACCACCAGCCAAGCCATGCGTTGAGGCCCAGGCCCATCAAGGCGGCAGCAGAGGTGAAGGCGCAAAAGGCGGTCTCAGCCGAGTCGGCGCTGAGGGTGCGGCTGCCCAGCGCCTGGCCGGTCCGGCGCTTGGCGATGGCCAGGCCCGGCATGACCAGCAACGCGGCGGCGGTGACGACAAGCCCCGCCACCGATTGCCCCGGCCGGGCGTGGCTGACCAGGTCATAGATGCTCTCGGCGGTTAGGTAGGCGGCGAGCGCGAAGAACGTCACGCCGATGAGCCGCACGGCGTGGGTCTCTCGGTCTTGCTCCTCGCCGCGCAGCTGCCAGACCACGATGCCGGCCGAGAACAGCTCGATCACCGAATCCAGGCCGAAGCCGACCAGGGCGATCGAGGAGGCGATGACGCCGGCGGTGATCGCGACCCCGGCTTCCACGATCATCCAGGCCATGCTGGCGTACTCCAGCCAGAATCCCCGGCGCCGCAGCCTGGCCAGCTCGCTTGGCGGGGTGACCATAGTTTCTCCGGTTCTCGGGCTGGCACCCGTACCCGGCGGGTCGGGCTCGCGCTAGATCCTGAGTCTGCCGCGCCGCGCCGGGCTCGGCGAGCGACATCAGGACACTCACCGTGCGACGCCGGCAGAAGTAACCGGAGGGCCGCGGCCTGGTCTAGCAAGCGCCAAGTCGGCCGCCATAGTTGACAACAGCAGTGCTGCCCCATCGCTGCCCTTGGCGTCATGCGCGGAGGGGCTCAGGCGAGGGATGTAGATGGACTTAACGGGATATAAGTGCCAGGCGGGGCTGACTGATCTGATCAGCCAGCGTCTGGCGCCCGAGCCGGTTGCCCGATCCTTCAGGCCGCCTCCGATGCCCTACCAATCGCGCGGCCCGGTGCCGGATCCGGTTCGGCCTCCCCGGCGCCGCGACAGCCAGCCGGGGCCGCCCCGCGACCTGAGGATGCTCAGCGCTACCACGGCAAGCCCGAGCAGGATGACAATGATCGGTCCGAATGTCGGTATATGCCATAGTTCCCGGCCGAGACGCCAGATCTCATGCCAGATGAACAGGCGGACGAGAAAGTGCGCCAGACCACCGCCGCCCAGGGAGTTGTAGCCGCCAAGCAGCGGCACCGAGTGCAGCGCAGAGCCGTGAACCGTCATGATTAACGATGCCACACAAGTAGGCGTGGTGCGCATCACCCAGTCGGTCCGCAGGGTCCAGTACTTGCCGATCAATTGAGCGCAGTGCATGCTTCCTTGTCGAGGACGTCTCCGGAGGTGGCCGGTGCCTGAGCAGCTGGAAGCGACGGAACGCATCGCGCGGCAGGTCAGTGCCGCCTTAGCGGCGGCCGACCTGGCCGCTTTCAGCGAGCTTCTGGATCCCGATGTGCGCTGGGGCCCGCCGGGCGATCCTGCGCCGCCCTGCCAGAGCCGGGACCAGGTCCTGGCCTGGTACCGGCGGGGCCGGGAGGCCGGAGTCCGGGCTCGGGTATCGGAGACCGTGGTGCGCGGGGATCAGATCCTCATCGGCCTGAAGGTGGCCGGCAACCGGGCGGCGGATGCGAGGAGCGGCGAAGCGGAGAGGTGGCAGGTTCTCACCGTGCGCGGCGGCCGAGTTGTCGACATCGTCGGGTTCGATGAGCGAAGCGAGGCGGCTGCCCGCGCCGGGCTCGGTACCGATCCTGGCTAGCGGCCCAGGACCGCGAGGCGGGAAGGCCCGGTCGTGCTCGCTGCGGCCCTCGGCCACCGGACTCGCCGGATCGCCGCGGCTGAGCCAGGGCGCCCTGGCCGTGGCCCCGGCGGGCCGAAAAGGATTCGCCCGAGGGCCGCTGATGGGGTACGTGTAGCGGCATGGCTGAGCACTATCCACTGCGGTCCATTACGCCCGACGAGTTCGATGCGTACGACGCGGTAGCCGCCCATGCGTTCAACGAGATCACGCGGCCGGCCGAGGTCATCGAGCAGGAGCTGATGATCTTCGAGTTCGACCGCAGCCTCGCCGCGTTCGACGGTGATGCGATCGCGGGGACGGCAGCTGCTTACACTTTCCAGCTCACTGTCCCCGGCGGGATCGCGGACGCCGCCGGGGTCACCTACGTCAGCGTCCTGCCCAGCCACCGGCGGCGCGGCATCCTGTCAGCGATGATGCGGCACCAGCTCGCCGACGTCGCCAGCCGGGGCGAGGCCATCGCGGCACTGTTCGCGTCGGAGTCAGGCATCTACGGAAGGTACGGGTACGGCTGCGCGTCGGGGCAGCTGCGCCTGACGATCCGCCGGGGCGAGGGCGCACTCCACCCGGACGCGGCCGACCGGGCGGCCACGCAGCACGGTGCGGTGCGGCTTCGGGCCGCCCAGCCCGCCGTGCTGCGCACCGAACTGGCCAAGGTCTTCGAAGCGACGGCCCCGCACCGCCCCGGCACCATGGCCAGGGACGATCGCTGGTGGCAGTGCCTGCTCGCCGACCCGGAAGCCGACCGCAGGGGAATGGGCCCGCTGACGTGCCTGCTGGCGGATGACGACTCCGGCCCGCGCGGTTATGCCCTTTACCGGACGAAAGGCGGCTGGGCCGACGACGGCCTGCCATCAGGCAGCCTGCAGGTCCGCGAGCTCATCGCCGCCGATGCCGGGGCCACGGCGGCGCTGTGGACCGACCTGCTCACCAGGGACCTGATCGGCGAGGTGGTCGCCAGGCAGCGGCCGGTCGACGATCCGCTGCTGGACATGCTCGCCGACCGGCGCCGGGCGCGCGCCTACCTGACCGACGGGCTCTGGATCCGGCTCATCGACGTCCCGGCCGCGATCCGCAAGCGGAGCTACTCCTGCGCGGCTGACGTCGTGATCGAGGTGACCGACGACCTGCTGCCCGCCAACGCCGGCCGCTGGCGGGTGCAGTGCCCGGGGGCCGCCGACGGCGGAGCCCCCAGCTGCGAGCGCACCACGGCTGCTGCGGACATCGAGCTGCCCGTCGCAGCCCTCGGCGCAGCCTATCTGGGCGGCACCAGGCTCGGTGCCCTCGCCGCAGCCGGCCAGGTTACCGAGCGGACGCACGGCGCGCTGGCGAGGCTCTCGGCGGCAATGTACGCCGACCCCGCGCCCTGGTGCCCGTCGATGTTCTGAGTCGCGCCACCTGCCCGGCCGGGGTCACCTACAGCCTGCTCCGCACCGATCCGCCCGTGTGATTGCCGGGATCGGTGGTCGCGGGATCCGCCCGGCCTTACGTGCTCCGATCGCGCCCGGCCGATCAGCGGCAGCCCGATGTCGCCGGACCTGCCGTCTCAATCTGGGGTCGCTGATGTGTCAGGGGCGCCGTCACCGGTCGTCGGCGATGATGCCGCCTGCCCCGTTTAGCCATTGGGTGTAAACGAGCCGGCCCGGCCCCAGGGTCACGTCGTTCGCCGAGAGCCGGCCCAGGATCGTTCCCGCATCTGGACCTTGCACGATGAGCTTGGCCATCAGGCTCATGTCCAGCACTCCGACGGCCTCGCGCACCGCGGCGTGCTCGCGGCCCACGATCGCGTGCGAGTCCTGGCGCCGGTAGTCCAGGGTGGTCACCGGCGCCTCGCCGGGGCCGGCGAACCACTCGGCGAACTCCCAGCCGGCCGATGCGCCGAACTGACCGCCAGCCGCGATCAGCCGGTCGTGCAGCACGGACCGGCGCACGTTCCGCCCGGTCGACGGCTTCCAGGTCGGCCAGACAGCGTCCCCGAACAGCACGCCGAGCTGCTCCACGGTGCGCTCGGCCCGGAACCGCCGTGATGTCTCGAACTCGGCAGTCCGGTCAATGGCGACGCCGGTAGCGTCAACGGGCGGCACTCCCTCCGCGATCCAGTGCGCGAGCACCTTGCCGACCCCGCCGCCGGACAGGATCCCCAGCGAGTTCAGGCCCGCCGCGACGAAGTAGCCATCCAGCTCAGGGGCGGGCCCGAGCAGCGGCCTGACGTCGGAGGTGAAGGACTCTGGCCCGCAGAAGAACGTCCGGACCCCCACCTCGGGCAGCGCGGGTATCCGGCTCATCGCCTGGCCGAGGTAGGGTTCCATGCGCTCCCAGTCCGGCCGCAGGCTGCCGAACGAGAATTCCCTGGGCACCCCGTCCAGCGACCATGGCGCGCCGGCCGGCTCGAACAGGCCCACCAGCATGCCGTCCCCCTCCGGCCGGTAGTACCCGTAGTTGTCAGGGTCCTCGATGACGGGCAGGTCCTGGCTCATCCCAGGCACGGTGTCGGTCAGCAGGTAGTAATGCTCGGCCGCCTGCAGAGGTACCTGAACCCCGGCCAGCGCCCCGAACTGCCTGGCCCACATCCCGGCGGCGTTCACCACCACCTCGGTTTCGATGCTGCCTGCCTCCGTGCGCACAGCGCAGACCCGCCGACCGCGAATCTGGACGCCGGTCGCGGCCACGCCCTCGACCACCCGCACGCCCAGCTGCCTGGCGCCCTTGGCCAGCGAGGTAGCCACGCCCACCGGGTCGGCCCGGCCCTCGTCCGCGACGTAGAAAGCGGACAGCACATCGTCGGTCCTGGCCAGCGGCCACATGTCGGCGAGTTCCCGCGGCGAGATCTCCGCATCCTCGACGCCGAAGCCGTGCATCCAGGCCGCCTCCCGCCGCAGCGCCTCCTGCCGCTGCGGGGTGGTGGCCAGCGAGATGTGCCCGACCGCGCGGAAGCCGGTAGAGTGCCCCGTCTCCTGCTCCAGCCGGGCATACAGGTCACGCGAGTACCGGCTGAAAAACAGCAACGTCTCGTCGGTCATGCCCGCCGAGGTGATCAGCCCGGCAGCGTGCCACGTCGTCCCGGCGGTCAGCTGATGCTGCTCAAGCAGGACCACGTCGGTCCAGCCCAGGTGCGCGAGATGGTAGGCGACGCTGCAGCCGATCACCCCGCCGCCGACGATCACCACCTGTGCTCGGCTCGGAACCGCCCCGCCGCCGGTTACCTGGCCGATCTTGACTTCTCCCCGTGCCACGCCAGGCAAGCGGCTATCCCCGGCCTGAACGCCGGGGCTCGCGCCGCCCCAAACCTCGGTCACGATGCACCTTCCTGACTGGCCCTGATCAGTGACATGCCTAGCACGGCGGCGCTCGCATGGTCCAGCGCAGGGTGCCGTCCCCGGCCGGCTCACCAGGCCTGTCCGGCGCTGGCGGCCTCGCGGCACCAGAGCCGCCCCGCGGCTGCGGCGGGCTGCGCGACGGCGCCGAGCCACCCGGGCGTCCTCGCAGTGCCCTCCCCGCCGGCCGGCCCCGGCTCCGCGGCCAGGTCCCGCACGGTCCAGACATCCGGGCCGACCTTGCAGCGGTGCCTGACCTCAACGGGGCCGCTGCGGCCTGGCGCCACCTCCAGTCCGCCCAGCGCGCCCCGCAGGCCGATTCCGCATGCTTTCAGGACGGCCTCTTTGCGGGTCCAGCAGCGGTAGAACATCGGCAGCCGCGCGTCCTGCTGCTGGTTACTCAGGTCCTGCTGCTCCGCCGCGGTAAGGCAGGTGGCCGCCAGCGGGCCAATATCGAACTCACGGGGCACCTCAATGTCCGCGCCGACCCGGTGCTCACGCGTGAGCGCGAGCAGCCAGTGGTCGCCAGATCCTGACAGGTTGAAGCTGATATCGGTGGGCGGCCAGCCGACACGCGGCGGCCCGTGCTCCGCGCTGCCGCATTCGCAGCACAGCATCCGGTCGAACCGGATACTGGCCGGATCGACCCCCAGGTAGCGGGCGAGCAGCCTGCGCTGCGCGGCGTGCATAGCCGCGAACCTGACCCGGTCGGCGCTCCGCACGAACCGCTGGCAGCGCGCCCGCTCGTCGGCATCCAGGGTCGCCAGGTCGGAGCCCTGCGGCTCCCCAGGCGTCCCGGTCCCGCCGTCGACCCGGCCGTGCCAGACGTGCACGTCGGCCCCGGCCAGCCGGTCAGCTGCCATCAGGGAACCCGCCGCGGTGCAGCACCATCGGGTAATGCGGCAGCGCCGCGGCTGGGTCACTGAGCATGGCCTTGGTCTGGGCCGGCGGATTCACAGCCATGGCTGCGACGCTACACCTGCCTGACGCCGTAGGCGCAGCTGACCTTGCACATGAGAACCGCTGGATCATTGCTTAAATCGAACTTGTGTTCTAGGCTGCGGGACTATGAGAAGCGCAGCTGATCGGATCCTGTTCGCCCAGATCGCAGCCATTGCTGGGCGTCACGCGCAGTGGCGTCCGCTGACTGCGGCGGAGGAGTCCGCCGCGATCGACGAGCTGACCGAGACGGCCGCCGGGCGGGCCGACGTACTGGCCGAGTATGCGGGACTCGCGCTC
This sequence comes from uncultured Actinomycetota bacterium, assembly GCA_963695645.1. Lineage (GTDB taxonomy): Bacteria > Actinomycetota > Actinomycetes > Streptosporangiales > Streptosporangiaceae > DATBGO01. The sequence continues at coordinate 518,591 of CAVOHC010000012.1, read as the reverse complement.
GGCTGCCATGAGCACGAGATCGATGCCGCCAGGTACCAGCGGGCCGCGGAGCTGTGCCTGAAGGCAGGCGCCGACGCGACGCTGGTCCCGCGCTGGATCGACGAGGGACGACGGCGCGCGGCCGCCGCCGCTGCCATCCCGTTCAGCGGCTGACCGGGATGGCAGCGTCCTGCCGCGGGCCCGCCTCCTGCCGCGGCCCGGCGCGGTCAGCGCACCGCCCGCTCGGCTGCTGAGCGGGCGGTGGCCGGCGCCGGCGCCGCCGCGGGCCGGGTGGCCCGGCCGCGGATGATGGCCAGCACCACCAGCAGCGCGCAGATGTCGAAGATCGCCGCCAGGGTGAACGCGCTGGCCATGCCGTGCACCACGATCTGGTGCGCTTGCACCAGCGGGGCGAGGTGCGCGACCTGATGACGGGCCGCGTTCCTGCTGGCGCTGCTGAACGCCGTGACCAGGATCGCGAGCCCCAGCGATCCGCCGACCTGCTGGGTCACGTTCACCATGCTGGAGGCGGCACCGGAATCCTCCGGGCGTACGCCGGCCAGCGACGCCATGGTCAACGGCACGAACACCAGGCCCATCCCAGCACCGATCAGCAGCATCGGGCCGAGGACCCCGCCCAGGTAGCCGGCACCGGGCGAGATCCTGGATAGCCAGGTCATCCCCGCTACCACGGGCAGCAGGCCGACCAGCATCAGGCTCTTGGCGCGGACCCGGGCGAGGAGCCGCGGCGACAGCCGCGACACGGCGAACAGCGCGGCCGTCATCGGCAGAAACGAGAATCCGGCCCGAAGCGGACTGAATCCAAGGATTTCCTGGACGAACTGGGTGAGGAAGAAGAACATCCCGAACATGCCCGCGACGAGAAGCAGCCGGGCCAGGTAAGAGCCCGCGCGCCCGCGGTCAGCGAACAGGCGCAGCGGAGTGATCGGCTGCCTGGCACGCGACTCGGTCACCACGAACAGGCCGAGCAGGATGGCTGCGGCTGCGAACGCCCCGAGCGCGACGCCGTTGCGCCAGCCGTCTGACGCGGCCCTGATGAAGCCGTACACAAGCGCGGTCATTCCCGCCGTGGAGGTGACCGCGCCGGCGATATCGAACCGTCCGGGCTGGCGCCGCGATTCGGTCAGGAACAGCGGCGCGGCGAGCGCCACCGCGATGCCGATCGGCACGTTGATGAACAGCACCCAGCGCCAGGACACCCACTGGGTGATCACGCCGCCGAGGACCAGGCCGAGCGACCCGCCGCCCATGGCGACCGCGGTGTAGAGGCCGAGCGCCCGGGTCCGTTCCCGGCCCTCGGCGAAACTGGCCGTGATCAGGGCCAGCACGGCGGGGGACGCAATCGCGCCGCCGGCCCCTGCACGGCACGGGCCGCGAGCAGCCACGCGGCGGAGGTCGCCAGGCCGCCGGCCAGCGAGGCCACGGTGAACAAGACGATACCGGCGATGAAGACGCGGCGGCGGCCGAGGATGTCCCCGGCCCGCCCGCCCAGCAGCAACAGGCCGCCGAAGGTCAGGGTGTAGGCGTTGAGCACCCAGGACAGGCTGGGCGCGGAGAGGTGCAGGCCACTGGCGATGCTCGGCAGGGCAATGTTGACGACCGTCATGTCGAGGATGATCATCAGCTGGGCGCCGAGCACGAGGGCAAGCGCGATGCCCGTGCTGTCACGGGACCGGGCGGAGCCCGGGCTGCGATCCGTGGCAGCCCGAAGCAGGGACGATGTAGACATGGTTGCCTTCCTGGAACGGATGCTGGAAGGGGGTCACCGGCGACTGGTATGGCCGGGGCACCCTAGATGAGCTAAGCTCTATTCGGAGGTATCCTCCGTTAGAACTATACGGAGGCATCCTCCGATTGGCAAACCGAATTAGGTGACGGCAGATGCACACGACAGGCGCGCCGCCCAGGCCCGAAGAGCAGCGTCCGCTACGCGCCGATGCCCAGCGCAACTACCAGCGGCTGGTAAGCGCAGCCAGCGCTGCGTTCGCGGACCACGGCGCCGACGACGCGTCCCTGGAAGAGATCGCCCGGCGCGCCGGCGTGGGGATCGGCACGCTCTACCGCCACTTTCCGAACCGCCAGGCGCTCCTGGAGGCTGTCTACCGCGATCAGGTTGAGGTGCTGGCAGGCCGGGCGGAAAGGCTATGCGGAGCCGACGATCCGGCCGCTGCGCTGCAGGAGTGGCTGCGGGCGCTGGTCAGCTTCGGCCGCACCAAGCGCAGCCTCACCTCGGCCCTGCTGACCACGCTCGACAAGGACTCCGAGCTCCTATCGGCCTGCAGCTGCCGGATACGCGAGGCGGCGACCTCGCTGCTCACCCGGGCGCAGGACGCCGGGGCCGTGCGAGCCGACGCCAGCGCCACGGACCTGCTCAGGCTCGTGCATGCGATCAGCATGGCCGTAGAGCGGGATCCGGCCGACCGCGGGCAAGCCGACCGGCTGCTCGGCCTCATCCTGGACGGACTGCGCAGTCAGCCGCCGCCCGGCCGCTAACGCCCGCCCGGCCGCTAACGCCCGCCCGGCCGCTAACGCCCGCCCGGCCGCGAGCGCCGCGCGGCCTCCGAGACGCCGGCCGATCGTCGGCACGACGTGTGGCGTGGCGTTACGAGACGGCAGCCGCCTTGACGGCGGACTCCGGGTCGCGCAGCGGGAAGTGGCAGGCCGCGAAATGGCCGGCCGCCGTGAACGGCCGCAGCGGCGGCTCCTCCTCCGCGCAGATCTCCTGGGCGTAAGGGCAGCGGGTGCGGAATCTGCAACCCGACGGCGGGTCAATGGCCGATGGCAGCTCGCCGCGTACTCCCTTTTCCTCCCTGGCCTGGGCCACCCGCGGGTCTGCGATCGGGATCGTATCGATGAGCCCCTTGGTGTAGGGGTGCACCGGGTGAAAGTAGACATCGTCAGACGGGCCCAACTCAACCAGCTTGCCGAGATACATCACGCTGATCGTCTCTGACAGGTACCGCACGACGGACAGGTCGTGCGAGATGAACAGATAGGTCAGGCCCAGGTCGCGCTGCAGATCTTGCATCAGGTTGAGAATCTGCGCCTGGATGGACACGTCCAGCGCGGAGACCGGCTCGTCCGCTACCAGCAGTTTCGGACTGAGTATCAGGGCGCGCGCCAGGCCGAGGCGCTGCCGCTGACCGCCGGAGAACTCGTGCGGGTAGCGCTCGACGGCGGCCCGGGGCAGCCCGACCTCGTCCAGCATCGCGTTGACCTTGCCCTGCTGCTCGCGCCTGCTGCCGATGCCCTGGATAGCGAGCGGCTCGCGGAGGATCGGGCCGACTCGCATCCGCGGGTCCATGGAGGCATAGGAGTCCTGGAACATGAGCTGTACCTTCGGGGCGCGCCGCCGCCGCTCCCGAGTATTCAGCTTGGCCAGGTCCTCGCCGTCCAGCTGGATGACGCCGCTGGTCGCCGTCTCCAGGCCGACGATCAGCCGGCCGACCGTGGTCTTGCCGCAGCCAGACTCGCCGACCATGCCGAAGGTCTGGCCGGGCAGCACCGAGAAGCTGACGTCAGCGACCGCGCTGACCGCGCCGATCTTGCGCTGCAGCACCGCGCCAGCAGTGACCGTGAAATTCTTCACCAGCCTGTCAACCTGCAGCAACGGCACCTGGCCATCGGCCATCGCCTCGTGTGCCGCGCGCATACCCGGAGCCGCTTCCGCAACGGCGGCCTTGGCTGACTGCTCGCTGTCTCCGTCCCGGCCGACCGGGAAGAAGCACCGGTAAGCGTGCTCCAAGCTACCGCCCTGCAGGTCCGGCTCAGTCTTCCGGCAGGCGTCCTGCACGTAACGGCACCGTGCCGCGAACTTGCAACCCGTTGGCGGGCTGGTCAGATCCGGTGGCTGCCCCGGTATGTTATACAGCCGGACCGAGGCGTCGGCGGCCTTCTCCGGCAGCGCCTGGAACAGCGCCTCGGTGTAAGGGTGCCGCGGGTTGCCGAAGAGCCGCAGCGTGCTGGTGGTCTCGGCGACGCGGCCGGCGTACATCACGACGGCCCGGTCGGCGCGGCCGGCGATGACACCCAGGTCGTGCGTCACCAGGATGACCGCCATGCCCAGCCGCTTGCGCAGGTCATCGATCAGTCCCAGGATCTGCTTCTGGATCGTCACGTCCAGCGCGGTCGTCGGCTCGTCCGCGATCAGCAGCTTCGGCTCGCAGGCCAGCGCCATGGCGATCATCACCCGCTGGCGCATCCCGCCGGAGAGCTGATGCGGGTAGTTCTTCACGCGCTCGGCGGGCCGGGGCATCCCGACCAGGCCCAGCACCTCGACCGCCCGCGCCAGCCCCGCCTCCTTGTCCACCCCGCGATGCAGCAGCACCGTCTCGGCGATCTGCTCGCCGATCGTCATCGTCGGGTTGAGCGAGGTCATCGGATCCTGGAAGATCATGCCGACCTCGTTGCCCCGGACATGTTGCATGTCATTGTCGCTGAGCGCCGAGATTTCCTGCCCGCCCAGCACGATCCGCCCGCCGGTGATGTGACCGCCCGGCGGCAGCAGCTGCATGATCGACAACGCGGTCATCGTCTTGCCGCAGCCTGACTCACCCACGATGCCGAGGCATTCGCCCGACTCGACGGTCAGGCTGACGCCGTCAAGGGCGTACACCGTCGCCGTCCGGAGCCGGATCTCGGTGTGCAGATCCTCAATCTGAAGCAGAGGTGGCATGCGTCCTCGTCAGTGTCGTGAGTGCGGAGTTCTCGGGTTCACCGTGACCTGCTCCCGGGCTAGCGGCGCTGCAGCCGCACCTCGACAGCGTCGCGGAGGCCTTCGCCGATCCACAGGGCCGCGGTGATGATCAGCACGATGCACAGCCCCGCCGGGAAGATCAGCCACCAGTAGCCGTCCGAGACGTACCCGACGCCGCCGCTGAGCATGGCGCCCCAGTCTTCCTGCGGCGGCCGGATGCCGAGCCCCAGGTAGCTGAGGGCCACGATGAACGCGATGGCGTCGGCCACCTGGAATGTGGCATTAACCATGATGGTGCCGATGGCGTTGGGGGCGATGTGCCGGAACACAGCGCGTGCGCTGCCGCCGCCCATCACCTTCATCGCCTGCACGTAGTCCCGCACCCGCAGCGACAGCGCCTCGCCGCGGACCAGCCTGGCGGTGGTCAGCCAGGAGACCAGCGCGATCACCAGGATCAGGACCGGCTCGGTCGGCGTGACCAGCGACACCACCACCAGGAGCAGGAACAGGACCGGGATCGACAGCGCCGCGTCCACGATACGCATCATCACCGCGTCAAGGCCGCCGCCGAAATATCCCGCGACCGCGCCCCACAGCACGCCCAGACCGGTCGCGATCAGCGCGGCGGCCAGCCCCACCTCCAGCGAAATCTGCCCGGACGTCATCAGCCGGGCGAGCACGTCGTTCCCGTTGGCGTCCGTGCCGAGCGGATGGCCGGCCCCGGGCGGGAGAGTCTCGTTGGCGAAGTTCACCACCGACGTGTCGCCGTGGTAGACCAGCGGCCCGAGGAAGCAGAACGCCACCATGAACACCACGATGCAGACGCCGGCCACCGCCAGCGTGTTCTCGAGGAACACCTCGAGGCCGCGCCGGAACGCGCTGCGCGGCTTGCCGGCCGGCAGCATCCCGGCGGCGACGGCCGCGTCGCCCCCGGGAGCCTCGGGAATTTCGGCAATTCCGATCGCTGACGGCAGGGCCGGATCGGGTACTTCGGGCGGGACACCGTACAAGCTCATGAACTCACGTACCTCACCCGGGGATCGAGCACCGCGTACGCGATGTCAGCGAGCAGCGAGCCGACGACCGTCGCCACAGCGACGATCACGGTGATGCCGAGCAGCACCGGATAGTCCGAGGACTGCGCAGCCTGGAAGAACAGCAACCCCGTGCCGGGGTAGTTGAAGACCGCCTCGGTGATCAGCGCGCCGGACAAGATGCCGGGCAGGCTCAGGCCGATCAGCGTCGCGATCGGGATCAGCGAGTTGCGGAGCACGTGGCGGAGCAGGACCCGCCGTTCGCTGGCGCCCTTCGCCTTGGCGGTCCGCACGTAGTCCTCGGTGATGTTGTCCAGCACCGAGGAGCGCATGTACCTGCTGAACAGGGCGATGGTCACCAGCGCCAGCGAGGCGATCGGCAGGATCATCGCGTTGAACTCGGTGAAGATCACGCCCACGCCCGCGCCCTGCGGACCCTCGGCCGGCAGGATCGGGAACTTGATGGCGAAGACCAGGATCAGCAGGATGCCCAGCAGGAACGCCGGCATCGCATAGAAGATAGTCGAGAAGGCGTTGAAGACATGGTCGGCCGGCTTGTTGCGCCGGACCGCCTGGATCGTGCCGATCGGGATCGCGACGATCAGCGCCAGGATGGTGGAGATGCCAACCAGGGCGATCGTCTTGGGCAACCGCACGGCGAGCAGCGACACGACACTCTGGTTGAGCTTCCAGGAGTAGCCCAGATTGCCCTGGGCGATGTGCGCCAGCCAGAGCAGGTACTGGGAGTACCAGGGCTTATTGAAGCCGTAGGTGCTGTCGAACAGCTTGATCGCGGCCGGGTCGCGATAGACGCCAGGGCCCATGATGGCGACCGCCACGTTGCCCGGGATCATCCGCAGCAGCGCAAAGGTGATCATCGTCACCAGCAGCAGCACCACAAGCGCCTGGACTACCCTGCGGATCAGAAAGACTACCAACCGTCCTCCTTCCGAGCACACCCCCGGGAGTGCCGGGGCGAACCCCGGCACTCCCACGGGTGCGGCCGACGGCCAGTCACGGCCGCCAACCAGCAGTTATTTCACAAAGTACCAGTCCTCTGGCGTGAAGGTTAGTGTCGGGCTGAGCGGCCAGACACCATGCAGGTTGTTGGCGATTTCGTACACGTTGTAGTCGGCGTTGGGCTGCCACATCATCGGCAGCTGGGGCGCCAGGTAGTCCTGCCAGTTGTACATGGCCTGCGTGCTGCTGTTGGTCAGCGTGGAATTGATCAGCGCGTCGTTGTTCTTGTCGCAGTACCCGCCGGAGTTGGCGATCGCACCGCACTTGAACAGCGTCTCGCCGGTCGGCGCGTAGTCCGGGGCGAACGACCAGCCGCCGCCCCAGTCAGCCATGTCCCAGTTGCACGGGATCTTGGCGACCACGCAGTTGCCCGCGGCCAGCGCGGTCACCTGGTTGAACGGCTTGGGCTGCAGGTTCAGCTTGATGCCGATGGACGCCGCGTTGGACTGCAGCTGGGTGTACTCGGCCTCTTGCCAGGCGGTGCCGGTGGCGTACGGGAAGTTGAACTTCAGCTGCTGGCCGGCCTTCACGCCGGGACCGCACAGGCTGGGCGTCTTGCAGGTGGTCACGCCGCCCGGGACCACGGTCCAGCCGTGGCTGGTCAGCAGGCTCTTCGCCTTTGTCGGGTTGTACGGGAACGGGTCGCCCTGCTTGCCCTTCGGCGACAGGAACGAGGTCACCGGCTCGGACGCGACCGGCCCGACGGTGATGCTGCCGTAGCCCTTGAGCGGCCCGGCGATCACCGCGGCCTGGTTCATCAGGTACGCCAGCGCCTGCCGGAAGTACAGCTGCTTGATGATAGGGCCGTTTCCGGTGGTGCTCTGGAAGTTCACTACGTAGTAGTTGATGCCCCAGATCGGCAGCGGATTCATCGTGTAGCCCTTGCTGGCCAGCGGGTTGGTGCCCACGGCGGCGTTCGCCGGCTTCGCCGGCAGGTCCTCCGTCGGGATGTACCCGATGTCGATCTTGCTGGCGCCGCTGGGCGACTGCAGCACGCTGTACTCGGAGGTGTCGGTGGTGAACGGGACCTCCTGGAACTCGGCCAGCGACGGCTTGACCGGCCCGGAGTAGGACTTGTTCGGCACGAAGGTGATGTGGCCGTCGGCGTTGAAGGCGCTCAGCTTCCACGGCCCGTCCACGATGCTCCACAGCGGCGAGTTCACGTAGCTGTTCAGCGCCTTGGACTGGGTGTCCAGGTAGGCGTACACCTTGGCGCAGTCGCTGATCGTCGTCGTGCAGTGGCTCGGGCCGGCGGCGGTGCGGTCCCACGCGGTCGGCATCGGCGTGATCTGGCTCAGCTCGTTGTAGAGGAACCAGGTCTGCGAGTAGGCCTTGTTCATGGTCATGGTCAGCTCGGTCGAGCTGACCGCCTTGACCCCGGTGACCACCTGGTTCGGGAAGCCGGTGTAGGCGCCATAGTCCGTGGCTCCGACTGCGGCCTCCATGTTCAGCCAGAACACGACGTTCTGGGCGGTCACCGGGGTGCCGTTGGACCACATGTAATGCTTCAGGTTGATCGTGACCTTGTTGCCGTTGAAGATCGGCGGGTCGGCCACGCTGATCGCGTTGTTCACCGTCGGCTGGCTGCCCTGGCCGAACCAGTACAGCGGCCGGTACAGCAGCTGCGCGAGGTAGTCGGAGTTGGTAACGCTGATGAACTGGCTGCTCGTGAACGGGAAGACATAGTTGGGCGTGGTTGACGGCGGCAGGGCCAGCGTGGCGGTGCCGCCCGTTACTTTCGTACCGCCCGTCGAGCTACCGCTGCTGCTGCCACTGCTGCCCCCGCAGCCCGCCGCGACGAGCGCCAGCGCAGCAGCGCCCACGGTCACGGCTAGCATCCTGCGGCGGAGCCTGGATCTTGGTCGTCTTTCATGCTCCAGGGCTCGTCCCATCACCCGCGGCTCCTTCATGCACGGGGAGCCGCCGGGGCTGCTTTGCCCCGGTCAGGCTCCAAATGGACATAGTCGTCAGTGCCGGCTGTCCGGCTACCGACTAGATCAGCACGGTCCGGCTGTTACCGTCCAGAGAAAGCACCAGCTTGCGACGCTTTCGTGACGTGAGCGTAATAGGAGCGGCCACGTCAGCGCCCCCAGGGCCAGCTGCCGGGGCGGGGCTCCGGCATTCCCTTGTCCGCAGCATGATTTGGCGTGATACGGGCGCATTGGGAGCAGGCCGCTTCGTTTGTCGTCGACCCAGGCCGCGGGCTGCCTGCCCGCGATGCGGGAGTCGTCAGCTCGTCACTGGCTGGGGGCCCGGTACATGGCGCGCTGCTCCTGGCCGAGGTTCCACACGAACCGCGCATGCGCGCAAGCCTCCAGCAACGCGGCTTCCTGCTCAGCCGTAGGCCGAAGCCGGTAGCGGGACACGCGCAGACCGTAGCAACCCCCGCCGACAGTTCCCCCGAAGGGAGGGAGCGGCGTTTCCTCCCCGCCCTGAACGACCGGGTTTCCACGCCGCGCACGCGATGACGGAAACGGACTAAAGGCCCTGCCCGTCAGCACGCGAGCGCGCGCCTACTAAATGAACAGACCACGCGGGGAGGGCGCATGAAGCAACGGGTACCCGGAAGGGCGTGGTACTCCCCCGGCAGACCCGGGCGCCGTCCGCGGGTGCTGGTCGAGAATGACTCTAAGGCTCCCGGCCAGGTCGAGGCGCTGCGCCAGGAACTGGCGAGCCGGCACCGAGTGCAGCGGATCTAGCGACACGCGCTATTCAGGGGCGTGGCAGACGGCTTCGACGTTGTTGCCGTCAGGGTCCCTGACGAAGGCGCCGTAGTAGCTGGGATGGTATTCAGTCCAGACCCGGGGCTCATGCAGCACCTCGGCGCCCGCGGTCACGGCCGCGTCGAAGAACGCCCGCACGGCCGCCCGGTCTGGCGCGGCGAAAGCGATATGCGACTCTCGGAACCCGTCGCCGGTTGCCCGCGGGCCTATCCAGAAGACCGGGTTGGGCGCGATGCCGAAGCCGATGACCTCTCCGAAGTCCATCACCCGGCTGCCACCGAGCGTGCCGAGGACCGCATCGTAGAAAGCGGCGCTCGCAGCCACATCGGCGCACTGGATGGAAAGGTGGTCAAGCATGCTTACATCTTGTCCCAAATCCGCTGACCAGACGTCCGTCTTCGCTGACCTGGCGCCGACGCCGCCTAGTATGACCAGGTGCGAGGGACGACATGGAGACGGAGACAGGGCACGGCGCGGCGGCGGGCTCCCCGCCCGCTGTTGCCTGCGGCCGTCCGCCCGCTGGCGGTGGCGCTGGTAGCCGTCTGCGTGACGGTGGTGGCGCTGCTGGGCTCGTGGCTCATGGACGAGACCCGGCCGGGGCGCCTGGACACGACGGTCGACCATTGGGTCCGGGCCGCCCTGGGCGGCCAGCTCTCAATCCTGAGCTGGCTGGTGAAGCTCGGCGATCCGACCCAGGTGACCGTGATGACCGCGGCGCTGGTCCTCGCCTGCCTCGCGACCCGGCGATGGCGGGGAGCCGTGCTCTTCGCCGTTTCGGTGCCCGCGGCAGGAGCCCTGACCGAACGCGCGCTCAAGCCATTTTTCGACCGGACCTTGCAGGGTCACCCGGAGTTTCCCAGCGGACATGTCACGGGTACCTTCGCGCTCGCCGTCGCCTGCGTGATTTTGCTGGCCGGCCCGCTGCGCCCGCGACTGCCCGCTGGCGTGCGCGCGTTCCTGGCGCTTGCGGTCCTGCTGGCAGCGGGCGGGGTCGCTGCGGCGGTCGTGGCCCTGCAGTTCCATTTCTTCACCGACACCGTGGGCGGAGCAGCAGTCGCCACCGCGGTGGTCCTGACGACCGCCTTGCTCGTCGATCGGCTAAGCCCCCGCGGCGCGGCAGGCGAGTCCCGGGCCGACCAGCCAGCCCGCTCGCACGTGACCGGGGCGGCAACTTCCGTGGTCGGTGACCTCAGCGCGCCACCGCCATGAGCCCGCGGGCCGGAATCTGCGTCGCCATCGCCGCCGCCGGCATCGCCACCGTGACGGGCTGTTCGGCAGCAAAGCAGCCTCCGTCCCCCACACTTGGTCAGCTGGCAGGCCTCTTCGCGCACGGCGGGGGTTTCGGGCACGTCAAGCCGGCCAGGATCTTCAACGGCGGTGATCCGACTGGCCTCGTCACGCATATCGTCTGGGGTTCCTGGGGCGGCGCCCATGCTGCGGCGACCGGGACGAGCGAGTACGTCGGGCCCGGCCAGACGGTCGCCACCGGCACCGAGGAAAGGGCCAGTATCGTCGCGTTCAACCTGGGAACCTGCGACGGCAAGCTGATGTACCGGGCCGTCGAGTGGTACTTCCCCGAGCACGGCCAGGCGTTTGATCCGCACCAATACGAGAACATCTGCAGCGGTGCCTACGTACCAGCCTCCTAATGCCGCAGAGTCAACGGCCCGCAGAGTCAACGGCCCGCAGAGTCAACGGCCCGCAGAGTCAACGGCCCGCAGAGTTAACGGCCCGCAGTGTCAGCGGGCTGAGGCGCGGTCTCCCCTGGGCCGGTACACCACTACGCCGTCGGCCAGGAAGGCAAACCGGAACCCGGTACTTTCGAGGTAGCGGATGAGGCCCGGGCGCTGCGCCGACCAGATCAGCACCCAGCCGATACCCATGTGACGGGCATCAAGCCGGGCCGCCGCGAGTTTTGCCGGAGAGTTCCAGCGGCCGTGCTGGGCGGCCATCAGCCCGCGGAAGAACGTGTGCGCCTTGATGGCGGCGATGGTCGGCGCCGGCAGCCACGAGGTGTAGGAGATGGCCCGCGGATGGCCATCAGCGGTAGCTTCAAGCAGCGCCTGGGCGGGGAGCTCACCTGGCCCGTAGATCCCGAGACCGCCGCGCAGGCCGAAAGGCACGTCGACAACGATCGAGCCGGAATGGTCGGCAGCGATCTGCCGGTCAACCGCGGGCGTGGCGGCTGGCATGGTCGTGACTTCCGGGCTTCCTGACGAGCCTGCCTCCAGCAAGCCAGCCACCACGACGACGATGATCAGCGGCCTGGCGTGGTAGCGAAGCCAGTCCACCGCGCTCCCGGCGAGCAGCGCAGCGCCAAGTAGCCCGAGCAGCGCGAACCTGTTGGCCTCCCGGAAACCGGAAAGTCCTGGTAGCCGGATCAGCCAGGTGTAGGGCATCAGCCGGGAAACGTGCACGCCATACCACATCTGGCTGAGCGGGATGTAGACGCGGCTGCCGACCTGCAGCGTCGGCCCGAGTGCCAGCCACGCCCCGCCGAGCCACAGCAGGGCGAGCAGCCAGGCGCCGCGGCGCCGCCACGCCGCGGCGAGCCCCGCCACGGCGAGCACCGAGAGCACCAGGCCGAAGGTGGGAATGCCCTCCCCCGGCCTGGTGATGTAAGAACCGGCGGCTGCACTTGGCAGCCCGAAAGCGGCCACTCGTGGCGACGGCCCGAAGAGCCAGGGAAGCCGCGCGGCGAAGACGAAGTAATTCTCCATCGCCCGCCCGGCTACGCCATCGGTGGCGACCTGGTGGATCATGGCGATGATCTGCGGACTGGCGATCAGCCCGCAGACGGCAAGGCCGAGGCCTGCGGCCGCCAGGCGACCCGCTGCGGGCCGGCGTAGCAGCCATGGCACGATGGCCAGCCCGGTCAGCAGCAGCGCCATGATCGCGGTTTCCAGGTTGACCAGGACCGAGGCGCCGAGAACCAGGCCAAGAACGACGCCCTGCCGCCATCCGGGGCGGCGGCGCAGCCGGACGGCGGCCTCCAGGGCCATCGGCAGAAAGACCGCGCCCACCGAGATGTTGACGTGGTACCAGTTCTGGAAGGTGACCATCGTCGACAGCCCGAAGAAGGCCCCCGCGGCGATGGCCCCGGCCGGTGAGCGCAGCCACAACCGGGCGGCCCGGTACGTCGCGTAGCAGACCAGGCCGGGAGTGACGGCGGTGAGCAGCGCCAATGCGGCGACCGGCCCGAAGGCCAGGGTCACCGGCGCCATGATCAGCCCGACCAGCGGCATGGTGGTGTCGAAGGCGAGCTGTATTCCGGCCGGTGCGGCCATGTGGCTGGTAAACCAGGGGTTGCCGAGGTGAGTGACCTGATGGGCGACCCACCATAGATCCCAGGCGTAGCTGGAGACGTCATCGAGCGCGGGCAGCCGGCTCGCGAGGTAGCCGGTCCTCGGCCAGGTCACCGCTACACCGGCGGCGCAGTAGCACGCGAGTAAGGCAAGCTGGCCAGCAGCCGGGCTGGCGACGATAGCCCGCAGCCGCCCCGGCCGGGCGGCATCGGGCGGCATCGGTACCTGAGTCTCAGGACGGCGCAGGCCCACCATTTCAGCTAGGTTCATGCCGTCCCCATCCAGCGCGTCCCCCCGCGGCGTGACAACCCAGCGCCGGAAGGCCCCTTGCATCACGCCGGGCACCTAAGACAGATTAGATGTATTTAGTATGTTGCCTGTGGGAATCCTTTATCTATTCCACAATATTACCTGATGAATTCTCAGTCATTACACTCTGCTGGTGAGCCCGGGACCGGCCGGAAAGCGCGCGCCTCCGTTCGCTGGCCTTGACGAGGCGCGCGTCCGCGAGTCCGGGGGCAGCCCCCGGAGACGCGGCAGAACCAGCCCGATCGTCCGTCCCGCGCCGTGCTCGCTAGTCTGGGCAAAGCGCAGCACGGACAACTGCGAGCCCGCCGAGCAGTGCAGGAGGCTGAGCGAGTCATGTCGGAGAACGAAGTCTACGACGCGTCATCCGATCTTGAAGAAAATGATCTTGAAGATGACGGCATGCTTGATGCATCGGACACGCTCGACGGTGACGTAGGCGACGACCCGCTTGACACCGGCATCGCGCCTCCGGACCGATGGTCGGCGGGCGAAGGGTTCGGCACGACGCTGGCGGAGGAGCGAGCGGGCGAATCACTCGATCAGCTGCTCGCCGAGGAAGAACCGGACACGGACCCGTATGCCGACAACGATCTTTCCTCGGACGGCCCGCTGGCCGACTCTGAGCCCCGGTCCGGCCGGCTGGTCGCCGACGATGAAGGAGCGCATTCAGATAACGAGCCTGACCTTGTCGCGCACGACGTCGGCATCGACGGCGGCGCCGCCTCGGCGGAGGAGGCAGCTGTCCACGTTCAGGATGACGACGGCGGCTCTCCGCTGCGCTGAGCACGCCGCCGTGAACCGGCGAAACGCCCCGGCGACCGCAGCTGCCCTCGGCATCGGGAGGATCCGGTGGGACTGATCGGCACCGTCGGCCTCGTCCTGCATCCCGCCCGGGACTGCGACATCGCGATGGGCACGATCATCGACTGGGCACATGCCCGCAAGGTCCAGATCCTCGGCCTGGCGGGTGAGGTCGAGCGGATCGACGGCCACGCTGCCGTGGTCGAGCCTGCGTACCTGGCCGAATGCGCTGATCTCATCGTCAGCCTCGGCGGGGACGGCACAATGCTGCGGGCGCTGCGCCTGTCCCGTGGCAGCCGTCCCCCCGTGCTCGGCGTGAACCTTGGCCGGCTGGGCTTCCTGGCCGAGATCGATGTCCCCGAACTGGCAGGGGCGCTGTCCGCCATCGACGAGCACCGGTTCACCGTGGAACCGCGTTCCGGTGTCCGCGCCACCTTCCCCGGCCAGGACACCGCCGCGTTCAACGACATCGCCCTGATCCGGATACCAGGCATGGGCGGCAGCGCCGCAGTAGAACTCACGGTCGAGGGCCACTCCTTCGTGCGCTACGCGGCCGACGCCGTCATCGTGGCCACGCCAACCGGGTCGACCGCCTACAACTTCTCGGCCGGCGGCCCCATCGTGTCGCCCCGCGCCGAAGGGCTGCTGGTAACCCCCGTCGCCCCGCATTCGGCCTTCAACCGGGCGCTGTTCCTGTCCGGCGGCGAGCGGCTCGCCCTCACCATCCTCGCGGCCAGCGCCGAGCTTGCCGTCGAAGCGGACGGCCGGGTCGTAGGGCACGTCCGGCCGGGCGACGTCGTTGAGCTCACTTTGCTGCCTGCCGCCGCGCAAGTCGTCCGGCTCGGCCTCACCACCTTCTACCAGCGGGCTCAGCGCCGGCTCAGGCTCACGGGCTCGGTCGAGGTCGACTGACCGGCGGGCCGCGCCGACAAGCGGCAGCCGGGCCAGGCGCACCGGAGCTCAGCGGCCGCCTGTTCATTCACCAACTCACTGGGCGATGATGATCAGGAACCACCGGCAGGCCGGCTGGCCGCGACGGAGGAGCGCATCCAGACCATGAGGTTGCCCCGGCTGGAGATCGCCGACCCAGGGCTGGCATCACTGAAGAGCGCGGCGCGCGCCGCGATCGTCATGCCCGCGGCTTTCGCCGTGGCCTCCCAGCTGATCCAGCAGCCGCAGGCGGCGGTCTTCGCGTCCTTCGGTTCCTTCGCGATGCTCGTGCTCGTCGACTTCGGCGGTCCGCCGATCAGCCGCTTCGCCGCCTACCTGACTCTCGCGCTCAGCGGCGCAGTGCTCGTCGTTGTCGGGACCTTGTGCTCGCAGAACGCCTGGCTCGCCGCCGCATCCATGGCCGTGGTCGGTTTCGTGATCCTTTTTTCCGGGGTGATCAACGGTTACTTCGCCGCCGGGGGCACCGCGGCGATACTTGCCTTCGTTCTGCCTGTCTCGCTCCCGGCCCCGCTCGCAGCCATCCCGTGGCGCCTGGCCGGGTGGGGCCTGGCGGCGGGCGCGGGCATCTGCGCGGTCATGCTGCTCTGGCCGCCACGGCGCAGCGAGACGCTGCGCGGTGACACCGCCCGGGCCTGTCGCGCACTCGCCGACCTGGCGGACTGTGCCTTCTCCGCGGATCAGGAGGCAACCGAAGCCCGCGCCGCAGCCGCCCATAAGGCCGTCGACAACATGCGCACCCGCCTGGCTGCTACGTCGCACCGTGCGACCGGGCCGACCAGGCAGGCGGCCGCTCTCGCCGCGCTCGTGGACGAACTTGGCTGGCTGCTCCGCTCGCTCGGGGGCAGTACCGGCGCGCCAAAGGCCGAACTGTGCCGGGCGGAGAACAGCGAATTGATGGCGGCCGCCGCGGCTGTGCTGCGGGCCAGCGGGGCACTGCTGGCCGGTCAGGAGGAACGGCCAGACACCGCACGCCTGCAGCAGGCACAGGAAACCGCTGTGCAGGCGCTGGCCACGCAGGTCTCCGAGCCTTCCGTCATCTCCGACGATCGGGCTGTCGAGGCGCTGCTCGAGCGATCCTTCCGGACCCGCGCCGTCTCGTACACGACCTGGCAGATCGCTCAGTACGCGGCCACCGTCAGCGGCGGCCGCGGCCCGGAATCACCCGGCACCCCGCGGCACAGAAGTGATGGAGCGGCACCGGACGGCGCGGCACCGGACGGCGCGGCACCGGACGGCGCGGTACCCGACGGCGCGGTACTGCCCGCAGCCGGTTTGCGTCTGGCGGACGCGGCCAGGCGGCTTGCCCCGCTGCCCGCTGCGCTGCTCGCGGCGCGGCGGTTCGCTGCCGACCACGTGGGCGCTACCTCGGTATGGTTCCGCAACAGCGTCCGGGGCGCAGCGGGGCTGGCCGTCGCGGTGTTTATCGCGCAGCGGTCTGGCCTTCAGCATTCCTTCTGGGTTGTCCTCGGCACGCTGTCGGTCCTGCGCTCGACCGCCCTGGGCACAAGCCGATCAATCCTGAGCGCGCTGGCAGGGACAGCCGCAGGGATCGTGGTGGGCGCGGCCATTCTGCTCGCCGTCGGCGCAAACGACAAGGTCCTGTGGGCTGTGCTACCGGTAGCTGTCCTGATCGCCGCCTACGCTCCGCGGGTGATCTCCTTCGCGGCCGGACAGGCGGCGTTCACCGTCGTCCTCGTGCTGTTGTTCAACATCATTCAGCCCACCGGCTGGAAGGTCGGGCTCATCCGGATCGAGGATGTGGCGATCGGCTTCGCCGTGAGCCTGGGGGTCGGCCTGGTGTTCTGGCCGCGGGGCGCGGCGACTGTCCTGCGCGAGAACCTGGCCACCGCGTACTCGCGCGCCGCGGACTATGTTGCGATCACGGCGAGCCAGCTCACCAGCACCCGCGACGCAGGCGACCCGGCCCGGGCCGAGCAGGCCGCCAATGCCGCCCGACACCGGCTCGACGATGCGTTCCGCCAGTACCTGGCCGAGCGGTCGGCGAAACGAGCAGATCCGGAGAGCGCGGCACGGCTGGTCGCGGGTGTAACCCGGCTGCTGCGCGCCGGACGGTCGATGGCAGCGCTGAACGGGATGCAGGGTGACGGCAGGCCAGCCGACGGCACCGGCCGATACGGCGACGGCACCGGCCGATACGGCAACAGCACCGGCCTATACGGCAACGGCCTGGACGGACAGATTCAAGCGGTGCGCTCCTGGTATGTCACGCTCGGCGACTCTCTCGCCCATGGCACCTCGGTTCCGCCGCCACAGCCGCCCAGCCCGCAGGACCACCAGCGGCTACTGCGGTACCTGCGGGACTCCAGCGCCAGCGGCGAGGCAACCGCCCTGCGTGCGGCGCTCCTCTTGCTCTGGACCAGTGAGCACCTGGACATGCTGAGACGGCTGGAGGCGCACCTCGGCGAGCAGGCTGTCGTCGCGGCGAGCCTGCTGCCGCACGGCTGAGCCGCAATAGCCGCAGCCCCAATTTGGCGGCGCATTCGGCGGGGAGCTGACGGACGTCCCGTTCAGCGTACTGGAGGCCATGCTGGAGGCCATGCCGCCCTGACGGCCGCCGGCGCCAGGTCCGGCCCGTGCGGTAACGGACCTCGGCAGGTTCACCGCAGCGGCGAGCGAGATGGACCCACCCATCCCCATCCAAGGCCTATCGGCATATGCTCAAGCTGCCGTTGCCCCCACCGCCGTCAAAGGAGATGCCATGAGCGTGTACAAGGTGATCGACCTCATCGGGACCAGCAGCACTTCGTGGGAAGACGCCGCCAGCGAGGCGGTGCGGACCGCGAGCCAGACGATCCGGGACCTCCGCGTCGCCGAAGTCGTCGAGCAGGACATCCACATCGACGAGGGCGGGGCCGTTACGTACCGCACCAAGCTCCAGATCTCGTTCAAGTACGAGCCCGGTAGCGAGTAATCCACTGAGCTGACGCGACGGTCGCGTTCGCGACCAGGCGCGGAGCGGGCGCTTGTACCGGATTCGGTGACCGCATAGCGGGCATTGCGGAATCAAATAGGCGCAAATGGCCACCGAATCCGGTACAAGTAGCAGGCTGCACCTGCACCCGTTCAGGCGTCCCGGGGCCGGTGAGGTTGCAAGGACGGCTGAGCCTGCCGTGCGGGATACTTGCCGCATGGTTAACGACGTCGCGCGGGAACGGGCCATCTATCAAGCGCTCAAGGCGGCCGATGAGGTCGCCGCAGCGCTCCAGGCACATCTCTTTGAAGAGCACGGGGCTGATCCGGAGCGCGCTGCCACGCAGAGCAGCTCTACCAACTCGCTCAAGCTCCTGCGGCAGGCGCGCGAACGGCTCGGCGAAGGGCTGCGATCGATCGAGGCCGACAACATCGCCCTGTCTGACGGGATCTCGCTGCGCAACGAGTGACCGCGCACCCCGCCCGCGCATCCGGCATAAATCAGCAGAATATGGAGATGTGATCACGCGCAGCGGCGCTTAGCATACGACCCATCCGGCTCAGGCTGGGTGCGGCTCGCGAATGCCGAGGTCAGGCGACCATTGGCTGGCCGGTCTCCGGGTAATCGTGATCCTCGGAGATGCCGCCTTCTGGAGGATAATCGCCGGGCTCCGAGTTCGCGAGAGCGGCCGGCGAGGTGCGCAGTGAGGCTTCGAGAACCGCGCCGCGGCGCCGCGGGTCCATCAGGTTCGCCCCCATCACAGCCAGATCCTCAGGTCCTGGTGTGAGCATGGTGACCCGGACGCCGAGCGACCGCAGCGCGTCAGCGTCACGTCGCAGCGTGTTGGTGAGCAGCCGCCGGAGGCGCCGCTCAAGCAGCTCCTGCGGTTTACGCGTCCGGTCCATCTCGAAACTGGCCATCGGGGCGAGCACGTATACCTCGTCAATGTCGGCCTCGGCCACGAGGCCCAGTGAGGTAGCGGACCGCAAGCCGCCGTCCACGTAGCGGCGCCCGTTTATCACGACCGGCTGGTACCAGCCGGGGATGGAGCACGACGCGACGACCGCATCGGGCAGCTGGACCTGCGGGGCGCCGTCCCGGCCGAATACCACCCGCTGCCCCGAGTCATAGTCGACTGCGACGATCCAGGTCTCGCCGTTGACCCAGTGCGGCGGTGACTCCTGCGGCGGTGCTGACCTCTGCGGCGGCACTGATCCCTGCGGCACTGAACCCTGCGGGGCCGAACCCTGCGGGGCCGAACCCTGCGGGGCCGAACCCTGCGGGGCCGAACCCTGCGGCTCTGATGCCTGCTGCGCTGTGTGCGGGTGCGCGTGGGTGTGCAGAGCGTGAACCATCGAGCGCAGCGCGACATGCTTTCCCGTCCCATGCGGCAGCCAGGCACTGGCGCCAACCCACGGATGTACCCGATGGGGGGTCAGCAGCGCTGCGCGCATCAGCTGCGGCGAGCCGAGCCGGAACCGCGGCATCGGCGGCATCGGGCCATCCTCAGCCGCTGCCAATCCGACGTCCCCTAGCACGCCGGTGGCAGCGCCGCGGTTAAAGGCAACCATCTCGTCGACGTCGACGCCACAGCGCAGCCCGGCAGCAACCACGCTGCCCGCGCTCGTACCGACGACAAGGTCAACGTCATTGATCGGGCACGGCAGAAGCTTCTGCAGGGTCGGCAGGGCACCCGTCATCCAGGCCGCGCCCAAGACGCCCCCAGCACCGAGCACCAGGCCAACCCGCGGACGGCGAGCGCCCGACCCCCGCTCACGATCCATAACATCCTCCGGCCCAAAGCCCTGGCAGTCCCGCGGGGGCTTGGCGGCACCGGATTGGTGGTTTGTGATAAGAGCTTACGCTCTAACCTAGTTCTCCACGCATATTCGCGCTATAGCTCAGGCCAAATGCGGTTCCCTTCATCGACTCAAGCGCCTCCCGGGCCGTGTACGCAGGTTCCCACCCAAGGCACCGGCGCGCCCGCGTAGTGTCCATTAGCATCGGATATCTGACGACATGTACCCATTCGGTCTCAGCTGGTACCCACGGGAGCGCGTTGACCAGCTGGCTTGACGCCACCGCGACTGCGTGCGGCACTGGCACAGCGTAGGCGCCGACGACCTTCGCCAGGTCGGTCATGGTGATCTCGCCCGCGGCGGCCAGGTTGTAGGCGCCGGGCGGCCCGTCACCCATGGCTGCCGCGCACACGGCGCTGCCGACATCGTCGTGATGGACCAGCTGAATCGGCACGCCGGGATCGGGCACCACTGGCCGCAGGCGAGGCAGCAGCTGCGCGGTCAGCCGCTTGCTCATGGCCGGAAGCCGATCGAGTACCGGGACCAGCCGCAGATGCTTGATCAACGGCATTGCGTCGGGCCCGGCGACGAGGCACGGCCGCAGCACGTATGCCTCCATCCCAGTCCCCGCGGTCAGCTCCGCGAGCAGCGCCTCGCACTCCGCCTTGTGGGCGGAGTAGTAGTGCTGAGGCGAGCCGCGGGCCTCGACATCCTCGGTCAGCGGCACCGGATTGTCGGGCCGATAACCGTACGCGGCGACCGAGGACATGAAAACAAGCCGACTCGGGCGGCCTAGGACGGCAGTCTCGAAAACGTTGCGGCTGCCGGCCACGTTGACCCTGGCGCTTTCGCGCCGCGAGCCGAAGATGGCATAGGCAAGGTGGATAACCACGTCGGCGTCGGCCACCAGCTCGCTGACCGCATCACGGTCCAGCACGTCACCGCGCCGGTACTTGGTCTTGCGCCAGCCGAGGAACGCGGGCTCCAGCGGTCTGCGGGCCATCCCGACAACGCGGCCGACCCGGTCGTCCTGCTCAAGGTTCCGGATCACCGCCCTGCCGACGGCACCCGTCGGCCCGGTGACCGCCACCGTCAGGTCGGCGGGCAGGCCGCGCCCCCCGCCGCCGCGGTCACCGTCAGCCTCCCGCTGATCACGCGGGCCGGGGCTCACGGGGGGGCCTTCCGCTGGCCCTTGCCCTGGCTATTGCTCTGGCTATTGCTCTGGTTTCTTCCCAGGTCCCGGCCCTTGACCTGGCGTTTGCTCTGGGCCTGTCGCGCGCGCGGCCGCCGCTTGTCCGCGCGACCGGCTGCGAGCTCGGCCAGACCGCGGCCGATGCCCTCGGCCAGCACCTCGACGTCGGGCGCGGCGTCGTAGTCGGCTGTGATGCCGAAAAGGAACCGATCCAGGTAGGAGAAGATCGCGATCGAGATCCGGATATTATCGGCGATCGGCACGTATGGGTAGGATGCCTCCATCCGGCGGCCGAGGAGGAATAGCGGGACACGCGGCCCGGGCACGTTCGTGGTCACCGTCTGTATCAGCGGCTGCGGAATCCTGAAGGCCGCGCGCGAGCCGAGCGCGAGCAGCGTAGGCGCGGCGAAGCCCAGCATCTCGGTGAGTAGCTGGGCGCCGACCGCCTGGTGCGTGCTCTTCAGATCGTCCATCTGGTCCCGGATCAGGGCCAGCCGCCGCACCGGATCCGGCTCGCCCGCCGGCAGATTGGCAAGGACAGCGGATATCCGGTTGGTGACCAGCCCTTGCTCGCCATGGCCGCGGACCGAGACCGGCACCAGGGAGCGCACCACCACGCCATCGGCAAGTTCGCCGCGCGCCTCAATCAGATCACGGAAGCCGCGGGTGATCGCAGCGAGCAGCACGTCATTGACGGTGCCGCCCAGGGCACCGCGGATCTCTTTCACCTCGGTGAGGCTTGCCGTCGTCCAGGCCCACCGGCGATGCGGGCTGATGGATCCGTTCAGCGACGAAACCGCGGGCGCAGCGAGCCGTCGCACGCTGCCAGTCAGGCCGCGGCCGAATCCCACCAGCTCGTCCGTCCCGCCAAGCCACTGGCGCACGACGTCCGGCGCACCGGCCAGCTGCCGCACCGGCCAGGTGATGACGTCGCGCACGCCATCGGCAACCTGGTTCACCACCGACGGGCCTGGCTCAGGCTCCCACTCGGCAGGTTCGGGCGACTCATCATTCGGGGCGAACATGACGGTCATGATGTCCGTGCCGCCGATGCCGTCCACCATGGCGTGGTGCACCTTCCCCAGGATCGCCCAGCGGCCGCCCTCGAGCCCTTCGAGGAACCACGTCTCCCATAGCGGCCTGGCCCGGTCAAGTCGCTGGGCGAAGACCCGCGCCGCCATGTCCCGCAGCTGCCTGTCGCCCCCAGGCGGCGGAACCCCCGCATGCCGTACGTGATAGCCGATGTCAAAATGCTCGTCGTCCGCCCAGGCCGGGCGGAAGATATTCAGCGGGGTCGTCCGGACGATCTGGCGGTACCGCGGTACCAGCGGAAGCTTCGAGGCGAACAGCTTGAGGAGATCGTCGTAGGCCGGCGCCGGTCCCTCGAACACGGCAACCGAGCCCATATGCATCGGAACGTTTTCGTGCTCGACGTAGAAGAATCCCGCATCGAGCGTGCTCATCCGTTCCATAGCCACCTTCCTTTGGCGGCGGCACCATGCTACTGGTGCGGCGCCCGCAAGCATCATGTCCGTTTAGAGCATCATGTCCGTTAGGGCGTCCTGCCCGTTAGAGCACCAAGTCCCTACTATGCAGACTATGCGTAAGCGCCTGGGGCGGTTACCGTCATTTTCGGGGCGTTTTGCTCGGACGTCCGGGCAGTTGGCTTGCTGTGCGGTGGTTCGGAGGTGCTCGATGACGCCAGCGGAGACCTCCGCTACAACACCGGCAGGCACGTCTCCGATTCCGGCCACGACCTGGCCTGGCTCCTCGAAGGGCTGCTGGCAGCGTGGCCGGAACCCCTCGACGATCTCCTGCTGGTGGGCCATTCCATGGGCGGACTGGTCATCCGCAGCGCGTGCCACTACGGCAGTCAGGCAGCCGCGCCAGGAACGGAGCGGGTCCGGCATATTTTTATCTCGGGTCGCCGCATCTGGGTGCCCCGCTTGCCCGCGCTGCCCGGTTCGCGGGCTGGGCCCTCGGCAAGGCACCCGAGACCAGGCCGTTGGCGACCCTGGTGAACGGGTCGAGTCCCGGGATCAAGGACCTGCGCCACGGCTATCTGCTCTCCGACGACTGGGACGGCCGTGACCAGGACAACTGCCTGGCTGATCACCGGAGCGACGTCCCGTTGCTTGCCGGAGCGTGCCACTACACCGTCGGCGCCACCGTTACCGCTGATCCGGCCAGCCCGCTCGGCGGGCTGGTCGGCGACCTGCTCGTCCGGCCGACCAGCGCCCACGGCAGGCGCGGGCGGCGCCAGCACATCCCCTTCTCGGTGGAATCGGGCCGCGGGCCCCGCGGCATGCATCACCAATCACCCCGCCGTGTGGTCAGCGATGCGCGCTGTCCTCGGCGATGTCGCGCCATAACTACGGCCGGTTGCGGCCGAACCGCTCATGCGCGGAGACCCATTCCTCTGAGACCACCGCGGAGCCTAGCGAGACCTCGCCGCACAAAACGGTAGCGGCGACGATCTCAGCGAATTTGTGTGCCTTTCCGGCGCCGTAACAGCCGAGAACCTCCAGGCATTCGCGCTGGGTGGGCAGTCCTGTCCCGCCGCCATAGGTGGCGACGATCAGCGCCGGGATGGTGATCGAGTAGTAGTAGCTGCCGTCGGCGAGCAGTTGGGTATGCACGAGCGCCGCTGACGACTCGGCCACGTTCGCTATGTCCTGGCCGGTCGCGACAAATAGCGCGGTGATCCCGTTAGCGGAGTGGTTGCCGTTGTTGTTCACGCCGGACAGCAGGCCACCGAGATTCGAGATCTGGCGCGCCTCGAACATCTGCCCGGTATTGGTGTGCACGATCTCCTTGGTCAGGTCGGCGGGGAGGGTCGCCTCAGCGGTGACGCGCTTCCCCCGGGTCGCCAGGATGTTGATATGCGAGCTCTTCTTGTCCGTGGCCATGTTGGATTCGAGGCAGAACTGCCGTACGCCGTGGTAGTTCGCGCGGATCCAGTTGCACGCTTGCGAGGTGGCCTGGCCGGCCAGGTTCTGCCCGGCGGCATCGCCGGTTGTGAAGTTGAACCGGAGGAAGATCAACCTGCTCGCCGAGAATTGCTGGATATCGAGCAGCCGGCCGGTCCGGGTGGTCGTCTCGGCCTCCTCCTTGATGGCGTCGAAGTTCGCTGTCACCCATTCTCCGAACGCCCTCGCCTCGCGCGCGCTGTCGAAACCGAATGCGGGCGCGCGCTGCATCCGGTCGTCCATCACGGTCGTCTTGACCCCGCCGGCCCGGTGCAGCAGCTTCATGCCCCGGTTGTAGCTCGCGACCAGCGTTCCCTCGGTCGTAGCCAACGGCACGTAGAACTCCCCGCTGGCATGCTCGCCGTCCACAAGCAGCGGGCCGGCGAGCCCGATCGGCACCTGCGCGGCGCCCACGAAATTCTCGATGTTCCCGGCGAGCGCAGCCGGGTCGATGGAGTAGCGGCCGATGTGCTCGGCAGCGGTGCCGGTGGCCTTGTGGACGAACTCCATCCGTTCCGCCGCAGCGGCACGGCTGTAGTCATCAGCGAGGCGCGGGATCCGGCTGCGCTCGGGTACGGGTACCGTCATGGCAGCCGTCCTTTCCTCATCACTCCATGCCGGGCCGCCCTCAATGCGGAACCAGCTCATCCTTCAGGACCTTGCCGAGGGTGTTCCTCGGCAGCGCCCCGCGGAACTCGATCACCCGTGGGTACTTGTAGGCGGCGATGCGCTCCTTGCAGTACTCGATCAGCTCCGGGGCGGTCAGCGAGGCGCCGGGCCGCAGCACGACGACCGCCTTGACCTCCTCGCCGAGCCGGTCATCAGGGATGCCGACGACGGCGGCTTCGAGGATCGCCGGATGCGCGTGCAGCACATCCTCGAGCTCGGCCGGGTAGACGTTGTAGCCGCCGCGGATGATGAGCTCCTTGCTCCGGCCGACGATGAACAAGAACCCGTCCTCGTCGAAGTAGCCGAGGTCACCGGTGTGGAACCAGCCGCCGCTGAACACGGCGTCGGTGGCCTCCGCGTTGTTCAGGTAGCCCTTCATCACGTGCAGGCCGCGGGTGACGACCTCGCCCACGTGGTCCTTGCCCGCCGGCAGCGCGCTGCCCTTGTCGTCCCAGATCTGGGTCTGGGTGCCCCAGATGGGCTTGCCCACGCTGTAGATCCGCCGCTCGGCTTCGCTGATGTTGAAGGTGGTCGTGGATGCGGTCTCGGTGAGCCCGTAGCCCTCCAGGATCAGCACGCCGAAGTGCTTCTCGAAGGCATCGATGACCGGCCCGGGTATCGAGGCGCCGCCGGAGATCGCGATCCGGAGCGAGGAGACGTCGTAGTTGCCAAGCTCGGGGTAGGACAGCAGGGCGATGAACATGGCCGGCACGCCCTCGAAGATGGTGGCCCCGTCGCGCTGGATCGCGGCCAGCACGGTAGCCGGGTCGAAGCGCGGGATCAGCGACATCGTGCAGCCGAACCGCACGCAAACGTTCATGATGCTGGACAGGCCGAACACGTGGAACAGCGGCAGCACCGTGATGACGATGTCATCGGACTGCACGTCGAACAGGCGGCCGGGGATGTCGGCGTTCATGTACAGCTGCATGTGGGTCAGCTCGGCCCCCTTGGGCAGGCCGGTCGTGCCCGAGGTGTAGACGATGACCGCGGTATCGGTCAGCGTCCGCGACGCGATCACGTGCCCCTTGGCGGGAACGGCGAGCAGCCGCTCGAACGGCTCCGCGCCTGGGGCGTCCTCGGCGTGGCCGACGGCGTAGATCCGGGTCAGCCCGGCAGCTTCGGCGCCCTTGCCGGCGTCGCCGAGCACGCCCTCCCAGGTGATGAGGATCTTCGCCCGGCAATCGCCCAGGTGGAATGCCATCTCAGGCGCCTTGAGCAGCGGGTTCAGCGGCACCACCACGGCACCGGCCTTCAGGATCCCGAAGTAGGCGATCAGGAACTGCGGGATGTTCGGTAGCTGCAGGGCTATCGCGTCTCCCGGCTCGATGCCGGCCGCCTCCAGGGCGACTGCCAGCCGGTCCGACAGTTCGTCAAGCTCACCGTAGGTCAGCTGGCCGCCATCGTAAAAAACGACCGGCTTATCAGGTGCAGCGGCCGCCGTCTCGGTCAGGATGACCGCGAGATTGAACTTCATTTCGTCGACCCCTTCTCCTCGTCCAAGCATCCCGCCGAGCCCGGGACCCCATCCAGGCGGCGGTCGCCGCCGGTGGGAGCGAGGCAGCCGTCACTGACCATCCACTGCCGACTCATTTTCATCATCCGCCACGCGCTTACCCCCAGCTACAGGCCTTATTCCCCACCAGCCAAGGACCTTCGCCACCTGGCCCTGCGGTTGCTCGCCTCAGGCCGGTCTTGCGGCGCCTGGCCCAGCCGCCTGGGCCGCTCGCTGGCCAGCTGAGCCAAGCCACGAGGTGATCAGCCCGGCAGCATCTGCCGGAACCTCTAGCTGAGGCACGTGACCCACGCCGGGCATTACCACTACGGACCAGGATGGGTGGTCTCGGCCAGCCACCCGAGCCGCCGTCACCGGCACCAGCCGGTCATGCTCGCCGTGCAGCAGCAGGACCGGGCACTGGATCGAGTTGATCGCCTGCCGGTACGACTGGCCGCGAAAGTGGCCTGCGGTCGCGACGACGGACCGCACCGCCGCCGTGTAGTCGCGGCCGACATCGACGAACGCGGCCCGCTGGCGCGCGACATCGACGTGCTGGGCAAGGACGTCCGCCGGAATGCGCGACGCGTCTACGCAGCACATCGACATGATCTTGTCGACTTGGTCCTCAGGGGACAGGCGGCGGCGGCGGTTCATCATCAGTTGTCCGATGCCTGGCACCGCGTAAAGGGCGAACATCGTGGCCACGGCCGGATCCGGGCGGGATGGCACAAACGGCAGGGCCGGGTCCAGCAGGATCAGGCCAGCCACTGTGCCGGGGGCGGCGCTCGCTTCGAGCAGCGAGATCATCCCGCCCATGGAGTTGCCCATGAGTATCACCGGGCCCGCGACGGCCTGCTGGATGAAGCGGTGCAGCAATGCCCGGTTCGCCGCCACGTCCGTACCGCGTCCGCTGGACTGGGTAAGACCGTGTCCAGCCAGATCGGGGGCGAGCACCCGGTAGCGGTCAGTCAGCAGCGGCGCGATCGCCGCCCAGTTGACTGCCGAGCCCCCCAGCCCGTGCGCGCACACGATCACCGGGCCGTCGGCCGGGCCACCGAAGTCGAGGTAGCGCACCGGACCGTCGAGATCCATCCACCGCGAGACCCAGCCGGGCCGCGCCTCCTGAGAAATACCCGTCATCGCCCTACCCGCGCCCACACATCGTCACAGCTATCCCTTCGGCCCCTTTTCCGGCAGACCACTTAAGCATCAGGCCCCGCGGCTGTCTTGGCTAGTGCTCTTGGCCCTCCGGCGCAAGGACGGATGGCCCTGCCCGCGGATAACCGCTCACAGGTTGGCTGGTCGTTGAGATCATGCGCTGAGCGGCTGCGCAACCTGCCGCATCACGTGCCTGGCGGCTTCTCGAGGGCAATGCCAGCGGTGGTCGAGAGCCGAGCGATGAGCTCCTCGCCGTCCCGTACGTAGAACACGTTGGACAGCTGCGGACGGCCATCCGCCGCGATCGTCGCCAGCACGCCCTGACGCTTTCCGGTGATAATGCTGAGAAGCTTTCGCCAGCGGACCGGGGCTCAGTCACCTGCTGTCTGCCCCTTAACGTCGACCGGGGCGGCGACCCCGAGCAGTTCGGCGAATCGGTCGACCATCATGTCGCGGCCCTTGGCCTGCGCCACGAACTCTGGCGCGACCAGGTCGTCGCTGCCTGGCCGCTGGCCCGAGCCGCGTTCCGGCCCGATCGGCACGATAATGCCCGGCGGCGACGGCTGGTACGGCGTGAGGTCAGTCTCCCCGTCAATGAGCGCCCGGATGTTGCCGGCCACGAGCTGGGCTTGCCGCGTGGCGATGCCGGCCATCTTGTGGTCGGCGGTGCAGACATCCCCCAGCGCGAAGACCCGTTCCTGGCCAGCTACCTGAAGGTACGGGGTGACCTCCACGAAGCCGTCCGGCAGGCGGGCACCGGCCACACCGCCGGCCAGGTAATCACTGGCCGGGGTGACTCCGTAGCAACGGAACCAGATGTCGGCGGTCACCTCGGTTCCGGACTCGGTCACGACGGTGAACGTCCGCAACTCACCGGGCGGTCCCGGCGGGATCTCCCGAAGCGGGCTGGACAGCAGGAGCTCGACCCCGATGTCACGGAGCTGCCGACGCAGCTCGGCCTTCAGCTCAGTCCTGAACCGGGCACCGAGAACATCATCGGCCACGTCCAGCAGGGTCACGTGCTTGTCCGGCCAGATCGCGTTGATCTCACCGGCAAGCTCGATACCAACAGGACCGGCGCCAAGCAGGAGCACCCGCCGCGCCCCGGCAAGCGCCGCGTGCGCGGCGCGGACCTTGTGGTGAGCTGCGGCGGTGCCGTCGACATCGCTCTTTGCCGGAAACGGGTAGTGCGACCCGGTCGCCAGCACGATGTAATCCGCGTCGATCTCCTCGCCTGAGGCGAGCGCCACCCGGCCGGCGTCGACCTTCACCGCGCGGTCATGGACCACCCGCCCGGACGCCAGGAGCCCGTCGTAGGGCAGGTAGATCCGCGGCAGCCAGGACGGATCGACCAGGGCGCGGAGCGCCGCGACGTTGTGGACGAAGGCGTCCTTCGGCTCCACCAGCACCACGTCGGCGACGTCGTCGAGGGCCTTTGCCACACTGATGCCGCCGTAACCGCCTCCGATGACGACGACAGTCTTCCTAGCCGGGGATGGCTTGCTCATCTGCACTCCAGTTGACGGCGGGCTGGCCTAAAGAACGCTGCACAACAGATAGTATGTCCCACAGAGCATCTGCGCGACAAATCTTCGTGCAAACCACCGATCAAAGGTAAGGTAAAGGGTATGATCGCCGAGACCGGGCCGGTGGCAGGCCAGGAAACCGCGGCAGGCACCCAGCCCGGGACCACCGCTCAGCCCGGGACCACCGCTCAGCCCGGGACCACCGCTCAGCCCGGGACCACTCGCTCAGCCCGGCCGCAGCCGCGCCTGCGAGGGCGTGCTGTGCGACGACCTGGGCTGGGCGCTCGGTGTGGTCTTTCGTTCCTACGTGAAAGCCGCAGGCGCGGCCTTCGCTGATCTGCCCGGGGGGCCCCGTGGCTACCAGGTGCTCGCCGCGGCCGCCCGCAGCGACCAGGACAGCCAGCTGGCGCTGGCACAGCACCTCGGAGTCGACCGAACCGTGATGACCTACCTGCTTGATGACCTTGAGGGCGCCGGGCTCATTGAACGGCGCCCGGACCCGGCCGATCGCCGGGCCCGCCGCATCATGGCTACCACGCCAGGCCGCGAACTGCTCGACGACCTAGACCGGCGGCTGCGGGCGGCCGAGCAGCAGGTCCTGGCCGGGCTGGAGAACGAATCGGACCGCCGCACGTTTCGCGCGCTGCTGCGGCAGCTCGCCAGCCGCGCGGGCGAGCTCGACGCGGAGCATGGCGCGTGCGACGCGGCACAGCACCTTCACATACGATCTCGGGAGTGAAGACGCTCGCGCGGCCCGGGCCAAATGTGACGCCGGGGACCTGGATGCGGCCCTGGGGCTGCTGGTCGCCGTCGAGGCCGGCCCGCGCAGGGGGCAACCGGGACACGCCGAGCGTGCGGCGCGTTGCCTGGCTGCGGATCCGGGCGCACATGCGGGACTGCGCTTGCGGAGCCGGATGATCCTAACTGACACGGCATCAACACGGCCGGCGACCGGCGACCGGCGGCTCAGGCTTTCGCGGGCCGCGGAGGGCGCTTCTGTTTTGTCAGCTTGGCCTGATTTGCCTTCCTTGCAGCGGCTGCGACCGCGGCACTGCGCTCCGTGGCGCTGCGCTCCCTGGCGGCACGTGAGTCGTTGAACGACGCCTCCCTGGCGAGGCCCTGCGTCATCCATCCGAGCATCGAGGGCAGCAGCTGTCGCCAGGTAAGTGCGGAGTGCCCGCCGCAAGGCCAGCCCGGACAGCAGCCCACGACAAGTTCACGCGGCAGGCCGTGGGTCTCGTGCAGATACTGAGCTCATCCTCGGTCGGCGGCGCATCGGACCGCCGCCGGCGGGCCGGGGAACGGCGAACATCTCGCGGCACGCATGGCGGGGCCGCGCCCGGGAATGCTGACTCTGGCCAGCCCGCTCGTTCCGTAAGCGCGGGGCCAGCATCACGGGGCAGCCTCTACGGGGAGCCAGGCTGACGGGGCCAGCCGGACGGGGCCAGCCGGACGGGGCCAGCCGGACGAGGCCAGCCGGACGAGGCCAGCCGGACGAGGCCAGCCGGACGAGGCCAGCCGGACGAGGCCAGCCGGACGAGGCCAGCCGGACGAGGCCAGCCGGACGAGGCCAGCCGGACGAGGCCAGCCGGACGAGGCCAGCCGGACGGGGCCAGGCTGACTAGGGGGGAAATGCGCGCCGGACCGCGATCAGCAGCGCTCGCCATAGCGGCGCTGTCATGCGCCATGGCCGCCTGCTCATCCGGAGCACGCAGTGCGCCGGCTGGCCCGCCGAGCGACGTGATCATCACCTGTACCGATAGCCCTTCTGACGCGCAGGTCCTGCAGCGCGCGATCAACTCGAGTCCCGCCGGGGCGGCAATCGGCATCAAAGGCGGGACCTGCCTGCTCACCCGCGGCATCACGCTGCTCGGCGACCGGACATACAGCGGCGGAAACACCACCGGGACCGTGCTCAGGCAGGACGCAGGCATGAATTATGTACTCGCGTCCGCGTCCTACCGGGGCAATTCGGCGACGACCGGCAATCCCCTTGCCATCAGGGATCTGACCATCGCCTGCAATGGGTCCGGGACCACGGACGGCATCATCATCCTGAACTGGCAGGTCGACGTCGAGCACGTCGATGTGAGCGATTGCGGCGGTTCGGGAATAGTGGACACCAGCACCACGGCAGCTGGCCGCGTGATCGCGAACACCAGCGTTAACAGCCGTTTCGATAACAATTTCATCAGCCACAGCGGCGATTACGGATTCGAGGTGGCCGACACGAGGACCGCCGTCACCGACGGGTACCTGGAGGCCAACCAGATCGGGTCGTCCGGCAAGGACGCGATCTACCTGCAGACCGCCTCCGGCTGGGACATCTCAGGTAACCATCTGTACGGGAATGCCCAGGACGGCATCAACGCCATCAGCTTGTACGGGAGCACGATCGCCGATAACTACATCGAGGACTTCGGCGCCATGCAGCACGCCGGGACCTGGTACGGGATCACCGGGACCGTGCAGGGCAACGTGGGCTCGACGATCGCCCGCAACAAGCTCTCCAATGACCTGGGCGAGACGTCGGGCGCCAGCTACGTTTATGTCGCGATCACTCAGGCACGCGGCGGGACCGGCTACCTGTCCGTCACCGGCAACGTGATCGTCGGCGCCGGGTCGGGTGATGTCGGGTTCGCGTTCAGCGGCAGTCCGGGCAAGCTGGTGGTCGCGTCGGCTGGCAACGAGGTCGCGGGCGTGGGCACGGTCCGCCGGAGCGGCCCCGGCGTGACCTTGACCAACGGCAGTTGAGCCGTCGGGAAGGCGCTGGAGTACCGCACGGTTGAGCGCGTGCCGTCCGAGCACCTGCTCGCTCAGCCCGCCCACAGCTCACCGACGTCCAGCAGCGGCGCCTGGCACGACGGGCCGTCCGCGACCTGCACCGCCGGCCGGCCAGCGGCTCCGACGGTCACGATCATG
Organism: uncultured Actinomycetota bacterium; assembly: GCA_963695645.1. Classification (GTDB taxonomy): domain Bacteria; phylum Actinomycetota; class Actinomycetes; order Streptosporangiales; family Streptosporangiaceae; genus DATBGO01. The sequence continues at coordinate 487,087 of CAVOHC010000012.1, read as the reverse complement.
GCTGACCGCGTCCCGTACCCGTCGGCGTGGACGCAGGCCGCCGACAGGTCTCCATTCGGCCTCGCGGCTTCCGGCCCGGCGTCTTGCGGCCCCGCGTCTTGCGGCCCCGCGTCTTGCGGCACCGCGTCTTCCGGCACCGCGTCTTCCGGGCCCGCGTCTTGGCGGCTCGCAGCTTGCGGGGTGGCGGCTGGCCGGCTCGCGGCTGGCCGGCTCGCGGCTGGCCGGCTCGCGCCTGGCGCCGGCGAGTGATCGCACAAGACCGTGGCCAGTGCGCCGCGCACGTCGCCGTTCCCAGCCGCGAGGGCTGCCTTGATCAGCCCGGCGACGTGCCCCGCCTTGGCCGACTCAGGCAGCAGCGGCGCGTTCTCGAGAACGTGTATGCCGGCCGGTAGCTCGCGGGCGACCGGGCGGCTACCGCCGGTCAGGTCCACATAGAACAGCGACTGGCGGTCACCGACCATCAGCCAGCAGGGGTTGTAGTCGGCCGGATCGACAGTCGCGCAGATCCAGGCCACGGCAGCCGCCGCGTCCTGCTGGGCAGCGAGAGCTACCGGTAGTTCCCCGCGTGACCGTTTGGCCGGGTCCCTGCCTTGCGGCGAGGGCAGATTCGTCAGTCCGGCTACCACGCCGTACTCGTTCACTGCCATCCATGTGCCCCCGGCGACCTCATCCCGGCCGCCGAGTACCCTGGGCCCGGCCTTGCGCAGCGTCGTGATCGCCACGGCCGGGCGCTCATACTGCTCGTCACGGTTGGCCGCGACGATCAGCGGCGCGGACGGCACGACCTTGAACATCGCGATGAGCAGGCACACGGACCGACGCTACCGCCCGCCGAGCGCGGAGCATCCCCCGGGCACGGGCCGCCCGGCTCTGCGGGTGCCAGTACCGCTAGCCTCGTCTCGCTGACATCACCAGCACCACTGGCAGCCGCTGCTGAGATCTGACACCTGGCCCAGTTACGGCAGGCCGGCCGCGGTTAACAGCGGGCCGGCCCCGGCTGCTAGCGACACCTGGACGCGGCCGGTTGCCGTCTGGGCGCGGCGTGATCTGATGGCGGAGTGAACCGACAGTTGCGCAGCAGCCGGATGGCCGGGATAGGGACGACGATCTTCGCCGAGATGTCGGCGCTGGCGGTCACGACCGGCTCGGTCAATCTCGGCCAGGGATTCCCCGACGTCGACGGGCCGCGAGCGGTCGCCCGGGCAGCCGCCGACGCGATCATGGCGGGGCGCGGCAACCAGTACCCGCCGGGGCCTGGCATCCCCGAGCTACGGCAGGCCATCGCAGATCATCAGCAGCGGTTCTACGGCCTCGCCTTCGACCCCGCCGCCGAGGTGCTGGTCACCACAGGCGCGACCGAGGCGGTCGCGTCCGCGCTGCTCGCGCTGGTCGAGCCGGGTGATGAGGTCATTGCGTTCGAGCCCTACTACGACTCGTATGCGGCCTGCGTAGCCATGGCGGGTGGCATCCGCGTGCCGGTCACGCTGCGGCCGCCTGACTTCAGGCCCGATGTCGACGCGCTGCGCGCGGCCGTCACCCCGCGCACCCGGCTGATCCTGCTCAACTCCCCGCACAACCCGACCGGTTCGGTCTTCACCCGCGCCGAGCTGGAAGCGATCGCCGTGCTCGCGTGCGAGCGCGATCTGCTCGTGGTCGCCGACGAGGTCTACGAGCACATGGTCTACACGGGCGAGCACGTGCCGATCGGCTCGCTGCCCGGCATGCGGGATCGCACCGTATCGATCAGCTCGGCGGGCAAGACGTTCTCCTTCACCGGCTGGAAGATCGGCTGGCTGACAGCATCCGCCGAGCTGGTGGCCGCGGTCACTAGCGTCAAGCAGTTCCTCACCTACGTCAGCGGCGGCCCCTTTCAGTACGCCATCGCGGAGGCGCTGGGGATGCCGGACGCTTATTTCGCCGGCATCAGCGCCGACCTCCGAGGCAAGCGCGATCTGCTCTGCGCGGGCCTGGCCGAGGCGCGTTTCGAGGTGTATGCCCCGGCGGGCACCTACTTCGTCACCACCGACATCAGGCAGCTTGGCGAGACTGATGGCGTGAGGTTCTGCCGTGAGCTGCCGCACCGGGCCGGCGTGGTCGCCATCCCGAGCGCCGTGTTCTATGACGACCCCGAGGCCGGGCGGACCCAGGTGCGGTTCGCATTCTGCAAGCGGACCGAGGTCCTGCAGGAAGCGCTTGCCCGTATCACCGAATGGGCGAAGAACTCCTAAGGCGGGCCTCAGATGGACCTGCGGCACTGGCTGAGCAGCGGCGTCGACGCGATCGCTGGCTGGCAGGAAAGTTTCGCCCCGTTCGAACCTGACGAGTCGCTGGCCATCAGCGAGGAGCGTTTTGCCAGCGTATTCACTGAGTTCACGGAGCGACTGCGGGACAACTATCCGTTCTTCCACCCGTCATATGCCGGGCAGATGCTCAAGCCGCCGCACCCCGCCGCGGTGGCTGGCTACCTCACCGCGATGCTGATCAACCCGAATAACCACGCGCTGGATGGCGGCCCGGCCACCGCGCGGATGGAGAAGGAGGTGGTCGCGCAGCTGGCCCGGATGTTCGGTCTCGGCACGCACCTCGGCCACCTGACGACAAGCGGCACGATCGCGAACCTGGAGGCTCTCTATGTCGCGCGTGAACTGCACCCGGGCAAGGGCGTGGCCTACAGCCAGGAAGCGCACTACACCCATGCGCGCATGTGCGGGGTACTAGGCATCGAGGGTGCTCAGGTCGCGGCCGATGGCGTGGGGCGCATCGACCTCGACGCGCTCGACGCACTGCTGGGCGGCGGCCGGATCGGGACGGTGGTCGCCACCGCGGGCACGACCGGCCTCGGCGCGATCGACCCGGTGCACGAGGTGCTCGCCATCGCCCGCAGGCATGGGGTCCGGGTGCACGTCGATGCTGCTTACGGAGGGTTCTTCACGCTGCTGGCCGGCGCCACCGGCCAGGCCGGGCAAGCCGGCGCCACCGGCCAGGCCGGGCAAGCCGGCGCCACCGGCCAGGCCGGGCAAGCCGGCGCCACCGGCCAGGCCGGGCAAGCCGACGCCACCGGCCAGGCCGGGCTGGCGGCCGAGCGCGGGTCGGCCGCGCTCGATGCGGCTCCGTGGCGGGCCATCGCCGAATGCGACTCCGTGGTCGTCGACCCGCACAAGCACGGACTGCAGCCCTACGGATGCGGGGCGGTGCTGTTCCGCGACCCGGGTGTCGGCCGCTTGTTCAAGCACGACTCGCCCTACACCTACTTCACCTCCGACGAGCTGCACCTCGGCGAGATCAGCCTGGAATGCTCCAGGGCCGGAGCGTCGGCTGCTGCCCTCTGGCTGACGTTCCGGCTGCTCCCGCCCACCGCCGACGGGCTCGGCCGGGTGCTGGCGGCCTGCCGCCTGGCCGCGCTTGACTGGTCGGAACTGATCAGGGCATCGAGCGTGCTGGAGCTCTACCAGCGTCCCGAGCTGGACATCGTCTGCTACTTCCCGGCCACGCTGCCTCGCAGCCTTTCCGGGATCGACCGGGCGAGCGCATTGATGCTCGCCGACGGCATGCATGATGTGGCCGATCCGGTGTTCCTCAGCACGCTACGGGCGTCGGCGGGCGGTTTCTCCCGGCGCCACCCTGACGTCGCGGCAGACCAGGACGGGGCCCGGATCCTGCGTAGCGTCCTGATGAAGCCAGAGGCGCGAAGCCACGTTGCCGTCCTGCACGCCCGGGTCGAGAGGCTTGCCGCCACGGCCGGGACCGCCGCCGGCCCCGCCTGACAGCCAGGCCGACGGGCCACCCTGGAAAGGCATCTTCTTCGGGATCATTCCGGGTCATAACGCCCGCGCCGTGCAAGCCGGCGCCGACGCCGGCGCCGACGATGAGCGGGAGCACCAGGGCGGGGTGCAGGCGGGTGTCAGGGCGGTCGCGCCGCTGGCTTGCGGGCGGGCCGGATCGGCCCGGTCGGGTGATCGGCGCGGGTGGTGACGAAGGTGTCGAGGAAACCGTCCACGAGCCGGTGCGCACGGGCGGCGGCGGCAGCCGCCAGCCGCCTGGTCTGGCCGAGCACCTCATCGGGGCGTAGGCCCGCCCGGATGATGTCCGCATCCGCACCGTTGTCCAGCCAGCATTCAAGGACGGCAGGCGTGGTCTCCGGGTGGAACTGGACCGCGAGTGAGTTACCGATCGCGAACGCCTGCGGCGCCACCTCGGTGTGTGCCAGGGAGCGCGCGCCGGCCGGCGGGTGCCAGCGGTCGTAGTGATACTCGAACCATGGCCCCGGCTCGATCAGGTCCGGTTGGCTGGTCTGGATCTCGTGCCAGCCGATCTCCGGCCGGTCGGCGGTCTCAACACGGCCGCCGAGCGCGGCCGCGAGCGCCTGGCCGCCGAAGCAGATCCCGAGCACCGGGATGCCGCGTTCGTGCGCGGCGCGCAGCAGGTCAAGCTCCGGGGCCAGCCAGCTGCCGATCCGGTCATGGTCGTAAGCCGACCAGATCGCGCCCATCGGCACGATCACGTCGAAGGCGGCCGGGTCAGGGAAGCTGACCTCGACGCCAGGATCGTGGAACCGGTCCGCAGGCACGACAAGGAACTCGGTGACGTCGTAGCCGCGTTCGGCGAACCTCTCCCCCACTGGCCCCGTCGGGGAACAGTGATCGTGCTGGATGAACAGGACGCGCACCGGACCTCCCGCGTCTCAGCGGCCGCTTGCCCGCACAGGGAGCCGCCTGACCCCGTGGATGAAGTTGGACCGAACTTACTCCCGGCTGATCCGTCAGCTCCATGGTGTCCAGCCTGCCACCTGAACGGCGGCAGCCTGCTGCCGAGGGCGCCACCCCGGTGGCCCCGTGACCTCCGGAACCGTGGTTGATGGTGAGCGCGGACGCTACGATCAGCCGCGCGAATCAGCACTCGGCGGGTGCACACCGTGACCAGTGGCGGTCGGCTTGGACGTCGGTCACGATCTGGCAGGCCGCCTGTGCGCCGTGCCAGGGGCCGACCGGACGGGGGCGATGTGAACGAGCAGGTTGTAGGTCACCACGGCGATAACCAGGTGCATGACCATGAGGACGGCGACCGCGTCGGCCGGCTGACCCCGGTAGAGGATGTAGAGGTCGGGGAGCCATAGGAACAGCGTGACCAGGATGGCCAGGCGGAAGAACAGCCACCGGGGCGCCGAGGTCACCCGCGTGACGACCGGCCACGCCGCGCTGGCGATGATCACGCCCATCACTGTCAGCTTGCCGTAGTCGGAGAACCCGAAGTGCACGTATCCCTTGGTGCCGGGGAAAATGGCCTCGGCGATTACGACTAGGATCGCATCGGCTGCCAGCGACCCGGCGATCGACGCGACTGTGGCCAGCAGTACGCGTCCGGCGGGAGGCTGGCGGTGCTGCGGAGCGAAGTCCAGGCGGGCCAGCGACATAGCTTGATTGATCATGGCGCAAGGATATTAGCGCTGAGCCGGCAAACCTGTCGCTCTACGGTAGCGGCTCACGTCGCCTGCGCGGGCGAACCTCGATCAGCAGCGCGCCTGGTGCGCGATATTCGCCTGACGGGTCACCGAACGCCTCACGGGCGGCCGTGGCGCCACTGCGGTTTGCGTTTGTCGAGGAAGGCGCGTGTCCCCTCACGCGCGTCCGGCAGCTGGCTGGTGGCGGCCATAACCTCGACGGCGTAGGCGTATGCCTTCGGCTGGTCAAGGTCGATCTGCGCGTAGAGCGCCTGCTTGCCGATGCCCTTACTCTCCGCCGACCCGCGCGTGACGCGCTCAAGGAGATCGTGCACGGCGGAATCGAGCTGCCCTTCGGGCACGACCCGGTTGACAAGCCCCCAATCCAACGCTGTCCGCGCGTCGATCACGTCACCTGACAGGGCCATCTCCGTGGCCCGTTTCCGCCCGACGTTCCTGGCAATCGCCACCATCGGGGTGTGGCAGAACCAGCCGCCCTTCCCGCCCGGGGCGGCGAAGCCGGCGTTCTCGCTGGCCACGGCGAGGTCGGCAGACGCGACCAGCTGGCAGCCGGCCGCGGTGGCGAGGCCGTGCACCCGGGCCACCACCGGCTGCGGCACCTGCTGCATGAGGGTCATCAGCTCGGCGCAGGTCATCAGCAAGGAACGGGCCGACTGCAAGTCAGCGTCGGCGACGTCGGCGAGGTCGTGCCCGGCGCTGAACACCGGCCCGTTGCCGGCCAGGATGATGCCGAGGGCATCGCTGTCCCCGATCTCACGGAACGCTGTGATCAGCTCGTGCATGTGATCCAGCGACAGGGCGTTGCGTCGCTGCGGCCGGTTCATCGTGACGGTGGCGAAATCACCAGACCGTTCCACCAGGACGTGCTCGAACTCCATAGTGGCCTCCTCCTGACCGAAGCTTACGTCGGCTGCAGCCGGTGGCCGTAGCGCGGCCGATGGCCGTAGCCGCGGCGGCGGCCGATCGGCGGCCCGGCAAGGATGGGATCATGATGCCTGCACCCGATAGCCAACTGCGTATCGCACGTCCGAGTCACGACCTGCAAGCCGCCGAGCGGTTCTGGGTCGACGGACTGGGCCTGGACGTTCTATTCCGGACTGACGCCACGGCCGAAGGCGGGAATGCGCTGCTGATGGTCGGATGGCCGGATGCCGCGTGGCACCTCGAACTCGTCGGCGACCCGGACGATGCGACCCCGGCCACCCCCACCGAGGAGGATCTGCTGGTTCTGTACCTCAATGGCGAGGTCAGCGAGGCCCTGGTCGGCCGCCTGATCCAGGCGGGCGGCATCAGGGTCGCCGCCCGCAATCCCTACTGGGAGCAGTGGGGCGTCACGATCGCCGACCCCGACGGATACAGACTCGTCCTGAGCAGCCGCTCCTGGCCCTGACCAAGCCGGCCCGGGGGGTGATCCGGGGGTCGCCACGGTCCACGATGTGCCGTTTCAGTGCAGCACGGCGCCGCCGGCCGGAACGGCCCATGCGTCAGCGGGCACAGCAGCGAAACCCACCGGCCGGGATCCGGCTACCGATTAGCGGCCTGTTCAGCCCGGTCCCTGATCCCACGGTTCTATAGCCCGGTTTGGGCGGACAGCCGCCCCGAGTTAATGGCTGCGATGAACGTGTCGTAGTCCCGCTCGTTCTGGTCAGCGTAGGCTGCGGCGAAGTTTGCGAGCGCCTGGTCGAACGCCTCCCCCTTGCCCAGGTACGACGCGATCGCTATTCGGTCTCCCCACCGGGCGTGGGCCCGGGCGAGAGTCGCTCCGCAGATCCGCGAGTACAGGGTGGCGCCAGGCACGAGCATGCGGTCCACGTCCGCGCCGCCCTTCCAGTCCTGGAATTGGCGGACGTAGTAGTCGCGAGTCACGCCGTCGAGTCCTCTGATGCGCTGCCAGCCCAGGAAAATGTCGGTCGCCGCCTGCATCAGCCGCTGCCCGGCCACGACCCGCTCCCCGTGGTGCGAGTAGGTGCTCTTGCTCAGGAAGCGTTCGAGCACCGAGGCTTGCGCCTCCTTGATCTGCAGGAACAGCGGGTCGTTATGGTCGCGGCCCAGCATCAGCATGATGTAGCAGCGGGTCCCGACGCTGCCCACACCCACGACCTTGTGGGCCGTGTGGACGTAGCGGTACTCCTCGATGGGGTGGTGCTGGCGCCCGAGCGTGCGCCGGTAGGAGCTGAGCAGCTTCTTGATGAGCGGAGTGGGATTCTCCCATTCCGACCCGGGGACGATCAGGTCCTCGATCGGGATGATGAGCGGCGGGTCGGCGACGATCCGCAGCTCACCGTCGATCTGGTCGGCCCGCTTGGCAAATACCCGAGTGCTGTCGCGGGTCCTCGCCTTGGCCACCATGTCCTGAGTGACCCGGGCCTCGTCCTTGCCGACCCGTTTGACGCGGACTTCCTTCTGGACCAGCTTGAGCAGCATCCCGGCCTCCAGATGCTCGTACCAGGCGTCCAGGGACCGCATCCCGGCGAGCTGGCGCATGCGGATCCGGTACTCCTGGACGCCGGCCATCACGATGGCGCGCCGATCGGCCGGGGCGAAACCGCGGTCGCGTCCCATGACCTCGAAACTTGTCGCCAGGCGCTTGATGTCCCACTCCCACGGGCCGGGCAGGGTCTCGTCGAAATCGTTGATGTCGAACAGCATCCGCCGCTCCGGCGAGCCGAACAGGCCGAAGTTCGACAGGTGGGCGTCACCGCACAGCTGCACGGTGACGCCGGAATCCGGGGTACGGGCCAGGTCGGCCGCCATGATCAGCGCAGCGCCCCGGTAGAACGTGAACGGCGAGACCAGCATCCGCCCGTAGCGGATCGGGACGAGCATGGGAACCCGGCTCTGCGCTTGCTCTTCGAGCCAAGCGACCGGATCCCGGCGGTCCGGTGCGGGCTCCCACCGTCCGTGGCTCGATCTTGGCGTTTCCGTGCGCGCGGCCAGGCCGCGGGCGAGACGCTCATCGACGGTCAGGTGCGCCCGTCGCCATGCTGATGCGAACGGCGCGGGCCTCGCCTGCGGGTCTGCGGCCAGCGAGGTCTCATCGAGCTGCGAATGTTCCACCATGATGCCTCCGGCCGTGCTCATCTCCGCCGACCGCGCAGGCGGCGCGGCGGACCGTCAGGCGGTCGCCGTGTGGCCGTCCCGTCGTGCCGTTCCCGCAATCTCGGCTATCCATGAGCCTAAACGAGCCCTCCGCAGGCGGTCAGCCTCGGCGGCGCTCATATGTACTCTCTCTTTCGCATCCAGACGAGCGTGACCCAGCCCCAGATGGGTGGCAGGTACGAAGTGAACAGGCGCTGGATGAAGACCGCGGCGGTGGCGTCGGACTCCGAGACACCGGCCGCCGTGAGGCCGAGGATCAGGCCCGCCTCCACGACGCCCATGCCGCCGGGCGACGGCGAGACGCCTCCGACGATCGCGGCCAGGGTGATGACCACGATCAGGGTGGGAAGCCGGAGATGGTCATCGAAGGCGCGCAGGGAAACCGACAGGGCCATCGCCACCGCCAGCTCCTGAGCAAACGAGCCGCCCACCAGCAGCACGAGCTTGCGCGGAGTGCTGGCCACGTCTTTAAGGTTGGCCCAGATGTCGCGCACCTTGGGACGCACCAGCTCCGAAGCCATCCGGCGGAGCCTGGGCACGGCCAGCGCCAGGCCGGCCGCCAGGGCGACCACCACGACGACGGCCAGGATGATCCAGACCAGCTTCGAATCCCCGCCCGATTCCGGGGTCACCTCGAGGTGGAGGGAGCCCCAGGCGAACGGCAGCGACACGAGGAACAGCACGATGGAGGCGATCCAGCTGGCGCTGGCCACGATGGCACCCGAGCTCAAAGCCACCGACGCGTCGTAGCCCTGCTGCTGGTAGAAGCGCACCCGGGTCGCGAAGACCGCGGCGGTCCCGCCTGCGAGTGCGCTGAATGCGTTGGCGACCTCGACACCCAGCACGCGCCCGAACGGGAGCGGCCCGGCGATGCTGCCGATGCTTTCGACGGCCGACGCCACGTAGGCCAGCTGGGCAAGGACGAGCGCGGCGATGACCCAGAGCCAATTGGCGCCGATCACGGTGTCGAACGACCTGGAGACGTCGATGAGCACGCCGATGAGGGCCCAGCCGCCGATCAGGGTACCGACCACCATGATCAATGTCGGCCAGCTCACCCGCCGCGGCTCCACCAGCTTCGGCACGTCGATCGACTTGGCCCGGGCGGCGCGCTGACGGACATCCTCCAAGAGCCCGCGCTCGCCGCGCAGGCTCTTGATGAGCGCGGGATCGAGCCCGGGCTTGCGCAGATGCCGCAGGGCGCCGCCGAGCACCTCGGGATCCAGACACCGGGCCGCGGAGCGCGCGGCCCGGTCGGCGCCGACCACCACCGCCGTCGCCGCCATGGCACCGGCCAGGTCCCGATCGAGCTGGTCAGGCGACGCGTTGGAGATCGCGTTACGGAAGTCCGTCACCACGATGGTCTGCGCTGCCGGGTCGACCAGCAGGGCGTCACCGCTGATCGCGCCGTGGGCGATGCGCGCCCGCCGGAGAGTCAGCAGCTGACGATAGAGGCTGTCCAGGATCACGTCACTGACGTCGGTGGCGTCGGCCGCAGACAGCGCTGTCGCGGGCGGCAACCGGCAGACCAGCAGCGCGTCCTTGGACGGCCCCGCCGTTCCCGCCTCGACGACGTCGGGCACGGCGACGCCCGCCTGGCCGGCCCGTACGGTGAGGTAGGCCTCGTGCTCGACCTGCTGAAGCCGGGTAAACGTGAGACCCGGCCCGGAGTCCCGGTAGAACAGGAACCGGCCTGTCTTGGTGAGGAGCTTGGCATCGGCCGCGTCCCGGCCGTAGACGGCTATCCCGATCCGCTGACCGGGCGAATCCGGCCGGCCCGCCTCGGTTGCCTCGTACTTCGCCACCCCCCAGGCCTGGCGCGCCGCCGGCTGCACGTTGCTCGCATGGATACCGAGCTCGCCGAGCAGCACCCGGACGTCATCGGTCGACGGGAGGCCCAGCGGGGAGCCGAAGATGAGCCGGACCACTGCCGTCACGCCCCAGCCGATGGCCAGGCTCCCGAGGACGTTGACCGGCAGCCCGTGGCCTCCGACAGCGGAGGCCATGGCCACCAGGGCTATGAAGAGCTCGGTGAGGCGTTGCAGGCCGCGCGCCAGGTAGGGCAACGCCGCCGTTGCGACCGCCATGAAAAGAGCAATCTGCAGGACCGGGAAACGCATGTAGTAGCCGTTAATCACGATTCCGCTCGGCCGCCCGCCATTGCTTCCGAGCAAAAGGATGAGGATCCCGCTCACCGCCGCCGTACCAGCCGCACTCAACGCGATATCGCGCGCGATCACCCAGCGGCGCGCGATCAGGGCCAGCGCCAGCAGGACGATGATGACGCCAAACGAGCCAAGGTCGTAGACCACCGTGACCAGCCAGCTGATGCTCCGCGGCGGCGGATGGATGACCTGGATGATGGCCCGGTCGACCCGGGAGTTGAAGCGGATAAATAGGAGGCAGCACAGGAGCGCGAGGACGGCGCCGGCCAGGCGCGCGCCGTCGCTTCCGCGCCGGCGTCGTTGCCCGTCGCCGACCGGCGCGAACATGACCGAGCGCCAGTCCCGCAGTGGATGTTGCCCGGGCAGGGAGCCCACGCTCTCGACGGTGTCTTCAACCATACCTGGCCAGCTCCCTTCCGCCATTCACCTGGTCACCGTCCGACGCTAGGAATGCCGATGGCAAGAGCGCGTATCCGCTTACCACAAGAAGCGCTTGTGGTACTAGGGAGCTTGAGAGAGTTCATCCACAAGGGTCTTCCTGCTGAGCTGCTTGATGCGGTCAAGGTGGATTTCAGATTGCTGGTAGCTTAAGCGAGCTGCTGAGCTGCGGCGTATTTCTACGGCGAGATCACTCGTATCTTCTCAGATGAAGCAGCACCCTTGCCCACTAGGACCGGTGCAGGCGAACCAGCGCCAACGCACTGACCAGCAGCCGGCCACTAACAAGCAGCCACCGCTGTTAGCTACGCGACGCCGAACAACGCGGCGATCGGCCTGATCCGTTCCGGCGCGTCCGGCTCGGCCGCGATGACCAGGGTTGGGCTGCCTTCGCGCTCCGTCACCAGCCACCCGACGAAGGAGCAGCATTCAGCCTCGGCGCGGGCCAGCGACTGCAGCTCTTCGAGCACGCCTGGTCCCCGCTGGTAGCGAACCTCGAGCCGGTGCCCGGCCAGGCGGGCGACGGGCCCTGCCGCAGCAGCCAGCTGCTGCCAGCGGCGGAGCCGTTCAGCGCCATCACCGGGCCCCAGCGTGCAGGCGAGCGGCAGCCCGGCGCGTGCGGCACGGTCCGGCATGGCATCAGTTCACCTGGCCAGCCCGGACCCGTCAAGGGATCGCCCCGGCACCGTTCGCGGCTCGCGCCCCGACAGATGCGCTCGTCATCGACACCGGCCGGTGCCAGGATCAAGGCGCGATGCATGCTCGCGGCGCCTGAGGTCTTTTACTGCGACCCGGATACGGCCAAGCTGGTCGTACTAACCGAAGAACCTGATGGGAGCCTGCGCAAGATGACCGCGCCGAGAATGTGCCTGATCATCAGCGAGAACTGGACCCTGACGTCCGGCCGCGACCTGCCGCGCCTGGTGCGGTGGGCACGGGAGGCCGAGGATGCCGGGTTCGACTCGGTGATGATCAGCGAGCACATCGTGCTCGGCCCGTCATCCGGCGCGCGCGGCATCATGCCCAACCCCCGCCAGTACGCCCTGCCGGGCAACCAGGACCCGGCGACTCCGTGGCCGAGCTCGGTCGTGCTGCTGTCGGCGATCGCCGCGGTCACGGAGCGGATCAGGCTCGTCGCCGGCGCCGTCATCGCGCCGTTGCGCCATCCGCTGCTGATCGCCCGCGAACTCGGCTCGCTCGACCTGCTGAGCGGCGGCCGGCTCGTCGTGCTGCCGACGGTTTCCTGGCTGGCCGACGAGTACGAGGCGCTCGGCGTGCCGTTCCGGTCCCGCGGCGACCTGCTCGACGAGCACCTCCAGGCCTGGGCCGCGCTGTGGCGCGACACCCCGGCCTCGTACGCGGGCCGCCATTACTCGTTCCGCGACGTGTATTTCGAGCCGAAGGCCTTCCGGCCTGAGGGGCCGCCGCTGTGGATCGGCGGCAGAGGGATGCACCGCCGGATGACCGAGCGCATCGTCAGCTACGGCGCCGGTTTCAGTCCGCTCGGCAGGCCGAGGCCCGAGGAGATGGCCCGGCTCGACGCGGCTATGCGGGCCGCGGGACGGGACCCCCGCACGCTGGAACTCGTCGGCGGCCCCGGGGTCACCTTCCCTGATCGCGACAGCGTTGCCGACCTTGGCCAGGCCCTGGCGACAATCCCGCCCCAGATCGCGGCCGGCTTCAGCACGTTCTGCATCAAGCCCTCGCAGTTCACCGACGACCCGGCCGGCGTGGGCCGCCTATGCCGCGAGATCATGCGCCGGGCCGACAGCCTGCTGCCCTGAGCTCAGCGACGTCATCGCGGCCCGCTGTCACACCGGCATCCGCTGGCCGGGCTCGATGGCGGCATGCGCCCGCGGGCAGGCCACCGGCGCGGCGGCCTCAGCTAACCGGGCTGGCCGATCGACAGCTAACCGGGCTGGCCGATCGACGCGGGCGCTCCGGTGCTGGTCGCCTCGTCGGAGGTGACGGCGCGCAGCCACGCGGTGACGGTCGTGCCCGCGCCGGGTGCGGACGAAATGTCGACGGTCCCGCCGGCCTGCCGCACAATGCCGTACACACTGGCCAGGCCGAGCCCTCCGCCCGCAGCAAAGGGCTTGGTGGTGAAGAAAGGTTCGAGGGCGTGCTCAAGAACCTCAGGTTCCATTCCCGCGCCGGTATCGCTGGCGCTCACGCATACGTAATCGCCTGGTCCGAGCCCTGGATGTGACAGCGATTCGCTGCCGCTGATCGACACGTTCTTCATGGCAATCGAGAAGCTGCCGCCGCCGGGCATCGCCTCGCTGGCGTTGACGGCGAGATTCAGCAGGACCTGCTTAACCTGGGCCGGGTCGGCCAGCACGGGCCACAGCCCCGAGGCAGGACTCAGGTGCAACTCAACGTGCTCGCCGACTGTGCTCCGCAGCAGTTCTTCATTGCTATTGATAACCAGGTTAAGGTCGATGAGTTCACTGCTGACCATTTCCTGGCCGGCCGCCTCGAGTAGCTGATGAACCAGCCGGTTCGCCTGGCTGCCCGCATGCTGGATGTGCTCGGCGTCCCGGCGGACACCATCCCAGCCATTGCCGCCGATGCTTAGTCCTGGCCGGTGCGTTGCTTTCTCGCGGATGGACACGGCGGATTTGAGCATGGCGCCAACCTGGTTATTGAACTCGTAGGCAGCTCCAGCGGCAAGCCGGCCGAGGCTCGCCATGCGCTGCCACCTTCGCAGCTCAGCCTCGAGCTGAGCTAGCCGGGCCCGTTGCGCGGCCTCGGCGACGGCGCGGCGGATCACGGATGGCAGCCGCGCGGGCCGGTCCTTCAGCACGTAGTCGGTGGCGCCCCGCTTGATGAGCTCGACCGCTGATTCGTCGCCGAGCACACCGGACATGATGATGAATGGTATCTGCGGGCACCGCTCTTGCGCGATCTCGAGGGCAGTCGCGCCGGAGAAGCCGGGCAAGGAGAAATCGGAGAGGATCACGTCCGGGGTCAAGGCGGAAAGCTGCTCCTCGTACGCCGCCCTCGTATCGACCACGACGGCGGTAAAGCCGACGCCCTCCCTGGTCAGGAGGCGCTGCGCGAGCTCAGCGTCCCTCGGATCGTCCTCGAGAATGAGAATGAGCAGGTCCTCGCGTCCAGCTGAGTCCCCATCACTCATGAATGTCACCCTCAATCCGGTAGTGGGATGAACTCGGGTGCGGCCTCGTTCAGGAGCAGCCAGAACGCGCCGAGGGTGCGCACGACGTCGGCGAAGTCGGAGAACTTCACTGGCTTCCGCACATAGGCATTGGCGCCGCCCCGGTACCCGGCCAGGACGTCTTCCTGCTCCCTGGAGCCAGTGAGGATGACGATGGGGATCAGCCGGGTCCGCTCGTCGGCGCGTATCCTGCGCAGCACCTCGAGGCCGTCCACCTTGGGCAGCTTCAGGTCAAGCAGGATGAGACCGGGAAGCGGCAGGTCGGCAGCGTCATCGGCAATGCCGGCCGGGAAGAGATATTCGAGTGCCTCGGCGCCGTCGTGGGCGACGGTGACCGGGTTTAGGACGTTGCCGCGTTTCAGTGCCCGGAGCGTCAGATCCTCGTCGTCGGGGCTGTCCTCGACCAGCAGGATGGACCGGCCGCTGGTCATACGAGGCCTGCGGTGCCGAGGGCGAAGTAGCCGGTCCGGCCTTCGCTGACCGCTACGATCCCCGGAAGCTCAGGCCGCAGGAAACCACGCCCGGCCTGAGTATCCGTACGCGACGGCTGGCCCACGGCGACACCCCCCATGCCGGCCCGAACCCGAAACCAGAGAACTGTGCGCTGCCACGCATTACACGGCCAGAAATCCCGTGGCCTCCGGTTATCTGACGCCAGTATACACTCGGGCAGGCCGCGTCATATTGCAAGGATAACGGGCTGGTTGAAGTGGTATGACTAATAGCATCCGTTAGGATGCCTTATCACAGATGATCGGGCAATTACTTCGGGACCTTCGGCACTCCCCGGGATTGGGTGGCATGCGGCAACGTTTAATGTGGTAACTACATCGGGGATTTCCGCTGTAACGCCCGAATCGGGGGAGAAGGCGCGCAGATGGACAATGCTGTGACGGGCCTGACGGATGCCCCGGTGGGTCCGGAGCTGGCGAAGGCGCGGACGGGCATCGAAGGGCTTGACGAGATCACCAGAGGCGGGCTGCCCAGGGACCGGGTGACGCTGGTTGCGGGCACCGCGGGAGCCGGTAAGACGCTGCTGGGACTGGAGTTCCTCGTCGCGGGGGCAAGGGAGTACGGCGAGCCGGGCGTGCTGCTGACCTTCGAGGAGTCGGCAGCAAAGGTCACCGCCGACGTGCGCTCGCTCGGCTTCGGCCTCGACGAGCTGCAGCGGGACGGGCTGCTCACGGTGGTCGCCTTCCGGGTGGAGCCGACCGAGATCGTCACGACCGGCGACTTCGACCTCGAACCGCTCTTTCTGACCCTCGACGACGCAATCAAGCGCATCGGCGCGAAACGGGTCGTGCTGGACACCATCGAGGTGCTGTTCGGCGCGTTTGGCGACAGCTCGACCGTGCGGGCGGAGCTCAGCCGGCTGGCGTGCTGGCTCGAGGACCGGGGCGTTACCGCCGTCGTGACCGGGGAACGCGGCGACAAGGGCCTCACCAGGCACGGGATCGAGGAGTACGTCTCGGACTGCGTGATCGCGCTCGACCATCGGGTGCGCGAAGGGATCTCCACCCGGCGGCTGCGGGTAGTCAAGTACCGCGGCTCGGCGCACGGCACCAACGAGTACCCGTTCCTGATCTCCGCCCACGGCTTCACCGTGCTGCCGATCACGTCGGTCGCCCTCAACTACCGGGCCTCTGAGGAGCGGATTTCATCGGGCATCCCCCGCCTCGACCACATGCTGGGCGGCGGCATCTTCCGTGGGTCGACGGTCTTGGTGAGCGGGACAGCGGGCACCGGCAAGACCTCGCTCGGCGCCCACCTGGTGAATGCGGCCTGCGACCGCGGCGAGCGGGCGTTGTGGGTCCTGTTCGAGGAGTCACCTGACCAGGTCCTGCGTAATATGCGGTCGGTCGGGTTCGACCTGCGGCCGTGGGTCGACGCGGGCTTGCTCTGCCTGTGGCCGGCCCCGCCGTCGGCCTTCGGGCCTGAGGGCCATCTAGTGGCGCTGGCCCAGCTGATCGACCAGGTGGCGCCGTCGGTGGCACTGCTCGACGGGGTCGCCACCCTCACCCATGGCGTCTCCGACCCGGAGGTGACCTCGATGGTTACCCGCAAGATCGGCCTGCTCAAGTCCCGGGGGATTACTACCCTGGCGACCGTTCTTGGCCATGGCGGGGAGGAGGAGACGAGCGTGGTGAGCGTGTCGTCGCTCGCCGACACATGGCTGCTGCTGCGCAACGTCGAGACCGACGGTGAGCGCAACCGGCTGCTGTTCGTGCTGAAGTCGCGCGGCTCGGCCCATTCAAATCAAGTCCGGGAGTTCGTGCTCACCGACAATGGCGTCGAGCTGGTCGACGTATATGTCGGCCAGGCGGGAGTGCTGGCCGGCTCCGCCCGGCTGGCACAACAGGCCGCCGAGCGCGACGCGCAGCGGCGGCAGGCCGATGATCTGGGCCGCCGCCGGCGTGAGCTGCGCCGCACCATCACCGAGCGGGAGGCCCACCTCGCCGCGGTGCAGGACCAGCTCGCTGCCGAGCGGCAGGAGGTCGACCAGCTCGGCGCTCGCGAGGACAATCAGGCTACCGACGCCGCGGCGGACCTGCTGCTCGTGCGGACGCGCCGCTGGGCCGACGCAACCCCCAGCGATGCCGGGCAGCGATGAGCCGCCCGCGGACAGCCGATGGGACCGGGACCGCTGCCCATTCCGAAGGCGACTGGGAGCTGCGCCTGTATGTGACCGGCCGGTCGCCCATCTGCCTTCGGGCGACCGAGAATCTGCGGCTCGCCTGCGAGGAGCACCTGGCCGGCCGCTACCGGATCGAGGTCGTGGATCTGCTCGATAACCCGCGTCTGGCCGCCGACGATCAGATCCTGGCCGTGCCCACGGTGGTCCGGAAGCTCCCGCTGCCGATCCGCAAGCTCGTCGGTGACCTCTCCGACACCGACCGCCTGCTGGTCGGCCTGGAGCTCCGGCCAAGGAGTGCCGCGACATGACCGATCAGGCCGCTGATCGCTGGGCGCTGACCCTCTACGTCAATGGCTCGTCCCCGAACTCCGTCCAGGCAATCGAGGCCGTCCGCCGCGTCTGCGACGAGGACCTCCCCGGCAACGTCGACCTGGAAGTCATCGACGTGCGCCAGCAGCCCGCGCTGGCTGCCCGCGACCAGATTGTCGCTGCGCCGACCCTGATCAAGCGCCTGCCCGGCCCGCCGCGCCGCATCGTCGGCGATCTGTCTGACGCCGCCGAGCTGCGCCTCAGGCTCGAACTCGGCTCGGTCGCCGCCGGCTATGGCCGGCCGGACCCGGACGAGTAAAGCCATGACCCGATCGCCAGCTCCGAAGGCCACAGATGCCGACCACCTGACGGCTGGACAACCAGGGGGCGACCTGGCCGCGACCGCCGAGGTGGCCGAACTGCGGGCACAGCTGCGCGAGGCGCACGAGACGATCGAGGCGATCCGGGGCGGCGCCGTCGACTCGCTCGTCATCGGGCCGCCCGGACACGAGCAGGTCTACGCCGTCGCCACCGCGGACCGCTCCTATCGGCTGATCTTCGAGGCGATGCAGGAAGGCGTCGCAACTGTCTCCCCCCGCGGGGTAATCATCGACGCCAATCCGCGGCTAGCTTCGATGACGGGTCGGCTCGCCACCGAACTGCCCGGCGCTGGGGTGCTCGACCTGACTACCGAGGCCCACCGCCCGGCGTTCGCCAGGCTGCTCGATATCGGTGCCGGCCAGAGCGCTCGCGGCCAGCTGGAGCTTACCGGACCTGGCCGGACGATCGTGCCTGTGCTACTGGCGGTTGGCGGTTTCGAACTCGACGGCACGCTGCTGCGGTTCCTGATCCTGACCGACCTCACCGCGGAGCACGCCGCGGAGGCCGAGGCGGCCAGCGCGCACGAGGCGCTCCGCACCGCGGCCGCCTACAACCGGAGCCTGATCGAGGCCAGCCTCGACCCGCTGATAACGATCGGCCCGGATGGGGCGATCACCGACGTCAACACCGCCACGGAGCAGGCGACCGGCTGCGAGCGGGCCGAGCTGGTCGGCACCGAGTTCAGCGGCTATTTCACCGAGCCGGCTCTGGCCAGGGCCGGTTACGAGCAGGTCTTCCGTGACGGCAGCGTGCGCGACTACCCCCTCGAGTTGCGCCACCGGGACGGGCACACCATTTCGGTGCTGTACAACGCCTCGGTCTACCGCGACCCGTCCGGGGAGGCGCTCGGGGTCTTCGCCGCGGCGCGGGACGTCACGCAGAACAAGCGCACGCAGGCGGCGCTACGCGAGTCCGAAGAGCGGCTCCGCGCCCTGTTCGACAACGCTCCGGTCGGCATCGACGAGCTGACGGTCGGCGGCGATCTGGTCCGGGCCAACCCCCGTTTCTGCGAGATCGTCGGCTACAGCGCCGACGAGCTGCACGGCATGCGACTCCAGGACATCAGCCATCCCGGCGACCTCGATGCCGATCTGGCCGGTCTGCAGCGCCTGCTTTCGGGCGAGATCGATACCTACTCGATGGACAAACGCTATCTGCGTAGCGACGGCGGAGTCGCATGGGCCGAGGTGAACCGGGCGGTGATCCGCAACCAGGACGGCCGCGCTCTGCAGGTCATCGGCGTGGTCCGCGACGTGACCGCGCAGCAGCGGGCCGAAGGCGAGGTCCGGGCGCTCAATGCCGACCTCGAAGCCCGTGTCCTTCAGCGCACCGCTGAACTGGAGCGGGCGAACAAGAACCTGGCCGCGTTCACCTACTCGGTCTCGCACGACCTGCGCGCGCCGCTCCGGGCGCTGAGCGGGTTCAGCGAGGCACTGCTGGAGGACTGCGGCGATCAGCTGGACGAAACGGGCCGCGGGTATGCCGGGCGCATCCAGGCGGCGAGCGAGCGGATGGGCGCGCTCATCGATGACCTGCTGCTGCTATCGCGGGTGTCGCGCGCTGACATGAACCTCACGCCGGTTGATCTCAGCGCGGAGGTCGCCTCAATAGCCGACGAACTGCAGTCCGGTGAACCAGGCCGACAGGTCCGCTTCGCCATCCAGGAGGGCATCTGGGTGACCGCGGACCGCCCTCTCATCCGCTCCGTGGTGCAGAACCTGATCGAGAACGCCTGGAAGTTCACTGCCAGGCGGGACGGGGCCAGCATCGAGTTCGGCACGACGACTGCCGACGGCGCCGGCGTCTGCTACTACCTGCGCGACAACGGGGCGGGCTTCGACCCCGCCTACGCGGGCAAGCTGTTCCAGCCGTTCCAGCGGCTGCACGCCGCCAGCGAGTTCCCCGGCACCGGCATCGGCCTGGCCAGCGTCCAGCGGATCATCGACCGCCACGGCGGGCGGACCTGGGCGGAAGGCGCCGTCGGCGGCGGGGCAACCTTCTACTTCACCCTCGGCACGAAGCCCGCCAGCGAAGTCGCCAGCGAAGTGCAAGGTTGTTAACCATAAATTAGGTCAAATATGGACAGACCGAAGGTCCCATGGCCTTGGGTAGCCCGCCTCTACCGGGGGACACCCATCCTTGCCAACGCTGGTGAGGGCACGGAGAGAGGGCGATCGCCGCATGAAGCAGAGCATCAGGCTCGGGCGGGTGGGCGGCATCCCTGTCGGGATGCACTGGTCCGTCCTCGTGATGCTCGGGCTGATCACCTACATCCTGGCCGTCAACGTGCTGCCGACGGTTATCCCGCACAAGGGCGCCGTCGTCTACTGGACGGTCGGCGTGGCCGGGGGGATCCTGTTCATCGCGGCCCTCGGGGCCCATGAGATAGCGCACGCGGTATTCGCCAGGCGCCGGGATATCACGGTGCGCTCGATCACCCTGTGGATGCTCGGCGGGGCCGCCGAGCTAGACGAGCTGCCCCAGACCGCAGGGGCCGACCTGCAGATCGCCATCGCCGGCCCGGCAACGAGCTTCGCCGCATCCGTCCTGTTCGGCGCGGCCGCGCTGGTGGCCCACGTGGTGCACGGCCCGGATGTGATCACCGCCGCCCTGGCCTGGCTCGCCCTGATGAACGTCGTCCTGGCCGTCTTCAACCTGCTGCCCGGCGCGCCGCTGGACGGCGGCCGGATCCTGCGCGCGCTGCTCTGGAAGCATTACGATGACCGGCAGCGCGCGAGCCGGGCCGCGCAGCTTGCCGGGCAGGCTCTCGGCGGCGTGCTGATCCTGATCGGCCTCGCTGAGCTGTTCGCCTGGCGGAACATCGGCGGCCTGTGGCTGATGCTCATCGGCTGGTTCCTCATCACGATGGCCCGCTCTGAGCAGCAGACGGACGAGATCGAGAGTTCGCTCAGCGGATTGCACATCCGTGACGTCATGGTCAGTCACCCGGATATCGGGGCCGCCTGGACGGATGTCTCAGACTTCGCGAGCCGGGTGGTCTTCTCCTCGCGCCAGACCGCGTTCCCGGTGGTCGGCTCCGACGGCGATCTTGTCGGGGTGGTCTTCGCCGACACGCTCGCGGAGGTCCCGCCGGACGACCGGGCGACGACCCGGCTCCGGGAGATTGCCGTGCCGGTGCCAGCCGCCTACATCGCCGATCCGGGCACCGACGCGGACACGCTGATGAAACAGCCGCCGCTGCGTGGCGAACTGCTCGCGGCCGTCATGGACGATCACCTGGTGACCGGGCTGGTCACCGTCGACGAGCTGCGGCTCGCCATGGTACGTGCCCAGCTGGTCGCCAGCACGCCGGCCGTCGCCGGCGCGCCGGTCTTGGCCGGGTGAGCGGCATGGATCTGGAAATGCTCGGCACCATCGTGGTCGCCGTCGCAGCAAGCCGCCCGGTACCGAAGGCTCGCCGGGCCCGCAGGCCCCGCGACTACGGATCACGTCATCACCAGTCCGGCGATCTGAGAGGGGTCGAAGTCATGCAGGCAAACGTGGGCGACAGGTTGGTCGTTCTCTCCCGGCATCTCGATGAGCACCTGCGGTCCGGGGAGATCGTCGAAATTCACGGCACGGACGGGTCCCCGCCGTACCTGGTCAAGTGGGCCGATGAGGAGCGGACCGCACTGGTCTATCCCGGTCCGGACGCGCATGTGGAACCCGCCGCGGCGCGCGGCACGGCTGCGACGTGAGCTCCCCCGGGCGCTAACCGCGCTCAGGCGCGGCAAGGCGGTCTCAGGTCCCGGGCGGGAGGCCCGGGACCTGAGACCGCTCCCGCCGAGGCCGGTGAACTCGGCACTGCGTCCGACGAGCCAGAGCCGCCTGCCGCCGGGTCACCGATGCGGGTGCTGCCGCCGCAATGAGGCCGCGTGGTCGGGCACGTAGGTCTGCAGTTCCCGCGGGGCCCGCACGTAACCCTGGGCCGCGGGCCGCGGCGGCAGCGCGAGCGGCATCCGCTGCACGTCGTGGTAGGGCACGGAGCTCAGCAGGTGCGCGATCATATTGATCCGGGCCCGCCGCTTGTCATCGCTCTCCACCACGAACCACGGTGCCTCCTGGATGTCGGTATGCACGAACATCTCGTCCTTGGCGCGGGAGTAGTTCTCCCACTGGGAGATCGACTCAAGGTCCATGGACGAGAGCTTCCACCGCCGCATGGGATCCTCGAGCCTGGCCCTGAACCTGCTCTCCTGCTCGGCGTCGCTCACCGAGAACCAGTACTTCCGCAGCAAGATGCCATCTTCGACGAGCAGGCGCTCAAAGATCGGGCACTGGTGCAGGAACCGCCCGTACTCCTCCTTGCTGCAAAAACCCATCACGCGCTCGACGCCCGCGCGGTTGTACCAGCTGCGGTCGAACAGCACGATCTGGCCGCCAGCGGGCAGGTGCTCCACATAGCGCTGGAAATACCACTCGGTCTGCTCGCGCTCGGTCGGCGCGGGCAGCGCGACGATCCTGGCGACCCGGGGGTTGAGGAACGCGGTCACCCGCTTGATCGTGCTGCCCTTGCCTGCCGCATCCCGGCCCTCGAAGATCACCACGATCCTGGCCCGCTCGGTCCTGACCCACTCCTGCAGCTTCACCAGTTCTGCCTGCAGGCGGTACAGCTCGGCCTCGTAGACCTTCTTGTGCAAGCGCTCCTGCGGGCCCGACGGATCATGCGGCGCCGCGCGCCCGCGCGCCGCCAGCCCGTCGTGCCCGGGTACCGCGGGCCCGTCGCGCCCGGCCGCCCTCTCGTGTACCGCGGGCCGGTCGTGCCCGGCTGCCCTGTCGTGCGCCGCTGCGCTGTCGTGCGGCGCTGGCCTGTCGTGCGCCGCCCTGTCGTGCGGGGCAGCCTTGCCCTTCGCCGGCTTCCTGGCCTTGCCGTCACCGCTTGCCACCACCGCACCTCCAAGCAAGAGCGCCTGGACCCATTGTCCGCCGCAAATCCGCGGCCCGGGACATCGCCCGCGATCCGGGCGATCACTAGGACCTTTTCTTCCGCAATTACCCAGGACTTCTCGAACTAGCGGGGAACATGTCCACCGACCGGTCAGCGCCCGTCAGTCGCCCAGTCCCAGGGTCCACGAGACCAGACACCCGGCCGGCGCCCGGTGTGACTCAGCCGCTCAACCCGGGGCTTTCCATGATCGTGACGACTTTTCAGCGATATGTACATAAAAGTCGTCAAGATCATGGCAAGCAAGCGGTGCGGCGATCGCCGCTACTGGACACGCGACTGCGGGCCCGCCGGCCACTCCGGCCCGGCGGTCGTCCGCGCGTCGGTGGCCAGGCTGACGACTGCACCGCCGCTATCGACCGTGACCGGCCTGACGTGCCAGGACGCATCCTGATCCGCCGCGACGGCGGTGACCTCTTGCGGCCCTGGACGCCGCCCGGCGACAGTGAGCGCCAGCACCGCCGGGCCTGCGCCGGACACCACAGCCGGGATGCCGGCCGCCCGCAGCGCGCTGACCAGGCTCGCCGTGCCCGGCATCGCGGCGGCGCGGTAGCGCTGGTGCAGGAAGTCCTCGGTCGCCACCATCAGCAGGCCGGGGTCACTGGTCAGCGCCGTCACCAGCAGCGCGGCCCGGGCCGAGTTGGCTGCCGCTTCCGCGTGCGGGACGGCCGCAGGAAGGGCCTGCCGGGCGGCGCTGGTGGAAAGTTCAGAATCCGGAACGCAGAGCACGGGCGCAAGCCCGGCCACGGTGGCCAGCCTGACGAAGCTGGCTCCGGAAGCCGACGTCCAGCTGATCACCAGCTCGCCGGCCAGGCACGCCGACACGTTGTCCGGGTGTCCCTCCAGCGCAACGGCCAGCCGGAGCAGCTCTGGGTCGCCCAGGCCGGCAGTACCGGGCGGGCCGGCCGCATCAGCCGGGCTCGCCGCATCAGCCGGGCTGGCCACATCAGCCGCGCAGGCCGGACCGGCGCCGGCCAGCGCCCGCGCGGCTAGCAGGCCGGCCACGATCGCGGCCGCCGACGAGCCGAGCCCGCGGCCTTGCGGGATCGTGTTGACGCAGCGCAGGCCGATCCCTGGCGGCTGGACGCCAAGCACGCCGAACGCTGCCCGCATCGCACGGACCACCAGATGCCGCTCGCCATCGGCGGCAGCGCCCGCGCCTTCTCCGGTCACCTCGATCGCCAGCCCGCTGTCCGTGATCCGCGCCGTCACCACGTCGTACCAGGCCAGCGCCAGGCCCAGGGAATCGAAGCCGGGCCCGAGATTGGCGCTGGTCGCGGGAACGCGTACCTCGACGGGATTGGCTGGCCAGTTCATGACCGCAGGCCGGGGGTCCTCACGCCAGCCCGAGCGCGGCCGCCGCGGCGTGATAGTCAGCCGGGATTGCCGTCGGCGCCGCGGCCGCTGACACCGCGGAGTCAGGGTCCTTCAGCCCGTTGCCCGTGATGGTGCAGACCACCCGCGAGCCCGGGGCCACCTGGCCGTTGTCGCACGCGCTGAGCAGGCCGGCCACCCCGGCGGCCGAGGCCAGCTCGCCGAACACGCCCTCCCGGTTGGCCAGCAGCCGGTACGCGGAGAGGATCTGCTCGTCGGTGACCGCCTCGATCAACCCGCCAGAGGCGTCCCTGGCCTGCTCGGCCAGCCGCCACGACGCCGGGTTGCCGATCCTGATCGCGGTGGCAATCGTCTCGGGGGCGGCCACCGGCTTGCCGGTCACTATCGGCGCCGCGCCGCTCGCCTGGTAGCCGAGCATCCTCGGCGCGCGGGTGGCCCGGCCGCAGGCCAGGTACTCGCTGTAGCCGAGCCAGTAGGCGACGATATTGCCCGCGTTGCCGACGGGCAGGCAGTGCACGTCGGGAGCGTCCCCGAGGGCGTCCACCACCTCGAACGCGGCGGTCTTCTGGCCCTGCAGCCGGTCCGGGTTGACGGAGTTGACGAGGGTGACCGGGTAGTCGGCGGCCAGCTTGCGGACCAGTTCGAGGCACTCGTCGAAGCCGCTGTCGACCTGCAGCAGCCGCGCGCCGTGCACCAGGGCCTGGGCCAGCTTGCCGAGCGCGATCTTGCCACGTGGCACCAGGACACCGCAGGCCATGCCCGCCCTGGCGGCGTAGGCCGCCGCGCTCGCGCTGGTATTGCCGGTGGAGGCGCAGATCACGGTGGTGGCCCCGGCACCGGCCGCGACGCTGACCGCCACCGTCATGCCACGGTCCTTGAACGAGCCGGTCGGGTTGGCGCCCTCGATCTTGAGATGGACCTCGCAGCCAGTCCGGTCCGACAGGACCGGCGCGGGCAGCAACGGCGTGCCGCCCTCCCCCAGCGTGATCACCGGGGTCTCGCCGGTCACCGGCAGCGTCGGCCGGTATTCCTCGATCACGCCGCGCCACGGCCTGACGACCCCGGCAGCAGGCGCCCTCGTCCCGGCCCCGCGGGCCGCGGGATCGCTCACTGGCCCTCCTCGCCCTCGACTCGCATCACGCTGTCCACCGCGCGGACCGGCTCCATCGTGCCCAGCTCGGCCACCGTCGCGGCTAGCTCCGCCTCGCGGGCGATGTGGGTCACGATCACCAGGTTGGCGTCCTCGCCACGGCCCTCCTGCCGCACCGCCCTGATCGACACGCCATGCCGGGCGAACGCCTCGGCCACCGGCGCGAGGACGCCGGGCCGGTCGGCCACGTCAAGCGCCACGTAGTAGCTGGTCCGCGCGTCGGAGATGGGCCGCACGGAAAGCCCGGCGTAGGTGGACGCATCCGGCCCCCTGGTACCGGCCAGCCGGTTGCGCCCGACCGTCACGATATCCCCGAGCACGGCACTCGCGGTCGGCCCGCCGCCCGCGCCTGCCCCGTAGAACATGAGGCTGCCCGCCGAGTCAGCCTCCACGAACACCGCGTTGTAGGCCTCGCGCACCGCGGCGAGCGGATGCACCCGGGGAATCATCGCCGGGTGCACGCGAGCCGAGATCCCGCCGTCGCAGCGCTCGCAGATCGCCAGCAGCTTGATCACGCAGCCGAGGGCACGGGCGCTCGCGATGTCGTCGGCGGTTACCTCGGTGATCCCCTCGCGGTACACCTGATCGAGCCCGACCTCGGTGTGGAAGGCGATGCTGGCCAGGATGGCCGCCTTCGCGGCGGCATCGAAACCCTGCACGTCGGCGGTCGGATCGGCTTCCGCGTAGCCGAGCGACTGAGCCTGCGCCAGGGCACCGGCGAATCCCGCGCCGGCCGAGTCCATCCGGTCCAGGATGAAGTTGGTGGTCCCGTTAACTATCCCGAGTACGCGGTGTACCGCGTCACCGGCGAGCGATTCGCGCAGCGGGCGCAGCAGCGGGATGGCGCCCGCGACCGAAGCCTCGTAGTAGAGGTCGGCGCCGGTCGCGCGGGCCGCGGCGTGCATCGTGGCGCTGTCGGCCGCGAGCAGCGCCTTGTTGGCGGTGACCACCGACTTGCCTGCCGCGAGCGCGGCGAGCAGCAGGGACCTGGCCGGCTCGATGCCGCCGATCACCTCGACCACGATGTCCACGTCGCGGCGGGTTACCAGGGCCATGGCATCGGTGGTGAGCAGCGACTGACCGACCTCGACGCCGCGCGGCCGCGCGGTGTCGCGCACCGCGATCCCGGCTACCTCAAGCGGCACGCCGATCCGCGCCGCCAGGTCGCTGTCCTGGTCGCGCAGCTGCCTGAACACTTCAGCGCCGACAGTGCCGCAGCCGAGCAGCGCCACCCGCAGCGGCACCCGGTCGGCGATCGCGACCGGCTGCGCGCCCTCGCCCGGTGCCTGAGACCTCGCTGGCGCCTGGGTACCGCCTGGCCGGGCGGTCACCCCGCGTCCAGCCGGAGCAGGTCGTCCATGGTCTCGCGGCGCAGCAGCACCCGCGCGGCGCCGCCCCCGACCGCAACCACCGCGGGCCTGGGCACGTGGTTGTAGTTGCTCGCCATCGACCTGCAGTAGGCGCCGGTGGCCGCCACCGCGACCAGGTCCCCCGGCCTGATGTCGGCTGGCAGGTAGGCATCCCTGACCACGATGTCGCCGCTTTCGCAGTGCCTGCCGACCAGCCGGCACAGCAACGGTGCCGCGTGCGATTCCCGCGACGCGAGCACGCAGGTGTAGTCGGCGTCGTAGAGCGCGGTGCGGATGTTGTCGCTCATCCCGCCGTCCACGCTCACATAGGTCCGGAGGCCGTCGACATCCTTGACGGTGCCGACCTGGTACAGGGTCACCGTGCCCGGCCCGGCGATGGCCCGGCCGGGCTCGACCGACAGCCGGGGCCTGACCAGGCCGGCGGCCCGGCACTGGGAATCAACGATCCGCCCCAGGCCGTCGGCGATGACCTTGACGTCCTCCGGGTCGTCGGCCGCCGTGTAGGCGATGCCGAACCCGCCGCCCAGGTCCAGCTCGCCGATCTCGATCCCGTGCTCATCCCTGATCCGGGCCGCCAGCTCAAGCACCCGGTGCGCGGCCACATCGAAGCCGGCCGTGTCGTAGATCTGCGAGCCGATGTGCGAGTGCAGGCCGGCCAGCTCGAGCGCCGGGCTGGCGAGCACCTGGCGCACCGCCTCATCCGCGGCTCCCGACGACAGCGAGAAGCCGAACTTCTGGTCATCGTGAGCGGTAGCCACGAACTCGTGCACCGCAGCCTCCACGCCCGTGGTGACCCGGACCAGCACCTTAACCCGCCCGGCGCCGGCCCGCCCGGCGATTTCCGCCAGGCGCCCGATCTCGGCGAGCGAGTCCACCACGACCCGCCCGACGCCCGCCTGCACCGCGCGCTCGAGCTCCTCGGGGAGCTTGTTGTTGCCGTGCACCGTGATCATCCCCGGCGCGACCCCGGCCCGCAGCGCCACCTCGAGCTCGCCGCCGGTGCAGACATCGACGCCCAGGCCCTCCTCGGTGACCCAGCGCAGCACGCTGCGGCAGCAGAACGCCTTCGCCGCGTAGGCCACCGCCACTGCCGGGCCGAACGCGTCACGGAAGGCGCGGCACCGGCCGCGGAAGTCCGCCTCGTCGCAGGCGAACAACGGGGTGCCGTAGCTGGCGGCGAGATCACGGACGTCGATGCCGCCAAGCATGAGAGATCCGGCGACGCGCCGCGCGGTCCGCGGCCAGATCGCCGGATCGATGGCGTTCATGTCGGCGGGCGGCGCGGGCGGATGATCCGGCGGCAGCACCTCAGCGTGCCGGGGGCCTGCCGGATGGGCGATGCGGCTCATGGCACTCCTCGCTGGTCAGGCTGCGCAACCGCCCCCGCACCGCGTCAGGCATATGCGCCTGACGAACAGCATATCGGCATGGCGGTCAGCGGCGGCCGGTGCCGCCCGGCTGACGGGCGACAATACCCTCCCAGGGCCCGAGAGTGCGGCCCGGTCCGGCCGCCCCCGCGCTGCCCGGGCCCGCGCCCCTGGCCGGGCCCGGGGCCACGCCGGTGCCCTTGTCCGGGGCAGCGGCCGGGCCCGCGCTCGACAGCAGCACCTCCCCCAGCGGCTCGGCGCAGGCTGCCGGCCGGTCGGTGAGGTTCGCCGCGACCAGCAGGCCGCCGACCCGGTAGACCCACTGCCCGTCGGGCGACGGTACCGCCTGATAGCTGGCGATCTGGCCGCCGAACTCGGCCCGGCGCAAGCTGAGCAGGTCGCGGCAGAGCCACAGCACGGAGCCCCGGTCGGCCTGCTGGCTCGCCACGTCGCGTGCCGCTGTGTCGCCGAGCGGCAGCCATGGCCTGACGCCGTCCGCGGTGAATCCCCCCGACGGCGAGCCGTCCCACCGCATCGGTGTCCTGGCCCGGTCCCTGTTCTCCCGCGCGGCGGTGTTGTCCCGGGTCATCTTGTCCCGCCGGAGCCGCGCCGGGACGTCGACGTCGGTCATGCCGATCTCGTCGCCGTAATAGAGCACGGTCGCGCCGGGCAGCGTCGCGAGAATCAGCAGCGCGATCCGTGCCTTGCGCTCATCCCCGCCGCCCCACCTGGTCGGGAAGCGGCCCACGTCGTGATTGGAGGCCATCCACACCGGGCAGGCCGCCTCCGGCAGCGCCGCCAGCGTGGCCGCGACGGTCCCGGCCAGCTCGGCCGCGGTGAATCCGGCGAAGACAAACGGGAAATTAAACGCAAGCTGGAGTTCATCGTCGTGCCCGTAGTACTGGGCCAGCCGGCTGAATTCACCCACCCAGGTCTCGCCGAGCAGCAGCCTCGGCGCGGTGTAACTGTCCGCGATCTTGCGCCAGTCCCTGAAGACACCGTGGCTCTCCGGCCGGTTGGCGTTGTACTCAGGAAGCAGGCCGGACCGGCCGGTCAGCGGGCTGCTCACCAGCAGCGGTGGGTTGTCGCGCAGTTCGGCGTCCTTATAGAGGCCCTGGGCGACGTCGATACGGAAACCCGCCACGCCGCGGTCGAACCAGAACCGCAGGATCTCCCGGAACTCCTCGTGGACCGCCGGCTCCCACCAGTTCAGGTCTGGCTGGCTGGGCAGGAAGTTGTGCAGGTAGTACTGGCCGCTCCGGTCGTCCAGGGTCCACGCCTGGTGCCCCGTCGCGTCCTGCCAGTTGTTGGGCGGGCCGCCGTCGGCCGCCGGGTCGGCCCACACGTAGTAGTCCCGGTGCTCGCTGCCGGGGTCGCCCTGCGCCTCGACGAACCAGGGGTGCGCCGAGCTGGAGTGGTTGGGCACCAGGTCGAGCAGCACCCGCAGGCCGCGCCGGCCGGCCTCGGCGATAAGCCGGTCGAGGTCGGCCATGGTGCCAAGCTCAGGGTGGACGCCGAGGTAGTCGCTGACGTCGTAGCCCCAGTCGTCGTCGGGCGACGGCATCGTCGGCGACAGCCAGATGCCGTCCACGCCCAGCCACGACAGGTAGTCCAGGTTGGCGATGATGCCGCCCAGGTCGCCGTAGCCGTCGCCATCGGAGTCCCGCCATGAGCGCACATACAGCTGGTAGAGGACGGCGCCATGCCACCAGCGCCGTGCGGTGCTGTGCTCCATCTTTCTCCTGACTGTCGCTGCCGTCTGATTGTCGCTGCCGTCTGACTGTCGCTGTCGTCTGACTGTCGCTGTCGTCTGACTGTCGCTGTCGTCTGACTAGACTGTCGCTGCCTCCTGACTGGACTTTCTCTGTCCCCTAACTGGACTGTCGCTGTCTCTCCTGGCCGGGCCTGCCTGGGCCGGCTTGCGTTCACTCTGCCCCGCGGCCGACACTGGATGACGTGAACCCGTACGTTATGTATGCGCTCGTGGCGCTGCTGCCCACCGCGGTGTTCGGCGCGCTGATCTGGGGCCTGCGCGCGGCCCGCAGGCTGACCGCGACGCGCGCCAGGCCGCCGGCGCCCGAGCCGCTCGACCGGCTCGCCGCCAGGCTGCGGCGGCTGCGAGCGGAGCTTGAGGCGATCGAGAACAAGGCAGGCACCACCGCCAAGGGCCACCACCTGCGGGCGGCACGGGGTGCCTACGCCGACAACCTCGCCACGGCCTGCAGGCGGCTTGAGGTGCCGCCGCCGCCCGGCGGGGAGCGGGCCAGGCTGGCCGACATCTACCGGTCGGAAGCGGCGCTTCGCGAGCGCGGCCTTGATGTGCGGGAAACGGCTGCGCGCTGAATGCGGCACCGTGCTGTGCCCGTCGGCCGGGCCGGTCCCGGGCCCGAGCCGGGGATGGTCCGCGTCCTGGCCATCTCCGACGTCCCTGACCAGGGCCTGCTGGCCGACCTGTCCGCCGTGGCCACCGCCGAGCTGATCCTTGCCTGCGGTGACCTGCCGTTCGACTACCTGAGCTACCTGATGAACGCCCTTGACGTCCCGATGGTGTTCGTGCCCGGCAACCATGACCCCGACCTGTCGGGTTACCGCACGTCGCGGGCTGGCCTGACGCTGCGATCCGGCCTGCCCGCTTGCCCGCCGTGGCCGACCGGCGCCATCAACGCCGACGGCAGGGTGGTCGACGTGGCCGGCCTGCGGGTGGCCGGGCTCGGCGGCTGCCTCCGGTACAGTGCCGGCCCCAACCAGTACAGCGACCGGCAGCAGGCCCGGCGTGCAGTGGCCCTGCGCGCCGCGGCGTGGCGGCGGCGGCTGCGGGACGGCCGCGACGTCGACGTCCTGGTCACCCACGCCCCGCCGGTCGGCATCGGTGACGGCGCCGATCGGGCGCATCGCGGGTTCACCGCGTATCGCAGCCTCGTCGCCGCGATGCAGCCCGAGGTGCTGCTGCATGGCCACGTGCACCCGGTCGTGCCGGTGCCTTCCCGCGGCCGGCTCAGCCCGGCCGACCACGCCGGCCCTGGCGACCAGACCGGCCCAGGCGACCGCGCTGACCCTGCCGACCGCGCTGACCCTGCCGACCGCGCTGACCCTGGCGACCACGCTGGCCCCGGAGGCCACGTCAGGTCCAAGGGCGCGGCCAGCCGGGGCACGCTGCTCGGGCGCACCGTGGTGCGCAATGTGGCCGGGCGGCACCTGCTCGACATCGGGCTGCGGCGGGCCAGCCTGGCCAGCGCCTGGCCACCCGGAGGGCACCGCGATGCCCGCTGAGACCGGGTTTCCCCGCTCGGACGTCGAGAATGACTTTCTCCGCGCCCGGCGCAGGCAGGCGCTGGCCAGGCTGGCCCGCCGGCTGCGCAGGGAGCCGGATGACGTCAACCTCATCCTGCCGCTCGACGAGGTCGTCGCCGCACTGGGCATGCGCGGCGAGCGATCTGTGGGCCTGCAGACGATCCGGCTGGACTCGGTGGTCGGCACGGTCGACTCGCAGCGCGACTTCGACCGCAAATTCCGGCCCACCTCCAGCCGGGTCAGAGCCCGGTGGGAGCGGCTCGCCCTGGCGCAGCGGCGCGGCGAGCCGATCCCGCCGATCGAGGTGTACCGGGTCGGCGACCTGCACTTCGTGCAGGATGGCCACCACCGGGTGTCGATCGCCATGGCGACCGGCGCCAAGACGATCGACGCCTACGTCACCGAGATCCGCACCGCGGTACCGGCCCGGGGCATCCGCAGCCGCGCTGACCTGCTCGTCAAGGACTACGAGCGGCTGTTCAGGTGCCGGGTGCCGCTGCCCGCGCAGGCCCACGCCAAGATCAGCTTCAGCGACCCATGGTCGTACGCCGAACTGGGCGAGGCCGTCGAGGCCTGGGGGTTCCGGTGCATGCAAGGCGAGCACCGGTTCCTGGACCGCGAGCAGGTCGCACAGCGGTGGTTCACCGAGGAGTACGTCCCGGTCGTGCGGATGCTCCGGGCCGCCGACCTGATCGGCACCGGAACCGACGCCGAGGCCTATCAGCGGGTGGCCCGGGAGCGTTACCGGCTGATCCGGCTGCACGAGTGGACCGACGAGATCATCGAGCGCCTGCGCATCCGGGCCAGGTAGCTTCCGCACCACCGCGGCCAGCAGCCTACTGACCAGGGGCGGTCCCGCCGCCGGCCGCCGCCGCGCTGCCGGTTGCCGCCGACCCGCCAGCGGCGGTCCGGCCGCCAGCCGCCGAACTGCCGCCGGCCGCAGTCGTCCCGCCAGCAGCCGTCCCGCCCGCGCTCCTGGCGTCGTCCGATCCGCTACCGACCGTCAGATTCAGGCCGGTCGAAGGATCGAACAGGTGGATCGACTGGACATCTACCCAGAGCTCGGCCGTCTGGCCCTCCCGCACCCGGGTGGCCGCATCGATGCGGGCGACCACAGTGTCGCCGCTCTGACCGGTGTCGGCGCGTCCGGAGTCCTGAGCCAGTTCCTTGAGCTCGGCAGCGTCCACGCCGCTCTCGAGCTCCTTCGCGAAGTAGACATAGACATCGGAGCCCATCGACTCCACCACATCGATGTCCGCGCGGAACGTGATCCCCTGCGGCCGGGCGTCCGCGCTCACCAGTGCGGCGTCCTCAAAGCTTTCCGGACGGATACCCACGATCAGGTCGCGCGGCGCGTTGGCGCGCTCAAGCGCCTGCCGGAGCCGGTCGGTCAGCGGGATCTCCCCGAGCGGCGTGCGCAGCTTGCCGTCGTCGACGGTGGCAGGGATGAAGTTCATCGCGGGTGATCCGATGAAACCGGCGACGAACAGGTTGTCGGGGCGTTCGTAGAGTTCCTGCGGCGACCCGACCTGCTGGAGCTTGCCGTTACGCATCACCGCGACCCGGTCGCCCAGGGTCATCGCCTCGGTCTGGTCGTGGGTCACGTACACCATCGTGGTGCCGAGCCGCCGCTGGATCCTGGAGACCTCGGTCCGCATCTGCACCCGCAGCTTGGCGTCGAGGTTGGACAGCGGCTCGTCCATCAGGAACACGGACGGGTCGCGGACAATGGCCCGGCCCATCGCGACCCGCTGCCGCTGGCCGCCGGACAGGTTGGCCGGCTTGCGCTCCAGGTGCTGCGTCAGGTCGAGGATCCGGGCGGCCTCGTTGACCTTCTCGTCGATGGTGGCCTGCGGGGCCTTGGCCAGCTTGAGCGCGAAGCCCATGTTCTCCCTGACCGTCATGTGCGGGTACAGAGCGTAGCTCTGGAACACCATGGCGATGTCACGGTCCTTGGGCGTCATGTTGTTCACCACCTTGCCGCCGATGCGCAGCTCGCCCTCGGTGATGTCTTCCAGGCCGGCGATCATGTTCAGCGTCGTGGACTTACCGCAGCCCGACGGGCCGACCAGGATGACGAACTCGCCGTCACCGATTTCGAGATTGATGCGGTCGACGGCCAGCGCGCCATCGGGGAAGCGCTTGGTGACCTGATCCAGAACGATGTCAGCCACTGTTTCTCCTTTGTCCCGGGATCTGCCCGGCTAGCCCTTGACCGCGCCTGATGTCAGCCCAGCGACGATCCGGCGCTGGAAGAACAGCACGAAAATGATGATCGGGATGGTGATGACCACCGCGGCAGCCGCGATGGGGCCGGTCGGAACGGTGAACTGCGAACTCCCGCTGAGGTAGGCCAGGGACGCAGGCGCCGTCCGGGCGGCGATCGTCGAGGTGAGCGAGATCGCCAGCAGGAACTCGTTCCAGCAGGCGAGGAAGACCAGGATGGCCGTGGTGACCATGCCCGGCGCGGCCAGCGGGGCAATGACCTTGATGAACGCCTGGAAGGGCGTGGCGCCGTCGACCTTGGCGGCCTTCTCCAGCTCCCAGGGGATCTCCCGGAAGAAAGCCGACAGCGTATAGATGCCCAGCGGCAGGCCGAAGGCCACGTACGGGATGATCAGGCCGGGCCAGGTGTTGAATAGGTTCAGCGCGCGCTCGATGCTGAACAGCGGGGTCACCAGGGCGATGATCGGGAACATCGCGATCAGCAGCGCCATCCCGATGAGCGCCGCCTTGCCGGGGAACTGCAGCCGGGCGACCGCGTAGGCCGCCATGGAGGCCAGCACGACGGAGATGAACGTCGCGATGAGGCCGATGCCGATCGAGTTGATCAGCGGCCGGACGAACGTCGCGGTCTTCAGGATCCCGGTGTAGTTCCCCAAGGTCCACTGGCTGGGGATGAAGGAGGGATCGAGAATGGCCGTGGGCGTCTTGAAGGACAGCGAGACCATCCAGAGCACCGGGATCAGCGCCAGCGCGATGACGATGACGTTCGTCGTCCCCCAGCCGAATTTCTGGCGGGGCGACGTGGTAACAGCAGCCATCAGCGGGTCATCTCCTTTCGAGGTTCGTGCCCGGGGCGGCAGTGCCGAAGCCCTTGATGAACACGGCCGCGATGATCACGACGCAGATGAAGATCAGGATCGAGATCGCGGCCCCGATCCCCAGGTTCAGCGCGTTGAACAGGTTGTCCCAGGCGAGGATCGACACCGACTCTGTGCCGTTGTTGCCCTGCGTGAGGATGAAGATGTTGTCGAATATCCGGAACGAGTCCAGCGTCCGGAACAGCACCGCGACCAGGATGGCCGGCTTCATTAGCGGCACCGTGATCTTCCAAAAGCGCTGCCAGCCGGTCGCGCCGTCCACCTTGGCGGCTTTCTGCAGGTCCTCGGGCACCAGGGAGAGCCCGGCCAGCAGCAGCAGCCCCATGAACGGCGTGGTCTTCCAGATCTCCGCCAGGATGATCACGGCGATCGCCTTATATTGGGCGGTCAGCGGCGCGGCATAGTTGAAAGCCGCGGACAGGTAGCCCTGGCCCGGCGTCCATGCGTAGTACCAGCCGTACGCGGCGGCGACCGTCACGATCCCGTACGGGATGAGCGCGGCCGTGCGGACCGTGCCCCTGCCGAACAGCGTCCGGTGCATGACCATGGCCAGCATCATGCCGAGCACCAGAGTGACAGCCACCGAGATGACGGTGATGAGCACGGTCACCCACAGCGCCTGCCACCAGTAAGGGGAACTGAGCACTGCCCCGTAGTTGGCGAATCCGACGAACTTGACGGCATTCGGCAGCTCCAGGTTGTAGCGCTCCAGGGACAGCCAGATGGCGTAGATGACCGGGTAGCCGGTGACCGCGATCATCACGATGACCGCCGGGGCGCAGAGCAGCCAGCCGAGCCTGCGCTCGGCCTTCGCGCCCTCCGACAGCCGCGGCTTCCTCCGTCGGCCGGCGGTCTTCGGCGCGGCTTCGGTGCCGGCCGCCACGTGCGTACTCGCGGTCATCGGCGTCGTCCTTCCCTTGTTGCCAGCGTGTCGTCTGCTTTGCGGCGGCTCATGGGACCAGGCCCTTCGACTGCAGGGCGTTGTTGATCTGGTTGACCATCGACTTTTCGGTGGTCGTCGGGTTGATGCCGGCCGGCGGCGACACCAGGTGCGAGATATCGATGGACACGACCTGGTAGACCGGCGTCTTCGGCCGCACGCTGGCGTGCTCAAGCGCCTGCAGGATGTCGGCGTGGAACGGGTAGTCGGGGAACATCTTCGGGTCGTTGTACAGGCTGGCGATCGTGGGCGGCACGCCGCCGACGGTGGCGCCGATCAGCTGGTTCTGCTTGTCCCGCAGGCACAGCGCGGCCTGGAAGGCGAGCGCCTTGTGCTGCGAGTACGCGCTGACCGCGAGGTCCACGCCGCCGATCGTCACCTTGGCGGGCACGCCGGGGACGACCTCCGGGTAGAGCGCCCACTTGAAGACCTTGAACAGCTTCGGGTTGTCGGACTTCATGGACGGATACACGAACGGGTAGTTCAGCTCGAACGCCGCCGAGCCCCCTTCCATCGCCAGCCGGTTGTCGTTCTCCATCTGCACGCCCAGCGACGGGTCAGCGGCGACCGAGTGGGCGAGCTCCTTCATGACCGACAGGCCCTTCACCGCCGCGGGGCCCAGCGTCACCGCGGTCGCCGACGGGTTCAGGATGGTGCCGCCGGCGCTGGCCACCATGGTGTTGAACCAGACGGTCGTGCCCTCGTACTGCGCGCCCTGGATCTCGATGAGGTGCGGCTTGCCCTCCTTAGCCAGCTGCGCAGCGTCGGCGAGCATCTGGGCCCAGGTCGTCGGGGGGTGCGGCACCAGGTCGGAGCGGTACCACAGCAGCTGGGTGTTGCTGTTGGCGGGCGCCGCGACGAGCTGGCCCTTCCACACCGCGGTCTGCAGCGCCGGCGCGATCGTCCCGTTGACCACCGACGCCTTGTCGGCGCCGGTCCACGGCTCGATCCAGCCGGCATTGGCGAACTCGGCCTCCCAGGTGACGTCGAGGGCCATGATGTCGATCGACGAATCGTGCGCGGCCAGCCGCCGGACCAGCTGCAGGCGCTGGGCGTCGGATGCGGCGGGCAGCAGCTGGTAGGAGATCTTGTACTTGCCGTGGCTCTGCGCGTTGCAGTTATTGATCTCGGTGTTGGTCGCGCCGGATACGTCGGGGAACTGGTAGAAGTTCAGCGTCACCGGGCCGGCGCCGGTGCCTCCGCTACTACTGCTGCTGCCGCACGCGGCGAGCAGCGCCGACCCGAGCGCGAGGCAGGCGAAGCCGGCGACCCCACGACGCCCCCGGCGGGACGCGCGCCGTGGCACCCGGCCGCGGGCGTGGCCCGAGGTAAAGCGATTGCTCATCATCTTCCCTCCAGCACAGGCTCGGTGCCGGCCCACCGCAGCGGTTCCGGCGGCTGGACCGATCGGGCGGGCTCTTTGCATGCAGTGACGAACATCGGCGGCTCCGGTTCTGGGACGGGCACATCGGATGCTGCGAAAGGCGCGGAGCTTGCCCGCTGCACGATCTCCAGGGCCAGTTGCTGGCGCAGTGGCCTGACCCGCTCGCCGCGCAGCAGGGCGCAGAGGCGGCGCGCGCCCTCAGCCCCGCTGAGCTCGAGCGGCTGGCGGACCGTGGTCAGGCCGAGCAGCGCAGCGGGCTCGACATCGTCGAAGCCGATCAGCGAAAGGTCATCAGGCACCCGCAGCTCACGTGCCTGGGCGGCGGCCAGCACGCCCAGGGCCTGCGTGTCCGACGCCGCGAAGATCGCGGATGGCGGATTGGCCAGTCCGAGGAGGTCCGTGGCGAGGCCGCCGGCCGTGGCGGTGCCGTGCGGGCCGCGCCGCACCAGGTCCGGGTCATAGCGGACGCCCGCGGCGGCCAGTGCCAGCCGGTATCCGCTCAGGCGGCGCGCGGACGAGACGAAGCCGAGGCTCTCGTCGGCACCATCTGGCACCGCGTCGCCGACGAAGCCGATCCGCCGGTGCCCCAGGCGCAGCAGGTGCTCGGTCGCGATCCGTCCCCCGACGAGGTCATCGGTGAAGGTCTGCGGCACCCCGGGGACCAGGGCATCCACCGCGACCAGCGGGACCTTGGCCCGCCGGAAACCGGACAGCTGCTGCCTCGACAGTGGCAGCGAGATCACTACCACTCCATCGGCCCGGTGCCGGTCGGCCAGCGCGGCCAGGTGCTGGTCGCGCTGCTGCGGCGTGCCGACATTGCGGACCACCGTGTCGTAGCCCTGCTCGTCAAGGACGGCCAGAACACCGGCCAGCCGTGCTGACATCGCCGGCCGGGTCAGGTGCGGAAGCACGACGGCTACCGTCCGCGGCGTGCCCCGGGACAGCGCCGCGGCCAGGTGGCTCGGCCGGTAGCCGAGCTGCCCGATCACCTTCAGCACCCGGCTGCGGGTCGCGGCCCGGACATTCGCCGCGCCGTTGATGACCCGCGAGACCGTGCCGATGCCGACGCCCGACGTCTGCGCCACCTCTGCGATGGTCACTCGGCCCGAGGCCCGCATGGGCATTCCCCTGCCTGGAACCGCTTCCACCTGGAAGCGGTTCCGTCCGGGAACTTTTACCACAGCTTGAACCGAATAGGCCGGTGTCGTCAAGATCAATCGCCCGTTAACGTTACGTACCTTTTAACACTTGAGTAACAGCTGTCGTCGGCTACCCTGAATGAGGGGCGGTAAACTGCCTGTGGGGCGGAGCGTGCCGGATGAGGTTGAGCCGCCGTACGATCGCGATTGGTTCCTGCTCGGCTGCCGCGGCAGCCGGCGTCGCGGTAACTGCCGTCCTGCTCACCGGCAACTCGTCGCCAGCCAAGCGCGGCCAGGTGCCGCAGGCGGCCCAGGCCGCGGTGCCGCTTGTGTCGCCCTTCACCGGCGAGCCGGTCAGCACGCTCGGCCCGGTGCTCGCCGTGAAGATCGACAACATCGTGCTCGCGCGTCCGCAGACCGGCCTGACCAAGGCGGACATCGTCTACCTGATCCCGGTAGAGGGCGGCCTCAGCCGGTTCCTCGCGGTGTTCTCCTCGCATTTCCCGCCGGTCATCGGGCCGGTGCGCAGCGCCAGGGAGGATGACCTTCAGCTGCTCAGGCAGTTCGGTACGCCTGCCTTCGCCTTCTCCGGCGCGCAGCCGCAGCTGCTGCCGGTCATCGAGCACGCCAGGATCGTCGACCTCTACGACGGCCGAGTCGGCGGCTACTATCGCGGCCCGAACCGGGTGGCCCCCTACAACCTGTATGCCAGCACCAAGCGGCTGCTCGCCGAGGCCGCGCACGCGAGCAGGGCGCACGGCATCGGCTTCAGGTTCGGCCCCGCCCCGGCCGGCGGGCAGCCGGTGGCCTCGTACTCGGTCAGCTATCCGGCGGCTTCGTTCGCCTTCCGCTGGTCCGCGAAGCAGGCCAGATGGCTGGTGTGGATGGACGGCGCCCCGGCCGCCTCGGCCGAGGACGGGCAGCTCGGCGCCCCGACTGTGGTGGTCCAGTACACCAAGGTGGGCACTTCCCGTTACCGGGAGGCGGGCAAGCGGCCGCCCTATGCCGCCACCGTCGGCTCCGGCCGGGCTGTGGTGCTCAGGAACGGCCGGTCATACGCCGGGCACTGGTCGCGGCCGCAGGCTGACAGCGGCACGACGTTCACCACGGCGGCCGGGCAGCCGTTGACGTTCGCGAGGGGGCAGGTCTGGGTCGTTCTTGCCTACGGCCCGGGCAGCACCGGCTAGCCGGGCGGGCGGCTAGGCTGCCGTGGCTACCCGGGCCGGCCGCTGGGCTGCCCCGGGTAGCCGGGCCGGCCGCTCGGCCGCCGTGGCCAGGCGTGGCCAGCCGAGGCCGGCGGGCTGCCCAGGGGCAACCGGGGCAGCGTTAGGCTGCCGTGGCCAGCCCGGGCCGCTGGGCTGCCCCGGGCAACCGGGCCGGCGTTAGGCTGCCGAGTCTGGGGCTCCGTCGGCGGAGCCCGCCCTGAGGAGAATGCCATGCCGCTGTTCTCGAACAAGCCCGCCGGAGAGTCAGCCACCTGGGAGCCGCAGGCCGCGGACGGCAGGCTGGCGCATACCGCAGGCGCCGACCCGAACGGTGTCTTCACCTCGGACCTGTCGGTATCCGAGTACGCGCTGCTCGGCGAGGCCGGGTTCGAGCCGCTCGGCTTCGTGGTCGGATCGTCGATCTACCACATCGGGCTGCAAGTGGGCAGATGGTCACAAAACGTTGAACTCCAGGTGCTCACCCAGGCGATGTACAACGCCAGGGAGCTGGCGATGGCCAGGATGCGGGCCGAGGCCGATCATCTCGGCGCAGACGGGATCGTGGGGGTCACGCTCCAGTTGCAGATGTACGCCTGGGGCGAGGACGTTCTCGAGTTCGTCGCCACCGGGACGGCGGTCCGGGCGCTCGGCGGAACCGGCGCGCACCGGGCTCCCGATGGCCGGGCGTTCACCTCGGACCTGTCGGCGCAGGACTTCTTCCGCCTGCTGGCCTCAGGCGCCGTGCCGGTCGCCTTCGTGCTGGGCACCTGCGTCTACCACATCGCGCACCAGTCAGTGATGCAGACGCTGCGCCAGACCGGGCAGAACCAGGAAATGATCATGTTTACTCAGGGCGTCTACGAGGCCCGCGAACTGGCCCTGACCCGCATGCAGTCCGAAGCCACCCAGTCCGGCTCCTCCGGGATCGTCGGGGTCACCGTCGCGGTGTCCAACCACGTCTGGGGCGCCCACGCCACCGAGTTCTTCGCCACCGGAACCGCGATCCGCCGCCTATCCGAGGAGCACCGGCTGCCCGCCACCTCGCCCAAGCCGACCTTCACCCTCGGCCTGGACAGCTGAGTGTCAGGACGGCCCCGGGACGGCGCCGGCCACATATGCCGGTGCTGGCGTCCGCAGCGCGCTCCAGCCCAGGCGTCCGGTGACTCCTTCGAGCTCGTCCCCGACTTCGATACCGCGCTCCGTGATGGTGAAGCTGTTCAAGGTCATCTTGTGCGCGCTGTTCCGCATCTTGACGACGTTGATCGCGCGGCCGAGATGGGATCCCTGCTCGATATAGCGCATGTCGATGACGTTGTCGAACAGGAACATCAGCCCGTCCAGCGACTGGGCGGCAATTTCATGGCCGGCTGTTTCGCTGGTGACAAGCAATGAGCTGCCGGACGCGCGGATGAGCCCGGAGAGGCTGCGCATGTAGGCGGGGAAACGCTCCCATTCGCGGGCAGCGGAGACCAGTTCGGCCAGGCTGTCGATGGCGATGCGACTGATCGAATGCTCGGCGACCTGCGCGCGTATAGTGCCGGCCAGGACATCCAGGTCGAGGTCACCCATCGGCACGTACGAGATTGTCAACTGCCCTGAGGCACAGGCTGCCCCGAGGTCCCAGCCGAAATCGGTGGCGGTGCTGATGAGATGGTCCGGAGTGTCCTGGAACGTGACGTAGAGGCAGCGTTCGTTCCGCTCAAGCGCTTCGGCGATCCAGCGGAGCCCGAAGGTGGTCTTGCCGATGCCTGACGGTCCCATGGCCAGGGTGGCATCACCTTGTCTCGTCCCGCCGGTCATCAGATTGTCGAGGCCGGGAACCCCGCTGCTGCAGAGCCGGCCGGACACCTTGTTCACGCTGGCCGGGACGAGTGTCTCTATGCGAGGGAAGACCTCGACGCCGCTCGGGTCAATATGGAAGGTATGGCTGCCTGCCAGGTAACTTCCGCCGCGCAGCTTGGTGACCCGCAGGGTCCGACGGTCGACCGGCTCGCGGGCCTCGTATTCCAGCTGGATGATGCCGTCCGCCAGGGAGAACTCGATGCCGCTGCCCAGCTCCTGTGGCGTGTACTCACCTAGCAGCATCAGCACGGTCCCGGTCTGGGAGAACCGGCCGACCAGGTCGAAGAGCGCGCGGCGCAAGTCACGCTGGTCGGCAAACTCTTGCAGCATCTTCGAGCTGTCGACCACCACGATCGCCGGCTCATCCGCCAGCGTTTTCCTGGCGATCTCCGACACCAGCGACTCCAGGGCACCGGTGCGTCCCGGCTGCAGGAAATCACCGAGGTGGATTTGCTCAAATCGCGAGCCCAGCGCCTCAGGATCGAAGAAGGTAAACGGCTCCAGGTGCCTGACGAGCTTGGTATGCGGTTCGGACACCGTCGTGTAGTAGACACACTTGTGCTCGGCGGTGGCATTCGCGAAGCAGATCTGCTGAGCAAGGATCGTCTTGCCGGTGCCGGGCGCACCGGCCAGCACCACCACGGCGCTCGGCTCCAGGCCGCCGTTGAGCACCAGGTCCAGTCCCGGGACTCCAGTACTTCTCCGCTTCAATGCAGGTCACCCCCTTCTGCGAGCAAGTCATCCGCGACTTCGACGACGCGGCGCAACGGGTCCGACTTGGGCACCACCGCGTCTACGTCCTTGGCCAGATGACTGTCCCCGCTCGTCACCAGGATCGGGATTCCCGCCGTCGCCGGCTCGCTGCGCAGGCAGCTGATGAGTTCCGCCCCGTCCATGACCGGCATCATCATGTCGGTGACCACCAGATCGGGCGGCGACTCCCGGATGGCCCGCAGCGCGGCGGCACCGTCGCCAGCTTCGGTTACTTCGTGCCCGGCCCGCGTGAAGCTCCTCCGGAGCAGGAAACGCTGATCGGGTTCGTCATCGACCACGAGAATCCGCGCCATCCGTCACGGCATCCTCTCACGGTGCGCTATCGTCACTGAGTGTACCAGACCGGATACTAAGAGTTATTTCAACGATCATAGATCACCAGGCGCCAGTTTGAAACCTCGGCGAAGCCCGAATCCCGCCGCAGCCACCTCCAGCCCCGCCACCACCGGCCCTTCGCAGCCACCACCGTCCCTTCGCAACCACCACCGGCCCCTAGCAGCCACCACCGGTCGCTCCCGATCGGGTCACGCTGGCACCACGAGTCTCACCAGCCACTGCAACAGGGTGATGGCCAAATGATCTTGGCGACTTTCCAGTGGATATCGCGGAAAAGTCGCCAAGATCTTCGGGAGGCAGCTGGGTAGCGTCACGATCCCCGGGCCCCTTGCATCATGACGACATTTCAGTGGTTATCACGGGAAGTCATCACGCGGGCCGGCGTCAGCCCGTCAGCAGCCGGCAGCCCGGCAGCCCGGCAGCCCGGCAGCCCGGCAGCCCGGCATCCCGGCAGCCCCTCAGGGCCGCTGGGTCGGCTCAAGCGGGGGCGCGCCCACCGCGCAGTTCCGCAAGCACTCCGGTTCCGCTATCGGTTCGCCCGGGGCCGGGCGCAGCACATCGTTGTCGATGGTCAGCGCGGACAGCACCGAGCCCGCGACCAGCAGGCAGGCGCATATGACCATGGCCGTCCTGAACCCGGCACTGAACAAGATGGCCGAGTGATAGGCGGCGGCGCCGAGCCCGGCCACGGCGGGCAGCCCCGCCACGGCGAGCAGCCCGGCGGCCCTGGCCACCGTGTTGTTCACCCCGCTGGCCACGCCGGCGTGGCGGACGTCCGCGCTGGCCAGCACCGTGGCGGTGAGCGGCGCGACAGTCATGGATAGGCCGAGCCCGAACACTGTCACCGCGGGCAGCACGTCAGTCACGTACGAGGCGTGCGCGCCGATCCTGGTCATCAGCAGCAGGCCGGCCGCGCAGATCGCGGTGCCGGCCGTCATCAGCCAGCGCGGCCCGATGCGCTGGGCGAGTGCCCCGGCCCGGGCCGACAGCAAGAGCATCAGCACCGTGGTCGGCAGCAGCGCCAGGCCCGCCGCCAGCGGCGAGAACCCGGCCACCAGCTGGAGCTGCAGCACGAGCAGGAAAAGCATGCCGCCGAACGCGCCGTAGACCAGCAGGGTCACCACGTTGACGGAGGTGAACTGCCGCGAGCCGAACACGTCAAGCGGCAGCATCGCCGGTACCCGGCTGCCCGGACGGCCACGGCGGCGCTCGGTCCGGAGGAACGCGATGGCAGCGGCGATGGCGATCACGACGGCGGCCACCGGGCCGGCCGGGCCGCTGCCCGCCGGTGCCTCGATCAGCGCGTAGGTGATCCCGGCCAGCGCGAGCGCGGCCAGGCCGGCCCCGGCGACGTCGAAACCGCCGTGCGCGTCCGGGTCGGCGCTCTCCGGGACATGCCGGGTCGTCACCGCGAGCACGATCACGGCCAGCGGCAGGTTGAGCAGGAACACCCACCGCCAGCCGGCGTCGGCGACTATCCAGCCGCCGAGCAACGGCCCGGCCGCCCCGGCCACGCCGCCGAGGCCTGACCAGGCGCCGACTGCCTTCGGCCGGTCGTCGGGAACGAAGCTAGCCTGGATGATCGCCAGTGAACCCGGAGTGAGCAGCGCGCCCCCGATACCCTGCAGCACCCGCGCGGCGACCAGCACGCCGATGCTGGGCGCCAGCCCGCACAGCGCTGAGGCCACAGCGAACCACGCGACGCCGATGGTGAAGATCCGGCGCCTGCCGAGCCGGTCGCCGAGCGACCCGCCGAGCAGGATCAGCCCGGCCAGCGTCAGGGTGTACGCGGTGACCGTCCACTGCAGGCCGGCCAGCGAGGCGTGCAGGTCCTTGCCGATCGTCGGCAGGGCGATGTTGACGACTGTCGCGTCGAGGAACGCCATGCTGGATCCGAGGACCGTGGCGGCCAGGACCCAGCGGCCATCGGCGCGGCCAAGCCGGACCGCCCCTGCCGGGGCCGGTGCACTATCGGTCATCTTGATGATCGTCTCACTGCAACGCCGCCATGCTCAAACCTGGG
This sequence comes from uncultured Actinomycetota bacterium, assembly GCA_963695645.1. Taxonomy (GTDB): domain Bacteria; phylum Actinomycetota; class Actinomycetes; order Streptosporangiales; family Streptosporangiaceae; genus DATBGO01. Next base: position 443,219 of record CAVOHC010000012.1, on the reverse strand, counting down.
CGGGCTGGCGCAGTGTCAGCGCAGAGCCTCGCCGGCGCACCGGCCCCCGCAGGGGCGGCCGGGGTCAGCCGACCGGCCAGCCGTGCGCGGGCTCGTTGGTGTGCATGCGCTCGATGTATTCCTGCGTCATCATCCGCATCGCCTCTGGGCGCCCGGTGCCGGCGCGGTCATGAGCCTGGACCGTGTGGGATTGCCAGGTCGCGCCGTTCCTGCTGGTCAGGCAGCGCTGCTCGATGATGCCCAGCAGCCGGCTTGCGTCGGCCGAGTCCACCCCCCAGCGGCTGAGCCCGTCAGCGGCCAGCGGCAGCAGCCGGCGGAGCACAAGCTCGGTCACCGGCACCTCGCCCATGCCGGGCCAGTACAGGATCGCGTCGATTCCGCGCCTGGCGCCCTCGAAGAGGTTGTCGGCCGCGACCGCGAAGGACATCTGGGTCCAGACTGGCCGGTCGGCCTCGGCCAGGGCGCGGACCACGCCGTAGTAGAACGCGGCATTGGCGATGGTGTCGGCTACCGTCGGCCCGGCAGGCAGCACCCGGTTCTCGACCCGCAGGTGCGGCATGCCGTCCTCGACCGCGTACACCGGGCGGTTCCACCGGTAGATGGTGCCGTTGTGCAGGGTGAGCTCGGCAAGCTGCGGTGCATCCCCGGCGTCGAGCGTCGCGTCAGGGTCCTCGTCCTCGCACAGCGGCAGCAGCGCGGGGAAGTACCGCAGATTCTCCTCGAACAGGTCGAACACCGAGGTGATCCAGCGCTCGCCGAACCAGACCCGCGGTCGCACCCCCTGCAGCTTCAGCTCGTCCGGCCGGGTATCCGTCGCCTGCTCGAACAGCGGGATCCTGGTCTCCCGCCACAGTTCCCTGCCGAACAGGAACGGGGAGTTGGCGGCCAGCGCGACCTGAGCGCCGGCCACCGCCTGGGCCGCGTTCCAGTAATCGCCGAACCCCTCGGGGCTCACCTGCAGATGAAATTGCACGCTCGTGCAGGCCGCCTCGGGGGTGATGCAGTCGACATAGGTGAGCAGCCGCTCGGGGCCCTCGATCGAGATCCGCATCTCCTCGCCGCGGGCGGCGAAGATCTGCTCATTGAGCAGCCGGTACCGCGGGTTGGCCGACATCGCCTGCTCACCCAGATCGTCCTGGACGATGGTGGGCAGGATCCCCACCATCACCAGCCGGCTGCCGGCCCGCCTGGCGCCTTCGTCGGCCCGGTTGAGGCTCTGCCGGACCTCGTTCTCGAGATGGCCGAGCGCATCGCCGGTCAGCTGCCGGGGCGGCAGGTTGATCTCCAGGTTGAACTGGCCGAGCTCGGTCTCCCAGGCCGGATCGGCCAGTGTGCTGAGTACCTCGGTGTTCTTCATCGACGGGCGGCCGGCCTGGTCCACCAGGTTGAGCTCGATCTCCAGGCCGACCTGCTGCGGATCGGCCTCGAACCTGGCATCGGCCAGCATCCGCGCGAAGACGTCCAGGGACTGGCGCACCTTCTCGCGATAGGCGCGCCGGTCCGCCTGGCTGACGTTGATCGCAGGGACATCCCTGCCCATCAGACCTCCCTGCGCTGGCCGGCGGCAGTACTGCCCAACCCTCGCATGGAACTACCCGCGTGACCAGTTCACCCGGGGAGTTGCCGTGGTCCTCGTCCCGCTCGGCTCCGCCTTCAAGATGACCGGTGCTGACGCCCGGCTGGCAGCCGCGGGCCGTTACATGGCCTAGTGCCTGGCCGCCAGCCGCTCCCGCTCATGCGGCGCGTCCCAGCGCAGAACAGGTCCTTCCGGCACGATCCGGCTCGGGTTGAGGTGCGGGTGGGTAGTGAAGTAATGCCGTTTGATCTGATCGAAATCGGTGGTCTCACGAAAAGCGGGCACCGAATAGAGGTCACGTGCGTACGCCCAGAGATTCGGGTAATCGGTCAGCCGGTGGATGCTGCACTTGAAGTGCGAGTAGTAGACCGAGTCGAAACGCGCCAGGGTCACCCACAGCCGCACGTCAGCCTCGGTGATCGCGGCACCGATCAGGAACCGCTGTCCGGCCAGGTGCTGCTCAAGCTCGTCCAGGGTGGCGAAGAGCCGCCCGACGGCCTCGTGGTAGGCGATCTGGTTCCCGGCGAACCCGGCCCGGTAGACGCCATTGTTGACGTTCTGGTAGACCAGTGCGTTAATGCTGTCGATGGCGGGCCGCAGCGCCGCCGGGTAAAGGTCGGTCTTGCCGCCGGCCCAGGCACCGAACTGAGTTTCCAGGTCGATCGTGATGTCCGGGAAATTGTTGCTGACAATGCGCTTGGTCGCGCGGTCCCAGAGCACCGGAACCGAGATATGGCCGTCGTAGCCCGGCCCGGTGGCCTCGTACGCCTCGCGCAGCAGCGCGAAGGAGTTGACCGGATCAAGCCCGTGGCCCGGGCCGTCCCGGAACGCCCAGCCCCGCCCGTCGCGTACCGGGTCCACGGCTGACAGCGAGATAACCTCCTCGAGGCCCAGCAGCTTGCGGACGATAGCGGTCCGATGGGCCCACGGGCAGGCCCACGAGATGTAGAGGTGATACCGGCCTGGCTCGGCCTTGTACCCGCTGGAGCCGTCGGCGGAGATCCGGCCCCGGAACGGGTAGGCGGCCCGGACGAACTCGCCGTCCTTGCGGTCCTCGCTGCGGTCGCGTTTCGGCCTGAAGTCGCCGTAGTCGCCGAACGCGGCGAAGTCGACCGGGCTGGCGCCGCGAGCTTGTTCATCGATGGCTGACATGTTTCCTCCCTCGCGGATCCAGCCTAGGCGCCCGCGCGATGGGCCGCTTTCGCCACGGCGATGGCCTCGGCCGCTGACAGGGCCATCAAGATCTAATGGTGGAACGTCACGATTAACAGTCCGATCACGGCGGCGAGGACGGACAGCGCCATGAGGACCTGGTTGGTGACCTGGGCACGCTCTGAGCGGGACCCTGCCGCGCCCGCGGTCGAGCCTTCCCCGCGGTCGATGCGTTCCTTTAGCTCGGTGATCCGCGCATCCGTGGCCTTCTCCATCGTCTGGATGATCGTTCCGATCTGGTCGATCTGCTTCGTGAAGCTGGCTTCGGCTTTCGCGGCGGCGGCGGAGTTGGCGTCGTTCTGCTGGGCGGCGAGTTCCTTCAGGGCGAGCAGTGCCGCGTCGTGGGCCCGCTTGGAGCCCGCGGTCGCCTGCTCGCTGCGGACGTCCCGCTCGGCGAACTGGAGCGAGATCGCCCGGTCCATCCCGTCGAGCCGCGCCTCCAGCAGCTCGCGGAGCTGCCCGACCTCCGTCGCCGTTTCCTGGCGCAGCCGGCCGCGGATCTCCTCGATTTGCTCACGGGCAACGACTGACTGCGCGCTGGCCAGCTCGGTGGCCCGGTCCATCCCTTCGAGCCGGGTTTCGATGATCTCCCGTAGCGTGGCCAGCTCGTGGCGGAGCTGCTCGGTCGTGAGCCTGGTGGGGTCGGGTACCGGCGTCCACTCGCCGGTTGGCGGCCCGTTGCCCCTGTTCGGCACATGCTGTCCTGGTCCTCCCGCGTTCGCTGCCACCGAAGGATCGCCCCCTTACCTGCGACCGGCGCTGCCATGGGCCGGCCGTCCCCCGAACTGGATCCGCCAGCCACCGACGAGAAAGATGACCGGGCCGATCGCGATCTCCCCGCATCGTCTGGCCCGGTCCCGCCCAGGGGCTAGCTAGTGCAGCGCGCCCAGGTACGTGGCACGCGAGGATTTGTAGTTAGTCTGCGACCGGGTGTCCGCCATGTCTTTCGGCTCGGGTCTTCTGCGGTACCGTCGCTTATGGTCAGTTAACTGATTGTAGCGATGACGATACTCTACGCATCTGACCTGGCACGTTCATGGTAGTTTTCCTTATGCAACCTTGCTCTACGTGACTGGCACTACCTGCGGATTTGGCGCTCGTTCCGGTGTTATCTGGTGATCACTTTGCCGGGGTTTCGGTATCTGCCCGGCGTTGTCTGGTCTTGACCTGGTGGCTGCATAGTCATTGAGTGGTTGTGCCTCGCGTGGGGGCCCGGGTGGGCCCGGAAGGCCGGCTGCCGTCAGGCCGTCCCGGCTGGCAGCGCGGAGGCCATCCGGTCCACCGCCGCCGCCACCAGGTCAGGCGAGGTGCCAATGTTGAGCCGGGCGAAGCCGGTGCCCTGTGCGCCGAAGTGGCGGCCAGGGCTCAGCGCGACCCGGCCGCGGGAAAGGAACTGGGCCGCGGGGTCACCGCCGAGCCCGATGGCCCGGCAATCCAGCCAGGCCAGGAAGCTGGCTTCAGGCGGGACGTAGCCGACCCCGGGCAGTCGCTCGGCGAGCAGCCCGGCGAGCAGCCCGCGGTTCTCATCCAGCTGGCCGCACACCGCATCAAGCCAGGGCAGCGCGTCGCTGAAGGCGGCGACCGTGGCGAGCAGGCCAATGTGGGAGGCCAGCAGCGCATCCCAGCGTTCGGTCAGGACGTTCGCCAGCTCCGGTGATCCGGCGATCGCGACACCGCACTTGAGGCCGGCGATGTTCCAGCCCTTCGAGGCCGACGTGAACGCGATGGCCCGCTGCGTCATCTGGTGGTCGAGCGAGAGGAAGGGCACGTGCTCGGCACCGGGCAGCACCAGCGGCGCATGAATCTCGTCGGCCAGCAGGATCGCGCCGCGGCGCCGGCAGATATCAGCCACCGTCATCAGGTGCTGCCGTGACCAGACCCTGCCAGTTGGATTGTGCGGGCTGCAGAGCAGGTAGGCGCTGGCACCCTCGGCGGCGAGCGCCCGGTCGATGGCGTCGGGATCCAGGTCGTAGCGGCCGTCATCGCCCCGGCTCAGCGGCGCCTCGATCACCCGGCGCCCGGCGAACCCGAGCCGGAAAAAGAACGGCGGATAGACCGGCGGGCTGATCACTATCCCGGACCCGGGCGGCGTGACGGCCTGAACTACCTCCGCTATCCCGGTCATGACGTCGGGAACCGCGAACACCGCGGCCGGGTCGACGGACCACCGGAGCCGTTTGCCTGCGAAGGCCGCGAATACCTCGCCAAGATCGCCCTTATGCGGGTAACCGGAGTCGCCGAGCGCCAGGGCGGCGGTGACGGCAGCCGTGATGGGCTCGGCAAGGTCAAAGTCCATCTCGGCGACGAAGGCAGGCAGCACGTCGCCAGGGTAGGTACGCCACTTGAAGCTCTTCCGCCTCCTGAGCCGGTCCAGCGCGCAACTTCCGAGCATGGCGTCCATCCCGCGATCGTAACCCTGGCGGTACCCTGGCCCGGTACGGCCAAGGCCCCGGGGTCTCGGTGCTGCCCGCTCACAGCCCCTTGACCGATGCTGCCGCAGCGCAGGCGGTTAGCTTCTCCGTATGGCCAAAAACGAGGTGGAGCTCGAGGTCGGTTCGCGGATCGTGCGCATCTCCAACCCGGACCGGGTGTACTTTCCCGCCCGCGGCGAGACCAAGCTCGACCTGGTCCGCTACTACCAGTCGGTCGGCGACGGCATCGTGCGCGCGCTGCGCGAGCGGCCGTGCATGCTGCACCGCTTCCCGGCCGGGGTCTCGGGCGAGAAGGTACACCAGAAACGGGTTCCCAGCGGTGCGCCTCCATGGCTGGAGACTGTGCGGGTGGACTTCCCGCGGTACGGCCGGCACGCCGACGAACTGTGCGTGACCGAACTGGCCAGCGTCGTGTGGGCCGTCCAGATGTCCACCGTGGAGTTTCATCCGTGGAATTCGCGCCGGGCTGACACCGAGCGGCCTGACGAGTGGCGCATCGACCTGGACCCCATGCCGTGCTGCGGGTTCGCCACAGTGCGCAGGGTCGCCCATATCGCCCGCGAGATACTCGACGAACTGGGCGCGACCGGGTGGCCGAAAACCTCTGGCGGCAACGGCCTGCACATCTACGTCCGGATCGAGCCGCGGTGGGGTTTCGCCGAAGTCAGGCGGGCTGCGTATGCCTTCGCCAGGGAGGTGGAACGGCGCGTGCCCGGCGATGTGACGACCACCTGGTGGCGCAAGGACCGCGACCCCGCCAAGCTGTTCGTCGACTACAACCAGAACGCCAGGGACCACACGATCGCCAGCGCCTACTCGGTGCGCGGCGTCCCGGAAGCGACCGTCTCCACCCCGATCTCCTGGGACGAGATCAGCGACGTCGAGCCCGGCGAGTGCACCATCGCTACCGTGCCAGGCCGCTTCGCCAGGCTTGGCGACCTGCACGAGGGCATCGACAACGCCGCCTACTCCCTGGACCCGCTGCTGGAGTGGGCAGACCGCGACGGCCTCGACTAGCGACTACGGGCGAGTGCGCCCATCGGATCCCATGCGGGCAGCACGATCGGCTCCGCGTCGAGCGCCTGCTGCAGCGCTTCAGGGAGCATGCTGCGCCGTGCCGCGATCTCGAAGACGTACTCGTCGAACCACGAGTCATTCATCGTGTAGAAGCCGTCCTTGCCCTTGTCGGCGCCCCAGCTGTTTTCCACCCGCCACCTGCGCGGCACGCCGTCGAGGACATCGACTCCGGTAAAGAGCATGGCGTGGGTCATCTCGGTCTCGTGATACAGCAGACGGTCAGCCTTGCCGAGGCTGAACGCCGCGTCATAGACCGATGACAGGTCGTAAAGGTTGGCGTCCCACACACCGTAGTCGTTACTCATCATCTTGCCGGCGTCGCAGCCGAACCACACCGGCTCACGCTGCTGCAGGGCCTGCGATGTGATGTCCTTTATCACTGGCATGTCGACGTTCAGGTAGGTGACAGGCGGAGCACCGAGCACATTGCCGAGGTACTCGACCGTGAAGGTCTTGCCGACCGGGCTCGACGGGCGCGGGTCGTGGACCAGGCACACATAATCGTCGATGGGCACCTCCACGTACTTCGCCGCGAACTCCCTGGGAGTAAGCACGCCGTCGCGGTGGAACTCTCGCTCCTTGTCGGTCCACTGCCAGTCGAAGCTGTCCGGCGGGGTCCCGAGGTGGATGCACAGAACCCGGTAGATGACGCGGAGGATGTCCGCCTTCTCGGCACGTGCCGCGTCGATGCCCCGGGCGGCTGTCTCGCGTACCGACTTGGCCCCTTGCCGCAGGAGGTTACGCAGCACCGAGTTCATCCGGGCCGTGTTGGCCGAGCTGTAGGTCTCGGGCATGAACGACTTCGGCACTAGGCCGTGCTTCTTGACGATCGCCACGAACATGTTCCACTGGCCGCCGTCACTGGCCACGGACTCGAGCAGAAAGGCGACCGTCCGATCGTCAACGTCACGCCCGGCTGTCTCAATGACGGCTTCGAGGAAGTAATTAGCCCGCTCGATCTTGTCCCAGAACATGGCGTAGTTCTGCGAGAACTCGAAGTCCTTGAGCCCCATCTTCTGCATGGCGCCGACGCGCAGCAGATTGAGACCGGCGAATAGCCAGCACCTGCCGCTGCGCTCCTGATTGGTGACCTTCCAGTCGTCCAGCAGGGTGGAGAGCGAGTGATCGGTGTTATTGATGATCTCCCGGTTGATGGCAACGTCATCGACGGCGACCCGCGTCACGGCGTTCTGCGCCAGCCGGTAGGCCGGGCTAGCAGAGAAATCCTTGCGGAGCAGCTCCAGGTCCCCCGCACTCAATGTCCCGTCCAGGCTCGGCATCTCACTCTCCTCGGCTAGCGTTCGCCTTCCGTCATCAACGTACCAGCGGGCCGGGCCGGCAGCGGCTCAGCGGCGGACGGCCGCACCACCCGCCGCCGGCCGGCGGCCCATCCGATCCGGCGGCCGGACGCGCAGGTGCGCTAGAGTCACGCCGTGACGGATGGCAATGACTGGCGCGTGACGATTTCGCTGCCCGACCCGGCGCAGGTCCAGCGGGTGCAGCAATTGTTCTCCGCGCATGAGGTGGAAAACGACAATCGCCGCCGGTTCGGCAGCAACATCGCTGTCGGTGCCGGTGACTCGCAGATCTACCTGTACGCGGGCACCGAGATCGCCGTCAGGGAAGCCGAGCAGGTCGCCCGCGACCTGCTCACCCAGCACGGCATTCCGGCGGAGTTCGCCCTGCACCGCTGGCATCCCATCGAGGAGGAGTGGGAGAGCCCGGACGTCGCGATGCCGCAGACCGAGGCTGAGCGCCAGGCCGAGCACCAGCGGCTTGAGGACGCGGAAACCGCCGAGTCCCGCGCCGCCGGCATCGCCCAGTGGGAAGCCAGGGTGGAGTTTCCTTCGCACCGCGAGGCCGTCGCGCTGGCGGCCAAGCTGCGCAGCGAAGGCCGTACGGTCGTGCGGCGCTGGAGGTTCCTGGTCGTAGGTGCCAGTAACGAGGACGACGCGCGGCAACTCGCCGAGCAGATCAGGCGGGAGGCACCGGCGGATGCAACTATCCGTACCGAGCAGTCCGGCGTTCGGCTGCCGTTCATACCATTCTGACGCGCCAGGGTCCTAGCACACCGAGGAGCATTCCTAGGCGTGCACCTGCGGATGCCGCTGGCCCCATGGTGCGGCTTGCTCGAGCTGGCCGGCCACCTGAATCAGCAGGTCCTCCCGGCCGTAGGCCGCGGCGAGCTGAACGCCGACCGGCATGCCATCGGGCGTCCAGTGCAGCGGCAGGCTCACGGCCGGCTGGCCGGTCATGTTGAACTGCGCCGTGTAGGGGATGAAGCTGGTGATTCGCCGGCCCTCGGCCTCCGGTCCGTCCGCGGTGAACCAGCCAATCTCCGGCGGTGCCGCACCGAGGGTAGGCGTCACCAGCAGGTCGTGGCCGTTCCACCAGTGCGCCATCCGGCGCGCCCACATACCGATCCAGGCCCGGCTGCGCAGATATGCCATAGCGGTCATGGCCGCGCCGACCTGCCGGTAGTAGACGTTGCGTGGCTCGATCTCGTCCTCGGCGATCGGACGGCCGAGCAGCATCTCGAACGCGCGGAACGTCGCCTCGGTGTCGGCGGCGATGATCGTGCCGAAGTGCCGGCCAAACTCCGGCTCGGACATTGCTGCCGGCGCGGACTCCTCGACATGGTGGCCGAGCGACTCCAGCAGCCGAGCGGTGGCCGCCACCGCGGCGCGGCACTGCGGATCGTCAAGAAACCCATCGCCGCGCGGCCGGTCCAGCACCCCGACGCGCAGCCGACCCGGGCTGGCGCCGACCTCCTCGCTCAGCGGGCGGCGCAGCGGGGGCGCGTAGTACGGCTCACCCGCCTCCCTGGTACTGATCACGTCAAGGATGCCAGCCGCGTCACGAACCGTTCGGGTCAGCACGCCGTCGATCGTGCCGCCGGCCCAGGCCTCCCCGATGAGCGGGCCCTGGCTGACCCTGGCGCGGGTCGGCTTGAGCCCCACGAGCCCGCATGCGCTGGCCGGGATGCGGATGGAACCGCCGCCGTCGCTGGCGTGCGCGACCGGCACCATGCCGCTGGCCACCGCCGCCGCCGACCCTCCCGAGGAGCCGCCGGCACTGCGACCCGGATCCCACGGGTTGCGGGCCGCGCGGAAGCTCCGCGCCTCCGTGGTGACCGTGGTGCCCATTTCCGGCACGTTCGTTCGGCCCAGCGAAACGAAACCAGCCAGCCGGAACGCCGCAGCGAGGTAGGACGTCACCGGAAAGGCCAGCTCACGCATCGGCCCGAGGCCGAACGCCGTCACCTCGCCTTTGACCGTGCAGCCCAGATCCTTGAAAAGGATCGGCACCCCGCGAAACGGCCCGTCGGGCAGATCGCCGGCGGCCTCTGCCCGCGCCCGGTCGAACCGGTTCCTCAGCACGGCATCGAGCCGAGGGTTCACCGCCTCGATCCGGCTGATCGCCGCTTCCACCAATTCCGTGGCGCTGACCTCGCCACGACGAACAAGGTCGGCCTGCGCTGTAGCGTCCAGCCACGTCGTCTCGATCACACTCGCACGCTACACGCGAATGAACTCACCGATTGGCGGTCATCCCACGGCAGAGGATCTCGCCAATTAGTGATAAGGAACCAGCCATCCTCGCTCGACGCCCGCCGGCACCACCCCGCGGCCAGCCCGGCCGAGGTCGTCCCGGCTCGCCAAACCTAGCCTGACAGCCTGGTACTTGCGGGCGGAGGCATAGCGGGCGGCCACACTGCGGGCGGCGGACAGCCGGTGATCAAGAATCCGGCCGGCTGCCGCCGTCTTCCCCGGCAGGGCTTGCGCCGCTCGCCCGGATCTCGCCGGTCAGATAGCGCTGCAGAGTAGGACCGATTGTCGCGGCGAGGTCATCCGTGCTGGCCGACGCTACTGGCCCGAGCGCCAGGACGAACCTGGCCACCGCGAGCCCGAGCATCTGGCTCGCGACCATGCCCGCCCGGTACTCCGCGTCGGCGATATCGCCGCGGGCGCCCTCTGCGGCACCCGCCACGCCAGCGGCAGCCGCCATGCCAGCCGGGCCTCCGGCTTCGCCGGCGCTCACCGCGCGGGCGGCTGGTCCCAGGATTGCCTCGGAAATGAACTCCCGTAGCATCCTCGCTGCCTGCTCGCTGGTCAGCGCCGAACGCAGCAGGCCGACCAACGTGGCCCGGACCGCCGGGTCCTCCCACTCCCGCAGCGCGGTCCTGATCAGCTGCTCCCCGGTACTGACACCTGCGTCCCGCGAGCCGGCCTCCAGGACGGCCAGGATCTCCCTCGGCGCCACTGGCAGCCGCATCGCAGCGACGAACAGCTGCTCCTTCGAGCCGTAGAAATGGTGCACAAGCGCCGGATCCACCCCGGCGTCGGCGGCGATGGACCTGATCGTCGCGCCGTCATAGCCGTGATCAGCGAACCTGCGGCGCGCAGCCACCAGGATCGTCTCCTTGGTGCCGCTGTCACCGGCCCTGCGCCCCGCGGTACGGCCGGCCGTCACCGGGCTGCATCCGTTGCCGAAGTCGACAGCGTCAGCTGGAAGAAGCGTTCCTCCAGGGTCGCTGGCGCATCCTGAACCGTGGCATCAACGCCGCCGAGCGCCCGCCGGACCTCCTCGGGCGCGGAACCTGGCACCCGCAGCGAGCGGCCGGCCAGCGCCACCAGCAGTCCGGCTCGCTCCAGCGCGGTGAACGCCGCCGTCCACGAGGCCGCCGTCACCACGCTGACCCGGGCCGTTCCGATGATCTCGGCAGCGGTCCCCTCGGCCACCACCGCGCCCCCCGCCATGATCACCAGGCGGCCGCATTCGCCAGCCTCCTCCAGATGGTGCGTAGTCACCAGCACCCCGGCGCCTGCCGCCGCAGCGTCGGTAATGGTGTCCCAGAGCCGTGCCCGGCCGAGCGGGTCGACCCCGGAGGTGGGCTCGTCCAGGATCAGCAGCTCCGGCCGGTGCGACAGGACCTGCGCGAATGCGACACGGCGCTGCACGCCGAGTGGCAGCGATCCAACGACCGTGTCGCCGTAGGAACGCAGCTCTCCAGGCAGCCGCGGCGGCTTGCCCCCGTCCCGCCCGGCACCGAACACGGCCGCCGAGAACTCCAGGTTCTCCGCCGGAGTCAGATCGTCGTACAGGCCGAGTCCCTGTGGCAGGTAACCGATCCGGCGGCGGGTGTCGCGTGATGGCGCAGCGCCGAACAGCGCGACCTCGCCGTCTGAAGCCGGCAGCAGGCCGAGCAGCAACCGGATCAGCGTGGTCTTTCCCGCTCCGTTGGCGCCGAGCAAGCCGACGATCTCGCCGGGATTCACCTGCAGGTCAACGTGGTCAACGGCGGTGAGGCGGCCGAATCTGCGGGTCACCGCAGCGCACCGGGCGAGCTGGCCAGAGCCCGGCGGGACAGCGCCACCGGACAGGGCAGCGCCACCGGACAGGGCAGCGCCACCGGGCAGGGCAGCGCTACCGGGCAGGGCAGCGTCACCGGCCCGCTGAAACTCGCCCGCCAGCTGAAGCTCGCGGGCTAGTGCGGCGATCGTCACCGCATCCTGGAGATCCGGCCGGATCACCTCCCCCGCCCCGGCGGCTCGCCCCGCCGGGTCCCAGATTCGCCAGCGTCCGCCGCGCCGCCAGGCCCGGCGCTCGTCTTGTGCGGCCGGCCGACCGGTCACGGCGCGCAGCGTGCCGGGCACCGCGGCGACGATCTCCTCCGGTGTCCCGGTAGCCAGTTCCTGCCCCCCGTCCAGGGCGAGCACGATGGCTGCACGCTCGGCCTCGTCCAGATAGCTCGTGGAGAAGACCACCGCCGACCCGGCCGCGGCCGCCCGGGCGATCAGCCACCACAGATCGGACCGGCTCACCGGATCAACGCCGGTGCTCGGCTCGTCGAGCACGAGCAGCTGCGGCCGGTGCACCATCGCGGCGATCATGCCGAGCTTCTGGCGCATCCCGCCGGAGAGCTGGCCGGCCAGCCGGTCCCTGGCTGCCACGAGCCCGGCCCGGTCGAGGAACTCAGCGGCCTGCTCGCGGGCCCGAGCCGGGGTCATGCCATAGGCCGCGGCCCGGAAGGCCAGGTTCTCGGCGACCGTCAGGTCAGGGTAGATGCCCGAGCTCGCAGGCAGGTAACCGATCCGCCGCGCATCCGGCCTGCTGACCTGCCCGCTACCTGGCGCCTGAGCGCCCGCGAGGCAGCGCAGCAGCGTCGTCTTGCCGGCGCCGTCGCCGCCGACGACCGCGGTCACCTGGCCCGCCGTTGCGGCAAAAGACACGCGGTCAAGGGCTGGCGAGTTGTCATGCCAAACGGAAACCTCGCGCAGACCCCAGCCGACCGTGCCGGTGCCGTCTCCAGCGCGCCCGCCAAAGCCGCCCGGTGACCCGCTCACGCCGCCCGGCGAGGCGGTCATGCCGCCCGGCGAGGCGGTCATGCCGGGTCCCTGGGCCCGCCGCCCGGCGAGGCGGTCATGCCGGGTCCCTGGGCCCGCCGCCCGCCAGCGCGGGGCGCTGCGCTCCCGCCGGGCCGGTTGGCCGGTGCTGTCGCCTGGACGACGGCGCCGGCGCCAGGAAGGCCCGGAACCGCAGCGTGGCGAGCGTGACGATGACGGCCCCGAGCACCGCCAGGTACGCGAACGACGGCCAGAGCGCGGCTATCGGCTCCGCCTTGAGCATCACTCCGCGGGAGATCTGGTTGAAGTAGGTCAGCGGCAGCAGGTAAGCGATCCAGCGGACACCCACGACGATCGAGGACAACGGGAAGATCAGCCCGGACAGCAGTACCTGCGGCAACAGCGTCATGATGGCTAGCTGAATCGCCTGGCCCTGGTTCTGCGAGACGCTGGAGATGAGAACGCCGAGCCCGAGGGTAACGAACAGGAATTCAAGGGCGCCCAGGGCGAACACCAGGGGCGAGCCGCGGAACGGGACTCCGAAAATGGCGATGCCGACGCCGATCACGATCGCGAGGTCGACCGTCGCCACCGCGAAATACGGCAGGATCTTGCCGAGGTAGACGTCCCTGGTGCGCAACGGCATCACAGCCAGCTGCTCAAGCGTGCCGGACTGCCGTTCCCGGACCACGCCGAGACTAGTGATGATCGTGCCGATGAACACCAGGATGACGCCCGCGATGCCGGGGATCATGATGTCGGATGTCTTGAGATCCGGGTTGTACAAGATGCTGACCTGCGGTGCGGGCCGTGCGAGACCGGCCGCTCCGGTCGCGCCCGCCGACCCGCTCGCGCCCGCCGACCCCGTTCCGCCGGTCGATCCGGCCCGCTGCTCCTGGCTGGCCAGCGCGGTGAGCGCCGCCCGCGCCGCGAATAGCTGGCTGCCGTCGATGAGCACGACCGGCCGCGCGCCGCCAGTCACGACGGCGACGTCCGCCTTACCGTCGCGTAGCTCGTCCTGTGCCCAGGTCCGGCCCTGCTCCGGCGCCGCCCTGATCACCTCAAACGGCCGGTGCAGCAGTGCCCCGACCGCCTGGGCCTGCGGGCCGGCCGCGGCCACCGAGATCGTCTTCACGTCGAAGCTCGCCGCGTAGCCGAGCACCACAAGCAGCAGGACCGGCATCACGATCATCATCGCGAGCGTCCGGCGATCCCGCCGCAACTGGCGGAACTCCTTCACGATCATCGCCCACACCGGCGCTCGCCCCCTTGCGGCGGATATTTCAACGCATGATGAATTCTACGGATGATGAATTCTGCGTGTCAAGCTGCGCATGAGGAGGAGCGCCGACTGCAGCGCGGAAGCTGGACTCCCCGGAAAGCGGACTCGCCCGAGCCTGGACTCCCCGGGAGGCGGACTCGCCCGAGCCTGGACTCGCCCGAGGCTGGACTCGCCGGAACTGGCCACGGCCCGGGCCGTCTGATCGGATGGGACCATGGCCACTACGCGGCATCAGGGTCGATGGAGCCTGCAGGACCGGTTCGCATCGGTCGTGCAGTACCTGCCGGTCGACATCCCCCCGGGCGCGTCCGGGCTGCGGGCCGAACTCGAATACGACCGCACCGTCGGCACGCTAGATCTCGGCTGCATCGGGCCCGCAGGGTTCCGCGGCTGGTCGGGCGGAGCCCGCCGGTCATTCACGATCACTGCGGAACAGGCCACGCCCGGCTACCTTCCTGGCGAGCTCGAGCCCGGCACCTGGCAGGTAATGGTCGGCCTCTACCAGATGCCTGTCGAAGGGATCGGATACAGCCTGACCGCAGAGGTCTCGGGCGGCGCGGGCAGCCCGCTCGCCATCGAACCCCGTCCTGCCCCGCTGCCGCCGCTGGCGCAGCGCCCGCCGCGCCGCCGGATTCCTGCCACTGCCGGGTACCGCTGGCTCGCAGGCGACCTGCACACCCACACGGTCCACTCCGACGGCGCCATGACCGTCTCCGAGCTGGCGAGGTTCGCGGTCAGCCAGGGCCTTGACTACCTCGCGATCACCGATCACAACACGATCAGCCACCACGCAGAGCTTCCCGCCGCCGCCGCGGCGCATCAGATCATCCTGGTGCCCGGCCAGGAAGTGACCACAGCCTCCGGCCATGCGGGCGCGCTTGGCGACCTGGGCTGGATCGACTTCCGCAAGACCGCCGACTCCTGGCTGGAGAGTGCCGAGCGACGCGGCGGGCTGCTGTCGGTTAACCACCCGATCGGCGGTCACGTCAGCTGGACAATCCCGATGACCCGCCGGCCGCCGCTCATCGAGGTCTGGCATTGGAGCTGGCTCGATCTGCGCTGGACCAACTCACTCAGCTGGTGGCTCGCGTGGGACGCCCGGCGCGATCCCGGTCGGTGGCAGCGACTGGCACCGGCCAGGTGCAGACGCTGCCCCGGGCTCGCCCACGACGTGGATCGAGGCGGCCTCCGCGGAGCCGCAGGCGCTGCTGGATGGTCTCCGGGCTGGCCGGACCGCCATCTCGGCTACCCGGGACGGCCCGGCCCTGGTCCGGGTCGATGGCGAACTCGTCGCCGCCGGTGCCGACGGCACCATCCTAGCCGGGCCGGACGGCCCGTTCGCCCTGGTCCGCGGTGCGCTGGCCCGCTTTGAGGGCGCCGCGGGCTGCCACCGGCTGATGGACGCCACCGGTGCCACGCTGGCACTGACGCGCTGACCCCGGCCATTGCGGCGGCACCATCGGTCAGCGGGCTGTGATCAGGAAGACCGGGTAGCCGGGCGCGATCGCGAGCAACTTCTCGTCGGACGCGTCCGCGCCGACCCCGTCGAAGAAGACGCCGACCTCGAACTTCCAGCGCTTCAGGTAGGCGCGGAGCACCTCGGGCTTCTGCGCGTCGGGGAGTTCGGTGGCAGTGAACCGCTCCACGCGCCTGCCGATCCGCAGCTCGCCGCCGCCTGCTACCCGCATGTTCTTGACCCACTGGGTATGGCCGCGCGGTGCGACCAGGTACCGGTTGCCGTTGTAGCTGAGCGGGTTCACCGGGGTAGTCCGCCATTCGCCGCTTGTCCGACCCCGTACCGCCAGCACCCGGCTGCCCCAGATGCTGATCCCGTGCCTGGTCAGCCAGCGCACCGAATTGTTGAACGAGCGCGCCACCGCGCCTTTGACCTCGATGTTGCGAGGGGCCGCATTGTCGGTCATCACATCTCCCTGCTTGCCTCGTGCCCGGACCTGCGTGGTACCCGGATCCTTTCCGCCCGCCCGGCCAGGCAGGCCGGCCGACGAGTTCTTTCCTACCCAGTGGATCAGATGGGGACGGGCTAGAATCAGTCCGCGCCGCCGCAGGCGGGGAACTGCCGCATCACGCAGCAGGTGGCTATCCGGCGCCGTTAGAACCGTCGCCGAACGGGAACCCATGCTCAGGATCGCCTGAAGATTCGCCATGGACGCTTGGAGGGCCTCGTGGACATAACCCAGCTGATCCTCGACGACCATCACGAACAGCGCCGGCTCTTCGCGATCCTGGAGCAGATCGATCGTGGCGACACCGGAACTCTCAGTGCCGTCTGGGCACGGCTGTCGGCGTTCCTTGAATTGCACGCCGCGGCGGAGGAGGAGATCTTCTACCCGGCGCTGCTGCAGGCGGGGACGGGCGCTGGCCGCGCGGGCAGCGTCGAGGAGGAAACACTCGACGCGATCCACGATCACAACGACATCAGGGACACGATCGCCGCAGTCCCGGGCCACGAGACCGGCAGCGGCGAGTGGTATGCCGCGGTCGCCGCCGTGAATCTGGCGAATGGCGATCACATGGCTGAGGAAGAGCGCGAAGGCCTCACCGACTTCCGCCGTCTCGCCGGGCTCGGGCTGCGCCACGATCTGGCCGTCGCCTTCGCGGCCTTCGAGGCGAGGCATTTCGCGGGCGTCCCGGCGGTGGACAAGGACCCGGCCCGTTACGTTCGCGAGAAGGAACGGCAGTTCGAGCCGCCGGCCGGCCGAGGGGCGCCAGACGGATCGCTCGGTATCGGCAGCCTCAAGGGACGCTGACCGGTCTCCGGCGCGTCTTCGCCATGCGGGGCCGGCCCTGACGGATGAGCCCCGCCTCAGCCAACGCCTCGATCGGAGACTGTGATATCCGTCGGACAACGAAGCTGCGAAACGAGACCCGCGGCCGACATGAGCGCCGAGGAGAGGACTCCTGATGGAACATAAGGCCCGCTGGGGAATCACGCTCCCGCTGCATGGAATCTCGCTGGCCGAGCAGCGCGAGATCGTCACCGAACTACCCGGCCTCGGCTACACCGACGCGTGGTCCTCCGAGCTCAACGGCACCGACGCGTTCACCCCGCTCGCCCTGACCAGTCAGTGGGCCAGCGAGCTGCGCCTCGGTACCGCGATTGCCAGCGTCTACACGCGAGGCCCCGCCATGCTCGCCATGCACGCGGCCACCGTCGCCAACCTCGCTCCCGGACGTTTCGTGCTGGGCGTCGGCACCTCGACGCCGGTGGTGGTAAAGCAGTGGAACGACATCGAGTTCGCCAACCCTTACCAGCGGTCCAGGGACATGCTGCGGTTCCTGCGCCGGGCGCTGGCCGGGGAGAAGGTGACCGAGCAGTACGAGACGTTCAGCGTGGACGGGTTCAGGCTCGACAACGTGCCTGCCGACCCGCCCGGCCTAGCGCTCGCCGCACTCCGCCCGCAGATGGTCCGGCTGGGCGCGGCGGAATCCGACGGCGTGATCACGAACTGGCTGGCACCCTATGACGTGCCCAAGGTGCGCGCCGCAGCCGGGCCAGGCACCGAACTGATCGCCCGGATCTTCGTCTGCCCGACGCCGGACGCGGCGCTGGCCAGGATGATCGGTCAGCGACTCATTGCTGCCTACCTGACCGTGCCGGCCTATACGGCGTTTCACGCCTGGCTGGGCCGGGAGGAGTTGCTGCGGCCGATGCTGGCCGCCTGGAACAGCGGCGACCGCAAGGGCGCGCTGGCCGCGATCCCCGACGAGCTTGTCGATGACCTTGTCGTACACGGACCTGTCGAGGCATGCCGGGAACGGGTCGCCGAGTATCAGGCGAGTGGGCTCGACACCCCGGCCATCATGATCATTCCCACCCCGGACGCCAACATGTTTGACTCCGTCAGGAAGCTCGCGCCCGCCTGACCCGCGCCAGCGGCCCTGGCCGTGTCACCCCTGCTGACCGTGCGGGAAGGCACGGTTCACCAGGACCCGGCGAGATCGTTGCCGTACCAGGACGCGATGATCTGATGCGCGATCGAGACCGGCGGCGGCAGCCTCACCTCACCGCGGTCGATCGCAGCCCGCAGTTCCGCCCTGGAGAACCAGCGGGCCTCGGCTATCTCGTGGGTGTCGACCCTGATCTGCTGGCCGCCTGCGGCATGCGCGCGGAATCCGAGCATCAGGCTGTGCGGCATCGGCCAGGGCTGGCTGCCCACGTACCGGACCCGGTCCACCGCAAGGCCGGTCTCCTCGAACACCTCCCGTGCGACCGCCTGCTCAGCTGACTCGCCTGGCTCGACGAACCCGGCCAGGATCGAGACCCGGCGCTCGGGCCACTGCGCGTTTCGGGCCAGCAGCCCGCGATCGTCAGGATCGGTGACCAGCATGATCACTGCGGGATCACTCCGCGGGAAATGCTCCGTCCCGTCGGCCACGCAGCGCCTGGTGTGCCCGGCGGCGGCTGGCTCCGTCGCCGCACCGCATCGCGGGCAGTGCCCGGCGACGGCATGCCAGTTGGCCAGCGCCACCGCATGCGTTATCAGTCCCGCGTCCCGGGCCGAAAGCAGCGCTCCTGCCTGCCGCAGCCCGGCCCAGCGCAGGCTGCCACGAGGGCTGCCCCGGCTCGGCTGGTCGCCTGCCGCGCCCGGCCGCTCGCCGCTGGCGGCGACCCCGAAGTAGGCGACCCCGTCAGAGTCGGTGCCCAGCAGGAACCTGACCCCATCGGGTGCCGCGGCGGGCGGCACCAGCTCGAGTTCCGCCCCACCGTCTGCGAACCAGACCGGCGCCTGCCCGTTGTGCAGCACGAGCACGCGGCTGCGCTGGTCCGCCCAGGCCGCCTCGAGCCATGCGGTGTCCTCGCGGAGCATGCTCGCCCGGTCCACCTCGCTGCGTGCCAGCGCGAGCGGTCCAAGCGGGGCGAGGCCGTCCGGCTCCGGACCGCCTACACCACCGGAGCCGTCCGGCTCCGAACCGCTGGTGACCGCGATCCGGTCAGGATCCGGGCCGGCCGCGTGTGTCCCGGCTCCGTTCATCGCGGGCCCGTGAGCTGGCCGGCTGCCACCGCAAGCTCATCCCACAGATAGGCAGCCGCTTCTGCCCCTTTGAGCAGCAGCGCCATCTCGGCTTTCTCGTTGGGCGCGTGAATGCGATCTTCGGCAAGGCCGACGGCGAGGAAGACCAGCGGCGCCCCGAGGATCTCGGCGAGTTCAGCTTCCGGCCCGCTTCCCCCCTCCCGCGTGAAGAGCACCTCACGGCCGAAGGCACGTTCCATGGCCCGCCGGGCGGCCAGTACCGCGGCCGAGTCGACGGGCGAGAACGCAGGCCGCGTGCCGGGCCCGGCCGGGGTGACTGTCGCCTCGATGCCCGCCGGGGTGCGCGCGGATACGTAATCCCGGAGCGCGGCGATGACATCAGCCGGCTCCTGGTGGGCGACCAGCCGGAACGATAGCTTGGCATGGGCCTGTCGCGGCACGATCGTCTTGCCCCCCGGACCGGTGTGGCCGCCCCACATACCGTTGATCTCCGCGGTCGGCCGCGCCCAGATCCGTTCCAGGGTGCTGAAGCCCGCCTCTCCGGCGGCTGCCCCGCTGTTGCCCGCTTCCGCGAGCCAGGCCTTCTCGTCGAACGGCAGCCTGGCGAATATCTCCTGCTCCTGCGCCGATATTGGAGCCACCTTGTCGTAGAACCCCGGCAGGGTGACCCTCCCCTCCGCGTCGTGCAACCCGGCGAGCAGCGCGGCGAGCGCGTGTAGCGGGTTCGGGACCGCGCCGCCGAACGATCCAGAGTGCAGGTCCTGGTCCGGCCCGCGGACATCGATCTGCGCGTCGGCAAGGCCGCGCATCGCGGTGCACATCGATGGAACGTCCGCTGCCCACATAGAGGTGTCGGACACGACGATCACGTCACAGCGCAGCTGATCGCGCCGGTCCCGCAGCAGCGCCGCGAAGTTCGGCGATCCCGACTCCTCCTCGCCTTCGATAAGGAGCTTGAGCGTAACCGGCGGCGCGGCGGCAGCGCCGGCTGCGAGGCCGGCTCGCACCCCGAGAGCGTGGAAGAGCACCTGGCCCTTGTCGTCGGAGGCGCCGCGGGCCAGCAGCCTGCCCTCCCGCTCGGCCGGCTCGAATGGCGGCGAGTCCCACTCCTCTAGCGGTTCCACCGGCTGAACGTCATGGTGGCCGTAGACGAGCACAACGGGCGCAGCGGGGTCGGCCGCCGGCCACTGCGCGAACACGGCGGGGAGCCCGCGAGCACCGTCGGCTCCGGTCTCCCATACCTCTGTCACAGGGAACCCGGTCTCGCGAAGATGCTCGCCAAGCCATTCGGCGGAGCGCCTGACATCGGCGTGATGCGCGGGATCACCCGAGATCGAGGGGATCGTCAGCCACTCCTTCAGCGCGGCGAAGAACGCAGGCGCGTTCTGGCCGATGTACTCACGGACGTCCATGATCATCCCCTCGCTGGATGTGACAGCCGCGCCGTTGCGGAACGCGGAGATCCTGGCCGAACTCTAGCGAGGCCCAGCGTGCCCGGCTTAACCGGCGCAAGCCGACTCGCTCGGGGGTCCGGGCTCCGGGGTGGCCGGTCCTGCTGGCCGGCCCGGACACGCAGACCCGGGGCTGCAGCCAGACTCGGTGCCGCCGCACGGCCTGACAGGTTTGCTTCACCCTCGGTGGCGAGCAGCGGTAACTCGGCCGTGATCGATGGATCGACGTTGCGGCCTCCGCGTGACAGCGACGCGACAGCGGCAAGCCCCGCCAGGCTGGCGGCTACGGCGAACACCACGACCAGGCCGTGGTGAAACGGCCCTGAAATCAGGTCCGGGAAGAACTCCCGGCCGGTGATGATCTTCTGAGCCGCAGCCGGCAGTGCGGACAGCACCTGACTCGCCGCCAGCAGGTGCTGCAGCGGGTTCACGCCGAGAACTGCCGCGAACAGCGACGACACCGGCGGCAGCAGGCTCACCTGGTGCACGATGCCGGATGGCACGCCGTGCCGTTGCAGGCCGCTGGTCAGCGCTGTCGGGAGACCGCTCGCCAGCCCGGCGATCATGAGCGAGAAGAACACCCCGATCGACAGAGCCGTGCCGGAGTTCTGGAAGGTCGAGCGCATTCCCGAGGCAACGCCGCGGTACCTGGCAGGGACGCTGCTCATGATCGACGACGAGTTGGGGGCGGCGAACATGCCGCTGCCGATCCCATTCGCGGCGATAAGCACGGCGAAGGCCCAGTACGCGAAGTCAACAGGCAGCAGCATCAGGCCGATGAAGCTGCCGCCGAACACGATCATCCCGGCGCTGGCAATGCCCCGGGTGCCGAACCGGTCGGAGAGAGTTCCAGCCACCGGACCGGAGATGAGGAAACCGGCGGTGAGGGGCAGCAGGAAGATGCCGCACCACAGCGGTGTCTCGCTGTAGTTATAGCCATGCAGCGGCAGCCAGATCCCCTGCAGCCAGATGATGAGCATGAACTGCAGCCCGCCCCTGGCGATGGACACGGCGAGGCCGGCCACGTTTCCGGCCGTGAAGGCCCTGATGCGGAACAGGCTGAGCTGGAATAGCGGCTCGGCGACCTTGGTCTCGATCACGACGAACGCCGCCAGCAGCACGAGCCCGCCGGCGAGCAGGCCGACGACCGTGGGGTTCGCCCAGCCCATAGCCTGATGCAGGTACGGCTGGATGCCAAGGGTGACGCCGATCAAGACCGCACCCAGGCCGACGGCGAAGGTGATGTTGCCCCACCAGTCGATGCGACCGCCTGCTCGACGACCGGTGTCACGGAGCTTGCGGTAGGCCCACAGTGTTCCGAAGATGCCGACGGGCACGTTGACCCAGAACACCGCCCGCCAGTCCAGGGCCGCCAGCAGGCCGCCCGCGACCAGGCCGATAAACATCCCGGCAAGGCCAGCGACCTGGTTGGTGCCGAGCGCAAAACCGCGTTGATCGGAAGGAAACGCATCGGTCAGAATCGCGGCCGAGTTAGCGACCAGCATGGACCCGCCGACAGCCTGAACCACCCGCCAGCCGATCAGCCACAGCGCTCCGTGGCCACCTTCGAACGGATCGAAGGACAGCAGCACGGAGGCGAAGGTGAACACCGCGAAGCCACCGTTGTAGATCCTGACCCGGCCGAACATGTCACCGAGACGGCCGACGGTGACGACGAGGACGGCCTGAACGAGCCGGTATCCCATGATCATCCACAGCAGGTAGGCGACGTTGCCTGGCGCCAGCGGATCCAGGTGGATGCCCCGGAAGATCGCCGGTAGCGCGATGATGACGATGGATCCGTCGAGCTGGGACATAAACACGGCGGCGGTCGTGTTCGACAGTGCCACCCACTTGTAGGCGTCGTCCGCCCCCGCCGTTGGCTTTCCGGCCATCCGGTCGCCCGCCGGGTTATGCCCGGCGGCCGTCCGACCGTCGCCCAGGTTCTGCCCAGCTGTGGTCATCAGATGCTCTGCGCCAGTCGCTCGATCAGCGGCGCGGCCGCCATCAGCTGGCTGAGCTCCGAGCGCGTGAATCCGGTCGACAGGGCCTTCGCCAGCTGCTGCGTCCGCGCGTTGCGGCGGTTCCGCAGCACCCGCCGCCCGGCCTCGGTCAGCGACATGACAGCCCGCCTGCCGTCATCCGGGTCGGGATGTCGCTGTACCAGGCCACGCAGTTCGAGCGCACCGAGCGTCGCTCCCATCGACTGCGGGCTGATCTGCTCGAGCTTGGCGAGCGCGCTTGGCGTCGCCGGGCCGCCGCGGTCCAGGCGCGCGAGGGCCGAAGTCTCGGGCGGCGTGAGCTCCCCGTCGGCCTGCGCCTGGCGCAACTGCCGCCGGAGCAGGCCGATGCTTACCTGAAGCGCTCCGGCGACATCGTAGACATCCGGGTCCTGATCCATGTCCTAAGGATAAACTGATAAGTCTGGCCTTAGCAAATTGGCTTTCCGGTCAGGAGGAGTGCCGTAGCTGGCGCGCGGATTGGACGCCCAGGATCCGCGCCGCATCAGCCGGCAGGCTCGGCCGCTGAGCGAATGAACCATGTCAGCGCACCCGCCTCGTGGCCGGACCGCCCGCGGCCGACCGGCGTGGAACCATAGACCCGCACCGGAGGAAAGCTCGCAGCGACACTGCTGCCGAACTACCAGGAGGGCCAGATGCTCGTGGCATTCTCGGTAACGCCGCTAGGGGTCGGTGAGGCGGTCGCCGAATACGTCGCCGATGCGGTCCGCGTGGTCCGCGAGAGCGGCCTGGACAACCGGACCGACGCCATGTTCACCACCATCGAGGGTGACTGGGTAGGATTTTAATTAACTACTTTTCGGCGAACCTGCTATCCGCAGCACGGTAACTGCCTCTGAGCAGTAGAAAGGCCGTCCAGCAGGGCGGCCTGCTTGCGGGGCAGCGCCGTCTCAACCGGTTCCCGTTGGGGTATCCAGGCGGTTGCGGCGGCGATGGCCAGCCAGCACACCTCTTCATTAGTTGCAGCAAGGCCTGCCTGATCAAGAAGATCCGATGGCCGTACGGTGACGTCGTCGCGAACGTAGTAGAAGGCCGCCCTGACCTGCTCGACCGGCGTTCCGGCGAGCGCAGCCCAGGCGAGCCGGTAGGCGGCCAGCTGGACGGCGACAGCGCGGCGCTCGTCAGGCGAGCCGGGCGCGCGGCCGGTCTTCCAGTCCACGACATCGAAGCCGCCCTCGGGCGCATCGGCGAACACCGCGTCGATCCGGCCGCGGACCAGCCTGTCCCCGATCAGGGTCTCGAACGGGATCTCGACTTCGGCCGGCCACCGGTCCGCCCATGCGCCCGCTTCGAAGCGCGCCTTGAGCACCGCCAGGTCCGGATCGGCGCCAGCCCCGGCGCTCTCGTCGGCGGCGCCGAGCAGTTCATCGGAATCGATAAGCGGCCGGGGCCCGAACCGCTGCTCCAGCCAGCGGTGGAACTCCGTGCCCCGGCGGGCTTGCGGCGCGGGCGGCTGTGGCATCGGCCGCCGGACCTGCTCGGCGAGCGCCGCCGGTTCCCTGGCCATCGTCACCAGCGAGGAGACGGGCATCCGGGCCGGCAGCTGGACGGCCACGGCATGGTCGCTGCGGCGCTGCGCTCGCTCGGCGAGCAGCAGGTCAGCATCGCGGGTCCAGCCCGCGATCAGGGCGGCGTCCTGCGGGCTCAGGACAATCCGGGCAGGCTCCGCAGCGCCGCCCGCGGCCTCACCGCCAGCCCCGGCACGCTCCGCACTTTCGTGGCTTTCGCGCTCCTGGGCCCCGATCTCCGCGGTAACCAGAGCCGCCGCTTCGCGCGCGGCCTCGTACCGCGAGCCCGCCGCGGCCGCCGGCCAGGACGCGGTCGCGGGCTCGGCAAGGAGGGGGTTGCACGCGTCGGGTTCCGGCTCCGCTACCCAGCGCCCGACCGTGCCAGCGCCTGCCTCGCAGGCAGCCCGGACCTCGGTCAGGAAAGCCGACGGGCCGAGCCGGGACGCGCCATCACCCCACCAGTAGCCGGTGCAGCACAGCCAGAAGGCCGCTCGCGTGGCGGCAACGTAAGCAAGCCGCCGCTCCTCAGCCAGCTCACGATCCGCGCAGGCCTCAGTGAAGTCGGCCAGTGACGTGGTGTCCAGGCCCGCAAGCGACGGCAAGTCAGCAGCATCTCCGCGCAGGCCAAACGGGAGCAGCCGCGGATTCTCGGTCCACCTGGTGGTCACCTTCGGCTTGGCTGGGAAGACGTGTCCCTGGGTCCCGCCGGACAGCCCAGGCACAACGACTGCTGCCCACTGCAATCCCTTGGCGGCGTGCACGGTCGCCAGCTTGACCGAGTCTGTCTCGCCCACCCGGCCTGCCTCAAGGCCGAATTCCTCCGCTTCCGCGGCGGCCAGGTAGGCGAGGAACGCGCCGAGCGTCGGTTCCTCCAGGTCGCCGGCGAAAGCGGCCGCGGCGTCCGCGAAGGCGTCCAGATCGGCGCGCGCGCTGGCCGGGTCCATGCCCGGCCGGGCCGCGACCTCGATGTCAAGCCCCAATGTTCGCTCGACCTCACCGACCAGCTCGGGCAGCGTGCGCCCAGTGTGCAGCCGGAGTGCCCGCAGTTCGGCAGCGAGTGCGGCAATCCGCTGGTAGCCGACGGCGGAATAGGCAGCGGGGTCGCCGGGGTCATCCAGAGCCTCGATCAGGCTGCCGGGGTCCGCAGTCAGGTCGGTCACCATCCGGTCCATCACATCGTCCGTGGCCGAGGCCGGGCCCGGGGCTGGGGCTGGGGCCGGAGCTGGGGCCGGAGCCGGGACCGGCGAAGCGGCTGGTGGCCGCGCAGCCGCCCGCGGCGGCTGGGCGGCGCCGCTGGCCAGGGCCCGGGACCGGCGGCCGAGGGCGACCAGGTCGCGCGGGCCGATCCGCCAACGCGGCGAGGTCAGCACTCTCGCCAGCGCGTCGGCGGCGGACGGATCGTGCATAACCCGGAGCGTGGCGACGATGTCGGCCACCTCGGGCACGGTCAGCAGGCCGCCGAGCCCGACCACCTCGACCGGGATGCCGCTCGCTTCCAGCGCTGCGCGCAGCACGGCGAACTGGGCGCGCTTGCGGCATAGCACGGCGATGTCGGACGGCCGGACCGCGTCGTTCCCGCCACCGGGCCAGCGCCCGCCGTCCGGGGCGATGCCTGGCGGCAGGCTGAGCAGCCCGGCGACCCGGGCGGCCACCCAGTCTGCCTCCTGCGCCGAGGTTTCGAGCAGCGCACAGGTCACCTCACCGCGCTGGGCGCGATCAGGCGGTGCGATCAGCCGCGGCACCTCGGGTGCCGCCGCCCGGAGCCCTTCCTGGAGCGCGGCGGCAGCGTCGAGGACCCGGCCGGTATTGCGGAAGCTGGTGGACAGCAGCGCCGTGCCCGACGGGCCTTCTCTCGCGGGGAAGTCGACGCTGAACCGCCGCAGGTTGCCCGCGGTCGCGCCGCGCCAGCCATAGATCGACTGGCATGGGTCGCCGACCGCGGTGACTGGATGGCCGCCGCCGAAAAGGGACCGGAGCAGCACCAGCTGCGCATGGCTGGTGTCCTGATACTCATCGAGAAGCACGGCCTGGTAGCGGGCTCGCTCGGCGGCGCCGACAGCCGGGTGACGCTGCGCGATCCGCGCGGCCACGGCCATCTGGTCGCCATAATCGAGGACCTCCCTGGCCGCCTTGGCCTTGACATAGGCGGACACCAGCGGGAGCAGCTGCTCCCTGGCGCGCTGGCATTTCAGGATCTTCACCGCCAACGCAGGCACCCGGCCGGGAAGCTCAGCGCAGCACCGCGCCAGCCACTCCCCCGCCTCGATCACATCGCCAGGGCCGCGCAGGTGCTCGGCCAGCTCGCCGGAAAGGTCGAGCACGGCCGCGGTGACCGTCGCGGGCGCCCATCCGATCGCATCCATCGGCCCGTCGTAGGCGGCCACTACCCGGGCAGCCAGCTGCCAGGCGACGGCAGGGGTGATCAGGCGCAGCGACGGCTCAAGCGCCTCGCGCAGCGCGTGATCAGCGACTAGCCGTCCAGCGTAGGAGTGATAAGTGGCAATAACGGGATCCCCCAGCAGGTCTTCCTCGTTTTGCCAGCCGCCGCGCCCGGCCCTGCGCAGCCCGTCCAGCCTGCTGCGAACGCGTCCGGAAAGCTCGGCAGCGGCCTTCCTGGTGAACGTCAGCCCGAGCACGCGTTCCGGCCTGACCAGGCCGCCCGCCACGAGCCAGACCAGCCTGGCCGCCATCGTCTCGCTCTTGCCCGATCCGGCACCCGCGATCACGGCCAGTGGCCGCAGCGGCGCCCCGATCACCGCTGCCTGCTCAGCGGTCGGCTCGGCCGCGCCGAGCAGGCGGGCCAGCTGGGCGGGGTTGTACTGGCCCGCAGCGAGGCCGGTGCCGGATCCCCGCGGCGCCGGTCCGGCCGTACCAGGGCCGCCGGTGATCACGGGCCCACCTGCCCGCCGCGTTCATGGACCGGGCAGCAGGCCGCGACCGGGCAGACCCGGCAGCCCGGATTCACGGTTGCCTGGAATACCGGCCCGGACATCCCCGCCGCGACCGTCTCCACGAGATCCTGCGCCCAGCCAGGCTCCGGATCGCTGGCCAGCGAGCGCTGGTGCTGGACCCGGGCGCGTGCAGCCAGCCCCGCCTTGCCGACCTGAACCAGCTCGGCTCCGCCAGGCTCAGCCAGGCCAAGCTGCTCGAAGGCGCCCAGCATGACGGCCAGCTGATAGACGCCAAGCTGCGGGTTCCTGTCCAGCTCGTCGTCGTGCGGCTTGCTGGATCCCGTCTTGAGATCAACAACGATCGCCGTGCCGTCGGCGTCCCGCTCCAGCCGGTCGACCCGGCCGGTTATCTCCACCTGCCCGACCCTGACCCGCAGCTCCTCTTCGACCGCCACCAGCTCCCGCGGGTTGCCGGCGTGCCAGTCGAGGAACCTCCGGACCATGCGCTCGGCCTGCTCCCGCTGCTTGGCGGCATACCAGGTACTGCCGAAGTCGAGATGGTGCCAGATCTCGTCGATCCGCTTGCTGATGTCCCCGTCGGCGGCGCCATCGGCGGCCAGCGCGGCGGCCGCGTGGATGACGATGCCGAAGTGGCGGAGCACGCTCGGCGAGTTCACTCCGGCCGCGGACTCAAGCAGCCAGCGCAGACCGCATTTGGTGAACGACTCGACCTGGGAAGGCGACAGCCGGACGGCCGGGCCGAAGACTGGCCCGGGGCCGGACAGCTCGGTAAGCGCGTACCACTGCTGCGGGCTCGCACCACGGACGCCAGCGGCCGCGAGCCGGGCGAGCTGGACCGCGGCCGCCCTGCGGACCTGGCCGGGGCGGCTCCGGTCGGCGGCCGCGCGCCGCAGGTCCGCGGTGAGCGCGGCCAGCGACAGCCAGCGGTGGCCGGCCCCGGCCACGTTTTCCACCGCGATGTCATCGCCGGCGAGCTCGGCGAGGAACCTCGACGGCCGTTCCTCGCTATCATTTCCCCCGGTCGCGGTGACCACGAGCGCGTGCCGGGCCCGGGTGACCGCCACGTAGAACAGCCGCCGCTCCTCATCCAGAAGCTTGGAGGCCAGCGCCGCCGCCGCCGCGTCCGGTGCGGCGAATTCCGGGTCGGCGGGCCATCCTGGTCCTGCCCCGGCGACAATTGCCTCGACGAGCTCGTCCATGCCGAGCAGGGAGCCGCGGACCCGGACATCCGGCCAGGTCCCTTCCTGGACGCCTGCGACCACGACCAGGTCCCACTCCAGGCCTTTCGCGCGGTGCGCGGTCAGCACGGCGACGGCGTCGCCCTGCGGGGCTCGCTGCGCCAGCGTGTCACCGGCGATCTCCTGTCCGGCCACGCTGTCGAGGAAGAGCCTGGGCGAGCCCTCCGGCAGCCGGGCGGTAAACCGGGCAGCGGCGTCGAAGAGCGCGACCACGGCATCCAGGTCCGCATCGGCAGCCGCTCCCCTGCTGCCGCCCGCCGCGCTTGCCTGCTGCCACTGCCCGGCCAGGCCCGATGCGTCCCACACCGCCCAGAGCACGTCATGCGCGGTCCCATCCTTGGCCGCCTGCCTGGCCAGATCCAGCAGCGCCGCCACCCGCCGCGCCGCGTCCACGGCCGACCCGAGCGCAGAGCCAGCCGACGAGCCAGCCGCCCGGCTCGCGGGCGCACCAGCCGCCGGGCGGGCGGCACGCTGCTGGCGGCCGGCGCCGCCGGCCCAGAATGCGGCCGGGCCTGCGCTGCGTCGCCGGCGGACCACCCGGCCAAGGCAAGCTCGCGCGGATCACGCAGGACCCGGGCCAGCGGCTCTGCCGACGGCAGCTCCCCGGCCGCCTGAGCAGCCGCCCGCAGCGCGCGCCGCAGCCGCCGCAGGCCCAGCGCGTCGGTGCCGCCGAGGGGCCCGGTCAGCAGCTCGGCCGCGGTCTCCTCGTCAAGTGCACCTGGCCGCAGCGCGCAGCTCAGCAACTCCAGCAGCGGGCGCGTGCCTGGCTCGGCGGCCAGCGGCAGCTCGTCGCCGGCCACGGCCACCGGGACACCGGCCGAGGCGAGGACGCGCTGGAGCAACGGCACCTGCCGGGTAGCCGACCGGACCAGAACCGCCATCGACGACCAGCTGACCCCGTCGATCAGGTGGGCGCGGCGAAGCGTGTCGGCGATCACGGCCGCTTCCTGGGTGGCGCTCGCCGCGATGACGATACGCGCCGTTCCCGGATCGGCCTCAGGGAGCGGCACAATCCCGCGGTGGTCCCGTTTCGCGGCAAGGTTGTCCGCTCCCTGCGCGGCAGGCAGCCTGCTGGCGACCCGGCGCGAGGCGGCAAGCAGGACTTCACCGCTGCGCCTGGCCGTGCGCAAGGCCACCACCTGCGCCGTCCTGCCGTCGGGCGCGCGGAACCTATCGGGAAAGCGCCTGAGCGCGCGGACGTCGGCGCCGCGGAAGCCGTAGATCGACTGGTCTGGATCGCCGACCACGATCAGCTCCCGGCCATCCCCGGCCAGGGCGTGCAGCATGTCCTCCTGCGCGGGGTCAGTGTCCTGGTACTCATCGACGAGTACGACGTCGTAAGCCCGCCGTTCCCGGTCCCTGGTCACGCCGCGGGCCAGCAGGCCGCCGGCGATCCTGACGATCTCGGCGTAGTCATAGGCCGGAACCGGCGCGAGGTCGAACCGGGCCGCATAGGAGTCAAGGAACCGGCCGGCCGCCACCCAGTCGTCGCGGCCGCGCCGGGCACCCAGCCTGGCCAGACTGGCCCCGTCCAGCCCGCGCTCGGCCGCGCGGAGGAGGAAGTCCCGTAGTTCGGCCGCGAAGCCCCTGGTGGCCAGCGCCGGGCGCAGCTGCTCCGGCCAGTTCGCGCCGCCATCGTCGGCATCGCCGCGCAGCAGTCGCCTGACCTCAAGCAGCTGCTCGGGACCAGGCAGCAGCGTCGGCGGCTCCTCGCCTGCCACCGTGAACTCCCTGCGCACCAGCGCGTAGGCGTAGCTGTGGAAGGTCAGCGCCAGCGGCTCGCGGGTGGTCCGGCCGAGCCGCATCGTGATCCGCTCTCGCAGCTCCTCCGCAGCCTTGCGGCTGAAGGTCAGCACGAGTACCCGGGCCGGATCGATACCGCGCCGGGTGACCCGGTCCACGACGGCCTCGACGATGGCCGTGGTCTTCCCGGTGCCCGGTCCTGCCAGCACCAGCAGCGGGCCGCCGGTGTGGCTCACCACCCGGCGCTGGGCATCATCCAGGCTGGGCGGTGTTGCTGCGCGAAGCGGCCGGCGAACCAGCCGGTACGACGGTGACTGCCTGTCCATGTCCGTACCGCAAGGACGGGCCGTCTGGGGCGGTCCAGGGGAATCCGAGCGGGCCGCCTCTACAGGTAGCACGCGGCTACGTCAGTCCGCGTGAATCCACGCCGATCCGGGGTGTGGGACATCAATGTAGGTGACAGGCGGGTAGCTCGTCAGCGACGCGGCCGCCGCGGCGGCCAGCCTGGTTACCTCCGCGGCGGACTCGGCCGCGAGCGCCGCGGCGAGCTGGCCGGGCCGCCTCTTTTTTGTCCCTTCGAGTCAGGGGCCATGGCACCGGGCCCGGCTAACGGCGGCCGGGCGTGGCAGATCGCCTCGTTCACCTGCTCGATCTGCCCGGCCAGCGACCGGAACCGCTCCCACTCGCCGGCTTCCCGCTCCGCTTTGTCCAGCTCCGGGCCAGGCCGCGGATGGGTGGTCACCGTTTTGCCGCCCTGCCACCGGGTCAGGTTCCACTGCGGGCCGTGCCCCCGATCGCCCGGCTGCGCGCACCGGCAGTTCGGCTTGCCGCACTTGCGGAACACCGCGCTCAGCGCGCCCCGCCGGAAGTCGCCAACCCCGCTCAGCTCGGCATACAGCCGCGCCCGCTCCGCCTCCAGCCCCGCCAGGCCCAGCTCGTCAGCCACCGTACCTCCACTCCGAGAAGTGGAACCTATCTCAGAGTGGAGGCGCACCCAGCCAAGATCAACGACATTCGTGTCTCACACCCGGGCGGTACTGTCCGGGCATGCCCCGCATAACGATTCCCGACGTGACGATCCGGACAACCAGTGACGGCGACGGTAATCCGCATCGCATCGCAAACCGGCATTGGCCTGAGCCCCAACCTGGCGCTGACGGCACTTCAGCAGGCGGCGCAGATCCGGGCCGAGGAAGAGGCCGCCCGCCACGAGCCGGACGACTTCCCGCCCGCCGCCGCCCGGGCCTCCCGGCCTCCAACCGGCGCCGAACTCGCCGCTGGCGGCTACCGCGTGGCAGCCCGCCCGCTCCCGGAGGACCCACTGGAATGGCGGTTCGAGGTTATCGATGTCCGCCTAGTGCCGGGCGTATTGGTCGGCGGCGCAGCCGGATGGGTGGCCTACGGCACGCTGATCTCCGAGGGAGACTTCCCCGGGGCGGCCGGTTACTGGCGCTAGCTGTCCGGGCGCTCGTGGCGCGGCTGATACCAGCGGGACCGGCAGCCCGAGTGCTGGCAACTGACGGTAAGTGACCGGGGCTGGGCGACTGCGCGGCGCGCGCAGGCGGGACAGCCGAATGGCTGCCAGCTCACGATGCCCGTAGGGGTTTAGTCGACAGCGCGACACGTACTCGGCAATTACACTTTGTGCAACTAGATCTCGGCAAACAGGCGGCTGGGGTAGCGTCTCCCGGCATGCCCCTCATAACCGTTCCCGCAGTGACGATCCGCACGACCAACGACAGCAAAGGCCATCCGCAGGGAATCGCCACCGGCACCGGCCTGAACCCCGACCTGGCCCTGGCGGCACTTCAGCAGGCAGCGCAGAGCCGGGCCGAGGAACAGGCCGCCCGCTACGAGCCGCCGGACGGCCTCCCCGCTGCCGGCCATCCCGCCTCCCGGTCTCTTACCGGCGTGGAGTCAGCCGCCGGCGACTACCCCGTGGCGGCCGGCCCGCAAGAATGGCGGTTCGAGGTTATCGACCTCCGGCTCGTGGGGGGCGTGCTGGATCGCGGCGCAGCGGGATGGGTGGCTTACGGCACGCTGATCTCCGATGGAGAGCACCCCGCGACGGCCGGTTACTGGAGCACGCCTTAGCCGTCCGGCGGCGGCTCGTGGCGCGGCTTGTACCAGAGCGATCGGCAGCCCGGAGCGTGACAGGAGACCGTGAGGTGTCCGGGGCCGGGTGACTGTGCGGCGCGGGCAGGCGGACACCCGCATGGCTGCCAGGACGCGAGCCGGTCAGCCATCCCCGAGCCGGTCAGCCATACCTGATCCGGTCAGGCATGCACGATCCGGTCAGCCATTCCCGAACCGGTCAGGCCGCTCCGTTCCAGCGGGCCCTGCGCATATCGACGCGGCCGGGATTGCCGTCAGGCGCCGGCCGCAGCGGCGTCCCCTCGGCCACGTAGTGGCTGAGGGCTGCCTGCTCGTGCCCGGCCAGCAGCGAGCCGTCGGCATGGATGACCCGCCACCACGCCACGCCGCCGCCCCACAGCGCCAGTACCCGGCCGACCTGACGCGGGCCGGCCTCGCCCAGGTAATCGGCGATGTCACCATAGGACATCACCCGGCCCGAGGGGATCGACTCCGCCAGGTCAAGGACACGGCTGGTGAAATCGTCCAGCGCCGGGCGTCCGGGCTCGCGGCGTCGCGCGGTCATTCGCGTGGCCAGGCCACGTCCGGCTGCGGCGGCACTCCCGCGTGATTCCCGGCGGATCCGGCCGGCCGCCCGGCCGCCGCATCGCGAGCTGGCCCGGCGGGCCAGTCCGGTGGGTACCGTTCGCCGGGCGGCTGCCGCCGCATCATGACGAGCCGACTCGCCGCCGCGACGATCACCGCCAGGCAGACCACACCGAGAATGAAGTACAGCACGAGCGGCTGCGTGCCCCGCGGACCGACCGGGACTGGCGGCACCGCCGATGGGCCGCCGCCGAAGTGGCTGTCCGGAAGCACACTCCGCTTCGGCGGCCGCTGGTCATTCACGCGGGCACTTGCCGCGAGCCGTCCTGCTGCGGCCAGCGCCTCGGCGGCATCCACCGTGCCGAACCCGACCCGATCGTCATAGCCCCCCGCCGGGCGATTGCTCGCCGAGGTGATGATGGCCTGCCTGACCAACGGCGGCGACAGGGCCGGGTACCTGGACCTGATCAGGGCGACCACTCCTGCCGCCAGCGCGCACGCCGGGCTGGTCCCGCTCACCAGCCAGTACCTGCCATCCCGGCCCTGCGCGGGCACCCGCACGCCGGGTGCTGCGACCTGCACGGAAAGGTTGTCGCTCGAGAATCCGGCCGATGCACCGTCCTGGCCGACGGCGGCCACTCCGAGGACGCCTGGATAGTCGGCGGGGAACGAGTACGGGGCGTGCTGGCTTGCCGCCGCTGAGTCTCCCGAGTTGCCTGAGGACGCCACCACGACGACGTTGTGGTTGAAGGCTTCCTGGAGCGCCTGCCTGACCACGCTGCTCGGCCTCCCGTAGCCAAGCGACATGCTGATCACGCCGGCGCCGTGGGACACCGCGTAGGTGATCGCCCGCGCAAGCTCTCGCTGCACCCGTACCGGTGGCTCACGCTGGTATCGCGCATAGCCCGGATCCTGCTGGTCGGTGATCACCCGGATCGAAAGCACATGTGCCTGCGGCGCGACGCCGATGATGCCGCTGCCGCCGCCGTTATCACCGTGTCCCGCGATAAGCGAGGCCATCCAGGTGCCGTGCATGCCCCAGTGGGGGTTGGCGGACGAGGTGCCAACCCCGGTCAGGTCAGGGCCCGACGTCACCGATCCGACCAGGTCGGAAACGTCGGGATTGACGCCGCTGTCGATGACCGCGACGGTCACGCCGTTCCCTTCCGTCACCTGCCAGGCGGCCGGTGCCTGCAAAGCTTCGAGAACCCACTGCTGGGCATCGCGGACGCCGTCCGCGCGGGCCGGGCCGGCCGGGATCGTCGCCGCCAGGACCGCGGCCGCGAGCACCAACAGCAGGCACCCGGCCCGGGTGCGCAGCCGGGCCGCTGTCAGGCTCAGCATCCGGGTATTCCAGGGCACCTGGGCGTCGCAGGCAGCGCGCCGAGCGGCAGCGCGACCGTCTCGGCAACGCCGTCAGCCACGCTGGTCATCTCCTGCGCCGCGTAGCTGTCCGACGACAGCGGGACGCGCGGCCGCCCGTCCGCGTAACCGGCTGCCGACATGATCAGGTAAGGGCCGTCGTTCACCGCCCAGGACAGCTGGCGCTGGCGGTCGCCGAATGATGACGCGAGAGTGCCGGGGAATGCCATGGCCCGGACTCCCTCGCCCGGCTGCCCGGTGTGCGGCAGCTCACTGGCGACGGCCCCGGCCGCCGTGGGGCTCGGCAGCACCGCAACCCCGACCGTGACGACGAGGGCCCCGGTGGAGTCGACGTATGTGGCCCTGAGCACTGCGACGCAGCCCCGCCGGTCAAGCACCCGCGCCGCCGCCGGGTCCGTCGCGGCGCGGCAGCTCGCCTGCCTCGCGATGCCGATCCGCCGGGCGGACAGGTTCAGCCCGGAACCTGACGCGAGCGAGTAACCAGGCAGCTGATAGGTGACGATCTCAGGGAAGATCTGCCCGGCCGACCTGATCCGCCAGCGCCCCGCCGTCTGCCAGGCCATGATCCGCTGCTGCTGGGCAACGCTGAACCTCCGCGGCAGCAGCTGGCTGGCGGCGCCGGCAGCCGAGACCGCCAGGCCGCTCAGCCCGAGGACGAGCGCGAAAAGAATCAAGCCGAGCCGGAAGCGAGCGGAATCCGGCCCGGGACCCGGCCCAGCCAAGCCGATAAGCCCGGCGCGCTCCGGTGCCTCGTCGGCCGGTGCCGGGCTGCCCTCAGTGCCCGTGAACTCTGGCTGCATCGCCACACCGGAATGTTACGGCCTGCTCACGCATGACTCGCCCATCAGCGGAGCGGTTCACTGGTCTCTTACCCCCCGCAAGCTCAGTAAAGGGGCAGGCTGGGATCCACCTGATTGACCCAGGCGAGCACGCCACCGCCGACGTGCACCGCATCGGCGAACCCGGCGTTCTTGACCACGGCCAGGCATTCGGCGCTCCGGGCGCCGCTCTTGCAGTGCAGCACGATCCGGCTGTCCTGCGGAAGGCGCTCGAGGGCGGCTCCGGAGAGAAACTGGCCCTTGGGAATGAGCACCGAGCCAGGGATGGACACGATCTCGTACTCGTTCGGCTCCCGCACGTCCACCAGGAAGATCTTGTCGTCGCCGTCGAGCATCGCCTTGAGCTCGGTCGCGGTGATCGTCGAACCCGACGCGGCCTGCTGCGCTTCCTCGGAGACCGCCCCGCAGAAGGCCTCATAGTCGATCAGTTCGGTAACCGTCGGGTTCTTGCCGCACACCGCGCACTCCGGGTCCTTCCTGACCTGCAGTGACCGGTAGCTCATTTCCAGCGCGTCGTAGATGATCAGCCGCCCGACCAGCGGCTCGCCCACGCCGGTGATCACCTTGATCGCCTCGTTGACCTGGATGGAGCCGATGGATGCGCACAGCACCCCGAGCACGCCGCCCTCGGCGCAGGACGGCACCATCCCGGGCGGCGGCGGCTCCGGGTACAGGCAGCGGTAGCACGGGCCATACTCGGCCCAGAAAACGCTGGCCTGGCCGTCGAACCTGTAGATCGACCCCCAGACGTACGGCTTGCCCAGCAATACGCAGGCGTCGTTCACCAGGTACCTGGTGGCGAAATTGTCGGTGCCGTCCACGATCAGGTCATAGGGCTCGAAGATCTGCAGCGCGTTGCCGGAATCAAGCGCCTCCGTGTGCAGCACGACGTTCACGTAGGGATTGATCTCCCTGATGCTGTCCCGGGCGGACTCAGCCTTCAGCCGGCCGACATCGGATTGGCCGTGGATGACCTGGCGCTGCAGGTTGGATTCGTCGACCGTGTCAAAATCGATGACGCCCAGCGTGCCGACGCCAGCGGCGGCCAGGTAGAGCAGGGCAGGCGACCCGAGCCCGCCCGCGCCAACGACCAGTACTTTCGCGTTCTTGAGGCGCTTCTGTCCGGACATCCCGATGTCCGGGATGATCAGGTGCCGTGAATAACGCCGCACTTCATCGACGGTAAGCTCGGCGGCCGGCGGGACAAGTGGTGGCAGCGACACTTAGTTACTCCTGGAAGGGCCTGCCGGAGCAGGCAAAGGGCTCGGCTAGGACTGCGTCGGCGTCCCACCCGACCTCAACAGGGCCGACGGTCCAGGCATTCCGGTTGTGAGTTCAGCGCGCCGGGCCTACCCCCGGGCGGTGCACCGGGCGGTGCGCCCGGCCAGGAAATGTCACCGGTTCCGGGTAGAACTCATGACATGCCGGAGCCAACCCCGCCCACGAATTGTCAGCGGCCAGCACCTGGATCGCTGCGGCCGAAAGTACTGCCGCTCGTCCCTGACTTATCCCGGCCGCCCGGCCAGCGGCGGCCGCTGCCCGATGCGGCCGCCGTCCGCCCGCTTCCGGTGCCGGATTACGCGCCCCCATACGATGACGAGTTCCAGCCGACTGACCCGGACCAGGCCGGGCCGGCCACCGGGCCGCCCGATGGCCGCCCCGGCGCGCCTCAATCACGGCCGCCGCAATCACGGCCGCCTCGATCACGCCCGCCGCAATCACGGCCGCCGGACCATGATCCGGCTGCTGACGGCCGTGGCTGGCCAGGCCAGTTCGCTCAGGTGCTTGCGGAGACGCTGGCCGGGTCCCGCCCGCATCGGCAGATCGTGCCGTGGACCACCGAGCAGGCGCGCAAGCGCATCAGCCGGCTCGGCCCCATGCTCGCCGCCGGAGACCGGCCGGTCGTGCGGCGCGTCGTAGCCTCGAGCCCGGCAGCCGACGTCGTCGAGATGACCGTTGTCGTCCGATTCGGCCCCCGGGTCCGGGCGCTCGCCGTCAGGCTGGAGCGAGACGGCCCGCGCAGCGCGACCCCGGGCCGGCCTGCAAGGCAGGCACGGTGGCTTTGCACGGCGATCGAGGCAGCCTGACGTGCGGCGCTATCGGTTACGCGGATCGCCGTGGCACTGCTTGAACTTCTTTCCCGAGCCGCATGGGCACGGGGCATTCCGTCCCACCCGGGAGAAGTCAGCCCCGTTCGCCGACTCGGTGTGCTGCTCGGCCTGGCCGGGGGCATCGGCGCTCGGCGCGGTGTACTGCAGCCGGCCCGGCCGCCGTGGGGTATCCAGGCCGCGGGGTGCCAGGCCGGCGGGGACCGCAGGGGCTCCGGGCGCGGGCTGGCTGCCCGGCGCCGCGGCAGCTGTCTGCCCCGCGCTGCGGCGTGCTCCGCGGCCGCGTGAGGCAGCCTGCCGTGACCCGCCCGCCGCGGCAGCCTGCCGTGAGCCGCCGCCGCCCGCCGCCGCCGTTGGCGACCCGGCACCGCCCAGCGGGGCCGGCCCTGCGCTGGACTGAACGCCGTCAGCTCCAGGCGGGACCGCCTCAAGGATCGGGCTCTCCTGCACCTGCACCTGAAGGTTGAACAGGCTGCCGACCGACTCCTCCTTGATGCCTTCCTTCATCGTGTCGAACATCGTGTAGCCCTCGTTCTGGTACTCCACCAGCGGGTCACGCTGGGCCCAGGCCCGCAGTCCGATGCCCTCGCGCAGGTAGTCCATCTCGTACAGGTGCTCCCGCCACTTGCGGTCAAGCACCGACAGGACCACCTGCCGCTCGAGGTCGCGCATGACTTCGGGCGTCAGCTCGGCCTCCCGGAGGTCATAGGCCGCCTGCGCATCCTGCTGCATCATCCCGGTGATGAAGTCGGCCGACAGGCCCGCCCGCTCTCCGCCGGCCTCTTCGATCAGCTTGTCGAGCGAGAGCCCTACCGGGTAAAGCTGGCGGAACGCCCGCCACAGCTGGTCCAGATCCCACTCCTCGGGAAACCCGTCGCTGGTGGCACCGGCCACGTAGCCCGCGACGACGTCGTCGGTCATGCCGCGGATCTGCTCGTGCATGTCGGCGCCCTCGAGCACCTGACGACGCTCCGCGTAGATGACGTGCCGCTGGCGGTTCATCACGTCGTCGTACTTGAGCAGTTCCTTGCGGATCTCGAAGTTCTGCTGCTCGACCTGCGTCTGGGCGGACCTGATGGACCGGCTGACCGTCTTGGACTCGATGGGCACGTCCGGCGGGGTCTTCAGCCACTCCATGATGTGCGCGACCTTCTCGGCATTGAACATCCGCATCAGGTCGTCCTCGAGCGACAGATAGAACCTGGACTCGCCAGGGTCGCCCTGCCGCCCCGACCGGCCGCGCAGCTGGTTGTCGATCCGCCGCGACTCATGCCGCTCGGTGCCGAGCACGTAAAGACCGCCCGCCGCGACGACCTCCCCGTGCTCCTCGGCCACCGCCCGCCGTGCCTTCTCGACCGCCTCAGGCCAGGCGGCCTCGAAATCCTCCGGGGTGTCCACCGGGGACAGGCCACGGTGGTGCAGTTCCAGGTCGGCGATGAACTCCGGGTTGCCGCCCAGCATGATGTCGGTGCCGCGGCCGGCCATGTTGGTGGCGACGGTGACGGCGCCCTTGCGTCCCGCCTGCGCAATGATCGCGGCTTCACGCTCGTGGTACTTGGCGTTCAGCACCTCGTGCGGGATGCCCTTGCGCTTGAGCATCCTGGACACGAGCTCGGACTTCTCGACGCTTGTGGTCCCGACGAGCACCGGCTGGCCGGCCGCGTGCCGCTCGGCGATGTCGTCCACGCAGGCCTCGAACTTCGCCTGCACGGTCTGATACACCATGTCGGCCTGATCCGCCCTGATCATCGGCTTGTTCGTGGGGATCGGCACCACGCCGAGCTTGTAGGTCTGCTGGAATTCGTTAGCCTCGGTCTGGGCGGTGCCCGTCATCCCGGCGAGCTTGTCGTAAAGCCTGAAGTAATTCTGCAGCGTGATCGTGGCGAACGTCTGGTTCTCGTCCTTGATCTGCACGCCTTCCTTGGCCTCGATGGCCTGGTGCATGCCCTCGCTGTACCGGCGGCCGTGCAGCATGCGGCCGGTGAACTCGTCGACGATCAGGACCTCGCCGTTGATGATGACGTAGTCCTTGTCCTTCTTGTACAGATCCTTGGCCTTGAGCGCGTTGTTCAGGAAGCTGACCAGCGGCGTGTTGACCGACTCGTACAGGTTGTCGATGCCGAGCCAGTCCTCCACCTTCTCGATGCCGGCCTCCATGATGCCGACCGTCCGCTTTTTCTCGTCGACCTCGTAATCGCCCTCGCCGTCCTCGCCGCGCCGCAGCCTCGGCGCGATCTTGGCGAACTCGAGGTACCACCGGCTGTTCTGGTCGGCAGGCCCGCTGATGATCAAGGGGGTACGGGCCTCGTCGATGAGGATCGAGTCAACCTCGTCGACGATCGCCAGATTGTGCCCGCGCTGGACGCATTCCTCCAGCCCCCAGGCCATGTTGTCCCTGAGGTAGTCGAAGCCGAACTCGTTGTTGGTGCCGTAGGTGATGTCGGCCTGGTACTGCTTGCGCCGCTCGTCCGGCTCCATCTGGGCCAGGATCACGCCCACCTCGATGCCGAGGAAGTGGTGGATCCGCCCCATCCACTCGGCGTCGCGCTTGGCCAGGTAGTCGTTGACGGTGACGACGTGCACGCCCTTGCCGGACAACGCGTTCAGGTAGGCGGGCAGCACGCTGGTGAGCGTCTTGCCCTCACCGGTCCGCATCTCCGCGATGTTGCCCATGTGCAGCGCGGCACCGCCCATCAGCTGCACATCGAAGTGCCGCTGGCCGATGGTCCGCTTCGCGGCCTCGCGGACGGCCGCGAATGCCTCCGGCATCAGGTCGTCCAGCGACTCGCCGTCCGCGTGACGCTGGCGCAGCTGGTCCGTCATTGCCCGGAGCTCAGCGTCGCTGAGCGCGACGAAGTCCTCCTCGATCGAATTGACCTGCGCCGCAATACGCTTCAGCTTGCGGAGTAGTTTGCCCTCGCCGGCGCGAAGGACACTATCGATAATGACTGGCACTGCTCTTCGCGCTCCTCGCGGATCGTCTGTCAACGGACCGGCTTGCCGCCATGGCGCGGTCGGGGTGACACTTGCCAGGCGGGCAGATAGCGAGGCGGCTCACCGGCACACCGTATTACAGCCATGGTAGGCGAGACACGGGATGAAACCGAGCCTGTACGGTATGCCGCGCACGGCAGGGGGCGGGTGCCCGCGCGCCAGGGGCGCTGGTCACAATAATATGCACGGCGGGTAGCCGGGACGAGAGGAGCAGCGCGCATGTCGAACCAGGTGGAGCCGGGCACCATCGGCGGCGCCGCGCGGGATCAGGGCACCTTCGGCGGCGCCGCGAGGAGCCAGAGCGGCTTTTCCAGCGCCGTCGATGAGCAGAACCAGCGTGAGCAGGCGGCCCTTGCGCATCAGGTGTCGCCTGACTGGACGCCGCCGCATCCGTTCCACGGACGCCCGGTTTCCTGGGTGGCGGTGTCCATCATCATGGTCGGTTTCCTCGTCGGCGGCCTCGCCCTTGTCTTCGGTCCGACCTGGTGGCTGTTCTGGGTCGGCCTCGGGCTAGCCGCGGTAGGCGGCCTGATGTCCCTGGCCATCAACATTTTCGAGGACTGGTACTAGACATTTTCGAGGACTGGTACTAGACCCGGCCGGCTGCGCTCTGCCACCACTTCCCCGCCCCGGCTGCGCCAGGTCGTCAGCTGTCCGTGGCGAAGAGCCGCGACGCGTTGCCGCCCAGGAACAGGTCCCGGGCCTCGTCGTCCAGGCCGAGCTCGCCGAGGCGCCGCAGGGCCTGCGCCGGGGTGATCATGGGGTAGTTGGACCCGAAGAGGACCTTACGCCGGCCGTGCCCGCGCAGGTACTCGACCAGCTCGGCCGGGTAGCGGTGCGCCACGTGGGCGGAGGTGTCGATGTAGACGTTGGGGTACTTGGTGGCAAGCGCGATCATCTCGGTGGTCCACGGGTAGCCGATGTGGCCGCCGACGATCACGAGTTCGGGGAAGTCGAGGGCGACGTCGTCGAGGTAGGGGATCGGCCGGCCGGTCTCCGACGTGCGCTGCGTGCCGGTATAGCCGACCTGGGTCAGGAACGGGATGCCGAGTTCCACGCACTCAGCGAACAGCGGATAGTACAGCCGGTGGCTGGGCGGCAGTCCCCACAGCCACGGCAGGATACGCAACCCGCGGAACCCGAGCTCGCGGACCGCCCGGCGCAGTTCCAGCACGGCCGGCCGCGGGCGGCGGATGTCGACGGACGCGATGCCGGTCAGCCGGTCCGGATGCGCCGCGACCCAGCCCGCCACCAGGTCGTTGCTGATGAGCGGGCCGCTCGCGTCGTACCAGGCGCAGATCATCCCGCGCTGCACGCCGGCTTCGTCCATGGCGGCGAGGGTGCGCTCGATGGGTACCTCGTCGACCGGCAGCTGCCGCCCGGTCCACCACCGAAGCGACTCGAACATGTCATTCTGCAGAAATCCCGGCGTCGGATGCTGCATCCAGCCGTCGACAATGGCCATGGCAGCATTCTGCCCCCAAATGTGCCGACCGCACGCGATGTGCCCGGGGTCAGGCCCACCGGCTAGGCTGCCTGCTCGTGACCAGCCCCTTCTCCCCGGTCCCGGAGCTGACGCTGTCCGCGGATGAGACTCGCCTGATGACGTTGCGCGCCCAGGGCTTCATAGGTACCGAGGTGCGCCGCGGTGGCGTTCCCGCCATGTTGCGCAGGCTGGGCGCGGTCCAGCTCGACACGATCAGCGTGCTCGCCCGCTCGCACGAGCTCGTCGCCTACGCAAGGCTCGGGCCGGTACCGCGGGACGGGGTTGAGCGTGCCTACTGGCATCCGAGTCACCCGGGCGCGTTCGAATACTGGTCACACGCCGCCTGCGTGCTGCCCATCGAG
This sequence comes from uncultured Actinomycetota bacterium, assembly GCA_963695645.1. Classification (GTDB taxonomy): domain Bacteria; phylum Actinomycetota; class Actinomycetes; order Streptosporangiales; family Streptosporangiaceae; genus DATBGO01. The sequence continues at coordinate 401,575 of CAVOHC010000012.1, read as the reverse complement.
GAGTGGCCGTTCTACGGATTCCGCCGCCGGGCGTTCCGTGCCAAGGGGATGCACTGGCACGAGGTGCCCGAAGAGGCCTGCAAGGCCGTGCTGGCGCGGCTCAGCGCGGAAGGGCCGCTGACCGCCACTCAGCTGGGCGGCGCCAAGCGGGGCAGCGACTGGTGGGACTGGTCGGACACGAAGATCGCCGTCGAGTGGCTGCTCAATACCGGAGCCGTCATCTGCACCCGCCGTACCGGCTGGCGCCGCGTTTACGACCTGCCCGAACGGGTGCTGCCCCGGCACCTGCTCGACGCTGAGCCCTCAGATGAGCAGTGCATCAGCCATCTCGCTGCTGTCGCGGCCCGGGCCCTCGGCGTGGTCACCCGTAGTGACCTGCTCGACTACCAGCGGCTGCGGGACTTCGGCGCGGCCAAGGCGCTGGACGAGTTCTCGGTCGATGCGGCTGCTGCCAGCGTCGGCCTGATTCCGGTTCAGATCGCAGGTGGCGCAGCCGCCACCACGGATGGCGTAGCGCCTTCGGCAGCGGGACGCGCCGCGGCCGCGCCCAGGCGACGCGGCTCGGCGGCGGCCCGGGCAGCAGCCGGTGCGCCGATCCAAGCCTGGGCAGATCCGGCCGCGCTGGCCGCGGCTGGCCGGGCGGGCCAGGATGCAGTCGGCCGCGGCAGGCACCGGGTGACCCTGTTGTCGCCGTTCGACTCGCTCATCTGGGACCGGAAGCGGACCTTGCGGATGTTCGGCTTCGAGCACAGCCTGGAGGCTTACCTGCCGAGCGCGAAGCGCGTGCACGGCTATTTCACGATGCCGCTGCTGGCCGGCGGCCGCCTGGTCGGCCGGGTCGATCCGGCCCGCAGCGGGCGGACCCTGCTCGCGCGCAAGCTCTCCCTGCAATCGGCGGCAGCCGTACCGGCGATGGCCCGTGCGCTGCGGGACGCGGCCGCCTGGGTCGGCTGCGACAACGTATCTGTCGGCGAGGTGCTGCCAGGCCGCCTGGAGCAGCGGATGCGCACCGAGATCGCCGCGGTGACCTGAGCGCGCCCCGCATCAGGCCGCGGGCGGCAGTTTGGCTGACGGCGTCCCTGACCGCCCCGTCATGCGGTCGCGGTCAGCTGAACTCGATCAGTTTCTCCCGCACCGCGACCATGACCGCCTCCATCCTGGAGTGGATCTGCAGCTTCTCCAGGATGTTGCGGACGTGGTTCTTCACGGTGTTCTCGGAGATGAAGAGCTCCTTGGCGATGTCCCGGTTGTTCATTCCCCTGGCAACGAGCTTGAGGACCTCCATCTCGCGCTCAGTCAGCTTGGGCGCGGGCACCTCCTGGGCCCGCGCCTCGCCGTCCCGCCTCGCCAGCGTCGCGAACTCGGTGAGCAGCTTGCCCGCCATCGACGGGTTGATCAGCGACTGCCCGCCGTGCACCGACCGGACCGCCTCGGCGACCTCGTCCAGCGGAATGTCCTTGAGCAGGTAGCCGCTGGCTCCTGCCCTGATCGCCTCGAACAGGTCTTCTTCCTCATCACTGATCGTGAGAATGATGATCTTGGCGCTCGGCGCAGCCTCCTTCATTGCGCGGCACGCCTCGATCCCGCTGCTCCTGGGCATGCGGATGTCCATCAGGACTACGTCAGGCAGCGACTCGGCCGCCTTCTCCACCGCCTCGGCACCGTCACTGGCCTGGCCGACCAGCTCGATATCGGGCTCCTCCTCCAGGACCATTTCCAGGCCACGCCGGAACAGCGCATGATCGTCGACGATCATCGTGCGGATCGGCTCAGGTCGGCGTGCGGCAGCTGGCAGCGTCGGGCTACCCGCCTGGCTCGCGCCCATAGCACCTCCTCCAGCCGCCGAACCGGCGATGCCTCCCGGTGCACCGCCGCCGGGCAGGCATCAGTGCCTGGATCCGCGGTGCCGTGCGATCAAACTCTTGCCGACCGGGGCCCGCGACGCAAGCGCGCCACCCGGGCGAGGGCTGCCGCGCCGCCGTGTCAGCCGGAGGCCACATCCGTCGTCCTCCCGGCCAGCCCGTTTGCTCGCGCCGTCCGCTCCTGCGGCGAGCCTGCGGCGCGTCCGGCCGACAGTTCTTCCACCAGGCGGATCACCCCGTACTGGTATCCACGGCGCCGGTACACGACGCTGGGGCAGCCGTCCTGGGCATCACGGAACAGGAAGAAGTCGTGGCCTACCAGTTCCATCTCATACAGCGCCTGGTCGATGGCCATCGGGCGGGCGAGGTGGAACTTCTCCCGCACCACCAGCGGCCCGTCGCCCTCCATCTCGATCGGCACGACATCGTCGGACTCGTGCGACGCCCGGTCATCAGGGCCGGCCGACCGGAAGCCGCCGGAGCCTGCCGCAGCGGACCCGGCCCGCGCCGGGCGGCCGCCGGTAGCCTGCCGCGGCACGGGCGGCAACTGCTCCGCCGCCTGCGTCGGAGGCTGGCCAGCGGCCGCCGGTCCGACGCCGCCCTCATCGGCCGTCGGCTCGCCAGGCCGGCTCGCCAGCGGTGCTGCCCGCCTTGCCTTGCGGCGGTCTCCGGCGCGCCGCAGCCGCGACTCCAGCTTGGCCAGCGCCATGTCAAGCGCGGCATAACGGTCCTGGCCAGCGGCCTCGGCACGGATGGCGGGCCCGCGGGAGGTGATCGTCAGCTCGACGCGTTCCCGCCGGTCGGCCTGGCGCGGGTTGCGCTCGGCCGAGACCTCAACATCGATCCGTATCGTCTTGTGATCAAGTTTCTCGATCTTGCTGAGCTTTGCCGTAGCGCGCTCACGGAATCTCTCCTGCACGTCCGTGTGCCGGCCTTTGAAGATGATGTCCACCTGGAAACCCCCTTCTGCCCGCGTTGAGGTGACACCCACCCGGCCGACCTGGTCTTCGACCCCACATTCGCCTGCTGAGGGGCTCGCGGCCACCTTGTGCCACTACTACCCTTCTCCCTACCCGGGGGACGTCGGGTCCCCCTGCGGGGCAGGACTTACTTCTAAGCCGCACCGTGATCAGTCGACAAGAAGTCGCCTTACGTGGACCGTTTCGCCTGCGGCTGGCATCGGCTTGCCAAGGCGGGGCCCCCGCTCGCGGGGGAACCTGCCCGACGCAACCACGGACCCGGGCGGGTGCCATGCCACGACGCTAGCCCTACCCGGGCCGGATGTCAGGTGGCAACGCAAGCAACCCGCGGTGTCAGCCGGAAGCGTAGCCGGACGGTGACGGCTCAAACGGTGGCAGACCGCTGGAAAAGTCAGCCGGGGAAGACCGGATCGGTTCCTGCGGAGTCCACCGGCTCCCATGGGGCATTCAGGCTGGGCGACACGAAAAGCTCGTCGTTGGACAGCCCGACTGCCAGCCCGGCGCCGTCACCGGTCACCGACACGGTGCCGCTCTGCGTCCCGATGAGAGTAGCCTGGCCGCCGTTCACCGGGACCTCCTCCAGCTGTGCCCTGGAGCCAGCTCCCGCCAGGACTACGATGTGATCGGCGTCATACCAGCTCAGGGTCTCCGGCTCGGCGGTCCCTGACCCGATGACCACGGTCTGCCCGAGCGATGTCGTGGCTCCGCCGTCAGTGTGAGTGATGGCCGCGAGCCGCAGCTCAGACGTGGCCTTGCCAGTCTTGACGATCATCGCCGCCCGGACGCCGTCGGGAGCGACGCGGAACGCGGTCACCTCCTCGCCTGCTGGCAGGCCAAGGTTGGCCTGCACTGTAGCGCCGGTGCCCGGCGTCAGCATCCAGACGGACCCGCCTGCCGCGAACCAAAGAGTGCCGTTGCGATCCCAGCTCAGCGAGGTAACGGTGCCGCCGGGCCGCTGCGGTGTCAGCGGGGCGTTCCTGGCGAGCTCACCGGTGTAGATGGTGCCGCCGTTCACCGAGATGCCTGCCAGCGCGGTCTGGTCTGGCGCTACCGCGATCGCGGCGAGCGCCGGGACGCCTGCCGTCCCTGCCTGGCCGGAAACGGGGCGCGACGGCAGCGAGGTGACCGAGCCGAGGTGCCCGGCTCCGGTGACCACCCGGACGGGCCCCGCGCTGCTGATGAAGTACGGTTCGGCCGTTGCCGCGGGGCCAGGCAGCACCCAATCCTGATACGTCTTCGGCAGCAGGTACTGGCTCCCGTCTAGGTCCAGCGTGTGCCCGTTGACCTGCAGCTGAACGGACTGGATGCTCGACGGCCCGAAGGAGCTGCTGGTCAGTGTCCAGACCAGCTGAGCGGCCAGCTCTGGCTGGTGCAGCGACTTCATGGCCGCCTGCGGCATGCGGAGGCTCACGATCGCGTCCGGGCCGTTGAAACTCACCTGGATGCGCGGGCTGGTGCCCGCGGGGAACGCGGTCCGCGTCGCCCCCGACAGCCAGCCCTGCGGGTCTTTCAGGAGGCCGGTGACCAGCTGCGTGGCCAGGTCGCTTTCGGTGGCATTCTGCGGGACGAACACCGGGTCAGGCACCAGGGTGTGGCCAGATGGATCGAGGAAGTACAGGTTCCGCTGCTGATATGCGCGCTCGAGCTCGTCCGTGGTGAGCATCAGCTGAGCGGTGGGCAGCGGGGAGCCGATCCGCCACTGGTTATTGATCTTGGTCAGGTGGAACGTGTAGATAATCTTGGGCGAAGCGGACGATGGGGTGGTCAGGTACTGGCCGCTGCCCGTCAGCGTCGCCAGCTGCACGCCGGAGACCTGCACCGTGGTCTGCTGGCTTGCCAGGTTGAGCTGCCGCTTCGGGACGTTCGCGATGTTGTCCGGCCGAAGGTTGCCTACTACGGTTACCGCCCCACCCGGGTGCCATCTGCTGCGCTCTGCGGGAGTCAGATACTGCAGGGCTATCGCCGGATTATTGGCAAAGCTCGCGCTGGCCGCCAGGAAGCCGTTCACGATCTGGGCTGGATTCCAGCCAGGGACCGGTCCTACCGGGATGAGCTGGGGGTTTTCCTGGTTCTGACCGCTTCCGGCCTGGGAAATAGGGAGCTCGTTAAGGCTCCCGCTGGCCGGCACCATGGCGCATCCGGCCACCGCGAGCGCCGCGGCGCCTGCCACGGTTCCTGCTGTCAGGAGCCGGCGGACCGCGGCCGCCCCGGGCTGGCGGGCTGCCGTACCTGCCGCCAGGCGCCGGGCCGACCGCGTGGGCCCGCTGCCGTCACTCATCCGGTACCGCCTCGGGGCCAGGAGCAGAACCGGCCCGTACTGTCAGGTCATGCCCATCGACGGGCAGGCCAGGCAGCCCGGCAGCCCCATCCCCGTTCTCATCCAGCGCCAGGCCAGGCAGCCCGGCAGCCCCGTCCCCGTCCTCATCCAGCGGCAGGCCAGTCAGCCCGGGCAGCCCGGCTGGGCTGCCGGCCAGTTCTGCCTCGTCGGGGATGAGCGGAAGCGGCGAGCCCTCCAGATGGCCGCCTGCCGACCTCGGCAACGTCAGCCGGAATACTGAGCCGCGGCCACATTCCCCCCAGGCCTCCAGCCATCCGCCATGCAAGCGGGCATCCTCAAGAGCGATCGACAGGCCGAGGCCGGTGCCGCCGGTACTTCTGGCCCGGGCCGGGTCCGCCCGCCAGAACCGGTCGAATACCAGGTGCTCCTCGCCTGGCCGGAGCCCGACACCGTGGTCGCGAACGGCGACGGCTACCGCGCTCGAGTCCCCGGCGACAGTGACCAGCGTGTCCTTGCCGTCACCATGCTCGACCGCGTTGACGAGCAAATTCCGCATAATGCGCTCCACCCGGCGCGGATCTACCTCGGCCACGCAAGGTTCCGCCGGCAGCCTGAACTCGATCTTCGCACCGCGCCGCTCAGCCAGCTGTTGTGCCACGTCGGCCGCGTTCCTGACCAGGTCGCAGACATCCACTGGTTCCGGATCCAGGGTCGCCACGTTCGCGTCGTGCCTGCTGATCTCCAGGAGGTCGGCGAGCAGTGACTCGAACCGTTCAAGCTGGCTCAGCAGCAGCTCGGCCGACCGGGCCGGCGCCGCGTCCAGGTCGGCGCGGGACGCGAAGAGGACGTCAGCGGCAATCTTGATGGTCGTCAGCGGTGTTCGCAGTTCGTGTGACACGTCGGAGACGAACTGCCGTTGCGCCAGGGTGAGATCCTCAAGTTGCTGCATTTTGTCCTGCAGGCTAGCCGCCATCTCGTTGAACGAGGTCGCGAGCGCCGCAAGCTCGTCTGACCCGCGCACCTCCATCCGCTCATGGAGGCTGCCCGCGCGGAGCCGCTGCGCGCCGCTGGCGGCTTGCCGGACAGGTACCACGACCCAGCGCGTGACCAGCGAGGCGATCAGCGCGAGCAGCACGACGAGTGCCAGGCCCGCCAGCATCATTATCAGCTGGACCTGGCCCAGGCTGCGCTGCTCGTCGGATAGCGGGAAGAAGTAGTAGAGCTGGTAATAGTTTCCGAGCGGAGCCCCGTAGGCGAAGCCGGTGGTCACCGGCGCGCCGGTCCCGGGGTAGTTGCTGATGCTGGTCAGCTGATAGCTCAGCTTGTTCTGAGTGCCGTGTCCCTGCAGCTCGCTCACCTTGCCGATGAGCGAAGCGGGAAGGCTCTGGGCGCTGGGGATCCCCAGCCGTCCGCCTGCGGTCAGCGCCGCGTATTCCTGCCGGGGCTGCGCGATCAAGACGGCCATGCCGTAGTTGCCGAGACCTGGCGCCTGGAACTGGAGCTGGTGCAGCAGCTGGTAGATCTGCTCTCGGGTCGCGCTCCCCGGGCTCGACCTGACCCACGGCTTTGCCTCAGCCGTCTGCACTCCCTCGGCGGCTACGCTTCCGGTACGCGTCGCATCGGCTTGCAGTACATCGCTGGCGATGTACTGCATCAGGAACAGGCCAAGCACGGTGACCACGGCTCCCGACAGCACCAGCGTGGTACCGACCACCCGCAGCTGCAGCGATCGCACCCAGTGCTCCTGCAGGCTGCCTGCTGCGGCGGCGAGACGCTTGCGAAAGGCGGCGGATAGCCGGCTGGCCAGCCGCAGCGCCCGGCGGATCTGGTCGGCATGAGCGGTTACCCAACCCAGCCCGGCCCGCGCCGCTGCACCTCCATGCAGGTCAGCCCCGGGACTGGCGGGCGTCATCATGGCGTTCGCATCCAGGCCGGCCTCCCCGGCCGACGGTGCGTCCGACTGCGCGGCCGCGGTGCGTGTCGCCCGGCGCTGCTTTCCGCTGCCGAGACCGGCCAGGCGCCTCCCGCTCCCGGCAGTCCTGCTGATGGCTCCCCTCATGACCCTTCTCTGCTGAACGGGGCGCCGACCGGTGCCGGGCACGGCTGGCCCGGCGCGTCACCGATCAGCCCGGCCCGGCCTTATATCCCACGCCCCGGACCGTCACGACGACCTCCGGGCGCTCGGGATCCTTCTCGATCTTGGCGCGAAGCCGCTGAACATGGACGTTCACCAGCCGGGTGTCGGCCGCGTGCCGGTACCCCCAGACCTGCTCAAGCAGCACCTCCCTGGTGAACACCTGGCGTGGCTTGCGGGCCAGGGCCACGAGCAGGTCGAACTCCAGCGGGGTGAGGTTGAGCGGCAGGCTGGCTCGGGTCACCGCATGCCCGGCTACGTCGATACTGACATCGCCGATCTGCAGCATCTCCGGTGCCGGGTCGTCGGTCCGGCGCAGCCTGGCCCGCACCCGCGCGATCAGCACCTTCGACTGGAATGGCTTGACGATGTAGTCGTCCGCTCCCGACTCAAGCCCCAGCACCACGTCAACGGTGTCACTCTTGGCGGTCAGCATGACGATCGGCACCCCGGACTCGGCCCGGATCTGCCTGCAGACGTCGATGCCGTCCATGCCGGGCAGCATCAGGTCAAGCAGCACCAGATCCGGGTGGCTGTCCCGGAACACGTCCATGGCCTGGTCCCCGTCAGCCACGAAGGTGGGCTCGAAGCCCTCACCGCGGAGCACTATTCCCAGCATCTCGGCGAGAGCAGCGTCATCGTCGACGACCAGCACGCGACCTTTCATAAATCCTCATCGTTCCATGTAACCGGCAAGGGGACCGTCCTGATGATCAGATCCCCGGCCCAGGACACGCAGGGTACCCGCTGTGACAGGCTGCGCGACCCCGCGTTCGGTAACGATGGCGGTGATCAGCCCTGGCGGCGTGACGTCGAATGCCGGGTTGAATGCGGGCGTCCCGGGTGGCGCGACGGGTACTCCGGCGATCCAGGTGACCTCCTTCGCCGGCCTGTGCTCGACCTCGATCGATGCGCCGTCCGGGCTGCCAAGGTCCACTGTTGAGGTTGGTGCCACCACCACGAACGGCACTTCGTGGTGGCGGGCAAGTACCGCGAGCCCGTAGCTGCCTATCTTGTTCGCCACACTGCCGTCGGCGGCGATCCGGTCCGCGCCGATCAGGACGATATCGACCGCACCCGCCGCGAACAGCGACCCGGCCGCGGAGTCGATCAGCACCGAATGCGGAATCCCGGCCCGGCCCGCCTCGTAGGCAGTCAGCCGGCCGCCCTGAAGCAGCGGCCTTGTCTCGTCGATCCAGAGCTGGGCCAGCCTGCCTGCCCGGTGTGCCGCGAGGACCACCGCGAATGCTGTTCCCTCCGCCGCCGAGACCAGCGCCCCGGTGTTGCAGTGCGTAAGGACCCGGGCGCCGTCAGGTATCAGGGCAAGGCCATGCGCCGCCATGGCGTTGCTCGCGGCGGCGTCTGCGGCCGCGATTGACGATGCCTCGGCCACGGCAGCAGCCGCCGCTACTCGCTTCGCATCCGGGCCCTGACCCTGCGACCGCAGTGCCGCCATATAGGCAGCCAGCGCACGGCGGGCTCCCCAGCCCAGATTGACAGCGGTTGGCCGGGCGGCCTCGATCGCGGCGGCAGCACCAGCGACGTCGTCGCCGCGATGCGCGGCGAGCGCGACACCGTAGGCCCCGGCCACGCCGAGCAGGGGTGCGCCACGTACGACAAGCCGGCGGATAGCGGCAACAAGCTCCGGGACATCGCCGCACGTGACGACCGCCTCCTCGGCGGGCAGCCTGGTCTGGTCCAAGAGCGCAATCGCCGGACCGGCGGGAGGTTTCACCCAGCGCAGTGCAGGAACGTCCACACCACGATTTTGCGTCCTGAGGGCTCGCCGGCGCGAGGCCGAGGGGTCGGCAGGCTCCGGGCGCAGGGCTTCCGGGGGATCCGGAGCCGCTCGGAGCCATAATCGGGATATTTGACGTGACATCCGTTGCCAGCGTGCGCAGCGCCGGTCAGGACCCCTGGCGCCAGGAGTCGAGATAGTCCTGCTGCTCCGCGGTGAGAACGTCGATCTCGTCATGCAGCGAGGCGAGCGCGAGTCTGGCGACCCTGGCGTCGATGGCCGAGGGCACAGCATGAACTCCCGCTGTCAGCCCATGCGCGCCGTCGGCCAGCCAGGCCAGGGCGAGTGCCTGCACGGCGAAGGAGATGTCCATGACGTCGGCCGGGTTGCCCTCGCCCGCGACCAGATTGACCACCCGGCCATCGGCCAGCAGGATCAGCCGCCTGCCGTCGGCCAGCACATACTCATCGGCATGCGGGCGCACCCCGGGACGGACTTCCACCGCTGCCTCAGCGAGTCCCCGGACGTCGACCTCGACATCGAAATGGCCCGCGTTGGCGAGGATCGCCCCGTCCCGCATCGCGCCCATGTGGGCGGCGCTGATCACGTCGCGGGAACCCGTCGCGGTGACGAACACCTCACCTAGCGGTGCGGCCGCCGCCATCGGAAGCACCCGGAATCCTCGCATGATCGCGTCGAGCGCCCGGACCGGATCGACCTCCGTGACGATGACACGGGCGCCGAGGCCGCTGGCCCGGTCCGCGATGCCGCGGCCGCAGGGCCCGTAACCGGCGACCACCACGACCTTGCCCGCCAGCAGCGTGTTGGTCGCGCGGATGATGCCGTCGATCGCGGACTGGCCGGTGCCGCAGAAATTGTCGAACATGCGCCTGGTCGCCGAGGCGTCCCCCGCCACCATCGGAAACGCCAGTATTCCGTCGGCCGCCATCCGGCGGAGCCTGGCCACGCCGGTGGTGGTCGACTCACAGCCGCCGCGCACCCCGGCCAGCAGCTGCGGCCGCTCGCCGTGCAGCGTGTTCACCAGATCGCAGCCGTCGTCGATGACGAGGTCGGGCGCACAATCCAGGGCCCGGTGAATGTGCTCGTAGTAGGTGTCCCGGTCCACCCCCGACCTGGCGAACACGGTGACACCTGGGCTGGCCGCCAGCGCGGCGGCGATGTCGTCCTGGGTGGACAGCGGGTTGGACGCGGCCAGGTACACCCGGCCGCCGCCGTCAGTGAGCAGGCTCACCAGGCCCGCTGTCTCCGCCGTGACATGCAGGCAGGCCGCGATCGCCAGCCCGGCGAACGGCTGCTCCGCCGCGGCGGCCTCGGCGACCATACCCAGGACCGGCATCGCGCGCCGCGCCCACGCGATCCGGGGCCGGCCGCGATCGGCCAGCCCCGGGTCGGATATGTCGGACGCCATACCGGGCACCGCGCCGCGGGCCGGGACGCGCGCGCCCCGGCTCATCTCATGACCCGGCGCATTGCACGGCCCGGCTCATTGTGGCCCGGCTCACTGTGGGCCGGCTCAGTACCGGTAGTGGTCAGACTTGAAGGGGCCGTCGACCGGCACCCCGATGTAGTCGGCCTGTTGCTTGGTCAAGGTGGTGAGCCTGACGCCAAGAGCATCGAGGTGCAGCCGCGCTACCTTCTCATCCAGGTGCTTAGGCAGGACATGCACGCCCAGTGAATAGTCGCCGGCCCGGGTGTAGAGCTCGATCTGAGCGATGACCTGGTTAGTAAAGCTATTGGACATAACGAAGCTCGGATGGCCGGTGGCGTTGCCGAGGTTGAGCAGCCGCCCCTCCGACAAGACGATCACCGCGTGGCCGTCCGCGAAGACCCACTCATCGACCTGGGGCTTGATGTTCACCCGGCGGATGCCAGGCAGCCTGGCCAGGCCCGCCATATCGATCTCGTTGTCGAAGTGCCCGATGTTGCCGACGATTGCCTGATGCTTCATCCCGCTCATGTGCTCGGCGGTGATGATGTGGAAGTTGCCGGTCGCCGAGACGAAGATGTCGGCGCTGCCAACGACGTCCTCCAGGCGCGCGACCTGGAAGCCATCCATCGCCGCCTGCAGCGCGCAGATCGGGTCGATCTCGGTGATGATCACCCGGGCGCCCTGCCCGCGCAGCGACTCTGCGCAGCCCTTGCCGACGTCCCCGTACCCGCAGACGACCGCGACCTTCCCGCCGATCAGCACGTCGGTGGCCCGGTTGATGCCGTCAACCAGCGAGTGCCTGCAGCCATACTTGTTGTCGAACTTCGACTTGGTCACCGAGTCATTCACATTGATCGCAGGGAACCGTAGGGTGCCTGAGGTCGCCATCTCATACAGCCGGTGCACCCCGGTGGTGGTCTCCTCGGTCACCCCGCGGATAGCTTCCGCTGCCGCCGTCCACCGCCACGGGTCGGCCGCTAGCGAATCGCGCAGCACCGACAGGACGACCTGCCACTCCTCCGGATCGTCGTCGGCCGCCGACGGCACCGCCCCGGCCGCCTCGTACTCCGCACCCCGGTGCACGAGGAGCGTCGCGTCACCGCCATCGTCGAGCAGCATGTTCGGCCCGCTCTCGCCGGGCCAGGTAAGCGCCTGCTGGGTGCACCACCAGTACTCGGGCAGCGTCTCGCCCTTCCACGCGAAGACGGGGATGCCCTTCGGGTCCTGCGGCGTGCCGTCCGGGCCGACGGCCACGGCCGCGGCGGCGTGGTCCTGGGTGGAGAAGATGTTGCAGCTCGCCCAGCGCACTTGCGCGCCGAGCGCGGTCAGGGTCTCGATCAGCACCGCTGTCTGCACCGTCATGTGCAGTGAGCCGGTGATCCGCGCACCGCGAAGCGGCTGCGCCTTGGCGTACTCCTCGCGCATGGCCATCAGGCCGGGCATCTCGTGCTCAGCCAGCCTGATCTCGTTGCGCCCGAATTCGGCGAGCGACAAATCAGCGACCTTGAACGCAGCGGGCTCGGCAGGCATGCGCATACTCCTCGGCTTGATCGGTGTCTGAGTTGAGGTGACATCCCCGACGGTACGGGACCGGCTGGGGTGCTCGCACGCTGGAGGCCACGTATCTTACAGAAAAATGTAAACTTCATGACTATGCGCATCACCGAAGCCGCCAGGCACCTCGGCACGTCGCCCCGGATGCTCCGGTACCGCGAGTCCCTCGGACTGCTCCCGGCGGTGCGCGACGGGCGGCACGCCGGCCGCTCCCAGGGGCACCGGCGTTTCAGTCCGGCTGACCTGGACGCGGTTGCGCTGGCCCTGGCGATCGAGCAGCGCTACGACATCACCCCGGCCGCGCTGGCCTTCGGGATGCGCGTGCTGGCCGATCCCGCCGCCCGCAGCGAGGTGGCCGACCTCGGCAGGCGGATCGGGCGGATCCAGGCGCCGCCCGCCCGGGCGCTTGATTTCGAGAAGGAACGAGCACACCGGCTGCTCCGTCTCTCCGACAGCCGTGCCAGGCGCTGACGCCAGGCTGACCGGCTGACCGGCTGCCACGCTGCCCGGCTGACCGGCTGCCACGCTGCCCGGCTGACCGGCTGACCGGCTGACCGGCGGCCAGGCTGACCGGCGGTCTTTCAGCATGACCGGCGGTCGGCGCCTGCCAGGGGACCCGTAGCTCAGCGCGGCCGGCCGCGCAGCCCGCGGATCATGCCGCGACGTGACGAGCGGCCCGCGGCGCGCACGGCCGGGTCGGTCTCGTCGGCGCGGCGAGCCTGGTACAGGTCGGGCTCGAGGTAGATGAGCTGAGCAATCGGGACCGCGGCCCTGACTCTGCGTTCTGCCCTGTCAATGGCGGCGGCGAGGCTGGCTGCGCTGTCCTCGGCCCGGACCGCGATCTTCGCGGCCACCAGGAGCGTGTCCGGCCCCACGTGCATGGTGCGCAGGTGGATGACCCGTTCCACTTCCGGTCCCGCCTCCAGCGCGGCGTCGATGGCACGTTCCACCTCCGTGGTCGCCGCTTCCCCGATGAGCAGGCTCTTCATCTCGACCGCGAGGATCACCGCGATGCAGCCGAGCAGGACGCCGATCGCCAGCGAGGCCGCGCCGTCCCACTTCGGATTCCCGGTGATGACGGTCAGCGTGACGCCGCAGACCGCGAGCGCGAGCCCGACCAGCGCGGCGAAGTCCTCCAGCAGCACGGCAGGAAGTTCCGGCGCCTTCGCGTGCCTGATGAAGCGATACCAGCTCAGCGTGCCCCTGGTGCGGTTCGACTCGGTGACCGCCGTCCGGAACGACAGGCCCTCCAAGACGATGGCGACGCCGAGCACGATGAACGCGGCGCCCGGCGAGGTCAGGTGCTCGGGATGGGCGATCCGCTGGATGCCCTCGTAACCGGAGAACACGGCACCCACCGTGAACAGCACCACGGCGACGATGAAGGCGTAGAAGTAGCGTTCAGCGCCGAACCCGAACTGGTGTTCCTCAGTCTGATCGCGCAGCGACCGTTTCCGCCCGATGAGGAGCAGCGCCTGGTCGCCTGAATCAGCTACCGAGTGAACCGATTCCGCAAGCATCGCCGCCGAGCCGGTGATCACGAACGCGATGAACTTGGTCGCCGCGATGGCCAGGTTGGCGGCGAAAGCCGCAAAGACAGCTCTTCTCCCGGCCGCCGGGCGCGCTGGCGCGGAACCGGCAGCATCCCCGGTCGGGCCGGACGCCACAGGCTCGGCTAGCTGGCCGCGGGATCGCGGGCCTCGGCCACCAGCAGGACCGGTATATCGTCGCGCACCGGGTAGGCCAGCCCGCAGTCCGCGCCGGTACAGACCAGCTCATTGGCCTGGTCGTCGGCACGCAGCGGCGCATGGCATTTCGGGCAGGCCAGGATGTCAAGCAGCCAGTCGTCGATGTTCATGGCGTCTCCGATGGTGTCGGGGGTGTCCGGCCTAGGCTCCAGCATCGCGCACGATGTCCAGGACCTCATCGCGGGTCGCAGCGAGGACGGCCGCGTCCGCCGCCTCCACATTGAGCCGCAGCAGCGGCTCGGTGTTGGATGGCCGCAGGTTGAACCACCAGTCGTCGGTCGCCACGGTCAGCCCGTCCAGGTCGTCGACGGTGACGCCGGGCCGCGCCGCGAACGATTCGCGGATCCTCGCGGCGGCCGCGGCCTGGTCGGGCACTTCGCTGTTGATCTCGCCCGACGCCAGGTACCTGCCGTAACGGGCGAGCAGCGGCGACAGCGGCCCTGGCTGCGACCCGAGCGCGGCAAGCACGTGCAGTGCGGCGAGCATCCCGGAATCGGCGAACCAGAAGTCCCGGAAGTAGAAGTGCCCGGAGTGCTCGCCGCCGAACACCGCTCCGGTGTCGGCCATCACGGCCTTGATGAACGAGTGACCGACCCTGGTCCGTACCGGTTTGCCGCCATGCTCGGCCACGATCTCAGGGACGGCCCGGGAGGTGATCAGGTTATGGACGATCATGGCGCCGGGCTCCCTGGCGAGCTCTCGTACCGCGATCAGCGCCGTCAGCACGGACGGCGAAACGATCTCGCCACGCTCATCGACGACGAAGCACCGGTCGGCGTCGCCGTCGAACGCGAGGCCGATGTCGGCTCCCGAATCCACGACGGCCTGCCGCAGGTCGGCCAGGTTAGCCGGATCGATCGGGTTCGCCTCGTGGTGCGGGAACGTCCCGTCCAGCTCGAAGTAGAGCGGCACGAGGTCGATCGGCAGCCCGTGGAACACCCTGGGCACGGTGTAGCCCGCCATGCCGTTCCCCGCGTCCACGGCCACCTTGAGCGGGCGGATGCCGGACAGGTCGACCAGGGTCGTCAGATAGCCGGCATACCCCGACATAAGATCCCGCGGCGTGATGTTCCCGGGCGAGCCTTGGGGTGCCGGAAGGCCGCGCGAGGCCATCTCCTCTAGTTCCGCCAGGCCGGTCGTGGACCCCACCGGGCGGGCGCCGGCCCGGCACAGCTTGATCCCGTTGTACTTGGCCGGGTTGTGGCTGGCCGTGATCATCGCACCAGGCACGTCGAGGCTGCCGCTCGCGTAGTAGAGCATGTCGGTGGAGCCGAGCCCGGCGGAGATCACATCCGCGCCGCGGCTGGCCGCGCCGCGGCCGAACGCCTCCGCCAGCGGGACTGAGGAGGTCCGCATGTCGTGCACGGTCACCACCGCAGCCGCGCCGGTCAGCTGCGCGAACGCCGCCCCTACTGATTCAGCGACCGGCTCATCGAGCTCATCGGGAACGATGCCGCGGATGTCGTATGCCTTAAAGATCTTCGCGTACTGCGCCACTATGGCCTGCCTCCCCAGCACGCTGCTGCGCTGCCGCCCGCAGCGGTAACCCGCCGCGATCCCCGGACACCGAGCCTACCGGTCCAGATGCCCCGGCCCCCGAGTGCGTGCCGCGGCCCTCGGCGGGTCCCCTGGGCGGTCCCCAGGCGGTCCCCGGGTCTACCGGGCCGAACCGGGTCCTAGCCAAGCCGTCCTGGATCTCCCGGCGAGGAGCGGAGCATCCGCAGGTGGCCGCGCCTGCCCACCTCGACGCCCTGACCGACGGGCTCTGTTGCGACGCGCGGGACCACCGCCTCCCTGACCGCGTCGGCGAGCGCCTCAAGGTCGTCCGCTTCCGCCTCGGCCGGGCCGGCCGGCAGCCGGACGACGTCCCAGCCTCGCGGTACGGTCAGCCGGTCGGCATGCGCGGCGCACAGGTCGTAGCAATGCGGTTCCTGATAGGTCGCGAGCGGGCCCAGAACAGCCGTCGAGTCACGGTAGACATAGGTGAGGGTGTACAGCGCGGCCTGCTTGCACGCGGGCCGGCTGCAGCGACGAGAACTCAACGGCCCGCCTCCCTCACGGCTTCGCGCACCCTGCCGCCAAGGCTAGCGGCCGGCTGTCGCATCCCGCAGGAGGCTTGCCCGCGTGGATCGATCACAACGGCAGACGGTACCGAGCCGCAGGCGGTAACGCCATCACCTGGGGCACTCTGTGCGATCGTGTCTGTGCGATCGTGCCGGTGCGATCGTGCCGGTGCGATCGTGCCGGTGCGATCGGTGCGATCATGCCGGTGCGATCACGCCTGCACGATCACGCTGATGCGGCACGGCAAGCCCGGCTACGCTCTGAGACTGTGCGAAGCGGCGACCGCGACGGCGACCCGGCCCGCCCGGCCCGGATCCGGCGGCGGGACAGGCACGGCAGGGGGCTGCGCGGCATACTGGCACCACAGGACGCTCCGATTCACCGCAGCCGGGCGGAGGCCTTCGATGATCTGGTCCTGCAGGCCGTCGCGCAGCTCGAGCCCCGCTGGCAGTCCGAACTGGCCGGCGTCGAGTTCGCCGTAGAGGAGATCCCGCCCGCCGATCTGCCCGACGATGAGCCCGATCCGGTACCGCTGGCACGGCTTGATCCGGGCTGGCCGCAGGCCGACGACCCGCAGCGCCCGGCCAGGCCGGCCAGGATCGTCCTGTACCGGCGCCCCCTGATGGCCCGCGCAGATGGCGAGGAGGAACTCGCCGAGCTGGTACTGGACGTGGTCGTTGAGGAATTCGCGCGGCTGCTCGGCATTGACCCCGAGGCGGTCGACCCGGGCTACCCGGACGACTGACCGCCGGGCAGGACTGTCAGCAGCGAGTTGTGCACCGCCGGGAGCGGAACCCAGGTCAGCGAGCTGGCCGCCGGAAGAATCGATAGCACCGCGCCGCCAACGCTGAGCACCCGCCCGGCATACACCGGGCCTGAGCCGGGCAGCGGCGTGAGCAGCACCGCGAAAGCCGCCCTCCGGCCGGAACCGGCCGGCGTGCTGACTTTCACCACCACGCTGTGCCCGGCAGCAATCCGCACCACATCGCCGGCCGATGCGGGAGTGCCGGCCGGCGCGGGAGCGCCAGCCCGCGTGGCGACCCGGACCTGGGCAGCGCCTTGCGGAGCGGAAAGGACCAGGGATGCCGGGACGCCCGTATTGCCGGCTATCACGCCTTGCTCCTGGACCGGTGCCGAGGCGGCGGTGAACGCGCCAGGAGCGCCCGAGTCGCCGCCGGGCACCGACATTGTGGCCGTCACCGGGACGTTCGACGTGACCCGGACCGCTCCTGCTACTCCGCCGAGAGACGGCAGGGCAACCTCGACCGCCGAGCCGCCAGGCAAGTCGATGCCGTTGCCGCCGGTCGGCTGGTACGAGCCCTTGGCGGTCACCGCAGTCAGCTTGACCTGGGCGTTGCCCGCACCTGGCACGGCAACGTAGAGCTGCCGCGTTCCCGCCGAGCCAGGCACGCCGGGAAGCACCAAGCTGGTCGCGGGCGGCTGGGCTGCGGGCAGCCACGCGCCGGGCTTCGCGGTGCTGGCCGTCTCCCGCACGGCCGCCACCACCCGCCCCACGCTCGTGCT
This sequence comes from uncultured Actinomycetota bacterium, assembly GCA_963695645.1. Lineage (GTDB taxonomy): Bacteria > Actinomycetota > Actinomycetes > Streptosporangiales > Streptosporangiaceae > DATBGO01. The sequence goes on along the minus strand of CAVOHC010000012.1, from coordinate 384,243 downwards.
GATGTGCAGCGCCAGGACTCTGGAGTCGCGCACGAGCTTGGCCAGCGACTGGACGACGAGGCCATGGGCAGGCACTGCTATCCCGCTATCCGTGCTGCCCAGCAGCGGCCCGCTGTCGGTGTACACGTCAACCTCGGCGGTTGCGGGCTGATTGTCGGTGTCCATGAGATAGAGCTGGATGTCGGCGACCGAGTGCTGCCCCGGCCCGACAAACCAGAAATCGGTGCCCGGGCCACCGCACCGCGCGGTGGCCACCCCGTCCGGGCCAGTCTGCTCAACCTCTAGCCCGCGCGCCATCGCACCAGTGGCCTGGACCATGATCCCGCCGCGTGCCGGGCCCGTCGCGACCTGGCTGGCCGTCGCCGCGGTGCCGGCCGGAAGGCTCCGGCCCGGGACGGGGGCCGCGGGGATAGCCGTCTGCACGACCTGGCCGGGCGTGGTGATGGCCTGCACCACGGGGCCCGGCGCCGTGGCGCTGACCGGAGACAGCCGGCTCACCACGGCCTGTCCGGTGCCCGCGGACGCGGTGGCCGCCGCTATCCCGCCCGCCGTTGGCCCGGTTGAGCCCGGCGCGGGGCAGGCGCGTACGACCGACGTGACCATCGCCCTAGCTGACGCAGCCGCCGGGGGGCCGGCCGCGAGAGCCACCGGATGGCTCTCCATGGCCACCCCGAATTCCGCGCCCACCGCCAGGATCAGCAGCAGGGCGAGCACGTACCGGCTTGCGAGGATGCGCGTCACCAGGGTTCCCCTTCGGTGTCGCCGTCAGGGACGGGCCACCGTGGCGGCGGAACATCTCCGGTCGCCGGTCCGGTCCAGGGCGGCCCGCTTCCTTCCGCGGGCGGCAGCGGATCAAGCGCGTCGCCGTGGCCGGATGGCCGGCCCATCGACTGCGCGACCGACCGGCCTGGCCTGCGCGGCTGCCCGGGCCGGTCGCTGACCGGCATCGTCCCAGCCGAGCCGCTGACCGCCGGCTGGCCAGTCCCGCTGATCGCCACCCGGCCAGTCCCGCTGATCACCACCCGGCCAGTCCGGCCGCTGATCGCCACCCGGCCAGTCCGGCCGCTGATCGCCACCCGGCCAGTCCCGCTGATCGCCGCCTGGCCAGTCCGGCCGCTGGCCCGGCCCGCCCCGGTTCGGTCCCAGCGCAGCCTCGCCCCAGCTTGGCGGCTGACCCGCGCCGGGCCGGTCCGCAAACCGGCCAGATGGGGCATCCGCAGCCAGGCCCGTCCCGTCGGCCGACGGCCTGCCTGACGGCTCAACCGGTATCCGGTCCGGGTGCTCATCCGAGGCTGCGGACCTGGCGTCCGGTCCGTGAGCCGGCCGCGCTCCCGGCTGAAGGGCCGGCTCACCCCTGTCATGGACGGCTCCGGCGCCAGCCGCCGCGGCGGCGGCTCCCTCGCCAGCCCGCTGCAATCGACGCCCGGCCGCCCTGCCCTGCCGTCGTCTGCGGAGCGGCTGGCCGGCCCGGCCGCCGGCCATCCGCCTGCCTGACGTACCCGGGCGGTCAGGTTCCGGCGCGTCCGTGGAGTCCCGCCCGGCTGCCGCGTTCGGGCCAGCATTACGGACGCTTTCCGCCGCGGTCGCCCTAGTCCCGGGCAAGGCGAGCACTGCCGCCGCGGCGACGGCAAGTACCTCGATGACGAGCGCGATGTCGTGCGTGCCCTGATCCCGGCTGATGTTCACAAGTCCGCCGCCCGGCGGAAGCCGGAACGCCTGCGCCCATGAGCCGGCCGGGGAAGGCACCCGCGTCAGCGGCCTGCCGTTGAGCGTCGCGCTCCACCCGCCGGCCGGCTCCGCCAGCTCAAGCGTTCCGCCCCTCGCCGGAGCGCTTGCATGAGAGACGGATACTTCGCCGGATCGCAGCGCGACCACGTTCCCGCCGGGCTCAACGACGCGAGCCCGGGCCGACGGCTCGACCAGCCGCCACAAGGCAAACGCTGATGTGGCGGTGACCGGCCGCAGGTCGGCCACCCCGTCCAGGAGCCGCGCGAGGCTCTGGTCGACGGGCGCCGGGACTAGCACGAAGCCGATATCGAACTGTGCCAGCGACTGGCCCTGATCGTCCGCCTCGCCCCCGTTCGGGGCGACCAGGGTCGCGACAGCAGTGTCAAGGGCACGCTGCGCGGGCGTCACCGGCGCCAGGTCTGCCTCGCCAAGCGACGGGCTAAGCCCGCGCTGCAGCGTGTAGCTGACCTGACCGCCCGCCGAGCGCAGCACCAGCGTGCGAAGCTGCAGCCCGCTTGCCGAGGACATCGAGACAAGCACGGGCACCACCGGGGCTGCGGTGGGCGCGACTGGTCCGCTGACCCCGTTGATGAGCCAGTACGCGGCCGATAGCAGCGGTGCGGAGCACGCTGCTGCGGCGAGAACCGCCGCCCCGGCAGTGCGGGCAGCGCCAAGGCTGCGCGTGCTCCCGCCGCCGGCCAGCCGCGGCAGTGCATCAGCCGCGGTCGCGGCGGCCAGCACCAGGCCGGCGCCGACCATCGCCAGCGCGATGCCCGGCCAAGCGGGCACTGCCTGGCCGCCGCCCGCCGGGCTGACCATCATCCGGCTCACCACGATCGCGACGAGTAGACCGGAGATGGCAGCGCCCCACCCAGCGATGACCAGCACGCGGCGCCGCGAGAACAGCAGGGCGGCGATGCCGGCCACCGCGAGTCCCGCGGTGACCCAGACCGGAGGCAGGCCCGGTCCGCCGGGGCTGAGCATCAGCAGCGAGCGGGCAGGCAGCTCCGGGCTGGCCAGGCCGCTCTGCTGCACGCCGACCTCGAGCAGCAGGTCAGCCGGGTGCGCAGCTAGCTGAACCGTCCACGGCAGCAGCACGACAGGCGGCACGATCGCGACAATGCCGAGGTTACCCAGGACGGACGGGCGGCCGGGGCCGATCGCTGCTGCGGTCACAACAGCGGCTAGCACCGCGACAAGCCAGGTCAGCGGAACGAAAGCAGCAGCTATCGCGATCGTGAGCCCGGTCGCCCAGGCAGCGCGACGCGCTTGCCGTGGCGGCTGGGTGAACATCCTCGCCGCCAGCAGGGCGATCAGCGGCAGCAGGGCGAAGGCCACGGCCGTGCCGAGCCGCCCGGCTGCGATGGCACCCATCGCGACGGGCAGCAGCGCGTATGCGGCGGCCGCCCAGATCCTGACCGGCGCGGACCGGGTGACCGGCCGGATGGCGAGGAAGGCGAAGACGCCGGCCAGCGGCACGCAGCCCAGCAGGATCACGTCGACGGCCAGCCATGGCTTGCCGCCCAGCACGGTCGCCAGGGCAGCGACAAAGGCTATGTACGGCGGCGCGCTGCTACCCGAGCCGATCCCGGACGGGTGGAAGCCCTGGAGGTACTCATGCCACAGACCGGACACCCCGCCCCAGGCCGGCACCAGCGCGCCGCCGCCCAGGGGCCCGCCGCTCAGCAACGACCGCTCGGCCACCAGCGCGACCAGCGTCAGGCCGAGGAAGAGCGCCACCCCGGGATGAGTCAGGATGCGCTGCGCAAGACCGGTATCGATGAGCAGCGAGTCGTCGTCGGTCGGGTCATCAGTCGCGTGATGTGATCCTGCCGTGTCGGCCTGGGTCGAGCGCGACATGGCTGCCGCGGCGAACTCCGCTAGCTGCTGCAGCGAATGGCCCTTCGGCAGGTCCGCCCGGAGCCGCCCGTAGGCTGCCCGGCGACCAGGGGATCTGCGGCGCCGGGCCTTGAGCAGCCGGATCGGGTGTCCGAGCACCGAGCCGAGCGCGGAAAGCTCATCAGCCCCGGCACCGGGCCGTTTGGCGAGCAGGAAGAAGACCGTGCGAAGCAGGGACACCGCCACGTTGCCGGCCAGCGAGGCCAGCATCGGCCCGACCGGCAAGTTCGACAGCAGCGTGAACATCGCGTTGCGGCGGTCCAGCTGGTGCGGCCGCCTCGTGACCGACACCGCCCGGCGGCGCCGCGCCGCGGCCTCCAGGTGGAACACGATGGCGTCAGTGATCACCCGGACCCGGTAGCCGGCCGCGTGCACTCGCCAGCAGAAGTCGACGTCGTCACGGAACAGCATCATGCTCTGGTCGAAGCCGCCGACCTCCTCCCAGACATCGCGCCGGATCAGCATCCCGGCGCTGCCCGCGGCGAGCGCATCGCGGTCCCCGTCGTGCTGCCCCTGGTCAACCTCACGCGGCTCGATACCGGTGATGCGACGGCCAACGGTGTCAATGCTGACACCGGCTTCCAGGATGACCTTGCGGTCGGCCCAGTCCATGACCTTCGGCCCGAGGACAGCCGCGGATCGTGTCGCGGCGGCACCGCGGAGCAGCTGCTCAAGCGCCTCGGGGGCCGGTTCGCAGTCGTCATGGAGCAGCCAGATCCACTCCACGCGCTCATTGGCAGGCAGGCCAGCGGGGCCGGGAATGCTGACGTTGGCCGATCTGTGCTGCAGCGCGCGCGCTACGGCCGCCGCGTATCCGGTGCCCCGGTCCATGCCGAAGACAACCGCCTGACCGAGCAAGCCGGAAAGGACGGCACCGCTGCGGTCCCTGCTGCCGGTGTCGACGGCAACGACCCGCTGGACCGGCCTGGTCTGCTCGAGGAGGGATTCGATGACTTGGGGCAACCACGCGGCGCCGTCATGCGCGACGATAACCGCCGTGACGACGTGCTGCGGGTAGGTCTCATTCGGCGACAACTGGGGTCCGCATGCTGCTCAGAGGGCTACCTGCAGGTCTGGCGCTGCTATGTGCGCGCCTGTCTTGGGGGGCGAGGGCACCCGTGAACAATACGCGAACCGGGAGCACTAAGGCGGCCAGTCGCCAGCCTTCGCGCTCCGCAGCGGCGACCGCGCATGCGCCGACCCCGATCCGTCTGCCCAGGTCACCGCCTCACGACGGGGCTACACGGCCTGCCGCTTCAGCCGCCTGCGCTCGCGTTCGGAAAGCCCGCCCCAGATCCCGAAGCGCTCGTCGTGCTCCAGCGCGTACTCCAGACATTCCGCCCTGACCTCGCAGCCGCGGCATACCCTCTTGGCCTCCCTGGTCGAGCCCCCCTTCTCCGGGAAGAAGGCCTCTGGATCGGTCTGCGCGCACAGGGCGCGATCCTGCCAGCCGAGGGTCTCGGCATCATCCACGCCGATACCAAGCCCGTCGTGCACCAGCGAGACGATGACGTCAGCCACAGCGCACCTCCATCCCCTCCCACAACCCCGTCAACTCGCCGCCCGTCTCGTCATGGCAGCGAGAATTACATAGCTGAAATTACACCCGCGTGTCTTGCGCTGAGTCAAGAGTGATACGTGATAATGGCCAACGGGATGCCCCTGATGACGGGAAAGTCCAGCGGTATTTCCTGGGATCACAGGACGCCGGGAGCCTCCTGGCGGCACCGATGCGGCCAGGTCGGAGTTGGCCTGCAAGACTGCGGCCATGCGCATCACCGTTCTCGCAGGCGGCATCGGCGGTGCCCGGTTTCTGCGCGGGCTGAAGGCCGCCGCGCCAGACGCCGAGATCACGGTCATCGGCAACACCGGCGACGACATCAGCCTGTTCGGCCTGCACGTCAGCCCGGACCTGGACACCGTCATGTACACCCTGGGCGGCGGGATCAGCGAGGAGCAGGGCTGGGGACGGGACTCCGAGACCTTCACCGTGCTCCGCGAGCTGAACGCCTACGGCTGCGAGCCGGACTGGTTCAGCCTCGGCGACCGTGACATCGGCACGCACATTGCCCGGACCAGCATGCTGGCCGCCGGGCTCCCGCTGTCCGCGGCGACCCGCGCGCTGTGCGCGCGCTGGCGCCCGGGCGTCACCCTGCTGCCGATGTCCGACGACAAGGTCGAGACTCACGTCGTGATCGACGACGATCACCGCACCCGTACCGTGCATTTCCAGGAGTGGTGGGTCCGGCTGCACGCCAAGGTCCCGGCCAGGCAGATCGTCGCCACTGGAGCGGAGGCCGCGAGGCCGGCGCCTGGCGTGCTCGAGGCCATCACGGCCGCCGACTACGTCGTGCTGCCACCGTCCAACCCGGTGGTGAGCGTGGGAATCATCCTTTCAGTTCCCGGGATAGCCGCGGCCGTCCGCGCGAAGACCGTGGTCGGCATCTCGCCGATCATCGGCGGTGCGCCGGTGCGCGGCATGGCCGACGCGTGCCTGGCGTCCATCGGCGTCCAGACCACCGCCGCAGCCGTCGGGGCCCACTACGGACCCGGGCTGCTCGACGGCTGGCTGGTCGACGGGAAGGACGCTGGCGCCGTCGGCGCACCCGAGCTCGCCGGGATCACGGTCCGCCCGATCCCGCTCTACATGACCGACCTGCAAGCGTCCGCTGAGATCGCCCGCGCGGCACTTGCCCTTGCCGAGGAGCTCAGCCAGTGCGCGATCTGACGGTCAACGGGGTCGCCGGGCTGCCCGAGATCGGGGCAGGTGCCGACCTCGCCGCGCTCATCTCGGACGCCGTCCCCGACCTGCGCGACGGCGACATCGTCATCGTCACGTCCAAGATCATCAGTAAGGCCGAGGGCAAGGTAGTGCGGGCCGACCGGGAAAGCGCGATCGACTCCGAGACGGTCCGCGTGGTAGCCCGCCGTGGCGCGACCAGGATCGCGGAGACCAGGCACGGGCTCGTGCTGGCCGCCGCCGGCGTGGACGCATCCAATACCGCCGCAGGCACCGTGGTGCTGCTGCCCGATGACCCGGACGGTTCAGCCAGGCGGCTGCGGAAGGCCCTGGGCGACCTACGCGGTGTCACGGTCGGGGTCATCATCACCGACACGATGGGCAGGCCATGGCGGATGGGCCAGACCGACACCGCCATCGGAGCGGCCGGCGTAGAGCCGTTGCGCGATCACCGGGGCCAGGCCGATACCTTCGGCAACCCGCTGGAGGTAACGGTCGCAGCGGTGGCCGACGAGATCGCGGCAGCCTCTGACCTCGTCAAGGGCAAGACAAGGCAGCTGCCCGTGGCCATCGTGCGCGGCCTGCCCGAGCTGGTGACAGGCCCGGACGGACCAGGTGCCGCGGCCTTGATCCGGCCCGCCGCCGAGGATATGTTCCGGCTTGGCGCCGCTGAAGTGCTCGCCGAGCGGCGCACCGTGCGCGAGTTCACGGCCGACCCGGTCAGCCCGGAGGCCGTCCGTCGCGCGATCGCTGCAGCGGTCACCGCGCCTGCGCCGCACCATAGCGAGCCGTGGCGGTTCGCGATCGTGGCGTCGGACCGGGCCAGGACGGAACTGCTTGACGACATGCTCGCCGCGTGGACCGCCGACCTCCGCGGCGACGGGTTCAGCCAGGAACAGATCGCCCGCCGGATCCGGCGCGGCGAGCCGCTGCGCCGGGCACCGCTGATCATCGTCCCCTGTCTCATGAGCGACGCGGCGCACCCCTACCCCGACCAGCGGCGCGCGGCGGCCGAGCGGACAATGTTCGTCGTGGCAATGGGTGCCGCCGTGCAGAACCTGCTCGTCGCGCTCGCTGTGGAGGGTCTCGGGTCCTGCTGGGTGTCGAGCGCGCTGTTCTGCGATCAGGTGGCCGCCCAGTCGCTTGGACTGCCATCAGGCTGGGAGCCGATGGGCGCGATCGGCGTCGGCCACCCGGCCGGCCCTCCCCCGCCCCGTCCGCCGAGGGATCCGGACAGCTTTCTGATAACCATGTGACAGTCGCCAGAGCCACGTCTGACCTCAATCCAAGCCGTCACCCACTTGTACCTGATCTTGTTACTTCAGTGACGCGAAATGCCCGATATATTACGCCTGGACCAGCGGCAGTGAGGCTCGTGGCCCGCGCACGGCGGCGCAGACCCCGTCGCTGGCACTGGCCGCGGCGAGCCGTTCAGCTGCCGGTCTTTGGTAGGTCGTCGTCCGTTGCCGCACCGGCCTCCCGGTCGGGGCTACCATCGCGGCAAGCTCGCTGATCGTCTTATAGGAACCGTTCTGCGAGCCGGCCATCCTCGAGATGGTTTCCTCCATCAGCGTGCCGCCCAGGTCGTTGACACCGCCGGCCAGCACGTCACGGCAGAGATCCTCGCCGAGCTTGACCCAGGAACACTGGATGGAGCTGATCGCGCCGTGCAGCAGCAGCCTGGACACGGCGTGCACGGCGCGGTTCTCCCGGCGCGTCGGGCCGGGCCGGGCCAGCCCGGCCAGGTAGATCGGCGAGCTCGCGTGTACGAATGGGAGCAGCACGAACTCGGTGAAACCGCCGGTGCGCTCCTGGATGCCGCGGATCACCCGCAGGTGCCCGACCCAGTGGGCCGGCGTGTCCACATGCCCGTACATCATTGTCGCGCTGGTCGGGATGCCGAGCTCATGTGCCGTCGTGATCACCTCGATCCAGGTGGCGGCGGGCAGCTTCCCCTTGGTGAGCACCCAGCGGACGTCGTCGTCCAGGATCTCGGCGGCGGTGCCAGGCAGCGAGCCGACGCCTGCCGCACGGGCCCTGATCAGCCACTCGCGGACCGGCAGCCCGGTGCGTGCCGCGCCGTTGGTGACCTCCATCGGCGAGAACGCATGCACGTGCATGTCCGGGCACCGGCGCCTGACCTCGGCCGCGAGATCGAAGTACGCGGTGCCTGGCAGGTCCGGGTGGATGCCGCCCTGCATGCATACCTCGGTGGCGCCCGCCTCCCACGCTTCCACGGCGCGGTCGCCGACCTGCTCAAGAGAGAGCGTGTAGGCGTCGGCGTCGGTGCGCCGCTGTGCGAACGCGCAGAACCTGCAGCCGGTGTAGCAGACGTTGGTGAAGTTGATGTTGCGGTTGACGACGTAGCTGACCTCGTCCCCGGCGGCCTCGATGCGGAGCGAATCGGCCAGCCCGGTGAGCGCCTCAAGCTCCGGGCCGTCGGCGTCGAGCAGCGCGAGCGCTTGCGCGTCGGTGAGCCCCGCGGGGTCGTTCTCGGCGCGCCGGAGTGCGGCGAGCACCTCGGCGCGTAGCCGCAGCGGAGCGCCCGCGGGCTGCGGCGACCTGCGGGCGGCAGGCTCGATCCTGGCCCCGATCTCGTCCCAGTCCCCGTATACCTCAGTGAAGTCGTCCCTGCGGTCGCTGGTCCGGCCGGTAGTGTCGATCGTCACGTGCAGGTCGGTGCGGCCCGCGGCCTCATCCCAGCCGCCGTCGGGCTCCTGCCACGGCAGGCCGTGCGGCATCGCCCCGTCACGAGCGAGCCCGGTCGCCGGATCGGCCAGCGCGGCCACGTGCCCGGCGAGCCGCGGATCCAGCCACGGCTCGCGCAGGTAACCGGGGTATGCGGTGAGGCGCTCGCGGAGCTCGAAGCCTGCCGCCGCGGTGCGCCCGGCCAGGTCACCGATCTGCGGCCAGGGGCGCTCGGGGTTGACGTGGTCAGGGGTCAGCGGTGAGACGCCACCCCAGTCGTCGATACCGGCGGCCAGGATCAGCGGGTGCTGGTCGCCGATCAGGTTGGGCGGCGCCTGGATCCGCACCGACGGGCCGAGCACCAGCCGGGCCACCGCGATGGTAGCGGCAAGATCGTCAAGCTCCGTGTCCGGCACGCCGCGCATCTTGGTGTCTGGCTTGGCACGGAAGTTCTGCACGATGACTTCCTGGATGCCGCGGTACTCGCGGGCCACTTGCCGGATCGCGAAGATCGAATCAGTGCGCTCAGCCAGCGTCTCCCCGATCCCGATCAGGATCCCCGTGGTGAACGGGACGTTGCTTCGGCCAGCGTCCTCCAGCACCCGCAGCCTGACCTTCGGGTCCTTGTCCGGGCTGCCGAAATGCGGCGCGCCCTTCTCGGTGAACAGGCGCTTCGCGGTGGTCTCCAGCATCATCCCCATCGACGGCGCGACGGGCTTGAGCCGCTGGAAATCCTGCCAGCTGAGCACGCCCGGGTTGAGATGCGGCAGCAGGCCGGTCTCCTCGAGAACCCGGATCGCCATCGCCCGGACGTAGGACAGCGTGTCGTCATACCCGTGCGCGTCGAGCCACTCGCGCGCGGCGTGCCAGCGGTCCTCGGGCCGGTCGCCCAGGGTGAACAGGGCCTCCTTGCAGCCGAGCGCGGCACCGGCGGCGGCGGTCTCGATGACCTCGTCCGGGGACAGATACGGACTGGACAGCCGCCCCGGCACGGTGACGAACGTGCAATAGCCGCAGCGGTCCCTGCACAGCCGGGTCAGCGGGATGAAGACCTTACGCGAGTAGGTGATGACGCCGGGCCGCCCGGCTGCCTCCAGGCCGGCGTCCCTCGTCCTGGACGCATAGCCGAGCAGCTGGGCCAACTGCTCGCCGCGGGCGTGCAGCAGCGTGGCCGCCTCGGCCTGGTCGAGCGCCTTGCCGTCGCGCGCGCGGGCGAGGGCCCGGCGGAGCGCGCTATCGGACGGTCTCGGCTCGCCCGCAGCCGCGAGCTGCGGGGGGCGTGCGTGCTGCGGATCCTGCGGGCTGGGGCTGCGGCTGGCCGCATCGACGCTCATAGATCCAGCGTAGGGGCCGGTCGCCGGCGCCCTGGCGGCGGTCTCTGGCGCCCAGGCGCCGGTCTCCGGCACCCAGGCCAGCCGGGCGCTGTCGGGCCGTGCCCGACAAGAGTCCCTGGCGGTTAGAACGCGCGGTAGTCGCGCGCGGAAAGCCTGGGGCCCCGGCGTGGCGGGCAGGCGCCGCCCCCCAGCTCGATCAGCCTCGCGGCGCGGTGCCGGTGGCCGGCGTACGGGGCGAGCAACTCCAGCATCCCGGCATCATCCACGATCCGCCCGGCAAGCGCCCAGCCCACGATGGCGGGCAGGTTGTAGTCGCCGACCGTCACCGCATCTGCGTCGCCGCAAGCCCGCTGCCTGACCTCGGCGGAGGTCCAGGGACCGATGCCCTGCAGCGCCCGGAGCCTGCGATCGGCGTCCTCGGCCGCAAGGTCAAGGATCTCCTCAAGCCGTCCGGCCGCCAGGGCGGCTCCGGCGATCGTGCGCGCGCGGACGGGCTCAACGCCTGCCTGGTGCCATTCCCAGGACGGGAGCCGGGCCCACGTCTGAGCCGGCGGGAACACCCGCATGCCTGCCGGGGCCGGCCCCGGAGCGGGCGGCCCGTGCCGTAGCAGCAGCCGCCGCCAGGCACGGTGCGCCTCCAGGCCCACGACCTTCTGCTCAAGCACGGCGGGGACGAGCGCTTCGAGCACCCGCCCGGAGCGCCCGACCCGCGTTCCGCGATGCCGCCTGGCCAGCTCGCGGAGGAACGGGTGGGCCGGGGCAAAGCCGGCCGGGTCGTCGCCCGCGCCGAGCATGCCGGGCAGCTGATCGAGCAGCCAGGCTGCACCAGGTCCCCAGGCGGTCGCGCTGACGACGGTGCTGACACCGGCTGCGCGCGGCGCACCGTCTGTCCGCGGCGCACCGGCTGTCCGCGGCGCACCGGCCGTCCGCGGCGCACCGGCTGCCCGCGGCGCACCGTCTGCCTGCGGCGATGCGGGCGCGGCTGTTATGCGGATCGTGCCGGGCCCGTCCGGGGCCAGCGACGTCCGCCAGACCGCCCCCGCGGCGTCGACGCGGTACGCAGGATCACCCGGGCCGCGACGGTGCACGGACAGCGTCGTCCGGATGTCGACCGGGTACGGGGCCCGCCACTCGCGGGTGAGCTGCGCGGTCCGCGAGCCGGCATCCGCGGCGGGCAGCCCGCCGGTCACTGGCGCACTCCTGCGGCGGTCAGGTGTCAGTGGAGAACCGGATCGCGGTCGGGCCGAGCTCAACCTCCGGCCAGACCCGGAGCCCGCGGCACAGCTCGTTGCCCTCGGCGATCCTGGCGCCGTCGCCGATCACCACGCCATCAAGCAGCACGCCCGCGCCGATGCAGGCGCCGCGGCCGACCACGCTGGAATTGACCACCGCACCGGCCCCGATGCGCGCGCCGTCGAAGAGAACGGCTCCGGCGACCTGAGCCCCGTCGGCGACCACGCAGCTGGACCCCACAGCGGTGCCCCCGCCGACCTTGGCGCCGGGCTCCACGACCGCACCAGGTAGCAGCAGGGCAGGTCCGCTGGGGCCGGGCAGCGCCATGGAGTCAAGCTCGCCAAGGACGAGGTCACGAGAGCCCTGAACGAAGGCTTCCGGTGTTCCCACGTCCAGCCAGTACGCCGTATCGGCATAGCCAAGGACCAGGTCCCCCGCGGCAATCAGCCCGGGGAACGTCTCGCGCTCGACCGAGACTGCCCGGCGCTCCGGGATGCTGTCGATAATGCCTCGCCTGAAGACATAGCAGCCGGCGTTGATCCGGTTGGTTACCGGATCGGGGGTCTTCTCGAGGAACGCGGTCACGCGCCCGTCGGAGTCGGTCGGAACGCAGCCGAACCTGGCCGGGTCGGGGACCTCGACGAGGTGCAGGGTGACCGCGGCGGCCGCCTTGCGGTGCAGAGCAACCTGCGCCACCAGGTCATGCCCGGACAGCACGTCGCCGTTCAGCACCACGACGGGATCGGCGGGGCCGCTGCGCAGCCTCGCCGCCGCATTGCGGATTCCGCCGCCGGTGCCGAGCGGGACGGGCTCCTCGACGTAATCGATCTCCAGGCCGAACGAGGCGCCGTCACCGAAGCAGTCGGCGAACATTCCGGCGCGGTAGGAGGTGGCCAGCACCACCCGGGTGATGCCGCTCGCCGCGGCCTTGGCCAGCTGGTGAGCGAGGAACGGTACGCCGGCGGTCGGCAGCAGCGGCTTAGGCGTGGTGATCGTCAGCGGGCGCAGCCGCGTTCCCTGGCCGCCGACGAGCAGAATGGCCTCGAGCTCGCCGCGGCCCGCCCCGTCCTGGCGCGCCCTATCCTGGCCGGCCCTGCCCTGGCCGGGCGCACCATTGCCCGGCGCACCATTGCCCGGGTCGGCAGCGAATGGCAAATCAGTTGACATGGGCAGGGAGACTACTCGCGGCCCTGGACTGCCGCACGCTCGTAGGACGCAATATGCGCCTCGGCGGACGCGGCCCAGGTGAACTCCAGCGCCCTGGCGTGACCCGCTTCGCCCAGCGCCTCCCGGCGCGCCGGGTCGCCGAGCAGCATCCGCAAGGCGCCCTCGATGCTGACGGCGTCCGGCTCGGTGTAGGCGACGGCGTCACCGCCCACTTCGGGGAGAGACGTCTTGTGCGTGGTCAGGACCGGCGCGCCACATGCCATTGCTTCAAGAACCGGCAGCCCGAACCCCTCGCTCGTAGACGGAAACGCGACGACAAGCGCACCGCCAAGGAATCCGGGGAGATCGGTGAAGTGCAGGTAGCCGGGACGCACGACGCGCAGGTGCGCTGGAATCGCCGCGACCGCCTCGTCCACCTCCTCGCTCCAGCCGCTCCCGCCGGCCAGCACCAGTGCAGGCGGCTCATCCAGGTCCGCTACCGCCTCCGCCCAGCCGTTGATCAGCGCAGGGATGTTCTTGCGGGGCTCGAGGGTGCCGAGGTAGGCGACATAGGGCTTGTCATGCAGGCCAAGCCGGCCGGAAACCTGGCGCACCTGGGCCTGCGTCGGCTGGTGGAATCGCGTGTGATCGACACCGTGGTAAGCGACGTCGATTCTGGTCGGATCGGCGCCCAGGGTGCGGACCAGTTCGTCCCTTGTTGCCTTGGACGGGACGATCAGGCGGGTGGCACGGCGCGCGGAGGTGCGGATGGCTGACTTGTAGAACGTCGCGGTCACCGGGCTGTGCGCGTCAGGCTCGGTGAAGAACGTGAGGTCGTGAATGGTGACCACGCTCGGCGCGCCGGGCCGCAATGGCATCGAGTAGTGCGGCAGGTGGATGACATCAGCATTAACCTGCTGGCCGACAAGCGGCAGGCCGCTCTGCTCCCAGGCAAGCCTGGCAGGGCGGTGCGCGATGGCTGGCGGCGCCGCCACGATCCGTGCAGCCGGGATCAGCCGTTCATACCGCTCCTCGTCGGCACGCTGGCAGGCGACCGCCAGATCTGTCCCGGCCACGGCAAGCGCGCTCACCAGCCCGTCGACATAACGGCCCAACGCACCGCGGTCCGCGGGCACGGCGGTCGCGTCTATCAGCACCCTAGGCGACACGACCGGTCAGGCTCCTTTCACAAAACCCTTCTGGGGCGCGACGGGACTATCGGAGGCGAGTTTTACTCAGGATTTCCCGTCAGGTCTGAGCGTACGCCCTCCACCTCAGCGCCGTGTCCAGGCCGGAACGGGAACGGCCCGGCATGCTTGCGGCTTGCCGCAGACAGTCTGGCCGTGCCCGGCAGGCTCGCGCGGCGGGATAGCGAAAAGCCGGGGCTAAGGGCTCGCACGAGAGGACGGCGACGGCGAGATCGAGCCCGAGGCCGATGGCGATGGCGATGGCGTCGCGGTTGCACCGCCGCTGGCGGCCGTGCCGCCTTGGGCGGCCTTGCTGGCGTTGTCGAGCGCCGCTTTCATCTTGGCGATGTCGCGGCCGTAGGCAGCGAAGTCACCGCTCCTGAGGTCCGCCTGGGCCGCCGTATACAGGCTCTGCGCCTGCCTGAGGTACCGCAGCACCGCCGAGGTGGCGGCGGGGCCTGTGCTGCCTCCTGACGGGCTTGACGGCGCCGGGGCCGCGGATACGCCGAGCGCCTGGGCGAGGGCATCCGTCAGCGTCGGCGAGAACCCGACCTGGCCGTTGTAGTAAACGAGCACCTGCTGCAGCGTTGGATACGAGCCGCCGTTGCCCGCTGCCGACTGCGATACGTACACGGGCTCGAAGTACATCAGGCCGCCGCCGACGGGCAAGGTGATCAGGTTACCCAGCGTCACCTGGGAGCCGCCCTGCCGCAGCAACGTCAGCTGGGAGGCGACCCGGGAGTTGGACTCGAAATCGTTCTGGACCTGCCCCGGGCCCCTGATCGCCGTGTCCTGGGGCAGCTGCAGGATCCTGATCGTGCCGTAGTCCTTACTCAGCGGGTTGCTGTCCACGGCCATGAAGGCGGCCAGGTTGGCCCGCCCGCGCGGGGTGAACGTCGTCATCAGCGAGAACTCAGGCCCCGTGTAGCCGGGCATCGTCATGGTCAGGTAGTAGGGCGGCTGGCTCGACTGGCCTTGCGCCGTGCCGCTCGGGTCAATCGGCACCGCCCAGAAGTTCTGCCCCTGGTAGAACTCCTGGGCCTGCTGGACGTGGAACTGGGCGAGGACCTGGCGCTGCACCTCGAAGAGGACCGGCGGGTAGCGCAGATGCGGCATCAGGCGGGCCGGGATGGCGCTGGTCGGCTTGATGACCCCGGGGAACGTCTTCTTCCAGGTGTCAAGCACCGGGTCGTTGCCGCCCCACTGATAGAGCGTGACGGCCCCGGTGTAGGCGTTCACGACCGCCTTGACCGAATTGCGGATGTAGTTAACCTGTCCGGCGTTGCCTGCCACCGCGCCGCCCAGGCTGTAGCTGTTGGAGGTGGCCTGCTGCAGGCCAAGCCGCTGCGAGTACGGGTAGTTGTCCGTGGTCGTGTACGCGTCAACCACCCAGAGGACCTGGCCGCCCGAGATAACCGGGTAGGGATTGCCGTCCAGGGTCAGGAACGGCGCCACCTTGGCCACCCTGGATACCGGGTCCCTGATGTACATGATCTTTGAGTTGCCGTCGATGGCCCCGGACAGCAGGATGTTGACCTCACGGAACTTGATCGTGTAGAGCAGCCGGTTGAGCGGCGAGCCGATCGGAACGCCGCCGCCGCCGGAGTAGGTCGTGTTCGCCTGGCCGCTTGCGTTCTGGCTGCTCGGGTAGTCGAGTTCCTGCTGGTGCCCGCCGACAATGGCGTAACTCGTCTCCTGCTGGCCGAAGTAGATCCGGGGCTGGAAATTGCCGAGTTCGCCGCCGGGCGGGATATTGCCCTCGGTGAAGACCGGGTTGCCGCCAGGTGTCGCCGAGTTCGCGGCAGCCGCGACGAAACCGAAACCGTGCGTGTAGACAAGGTGGCTGTTGATCCAGTTGCCCTGGCCGGCCGGCGGCCCTGACATGTCGCGGACCCCGACGACCTGGTCGACGGGCACGGCGGCGCCGGGCAGCGGGTACCTGTCGACGGACAGCACGTTGGCGAACTTGTAGTAGCCCTTGACCTGCTGAAGCTGCTGGAACGATGGTGAGACCACGCCCTGGTCGAGCAGCCGCACGTCGGGCAGCCCGGCTGCCTGCTTGGCCAGCAGGGCGGCGGATTCGGCCGATACTGCCGAGTACTGGCTGACCTGAACCCGGTTGAGCCCGTAGGCGGTCCGGGTACTGGTGATCTCGCGGTTCAGGTACGGGGTCTCCTTCGCGGCCTCGTTCGGCTTGACCACGAACTGCTGGATGATCGCCGGGTACACCCCGCCGATCAGCACCGCGGACAGCACAAGCAGCCCGAAACCGACGGCGGGCAGCATCGAGCTACGCCGGAGCGCGCCGGCGAAGAAAAGCGCGGCGCAGATCACCGCGATGATGGCGAGCACCGTCTTGGCCGGCAGCACCGCGTTGACATCGGTGTACGACGCGCCGGTCTGCACGACTCCGCGCTGCGAGAAATCGATGCCGTACCGGTCCACCCAGTAGGCGATCGCCTTGAGCAGCATGAATACGCCGACTATCACGAACAGGTGGGAACGGGCCGCCGCAGTCGCCCGCTGTCCGCGCGGCTGCAGCCGCAATCCGCCGTACAGGTAGTGCACGGCCGCGGCGGCAACCAGGGACAGCAGCACGGCGGCGAAGAGGTAACTGAGCGTCATCCTGATGAAGGGATAGACGAAGACGAAAAACGAGAGGTCCAGGTGGAACTGCGGATCAACGACGCCGAAACTGGTCCGGTTGGCGAACAGCAGCCAGGTACGCCAGCTGCCCGCGGCGGTGAGACCGGAGACAAGGCCGATCAGGCCGAGCACCACTCCCAGCATCAACCGCCGGTGCGGGTCGATGACAAGGCGGTAGGCCTCAAGTCCCTGCTGCTCGGGCGAGGCCGGGCGATAGGTGGGCCGGAGCCGGTAGGCGAGCCAGATGTTGAGCCCGATCACGGCGGCCATGAACACGGCCGTGACGATGAACAGCGCCCACTTGGTGCCGTAGGTCGTGCTGAAGACGGAGGTGTACCCGATCGAGTGAAACCAGAGGAAGTCAGTCGATACCCCGGCCGCGATCGTGACGATCACTATCAGGGCGACCAGCGCGATGGCCGCCGGGAGAAAGTACTTAGTCCAGCGGGGCAAGACGATCGGCCGGCCGCTGGGCGGCCTTGATTGGCCAGGAGCTCGGAAGGCCACGCCCTCCCCCTTACGTCACCTCGGCCATCAGGCAGCGAGCGGCATGCTGGGGCCCAGGCCGCATCGGCAGGTCGCACGGATGTGTGCTCCCTGACGCAACTTACCGGTAGCCAGCAAGGTTCCCGAACGAATCGGTGATCAGCGTGGCGCCTCCAGCGGCCCGGCCGATGCCTGCGCCGGTCAGCAGGACGGCACTGCCCGGCCCGCGTTCAGTGCCTGCAGCGCGCTGATGGCGCCGGCCAGGGTGCTCACCTTGATCAGGCGCAGCCCGGCCGGCACCGCGCCGGCCGTATCGGGGCAGTTGGCGGCCGGGGTCAGGAAGACAGTCGCCCCGGCCGCGCGGGCCCCGACCATCTTCTGCTGGATCCCGCCGATCGGGTCGACGGTGCCGTTTGCCTCGATCTCCCCGGTCCCGGCGATGAACTTGCCTCCGGTGAGGTTTGCGGGCGTGAGCTTGTCGATGATGCCGAGGGCGAACATGAGGCCGGCGCTCGGGCCGCCGATGTCCTCGCCGAGGCTGATCTTCACGGTGAACGGGAACGCAAAGCTCTCCGCTACCTGCACGCCCACCACGGCCTGGCCAGAGACATTGGCCGTCACCAGCCGGATTCGCTGGGTCTTGCCTTTCCGGTCGATGGTGAGCTGCACCGGCGAGCCTGGCCTGCCCCGCCGGATGAGCACCCCGGCGTCTGCGCGGCACGTCACGGGCGTGCCGTTGACCGCTGTGATGACATCGCCCTTGCGCAGTACGCCGAAGGCCGGCAGGCTCTTCGCCGTCGCCTGGATGGTGTCCACCGTGTGGAAGCTGATCCCCAGCTGGCAGAGCGCGGCCGCGGTAGCGCTCTGTTGCGAGTTCGTCATCTGCGCGATGTCCTGCTGGGCGACCTGCTGCTGACTCTGGCCCGGTGTGAAGATCTCCTGAGCAGGCACCACCGCTTCTTGCGGGCTCAGCCAGGCTCGCAAGGCCGCGAGGATGTTGAAGCGGGTTCCGGGGCCGCCAAGGAAGCTCACCGTCACCAAGTTGAGGTGCCCCTTGACCGGATAGGTCGGATGCCCGCTGATCTGGATCAGCGGCTGCCCGCGCGAGCTGCCCAGCGTATTCAGCGTCGGGCCCGGGGTGAGCGCCACGTAAGGGACCGGTGCGACCACGGCGACCACCAGCGCGGCAAGCACTCCGGCTCCGGCCACCAGCAGCGTCACGAGACGGCGGGACATGGGGGAAGACTACGCGCTGTTCACCCACTCGCTGTCGCCGCCGCTGAACACCTGGAGCTTCCAGATCGGCACGGTCGCCTTGAGCTCGTCGATGAGGGCACGGCAGGCGTCGAACGCTGAGTCGCGGTGCACGCAGGACGCTCCGACCACCACGGCCAGGTCGCCGACGTCCAGGTCACCGACGCGGTGCACGGCCGCAAGCGCCAACACGTCGTAGCTTGCCGCCACCTTCTCGGCCACCCGCCGTAGCTCTGTCGCGGCGGACGGATGAGCGCTGTAGGAAAGCCTGACGACCCCCCGCCCATGATCATGATCCCGGACCGCGCCGGTGAACAGCGCGATACCTCCCGCAGCCGGATCCATGATGGCGCGGCACACCTCGTCAGCCGACAGCGGCGTGTCGCGCAGTTCGGCCAGCCTGATCACGTCCATCCTGCAAAATACCTCGCCCAGCTCAGGGCGCGCGCCGCCGCCGCCTGGCCCGGCGGACGATCGCTGCCGTGCCGATCACCGCGACCGTCGCGCCTGCCGCCGTGATCGTCGCGTCCTTCTTGTCCAGCCGGCGCCCCGCCACCGCGTGACGGCCGGACCGCTCGGCCAGGAGGGCCTGCAGGGCCTCGGCGTTGCCGAAGGCCGGCCGCCATCCGGCCGCCCGCAGCGCCGCGCAGTCAACTACCCACGGGTATACGACATAATGAAGGTCGGTGACTGGTGCCGGTGTGATCCCGGCCCGGTGCAGGCGCTGCGCGGTGCGCAGCGTCAGCCCGGCCGGAAGCTCCATTCTGTGCAGCCCGGATAGCTCTTCCACCTCCGATTGCTCCAGCCAGCCATCGCAGCCCACCGCGAACTGGCCGGTCACCTCTCCCGCCGCGGCCAGCTCGAGCGCGGACACCAGGTCATCCACATGGCAGAACTGCCACCGCGCGGCGCAGCCTTTGACGGCCAGCAGCCGCGGCGCTTCGAAATGCCTGGTCACCAGGGTGTCGATGCCCTCGCCTACCAGCGCGGCAGGCCGCACGACGGTGATCGCCATCCCTGGGTAGGTCCGTGGCGAGCGCTGGGCGAGATGCTCGATCTCCAGCAGGTCCCCGACCACGCTCCCGTCAGCCTCTGCGCGCAGCGGCGCGGCCTCATCCAGTGGCACCGGGTTGTCCTGCCGGGCGCCATAGACCATCGCGCTCGTCAGCAGCACCACCCGGCCGACCCGCCCGGCCGCCGCCGCGGTCAGCACCGTCTGCGCGCCGCGGACGTTGTACGCGCGCCGCGACCGGTGGTCGGCGTCTGGCGCAAGGTCGATATCGGTGTGCACGAGGACGTCGACCCCGGACAACCGGCCGCCCAGCGCCGGGTCGCGCACGTCCACCACGCGCCAGGTAACTCCCGTCGCGTCACCCCTGTGATCGTCGATGGCGACTACCCGGCCGATCCGCGTCGAGGCGGCCAGCCGCAGCGTGAGCGCATGGCCCACGCCGTGCGCCGCGCCGGTGACGGCGACCACCGGACGCCGGCGCCGGGCGGCTCCAGGCCGCCCGTCCGGACTTTGCCCTTGGCGAACCTGGGCATCTCGGTTGCTCACCGTGCAGCACTCCCGGGATAACGTTGGCGGACGTGACCCTTCCATCCTGCCTGAGTGGGAGCAAAGATGACTGATCCTCCCTTCGGCTTCGGTTTGCCCGGTGACCGGGACAAGGATCGTGACGATTCGCCGGAGTCCGCCGGCGGCGGCTCCGGCTGGCCCGGCGGGCCTGGCGGCGGCGGTCCCGGCGGCGCAATGGGGCCCCTTGGGCCCCTCGGTGACCCGCAGCAGTTCGCCGACGCGTTGCGCCAGTTCGCCGACCTGATGTCCTGGCAGGGCGGGCCGGTCAACTGGGACCTCGCCAAGAACGTGGCCAGGCAGACGGTGGCCGCCAAGGGAGACCCGAGCGTGCTGCAGGTAGAGCGCAGCAAGGTGATCGAGGCAATCAGGCTTGCCGACTTGTGGCTTGAGGACGCCACCACGTTCCCGACTGGCATCCGCTCTGTGCAGGCCTGGAGCAGGTCGGAATGGGTGGAGGCCACCCTGCCTGTCTGGTCCAAGCTCTGCGACCCGATCGCGGCTCGCGCTGTCGATGCCATGAGCGGGATGCTCGCCGAAGATCCCGAGGAACTCGGCGGTGAACTGCCGCCCGAGATGCGCTCCGCGATGGCGGCGCTGAGCGGCGGCGGCCTCGGGGCGCTGAGCGGGCTCGGCGAGATGATGCGCAGGATCGGCGGGATGATGGTCGGCGGCCAGACCGGCTCCGCTGTCGGCGCGCTCGCCCAAGAGGTCGTCAGCTCGACCGATGTCGGCCTGCCGCTGGCGCCCGATGGCACTGCCGCCCTACTGCCCGCCGGGGTCGCCGCTTTCGGCGCGGGACTGTCGATAAGCGAGGACGAGGTCAGGCTGTTCCTGGCGCTGCGGGAAGCCGCCCACCACCGGCTATTCGCGCATGTGCCCTGGCTGAAGGCCCGGCTCCTCGGAGCCGTCGAGGACTACGCGCGCGGCATCACGGTGGACGCCGCCGCGCTCCGTGAGGCGATGCCGCAGATCGACCCCGCAAACCCGGAGGCCATCAACGAGGCCCTCGCCGGGGCCGCCGTCTTCCAGCCGGAGGACACCGACGCGCAGAAGGCCGCGCTGACCAGGCTTGAGACCATGCTGGCCCTGGTGGAAGGCTGGGTCGCGACGGTGGTGGGGGCCGCAGCCGCTGACCGGCTGCCGCAGTCCGATGCCCTGGCTGAGGCGATCAGGCGTCGCCGCGCGACAGGTGGACCCGCGGAGCGGACCTTCGCGACCCTGGTCGGCCTTGAGCTCCGGCCGCGCAGGCTCAGGGAGGCGGCGGCTATCTGGCGCGGCCTGACCGATGCGCGCGGCATATCCGGCCGGGAAGCTATCTGGGCCCACCCCGACCTGCTGCCGACGACAGAGGACCTCGACGATCCCGAAACCTTTGTGCGCGGCCGCCCCGAACTGGATATCTCCGACCTAGAGTCGGATACCCAGAAGGACGGCCGTTCTGCGGACGACACCGGCCCGGCGGGCGGAGCCGGCCCTGCGGGCGGAGCCGGCCCTGCGGGCGGAGCCGGCCCTGCGGGCGGAGCCGGCCCCGCGGGCGGAACCAGCCCTACGGGCGGAACCAGCCCCGGAGACGATGACGCCGTCGGCGACGATCGGCCGCCCAAGGACTGAGGCACGGCTTTCGGCTCCCGGCAATCTGCCGTCCACAGCTCGTGGACGGGATCACGCCAGCGTAAGCCTGGCGCGCCGCGCTCCGGGCTTGGGGAATTCACAGGTGTCCGCATTGTCGTCCACAGGGACGCTCCACGCTTTCCCCACCTTCTGCACAGCGACATCCACAGCATGGTGTTGACCGCCCAGGCTAACGGGCCTAGCTTCGCGTGACAGGAGTCTCCGGGCCGCCCTATGCGCTTCTGGGGAAGGGAGCGTATGGCCGGGCGGGGAGGCAGTGCCCGCGCTGAGCACGACTCCCAAGCCCGGGGACTCCGCCAGGTGCTGAGGTGTCCAGTGTAAGGCGCTGACGCATCCGGTCAGCCGGAACTCGGCCCGGCCAGCCAGAACTCGGCACGGCCAGCCCGGGGCCTCGGCCCGGCCAGCCGTAGCTCGGCGCGGTCAGGCCGTAGCTCGGCGCGGCCAGGCCGTAGCTCGGCGCGGCCAGGCCGTAGCTCGGCGCGGCCAGGCCGGGGCTGGGCTCGGCGCGGTCAGGCCGTAGCTCGGCGCGGCCAGCCCGGGGCTGGGCTCGGCGCGGCCAGCCCTCGGCGCGGTACGAACTGTCGGGCCGCCCTGTCATGCTGTGCCACGTGAGACCAGCACTCAAGCCCGGACTTCTGCCGGTATGGCGGGACCGCGACACACTGCAGATCGGTATCGACCCGCGCCGGGCAGTGGCGCTGACCGGCATGGCCGGCGTGTCCTATCTGATCAGCCTTCTCGACGGGAGCCGGGACCATGCTCAGGTACTCCAGGCAGCCCGCGACCGCGGCATTCCAGCCCAGGCAGCGGAGCGGGTGCTTGACCTGCTCGCGGCGGGCGGCGCGCTGGATGACTTCCCGGCCGGGACGCTGCGCGTGCTGCCGCAGCCGTTGCGGGCCCGGCTTGCCGCCGAGTTAGCAACCGTATCGCTGGCCCGCCGGGACGGCGACGGCGGTGCCCGCACACTTGCGCGCCGACGCGCCGCCTATATCCGGATCCGCGGGACCGGGCGGATCGCCGCGGTGGTCGCCAGCATCCTGGCGACTGCTGGTGTCGGGATGGTGTCCGACGGAGCGGACTCGGTGCTGCCTGACCTTGCGGTGCTGGTCGGGTATTCAGATCCCGAGCTGTCAGCGGCGCTGATGAGCGACCAGACGCCCCATCTGGCCGCATCAGGCGGCGAGGCGATCGGTGTCGTCGGCCCGCTCGTCCTGCCCGGGCGCACCGCCTGTCTGCGCTGTCTTGATCTTGCCAGGACCGACCGCGATCCCGCATGGCCGCTCATTCTCGCCCAGCTCGCCGGCCGCAAGCCGGTCCCGGTCGCCTGCGACGCCGCGCTAGCCGCGGCCGTCGCTGCTCAGGCCGCCTTCCAGGCACTCGCATTTATTGACGGAGCTGCGGTTCCCGACGCCGTGCGCAATGGCACGCTGGAACTGGTTCTCCCTTCCTGGCAGTGGCGCCGAAGGACATGGCCGCCTCATCCCGACTGCTGCTGTGAAAGCTACCGTCGCTAGCTCAGCTGCTCATGGCCGGACCTGCGCTGGCATCTGGTCAGTTCCGGTGGCATCTGGTCGTCGGGCTGGGGCGAAGCCCCGTTACCGGGTGCCGCCGACGCGGCAGCGCTCCATATGGTCGCGTCGCCTGGTCGCGTCGCCGGGATCCGGCATGGCCGCTCATTACCGCCCGACTCGCCGGCCGCCAGCCGATTCGGCTCGCTTGCGGCATCAGGCTCGCTGCTGCCGCCGCGGCTCAGCGGCTGTCCTCCATACTCGCATTCGTCGACGTGGCTTCGGTTCCCGGCGCTGTGAGCAACAGCACCCTGGAACGGGTTCTCCGTGCTGCCAGTGGCACCGGCGGACGTGCCGCCCGGTCAGCGCCATACCTGTGGCAGTCACACGCATCGGTAACCGACAATGGGATCATGACTGACCTGCCCCGCCGTGCTGTTACCCGGTCAGCCAAGCTGGCGACGCTGCCAGTCGGGCTGGCCGGGCGAACCGCGCTCGGGCTCGGCAAGCGCCTCGGCGGCAAGCCCGCTGAGGCCGTCGCCCACGAGATTCAGCAGCGCACGGCGGAGCAGATCTTCCGGGTGCTCGGCGAGCTGAAAGGCGGCGCGCTGAAGCTGGGCCAGGCGCTGTCGATCTTCGAGGCCGCCTTGCCGCCGGACCTGGCGGGCCCGTACCGGGCCACCCTTACCAGGCTCCAGGAGGCCGCTCCGCCGCTACCCGCAAGCAGCGTCCACAAGGTAATCGCCGCTGATCTTGGAACGGCCTGGCGGGATAACTTCCTTGACTTCGATGACAATCCGGCAGCCGCAGCATCGATCGGCCAGGTCCACCGCGCTGTCTGGCAGGACGGCCGCAAGGTGGCGGTGAAGATCCAGTACCCGGGCGCCGGGCAGGCCCTGATCAACGATTTCACTCAGCTGAGCCGAGTGGGCAGGCTCTTCGGCGTGCTCATGCCCGGACTTGAGGTCAGGCCATTGCTCGACGAGCTGCGCAGCAGAGTCGTCGAGGAACTCGACTACCGGCTCGAGGC
Organism: uncultured Actinomycetota bacterium; assembly: GCA_963695645.1. Lineage (GTDB taxonomy): Bacteria > Actinomycetota > Actinomycetes > Streptosporangiales > Streptosporangiaceae > DATBGO01. Next base: position 360,153 of record CAVOHC010000012.1, on the reverse strand, counting down.
CGCCTCACAGGAGGCGTTTGCCGCCAGCTATGCGGATGACCCGGACATCTTTGTCCCGCGCGTGGTGGCAGCGTCTGACCACGTCCTGGTCAGCGAGTGGATGGACGGCACGCCGCTGTCCCGGATTATCGCCGAGGGGACGCAGGAACAGCGGAACCGCGCCGGGCTTCTGATCGTCCGGTTCCTTTTCTCAGGTCCTGCACGGGTCGGGCTCCTGCACGCGGACCCGCATCCGGGAAACTTCAGAGTGCTGGCCGACGGCCGGGTCGGCGTTCTCGACTTCGGTGCCGTGGACCGGCTACCCGACGGTTTCCCCGCGTTCTTCGGCATGCTGCTCCGCTTGACCCATGAGGACCGGAGCATTGGCACCGTTGAGCATCTGCTGCGCGAGCACGGTTTCCTGAAGGCAGCAGTCAACGTCGATCAGAGCGCGCTCCGCGCCTACCTGGCGCCACTTGCAGAGCCGTCCAGGGTGGAATCCTTCAAATTCAGCAGGGAGTGGATGCGAGGACAGGCAGCCCGGGTCACCGACCTGCGCTCGGCTGCCATTGGCAGGCACCTCAACCTGCCGCCTTCCTATTTGCTGATCCACCGCGTCTCGACAGCTGCCATCGGGGTGCTCTGTCAGCTCGAGTGCGAGGGGCCGTTCCGTGCCGAGGTGCTCCGGTGGATGCCTGGTTATCTCGACTCCGGAGAATCCGGCGAGGGCCTGGAGGACGTGCTGCCGGGGGACCTGAGCGTGGAGCTACTGGCGGAGGACGAGGACGGCCGGGTCGCGTCGGAGACTACCGGGTCGTAGTCAGCTGGCTGATACCTGAGGCCCGGGAGGACCTAATCCTCCCGGGCCCCGGGCCGGTCAGCAACCTGCCGCAGGCAGCAGTCAGGCGTCCCGCTCAACTGCCAGCTGCGCACGCAACTGGGTCGCTGCCTGCATCGCGTGGGCTAGCCGACGCTGGGCTCTTTCGGCGCGGCGGGTCGCCCTGCCAAGCGCGCGCACTCGCAGCACCTGGCGCTGCTCCAAGGCCGAAGCAAGCATCGCCTGATGATGCTTGCGGGCCCTCTCATTGGTCAGGTACATGATTCACCGCCCTTCTCATTCATCGCATGCCGGTGTGAGCGAACGGGTCACGCCGCTACCTCCGTCTTTCGAGGCCGTCCTCGTGGCCGCTTGCGGGGCACGACCTCGCCGCGGAGGAAAAGCTCACCGCCCCAGACTCCCCACGGCTCCCGGCGTTCTAGGGCGCCGGCCAGGCACGTGCGCCGGGCGGGGCAGCCCTGGCACAGTTCCTTGGCGGACTCCACGTCCCGGGGAGACTCGGCGAAGAAGAGCTCCGGGTCATCGCTGCACGGCAGCCCGAGGCCGTTCGGTAGTCCGGCCGTGGCCACCTGGCCTGCCAGGACCGCAGGTCCGGTCCTGGGCTGCGCTTCTGCTGGTACGGACTCTGCCTCGAACCCCGCCCGATCTCTTAATGCGGCGGTGGTGCCGGGCCAATACATCGGTGATCCCCTCTCATCTGCTGGTCGTACGGTCTCGCACGCCTCTGACAAAACAGTGGCCTTGCATGACGAAGGCCGCGGACCCGATTTCCGGGTCCGCGGCCGTTGGGGGATCAGGCCGGTCTTTGCTAGACCGGTTCCCTCGCCGGATGCGAGCCCAGAGCACCGCCGCTGGCCGCGGCGACACGGGTCGTCTGTGGGTCGTACTGCCTGATGGAGTTCTGCTTGCTGGCGGTCTGCTGCCCGACGCCCTGGCTAGCCGCGAGGCGGCGCTTGCCAAGAACATGGGCCGCCCACTGGGCACGCGGGCGCGCACCGACGGCGCCTGTGCTACCAGGCACGACGGTCCTGGCGCCGGACAGCGGGAAAACGCCCGCGCCGGAACCGAACCGCGCATCAGCGGTAACCGCGACATTCGAGATCATGTTCAGCATCCTGGGCACCTCCCCCTCTGCAGCGTCAATGGACCTGTGGTCATGGGAGCAGCCTACGTAGCTGCTCCCCTGCCGGGCAACCTATTTTCCTGACGGTTCTCTGCGCTAATTCAGCGGGCGCCGCGGCCGGCCGGCCAGCCCCGGCCGACCGTCCGGCGCAGGCATTCGCCGCCGGCGAAAGATACTGACCTCGACCTGTTCCAGGTCGGCAGGCTCGACCACGGCATCGTCTTACTCATCGGCTTGACCCACCGACCCCGTGGTCTTGGCCGGTAGCGTCCCGGCACGCGCTGCACGGCCGCTTCCTGCGCGCGCTGACCGGCCGCTGCCCGCACGCGCGGCCCGGTCAGGGCGAGGATGCCGGCGGACCTCCTGCAGGAACCTGGACGGCGCCCTGCTCTGGCGGCCGCCCGGCGAGCGGGCCAGCGCCCAGGACAGCTGCAGCCTCTTCCGCGCCCTGGTCACGCCGACGTACAGCAGCCGCCGCTCCTCCTCGATCGCTGCTGCGGTCTGCGCGTAGATGATCGGCATGGTGCCATCGGTCAGCCCGGGCAGAAATACCGCATCCCACTCCAGGCCCTTGGCCGCGTGCAGCGAGGCGATGGTCACCCCGTCCATCGCCGGGGCCTGGCCCAGCGCGCTGCGGTGGGCCAGCTCGGCCGACAGGTCAGCGAGTGTCGCCTGCGGCGCCGCGGCGAAGAACTCGTCCGCGAGCTGAGCGAGCGAGGCGAGTGACTCCCAGCGTTCCCGCGCCCGGCCCCGGCCAGCCGGCGCCTGGCTGGTTAACCCTATCCCGGACAGCACCGCGCGGACCTGGGCCGGCGGCCCGTCCGCTGCCGACGCTGACCGGGCCGCCACCCGCAAGAGCGCAACCGCCTGGCGCACCTCGTCGCGGTCGAAGAACCGCTCGGTCCCCTTGACGAGAAATGGCACCCCTGCCTCGCCGAGTGCCTGCTCGAAGGCGACGGTCTGGGCATTGGTCCGCACCAGCACGGCGATCTCACGGGGCGCCATCCCGGCCTGGATCATTGCCGCGGCCCTGGCGGCGACGGAGGCGGCCTCCTCCTGCTCATCACCGCACTCGGTGAACTCGGGCGTCATGTCCGGCGGCCGCTGCGCGACCAGGTCGGCACCGCCGCGCCCCAGCTGGTTGGCCAAGGCCACCACCTGCGGCGTCGACCGGTAGTTACGCACCAGCCTGATCACTGTCGCGTCGGGGAACTCGGCGGCGAACCCGGTCAGGTAGGAAGGCGTCGCGCCGGCGAAGGAGTAAATGGTCTGGCGCGGATCGCCCACCACGCACAGATCATCGCGGTCGCCGAGCCACGCATCGAGCAGCAGCTTCTGCAGCGGGTTGACGTCCTGGTACTCATCCACGACGAAGTAGCCGTACCTGTCCCTGACCGCCGTCGCAGCTGTCGGGTACTCGGCGAGAATCGCCGCGGTGAGCTCAAGGACTGACTCGAAGTCCACCAGATGCCGTTCCCTGCGCAGATCCTCGTAGACGGCATACAGCCTGGCCGCCGAGTCTGGCCCCAGCGGGCTCGTTCTCCCGGCCTTTGCACTTGCCCGCGGATAATCGGCCGGCCTTACCTGCGTGACCTTCGCCCACTCGATCTCGGCGGCGGCGTCGCGTAGCTCGGGCAGGCCCACCGACAGCCGCAGCCGCCGGGCCGCCTCCGCTACCAGGCCGACCTTGGAGGCGAGCACCTGCGGCGGGCGCCCCCCAATCGTCACCGGCCAGAAATGGGTGAGCTGCCGCAGCGCGGCCGAATGGAAGGTGCGCGCCTGCACCTGCTCCATCCCGCCACCGCCGGCTGCGGCGCTCTCCAGCTGCCGCAACCTGCCGCGCAGCTCCCCGGCCGCGCGGGTAGTGAACGTCACCGCCAGGACACGAGCCGGATCAACGACGCCGGTCGCCACCGCGTAGGCGATCCGGTGCGCCACAGCCCGCGTCTTACCAGTCCCGGCCCCCGCCAGCACGCAGACCGGTCCCCTGGCGGCAAGCACCACCTCCCGCTGCTCGGGATCGAGTCCGGCCAGCACTGCGTTAGCGCTGGTCCGCACCTGGTGATCCGGGACGTCCACAGACGCACCTCCTGTTCCGTCGCCATCCTCTCCCATGGCACCGACGCGCGGCACTAGCTCGCGGCACCAGCTCGCGGCCCAGGGCCGTCGGGAAGCGCCGCCGGGAAGCTGGCGGCCCTGTTGCGCGTTATCACTGATCGGCACAAATGCTTCGAAGGGAGTTGACGGCAGATGGCAGAGCCCCTGACCATGTACACCACGCAATGGTGCGCGTACTGCAGGAGGCTGAAGAGCCAGCTGGCCCGGGATGGAGTCGAGATCACTGAGGTCGATATCGAGGCCGACGCCGGTGCTGCGGACTATGTCATGACCGTGAACGGCGGATTCCAGACCGTTCCGACCGTCCTATTCGCTGATGGCAGCGCGCTGACCAATCCGTCGGCTGCCGCTGTGTTGGAGCACCTGAAAGAGCTAGCCGCCCACTGATGTCTCACGATCACAGCCAAACGGCAACCAGCATGCCTCCATCCGCCCACCAGACGGCGGCCGGGCGGTCCGGCGCGTCTGGCGTCCAGGCGTCGCCGGAGGATGCGGTGCTGCGACGCACCCCCGACGGATGGCGGGTCGGCGCTGAGGACGTACCCGACCTGACCTGCGCTATGGTGCTGGCCGACCTGCTGGCCGCGGAGCTTGCCGCCGACGAGAGCGCCGAGCACGCTGCCGCGCTGGAGCAGGATGAGAAGCACTCGGATGGTCAGCTGGCGGACGGCAAGCAGGCGGACGGCAAGCAGGCGGACGATGCGCAGCCGGACGGGACATCCGCCGGAGAGTCCGCCGCGGATGAGGCGCGGCGGCTCAAGGCCACCGTCGGCCAGCTGCAGCACGCCCTCACTGCACGGATTCGCGTCGAGCAGGCTATCGGCGTACTGGCAGAACGCCACCGGATCCGGCCCAGGCAGGCCTTCGAGCAGCTCAGGTCCGCTGCCCGCAATCGCGGCCGCCGGGTCGTCGATATCGCAGCCGATGTGGTGGCCAGCGCGTCAAATCCGTTGCTGCAGCTGCCGGATGAGCTGGCAAGGACGCGCTCAGGAAGCCGGAGCGGCGGCAGGCAGCGCCGCCTCGTCAACCCCGAGGCATAGCAACCCGCAGCTTGTCCCGGGGCATCGCAGCCGCCGGTCGCACAGGTAGCCCGCCCGCTGCACAGCCGGGCTGGCTCAGCCAACGGAACCGCGGCCGCTGACCAGCGCCCTGGCGATCACCGTCCGCAGAATGTCGTTGGTTCCCTCGCCGATTACCATCAGCGGCGCGTCGCGGTAGAGGCGCTCGACGATGAACTCGCGCGAGTAGCCATATCCGCCGTGCACTTGCATGGCCGTCACTGCGCACTCCATTGCGACCTCGGAGGCATATACCTTGGCCATGCCCGACTCCAGGTCGGCGCGCTGTCCGGCGTCTGCCTTCGCGGCGGCCCAGTACACAAGCAGCCGCGCGGCCTGCACCTTCATCGCCATGTCCGCCAGCTTGAGCTGCACCGCCTGGAACCCGGAGATCTTCTGGCCGAACGCTTCCCGCTCCCCCGCATAGCGCAGCGCCTGATCGTAGGCCTCCTGCGCCACGCCAACGGCGCGGGCGGCGACGTTGATGCGGCCGGTCTCGAGCGCGGCGAGCACCTGATGCAGGCCCTGGCCCTCCGCGCCGCTGAGCAGGTTCGCGGCTGGCACCCGGACCTCGTCAAGCACGAGCTCGCAGGTCTCCGGCCCGTGATAGCCAAGCTTCGGCAGGTCACGTACCACCTCGAAACCTGGCGTGCCCGCATCGACAAGCAGCACCGACATGCCCGCGTGCGCTGGCTCGGCGGCGGGGTCGGTCTTCACCAGTACCGGCAGCGGGTCGGCGTGACGAGCGTTGGTGATCCACGTCTTCCGCCCGTTAACGACGTAGCCGTCGCCGTCCTTGCGTGCCGTCGTCGCGATGCCCTGCAGGTCGCTGCCGGCCCCGGGCTCGGTGAGCGCGATCCCGGTCCGCCTTTCCCCGGTTGCGAGCGCCGGCAGGTGGGCGCGTTTCTGCTGCTGCGTCCCGTACCTGGCGATCATCCAGCAGGAGAGGGTGTGGCTGCCGAGGATGCCCGCCACGCCCATCCAGCCCCGGGAGATCTCCTCGAAGACCAGCGCTAGCGAGACCATGTCGGCCGCCAGGCCACCGTACTCCTCGGGCACCGTCAGCCCGAACAGCCCCATCTGCCGCATCGTCGCGACGAGCTCTTCGGGGTATCTGCCCGCCGCCTCCCACTCCTTGGCAACAGGCCTGATCTGCTCGTCCACGAAGGCCCGGAGCGTGTCCCGCAGCAGCCGCTGTTCAGCAGAGAGCTCGAAGTCCATCTGGCCTCCTGGATCCGGTCCGCTTGCCACAGGCCGCCGGGAAGTGCGCTCACCGTGGTCAGCGGCGGCTCCCGATGCCCGCGGCAGGACCAGGTATACCGGGCGGAAGGTACGGCGCATCGAGGCGGACTGGCAGGGCGGACTGGCAGGGCGGACTGGCGGCAGGGCGGACTGGCAGGGCGGACTGGCCGGTCAGGGACCTGGCTGACCGGCGGCGAGTATCGCGCCGCGGTGTGCCCACGGCCGGGTGAAGCCGACCGCGCCGCGCCCCGTATAGGGCGCGATCCGGATGGGGAAGCCGGTGGCATACGCCTCGATCATCATCCCGCGGCCGATAACCAGGCCGACATGTCCAGGGGCCGTGACGGTGCCATCCGAGCCAGCGAAGAAGGCAAGATCCCCGGGCTCGACCTGATTGGCCGGGACCTGCGGCCCCCACAGCCATTGCTGCTCCGACGTCCGCGGGATGCTGATTCCGGCCGCCCGGTAGGCCTCCATCACCAAGCCTGAGCAGTCGAACGCGTCCGGGCCCGTGCCGCCCCACAAATACGGCTTGCCGAGTTGGGCCTCCGCGAAAGCGATGGCCGTGCGGGCCGCGTTGCTCGTTGCCGATTCGACGCCCGGCAGGCAACTTGGGGCGCTGTCGGCGGTGACCTGGCTGACTGAGTAGCCGCCGCTGGCGTAGAGCTTGGCCCACTGCAGCACGGCCTGCACATACGCCTGAAGGTGGTTGTAGGCGAAGATCGCGCCTGCGACGTTGTCGACGACCCCATGTTCGAGCAGGTACTTCGCGGCGCCTGCGATCGCGTCAGCCGGGTCGTAGACGCTCGCGATCCCGTCACCGTCACCATCGGTGGCGACACCGCTGACCCGCTCGGTGGCCGGATGGACCGGCGCGCCGCCCCAGGTGTTGCCTGCGGCGCCGCCTATGCCGATCTGCATGGGGCCTGCCGCGCCGAATGCGTTCGAGCCGCTCCGCACGCCAGGCAGAGTTGACCGGCCGTCGTCGCTCTCGACCTTGCCGATGCCGGCCAGGATGACCCAGGGGACGTCGTTCTTCTTTCCTATCGCCTGGAAGAGGGCGAGATAGTTGGCGGGAATCGAGCCCTGCGCCGCGGTACTCGCGGCTGGCTGTCCCGCCGATCCGGCCTGCGCCGCCGCGCAAGCGCTGTTTGATTCGGCGAACAGGTTGCTGCCGCCGAAGATGAGCATCGGGGCGGTGATGAGCCCGAGGACCACCAAGACGCCCGCGCCCGCAATAGCGAGCCCGATCCCGCGGGCAGGGCCGCCCTGGCCGGGCTGCCACCTCATGGATTCCCGGCTGCGGCGAGCTCGATATCGCTCACCTGCCAGCTGCTTCCGCCGCCGGTCACGGTCACCGCGTAGGGCTCGCTGGCCTTGCTGCCGCCCTGGGTGTCGGTAATCTGCTGGCTGATCGTCACCACGAAGGTCAGGCTTGACGCGCCGAAGGCTCGCAGCGAGCTGATGGCAGCTGAGCCAGTGGCGACCTGCTTCTGGCTGGTCCGCAAGCTCGCGACGCCCGGCGCGGCATAGCCGCTGGCAAGCACCGCGGACAGCGCCGGAGTGATCAGGTTCTGCATCTTGCCGACGTAGGCTGTCGCGTTCTCGCTGTAGGAATACGTCCCGTAGTCATCACCGAACGCCGTAGCCACGCCCGCCGCGGCGGCAAGTCCTGCGGGGGTGAACGGGAGCCACTGGTAAATGTCCGACCCAGCCGACCCGGTGGGGGCGGCGGTCGCAGTTGCCGTCGGCGCCGGAGTGGCGGTCTCCGCAGTGCCCGATGGCGTGCTGGCTGGCTTTACGGCGCCGGGCAGCGACGAACGTGACGGCTTAGCGGTGCCGGAGCGGAACGCACCAAAAGCTGACGGCACGAAAAGATAGGCACCGACACCGGTCAGGACAAGCACTACCAGGACGAAAGCTGCCTTCCGCTGGCCTGATGTCGGTTCCATGTCGCCGGACTACTTCCGGCGCCTCAGCGGCCGCAGCCAGAACGGCCGCGGCGATTCAGGCTGGTCCTCTCGGGGGCGCCCGGCAAGCGGTGGCGACGGAGATTCTGCGGGATCCGGCCCGGAAGCGGCCCGCTGGCCGGCTCGCCCGGACGTAGCGTGCTGACCCGCTGGCCCGGGAGTGGCGTGCTGACCCGCCCCGGATGCGGCGGGCTGGCTGACCCGCCCGACGTGACCGCCAGGCGGTGCGGCTGCAGGCTGACGGCCGCTGGACGTGCCGCCCGGCCACGAAGACGCCGGGCGTCCCGGCCGGCCCGCCGACGGAGCAGCCGGCCTGGCCGACGGCGGCCCAGCCGACGGCGGCCCAGCCGACGGCGGCCCAGCCGCGCGAACTGGACGAGCGGCAGGCGGCGGCTCAGCCGACCGAACCGAACCGGCGGACGACGCACCCGCGGACCGGGCAGGCGAGGCCGCCGCAGCGGCCAGCCGGAACCGGCGGAGCAGCAGGCAGCGGCCCAGCCGACCGAACCGGCGGAGCAGCAGGCGGCGGCCCAGCCGACCGAACCGGCGGAGCAGCAGGCGGCGGCCCAGCCGACCGAACCGGCGGAGCAGCAGGCGGCGGCCCAGCCGACCGGGCCGGCTGTGTGCCGCCCAGTGACTGCCGTCCTGATACGCCCGGCCACGGTGATGTCTGCCCCGCATTTCTCGGCTGATGGCCGTTGGACAAACCTGCCGCAGGCAGCCGCGGCGCGGGAGAGGACTGCCCAGGAGATGCTTGTGCGGGAGATTGCCGTGCGGGAGATTGCTGCGTGGCAGGTGACGAGGCGCGGCGCGGCACCGTGGCAGGCGGCTGCGCGGCGCTCGTGGCAGCGGCCGGTCGGCGGACAGTGCCTGCGGCGCCGACGACCACGGCTCGGCCCGCGTCACCATTGGCAGCACCCGGTGCTCCGTCTGGTGCGGCCGCCTGCCTGGACCGCAGGTTCAGCGGCGGCGCTGTCCGGCCGGCACCGTCATCGCCCGCGGCAGCCAGGCTCCGGGTCCGATGAGCGTGGCCGCCACGACCGCGTGCCCGGCCGCCGTCAGAAGCCGCGGTCCCGGCTACACCGCTTCCCTCTTCGGTCAGGCGGCTATCGACGAGGTCGGTATCCACGGCGTCATCAGCGGCGGCCGATCCGGCCGGGACGGCCGCGCCGCTGCCCGGGCGGACGGAAGTGAGGCTTGCTGCTTGCGCGGGGCTCCGCCGTGCCGACCTGGCTGCGCGGTAGGCGGCGAACGCGGGTACCGCCACGGCGGCGGCGGCCAGTGTGTTGCCGCGCGCTGACGTGCCGGCCCGGCTGAGGCTGACCTCCGCGCGCTCGCTGGAACCGATCATCCCGTACCCGACAGCCGAGAAAAGATGCTGGAACGGCCTGCGATAGATGAAGACCGCGACCGTGACGAGCGCAATCATCAGGATCTTGAAACCCCATGGCAGCACCGCGTCGCTCGTCCCCATGATCAACGAGTACGCATACAGCAGCACGCTCAGCACCAGGGCGACTGCTGCCTGTTTCAGCAGTACTCCGACCAGCATCTCGAACCAGCGCACGGCAACGATCCGGCCGAATCCCGGGTGCGTGCCGATTAGCAGGAAGAACGGGCCGACGACGAGCAGTAGCAGGAAACCGAGCTTCAACAAGATCAGCGTGACGGCGATCAACAGAACGAGGATGCCGGCCACCGCTGCGGCGAATAGGGCGGCAAACGCGATCTCCAGCCGCGTGGTCCATTGCTTGCCCTGGAAAAGCGGGTAGATGCCCGGATTATTTTGCTGAATGTCGCTGGCTATCCCCGCATAGCTCGCCTGCTTCGCCTGGATCAGCGCGGGGGTCGGTTTCTCGTTCATCGCGACGGCCTGCGCCCACAGCAACTGCCTGGCGTAGGCGTTCACCGGGGTCTGCGCGCCGCCTTGCGCGGTGGCGAAGTTGGTAGTGCCGAACTCACCGTCAAGCCAGGGCTTGCAGACGAGCACCGTCCACAGCTCGTTGGCGTTCTGGTCGACAACGCCGTTTCCCGAGGCGTAGTTGTAGGTGACCGGCCGGACCTGCGGATCATTGCGCTGTACCGGCAGGCAGTTGCTCTGGCCGGGGCTGGGCAGCCTGGAGAACGCGACGTTGAGCGTCTGGCTGATGCCATCCGACACCGACTTGCCGATTCCGGTGAAATCGGCGGGCCTGCCAATGAGCCAGATTGCGGCCACGCAGGCCACGACCATCCAGATGGTTCCCTCGATGGTGCGTGTCCCGCGCTTGCGGATCAGCCCCTGCCATGCCAGCCAGATCGCCCCGATGATGACGACGATGGCCAGGTAGGGGAAGTAGATGGCGTTGCCGAGGCTGGTGATCAGCTTGTCAACGACGCTGGTGAGCCAGCTGAGAATGCCCTCGCTGGCAGCGGACTGGTAGACGCTGATAATGACCCGGTCGATCGATTTCGCGACGTCAAACACCATGCTCGCGACGTTGTTGCCGATCAGCGAGGTCATGTCGGAGCACTGCAGGTTCGTCGCTGCCCAGAAGTCTCCCGACGTCCCGTAGTTGTCATACAGCGTTCCAATGCGCGGCCCGGGCGCCGCGACCGGCCTGACCAGCGAGTCGACCCCGGAATTCGCGAGCTCGGGGCTGGGCAGCGAAGGCTTGCAGATGTTGTTGAGGTCACCAGTGAGACCGGACTGGCCCGCCTGGCAGAATCCGACGAGGCTCCCGATGTCGCCGATCCCCGGCACTGAGCAGATACCGCCCGTGACGGCCGGTGACCGGGCCGCCAGGGTGACCGCAGCCACCGGCTGTCGCGCCGAATCCTGGCGCGCTGCCGGGTGACCGGAACGCGGCACGCCGAGCAGGATCGCGAGCGCGGCAAGCACTAGCGCGATCCGGCAGCTAAGGCGGCGAGGTCTGAGCATCGGGGGGGCTCCTGGGGGGGTGTCTCTGCGTTCAGTGCACCGCTAGCCTGCCGGCTGGTATGGACCAGGCGGGGCGGCCGCCTTGTCACCGGGCATTAGCCCGGCAAACTGCGCGCCTGCCGCAGGCGGGGCACCCACGGAGACCGGCACGGCACCCTCGTCCGGCCTGGCGCGAGTCGGGTTGGTATCAAGCGACCGGCGCAGCTCATCGGAGATCAGGTCGATCCCGACCCGGCCCGCACGGCCGTCCAGGTCACGGAAGATGCACTCGCCATTGCCGAGCCCCCGAAGCGCGGCCTTGTGCTCATCGGACGGCTCGATACCGAGCAGGGCCATCACGTTCGCGACCTCGGCCCGTTCCGAGGACCTGAACGCGAAGACCCCGGAGATACAGTTCGTGACCTGCTCGTTGAGCAGGTCGCCCGCGTTCTGCGAGACCAGGATCAGGGCAGTGTTGCGGGACCTGCCCATCCGGGACACCTCGGGAATCAGCTTCGCCCCCTGGGGCGTCGAGGTGATGGCCCACGCCTCGTCGAGGAAAATTGCTTTCGGCAGCCTGCGGTCCATTCCGTTCAGCAGCCGCCGGGCGAACTGTGACACCAGGTAGAGCAAGGCCACCGAGAGCCGCTGCTCGTAGGAATAGTCGTCGCGTTTCGTCCCGGCATCCGGCAGGGTGAGCCCGGCCAGCGTGAACACCGTTGTCCATCCTGCAGCGTCGATGCCCTGGCCGCCCGACGGCGCGAAACACAGTTTCGCCAGCCGCATCTCCGACATTGATCGCAGTACCGCGCCCAGGTTCATCGAGGCCGGGTCTGCCGAGCGCTCCAGATGCGAGACCACCTTGCCCAGGCTGGGCTGCTCACCGCCGGCGACGGCGCCGACCGCCTGGATCATCGCGCTCTCCCGCTCCTCGCTCATCCTGGGCAGCAGCAGCCGCAGCGTCTCGGTCGCCATCGTGCGCCGTTCGGCAAGCTCGTCGCCGAACGAGAACGGGTCGAGCAAGCCGGGAGCGGCACTGCCGAGCGGCAGCACCCTGGCCTGACGGCCCCGTCCTTGCAACAGCGACACCAGCGACTCAGCGTCGCCCTTCGGATCGATGACAGCGACCGTCACGCCACGGAGTGCGAGCTGCAGGATGAGCAGCAGCGCCAGGGTGGTCTTGCCCCCTCCGGGCTCGCCGGTGACCGCGACCGCGGTCGGGCGGTTGCGGGCGGCGGCGACCAGCGGGTCGAAATGAACCACCGACCTGGCCCGCCCCAGCGTCTCGCCGATGTAGGGGCCGATCCAGCCAGCGCCGGCGACGTCCCGGTCGCCGAGATCTACGGTTGCCGTCGGCATCCCGCCCGCGATCGTGTACAGCGGCTGGCGCTGCAGATAGGAGTTGAGCCGGACCCTGTCGCCTGGCAGTGATTCGCGAAGCAGCGAGAACTGGTCGCCAGTGGAGTTGACCACATCGATCCCGGCGTCCCGAAAGTGCTCGACGACGGCCTCCGCCCGCCGGACGCACAGTTCCCTCGACGGTGCCGTCACCATCAGCCGGTGCCAGCCGTAGACAAACGGCAGCCGCTCTTTGGTAATGCCGTGCTCAAGCAGCCTGGCCGCCTCGATCTGCTCGGCCAGCGCGATCGGCAGCTCGGCGCCTGCCTCCCTGATATGGGCGTCCATGTCCCTGGCATGCGCGAGCCTGCGGCTCACGTCCTTGCTCGCCCGGGCCGGCGGGATCAGCTTCATCCGCAGGCTTGCCTCAACGGGGAATGGCAGCGCGTCCGCGTAATGCAGCCAGGGCTCGCTGTCGGGGAAGTACATGACATCGGGGAACCGGGCGAAGGAGAGGAACGCCGCGTACGATTCTCCCGTCGGATGCTCCAGCTTGAGCAGCGCGCGCGCGTTATGTACCTGGCCCTCGACAAGTGCCTCGACCTCGCCGGCGCCCCACTTGCGCCGCTTGACTGCCGAGGCAGGCGGGTCCCCAAGCGATCCGGCCAGCGCGTGCCTGAACAGCCAGCTGAGGTCACCCGAGCTAGCGTGCCGGGCAGCCAGCGCGCTGGCACCAAGCGCCCTGCCAAGCCGCTCGGCCTGCTCGGTCCACTTCGCGATCTCGCCAGCGTTTATCGCCTCGTCCTGCAGGCCCAATGCCTGCTCGCTGGTCCGGTAGGCGTTGATGAACTGAGAGAAAACGCCCCCCGATAGCTGCGCACGCATGCCGCGCTGGCCCAGCCGGACGCCCAGGTAGACCTCCTTGGTCCAGAAGTCCTTAGCCCAGACGTGCCGGTACATCCCGTCCAGGTAATCCAGCCAGCCAGGACCTCCGTCGGAAGTAGAATCCAGCTCGGTCGCCCACTCGGCCGCGGGATATTGGCGGTGCGCGATCCTGAGGTGCACCTCGGCATCGGCCATCCTGATCGCCGCCAGCGCGACCGTTATGTTGATCGCGAGCGCCTCCCGCTCCTGCGGCGTGGTGAACTCATAAGACACCGTCGGCAGGCGATAGTAGGCCCAGGCGTGGGTCTCGCTGAGCAAGATCCGGTCGTCGAAATAACGAACCGACAGGCGGCTTCGTCCTGCGCTCTGCCCGCTCATCGTGGCGCGCCGGACCGGACTCGTACCGCCCAGGCGTACCCGGCCTGGCAGGTCATAGCCCCGCCCTCCGTAGCTCCGGCGCGGCTGCCATGCTTGCGACCAGCATTCCGGCCAGAGCGGTGTAAGCGCGCTCCGCGCGCTCAGCCGATGCGCTGGCGAGCCCGGCAGCATGCCGGTGCTCCGGACCGAGGGAATCGTTATGCCCGGGATGCGGCATCGCCAGGTGCCCGAGCTGATCATCCCAGGGCACCCGGATGATCGCCCGGCACCGGCCCACGGCCATGGCCTCGGCCTGCTCAACGTGGGTCATGGTGTGCTTGCTCACGCCGTTGAGCACCGCAATCGAGCCTTCGGCAAGCCTGGCGTGCCCATGGGCTTCCAGCCACTCCATCGTCATGGCGATCGCGCTTGCCGCCTCCGAGCTTGCGGGCGCGACGAGCAGAAGCTGGTCCGCGACCGAAAGCACCCGCGGCACCGCTGATGCGGCCGGATCAGCCAGCGTGAGGGCATACCGCGCAGCAAGGAGCTCGAAGATCTGGGCGGCATCGGCAACCGCGCCAGGCGCGCCCGGATCTGCACTGGACGCGGTCACGTCCTCGGCCTGGCTCGTGATCACCTCAAGCCGCGACGGCGCGGGCACGTGCTGAGCGCTGGCGTGCCCGCTCCCGGCAAGCTCCCCGGCCAGGGCCGGCATCACCCGGGCCCGCTCCGACAGCGAGTTCTTGCCGGGGTTCAGGTCTAGCACAGCGACTGGTTCGTCGCGCAGGCTGGCCAGCAGCTCTCCGGTTCTCAGCGTCGTTACGCTCTGCCCCGCGCCCACGGTGCAGCCGAGGACAACAATCCGGCGGGTGCCCCCGATCGGCAGCCGGGCGCGCGCGCGGTCGCGCTGCTGCTGGTCAGGCTGGCCCGGACGATGACCGCCCGGCACAACCACTACGCGATCATGCCAGCCTTCGGCGCGGCGCTCGGCCGGGCTGCCAAGCGCGCGCTCGATCATCCGCAACGGGCGCTCGGCGGACCTCTCCTCGATCACGGTCACGATCGGCCTGGCCTGCGGCGGAACCGGAGCTTGCGGCGGCGAGGCAGCCTGCGGCCGGGCCGTGCCCGGCGGTATAGCGGGGGCTTCCGAGCGGGCCGGGTCCCGCGGCACAGCGGAAGCCTCCGGCCGGGCCGGGTCCCGCGGCACAGCGGAAGCCTCCGGCCGGGCCGGGTCCCGCGGCACAGCGGAAGCCTCCGGCCAGGCCGGGTCCCGCGGCACAGCGGAAGCCTCCGGCCAGGCCGGGTCCCGCGGCACAGCGGAAGCCTCCGGCCGGGCCGGGTCCCGCGGCCCGGAAGCCTCCTGCTCCGGACGCGGGGTTTGCGGCAATGGGGTTTGCGGCAATGCGGTGGCCTGCTCCTTGGCCGGGGCCTGCCGAGGAGGCGGTTCCTGCGGCCCGGCCGTTGGCTGCTGCCGGGTCAGGCTGTGCGGCACAGCGGTGACCTGCGGCCAGGCCCGGACCTGCGGACGAGCCTGAGCCTGCGGCTGGGGGGGCCCCTGCTGCCCGACGATGGTCTGCGGCTGGGCCGGCCGCCTGGCTTGCGGCCTGCCGGCTTGCGGCCTGCCGGCGTGCGGCCCGCCGGCTTGCGGCCTCTGTAGCGCCCGCTGACCAGCGGCCGGATCATCATGAGCGCGCCCGCTGCCGTTCCTGCCATTCAAGTGACCCGCCAGAGCGGCCGTCGCGGCGGCAACCCGCTCGGTCCCGCCGGTCACGGCAAGCCTCGGCGGCCTGATCGACGGGAGCGCCGACGGCGCTTCAGGCCGTCGCGAGACCTCGTCGCCGTCTCCGCCGTCTTGGCCAGCGTCCTCCCCCGATGCCGTGTCCTTCCCCGCTACCGGGAGGTCGGGCCCGGCTGCGTCAATCAGGCGGCGCTGCCGCCACACCCGGGCAGCGACGACAACCTCATCCTTCTCCGCTAGCGGCGCCATCCGGCACCAGGTCCGCGGCTCACCCAGGTAACGCAGCTGCGAGGCGACCAACTCCGGCAGCCGTTTGCTCTCAAGGACCGGCCGGGTCGCGAGCCATGTAAGCACGCCGGGTGGCAGCACATAGAGCCAGAGCAGGGTGTGGCTGAACGGGACGCCCAGGAGCGCGAGGACGACCACGTAAGGCACGACAATGGCCGTGAATACCGCGATCTGGCCGAGCGGAAGCGGCATGGGCAGCCGAAAGTCATACAACTTGTAGAGCCGTTTCTCGATCCGCCAGATGTTGGTGTAGGTGGGCAGTTCCACCGTGGGCGATCTCCTTCTTTCGTGCGGCAGTCGGTGCGGCCAGCTCAGTGGACGCCGAGCGCGTTCGCGATTCCACTGGCCAGCGTCTGCACGATGCTGGGCGTGTAGAAGATGACAGCGATCGCGACTGCGAGCACGAGGAACTGCACGAACCGGATAATCTCACGCGTGAACAAGAAGAAGATAGCAACGATACCGACAATCCCGAGGAACAGCGGTCCAAACAGGCCCTGCAAATAGGTCACAAGACCGGAAGTGCTGAGCGCCGTGGGGGATGCCGTCAAGAGCAGGTGCGGCGTCATCTTTCTACTCCGGGGTTGCGGGGGGATGACCAACGGGGGAGATCATGGGGCAACCTCTCGTCATGGCGGCCCCAGTTGCTGGGTTGATGGGCCAATGGCCTTGATGTACCAGGTCCCGCCCTGGCGGACGACAGTCAATTGGTAGGTCATCTCAAGCCCTGCCGATGCCGCCCCGACTGGCGGTGAACCGGCTGGAAGGGACGGCAGCGCCGTGGTGTGCCACTCCACGCTGATCGTAACTTGGCGAGTGGCTCCGCCGGCCGGGACGTCAATGCCGGTAATGGCACCGAAGCTTACCGCGTTGTTAAGCCCGGTAATGGATGCTCCGGGCGCGAGAAACCGGCCCAGCGTCACTTCGTCACTGCTACCATACGCGCGGAAGAATGCTCGCAGCTGATTGAGCAGTTCGGCCTGGGTGGTCGGATCTGTGGGGCTGCTCTGTGCCGCCGGCGGCGAGGCGCTGGCGGGACCTTGCATGAGCGCGGGCTCGCCGGCCACCGACAGTCCGCCCGCTGCGGAGTAGATCGGCACGCCTAGTTCCATCAGTTTGTCGTTGACCTGCGCCAGCAGCGTGACGACGGCGTCATGCGCGCCGTGCACGGCTATCGATGCGACCTGTTCGGACTGCAGCTGCTGAGTTCCCGCGCCATTCCAGCCCAGTTGCGGGTCCGTGGCCCCGGCTGGGAGGTACGCGGCCAGCTCACTCGCGCGCCGCGTGGCGTTGGCGGGGCTGAAGTTGAGGTAGACGTTGCCGAACTGCAGCGCATACGCCTCGGCTAGCTGCGCGGGAAACCCGTCCGGCGCCGCGGCGGTCGAACTCACGCTGGCTGAGCTTGCCCGCTGCGGTCCGGCCACGATCCCGGTGATACCCCGGTACCCGATGATCAGCAGGACAGCCCAGACCACCACCCGGAAGACCCAGACCAGCCAGCGGCCGCCCGCGCCGCGCCACGGGACCTCCGGGCGCCGGGCGGGCGAGGCAGGCTGCCCAGGTCCCGCCTCGTCGCTCGCGGCCCGTTCGTCCGGCCGCAGATCACGATCCAAGGTCGCCTTGCGAACCATCGCGCCTCCGCCCGCTCTCCTGCGCCCGCGCAGCAAGGAGTTGCGGCGAGCCCTTGCCCGTTGGGGCACCATTCTGCGTCAAACGTCCAGCCAAGAACCTCTTTGTGGCCGCCGGCGCGCCGGCGGCTTTGCGGTATGGCGGGGAATTATCGCTCGCCCGGCAAACAGCGTGGCCATCACGGTGACATCTGACCTGCCCCTTTGCCGCCGGGCTGCGAGTACATTCCCGAGTCCGCCCATGAGAACTCAGCCGGTGTGACGGTGACTGTGACAGCCAGCAGTCGACCTGCTCACAGCCGGTTCCCAGGGCGGCACAGGCCACCGGGGCCGGGTTGGCCGACCTGGCCGCGGCGGCCTAGGGCAGAGCCAGCGCGGTGGAGACAATCCACGCCAGGATCAGGGCCTCCTCGCGCCAGGAGTCGTAGCGGCCGCTGCGGCCGCCGTGCCCGGCAGCCATCTCGGTCTTCAGCAGGAATGGACCGCCGCCCGCCATCGACTGCAGCCTGGCAATCCATTTAGCTGGCTCCCGGTAAAGCACGCGCGTGTCGTTGAGACTGGTAATAGCCAGGATCGGGGGGTAGTCACGACCAGGAGTGATGTTCTCGTACGGTGCATAGGCCTTCATGTAGGCATACACCTCCGGGTCGTGCAGCGGGTCGCCCCATTCCTCCCACTCCCCGACGGTGAGCGGCAGGGCGGGATCCAGGATGGACGTGAGCGGATCCACGAACGGCACCTGCGCTACGATGCCGCCGAATTCCTGCGGCGCCAGGTTGGCCACCGCGCCCATCAGCAGCCCGCCCGCGGACCCACCGCGGGCCACCAGCCGGGACGGCGTTGTCCAGCCCTGGCTCACCAGGTGCGCGCCGCACGCAACGAAATCGGTGAAGGTGTTGGTCTTGCGCAGCATCTTGCCGTCCTCGTACCAGCGGCGGCCCATCTCGCCGCCCCCGCGGACGTGCGCGATCGCGTAGCTGAAACCGCGATCAAGCAGCGACAGGCGCGGGATGGAGAAGCCCGGATCAGCAGAGACCTCGTAGCTGCCGTAGCCGTAAAGCAGCAGCGGCGCGCTGCCGTCGCGCGGCGTGCCCTTGCGGCAGATCAGCGAGATCGGCACCGTTGCGCCGTCGCTGGTCGTCGCCCATTCCCGGTACTGCTCATAGTCGCCGGGGTCGTAGTCCGGCCCGCCGGGCAGCGAAAGTACCGGCTTGCGGCGTAGCAGGGAGAGTTCGCCGGTGGCCAAGTCGCAGTCGTAGACCGAATCAGGCGTTGCCAGGGAGGCGTAGCCGAATCGGTACTTCCTCGCCGCGTACTCGGGATTGGCGCCGGGCAATACCTGGTAGACGGGCTCGCCGAAGGACACCTCATGCTCGGTGCCGTCATCGCTGATCACCCGCAAGCCGGTGAGCCCGTCCCGGCGGAGATAGACGACCAGGAAGTCAGCGAAAGCATCCACGCCGAGCAGCCTGGTGTCATCGCGATGCGCGATGAGCGTGGTCCAGGTGCCCGGGTCGGCCAGCGGCGCGGCCGACAGCTCGAAGTTGTCTGCGTGAAGGTTATGCAGGATCAGCAGGCGATCGCCGGAAGCGCCGGCCTGGTGCTCGACGGTGTACTCCACGCCCTGCCGCCGCGGCACGACTACGCTGAACTGACCAGCCGGGTCGGTGGCATCCAGTAGCCAGGCCTCGCTGGTCAGCGTGCTGGCTACGGTCAGGCACAGGTAGTGCTCGCTGCGGGTGAGCGCAATACCAACCCGGAACCGCTCGTCGGATTCTTCGAAGACGATGACATCCGCACTAGCCGGCGTGCCGATGACGTGCCGCCACACCCGGTAAGGACGCCACGCGTCATCCACGGTCAGGTAGAAAAGCACCGAGCCGTCGGCTGACCAGGCGGAGCCGTAAAACGTCTCTGGGATCTCATCCGTTGCCGTCTCGCCGGTCACCAGGTCCTTGATCCGCATGGTGAAGCGCTCGCTGCCTGCGAAGTCGGTCGAGTAGGCCAGCAGCCTGCCGTCCGGGCTGACGTCGAGGGCACCGAGCGAGAAGAACCGGGCATCGCCTGCCAGTTCGTTGCCGTCCAGTAGGACCTCTTCACCCTCCAGCGGCTCACCGGTTGCCATCATGGGCGGACCGGCGTCATCTGGCTGGACTGCGCGTCGGCAGTGAACCAGGTACTGCTTGCCCTCGATGGTCCGCGCGTAGTACCACCAGCCGCCCTTCCTGGACGGCACCGACAGGTCGGTCTCCTGGGTCCGGGCCTTGATCTCGCCGAAGATCGTGTCGCGCAGCTCGGCCTGGCCAGCGATCATTGACTCGGTATAGCCGTTCTCCGCCTCCAGGAATGCGATCGTCTCAGGATCGTCCTTGTCGCCGAGCCAGGCATAGTCATCAGTGACCGTGTCGCCGTGGTGAGTGCGCTCGCTGTCGATCCGCCGGGCAGCCGGCGGGTCCGGGCTAGCCGCGCCGCCTGGAACGGGGGCGGCAGGCGGACTAGCGGCATTCTTCGGCTCGCTCATGGGCGGCGAGTCTATGACAGCCGCCGTTACCTGGACAGGCTACGTGCCGCCCGTAAAGGTTGGCGCGAGCACGGCTGACCGCACCTGGCTTGCTACTGGTCGTGGTGTCCTGGCACTCCGCCGACCCGTGAACCGTCCGGAGCACGCGGACCGGGCACGTTACGGAAAGCGAAGGGCTCGGCTGCCCGGCCGGGCTGGACGTACCACGCCTGGCCGGTGTGTTCGCTGGCGAGGATGGCGAGCAGCGCATCGGCCACCTCGCCGGGCGTCATCATCGGGATGCCCGCGGCGCTGATCATGTGCCGGACCGGATTGGTGATGGCTGTGTCGGCAAAGCCGGGGCACAGCGCGTTCACGGTCACGTTGTCAGCGGCGAGTGCCGGGCCGAGCGCGCGTGCTAGGCCGACGACGGCGTGCTTGGTGGCGGCGTAGATCGGATCGCCCGGCACTGCGGTCAGCCCGGCCAGGCTGGCGGTGAGGACCAGCGCGCCGCGACCGCGTTCGCGCAGAGCGGGCAGCGTGGCGTTCACGCCGAAGAAGACGCCGTCGACGTTTATCGCAAACGCCCGGCGGTATGCGGCGAGGTCCCAGGCGGGGCTGCCGAGCCCGACGCTCGCGGTCGACACGCCAGCGTTGAGGAACGCGACATCCAGGCCGCCGAAGGCGGCTACCGCGGCGGCCACCGCCGCCTCGTTGTCGGCGGGTTCCCGGACATCGCAGTGCGCGAACAGCCCGCCGGTCACCGCCGCGACGTCCGCCCCCCGCTCGTCTACGTCCGCCACGACGACATGCGCCCCGCGGCTGGCAAGCCGCCGCGCTGCGGCCGCGCCAATGCCGTTGGCGCCGCCGGTGACCAGGACGACCGCGCCATCCAGCTTGACTGCCATCAGGACGTGCGCCGCGGATTGCGCCGCCCGGCAGTGCCCGCCGCGGCGCTGGTTCCGCCAGACACCGCCGCGGCCGCCTCGGTCCGCTCGGGTACCGGTGGCCGGTGAGCCCCGACCTCAAGGGTGACGTCGCAATATCTCCTCATCCGATCCTCCCGCAGCTGGGCACACCTGGCCGGCGTGCTGCCGGGGCCATGCCGCCAGCACGCCGGTTCTGGCAAAAGGTACTGCCGCAAGCACATCACCACCCTGCAGGATAGCTGTCTCACAGGTCGAGGGCGCCCTGCCACTGGGCAATCTCACTGGATGTATCTGCGCCGTGACGCCACGCTCTTAGGTAGTGAGCTATCCACCACCTTGAGGGGGCATCATGACTCATCCAGGTATGGTCCGGCCGCCCGGACAGCCCGCACCCAACAGCGGGCGCACGAGCTATGAGCAATCCGATGTGCTGAGCCTGATGCACGTATTCGAGCCGCCCCCGGACGGTTTCCAGCCACATACCGCCGATGAGGCAGTGCTGCGCCGGCACGGGTTTCCGCGCCGTCCCGACCCGCAGCGGGAACCTCGCCTGGCCCAGCTGTGGCACCGGGCTATGTCCTGGCCGACGCAGTTCACCAGGGCGGAGCTTGCCATTGACCCGGTGATGAGTCAGCGCGATCCGCTCCGCCGGTCAGCGGCGGCCAATGGCCACGGGGACTTCCAGCCTGGCGGGTGGGGCGGCGTCGTGGTCGAGACGGCTTCACTCGGGTTCAGTCCCGCCGAGCCAGCCAAGACTGTGTTCGCCCAGTGGGCCGTCCCGGGGATCTGGCCGGCATCGGACCCCAGCGGGCCGATAACCGCGGGCTTCTGGGTGGGCCTAGACGGCTTCACCAACGGCCAGGTGCTGCAAGCAGGCATCGCCGTGACCGTGCAGCCCGACGCCACGGTGAACTGGTGGGCGTGGACCGAGTGGTACACCACGCAGTATCAGGACCCCGCTGTGGCGGTCACGAACTTCCCGGTCGCCGTCGGCGACACGGTGTCGTTCCTTGTCTGCGCCCCGCAACCCGACCACGGGTTCGTCGCGATGCAGAACCTGACGAGCGGGCAGGCTACCAGCGTCGGCATCGACGCGCGCCCCGGCATCACCTCGGCTGGCGCCTCCGCCGAATGGATCGTCGAAGGGATCTCTGCCGACCTGCCGGTGTTCCTGCCATCGGTTACGTTCGGTAGCTGCAGCGCTGGCACGCAGGATAACAGCTTCGACCTGTCACCGGACGGCATCACCACCAACGTTAGTGGCAGCAACGGAGCGCTGACCCAGACGTCGATCGCCTCGCCCACCACGGCGGTCGTCGAGTGGACGGGCTGGACCTAACCGTCCCTTCACGCGCTGATCGCAGGCCGGCCCGCTCGCCTGGGAGGCCGTGGCCACGGCCGGAACCCGGGTACCACCGGGATCCGGGCCGGCGTATCGGCCTCGTTTAGGCCAGGGCCACGGTCCGGCGCGAGGAGACGCAGGTCCTGCGGTTTCGGTTCGTGACGAATTCGGTCCGTTACTAATAATGCCGCCGGCTTGGCGATCGGTTACTTCTGCCCCGATGCTGCTTGGAAGCGGAACTCCACCACGTCGCCGTCGCGCATCACGTAGTCCTTGCCTTCGATCCGCGCCTTGCCCGCGGCGCGGGCCGCGGCGATCGAGCCAGCAGCCATCAGGTCATCGAACGAAACGATCTCGGCCTTTATGAAGCCACGTTGGAAATCGGTGTGGATCACGCCGGCGGCCTCGGGTGCTGTGGCACCCGCAGGGACCGTCCAGGCGCGCGACTCCTTGGGACCTGCCGTCAGGAACGTGGACAGGCCGAGCGCCGCGAACGAGGCCCGGGCCAGCTGGGCCAGGCCGGGCTCGCCGAGGCCAAGCTCGGCGAGCAGCTCGGCGGCCTCGTCCTCGGGCAGCTCCGCTAGCTCCGCCTCGGTCTTGGCGTCGAGGAAGACCGCCTGCGCAGGCTCGACCAGCGCCGTCAGCCGGTCGCGCAGCTTGCCGTCGGACAGCTCGGCGTCATCGGAGTTGAACACATACAGCAGCGGCTTAGCCGTCAGCAGCTGGAGGTCGCGCAGGTCAGCCGGGTCGATCCCGGCTGACGCCGCGCCGGCGAACAGGGTCGTCCCGCCATCGAGGACCTGCTGCGCTTTGACGGCGGCATCGGCCGTGCGTAGCCGTTCAGCGTTTTTCGAGAATTTCGCCTCCTTAGCAAGGCGTGGCGCAGCCTTCTCCAGCGTCTGCAGGTCGGCCAGCATAAGCTCGGTAGCCACCGTGTCGATGTCGCGCTCCGGTGCGACCTCGCCGTCGACGTGGCTCACGTCCGGGTCGGTGAAGACCCTTACGACCTGGCAGATCGCGTCGGTTTCCCGGATATGGGCGAGGAACTGGTTACCGAGGCCCTGCCCCTGCGACGCGCCGCGGACCAGCCCGGCGATGTCCACGAACCGAACCGTCGCCGGCACGATCTTGGCCGAGTCATACAGCCCGGCCAGCGCCGGCAGCCGCGGATCGGGGATGCCGACAATGCCGACATTCGGCTCGATGGTCGCGAACGGGTAGTTGGACGCCAGGGCGCTGGCCCGGGTCAGCGCGTTGAAGAGGGTGGACTTGCCGACATTGGGCAGGCCGACGATGCCGATGGACAGGCTCACCCGGGCGAGTCTAGATGCCCGGTGCCATGGCCCGGACCGAGCCTCGGGGCACTGCGGCCCGCCGGCCGCGGACGCCGCGGCGATAAAGCATCGCGCCGGGTCAATGGCAGCGATGGCCGACTGCTGCTGCCGTTTCCGCACTATGGTGCCATCGCTGCCACTGAAACCGGCAGCCTGGCAGCACGTTTCGGGCGTGTCGCAACGGAAACTGTCAGGCGGGACTGCAAGCATTGCCAGACATGAGTGCGATCTTGCTGCTTGCCGGGCTTCTGGCTGGCGCCATCCTCGGCGCGGTGATCGGCTACCTGTACGCCCGGGGTCATCTGGCCGGCCTGGCCGCCGAAGCGGCGGGCCAGGCCAGCGCAGCCGATGAGCGCGCCAGGTCCGCGCAAGACCGGGCCGCGCTGATCGAGCGCGCGGCTCAGGAGAAGGCCGCGCTGCTGGACGGGCAGCTGGCGGAGCGCTTCCAGGCCCTGTCGGCCCAGTCCCTTGACCTGAGTTCGCGGCGCTTCCTGGAGATCGCGGAGGGCCGGCTGAACGCAGCGAACGTCAAGGCCGCCGGGGACCTGGACACCCGCCGCGTGGCGGTCGAGCATCTGGTCGAGCCGCTGAAGGAGACGCTGGCCCGGGTGGAGACGCAGCTCCGCGAGACCGACGCTGCGCGCAGCAGGTCACATGCCGCGCTTGCCGAGCAGGTGACAATGGCCCGGCAAAGCTCCGATCAGCTCCGTGCGCAGACCCAGTCCCTGGTCACCGCGCTGCGACGGCCTGAGGCCCGGGGCCGCTGGGGCGAGATGCAGCTGCGCAGGGTCGTCGAGCTAGCCGGGATGAGCGGCCGCTGCGACTTCGACGAACAGGTCGCGGTGGCCACCGACGACGGCGCACAGCGCCCGGACATGGTGATCAGGCTGGCTGGCGGCAAGAACATCGTGGTCGACTCTAAGGTCTCGCTTGCCGCCTACCTGGAGGCCGCCGAAGCTGCCGATTCTGGGCTGCGCGAAATGCGCCTCGACGCGCACGCCCGTCACCTGCGCGAGCACGTCGACCGGCTGGCTGCCAAGGCCTACTGGGCCGCGCTAAGCCCGGCACCTGAGTTCGTCGTGCTGTTCATCCCGGGTGAGGCGTTTCTTGCGCCCGCCCTAGAGCACGATCCCGGGTTGCTTGAGCACGCGATGGCGCACCGGGTGCACATCGCGACGCCGACGACTCTGGTCACGATGCTGCGGACGGCGCAGTACGCGTGGCAGCAGGCAGCCCTCTCCGACAACGCCCGCGCAGTGTTCGATCTTGGCCGGGAGCTTTATGACCGGCTCGCCGGGCTCGGCAAGCACGTGGATAGCCTCGGGAAGGCGCTGACTAACGCCGTGTCGACCTACAACAGGACTATCGGCTCCCTGGAGAGCCGGGTACTGGTGAGTGCCCGCAAGCTGAATCACCTCGGCGTGGTCGACGCCGAGCTAGAACCGCCGAGGCCGGTCGAGGAAACCGTCCGGGCGCTGTCGGCACCCGACCTGTTCAGCCAGGCCGGGCCGGAACTGGTCACGGGAACCGGCCCGGACCGCGGCGGCCAGCCCCCGGCCCAGCTGCGGGGCGGACCTCGCGCGATGGGCGCGGCTGGCTGAAAGCTGCCTTCGGCGTGGTTCTGGCGCCGCGGCGGCGGGGAGGGAGCAAGTATGACAGGGAGCAAGTATGACAGAGACCCGGCAGATCACTGACCGGTCCCAGTACCGCACTCCGGCGGGCCGGTTGACTAGCCGCGGCGCGGTTCTGGCGATGTTCGCGCTTTTCTTCCTTGGCGCGCTTGTCGCAGACACGCTGCACCTCGGCTTCCTTGTCGGCTTCAGCTTCCTTGCCGGGTGCGTGCTGGCGGCCAGGTTCGCCAGACGCAGCGCGCTGCTTGCGGTCGTAGTCAGTCCGCCGCTGATCTTCTTTATCGCGGTGGTGTGCGCCGAGAGCGTTTCGTCGTCAGCGGCCACCGGCCGTGCCGGGCTGCTTGCCGCCGCCGAGGGGACTATTCTCACGCTGGCGGCTGCCGCACCCTGGCTGTTCGGAGGGGAAGCGCTGGGGCTGGTCCTCGCCCTATTCCGGGGGCTGCCGCAATGCGTCCGCGACCTGCGTGCCGGACTTCGCGGCGAGGGCATGACGCACGCGACCGCTGACTGACGGCACCGGGCCGCGCATCCTGATGCCCCTCCCGGCTGCCGTGCGCAGCTAGCCGCCGTCGCCGCGCCCGCGGCGCAGTTCGTGCGGCAGCGCGAACCGCATGCTCTCGTGCACCGCCTCGACTTCCTCGACGGTACCGAACCCGCGGCGCGCCAGCCTTTCAAGGACGCCGCAGACGAGGTCTTCAGGTACCGAGGCGCCACTTGTAACGCCGACCGTTGCCGCTCCCGCCAGCCACGCGTCGTCGATACCTGAGGCGTCATCGACGAGGTATGCGGCGTCGGCGCCAGCGTCACGCGCTACCTCAACCAGCCGCACCGAGTTCGACGAGTTGCGCGAGCCGACGACGATGACAAGATCCGCACCGGCGGCGATCTGCTTGACAGCGGCCTGCCGGTTCTGGGTCGCGTAGCAGATGTCGTCGCTGGGCGGGTCGAGCAGCTGCGGGAACCGTTCGCGCAGAGCGGACACCGTCTGATTTGTCTCATCGACCGACAAGGTCGTCTGCGACAGCCACGCCACCTTCGCCGGGTCACGTACCTGGACGCCCTCGCTTCTTTCCGGGCCGTCCACCAAGTGAATCCTGGCCGGGGCCTCGCCGGTAGTACCGACGACCTCTTCGTGCCCCTCGTGCCCGATGAGAAGAATGTCGTAGTCCTGCGCCGCGAAGCGCCTGGCCTCGTTGTGCACCTTTGTGACCAGCGGGCAGGTGGCGTCGATGGTGCGCAGTCCCCGTTCCTTCGCCTCCTGATGCACCTGCGGCGCCACGCCGTGCGCCGAGAAGACGACGACCGCGCCCTCCGGTATCTCCTCTGTCTCCTCCACGAAAATCGCGCCGCGCTGCTCAAGTGACCGGACGACATGCGTGTTGTGCACGATCTGCCTGCGGACGTAGACGGGGGCGCCGAATCGCTCCAGCGTCATCTCGACCGCCTGGACAGCGCGGTCGACTCCAGCGCAGTAACCGCGGGGCTTTGCGAGCAGGACACGTCGGGTCGGCACGGACATGACACCTATCGTAGGTGACTAACTATTTGGACATGCCAGGCACGGGGAGGCATCGCGCAACTGGGGCTCGCCCGACGGCTTCCGGCCGCCACAGTTGCGGCGGCATTTATGAATGACGACAATCAGTCAGGGTGTCATCATCGGTCCGTGACGGCACGGGTACTGCGGACCACCAGGCGGGCATCCGGACCCGCCAGAGGGAGGAGACAAGCATGCGCTTCCCGCAGGTCGGCGACCGGGTAAAAGAGGCCCCCGCACACGCCTTGCGAGCGATGTTCGCCGGGATCGGCCAGATGCTTCTCGTGGCCGACCGCATGCGGAACCGGCCAGCTGATCCAGAAACGGATCGGCCGGCGGAAGCTGAGAGCCTGACTCGGGCGACTCAGCCCGCTGCCGCCGGGCAGCCGAGATTTCCCCTCCTTCCCGCGGCCAGCAACGACGGATCCAGGTGGCGATCGCTCGATGAGACCGGGAATGTCAGGATTCTCCCGGTTGAGTACCAGGCCAGCCAGCCCGTCGCCCCCCTTGCGGCCGGGACAGCACCCACCGAGCCAGTCCCGGCCAAGCTGACCCTGACCGACCCCGGAACCACCGAACCCGAAACCACCGAACCGCCCCTGGCCAAGCTGACCCTGGCCGACCCCGGAACCACCGAACCCGAAACCACCGAACCGCCCCTGGCCAAGCTGACCCTGGCCGACCCCGGAACCACCGACCTCGGAATCACCGAACCCGAAACCACCGAGCCGCCCCTCGCCGAGCCGCCCCTCGCCGAATCAGGCCGTCTCGGCGCCCCCGAGCCCGTCGAGCTGCCGGTTCCGAACTACGACAACCTCTCCCTCGCGTCGCTCCGGGCCCGCCTCCGCAATCTCGACTCCGCTCAGATCCTCCTGCTGCTCGATTATGAGAAAGCCAATGCCGCCCGCCCGGCCGTGCTGGCCATGTACGAGCGCCGGATCAGCAAGCTCCAGACCGGCCAGGGCTGATCGGACAAGCCCGCAGCTGACTCGCCACCATGCCACTGGAGAACAGCGCTTCAGCCCCGGTTCCTGTCCGGACCGTGCTACGGCTCGTCGGTGACTGGATAGGCCGCCTCGGGCGGATCTGGGTCGAGGGCCAGATTGCCGAGCTCAGCAGGCGCGGCAGCACGGTATTCCTCACCCTCCGCGACCCGCTCGCCGCGGTGTCTGTCCGCGTTGTATGCGCTCGAACGGTGTTCGATGCGACCGATCCGGCACCGGCCGAAGGCGCCCGGGTGGTCGTCTGGGCGAAACCTGACTTCAATGCCGCGCGTGGTTCCTTCTCCCTCAGCGCGATCGAGATTCGCGCGGTCGGCATCGGCGAGCTGCTCGCGCGGCTGGAACGGCTGCGCCGCGAGCTGGCGGCAGAGGGCTTGTTCGCCCCGGAACGCAAACGGCCGCTGCCATTCCTGCCCGGCATGATCGGCCTTGTCTGCGGGCGCGATTCCGCCGCCGAGCGTGACGTGCTGAGGAATGCCGCCCTTCGATGGCCCGCGGTGAGGTTCCGGGTGGCGCAGGTCGCGGTCCAGGGGCCGAATGCGGTGGGCGAGGTAACCGAGGCGCTGCGGCAGCTTGACGCCGATCCGGCGGTGGATGTGATCATCGTGGCCCGCGGCGGCGGATCGATCGAGGACCTGCTGCCATTTTCCGATGAGGAAATGGTCCGTACCGTCGCGGCGTGCCGGACTCCGGTCGTGAGCGCGATCGGCCACGAGCAGGATTCGCCGATCCTCGACTACGTCGCGGACGTCCGGGCATCCACGCCGACCGACGCGGCCAGACGCGCGGTGCCTGACGTGTCGGAGCAGCTTGCGCTCGTCGCGCAACTGCGGTCCCGCGCCCGTCGTTGTGTGACCGGGCGGCTGGACCGCGAGTTCTCCTGGCTGGCGGGGATGCGATCGCGGCCCGCGCTTGCCAGCCCTGTTCGCGAGATCGAAAGGCGCCAGGAACTTGTGACCGCGCTGGCCGAACGTGCCCGTAGGTCGGTCGCCGCGAGCCTGGACCGTGCGCAGGACGGCCTGGCCCATACCCGGGCCCGGCTGCTCGCCCTCTCCCCCGCAGCTACGCTGCGCCGCGGCTATGCGATCGTGCAGCACGATGACGCCAGTGTTATCCGTTCCGCGGCCGAAGTCGCTGATGGCGAGACACTCATTATCCGATTTGAGCGGGACGAGCTGAATGCCGTAGCCGACCGCTGAAGATGCAAAAGCTATATCAAAGCAATCCCGCGCTATTACGCCGGCCGCGTTTCCTGCTGCCGTAACGTGGCGAGGAACCGGTTAGGTATAAGCGCGCCGACACAAAGGCGCATCGCGTTTCGCCTATTCGTTAGATTTCGCGCAGGAATTGCCTAGCGCCCACGAAGCGGCGATCCGACGGGGCAGGGGGACCTCGCGTGCGGGTAACAGCGTCAGCTGGGGAGGCAGCGCGCCGCTCCGATCCGGCGGCCGCCCAGCGGCCTCAGGCTCCGGTCCGGCCGAGGGCGGCCGGTTTCGACGGCCTACGCGCGCTCGCTGTCCTAGGCGTCATCGCGTTCCATGAGGGTCTTCACGCGCTCCCCGGCGGCTTCCTCGGGGTGGACGTGTTCTTCGTGCTCAGCGGCTACCTGATCACCGACCTCCTGGTCGCGCGGTTCAACCGCGATCGACGGCTCGGCCTGCGGGACTTCTGGATCCGGCGAGCACGCAGGCTGCTGCCCGCGCTCGCCGTCATGCTGGTCACCGTCACCGCGGCGACCGCTGCCTTGGCGCCGGACCAGCTGGGCAACCTGCGGCCCGCGCTCCTCGGCGCGGTGACTTACACGAGCAACTGGTGGCAAGCGCTGCATCATCAGTCGTATTTCGATGCCTTCGGACCGCCCCCGCCGCTGCAGCACCTGTGGTCATTAGCTGTCGAGGAGCAGTTCTACCTGATCTGGCCGGTCATACTGGCCGTCGTGCTGGCCCGGTGGCAGCGCAGGCGACTGCGCGCCGCGCTCGCGTGGACCGGCGCTGGCGCCTCCGCCCTGGCAATGGCGGTCCTCTATGTGCCAGGTGCCGACCCGTCGCGCGTCTACTACGGCACCGATACCCATGCGACGGCGCTTCTCATCGGTGCCGCGCTCGCCCTGACCTGGCCGCTGGGCAGGCTCGCCGCCGCATCGCGCGACGCCACCAGGCGCCTGGACGCCGGGGGGGTAATCGGGCTGGCGACGCTAGCCTGGGCGGCCGGCCATTTCTCCGGCGCTGATACCGCCGTCTATCCATACGGGCTGGCCCTTGCCGCGCTAGCCGCGGCCGCGGTGATCGCCGCCGCGGCGGCCTCCGGCGTCATTGCAGCCATGCTCAGCTGGTCGCCGCTGCGCTGGCTTGGCGTCCGGTCCTACGGCATATACCTGTGGCATTGGCCGGTCATCGTCTTCTACGGCACGCTCGCCGGGCCAGGATCGCCAGGCCTCGCCGCCAGAGCCGCGCAGACCGCCGCCGCCATCACCCTCGCTGCCGCGTCATGGCGCTGGATTGAGGAGCCCATCTTGCGCTGCGGCCTACGAACGGGCATCAGCTCCTGCAGCGCTCGGCTCGCTGGGTCCGTAGCCGCCGCACGGCGGTCCCCGTTGCGCGCTCTCCCGCTGGCGATACCCGCCGGCATGCTCGTGGTCGCATGCACCGCCGGTTACGGGATCTTGCACCGGCCCGCAGGCCCCACGCTCCAGCAGCAGATCACGGCCGGCGCCATGATCAGCGATGCGACCCGGGCGAGCCATGCCGCCGCGCCGACGCCGCAGGCGCCCGCGCGCGCCGCCATCGCGCCCGCGGTCATGACGGGATCGCACGCTGCGGCCACATTGCGCACCCTCGGGGCAAAGGTCACCGCCGTCGGGGACTCGGTCATGCTCGCGGCGGCCCAGCAGCTGCACGCGGCGCTGCCCGGCATCTACCTCGACGCCGTCATCAGCCGCCAGATGAGCGCCGGCCTGCAGATCGTCAGCCAGCTGGCGCACAGCGGCCGGCTGCGCCCGATCGTCGTCGTCGGCCTCGGTACCAACGGCGCCGTGACCGGCGCCCAGGTCCGGCAGCTCCATGCTGAAGTCGGGCCGAGCCGCTGGCTGGTGCTGGTCAACACCTATGCGGCAAGGCCCTGGCAGGACGAGGTCAACGGCACTCTCGCCGCCGCCGCCCGGCGCTACCCGCACATCCTGCTCGTCAACTGGCACGCCGCCATCGCCGGCCGTACCAGCTTGCTGTGGGATGACGACATCCACCCACGGCCCCCGGGCGCGATCTTGTATGCCAGGCTCGTCAAGGGCCTGGTCCGGGCCGCAGGCCAGGATCTCTGGCTGGCCGCCACCGGGCACGTTGTCGCCGGTCCGGCGGCGGAAACGCCAGCGGCACAAGCCGGCCAGACCCCGCCTGGCCGCGAACCGCGGGCCCGGGCTGGGGGCACATCCGATGACCTGCCGCATTCCTGCGACGGCCCTGCTGCCGCAAACCCGTGCCAGCATTTAGGGTGACACTGTGACGGCACCTGACGGCGATCCAGCAACGCCGCGGCCCCGAGCCGCCCGGCCCGCTTACGAGCAGGCCCGCGATGAGCTGACTGAGCTGGTCAAGCGGCTCGAAGCGGGCGGCCTGACCCTCGAGCAGTCACTGGAACTGTGGGAGCGCGGCGAGCACCTCGCAGCGATCTGCGCCGAGCGGCTGGAAGGTGCCCGGGCACGGCTGGCAGCCGCGACGGCGCAGCGCACCGACGATAATGGCGACCCCGCTGCGCCCTTCTAAGCCGGATCTCGCGACCGGCCTGCTGCCCGCGGCAACAGGCATGCGCCCAGGTCATCCTCTCCGTGCGCCCGGGTTAGAGGTAGTCCAGCCTGGACAGGACCTCGATCACGCCGTCGGCTATCTTCCTGGCGCGCGCCGTGTCCGTGCTGAGCGCGACCTCGGCGACGGTGAGCATCAGCGCCCCCGTGGTCACCACCGCCGCGGCCTGATCATGCGGTTCACCGCTGCGCGCGAAGAACTCAGCGTTCTTGCTCACCCATTCAGCCAGCCGCTCGCGCATCACCAGCTCAAATCCGGGCGGCCCGTCGCCGCGCACGAAAAGCGATGCCAGTTCCCGCTGTTCCACGCATCTGTCCAGGTACGCTCGCGCGCCCGCCAGGAAAAGCTGCCGTGGATCGCTGACACCGTCGTGCCTGGCACTGCGCACCGCCCGGCGGGTCCGCCTAGCCTGGTCGTTGTGCAGTTCCTCGAACAATGCGAGATACAGGTCGGCTTTCCCGGAGAAGTGGTGATAGAGACTTCCTACGCTGGCGCCGGCGCGAGCGACGATCTCGGTCACCCCGGCCTGGGCGTAGCCTACGGCCAGGAAAGTTTCGCGGGCCGCCTTCAGGAGCGCGGTCCGCGTCGCCGCTGCGCGCTCCGATGTCCGCGGAGGCTGCGCGGCGAGCGGCGGGGCGGGCGGCGCGTGATCGGTTGTCATGCAGCTCTGCAGCACTCCTTCACGGCCCGCCGCATGCCTCCGGGCCGCGGCGGCCTGCCAGGTACATAGGATTCCATCACGGCCGAAGGGAAACCGCATCCGCCATGACCGAGAACCAGCCTCCTGCCACTCCAACGACGGCACCCGCCTACCAGGCCGGGCCGTTGCCCGGCAGGCACGCGCCCGACCGGAACCTCGCGCTCGAGCTCGCCAGGGTCACCGAAGCCGGCGCGATGGCATCCGCTCGGTGGGTCGGCCGCGGCGACAAGAACGGAGCCGATGCGGCGGCGGTGAACGCCATGCGCCTGCTCGTCAACACGGTATCGATGAAGGGCGTCGTGGTCATCGGCGAGGGCGAGAAAGACGATGCTCCGATGCTGTATAACGGCGAACAGATCGGTGATGGCAGCGGCCCGGCCTGTGACGTGGCGGTCGACCCCATCGACGGCACGCGGCTTGCCGCTAACGGGATGCCGAACGCGATCTCGGTGATCGCCGTCAGCGCCCGCGGCTCCATGTACGACCCGTCGGCTGTCTTCTACATGTCCAAGCTGGTCACCGGGGAGCAAGCGGCCGGCGTCGTGGATGTGGAGGCGCCGCCAGCGGACAACGTCGCCGCGGTGGCGCGCGCGAAGCACTGCTCCCCGCACGACGTCACCGTCATGATCCTCGATCGTCCCCGGCATACGGAGCTGATCTCGCAGGTTCGCGCGGCCGGCGCCCGGATCAAGCTCATCACCGACGGCGACGTCGCTGGCGCCATCATGGCAGCGCGCGATGGCACCGGGGTCGACCTGCTGCTCGGGATCGGCGGGACCCCGGAAGGCATTATCACGGCGTGCGCGGTCAAGTGCCTCGGCGGGATCATTCTCGGCAAGCTAGCGCCGCGGGATGATGCCGAGCGGGAGCGCGCCATGGCCGCGGGCCATGATCTTGACCGGGTATTGACCACCGATGACCTCGTTGCCTCCGACGATGCGTTCTTCGCTGCTACCGGAATCACTGACGGGGAGCTGATGGCGGGAGTCCGGTACGCGGCCGGCGGGGCGACGACCCACTCGCTGGTGATGCGGGCCCGCTCTGGCACGGTCCGGAATATCCGAAGCGAGCACCAGCTCTGGAAGCTGAACGCCTACAGCGCTATCGATTTCGACGGCGGCGGCTGAACCGGCGGCGCCGCGCCGGGCTGATCGCTTCGCCGCCTGGTCCACGTCGACGTGCCGCGCATGCCGCGGCACCGCGGCCGGCTGGTCCAGGGCCTACCGCACGTCGCCATGGCGGGTAGCGCGGCGCCACCGGGACCGGCGCGGCACGACGGTCTTGATCCTGCCGCCCAGGGCCATGGCACGGACCTCGATCACCGGCGTCCCCGGCGGCGGCGGGCCGCCGCTGGTTCCGGTGCTCCTGGTGAGGACCGAGTTGCCGGTAACCACGACGGTGACACCGTCGGGGACGATCAGCTGCACGGTCCCGCCGATCACCGTTGCCAGCAGGGTTATCCGGCTGGACTGGAGCAGCGCCTCGCGCAGATCGAGGACAACCTCGCCGAAGATGGCGGTCACCGTCAGGCTCTCCGGCACGACCCAGCGCCCGTCACGCCGCTCCTTGCCGAACACCGCGGCCACCGAGCGCCGTGCGTCCAGCCGGATCGGCTGAGCGGACGGCGCCGCCAAGTCGGCAGTCAGAGTCGCCAGCTCGCCCAGCGTCCGCGCGGCGTAGGCGCGCTCAGCGCGTTCTGCGTGCTCACCGAGTGTCAGCCGCCCGTCGCCCGCGGCCTGCGTCAGGAGCGCGACCACGCGCTCCCTGTCAGCATCCGATGCGCGCAGTTCATGCGGGCCGGGGCGGGAACTCACATCCTGAAGATACCGGACCCGCCGGCCAGCGAATCCCGCTGCGGCGGGCGTCAGGGGCCCTTCGTGCAGCCTGGCGCCCGGCCGCCGTCAGCGTAGCAAGGCCTGGTTCAGGACCAGGTCTTACCGGCGTCCGCGGTATCCAGCATGATCACGTTGCCTGCGTCATTGGTGTAATACAACTGGCCTTGGTTGGTACCCCAGGCCAGCAGCCCGGGCGCCTCCCTGGCCTTAGTGGGACTGACGTTGTGCCAGGGATTCCAGGCACCATTCACGAATCTGCGCGCCTGCACGTAGCCGCCTTCCCCGAGTCCGGCGACCATCGTCGTCCCGTCGGGCCAGCGGGCCGAAGCCAGCGCGGCAGCGATCGACCCGCCGATGTTCTGCATGCCCGGTCCCTTCGGCTTCCCTAGCGCCGCTGCCATCGCGGCGATGCTCGGATAGTCCGCCACGTCACGGTCGATCTGGCCGCTTGTGGTGGAGTACTGGTGGATCGCCCATGTCGTCCATGGCGGCGGGACCTGCGGCTTCCCCGCGGGCTGCGCGGGATTTGCGATCCACAGCGGGTATGAGGCCGAGCTTCCCGCCCGACCATCTCCCGCATCCGGTCTAACATGGCGCGACGATATCGCGTCCAGCTAGCTGCCGGATCATGTTCGACCGCCCGGTGCCCGGACCGGACGGGGAAGCTGCCGGTCGACCCCAGCCAGCCGAGCCCAGCCGAAAACGCCTGTTAGTTTGGTGATAACAAGTATCAAGCACGGCTGAGGAGGCTGCAGGTGACACAGCCGACGGACCGCGCCGCTGCCGGGCTGGTACCCGTGGCAGCCGGAGCACCCGGCCTGCGGGGCACCCGCTACAAGTGGGTGGCGCTGTCCAACACCACGCTCGGAATGCTGGCTGCCACGGTCAACGCATCGATCGTGATCATCGCCCTGCCCGCGATCTTCCGCGGGATTCAGCTGGACCCGCTGACCCCGGGCAACGTGAGCTACCTGCTCTGGATGCTGATGGGCTACCTGGTGGTGTCGGCCGTACTGGTGGTGACCCTGGGCCGCCTGGGCGACATCTACGGCCGGGTCCGGATGTACAACGCGGGCTTCGCGATCTTTGGTCTCGCCGCGCTGGCGCTGCCGTTTGACCCGTTCACCGGGCCTGCGGGCGCGATGTGGCTGATCGGCTTCCGGGTGATCCAGGCCGTCGGCGGCGCCATGCTGATGGCCAACTCGCCTGCCATCCTGACCGACGCCTTCCCGGCCAGCCAGCGCGGCATGGCCATGGGCATTAACCAGGTTGCGGGTATCTCAGGCTCATTCGTCGGCCTCATCCTCGGCGGCGTGCTCGCCGCCGTGAACTGGCGGCTGGTCTTTGTCGTCTCGGTGCCGATCGGGCTCGTCGGCACCGTCTGGTCCTACCTCAGCCTGCGCGAAGTCGGCCTGCGGACCAGGGCACGGATCGACTGGCTGGGCAATATCACCTTCGCCGTCGGCCTGATCGGGGTGCTCGTCGGAATCACCTACGGGATCCAGCCATACGGCGGGCACGCGATGGGCTGGACAAGCCCGCTCGTGCTGTCCGGCCTGATCGGTGGCGTGGTGCTGCTGACCGCGTTCTGCTTCATCGAACTCCGGGTCAGCCAGCCGATGTTCGACATGAAGCTGATGCGGATCCGGGCGTTCGCGGCCGGCAACGCGGCAACCCTGCTGGCCTCGATCGCCCGCGGCGGGCTGCAGTTCATGCTGATCATCTGGCTGCAGGGGATCTGGCTGCTGCTGCACGGGTACTCATTCACCGATACCCCCCTGTGGTCGGGCATCTACCTGCTGCCGCTGACGGTCGGCTTCGTGACCTCAGGCCCGCTGTCCGGCTGGCTGTCCGACAAGCACGGCGCGCGCGCCTTCGCCTCCGGCGGCCTGCTCTTGTCCGCCGCCGCGTTTGGCGGGCTGCTGCTGTTGCCGACTGACTTCCGGTATGCGTTCTTCGCGATCTTGATCTTCCTGGCCGGTGCCGGGATGGGCCTGTTCTCCGCGCCTAATGCCGCCGCGATCATGAACAGCGTCCCGGCACGGCAGCGCGGCGCCGCATCCGGCATGCTCGCCACCTTCCAGAACTCCGGCTTCGTGCTGTCGATCGGGATCTTCTTCTCGCTGATGATCGCCGGGCTGGCGGCGACCTTGCCCAAGACGCTGACCAGCGGGCTTACCGCGCAGGGCGTGCCGCATGCGGTCGCGGTGGAGGTGGGGAACCTGCCGCCGGTCGGCAGCCTGTTCGCCGCGTTCCTCGGCGAGAACCCGGTCAAGCTGCTGCTCGGGCCGAGCGGCGTGCTCGCCCGGCTGCCGGCCCGCAATGCCGCAGTCCTCACCGGCCGGG
This sequence comes from uncultured Actinomycetota bacterium, assembly GCA_963695645.1. Classification (GTDB taxonomy): domain Bacteria; phylum Actinomycetota; class Actinomycetes; order Streptosporangiales; family Streptosporangiaceae; genus DATBGO01. Next base: position 323,740 of record CAVOHC010000012.1, on the reverse strand, counting down.
ACTTCTTCCCGCAGCTGATCTCTCAGCCGTTCCACCATGGCCTGGTCATCGTCTTCGGCACGGCGATGGTGCTGCTCGTGATCGCGGCTGGCGCGTCGCTGATGCGTGGTGGCAGATATGTGCACGATGAGCATTCGCAGCAGGTCCCGCAGGCCGAGACAGTCCGGGCGGAGACGGCCCAGGCCGAGACGGTCCAGGCCGAGACGGTCCAGGCCGAGACGGTCCAGGCCGAGACAGTCCAGGCCGAGATGGCCCTCCGTGAGCCCGGTGACCTGGGTGCCGAGGTCACCAGGCCCGCGGCGGGTGACGCCAGCCCGGCCGTGCGCGCCGGCCGGGCCCGTGCTAACCCTGATACATGACATCCGCAGGGGAGCCAGCGGGCACCGCAGGCCGGCCGGGACCGGCGATGCATGGCAACGCGGCGGCGGACGTTGTCGCCAGGGCTCGGGCTGATCAGCTCTCGCTAATCCGGTTCCTCTACGTCGATCACGGCGGGATCATCAGGGGGAAATCTGTCTCCGTCGACAGGCTCGGCGAGCGGATGGCCAGCGGCATCGGGCACACCGTCGCCATGATGGCGATGTCGATGCTCGATGACCTGCGGCCGGTCGAGCAGCTGGGGCCGGTCGGCGAGGTCCGCATCGTCCCCGATCCGGCGACGTTCGTGTCGCTCCCCTACGCCCCCGGGGCCGGCGCGATGCTCGCGGATCTGGTCCGCCCCGACGGGGTGCCGTGGGATGCCTGTGCCAGGACCTTCCTCAAGCAGGCCATCGCCGCGCTGACCGCCGAGGGCTACGGCCTCCACGCGGCGTTCGAGCCAGAGTTCACCCTGGGCCGCCGCGAGCCTGGTCCGGATGGCGGGCCGGACCGGCTGGTGCCCGTCGATGACAGCCTCTGCTACTCGGCGACCGGATTCCATCTGGCGCACGGCTACACGATGGAACTGTTCGCCGCTCTGCAGGCACAGGACCTGCGGGTGGAGCACTACTACCCGGAACTCGGCCACGGCCAGCAGGAAATGTCGATCGGGCACGCGCCAGCCCTGCGGGCGGCCGACAACCATGTCCTGTACCGGGAGACGGTGCGCGCGGTGGCGTTCGGCCGCGGGCTCTGGGCAAGCCTGGCGCCCAAGCCGATTCCCGGTCAGGCCGGCAACGGCACCCACTTGCATGGCTCGCTGACCGATCTGAATCCGGACGGGACCCCGGGCCCGCGCAACCTTTTCCAAGACGCATCGGACCGCTACGGGCTGTCCGCGCTCGGCTATCACTTCATCGGCGGCCTGCTCGCTCACCTCCCGGCCCTCACCGCGCTCACCTGTGCCAGCGTCAACAGCTACCGGCGCCTGGTGCCACAGTCCTGGAGCAGCGCCTACGCCATCTACGGGATGGACAATCGCGAGGCGGCCGTCCGGATCTGCTCCCCGCTGCACGGTGACGCGGCCAGCTCGGTGAACCTGGAGCTGAAGCCGTCCGACTCGAGCGCCAATCCGTACCTGGCGCTCGGCGCGTTCATCTACGCGGGCCTGGACGGGATCCGCGGCAAGCTCGACCCGGGCGCGGCGGTCAATGTCGACCCGGCCGCGCTCTCCCCGGCAGAACGCGACGCGCGCGGCGCCCGCCGCCTGCCGGATTCGCTCGGGGCGGCGCTGGACGCCCTGGCCGCGGACGAGCTGCTGATGGATGCGCTCGGCCCGCTGCGCCGCAGTGCCTATCTCGAGGTCAAGCGCTCGGAGGCGGCGGCCTTCGCCGAGCACGACGAGGCCTGGGAGTGCTTCCATCACTTCACCAAGATCTGATCTCCTGGTGCCATGGATCTTGACGCGACTATCAGCCAGCTGAGCCTGACCGATCATCACGTACACCAGGCGCTGGCCGGGCATCCGGCCAGAACCGAATTCGAACAGCTGATCACCGAAGGGGATGTGCCGGCCGCGCCGGGGACGACGCAGTTCGACTCCCAGGTTGGTTTCGCGATCCGCCGCTGGTGCGCCCCGCTGCTGGACCTGGAACCGTTCGCGGCGCCGGCCGAGTATCTGGAGCGCCGGGCCCAGCTGGGCGGCACCGAGGTGGCCCGGCTGCTGCTGCGCGGCAGCGGCATCGCGCGGTATCTCATCGACACCGGGTTCGAGGCGCCAGGCTCGTTCAGCCTCGCCGAGATGGCCGAGGTCTCCGGCAGCCAGATCGATGAGGTCGTGCGGCTGGAGGCGGTCGCCGAGCAGCTGGCGGCCTCCGGCTGCGGCGCGTCGGAGTTCGCCGCCAGGTTCCGCGACGTGCTCTGGGAACGGTCCGCGGCCGCGGTCGGGCTGAAGAGCGTTGTCGCCTACCGGTTCGGGCTGGACTTCGATCCCGAGCCGCCATCGGCGGCGGAGGTCACGGCCGCCGCCGGCCACTGGCTCAGCGACGCGGAGCGCACCGGGCGCGTCCGCCTTACCGACCAGGTACTGCTTCGTCACCTGCTCTGGACGGGCGCGCAGCGCGGCCTGCCCCTGCAGCTGCACACCGGGTTCGGCGACCGGGACCTGGACCTGCATCGCGCCGACCCGCTCCTGACCGCCGGATTCCTGGAGCGGGTCGAGCCTCTCGGCGTGCCGGTCATGCTGCTGCACTGCTACCCGTTCCACCGGCACGCGGGCGCGCTCGCGCAGATCTTCCCGCACGTCTATTTCGATGTGGGACTGGCGCTGCATTACACCGGCGCCCGCGCCGACGCGATTGTCGCCGAGGCGCTGGAGCTCGCGCCGTTCTCCAAGATCCTCTTCTCCTCCGACGCATACGGGCTGCCTGAGCTGCACTATCTTGGCGCGCTGCTGTGGCGGCGGGCGATAGCCCGGGTGCTCGGCGCCTGGGTCGACCGCGGCGACTGGAGCCAGGGCGATGCCATCAGGGTCGCCTCGATGATCGCTGCGGAGAACGCCGCCCGCGCCTACCGACTGACCGACCCGGCCTAACCGACCGGTGCGGCGTGGCCCGGGGAGCGTTACCTTCCCAGCCTGCCAGATCAGGACCGGTAACGTTCCCGGGCCGCGTTGCCGACCGGGCAGCCGCCTGCCGCCCCACGGCAGACGCCCGTGTCGCAGAGCCGGCAGATCCAGCGCACCGCGCCCGGGCCGCGCATCATTCCAACCAGCACCTTGCCGGCCAGTTGCTCGAAGGCCCGGCGCTCCGGCGGCGACAGCACCGCGAGAGCGCGCTCCAGGACGCCGGCCCGAGCGGCCGTCACCTGTAGCGCGGCCGCGCGGCCGGACTCGGTGAGCGTCACCGATACGGAGCGGCCGTCGTCGCCTGGTCCCCGGCGCACGTAGCCGGACTCCTCCAGCCGGTCCAGCAGCCGCACCGTGCCCGATGGTGACAGCCCGAGCACCTGGCGCAGCAGATCCACCGACGGCGCGTCCAGGAAATGCAGCAGCGCCGACAGGGCCGCAGCCGACGACTCGGACCGGCCGCCGGCGTCCGCCATGGCGTCCGCCGACTGATCGGCAATAACCGTAGCGAGCGCGCCGAACAGGTTGGCTGCCCGGTCCAGGCTCATCTGCGCCGGTCAGCCGAGCAGGCAGCCGGAGCTGGCGGCTGCCGCGAGTCCAGGTTCAGCTCGGCTCTGTCAGCCGAGGTCATAGTCGAGGCTGAAAGTTCCGCCTGGCGCACCCGACGACACGGCAGTGCCAGCGCCCTGCAGGCCCGTGAGCTCCCCGGTCCCCGATCCCTCGACGATCTGCCAGGTGGTCTTGGCCGCGCCACCCTCGTAGGCTCCGTCGCTGCGCAGGATGAAGCTCCCGGACCGGCCGCCAAGCTGCCCGGTCATCCGGTCCAGGCCGGTGTAGACCGCGGTGCCGTCGTCCCGGTAGCACATGAGCGTGTCGGAGGTGCCTTCCGCCTCCAGGTCGCCGGCGTAGGTGAAGACCATCCGGGCCCTGGTCAGCTTCGCGTTGCCCGCGAGTTCCTCATAGGTGTTCTCGTCCCAGGCCTTGACCGCGAATGTCCCCTGAGCGTGCGCCGTCATAGTGTCCCTCCTGTCCAAGGCAGAATATGTGTGTGCATCACACATTATACCAGCCCGGCTACGGCGCGCCCGCGCCGGTCAGGCACGCGGGCGTGCGATGAGGCTGATCAGATGTCGATGTCGGGGGCTAGGCTTCCATCCGCGCCGGTGGCTGTCTGCAGCACGGTCTCCGCAGCATCGATGGCGGCGCGCGCCATGATCGCGTGAGTGTGTGCACGGCCCAGCTCGCCGAGGCCGATGCAGTCGAACGCGACCCTTGCGTCGTGCATTGCCTGCTCTAGCTGGCGGGTGGCCTCGCGAATGTCGATCGCGCTCTGGCCAACTTCAGAGATGTACACGTTCCCACATCCTCACTTCGCCGGGCTCTGGGCAACAGCGGCTGCCGGAATGCAGGTGACCTACCCGCGCACGCGGGCCGCATTCACGCGGGTCCCGCGGCGGTGGCGCGCCAGCGACGTCAGCGGCGACCTACGATGAGAATACGAAGTCAGACGCACGAGGAGACGCGCGAGGATGTGCAACGATGCCCGAGTTCTCCTACACCGACCTGCTCCCGGCCGGTCCAGACACCACTGAATACCGGCTGCTGACCGCTGACGGGATCAGCACCGGAGCCGCGTTCGGCCGTGAATTTCTGCAGATCGTGCCGGACGTGCTCACGCTGCTCGCCGAGACCGCCATGCGCGACATCGCGCACCTGCTGCGACCGGCCCACCTGCGGCAGCTGCGGTCGATCCTGGACGACCCTGAGGCCAGCGGCAACGACCGGTTCGTCGCCTCCGACCTGCTGCAGAACGCCTGCATCGCGGCGGGCGGCGTGCTGCCGATGTGCCAGGACACCGGCACGGCCATCGTGATGGGCAAGCGCGGCCAGCAGGTGCTCACCGACGGGCGCGACGAAGAGCACATCGCCCGCGGCGTCTTCGACGCCTACACGAAGCTGAACCTGCGCTACTCGCAGCTCGCCCCGCTGACCATGTGGGACGAGCGCAACACCGGCAGCAACCTCCCCGCGCAGATCGAGCTGTATGCGACCGGAGGCGCGGAGTACAAGTTCCTGTTCATGGCCAAGGGCGGCGGCTCGGCCAACAAGTCGTACCTCTACCAGGAGACCAAGGCGGTGCTGAGCCCGCCCGCGATGCTGCAGTTCCTGGAGGAGAAGATCCGCTCGCTGGGCACTGCGGCGTGCCCGCCCTACCATCTGGCCATCGTGGTGGGCGGCACCAGCGCGGAGTATGCGCTCAAGACGGCCAAGTACGCGTCGGCCAAGTATCTGGACACGCTGCCGGCGCAGGGATCAGCGACCGGGCACGGCTTTCGTGATCTGGAGCTTGAGCAGCGGGTCCTGGAGATCACCCGGCGGTCGGGGATCGGCGCGCAGTTCGGCGGCAAGTACTTCTGCCACGACGTGCGGGTGATCAGGCTGCCCAGGCACGGAGCGTCCTGCCCGGTGGCGATCGCGGTGTCCTGCTCGGCCGACCGGCAGGCGCTCGGCAAGATCACCTCCGAAGGGGTGTTCCTCGAGCAGCTGGAGACTGATCCAGCGCAGTACCTGCCCGACACCTCGAGCGAGGAACTGGACAATGAGGCAGTCCGGATCGACTTGTCACGGCCGATGTCCGAGATCCGCGCCGAGCTGTCGCAGTACCCGATCAGGACCAGGCTCGCGCTGTCCGGCCCGATGGTGGTCGCCCGTGACATCGCGCACGCGAAGATCGCGGAGCGGCTGGCCGCGGGCGAGCCGATGCCCGGGTACCTGCGCGACCACGCCGTCTATTACGCCGGGCCGGCCAAGACGCCGGAGGGCTACGCGTCCGGGTCGTTCGGGCCCACGACCGCGGGGCGGATGGACTCCTACGTCGACCAGTTCCAGAAGGCGGGCGGCTCGCTGGTGATGGTGGCCAAGGGCAACAGGTCCGCCGCGGTCACCGCCGCGTGCAAGAAGCACGGCGGGTTCTACCTGGGCTCGGTAGGCGGCGCCGCGGCCAGGCTCGCCCGCGACTGCATCACCCGCGTCGACGTGCTCGAGTACCCGGAGCTTGGCATGGAGGCGGTGTGGAAGATCGAAGTGCGTGACTTTCCTGCGTTCATCGTCGTCGATGACAAGGGCAACGATTTCTTCGCCGAGGTGACCGCGCCGAAACAGCCGCTGCTCACCATCGGCGGTCCGGGCAAGTGAACAGGCCGGCCACCGACCGGCAGGCGGGCGACGGGCAGGCGGGCGACGGGCAGGCGGGCGACGGGCAGGGCGAGTACCGCACCGAGCACGACTCGATGGGGAAAGTTCAGGTACCGGCCGACGCCTTGTGGGGCGCCCAGACGCAGCGGGCGTTCCGGAACTTCCGCGGGGTCACCGGCGAGCGGATACCGCTTGAGGTGATCATCGCGCTCGCGCGGATCAAGTCAGCGGCCGCCGCGGTCAACGCCGAGCTCGGCGTGATCGACGCGGACATGGCCCGGGCGATCGACGAGGCCGCCCACGAGGTGGCGTTCGGCGAAACCGGCGACGGAAGCGATTATTACGGCCACTTCCCCGTCCCGGTCTTCCAGAGCGGATCGGGCACCTCGACGAACATGAATGTCAACGAGGTGATCGCACGGCTGGCCAGCCAGCGGCTCGGCCGGCCGGTGCACCCGAACGATCATGTGAACGCCTCGCAATCATCCAATGACGTCTTCCCGTCCGCGGTCCACATCGCGACCGCCGGGCTCCTGGCGGATCCGCTGGCAGGCTCGCTCCACCATCTCGCTGAAGCGCTGGAGGCCAAGGCGGCGGAGTTCGCCGATGTTGTCAAGAGCGGCCGGACGCATCTGATGGATGCGACGCCGGTCACGCTTGGCCAGGAGTTCAGCGGCTATGCGTCGGCGATCAGGCACGCCATCAGACGGATCCACGCGGTGCTGCCCGAGGTCGGCGAACTACCGCTCGGCGGCACCGCCGTCGGCACCGGACTGAACGCTCCGCCGGGTTTTGCCCGCATGGTCATTGAGCGGCTGGCCGGCAACAACTTTCCGCTGACGGAGGCGGACAACCATTTCGAGGCGGCAGGCGGGCGGGACGCGCTGGTGGCCGCGAGCGGGGTGCTGCGGACGATCGCGGTCAGCCTCTACAAGATCTGCAACGACCTGCGGCTGATGGGATCAGGGCCGCGGACCGGGCTGGCCGAGATCGGCATCCCAGACCTGCAGCCCGGGTCGTCGATCATGCCGGGAAAGGTCAACCCGGTCATCCCCGAGGTGGTCTGCCAGATCTGCGCCCAGGTGATCGGCAATGACGCCGCGGTGGCGTTCGCCGGGGCAGCGGGAAACTTCGAACTGAACGTGATGATTCCCCTCATCGCCAGGAACCTGGTGGCATCCATCAACCTGCTGCAGGCAGGCTCGCGCGTGCTCGCCGACGCATGCGTGCGCGGCATCACGGCCAATGCCGACCGGCTGCGGCACAACGCCGAGTCCTCACCCGCGATCGTCACCGCGCTCAACAGGTTCATCGGATATGAGGCCGCAGCCGCCGTCGCGCACCAGGCGCTGGACACCGGCAAGACGATCAGAGAAGTAGTGATCACTCGCGGGCACGTGGCCAGCGGCGAGATCACTGAGGCGCAGCTGGACGAGGCGCTCGACGTCCTCGCCATGACCCGGCCGCAGGCCGGGAGGTAGCGCACAGCCGAGTCATCTCGCTGAGCCACTGCGCCCCATGAGCCCGGAGCCACTGAGCCGTTCAGCCCTGAGGCGGCCCAGAGCCCGAAGCCCTGAGCCACCGCGCCGTCACGCATCGCGAAATAGCCGAATTCTCACCCCGCTCACAGGAATCTCGCTGGCGGCGCCGTATATGGTCCGGCCATGCAAGCTGTGGGCACCGGCCTCCTCGTCGCCGGCCGTTACCGCCTTCACGGCCAGATCGGCCGCGGCGCTATGGGAATCGTCTGGCGGAGCAGGGACGAGCTGCTTGACCGGGAGGTCGCGGTCAAGCAGGTCCTGATCGCCGCGCGAGATCCCGGAGAGGCCGGCGCCGACACCGCTTACCAGCGGACGCTGCGTGAGGCCAAGATCGCCGCCCGGCTGAGCCACCCCAGCGTGGTGAAGGTTTTCGACGTAGTCGAGGAAGGCGGCAGCGCATGGATCGTCATGGAACTTGTGCTAGCGCGGTCGCTCGATCAGGTGGTAGCCGAAGACGGCCCGTTGCGGCCGACCGAGGCGGCGGCCGTGGGCCAGCGTCTGCTCAGCGCGCTCGCCTCCGCGCACGCGGCCGGCGTGCTGCACAGGGACGTCAAGCCGAGCAATGTGCTGATCACGCCGGACGGCGGAGCGGTGCTGACCGACTTCGGCATCGCAACCTTCGAGGACGATCCCGGCCTCACCCAGGCCGGCATGGTCGTCGGCACGCCCGGATTCACTGCGCCTGAGCGCGTCCGCGGTGAGCCCGCGACGCCGGCATCCGACCTGTGGTCTCTGGGCGCCACCTTGTACGCGGCAGTGGAGGGACGCGGGCCATTCGATCGTCCGGGCGGATCGGCCGTGATCACGGCAGGGGTGATGAACGAGGACGCCCCCCGGTCGCCATCAGCAGGGCCGCTCGGCCCCGTCATCGAAGCGCTGCTGCGCGCGGATCCGCCAGCGCGCCCAGGCGCCGTCGCGGCGGCCCGGCTGCTGTCTGTTGCGGCCGAGCAAGCGCGGCCGGACCAGGGAGCCGCTGGCGGCGGGCGGCCCGGGCAGGCCATCACGGTCCCGGCAGCTGCGGCCGCGCCCGGCGTGGCCGCCGATGCCACCACTGCCACATGGCACAGTCCAGACGCGTGCACTGAACCAGGCGATGTCCCTGACTTGCCTGGCTTTCCGGCGTTCGCTGATGTGCACGAGTTCCCTGACTTTCCGGCCATGGCCGAGCTGTCCGCATCCATGGAACTGCCAGCGTTCCTGGACATGCCGCAGCTGGCCGGCCAGCCCGGAATACCAGCGGATCAGCCCGTGCCGTGGAGCCCGGCCGGCTCGGCTGCCAGCTGGGATCCCGCCGACCCGCTGAGCCTGCCAGGCTCGCCCCGGCCTTCGTCGCAAGCACAGCCTCCGTCGCAAGCACAGCCTTCGTCGCAAGCACAGCCTCGATCGCAAGCCCAGCCTTCATCGCAAGCCCAGCCTTCATCGCAAGCCCAGCCTTCATCGCAAACCCAGCCTTCATCGCAAGCCCAGCCTCGATCGCAAGCCCAGCCTCGATCGCAAGCACAGCCTTCGTCACAAGCACAGCCTTCATCGCAAGCGCAGCCTTCATCGCAAGCGCAGCGCTCGTCGCAAGCACAGCCAGGAAGTGGCACAGCCGGGCCGGGTAACGCCGGGCAGCCGTCCCGGCACCGGCGGGCGCTGGTTGCGGCCGTCGGGGCCGCCGCCATCGCGGTATCCGGCGTCATCGCCTGGACCGCCTTCCCGCATCCGGTAAACGCGGCCTCAGGAACGGCCGTGCCGTCAGCGCAATCGCCGGGAGCCGGGCAGGTACCGGCCGGGCACAACGCGAGTCACGGCACGCAGCCAGGCGACCCTGCCGCTGGCCGTGCAGGCGGTCCCGGCAGCCCAGCGGGGGGCATTGCCGCCAGCAGCACCCATTCGGGCCCTGGCACCGGCACGAACGGCGCTGGCGCCATCGGCCAGAGCGGCAGCGGCGGGCTGAGCAGTAGCAGCGGGCAGAACGGCAGCGGGCAGAGTGGTAGCAGCGCGCAAAGCGGTAGCGGGCACAGTGGTAGCAGCGGCAAGGCCAGCGGGAGCGGGTCCGGCGGCGGGACTGGCAGCGGCGGCGGTGCCGGCGGCGGCAGCATTCCGCCGCCGATCGGCTACCGCTGGCTCAGCGTGCCCGCTGCCAGCAGCGGGACTGCTGCCGGTTTCAAGATCGCTGTTCCAGAGTCGTGGCAGGTAACAAGGCAAGGGCTGGCGTGGTACGCAACTCCCACTGCGGGCAGCCCGTACATCGAGGTCAGCCTCGTCCCGTTCAGCTATGCCAAGCCGGTCAACCAGGCACGGTCCTTGCAGGCAACGGCAATCAGCCAGCACGAATACCCCGGCTACCAGCGGGTTGCCATCTCGCCGGCGACCTACCGGGGTGTCCCCGCTGCCACCTGGAGGTTCAACTGGCGGCAGCACGGCGCTGGCCATGTGGCGGTGCTGGAACTGCTATTCAGCCTCGCGACCCCAGCCGGGGGACAGGACTACGACCTCACCGTGTCGGCGTCAGCGCTTGGCTTCCCTGCCGCCCGTGCGGTCTTCGAGGAGAGCCTGCGTACCTTCAGGCGGCTGACCTAAGCCGTCAGTACCAGCCATCGGCTTCCTCATGTGCCCAGGCGCCGCACGGCGATCCGTAGGTGCCCTGGATGTAACCCAGGCCCCAGCGGATCTGGGTTGCCGCGCTGGTCTGCCAGTCCGACCCGGCGCTGGCCATCTTCGAGCCGGGCAGCGCCTGCGGGATGCCGTACGCGCCCGAGCTGGGGTTGGCGGCGCTGATATTCCACCCGCTCTCCCGGTTCCACAGCGAGTCCAGGCACGAGAACTGGCTCGATGACCAGCCATAGGAGCCGAGCATGGCCATCGCTATCTGCTGCGGTGAGCCCGAAGGCGCCGAGCTGACCGTCGTCGGCTGGGTCGGCTGCTGCGCTGGTTGCTGCTGGGCGGCCTGCTGCTGCGCGGCCTGCTGGGCCGCCCGGCGCGCTGCGGCCCTGGCCGCGGCTCTCTTCGCCGCCCGGGCCTTCCTGGCGTCCGCGGCCGCGATGGACCGCTGCGGGTCGAGCTTGCCGAACTGAAGCTGCCGTATACCGGCGGTGTCGAGGACCGGCTGGCCGGATCCTTGAACGTGCTGCCAAACGGGACCGGCGTGCGCGGTCCGGGCCACCGTGGTCTGCGTCGTTACGGTACTGGCCGGCCAGAGGACCACTAGTCCAGCGGCAGCGGCACCGGCCACGACGACGGTCGATGCCGTCATTGTCATCGCAAGTCGGGATGGTTTCCTGTGCATGGGCTTGCTACGGATGGGCAAAACGGGCCTTTGTTCGGGCGCGATGCGCTCGGCTATCACCCATGGCGCTGGCCGGGCACCGGTTCGGCCGGGGCAGGCAGCGGCGTGCGGACGTGGCGCGGATCAGGGCGACCGGCGTTGCCGAAAGCAACCGTCAGGCACGCGGGGTGCTCTCGGTCATCCACACTGCCAACGAACGGGAGCGCCGTGACCAGAAATCGCCCAAAAGCTCTATGAGATGAATCACACCTCTAATGTCCCTGTTGTGAGCTTTATAGCTCCCTTTACGATTCAACGTCCAGGGACAGCCCTGGCATTCGGGTATTCGTGCCTGGCTGCGCGTTGCCCAATCACGAAACTACGGCTGCGTACGCAGAACATTACTCTCCGTTATAGCACAGGAGTCGTTTCCTCCCAGATCACCGTACCGGGCAAGGATTTATCCACGACCGCCAAGTAGTAATGCGACTACGCACAGCAAATCAGCTGGCCGGGAACTGCCGCAGCGAACGATTCTTGCTGACTCTCAATACCAGCCGTTGGCCTGCCAGAACGACCACGCGGCGCATGGGCTTCCATATCGGCCCTGGATGTAGCCGAGGCCCCACTTGATCTGCGTCGCAGGGTTGGTCTCCCAGTCCGCCCCGGCGCTTGCCATCTTGGAGCCCGGCAGGGCCTGCGGGATCCCATAGGCCCCGCTAGCGTTCTCCGCGTTGTAGCGCCAGCCGCTCTCGCGGTCCCACATATCGTCCAGGCAACCGTACTGGGCGCTGGGCGACCATCCGAACGATGACAGCATGTTGTACGCGATCGACTGCGCGCTCCCCGGATCGGGCGCCGGCATGCTGACCGTCACCGGGCTTGGGCCACCGGAACCCGACGCAGCCGACGGGGTCGGTGTCGGCGACGGCGTCGGCGACGGCGACGGCGACGGCCTGGTCGCCAGCTTAGGGGTGCTGACCAGGCTAAGAGTCTGCGACGCGGCGTCCATCAGGATCATCTGCTGGCGCTCCTGCTCGAGCACGACGGCCGCATGGCTATTGGGGATCTCCGCCACGACAGCGGCGGTCGGGTCGGCGCCGCCCCCGGACCGCAGTACCGCCGTGTAAACCCCCGCCGTAATCGCCAGCGCCGCCGTGACAGCCGTAATCAGGAGAACGCTGGCGCGCCGACGCGGGCGGCGCTTAGCAGGAGCGCGCCTCCGGTGCTGTGACAATGCGGTCCTTCCGTCGGCCAAGCACGCCGAGCGCGGCGCACGGCGTACGGACCACTGCGGTGCAGGGCAGCGAGTCGCATGACGGTTCAGGCCAATGCAGCGGAACCACTTACACCTATCGAAGGCAGAACCCGCCAACATGTGGGTCCAGCACCGTCGGCGAACCACATTGCCAGAAGCGAAGGGGCCGACCGAGCGTTTCCGCGAAAAAAGCTGTGTCGTAAAACCGAGAATTGCGCTGCGCAGATCACAGCTTGGCAATAAGTACCCTATCAATTACTGGCCGTGGCGAGCCGTCCTGTGATCACCGCCTGGGTGCAGGCACCTCGCCCGACACGCCGGCCGTGCCGGGACCGACCGGCAAGCACTACCGCGACGCCCCGGATCCGGCTAACTTTCAAGCATGGAGTGGACGGGGCAAGCAGGGGGTCACGATGAGTAGCAGGCCGGGGCCAGGACCCGGCGCTGGCGGTACCGGCCAGGCAGCCAGGCGCGGCAGGTGGGAGATAGGCACCGGCGACGCGGAGAGCGTGCTCGCCGAGGCGCGCAAGGCGCTGTTCGTCATGGTTGGCTTCCTGGCCATCATCTGGATCCTGCAGATAGCGAACTGGGCCGACCACCAGCACCTGACGATTGAGTACGGCATCCGCCCGCGCGACGTGACTCGCCTGCCGGACATCTTGAGCGCCCCGTTCCTGCACTTCAGCTGGGCTCACATCGAGGGCAACTCAGGGCCGTTGTTCATCTTCGGCTTCCTGGCGGCATACCGCGGGGTGGCCAAGTTCGCTGGCGTGACCGTCCTTGTCATACTGACCAGCGGCCTGGCCGCCTGGTTCACCGAGGCCCCCAACTCAGTAGGGGCCGGCGCCAGCGGCGTCGTCTTCGGTTACTTCGGTTACATCATGGTGCGCGGGTTCTTTGACCGGCACCCAATCGACATGCTAATCGGCGCCGTCATGGCACTCTGCTTCGCATATCAGTTCTCCGTGCTGCTGCCGCATGCCGGGATCGGATGGCAGGCGCATGTAGGCGGCCTCGTCGGCGGGATCCTGGCCGGCTGGATATTCAGGGACCGGCGGCCCGCTAGCTCAAGCAGGCCGCCTAAGGCGAAGCCGCCTAAGGGCCAAGCGCCTCCGGCCAAGGGCACCGCAGTGCTCCCCACCGCGGGCTCCCGGGCCGAACTGTACAAGCAACTCGACGACATGGGCCTGTGAACTGGGCGCCGCGACCGGGTGATGGCTTGCCGGACGGCTCGTCAGGGCACGCCGGACGGATCGTCAGGGCTCGCTAGACGGATCGTCGGGGACGGCCGGCGGCAACCCAGGGGCGACGCCCTGTGCCGGAGCCTCCCCCGCAGCCGCAGCCTCCCCCGCAGCCGCAGCCTCCCCGGCAGCCGCAGCCTCCCCCGCAGCCGCAGCCTCCCCGGCAGCCGCAGCCTCCCCCGCAGCCGCAGCCTCCCCCGCAGCCGCAGCCTCACCATCTGGCCTCTTCGGCACGCCGAGATGCCGCTCGATGGCGGCCAGCCGATCGTTGATCGCCATCAGCGCCCGCACCACCTCGGTCCGCTCCCAAGCGCGCGAGACACCCTTGAACGGACGGCTGGTTTCGGCCTCGCTCTCCTCGGTGTGGACTAGCTCGACAACCTTCTGCCGGACCCGGTTCAGGTCAGCGCCGAGCCGGACCAGGACCTGGGCGGCGACGCCCTCGCCCTCACGGATCAGGCCGAGCAGGATGTGCTCGGTGCCGATGTAGTTGTGGCCAAGCTGCAGGGCCTCCCGCAGCGACAGCTCAAGGACCTTCTTGGCCCGCGGAGTGAACGGGATGTGCCCGGAAGGGGCCTGCTTGCCATGCCCGATGATCTCCTCGACCTGCTGGCGCACCGCCTCCAGGCTGATCCCGAGCGACTCAAGCGCCTTGGCGGCGACGCCCTCGCCCTCATGGAGCAACCCGAGCAGGATGTGCTCGGTGCCGATGTAGTTGTGATCGAGAATCCTGGCTTCCTCTTGAGCCAGCACCACGACCCGGCGCGCCCGGTCGGTGAATCTCTCGAACATCGTCACACTCCGCGCAGCTCGGGCGGACCTCACGGTCCGCGCCGGATCCGGCCGCATGCGGTCGGTGGGACCACGGTGTCACCGGGTGCATGGCGCCGCTTCTTCTCAGTCTGCACCCGTGACGATTGTCAGTCTGCACCCGCAACGACAGTGCATCAGCCACCGTCAGCGCTGCTGGCCGCAGCGGCGGACGGCAGCAGTGCCGCTAGCGCTATGTAACACCGTTATCAGCACTGGACAAGACAGGGGCCGCCGCAGGCGGCAACACAGCGTCCCCGCTCTGCTGGGCGCACGAAGGATCGAGATTAGGGTAGATGCTGGTATCGCGGGCGACTGGGATACCTTGGTCGAAAGGGCCGTCCTCGCGGCCACTTGCTTCGTAGGAACTAACCTGACGCGTTCCATGGAGGCGCACGAGCGAAGTCGACGATGGCGCATCTCGGTGTCTTCTCCTTGGCCAGGTGACGCCCTAAGTCCAGACCACTCGCCGGAGAGGAGCACTCACGTGCCGCTAGTTGTGCGGAACACCCTTCGAACAGATCTTGCGCTCGTCGACGGCCTGGCGGACGCAGGGGTGGCGACCGTGCACGAGGCCCAGGGCCGAACAGGGCTGCTCCGCTGCGACATCCGCCCGATCTTCCGGCCTGCCCGCATTGCCGGCAACGCGCTGACCTGCGAGGTCGCCCCGGGCGACAACTGGTCGATCCACGTTGCCGTCGAGCAGGCTCAGCCCGGCGACCTCCTCGTGGTCACCCCCACGAGCCCGTGCGACGACGGATACGTGGGCGACCTGCTCGCCGGGAGCCTGCTGGCGCACGGCGTCAGGGGGCTGGTCATCGACGCCGGTGTGCGGGACGTCGCGACGATGACGGAGATGGGCTTCCCGGTCTGGTCGAAGGCGATCTCCGCCAAGGGCACGGTCAAGGAGACGCCAGGGAACGTCCAGACTCCCATCGTCTGCGCCGGCGCGTATGTCCGGCCGGGTGATGTGATCGTCGCCGATGACGATGGAGTCGTGGTCGTACGGCGCGAGGAGGCGGCGACGGTGCTCAAGGCCGCCCAGGACCGAGAGGCCAACGAGGCGTCCAAACGAACCCGGCTGAACCTCGGCGAACTCGGCCTCGACATCTACGACATGCGCAATCGGCTCGCCGATAAGGGACTGCGCTACGTCGACTACGCGGACTCACCGTGACCCAGACCGCCATCTTCTGCAGCGTCATGCGAGGTGGGACGTCCAAGGGCCTGATGTTCCTCGCCAACGACCTGCCGGGCGACCGCGCGACGCGCGACGCAGTGCTGCTCGCCGCCATGGGATCTCCGGACCAGCGGCAGATCGACGGCATGGGCGGCAGCCACCCCCTGACGTCGAAGGTAGCCGTGGTGAGTCCGTCGCCCCGCGACAACGCGGACGTCGAGTACTTGTTCCTCCAGGTCTGGCCCGATCGGGCGGAGGTTTCCGACAGTCAGAACTGTGGCAACATGCTTGCCGCGGTCGGCCCGTTCGCGATCGAGCAGGGACTCGTGGCGGCGGGTGACCCGGTGACGCGCGTCCGCATCTGGATGCGCAACACCCAGACCCTCGCAACGGCGCTGGTCCAGACGCCGGGTGGGTGCGTCAGCTACGACGGGCCCGCGCGCATCGACGGCGTCCCCGGCACCCACGCGCCCATCCCGATCGAGTTCGCCGACGTCGCCGGATCCTCGTGTGGCGCGCTGCTTCCCACCGGGAATGTGACAGACGTTGTCGAAGGAACGCGGGTGACCTGCATTGACAACGGCATGCCGGCCGTGTGCATCGCGGCGTCCGACCTCGGGCTGTCCGGGCACGAGTCACCGGCGGAACTCGAGGGCAACGCCGATCTGACCCGGCGGGTCGAGGCGATCCGGCTCGCCGCCGGGCCCTTGATGAATCTCGGAGATGTCACCGACGCGACGGTGCCGAAGATGAGCCTGCTGTCGCCCCCGGCGCACGGCGGCGCCGTCTCGACCCGGACGTTCATCCCCCACCGGGTGCACGAGGCGATCGGGGTCCTGGGCGCGGTGTCGGTCGCCACGGCGTGCGTGCTGCCCGGATCTGTGGCGCAAGGGGTCGCGGTCGTCCCGGACAAGACCGAGGGCTCAACCGAGATCGAGGTCGAGCATCCCACTGGTTTCTTCACCGTCACCATCGAGGTGAAGGTGCCCGACGGCGTGGTCACCGTGACCAGGTCAGCGCTGTTGCGCACCGCCCGCCTGCTGATGCGCGGCGAGGTCTTCGTGCCATCGTCGGTGTGGAACCAGGGAGCTCTGCTGTGATCATCGACTGCCACGGGCACTACACGACCGCTCCCTCGCCGCACAACGACTGGCGCCAAAGCCAGCTCACGGCGTTCCGGGAGGGCCGCAGGACACCGGAATACCCAGCCATCTCCGACGACGAGATCCGCGAGTCGATCGAGCAGAACCAGCTCCGGCTGCTCCGCGAGCGCGGCGCCGACATGACGATCTTCTCCCCGCGGGCCTCCGCCATGGCCCACCACGAGGGCGACGAGCGGGTCAGCGGCGAGTGGGCACGAGCGTGCAACGACCTCATCGCGCGCGTCGTCGAGCTGTACCCGGAGACGTTCATCGGCGTCTGCCAGCTGCCGCAGTCACCCGGTGCCGCCCCTGACTCGTCCGTCGCCGAGCTCGAACGCTGTGTCACCGAGCTCGGGTTCGTCGGCTGCAACCTGAACCCGGACCCGAGCGGAGGGAAGTGGACCGCGCCGCCGCTCACCGACCGGTACTGGTACCCCATCTACGAGAAGATGGCCGAGTTCGACGTGCCCGCCATGGTGCACGTCTCGAGCAGCTGCAATCCCGCCTTCCACGCGACGGGCGCGCACTACATCAACGCCGACACTACGGCGTTCATGCAATTCATCCAGGGCGACCTGTTCACCGACTTCCCGGACCTGCGCCTGGTGATCCCGCATGGCGGCGGCGCCGTCCCGTACCACTGGGGCCGTTACCGCGGGCTCGCCGACATGCTGAAGAAGCCGCCGCTGAGTGAGCACGTCATGCAGAACGTGTTCTTCGACACGTGCGTCTACCACCAGCCAGGCATCGACCTGCTTTTCGAGGTCATCGACGTCGACAACATCCTGTTCGGGTCCGAGATGGTGGGCGCCGTCCGGGGCATCGACCCCGAGACCGGCTACTACTTCGATGACACGAAGCGGTACGTCGACGCGCTCAGCCTGACCGAGGCCGACCGCGCGAAGGTGTACTCGGGCAACGCCCGGCGGGTATACCCACGTCTCGACAAGGCCCTGCGCGCACGAGGACTGTAGATGACCGCCACGTTCCAGCCCGACGCCGACTGGCTCCCGTTCCATCCGGACCCCAGCAAACCGGGCTACCTCCCGCCCCCGGGCGCGGTCGACGCCCACTGCCACGTGTTCGGTCCCGGCGACGTCTTCCCGTACGCGCCAGAGCGGAAGTACACGCCGACCGACGCCGGCAAGGAGCAGCTGTTCGCGCTGCGCGACTTCCTCGGCTTCGAGCGCAACGTCATCGTCCAGGCGACCTGCCATGGTGCCGACAACCGCGCCCTCGCGGACGCGCTGCTCGCCGCCGACGGCCGGGCCCGCGGAGTGGCGACCGTCCGGCCCGGCGTGTCCCGGGCCGAGCTCACCGACCTGCATGCGGCCGGCGTCCGCGGCATCCGCTTCAACTTTGTGAAGCGCCTCGTCGACCCCAAGCCGGATGACTACTACCTGGGACTGGCTGATCTCGTGGCCGAGCTCGGCTGGCACGTCGTCGTTTACTTCGAAGCCGCCGACCTAGCCGAGCGCTGGCAGCTGTTCACCAGCTTCCCGACGGCCGTCGTCGTCGACCACATGGGCCGGCCCGATGTGTCGCAGCCGGTCGACGGCTCCGGCTTCGCGCTTTTCACGCGCTTCATGCGCGAGCACGAGAACGTCTGGTGCAAGGTGAGCTGCCCGGAACGGCTGTCGGTCTCCGGCCCGCCGGAGTACGCCGACGTCGCCCCCTTCGCCCGCCGCATCGTCGAGACGTTCCCCCGCCGCGTGCTATGGGGCACCGACTGGCCGCACCCGAACATGAAGAGCCACATGCCCGACGACGGCGCCCTCGTCGACGTCATCCCGCGGATCGCCCGAACCGATGACCTGCAGCGTCAGTTGCTGGTCGACAACCCTCTGCGCCTGTATTGGGAGGCCTGATGATGACGTACACCTCAGAGTTCGATGACATCCCCGGCACCCGGGTGTTCACCGCGGCGCGCGCGAAGCAGGGCTACCAGCTGAACCAGTTCTGCATGAGCCTGATGAAGCCGCAGAACCGGGAGCGGTTCAAGGCCGGGGAGCGGGCCTATCTCGACGAGTGGCCGATGACTGAGGCCCAGAAGCAGGCGGTGCTCGACCGCGACTACAACGCGCTGCTCGACGAGGGCGGGAACATCTACTTCCTGGCGAAGATCTTCGCCACCGACGGGCTCAGCTTTGTCCAGGCGGTGAGCACGATGACCGGCATGTCGGTGCCGGAGTACCAGCAGATGATGATGAACGGCGGGCGCTCGCCGGAAGGCTGGCGCTCGGTGAGGGAAGGTACCTGACATGGCCCGCATCACCGCAGGCTTGACCACCAGCCACGTCCCGGCCATCGGCGCCGCGATCGATCTCGGCAAGACCGAGGAGCCCTACTGGAAGCCCCTGTTCGCCGGGTACGAGTGGACGAAGGCCTGGGCTGCCGAGAACGTCCCCGATGTGGTGATCCTCGTCTACAACGACCATGCGTCCGCCTTCACGCCGGAGCTGGTCCCCACGTTCGCGCTCGGCTGCGGCGACGAGTTCAAGCCGGCCGACGAAGGGTACGGCCCGCGCCCGGTCCCGGTCGTCCACGGCCGTCCCGATCTAGCGGCGCACCTGGCGGAGTCCCTGATCCTCGACGAGTTCGACCTCACCCTGATGTACAAGCTCGATGTCGACCACGGACTTACCGTCCCGCTGTCCCTGGTCTACGGCCAGCCCGACGAGTGGCCGGTGCGGGTCATCCCGCTGGCCGTGAACGTGGTGCAGTACCCGCCACCGACCGGTCACCGCTGCTACCGCCTGGGCCAGGCGATCCGCCGTGCCGTGCAGAGCTACGGCGGCGATCTCACGGTCCACGTCTGGGGCACCGGCGGGATGAGCCACCAGCTACAGGGGCCGCGCGCGGGGTTCATCAACTCCAAGTTCGACAACGCGTTCTTCGACCGGCTGATCGACGACCCGGACAACCTGGCGCTCGTGCCGCACATCGAGTACGTGCGCGAAGCGGGCTCCGAGGGAATCGAGCTGGTCATGCAGCTGATCATGCGCGGCGCCATGGGCGACAAGGTCGACGAGCTGCACCGCTTCTACCACGTCCCCGGATCCAACACCGCGGTCGGGCACCTCGTGGTGCGGCCCGCCGACTCGTCCCGCCAGGAAGAGAACTAGACAGATGCGGATCGCACTCGCCGGGGCCGGCGCCTTCGGCATCAAGCACCTCGATGGGCTCGCCGCCATCGACGGCGTCACCGTCACGTCCGTGGTCAGCCGCAGGCTAGAGCAGGCCGAGCAGGTCGCGCGGAAGTACGGCGCCGGCCACGCCTCGGTCGACCTTGCCGACGCCCTCGCCCGCGACGATGTCGACGCCGTCATCCTGTGTACGCCGACCCAGCTCCATCCGCAGCAGGCCATCGCCGCGATGCGCGCGGGAAAGCACGTCCAGGTCGAGATTCCGCTCGCCGACAGCTGGGCGGACGCGCTGGAAGTCGATCGCGTGCAGCAGGACACTGGCCTGATATGCATGGTCG
The DNA here is from genome assembly GCA_963695645.1 of uncultured Actinomycetota bacterium. GTDB lineage: Bacteria > Actinomycetota > Actinomycetes > Streptosporangiales > Streptosporangiaceae > DATBGO01. The sequence goes on along the minus strand of CAVOHC010000012.1, from coordinate 303,656 downwards.
GGCACACCCGCCGGTTCAACCCGTCGCACCAGTGGATCCACCGCCGGATCGCCGCGGGTGAGCTGTCGATCCAGCAGATGGACGTGCAGACGTACTTCTTCCGTCGCACGAACATCAATGCTGCCGGCCATCCCCGCAGCTGGACGGATCACCTGCTCTGGCATCACGCCGCGCATACCGTCGACTTGTTCCAATACCAGACCGGCGAGGACGTCGAGATCGCCAATGCCGTGCAGGGGCCGCTGCATCCCGATCTGGGCATCGCGATGGACATGTCTATTCAGCTACGGACGCCCAGCGGCCGGATTTGCACGCTTTCACTGAGCTTCAACAACGACGGGCCGCTCGGGACCTTCTTCCGCTACATCTGCGACAACGGCACGTACATCGCCCGGTACGACGACCTGGTCACCGGACACGAGGAGCCTGTCGACGTGTCGGCGGTCGACGTCTCGACCAACGGCATCGAGTTGCAGGACCGCGAGTTCATCGCGGCTATCCGCGAAATGCGCGAACCGAATTCCAGCGTTGGCGACGTCCTCCGCTGCTACCGGGTACTCGGCGAGCTGGAGACTCAGCTGGCAGGCCAGCCGTAGCCAGGATCGAGCAGGCTGCCGCCCCGACGGGCTCCGCGGACGGCAGTTGTGCCGCTTTGCCTAGGTAGCACCGCTACCAGCACCTGGCCGGACAGGGCGGCCCGCGCCCAGCTACTTCAGCTGATGGCGGGCCATCACGACGCGCAGGATCTGGTTGGTGCCCTCGTAGATCTGGGTGATCTTGGCGTCCCGCATCATCCGCTCTACCGGGTAGTCGCGGACGTACCCGTAGCCGCCGAGCAGCTGGACCGCATCCGTGGTCACGGCCATCGCCGTGTCGGACGCGAAGCACTTAGCGGCTGCCGACGTGAAGGTCAGGTCAGGAACCTTCTCGCCGGACATCGCGCGTTCCGAATTGGCGGCAGCCGCGTAGGTCAGCTGCCTGGCCGCCGCGATCTTCATCGCCATGTCGGCCAGCATGAACTGGATGCCCTGGAACTCAGCGACCGCGTGGCCGAACTGGCGCCGCTCCTTGACGTACCCGGTGGCATAATCGAGCGCCCCCTGGGCAATGCCCAGCGCCTGGGCGGCGATCGTGATCCTGGTGTGGTCGAGCGTCGCCAGCGCGGTGCGAAAGCCGCTGCCCTCGGGGCCGATCCGCCGGTCGGCCGGGATCACGCAGTTGTCGAAAATCAGCTCCCTGGTCGGCGAGGCCCTGATGCCCAGCTTGTGCTCGGGCGGCCCGAACGAGAACCCCGGATCGTCCTTCTCGAGCACGAACGCCGAGATGCCGCCCGGCCCGGCCGTCGGGTCGGTCACTGCCATCACTGTGTAGAACCTGGAGACGCCCGCGAACGAGATCCACTTTTTGGTCCCGTTTAGAACGTAATTGTCGCCGTCCCTGACGGCGCGCGCCTTCATCGCCGCGGCGTCCGATCCGGCCTCGGACTCCGACAGCGCGTAGGAGAACATCTCGCCTCTGGCGGTCGGCTCGAGATAGCGGTGCTTGAGCTCCTCCGATCCGGCCAGCATCAGCGGCACCGTGCCGAGCTTGTTGACGCCGAGGATCAGCCCGGTGGACGCGCAGGCCCGGGCTACCTCCTCGATGACGATGGCCGTGGCAATGGCGTCAGCACCTTCGCCGCCGTAGGCCTCCGGGATGTGCACGGCGTTCAGGTCCGCCTTGACGAGGGCGTCATACGACTCCTGCGGGAACTCGGCGTCCTCATCGGCCTTGGCGGCGTTCGGGGCGACTTTCGCGTCGGCCAGAGCTCGCACCGACTCACGGAGGGCTTCGTGCTCGGCTGTCAGGGCGAAAGCGGGAAATTCCAGGCTCATACCTCGATGGTAGTTCGGCTAAGCAACGATCAGCACCCCGAGGTGCCGAAGCGTTCGCGCAAGGCCGCGCCCTTGCGCTGAGCCGCCGCCCGCAGCTCGTCCTGGAACGAGACCATCCGGGCGCGCAGGCCCTCGTCCGACGCAGCGAGGATCCGGACCGCGAGCAAACCGGCGTTGCGCGCGCCGCCGACCGCCACCGTCGCTACCGGGATCCCGGCCGGCATCTGGACCACCGACAGCAGCGAGTCCAGCCCGTCCAGGTGCGCCAACGGCACCGGGACCCCGATCACCGGCAGCGGCGTGACGGCAGCCAGCATGCCGGGCAGGTGAGCCGCCCCTCCGGCACCCGCGATGATGACCCGGAGGCCGCGGCCGGCGGCATCGCTGCCGTAGGCAATCATTTCCCGCGGCATCCGGTGCGCCGACACGACGTCCGCCTCGCAGCTGACGCCGAACTCGGCGAGCGCGGTCACCGCGGCCTCCATCACCGGCCAGTCGGAATCGCTGCCCATGACGACGCCGACCAGCGGCTGTCCGCCCATCCTCTGCCCCCTTCCCGCTCTCCCGCGCCCCGCAGCCGCTGCTCAGTTCCGCTACTGCTCAGCGCCGGCACTCAGGTAACTGGCCGCGCGCCTGGCCCGGCAGGCCACTGCCGCCATGTCGTCGCCGAGCGCGGTCACGTGGCCGACCTTCCGGCCGGGCCGCACCGTCTTGCCGTACAGATGCACCTTCACCGCTGGGTCCGCGGCCATCACATGAGTCAGCCTGGAACGCAGGTCGGGATCGGCGCCGCCGAGAACGTTGACCATGACAGCCCCGCCGGCAGCCATCGTGGGCGCGCCGAGCGGCAGGTCGAGTACGGCCCGCAGATGCTGCTCGAACTGCGAGGTCCTGGCCCCTTCGATAGTCCAGTGCCCGCTGTTGTGCGGTCGCATGGCCAGCTCGTTCACCAGCAGGCCGCCCGCGGTCTCGAAGAGCTCAACCGCGAGCAGCCCGGTCACCCCCAGCTCGGCCGCGATCGCCACGCCGAGCCGCTGCGCCTCGATGGCGCGGGCCTCAGCCAGCCCTGGCGCCGGCGCGAGCACCTCGCGGCAGACGCCGTCCAGCTGGACCGTCTGCACAACCGGGTACACGGCGGCCTGCCCGCCCGGCGAGCGGGCCACCAGCACGGCGAGCTCGCGCTCGAAGGCGACATACTCCTCGGCGATCAGCTTGAGCCCGATCTCGAGCACCATTGCGGCCCGGGCCGGCGTCTCGCACACCCAGACGCCACGCCCGTCGTACCCGCCGGTGACCGCCTTGAGCACTACCGGCCAGCCAGCTACGTCCGCGAACCCGTTCACCTCGCCGGGGCTGGCCACCGGGGCGAACCGCGGGCACGCCACGCCGAGCCTGGCCAGCCGGTCACGCAGCGCCTGCTTGTCCTGGGCATGGCGGAGCGCCGCCGATCCGGGACGCACCCGGACGCCGGCCTGCTCAAGCGCCAGCAGGTGGGCACCGGGGACGTGCTCGTGATCGAAGGTCACCACATCGCAGCCGGCCGCAAATTCTCGCAGGTCATCGAGCGATCTGTAGTCGCCAAGGCGGGTCTGCGCGCAGACCTGCGCGGCGCTCTCGTCAGCAGCGCCCGCGAGCACCCGGAAGCCGATCTCAAGGCTGGGCGCAGCCTGGCAGGTCATCCGGGCCAGCTGCCCGGCTCCGATCATCCCGACCACCGGATCAGCACCGCTCACCCGGGTAGCTTACGAGGTGTCACGCGGGGCCGCTGACTACTGGCACGTCCGGCGTTCCCGGCGCACCGTGCGGGAAGAACACCGCGAAGACCGCCGGCCGCGGCCGCACCAGAACGACCTGGCCGCCGTCGGCCGCGGCCATTGTCCGGGCAAGCGCCAGCCCGAGCCCGGTCCCTCCCGGAGTCCCGCTGACGCTGCGCTCGAATATCCGGGGCGCCAGTTCCGGCGGCACCCCCTTGCCCTCGTCCCTGACCTCCACCACCACCGACCTCGGGGTCTGCGACGTCCGGATGGTTACGGTTCCGTCACCGTGCACCAGGGCGTTGTCCAGCAGCGTCGCTATCACCTGCGCCGCGCTGCCTGGTGTCACGTACGCATGCAGCCCCTTCTCCCCGGTCACCTCGAGCTTCCTGCCGACCCGCCGGAATGCCGGATCCCACTCGACCACCTGCTGGGCCACGATGTCATCCACGCTGGCCAGGGCCGGTGCCCCGGAGACCGACCTGCGCGCCCGGCCGAGTAGCTGGCCGACAACCTCGGCGAGCCGTTCCGTCTGGGCCAGGGCCGCCGCGCCCTCCTCCCGCACCACGTCCGGGTAGTTCGCCGCCGCGATCATCTCCTCAAGCCGCATCGACAACGCAGTCAGCGGCGTCCGCAGCTGGTGGGACGCGTCCACGGCGAAGGCACGCTCAGCGGACAGCAATTCCGCAATGCGCTGCGCCGAGCCGTCAAGCCCCTCTGCCACCCGGTCGAGTTCCGGCAGGCCGTACCTGCGGCCCAGCGGCCGTGCGGCGCCGGAACCAAGCAGGTCAGCGGCCCTGGCAAGGTCAAGCATCGGCCGGGTGAGCCGCCGGGCCTGAAGCACCGCGAGCATCACCGCCACCGCCACCGCGAGCAGCGAAAGTGAGCCGATCAGCGCGAGACCGCCCACGATCCGGCCGGCCACGAACGAGTCATCGGCGGACACCGTGACCGAGAAATCCCTGGAGGAGGCCAGCCCGATGATCGTGTCACCGGGCGGCGGCCTGGTGCCGACGTCGATCGAAGCGGCACCGCGCTGACGGATGGTCACGTAGCGGTCCGGCAGCGACCTCGCTACCTGTGCGGCGTCGGCTGGCAGCCCGGAATTCACCCGCTGCTGCAGACCGGTCGCGAGAGTGGTGGCATCGCGCCGTAGTTCCTGGGATGCCTCGCTGCCCTGCAGGCGGCTCAGCACGAAAGCCAGCGGCAGGCCGAGCAGCAGGACGGCGACCACCGCGACCGCGAGCGTGGAAACGAGCAGGCGTCGCTGCACGGCTCAGCCTCCGGACCCGCCATCAGCCGCCGCGCCTGTGATCATGAGCACACCACCCAGTACGGCACGGGCGTCAGTCCCCGCGCTCGAACCTGAATCCGACCCCACGGACCGTGGTGATGAAGCGCGGGCTGTGCGCGTCGTCACCAAGCTTGCGGCGCAGCCAGGAGACATGCATGTCCAGAGTCTTCGTCGAGCCCCACCACTTGCTGTCCCAGACCTGCCGCATGATCTGCTCGCGGGTGACCACCTTTCCCGCCTCCATCACCAGAAGGGACAGAAGGTCGAACTCCTTCGACGTGAGATCCATCTCAGTATCGCCCAGCCAGGCGCGGCGGGCATCAGCGTCGATGCGCACTCCTTGCACGATATGCGTCTCAGAGGCGCCGCGCCGTAGCAGGGCCCGGACCCTGGCCAGCAGCTCGGCCAGCCGGAACGGCTTGGTGACGTAGTCATCGGCACCGGCGTCAAGGCCGATCACCGTGTCGACCTCGTCGGCCCGGGCGGTCAGTATCAGTACCGGGATCGCCTGGCCGTTGGAACGGATCCGGCGGCACACCTCGAGGCCGTCGAGCCTGGGCAGGCCGATGTCGAGGACGATCAGATCAATCCCGCCGCCCCGCGCGGCATCGAGCGTGGCTGGCCCGTCCGCCGCGACGCCAACCTCGTAGCCTTCCCGGCGCAGCGCCCGGGCCAGGGGCTCCGAGATAGCGGGGTCATCTTCGGCAAGCAAAACGCTGGTCATGAACTGATCGTAAGGGGACCGGCCAGGTTTTCCGGCGCGCTACGCGCAGGAACTGCCCAGTTACCGTCCCGTCCCGGCGCGCTGATCAGCGCATTCTGTCCCGCCGCCGCCCAATTCAGACCGGCGTCACGCCATGCCGGCGCCGCGAGAACGACCGGTCCTTGCCGCGCGCAGCGGCGAACCTGCGGACAAGTTCAGCCCGCAGATCCTCCGGCTCGACCACATTGTCAACGACCAGTTCCCCGGCCAGCCGGAGCACGTCGATGTCATGGTCGTAGGCAGTCCTGAGCCGCTGCGTTTCGGCATCCTTCTCGTCCGCATCGGTGATCTGCGCCAGCTTGTTGTAATACACCGCATTCACGGCAGCCTCGGCACCCATGACCGCGATCTTCGCGGTCGGCAGCGCGAGCGTGGCGTCCGGATCGAACCCCGGGCCTGCCATCGCGTACAGCCCCGCCCCGTATGCCTTGCGGACCACCACGCAGATCTTCGGCACCGTTGCCTCCGCAACCGCGCTGATCATCTTGGCGCCGTGCCTGATGATGCCCTGCCTTTCCACCGCGGTGCCCACCATGAAACCGGGCACGTCGGCCAGGAAGAGCAGCGGCACGTTGAAGGCGTCGCACAGCTGGATGAACCTGGTGGCCTTGTCCGCTGAATCGACGAACAGCACCCCGCCCTTGAACATCGGGTTGTTCGCCACTACGCCGATGACCTGGCCATCTAGCCGGGCGAAGCCGGTGACGAGTTCCTTTGCCCACAGGGCATGGATCTCGAACAGCGAGTCGGTGTCAACCAGCCCGCGCACATAGCCGCGCATGTCATAGGCCTGCCGCTCGCTGACGGGCACGAGCGCGCGCAGGTCGGCCGGCTTGGGGTCGCGGGCAGGCCCGGCAGGCGGCTGCTGCTGCCAGTTGCCCGGCAGGTAGGACAGGTAGCAGCGGACCGCCTCGATCGCGTCGCCTTCCGACCCGGCGAGGTGGTGACCGCAGCCGGAGACGGTGCAGTGCATCCGGGCGCCGCCCATCTCCTCCAGCGTGGTCTGCTCCTTGACGACCATCTCGACCATCCGCGGGCTGCCCAGGTACATCGAGGCGTTCTGGTCCACCATCGACACGAAGTCGCAGAAGGCGGGGATGTAGGCGCCGCCGGCCGCAGACGGGCCGAACAAGGCGCAAACCTGCGGGATGGAGCCGGAGGCGCGCACCTGGGTGTGGAAGATCTTCCCGGCCCCCCGGCGGCCCGGGAACATATCGACCTGATCGGTGATCCGCGCGCCGGCCGAATCGACCAGGTAGATCATCGGGATGCCCGAGCCGTAGGCACGCTCGATGATCCGGATGATCTTCTCGACGGTGCGGGCGCCCCAGGAGCCGGCCTTGACCGTCGAATCGTTCGCCATCAGGGCGACCGGCCGCCCGCCGACCGTGGCTGTTCCCGTGATCACCCCGTCAGCGGGCAGGCCGTGGGCAAGCACGTTGGCGAAGGCGCCGTCTTCGGTGAAGCTGCCCTCGTCTGCGAGCAGCGCTATCCGGTCCCTGGCGAACAGCTTTCCCTTGGCGGCATCGGCGTGGTGATACCTGGCGGCGCCGCCCCGCTCGATTCGGGCGCGGATCTCCGCTAGCTCGGGATGGCCGGGCTTATTCGCTTCTACGTCCACGTCGCGAGCGTACCTATTAGCCCGGTCCCCCGGTCCGCTCGCACCACGCACCCGCCCGCGGCGCGCCCCGCGGGTCCAGGGTGCCCGACGAGGCTGAACGACGACGCCTGAAGATGCTGCCGCTCCGCATCATCGCGCAGAATGGGCGTGAACCGCCCGGAAGGTTTACCGATGCCGGTATCGAACATTGGCGGTCGCCGGAGCCGTCCGACGGCTCAGTAACATTACGGAACGGCTCAGCGACTGCCCGGAGCAACTCAGCGCCTGCGCGGAACGGCTCAGCGACTGCCCGGAACGGCTCAGCAGCTGTCCGGAAGCCCTGCTGGAGCAGCCCGAACGGCTCCGCATCTGGCCTAACGCGTCTGTCAGCGCGGATTGTGGCCACTCTGACTACCGTCCGAAATCCTCGCGGGATTCGGATCGTATCCCCTCGGGGCCATGCCGGGATCAGTAAAGTTCTTTCCTATGGGCTGGAAGGAATTGGTCAACTCGGGCCTATCCCGCACTGCCGGATATCAGCTGACCCGGCCGCCTGGACACCCGTCGCGGCGGCTGCCGCCGCCGACCGGCGACCGGATGCTGCGGGCGCCGGTATTCATCCTTTCGCCGGCCCGCTCCGGCTCCACGCTGCTACGGGTCGTGCTCGGCAGCCACTCCCGGCTGTACGCGCCGCCGGAATTGCCGCTGATGCACATGACAGCCCGCGCGGAGACGCGCTGGATCCAGACATCCATGCGTGAACTCGAGCTGACTCAGGAATCCCTGGACAACACGCTCTGGGATGCCGTGCTCGCCGATGTCCTGGCCCGGAGCGGCAAGCCCGTCGTCGTGGCCAAGACGCCGAGCAACGCCGTGATCTGGCAGCGGATCGCCGACTGCTGGCCGGATGCCCGGTTCATCTTCCTGCTTCGCCACCCGGCAGCCGTGGTGGGCTCCCTGCTGGCATCCTGGCACCCGGACTGGAACATCAAGGTGTCCGGCACCCTTGGCGACATCACGCGTAACGCCCTGTGGTACATGCGCAAGGTCGAGGAGGCGCGCCGCGCCCTGGCTGGCATCACGGTCCGCTATGAGGAGCTGACCGAGGACCCCGAACAGGTAACCAGGCGGGTGTGCGAGTACCTCGGCGAGCGCTTCGAACCTGCCATGCTGGACTACAGCAAGTTCTCGCACGCCCGCTTCGCTCCCGGTCTTGGCGACTGCTCAGATAACATCCGCTCCGGCCGCATCCGGCAAAGCGCACCCCCGCCGCGACTGGCCGAAGTGTCGTCCGCGCTGGCCGAGATGTGCGTCACCTGGGACTACAGCCAGCCGGGTACCGAGGGCCAGTCAGGTACCGAGGGCCAGTCAGGTACCGAGGCCCAGTCAGGTACCGAGGCCCAGTCAGGTACCGAGGCCCAGGCAGATACCAGGACCCAGGCAGATACCAGGACCCAGGCAGATACCAGGACCCAGGCAGATACCAGGACCCAGGCAGATACCAGGACCCAGGCAGATACCAGGACCCAGTCAGATACCAGGACCCAGGCAGGTACCGGGACCCAGCCGGGCACCGGGGCCAGGCCGGGCAGCGGGCTGGATGGCGAGTCGCTTCCAGAATCCAGCCCTGCGGACGCGGTGAGCCCGCCCACTCGCTGAACCGGCACGTCAGGCCTGGATCGTGCGGGTCCGCGGGCCGGCTCGCAGGACCTGGGAGGGCAGCTGCCGTCCGATGATGCGCTCCGCGTCAGCTGCTGCCTCGATCATCGCGTCCAGATCGATGCCGGTCGCCACCCCCATGTCCTCGACCATGTGCACTAGCTCCTCGGTCGCGATATTGCCGGTGGCGCCCGGCGCATAGGGGCAGCCGCCCAGGCCGCCCACTGACGCGTCGAAGTCGGACACGCCGAGCTCAAGAGCTTCGAGGACATTGGCGAGCCCGGTCCCGCGGGTGTTGTGGAAATGCAGGTTGAGCGGAACGTCCGGGTACGCGGACCGGAACTGCCCGACCAGTTCCCTGACCCGCCTTGGCGTGGCCATCCCGGTGGTGTCGCCGAACGAGATCGTGTCCGCCCCGTCGGCGACGGCGCGCCCGGCCACTCGCACGACGCGGTCCACCGGAACGTCACCTTCATAAGGGCAGCCCCAGGCGGTCGACACGATGACCTGGCAGGCGGCGCCGCGCTGATGCGCCTGATCGATGATGACCGCGATGTCGTCCAGGGACTCCTCGGTGCTGCGATTGACGTTCTTGCGATTGTGGGTGTCTGAGGCCGATACCACGGCCTCGATCTCCACGAGCCCGGAATCGAGCGCACGCCTGGCACCTCGCAGGTTGGGCACCAGGGCCGAATAACGGACCGACGGCGCCCGCTCTATCCGCCGCCAGACCTCGTCGGCGTCAGCCATCTGAGGTATCGCCTCAGGGCGCACGAACGAGACCGCCTCGATCCGGCGCACGCCAGTCGCCGACAGCCGGTCGATCAGCTCGATCTTGGCCTCGGTCGGCACCGGATCCTCGTTCTGCAGCCCATCGCGCGGTCCGACCTCGCGCACCGATATCCGGTCAGGGAGATCGCTCACCCGCTGCCCTCCGATCGCGCTGCGAGCCGCTGCAGGCCTGCCGCTGAAGCCGCCGCTTGATGACGGCTATTCCCCGGTTACTCGCCCGGCCACCTTGGCTTGCGTTTCTCGACGAAAGCCGCGATGCCTTCTTTCCGGTCCGCCGAGAACGCGGCGGCCCGCCACGCCGCATCCTCGACCTCCAGGCCAGCCCCGAGGTCAAGGCCAGCCCCGAGGCGGAGGGACCGCTTTGCATTCTTAACGGATACCGGTGAGTTGGCCGCGATACTCCGGGCTAGTGCGAGCGCGGAGCTGGCCGCAGTTCCCTCCGGCACCAGCCGGTCGGCAAGCCCGAGCCGCTCGGCTTCGGCCGCACCGACCCTGCGGCCGGTGAAGATCAGGTCGGCAGCCCGGCCAGGGCCAAGGCGACGCAACGCGAGCTGTGTGCCGCCGCCGCCAGGAACCAGTCCCACCGTGGTCTCCGGCAACCCGAACTCGGCGCTCTGATCGGCCACGATCAGGTCACAGGACAGGGCCAGCTCGCAGCCGCCGCCGAGTGCGAAGCCCTGTACCGCGGCGATCACCGGCTGCGGGAGCCCAAGCACCGACCCGAACGCGGCGCGGAAGACCAGCCGCTGGGCCATCAGGCCGGCATCGGTCATGATCGCCCGCTCTTTCAGGTCGGCGCCGACGCAGAATGCCCGTGGGCCCGCGGCCGAGAGCACGACCGCGCGGACTTTCCGGTCAGCGGCCAGCCCGGTGCAGACCTCCGTCAGCCGGCTCGCCAGGGCGGTGCTGATCGCGTTCATCGCCTCCGGCCGGTCGAGCACGACCTCCGCGATCGCGCCCGTTACCCCGGCCGCTTCATGCCGGTGCACCCGCACACCGCTTATTGGCTCCACAGCTGCAGGCTAACCGGAACCGCCGACGCCAGGCCCGCTGGCCCCGCAGCCGTCGGCTCGCGGCAGTCACGCCGGCCGGCTCAGCGCTCTTCCCGCGCCAGCCGGGCCTGCTCGTCCTCGACCAGCTGGAACAGGGTCGATTGCACCTTCTCCACCTCCGGGATCTCGGTGAGGACCAGCTGGCCGTGCTCGCCAGCCGACTCCACGATGAGCTTGCCGCAGCGAAGCAGCCGGTCGACCGGGCCGTGCGAGAACGACACATCGCTGATCCTGATCAGCGGAAAATCCCGTCCTGACCTGGCCAGGATGCCCTCGCGCAGCCTGAGCCTGCGGGTGGTCAGCTCATAGCTGGTCGTGCGCCAGCGCAGCACCGGGATCACGACCCAGATGACCGCCGCTGCCACCGCGACCGCTGTGATTACCAGCCGCAGTACCGCCGAGTCGCTACCCGCCGGAAGCACTACCAGCGCTGTGACAGCAGCCGCGACAATGACCATCAGGATGAAGCACGGCCGCAGGAGGGTCTTCCAGTGCGGGTGCAGCCTGAGAACGAAACGCTCACCCTCGGACAGGGAAGCTTCACCGGCCATAGGCCTCATCGTGGCACGTACGCCGGGCAATACGCGCGCTTGACGAGCTACCGGAGGTGGACTACGTCCCCCGCGCTGATCGGAACGAGTCCGTCAGCTGACTCGACCACCAGCCGGCCCGCGTCATCGATCTCCCGCGCGATCCCGGTCAGCGCCGTCCCACCGGGCAGCTGGGCCCGGACCCTGCTGCCGATGGTCCCGCAAAGGCGCTGGTACTGCTGCCACAGATCGCATGCGGCCGGGTCGCCGTACGCCGAGGCCCAGGCCAGGTACCAGTACTCGAGTTGCCCGAGAACGAGGACTAGCAGCTGGTCTCGGTCGGTCAGCGCCGCGCCCGCCAGTGCCATGGAGGTCGCCCCAGCCGAAGGAAGCTCCCCAGCCGAAGGAAGCTCCCCAGCCGAAGGAAGCTCGTCGCGGGCCGCCGACACGTTGATCCCCGCGCCGACCACGATCGCATCGCCCGCCTGCTCGGCGAGGATGCCTGCCAGTTTCGCGCCATTGACGATGACGTCGTTGGGCCACTTCAGCCAGGCGTCCACGCCGCCATCCGTGCGCAGTGCAGCGGTGACAGCCACTCCGGCCAGCAACGGCACCCAGCCGCGTCTGGCCATGGGCACTGCGGCGGGACGCAGCAGGACGGAGAAGGTCAGGGCCGCACGCGGCGGGCTTACCCAGCTCCGCCCCAACCGGCCGCGCCCGGCCGACTGAGCCTCCGCCGCCAGGATCGTACCCTCAGCCGCCCCGCGCCGTGCAGCCGCGAGCAGGTCATCATGAGTGGACCCGGTCTCGGCCACCACCTGAAGGTCACGCCAGAGGCCACCAGGCCTGATCAGCTCTGCTCGCAGCCAGGCAGCGTTCAAAGGCGGCCGACCTGCGCAAGTGTCAATCACACCCGCTATTGTCAAGGGCCAGGATAGCCTGTGCTTCGCCGGGTATCACCTCGCCGCTTCGTCTGCGTCCGGGCCACCGCACCGGCCCGTCGGGTTCAAGGCAGAACGGGATCAAGGCAGAACGGGATCAAGGCAGAACGGGATCAAGGCAAGACGACGATCAAGGCAAGACGACGATCAAGGCAAGACGACGATCAAGGCAAGACGACGATCAAGGCAAAAGGAAACGAGATCAAGACAAAACGACGATCAAGGCAAAACGACGATCAAGGCAAAACGACGATCAAGGCAAAACTGTGAGAGCTGAGGAGTGCGGTGCCTGATCTCAAGCTCGACGGGCTGCACGACGGGCGCGGGGGCTGGGTCGGCCAGGACCAGGCAACGCCAGCCGCGCCGGCCGGGCCGGGCTCGAACGCCGGCGCCGTGGCGTGGCGGCGCCGGGCCATCGCGATCGTCGGGCCAGCGGCGCTGTGGCGTGACCATCGGCTCTTCACCATCGCGGCGGCGGCGTCGCTGCTGCCCCGGTTGCTGGCCGTGCTCGCATTCCGGCCCGCGCTCCTCACCGCCGATTCATTCCTTTACATGCAGGGCGCCGTCAACGGAACGCTGGGCCAGATCAGGCCATCCGGTTACTCCTGGTTCCTGATGTTTTTGCGGCCCGTCCCGCATCCGCTGCTCGCAGTCACGATCGCGCAGCACGTGATGGGCATAGCCGTCGCGGCCATCGTCTACGGCCTGCTGCGCTACTGGGGCCTGCCTGCCTGGGGCGCCACGCTGGCCGCCGTTCCGGTGCTGTTCGACGCGCGCGAGATCGCGCTGGAGTCCTACATCCTGCCGGATACGCTGTACTGCCTCGTGATCATGGTCGTGGTCGCCCTGCTGATCACCAAGCGCACTCCCAGGCTCTGGCAATGCGCGCTGGCAGGCCTGCTCCTTGCCTATATCACCGTGCTCCGCGGGAACGGGCTTCCTGTCGCTGTCGTGGCTGCGGTATATCTTCTGATCAGGCGGGTCGGCTGGCGGGCGGCCTGCGCTGCTGTGGTGGCCTTCGGGGTACCGGTGCTGTGGTATGCGCTCGCGTTCAACGCGGCCTACGGCGAGCTCAACATCACCAGCAGCGACGGCATCTTCCTCTGGTCCCGCACGACAACCTTCGCCAACTGCGCGATCATCAAGCCGCCCGCCAATCTCGTGGCGCTCTGCCCGAACGGGTCAGTCAAAGCACCTGCCAAGGCGCCTGCCTGGTCAATTCAGGCGCTCCTCGACGCCAGCACGCCCGCCGACAACCTCTGGGCGCCGAATGCGTGGTGGCGGCATGATGCCCACCCGGGATTCAACGCGTATAACAACAAGCTGGGCATGCAGTTCGCTCTCGATGCGATCAAGGCCCAGCCCCTCGCCTACCTGCGGGTCAGCGCCAAGGACGTGATGCTGCAGTTCCTGAACAGCGACCGCCCGCAGACCACCGGCACGATGGCCTTTACCACCGCGCCGCGTTTCGCCGTCATACCGCCTTATTACGCCTCTGACATCAGGGAGTACGCGGGCACGACATCCAACACCCACGCAGTTGAGCCCTATGCGTATTTCCTGTTCCTCTACCAGCTACCGGTCTATTTTCCCGGCGTCGCCTTCTTCGCCGTCCTGGTGGCCGGGCTCGTCGGAATTATCAGGAAACGGCGGCGGTGGGGCGGGCCCGCGGCGTTCCCGTGGGTCCTCGCCGTGCTGAGCATGGTCCTGCCCGCGCTGCTCACCCAGTCTTTCTATCGGTACACCCTGGTAGCAATCCCGCTCGCCTGCGTGGCTGCCGGCCTGGCATTCGTCCGAGAGCGCCCGCGGTACTCGGCTGCCACGGCAGGGCCGGCCCTGGCCGAACGAGCACTCGCCGAGCGCACATCTGCAGCGCCTTCCGCAGCCGCGCCTTCGGCAGCCGGGCCCACGGCGGAGGCGCCCGCAACGGCCGCGCAGACAATGGCCGCGCCGACACCCGCGGCTTCGACAGCGGAACAGTCCGCCGCTACTGCTGACGCCGCGCCTCGGGCAGGGCCGCCGTCCGCGGGCGCCGCGCCAGACCCGGAGCCGTCGGCCGCCGCACCGCCGACCGGACCTGACATCGGCGCCTGACCTGACATCGGCGCGTGACCTGACATCGGCGCCGTGACCTGACATCGGCGCGTGACCTGACATCGGCGCGTGACCTGACATCCGCGCCGGACCTGGCATCGGTACCGGGCCTGACATCGGTACCGGGCCTGACATCCGCGCCGGACCTGACATCGGTACCGGGCCTGACATCCGCGCCGGGCCTGACATCCGCGCCGGGCCTGACATCCGCGCCGGGCCTGACATCCGCGCCGGGCCTGACATCGGCGCGTGACCTGACATCCGCGCCGGACCTGGCATCGGTACCGGGCCTGACATCGGTACCGGGCCTGACATCGGTACCGGGCCTGACATCCGCGCCGGACCTGACATCCGCGCCGGACCTGACATCAGTACCGGGCCTGACATCCGCGCCGGACCTGACATCCGCGCCGGACCTGACATCGGCGCCGGACCTGACATCGGCGACTGCGAGCTGCCCGGCAGGTCAGTCAGCCCGCTGGGGGCGATCAGCACGGATCACTTCGAGCACGTCGGCGTCAAAGCAGGTCCGGTCGCCGGTGTGGCAAGCACTGCCGACCTGATCCACCTTGACCAGGACCACGTCGCCGTCACAATCGAGTGCGACGGACTTGACCCACTGGGCGTGCCCCGAGGTCTCGCCCTTGATCCAGTACTCTTTCCGGCTCCGTGACCAGTAGGTGCACCGGCCGGTGGTCAGCGTCAGGCGCAGGGCCTCATCATCCATCCAGCCCAGCATCAGGACCTCGCCTGTGTCGTATTGCTGGGCGATGGCCGCCACCAGCCCGGCCGCGTCACGCTTGAGCCTGGCGGCGATCCGGGGATCAAGCACCGCCCCGCCCGCATCCGCGTTCATCCGCGTGGCCACCTCCGCTTGTCGATCACTATCGAGTGGGCCGAATCCACGCCACGCTAGCAAGAAGCGAGAACCAAGTCTGCGTCTCCAAGGCCGCGAGGGCGGGCCTGGTGCCCTACTGCGTTGCCAAGGTGTCTGGGCCGTTTCGTTGGCACCCGTCCGGTGTGCGCGTAGAGGTCTCCCTGGGCCGTTTCGTCGGCACCCGTCCGGTGTGCGCGTAGAGGTCGCCCTGGGCCTTTCGTCGGCACCCGTCCGCTGTGTGCGCGTAGAGGTCTCCTGGGCCTTTCGTCGGCACCCGTCCGCTGTGTGCGCGTAGAGGTCTCCCTGACCCGGTTCGGCAGGTCCGTCCGCCTGCTGTCCGCCATCAGGTCAGCATCTTTGCCATCATGATCGTGGTGGCTTGGTGGGGTCCCGGGCCCACCTATCCACCACGAAAGCGCCGAAATCCGCTGGAGGGCCATCACGTGCCGTCTGCTCGATCAGCGGACCTGATGGCCGGCTGCCCGCAGCGATTCCTTCACCTCAGCGATCGTCAGGCGCCTGAAGTGGAACAGGCTGGCAGCGAGCACAGCATCGGCGCCTGCCTCGATGGCTGGCCCGAAGTGCCCGATCTGCCCGGCGCCGCCGCTGGCGATCACTGGCACGTGCACAGCCTCGCGAACCGCCCGGATCAACGGCAGGTCAAATCCGTTCCCGGTGCCATCGGCGTCCATCGAGTTCAGCAGGATCTCACCTGCGCCGAGTGCCGTGGCGCGCTCCGCCCAGCGCACCGCGTCAAGGCCGGTGCCCTGCCGCCCGCCGTGCGTGGTCACCTCGAAGCCACCGCCGTCGCGGGCACGGCGAGCGTCGACGGATATCACAATGCACTGCGAGCCGAACCTTGCCGCCGTCTCAGTGAGCAGCTCCGGTCGAGCGATCGCCGCGGTGTTGAGCGCCACCTTGTCCGCGCCGGCCCGCAGCAGCCGGTCGACGTCGGCCACGCTGCGCACGCCGCCGCCGACCGTCAGCGGGATGAAGACCTGCTCGGCGGTCCGCCGGACCACGTCATCCATCGTCTCCCTGTGCTGGCTAGACGCAGTGATGTCGAGGAACACCAGCTCATCTGCACCGGCCCGGTCGTAGGCGGCGGCCAGCTCGACCGGGTCGCCCGCATCCCTGAGATCGGCGAAGTTCACGCCCTTGACCACCCGGCCCTCGTCCACGTCCAGGCAGGCGATGACCCGCACGGCAACCGTGGACCCGGCGAAGGCCAATCCGGCCGCCCTACCGCCGCCGCCCGTGGCCGCCTTACCGCCGCCGCCCGTGGCCGCCTCGCCGGGGCCTGTGGCCGCCTCGCCGGGGCCCGTGGCTGCCTTACCGCCGCCGCCCGTGGCCGCCTCACCGCCGCCGCCCGTGGCCGCCTCACCGGGGCCTGTGGCCGCCTCACCGCCGGCGCCCGTGGCCGCCTCACCGCCGCCGCCTGTGGCCGCCTCTGCGGTGCGGCGCGCCCCGGCAGCCCGCTCGCCGGTCATGCGCGCACCTCTACCAGGGCTTGCTCCAGCGTGAAGGCCCTGGCATACAGAGCCTTGCCGATGATCGCGCCTTCCACCCCAGCCGGTCGCAGCGCCGCGATCGCGCGCAGGTCAGCCAGGCTGGATACGCCGCCGCTGGCGATCACCGGCCGCCGGGTATGCGCGCAGACCATGCGGAGCAGGTCAAGGTTGGGCCCGGCAAGGGTGCCGTCCTTGGTGACGTCGGTGACCACGTACCTCCGGCAGCCGTCCGCCTCCAGCCGGGCTAGCACGTCGAGAAGCTCGCCGCCGTCCGCGGTCCATCCGCGCGCGGCCAGCCGCGTGCCCCGAACGTCCAGGCCGACAGCGATCCGCTCCCCGTGCGCGGCGATGACGCCCCGCACCCACTCCGGGTTCTCCAGCGCGGCCGTGCCGATGATCACCCGTTCGCAGCCGGTCGCGAGCGCCGCCGCTAGCGACGCGTCATCGCGGATTCCGCCCGACAGCTCCACCGCGGCGTGCAACTGCCTGATGGCGGAGGCGAGCAAGGCGGCGTTAGAACCACGGCCGAACGCAGCATCTAGATCCACCAGGTGGATCCACTGCGCTCCCGCCCGCTGCCAGGCCATCGCCGCCGACACCGGATTCCCGTAACGCGTCTCGGTGCCTGCCGCCCCCTGAACCAGCCGGACTGCCTGGCCGTCGGCGACGTCCACGGCCGGAAGCAGGGTCAGGGCCTGGTCCCCGGCGGCGGCGTCCTCCTCCGGGGCGTCCCCCACGGCGGCGTCCCTCACCGGGGATTTGCCGGCGGCGGCTTTGTCGGCGGCGGTCATCGGATGAGATCCAGCCAGTTCGACAGCAGCGCCGCCCCCGCGTCGCCGGACTTCTCCGGGTGGAACTGGGTCGCGCACAGCGGGCCGTTCTCCACCACCGCGATGAAGGGCTCGCCGTGCGTGGCCCAGGTAACCAGCGGTGCCTTCATCCGCCCGTCCGGCGGCAACGGCAGCGCTTTCGCCGCGTAGGAATGCACGAAGTAAAACCGCGTCGCCGGATCGAGGCCGGCCAGCAGGGCCGTTCCCGCGGCCGCCCGCACCGTGTTCCACCCCATGTGCGGCAGCACTGGCGCGTCAAGGCGCTCGACGACCCCGGGCCACTCGCCGCATCCCAGGGTCCGCTCGCCGTGTTCCGCACCCTCGGCGAACAGCACCTGCATGCCAACGCAGATCCCGAGGACCGGCCGGGATCCAGCCAGCCTCCGGCCGATCAGCATGTCGCCGCGCACCGCCCGCAGCCCGGTCATGCACGCAGCGAACGCGCCCACGCCAGGCACCACGAGGCCGTCGGAGTTCAGCGCCGCATCAAAGTCGGCGGTTACCTCGGCGTCGGCGCCGACCCGCTGCAGGGCCCGCTGGGCTGACCGCAGGTTGCCTGAACCATAGTCGAGCACCACCACACGCGGCCTCGAGCCGGTCACAGCACGCCCTTCGTGCTCGGAATGCCGCGCGACCGCGGATCCGGGGCCGCAGCCGCGCGAAGCGCCCGGGCAATGGCCTTGAACTGCGCCTCGACGATGTGATGCGGGTTGCGCCCGGTCAGCACGCTCAGGTGCACGCAGATGCCGGAAGCCGCCGCGAGCGACTCGAAGAAATGCCTGGTCAGCGTCGTGTCGTAGGTTCCGATCAGCGGCGGCATGCCGTCCGGTTCGGAGTGCACCACATAGGGCCGCCCGGACAGGTCGACGGCGGCCCTGGCGAGGGTCTCGTCCAGCGGCACAAGCGCGTCACCGAACCTGCAGATGCCGGCCTTGTCGCCGAGCGCCTGCGCGAGGGCCTGGCCGAGCGCTATCGCGGTGTCCTCGACTGTGTGATGGGCGTCGACCTCGGTGTCGCCTCGAGTCCGTACGGTCAGGTCTATGCACCCGTGCCTGCCAAGCTGGTCGAGCATGTGATCGAAGAATGCCACGCCGGTCTGCACATCCGTCAGCCCGCTGCCGTCGAGATCAAGCTCGACGAGGACCTGCGTCTCCCTGGTGACGCGTTCCACCCGTGCGCTCCGGCCGGCGACGCTGCCTTCGTTAATCATTGGCTTTCTCCAGCCGGGCGCCGTCAGCGAGCCCCTCGTCATGGCCGGCCAGCACCGCAGTAAGCGCCGCGCGGAAGGCGGCCATCTCCTCCGGTGTCCCGATGCTCACCCGCAGCCAGCCGTCCGGTCCGATCTCACGGACGAGAACACCGCGATCGAGCAGGCCCTGCCAGACCGCGTGCCGGTCGCCGAACTCGCCGAACAGCACGAAGTTGGCATCCGAGTCCGCCACGGCGAGGCCGCGGCCGCGGAGCCAGTCCACGATCAGATCCCGTTCGCGGCGAAGTGTGGCCACGCTCGCCAGCAGCTCTTCGGCATTGGCCAGCGCAACCCGGGCGACTGCCTGGGTGACCGCGGACAGGTGATAAGGCAGCCGGACGATCAGCAGCGCTTCGATCACTGCCGGGTCGGCCGCGAGGTAGCCGACGCGGGCGCCGGCCAGCGCGAACGCCTTGGACATCGTGCGGACGACCACCAGGCGCGGGTAGCGCGGCAGCAGCCCGATCGCGGTCGCCGTCCGGTCCCTGGCGAACTCGGCGTACGCCTCATCGACCACCACCATGCCGGGCGCTGCCGCGCAGACGGCCTCGATCACCGGCAGCGGCAGTGCGGTGCCGGTCGGATTGTTGGGCGAGGTAAGGAAGACCAGATCCGGGCGTTCCTCGCGGACGCATCGGACGGCGCGGTCCGGATCGAGGCCGAAGTCGTCATCCCGTGCCGCTGCAACCCAGCGGGTGCTGGTGGTCCGCGCGATGGTCGGGTGCATCGAGTACGACGGCTCGAAGCCGAGCGCCGATCGCCCGGGCCCGCCGAACGCCTGCAGCAGCTGCTGGATGATCTCGTTGGATCCGTTGGCGGCCCACACCCGCGATCGGGTGAGCCCGTGTCCTAGGTAGCCCGCCAGCTCGTCGCGCAGCGCGTGCGCATCCCGGTCCGGGTACCGGTTCAGGGTGACCGCCACGGCACCAGCGGTTTCGGCGATCTGCCGGGCCAGCGCCGGTGCGGGCGGGTAGGGATTCTCGTTGGTGTTGAGCCGGACAGGCACGTCAAGCTGCGGTGCGCCGTACGGCTCGCGGCCCGCCAGATCGGCCCGGAGCGGCGGCGCGAGGCCGGTCATCGCGCCCGCCCGGCGGCGACCGGCCCGGCATCGGCAGGGACACGGGCCCGGACCGCTTTGACGTGCGCGGCCAGATCCTCGGCTCCGCCGAGCGCGTCGATGTACGGCGCCGCTTCCGCCAGGCCGGCCTCGCTGCAGTCGACCACGTGCATGACCCGCAGGAAGGACAGGACCGACAGGCCGCCGGAGTTGCGGGCGGTGCCGCCGGTCGGCAGCACGTGGTTGGAGCCCGCCAGGTAGTCGCCCAGCGAGACCGGCGCCCATGGCCCCACGAACACCGCCCCGGCCTTCTGGACCCGGCCGGCCAGCCCGGCGGCTCCCGCCGTCTGGATCTCCAGGTGCTCGGGTGCCCAGGCTTCCACCACCGCCAGGCCCGCGTCGAGGTCGTCCACCAGAACGCAGGCCGACTGGCCAGCCAGCGCAGCCGCAATGCGCTCGGCGTGCCTGGCCGTGCGCACCTGCTCGGCCACCTCGGTATCGACCCGGTCAGCGAGCGCAGGGTCTGAGGTGACCAGCAGACAAGCGGCGAGCGGGTCGTGCTCCGCCTGCGCCACCAGGTCGGCGGCGACGAAGTCCGCTCGGGCGGTGTGATCGGCCAGGATCGCGATCTCGGTGGGCCCGGCCTCGGCGTCGGTCCCGACAGTGCCGCGGAGCAGGCGCTTGGCCGCGGCCACGTAGATGTTGCCCGGACCACTGACGATGTCGGCCGCGGCGCAATCAGCGGTGCCGTAGGCGAACATAGCGATCGCCTGGGCACCGCCGACGGCATGCACTTCGCTGATGCCAAGCAGCGCACAGGCGGCCAGCACCGCCGGGTGCGGCAGGCCGCCGCCGGTCCCAGGCGGCGACGCCACGGCGATCTGGCCGACCCCGGCGACCTGCGCCGGGATCACGTTCATCACTACCGAGGACGGGTAAGCCACCAGTCCGCCCGGCACATACACGCCAGCGCGCGCGACCGGAACATAGCGTTCGGTTACGGTGGTGCCCGCCGCGACCGTGGTGACGGTCTGACTGGGCAGCTGGGCCGCGTGCACCAGCCGGGCCCGGCGGGCCGCCTCCCGCAGCGCCGCCGTGACCGCGGGATCGAGCCGTTCCAGCGCGTCGTTCAGCGCGGCCGGCGGGACCCGGGTGGAAATCAGGTCCACCCCGTCGAACCTGGCCGTCTGCTCCCGTACTGCGATGGCCCCGCGGCGGCGTACGTCCTCGCAGACCGGCCGCACCGCGTCCAGGGCGGCCGCCACGTCGAGCCGGGCCCGCGGCAGCACTGCGGCCAGGGTGAGCAGGCTCAGCCGGGCCGCGGGCTGCCCCCGCAGGTCGATCCTGGATAGCATCCGCCAAGCCTATCGGGCGCTTCCCGGTCAGCCCGCAGCCCGCGCGCCATCCGGCAGCGCCCGCCAGGGCGCCGCCAGGTTCCGCCAGGGCCCGTCAGGTTCCGCCAGGGCCCGTCAGGTTCCGCCAGGGCCCGTCAGGTTCCGCCAGGACCCGTCAGGTTCCGCCAGGACCCGTCAGGCTCCGCCAGGACCCGTCAGGCTCCGCCAGGGCCCGTCAGGTTCCGCGCTACTCGACGATCTTGGAGATCGGGATCTCCAGGATGTCCCGCGCGCCGGCCGCTTTCAGCGCCGGGATGAGGGTGTTCACGCCGCCCTTCGGCACCACTGCCTCGACCGCCTTCATACCACCGCGGGCCAGCGAGGTGATCGTGGGCGAGGACATCGACGGCAGGATGTCAGTCACCGCGGCGAGCTGCTCGGCCGGCACATTGAGCTTGAGCAGCACGTGGCCGCGGGCCTGGATGGCCCCGCGGAGCAGCAGCGCCACGTCCTCCATCGCCGCCCGCTTCACCGGGTCGCCGTAGGCCGCCGGATTGGCCACCAGCTCGGTATAGCTGGTCAGCACGGTGTCCAGGATGCGCAGGCCGTTCCTGTGCAGTGACGAGCCCGTCTCGGTCAGGTCCACGATCGCGTCGACGATGTCGGGCACCTTCGCCTCGGTGGCCCCGTAGGACGGGATGACGACGGCCTTCACCCCATGCGACTCAAGGAACCGCCGGGTCAGCGCCGGGAACTCAGTCGAGATCCGGGTTCCGTCTGGCAGGTCGGAGAGTGATCGCCACGGGACGGCCGCCGGCACCGCTAGCACCACCCGCACCGGATCGGAGGTCGCCTTCGAGTACCTGAGCTCGCCTAGCGAGGAGACATTCGCCCCGGTCTCCGCGATCCAGTCGCGGCCGGTGATGCCCATGTCGAACAGGCCCTGCTCGAGGTAGGACGGGATCTCCTGAGGACGGAGGAACCGCACCCGATCGATGCGCGGATCGTCGATCGACGCATGGTAGTCGCGGTCGGAGGAACGGCGGACCGCCAGGTCTGCGGCGTCGAACAGGTCAAGAGTGGCGCGCTCCAGCGAGCCCTTGGGCAGGACCAGGGACAGCAACGAGAGAACCTTCCGTTGGCGGTACGTAGCCTGCTCGACACTAGCCGCACTGTACTAGCCGCACTGTCGGTGGCGGCGGCGATGGCCTGACCTTCGCGCCCCGGCACCGTCCCGGCAACCGCCCCGGCGCCTCCCAGGCGACCTAGAGCCGCCAGGCAATGACGCTGCCGGCCTGCAGCGCCGGCGGACCGAACAGCCTCGTCAGGAAGCGTTCAAGCCGCGAGTCGCGGCTGGTGACAGCCACGACTGCAGCCGGCCGCCAGAGCGCCAGATCGGCGCGGATCCTTGATCGGGACGGGACCGCGACGCCATTTGCCGATCCGTTCCATAGCGCATCGAGGTACCTGGTGGTCGATGTCTGGCCAGCCCGCCCGGCCCTCGATTCCCGGCCAGGTTCGTTGGGCGCGATGAAATCGCCGCCGATCATCGAGCCAGGCTCGCCGGTGTCCGCCTGCCAGCGCATCGGCTGCGTCATGCCGCCCCAGGGGACGGGAACCACGAGCACGCGGGCGCCCGGCGCAAGCCGTAGGCTGGCGAACGCCGTTTGCCAGCCGGCCGGCAGCGGCGCGACGCTAGTTGCCTGGTAGGGCAGCGGAATCAACGGCAAGACCGCCAGGACCGCTATCCCGGTAGCGATCCTCCCTCCGTTCCGCCAGCTCCTGGTGCGTGCTAGCGACCGCGTCCGGTCAAGGGAGAACGCGAGCGCAGCGGCCGCCGCCCCGTCCGCCAGTATGCAGAGCCGGTCCGGCAGCGCTCCGCCAAGAGTCGGCAGGCCTTGCAGCCAGTACCAGGGCAGCAGAGCCCCCGGGTAGCGGATTCCGTGGAAAACGACAGCCTGGCCGCCGAGGGACATCAGCTCGAGCACCGCGACCGTCACTGCGGTGATGCGCACAGCCAGCTGCCGCCAGAACAAGATCGTGGCGGCTATCAGGACCACGATCAGCGGCCAGCCCAGGTAAGCGAGGTATTCAGCCTGTGGCTGCGGGTAGGCAGCCGCGGCGGCGGCGCTGCCGCTCGTGTGCAGCGCAAGTGCGCTTGACGGCGTCACGAACGCGTAGGGAATCGTGTAGAGGTGGGTGAGATGACCCGCGTAGCCGATGACGGCCGTTCCCCCGCTGGCGTGAATGACCGCTCCATGGAACTGCACCCACAGCGCGCGCCCGCAAATCAGCAGTGCGACGCCGGCTCCGGTGGCCAGGCCGATCACGATGGCGCGGGCCTGGCGGAGCGCGGCCCGCGGCCGGCTGGCCGCCAGCACCACCGCCAGGACCATTCCCGCGACAGCTGTGTCGACCAGCATTTCTTCAGCAACGAACAACTGGGCCGCCGTCAGCAGGCCGATCCATACGCCCCAGCGGACCGCGTTGCCGCGGCCAGTGAGGATCCGCAGCAGCGCGCTGATGATCAGCGGCGGCAGCACGGCAAACTGAATGTTGTAGTGGCCGGAGCCGGCATTGAGCAGCGCCGGGGAGAACCCGTAGAGGGCGCCGCCGAGCGCCGCCGCGGAACGGCCTGCCCCCCAGCTGCGCAGGACAAGGAACAAGCTGGCCGCGGAGCCTGCGAACCCTGCCGTCAGCGCAACGGTGAGGCTGACCTGCGGGCCCGCCAGCAGCGTGACCGGGGTCAGGAGGACCCCGGGCAGCAAGAAAGACGTGTTCCACATCAGGCTGACGCCGTGCGGCGGGTTCATGGCTACCGTTATGAGTGCCGGGAGCCGTCCGTGCGACAGGGCGGCCGCGCTGTGGCGCACGAACCAGGTGTACTGGTCGAGGTCGGGAAGGTCGCCGGGCTGCGCACGGCTTGCGGGATCGGCCCACAGCCTTCCCGTCAGTGCGACGGCGCCCAGCAGGTAGCAGGACACGACCAGCCAGTCCGCACGCGTCCCAGGGCAGGAGCGGTGGTCTTCAGGCTCCTGGGATGACTCAACCCGCAGCTTCACCAGACTCACCGCCACCTCCCTTCACCGGGGTGTCGCCAGGAGTGGCCGGCCGGGAGCCACCACGTCGCGGGCATCGCTGCCCAGCGCACGGCCTCGGGCCCGCGCCGCGGTGCGTACGGTGGTCAAGGCTAAGACAGTATCTCGATCTCGCGGCCACCAGCGGAATCAGGAGAACGACCCGGTCTGCGATAAGGTCTGGGCCGGATGGGCCGGTCGGCATTCCGCTGGCTGCTCGAGCCACCGCGAACTCAAGGAGGCAGGAGCGTGAGTTCGCCAGCCGGGCTGGCGGCATCGTCCTCGCACCCAGCGGGCGAGTCAGGTGCCGGGCGCGGTGTTACCAAGATACGGGTCACGCGCGACAGCCCGCTCTGGCTTGTCCTGGTGGCCGGGCTGTTCATGATCGCGGAGCTCATCCCCGCTCAGCTGCCGCTGGGGCTCGGCGTGGATGAGATCACCTACATCGCGCAGACGAGCGTCCACGCTTCTCAGGTCATCCTTCCCCCGGTGCACGGCCGAGGGCCGGCGCTGCTGGCGGCGCCGATCACCCTGCTGACGACCTCCATCCCGCTCTTGCGGGTATGGATGGCCGCGCTGTCAGCGCTGGGCCTGTTCCTTGCCCTGCTTGCCTGGCGCGGCTTGCGGCCGGTCTGGGTGCTCGCGGTGGCGGGCGTCGTCATCGGCAGCTTTGCCATCGCCGAGCTCGGCGGGGTGCAGGTGCTGCCGGACTGGTGGGTGGCTCTCGGCGGACTGGCCGTCATCGGGCTGTTCATGCAAGCGGTCACGGGAAGAATGCGCCGGCGGGTGGTCCTCCCGCTGCTCGCCGCGAATACGTTCTTCCTTATCCTGCTGCGTCCCCAGGATGCGGCAGTCCTGATGGCGCCGGTGATCGCCGCCGCGTTCATCGTGCCTGCCTGGCGGCACCGCGGCGTGCTGGCCGCCAGCTGCGCGGGTATCGCCGCAGGGGCCGCTGAGTGGCTGGGCGAGTCGTACGCCTGGTATGGCGGCCCGGTAAGCCGACTGCACATGATGTCGCAGGAACCCCCCAGGCTCGCCTTGTACTTCACGCTCCCTGCTCAGCTCCGGGTGCTCGACGGGCCATGGTACTGCGAGCCCGGTACCTGTCACGGCTGGCTGTATCCGTGGCTGACCATATGGTGGCTGGCGCTGCTCGCGCTCATCATCCTGGGAGTCTTCGCCACCCGGCGCACGGCGCTGGCCTCATCAGCCGTGGCTGTCGCGGCCGCGCTCTCGGTCCTGGCGGGCTACACGCTGTTCGTGCCTTACTACGCACCGCGTTACCTGATTCCCGTGCTCGCCCTGCTGGCGATCCCGGCCGCGGACGGCATCGCCTGGCTCGCTGCCGTGCCGAGATGGCGGGCCGCGGCCGAGCTCCTCGTCGTCGCGTTCCTGCTGACCGGCGTGGTCACCCAGCAGTTCGTGCGGGGTGGCGAGGTCGGGACTCTGAACGCTGCCTGGTCTAGCTCTGTTCGCGTGGCCAGTTTTCTTAGCGGCCATGGCGCTCGTCCGCCGTGCCTCATCCCGTCGACGTCCCTTGCCTATTACCTGGGATGTTCAGCTCCCTGGACAGGCCAGCAGATGCAAGCGCTGTTGGCGCTGTCGCCTGGTGGCGCGAAGGCGTGGCGGGAGCTGCAGGGCGTGGGCTTCCTTGTCTATGTCCCGAAGTGACGCCCGGCGAGAACGACCAGGGCAGCAGTGCCTAGCCTGATCGCCGGCGAGGGCACCGCCGCCCGGTACCCGTGCTGGCCCGAGCGCCACCAGGTGCCCGCGGACCCCATGGCCAGCGCGCTCTGGCCCGCGATCGCCCGGGTCCCGGCCCTGGCCTAACCTGTCGGGCATGGCCATCGAAGCTCACCCGCCATCCGGCGACGCCGGCATGCCCGACCCGCACACGACCGCAGGCAAGATAGCCGACCTGGACCGGCGCAGGCACGAGGCGACCCACGCAGGCTCGCAGCGCGCGGTCGAGCAGCAGCACGCCAAAGGCAAGATGACCGCGAGAGAACGGATCGGCCACCTCCTCGATCCGGGCTCGTTCACTGAGTTCGACGAGTTCGCCAGGCACCGGTCCACCGACTTCGACATGGCGGCCAACCGGCCTTACGGTGACGGCGTCGTCACCGGCCACGGCACCGTCGAGGGGCGCCCGGTCTGCATCTTCAGCCAGGACTTCACGGTGTTCGGCGGCTCGCTCGGCGAGGTCTATGGCGAGAAGATCGTCAAGGTGATGGAGTACGCGCAGAAGACCGGCTGCCCGGTGATCGGCATCAACGACGGTGGCGGGGCGCGGATCCAGGAGGGCGTGGTCGCCCTCGGCCTGTTCGCCGAGATCTTCTACCGCAACGTCATCGCCTCGGGCGTGATACCGCAGATCTCGCTGATCATGGGGCCGTGCGCGGGCGGTGCCGTCTACTCCCCCGCGATCACTGACTTCACCTTGATGGTCGAGGGCATCTCGCACATGTTCATCACCGGCCCTGACGTGATCAAGACGGTGACCGGCGAAGAGGTCAGCTTCGAGGAACTCGGCGGCGCGCACGCGCACAACGTCAAGTCCGGCGTCGCCCATTACCAGGCAACTGATGAGCACGATTGCCTCAGCTTCGCCCGCGAACTGCTTTCCTACCTGCCGTCCAACAACCTGGAGGACCCGCCGACGGTGCCCCCGGCCGGTCATGCGGATGGCGGCGCCGGGATCCTTGAGACCACCGAGACCGACATTGAACTTGACACCCTCATCCCCGATTCACCGAACCAGCCCTACGACATGCATCACGTGATCACCCGGGTCCTCGACGGCGGCGAGTTCCTGGAGATCCATGCCGGTTTCGCGCAGAACATTGTCGTCGGCTTCGGTCGCATCGAAGGCGCCAGCGTCGGCGTGGTGGCCAACCAGCCGATGCATTTCGCCGGCTGCCTGGACATCGACGCAGCCGAGAAGGCGGCCCGCTTCGTCAGGACCTGCGACGCGTTCAGCATCCCGGTTCTGACCTTCGTCGATGTACCTGGGTTCCTGCCCGGCACCGGCCAGGAGTGGGGGGGCATCATCCGCCGCGGCGCCAAGCTGATCTACGCCTACGCGGAGGCGACCGTGCCTAAGATCACCATCATCACCCGCAAGGCCTACGGCGGCGCCTACGACGTGATGGGCTCCAAGCACCTCGGCGGCGACATCAACCTGGCCTGGCCGACGGCCCAGATCGCGGTGATGGGCGCGCAGGGCGCGGTGAACATCCTGTACCGGCGCGAGATCTCCGCCACCGCCAACCCGGATGACCAGGCCGCGC
Organism: uncultured Actinomycetota bacterium; assembly: GCA_963695645.1. GTDB lineage: Bacteria > Actinomycetota > Actinomycetes > Streptosporangiales > Streptosporangiaceae > DATBGO01. The sequence continues at coordinate 276,078 of CAVOHC010000012.1, read as the reverse complement.
TGCGAGCCAGGAAGGTCGCCGAATACGAGGATACCCTGGCTAATCCCTATATAGCCGCAGAACGGGGTTATCTGGACGCCGTTATCCGGCCCGCCGAGACCCGGCCCGAGGTGATCCGCGCACTCCGCACGCTGCGCACTAAGCGCCAGTCACTTCCACCGAAGAAGCACGGAAATATCCCATTGTGAAAAGGCATGTAACGCGAAGCAACTGCTTTGCCGGGGACGCTGCGCGGCAGGTGGCACTAGAGTCATGACTGTCATGACCGAGAACGGCTCGCCGCTTCCGCTCCTTTCCCGCTACGCCATCATGGTGGATGTCGGGTATATCTACGCGGCCGCGGGCGAGCTCCTGTTCAGCGCGGGCTCGAGGCGCGAGTACCGGGTCGACGCCGACAAGCTGATCCAGGCCCTCACCCGGCACGCTGATGATCTGGTGCGGGGCGAGCTGCTCCGGATTTACTGGTATGACGCGGCAAGGGACCGGGTGCCCACCATCGACCAGCGGGTCATCGCCCAGATGCCGCTGGTGAAGCTCCGCCTTGGCAATCTCAACGCACGCGGCCAGCAGAAGGGGGTAGACGCCCAGATCCGAGCCGACATGGAGGCCCTCGCCAGGCACCGGGCGATCACTGACGCGGTCCTGGTGGCCGGCGACGAGGACATGGTTCCCGCCGTGGAAGCCGCCCAGGCTTTCGGCGTCCGGGTGCATTTGTGGGGAATCGAGCCGCCTTACGGCACCAATCAGGCCGAACGGCTGGTCTGGGAATCCGACACCGTGGAGGTTCTTGAGCGCTCCTTCGTCGAGCCCTACTTCGCCAGCCAGCCGGTCTCCGAACCGACCCCGGCCGCGGCCAGCCCGCTGGCCCGGATCAGCCACGTGGTATCGGTCAAGCCGAACCCGGCCCAGGTGTTCGGCGAACGGCCGGGACCACGGCCGCTGGTCCGGGCCGCCTCGCCGGCCGTACTGCCTCCGGCCAGGCTCGGCCCCGAACGGGAACGGGTCGAGGAGGCAGGCGAGCATGTGGCGCAGAAGTGGATCCTGACCCGCGGCGAGGACAACATCCGCGACCTGCTGCCCGGGCCGATTCTGCCGCCGGTTATCGACAAGGAACTACTGGTCGACGCCGAGAAGGAACTAGGCCTGTCATTGCGTGCCTATCAGGAGGCCAGGGAGTGGCTGCGGGATGCGTTCTGGGCGCGGGTGCACCGGCAGTTCGGTATTGGCGTCGGTAAATCAAGGGGCTGACGGTTATTTCTGCGACTGAGAATTCACAATCAAAGCAAAACGGAATATCTGGCCCGCATTCCGACATTACCGCCAGTACCGGACCGCGGCAGGCAGCAACAGCCGGCCCGGCCGCCCAGGCCGATCCCGCGCCGGTCCTGGCCATCGTCAAGGGCAACCCGACGGAGCAGGAGATCGCCGCGCTGGTGACCGTGGTCTTCGGCCGCGCGGCACCGGTCAGTGCGCCGGGAGCACCGCCCGTCATCCGTTCAGAATGGTCTGCGAGATCCCGGCTGCTGCGCGCGCCCCTGCATCGCGGTTCCGGCGCCTGGCGCACCAGCGCCCTCCCCCGCTAAAGGCACGTTGGCCCGCTGCGTTAGCCCCCCTGCGTTTGACACGCTGGTCCCGTCAGCCCCGGCGCGGGCCGAGCGAGTCACCGCCGCCGACGAACACGGCGTCGGCCAGTGCAAACCCCGGGCGGCTCAGGGCAGGCCAGCGATTAGACTCCTGCGCAGTCGAGAGGAGTCGGTTTCGTGCACAAGGTCCTTATCGCCAACCGCGGCGAGATCGCGGTCCGGATCGTGCGAGCCTGCCGCGATGCCGACCTTGGCAGCGTGGCCGTCTATGCCGAGTCCGACATCGACGCGCTGCACGTGACGATGGCCGACGAGGCGTTCGCGCTGGGCGGCCAGAGCGCCGCGGAGAGCTACCTCGACATCGGCAAGATCCTCAAGGCGGCAGCCGATTCGGGCGCGGACGCCGTGCACCCGGGATACGGGTTCCTTGCGGAGCACGCGGACTTCGCACGGGAGGTCATCGCAGCCGGCCTGACCTGGATCGGGCCGCCGCCCGCCGCGATCGAGGCGCTCGGCGACAAGGTGCAGGCCCGGCACATCGCCCGCATCGTCGGCGCACCGCTCGCGCCAGGGACCGACGGCCCGGTATCCGGCGAGGACGAAGCTGCCGCTTTCGCGGCCGAGCATGGCCTGCCGATCGCGATCAAGGCCGCCTACGGCGGTGGCGGCCGGGGGCTCAAAGTAGCCCGCACCGCCGAGGAGATCGCCCCCAGGTTCGAGTCCGCGGTCCGGGAGGCGGTCGCCGCGTTCGGCCGCGGCGAGTGTTTCGTGGAACGCTACCTGGACCGGCCCAGGCACGTGGAGACGCAATGCCTGGCCGACGCCCACGGCAACACCGTCGTCGTGTCCACCAGGGACTGCTCGCTGCAGCGCAGGCACCAGAAGCTGGTCGAGGAGGCGCCCGCCCCGTTCCTGACGCAGGCGCAGGAGGAGCTGATCCGCGAGTCGTCCAAGGCAATCCTGCGGGAAGCCGGTTACGTCGGCGCGGGCACCTGCGAGTTCCTCATCGGCCAGGATGGCTCGGTCTCCTTCCTTGAGGTGAACACCAGGCTGCAGGTGGAGCACCCGGTGACCGAGGAAGTCACCGGCATCGATCTGGTGCGGGAGATGTTCCGCATCGCGGACGGCCAGGAGCTATCGCACGGCGACCCGGAAGTTCGCGGGCACGCCATCGAGTTCCGAATCAACGCGGAAGACGCGGGCCGGAACTTCATGCCCACGCCGGGTACGATCCGCCGATGGCAGCCGCCAGCCGGGCCCGGGATCCGGCTCGATGCAGGTTATGCCGCCGGGATGACCGTGCCGCAGTCGTTCGACTCGCTGATAGCCAAGCTGATCGTCACCGGGGCCAGCCGCCTGCAGGCGCTTGAGCGCTCGCGCCGGGCGCTGGCCGAGTTCGAGGTCGACGGGATCCCGACGGTGCTGCCGTTCCATCGGGCAGTCGTCAATCACCAGGCGTTCATCTCCGAGCCGTTCGCGGTACACACCCGGTGGATCGAGACCGAGTTCGACGGCGAGATCCCGCCGTACGCTGCGACAGGCGCGGCAGCAGGGCCCGGCGGCCAGGCCGGGGACGGCGTTGACGATCCTCCCGGACGGGAGCGGATTGTTGTGGAGGTCGGCGGCAGGCGGCTGGAGGTGGTCATCCCTGCAGGGCTGGCCGGCGGCGGCCCAGGCGGAGCCGGAGCGGGCGGAGCCGAAGCAGGCGGGACCGGAACGGGCGGGCAGGGCGGGGCACTCGGCGCGCCCCCAGGCCGCGGGCGGCGGCCAGGTTCAGCTGGCGGTCACGGCGCCGGTGCACGTCGCGGCGGTCCAGGCGGCGATGCCCTGGTCACCCCCATGCAGGGAACGATCATCAAGATGGTGGCTGAGGAAGGCCAGCAGGTGAAGGCCGGCGATACCGTGGTGGTCCTCGAGGCGATGAAGATGGAGCAGCCACTTACCGCGCACAAGGACGGTACCGTCACCGGCCTGTCCGTTCAGGTGGGCCAGACCGTCTCATCCGGAGCCGTAATCTGCCAATTGCCCGATTAATCCTGCTCATCAGCGCCGCTCCACAGCCATGCGGTCAGGCATCCCGTCAGCCATCCAGCTCAGGCGGAACAGCGCGGCTGGCCCTTTACCGCCGGGCTGTCCCAGGTTTCCGTGCTGGAGCGCGAGCCAGTTCCTGGTCGTAGCGCTGCAGGCCGCGGGCACCGGCACCGGCTCAACTGGCGGCCCGGTTCACGCCGCTCATGCGGGCTCGCGATGATGAGGCAATGACGCGGCTCGCTGGCGACCCAGGAGTGGCACGGTGGCTCCTTTTCGCGGTCGGGTTCCGGCTGCCGGAGGAGAATCGTGACTGGGTCAGGCACGAACTGACCGACGCAGGCTGGCGCGGCCGTACGGCGCTCCGCCACCTGGCGGTCATCATTCCTGTCTGCATCGTGGTCGCGGTAGTGCTCTACACGCTGCTGCCCGCACCCGCTTGGCTCACCCTGATGATGGTGGCGCTGATCCTTTCGGGCAGCGTCTTCACGGTCCTCGCCTACGCCGACGACCTCCGCGCCGCCCGGCTGCGTCAGCATGGTCTCGACGTCCCCGACGACCCCGACCTGGGCCGGCCCGCACACTGACGCCACGAGCCGCGGGGCGCGATGGCTACCCGCCGGCCGCGGGCTGCATGAGTTTACGTGCCGCTTCGGTGAGGCTGCCCGACAGCGAGGGGTAGACCGTGAAGGTGTGCGCCATCTGAGCGACGGTCAGGGTCTGCTCCACCGCGAGCGACACGCCGAGAATGAGCTCGCTGGCGCGCGGCGCGACCACTACGCCGCCAAGCACGATCCCGCTGCTAGCGCGGGCGAACAGCTTGATGAAGCCGTCGCGGAATCCCTGCATCTTGGCCCGTGGGTTGGTGGCCAGCGGCAGCTTCACGACCAGCACGTCCTGCTCGCCGTCAGCGGCAGCTTGCGAGATTCCCACCGTCGCGATCTCAGGCTCAGTGAAGATCGTCGCTGCCACATGGCTGAGCCTGATCGGCTGGACGGCCTCGCCGAGCGCGTGCCACATCGCGATCCGGCCCTGCATCGCCGCCACCGAGGCAAGCATCCAGACGCCAGTGCAGTCCCCGGCAGCGTAGACCCCCGGCACCGAGGTCCGTGACACCCGGTCGACTGGCACGAACCCGCGGTCGTCCCTGGTGACCCCGGCATCCTCGAGGCCGATGCCAGCTGTGCACGGCTGCATCCCGACCGTGAGCAGGCAGTGCGTGCCGCGGACGGTCCGGCCGTCGGAAAGGATCACCGCCACGCCATCCCTGGTGCGCTTGGCCTCTGCCGCCCGCGACCTGCCGAGCACGGTCATGCCACGCCGCCGGAACACGTCCTCGACCACGACGGCGGCATCCACGTCCTCATGCGGCAGCACCCGGTCCCGCGAGGAGACGAGAGTGACCTGGGAGCCGAGCGCCTGGTAGGCGCTGGCGAACTCCGCGCCAGTCACTCCCGAGCCGACCACGACAAGCTCGGCGGGCAACTCGTGCAGGTCGTAAAGCTGCCTGCAGGTGAGCAGCCGGTCTCCGTCAGGAACCGCGCCGGGCAGCATCCGGGGCTCGGCACCCGTCGCGATCAGCACGACGTCCGCGTTGATCTCGCGATCCCCCACCGCCACGGTGCGCGGGCCGGTCAGCCTGCCAGTGCCGGAGATGACCCCGATCCCGTCCGCAGCCAGGCGGGCCGCCACGTCGCCAGACTGTGCCCGGGCCAGCGCCTTGACTCGTGAGTAGAGCCGCGGGGCGTCGGTTGTGGCCCCGGCCCCCGGTTGCACTGCCATGGAGCCTTCGCTGGCCGGAGCGCCGGAACTCGGCAGGCCCAGCCGGATTCCGAGGCTAGCTGATCGGTCGAGGCCCGCCATCATGCCCGAGGTCGCGATCAGGGTCTTCGATGGCACGCAGTCGCTCAGCACGCATGCGCCGCCGAGCCCGTCGCGTTCCACCACGGTGACATCGGCGCCGAGCTGGGCAGCGACCAGAGCTGCCTCGTACCCGCCCGGGCCGCCGCCGATGATAGCGACTCGCGCGCGCGGCTGGCTCACGGTGCCCCATTCTGTCGCATGGCCAACCTGAGCCCTCGTATGACACCTCATCATGGGTCCGCGCAGCCAGGAATCGGCTATCCGGGGTGACCGGCCTGCGCGTGCCCGCGTGGACTCGTACGCTAATGATCCGTGGCGATGTACGCGGCCTACGGCAGCAATATGGATCCGGCGCAGATGGCCGAGCGCTGCCCGTACTCACCGGAACGCGGTACCGGCTGGCTCGAGGGCTGGCGGCTGACCTTCGGCGGCGAGGACATCGGCTGGGAAGGCGCGCTTGCCACCGTCGTCGAGGACGCCGGACAGCGCGTCTTCGTGGTGCTCTATGAGCTGTCCGACTATGACGAGCAGGCGCTGGACCAGTGGGACGGCGCGACGCTCGGCTACTACGACAAGATCAGGGTGCGGGTGGCCACGCTCGACGGTGACATCGTGGCCTGGCTGTATGTGCTCGATGGCTACGAGGGCGGCCTGCCGTCCGCCCGCTACCTCGGTATCCTGGCGGACGCCGCGGAGGTGGCTGGCGCGCCGGCCGACTACGTGACATGGCTCAGGGAGCGGCCCTGCGCATCGCTGGGCGGCTAGCGCGCCAGCACCACGATGAGCAGCACAACCGCGGGAATCAGCATGGCGGCCAGAGCGGGCCACGGCCAGCTGCCCACCCGCTCGCCGGGCGGCGCCCCGCGCTCTTTGGCCAGCCGGGCCTGACGGTCGAGATCCGCGGCGATCAGCAGGACCGGGCTCTTCTTCAGCAGCTCCTGCGCGTCCTCGGGCAGCTTGCCGTAGGCCGGCTGAGCAGGCGCCGTGAACCCGGACCGGCGCGGACCGCGAAGGTCGGCCCTGTTCTTGTTGTCCTTGACCCGGCGCGGCGCGGCCAGCGCCCAGCTATGCACGACCTTCTCGCGCTCGGCACCTGGCCCGCGTGCACACCGCACCTGAACGGACTCGCCCACCAGCACGGCGTTGACACCGCCCCAGGGCACCCGGTGATCACGCAGCGGGTTCTGCACGGTGATGCCCTCACCGTCGGCGACCACCCGCGGCCGCCAGGCCATGGCGTACAGCAGCCCGGTGATGAGGGCAAAGATGGCGACCGCCACAATGGAGCCCCAGTCACGGCCGCTGATGGCGATGTCGATCAGGTTGGCCGCAGCGAAGACAACCCACAACCACCAGACGATAAGCGGTCCGGGCAGCCGGAAGACCCGGCGCTCGGCCTGCAGCGGGCTTGCGCCAGCCGGCCCGCTTGCGCCCGGCCATGGGCGCGCGCCAGCCGACGCGCCCGCGCCAGCCGACGCACCTGCGCCAGCCGACCCGCCTGGGTCCGGCCGTGGGCGCACGCCAGGCACCGCGGCAGGGCGCGGGCCGCTCCCATTCCGGGCATCGTCCGGCAGTACCGGATCCCGCTGTGCAGACACTGCTCATGCGCTCCATGGTTCAGCCGGTGAACGCCCGACGGCGGTCACGCGACTCCACCTTACGGGGCCGCAGGGTAACGGCGACGCCCCGAATCGGCCCAGCGTCAGGTCAGGGCGGCACCAGGCATGGGCTCTGCGGTCGCGGTGGTGCCCCCGCACATCGCGGTGAGGGCGGTGGCCGCCATCAGCCGCACGCCTAGCCCGATGGCCCGCTCATCCACGTCGAAGGTCGGCTGGTGGATGTCGAAGTCGTCGGCTGATCCTGGCTTCCGGGTGCCGAGCCTGGCCAGCGCTCCCGGGATCGACTCCAGATACCAGGCGAAGTCCTCGCCGCCCAGGCTCTGCGGTGCCGGGGTTATCGCGTCGGCGCCGAGCACCCGGTCGACGGCCGCCTCGAACATCGCCGTCGAGACCGTCTCGTTCACCGTCGGCGGCACATTGCGCTGATACGTGAGATCCGCCACTACGCCGTAGGCGCTAGCGACCGAATCGATCAGGGCCTTCAGCATGTCCGGGGCAGCATGCCAGGCATCGTCGTCGAGGCACCGCACGGTGCCTTCCACCTCGCCATCGTCAGGGATGGCGTTGGCCGCCGAGCCCGCACTGACCCGGCCCCACACCAGGCTCAGGCTGGACCGGGGGTCGACCCGCCTGGACAGGGCCGCCGGCAGCTCCGTAATGATCTTGCCGAGCGCGTAGACGAGGTCGGCAGTCAGGTGCGGCCGGGCGGTGTGCCCTCCCGGGCCGGTGACCCTGACCCTGATCTTGTCGCAGGCCGCGGTGATGGCGCCGGTCCGCGTGCCCACCTTCCCGATGTCCAGGCGCGGATCGCAGTGCAGCGCGAAGATCCGGTCCACCGATGCGATGCCGCCGGCCGCGAGGACGTCGAGGGCTCCGCCCGGCACCTCCTCGGCTGGCTGGAAGATCAGCCGTACCCGGCCGGGGAGCGCCCCGGCCGCCGCCGTGCGGGCCAGGAACAGGCCAGTGCCGAGCAGGATGCTGGTGTGCACGTCATGACCGCACGCGTGACAGGCGTTCGCGATCGTAGAACGGTAGGGAACGTTCTTCTCGTCGCTGATCGGCAGCGCGTCAAGATCCGCCCGGAGCGCCACAACCTGCTCAGTGCCCGACCCGATATCCACGACAAGCCCGGTGCCCTTGGGCAGGACCGAGGGGCGCAGGCCGGCCGCCTCAAGCCGCAGCTTGACCCGCCGTGTCGTCCGGTGCTCGTGGTAGCCGATCTCGGGATGGGCGTGCAGGTCGCGCCGGAAGTCGATGAGCTCGTCCTCGTGTCCCGCGAGGAACACGTCGAGCTCTCCCGCGAGGTCATGTTCCGGCATGCGCCGCCTCCCCAGGGACAACGAAGCGGTTTTCCGTGAACTCGGTGACCAGCGCGTCCACTACGTCGATCAGGTCGCCGCCGTCGGCGACGACGGCGCGCTGCCGTTCGCATGAAGATCCGCTCTCCAGCACATCGGAGACCACGTCGAGCTCTCCCGCGCAGCCCAGCCGCGCGGCGACTGGCTCGAGCTCAGCCACCAGCTCGAACAGCCCGTCCCTGAGCGGCGCCGTGGAGCCCGTGTCGTCAGTAATGACAATCGCGTCAAGCCCGTACCGGGTGGCCCGCCACTTGTTGTCCTTGACTACCCACGCCGCCGGGGCGGGCAGCTTGTAGCCGCGGTCGAGCTGCATGTCGAGCAGCTGGACCAGGGACTGCGATAGCGCCGCGACCATGCCGATCTCGCGGAGCGTCGGGACGCCGTCGAACATCCTGATCTCAACCGTGCCGAAGTCCGGGTGCGGGCGGATGTCCCACCACACCTCCTTGATGCTCCGGACGGTCCCGGCGCGAAGCAGCGTGTCCATGTACTCCTCGAACTCACCCCAGCACGCAAGCTGCGGCGGCGGCCCGGATGTTGGCAGCCCGCCAAAGATGACAGCCCGGCTCGATGCGAGCCCCGTGTCATGCCCGCTCCAGAACGGGCTCGACGCGGTCAGCGCCAGGAAATGCGGCAGATACGCAGCCAGGGCATTGACGATCGGGATCGCCTTGCTCCCGTCGCGGATACCCACATGGACATGAACACCAAAAGTTTGAATCCTGCGGGCAAGCCACTGCAACTGCTCGACGAGTTCGGCATAGCGCTGAATGGGTGCCATCTTTGCATCCCGCCAGTCGCTGACGGGATGCGTTCCTGCACAGGCAAGCATCGTACCGCGAGTCGCCGTGATTCGCTCAAGTTGCGCGATTGTCGCTGCAAGATCGTCCTTTGCCTCGGAGACAGTGCTGCAGATGCCGGTAACCACCTCGATGGTGGATTGCATGAGTTCATGGCGGAGCCTGGGCACCTCGCTGGTCTCACTGAGCCCGGGCAGCTCCGCGAGCACCTCACGGGCGTCCTGGCGCAGCATCTTGGTGCGGCGGTCGATAAGCTGCAGCTCCCATTCGACGCCCAGCGACGCGCCGCGTGAGGGATTCCATCTGATGGCCACCGTCAGTCTCCAAGAATCGTCATCCTGCGCACCGCGGCGCGCCTGTTATCCGGCGAGCACATGATGGCGCTTGCACGTGATGGCGCTTGGCGGCGCAGACATCGTTGGCGCAGTCAGCCTGCGGACGTCGCGTAGCGGTCCCGAATCCCGGGGCTACGCCGTTCGCCGGTGCCATGCGCCGCGCCGTTCGCCGCCCTATTTGTAGCTGGGCTATGGGGTCTCGCCGCCAGCCCCCGCGCCGACGAAGGTCATTGCCGGGCGGGCCCACCTGCGTCCAGCCCTCCAACATGACTATCCGTCCTGCTCAGCCACGCTTTCCTGCCAGGTCAGGAAACGATGACGCCATCCGGCCCGTCCATCCAGTATCGCCCAGCAATTGCCGCGTGGTTCGTCAGTAAGCATCCGGCGGCCTATAGACGCCCCACTCGCCGCGCAGCGCATCACACACCTCGCCGACGGTCGCCCGGGCGCGAAGTGCCTCGCGTAGCGGATAGAGCAGGTTGTCCGTTCCTGCGGCGGCCCTGCTGAGGTCTTCGATCCGCCTCGTCAGCTCGGCCGCGTCCCTGGATGCCCGCAGCGCCGCCAGGGACCGTGCCTGGTTCTGCTCGATCGCCGGGTCGACGCGAAGCGGCTCGTAAGGCTCCTCCTCGGCGAGCGTGAACTTGTTGACACCGACGATTACCCGCTCCCCCTCAGCTATCTGACATGCGATGCGGTAGGCGGACCGTTCGATTTCGGCCTTCTGGAAGCCCTGCTCGATGGCGGCGACCGCGCCGCCGAGGTCCTCGACCTTAGCCATCAGCTCGCTGGCCGCCGTCTCGATGTCGCTGGTCATCGATTCAACCGCGTAGGACCCGGCAAGCGGGTCCGCCGTGGCGGTCAGGTCGGTCTCATATGCCAGGACCTGCTGCGTCCGCAGCGCCAATCTCGCCGCCTTCTGACTGGGCAGCGCGATGGCCTCGTCATAGGAATTGGTGTGCAGCGACTGGGTGCCGCCGAGCACCGCCGCCAGCGCCTGCGTGGTCACCCTGGCCATGTTGACCTCGGGCTGCTGCGCGGTCAGCTGGACTCCGGCGGTCTGGGTGTGGAACCGCAGCATCTGCGACCGCGGGTCGGCCGCCCCGAACTCGTCGCGCATGATCCGTGCCCAGAGCCGCCGGGCAGCGCGGAACTTCGCGACCTCCTCAAGGAGCGTCGTCCGCGCGACGAAGAAGAACGACAGCCGCGGTGCGAACTCATCAACCGCCATGCCGGCGGAAATGGCAGCCCGCACGTATTCCTTCGCGTCGGCCAGCGTGAAGGCGATCTCCTGGACCGGCGTCGCGCCTGCTTCGGCCATGTGATAGCCAGAGATCGAAATGGTGTTCCAGTGCGGTATCTCGCGGCGGCAATAGGCGAAGGTGTCCGCCACCAGCCGCAGCGATGGCTGCGGCGGATAGATGTAGGTCCCTCTGGCGATGTACTCCTTCAGGATGTCGTTCTGAATCGTCCCGGTGATCTTGTCAGCGGGAGTGCCCTGCTCCTCGGCGACCAGCTGGTAGAGCAAAAGCAGGACGGCGGCCGGGGCGTTGATCGTCATCGACACCGAGACCGAGCCCAGCGGGATCCCCCCCATCAGCGTCCGCATGTCGTCGATTGAGTCGATGGCGACGCCGACTTTGCCCACCTCCCCGCGGGCGGCGGGCGCGTCCGAGTCGTACCCCATCTGCGTCGGCAGGTCGAACGCGACGGACAGGCCCGTGGTCCCCGCCTTGATCAGCTGGTGGTACCGCTGATTCGAGTCCGTCGCGGTCGAGAAGCCGGCGTACTGGCGCATGGTCCACGGCCGAGCCACGTACATGGTCGGATGGACGCCGCGGGTGAACGGGAACTCGCCTGGCTCGGCTAGATCCCTTTCGGCATCGAAGTCCTTGATCGATTCAGGACCATAGACGGCTTCGATCGGCATCCCGGACTCAGACAAGTGCGTCATGCCTCAAGGTTATGACGTGCATAGTTGGCTGCCTACGCGGGCAAAGTCACACTCAGTTACGTCAGTACGCCAGCAACGGCATAGGCTGGCCGGATTGACGAGGCGGCGGTAAAGCATTGGGCGGGCACGCCGCCGGTACGGAACGGAGCAAGTTGACTTCACGCTTCCGTGGGCCTGCGGGCGCTCTGGGCGGCCTAGCCACGGTCCTCGCCCTGGCCAGCGCGGCCATCCCGGCCGCGGGCGCGGCGCCCGCCGCGGCCTCAGCTGCTGCGGCGCCTGCCGCGGCCTCGGCAACTGCAGCGCCCAGGTCAGGGCCAGGCAGCCAGCCAGAGTCTGCGCGGCAGGTCATCGGAGGTGCCGATCTCGCCCGTCCCGGCATCGTGGTCAATTACCCCGGCCCCGGCGCCAGGCGGCTGCCGGGCGTCCCTGCAGCGGCGTTCGTCATCGCGGATGCCAGCACCGGACAGGTGCTGGCCGCGAAGGACGCCCACGGCCTGTTCCCGCCCGCGAGCACGCTCAAGATACTCACTGCGGTCACCCTGATCCCGATGCTGAACCCGAATGCCTCGGTGGTCGCCTCGCGCCGCGCCACCTCCGTCGAGCCCAACGTGGTAGGGCTTATCGCGGGCCACAGTTACAAGATCGCGGATCTGTTCCGGGCATTGCTGCTGATCTCAGCCAACGATGCCGCCGTCAGCCTGGTACAGGCGACCGGGTCCTTCGACCGCGGCATGGCGCTGATGAACGCGGAGGCGCACCGGCTGCAGGCTTACGATGTGGTGGCCAAGCAACCGAATGGCCTGCCAGCGTCGGGGCAGGTCGTCTCCGCGTATGACGAGGCGCTGATCGCCAGGCAGGCGCTGGCCCTGCCGGCCTTCATGACGTACGACTCGACCCTCGCGGCGCGGTTCCCGGTCACGAAGCGCAACTGGGTCACCCTGGTCAACCAGAACTGGCTGCTCACCAGGTACCGCGGCGGCATCGGCGGCAAGATCGGCTGGACGGTCAAGTCCGAGGCCACGTATATCGGCCTGGCCAGGCGAAACGGCGTGACCCTCATCGTCACCCTGCTGCATTGCACTCCGCTGCAGGAGATCACGTCCGGTGAGCGCCTGCTCAACTGGGGCTTCGCCATGGCGGGCAAGGTCACGCCGGTCGGCGTTCTGGTTCGGCCGCTGCCCAGCGTCGCGGCCAGCCAGCGGCCAGGCGGCACCGTGCCGGACCAGGCCGGGCACGCCACGGCACGTCACCCGGCGGCAGATCATGGCATGGCAGGTTCCGGCACGACGGGGCGCGGCGCGCCCGGGCAGGTCGCGGATGCACACGCCGCAGGGGCGTCCGGCACTGGCAGCCGGGCACCGCTGCCCGAAGTTCCCATCGCAATCGCGGCTGGCCTTATCGCGGCGGTGGCCGCGGGTCTCGGCAGGCTCGCCTGGTCCGCCCGGGCTAGACGGCAGGCAGGAAGCCGATCCGGTCCCTGACGGCGTCCATGGTCTGGCTGGCCACCTTCCGGGCCCGCGCGGCTCCCTGGGCCAGCATCCGGTCCAGCTCGGTCTCGTCGGCGAGGATCGCCTGCGTCCGCTCCCTGATCGGCGCGAACGCGCCGACAACCACCTCCGCAAGGTCCTTCTTGAAGGTGCCATAACCGGTCCCGCGGTAGCGCTGCTCCAGGCTCGCTACGCTCTCCCCGGACAGCGCCGCGTAGATCCGCAGCAGGTTGGTCACGCCCGGCTTGGCCGCTTCATCGGCGCGCACCTCGGTACCGGCATCGGTCACCGCACGGGCGATCTTCCGCCGGATCGAGCCTGGCTCTTCCAGCACGTCGACGATCCCCTGCGGGGATGAGGATGACTTGCTCATCTTGATCAGCGGGTCCTGCAGATCCGCGATCCTGGCCACGTCAGCGAGGATGTACGGCTCCGGCACCACGAACGTCGCGCCGAACCGGTGATTGAACCGCTGTGCCAGGTCCCTGGTGAGCTCAAGGTGCTGGCGCTGGTCCTCGCCCACCGGCACCTGATCGGTCTGGTACAGCAGGATGTCGGCGGCCTGCAGGATCGGGTAGGTGAACAGCCCGACGCTGGCCTGGTCCGCACCTGCCCGGGCCGACTTGTCCTTGAACTGCACCATCCTGCTGGCCTCGCCGAAACCGGTGATGCAGCCGAGTACCCAGGCCAGCTCGGCGTGCTCGGGCACGTGGCTCTGCAGGAAGACCGTGCACCGCTCGGGATCGAGCCCCGCTCCGAACAGCTGCGCGGCGGCCACCCTGGACCGGCGCCGCAGCACCGCCGGGTCGTGCAGCACCGTGATCGCGTGCAGGTCTACGACGCAGTAGAAGGCGTCATGGGACTCCTGGAGGTGCACCCACTGGCGCAGCGCGCCCAGGTAGTTGCCGATATGAAAGGAGTCGGCGGTGGGCTGGATGCCGGAGAGCACTCGGGGTCGGGCCATGCCGGAATTCTAGTTCCGGGTCAGCTGCCTGCCGTGCCATTGCGCACGACCGGCACAATCTCGGGCGCACCGAGCCTGATCGCATCGGCATCGGAGTCGGTGATCGCATCCTGCGATGCCCGCTCGGCCGCGACCCTGGCCCGGTAGTGCTCGACTTCCCTGGCGACCTGCCTGGACCGCCACCGCATCGGCCCGGCCATCAGCTCAGCGGCTTCCCGGGCGGCGGAGAGCCCGCGGTCCCAGGTTTCTATCGAGATGTGCGTCCGGCGGGCCAGCACGTCGTCCAGGTGGCGGGCGCCCTCATGTGACGCGGCGTAGACCACCTCAGCGCGCAGGTAGTCATCGGCGCCGCCGAGTTCCTTGCCCAGGCCAGGGTCGGCCGCGATCAGGTCGATGACCTCTCCGGCCAGCGTGCCGTACCTGTGCAGCAGGTGCTCGATCCTGGCGACGTGCAGCCCTGACGACCTGGCCAGGGCGTACCTGGCGTTCCACAGCGCCAGGTGCCCGTCGGCGCCGACCAGCGGGATCGTCTCGGTACACGATGGTGCCACCCGGCCGTCCAGGCCATGCGCCACCGCGTCAACCGCGTCCCGCGCCATCAGCCGGTAGGTGGTGTACTTGCCGCCCGCGACCATGACCAGGCCGGGCACCGGATGGGCGACGATGTGCTCACGGGAGAGCTTCGAGGTGGTGTCCGACTCGCCGGCCAGCAGCGGCCGCAGGCCCGCGTAGACACCTTCCACGTCGTCCCTGGTGAGCGGGACCGCGAGAACCCGGTTCACCTGGCCGAGCACGTAGTCGATGTCGGTGCGGCTGGCGGCCGGGTGTGCCTTGTCCAGTGACCAGGCGGTGTCGGTCGTCCCGACGATCCAGTGCCGGCCCCACGGTATGACAAACAAGACACTAAACGGGGTCCGCAGGATGATCCCGGTAGCCGACTGGATCCGGTCGCGCGGCACCACCAGGTGCACGCCCTTGGACGCGCGGACGTTGATGACGCCGCGGCCGCCGACCATGGCCTGGATCTCGTCGGTCCACACCCCGGTGGCGTTGACCACCTGCTGGGCGCGGATTTCCAGTTCGGTCCCGGACTCCAGGTCCACGGCACGGACCCCGGTCACCCGCTCGCCCTCCCGCAGGAAGCCGGTCACCTGGGTGCGGGTGGCCGCCAGGGCGCCGTACCCGGCCGCGGTCCTGACCATCGTCATCACGAAGCGGGCGTCGTCTACCTGCGCATCCCAGTACAGCAGCGCCCCGGTGAAGGCGCTCCGCTTGAGCGCGGGCGCCAGCCGCAGCGCGCCCCGCCGGGACAACTGGCGATGGGTGGGCAGGCCCCTGCTCTGGCCCATCGAGAACCCGAGCACGTCATAGGCCGTGACGCCGGTGCCGACGTAGGCGCGTTCCCAGACGTGGTGGGAGAACGGGAACAGGAACGAGACAGGCCGCACCAGGTGCGGCGCGATCTGCTGCAGGAGCAGGGATCGCTCCCCCAGCGCCTCCCTGACCAGCCCGATATTGAGCTGCTCCAGGTAACGGAGACCGCCATGGATGAGCTTGCTTGACCGGGATGACGTCCCCGAGCCGAAATCCCTGGCCTCCACCAGGCCAACCGACAGGCCGCGGGTGACGGCGTCGAGTGCCACCCCGGCACCCACCACCCCGCCGCCGACCACGAGCACCTGATGCTCGGTCCTGGTCAGCGCGGCGAGCGCTGCCGCCCGCTCATCCGGGCCCAGCTTCGCCGTCGCTCCTGCTCCGGCCATCACAGGCAGAACGCTACCGGGAGCCGGCCCCGCGCCGGCACGCCAGTGGTCCGGTTCAGCGGGTCACCACGACTTCGACGCGCTGGAACTCCTTGAGATCGGAGTAGCCCGACGTGGCCATGGTGCGGCGGAGCGCGCCGATCAGGTTCATCGACCCGTCCGAGACGGTCGACGGCCCATGCAGTATCTGCTCAATGGTGCCGATCGTGCCGACCTTCAGGCGGGCGCTTCGCGGCAGCTCATGGTGGTGCGCTTCGCTGCCCCAGTGATAGCCGCGCCCTGGCGCCTGGGCGGCTCTGGCGAACGGCGAGCCGACCATCACCGCGTCCGCGCCGAGGGCGAGCGCCTTGGCGATGTCACCGCTGCGGGTCATCCCGCCGTCCGCGATCACGTGCACGTACCTGCCGCCTGACTCGTCGAGATACTCGCGGCGAGCCGCCGCGACGTCGGCGATCGTGGTGGCCATCGGGACTGCGACGCCAAGCACCGCGGCCGTCGTGTGGCCGGAGCCGCCGCCGAACCCGGCCAGCACCCCCGCCGCGCCAGTCCGCATGAGATGCAGCGCCGCGGTGTAGGTGGCGCAGCCGCCCACGACGACGGGCACATCGAGTTCGTAGATGAACTGCTTGAGGTTGAGCGGCTCGGCCTGCCCGGACACATGCTCGGCCGAGACCGTGGTACCGCGGATCACGAAGATGTCCGCTCCGGCGTCGATGACGGCCTTGTGATACCGGACGGTCCGCTGCGGGGACAGCCGGGCCGCGGTTGTCACGCCGGCCGCTTTCATCTCCTCGATCCGCTGCCCGATAAGATCCTCTTTGATCGGTTCTGCGTAGATTTCCTGAAGCCGCCTGGTGGCTGCCTCGTCGCCAAGCTCAGCGGCCTCAGCCAGCAGTGGCTCGGGATCGGCGTACCTGGTCCAGAGGCCTTCGAGGTCGAGTACGGCAAGGCCGCCCAGCCTGCCCATCTCTGCCGCTGTCCGCGGCGATACGACGCTGTCCATCGGGGCGACGACAAGCGGCAGCTCGAACCGGTAGGCGTCGATCTGCCAGGCGATCGACACTTCCTCTGGATGCCTGGTGCGCCGTGACGGCACGATACCGATCTCGTCGAGCCCGTAGGCCCGGCGGCCGCTCTTGCCACGGCCTATCTCCACCTGGGTCACCTCAGTGGCCTCCCCGCCCGCTCCGCGGCAGCGCCAGCTCGGTCCTGGCCCCGCCGGTCCTGGCCCCGCCGGTCCTGGCCCCGCCGGTCCTGGCCCCGCCGGTCCTGGCCCCGCCGGTCCTGGCCCCGCCGGTCCTGGCCCCGCCGGTCCTGGCCCCGCCGGTCCTGGCCCCGCCGGTCCTGGCCCCGCCGGTCATGGCTGCATCCGGCTGCCGTAGTTCGGCGCCTCGCTGACCATCTCGACGTCGTGCGGGTGACTTTCCGCCAGGCCTGCACCGGTGATCTGGGTGAAATGCGCCTCTTGCAGCTCGGCGATGGTCCGGGCACCGCAGTAGCCCATGGCGGCCCGCAGGCCGCCGGTCAGCTGCTCGGCGACGGCCGCGAGCGGGCCGCGGTAGGGTACCTGGCCCTCCACGCCCTCGGGTACGAGCTTGTCCTCACGCAGCACGTCGTCCTGGAAGTAACGGTCCTTGGAGTAGGAGCCGCCGCGCTCGGGGCTGCGCATGGCCCCGAGCGATCCCATCCCCCGGTACAGCTTGTACTGCTTGCCGTTCATGAACACCATCTCGCCGGGGCCCTCGTCGCAGCCGGCCAGCAGCCCGCCGAGCATGACCGTGTCGGCGCCGGCCGCGATCGCCTTGGCGATATCGCCGGAATACTGCATGCCCCCGTCCCCGATCACCGGCACGTTCGCGGCCCTGGCCGCCCTCGCCGCCTCGTAGATCGCGGTCACCTGGGGTACTCCTACGCCGGCCACCACGCGGGTGGTGCAGATCGAGCCAGGCCCGACACCGACCTTGACGGCGTCGGCGCCCGCGTCGATCAGTGCCTGGGCGCCCGCTCGCGTGGCCACGTTGCCGCCGATGACGTCAACCCGGACGTTCGCCTTCACCTGAGCCACCATGTCGAGGACGGCCTGGGCGTGACCGTGCGCGGTGTCGACCACGAGGAAGTCCGCTCCGGCGTCGGCCAGCGCCTGCGCACGGCGCTTGGCGTCCTCGCCAACGCCAACCGCCGCGCCTACCACCAGCCGGCCCTCGGCGTCCTTGGTAGCGTGCGGGAACTTCTCGCTCTTGGTGAAGTCCTTCACCGTGATGAGGCCGCACAGCTTGCCGGCCGCATCGACGAGCGGCAGTTTCTCGATCTTGTTCCGGCCCAGCAGCCGCAGCGCCTCATCACGCAGCACCCCGACGCTCGCGGTGATCAGCGGCATCGGCGTCATCACCTCGGCGACCAGGCGGGCATGGTCGGACTCGAACCTGATGTCACGATTGGTCACGATGCCGAGCAGGACGCCACTGGAGTCAGTGACGGGCACGCCGGAGATCCGGTAGCGGGCGCACAGCCGGTCGACGTCCGCGACCGTGGCATCGGGGCCGCAGGTCACCGGATTCGTGATCATGCCGGCCTCGGAGCGCTTCACCATGTCGACCTGCTGGGCCTGGTCCTCGACCGACATATTGCGGTGCAGCACTCCGACACCCCCCTGACGTGCCATGGCCACCGCCATCCGGGCCTCGGTGACCGTGTCCATGGCCGAGGAGACCAGCGGAACGCGCAGCGTGATCCGTCGGCTCAGCCTCGCGGTCGTATCCGCGTCGCTCGGCATGGTCATGGAGTGCGCAGGCAGAAGCAGCACGTCATCAAAGGTCAGGGCGGGCGGGGCGAACTTGACGGCGTCGGTCATGTCACCTTCGGCAGGCTGGGGTGTGGGCATGCTTCATCCTAGTGACCGCCTGGTGACCGCGCCGACGTCCAGCCGACGTGACAGAGCCCGGCAGCCCGACTGTGACCCATCCCCGGCAGCCCGGCGTGACCCATCCCCGGCAGCCCGGCGTGACCATCCCCGGCAGCCCGGCGTGACCCATCCCGGCAGCCCGGCGGTGATGCAGCCCGGCAGCCCGGCGGTGATGCAGCCCGGCAGCCCGGCGGTGATGCAGCCCGGCAGCCCGGCGGTGATGCAGCCCGGCAGCCCGGCGGTGACGCAGCCCGGCAGCCCGGCTAGCGACAGGCGAATGCGCCCGCCTCCGGGATCCGGGCCAGGGGAGCCCGGATCCCGGCAGCATCGCGCGGCCCGGCGTGGATCCGCGTCACGGGGGAACGCGGGTCCACGCGGGCCGGCAGGCTGGGTTCCCTACCACGGGGGAGCACGGATCCCAGCACGCTCATGGGAAGCCTGACGCCCGGTCAGGCGATGTTTTCTTCCAGCGCGATCGCCCGGAGCCTGGCCAGCGCGCGGTGCTGCGCGACCCGGACCGCCCCGGCTGACATGCCGAGCGTGTTCCCGGTCTCTTCGGCAGTCAGGCCGGTGAGCACCCGGAGTACGAGGAGTTCGCGCTGGTGCGTGGGAAGCCGGGCGAGCAGCGCCCTGGCGCGCTCGGCCTCGATGTAGGCCACGACGGTCTCTTCGGGTCCCGGGCGGTCGTCCGGGCCGTCGGGCAGGTCCTCGGTCGGGATGGCCAGCCGTGCTGCGTTTCGCATGGCGTCCGCCACTTTGTGTGAAGCTATGCCGAATACGAATGACGCGAACGGCCGGCCCATGTCCTGATAGCGCGGAAGTGCGGAAAGAACTGCAATGCAGACTTCCTGCGCTACGTCGTCAGCAACGTGATAATGGCCGGTGATACGGCTGAGACGAGCCCGGCAGTACCTGACCACCATGGGTCTTATCTGCTCGAGCAGCGACTCGATCGCGGCGGGCTGGCCGAGCACCGCCAGCGAGGTCAGATCGCGCAGACTAGCCTGATTACCTCCATCTACCTGCAGTTTCACCCGTTCCCCCTCAGCCAGATGCCGGGTCAGGCATTCCTGGTCCCACGAACTCATGATGCCCAGGAAAGCGGCGCAGGTCACCATCGGAAGAGGCAACAGAAAGGTCACATTGATGTGTCGCGCAGATAAGCCCGCAAGCAATATCTACAATCTGTAATCACTTAACTACTCAGCGTAATCAATTCAGTTCTTGCTATAGGACCAACGCGGAAATGTGCGCGTGCAGTTGCCGATTACCGTCTCGACGACGGCGAACCAGGCAATTTCCGGATTGCCTCGCGGCGGGTAGCTCGCCGCACATAAGCCGCTGCCCCGCGCCTGCGGTGACAGGCGCGGGGCACTCGCCTTAGATACGCCGCTGCCCCGCGCCTGCGGTGACAGGCGCGGGGCAGCTGGACGAACCCGCGAACGGGGCAGCAGGTCAGTGGCCGTGCCCGTGGCCGTGGCCACCAGCCGCGTCGGCCTGCTCCTGTTCCGGCTTCTCCACGACGAGGACCTCGGTGGTAAGCAGCATGCCCGCGATCGAGGCCGCGTTCTGGACCGCCGATCGGGTCACCTTCACCGGGTCGATGACGCCTTGCGCCATCAGGTCGCCGTATTCACCGGTCGCCGCGTTGTAGCCGTGACCGGCTGGCAGGTCCGCGACGCCGGCAACCACGACGCCGCCCTCCGCCCCGGCATTCTCCGCGATCCAGCGGCACGGTGCCTGCAGCGCAGTGCGCACTACCCGCACGCCGGTCGCCTCGTCGCCGGTCTTGCCGAGGTCACCGAGGCTCACCGCGATCTGCACGAGGACACTGCCCCCGCCGGGGATGATGCCCTCTTCGATCGCCGCCCGGGTCGCCGAGATGGCGTCCTCGAGCCGGTGCTTCTTCTCCTTGAGCTCGACCTCGGTCGGCGCGCCGGCTCGCAGCACGCAGACGCCACCGGACAGCTTGGCGACCCGCTCCTGCAGCTTCTCGCGGTCCCAGTCGGAGTCGGTAGCCTCGATCTCGGCGCGCAGCTGCCGGACCCGGTCCTCGATCGCGCCCTGGTCACCGGCGCCGTCGACGATGGTCGTGGTGTCCTTGGTCACCACGATCCTGCGGGCGCGGCCGAGAGCATCAAGGCCGGTCGTCTCCAGCTTGAGGCCCAGCTCCTCGCTGATCACTTCGCCGCCGGTCAGCACGCCCATGTCGGCGAGCATCGCCTTGCGCCGGTCACCGAAGCCGGGCGCCTTCACGGCGACCACCTGAAGCAGGCCGCGAATCTTGTTGACGACCAGCGTCGACAGTGCCTCGCCGTCGACGTCCTCGGCTATGACCACGAGCGGCTTCTTGGTCTGCGCCACCTTCTCAAGCAGCGGCAGGAAGTCGGCCATCGAGGAGATCTTGCTGGCGTTCAGCAGGACGTAGGCGTCCTCAATGACCGCCTCCATCCGCTCAGGGTCAGTAACGAAATACGCCGAGATGTAGCCCTTGTCGAACTGCATGCCCTCGGTGAACTCGAGCTCGAGGCCCATCGTCGGCGATTCCTCGACGGTGATGACACCGTCCTTGCCGACCTTGTCGAATGCCTCGGCGATAATGTCGCCGATCTTGCTGTCCTGGGCGGAGATCGTGGCGACGTGCGCGATATCGGACCGCTCACCCACATCGCGCGCGGCCTTCAGCAGGGCTTCTGACACCTCGGCTGAGGCCGCATCAATGCCGCGCTTAAGCGCCATCGGGTTCGCGCCGGCGGTGACGGAGCGCAGCCCTTCGTGGACCATCGCCTGGGCCAGCACGGTCGCCGTCGTCGTGCCGTCGCCGGCCACGTCGTTGGTCTTGGTGGCGACCTCCTTGGCAAGCTGCGCGCCAAGGTTCTCGTAAGGGTCGTCAAGCTCCACCTCACGAGCGACGGTCACGCCGTCGTTGGTGATGGTGGGGGCGCCCCACTTCTTGTCGATGACTACGTTGCGGCCCTTGGGGCCCAGTGTCACCTTGACGGCGTCGGCGAGCCGGTTGACACCGCGCTCGAGCGCGCGCCGCGCGTCCTCGTCGAACTCCACGCTCTTGGCCATGAGCACCTCAGACTACGTTTCGGGATGAATATGCTTCTGAATTCATGCCACCGCCCCGGGCCGGCTCGGTGCCCCCGCGGAGTTGCTCCAAAGGGGCCACGAACCGATCCGGGGCGGTGTCGGGCGCGCCTAGGCGCCCAGCGCGGGCAGCCGCCCGCGCCACAAGAACTTGCTACTTCTCGATGACGGCGAGCACGTCGCGAGCGGACAGCACGAGGTACTCCTCGCCGCTGTACTTCACTTCGGTGCCGCCGTACTTGCTGTACAGCACGATGTCGCCGACCTTCACGTCCAACGGGACGCGCTTAGCGCCAGCGTCATCGAACCGGCCCGGGCCCACCGCGAGGACTTCGCCCTCCTGGGGCTTCTCCTTAGCGGTGTCCGGGATCACAAGACCTGATGCGGTCGTCTGCTCAGCCTCGAGCGGGCGTACCACGATACGGTCTTCGAGCGGCTTGAGAACAATCTTGGTGGCGGTCGTCACGCTCTGACCTCCCCCTCCGGAAAGGGCTAGCTGAAAGTTACTAGGAGGCGACTGCGCCGGCCTGTCGTCGCGGGTGCCAGACCAGACTCGTCGCATTAGCACTCTACTGTAGCGAGTGCCAGTTCCGAACAGTATCTGTACTGGGCGACATCGTCAAACCGGCGCTCCGGAGGCGACCCGAGTCCGCCGTCCGGCGACCCGAGTCCGCCGGACAGCGGGCCGCGGCCTGGCTGGGCTAGGGGACGACAATGCTCGTGACCGGCAACGCGGAGTCGGCGGGAAAGTCCGGGGCGGACGGCGGCACCTGCCGGTCCAGCAGCTCGGCGCCGAGCGCGGCCACCATCGCCCCGTTGTCGGTGCACAGCCCGGGCCGCGGCACCCTGAGCCGGATGCCCGCCGTGTCGCAGCGCTGCCTGGCCAGGGCCCGCAGCCGCGAGTTGGCGGCCACGCCGCCGCCGATCACCAGCTGATCGACGCCGTTGGCCAGGCACGCGCTGACCGCCTTGGCGGTCAGCACGTCTGCGACAGCCTCCTGGAACGAAGCGGCCACGTCGGCAACCGGCACGATCCGCCCGGCCTCCTGTTCGGCCTCCACCCAGCGCGCCACCGCTGTCTTCAGCCCGGAGAAGGAGAAGTCAAAGGTCTGGTCGCGGTACTTGCTCCGGGGAAACGCGATGGCTGCAGGGTCACCGGTGGTAGCCGCCGAGTCGATCGGCGGGCCGCCGGGGAATGGCAGCCCGAGCAGCCGGGCCACCTTGTCATAAGCCTCTCCGGCAGCGTCATCGATGGTGGCGCCGAGCGGGACAAGTTCCGTGGCCAGGTCGGCCGCAAGCAGCAGCGAGGAATGCCCGCCCGAGACCAGCAGGGCGACGGCGGGCGTGGGGAGCGCGCCGTGCTCCAGTTGGTCTACTGCGATATGCGCGGCCAGGTGGTTGACGCCATAGAGGGGCTTACCGAGCGCGAGAGCGTACGCCTTGGCCGCGCATACCCCGACGAGGAGCGCCCCGGCCAGCCCAGGCCCGGCCGTCACCGCGATCGCATCCACGTCCGCCAGCGTGACCCCTGCGCTAGCCAGCGCACGTTCCACCGCAGGGACCATCGCCTCCAGGTGCGCCCGGCTCGCCACCTCAGGTACCACGCCGCCGAACCGCGCGTGCTCGTCCACGCTGGAGGCGACTGCGTCGGCCAGCAGTTCATGCCCGCGCACGAGCCCTGCGCCGGTCTCGTCGCACGAGGTCTCGATGCCTAGCACCAGCGGCGCCGTCACCGTGGCCCGCCGTCCGGCCCGGCCGCCGGCGTCACCGGGGACCCGCCGCCGGGCCCGGCGGCCCGGGGCGTCACCGCGGGACCGCCGCCGGCACCGGCGACCCGCTGCATCACCAGGGCATCCGCACCGGACGGCTGGTAATAGCCCCGCCTGATGCCGATCTCAGTGAATCCATATCTGCGGTACAGCTGTTGCGCCCTGGTGTTGTCGGTACGGACCTCAAGGAAGACCTCGGTGCAGCCGCGCCGGGCCGCCTCGGCGAGCAAATCGTCGAGCAGTGCCGCGCCGATCCCCTCGCCCCACCGGCTAAGCGCGACCGCGATGGTTAGCACATCCGCGTGGCTCCCGGCTGTGAGCAGCCCAGCGTAGCCGACGACCAGGCCGCCATCGTCGGCTATCAGATAGTGCCGGCTGGCGGGCTGCTGCGCCAGTTCGCCTTCCAGCATCTGTCGTGACCACGCCTCCTCGCCGAAGAGCTCATGCTCCAGGCTGAGAATGGCGTCGATGTCCACGCTGGTCATGCCGCGGAGCCTGACGCTCACGATGGGGTCACCCGCTTGGGCAGGCCCGGCACGCGCGCGTCGGGCCTGCGCAGGTAGAGCGGCTCAGCGGGAAGGGCGGCAGCCCCGCTCGCCAGCCGCGCCACCGCCATCTCGGCGAGCTGAGCCGCGGCGGGATAGCGCGGTGGTATCGGCTCGGCCGTCAGCTCCGGGTAGCGGACCGGGCCCTCGCCAGCTACCGGGTAGCCGGCCGGAAGATCGGCAGGAGCACTGACGCCAGGTCCCCAGCTGCGCTCGGCAGCCGGCGAATAACGCGCCCAGTAGACCTCCTTGCGCCGCGCATCGGTCGCGACGAGGAACTCGCGGCCCGCCGCCCCGGCTGCCGCCGTCCGCGCGATCACGTCCAGCGTGCACACGCCGTGCACCGGGATGCCGAGCGCGCTGGCCAGCACCCGGGCAGTCACCAGGCCGACCCGTAGCCCGGTGTACGGGCCCGGGCCGGTGCCAACGGCGATGGCCGTCAGGTCCGCCGGCGTGCGGCCGCAATCCGCGAGTGCGCCATCGATCGCAGCGGCCAGCAGCTCGCCATGCCTGCGGGCATCCACCGCTACCCGCTGCGCCACGACGGCCGTGCCATCGTGAAGGGCGACGGTCACGGCCGGGGTCGCGGTGTCGAATGCGAGCAGTAGCACGGTTGCACAGCGTAGATCAGCCCGCGACCATCCAGAACTCAGCCCTTCGACCGTGCCGTGCTCAGGCCGTGACGATGACCATGACCGTGACTGGCGGGCGGCTCAGCCGAGCCCGGCCAGAACGTCGTGGGCCATGGCTAGCGCACCCGCCTGCAGCGTGGCGACAGGCACCGGCCCGTAGCCGCCTCTGGCGGCGTGGTCCAGGCCCTGCAACGTGACGGTGACCAGCACGTTCCGCTCGCGGGACACGACCGTGACGAAGTCCGTCGTGTTCCCCCCGGCATGCCACACTTGCAGCGCGCTGAAGGCGGCGTTGCCGAGGCCGCTGGGTGCGCCGATCCGTGCCGTGGGCCGGTGGGCGGACTTGGGCGGCTTCTGCATAGCCAGCAGCGCCGCATCGTAAGCGTCGATCGCGCTGAACGTCGCACTGCCGTCGCCGGTGGCGAGCAGGCTCGGCGCGAATGCCTGCGTGGTCACCTCTAGTACCCGGTAGACCGGGCGGGCGTCCAGCGTCCAGGTGCACTGGCTCTCGGACCGCCCGCTCTGGATCACGGCCCTGGTCGTCTTTCCAGGCAGGTACTGGCCGAGCACGGCCGCACCGACTGCCTGGCACGCGTCCGGCGCGGCGCGGACATCGCCTGGCTCGAAGGTCGTCACCAGGTCACCGGAGGATGGCTGTGCTGACGAGCCCACCAGCGGGAGGTTACCGGTCACCGCGAGTACCAGGACGAGCACGATGACGGCCAGCCCCCCGATGGCATAAAGCCGACGCCTGGACCGCCTCGCGCGGGTGGCCGCCGCCCTGCCCCGGGCCCGTCCGCCGCTCTCCCCCCGCGGCTCGGCCTGGCCAGCGCCGGGCGGCCTGAGCTCCCTGCCGCCCGGCCCGGACGGGTAAATACTCGGGCCAGCCCACGGCGGCAGGTCCTGATCGGTGTCGTCGCGGAAAACATCGGACTGCGGCTGACTCGCACCACTGGAACGCATTTCCCTGCTGAACCGCCCCCTGGCGGCTGGGCGGCTTCGGGCACGCGCGCCGCCGTCCGGACCGGAGCGGCCATCCGCACCGGAGCGATCGTACCCGGCCGGACCATCATCGTCACCCGAGCGGTCAGCCCGACCAGGCCGGCCGGCCGTAGCGCGCCAGTCATCATCCCAGTCCGGGTGGGCACCGCTCGCGGCGCGATCATCCCAGCCTGGGTGGGCATCCCCAGCCGAGCCCGCCTCGTCGGCGGCACGCTCCCGATGCCCGGCATGGTCGGGACTATCCGGCCGCCGCCGCCGGCCTGCGGGCATCCTGACGGGGCCGCGGGGCGGAGACCCCTGCTGAGCCAAGGCGCGCCTCCGGGAGTGGATCTGACCGTACGTAACGGCGGTAAGCAGAGCTGTGAACAACGCAGTTTAGTGGTGCGAACGCCTTGCGGACGGACAGAACGGAACTATGCCATCGGATGAACCGCTCGGCAGGGCAGCCACTCGGCACGGCCCGCGGCTGAATCAGTTCTGTTAGCCCGTCTGTGGCAGTCGTGGCCCGGGCCCCCGTGGCCGACCGCTGACTGGCGGTGAACGCGTGCGCAGCAAGTTACCACCAGCCTCGGCGCCTGGGCCGGCCGCCGCGCCGTCGCGGCCGCAGCCGAGGGGCCCCTGGCCGGTCGGCGCCGCCCGCACGCCGGATCGCGAAGCGAGCAAATCAGTCGTGCGTCCCGGGCGGCTGCTGCCCGGGCGCGGTATCCATACCGCGGGGATCGGCCGGCGCCCCGGGCGGCTGCTGCCCGGGCACGGTATCCATACCGCGGGGATCGGCCGGCGCCCCGGGCGGCCGCTGCCCGGGCACGGTATCCATACCGCGGGGATCGGCCGGCGCCCCGGGCGGCCGCTGCCCGGGCACGGTATCCATACCGCGGGGATCGGCCGGCGCCCCGGGCGGCCGCTGCCCGGCCGCGGTATCCATACCGCGGGGAATCAGCCGGGCGCGCCTGGCGGCCCAGGGCCAGGGCCGAACGCCGGGTCATGGCGAGGATCGTGCGGCGGCTCATAATGGACTGCTCCGCAGCCCTGGACCCGGCAGGAGATGGTCCGGTGACCGCTCCCGGTGGGCAGCACCTTCCGCGCCGGACCGCAGTGACAAGGCTGCCAGGAGACAATTACCCTGCCAGGTCCCCACGGGTGGCCCGCCTCGCATCGGGTCGGGTAAGTCCACCAGCCCGGCAACCGCGTTTCGTTCATTTATAAACTAGAACATGTATTCGATAAAATCTCCAGCGCTCGTCGAGGTCAGCGGCTCCGGGACGGCATCCGGCAGCGGCCAGGACCGCCGCGCAGCGCCGGGGGCCGGCGCCCCGGTTCATGCGCCCGCTGTTCCCGGCCGGGCCTCCGCCCAGGCTGAGCCGCCGAGCCCTGCCGATTGCGCTCCGGCTTCCCAGCGCTTGCCGGTACCGGTCAGCTGAACGATGCGCGGCTCATCAGGAACCTCGGCGCCTTCCGGGCTGGATGCCCAGGTAAAGCCGGCTATTGCGGGCGGCGGCGTGCGAGGTGCCAGCCTGATCGTGACCTCCAGGTGGCTGGCTGAGAGATCCTCGACAAGGCCCTCGCCCCACTCGACCACGGTGACCGAGCTGTCAAGGTCGGCGTCCAGGTCGAGATCGTCCACCTCCGCCCGGCTGCCGAGCCGGTAGGCATCCGCGTGCACCAGCGCCGGCCCGCCGCGCAGCGACGGGTGCACTCGCGCGATGACAAAGGTGGGGGACGTCACCGGGCCGCGCACGCCAAGGCCGTCGCCGATGCCCTGGACGAGCGTGGTCTTACCGGCACCGAGCGGCCCGGTCAGCACCACGAGGTCGCCAGGGCGGAGTAGGCCGGCCAGCCGCCGCCCAAGAGCCCGCATCTGGTCGCCCGTCGGGACCCGGATCTCCGCGTGCACGGCGGCGCAGCCTGGCTCCTCGGCGCCCTCCGCTGCCATGGCTAGGCCGACCGGTCGCGCGGTGTGCGACCTGCCGTCGCCCGGGTGACCAGATCAATGATGACCTCGTTGATGAGATCGGGGCATTCGAGAATGATGACGTGCCCCGCGCCAGGTACCGTCAGGAGCTCTGCGTCGGGTATCTCGGCTGCCAGGATCTCGCTCTGCTGTAGCGGGACCACGCGGTCCTTGTCACCCGTCACCACCACTACCGGCACCTGCCCGAGCGCGCGGAGCGCGGTGAGCTTATCGTGCTCGACCAGCGCATGGAAGAACTCCGCCACCACTTCGATGGGGGTGGTCCTGATGATGCGCTCGAGGAAAGCCACGACGGTCGGGCTAATCGTCGCGTCGCCGAAGGCGATCAGCCGCGTGCTGAGGAACGCGATTTCACCGGCGGCGTGCCGGCTCCGCTCGACGAAAGCGGCCCGCCGGCCGCTGGCTGCCCCGCGCAGGACGGTCGGGGCGGCGTACCTGGCGACTGACCGCAGCGGCCCGGGCAGCCAGACAGTCGGGTCAATCTCGGACACGGCAGTCGAGATCAGGGCTACGCCGATCACCTTCGTGCCGAACAGGTCGGGACGCTGGTCGGCGAGAGCCATGATGGTCATGCCGCCCATGGAGTGGCCGACGAGCACGACCGGGGAGTCGCCCGGGGTGGCGGCCGTCAGCACCGCGTCCAGGTCCGCGCCGAGCTGGTCAATGGTTACGTGCTCCGGGCTAGACCTGCCGGACCGACCGTGACCGCGCTGGTCCCAGAAGACCAGCCTGCTCGATGCCGCCAGGTACTTGCGCTGGTAATGCCAGGTGTCCTGGTTCAGCGTGTAGCCATGACAGAAGACGATCGTGACCGGGGAGTCATCGGGCCCGTTGATCTCCGTGTACAGCGCCACCCCGTCGTCGGCGAGCACGGTCAGGCTGCGTCCGCGCAGCTGGCCGAACGGCTCGTCCGCAGCAGGATCTGGTCTGACCCGCATCCGGCCGACAGCCACCCGCTCGGCCGCCAGGATGGCCCCCGCCCCCGCTGCCGCGGCACCAGCAGCCAGCCCAGCCGCGCCGGTAATCCGCCGCCACCTGGCCATCAGCCCTCCTGTCATCCGCCAGCGAGGTATCCCTCAGGGTCGCGAGGTTCCGCCTTGCTGACCGGCGCCAGTGCGGCCCGGAGGGTGCCAGCCAGGGCAGGATCCCAGGTCTCTGCTACTCCAAGGTAACTTCTGGGCACCCGGCCCGCGAACCTCGTCACGATCTCATACGAAAGAGTGCCGAGCACGTCGGCCCACTCCTGCGCGGTCGGCTCACCGGCGTCGCCCGGGCCGAATAGCACCACTTCGTCCCCCGTCGCGACGTCCTCGTCGCCGAAGTCGACCACGATCTGGTTCATGCAGACGGTGCCGGAGATCGTCCAGCGCTGCCCGCGGACCTGCACCTGCGCCCGGTCCGACGCATGCCTGGGCACGCCCTCGTGATAGCCGAGCGGGACCAGGCCGAGGGTGGCATCCCGGTTAGTCACGTACCGGTGGCCGTAGGACACTCCGGTGCCGGCCGGGACCCGCTTGACCTGGATGAGCCGAGCGCGGATGGTCATCGCCGGGCGGAGCCAGTCCGGCGCGCCGCCGGGGAGCGTGGACAGGCCGACGACCGCGCCACCGGACCTGACCATGTCGAACCAGGTGTCCGGCAGGCTCAGCGTCGCCGGGGTATTGGCCAGGTGGCGCAGCTGCGGCCGGGCGCCGGCGGACTCCGCCAGCGCCGTCGCGCTGCGGAACGCCTCCAGCTGGGCAACGATCGACGGATGCCCGGGGATGTCAGCGCAGGCGAGATGCGACCAGATGCCTATGACCCTGGCATGGCCCGCGGCCTCGGCCTCCAGCGCGGCGCGGACGACGCCTGGCCACTCGGCTTCCGTCGCGCCGGCCCTGGCCATGCCGGTATCGACCTTGAGATGCAGCCGGGCCGGACGGCCGGCCCGCTGCGCCGCCGCCGCGATCTGGCCGACCAGTGATACCGAGCCAGCGGACAGGTCGACGTCCTTGCGGATGGCCTCCTCGTGCGGTGCGTCGGGTGACGCCAGCAGGCACAGCACCGGCGCGGTGAAACCTGCGTCGCGCAGCGCCAGCGCGTCCGTCACGTGCACCACGCCAAGCCAGTCCGCGCCTCCGGCCACCGCCGCGGCGGCGGCAGGGATCATGCCATGGCCGTAGCCGTCCGACTTGACCACCGCCATCACCTGAGCGCCGCCGACGTGCTTCACCAGCGCAGACACGTTGTTCTTGATCGCGCCCAGGTCGATGAGCGCTTCCTGGTAGCCGTCCATGATTCTCCAGTCTGCCAGCGGCCGCCCCCGGCTGAGGTACCCATGCCGCCGCCAGCCGACTCGAACCAGACTGCCACGACTGCTCGATATCAGACTGGCACGACTGACTGTGACTTGATCAACCACACCCTGACAGCTTGATCAACGTATTCAATCCCGGATTGCACAAATATAGTGGACATTGCCGCACTTATGGCGGATATTGCCGCACTCGGACGCTCCCTGGCGACACCAGTGGCAGCGATAGCGCAGCGCTGCCGCTGTGCCCGTATCAATCTTCCATTGAGGTTATTGGCCGCGCTCCGAGCCGCTCCGACGGGCGCCGCTGGCGGCTGGGAAACCGGGCGTGGTTCAGCTCTTATCGGCGGCGCTTCAAAGATCTTTACGGCTTTTCAGCCATATCCGCTGAAAAGCCGTCAAGATCACTGGTTATCCTCTCTACCCGGGGACTGGCGAGGCTGCTGTTGCCAATGTGACCCGATATCGACCGCACCGCCGCCCCTGGGTGAGGCAACGACCTGACTACGCGCCGATGGCACATCCGGATAATGTGCTGTTTCCGCACGTTTATGCCATCGGTGCTACTCGCTGAGCACAGTACGATAGCCAGCGGCTCGCTGGACCGCCCGCACCGTGATCGGCGGTCATGTGCGATAGGAGTCGATGTGCGAAAGGAAGCGCGTCCTTGACCGAACTCATTCCGCGGCAGGTGCTCTTCGGCAATCCGGAGCGGATGAGCCCCCGGATATCACCCGATGGCACCATGCTGGCCTGGATCGCGCCGCACGAGGGAGTCCTGAACGTCTGGGTCGCGCCTACCAGCGCCGCGGCGGGGGTGGACTGGCCAGCGGCCCGTGTCGTGACCGATGACTCCGATCGCGGTATCCGCATGTTCGCCTGGGCGCACGACGGCCGGCACCTGCTGTACCTGCAGGACACCGGCGGCGACGAGAACTGGCGGCTGCACGATGTCGACGTGCAGATCATGCAGCGGCGTGACCTGACCCCGTTCGACGGCGTGCAGACGCAGCTGATCGCGATGGAACGGAAGTTCCCCACCGAGATCCTGATCGGGATGAACCGGGACAACGCCCAGCTGCACGACGTCTACCGGCTCGACCTGGTAACTGCGGAGCTGACGAAGGAACTGGAGAATTTCGGCGTCATCGGCTGGGCGGCCGACGCGCAGCTGGTGGTCAGGGCGGCCGCCGCGCCGCAGCCGGATGGCAGCTACATCCTCATGGTCCGGGACAGCGCAGACAGCGACTGGCGGCCGCTTGGCACGGTTCCCGCGGAGGACGCGCTGACCAGCGAACCAATCGCGTTCAGCGAGGACGGCAGGTCGCTGCTCGCGACCAGCTCAGTGGGCGCGCAGACCGGCAGGCTGGTCCGGATCGACGTCGCTACCGGCTCGACCGAGGTGCTTGCCGAGGACCCGGAGGCCGACGTGCACGGTGTCCAGCTGCAGCCGGACACCCGCGAGCCGCAGATCGTCACCCTGCTCAAGGACCGGTCCGAGTACCTCGTCCTTGACCAGGCAGTAGCCGCCGACCTGGCGGCGATCCGGGCGCTGCACCCGGGTGACCCGGTCTTCGAGGACACCGACGATGCCGACGCGACCTGGCTGGTCGCCTTCACCAACGACACCGGGCCGGTGGTGTACTTCCGCTATGACCGGGCCACCCGCACCGGCCATTTCCTCTTCGAGACCCGGCCTGAGCTGTCCCGCTACGAACTCGCCGCGATGGAACCGTTCAGCTTCACGGCCAGGGACGGCCTCACCGTGCACGGCTACGCGACCTTCCCGGCAGGCGCCGATAGGTCCGCGCTGCCGACAGTGATCAACGTGCACGGCGGCCCGTGGGTCCGCGACGACTGGGGCTTCAACCCGGAGGCGCAGTGGCTGGCCAACCGGGGTTATCTCGGCATCCAGGTCAACTATCGGGGATCGACCGGCTACGGAAAGTCGTTCGTCAATGCAGGTGACCGCGAGTGGGGCGGCAAGATGCACGACGACCTGATCGACGCCGTGTCCTTCGCCGTCAGCCAGGGCTGGACCGACCCGGCGCGGGTCGCCATTTATGGCGGTTCCTACGGTGGTTACGCCGCGCTGGTCGGCGCGACGTTCACGCCAGAGGTCTTCTGCTGCGCGGTCGACATCGTCGGGCCGTCCAACCTGAAGACACTGATCGAGACGATCCCGCCGTACTGGGCGCCGATGATCGCCCAGTACCACCGCCGGGTCGGCGACCCCGCGGCGGACGCTGACTTCCTGTGGTCACGCTCGCCGCTGTCCCGGGTCAGCGACATCAGGATTCCGCTGCTCATCGCCCAGGGGGCCAACGACCCGCGGGTCAAGCAGGCCGAATCGGAGCAGATCGTGGCCGCCCTGCGGGACGCCGGGATCGAGCACGAGTACCTGCTGTTCCCCGACGAGGGCCACGGCTTCGCCAAGCCGGAGAACCGGCTCCGGTTCTATGCGGCGGCTGAGCGGTTCCTGGCCAGGTACCTGGGCGGCCGGGCCGAGGAGTAGGCAGCCAGCTCCGCCGCCGCGGCTGAGCGGTTCCTGGCCAGGTACCTGGGCGGCCGGGCCGAGGAGTAGGCAGCCAGCTCCGCCGCCGCGGCTGAGCGGTTCCTGGCCAGGTACCTGGCCGGCCGGGCCGAGGAGCAGGCAGCCAGCTCCGCCGCCGCGGCTGAGCGGTTCCTGGCCAGGTACCTGGGCGGCCGGGCCGAGGAGCAGGCAGCCAGCTCCGCCGCCGCGTCACGGACCGAAGATCAGGGCGAACGGGTCGACCCTCCGGGCGGCCAGGACGTACCACGCGGTTGCCCCGGTGTGGAGCGAGGCGTAGTAGCGGCCGCCGGCGCAGTCGGTGAGCCCGTTCCTCGAGGCTGCGATGAGCCCGGTCCCGTCGGCATTGAGCCCATGCCGCTGGGCATAGTAGATGTCCGACAAATAGTCTTCCGCCTGCCCGCCGTCACCGGGACGGCCGCGGGCCTCGAGCGCGTCAGCGAGGTGCGCGGTCCCCTCGTACCAGACGCCGGTGCGGTCCCCGGCGCAGAAACTCACGCCGCTGAAGCCAACGGCGCCCTGAGACCCTCCGTCCGTGCCGCTGCCCGCGCCGGTTGCGCTGACGGCGAGGTTCCGCGTGTCCCAGCTGACCGATGCCGCGTAGGCAGGGTCGCGCAGTGCCAGGTATGACCAGCTGTTGACGTCCTCAGGCGGCGCGCTTTCGTTTGTCGTCGTGCCGTCGTTGGTCGTTCCGACGTTAAACCGGCCCAGCGCCGGGTCCCACATCGACACGATGAAGCGCCGCGCCCACGCCGCCCGGGCGGACCAGGCCGGGGCGCCGGTCTGGCCTGCGAGCATGGTGAAGAAGGCGTAGAGATCGATGTTGTGCTCGGTCGACTTCCATTCGATCTTCTGGCCACCCGCCGCCTCGCCGCCGGTGTAGCCGCCCGCCCCCCGGGTGTCATAGGCGTTGGCCTGCACCCAGTTCCCGATCGCCGCTGCTCCGGCGAGGTAGGCTCGGCGGCCGGTAGCCGCATAGAGCTGCACCAGTGCCAGGCCTGCCCACGCCATGTCTCCCGCCAGGCTCGCCGGGTTGGCGATGGTGACAGCCGCCGGGCTGCGCAGCGGGGTCGGCGCGTATGCTGCGCGGACCCTCCCGTCGTGCAGCGGATCGTTCGCCTGCACATAGAGCAGCGCAGTTCCGATGATCTCGGCCCGCCGCCGGCCTGCCGGGGTTCCCGCGGCCAGGTAAGCCTCGATGAGCACCGCGTCGTCGTAGGTCTCCGAGGCGGTGAAATGATCCCGTTGCAGCACGCCTCCGGTGAAGCTCTGCACGAGGCGGGGAGTGGAGCCGGTTGCGTACCTGTCCATCATCTGGTCAAGGAACGCATAGGCATCCGCGACGCTCCGCGCAAGCTGCACGGGCGGCACCGCGGGCGGTGCGGCCCGGGTCCCGGCCGGCCCGCAGGCGGCGATGATGCCCGCGACGGCAAACCAGGCCGCCGCCATACCCGCCAGTCTGATCCGGCTCAGCTCTGCCCCCCGCTGCCGGCCGAGCGGGCCGCCCGCGGTGATCACCAGGCGGTCCGATCCGGCTGATTCCGACCCGGGCTGATCACCCGTTGTGGCCCTGCGAGCACGCCGATCGCGGCCCCCGATGCCTCCGGCCGGCCGGACCGGTGCCGGAGCCCCCCGGTCCGGGCCGCCGGGCATACCCCGGTCCGGCCGCGATCGCTGTCGGGTAGTGATGTACCCGGGCCAGGCACCGGCGACCCGCCTGGTCGCTGGCCGCCTGCACGTGTCCGGCGCCAGGCCAGGGCCGGGCCGGCCCTGGCCTGGCGCACCGGCGCGCCGCGGGCTAATCGGCGGACACGGTCCTGATGGCCGCCGGCAGCGCCCGGATCAGGTCGGATGCGCCAATCGGCGCACCAGCCCTGCTGGTCCCCGCGGCGCCGGTCCCCAAGGCGCCGGTCCCCGCGGCGCCGGTCCCCGCGTCGCCGGTCGCCGCCAGCCGCCCGGCGATGCCATGGAGGTAAGCGGCGGATGCGGCGGCAGACGCGGGGCTTAGGCCCTGCGCCAGCAGCGCGCCCGCCAGGCCGGAGAGGACATCCCCGGAGCCGGCCGTGGCCAGCCACGCCGTCCCGGTCGGGTTCACCAGGACCCGATCATCCTCCGATGGTCCGGCGATCACCGTGGTGGACCCCTTGAGCAGCACAGTGACGCCAAGCTCCACCGCGGCGCGCCTGGCGAATTCCAGGCGGCGGGCCTCCACGTCGGCCCGGTCGGCGCCGAGCAGCCGGGCAAGCTCGCCGGCGTGCGGGGTGATCAGGGTCGGCGCGTGGCGCGGGAGCAGATCGGGGTGCGCGGCCAGCACGGTCAGGCCGTCCGCGTCGACGAGCACCGGGACACTGCTCGCGAGCACGGCGGTGAGCAGGCTGACGGCAGCCTCGTCGGTACCCATGCCGGGCCCGGCGGCCCAGGCCTGGACCTGGCCGGCGGTCGCGATCGCCTGGCCGGCTGACGAGTCGGAAGCCACGACGGTGATCACCGTTTCCGGCCAGTGCTGCCGGGCGACGGCGACCGCGGGCGCAGCTGAGACCAGCCGGACCATCCCGGCCCCGCCATGGATGGCGCCGCCGATGGCGAGGGTCGCGGCGCCGGTGAACCGCTCGCTGCCTGCGGCCAGCCCCAGGACGCCCCGGCGGTACTTGTCAGATTCGGCCGACGGTCTGGGCAGCCAGCCGGCCACGTCAGTGGCCTGCGGCGCGGCGACACCGACTGAGCCCAGGTGCGGGCCAAGGCCGATGTCGACGAACTCGACGACTCCGGCATGGGACGCGCCGGGATCGATCAGCAGGCCGGGCTTCCAGGTACCGAAGGTCACGGTCACGTCGGCGCAGACCGCGGCACCGCCGACCTCGCCGGTGTCGGCGTCGATGCCGCTCGGCAGGTCGGCGGCCACGACCAGGGCGCGGGATCGTTCCGCCTGGGCGGCAAGCGATGCTGCGGGCTCGCGGAGGCCGCCATGGCCGCCGATGCCGAGAATGCCGTCAATGATCAGGTCCGCCACGCCGACAGCCCGGCCGGTGTCCGGGTCGGCCGCCTCGATCAGCCGCCCCCCGGCTGCGCGCAGCGCCGCCGCCCCGCCCTCGTGTACCCGTGAGGCCACGGCGATGCCGGTCACGACCGCGCCGCGGCGCGCCATTACCGCGCCGGCATGCAGTGCGTCCCCGCCGTTGTCGCCGCTGCCCGCGAGCACGACGACCCTGGATCCGTAGACGCGGCCGAGCAGCCCCGCGGACACTGACGCCAGGCCTGCGACGGCCCGCTGCATCAGCGCGCCGTCTGGCATGCGCGCCATGAGGGCGCGCTCGGCCGGGCGGATGTCCGCCACCAGGTGAGCGTTTCTCATCCCTCGGCCACCACCATGGCAACACTCAGCCCGCCGTCGTGGCTCAGCGACAGGTGCCAGGTCCGGACGCCGAGCCTGGCCGCCGCGTCAGCGACCGTGCCGCGCAGCTCAAGCCGCGGTGCGCCGCGGGAATCATGGATCACCTGGACATCGGACCAGCGCAGGCCGGGCAGGCCGCCCAGGGCCTTCGCCACCGCCTCCTTCGCCGCGAAGCACCCGGCGAGCGAGTCCGGCCTGGCCCCGCGTTCGCCTTCAGCGAACAGTCGGGCGGACAGCGATGGGGTCCGCCTGAGCGCTTCCTGCAGCCGCGAGATGTCCGCGATGTCGACGCCGATACCTACGATCACAAGCCAAGCCTGCCACGCCCAGCCTGCCGCGGTCCGCTCCGGGAACCGCGCGGCGGGCGCCCGGCGGGTCGGGCGCTCCGGTGCGGACTGGCAGGAGAACCCGGTCACCATCAAGGACCGCCGCGGGCGGCTGACGCCTGGGCTTAACGGGCCGGTCGAGCTGCCGCAGCCGACTACCGCGCCCGAAGCAGTCATCCCGGACACTCCGGATGAAATTACCGCGCCTGGGCTGCCGGAGAAGCGCGGCGGCCAGCCGCCGGCGCGCACCGCCGCGGCCTGGTGCTCGGCCGCTATGCGTAGGTCATCTCCCCCCGATGATGGATGTGCCGTAATGAGATAGCTGGCAGGATTCGGGTTCGACATCTGCAGCGAATCGCCCGAATATCGCGGCAGCCGGGGGAGAATACCATGTCCGATGATGAACTGGCGCCAACGGTGCGCCGGTGATCAGCGCCCGCTCGCGCCCGGGCGTGGCTGCCCGCGGTGCGGCCGGCGGCGCGGGCATGCCGGATTTTGACACCAGCACGCCGGCCGTGGTGCTCAAGCTGGACCCGAACGTCATGCACCATGGCGGTCTCGGCGTCATCCGCAGCCTGGGCCGGCTGGGTGTGCCCGTCTACGGCGTGCACGAGGGACCCTGGGCGCCAGCCGCGAGTTCGGTTTACCTGCGCGGGCGCTGCTTCTGGCAACCCGATCCCGCGGAAACCGACCGGGTGCTGGCGGGCCTGGGCCAGCTGGCCGGGCGCATCGGCCGGCCTGCTGTGCTGCTGCCCACCGACGACGCGGGCGCGATCTTCCTCGCGGAGCACGGTGCGCAGCTACGGCCGCGGTTCCTCTTCTCCGACCCGCCGGCTGGCCTGCCTCGCCAGGTGGCCGGCAAATACTCGCTCTACCAGCTCTGCAGCGCACTGGGCGTGCCCTGCCCGCAAGCGGCGCTGCCCGGCTCGCTGGCCGAGGCGCGCGCGTTCGCGGCCGACGCGGGGTTCCCGCTGATTGCCAAGCTCACCACTCCGTGGACGCACACCCGCGGGCTGCGCAGCACGTCAGTCATCGCCGACGCCGGGCAGCTGGCAGCCGTCTACCAGGAGTGCGCCGGGGCAGCCGTCGGCCTGATGCTGCAGGAGTTCGTTCCCGGCGGCAGCGGGCATGACTGGTTCTTCCACGGCTATTGTGACGCTAGCTCCGCCTGCCGGCCAGCGTTCACCGGGGTCAAGGAGCGGTCTTACCCGGCGCACGCCGGACTGACCTGCCTCGGCCGCTCCACGCCAAGTGCCGGGCTGCGCACGGAGGTGGTCGGGCTGCTCGCGCGGCTGGGGTACCGCGGAATCCTCGACCTTGACCTGCGCCTTGACGCCCGGGACGGGCAGTTCAAGCTGCTGGACTTCAATCCCAGGCTCGGCGCTCAGTTCCGGCTATTCCGCGACACCGCCGGCCTGGACGTGGCGACCGCCGCCTACCTGGACCTGACCGGGCAGCCCATCCCGAACGGCGAGCAGGTGGCCGGCCGCGGATTTCTGGTGGAGAACTACGACCCGCTCGGGGCCCTCCGCTACTGGCGCGACGGCGAACTGGGGCTGGGTTCCTGGCTGGCGTCACTGCGCACCGTGGACGAGACGGCCTGGTTCGCGCGCGATGACTTGCGGCCCTTCGGGCTGATGTGCGTGCGGATGGGCTGGCGGCTGGCGACCAGGCCGCTGGCCAGGAAACAGAGTCAGCCGCGCGGGAATGGCTTCCGCTACCGCAGCGGCCGGGCGGCGGCCCGGCCAGGCCGGGCCCGGAACTCGCGGCCCAGCACCGGCACCGACATCTCGGCCAGCACCGACATCTCGGCCAGCACCGTCATCTCGGCCAGCACTGATATCTCGCGGCCAGCAGCGCCGCAGTCTCAAAAGGAGGGGACACCTGCATGAGCGATGCCGTGGACGTGGCCATCGTCGGAGCCGGACCGTACGGCCTCTCGCTAGCCGCGCACCTGCGCGGCGCGGGCGTCAGCTTCCGCCAGTTCGGGCTGCCGATGCAGCTGTGGCGGTCGGCAATGCCCAGCGGGATGTTCCTCAAGTCACAGGGCCTTGCCTGCAACCTGTCGGACCCGCAGGGAACCCACACACTGGAGGCATACTGCAAGGCAACCGGCCTGCCCTACGCTAGCTATGGCCAGCCGGTGCCGCTGAGCACATTTGTCAGCTACAGCCAGTCGTTCTGTGCCGAACTCCTGCCCGACCTGGAAGAAGTGCTGGTCAGCGACATTGCCGCCGAGCCTGACGGATTCCGGCTGACCCTGGCCAGCTCCGAGCGAGTGCAGGCCCGCCGAGTGGTGGTGGCTGCCGGGGTGCAGCATTTCGCCCGTGTTCCCAGGCCATTCTCGGACCTGCCGTCCTCGGCCTGCACGCACACGTCCGCGCACCGCGACCTGACGGGCTTTCGCGGCCAGGATGTGGTGGTGGTCGGCGCGGGCCAGTCGGCGCTTGAGACGGCTGCGCTGTTGCACGAGAACGGGGCAGCCGTCCAGGTGCTCGCCAGGACGGGCAAGCTGGCCTGGAACGGCCCGCCGCTGGCCCCGGACCGCCCGCTGCCTGAGCGGCTGCGGGAGCCTGAGGCCGGGCTCGGTTCGGGATGGGGCAGCTGGTTCTACTCCAACCATCCAGACCTGTTCCGGTACCTGCCGAAGTCCACCAGGGTCTACCGGGCCCGCACCGCGCTCGGTCCGGCCGGCGCATGCTGGCTGCGCAGCCGGGTCGAAGGCCAGTTCCCGGTGCACACCAGCCAGTCGGTGACCTGGGCGAAGGCGGAGGACACCACCGTGCGCCTGCGCCTGACCAGCGGCGACGGATCAACCCGCGAGCTAGCCGCCGATCACCTCATCGCGGGCACCGGCTACCGCACCGACCTGGCCCGGCTGCCGTTCCTCGGTGACCAGCTGCGGTCGCAGCTGCGGACTCTGGCCGGAAGCCCGGTGGTGGGCAGCGGATATCAGTCGTCGGTTCCCGGCCTCTACTTCATCGGCCCTGCGGTGGCCCCCTCCATGGGGCCGGTGATGCGATTCGTGTTCGGCTCCGCGCATGCGGCGAAGACCGTGACGCGCCAGCTGGCCGGCCCGGCCGGCCGGCGATCCCAGGCGGCTGCCGTGCCGGCGGGCAGGTGACGATGCCCGAACCTGGCTCCTGCCGCAGCGCGGCCAGGACGCTGAATGATGCAGTTTCAGCACTCCAACGGGTCGTGGCGAATCCTGCTGAACCACCCGAAGTGTCAACTCCCGAGGGAGCGTAGCCAATGTCCGAGCGCAGTTTGTCGCTTGCGGTGAACGGGCGTGAGTACCAGCTGACCAGCAGGCTGAAGCTTTACCAGGCGCCCGGGCCGCCCGGCGGTGACGACGCGGCCGCCACCTCGTCGGTAGCGATCGTCGGGCTCGGGTATGTGGGGCTGCCGACCGCGGTCGCCCTGCACGGGCGGTGCAAGCGGATCATCGGCGTCGATCTCAGCCAGCAGCGGCTGGCTGAGATCGCCGCGGGAAAGGCCGATCTCGCCGGCCCGGACCAGGCGGAGCTCGCAGCGGCGCTGGCCGACGGTTCCCTTGAGCTGACCGCCGACCCGACGGCGGTCAAGGCCGCTGACGCTGTGATCATCTGCGTGCCGACGCCGGTGGATGCGCACTACGTCCCGGACCTCAGGGCCTTGCGCGGCGCCTGCGCGAGCGTGGTGGCGCACGCCCGGCCGGGGCAGACGGTCATTCTGACGTCCACGACGTATGCGGGCACGACGCGGGAACTGCTGGCCGAGCCGCTGCGCCTGCGCGGGCTGCGGGTCGGCACCGATGTGTTCGTGGCGTTCTGCCCGGAGCGGATCGACCCGGGCAACCTCGACCACCTGCAGCGGGAGACGCCGCGGGTGGTCGGCGGGATCTCTCCAGCGTGCACTGAGCGCGCGGCGGTGATCATCGGCCAGCTGACTGATGCGGTGTACCTGCTGAGCTCGCCGGAGGCCGCCGAGGCAACGAAGCTGTACGAGAACATCTTCCGAGCCGTATCGCTGGCCCTGGCCAACGAGTTCGCTGACGCGTGCGGGACGCTGAACCTGGATCCGGTTGAGGTCACCCTCGCCGCGGGGACCAAGCCCTATGGCTTCCTCGGCGCGCTGCCCGGCCCTGGCGTGGGCGGGCATTGCATCCCGTGCGACCCGCATTACCTGCTCTGGCAGCTCAGCAAGCAGGGACGGGAGTCCCCGCTGATCGAGCAGACGATGAAGTCGATCAGCATGCGGCCGTCCAGGGTCGCCGAACGGGCCGCCGAGGTACTCGCCGCCGAGAGCCGGACGCTGGCCGGCGCGGCGGTGATCGTGATCGGCGTCAGTTATAAGGCAGGGGTACAGGACCTGCGGGAATCCCCTGCCATCGGGCTCATCGCCCGGCTGCTCGACGCTGGCGCCGCGGTCGACTATTACGACCCGCTGATACCGCATCTCCGGCTGCCGGACGGAC
Source organism: uncultured Actinomycetota bacterium (assembly GCA_963695645.1). Classification (GTDB taxonomy): domain Bacteria; phylum Actinomycetota; class Actinomycetes; order Streptosporangiales; family Streptosporangiaceae; genus DATBGO01. Next base: position 235,395 of record CAVOHC010000012.1, on the reverse strand, counting down.
GAGTGGCGCACAGCCATGATGCGCCCGGCGACGGCCACTGGGATCTGGCGATCGTGCATACGATCCATCCGGGCCTGGACTACTCGTGGGTCAGCGACTGCCCGCGAGTACTCGATGCCACCTACCAGTTCGATGGCGCACCGCACCGCACGGTCGTTTGACCATGGCCGCCCTGCCGCTGGCGATGCCGACGCCGCCCGGCGCGGCCCGGAATGAGCTTGCCGAGCCAGGCACTGGCGATACGCCTGGTCTCTCGCCGGGACGGCGAGCCCTGCTGGCCGCGGTGCTGCCCGGCGCCGATGTCCTGGCGCTGGCCGCGGCGGCCGGACTGCTCTGGGCCGCGACCGGGCGGCCCGGCTGGCCGGAAGCCGGCTATTGCTGCGCCGCGCTGGTCGCGATGTCCGTGAGCGGGCTGCACCGGCTGCGCATCTGCCTGCGGATGTCGGACCAGATCGGCCGTATCCTGGCGGCCGTCCTTGGTCCGGTGCTTATCCTGCTGCCGTCGGTGCCTGGCCCGGCCGCGCTGCGCCTTGTCCTGTGGTCAGCCGGGCTTGTGCTGGCCGCCAGGGCCGTGGCCTGCACCGCGCTGCGTGCTGCCCGGCGCCGGGGTCACCTGACCGAAGCCGCGCTGCTGGTTGGTGCGGGCCAGACCGGCCAGCGGCTCGCCGGCCTGCTGCGCGAGCACCCGGAGCTCGGCCTGCGGCCGCGCGGCTACCTCGATGTCGCGTCGCTGGCAGCCGGGCTGGACCTGCCAGTCCTTGGTCAGCCCGGTGAGCTTGCCGAGGTGGTCAGGCAGCACGGCATCGGGCGGGTCATCGTGTGCTTCCCCGGCGGCCGCGATGAGGACATGGTCACCGTGCTGCGGCAATGCCGGGGCCTGGGCGTGGACACCTGCGTGGTGCCGCGGCTGCACGAGATCGGTGCCGCGGTGCCCCGCGCCTGCCTCGATGAGATCTGGGGAATTCCGCTGGTGCCGCTGCGGCCCGGCCACGGGATCGTAGCCAGAGCGCTCAAGCGCGCGTTCGACATTGCCGGGGCCGCGGTCCTCCTTGCGCTGGCCGCCCCGCTGCTGGCCGCGCTGGCCCTGATGATCAAGCTGGGAAACACCGGTCCCGTGCTGTTCCGCCAGGTCCGGGTCGTCGGGACGGCCAGGCTCGCCAAGATCCTCAAGCTGCGGACCATGGCCGAGCGCAGCAACTCGGATACCTGCTGGGTGGTGCCAACATTCGAGCTCACCCCGCTGGCCCGTTGGCTGCGCAGCACGCATCTGGACGAGCTTCCGCAGCTGGTCAACGTGCTGCACGGGGATATGTCGCTAGTCGGGCCGCGGCCCGAGCGCCCCTACTTCACCGAGCGGCTCGGGCGCGAGATTCCCCGCTACGACGACCGGCACCGGATGCGCAGCGGGCTCACCGGCTGGGCCCAGGTACACGGCCTGCACGGCGACACCTCCGTGCACGAGCGGGTGCGCCTCGACAACGCCTACATCGAGAACTGGTCGATCTGGCTCGACGCCGTGATTCTGGCCGCGACCTTCACATCGTTCCTGCGCCTGCGCCGGCCCCGAAAGGCCCGGTGAGCAGATGGAGCAGTTCCCGAGATACGACATGACAGTCATGAAGGAATACGACCTGCGCGCGATGACGGGCCGCTTGCCGTCAGCTCGCGCCTGCTACTGGATCGGGCAGCCCGCCGTCGGCGCTGCCGGAAAGGACCTGCGTTGAAGGTTCTGCATGTCATCACCGGACTAGGGGTCGGTGGCGCGGAGATGCAGCTGCGCTCAGCTCTCCAGCACACCCGGCATGAGTGCGACGTGGTGACCCTCTACAACCCGGGCCCGGTCGCGGAAATGATCCGCGGCGACGGTGCCCGGGTTGGTGATCTGGGCATGACGCGCAACACGCAGCTGCGGGCGCTGTGGGAGCTGCGCCGGATCATCCGGGCCGGCGGCTATAACGTCGTGCACTGCCACCTGTACCGGTCGCAGATCTACGGGCGGACGGCAGCGTGGCTGGCTGCCGTCCCGGTGGTGGTGAGCACCGAGCACTCGATCGGCGAGACGCACCTGGAGCGCCGGAAGATGACGGCGGGGGTCCGGGCACTGTACCTGGCCACCGAGCGGCTCTCCGACGCGACGATCGCGGTGTCGGAGACGGTCCGGGACCGGATGATCAACTGGGGCGTCCGGGACTCCCGGATCGTCGTCATCCCCAACGGGGTCGATCTGGGCCGGGTCGCGTTCGATCCCGCGGCGCGGGCCAGGATCCGCGCGGAGCTGGGCATCGGCGCCGACGACTACGTGCTAGGCGTCCTGGGCCGCCTGGACCCGAACAAGCAGTTCAATCTGGTCATCGAGGCCGCTGCCCCGCTGCTGGGCGACAACACCAAACTGCTGGTGGTCGGCAAGGGCGATGAGCAGTCGCGCCTGGAAGAGGTGGCAGCCCGCTGCGAGGTGACCGGGCGGGTGATCTTCGCGGGGGAACGCCACGACGTCGCGGCGATGCTGTCGGCGATGGACCTGTTCGTCGCCTCCTCCGCGCAGGAGACGTTCGGACTGTCGGTGCTTGAGGCGCTCGCCAACGGCGTTCCCGTCCTGTACACCACCTGCCCCGCCCTGACCGGGCTGGAAGTGAGCAGGGCGCAGCAGGTACCGTCCACCGTCGCCGGCATCCGGGCGGCCATGACCGACGAGGTACGTGCCGGGCAGCGTGACCGGCTGCCCGAGCCCGCCATCGAGAAGGCGTACGGCATCAGCGCTGTCACCAATCGGATTGACGACCTCTACGATCAGCTCGCGGCGCGCCGCAGCTGGCGCACCCTGGCCGCCCGGCTGCGCCGGCCCGCGGCCTCCGGACGCGGCCCGGCTCCCAGCACGACCAGCCCGCCGCCGCGGGATGAACTAGTCGGCGCGGCGGCCTCCGGGCCGGCGCCGGTCAGCACGCCGGCCAGCCCGGCACCATTGCCAATGCCAGTGAAGGGTGAGCGATGAGGGTCTTCGTCACCGGCGCCGCCGGGTTCATCGGATCGCATTTGGTCGAGGCCCTGCTAGCAGCGGGGAACGAGGTGACCGGGCTGGACGATCTCAGCACCGGGCGGATGGAAAACCTGCCCGCGGTCACTCATGACCCGGGATTCCGGCTGGTGCAGGGCTCGATCCTGGACCAGGGCCTGGTAAATGACCTGACCGCCGGATGTGATCAGGTCTATCACCTGGCCGCTGCTGTCGGCTCGTTCGTCATTCGCGACCGGACGCTGGAGAGCCTGCGCACCAATATCCACGGCACCGAGAACGTCGTCGACGCCGCTGCCCGGCATGGCGCAGTCCTGCTTGCCGCATCCACCAGCGAGATTTACGGCAAGAACCCCAAGCCTGGCCTGTGTGAGGATGACGACCGCATCATCGGCTCCCCGCTGAAGTCCCGGTGGAGTTATGCCGAAGCCAAGGCGATTGATGAGAGCCTGATCGACGCGTACTGCCGTGAGCGCGGCCTGCGCGCCGTCATCATCAGGTTCTTCAATACTGTCGGCCCGCGGCAGACCGGCCGTTACGGCATGGTGATACCGCGCTTCACCCGGCAGGCTCTCGACGGTAAGACGCTGACCGTGTACGGCACCGGCGAGCAGATCAGGTGCTTCTGCCACGTGCTGGATCTCATCCCGGCCCTCACTCAGCTGATGGCCACCCCGGACGCCTATGGCCGGGCCGTCAATCTCGGCAACGACCAGCCGGTCTCCATCAACGGCCTGGCCCAGCGCATCATCGCCGCAACGGGGTCGAGCAGCACCATCAGCCACACGCCTTACCTCGACGCCTACGGGCCCGGCTACGAGGACATGCAGCGGCGGATCCCAGATTGCACGCTGGCCAATAAGCTCGTCGGGTTCGCGCCACAGCGGACCCTCGATGACGTCATCCGTTCGGTCATCGAAGATCAGGAGGCTAGCCAGCCTTTTGCGGCCGCCGCCTCATGATCGCAGGACCACCACGGTGCGCGCGGAGTCCGCTGAATCTCAGCAAGGCTGGGCAGGCCAGCGCGCTCTGGCGGGACAGCTGGGGCGGCTGCGCCGCAAGAGCCGGCGGCCGGTGCTCATCGTGGCCGACCAGCCGGAGCCGTCAGCCGCGCCGCCTGAGACCGATGCCCGGCAGCGCCGGCGGCATCAGGTCACCGGCAGTGCCTGGCTTGCCGTCATCCCCGCTGGCATCGTCGCGGTGGTGCTGACCTTGCACGCCGTCAGCGGATCGCACCAGACTGTTCCGGCGCCCCGTGTCGTGGTGGCGTCGCTGCCGTACTGGAACCTCAGCCAGGGCACTGCCGCCGTCCTGGCGAACCGGCAGGCCGTCAGCGAGGTCTCCCCGTGGATATACGGGCTGGCTGGCGACGGCCACGTCGTGCTGGACTCCGGGATCAGCGAGCCCGCGCTCAGCAGGTCACTCAGCCAGCTGCGGGCCCGTGGCCTGCCGCTGGTGCCCACTATCGCGAACGTCAATGCGCACGGCAACTGGGCCTACCCGCCGGTGGCCCGCATCCTGCACGACCCGGTCCTGATGGCGCGGCACGTTGCCGCCATCGTCGCGCTGGCGGACTCCGGCCATTACGCGGGAATCGACATTGACTACGAAGACCTGCAGGCCGGCGACCGGCAGGACTTCACCGCCTTCGTTACCCGGCTGGCCACCGCGCTGCACGCCCAGGGGAAGATCCTGTCGGTCGCGCTGTTCGCCAAGGCCACCGACGCCGGGTACGCGCCGCGCAACCTGGCGCAGGACTACGCGGCCATCGGCAAGGTCGCCGACCAGGTGCGGCTGATGGGCTACGACTACCACTGGTCCACCTCGCCGCCCGGGCCGATAGCCCCGGTCAGCTGGCTCAAGAGCGTGCTCAGTTACGCCAGAACGCAGCTGCCCGCAGCCAAGATCATCTTGGGAGTACCGGAGTACGGCTACGACTGGTCCCGCGGTCACGGCGTCGGGATCGCCTGGCCTCAGGCGATGCAGCTGTCCCGGCAGCCCGGGGTGCAGCTGCACTACAGCACGGCCAGTCAGGCTCCCTGGTTCAGCTATACCGATGCGGCGGGCCGCCAGCACACCGTGTGGTTCGAGGATGCGGAGAGCTCCCGCGCGAAGTTCAGGCTGGCCCAGGCAGCCGGAATCGGCGGTGTCTACCTCTGGATGTACGGCGGTGCGGATCCTGGCATCTGGCCGACTTTGCGGCAGGCGCTGCCGGCCGGCCCGCACACCCCGGTTCCGGCCGCCCGGAGCGCGTCATGATGCCGTGGTGGGGGATCGCGCTGCTCGTCTTCGGCGCCAACTTCGCGCTGTGGGGCACGGTCGGCCTGATCCGGCTCGTGGACCAGACGGTACGCCGGCTGGTCAGGCTGGGCCGGGCAAGGCAGCCGGAAAACGTCGTCGCACTGCGGCATGACCCGGCGGGGCGGCGAGCCCGGCAGAGCCACCTGACCGTGGACGATGTCGCCGTGCTGATCCCGGCGCACAACGAGGGCGCCGTCATCGAGGACAGCCTCGAGGCGATCACGAAGCTAGTGCCGCGCAAGAACATCCATGTGGTGTCCGACGGGTCGACCGACGACACTCTCGAGAAGGCCATGGGCGCCGGCGTCAAGGCGATCAAGACCCGGCGCAACGTCGGCAAGGCGGGAGCACTGGCGGAAGCCGTCGAGCGCTTCAAGCTCGTGGAGCGGTTCCCGGTTGTGATGCTGCTGGACGCCGACACCAGGGTCCAGCCTGGCTACTTCAAAGCGGCGCTGCCGTTGTTCGACTCGCGCCGCGTGGTCGCTGTCGCGGGCTGCGTGCGGACCGATACCCGCCGGATGCTGTCGCCAGTCGGCCACATGCTGACGGGGCACCGGATGCGGATATACGCGGTAGGCCAGCGGGCGCTGAAGTTCGGCCAGACGTCGCGGTTCCTGAACGCGACGCCGATCGTTCCCGGCTTTGCCAGCATCTACCGGACGGCCGTGCTGCCGAGAATGAACATGAATCCCCCGGGCCTGGTGATCGAGGACTTCAACATGACGTTCGAGGTCTACCAGCGGCAGCTGGGCAAAGTGGGCTTCACGCTTGGCGCGGTGGCCGTGACCCAGGACCCCGATAACTTCCGCGACTATATCCGCCAGACCAGGCGCTGGGCCCTTGGCCTCTGGCAGACGGTGCGGCGGCACCCGCCGCGGCTGAACCTGTTCACTGCCATGCTCGCGCTCATGCTGACGGAACTGATCACCTCGAGCCTGCTCTTCGTCATCCTGCCGCCGATTGTTGCCGTGCTCATCCTGCCTGATCTGTTCGGCGGCGCGCTGACCTGGCCCGTTTTCGGCTCCGTCTACGCTGTGGTGTCATCGCACGTGTCGCTGTCCAGGATCGCCTTGGGGGTGGCGATTCCCGACCTCGTCATAACAAGCCTGGTGGCGGCGGTCGAACGGCGGCCGCGGCTGCTGCTGTCAGCGGTCTTCTTCCCGTTCATGCGGGTGCTTGACGCGGCCATCGGACTCCACGCCATCCCGCTGGCGTGGCTGGCCAGCTCCAACGGAGTCTGGAAGAGCCCGGCCAGGCGCCGGGCCAGGGCCGGAGCGGGCGCCGCCGGCTCGCCCATCCGGTCGGCTCCGCAGACGGCCCGGCCGGGGACGGCAATCCCCGACGCCGCTGCCATGGCCCCGGCGGCAGTAGCTACCGCCTGGGAGGAGCAAGGGCAGCAAGCTTCGGGCTGAACTCAGGCGCTGCCGGAGCAGGTCAGGCCGGTACCGTCGGCTACTGCTGCTCGTCGGCCTGCTCGGCCCGTGAGTACTTGACGTACCGGTACTGCCCGCGGGCGATGAGGCCGCCGGCCACGATCACCGCTGCCAGGCCCCCCAAGAGCACGATCATCTTGTGACTGGCGGCCGGGGCGAGGCTGTACTGCGTGGTGGTGATCGTGGCGGTGGACATCGCCGTCAGGCCAAAGCTGACCGCGGTTGCCCCGGCGGGGGTTTGCGGCGTCGTCCAGGCCGCCTGCTTCCAGGAAGCGGTGGCGGGGAACGTGGCACTGGTGGTCCAGTACGCCCAGGCACCCACCGAGTTCCGGTAGTAAAGCTCAAGCTGAACGGGCCGATCGGATTCGTACCAGACTCCCGCGGTGTAAGCGTGGCCTGCCAGCACCTCCGGGGCGCACTGGCCGAGATCCAGAGCGGGCATCAGTTTCGCGTTGCCCGAGCCCAGCCTGGTGATGTGCACGGATTCAGCGGCTTCCCCGTGCGGTCCGCCGGTCCGCTCGTAGGAGAACGTGGCGGCAGTCCCGCCGTAGACGGCCTGCTGGTAGCACGCTGGGACGCCGCCGTTCGTCTTGGCGGCCAGTTTCGCGTTGGCGATGCCTGGCGGCGGGATCCGGCTGGCGCGCGGCCCGGGCACGGGCGGGCGCACCCTTCCGCCGATCACCTGACGGATCGTCCGCACCACCGTGCCGTGCGCGGCCTGCCCCCGCAGCCAGCTGGCGACCTCGCCGAGAATGCCCGGCGTCACGCCCAGGGAGCAGTTCCGCGGGCACACGCCGTGGATCGTGAAGATGACCCAGCCGCCGCCATGTGCCTGCGCGCCCTGGACGATGGACTCGTAGGTACCCGCTGACCATGTTGTGTTGACCGAGTTCACTTCAATGGGGGTGCGGAGGTCGAACGGATCCTGCGGCGGCATGGTCTCAGCCCAGGCACAGGTCTGGCACAATCCCGCGCCCCGCAGCTGCCCGGTGCCGAGCCCGGAGTTGTATCCGCACTGCCGGGTGAGTTCCTCCATCTGCCTGGTGACCGTCGCGTATGGATAGGCGAAATCGGCCGGCCGGAATCCCCACCGGAACAGATTCGACCTGTCATCGCAGATCTCCCGCTCCGCCTCGGCAGCTGGCAGGCCGGCCAGCTGCTGGTGCAGCACGCTGAGGCCGCCGATCTCATTGCCCGTGGCGGCGAGCGCCCGGACGTCACCGATCGTCAGGTAAGGCGAGGTCGCGCGGCACTGCGCCTGGCTCTGCATGCACACCAGGCCGGAGGGGACGAAGTAGGTCGCGTGCATGCCGTACTGACGGAGTATCGGCGCAGCCGCCATCTGCGAGGCGAGGCCACCGCCCCAGGCAAACGTGACGATGGTCCGGGCAGCGGCCGGTTGCGCCGGTCCGGGCGCGGCGATGCCGCGATAGCCGGCGACTCGTGCGCGCGCGGGCGACACGGCCGCCCTGCTGTCGGCAGTCAGCCGCGCGGCACCGGGCTGGCCGGCTCGTGCCGGGCCGGCCGCTGACGCGAGTGCGACCACCGCGAGACTGGCGAGCACGGCCGCCGCGGCGGAAATCAGCTGTCTCATTGACCCGTACGAACCTCAGCCGCACCACGGGCCGTCCCCGCAGTGCCCGCACGAAGGACAGCCATCAGGTAGCCGGCCGGGACCGCCATAGCTCGCCTGTCAGGCGAGATCATGGCTCGGCGGCAGCAGCAAGCCTATCGGGTGCGTTACCCGGTCGAACAATGGCGGCGCGGCCCAGGTAAGAGTCTCGGAAAGATCCACGAATCCGCCGCCGAAATTTGCGCTGGTGAAGTCCACCTCACCGCTGCTGAACTTAGCTCTGTTGAAACTCACGATTCCCCCGTTGAAGTTAGCGCTGGCAAACCGCACGCTGCTGCCGCTGAATTCTGCCCAGGGAAATCGCACCTCGCCGTCGCAGAACTCAGCAGCCACGAAGCTGACCGTGCCCCGGCCGAAATCGGCACCGGTGAAGCTCACCTCGCTGCCGGTGAACTCCGCACCGACGAAGCTGACCTCGCTGCCGCAGAACTTCGCGTCGACGAAGCCCACCTCGCCGCCAGCGAACTGCGCGTCCATGAAGCCGATCTCGCCGGCGGCGAACCTGGCGGCCAGGAAGCTCGTATAGCCCCCCGTGAACCGGGCGCCCAGGAAGCCGACCACGCCGCCGGAGAAGGCTCCAGCGGTGAAACTGACCTTGCCGCCGCCGAACTCGGCTCCCGCGAAGCTGACCTCGCCACCGGTGAACGCTGCCCCGACCAGGGAAATCTTCGTCCCGGTGAACCTGGCCCCGGCGAAGCTGACCGCGGCGCCGGCGAAGGTGGCCTTGGCGAGGCTGACGATTCCGCCAGTGAACTTCGCGTCGGTGAAGCTGACCTGGCCGCCGCCGAAGCCGGCGCAGACGAAACTGGCCTCCCCGCCGCTGAACATAGCGTCGGTGAAGTCAATAGTGCTGCCGGCGAATGCGGCTCCGGTAAAGCTGACCTTACCGCCGCCGAAGCTGGCTCCCGCGAAGCTGACTTCCCCGCCAGCGAACTCCGCGCCGAGCAGGGAAACCCTCGTGCCGGTGAAACTGGCCCCGGCAAAACTCACCTCGCCAGCCGCGAACGTGGCTCCAGCGAAGATCAGCTCGCCGCCGCTGAACCTGCCGTCGGCGAAACTGATCTTGCCGCCCTCGAACGTGACCCCGGCAAAGCTGAATGAGGCCCGGATCGGTTCTTTCGGGGCGCCTTCCACGGCAGCGTCGCCTAGGTCGGGAGCTTCGATGACCATGCCGGTGAAATCCAGATCGTAGCCGCGCCAGGAGACGATGGCGTCGTCTCGCAGGTGCGCGGTGATCACGCCGAGGACTGCCTGCTGGTAGCGGCGCTCGGAGCGCCAATGGTCGTGCCACGCTCGCAGCCTCTCCTCGGCGTCGCCGCGCCCGTCGGGCTGCGGGCGGGGCGCAGGCGCCGCTCGCACGGCGGCGCAGAGCATATCGATACACTGCTGCCGGCCTGCCGCATCCTCGTCGGCGAGCCGTTCCAGGGCGCGCACTGCGGTGAGCCGGACGGCCGGAGAGGCGTCCTGGAGCTGATCGGCCGCATCGGCCAGCAGCTCCCCCACCTTGCTGGCATTCAATGCCTGCAAGCGCCGGTCGGCGCTCCGGCGGCGCGTCCGCCCCCCCGGTGGCCTGGACATCTCTGCCACCGAAAGCTCGGGCGGTGATTTCTTGCGAGGCGAGTTGATCATAGCTGCAAGGTGAACTCCGGCACCGGGGTAGCTGTCCGCGAGGCGCTAATGCTGGAGCCCAGCATATCCTGCTTGACATGGCGTTTCCCTAGTTCGCGCGGCGATCGCCGCCAGATCCCGGTATGCGGCTGGTCAACTCGCGCAGACGCACCGATATCGTCCGAGCTCATGGGCCTCGCCGGGCTACCGGGGTTTGACGGCCGCGCCGGACGGCAAGCTGGCGGCCGGGCCACGATGCCCCCAGCCAAGCCGGTGCCTGGCGCCCTTGGCCCACAGCCGTGCTGCGGAGTCGTCGTCGCCGACAAAGGTGCGCGGCAGCGCGTACCGGCCCGTGAGCGCCGATCGCCAGATCGCGCACCCGTAGCCGTATCCGGCGCTGCGCACGGCACCGACGGCCCGGCTGTCGACGTGACCATAGGGATAACAGAAGCCGGCCACCTGCTGCCCGCTGACGTCCTGCAGGGCCGCCCGGCTGTCCCTGAGCTCACGGGCGAGTTCCGCGTCAGTGACCGACAGCAGCGAGACGTGCTGCATCCCGTGTGAACCGATTTCCATGCCCGCGTCGGCTACCTGCCGCACCTGCTCCGCCGTCATGAGCGGCTTGCGCGGTCCTTCCGGGTCCCATTCGTTGTCCCCGCCGAGCCGGGCGGCGATAGGGAAGACGGTCGCGCTGAATCCGTACCGCTCCATGATGGGCACCGCGTAGCTGGCAAAGTCGGCGTAGCCGTCGTCAAAGGTGAGGCCGACCAGGCCCGCGCCCGAGCCGGCACGCCTGGCCGCAAGCAGCTCTCGCATGCAGACGCCCCTGAGGCCTCGCCTGCTCAGCCAGCGCAGCTGCTGATCAAAGCGTTGCGGGCGCACCGTTACCAGGTACGGGTCTACCTCGTACGGGGTAACGGAGTGATACATGTAAACGAGCGGGGCGCTAGAGCTGGGAATTTCTGCTCCCGTGAGGTGAGGCACTGGCTGCGCATCGCCAGCGAGTACGGCCTGCCGGGCGCCAATCCGTTAGCGTGAACATTGATACACGGAAAGCGACTCACTCGCGATTACAAATCGTGAGTTAATATTACTCTCAGTTATTGACGGGCCTCCGGCGCGGGGAATATCCAATGCGCGGCCGATGATTGCTCCTGCATAGGTATGAGGACAACACCGGCTTTATCCAGCATAGTGCTGCAGTGGACATGTTGCGGCTGGTTCTCGTGGGCAACTACCGGATGGTCACCGATGCGCTGGCATCCCGGCTGGCGACCGCGCCTGACATGGTGGTGGTGGACCGCTGCAGCACCAGTGAGCCGAGGCTAACCCAGCTGGTCCGCTGGCTGCGGCCGGACGTCGCGCTGATCCATGTGAAGCCGCTCGGGTTCGCCGTGGCGGAGGTTGTGCAGCGGCTTCGGGAAGCCTGGCCCGCGACACACGTGGTGATGTTCAGTGCCGACGACGATGTCGGGCAGGCTGTTGACGCGGCCAGGGCGGGGGCGGATGCCTGGATTTCGAGAACTCAGGGCGCGGACGAGCTGCAGACCATCATCCGCGGCGTGTGTGCCGGGAGTTCCTGGTACCCGCCGGCCATCCTTGGCGAAGTGCTGCGCCAGCTGCGCGAGGACATCCGCAGGGCCGCCGAGGTCCACCACCCGCTGGATGTGCTCAGTCCGCGGGAACGGGACGTCCTGGCGAGCATGGTGGAAGGAAAGCATGGCCAGCAGATCGCCAAGGAGCTGCTGATATCCCCGGATACAGTCCGGACCCACACCCGCAGCATCTTCAGCAAGCTGGACGTGCATACCAGGCTCCAGGCGGTGCGGATCGCCCGCGCGGCCGGCTTGCGCCCGCCCGAGCGCCCGGGCTTGGCCGACCGCGAGGGCGCCGCGTTCTCCGTCATACCGACGGGCCGGGGCCGCCGGTGACTGCCGCACCGGCCCGGGCCGGTGCGGGGCCCGCACCGCAGCGATCAGGGGTGCCTGACCGGCCGATTCGGGTGGCGACTGTGATCACCAGGCTAGAAGGCGGGGCCGGAGTGCTCGCGCTGCGCGGGGCGCAGGTCATCGACTGGGAGAGCTTCCAGCCCACGATCGTGACGGGCAGCGGAGACGGCCTGCTTGACGAAGCCGCCGAATCCGGGATCGAGGTGGTGATCGAGCCAGCGCTGCGCGCGCCCATCGCTCCCCGCAGCGACCTGCTGGCCCTGCGGCGCCTGGAACTGTTGTTCCGGCAGCGGGCCTTCCAGGTTGTCCACACGCACTGCGCCAAGGCAGGCACCATCGGCCGGATGGCCGCCCGCCGCGCGGGAGTCCCCTGGATCGTGCACACTTTCCACGGATTCCCGTTCCATCAGTTCCAGTCAGCGCCGCGGCGCCGCGCCTATGTCTCCATCGAGCGGCACCTTGGCCGGTTCACCGACCTGGCGCTCTGCGTAGGCAGCGGGGTAGCCGCCGAGGCGGTGGCCCGTGAGCTGATCGCACCGGACCGGGTTCGCACGATCGGCGTGACGGTGGGCGGCCCGGAACGGATAAGGGCCAGCATGGCCGCTCGCGATCCAGCGGCACGCCGGCGCGCCCGCGCGGCGCTTGGCCTGCCGGCGACGGCCACTGTCGTCGGCGCGGTAGGCCGGCTGACCTACCAGAAGGCACCCGAGGACTTCGTGGACGCCATTGCCGAGGTCGGCCGTCCGGATGTGACCGGCATCTGGATCGGCGGCGGAGATCTCGCCGAGCGCGTCGCCCGGCGGGCCGCCCGGCGGGCCGCCCGGATCATGCTGGCGGGCGAGCGTACCGACATTCTCGATGTGCTTCCGGCACTGGACGTCTTTGTCCTGCCGAGCCGGTATGAAGGGCTGCCCACCGCGATCGTGGAAGCCATGATCTGCGGAGTCCCGGTCGTCGCGACGTCCGTCAACGCCGTCCCCGATCTGGTGCTGCCCGGATCGACGGGCCTGCTGGTGCCACCGCGGCGGCCCCGCCTGCTGGCATCCGCGATCCGGTCCCTGCTCGACTCGCCCGAGGCCGCCGCCCGGATGGCCGAGACTGCCCACGCCCGCGTGGGCGACCGTTACGGGCAGCAGGACCTGCGGGACGCGCTCGCGGCGGCCTATGTTTCCGCCGATGCCATCCGCGAGAATGCCCCGGCCTGACCACGCAGCCGTCAGGTGCGCGCTGGTCAGGCGCGGATCCGGGTCGAGGGCACTCGCGAGTGAGCGGCTGCGTGCCGCCCCCGCCGGCGGCCTCCGCCCCCGGGGCCTGCAGATTGGCGCTGCCGCAGCGCCAGAGTGGCGTAGCGATCAATATGGTATAATCCAGTTAAATCTGGAAGAAGTACGGAGAAGTGCCGCGAAAGCGGATAACTCGCCTTCTTGGCCTCCTAGGCAGGCCGATTACGGCGATTCGTAAACGATCGCACGCGTACGGGCGTCTTATCGGTGTGGTAAACGCGCAGCCGCTAAATTGCTCTTCGCGCGGTTCCTGCTATTAACCGGTCGGCTGTGCCAGCAGCCGGGGCCGACAAGTACCCGACGGGGTATTGGGGGCGAGACAGTGAGTCGATGCGCGGCCCGGGGTCGGCCGGATCGTGGTGGCGGCACGGCAACTGCCGTGACGCGGGAGTGCGGGGCGACGCTGCCGGCCCGGGCCTGCAGCCCGCCTGGATTGGCAGGTGCGGGCCGGTGACCAGCCTGGTACTCGGTGACGATCACGTCGTCTTCCTGGACGCGCTGTCCACTGCGCTGACGCAGTACGGGTACGTGACCCGGGCAGTGGCCGCCAGCCGCGCCGAGATGGTTGCCTCGGTCTGCCGTGAGCAGCCCGATGCCTGCCTGATCGACCGCATGCCGTCGACCGACGATGACGCAGCCGAGAGCATCGGCAGCGTGCTCGCGGTGAGCCCCGGCACCGCCGTCCTGGTGCTCGGAGCTGATCGGGGCGCCCAGGCGGTAAGCCGGGCGCTGGACGCCGGGGCCTGCGGATACGTGCACCAGTCGCGCGGGCTGGAGGCCGTTGTCTCGGCGCTTGCCCGCATCCAGCACGGCGGGACCGTCGTCGATGTCCCTGCCGCCCCGGTGCGGTCCGTGCAGGCCGAAACCAGCCGCCGCGTTGCTGCCCAGCTCACCAGCCGCGAGCGGGAGTGCCTGCTCATGCTGATCGAGGGTCTCGACACCACGGCCATGGTGGAACGGCTCGGGGTGTCCAAGACCACCGTGCGCAGCCATCTGCAGTCCGTGCTCACCAAGCTCGGCGTGCATTCGCGGCTTGAAGCGGTGTCGTTCGCGGTACGTCACCGGCTGCCCGACGTTTGGTCGGAAGACGTCCGGACTGCTGCTCCGTGCGAGGTACGGAAGATCCGGTCACCGCGCCGCCCGGCCTATGCCGACCACCCTGCTCGCCCGCTCCCGGCGGCCGCCCAGGCCGCCGCCCGCTAACCCGCATTGGCCGCCTTACCCGCCGGATTGGGCCGGCGCACTCGCCGGCGGCGTATTCGCACCGGCGCTCGCGTCCTCACCGGCCAGCCCGGGTCCTGGCGCGGCGTCGGCGCGTAGCGGGGCAACCGGCGCGTCGGCCTGCTGCTTGCTCCGGCCGGAGCGCCCGGCTGGCGAGCGCCGCAAGGCGTCTGCCAGTCTTGGCATCTGCGCTCCGAGCAGCTCACTGACCTGCGCGAGGTCCGCGGTCACGTCCTCTTTCTGGCCGTTAAGCTCGTCGACATAGCGCTGGGTGATCCGGCGCTGCCGCTCGGCCTCGGACCTGGCCGCGGCAAGGAGCTGAGCGGCCTGAGCCTCGGCCTGCCCGACAACGTCATCCGCATTCTTCCTCGCGCTGGTGACCAGTTGCTCTGCGTACTGATCGGCGTCCCGGCTGGCGTGCTCGGCCTGGCTGCCGGCCGTGGCGGCCCGCTCCGCTGCCGCTGCTGCCTGCTGCTCAGCCTCGGACACGAGCTTGCGGGTCACGGCTGTCGCCGCGGCGAGCCGCTCGGTACCCTGCCGCTCCGCTTCCTCGCGCTGCGGGGCGAATCGCCTATCGAACTCTTCCTTAGCCTGAGCCCGCTGCGCCTCGCTTTCCGCCAGGATCCGCCGCGCCTCGCTGAGCATCTCGTCAACTTCACGCAGCGAGGTGGCGAGGATCTCGTTCCGCTCCTGCTCGGCGGCCTCCTTCAGCTGCGCGACCTCGCGCTCTGTGCTGTCCCGGAGCCCCGATATCTCCCCCTCGCCCGCGGCGCGCTCCGCCGCCTCGCGCTCAGCCGTCGCGCGGAGTTCGGCCGCCTCGCGCTCGGTAGTCGACGCCAGATCGTCCGCCGCACGCCGGGCACTTGTCCTGGTCGCCTCGATCTCACGCTCGGCGGACAACCGCAACTCGTCAGTTTCCCGCTTTGCGTCCGCTCGCAGCTCGGCTGCCTCTTTCCTGGCCGCCGCACGGACTTGGTCCGCCTTGGCCCTAGCTTTCGCCTCGACCTCCGTGGCCGTGGACTTGGCCTCGTGGAGAATCTCGTCCTGCTGCTCCTTCGCCAGCCGGAGCTGCCGGTCGACCCGCGACCCGAGCCCGGCGCCCGGGCGATCCTGCTCCTGCGCGTGGCGCAGCACGTCAGCCAGCTCCCGGCGCAGGGCCTGCAGCTGCTCACGTTGCCGGCGCAGCACGCCGTCGATCTGCTTCAGGTAATCATCGACCTGCTGCGAGTCATAGCCGCGCAGGACCCGGACGAAGACCGGCGGGGTCCTCTCGAGAACGTCGCCGGGCTGGGCATCAATATCAGGCTGCATATCGCTCTATCCGGTAAAATGCGGCGAATAACGGACTTGGCGGAGTGTCAATGAGCACGCAATCACGCCGCCGCTGCAACCCGAGCCGCGACCGCCCGGTGATGGAGCGGCTGATCTTCAGCGGCCAAGCGGCCATGTGATCCCCCCCGGGACGATCCAGAAGTTCTCAGGCTAGCAAACCCCCAGTTGCGGCACCATGGCGTACGTTTTGGGCACTGCTGCGGAACCCGTGCCGCAGCCATCGCCCGCCGAATCGCCGCTCAGCGGACGTCGCGGCCAGCGGGCAAGGCGCGCGGCTCACTCCGCACGCCGAGCGCTTGCCGATGGCCGGCGCCTCCCGATTCCGCACATTCCGGCTAATGTCCTGAGTTGTTAATTCACCGGCAGCTGGCTGGCGTGCTGAGGATGGTCTCGCGTCGCGGCGGGATTGGCTGCGGCGGCGCAATAACTGGTGGCTGGCCGGGCTGGCTGGATCTAGGCTTCCATGCGTGGATTCGGATCAGCCAGCTGCAGGATCCCGCGAGCCCCGGGCAGCCGGGCAGCCGGGCCCGATGTGCTCACGCAAATCCCCGCACCACGGCGCCGAGTGCATCGGCAAGCCGGCGCGCCTGGCCGGCGTCAACGGCCTCGACCATGATCCGGACCGCGTCCTCCGTCCCGCTCGGCCGCACCAGCACGCGGCCTGACTCGCCAAGTTCCCGCTCGGCCCCCCGCACCGCGTCGGTGAGCTCGGGCGAAGAGGCGACCAGGGACTTGTCCACCCCGGGGATGTTGATGAGCACCTGCGGGTACCTGGTCATCACCTTCGCAAGCTCGCCAAGCGGCTGGCCGCGGCCAGCCGCGACCCCGAGCAGCTGCAGGCTGGTGAGCAGGCCGTCGCCGGTCGTCGCATGGTCGAGCATGATGATGTGACCAGACTGCTCGCCGCCGAGCGCGAACCTGCCGCCCAGCATGGCGGCCAGCAGGTACCTGTCCCCGACCGGCGTCTCCACCACCTCGATGCCCGCGTCCCGCATCGCCAGCCGGAATCCCAGATTGGACATCACGGTGGCGACGACGGTGTTGCCGACCAGCCGGCCCTCGTCCCGCATGGACAACGCCAGCACCGCGAGGATCTGGTCACCGTCGATCACCTGGCCGTCCGCATCGACTGCCAGGCACCGGTCGGCGTCGCCGTCATAAGCGATGCCGGCGTCGGCGCCGTGCGCTGTTACCGCGGCCGACAAGGCGCCGAGGCTCGTCGAGCCGCAACCGGAATTGATGTTGTCCCCGTCCGGCTCGGCGCCGATCGTGACCACTTCGGCCCCCGCACGGCGCAGCAGCCGCGGCGCGACATCGTAGGCGGCGCCATGAGCACAGTCGACCACGACGCGCATCCCGTTCAGCGGGGTATCGCCGCCGGGCTCAGGAAGCGTGGAAAGCAGATGCGTGAGATAGCGGCCGATCTCGGTGGAAGCGTCGGTGACCCGGCCGAAGCCGGCCGCGGGCAGGCCATCAGGGCCGGAGCCGGGCTGGGCCCCGAGGCTGCGTTCTATCTCATCTTCCACCGCGTCGGGCAGCTTCAGCCCGCCGCGGGCGAAGAACTTGATCCCGTTGTCGGGAGCCGGGTTGTGGCTCGCGGACAGCATCACCCCGAAGTCAGCGGCGAGGGCCCCGGTCAGGTAAGCGACGGCAGGTGTCGGCACCACGCCGAGGCTGAGCACGTCCACGCCGGCCCCGGCCAGGCCCGCCACCACCGCGGCCTCGAGGAACTGGCCAGAAGCCCGGGGATCGCGGCCCACGAGCGCCCTCGGGCGACGGCGCCCGCGTAGTGGTGTGCCGCCCGCGTGGCCGGTGCGGCCCGCGTGGCTGGCGCGGTCGCCGTTGCCGTTACTGGCCAGGTCGCCAGTGCCGGGCAAGACCACTGCGGCAGCTGCAGCGAGATCGGTTGCGAACCGGGCCGTGAGATCACGCCCCGCAACTCCTCGAACACCGTCCGTACCGAACAGCCGACCCAATGGATCACCCCTGGTCATCCGGGTTTTTACGGCGCTGACCTCAACGGCAGCGGCGCGGTTCAGCGCTTTGAGTACTGCGGCGCCTTGCGTGCCTTCTTCAGCCCGTACTTCTTCCGCTCCTTGACCCTAGCGTCCCTGGTCAGGAAGCCGGCCCTCTTCAGGGTCGGACGGCTGTCCGGGTCGACGAGAATCAGCGCCCTGGCAATGCCGAGCCGCAGCGCGCCGGCCTGCCCGGTGACGCCGCCGCCGGTGATCCGCGCGACCACGTCAAACTGATCGTCGGCCCCGAGCGTCACGAAGGGCTCGCTGATGAGCTGCTGGTGCAGCTTGTTCGGGAAGTACTCGTCCAGCGACCGGTCGTTAATCTGCCATTTCCCCGTGCCGGGCAGGATGCGGACCCGCGCGATGGCCTCCTTGCGCCGGCCGGTGCCCAGGGCGTTCCCGGTAACGACCGGCTTGCGGGCCTGCCGGGCCGGCCCGCCAGGCGCAGTGTCACCTGTCTCGGTGGTGTACTCCGACACGTGCTCCCCAGCGTTCTGCTCGGGCTCGGCGCCTGCTCCCGCTTCGGGATCCTGCGCGTCAGTGGGCTCAGCCACGTCGTCTTCCTCGTGCTTCCTGATCGGCTCTGGTTACTTCGCGCCGGTGCGGCTGGCACCGGCCTGCTGCGCGACCTGCGTGATCTCGAACGGGACCGGCTGCTGTGCCTTGTGCGGATGCTCGGGCCCGGCGTACACCTTGAGCTTGCGCAGCATCTGCCTGCCCAGCGTGTTCTTCGGCAGCATGCCCTTGACGGCCTTCTCGACCACCCGCTCCGGGTTCTTGGCCAGCAGCGCGCCATAGGTAATTGACCGTAGCCCGCCCGGATACCCGGAGTGCCGGTACGCGCGCTTGTCGGCGAGCTTGTTCCCGCTCAGCGCGACCTTCTCCGCGTTGATGACGATGACGAAGTCGCCGGTGTCCACGTGCGGCGCGAAGATCGGCTTGTGCTTGCCGCGCAGCAGCGGGGCGACCTGGCTCGCGAGCCGGCCGAGGACAACGTCAGAGGCATCGATGACATGCCACTGCCGGTGGATGTCACTGGCTTTCGGGCTGAATGTGCGCACAGTCATAAGCCTTCGCGTGTGAGTCCTGAATCCTGGCCCTCGCCCGGGGTAAGCCCGCCCAGGCGCGGGACTCCGCGGCACCGGCCGCCGCTGCGCTGACCGGATAACAGGCAGCGCGGGCATGCCGATGCACATGGACGCTCAAGCAGAATACCGGCCTGGGGTGACGACGGTCAAAGCGGTGCCTGGCGGGCCGGGTCAGCGAAGCCGTCAGCAGGGCCGTTTCAGGACGTCGCGGACCGGAACCCGAAGATCCCGACAATACGGCCGACGGGGTTAACCGCGGGGCACGCAGCGATACGCTCGCCGCATGCGCAACCCGGGTGAGAGGTCCGCCGATCGCGGGGCCGGCGGTCGGAAAGGGCCGGCCAGCCGGAATGGCGCGCTGTCCGGGCAGCCATCGGAAGCCGGCCGGCAGTCAGCCCTCGGCGGCTCGTCGCTCTTCGTCCCCGGGTATTCCGGCGATCAGCCTGCAGCAGCCGAGGTGGCCTGCCAAGCCGCAGGTCCGGGCGGCGGGTGGCACGAGCCAGCCGCGGGCCTGGCGGGCAAGGGCCCGGTCCGTGGCTACCCGCCCGCTCCGGGCCAGCCGCCGCCCGTCTATCCTCCGGGCCAGTTCTCCGCGTGGAACCGGGTGCCCAGCCAGGCAGATAACGGCTACCGGGATACTCACCAGGGAACCGCCGGACGGGCCGCAGCCGGCTACCCGGAGTCTCCGGCCGCCGACCGCGCCGGGCCGTGGTATCCAGAGCCTGGCCAGGCCCGGCTGGCAGTTGGCGAGACACGGACCGGCGAGACACGGACCGGCGAGCGACGGACCGGCGAGACGCGGACCGGCCAGCCACGGACCGGCCAGCCACGGACCGGCCAGCCATGGACCGGCCAGACATGGACTGGCCAGCCTGGCTACCCTCAGCCGGCCTATTCGGTTCTTGCCGTCAGCGATCCCGCTGACGGCACCTCGGCCGAGTCCGGGGAATCCGTCGAGGCCTCGCTCTCCGCGGGCAGCCGGGCAGCACAGCCAGGCTCCGGCGGCCAGCAAGCTGAGACGGGCCGCCAGGCGGTACCGCAGCGCAGCCCGGCGGCGCGCACCGACCGCCCGCAGCCTAGGCGCGCACATGCCAGGGCGCGCGGCGGAAGGCGGGCCGGAGGGCTGCTGATCGCTTGCGGGCTGGTGTTTGCCCTCAGCGCGGGCATCGCCGTGTACCTCTGGTTCAGCGCCGGCCGCCACGGCGCTGGCCACGCCGCGGCGGCGCCGAAACGCCCGGCTGGCGGGCAGAGCCAGCCGCAGTCGGCCGCGCCGACAGCCACCCAGTCGCTGGGCCGCTGGGGACATATCCGGAACCGGGCCGCCGACCCGCAGCCGCTTACCCTCACCGAACTCTTCCCTGCCGCCTTCACCGCGGGAGGCAGCGGGTACGCCAGGACCGTCGAGCGCGACGGGACCGACTGTGCCAAGGCAGTGATCGGCTCAGCGCTGCAGACCGCCGTCCGGCTGGGAAAATGCACTCAGGTCATGCGGGCGAGCTATCTCTCGCACAACAGCAAGCTGATGGGGACGATCGGGGTGCTCAACCTGGCCAGCGTGGCAGCTGCCGAGCGGTCGGGCAAGGCGGCGGGCGGCGGCGACTTCATCGCCCAGCTGGCGGCGGCCAAGGGACCCGCCAGCCACCTGACCCGGGGGACCGGACTCGAAGAGACGGAGATCAAGGGCCATTTCCTGGTCATGGTCTGGGCCGAGTTCGCCAGCCTGCACGCTCCCACGGCCAAGTGGCAGCGCCTGGAACTCGAGACGTTCTGCAACCGCCTGATCCAGAACACCGCCAACCTGAGCCTGGCCAGCCGCATGATCACCGGCACGCCCCGGACTCCCTGACCCGGCGGGTCGCTGCCGCCCGTGCCGCAAGCTCGGCGTCGGCGGGATAGCAGACCTCCTCCAGGCATAGCCCGTGCGGTGGTGCGACGTGCACCGCGGGGTCACGGACCCTGGCGGCGAGCACGTCGGCCAGCCAGCTGGCCGGCCTGGTCCCGTCGCCAATCGACAGCATCGCGCCGGTCAGCGCCCGGACCATGTTGTGGCAGAAGGCATCCGCCGACACCGTCGCGATCGCGACCCCGCTGGCTGACCGTTCCCAGTCAAGCCGCAGCAGCTCGCGTACGGTCGTCGCGCCATCCCTGCGGCGGCAGAACGCGGCGAAGTCCCGGGTGCCGAGGCAGGAGCCCGCCGCCTCGTTCATCCGCCCCGTGTCGATCTGGCGCGGGTACCACAAGGTGTCCTGCCTGCGCAGCGGGTCCGCGCGGGCCGGATCGTCGCAGACCCGGTAGGAGTAGCGGCGCCACAGCGCGGAGAACCTCGCGTCGAACCCGTCCGGGGCACGGCCGACCGAACGCACCCGGATGTCCGGTGGCAGCAGCCTGGCCAGCCGGCCGAGCGCGATGCCAGCCGCCCGCTCCCAGGACTGCGCCGCCACATCGGCATGCGCGACCTGGCCGCGCGCATGCACTCCGGCATCGGTACGGCCCGCCACGGTCAGCCCAGGCGCCGCGTCCAGGGCGAGAATCCGGCCGAGCGCCTCCTCCACGACCTGCTGAACCGTCCGCAGACCCGGCTGCCTGGCCCAGCCATGAAAGCCTGAGCCGTCGTAGGACAGGTCCAGGCGGAGCCGGAGAGGTGCTGCCGGGACGCCGGACGGATCGGCAGCCAGCGGGGCGCTCAGGGCCGCCGCGCGGGTACTGCTGCCAGCCCTCGTCGCCAGCTAGCCCGCGTCGCCCTGGCCGGACTCGTCATCTGGCCCCAATGCGCTTGAACCGGCGGCCGACACGGATCCGGTGCCGCCGACGTCGCCGCCCGCGTCGACAAGATCCGCAGCGGCCGTCCCGGCCCCGGCCTGCGTTTCCCCGGCCTGCGTGTCCACAGCCTGCGTTTCCCCGGCCTGCGTGTCCCCAGCCTGCGTGTCCACAGCCTGCGTGTCCACAGCCTGCGTGTCCCCGGCCTGCGTGTCCACAGCCTGGGTGGTGTCCCCGGCCTGCGCGTCGTGCGCCACGGAGGCCTCAGCCTCAGCCTCGGCAGCCTCGGCGCTGCCGATCACAGCGCTGCCGGCCTCCACGCTGCCGGCCTCCGCGCCCTGCCCGGCGGTGCCCCGCCGCGACCGTCCGGTGGCCGGGCTGGCAACGGGCTGCGTCCGGCGGGCCCGGCGGCGGCGCGGCTTCGCCTCCGCGTCCTCGCGGACCAGCTCGATCACTGCGAGCGCAGCGTTGTCGCCCTTGCGCGGCCCGACCTTGGTGATCCGCGTGTAGCCGCCATCGCGGGCTGCGAAGCTCGGCCCGATATCGGTGAAGAGCGTGTGCACGACGCTCTTGTCCGTGACCATGGTCAGCACCTGCCGCCGAGCGTGCAGATCGCCTCGCTTGGCGAAGGTGATCAGGCGCTCGGCCACCGGCCGCAGCCTGCGTGCCCGCGCCTCGGTCGTGGTGATCTTGCCGTGCTCGAACAGCGCGGTGGCCAGGTTCGCCAGCATGTGCCGCTGATGGGCCGAGCTGCCGCCCATCCGGGCACCCTTGGTGGGCGTGGGCATCGGGAACTTCTCCTTGGTTTTGCTACTTCAGGGCAGTTGCCCGACCCGTCAGTATTGCTCGGTTTCGACGTAGCTCTCGTCGTCGTCCGCCCCGTAGCTGTCGGCCGCCGTGCCCGGATCGAACCCCGGGGGCGAGTCCTTCAGCGCGAGGCCCATGTCGATCAGCTTCTGCTTGACTTCCTCGATCGACTTCGCGCCGAAGTTGCGGATGTCGAGGAGGTCCTGCTCGCTGCGGGCGACAAGCTCGCCGACGCTGTGGATGCCCTCGCGCTTGAGGCAGTTGTAGGACCGGACGGTGAGGTTCAGCTCCTCGATCGGCAGCGCCAGGTCCGCCGCCAGCGCGGCGTCGGTAGGCGACGGGCCGATGTCGATGCCCTCCGCGTCTACGTTCAGCTCCCTGGCCAGCCCGAACAGCTCAACCAGCGTCTTTCCAGCGCTGGCGACCGCATCCCTGGGCCGCATGCACGGCTTGGTCTCCACGTCCAGGATCAGCTTGTCGAAGTCGGTGCGCTGCTCGACCCGGGTGGCCTCGACCTTGTAGGTCACCCGCAGCACCGGCGAGTAGATCGAGTCGATCGGGATCCGGCCGATCTCCTGCCCTGGCTGCTTGTTCTGGGCCGCCGACACGTAACCGCGGCCGCGCTCGACCGTCAGCTCCATCTCCAGCTTGCCCTTGCTGTTCAGGGTCGCGATGTGCAGGTCCGGGTTGTGCACCTCGACGCCGGCCGGCGGGGCGATGTCCGCCGCCGTGACCGGACCCGGCCCCTGCTTGCGCAGGTACATCGGCACCGGCTCGTCGTGCTCGGAGGAGACGACAAGCTCCTTGAGGTTCAGGATGATGTCGGTGACGTCCTCGGCGATCCCCGGCACGGTGGAGAACTCGTGCAGGACCCCCTCGATCCTGATGCTCGTCACCGCGGCACCAGGAATGGAGGAGAGCAGGGTACGGCGGATCGAGTTACCGATCGTGTAGCCGAACCCAGGCTCGAGCGGCTCGATGACGAACCTGGACCTGAACTCGTCGACCTGATCTTCAGTGAGGCTCGGACGCTGGGCGATGAGCATGGGTATTCCTTCCCGCGATGCCCGCTATATGACGATCGCGACTTATCATCTGACGGCTTTCGCCGCCAGCGGCGCGGGCTCGCCGGGTGGCAGGCCCGCAAGCTGGTTACTTCGAGTAAAGCTCGACGATGAGCTGCTCCTGGACCAGGGTGTCGATCTGGGCCCGGACCGGCAGCGCGTGCACGAGGATACGCATCTTGTCGGGGATCACCTCGAGCCAGGCCGGGACCGTGCGCTCGCCTGCCTCGGCGCGCGCCACCAGGAACGGGGTCAGCTCCGCCGACTTCGACGCGACCTCGACGATGTCGGACTCGCTCACCCGGTAGGAGGGAATGTCGACCTTGCGGCCGTTGACAAGGACGTGACCGTGCCCGACCAGCTGCCTGGCCATGTCACGGCTCTTGGCGAAGCCGGCCCGGTAGACCACGTTGTCCAGCCGCGTCTCCAGGATCTGGAGCAGCGCCTCGCCGGTCTTGCCGCGGGTCCGGGTCGCCTCGGTGTAGTAGTTGTGAAATTGCCGCTCGAGGATCCCGTAGATGCGCTTGGCCTTCTGCTTCTCCCTGACCTGCAGCAGGAACTCGCTCTCCTTGGGCCGGTTCCTGCCGTGCTCGCCCGGCGGGTACGGCCGGATCTCGATGGGGCACTTCGGCGAGTCGCACTTGGCGCCCTTCAGGAACAGCTTGGTCTTCTCGCGGCGGCAGCGCTTGCAGTCGGCGCCGGTGTATCGAGCCATGTTTGTCGCTTACTCCTCAGTGCTGGTCTCGGGGGACGACCC
Source organism: uncultured Actinomycetota bacterium (assembly GCA_963695645.1). Lineage (GTDB taxonomy): Bacteria > Actinomycetota > Actinomycetes > Streptosporangiales > Streptosporangiaceae > DATBGO01. Next base: position 211,134 of record CAVOHC010000012.1, on the reverse strand, counting down.
CCGCGATCCCCCGCTCACACCCGGCGCCGCTTGGGCGGGCGGCAGCCATTGTGCGGAACCGGGGTCACGTCCTGAATCGAGCCAACCTCCAGGCCGGTCGCCTGCAGGGACCTGATGGCGGTCTCCCGCCCCGAGCCCGGGCCCTTCACGAACACGTCGACTTTGCGCATGCCGTGCTCCATCGCCCGGCGCGCCGCCGCTTCAGCGGCCATCTGGGCGGCGAACGGCGTCGACTTGCGCGAGCCCTTGAAACCGACCTGGCCGGATGAAGCCCATGAGATGACGCTGCCGCCAGGATCGGAGATGGAGACAATGGTGTTGTTGAAGGTGCTCTTGATGTGGGCGTGCCCGTGAGCGATGTTCTTTCGTTCCTTCCGGCGCACTTTCTTGACGCCGGCACGGCTCTTGGGAGGCATCCTGCTCCTCTACTCCCGGAGGTGGTCGGACCGCTGTGGCCGCCGGAGCCCGCCGGTGATGGCGGGCACGGCGTGCGGACTACTTCTTCCCGGCCTTCTTCTTGCCGGCGACTGTCTTCTTCTTGCCCTTCCTGGTGCGGGCATTGGTCTGCGTGCGCTGGCCGTGCACGGGCAGCCCGCGGCGGTGCCTGATCCCCTGATAGCACCCGATCTCGACTTTGCGGCGAATGTCGGCCTGCACCTCACGGCGCAAGTCACCTTCAACCTTGTAGCTGGCGTCGATCCAGTCCCGCAGCCGCAGGAGGTCCTCGTCGCTGAGCTCATGGACCCTGGCGTCGCCGCTGACGCCCGTCGCGCTGAGCGTCTCAAGCGCACGGGTGCGGCCGATTCCGAAGACGTAAGTAAGGGCGACCTCAAGCCGCTTGTCACGCGGCAAGTCGACGCCGACGAGGCGTGCCATCCTGGGCAGTTCTCCTTCTGTCGCGGAGGTCCTGCGCACCGCTCCCTGCGTCCCTGCCCGGACCGGGCCCCGGCCTCCTCCGGGGGTAATCCGCGGCCAGCCGCTGGCCGACCGCGGATTGCGGTACGTGTCTTACTGTGCGCTCAGCCCTGACGCTGCTTGTGCCTCGGGTCTGAGCAGATGACCATCACGCGGCCATGCCGGCGGATGATCCGGCACTTGCTGCAGATCTTCTTCACACTCGGCTTGACCTTCATAGCTTGTCTCCTCAGGCGCCCGGAGCCATCGAGCCCGCCGCGCCGTCAGCCTGTTACTTGTACCGGTAGACAATCCGCCCACGACTGAGGTCGTAGGGGCTCAGCTCGACGACGACCCGGTCATCGGGAAGGATCCGGATGTAGTGCATCCGCATCTTCCCGCTGATGTGAGCCAGGACCTTGTGCCCGTTGTCCAACTCCACCCTGAAGAAGGCATTCGGCAGCGACTCCACGACCGTGCCTTCGATCTCAATGGCGCCGTCTTTCTTGGGCATGTCCTCCGCGCTTCGCTGATAGGTTCGCTGCCTGGCCTTGGCCTTGGCTCGCTGGCTTACTTCTTGCATGTGGTGCTGTGCTGGTACTCATGTGGTGCCGTGCCGATACTCATTGTCAGCCGACCCGGCCATTGCTGGTCAGGCCGCGGCTCATGCGGTCATCGTCTGGGGCTTCCCCCGCGGTCCGGCTCGTGCTCTCGCACGACCCTCCGGCCACGGACGACCCTGCTAGATGTCTGCCATCACGCTACAGGCTCAGGCCATATGCCAGATGACAGCTCATGGGCCGGAGCAGAGTCTACGCGAGACCTGCTGACAATGCGAACCCGGGGCATATTCACCCCGTGTCCTCATCCAAACCATAGCGACGGCAGGAAAATTCCCGCCGGCGGTTCCGGTCAGCGCGACCCGCGACCGCCTGGCCCGCCACCGGCGATCCAGCGGCCGAGCAGGATCGCGCCGAACGGCCCGGCGATCCAGACCGGCCAGGGAAAGCCGCTCGCCCCGGCAATCACCCAGATCACGAAGCAGAGCACGGTGACCGAAAACCACGACCCCCAGGCGGCCAGCCAGGCGGGCGAGAACCTGCCCTGCTGCCTGGCGAGGCCGCCTGACGCCTGCGCCAGCGAGCCCGCTCCTGGCCGCGGTGCGCGATAGCGCTGCAGCGTCGCGTCCGGCAGCCGGTACAGATCGATCCCCGGCAGGTCAGTCATGAGTTCGTCCAGCTCGCCGACAGTCTTCGCCTCGTAGGCCTTGCCGATCCGGTCGTCGAACTCTTCGGCGGTCAGCCTGCCCGCTGCATGGTGCTCGCGCAGCAGCGACACCGTGCGGTCCCGGTCCTCGTCAGACGCCCGGATCCGGGGGTCGGCCGCCATCAGCTCCTCCTCAGTCCGTTACCCGTGCTCCGGCGGGGACCGGCGGATCTGGCGGACCTGGCTGACCCGGCTGAGGGCCTGGCTGACCGGCCTGGCGCTGCGCGCGCAGCGCGGCGAAGCCGCTCGTCCCGCCGTCCTCCGCGGTGAGCACCCAGGGCCCCTCGGCGGTGATGGCCACGGTGTGCTCGAAATGCGCCGACCAGGTCCCGTCAGCGCTGACCACCGTCCAGCCATCGTCGAGCAGCCGGGTGTGGCGCCGGCCAAGGAGGAGCATCGGCTCGACCGCCAGCGCCATGCCTTCCGTCAGCACCGGCCCCCTGCCCGGCTTGCCGTAGTTAGGCACCGGCGGGTCCATGTGCATTTCGCTGCCAATCCCGTGCCCGACGTACTCCTGCACGATGCCGTAGTCGCCGCTGGCACGCGCGCTCGACTCCACCGAGTGCGAAATGTCAGTCAGCCGGTTGCCTGCCACGGCGCTGGCAAGGCCGGACCACAGTGCCAGCTCGCAGGCTGTCAGCAAGCCGGACAGCTCGGCCCTCGCCGGCCCGACACCGACGGTCACCGCCGCGTCCCCGTGCCAGCCTGCGACGATGGCACCGCAGTCGATCGAGATGACATCCCCGGCCGCCAGGCGCGTCTGGCGGCTCGGGATACCGTGCACGATCTGGTCGTTGACCGAGGTGCAGATGGTCGCGGGGAAACCGTGATAGCCCTTAAACGAAGGCACCGCGCCAGCGTCGCGGATGACCCGGTCGGCTATGGCGTCCAGTTCAGCCGTGCTGATCCCCGGCTGCACCGCCGCTGCCGCCGCCCGCAGGGCGTCCGCCACCACCAGGCCGGCCTCCCGCATCGCGGCCAGCTGGCCGGGGGTCTTGATCTGGATCGGCTGTTCCCGTCTCGTCCGCATCTAGCCTCCGGGGTCTGTACTGCAAACGTTACCCGTGCGGCCCGCAACTGATCTCAGCGGACAAACCGCCGTAGCGCGCCAAGCGCCCGGTCCGTGATCTCCTCCACCGGGCCAGTGGCGTCAATACCCAGCAGCGCTCCCTCGTCCGCATAAAACGCGATCAGCGGCTGCGTCTGCAGCTGATACACGTCCAGGCGGTGCCTGATGGTCTGCTCCCTGTCATCGTCACGCTGGAACAGCTCGCCGCCGCACTCGTCGCACAGCTCGCCGCGGGCCGGCGGGTCGAACAGCACATGCCAGACCCGCCCGCATCGGCGGCAGGTTCGCCTGCCGGACAGCCGCCTGACCACCTCGTCGTCGTCCACGACGAGCTCGACCACGACGTCCAGCCTGACGTCCCACTCGGTGAGCATCTTCTGCAGTGTCTCGGCCTGCGGGACGTTTCTCGGGAAGCCGTCGAGCAGGAAGCCGGCCTGGGCGTCGTCCTCCTGCAGCCTGCTGGACACCATCGCGACCGTGACCTCGTCAGGCACCAGGTCGCCGCGATCCATATAGGACTTCGCGAGCCGGCCAAGCTCGGTTCCCGTGCTGACATTGAACCTGAAGATGTCACCTGTCGAAATCTTCGGGATCGACAGGTGGGAGGCTATGAACTGGGCCTGTGTCCCTTTGCCCGCACCGGGAGGCCCGACCAGGACGACGCGCACTACCGCAGGAAGCCCTCATAGTTGCGCTGTTGCAACTGGCTTTCGATCTGCTTCACGGTATCGAGGCCCACCCCCACCGCTATCAGGATGCTCGTGCCGCCGAAGGGAAACTGCTGCGTGGCCCCGACCAGGCCGATCGCGACCATCGGTATGAGCGCGACCAGGGCCAGGTATACCGAGCCAGGCGCGGTCAGCCGGCTCAGCACGTAGCTCAGGTACTCGGCGGTCGGCCGCCCGGGTCTGATGCCCGGGATGAACCCGCCGTACTTCTTCATGTTGTCCGCGACTTCGGTCGGATTGAAGGTGATCGACACGTAGAAGTAGGTGAAGAAAATGATCAGGAGGAAGAATATCAACATATAGTACGGGTCATCCCCGAGGACCAGGTGCGACTCGATCCAGTTCGCCCAGCTCGCCGGGTGCGCGCTGGTCGCGTGCCCGAACAGCTGCGCGCCCAGCTGCGGGATGTATAGCAGCGACGATGCGAAGATGACCGGGATGACGCCCGCCTGGTTCACCTTGAGCGGGATGTAGGTCGAGGTGCCGCCGTACATCTTGCGGCCGACCATCCGCTTGGCGTACTGGACCGGGATCCGCCGCTGGGCCTGCTCCATGAAGGCCACGAATGCGATGATCGCGATGCCGACCAGCAAGACGATGCCGAACACGAACGCGTGCTTCTGCCGGTAGATGGCCAGCATTTCGCCCGGGATGACCGCGATGACCTGGGTGAAGATTATCAAGGACATGCCGTTGCCGACGCCGCGGTCGGTGATCAGCTCGCCGAGCCACATGATGACCGCGGTGCCTGCGGTCATCGTGAGGACCATGGTGCTGATGGTGAAGATCGACTGGTTCGGTATCAGGTTGGAGCACTGCGTCTGGCCGCTCATGCCGGGCAGGCTTCCCGACCTGGCTAGCGCCACGATCCCGGTGGACTGCAGGACGGCCAGGCCCACGGTGAGGTAACGGGTGTACTGGGTGATCTTCGCCTGGCCGCTCTGGCCTTCCTGGCGCAGCGTCTCAAGACGCGGGATCACCACGGCGAGCAGCTGCAGGATGATGCTGGCCGTGATGTAGGGCATGATGCCGAGCGCGAAGACCGACAGCCGTAGCAGCGCGCCGCCGCTGAACAGGTTGACCAGCTGGAACAGTCCCGCCTGGCCGCTGCTGTTCACCGCGTCCAGGCAGCCGGTGACGGCCTTCTCCGAGATCCCGGGCGTCGGCAGGGTGGCTCCGAGCCGGAACACCGCGATGATGAAGAGCGTGAATAGCAGCTTCCTGCGCAGGTCTGGGGTCCGGAAGGCCCGGAGGAACGCGGTCAGCATGCGCCGTCCTTGAGTCGAAGGGTCAACGTCATCTGCCGCTCCTGGTCACGGGATCCAGAACCCGCTGGCCGCAAGCGCGACATGCACGCCGAAGTCTAACGTGCCGACGGCAGTCGAACAGCCAGGCACGGAGGCAGCCCGCCCGGGTGGCCGGGCCTGGCCAGTGGCGGATGTCGCGCTCATCTCACAACTCGGTGACGGTACCGCCCGCCGCGGTAATCTTCGCCCGGGCCGAAGCGGAGAACGCGTGCGCGGTGACCCGCAGGCCGCTGGCCGCCTCGCCGGAGCCGAGCACCTTGACCATCTCGCCGGGCCTGACGGCACCGCGGGTGACGAGGTCCTCCGGAGTCACGTCCCCGCCGTCGGGGTACAGAGCGGCCAGCCGGTCGAGGTTCACCACCTGGTAGGTGGTCTTGAACCGCAGGTTGGAAAAGCCCTTGAGCTTGGGCAGCCTGCGGTGCAGTGGCATCTGGCCGCCCTCGAAGCCGCCGGCTACCTGGCCGCGTGCCTTGGTGCCCTTGGTGCCGCGGCCTGCGGTCTTGCCCTTGGATGCCCCGCCACGGCCGACCCGGGTCCGCGCGGTGCGCGCGCCGGGGGCCGGCCGCAGATGATGGATCTTGAGCCCGGCCCGGCCGCCAGGCGTACTGCCCTCAGCGTCTGCCATCTCAGTCAACCTCCTCGACGGTGACCAGGTGGCGCACCGCATGGACCATACCGCGGATCTCCGGCCGGTCCGCCTTCACGACCACGTCGCCGATCCGCCTGAGCCCCAGCGAGCGCAGCGTGTCACGCTGGACCTGGGTGCCCCCGATCTTCGACTTGGTCTGGATGACCCTCAACTCTGCCATGTCCCGCTCCCGCTCAGCTGTTCTGCGGCGCCGCGGTGGCCGCCGCCGCGGCCCGGGCCCGCAGCATGGCCGCCGGGGCGACGTGCTCGATCGGCAGCCCGCGCCGTGCCGCGATCTCCTCCGGGCGGTTCAGGCTCTTCAGCGCCGTCACCGTCGCGTGCACCACGTTGATCGGATTGGACGAACCGAGCGACCTGGAGAGCACGTCATGGATGCCTGCGCATTCGAGGACGGCCCGCACCGGGCCGCCGGCGATCACTCCGGTACCTGGGCTGGCCGGCTTGAGCAGGACCACCCCGGCCGACTCCTCGCCCTGTACGGTGTGCGGGATTGTGCCCGCGATGCGCGGCACCCTGAAGAAGCTCTTCTTGGCCGCCTCGACGCCCTTGGCGATCGCCGCGGGCACCTCCTTGGCCTTGCCGTACCCGACACCGACCATGCCGTTGCCGTCGCCCACCACAACCAGCGCGGTGAAGCTGAAGCGCCGGCCGCCCTGGACGACCTTGGCCACCCTGTTGATGGCGACCACTCGCTCCAGGTAGGTGGTGCCCTTGTCGGCTGCGCCGCCACGGCGGTCGTCGCGGCGGTCGCGCCGTTCGCCGCCTCCTGCGCCGCGCCGCGGTGTTGCTGCCATCAGATCTTCCTCTTCTCGTGAGAATGCATGCTGGCCGGCCGCTGAGTGCCGGCGAGCCTGGTAGTGCGAGCGGGCCTGACGCCTGTCACAGCTCCATCCCGCCTTCCCGAGCGCCGTCGGCGACGGCGGCGATCCGGCCGTGGTAGGCATGCCCGCCGCGGTCGAAGACCGCGCCGCTGATGCCTGCCTGGCCGGCCCGCTCGGCAATCAGCGCTCCGACTTGCTTCGCCTTGGCCGTCTTGTCCCCGGCCGAGCCGCGGATGGACTCGTCCAGGGTGGACGCGGACACCAGCGTGCTGCCGGTCACGTCGTCGATAAGCTGCGCGAACATGTGCCGGGCCGAGCGCGTCACGACCAGACGCGGCCGCGCGGCACTCCCGGTGACCTTCTTCCTTACCCTCAGGTGGCGCCGCAAGCGGGCGGCGGAGCGCCCGCTCGCCCGGCCGGTGACCCGCCCGTGCCCTAGGGTCCTGGTGCCAGACATCCCTTACTTCCCAGCCTTCCCGACCTTGCGGCGGATCTGCTCACCCTGGTACCGCACGCCCTTGCCCTTGTACGGGTCGGGCTTGCGGAGCTTCCTTATGTTGGCGGCCACCTCGCCCACCTGCTGCTTGTCGATGCCCTCGACGACAAACCTGGTCGGCGTCTCGACCCGGAAGGTGATCCCCTCCGGCGGGGCTACCGGCAGCGGGTGGCTGTAGCCGAGCGCGAATTCCAGTCCCTGCCCTCTGGCCTGGACCCGGTAGCCGACGCCGACGATCTCCAGGGTCTTGCGGTACCCCTGGGTCACGCCGGTCACCATGTTGGCGATCAGCGACCTGGACAGCCCGTGCAGCGCCCTGATCTCGCCCTCGTCGCTAGGCCTGGTCACCGTGATGGCACCGTCGGCCTGGTTGACCTCGATCGGCTCGGCAACCTCGAGGCTGAGGCTGCCCTTCGGCCCGCGTACCTTGACCTCACGCCCGTTGATGGTGACGTCGACGCCGTCCGGCACCACGACGGGCATCCGTCCGATTCGTGACATCGTGGTTCTCCTTACCAGACGTAGGCGAGGACTTCCCCGCCCACGCCGCGCTTGTTCGCCTGCTTGTCGGTCATCAGGCCCGCCGATGTCGAGATGATGGCCACGCCAAGGCCGCCGAGCACCCGAGGCAGGTTGTCCTTCCTCGCGTACACCCGCAGGCCGGGCTTGGACACCCGCTTGAGCCCGGCGATCGAACGCTCCCTGCTCGGCCCGAACTTGAGCGCGACCACGAGGCTCTTACCGACCTGCGCGTCCTCTACGCGCCATCCGGCGATGTAGCCCTCCTGCTGGAGGATCTCCGCGATGTTCACCTTGATCTTGGAATGCGGCATGATCACGACGTCGTGATAGGCCGAGTTGGCATTGCGCAGCCGGGTCAGCATGTCTGCGACCGGGTCGGTCATCGTCATGGCCTGCAGGCCCTCCTCGCCGCGGTTTCCCTCGGGACCTTCGGCGTGGTCGGTGGGCGCCTGTCGCGCCCAGGTCGGTCGTGGTGCCGGGCGCGATCGCGCCCGGATCTGGTCATCATCAGGCGGCTACCAGCTGGACTTGGTGATGCCGGGCAGCTCGCCGCGGTGCGCCAGGGTGCGGAAGCAGATCCGGCACAGCCCGAACCTGCGGTAGACGGCCCGCGGCCGCCCGCACCGCGAGCACCTGGTATATGCGCGGACGTGGTACTTCGGCGTCCGCTTAGCCTTGGCGATCAGGCTCTTCTTCGCCACTGTCAGTTCTCCTTGAACGGGAATCCGAGCCGCCGCAGCAGCGAACGGCCCTCGTCATCATTGGTCGCGGTGGTGACGACGGTCACGTCCATGCCACGCTGCCTGTCCACCTGGTCCGGGTTGATCTCATGGAACATCAGCTGCTCCACGAGGCCGAAGGTGTAGTTCCCGCGGCCGTCGAACTGCCGGTCGGAAAGGCCGCGGAAATCGCGGATCCTGGGCAGCGCGATCGAGAGCAGCCGGTCGCAGAACTCCCACATCCGCGTGCCGCGGAGCGTGACATGTGCGCCGATCGGCATGCCCTCCCTGAGCTTGAACTGGGCAATCGACTTCCTGGCCCGGGCGACCGCCGGCTTCTGGCCGGTGATGATGGCCAGGTCCCTGACGGCGCCGTCGATCAGCTTGGCGTCCCTGGCCGCCTCGCCGACCCCCATGTTCACCACGATCTTCGCAAGGCCGGGAACCTGCATGACGTTGGCGTAGCCGAACTCGTCGCGCAGCGCAGGCGCTATCTCGGTCAGGTAGCGGTCCCGCAGCCGCGGCGGGACCGGCGTTGCCGCGGGTCCGTCGCCGGCCGCCGCGGCGTCCGCTGACGCCGCCGCGCGGCCCGCGGCCGCCGGCCGGTCCGCGCTTTTCGCCGCGCTCCGTCCGGGCCCGCCAGCCGCGCCGCCCCGCCCAGCCGCCGCCTGCTTGGTATTTGCCGCAGCCATCAGATGTCCTTACCGCTGATGCGGGAGATCCGGACCTTCTTGCCGTCCTCGAGCCGGTAGCCGGCCCTGGTGGGCTTCTTGGTCTCCCCGTCGATCAGCTGCACGTTGCTCACGTGGATGAGCGCCTCCTGATGGACGATGCCACCCTGCTTGGCGCCCTGCCGGCCCTGGTAGTCGACCTTGGTGTTCTTCTTGATCATGTTGACGCCCTGGACCAGCAGCTTCTGCTTGTCCGGGAAGGCGGCGACGACCACGCCCTCGCGGCCGTTATCGCGGCCAGCGATGACCATGACCCGGTCGCCTTTCTTGATCTTCATGCCGGACGCCCGCTGCCCGCTTTTCCTTGCCACTGCGGCCTTCCTGCTCATCACAGCACCTCCGGCGCCAGCGAGATGATCCGCATGAACCGCTTCTCCCTGAGCTCGCGCCCGACCGGGCCGAAGATGCGGGTCCCGCGCGGGTCCCCGCCGTCCCTGATCAGGACCGCGGCGTTCTCGTCGAAACGGATGTAGGAGCCGTCGCCGCGGCGGCGCTCCTTGCGGGTGCGCACTACCACGGCCTTGACCACGTCGCCCTTCTTGACCGCGGCGCCGGGCAGGGCATCCTTGACCGTTGCCACGATGACGTCGCCGATGCCCGCGTATCGCCTGCCCGAGCCGCCGAGCACCCGGATGCAGAGGATCTCCTTGGCACCCGTGTTGTCGGCGACCTTGAGCCGCGACTCCTGCTGGATCACGTCAACTCCTGCTTCATAACGCCAGCCTCTGCGAGGACCAGCGGTTGCGATTTACTTGGCCTTCTCCAGGATCTGTGCGATCCGCCAGCGCTTGGTCGCCGACAGCGGCCTGGTCTCCATCAGCAGCACCCGGTCGCCCACACCGCAGGCGTTCTCACCGTCATGCGCCTTGTACTTCTTGGTGCGGCGGATGACCTTGCCGTACTTCGGGTGCTTCACCCGGTCCTCGACGACCACGACGACGGTCTTGTCCATCTTGTCGCTGACCACCAGGCCCTCGCGCACCTTGCGGTAGCCTCGCGAGGCGGTGCCGCTGGTGTCGTCACTCATCTTCATCCGCCTCCTCTGCCACGCTCACGATGCCGAGCTCACGCTCCCGCTTAACCGTGTAGATACGGGCGATCTCCTTGCGCACAGCACGGAGCCGTCCGTGGCTTTCCAGCTGGCCGGTGGCCGCCTGGAAGCGGAGGTTGAACAGCTCGATCTTCGCCTCCGCCAGCTTGCCGTCGAGTTCTTCGTCCGTTGAGGCCCGCAGATCCGCTGCGGCGAGAGCTTTCACCATCACGCCTCACTGACCTCTCGCTTGACGAGTTGCGCCCTCATCCCGCTTCACTCATCTCTCGCTTGACGAACTTTGCCCTCGATGAGCAGGGCATGGGGAGCTTGTGCCGCCTCATCCCGCCTCACTCATCTCTCGCTTGACGAACTTTGCCCTCGATGAGCAGGGCATGGGGAGCTTGTGCCGCCTCATCCCGCCTCACTCATCTCTCGCTTGACGAACTTGCACTTCATCGGCAGCTTGTGCATCGCCCGGCGCAGGGCCTCCCTGGCGACCGGCTCGGTGACCCCGGACAGCTCGAACATGACCCGGCCCGGCTTGACGTTGGCGACCCACCACTCCGGCGCGCCCTTGCCCGACCCCATCCGGGTCTCAGCCGGCTTCTTCGTCAGCGGCCGGTCCGGGTAGATGGTGATCCATACCTTCCCGCCGCGACGGATGTGCCTGGTCATGGCGATACGGGCCGCCTCGATCTGCCTGTTGGTCACGTAGGAATGCTCGACAGCCTGAATGCCGAACTCGCCGAACGTCACCCTGGTACCGCCCTTGGCAGCGCCGTGCCGGTCCGGCCGGTGCTGCTTGCGGTGCTTGACCCGCCGCGGAATGAGCATGCCTCAGCCCTCCTGCCCCGCGCCGCCAGCGCCGCCGGCCGGCACCGCCGCGTCCTGGCTGTCGGGGCCGCGCTCTTCGGTCCGCTCCGACGTGCCAGGACCGCCAGCCCGGTCACTCCAGTCCGGGCCGCCCGGGCGGCGGCGCCGCTGCTGCGGCGGGCGTCCGGCGCGCTGCCCGGCGCGCAGCGCCGCGGCCGCGGCCTCGCGCTCGGCCCTGGTCTGCGCGGCCTCGCCACGGTAGATCCAGACCTTCACGCCGATCCGGCCGAAGGTGGTCCGCGCCTCATAGAAGCCATAGTCGATGTCGGCGCGGAGCGTGTGCAGCGGCACCCGGCCCTCGCGATAGAACTCCGACCTGGACATCTCAGCGCCGCCGAGCCGGCCGGCGCACTGCACCCTGATGCCCTTGGCGCCGCTCTTCATCGCCGTCTGCATGGCCTTGCGCATCGCGCGCCGGAACGACACCCGGCTGGACAGCTGCTCGGCCACGCCCTGAGCCACCAGCTGGGCATCGACCTCGGGGTTCTTGACCTCGAGAATGTTCAGCTGGATCTGCTTGCTGGTCAGCTTCTCCAGGTCGCCGCGGATCCGGTCGGCCTCCGCACCGCGGCGGCCGATGACGATGCCTGGCCTGGCGGTGTGGATGTCGACCCGGACCCGGTCCCTGGTCCGCTCGATCTCGACCTTCGAGATGCCAGCCCGCTCCATGCCGCGCTGCAGCATCCGGCGGATCGCGACATCCTCCGCGACGTAGTCCTTGTACAGCTTGTCGGCATACCACCGGCTCTTGAAGTCGGTGGTGATGCCCAGCCGGAACCCGTGCGGGTTCACTTTCTGGCCCACTAGCGGGTCCTCTCCCTGCTGTTTGATGCACGACGCTCGTCGGAGACGATGACCGTGATGTGGCTCGTGCGCTTGTTGATCCGGTAGCCGCGGCCCTGCGCGCGAGGCCTGAACCGCTTGAGCGTCGGACCCTCGTCCACCCATGCCCGGCTCACCACGAGCGAGCTGGCGTCGAGCTGCCTCGTGTGCTCGGCGTTGGCGATCGCGCTCGCCAGCACCTTGCCGACTGGATCGCTCGCCGACTGCGGCGCGAAGGCCAGCGCCGCCTGTGCCTGGTCGGCAGGCATCCCGCGGATCAGGTCCACCACGCGGCGGGCCTTCCGCGGCGTGACGCGCACGTACCGCGCCTTTGCCCTAGCTTCCATCGCCTAGCTCTCTCGCTCTCTGGTCTGTCTTCCGGCCCGGCCGCGCGCTAGCGCCGGCTCCGCCGGTCGTCCCTGACGTGACTGCGGAATGTGCGTGTCGGCGCGAACTCGCCGAGCTTGTGCCCGACCATGGACTCGGTGATGAACACCGGCACGTGCTTGCGGCCGTCGTGCACGGCAATCGTGTGGCCCAGCATCGCCGGAACGATCATGGAGCGGCGGGACCAGGTCTTGATGACGTTCTTGCTGCCCTTGCCGTTCTGGAGGTCCACCTTCTTCATCAGGTGGTCGTCCACGAAAGGGCCCTTCTTCAGGCTACGAGGCATCGTGAGGTGCTCCTACCGCTTCTTCTTGCTGCGCCGGCGGGTGATCAGCCGGTCACTTGGCTTGTGGGCCTTCCTGGTGCGCCCTTCGGGCTTGCCCCACGGGCTGACCGGGTGCCGGCCGCCGGAGCTCTTACCTTCGCCGCCACCGAGCGGGTGGTCGACCGGGTTCATCGCCACGCCGCGCACTGACGGCCGGCGCCCCTTCCACCTGCTCCGGCCTGCCTTGCCGAGCTTGATGTTGCCCTGCTCGGAGTTGCCGACCTCGCCGATGGTGGCCCTGCACGCGGCGTCGACGAGCCTGATCTCGCCCGATGGCATGCGCAGGGTCGCCCGTGCGCCCTCCCTGGCGAGCAGCTGCACGCCAGAGCCTGCCGAGCGGGCGATCTTGGCGCCGCCGCCCGGGCGGAGCTCGATCGCGTGCACCACCGTGCCGGTCGGGATGTTGCGCAGCGGCAGGCAGCTGCCGACCCGGATGTCCGCGCCCGCGCCGTTTTCCACCAGGTCGCCCTGGGCCAGGCCCTGCGGCGCGATGATGTAGCGCTTATCGCCGTCGGCGTAGTGCAGCAGCGCGATCCTGGCGGTGCGGTTGGGGTCGTACTCGATGTGCGCGACCCTGGCCGGGACGCCGTCCTTGTCGGCCCGCCGGAAATCGATCAGCCGGTAGGCCCGCTTGTGGCCGCCGCCCTGGTGCCGCGCGGTGATACGGCCGTGCACGTTCCTGCCGCCACGCGAGGTCAGCGGGCGCACCAGCGACTTCTCCGGCTCACTGCGCGTGACCTCGGAGAAATCGGCGCCGCTTGCACCCCGCCTGCCCGGGGTGGTCGGCTTGTACTTGCGGATAGCCATTGCGCTTAAGCTCCTATGGATCGCCGGCTAGCTGACCGGGCCGCCGAAGACGTCAATCCGGTCTCCTTCGGCAAGGCTGACGATGGCTCGCTTGGTGTCCGGCCGCTTGCCCCAGCCGAACCGCGTCCTGCGCCGCTTACCCGGCCTGTTGACCGTGTTGACGCCGGTCACCCGGACTCCGAAGATGGCCTCGACCGCCTGCCTGATCTGGGTCTTGTTGGTGCCCGGCGCGACGATGAAGGTGTACTTGCCGTCGTCGGCCAGCCGGTAGCTCTTCTCCGAGATGACCGGCCGCACCAGGACATCCCGCGGATTAGCGATCTTGCTCACGACTGGCTCTCCTCCCGCTCAGCCCGGTGGGATCCGCTGCCTGCCCGCGCCACGAACTGGTCCAGCGCGGCCGCGGTGAAGACAACGTAATCGCTGACCAGCACGTCGTAGGTGTTGAGCTGGCCTGGTTCCAGCAGGTGCACGCCGACGGCATTGCGCAGGCTCCGCCAGGTCGCCACGTCGTCGCGGCGGGCCACCACCAGCGTGTGCGCCGAGCGGTGCTTAACACCGATCGCCGTGGCGAGCAGCGCCACGGCATCCTTCGTGCTCGTCCCGGCGCCGTCGACGAACCCGCTGACCACATGAACCCGGCCGTGCCTGGCCCGGTCGGAGAGCGCGCCGCGCAGCGCGGCCGCCTTCATCTTCTTGGGCGTCCGCTGCTCGTAGGACCTGGGGACGGGGCCATGCACGGTACCGCCGCCAGCGAACTGCGGTGCGCGGGTCGAGCCTTGCCTGGCCCGCCCGGTTCCCTTCTGCCGGTAGGGCTTCTTGCCGCCGCCACGGACCGCGCCACGGGTCTTCGTCGCGTGCGTACCCTGCCGGGCCGCCGCCTCCTGCGCCACCACCACCTGGTGGATCAGCGGCACGTTGACCTTGGCGTCGAAGATCTCAGCGGGAAGGTCGACAGCAGCGCCTTCGTCTCCGGACGCGGAGATGAGTTTGACCGCGCTCATCGGGCCTTACGCTCCCTTCAGCTCGCGCCCGCCAGCGGCGAGCGGGCTCTTGACGGCGCTTCGGACCAGCACGAGGCCGCCGGCCGGGCCGGGCACCGCACCCTTGATCAGCAGCAGGCCCCGGTCGGTATCGACGCCATGCACGGTCAGGTTCGGCGCCGTGGTGCGCACGCCGCCCATCCGGCCCGCCATCCGCAGCCCCTTGAAGACCCGGCCCGGGGTGGCGCAGCCGCCGATGGAACCGGGCGAGCGGTGCTTGCGCTGCGTGCCGTGCGAGGCACCGAGGCCCTTGAACCCGTGCCGCTTCATGACGCCCGCGAATCCCTTGCCCTTGCTCCGCGCGGTGACGTCGACGCGCTCACCGGCGGTGAACGCCTCCGCGGTGACTTCCTGGCCGAGGGTGTAGTCGGACGCGTCATCGGTCCGCAGCTCGACCAGGTACCTGCGCGGGGTCACGCCCGCCCGGACGAAGTGCCCGGCCTCCGGCTTGTTCACCTTGCGGGGGTCCACGTCGCCGTAGCCGAGCTGGACGGCGGCGTAACCGTCAGCATCCGGCGTGCGCAGGGCGGTCACGACGCACGGGCCTGCCGCCACGACGGTGACCGGCACCATCCGCCCGTCGTCAGCGAAGACCTGGGTCATGCCGAGCTTGGTGCCCAGGACTCCCTTGATCTGCTTGGTCATGTCGGCGCGTCCCTCAGAGCTTGATCTCGATGTCGACGCCAGCGGGCAGGTCAAGCCGCATCAGGGAGTCGACTGTCTTCGGCGTCGGGTCGATGATGTCGATCAGCCGCTTGTGCGTCCTCATCTCGAAGTGCTCCCGCGAGTCCTTGTACTTGTGCGGCGAGCGGATGACGCAGTAGACGTTCTTCTCGGTGGGCAGCGGCACTGGGCCCGCGACCTTCGCGCCAGTGCGCGTCACCGTGTCGACGATCTTCCGCGCCGAGCTGTCGATGACCTCGTGGTCATAGGCCTTGAGCCGAATGCGGATCTTCTGTCCCGCCATGTGGCTTCGCTTTCCTTCTGTGCTAGATCCCGGGGCTGTACTGCTGCCATCTATTCACGCGACCCGCGAAGCCGGACAAGTCCAGCCGTGGATCATCGTTAGATCTGGGCCCCTTGGGTCCTAGGAACTCCCGGCCGCTGCTCAACGCAGACGCCGGGACTCCCTAGGCCCCGAAGGCCTGTCGGTCCGGCCCGGGTGGTCCGGGGTCTCGCCCGGCTGCGTCTAGCAGCGGGCGGGAGTCCCCGGATCACCCAGACCTGTCGGTTGCTCTCGGTTACTTGATGATGCTGGTGACCCGGCCGGCGCCGACGGTACGGCCGCCTTCCCGGATCGCGAACCGCAGGCCCTCTTCCATGGCGATCGGCTGGATCAGCTCGACGCGCATCTCGGTGTTGTCGCCTGGCAGCACCATTTCGGTGCCCTCGGGCAGATGCACGACGCCGGTCACATCCGTGGTCCGGAAGTAGAACTGCGGGCGGTAGTTGTTGAAGAACGGGGTGTGCCGCCCGCCCTCGTCCTTGGACAGGATGTAGACCTGCGCCTCGAACTCGGTGTGCGGCGTGTTGGTGCCGGGCTTGATGACCACCTGGCCACGCTCGACATCCTCGCGCTTGGTGCCGCGCAGCAGCAGCCCCGCATTGTCGCCGGCCTGGCCCTCATCGAGGATCTTGTGGAACATCTCCACGCCGGTGACGGTGGTCTGCTGTGCCTTCTCCTTGATCCCGATGATCTCGACCTGCTCACCGGTGTGGACCTTGCCGCGCTCGATCCGGCCGGTCACGACCGTACCGCGGCCGGTGATCGAGAACACGTCCTCGACCGGCATCAGGAACGGCTTCTCCACGTCACGGACCGGCTCGGGGATGGACTCGTCGCAGGCGTCCATGAGGTCCATGACCTTCTGGCCCCACTCCTCGTCGCCCTCGAGCGCCTTCAGCGCCGAGACCCTGATCACCGGCACGTCGTCGCCGGGGAACTCATACGCCGACAGCAGCTCCCGGACCTCAAGCTCGACCAGCTCGAGGATCTCCTCGTCGTCGACCATGTCGGCCTTGTTGAGCGCCACCACGATGTAAGGCACGCCGACCTGGCGGGCCAGCAGCACGTGCTCGCGGGTCTGCGGCATCGGGCCGTCGGTGGCCGCGACCACCAGGATCGCGCCGTCCATCTGCGCGGCACCGGTGATCATGTTCTTGATGTAGTCCGCATGCCCAGGGCAGTCAACATGCGCGTAATGGCGCCTATCGGTCTGGTACTCCACGTGCGAGATCGAGATGGTGATCCCGCGCTCCCGCTCCTCCTTCGCGTTGTCGATCTGGTCGAACGGCGTGAAGGGATTGATGGCCGGGAACTTGTCGTGCAATACCTTGGTGATCGCCGCTGTCAGCGTCGTCTTGCCGTGGTCGATATGACCGATGGTGCCGATGTTGACGTGCGGCTTGGTCCGCTCGAACTTGGCCTTCGCCACTGGTGTCTCCTCGTTGCGATCGTTCCCCACCTTCGTGGGGCCAGGCGCTCACGTGGCGCGCCTTGTGTTCGTGGTCCTGGGCGTGCTTGCTACTGACTATTCGCCTCGTGCTTTGGCGATGATCTCCTTGGCGATGCTGGGCGGGACTTCGGAATACGAATCGAACTGCATCGAGTAGTCCGCCCGGCCCTGGGTTCGGCTGCGCAGGTCACCCACGTAGCCGAACATCTCGGACAGCGGCACGATGGCCTTGACGGCCCGCGCCCCCGACCGCTCCTCCATGGCCTGGATCTGGCCACGACGGCTGTTCAGGTCGCCGATGACTTCACCCATGTAGTCCTCCGGGGTTCGCACCTCGACGGACATCATGGGCTCGAGCAGCACCGGATCAGCGTGCGCGGCCGCCTTCTTGAAGGCCATCGAGCCCGCGATCTTGAAGGCCAGCTCAGAGGAGTCGACCTCATGGTAGGCGCCGTCGGTCAGGGTGACCCGCACATCGACCATCGGGTAGCCGGCCAGCACGCCGAATTCCGCCGCCTCCTGGCAGCCTGCGTCCACCGACGGGATGTACTCCCGCGGCACCCGGCCACCGTGGATCTTGTTCTCGAACTCATAGCCGCCGCCGTCGCCGCCGGTTGGCTCCAGGTTGATCACGACCTTGGCGTACTGCCCGGCGCCGCCGGTCTGCTTCTTGTGCGTGTACTCGACCTTCTCGGCCCTCTTGCGCACGGTCTCGCGGTAGGCGACCTGCGGGCGGCCGACGTTGGCCTCGACCTTGAACTCCCGCCGCATCCGGTCGACCAGCACCTCCAGGTGCAGCTCGCCCATCCCGGCGATGATGGTCTGCCCGGTCTCCTCGTCGGTCCTGACCTGGAAGGTCGGGTCCTCCTCGGCGAGCCGGCCGATCGCCGTGCCCAGCTTGTCCTGGTCACCCTTGGTCCTCGGCTCGATCGCCACATGGATGACCGGCGCCGGGAACGTCATCGATTCCAGGATGACCTGCTTCGCCGGGTCGCAGAGGGTGTCGCCGGTCGTGGTGTCCTTCAGGCCCATCACGGCGACGATCTGCCCGGCGATGGCCGCCGGACGCTCCTCCCGCTTGTTGGCGTGCATCTGGTAGATCTTGCCGATCCGCTCCTTGCGGCCCTTGGTGGAGTTCAGCACGGAACTACCTGACTCCAGGGTGCCCGAATAGATCCGTAGATAGGTCAGCTTCCCGAGGTGCTGGTCGGACATGATCTTGAAAGCCAGCGCCGCGAACGGCTCGGACGGATCAGCGTGCCGCTCGATCTCGACGTCTTCGCGCCCGACCGCGTGGCCCTTGATCGACGGGACGTCCACCGGGCTGGGCAGGTAGTCCACGATCGCGTCGAGCATCGGCTGCACGCCCTTGTTCTTGAACGCGCTGCCGCACATCACCGGCGTGACACTGCCCGCGATGGTGGCCCGCCGGATCGCCGCGATGAGCTGGCCGGCGTCCGGCTCGGTGCCGCCGAGGTAGAGCTCAAGCATCTCCTCGTCGTTCTCGGAGATGGTCTCGATCAGCCGGTCCCGCCACTCGCGGGCGGCATCCAGGTGGTCGGCGGGGATGCCGACGACGTCGAAGGCCTCGCCCTTGCCGTCGCTCTGCCAGAGCAGCGCGCGCATCTTGACCAGGTCGATGACGCCGCGGAAGTCGGACTCGACGCCCCACGGCAGCTGGATGACCAGCGGCGTGGCGCCGAGCCGGTCAGAGATCATCTCGACGCACCGGTGGAACTCCGCCCCCACCCGGTCCATCTTGTTCACGAAGCAGATCCGCGGCACGCTGTACCTGTCGGCCTGCCGCCAGACGGTCTCCGACTGGGGCTCGACCCCGGCGACGCCATCGAACACGGCGACCGCCCCGTCGAGCACCCGCAGCGACCGCTCCACCTCCACGGTGAAGTCGACATGGCCGGGCGTGTCGATCAGATTGATGGTGTGGTCACGCCAGATGGCTGTGGTCGCGGCCGAGGTGATCGTGATGCCCCGCTCCTGCTCCTGTTCCATCCAGTCCATCGTGGCCGCGCCCTCGTGGACCTCGCCCAGCTTGTAGTTGATGCCGGTGTAGAACAGGATCCGCTCGGTGGTCGTGGTTTTGCCCGCGTCGATATGCGCCATGATCCCTATGTTGCGGACCTTGGCGAGCTCCACGGTCTGAGTGGCGGCCACTTCTTGAACCCTCGTTCTCTCTTAAGCTGCCGTAGCCGCGGGGCGGCGGGCAGATCGTGTGCCCGGACGGACCGGGCCTTTCCTTGGTTACCAGCGGTAATGGGCGAATGCCTTATTGGACTCGGCCATCTTGTGGGTGTCCTCACGGCGCTTCACGCTCGCCCCGAGGCCATTGCTCGCGTCCAGCAGCTCGTTCATCAGCCGCTCTGTCATCGTCTTCTCCCTGCGCTGGCGCGCGTAGGAGATCAGCCAGCGCAGCGCGAGCGTGGTGCTGCGGGAGGCCCGCACTTCGACCGGCACCTGGTAGGTGGCACCGCCGACCCGCCTGCTGCGTACCTCGAGCGTCGGCTTGACGTTGTCGAGCGCGCGCTTGAGCGTCACCACCGGGTCGTTACCTGTCTTGTCCCGGCAGCCTTCCATCGCGCCGTAGACGATGCGCTCGGCAAGCGATCGCTTGCCGCTGCGCAGCACCTTGTTCACCAGCGCGGTGACCAGCGGGGAGCCGTACACCGGATCGGTGACAAGCTGCCGCTTGGTCGCGGGGCCCTTACGCGGCATGTCAGCTCTTCTCCTTCTTCGCGCCGTAGCGGCTGCGGGCCTGCTTGCGGTTGCGGACGCCCTGGGTGTCCAGGGAGCCGCGGATCACCTTGTAGCGCACGCCGGGAAGATCCCGCACCCGCCCGCCACGTACCAGCACGATGGAGTGCTCCTGCAGGTTGTGGCCCACACCCGGGATGTAGGCGGTCACCTCGATGTGGCTGGTGAGCCGGACCCTGGCGACCTTGCGGAGCGCCGAGTTCGGCTTCTTGGGCGTAGTGGTGTAGACGCGCGTGCACACCCCGCGGCGCTGCGGGCTGCCCTGCAGCGCTGGAGTCTTGTTCTTGGCTACCTTGTCCTGCCGGCCCTTACGGACCAGCTGCTGGATCGTGGGCACCGCGTCTCCGTCTTCTTGCCTCGATGCGCTGGGGGGCGCATTCGTCGTTCATTACACGTTTCTGACCTGCAGGTCTTCCCGTCCGTCCGACCCCCGTAGTCGGGCGTGTCACCGCGCTCACCGGTGCGTCCGAGCCCGTTGCCGAGCCCGGACGACGAGAAAGGGAAAGTCCTCACACGCCTGGCCACGCAGTCTGCGGCCTTCCGGCCAGCTCAACCACAGTCCACAGACGTGCACGCACCCGCGAGTCACGGGCACGGACAATCAGACTACCGAACGCCTGACGCCTGGTCAAAACGAGTAACCGACTCGTGATCGCGGCAACTTCTCCCCGCCTAGCCGGGAGAAATTGCCGCCTCAACTATGGCGGCACGGCCGGAGCCTGGTGCGTTAACCAGTTCTCCGGCCCGCCTATTCCGCCACCAGGAAACAGCGCTGGGCCCGGATCCCCCATTGCTGGTCGGCCCGGGCCCAGACTGATCTGGCTGTTACCTGTTGTAGGCGCCGAAGTCGTACTCCTCCAGCGGGATCGCCTCGCCCGCCGGCTGCCCGAACGGATACCCGACCGGGGTGGGGTAGCTCGCCGCCGGATACACCGTTGACCGGGCTTCCTCGGTCGGCTCCACCCGCAGGCTCCGGTAGCGCTGCATGCCGGTACCTGCCGGGATGAGCTTGCCGATGATGACGTTCTCCTTCAGCCCGACCAGCGAGTCCGACCTGGCGTGGATCGCCGCATCGGTGAGCACCCGCGTGGTCTCCTGGAAGGACGCCGCCGACAGCCACGACTCGGTGGCCAGGGAGGCCTTGGTGATGCCCATCAGCACTGGGCGGCCAGCGGCGGACGTACCGCCATGCTCCACAACGGAGCGGTTGACCGCCTCGAACTTAGGCCGTTCCACCAGTTCGCCGGGAAGCAGGTCGGTGTCGCCCGACTCAAGCACGTTTACCCGCTTGAGCATCTGGCGGATGATGATCTCGATGTGCTTGTCGTGGATCGACACGCCCTGCGACCGGTAGACCTCCTGCACCTCGTGGACGAGATGCAGCTGGACCTCACGCGAGCCGAGGATCCTGAGCACCTCGTGCGGGTTCACCGCACCGGCGATCAGCTGCTGGCCGACCTTGACGCGGCTGCCATCGGTCACCAGCAGCCTGGCCCGCATCGACACCTGGTAGGCAATCTCCTCCGAGCCGTCGTCAGGCACCACCACGATCTTGCGGGCCTTCTCCGGCTCTTCGATCCTGACCCGGCCCTCGACCTCGCTGATCGGCGCCATGCCCTTGGGGATCCTGGCCTCGAACAGCTCCTGGATACGCGGCAGGCCGTGGGTGATGTCCAGGCCCGCCACGCCACCGGTGTGGAAGGTACGCATGGTCAGCTGGGTACCCGGCTCGCCGATGGACTGGGCGGCGATGATGCCGACCGCCTCGCCGACATCCACCCGCTTGCCGGTCGCCAGCGACCGGCCATAGCACTTGGCGCAGACGCCGTACTTCGCCTGGCAGACCAGGACGCTGAAGGTACGCACCGAGCCGACGCCCGCGGCCACCAGCTGGTCGATCATCGCCTCGGTCATGTCCGAATCCGCCGTCGCCAGCACGGTCCCGTCCGGTCCTGAGACGTCCTCGGCAAGAGTCCGCCCGGTACCGGTGTTCTCGATGTTGGGCAGCCTGCGCAGGCTGCCCTTGGCGTCGGCATCGGCGATCTTCATGGGCAGCGACCGGTCAGTGCCGCAGTCCTCCTCGCGGACGATGACGTCCTGCGCCACGTCGACCAGCCGTCGGGTGAGGTACCCGGAGTCCGCTGTCCGCAGCGCGGTGTCGGCGAGGCCCTTGCGGGCACCGTGCGTGGAGATGAAGTACTCCACCACCGACAACCCCTCGCGGAAGCTTGACTTGATCGGCGTCGGGATGGTCTCGCCCTTGGGGTTGGAGACCAGGCCACGCATTCCGGCGATCTGCCGGACCTGCATCGGGTTACCTCGGGCACCGGAGTTGACCATCATCCAGACCGGGTTGGTCTCGGGGAAGGCCGCCTCCATGTCCTGCGCGACGTCAGCAGTCGCGTGGGTCCAGATCTCGATCAGCTCCTGGCGGCGCTCATCATCGGTGATCAGGCCGCGGTCGTATTCGCGCTGCACCTTGTCGGCCCGCTTGTCGTAGGCGTCCAGGATGCTCTGCTTGTTCGGCGGCGCGACGACGTCCTCAATGGCAATCGTGACCCCGGCCCTGGTGGCCCAGTGGAAGCCGGCGTCCTTCAGGGCGTCAAGCGCCGCCGCAACCTCCACCTTCGGGTAGGTTTCCGCGAGCTCGTTGACGATCGTCGAGAGCTGCTTCTTGCCCACCTCGTAGTTGACGAACGGGTAGTTGTCCGGCAGCGTTTCGTTGAACAGGCAGCGGCCGAGCGTGGTGGTCAGCCGCAGCGGGCGGCTGTCATCCCAGCCCTCGGGGGGGATGAATCCGATCGGCGGGGTAACCCCCTTGAGCCGGACTTCGATCTTGGCCTGCAGGTCGAGTTCGCCGCGATCGTAGGCCATCAGCGCCTCGGACGGGTTGGAGAACGCCCGGCCGTTACCTGGCGCGTCCGGCGCTTCCCTGGTCAGGCAGTAGATCCCGATCACCATGTCCTGGGTCGGCATGGTCACCGGCTTGCCGTCGGCAGGCTTGAGGATGTTATTGGTGGACAGCATCAGGATCCGGGCCTCGGCCTGCGCCTCGGCCGACAGCGGCACGTGCACGGCCATCTGGTCGCCGTCAAAGTCCGCGTTGAACGCGGTGCACACCAGCGGGTGGATCTGGATGGCCTTGCCTTCCACCAGCTGCGGCTCGAATGCCTGGATGCCGAGCCTGTGCAGGGTAGGCGCCCGGTTCAGCAGCACCGGGTGCTCGGTGATGACCTCTTCGAGGACATCCCAGACCACCGGCCTGGCGCGCTCCACCATCCGCTTGGCCGACTTGATGTTCTGCGCGTGGTTCAGGTCGACGAGCCGCTTCATCACGAACGGCTTGAACAGCTCGACCGCCATCTCCTTGGGCAGCCCGCACTGGTGCAGCTTCAGCTGCGGGCCGACCACGATGACCGAACGGCCCGAGTAGTCGACACGCTTGCCGAGCAGGTTCTGCCTGAACCGGCCCTGCTTGCCCTTGAGCATGTCGGACAGCGACTTGAGCGGCCGGTTGCCTGGTCCGGTGACCGGCCTGCCGCGACGGCCGTTGTCGAACAGCGAGTCGACGGCCTCCTGCAGCATCCGCTTCTCGTTGTTGACGATGATCTCCGGCGCGCCCAGGTCAAGCAGCCGCTTGAGCCTGTTGTTCCGGTTGATGACCCGGCGGTACAAGTCGTTCAGGTCGGAAGTCGCGAAGCGGCCGCCGTCTAGCTGCACCATCGGGCGCAGGTCCGGCGGGATGACCGGAATGCAGTCCAGCACCATGCCCAGCGGGCTGTTGCTGGTCTGCAAGAAGGCGGAGACTACCTTGAGCCGCTTCAGCGCCCGGGCCTTGCGCTGGCCCTTGCCGGTGCGGATGGTCTCCCGGAGGCTGGCCGCTTCGGCATCGAGGTCGAAACTGCCGACCCGCTCCTGGATCGCCTGCGCGCCCATGCCGCCGCGGAAGTACTGGCCGAACCGGTCGCGCATCTCACGGTAGAGCAGCTCGTCGCCCTCTAGGTCCTGGACCTTCAGGCCGCGGAAGCGGCTCCACACTTCCTCGACCCGGTCGATCTCCCGGCCGGCCCGGTCCCTGATCTGCTTGCACTCACGCTCAGCGCTCTCGCGCACCTTGCGGCGCGCGTCGCCCTTGGCCCCGGCAGCTTCCAGCTCAGCCAGGTCCTTCTCCAGCTTGGACTGCCGGATCTCGACCTCGTTATCCCGGCGCTGCTCCAGCTGGCCGCGCTCGACCACGATCTTCGCCTCGAGCGATGGCAGGTCCCGGGCGCGGGCATCCTCGTCCACGTCCGTGATCATGTACGCGGCGAAGTAGATGACCTTCTCCAGGTCCTTCGGCGCAAGGTCAAGCAGGTAACCAAGCCGGCTCGGCACGCCCTTGAAGTACCAGATGTGCGTGACCGGAGCGGCCAGCTCGATGTGGCCCATCCGCTCGCGCCGCACCTTGGCCCTGGTGACCTCGACGCCGCAGCGCTCGCAGATGATGCCCTTGAACCTGACCCGCTTGTACTTACCGCAGTAGCACTCCCAGTCCCGGGTCGGACCGAAGATCTTCTCGCAGAAGAGCCCGTCCTTCTCCGGCTTGAGGGTGCGGTAGTTGATCGTTTCGGGCTTCTTGACCTCGCCGTGCGACCACAGCCTGATGTCCTCGGCGGTCGCAAGGCCGATACGCAGGTCGTCAAAGAAGTTGACGTCTAGCACGTTTTTTGTCCCCTGGGGTAGATCGGATCAGACCTCTTCGACACTGCTCGGCTCGCGCCGGGACAGGTCAATGCCAAGTTCCTCCGCTGCGCGGAAGACGTCCTCGTCGGTGTCACGCATCTCGATGGCCGCGCCGTCACTGGAGAGCACCTCCACATTCAGGCAGAGCGACTGCATCTCCTTGATAAGCACCTTGAACGACTCAGGTATGCCTGGCTCGGGGATGTTCTCGCCCTTGACGATGGCCTCGTAGACCTTGACCCGGCCGAGGATGTCGTCGGACTTGATGGTCAGCAGCTCCTGCAGCGCGTAAGCCGCGCCGTAAGCCTCCAGCGCCCAGACCTCCATCTCACCGAACCGCTGCCCGCCGAACTGAGCCTTACCGCCGAGGGGCTGCTGGGTGATCATCGAGTACGGGCCGGTGGACCTGGCGTGGATCTTGTCATCGACCAGGTGCAGCAGCTTGAGAATGTAGATGTAGCCGACCGCTATCGGATCCTTGAACGGCTCACCGGTCCTGCCGTCGAACAGCGTGGCCTTGCCGCTGCCCGCGACCAGCCGGTCACCGTCCCGGTTTGGCAGCGCGCTGCCGAGCAGCCCAGTGATCTCCTCCTCGCGCGCGCCGTCGAAGACCGGGGTGGCCACCGGAGTGCCCCCCGCCGCTTCCCCGGCGCCGATCTGGCGGAGCCGCTTCTTCCAGTCCTCGTCGTCGCCCTCGACATTCCAGCCCGAGCTGGCGACCCAGCCAAGATGCGTCTCGAGCACCTGGCCGACGTTCATCCGGCCGGGCACGCCGAGCGGGTTGAGGACCACGTCAACCGGCGTGCCGTCCTTCATGAACGGCATGTCCTCGATCGGCAGGATCTTGGCGATGACGCCCTTGTTGCCGTGCCGCCCGGCAAGCTTGTCGCCGTCGGTGATCTTCCGCTTGGCGGCCACGTAGACCCGCACGAGCTCGTTCACGCCTGGCGGCAGCTCGTCGCCGTCCTCCCTGGTGAAGACACGGACGCCGATCACCTTGCCGGACTCGCCGTGCGGCACCTTCAGCGAGGTGTCGCGGACCTCGCGGGCCTTCTCGCCGAAGATCGCCCGCAGCAGCCGCTCCTCAGGGGTCAGCTCGGTCTCGCCCTTGGGCGTGACCTTGCCGACGAGGATGTCGCCCGTTGTCACCTCGGCGCCGATCCGGATGATGCCGCGGTCGTCGAGGTCAGCAAGCACGTCCTCGGAGACGTTCGGGATGTCCCTGGTGATCTCCTCGGGCCCGAGCTTGGTGTCCCGCGCGTCGACCTCGTGCTCCTCGATGTGGATCGAGGACAGCACATCGTCCTGGACCAGCCGCTGGGACAGGATGATCGCGTCCTCGTAGTTGTGGCCCTCCCACGGCATGAACGCGACCAGCAGGTTGCGGCCGAGCGCCATCTCGCCATGATCGGTACACGGGCCATCGGCGATGACCTGCCCTGCCTCGACCCGCTGGCCCTCATCCACGACCGGCTTCTGGTTGAAGCAGGTGCCCTGGTTGGATCTGCGGAACTTGGCAACCAGGTAGGTGTTACGGGTGCCGTCGTCGTTGGCCACGGTGATGAAGTCGGCGCTCGACTGCTCCACCAAGCCGGGCTTCTCGGCCACGATCACGTCGCCCGCGTCGGTGGCGGCACGGTACTCCATGCCGGTGCCGACCAGCGGCGCCTCGCTGCGCAGCAGCGGCACGGACTGCCGCTGCATGTTCGAGCCCATCAGGGCCCGGTTGGCATCGTCGTGCTCAAGGAACGGGATCATCGCGGTTGCGACCGACACCATCTGGCGCGGCGACACGTCGATGTAGTCGACGTCGTCGGGCTTGATGTAGTCGACCTCGCCGCCCTTCCGCCGGACCAGCACGCGATCCTCGACGAAGGTCCCGTCCGGGCCGACCGGCGCGTTGGCCTGCGCGATGACGTGCCTGTCCTCCTCATCGGCCGTCAGGTAGTCGATCTGGCTGGTGACCTTGCCCGCCCGCACCTTGCGGTAAGGCGTCTCCACGAAGCCGAACGCGTTGACCCGCCCGTAGGACGAGAGCGATCCGATCAGCCCGATGTTCGGGCCCTCCGGGGTCTCGATCGGGCACATCCGGCCGTAGTGACTCGGGTGCACGTCGCGGACCTCGAAGCCGGCCCGCTCCCTGGACAGGCCGCCCGGGCCTAGCGCCGACAGCCGGCGCTTGTGGGTCAGGCCGGCCAGCGGATTGGTCTGGTCCATGAACTGGGAGAGCTGGCTGGTACCGAAGAACTCCTTGATGGAGGCGACGACCGGCCTGATATTGATCAGCGTCTGCGGCGTGATCGCCTCGACGTCCTGCGTGGTCATCCGCTCCCTGACGACCCGCTCCATCCGGGCCAGCCCGAGCCGGACCTGATTTTGGATCAGCTCGCCGACGGTGCGCAGCCGCCGGTTACCGAAGTGGTCGATATCATCCACCTCGACCGGGAGCACCGTGTCGCCGGAGGTCATCTCCTCCTCGCCGACGTGCAGCCGGACCAGGTACTCGATGGTGCCGACGATGTCATCCTCGGTTAGCGTGCCCTGGCTGATCGGCAGGCTCAGGCCCAGCTTCTTGTTGACCTTGTACCGGCCAACCTTCGCCAGGTCGTAACGCTTCGGGTTGAAGTAGAGGTTCTCCAGCAGCGCCTGCGCCGATTCCCTGGTCGGCGGCTCGCCCGGCCGGAGCTTGCGGTAGATGTCGAGCAGCGCGTCGTCCTGGCCGGTGGTGTGGTCCTTCTCCAGCGTGGCGCGCATCGATTCGAAGCCGCCGAACCGCTCGAGGATCCTCGCCTCATCCCAGCCGAGCGCCTTCAGCAGAACGGTGACGCTCTGCTTGCGCTTCCGGTCGATCCGGACCCCGACGCTGTCCCGCTTGTCGATCTCGAACTCGAGCCAGGCGCCCCTGGACGGGATCACCTTGCAGCTGAAGATGTCCTTGTCCGAGGTCTTGTCGACCTGGCGGTCGAAGTAGACGCCCGGGGAGCGGACCAGCTGCGACACGACGACACGCTCGGTGCCGTTGATGATGAAAGTTCCCTTGGGCGACATCAGCGGGAAGTCACCCATGAACACGGTCTGGCTCTTGATCTCGCCGGTGGAGTTGTTGATGAACTCGGCCGTGACGAACATCGGGGCGGAGTACGTCATGTCCTTCTCCTTGCACTCCTCAGCGGAGTACTTAGGAGGCTCGAACCGATGATCACGGAACGAGAGCGACATGGTGCCCGTGAAGTCCTCAATCGGACTGATCTCCTCGAAGATCTCTTCGAGGCCCGACTGATCTGGGAGGTTCTTGTTCCCTACCTTCTGCTCCGCAGCAAGCCGGTCGCGCCAGCGCTCGTTGCCGAGCAGCCAGTCGAACGAGTCGGTCTGCAGGGCGAGGAGGCTGGGGACCTCAAGTGGTTCCTTGATGCGGGCGAACGAGACACGATGTGGACCAGGAGCGGTAGCTGAGGCGCTGCGCGAGGCTGCCAACAGGGGTCCTTCCGAGCTTGTGGCGGACGGCTAGCGCGCGCACGCAAAACGCCCGCGGACCCTGCCGCGAGGTTCTTGGTCACCGGTGACGTCTGAGTGCAGCGCAAATTGGCAGCATAGCCGATGGACACACTGCCGGTCAACTGTACGCCACTATGAGGTTCACGGTTGCATTGGAGCATCGCTCGTCTGAAGCCAAACGTCAAGCCCACGGACCCTAGAGTCGCCATCTGAATCTACGTGACGAACATCACATCCATGCCTGAGTTTCCAGGTCGAACCGCCTGGGGATACTCAGTTGTTCGGTTGCGTGCGCCGGCCCGCAGCCCCGTCGGCAACCGCAGCCAGCCGCTCCCCCCGGCCACCTGCACCGCTCACCGCTCACCGGCACCGCTCACCGGCACCGCTACCGGGTACCGGCACCGCTCACCGCTCACCGGCACCGCCCACTGGCCCCGGCCACCGGCACCGCTCACCGGCACCGCTCACCAGCCACCGCACCGGCACCCGCGACCGCCAAAACGCTCAGGCCGCCGCCCCACCGCGATACAGGCGCGGTGGCGGGGCGGCGGCCTGCCCGGTTACTTACTTGACCGTGACGGTGGCTCCAGCGCCCTCTAGCTGGGCCCTGGCCTTCTCTGCGGTCTCCTTGTTGACATGCTCGAGGAGCGGCTTGGGTGCGCCGTCGACCAAGTCCTTCGCTTCCTTGAGCCCGAGGCTCGTCAGCGTCCGGACCTCCTTGATGACCTGGATCTTCTTGTCTCCCGCGGCCTCAAGGACTACGTCGAACTCGTCCTTCTCCTCGACCTCTTCGGCCGCGCCGCCGCCCGCGGCCGCAGGCGCGGCCGCAGCGACCGGGGCCGCTGCCTTGACATCGAAGGCTTCTTCGAACTGCTTTACGAACTCAGAGAGCTCGAGCAGCGTCATCTCCTTGAACGCGTCGAGTAGTGCGTCGTTGCTGAGCTTCGCCATGATGGTGGCCCTCCGTGTGCCTACGTCTCGCCGACGGCCTCCGGCCGTCCGAATGTTGCTTTGCCAATGCCATGCCTCGCGCGCGCAGGAGTCAGGGCGCGCGGGCCCGCTTAGCTTTCCTTGCCGTCGCCCGCTGCGGTCGAGTCCGCCGCAGTCTCGCTCGCCGCGGTCTGGCTCGCCGCGGTCTCGTTCCCTGACGCCTCAGCCGGCGCGGTCTCGTTCCCTGACGCCTCAGCCGGCGCGGTCTCGTTCCCTGACGCCTCAGCCGGCGCGGTCTCGTTCCCTGACGCCTCAGCCGGCGCGGTCTCGTTCCCTGACGCCTCAGCCGGCGCGGTCTCGTTCCCTGACGCCTCGGTCGGCGCGGTCTCGTTCGCCTCGGTCTCGCTGGCTGAGCTTGCGCTTGCCGTCTCGGCCGCGGGTTGCTGCGTGGCCCGCTTCTCCTCGAGCGCCGCGAGCAGCCTCGCCATCTGGACCGGGAGCGCAGCGAACGTGGCGGCTGCCCCAGCCATGGACGCCTTCATAGCGCCCGCGAGCTTGGCCAGCAGGACCTCACGCGGCTCAAGGTCAGCAATTCTCACGATCTCCGCTGGCGTGATCAGCTTGCCGTCAAGAACGCCGCCCTTGATCACGAGAAACGGGTTAGCCCTTGAGAAGTCCCGCAGCCCCTTGGCCGCTTCGACGACATCGCCCTGCAAGAAGGCGATCGCGGACGGACCGGTGAGCAGGTCCATGAGCTCACCCGTGACCCCCGCCTCGCTTGCGGCGATCTTGGTGAGAGTGTTCTTCACAACAGCGAATGTGGCATTGCCGTCGAGCGACCGGCGAAGCTCACCAAGCTGCGCCACCGACAGTCCGCGGTATTCCGTGAGCACCGCGCCCGCCGAGGTCTGGAACCGCTCGGTCATCTCCGCGACCGTGGCCACCTTCTCCGCCCTCGCCATGAGCCTCCCTTCTCGTTCCGGGGCGGCCCCGCTCGCGGGGCCTTGCCGGCTATCTCCGGCGCCGGTGAAGGAGCAGGCATAGCGAACGCCCCGGCGCAGGCGCACGGGGCGTCAGCCGCCATCCGGATTGTGAGCACCGGGTGGGACAGCCTAGCTCGGTCACCTGCGCGGGCCGCCCGCTTTATGCGGGCCTTCGGTCACCGCGCTTCAGCGCGGCAACAGCCGACGGTCTCTGGCAGATCGATAGCGTACGCGCCAAGACGCCAGTTCGCCAAATTCAGCAGCGGGCTTCTCAAGGGCGGCCAGCAGCGGCGCCCGGCAGCGGCTGCGGCGCCTGGCAGCGGCAGTTCAGTGACGCCCGGCAGCGGCGCAGCGATGCCCCACAGGACTGGTGTCAGCTCGCCGCCGCGGTGTCCTCTAGCTCATCTACCAGGCCGCGGGTCGCGCTCGGGTCGACCGGTATCCCCGGGCCCATGGTGGTGGTGACGGTGACCTTCCTGACGTACCTGCCCTTGGCGGCCGCCGGCTTGCAGCCGGCTAACCTCCTCGATCGCGGCGGCGTAGTTCTCCACCAGCGCACGGTCGGTGAACGACGCCTTGCCGATCACGAAATGCAGGTTGCCATGACGGTCAACCCGAAACTCGATCTTGCCGCCCTTGATGTCGCTGACGGCCTTGCCGACGTCGGTCGTGACGGTACCGGTCTTGGGGTTCGGCATCAGGCCACGGGGGCCGAGGACCCGGCCAAGCCGCCCGACCTTGCCCATCAGGTCAGGTGTGGCGACAACGGCGTCGAAATCGAGAAAACCGCCCTGAATACGCTCGATCAGATCGTCCGCGCCCACATAATCAGCATCGGCGGCAATGGCTTCATCCGCGCGCGCGCCTGTCGCGAACACCAGCACGCGGGCTGTCTTGCCGGTGCCGTTGGGTAGGTTGACGGTCCCGCGGACCATCTGATCCGCCTTGCGCGGGTCGACGCCGAGCCGCAGGGCAACCTCGACCGTCGGATCGAACTTGGTCGTGGAGGTCTCCCTGGCCAGCGCGACGGCCTGGGCCGGCGTGTACAGGCGGGTCGACTCGATCAGCTCATCTGACTTGCGGTACTTCTTGCTGCGCTTCATGGTCGGACTCCTTCTTTCGTCGAGGAGGTCGTGGTCAGCGGGCCAGCGCGTGGCCCTGCCACTGGTGAATCCGTCGCTGTGAGGCAGCTACCTGACAGCACTTCTGCTAACGCCGTTGCACCAAGAAACATGCCGCGATCAGGATCAGCCTTCGACCTTGATCCCCATTGAACGAGCCGTCCCGGCGATAATCTTCTCGGCCGCATCCATCGTGTTGGCGTTCAGGTCCGCCATCTTCACCTGAGCGATCTCGCGGAGCTGCGCACTGGTGACGGTACCGACCCGGGTCTTGTGCGGCTCGCTGCTGCCCTTCTGTACGCCAGCGGCCTTCTTGATCAGCTCAGGAGCGGGCGGCGTCTTCGTAACGAAGGAGAACGTCCGGTCCTCGTAGATGGTGATCTCGACGGGGATGATGTTGCCGCGCTGCGACTCGGTCGCGGCGTTGTACTGCTTGCAGAAATCCATGATGTTGACGCCATGCGGGCCGAGCGCCGTGCCCACCGGCGGCGCCGGGGTGGCCACTCCCGCATTCAGCTGCACCTTGACGACTGCAGCGATCTTCTTCTTCCTCGGAGGCATGTCCTGTCTTCCCTACCTAACTGATTTCGATCAGATCTTGCTGACCTGGTCGAAGGAGAGCTCGACCGGTGTCTCCCGGCCGAATATCGACACCAGCACCTTGAGCTTCTGAGTATCAGGGTTGATCTCGCTCACGGTCGCGGGAAGCGTCGCGAACGGGCCGTCCATAACGGTAACCGACTGGCTGACCTCGAAGTCCACCGCGGCGGCGCGCAGGGTCTCGGCCTTCTTCGCGGCCTTCTCCTCGGGCTCCGGCGCCAGCAAGACGGCTACTTCGTCGAGGCTGAGCGGCGACGGCCTGCTGGACAGCCCTACGAAGCCGGTGACTCCTGGCGTGTTCCTGACCGCGGCCCATGATTCGTCGGTGAGGTCCATCCGCACCAGGATGTAACCGGGCAGCACTTTCTCCTGGACCTGCTGCCGCTTGCCGCCCTTGATCTCGGTCACCTCGTGCACGGGGACCTCGATCTGGAAGATGTAATCCTCCATGTTGAGGGACTGGGTACGGCTCTCGAGGTTGGTCCGGACCCGGTTCTCATATCCGGCGTACGAGTGCACCACGTACCAGTCGCCGGGAAGACGCCGCAGTTCCGATTTGAACTCGCCGACCGGGTCTGCGCTGACCTGCCCGTCAGCTTCCGGCTCAGCCGCGGCACCGTCCTGGCTAACGTCGCCGGCCGGTACGGCATCGGCTCCGGCCGGTACGGCATCGGCTCCGGCCGGTACGGCATCGGCTCCGGCCGGTACGGCATCGGCTCCGGCCGGTACGGCATCGGCTGCCTCCCCGGTTGCCGACGCAGCCTCGGGCTCAGTTTCCGGCTCAGCCTCGGCCGCGGGCTCGGTTGTCGGCTCCACGCCGCCGTTGCCGTTGGTCGCGACGGCCTCGCCCGATACGTCGGGCTCGCCGTCGGTGGCACGCTCAGCCGGCTGGTCACCGACCTGCAGTTCGGACTCGGACACGGTAACTCTTTCTCTTAGCTTCTACTGCGGGCTCTTCCTGTCGGGACTAGCCGCAGGCAACCCTCCGGCCGACAACGATCCGGCCCGTCCGGCCGTGCCCGCCAGCCGGGCCCCGCCGGTCAACCTCCGCTGATCATGCTGCACTGCGCAGCTGATCAACGCTCGGCCATGAGGCTCAGCCGAAGACGGCGAACACCAGCTTGGTGAACCCGTAATCCAGGCTGGTCACGATCGCCACCATGACGAGGATGAACACGAGCGCAACGGTGGTGTAAGTGCCGAGCTCCTTGCGGGTCGGCCAGATCACCTTTCGCAGTTCGGCGACAACTTGGCGCACAAAGACCGCGGGTGTGGTCCGGTCCGACTTCGCGGGCCGACCCGGCTTCGCCGGCTTTTCTGCGGCGGTGCCACGTGTCTGAGTTGCCATTTCCTCACCTGAACAACGCTGATCATTTACCGGCTGACGCCGTCGGTCCGTAACCGTCACGGGCCGCATCCGCAGGGCAGGAGGGACTCGAACCCCCAACCGCCGGTTTTGGAGACCGGGACTCTAGCCAATTGAGCTACTGCCCTCTGACGGCCTGTGCGGGCACGCACCTGCCACCCTGGTGGGCCGCCACCAGATGCTGAAGTCTATGTTGCCGGACACCCTGACGTCGAACCGTGAGGCTGACCGACACGCCGCACCTTCCCCCGCGGGCCGCCGGCACTCCGGTAGTGGTGACACCATAGACGTTATGGGTAGCTCTCCTCACCGGATATCGGCGCGAGCCGCGGCAATCACCGAGTCGGCCACGCTCGCCGTGGACGCCAAGGCTCGCGCGCTGAAGGCAGCCGGCAAGCCGGTTATCGGCTTCGGCGTTGGCGAGCCGGATTTCCCAACCCCTGACTACATCGTCGAGGCAGCGCAGCGGGCCTGCGCGGAGCCGAGGTTCCATAAGTACTCGCCGACCGGCGGGCTGCCCGAACTGCGCGAGGCCATCGCCGC
Organism: uncultured Actinomycetota bacterium; assembly: GCA_963695645.1. GTDB lineage: Bacteria > Actinomycetota > Actinomycetes > Streptosporangiales > Streptosporangiaceae > DATBGO01. Next base: position 177,657 of record CAVOHC010000012.1, on the reverse strand, counting down.
CAAGACGGCACGTGACTCCGGCTACCAGGTCGCGTCCAGTCAGGTGATCGTGACCAACGGCGGTAAGCATGCCGTGTATGAGGCGTTCGCGGCGTTGCTGGACCCAGGCGACGAGGTCCTGATCCCCGCGCCGTACTGGACGACGTATCCGGAAGCCGTAGCACTGGCTGGCGGCACTCCGGTCCCGGTGCTGACCAACGAGATCTCTGGCTACCTGACTTCGGTCAGCGACCTTGAGGCGCACCTGACACCAAGGACAAAGGTCCTGCTATTCGTGTCGCCGTCTAACCCCACCGGCGCTATCTACCCGCCTGAACTGGTCGCGGAGATCGGCCGGTGGGCCAGCCGGAACGGGCTCTGGGTCATCACCGACGAGATCTACGAGCATCTGGTCTACGGCGGCGCGCGGTTCTGCTCGATCGCGGTGGCCGCGCCGGAGATCAGCGACCGTTGCGTCATCGTGAACGGGGTCGCAAAGACCTATGCGATGACCGGCTGGCGGGTCGGCTGGCTAATAGCGCCGCCCGATGTCGCCAAGGCCGTCGCTGACCTGCAGTCCCATATGACATCCAATGTCTGCAATGTGGCGCAGGCGGCCGCCCTTGCCGCCGTCTCGGGAGACCTGTCGGCGGTCGCGGTCATGCGAACGGCCTTTGACCGGCGCAGGCAGCTGATGACGGGAATGCTTAACGATATTCCGGGCGTGGTCTGCCCGCTCCCCGAAGGCGCGTTCTATTGCTACCCGTCGGTCAAGAGCCTGCTCGGCAAGCAGATCGCTGGCCGGCGGCCAGCGACTACCGTCGAGCTGGCGGAACTCCTGCTCGATGAGGTTGATGTCGCCGTGGTGCCAGGCGAGGCGTTCGGCACGCCCGGATATTTCCGGCTGTCCTACGCGCTTGGCGACGACGATCTGCGGGAGGGCATCGCCAGAATGGGGAAGCTGCTCGCACAGGCCCGCTGAGATTCATGCCAGCGCCCCGGCACACCGGCGCGCAGGCACACCGTCATGCCCGGCATGCCGGCTGGCCCCCGCCCGGACCAGACGGCTGCCAGACTAAGCCGATGGCACGACCGCTCGACGCGCTTCCCAAGGCGCATCTGCATCTGCATCTCACCGGATCGATGCGCCACTCCACCCTGGTCGAGCTTGCCCGGCAGCACCGGGCCAACCTGCCCGAAGCCCTGGTCGCCGAGTGGCCGCCGCGGCTGCACGCGACCGACGAGCGCGGCTGGTTCAGGTTCCAGCGCCTCTACGACATCGCGCGCTCCGTCATCCGCACCGAGGACGATGTCCGTCGGCTGTTCCATGAGGCTGCCCTCGATGAGCGGGCAGAAGGATCTGGCTGGCTCGAGATCCAGGTGGATCCCTCCGGTTACGCCGCACGATTCGGCGGCCTCAGCCCCATGGTGGAACTGGTACTGGACGCCGCAGCGGAGGCGGCCGCTGCTACCAGGGTGGGGATCGGCGTGATCATCGCGGCCAACCGCACCAAGCATCCGCTGGATGCCCGCACGCTCGCCAGGCTGGCGGCGAGGTACTCCGGCCGCGGGGTGGTCGGCTTCGGCCTCAGCAATGATGAACGCCGGGGCGCGGCGCACGACTTCAGCCGGGCTTTCCTCATCGCGAAACGGGCGGGGCTGCTGGCGGTGCCGCACGGTGGCGAGCTGGCCGGCGCGGCCAGCGTGCGGGCGTGCCTGGACGAGCTGGACGCTGACCGGATCGGCCATGGTGTCTCCGCCGCGCAGGACCAGGAACTGATGCAGCGGCTGGCCTCGGCCGGCGTCACCCTGGAGGTCTGCCCCACCTCTAACGTTGCCCTCGGGGTCGTCGTCGGCCCGGCGGATGTGCCGCTGAGGCAGTTGCTTGACGCGGGCGTCCCGGTGGCGCTCGGCGCCGATGACCCGCTGCTGTTCGCGGCCCGGCTCACCGCGCAGTACGAACTGGCCCGCCGGGCGCATGGCCTGTCCGATGCCGAGCTAGCGGACCTCGCCCGGACGTCGGTGCGCGGCTCGGCGGCGCCCGGCGAGATCCGCTCGCGGCTGCTGGCCGACATCGACGCCTGGCTCGCTGCCCCCGGGCGGGCAGCGGAGCCTGCCGCGCCGCTGAACCATGCACGCTGAGATCACCGGCAGCTGGGTGCCCGGATGGGCCGCGGCAGCCGCCGCGCTGCTCCTCGGGCTCGCGGCCGGATCGGTTTCCGGCCTCCTCGTCGTCCGGATTCCGGTTCGCCGTGGCCAGCAACCGTCGCAGGTCGGCGGCCCGCGATGCGATGGACCGCTGCAGCCGCGCGACCTGATCCCGCTGACCGGCTGGCTGCGGCTGCGCAGCCGCTCCCCGGCCTGCCGCGCAGACTTCGGAATCTGGTTCCCGGCAGCCGAGCTGATCACTGCGGGTCTTTTCGTCGCCCTCTGGTTCCGGTTCGGGCCAAGCCCGGCACTGCCTGCGTTCTGCTATCTCGCGGTCATCAGCGTGCCGCTCGCCTTCATCGACGCAAGGCACCGGCGGCTTCCTGACGCGTTAACGCTTCCGTCATACCCGGCGGCGCTGGTCCTGCTGGGCATCGGCGCGGTGTTCGTCCCCGGCGGCGGCCGCCACCTGGTACACGGATTGATCGGGATGGCCGCCGCATGGTTGTTCTTCGTATCGCAGGCCTTCATGTACCCGGCGGGGGTTGGCTGGGGTGACGTGAAACTGTCCGGGGTCCTGGGCCTGTATCTCGGCTGGCTCGGAGCCAGAGCGTTACTGGAAGGCCTGCTCGGCGGATACCTGCTAGCCGCGCTGGCCGGGGTCGGGCTCCTGGTTGCGGGCCGCGCGACCAGGAAAACGCTGCTGCCGTTCGGCCCGTTCATGCTGGCGAGCTCGCTTGCCGTGATCATCGCGGGCGGCTGGAGTTTTTCCTGACCCGCCGCGCGCAGCTGCCGGGCCCTGCGCTGTCCGGCTGCCGCGCCGGTGCCCGACGCTACCCCGCCGCCACCAGTACCGGCTCCCTGACCAGCTCGACGCCGAAGGTCTCGCGCACGCCGTTCGTTATTTCGGTGGCGAGGTCAAGCAGTTCCTTCGTGCTTGACCCGCCGGGGTTGACGAGGGCCAGCGTGTGCTTGGTCGAGATCCGTGGTCCCTGCGTCATCTCACCGGGCTGGCCGTCCGGCCGACTGCCGTTGCCTGGGTAACCCTTCGCGAAACCCGCGTGCTCGATCAGCCAGGCAGCCGACACCTTGACCTGCCCGCCCTCCGCGGCGTAGCGCGGGATCTGGGCACTCGGCCCGCACACGACCGCGATCGCCTGTTCGAGCGCGGTGAGCTGCCCCTGGTCCAGGACTGGATTGGTGAAGAACGAGCCGGCGCTCCGGGTGTCCGGGTCGTCGCGGTCGAGCACCATGCCCTTATGCCGGCGAAGCTGCAGCACCGCGGCGCGCACGTCGGCCAGCGGCAATCGGCCGCCCTGCGCGGCACCGAGCGAGCGGGCCAGCTCGCCATAGCGCAGTGGCGCGGACAGCGGATCTCGCGAGAGCCGGAACGTCACGCCGAGCACCACGAAGCGCCCGGTCGCCGAGATCGGCGCCGTCAGCTCCGACGTCGCCAGCCCAGCCGCCGCCGGGCTGGCGCCGCGCTTGAACACGCTGGTCCGGTAGCCGAATCCGCAGTCAGCGTTGGCCATATCCACGATGAGGCCGCGCGCCCGGTCATAGGCACGGACGGCCACAATGGTCTGCGCGACCTCCTGGCCGTAGGCGCCGACGTTCTGGATGGGAGTCGCTCCGACCAGGCCAGGTATTCCGGAGAGGCATTCAACGCCCGACAGGCTGTCGGTGATGCTCCGGATGACCAGCGCGTCCCAGTCCTCGCCCGCAGCGGCTGTCACCACGACGGCGTCGTCGTCGGTCAGCACGCGGACCCCGCGGGTCAGCATCCGGATCACCGTGCCGGGAAAACCCTCGTCCGGCACGACCAGGTTGCTGCCACCGCCGAGCACCAATACGGGCTCGCCGCTGCGGTCCGCGGCCCGTACGGCGGCCAGAACCTCCTCGTCGCTGTCCGCCTCGATGAAGCGCGCAGCCGGCCCGCCAAGCCCGAGCGTTGTGTAGCCGGACAGCGCCACCTGCTCACGTACCGCCACGGACTCGGCACCTCCCCCCGGCCCATAGGGCAGCCTCCACCCACCGCCCTGCCCAGCAGCGCATCATGCCCGTCAAGGTGGTGCCCGGCGGTCAGGGCAGCCGCACCACCGCGCGAGCACGGCTGAGCACCCTGGTCTCGGCCGACCTGGCGTTGAGTGCCAACACGACGCGGTTGTCGTCCAGCTTCTCCTCGACCGTCCCGCTGACCTCGATGGTCGCGCCGACATCGTCGTCCGGCACGACTACCGGCGAGGAGAACCGCACGCCGAAGTCGACGACGGTCGCCTGTTCGCCCGCCCAGTCGGTCACGTACCGCCCCGCCTGCGCCATCGTGAACATTCCGTGCGCGATGACGTCCGGCAGGCCGACTGACTTGGCGATCCGCTCATTCCAGTGGATCACGTTGAAGTCGCCCGACGCGCCGCAGTACTTCACCAGGCTGAGCCTGGTGACGTAGTACGTGACCGGCGCCAGCTCGGCCCCGGTCTCGACATCCGCGTACTTGACTTGCTCGCTCATGGCCGCATCCCGTTCTTTTACCCGGCGCCGCCGCGCTCGACCAATGTTGAGTACGCGGTACACACGTGCTCGCCCGCAACCGTGCGGATGTCGGTTTGCGTGGTGAGCAGCACGTTCCGGCCGGCCTCCTTGATGTCGGAGATCGTGACCTGCGCCGTGAGCAGGTCGCCGGCCTGGATCTGCCGCGAATATTCGAACCGCTGCTCGCCGTGCACGACCATGGCGTAGTTGAGGCCTAGACCAGGGTCCATCACGGCCCGGCCGCTGCTTGCCATGCTGATCACTATGGCGAACGTGGGGGGCGCGACCACGTCGGAGTGGCCGGCTGCCTGTGCGGCGGCGCGATCACGGTACACCGGACTCGGGTCGCCGATGGCGTCCGCGAAGTCCGCGATCTTGACGCGGCTTACCTCGTACGGTTCGGCCGGTGCGAAAGTCCGGCCCAGATAGTCGCGGTTGACAGCCATCCGGCGACGCTAGCGCGTCTCGCGGTGCGGCTGGTGCTTGCGGCAATTCGGGCAGTACTTGCTGAGCTCAACCCGATCGGGGTCGTTGCGCCGGTTCTTGCGGGTGATGTAGTTGCGGTGCTTGCACTCCTGACAAGCCAGCGTGATCTTGGGCCTGACGTCTGTCGCAGCCACGATGGAGTGCCTTTCTGTCGTACGGATATTCCGGTCACACAGTTGCTGTCACGCAGTTCCTGTCACGCAGTTCCTGTCGTACAGCGGCCCGGCTGGCGCCGGGCTTACTTGTGCGGGCGCGCCGGTGGGCCGGGGAGACGATGCTCCAAGGATCGCCCGTCGCGCGCCGCCACCGCAAGGGCGGCCGCACGCGATTAATGGCGCGTCGTAGCGGAGGCCGGACTTGAACCGGCGACACAGCGATTATGAGCCGCTTGCTCTGCCTGACTGAGCTACTCCGCCGCACGACCACCGCCCGCTGCCAGGGTGAACCGGATCCAGGCGGCCATTGTTCCCCGTCAGCGCCAGATCCTGGATGGCCGGGGACGATACAGCTTACCGGGGTTTCCCGGGTGGTGCGGAGGCCGGCCCGCTACCCGCGGTCCGGTCCGGCCGGGGCCAGGTCCGGCGCAGGCCGGTGCCCCAGGGCGGCTGTGTCCGGCACCGGCCCGGCGGCTGGCCAGCTGCAGCAAGCGATCTGGCCACCGGTCACCGTTACGGTCGTCGCGACGGTCACCTCATCACGCCACACCGAGTAGGTGCCGGCGGCAAGCCCGGGATAGAGCGCGGAATAGCACCGGCCGCGGCCGCCCGGCCGCTCACGGACCTGCGCATGCGTGCGAGGCGCGGCCGGTGAGCCTGCTCTGCTGATCTCGATCTCACGGCCATTCAGCTCCGCGGGGACGTGCAGGAGAAGCGCGCCGACCCCAGCCCCGAGCTCAAGCAGGACGGTGCCGGCGCCGGTCGGACCGTACCGGGGTTCGTTCACGGCTGGGCGCCTTTCACTCTGCCGTGGCCGCGCTGCGCATTACGCGCACCGCATCGCGCGCAGCGCAGCGCGGCCGACGGCCATCAGGACGGGTTGTCGTACCCGCTGTAGGGGACCCCGAGATACGGGAAAGTGCTGAGGTACGGCGCGCTGACGCTGGCCGGAGTCAGGCCATCGGTGACCAGGCTCGCCGCTGCGTCGGGTTTGTAACTGCTGTCGATCAGCGGATAGGTAACTCCGGCGATCGCCCGGAGTTCGATCGTGACCACGTCATCGAAGACCCTGCGCCCGTTGGGGAAGCCGGCCAGGTCGGAGCCGAGCAGGCCGAGGATGTTCGGCTTGCTGGCGGGCGGGATGGCGGTGTTCAGCCGCAGCATGTCCGACAGCACGGCGCCGGTGTTGTTCTGGAACCCGCTGATCAGGCCCGCCGGGATGCCGGTGAGCAGGATGGCCTCCAGGTCGGCTCGCGCCTTGCCCGAATTGACCAGCGCGGCCAGGTTCGGGAACACCCCCGGGTACAGGCCGGGCAGCAGCGCAGCCAGTTCCGGACTGGTGACATACGAGGCGAAGAGCTTGTCGTCCGAGGGCGGCAGCGCGTTCCACGCATCCTTCTTGCCGAGCGGGATAATGACCTCATTGACCAGCGGGTTACCGAGGCGGGACACCTGACGGAAGGGGCCGCTGTCCAGGCACACGCCGCGCTCCGCGTCCCAGACCTGGACCCGCTGCCGGCTGGCGGTGGTCCATACGCCGATCACCGAGCGCGGGTCCGACGCACCGCTGGCCCCCCGCCGGAGCAGCTGGCTGGCGGGAACCTGAATCGCGATGGAGTGTACGTTCAGGTGGTTCGTGGCATTGACGCCGTTGGCTGGCTTGGTGAAAACGTTCATTCCGTACTGGTCATGCAGCTGCTGGAACGGCCGCAAGTTGGCTAGGTCGAAGATCGACCCGAGGTCCACGTAGAAACCCTCAGCGCGCTGGCCGGCGAACACCCGGCCGCCGGACGGCAGGTGGTGCACGGCGGCGGCAGCGAGGGCCGGGTAGTCCGGGGTCGACAGCGGGCCGATGTTGCATGGCGGGCAGGCCAGCCCGGTCGCGATCGGCTCAGCAGCGCCGTGGACGACCCGGGTCACCGAGTAGAACTGCCGGCGATTCCAGTTCGGGCTGTCGAGCGAAAGGATCGGCGCGACGTTGTAGAGGAAAGTCTCGGGATCCTGGAGCACGGTCTTGAAGCGGAACTGGTAGCTGATATCGGCCCGGCCGTCGCCGTCGTTGTCTATGTGGATCTCATAGAGCACGTCGTCGCCGAACTCGTAGAAATTCGGGCCGCCCGCTGGCTCCTGCAGCGGGACGTAATTAGCGATCAGCGTTACGGTGCCCGGCCGGTCCGGGCTGACGAACGCGTAGACGTCGGTACTGTCGGCCACCGGATCCTTGGAGATCTCCGGCGCCTCACGATGCGATGACATGGCTTACCTCACTGGGGATGGTCATGACGATGGCTGCGCTGGTCACCGGATTGCCCGCACCAGGCGGCTGGCCAGGTCGGGGTCACGGAGCCGGGTCTGGCTGGTCCCGGAGAAGATGTCCATCTCGCCGGAGCGGGCGTCGCGCAGGTGCACGACGACGTCGTCCGCGGGCTCGGCGAGGTCGGCCGTCTGCCCAGCGGCTGACGAGGTGCCCGATGCGGACCGGGCCGTCGAACGTGCGGCCGACGCGCGGGCCTGGCCGGCGGGCAGCCCGATCAGGGCGCCCGCCGCGACGCCGGCGACTCCCGCGCCCGCCGCGCCGCGCAGGATCGCTCGGCGGGACGGATCAGGCTGCGTGCCCCCGCCTCCCCCGCCGCCTCCGGTCAGGGCGCGTCCTTCGGTCGTCCCCGGTTGTTCCGTGTCTGACATGGCTCTCCTTTCCGGAGCAGGCCTGCTGCCACGCTCCCAGCGCTGGGCACCGGAACCTGGCGTCCAGGTGTAGTGATCCGCTTTCAGGCAGCCTGATGCTCACGCGGGCGTACGCTCCCCGGTCCCGCGCGTGCCTGGCGGCAACTATCACGCACCTGATTCGGCAGCCTCGGCCGGACGGATGGCGCGGCGCCATGTCGTTATCAATTCTTTACGAATCCATGGCGAGCGCTCAGCCTGCCGGGTCTGAGACCCGGCGTGCAATGGGCGTTTTATCCTGGCGCTTAGTCATATGCTGACCATTTCGCGCTTCTGGCACCGATCGATTGCAAGGCGCAGGCGCAGCGTGCCGCAAGCGCCATTGGCCGCATTTCGCTGGCCATTGCCACCCGTGCCGCCGGAAGCGGCCGGCGGCCGGCTCCCTAGTCTGCGGCCAGGCTGGTCTGAGCGGACGGCAGGCGGCGTCCCCAGGCCGAGATCATCGGGGCCGTGGCCAGGTCGAGCTGCCCCGCCGCGACGTTGGCAAGATGCTGGTCGATCTCGTCCGCGGTGGCAAGGCCCTGGGAAATGAGGCCGGCCCGGATCTGGCGCACGGTGGCCGCCTCAAGCTCAGTGCAGGCAGCGGAGGCGAGCGGGAAGAAAGCATCCGCCGCCACCTCAGCCAGGCCGGCTTCGCGCAGCAGCCGCGGCAGCTTGCGGCCGTAGCTCAGGTCCGCGCCGCGCTGGGCAAGCATCGTCCTGAACGCAGTACGCAGCCTGTTCGCCAGCTGCTGAGCGGGGCCGGACTCGTCCGGGCAGATCAGCGGCTGCAAAGCTGGATCGGCGTCCTCGACGAGTAGCCAGCCGCCGGGACGCAGCACGCTGATCATCGACCGCAGCGCCTGGCCGCGGTCGGCCACGTGGACCAAAACCAGGCGCGCGTGCACAAGATCGAAGGTCTCGGCCGGCGGGTCGTCAGCCGCCACGTCGTGGCGGAGTACCTCGATCAGCGGGCTCTGCGCCTGCCGCGTCCACGAGACGTCGATATCGGTCGCGAGCACCCGGCCCGCCGGGGCCACCCGCTCGGCCAGCCACCTGGCCACCGAAGGCCCTCCCGCGCCTACTTCCCAGCACCGCCATCCGGCGCGGATCCCGAGGTTGTCGAAATGCCGGAAGGTCGAAGGATCAAAGATCGCTGACAGGGCATCGAACCGCTCCCCTGCCTCGGCCTGCTGGTTGTCCAGCAGGTAGCCATCTGGGTGCGCCATAAGGCTGATCGTCTCACCGGATGAGCCTCAGGCCGCGCCGGACGACGCGCCCGGAGAGGTACCGGCAGCCGCGCCGGGATAGCCATCCGCTGGCCCGGCGAGCACCAAGAAGTCAGCCAGCACCAGGGCCACGACCACCGCAGCGCTGCAGACGCTCAGGGCGAGGGCCGACACCTGCGGCGCGAGCAGCCCGAGCAGCGCGATGATGGCCAGCGCGGCGATCCGCGGCCAGGACACGCGCCGCCAGATGATGGCCTTGAAGGCGGCGTGACCGGCGATGAACAGTCCGGTACCGCCCAGGATCATCCAGGAGGCCTGGGCCGAGGCCGCCGCATCCGGGTGCGAAAGTACCAGCTCGTCTGCGGCAGCCGTAACGATGATCCCGGCGACCATGACTGGATGGACGAAATGATAGGCGGACCGGCCCAGCCGTCCCGGATCGGCTGAGCTGGCGATGACCCTAGCGCCTTCTTCTGCGCTGCGGTCGAAGTACAGCCACCACAATCCCGCGCTGCCGATGAACGCCGTCACGAACGCCCCGACCGCCTCCAGGCTCACCTGCGCCAGGCCGGACAGCGTGGCGCCGATGACCACGATCGACTCGCCGAGCGCGATCAGGATGAACGCCTGGCAGCGTTCCGCGAAGTGGCCGCCTTCAATGGTCCAGTCCTGCGTGGTCGAGCGGCCGAGCCCCGGCGTGTAGAAGCCGACCACGCCGCCGAGCAAGTCGACCGCGACCGCGGCGAGCCACAAGGCGGCGCGCGCGTGGCCGGCCACCGCGCCGCCCAGCACCGCCAGGGTGCCGCTGACCAGGCACCAGGACAGGATGCGCTCGAAGTTGCGCTGCAGCGGACGGTCCCGCAGCGCGATGACGGTGAACACGCTGCGGCCTATCTGCATCGCGGCGTAGGCGATACCGACGGCAAGGCCCCTGGCACCGAACGCCCCCGGCAGGGCAGCCGAAAGGACCAGGCTGGCCAGCATGAGGGCGAGCAGCAACAGCCGGACGGCGATCCGCTCCGGGTCCAGCCAGTTGGTGACCCAGGTCGTGTACACCCACAGCAGCCAGACCATGGCGAGCAGCAGCACGGCCTGCAGCGCGCCGCCCGGCGTCGGATGGGCGAGCAGGTAACGCGACAGCTGGGTCACTGCGAACACGTAAACGAGGTCGAAGAAGAGCTCGACATTGGTGACGCGCTGGGACCCGGCCCGCTCGCGCATCAGGTTCCGGGGCCTGGCCTCTTGCACCACTCGATGATGACAGCGGTTAGCGGCGCAGGCGGGCGGACCGGCGCAGGCGGGCGGACCGGCGCAGGCGGGCGGACCGGCTCAGCGCTCCGCCACTTCAGCGCCAGGCCGCCCCTGGCTGCCTCCTTGTACGTGCCCAGATCGCCTGGCACTTGCCCAGATCGAGAGCGCTCTGGTCATCGCGCCGCTCCTTTGACCCGGTCACCGGCTGGATCGAGCGGTGGCCGCAGGTGCGCGGTCGCAGCTACCCGCTGGCCGCTCACGTTCACCTCATAGGAGCCGGCCCGGACGAAATCCGCGGTCACGGTCTCGCCGTCCGGATGACGGAGGTACGCGAGGCCGGCGCACGCGCCGAGCGTCTCGCCCCACGCCCCCGAGGTCACCTGGCCGACCGCCGCCCCGTCCCGCAGGACGAGTTCACCGCCCCAGATCATCGCGTCAGGATCGTCAAGCACCAGGGAGACCAGCCTACGGCGAGGGCCGACAGCCTTAGCCTTCTCGACCGCCTCCCGGCCGAGGAACCAGATACCGGTCTTGAGCTTGCAGGCGAAAAGCAGCCCGGCCTCGGCGGGCCCGTAGTCCGGGGTCAGCTCGCGGCCGAACGCCCGGTAGCCCTTCTCCAAGCGCATCGACTCGATCGCGTAGTAGCCGGCGTTGACCAGCCCGAAGCGCGGCCCGGCCGCGGTCAGCTCCGCATAAACCCCGACCGCGAACTCAGCGGGCACGTAAAGCTCCCAGCCAAGCTCGCCGACGTAGCTGATGCGGGTGGCCCGGACCGTCGCATATCCGACATCGATCTCGCGGCTGGTCCCGAAGCCGAACGCCGCGTCGCTGAAGTCGCTGGCGGAAACCACCGACAGCAGGTCCCGCGACCTCGGCCCCATCACGCCGAAGACGGCATACGCGGACGTCACGTCGGCGAGCACGGCACGGCCGCCGGGCCGGAGCTGCCTGCGGATGTGGTCCTTGTCCCTCTCGGTCGTCGCCGCGCTGCTGACCAGCAGGAACTCTTCGTCCGACAGCCGGGTGACGGTGATGTCGGCCTCGTAGGTGCCCCGCTGGTTGAGCATCCCCGTGTAGACCGTCCGGCCGGGTTCGACGTCGACGTCGGCGGTGCACAGCCGCTGCAGCGCCCGGGCGGCGTCCGGCCCGGCCAGCAAGTACTTGGAGAACGATGTCTGGTCGAAGACCGCCACGCCGTTGCGGGCGGCCCGCTGCTCGGCCGATGACCAGGGCTGCCAGTTCGGCTTCCCCCAGGAGTACCTGATCTCCGGCACCTGGCCAGGGGGCGCGAAGAAGTTGGCCCGTTCCCAGCCCATCCGGCTGCCGAAACCAGCGCCCGCCCGCTCGAGCAGGTGGTAGACGGGCGACCGGCGCAGCGGACGCGCCGTCTCGAGCTCGCGGTTCGGCCACGGGACCGCGTAGTGCAGGCCCAGGATCTCCGCCACCCGGTCGTGTAGCCAGCGGTTATTACCGTTGAAACGAGCGAACCGCCTGATGTCGACGACCGACAGATCGCACCCGGGGTCACCCTCGATGATCCACTCCGCGAGCGCCCGCCCGGCACCGCCGGCCGAAGCGATTCCGACCGAGTTGAAACCAGCCGCGACGAAGAAGCCGCGCAGTTCCGGGGCCTCGCCGAGGATGAACTGATTGTCCGGGGTGAAGCTCTCCGGGCCGTTGTAGAACTTCTTGATGCCGGTCTCGTGCAGCGCCGGGATCCGGAGCAAGGCATTCTCCATCAGGATCGAGAAATGCTCCCAGTCCTCATCGAGCAGCTGGAACTCGAACTCCTGCGGCAGCGCGTCCGGGGCGACCCAGGGCTTCGCCTGCGGCTCGAAGCCGCCGACCACCAGGCCGCCGACCTCCTCCTTGAAATAGGTGTAGCCGTCGGGATCGCGCAGGATAGGCAGGTCGCGGTGGACTCCCTCGATCTGCTTGGTCACCACGTAGAAGTGCTCGGCGGAGTGCAGCGGAACGGTCACCCCGCCCATCGCGCCGACCTGTTTGGCCCACTGCCCCGCGCAGTTGACGACCACCTCGGCCTCGACATCGCCGTCGGCGGTTCGCACCCCTGCGACGGCACCGCCGGCCGTCCGGATCCCGGTTACCCTGGTGCGCTCCCGCACTACCACGCCGCGGCTGCGGGCACCCCGCGCCAGCGCGGCCGTCAGGTCGGTCGGGTTGGCCCGGCCGTCACCGGGCAGCCAGATCGCGCCGGCGAGATCGGCCACCTCCATGACCGGGAAGAGCTCGGCGGCCCGCCGCGGGCTGATCAGCTCGCACTCGAGGTCGAACGCCTCGGCCGCCGCGGCGGTGCGCTGGAGCTGGACCAGGCGATCGCGGCTGCGCGCGACGGTGACACCGCCGCAGCGCCGGAAACCCGTCGACAGGCCGACCTCGTCCTCCAGGCCGGCATACAGCTCCGTTGAATATTGCACCAGCCTCGTGCCGCTCTCGGATGCCCTGAGCTGGCCGACCAGCCCCGCGGCATGCCAGGTGCTACCGCAGGACAGCTTGCCCTGCTCAAGCAGCAGCACGTCGGTCCAGCCTGCCTTGGCCAGGTGGTAGGCGACGCTGGTACCGATCACGCCGCCGCCGATGATCACCACCCTGGCCCGGCTGGGCAGCGGCGCCGTCACCGGACCGCTCCGGGCCGCCGCCCGTCCCCGAAGAGCCGACCCGGCAGCCCACCGGGAGCCGGCCCCGGCCGCCGGTCATCAGTCATCGCGCACCACGTCGTCGAGCAGCGCTGGGAAGCCGGGCGCCGCGAACGCGGCCGCGGCCGCCTCGAACCGCTCCATCGCCCAGGACCAGAAGTCGAAGTCGAGCGGGCTCGTCGCGTACTGGATGGCCCCCCAGAGCGTCCAGCCGTACTTGGCGGCCAGCCCGAGCAGCCGGGCCCTGGCGATCTTGCCGCGCAGCGGCCTGCCGTAGTAGGCCGTGATCAGTTCCGCCAGGGCGTCCAGCGAAAGGCCGCACTCGCTCCAGATGTTGCCGAGCTCGAAGCAGGGATCGTTGTTGCCCGCATACTCGTAGTCGATCAGCCAGATCCGGTCGCCGTCGTCGATGAAGTTCCCCGCCAGCAGGTCGTTATGACACGGGACCGTCGCCGTGGCGCAGACCGCTAGCGCTTCGCGCATCGCCTCGAAACTGGCGGCCTGCTCGTCGTAGCCGCGCGGGATCCGCATTCTGCGGGCGGCGGCTACCGACAGGTACCTGCGCTGGATGTCGAACATGTCGAAGTCACCGGCGAACCGGCCGCCCGCGTGCAGTTTGCCGCAGGCGGCGGCAATCCGCGGGATGTTGCCTTCCGCGGCGACGTCGGCGTTGCTGAAGGTCCGGCCCGGAATATAACGCAGCACCAGGACCCCGTGCTGCGGGAGGTGCTCGATGACCGGCGCGCCGACGCCCGCGGCGGCGGCCGTCACCGAATTGCGGTACTCGTTGTCCCGGTCGATCGCCAGCAACTCGCCGCCGTCCGAGCAGACCCTGGCCACGAACGTGCCATCCGGGGTCGTCACCTTGTAATTGCGGTTGGTCAGCCCGCCGGGCAGTTCCTGCACCAAGCGAGGCTCCGCGGACAGGCTGGGCACCCGCGCAAACAGCGCGTCGACGCCAGCGGCATCAGCCATCGGCGCACTCCCGGGGACGAGCACGGCAAAAGTCTGGACAATTACTCCCCGTTAATCGTACGCTACGCCTCAATCCGCGTCCCGTGCAGCGGGAGGGGCTCGTCATGAGCGCCAGCACGCAGCTTCCCAGCGAACCCGGGCGCGACTCCGGACCGCACCGTCGCCGGATGACCGGGCCCTGACGGCCGCGGCGGCGCCGGAACGCTGAGGGGGTGCCCGGGGCGGCATCCACCGCCTAGCATCCTGTGCATGCCGCCACAGCCAGGCACCGGGCCGCCACAGGCCGGCACCATGCCGCCCGGGCAGCCCGACACCAGGCAGCCAGCGCTGCAGACGCGCGTCAGCGCGCCCCCGGCGATCTCGCGGGCGCCGGGCACCACCGTGCACGCGCAGATTGAGGACTGGCTGGCGGGCGAGATCACGGTCGGCAGGCTGGTGCCGGGCGACCGGCTGCCGGCCGAGCAGGATCTGGCCGCCTGGTTCGGTGTCAGCAGGATGACGCTCCGGCACGCCCTCGGCGAGCTGGCCAGGCGCGGCCTGGTCACGAAGGCGGTCGGCCGCCGCGGCGGCACCTTCGTCGCGGCGGCCAAGCTGGAGCAGGATCTGACCACCCTGGCCGGTTTCTCCGAGCAGCTGCGCCGGGCCGGGATGGTGGCCGGGGCGCGGGTGCTGTCCGCGATGACGCGCCCGGCAGGGCCGGCCGCCGCTGCGGCCCTCCAGCTCGCCGACTGCGACCAGGTCCTCCAGGTGCGGCGGCTCAGGCTCGCCGACGGAAAGCCGATTGCCGTCGAGAACTCCAGGTTCCCCGCAGCGCTGTTTCCCGGATTGCTTGACGAGCGCCTTGACGGCTCACTGTATGAGCTGCTCGAGGTGAAGTACGGCCAGCGGCCGCACCGGGCCAGGGAAAGCCTCGAGCCGGTGACAGCCGGGCCCCGCGAGGCCGGCGCGCTCGGCGTGGCCGAGGGCGCCCCGCTGATGCTGGTCGAGCGCATCGCCTACAGCCGGTCCGGGCTGCCCCTTGAATTCGCCCGGGACCTGTTCCGCGGTGACCGCACCCGGCTCGTCGTGTGGACCTCGGAGCTGCCCGGCTAGCGTTGCCGCCGGGCCGTCCGGCCGTGGACTCCCATCAAGATATAGCTTGACAGGCCGCAAATTCGCGATGGATCGTATAGCCCGGGCCGACGCGGGGCATGGCCCGGACCGGATCGTGCAGCTGGGAGGATCGCGTGAGCAAGACAGATCGCGTGACCGAGACGGGGAGCAGGGCCCGCCGGATCGCCGCGCTGCCCTGCGGCAGGCGCACCAAGTACCTCGTCGTCGTGTTCTGGATCGTGGTCATAGCCCTCACCGGATCGCTGGCGGGCAAGCTGCAGGGCGCGGAAAAGAACGACGCCTCGTCCTACCTTCCGGCCACCGCTGACTCGACCCAGGAACTCAACCTGCAGGCCAGATTTACCTCGAAGAACCTGAACCCGGCTGTGGTGATCTACCAGCGGCAATCCGGGATCACGCCCGCCGACCTGCGCAAGGCCGCCGCCGACGCGCGCCAGTTCGCGGCCATCCCCGTCGTCGCCGGCCGGGTGGCCTGCCCGATCCCGGCGCCCGACCACCGGGCGATCGAGACCATTGTCGGCTCGGATCTCGGCTACACCGCCAACATCGAGGGATTCGTCAACGGCCTGAAGGCAACCGCGTCCGCGGGCAATCCAGGGGTATCGGTCTACGTCACCGGACCGGCCGCCAGCGCGGCGGACGAGCTGAAGATCTTCAAGGGCATCGATACCACGCTGCTGTTCGCGACCCTGGCGGTGGTCATCGTGCTGCTCCTGCTGACTTACCGGAGCCCGGTCGTCTGGCTGCTGCCGATCCTGTCCGCTGGCGTCGCGCTCATCGCGGCAGAGGCGGTCATCTACCTGCTGACGCAGCATGCGAACCTGACCGTCAACGGGCAGAGCGGCGGGATCCTTGTGGTACTCGTGCTCGGTGCGGGGACCGACTACGCGCTGCTGCTTATCGCTCGCTACCGGGAGGAACTACGCAGGCACGAAGACCGGCACGAGGCGATGGCTGAGGCGCTGCGCAGGGCCGGGCCCGCGATCATCGCGAGCGGCGCGACCGTCATCGTGAGCATGCTCTGCCTGCTGGTCGCGGAGTCCGCGGACATCTCCGGACTTGGCCCGGTCGCCGCGATCGGCATCGGCATCGCCCTGCTCGCCATGATCACCCTGCTGCCCGCGCTGCTGGTGATCTGCGGCCGGTGGATCTTCTGGCCAGTGCGGCCGAGGTACGGCACGGCGGAGCCGACCCAGGGCGGCTTCTGGGCCAGGATCGGCCGGCGGATCGCCATCCGGCCCCGGGTGGTATGGGGCGTCACGGCTTTGCTGCTGGCCTGCGCTACGCTCGGCCTGGTCGGCTTCAAGATCGGCCCGCTGACCACCGCGCAGTCGTTCCGCGGCACACCCGCGTCGGTGGCCGGCGAGCAAGTCCTGGCCAGGCACTTTCCTGCTGGAGCGGGTGAGCCGGTCGCCGTCATCGGCAACGCGAGCGCGGCCGCCCCGCTGCGGGCCACCCTGGCGCGGACTGCGGGGATCGCGTCGGTAGCCCCGCCGCAAGTCAAGGACGGCCTTGTCTACCTGCAGGGCACGCTGGCCAGCAAGCCGGACAGCCAGGCGGCCTACGCGACCGTCGACCGGGTCAGGGCCGGTGTCGGTGCGATCAAGGGCGCCAACGCCAAGGTCGGCGGTGCTAGCGCGATTGCCCTGGACGTAGAGCGGTACGCCACCCGCGACCGCAACGTGATCATCCCGCTGGTCCTGATTGTCGTGCTGATCATCCTTGCCCTGCTGCTGCGGGCCGTCGTGGCGCCGCTGATCCTCATCGGTACCGTCGTGCTCTCGTTCGGCGCGGCGCTCGGACTGTCCGCACTGGCTTTCAGGTACCTGTTCGGGTTCGCCGGGGCCGACACGTCGATGCCGCTGTTCGCGTTTGTCTTCCTGGTCGCTCTGGGCATCGACTACAACATCTTCCTGATGACCAGGGTCCGCGAGGAATCCGCGCGGTCGGGGACCCGCCGCGGCGCGCTCACCGGGCTGGCCGCAACCGGCGGGGTGATCACCTCCGCAGGCCTGGTGCTGGCGGGCACCTTCGCGATGCTCGGCACACTGCCGCTGGTGTTCTTCACCGAGATCGGCTTCACGGTCGCGCTGGGCGTGCTGCTCGACACCATCATTGTCAGGTCCGTGCTGGTGACCGCGCTCAACCTGGACATCGGCCGGCACATGTGGTGGCCGAGCCGGCTGGCCAGCGAGTCGGTCGAGCAGGCCAGCACCCGGGCGGCCATGGCTGGGCAGCTAACCCGGTGACGCCCGGGCCTGCCTTCCCGTCGGCCATGGCCTCGGCGTCGGCGACGATCGTCACGGCTGCACGCCGATCGTGGCCACCATGGTCGCCTTGATCGTGTGCATCCGGTTCTCCGCCTGGTCGAAGACGAGGGACGCTGGCGACTCGAAGACCTCTTCCGTCACCTCCAGGGCCGTCAGCCCGCGCTTGTCGTAGATCTGCTGCCCGATCCGCGTCTGCGTGTTGTGCAGCGCGGGCAGGCAGTGCAGGAACTGCACCGCCGGGTTGCCGGTCGCCGCCATCACCGCCGCGTTCACCTGGTAAGGCAGCAGCAGGTCGATCCGCGCATCCCACTCGCCGGCCGGCTCGCCCATCGACAGCCAGACATCGGTGTACAGGAAGTCCGCGCCAGCCACGGCAGCCGTCACGTCGGCGGTCACCAGCAGCCCCGCCCCTGATCCGGACGCCAGCCCGGTGGCGATGCTCTGCACCTCCGGTGACGGCCATAGCTGCTCGGGCGCGCAGATCCGGACGTCGAGTCCCAGCAGCGCCCCCGTCACCAGCAGCGAGTTGGCCGTGTTGTTCCTGCCGTCCCCCAGGTAGCAGTACGAGACGGCGGACAGCGGCTTGGCCGCATGATCACGCATGGTCAGCACATCGGCGAGCATCTGCGTCGGGTGCCACTGATCGGTGAGACCGTTCCAGACCGGTACGCCGGCGAAAGCGCCGAGAACCTCGACCGATTCCTGGGAGAACCCGCGGAACTCGATCCCGTCGAACATCCGGCCGAGCACCCGCGCGGTGTCCTGCACCGACTCCTTGCTGCCAAGCTGGGAATCGTCAGGTCCGAGGTAGGTGACGTGGCCGCCCTCATCGTGCGCGGCGACCTCGAAGGCGGACCTGGTCCGCGTGGACGTCTTCTCGAAGATCAGGGCGATGCTGCGGCCCTCGAGCCTGCTGGTCCGCTGACCCAGCCGCTTCTGCATCTTGAGCTGACCGCCGAATTCGACAAGGTAGCGGAATTCATCCGCCGATAGGTCGGTCTCCTTAAGCAGATTGCGTCCTATCAGGTCCATACGTGCTCCTGGCTGGTCGAGCGGCTCGCGGTCAGTACATGATCGCCTTCGCGGGCACGCTGGCATCAGGGCGGGCGCCTGCGACGGGCGCCCACGATGCAGCGTTGACGCTGGCTAATCTGCTACACCGCGGCGCACCCGGTAAGGGACTTATGTCCCGTCTGTGCGGACCGAACGGATCAGCCTTGCACCGGCCCCTGCGCACGTCAACGGACCGGCCCGCGGGCAACCGCGGCCGGGCCTGGAGCAGCCCGAGGCCGCTACGCGAGCAGGCAGGTCACCTGCGGGAGCAGCCGCTCGGGGCGTGCACGTCCACCGCCTGCTGCCAGAGCAGCTGGGCGGCCAGTTCCATCGGGCTCGACGCGTGCACCGAAAAGGCCGGCGCACCGTTGTGGTACTCCTGGACGAACCGGCCGCGACGGCAGGCGTGCCAGCCGCTCTCGTCCGCCCAGATCCGCCAGCGAGGAAACTCCTCGCTCAGCGCCTGGGCCGCGGCACCGGTCAGCGCGTGAATAGTCACTTACCCCCCAGTACGTGACAGCATGATCACCGTTTGTGATATCAGTCTAGCGTGGCACGGGTCCTGATTTCCGCCGGAAATGAAAGACCGGAAAGGATGGCCGGTAAAGGAGCCGGGAAGGACCGGGATAGAAGACCCGGAAAGGACGCCGGCGGGACGACCGGCCGGGCGGCCGGACACTCAGCCGGTCCGCTCCGCCAGGGATCAGGCGGCATCGCGTTCGATCGGGCAGGCCATGCAGCGCGGGCCGCCGCGCCCGCGGCCGAGTTCGTTGCCTGCCACGGCGATGACCTCGATGCCGTGCGTGCGCAGCATCGTGTTGGTCGGCACGTTGCGCTCGTAGCCCAGCACGACGCCGGGCGCCACCGCGAGGTAGTTTGTCCCGTCGTCCCATTGCTCGCGTTCGGCGGCCCTGATGTCCTCGTCGGTGGCCAGGACCGTCACCTTGTCCACGCCGAGCGCCGCCGCCAGGGTCCCCCAGAGACTGTGGTTACGGCTGACCGCCACCTCCGCCTTGCCGCTTTCGCCGGTCAGCGTCCACGACCGGAGGTGCCGGTCGACATACGGATAGATGACGAACGTGCCCGCATCGACCATGGTCATGACCGTGTCGAGATGCATCATGGCGCGGGTCTTGGGCAGTTCGACCGCGATGACGGTGCGAGCCTGACCGCTGGCGAACAGGGCGCGGGCGAGAATCTCCACCGCCATCGGAGTCGTCCGCTCCCCCATCCCGGTCAGCACCGCCCCGTTCCCGAGCACGTGCACGTCGCCGCCTTCCACCGTCGCGGGCAGGTGGCTGGAGTCGTCGTCGCCGAAGTAGGTCACGAAATCGGCGGCGGCGAATTTCGGGTGATAGCGGTAGATCGCCCGGCTGTGCAGCGTCTCGCGCTGCCGGGCGGGCTTGGCCATCGGGTTGACCGAGACACCGCCGTAGATCCAGCAGGAGTTGTCGCGCTGGAACAGGTGATTGGGCAGCGGCGGGAGCAGGAAATCATCCGCCCGCATCATGTCCCACTTGAGGCTGTGCGCGCGGGCTGGATGCAGGTCCGCCTTGAGTACTCCGCCAACGAGGAACTCGGCAAGGGCCACCCCGTCCAGGTCGTCGAAGAGCCGCCGGAGCGGCTGTACCAGCGCGGGGCCGAGCAGCTCTTGAGTGCATACCCGGTCCAGGACGAAGGCCCGGCCTTCGGGCAGCTCCAGCGTTTCCGCAAGGAGCTGCCCGAAGTAGTGCACTTCGACACCCCGATCCCGCAGGGTGGCGGCGAACGCGTCGTGCTCTTCCTTCGCCACCTTGGCCCACATCACATCATCGAACAGCAGCTCGCCGATGTTCTGCGGGGTCAGCCGGGACAGCTCAAGGCCGGGGCGGTGCAGGATGACCTGCCTGAGCTGGCCAACTTCGGATTGGACGTTGAACGTCATGATCGTTTCCTACCCACAGCGAGAACAGCACACTGATGTTGCCCCTGCGGTGAATGCCGTCGTAGGGACATACGTCCCCGCCAACCGGCCCAAAAGGCACAAAGGGGGCCGGGCACCTCGCGGGCAGCCTGGCCGTGGCAGGGCCAGGACGCTGTAACTGCGGGGACTAATGACTCTGGACGCGCCTTTGAGCTCCGGATTCGATAATTTGATGATGGCGCCCTGCGACTGGCCGGGTGCCATCGGGGGCACGGGTGGGCAGAGAGTGGAGGCAGTGCGATGAGCAGCGACGCACGGGAGCTGGTCGTGGTCGGCGTGGACGGCTCGGAGGAATCGATCGCGGCGCTCAGCTGGGCGGCGAGGTACGCCACCGCGGTCGGCGCGACCTTGCGGGCCGTGGCTGCCTGGCACTTTCCGGCAGCCGCAGGCACGGCACCGGTAGGCGTCGCGCCCGAGCCGGTCAGGGCCGAGGCGGAGCAGCACGTCCGCGACAGCATCTCGGCCGCCATCGCCAAGGTGCTCCCGGGGCCCGCGGCGGACAAGGTCGAGACCAAGATCGCCTACGGGCATCCCGCTCAGGTCCTGCTTGATGAATCCAGCGACGCTGACCTGCTGGTCGTCGGGCACCGCGGGCGCGGCGCGTTCACCGGCATGCTGGTCGGCTCGGTCAGCACACACTGCGTCACCCATGCGACCTGCCCGGTGGTCGTCGTCCGCAGCCGGCCCTGACGCGCTGCGCCCAGCCACACCATGACGAGCGTCCTGGTGGTCAATGCCGGGTCGAGCAGCCTCAAGCTGCGGGTCCTCGGCCCCGGCGACGAGACGGTCACCGACCTTGAGCTTGATGCCTGGGACGGCGACCCGGCCGCTGCCGCGCTGACAGAGTTCCTCGGCAGCCTGGACAGCGTCGACGCGGTCGGCCACCGGGTGGTCCACGGCGGCAGCCGGTTCACCGGGGCGACGGTGATCGACGACTCGGTGGCCGGGGCCATCGCCGGCCTCACCGATCTCGCGCCGCTGCATCAGCCGCGCGCGCTCGCCGGGATCGAGGCCACCCGCGCGGCGCTGCCCGGAGTGCCGGAGGTTGCCTGCTTCGACACGGCCTTTCACGCCGGGATGCCCGCCGCTGCGGCGACCTACGCGCTGCCGAACGCCTGGATCGGCCGGTTCGGCCTGCGGCGCTACGGCTTCCACGGGCTCTCGCATTCCTATGCCGCGCGCCGCAGCGCGGAGCTCATGAAAATCAGCCCCGACCGGCTTCGCGTGGTGACCTGCCATCTCGGAGCCGGGTCTTCGCTCGCGGCCATCTGTGGCGGCCGGTCCATGGATACCACCATGGGCTTTACCCCGCTCGAGGGCCTTGTGATGGCCACCAGGTGCGGGAGCGTCGACCCCGGGCTGCTCATCTGGCTGCTCCGCCATGGCGGGCTCAGCCTGGACGAACTCGCCGACGGCCTGGACTTCGCCGCCGGCCTGGCCGGCCTGGCCGGCCTGCCGACTGGCTCCGGCGACATGCGGCTGGTGGCCGAGGCCGCCCGGGGCGGCAGCCCGGACGCGAAGCTGGCCGTCGACGTTCACGCCCACCGGCTGCGCAGCGAGATCGCCGCGATGGCCGCCGCCATGGACGGCCTTGACGCGATCGTCTTCACCGGCGGCATCGGCGAGCACCAGCCCGATGTGCGGGCCGCTGCCGCTGCCGGGATGGCCTTCCTCGGCATTGCGATCGATCCGGCCCGCAATGCGGACGCCACGGCGGACACGGAGATCACCGGGCCAGGCGCGGCCGTCCGTACCCTGGTCATCGCCGCGCGAGAGGACATAGAGGTCGCCCGCCAGGCCCGCGAGGTGCTAGCAGCCGCGCCGCAAGCGCGATAGCGACGTTCCGCCTCGCTGTCCGTGACATTGGTCCCTGGCCGCTTGACCTGCGAACAGCAAACCTGGGAATAGGTATGAGCGGGCCGCGCGGCAGCGGCTGCGCGGCGCCGCGGCTACCAGGCGGGAGCATGCCACGTGACCATCCAGGAGCAGTCCATTCTCGCGGCGCAACCGTTTATGCGCGGCTTGCCAGCCGATGAGATAGCGGTCCTGGCCGGGCTGGCCCGGCACATCACGGTGCCGGCCAAGCACCGGCTGTTCGAGGAAGGGGCGACCGCCGACAAGTTCTGGCTGATCGACGCCGGCGGGGTGGCGCTGGACGCGATGGTGCCAGGGCGCGGCCGGGTGATCATCGAGACGCTGGGCCGCGGCGACGTCATCGGGCTGTCCTGGCTGATGCCCCCCTACCAGTGGCGGTTCGGCGCGGTGACCACTTCGCCGATGCAGGCGTTCGAGCTGGACGGCCGGGCCGTCCGGGAGGCCTGCGCCGCCGACCCGGCACTCTGCTTCGAGCTCAACCGGCGGTTCATCACCGTGGTGGTGCGCCGGCTGCAGGCCACCAGGGACCGGCTGCTTGAAGCCTGCGCCCACCCAGAGCTACTGCCGTGAGCCAGCCAGCAGCTACCGCCGTGATTGCCCGCAGCGCCGGCGGCTAAAGCTGCCTGCTCCATTGCGGCTCGACCGAGGTCCAGGCCGCCTCCCAGTCGGCGAGCTTGCGCCGGTTCAGCAGGCAGCGCGCCAGCCAGCCGATGCCGAGCAAGGCGACCGCGAGGAGGATGACCGCCAGCGCCGCCACGCCGATGACCCTGGTCGTCAGCTGCCTGGCCGACAGCGGCGGGCGGGTGGTCTGCCATCCGGAGGCGTTCACCCAGATCCGCACCGACTGCCCGGAAGCCAGGCCCGCAGGCGCCAGGATCTCGCCGACCCGCTTGGTGCCGCCCGGTGCCGCCCACCTGGCTAGCACACCGGGCTCCGCCCACTGGGCGGCGTACTGGTCCGCTGGCGGCGCCGGCTGCAGCGCGACCGCCCATACCTGATGCCAGGCCTGCTCGGCACGCTGCTGCGCCAGCCCAGCCTGGTGCGTCCGCCGCGCGGCCGCCGTCGCGAGCAGCGGCGCGCTGATCAGGAACAACGCGCAGAGCCCGATCACGATGGCGGTCTGCAGCCGGTCGGTGCCGCGCCGCAGCGGGTTACCGTCTAGCCCGAGCAACCGGGCGAGCCGCAGCCTCCGGTTCATCGCGTCCACCTCCGCTCAAGCCGCCGCGGTCACATCGCCGTTAGCCAGCGCGGACGATCAGCACGGGGCAGTCCGCGTGGCGCACGCAGTGCTGGCTCACCGAGCCGAGCAATGCCCCGGCGAACCCGCCGTGCCCGCGGCTGCCCACGACCAGCAGGTCAGCTCCGGCCGAGGCCCCGATAAGTACCTGGGCCGGATTGCCCTCGATCGCCTCTGGCCGCAGGCGGACGTCGCTGCGGGCGCCGACGACCTCGCCGATCTCATCTGCGAGGGCTTTCTCAGCCGCCTCGTGCATATCGGTGCTGTCCAGCAAGGCAACAGGTGCCCAGGCGTAGCCGCCGGTGGCGACCGGGCTCTGCCAGGCGATGACCGCGTGAACGATGGCACCGGTGAGCTCAGCCTGCCGTACCGCCCAGCGGAGGGCCGTCCGTGACGCCGGCGACCCATCGGCTCCGACCACGATGCGGGGAGCATCGCCACCTTGTGCTGACATCTTCCTCAGCTCCCTCCTCGTCTGCCGCCGGACCGGCTCAGCGCAGCTTGCGCAGGAACGGATCCCGCGCCTCTGCCGGGCTGATCCGGACCCGGACGTCTACTGCCTGGGCCCCGTCATAGCGCGCTATGACGGGGTTGAGGTCGAGCTCGGCCACCTCGGGGAAGTCGTCGGCGACGCACGAGACCTTGAGCAGCGTGTCGGTCAGCGATCCGGTGTCCACCGCCGGGCTGCCACGGTGGCCGAACAGCAACGGCGCCCCCTTCACCGACCTGATGAGCTCCTTCGCGTCCGCGTCGGTCAGCGGAGTCAGCCTGGCCGCACGGTCGCCGAGGACCTCGGTAGCCATGCCGCCAAGCCCGAACACGACCAGCGGGCCGAACACCGGCTCCTGCACGAGACCGATCAGGACCTCGACGCCTTCGGCCAGCATCGGCTGCACGATCACCCCGCGCAGGCGGTCCCCGAAAGCGGTCTCGAGCTTCTGGTAGGCCTCGCGGACCTCCTGCTCGCCATGCAGATCCAGCTTGACCGCGCCTGCGTCGGTCTTGCGCACGAGGCCCTCCGCCTGTGCCTTCAGCACGACGGGCCCGCCGAGTCCGGTCGCGGCGCTAACGGCCTCGTCCTCATCGGCAACGAGCGTGCTGGCGACCACCGGGATCTGGTAGCACGCCAGCAACTCGACCGCCTGGCTGGCGGGCAGCCACCCGCCGGCCGGGTTCGCTGCCAGAAACCGGGAGATGACAGCCCGCGCCTGCTCGAGGCGCACCCCGGTGAAATCCGGCAGGGTGCCCCGGCGCCTGCTACGCCAGAGCTGGTACCTGGTCGCGTGGCCGAGGGCCCGCGCCGCATCCTCCGGATAGGCGTAGGAGGGCACGGCAGCGATGCCGTGCGGGCGGCCGCCCCCGGGCGCGAGCAGCGTGCCGTCGACGGCTCGCTGGTCAGAGCCATCCGTGGGCAGCAGCCGGACGGTCTCGGGCTGCTCAAGCAGCGCCACCGCCAGCGGCTTGACCACCTCGAGGGAGCCGATCGACCGGCGCAGGTCACAGATGGCGGTCGGAACGGTGACCACAAGCACGGCATCGACGCCGTCATCGGCCGCCACCTCTTCGAGGCAGGCGCGGAAGGCATCGAGGCTGACGGCGGCGGTGGCGTCTACCGGCCCGGTGACCACGGAACCCTTCGGCAGCAGCTTGGCTAGCTTGCGCTGGGTCGTGCCGCTGAGCGTGGCCACGTGCAGCCCGTTGTCGCCGCAGGCGTCGGCGGCGAGCACGCCTGCGCCGCCCGCGTTGGACACGATCGCCACCCGGTTGCCGGCCGGAAGCGGCTGGCAGGCAATCAGGGCCGCGGCTTCGATCAGCTCGCCCAGGCTGGGTACGGCGATGACGCCGGCCTGGCCGAAGAGTGCTTGCTGGTTGACCAGCGGCGTGGCGGCGGCTGCCGTGTAGCCGGCCGCTGCCCGCTGGCCGGCCGCTGCCCGCTGGCCGGCCGCCGACCGGCCGGACACGACGGTCAGCACCGGCAGCCGCTGCCCGACGCGGCGTGCGGTGCGGGCGAAGGCACGCGGATTGCCGAAGGACTCCACGTACAAGACCGCGAGCCTCGTCGCGGTGTCATGGTCCCACCACATGAGCATGTCATTGCTTGATACGTCGTATTTGTCGCCGATAGACGCGAAGGAGGATATGCCGATGCCGAGTCTGGACAGGTGCTCCAGCAGGGCCATGCCCACGCCGCCCGACTGGGCCACCAGGCCGGCTGAACCAGCCGCTGGATGCCTGGCTATGAAGGTCGCGTCCAGGCCGATCCTGGGCACGGCGATACCGAAGCAGTTGGGGCCCACCAGGCGCATGCCGTAGCGGCGGCAGATCGCCAGCAGGTCGGCGCCTTCGGTGCCCAGGCCCGCGGTGATCACTACCAGCGTTTTGACTCCCCGCTGCCCGCACGCTGCCGCAACCCCGGCGACAGCCGCCGTCGGCACTGCGATCACTGCCATGTCCACCGGCTCGGGCAGGTCCGCGATCGACGTCACGCACGGGACGCCCTCCATGGACCGGCCGTGCGGGTTCACCGCATAGACATTCCCCACGAACCCGCAGGTCACTATGTTGCGCAGGATGGAGCGGCCGACGGTTCCGCGGCGGCGGCTCGCGCCGATCACGGCAACCGAGGCCGGCTGCAGCAGGTGCCGCATGCTGGCAACGTCCGCCCGGCTCTCCCGGATCGCCACCGATTCCAGGTAGTCATCGAGGCGCCGGTCGGTCTCACCGCCAGGGAGCGGGAAGGTCAGCTCCACCACGCCGTCGGCGTTCTGCCGCTCCACCGGCAGGCCGGCATCGGCGAAGACCCTGAGCATCGAGGTGTTATCCGCGAGCGCCTCCGCGGTGAAGAACTCCAGCTTCCTGCGCCGGGCGATCGATACCAGGTGCTCAAGCAGCAAGGTGGCCACCCCTCGGCCGTGCATCTCGTCCGAGACGGCGAAGGCGATCTCGGCGGCGCGTTCCTTGCCCGTCGGCTCGTAGCTCGCGACACCGACCAGCGTCCCCTCCTGCCACGCCAGCAGTGCCGCATGGTCGGGACCGGGCGCACGGCAGACGCGCTGCGCCTCCTGCTGGGCAGCGCTCGGGCTGAGGCTGAAGAATCGCAGGTACATGTTGTCAGGGGACATCGCCGCGTGCATGTCGCGCACCGAATCGACGTCGCCCGGGCTGGCCGGGCGGATCTCGATGGTGCTGCCGTCGGTGAGCAACGCGTAGGTCGCGGTGGCGGCAGGCGCGGTGGCCAGGGGCATTGTCACTGTTCGGGCTCCGTCTCGAGGAGCAGGCCTGCCGGGTGCCCGCCAGGAACCACACGAGCGTACTGATCGGGAAATACCATAGCAACATGCCCATCGCCAAGCCATTTGATGACATAAGGCGGCGATCCGTCCTTGCCGAGGACGCTCATGACAATGCCAACCCTGTTGTTGCCATCGTCGATGACTAGCCGGTCACCCACCCGGGCTCTCATGACGCTCCCCTAACCTGCGCATCGTCCGGCAATTCAAGTCCCCGGCTGGGGCGGATTTCAGCGCTCTTCGCCGGCCCGTCATATTCGGCGCTAGCTGGCGAGATGATAACAACTGGACATTTCGAATGAGCAGTGCAATAGTGGCTCACCGAGCCGTGCACGATCCGCTTCAAGCTGGAGCCATACTGATCGCCGAGCACGAGCAGATCCCCGTCCGCCACCGCGATCTGCGTCAGCACAACAGCAGGGTCGCCCTCCGGCACCTCGATCTCCGCGGCGATAGCAGCTGGGACAACGCCAACCGCCCGCCGGAACGCCCGCCGGACCAGGGCGGTAGCCGCCGCGCGCTGGCTGTCGCCGGCGAACGTAAAAACGACCGGACTCCGGTCCAGGTGCCGGTGGCGGCGGCCGCCATGCCTGGGGAGCCCAAGCGCCCAGGCCCGGACTGCGATCAGCCGGGCTCCGTCTGCGGAGGCTCTGCGGACCGCCCAGCGCAGCGCGGCCTGTCCGGACGGGGTGTCATCGATGCCGACAATGACTCGCCGCGCCGTGCCAGCTGCCGCGGCGCCGCTCGCCACCGGTGTCTCTCCGTCTGGGACCGGTTCAGTCAGCGGCACGGATGTCGTCGTCACGGCGCGTCGGTTCCGGATCCGCGCGCCACCCGGGGCGCCGCGGCGGCCGGCGCCGCCGCCGCGTGGGCCGGCCCTGCCTGCTGACCCGCACGAGCGCGCTGATCAGCACATATGTCAACAGGGCAGCTAGCGTGGCCGAGGCAATACGGCACCACGTCGCCGCCCAGCAGGTTTCCGTACTCGGAGTGCATGCGAGCGCCGATCACCAGCAACTCGGCGGCGGCGCTCAGGCGCACCAGCGCCTCGGCCGGCTCGCCGCGGGCAACGATGCGATCGGCCGGCGCGTCGAGCCCGTGCGGGGCCGCGTTCCTGACTGTCAAGTCCAGCATCTCGTAGCCGGATGCCTCCGCTGCCGCGTTGGCGGCTGCCGGGATGACAAAGACGATGTCCAGGCTGGCACCGCGATTGCGGGCCTGGTAGGCCGCCCGCCGAAGTGCCGCCAGCGAGCTGGGGGAACCGTCGACTCCGACGACGACACGCGCACCCCGGCCGGGCCAGGCCTGCCCATCGCTCATGATCCACCTCCAGCTGCGCCGTACTATTCAGCGTCGCTGACGCCGCCAACATTCGTCAGGAGCAATGCGGCCCGATCGGGCAGGACCTTCGACCCGCAAATCGGCGGCCGGGCACCCGGTGACTAAAGTCCCCAGGGCCGGGGTCGCCGCAGTCCGAGCATCGCCCGCCGCGCTGGCCAGATAATTGGCGTCGCACAGCTCCTGGTTATGTCGCGCAGCGCCTGGTTATATGGCATAGCGGCGAGACGGAGGGCCTGCCGAGCGCGCTCGGCCTTTCACCATGGCAATTCGGAATTACCACCGTCTATCGCTTTGTTCTCGTGCTGCTGACCATAGGACTGGCGATTCCCGTCGCGGCCATGCAGACGGCTTGGTTCGTTAAAAACGGATCCTGCCTTCCGGTGGATGACAAAGTTCTTCGGTAAGCCCTTCTTGATCTGCCGGGTACGTCGTCACAGGGTTTGTGCTTGAGTTCCAGCTCGGAATGAACCGGCCCGCATCTCCCGCTTCCGGAACTTCGGCTGGGACAAGCCCTGCTCTACGCTGGGCTCACGGCGATCATCGGACGGCCCATGATCCGCCACATCCGGGCGCGCGCCGGAGGAGCCGGCGGGCGCGCCGGATGCAGGCGATCCGCTGCCCGCCTTCTCGTACTGAGCCTGGAGGAGTGTCATGAACCTCGCGACCGTATGGTTCATCCTCATCGCGATCCTGTGGACGAGCTACCTCGTGCTCGAAGGCGTTGACTCCGGGGTCGGGATCCGGCCGCGCAACCGGCTCAGCCGGTCTGACATCGGCCCGGCGGACGCCTTTCCGGCTGCCGCCTCGCCGGCCCGGTCGGCCGCCGGCCAGCCGTGAGGCCGTTTGATCCCCGGTTGCTGCGGCACGCCGGGGCAGCCCGCGGCTACCTGGCGGGCACGATCGGGCTCGGCCTGGCCGGAACGGTACTGATCTTGCTGCAGGCGGGCCTGCTGGCCCGGGTGCTGGCCAGCGCGGCGCGGGGCACCGGGATCTCGGCGGCGGCGGCTACCCTGGCCGGGCTCGCCGTCGTGCTAGCCGGGCGGGCGGCCGCATCGGCCGGCAGCGAGGTCGCGGCGCTGCGCGCAGCCGCGGCGGTCAAGTCGGGCCTGCGGAGCCAGCTGAGCGCACATGCCCTGCGGCTGGGCCCCGGGTGGCTGGGCGGCCAGCAGGCCGGGGAGATCACCACCCTCGCGACCAGGGGCCTGGACGGCCTTGATGCCTATTTCTCCCGTTATCTGCCGCAGCTCGTGCTCGCCGTGGCAGTCCCGCTTGCGGTGCTGGCCAGGATCGCGTTCGCCGACTGGATCTCGGCGGTGATCATTGCCGTGACGCTGCCGCTGATTCCGATCTTCGCGGTCCTGATCGGGCTGCATACCAAGGCCAGGACGCAGCGGCAGTGGCAGCTGCTTGCCCGCCTCGGCGGGCATTTCCTCGATGTGGTGGCGGGCCTGCCAACCTTGAAGGTCTTCGGCCGAGCCAAGGCCCAGGCGGAAGTGATCAAGGAAGTCACGAGCGCGCACCGGGCGGCAACCATGGCGACCCTGCGGGTGGCGTTCTTGTCCGCCCTGGTTCTCGAGCTTGCCGCCGCGCTGGCGACCGCCCTGGTGGCCGTCGAGGTCGGCCTCCGGCTGCTGGCCGGGCACCTCGGCTACCAGACCGCCCTGCTGGTCCTGCTGCTGACCCCGGAGGCCTATCTGCCGCTGCGGAATGTCGGTGCCCAGTTTCACGCCAGCACCGAGGGCGCCACCGCCGCCCAGCGCGCCTTCGAGATCCTTGACACGCCGGTCCGCGGCTGGGACGGCGCCCGCGCCGGTACTGCTGGCGGTCCCGCTCCTGCCCGGGCCCTCGGCGCCGCCGGTGGCTCCGCCCCCCTTCCGGCCCTCGCCGCCGCCGGTGGCGCTCCCGCCCTTCCTCCGGCCCTCGCCGCCGCCGGCGCTCCCGCCGCCGCCCCCGACCTGTGGCACGAGGAGATCCGGCTGCGCGCGGTCACCCTCGCCTACCCGGGGCGGGACCAGCCTGCCCTCGATGCCATCAGCCTGACCATCCGCCCCGGTGACCGGATCACCCTGACCGGGCCGAGCGGCGCGGGCAAGAGCTCGCTTTTCGCGCTGCTGCTCCGGTCTGCTGCTCCGACCAGCGGTACCATCAGCGCCGGTGGCAGCGACCTTGCCGACGTGGCGGCCGACGGCTGGCTGCGGCAGATCGCCTGGGTTCCGCAGCGCCCGCACCTGTTCACCAGGACCATCGCCGCCAACATCGCCCTGGGCCAGCCAGGTGCGCCGCGGCAGGAGATCGAGGCGGCCGGCCGGCTGGCCGGCGCCGATGACTTCATCGGGCAGCTCCCCCGCGGCTACGACACCGTCCTCACCGAGGGTGCCCTGCAGCTCTCGGCCGGGCAGCGGCAGAAGATCGCCCTAGCCCGCGCGTTCCTGCGTCGCGCCCCGCTGCTGCTCCTTGACGAGCCCACCGCCCATCTCGACCCGGCCAGTGCGGCGCAGCTCGGCGCTGCAATCGAGGCCCGGATGGCGGGCCGCACCGTCCTCCTCGTCACCCACCGCCCGCCAGCGCCTGCCGACGGCACCAGCAGGATCCTGGCCCTGGACCGCGGCAGGCTCATCGCACCCGCGCAGACCGGCACCGCGCCGGGCAGGCAGGCCGGTTTGGCGATCACGCCATGACCGCCGCTACCCCGGCCGGCCGAGACCCGCTGCTACGGCTGCTCAGGCTCGCGCGGCCGCTGCGCGGGCAGTTGCTGCTCGCGGTCGCGGCGGGTGCCGCCGCCACCGGCTGCGGGGTCGCGTTGCTCGCAGTCTCCGGATTCCTGCTCGCCCGTGCCTCGCAGCACCCCAACATCGTGGCGATCTCGGTCGCCGTGGTCGCTGTCCGCGGCCTGAGCGTCGGCCGCGGCGTCTTCCGCTATGTCGAGCGCCTCGCCTCGCACGACACCGCGTTCCGGATCCTGGCGGACGTGCGGGTCAGCATCTACCGCCGGCTTGACCGGCTCGCCCCGGCCGGGCTGGCGGCCTTCACCTCTGGTGACCTGCTGGCGCGGCTGATCTCCGATGTCGATGCCACGCAGGACCTGTTCATCAGGGGCATCACCCCGCCGCTCGCCGCGGCGCTGGTCGGCGCCGGGGCGGTCATCGCCTGCCTGCTGATCCTGGCACCGGCCGGCGCTGTCCTCGCCGCCGGCCTGCTGGCGGCCGGCCTCGGCGTGCCTGTGATCGCCGCCGTGGCGGCCCGCAATTCGGCCCGGCGTCTCGCCCCGGCCCGCGGGCAGCTGGCCGCTGCCTTCACCGATGTTCTGGCCGGCGCCGCGGACCTGCACGCCTACGGCGCACAGGACGACGCGCTCGAAGCGGTGACGGCGGCCGATGCCGAGCTGACCAGGCAGGCCCGCCATGGCGCCACCGTGTCTGGCCTTGGTAGCGGCCTGACCTCCGCCATCTCCGGGCTGACCCTCTGGGGTGTCCTGATACTCGGAGTTGCCGCCACCGCGGACGGCACGCTGACCAGAGTCCCGCTCGCGGTGATCACCCTGACTGCGCTCGCCGCCTTCGAGGCGGTCACCGCATTGCCGGCGGCGGCCATCCAGATCGGGCAGGCCCGCGTGTCAGCCGGCCGGATCGCGACGGTGCTCGACGCACCCGACCCGGTCCGCGAGCCGGCCACGGCGCGGCCGCTACCAGACGCCCCGTGTCACGTGATGCTGCGCGGCGCCCAGGTCCGTTATCAGGCCGGCGGCCCGCTCGCTCTCGATGGCGTGGACCTCGACCTGCCGCCCGGACGGCGCGTCGCACTGGTCGGCGCCAACGGCGCGGGGAAATCGACGGTGGCCGCCGTGCTGCTCAGGTTCATCGACCTGGCCGGGGGCGCTGCCACTCTCAACGGCTACGACCTGGCCAGTTACGCCCCTGACGACGTGCGCACCCGGATCGGCGGCTGCCCGCAAGATCCGCACATCTTCGACACCTCCATCAGGGACAACCTCCGGCTGGCCCGGCCCGGCGGCACCGACGAGCAGCTGACAGCCGCGGCCGCGCGGGCCAGGTTGGCGGACTGGATCCGGTCGCTCCCGCTGGGCTTGGACACGCCAGTCGGCGCCAACGGCGCGGCCCTGTCCGGCGGCCAGCGCCAGCGGCTCGCCCTCGCCCGCGCGCTCCTCGCCGATCCCGCGCTGCTCATACTCGACGAGCCCACCGCGCACCTGGACCACGACAACCGCCGGGCGCTGACCAGGGACCTGCTCGCCGCGACGGAGGGCCGCACGACGCTCCTCATCACCCACGACCTCGACGGTCTTGACGAGCTCGATGAGATAGTCGTCCTGGCCGGTGGGAAGGTAACCGAGCGCGGCACTCACGCCCAGCTGCTCAGGGCTGATGGCGGCTATAAGCGGATGTGGCAGGCAGGTGCCGAACTCAGCAACGCTCGGTGACTGAGAGAGGATGAGCAGATGGCCTGCACCTTACATGTCGCCTGGGATGAAAAGCTGACCGCTTATGACTTCGGGCCTGAGCATCCGCTGGCGCCAGTCCGGGTCGAGCTGACGATCGAGCTGGCCCGGGCGCTTGGCGTGCTGGCCGCGGACGGCGTGACTGTTGCCGCGCCGGAGCCGGCTACCGACGCCGAGCTCGAGTTCGTGCACGACCCCGGGTACATAGCCGCGGTGCGCCGGGCAGGCGGTGCCGCACCCGACGCATCGGCAATCCTTTACGGCCTCGGGACGGCGGACGACCCGATCTTCCGTGGCATGCACGAGGCCTCGGCGCTGGTGGCCGGGGCCACGCTGGCCGCTGCCCGGGCCGTCTGGACCTCGTCGGCGGAGCACGGCGCCAACATCTCGGGTGGCCTGCACCACGCGATGCGGGGGCACGCGAGCGGGTTCTGCGTGTACAACGATCCGGCGATCGCGATCGCCTGGCTACTGGAGCAGGGCGCCGAGCGGATCGCCTATGTCGATATCGACGTGCACCATGGCGACGGGGTGCAGGCAGCTTTCTACGATGATCCGCGGGTGCTCACGATCAGCCTGCACGAGCATCCGGCCACCCTGTTCCCCGGCACCGGCCTGCCCTCCGAGACCGGCGGTCCGGGCGCGGCTGGCTCGGCAGTCAACGTGGCGCTGCCCGCCGGAACCAGAGACGCCGGCTGGCTGCGGGCATTTCATGCCGTCGCGCCGCCATTGCTGAAGGCGTTCAGGCCACAGCTCCTGGTCAGCCAGCACGGCTGCGACACTCATTGGCTAGATCCGCTCGCCGACCTGCAGCTGAGCATCGACGCACAGCGGGCGGCGCACGCCAAGATCCACCAGATGGCCCATGAGTTCGCTGCCGGGCGCTGGCTGCTCACCGGCGGTGGCGGCTACGAACTGGTCCAGGTGGTGCCGAGAACGTGGACGCACCTGCTCGCCGAGGCCGCTGGCCGTCCGCTCGATCCTGCCACCAAGATCCCGCAGTCATGGCGTGACTTCGTCATGCGGCGGACCGGGCAGCTGGCGCCTGAGCGGATGACCGAGGGCGCGCCCGCTCAGTTTGCCCCTTTCGAGGCGGGCTACGACCCGGGGGACCCGCTCGACCGGGCGATACTGGCAACCCGGAAGGCGCTGTTCCCGCTGCACGGGCTGATGCCGCTCGCCTGAGGACCTAGCCGATGGTGGCTTGCGGTGCCTCGCCGGCCACCAGCTGGTAGCCGGTGACAAGGTCGGCCCGGATAGCGATGACGTCATCCATCGTCCCGCTGACCCAGGGACGCAGCGCCTTACGGTAGGCCGTGACGGCTGCCTCGTCAACAACGCGGCCGGCCTTGCCGATCACTACCACGCTCCAGCCGAGATGAGTCTCGGGATCGATCATGTCGGCCTCATAGGCGACCACTGTCCCGCCCTCGCTGCCCGCGTGAGCGCTGATCGGCGTGCCCAGGCTGGCGATGATGATGATCGTGTTGTCAACGACGAGATGATTGACCGGGCGGATGGCCGGCAGCGCACGGTGAGTGAAGACCACCCGGCCGACCGGCACGCTGCTGAGCAGCCGCAGGGACTCGGCCTGGGTCAGCTCCTGTAGCTGCCGCGCCTCGATCATGACCTCTCCCTATGGCCGGGGGACACCAGGCCTCGCGCGGCCACTGCTTGCCTGGTGTGACCACATTCCATCGTTGCCGTCTCACGGCGCGACCAAAATCTTCCTATAAGCCACGAAGTCCATCTGTTTACTCAACATCGTTGCGGCACCTACCGCCTGAGACCGGGCATCGCCGGTCGAGCGGCGCACCCCCTTCGTGCCGGTGAGCCAACGCCCCCGTCAGGCTCCCGGCTACTGACCGCTCCGGCCAGATCCCCGATACCCGGTAAGTCCCAGGCGGCAGGTGCTGCACCTTCACCTTCACGGGCGCCGCGCGTCAACTGGCAGGGACGCCAGGCCCAAGCTGATGGGACCTTGGTCCTTAACCGCCCATGCAGGTCACCGGTCCTTAATGCCGCCGCAGGTCAGCAGTCAACCGCCCGGCCGCAATGCTGCTGACGGCCGGTGCCTGGTCGTGCTCTCATCAGTCGCCTCCATTGGCCCCGCCGGTGCGCCCGCGGCACCAGCAACGGCCAGGCTGGCGCACATGGCCACGCCGCCGTCAGGGGCGTTATACCCGCGCAGCGGGACGAAAGGCCCTGACGGCGGCGGCCAGGCTGCAGCGGCCGCACCGCGGCCCGAAGGTCCTGCCCGGCAACCACCTTCGCCTCTACTCCGGCGGGCCGTCAGGCGCTGCGATGAGACTAGGAATTGCGGAAGTGCGGAAAGGATCCCCGTCCGGCAGCTGCAGCACATCAGGCCAACTCGCGGCCAGCGGCCGCGCACGCTGGCTACCAGACCCCGGTCCCCCGCCGACCAGGCAGGCGGGGGGCCGGCTGAGCTGGCGGACCGGCTGTCAACACCCCCCGGTAGCTCAGTCGCCAACCGCAGTCGGGGCCCGAAGTCCGCCGGGCCGATCGCAAAAATGCCAGGCGAGCCGGGTGCCACCGTCGGCATCGGGCCCGATCTCGACCGCTGCGCCGATCTGGCGGGCGCCCTCCCGCAGGGTCTCGGCCAGGCCCGGCGCCACGTCCTGGCCCGCAGGAGCGCGGCCCTGCAGAATGACCGTCAGCCGTGCGTCATCGCCGACGGCCACCGCGACCTGAGTCGGGCCGGCATGGTCCCCGACCGCGGTCAGGGTCTCGCGGAGCGCTTCGAGCAGCTGAGCAGCGGTCCGCTCGGGCAGGCTGCCGTGCGCCACCCCGCTGAACGAGACATCGGGCGTGGTGCCGAGCGACCGCGCGAACTCGCCGCATACCTTCAGGACACCCCGGCGCAGGTCACTGTCGCCTGACGGGTCCCTGAGCCCGAAGATGGACTGCCTGACCAGGCGGGTGGCCTCGTCAAGCTCCCTGGTAGCGCCTTCGATCCGGCGGCTGAGATCGGGGTTGCCGGTCAGGGCCAGGGCGGCCTGCAGGGACAGGCTCGCGGTGAATATCCGCTGGATCACCCGGTCCTGAAGGTCGCTGGCGATGCGATCCCTGTCCCGCATCAGGCTCACCTCACGTAGCCGCTCCTGCAGCCGCGCGCTTTCCGCCTGCGCCCGCCTGATGCGCCCCCGCAGGCCCTGCGTGGCGACCGAGATCAGGGCTCCAAGCGCCGCCCAGAAGACCAGCCGCCTGATGATCACCGCAGCCGTCTCCTCGGTCGGCACCAGCGAGAAGATACCCACGGCGGTGACGACCGCCACGACCACAACGGCGGAGTCCCACGGGCGATGGAACAGGGCGGTCCACACGACTGGCATCAGGGCGACGATGGCCACCCCCGATGTGGCGCCTGCTCCGATGGTGAGTGCCAGCACGGACCCCACATACAGCAGCGGCACCAGGACCGGCACCCAACTGGGCAGCCTGGCCCACGGCAGCGCGAACGCCGCCCCGGTGGCGAGCAGTAGCACGACGCTGGCGACCGTGGCCGGGACCGAGGAAGCTCCGGGCGGCAGCGCCACGCTGACCTCCGCGAGGACGGCGACCACGGCGAACGGCAGCACCCGCGCCGAAAGTCCGGGCCCGCGGAACGGGTAGCCGGACCTGCGAGTGGCCGGAGACTGCAGCTCGTCGCCTGGCAGGCCGGGGCGCGGCGCGGCCGGCCGCACGCGCCCGGCCCGTTTCCGGTCCATCTGCCACGTCCTCGGCCGGCCCGCGTCAGACCCGGTGTCTGTGCGCCGTATCGCGCCGCCCCCTTCTAGGCTGGGCTAATGATCGATATGCCAGCAGGGATCAGCGCCTGCCTCTTTGACCTCGACGGCGTGCTCACCCAGACCGAAGTGGTGCATGCCGCCGCCTGGCAGGAGATGTTCGACGCGTTCCTGCGACAGCATGCGACCAGGACCGGACAACCATTCGTACCGTTCGACCCAGTCTCCGATTATGGCAGATACGTGGATGGCAAGCCCAGAGCGGACGGGGCCCGGTCGTTCCTTGCCTCCAGGGGCATTCACCTGCCCGAGGGAAGCGATGACGACGACGCGGGGGCGGAAACCGTGCACGCGCTTGGCAACTGGAAGAACACGATCCTGCTGCAGAAGATCGCCGACGAGGGCGCGCTCGCATATCCGGGGTCGGTCCGCTTCCTCCGCGCCGTGTTGGCGGCAGGTCTTGGCCGCGCGGTGGTCTCCGCCAGCGCCAACTGCCGGGCCGTGCTCGTCGGCGCTGCGCTCCTGGATAACTTCCAGGTAGTGGTGGACGCGGCAGTGGCCGACAGCGGCAAGCTGCGCGGCAAACCGGCTCCGGACACCTACCTAGCCGCCGCGAGCATGCTGGGCATCAGCCCCGCAGCGGCAGCCATTTTCGAGGACGCGCAGGCCGGTGTCGCCGCGGGCCGCGCTGGCGGATTCGGCTGGGTGGTCGGGGTGGACCGGATAGGTCAGGCCGACGCACTGCGGCGGGAGGGAGCAGACGTCGTCGTCAAGGACCTCTCTGAGCTGCTGCTCGATGGCGAGTGACCAGGCCGTGACCCGCCGCCAGCAATTCGGCCGTGCCGGTGGCCTGGCCGCTGGCGCGGCCATGCACCCGGACATCAAACATCAATCAACCCCCGCTGATGAGACTAACGACGAGAAGGACCAATCCGGCTTCTCGCGGATCCCGATTGCGCGGTGTGCGGACTGGCGCCCCGCAGCCCCGCGTCTTTCGCTTCAGGTCCTTCTCGTCAGCTTCAGCACACTGCAGCCGGGCCTGCATACCCAGGGTCCAACGGCCGCTGTCGGCGGGACCTTGGGCCGCGCGATGGCTGTCCCGGGGAAGGCCCTTGGTCCCTAGCGCTGCGGCGCCAAAGCGGCCAATATGGAATAGGCGAGATGCGCTGTCTGAGCGATGGCTTGAGCTACCGGGACGCGGTACGGCACGGCAAGCCCCGGGTTGACCGCGGCGGCAGTGAGGAGTGAACACTGTGACTAGCGCGACGAACGAGGATGGCGCGCTGCAGATGGCGGCAAGCTCGCTGCCGCAGCTGTTTGACGCGCTGAGCCGGGCAGGTTTCCGGGTGGTCGGCCCTACCGTCAGGGACGGTGCCATCATTCTCGCCGAGCTTGAATCGGCCGACGAGCTCCCGTTCGGCTGGGGGGTCGCCCTGCAGCCGGGCGGTTACCGGATTAAGCAGCGCAGCGACCGTGCCGCCTTCGGACACTCAGCCGGGCCGCAGTCGTGGAAGCAGTACCTGCATCCGCCAAGGGAAAAGGTGTGGTTAGCGCAGCGCGAAGGCGATGGCTTCGAGCTTGCCGACAGCAAGGAACCCGCGCCGAAGCTGGCTTTCCTCGGGGTTCGCCCTTGTGACCTCCGGGCCATCCAGATCCAGGATCAGGTGCTCCGCCGCGACGGGTCGAGGTATGCGGCACGCCGTGACGCCGCGTTCATCATCGCGGTGAACTGCACTGAGCCGGGCGAGACGTGCTTCTGCACATCGATGGGGACCGGGCCGCAAGCCGGGCCGGGCTACGACCTGGCGATGACCGAGATGGTCAGCTCCGACCAGCACACGTTTGTTGTCGAAGCGGGCTCGCCCGCGGGCGCGGCGGTGCTTGCCGACATGCGCCTCGACCCCGCCGGTGACGCGGCGGTGGCAGGCGCCCGGGACGCGGTGGCGGATGCGGCGGGAAAGATGGGCCGGTCGATGCCCGCGGGGATCCTGCACGAGCTGATGGCAGCCAGCAATGACGCGGCCCGCTGGGATTACGTCGCCACCCGCTGCGTGTCCTGCGGCAACTGCACCATGGCCTGTCCCACATGCTTCTGCACGGGCGTCGATGACGTCACCGACCTGTCCGGCGAGCACGCCGAGCGGTGGCAGCACTGGGACTCCTGCTTCGATCTCGATTTCTCCTACCTGCATGGCGGCCCGGTACGGTCCTCGCCGAAGAGCAGGTACCGGCAGTGGCTCACGCACAAGCTCGGCACCTGGCACGATCAGTTCGGATCCTCGGGCTGCGTCGGCTGCGGGCGCTGCATCGTGTGGTGCCCGGTCGGCATCGACATCACCGAGGAAGTAGCCGCGCTCCGCGCCGAGATTCCAGGAGAACTGTCATGAGCGGTGTCTCGCCGGCCGACCTCGCCGAGCATGAGCTTCTGCGCGGATTTAGCGACCACCACATCGCTCAGCTCGCCAGTGTCGCCACGCTGGTCACGGCTGAGCCCGGCTACCGGGTCTTTAATGAAGGCGGCCGCGCGGACCGGTTCTGGCTGATCAGGACCGGCGTCGTCGCCCTGGACCTGTATGTGCGGGGGCCGCAGCGGCTGATCGTGGAAACGCTCGGCGGTGGTGAGGTCATCGGACTGTCCTGGTGGTCCCCGGCGCACGTGTGGGAGTTCGGAGCCGAAGCCATCCAGCCCACGACGGCATTCGAGCTGGGTACCGGCGTGGTGATCGAGATGTGCGACGCTGACCAGACCCTCGGATATCAGTTCACCCGCCGGCTGATGACCGTGGCGGTGCACCGGCTGCATGCCACCAGGGTCCGGATGCTGGACATCTATGCCAGCTCGCACCCGCTGGTGAGCGGGTCATGACCACGGCCCTCATGCCGTTGCGGTACCAGGTCACCGACCGTCGCGACGAGACGCACGACACCGTCACGCTCGCCCTGCAGCCGGTCGACCAGCCCATCGCGCCTTATCGGCCCGGTCAGTTCACGATGCTCTACGCGTTCGGCGTCGGCGAGGTTCCGATCTCGATGAGCGGCGACCCCAGAGCTCCTGGGCTGGTCCAGACGATCCGTGCGGTGAGCAACGTGACGGCGGCCCTGTGCGCAACCAAGCCAGGCCAGATGATCGGCGTACGCGGCCCGTATGGCACTGACTGGGACCTGCCGGCAGCCGCAGGCCGTGACCTGATCCTGGTGGCCGGCGGGATCGGGCTGGCGCCGCTGCGCTCGGTGGTGCTCACGGCCCTCGCGGCACCAGGGACCTTCCGGCGGATCTTGATCCTTGTTGGCGCCCGCTCGCCCGCTGAGCTGGTCTATGCCGAGGAGCTTGACGGCTGGCGGGCCCGAGGCGCCGATGTGCGCATCACGGTGGACCACGCCAGCGCCGGCTGGACCCGTAATGTCGGGCTCGTGACCCAGCTGATCAATCGCGCTGACGTTGACCCGTCGCAGACCAGCGCCCTGGTCTGCGGC
This sequence comes from uncultured Actinomycetota bacterium, assembly GCA_963695645.1. Lineage (GTDB taxonomy): Bacteria > Actinomycetota > Actinomycetes > Streptosporangiales > Streptosporangiaceae > DATBGO01. Next base: position 137,724 of record CAVOHC010000012.1, on the reverse strand, counting down.
CCGGAACTGATGATGCGGCTGTCCGCGCAGGCGCTGTGCGCGAAAGGGGTCGCGCCCGGCCGGATCCGCGTGTCGCTGGAACGCAATATGCGGTGCGGGATAGGCGAGTGCGGGCACTGCCAGCTGGGCCCGGTGCTGCTGTGCCGGGATGGCCCGGTGGTCAAATACGACCTGGCCGCTTTGCTGCTCGCAACGAGGGAGCTCTAGATGCCCCGTCCCAAGCTCGCGGTATGGAAGTTCGCTTCCTGTGACGGCTGCCAGCTCACCTTGCTCGACTGCCATGACGAGCTGCTCGCTCTGGCGGGCGAGGTGGACATCGCGCATTTCACCGAGGCGTCGAGCGCTGACGTGCCCGGGCCCTACGATGTATCGCTGGTGGAAGGTTCCGTCACCACCCCCGATGATGCGTGGCGGATCCTGCGGATCCGCGATCAGTCCCGGACGCTGATCACGATCGGCGCGTGCGCTACCTCAGGCGGCATCCAGGCGCTGCGCAATTTCGCCGATGTGGCTGACTTCACCGCGGCCGTGTACGCGCAGCCAGAGTACATATCGACGCTCGCCACCTCGTCGCCGATCGCTGACCACGTCGCGGTCGATTTCGAGCTGCGTGGCTGCCCGATCGACAAGCAGCAGCTCCTCGAAGTGGTGTCGGCACTGCTGGTGGGCCGCAAACCACGCATCTCACATCACAGCGTCTGTTACGAGTGCAAAAGGCGGGGGACCACCTGCATCATGGTCGCGCACGGGACACCCTGCCTCGGCCCGGTGACCCAGGCCGGGTGCGGTGCCATCTGCCCGGCCTACGGCCGGGGCTGCTATGGCTGCTTCGGCCCCGTCCCGGAACCGAACACGGCCGCGCTCATCCCCACGCTGCGCATGCTTGGCCTGACGCCGGTCGGCGTGGACCGGGTGTTCAAGACCTTCAACGCAGGGACCCCGGAGTTCACCACGGCTCGCGAGCAGGCCACCGCCCAGGAGGCCGCCCGCACAGCGGGCCCGGGCAGCGGGCCGGGCAGCTAATCCGGCGCGGGCCCCGGCTCCGGCTAACCGGCCGCCGCCTCAGGTGCGCCCGCCGTTTCCGCTGCGCCCGCCGTTTCCGCTGCGCCTGCCGTTTTCGCTGCGCCTGCCGCCTCAGCGCGCCCGCCGCCTCCGGGGCTGTCCCGTTCAGCCAGGGGTGGCTTCGCTCCCGGCCGCGCTAGCGGTCAGCTTGTTGACTACGGTCACGACGCCGTCCACGTCGCCAGCCAGCCGGGCTGCCGCCGGGATCAGGTCAGGCGGCAACGTGCCGGACAAGGTGATAGCAGCATCGTTCGCGGTTACTGTCACCTCGCCGGCATCGTCAAGCAGGACGTTGCTGAGCACGGCACGTACCTCGCCGGCAATCTCGCTGTCCGGCCGGAGAAAGACACTCAGCAGGTGGCCGCGGGTCACCACGCCGATGAGCTTCCCTGCCGGGTCAACAACGGGCAGCAGCTTGATGTGATGCCCGTTCATCAGCCTGGCCGCCGCGCCGATCGGAGCGTCGGGGTGAATCGTTATGGCAGGCGACGTCATCAGCTCGGCCACGCTGCGGCCTTCCGCCTGCGCGCGCTCGTGCCGGGTGCGCCCGTGCATGCCCGTTCCGATCCGCCCATAGTGGCGCTCCTGCTTACGGATCAGATCGGCCTCCGAAACGATGCCGACGACGTGCCGGTCCTTGCCGAGCACCGGTATGGCGCTCACCTTGTGCTCGCTCATCAGGCTCGCGGTCCGTTTGTAGGTGTCTTCCCTGTGGGCGGTCACGACCTCCGTCATCATCACGTCGCGGACCCGCCACCGGCCGCTGCGCGGGCTGCGCGGCGATGCATGTGCGGTGCCGCCGGCCGCCGCACGGCTACCGGGTGCCGACGGCTGGCCGGTGCCATCTGACTCCTCTTCTGCCGTGACAGACTCGACTGCCTTCGCCACATCCGCAGCGGTCGCGTGACCGTACAGCGTCTGGTAGTAAGTGGCTCCCAGGTGCCGGAGCATGGCATCGAAGTGTTCTTCGCGGCGGCTCATGTTCGCTCCCTGCTGCTTGCGTCCCAGGTATCAGCGACTCTGTCAGTCGATCACATCGCAGGTGCGGGTGGCAGGGGCCATCGGGTCGTTACCGTGGGACTTCCGGCCCGGTCCCGGCGCGCCTGCCCGCCTCCCGGGCCCGCCTGCCCGCCTCCCGGGCCCGCCTGCCCGGCTCCCGGGCCCGCCTGCCGTCCCCCGACCCGCCTGCCCGGCTCCGGCCGGGCCCGACCTCCGCCGAGCCGCACCGCCTGCTCAGTCCCCGGCTGTTACGTCGGCAATAACGGCAGCGGCGAGCGCGTCGGCCGCAGCCGCGACCGCCGGCGACAGGCCGGTGCCGGTGCTCAGATCAGCCGCTTCCACGGCGTGCACGATCAGCCGGCCCGGCATCCGGCCGAGCGCCTGTGCCAGCCCGACCGCGTCGCCGAGGCCGAGGCCATGCGAGCTGACCGGGTAGGGCTCCGCAGACTCCGCTTCGTCCAGGACCAGCCGGTGCAGCCGGCCAGGGACGGCCGGCGTCGCGCGCACCGCGTCTACCACCACGGCGAGGTCCGCCCCCGACCATGCTTCGATCAGCCTGGCCGGCTCGCCGTCGCTGATCAGCAGCTCCACTGTGCCAGGCAGCCGGTCGCGGAGCCGGGCCACCACCGTCGGTCCGATGCCGTCATCGCGCCTGAACTCATTGCCGACCCCGATGACGGCCACCCGCCCGTGGCCGCCATCTTTGGGTCCACGCCGCTCCGGCGCGGCCGCCTCAGGACCGGTCATCCCCGGTCCACCGCGAGCTGCAGGAAGTGCGTGGCGCAGGAGATGCACGGATCGTAGTTGCGGATCGCCTGCTCGCACTGCGCGGTCAGCTGCTCATCGTCGAGCTCGATCCGTGCTTGCACGAAACCGCGCAGGTCAGCCTCAATGGCTCCCTGATTCTGGGACGTGGGCGGCACAATGCGCGCGGAGCGCACGGTGCCCTCATCATCGAACTCATACCGGTGGTACAAGACCCCGCGGGGCGCCTCGGATACCCCGTATCCGATGCCAGCCCGCGCGGTCACCGGCATGAATGGCCGGGCAGGCGGCTGGTAGGCAGCGATGATGGCCAGCGCCTCCTCGATCGCGCAGACCATCTCGACCGCGCGCACCACGATGCTGCGGAACGGGTTACGGCACTCGGCGCCGAGCCCTGCCGCCCGGGCGGCCTCAGCCGCAAGCGGTGACAGCCAGCCTGAGTTGAGGGTGTACCTGGCCAGCGGCCCGGTCAGGTAAGGACCGTCGTGAGAGGCCAGCCTGGCGTGCAGCGCGGTGGAGTGCGGCACCTGCTCCTCGATCACGTGCTGCTCGAAGTCGGCCGCGTCGAAGTTCAGCCCGCCGGTACTGACCAGGGCGCCCCGCTCGATGGGGTAGCTGCCCGGCTGCTGCAGCGAAAGGAGCTCATGGTCGCAGCTGAACTCGGGGAACTCGAAGCCTGACACCCACTGCACCGTGTCAAGCGCCTGCCCCAGCGCGAAGAGCAGCTTATCGGCAAGCGGGGCAAGCTCGCTGGCCGTCGGTGCCCGGTAGAAGCCGCCGACCCTGACATTGACCGGATGGACGGACCGGCCGCCCAGCAGTTCCATGACCGCGTTACCGGTTCGCCTGAGTGCCAGGCCTCGCTCCACGATGCTCGCGTGGTCGCGGGCAAGCTCGACCACGCTCGCGTAGCCAAGGAAGTCAGGTGCATGCAGCATGTAGATGTGCAGCGCGTGGCTGCCGATCCATTCCCCGCAATACAGCAGCCTGCGCAGATCGGCCAGCGGGCCGTCGAGGGTCACACCGCAGGCGCCTTCAATGGCCTGGCATGCGCTCGTCTGGTAGGCGATCGGGCATATTCCGCATATTCGGGCAGTGATATCCGGCGGCTCCAGGTAGGAACGGCCGACCAGGAATGCCTCGAAGAAACGCGGCGGCTCGTAGATGTCCAGCCGCACCTCCTCGACCAGGCCGTCACTGACCCGGACGTACATGGAGCCTTCGCCTTCGACCCTGGCCAGGCCCTTGGCCTGCAGGGTACGGTCGCCTCGATGGGTCATCTCGGGGCCTGCCCGGCCCGTTTGCCTGCTTGCTGTTGATTGTGCATGTATTGACCCTCCCTTATCGGGGTGCCCGGGGCAAGCCTGTCTTGGCCGGGGACCAACGGCCCGCCGCGTGCTACCCAAGTCCTCTGGTTTACCTTGCTTCCCACCGCGATACTGAGCTTGGATATTCCCGGGCCGCCGGCGGCGGCCCTGTCAGAAGGAGTGAGGGCGATGCCTGGAATTACAGTAGGCGTGGACGGCTCCCACCACGCCCAGCCTGCGCTTGATTGGGCGGTGAAAGAGGCGGGGATCCGGCATGCACCGCTGACTGTGCTAGCCGTTCATGAGGTCGCTTCCAACCACTGGACAGGCCACAAGATGACCGTTCCCGAAGATGAGGCCGACCGGGAGAAGGCACAGCAGGCGGCCGAGGCGGCAGCGGCCAAGGCGGCGGAGGGACTCGGCGAATCGAAGCCGGCTTCGGTGACGGTGCGGGCGATCAGCGGGCTGGCGGCCCAGGAGCTCATTAACGCATCCAAGGACGCCGATCTGATCGTTGTCGGCTCACGGGGCGGCGGCGGCTTCGCCTCGCTGGTGCTCGGGTCGGTCTGCACCCAGGTCGTGCATCACGCGGCCTGCCCTGTCGTCGTCGTTCCGTCCCACTAGTACTCACGAGTACGCGCGTATCTCGCCCGAGCTTGCAGGGCCCCGGGCAGGCCGAGAGCCGGGCCCGGGGCCCCGCAGTCCGGTCGTCAGTTTCCTCACTGCCGTGCCAGTTCCTCACTGCCGTGCCAGTTCCTCACTGCCGTGCCAGTTCCTCACTGCCGTGCCAGTTCCTCACTGCCGTGCCAGTTCCTCACTGCCGTGCCAGTTCCTCACTGCTGTAGGAGTGCCCCGCGACCCCCAGCCGATGTCGGACGATGACCAATACACGTCGCCGGGGCAGACATCGCCGGACATTTCACCTGGCCTCAATCGCGTCGCGGGCTCCCCTTCGCAACTGATCGTGCCAGCGGCCTGCGGGCAGGGCCGAAGGGCCCGGCAGCTGGTGCCCAATGCCCATGGCTCAGCGGACGGCCGGAAGCGATCATGAGCACATGGCGGCATAGCCGCCCCGGGTGCGAGCCCGGCAGCACAGCAGCCCCCGGGTGCCTGCCCGGCAGCGGCGGAGGGATAGCAGATGACCATCCGAGTTGGGATCAACGGCTTCGGCAGGATCGGCCGCACCTTCGTGCGCCGCTCTGTTGAGCGCGGCGACATCCAGGTCGTCGCGATTAATGACATTACGGACGCGCGCGCTCTCGCGCACCTGCTGGACTTCGACTCAACCTACGGCCGCATGGCTGCGACCGTCGAGTACGCGGGCGATTCGATCGTCGTCGACGGCAAGCCGATTGCGGTCTCGTCGTGCCAGGACCCCGCCGGTATCGACTGGGGCCAGCTCGGGGCGGACATCGTGATCGAGTCCACCGGACGGTTCTCGTCCAGGGACGACGCGGCGATCCACCTGAAGGGCGGCGCCCGCAAGGTGCTGATCTCGGCTCCGGGAAAGAACGCGGACATCACGGTCGTGGTCGGCGTCAACGACGGTGACTACGACCCGCGGCGGCATGACGTGATCTCGAACGCCTCCTGCACCACCAACTGCGTAGCCCCGATGGCCAAGGTCCTGAACGACAGCTTCGGCCTGGTCAGGGGGCTCATGACGACCGTGCACGCCTACACAGGCGACCAGCAGCTGCTCGATGCGCCGCACAAGGACCTGCGCCGGGCCCGCAGCGCCGCCATCAGCATCGTGCCGACCACGACCGGGGCAGCCCGCACCACCGGCGAGGTGATCGCCGAGCTGGCCGGCCGGCTAGACGGGGTGGCGCTACGGGTGCCGGTGCCGGACGGGTCACTGACTGACCTGACCGCGGTGCTCGGCAGGGAGGTGACCGCCGAAGAGCTGAATAGCGCATTCGGGCAAGCCAGCGCGGCGGGCCCGCTGGCCGGCATCTTGCGGTACAGCTCCGATCCGCTGGTCTCCCGTGACATCGTTGGGGATCCCGCATCATGCGTCTTCGACTCCGGCCTGACCCAGGCGTCGGGCAGCCTGGCCAAGATCTTCGGGTGGTACGACAACGAGTGGGGCTACACGTGCCGTCTGGCGGACCTCACCGCGCTCGTCGGCGCACGGCTATAGACCGCTGACCCGCCCCGCCGGGTCAGCAACTTCAGGAGGTGCAGGGCGTTGTACCGGCCACTTGCAGAGGACGGGATCTTGCGCCGGATCGTCGGCGCAGCCGGAGCCGCGCCATCGATCCACAACACCCAGCCGTGGCTGGTCAAGGTTGCCAGCGACGACGTCATCGAGCTGCACGGTGATCCGGACCGGATGCTGTGGGTCGCTGACCCGCACGGCCGGGCCTTGCACCTGAGTTGCGGTGCGGCATTGTTCAACATCAGGCTGGCGATCCGGATGTCCGGCAGCAAGCCGCTGATATGGCCGCTGCCCAATCCGCGGGCCGAGCCGACGCTGCTGGCTTCAGTTCAGCTTGCCGAGGGACGCCAGGCGAGCCTGGCCGAGCATGAGTTGTTCGAGGCGATCGGCCTGCGGCACACCAGCAGGGAACCATTCGCCGAGCGGCTTGTCCCTGACTCTGTGCTCATTGACCTCGAACAGGAGGCCGGGTTCGAGTACGCGGTACTGCGGATGCTCAGCGTCAGGGACACAGGCACCGTGCTCGAGATCGCGCAGGCGGCCAGCCTGGTACTGGCCGACGATTTCGATCACCAGGTCGAACTCGCGAAATGGCTCGGCGGCAGCCCGGCGGACGGGATACCGGCCGCGGCCCTTGGCGCCCAGCCGGATCGCCGCCCGGCCCCGGTTCGCGACCTCGGCTACGGCTCACCAGGCGCCGCGCGTCCGACCGCAAGTTTCGAGCGGCTGCCGCAGCTGGCCGTGCTGTCCACCGCGCGAGACGATCCTGCCGACTGGCTGCGTGCCGGGCAGGCCCTTCAGCGGGTATTGCTGACCGCCACCCGTCATGGCGTCGCGGCATCGTTCCTGTACCAGCCGATGGAGCTGCACGACATGGAGGGCACCGACAGCTGGTGGCCGTGGCCGGAGCACCCGCAGATCATTCTCAGGCTCGGCTACGGGCCGCCGGCCGTCCAGACGCCGCGGCGCCCGATTGAGGAGATCCTTGACCGGCCGGGTGCGAACTCCGCCACCCGCGGGCCCGGCAGGACGTAGCGGTAGTGCTGCCGTACGCAGACATCCGCCAGACCCACTCGGCCGTGGTGTTCTTCGTGGGCGACCGGGCCTACAAGCTGAAGAGGCCGGTGAATCTTGGCTTTCTTGACTTCAGCACGATCAACGCGCGCGACGCCGCGTGCCAGCGCGAAATCGAGCTGAACCGGCGGTTCGCACCTGACGTCTACCTGGGCATCGCGCAGGTCGCAGGTCCGGCCGGGCCGCCCCCCGAGCCCCTTGTGGTGATGCGCAGGATGCCGGTCGACCGCCGGCTTTCCGATCTGGTCAGCGGCGGGGTGCCGGTCGGCGGCGCGCTCCGGCAGGTGGCGCGGATGCTGGCCGCGCAGCACGCCGCATCGCCGCGACGGCCGGAGATCTCCGAGCAGGGCAGCGCAAGCGCACTCTCGGGCCGCTGGAGCGCCAGCTACGAGCAGATCCGCGCGCTCGCCCCCGGCGTGCTCCAGGCCTGCGACATCGATGCGGCCCAATGGCTCACCGAGCGGTTCCTGGCCGGGCGGGAGGCCCTGCTGAGCGCGCGGATCTCGAGCGGCCGCATTGTCGACGGTCACGGCGACCTGCTGGCCGACGACATCTTCTGCCTCGATGACGGGCCGCGGATTCTCGACTGCCTGGAATTCGACGACAAGCTGCGGTGGCTGGACGGGCTCGATGACGCTGCCTTTCTCGCGATGGACCTGGAGCGGCTCGGCGAGCCTGCGCAGGCCGAGCAATTCACCCGGTGGTACGTAGAGTTCTCCGGCGACCCGGCGCCGGCCGCGCTGCGCCACCACTACGTCGCCTACCGGGCGCTCGTGCGCGCCAAGGTCGCCTGCGTGCGGGCCGCCCAGGGCGATCCGCGCGCCTCGGCAGCGGCGCGCCAGCTCACCGCCATGACTCTGCGGCATCTGCAGGCCGGCGCCATCACGCTCGTGGCTATCGGCGGCCTGCCGGCCACCGGCAAGTCCGCGCTGGCCGGCGCGCTGGCCGACCGGCTTGGCTGGACCGTGCTCAGCAGTGACCGGATCCGCAAGGAACTGGCCGGTGTATCACCTGGCAAGCAAACGGCGGCCGACTATGGCGCCGGCATCTACGCGCCGCGCTGGACCGAGCGCACCTACAGCGAGCTGCTCAGCAGGGCAGCCCGGCTGCTGGCGATGGGCGAGTCGGTGATCCTTGACGCGTCGTGGATATCGGCAGCGCAACGGAGCGCTGCCGCCTCAGTAGCCGAGGCGGCCAGCGCCGATCTGGTGCAGCTGTGCTGCACCGCCCCTGCCGAGCTTTCGGCACAGCGGATGAGCCGCAGGCGGGACGATGTGTCCGACGCCTACCCGGCGGTGGCGGCGCGGATGGCGGCGGATCAGGCGCTCTGGCCTGAGGCAATCGTGATCGACACCAGCGAAACCGGCCCAGCCAGGCCCGGGCCGGTGCGTGAAACCGGCACCGGTGGGCCAGTGTGCGACGTGGCGCCGGCCTGCCCCGCAGACCTCTCCGGGCCGGTCCGCCTGGCGATGGCAGCGATCCGCCCGCACGGGCCCGAGCACGTCTGGCGGCCGGTCCGCTCCTACATGCTCCCCAGCTGAGCAAGACTCCCTCCGCAACTGGCCTGGCGCCCGGCAGCGAATCGGCAAACCACCAGGATTTCAGTAATGCCAGTGCGCTACAGGCACGTTGCCGTCTGGCTCCGAGAATCCCGCGACCAGGGTGCCTGGTAGATCGCTGCGCCGGCAGCCGCCAGGCCCGTCTTTGCGTTCCGGTAGTGGTGGTTGCACAACAGCAGGTCGGTTTGCTCGGACTGGCCAGACCGCGCCGGAAGCACGGCCACCGTCGTAGGTCTGGCCGAGCAGCAGCATGCCCGCTCGGCGGCGATAAGGCTCTTGATCCAGCTATCCGGATCGGCGGGCGCCTGCGGCTGCGGCCGCGCGGCACCTGATGACGTGGCGCGTCTGAAGATGGCTGAGTATCCGGGAAACATGCTCAAAGCGTCACATGTGCGCACGCGCGGCCAGTAGGGACATTCCTCGGCTGCTGCCGGGCCCAAAGGCCCTGCGCCGAGCTGGCTGCCGGGCCGCCCGGGCCCGCCCGCGGGAAACGAAGGGTGACAGCCCGCGCCTGATCAGATCGACAGCACGGCCGCGCCGGTCACGCGGTCGGCGGCGAGATCGGCAAGCGCCTGATCCGCCGCGGAGAACGGGTAGGGGGTAACGGTGACCCGCAGTCTCAGCTGCTGCGCGAGCCGGAGGAACTCATCGGCGTCACCGCGCGTGTTCGAGGTGACGCTGCGCAGGGTCCGCTCCTGGAAAAGGTCGTCCTCGTAGTTAAGCGCCGGAATGTCGGTGAGATGTATCCCTGCTATCGCGAGTGTCCCGCCACGGTCGAGGGCGGCCAGCGCGGCAGGCACGATGTCGCCGACCGGTGCGAAGATGATCCCCGCGTCGAGCGGCTCAGGCGACGGATCGTAAGAGTCCTGCGCGGACGCGGCACCGAGCTCGAGGGCCAGCTGCCGGGCAGCAGCAGCGCGGGTGAACACGTGCACGGCGGCGCCCTGCGCCATCGCGACCTGGGCGGTCAGGTGCGCCGAGCCGCCGAAACCGTAGAGGCCCAGCCTGCCCCCTGGCGGCAGCTCGGCGCGACGTAGCGCGCGGTACCCGATGATCCCTGCGCAGAGCAGCGGCGCCAGCTCCGCATCGCTGAACCCGGCGGGGAGCGGATGCACGTAGGCATCGGCGGCCACCAGATATTCGGCATAGCCACCGTGGATGTCCCAGCCGGTATAGGTGGAGCGCGGGCAGAGGTTCTCCTGGCCGCGACGGCAATACCGGCACGCGCCGTCAGTGCCGCCCAGCCAGGCCACTCCCACCCGGTCGCCGACACCGAACCGCACCACCCCAGGCCCGGCCGCCACCACTTCTCCGACGACCTCGTGGCCCGGGGTGACATCGGGAGCTTTCGGGTCGAGGTCGCCTTCGGCCAGATGCAGGTCGGTGCGGCAGACACCGCAGCACACCACCTTGACCAGCAACTGACCCGGGCCTGGTTCCGGTGTCGGCCGCTCGATCAGCGTTACTGGCCCCGAGGCCATCGGCCCCGGCTTGTGAACCACCCACGCCCGCATGCGATCAGGTTACGCTCGCCCGCGCTGGCCGGCCCGCGCTGGCCCGCGTGCCGCATCAAGGCACGCCCGGGCTGCGCGGCCGCCGCCCGGGCCGCGCGAGCCCGCCGGCGTGCAGTCAGCGAGCTGCTGCCGCTGCAGCCTGGTCGGCCGCTCCGGTGATCGTCGCCTGCCTGGGCACGATGAGCACCGGCCGGGCAGCGAGGTGCATCAGCCGGTGCGACACGCTGCCGAATGGCATATGCGGCATGTCGGTGCGGCCGCTGGAGCCTAGCACGATCATTCGCGCATCGTATTCATCGCCGACAGCAAGGATCTTTCTGGACACGTGCCCGAAATCGGCCTCGCGGACGGTGCCGTCAGCCGTGATGCCTGATGACCTCAGGTCTGCGACAATCTCAGCGACTAGGCTTTCGCCCTGTCCCTCGGCGCAATCCACCTGAAGCCGGCCGAACCTGCCAACGGCGAACTCATGCACGTGTACGACAATGACCTGGTCGCCAGTGTCGCGACTCAGCTCACGCGTCATGGCTACTGCTGCGGAGACGTGGCTCTCTGGGACGTGCCGCGCCGCGTCCACCGCCAGGAGAATCGTCTTGCTCATAACACCTCCCCGGGGGTGTGCTCGCCATCCAGCTCAGGGAAAGGGGTGGCAATTCCGGATATTAGCCCCCAGGGCAATGCGGCGGTAGGGACGAAGGTCAGATATTCAGGTACCAGAAAGGCCCGGGCTAGCGATAGGAACCGGCCTGGCGGCCCGGTCCCCGATGCTGCGCGACGGCGGTGTCCGCGCAGGGCCCGGGCAGCGTGGCCGCTACCTCGGCCGGCCTGCGCTGGCGGTATCGACCGGCCCGGCGTCCGGCGTGGCATCCTTCGGCCGCGCATACCAGGACCGCCAGACGAGCCTGTGCACCGGGATGAGCCTCGGGATGTCGCGGAGTCCGGGCAGGAACGGCACCGCGAGCAGCAGCAGCGTGGCCAGGCCTGTCAGGTAGACCGCGATCATGTCGATATTGGCCGAGTTGGACCAGCCAGGGATCTGGTACCACATCGTGTAGAGCCACAGCCACGGCTGGCCGGGATAGCTGCCAGTCTCGTTCATCACGCCCCACTGCTCGCCGGTGAGATGCAGCGCCTGGGCCTTGTTGCTGAAATACTGCCCGTCCTCAAGGAACAGCAGCGGCTTGGTGAGGTTGGTGCCGTAGAACGGCTGCTGGGCGATCAGGTCGGCGTCCAGGGCTCCGCTGCGCGCCAGGGTCAGTTCGGTGGCCATCAACGCGGGCACCGGCCCGTCGTTGGCCGCGGGAACGACCGGGTTTCCGTTGCCGAACTTCACCTTCGGCACGACGGCGTAGTAGGCATTGGCCCACTTCAGCTGCTGCGCAGGCGACGCCGACTGGTAGGTCCTGAGCGCCCTGGCCAGCGCCGGGTCGGTGGGCGCGAGCTTGGACAGCGGCGAGATCACGAAGTCCTGCGCCGCGTTGACCGGCTGGGTCACCCCGGCAATGGTCTGCGGGGAGAACCAGAGGCGCTGCACGCTGCCGGTCTGGCCGGCCACATACGGCGGTCCGTAGGTGGCGGTCTCGCTGGTCCCGTTGAGCTCAGTTGCCGCCGTGCCGATGAAGTCGGCCGGCATGATCCTGGCCCAGGTCCCGATGGTGACCGGCGGCACGTCAGGTGAGGACAGCAGGGCGGAAAGACCGAAGGTCAAGGCGAGGATCACCACCGAGGCGATCGTGCCTTCCTTGAGGATGTCGTACCGGCGGGTGGGGCCGCGCCACGGCGCGGCCTCGGCCGCGGCGACCTGGCGCCTGGTCAGCCGCTTTCGCAGCGGGGCTCCCCCGCCTTCCGCCCCGATCGGGTGCGCGACGCCACGCACCCGGACCAGCAGCACATGCGCGCCGACGATCGCGATCAGGATGATCGGGACGAGCACGATGTGCCACATCAGCATCTGGCCGAAGTTCATCACGTTGAAGAAAGCGCCGACGCCGACCGAGTTGAACGCGTCCTTGCCGCTGGCAGAGATCCACTGCGAGTCGAAGTTCTGCTGGGACAGGTAGCCCGTGAAGCACTCAACGACCGAGGCCATGAAGGCGACGACACCGGTGATCCAGGTCATCGCCCGGCGGCCGCGCCACGCGGCCATCCAGAACTTGCCCCACAAGTGGATGACAAGCAGCGCCATGAACAGCTCGACACTCCACATGTGCAGGCTGTTGAAGAAATGCCCGATCCCGTTGTAGTGCCACCAGTCGGGGCCGCCAAGCGCGATGGCGACACCGGACACAATCGCGATGCCGAGCGCGGCAATAGAGGCCACGCCGAAGACGTAGATCCAGGACGCCACGTAGGCCGGCTGGTGGTCTGGAAGCAGCTTGTCGGGCGGCAGCGAGCGAACCGCCCGGCGCCGGACCCGCGCGGTCCACATCCGCGCGGTATCGTCGCTTGCTGTCGCGGCGGTATCCGCTGCCGACGGATCGTCAATGGGACCGACTGCCGTAGCGCCCCCGGGCTCGCCGAGGTGAGCCCTGGGAAATGGCAGCAGCAGGGCAGCGCCAAAAATCACCACCATCACGGCAATGAGCACCAGGTTCGCAACGGAGATGGTGAAAATCGACCAGTGCAGGTAGCTGCCAGGCTGGTTGAGGTCGATGGCGAGAGGGCCAGAGGCCATCGCATGGACGCTCATCAGCATGCTCCTTCGCTGCGGGCAATCCGCCAGGGAAACGATTGACTAGGTGATCATGCCGTCTGCCGGCATGATCAGGCAGGGATATCGGTCATAGTCCGGTGGGCCTTTGGTCCTAGTCGAAATTCCGGCGCCTGGCTCCGCCCCTGCGGCTGCGCTCCGTGTATACCCAGAAGCGGACAGGCCCTCGCCGCCGGGATATGGCGCCCATAACCCCTCGCGACGGGACATTGTGACCTGGCGACGTGCCGCGGCCGCCGCGTTTCGTCACTTTTGGCAGCCTTCCACCAAGCCGGCCGCCGGCAGCAGGGTCGGCCGTCCCCGGTTCTTCCGGACCTCGGTCACCGGGCCGCGGAAGGTCGCATCGGGCACGAGGGCCCTTGGTCCGGCCAGCGGCGGCCGGCGGCTCCCTGGGCTGCGGCGGGGCGGCGGGCATTGCCCGTCAAGCGGCTCACGTACGATCAGAGCAGTGCCGGAACAAACTTGCAGGGGAGCTGCAGGCTTGCAACCCTCGGATTCGCGCCCGGTAGTGCCGCAGATGCGCCTCGACGAGCTACTCGCCGAGCTGCAAGTCCGCCTGCAAGCGGTGCTGGCCACGCGCGACCGGACCCATGCCCTGCTCGAGGCGGTCATGGCGGTGGGCGGGAACCTTGAGCTTGAGATCGCGCTCCGCCAGATCGTCGAGGCGGCTGTCACCCTGGTCAACGCCCGGTACGGCGCGCTCGGGGTCATCGGGGACGGGGGCCAGCTAGCTGAGTTCGTCCCGGTCGGGCTGGACGAGGCGGAGATCGGCAGGATTCATCACTGGCCGGAGGGGCGCGGCCTGCTCGGGGAACTGATCACCAACCCGCGCACGCTGCGCCTGCCCGATATCTCGGCGCACCTGCGGTCATACGGCTTCCCGGCCGGGCATCCGCCGATGCGCTCGTTCCTCGGCGTGCCCGTGCGGATCCGCGACGACGTGTACGGCAACCTGTACCTGACCGAGAAGCTGGGCGGCGGTCAGTTCGATGAGGAGGACGAGGCCCTGCTCGTCGCCCTTGCCGCCGCGGCCGGAGTGGCGATTGACAACGCCAGGCTCTATGAGGAGGCCCGCAGGCAGCAGCGCTGGCTGCGGGCAAGCGCCGAGGTCACGCAGCGGCTGCTCTCCGGGTCGGCGCCGGACGAAGTGCTTGCCCTGGTGACGCAGCGGGCACTTGAGATATCGGGCGCGGACCTCGTGGCGCTCGCCCTACCGGATGGCAGCCGCCAGCATCTGGTGATCGAGCATGCAACCGGCGAGGGCGCGGCCGAGGCACTGGGCCTGGTGCTTCCTGCCCAGGGCTCAGTCTCCGGGCTCGTCATGGACACCGGCGAGCCCAAGACCCTGCCAGACTTCAGCGGCGATGACCGGGTCGCCGCCGTCGCGCGCCAGCATATGCCCCTGGGACCTGCGGTGCTGGTGCCCCTGGGCGCGCCCGGCAACGTCCGCGGCGTCCTGACCGCTGGCCGACGCCATGGCGCGATGCAGCTGGCGCCAGCAGCTATCGACATGGTGATCACGTTCGCGGCACAGGCCGGCATCGCCCTCGAGCTGGCCGAGCACCGCCGGGACGTCGAGCGGTTCGCGGTGTTCGAAGACCGCGACCGGATCGCTCGTGACCTGCACGACCTGGTCATCCAGCGGCTCTATGCCACCGGCATGTCGCTGGAGGGCACCGCCGCGCTGCTGACTGAGCCGGAGGCCGCTGGCCGGGTGAGCAAGGCTGTCGACGCGCTGGATGAGACGATCAAGGAGATCCGCTCGGCGATTTTCGCGCTGCATTCCCGGGGCGACGGGCAGCCGCCTAGCCTCCGTGCTCAAATCCTCGAGGTCGTCGCCGAGATGACCAGCCCGCTTGGTTTCGCGCCGTCGCTGCGGATGGCGGGCAGGCTGGACGAGCAAGTCACCCCTGAGATCGGCGAGCATCTGCTCTGCGCGCTGCGCGAGGCGCTGTCCAACGTCGTCCGGCACGCGCGTGCCACCCGCGTCGAGGTGGCGATCGAGGCCGGCCAGGACCTCGTCCTCACCGTCACTGACAACGGCGTCGGCATGAAGCAGACCAAGCGCCGCAGCGGACTCGCCAACCTGGAAGAACGGGCAAGCAAGCTGAGCGGGACAATGCGGGTCGCCCGGGCCGGCGGCGGCGGAACCGAGCTGGAATGGCGCGTGCCGCTACCAGCTCATGGCTAGGCCGGCCAGCCGGGTCCTGATCATGATCCACGCCGCGGGACTCGCGGCCGGCAGCCGCGGATGTCAGCTGCCCCGGACCCGTTCGCCGTGGTCCTCCTCGCCGAAGATCCGCGCGGCGTAGGCAGCCGCCTGCGTCCTGCGCTCCATGCCCAGCTTGGCGAAGAGCGCGGAGACGTAGTTCTTGACCGTCTTCTCCGCCAGGAACATCCGCTCGCCGATCTGGCGGTTGGTCAGTCCCTCCCCGATCAGCTCGAGGATGCGCCGCTCCTGCTCGGTGAGGCCGGACAGCGGATCGGATCGCACCGCCTGATCCCGCATCCGCTTCATCACCCGGCTGGCCGCCTCCGGGTCCAGCATCGACTCGCCGGCGGCGATGGTCCGAACCGCGCCGACCAGGTCGGTGCCACGGATCTGCTTCAGCACGTACCCGGCCGCTCCGGCCATGATCGCGTCGAACAGCGCATCGTCATCGCCGAATGAGGTCAGCATCAGGCAGGCGACCTCTGGCATCCTCGACCGGATCTCGCGGCAGACACTGACGCCGTCGCCGTCCGGCAACCGCACGTCAAGAACGGCCACATCCGGCCGAAGCGCGGGAATCCTGGCGAGGGCCGACGCGGCGGTGCCCGCCTCGCCCACGACGACGAGGTCTGGCTCCGCCTCCAGCAGCTCTCTCACCCCCCGCCGCACGATCTCGTGATCATCAAGCAGGAAGACCTTGATCTGCTTGCCCTCGTACGCGGCCCGCTCAGACTGCGACTGGCCCATCTTGCACCCATCTTCCGGAGGGTCAGGCTACCCAACGATTCCACCTTAGCCGGGAGGCGCCGCCACGCCAGGTTCCATGATCCACGGCGCCCCGTCAAGGCAGCCGTCCGCTGGCGTTCCTTACCCGAAGTGACTGGGAGGCCCCGCCAGGTAGGAATCAGCCAGACCCTACCTAAGCCCGCCCCGGCACCCAGGCACGTGACCATGGTCGTGACACAAAGCAGGCTACCGCCGACGACGGAATCCAGTTTATGTGAGTTTTGCTACTAAACGCTCGGCAGGCTGGCAATGAGGGTCTCCGGTAAACGGAAACCGGGCCTGCTCTCCGGCTGGGGAGCCGGCCGGATCGCGCCGCCGAGGCGGCGGCTCAGGGGCCGCCTGCACCAGCCGAGTTTTGCCGCGGTTCGTATTTGTCCTGGAGCGCGGTTAACCCGGGGCGGATAGAGCTGCAGCTCCATAAAGGCAGAGCTGCCGACAAGCCTACAAAGTGAGGCCCAGCAGGAGTCACGCCCAGATGAGTGAGAATGGTAATTGATTCCTGATTGCGACATAATCGTGAACCGGGGAGCGAGCAAGAGCCGCAATCTCTACTGGTGGTGCCATGGACACGGACAAGAAACGGGCGCTGGCGGCGATGCCGTTGCACGCGATCACTGCCCGTTGCGGCGAGGCGGGCCTGCGGGAACGGTTCGCGATCGAGACCGCGGGCTTTCCTGAGCCGGACCGGCGGCGGCTTGGCCGGGCGCTGGAGGTGGCCGCCCGGCTGCACGCCGCCGACTGCCGCCAGCGCGAGCCTTACCTCAACCACCTGCTGCGAGTAGCTATCCGGATCATTTGCTACTACGACATCAGGGATGCCGATGTGATCTGCGCCGCCCTGCTGCACGATGCCGTCGAAGATCACGCCCCAGAGCTCGCCGCCGAAGGCGGCATTCCTGGCGCCCTGGCCGCGATCGCCGCGCAGTTCGGGGACCGCGTGGCAGACTTGGTCGGCGCGGTCACCAACCCGAGCTATGAGCCAGGCCAAGACCAGCACGAACAGTACCGCGAGCACGTGCTCGCCAGCCTGGCCGCAAATCCGTGGGCACGGGTCATCAAGGCCTCGGACTTCACCGACAATGGCGTCGGCCTGATCCACACGACCGGGCCGACAGTGGCCAGGCTCGCCGCCAAATACGCGCCGCTCGTGCCGGGCTTGCGCGAGCTCATCGCCCGGCCGGACACCCCGCTGAGTGAGGCCGTCAAGGCACATATCATCGGCCAGCTCGACCGTGCGCAGGACCGGTTCACGGCAATGACAAGCGGGCCGCCCCAGGCCGAGGGCAACGACTTCCGGCGGGACTGACCGGCTGACGGCCAGGCCGGCGGGACTGACCGGCTGACGGCCAGGCGACACCAGGCCGGCGCACCAGGTGAGCGCACCAGGTGAGCCTGCCGAAAATTGCGAGCCGATGTCCGAACGTGCATCTATTATCCTGTTTTGGCCATTATTATCCTGTTTTGGCCATCGATGATCGGCAAACACCAAGTCTGCGGTCAGCACGTTTTCAGCCTGCTCCCAGGTATGCGGCCAACCATCAGGTAGGCAGCTGAACTCATCCGGGGGGGCCGATCCCATGAGCACGATCTACGATCAGACGGTGACGGGGGAATCAGAGCAGGCCGGACCGTACCCGCTCTGGCCCGGTTCTGGAGGTCCAGGCGAGCCAGGCGGCCCGGCCGGCTACGGCGGCGGGCCCGAAGGCCCGGGCAGTCCGGTCCGGCGCTTCCGCAGGCGTCTCCTCGCAGCCGCCGCCGCTGTCGCGGTCGGGCTCGGCACCTTCGTGGCGCTGCAGGCCACAACGGCCAACACGGCGCTCACCACATCCCAGATCGCCGCTCAGGTAAGTCCTGGCCTGGTCGACGTGGTCTCCACGCTCGGCTACCAGCACGCACAGGCGGCCGGCACCGGGCTGGTGCTGACAGCGTCGGGCGAGGTGCTGACGAACAACCACGTCATCGAGGGCTCCACCGCAGTGAAAGTCACCAATGTCGGCAACGGGCGAAGCTACCCGGCCAAGGTGGTCGGCTATGACCGGAGCCATGACATCGCGGTCCTCCAGCTGCAGGGTGCGTCCGGGCTCCCGACCGTGACCCTCGGCAACTCCGGTAGCGCCGCGGTCGGCCAGCAGGTGGTAGCCCTCGGGAACGCGGGCGGCAAGGGTGGCGCCCCGTCAGTGGCGACTGGCCAGATCATCGGGCTCGGCGCGTCAATCAACGCGTCGGACGAGGCTGCGAGCACCTCCGAGCGGCTGACCGGGCTCATCCACCACAACGCCGCAATCCAGCCCGGCGACTCAGGCGGCCCGCTGGTCAACACGGCCGGTCAGGTGATCGGTATCGACACCGCCGCCTCCTCAACGTTCCAGTTCCAGCCCGGGCAGAGGCAGACTCAGGCCTTCGCGATCCCGGTCAACCAGGCGATGTCCATTGCCAGCCAGATCGAGGCCCGCGCCTCCTCGGACACCGTGCACATCGGCGCGACCGGATTCCTCGGCGTTGAAGTCAGGGCCACGGCCGACGCCGCCGCGAACGGCGTGCCGGCCGGTACCGGGGCCGCCGTGGCCAAAGTGCTGACCGGATCGCCCGCGGAGCGGGCTGGCCTCACCGAGGGTGATGTAATCGTTTCGGCCGCCGGCCGGTCGGTCTCGTCGCCATCAGCGCTCCAGTCAGCGCTAGGGCAGCATCACCCCGGGGACAGCGTCACCATCCGCTGGATTGACCAGTTCGGCCAGGCACATTCGGCGACCATGATTCTCACTACCGGGCCCGCCGCCTGAGTATTCTGCACCCGGAGCACGACAAAGAGAAGATTGATCAACTGCGGTTCGTGCTCCGGTCCGAGCGTAAGGAATCGGTGACGGGCTGGGACCTGACGTGGTCGGCGCCGAAGTCGGGCGGCCGGGCGGCGCCAAGGAACTGATCGGCGGACCATGGCGGTCAGCGCGCCAGGTGGCAACCGGCGCTGCTGGCAGGCGCCCGGTGGCCGGCCGCCTGCTCGGAGCCGGGGCAGTCAGCTAGCTTGACGGCCCGGACCGGATGAAGCCGGCGATCACGGCACCGAGCAGCTCTCCGGCGTCCTCCTGCAGGAAGTGGCCAGCCCCCACGATCACCGGGTGCTCGATGTCACGGGCGCCCGGCACCGCGTTTTGGAGGAGTGGCGCCATTGCGCCCGTGATCGGGTCACCGTCGCTGAAGGCGACGAGGAAGGGCCTTTTCCATTCGGACAGCTGGCGCCAGGCTGCCCGGTTGGCCTCTGCCGCCGGATCATCCGGTGCCGTCGGCACCAGGCCGGGCATCGCCCGCGGCCCAGCCATGAAGGTCTCGTCGGGAAACGGCGCATCGTAGGCTGCGAGCACCGCCTCGGATAGCACCGTCTGGCAGCCGGACTGCACGAGCCTGGACACCTGCAGGCGCGGCACTGTCCGCACGACCTCGCGAAACCGAAGCCAGGCCTCGGGCATCCCCTGGTCACCTGTGGGCAGCCCGGTGTTGGCTGCGACCACGCGGGCGAACCGGTCCGGGTGCTCGGCTACCAGCCGCAGCCCGATCAGGCCGCCCCAGTCTTGCCCGACGAGAGTCACCCCGCGCAAGTCAAGCGAGTCGAAGGCGAGCGCGCGGATCCACTCCACGTGCCGCTCATAGCTATGGTCAATGATCTCGGCCGGCTTGTCGGATCGCCCGAACCCCACCAGATCCGCCGCGATCGCGCGCAGCCCCGCGTCGGCGAGCACCGCCATGACGCGGCGGTACAGAAACGACCAGCTCGGCTCGCCGTGCAGCAGGAGCACCGGTTCCCCGGCGGCAGGCCCGGCTTCCACATAGGCGATCCGCAGGCCATCCACCTCCGCATAATGCGGCGGATAGGCGAAATCAGGCAGCCCGGCAAAACGATCCTCGGGGGTGCGCACCACTCGCATCCGACCATGCTGTCATGACTGAGGACGCCGGCTGTCCTGCGCCACCAGGGGACCGTCGCCCTGGCGGGCGGCCTCATCAGGGCGACGCGGTGAAGGCGGCTAGCCTCCGGAGCCGCCTGACGATGTCCTCGTGAACGATCTCCGGCGGCAGCCTGCCATCGACCGTGAACATCCATTCCCGGCCTGCGTAATACTCGAGCAGTGGCACTGTCTTTTCCTGGTATACCTGCAGCCGGTGGTCAATAACAGCTTCGGTATCGTCTGAGCCCCGGCCGCGGGCCGCGAGCCTGCGCACCAGTTCCGCGCGGGGGACGTCCAGGTGGATCGCGGCCTGCACCTCTGCCCCGAACGCCCGCACCACCTCGTAGGACGCCATCGCTTGCTCGACGGTCCGCGGGAACCCATCGAGGACATAGCCGGCGGCCGCGGCCTGTACGGGCTTGCGCAGCATGTCCATGACCACGCCGTCCGGGACCAAGTCCCCCGCGTCGACGTAGGACTTCACCCGCTGCCCGAGGGAGGTCTGCTCCCTGACGTGCTGGCGCAGCAGGTCTCCGCTGGAGATGTGCGCGATGCCGAACCGGGCGGCGAGTCGTTCCGCCTGCGTTCCCTTGCCGGAACCAGGAGCGCCGATCAGCAGCAGCCGCATCTGATCCCTGCCCGGTCGCCGTGGGACACCACGTGGTCTCCGCTCCTCCGTCAGCAGCGACGACGCGCGTCGCGTGGTCAGACCCCCGTCCGAACAGTATGAACCGGGTGATCGCCGAGATCGACACCGCAGTTCACGAAGTGCCCAGCGGGACCCCCCGTCGAAACTCGCTCAGGTGTCCGACGCGCTAGCTGGCGACCAGCTCCTGGACGTCGCCGCCGGGTCCGCGGAAGTCGTGCTTACTCGGAGTCGTACCTGAAGCCCTCGAGGAAGCGGCGGAACACCCCGCCCTGTCGCGTCAGCGGCGGAGCGGGCGGCGGGGCCTCAGGGCGTTCCGTGGCGATGGGCTCGTCATAGTCAGCCCGGGCGATGGCGTCCACGATCTGGGCCTCATCGAACGCGTCTGATCCAGGGATCTTCGGTACGAAGCCGACAAGGTCCCCGTCGAGCAGTACTTCGGCCTCCAGGGACGCAGTTCCCTCGGTGCCCCAGACCGCCTTCCGCCGGTCACCGATCTCGACGCGCACCCCGTAGATATCGACCCCCGGCTTTTCCAGGTACGCATCGATGCCGCGATCCCGGAGAGCGTCGGCGACCCGCCTGGCCCGGTTCTCATCCATGCGGCCCAATTTACCTTCGCGAATCCGGGTGCCCGCTCAGCGAGCCGGGACCAGAAGGCGCCAGCGACGCCGTTCCGCCCCCGAGCGTCGGCCGCATCCCCGCTGCGGCGGACGGGCGGGCGGGGGGATCTCTAGCGGGCTGCCGCCACACGTGACGGAACGCCGATCTCCCCGCTGATGGCGCCGCCATGATGCCGCCGCAAACGTATTCCTTATAGCGGAATATGGGTATTCTCCAACATGGAACCTGGTTTAGGATTAGGCATACCCAGGTTTCTCTAGCGAGGTCTGGTGTGCCGGGGCGACGCTCGCCGCCAAGCCCAACCCAATCAAGGAGGCCGGCATGGCCGTCGACATCACCACCACCACATCCCCCGTCCGGCTGACGGCCGCGGCGGGACCGGGCCAGCCTGACCCCTCGCCCGAGCTCGAGGAGCTGTACCGCGGATTCGAAAAAGAGCTGCTCGTGCCTCTGTGGACCGAGATCGGCGGCCTCATGCCGCTGCACCCGCAGTCCAAGGCGGCACCGCACCTGTGGCGCTGGAGGAACCTTCTTGCGCTGGCCGACCAGGCTGGCCACGTAGTCCCCGTGGGCCGCGGCGGGGAACGGCGGGCGATAGCGCTGGCCAACCCTTCGCTCGGCGGCAAGCCGTACGCCACCCCCACGCTGTGGGCCGCGATCCAGTACCTGATGCCGGGAGAGGACGCCCCTGAGCACCGGCACACCCAGCACGCCTTCCGGTTCGTCGTCGAGGGAGAGGGCGTGTGGACCGTCGTAGGCGGAGATCCCGTCCCGATGCGGCGCGGCGACTTCCTGCCGCAGGCCGGCTGGAACTGGCATGCCCACCACAACGCCGCCAGCAGGCCGATGGCCTGGATCGACGGCCTTGACATCCCGTTCCAGTACTACACGGAGTCGCAGTTCTTTGAGCCCGGGCGGGATGAGATCACCCCAGCCGAGAAGACCACGCCCGACCGGTCCCGTTCCGAACGCCTCTGGGGTCATCCCGGCCTGCGCCCGGTATCCCAGCCGGACGCCCAGACGGGCTCTCCGCTACTCGCCTATCGCTGGGCGGACACCGACCGCGCACTGGGCGACCAGCTGGCGCTTGAGGACGAGCACTTCGACGGCACTGTCGGCCCCGGCCACGCAGCCGTCCGGTTCACCAACCCCAGCAACGGCAAAGACGTCCTGCCGACGATTCGCGCCGAGATGCACCGCGTCCGCAGGGGGGCGCAGACCGCTCCGCGCCGGGAGGTCGGTTCCTCGGTTTACCAGGTCTTCGACGGCACCGGCACGGTGACCGTCGGTGAACATACCTGGACGGTAACGAGGGGCGACCTGTTCGTCGTCCCGTCCTGGGTCTCCTACTCGGCGAAGTCCGAGGCCTCCGCTTCTGACTCGGACTCGGGCGCGCTGGACCTGTTCCGGTTCAGCGACACCCCGATCTTCGAGGCCCTGCACGCTCACCGCATCCAGGTCGAAGGACAGCACTGATGAAGCTAGCCACCGTCCGCACCGCCGACGGGGCCACGCGGGCCGTGCGAGTGGCGCCGCACGGCCTGATAGACCTCGGTTCCCGCGATGTCGGCGAACTACTCAGGCAAGACGACTGGGCCGACAAGGCGGCAGCGCCCGGCCCCCTGGTGGAAGCCGCGGACCCGGGATCATTCGCGCCGGTCGTCCCGGCACCGGGCAAGGTGCTGTGTGTCGGGCTGAACTACCGCAGCCACATCCTCGAGATGGGGAGGGAGCTGCCTAAGTACCCGACCCTGTTCGCGAAGTATCCCGAGGCGCTCATCGGCGCCACCGACGAGATACTGCTGCCGCCGGAGTCGGACGCCGTCGACTGGGAGGCCGAGCTGGCCGTCATCCTCGGGGCCAAGGTCCGCCGGGCCACCGAGGAACAGGCGGCCGCGGCGATCGCAGGCTTCGCGGTCCTCAACGACGTGACGATGCGTGACTGGCAGTACCGCTCGCCGGTCTGGCTACAGGGCAAGACCTGGGAAGGGTCGACGCCGTTCGGCCCCTACCTCGTCACGCCCGACGAACTGCCCGGCCGGACCCGCCCGGCCCTGCAGCTGACGGCCTCGGTCGACGCGGAGATCGTGCAGAAGGCCGACACCTCAGATCTCGTCTTCGACCCGGTCGCGCTAGTGCAGTACATCTCCACGATCCTCACGCTCAACCCGGGCGACGTGATCGCGACTGGCACTCCCGGCGGAGTCGGCCACGCACGCAAGCCGGCGCGCTATCTCACGGCCGGATCGACCCTGGTCACCGAGATCGCCGGGCTGGGCCGCGCTGAGAATATCGCCGTTGCAGAGACCATCCTGCGATGACCGCGATGACGGCTGAAGAACGCGCCTGTGCGCTGAGCCGGCGCTGGATGGAGCAGGGAACCGCCAGGTTCATCGCTGCGCTGGACCGGATCGATGACGACAGCCTCGGCGACAGCACCGCGCTGACCGGCTGGACGCGCCGCCACGTGATCGCGCACGTGGCCGCGAATGCCGAGGCACTCGGTCGGCTCGTGCGCTGGGCCAGGACCGGCGAGGAGTGCCGCATGTACTCCTCACCGGAGCAGCGTAACGACGACATCGAGAACGGGTCCCGGCTCCCGGCCGCTGACCTGCGCCAATGGGTCCGCTCGTCGGCCCAGAAGCTCTCGGACGACCTGAGCGAGCTCTCAGCTGCCCAGTGGGACCATTGCGTCGTGACCGCCCAGGGACGGACCGTCACAACGAGGGCGGTGCCGTGGATGCGCAGCCGCGAGGTCATGGTGCATGCGGTCGACCTTGGCTCGGGCACCGCGTTCGCCGACCTCCCGGCCGGCTTTCTCGGGGCGCTCGTCGCGGACGTGGCCGTCAAGCGCTCGGCCACCGCGAATGGCCCGTCCCTCACGGTCGAGGCCACCGACACGGGCGAGTCATGGGACATCAACGGGACCGGTGAGCGGCTGACTGTAGCCGGGCCGCTCGC
Organism: uncultured Actinomycetota bacterium; assembly: GCA_963695645.1. Taxonomy (GTDB): domain Bacteria; phylum Actinomycetota; class Actinomycetes; order Streptosporangiales; family Streptosporangiaceae; genus DATBGO01. Next base: position 113,403 of record CAVOHC010000012.1, on the reverse strand, counting down.
AGCCGTCGCCGGCTGGCTGACCGGCCGGGCGGTGGCCGGGATCAAGACGACTGACGGCACGGCCGTCCCCGTACTGCCGGCCTGGCTGTGATGGCCGGACACCGCGTCGAGAAAAGGACAATTTCGTGAAGAAGACCTCTGGCGCCGACGTCGTCATCGTGGGCGGCGGGATTGGCGGCCTGAGCAACGCTGTCGCGCTCACGCAGGCCGGACTGAAGGTGCGGGTGCTCGAAGAGGCGCCAGAGTTCGGAGAGGTGGGCGCTGGCCTGCAGATCGCCCCTAACTGCACCCGCATCCTTGCCGACTGGGGCCTGCTCGACGAGGTCATCTCCCTCGGGGTGACTCCGGACAACATCATCATGCGCGACGCCCTCGACGGCACGGAACTTACCAGGCTGGACCTCGCTGACACCCGTCACCGGTATGGCTCGCCCTACGTTGTCATTCACCGCAGCGACCTGCATGGCACGCTGCTGCGCGAGGCGAAGCGGCTCGGGGCCGATCTTGTCACGGCCTGCAAGGTCACCCGGGTAGAGCAAGTCACCGGCGGCGCGCGGGCGATCAGCGAAGGCCGGAGCGACTCCGCCGAGATCGTCATCGCCGCCGACGGCCTGCGCTCGGTCATCCGCCCGCTGCTGAGCGACGACGAGCCGGTCAGCTCGGCATACGTTGCCTACCGCGGCGCGGTGCCGATCGAGAAGGTCAGGGACCTCGGCATCAGCCTGCACGATGTGGTCATCTACATCGGGCCCAGGTGCCATTTCGTGCAGTACCCGCTGCGTCAAGGCGAGATGTTCAACCAGGTCGCGGTCTTCCAGTCAGCCAAGGCCCTGGCCGGCGAGGAGACCTGGGGGACGCCCGACGAACTCGACGGCGCCTTCGAGAAGGCCTGTGAGCAGGTGCATGCGGGCCTGCGCCACATGTGGCGGGACCGCTGCTGGCGGATGTTCGACCGCGAGCCGATTGACAACTGGGTGCAGGGCCGGGTCGTCCTCAGCGGGGACGCCGCCCACCCGCCGCTTCAGTACCTCGCCCAGGGCGCCGTGATGGCGATGGAAGACGCCTGGGTGCTGGCCGGCCATGTGCGGCGGCAGGGTGTCAAGGGCTCCGCGGAGCACGGCACCCCGACGGGGATCGACTGGGACGCTGCGCTCGCTGCGTACAACGCGGTTCGCCCGGTGCACTGCCGCCGGGTGCTCACGACAGCACGCGCCTGGGGCAACCTGTGGCACCACGACGGCGACAAGCGGATATGGCGCAATCAGGTACTGCGCGACCGGGACACCCGCGACTACAGCTACGCCGACTGGCTGTACGGGCCCACGGCGATGACGCCGGACGAGCTAGCGCCCATGTTCCCGCAGCAGTGACCGGCGGGTTTCACTTATCAGCCGCGGCTGCCCGGTACTCGTCGCGTAGCTGGCGCTTCAGCACCTTGCCGGCGAGATTGCGTGGCAGCTCATCGACAAGCAGGAGTCGCGTGGGCAGCTTGTAGCGCGCCAGGGACTGGCCGCCGAACTCACGCAGCTCCTCGAGTGTCAGCATCTGCCCTGGTCTGAGCACCACGACGGCGACGACGGTTTCACCCCAGTGCTCGTGGTGCAGGCCGATGATCGCGACGTCGGCCACCGACGGGTGCGTGTAGATGACGTTCTCGACCTCGACGGATGACACGTTCTCCCCGCCGGTGTTTACCATGTCCTTGAGCCGGTCCACGATGTACAGGAACCCGTCAGAGTCGAAGTACCCGACGTCACCGGTGTGGAACCAGCCCTCGGCGTCGATGGCATCGGCGGTCGCCTCCGGCCAGTTCCAGTAGCCCTTCATGACGTTGGGCCCGCACGCGCAGATCTCGCCCTGCACGTGCGGCTCGGTGACGGCAGCTCCCGTCCCGTCGACAACCTTGACTTTGCTCAGCAGCGGAGCCTGGCCTATCGACTCCCGCTTTGTCAGTGCGTACTCAGCAGTGAGGAAAGATGCGGAGGGCGCCGTCTCGGTCAGCCCGTAGCCGTTCAGCAAGGAGATGCCTCGGCCCTGGTACAGCTTGATCAGCGCCTCGGGGACCGCGCCGCCGCCACCGATGATCATCCGCACGCTGCTCATGTCCGCGGACTCGAAGCCCGGAAGCTCGCTGATGGCCCGGAGCATGGGCACCGCCGCGAACAGCGTAGAGATCCGGTAGCGGCTGATGTCGTCGAGGGTCGCCCGGGCATCGAAGATGCGGTGCAGCACGACCTCGCCGCCCTTCTGCCAGGTGACGGGAATGGTGACGTTCAGGCCGGCGATGTGGAACAGCGGCGACGAGACGAGGGTAACGTCATCCGCGTAAATATCAGACAGGTACATCTGGTTGATGTTGTTCCACCACAGGTTGGCATGCGTCAGCATGACCCCCTTGGGACGGCCGGTCGTGCCCGACGTGTACATGAGCACGGCGACCTCGTCGGGCGCCACCGAGTCCGGCTGGGCCAACCGGTCGTTGCCGGCCACGACCGGCTCGAAGGGCTGCCAGCCGGCACCGGCACCCTCGACACCGACGTAGCGGTGTACCGGCAGTTGCCCGCGCACGCCATCGATGACCGCCTGGCGCGCGCCGTCGGCGACCAGGGTGTGCAGGCCGGCGTCACGGACTATGAAAGACAGCTCCGCGCCCGTCAGCCTGAAGTTCATCGGCACGAAGATGGCCCCGATACGCGCGGCTGCGAGGAAGGTCTCCAGCAGGGCGGGCTGGTTGGTCCCGACGAAGCCGATACGGTCCCCGTGGCAAAGACCCTGCTCCCGGAATCCCGCCGCGAGGCGATCCACCCGATCGAGCAACTGCCCGTAGGTCAGCGTCTTCCCTTCGAAGGTCAGCGCCCGGCGATCTGCCGATCGTGCGACACGAGCGGCAAACCAGCCGCCCAGACTGATATCCGGCATCGTGAAGCGGCTCGCGGCCATTTCTCCCCCTCGGGGTCCGGTGCTCCTTGGTTCGACCGTAAGCTAACCGGCGGCGCCAGCGGAATGTCCTGATGGTACTATTTCCGTCATGGGGAACAAGACGGGCCATCTGGAGTCCGTCGACGCTGCCCTGCGGCTGCTCCAGATGCTCGGCCGGGACGGCCAGCTGCGGGTCACCGACGCGGCCGATGAGCTGGGTGTGGCAGCGTCCACGGCGCACCGGCTCCTGTCCACGCTGCGCTACCGGGGCTTTGCGGTGCAGGCTGGCGATCGTACGTACCGGCCCGGGCCCGCGTTCACCGAACTCGCCGCAAGCCACGCATCGTCGATCGACCTTTGCGGCGTGGCCCGGCCGCACCTGGAGTGGCTGCGGACCACGCTCGACGAGACGTCGCACCTCGTCGTGCTGATCGGCCACGACGTGCACTTCCTCGCCAGTGCCGAGGCCCGGCGGCCGTTGCGGGTGGGTGCCCGGGTGGGAGCGGTGCTGCCTGCGCACCGCACCTCGGGGGGCAAGGCGCTGCTTGCGGCTCTGTCCAGGGAGGAGATCGAACAGCTCTACCCGCTCGGCCAGGCTGGTCGCGGGCTGCTCACGATGACCGAAACGGCGATCCTCAGGCGCGAGCTGGAGACAACCAGGCGCCGCGGCTACGGGATCAACATGGGCGAGAGCGAGCGCGGAATTGCCGCGCTCGGCGTGCTTGTCCGCGGCTACGACGGGCACCCGATCGCCGCCGTGACCGTGTCCGTTCCCGCCGTCAGGTTCTCCGGCGACCGGGTCAAGGAGCTAGTCGCCGCGATCCAGACCGCGGCGAAGCGGATCGACGCCGATCTCGCGCTACAGACCACCGGCTGACCGGTTCCGGCGGACGCGGCAGCACGGGTTTCGCTTATCAGCCGAGCCCTTTGCCCAAGTCCGGTACTCGTCGCGCAGCTGGCGCTTCAGGACCTTGCCGGCCGGGTCGCGGGGCAGCTCAATCGACGATCAGGAGCGGGTGGACAGCTCTTGGTTCGACCGTGAGCTAACGGGCGACGGCGCGGCTCAGGTCGGCGAGCGCGTCCGTCAGGTAGCCAGCTATCCGCTCGGCGTCCGGCACCAGGTCGGGACATGTGGCCACGCCGCACTCCAGATCGTCGCCGTAGCTCACCACGACGATGCCGAGGCCGGTGGTGGGGGGGAGGAACGTCACCGGGAAGTTGCCCACGGCCTGGACACCGTCGATGGAGATCGGCTTGGACAGGCCGCGCACGTTCGACATCGTCAGGTTCCACGGCGTGACGGGAATGCGCTTGGCGACTGCTGGCCTGGCCATGAACTTGGCTCCGGCCGCCATCAGCGCGCTCGGCCAGAAGAAACTCGCTGACTGGATGAGCCCGATGGGCAGGGCATTGGAGGTGGCCTTGGCCTTCTTCATGGCCGCGCGCGCCGCCTTGAGCCGCTGCACCGGGTCCTCGACGTCCGTCGGGAATTCCGCCATCATCATCCACACATGGTTCGTCCACTTGAGGCGTTCCTTGCCGGTGCGCGTGGAGGTGGCTACCACGGCCGTCAATGGCTTGCCGGGCAGCTTGCCCAGCTCCTTGAGATAGCGGCGCACGGCAGCGGCGCCTAGCGACATCACCACGTCGTTGACCGTTGACCCGGTTGCCTTGCCGAGTTGTTTCACCTCGGGGAGGGACATTATGGTGAACGCGTACTCGCGCCGGTCCGTCAGCGCCCCGGTCAGCATCGTCTTGGGGGCTACGATCCTCGGCAGTCCTCCCCCCATTGCCCCGCCTCCCCCGCGGCCGCCGTCCGCGGGCGCGGGTCGCAGTCCCGCCGCGGCCCGGCCCGGGATCCCGATGGCTCCGCGGAGACCGCGGGTGACCAGGTCGGGGACGGTCCGGATACCGTCCTGCACAACCCGCTTGCCGAGCCAGGCCATGAGCTCCGTCTGCAGGCCGACGGCTCGTGCCGGTGCCTCCACGGCGGACACCAGAGTTTGCGTGAGCGCGTCCGGCCGCGACCGCGACGAGGCGCCGGACGGTTTCCCTAGCGAAGGCGGCCGCTTCCAGTCGTCCGCGAGCGTGGCGGTCACATCCGCCATCAGGCCGCCGTCGATCAGTGCATGGTGGATCCGCAGCAGGTGCGCGACGTTTCCGCCCTCCAGGCCCTCGATGATATGCAGGTCCCATGGCGGCAAGTCTGGCGCCAGCGGCATCGCCATCAACCTCGTGACCTCGGCGGTCAGCTGCCGATGCGTGCCCGGAGGGGCGAGGACCCGGTCATTGAGGTGATCGTCTATGTCGAACTCGGGATCGTCGTCCCAGAACTGAAGGCCCGAGCGCGGGGGGATCTCCCGGAGCCGCCAGCGCAGCGGCGGGATGGCATCGAGCCGGTCGAGCAGGCGCTCCCGGATAGCGGCGCGGTTCGCTCCGTCCGGCGCGCCGTGCCGGTCGAAGACGAAGAGCGTGCCAACGAGACCACTGGTCGTCGACGTATCGATGGACAGGAACATTGTGTCGAGACCGCTGAGTCTCTGCATCTGGCGGATCCGTTCTGCTCGGAGGGCATCAGTCGGCCCTCAGTTCCCTCTTGGGATCCTGCTCGCTAGCGACCCGGAACTCAACCCCCGCAGGGGCAGCGGCCGGGCGTGCCCGGCTAGTGCACGTCCGGTGAAGGCGAGGTCAAGCGCGACGCACGATGGGCCCTTCGGCATCTCATCGAGAAACTCGACGGTCCGCGGCTACTTGTAAGCGGCGATCCGAGCCTATTCTCCCCCCTCGGGGTGGGGTGTCCCCCTGGTTCGACCGAGCGGATCGACGCCGATCTGGCGACTACAGACCGCCGGCGGCTGCGGAGCCGCCCTTGCCCGACCGGTCAGGCTTTCCGACGGCCTCGCTCAGCTCGGCGAGCGCGTCCTCCAGGTAGCTTTTCAGCCGCTCGGCGCCGGGCACCAGGTCGGGACACGTCATCACGCCGAACTGCAGGTCGTCGCCGTAGCTCACTGCTGTGATGCCGAGGCCGGTACCGGGAGGGAGGAACGTTACCGGGTAGTTGCCCACCACCTGGGCACCGGTGATGCGGATCGGCTTGGCCAGGCCGCGGACGTTCGAGACCGTCAGGTTGTACGGCGTGATGGGGATGTGCCCAGAGACTGCCGGCCTGGCGGCGAGCCGGGTTGCGGCAGCCATCACCGGGGCGGGCCAGAAGAAGCTCGCCGACTGGAGGAGCCCGATAGGCTGCGCATCGAAGGTGGTCTTGGCCGCTCTCATGTTCGTGTGTGACGCTTTGAGCCGCTGGATCGGGTCCCCGACATCTGTCGGCAGTGGCGTGAGAAGCATCCATACGTAGTTCGTCCACTTCGGGCGTTCCTTGCCGGTGCGCGTAGACACGGCTACCACAGCCGTCAACGGCCAGCCGGGCAGTTCACCGCGCTCACTGAGATAGCGGCGCACGGCGGCGGCGCTCATCGCCATCACCACGTCGTTGACCGTCATGCCGGATGCCTTGCCGATCCGCTTGACCTCGGTGAGGGATACCGGGGTGAACGCGTATTCCCGCCGGTCCGTCAGCGCCCCGTTGAGTGCTGTCAGGGGGCCGCCGATCTTCGGCAGTGCCGCCGCGATTCCGCTGCGCCCGTCCGCGCTGAAGTCGGGCCGCAGGGTCGACTTCGCGGCCCGGGCCGACATCTCGATGCCATCGCGGAGATTGCGTGCGACCAGGCCGGGGACGCTCCGGAAACCGCCCTGCAAAGTGCGCTTGCCGAGCCAGGCCGCGAGCTGCGTCTGGAGGCTGACGGCCCGTACCGGTGCCCCCAGGGCGGAGGTCACAGTCTGCGTCAGGGGATGCGACCGCACCGCCGGCAAGGCGCCCGACGACCCCGGCTTCTTCGAGCCGGGCGAAGGGGTGTGCTGAGAGTCGTCCGCGAGGATGGAGGTCACGAGCGCCATGAGACCGCCGTCGATTAGTGCGTGGTGGAGCCTGAGCAGGTGCGCGACGCGCCCGCCCGCCAGCCCCTCGATGACGCACAAGTCCCATGGCGGCCGCTGCAGCGACAGCGGCTGCATCATCAGCCTGCTGACCTCGGCGCTGAGCTGCGCGTCAGTTCCCGGCGCGGCTAGGACTGCTTCATGAAGATGATCGTCTATGTTGAACGTGGGGTCGTTGTCCCAGTACTTGATGCCCGAGCGCGGGGGGACCTCCCGGAGCCGCCAGCGCAGCGGCGGGATGTCATCGAGCCGGTCGAGCAGGTGCCCGCGCATCGCTGCGCGGCTCGCTCCGTCCGGCGCGCCGGTCCGGTCGTAGATGAGGAGCTGGCCCACGACGCCTGAGGTCGTCGACGTGTCGAGGGCCAGGAACATCGCGTCGATACCGCTGAGTTTCTGCATGTTGCGCGATCCGTTCTGCTCGGACTGGGTCAATCTGTCCTGAGCTCTTTCTTGAGAATCTTGCCCGACGGGCCCTTCGGCATCTCGTCGAGAAACTCGACGGACCGCGGGTACTTGTAAGCGGCGATCCGCTCCTTGGCGAAGGCGACCAGTTCCTGCTCAGTAACAGAGTGGCCGGGCTTGACGGTGACGTACGCCTTGACCTCCTCGCCTAGCCGGTCGTCCGGGACCCCCACCACTGCCACCTCGCTGACCGCGGGATGGGTGTAGATCATGTCCTCGATCTCTGCCGGGTAGACGTTGTACCCGCCGCGGATGATCAGCTCCTTCTTCCTGCCGACCATGAAATAGAAGCCATCGTCGTCCTGGTACCCGAGGTCGCCGGTGCGGAGCCAGCCGTCGGTGAAAGCCTCCGCGGTTGCCTCCGGATTCCGGTAATACCCCTTCGTCACATTATGGCCGCGGATCACGAACTCGCCAACGTTCTCCGCGCCGGGCGGCAACGGCCGGTTCTCCCCGTCCCAGACCTCCATGTCGACACCCCAGATGGGCTTGCCGACGCTGTAGGCGCGCCGGTCGTCCCGCCGGTTGAACGTCGCCACCGGGCCGCTCTCGGTCAGTCCGTACAACTCCAGGATGACGAATCCGAGCTTGCTCTCGAGGCTGTCCATCAGTTCGGGGGGCAGCTTCGCGCCGGCGGATCCCGCCACCCGCAGCGTCGAGGTGTCGTAGTCGTCGATCCGCGGGTGGTTCAGCAGCGCGTGGTACATGGTCGGAACGCCATGGAAGATGGTTGCCTTGTCGCGCTCGATGGCCTCGAACATCCGTCCTGCATCGAAGCGCTGCATCAGCCGCAGTGTGCCGCCGGCGAGGATCGTGGCGTTCATGACGCCGGTCAGGCCGAGGGTATGGAACATGGGCGCGACCGCGATCATGACGTCGGTGTCAATCATGCCGAAGCCCTGCCGGTGCGCATCCGCGTTCATGTAGAGCTGGAAGTGCGAGAGCTGAACACCCTTCGGCTTTCCTGTCGTGCCTGAGGTGTAGAGGAGGACGGCGCAGTCGTTCGGATCCCGCTGCTCGTACAGCGGCTTCTCGGGCTGGCCGCCGGCCAGCAGCTCATCAAAGGGGGCCAGGTCGCCCGCGCCGCCGGGCGCAGCAGCCGGGTAGACGACGAAGACGTCGTCCACGCCGGCCTTGGCTGCGCCCTTGGCCGCGTGTTCGGCCAGATCCGCAGCGGAGATGAGCATCCGGGCGTTGGAATCGCCAAGGTAAAAGCCGATCTCCGCGGACTTCAACAGCGTATTCATCGGGACAACCACGCCGCCGGCCTTCAGGATGCCGAAGTACGCGATCACGAACTGCGGCACGTTCGGAAGCTGAAGCCCGACCGCCGTTCCAGGCTCGACACCACGGCTGCGCAGGTTTCCGGCCACCCGGTCGGATGCCGCCTCGAGCTCACCATAGGTCATCTGACCGTCATCGAAGATCAGCGCCGGCTTGTCCGGCCAATGCCGGGCGGATTCCCGAAGGATCACGGCGAGATTGAAACCCATGGTCGGCCTCCAGCCTGGGGCTTGTTCGGCTCCCGAATTATTTTGTGAGTTTTCCTTGTGAGTTACCTGTGGTTACTTCTGACCGATCCTGAGCTCGGGATTGGGCAGCAGCACGCGCCCGAATGTCTCAGCCGTCAGTGCGGAGAGGCAGCCGTAGAAGGCGACGAGTGCAATCCCGATGCCTAGCCATCCAGAGGTCTTGATCAGCGCATCGTTGGCCTGGTACTGGCCCCAGGCCGCGACGATGAAGAGCACAGTGGCGAGCCCGAAGATCAGGAATACCACCAGCGAGGTACGGAACGACGCGATGAAGAGGATGAGGGCGGGAATAGCCCATATCCCCAGGAACAAGGCGAGTGAGCCCGCTTGCGCCGCGGGGGGGATCTTCGGCAGACCGTAGGTGAAGAAGTACCACAGCGAGAGGTTGAAGCAGCCGAACGTGCCGAAGGCTGCCACCGCGAAGGTGTTGCCGGTGCGGACCGACCACATCGCGACCACGAACTGCCCCAGGCCGCCGTAGAGCAGGATCGTCGCCAGCACCACCGGCATCGCGGTCGGCTTGATCGCTCCGATGTTGATCCAGCTCAGCGCCAGCAGCGGAATCGACAGCGCCACGAGCCCCAGAGGCACCGGATCGGCAAGGGCGAAGGGCTGTTCCGCTGCGCGCAGCAGCGACGCCTCGCTCCCGGTGGGATCTTCCTCCGCGCCCACCGGCGCGTTGGAGCGCGAGACGTGACCGTCCAGAGCCTCTAGCACGGCAGGACGATCCGATGTTGCTGTCATTGCAGACCTCCTCGAATAACTGATGATCATGAAAAGATCATCAGTGCAGGGCGAGCGCCTAGCCGAGTCTGCTTGTACCCGTTCGGTCGGCTTCGGTTATGTCCGCTATCGCCCCTTCTTCAGCTGTAGCCATCAAGCTAGTTAGCCGTGGGCACGGGCGGAAGATATGCTGGTCCCACTTTCCGCTATAAGGAACGAAGAGGGGACAAAGGTCCCCGTTCATCCTGTCCATCCTCATCTCGGCACGGCCAAAGGTCCCGGTCTATTCGCAGGTCGGACAGCCAAAGGTCCCAATCTGACCAGCACCCCGCCTGATCGCGATCGATGTCCACACGCCCAGCGCGGCCGACGAGCACGGCCGCTTCTGTCCTGACGGCGAGTCTCTTGGCGGCGAGCTGCTGGAGGCATCGTCGGGGAACCTCGGCTTCGTCGCCGTTTCCACACTGGCCGGACCGGGTCCGGCGCGGGTCTACCTCGTGGCCGCGGGATCAAACGGCAAGGCCGCGGCGGTTTCGTCGATCACCGCCGCGGCCTGCTGCGCCGGGACTCGTGGCCCCGCAGGCGCCGTTACTCGACGGGGGCCAGCGGCGCGGTACCGTCGGCCTGCCCGGGGTCGGGCACCATGGGACCCTCACCGGACGGGTCGAGCACGCCCTCCTCCAGCCAGGCGTGGCGGCCGCTGAGCACGTTCTGGGCCAGCGAGTACGTGGCACTGTCCGCGTTGTGCCACAGGCCGTAGAACAGCCGCTCCACCCGCTGCTGGCACTGCTCGCAGAACGCGTCCGCCAGTTCCTGGCTGGCCGCCGCGCGATCGGGCCGCTCGGCTGCCATGGTCTGGGCGTAGACCACCGCGGCGCAGATAGCGTAAAGTTCCGCGCCGATGTCCACGATCCGGCCGAGGAACGCGCCGTGCTGCTCCATCTCCGCCCGCCACAGCGCCATGCCGTAGAAGGTGGACCTGGCCAGCTTGCGGCTGGCGCGCTCGGCATAGCGCAGGTGCTTGGCCAGCGCCCCGAACTCGCCGTAGGCGGCCGGGTTCTGTCCCTCGCCCACCGCCAGCTTCGGGTACCACTTGCCGTAGAAAGCGCCCGCCTGCGCGAGCATCTTGCCCTTCGCCTTCAGCGGCACGCCCGCTTCGATCAGCCCGCCGGCCACGGTCAGGTGCTGGTCGACCGCTTCCCGCGCGATCATCAGGTGCATGATCTCGGTCGAGCCCTCGGTGATGCGGTTGCTGCGCATGTCGCGCATCACCATCTCGACCGGGACGCCGCGGACCCCGCGCGCCTTCAGCGATGCGGCCGTCTCGTAGCCGCGGCCGCCGCACACCTGCATCAGGTCATCGACCGCCTGCCAGCCGCGCTCGGTGGTGTACAGCTTGGCCAGCGCCGCCTCGATGCGCACGTCGTTGCGTTTCTCGTCCGCCAGCCGGCTGGTCACGTCAAGCATGGCCTCCAGCCCGAACGCGGTGGCGGCGATGGACCCGATCTTCTGCGCGACCTCGTCGTGCTGCCCGATCGGCTTGCCCCACTGGACGCGCGCGCTGCCGAATTCCCTGGCTATCTTGGTACACCACTTCGCCACCCCGGCACAGTTCGCCGGGATGGCCATCCGCCCGGTGTTGAGCGTGCTCAGCGCTATCTTCAGGCCGAGCCCTTCGCGGCCGATGACGTTCTCCTTCGGCACGAACACGTTGGTGTAGCGGGTGAGCGAGTTCTCGATGCCGCGGATGCCCATGAACTGATTGCGCGTCTCGGTGACGATGCCCTCCGAGTCCCGCGGCACGATGAACGCGGTGATCCCGCCCTTGCGGCCCTCGCCGCGCGGCACCTTCGCCAGCACCACCATGACATCGGCGATGGTGCCGTTGGTGGTCCACAGCTTGCGGCCGGTGATGCGGTACCCGGAGCCGTCCGGCGTCGGCACGGCCACCGTCCGCATCCGCGCCGGGTCAGACCCGACGCCGGGCTCGGTGAGCGCGAACGCGGACAGGTTCACGCACACCCTCGGCAGCCAGCGCTCCTTCTGCTCCTCCGAGCCGAACTGCAGCAGCGGCTGCGAGACGCCGATCGATTGATGCGCCGACAGCAGCACGCCAATGCTCATGTGCCAGGAACCAGCGAGCATCATGGCCCGGTTGTAGTACACCTGCGACAGGCCCAGGCCGCCGTACCGCTGCGGGATCTTCAACCCCAGCGCGCCGATCTTCTTGAGGCCGTCGATCACCTCCTCCGGTATCCGGCTGTCCCTCTCGATGGCATCGGCGTCGACGTTCTCCACCAGGAAGTCGCGCAAGGTGGCGAGGAACTGCTCGCCCTTGGCGACCTCCTCCGCGGGAAGCTTGGGTTGCGGGTAGATGACATCGAGGCGGATGTCGCCGAGGAACAGGCCCTTGCCGAAGCTCGGCAGTGTCCAGTCCTTCTCCCGCGCCGCCTCGGCGATGGCACGCGCCTCTTGGGCGCCGGTGTTGGTTGACATTGGCAGCTCTCCTCAACGGGCCTTAACAGGCCTTGGCTTCGATCGGCGCGTGCGGCTTGGTTCACTGTGGCCGGGATGCGTCCTTGGCATGCTCACCAGCAGCCGGGCCAGGTCCAGGGGCCCATCTGTCCGGCCAGGCCAGGCCGGGGCCGGAGCGCGGCCCGCTGTCGCGATCCCGGTCATGGTCATCCGCCTCCAGTACAGATCCTAGGCGTCCGCCTACGGAGTCAGAATGATCGCCGCCGTACGATTCCTCTGTGCGGAATTTCCGGATATTGGCAATCAACTCACCCACCCCCCATCAAACTGCAGTCACTCCTCCAGCGCTACCCGCTGCGGGCAAGCGGCGCCGCCAGGCTGAAGGATGTCGGCCGCGGGGCGGGGTGCCGGTCCAGGACCTGGGGGTGCCGGCGGGGCGCGGCGGGACCGAGGTCTTGCCTCTGACCACCCATCAAACCGCCACCCACCTGCTCTATTGTTGCCGCGGCGACGCCGGCGGACCCGCGGGCTCGGCAGGATGCGCAGGCCCGGAATGCGCTCAGCTGCGGCGGCGGCGCCAGTCACCGGAGACGGCAAAGGGACCCGGTTACCCTAACCGGGCCACCAGGACAGCCGAGCCCGCCCCGTGGCTCCGCAGGTTCTGCGGAACCTGCGGTCAGGTTTTGGAGGGCTGCGGGCTAGGGCGGATCTGGCCCGCGCCGCCGCATGGGGCTACTGTCGAGTTACGAGCGTGTTACGAACTAGCAATCAGGAGTCTCCATGACCGAAGCAGTCGTCGTCGCCACCGCTCGGTCGCCGGTCGGCCGGGCATTCAAAGGGTCAATGAAGAGCATCCGTGCCGATGACCTGGCCGCCCAGATGATCACTGCGGCCCTCGCCAAGGTTCCCCAGCTCGACCCCGCAGACATCAGTGACCTGATGCTCGGCTGCGGGCTGCCCGGGGGCGAGCAGGGCTACAACATGGCCCGGGTGGTCGCGGTCCTGCTCGGCCACGACAACCTGCCAGGAACGACTGTCACGCGGTACTGCGCGTCCTCGCTGCAGACCACCCGGATGGCGTTCCACGCGATTAAGGCAGGCGAGGGCGACGCATTCATCTCCGCGGGCGTCGAGTGCGTGAGCCATTTCACCAAGGGCAGCAGCGACGGCTTGCCGGACACCATGAACCCGCTGTTCGCCCGCGCCGAGCAGCGCAGTGCCGAGGAGGCCAAGGGCGGTGCCGAGGTCTGGCACGACCCGCGCGACGACGGCGAGATCCCCGACGTCTACCTGGCCATGGGCCAGACCGCCGAGAACCTCGCGGCGCTGCGCGGGATCACCCGGCGAGAGCAGGATGAGTTTGGCGTCCGATCGCAGAATCTGCAGGAGAAAGCGGAGGCCGCCGGCTTCTGGAAGGTGGACATCACCCCGGTGACGCTGCCGGACGGCACTGTCGTCTCCGCTGATGACGGGCCGCGGGCGGGGACCACGCTGGAGAAGGTATCCACCCTGCAGCCGGTGTTCCGGCCTGACGGGACAGTCACGGCTGGCAACTGCTGTCCGCTGAACGACGGCGGCGCGGCGGTGATCGTGATGAGCGACCGCAAGGCCGCCGAACTCGGGATCACACCGCTGGCCAGGATCGTCTCCTCCGGCGTGGCCGCGCTGTCACCCGAGATCATGGGCCTGGGGCCGGTCGGGGCGTCGCGGCAGGCGCTGCAGCAGGCCGGGATGACCATTGACGACATCGACCTCGTGGAGATCAACGAGGCGTTCGCCGCGCAGGTCATCCCGTCGTACCGTGACCTGGGCATCGACGAGGACAAACTGAACGTCAACGGCGGAGCAATCGCCATCGGCCACCCGTTCGGCCAGAGCGGGGCGCGGATCACCTCGACGCTCCTGAACGGCCTGCGGTTCCACGACAAGACCTTCGGCCTGGAGACTATGTGCGTGGGTGGCGGTCAGGGCATGGCGATGATCTTCGAACGGCTGTCCTGAGGGCGCAAGCGAGGCGCTACCGCTGCCGCCGCAGTCCTGAGCCGGTGGGCCGTGTCGGCCCACCGGCAGAACTGGCCGCGCTGGGCTGCGCGAATCACGACGCGGGTACCCGCCGCGGGCATGCGTTGCCCGGCGGGCGCTCGCGGTCGCAGCGAACTGAGGGAACACTGCCCGCGCCGGTGACGTTTCGCAAGGTGACGTTTGCTGGCGAAAGTGTAGATAATGGCGCAGTGCATCACCTGCGGGACGACTTTGCATCCCGAACGAGCGCAGAAATACAGCTACTGCATGGCCCGTGAGTGCCAGGAGAAGAACGCAACTGGCCTGACCATGGTGGCCGTCGGGATGAACAAGGCGGCTGATGAGTTCCTGATTCTGGACGAGCGCACCCGCGAGGACCTGGCCAGCGGCAAGTACCGTGATCAACGGCGCGGCTCCTTCGGCCCTGCTGCCCCCGCGCCAGGTCCCCGGGCCGCTTCTGGTGGCGGCATGTCCCGGCGGCGGGCAGATCATCCCGCCCAGCCACAGCCGCAGGGGCGTTCGCCTGCCCCTGCACCGGCCCGCCGGCCATGGACCCGGCGCCAGGAGAAGCTCGCGCTCATCTACAACGAGCAGGGGCTCCGGCCAGCCGAGATGGCGCGCAAGCTCGGCCTCAGCGGCTACACCGTGACCCAGATCATCCTCGCCGCCAGGAACCGGGCGAAGGGCTAGCCGACAGCCAGCCGCACCCTTCCCCGGGCTTCCACCGGGAGAACGCCTCCTGTGTCCTCATTTCATCGAGCCGGTTGGACGCAAAGCGCGATACAGGCCAGCACTCTGGCGACCATAATCAGGCGTAACGCTGAAAGCGGGACCGCGTCGCCGGTCCCCGCGCAGCGACATGCCGAGCCTCGCCCGGTGACCGGCCGCAGGCCCAGATTGGAGCGCATGATGACGAGTTTGCCCGCCGCCCCCGGCGACGTTCTGGCCGTGTGGACGGGCGATGATCTGACCCAGAATCTCATCCGGGTGGGCGAAGCGCTGGAAGGCAAGCCCGCGGTCGCCAATCATGTCGTCATCATCACCCACCAGGACCGGCTAGGCAGGTGGATAGGGATCCAGGGACAACCCGGTGGCGTCGGGCCGGTGGACTGCACTCCTTTCCTGTCTGACACCCGAACCATGTCCAATCACGACGAGCCGAAGCCTGACGACCATGGTCAGCTCCCGACCTTCCTGGCCAGCGCGGCCAAGTCACTTGGCATCGGCTACGACTGGGTCGGCATCGCGGAGGACGCGCTGGGCGCGCTGCACGTCGAAGACCTCTCCGCGCTGATCGACCCGCTGTGGCGCTGGCCCTCGAACCACAACCTGCTGCCGGGGCATGTGGTCTGCTCCAGCCTCGCCGCGATGCTGTATGACCTGCCGTCCATCGGATGGGCACATCCCGATCTCGGTACCGAACGCGAGTGCGAGCCGGCCGACTGGTGGCGATGGTCGCAGGCCCGCGCCTGGACAGGCAGCAGCGCAACGTCTTAGCTCCGCAGCGGTTGAAGCCGCGATCACCCCACGCACGGCCGGCGTGATTGCAGCGGGCGCATTCGGGCAGACGCATTCGGGCAGCCGGCCGACTACAGCGAACTGCGGACAATCGCCGGCCGGCCCGGCCTGTCGCTGCTCGAAGACGCGGCCTGCGCCACGGGCGCGGTCAGGTCACCTGTCCGCCGATGCCCTGATCGTGGCCAGACCAGGCAGCCATCAGCCTGGGAACCAAGTCGCAGACCGCGATGATGTGCTCACGCGGGTTGCCCGATGCCGCTGAAGGCGACCTGCCAGATGACATCAGCCATCCGCTCAGCGTCGAGTTTCGACTGCGGCGTGAACCATTCACTGACCGAGTTGACCAGGCCGAACAGCAGTTTCGCGGTTATTGCGGGGTCGATACGCGGAAGGACCGCGCCAGCAGATGCCGCCTCGTCGACGAGGTCCGCGCCGAAACGATCGAACTCGCGGCGTCGAGCGAGGGCGCGGCGTTCGACCGCGGTGTTTCCGTGGACGCGCAGCAGCAGCCGGACAAATTGCGTCCTCCCGGCCAGCACCAAGACGCTGCCTTTAACCAGATACTCAAGACGCTCGATAGCGGGCGCCTGCATCTGTCGCGTGTTGTACACCACTTCGGCCAGCCCGTCGAGCGCTCGGTTGAGGGCCAGCTCAAGCAGCTCGTCCTTGCTGGAGACATGGTGATAGATACCGGACTTCGAGATGCCCAGACGGCCGGACAGGTCCTCCATGCTGGTGCCGTCGAAGCCCTTCTCGTTGAAAACCGACACTGCGACCTTGAGCAAGGACTCAGTGTCGTAGCCAGGGCGGCCCCTTCGACTGGAGGTGGGGGCCTGCGTCCCGCCAACCGCGGCCAGGGTGGCGGTCATGCCGTCCGCTCCACGTTCCCGGCGCCGGCCGCAGCGCGCAGCAGCTTGCTCACATGGACTTGCATGGCATCCATCTCACCAGTGTTGCATAATGAACGAACGGACGGTTAGTTTCGGGGTGCGGAACTCGGCGGACGAGTCAGATCTTCCCGCCGGGGAGCCGGCACGGCACCGTCGCTTCAGCTGATGGCAAGGAGACGCCGATGCCAGGTCCATCCCCGGCGGCCGTCCCGGTTTCCCCGTACCTCGTAACCGAGCTATCCGTCGAGGATGGCATGGACATCGCGATGTGGAAGACTCCCGGGCCGTGGCGGATTGAGGACTCCCTGGAGACGCCACGGCCTGACGAAGGCTACTGGGCAGTAAGGGACGCAACCGGCAAATTGATCGGGTTCTGCTGCTTCGGCGAGGATGCGCGGGTTCCCGGGCTGGCTGGCTCTGCGAAACTGCTGGACGTCGCGCTCGGGCTGGCGCCCGAGCTGACCGGGCGGAGGCTGAGCAAAGAGTTCGCCGCCACGGTGGTAGCGCACGCCCGCAAGGTAGCGGAGGACCGAAAGCTGCGCTGCATCGTAGCGACATGGAACGTCGTCGGCCGCCACACGGCGGAGGATGTCGGCTTTCATGTCACCGGCTTCCACGAGATACGCGGCGGCGCCAGCACCGCTTCCTACTTCGTCTTCGAGATGTGACGGCAGGACGCGGCCGGCGCTCGGCCGTGCGATGGCCGCGGCCGGGCGCCTCGCCGCGGGATCCCCTAGCGCCGCGGTCGCGATGAACCGTGAGCCCATCGTTCCGGTCAATGCCGTCGTCCCGCGCTCGCCGGTGACAGCCGCTCTTGACACCCTACGGACCATCCGGCAGCATAGGAGTTCGAACGTTCGGTCAGTTTTTCAGCTGCCCAGCGTATCGGTGCGCCTGCTGACCGTGCAGGGCGGCCAGGGATTATTGAGTATTGGGGGTGCCATATGTACGGTGCGTCCACTGGCGAAGACGGCATCGGGCCGAGCGGCCTGGACGAAAGCTCGGGTGAGCAGGCCCGTTTCGACGCGCTGGTCGCGAGCGAATCCCGGATCGAGCCGCGTGACTGGATGCCGGAGGCCTACCGCAAGACCCTGATCCGCCAGATCGCTCAGCACGCGCACTCCGAGGTCATCGGGATGCAGCCCGAGGGCAACTGGATCACCCGGGCGCCGAGCCTGCGCCGCAAGGCCATCCTGATGGCGAAAGTCCAGGACGAGGCCGGGCACGGGCTCTACCTGTATTCCGCGGCCGAGACTCTCGGCATTTCCCGGGACGAGCTGATGGACCTCCTCCATCAGGGCAAGCACAAGTACTCCAGCATCTTCAATTACCCGACGCTGACCTGGGCGGACATGGGCGCGATCGGATGGCTGGTCGATGGCGCCGCCATCGTCAACCAGGTGCCGCTTTGCCGGTGCTCCTACGGGCCCTATGCGCGCGCGATGATCCGCGTCTGCAAAGAGGAGTCCTTCCATCAGCGCCAGGGTTATGAGAGCCTCTACGCTCTGTCGCACGGCACCCCGTCGCAGAAGGCGATGGCCCAGGACGCGGTCAACCGCTGGTGGTGGCCGTCGCTGATGATGTTCGGGCCGTCCGACTCCGACTCGCCGCACAGCGCGCAGTCGATGACCTGGAAGATCAAGCGGCACTCGAACGACGAGCTGCGCCAGAAGTTCGTCGACATGTGCGTCAGTCAGGTCGAGGTGCTGGAACTGACGCTGCCCGATCCGGATCTGCGCTGGAACGCCGAGCGGGGCCATTACGATTTCGGCGCGATCGACTGGGAGGAGCTGCTCGCCGTCATCCGCGGCGACGGGCCGTGCAACAAGGAGCGCCTAGCCCGCCGGGTGGCGGCGTACGAGAACGGCCGGTGGGCGCGCGAGGCGGCCGCGGCCTATGCCGCGAAGCACGCTGCGCGCAAGGAGACGGCGGCATGAGCAACGACGACGCGCCGGCAGCGGGCGGGCACGGCGCCGTCCCGGTCAACGGCGGGCCGGCCGCTTCCAGCGAAGCCGCCGGATCTGACGGCTGGCCGCTGTTCGAGGTATTCGTCCGCTCCCGCCGGGGCCTGTCCCACAACCACGTCGGGAGCCTCCATGCGGCCGACGCGGAAATGGCCCTGCACAGCGCCCGTGACGTCTACACCCGGCGGCAGGAGGGAGTGTCGATCTGGGTGGTCCCCTCGACAGCACTCACCGCCTCCTCCCCCGACGAGAAGGACGCGTTCTTCGAGCCGGCCGCAGACAAGATCTACCGGCACCCCACTTTCTACGACGTGCCTGGTGGGGTGCAGATGTGAGTGGCGACCAGCTCAGCTACGCCCTGCGCCTTGGCGATGACGCGCTCATTCTCAGCCACCGCCTGGCAGAATGGTCGAGCAAGGCGCCCCAGCTGGAAGACGACATAGCCCTCACCAACATCGGGCTCGACCTGCTGGGACAGGCCCGCTCCTTCCTGACCTACGCCGGCAAGCTGGAAGGCGAGAACCGCGACGAGGACGACTTCGCGTACCTCCGCCGCGAGGACGAATTCCGGTCCTGCCTGCTGGTCGAGCAGCCTAACAACGATGATTTCGGCCTGGCTATAGCACGCCAGCTGCTCTTCGCGACTTACCAGCTGGCTCTGTACGGGGCGCTGAGAGCGTCGAGCGACGAGACGTTTGCCGCCATCGCCGCAAAAGCGGTCAAAGAGGTTTCCTACCATCGTGAGTACGCGGCGACCTGGGCGGTCCGGCTCGGCGACGGGACGCGTGAATCCCATGAGCGGATGCAGCAGTCACTGAATGACCTCTGGCGCTTCACCGGTGAATTGTTCGAGGCCGACGAGGTCACCGGGCGACTCGTGGCCGCGGGCATCGCCCCCGACCCGGGCCTGCTGAGAGCGGAATGGGACCGTGACATCGACGCGGTACTCGCCGAAGCGACGCTGGAACGGCCCACGTCGAACGTTCTGCCCGGAACCGGGCGGTCGGGCCGCCACAGTGAGCACCTCGGCTACCTGCTGGCCGAGATGCAGTATCTGCACCGACTTCACCCGGGGGCGACGTGGTGACTATGGCTGCCGGAACGTCTCCGCGCGAATCGGTGGAGGGCGTGCTTGATCCGGAGATTCCCGTGCTGAGCATCGCTGACCTCGGCATTCTTCGCGCGGTTGAGGTGGATGAGAACGGACACGTCGATGTCACCATTACCCCGACCTACTCGGGCTGCCCGGCCATGGACGCGATCCGGCAGGACATACTCGCCGCTCTGGCGAACGACGGATATGACGATGTCGAGATCCACACTGTCCTCGCGCCGGCCTGGACCACCGACTGGATCACCGCGGCCGGATGCCAGAAACTGAAAGAGTACGGGATTGCTCCGCCCGCCCCGGACCGGAAGCCGGGCACTGTCAGTCTGACTCTGGGCATACGGCCTCCCGCGAGTGAAGTTGCCTGTCCCCAATGCGGCGCAACGCAGACCCGCGAGGTCAGCAGGTTCGGGTCGACGGCGTGCAAGGCACAGTATGTATGCGACAGCTGTCGTGAACCGTTCGACTATTTCAAGGTTCTGTGAACCAGCCAGCCAGTGACGACACGGGCGGACGATGACCAGTTCAATAAGAAAGGCAAGGAAGCCCTCGGCGGCCCCTCGGCTTCATCAAGCGACTGCCATCGCGTCTACATCGCGGAAACGTGCAGCCTTTCACTTGCTGAAGGTAGCCAGGCTCGACCGGATCACCGATGATGCCATCGCCATTACCTTCGAGGTGCCGGAGCATCTCCGGGAGGAGTTCTCGTTCCTGCCCGGGCAGCATCTGGCGGTGCGGGCCACCATCGCCGGCGACGACATCCGCCGCAACTACTCGATCTGCACGCCGGCGAACTCGGGCGTCTTGCGGATCGGGGTGAAGAGACTTCCCGGCGGGGTGTTCTCGAGTTACGCCATCGAACGACTTCAAGTGGGCGACAGCCTCGAGGTGCTCAGCCCGACCGGCAGTTTCTGCACGCCGCTCGACCCGGCGCAAGCCAGGCACTACGGCGCCATCGCGGCCGGGTCGGGAATCACCCCGATACTGTCGATCCTGGCTTCGGCGCTCGAGGCGGAGCCAGGCAGCCGGGCGACGCTCATTTTCGTCAATCGCAACACCAACAGCATCATGTTCCTGGAGGACGTCGAGGACCTGAAGAACAAGTATCTGGGCAGGCTGCAGGTCTTCCACGTGCTGGACGGGGAACGCCAGGAGGCAGAAATACTCTCCGGCACGCTCGACCCGGAGCGGCTGACGGCAATACTGGACAGCTTCGCCAGTCACCCCCCCGTCGACGAGTGGTTCCTGTGCGGGCCGCTCGGATTGACCGACATGGTCCGGGACACGCTGCGGAGCCGCGGAGTCGACGACAAGGTCATCCGCCGCGAGCTGTTTCACGCCGACGCCGCGCCGCCTCGCCGGCCGCCGACTGCTGACGACGGCACGGCCAGGGGGTTCACCGTCACGGTCATCCTCGACGGCCGCGGCACGTCGTTCCAGCTGCCGGGCAACACCGAGCCGATCCTGGACGCGACCCTGCGGCTTCGCGGCGATGCCCCATACGCCTGCAAGAACGGCGTCTGCGGGACCTGCCGTGCCCGGCTGGTCAGCGGCTCTGTCGAAATGATCCAGAACTTCGCCCTGGAGCCGGAGGAGACTGAAGCTGGCTATGTCCTGGCCTGCCAGGCGTACCCCACGTCAGACGACGTGGTCCTAGACTTCGACCAATAGGCACGTATGCGCCGATGATACCTATTAGACGGGATCAGGGCCGTTGGCCACTGGGGCGCGCGGCAGATCCGTGCGGGCGAGGCCAAGGCACCATGCGCATCGGCGTCGGGCAAGGTAACGCAGTTCTCGTTGAGTCACCCGTGACGGGCCGTCAGCACGAGAGAGGGAGCCCACCATGCTAGATCTGTCCCCGCGCGAGGAAGACCTCGAGCCGATCGAGAGGGCCTCCCGTGACGAAATCGAGGCGCTGCAACTTGAGCGGATGAAATGGTCACTGGCGCACGCGTACAACAACGTGCCCTTCTATCGCAAGAACTTCGATGACCACGGAGTTCACCCCGATGACCTGACCGAGCTGTCGGACCTGTCACGGTTTCCCTTCACCGTCAAGACGGATCTGCGCGACAACTATCCCTTCGGGCTGTTCGCCGTTCCGATGGAGCAGATCCGCCGGATCCACTGCTCGAGCGGTACCACCGGCAAGCCGATCGTCGTCGGCTACACCCAGAACGACCTTGACATGTGGACCTCGGTCGTCGCGCGCAGCATCCGCGCGGCCGGTGGCCGGCCTGGGATGAAAGTGCACAACGCCTACGGGTACGGGCTGTTCACCGGCGGCCTGGGGCTCCACTACGGCGCCGAGCGACTGGGCTGCCCGGTCATTCCGGTAGCAGGCGGCCAGACCGAGCGCCAGGTACAGCTGATCAAGGATTTCGAGCCCGACATCATCGTGGTGACGCCCTCCTACATGCTGTCGATCATGGACGAGATGGAGCGCCAGAACATCAACCCGAGGAGCACCTCCCTGAAGGTGGGCATCTTCGGCGCTGAGCCCTGGACCGAGGACATGCGCGCCGAGATGGAAACCAGACTCGACATGCATGCGGTCGACATCTACGGGCTGTCGGAGGTCATCGGCCCCGGCGTGGCGAGCGAAGCCGTCGAAACCAAAGACGGCCTGCACATCTGGGAAGACCATTTCTATCCCGAGATCATTGACCCGGTGACGTGCCAGCTACTTCCCGCTGGCGAGAAGGGCGAGCTAGTCTTCACCTCGCTCACCAAGGAAGCCTTCCCCGTTGTCCGGTACCGGACCAGGGACCTCACCCGCCTGCTGCCCGGCACTGCGCGTTCAATGCGCAGAATGGAGAAGATCACCGGGCGCAGCGACGATATGATCATCCTGCGAGGCGTCAACCTGTTCCCGAGCCAAATCGAGGAGATCGTCCTGGGAATCCCGGGCCTGACCGCGCATTTTCAGTGCGTGCTCAGCAAGTCCGGTCGGATGGACGCCCTGGAGGTTCGCGTCGAGGCCCGGCCTGACTTCTCCGCGGGCCATGAGCGCGCGGACATGGCCAAGCAGGTCAAGAAGCGGATCAAGGACGTCATCGGGGTGAGCTGCGCTGTGGACGTGGTGGAGCCGGGCGGAATCGAGCGATCCTCTTCGGGCAAGGCTCGGCGGCTTGTCGACAACCGGCCGAAATGACCGGCGGCTTGAGGCGGCGCCAGGCTGGGTTGGTCCTGGTATCCACAGTCGCATCCGCCCGGTGCCGTCAGCCTCCGGCACATGAATGTCCCCCATGCCGCCGAACTCTGGCTTTCACATCATTCGCTGGCATTGCGATCGCTTCCCTGCACTTCGCAAGGCGCCTGGCCGGTCGTTGTGCGAGCGACGGGCAGATCGGCGCCTCAAGCGGTTCGGGCGGTGCTGCCGTCTGGCTCGACGCCGTGCTGGTGGAGCAGGTGGCGCAGGCGATCGAGCTCGCGGTGCAGCCGCTGGTTTTCCGCGACTATGGCCTGACCACGCACGCCGACTGTCAACTTCTGCTCCAGTCTCATCTTGTCGGCAAGCAACTGTCTTTCCCGGTCGCGCAGCGCAGAGGCGTTGTCGAGGTCCCCCGCGTCGAACGCGGTCTCCTTTTGCCGCCGCACCTGGGTGAGCTGCTCCGCGGCGTCGACGAGGTCAGCGACCAGCTGCGTCTGCGGATCTGCCTGCCCGCAGCCGTCGGCCAGCAGATCCAGCACCCGGTCCCGGACCCGGGCATGGTCGGTGCCGAGTCCGGTCAGCACCTGGGCGGCGATGCCCTCGCCCTCGCGGAGCAGGCCCAGCAGCAGGTGCCCGGTGCCGATGTAGTGGTGCCCAAGCTGGAGCGCCTCCCGCAGCGACAACTCCAGCGCCTTCTTGGCTGGTGCCGTGAACGGGATGGGGCCCGCGGCGGCACTCTGGCCGTAGCCGATGATCTCCTCGGCCTGGACTCGCACGTCCTCCCGGGAGATGCTCAGCGACGCTAGCGCCTTGGCGGCGACGCCCTCCTCCTCGTAGAGCAGGGCGAGCAGGAGGTGCTCGGTGCCGATGTAGTCGTGGCGCAGCAGCCGGGCTTCGTCTTGAGCGAGGTGGACGGCCCGCCGGGCGCGATCGGTGAACCGCTGGAACATTCCCTTGGGCTGTTTCCTCATTGTTGCCCTCTTGATCCTTTCGGCAAGCGGCAGCGCTGGACGTCCTCGCATTGGCGCCTCCTTCATGCGGGCCCCGGCGCGGTCGCTGGGACGCAGCCGGGGGGCCAGCCAATCCGCAAGGTCCGTTGTGCTGAGCGTGCCGGCCGCGATATCTGCGATCACGGCTGCGATGGGCCCAGGCGGCTCCGGGTCCACGTCCCAGCCGTTGAGGCCCAGGAACTGCAGCGTGGCCGCCAGCGCGACCTGCTGATTGCCGTGCCGCAACGGCTGCTGGCACACGAGTGCGTGCAGGAGCGCCGCGGCCTGGGTGGCTGGCCCGCCGGGTTCGCTGCCTGGCCGTGCCTGGGCCAGGGCGTCCTCGGCGGCGGCAGGGTCGAGCAGGTCGAGCACTTGGCTACTGTCCAGGCTGAGCGTGCGGCTGGCGATGACGACCAGGTCAGCGACCTCAAGCGCGATCACGGCTGGTCGTCCCGGAGCAGCTTGAGCGCCTCCTGGTGGCGGGCGAGATTGTCATCCAGCAGCCGCAGGAACCGCTTGTCGCCGCGGCGCTGCTCGACCAGCTTGGTGATGGCCTCGCGCACGACGTCGGAGACCGGGCGGCACTCGACCTCGGCCACGATCTGCAGGCGCTCGGCCAGGCCGGGGTCGAGGCGCAGCAGCAGGTTCTTGGTGCTTCCTGGCTTCATCGGCATGATGCTATCAAGATATCACCCCGGGTTAATCTTCGGCGGCCGTTGCGCCGGCACGAAGGTGCCATGCGGATGGGCGATGGCGCTCGCTAGGGGATCAGGCCCAGCTGGCGCGCCCGGGCGACGGCCTCGGTGCGGTTGGCCGCGCCGATCTTGGCCATTATGTGGCCGACGTGCTTCTTGACGGTGTCGAGGGCGACTACCAGCTCCGCTGCAATGGCCCGGTTCGACCTCCCCGCCGCCAGCATCGACAGCACCTCCAGCTCGCGGCCGGTCAGCGGCTCGACCAGGCCGGTCACTTCGGACGTGCTTCGCCCGGGTCCAAGAGTGGCGCGCGCCGGGTCAAACGCGTGCTGGAGCCGGGCCAGGCACCCCAAGGGGATTCCTTCGGCGGCCTGGCTCGTGCGCTGGGCCGCGATCAGCCGACCCAGCAGCGCGGCCATCGGCGGGCCCTCGTCGGCGAAGACCCGGACATAGCCCTGCGGGCAGGCCAGCGCCAGCGCCGCGGCCAGAGCAGCCACCGCGGCGGCTTCCTCGCCGGCCGCCGCCAGCGCCCGCGCCCGCAGCGCGCCGATCTCGATGACGCTGCCGGCCCGGTCCTGGGCGGCCGCCGCGGCGTGCAGCCGGCCCAGCAGCGCGACCGCCGGGCCGGGCCGGTCCTGGGCGAGCAGCACCCGGGCCAGTACCAGGTGCCCCGGCTCCCGCGGATAGTCCGGCTCGTCGTCCGCGCTGAGGCCGATTTCTTGCGTCCAGTGAGCGGCGGCGGCCAGGTCGCCCTGGGCCAGCAGCAGCCGCACCTTCTGCGCCGGGACCGGATTGAGCAGGCCGGGCATGCCCGGCGAGACCCGCCCGGCCTCGCCGATTGCCTCCAGCGCCCCGGCTGGGTCACCGGTGGCCTGCCGGATCCATGCCAGCGTCACCAGGCCTGCGGCCAGCGGCGGGATGTAGACGAATCGACGGCACAGCGCGATGCCCTCGGTGACAAGCCGGAGCGCGCTGTCGAGTTCGCAGCGCCGGTAGGCCACCTCGGCCAGGCTCACAAATGCCGGGCCTGCGGCCGCCGACGGCGGCCCGCCGGGCAAGGCGGTGATTTCCAGTGCCTGCTGGCATGTCCGGACCGCCGCATCCAGGTGGCCCCGGGCAAGCTGAACCTGGCTGAGTGAATAGCCGCCCCACGCGCTCAGAGTGGGCTGGTCGGCCTCTTGCCACCCAGCGATGCCAGAGATGAAAGCATGCTCAGCCTCAGCGAGCCGGCCGCGGAGCCACTCGGCCACGGCCAGAAATCCCTGGACCGCGGCGTTCAGCATCCACTCGCCCTCGCCGAGCTGGGCCAGGGCCCGCGAGGCGAACGCGGTCGTGGCCTCGGCGTCACCGCGGAACTGGGCGAGGTAGCTGCGATCGAGCGCGATGTGCGCGGGGACGTTCACTAGCAGGCTGCCGGCCCTGCCGATGGTCGGCTCGAACGGCTCATCGGCCGCGCCAGCGGGCGCGCGCTCGGCCGCTTCGAGCAGCGGCTCCACTGTCTCCAGGCGGCCACCTGTGAGCGCCAGTTGCGCCTGCGCCAGCAAGAGCCGGGGGCGGGACCGGACCAGGTCAGCGGGGAGCGCCGACAGCCACCGCTGGATCGTCGCGCCTTCGCCGCGCACGCTGTAGAAGGTGTCGAAGTGCCGTTCGATCAGCTGGCCGGCCCAGGTCAGCTGCCCGGCGGCCACCGCATGCCGGATCGCCTCATCGGCGAGCCCATGCTCCTCATACCAGGCCGCGGCGTTGCGATGCAGCTGCGCCACCCGGGCGGGCTGTTGCTGCTGCAGGCGGGCGCGCAGCAGGTCGGCGAACAGGTGATGGTAGCGCCACCAGCCGCGCACCTCATCCAGCGCCACCAGGAACAGGCCGGCCCGCTCCGCCCGCTCCAGCAGCGCCTGGCTGCCGGTGCGGCCGGTCACCGCATCGCACAGCTGCCCCGACAGCCGTTCCAGCACCGAGGTCTCCAGCAAGAAGCTGCGCACCTGCTCGCCCTGGCGTTCCAGCACCTCCCCGGCCAGGTAATCCAGCACGTAACGGTGGCTGCCGGTGAACGCCGCCACGAACCCCGCGACATCCGCCTGGCCGCGCAGCGACAGGCCTGCCAGTTGCAGCCCGGCTGCCCACCCTTCGGTGCGGGCCGCCAGCGCCGCCACGTCTGCATCGGGCAGGGTCACGCCGGCGCCGGCCACCACCTGCTGTAGCAGCGCCGCCGCCTCCCCGGGAGTGAACCGCAGCTCGGCGGCGCGCAGCTCCGCCAGCTGCCCGCTGGCCCGCAGCCGCGCCAGTCCCAGCGGCGGGTCGCTGCGGCTGACCAGCACCAGGTGCAGCCCGGGCGGACGGTGCTCCAGCAAGAACCCCACCGACGCGTGCACCGGTTCGGCGCCGATCAGATGGTAGTCGTCGAGGATCAGCGCCTCGTCGCCACCGGGCCCGGCGGCCAGCTCGTTGACCAGCGCCGTCACCAGCCCCTCGAACGACGGCGGCGCCGGAGGGCCGAGCAGCGGGCCCACCCGCCCGGCGATCCCCGGGCGGGCCCGGTCCAGCGCGGCCACAGCGTGGTGCCAGAACCGCGCCGGGTCGTTGTCGCCGGCGTCCAGCGACAGCCAGGCCACCGGCTGCTGGCCGCGCCGGACCCAGTCGGCCAGCAGCACCGTCTTGCCGTAGCCGGCCGGTGCGCAGACCAGGGCCACCCCTCGGCTCAGTCCCTCATCGAGCGCCTCCACCAGCCGCGGCCGCGGCACGAGGTCCGGCCGCGGCCCGGGCATATGCAGCTTGGTGGCCAGCAGCACATCCGGCTCGGACACGGCCACCTTCGATGCGCCCATGGCGGGCGACTCAGCCATCGGGAACCTGCATGCTCTGCGCCTCCTCCGTGCCGCTAGCAGGACCCTGCTAGTAGCCGGCTGGCCGCCGCGCTGTCACCTGCCCGGCCAGTGCATCTCACGGCCCTCAGCCCTATTGCACCTTCCCCCGGCTTTTCCGCATAACCGCACCGAACCACGCCGTCCAGACAGCACGTCCGTGCCCCGCACCAACGCGGAAGATTCCACCCCCAAGAGGCACTTTCGGGTGACGCCCCGCCAGCCAGGCCTTCATAGCGTGCAGGTCACAGCGCACACCCACAGGACGGAATACATGGCTGCACTGAACCTCAACCAGTTCGAGAACGGCACCCTCTGCCGGTTTGAGAACGGCACCGCCGACGCCACGAGCAGACCGTCGGCGGCACCGGAGAACGTGCGGCCGCCAGGCGGGGAGCGGGCGTGAGCGGCCCGCAATCGCCGGCGCGCTACGAGATCCGCGTCGAGGGCATCCTCGGCAAGCACTGGACTGCATGGTTCGAGGGCCTCCAGGTGACCAGCGAGGGCAGCCAGACCGTCATCACTGGGACGCTGCCCGATCAGCCAGCGCTGCACGGAGTGCTGATCAAGGTACGCGACCTCGGGATGTGCCTGGTCTCGGTACGCCGGCTGGACCCAGGTGCCCCGCCCGCACCGACGCCCGGAAGCCGGTGACGCGTCATGCCCGGCAGCTCCCCGCCCCTACTGACCCGGCAGGCGAAGGCAACCGACCGGCCGCTGCCCTGCCAGCGACAGAGCCCGCAGCTATGGTTCTCCGATCTGCCGGCGGACCTAGAGCTTGCCAAGGCGCACTGCGCGCCCTGCCCGATACGCGGCTCCTGCCTGGCCGGCGCGCTCGCACGCCACGAGCCGCACGGCGTCTGGGGCGGCGAGATCTTCAACCGCGGCGTCATCACCGCCCGGAAGCGGCCACGCGGCCGCCCGCCAAAGACATCTCCTGGTTCAGCGTGATTCCAGCATCGGACAGACCCCTACCAGATCGGACTGGCGACAAAATGTGTGTCGTAGCGGTCTTGTTCGGCGAGGAGGCTTCCCCGGCTCGCCTCGCCGCGGCGTACGCGGGCGACGTGCCGGAAGTAGCCGAATCTCGCCACGCCAGGCGTGATGACGATCAGAGCGTCGGCGGTGTGATCCGGGTGGGCGCGGAAGGCGTGATCGCACTGCGGGGGGACGATAAGCAGGTCTCCGGGGCCCGCCGGCAAGATCTCTGATCCGACAAGCACGTCCAGCGTTCCGTCGAGCATGAAGAAGAGCTCTGAGGAGTTGTTGTGCCTGTGCGGTACCGCGCCGTTTTCGCTGCGGCCGAGTTGAACACGGTGGGCGCTTAGGGCGCCGTTGGTTGCACCGCTGTCGGCGAGCAGGTAGTGGCGGATGTCGGGGAGGTATTCAGCGTCGTCTGCCCGGACGATCACTGGGAGGTGTGGTCCGGCCGCGAAGATGGACATGTTAACTCCTTCAGCTATGTGTCGCAGCGAGCTCACCAGCGCCTCGCTGCTTGCCGCCAGATGCGCCGCCCGGGTGAGCCGCCGCTAGAAACTGGCCCGCTCCATCGCCGGCTCAGCGCTGGACGGCTGCCCCTGGTCGGTCGCGGCGGCGATGCCGGAGAGGTCCTCGCGCCGGACGCGGATGGTCACCGCGGCGATGATCAGCGCGGCCAGCGCGATCTCGGACGCGACCAGCAACCCGCGGGAGATCCCCGCAGCGAGGGCGTTGTGGTAGATCGATGCGGGCAGCGGGGAGCCCGGCTTCGCCTGCAGCGTGTGGCCGGACCTGCTGGCCGCCGCAGCGACCGTGGCGACCTGGCTGCGGACGCTGTTGGCCACCGCGGTCCAGGCCACGGTGCCGAGCGCGGCCAGGCCGATCGCGCCGCCGACCTGCTGGCCGGTGTTGAGCAGGCTGGAGACCAGCCCGGAGTCCTGGTCGCGGACACGGGCGAGCACCACCAGCGACAGCGGCACGAACAGCATTCCCAGGCCGGCCCCGGTGACCAGGCTCGGGCCGAGCAGCCCGGCCAGATAGGTGGTGTGCACGCTGATGTGGGAGAACCAGTACATGCCGCCGGCGGTGACCGCGGGGCCTGCCAGCATCAGCGGCCGGGCGCCGGTCCGGCTGATCAGCTGGCTGGCAATCCCCGAGACCACGACGATGGTACCGGCCAGCGGGAGAAAGGCCACGCCGGCCTTCAGCGCGCTGTAGCCGAGCACGTCCTGCACGAAGATCGTGAGGAAGAAGAAGAGCCCGAACATGGCGGTGGCCAGCACGATCATGATCAGGTACGAGCCGGAGCGGCTGCGGTTGGCCAGGATGCGCAGCGGCATCAGCGGGTGCCTGGTGCGCGCCTCGATGATCACGAAGGCGGCCAGCAGCACCGCGGCTGACGCCAGCGAGGCGACCACTTTGGGGTCGCCCCAGTGCGAGGCACCGGCCTGGTCGGTGCTGGCGCTGGACAGGCCATAGACCAGCAGGGCCAACCCGCTGCTGCCGGTGATCGCCCCGGGCAGGTCGAAGCGGCCCCGGCGGCGGGACGACCCGGCGAGCACGAACGGCGCAGCGGCGGCGGTCAGGATGCCGATCGGCACGTTCACGAACATCACCCACCGCCAGGACAGGTAGGTGGTGAGCAGGCCGCCGGCGACCAGGCCGACTGCCGCGCCAGCACCGCTCATCGCGGCATAGACACCCATCGCCCGGTTACGGGCCGGGCCCTCGGCGAAGGTGGTGGCGACCAGCGCCAGCGCGGTCGGCGCGATCATCGCCCCGCCGATACCCTGGACCGCCCGCGCCGATAGCAGCCAGGCCTGCGAGGTGGCAAAGCCCCCGGCCAGGGAGGCGGCTGAGAACAGCACCAGCCCGGCTATGAACACTCGGCGGCGGCCCAGCAGATCCCCGGCGCGGCCGCCAAGCAGCAGCAGCCCGCCGAAAGCCAGCGCGTACGCGGTGACCACCCACTCCAGGCCGCTCCCGGAGAAACCGAGCGCGCGCTGGATGTGCGGCAAGGCGACGTTCACGATCGTGGCGTCTAGCACCACCATCAGCTGAGCGGTCGCGATGACGATCAGGGCAATGCCGAGGTTAGGGCGACCGCCGTCGGCGGATCGTGTCGTGGACATGCCTGTCTCCTTAGCTACCTGGTGCATAGGCCCGCGCGGCGCGGCGGGCAGGTCATCCCTGGACGCTATGAGGCGGCAGTGCGGCAGGCGTCACCCGAAAGTGGACAGGGCAGGTGGAGTCTTCCGCGGCCGGCGGTGGAACGAACGCGCCGCCGGGGCTGGGCTGGGGGCGCTTAGGGCATCAGGCCCAGTTCCCGTGCCCGGGGGCCGACGGCCTCGGCGCGTTTGGCGCCCCAGCCGAGCGGTTCCCCAGCAACGGCCTGGCCGGACCGCTGGGCGGCGATCAGCCGGCCCAGCAGCGCGGCCATCGGCGGACCCTTGTACGCCAACCGCAAGGACCGCGGCAAGCTGGTCGGGATGGTATTCGGAACCCAGGCGCTCGGGCTCATCGTCGGGCGCCCTGAGGATCCTGCCCGCTGCAGCCTGATGGACCTGTGCCCGGTGCCTGGCAGTCAGCCGGGCAGCTTGCGGAAGTCCCAGCTCGTGATCTTACTAGGCGTCACTCGCAGCCAGGCATGCCTGCCGTCGTGCAGCATCTCCCCGCCGAGATACTTGCGCGCGAACTGCATCTCGACCGGCGCCAGCTCGCCGTTTGGCTCCGCGGTTCGCGGCACGTCGCCGACGACCTCGATCGTTCCCCTGATCTCCACCCCGTGCAGCTCCAGGTAGTGATGCCCGGCGTCGACCAGCACACTGATGCGCGGGTCCTTCTGCAGATCGGCCCAGCGCTGCGAACCGATGATCGAGTACAGCCACAAGCAGGCGCCGTCCCAGCCGAACCACAGCGCGGTCGCGTGCGGGCCGTCCGGCCCGGTCGTCGCGACCCGGCAGGTATGTTCCGCGGCGAGAAACGCGTCGATCTCCGCAGCCGACATCGCGATCTTGCGGCCCCGCTTCTGCGGCTCCAGCTCCGCCATCAGCGCTCCTTCCCAGCAGAGGGTTACCCGGCGAGCCACCGAGCCGACGGTACCGGAAAGGTCCGCCGGTCCGGCAAGCACCGCGGCGACTTCGCCCGGGGGTCAGTTCGTGCGCAGGAACGCACCGATGGCGGCGATGGAATCGTCGTGCGTCGTGATCGCGTAGTGATTCGCGCCGATCTCCACCACGCGTGCCGATGGCACCGCCGCCCCGAACCGGTCCGCCTCCGCGACGGGCAGGATGGACCCGAACCCCGGCATGATCTCCTGCCGGGCGCGCAGCACCAGTGCCGGCATGGTGATCGCGTTCCACAGCGCGTGGATCGGCGCATCCGGCTCCGACCAGTACATCGCATTCCCGTAGCCGAGATCCTCGAGCACCGCACCGCGGTCGCTGCTCGACGCCACGCCGCCGCTGACGTCGCGCAGCTCGTACCGGAAGTAGCGATCCCAGTACGCGTCCCACTCGGGAATGATGCCGATCTGCTTGATCAGTGCGATGGCCGCCTGCGCCGACGGGTACACCGTGCCAAGCCGGCTCACCGAGGCGACCACGGGCACCGCCGACCGCTCGTCGGGACTCCCCGCGAGATCGACGAGTACGAGCCGCTCGACCCGCGACGGGTCGAGATGCGCGCAGGTCATGGCGATGGCCGCACCGCTGGACTGGCCGATAATCGCAAACGACGGCGCACCGACGGCGTCCGCGATGTCGAGCACGTCGCGCGCGTGGCTGCGCCAGCCGTAGGTGCCCGGGCCGGTCACCTCGCTGCGGCCGCGGCCGCGCAAGTCGATCGCCACGAGCTGCTGTGTGCCGCCGGCGAGCCGTTCGGCCAGGCGGTCGAAGCCGCACAGGTTCGCCGACAGACCGGGCACGCACAGCGCCGCTGGCGCATCCGCGGCACCCCACCGCCGCACCCGAAGCCTTCCCGACTTGAGCAGGATGTCGGAGTCCTCGTATCCCACGGCCTGCTGCGTCATGTCGGCACGCTCCTCTGGGCGTCGGCCCGCCCGAGGATAGCCCGAGCTGGGAGTACCCGGAACCGGGTGAGAGGCGCGCCGACTGCGGCGACGAGGAGGCCAGCAGCCCATGCGCAACTCGGCGATCCGGTGCCATCCGGGCCTTAGACGACCGGAAGGTTTGCAGCCATGGCGAATCTGGAGCCTTCCAGGCTATTCATGATGGGCCGCAGTTACCGGGTTACTGGGTCCCAGCCGCGCAGGTGCCTGACGGACTCGCGGTACTCCCACTCGATGGCGTCTTTGAGCAGGTGGGCCAGCCGCCCGCCAGTGGTGATGCCGGCGATGTCGGCGACCCCGCGTCTCGTCCCGACCGAGACGACGAACCCCGTGTCGTGGAAAGTGAACGCCTCCAGCCGCCGGCCCCGCAGCTCCGCGTTCAGGTTGCGGGCCACCGTCTCGCCCTCCTCCAGCGCTACCTGCGCCAGCTGGGGTAGCACGTGCCCGGTGCGCGGATCGGTCACCGAGGCGAGGTCGCCGGCGACGTAGATCTCCGGGCGGTCCAGCGCGCGCAGGTACTTGTCGACCTTGACACGGCCGTTGTGGCCGGTCGGCAACCCCGAATCGGCCACCAGCTCGGGTGCTTTCACCCCACCCGCCCAGACGAACACGCCGCCCTCCACCAGCTGGCCGTCCGTGAGCCGGAAGCCATCCTTGGTCGCGGCGCCGATCGTCGCGTTGGTGCGGACCTGGACCCCAAGGTCAGAAAGAGTCCTGGCGGCCTTGCCGATCAGCTGCGGTGACGAGCCGGCCAAGATGGTGGGGCCCGCCTCCACAAGCTGCACGGCGGGCCGGTCGGGCGCCAGGCCGTGGCCGCTGGCCACCTGGGGCAAGATCTCGGCCAGCTCGCCGGCCAGCTCGACTCCGGTGGCGCCGCCGCCGCCGACCACCACGGTCGCCAGGCAGCGCTGCCGCTCGGGGCCGGCGGCGGCCGCGGCAGCCGTGAGCGCCTTGCTGACCGCCTCCCACACCCGCTCGGCGTCGCTGGCCGAGTACAGCGACAGCGCGAGCTGGGCCAGGCCGGGGATGGCGAAGTCGTTGGGCCGGCTGCCCAGCGCCAGCACCAGCCGCCCCCAGCCGATCGGCCCAGCCCCGGTGAGCAGCCGCCGGCCGGCCAGGTCAAAGCCATTGATCTCGGTCTGCACGAAGCGGACCCCGGTAGCCAGGATGTCCTGAAACGGGATGCGCACCGCGTCGGCGGCGCGGGTGCCGGCGGCGACCCGGGGCAGCTCGGTGAGCACCTGGTGGTAGTCATTCCGGTCGACCAGGGTCAGCTCCATCTTGGGGTGGTTGCGCAGCTTGGCCGTCAGGCGCAAGGCGACATGCAGCCCGGCGTAGCCCGCGCCGGCGACCACGATCTGACCGCTGCTCCCGGCAGTGGATGCATTCACGGCGTTCTCCATGGGTGTTGTCCCCCTTCCTGGGAGATGACTGCAGGCTAGTCACACATCTGTGGGCCGGCTGCGCGCTCCCCCTCGCCCGGACGCGCGGCTGACGGTGCGCATGCCCATCCGATTTACCTCGCCCGCTTTCCGGGTCCGGCGAATGCTCGTCTGGGGGTTCACGGCTGTGCTGCTCGATCACCTGCTCGCGCTCGCCGGGTGGAGCGGCCGTGGGACGCCGCCAGCGTCATGGCGGTGTGACCGTCGCCGACGTAGCGCCCGTGCCTTGTCCGGGCTGTCCAGCGCGGCTACTCTCACAGCTGGGGACTCGCTCCGGCAAGGAGATACCCGATGACCGGCCCTGCAGCGTTCAGAGCAAGATGTCATGAGCGAGTCATTTAGCTATCAGGAAATCGGGACGGCACCGCGCGAGCGGGCTCATACCTTGTTCGCGCAGACGATGGGGTACGTCGCGGTCACGGCCGCCCTGTTCGCGCTCGGCGCCTACCTGGGCCGCAACCTGGTCGGCGCCGCGGGGATCATCGCGTTCATCGCCGCCTTCGCCTGCCTGATCGCCATGCGGTTCGCGGCGGCCAAGTCCCAGCAGGTGACGGTCGGGCTGCTGGCCGCCTTCGGCCTGCTGATCGGCCTGGCCGTCGCCCCGCTGCTCGCCTACTACGCCAGCGCCAACCCGCAGGCGCTGTGGCAAGCCGGCGGTGCCACCGCACTGTTCATCGCCGGGTTCGGAGCCGTCGGCTACGCCACCCGGCGCGACCTATCGGCGATCGCGCGGGCCTGCTTCTGGGCCCTGCTGGCCCTCATCGTGGTCGGCATCGTGTTGATCTTCGTTCATATCCCCGGCGGCATGCTGATCTATTCCGTGCTGGGCCTGGTGATCTTCGCCGGCTTCACGATGTTCGACTTCCAGCGGCTGCGGCGCTCTCGCGACGTCAGCTCCGCGCCCTTGCTGGCCGCGTCGATCTTCCTCGACGTCCTGAACGTCTTCCTGTTCTTTCTGCAGATCTTCTCCGGCCAGGAAAGGAACTGATTCGGCTTTCGCCCGGCCGGGTCGGTACCGGCGCCGCGACTATGCAGCCCGAGGACGACCGACCTAGTGATGCACCTCCAGGCTACCTTCGGCGGCAGCGGCGCTGACCGGCGTAAACCGCTGCCGGGTGCCCCCGTGGACCCTATCCACGGGAGTCACCCGAGGCAGGCCCTGCGACTGCAGCAGCTCAATGTTCCGGCGCATCTGGACGGACTCCTTACGGCTCCGTTTCGCTCCGCGTCAGCCGGGGAGCTCGAGCCTCCGGGCGGGCTGGTTCCTGGTCGGGTTGCCGAGCCTGCCGGATTCTCGGGCGGATCACGCGCAGGCCAACCCAAGCCGCTGCGACTCCAACAGCGACCCCGACGACAGTGTCAGTGAGCCGGAGGACGGGCTGCTGCCATGCGTCCTGCGGGCTCAGGGCGGCGGAGACCATAACGACCGCGGTGGTGATCCCGGCCGTGATTGCGTCGCCGGGCCGGCCCATCACCGTTACTGCCAGGGCGCTGGCTCCTATCAGCACCGCAAGGGCCCATGGACGGAAGGGCAGGAAGATCAAGTAGGCCAGGCAGAAGACGAATGACACGGAGGTGGCGGACATGCGGGACAACGCGGCCGCCATGCTCTGGTGATAGCTGAACCGACATACGAACACCGTGGCGATCACCGCCCATAGCCCGCCAAGCATGTCGTCTGCCGCGGACACTGAATGAAGGCGAGCCAGCAGGTAAGTCACGAGCCAATAGCTGAGCAGGCATGCGATGGCCAGGAGGCCGCAGTCCAGGACGGCCACCCTGACCGCTGTCCAGCTGAGGTGGCGACCCTGTGCCATGACGTCTCCTTCCCGGCCACCCCAGGGCTCCCCAGCCCGATACCAGCTCCCAACAAGCAGCCATGCGCCGCACCGCGGCATGGCCCGGCTCGAACGGGACCGTCAGCCTGCTGAGCATGCCTGCCAATGCCTACCTGGCGCCGATAGCGCCAGCAGCCGGAGTGCTACAGATGCGCCGGCCCTTGGGCCTTGATGATCTGCTGGAACGCCACCGGTGGCTTTGTCTGGGAGCACTTGCCGTTCGAATTACGGGCGCCGACGAACAAGATGCTCAGCTGATATTTGCCGTGACCGCTGATGCCCTTGTACTTGCCGGTGCCGTGGCCCAGCTTGTACGTGCCATGCAAGTTGATCACGTTCAGGCAGGTCTTAGGGTTGAAGACCTGCTTGCCGGTGCCGCTGGAATGCGCGATCTTGAACGTTCCGCCGGGGAACACGGCCCTGTCGACCTTGTTGCCCTGGAAGTTGACGCCGCCGGCGGTAAACACGCCTCCGGTCGCGATGATGCTCTCCCTGTTCGAGGTCGCCGATGTGGTCATGAGCTGGAAGTGCTCGATCCGGGTGAGGCTCGGCCGGGCGGCCGGGCTGGCGCTCGCGGCCGTCAGGCCCGCG
This sequence comes from uncultured Actinomycetota bacterium, assembly GCA_963695645.1. Lineage (GTDB taxonomy): Bacteria > Actinomycetota > Actinomycetes > Streptosporangiales > Streptosporangiaceae > DATBGO01. Next base: position 77,177 of record CAVOHC010000012.1, on the reverse strand, counting down.
ACAGCGACGGTCCCCGCAGCCAGGGCCATACTCGCGGCCGCGAGAACCTTGTTCTTGAACTTCATCATGACGGGTACCTCCCCTTTTGCGCATGTCCCGGCTCGGGCCGGGCTTTCGCAGATGATGACAGCCCATACCGTTGCCGTCCATACCCGCACCGAGCGGCGGCGGGCCCCGCAGCCGCCAAAACGACCGCCCGCTGCCCGCGGCTCGCGCATTGCAAGATCATCACGTCCCAGCGTGTCCCAACTGCGTCCCGGTCGGCGGCTACATTTACTTGCCTCACGGCTGGAGACCGGCAGGCTCGGTCGAGGTGTTCGGCGGGCTCTCTCAGTGCTTAACATGTGATCGAGCAGGGAGGGGCATGGACCTGGCTCGTGCGCTGCAGCCGCTGGCATACGTGCTGGCCCCGGTGCTGATCTACCAGGGCCGAGGATTGCGGCACCGCCTTCCGAGGCTGCCGGAGGCAGCCGATCCCGCCGGGACCGCTGCCGGCGCTCCTCCCGCCGTGCGGCTGGCCGTATTCGGCGACTCCACCGCTGCCGGAGTTGGCGCCGCATGCCACCGGGATGCGCTGGCGGGTATGCTCGGCGCGGCCATCGCCCGGCGGACCGGCCGCGAGGTGTCCTGGCGGGCGGTGGCCCGCAGCGGCGCCACCGCAAGGACCGCGCGCGACCTGGTGCCGCGCCTGGTCGAGGGCAGCTGGCGGCCGGACGTTGTGGTGGTGCTGATCGGGGTCAATGACCTGAAGAACATGCGGCGGCTCCGCGACTGGGATCACGACGTCGCGGCCCTGCTGGCCGCGATCGGCGAGACGGCCGGCCCCGTTCCGGTCATCGTCTGCGGGATGGCGCCGGTGAACCGGTTCCCCGCGCTGCCGCAGCCGATGCGTGCCGTGATGGCCGTGCGGGCCCGGGCGATGGACCACACGCTGCGGCGGGCGGCCGCAGGCCGGCACGTGCAAGTGGACCCTCAGATGATCGGCAGCGGCTTCTTCGCTGCGGATGGCTTCCATCCATCCAGCAAGGGGTACAGCGCCTGGGCCAGCGCGCTCGCCGGCCCGGTCGCCCAGGCCGCCGCGATCCCCTGACCACCAGATATCACCCGCTCTTGCCGCTCCCAGTGCGCCGAGGGCATGACGATCTTGTCGAGCGGGTTCGGGTAGGGCACCATGTCCTGTCCGGAGCTGCCGCGTCATCCGCGTTTGCTGCCGCCTGGGTAGCGCCTGATCATTTCAACGGCAGAAATTGGATCGCTAGCACCATACGGGGCGAGGTGCCAAAGTCCGTCGCTGCAGCGCCGCATTCGATGAAGCCAACGGCGCTGTAAAACCCAAGCGCATGAGGGTTGGCGGTCACTTCCAGGCGCTCCACGCCCCGTAGTCGCAGAACCTCGGCGATGCGGTTAACGAGTGCCGTGGCAATGCCACGCCTCATCCAGGCAGGGTGCACGAAGAGGTCTTCCAATTCGACGGTGCCGCCGGCTTCGATCCAGGTGGCGAAGCCAACCAGTGAGCCGTCCTCTTCTGCGACATGAGTGCGGCCCTCGGCCAGTCCCTCCGGCGCTAGGATCAGGTACTCCGGATGGGCCAGCAGGTTGTCGCGGTCGCCTGCATTGGACAACGAGGCGCTGCGATAGACCTCCGCTGCGGCCGGGAGGTCGGCAAGCGCGCCAGGCCGGATCATTGCCTCAGTGTGTACTAAGCAAGCGTGAGCCGCTGCGGTCGGGCCAGCAGCTCCCTTGACCGAGGCGAAGTCGGCCGCCGGGCCTGGCGCGCGCCAAGTGCCGGCTGCGGCCGGCCGATATCCCACGGCTCGCCGCGCCGCCCTCCAGGCGCCCGGCGAGTCCGCCAACCAGGAGGAACAAACCGAACGAAATATCGTGGCAGGTGAGGAGGCGGCAATGGGATTTTATGGCGAGCGAGTCCTCCCGCGGATCCTCAACGTCGCATGCGGCACCGAGACGGTCGAGCCGCTGCGACGTCGGGTCTGCGGGAGCCTCGCGGGGGACGTGTTCGAGATCGGCTTCGGCTCGGGACTCAACGTTCCCTTCTACCCGGCGGCCGTCATCCGGGTTGCCGCGGTCGAGCCCTCCGACGTCGGCTGGAAGCTGGCCGCCAGGCGCCTCAGGGCGACGGCCGTCCCGGTGCGGCGGTCCGGGCTGGACGGCCAGTCACTGCCCTTCGCCGATTACAGCTATGACGCCGCCCTGTCCACGTGGACGCTGTGCACGATCCCCGACGTCACCGCCGCCCTCGCCGAGGTGCGGCGGGTCCTCAAGCCCGGCGGGACCCTGCACTTCCTCGAGCACGGGCTGGCCCCCGATGAGCGGGTCCGCCGCTGGCAACGGCGCCTCGACCCGCTGGAGCAGCGGATAGCTGGCGGATGCCACTTCACCCGGCCCATCATCGACCTGCTGACGACTGCAGGCTTCATCATCCAAGAGCTCGACGTCTTCTACGAGAAGGGAGCCCCGAAATTCGCGGGCGCCGACTCCCTCGGCACCGCAATGTCTCCATAGCGGGGTCGACGCCGCCATCCGATCGGTCGCACCCGAGGTCCGGTTGCTCGTCGCCAACCTCACCAGCGGCTCCTGCCAGCCGGTGCACGGCATCGACCCCGGCGCCGCGGCGCCGCTTGGCTCGGCCTTCAAGCTCTGCGTGTGTCGCCGTGCCATTTCCGCATCGACTCTGGGCGCCCGCCGGTAAATTTCCGGGGAATGCTTCTTCGCCTCCGCCATGGCCGAGTTCGATTGCAAGGCGCCAGGACCGTTCCGCGGCCGTATCGCCGAGTGCCAGCATGAGTGGATGAGTACCTTGGAGCGGGCGGCGCAGGACACCCGGGCACAAAGACAGCTGCGCGCCGGCAGCGACCCGCGGCTGCTGGCCTTCGAGCTGGAGGGCGCGTTGCTGACGGCAAAATGGAACTACCACCTGGACGCCGATCCGGGCCACCTCAGCCGGGCCCGCCGCGCCGTCCAGGGCCGCCTTGTCAGCGAAACTACCCTTGCTGGCAGGCGCACCCGGCGGCGGCCGGCCCCGCAGACCGGTGAGACCAGCGCAGCGGAGGACCGGCCGGCGCGAAGGGAGCAGCGATGACGAGGCCGGGCGCAGGCTTTCCCCGGTGGGCGATGGTGGACGAGGGGTGGGGCCGTAAGGCGGTGGACTTCGCCGCGCTCAGCGAGCCGGGCAACTGCCGGGAGTACGTCGCTGTGCACCACCGGCTCGGCGTCGATGCCGGAGACCGGCTGCTCGACGTGGCTTGCGGGTCCGGGCTCGCGGTCGAGCTGGCTCGCCTGCGCGGCGCTTCCTGCTCTGGTATCGATGCTTCGGCCAGGCTGGTCGCGGTGGCCCGGGACCGGAACCCGGAATGCGACATCAGGGTCGGCGATATGCACGCCCTGCCGTGGGACCCGGCGGCGTTCGACGTCGTCACCAGCTTCCGGGGGATCTGGGGCACCACACCAGACGCGGTTGCCGAGATACACCGGGTCCTTCGCCCTGGCGGACGGGCCGGCATAACGGTGTGGGGTCACCTGAAGGTCTCTCCTGGAGCCTGGGCGCTGGCACCGTTCCGCCTTGCTGCGGCGGCGAAGGTCGACAACCAGGCGGTGATGGTGTCGCTGGGCCGGCCTGGTGCGGGTGAGCAGCTCCTGCAGTCCTATGGATTCCTCGATGTTGAGCGCCTGGACGTTCCGTTCGCCTGGGAGTTCGCGGACCCGGAACTGTACGCGCGTGCGCTGGCCTCTACCGGGCCCGCGTATGAGGCCATCCAGAACGTCGGCGAGGCCGAGTTCCATCGCGCGGCCGTCGAGCAAGCTCAGGGGCAGCTACGAGACGGCTTGCCGCTCCGGGCCGAGATTAGCGTCGTGGGCTACCTGGCCCGCAAGCCCGAAGGAGCAGAACGCGCATGACCGGCAGCTTTCTCGAAGAACCCCCGGCGTCCCCCCCAGTGCAGGCCCTCTACGATGAAGACCTCGCAGACGGCGGCTACGTGTGGAACGCGTCCCGATTGTGGGCGCACCAGCCAGGCACCCTGAACCAGCTATTCGAGCTGATGTCTGAGGCCTTCACGCCGAGCGGTCTGAACTTCCGCCAGCGCGGGATCTTGGTGACCGCCGCCGCCTCGGCCCTCGGTGACTCCTACTGCTCGCTGGCGTGGGGCGGGAAGCTGGGCAAGGCGTCGGACGCCGCTCTCGCGGCGGGGGTTCTCACTGGTAGCGACGCCGGGCTGACGGACCAGGAAAAGGCCATGGCCGTGTGGGCCCGGAAGGTCGCCAGCGACCCGAACGCGACGACGCCCGCCGACATCCAGGCGCTCCGCGACACCGGGCTCGGCGACGGGCAGATCTTCGCCATCACCGCCTTCGTGGCCCTTCGCCTGGCGTTCTCCACGATCAACGACTCCCTCGGCGCTCAGCCCGACGCGCAACTCGCCCAGTCACTGCCCCAGGAGGTGCGCGAGGCCGTGACCTACGGCCGACCTGCAGCTCAAGCGTCGGCTGTCTGACCAGGTCTACCCCGACCCCCCGCAGTATCTTGAAGGGAAGACCTGCCGCACCTGGCTCGTGCGTGATTCCCTGGTCATAGGATGGCGATTTTTTCGAAGAGCGGGTGAGGTTCGGGGAGCCGTCCGTTGGTGGTGGCGCATTGCCGGGTGATGCGGGCTGCCGTTCCTGGCAGGAAGGGCGCCAGGTTGTCGGCGAGCGTCCTGGTGGCCTGGATCAGGGTGGCGAGCACGCTGTCTAGCTGGCGCGCAGCGCCATTGTCGCCGCCGCGCTCGGACTTGGCGAGCTGCCATGGCTGGATGTGGTTAATGTAGCGGTTGGCTGCATCGGTGATCGCCCAGACCGCTGCGGTGCCGGGCCGGAAGTCGAATCTGGCCAGGGCTGCCTGGATGAGATCGGGCGCATGGCGGCAGGCTGTGCTGAGTTCCTCGCTGCCGGGCGCGATGTCGCTGGTGTCGGGCGGGTATCCGCCGCGGTATCGGTGGATCATGGATACGACCCGGTTGACGAGGTTGCCCAGGCCGTTGGCGAGTTCGTTGTTGGTCCGGGCGGTGAGCCGTTCGACGGTGAAGTCGGCGTCTGCGACGCGGGGCACTTCTCGCAGCAGCCACCATCGGACCGCGTCGGTGCCGTAGGTTCTGGTCAGCCCGGCGGGGTCGGCGGTGGTCCCCCGGGATTTGCTTATCTTCTGGCCGCCGATGGTGAGGTAGTCATGCACCAGGATGTCGGTGGGCAAGGGCTGCCCGGCCGATAGCAGCATGGCGGGCCAGTACACCGCGTGAAACCGGAGTACGCCCTTGCCCACCAGGTGGATCCGGCGGCTGCTGCCTGTCCACCACCGCTGGTAGTCCGCGGCGTCTGTGCCGAAGCCGAGCGCGGTGATGTAGTTGACCAGCGCGTCCCACCAGACATAGATGACCTGGCCTGAGTCGCCGGGGACCGGGATGCCCCAGCCGTGCGCGCGGGCTGTGGACCGGGAGATGGAGAAGTCTTCCAGGCCGCCGCGGATGAAGCTGAGGACCTCGTTGCGCCGCTCGGCTGGCTCGATCCGCAGCCTCCCGCTGCCGATCACGTCCTGGAGCTGGCCGGCGTAGCGGGAGAGACGGAAGAACCAGTTCTGCTCCGCCACCTGATCGGGGACGGTGCCATGGTCGGGGCACCGGCCGTCACGCAGTTCCTCTGGTGAGTAGAACCGCTCGCAGCCGACGCAGTAGAGCCCTTCGTAATGCCTGCGGTAAAGATCGCCTGCGCTGGCGCAGTCCTGCCACAACCGCTCTACCCCTGGCCGGTGCCGGGGATCACGGCTCGTGCGGATCACATCATTAACCGACAGTCCGAGTGGCTGGCCCAGGGCCGTGAACGCGGCGGCGTTTCGGTCAACGAATTCCTGGACGGGAAGACCTGCGGCCTCGGCGGCCAGCACATTTTTCAGCGAGTTGTCATCGGTGCCCGTCTGGAAGCGAACCTGATCACCACGCTGACGGTGATAACGCGCCAGCACGTCGGCCTGGACCAGCTCCAGCGCGAAGCCCAGGTGCGGCCGGGCGTTGACGTAGGGAATGGTGGTGGTGATGTAGGTGTGCGAGCTGCTCATCGGAACCTCCAGCAAAGCCAGGGGCTCCGACCCGCTCAAATAAGTCGAGGCCCCGTCATAGGGCCTCGAAACGAACTTTCGTGTAGCGTCAGCGGCCCCGGAAGCGGGGCATCATCACCAAAGACGCGGCGGTGCTCATGTAGTAAGAGTAACAGTTACCCCATCCACGCATTGTCAGGACGCCGTGAGGCACCCGTCAGTCGCGCCTGACGGCTCGTCGAACATTCTGATGTCCGCGGTCGCTGCGCGCATCGGTCCCGCTGCCTTATTTGACCAGCGCCAAGCTGTCTGATGCCGCCTTCTTCGTCTCATCTCAGGCACGCCATGGAGCAGTCAGGTCCGTGCCGGTCGTGCACTCGGTGACCGGGTACTCGACCTGGAGCCGGGCTATCTGCCCTGCGCGATGACCCCGACGCCGTCGATGTTGTCCGTGCGGAGGTGCCTGATGGCCTGGTATTCCGGCGACTCGTACCAGGCCTCGGCCGCAGCCTTGGTGGCGAACCTCAGCACGACGGTGACCTGCCCGGCTGATCCTTCAAGCAGCTCGGAGTCGCGGTCGATGACGATGTTTTCGGCGCCGTGGGCCTCCAGGGTGGGTCCGACCGCCGCAAGGTACTTCTTGTACTCGGCCCGGTTCGTGATCGTGTAGTTCGCAACGAAGTACCCAGCCATGACGCCTCCGGTCCGGACAGTCGCGGGTGAGCCAATGCCCCAAGGTTGGCACGCTACTGCGGTATGCGCGAGGGCAGACACCCGGGTGGCTGGCGCCCGCGGCCCGGTAAGCGATCTCCGCGATGACGGATCAGGCGCCGGGCGGAACGCAGGCCGGCTGGGCATCATCATGGCTGGCTGCTAGTGCCTCGGCGGCGGTCTTGAGCCGCCCGAGTGTGTGGCCCATGGCCTCGTGCAACTCGCATCGTGCAGATCCCGTGATCTGTGTGCGCCCGACCGCGGCCGCATGGTGAGCCGACGCCCGGTCGCGCCGGTGCCTGTGTGTGGCAGCCGCCCCCGAGGCGGGTGCAGGATGCCATGCCCGTAGCCCGAGGCATGACCCAGGCGGCCATGCGGGACGGTCCCGGGCGTTGATCAGGCCGTGATTGACCGTTGCACTAGAGCGCTCGATAGCGTTCATGCTGCAGTCCCGTCTTGCGGCGGGACGGTCCCGGTCTGACCGGCCGTAGCCGAGCCGGGTTGACGTTTCAAGGCCACCTGCACCCCGGAGGATGACTTACGGCCGGCTCCGCGCCCGTTTTGCATCTCCGGACCACTCCCGGCGATGACCTGCCTGCCGTATCCGGCGAGGTTGACTGCGGCGTTGACGTCCCGGTCCAGGATGACACCGTAGGCCGTGCAGACTTAGGTGCGCTCGGACAGGGCCAGTTTGGCTTTCACCGCGCCGCAGCCCGAGCATGTCTTGCTGGAGGCGAACCACCGGTCCGCCACGATCAGCTGCCCGCCATGCCATTGCGTCTTGTAGGCGAGCTGCCGCCGGATCTCCCCGAAGTTAGCGTCGGCGATATGCCTGGCCAGGCGCCTGTTCCGGGTCATCCCGGCGACGTTCAGGTCCTCGACCACGATGGTCCGGTACTCGCGGGCCAGGCCCGTGGTGAGCTTGTGGGTGCTGTCGCGGCGCAGGTCAGCGACCCTGCCGTGGGCGCGTGCCAGGTCAGCGCTGGCCGCCCACCACGGCGCGACGGTGCCCTTGGCCTGGTTCCAGTCCTTGCGCAGCGACGGCAGCGACCAGGACCGCCATGGTGCGCGCTGGTCCTCAGGGATCCCGTAGACTCCTCGGCCTTCGGCTGCCACCAGGTGGCGTTGACACGGCGCACCGCCCAGTTGAAAGCGAACCGCGACGCACCGCAATGAGACCGCAGTGCACGCTCCTGCGCCGGAGTCGGGTTCAGTGCGAACCGGTACGCCTGCAGTCCGGCCCCGGCGCGGGCCTGAAATTTCCTCACGAGTCCGCCCTGGTGGCAGCCTCGACTGCCCGCTGCGCTCGGTTAGCGGCGGCCCGGCGGCCGTACAGCCGGGCGCACAGCGACGTCAGGATCTCGGTCACGTCCCGGACCAGGTCGTCGTCCACCCCGGCCGGGTCCATGACCAGCAGCTTGCGGCCCTGCGCTGACAGCGCCGCCTCAACGTATTCGGCGCCGAACCTGGCAAACCTGTCCCGGTGCTCCACGAAGATCATTGTCACGGCCGGGTCGCGGAGCAGTGCCAGGAATTTGCGGCGCTTCCCGTTTAGCGCGGATCCGACCTCGGTCACCACCCGGTCCACGGCGACACCCTGGCTGGTAGCCCATCCGGTTACCCGCGCGACCTGCCGGTCCAGGTCAGTTTTCTGGTCAGCGGATGAGACGCGGGCGTAGACGACTGCCATTCCCGCGGCTGAGGACGGTGCTGGCTCGTCTACCAGGATGAGGCCGCCGACTTTGCGGGCCGGGACGGGAAGCATGCCGTCCGCGAGCCAGCGGCGGGCGGTTGTATAGCCCACGCCCTGCTGCGCCGCCCACTCCTTCAGGTTCACGCGACCATTATACGGCACTGGCGGACACTATCGGGCGCTAGGCGTTCAACAGTTTCCAGCCCCTACGACGGTCTTGGCTTGCGCAGCAGCCATTGCCAGAATGTCCGCCACGGCGGTCCCGCCACAATGCTGCCGCCTCGAGCCTCGCCCGATACCTCAACTCTGAGGATCACTGGCCGGTTCGAGCTGGTGCCCGGCCGGACTTTGACGCTGCCGCCACGCACCGCCACGTCATCGGCATCAACCTCGATGCCGGGCTTGGTCACCAGGACGAGGCTGCCGCCCCGCACCGCGGCCTTGATCTGCAGCGTGGGCCCGGTGATCACCGGCTCGGTGAAATCGAGCCTCACCGTGCCGCCGACCGCACGGATCTCCATCCGCTGCGGGACTACCCAGCCGCCAACCCGCTGGGTAGCCGCACCCTGGCAGTCGATCCGGGCGAGGTCCTTGGCCTGCGGTGCGACTCCGCCCGGCTGGCCAGCCACCGCTGGCAGATCAGCGGTCAGCACCGCCAGCTCGCTGTTAGTGCGGGCGGTCAGAGCCGCCTCCAGGCGCTCGTCAAGCTCGGCTGCGGTCAGCCGCCCGTCGCCAGCCGCGACCCGGAGGATCTCGACAACCCGGTCCCTGTCTTCATGCGAGGCGCGCAGCTCGGGCCCGGCCCCGGTGCCGGGGCCATCTCCAGTCGGGGAGAGCTCACCAGTCATGGCCACATCTTGTAAGCCATCACACCGTCCCGCAACACCGGGCGAGTGGCGGACAGTACGCCACGGTGCGGGGGTGACCCTTGCCATTCAGAGGAAGTCATGGCCAGCCGTCAGGGTCCGGGCGTAAGGCCTGGGCAGAGATCGTTGTTGGTGAGCTCGTCGAAGATCGCCAGATGCTGCTGGTAGATCCCGCCAGCCAGCAGCTGCGGGTCGGTCTGTGAAGTCCCTTCGCCAGCAGCCCAGTCGTTGCAGAGCTGCTCACCTGTGGTGTCCAGCCATCCGGCCGGCGCGGCGATACCGGCATTGGCGATGTCGGCTTCGTACGTCGGGAACTGACCGGCACCGTAATTGGGATTCGCCGGAACACCCACATTCGGTGACACTGGGTTGTTGTTGATGATGATCTTGTTCTGCGGTGCTGGTGCTGTGGGCGTCGGATTGGCTGCCGTTGGCAACGTTACCGCCTTGGCAGGAGGCGCAGCCTGCGGTGCCGGTGAGCTGACTGCTTGTGAAACAGCCAGGCCGAGACCAGAGCATGCAACGGCTGATGCGGCAACGATGGCCGCCACCTTTCCGTTGATATTGAGTTGCATAGCAACTCCCCCCTTGATTTGGCCCGTTCGGCCGAACGCTCCCCCAGCCCTCTGGAGGCCAGAGCCAGCGGTCAGCCGGTCTGAGTCAGACTGGCGGACGTGATGATGCCGTTATCCACCGTGTAAGACCCACTGAAGTACTGGACCACTCCAGTTGCCGTGTCCAAAGCGGAGACGTTGATGTTGACCGTGTCGCCCGACTCCCAATTCTCCGTCACCACTTGGTTAGCTGAATTGGCAAAACCTGCGGCGAATTGACCGTAGGTCTGGCCAGTGATCGCACCGCTCCCTAGAAGTGCCCACGCATCACCGTAGTCGCCGGACTGGATGTCTCCGTAGTATGTCTGCACGACACCCCACGGATCGGCCGTTACAGCAGCAGGCGGCGGTGTCGGTGCCACCGTAGCCGGTGGATTGTTGTTGATGATGATCTGGTTCTGTGGCGGTGGCGCCTGTGTCTCTTCCGGTTTCGGCGCCGTCGCCTTTTTCGGTGTCGGTGCCGGCGTTACCACCTTGGGAACAGCCGCAGGCTGCGGGGCCGCTGAGCTGACTGCTTGTGACACAGCCAGGCCAAGACCAGAGCATGCCACGGCTGCCGCGGCAACGATGGCCACCAACTTTCCGTTAATATTGAGTTGCATAACACCTCCCCCCTTTGATTTGGCTCGTTCGGCTGAACGTTCCCTCCGGACCTCCGGAAAGGGCCAGAGCCAGCGGTCAGAACCCGCCACCTATCTGGTGGCTGAGGATCCACCAGAAAGCCGGGCGGCTGGTGCCAGTCCCAGAACCAGGACTGCGTGATTTGACCATGATCAGCGGACAGTTGCATGCGGGTGGAATGCCATCCCCAACTCGTGGGATTATGCACCGAGCCCTGAATCGCTGGCACCCGCTTTGGCGCCGGTAGAAAAAGGGCGAAGTCCACCGTTGTTGATGCTGGTGACGGGCCATTGGCAGCCTGCGGACCGGATTCTGGAACCTGGCCGGTTCTCAGAACCGATGCCCGATCCATGGCGCCGAACGGGCCGGATATGGAATCCACCGCCCAGCCGCGCAAGTAGGTGTCGGCGTTCAGCCCGGTCGGCTCAGCGCTGGCGCGCCCATATGCGGACGGCCCGGCTAGTAGACGACGACCGGCTTTGCGCTGCGGCCGCTAGCTGCCGTAGCTGATCCGAGGCCGACACCCTGGCTCATAGCGGCGATGCCCGCTAGTGCTGTCGCACTCCTGATCGTTCATAATTACCCCTGCCCCCCGTCCCCTACTATCAATCTACGCCTTGCCGTAGCGCGGCCAGTTAGCGGGAACGCTGTGACGAACACAAGGAAGAGCGCCAGGGCGACCACGAGGACCGGGCCGTTTGTCAACGGCCAAGTTTCTCATGGCCATGGACACCGTTCCCCTCCCGGCGATCCCCTGCTGCTGCGGGTTCCGCTGGTACTGCTGGATCCACATCGGGCCGAGCCCGTTCGAGATCCGGCTGTTTCCCTGGGGGATGCCAAGATCACCCTCCGGCCCAGTCGCGGCGGCCGCCTGGCCTCGCCGCCTGTCAGCACCCGACTCCGGTCGGAAACGAACGTAGACTGGGCTTGTGCCCGTCGCTGAGGACCTTGAGCCGTATCTGCGCCCTACCTGGTTCATCGACTGCGACACTCCGAGCATCAGGCGCCGTGCGGAGGAGGTAGCCGCTGGCGCCACCAGCGATGAGGAACGCGCCATGCGGCTCTTCTACGTGGTGCGCGACGGGATCCGGTATGACCCCTATTCGATCACCAGGAATCCGGACGACTACCGCGCGAGCACGGTCTTCGGGCAGCGGGCTGCTTACTGCATCCCCAAGGCCGTGGTGCTGGCCGCGCTCGCCCGTGCCGTTGGCGTCCCCGCCCGGCTGGGTTTCGCGGACGTGCGCAATCACCTGGCAAGCGAGAAGCTGCTCGCCCGGCTCGGGACGGACCTGTTCGTCTTCCACGGCTTCACCGAGTTCCGGCTTGCCGGCCGGTGGGTGAAAGCGACCCCCGCCTTCAACATTGAGCTTTGTGAACGCTTCGGGGTACGGCCGCTTGAGTTTGATGGCCGCAGCGACGCCCTGTTCCACGAGTACTCGGCGGACGGCCGGCGCCACATGAATTACGTGGCGGAACGAGGCAGCTTCGCCGACCTGCCGTTCGAGAAGATCATGAGTGCATTCGCGGCCCTCTATGGGGACATCTCGGCGGGTGCCGGCCGAGACCGCGATGAACTCTTCGATCCACGCGGCGAGACGCCGGCGCCCGGGACCTGAGGGCTCACTTCTACGTTCCGGATCTCTTGGCGAGATGAGGCCAGACCGGCAGGCCGACCCGCCGGCGCAGGCCCTCGGCCGCGCCTTTCGGCCGCGCCGCACGCTTCGGGTCACCCTCCGCCAGCGCCAGCCGGGCATACCCGGGGGTATAGGTGGCCGGCACCTCTGGGCCGGCTCGGGGAGCCGCCGAACCCCGGACGCCGGCAGCTACGACCATGACAAGCGCAGCGAAGGCGGCCTGCCGTTCAGTGGTACCAGTAGAGCCATGCTGGTGGCCCGGTGGCGGGGCCTTTCTCGCCGATCCACAGGAGCACGATTTCGAGCCCGTCGGGATCGTGCATTGTGATGCCGTCGACTTCCGCGTCGCGATGCCGCTGGTAACGCACCTGCTGCCGGGTCAGGAGTTCCTCGGCGCTGTCCAGTTCGGCGGGGTCCGCTACACGCCAGAGGACGCGCGTTACCCCGGCTTCGCCCATATTGTGCCGGGCGGCCTTGTCGAGCTCCCGGATCACCAGCGAGTCGGCGGGGGCCCGGCGGCCGTGCAGTACCGCCAGCCCGCCGTCGTTCCGCACAACCTCCAGCGCCAGCACGTCACGGTAGAACGACAGCGAGCGGTCAAGGTCACCAACCTGCAGATAGACGCCGAAGAGCCCGGACAGCTGTGGTGTGTTGTCTGTCACCATCTGCTCATTCCCGGCCAGGCAGGAGCCCACTCCACGACGGGAGGCAGGAAAGCCTGCAGCGCTGGCTGATCTTGCCGCCAGTTGCAGCGCTGCTATCCGCAGTGTCGGCAGGTCCGGTCAGGTGATGCGGTCCGGTGCCGGGCGTCCGAGAAAGTTCTCGTAGAACGCGTCGATGTCCGGCTTGAAGTCGAACAGCACGGGGTATCCGGGCGGTACCGCCTCGACCTCCAGCAGCGACCAGCAGCCTGGGCAGAAATACTCCCGCAGCTCCATCCACTGCGGGTCGCAGCGGTGGTACTGATCGTAGATCTCTTCCAGGAGTTCCTCGGAGTCGCGGACGAGAATGCGGGTCTCGCGCTTCCAGTTGCGGTCGACTGGGCCGAACACATGGCCGCAGTCGCATATGACGACGCGCCGCCCGTCGCGCGCGACGACGAACAGGTGCTCGGCGAGTGGGAGCAGGATCTTGTCATCGAAGGCGGCGCGCTCCTGCAGTACCTGCAGGTACAGGTCGAACCGCGACGGGTCTTTGGTGGCTGACATCACACCCTTGAGCTGTTGCCACGGCAGCTTGCCGTCGAGCAGGTCGGCCAAGCCCTTCCCATCGAGAGACGGCATCGTCGGCTCCTTACATGTCGAAGGTGTCGGGCAGGTCCCAGAAACTGCGGAACTCGCGGGCCCAGTCTGGGGACGCCATCGACTGCCGGTACATCAGCTTCACTGGTGCGATCAAGGCGCCTGCCAGCAGCCGGGCGCGTTCCCGCTGGTAAAAGTCGTCATATGGGACGGCCCGAGCGGCGCGCCGCTGCCGCAGCCGGTCGCGCTCGGCGGCGGTCGCCTTCTCGTCTACCACCGGTCCCTCGCCGTTGGCGTCCACGACTACGCCGAACGCGCGGCGGGCGGTCTCGGGCAGGTAGACGTGCCGCTCGACGTCGTGGGTGATCGCGGCCGGGTCGCGCTCGAGCGGGTCGCCGTAGCCCGGGCCCCCGGAGAACAGGGACAGGAACAGGTCGCTGTTGCCGAAGACCTCCGGGAACATGAGCCCTTCGTTGACGCGGGTGATGTCGCCCTGCACGAGCGCATCGATCTCGGAGGCTGACGGCGAATACTCGCCGAGCGGATAGGGCTGCTGGGCGGCTGCCAGCTGCGGCATGTTCGTGTTGTGGGCCCAGACCTTGTAGTCGGCGGAGTTGGGGTAACCACCGAAGATGCCAGCCCCTCCGTGGAAGGCCCGTCCCTCCCGGAAGGAGTACAACTGCAAGCTCGCCACTCCGTGCACGTAGCGCAGGGCCTCCCAGCCGGAACCGCCGCGGTACTTGCCGTAACCGGCGGTGTCCGGCTTGAACCTGCGGGACAGGTACAGCAGGCCCGACTCGATCGTTTCCCAGACCTCGGCGTCCCCCATGTCGGACTCGGGGTTCCACATGGCGTATGCGGCGTCAAGGCCGTCCATCGTCCCGCGGGCTCCCAGCCCGACCGAGCACAACTCGAAGTTCGACACCGGAAAGTACGTCGTGCCGTCGGCGAGCAGCCCGCCGCCCTGGAGCGGGTCGCCGGTGAACCCGTAGCCGGTGACGATCTCCTCCCGGTAGCCGCGGCTGTAGTAGCCGCGGGACAGGCAGCGGAAAAGGCCGGTGAACGATGGAATGAGAAATGCCCACGGGGTGCCGTAGGCCAGTGCCGGGTCCTGTGCGTTGCACCAGCTTCCGGGCGGGAAGTAATGCTTGGCGGCGAGGTAGGCGCCATCATTCACTTTGCCGTCATAGATCAGTGTCTGCGTGATAAGCACCCACAGCGCCCCTTGCATGGAGCCCTCAGAGGCGTTGAAGGGAGCGTTCACTGTCCCGCTCGCCCCGTCCATGGACATATGGAACTCACCGCCGCGACCGATGGTCAGCCGTAGCGGTGCGTGCATGAGCAGGTCGACACGCGATTCCGGGTGCCACGCCTTATCAGCCATTGGCATGTCGATGAACGAGGCGGTCTGGTATTCACCCGGGACTAGACGCTCCCGGATGCGGGCGAGGAAGATCTGCCGGCCCTCCTCGACCGCCTCGTCCATGAATGGCTGTACGTAGTCGAGGCCCTCTTGGTCGATCAGGCGGTGCAGGGCCTCGGCGACGATGTAACAGCCTGCGATCCGGCATTTCTCGTCCAGCGCCCAGTACATCGGTGTGCGCACGCTGCGAGCAGCCTTGACGAGCCAGTCCTTGTGCAGCTCGTGGTTCGATCCCACCTTCTCGCAGGTGACGTAGAAGCCGTCCTCGTACCGGTTGGCGGACGCGACCGGGTCATGGCCGGGCGTGCCCGCGCCGATGTCGACCTGGTGGGCCGTACCCCCGACCCAGGCGATCAGCTCCCCGTCGTGGAACACCGGGATAATGGTGTGCACGTCGGTGGTGTGCACGTTTCCCAGGGTCGGGTCGTTGTTGCAGTAGATGTCGCCCTCGGCGATGCCGGGCTTATCCTCGTAGCCCTGGCGGATCATGAATTTGATGCCTTCGGACATCGTGTGGACGTGCGTGATGATGCCGGTGGAGACCACGACCGAGTCGCCCTCAGGCGTGTAGAGGGCGAAGCACAGCTCACCGATATTCCGCACGATCGGCGACGCGGAGATATGCAGTGCGGTCTCGCGGGCGCTGACGAGGGCGCCGCGCAGCTCGGCCCATACCCGCTCATAGCGGAAGTGGTCCTCCTCCTTCAAGGTCAGGTGCTCGATGCCCTTGTAGCGGCCCGTTTCGGCGTGGCGCTGCTCGGAGGCGGCCAACCGTGTCGCGAGGCTGGTGGCGGCGGATGGGCTGTCGGCCATGCTGCTCCTCCTGTCAGCCGTGGTGTAGCTCGAACACGCGGTAGCGATCGAGCTTGGCGGACCTGCCGGTGGGGACGTGGAAAGTTGTGGCGGGGCTCTCGATGATCGCCGGTCCCTCGATCACGTTGCCCGAGACCAGCTCGTCCATCTCGTAGAGCCTCGCGTCGGTCCAGTTATGCTCGTATATGCGCCGGACGCCCTTCTCCGCTGAGCTGGACGGTCGGGGAGCTGACTCGGGGAACTCCGGGATGACCGGCTTGTCGGTCTTGTACGTCCCCACGCCGATCGCTTTTGTGATGAAGTAGCCCGACTCGGGGCTGCGGGCAGCTCTCGCGAAGACCTTGGAGAATAGGTCGTCGAAGTCGTCCATCAGGTGCCGCAGGTCCGCGTTCGGGTCGCCGGTGAGCCGGTCGGCCTGCACTTCGAGGTCGTCCAGCATGCCGAAGTACTGCATCCGGACGCTCGGCGTGAAGATGAGCTGCGCCGGATCGATGCCTTCGCGCTGGGCGTCGGCGGTGATCTGCTCGTGCAACGCTTCCCACGTCTGCGTGAGCATCTTCATGACACCGGCGTGGTCGCCATCCGGCGGCACAAGCAGATCCACCGACCGGTCGTAGCGATAGCTGTAGTCGGCGCAGGCACCGCCGAACGCCGAGAATGCGGCCGCCCACGACGGCACCTTCACGGACTGGAACCCCATCCCGTCGGTGTAGCCGGCCACGTGCAACGGGCCGCCACCGCCGTAGGACAACAGCTGGTAGTTCTCCGGGGCATAACCCATGCCGAGGATCATGCCGGTCAAGTGATCGCGCATCTGCGTCTCGAGGAGGCGCACCACGCCGAGCGCGGTGGCCTCGACGTCGGTGCTTCCCAACGGCGCGGCGACCTGCTCCAGCAGCGCCTGCCGCGCCCGGTCGACGTCGAGCTCGAGTTCGCCGCCGAGGAAGTACTCGGGGTTGAGGTACCCGAGCACCACATCACAGTCGGTGAGGCTCGGCACGGTCTCGCCGCCAGGCTCCCAGCAGACGCCGATGCGGCTGCCGGCCGAGTCCGGGCCGAGCACCACTCGCTGTACTGCTTGATCGACTCGGATGCGGGTCCCGGTGCCGGCCCCGATGGAGTCCATCGCCACGTGCGGGAGCGCCAACAGCATCCGGGCGACCATCGGCTCGGTGCGGGTGGCCACGACCCGTTCGGAGATCAGGCCGACGTCGAAGGACGTGCCTCCGACATCTGTGCACACGACGTTGATGCCGCCGTACAGCTCGGCGGTGATCCGGTCGCCGCCGATCAGTCCACCGATGGGACCGGAGACGATGGTCGAGACTAGCGACTGGTGGTCCGGGGAGATCGTCCCGCCGTACGACGTCAACACCCGCACTGGCGCGTGCGAACCGAGCTCGGACTCGAGCCGGGCGCGGATGCCGAGCAGTTGCTGCCGGCTCGGCCGCGCCGCATACAGCTCGACGAGCAGGGTGTTCAGACGCGCGAGGTCCCCGCGGACGGGCGAGTGCGTCGAAGAGGTGAACACCGGGATGTCCAGACCGCGGGCCCCGATCTGCCTGCGGGCGATGTCAGCGATCTTGTTCTCGTGGCGGGGGTCCCGGTAGCAATACAGCAACGAGATGCACAGCGAGGTGATGTCGAGGTCGAGCAGTTCCCGCACGGCCTGCTCCGCCTCCTGCTCGTACAGCGGGATGACCTCCTCGCCGAAGAAGCTGATCCGGCCGCGCACGCCGCGGATCCGGCGACGGGGCACGAGCGGCTCGTTGTGCACATGGGTGACCGCGTGCAGGCGGTCCGCGTAGTGGTAGCCCGCGTAGGTCTGCACGGCCCGCTCGAGCTGCAGGTAGTCCTCCATGCCGGCGGTGACGATGACGCCGATGCGCTCAGTGCTGCTGCGCTCCAGGAGGCGGTTGAGCATGGCCGTCCCCGAGTAAACGGCCGCCCGCAGGTCCGGGGCGATGTCTTCGGCCCGCCGGTTCCAGTAACCTGCCGCGTCCCGCAGTGAAGCAACGATCCCGATGCTCTCGTCATGCGGGGTCGTCTGCGCCTTGCCGATGGTGAAGGCCCCGCGTTCGTCTACGACGAACGTGTCGGTCATGGTCCCCCCGGCATCGACAGCGAGGATGCGGGCGGACCCGGTGGAGGTGCTGGCTTCCGGCGAACTCATCGGCGGGGGCTCCTCTCCGGCGACGTATCTCTCGACAATCCGCCGCCCTGGCCGACATCGGCAACGTCTGCAACCTCCACACCGGGCCACCGACGTTGTAGGTTGCGGACGAGGGGGATTGAAGCTGTGGAGGCGCTATGGCGCTCACGACACTGGTGCTCCTGCAGCAGCTCGCGACCATCCTGCTGACCGGCGCCGACGTGCAGCAGGCTCTGGCGCTGCTGTCAGGTGAGCTGGATATCGGGCTCGAACTGCGCGATCCGCTGGGGCGGGTGGTGGCGTGTGCCGGCGGGGCGGGCACGCCGGTGATCGCCGAGCATCCGCTGGCCACGGCGGACGTGTCTCTGGGCGCACTCACCGCGCACCGCGGCCGGGACCTGGACGAATCCGGCGTTCAGCTGCTCGGAGCGGCCAGCAGCATCCTCGCCTTGCATCTGTCGCGCCGCCGGGAACGCTACGAGACGGAACAGCGGCTGCACCGTCAGTTCCTCATCGACTTGCTGCGGCCCGCTAGCGACCGGCATGAGCTCGCGGTCCGCGCATCCCTGCTGGGCCTGGGCCTCGAGTCACCGCGCGCCGTGTGCTGCGTGGGCATACACGTGGGCCCCAAGGCGTTGTTAGGCCGCCCGCCGGTGCTCACCAGGCGGGCGCTTGAGGTTGTCGAAGACGCCGTTGGGCGGCACTTTCCGCACTCGATCGTTATCCTGGCGGGTGCTGCGGCCGTTGTCCTCGTCCCGCAGACGTGTCCCGATCGAGGCGTGCTGCTGCACGGGCTGCGCGCGGCGCTGGCCGACGCAACGGCCATGCTCAACGGGATGCAGCTGTCGGCGGGCCTGGGCGCGCCGTGCCTGAGCCTCGACGACTACGCCGGCTCCTACCAGGACGCCGCACTCGCCCTTGAGCTGGCCCGGGGCCGGCAGGCCGGAGGCACTGTTCTGGCCCGCGAGGAGCTTGGCATCTACGGGATGCTGGCACGGTCACTCGACCCCGAGGGACTGCGGGCCTGCGTCTTGCCGGCGCTGGCCCCGCTGCTGAGTTCCGACGAGCGACGCGGCAGCGAGCACATCCGGACCTTGCGTGTCTACCTCGCCCACGACCGGCACCTGCAGCGGACCGCCGATGCCCTGCACCTGCACGTCAACTCGCTCCGGTACCGGCTGCGGCGCATCGAACAGCTACTAGCCATGGACCTGCACAATCCGGATGACCGGTTCCACCTCGAACTCGCCGTCCGGATCGCCGACGTGCTGCGGCTGACCCAGACGGAGCAACCCGCACGCCGGCCAACCTGATGATTGGCCCTGACGAGATGTAGCCGTTTTGAGCTTGCCCAAGGCCTCTCGAACAGGACGTACCTGGGCAGCAGGAGATCTACGGCCGCTACCATCGATGCGACCCCGCGGTGGATGGGGTTTGCGCGAGTATGATTAGCTCGGCTGCTGGTCGCCGCTTGAGGTCGAGGCCCCGCCGGGCCACCCGGTCATGTTCGACTTCGAGCCGGACATCGACGCGTTCTACTCCGATTTCCCCGAACGGCCCGCGCCGGACGCACGCTGAGAGGATGTCGCGGTGCACGTTGGCCAGGTCTGGCGGCTGCGCGCGGAGGCGTCACCGGACGGCGCCTGCATCGAGGACGAGCGCATACGCCTCACCTCTGGCGAGTTCGCGGCTGCCGTCGAGCGGCTGTCGGGCGGGCTGGCTACGCTGGGCGTCGGCGCCGGTGACGTCGTCGCGACGATGCTGCCGAACTGCGTGGAGATGGTACTCACGCTGTTCGCGGCGTGGCGCATGGGCGTGGCGGTGACCCCGGTCAACCCGGCGCTGACCACCGGCGAGGCAGGCTACCAGCTGGCGGACTCGGGGGCGAAGGTCGTGATCGCCGACGCCATCTCGGCTGGGAAGCTGTCTGGAACAGGCGTTCGTCTCATCCCGGTCGAGGATGTCGGCGGCCTCGACGGCCCGGCGCCGCCGCTGCGGGCCGAAGCCGGCGATCTCGCCCTGCTCGTGTATACGAGCGGCACGACCGGGCGGCCGAAGGGGGTCATGCTCGACCACGCCAATCTTGCCGCGATGACCGATCAGCTCGTCACCGCGCTGGAAATCGGGGCGGCGACGCGCGTGCTGCTCGTACTGCCGCTGTTCCACGTGAACGGGATCATGGCCAGCGTTGTGTCTCCGCTTGCCGCTGGCGGTTCGACCGTCATCCTCAGCCGGTTCGACGCGAAAACGTTCTGGCAGCAAGTCGAGACGCACCGGCCGACCTACTTCTCCGCGGTGCCGACGATCTACCTGGTGCTGAACTCGCTGCCGCCGGAGGTGAAACCCGAGCTGTCGTCGCTGCAGTTCGTCGTGTGCGGCGCGGCACCGATGCCCGCCGGTGCGATCCGCGAGTTCGAGCGCCGCTACCACGTCCCCATGATCGAGGGATACGGCCTGTCGGAAGGGACCGTAGCGTCGACGATCAACCCGCTGCACGGCAGGCGCAAGCCGGGAACCGTCGGGCTGCCGTTCCCTGGGCAGGAGGTCGCGATCGCCGACGGCGCCGGACAGCACCTCTCACAAGGCGAGATCGGCGAGGTCGTGATCCGGGGGCCGAACGTGATGCGCGGCTACCTCGGCAAGCCCGGGGCAACAGCCGAGGCGCTCAGCGACGGCTGGCTGCACACCGGCGACGTCGGCTACCTCGACGCCGACGGTTACCTTGTGCTGGTCGACCGCAAGAAAGACATGATCATCCGCGGCGGTGAGAACATTTACCCGAAGGAGATCGAAGCCGTCCTCCACCAGCACCCCGCCGTCCAGGAGGCTGCTGTCGTCGGCCGTCCCGACCCGGTCTACGGTGAACAGCCCGTCGCATATGTCTTGCTGCGGCCCGGCGCGCACGCGACGCCGGACGAGCTGATCGAGCACTGCAGGCCCGCACTCGCCAGATTCAAGATCCCGCACGGCGTCTACCTGATGGACAGCCTCCCGAAGAACACCATCGGCAAGATCCTCAAGAACCCGCTCCGCGACGACGCTCGCTCCCGCTGACGCCAGCCTCCTCGACGCGGGCCTGCTGCGTGGCCCGTTCAACTGCTCTGTCCTCCCACGCGTCGATCCGTCGCACGTCGCGGCTGGCCAGCCGCCGTCCGGGTTCCCCGGCCTCGATGCGGTCGTTCTGGCCGGCCGTGATCAGGTCGCCCGCGCCCGCGACGATGCCGTCGGCCAGTTCGGCGGGACGGTCGGTCGCGACGAGGCCGAGCGCAGCGAGTTCGTCGCGGGCCCGGCATATGCCGCACGGGATCGGCGACAACGACGCGAGGACTGGCTCCGCGAGGGTGCAGGGATGGTCAGCCGTTGACCAGGAGCGTTGCCAGGACTCCCACGTCGGCCAAGTCGAGGTGGGGGCGCACGTCCTCGGGGAGATCCATGAACGACTCCGCGTGGCCGACCCCGGTGTGGACGGCAACGGCCAGCGCGCCACCCTGGTGTGCCATCAGCACCTCCAGCTCGGGGTCATCTCCCACGACGGCCAGCTCCGAGGCCGGTACGCCGAGGTGCCACGCCGCTACCTGCAGCGCCTGCAGGGCCGGCTTGCCAACCACGGTCACCCGTGCCCCGGTGAGGTCGCTGACGACGGCGCTGATCGCCCGGGAGGTTCCGAGCGTGCGGCCCTCCGCGGTGGCGAAGTAGGGCGACTGGGAGGCGCTGTAGAAGCTCGCTCCCTCGAGCACCGCGAAGCAGGCGGCCTCCAGCGCATCGAAGGTCAGCTCCTCCCGGTACCAGCCAGCGAAGACGGCGTCCACTGTCGTGCCGCGCAGCGGCGGGACCGTCTCGATGCCGGCGGCCTCGAGCGGCTCGGTGATGCCCTTGCCGCCGAGCACCATGACCCGCCGGTGCCCCTGCCGCCGGAAAATCTCGGCCGCGGAGGTGGCCGGGGTGAGCACGGCGTCGTCGGGCACCGGGAAGCCGGCTTGCTGCAGGGCGTACGCGCACTCCCCGGGGGTCTTCACGGTGCCGTTGGTGAACACGCAGAATGGCGTACCCCGATCCGCCAGGAGCCGGACGAACTGCACGGCACCAGGAAGCGCGCGGATTCCTTCGTTGTTACGGTCGCCGAGGACCAAGGTTCCGTCCATGTCCAGCACGAAGCCGCGCACCGCGCGCAGCCGGTCGAGGACAGCGTGTCCGGGTTCAGGCATGAGCGGCGCCTCCCGGGCGTCGGTGTACGGACAGGCGCAGGCCGGGCTTGCTGATGGCCAGGTCGTGGACGGTCGTCCGCTCGCCCAGCTCACGGAGCAGGCTGAGCACGGGAGTCAGGGTGGGGTTGTGGTGCTGCGGCGCGGGGCCTGCGGCGACCATCGCGTCGACCTGCTCGGCGGGCATGTGGGCCCGCAGCAGCAACTCCTCGTCGCTGATCGCGGTGCCGAACTGGCGGCGCAGCTCGGCTGGTGAGGGTGGCGGCGGCTCAGCCCGCAGCTCTCGTGCTCGCGGCCGGTCGAGGATCCGGTCGAGCACGTCGGGGTCGATCGGGGCAGTGGGCCGGCCGAAGCTGCCGAGCGCGTAACGGATGACTTGGTCAGGCACGTTCGAGTAGCGCTCCCCGATGACGTTGAACAGGGCCTGCGAGACCACCATCTGCGGGAAGGGAGTCACCATGATCGGGTGGCCGAGCTCGGCGCGGACCTGGCCGACCTCCTCGATCACGCTCTCGAAGCGGTCCTCCATGCCGATCTCGCGCAGCTGACGGCGGGTCGTGGTCATCACCCCGCCGGCGATCTGGTGGTGCAGGAAGGCGGCGTCGAAGTCCTGCGGCCGCCCGACGGGGAGTTCCTCGGCCGCCGCCAGCCGGTCGAAGAAGTCGCACGCCAGGCCGAGGGCGCGGTCGTCGATCGCGATCCGGTGACCCATCTCGCGCAGGTTGGCCACGGTGCGCCGCGCCTCCGGCAGCGACGAGCCGTTACCCAGCGCGCCGCAGCCGGTGTGCACGGCCTCGACGCCCAGCTGGGGAGCGGTCGAGTAGGTAAGCGGCGACAGTCCGATCGTGGCATGCGAGTGCAGCTCGAGCGGGGTCTCGCCGAGCTGCGCCTTGATCGCCGGCAGCAATGTCCGCGCCCGCTCGGCGGTGAGGATCCCCGCGGGGTCCTTGACGTAGACGCGGTCCAGGTCCGGGCACTCGCGCATCTGGCGGGCCAGGCCGGCGTAGAACGCGTCGTCATGCATCGCGCTGATCGTGAAGGTCAGCGCGCCGACCACCTCTTCGATGCCAGCCTTCTTCAGCCGCCGCGCGGTGGCCCGGGCGGCGTCCATGTCGTGCATGGGGTCTAGTACGACCACCCGGTCGATGCCGTTGGCGACGAGCCGGTCGTAGGCCAGCTGCATCGTGTCGGGGTGGGAGTTCTGCCAGCTGATGAACCGGAAGCCGGTGCCGATGAACTGCAGCTTTGTAGTCGGCATGAGCGCGCGGGTGCGACGGAACAGTTCCCACGGGTTCTCCCGGTGGATGCGCACCAGCACGCCCATCGAGGTGCTGGAGCCGTAGTCCAGCGCCCGGAAGCCAACCCGCTCCAGGATCGGCGCCACTTGCAGCACGTGGGCACTGCGCAGGCCTTCGGCGCCCCACAGGCTCTGGTTGCCGTCGCGCAGCGAGACGTCGACCAGTTCGACGTCGGCCATCAGGACACCTCCACCGGGTCGGGCTGGCGGGTCTGCAGGAACCGTTCGAAGAAGGCGGTATCCACACCGCCGGCGGCGAAATCGGCGTCGTCGAGCAGCGCCCGGTGCACCGGCGTCGTCGTCATCACCCCGTCGATGCGCAACAGCCCCAGCGCCGCGCGGGTGCGGGCGAGCGCGTCGGCCCGGTCGGTCCCGTGCACGATCAGCTTGGCCAGCAGCGAGTCGTAGTGCGGCGGGACGACGGAGCCGCCCTGCACGCAGGTGTCGACCCGGATGCCGTCGCCGGCGGGCAGTACCACGCGGTCGATCCGCCCGGGCGAAGGGCGGAAGTCGTGCGCCCAGTCTTCGGCATTGATCCGGCACTCCACCGCGTGGCCGATCAGGACGACGTCCTCCTGCCGGATGCGCAGCGGCAGCCCCTCGGCCACGGCGAGCTGCTGCGCGACCAGGTCCAGCCCGGTGACCATCTCGGTGACCGGGTGCTCGACCTGGATGCGGGCGTTCATCTCCAGGAAGTAGAAGGTCTGCCGTTCCCGGTCGTAGAGGAACTCGACCGTGCCCAGGCCGCGGTAGCCCAGACGGGTGGCCAGGGCCAGCGCCGCGGCGGCCATCTCCGCGTGGACGTCCTCGGGGATCAGCGGCGCCGGAGCCTCCTCGAATAGCTTCTGGTAACGGCGCTGCACCGAGCAGTCGCGGTCGCCCAGGGCGACCGCGGACTCCCCGTCGCCGAGTACCTGCACCTCGACGTGCCGGCCAGAGGCGATGTACCGCTCCAGGTAGACCCGCGGGTCGCCGAAGGCTGCGGTGGCCTCGGAGACGGCGTGGTCGAGGCTGTGCGGCAGCTCCTCGGCGGACCGGACCAGTTTCATGCCCCGGCCACCGCCCCCGCCAACCGCCTTGACCAGCAGCGGATAGCCGACATCGGCTGCCACAACCTGCGCGTCGGCCAGGTCAGCGGCCGGGCTGCCGGGCACCACCGGCAGCCCGGCAGCGACGGCGTGTGATCGTGCGGTGAGCTTGTCGCCGACCGCGTGCAAGGACTCGACCGTCGGCCCGACAAAGATCACCCCGGCGTTGGCGCAGGCCTGGGCGAGGGCCGGGTTCTCCGACAGGAAGCCGTACCCGGGGTGCACCGCATCGGCGCCGACCGCGACCGCCGCGCGCACTACCGCCGCCGAGTCGAGGTAGGACCGCGCGGCCGGTGCGGGACCGAGCCGCACGATGCCGTCGGCCATCCGGGCCGGCAGCGAGTCCAGCTCGGCGTCGGAGGCGGCGAGCACCGACTCGATGCCCAGGCGGGTGCAGGCGCGGATCACCCGGACGGCGATCTCGCCACGGTTAGCTATGAGCAGGCGGTGGATCCTCACGGCGATCCCTCGCCGGATCCAGCCATGAACGGCGCCGGGTCTACCACGAGGAGCACCGCGTCGGTGTCGGCGAACTCGCCGTTGCCGGTGCGGAACTCGGCCACCGTGCCGCGGACGCCGGCATGCACCGGGGTCATCATCTTCATGGTCTCGACGATGCCGACGACGGTTTCCTCCTCAACCTTGTCGCCAACCCCGACGAAGGGGGGCGCGCCCGGCTTCGGCGCGCGGTAGAAAGTGCCCAGCAGCCGCGGATACACCGCCACCATCCCCTCGGGCACGGTGGCAGCCGGACGTTCCGGCCCGGCGGCGGCCGCGGGCTCGGCTCCGCGGGGCACCACCGGGCGGCGGAGCACCTGCTGCTCGGCCGTCCAGCCGGTGGCGCCCTCCCGGCGCACCGTCAGGGTGAGGCCGGCAAGCTCCAGGTGCAGCTCGTCCAGGCCGCTGGAGTCCAGCGCACGCAGAACGTCACGGACGTCATCCGGGGTAAGGTCCACGGTGCTCAGCCCCCCGATGGGCGCTTGCGGGCCAGCAGGTTGAACACGTGGTCGTAGGCGCGGGCAGTCGGCGCGGCCACCTTCTGCCCGGCCGCGGCGGCGTCCTTCGCAGCCCAGACCGTCTCCGGCCGGCTCTGCAGCAGCAAGATGTTCTCCTCGGGCGGCGCCGTCCGGGACACCGCCCATTCGATGTCCTGCGGGCAGCCGTAGTGCGCCTCGACCTTCCGAGCGATCACCACCAGCTGGGCGATCTCCTCGTCGCTGATCGAGGGGACGTCGCGCAGGTTCGTCGGCACCTCGCCCTCCACCACGCCGTCGCCGCCGGGATCGGGCTGGTGCCAACGGGTCTTGGTTGACACAGACCGCCGGCTGATCTCTCCGGTGACCTTGCTGACCACGAAGGAGTCCGGGGTGACGTCGCCGCTGACGACAGCGGAGCCGAGACCCCAGCTGGCGTCAATGGCGACTACCGAGCGGTCGCCGGTGAGCGGGCTACGGGTGAACATCACCCCGGAGCTGCGCGCGCCGACCATCTGCTGAACGACGACGGCCATCGCCAGGTCGGCCTCGGGGATGCGTCGGCGCAGCCGGTAGCTGACCGACTCGACGCTGTACAGGCTCGCCCAGCAGCGGCGCACGTAATGCAGCACCGAGCCCGCACCGCGCACCCACAGGTAAGTGTCCTGCAGACCGGCGAAGCTGGCCTCGGCGCTATCCTCGCTGGTCGCGCTCGAGCGCACGGCCACCGGCAGATCGTACTGGCCGCACTCGGTTGCCAGCCGCTCGTAGCCGACGGCGACCGCCTCGGCCAGCCCGGGCGGCAGCGGCGCCGACTCGACCATCGAGCGCAGCTCGGCGCAGGCGGCCGCGACAGCCTCGCCGTCGGCCGGGTCGAGGGCCGCCACCCGGGAGCCGAGGTCGAGCGCCGCCACCGCGGACCGGAACGCCGCCGTGGTCACCACGAAGCCGTCGGGGACGCGGATGCCGGCCCGCATCAGTTCGCCGAGGCTGGCGCCCTTGCCGCCGGCGGCGGGCACGTCGTCACGGCCGACGTCGGCGAAGCGCAGCACGGTGCCGAGAAGGGTCATGACAGTTCCCGTCAGCGGAGTATGGTGACGATGCCGCGGTCGCCGTCAACCCGGACGCGGTCACCCGTCCTGATTCTGGTGGTGGCCCGGCCGGTGCCGACGACGGCAGGCATGCCGTACTCGCGGGCGACGATTGCCGCGTGCGACATCGTGCCGCCGATGTCGGAGACGGCGGCGGCGATCTTGCCGAACACCGGGCCCCAGCTCGGCGCGGTCACCGCGCAGACGAGAATCTCGCCCTGACGGATACGGCCGATCTCGTTGACGGTCATCAGGACGCGGGCGATGCCCTCGACCGCGCCCGGCGAGGCCGCGTACCCGCGCACGATGTCATCGTCGAGTTCCTCGGCATCGAGCCAGGTCTCGATGGTCTCGTCGGTGACGCCCCACAGCATCTGCACCGCCGGATCGTTGAGCGACTCGGGCACCGGGCCCAGGGCCGGCGGCGGCGACCAGCCCGCGAGCGTCTCGACGATCGCCTTGCGCCGGGCGACGATCGGCTGCCAGTACCGGCCGCCGAGTTCCTTCCCGCCCGATGCCCAGGCCAGCTGGACGTCGGCCAGGGCGTCCTCGACCTCCAGATGGCGCAGGTGGAAGACGTCGTCGGCCTCAGCCAGCACGCCGCGCTCGGCCAGCAGCTGACCGAAGGCCCGGATCTTCTGGAAGAACCGGGTCGTGAACCAGTGCTCGCAGTAGAACTTGTGCGACTCGATGAAGGGGAACACCTGCCGGCACAGGCCGAGCATCTGGTCGAATGCGCCCTTCTCGTCCTCAGAGCCGAGCAGGGCACGGTACTGTTCAGCGATCCGCTCACGCTCCTCGGCCAGCCGGGCGGTCGGGCGGTCGAGATCATGGCCAGCCCGGATCTCCTCGATATAGCGCGGCAGCGCCGCGAACGGGACGGTCAGGTCGTCGGCCCAGCACAGGTGGTGATGGTAGAAGCCGTCCCCGACCGAGACGAGGAACCACGGGTCCTTCGCCTTCTCGAACGCCGCCAGCCACCGGTCGCCGGCGCCCCCGCGTTCTGCCAGCGCGCTGAGCACCTTGTCCGGCTCGTTGCCCTCGACGAACAGGTCGCCGAGGTCGAGCTCGACGGCTAGCGCGGCGAGCTTCTTCAGCTCGTCGTCCGGCCGGTACATCGTGACGTCCATGCCGGCCACCATGCGGGCCACCGCCTGGTCGCCGATCTCCGGGAAGGCCTGCTTGCAGAACTCGAAGAAGACGACGTACGAGCCGTAGCCGAGCATCAGGAGCTCACAGTGGTGGTGCCACATCTTCGAGTACATGTCGATGCAGCGGTGGAAGTTCTCCCGCAGCAGGTGGTTGCTGGCGAACCCCCGCGACTCCATGACCACCGAGAGGTCGTCGAGCTCGCCGAGACGCGGTACCTCGACCGCCTCGATCTCGGCGATCAGCGCCTCGATCCGCTGCTGCCACTCACCGTAGAGCCGGTCCCAGTTCGCGTAGTAATAGCCAGCGCGCTCCTGGAAGTGCGCGAGCCGCCGCTCGATCTGCGCAGGGTCGGTCACCGGGTTGGCAGTGATGTACACCCGCCCGTTGACGATCCGGTACTCGATCCCCATCGTGGTCGGGAAGCTGAACACCCGGGCGGTGTTCGCCCCGATCGCGGTGTACGGGATCTCCGAGGTCAGCCCGTCGAAGGCCGGGACCACCTCCGGGAAGTGCATCGAGTTGTAGAACCAGAACCGCTGGTCGTCCTCGGGCTGGAAGCGGGAGAAGTACGGGTACATCTCCTCCCATCCCTCGGCGCCCGCGACCGCGGCCATCTGCGATGGCAGCGGGAAAGACCGCTCGCCAGCTGGCTGAGACATGGCTATCTCCTCTGTTCTGGGGTCAGGCGAGCGAGTAGTCCCGGTGCGTGCGGGCATACTCGACGAACTCGGTCAGGGCGCTCGGATCGGCCATGGAGCTCGGGTCCGCGACGGCGGCGGGATCGGCGCCCAGCAGTAGCCGGCGGACCGGCACCTCCATCTTCTTGCCGCTGCGGGTCAGCGGGATCCCATGGACGGCGATGATCCGGTCGGGCACGTGCCGGGGGCTGTACTCGTCCCGCAGTCGGCGGCGCAGTCGCGCCTCCAGCTCGGCGTCCAGCTCGGCACCGGCGGCGAGCTGGACGAACAGCGGCATGAAGAACCCGCCGCCGGGAAGGTCCAAGTTGACCACCAGTGACGACAGGACTGCAGGGTCATCCTCGACGACGCGGTAGATCTCTGCGGTGCCGATCCGGACCCCCTGCCGGTTGAGGACGGCATCCGAACGGCCGCGGACGAAGCACCCGCCGCGCTTGTTGACTTCGAAAAAGTCACCGTGCCGCCAGACGCCGGGGAAGGTCTCGAAGTAGCTGGCGCGGTAGCGGCCGCCGTCCTCGTCGCCCCACAGGAACAGCGGCATCGACGGCATCGGCGCAGTGATTACCAGCTCGCCAAGCTGTCCGACGACGGGGTGCCCGGCGTCGTCCCAGGCCTCGGCGGCTACCCCGAGCGAGCGGGCCTGGATCTCGCCCGCCCGGACCGGCAACGTCGGCACGCCGCCGACCAGCCCGGTGCAGATGTCGGTGCCGCCGCTGCCGGTGGCGACGCCCAGGTCGTCCTTGACGGCGGCGTAGAACCACGCGGTGACCGCCGGCCCCACCGGGGACCCGGCCGGCATGACCACGTCCAGCGCGGAGAGGTCGAACCGCTCGCGGGGCACCACCCCGGCCTTTTGCATCAGTTCGACGTAGGTCGGGCTGGCGCCGAACAGCCGCGCCCGGGAGTCTTGCGCGATGCGCCAGAGGACGTCGACGTCCGGGTGCGCGGGGTTGCCGTCGTAGAGCACCGGCGCGGCCCCCACCAGCGGCATGCTGACCATGAAGTTCCACATCATCCAGCCGGTCGTGGTGAAGAAGAACGCCCGGTCGCCGGCCCGCAGGTCGTGGTGCAGGGCGTGCAGCTTCAGGTGCTCCAGCAGGATCCCGCCGTGCCCGTGCACGATCGGCTTCGGCAGCCCGGTAGTCCCCGACGAGAACAGCACCCACAGCGGCTGGTCGAACGGGACCTGCTCGCAGGCAAACTCCTCGGCGGGCACGGACGGGCCGCCGAGCACGTCGGCCCACGTGGCGCCGTCCGTCTCAAGGCCGAGCACGGGTACGTGCACGACCTCCCGCAGCGTTGGCAACCCGGCGACGAGCCTCGCCACCTCACCACGCCGGTCGAAGTCCCGGTCGCCGTAGCGGTAACCGTCGGCGGCCAGCAGCACCGTCGGGGCAAGCTGGCCGAGCCGGTCGATCGCGCCCTTGGCGCCGAAGTCCGGGGAGACGCTGGCCCACACCGCACCGACGCTCGCGGCCGCGACCATCGCGACCATCGCCGCTGGCACGTTCGGGAGATAGGCCACGACCCTGTCGCCGGGGCGGACCCCGATCGACCGCAGGTGCGTAGCGACCGTGCGGATCTGGCCGGCGAACTCGTCCCACGACAGCTCGCGTAATGGGGCGCACTCGGCGGAGTACAACAGGGCCGCCTCGCCGGGCCGCTCCATCCGCAGCAAGTGTTCGGCGAAGTTCAGCCGGGCACCGGGGAACCAGCGAGCTCCCGGCATGATGCAGCTCTCGAGCACCGCCGTGTGCGGTGCCGACGAGCGGACGCCGAAGAAGTCCCAGACGGCCTGCCAGAACTCCTCCAGTTCTGTCGTCGACCACCGCCACAGGGCGGTGTAGTCGCCGAACGTGTGGCCGGTGCGTTGCTCGGCGAAGCGGGTGAAGGCCGTCAGGTGGCTCCGCTCGATCCGCTCAGGCGAGGGAGTCCACAGCAGGTCGCCCTCCCGGACCGAGTTCCGGCCCGCCAACTGGTGCACCGGCGTGTTGTCCATACCATGACTGTCGCCGAACCCGTCGTATGGGGGCAACGCGCGCTTTCACTATCCGGAAAATCCGGCTGCTTCAACGGCCGCCGGCACGTAGCTCTTCGGGGAACGGGGCCTCCAGCCCGCTTCGCAGGAAGTCGGCGCTCACCGACGCTGCGGCGGCCCTCAGATGCGGCAATACGCTGGCCAGTCGCGGGCTGGTGAGCGGCGCGAGCAGGGCGATCGCTGCCATCACGCCCTTGTTCCCGTTGATCGGGGCCGCAACGGACGACACGCCGAGCCGGTGCTCCTGCGCGCTGCGGGCCAGACCGGTCCGGCGGACCTGGTCGAGCTCCCGGTGCAGCAAGCGCGCATCGGTCCCCGTGTAGGGGGTGTACCGGCGAAGGTCTGCGGTGACCTCGCTGACCACCGGCTCCGGCGCGTAGGCAAGTAGCATCTTGCCTACCGCGGTGCAGTGCAGGGGAAGACGACCTCCCGGGTTGTGCCGGGTCGGGATGCTCTTCGTCCCCGCAAGCCGCTCGATGACGAGCGCGCTGGCGCCGTCGAGAACGGCCAGGTGCACCGTGTGTCCGGTGGCGACCACGAGGTCCTGGAGATGGGGTAAGGCCAGCTCACGCAGGCTCGTAGCCGGCGTGAGCAGCCCCAGCTGCCACATGTGTGCGCCGATCTCGTAGCGCCCGTCGCCGCGCCGCGCGAGCAGCCGGCTTTGTACAAGATCGGCTGCCAGCCGGTGGACTGTGGCGAGAGGCAACCCGCTGCGGCGTGACAGCTGGGAGAGGTTCAGGCAGCGGTGCTCGCCGTCGAACGCGCCCAGGACGGCGGTCGCGCGCAAGGTCACCGACCTGCTCATGGGGGGATCCCCCCTCAGAGGTAGGAATGGCTGTTGCGCACGCACCGGTTTCGAGGCAACGACATATTTCCCATGTTGCCCCCTTTCGCGAACGGGAGCCTGCTGCGTAGCACCGCCTGCTGTCCGCCGTGCGTCCCCAGCTGGCGAGCAATGTTTCCGATTAACGGAAGGGTGTGTAGTCGCCGACTAAATAGTCCTGACATCATACCGCTTGGTACACCCCTCGTCGCCACGAGGACACCGGCCGAATCCCGCTCACCGGGACCTGGTCCGGTCGGCACCGAGGGCACTCCGGGGCAGGGCCGGCAGGTGCTCTTGGCGAAGGTGATCACGATCGTGTCGGTGCCGCGCTGAGTAACCGGGATTCCAGAGACCCGGGCGCACCGGGCCGTCCTGTACAACTCCATCTGCCGGGCGGACGACCAGCTTCTGGTCTGCCAGCACGCCTCTCGCTTTTGCGGTCGAGCGCGCGCCTGTTCTGCACCCGCAGTCAGCCGACGACGGTGACTTGGTCGCCATCTACGTCGATACCTTCGAGCGCATCTGGGCTGGCGCGTTGCCGCTGGAGGAGGCCGGCTTCCCAGCTACAGGTCGAGTGCGGCGCGCAGGGCAATGCCGATCGCTTCCATCGCGTCCGCGTCGCACTGGCCGGCCAGCTCGCCAATCCGCTCCTTGCCGACCGAACTGATGTTGTCCAGCCGCACAATGCCAGCGAGCGGCTCAGTGATCCGGACCGTAACCAGGGTCTCGGGCGCGATGCCGTCCGTGTCGATCGGTGCCGTCAGGGCGGTGGAGGCGGCCTCGGAATCGTTCAGCGCGTCGTTACCGATGATGAGCGCATAGCGGTCCTGAGCGCTGACCCTGCTGTGAACGACGCGGACCTCGCCGCGCCTCACGAGGCGTTAGCTTCGTCGGCCTCGGCCATGTCCAGCCACTCGGGATCATCGGGAAGCGCAGAGGCCGCCAGTTGCTGCCGCAGCGTCTCATTGCGCAGCGCCCGGGCAACGTAGGTGCTGAACGGGGCGCCGGACCGCTTGGCGGCGGCCTGGGCTGCGGCAACGGTATGGCCGGGAAGCGAGAGGGTTACCTTACGTTGCGCCATAAGACGAACCATACCTTCATGCGGCCCGCAGCGCCTGCGTCGCGATGGCGACCCACCCGCCCTCGACGTTGCACCCTTACGGCGAGGACGCTGCCGATCGCATGTTCTGGGACCCAAAAGATCTTGGGCGAGCGACCATCTGGGCCGTCGAATCCACCAGGTAGGTCAGTCGCTGTAGTGATAACGGGCCTTGAGGATCTTCACTTCTTTGTCGTCCGTCCGGCAGACAAGCCGGTGTTCGTCGTCAATACGGCGCGACCAGTAGCCGGACAGATCTCCTTTCAGGGGTTCAGGCTTTCCTATCCCGGCGAATGGGTCGCGCTGGATCTCGGCGATTAGCCGCGTTATTCTTATCGCCATTTTCCGATCTGCGCTCAGCCAGTTAGCAACTGAGGTCCTGGAGCAAGAGATCGAGCGTGAGTTCTTCCTCGATGCGGACATTGCGATGTCTCATGGCGGAGGCGAGTTCCGGATCCCATGGCGTCGTCGTGGGCTCGCCAGCGAGCGGCGTCAGCGGATGTGCCACCGATACTGCGGCCTTGTAGGCCTGGTGGTCGTACTGCCACGGCCGCCAGTTCACCCGCTGCAGCACGGTACGGGCAATCCGGACGCCACCCCAGTCGAAGTCACCGTGGTAGTCGAACTGTGCTCCACCGGCTGCGAGCAGCTCTAGCAGCCGCCACACGGCAGCGGAAGGCTGGCCGCCGACGCAGACCAGCGGCTGACATCGGGCGCCCAGCTCGTCAGCAGCAGCCGCGACCACCACCGGGTTCTCGCACATCCGCACCCGAGCGGCGCGCAACGGCTCGTCATGGCAGCGGAGCTGGCGGAGCGTGAGCACCGTCGGCTGTCCCGCCTCGCGGCATGACGCCAAGACCCTGCCCACACCCGTACGCGTGTCGCCAGGCAGGCCGATGCAGAGCACCAGCGACGACAGCTCGTCGAGGTGGACTCCGACGGCTGCCCATGCAGTCCGGCGGGAATCGGCGGATCCTTCCGCTGCGAACGCCAGCCCGGCCAGCGCTCGGACCGCCGACAGCACAAGCGTGCCGACCGGGCGTCCGTCGTCCAGGGCGTGCGCGTCACCGCAGCATTCGGAGGCGAGCCGGCCGATGGGGGTGCCGCGCGAGGGCAGCCGCAGCAGCACGGTCGCCACCTGGGCCAGGAGCCGCCGCGCCTGGTCGGGTTCGGGAGCGAGACGACGCACCACGCCGGTGGTGTCGAGCCACTCCCGCCACGGTGACAGCTCGTCACGGCGGTTGACGGCAGTGTCCAATGACCCGAACGCGGCGTTCCAGGCAGCCGCCAGGTCTGCCCTCTCGCGGTTGCGATCCCGGAGCGGACCCGTCAGGCGCGTTACCGCCTCGGCCAGCCCGCCCGGCGCGGTGCCGCTGGCGCGCAGGATCCGGTCGACTTCGGTCAGCGACACCGATAGCGACGTGCCGGAACTGGCTGCTCGTCCGGTCAGCCGCTGAACCGCGCGCCGCTGCTCCGAAGTGGCGGCAGACAAGGTGACCGTCCCGGTCAGCGGACGTCCAGTTTCGAGCCTGTCCCGGGCCCGCCGCACCAGCCAGGCGACCGGCTCATTGCCGAGCAGGCGGCGCAGCTTGTCGTCGATGTCGGTCACACCAGCGCCGGTCACACCGCCGCGCTCCCGATCGGCCGGCGTTCCCGCCCGTCCCACCGCCACGGCGTGACCAGGACCGCGTCGACACCGTCCTGCCGGGCAAGCTGGCAGATGGCCAGCCCGGGTACCTGCGGGTAGCACCCCCACTCGCGCTCGCTGGTCATGACCACGTCCATGTCGAACGTGGCGAGCAGCCCCAGGCACTTGGCGCGTGAGTCGTCATCGACTCCCGCGAAGGCCTCATCCAGGGCGATCAGCCGCGGCGCATTAGGGTTGCCCGCAGACTTGTAGTACGCCGACGCCGCGGCGAACAGCGGAACGGAGGCGACCAGGGCCCGCTCACCGCCCGACGCCGGACCGGTGGCGGGCCGCCACTGCCCGTCCTGATACCGCTGGATCACGAACTGATGCCACCTGCGGTAATCCAGCGCGGCGGTCATCGCCTCCGCCCACCCGGCAGCGGGATTGCTGGCGTGCTCGGTGGCGATGCGCTGCTGAAGGAACGACCCGACGGTGGCCCGGTCATCGGCAGACCAGGCGTCGATCGTCTGCCGGAGCTTGTGCCGGACCTGGTCCAGCCCGTCCGGCGCCTCCCGCGCCTGCTGCCAGATCAGACGCAGCTTCATGCCAGTCGATGTCGGCCGGGATTCGAGCTCGTCGTTCATGGCCCTGACCTCGGCCTCGGCCGCGGTGATCAGCTCGTGCAGCGTGCCTGCCACCTCGTTGAGCAGGTGGTTCTCGAGGATCTCCCGTTCCCTGGCGGACAGCAGCCGCGCCCGCTGCTCGACCTCTTCTCGGAGCGCTTCGGCGAGGCCCGGTATGTAGTGGCTGCGGCCCTGGAAGACGACGTCCACCACCATGATCCCGTCGCGCACCGTCAAGCCCGCCGAATGGCCGTGCCGGGTCATCGCGTCCGCCAGCAGCTTGTGTTCCTCGGTGACCCTGCGCTGCACCCGATCCCAGGGGGCGTCCGCGTCGTCGGTGTCCTCCAGCGCCGCGTTGACCGCCCGGGCCAGGATCACGGCGGGAGTCGGCGGCCACGGCTCGGCCGGGTCGGGACCTTCCAGCTCCGGCAGCGCGATCCGCAGCACCCCGGTCGCGGCGAACGACTGGAACTCGGCGACGGCCGCGTGGCGCACCCGCGTCGCCTCCTCGATCTCGGTGCGCAGCGTGTCCCGTGTCCCCTCGGCGTTACCGCGGTCGCTGATCGCCTGCTGCTCGAGCTTCCGGGCTGCCTTCTCGTCGGCGTTGCGGCGTTCGGTGTCCGTGCGGAGCTCGTCCAGCTTCCGGTTCAGCTCCTCGACCGCAGCACCGGCGGTCTCTAGCAGAGCCTCATAGAACGCCTTGGCGGCGGCCGCTCTCTCCCCGGCCGCCGCTGCCCGCTCGGCGGCCTCGGTGAGGCGTTGCTCTGTCTCGGCGAGCTCCTCTGCGGCTTCGGCCGCGCGCTGGCGCGCGGTCTCGAACGCCTCCGCGGCCGGCCACAGCCCGGCCAGCGCCACCCGGTAGTCGCCCAGTCCCTCCCTGACGGCAGCCAGCTCCCCTGGGTCCGCGGGCAGCGCGGTATCGGCGGCGAACTCGTCCACCGCGATCCGGGCGGCCTCCATCGCCTGCTGACGTGCGGCGCGCACCTGTTCCGCCTCGGTGCGGGAGTCCCGCAACTCCTGGCGGCGCTTGCGTTGCTCCGCGGCCCTGGTGTGCGCCTCGCGCACCGCCGCATCCGGGGGCGCCGCGCGATGCTCGGCGGCCAGCCGCTCCTTGCGCCTGCCCAGCTCGCGGAGGGCACCGTCGAGCGCGGCGATCCCGTTGTTCGCCTCGGCAAGCTCGGCGGTCAGCCGGGCGATCCGGTCGCGACGTGCCGTCTCTCGCGCTCCCTCCCCGATGTAGCCTGCGGCATCCTTGTGCCAGCTTCCGGCCAGCACCCCGTTCGCCCAGCGCCCGTCGGTGGTCACCCATGTGCTGCCTGCGCCCTGGCCCAGGCCGATCGCGGATAGCGCGGCGCGCACGGCGGCCTCCGGCAGGGCGGCGGCCCGCGGGTCGCCGGTGTTGACCGCCGGGACCAGCACCGTATCGCAGGACGGCCCGATGACCGGGTGACGCCCGCTGACCAGGACGACGTCGCCCGCGATGAGGTCACCGTCGGGAGTGAGCCATGCGTCGAGGATGCCTGCCGCCTCCAGCGCGGCCTCCAGCCGCGCCCGGTCTTGTTCGGCCACACCGGGTGCGAAGTCGGTCACCTTCCACAGCGGCGCTCCCGGCCGGGTGTCGCGGACCAGCGGATCCCTGGCGTGTGGGGCTGGCGGGGCGTCGTGGCCACCGGCCCCCAGGCGTGCGATCTCTGCCGTCAGCTCGGCCGCCTTCGTCGTGAAGGCGTCCCGGCTGGCAGAGAGCTGTGCGTCCTGGCGGCCTAGGGCGTCGACCGCGGACCGGGCCGCGTCGTCGATCATCCGCCGGGCCGGGTTCTCCCCTTCAGCGGCCGCCGCCCATTCCTCAACCCGCTCGATCAGCTCGTCCGGGTCATCGACCCGCAGTTCGATGAACCTGGCCTGATAGAGGCGGTAGGCGGCAGTCAGTTCCGCGGCCCGCGCGACCGCGGCCTGCCCTGCCGCGGCGACTCGGTCGGCGGCCGCATCGATTTCCCCGGTGAGCCGGTCCACCTCCGCGCGGGCCGCCTCGAGCGCCGAGCTGCGGGCGACGACGTCTGCGAGCAGTCGGTCCAGCTGCCTGATCGCCCCGGCCTGCCGGTCGGCGACCTCCTGCGCGGCGCGCCTGGCCCGCGGCAGGTCCTCGCGCCAGCCCTCTGTCGCCGCGAGATGACCCGGCGCGCACCGCGCCGCCGCGGCCGCGGCACCAGCGGTGTCCTGCGCGGCGTGCAGTTCGCCCTCCGCGGCCGACGCGTGCCGTCCGGCCTCGCCGGCCCTGGCCGAGCGACGGGTCAGTTCGGCCGTCAGCCGGCGCCGAGCCTCCTCGCGTTCCCTGGCCGCCTCGGCCTGCTGTCTCGCGTTCTCGCGGCGGCGGTCCAGCTCCCCGGCGTCGCGCATCGCCGGGTCCTGTTGCAGCGCCTCACGCCGCGCCTCCAGCCTGGTCCGCTCCCGCTCGAGTTCCTCGAGCCGACTTTGCGCCACCCGCAGCTTCGCGTCCGCCGCCGCGTACGCCTCCTCCGCTGCGGTCAGATCCCGGCCGAGCTGCTCGTACCTGCTCTGCGCCTGACGTGGCCCGGTCGCCTTCCGCTTGGCGGCGACCTGTGCGTACTTGCGGTAGTGGCGCAGGAACTCGGTTGCGGCGCCGCGCGCCTCCGCCAGCGCCCGCAGCGCGTCGCGTTCCTCGTCCAGGCCGCGGAACGCCTCGGCCACCGTTGTCACCAGGCCCGGGCTGAGTGGCGGCAGTGCCTCGGTGAGCGCGCGGGACAGCAGCCTCTCGTCGGGCTTCTTGGACAGCTGTGGCTGCCGGAGCTGGATCAGCAGGTTGACCAGCGTCTCGTAGCGGTGCTCGCCGAGCCCGAACAGGGCCTCATCCACCGCCCGCCGGTAGTCGGCGGCCCGGTCGTAGACGAGCCCGTGTCCGTCGATCTCCTCGCGCAGCTTTTCCCTGGTAAGCGGCACCCGGCTGGCGGGCAGCAGATGGAGCTGCTCGCCCACGCGCTGCGTCGTGACGAAGAACCAGTGGCGCGCGATACCCCGGCCAGCGACGGCTTTCAGGCCGCAGCCGATCGTGCGGAACTTGGTGGTCCCGTCGGCGGCCCGGCGTCCGAACTCGAGCCACGCGTACCCCAGGCGTTCAGGATGGGGGTGCCTGCCACCCAGCAGCAGATTCCACTCCATCTTCTTCTGCCGGTCGCCGTCCGGCTCCACCCGGTGCGGGGCGAGCTCGCCATCCAGCAGGAACGGCAGCGTCAGCGCCAGCACCTTGGACTTGCCGGTTCCGTTGTTGCCGCGCAGCAGCAGCCGACCGTCGTGGAACCAGAACTCCTCGGCGTCGTAGTAGAACATGTCGACCAGACCGGCCCGCAGCGGCTTCCACCGCTCAGAAGAGGGCGCTGGCAGCATCGGCTGTCGCCTTTCTCGTTTCCCGGATGGTGGGCTCGTCGAGGGCGAAACGCGCGATCGCCGGCCGCCTGCGGACCACATGCCCCTCCACCTGGACCAAGCGGAGCGCGGACAGCTTCTCCAGCGCGGTGGCCAGCAGCTCCGTTTCCGCACCTGGCTCCGTCACGCCCTTGCGCCAGTAGCCGGCGTGTTCGGCGGCCGCCTGCCGGACGAAGGCGTGCAGCCCGTCGAGCGTGACCTGCTCCCGGCGAGCGACGTACTCCGCGACCAGCAGCGTGACGTGCCCGTCGGTGCGCTGCTCGGGCATCCGGACGTCGGTCAGGTCGTCGTCCGGGTCGACCATGGCGATCCCTTCGGCGCGCATCTCAGGGATCAGCCCGCTGGCCTCCTCTATCCGCCGGGTGATCGCATGCCGCTGGGACAGCAGGTAGGCGCGTTCGTCGTCGTCGAGCTCGTCGTAATACACGACTGGGTCTTCGAGCAGCCGCCGGGTGAGCCGCCTGCGCAGGGCCTGATTGCGCAGGTCGTCGCTCTCGACGACGGGTTCCGCGGTCAGCTCGCTGAGCCGCGCGGAAAACGTCCCGGCAATCACGGTGGACGGTCCCCGGGTGCCGGATAGCAGCACGCCCAGCACCGGCCTGCGCACGTCGTAGAGCACATCGGTCCCGGCGGACAGGTACGCATCCTCGTCCCCGGCGACCCGGCTCAGGACCCCCCAGCCGAGCAGCAGGCGGACCACCGCGACCAAAACGGACCGGTCCGCCCGGCTGTCCAGGGTCAGCGTGAACCCCGCGGCGGCCAGCTCGGGCTCGGCGGCGGCCGTCAGCACGTCGTCAGCGAGGCTGCCGAGCGTGGTCTGCGCGTCGGCACGGGCGAGTGCTGACAGGGCCAGGCACAAGGTGACGTACCGGCGCCGGCCGAACCGCTCCTTGTTGTGCCCGCGTGCGGGGTGAGACGCGTCTGACAGCACCGTGGCGGTCTTGAACAGCCGGGCCGTCTCCGAGTCCGCGACGAGACGCCATCCGGTCTCGCGGTTCAGCCACTCGCGCAGCTCGGTCAGGTGCCGCCGGATCAGGACCAGCGCCTCACCGTCCGTGTCCGCGACCAGCAACGGCTTGGCCAACAGGGCGCGGAGCGCAGCCCGGCGCTGCGCCTGCTCCTCGGCCGGGATCATGGCGCCCTCATGGAGCAAGGTCCGTGATCTCGATGACGTGCTCCGGGCCGGTGAGGGTGCCATCGGCGGTGCGGATCGTCGCCGTTCCG
Source organism: uncultured Actinomycetota bacterium (assembly GCA_963695645.1). Lineage (GTDB taxonomy): Bacteria > Actinomycetota > Actinomycetes > Streptosporangiales > Streptosporangiaceae > DATBGO01. The sequence goes on along the minus strand of CAVOHC010000012.1, from coordinate 37,947 downwards.
CCGTCCAGGACCAGCGAGAGCCGGACCTCCAGCGTGCCGTCGCTGGTCACGGTCTTCACTTCGGTGTCGCCTGGCATGCGGGCCGCCAGCGCGTCGCCGAGCAGCGCCAGGAACAGCCGGAACGCCCGGGGGTCCAGCACGCCGAGGTCGGACAGCAGTGTCGGCCCGCCGGTGGCCAGATGCCGCCGGGCCGCGGCGGTCTCGGCCGCCTCGCGTTCTGCCTGCCTGCGCAGGAACTCCCGCTCCGCTGACCTGTCCCGCACCTGGTTGGGCTTGCCGCGTCGCTCGTAGGCCCCAGTCTTCCTAAGCTGCGGGGAAATGCGGATCGGCGGCGCGTCTCGCCACGCCGTCCCGAGCGGGAGGTCGTGCCAGGTGTCGGCGGTCTCGCCGGTAACGGACAGGTGCCGTGCGGGGCACAGGCCGAACGCCGCCCGCCACAAGCGGTGGGCGGCATCGTCGTCCGGCGCCTCGGCGAACCACCGGGCGAGCGCCCGGAAGTCCGCCGTGCGATCCGATCGCCCCGAGCGCCGCTCATTCAGCAGACCTACCGCATCGATAAGCTGCTTGATGGCGGTCACGGCAGCCTGCCGTAGCAGCCGCGCCTGCGACGGGCGCGCCGCGTCCTGCGACGTGAACCAGTCGTCCAGCCCGCGCCACCGGTTCCGCCACGCATCCAGCGCCTGTTTCTCCGCCCTGGACAGGGATTCGGCGGCGTCCTCACCCTCGGGAACCGCGTCGGCCGCCTCTCGTCGCGCGGCCAGCTCGAGCAACCGGTCGTGTCCGGCGGCTTCCAGGTCGCCCAGCAGCACCGCGATCTGGGCGCCGGAGTTTGCCAGGTCCGCGATGAACCTGTTGATGTAGTCGATCAAGCGTTCTTTGTAGGCCAGGAAGCCGTCGACGTCCCCGTCGGAGAAGTCGATCGCGCGCCGCAACGCGGACATGAACGCCTGCGCGTTGTCGGCCAAGGAGGAGAACCGCTCCGCCACGGACAGCAGCAGCAGGTGGACCTTGGCCGGATCGGGGTCATGGTGCGCCGCAAAGACTCGCAGCGACCGAAGCCGGTCGGCGATGTCGACCAGAGCGACTGACTGGAGCTGGCCGCGCCGACCGATGGCTTCCTCGTAGAAGGCGATGGCCTGCTCGGCTGCCTGCCCGGCGCTGGTGAGCTGGTAAAGGCATCGCTTGCGGTGGAAGTCCTCCACCGTGGTCACTCGGCTAGTGTCGACATCCGCACGTAGGTTCCCCCATGCCACGAGCTGTTCCAGGGCCTGGGTGAGCTGCTCGTCGGCATCGACTCGCAGTTCAGCGGCAACGTCCTCCGGTCGCAGATGCACAACGAAGCGCTCCTTCGCTCGCGCGAAGGTACGCAGCAAGCTCCGGTAAAGGTCGGCGTTCGGGACGCTCAGGTGCGTGAATGGTTGTGGTTCGCCTTGGCCATGCACCGGCTGAGGGGTTCCGACTACCACCATTACATCCTGCTGCACGCCACCGACAGAATGGACGCGGCTCGCCGCCATCGCGGACCTATCCGAGGATCAGCCAGGCCCCGCAGGTCCGCCGCGGTCCCTTTACCACCGGCCACGCCTCCTCCCGCCTGGCGGCGATCTTCGCCTCGTCCCGCTCGGCGGCCCGCCGGTCGGGGACCTGCACGCTCCACCCGATCGGGTACCGCAGCAGATCCACCCCGGCCAGGGCGTAGCCCACCGTCAACCTGGCCTAGATCACCTCGCCGCGCCCAGATCGCGCAATGTGCGCGCCAGGTCCCCTCGCCCGCCTCGATCATCTTCGCCAGGAAATGAGGAACCTGCCCGGTCATCGGGGTGGAGATGTCCACGACGCCCGGGTCGGCGACGGCGGCGGCGATGCGGTGCTCGAAGGCACCGACCTGGGCACCTGGTAAACCGCCTGGCTGACGACGAGCAGCGCGATCTTGCCGGCATCGACGTCTGGCCGCGTCAGCAGGTGGTCGACGACCGGGGTGATGACCTTCTCCCAGTCGGGACGGAACGCCGGGTGCTGCCGGGGTGTGGCTGGCGTCGCCGCGCAGATCTGAGTGTCCGCGCTTCCGATCCGCGCAGTCGGCAGGCCGAACCGACGTTGACATGCCGATGAGCGGTGCCCCGGCGTTGTGGTTGTTGCCCGGTCGAGCTCCTCGATATACGTCGCGGCGAGGATCACACCCTGACCAGCCCACACCCGAAGAAGTCCACGCCGTCCGCTTGGCCTGGGCGCACGCAGCGGCGTAACAGCGAAAGTCGAGAGTCCCGGAACAGCGTGAATTAAAGGATGAAGATCTTGAACCGCATGGCTGCGACCTGTCGTATTCGAAGCCAGAGGGCAGCATGGAAAACCATGACCTGCGCACCCCTGGCGGCACGCAGGTGCCACCAAAGACCGAGGAGGTCTAAATTGGGAAGGCTCAGACGGCAGGCAGCCGTCATCTTGGCCGGATGCAGCGCCATACTGGCGACCGCAGTGATGGCTACCACCGCGCAAGCAGCAACGGTTCACCCAAGCTCGACTCACGTGGTGAGCACGCTCAGTGCGCCACGACCTCCCGCAGGCTTTAAGGGCACTTCCGTTAATCCTGCGACGGCCCGTGGCGCCACCGTCCGGATAATTACACTCAATCCGAAAACCTGTGCCGAGTACAACCGGACTAATCCGGGTACCGTGCCGGGCTGCCGGGCCAAGCTGTACTCCTACAGCCGGAACTACCAGGCACTTCCCAGGGGAACCAGTACAGCAAGTCCCGGGGGCACCACCGCAGCAAGTCCCAGGGCGACCACCGCAGCAAGCAGCTACTGGTACTGGACGGCCGGGGATAAAGAATGCTCCATCTATGGCTGCTGGTACTGGAGCGCGAATCTCACGATGGACGGGGTCGCTAACGGCTCGCACGTGTACCAATGGAATGTAGGCTGCACGCCGAGCGGCTACGAGACGTACTGCGGATATGATTCCGGCCAGTGGTACGGCTACTTCTACAACGGCGGCGGATGGCCCAACTACGCGATGCAGTTCGGCGAGAACAGCAAGAGCTGTGTCGCGCCGTACAACATTGGTTGCTTCGGTCACGGGCAGCGCCAATGGATCGATGACTGGGGTAACCGTTCTACGTATTACTACTGGTAGCGCGACAGGCCCGGACCTGGTCGGCTGAAGCCAGCTTTCTCACCTGCGATGGGTTACAGCCAAGGTAAGCCGGACCAACTGCGGCGACTCCTTATCGTGGTAGTGGCGTCCGCTCTTCCTCGACGGAAGAGCGGACGCCATGTGCAAGCTGCCGGGTAGCCGGGGGGAGTTCCCCGGCCCGAGTCAGATGAGCGGGGCCGGCTCTCCGCCGGGTATATAGCCATCGACATCGGCGGGAACCGTCCGTACGTGCTGGACGGGCACGCCCGAGGCAAGATCGTCCTGCTCGGGAGGTCGCCGGTGGCGCACCGGGTGATTAAAGTCGGCGACAGGCAGCAACTGTCGCAAAGCGAGGGTAGGCGTGGCGCCGGCGATGTCCAGCGAGGAGTTCTTGGGGCGGCAATGACACCAGCCCGGTCTCCAATCGAACCGTAGACCTTCTCCTTACCATCTATCCACGGCCTGACGCTGTGGCCATCTGCGATGACGCAGGCCAGGTCAGGGGCGGTGCGCGTTGCTGTAGGCCAACTCATCTGGTCATCACACGCGGCGCCGGTGGCCCGGACGCCGCGCCCACAAGGGGAACGTACTGGCTGCAGTCTCCCCGACCTCCGGTCACGCCTCCAGCCGCCTCCCAGGCCGGAGCGCAATGGCCGCGGCCGCCGGGGGCGCCGCACTGATGGCGCCAGCCGCTGCCAGGACCCGGCACCGGCCAGGCAAGGAAGCCGCACGCGCGCTGCTGCGGCCTGGCCTACCTGCCCACCGCAGCCCGGCCGGCCAGCACAGCCCGCGTGCCCAGCGCCGGGGAATGCAGCCCAACGCACAACCGCACACCGCCAGCACCGCACCCCCGCCAGACCAGCCCCGGGGGCCACCAGACTCGGCCTCGGCACTCCGCGCGACCTGCCGGGGGTCGACCGGATCTGCGTGAGAGCGCGGTCCTCTTGCCGCATCACGATGCTCTTCTGCTCATACCCCTGCAGATCGACGCGTTCGGCGCCGCGGGCATCATCGAGAAGGCCACTCCCTTTCAGGGTTCAGAACACGGGACATACTGCGCCACAGATCTCCCTGTCGACTCGGACCGGCTGGCAGCGAGGCCGGTCATATTACGCCAATTTGTGCCGATCAGTCGCGTTGTGACCTCGAGTGGCGCCGCCTACAGGCCGCCAGACACGCCCTTATGGCTGGCTCAGCAGGCACGGGGCAGTACGAACTCCGTGACGAACCCGTTAGCCTGCTTTGAGCAGTCCACGAAGCGAAGGACTCCATGAAGCGAAGGAGCCGGGCAGCGGACGCCCCCGACGAAACGGCACGCGGTCCGGTGAGCGCGCGCCCCCGCGCCGCAGAGTACGTGGCTATCTTTTCCCTTGCGTCAGCCGTTGTCATCGGGGTGGCTTTCGCTGCAGCGCGCTGGTCACATGTTTTGGCCCGCATCCTGGGCGACCTCCTTCCCTTCGACGTGACCTGGTACACGAGAACTAGCAATCGCCTGGTCGCGTTGAGTTTCGACGACGGACCCAACCCGGCGACAACGCCGCCATTACTGGATGTCCTGTCACGTCATCATGCGCAAGCAACCTTTTTCATAATAGGATCACGCGTCGCCGGAAACGAGCAACTTGTCGATAAGATCGGTTGCTCCGGCAACGAGATCGCCAACCACGCCATGTTTGATTCACCCAGCGTGCTCCTCAGTTCCCGCGATTTCGAGCTGGACCTTCTTCAAACTCACGCTATACTGTCGAAGTACGCTAAAGTAAGCCTTTTCCGGCCAGCATCTGGATGGTTTAGCCCTCGGATGCTTCACATCCTGGCGGCGCACAGTTACCGATGCGTCATGGGGACCGTCGCCACACGCGACGCTGACAATAAAAACCCACGGCGTCAAGCGCGGCGCATGCTTGAGCGTACCAAGCCCGGTTCCATCATTGTGTTGCACGAGGGAACTCCTCGTCGCCGTGGCGTCATTGTGCTGACAGACATTCTGCTCTCGGACCTCAGTGCGCGCGGCTACGAGATCGTAACAGTGTCAGATCTGTTGCAGGCATCCAGCTAGCACGTTACCTGTTTATTACGCCGGCTAAGTCGACGGTGCCTGAGTCCCGCCAGAGCCTGCTCCCGGAATGCCGTTTTCCCGCGCACGCAGCACCTCAAGCTTATCGTAAATGCCTTTATCGCATCAAGCCGCTCCCCGTCCGGAAGCACCCTCTAGTGGTATGTAAGGACGTTTGCTTTAGTCTTCGCGCGGTCGATGCTGGCGAGGATCTCGTCGGCGTCCTTGGTCCAGGCGAAGGGTCTGGGGTGGTCGTTCCAAGAGGGTCAGAGTCACTACGAGGACGTCACAGCCACGGGCCGCCGCACCTGTGGACGACGGGCGCAAAGTTCTGCACAACATTGTGATTGGGAAATCCGTTCAAGAAATTAGCTCTCGTGGGCTGGAGCGCCCGAGCCTGTGTCCAAGGCGCTCGGCCGCATCGCGGTCATTGCGCCCGTCACTCCCGTCGACGCCGCCTTCATGGCAGTTAAACAGGTCATCCAGATCGGGACTATCGCATTCGGAGCCCTGACTGCGAACCCCCCGCTTGTTGCCGCCGGAGTAAAGGCGATCGGGCACGATATATTGGTAGAGAAGCTAGAAAAGGGGATCGAAAGGACCTTGCTCGCTGGCGGCCCCGGCCGACGGACCGGAGCGGCCAGGCACCTCGTTGCCCTCTGATTGGACATCGCTATCTCGTGGAACCGTGCGACCGGCAGGTGCAACTGCTGCCGAAAGGCTTTCATGGCGACCTTCGGAGACGCAGCGACCGGCACAGCATCCGCCTTTCAGACCCCCCCGGAACAACCCTGGAGAAGGTCCGACCCGTGGTGGCAGCGCCCCGCATCTGACGTCCTTCGTATGGCCGGCGAACGCCTGATCAGTCCATTTCCCAAGCTGGCAGTCCAGGTTTAAATGACGCGGAGCGCGGCGGCAGTCAGCTGATGTTCCGGAGGGGAGCACACGGGCTGCCCGGCCCATCACCTGAGCACGGGCTTGTGGACATCCCGTTGGCAATCCGGTAGGCGGCAGCGTCATCGGCATCGGCATCGGCCTGGTCTATATCGGCATCGACGGCCGTGACAGCCTGGCTTACGGCCTGGCGCGCCTCCGTCATGGCCGCCCCGGCGCCTGCGGGCGCAGGCAGCCTGAGGCCGCTCAAGGTGGCGAGGTCGGCCTTCAGCGTGCTGATATCGGACATGACGGTGCGGATGTCACCGGTCACCGTGCTGGCATCCGTGCCGATCGTGGACGAGTCGGTGTCAACCGTGCTCGCGTCGAGGCCCACGGTAGACACGTTGGAGCAATAGCTGCCGTCACCCTGGGCTGCGTCCGACTTCACCTGCTGGACCGGACTTTCGGTGCGCTCGGCCGGGTGGCCTGGGCGCGCGGGACAACGGACGAAGCAGTCAGGTTCCAGTCCGTTTTGGCCGACCGGGGACGTTCCGGACGTCATGGGCGTCCGCTTGGCGACCATCAGCGCGCGGCCGAGCCCTAGCAACAGGTCGACAAGATGGAGCGGCCCGTGTGCGCACAGGTCCCGGGTCCGCCGCATACTGCCTGGCGTGGATACGCAGCGCCGCGGTCTGCGACCCGATCGTCTGGTCCGATCGTAACGCGCCACACTGCGGGATCTCGCCGGGATCTGAAGCTCGGCCTGTCCCCGGGGCGCGCATGCAGCGGGATGACGGGACGCGGGCGTGCTGGCATGAGGCGGCCCCGGGCGTGTCACTGACCATGTACGACATTTCAGGTAGTACCTTAACGCCATGTCTGGCCGTCATCGTGCTGGTGGCGGTGAGCACGCCGAGCGCATCAACGCGGCTGCGGAGCTGGCAGAGGCCGGCGTGCCCGTGGCGGAGGCCGCGCGGGTGCTGGCCGGCCGGTTCGGGTGCTCGCAGCGGCAGGCCCGCCGGTATGCGGACCAGGCGGCGCGGTCAGGCCGGGTGGCGGTTCCCGAGGCACCTGTGGTGTTCACGCTGCTGCCCGTGCGCAACCTTGGCGGCTTTCGCCCACGGCTCAGGGCCCGGGCGGTGGATGCGCCTCGGCGTCAGCCAGCGCCACCTCCAGCCCGGCTAACGTCTCCGCCCACAGCGTGGCCGCGCCACGGCGGGCGAAGTACCCCGTCCCGCCGTCCATGGCGCGGGTGATCCGCCACCGCGGGAACGCGACCTTGAGCCGGGCGAGGTGCCCGGCCGGCTGCTCGCCGCTCACGGCTGGCCCTGCTCGGCGGTCTCCAGGTCGGCGGCCAGCCCGGCGGCGCTAGGTCCGGTGATCACGCGGGTGTGCCGGCCGTCGGGTGACCGGCGCGTGGCGCTGCAGACGCCGGCGGCGTGCTCTAGCGTGATCTGCCATGTGCTGCCGAGACGCTGGTGACGCTCGCCAGCGGTGCTGGCAGGGCCGGGAGCGGGCTGGAAGGGCGGGACATAGCCGGACCTCGGCACCTACGTCCTCAACCGCTGGCCTGCGGCTCACCTGGTTCTTGTCCACTCCTGCCACCTGAGCGGTTCCTTCTGGGTAGCGGCCTCCGCTGCGCTGCTCAGCGATCCGACCGCCGAGCCGGTGGCGGTCGCCGCCCACGGTGAGGGGTGCCTGGGTCGCGTTCAGGCTTTCCCGGCGCCGCGGTGGCCGGGCCAGCTCAGCTCAGCCGCTACGGGGCGGCGGCCCGGCGGCCGGCCTGATGCCCGAGGGCTTGGGCGCCGGCCCCCATGGCGGCCCCTCGCGCGGCTCCCCGGGATCGGTCCAGTCCTGGCGGCCTAACCAGCCCGGGCAAGGCTTGCCGCGGACTGGAAACCTGGTCCGCAGCGTCTCCACCGGGATCGCGAGCGCTGTGATGCCGCCGACGCTGATCACCTCGCCGCCGGGGGCGTTGTTGTGCCGCCACCAGGCCGCGAGTTCGGCGGTCATCGCCAGGTCGGGGCAGATCTTGTCGTCGCAGCATTCGCCATTGCGCAGCAGCACATAGCCCGGATGCATTCTCGGGTCAGTCGTCACCGGTCCACCGCCCATCCAGATCCGCAAGATCCAATGCGCCTACAGGCCTGCGCTCGCCAGCGGGCTGCAGTGCGTTCCGAGTTCCGGCATCCGCGCGGCCGCCACGCCTCGACGCCAGGCTGAACCGGGTGGCTCGCGTCTCCGCGGCCCGGTCCGCACTCGGCGCAGTGACGCGCGCCGCCCCGCAACCTGCGCGGCCCGGACCCCGGTCCCCGGGGGGGTGAGAGCTGGCGGCGGGCCGCGCAGGGCCTGCCTTTACGACGCGCGAACGCGGCGGCCGGTGCACTGAGCGCGTCTGCATCAGCCGCTTCGTCATGGCTCTGCCGTCCGAGCGGTCTCTGGTCTGATGCCGAGCTCGGCGCGCGAGTGAGCAACCAGGACCCGGATGTGCCTGCCGTCGGCGCTGCGATGCTCAGCAGTCCAGAATGGTGTGGCGAGGCTTCGTCTGGGACGCTGTTCATCAGCCAGGGCTCCGTCCTGGTCAGGGCCGGGAGTCCGGGTGTTACCGCACCGGCCCGCTTGTGTGTGGGGTGTACCTACATAAGGTAAAGGGACGTCGGATGCGGGGTATAGAGATTGCCCGCCATTTATGTGACCTCACGCAATGGCAAATTGGAGAGCGGCGGCAAATGAATCCAATTGCCACCGTCAAAGCCATCTGACCTGGGCTTGCGCAATTATGCTGTCCTTAGAGAGGGACATCAGATAAGCCCCCGATCACCTGGAGGTGAGTTCGATGAATCCAGCCAGCACCGGCGTGGGCGAGGACGCCGTGTTCGTGCACGGCCCAGGCGCTGGCGGGCGCCCGCGCCGCGGTCCCGCCGGTCAGCGCGGCGCTGATCTCATCGCGGGTCATCGCGACGCCCCGGCGGGTTGCCTCCCACATCACGGTCACCGGGTCAACGGGCTGGCCGGCCGGGTGCAGATCAGCCACCACGCGGGCGTGACGGCCGCGAGCTGCTCCACCATCTCGTGACTGCCCGCAAGCCCGTGCCGTCCTCCTGGCGTTCCTCATCATCACCACGGCACCAGCATGGCGGGCGGCCTCAGCGCCATCGCCAGCTGACAGGCCGGGGACCCAGGTCGCGGCGCCGGGTGCCGCGGCAGCGTCGGCGGGGCGGACCTGCAGGATGCGCAGCCAGTGCGCGGCGGACTACGGCGCGCCCCGAGCTGCTGAACCGCGCCATCACCTGAACCAGGCCCATCTGCGGCGGATCCTGCGACCACGAGACTCACCATAGTCAACGCCGGCCGCACCGCTCCCTGCACGGCGCGGCGCCGCTCAAACCCGCCACCCGGGCCAGCCAGCCTCGACCACTACCGCGTCCGAAGACACGCTCACGTTGCTGGCCTGATCAACGACTATCGCCTGGTCGCATGACGTCGACGAGCTTTCCGGCAGCTACCGGCGCAGTCGGCGAGAAGGGCGTCAGTCCGCCCAGATGCCCGCATCGTCCGCGCACCGGGCCAGCGATGCCCGCACCGGCGCGGTAACCAGCCCGGGTCCGGGCAGTGCCGCGTGAATCGCCAGCAGCGCCGAGCGGACGCTGGGATGAATCGCGTCAGCGCCGATGTGCTGACACACGCCGGCTTCCTGGAGCCCGGGCAGCAGGCGAGCAGTAACGCCCGCGAGCCGTAGCCGCGGGCCGCCGGGCCTCAGGCTGTCGTTCAGCGCGACAAGGACGGCGTACCAGCTGCTGTCGAGGGCCCCGGCCGCGCTCAGATCGAGCACAACGGCCGCGGCCTGCCGCCGGCCCGCCAGGGCCCGGCCGCGGACCGCATCGATGAAAGCCTGGCCGCGGCCGTCTGCCACCGGCCCCGGCGGCGTCAGCTGCAAGATCTGCGGGCCATCGTCAGGCCCGGCTAAGAGGGCGGCAAAGAGCACCGCGCGGCCAAGCCCGGCGGCCCGTCCGCGCCGGCCCGTCCCGGGCACAGCAGGGACTGCTAAAACCACGGCTCCCAGCTTCTGCCGCGGCTGGCTGATGAACCTGGCCGCAGCGGGCGCAAGCATGAAATGGCGACGCATGCGCAGCTCCCCGTACCGACCTGGTGCCCTCCGGTCGAAGTGCCGTTCACCGGGCACCCCCGCCGCCCGGCCGGGCACTGTATCCCGATTCCGGCTGACATGCCCAGTGTGCGACAGTCCCCGCCCCGAGTCCACCCCCGGCCGGTCCCGTGGCTCGCACGCGGGCGAGTCTGGCGGCGTATGCCCGGCTCCCCGCGCCCAGTACCGCTCGGATACCCGATCCAGGCGGCATGCGACGACTAATACGCTGGTCCAATCGTCGTGGGCACGTAGACCGCCAGGGAGCAGCCAGGTCCTCTTCAGGTCGTGCACTCGGTGACCGGGTGCTCGACCTGGAGCCGGGCTATCTGCCCTCCGCGATGACCCCGATGCCGTCGGTGTTGTCCGTGCGGAGGTGCCTGATGGCCTGGTATTCCGGCGAACGTACCAGGCCTCGGCCGCGGCCTTGGTGGCAACCCTCAGCACGACGGTGACCTGCCCGGCTGATCCTTCAAGCAGCTCGGAGTCGCGGTCGATGACGATGTTCTCGGCGCCGTGGGCCCCCAGGGTGGGTCCGACCGCCGCCCCAGGCTGTCAGGTGTTGCCTCCAGCCAACGCCGTGACCTTCGGGAACTCTGATGAGTTCGGTTAACGGGTCCGTCTTCGGCCGCCCCGGGGCGTTCTTCACGTCGTGGGCATTGACCAGCTGCACCGCCAGGCCGGCCGCTTCCAGCAGATAGAAAAACGGGCGCCAGTAATCGCTGGTAATCCGGGGTCGCCAGACTGCCGTCTGCCACAGGGGGTGACAGGCCCTTATGACCGATTCCCGTCTGTCGCGGACGGGTTATCCGGGGTCGGACCGCGACGGAACTGGTGTCCGTGACGGGCGGGCCATGGACACCTGGTAGGCCCTAACCTGGCCGTTTCCTGGTGCACTCGCTCACCGCGCCCGGCATGCGTCCTGGCCCTCGTCGCCGCTGCTTCTGTGGCGTACGCGTCCGCGACGGCCTGGAACTGCGGAGACATTGTTGTCGATCTTGAAAACTCCGGATAACAGTGGTCGACTCGATCGTGACCTTCTCGATCCCCTCAGCCGCCAGCTGCCGGCCCAATTCGATAATCGCGTTCGTGGTGGCATCCACATCCCATACCCGGGTGCGCCGGCCGCCCGGCCGGGACGGATGCGGCACACGCGTGCACACCATCCCCGACGCCTTCGCCACATCGACCGCAGCAACCCGCTCCGTGACCTGCTCGTGCTCCTCGTCCTCGATCTCCTGCGGCTCCCTCAAGCCAGCATCTCCTCACGCCATCCGGGACACGGCGGGATGCCCGGGAGCCTCGGTCGGGAACCGAAATTCTGACCGGCGTGCTCGAAGCACAGTGCGCGACCCGTCAAGGTCAAGGCCCCGGCGCCAGACTTACATACGGGCTCAGGTACCAAGGAACGGCCGGCGTCGTCGGGCAGCCCGCCTCGATTTTCACGGCGGCGCGACGTCCCCCGCAGGGATATCAGGACTTACATGAACCTGCGACCTCTGGGTTATGAGCCAAGTCGGCACAGTTCACCTTGATCGGCCCGCGTGGCTGGACGTGACCGATTGCCCGGATCGGCCGTACTGCGGCTCTGATCGCCCGAAGGCCTAACGATTTCCCAGCCGGAGGATCAACCAAGCTCGGGGGCGCCGTGCAGGCCGCGGCACCGCTCATCCTCTCCGAGGGTTACGGCTGCGGCGTGTTGTGCTCTTGGGCTGTCGCCGGACGGGCTGCCCGCCTGCCCCGTCACGGCCGGAGCCGGGAGGCTGCTGCTCAGCCTCAGCGTCATCCGCGCGCGACTGCGCACCGTTGACCGCCTTATCCCGCTCCCGCCGCACCGCAGCCAGCTGCTCCCGCGCGGCCCGCGCCTCCCGCTCAGCGTCAGCCTTCGCCTCCCGCGCCTCGGCCAACTGCCCTTCGGCCTTCCGGGTAGCGAAGCGCGCCTGCCACCTATCGGCCTCGGCCTGCTCGGCGCGGGCCCGAAGCTCCGCCCGGGCCTCTTCGGCCGCCGCGATCTGCGCCTCCAGCCCGGCCTGGTCCGGGCCGGCAGACTGGCGGGCCTGCGCCACCTGCTCCTCCCCCGCCCGGCGCACCCGGTCCAGCTCCGCCCGAGCCGACTCAGCCGCCTCCCGCGCCTCCCGCGCATCGGCCTCGGCCTGCTCGGCGCGGGCCCGAAGCCCCGCCCGGGCCTCTTCGGCCGCCGCGATCTGCGCCTCCAGCCCGGCCTGGTCCGGGCCCGCAGACTGGCGGGCCTGCGCCACCTGCTCCTCCGCCGCCCGGCGCACCCGGTCCAGCTCCGCCCCAGCCGACTCAGCCGCCTCCCGCGCCCGCGCCGCGTCCTGCCCGGCCTCGCCGGCCCGGGACTCGGCCCCGGCCGCCCGGGACTCCGCGCCCGCTACTGCCTCGTCCCGCTCCCGCCGCACCGCAGCCAGCTGCTCCCGCGCGGCCCGCGCCTCCTGCTCAGCGGCGGCCTGCGCCTCCCGCGTCTCCCGCGCATCGGCCTCGGCCCGCTCGGCGCGGGCCTGAAGCCCCGCCCGGGCCTCCTCAGCCGCCGCGATCTGCTCCTCCGCCGCCCGGCGCACCCGGTCCAGCTCCGCCCGAGCCGACTCAGCCGCCTCCCGCGCCTCCCGCGCATCGGCCTCGGCCCGCTCGGCGCGGGCCCGAAGCCCCGCCCGGGCCTCCTCAGCCGCCGCGATCTGCTCCTCCGCCGCCCGGCGCACCCGGTCCAGCTCCACCTCAGCCAACTCGGCCCCGGCCGCCCGGGACTCCGCGCCCGCTACCGCCTCGTCCCGCTCCCGCCGCACCGCAGCCAGCTGCTCCCGCGCGGCCCGCGCCTCCTGCTCAGCGGCGGCCTGCACCTCCCGCGTCTCCCGCGCATCGACCTCGGCCCGCTCGGCGCGGGCCCGAAGCCCCGCCCGGGCCTCCTCAGCCGCCGCGATCTGCTCCTCCGCCGCCCGGCGCACCCGGTCCAGCTCCGCCCGAGCCGACTCAGCCGCCTCCCGCGCCTCCCGCGCATCGGCCTCGGCCCGCTCGGCGCGGGCCCGAAGCCCCGCCCGGGCCTCCTCAGCCGCCGCGATCTGCTCCTCCGCCGCCCGGCGCACCCGGTCCAGCTCCGCCCGAGCCGACTCAGCCGCCTCCCGCGCCTCCCGCGCATCGGCCTCGGCCTGCTCGGCGCGGGCCCGAAGCCCCGCCCGGGCCTCTTCGGCCGCCGCGATCTGCGCCTCCAGCCCGGCCTGGTCCGGGCCCGCAGACTGGCGGGCCTGCGCCACCTGCTCCTCCGCCGCCCGGCGCACCCGGTCCAGCTCCGCCCCAGCCGACTCAGCCGCCTCCCGCGCCCGCGCCGCGTCCTGCCCGGCCTCGCCGGCCCGGGACTCGGCCCCGGCCGCCCGGGACTCCGCGCCCGCTACTGCCTCGTCCCGCTCCCGCCGCACCGCAGCCAGCTGCTCCCGCGCGGCCCGCGCCTCCTGCTCAGCGGCGGCCTGCGCCTCCCGCGTCTCCCGCGCATCGGCCTCGGCCCGCTCGGCGCGGGCCCGAAGCCCCGCCCGGGCCTCCTCAGCCGCCGCGATCTGCTCCTCCGCCGCCCGGCGCGCCCGGTCCAGCTCCGCCCGAGCCGACTCAGCCCGAGCCGACTCAGCCGCCTCCCGCGTCTCCCGCGCGGCCCGCGCCTCCTGCTCAGCGGCGGCCTGCGCCTCCCGCGCCCCGGCCAGCCGCGCCTCAGCCTCGGCTGCCGCAGCACGCGCCTCCCGCGCATCAGCCTCGGCCCGCTGGCGGCGCCTCCAGAACGCGGCCCCCGGCCGTCCCGGGTCCCCCGGACCGGCTGACCCGCCACCATGCTGGGCCGACACCTAACGCCACCTCAAGCCGGGCAGCACGAGATCCGGTTCCGCCTTCGCCGACCCCCTGCTCTGGCATCCCGGCCTCCCCCGATGCGGCTCATTCTGACCGCGCCGATAGGCGCATCTGCGGACTCTCTCACCGGCCTTAGCCATGAGCAGGCTCCATTCCGCTTTCCCGGGCAGCGGGGTCGACCCGTCCCGGACGGTAGCAAACCCAGCACACCGCGGGGAACTGCGGCACCTGCTTGACCGCTGCGCCGACCCGCAGCCATGCCAGCGAATTGCACGCCGCCGCCACGACATTCGCCCGCCTACCGCCTTTCTGACGGCCCATGACTGCGGGAACCCCAGTGAGGGCCTACCCCGCCACTCAGGTGATCGAATAGTCCGCCGTCCCACACCAGCGCGGCGGCGCCTCTCCGTAAGTGCTGCCATCGGTCGTGGACCACCGGGGGCGAGCCGCGGATAACAACGCGGTATGGTCGGCCTCCCTTTCGTGATTCAGTGCAGGTCCACCACCAAATCGAGTATTCGAGCGGCACAGGTGCGGCGGGGCACTGTTGCCAGCATGATGAACGCAGTGATGGTTGGCTTGCCGGGTGCTCTCCGCGGCGACCGGGCGTCTCGTCCCGCTCGCTGCCGCCGAGCCAGCGGGCTGTGCTGCCTGCTGCCCCGGCGGTGACAGCCAAGACCCGGTCCATGATCTCGGCAGTCGACCAGACGCGGCTGATCACTGCTACCAGTCGGCGGGTTCGTGCCTGGCGGCCGAGGACATCGAGCGAGTTCGCGTCGAAGGATCCGAAGCCTTCGTCGAGGAAGAGGGCATCGAGCCGACCGCCTCCTATAACCGGCGAGCTCAACCAGGCACAGTGCCAGTGCCAGGCTGGCAAGTTCATCGAGCGCTGCTAGAAGGCGCTGCGCTTGCTGGATCTTGTCATCCAGCTCAGTCGGTTGCGCCGTTGAGGTCGGCCTGGCGCGCTGCAGCATCGCAGCTGCTTCCTCAGCGTCATGCTCGGCGGGGCCTGCCGCGCTCGGGCGTCTGCCTCGCCGGGAGGCATGGGCGCGGCTAAGCCCGGCGGGTAGCGGCCGACGGCAGATCGGACAGGGGTCTCCTGGTTGGCACCCTTGAGCGGCGTGGGCCGCTGCGTTGGCGCGTTGGACCGCCTCTGGCGCAGACCGGGCGGCTTCACGCTGCACTGCGGCTGACTGGGCTCGCGCGGCGGCCGGCTCGATGGCCTCCGCGGCTGCTGACCTCGCTCGCCGTCTCCTTACCATGAACCGCAACCAGGGTGACATCGCTGCAGACGGGCCCCTGACCAGCCAGAACGCGAGCACAGACCAGCACTGGCAAGGTAGGGACAGGCTCGCACTCTGGCGCTGCTTGCCACTCGATCTGCCACTCAGTTTTTGATGTTCCCCGGCAGTCAGCTGGCGGCCGTGAGCGGGCGGATGCCGTCGAGGGCATCGCCGAGCCGGTCCTTTTCTACCTCCAGGTCATAGCGCGACTGCAGGTTGATCCAGAACCGCTCCGAGGTGCCGAAGAAACGGGCCAACCGCAGCGCCGTGTCCGCGCTGATGCGACGCTGGCCGTGCACAATCTCGTTGATCCGCCGAGCCGGAACCCCGATCTGTTTGGCCAGCTGGTACTGGCTCACCGCCAGCGGCTTGAGGAATTCCTCCAGCAAGATCTCGCCCGGATGCGCAGGCGCCATCACCGTGTCCGCTTCCATACTCCCTCCCCTGCTAGTGGTAGTCAGTGATCTCCACGTCCTCTGGCCCGGCATCGGTCCACCGGAAGCAGATCCGCCACTGCTGGTTGATCCGGATGCTGTACTGACGCGCGCGATCGCCTGCCAGTTTCTCCAGCCGGTTGCCCGGCGGCACCCGCAGGTCCGCCAGAACTTCAGCAGCATCCAGCATCGCCAGCTTCCGCCAGGCTGGCCGCTGTAACGGCGGATCAAGCTTGCGCGACCGCCTCCGGTGCCAGACGGCTTCAGTGTCCTTGTCCCGGAAGGATCGCAGCACACATCTCATGATAACGCGATGCGTTATTAACGCAACACGTTATCGAGATGTGGTTCACGATGTTGAGAGCAGCGGCGGGCGCGGCGCCTTGGTGGAGCAAGGTGGTGACGCGGGTGCCGGCGATTGTGGACGCCATCGCGACGCCGATCGCTTCGCCGAGCTGCTGGGGGGTGTTGATGAGCCCGGAGGCAAGGCCGCCCTGGTGCTCGGCGACCCCGGCGAGGGCGGCGATGGAAACTGGGATGAATGCAAACGCGGTACCGATTCCCGACGATGATGAACGGCCCAGCCAGGCTGGTCCAGAACTGCCCGTGCATCGGGACCGCGGACGATGTCATCGGGTCGTACCTCAACCCGCCCGAGCACGCGGTTGTGCTATGCCAGACTAGAAGTCCCAGGTCCAGGCTCTTGACCGGTCACAGCCGGTACTGCCGATGACCGCGAGCTCCCCGCGCCAGCGCGCGGCCCACGCCGGCCCGATCGCCGACGACACGCTGCTGTACCGGGTGGAGTTCCACCTCCTCAGATGACGGCGCGGTGAGCACCCGTTCAGGCGGGAACGCGGCTGCGGGGCCAGCGCACTACCCAGCCGCCATGACGTGCCAGCGACGTGGCGAGCGCCCGCGCTGATCACCAGGCTCGCGAGCCTCCGGGCGGACACCCCAACTCACGCTCCGTGGCCGTTGGCCGGGGCAGACGGAACAATATCCGGCGTTATCTCAACCCCGAATTTGAGTGTCTCTGCTGTAAACGCGGCTGTCAGTCCGCTTACCGCACCCCTCGCATTGCAACCCGGCGCCCAGCCTTTATTTCGATCAAGACGCCAGGCGCCCGAGTCTGGGCATTCTGCGTGCCCACGAGCCTGGTGGGGACAGGCGATCGCGCTTGTATCGGGAGCCGTCAGACCCGCGCGTGGGCGGTCAGGGAGGCCTCCGGCATGGTCATCTTGATGGGCATGGCAAGCGCAGCCGTGCCTGCCTCCTCGGTTCGCCACCTCCAAGTGCGATGTTGTCACGGGACTCCGCCAAGCTGTCTACGGATGTCGGCCTGCTGTTTGCGCAGAAAAGGGGTCCCCCCGAGATGATCGTTGATTGTGCTCACTACCAGGACGGCCGCCGGCAAGGCGAAGGCGCGGTGTCGCTGGAGGAGGCGGCGGCCCGGTGCGGGCAGGGCGGCTTCGTGTGGCTGGGACTGTTCGAGCCGGGCCTCGAGGAGCTGGCCGAGGTGCGTGACACCTTCGGGCTACACGAGCTGGCGGTCGAGGACGCACAGAATTTTCATATGCGGCCTAAGGTCGAAAGCTACGAGCTGGACGTACGGCTGGTGATCTTGCGGACCGCGCGTTACGACGACAAGGCCGAAGAGGTCGAGTTCGGTGAGATCAGCGTCTTCCTCGCGCCGACCTTCGTGATCACGGTGCGGCAGGGCGTGGCGAGCGAGCTGCGCGGCGCGAGGCAGCGGCTGGAGCAGCGGCCGGAACTGCTGGCCACGGGCAGCGCATCAGCGCTGTGGGCGATCCTGGATCAGGTGGTGGACGGGTACGCGCCCGTCGTGACAGAGCTCGAACGCGACATCGACCAGATCGAGGCCACCGTGTTCTCCGGCGCCGTCGCGCCGACCGAGCGGATTTACTCGCTGCGCCGCGAGGCCACCGACTTTTACCGTGCCGTCCACCCGCTGCTCGGCGTGGTTGCCACGGTCGAGCGCGCCACCGCAGCGCCGGCGCTGCTGCCGTATCTGCGCGATGTCCAGGACCACCTGCTGCTGGTCAACGAGGAGGTCGCCGCGCAGCGTGACCTGCTCGGCACGGTGCTGGAGGCTAACATGGCGGTGATCTCGGTCGAACAGACGAAGGTCAGCGTCCGGCAGAACGCCACGATTGAACAGCTCACGATCCTGGCCACAGTGTTTTTGCCGCTGACGTTCGTCACTGGCTTCTTCGGCCAGAACTTCGCCTGGCTAGTCGGACGCATCGACGGCCTTGCCGCATTCCTTGTCTACGGCATCGGCGGCCTCGCCGTGCCGTTGGTGCTGCTGTTCTTGTGGCTCAGACGGCGCAGGCCGAACCCGGGTGCCGGCGCCTCGGTCCGCGACACCTGATACCGGCCAGCCACCGGTTGGTGCACGGCCCAGTCAAGGGCGTCAATGCCACCAGCGGGCTGAAACGGAAAGGCGCTGACTGCGATCCCCGCTCTGGTTAAGTGCAGGCCCACCGAGAACAACCCGAGCAGGGCGATGACCACCGTGGCCCCGGCGAAGAGCACGGCGCGCCCGGGCCGTGGAGAGGGGGCCTGTACCCGGAGGCCTCGCCGTCGGCATCTCAGGCGGGTGGCTGGATGCCGCTGCCATCGGGCGATCCTGGTTCACGCGCCAACCCGTATGTGTGAGGACGTGGCAGCCGGCGTCCTTGGGCCGTTGCGCCCGTGCTGGTAGCGTCGCCTTCGTGCCGTATGAGGTGCGGACCGGGCGGGCCCATCCACGCGCCCTGTCCGCGGTTCACGCGAGAACTACCCATCAGCAGCTCTTTGCGCGCCTGCTGTGGCTGCTCGGCTGGGCTGTATGGTCAATGTCGGCTGGGTTGGCGGCCGCTGCGTCGCTGCCGGCGTCTTCGCACATGTCTTCCCTCCCGGCGACATTCGCCGAGGACGTCATCGATCAGCCAGCCCGGGCCCAGTCAAACCGGCGCGGCCCGCTCCGGCTGCGCCGGGTGTACCTCCACATGCTGCGCGAGCTCGCCCAGCGTGCATCCGCACCTCTCCCGGCAGGAGCCGGATCAGTCTTCGGGACGCGCTATACCGCCCCGGGCGCTGATATGCGGCTTGGCGCATGCCGAGGCGCTCCCGGCCGGTCAGATAAGGGGCTCGCCCGTGGGCGCGGGCAGGCGCCGCAGTCAGTGCAGGCGGAAGTCGGCGTAATCGAAGCCAGGAGCCACAACGCAGCTGACCAGTACTGGCTCCGGGCCAGCGGGCGCAGCGCATTGCCATACGCCGCCGGGAACGATGGCCTGCGGTCGCTGGCCCGCGCCGAGATCGCCGCCAAGCACAACAGCAATCCCGGCGGCAGGCTCGTCGCCGACGCCGCCCATGCGCAAGTCCAGCGGCCCGCCGCTGTGCCAGAACCACAGCTCGTCGGACCGCACCACATGCCAGCGTGACTGCTCGCCTGGATGGAGCAGAAAGTAGATGGCGGTCGCGGCGCTGCGCGGCCCGCTGTACCCCTCGGGCGAGAAGGACACCGCCGAGCGCCACGTCTGCCGGAACCACCCGCCCTCGGGATGCGGCAAAAGGTCAAGCTGCTCAGCTAGGGATGGCCGTACCGTCATCAGCCGCTCCCCGATACCCCGCTGCCCGCACCCCGCATGTTACCCCGCCCTCCACAAGCCTCCAGGAAACGCCCGGAGATCGTCACTGTCCCATAGCTGAACCAAGCCCGCTCGTCACCAACACGTAAGAGTCTCGCTATCGTCCCGGCCACGGCCTGCGGCAACAGCGGACGCCGAGAGCGTCGCTAGTGGTGACGCCGCTCGGTGGTACGGTCGGCGACATTACGGGCCGGAACAAGGAGGCAACGATGACCGCACCGCTCCAGGTGATCGCCTTGAGCTTCAGCCGCGACGCCGGCGCCGAGGACCGGATCCTGGCAGAGGTCGACCGTCTGCGCGGACGGGGAGTTCTTCGGCTGCTGGACATGCTCTTCGTGGCTAAGGGCCAGGACGGCATCATCGAACGGCTGGCGATCGGTGATGACGAGGACTTCGGCTCGCTCCTGGCGGCGGTCGTTCCCGTTGCGAACGGCGGTCGGGCCGTGCCGGTGCCAGCTGGCGGCCCGGCCTTTGACCCGGCCGATGCGCAGGCGCTGGCCGGTTCTCTCCAGCCGGGGACCGCCCTGGCCTTCTTGCTCGTGGAGCACCACTGGGCTGCCCCGCTTTTTGACGCGATCGCCGAGGCTGGCGGCACGCTGATCGGCGAGGGCTTCCTGACCCCCGGAGCCGGGCTGGTAGTGGGAGCCGAAGTCGCCGCCCTGGAGGAGGCATCTCAGGTGATTGCCCAGGCTCAGGCCGATGAGGCCGACGCCATGCTCGCGGCGGTTGCGGCCGAAGCTGAAGCGGCCGAGGCCGTGGCCGATTCGGACCGGATCCAGTCCGCTGCTGCCGCTGCCGCTGTCCGGGCGCTGATCACTGCCGGGCTGGTGGAGGAGGCGGCCGCCCACGAGGCTGTCACGGCGCTGACCACAGCCGGCCTGATCGTGGCCGCCGCCGGCCAGGCCGCCGGTGAGTCCGTAGCCGAAGACGCCGCCGCCGTGGAAGCCGCTGACGAAGTGACCGCCGCGTCCCTGGCGGAATCCCTCGCTACCATCGCCGCCGCCGACGAGGTGGCGGTCGAAGCCACCGGCGAAGCCGAGGCACGGGTCAGGGCTGCGTCGATCACCATGGCAGAGGCCCACGTCCTGCGGTACCTCCCCAAACCACTCCCCTTCTCCGTCATCGCCGACAAGCTGGGCATCTCCCGGTCAGCAGCCAAGGAGCGAGCGGCACGTCTGTATAAGAGGCTCGGCGTCCACAGCCGGGACGAGGCGGTCAGCCGGGCCCGCTCCCTCGGCCTCATCCGCGGCTCATAGTTATTGGTCGCGGACGCTCGCGCGAGGAGTGGCACCAGTG
Organism: uncultured Actinomycetota bacterium; assembly: GCA_963695645.1. Classification (GTDB taxonomy): domain Bacteria; phylum Actinomycetota; class Actinomycetes; order Streptosporangiales; family Streptosporangiaceae; genus DATBGO01. The sequence goes on along the minus strand of CAVOHC010000012.1, from coordinate 17,221 downwards.
GTTGCGGGCGCACGCAGATCAGCCAGATCTGCGCCCATCACGAGCCTCGCTCTTTCGCGCCAGGCGCCGCGCCGACCGAAACCTCGGCCCCGTGTCCAGCTAGTGGTCCACTACGGTGCCGTGAACCGGCAATCCTAGGTTTCAGCATGACCACTATCCGCGACCCAGCGTGCATGGCTATGCATGACCGCCTAGCACCAAGAGCACTCGCATCTGGCGCGACCTGAGCGTCCAGTCAGTTCGGCGGCTGGCAGCCGCCGGATGCACCTTGGCGGCGTCACCGCGAACCCCACCGGCGAGTGGACCGCGCAGCGGGCCCGTAACCTGGCCCGCAGCCTCGGCGAGCGGTTCAAAGACACCAAGTTTATTGCCTGCCGCACCGATCGGGCACCGCCGTCAGCGGACGGCCGACGTGCGCGGCAAGCTTCCTTCCGCGGGCCGTATGGCGCGATGCAGCCAGGTCATGCGAGGTGCGCGACTAGGAAGAAGAACACGGCGGCGCCGAGTGCCCAGCCAAGAGATCTGCGAGCGTCTTTGTAGAACGCTCCTCGCAGTCCGGGCAATGTCGCCCGCCTCAGCCGCCAGAAATCCCACGCATCACGGGCGCTGAGAAACCGGCGGGCCGCGAAGCCAGCGAACACGCCGCACACTATAGCGAGAACGATCACGTCATCTCCCTCATGTTCCTGGCGCCCCGGGGATCAGTCCAAGTCGCGAAACCAACACCAGGACTTAACGGGCTTGTGCCCGTGGCCTGCGGCGTTGCAGGGCTCCCGCCGTCGGCCGTGGCCGCCAGCCGCGCCCTGCAGCCCTGCGGCGGTAGCCGTGCTCCTCACCAGCGTGCCAGTGATCGGGATGCCAGCCGCCATCGGCCTACACCCACCTGCGTGACCGCTAACGCCTTCTCGGGGCATCGCCATCCTCCACTTCAGGCCGATCCGCCCGGCATGGCCAGGGCCGGAGTGCCGGAATCGTGACTGACCTTCCCGATAGGCACCCTCAAGACAGCGGCGCGGCTGGCCTGCTGCTCGGGCGATGGCCTCGATGGTGACGATGACGTGGGCGGCGAATGTGCGAACTCCGGTGATTTCTCGGTTCGTTAGCTGGCGACGCCGATGGTTTGCCTGATCGTCTCGGGCTGGTCGAGTGCGCGGAGTATGTAGTGGGCGACGTCGGCGCGTGAGATGAGGATGCCGCGGCGGAGGTTTTGCCCGCGGGCCGTCCTGTAGGTGCCGGTCAGCGGCTTGTCGGTCAGCCGTGGCGGTCGTACGGCAGTCCAGTCCAGGTCGCTGCCGCGGAGGACGTCTTCCATCTGCGCGAGGTCGGCGTAGTGCTTGCGGAACGCGGCCTTGGTCAGCGGAGCGCCCAGGTACCGCATGAGGAACCCGTCGCCCGGGTCGTGCCGGGGCGGGTTCGGCCTGGCGGGTGAGGGCACGGTCCCGATGGGCGCGGCGCTGACGACGACGATGCGCCGCGCGCCGGCTGCCTTCATCGCCGCTGCGATGGCCCGCGTGCCCTGCGCGGCGATTCCGGCCTCGGCGTTCGATCGCGGGCCGAGGCCGGAGAGCACTGCGTCGGCTCCTTCGACGGCGGACCTGAGCGTTGCCGGGTTCGGGGCCGCTAGGTCGGCTGTGACGACGCGTACCTGGCCGGACAACTCGCCGGGCAGTTTCTGGGGGTCGCGGACGACCGCGGTGACCTCGTGGCCCGCGCCGGCGGCCTGCTCGAGGATCTGCCGGCCGATGCCGCCGGTTGCTGCGAAGATCGTGAGTTTCATCTGGCGCTCCATGGGCTGGCTGGGGGGTTGTGTTCAGTTCTGGAAGGCGGCGGCGTGGTCGGCCGCCCATTGGGCGTAGGTGAGCGCGGGCCGGCCCAGCACCTGCTGCACGGCGTCTGAGGACGGTCCTGGCCGCTTGGCGTAGTGGGCCAGCGAGCCGAGCAGCCTGTCGGGGATCTCCTCGGGAAGGCCCTGGGTGATCATGGTCTGGCGGGCCTGCTGGGCAGAGATCTCCTGGAAGGCCAGCTCTGTTCCGATGGCCTCGCCGATGAGGCGGACCTTGTCGCGCTGGGTGAGTGACCGCGGGCCGGTGAGCACATAGGTGTGCCCGGCGTGTGCGCGGCTGGCCAGCGCCGATGCGGCGACCGCGGCGATGTCGCGCTCGTGGACTGTAGAGGTCGCGGCGTCGCCGTAGGCGCCCCGCACGACTCCGGCCTGGCGGATCTGCGGCGCCCAGGCCAGGGTGTTGGCGGCGAAGTCGGCGCACCGCAGCAGGGTCCAGTCCAGGCCGCACCCTGTGACGATGTCCTCGGCCGCCTTGAAGGCGTCGGCGAAGCGAGCCTCCCCGGCGGGGTACTGCACGGTCACTGCCGATAGCAGCACAACCCGGCGCGCGCCGTGCTCGCCCGCCAGCGACAGGAGCTCGGCGGCGCCGTGACCGACGGCGCGCGGGCTGAGCAGCACAGCCTCGACATCGCGCAGCGCGGAGGTCAGCGTCGCCGGGCGGGAAGGGTCGCCGCCCACCACGCGCGCGCCGGCAGGCACCGCGGCGGAGCCCGGGTCGCGGGTGACCGCCCCGACCTCCTCGCCGCCCTCCAGCAGCAGCTTCACTAGCTCGCGGCCGACGTTGCCGGTCGCTCCGGTAACCAAGATCATGGCAAGCCTTCCCTGTGCGCTGGCATCCCTGCCGGGGTATCGTTTCCTCTGTATTCCAGAAGACACTAGGATCATATCATATGAATTCCATATCATCTGAGAGCGCGGACTCCTCACGGCGCAGACGACGGCTGAGTACCGCGGTCAAGGAGTCACTGCGCGAGCTGAGCATCCAGCTGTCCCTGCTCAACCATCACGTCGGCGCGCACGTTGACCTCAAGGACGCCGACCTGGACTGCCTTGATCTCATCAACCGGCACGGCCCGCTCAGCCCGAGCGCCCTCGCACGCCGCGCCGGACTGCATCCCGCCACCATGACCGGCATCATCGACCGGCTCGAACGCGGCGGCTGGGTGGCCCGTGACCGCAGCAGCTCCGACCGCCGCGCCGTCCGGATCCGGGCGCTACGCCACCGCAACTCCGAACTGCTGCACCTTTACTCGGGGATGAACACCTCAATGGACCAGATCTGCGCCGGATACGGCGACGCCGAACTCCGGCTGCTCGCCGACTTCCTCCGCCGGACCGCGCGCGCCGGACGAACCGCCACCGACGAACTAGCCAGCGACTGAGGCAAAGGACACGGGTTTCCCGGCCGAGCGTGGAATGGCACAGTGATGGGCTTCGTCAGCGAACTGCCCGAGCAAACCAACAGAGAAGACATCGCGAGGCCCGCCAGGCTGATGCCAGACAGCAGGCTGCGGCCGCTGACCGGATGAACCAGAGACTGGACACTGACGCAAGAAGCCGCAGGCCGGGTGATCCCCAGAGCACCTGAGCGCAAAGGCGCCCAAGCCCGGGCGACTCCCCGGCAGCCACGGTTTCTGGCCGTGGGCAGCTGGCTAGACGGCGGTGTCGGCCCGAGCCGGGCGCCTTCCATGCCGGCGGGCCGCACCGCCCGGCGCCGCCTGAGCCCCCGCGGCCCGGGGGAACTCAAATGGCGCCAAGACATGCCCATGTGGTCGTTACGCTGCGTTACGCTTAACACGTCACCGGTCCGTAGGCGCTGATTGCGCCCGGCTTGCATCGCCTGATCATTTATGACCGCTGTCTCAGCGTCACCGAAGGCCGCCTGCCACTGTGGCGGCGAAGCCGCGCCCAAGTCGCCCGCCGCTACGTCCTCATCCTGAGCGACCGTGAACACGCGTTAGGACACGGACTCGCTGTATCCAGGACCACGAAGCACTCCCCTGTCACGAGTTCCTGCACGCTGGCCCAGGTCAAAGACCGTAGCCGACAACCGCCCGCCGCCCGGGGGGCACCTGAGGGGCAGTTCCCGGGCATGCTACTCACCGGATACACAACCGAAAAAACCTCTTGACCTGCGAGAGGTCTTCACCTTTGGGCCTGACCTGGCCGAACGGGCGTTGATGCGGAGGTCACCCACAGGTTAAGCGGGTTGCACCCACAGTGCTTTGGGCGCTTAGTCCTTCTTGCGGCGGGCTGGCCTCAACCCCGGCCAGGCGGGTGGTCCGGGGTCGGCGCCCGCAGCGGATCTGTGGTCAGCCGGCCCGGTCATCGGGGCTGCGGGCCTGCCGGTGCAGGCGCGGGTCAGCTTCCAGCGCGGCGGCTCCGAGGGTCTCGAGTCTGGCGAGCAGTTCCCGGAGCCGCCGGTCGTTGGTGATCCAGGCCTGGTAGTCGTCGTGCTGCTCGGGGTTCAGCCACCGGCAGATGGTCTTGGCGGCGACCTTGCGGGTCCACTGCCAGTACGGGCCGTGCAGCCGGGGCGGGTCGGCGTGGCAGCCGCAATTGCCGTGCCCGCAGCGGGTGCGCCGTTCGGTGATCGAGCCGGGCAGCACCTGGCCCGTGCGGGCGATCGCCGCGAGCTCCGCGGCGATCTTCCGGGCTTCGGCCTGATGGCCGTCGGCGACACGCACGGTCCCAGGCTTGCACACGTCCCCCATCGCAGCCATATCACACTGTATACCTACAGTGTGACTCCGGACCGGAGAGCACCCGCGCCGGCGCCCGCGCGCGCCGCTGCGCTGATCGCCGGCTACCGGCCGCCCTCGCTGCCCGAGGCCGCCGCCCGCTTCGCCCGGCTGACCGTGACCACATGCGCGCCCCCCGGCCCCGAGCGGGCCAAGGCGCTGCTGTTCGCCTGCGGCAAGCTCGGCGCGTTCGCCTCGGCGGCCGGGCTGGAACTGGACCCGCAGGTGTGCCTGCACCCCTCGGTGATCGAGCGGTTCATCCTCACCGCCGGCCGGGAGCTGTCCGCCCCGACCCGCCGGACGCTGCGCACGAACCTGCGCTACGCCGCGCGCCGGGCCGGCCCGCAGCTGGGTCCCCCGCCGGTGCCGCTGCCGCGCCAGCGGGCCAAGTCCCCTTACAGCGCCGCGGAGATCGCCGCCTACCTGGCCCTGGCCGATGCCCAGCCGACGCACGGCCGGCGGATGCGCGCCGGCGGGCTGATCTGCCTGGGCGCCGGCGCCGGGCTGACCGGCGCCGACCTGCGCGGCGTCCGCGGCAGCGACATCGCCTGCCGGTCCGGCGGGGTCCTGGTGCAGGTCCGCGGCCGCCGCCCCCGGGTGGTGCCGGTCCTGTCCGGCTACCACGACCTGCTGCTGGCCTCCGCGGGCTACGCCGGAACCCGCCTGCTCACCGGCGGGCGCGACCCCGGGCGGCGGAACGTGACCACCCCGCTGATCCGCTCGCTCGCCGGGGGAACCGGCCTGCCCCGGCTGGACACCGGGCGGCTGCGGGCGACCTGGCTGGCCGACTGCGCCGGGCACCTCGGGCTGGCCACCTTCATGGCCGCCGCCGGGCTCACCTGCTCCCAGCGGCTCGGCGACCTGATCGCCGCCCTGGACCCCGCCGGCGAGGCACAGGCGGTGGAACTGCTCGGCGGCACGCGGTGAGCGCGCCGGTCCCGCTGTCCCGGCTGGAACAGATCATCGACCGGTCCCGCGCCGCCGCGCGGATCGAGGCCATGCTGCCCGCCGGGATCCGGCCCCGCCAGCTGCTGGTCCGGACCCTGCTGATCGGCATGCTGCTCACCCTGGCCGACCACCGCCCCGCGCACCTGACCCGGGTGCACCAGGCCCTGACCAGCCTTCCCGAGACCGACCGGATCCGCCTGGGCGTGGTGGCCGGCTGGAAACACGGCCCGCATCTGCTCACCTACCGGCAGGTCGAGCGCACCTTCCACCTGGCGGTCACCGCGCTGGCCAAAGACCACCCCGACGGCGCCCCCTCGCCCGGCCTGGCCGGCATCCTCGACGCGCTGCTGGAAGCCAGCATCCCGCCGCAGCACAAGGACACCACCAGGGCGCTGGCCGTCGACTGGAGCGACCTGGAAACCTTCTCCCGCCCGCCGTCTCGCGGCAGCAGCGACTGCGCCGACCCCGAAGCCTCCTGGGGACACCGCCGAGGCGACAGCCCCGGCCAGAAAGACGAGCTCTTCTACGGCTATTACCTGTCAGCCGGAACCATGGTCACAGAGGAAAACGGACCGCCCGTCCCCGAGCTGGCCCGCCGCGTCACCCTCACCTCCTGCCGCCTCGACCCCGCCCGGGCCATGGTCCCGGTCCTGCAGCGCCTCCCCGAAAGCGGCGTCCCCCTCGGCGACGTCCTGGACGACTCCGGGTACGCCCACCGCGTCCCCGGGAACTGGGCCGTGCCGCTGCGCGCCGCCGGAGCCCAGCTCATCCAGGACCTCCACCCCGACGACCGCGGACCCCACGGCACCCACGCCGGGGCGATCATCTCCAACGGCAACCTGTACTGCCCCGCCACCCCCCGGCCGCTGCTCGACCTCGGCCCGCTCGCCCGCGACGCCACCGACGAGCAGACCACCGCCCACGACCAGCAGACCGCCGAGACTGCCCGCTACAAGCTCGGCAAGATCACCACCGGCGACACAGACGGTTACCACCGGGTCATGTGCCCCGCCGCCATGGGCAAGCTCCGCTGCCCGCTACGACCCGGATCAATGTCCCTGGACTACCAGCGGCCCCAGATCCTAACCCCGCCCCAGCACCCCCCCGCCTGCTGCACCCAGCAGACCCTCACCGTCCCTCCCGGCGTGCACGCCAAGACCGCGCAAAAACACGACTACCCCTCCCAAGCCCACCGCCGCTCTTACGCGCGGCGGTCGGCTGCCGAGCGGACGTTCTCGACCGCGAAGGACCCCGCCAGCAACGACATCGGCCGCGGCTGGTGCCGGCTCATGGGCCTCACCCCGATCGCGCTGTTCGCCGCCTGCCTGCTCATCATCCGCAACCAGCGCATCCTCGCCGCATTCGACGCACGCCAGGCCCAGAACATTCAGCGGATCGCGGCCGGCCTCCGCCCAGAACCCGCCGCCGGCGCCGCAAAACACTCGCCAGCCTCGCGGCCGCGCCACCATAACCGGGCAGTCCCCTCGCGCATGCGCTGCCATCCGGCAGCGCTGAACACCGCCACAGCCAGCCCTCGCCGCTGCACGCTCCAAGTCAGGCAAACTAGCGCCACCAGCAAGCAAAACGACCGCACAGGGACCACCTCAAGCCCGGACAGCCAGGCAAGCAAACTGTCAGAGCCAAAGGTGAACATGGACACTGGAGAAACGTGAAAACCTCTGCGAGCCCCCTTACGGAATCGAACCGTAGACCTTCTCCTTACCATAGAGAAAAGGGAGCTTTGGAAGCAGGAACGATGAGGATCGATATGCTATCTAGCTGCGGAAACAGTGCGTGTGGGTGTCAGGAAGTGTCCCCAGTTATTTGGCCGTTGTCCCCCCAATAGTCCCCCACCCTGGGGTAGCCTGCCACCATGGCCAACCGGCGTCTGCGCGGCGAGGGCGGGATCTCATTCGACCACCGTGGCCCGTGCAGCGACAGCGAGAGGCACCGGCATTGTCCCGGCCGCTGGCGCGCCGAGGTGACGTTAGGGTTCACCCCGGAAGGCAAGCGTGACAGGAGGCGAGTCACCGGCCGCACCAAGTCCGAGGTCCAGGACAAGCTAAAGGCGCTGCACGCCGACCTGGACATGGGAATCACCCCGAAGGCTGGCTACTCCGCCTACACCCTGCGCCAGGCAGCGGAGGACTGGCTGCGGGAAGGGCTCCACGGCCGGGCGGCCAAGACGATCAAGAAGAATGAGAACGTGCTCGCCCCGATCCTGAGGGCTATCGGCAGCAAGAAACTGCGGGAACTGACGGCGGCCGACGTCCGCCAGGCACTGTCCAGAATGGCCGCCCGGTACTCCAGTGCTGCGGTGACGATGGGCCACAACGCGCTGACTCGAGCGATCCGGCACGCGGAGTCTCGCGATCTAGTGGGGCGCAACGTTGCCACGCTGGTCGAGACGCCCAAGGGGCAGGCAGGACGACCAAGCAAGAGCCTGACCCTGGCGCAGGCCACCGCCCTGCTCCGGGTGTCAGGCGAAGACCGGCCAGAGCTGGAGCTGCCCGCGGGACTCAGAGACCACCGACGCCCGGCTGCCCTGATGCACGCCTATATTGTCCTGAGCCTGACGACCGGGCTCCGGACAGAAGAGATGCGGGCCCTGCGCTGGGATCATGTCGACTTGAAGGGCGATCCTATGACCGACCCGCCAACGCCACCGCATGTATCCGCCTGGCGTTCGGTGCGAAGTCACGGCGACACAAAGACAGAGAAGTCGCGGCGCAGCCTGGAACTGCCACTGGTAGCCGTGGAGGTCCTCCAGGACCTATTGGAGCAGCAGGCGAATGAACGTCTCGTCGCGGGCGTGTTGTGGCAGAACAACGATCTCGTGTTCACGACCGCCACAGGCACTGCTCTCGACGCCGCGAACGTCCGGAAGATGTTCCGGGCGGTCTGCCGGTCGGCTGAGATCGGTGACCACTGGACACCCAGGGAGCTAAGGCACAGCTTCGTATCGGTCATGTCAGACCGGGGAATGGCTATAGAGGAGATTGCCCGCCTCGTGGGCCATAGCAGCTCAAGGACGACTGAGGTGGTATACCGTCACGAGTTGCGGCCGGTCATCCGCTCAGGAGCCGAGATCATGAACAAGGTCTTCAAGGCTCGGCTCGCTTGGCAGGACACCGGGGCGACGGGATCCCCGGTCAGAACCCGGAGGGTTTGAGCCGCACCGGGTTCGTTGGAGGCAACGGTGCTGCTCCCGGTACTCTCCAGCCACAGCAGCTGCAAGGTGACGTTCTTGCCGGTGCACATAGGACCACTCCGGCAGCGGGCGGGCCGCCGCGGACGACGGGACGGGCGGATACAACAGCCGCTCCAGCCCGCCATCGTCGCCGCCCTCGGGCAGCGGCCAGCCCAGGCCTGCCAGCACCGCCCGCGCCACATAGTCAGAAACGCTGGTCAGCGGGACACCGGACGACGCGCTCACCTGGCGCCGGCTCAAGACCCTCGCCGAAGGTCAGCGTGAGAACTTCACGAATATTTCGCATGGCGACGCGGGATCGGGGCATCGGCGCCGTCTCCTCGGGCGTGGGAAATGTCCGAGAGAGCGTTCCGTGCCCCACACGCCCCGTGCCGGCGCCACGCCGCGTAACCAGTCAGGCCCCGTGTTGATCTGCGGCGTGTCGGTACTGGTGCCCGGTTTGTGATCATGGTTAGGTTCGGGGATGCCGCATCCGGAGCAGCCCTCGTATGAGGAGCTGGCTGCCCGGAACGCGGAGCTGCTGGCGTTGGTGGCGGAGCAGGCCGCGCTGATCGAGGCGCTGCGCGCCGAGGTCGCGGCGCTGCGGCGGCAGGCGGGCCGGGATTCCTCGAACTCCTCGAAGCCCCCGGGCCAGGACGGCCCCGCGGCGAAGGCGGAGAAGAAGGCCGGTCAGCGGCAGGCGCGGCGGGCGCGGCCGGGCCGGCCGCAGGGCGGGCAGAAAGGCCATCCGGGTGCGAGCCTGGCGTGGACCGCCCGGCCGGATGAGACCCGGGCCGTTGAGCCAGGTACATGCGGCGGGTGCGGCGCGGGCCTGGCCGGCGCTCCGGGCCGGGTCGCCTCCGGCGTGCAGGTGCTCGATATCCCGCCGGCCGCGCTGACGGTGACCGAATACCAGATGATGTGCCGTACCTGCGGGTGCGGGCAGGTCACGACCGCCCCGCCGCCGCCGGGAGTGACCGGCGGCCCGGTCTGTTATGGCCCGGGCGTGACCGGCGCGGCGACGCTGCTGGCCAGCACGGACGTGATCGGGGTCGAGCGGGCCGCGGACCTGATGGCCGCCCTGCTCAAGGCACCGGTCTCCACGGGGTTCGTGTCGCGGTGCCTGGTCCGCCTGGACGCGGCGTTAACCGCCGCCGGGTTCGAGGACGCGCTCAAAGACGCGCTGAAAGCGGCGGACGTACTTGGCACCGACGAGACCCCCGCCCCGCTGACCACGGCGGCGGCCAGCGAGCAGGACTGCGGGAACCCGCACGTGTACACGGTGCGGACCATGCGCGCCTATACCGGCGGCGGGCCGGACCTGATCTGGTACGGCGCGGCGGGCAACCGCACCAAGGCGTCGATTACCGGGTTCGGGATCCTGGACGGCTACCGCGGGGTCCTGGTCCGTGACGACTACGGCGGCTACCTCAGCTACGACACCACGCTGGCCGGAGTCCAGCAGTGCGCCGCCCACCTGTACAGGTACCTCGACGACGCCTATGCCATCGATCCGGGCTCCCAGGTCTGGACCCGGCAGGCCGGCGACGCCCTCCGCGAGGCCGCCGCCGCCGTCAGGACCGCCCGCGGCGCCCGCCAGGCCAGCCTGGACCCCGCCCTCCTGGCCAGGCTGCGCCACAGCTACGACCAGGCCGTCGCCTTCGGGATCTCGGTGAACCTGTCCAGGCCCTGGCACAAGGGCAACCACCCCGGGCTGATCCTGGCCCGGCGGCTGAAACGCAAGGCCAGCCAGGTCTGGCTATTCGCCATCCGCTTCGACGTGCCCGCCACGAACAACGGATCGGAGAACGCCGTCCGCGGCTACAAGCTCGCCGCGAAAATCAGCGGCTGCTGGCGCACCCTCGCGACCCTGCAACGCCATTGCCGCATCCGCTCCTACCTCACCACCGCCCGCAGCCACGGCCGCCACCCCCTCGCCGCCATCCGCGACGCCCTCACCCGCAACACCTGGATGCCGCCCCACCCAGCGTGATCAACTAACCAGGAACCCCTGACTGGTTACCACGCCGCCGCCTGCCCCAGGCGTTCGCAAACCCCGGAATCAGCGTTCGGATTCGATCGGAATCATTGTTCGGATTCGGTCGGAATCCTCAGATGAAAGAGGATTCAGGAATTCACTCTATGCGACCACAGCGCCCGCTAGATCGCAAGAGCGCCCAGTACATCAAATGGCCATTCAATATGCAGCAGATGCCCGCCGTCGCTGACTATCTTACAGCTGGCCAGCGGCTGGCATTCAAGCAGTCGCATCATGTCCTGATGTGGTACCAGCCGATCATTCTCGCCGAAGACGGCAGTGATTGGGCATTTGATCTGGCTCCATTGCTTATCGGGGTCGTAACCCGCTCCGTTTTCGGCTGTCAAAATCGTTCCTCGCGGGTTTCGCCCCAAACACAATGATCTAACAATCGAGCCCCTGAGCCGCAATGGATGTTGTGCATAAGGAAACAGCAGCAATCGGAATGCTCCCAGCCGGTAAGCGAGCCTGAAGGCGGTTAGCCCGAGTCTGCCGGTCCGGGCCACGGCATGCTGGAGCCCAAAGATGGTGGCAACCAGGGGACGATGAGCCAGAGCCCTGACCGGATGCTGGATGCTAGCCAGAATCGAGAAATATGGTCCGGCGACAAGATGAATCGACTCGACCCGGTCGGGATACCGGCTTGCCATATCCAGCGCGAGGAAGCCGCCCATCGAATGCCCGACAATTCTCACTTTTCTGTAACCCAAAGACGCAGCCACGTCCAGCAAGGTAAGGCCGACGTCTTCAATATCGAGTACATTCAGTTTGTTCTCGGAGTCACCGAAACCGGGCACATCGACGAAAATCTGGTCGTGTTGCTGTAGATTGAGTTGTGCGGCCGCCTCGATGATGGGAGTCCATGTAGTCCAGGTAGCCCCAACACCATGGATATACATTGTCCCGGTATCCGACGACTGCACTTTGCTTGTTCGCGCCAGGACGGTGCCATATCGGGTGAGTATGGAAGCGGTCCCAAGGTTCAAGTCGTGCGGGTCTTGGACGATGTCGAATGGGCAATATGCAATCCCTGTTTTCGCTGTCGCAGCCGAGCTCGCCAGTCGGCGCTGCAACTCGACGTGGCGGAACTGATAAACCGCGCCGACCTGCCGAAGCACGCCACGGTGGGTGTGTGCATCGTGCAGGAAAGTCATCAGTCGCCATGGCAGCCGACGAGACACCGCCAAAAAACAACGGGTAACGAAGAACGGTCCCCACATTGCCTGGATAACGCCGAAGACGAGCCCAACGGCCACGAACGTTGTCAGTCCGATTTTGGCGCCGTACCAGGCCCCTAGCGATTGGCCCGCGCTGTTTAGTGTCAGAGACTGCTCAAGTCCGATCACGAATCCCAGTGCGAGGCCGAGGCCAAGCCAGGACACGAGGAACGCTGTGCGGTCACGTTGGAGAACTCTGCCAGGACTTGCCGGACCTTTCAGGTCAGTCGTGTCGGACTCGGCGACCCAGGCGATGAGGCCGCTCGCAGCTAGTCCCGCGATACCTACTGCAAGGCCATCTCTGGCGCCCAACTGTATCCATATGACTGCAGCGACGATGAAGGAGCACATCAAGCCCGAAACGAACCATATCGGCGACCAGCGAATCTTCCGTGCAGGAATATCCCGCCCGACTAGTTCGAAGAACATCAGGGCTGTCAGCCAGGCGCCAACGGCATTGATGAGGTGATATCCTGAGCCAACCAATTCCCTGGCGTGACTGAAAACGTTGTCATTCTCATAGAATGAAATGACAACTTGCCCCGTAAACCCAGCAAGGAAAGCTGAAATGAATCTATTCATCAGCGACATAGCGATGCCTACTGCTAGCCCTCCGGACAGGAGGCGAGTAAGCATATAAGTTGATCCGGGGGCTATAATGAGGAATGAGACGAAAGCGCCGATAGCTCCGCCGGCTAGGCCGCCTGCCATTCCCAGGCCCAATTTCTCTTTCTTGATCGGAAGCCAACGCCTTGCTGCGAGGCCTGCTGCAATACCGGCGATCAGGCCGAGGCCTATTCCTGGAAACGGGTATCCGAAGGCGAAGGCAAATCCCGCGATAACTCCGAGAACCGCACCAACAAGGTGTTCAGGCGCGGCTGTCGATAGCTTCCACCAGGCGACGTCTGTCGATCCGCGCTGCTGATACTGCAGATTCTGGGCGAGGAAGGCGAGCCAGCGCTGAGCTTGCTCTGGCTTACAACTATAACGGCCATTGGCTTGCTTGCCGATGGTACGCCTTCGATAAGAGGCTGGGATGAATGAGTCGAAAAGATGATTCTCGATTGTCTGGGCATCAGGGAAGCACTTGGCGTTGGTAAGCTCGAATGGATCTGGCTGTATCGCAGCCGCATTGTCTTCGGGCTCGGGGTTATAGGCGATACGGGCAAGCGCCGCCATTAGAGGCGTAGTAAAGACCTGAGCAGCGGCTGGCGAAAGCGATGTCGTGACCGAGGTCCAGGGGCCCGCTGCGCCATCCTCGCCCGCAGACTCGTTTAGGTATCTGGCGACAGTGTCGATCTTGAGCGGACCCAGCTGGATTCCGGCGGCTCCTGTCAGCAGCACTGGTGGACCTGCTGAGGGGTGCACTGTATCCCGGTAGTCATCAGTTCGGGCGGCCAGGACAAGGCCCTGACTGGGCATCATCCAGTGATTGATATTTGCGACTGCCGCCCCTCGTGCTCTCTCGGGGATTTCGTCTAGGCCATCGAGGATGGGCAATATCTTGCCATCCTCTACCAATGCCTGGGCCAGGCTTAGCGGCTTCTCGGTCTTAGCCAGGCCAGGCGAGGCCAGGGCGCTCGGTTTTGAGCCATCGGATCATCCACGACTGCAGATCCTGCTCCGCAGGATTCCACGAGGCCAACGGAAGCAAGATGGGCACTGGGTCGCCCGGCTTGCGGCGCGTGATCAAATCAAGTATCAAGCGCATCAGCAGGATCGTCTTTCCTGCTCCCTTATGGCCGAGCACGACCAGCCGACCCGTGGGCACTCGGTCAAGAATGTCGCCGAAATCATTGCCGTCGCCCGCCAGGTCCGCCGCCGCCAGGCCAGTGCGCATTGCCTGCCCGCGACGCGCCGGGACGGCTTGCCGCCAGCATCTCGATCGCAGACCAGGGAGCAACGAGGTCCTGTGGCGCGGCGATCCACTCCACTGGCAGCGCATACGGGTCGAACACCTTGCGCCATCGCGCTTCGTCCTTCCAGTCGCGCTCAACCGCGATGGCTAGTTGATCGGCGGCTTTCGAAAGGTTCTTCTTCCTCTTAGACCGCAAGGTCACCAGACACGCCAGGCCAATGGCGACCACAGTCAGGAGAGCCAGGGAGGGGAATGGATGGCTACGGAGGAGATCGAGCCGTCCTGGCCAGTGACTCTTGCCTGAGGCGGGACCACTGACCAGGCCGATCAGGACGCCGATGGGTACCGCGAGGATCCCAGCCGCCAGGGCGATCCGGGCTCTCGTCATGAACGAGACGACGCTTCCTGCGCCGGAGTGCAAGAAACCTTGTTGATAGCGGGCTCCCAAAATGGTCAGTATTAGTATTTAACGACTCTACGAGGCAAAGGAGCTGGTCTTGCGGAAAGGCTGGTTTCTAGTATAATGGGATCCTAGACAGAATGGACCGGTCCGGTGCTCTTGGAGGCTATGATTCCTGGGAGGATGCAGAGCCCGTGCCAGCACAGCCGAAGTACCCAATAGAGCTGCGCGAGCGCGCGGTGAAGATGGTGTTGGAGATCCGCAGTCAGGACGGGAAGGGCCGGGGCGAGCTTGTGCGGGTGGCCCAGCAGCTGGGTGTTCACCCGATGCGCTGCGGACGCGGGTCGGCAGACGGAAATCGACGGTGGCATCTGGCCGGGCACGACCACGGGAATCGCGGCGGATGAGCGTCTCCGGTAGCGGAGCCCTTGTCCAGCACGGGCAGTCAGATGCCGGGAGACCGCCGCTCGATGCTCCGCAGACTATCTCCGCAACAGTTGCGGTGTGGATCGCCGTACTGGCGCCCTTCGTCTGCATGCTGGTAGCTGCGCTGTCCGCCTGGGGCTGGGGCCTATCCGTTCTCGATCTGTGCATGGCCGCAGTCGGCTATGTCGTGAGCGGATTCGGCGTTGCGGTCGGATATCACCGATGCTTTACCCACCGGTCATTCAAGGCTCGGCGTGGCCTGCGCATCGCGCTAGCTGTCGCCGGTTCACTAGCGGTGGAAGGGTCGCCCGTCCAGTGGGTTGCGAATCATCGACGTCATCATGTATTCGCAGATAGGGAGGGCGACCCGCACTCGCCTTGGCGCTACGGCACCAACGTCCCCGCCCTGCTCAAGGGCCTGGTTTATGCTCATATGGGATGGATGCTGAGGCGCGAACTCAGCAATAGGGCTAGATTTGCTCCCGATATTCTTGCTGACAGCGATATCGCGGCGATTGGCCGACTGTCTGTGCTAATGGTTGCGGTGTCTCTGCTTGTGCCTGCATGCCTCGGCGGCATCGTTACTCATATGTGGTCAGGCGCGTTAGCTGGATTCTTCTGGGCCGGCGTAATCCGCATCGGGCTCTTGCACCATGTGACCTGGTCGGTGAACTCCATCTGCCACGTCATCGGCAAACGTCCTTTCGCCTGCCGGGACCGGTCCACCAACTTCTGGCCGCTAGCCATCTTGTCATTTGGCGAGAGCTGGCATAACTCTCACCACGCGGATCCGACGGCGGCGCGTCACGGTACTCTACCTGGGCAGATCGACCTGTCAGCGTGCGTCATCGCGTTGCTAGAGAAGTTGCATATTGCATATGACGTCCGCTGGCCAGATCCGGATCGCATACGTTCTAAACTTGCGGGTTGAGGACGCGAGAGCGAGTATCCTGCTTGCCTATCAGGAACTGATAGACGTCGAGATAACCGCTGGCGAAGCCCGCCTCGCAGAACGCTAGGTAGAAGTCCCATGTCCGGCGGAATATTTCGTCGAAGCCTAGGTCGGCCAGGCTTGGCCAGTTCTGATTTAATCGCTGGCGCCACAGGGAAAGCGTCGCACGGTAATGGTCGCCGAAAGCATAGCGATCGAGCACCCGAAGGTTGGTATTCCGGGCCAGCGTCTGCTCTATTGCCGGAACAGAGGGTATGACACCTCCCGGGAAGATGTACTTGTCTATCCAGGTGTAGGTCGTGCTGGTCTTCAGCATGCGGTCGTGCGGCATGGTCATAGCCTGCAGGCCGATGCGGCCTTCCGGCGCTAGCAGGCTCTCGAGCGTCCTGAAGTAGGCGGGCCAGTAGTCTGGGCCGACCGCCTCGATCATCTCGACGCTGACGATCGCGTCATAACCGCCTGAGCCGAGCGCAATCTCGCGGTAGTCACACAGGTCAACGCGAACGCGTTCGGTCAGGCCTGCACTCGCTATCCGGTCGCGTGCAAGCTCGGCGTGCTCTGACATGTTGGTAACCGCGTGCACGATCCCACCGCGGCGGGCCGCGCGTACTGGCAGTTCACCCCATCCCGTGCCGATCTCTAGAACACGAGTTCCTGCATCGACTCCGACCAGATCCAGCAATCGGTCGATCTTACGGCGCTGCGCGTCGGCGAGTGCGGCGTCATCGGCGATCACGCGTTGATGGTCGTCGGTTGGAAAGATCGCGCACGAGTAACACATAGTCTCATCGAGCATTGCGAGGAACAACTCGTTGGGCAGGGCGTAGTGATGGCGGGCGTTTCGCCGTGCACCCTCGACCGTCTGAGCTTCGTCGCGGGGACGTCGCCGAGCGGCACGGTGCCCCCGAAGCCGTTGCAGTCGAGGTGGGACGAGCAAATCCAGTCCTGCTGCGAAGACGGCCAGCAAGCCGGCTAGGTCATCGCTATCCCAGTCGCCTGCCTGAAATGACTCGCCGAAGCCGATCAGGCCCGCGTCCCCAAGGCGGCGGTAGAACGACTCCGGCCTCCATAGCCGCAGCGCCACAGGCTCATCCGGCTTCCGCGCATAGCTCATGCTTTTGTCTTGCGCCGCCGGAAGGACGATCCTGAACGGCAATCGCCCCGCTGCGCGCTGGATCAAGGCCTTCGCCAACATGGCGCGGATCCGTGTCGAGGTCGGCTCGGGCAACGTCACTTGACGTGACATGGCTGGTTCCAGGGTCTCCGACAGCGAGGAGGTGGCCTGATCCTGCTGGGCTTGCCTGCGGACGCAGGGGTCTTCTGCTTGGATCTGCTCTGGGATGAGGCGCTCTCTTCCGGCAGACCCGCTATCATCGGACATGGTGATCCTAAGCCTCTCTCATTGTGTCAATATGATTACATCAATCTCAGCAGGCAAACAACGGGATTTCCCCAAGTTCGGTTGGCTCGCGGGATGTGCGGGCCAGGCCATAGTTAGGCTTGTTGAGACGGATCACCAGCAGCGACGAAAATTCCTCGATACCACAAGGGCATGGATTCGTGGCCGCCTGACCGTTCTATGGACGATGCGGCCGCGGACTGCGCCAC
>CAVOHC010000011.1:0-211255 GCA_963695645.1 uncultured Actinomycetota bacterium | reverse complement strand
GCCCGAGCGGTTCTGCTCGTCCCCGCCGTGCACAGCCCCACCGGACGGGTCCGCCGCCGCGCCCACCTCGAAGCGCTCGCCCGGCAACTCGACACCGCCCGCCTCCCGGCCATCGAAGACAACACCCTCGCTGACCTGGCCTTCACCGGCGGGCGGCCACCATCGCTCGCGTTGCTGTGCCGACGAGCCCCGGTCATCAGCATCGAAAGCACCAGCAAAGTCGGCTGGGGCGGGCTGCGGGTCGGATGGATCCGCGCCGCGCCCGACCTCATTGACGCGACGGTGACCGAACGGGCCCGCACCGACTACGGGACCAGCGTGCCCTCCCAGCTTGTGGCGCTACAGCTGCTCAGCACCTACGACCAAGTGATCAGCCGGCGGCGGCAGGCCCTGAAACAGTCCGCGGCGATGTTCACCCGGCTCGTGCGCAAGCACCTCCCCGACTGGAATGGCAGCCACCCGACGGCGGGCTCTCCGCCTGGATCGACACTCGCGTCGACACCGACCTGCTGCTCGACCACGCCCTGCGCCACCGGGTCGCGTTCGCGACCGGACCATCCGCGTCACGCTCGCCGTCCGCCCGGACTCATTTGCGAGCCTGCTTCGACCGGCCAGCCGTGGAACTCGAAGCCGCAATCATCCGCCTCGCACGAGCCGCCAACGACACCCACGGGTATCGCCGTGCGCGGCAGCCTCCCAACCGTGGCCGCGCTTTCCCCTAGCGAGCGGTTGTCGCCGCCCGCGCAGATCGCGTCGGCGGTAGTCCAAGAAGCTCGCAAAGTATCCATTGGCGCTCGCCCAGCCCGCCCCTGGCTCCGCCTCGCCCGGGCCATCAGCCCTACCCGCAAAACGGCACCGTGGGAGAGTACTACCACCTGAGGTACAAGAGCGCCCGGGCCACCTACGGCGGCATCCTCTGCGGCGTCGCGGGGGCTGCGGCAGTGGTAGCCGCATTTGCCTGGCCGTAGGCACCAGTGAGACCGATCCAGACAGCTGAGGGTGGAGTATTGATGCCGAGTGCAGGCGGCGGCGCTTCGGGGAGTGGCTGATGACAGTACGGCCGGCCCTGGCTGAGCAGCTTGACCTTGCGCCGCATCCTGAGGGCGGGTGGTTCCGGGAGACGTGGCGTTCAGCGGTGTCGTTCTCGCCCGAGGGATACGGCGGGCCCCGCAGCGCCGCGACCGCCATCTACTTTCTGCTCCATCCAGGCGAGCAGTCACGCTGGCATGTGGTGCGCTCCGACGAGCTGTGGTTCTGGCATAGCGGCGGTCCGCTGGACTTGCGCACCGGCGGCGCCGGTGACGAGCCGTCCGCTGGGACGGTCGTTGTGCTCGGCGGCGATCTGGGCGCGGGCCAGCGGCCGCAGGCCATCGTGCCCGGCGGCGTGTGGCAATGCGCTGCGCCGACTGGCCAGGAGCCGGTGCTGGTCAGCTGCGTGGTCGCTCCTGGCTTCGAATACGCGGACTTCCGCCTGCGCTGACCCGGCCTGCCCGCGCCGCGGGGACTCTCCGTTCCTCATCGCGACCACGCCGGAATCCGCCGGTGATGTCGGCCGCGGCGCGGGTGTTCAGCACTCTGCCGGGCGTGATGCCCGCGCGCTCGGCTCGTTCGCAGCCGTTGTCGAGCCAGTCGAGCTGGCCGGGCGCGTGCGCGTCGGTATCGATGGCGAACAGGCAGCCCGCGTCGGCCGCCTGCCGGAGCAGGTCATCCGGCGGATCCTGGCGCTCCGGGCGGCAGTTGATCTCCACCGCGACGCCGTGCTCTCGGCAGGCGGCGAACACGCAGTCAGCGTCGAACTGGGACTCCGGCCGTCTGCGGCCTCCCATCGTCATCCGGCCGGTGCAGTGCCCGAGCACGTCAACGTGCGGGCTGGCGACGGCCGCAAGCAGTCGCTCGGTCATCGGCCCGGCCGGCATCCGCAGCTTGGAGTGCACGCTGGCCACGACGACGTCAAGCCGCGCGAGCAGGTCCTCGCGCTGATCGAGGCCGCCGTCTTCGAGGATGTCGACCTCGATCCCGCTGAGAATCCGGAACGGCGCCAGATCGGCGTTCAGCCTCTCGATCAGCGCGAGCTGCGCCGCCAGTCGCTCGGCAGGCAGCCCGTTAGCCACCGTGAGGCGGGGCGAGTGATCGGTCAGCGCGATCCACTCATGGCCGAGCGCTTGGGCGGCCTCCGCCATGTCCCACGGCGGGCTGCCGCCGTCGGACCAGTCCGAGTGCGTATGGCAGTCGCCGCGCAGCGCTGCCCGCATCGCGGTCCGCGGCGGCGGCTCATAGGCGGCCTCCAGCCGGACCAGGTAGTCCGGCCGCTCGCCAGCCGCGGCCTGAGCAATCGCACTGGCGGTCGCCGGCCCGATGCCGCGCAGGTCCTGCAGCGTGCCGTCGGCGATCCGCCGGGCTAGCTCGGCAGCGGGCATCGCCGCCAGCACCGCAGCGGCCCGGCGAAACGCCTGCACCCGGTACGCCGGGGCGCCAGCCCGCTCCAGCTCGAAGGCGATCCGCCGCAACGCCCCTTCCGGATCCATCCCTCATGGATACACCAGCGCAGCCGGGTTTAGCGGGCGGCGGCGCGTTCAAGGCGGCCGAGCGGGGCCTGGGCGAGCGCGTCGCGCCGGTAGCGGCCACTCCTTACTTGCGGCCAGGGATCACGGGGTCAGCCGGCGCGGGCACGCATACGCTCGGATCATGACGTTGGACTTGGCGGGACCGGGATCGGCGGCGCTAACGCGCGGCCTGCTGCGGTCTGGCGTGGCGGCCGGTCCGCTGTTCGTTACCGTCTTCCTCGCTGAAGGTGCCCGTCGAGCGGACTACCAGCCATCGCGCCACCCGGTCAGCTCGCTGTCGCTCGGTCCTCACGGCTGGGTCCAGGCCGCGAACTTCAGCACAGCCGGAACGCTCTGCGTGGCCGGCGCCGCGGGCCTGTCCCGAAGTCGCGACGCCATTATCGGCACCCGGCTCGTGCCAGCCGTGATCGGGGCAGCGGGCCTTGGCCTGCTATTGTCCGCCGCGTTCCGCACAGACCCAGTTAGCGGCTACCCACCCGGGACACCCGACGTTCCCCTCGTGCAGAGCGCATCAATGACCAGGCACGGCATCGCCGCGATCCCGATCTTCTTCGGCCTCCCGGCGGCCGCGCTTGCCTGCGCCTGGCGATTCCACCGGGCAGGCCAGCCACGGTGGGCCTGCTACTCCGCTGCTACGGCGGCGTCGACTGTAGTGAACCTCGGTCTCGCGGGCGCAGGCTTCAACCAGGCGCCCGGGCTCGCCAACCGCGCAGGACTCTTCCAGCGCGCCAGCATCATCACGGCATTCGCCTGGATCACCGCGGTGTCCGCCCGCGCCATCGGCATGAGCACGCCAGCCTGACCGATCCCCGCATCTTTCAGCGTGCAGCGACCTCAGGTACTCACACTATGCCGCGACCGGTAACTTCCGGCGCTGGTCATTGATCGTCGGGGACGGCGGTGAAAGCTGTCGGCTGGCACCCGAAATGGGGCAGGCAGGGCTCGATGCCACGGAGCTGCACCGGGACCGTTCGTACGGCCTGCCAGTCGGCACGCGTCAGGCGCATCCGGCGCGCCAGAGCCGCGCGGCCGCGCACGACGTGCCACTCGATGCCGTCGTCGCGGTACCCGAGTTTGCGCGACACGCCGAGCGAGGCGGCGTTGTCCTGGAACGCCGCAGACACGGCATGCTGTGCCTGGAGCCCTGCGAAGGCCAGATGCAGCACCGCTGCCCGCATCTGGGTCCCGAGCCCTTGGCCCTGGTAGCGGCGGCCAAGCCAGGACCCCGTGCTCACCTCGCGCAGTACCGCGAAGTCGTGGCCGCCAACCCCCTGGGTGCCGACCACCACGCCGTCGCGGATCACCGCGAGTTCCAGCCTCCAGTCCGAGGGCTTCCAAGAACTCCAGCAGGACCAGTGGTATTGCATCGTGGCGCGGGCGCGCTCATCGGGGGATGCATCTGTCCAGGCAACCGTGAACGGCTGCACTGCGGGATCGTGCACGCCGAGGGCCGCCAGTTCGGCCAGCGCGCCGAGGTCGTCCAGGCTAGGCCAGCGCAACTCCAGCGCCGGGGTTCGCAGCGAGAGGTCAGCCATCGGCCATCGGGAGGACACCATGGCCGCGATTGTGCACCGCCCGGCCCGGTTCGGCACCTCGATTAGGCGGGCCGCTCACCGTCACCGACACGCGCCTCCTTTGGAAGCGCAGTGCGATCATGATCGGATCATTCGTACGCCTTCTTGCGCGGTCGCAAACACATGCCATTCTCCAGCGTCCGGCGTATTCTCTCCCTGTAGCCAAACGTGATCTTGGCTCCACGGGCAGCTAGCGACTCGCAGGCTTTAGTCCTGGGCCGCAGATCTATCTGATCGGCTTGATACTTCGCAGGTCGCGGCCGAGCGAACGGAGGCGTCTCGATGATCGATCCCCCAGGTGAGCACGAAGAGATAACTAAGCTAGATCAGCACAAAACGGAGCAAACCGGCTCCTTTTCATCTCATGATCCTGCGACCGAGCGGGCCAATGACGTTGGCGATGCACAGCGCGTGGAAGCGCGGAGCGCACGTGAGCCACAGCGTGAAGCTTTCGACGGATTTCGAAACGCAGGCAAGGGAATTCGCAAGTCCGTCATCTGGCTAATCGGTATTATAGTCACGGCCTTAGTCACAGGTATAGTAGGACAGATTACAGGCGGATGGTTCAGCTCGTCCCCCAAGGCGCCCTCGAAGCCGGGTGCGACGCAAGTACGTCTAATGCAGCCCTTCAGCCCGGATGGAAGACTCCTTGCACCGTACCAGCAGTCTACAACTCTGCACGGTGGCTCATGTATCAACAGCTCTGAGAGCTCTGACCCGGATGCGCTGCGTTGCTTTAGCGGAAACCAGGTGGCTGATCCGTGCTGGTCCAGTGTTGGTGAAGTCGCTTGCCTAGAAACACCCTGGGACACAAAGGCACTTGTGATCAATGATCTGAACGTGAACGTCACACCGATGGCATCTATCGGACCAGTGCCTTGGGCGCTTGAAATTACCGACCCGGCTAATCCGTCTCAGATACTTGACTGCGGGTTTGCGGGCGGCACTACCGTGCAGACCGTTGCAGGTATGCGCGCTAACTGGCTCTGCTTCCGTCGGGGGCAATTCGATCCCCGTGGCTTTGTCGGCTATGCGCTTGGCGCGCCTCAGACGGGAACAAACCAATGGACGGTGTTCTTCGCCAGACCAAATAGTAGCCAGGCGGTGGAAGCAAACGTGCTAATTGCGTGGCGGTGAGAACGTGCTCGGGCCGTTCTTCTGCTTGGTGAACTCCGCGGCCTCGGCCAGCTCGGCGTAGAAGCGCTTGGCCTCGGCTGCGGCGCTCAGCTGCCCGAAGACCACCCCGGTCAGCAGCCGGGGATCGGCGGCCGGGACCGGGCCGGCCCGCTCGGTGGCGAAGACCACCATGGTCTCGCTTGTTGACCACCGTCAGCACGAACGAATTCTCACCCGGCCGGCTGAATGACTCAGCGCAGGTTGGCCCACGGAACGGTGCCGGCTTGTAGTCACCCCGCGCTGGCCCAAGACAGTCATGAGCCTACGGTGTCAGGGAGCTTGCCTGTCGCCCCGACTTTGTAGGCGATGATCATGTTCCGCTGCGTCCTGGATAGCGCGGCGCCGGCGCCGGCGATGACGTAGTCGCCGTTGACGGCGACCGGGGCATTGCTCCCGGCGGACAGCGGTGTCTTGAACATGATGGCGCCGGTGGTCGCGTTCAGCGCGTACAGGTAACCCTTGAACGTGGTGGTGAACACAACGTCGTTGGTCACCGTCGCGGCGCCGTACGGCGAGGACGGAAGCGGAGTGTCCCAGATGACGGCGCCGGTGTCCTGGTTGACCGCGGCCATCTCGCCGACGGCGTTCTCGATGGCTTGGATGTTCCTGGTAAGCGATCCGGTGTAGCCCGTCGGGGTGGCCGGCAGTGCGAGGTCGTTGACGGCCGCGAAGGTGGTGGAGCCGTTGCTAGCCAGCTGGGTCAAGATGCCGCCGTAAAGGCTCGGCTCGAGGCAGTATCCCGCGGGCAGCAAGCCCCGCGAGGCCGACGCGGCATGCTCAGTGAGCAGCCCGTCGGTCTCATGCCCGTCGTGCCCGCCCACCGGGCGCTGCCACAGCAGCTTGCCGGTGCGTGCGTCCAGTTCGACGAGGATGCCGGCCTTGCCGCCGTCGATCACCACTGGCCGCCCGTTCGCGGTGGTCAGCACCGGCGGGTTCTGCAGGTCCCAGTCGTACAGGTCGTGCGGGGTGAGCTGGTAGTACCACAGCAGCTTCCCGGCCGGGCTCAGCTTCACCACCGAGTCGGTGTACAGGTCCGGGCCTGGCCGGCTGCTCCCGAGCGGGTAGCTCTTGGTGCCGAAGATCGGGGCGGGGTTGGCGACGCCGAGGTAGATATTGCCCTGAGCGTCGAACGACGGCGTGTACCACAGCCCGCCGCCAGAGTTGACCCCCGGGTTGCCCCACAGGTTCTGCACCTGGTTCCAGGACCACTCGGGCGCGCCGGTCTTGGCGTTCAGCGCCCACAAGATCCCCTCGCCGCCGGGGCCGTACTGAATCGCCACGTTGGCCGGCACGGTGGACACGTACACGGTGCCGTCGTTGTAGCCGGGCGCCATGGCGATGCCCTCGTGGTCGTTGCCGGTCAGCGTCCGGCTCCACAACTGTGCCCCGGTCGCGGCGTCCAGGGCGACCGCGGCCTTGGCGGTGGCCGCGTACACGACTCCGCCGGACACGCTGACACCGTCCGGCCCGCCGTTGGGCGAGCTGTAATCGTGCGTCCACAAGACCTTGCCGGTGGCCAGGCTGATCGCGAACACGTCGGAGTCCAGATCCTGGGCGTACACCACCCCGTTCACGATCACGGGCGTGGTCGCGTAAGCCCCGTCGGTATGGGCCGTGGACATCGTCAGCGGCACCGTCCACGCCACCCCGAGCTTCGAGACGTTCGTGCTGGTGATCGCGCTAGCCACATCGCGGGTGCTCGCAAGGTCGGCGTCCGGCTGCGTCCAGCCCGCCGCGGGCCGGCCCGCGGCGGCCGGGGCGTTCCCGGTGACCGCCGCGCCATGCTTGGACGGGCACGCCAGCGTGCTCGAACTGCTACTGCTGCTTGAGCAGCCGCCTGCGATCAGGCCCGCCACGGCCACCAGCACCGCGCCCGCAATCGCGCGCCTGCGGCCGCCGGCCATACTGGCTTCACAGCTCACGGCTCACCACTCTCCCCGGGTCTGCGGACACCCATAGGTGCCCGTTGTCAGCTCAGACTGTTCCGCAGCCCCGAATTCATCGCCCTCCGGGGATTCCGGCTCACTGCGCCGAACGGATAATCTCGAAGGTTCGATCACGCCCCCCAGGCGACCCGCTGCCCGCCAATCTGCGCTCTTCGCAGCCCGGACAGCCGCTCCGTTACCGAGGAGGACTTCTGATGCGCAGCGTGACCTATTCGATGGGCGTCTCACTTGACGGTTACATCGTCGGGCCGGACGGCGACTTCGGCTGGACGGCGCCCGACGAGGAGGTCTTTCGCTTCGTCACCGACGAGATACGAGAGGTCGGCGTCCACCTGCTGGGACGAAGGCTGTACGAGACGATGCTGTACTGGGAGACCGCCGACCAGGATCCATCGCTCGACGACTCAATGCTCGAGTGGGCCGCGATCTGGAAGCCGCTCCCCAAGGTGGTGTTCTCCACCACGCTGCCGGCGGTGCAGGGCAATGCCCGCCTGGCCTCCGGCGGCCTGGCGGAGGAGATCGAGCAGTTGCGGGCCGGGCCGGCGGAGGGCGACATCGCGATCGGCGGCGCGACTCTCGCCGCCGAGGCGGCCGCGCTGGGCCTGATCGACGAGTACCGGGCCAGGGTCTACCCGGTGCTGGTTGGCGGCGGCATTCCGTTCTTTCCCCAGCGCGAGCGCCGGGTGGATCTCGAACTCGTCGAGACCCGCACCTTCAGCTCGAGAGTCGTCTACCTCCGCTACCGCGTGGCGCGCTAGCCGGCTCATGCGCCGAGCCCTAGCATGAACGGGCCAGCCGGCTTGACCTCAATCACCCAACTTGTGGCAGCGCCTCGGTGGCCAGGCTGAGAAGCAGGCGCTGATACAGCTAGTTAACGTCTGGCCCGATGCCTTCCGCGCGGTGAACGCGGGCTAGGGGAAGGGCTGTTCAGCAGACGGGGCCGTGGCTCGCTGTCACGGCGGTAAGCATCGACTGGACAATGGCGAAGTCGACTGCGGCAGAACTGCGATAGCGGATGCACCCCTTACCAACGTCAAGGCCGGCCAGCTGCTCACGATGAGCGTCGAGAACATCGGCACGCATCACATACAACGAGATGTACCGCTGCTGGCTCGCCCAGGCGATCTCAGCGATCCCATCCCGGCTGTAAGTGGGCATCCCATAGCGCATGGATTCATCAAAACCCGCCAGCAGCCGAACGCATAGCTCCCGCATTTCGCTCAGAACCGCGCGCCGGTCCGCTGGCGCCTCGGCGAGATAGCCATCGACGTCGCTGGTATCGCTTCGCACGATCGCATCCTACGGACATCCCGCAAGCAGGCGGACCGACGGCACCGACACCCGCGGGCCCATCTTCATGCGACCTGAGCTTCAGCTTCCGGCCGACCGGAGGCGAACAGATCCAGGACCTTCCGCCCGGAACTTTGCCGGGTGACGCTTCGGTTGACCGTCCCGCGCTCCGGTCAATCGGTGCTCATCATCTCCGCCGAACCCGGGGGTGATTCGGGTGGGGGCGCTGCCTGCACGCTGCTCGAGCTATTATTTGGGCCGTTGACGTGCGATGATGGGATAGCGGGGAGGGAGGCATCGGGTTCGTGCGCGTGCTGGGGCCGGTTCAGGTTATGACCACTTCGGGGCGGTCGCTTGATCTTCCCAGGTGCGAGCCAGCGGCGGCTGTCGTGCTGGGCACGGAGTTCGCGGCGGACGCGATGATCGACATGGTCGAGATCCCCGAGCGCGGATTCGCTGGCGAGCCGCAGGAGCATACCGCCGACGTGACCCACCACGACCCGATCTGACGCCCGCGGCTGTGACAATCACTGCCCGCCAGCGAAACGCGCAGGCGACCCTGGTCGGCTTCGCGACAACTCAGTGACCTAACTATCTACCAGGGGGCAATATGGCCACGTATCTAGCTTTTCATGAGGTTGACGACGTCGAGCACTGGCTCAAGTCCGGGAAACGGGAAGAGTTTTTCGGACCGCATGGCATTACGGTGCGCACCACCTTCCGGGACCCGAACGGATCCAACCGGGTCGGGCTGATCGTCGAGATACCCGACTTCGCCGCCTTCGAGCGGCTCATGCAGACCGAGGAGGCCGCGGAAGCAATGAAGCAAGATGGCGTACATCCCGATACGCTGCTGATTCTGTCCGAGGGGTAGGTCCTGCTGGAGGCCTCGGGCCAGGTTCGGCCAGAGGCCTCGCAGGACCGCGATTCAAGTAAACCGGGCCGTCCGGGCACCGGGCGGACCTGGGTCGACGAAGCGGCCGGGACCAAGTCCCTGCCCAGGACGCGGCTCGCAGAGGAGAATTCGGCAATGGCATTGAGCAGCTACAGGGTCGGCGCGGTCGTCCCCGTGTCAGACATGAAGCTCGCCAGGGATTTTTACGAGAACAAGCTCGGCCTCACGGCGCAAGGCGATGACCCTGACGGCGGGCACACCTATCAGTGCGGCGAGCAGACAATGCTCCATATCTTTCCGTCCCCTCCAGACGCGGGAAAGTCACACGCGACCGTGGCCGGCTGGTACGTGAACGACATCGAGGCAGTTGTTGATAACCTGACCGCGAACGGCGTCCGATTCGAGCGCTACGACCAGCCCCAGATCGCGACTGACGAGAAGGGCATCGCGGTACTGGGAACCAGCAAGGGCGCCTGGTTCAAGGACCCCGACGGCAATACCCTCGGGCTGCTCCAAGACTAAATTTAGTGGCTGGATCCGAACCGCTGGTGTGTAAGTTTGCTGGCGTCTTCAGCTTGCCAGCGGTCTCGCGATCCCAGCTACGATCGGGCTGGCCAGCCCGGATTGCGGCGCAGCACATAGGAGCTGCCGCACGGACAAATCCCAGCTGGTCGCCGCGAGATTCGATGGACTGCTAATGATCAAGCACGCCTGGCGCTGAACTTCTGCCATCCGCGCATACTGGCACGCCGTTGGCTGCGGTGTCTCAGGCTCGCCGGGCCTTGCGGGCACCAGGCCTCGCGAGGGCCAGAATCAGCAGGTGGCTACGTTGTTCCTGATGGTCGGCCTGCCCGCGGCGGGGAAGAAGTTCCTGATGGTCGGCCTGCCCGCGGCGGGGAAGACCGCCAGGGCGAAGGAGCTCGCAGCCCAGCACGGTGCGCTGCGGCTGAGCCCGGACGCCTGGATGATCCCGCCAGCGCAGTACCTGGTTCCGTGGCCCGCCAGGTGCTGCCTGAGGGCCCCGACGTGCCGGCTCAAGGACGCACCACACAAGGACGGCGGCCAGGATCCGGGCTCCCGGTATCGGCGGGACGCCGCTCAAGGTGATCTGGCCATTCCACAGCGGTCCAGGCTCCCCGTGCCTATGCTGAGAAGACAGGCTGGCTCTCAGCAAGTGGGGGGGGACGCCATGCCGGACGACAACGCCCATTCGGCTGACGACACGCGCAAGCTCCGGGCCAGGTTCCCCCGGTGGGGCATTTTGTTTGATCCCCTGGAAAGCGTGTGGGTAGCGGTCCGCGGCAAGCGGACGCTTGTCGCAGCCAGCAGCCCTGAGAAGCTGACCGAGCAGGTGGAGGCAGCGGCCCGGGGTGAGGCCGGGCCCGATGAGGGCGACAAGACCCAGACGTGGCGTGCCCTGCGCGTGCATGGGCGAGGTTAGTGGCTGCGGCAAAGAAGAATGCTGCCGCCCCCTGGGTAGGTTCGCGGCTAACGCTAACGATGCGTCAGCTGCCTTGACACGCTTCGAATACCCGACCCGTCGGCCGGCACGCTCGACCAAAGCGCGCCAGGATAACGCGCGCCCAGCGCAGATCTGGACGATCGGCGCGACTGCCGGCGCTCGGTCGTGCTGATGAGCGGACGCGCTCATCAGGATTATGCCGGTGATCCGCAGATGCCGATGAGCGTACGCTCTTATGCGGCTTATGCCGGTACTCCTGTCATGCCGATGATTGGGCACGGTCAGCGCAGGCTGCGGTGAATGAGCCCTGCGCTTACCGCGTTGTTACACGGACAGTAACCTCACCTACGACGGTGCACCCGCCGGGCAGGCCAGTCAGATAATCGCTATTAGTGTTAGAAGTTGCCTGGAGCGTGGCTGCGCATTGGGTGTCGGCGAGGATTACTCGTACGGTTAGGCTGAATGGCAAAGCTTCGCTGGAGCTTCCGAGATGAGAATCTGATGCACTCCACGTGCCGTCAAGGTTCACGGTAGCTTCATTATCGACCGTATAGCCTCCGTCGTAATCCGTAAGCCATAGGGTATCGTTACCAAGTCCGCTTACTGTCCCTTCGGCTGTGAAGCCCTTTGCCTGCGGGACCGCTGTTCCCGCTGATGGGACTGTCAGGCGCACAGTCGGGCCGCTAACTGCCGGCTCTGTAGACGGGGAGCGTGCGCTGGGCGATGGTGACCCGCCGATCGTGGCGATCGGTGCGGGGGAAGTCGGGGATGCCTGGCCTGGCGATTGACCCGTCACGCTTGGGATCAAGAAGGCACAGGCGAACAAGCTAGCTCCAACTATCCCAAGTGCCCAGCGGCTCCAGGGCTTTAACTCTGGGACCTTGATCTGTACGAACTGCCCGGAACCGGCTATTGCTAGCGCGACAAAGGCCACGGCTGCGATTATCAGTACTACTTGTGCGGTGAGCATTCCGGCTGACTTCCTACCACGCGAGTCAGATACGTCTGGTTGACATCGTAGAGCATTGGGTTGCTCGAATTAGCGAAAGTAAGAGAACGTAAGAATGTATCGACCGATTTAATGCAAAATGCATCAGTCCCACGCCGAAGCCCAGCGCAGACGTCCGGCTCTGCCGCCGATCGGGTGGCCTTGCAGGCGGCCTGGCGCTGCGGGCGTACCACTAACTGCGTGCATGCGCCGACCTATGCCAGCGGGACGAGCCCGGTCGAGGCGGTCAGGCTACTGCGCGGATGTCAGGAACGACTGGGGTAAACCCCCTGGATGCATATGGAATAGGTGAGACCGTCAGGCGCAGAGCCGCGCAGATCAGGGAGCGCGAAGGTGGTCGTGCCGTTTCCGCCGTATTCGGTCCCGAGCAGCGTGAACAACGCCGTGTCCTGGGCGATGTTCAGGAGCTGGCCGTCCGCAATCATGCCGTTCGCCACGCTTCCGGCACTGAGGATGATCTCTCCGAGGGTGCATGTCGCGCCGGTCCCGGCGGCGGCCAAGTTGGTGTTTGTTCCGAACAAGCCCGTCGTTCCCGCCGGTCCCCTGGGTCCGGCGGGACCCTGGGGACCCGTCGTATTCCAGGAGAGGGACCTGGTTCCTCTCGGGCACTTCGCGCCGGGCTTCAGCAGGACGCTGAGGGCGCCGGTCTTCTTGTTCTCACAGCCGTGGATCGTCGTACTTGTCCTGCTGCTGGCGATGGTCGACGCAGCAGCAGCGCCTCCGGTAAGCACGATCGCCGCACTGAGGACAGCGACCGCGGATCGGAAGTGCCGATACCGGCCGGTGCGAAGGGCGGCGTGGGCGACCGAGTCGGGCATCTTCATGGGTGTCCCCTTCACCAGTTGGCCGTCTCATATGTAAGAGATCAGGACCCGGCGCCAGATACACAAACCTGGCCGTCGAACCCATCCACATGTTCGACGCCTTCCCTACGGCAGCCCGTACGTTCACCGCGTTCGCCGAGATCGCCAGAGCTACTGAGCTGTCGCGTTACATCGGGCAAGGGTGGCGGACCAGCCGCACTAAGGTCCTGGACAACGCCATTATCGGCTACTGCAAGACCCACGGCATTCCGCCCGCAAACGCCACGTAGGTCAGCGGATGAAGTGGGCTGATCCCACTCTCAATGGCGACCGCCATTCGGTGACGCTCACCGAAAGTGGTTACCGCTCATGCCGCCGATAGGGCTGCCTTTGTTGAGTGATCCGGGTGCAGTTTGATCACGGGATTGGGCTCGTAGTGGCCGACAGGTCGCAGCGTTGTGTCAGTTGATGCCGGGCGCGATGACGGAGTCGAAGCGGCTCAGCGTTTCCTGGTCGCCGGAGCGATCGATCTGCGCGATGGGAGGCCGGTGCCACAGCCAGCAGTCGAGGTCGGCCGCTTTGCCACCGATCAAGGCGGCGGTCCTTCCCCCTGGGTCGCTGCCGGCGACGTTGATGCCGGTTTCGTCATAGGAGACCTGATCGCCAGGGTCGGTGCCCGTGAACCGGCCCAGCGTAACGAGCCATGAGTCCCCCGTATCGGTGGCATGAAGCCGCAGCGTCCTGGCGCTGTCGGGGGTGAACCTGCCCCATTCAGGCACGTCACCGCCGTACATGATCCGCAGCACCTCATCGACTCCATCGGCACTCAGCTGCGGGTCCAACGGGCCGCGGCTGCCCGCGGTCAATTCCGCGTCGATCCTGTGGATCAGGGCCTCGTGAGCCTGGCGACGTCGGATGAAGCCGACAGTCTGGTCCTGCGACCACGTCCACGCAGGAGCGTCCGCCGCCGTCGCACCGAGGGTCTCACCCAGGCCGCGGCTCGCGCGCCGGTAGAACGCCAGCAAACCCGGCCGCCCGGCCGGGCGGCCGGGTTTGATCTGCTCAGCCTCTGAACCGGTCATCCCTTCGCGCACGATCGTGCCCCAGAACCACTGCACCTCCCCCAGGTGCCACAGCAGATCATCGGCGGTCCAGTCCGGGCACGACGGCACCCGCGCAGTCGGCCGGACCGCATCGATAGCCTCCGCGAAACATGCCGATTCCCGGGCCAGATGAACGAGGTAATCCAAGTCCGTTCCCACGTCCTGCAGGCTACTCCCGGCGTCCCGCGACGGTTCCTTATGAACCCTCAGGCATTACGCGACGGCCGGCAGCGCCGCCATGGAACGCCGGTACGAGCTGACCGCTTCTGCCGCCACGAGGACGGTCATGCAATCGCGGAGCGGTGGGAAATACGGTTGCGGCCCGGTTGGTGCCGGGGAACGATCCGTTGCAGGCTAGTGCTGAGTGACAGGCAGGGTCCGGGGTACGCTCGGCGAGCCGCCTGACTCGGTGCTGCCGTCGGCCGATCGGCGCGACGATTCGCATCGCCTTCCGATCTGGGCGGGCCCGCTGAGGAGGCTGAGCAGGAAAGCGCGTTCAGGGCAATGCTCGTGATCCAGGGTTTCGGCGGCACCGGAGGATCGTTACGCGCTTGCGCCCAGTCAGACGGAGGAGAATGCTGTTCCGCGGAGCGCTGCATCGGACTGATTCGCCCGCGGGGTGCTGGCCTGTATCGCGCTTTGCGGCCAACCGGTTCGATGAAATGAGGACACGGCATGCCCACTGACACCATGAATCCGGCAACGGCGGTCACCTGGGGACCCTTCATCCAGGCCGCCTACGATCAGTACGCCAGCGATCCTGGTCAGGCCAATCCGGCCGCGATCAAGAACATGCCCGCCGGCTACACGCTGGTGCGCACGATTCAGATGTCCGACTTCCTGGGTCCCGGGCAGTCGCGTGTCTTCTACGGTTTCATAGCTGCGGGCGGTGACCCCAAGACGGCAGTGGTCGCGTTGCGCGGCACCGCCACGACCACGGAATGGTGGGATGACCTGCATTGGGATCTGGTGCCGTTCACCCAGGTTCCCAACGGCGGAAAGGTCGCTCAGGGCTTCTTCGATATCTACAACACCTTCGGCACGATGACTCCGGGCCAGCAGCAGAGCACGGCGCCGGGCACCTTCGCCGCCGACGTCGCGCACGCGGCCGCCGACGGCCTTGCCGCCGATATTGATCCTGCTGCGCTGCCGATGGTGGTGTGCGGCCACAGCCTGGGCGGCGCGCTGGCGACGCTTCTGGCCGCCGACGTGACAGCGAACACGCCGCTGAAGCCGCAGGCATGGACATTTGCCTCACCACGAGTGGGAGACGCCATCTTCGCCGCGCGCTACGGCGGTCTCAGCACCGTGTCATGGCGGATCTACAACCAAGTCGACGTCGTCCCATACTTCCCGGTCGATGCCGCTGATAACTACCAGCCCGTCACCGCCGGGTATGCGATCAACTCCCTGGGGAAGGCGAAGTGGAGCCTAGGCTGCGCCCACGCGCTGAACACCTACCTGCACGTGCTGTCGCCTGCCAAAGTGCCGTTGAATCCGGCCTGCAGCTAGCCGTCTAGCAACCAGTCACGGCGCTGCCCGCGGCATCACCGGGCGCCGGCGGCGCTGCTCAAGTCACCAGCCTGCGCACGGGACCTAGGCTGGCGTGCGCAGCAGACGGCACGCGGGCTGCGGGAGCGCACGATCGCGCGTCGGCCGGCTCGGGCAGGTAGCAGCGCGTGGGCGCGGCGGGCCGAGCTCCGGCGAAGGGAGGCACCGGTCCCGGCGCCGGTTTCACCGGCGTCATACCGCGCCTGGCGCCGGTCTGACGTTACGGGCTGCCCGGCGCGCTCGGGTGTGAATGTGCTGGCGGTGCTGCCGTGACTTGCGAGCCCGCAGGTCGGCGCTTGTCTGGTCGGTGCGGGGGCCGGGGGGAACCGGGCCATGGCCGGTGCCGCTGCACTGTTCGCCGTCGGGGGCGTGGCCGCCCGGCCCCGGCCGGGGCGGCAGCTGCCTGCGGGAGGACTTCTGGTCCCATGAGGTGAGCACCGCGTTCGCCATGATGCCCACTGCCGTCCAGAAGCCGGCAATGGCCAGGACAAGCATCACGCCGATCCAGAACTGAGGGGGCTGAGGGCCAGGGCGGTCTGGATCGAGGTAAGCGATGACCCCTATGGCGGCGGCCGTGATCATCAGGCAGATGCCCGACTGGGCGGCCGACCTGGCCAGCGGCCGGCGGCGGGCCGGGGCGGGCGGGCGCGCCGACCCGGCTGTGGCCGGGGCGGGCGGGATGTCGGCGGTGAGCGCGGCCAGGTCGGCGTGGGTCCGCGCGGTGAGCGCCTGGCCTGCTCGCGTGTCGAGTTCGTCCTTGGTTAGCCGGCCGTGCACGAACGCGTTCTTCAGCGTGTCGATCACCTGCTCGCGGTCGGCGTGGCCCGCCCTGAGCCGGTCGCGGCCGCTCGCTGCCGGGTCTTGCGGTCCTGTCGCCACCGCGCCTCCCCTGTCGCATAATGCAGGTGAAGCGTAGCGCGGCTGTTTGGCGAACTTCGGTGGGGCCCGCATGCCCGCATAGTTCGCACCGGTCCGCCAGGAGCCGTCTGATCAGCTCCTTGCGGGGACGGGGCCGGGATTGGCTGGCGGTCGGTGAGGACCGCTTTGCGCTGCCGTTTCAGCGGAATGCCGCCGAATCGTGCGACCAGTGGTTTCCTGCCCTCGCCGCGGTCGATGCTGGCCTCGAAGCACCGGCGCGGGCCGTGCGGTGCAGCGATGACTGCGCCGTATCGGGCGGCCATCTTCGGCACGGTCGAGCGGCGCGGCCATCGCGGCGCGCCCGTGCCGGCCGGGCGCGCTTGGCGCGGCCTAACCTGCGAGGAGGACGCATCCGCCGGCTAGAAGGCCGCTGTGCCAGGCTCTCTGCTACGGAATGTGCGGATGTTTGCCGGAAAGGCGCGCTGCATGAGTGAAGACGCACCGGAGCTAGCCGCGGAGCTGGTGGTGGACGGCGCCGTGCCGTCGCAGCCCGCGGTCTCGCCAGATGGGTGCTGGGTTGCGTATGTCGTCGCTCCGGTAGGCCGCGGGGGAGGGCGTTGTCTTTGCGCGATCTGGCTGGCCGCTGCTGACGGTAGCTCACCGCCGTGGAAGCTGACCGCGGGTACGGCGGCAGATTCTGATCCGCGCTGGGCGCCGGATTCGGCGTCGGTGTTTTTCTTGTCAGATCGCACCGGCTCCCGTCAGCTGTACCGGGTACGGGTCGGTGGCGGGGAGGCCGAGGTCCTGACGGACTGGCGCGGCGAGATCTCTGATGCCTGGCCGCTTGCGGATGCCCGGCTGGTCGCCGTGGTGGCCACGGACGAGCCAACCGAGGAGGACAAGCGTCGGCGCGCCGAGCGCGACGACGCGTTCGTCTGGGGACAGCAGCTGCGCTGCGGCAGGCTGCGGGTGCTTGACCTGGCCACAGGCGAGCTGCGTACGGTGGACGGCCTCGGTCACCGTCACGTCGTGGAGCTGGCGGCGCGGCCGGACCGGGGTGCGCTGGCGGCGATCAGCTGGGCGGGTCCGGAGAAGGATCGGGGCGTGACCACCAGCGAGTTGCATGTGGTCGATCTGGAGACAGGGACGGCCCGTGATCTGGGCCGGATCGGGACCGAGGCGCGGTCGCCGGTCTGGTGGCAGGCCGACGGCTGCTGGCACCTGGCCTACCTGGCAATGCCAGAACCGTTTGGCGGCGACGCCGTCTGCGATGTCGCCGTCTCCGCGGCTGCCGCTGTGCATCGTGACCTGACCGCGGGCATGGCTGTCTGCCCGACGGAGCTGGCGCAGGTCTCCGGCGGCCCGCCGCTGGCCTTGTTCGCGGACGGGCTCGACACCGCGATCTTCCGGCTCGACCCTGACCTGCTGCGGTTCGGGTGCGTGTCCGCTCGGGACGGCCTGGCCGACTCGCTCACCGCGTGTCGTTCCGGCGCGGTGATCGCGGTGCTGGCCAGCACCTCCTATGAGCCGGTGAACGTCCATGCCGGACCGCCCGGAGGCCAGCTCATCCGGCTCAGTGACACCCGGCCCGCCCTGCGCGCGATCAGATGGGGAAGTCAAGAACGCCTGTCCTATCGGGCATCGGACGGCCTCGGCCTCGACGGCCTGCTCGTATTGCCGCCCGGCCGCAACCGCGCGGACGGCCCGTTCCCGCTCATCACATTGGTGCACGGCGGCCCTGATGCCCGGTACGCCGATGAGTTCATGCTCGCCCCGCATCCTTCGGGACAGTGGCTCGCGACCGCGGGATACGCCGTGTTCCTGCCCAACCCGCGGGGCGGGGTGGGCCATGGCCGTGATTTCGCGGCGGCGGTCGCGCGCTCGGTCGGCGGCAGCGAATGGAGCGACATCATCAGCGGGATCGACCTGCTGATTGCCGAGGGGGTCGCGGACCCGGACCGGCTTGGAATCGGCGGTGCCAGCCATGGCGGGTTCATGGCCGCCTGGGCGATCGGGCACACCGACCGGTTCAAGGCCGCCATGATGGCCGCCGGGATCAGCGACTGGGGGATGCTCGTCGCGACCGGCGAAGAGGGAGTCCTAGAAGCTGAGCTCAGCGGCAGTTGCGGCTGGGAGGGCACCGGCCCGCACCCGCACGACCAAGTCAGCCCGATCTCGTTTGCGTCGAAGATCCGCACCCCGGTGCTGATCGTGCACGGCGAGGACGACACCAACGTGCCGGTCAGCCAGGCGATCTACTTCCACCGTGCGCTCAGCTGGTACGGGGCCGAGCACGAACTCGTCATCTACCCGCGGGAGGGACACGGGTTCGCGGAGCGCAATCACCAGCTCGACCTGCTCCGGCGCACGCGTGCATGGTTCGACCGGTGGCTTCGTCCATCAACTGGAGATTAGGCTTCAGGCAAATCAAGCTCTCGCCATATCAGACGGGTCCTGCAGCGGCCCACCCTCGACGCCTGCCGCACCTCCGCGACCATCCGGACCGCGCGCTCACGCAGCTCCGCCGGGTAGTTACTCGATCGACGTCCCATGACTCCATCTTCTCCTCAAGAAGTGGAGCCTCCGGACTCACCGGAGCGGTTCACATCCTCCTGGGCTAGCGACGTGTACCGCCGTACGCGGCGCGCCGGCGCGTCACGGGAAGGGTGTCAGTCCGCAGCGGACGACCAAAAGGCAAGGCAAGGAGATCTCACTCCTTGCCACTCTCAACATATAGCGGACCGGGGGGCTTGCCGCAAGACCCGGGTCGTGCTGCAGAATCGTCGGCCGGACCAAGAACGGACGAAGACATGGGGGCACGACGTGCGTGTTTTGCTGTCGACGTATGAGGGACGCGGTGACGTCGGGCCGCTGGTGGGACTGGCGGTGCGGGTGTGCGTGCTGCCCGACCCGGCGGAGCGGCTGGCCGGCTGGTCAGGGGGAAGCAACGAGATGAGGACGTGCCCAGCAAGAGGTTCGGCAGAGCTCGAGACGCCGGTGATTCGACTGGCCAGTGCAGGGCAACGGAGCACGGCTGCCTCGGAGGTATCGCGATGATCGAGCCTTACGTGTTGGATCTGCAAGAGGTTGACGAGATGCAGGTCGCGGTCGTTGGCGGCAAGGGCGCGCACCTGGGCGGGCTATCGCGGATCGACGGCATCCGCGTGCCGGCTGGCTTTTGCGTGACAACGGACGCCTTCCGGCGGATCATGGCGGAAGCGTCGTCGATCGACGGTCGGCTCGATCAGCTGTCGCGCCTGGACCCTGCCGACCGGGAGGCGATCAGCGCGCTCAGCGCGGAGATCCGCCGGACCATCGAAGAGATCGCCATCCCGGGCGATCTCGCGGCGGCGATCACCCGCGCTGTCGCCCGGCTCGGCGAGCAAGCTGCCTACGCCGTCCGATCCAGCGCGACGGCAGAGGACCTGCCGACGGCCTCTTTCGCCGGCCAGCAGGACACGTACCTGAACGTCGTGGGCCCGGCCGCGATCCTCCAGCACGTCAGCCGGTGCTGGGCCGCGCTGTTCACCGAGCGGGCCGTGACCTACCGCCAGCGGAACGGCATCGACCACCGTACGGTCCAGATGGCCGTGGTCGTGCAGCAGATGGTCTTCCCGCATGCGGCCGGCATCCTGTTCACGGCCGACCCCGTCACCTCCAACCGGAGGGTCGCCTCCGTGGAGGCCAGCTTCGGCCTCGGTGAGGCCCTGGTCTCTGGCCTGGTGAACGCTGACGTCTACAAGGTGCGCGACGGCGAGGTCGTCGCCAAGGCGATCGGCGCCAAGCAGCTTGCCATCCACGCCTCGCCGGCCGGCGGGACTCAGGAACAGCCGATCGACCCGGAGCGGCAGGAGCAGCCGGCGCTGACGGATGCGCAGGCCGTGCGGCTCGCGCAGCTCGGCCGGCGGATCGAAGCGTACTTCGGCCGCCCCCAGGACATCGAATGGTGCCTGGTCGACGACGGCTTCCAGATCGTCCAGAGCCGGCCGATCACCACGCTGTTCCCCATCCCCGAGTCCGGCGACCGGGAGAACCGCGTCTATGTCTCCGTCGGTCATCAGCAGATGATGACCGACCCCATGAGGCCCCTGGGGCTCTCCTTCTGGCAGATGACGACCCCCGCGCCGATGGCCGAGGCCGGCGGCCGCCTGTTCGTCGACGTCACCCAGAGGCTGGCCTCGCCGGCGAGCCGCGCCGGCCTCCTGGATGCACTGGGGAGATCCGATCCGCTGACCGGGGATGCGCTGCGGACCATCCTCGAGCGCGACGGCTTCATCCGGCCGCTCCCTGACGAGGGCCCTCCCGGGCCGCTGTTTGGCGGCGCGCCAGCCCCGATCGAGACCGATCCGGCCATCGTCACCGAGCTGATCGGGCGCAGCGAGGCATCCATCGCCGCCTCGGAACGCGACATCCGGACGAAGTCAGGAGAGGCGCTGCTCGACTTCATCCGGGCGGACATCCAGGAGCTGAAGCGGATCTTGTTCGATCCGCAGAGCCATCAGGTGTTCATGTCGGCGATGGAGGCCACGTGGTGGCTCAACGAGCGGCTGGAGGCGTGGCTGGGCGAGAAGAACGCGGCGGACACGCTCACGCAGTCCGTGCCCCACAACGTCACGTCGGAGATGGGGCTGGCGCTGCTCGACGTCGCTGACGTGATCCGCCCGTATCCGGACGTGGTGGCGTTTCTGCAGCACGTCGAGGACGAGGGTTTCCTGGACGAGCTGGCCAAGCTCTCGGGCGGGCGGGAAGCGCGAGACGCCATCGAGGCGTGGCTCGGAAAGTACGGCATGCGCTGCGTCGGTGAAATCGACATCACGCGGCCGCGTTGGAGTGAACGCCCCTCCATGCTCGTGCCCGTGATCCTCGGCAACATCAAGAACTTCGAGCAGGGCGCCGGCGCGCGGCGCTTCGAGCAAGGTCGGCAGGAGGCATGGGCGAAGGAGCAGGACGTGCGGGAGCGCCTGCGGGCCCTGCCGGACGGGGAGCGGAAGTCCGAGGAGGCCAAGCGGATGATCGACCGGGTCCGGACCTTCATCGGGTACCGGGAGTATCCGAAGTACGGCATGGTCAGCCGCTACTTCGTGTACAAGCAGGCCCTGCTGAAAGAGGCCGAGCGCCTCGTGCAGGCCCACGTGCTTCGCGAGAAGGAAGACATCTTCTACCTCACGTTCCCCGAGCTCCACAACGTCGTGCGCGCGGAGCACGTGGATAACCAGCTCATCTGCCGGCGCAAGGACGCGTTCAGGTCGTATCAAGCGCTCACCCCTCCCCGGGTGCTCACTTCGGATGGCGAGATCATCGCCGGGGCGTACCGACGCGACGACGTTCCGACCGGTGCCCTGGTCGGCCTACCGGTATCCGCCGGAGTCATCGAAGGGCGGGCCCGCGTCATCCTGGACATGGCGCGGACCGATCTCGAAGCGGGCGATATCCTGGTCACGGCCTACACGGACCCCAGTTGGACGCCCCTGTTCGTGGCGATCACGGGCCTGGTCACGGAGGTGGGAGGCCTTATGACCCATGGCGCAGTGATCGCACGGGAGTACGGCTTGCCGGCCGTCGTCGGTGTGGTAGATGCCACCCGGCTGATCCCCGATGGGCAGCGGATCCGCGTACACGGAACCGACGGGTACGTCGAGATTCTGCCTTGACTGACCACGCCGAGAAGGCCCATCCGTAGCGTCCGGCCCAGACAATGCTCAGCGATCATCGGCCAGTCAGGCCGACTAGAGGTAAGGTGCCTGCGGACCCGCTAACGATCCTCCTCCTGCGCTTCATGGCCGGTCCAGGTCAGACCAGCCGACTCGAACCTGCGGGATACTTCTGGGAGTGCAACCCATCCGTGCGCCGCTGTGCCGATCGCGTGAGGTCTGGCAAGGTCGGGTAGATGAAAGCCAATAGGTCGGTCCCGCCAGCGACCGTCGTGCCCGTCCTTTCCTATCCGGACGTGCGGGCGGCGGTGGCGTGGCTGAGCGCGGCGTTCGGCTTCGTTGAGCGCACCCGGATAGGCGAGAGTCACCGGGCTCAGATGAGCATCGGCGCAGATGGGGCAATGATCGTCGCTGAAAGCCGGGGCGAGAAGCCAGCACAGGACGATGGGGCGACGTACCTCATCCGTGTCAGGGTCGAGGACGTCGCCGCCCAGTTCGAGCGTGCCCGTGCGCACGGAGCACGCGTGCTCGAACGGCCCACAGATCGGGAGTACGGCGAGCGGGACTGCACCATGGAGGACGTGGCAGGCCATCGATGGCAGTTCGCCGAGACCGTGCGGGACGTGGCGCCCGAGGATTACGGCTGCAAGACCGTCGCGCCCTGGCCCGGCCGTCCTGGCGCCTGACGGCTCCGCCGATCCCGCTGCAGCGCGGCGGCTTGATCGGCGGCTACGGCCATGCCCGCAGCTGCCTCTGCCGGGTACCGAACGGGGAAGTGATCGCTCCGCGAGGTCAACCGGGAGGAACTCAGGTGGCGATGTGGCCGAGCAGGTGATAGATGACGAAGGCCGGCCACAGGATGGCTTCGCCGACGGACCACACATGGGCCCAGAATCCGTGGGCGTGCTGCCAGTAGTACACCAGGGCTCCGATGAGTCCCAGACCGTAGACCGCGCCGCCGCCGCCGCCCCTCACGACAGTCGTGGTCTTCGACGTGCCAGCCATTCGGCCCTCCCTGCGCTCGACGCGATGAGTCTTTCACGCCAGCCCCGTCGGACACCACGGCACTGTCATGCCGCCGGCCGGCGTCTGTGCTGACGTCAGGTTTGCCGGTACCTGACTTGATCAGGCCCGCCGCACTTGATCAGGCCCGCTGCGGCCCTGGCCATTACTCACACGATCGCGGTGCTGGCGCCGCGGACGAGCAGCGCTTGCCCGTCCTGCAGGGCGATGTGCGGGACTCCCTCGGCCCGGTATTTCTCGGCGACGAGGCCGGCCGCCGTTGTTTCCGGATGACCCGGCGAGCGATAGTGCGGAACGAACGCCTTATCAAGCACCGCCAGGCCCTCCCAAACAGGTTCGGACCGGTAGATGCGCATGACAGCATCAGCGTCATCAACGGCTTCGAGTCCCCGCAGGCTCGGGGACAAGGCACACGGCCCGGCGCTGTATCCCGCGTAGACCAGTGCGTCCTGGGCGAGCAGGTCACGGAAAACCGTGTCGCCGCCACTGCGGCGCAGTGCGTAGCGGAGCATGAAAACGTTACCGCCGCGCAGCCAGGCCAGCGCGACCTCGGCCAGTTCCCGATGAAGGCGCTGTTCATCACCGAAATAGTCGCGCAGGTCCAGCTCTTCCGGGTCGAATCCCAGTTCACCGAGCGCAGCGAGTTCCCGCTCGACGCCGGCCTGGCGAATGTCTTCTGGCGCGTCGTCCATCGCGTTGGCGATAACCACCGTACGGCGGCTGTCGTCACCGACCAGAGCCGTGAGATATTCCGGATGATCACCTATCCGGAACGACGACAGGTACAGCCGCACCGGCAGTGCTCCTCCTTCCCGGCGCCCAGCGGGCCGATCTTGGCCGTCCTGGCGCCGCCAGCGTGCCTCGGCTGCGTCACAGCAGGGTGGTGACGGCCTTCACCTCGGTGTAGTTGTTGAGCACCTCGTGGCCCATCTCGCGGCCCCAGCCGGACTGCTTGTAGCCGCCGAACGGCAGCGCCGCATCGAACACGTTGTAGCAGTTAATCCAGATGCTGCCGGCCTTGATCTTCTTTGCCAGCGCGTGGGCCTTGGAGATGTCCTTGGTCCAGATGCCCGCGGCGAGGCCGTAGGAGGTGTCGTTGGCGGCGGCGGC
Organism: uncultured Actinomycetota bacterium; assembly: GCA_963695645.1. Classification (GTDB taxonomy): domain Bacteria; phylum Actinomycetota; class Actinomycetes; order Streptosporangiales; family Streptosporangiaceae; genus DATBGO01. The sequence goes on along the minus strand of CAVOHC010000011.1, from coordinate 187,240 downwards.
GACATCGTCCAGGTCGCTGAACGACGTAGCGACCACCACCGGGCCGAAGATCTCCTCGCGCACGACCGTCATCCCTGCATGGGTATTGGTGAGCACGGTGGGCTCGACGAAGTAGCCGCGAGTGCCGTGGCGGCCGCCGCCGGCCAGGGCCGTGGCGCCTTCCGCCACGCCGGAGTCGAGGTAGCCGGTCACCCGGCGCAGCTGCTCATCGGAGACCAGCGGGCCCATCTCCGTGCTCGCCTCCATCCCGGAGCCCAGCTTGATCGACTTGGCGATCTCGGCGACGCCGTCAACCACCTCGTCGAAGCGGCCTTGCTGGACGTACAGGCGCGACCCGGCGGAACAGCACTGCCCGTGGTTGAAGAAGATCGCGTTGGCCGCGCCCTCGACCGCGCTGGGATCGGCGTCATCGAAGACGACGTTAGGGCTCTTGCCGCCGAGCTCCAGGCTCACCTTCTTCAGGTTCCCCGTCGCCGCATTGGCGATCAGCTTGCCCACCTCGGTGGAACCGGTGAACGCCACCTTGTCCACGTCGTGGTGCGCCGCGAGCGCCGCGCCGGCGGTCTCGCCGAAGCCGGTCACCACGTTCACCACGCCGTCCGGCAGGCCGGCCTCGGCGATCAGCCCGGCGAGCCGCAGCGCGGTCAGCGGCGTCTGCTCGGCGGGCTTAAGCACCAGGCAGTTGCCCGCGGCCAGCGCCGGGGCGAGCTTCCACGCGGCCATCAGCAGCGGGAAGTTCCACGGGATAATCTGCCCGACCACGCCGACCGGCTCGCGCAAGGTGTAGGAGTGGAAGTTGGCGCCCGGCATGTAGCCCACCGAGATGTTGATCGTGTTGCCCTCGATCTTGGTGGCCCAGCCGGCCATGTAGTGGAACAGGTCCGCGGACATCGGCACATCAGCTGCCTGCGCAACAGCGAACGGCTTGCCGTTGTCCAGCGACTCCAGCTGGGCAAGCTCGTCCGTGTGCGCAAGGATCAGATCGCCGATCCGCCAGATGATCCGCCCGCGCTCGGACGGAGTCATCCTGCCCCACGGGCCCTCCTCAAACGCCCGCCGCGCCGCCCGCACCGCGCGGTCGATGTCCTCCGCGCCCCCCTCGGCTACCCGGGCGAGCGTCTCGCCCGTCGCCGGGTTGGGTGTCTCGAACGTCTCGCCCGATGCCGCGTCGGCCCATTGCCCGTCGATGAACAGCTGTCGCGGGGCGCCGATGAACGCTTCGACATTCCGGTCCAGGGTCACAGTCATGGAATGGTCATCTCCCTTGCCGCACGGTGCCCGCAGCCACGCGGTCGCGGCCAGCTGGCAATCGCCGTGCCGTGCCTCGGCCGGTCGGCTGAGGCGGCTTGAATAGTCCTCATTGTCCTGCAGGCCGGGCGCCACGACAGCTACCCAACCGGACAGGCCAGGGCGCCCGGGAGGACGGCGTCATGACTACCCACTCGCCCCTCAACTGCCCTTTCCCGGGAAGACCGGTGTCCTGAGAATGCCGACATAACAGACTCTTGACAGCGCAGTAGCCTGGGTCTTAGCTGGCGTGAGAGGGCAGGAGTTCGCGTGCCCATTGCACTGGAAAACCTCGCGATGGCTGAGGGCGGCCGGACCGGTGCCGGCTGGAACTGCCGAAGAAGCAGCGGCTCTCGGCGGGGCCAGGCGCACAGCGCCCACCCCGCCGCCCGGCTGGCCAAGTTTCATGCTCCGGAGATCGTATTCGGGCCGGGTGCGCTGGCGGAAGTAGGTCACTGCGCAGTGCGGCTAGGTGCGCGTCGGCCGTTCCTCGTCACCGACCCTGGGCTGATAGCGGCGGGCTGGGTGGATGCGGCCGTCGCCTACCTGCGGCACAGCGGGCTGCACCCGGCGGTGTGGCATGACGTCACCCCCAATCCCAAGGACCACCAGATCGAAGCCGCCCTTCAGAGATATGCCGAGAGCGGCAGCGATGCCCGGACTACGCTGACGGACGCCTGCCTGGCCGCCAATCCGCGCGAAGCGGACGCGCGGGACATCGAGGCGCTGTTCCGGGCTGCCCTGTGAGGTATCGCCGGTGACCGAATTAGGCCCCGGTGCTCATCCGGGCAACTTGGAGGTCCTGACTGGTCTTCGCTCGGGCAAACACTCGTACTACCCGGAGTACATCCGCTCCGCCGAGCGCCTGGAGCAGGCCGTGCAGGCGCTGGACGGCATCTCCCGGGCCCTGGTACGTACCGCAGCCGGCCCCCGCACGCTGGTCGAGTGGGTGGTGCGGACGGCGACGGCGCATCTGCAGGCCGACTGGCTGCTGTTCGTCGTGGCCGACGGGGTCCTGCCAGCCGCCCGCCCCCGGTTCCTCGCGGTGATCGGCGGCGAGCTGATCGACAGCGAGAACAGCCTGCCCGCTGAGGTACGTGAACACCTCGCAGTGCTGCGCGGTCGTCCCTGGGAGGTCGAGTCGCCAGACAGCGGCCAGGGCTGGGTGCGGGTGTCGATGACACTGGAGGACGAACCGGTCGGCGGGATCGCAGCTCGGCCGAGGGCCGGTCTGGAGGTGGCCGCCACCGACCGCGCGATCTTGCGGGTGCTGGCCAATCAGGCCGCCGTGGCGCTGCACAATTCCTTCCTTTTCCACGCGACCACCCAGCTGCGCGGCCGTAGTGAGCAGCTCTATGACGCGACCACACAGCACGCCAGGGATCTGGCCGCGCGGAGCGCGGAGCTAGCGCAGGCGCAGCAGCAGCTTTACGCGGCAATGCAGCGGCAGGCGTTGGACGACGAACGGCACCGCATCGCGCGGGAGCTGCACGACAGCGTGACCCAGTCCGTGCTGTCGATCGGCATGACGATCGAGCTGTGCCGGGCCGAGCTGGACAGCATAGGCGGCCCGGCCAGGAAGATCGCCGACCGCCTGGTGCCGGTCATGGACCTCACGCGGCACACGGCCGAGCAGTTGCGCGCCGCGATCTACGCGCTGCACCAGCCCGCCGACGAGTCGCCCGGACCGTTACCGGTGATGCTGCAGCGGCTATGCACGGTGCACCGGCCGGCCGGCATGCACGTGAAAGTGACGCTGGGCGGACGCCCGATCCTGCTGCCTCCCGAAGTCGAGCAGTCCATGCTGCGGTGGACTGGCGAGGCGTTATTCAACGCCGCGGCGCACGGCATGGCCACGCGGGCCCTCGTCCGGTTGCGTTATCTGGCCGACGCGGTGGCCATCAGCGTGTCCGACGACGGGACCGGTGACCCGGCGCAATTGCGCCGCGCGCTACGGCTGTCCCGGGGGGCAGACCTGTCCGGACTGCACCGCGGACTGGCGAACATGCTGGACATGGCGGATGAACTGGATGGCATGCTGTCGATCCGCCGCTCCCGGCTGGGTGGCGTGCTGCTGCGGCTGGACATCCCCTTGCCGTTGCCCGGGCGCGGGCCATCCGGCAGTCCGCAGCCAAGCGAGGGACGCGGTGGCGATGGGTGATATGCCGCCGAGCCAGGCGGAGCCTGCTGGCGAGATCCCGGTCAGGATCGTGCTCATCGACGATCACGCGATTCTCCGGCAGGGCCTGCGTTCGCTGCTGGAACGCGAACTCGACTTGCAGGTCGTCGGCGAGGCCAGCTCGCCGGGCGAGGCACTGGCCGTCGTCGAGCGGACCCGGCCCACGATCGTGCTCCTGGACATGAAGCTGTCGCCTGCATCGGACAACGACGGGCTGGGCCTTTGCGCTCAGCTGACCGGGCAGTATCCCGGGCTCGGGGTGCTGGTGTTCTCGACGTACGTGGACGACGCGCTGGTAGTAAGCGCCATTAAGCACGGGGCGCGCGGCTACGTGGTCAAGGATGTCGACACCGCGGAGCTGGTCCGGGCAATCCGGCTGGTCGCCCGGCATGGTAGCGCGTTCGACTCCCGCTCGGCAGCGGCGATGATGCGGTCGATCCACGCCCCGCAGGCACGCTCACCGCTGACCGAACGCGAGCTGAGCGTGCTGCGGCTGGTCGCGAACGGCCTGAGCAACCGGGGAATCGGCGCGCAGCTGCATCTGTCGGAGACCACGGTGAAATTCCACGTCCGCAACATCATGCGCAAGCTTGACGCCACCAGCCGCGCCGAAGCGGTCTACAAGGCCACCAAGAACGGCATGGACCTGACGTCCTCCTGAGGGCAGCATCCCGTCCGGGCTATCCGGCGCTGAGCACCAGCCACCCCCCGTGGTACTCGTGCACCGAATGGCGATGCCCAGCGTGGTCGCCCAGCTCACTGAGCTGCCGCAGATCAAAGGTAAGGATATGGCCGTAGGCGGCGGTGGGTTCCTCCTCGATAGGCACGGCGACCACCACCTGATGACGGGCGACACGCAGCGCCTCGCGGATCACGGCGCTGCCATGGTCGGGGCTCAGGTGCTCCAGCAGGTGGATGATGCTGACACTGTCAGTCCAGTCATCGGGCACCGGAATCCGCGCCGCATCGCACACCAGGGCGCTGACTTGCAGCCCGCGCGCGGCGGCAACGGCCGTCAGCAGGCGCATGGTTCCGCCGGACAGGTCGGAGGCGGTCACCGAGTTTCCGCGCCGCTCGGCCAGCAGCAGCGGAAGGAAGCCGAAGCAGGAGCCGACGTCGAGCACCTGGCCGTCCGGGATGAGCTGCAACGCGTGCGCATATACGGGGGCGAACTCGCTGATCGTGTGCCCGTGGCGGTGCGCAGCGGCCGGCGTCCGCCAGCACTGGCGGATCCGGGCCAGGGTGTTGCCGTAGAACGTATTCCAGGCCAGCAGCGGGTCATCAATGCAGGACCGCACAACGCCCGTGAGTATCCGTTCGAAGATCTCCGCCCCGGACAGCCAGCCCGGCGCGAACAGCTCGTCGGCCAGCAGCCCGGCCACGTCGTTGTCGAGCTGGTCGGGGCGCTGCCAGTGGCTCACCTCGATCCGGCGGCCGCGCTCGGCGAGGCAGAAGTGCTCGGTGCGGACGACCGGACCGGGTTTCCCGGCGTCACCGCGAGGTGGCTCGGCGCGGAGCACGCTGACGAGATGGTCGTCATAGCGGCCGTGCGCGCACGGCGCGAACGGGTCGATGGCCTGCGGGAGAGACCGGATCAGGCTCGGCTCGCTCATCGTCCGGTCGCCTCCGCGGATATCAGCTGGGCTGCGTGCTGCAGCCCGGAGAGATCGGCGACGACCTGGACGCGATCGCAGAACTCCGCGTAGCGCGGCAGGTCGCATGCCCCGAGTCGCCAGGAGTACCGGGATTCGGGGGTCAGCCAGATCGTCTCGCGCACCCTGCGGGTGATCTCCTGGAAGGTATCCAGCTGGGCGTCGCTGCCGTTTCCGCGCCCGTCTCCGAGCACGATGAGCGTGGTGCGGCGATCGAGCGCGGCGGAGTGCTCCGATAACAGCTGGGCGAACGTCGCGCCGTAATCCGAGCTGGCGTCCACGTCGAGCAGCCCGCCCGCGGGCAGCCCATCGAATACCAGCCCGAGCGCCCGTTCCAGCGGGTGCTCGGCAAACAGTTCCGTGATCTCCACCGGCGCGTCGACGAACGCGAACGAGCGAGCCTGCGTGAACAGCGCCTGCATGCCGTACACCAGGTGCAGCGTGAACCGCGCGGTCGCGCGCACCGACATCGACACGTCGGTCAGCAGCAGGAGCCGGGGCTTGTCCGCGGCACGGCTGGTGGTGACCGGCTGGAACGGGACGCCCTCGAACCGCATGTTCTTGCGCATCGTGCGGCCTGGGTTCACCCGGCCGCGCGGCGTGCTGCGCTGACGGCTGGTCCGGGCGCCGCGCAGCTGGCGGGCGAGCCGGCGCAGCGCCTCCTCCAGCTCGGCTCGCTCCTGCTCATCGACGTGCTCGGTGCGCGCGCGCTCGGCGATCCGCGCCTCCACGGCCGCGCCGGCGAGCCTGTCCAGGTAGCGTCGCAGCAGCTCGGGCAGATCATCGATGACGCCTGCCAGCATCCGCCGCAGCATCGCCAGGGCCTGCTCATCGATATCCTCATCGGCTGCCCCCAGCCAGCCGAGCAGTACCTCCTGCTGGGCCACCGTCAGCGCGGTGTCGACCCGGTGCCCGGTGGCCGGGGCGAGCTCACCTGGCAGGCCAGGGCTGTGCAGCCGGTCGGTTTCCAGCTGCACGGACGCCCCGGCATCCTGCGTGCCGCTGGCGCTGTCGGAAGACATCACGATCTTGTCGGTCAGCGCCGCCAGGTCGATCTTGTTGGCCTCCTGGTGCAGGTTGTACTGCTGGGCGAGATCCTCCTGGCGGAAGTAGTCCCTGATGTCAGCCGGCTTACCGTGACTGTGCCCCTGCTGGGGGAGCTGCGAAGGCTCTTCGGACACCGTGAAAGATTCCAGCTCGCCGGTGTCGGCCAGGTCGTCGTGCGCATGACTGTGGCCGCGGGTATCGGTCCGGCCGGCTACCGGACGCAACGAGAAGAACGCCGTGAAGAGCTCGTCGAACAGCTCGTCGTCGCGCCGGTCCTTGATCAATGTCACGCGCAGTGCGGCCCGCAGCGTACCGGGGTCAGCGAGGATGCCAGGCTGGGCGGCAGCCAGCATGGCGTCGGCAGCCTCAGCCACTGACACGCGCACGCCGAACAGCCGCAGCAGGCGGACGAACCGGTGCAGGCTGCTTACCACATGCCGCTCCGCTCAGCCAGGCCGTCGCCGGGCGAACGCTGCGAATGAACGGCTGCCCTGGCCTTCACCGGGGGCAGCGCGGCGGCCCGGGCCCGGACCCGGGGCTCCGTAGTAGCCCTCGTCGTGGCGGCCGGGCCGGTCCTTGGCCGCGCGGGCGGCCAGGCCGTCGGCGCCGGCCTCTTGCCCGGCAGGCCCGTGCCCGTGTTCATCAGCATGCCCGTGCTCATGCTCATCGCCATGACCATGGACATGGCCCGGGGCGGGCAGTTCGCGGTTCGGGTCGACCAGGCGAGGCAGCACCCCCACCGCGCGCTGCATGTCACGCTCGTACTTCAGCACAATGTTGGCTGTCTCGGCGAGCACGCCCGCGTCGAGCTCGTCGACGCCGAGGACGGTCAGGGTACGCGCCCAGTCGATCGTTTCCGAGATGCTAGGGCTCTTGCGCAGGGGCAGTTCCCTCAGTCCGCGCACCACCTGCACCAGCTGCCTGGCGGCCGCGTCGGGCAGCCCGGTCTTCTTGGACCGCACGATCTCCAGCTCCCGTTCCGCATCCGGGTAGTCCAGGAACAAGTGCAGGCAACGGCGTTTCAGCGCGGCTGAGAGGTCACGAGTGTTGTTCGAGGTGAGCACCACGTACGGTGGCGTCTTCGCCGTGTAAGTGCCGATCTCGGGAACGGAAACCTGATACTCGCCGAGGCATTCAAGGAACACCGCCTCCAGTGCCTCGTCGGCACGGTCTACCTCGTCGATCAGCAGGACGGCCGGCTGATCACCGCGGATGGCGTCCAGCAGGGGGCGGGCGACCAGGAAGTGGTCGGAGAAGAACACGCCATCGTGGGCCTCGATGCGAGCGACCGCTGCCGGAATGTCCGGGGCGTCGGCGATGATGTCGTTGACTTTCTCGCGCAGCATCTGGGTATACAGCAGCTGCTTGCCGTAGTCCCATTCATACAGCGCCCTGGTCTCGTCCTGTCCCTCGTAGCATTGCAGCCGGAGCAGCCGGCGGCCGGTCACGGCCGCCAGTGTCTTGGCGAGCTCGGTCTTCCCGACGCCGGCCGGGCCTTCCAGCAGGACCGGCTTGTTCAGCCGTGTTACCAGGTAAACCGTGGTGGCCAGCCGCCGGTCGGTGATGTACCCGGCTGCGGCGAACCGGCTGACGACGTCGTCGATCGACAGGAAGGGGCCGCGATCATCGGTCGACTGGGGCACGTGTCCTCCGGTTCGTGCGGGGCCTTCATCGGCGGCCTGCCGCTGGCTTGAGCAGTTCATCGACCGGCATGGCGTACCGGCTCCGCTCCGCATGGATCGCGCGCCCGCGCACCGTGGGTGCTGACTGCCCCGGCGCCGATTTCCGCGTTGGCGGTTGCCTGTCACGCGGAAATCGGCGCTAGCCGGCCTGCCGCTCTCGGTCAGCTGAGCAGGTCGTCGAGGTCACCGTTGAGGCAGTGCTCGACGACCGGGCGGACCGTTTCGAAGGTGCATTCCTTGGCGTTGCCCGGGGTGGCTGCGTCGCCGAGCACGTGGTTGGTGATCCGGTCGACGTCGGCGGCGTCGCCGGTGACCGTCGGGGAATTCTCGTAGAACTTCGTCGGCCCTAGGCCGAGCCGGTTCTTGCCGTAGCTGGCCTGGGTCACGTCGGTGAACTTCTCCGGGATGCCCACGTCCCGCAGCAGCCGGATGGCCGCGGCCAGTGCCGCCTCGGAGGCCTGCACGGCAGTCATGCCAGTGGTGTTCACGCCCATCTGATCGGCGATGTCGGCGAACCGCTGGTAGGCCACCGGCATGTTGAACGCCCATACCCGCGGCAGCGCGATCGCGTTGTTCAGCCCGTGGTGGAGGTCGTAGAAGGCGCTGACGGCATGCGAGATGGAGTGGACGATGCCCAGCCCGCCGGAGTTGAACGATTGCGCGGCGATGTACTGGGCGTACATCATGCCCTCGCGGCCGGGCAGGTCCTGGCCGTTCCACACGGCGGCGCGCAGGTTCTCCACGGTCAGCTTGATGGCGTACAGCGAGGGACCCAGCGACGGCGCGAAGTTCAGCCGGGACACGTACGGCTCGGAGGCATGCGCGAGCACGTCGAAGCCGCACTGGGCGGTGAAGTCCAGCGGGCAGTCGTAGTACAGCACCGGGTCGTCGATGGCCAGGCTGGTCACGGCGGCGTCGTCGAACGCTACGTACTTGTGCGGGCTATCAGGGTCGGTGGTGGTGTCGGTGATGACGTAGGCCCATGAGGTCTCCGAGCCGGTGCCTGCAGTCGTGGAGACGGCGATATGCGGCGGGTTCTTCGGGTTCTCCGACATGTTGAAGCCCTCGAACTCGTTGATGCTGCGGCCGTCGTGCGCCACCGCGATCCGGGCGCCCTTGCACGCATCGTGCGACGAGCCGCCGCCGATCGAGACGAACGAGTCGCACTTGTTCTGCTGGAACGCCGCCGCGGCGTCCATCACGTTGTAGTCCTTGGGATTGGACTCGACCTTGTCGAAGACCACGACCTCCAGGCCGTGATACTTCAGCGACTCGACGATCTTGTGGACGGTGTCGCTGCCGCGCAGGCCGGTGGTCATCACCAGGATCTTCCGGAAGCCCAGGTTCTTCGCTTCCGGCCCGATCATCTCGTGCGCACCCGGCCCTAACAGCGCCCGGGGGAGCGGGTGGAACTCCTTGATCGGAAAAGGCTTGAGCAGTTCATCGACCTGCATGGCGTACCGGCTCCTCTCCGTATGGATCGCGCGCCCGCGCACCATGGGTGCTGACTGCCCCGGCGCCGGGTTCCGCGGTTGGCTGCGCGGGAACCGGCGCTAGCGGGCCGTACCCGGTCAGCGGGGGCACCGTTGCGGCGAGGCTAAGCCGCGGCGCTCCGATCCCGGAACCCGCGCGCGCCGATTCCGCCCGACAGCGACCGCATTCGGCCCGGACGGGCAGGGACCGCGCCTGCCCGATCGAACGGGCCGCCCCCAGGCCAGCCGCGGGCGGGCCAGGGCCGCTCGCGCGATGCCTGCAAGCTGCCGGCCAGCCGGCACCGGCCAGGCACGGCCGTGCCGCCTGAGTTGCGGCCGCCGGGCCGGGCCGAGACGATCCCGCGGGCCCGGGTACCTGCCCAACCGGACGGGGCGATGACAGCCGGAAGCATGGTGACAGGGCTCGCGCCAGCTCATACCGTCGCCAACATCGGGCGCCACCGGCCGACGGAGCACCCAGGTGTCGTCGCAGCCCGCCGCTAGGAGGATTCCCATGCAGCAGGACACCCGAGCCGACAGGCCCGAGGCCGATACGGCATCGCGCAGCGCCGATGCCACCGACGACTGCGGCATCGATGATGACCCGGGCATCACCGAGGAGCTGCTGGTCGAGGAAGTCTCGATCGATGGAATGTGCGGCGTCTACTAGGAACCGGGGCCATCGCGATGACCGCACCATTCGAGCCGGGCCGCGGCTACCAGCTCAACCCCGATGTCGCGCTGCGCCCTGAGCCGTTCGGGGCGCTCGCCTACCATTTCGGCACCCGGCGGCTGTCGTTCCTGAAGGCACCTGATCTCGTCGAGCTGGTGCGCGGGCTGGGCGCCCACCACAGCGTGTCCGATGCCCTGGCCGCCATGCCCGGCGGCCGGCGCGACGCCTATCTGCGGGCGCTGGCCGCGCTGGCCGCGGCTGACATGATCGTCCCCCAGCCGGGCTCAGGTGACCCGCCATGATGACCACTAGCTGCGAGCCGGGGCGAAGTCAGCGCGTACCGGCCCTGGCGGAGCAGTTCAAGGGCGGCCTTGCCGCGCCGATCTGCCTGACCTGGGAATGGACGTACGCCTGCAACCTGTCCTGCAAGCACTGCCTGTCGTCTTCCGGCCGGCGCGACCCAGCCGAGCTGACCACCGCCGAGATGCGGTCGCTGATCGACGAGCTGCGGGCCATGCAAGTGTTCTACGTCAACGTCGGCGGCGGCGAGCCGACGGTACGGCCGGACTTCTGGGAGCTCCTGGATTACGCGGTGGCCAGCCAGGTCGGCGTGAAGTTCTCCACCAACGGGCTGCGGCTCGACGCTGAGCACGCGCGGCGCCTGGCCGCCACGGACTACGTCGACGTGCAGGTCTCGCTGGATGGCGCGAGCAGGGAGGTCAATGACGCGGTCCGCGGGCACGGCTCCTATGACATGGCGCTGCGCGCGATGCAGAACCTGGCCGAGGCGGGCTTCCGGGATTTCAAGATCTCCGTGGTGATGACCCGGCACAACGTGCCCCAGCTGGACGAGTTCGCGGCGATCGCCGGCCGGTTCGGCGCCCAGCTGCGGATCACCCGGCTGCGCCCATCCGGCCGCGGCGCGGACGTCTGGCACGACCTGCACCCGACGGACCAGCAGCAGCGAGCGATCTACTCGTGGCTGGTCGAGCACGGCGACCGGGTGCTGACCGGTGATTCCTTCTTCCACCTCAACGCGCTGGGTGCCACCCCGCTGCCAGGACTGAACCTCTGCGGCGCCGGCCGGGTAGTCTGCCTGATCGATCCGGTCGGCGATGTCTACGCCTGCCCGTTCGCGATCCACGATGCATTCAAGGCCGGCACCGTGCGCTCACCCGGCGGCTTCGCCGAGGTATGGCGCTCCGCGCCGCTGTTCGCCGAATTGCGTACCGAGACATCGGGCGGAGCGTGCCGCTCCTGCTCTGCTTTCCGCTCCTGCCAGGGCGGCTGCATGGCGGCGAAGTTCTTCACCGGCCTGCCGCTGGACGGGCCCGATCCAGAGTGCGTCAAGGGGCATGGCGCCAGCGCACTCAGCGACTCCGGCCACGGCGGGCTGCCGCGGCCAGGCAAGGACCATTCCCGCCGCCGGGCCGTGGCCATGGGCATGCCGTCGGTGCGGGTCCCGGCGAAGCCATGCGACTCCAGCCCGCTGGCGGTAACGGAGTGAGCACGACCCTGACCGGGCCGGTCGATCTCGGGCCGCGCCGGGCGCCCTGCCGGGTGATGTTCGGGCCGCACGAGACCAACCTCGGCCAGCGCCGGGACATCTCGGCGCGGCACGTCGCCTACTACGCGCGGCGGGCGTCGGGGGGCAGCGGCGTCATCGTGACTGAGACGGCGAGCGTGCACCCGTCGGACTGGCCCTACGAGCGTGCACCGCTGGCCGCGGAATGCGGGCCGGGCTGGGCCCGGACCGTCGCGGCCAGCCGGCCGCACGGCGCGCTGGTGCTGGCCGGGCTCGGCCACGCCGGGATGCAGGGCTCCTCGGCGTTCTCCCAGTCCGCGCTGTGGGCCCCGTCACGGGTACCGGACGCGGGCTCGCGCGAACTGCCCATGGAGATGGCCGGCGCCGAGATCGACGCGCTGGTCGACGGCTTCGCCGCGGCCGCCGTCCTCGCCGCCGGAGCCGACCTCGATGGCGTCGAGATCAACGCCGGCCAGCACTCGCTGCTGCGCCAGTTCCAGTCCGGGCTGACGAACCAGCGCGGCGACGAGTACGGCCAGGACCGGCTGCTGCTCACCGAGCGCGTGCTGCGCGCCGTGCGGGGCCCGCTCGGCGCCGGGCGGGTGCTCGGACTGCGGCTGTGCTGCGACGAGCTGGCGCCCTGGGCCGGCGTGACGCCGGAACTTGCCGCCGGGCAGGCCGCGCGGCTGGCCGCGCTGGCGGACTACCTCGTGGTGGTGCGCGGGTCGATCTACTCGGTGTCGGCCACCCGGCCCGACCTGCATACGGAGCCGGGTTCCTGCATGGACCTGTGCCGGCAGGTCCGCGCTGCGGTCGACGGCGCCGTCCCGGTGGTGCTGCAGGGCAGCGTGGTGGATCCCGGCCAGGCACAGTGCGCGCTGGACGGCGGGGCAGCCGACCTGGTGGAGATGACCAGGGCGCAGATCACCGATCCCGACCTCGTCACCCGGTGCCGCGCCGGAGAACAGGATCGGATCCGCCCCTGCCTGCTGTGCAACCAGGCCTGCATGGTCCGGGACAGCAGGAACCCGGTCATCACCTGCGTCATCGAGCCCGGCAGCGGCTATGAACTCGACGAGAATGGCAACGACGCCGGCGGCCGGGACCAGACTCGCAAGTCGGTGCTGGTGGTCGGCGGCGGCCCGGCCGGGATGGAAGCCGCCCGCGTGCTGGCCGTGCACGGGCACCACGTGCGCCTTGCGGAGCGCGCGCCCGCACTGGGCGGCATGCTGGCGGCGGCGGCCCTGGTCTACGGACGGCAGCGACTGGGCGTGGCGGTGGACTGGTGGCGCCGGGAGCTGGGGCGGCTGGGCGTGACGATATCGCTGGCGCACGAGGTCACCGCAGCCGAAATGGACGACGCGCTGGCCAGCGGCGTGCGGGTAGTGCTGGCCACCGGATCAGTTCCGGGCCCGCGTGACTACCGCACCGCCACGGGTGCGCGCGTGCTGGATGCCGCCGACCTGATCGGCCTGGTGAACTCCGCAGCACTGCACCGGCTGCCGGCCGGACGGGCGGTGGTGTTCGACCCGGTCGGCGGGCCGGTCGGGGTCGGCATCGCCGAGCTGCTCGCCGCGAGCGGCCGGGCGGCGTCGATCGTCACCCAGGACCAGATCGCCGGCACGCAGCTGGCCATCACTGGTGACCTCGCCGAGGCCAACTCGCGGCTGCAGCGGGCCGGCGTGGCTCGCGAACTGCGCAGCCTGCTCCGATGCGTGGCCGGCGACCACGTGCTGCTGGAGGACCGGTGGACCGGCGAGCAGCGCACGGTGGACTGCGCGTTCGTGGTGCATTGCGGGCATCGGCTGCCGGAGCAGACTCTGTACCTGCACCGGCCCGGCACCCCGCGGGCTGGCGACTGCGTGGCGCCACGGACTGTGCTTGAGGCGGTGCTAGAGGCCCGCCGGGTTGCGCTGGCGATTGGCGCGGCTGGCGAGCTGGCCGACCTGCCGCACGCCCGCCAGGTCCTTACCGAGACCGGAGGCGGCCGGTGAGCGGGGGCAGCAGGTACCGGTACCTGTTCTCGCCGCTGCGGATCGGCCCGGTGGTGGTCCGCAACCGGATCGTGTTCTCCGCGCACCTGACCAACTACGCCGAGGACGGCCTGCCCAGCCAGCAGCACGCCGACTACTTCGCGGCTCGCGCGGCGGGCGGCGTGGGGCTGATCATCACGGAGGAGCACTCGACGCATCCGACCGACTGGCCCTACGAGAAGCTGATCCACGGCTTCCACCGGGCGGTCATCCCCGGCTACCGGAAGATGACAGCGGCGGCGCATGTCCACGCCGTGCCGATCTTCGCCCAGCTGAACCACAATGGCGGCCAGGCCTCGTCGATGTTCTCCCGGCTGCCCGTGTGGGCGCCCAGCCCGGTGCCGGATCCGATGTTCCGCGAGGTGCCCAAGGCCGTGGAGCGGCACGAGATCGCCGAGATCGTGGCCGGCTACGGCACGGTGGCCGGGCACTGCGCGGAAGGCGGATTCGACGGCGTCGAATTGCAATGCTCGCATTCCTCCATCGTGCGCGGATTCCTGTCCCCCGCGACGAACAAGCGCACCGACGCTTACGGCGGCTCGTTGCCGGCCCGTGCCCGGATCCTGCTGGAAATCGTCGATGCCGTGCGCGAGGCGATCGGGCCCGACCGGGCGCTCGGTGTGCGGATCTGCGGCGACGAGCTGATCGAGGGCGGGAGCACGCTCGACGAGGCGGTCGAGGTGGCCAAGATGGTGGAGGCGACCGGCCAGGTTGACTACATCAATACCTCGATCGGCGTGGCCACGGCGACGCTGTTCATGATCGAGGCGTCTATGACCATCCCGCCCGGGTACGCGCTGTTCATCGCCAACGCCATCCGCCGGGCGGTCAGGCTGCCGGTGATCGGGGTGGGCCGGATCAAGGATCCGGTCCAGGCCGAGCGCGCGCTGGCGGAGGGACATTGCGACCTGGTCGGCGTGGTGCGCGGGCAGATCGCCGATCCCGACTTCGCCGCCAAGGCGCGCGCAGGGCACGCCACGCAGATCCGCACCTGCCTGTCGTGCAACCAGGAATGCGTCGGCCGGATGGGCCTGAACCGCTGGCTGGGCTGTATCGAGAACCCGCGAACCGGCCGGGAGGCCGTGCTGCTCCCGCCGCCGCACCGCCGCGGCAGGCGGGTGATCGTGGTCGGCGGCGGCCCGGCCGGGCTGCAGGCGGCAGCCACCGCGGCCCAGCGCGGCCACCGGGTCACGCTGCTGGAGCGGCAGCCGCGCACTGGCGGCCAGGTGGTCGCAGCCGCCTCAGTCCCGTCCCGCGCAGAGTTCCTCGACGTAGTGCGCAACCTGGCGGCGGAATGCCAGCGCTCCGGGGTCGAGATCAAGACCGGCGTGGCTGCCACGGCGCAGTGGCTGCGCGCCGAGTCGCCGGACGCCGTGGTGCTGGCCACCGGGGCGCGGCCGCAGCCGCCGTACTGGGCCGCCGGTCATCCGCGGGTTGTGGACGTCCGCGACGTGCTCGAAGGCCGAGCCGCGCCGGCCGGGCAGGTGATTGTCGTCGACGACCTCGGCTTCCACCAGGCCACCAGCGTCGCCGAGCTGCTGGCAGATCGTGGCTGTGCGGTAGAGATCATCACCGCCGGCATGGTCGTCGGCCAGGATCTCGGCGTCACCCTGGACATGGAGACCTTTAACGTGCGGGCGCATGCCAAGGGAATCCGCCAGGCCACCGACCTGGTGGTGGTCGGCGCCGCTGGCGGCGACGGGCAGGACGGCGGCTCGGGCCGGGTCGAGCTCTCGCTGCTGCACCATCCCACCGGCCAGCCCGCGCAACGGCGCTGCGACTGGGTAGTGTGCGCGGTCCATCAGGCGCCCGAGGACGAGCTGTGGCAGCAGCTGCAGGCCGCGTCGTTCGAGGTGCACCGCGCCGGCGATTGCGTCACGCCGCGCCGGGCGCACGCCGCCGTGATCGAGGGACACCGGGTGGCGGTGGCGCTATGACCATCCCGGCCGACATCAAGTTCCTGGCCGTCGTGGTGGTCCGCGACGGCCAGCTGCCGGCCGGGGCGGACGAGACGGTGGCCGAGGCAGGCGGCGCGGTGCTGGTGGCGGGGTCGGAGACCGGCGCGGCGGCCGGCCGGCTGAACTCGGCCAGCCGGGTCTGGCTGGCCGAGCGGTCCTCGGTCGCCCCGGCCGCACTGGCCAGCGCACTGGCCGAGGCGCTCGCTGGCGTGGACATGGTGCTGCTGCCCGAGTCACCGGACGGCCGTGATCTCGCGCCGAGGCTGGCCGTGGCCCTGGGCCGGCCGCTGCTGGCAGGCGCCGTCCGGTGCGCACCGGAGGAGGTGGAGGTGACCAGGCTCGACGACCGGCTGTCGGTGCGGGTGGGGGTGGACGGGCCGGTGGTGGTGACGCTGCGGCCCGGTAGCCGCGGCAAACCCGGGCTGGCGGCCTCAGTCCAGGTGCGCACGCTGCCGCTGGCCGCGGCCGGGACCGGCTGCGATGCCGAGAGCATCGAGGTGCTGCAACCTGAGCCAAGTACGGCGGACCTGTCCGAGGCCCGCCGGATCGTGGGCGGCGGCGCCGGCCTGGTGCCGGCCGGCGCGGACGGCGCGGCGGTGATGCGGATGCTGGCCGACGTGGGGGCAGCGCTGGCGGCGAGCGCGGGCGCTACCCGGGTCGTGACCGACGCGGGCTGGATGAGCTACGACCGGCAGATCGGCATCACCGGGGTGTCCGTCAGCCCGGGGCTGTACATCGCGTTCGGCATCTCCGGCGCCGCGCAGCACGTCGGCGGGCTCGGCGCGCCGGAGCACGTGGTGAGCGTAAATACCGACTCGTCCTGCCCGATGACGGCGATGGCCGATCTCGGTATCGTCGCCGACGCCCCGGCGGTGCTCAGGGAGTTGGCCGAACGGCTCGGCGTGACCGCGCCCCTGGCGGCGGCCCTTCCGACGGGGGCGAGCCGTGCCGGATGACGTGCTGACCGTCGACGCGGTGGTCGTCGGCGCCGGGCCCGCCGGGTCGGCCGCGGCACTGGAGCTCGCCAAGGCAGGCCGTGATGTGGTCATGGTGGAGCGCGGGGCCTTCCCCGGCGCCAAGAACGTCTACGGCGGCGTGGTGTACGGGCGGATCCTCGACAATGTCGTGCCGCGCTGGTGGACCGAGGTGCCGGTGCAGCGGTGGGTAACCCGGCGCGCCACCATGCTCATGACGCCGACCCAGGCGCTGACCGTCGACTACCGCACCAAGGCCTGGGATCAGCCGCCCTACAACGGGATGACCACCTACCGCGCCGACTTCGACACCTGGCTGGCCGGCAAGGCGGTCGCCGCCGGCGCCCGGCTGATCAGCTCGACAGTGGCCACCGGCCTGCTGCGGGACTCCGCCGGCCGGATCGCCGGGGTACGCACCGACCGGCCCGGCGGCGACATCCGCGCCAGGATGGTGATCGCCTGCGACGGCGTGAACTCGTTCCTGGCCAAGGAGGCCGGGCTGCTGCCGCGCACCAGCCCGGCCCACACAACCCTGGGCGTCAAGGAGACCCTCGCGCTGCCGCGCGAGGTGATTGACAAGCGGTTCGGCCTATTCGGCGACGAGGGCATGGACATCGAGATGCTCGGCTGCACCAGCGGGATTCCCGGCGGCGGCTTCCTCTACACCAACCTCGACACGGTCAACGTGGGCGTCGTGGTCGGACTCGAGGGCCTGGCCGAGGCTAAAATCCGGCCCGAGGAGCTCGTCGCCGGCGTCAAGGCGCACCCGGCGATCGCGCCGTACCTGCGGGGCGCGGAACTGAAGGAGTATTCCGCCCACCTGATCCCCGAGGGCGGCTACCGGGCCATGCCGCGGCTGGCGATCGACGGCATGCTGGTGGCCGGCGACGCGGCGTCCATGTGCCTGGCTGCCGGCCTGTGGCTGGAGGGCGTCAACTTCGCGATCGGCGCCGGGCTGGCAGCAGGCCGGACCGCCGCCGAGGCGATCGCGGCAGGCGACACCTCCGCCCGCGGCCTGGCCGGCTACCGGCGGCGGCTGCAGTCGAGCTTCGTGCTCGCCGACCACAAGCGGCTGCGCAACGCGGCCGACATCGTGCTCGCCGACCGGATGCAGCGGGACTACCCGGGACTGGCCTGCGACTTCGTCGAGCAGGTGTTCACCGTCACTAACCCGCATCCCAAGCTCGGTATGGCCAGGGAGTTCTTCCGGGCGGTCAGCCTCAACAAGGTCAGGATGCGACATCTGGCGAGGGACGGCTGGCAGGCGCTCCGGGCATACCGATGAGGGAGCGAGACAGATGAGCTACGCCGAGATGTCCTTCGACGAGCGGATGGCGAGCGTCGAGTTCCGGGTCGGCGAACGGGCGCACATCACGGTCGACTCCGACGTATGCCGCTCCTGCACGACCAAGGAGTGCGTGCACGCCTGTCCGGCCGGCCTGTTCGTGCCGACAGCCGGCGGCGGCATCCTTTTCAACTACGAGCAGTGCTTCGAATGCGGTACCTGCTATCAGGTCTGCAATCACGAGGGAGCCATCTCCTGGAGCTACCCTGCGGGCGGCGACGGCGTCGTGTTCCGGAAAGGGTGAGGGAGCATGACGGTGATCGTCGCGGCGCTCGGCTGGTCCTGGCGCGAGACCGAAGTCGACCCGCTTACCGGGGCGGTGCGCGCCGATCGTCGCGACCGCGGGCCGACCCAGTCGGAGCTCGCGGCCCTGGAGCACGCGCTGCGCCTGGCGGAGCGGTGGGATGCCCAGGTGGTCGCGGCCACCGTCGGCCCGCCCGAGGCCGATGCGATGCTGCGGGACGCGCTGGCGGCAGGCGCTGCGCAGGGGCTGCGCGTCGAGCCGGCCAGCTGGACGGCGGGCCCGCGCCCGGCGGGCCTGGTCGGCGGAGAGCAGGAATCCGCCGCCGCGCTCGCCGCGGCCCTGCGCCACCACTACGGGATGCCGGCTCTGGTGCTGTGCGGCGACCGGACGGCCGACCGGGCCACCGGCTCGTTTCCCGCGTTCCTGGCTGCGTCGCTGAGCGCCGCGCAGGCCCTGGGCTGCGTGCAGCTGAAGCCCGCGGAGGACCGCGCATTGCGGGTGCACCGGCGCCTCGACGGCGGTCGCCGCGAGGTGCTGATAGTGCGGCCGCCCGCCGTGGTGTCAGTCGAGGCGGCCGGGGTACGGCTGCGGCGGGCCGGGCTACTCGCCACCCTGGCCAGCGAGGTCGCCGCGATCACGGTGGCCGCCACGCCGGCCGCCGCCGCGCCGCGGCGGATCCGGGTGCTGGGCGCACATCCGTACCGGCCCCGGCCGCGCGAGCTCGCGGGTCCCTCCGGTTCGGCCCTGCACCGGACGCTGGAGCTGACCGGCGCGCTCACGGAGCGCACCCCGCCCACCGTGCTCGGCCCGCTGTCCCCGGGACCGGCTGCCGACGAACTGCTCGGGTACCTGCGTCGCCACGGTTATCTCGCTGTCGGTGACTAGATTGATCGCGAGGCTCGCCGACCAGAGCTGGCCGGACCTGGCCAGCCGGAAGCCGCTCATCGCGCTGCCGCTGGGGTCCTGTGAGCAGCATGGTCCGCATCTGCCGCTGGATACCGACCTGGCGGTCGCGCAGGACGTGGCCGAACGAGCCGTCGCGCTGCTCTGCGATGACACGGACATCCTCGTCGCGCCCGGCCAGCCATACGGGGCCAGCGGCGAGCACGAGGGCTTTCCCGGTACCGTGTCGATCGGGCACGAGGCACTGTCGCTGCTGATCGTGGAGCTTGGCCGCTCGATGCTGCGCTGGGCAGGCAGGCTGCTGGTCATCAACGGGCACGGCGGCAACCTGCCCAGCATGCCGGCCGCCATCGCCGCGCTGCGGCGCGAGGGCAGCGACGCCGCATGGTGGCCGTGCCGTCCGGCCGGCGGTGACTTGCACGCCGGGCACGCCGAGACCTCGATGATGCTGGCGCTGCGCGGCACGGCCGTACATGCCGAGCGCGCCGTCGCCGGCCCATGCGAGCCGATCGAGCGGCTGCTGGGCAGGCTGATCGCCGAGTCCGTCCGCGGGGTCAGCGAGTCCGGCGTGCTCGGGGACCCCGCCAGGGCCAGCGCCCAGCAGGGCGAGCGGCTGCTGGCCGGGATGGCGGCGCGGCTGGCCCGCGACATCAGGGCATGGCGGGTCAACGAGCAGGGCCGCCTGGCCGGCCGCCCGCCCGCGTCCATGGGGCCGCCTGCCGCCGGGCCCGCTTCCGCATCGGCGGCGACCGGAGCCCAGGCATGATCGGCCAGCGGGTCGCGGTGGTCAGCGGCGCCGCACGGGGCATCGGCGCCGCCGTGGTCCGCCGGCTGGCCAAGGACGGCTGGGCCGTGGTCGCGGTCGACTGCTGCGCCGACGACCCGGACGTGCCGTACCCGCTCGCCAGCCCGGACCAGCTTGCCGCCCTCGCCGCGGCTTTCCCGCAGGTGTGCCCGGTGCAGGCGGACGTGCGTGACGCCGCCGCCCTGACCGGTGCCGTAAAAGCGGCTCAACGCGAGTTCGGCCGGCTGGACGCCGCGGTGGCCGCGGCCGGGGTCATTCTCGGCGGCGGCCCGGCATGGGAGCTGTCGGATACGGACTGGCGGACGCTCCTCGATGTGGACGTGACCGGGGTGCTGAACCTGGCGCGCGCCGCCGTGCCGGCGCTCTTGCGCATTCCGCCGCCCCGGGACGGCCGGTTTGTCGCGCTCGCCTCGGCGGGAGCGCACTGCGGCCTGTGGGGGCTCGGCGGGTACTGCGCAGCCAAGCACGCCGTGCTCGGGCTGATCCGCGGCCTCGCCTGTGACTTGCAGGGAACAGGGGTGAATGCGGTCGCCATATCGCCCGGGTCCACCAGGACCGACATGCTGCAGGCGACTGCGGACCTCTACCAGCTCGCCGACGCCGAGCAGCTCGCCGACCACCAGCTGGTGGGCCGGCTGCTCGAGCCGGAGGAGGTGGCGTCGGTGGTGGCGTGGGCCTGCTCGCCCGAGGCCAGCGCCGTCACCGGATCCGTGCTGCACGCCGACGGCGGATTCGCGGGATGACGCGGCCAGACCCGCCCGCTGCCGGCGCGCTTGCCGAACTGGCGGCGCCCCCGGATACCACGCTGCCGAACGGATTTGCCGTCGAGCTCGCCGGTGACGTGCACTGCTCCCGTGACGGCCGGCTGATGCTCGGCGGCTCGCCCCCCAGGCTGCTGCGGCTTAGCACGCCGGCGGCGCGCATTCTCGAACCCGGCAGGTTTACCGTGGCGGACGCGGCGACAGCGGCAATGGCCCGGCGGCTCATGGATATCGGCGTCGTGCACCCGCGCCCCCCTGCTCAGCCTGTGCGCGACGTCACGATCGTGATCCCGGTACGGGACCGGGCGCACCGGCTGGACCTTCTGCTGACCGCCTTGTGCGCCGACCCGCAGACATCGGGTGTTCCGGCGCTGGTCGTCGACGACGGATCCGTGAACCGCGCCGCGGTGGCCTCGGTGACCCGCCTGCACGGCGCCACCCTGCTCGTTCATCCACGCAACCAGGGGCCCGCGGCGGCGCGCAACACCGGGCTGCGCCAGGCCAGGACCGGATATGTCGCTTTCTGCGACTCCGACGTGCTGCCGGAGCCCGGCTGGCTGAGCCCGCTGCTGGCACAGTTCGCCGATCCCGCCCTGGCGCTGGCGGCGCCCCGGGTAGTTGGCATACCCCAGCCTCATCCAGACCGCCTCGGCCGGTACGAGGACGTCCGGTCGCCGCTGGGGATGGGCGGGCGCGAGGCACCGATCGCGCCGCTGTCCGCGCTGGCATACGTCCCGGGAGCGGCATTGGTGGTCCGCAAGGCGGCCGTGGGCGGCGGCTTCGCCCCGGAACTCAGGTTCGGCGAAGACGTCGACCTGTGCCTGCGCCTGCATCATGCCGGCTGGCGAATGCGCTACGTGCCCAGCGCCCGGGTGGGCCATTGCCACCGCGCCAATCTGCGCAGCTGGCTCATGCAGCGAGCCAGCTACGGGTCCGCGGCGGCCGAACTGGCCCTGCGGCACCCCGGCCAGGTGCCGCCGTTGAACGCCGCACCATGGTCGGTCGCGGCGTGCGCGCTCGTACTCCGCGGACGGCCGGTCCCGCTCGGCGTCGCCATGGCGCTGACCACGGGGGCAGCGATACGCCTGATCCGCCGGATACCCGACGCGGATACTCCCGTGCGAGCCGGCGCGCTGCTGACGCTGGCTGCCGTGCGCGGCACGGCAGGACAGCTGACACGGTGCGCCACCCGGCACTACTGGCCGGTAGCCGCACTCGCCGCCGCGCGGAGCCGACGGGCACGGCACGTGCTCATTGCCGGCGCCGCCATCGAGGGGCTGATCGACTACCGGCGCAGCGGCTCGAGCCTGAATCCCCTCAGTTACCTGCTGATCCTCCGGCTGGATGACATGGCCTACGGGGCGGGCCTGTGGGGCGGCGCCATCCGCCGCCGCACCGCCGCACCGTTGATCCCGCGACTAACGAGCGGACGAGGCACGCCCCGGCTCAGGCCGTCCGGCGCGGCTCACGGTCGGCCAGATAGCCCCTCATAGGGCAAGGCCTGGGTCAGGCAGGCGGCGCGAAGAACTCGAGCGCAATTCCGTCTGGATCGCGGAAGGAGACACCAGAGCCATAATGGGCGTCCACGATCCCGCCATGCACAATGCCGAGTTCGTCCAGGCGTGCGGCCCACCCCTGCAGCTCACCGCGGTCACGGCAGGCGAAGGCAACGTGATCCAGGCCAGTGCGGTGCTCGTCGAATCTGTCAGTTGCGGCATCGGTGTGCGTATGCAAGCCGAGCAGCTGCCCTCCGCCGAGCGCGAACACGGTGTGGTGAAAGCCCCCGATCTGCTCGTCCTCGTCGAGGACAGGTTCGGCGGCCAGCAGCTCGCTGTACCAGCGAGTGCTTCGATCCAGATCAGTCACCGTCACGGCGACGTGGGCGATCGGCGGGAACTCAGGCACAGCGGCCTCCTGACTGGCGGTGGTTGCCCATGTCGTACGCCGGGCTCCTGACGGCGAGGCTCCAGCGTACAGACGTTGTTATCTCTTCTTGCCTTGCGGCCCGATCAGATGCCGGTCCTCCTCCCGCCACGACGGCCGCCGGCCACTGGCGAAGGAAGAACCTCCTGGCTGGTCGGCCGGACTGCGATCCGGCCGCTGCAGCACCGGCGATCATTCCTGGTTCGCTGCCCGCCAGCTTTTTGAAAGGCCACGCCAGCTTCCAGATTTCTGGAAAAGCACGGACGCCGGCGCATACCGGACTCGGCGTCGCCGCGCCTGGGTAGGCTTCATTCCAGGGCCTGGGCAAAGGATAAGTACCGGCAGCTGTTACTGGCTTTCTCTTTGATTTAAGGCTGCTAATAGTGCTGAGGGAGGCCACATGCACATCGGATCGGTGCTTCTTATCATCTGGCTGGTCATCGGCGGCTTCGCCGCCGGGCAGCGTGGCGATTACCACGGGACCATCGGCAGCTGCAGCAAGGCCAGCACGACCGCTGTGACGATCCTCGCCGGCCCCCTCAACTACCTGGGCGTGAACCCGCAAATCCACTGCACCGCGCCGCATCCCAGCAGTTAGCGGCGGCTGCGGACCTGGTGGGAGGCTCGCCGAAATTCCTGACATCCAGAGGCCAGGTTCATCTTCCTGCTCGGTAGCAACGACGGCGAACACCTCTTCCCGCCAGGCCAGCCATAATCACCCAGCAAGATTGAGCTATGCCCTTGCCCGCACTGACAGCCAGGACCCGGGCGCTGTGGGAAAGCCTCGCCGGGACTCCGGCCGAGTTCACCCCTATCATCAGCGTCGCCGTGTCTCCCCGGTCCTATCTCTGCCCGCCAGGCTGGACCGGCATCGTGGTCATCGAAGACGCTGCCATCGCCACCGCACCGGATCCGGCAACCGCGCACCACATGCAGCAAGCCCTCAGCAGCCTGCCCGCCGCGTCTCTCACCGACACCGCAGTACTCAGCCGCAGGCTGCACATCGCAGAGATACGCGGCCCGGCGACCCTGGCCTACCTGGACCCTGCGGACTTCCGCCCCCAGCATGATCACGCCCCCGCCCGGCCGCTGGATCCGCACGACCCCGCCCTGAGAATGTTCCTGTCGGCAGCCGGCACCGCCGATCTCGAAGAAAGCGGCATGCCGGAGATCACCTCGCCAGCCTTCACAATCCGCGAGCACGGCCACATCGTTGCCGCCGCAGGCTACCGGGACTGGCCCTGCCGCACCGCGCACCTCTGCGTGCTGACGGCTGCCGCGGCACGGGGCCGCGGCCTGGCCCGCGCCGCCGCATCAGCCGCCGTTACCCACGCAATCCACGAAGGCAAGCTGCCACAGTGGCGGGCACGACCGCAGACGTCTCGGCGTGTCGCCGGTGCCCTCGGATTCCGCGAGCTCGGAACCCAGACAAGCATCCGCCTTACCCCGTTACCAGCCCAGCCCAGACGCCCAGCCGTCGGCAGCTGAACACAGCACTGGCAGACCCGCTTAATCGTCATGCAAGGCCCGCAACCTGCACTGCAGACTGCGGTCGCTGCTCCCGAACATTGATCATGGTCCGGACCGGCAAGCGCGGTCAAAACTCGCGAACATTCGCGGTTACTTTCGCGAACAAAATCAGTCGAGGTTGTGTCCCGCGAAACGCAAGTCGGCCCGCTGCCATTCAAATACGGCCGGGCTCCACCGCCGAAACCCACAGCGGCAGCCCGTCCGGGGCGGTCACCGCCTGGATGCTGCCGTCGTGGGTGTGCGCCTTCCCGGAGTACCACAGGTCAATGACCTCGCCTTTGACGCTGATGGCCGGCTCCTTGCCGTCACAGGCGTGACCCGCGGCTACCAAGACGATGGCTGCGAGGAGGGGGCAGGAGCGGCGCGGAGTGCGGCGATGGCGTGCCTGGTCCATCGCAGGCTGGCGCGGTAGACCGCCAGGCCGTGGTCCAGGGCCAGGCCCGGGTGGCGATCGTCGAGCTGCGCGGTGGCTCCCGCGTACCGCTCCAGCCCGGCGGTGAACGCCGCGAGCGCATCCTTGAGGTTATCGAGGAAGCTGAGCACCTCCTCGCGTGAAGACGCGTGTTCCATCATTACGAAGCGCATGAGGTGCAACCCCAGGTCACGCGAGACCGTGGACACTTCCACGGGCGTGTGCAGCCAGGTCGCGTGGGCCGCCCGGCCGGCCTGGGTCGGCTCGTACACGCGGCGGTGCCTGGCCGACTCGTCGGTCCCGTCCCGTGCCTTTACCAGGCCCTTCGCTTCCAGGCGGCGCAACGCCGGATAGAGCGAACCGGAACTGGGCTGGTAGATGCCCATCGGAGTGGCGGCGAATATCCGCTTCAGGTCGTAGCCGGAGGCCGGCGACAGGCAGACCAGGCCGATCAGTATGTGCTCGAACGGGGTGAGCTGTGGTTCGGCCATGATCAGCAATCTACCTTGCCTCCATAGGTCGAACCGACCTATGCTGCTGGGAAGATAGCTGGGGGCGCGCACCATTTCACCTGGCTCGGAGCAGCAGCGCTTGCCACCGCCAGACGAGGACAGGGATCCGCAGGCCAGCACGAAAGGCACTTGTCGTGGACGCGAGCCGCGATGCCAAGCCAACCGCAGGAACCAAGCCGGAGATAACCGGCCGAGTCCGCTCGATCGCGAAAATCGTCATCATCGACGTCGCCGCACCGCTGATCGCGTACAGCCTGCTGCGCTCCGCCGGGATGAGCACGGTGACGGCTCTGGTGCTGAGCGGCGTGTTCCCCGCACTGGGCGTGGCCATTGGCGTCATCCAGCACCGCCGTCTCGACGTCGTCGGCGCCCTGGTCCTAGCCGGGATCCTCGTCGGCACGGTGCTGGGCCTGATCAGCCACAGCGCCAGGCTGGTGCTGATGGAGGGATCGGTGCCCACGGCCATATTCGGCGTGGCCTGCCTGGGCTCGCTGTGGACGCGGCGCCCGCTGATGTACGGCTTCGCCGTGGAGTTCATCGGCCCGGACACCGCTAAAGGCCGCGAGATGACCGGCCTCTGGCAATATGAGGGCTTCCGGCACATCTTCCGGATCATCACCGCCGTATGGGGCGTCGGTTTCCTGCTCGAAGCCGCCCTGCGGGTCGCCATCGTCTATAACACCTCGACCGGCACGGCCCTGTCCCTTTCCAAGGTCCTGCCGTATATCTGGGCGGGCATCTTCATGGCGTGGACGGTCGCCTACGGCAGATACCAGGGGAAGAAGGGCGAACCGATGATGGCCGCCGCCGCCGCAGCCGTCCAGGGACCGGGAACGAGCGACGCTGATCCTCAGCCGGCCGACATCACGAAGACCGCCGACCAGGCATGATACGGAAAATGCCCGGAGTCGGCCTGCGCTCAGGTCGCGCTCGTACCAGGTCCCTAGCTTGCCGCTGAGCCCGGCCGTCCCTGACGGCATAATGAGGCATGCCTGCCATTGATGAGCTGTCCCTCGCTGAGCAGGCCGCGCTGCGCGGCCAGTGCACCCGCTTCGTCGCTGGCCATGGCCCGGTGACCGCAGCTGGCCTGCTGGCCGGAATCCCGGCCGACACGGTCACCGACCGCTACGGCGACGGCGGCGTGGTCGCCGAACTGGAGTCGGAGATCGCCGGGCTGCTTGGCAAGCCAGCGGCCGCGTTCGTGCCCAGCGGCACGATGGCCCAGCAGTCAGTGCTGCGGGTACACGCCGACAGGCGGCGGCGACGGACGGTCATCTTCCACCCGATGTGCCACCTGGACCGGCACGAAGGCCAGGCCTACCAGCGGTTGCACGGCCTGACCGGCCGCCCGGCCGGCGGCCTGGACCGCCTGATGACCATCGATGACCTGCACGCGGTCAGCGAGCCGCCCGCTGCGCTGCTGATCGAGCTGCCGCAACGCGATCTGGGTGGCCAGCAGCCAGACTGGGAAGAGCTGCAGGCGTCGGTCGAATGGGCCAGGGGCCGGGGAGCCGCCACGCACCTGGACGGTGCCCGGCTATGGGAGTCGGCTGCCGGGTACGGCAGGCCGCTGGCCGAGATCGCGGCGCTTTTCGACACCGTCTACGTGTCGTTCTACAAGGGCATCGGCGCGCTGGCGGGCTGCTGCGTGGCTGGCCCCGCGGACATCGTCGCCGAGGTGCGAGAGTGGCGGCAGCGCATGGGTGGCACTTTGTTCGGTCTGTGGCCGAACGCCGCGTCGGCGCTGAGCTGCCTGCGGCTCCGGCTTCCGCTGATGCCCGCCTATCTCAGCCACGCCCGCGCGATCGCGGCCGCGCTCGGCGACGTCCCGGGCGTCCGGGTCATACCCGACCCGCCGCAGGTTCCGATGATGCACCTGCTGCTGAACGCCACACAGGAGCCGCGCCAGGCCGCAGACGGACTCGCCGTCGTTGCCGCCTAGCAGGAGGACGAAGCGATCTACTAGGTCGCTGCTGTCTGGGCGCGCTCGTCGACTTCATTGAGAACGACGCTGAATAGTACGGATCTTATAGGCTGAGAGCTTCGCGCTGGCGGGAAAGGGACGGCTGGCGAAGGCGCGCTGCGCGCGAGCGGCATGGCGGAACCGCCCAGCGGAACGAGACCCGAGGGGTTGGCGTATGAGTGAGGGTCAGATTCTCGGTCCGGGAGCAGGCAAGGTGATCGTGCTTCCGGGCGTCACCGCTGTGTTTAAGGCGGTCAACGACAGGAAACCAGGCGACTTCGTGGTGATCGAGTTAACCGCCGACCCGGGCTTCGCCGGGCCCCGGCCGCACGTGCACCACACCCATGAGGAACTGTTCTACGTGCTCGACGGCGAGTTTGACTTCTTCGTCGACGGCGTGGTCCGGCGGGTAGGACCGGGATCGTTCGTCAACGTTCCCCCGGGCGTGATGCACGACTTCCGCAATCCCGGTACGGGTCCGGCCCGGTGGCTGGGTATCGCCTCCCCGGCGGGGCTGGACCGGTACTTTGAGGAGATACTGGCGGTCGTCGCCGCGGGCAAACTCTCTCAGGAAGAGCTGCGCCGCTTGCGCCTGCGGTACGACACCGAGGAACCCGAGAACGCGCCGCCGGGGCACTGGTCGGAGCAGCAGTAGCGATGTAGCTATTCAGCAAGCGTCGGCGTTTTATGGCTGTTCGCTGAGCGGGCTGGGTTCGCTGGTGCCGGCCCCAGCGCCGCGGTCAGCCCGGCCTGGTCGGCCAGCTTGCGCAGCAGGACCGCCCCGGCGTGGCCGACCAGGCCCTCGCCGTTCCCAGTCACTTTCAGCGCGTGGTCCCAGCCCGTATCCTGCATCACGAGGAGCGCTCCTGCCCGGGGATTCGAATGGTGTGGTTACCGCGTAATCTCCCAGAACCGGGGCGCTCTTCGCTATCTGGACCCGTCATGCTGACGGCCAGTGTTGTACCGGTGCTGGGATTATGTCTGCCGATGAGTCTGCGGCTCTCTTGCCGTCTGGTCTGCGCAGGCGGACATGCCGGAGGATGGAAGGTGAGGTGCCAGTGAAGAGCGTCGTGTCCAAAGATGGAACGAGCATCGCCTACGACCAGATAGGCACCGGGCCCGCGCTGATCATCGTCTACGGGGCCATGAGCACCAGGTCCAGCGGATCGAAGCCAGAGCTCATCGGCCTGCTTGCGCCGTACTTCACGGTCTACAGCTACGACCGCCGCGGCCGCGGTGACAGCGGGGACACGCATCCCTACGCGGTGGACCGGGAGATCGAGGACATCGAAGCGATGATCGGCGAGGCCGGCGGGACCGCTTTCCTCTACGGCCACTCGTCGGGCGGATGCCTGGCCCTGGAGGCCGCGAGAAAGCTCGGCAAGGCGCCGAGGATCGCGCTGTACGAGGCTCCCTACAACGACGACCCATCTGCCCAGCAGGCATGGCGGCAGTATCTCGACCAGCTCGAAGAAGCGCTGGCGGCCGGGCGGCGCGGTGATGCCGTAGCACTGTCCATGCGGATTAGCGGGACGCCCGAAGAGCAGGTGGACGGCATGCGCCAGGCGTCCTTGTGGCCAGACCTGGAAGCCCTCGCGCCGACGCTCGCCTACGACCACGCCGGGATCATCGGCCGGGACTGCGCGGTACCGAAAGACAGGCTGGCCCAGCTGCAGGTTCCCGTGCTTGTTCTGTGCGGCGGGGCAAGCCCTCCGTTCATGCACAACACGGCCCAGACCATCAGCCAGGTGGTCCGCGAAGCAGAACTCCGCACACTGAACCGGCAGGACCACGTTCCGCAACCCGCGGCGCTTGCCCCGGTGCTGATCGAGTTCTTCCACGGCTGACTAAACACAGGGCATCCTGGCTGGACTCAGATCCGGGGATGGCCCGCTGAGTGCGTGCCTGGTCCCCGGCAGGTCCTAACGAGCCAGTCGGCAATCACGGCCGCCGCGCACCCATCGGGTGCACGCCCAAACGCGATACCAGCCAGCCGACCGACACAAAAGCGCAGCTCAAAGCCGCGAAGCAACCATTCCGCTCCAGTCAGTGGGCCAATGCTGAATGCCGGAGGCTAGCTGGCCGGTGCCGGGGGCCTCATCTTCGCGAGCACAACAGAGCGTCCGTCAGGATCGGCCAAGACGAGGAACCGGCCCCAGGCTGCCTCCTGCGCTGGCCAAAGGACGGTAAGCCCGTGAGCGCGGGCGTCTTGCTCGCAAGCGTCAGGGTCGTCCACCGTGAAGCGCACCGCAGCGCCGCCCACGCCAGAGCCAGCAGGGAAGATGCCCCGCCCGTCGTGGCCACGGTCATTGCGGTGCAGGACGACCCGGCCCGATTGGTCCCCGGCCACGACGATGATCTCATCCTCGAACAGCACCGGCAGCCCGAGCGCATCGACGTAAAACGCCCTCGCCTCCGCCAGGTCCGCGACGTACAGGATCAAGCTGTCAAAGTGTCCGGCCCGCATGGGGGCAATTTAGCGAACGGGGCGGGACGTGCCTGGCACGGCACTGGTTGCGACACGCCGTGGCGGGTGGTTGACCGGCGGGCCGGGATGGTGATTATTGCCTGCTGTGCCCGATGTGCCCGTGGCCTGGTGTTCCCTCGGTGGAGGAGCTGTCGGCTTTGCCGGCGGCGTGCTGCCCGGCTACGCCGGCATCATCGTGCGCGACGGCTACGCCGGGTACGGGCACCTCACCGATGCGCTGCACGCCTGGTGCGGGGCCCACTTGCTCCGGGATCTGAAGGGCCTGTACGACTTCGAGCCGGACAAGCAGGCCTGGGCGTCGCAGATGGCTTGCCTGCTCATCGAGGCGCGTGACGCCGCGGCCGCCGCCCGCCACGCCGGCCAGTCCGCCCTTGAGACCGCCACGCTGGACGGCCTGATCGCCCGCTACCGGGAACTCGCTGCCAGCGGGCTGGCCGCGAACCTGTACCGGCGCACCGCGACCGCGAAGGACGCCCGCCGCATCGCCCGCCGATTCTTCACCTTCGAGGATCTCATTCTCCGCTTCGCCACCCGCCCTGACCTGGACATTAGGGGGGCCACCCGCCTCGGGAGAGGCGGCCTGGTGCCGCCTGCGCGCGGCGCGCTCTGGACTGGCGCAGGGGTTGCGGGGCTCGATGTGCACGACGAGCCTGTAGGGGCAGGGCGAAGGAATCTTGCCGCTCGGGCGAACCGGTTGCCGCCAGAACGCAATAGAGAAGCGATGGACGACGATGAGCTGATCGCCGCGGTGGCGGGCGGTGACGACGCTGGGTTGCGGGAGCTGTTCTCGCGGCATGCGCCGTGGCTGGCTGCCCGCCTGCGCGCCGCCCTGCCGGCGGCCGAGGTCGAGGACGTGCTGCAGGAGACGTTCCTGGCGGTGTGGCGAGGCGCGGGCGGCTACCGGCCCGGCGGCTCGGGCTCGGCGGGCGGCTGGCTGTGGGGGATCGCTCGCAGGCAGGCCGCGTTGTTCTTGCGCCGCCGCGGGCCAGCGGAGCTGCTGCTGCCGGCCATCGACGCGGGCGGGCAGCAGGCGGCAGACCCGGCGGAGGCGGCCGTGCTGCGGGCCGAACTGGCCGAGGCGGTCAGCGCGCTCGGGCCGGCGGGCAGCCCGAACCGGGAGGCCTGGCGGCTGATGTACGTGGAGGACCGGCCGGTCGCCGAGGTGGCGGAGCTGATGGGCGTTCCCGAGGGCACGGTGAAGAGCCGCGCGCACCGGGCCAGGAAGCAGCTGCGTGCGGTACTGCGGCGCCGAGAGCCGGCGCGAGATGGAGGCGGGCGATGACCGGCGGGCATGAGATGGCCGGTGACCATGAGAGCCTGGCGGGCCACGGCCACGGCCACCCGGGCCCGGCGACGTCGATCTCGGCGGGGTCTGGCTCGGCGTGGCGGCGCAGGTGTGGCGCCGCCGTCCCGGCCTGGCTGAGCGGGCCGCCGGGCGGCTGCTGCGCTCGCCGGGGCTGGCGCGGGCGCTGGTGACCACGCCGTCGCTGCTTGCCGGGTGGCTGATCGCGACCGCCGTGGTGCTGATGGCCGGGGTGTTCGCCACGCTGGGGACCGGGACGCCGTACGTGTCGCTGCTGGCTCCGGCGGTCGCGGCGGCTGGCATCGCGTATGCGTACGGGCCGGGCATCGACCCGGCCTGGGAGCTGTCGCGGAGCATGGCGGTCAGCGACCAGATGGTGCTGCTGGTGCGGGCCCTGGCCGTGTTCGCGGTGAACGCGGCGATGGGGCTCGCCGCCTCGGCCGCGTCGGGGGCCGCGGCGGCGGTGACCTTCGGCTGGCTGGTCCCGATGACCGCGGTCTGCGCGCTCGCGCTGGCCGCTGCGACGCTCGCGCGGTCGGCGAACGTCGGCGTGACCGTGGGCCTGGCCGGCTGGGCGATCGTCGTGCTGGCCGGGCAGTCCGCCAGCGGGCGGCTCACCGCCGTGATCACCGACACTGCGCTTGTCCTTCCGTACCTGGCGTCCGCGGCCGTCTGCGCGGCGATCGCCTGGGCGGCCACCCGTATCCCGAGAGGAACGTCATGAACGTCGAGATCAGCGATCTGACCCGGCGGTTCGGCCGGACCCGGGCGGTGGAGGGGGTGAGCCTGCAGGCCGGGGCCGGCGTGTTCGGGCTGCTCGGCCCGAACGGGGCGGGCAAGACCACGCTGCTGCGGATGATGGCCACCGTGATCCCGCCCAGCTCGGGCAGGCTGCGGCTGCTCGGCCGCGACGCCGGCTCCTACGGCCCGCGTAAGGAGATCCGGCGCCGGGTCGGGTACCTGCCGCAGAACCTCGGCTACTACCCGGGATTCACCGTCGCGGAGTTCGTCGAGTACTTCGCGCTGCTGAAGGACATGCCGCCGCAGCAGGTACCGCGGGCCGTGGCGGCCGCCGTCGAGCAGGTGGGCCTGGGCGACAAGGCCCGGGCGCGGCTGCGCACCCTGTCCGGCGGGATGCTGCGCCGGGCCGGGATCGCGCAGGCGATCGTGAACCAGCCGGAGCTGCTGCTGCTGGACGAGCCGACCGCCGGGCTGGATCCCGAGCAGCGGGTGGCGTTCCGCGCCCTGCTGCGCGGCCTCGGCGAGCGGTCGACCGTGATCGTCTCCACGCACCTGGTCGAGGATGTCGGCGCCGCATGCGGGGAGGTTGCGCTGATGGACGCCGGGAAGATCGTCTTCCGCGGCACCCCGGATGAGCTGACCGCCCGGGGCGAGGGGACCGGCGCGGCGGGCGATGCCCCGCTGGAGCGCGGCTACAGCGCGGTGCTCGCGGCGGCACGATCGGCCGCGGCGGTGCGGTCATGACCGCCGCGACCGACGCCCCGGCCCGGCACCGGCCGCCTGGCGCGGGGGGCGCGGTTACGCTGACGGCGGCCCGGCTGCTGCGGATTGAACTGCGCCGCAGCGCGATGCCGTGGATCTTGCCGGTGATCGCCGCGCTGTTCTGGTTCGACTCCTACCGGTTCGGCACGGGCACGCCGCCGTACTGGGTGCTGCGCACGTTCTGGAACATGGGGCAGGGACGCACCTTCATGGATTTCGCGCCGTTCGTGGCCGGCGTGGCCGCCTGGACGGGGTCGCGGGACGGCAGGCGCGGCACCGCCGACCTGATGGCCGGCGCTGTCCGGTCGCGCTGGGCGGCTCAGCTTGCCGCCTGGGCCGCGGCCGCGATCTGGGCGGTGGGCGCCTACCTGGTCTTCGTGGGCATCATGTTCGCCGTCTACGCCCACCAGGGCCTGCAGGGCTCGCCGCCGTGGTGGTGGGTGGCGGTCGGCGCCGCGGCCGTGACCGCGTTCAGCGCCGCGGGGTTCGCGGTCGGCGCCTTCTTTCCCAGCCGGTTCGCCGCGCCGGCGGCCGCGTTCGGCGCCTTCCTGGCGGTGATCGTGTCGTCGCAGAACGGGTTCGGCGACACCAGCGGGTGGCCGCTGATCCTGCCGACCAACGCCAACGGCAACTACCAGCCGGTCTCCGGAGTCTTCTATCCCTACCTGCCGGACCTGCCGATCGCACGGATGATGTTCCTGGCCGGGATCGCCGTGGCAGCGCTCGGCGCGCTGGGGCTGCCCGCCCGGGCCGGCGGCGCGTGGCTGCGCCGGGTGGCCGCGGTGGTGACGCTGGCCGGGGTGGCGGCGGCCGGAACTGCTTCCGGGCTGGCCCGGACCGCCCGGCTCACGCCCCTTGGCGTGGTCATCCCCGTGCTGCACGACGCGGCCAATGACCGGCCGATCGGCTACACCCCGGTCTGCGCCCAGGCCGCCGGGGTACCGGTGTGCCTGAATCCGGCCTACCGCCGCTACCTGGCGGAGGTGGCAGCCGACCTGCGGCCGGTGCTCGCGGAGGTGGCCGGCCTGCCCGGCGCGCCGGCTCGCGTCGCCCAGGTGGCCGGCCGGTACGCGCACGGCATGTTCGAGGACGCGGCTGGCGTGGCGGTGACGATCAGCGGCCGCCCGCCGGTGCTCCGCCTGCCGCTCGACGGGTTCAACACGCTGCCGAGCGCGACCCCCGGGTCCGCGGCGCAGTTCGATCAGGAGCTGCCGCTGCTGTCGGTGCACGCGTTCCTGGGCGCGGGCAACGGCGCCGGCACCGCGGCGCAGCAGGCGGTGCAGGCGGCCCTGCTGCAGCACGCCGGCATACCGTTCGCTGCGCAGCCCCAGGCGCTGGCCATCTTCGGGCTGCCGCAGTGGGCGCAGGAAGACCTGCAGGGGCTAGTCCCGGTATCAGGGCCGTCAAGTGGGCCGGGGTCGCCGGGCGGGCCGGTCTATGCCGCGGCGCGGCGGCTCGCCGCGCTGCCGTCCGCCGTCCGGCACGCCTGGCTCGCCGCCCACCTGGCCGCGCTGCGGTCCGGCCAGCTCACCCTGGGACAGCTGCCATGACCGCCGCCGGGGTCCAGAGCTCGCCGCCAGGAGCCGTCCCCGCCCCGCTGGCAGACCGGCCCGCCGTCGCCTCGCTGCGGCTGGCGTGGCTGTACCTGCTCAGCCGCCGCGCCCCGGCCGCCCTCGGGCTGCTGGCGGGTCTCGGTGCCCTGCTCTGGGCGGCGCTGCACTGGCAGTGGAACATCGCCGGCGGACCCGCCGCGCAGGACCTGATCCCGCTGACGATCGAGGCCGGGGCCGCCGCAGTTATCGCGGTCACCACCCACGGCCCGTTCGGCGACCCGGAACGTGCCACCGGCCGCTGGCTGCCCTGGCTGCGGCTGGCCGCCGCCGTCGCGCTCACCGCGGCCGCGTTCGGCGCGCTGGCGGCCGGGGCCGCGGGCGGGGTGCTGCCCGGCGGCACCCTTGCCATGCTCCGCAACCTCGCCGGGATGACCGGCACCGGCCTGCTGTCCGCCGTCGCGCTCGGCGGTGCGTTCGGGTGGACCGGGCCGATGGCCTACTGGCTGGCCACCGAGTCGGTGCTGGCCGCGCACTGGGCCACGCCGTGGATCTGGCCGGCCCGGCCGCCGCACGACCGCGGCGCGGCCATCTGCGCCGCGCTGGTGCTCGCCGCCGGGATCGTGGCTGTCACCCTCCTGGGCGCCCGAGACTCCGGCCGCCGCTCCGCCCCCGACTGAGCACCGGAACACCGCCAATGCACGCGCGGCGTTGTGCTGGCCAGCACGCCGCGAGGCGGTTGCGTTAAAGCGGAGGCGGCAGCCGTATAGTGACGCCATGTCCGCCGGCCCGGTAACCCCGCCTGTTGCCGTCACATCGGTCACCGGTGCGATAACGCAGATGGAGGCCATTGCAGCGACCACTCCGCCCGGCGATGGCCTGGCCTGTTTCAACCGCATGTACCTCGGGGTGACCCGCGAGGTCTACAGCGAGCTGGGCCAGCGGTTCTACGCCGATCCAGCCTTCATGACCGCGCTCGATGTGGCATTCGCCAATCTCTATTTCGCCGCCGCTGCCGCCGCCGGTAATCCGGCGGCGGTGCCGCTGGCCTGGCGCCCGCTGATCGAGCTGCGGGCCGTTGCAGGGATAGAGCCGATCCAGTTCGCCCTCGCCGGCATGAACGCCCACATCAACCACGACCTGCCGCTGGCAGTCGTCAGCACCTGCGCCCAGCTCGCGACGTCCCCGGCCGCGGGCCCGCATCTGGCCGACTACCAGAAGGTGGACCAGCTGCTGGACGCAGCCGAGCAGTCCGTCCGCCAGTCGTTCGAGTCCGCGCCCGAGCTGGCCGTCGATCGCCACCTGCAGGCGGTCAGCAACCTCGTCGCCAGCTGGACCATCAACTCCGCCAGGGACCTCGCCTGGAGGAACTCCCTGCTGCTGTGGGAACTGCGCGACATCCCGGCCGCGCGCGGGCTCCTCCTCGACAGCCTGGCCGCCGGAACAGCGACAGCAAGCCGCATGCTACTGGTGGCCGTGTGACGGCCGCAGCCGCGGCCGACGCCCCGGGATCCACCACCGATCATCTACTCGGCAACCGCGGGTTGGCGTAATAGCCTGGGGGGTGCCGGTGGGCCCACGATCAGTCCGGTGTCTGGGAGGGCAAGATGCGTATCAGGGACGTACTTCGCGTCAAGGGCGGGCAGGTCGTCACCGTCACCCCGGACATGGATGTGCGGGACCTTCTCACGGTGCTCGCCGAACACCGAATCGGTGCTGTCGTCGTCTCGGGCAACGGCACCTCGGTCGACGGAATCGTCAGTGAGCGTGACATCGTCCGGGCGTTGGCCGAGCGAGGTGCCTCGGTGATGTCTGAGGCGATCACGGCTATCTACACAGCCGAGGTGCGCACGGTCACGCCAGAGACCCCGCTCGAGGAGGTCATGCGCATCATGACCGAGCACCGGGTCCGGCACGCGCCGGTCGTGGTCGATGACGGCCTGCGAGGGATCGTGAGCATCGGCGACGTGGTGAAGAACCGTATCGACGAGCTCGAAACCGAGCGAACCGCATTGACCAACTACATCACAGGTAGCCGCTAAAGCATCGGCTCAGCCTGCAGGCGCTTCTAACGATCTCTCCAGTGCAGCATTCTCTGCGCCCACCTGCTATTTCAGCCAGACCATCACCGTGCCCTGCATGGCGGACGGCGCCCTCCTTGGAGGCCCGCTTAGGACGTACGAGTGCCGCAAAATCGCTTGCCCGGTGCCGGCCATCCGCGATGAGGTGGTGCTGTGAGCGACATGTGGACGGTCCCAGAGGATGACCCCAGGAGCTACGGTCACCCCGTTGGCGAGAAGGCGACCTACCGGGAGTACCTCGGCAACTACCGCCTGACGATAGAGATGAAGTGCGACGGACTGGACGCTGACCAGCTCGCCCGGCGCTCGGTACCGCCCAGCACCCTGAGTTTGCTCGGCCTGGTCCGTCACCTGGCTCAGGTGGAGAACCACTGGTTCCAGCGGGTTCTGCAGGGGCGGACCGGCGCACCCCGCCTCTACAAGCGCGAGGGCGAACCGGACTGGGACTTCAGGGGCGCGGTGCCCGGCCCCGCGGTGGTCGAGGACGCCTTCGCCACCTGGAAGGCCGAGATAGCCAAGGCCGACGTTTGGCTCGACGCCGTCAAGGAAGCCGACCTGGGCCGCGAGGTGCCGCTCGACGGTGGCTCCGTCTCGCCGCGCGACGTGCTCGTCCACGTGATCGAGGAGTATGCGCGGCACGCCGGCCACGCTGATCTCCTGCGCGAGTGCATCGACGGGCGTACCGGCCAGTGATCCACCGGGCGGTGGCTCAACATCGGGACTACCCCGGGCCGTAACCACATCGTCCGCGGGGTCGGCGTCACACCGCGAAGGTCAGGACGTCCAGCCGGAGGCTATGTCGATGAGGGTCAGCTCGTTGGCGTGAACACGCTCCTGGCTGACTCCGAAGTGCGGCGGGTAGAGCAGTGCCCAGTCAACGACGCCGGCGTAGCGGCGCAACTGACGGGCGACGTCTTCTGATGTGCCGAACACCGCACGTTCGTCGATCATCGCCTCTCCGGC
This sequence comes from uncultured Actinomycetota bacterium, assembly GCA_963695645.1. Lineage (GTDB taxonomy): Bacteria > Actinomycetota > Actinomycetes > Streptosporangiales > Streptosporangiaceae > DATBGO01. Next base: position 150,472 of record CAVOHC010000011.1, on the reverse strand, counting down.
AGCGATCACGCCGGGCACGTCGCCCCGCGCGAGAGCCGCCCGGGCCGCTGCGCGCTCGGCGGTGAACTGGCCGTCGGGGAAGAGCGCGTCGTAGCCCTTGGGCGTGGCGTAGAAACCGACCTGGGCCGCGGCGTCCCGGCGCGCGGCGCGCGTGTCGGTGCTAGCCGAGGCGATGATCTGCGTGGTCATCCGCAACTGGGCCACGTCCCGGTTCGCTCGGGCTGCGCCCTTCGCCAGGGCCGGGCGGGCGAAGTCGCGCAGGTAGGCGGCCGAGGCGACGGTGTGCCCGACGAACCCGTCCGCGCATTCTCCGGCGACGGCGACCATGTGCTCACCCACGCCCGCCGCCAGGATGGTGACGCTGCCGGGAAGCGCGGTGCGGTCGTAGTGTGCCAGCGAGATGTGGTCGAACCTGCCCGCATGCTCGAACGGGCCGCTGCGATGCGCGATCAGCCGCCGGATCAGTTCGATCCGCTCCCGGACCTGTGGCGCCGGGTGCTGCAGCGCGGTCCCGTACCAGTCCTGGTTCATCCGGCGGGTGCTGCTGCCCACGCCCAGCACGAAGCGGCCGTCGGCGATCGCCTGGACGTCGGCAGCAGCCGAGGCAAGTGCCAGCGGCGAGCGAGCGAACAGCGGAGTGATGCTGGTGCCGACAATCGAATTCTCGGAGACCGCAGCGAACGCCGCGGCGCGGGTGAGACTGCTCCTGTTGTAGTAGTCGATCGTCCACAGCGAGTGGACGCCAGCCCGGTCGGCCGCCCGGACCACTCGCAGAGCGTCGGCCGGGTTCTCGTCCATGACCACGAGCCCGACCTTCATTGTGTTCCCCCTCCGCCGCAGCTGCGCTGGCGCCGCGGCACCGGCACAGCACGAGAATGCCGGTCAGGATCGCCCGCGTGGATCACCGCCCGCACCCGAATCTGAGTCGTCGCGCTGGCAGTGAACCAAGCCCGGCCCTGACCCTTGGTGACGGCTGTATTCCTACCCTGCGGTGACGGCAAACGCAATATCCCATCCTGCGCCGGCCCGCACCGGCGGTGCCGGCGCGGTCATCCGCCGGCGCCTGCATACCTTCGGCCCCTCAGCCGCCCGGCGGAGTCGGCCTCCTTCATCCGGCCGCAGACCAGCCGCTCCACCTTGTCACTTGTATCGCGATGATCGGGCCGCCGGGCGGTTCCACGGCGTACTGGTTGTACTTGTCTCCGAGGGCTGCCAGTGCCAGGGCCACCTCGCGTGGGTTGTCTGTCACCCGTCCGCGGCCGTCCAGCCGGACCCACCACAGCGTCGACCAGTCCTCGCCGTACTGATCTACGAGCAGGCATGCGTGGCCGGTCGCCCTCAGGTTGTCGAGCCGGCGAAGCTGCGTGCCTCGCTTGGGCTTGTGATCGACCGCTGAGTAGACGGTGTCTCCGTCGACTGCGAAGCAGACGGGGACGAGGTGCGGCAGAGCGCCGGCGCTAACGGTGGCCAGACGGGCGACTCGCGCTGACTCGACGCGTCGCCGCATCGTTGTGGCGTCCACCCACGAAAGTCTAGGTCCTATCGCGCTGCACGGAAGCTTTGTGACATAGCACCACCGGGGTACCGCCGTGCATGCTTGAGGAGAACGCCCTCGCGCCGGGCGGCGTTGGCAGCGTGGAACGCGGAGCGGGAGGAACTCGTGCTGACGGACTTTTACATCTCCTTCTCCGCGGTGTGTTTCACGCTGCTGGGCCTGTGGCTCGTTGTCGTCCAGACACGTCACGGTGAGTGGAGAGGAAGTGCGCTTGCCCGGCGGCGAGCCTACGGAGTGGCGCTGCATTTCTCGCTGCCTGGGCTGATGAGCCTGCTGGCCCTGGTCAACCCGGCCAGCCCGGGCCTCTGGCGGACCTCGTTCGCCATCGTTGCGATCGGCGGGGCGGTGGTGCTGATCGCGGTGCGCAGCCCCGCAGTGGGCAAGCTCGGACTGGCCGCCTACATCTTCGCGATTGCCCTGTATGCGCTGATCGGGATACTGGCGATCGCACCCCGCATCGTCGGCGGGCTCGGGCTCGACGCCACGCCGGTGCGCGTTGAGGCGGTGCTGCTGACCATTCTGGTGTTCGTCGGCGTGAACGTCGCATGGCTACTGTTGTTCGAGGAGACACCATCTGATCGCGCCGCCCAGGAGCGGGTCATCGCGGCACATCAGGCACGCCTGCCGGACCATCCCGGCGGGAGCCCGGGCAACCCAGCCGAGGAAGGCGGCGATTCCCCCCGATCATCGGCCTAGACCGAGTCGCCTCGCAGCACCAGTCGCGGCACAGATGTGAGTGCGGTTCTCCCAAGCTGCCGCAGACCTGGCAGCGGGCGGTACCCGCGGGTCGTCATCGTGGGTGCCGCCCGGAACTTCTGACGGTCGTGGTGGCTCGCTTCGCTGTCGTACCATGATCAGGGAGTTCCTTCATGCATGTCGTCGACGTTGTCATCCTCGTCAGCTGGGTGGCCTTCTGGATCTACTGGCTCGCGGCGTCCGCCGGTGTCAAGGCCGGCCAGACGAGATGGACCCAGTTCGCAGGCATCCGGGTCGGTGTCATCCTGGTCATTCTTCTCTTGCTGCGGGTCAGGGCCTTCAAAGCGCATGCGGCCGCCACGAACAACCCATGGTTGCAGGGCATCGGCCTGGCGGTCTTCTTGCTGGGGTTGGCGCTGGCCATCTGGGCCAGGGTGCATCTCGGCCGGAACTGGGGAATGCCGATGTCTCAGAAGGTCGACCCGGAACTGGTCACAGCCGGTCCATACAGCCGCATCCGTCACCCCATCTATTCGGGCATCGTCCTCGCGATGATCGGCACAACGATCGCCGTCAGCCTGTATTGGCTGGTAGCGGTGGTAGTGAGTGGAGCGTACTTTATCTATAGCGCCATTGTGGAGGAGCGCTCCATGGCCCGCCTTTTCCCCGACTCGTATCCGGAGTACAAACGGTCAACTAAGATGCTGATCCCCTTCATCATCTGAGTTCCCCGGCGGCATTAGTCCCGCGTTGCGCGTTGCTGTCGCTGAGCGGACCGGCGGGCTCCGGGACGACACAGAACAGCAGCCCGGCGGGATCGCGCAGGATCCACCAGGAGTGCACCTGCTGGGCTCGTTCGGCGCCGACTTTCCAGCATGACGAGTTCGGCTTCAGGTCACCGGTGCGGATGTCGAGGTGCACCCGGCCCGGGGGCCCTGGCATCCTCGGGCTATGGACAATGCGCTGGCGCCCGTGCGCGACCTCACGGACTCTGATCAGAACCAGGCGGTGCTCGATGTGGCCTCCGCCCTGGTCGAGGGCCGCGCGGCGGGGAGTGCCGCGGACAGCCACGGTCCGGCGGTGGCGGCCGAAGCGATTGCCGCGGCTCGCTCGCGGCGGCGGCTGGGCGAGCTCACCGGGCCGGTCCACCTGACCGTGGTGTGGGCCATGTACGGCGAGACCGGCCGCATGGTCCCCCGCGCAGCGCACCCGCACGGGGAGGACTTCGTGCGGACCAAGGTCCGCCAGCTCGATTGGCTGACCGGCGGCCTGCCCGCCGTCACGTGGAGCGTCATCGCCTGCGACGACGGATGCCCGGACCAGCCCTCGAGTGCCGACCTCATGACGGACATCGCGGCGGCCGAGGGCTACCCGGGGACGGGTCACCGCAGCGTGACGGTGCTCAGGCTGGCTGAGGTGATCGGGGGTGACATCTCGATCAGCCCCGCTTTCGACCAGCTGACGTCGACCGGGCAGTCCCGCAAGGGCGGATCGATACTGGCCGGGCTGGCCGCCGCGGCCGGGACCGGCCCGGCGCGGGCGAACGGCGACGGCCGGCATGTGGTCTGCTACACCGACGCGGATCTGTCCGCGAACCTGGCCCAGCTGGGCTCGCTGGCGGCGCCGGTGGTGGCCGGTGACCAGGTAGTCAGCGCGCTCGGCCAGCGTTACGGGATCGACGGGGCGGTGCTGGTCCGGGCCGACGGGCCGGTCACCGAGCCGCGCAGCACCAGCGACAAGCCGGACAAGATCATCGTGCTGTTCCGCCATTTCGTCCGGGCCTTGCTCATCCCGCCGCTGGCCCAGGTGCTCGACACCCAGGCCGGCTTCAAGGTCTTCGACGGGGCCGCGCTCGGCCCGGCCATCCGGCAGATGACGTCTTTCAACGAGACCTTCGACGTCGAGTTGCTCATCCATCTCGCCCAGCACTACGGACCACAGGCCCTGGCAGTCGAGCCGATCGTCTTCACCGAGGACTTCGCCGCGACGAACTTCCCCTCCGTCGAGCCCGGGCCGCGCCACCTCATGATGGTTCACCAGGTCGTGGAGCTCTACGACCGGCTCGTCGCACCGATCGCGCCCGTCACCGGCGAGGCGGCCGACCTGCTCACCCTGATCAGGACGCTCGACCTCGGCGGCTATGTGACCTTGATCGAGCACCTTCGCGCCGAGGACCGGGATGACCCGACACTGTTCGACCGGCGATGGCCCGTGCAGCACCTTCGCGACATCCTCCGCCGCTGATCACGCGGGCGGGTCGGTGCGCAGGATGCTATAGAGCACTTCGTCCCGCCACCCGCCATCGCGCCAGCGGATGCCGCGCCTGACGCCCTCCCGGGTGAACCCGGTTTTCTCCAGGACCCTCTGCTCCGCGCTGTTGTCGGCCTCGGTAGCGGCCTCGATCCGGTGGACGGTGGTGTGCGCGAACAGGTAGCGAACCAGCAGCCGGTGCGCTTGCGTGCCGTAACCGCGGCCGCGGGCTCCGGGCAGCAGCCCGATGCCCAGTTCCCAGCAGTGCGAGGCGGGCGCGGTTATGTGGCGCCGCCAGTTCACCGCGCCGATGAGCTCGTCACCGCAGGTCACCATCAAGACCCCGCCGTCAGGGCCGATGAGGCCATTGTCCTGCCAGCCGCGCCAAAACAGCCGCGGGGCGTACCATCCGTATCCCTCGAACTCGCCGGTGGCCTGGGGGTCTTGCGTCAGCGTCCGCAAGACTGGCAAGTCATCCTCGCTGACCGGCCGCAGGCCCACCCGCTCGGTCATGCCCCCGATCATGTCACGTGCCGAGAATCCAGCGGGCGGATGTCCTGCGCGTGCCGGGGTGGCCGGAGCAGGGATGCGCGGGGTTATGGTGGCGATCGGAGCTTATGGAGCCGGCGATTCCTCGAGTGGGCCCTATGGCATGGTCGCTGCTCGCCATCGTGGTGGACTGTCGCGACTCCTTGTCGCAGGCGAACTGGTGGGCCGCGGTCCTGGGCCATCAGGTGTCGGAGCGAAACGCGCATGAGTACGAGGTCAGCGACCCGTCGGGCGGCGGCACTCGGCTCTATTTCATGAACGTCCCAGAGCCGAGGACGGTGAAGAACCGGCTGCACATCGACATCACCACCGACGGGTCCCTCGAGGAGGGGGTGGCCAGCCTGGCCGCCATGGGAGGCAGGCTGGTCGAGTCCCGAAGACCGTCAGTACCTGCCGAGCGCAGATCCTGACTTCGATGTCGTATACGCAATACGTCCGCATTCAGCCATGGCATGGCGGCTGGATGACTATGCCTCCTCACAACGCCGCTGGTCAGCCTGATCACACGCCCGGCGGCCATGAGCGAACGCGTAGATGCGCAGCGTGCCGTCGAGCCGGAGGTTGTAAATGTTAGGGTTCAGCTGGTCGGCTACGAGTGGCTCAAGTCGGCCGCGAGAGGCTCAATGAGCCGAAAAGCAGGACTATGACCGACAGTTTCAGCGCGGAGTTGTGGCGCGGTATCGCCGACATCTACGCTGCGATCCTGGCGCACCCGTTCATCGCCGGGCTCACCGACGGGAGCCTGCCGCACGACGCCTTCGCGTTCTACCTGGTTCAGGACGCCCTGTTCCTGCGGCGGTACGCTCGGGCGCTCGCGGCCGTGGCCGGCCGGGCGCCCGATGCGGCCGGGACGGAGATGTTCGCCCGTCACGCCGCGGGCATTGTCGCCGCCGAGATGAGGCTGCACGAGTCACTCCTGGCCGCCCTTGACATGGACCCCGCCTCGGTGGAAGGTGCCGAGGAAGCACCCACGACGCTCGCCTACACGAGTTACCTGCTCGCCGCGGTCCGCGGCGGTTCCTACGGCGAGGGGGTCGGCGCCGTGCTGCCCTGCTACTGGATCTACTGGGAGGTCGGCAAGCAGCTGCACGGTAAGGGATCACCCAACCCGGGCTATCAGCAGTGGATCGACACCTATGGCGCAGCAGAGTTCGGCGCCGAGGCGCTCGAGGTGATCGCCGTCACCGACAAGCTTGGCCCCGCCCTTGCCCCCGCCGAGCGCGAGCGCGTCCGCCGCCACTTCCGCGCAACCAGCCGCTATGAGTGGATGTTCTGGGACATGGGCTACCGCCAGGAGAAGTGGCCGCTGTGACCGTCAGGAACGAGGCGGCGGAAAGGCGTGTGGCTTCACCCTGGCCCCCGGACGCCGCAGAGATCCGCCAGCACCTGGCCGGACGCGTGTACGGGCAGGGCCCATGTCTGCAGGCCGACCACGCCGTCGGCTCCGATGTGGCCTGACTTCTGCGCGCCCTTCACCGCGGCGGCGGTCTTCGGGCCGTAGCTGCCGTCAATGGCGAGCACAGGGTTGGAACTTGGCGCGAAGTCACCGCGTCCCTTGTTCAGCGCGGTCTGGAGCTTTTCGACCACTGAGCCGCGAGATCCTTCGGCGAGCGTTGGCGGTTGCGCGCCGTCGCCGCCGAGCGCTGCCCAGGTGGCCGGGCCGACGATGCCGTCGACGGCGAGGTGGCGGTCGCGCTGGAACTGCTCCACGGCCGATTTGGTTACCCGCCCGAAAATGCCGTCGATCTGCTGGTCGCTCAGGGTCCGGCGGACCAGGAGGTACTGCGCCCACCTGACGGTGGGTCCAGTCGCACCTTCGGAGATGGTCTCGGGAATGGTCATTGTTGGCTCCGATCGCGGATGGTCAGCGGGGCGGCGCCAGGCACGAAACACGTAACTGGCGCGATCCTGTCATTCCCCATGGCGTCATCATCTGCCGGTGAACCAGCCAAGGCAAGGGCGGTATCGTCCAATGTGACGGCGTTAGCCAGCGGACCTGCGCGCAGCGCCAGCCACGCTGAGCGGGAAGGGCGTGCGTTGGTGATTCATTTGACCTGGCAACTCGCGGGAGCAATGCCGCTTTTGTTCTTTTCTCGTGGCAGCACCGGCTCGCCGTCTCGGCAACCGCGGGCGCTGGCGGCGCTGGCGGCCGTCTTCTCGCCCTTGACGGCCAAGGGGCCGATGGTCAATGCCGCATGCCAGCGGGGGACACCCAGCTAACCCGCCGATGTGTCCCGCCGTGAGTACTTGGCCCGCCACCGGAGCTGGCGTGGCCGGGCTGGCTGGGAGAATCGCGCCCCCCGGCCACCCGGCCACGCGCAAAGCGGGCGTCAGGTGTCCCGGCCGACGGTCAGCGGCGCCAGCCTGGTTCTGGGTTTGTCACCTGCGCGTACGTTGCGGCGGCGCCGGTGGCGGCACGTTGGCTCGGCTGGCCGTCACCGGCTGCGCGGCGGGCGTTGGGCTGGGGATATCGCGGGTGGCCTGGACCGCCCGGTACGCCATCCGCGCGTAGACGACGGTCCCCGGCATCTGGGGATGGACCTGGTCCGGCCATAGCAGGTAGGTTCGGTGCCTGATCGTGTCGAACCAGTCCGCGAGGACGATGCTCGGGTGCCGGCGGATAAAGGCCGCGATCGTGGCGTTAACGTCCTTGCTCCACCCGTCGGGCACGTAAGTATTGATGAGCACCAGTTTGCGGTATGGTCCGATCAGCTGCATCAGCTGCTGGAGCTCGCCAGTGGTGACGATGTAATTGGTGCCAAGGCCTATCATTACGATCGGGCGCAGCCGGCCGCTGCTCGCGAGATTGCGCACAATATCCAGGCCGGCCGGCATCTGCCGGTCGGGCCTGGCGTCGATGTAGATGCCTGGCAGCACGGATTCGAGTGCCATGGCGCCTGCTGACATGACCGAATCGCCGATCGCGGTGACATCCCTCCCCGGGACCCTGCGCTGGGCGGCGGAAAGTGCGGGCTTGCCCGCGGGCCCGGACCCCGACCGCGATGCGTACGCCCGGGTGGCCGCACCAACCTTCTCACCCATGATGATCTGCTTTTCCATGCCGGATGGCCCGGAGGGCGTGGGGAAGGCGCTGCACCCGGCAGTGCAGGTGATAGTCAGGATGGCTGCCGCTCGTAGCACAGGCAGCGCCCGCACCGGTGCGCGCCTGCGTTTCTTTACTAATTCCTTGGTTCTTCCGCTCACAGCAGTCTTTTTCGCCACGCAGAGGCGAACCCAAACGCCGTGTTGGTGAAATAGAGCGGAAGGTGCGGGTTACGTCGCAGCGCCTCTCGATCAGCATTTCAAGAATAAGCGGCACGTCAAGAACATCTGCCGCGGGCGCGGCATGACCGCGCATGTGCGCATCGTCAAGGTGAGCGCGCCGCGGGCAGCAGCCTCAGGTGGTGGTTACGGGGCCCTGCCCCTGCTGGCCGGCCGCTGCGATGGGCGCGCCCGGCAACGTGACCGGAGTTCCCTCCGGCGCGCCGCCGAGGTACGCCCAGATCTTGTTCAGCTCGGACTGGTAGTAAAGCGCGTCCAGGCCGAAGACGAAGCTGCAGACCAGGCCGAGTACGCCGGTGCAGCTGGACGCCAGGCCCGCCGCCGCCTGCATCTGGCCGATCCGCTCGCCGGTCTTGTAGATCGAGACGAACGGCGGCACGATGATGAACGCTCCGAGCGTGATGGCGAGCACCGCCAGTCCCGGGCTTACGATGATCCGCTCGTCCAGATCGCGCGCCTCACGGTTGATCTTGTACCACCACACTATGCGGTAGATGCCTAGTGTGATCAACGGCCATACTAGCCAGACCAGGAAAATGTTCCTGGTCTTTCCCATGCGCCCGGTCATTCCTCGCCCGCCCTTTCGCCCGCCTAATTGCGGAAATCTGCCTTACGTGACATCCCCAACCAGCGCATCGTAGGTGTCATCCGGCCGGACGTCAGGCAGACCTGATGATTGCCGATCGCCGGCGGGCAGCCAGATGCCCCAGATGCCCCCCGCATTGCCGCCTGCTCTCGGCATGCGGGGGAAGACTTGTCACCTGGCTGCCTGGCTCAGCGCGGGGTCGGGTTCAGCGAGCCGAGCTGCAGTGATATCCCGAGGCGCTGTGCCAGGTCCGCTGCCCGGCTGCGGTCAGCCTGGCTGAGCGGTGCTCCGTCGCGGATGAAGCGCAGGCGCGTGGGCCCGCCGCCGCGGCGCGGCCCAGCACCGGCGGCGGCCGGGGCTGCCCGGACGAGTCGCAGGCGTGCGCCGTTTTCCCAGGTCAGCTCGGCGACTGAGGACTGTGCGGTGTCCTGTCGGCTGACGACCTCGCCCTCGAGTGCCTCCTCGAATAGGCGGACCGCGCCGTCGATGTCAGCCACGTGCTGCTCGGCCAGGGTGAATGCCGACGACGGCCCGGGCGCCGGAAGCTGAGCGGGCGCCGCCAGCTCCGGCGGCGGGCCGGACTGCTCGGCAACCTGGATCACGATGCCGTAGGCGTCCTTGGGGTGCAGGAACGCTTCCTTCCAGGCCGCGTTCACCAGGCTGATCTGGACCGGTTCGATGCCGACCGCGCGTACCCGCGACAGCGCCGCGCTGATGTCAGGGACGATGAAGGTGAAGTGATGCGGGCCAGCGCCGTGGGAGGCCAGGAAGCGCTCGAGAAAGGCAGCGTCGGGGCCGCCAGCCGGCGTGAGCAGCTCGATCTTCGGGCCCGCGCGGAACTTCAGCTGACCCCACCAGAAGCCGGGCGAATCACCCCCGTAGACCCAGGAACCGCCGAGCAGCCCGCCGAACAGATCCCAGCCATCGGTCAGCGCGCGCGTGCCAATCGCCACGTGATCCAGAACGGTCTTCATCACGGTCGCTCGCTATCTCGTTGCTGCTGCCTCGTTGCTGCTGCCGTAGGGGAGATGCTAGTTCAGCGGCGCCGCAAGGCGCTGGGCACGGCTGGCGCTTTGTCTGCGGGGCGGCGCCTGGCTGCCCCGCCATCTATCCTGCGGAAACCGGGTCGCCAACGGAGATCTGGCCGGTGGTCAGGATATCGGCGTTGAGCCCGCCGCGGTGGATGAGTTCCCTGATGATCCCGGGCCGGGTCAGCTGCTGCAGATGCAGGCACGGCTCGCAGAGTTTGACGCCCAGACACTCGACATCCCCGACCCGAAAGCGCCTGCCGACCAGCTCGCGCAGCCGCACGCCCCGCACGACCACCTGACGGCGCGATTGAGCGCCGGTCAGGCCGACGTCCGCCAGCGCTTCGGCCTCGATCAGCGTCAGCGCCCGGCCAGGCTTGGCGCCCTGCCCGCGGAAGTGGCGGTCGCCCGTGAGTCCCTTGCCCGCAACTGCGCTGACAGACTTTACTGGCATGATCGCCTCGCTCGGGCCGATCTGGATCGCCTCGACGCTCACGGGCCCATCATGGCGGTCACCGCCGCCGACGCCAACCCGGTATCGGCCGACGACGGCAGTGAGCGCCGGGTCATCGTGCAGTGACCCCTGCTGTACCGGGACTGGATCCAGGTCGGAAGGAGTCACCGTGAGCGAGGTGCTGGCCGCCCGGGGGAAAGGATGCGCGGACGGAGTCCCCGGTGGGCCGCGTCCCGATGGCTCATAATGCTGGTAAACGCGGCACCCTCAGCCGTCACGGAAACGGGGGAGCGATGTGAGCGCAGACGCCGAGCCCAGTGTTTACGCTCTGCTGAACGACGGCACCACGATCGAGATCCGGCCCGCGCGGCCCGACGACTTCGACGCGGTGCGGGAGATGCACGAGAAACTGACCCCAGACAGTCTCTACCTGCGCTTCTTCAGCTTGAGCCCGAGCGCGGCCGAACCGGAGGCGCGCCGGGTCTGCCGTGAACCCGCGCCGGACCACGCCGCGCTGCTCGCCCTGATGGACGGCGAGCTGATCGGCTGCGGCAGCTACGAGTGCGACGATCGCCCGTCCCGGTCGGCCGAGGTCGCCTTTACGGTCGCCGATGACATGCACAACCGCGGCGTCGGCATGCTCCTGCTGGAGCACCTGATCTCGCTGGCCCGCAACCGCGGCCTGCGCGCCTTCACCGCGGAGACGCAATGCGAGAACGCGCTCATGCTGAGAGTGTTCGCCGACGCCGGGCTGCAGGCCCACCGCGCCCTGGCCGACGGTGTGTACGACCTCACGTTCCCGCTGCCCACCGGCGAGGCCGACGTCGCCCTCGGCACCTACCGTGACGCGGTGGCCGAGCGGGAGCGGTCGGCCAACGTGGCCAGCCTGCGGCACGTGCTGGCCCCGGCCTCGGTCGCGGTCATCGGCACGGGCCGGCGGGCCGGCTCGGTCGGGCGGGCCATCCTGCGCAACATTATGACCGGCGGCTTCCCCGGCCCGGTGTACGCGGTCAACCCGGCCGTAGCCGAACTGGACGGCGTGCCCTGCCTTCCGTCGTCGGCGGCGCTGCCCGAACATGTCGACCTGGCGGTCATCGCCACGCCGGCGGCCTCCGTGATCGGCATCGCCGAAGAATGCGGGCGGCGGGGGGTCAAGGCGCTGGTGGTGCTCGCTGCGGGACTCGACGGCGCCGGCCGCACGGAATTGCTGGACATCTGCCGCCGCCACGGCATGCGCATGGTCGGGCCGGCCAGCTTCGGGGTGGCCGACACTAGTGCCGGCCTGGACGCCACGTTCGCGGCCCGCCATCCCGAGCCGGGGATCGCTGGCCTCGCGCTGCAGTCGACCGGTGGCACCGGCTTCGTCCTGGTTGAGCACCTATCGCGGATCGGCATCGGGATCTCCTCCCTTGTCTCGCTGGGCGACAAGGACGATGTGTCCGGCGAAGACATGCTGCTGTGGTGGGAGTCCGACGCGGCGACAAAGCTGGCCCTGCTGTATCTGGAGTCGATCGCGAACCCCCGCAAGTTCGCCCGCACGGCCCGCCGCGTCGGCCGCGGCATGCCGGTCCTGACCGTGATCGTGGGCCGGTCCATCACCGGCAGGCGCATGGCCGGGGCCCGCGCCACGGCGGCTACCCCGCTGCTCACCAGGCAGGCCCTGTTCGAGCAGGCCGGGGTGATCGCCACCGCGAACCTCGGCGAGCTGCTCGACACCGCTGTCCTGCTGGCCTCGCAGCCGGCGCCCGCCGGGCCCAGGGTCGCCGTGGTGTCCAACACCCGCGGCGCCGTGGTGCTCGCCGCCGACGCGTGCGACGACGCGGGCCTGCAGATCGCCGGCCTGGCCGGGGACACCCAGCGGGCGCTCCGGGACCTGCTTCCCCGCGACGCCACGGTGGCCGGGCCGGTCGATACCACCCTGCTGATCGGCCCCGGCACCTTCCGTCAGTGCCTGGAGCTGGTCGGGGCCGATCCGGGCGTCGACGCGGTGCTGGCGCTGACGGTCACGAGCGCACGCGGTGATCTGGTTCCCGAGGTGCCCGCCGCGCGGCTGCCCGTGCCGATCGCCGCCGCGGTGCTGGACCAGGTGGAAGTCGTCCGGCTGCTCCGGGCCCCGGCCGAGGACTCGCCCGCCGTTCCGGCCTATGCCTACTCCGAGTCCGCCGCCCACGCCCTCGGCCACGCCGCGCGCTACGGCATGTGGCGGGCTGTCCCGCCGGGAAACGTGCCCGACCTCGACGGCCTGCGCCCGGGCCGGGCGAGGGAACTGGTCGCCGAGTTTCTCGCCGGCACGCGGGGCGGCTGGCTGCCGCTGGACCCGACCGTGGAACTCCTCGGCTGCTACGGCGTGCCGCTGGCCGACAGCATCGGGGTCATAACGGAGGACGCCGCCATCGCGGCGGCAGCACGGTTCGATGGCCCGGTCGCGCTCAGAGCGGACGTGCCCGGCCTGGTGCGCGCGCGTGGCGCCGGCGCCCTGCTGATCGATCTGCACGGCGCGGACGAAGTCCGGCGCGGGTTCCGCTCGCTGCGGGAGGCGTTCGGCCACCGGCTGACCGGGGTCATCGTCAAGCCGATGGTCACGGGCGGCGTCGAGGTGGCGATCAGCGTGCTGCAGGAAGAGGTCGTCGGCCCGCTGGTCCTGTTCGGGGTCGGCGGTGCGGCCGCCGACCAGCTGGCTGACCGCGCGGCGCGGCTCGCTCCGCTCACCGACTCCGATGCCGACGAGCTGATCCGCTCCATACGCGCCGCCCCGCTCCTGCTCGGGCGCGCCGACGCCCCCGGCGCTGACCTGGCCGCGCTGCGGGACGTGCTACTGCGCGTCTCCCAGATGGCCGACGACCTGCCGCAGATCGCCGAGCTCGAGCTGAGCCCGGTCTTCGCCCGCCCGGACGGCGTGCAGGCCGTCGATGCCCGGGTCCGCCTTCAGGTCGCTGACCCCGCGGACGCCCACCTCCGCCGGCTGCGCTGACCGCCTGTCGCCGCACCATAGCCGTGGGTGAAGCCGGCGAAGATGACCAGGCCGAGCACGGAGATCAGCGCGCCGCGCTGTCTGTGCGGCGGGGTTGACCAGCTCGGCGGGCGGATCAGTTCTGGAGCTTGCGGAGAATCCGGGCGAGGTGAGCGCGGTCTGTCTGGCTGAGCCGGCCGAAGAACCGTTCGGCCTCGGTTCCGCGGGCCGCGCGAACTGCATCGAGGATGCTCGTGCCGTGCTCGGTCAGCCGGACGAGGGTGGCCCGCCGATCGCCGGGATCGGTCCGCCGTTCGACCAGGTCCCGGGATTCGAGGGCGTCGACGACCTCCGTGGTCGAGCGCGCCGCGATACGCAGCTGCTCCGACAGGTCTGACAGCCGCATCACCCCGTGGCGGTTCAGCACGCGCAGCGCCCGGAAGTGGGAAGGGGTGATGTCCCAGGGGGCCAGGGTCTGCTGGGATGTCTCGCGCAGCTGGCGCGCGACGGACCGGAAGGCTTCCGCCAGCGTCTCATCAGCGCCGGTCTCCTGCCGGCCCGTCGCGTCGCGGCCCTGGGTCACTGGAATAGCGTACCAGCAGTTGCTGTTGTAGCCTCATATTGAGGTTACCTCAGTAAATATCCCGTCCAGGGACCCGCCTGTCGTGCGGGCCTCGCCCCCGTCAGAATCGAGCACGCGCTTGGCGTCACCAGACACGAACCCTAAGATCAGTAACACTCGCCGGTCCCGCGGAGCGGGCACGGTCACGGCAGCAGAGAAGGCGCAGGCACGTGAGGTGTCGCTGCGGCGCGTCGGGCGGCTGTTTACCCCCTACCGCTGGCAGCTGGCGATCGTCACCGCCATCATCGCGGCCTCTTCCGTCGTCGGAGTGGCCGCACCGTTCCTGCTCCGCGCAGTCCTTGACACCGCTCTCCCGGACAGGAACGTGCGGCTGCTCGTCTTGCTGGTGGCCGGCATGATCGGCATCGCCGCCATTACCTCCGCCTTCGGGGTGATCCAGACCTGGATCAGCACCAAGGTCGGCCAGCACGTCATGCACGGACTGCGCACCAGCGTCTTCGGCCACCTGCAGCGGCAGTCGGTCGCCTTCTTCACCCGTACCCGGACCGGCGAGGTCCAGTCCCGCATCACCAACGACATCGGCGGCATGGAATCCGTGGTGACGTCGACCGCGACCTCCATCGCCGCTAACCTCACCACGGCAGTAGCCACCGCGGTCGCCATGGCCGCCTTGTCCTGGCAGCTGTCCCTCATCTCGCTGGCAGTCATGCCGCCCGCCATCTACCTGAGCCGCAAGGTCGCCCGCATGCGCCGCGCCATCACCAGCGAGCAGCAGCGCGAACTGGCCAACCTCAACGTCACCATCGAGGAGGGCCTGTCGATCAACGGCGTCCAGCTGGCCAAGACGATGGGCACCGGCCCGTCCCTGGTGCAGCGGTTCACTTCCTCCTCGGCCCGCCTGATCGACCTGGAGCTGCGCTCCCAGCTGGCCGGGCGCTGGCGGATGGCCTCGATGAGCATCATCTTCGCCGCGATCCCGGCGATCATCTACCTTGCCGCCGGGCTGCCGGTCACCGCCGGCGCGATGACCATCGGCACCCTGGTAGCCTTCACCACCCTGCAGAACAGCCTGTTCCGGCCGCTGACCGGGCTGCTCAACACCAGCGTCTCCGTGATCAGCTCGCTGGCGCTGTTCGCGCGGATCTTCGAATACCTCGACCTGCCCGTCGACGTGGACGACCCCGCCCGGCCGGCCGAGATCAACCCGGCGCGGATCACCGGCCACGTCCGCCTCGAGGACGTCAGCTTCACCTACCCCGGCGCCGGCCGCTGGCCGTGACCGGCGTCGACCTGGACGTGCCGGCCGGCAGCACGCTGGCCCTGGTCGGCGAGACCGGATCCGGCAAGACCACCCTCGCCGCACTGATCGCCCGCCTCTACGACCCCACCCGCGGCAGGGTCCGCATCGACGGCACCGACATCCGCGACATGAGGCTCGCTGACCTTGCCGCCATCGTCGGCGTGGTCAGCCAGGAGACCTACCTCCTGCACACCACGGTGCGGGAAAACCTGCGCTACGCCAAGCCTGAGGCTACCGACGCCGAGATCGAGGACGCGGCCCGTGCCGCCCAGATTCATGATCTGATCGCCGGGCTGCCCGACGGCTACGACACGATGGTCGGCTCCCGCGGGCATCGTTTCTCTGGTGGCGAGAAGCAGCGCATCGCCATCGCCCGGACCCTGCTGCGCGACCCGCGCGTGCTGGTGCTGGACGAGGCCACCAGCGCCCTGGACACCCAGACCGAGCGCGCTGTCCAGACCGCGTTCGACAACCTCGCCGCAGGCCGTACCACCATCACCATCGCCCACCGGCTCTCGACCGTGCGCAACGCCGACCAGATCGCCGTCCTGGACCACGGCCACATCATCGAATCCGGCACCCACGCCAGCCTCCTCGCCGGCAACGGCCGCTACGCCGTCCTCGCCGCATAAGCCGGGTCGGAGGACTGCGTCGCAGGGCGCGACGGCAGTGCGCTACTGGTGAGCCTCGCCATCAGGGCTGCCGAGTGGCAAGGTTGGCTCCGATGCTGGGTAGCAGCACAACACAGACAGGCCGTGGATGGGATCGGTATGACTGGCGAGACGCACACCCGACCGGGCGACCGGGGCGCGGGCGGTCCGGGCAGCACAGGCGTGATACCGCCGGGCGTATGGGTGGATGACTCAGACGAGGATGACCCGGTGCTCCGCAATGCCGACGGCGGCGTGGTGGATACCTGGCGGCAAGGCTATCCCTACCCCGAGCGGCTGAGCCGCGAGGAATACGATCATGCGAAGCGGGTCCTCCAGGTCGAACTGCTCAAGCTGCAATACTGGATGCAGGATACGGGCCGCCGCTTCGTCGTTATCTTCGAGGGCCGGGATGCCGCCGGCAAAGGCAGCACTATCAAGCGCTTCATGGAGCATCTGAATCCCCGGTCCGCGCGGGTTGTCGCGCTCGATATCCCGACCGAGCGTGAGCGGGGGCAATGGTATTTCCAGCGTTACGTGGCGCACCTGCCGACCGCGGGGGAGATGGTCTTGTTCGACCGTTCGTGGTATAACCGCGCCGGGGTCGAGAAGGTCATGGGCTTCTGCACCGACGAGCAGCATGAGGCCTTCCTCCAGGAGGTGCCCCGGTTCGAGCGGCTGCTAGTGGACGACGGCATCTCGCTGACGAAATTCTGGTTCTCCGTCACGCCAGGCGAGCAGCAAACCCGGTTTGCCATCCGCCAGATCGACCCGGTGCGGCAGTGGAAGCTCAGCCCCACCGATATCGCCTTGCTGGACAAGTGGGATGCCTACACCGCGGCCAAGGTCACGATGTTCGAGCGCACCCAAACGCCCGCGGCGCCGTGGACCGTGATCAGGAGCAACGACAAGAAACGCGCCCGCCTGGAGGCCATGCGCAGCCTGCTCGCCGGCATCGAATACGACCGCAAGGACCACGATGCCGTCGGGCATCCGGACCCGCTGATCGTCGGCGTTCCCGCGGATATGCGGGAACTTGAGCCCGGGCGGCTGTCCCCCACGCCGATCGCCGAGACCCACGCAGCACGGCAGCCCTACGCGTAGCCGTCTGCGCGGGAGCGGCTCGCGGCTAATGCCATTGCGGTGACGCAAACTCCGCCGGCACGGGACGGCCAAGCGCGCCGCAACGTGTGCGGCCCGACGCGCTTGGCGATCCCGGGCCCGGCGCGCTACCCGGCGGACGATCCGCCCGGCGCCGTGCCAGTCCGGTCGCCGGCCGGCCAGGCGGCTCGCCCAGCCAAAGGTGGTGACAACAGTCGTCCGCCAGCCAGCCTCCCCTTTGATGCTCGTTTGTCGGGGGAGGGCATAGATTCTTATGGTGGCACGCGTTACGCTTCCCTGGATTACGCTGGTGGGGAGGCGTCGTGAGGGCAGGGCCAGTGGACGAGGCAGCAGCCGCAGAGAGCCGAAGCCGCGGCGAGTTCCGCGCGTCTGACGCCGATCGCGAGCAGGTGATCTCTGCTCTCAAAGCCGCGTTCGTGCAAGGTCGGCTGACCGAGGATGAACTCGGCGCGCGGGTGGATCGGGTATACGCGTCACAGGCGTACGCGGAACTGGCCGAGGTCATCGCCGACATTCCCACCGCGCTCACCGGAGCCCGGTCCCCGCGCGCCCCGTGGCGGGCGACAAAGATAGCCTGGTGGTTCGAATACGCGGTGTTCATGCCGGGCATCGTGGCGGTTCTTTTCCTCCCCGGTGGTCCCCGCACCACCGTATGGACTTTGATCATCTTGGCTGCGGCCTTCTATCTGATTTTCTGGATTCTCGGGTTCATGATGGTCGCCTCACGGCGCGCGAAGCCCTCCGCCGGGCAACCATTGCCGCCGCTGTCGTGGTACGACCGCGAACAGGTGATCCACACCCTCAAGGCCGCGCTGGCGCAAGGCCGGCTGACCGAGGATGAACACGACGCGCGGGCCGCCCAGGCGTCCGCCACGCGGTCCCGCGCCGAGCTAGCCGCGCTCACCGCCGACCTCCCCGCCGATCTGACCGCCCGGCTGCCGAAGGCCAGCTACGGCCTGACGGGCGTCTGCGTGGTCATTGCCGCGGCCAGCGTGGCGGCGGCCATAATGCTGTGGCAACCTGACAACTACCCGGCGTTCGCGCTGGCCCTTTTCACCGGTGCCACCCTGATTCTGGCCCCGCCCGTAACCGTGGGCCTGATGGTCGACGCACGGCATCAGAAGCGGTCTGGCGGGCAGCTACGGCTGGGGCCAGCCCCCAGCGCGTAGGAGGCAGTCCGGGCACCAATGACGGTCGGCGTAGTAGCCGCGCAAGAGGCAGCGGAAGACCGGCTCAGTCCTGGGCCAGCTGGGGGATTACTTCTGCGGCGAGGCGCTCAGCGTGCTTGGCCTGGTCGAACAACGGCGTGAACAGGATCAGTTCCGCGCCCGCAGCGGCAACCTCGCGCAGTTGCCGGAGGCAGTCGGCGGGCGTGCCGGCGACTGCGGCCGCCTCGATGCTCTCCACGCGTTGCCCG
The DNA here is from genome assembly GCA_963695645.1 of uncultured Actinomycetota bacterium. Classification (GTDB taxonomy): domain Bacteria; phylum Actinomycetota; class Actinomycetes; order Streptosporangiales; family Streptosporangiaceae; genus DATBGO01. The sequence continues at coordinate 132,050 of CAVOHC010000011.1, read as the reverse complement.
TAGAGCCGCTCCAGCGCCTCGTTCGTCCGGCTGCGGGCGCGCGCCGCGTTCTCGTCGATCGCCACGTAGACGCGTTTGGCAATCTGGAAGCCCGCCACAGAACGGCCAGACTCTTCCAGAGCGCGGCGCACCGCCCGGACCTGTTCTGCGAACTTCACGGTGGGAGACGAGCCCGCGCCGAAGAAACCGTCGCCCTCGCGCGCGGCACGCCGCAGCGCGGCCGGCCCGGATCCGCCGAACCACAGCGGCGGATACGGCTTCTGGAACGGCTTGGGTTCCATGCTCGCGTCTTCAAGCTGCCAGAACTCCCCCGGGAACGTCACCCGCTCCCGGGTCCACAGCGCCTTCATCAGCGCGACGCCCTCGGTGAACCGCGCCACGTACCGGTCCGGCTCGAGGCCGAACGCGGCGAACGGCCGCATCTTGCCGCCGCTACCAACCCCCACCTCGATCCGGCCGCGGCTGAGCTGGTCCAGCGATGCGATGGCCTTCGCGAGGTGCACCGGGCTGTGCAGCGTGGACACGAACACCACGCAGCCGAGCCGCATGCGATCAGTGCACGCCGCGGCGAAGGTCATCGCCTCGAGCGGGCTGAGCTGCGGCCACGAACCCAGCGTCTGCTCCAGTGCCCAGGCGCTGTGGAAACCGAGCTCCTCGGAACGTACTAGATAAGCGCGGAAAGCCCCCGGATCGAATTCGCCATCCGCGTAGAACTGCGGGATAGCGATCGCGAACCTCATGGCCCGATCGTATCGGCCGGGGCAGCCGGGCGCCCATATGAACGGATCTGCGAAGACGACGCACGCGGGATATCCGGCACCGGACCTGCGCCGCTACGCTGCCGTCGCCGATCATGTCGAGCACGACGGCAGCATGGCACCGGACCGGGCCTGGCGAGCTCCCGCACCCTCGATCGGCAGGATCCGGCCGGAGTCGGCACGGGCCTGCCGCGTGGCCCGCCGTCCGCCGCGGCACCCGGACTGGCCGGCGCGGCCAGGCCTGTCAGTGCGGCCAGGGCCTGCGGGCGGCGCCGAGCAGGTCGCGGGCTACCGTTACCAGGACCGCAGCGGTGAGCCCGGCCACGACGCCGCCTGCCGCGGCTGCCATCGTGGCCCGCTCCTGGCCCCGCCCGGACGCCGGAGCCGTCGCCGCAGCTCCCGGCGCCTGAGCCGCCGTCGCGGGGGCCGGCCAGCGCAAGCCGTCCAAGCTGTCGCCGTCCGGCTTGGCCGGGACGGGTATCTTGACATCGCCGGCGGGCGGCCAGAGCACGGCCAGGTACCGCACCAGCCGGACATCCCGGCGCTGCACCCGGGTAGCCCGCCGGGCCGGGCGGTCACCGGGCCCGGTGCTCTTGTCCGCCAGCCTGCCGTAGACGCGGGCGTTGCGGTGATGCCGCCAGTTGCCGGCCGACCAGAGCAGGTGCACCAGTCCGGCCAGCCCGGCGACGCTGGCCGCCGCCCAGCGCCAGTCGGCGCCGCTGGCGTGCCACCGGTCGGGCACCAGCAGCAGCGCGACCGCGATCAGGAAGGCGAAGATGCCGATCTGGAACAGGTGCTCGGCCCGCCGGCGTAGCTTGCCGAACTCCAGCATCCGCCCGGCGAGCAGTTGGCGCTGCCGCTGCAGCGGCAGCTCGGCCACGACGGCGGCCGGATCCCACATGAGCCGCTCGGCCGGCGTAGTCCAGTAGCTCACCGCCCAGAAGCCGTACCGGATGCTGAACACCAGCAGCGCGGCCGACGTCACCATCGCGACCATGACCGGGCCGATCAGCGGCACGTCGGCCGCGACATCCGGGCTCACGATCAGCAACACGAGCGCCGCGAGCTCGAATCCGGCCACGAGCGGCGCGCCCGCGCCGACGTAGCCGCTGAGCGCGCCGGCCGGATTCGGGTCCTGCGGCTCGGGCCACAGCGACTTCACCCGTCGGACCGTTCGCAGATGCAGGAGCGGCAGGCCAGATGAGTTCCGGTGATGATGCCGTAGGCGCAATCGGTATCGTTGAACTCGGTCAGCCGGGCCCGCAGCCCGGCCGTCCGGGCGAAATCGCGGTTGAGGATGACGACCCGGCCCTGGGTCACGTGCGGGCGCCCCAGCCGCTGGCGGTAGAACGCAGCCGGCTCGCCGATGTCGGCCACGTCGGCGGCGTCAAGGTCGTCGAGGAACGCGGCCACCGGCCGGTCCGGGTCCAGGTTCTGGACCTCGTCCGGCGAGATGAAGGCCACCGGCTCACCGCCGAGGGTGACCAGCGCCCACAGCCGGGTGACGAAGGCGCTGGCGGGCGGAACTTCCTCCCCGCGCAGCACCTGATAGTGATCCTCGGACAGGCCGCCGCCGTAGTCGAAGTGCAGCCCGGCGCCGTCACCCGGCGCCGTGCTGGCCGCCGGCGCCGGGCCGGGCAGCCAGCCGGGCAGCACGACGTGCGGCGGCGGGTCGATCTGTGGCATGTATTCGGTCACGACGACTCCCGCTATAAGGCACCGCGCAATCTAGACCGCCATTTGAGTTTAAGGTGCCGATCAAGCTGGGGCCAGCACCCGACAATTCCAGGCTGACTGCTGCGCTCGGGCAAAGTCCCATTAAGCGCTGCCCGATGGGTGGCACCAGGTCAGGCCCGTGGGGCGTACTCGAGCGAGTGGAACGGCCAGTCGCGTTCCAGCCATGCGCGGACCGTGCGGTAAAGCACCGGGTCGAGTTCCGAACGGTCAGCGCGCACCCAGGAACTGACGGCCGCATCATGTCCACCTGCGCTGGCGCTGCCCTGGCTTTCGCCGCGCGCCGGGTAGATGTACACGCAGCCGATGACTTCGCCGGTGCCGGTGCTGAGCACTGTGTAGGTGAACCCGCGGCGCTCGGCGAAGTCCTGCGCGTGGCGTTCGAGGTCGCGCAGATTTTCGGCCAGGCTCATCTGGTGTGGCCAGCCCGTCCCGGCGAATCCCGGCGTCGCCTGGATGTGGCCGATGCTTGCCGTCCATGCTGCATAGTCCGCGGCATTGTGCTGGGGCCCGAGCGGTTCCAGCCGGAATACCTCAGCCGTGAACCCGCCAGGAACCACGAAATCCCCCGGAACGAAGAACTGATCACTCATCAGGCGATGTTAGCCGGACGGCCATCGCGCCACCCGCCCAGCCGCAGCAAACTCCCCCGCGGTGGCGCCCCATGGAACGGCGCCGCCCGGGAAACCCGGAGCCCGCTGACCTGCCGGATCCCTGCAGGCCGCCCGGCCAAGCCCCGATCCTCATCAGGTCCGGATGGCGGCCAGGTGGTATGGTAACCGGTATGGCGACAAGGAAGGTCACCGTCACGCTCGACGAGGCCCAGCTGGACCAGATCCGCGCCCTGGTGCAGGCACAGACCGCGCCGAGCGTGTCCGGGTTCGTGCAGCATGCGGTCGCCGTCGCTCTTGATGACGTTGCCGGGTGGGGCGCGATGCTAGCCGACGCGCTCCGGCAAACCGGCGGGCCGCTATCCGACGACGAGCGCGCCTGGGCCGATGATGTCCTCGGCACCAGCACGCGGCCAGCTGCCTGATGCCAGGCGTGACGCTGGACGCGGGCGGCCTGATCGCCCTGGACCGGAACGACCGCCGCGTCGTAGTCTTGCTGGCCCGTGCGAGAGAGACAGGGGCCCGCGCAACGGTGCCGGCGACTGTCCTCGCTCAGGCCATCCGCAAGCCGGACCGTCAGGCCCGGCTGTCACGGCTGATCCGCCAGCCGACGACCGACGTCATCGAGCTGGGCCGGGTGGACGCCACGAACGTCGGCAGGCTGCTGGCAGCCAGCACAACTTCTGACATCGCCGACGCCCATGTGGTGATCTGCGCGCGTCGCGCTGACCAGCCCGTTGTCACCTCCGATCCGGGCGACCTGCGGCAACTCGACCCGAATATCCGGTTGATCGCTCTGTAACCCCGGCTGCCGGCCCCCCAGGACACGACAAGCCCCGGCTTGCCAGCCCTCACGATGCGTCGGCACGGGCATGCCGCGTGGCCCGCCGTCCGCCGCGGCACCCGGACTGGCCGGCGCACCGGGCCAGGCATACGGGCGAAGGACCCATCCTCCTGACCGCAGATGGTTTGCAGCCGCCTGCCACCACGGCCGCGGCGCCACCCGGATCTGACCACCCTTGGTTCATCCCAGCATGACCGAAACGGACCATCACGTCACTATGCCGGGGCCTGGCATGGCGGTAGACTTCCGCTGTTCCCTGAGGGGGGAGTCGCGTTGACAAAGGACACTCAGGCTGCCTCTTCTGACGGTTCGACATTACCGGAGCCGTATGTCAGTGCCGGCACCGACCTGAATCCCGGAAGACCCGCGACGGAGCCTGCCGACGGCGAGCCGCGCACTATTGACAATCGTGGTTCTATCGGCTCTCAGTTCGGCGATAACAATCGGCAGGTCTTTTACGTTTACGGCAATCAGACCTGGTCCAACAAGGTTGCGCCGCCGCCACTGGTCAGTGTTTCCGGCGAAGTCGATTCCCCTTATCGGGGCCTAGGCGCGTTCGACGAACAAGACGCGCCCTTCTTCTTCGGGCGCGAAGAAGCCGCCACGAAGGTGCTAGAACTCATGTCGGAGCACCTGCAAGGCAGCGGGCTAGTGGTCGTGTCAGGGGTCTCGGGCGCGGGTAAGTCGTCGCTTCTGCAAGCAGGTGTGCTGCCGAGGTTTCGTGGTGCTGGGCTTGCGGACCTGCCCGCGGCTGCGCACTGGCCATGCCTGCTCTTCGCCCCGGGCCCTACACCGCTGGATGAGCTCGCGCTGGTGGTGGCGCAACTGGCCGGAGTCGACGCGGCGAGCGTGCGACGGGGGCTTGAGGCCGATCCCGCCGGGTTCGCGCTGACGGTACGCCAGGCCGCACGAGCGCAGTCAGGCGGCCAGGCGCTTGCGGCGGGCGGGCCCCTGAGCCCGGTTGGCGGGCGTCGGCTTCTCTTGATCGTCGATCAGTTCGAGCAACTGTTCACTCAGTGCACCGACGAGCGTCAGCGACGATCGTTCATCGAGGCACTGCACGCGGTCGCCGCTGGGGGCCCAGCGGGCACGGCATCCGGAGGCCTTGTCGTGCTCGGCGTGCGCGCAGACTTCGAGGCGCACTGCGCGGAATACCCGGAGCTGGCGAACGCGATCCAAGACCGACTCCTGCTGACCTCGATGACCGAGATCGAATTGCGCATGGCAATCATCGAGCCAGCCAAGAAAGTCGGCTCCAGCGTCGAGCCCGAGCTCGTCGATCTGCTGCTGACAGAAGTGAGCACTCGCCGGCCTTCGGCCTCCCCCGCCGCCTCGGGAGGCGAGACTGTCTCCGGTGCTGGGGTCCTGCCCCTTGTATCGCATGTCCTTGACCAGGCTTGGCGCAATCGCGTCGGGCCCGTGTTAACCATCGCCGACTACCAGCGGGCGGGAGGCATTGAAGGCGCGGTCGCCGATAGCGCGCAGCGCGCATATGACAAATTAACCCCCGCGCAACAGGCTGCGGCCCCTCAGGTCTTCATCCGGTTGACCGCCACCACCAGTGATGGCGTGGACATTGCCCAGCGCGTGAACCGGGCGGACCTGACCGACGGCAAGAGCCCGGACGAGGCCCGTGATGTAGCAGCGGTCATCAACAGCTTCGTCACCGAGCGACTGCTCACGCTGGATGCGGAAACCGTCGAGATCAGCCACGAGGTGCTGTTGCGAGCTTGGCCCCTGCTGCATAACAAGTGGCTAGCTGACACTCACGCCGACCGGATCATCCGGACCCGGTTGCACAACGCGGCGGATGAGTGGGCGGATCACGGCGAGGACTCTCGTGCAACTGTGGGACGTCAGAGACCTCACGCGGGTCATACCGCTCCTGTGCGCAGCTGGAGAGCAGACCCTCAGTCGCGCTCAGTGGAAATTCTACGCACGCGGGCCCGCATACCAGAACGTTTGCCCCTGACGACGCCGAGTCGGAAATCGAACGCCCATGAGGAGGACGACAGTTGGAGATAATACTCGCGGCTCTGCTGGCTGGAATCGTGACGGGCACTCAGAACACCGCGGCAAGTGCCGTGCAGGATGCCTACACCAGTCTTCGAGATGCGCTCAGGCGACGCCTCTCGAGCAAGCCGGCGGCGCAGGAAGCGGTTGAGGCGTACGTGAAGGATCCAGACGCCTGGAAGGGAAAGCTTGCGACCCACCTCAAGGATGCTGGCGCCGATAAGGATCAGAAGGTTCTCGCCGCTGCGGCGCTGGTGATGCAGTACGCGAGCCAGGACAAGCGGGTCGTGGGCAAGTACATCGTCAACAACGCCGACTCCACCGGCAACCAGTTCGGTGATGGGAACACGCAGACCTTCAACTTCGGGTCCTCGCCCAGATAGCAGGCGCTGGGTCGCGTCTTCCGGCGGCGTCGCGCCGCTAAGGACGAGCCTGCGGCTGGTCGAGCACGGCGAACAGCAGCCCGCCGATCATGGCCATGTTCTTGTGGAACTGGATCCGCTGCAGCTTTCGGGCGGCCGGGTCCTCGATCGTCCAGTACGCGTGGCCGGCCAGGGTGGTGGGAATCAGCGAGCCGGCCAGGGCCAGGGCGGACAGGCGCGGGGCCCTGCCCAGTGCCAGCAGCGCGCCGCCCAGCACCTGCACTGCGGCGTTGCACCGCACCGCCAGCTTGTCGTCAGCGGGAAGCGGAATCCGCTTGCGGACCGCTGCCAGCACCGGGGCGGCCTGATCGACGCGCGCGCCTGGCGCCCGCAGGGCGTCGAAGCCGAGCAGGACGTAGGTGGATCCGGTGAGGATCCGGGCGGCAGGGCGCAGTGGCGCCAGCAGCTGCCGGGTCGTGGTCATGGCGCCTCGATGCGGGTCAGGGAACCTCCGGTCACCAGGACTGTACGCGCCGGCGTCGTGACGGTAACGAGGGGCCGCCGCATCCAGCTAGGTACGCGGCCGGCCAGTCCGCGCCCCCGGCGTCGCTAGCCGGCCGTCATCGCGTAGTCGGCGGTGGTGAGGGAGCCGGCGGCGGCGATGTTGAGGCCGAAGGACAGGGCGGTGGCGCCGGCCGGGACCGCGGGGGTGGTCCAGGTGGCCTGGGCCCAGGAGCTGGACGCGGCGAACGCGGGGCTCTGGGTCCAGTAGGTCCAGGTGCCGCTGGCGTTCTGGTAGTAGACGACGACGCGGGTGGGCTGACTGGACTCGTACGAGCCGCCGAGGGTGTAGGTGCTTCCCGGGGTGACCCGGGGAGAGCAGGCGCCGGTGCCCAGGGCGGTGACGAGCTTGCGGTCGCCGCTGGTGAAGGCGGAGATGGACACGTTCTCGGTCGCGTTGCCGTTATACGCGTCCGGGGTGTAGGTCCAGGCAGCGGTGTTGGTCCCGGAGCTGGCCTGCTGCCAGCAGTTGGGGGTGGTGCCGCCGCCGGTGTTGGTGTTGAGGGCCGCGTTGGCAAGGAGGTTGCCGCCGCGGCCGGCCGCGTTGGAGACGGTGGCCGCCTGCCCGGCGGTGGTGGCCTGGTTGCCCGCGGCGTCGGTGGCCCGCGCGGTGATGGTGACCGGGCCGTCGCCGACCGTGCTGGAGTCCCAGGTGGCGGTGTAAGGGGAAGAAGTGGCGGTGGCCACCACGGCGCCGTCGACCAGGAAGTCGACCTTGGCGATGCCGACCGGGGAGGAGGCGTTCGCGGTGAAGGTCACCGGCCCGGTCAGCGTCGCGCCCGCGGCGGGCCCGGTCAGCGACACCGCCGGCGGCGCCGGCGCCCCGGCGGTCATGGTGTAGTCGTCGGTGGTGAGGGAGCCGGCGGCGGCGAGGTTGGTGCCGAAGGACAGGGCGGTGGCGCCCGCCGGGACCGCCGGGGTGGTCCAGGCGGCCTGGGCCCAGGAGCTGGACGCGGCGAACGCGGGGCTCTGGGTCCAGTAGGTCCAGCTGCCGCTGGCGTTCTGGTAGTACACGACGACCCGGGTGGGCTGGCTGGACTGGTACCAGGCGCCGAGGGTGTAGGCGCTGCCCGGGGTGACCCGGGGGGAGCAGGCGCCAGTGCCCTGGGCGGTGAGGAGTTTGCTGTCGCCGCTGGTGTAGGCGGAGATGGTGACATTCTCGGCGTGACTGCCGGTGTGCGCGCTGGTGGTGTAGGCCCAGGTTTGAGTGTTGCCGCCGGTGTTGCTTTGCTGCCAGCAGTCGGGGACGGTGCCGCCGCCGGTGTTGGTTTCGAGGGAGGCGTTGGCGAGCAGGTTGCCGCCGCGGCTGGCCGCGTTGGAGACCGTGGCGGCCTGCCCGGTGGTGGTGGCCTGGTTGCCTCCGGTGTCGGTGGCCCGCGCGGTGATGGTGACCGGGCCGTCGCCGACGGTGCTGGAGTCCCAGGTCGCGGTGTAGGGGGAGGAGGTCGCGGTGGCCACCACCACGCCGTCGGCCAGGAAGTCGACCTTGGCGATGCCGACCGGGGAGGAGGCGCTCGCGGTGAAGGTCACCGGCCCGGTCAGCGTCGCGCCCGCGGCCGGCCCGGTCAGCGACACCGCCGGAGTGCTCGGCGGGCCGCCCGAGTCGATGAGGGAATAGTCGTCGGTGGTCAGGGTGCCGGCGGCCTCGATGTCCATCCCGAAGCTCAGCGCGGTCGCGCCGGCCGGGACCGCCGGGGTGGCCCAGGTCGCCTGCGTCCAGGAACTGGCCGCGGCGAATTGCGGGCTCTTCGTCCAGGAATGCCAGCCCCCGTTCGCGTCCCGGTACCAGGACACGAAGCGCGTTGGCACGGTGCTCTGATACCAGCCGGAGGCCAGGTAGGAGTCACCCGCGACCGCGCTGGGAGAGCACTGGCCCAGGTCCTGCTTGATGATCAGTGCCGCGTTGCCGCTCGTGTAGGAGCTCATGGTGACGGTCTCGCCGACGGACCCGGTGTGCGCGGTCTTTGTTTCGGCGAAGCTGGCCGTGTCGCCGGCGCCGGTGTCGGCCGACCAGCAGGACGGCGTGCCGGGGTTGTACTGATCGTCGGTCTCGACCGAGGGGTTGGCGACGCCGTTGGTGCCGGGCGGGGCCGGCGGGACTTGCGGTACGGTCACCGCTGGCCGGACGGGTCCGCCGATGACCTTGCTGACGGTCTCGATGGTCACGTCCTGGGTCTGCAGCCAGGTCAGCAGGGCGTTGAAGTTCGCCGGGGTGACCGAGTAGGGGTCGCAGGCGTTGTCGCAGATGTGGTGGAAGACCAGCACGCTCCAGCCGCCGCCGGGTTCGGCCTGGGTGACTAATTGTTCCATCTGGGCGAGGGTCCAGTTGTCCTCGATGGACTGCGGTGCGCGGATGGCATAAGCGTCGGGCGGCGGGATGGTCTCGGCCGGCGGGCATCCGCTCAGGCAGCCGTAGGGCGAGGTGATGTCGCCGTCCTGCCGCGCGGAGTTGAAGCCGCACTGCTGGACGATTCCCTCGGTCGCCGGGTTGTAGGCGGCGTACGGGTAGGCGAAGTCGGTCACCGGGAAGCCCCAGCTGAGCAGGGTGTCCCGGCTATCGCAGATCTCCCTGGTCGCCTCGTCGCTGCTGATCTGGGTGAGGTTGGGGTGCAGCACCGTGTGGCCGCCGATCTCGTTGCCGGCGTTGTAGATGGCCTGCAGTTGCGGCAGCGTCAGGTAGCCGCTGTTGACCCCGACGTACCCGGTGATCGCATAGAACGTCCCCGCCATTTTGTGCGACTCCAGCGCCGGGAGCGCGTTGGTGTACTGATCTTCATCGCTGTCGTCAAATGTGAGCGAAACAATCAGGTGCGGTGTAGCGGCGCGCGCGGGCACGGGCCTGCCAATGACGCCTAGCAGCAGGAGAATGGCGGCCGTAATGGTCAGCGCGGCGAACCCGAGCGCCCGGCGGGCATGAACTATCATGGCAAACCCCCCTAAAGAAAGCCATCCACGCGTTTGCGGCGAGTGCTTTAGATCGCCGTAGGCCAAATCATCGCACGTCCTAATAGATCATCTACATACAGAACTCTTATGTAGCGTCGCCGACAGCCTCCCTTATGGTCTTATTGACCGCTGTATCTGGCCATAAGCCCGGGCACAAATAGGCCCCCGGGTCCGAGTTTCGGCCGGTGGGCCGTTCCGGGCGCTGTTCTTCCGGTCCGTGGTGAATACGTGCCTTCCGGGACTGATCGGTACATGCCTCCCGGCCTGGCCTTGGTCATGCCATTTCGTCAGCGGTCTCGCAAGGTGCGTAGAACGCCACAAGCTGGTGCGGATCGGTGCCGGGCTGCCCGCTGCCAGCGGTGCCGGGTCCCCCGGGAGGTCCTGGGAGCGCGCGCCGGGGCGGCAGTAGCCGGATATGTTGCGCGCTGCTGGCGGGCGGCCCAGCCGTTCAGGCCGGCGTAGCTGTGCTCAGCCAGGGCGGCCGGTGCGCCGCGTGCGGGCCGGAGCGGGATGAGGCTCCCGCCATGATCGCCCGTCGTCCGAACTCGATACGATAGTGATCGCTGCCAGAAACGGTGCAGGTTGCAGCATCACCTGCCCCCATGGGTGGCACCGCGGTAGCAGAGCAGGGGACGCCGCGGTGTCCGGACAAGGAGGACGCATGGCCGGCAAGTTCGAGCTGAAGAAGGGCGACAGCGGGAAGTATCACTTCAATCTCGTTGCCGGAAACGGGCAGGTAATTGCGACCAGCCAGACCTATGAGCGCAAGCACACAGCCCTCGACGGTATCGAGTCCGTGCGGAAGAACGCTCCCGACGCACCGGTAGAGGACGAGACCGGAGAGTAGCTATCACGCCGCCGCCGACAAGGGCGTCGGTGACGGAACCGGCTGAGCACGCCAGCCGCCGCGCGGACTCCGACGAGCTGCTGGCTGCGCTGCGGGTGCTCAACGGCGCCGATATCGACCTGGCGGCTGACCAGAACCGGCTGGCCAGCCGCCTGGGGGACGTGCTGACCAGCAGGCGCCCGCTAGATTCCGGAGACGGCCAGCTGCTTTTCCCGGTCCGTCGCTCGTGCACTGCCCTGACGACTGTCGGCCTGCCTCGCCGGGCGCGCAGTCCAGCGCTCGGTGCATCCCCGCATGTCCAGGCAATACCAGCGGACGTCCGCGCAGGCGTCGGCCCCGTCAGCCAGCATCTGGCCGACAGGCAAGCGGACGCCGCACATCCAGCAGGACTTGACGACGGCTGGCTCTGCCGGGGCGAGGGCCAAACGCTCGTGCTGAGCCGTGATCAGCTCCCCGCCGGTAGCAGCCGGCGCGAACCAGGTTCCGCGGTGCGTGTACGCCATCATGACGCTTTCCTCCTGCCGCAAAGCGCCCGGGCTCACCGCCTGGGCTCTGGAATCCTCCACGGTCCTACCGCCGAATCACAGCCCGATAAACATACGATAACCGTCCGGCGTATATATGAACCATTTCGGCGTGGCCTGTGGACATTTTCAGTTCTCCGTCACTCCACAGGGCGTGGATAGTGTTCTCGCAGGTAATGGCCCTTCTAAAGGCGCGGCCAGCCGGGAATCCCCACCGTTATCCCCACGTTGCGCACAGATTTGCCGTGCCTTTGCACAAGTCATCCACAGGTTTGCGCACAGGCGAGCCCTGGCGTGCCGAGACGCCGGCCGAGAGATTGCCGGGACCGCTGCGGCACCCGAACCGCGGGACGCACGGTTCATGCTCACGATGGGTCCGCTGCCGCCGACACAGGGCAACGGTTCATGCTCACGATGGGTCCGCTGCCGCCGACACAGGGCAATGAGGAACCGGGGCCGGCGGCTCCTTCAGGACGCCGGTAGTCCGGCCACCGCCGGCATAGCGGGCCCGCCTGAACGGGCCTGCGGGCCGGCCTGGATTGCCGGTGCGATCACCCGTCGCGCCGCCACGGAGGCGACACCATCACCTGAAGGGTTTGCCAGTACACCGGGGTGTCCTCTTGGCTGGATGCCCCGTGCGGAGCGGCTGGCAGAACGCTAGCCGCGGCTTCGCGGCCCGCGTGCTGTGCGTGCAAGCGCTCCGGCGGCCGGCTTTGCCGCACGGGGTGACCTGCCGACGACGAGTAAAGCCTCGGAGTCATGAGGGCTTCCTTCAGCTCGGGGCCGCCGAGAAGGCTTGCTGGCCGTGGCGGCGGTTCCCCGTCGTGTCCTGGGTGGCATTAGGGTGGCAACAGTGTGGCGGAAGTTCGCCGTTTCCTGCCGCACCGCTACCGCGACACGCCGGTCAGCTGCCGTTTCTGACCTGGGCGCGCTCAGCGAGAAACTCCTCGACCAGCCGGAGCACCGCTCCGCGCTGCCCGCTCGTTCCTTCGGGCTGGGAGGCCACCGGCGCATGCCCGGCGGGTACGGCTTGGGCACCGGGCACCACCGGCCTGGAACGGGCACAAGCGCGCGGATGGTTCGCGTGTCAGTTTCGCGACAGCAGGTCGCCGACGATCAGCGTGGCGGCGGCAGGTGATCCTTTGACGAAACCGAAGAACGGCCCGAAGTCCTGAGTTGCTGAGAAGCCCGTGATGTACAGGCCGTCAAGGCTGGTCTGAAGAGACTCGTCCAGCACGGGGAAGCCATTGGACAGTTTGACTTCCCCCCGGACGCCCGCCAGGTAGGGGACCTTGGTGAGATCGGCCCGGTAACCCGTGGCGAACACCACCCGGTCGACAGTCAGCTGCCTGGCGTTTGAGAGCAGCACCCGCAGCTCACCATCGCCGCGCGGGGCAGCCTCGGCGACTTCGGTTCCCGGCCATCGGTGGATCCCCGCCCAGTCCAGCCGGGGAGTGAGCCAGTATTCAATCGTCAGCCTGCCTACTTCCCAGAAGCGCCTGGTGATCGCTTCTTGCTCGCTTCGGGGGAGGTGACGCCAGTACCCGGGCACCCGGAGTGTCTGCTCGACGTGGGGGTCGACGAACTTCCAGCTCACCCGCTCGAAGCGCGGGATGTCGTGGCGGTGGACGATGTCGATGCGCGCGGCGCCGTGCTCCCGGATCAGCGCGGCCCACTCGTAGGCGCTTTGCCGCCCGCCGATGATCAGGACGCGCGCTCCGGCCATGTCGTCAAAGCGCACCAGGTCGCAGGTGTGTGCGGCGTATCCCGGCGGCAGGGATGACGCCCAGCCGGGAACGGCGGCATAGTGGCGGATCCCGGGCGCGGCTACCACCGCGTCCGCGCGGATGCGTTCGCCGCTGCGAAGTGTTGCCTCGAACCGGCCATTTGCCTTGGCCAGGGTATCGGCGAACTCCTCGCGGACCTCGATCTTCTTTGCCTCCTGGAACCAGCTGGCATAGTCCAGGAAGACGCCGATCGGAATGGGATCGACCGCACCGGGCTGGATCCCCCGCTCCTGCAGGAATGCTTCAAGCGTGTGAATCGCGGCGCTATCGAGGTGCCAGTCCGGGCCCGATCGCAAGAACATGCCCGCGGGCATGTTCTGCCGCCAAAAACCCATCGGCTGGCCCAGTACCACCGTGGCGATTCCACGCTCACGTGCCAGCCCCGCGACCGACAGCGCGTATGGCCCCGCGCCGATGACGAGCAGTTGTGTCTGCTTCATCCCGCTCCCCGGGTCCGCTATGCAGGCACTCTACACTGGGCCTTCGGGAGAAAACACCCATGATGCGTTCGGTCATCGTCTCCGCGGCCAGGACGCCACCCGGTCAACCAGGATGACGTATCCACAGCCCGTCACTAGGAACGGCGCGAAGCCCGGCAAAAGTCAGAACTGGTTATGTTCGGGCAGCAGCGCGGCGCGGCTGGCGAGGATATCCGAGGGCTCGAGCCGCATGAGATCATCCCGGGTCCAGCTGCGGTCCGGGTCGGAGGCGAGGCGATACGCGTGGCGGAGCCGGGCGCGCTCGAGCTCGTTGCGGACGCTGCGGGCGTTGGCGAACCGCGGCTGCTGCATCCGGCCCGTGAGGTAGTGACGAAACGCCGCTTCCGCTTCCTCGGAGAGGTAGTAGCTCGCCTGCTCGAGCATCAGCCCGCCGATGGCTCCCAGCTCGTCGAGATCGTAGGCAGCGAAGTCGAGGTGGTGAGCGATCCGGGAGCTCATCCCCGGGTTAGATCCGAAGAAGACGTCCATCCGGTCTTTGTAGCCCGCGAGGATTACCACGAGTCTGTCGCGCTCGTTCTCCATCATCTGGAGCAGGATGTCGATAACTTCCTGGCCGTAGTCCTTTGAGTCTGAGGCCCGGTGAAGGTAGTACGCCTCGTCGATGAACAGGACCCCGCCCATCGCCCGGTCAACGACCCGCTTGGTCTTCGGCGCTGTTTGCCCGATGTACTCGCCGACCAGGTCGTCGCGCATGGCGTGCACCAGTTGTCCCTGCTCCAGGTAGCCGAGCCGGTGCAGCAGGTCAGCCATCCGCAGCGCCACGGTGGTCTTGCCGGTGCCCGGGGCGCCGGTGAAGCACATGTGCAGATTCGGACGGCGGGCCTCGAGGCCGAATTTTTGCCGCGCACGGTCAACCAGGAGCAGCGCCGCGATCTCCTGCACCTTCTTCTTCACCGGGACAAGACCGATCAAGTCGCGGTCGAGGGCCGCGAAGACCTCGTCGATGCCCGCCGCCGCACGCTCGGCGGCGAAGGTGACCGTCGCGTGCGGAGGCAGCAACCCGGGTCGGCGGTCGCTCCTGCGGCGCCGCGAAGCACGGGGCCGCTGCGCCGCCTGTATGCGCCCCGTCCCCTCGTGACCAGCCCGAGCCGTCTTCCTGGAGGCCTTCCACGCCGACCGCAAGCCCATGATCGACACCACCATCATGGCGCCGATGAAGATTACGAAAGTGATGCCGACGAGCGGAGAGTTCATGAGCGGTCATGAGGCGCGGTGCCTTGTCCCCCTCCCGATCCCTGCACGCTTGCACCGACAGTACCCGAGGCTTACTATGCCCGCCGTGGGAGCGCTGCACGGATTGAATGAAATGCTCATGCCGCTAGTCATCGGGGGACGGGGAATCCCCGCCGCCCGCCGGCACCGGCGCCCCTGACCACCGATGAAGCCGTTTCTCCTGCTGGCAATCCGCGCCGAGGACGCCGCCGCAGACAACGAATACGAGTCGTTCCTGGCCTACTCCGGCCTGGGCGAGCGCGATCTGCGCCGGGTCCGGCTGGAGCGGCGGCCGCTCCGGAACGTCGATCTGCAGGACTGGTCGGGGATCCTCCTCGGCGGCGGCCCGTTCAACGCCAGCGATCCGGAGCTGTCGAAATCGCTGGCTCAGCGGCGCGTCGAGGCGGACCTGCGTGGCCTGCTCGACTGGGTGATCACCGTGGACTTCCCGTTTCTGGGTGCCTGCTACGGTATCGGGACGCTCGGCGGTCACCAGGGGGCGGTGGTCGACCGGCGGTATGCCGAACCTATCGGTGCCGTGCCGATCACCCTCACCCGCGAGGGCCGGCAAGACCCGCTGCTGCGCGGGCTCCCCGCCAGGTTCGACGCGTTCGTCGGCCATAAGGAGGCAATCAGCCGGCTGCCGCGCCACGCCGTCCTGCTCGCCAGCTCCGCTGGCTGCCCGGTCCAGGCGTTCCGGATCGGCTCGCACGTCTACGCCACCCAGTTCCACCCCGAGCTGGATGTACCTGGCCTGTGCACCCGGATCGACGTCTACAAGCACGCCGGCTACTTCGACCCCGGGCAGGCCGATGAACTCAAGGCGCTGGCCCGCCGCAGCAGCGTCACCCACCCGCCCGCTATCTTGCGCCGGTTCGTCCGGCGCCACGCCCGCGGCCGCCCTGCGGACCGGCTCGGCCAGCCCTGACGTAGCCGTCGACGCACGCAAGAGCGTCCACCGCGACGCTTCGCCACCCGGACAGCCTGCTTAGCGTCCGCCACGGTAAACGTACTGGCCAGTAGGCCCGGTCCCGAAGGTCCTCCGGGTAAGCGACCGAGACCGCGCAGGATCTCGCGGTCGCCTGGCGGACCGCGGGACGTGCCAATGGCAAGAGCGCCCCGCCGGCCCGGCCGGCGGGGCGCCCTTTTTCAGGCACTCCCGGCGTGGCCTCGCGGCGGGCGCCGGGAGGAGCCATCTCAAATATCACCAATGAGCCTGACTGTCTGCTGAAGGGTTGCCGCAGGAAACCTGGAAGATTGCAGACCAGCAACCGCATGCTCGTGCCCCCTGTGCCGGAAAGCGGGGTGCCTAGCCGGTTGCGCCCGGGCGGCTGGCTGTGCTCGCCTTGGTGCCCGATACCGTCATCTCGGCTGGGTGAGCCAGTGTCTGGTAGACGACGCAGTAGCGTTCGGTCAGCCGCAGCAGTGCCTCGATCTGCTCGGCGCTGGCGGCTGTGTCGAGATTCAGGGACAACCGGATGGACTTGAATCCCACCGGCGCGTCCTTGCTCACGGCCAGCGTCCCCCGGAAATCCAGGTCACCTTCGGCGCTGACGGTGCCGCCGGCGACCGGGATCTGCAGCGAGGTGGCCACGGCCCGCAGCGTGACTCCGGCACACGCCACCAGTGCCTGCAGGAGCATGTCACCGGAGCAGGCAAGCGAGCCGTCCCCGCCCGTTGCCGGGTGCAGGCCCGCCTCAGCAAGCGCCTTGCCGGTGGCCACCGTGCAGGTGACGGCCTGGTCGCCGAGCTGGCCGTGAGCCCGCAAAGTGACAACCGCTTCGTCGGGATTCCTGCGGTAGGCGTCCTTGAGCGGCTGCTGCACGGCTCGCAGCTGGTTGCTGTCCATGGCTGCCCTCCAGGTCCGCGGCGCTTCAGCGCCGCCTTGCGGAAACTCCCCCGGGACGTCCAGGCTCGCAGCACGCTGCCGCGCATGTCCACCGGCCTCCTGCTGGCCGGCCACGCCAGCTTGCGCGTGGCCGGCCAGCAGGATAAGCACGACTGGCACGATGCTGGTGTGCCCGATGTTCCGCGGTTGCTGGCTGAGGGAGTGAGCGCATGGGTGCGACGTTCGAGCATCCGGTCGATGTCAGGTGGCGTGACGTGGACGCTTTGGGTCATGTCAATCACGCGGTGTTCCTGACCTACCTTGAGGAAGGCCGGGATGCCTTCTTCGCGGAGATCCTGGGCAGTGAACCAAACTACGTGGTTGTCCGGATTGAGGTTGATCTGCACGCAGAGGTTCACTACCCGGACCAGCGGGTGACGGTGCGAATAGAGGTCGAGCGCATGGGAACGACGAGCCTGACGACGCGCGAGACGATCCTTACGCCAGCCAAGGAGGTGGTAGCCGAGGCGCGGGTCGTCACGGTTCGCTGGGATGCCCGGCACCGGAAGCCGGTCCCGTTCAGCGAGGCCGAGCGTGCGCGACTGGCGGCAGCCATGCCCAGGTGACCGCCACCCGCGGGAGGGCCATCGCTGGGAGACAGCTGCGGCAACCCATGACCGCAGCGGGCGACGGGGGGCCGCGATGCGGCAGCTGGGCGAAGGAGGGGCTTCGATGGCATTCGGCCGGCTCGATATCGAGCGCGTGCGGGGTAATCGGCTAGTGCGGTGGGGCGAGCGGCGGCTCGAGCACCACTCGAGCGGGCGGCTCGGTAGCCTCGCCCTCGGCTGGCTGCGACGCTACGCGGAGTCGAGCGAGTACTCTGCGGCCGCGTTAGTCCTCGGCACCTTCTTATCTATGGTTCCGGCACTCCTTGCCGTGTATGCCCTGGCCGGCCTGTCAGCCGGCTCGGGCAACGGAATCGCTCAGCATCTGATCTACCGGCTCCATATTCACCAGCCGGCTATCGCGCTGGTGGTTTCGGCGTTCGGGAGCGAGGCCAGCAATGCAGCGGCCGCGTCGGTCGTCGGACTGCTGGGTTTTCTCATCTTCGGGCTCGGACTTGGGAAGATCGTTCAGGATGTCTACGCCCGGGCCTGGCGTATCCGGGTCGGCTCGCCGGCCGACCGGTGGCGCTTCGCACTCTGGTTCATCGTCTCGACGGCGCTGTTGGGTCTGCAGGTGACGGAGGAATCGGTTGTCTCATCGCTGGGCTGGGTGCTGGTCAGCCCGATCGGGTTCGCTGTCCTCGTCGCATTCTGGCTCTGGACGCCGTGGTTCCTGTTGCACGGTCAGATAAAGCTGGCTCAGCTGCTTCCGGGCGCACTGCTCGTCGCGGCGACTTACATGGGCGCGGCGACTGTCTCCGAGTTCTTGGTCGGCTACTGGGTCACCGACAACGTGCGCCTTTTCGGCTCCTTCGGCATCGTCCTCGCCCTACTGGCGTGGGGGCAGGTCCTTGCGGGGATCTGGTTGACGTGCGGCATCTTCTCACCCGTCTACGAGGAGTGGCGCGCTGGCTGGAAACGCGATGGAGCATCGCCCTTCCCCGGTTATGAGCGCGCGTTCGATCAAGCTGAGAACTAATCTCCTCTTCGGCGTGCCAGCAGCTTCACCGGTCGTCGCGGTCCGCCGTCAACGGTGGGGCGGCTGGCTCGGTCAGGCGCGCAAGACCGGGAGTGTGCCGTGCCATCACGGCCAGGCCGATGCAGGCGGGGCAGGCGGCTTCCGTCCAGGTCCTGATGGTCAGCGGCGGGTCGTCGAGCTCGCCTACTTCGAGGGGCTGAGCTGCCGTGAGGTCGCCGCTGCGGCCGGCATCCCGGAAGGTACCGCTAAGTCGCGGCTCAGGCTCGCGCTGGCCAAGCTGGAGAGCGTACTGGACCGGCAGTTGCTGGAGTCGTCATGACGGCCGGCTGGCGTGAGCCTGTGGTGCTGCCCGCTGGTTTGCGGGAACGTGTGCTGGCGGCTTCCCGGCAGGCGCGGGTAGCCGGGCACCCCGCGCCCGGGGCTCCGGAGATCTCTCCCGCTGAGGCGTTCAGCCGCGCGGCCGACGCGCTTTACGAGCTGCTCTGCGCGCTGGGCGATGAACACTGGCAACAGCCAGTCCTTCGTGGCCTGGACGTGCAGTGTCTGGTTGGTCATCTGACCGGCGTCGAGGACGATGTGCACCGCTGCCTGTCTGGCGACCCGGAGGTCGCCGATGCGAGCCATGTCGAGTCGACACAGCCTGCGGCTGCCCGCCAGGCCGGGCGCCCTGTTGCCCAGACCCGTGCCGAGTGGCGCCGCGCGGCCGGGCGCACTCTCGACCTGGTCCGCGCCCGCGGCGACCTCGGTGCCGAAGTCGCTGTGCACGGCATGCGGCTACCGGTGTGCGCGCTGCTCGTTGTCCGGGCGTTCGAACTGTGGACACACGACAACGACATCCGCCAGGCGGCCGGGCTGCCCCCGTCGGTACCTGACGCCTCGACACTTCGCCTCATGACCGGACTGGCAGCCCGGCTGCTGCCGCAGTCCGCGGCCCGTACCGGCCTGCGCGAGCCCACCAGCGTGCATCTGGTGCTGACCGGGCCCGGCGGCGGCACCTGGGACATCGCGGTCGGCGAGGGCAGGCCCGATCCGGTCGCCGTCGGTATCGTCACCGACGCGGTCGGGTTCTGCCGGCTGGTCGCCAACCGGGCCTCGCCCGCCGAGCTCGGCCTGTACGTCACCGGCGACCCTGACCGGGCCCGCGGGGTCCTGGCCGCGGCCTCGGCACTTGCCCTGGACTAAATCGCTCCACGCACCGGTGATCCGCCGCCGGTCCCGGCGACGTATACCTGCCGGAAGCTGCGCCGTCAGTCGCGCAGAACTCACGTAGGGGGTCCAAGGGTATGAGCGTGCTGGTCATCGGGAAATTCCAGGGCGACACTGCCAAATTCCGCCAGGCTCTCACTGATCGGGCCGGTGAATTCGCGAAGATCAGCGATATGGCCCGTTCGGCGGGGGGTATTCACCATCGGTTCGGGATTGGCGACGGTTTCGTCGTGATCGTCGATGAATGGGAGACCGCCGGGCAGTTCCAGCAGTTCTTTGCAAATCCCGACCTTCAGGCCTTCATCGGGTCGGTCGGCGCCGATCCGGTCCCGCCGGAGATCACCGTCGCTGAGGCAGTCGCCTCGCCGGACCAGTACTGAGCACCGGCGTTGGCCGGCATGTGGCCGCCGGCCGCGGTGCTGGCGGCCCGCCACCCGCACGGCCAGCGCCCACATCGTGCAGGTAACCGGCCGGGCGTCGGGGACCTGCGGCGAGATCGCGGGTCTGACCGCAAGACAGGCAGGTGCCCGGCGGGTCCGGGCAGGAGGGGAGTTCCAGTGAGTGCTGACGTCAAGATCAAGACCATCGCGCAGGTGTATGACGCCTTCGGCCGCGGCGACGTCGCCGCGATCCTCGACGCCGTCGCCGACGACGTTGACTGGGCCGCGGAGACCACCTCCGCTGCCGCCCCCTGGTACGGCGTGCGTCACGGCAAGGACGCCGTCGCGGCGTTCTTCACCGCGTTCGGCTCGGCCATGGAGGTCGAGGAGTTCACGCCGGTCTCGTTCGCCGCCAATGACACCGACGTGCTCACCGTGGTCCGGTTCCGGGCCAGGTCACGCAGCACCGGAAGGACCGCGGCGATGGATCTGCATCACTACTTCAAGTTCCGTGACGGCAAAATCGCCTACTACCGTGGCACCGAGGACACCGCCCAGACCGAGGCGGTGCTGCGGGACTGACCCGCCGGCTTGCGGCCGGCCCTTCCGCGCGGCAGGCCCCGGAACTGCCGACAGCCAGCGCAAAAAGGAGCTGCCATGCCGAGCGTGAGTCACCACTTCGTCGCGGACCGCCCGATCGATGCCGTGTTCGACGTCGTCACCACGGCGGGGTTCTGGCCCGCGTGGCATCCCGCCACGCGTGGCGTTGAGGGAGATGTTGATCGCCCGGCCCAGCTGGGCGACCAGATCATCGAGCACGTGACGATCGCGGGGGTCGAAGGCTCGGGCACGTGGACGGTGGTCGAGTACGACCGGCCGTACCACCTGGCCCTTGAGACTTGTCTCGCGGTGGGTCAGCTGCGGATCAGCTACCAGCTGGCCGCCGTGGACGGCGGAGGTACGCGGTTCCGGCGCGACCTGGACTTCCCCGAACTGGGCCCACAGGTGAGTGCTGCCATGCGGGCGCAGTCTGCGGAAGGGATCGCCAGCCTCGCCCGCCTCGTGGAACGCGAGATCCCCGTCCCGTGCTTGCCTGCACAGGCCGAGGCCTGAGGAATCGAGGACACCGCCCGGACCGAGGCGGTCCTGCGGGACTGACCCGCGCCAGCGCCGGCCTGTGGCAGGCCTTCCGCAGGACAGGCCCCGGCCGCAGCCGGCAGCGCCGGACCCCGCAGCTAGCCTTAGCCGGTTCGGGGTTCCCAGCGGAAGAAGCGGATCGCGAAGAGGAGCCCGGCAACGCCCCAGGCGGCCACTATGAGGACGTCGGTCCAGTTGAACGGGGCGCCGAGGAACCCGGCCTGCATTCCGCTGACGAAATGCCTGACCGGGAAGATCCGGCCGACCCAGAGCATCCAGGCGGGCGGGTTGTTGCCGAGCGGGATGAAGACCCCGGACAGGAAGAGCAGCGGCAGGATGACGGCGTTGACGATCGGCAGCGAGGCGTCGGCGTTAGGGATGACCGCCGAGATCGCGAACCCGAGCGCGCTGAACGCGGCCGCGGCGACGGCGAGCATGACCAGCATCCGCAGCAGCGTGACCCCGGTGGGGATGTCGGCGCTGTAGAACGCGCGCCCGAACGCTGCGGTGATGATCACCAGCAGTGCCGACACCAGCACCGCGTGCAGTATCCGGGCGCCAAAGAAGGACACCTTGGGCAGGGGCGTCCCGTTGAAGCGCTTGAGCACCCCGGAGTCGCGCTGGAACGTCACCGCGACCGCGACATTGTTGAAGCAGACCGTGATCACCGCCAGTGCCACCATGGCAGGCACGTAGAACGTGGCCTCGTTCACCCGGCCCGCACCGAACTGAACGTCGGAGTTACGGAATATCGATGTGAAGATCACCAGGAACATGAGCGGGTAGACCAAGGCGAAGAACGCCGACGTCGGACTGCGCCAGTAGGCCTTATTCACGTAACGGACCTGCGAGAGAGTCAGCGCCGCCGCGTTCATGCCCGGCGTCCGCTCTGCCGCCCAGGCGGGTCAGGCTGGCTGCCGCCGGACGGCGGGCGGGTGAGGGAGAGATAGATGTCCTCCAGCGACGGTCTTGCCACCTGCAGCCCCTCGAGGCTGGCCCCATGATCGATGGCCCACCCCGTCAGCTGGTGCAGTGCCTGGACGACGTCATCGGGCGTGATCTCGGTGTAGCCATCCGGTCCCGGAGCGGCGGACAGGCCGTCCGGGAGGGTCGCGCCAACCGGGCGGCGGTACCGGATCCGCGCCCTGGCCAGCTCACGGTCCCCGAGCGTGGCTGGCGTGCCCTCGGCCACGATCCGGCCAGCCGCGATCACCGCGACCCGGTCGGCGAGGAACTGAGCCTCATCCATGTAATGCGTGGTGAGCAGCACCGTCATGCCGAGCATCGCCAGGTTCTTGATCACTTCCCATGCCTCGTGCCGGGCCAAGGGGTCGAAGCCGGTGGTCGGCTCATCGAGGAACAGCAGCTCTGGATTGCCGACCAGGGCGATCGCGACGTCCAGCCGCCGCTGCTGGCCGCCGGAGAGCTTGACCACCCGGACGTTGCGCTTGTCGGTGAGGCCGACCAGGTCCACCACTTCGTCCACCGGCCGCGGATGCGGGTAGAAGGTGGCATACATGGCGATCGTCTCGCGAACGGTGAGGTACCGGTCGATGCCCGTGGACTGCAGCACGATCCCGATGCGGTACTTCAGCCTGCCCCGGTGACGCCCGGGATCGACGCCAAGAACGCTGACCTCGCCGCGGTCACGGGTCCGGTAGCCCTCGAGAATCTCGACTGTGGTGGTCTTGCCCGCGCCGTTAGGGCCGAGCAGCGCGAACACCTCGCCTAACCGGATCGCAAGATCGACGCCCCGGACAGCCTGCAGGCCCGAATAGGACTTCTCCAGGCCACGGACATCCACCGCCAGCGTGCCCGAATGGCCGGCCTCGACCGGGCCGGAGTGACGGGCACCCGGATCGACCTCCGGCGATGTCATCCCGCCGTCACCTCCGATCCGGTCAATTCCAGCAAAAATGATGGATTTAGTCCCCCGCGATCGATCCTGACCGCTCCGGGCACGACCGGGTAGGGTCCTCAGCCCCCAGCTGGCGGCTGAATCGGACGCCACCGACGGCCGCGCGAGAAGCTCGATGGCGGCGATAAGCGCGCCGACGACCCCGAACGAGACGGCGACCGACGGCACGAGCTGGCGACGGCCGGGAGGCCGGCAAAGAGACGGCCCGGCTGGGGGAGCGGGTGGAGGGGTCCTGATCGTGAGCGTCCTGGCGAACAGCTGCTCGCGGAGCTCGTCGGGCAGGCCGACTGTGCGCAGCGTCGTGTTCAGGATCGCGACGCGGTCGCACCGCCGGTCGGCCTCCTCGAGGCGATGCCTCGTGAGGAAGTTCGTCACACCGCGGGCCCGGCTGCGTGCCGCCGGCCCGGGCCGGTCAGCACCGGTGCTCCGTCGTCGCTGTCCACGCGTCCGCCTTGTCCGGGCCGGACCGCGGTGCGTGCCGTTCGCGCCGCGGTGCGGCTCTCTCGCTAGGCAAAATAGATATCAATATGCTAGGCTCGCGTTATCAGGTTCATTAACCGGAGGAGGCGCCAGATGGCTACCCACGATGCAACGGCCGCGGGCCCGGAACTGGTTACCCAGGATGAAGCGGCGGCAGGCCCGCAACCGCCTAGCCGGCGGGTGACCGAGCGCCCGGCCCGGTTCTTGCCCGGCCTGCGCATGCTGGTGCTGGGCATCGTCTTGCTGCTCGCCGGGGTGGCGCTTCTCGTGCTGGCAAGTCACCAGAGTCACGGCGTCGCTACGGCGCTAGTCCTGCTCAGCGTCCTGATTTTTATTGCCGGCGGCCTCGCGCTGGCGGGTCTCACCCCGGTCGTCCCCGGGAAGGCACGCGTCGTCCAGCTGTTCGGCCGCTACCGCGGCACCATCCGCGACTCGGGCTTGCAGTGGGTGAACCCGTTTACCCGCCGGATCGCGGTCTCCACCAGGATCCGCAACCAGGAATCAGCGCAGGCCAAGGTCAACGACGCCGACGGCAACCCGATCGAGATCGCCGCCGTGGTCGTCTGGCAGGTCGCTGACACCGCCAGCGCCGTCTACTCCGTCGACGACTTCACGCAGTTCGTCACCATCCAGACCGAGACCGCCGTCCGGCATATCGCCTCCAGCTACCCCTACGACAACCGGGGCAGCGGCGCGCTGTCGCTGCGCGACAACGCCGAGGAGATCACCGGCAAGCTCTCCGCCGAGATCACCGCGCGAGTCGCGGCGGCTGGCGTGCACATCATCGAGTCGCGCCTGACCCGGCTGTCGTATGCTCCGGAGATCGCTCAGGCCATGCTGCGCCAGCAGCAGGCAAGCGCTGTCGTGGGCGCGCGGTCGCGCATTGTCGAGGGTGCCGTGGGCATGGTCCGCCTTGCCCTGGAGCGGCTGCAGGAGGAGGGTGTCGTCGAGCTGGACGAGGAGCGCAAGGCCACGATGGTCTCCAACCTGCTCGTAGTCTTGTGCAGCGAGCAGGCTACCCAGCCAGTGGTCAACACCGGCTCCCTCTACCAGTGACGGCAGGCACGGAACCGCGGTGACCGAACGCAAGGGCGTGCTGCTCCGGCTCGACCCCGCCGTCCACGATGCGCTAGCCAGATGGGCTAACGACGAGCTGCGCAGCACCAACGCCCAGATAGAGTTCCTCCTCCGCCGCGCCCTCGCCGAGGCGGGCCGGCTACCCAGCCACGCCGGACGAATGCGGCCCCGCGGCCGGCCACCCGCCGGCCACCCGGCCGAGATCCAGCCGGACAGCGGGCGATGAACAGCCCAGCTCACGCCCCGGCCGCGGACGTAGCAGAGCCGATGGCTGTCGCCGTCGCGGCCGCGGGGTCGTCGACCACGATGCCCGCGTGCTCCGTGCGCGGATCGTTATGCGCTCGACGTCAGCGACACGACGGCCCAGCTACAGCGTCCCCGGTTGCCGACCGGCTGGCGGGAACGCGCTGCCCATTGGCCTGAAGAGACCAGCGATGCGTTGCCCGGCTCAAGCTGGTCAGGCTGGGGACGCGGGCCTATGGAGGACGCTCAGTAAGGCGGCTGTTCCTGCCCAGCCCGGCGGCCCGCGCGCGGGCCGCCTGACGGACCAGGTGGTCGCGCTCGGCGAGGTCCGTGGCCCGGCGGGCGGCATCCGCGTATGCGACGGCGGCAGCGGGCAGGTCGCCGCCGAGCTCGTGCAGGTGGCCGCGGACGGCGTGCCAGCGGTGCCGCTCGCCGAGCACCTCGCGCAGCGGGTCGGTCTCGCGCAGCCCGGCGGCGGCGCCGAGGACGTGGCCGACCGCGACCGCGCGGCCGAGCACCGCGGCGGGGTCCTGGCGCACCGGGTCGCCGGTTTGGGCGACGAGGTCGTCATACCAGGCGAGGATCTGCGGCCAGTCGGTCTCCTCGGCGCTTGCCGCGTCGTCGTGCAGGGCGGCTATGGCGGCCTCGACCTGGTAGCGGCCGGGGCGCTGAACGGCCAGCGCCGACTGCAGGACGCGCACGCCCTCGGCGATCTCGCTGGTGTCCCACAGGCCGCGGTCCTGCCGGTCGAGCGTGACGATGCGACCCTGTGAGTCGAGTCGCGCCGGGAGGCGGGCGTGGCTGAGGAGCATCAGCGCGAGCAGCCCGCGCGCCTCCGGTTCCTCGGTGGCGAGGGTGAGTTGGCGGGCGAGCCGGATGGCCTCGCCGGCCAGGTCGACCCGGCCCGCGTGGCCGGCCGTGTAGACGAGGTAGAGCACGCGCAGCACGACGGCGAGGTCGCCGGGCTGGTCCAGGCGGCGCCCCTGCAGGGCGCGCTTGGCCCGGCTGATCCGCTGCGCCATCGTCGCCTCCGGCACGTAGAAGGCGTCGGCGATCTCCCGGGTGGTGAGGCCGCCGACGGCGCGCAGGGTCAGCGCCACCTGGGAGGCGGGCGCGAGGTCGGGGTGGCAGCAGCAGAAGAGCAGGAAGAGGGTGTCGTCGCCCTCCTCGGTGGCGGCGGGCGGCGGCTCGGCGTACGTCGCCTCCTCGCGGCGGTGACGGGCAGCCTCGCTGCGGCGGGCGTCGACGAGCCGCCGGGCCGCGACTGTCGCCAGCCACGCGCGCGGGTCGCGCGGCGGGTGCTCGGGCCACACCCGCAGCGCCTCCAGCAGCGCCTCCAATGCAGCGCGTCCTCGGCGGCATCGAAGTCCTCGCCCCGCCGGACCAGGCCCGCGAGCACCCGGGGGACGAGGGCGCGCAGCGCGCCCTCGTCCAGCCGTCGCGCCGGCTCGTCGATCACGCCGGGTCAGTCATCCGAGGGCGCCCCGGACATGACCTCCCGGACGTCGATCCACTCGTACAGCGGCTCCCCGCCCGGGCCGGGCTCGGAGGAGATGTAAGCCGCGAGCTCGACCGCGCGCTCCCGCGACTCGACGTCGATCATGTACCAGCCCGCCACGAGATCGCTGGTCTCGGGCAGCGGGCCGTCGGTGCTGACTGGCGCGGCGTCCGGGCCGCCGTAGCGCACCCAGGTGCGCGCCGGCGTGAGCGCCTGCGCGTCGACGTACTCGCCGTTCTGCTCGAGCAGCTCGCTGACGTGCTTGAGGAACGCCATGTGCGCATCCACGTCCGCGGGGGCCCACTGGTCGATCGGGGGCACGGGACGGTGCGGCTCCGGGCCGCCGCGGTAGTGCTTGAGGAGCAGGTACTTCGGCATGGTGGTCTCCTGGTGTCGTGGGCAGCGCCTGTCGTCGGCCCTTCACCTGGTGAGCGGAGCCGGTCAGAGCTTCTCGACATGAAATCACTCATCCGGCTCCGAGACCGTCGCGGATGGCGTCAGGCCGGGCGGCCCATGCGATTGCGCCGGACCCGCAGCCGCGTGGCGGTGAGTACGTGCTCAGGCTGTCTAGCTCAGAGACGGAATTCCGGTGGTGCGCTCTCGCCGGCCAGGCCGTCCACGGACTCGCGCAACAGGTCGGCGTGGCCGGTGTGCCGCGCGTATTCCTCGATCATGTCCAGCAGCATCTCGCGCACGCTGGCGGTACGCTCGTCCCGCCCCGTGAACCGCGCCGCAGCGTCCAGGCCCCCCTCCGGTAGCACGGCGGCCACCACATCCCGGGACCGCTGCACCGCCGACCGCCATAGCGCGTACACCTCCTCCGGGGCATCCTGCGCCCCGGTGCGCCACTCCCAGTCAGGATCGGCGTCGAAATCCACCTCGTCCCACGGCGGCCCGTACGGCTGCCCGGCGAGCTTAGCCACCAGCCAGTCCGTCTCCACTAGCGCCATGTGCTTGACCAGCCCGCCGAGCGTCATCGAGCTCGCCGCCGTGGTCGACGCCAACCCGCCGCGGTCCAGGCCACCCGTCTTCCAGGCGAACGTGCGACGGTTGCGCTCCAGCACTGCCAGCACAGCCTCCGCTTCCGCGGAAAGACTCTGGTGGCCCGCCGATTCAGTCATCCACGCAGTCTAGGCACGGTCACCTCCACTCGAAGCTCCGGGTGAGCGCCGCGTAATAATTACCGCCTCGAAATGGTGGCGAGGTAAGTATGGGGGGCAGCGGAGACGGTGGGGACGTAGAGCCCCATGACGTGGTTCCTATACACGGCATTCCCGGTGACAAGACTGCAGCCACCCGAACATAGCGGGCTGGCCGCGACATCGACGGGATACCACCTTGCCGTGCCAAAGGACCCGTTACGGGCGCTGACGGGAACGAAGGCCATGGACGCAGCCTGAGCGGAGCTGCCGGCCACGAGGTGGAAACCGCCCGGCACGGCGGTGATGCCCTCGAAGTGCGTGACCAGCGCCCGAGCGTTGGCGTAGCGGTAGTACCTCGGCTTCCCGAAGCGCCCCGACCGCTCGTTGTAGTTCAAGAGGAAGGCCTGATGGATTCCGCGGGGCGAGGAGCCGCCGGCCAGGGTGTAATCCGGGCTCCTGCCCCCGCCGTCCTGCCAGATTCCATACAGCGTGGTCTGATTCGACAGGCTTCCGCCGAGGCGGAGCAACGTCCATTGATGCCGCGCCATGTTGTAGATGAAAGCATTGCCCGAGACCAGGCCGCCACGCACGCCGGGGCTGAGGTCGTAGTTGCCCACCACCAGATCGCCCATGGTGCTGTGCGCGATGGTGTCCATCACGAGGCAGTGGACCCGCGCCCGGGGGCAGGCCCGTACGTGCCCGACCGTATGCGCGCCGTCAGCAGGCACGTCGATGGATGTCCACCTTCCACCCCGCCCGCTCACCGGCCCGAGGTAGATCATGCCCTGGTTGAGGACACCGGAGGGCGCCGACGACGACAGGTAGCTTCCGACGGCGCGGACCTGGCCGCGCGGGATTCCCGCCGGGTTGAAGGAGCTGGTATCAGGACCGTAAAAGGTCGCCGACGTCACGCCACGAAACGATGGCCGCAGCACCGATACTGCTGCTCCCGCAGCGCTACCAAGAACGCCTCGGTAGAGGAACGGAGCAGTTTGCGTGCCGTGTCCGGTCGCCGCCGAACCCGTCAGCACGACCTTCCCGTCCGTCGTGCCCCGGACCCCGGTGACGATGTCCTCAGTTCTCAGGATCGAGGTGATCGAACCGGTACTGCTGATGTCCGCGCAGAGGAGCGGCCGGAAGAAGATGGTCGGCTGGCCGTTGCTGAGGATGTTGCTGCTGTTCCCCTGGTGAATGTTGAGGTACCAGCCATGGCCTGGTATCGGCGTGGTCACGTTGGTGATTATCCGGACTGCGTGCACGATCCTGCCCTGACGGTTGGCGACCAGGTCCTGCAGCATGTACTTGACCGGTCCCTGGCTCCTGCAGCTGCCCAGGTGGATGTGGGCGGCGTGGAGCCCGGGAGTGAGGCCGCTGGCGCTGACGGTCACGGTCAGCGTGTGGCGGCGGCGGCTATAGGAGATGGTGGCCCGGCCCCGCGGCGTGCCATAGCTGACACCGCCCGGGCTGACCTCGACCGCGATGAGCCCGTGCGGGCCGCGGCCGGGATGGCTCAGCCTCCTGGTCACAGCGATCGGCTCCCCGGCGACGGCGCCGCCGTGCACTCCCATGCGGACCAGCAGGCGGCTGCCGGGCGGCAGATGGCCGGTGAAGCTGCTCTGGAGGATGCTGTCGGCCTGGCCGACGCTATTGGCCGTGAGCGGGCTGAACCGGATAGACCTGAAGCGGCCGGGGAGCACCAGATTCACCGCGTGCGACGAGCCGGGCGTCAGCCCGGACATGTCTGCGCGGACCGTGAGGCGGCCACGGCCCTTCCTGCCGAAGGTGACTGTCCCGGTCGGCATGGCCCGCAGGTGCAGGACATGAACTGCTGGAGTGCCATGCGCGGTGCCGGCGGTGCTGGCGCTGTTCGCGCTGGCCCCGGCCGGCGCAGCCAGGGTCAGGACGGCCGCCGCGGCCAGCGCGCCCGATGCGGCCGCGCCTGCGCCGAGGCGGATCCGGGCACGCCGCGACAGCCTGCCCTGGGTGCGGCGCCGGGGCCTATCGGCCCCTGCGCCCCGACTGGCGCTAGCGGTTAAGCTCACTTGTCAGGTCCTTTCCGTTTCGCTGGCTTCAGCCGGTGGAAGCGATTAAGTGGTGTTTTCCCCGGGGTTATCAGCAAAGATATCTGTGAGCACTTCAGCTGATCCTTAATCAGACTCTACCGCGTGCGAGGTCAGTTACCTCGTCTGCCGCGGCCTGAGATAGTGCACGTCACCGGGGTGATGTCGGGTAACTGGTCAGGTATCGGAATTAGTCGACTTCAAACAGGCAGTATCAGGAATCCAGGGCTCGCCTTTGGCGAGCATGATGAGGGCGTCGAAGAAGCTGAGGCCGTGCTTGGCAGTGGTGGATAGGTAGCTGCGGATCGCGCAGAATTGGCGGGTGCCGGTGAGGGTCCGCAGGCAGCCGGATACTTTCTGCTTCAGTTTGGCCATGCGGATGTTGCGTTCAACCGCGCCAGTCCCCGACCCTCCCAGCCCGAGATCTTGTCCGGTGTGGGCACGTGATGCGATCTAGGCGAGTGCTTCCCTGCGGTCCGTGGCCTGCCGGCGTGCATGTCGTTAGCCTGGCGGAATGAAGGTCAACCGCTCGGTCCCAGCGGCCACGGTCATCCCGGTTCTGATCTATCCGGACGTCCGCGAGGCGGTTG
This sequence comes from uncultured Actinomycetota bacterium, assembly GCA_963695645.1. Lineage (GTDB taxonomy): Bacteria > Actinomycetota > Actinomycetes > Streptosporangiales > Streptosporangiaceae > DATBGO01. Next base: position 102,148 of record CAVOHC010000011.1, on the reverse strand, counting down.
CCTGGCTGACTGCGGCATTCGGGTTTGTCGAGCGGCTACGGATCGGCGAGAACCACCGGTCTCAGCTGAGGGTTGGCGACGGGGCCGTGATCGTGGCCGAGCCAGGCGGCTACCACCGCCCGCCGAGTCGCGAGGCGGTGGCCCAGTACGTGATGGTCCGGGTCCCGGACGCGCGGTCTCACTGCGAGCGCGCCCGGGCACATGGCGCGGTCATCCTGGCGGAGCCGGCGGACTACATGTATGGCGAGCGGCAGTATGGCGCCGAGGACTTCGCCGGTCATCGGTGGACGTTCACCGAGACGCTATCGGACACAGACCCGCAGACGTGGGGCGGTCAGTACCTGAACCCGGACTGACTGCCTCTGCCAGCCTGGCGCTGACGCCTGATGAGGCGCAGCCGGTTAGCACCTCATCGGCAGCGGCCTCCAAACCTTTATAGCTGGACACTGGTATACCCCGCAGGCGGTAGCTATTCAGCAAGCATTAGCGGCGTGTTGTGACGCGGGCGGCTGTAGGTCACCTTCGGTGTTCGTCTTTGCGGGGAAGCTCGTCAGCGTGGCGCAGTTTGATCTTCCACTCGCCGTTTTCACGGCGGTAGGCCTGGGTGCAGCGCAGTGTCCTGGGCTGCGGCTGATCACCGGCGTGACGGGTCATGTGCTCGAGGTCGACGGTGTAGGCGAGGTCATCGCCGACGACCGTCACGATGTTCTCCGCGGCGCGATCGGTGGCCTTGATGCCGGCAGCGGCCCAGTCGAGCCGTGCGCTGACTTGTTCCCAGCCTCGTTCGTAGCCGCCGAACGCGCCCATGATCACCACGTCATCGGCGTGTGACCAGAGCGCCTTGAATGGTCCGGGTCGTCCTTCGACCAGGTCGCCCAGGGCTTGCTGGCACCGGGAGGTGAAGCGGTCCCAGTCGCTGTCCACGGGTAAATGATCCCAAGACGCGCCGGTGACCGGAAGCCTTGCGGGGACCTGCGCTGGATGGCCTCCCGGGAGCGGCACAGGACTTTCCGGCCTGCGAGCACGCCGGTCCAGTCACCGCAAGCCCTCCGGGGCGGTCATTTCTCGCCAACGCCGGCTTCACTGGCACAAGGCCGCGGTCACACCCGGCGAGCAGCCACGGTCAGTTCACGTCAGCAGAACCAGGCGGCGAAGCCGAGTTATCCCGAGGGTTCGATGCCAGGCGGTAGCCAGGCGCGGCCGTTGAACAGGTCACGGAGAACGTCGAGTTTGCTAATGCCCCATTTGGCGGCGGTGGACAGGTAGGAGACTGCACGATCGCGAAGTCGGTTAGCCCGGTGAGGGTCCGCCAGGAGCCTCCGGAGCTGCGCTGCTGGACCTTGACCGGCCGGGTCGTCCGCTCGGCTTCGATAGCTACCGCAGGCGCGCTGGCGCCGTTGGCAAACGGGACCGCATGGCTAAGGCACGATGGGCAACGACAGCCTGGTCACGACACCGACGCGGACCAGGCTGACAGCTGGCAGTTGAAGGGAGCCGTTTTTGAGCACCAGCGAGGGCCAAATTGCCGTGCGCTCCATCGGGCGGGTCGAGTCCCCGCTTTTGGACACGGACCTAGCTCCCCTGCAGGGAGACGAGGGAGCACCTGACGCGTGGCTGGTGTTCGACGAGGATGTCAGCGAGGGCCTTCGCGATCTGCGCGCCGACACCGAGGTAATCGTCTTGACCTGGCTGGACCGCGCGAGCCGTGACGTGCTGGCGGTGCATCCTCGCGGAGATCCGGCAAGGCCGCTGACCGGTGTTTTCAGCACCCGCTCGCCGGACCGGCCGAATCCCGTGGGCCTGCACCGCGTGACGATCGTGTCGATCGAGGGCACCCGGCTGCGGGTGCGCAACCTGGAGGCACTCGACCGAACCCCCATCATCGACGTCAAGCCCGTACTTGACCGGCAAACCGAGCGGTGACTGCCCGATGCAGCTGCGCCCGCGGCGCTGCGATCAGTGCCCGGGGAACGTTTGCCTCGCCGGGCATGGGGCAGTAACAGCGGCCGGGAGCGGCTGAGGGGGCCGGGGGAGCGGCTGACGGGCGGCTGGCAGCGTGCGATGCGGCAGGTGCCAGCCCGCGGGGCCCGATCTGCCCATGTCGCGTGCGCGCCGGGAACTCACCCAGACCGCTCGATCAAAGAACGCGATGCGGAGAAGGAGTTATCCATGAGCGAGCACACGCCCGCGAGGCACGCGATGGGCTGCTGTCCTCGCTGACGGGCAATCTGACGCAAACGCCACCATCATCCAGGAGAGGAAGCAGACTGTTATGGCCCTCAGCACCGTCCCTCGCGGCATCGCCAAGCTGGAGTACTCGGCCGTGCGCTTGCCTTTCACCCTGATCGAGGAGCATGTCGTAGCCCGCTACTGGGACGACGAGGCGTTCCTGCGCCTGGGCTTCGAACGCCTCCTCGGCTCGCTGGACGGGCTCGCCGGACGGCTTCTTGCCGACGACGGCCTCTCCCGGCGGGGCCAGGCTCTGACGCGGCGAACCGAGTTCATGGCGAATGCCGAAGTACTTAAAACGAAGGCACAGCTACGCCAGGTACAGCTACGCCAGGTACAGCTACGCCAGGCACAGCTACGCCAGGCACAGGTCGACGAGCAGTTGCGGAGCGAGCGGGCGGCCGCCCGCCAGGTCCGTGCGCAGGCCCGCGACGAGATGGCCGGCCAGGATATGGCGGCTTACCAGCAGGAGCAGGAAGACCAGCTGCAGGTTCGCCGGGCGGCCGATGGCCGGGCAAAGGCGGGGAAAGCAGCAGCGCAGCAGGCTGCCAAGCAACGCGCCGCCAAGGCCGAGAAGGCGAAGCGGGCCAGGCAGAAGCGCATCTCCGCGCAGCAGGACCGGCCGGCCGCCGCCTCCAGGCAGAAGCTCTCGGATGCAGCTGAGAAGCGCAAGCCGGCCAGGGGTCGCCGCCAGCAAGCCAGCCGGCCCGACAAGGCCGCCAGGGGCGAGCGGGCGGCACGCCGCTCAGGCTGACCGGCTCCCGGCCGCGGCCGAGGACCTGATGCACCGTCCAATGTCACGGGGCCAGGTCGGCCAGGATCTCCTCGAACCTGCCGAGTGCCGCGGCGATCCACGGCAGCCGCAGCGGGTCGGCGGACTGCAGCGCTGCCTCCCGCTGGGCGTCGGTGTCGCCGTAGAGCAGCCCGGTCGCGATGCGGACCCGCAGCGCCCGTGAGCTTTCGCCGAACGCGCTGGCGGGCAGCACGCCGGCGCCATAACGCTCCAGCAGGTGCCTGGCCAGGCCGTCGCCGGTGGTCACACCGCGCGTATCGCGCAGGTGCCCGCGCCACGGCTCGAAATCGGGGTAGAGATAGAACGCGGCCTGCGGCGGCGGCACCAGCAGCCCGGCGGCCCCGCAGCGGCTGGCCACGGCCCGGACCACGCTGGCGTGCAGCGACCGGCTCCTTGTTATCCGTTTCACAATGTCCTCGGGCTCACCGAACGCGACGGCCGCAGCATGCTGAACCGGCGCTGCGGGCGACGACCAGATCTCGCTGCCGACGCCCAGCACAGCGCCGGCCAGCGACCGGCCGAGCGGGCCGTCCGTCATCCTGGCCACCCCGCACCGCCAGCCGCCGAGGGCCAGGTTCTTGCTGAGCGAGGTGGTCACGACGGTGCGGTGCGGCGCCACCGCCGAGGGGGACAGGACGGCTGCAGCCTGATCATGGATCAGGTCGCGGTAAATCTCGTCGGAGATGATGACCAGGTCGTGCTCGTCGGCCACCTCGCACAGGGCGCGGACCGTGTCCGGGCTGGCCAGCCTGCCGGTCGGGTTGTCGGGCAGGGTGACGATGACCGCGCCGATCCGGCGTCCGGCCAGCCGCGCGTCCCGGACCGCCGCCGCGAGCATGCCCGGATCGCAGATCCCGCCCTCGCCCGCCGGAGCAGGCACGAAGTGGCAGCGGGCGCCGATCAGGCCAGCCTGCGCGGCGTAGCTTACCCAGCTGGGGCACGGCACGGCGACATCCCCGCCGATCGCCAGCAGCAAGGCGAAGATCAGCGGCTTGCTGCCCGGGCCGCAGATGACTGCATCAGGCTCGGTCGGCAGGGCGCGCCGCTGCCAGTAGCCGGCTGCGGCGCGGCGCAGCGCCGGCAGGCCGGCCACCGGGCCGTACCCGCTGCGGCCTGACGCCTCCGCCAGCGCCGTGCGCAGGCTGGCGGCTACTGGCAGGCCCGCCTCGCCGAACGCGAGCGGCAGTACGGCCTGCCCGCGGCTGCGGCGGGCCGTGATCACCTCGTTGGCCGCGAGCGTCGCGGACACCGGAATGGCGGCACCGCGACGGGACACGCCACCGCGCCGGGGCGCTGCGCGGGTGCGGTGCGCCTCGTCGTGGCGGTGCGCTTCGTCGTGGCGGTGCGCTTCGTCGTGGCGGTGTGCTTCGTCGTGGCGGTGCGCTTCGTCGTGGCGCGGCGCTGCGCCTGGAGCGGGACGGAGAACCGGGTCGGGCTGGAAGGCAGGTGCTGCGGTCGGCGCTGCGGGCAGCGCCTGGCCGACATGGGGCATGACATGGCTCCTGGGCCATCAGGGCGGGGCTTATCCGGGGTGACTAAGTGGCTGCCCGGGTGCTCTGCGCAGAATGTCGCAACTACGACGTCGCGACGCTCATATCAACCACCTCTACCAGCATGTCTGCCAATGAGGATAAGTGCAAGCGCTGATATGCACGGTATTGGGTAAGCTTATCTTATGCTAGACACGCACCGGCTCCGGCTACTTAAGGAATTCGCGGAGCGAGGGACCATCGTGGCCGCCGCTGGAGCGCTCGGTTACACGCCGTCGGCGGTCTCTCAGCAGCTCGCCACGCTTGAGCGCGAGGCCGGGGTGGCGCTGCTCGACCGGACGGCGAGGACAGCCGAGCTGACCGATGCGGGACGGCGGCTGGCCGCGCACGCCGGCCGCATCCTGGCTCTCGTCGAGGAAGCCGAGGCAGACCTGGCCGGCCGGGAGCCGTCCGGGCGCGTCGCGGTTACCGCCTTCGCGACCGCCGCGATCGCCTTCGCCCCGGCCCTGGCCCGCTGCGTGCGGGCACATGCCGGGCTGACCCTCCTGCTCAGGCAGGCGGCGCCAGCCGAGGGCCTGCGGCAGGTCCGCACGGGTGAGGCGGACATCGCCCTGATCGACGACTGGTCAGGACGGCTGCCTGGTACCGAGCGGGGCACGCTGCGGTTCCGGCACCTGCTCGATGACCCGCTCGTGCTGGTGGTGCCGCGCGGGCATCCGGCCGCCAGTCCCGGGGACCCGGTGGACCTGCGGCAGCTGCTCGGCGAGCCGTGGATGGCCGCGCCCGCCGGAGAGCCATCCCGCCACGCGGTGGACCGGCTGCTGGCCAGCGCGGGCGGTGCCCTGCCGGTGCCCTGGGAGTTCGAGGGTCTGGCCACGATTCTCAGCCTGGTCGCTCGCGGCATCGGGATCGCGGCGCTGCCCAGGCTGGTGCTGGCCGCCGGAGAGCGCCGGGTCGCCGTCCGGGAGCTGCCCGCGGGTTTCCCGGCCCGCGGCGTCTACGCGGTGGCCAGGGCGTCCAGCGTCAACCGGGAGTCGGTGTCAGTGATCCTGGCCGCGCTGAGCGCCGCCGCTGCGGGCCTGCCCGGCATCGCCGCGGGGAACGGCACGGCGGCCCAGGACAGCCGGTAGCGCGGATTACGCGTCTCGCACGATCGGGCAGGTCATGCACCGCGGGCCGCCCCTGCCGCGGCCAAGCTCACTGCCCCGGACGGTGATGACCTCGATCCCGTTGCTCCTGAGATAGCTGTTGGTGGTGACGTTCCGCTCGTAGGCCACCACGACCCCGGGCGCGACGGCCAGCACGTTGCAGCCGTCATCCCATTGCTCTCGCTGCGCGGAATGCACGTCCTGGGTCGCCGTCAGCACCCTGATCTCGCCGCGGCCGGTCGCGGCGGCGATCGCGGCGTGCATCTGCTCCGGCGGATGATCGGTGACCTTGAGCTCCTTCGGCTCGTCGCCCGGCTCGACCGTGTAGGACGGCAGCATCCCCATTCCGGCGTATTTCACGAACACCCCGTAGTCCGCCATGGTCAGGACCGTATCCAGGTGCATGAACGCCCGCGTCTTCGGCATGTTGACCGCCACCAGGCGCTGCGCCGCACCGGATGCGAACAGCCGGCTCGCGAGGACCTCGACCGCCTGCGGCTGGGTGCGCTCGCTCATCCCGACAAGGACCGCGCCGTCGCCCAGCACCAGCACATCCCCGCCCTCGATCGTGGCCGGGGCGCTATCCGCGCCGTGATACCAGACCTGGAACCCGCCCGCGGCAAACATCGGATGCCACCGGTACATCGCCTCGTCGCTGATGGTCTCCCTGATCCTGGCCAGGTGGCGCATCACGTTGATCGAGACGCCGTCGTAGATCCAGCAGGAGGTATCCCGCTGGTAGAGCAGGTTCGGCAGCGGCGCGAGCACGAAGCTGTCCGGCATCAGCGCGTGAAAGGCGATGCTCCTCGGCTCGGGAGCGAGCTCAAGGAACTCGCGCTTGGTGATCCCGCCGATGAGGAGCTGCGCCAGGGGCACCGCGTCAAGGGCGCCGAAGGCGGTGCGAAGCGCGTCGGTCGCCAGCGGGCCGTGCAGCCGCGGGTCGAAGACCCGTTCGAGCACGTAGTCCCGTGCCTCCGGGATCTCCATGGTCTGGGCCAGCAGCTCGCCGTAGTAATGCACCACCACGCCGTGCGAGCGCAGCGTCTGCGCAAACGCGTCGTGCTCGGCCTGGGCCTCGGTCACCCAGAGCACATCGTCGAAGAGCAGGTCGGCGGCGTTGTCCGGGGTGAGCCGCTTCAGCTCGAGGCCGGGCCGGTGCAGGATGACCTGGCGCAGGCGGCCGACCTCTGAGTCAACGTGGAACATGGCGCTCCTGTCCGGGCCGGTGCGGGCTGCGGTCGCTGCTAGTGGCCTTGGGGAGATGCTTAAGGTCAGTTATTTCATGCCGGGGTAGGCTGCCGCTGTGCAGCTTGATCTTTTCGCGGATGCGGCTGAGGTAACGGCGCGGCTGGTAGACCTCGAGTCGGTCAGTGGCGCGGAGGGCCCGATCGCCGACGCGATCGAGGCCGCGCTGCGCGCCCTGCCCCATCTGACCGTGGACCGGGACGGCCATGCGGTCGTCGCGCGGACCAGCCTCGGCCTCGCAGAGCGGGTGATCCTCGCCGGGCATATCGACACCGTGCCGGTCGCCGGGAACCTCCCGTCCCGCGCCGAGCAGGGCGTGCTGTACGGCTGCGGTACCACCGACATGAAGGCCGGGGTCGCCGTCCAGCTGAGGCTGGCGGCCACGGTGCCCGAGCCGGCCAGGGACGTGACCTACGTGTTCTACGACTGCGAGGAGGTCGAGACGGAGCGCAACGGGCTGCTCCGGCTGAGCCGCCGCCGGCCTGACCTGCTGGCCGGTGACTTCGCGGTGCTGATGGAGCCGACCGGGGATGTCGTCGAGGGCGGCTGCCAGGGCACCCTGCATGCCGAGATCCGGGCCAGCGGCAAGCGCGCGCACAGCGCCCGCTCCTGGCGCGGCCGCAACGCGATCCACGAGGCGGCCGGCATCCTCGACGTGCTGCGCGGCTACCAGGCATGCCAGCCGCAGATCGATGGCCTGGCCTACCACGAGGGCCTGAACGCGGTCGCGATCAGCGGCGGGGTCGCCATGAACGTGATTCCCGACGAGTGCGTAGTGACCGTCAACTTCAGGTTCGCGCCGGACCGCTCGGCTGCCGACGCGCAGGCGTATATACGGGACATGTTCTCGGGCTGGGATGTCCGCGTCACCGATGCCGTCGGCGGCGCGCGGCCCGGGCTGACCGAGCCTGCTGCCGCGTCCTTCGTCGCCGCGGTCGGCGGGACGCCGAGGGCCAAGCTGGGCTGGACCGATGTGGCCCGGTTCGAGGCGCTGGGCATCCCGGCCGTCAACTTCGGCCCCGGTGACCCGCAGCTCGCGCACACCAGGGACGAGCACATTGAGATCGCCGCCATCGCCGAATGCGAGGCCAGGACGCGCCGCTGGCTGACCGCCTGAGGGCAGCAGGCCGGCCGGGCCGGGGGCAGCAGGCCGGCCGGGGCCGGGGGCAGCAGGCCGGCCGGGCCGGGGGCAGCAGGCCGACCGGGCCGAGGGCGGCCCCCGGGCCGATGGGTCGGGCCGGCCGGGCCGGGGACCGGGCGGGCTGGGCGACAGGGCGGGCCAGGGACCGGGCGGGCCAGTGGACCGGACGGGCCGGGTGGCGGCAGGTCAGCGCGGCGGCGCCTGGAGGAGCTCCACGCTGCTTGTGTGCCGGCCGCCTGAGGTATCGACCCAGCTGATCGAGACCTTGGTGCCTGGCCGGTATTGCTGCATCACGCTGGTCAGCGAGGTCGGGGAGGTGATCGCCTGCCCGTTGACCGCGGTGATCACGTCACCGCCAGCCAGCCCTGACTTGACGGCCGGCGTGCCGCACAGCACGCCGTCCACCAGCGCGCCCTTGCCGACCGGCGCGACGGTCTGCGGGACCGGGGCATTGACGTCACTGCTCAGGCAGCCCCGGCCGCCGCCGATTGCGCCGCCCGCCTCGGATTGCAGCTGCTGCTGGGCGCTCGGGCTTGACTGGGTTGTCGGCCACACCAGCACGCCGATGAACCCGGTCAGGCCGATCTGAACGCTTGAGCTGCCGTGGCCCGCGACGATCTGCTTCTCGATCGACAGCGCCCGGTTGATCGGGATGGCGAAACCGATGTTGGGCTCGTTGCCGCCGAAGCTGCCTGAGGCGGCTGCGGTGTCCATCCCGATCACCTTGCCTCCGGTGCTGGCGAGCGGGCCACCGGAGTCGCCGGGGATGATGTCGGCGTTGGTCTGCAGCATGCCGTGCAGTGTCTCGCTGCCGGTGGAGCTGCCCTGATCGCTAGCGCTGATCGTCTGGTTGAGCGCGGTGATCGTGCCGCCGACAACCGCTGCGCCGCCTGTCCCGTCGGCGTTGCCGATGGCCACGACCTGGTCGCCGAGCTTGACCGTGCCTGAGTCGCCGAGCGGCACGGTCTTCAGGCCTGACGCGCCCCCCAGCTGGATAACGGCCACATCGTCGGCCTTGTCGTAGCCGAGCACCGTGGCGGAGTAGCGCTTCCCGGTGTCGACCACCGTGGCGGTCAGCCCGGTGCTGTCGTCAATGACGTGGTTGTTGGTCAGCACGATGCCGTTGCTGCTGACTACCATGCCGGTGGCGGCGGCCGTTCCGTTCTCGTACCGCAGATTGCTCGTGATGTCGACCAGGCCGGGCTGGATAGCGGCCTTGACGGACCGCAGCGTCGCGTTGCTGACCGCGGTGCCTGACGCGTTGCCTGTCCCGTTGCCGAAGCCCGGTCCGTTGCCCAGGCCCGCGCCGTTGCCCGTGCCCGATCCGTTGCCCAAGCCCAGGCCGCCAAGGCCCGAACCGCTGGACTGCTGGGCAGCGGGGGAGTTGTTGTCGTTGAGGGCGAGCACCGTGCCCGCGCCGACGCCCGCGGCCAGCGCGGCGACCGCCACGTAGGTGACGAGGCCACGGAACCGGCGCCGTCCCTCGGGCGGCCCCTGCTGGATGTAGTCGGCCGGCGGACCGTACCCGCCGCCGGGCGGACCGTACCCGCCGGCCGGACCGTAGGGCCCCTGGCCGTAGCGGCCCTCCTGCGGGTATCCGCCTTCGTGCGGCTGTCCGTATCCGCCGCCCGGCTGCGGCTGGCCATAGCCCGGCTGGGGCTGGCCGTGTCCACCGGCCTGGGGCTGGCCGTAGCCCCCGCCGCCCTGCTGCTGGCCGTACCCGGCGTCCGGCTGCGGCTGGCCGTAGCCGCCGCCGGCCTGGGGCTGGCCGTAGCCGCCGCCGGCCTGGGGCTGGCCGTAGCCGCCGCGGCCTGGGGCTGGCCGTAGCCGCCGCCGGCCTGGGGCTGGCCGTAGCCGCCGCCGGCCTGGGGCTGGCCGTAGCCGCCGCCCTGCGGCTGGCCGTATTCACCGGGATGGCCAGCAGATCCCTGGCCGTAGGACGGGGGCTGAGTGAATCCGCCGGCCGGCATGTCCAGCGGCGTTGTCTGACCAGGCTGACTTCGCCCGCTGGACGGCCCGGCTGCGGTGTCCCCGCTGGCTGTCCCGGCTGCGGTGTCCCCGCTGGCCGCGTCCCCGCTGGGCACCGCTGAGTCCGAGCTCCCCGCCATTGCATCCCGGCCTGCTGGCTCCGCCGGCTGCCGGGCGGCCGGCGAATCAGTCGGCGACCAGGGACCGATATATTCGGGCCGCTGGTTCTCGCCGCCGCTCTGATCTTCCTGCATCTGAATCCCCTCTGCCCCGGAGCCAGCGTACTTACCTTCTCCTGCTGCCCACATCCGCCTTCTGCTGCTGCCCACTTCCGGCCGGCTGACCTGCGGCGCCACCAGCCGGGCCCCTGCAATCCCCAGTTAGCCCGACGGACCTGGAAGTTTCCTGAACGCCCGGTGTGGATCTGCTGCCGTGAGCGGCGTCACGGGCATAACCGTTATAAGCCAGAGTAGCTTCCGGCACAGAAGCGATATATCTTGAGTGTGCGCTCGTTAGCAATCCCAGGGAGAGAGAAGACATGTCGGCACCACCTCGCAAGGATGAGCCGGGCCTGACCCGGCGCGATGAGCTAGCTGTCTCCAGCGCAGCGATGTCGGACGCCCCCTGGGGCGCGGCAGGCGCCGCGGGCGCGGTTGTCGCAGGCGGCGACCTGATGCTGCACGTCCTCGGCGGCCACCTCGCCGTGACCCCGTCGCTGGCGGCCGGGGCTGTCGCCTTCTTCGCCGTTGCCGGGGGCGGCGCCGTGCTCCGCTCGAAGTCGGGCAAGGCGATGCGCTGGGCGCGCCGCAATCCGTGGCGGTTCGCGGTACTTCCGGGAGCGGCAGCGGCGATTGTCGTCTTCGTCCTTGCGGTCGTGCTCGGCAGCAGCGGGATTATCGGCGGCGCATTCGACGGGGTGTGGCACGGTGCTATCACCTACGGCCTCACTGGGCTGGCAGGCACGGTGGCCGCCGGGCGCAAGGACCGCGCTCGCTAAGCATAATGCTCGCCCACCGGGCCCACCCGCAGTTCGTTCTTCGCGCAGTCGTCAAGCAGCATCGGCAGCGCGCCGAGGCCCGCCCGCCACGAACCGGCGGGCGAGGTGCAGTCGGAATCGTGCAGCAGCACAGTGCCGCCGCCCGCGAGATCAGCCGCCAGGGTGGTGTGAACCGAGCCAGCCGTGGCTCCGGCCGTCCACTCCCGGCCCCAGCTTGTCCAGAGCACTGGCGCCAGGCCAAGCCGGCGGGCGCTGATCAGCGCCGCCGTGCTCAGCACCCCGTAGGGCGGCCGGAACAGGCGGGGCGCCGAACCGGTCGCGGCCGCGATCACGTCGCGGGCCCTGGCCAGGTCGTCGTATGTCGCACCGGGGCCCCGCAGCGGCAGGTACCGGTGGTCGTAGCCGTGCACCCCGACCTCATGCCCTGCCGCGGCGACCTCGGCCGCGAGCGTTGCCGACCGGTCCACCATCGAGCCCAGCATGAAGAAGGTGGCCTGCAGCCGCCGGTCCGCCAGCACCTTGATGAAGTGCGGTGTCGCGGCCGGGTCCGGGCCGTCGTCGAAGGTCAGGGCGACGTGATCGGCTGTGCCGACGCCGGACAGCCGCGGGAACAGCGCGAGCCTGACCGGGCGGAGCGCGGTGATGCCCGGCCCTGCCTGCGCGATAGCCAGCCCCGCCGCCGCCAGCGCCGCGCCAAGGCCTGCTCGCGCCGGGCCGGGGCCGGCGTCGCGCCGCGCCGGGGCGCCGCGCCCGGCGAAGCGTCCTGGTGCTGCTGACATCGCCCGTCACGTATTGCCCGCCTGTTCGCCCGGTTATTACGTAGCGGCTGGTCACAAGGGTGCCAGTGGGCCGCCAGCGCAAATTTGGAAGACGTGGCCCGCCATTCCCTGGAATCATGTCGAAGGTGGGCCCGCTCCGCGGTAGCCCGGCTGTCTAGCGACGGCCGGGCCGGGGACAAGAGCATGGCCGAGGACACCGGTCCTATCACATAGGGGTGCCAGTTTGGGAGTGCAAGCAGCGCGCGTCGTCTTTCCGGCAGCCGACCGGGCGGAGATCGCGGCGTCCATCACGGACATCCTGAGCAGCGGCACGCTCACTCTCGGGCCGTACACGCAGCGGTTCGAGGCGGCCTTCGGCGCCGCGCACCGCGCGGCCAACGCCGTCGCGACCGGCAGCGGTACCGCTGCGCTGGAGATCTCGCTGCGCGCGGTCGGGGTCGCGGGCCGGGATGTGATCGTGCCTGCGAACACCTTCTACGCCACGGCCGCCGCGGTACTGCGGGCCGGCGCCCGGCCCGTCTTCGCCGACATCGACGCCGAAACCTTCGCGCTCAGCCCGGCTACCCTGGCGGCGGCGCTCACCCCGGCTACCGCCGCGGCGGTGCTCGTCCACGTCGGCGGGCTGATCACGCCGCAGGTGGACCAGTTGCGCATGATTTGCGACGAGGCGGGCATCACGCTGGTGGAGGACGCTGCGCACGCGCACGGTTCTTCTTACGACGGCAGATTCGCTGGCTCGTTCGGCACCATCGGGGGGTTCTCGTTCTATCCCACCAAAGTAGTCACCAGCGGTGAGGGCGGGATGATCCTCACTGCGTCGGACGAGCTTGCGGCCGAGGCGCGGATCTACCGTGACCAGGGCAAGGGCTCGTTCGGCGCCAATCACCATGTCCGCGAGGGCTATGCGTGGCGGATGAGCGAGCAGAACGCCGCCACCGGGCTGGTGCACCTGCGCCGGATGGACGAGTTCATCGCGCGACGGCGCGAGGTGGCCGCCCGCTACGACAAGGGGCTGGCGGAACTGGACAGCCTCGCGCCGGTCGCCGAGCCGCCTGGCTGCCGCGGGAACATCTACAAGTACCTCGCGGTGCTGCCCCGCGGGGCCGATCGCGGCTGGTTCAAGCAGCAGCTGGCCGCCAGGTTCGAGGTGCGGCTGGCCGGCGAGGTCTACGACCTGCCGCTGCACCGGCAGCCGGTGCTCGCCGCTTACGCGGGCCCGCCGCTGCCGGTCGCCGATGACATGTGCGCGCGGCACGTCTGCCTGCCGGTCCACTCGGACATGACCGACGGGGAGGTGGACGAGGTGCTGGCCGCGATAGCCGAGGTCGGCGCCGAGCTCACCGGGTCCGGGGCGGCGTCATGCGGGTAGCCGTCACCGGCGGGTGCGGTTTCATCGGCTCCCACGTGGTTGATCATCTGCTGCGGGCCGGCCATGAGGTGCGCGCGATCGACATCGGGGACCGGTGGCGCAACCCGGCAGCCGATTACCGCGCCGCTGACCTGTTCGACCCAGCCGCGCTCGACGTCGCGCTGGCCGGTACCGAGGCCGTCTTCCACCTGGCCGGGGCGGCCGACGTCAACGAGATAGCGGCCCGGCCCGCGGCTGCGGTCCGGCTGAACGTCGAGGGCGTCGCGCGGCTGCTCGACGCGGCGCGCCGGACCGGCTGCCGCCGGTTCGTGCTCGCGAGCACGGTGTGGGTGTACGGCGCGACCGCCGGGCAGGGCGAGCGGTCCGAGGATGCCCCGGTCAGCGTGGACCGCGCCGGGCACGTCTACGTGTCGACCAAGCTGGCCGCCGAGATGCTGGTGCACAGCTACCGGGAGATGTACGGGCAGGAGTTCACCATCTTGCGGTACGGCATTCCCTACGGGCCGCGGATGCGGGACGCGCTGGTGGTCGCCAGGTTCGTCCGGGCAGCGGTGGAGGGCAGCCCGATCACCATTGCCGGAACCGGCGAGCAGCAGCGCAGCTACGTCTACGTCGAGGACCTCGCCGACGCGCACGTCCGGGCCCTGGCCCCGGCCGCCGCCAACCAGACCCTGGCCCTCGAGGGCGGCACCCCGGTCTCGGTCCGCGAGATCGCCGACGTGGTGTGCAGCCTGGTCCGCCCGGTGCCGGTCCGGCACACCGAGGCCCGCGCGGCGGACTTCGACGGCCTGGCCGTCTCCAACAAGCTGGCCAAGGAACTGCTGGACTGGTCGCCCGTCACGCCGTTCGCGGAGGGCGTCCGCAGGTACCTTGGCTGGCTCAGCGAGCTGACGCCGCGGCCGTGAACACGGCGGCGGGCACGGCGGGAAGCCGGTGACGACGGTGGCAAGGAAAGCGCTGCTGGTGTCCGGGTCGATCGGCATGGGACACGACCAGCTCGCGGAAGCGTGCGCGGCCTCGCTGGAGGCGAACGGCTGGTCGACGCGCACCCTTGATGCGATGCGGCTGCTCGGCCGCGGCGGGGGATCGGCGGGTGAGGCGGTGTTCCGCGCGATGCTGGCCGTGCCCGGCCTGTATGACGCGTTCCATTTCGCCGCGCTGCGCACCGGAAGCCGGCTGGCGCGGCTCGCTGACGCCGCTGCCCGGCGCCGGGTCGTGCCCCGGCTGCGCGAGTACCTCGATCAGGACACGCCGGACCTGGTCATCTCGGTGTTCGCGACCGGCGCCTCGGCGGTCAGCAGGCTCGCCGATGCGTATCCGGCCATGAACCACGTGGTGTTCTGCACCGACGTGACCCCGCACCGGCTCTGGGTGCACCCCAATGTCGACCTCTACCTGGTCAGCTCGAGTGTCGCGGTGCCCGCGGTGCAGCGTTTCCAGCCCGAATCCCGCGTCCTGGTCATCCCCGCGGCGGTCCGCCCTGCCTTCTACCAGCCGCCCGCCCAGGACCAGGTACGGGCGAGGCTGGGCATCCCCGCTGCGGAACGCTGCGTGCTGCTGATGTCGGGCGCCTGGGGACTCGGCCCGGTGGCCGCGGCCGCTGAGGCCCTGGGCAACGCCGGCGTGCACGTGCTGGCGGTGGCCGGGCGCAACGCCAGGCTGGAGCGCAGGCTCCGGGCCGCCGCGACCCGCCAGCCCCGGGTCCGCGCGTTCGGGTACACGCCGGAGATTCCCGGTCTGATGGCCGCCTGCGACCTGGTCATCACCAGCTCGGGCGACACCTGCACGGAAGCCAGGACCGTCGGGCGGTCGCTGCTGCTGCTCGACGTGGTCCCCGGCCACGGCCGGGACAACCTCCAGCACGAGCTCGAGCTCGGCGATGCCGCCGTGACCTCGCCGCGCACCGCCGACGTGGTCCGCAGCGCGCTGGCCGCCCTGGAACGGGTCAAGCCGGCCCAGCCCGGGCCGACCAGGACGCTGGCCGGATTCCAGACGGCGTTCAATTCGGCGCTGGAGACCATAGGCATTTAACGCAGCCGGCGCCACCCCTGCGCGGCCCGCCCCGGTGGCCACAGTGGCAGCGGCGGCCACGGCTACGGCGGTACCTGCGCCGCCCGGTGGGCCCGGCGCTACACGGGATTGCGTGCCGGATATTCGATGATCAGGCTGCCGTCTGGATAGCAGAGATATACGAACTTGCCACTGGCACGCGCCGCCCGGATCGTCGCCTCGGTCCGCCCTGCCGGGCAGGCAATGAGCGTGTCTGATTCATGCTCAATTCCTGCGGTGCTGCTTCCGTAATGTATCTCGGCGGGCTCCAGTGCGGTAACGAGTGCCTGAACGGTGCGTCGCTGCGCCTCATTCATGGCATCTAATGTCCGGACGATGTTGACCTTCACTGGCTGCCTCTTTCAGCCCGACCGCATCAGGGGACAGGCCATCGTCTTGCATTTGCAATGCTTGGCCCCAACATATAGCTGTCTTGTTTCATCGCGATACCTGTCTTGTTTCGTCGCGGTGAATCCAGCCGTATCACCTCGCCTGATGTGCCACGTAGAATGCTTGGCACTGAGCCGTGAATGTTTTGGGCCGTGCATGTTTCGGGCGTTTTGCTCAGGGTTTAGAGCGAATAGCCCTGGCCGTTGCATGGTGGTGCGGTCAGGGACTGGTCTTGGCCTCCGGATGGGCCCGGAGCCGGAGCGGGCCGGACTGCTGACGCTGGCTATCTGTCCTCACCCGGGTCGATGGGGGGACGCGGGTGAACGGAGTCATGGGAGTTCCTCCCCGACGGCATCGCCACGTTCCGCGAAAGGTCCGGCGACGACGCTGATGACCAGATCGCCAATCGCGCCGAGGCAGCGCATAACGGCATCCCGGTGACTCTGGCTGCGGTCAAGCAGGCCGCCAAGTCGGGTTGATCTTCTGGGCCGGCTGACCGGTCCCTGCCGAGCAGGCTGCGCGGCCGCTCCGTTCGCATCTGGCTGAGCGGCGTCATGTTCCTGCCGGGCGGCAGGCGGCCGCAGCTTCCGGCCAGCCCGTGCTGCGGTGGCGCGGAAGGCGAGCAAGCCATACAGCCCGGCGGGATAGGCGAAGTACCCCAGCCGGGTCGCGGGGGAGAGCGCGAACATCAAGGTGAGCCCGAGGGCCAGGCGCCGTGCCGCCGCCGGGCCGTCCGCCGGTGGCCGGACCACGAGCGAGACCGCTATCGCGACGCCGGCCGCGACCAGCAGGCCGATCGCGGCCAGCCGGCCATCCGGTCCGAGCATCGCTAGCAGGTGCCCGGGCAGCGGACTCTCCGCCGGAGTCTTGACGCGGGTCAGGCCGAGCGGGAAAAGCACCGTGTTCTGGATCATCACGGCAGGACCGACGAGGACCCCCGGGGCGAACGCCACCACGAGCACCGCGGTCGTGGCTACCGCGGCGGCGGTGAACTGGGCTGCCGCGCGGAAGCCGTTCTTAGCCGCCAGCATGGCGGCGAGCACCGCCAGCGCGGGCCACGCGGTGGCCTTCATCGCGCATGCCGTGCCGAGCGCGATCGCCGCGGGCCATAGCGCCAAAGTGGGTGACCTCCGGCTGAGCAATGCCAGCGCCAGGCACATCAGCGCCAGCACCGGCGGGTCAGTGATGCCGAGTGCCAGCGGGAACGCCACTACCGGGGAGGCGACGGCGAACAGGCTGCAGCGCAGCGCGTCGCGCCTTCCGGCGGCGCGGAACGCCAGGGTGAGCAGGGCGAGCGACGCGGCGCCGAGCCACAGTCTCGGGTCGCCGGCGACGCCCTGCACGCCCAAGGCCCTGGGCAGGCCGAACACGGCCATGGCGGGCAGGTACGGGTTGTAGCCGATCGGCCCGGCCAGGGGCCCGAGCTGCGTGCCGGACAGATACGGGGTCCCGTGCGCAAGCAGCAGCGCAGCAGACCGGGAGACGACCAGGACATCGGGCGTCGGCGGCGCGTGGGCGGTGAGCCAGGCCAGCGGGACCACCAGGGCGCCGGCCAGGCTCGCGACGAGCGCGGCGTCTCTTCCGTACGAGCGCCATCGGGCGGCGGCGAGCGCGGCGGCGGCGTACGCTACGGCCGCCCAGATACCCCAGGAGCGGTCGTCGCCCGGCCCGCTGAAAAT
Source organism: uncultured Actinomycetota bacterium (assembly GCA_963695645.1). Classification (GTDB taxonomy): domain Bacteria; phylum Actinomycetota; class Actinomycetes; order Streptosporangiales; family Streptosporangiaceae; genus DATBGO01. The sequence goes on along the minus strand of CAVOHC010000011.1, from coordinate 84,871 downwards.
CGCGACCAGTCCGGCATATCCCGCGAAAACCGCATACCAGGCAGCTAGCAGCCCCGCGCCGTGCCCGGGCTCAGCCGGACGCGTCCGTGCCGGATCGAGCAGGATCGTGCTGGCCTGCGCCGCCGGGCTGGTTCTCATGGATCCGTCACCGGGCCAGTCTCATCGGCCTGTCATTCCCTCGGCTAGTCATTTGCGGCTATTGGCCTACCGGACCGGCGTAGCCGCACTGGCTCGGGGTGGTGCATGGAGCCGCCTTGAGGCATCCGGAGGTCCCGCACCTGAGGTGGTCATGCCCGCCGGCCCGTCATGGCACCGACAGATCAGTACAGTTTGTCACTCCCGGGTCGGCTCGCGGGCGCCGCATACCGTTATGACGGCAGCCGACGTCGGCCAGGCCGGCCGCGGGGCGGTCTCCTTTTCGCTCCGCCACCGCCTGAGTCCGGCCGAACCGCCTGGCCAGACCGGTGATCTCAGCGGTCCCGACGCCCCTGCGGCCGCCGGATGACGGCGATCCTGCCACTCCGCGTGCCCGGGCACCGTCAATGACCTTAAGAGCGGGCCCCGGCGTTCCGCGACAGAGATAGGCGGCGTCTTCCCGGCACACCTAGATACGCAGGTGGTCGGGCGCTCAGGGTCCACCGCCTCCGGATGCCGGGACGCCGCCTGCCCGGCAACCTGATTCCTTACCGCTGCCAGGGCCCGGCGGACCTGCTGGCCCAGCGGGAGCCGGGGGCGCCGCCGCGGCGCAGGATCTTATCGACTGCTGAGGTCACGCTGCCGTCTTCGGCGATCAGCCTGCGGACCACGACGATCATGGTGGGGATGGCCCAGAAGTCACCGCAGACCCACAAGATCCCGGCGCCGATCTGCTGATCGGCGAACGGCGGCAAGGTCACCCCCGCGATGTGGTCATAGACCGGGTACCAGGAACTCTGCGTGAAGATGCTCATCGACATCGCCAGGAACCACATCACGACGTTGGTCACTACCAGCGCCGCCGCCTGGCCGGCCGGGGCCAGCCTCGGCCGCAGCGGGGGCGAGGGAATGAACTGCAGCCAGAACAGCACGCCGACGGTGAAGAAGCTGCCGTGCATCAGCCAGATATGCACCGCCTGGTTGGTCTCCCCGAGGTCGAAGAGCGCTGGCACGTGCCAGGCCAGCATCGCGATGTTGAACAGGGCGATGGCGACCCACGGCCGCAGCAGGATGCCTGCGGCTGCCCGCACCGGCCGCGCCCAGCCGCCCCGCATGACCTCTCTGGTGGCGCTGCGGCCGAGCCGGCCGGGCAGCGCGTCGAGCAGCGGTTGCCACGGGGCTCCGGCGACGATCAGCGTCGGCGCGGCGAACATGAGCAGCAGGTGCTGGATCATGTGCACGAAGAAGTAGTCGTCCGACCAGTAGTCGATCGGCGACTGCACCGTGATCAGCAGCACGGCCAGCCCGCTGTAGAACAGCAGCGATCGCGCCCGGCGCTGCCTGGCACGGCCGGGCCTGGACCGGCGGGCGAGCCGGGCCAGGCCGATCTCATGCCAGCCGACCAGGACGACCACGACGATCATGAATGGGTCGAAGGACCAGTGTCCGGTCAGGTAGCTCACGGCACCCCGCTCAGCCGGAGGAGCCGTAGGGAATGGTGATGCGCAGCGCCTGCACCTGACGCCAGGTTCCGGCCCCGGTCCGGGCTCCGGCCGCCAGGAGCCAGTCAGCGAACGAGCTCGCGTGCGCGGTCAGTGCGTCGATGCGGCCCGCAGGCCCGACGGCGAGCGTCGCCGTCCACCCGGGCAGCGCGGCCAGCGCCCGCCAGGACGCGCCCGGGCCGGCCAGCGTCTCGCCGTCACCCGCGCCTTGCCCCTGGCCCCCGCCGTGGCCGAGCACCAGCCCGACGGCGCCACCGGTCCCGAGGGAAGCCGACCGCACCGAGGCCGTCCCGATCCGCAGCGGCGCGGAGAGCAGCCAGTGACGGCCGCCATCGTCCGACCACGCGGCAATGACAGCCGCCGCGGATCCGGTGCCGGCCTGCAGCAGCGCCTGGGTGCGCGCGCCGATCGTGGCCATCCTGAGGACGTCCACATTCCGGCCCGCCAGCGCCGTTGGCACCGGCGGGCCGCGGCTGCCACGAGCCGTCGCGCAGCGCGAAGATGCCCGCGATCCCGGGGCGATCGCAGCCGCCCGCCAGCAGCGGCACGCCAGCGGCGCCGCCGCCGGCTCTGCTGGCCGGGCCGCTGGAGCTGGCCGGGCCGCCGGAGCCGGTGGCGCTGCCGAACGCCGCTGCGGTCAGCCCGGTCAGCCCGCAGGCCCGGCCCGCGGCGGTCCTGGCCAGTGACTGCGCGCTGGCCAGCCTGGCCCACGCTGCCCCGAGCCGGCTGCCGAGCTGGGCGCCGCCGCCCTGGCTCAAGGCGATCAGCTCACCGCCGGGGGCGGCCGCGAGCGCATCGGGCACGTCGGCGAGGCCGGGGCTGACGGGGCTGCCCGACGACCACGCGGCGCCGCTGTCGGCGGTCGTGGCGAGCGGCGAGAAGGCGAGGTCCTGGCTCGGCCGGAAACCGGTCACCAGCGATGCCGGACCCAGGATCCCGGCGACCAGGCCGCCGTTGTCGGCCACGCCCGCGGGCGTCACCTGCCGCCATTTCAGTGACCCGGCAGGGCGGGCGAACAGCTGCCAGAAGTCATCATGCTGCGCGCTGGAGCCGCCCATCACCACGATGGCCCAGCTCGTGCCGGTAGCCGCGGTGACCGAGGCGGCTAGCTCCGGCGGCGCGGCGGCGGCTGGCTGCTGCGGCTGCCGTGCGGCTACGCTGCCGCAGCCCGCGATCAGCAGCCCGGCGATGGCCGGCCAGGCCGCGGCGGCCCGGCAGCGCCGCCAGCTGCCTGGCCTCACGGCGACCTCATCACTTGCACGGCGGCGCCGGACAGCTCGGCTGCGAACGATGATTCCGAGCTTGTCGTTCCTGGCCCGGGGTCGAAGTCAAGCTCGGCGCGCGTCCGGCCGCTGGCGTCGATGACATAGGCAATGTCGTTGTGCGCGATCATCCCGCCTGACGGCACGACCTCCGCGGCCACCGCGTAGTTCCGCCAGGCCTGCCTGAGCTGGGCCAGTGATCCGGTCAGGAAGAGCCAGTTCGGCAGGGAAGTGAGCCGTTCCTGGCTGTCGAAGGCCCGGGTGTAGGACACCGCGCGGTAGACCGGGTTGGCCACGATGGCCACCATCTGGACGTTGCGCGCCTTAGCGCCCAGTGCCTGGTCGGCGGCGCGGAACTCCTGCGCGATCAGCGGGCAGTCGCTGGTGCACACCGGGTCAAGGAAGGTGAGCAGCACGACCTTGCCCCGCAGGCTCGCCAGGCTGACCTGCCGCCCGTTCTGGTCGGTCAGCCGGAATTGCGGCGCGGCGAAGTCCAGCGGCGCGCTGCTGCCGTCGATGGCACGGGCGATGATCGGGTCAGCGTTCGGGTTAGCCTGCGCAAGCGCGGCAGGCGCCGCCCCCACGATGATCACCGCGACTGCCCAGGCCGCAACGACGGCCCGGGTGCTGACCGACCCGAGGCCGCGCGCCAGGCTCGCCGGGTGGCGAAGGTCGCGCCAGAGCGGCCGGGCAGCCGGCCGCCCGGCTTCAGGCGGCGCTCCGGCTGTGGCGGTGCCTGCAGCCGCGACGGGCGTGGCCACCGTCGCGGCCGCCGGGACGCGGGTCAGCGCCAGGTACCCGGCGACCGCCAGGAGCACTATCGGGATCATGCTGTTGGGATCGGTGCCCAGGCCGCCGAAGAAGCCGAAGTCCTCGATCAGTACCCAGTCCGCGAGGCTGAGCACAGCCAGGATGACGATCGACGGCCGCAGCAGCCTGCGCTGGCCGCTCAGCAGGCCCGCGCCGATCGCTGCCAGCGCGACCACGGCGACCAGGTTGACCGCGAAACCGTGGGCGGCGGTGAAATTACCGAAACCGCTGACCCAGCGGGCGAAGATGGCGGGCTGAGGGACGCCCGCCATGGACCGGATCATGCCGGTGAGAGTGCCGGGAGTGCCGGGCCTGCTGCCCTGCCAGAACCCGCGCCCCGGCCATGCCTGCAGCACGGCCATGCCGGCGAAGAAAAGGCCCATGACCGTCAGGATTCTCCGGCCGAGCTGGGGCGACTGCCAGTACCGCTCGGGCAGGGCCACCAGGGCGCCGGCCGCACAATAAAAGATCGCCGCGCCCGGCGCGCCGAAAAGCCAGGTCAGGCCGGGCGCGAAGATCCCGCCGAAGGACTCGCCGAAAACCCAGACCACCAGGCCCCAGCCTGCGCTCGCCAGGCCGGCCAGCCGGGAAGTCCGCCCGCGCGGGGCGGCGAGGAGCCACGCGCCGATGCCGACCTGGATCCAGACGGCGGCCGCTGCAGCCTGGACCGGGTGGTACGACCAGGTAGTTCCGGCCCAGTTGACCATGTGCTGGACCCAGCCGGGCGAGGCCGCCGCGGTCGGCTCGATGACATTGGACGGCAGGCCCGCGGCCATTGCCGGCTGGGCCTGCAGGATCCCGTCAAAGATCCAGAGGATGCCGAAGCCGGTCCGCAGCAGCCGCCGTGCCGCGGCCTCGGCGGCGGCAGGCGGCGCAGACCCGGCGCCGGGGCCCAGCCATTCCCGTGCGCTGACCCATGCCAGCGCGAGCACGATGAGGATGACGAGGGCAATGAATCCCTGATGCAGCAATGCCGCCCGGAACGCCGCCACCAGGGTGGGGTTGGTGACGTTCAGTCCGGAGTTCATCCCGGGCATCAGGGTCCACTCTCCCTTGATCGGCGCTTGCTGGCAGCGGGTATGGGCTGTTGTCCGGCGGCCTGGCGGGTCAGCCGGGCAGCCGGGGTGGTGACGCGTTGGCCGACAGCGACCTGCTGGCGGACTCGATCATCGAGTCGACGGCCGACCGCTGCACGTCCAGCTTCGCCAGAGCCTGCCGCAAGCTGGTCAGGTACTGGGCCTTGGCCGGCTGGCTCCCGGCGGTGAGCACGTGCGCAACATCAGTCTGCACCTGCTGGGCGTCGGGCGCTGCCCAGGTCACCAGCCCGCTGACCACCCTGCTCAGCCGGAAGCTGGCCAGGGACTCGGTGACCTGATACTCCTCCAGATCGTCGAGCAGCTCGTTGTTGGCGGGCGAGCAGTTCGCCGCGCCCGTCTCGGCGATATTGACCGCGGTCGGAACGTCGCCGCTGGTCCCGGACTGCACTGCATGGAGCGCGGTCAGCGACTCGCTCACGCCGCCCGCGCAGGACTGGATATCGGCCGTCATGTCGGTCAGGAAGCCGCGCAGGTCGGCGGCGCGCTGAGCTTGCGAAGGGCGGTGCGCGAGCCCGACCAGCACTGCCGCCGCGACCAGGGCAACACCCGCCAGCACGAGTGACCGCGGGGTGCGGCGGCTCGGCCATGGCGTGTGCCGGATGGGGACGTACGGCGGGTCGGTGCGGGGCGGCGCGGTCATGGGTCAGCCCCGGTCGTGGCGCTGTCCGGGGCGCCGCGCCTGCAAGATGGCCAGCGCATCGCGCCTGCCTTCCATCAGGGCGACGTCGGCGGCGATCTCCGTCAGGCTCATGGCACCGAAGACGTGCTTGACGATGCGGTGCCTGGCGTTGAGGAAGAACGTCTGCGGTAGCTCGAGCACGCCATGCGAGACGGTCGTCGGGGCCGGGAACGGATCGAAGCCGACCGGATAGGTCACGCCCGACCGGCGCACGAACTGCTCGGCAGGCCCGGTCTCGTCGTTGGAATCCACGCCGATGATCACGACTGTGCCGTGCGTGGACCGGTAGTACTGGGCGATCAGCGGGGTCTCGCGCTTGCAGGGCGGGCACCAGGACGCGAAGAAGTTAACGATGACCGGCCGCCCGGCGAGCGCGGCCAGGCTGACCTGATCGCCGGGATGACCGAGCGCCGTCAGGGTGAAGTTCTTGAACGGTGGCAGCGCCCGCGGCGCCGAGCTGGCACCGCCTGCTACGGAGACGATCGCGATCACCGCAGCGACCACGGCCGTGGCGGCCCAGGCGATCTTACCGGCCCGGCTGCCGACGCCGAGGCGGTCCGCCCAGCGGCGATTCGCCGCCGGGCCGCCTTCCGGCCGCAGATCACTCTGAGCGGCGGTCGGCGTCGGTCGAGCGGCGGCCGGCTCCTGGGCGGCGACCGGCACGCCCGGCGTACCAGCTTCCTCGTCGTCCATCAGGGCCGCCGGATCCTGCGCGGATCGCCTGCCTGCACAGGAACATCGCCTGCCTGCACAGGAATAGGGAGCTGCGCCAGGCCGTCGTCAGCCGGGGCTAGCACCGGAAGCATGAAATCGAACCTACTGCCCGCGCCTGGCGTGCTGCGCACCCGCACCTCCCCGCCGTGCCCGAGGGCTATCGCGCGGACCAGCGCCAGGCCCAGCCCCGTGCCGTGATGCCCCCTGGCGCCGAGACCGCTGGTGAACCTGTCGAAGATGCGCGGGAGCTCGCTCCGCGGGATGCCGTCCCCCGTGTCCTCGATGATCAGGTGCGCGGCGCGGTCAGCGCCCTGCACCGACATCCTAATGACGTCGTCGGGCCCGGTGTGCTGGACCGCGTTCTCCAGCAGCGCGTCGATCGCCAGGCCAAGGCGCTCGCGGTCAGCGTTCACGGTGACTGCGTCCAGGTGCCCGAGCCGCCAGTGCCGTCGCGCCGTAGGGCGCCAGCGGCGCAGCACCTCCATGATGAAGGCGTCCAGCGCGACCGGCTCGAGGCGGAGGAAATCCGGGTTCTCGGACGCGGTGATAAGAAGCAGCCGCTCGCTCAGGCTCTTGAGCCGCTCCAGCTCGCCGACCACCACGTGAATGTCACGTTGTCCCTGCCGGTCGGCGAGATCGCGGGCCAGCAGCTCGGCGTGGCCGAGAGCGATCGTGATCGGCGTCCTGAGCTGATGCGAGGCATCCTGCAGGAACCTGCGCTGGATATCGAGCAGCCTGGCGTTCTCCTCGCTGACCCGGATCCGCTCCCGCTCGGCCGCCAGCCTCCGGCGCGCGTGCCAGACCATCGCCCAGAACATCGCGGCCATCAGCGGGACTTCGTTCAGCTCGTCGGCCGGCTCTGTCCCGCGGCGCACGTCCAGCCCGATGGCCAGGAAGGTAGTGACGATCACTATCCAGAGCACCCAGAGCGTCGGCTTCGGCCGCCAGACCCTGAACCCGTACAGCACCGTGAAGCTGATCCAGATGAAGTGGAACGGGATCGTCTCCCACCGCTCGAAGATCAGGATGGCAACCAGGTTCGCCGCGGAGAATATGGCCCAGGCCAGGTCGGCCCAGCCGGGCCAGAAATGCCACCGGTCACTAGGCCGGGGCTGCGCCGTCCAGTCTGTGCCCGGACCGCCTGCCTTCCGCCTGATCGGCCAGCCGATCGCGGTTCCATGCCGGAGGTGAGCGGCGGTTCCGTGCAGGAGGTGCACGGCACCGTCATGGAGCCGGGAACTGGCGGTGGCGCCGCTAGGAGGCAAGCTGGTACCCGGCACCACGGACCGTCTTGATCAGGTCGAAGCCCAGCTTCGACCGCAGCCGCCGCACGCAGACGTCGACCACGTTGGAGCCCGGATCGAAGTCGTATCCCCAGATCGACGCCAGCAGCTGATGCTTGCCTACTGAGTGGCCCGCGTGCTCCATGAGCTCCTTGAGCAGCAGGAACTCCAGCCTGGTCAGCGCGATCGGGCCGTTGCCGCTGTTCGCCTCGAGCCTGCCGATGTCGAGCACGATTTCGCCGGTCCTGATCGTCTCGGTCCGCAACCGGCCGCCGGCCCGCAGCTGGACACCTACCCGGGCCAGCAGCTCGGCCAGGGAGAACGGCTTAGTCAGGTAATCCTTCGCCCCCAGTTCCAGGCAGAACACCTTGGTCGTCACCTCGTCGAGGCAGGACAGCACCATGATCGCCTGGTCCGGGCGGTCGCGCAGCAGCAGCGCCAGCACCGTGCGCCCGTCCATATCCGGCATGATCAGGTCAAGGATGACCAGGTCGTAATCGTCGGCCAGGGCGCGGCTCAGGCCGCCGGACCCGTCCGGGACGGCCTCGGCGTCATATCCGGCACCGGACAGGGCACGGCAGATGAAATCACGGATCCGCGGCTCGTCCTCAACCAGCAGGATCCGCGGCACGGCCGGCCGTGGCTGGCTGATCTGTCGTCATCGCGAGTACTTCGCTTCGCGTAGGCCACATCAGCGGGTGTGGCGATTGGGCCCCGCCCCGGCACCCGGTAGGCGCACAGCAGAGGATCTACTCCTTCGGACGGCCCAGGTCAAGGCCCTGGACTGGAAGCGAAACACTCCCGTTACCTGCGACGCCATTTGCGATGGAGCGCAGGAACATAAGTGCGGTGACGAGTGTGATTACTGTCAGTAATGGAAAGGATCGCTCGAGTGACTGACGTGCGAGGCCGACGGCGGGGCACGATGACCCTGATTATGACAATTTCGTCATTCAGGACCAGCGTGCTTGCCGTGCTCCGCGCGCCGATCGCAAGATCAGGACCGTGAATGGCTTCCGGTCCCCGACGCGAACGCGGGCGGGCGGCCGGAGGTCCATGCCGTGAAGAAGCGAGGTGGTGGCTGGTGTCAGTGCCGGCCCGGGTCATTACCCTGATCGTGGCGTTCCTCGCGGTCGTCGCGGGCGGGGCGTTCGTCGTCGTGCACTTCCTGCTCGCCGGCCCGCCGGTCGAGGACTTCACCGCTGGCGTCACCCCCAACTCCGGTGCGACGGTCAGCGTGGTGATGCAGGAGGACCCGCAGAACACGGTGACCAGCAAGCCGGACTGGGTGTCGTACTTCATCAAGAGCCCGCAGACCGGCCAGTGGGTCCATACGACGCAGTTCAAGGTGCCGGCCGGGACCCGGATCAACATGACGATCCTCGGCTATGACGGCTGCACGCCGCTGCGGAACCCGGTCTGGGGCCAGGTCACCGGCACGATCGGGAAGGTGGCGCTGGTGAACGGGCGGCCGGTCTCATTCCTCAACTCGTGGTCGGGATGCAATGTGGGGCACACGTTCTCGATCCCGGCCATCAACCTGAACGTGCCGATGGCCTCCCCGCCGCTGACCGCGACCTTGTGCTCCACGTCGCCGTGCACCTCCGGCCCGCACACGGTGATGAGGTTCAGCTTCACGACGCCGCGGGCGGTGGGCGAGTACTTCTGGCAGTGCAGGGTCCCCTGTGGTGGCGGCTTCCTCGACGGATTTGGCGGTCCCATGCAGACGATCGGATTCATGACCGGCAACATGGAAGTGGTGTCCTGATGTCCGCCGCAGCCGAACCGCCGCCGCCGCCGTCGACGGTGGCCGCCGAGCCCAATCACGTCTTGCGCATCGGCGTCATCTGGGTGGTCGTGTCCCTGGCCGCCGACCTGCTCATCTGGTTCGTCTGGGGCCCGCACCTGCCGCCGGGCGACATGGCGTCCGCCGCTGCCGGCCAGCAGTTCGACATCAAGGTGCTGGCCGTGACGGCCGCGCCGGTCATGGTGCTGGTGCTGATCTACTTCACCTATGCGCTGGTCATGTGGCGGCACCGCGACGGTGACGATACCGACGGGCCGCCGATCCACGGCAACACCAGAGTCCAGGCGAGCTGGATCATCATCACCTCGATCATCGTGCTCGGGGTGTTCGCCTTTGGCACCGTGGAGCTGGTCGTCCCGCAGGGGGCAGGCGCGGGCGAGGGCCCGAGCCCGCTCTGGAAGCCGGGCGGCACGCCGCTGCAGGTCCAGGTCATCGGGCAGCAGTGGAAGTTCACCTACCGGTACCCGCAGTACGGCGGCTTCGAGACCACGGCCCTGGTGCTGCCGGTCGGCCAGTGGGTGCAGTTCAACGTGACCTCGCTCGACGTGATCCACAGCTTCTGGGCCTACCAGCTCGGGGTGAAGGCCGATGCCAACCCGGGCGTGAACAATGTCGCCTACACCAAGCCGACCAGCACCGGGAGCGTCACGGTCCGCTGCGCGGAGCTGTGCGGGCTCTGGCACGGCGCGATGTTCGACTACGGCGGCGTGCTCTCCGTTCCGGCGTTCCGGTCCTGGGCGGTCCGCACCGAAGCGCGGCTCGCCCCGATAACCAGGATGCTCCCGCCGTACGCCACCAGCTACGACCCGACCGTGATCCCGACGATCAACAAGGCCATGGCCAAGGCCGGGATCACCGGGGCGAACGGCTACTACTACCCGCCGACCGATCCGGTGCAGCCGTGACAGCCAACACAGCGATGAAGAGGTGACCGGATGGCCATCGAGACTCAGCCGGAGAAGGCCCAGGGACCCGGCGGCGGCGCCCCGGCCGCGGCGCCCAGGCAGCGGCCCTGGTGGCTGCGCCCGGCGATCCACACCGGGCTGATCGGGGCGGTCATCGGCTACCTGCTCGGCCACCTGCTCGGTAACGTCCTGGCCGCGAGCTACCTGCCCACCGAGTACCCGAACCTCGTGCTGTCGGATTCCAGTGACGTCCCGATCGTGCTCGGCTACCTGCTCGCCGTGGTCGGCTGGCTGGCCGGGCTCGGCATCTTCAACGACCTGCTGCGCCAGATGGCCGGGCGCCCCGTCCCGGTCGAAGAAGAGGATGCGGCGGCCGCCTCGGGCCTGGCCAGGTACTTCAGGTACTCCCTCGACCACAAGGTGGTCGGGATCCAGTACCTGGTCGGCATGATCATCTACTTCTGCACGGCCGGCCTGTTCGCGATGGCGATCCGGACCGAGCTGCTCTCGCCCACCACGCACATCTTCAGCTCCAGTGCATACATCGAGATCGTGGGCGAGCACGGCACCATGATGATGATGCTGATGACCTCGGTCATCCTGGGCCCGTTCGGCAACTACCTGGTGCCGCTCATGATCGGGTCCAAGCGGGTCGCGTTCCCCAGGATCGAGGCGCTGTCATTCTGGCTCACCCCGGCGGCGTTCCTCGTGCTGCTATCCGGCCTGCTGCTCGGCGGCTTCCCGTTCGGCTGGACCGGCTACGCACCGCTGTCCATCCAGTCGACGGTCGGGGCGGACTCCTATGCGATCGCGTTCGGCCTGATGGGCATCTCGATGATCATGGCCGCGTTCAATCTCGCCGTGACGATCATCTGCTACCGGGCGCCAGGCATGCGCTGGAGCAGGCTGCCGATGTTCGTCTGGTCCATGATCTCGACCTCGTTCATCATGGTCCTCGCCGCCCCGGTACTGGTCGGCGGCATGTACATGATGATCACCGACCGGACATTCCAGACCGCGTTCTTCGCCGACCAGCTCGGCGGCAGCAGCTACCTGTACCAGAACCTGTTCTGGTTCTTCGGCCATCCCGAGGTCTACATCCTGGCCCTACCAGGGTTCGGCATCGTCTCCGAGATCATCTCGGTGTCGTGCCGCAAGCCGCTGTTCGGCTACAAGGTCGCGGCCGCAGGCATGATCGGGGTCTCGCTGCTCAGCTTCTTCGTCTGGCAGCACCACCTGTTCGTCAGCGGCATCAACCCGGACATGCGGCCGGTGTTCATGCTCACCACGGAACTGATCTCGATCCCGACAGGCTTCATCTTCCTGGTCGCGATGGGGACGCTCTGGAAGGCGAAGATCCGCTTCACCGTGCCGATGCTGTTCACGCTCGGCATGTACTTCAACTTCCTGATCGGCGGCATCACCGGCGTCTTCCTGTCCGATGTGCCGGCCAACACCACCGCGCACGGCAGCTTCTTCGTGATGGCGCACTTCCACTACACGATCATGGGCGGCCTGATCTTCGCGTTCATGGCCGGTGTCTACTACTGGCTGCCGAAGATGATGGGGATCAAGCTGAACAAGAGGCTGGGCCAGATCCACTTCTGGATGATGTTCATCTTCTTCAACGCGACCTTCCTGCCGCTGTTCGGGATCGGGATGGCCGGCCAGCCGCGCCGGGTGTTCGAGTACGCGCGCAACCTGGAGACGGCCAACGACTGGGTGTCGATCGCGTCCTTCTTCCTCGGCGCGTCGATCCTGGTGTTCGTGGTCAACTTCATCTATTCGACCGTGTTCGCCCGGGTCCGGGAGGAAGGGAACCCGTGGGGGTCCCGCAGCCTGGAGTGGCAGACCGCGTCCCCGCCGCCGCCCGGCAACTTCGCCCAGGTCCCCGTGGTGCTCAGCGGCCCGTATGAGTACGGCGTGCCTGGCGCCGGGCCGATGGCCGACCTGTCCCCGCCGGTCGGGGTGCTGAGTAACGCCTATGCGGGCACCGACACAGCAGCGGCGGAGGCATAGCCATGGCGCACAGATCGGCGCAGCCGCCGGCCGGCCTGACCCGGGCGGCTGAGGAGGCCGGCTTCTACCACGAGGCGGCGCTGAACGCGTCGTGGACCGGGGCCAGGCTCGCCCTCGGCGGCCTGTCGTTCGGGTTCGGGGCCTTCGCGTTCGCATTCTTCTACCTGCGGTCGATCAACGCCCACGGCCTGTGGTACCCGCCGCCCTCGCCCACCTTCAAGGCGCCGCAGATGTGGGCGGGCACGCTGGTCATGGCGTTCGTCGTGGTCAGTGCCGCAGTGCAGACAGCCGCCTTGCAGCGCATCAAGGCCGGCCACAAGAGTCCCTGGCAGGGCGGCGCGCTGGTGGCCCTGGTGCTCGGCCTCGCGGCCATCGGCCTGCAGATCTGGCAGTTGCTGAACCTGCCGTTCTTCCCCGGAGCGGCCGGGTTCGCCAGCGTCTTCGTCGGCTTCTGGCCGGTCTATGTCGTGGTCGTGTTCGCGGCGATGGTCTGGCTGGAGATCCTGATCATGAGGTCCCGGCCGATCCCGGAGATATCCTTCGTGGAGCAGCCGCCAACCTACGCCGAGGCCTTCGCGGTGCAGCGGTTCCAGTCGTCGCTGAGCGCTTTCACGGTGGTGTGGAATTACCTCGCGGTGGTCGCGATCATCGCCTGGGTGCTGTTCTATCTGGTCCACTGAGCTAAGAAACTCGTCCGCGGCAGGAGGCAGAGGTGCCTGGATTGATCCTCGCGACGGCGACGTCCGACAACACGCCGGGCGGGGCCATACTGACGTTTGCCTTCCCGCTCGGCCTGTTCGTCGTCATCGTGGTGGTCCTGTACCTGCTGCTCGCCAGGCCGCACCGGCGGGTCCCGGCCGCCCTGACGCCGGTGGCGACCTCGGCGACCGCTACGGCGCCCCGTGCCGAAGTGGCGCGCGGCGCCTCGGTCGCCGCCGGGCTGCCGACGGCGGTGGGCGGCGGCGGCGCGGAGAATCCCGTCGAGCAGGCCGGCGGGGTACGCCGGCCTGAGCCTGGCGGCGGGACGCCCGGGGAAGGCGCGACCGCCGCCGGTGCCGGCACGGCTGCGCCGGCTGCCGATGCGGGGACCGGCGAGCAAGCCGGGGGCACCGGAGCGAGTAACGTATCGGGCCAGGACGCCACCCCAGCGGATAGCGGTGACCCGCAGCACCGTACGACCGACGGCACGGAGGCCAGCGAGTGACACAAGTGACCAGCACGCTGCCCGGGCAGGTCAGCGTCCCCGTCAGCGCGCGGCGCCCGGCCCGGCTGGTCGCCAGGTCGCTGTTCCTGCTGACCAAGCCGCGGATCATCGAGTTGCTGCTGGTCACTACGGTGCCGACGATGTTCCTCGCGCAGCGGGGGCTGCCGTCGGCCCGGCTGGTCGGGCTCACCCTGCTCGGCGGCGCGCTCGCCGCGGCGAGCGCCAACACGATCAACTGCTACCTCGACAGGGACATCGACGCGGTGATGCGGCGCACCTCGCGCCGCCCGCTGGTCGCCAAGGGAGCCAGGGCGGTCATCAAGCCAGGCGAGGCGCTGGCGTCCGGCATCCTGCTCGGCGCGGCCGCCACCTTGCTGTTCGGGCTGCTGGTCAACTGGCTCGCCGCGGCCCTCGCCGACGGAGCGATCCTGTTCTATGTGTTCGTGTACACCCTCGGGCTGAAGCGCAGGACCGCATCGAACATCGTGATCGGCGGCGCGGCCGGCTGCTTCCCGGTGCTCGTCGGCTGGGCTGCTGTCACCGGCACCGTCAGCCTGCCCGCCGTCGTGCTGTTCGCCGTCATCTTCTTCTGGACGCCGCCGCATTTCTGGGCGCTCGCGATGAAGTTCCGCGACGACTATGCGGCGGCGAGCGTGCCGATGCTGCCGGTCGTGGCGTCCCCGGCGACGGTCGTCCGTAAGATCCTTTTCTACTCCTACGCGATGGTCGCGGCCACGCTCGCGCTCGTCCCGTACGCGGGCTGGCTGTACGGCTGCTTCGCTGCCGGGCTCGGCATCTGGTTCCTCGCCGAGGCGCACCGGCTCAGGGCGCGCGTCGCGGCAGGTGACGCGCCTGCCCCGATGCGGCTGTTCCATCAGTCGATCGCCTACCTCACCTTGCTGTTCGTCGCCGTGGCCGTCGCCGCCCTGGTCCCGCTCGGCCGCTGGTAGCCGCCGGGGATATTGCACCGATGGCCGCTGCGGGGGTGGGGATTCTGCACGGCTGGCAGCCGCCGGGGATATCGCACTGCCGGCAGCCCGGGGATCTTTTTCCGGCGGGTTAGGCCGGCCGATGATGTGAGATGGGCGATGCTTGAGCACATGAGGCCGCGTCGTTCCTATTCGCGAAGAGCATTCATTGGCGGTGCGGCTGCCGCCGCCGCGGTTCCCGCCGCGGCGGTGACGGCGTGTTCTAGCGGCCCGGGCGCTCCCGCGCAGGCTGGCCCGAAGACGGCCGCCGCCAAGCGGACCCGGCCGGTAGCGGAGAATGACCTGCCCGGCGACCGGCGCTGGTGGATCCGCAAGCTGGGCCCGCCCGACGCGATCATGGGCTACGCGGCGCAGGCCAGCGTGCTGCCGGGGGAGCAGGTCCAGCTCCTGGTCTCGACGACGTCCCGCGAGTTCCGGGTGCGGGCGTTCCGGATGGGCTGGTACCGCGGCGACCTGGCGCGCAAGGTGTGGGAATCGGGCCCGGTGCGGGGACGCGGGCAGAAGCCGTCGGTGATGATCGCGGAGACCAACACGGTCCACGCCGACTGGGGCCTGTCGCTGACCATCCCGACCGATGGCTGGCCCGCGGGGTCTTACCTGCTTCGGCTGGACGCGGACGCGGGGCAGCGATATGTGCCGCTGACCGTGCGGTCGGAGAGCGCCGCGGGCAAGGTCGTGATCAAGAACGGGGTCGCGACCTGGCAGGCCTACAACACCTGGGGCGGTTACGACCTCTACGTCGGACCGACCGGGCAGTACGACGACCGCGCGCTGGCCGTCAGCCTGGACCGGCCGTATGACCAGGAGGGCGCCTACCTGTTCATGGTCTACGAGCGGAAATTCATCAACCTGGCCGAGCGGCTCGGGCTGCCGCTGGCCTACCTGACCAGCATGGACATTGCCAGCGACGCGCACGCCCTGGATGGCGCGAGCGCGCTGATCTCGCTCGGGCACGACGAGTACTGGTCGCCGCCCGAGCGCGCGCACGTCACTGCGGCCAGGGACGCCGGGGTCAACCTCGCGTTCCTCGGTGCCAACGCCATGTTCAGGCGCACCCGCCTCGAGCCGACCAAGCTGGGCGCCAACCGGCTGGTGGTCTGCTACCGGACCAGTTACCAGCAGGACCCCATGTACGGCAAGGACAACGCCCTGGTCACCACCGACTGGCGGGAGGAGCCGCACCCGGACCCGGAATCCTCCGTGATCGGCACCCTGTATGAGGGCTTCCCGACCGTCGCGGATTACGTGGTGGCCACGCCGGACGCCTGGATGTTTGCCGGAACCGGCGCGCGGAAGGGCACCAGGTTCGCCGCTATGGTCGGCATCGAGTACGACCGGGTCAACCCGGGCTACCCGGTCCAGCGGCCGATCCAGGTCCTCTCGCACTCGCCGGTGACCTGCAACGGCGTCAACAGTTACGCGGATTCGGCCTATTACACCCACCGCAGCGGGGCCGGCGTCTTCAACGCTGGCACGATGCGCTGGGTGGAATCGTTCGCCGAGCCCCTCTACGGCTGGGGAATCACCAAGGCGTGCGGGGATTTCACCCGCAAGGTGACCGCCAACGTGCTGCGGGCGTTCGCTGACGGGCCGGCCGCGCACTCGTATGCCGCGCACGACAACCTGGACGCGATGGACGAGTGGCCAGGTGACCCGATCGCGGCGAAGCACAATCTGTGGCCGCCGGTCCGGCTGTGACCGGCACGGGCTCCGGTGGGACCGCGCGGCCGCAGCCGGCCGTGCTCGCGGTACCGGGCGCCCGAGCTGCTGCTGATTCCGTTCCTGGCCGCCACACGCCGTATGGTGAGACAGACAACCGATGACGACACCGGACCCGGCCCGGCTGGGAGCACCAGCCCGCCCGCCGGGCCCGAGTAACCCCGGAGGCGGCATGATTGCCCAGCGCAGGTTCCCGCGCATCGCCCGGTGGGGAGTCCCGGCGGGCGCGGTGGCCCTGACCGGGGTAGTGGGCGCCGGCTTCGCGATGTCCGGCGCCCAGGCCGCTCCGTCGCTGCCGTCCCGGACCCCGGTCCAGCTCCTCGCCGCGGTGAATTCCGCGCGGGTGCTGCCGCCGATGACCGCGGTGGTCCAGGAATCGGCGGCACTCGGGATCCCCAGCCTGCCGAACGTCGGCTCCGGCGACCCGCTGTCCGCGCTGTCCTGGCTGTCCGGCTCGCACACGGTCAATATCTGGTACGCCGACCCGGCGCACGTGCGGATCGCTGTCCCGGTGCAGCTCGGTGAGTCCGATGTCCGCCGGGACGGCCGTAACGTCTGGTACTGGAACAGCAAGACCAGCCAGGCCACTCATCTCGTGCTGCCCGCAGGCGCTGCTACCGCGCCGCAGGGCAGCAGCTCCACCGTCACCCCCGCCGCGCCCACCCCGCAGCAGCTGGCCAAGCAGGCGCTCGCGGCGATCGGGCCCACGACCAAGGTGGGACTCCAGCAGAACGTCTCCATCGCCGGCCAGCCGGCCTACCAGATCTCGCTGGCGCCCAAGGACAGCCGGTCGCTGATCGGCGAGATCCGGATCGCCATCGACGCCCAGCGGGCCCTGCCGCTGCGGGTGCAGATCTTCGCCCGCGGTTCGAGCAGCCCCGCCTTCCAGGTGGGCTTCACGTCGCTGCAGTTCGGTACCCCTGCCGCCAGTAACTTCGCGTTCACCGCACCGCCCGGCGCCAAGGTGAAGACGATCACGGTGCCCGTCGGCCCGGCCCCGGGGATGCTCAGCGGGCTGCTGCCGGGCCTGATCGGCGCCAACGGCGCGCTGGCCGGCGCCTCGGGGAGGGTTGTGCCCCGCCTCCCGGCCACGCTGAAGGGCAGCCAGGTCACAGTGCCGGGCAGCCAGGTCGCCGTGCAGGGCGGCCAGGTCCCGTGCAGGGCGGCCAGGTCACCGTGCAGGGCGGCCAGGTCACGCTGAAGGGCGTCCGCCAGGTGCAGATCGGCCGGCCGAAGCGCTGAAGGGCCTGCCTCAGGCGGTCCGGTTGCATCTGGTACCCGCCCAGGGTGCCGCGCTGCAGCAGCTGCGCCGGGCGTTCGCCGCGCACCTGCCCAAGAACCTGACCGCGGCCCAGCGCGCCGCCGCGGTGCGCCAGTTCGACGCCGCGACCTCGCGCGCCAGCCGGATTGTGGTGAATCCGGCTGGCGCCGCTGCCTTCTGGGCCGGCCACGCGCCGCTCAGCGCGCCGCCCGCGTTTCGCGCGGTGGAAGGGCTCGGCCTGCCGTCCGGCGCCGGACCGGCGGTACTGGGCAAGGACTGGCTGACGGTCGTGGTCATCCCGGCCAACGGCCTGGCGGCGGCCAGCGCGGGCCAGCTGTTCGGCGGGTTCCTTTCCGCCTCGCGGGTAGCGGTCCGAGAGCAGGCGCCCGCGGGCACCTCGCAGGAAGTGATCCGCGAGCAGGCGTCCGCGGCCCCGCCGCACACCCTGGTTGTCCCGGGCGGACCGGATCTCGCCATCCTCGGGACGCTGCTGAAGTCGGCGAAACCGGTCCACGGGACCTGGGGGAGCGGCCGGCTGCTGACCACCAGCCTGGTTTCGGTGCTGGTCACCAGCAACGGCAAGATCCTGGTCGGCGCGGTCACCCCGGCGGTGCTCTACGCCGACGCGGCCCAGGTCAAGTGAGCCCGGGCGGCGGCCCTGACGCGCAGCCCGACCAGATCAGCTTCGGCGGCAACGGCGACGGCGACGCGGACGGTGATCAGAAAACCGGGCCTGCCCCGGGCGCGTCGGTCTGGGGCCCGCTCGCTACGAGCCAGGGCGCAGCTCGCGAGGGCGCAGCTCCCGAGGGCGCAGCTCGCGAGGGCGGGACAGCCCAGGGGGTGGGCGACCCGGGCGCGGGGCTGGCCATCGCCACCAGCGGGCTGGCCAAGCGGTTCCGTGGCCAGCTGGCCGTGGCCGGCATCGACCTGGCGGTTCCGCGCGGCGCGGTGTACGGCTTCCTCGGGCCGAACGGCTCGGGCAAGACCACCACGATCCGGATGCTGCTCGGCCTGATCGAGCCGACCAGCGGCAGCCACGAGATGCTTGGCGTGCCGATGCCCGGCGGGGTCAATGCCGTGCTGCCCAAGGTGGGCTCGCTGGTGGAGGGCCCGGCGTTCTATCCGCAGCTGTCCGGCCGGGCTAACCTGGCCAGGCTGGATGCCGCGGACCGGACCGCCAGCCGCAGCACCGCCGGGGCGCGGATCGACCGGGCGCTGGAGCGGGTCGGCCTGCTGGCCGCCGCGGGCAAGCGGTTCCGCGCCTACTCGCTCGGGATGAAGCAGCGGCTCGCGATCGCCGCCGGGCTGCTGCAGCCGCGCGAGCTGATGATCCTGGACGAGCCGACCAACGGCCTCGACCCGCAGGGCACCCGCGAGGTCCGCTCACTGATCAGGGAGATCGCCGCCGAGGGCACCACCATCTTTGTCTCCTCGCACCTGCTGGCCGAAGTCGAGCAGATCTGCTCGCACGTGGGCGTCATGCGGGCCGGCCAGCTGGTCTTCGAGGGCACGCTGGCCGAGCTGCGCGGCGGCGGCGCGACCCGGATCATGGTCCGCAGCCCGGACGTCGCCGCCGCGGCGGGCGTGCTGGCCAAGCTCGGGCTGGCCGACGTCCGCTGCACCGATCTCGAGGTCAGCGCGGATCTCGGCGCGGAGCGGCCGGAGGTTATCTGTGCTGAGCTGGTGCACGCGGGGGTGCCCGTCGCCGGGCTGGCCACCCCGCGGCCCAGCCTGGAGGACCGGTTCGTCGAGCTGACCGGCGAGGGCTTCGATGTCAACGGCTGAGCTGGGCGGCGGGCCACGCGGCGCGGGCGGGCCGGGCGGCGCGGGCGGGCCTGGCGGCGCGGGCGGGCCGGCGGCGCGGGCGGGCCGGGCGGCGCGGGCGGGCGTGGCGGCGGGCCGGGCGGAACCGCGACCGCGCAGGCCATTCTCCCCGGGCCCGGGCATCACCCTGAGCTGGCGGGTCACCCCGGGACTCCCGTTAATTCCTGGCTTCGGTTTCTTGGCTCGGAGCTTCGCCTGACCTTCGGCCGCCGTCGCAATCAGGCGCTGCTCGGCGTGCTGGCCGCGCTCCCCATCCTGATCGGCGTCGCGTTGCGGTTGCAGGCGTCATCGGGAGGCGGCGGCGGTGGCGGCGGTGACGGCGGCCCGGGCCCGGCGTTCTTCTCGCAGGTCACCGACAACGGCGTCTTCCTCGCGCTGGCCGCGACCACCGTGCTGCTCATCCTGGTGCTGCCGCTGGCGGTCGCGGTGGTAGCCGGGGACTCCATCGCCGGCGAGGCCGGGCTCGGAACGCTGCGTTACCTGCTCGCCGTCCCGGTCGGCCGGACCAGGCTGCTGTTCATCAAATACACGGCGGTGGTCATCTTCGGCCTGGCCGCGTGCCTGCTGGTCACCGTTGTGTCACTGGCCACCGGCGTGGCGCTGTTCCCGGTCGGCCCGGTGACGCTGCTGTCCGGGACGACGGTCCCGCTCGCCGCCGGGCTGCTGCGATTGCTGCTGGTAACCCTGTATGTAGCCGCGGCGATGGCGGCGCTCGGCGCGATAGGGCTGGCCGTCTCGACACTGACCGAGCATGCGATCGCCGCGATGGCGGCGACCCTCGTCATCGTGGTCGGCAGTGAGGTGGCCGACAGCGTCTCGCAGTTCGCCGCGATCCACCCCTTCCTGCCGACTCATTTCTGGCTCGCGTTCGATGCGCTGCTGCGCGCACCGGTCGACTGGACGAGCGCGGTTCACGGGCTGCTGTCGTTCGTCGTGTACGTGATCATCTTCGGCTCGGTGGCCTGGGCACGGTTCACGACCGCGGACGTGACAAGCTAACCAGCGTCGTTACCGGCGGACAGAGCCGCCCATCGCGGTGCCCATCGGAGCGCCCATCGGAGCGCCCGTGACAGGCACGCCTGTGACAGCGGCTCGGCGGCCGATGCCTCGCGGTGGCCGGCCGGACCGCAGGCCAGGGCGGCCCTGCCCCGGGTACCCTTAGCGCTGGATAAAGGTAAAGTCCTCTTCCCAGAATTCGGTGGCGGCGCGCTCGCCGGCCGCTGGCTGCTCGCCTTGCCGGTCGATTTCGAGCGCCCGCAGCTGGACCCGGCGGATCTTGCCCGAGATCGTCTTCGGCAGATCGGCGAACTCGAGCCTGCGGATCCGCTTGTAGGGAGCCAGCCGTTCCCTGGTGTAGGCGAGGATGGCGAACGCCGTCTCGGCGGACGGCTCATAGCCGACGGCCAGCAGCACGTAGGCCTTCGGCACGGCCAGCCGGACCGGGTCGGGTGAGGGCACCACGGCCGCCTCGGCCACGGCCTCGTGCTCGATCAGGATGCTCTCCAGCTCGAACGGGGAGATCCGGTAGTCGGACGCCTTGAACACGTCGTCGGTCCGCCCGATATAGGTGATGTAGCCGTCGTCCGCCCTGCTGGCCACGTCGCCGGTGTGATAGTAACCGTCCCGCATCGCCTCGGCGGACCGCTCCGGGTCATCCCGGTACCCGGCCATCAGGCCGAGTGGGGGCCTGGCCAGGTCGAGGCAGATCTCGCCCTCGCCACCTGGCTTGCCGGTGAGCGGATCGACCAGGACCGCGTCGTAGCCGGGCATTTCCCGGCCCATCGACCCGGGCTTGACCGGCTGGCCCGGCGTGTTCCCGATCTGCAAGGTCGTCTCTGTCTGGCCGTAGCCATCCCGCACGGTGATCTTCCAGGCCCGCTGTACCTGGTCGATCACCTCCGGGTTGAGCGGCTCCCCGGCGGCGACGCACTCGCGCAGGCTGCTGATATCGCAGCTGGCCAGGTCGGCCTGGACGAGCATCCGCCAGACGGTGGGCGGCGCGCACAGCGAGGTAGCGCGGCAGCGGCCGACCGTGTCGAAGAGGGCAGCAGGGGAGAACCGCTCGTGGCCGAGGACCAGCGAACCGGCCCCCGCGATCCAGGGCGAGAACACGTTGCTCCAGGCATGCTTGGCCCAGCCGGGGGAGGAGACGTTCAGGTGCACGTCCCCGGGGAGCAGGCCAAGCCAGTACATGGTGGACAGGTGCCCGACCGGATAGGAGACGTTCGTGTGCTCGACCAGCTTCGGCTGGGCCGTGGTGCCCGAGGTGAAGTAGAGCAGCAGCGTATCGCTGCCCTTGGTCACGCCGTCCGGGGAGAAGTGCGGCTCGGTGCTGTCGGCCTCGCTGTAATGATGCCAGCCGGGTGCCTGGTCGGCGGCGGTGGTGACCGCGACCTGGGTCTGGCCGCCATCCAGGAACCCGAACTTCTCGGTGTGCACCGTCTCGGTGACGACGTGCCGCACATCGCCCCTGGCCACCCGGTCGCTGAGATCCTCGGAGGGGAGCAGCGTCGATGCCGGGATGATGACCGCGCCGAGTTTTATCGCGGCCAGGATTACCTCCCAGAGCGGGACGATGTTACCGAGCATGACCAGCATCCGGTCGCCGCGACCGACGCCGAGGCCGCGCAGCCAGCTGGCGACCTGGTCTGACCGGGCTGCGAGCTGCGCGTAACTGAGCTGCTCGTCGCTGCTGGCGGTAACAACGCGCAAGGCGAGGGCGTCGGGCTGCTCGGCGGCGAGCACGTCGAACCAGTCGAGAGCGAAATTGAACTCGGCCAGCTCTGGCCATTTGAACTGGCTACGGGCCGCCTGGTAGTCCTCGCGGGTGGCCTGCAGCAGATCGCGGGCGGCGCGGAACGCTGCGGTGGCTGGGGAATCGGTCGTCATGAGGCCATGGTGGCACTTGCTGGCATGCTGCGGGAGTGACTAAGGTCACCAGCATTGTCAGGTGCCCTGACCCGCCCTCACTGCTGGCGATCAGCATATTGGTAGTGCCCGGTGCTGGCGACCTGCCCGCGTCGCTGACTCCATCGGCGTCAGGATCCGGCTCTCCGCAACCTAACAGGCACCAGCACGAACACCGCTGCCCACGTTAAGGCTCCCGGCTATCCGCGACTCGTGCTGGCGGCAGAGTGACGAGCCTGCGGATCGTTGCCTGGCGGCGGCCCCATGGTGCCTGCCCGGGGGCCGAATGATCCGACGTAGCGTGGGTGGACCTGCAGCCAGAGCTCGTCAGCTGGCGACGGTGACCGCCCGTCGAGGTGAGCGCCGAGGTGGTCGAGGCACACGTGCCAGCCGGCGCCGTCCCGCGCCGCCTTGCCGACTCCGTCGATGGTGTCCAGCAGGGTCAGCGTGCTGCCGCCCCCCCGGGGCGCGACTTCCAGCCGGATCACGTCGGTGCCCCAGCGGAACTCCAGCAGCGAGGGCGGCTCGCAGGCGAGCACCTGCCCGTCAAAGTCGGGCCCGAGGCCTCCGGCGTGGGAAAACGTCAGCATGCTGCCGACCACCCATTCGCCGGTGATCCGCTGCGGGAACCATGCCCGCAGGTGCTCCGGCTCGGTGATCGCCCGCCAGACCTTCTCCGGCGGATGGGCTAGGGCACGGGTGAACCGCAGCCGCCAGCGGTCGCCGGCCTCCTCCAGGGTGCCCGCCGTCATCTGTGTATCCGCCGACCCATCAGCTTGCCCTCCGATCGTCGTCGTCTCCCCCCGCGTGCTGGCCGCCATCCGCCGGGGGTCCGGTCAGCTACCCGGGGCCCGCTCCGCGATGAGCGCGCCGATGCCGTCGAGCACCCGCTCCAGGCCGAAGGTGAACTCGTCGTCCCAGTCGTCGGTCTTGGCAAGGACTCCGGAGGCGAGGACGGCGGTGAGCTCAGGGAAGCGGTGCGGATCGATCAGCCGGGCGAGCGACCGGCTGTAAGCGGCCATCGGGTCCTGGCCGCTCGGCGCAGCGGAAATGAACGCGGCGCCCACCTGGGAGGCGACCATGGCCGTGTTCCTGACGTATCCGGTCAGCAGCAAGATCACCGACATCTTCTCGCCCTCGGAGAGGCCGGTGCCGCGCAGGCACTGCAGCCCGCTCTCCAGCCAGGAGACCACGTTGGGCGTGGTCGGCGGCCCGCTGATCGGGATGAGCAGCGCCCAGGAGTGCAGCCGGTAAGAGGCGGATTCTGCCCACGCCCAGCGCGACAGACCGGGGCGCCATCCCTCGCCTGGCGCAGATGCTGGCGGCGGCGGTCCGATGGCCGCGTCGACCATGAGGTCCAGCAGTTCGTCCTTTGCGGTGACGTAGCGGTAGAGCGCCATTGTCGACGCGCCGATGTCCGCGGCCACCCGGCTCATCGAGACGGCGGCAAGCCCCTCGGAGTCGGCGAGGCGGACGGCGGCGTCGGTGATCCGGCCCAGGCTCAGCTCTCGCTTGGGTCCCCTGTGCGGGCGGCCGCGCAGCCCCCAGGCTGCCTCGATGCTGGCCGGCAGGCCACTGCCATCGTCGTCGATCGCCTGGCCTTCGTCGATCGCCTGGCCTTCGTCGATCGCCCGGCCTTCGTCCATCGCCCCGCGCCTCTTTCAGTTGACAGCAATCATAGGACTGCGTATAGCATACGCAATAGTGCGTATGACATACGCAAAGGATCCCGCCCCCGGTGGCGGCCTGAGATGAGGGGTTTCTCACACATGGGTAATGACCTGACGGTAGCGGCTGCAGGCCTGGAGAAGTCATACGGCAACGTGCGGGTGCTGGCCGGGATCAGCCTGAACGTGCCGCGCGGCAGCGTCTTCGCGCTGCTCGGCCCGAACGGCGCGGGCAAGACCACGACGGTGCGCATCCTTGCCACGCTAAGCCGGCCAGACGCGGGCCGCGCGACGGTCGCGGGTTATGACATCATCCGCGAGCGGCGGCTGCTTCGCCGGAGCATCAGCCTTACGGGGCAGTATGCGGCGGTCGATGGCATGCAGACTGGCGAGGAAAACCTCCGCATGATGGCCCGTCTTTGCGGCCTGCGCGGTGCCGCAGCCCGGAGCCGCGCCCGCCAGCTGCTTGACCAGTTCGGCCTCGTGGACGTCGCAGGCAGGAGGGTCGCAGCCTACTCCGGCGGGATCCGCAGGCGGCTTGACCTGGCGGCCAGCCTTGTCGGCCAGCCCGCAGTGGTGTTCCTCGACGAGCCGACCACCGGCCTGGACCTGCGCAGCCGTCAGTCGATGTGGCAGGTTATCAGCGAGCTTTCCGCATCGGGCGTGACCATCTTCCTCACCACTCAGTACCTGGAGGAGGCCGATCAGCTGGCGGACTGCGTCGCTGTTATGGACGGCGGCCGCGTGGTCGCAGACGGGACTCCGGCGGATCTCAAGAAGCAGGTCGCCGATCAGCGGCTGGACCTGGTGCTCACTGGTCCCTCGTTCTTCTCCGATCTTTCCCGCACGCTCGGCGACCGCGCGATTCACCTTGACCGGGGCAGCCTCACCATCGGTGTCCCGACGGACGGGACCGCGGCGCACGTGCGGGCGCTGCTTGACGAGGTCGACCCCGCTCGCCAGGGAGTGCTGCGGTTCGCCGTGCATACCGCGACTCTCGATGACGTGTTCCTGGCCCTGACCGGGCATGCCGCCGCCACCGCGGCAGAGCCGTATGCCACCCCGGCGGCCGTTTCGGCCAGCCATCCAGAAGGGGAGATTGTCAATGTCTGAACTCACCTCACCCGGCGCTGCCACGGGCCTGACCAGCAGGCCGGCGGCGGCCGAGTGGCAGATCATGGCCGGCCGGTCGCTGCGCCTGAGCAGGCGGAAGCTCGATGCGCTGCTCACCTCGCTGCTGCTGCCGGTCTTGTTGATGCTGATGTTCGTCTACCTCTTCGGGGGCGCGATCCACACCGGTACCGCTTACCACGACTACGTCGTCCCCGGCGTCCTCGTACTGTGCGCCGGGTTCGGGGCGGCGCTGACGGCCGTACAGGTCAGCGAGGACATGACCGGCGGCATCTTCGACCGGTTCCGGTCGATGGACATCGGCGGAGCCGCGGTCCTGTCCGGGCACGTGGCGGCCAGCATAGTGCGGAACGCCGTCTCGACCATCCTGGTGCTCGGCGTCGGGCTGCTTATCGGGTTCCGGCCGGACGCCGGACCGCTGGGCTGGCTGGCCGCCGCGGGCATCATGCTGGCGTTCATCCTGGCCTTCTCCTGGCTGTCCGCCGCGATCGGCCTGGTGGCGGGTTCCCCCGAGGCGGCCAACGGGTTCACCTTCCTGCTGATGTTCCTGCCGTACGCGAGCAGCGCCTTCGTCCCGATCGCGACGATGCCCGCCTGGATGCGCGGCTTCGCGCATCACCAGCCGGCGACTCCGGTCATCGAATCCATCCGCGGGCTGCTGATGGGAATGCCAATCGGTGCCAGCCCGTGGATCGCGCTGGCGTGGTGCGGCGGCATCCTGGCTGCGTCGGTCGCGCTCTCCGGCGTACTCTTCCGGCGGCGCGCCAGGTGACTCGGCACGCGCCTTCATCATGGTTTCTCGGCCCACTCAGACGCCAGCAGCAGCTGGCAGGGCTCGGGCGATGCCGTGATCGGCATCCACGGGCCGCTCCGCAGCGACAAAGAGATCGGCACTACTGGCGCGCATATCTGCCACGGCTGCATCCGGCTCCCATGAACCGGACCTGCTAAGGCTGCGCGACGTCCCGCCAGGGAGCCCTGTCGACATCGTCAGCTAGAGGCCGCGCAGCCCTTCCGGATATGACGCTTGTACTTCGCCGGCCGCCATTGTGGTGCCAGGCGCGATAGCGTTCTTTGACGTGCCCTCTGGCCCGGCGCGCAAGCGCACCGCAGACGATGCCCGCAGCCCGGCAGGCGCGGCAGTGCGCGAGCACGCGGGCGGGCGGCCCAACCAGGACGTGCCTGCTGATCGGCGCAAGGCTGGCGACCAGCCCGTTACTGCTGACCAGCGCACGGCTGGCGAGCAGCCCGTGGCTGCCGAGCGGCGCAAGGACGGCGACCAGCCCGTGCATGCTGACCAGCGCGAGGCTGGCGATCAGCGGGTGCGCGCCAAGCAGCGCGTGGCTGGCGAGCAGGGCGTGGCCGGCGTCGCCGCACTGCTCGCGACCGCGGTCTCCGGCATCGGAGGAGCCGAGCGGCCCGGCCAGGTCACGATGACCGAGGCAGTGAACCGCGCGATCGAGACGGGCGAGCACCTGGCGGTCCAAGCTGGAACCGGAACCGGAAAATCGCTGGCCTATCTCGTCCCCGCGGTAGGGCACGCTGTCACGCAGCACGCGACGGTCGTCGTCTCGACCGCGACGATCGCCTTGCAGCGCCAGCTCATCGACCGCGACCTGCCGCGCCTCGCCAAGGCGCTTACGCCCGTTCTCGGCCGGGCGCCGGTGTTCGCGATCCTCAAGGGCCGGCGCAACTACCTATGCCTGCAGCGGCTGCGCATGGGCGCCCAGGACGAGCCGCAAGACGCGCTTTTCGACCCCCGCACGGTCTCCGCGGTGGGAAAGCAGGTGACGCGGCTGCACACGTGGGCGGAAACGACGAAGACCGGCGACCGCGACGAGCTCGTGCCTGGCGTGACCGAGCAGGCCTGGCGGCAGGTAGCGGTTACCGCCAGGGAATGTGTCGGGGCCCAGCGCTGCCCGTTCGGCACCCAGTGCTTCGCCGAGCAGGCGCGCGAGGAAGCAGGCCGGGCGGACATCGTGGTCACCAACCACGCGCTGCTGGCGATCGACGCGCTCGAGAACTTCATCGTCTTGCCCGAGCACGACGTAGTGATCATCGACGAGGCCCATGACCTGGTCGACCGGGTTACGTCTGTCGCCTCCGCCGAGCTGTCGGCAGCAGCGGCTGAGACCGCCGCCCGCCGGTGCGGCCGCATGATCGAGGACAAGCTGGTGACCAGGCTGAAGGAGGCAGGCGAGGATATCGGGATGGTCCTGGCCGAGATAGGCGGCGGGCGCCTCGACGTGCTGGCCGAGGCTCTCGCGACGTCCCTGGAATCCGTCCGCGACGCGGCCGGGGCCTGCGCCGCCGACTTTCGCGGAAGTGCAAGGAGCACCGAAGAAGAGCCAGAACGGATGGCCGCGCGCCGGTCTGCCCTCGCCGCGCTCGACGAGCTGCAGGGTGCTGCCGACCGGATCCTCGGCGCGTTCGGCGGGGACATCGCCGCGCGGCCGGACGTGGTGTGGATGGACCGGCCACTGGCGGAGGAGACGTCCAGGCCGCCGACCCTGCGGGTGGCGCCGCTCCAGGTGGGTGGCCTGCTGGCGGAGCGCCTGTTCGGCCAGCGCACGGTCGTGCTGACCTCGGCGACCTTGGCGCTCGGTGGGTCTTTCGAGCCGCTGGCCCGGCAGTGGGGCCTGCCGCGGTCAGGAGCGGGAGCATCGCCCGCTCAGCCTTCGGTAGCCGCCCACCCGGCGGTACCCGCCCACCCGGCGGTACCCGCCCACCCGGCGGTACCCG
This sequence comes from uncultured Actinomycetota bacterium, assembly GCA_963695645.1. GTDB lineage: Bacteria > Actinomycetota > Actinomycetes > Streptosporangiales > Streptosporangiaceae > DATBGO01. The sequence goes on along the minus strand of CAVOHC010000011.1, from coordinate 57,214 downwards.
CCCACCCGGCCGTACCCGCCCACCCAGCCGTACCCGCCCACCCGGCGGTACCTAGTCAGCCTGCGGGGCTGGTGTCTGCGTCCGTGGCCAGCCAGCAGGCGGCCGCCGATCAGCATTCGCTGGGCTGGTCCGGACTGGATGTCGGCTCGCCGTTCGACCATCCGCGCAGCGGCATCCTGTACGTAGCGCGGCGCCTGCCGCCACCTGGCCGCGACGGGCTGGCCGAGTCCTACCTGGACGAGCTACGCGAGCTGATCACCGCCGCCGGCGGCCGCACGCTCGGGCTCTTCTCTTCTATGCGCGCGGCCCGGCAGGCAGCCGAGGAGCTTCGCGGCCGCATCGATCACCCGCTGCTGTGCCAGGGCGATGACCCAACCGCGCAGCTCGTCAGCCGGTTCGCCGCCGACGAGGCAAGCTGCCTGTTCGGGACGCTCTCGCTGTGGCAGGGCGTGGACGTGCCCGGCCGCGCGCTGCAGCTCGTGGTGATCGACAGGATTCCGTTTCCCCGTCCCGATGACCCGCTGGCATCGGCCAGGCAGCGCGCCGTCGCAGCCCGCGGCGGCAACGGGTTCATGGAAGTAGCCGCGGCCCAGGCTGCGCTGCTGCTGGCTCAGGGAGCTGGCAGGCTGCTGCGCACGATGAGTGACAGGGGAGTGGTGGCGATCCTCGACCCGCGCCTGGTCACTGCGCGGTACGGCGGCTTCCTGCGGGCCTCGCTGCCGCCGTTCTGGACCACGACCGATCCAGAGGTCGTGTGCGGCGCGCTGCGGCGGCTGGCAGGCTGACCTCGAAGGTGCCGGCTAGATACCGTAGGTCGCGAATGTCAGAGAACGTCGTGACCGGGGCGCGGCTCGGCGGGTAGCACGCGGGGCTGGGCCGGGATCGAGCCGAGCCTGCCCGCCTGATAGTCCTCGAACGCCTGCACTAGCTCGTCCCTGGTGTTCATCACGAACGGCCCGTAGGCAGCGACCGGCTCCCTGATCGGCTGACCGCCCAGGACAAGAATGTCCAGGCCCTGGCTCGGGCCCTCGGCGCGGTCGCTGGCATCGAAGGTGATCACCTCGCCGGCGCCGAAGACAGCCAGCTGGCCGGTCCGTACCGGCCGCCGCGCTGTCCCTGCTGTGCCGGAACCGGCCAGGACATACCCGAGCGCGTTGAAGTCCGGCCGCCAGGGCAGCCGAAGCTGGGCCCCCGGCTGCAGGGTCGCGTGCAGCAAGGTGATCGGGGTGTGGGTCACGCCAGGGCCCTGGTGCCCGGCAACCTCGCCGGCGATGACGCGCACCAGCGCTCCGCCGTCCGGCGAGCTCAGCAGCGCGACCTGGCCAGCCCGGATGTCCTGATAGCGCGGCGGGGCCATCTTCAGCGTCCCGGGCAGATTCACCCACAGCTGGAAGCCATGGAACAGCCCGCCCGTCATGACCAGCTGCTCGGGGGGCTCCTCGATGTGCAGGATGCCGCCGCCTGCTGTCATCCACTGGGTGTCACCATTGGTGATCAGGCCACCGCCGCCGTTGGAGTCCTGATGCCTGAAGGTCCCGTCGATCATGTAGGTGACAGTCTCGAAACCACGATGCGGGTGCCATGCGGTTCCCTTGGGCTCACCCGGCGCGTAATTGACCTCGCCCATCTGGTCCATGTGGATGAACGGGTCAAGCGCCCGCAGGTCCACTCCCGCGAATGCGCGGCGAACCGGGAAGCCCTCGCCTTCGTATGCAGACGGCGCTGTGGTCACGCTCAGGACGGGTCGGTCCGGCGCGGTCGCCCGGTCTGGCTCGGCAATCCTGGGCAGGACCAGAACATCATCTACGGTGACCGCTGGCATCGCTTCCTCCTCGGTGAGTGCTGCAGGGCACAACAATAATTGAACACGCAACATTCCTGAGCCCGGGGCCGCCGCCAAGGCGCGGCGCCCAGACCGAGATCACCACGACTTTGTACCGGACTTCGTGGGGACATATCGCTCATAAGGTGTATCGGATCACACATAATCCGGTACAAGCCAACACGCGCTCGATCATCGAGAACGCGCTCGCACCGCGAAGGCGCTCGCACGCGAAGGCGCTCGCACGCGAAGGCGCTCGCACGCGAAGGCGCTCGCACGCGAAGGCGCTCGCACGCGGGAAGGCGCTCGCACGCGGAAGGCGCTCGCACCGCGAAGGCGGTGTCTCCGCGAAGCCGGGCCGAGCTTCCGCTTAATTAACTTGACAGCTAATTAACTGTGCGGTTAAGTAAGGTGCGTTAGAACGTTCCGCTCCGTGGCTCGCTGATCCTGGAGGTCGATATGACGGTGGCAGCTGACGAGCTTGACGCCACCTTCACCGCTCTGGCTGACCCGACCCGCCGGGCGATCGTGGTTCGCCTGGCGAGCGGGGACGCCACGGTCAACGACCTGGCCGCCCCATTCGACATGACCCTGCCGGCAATCTCCAAGCACCTCAAGGTGCTCGAGCAATGCGGTCTCATCTCACGGACCCGGCGCGCTCAGTTCCGTCCGTGCCATCTGGAACGCGGCCAGCTCGACGCGGCGGTGAGCTGGATCGAGGAGCACCGGCGGATCTGGACGGAGCGCTTCGACAAACTCGACGAACATCTGCGTGATATCCAGCGAGGATCGCTACCGGGCGCAGGGGCTTCCGGGAGCAGGAGGGCAGCTCCATGAGTGACCAGCTACAGGCCGGCGAGCTCAGCTACCGCCGCGTCTTCGACGCCCCGCGTGAGCTGGTCTTCCGGTGCATGATCGAGCCAGCGCACCTGACCCACTTCTGGGGACCGGCAGGCGTGAGCACGCCGCTGGCGTCGATCAGAGTGGATGCGCGTCCTGGGGGCGTCTTCGAGGCCGTCATGGTCAACGACGCCGATGGCAGTCAGTACCCGATCCGGGCGGTCTATCTCGAAGTCGTGGAGCCGGAGCGGCTCGTGTGGAGCGAGCCGGCCACCGGGATGACGACCACCTCGACCTTCTCCGACCTCGGTGACGACCGTACCGAGGTTCATATCCGCCAGGCCAACGTGCCTGATTCGTTCCGCAGCCCGGAGGCTCAGGCGGGCTTCCGGACCTCGCTTGACCGCTGTGCTGCTTACCTCAGGGAACTTCAGCTAGGGAGACACGCATGAGAACCGTCCAGTCCGATGACGGCACCGCCATCGCATACGACTCCAGCGGCACAGGACCGGCGCTGATCTTGGTCGACGGCGCTATGTGCACCCGGGTATCCGGCTCCAAGCCCGAGCTCGTCAAGCTCCTGTCGGCCGATTTCACGGTCTACAGCTACGATCGCAGGGGCCGGGGAGACAGCGGCGACACCCAGCCTTACGCGGTCGAGCGGGAGGTCGCGGATATCCGGGCGCTGGCCGACGCGGCCGGCGGCGCCGCTTACCTGTACGGTCATTCGTCCGGCGCGGCCCTGGCCCTGGAAGCGGCCCTGGCCCTCGGCGGGACAATCATCAGGAAGCTCACCATGTACGACGCCCCCTACAACGACGACCCAGGCGCCAGGCAGGTGTGGCGGGCGTACCTGGCCGACCTGACCAGCCTGCTGGCGGCCGGGCGCAACGGCGACGCGGTGGCCAGGTTCATGACTCATGTCGGGATTCCGGCTGGCCAGATCGAGGACATGCGCCGGGGGGCCGGCTGGACGGGCCTTGCGGCCGTCGCGCCGACGCTGGCCTACGACCACGCCGCCATCCTGGGCGCGGACGGCTCGGTACCGGCCGGCCGGGCGGCCCAGGTCGATGTCCCGGTGCTGGTCCTGTTCGGCGCAGCGGGCTTCTCGTTCATGGCCGACACCGCAAGCGCGCTCAGCCAGGCGATGCCGCACGCGACCCTGCGCGGCCTGGACGGCCAGACACATGAGATGGACCCGGCAGTGCTGGCTCCCGTCCTGGCCGGGTTCTTCCAATCCTGACGCGGGCCTGGACAGCGGCGGCCGCGCCGCCACGGGCTGCCGTTGCGTCTTCCCGGTTTGGGGGCCAAGCCACTCGGTGTCCCGCGCCCTGGTGAAGGCCGCGGGACTTACCCCGTGGCAAGACCTCGTGCACGTAGCGTCCTCGGTATGCTACCCAGAGTTAGCTACAAAGGCTAGCCCGGGCCGCCACGGTCGTCCGCAATCCCGGGAGGCATAATGCCTTATCCCAGAACCGCGATTCCCGACGATCACCTGGCGCTCGCCAGGCACACATTGCCTTATCTCGAGATTCCCGACATCGCGATTCTCCTCGGTGTGCTCATCGCGGTCGGCCTGAGTGTCCATCTCGTTCAGAAGTACTGGCCATACGGGAAGCGGCAGGCGCACATCCACGCCGCGGGGCACATCTTCGCAGGGGTCGCCGTCCTGTACGCCGTGCTCTTGGCTTTCGTGGTCATCGTGGGGTGGGAGAGCGATACCAGCGCACTCCAGACGACGTTCAACGAAGCCGACCAGCTCGCCAACGTCTACTTTATATCGCGCAGTCTTCCTTTGCCCCAAGGCGCGGCTATAGACGGCTTGACCTTGGAATATGCGCACATTGTCATAGACAAGGAATGGCCGCTGATGGGCGAGGGCCAGAGCAGCCAAGAAGCGCAAGCTCTCTTCGGGCAGATCCGTGACCACGTGTTCGGATTCGTGCCGCGGTCTGGCCAGCAGCAAGTTCTGTACGAGCAGGCGGTGGCCAGCGTTAACGGCCTTTCTGCGGCACGGCAAGACCGATTGCAGGAGATGAACGATACGATACCGGAACCACTTTGGGTCACGCTCATCGCTGGCGGCGTGATAACAATCGGCTTCTGCCTGTTCTTCGGGCTCGAGAACAAGGCCGCGCATGTCGGGATGGTGGCGGGACTCGCGGTCGTGATCACGATGTCGTTGCTTCTGATCAGTGACATGCAGTTCCCGTTCGCCAGCAATCCCTTCATTGTCGAGGGCTTCGCTCAGATCGGTCCCGGGGCGCTCGAGGGATTCCTCCGCGGTCTTCCTGCGCCGCACTAGTGGGGCTTTCCGCATGCCTTCCGGCACCATACCGATCCTGCTCCAGCTGGCTTAGAGCGGGAGGCCTGCTTCCAGGTGCGCGAGGGCCGCGTCGATCGCCTCGAAGAAATCCGAGCCCGGGTCCGCTTTTGCGGGTAGCACGGCCGCCATGATCACGCCGATGATCGCGCCGGCTAGGTTCCGCACCGCGAAGTTGTCAGCGGCGACTCCGGTCCGCCTGGCCAGTGCGTCCGCCAGCACATCGATCGACCGGGTGAATTCATCGACTGCCCGGGCCCGGATCTCCGGCACCGACAGGGTCATCTCGATGGTCTCGCGAAACCGGGCCAGCTCGTCCGGCGTCAGCCCCGCGAAGGTGGCAGCGGCGGCCGCGCGCACGGCCGCGATCGGGCTCAGGCCTGCGGGCTGAGCGTCGAAGGCCGCCATGGTGAGCACATCGACGTCGTCCTGCAGCACGACGTCTTCCTTGGTAGGGAAATAGCGGAAGAACGTGGCAGGGGAGATCTCGGCCGCCCCGGCGATCTGCTCGACGGTGGTCGCCTGATATCCCTGCTCGCGAAAGAGCCGGAGCGCGTGCTCCCGGATGGCGGCACGCGTCTTGGCCTTCTTGCGTTCCCGGAGCCCGGCTTGCCTTGCGGGCCCGGTCACCTCAGTCATGCTCGCTATTCTCCTCCCACGATCTTGCCGCGCGGCACTGGCAGGCCGTCGGCCAGCCCGGCGGGCGGGCGGCGGGCGAAGCGTGCGGGCATGGGCCCGGCTGGTGGCCGGGATTGACGCGGCGCGAGGAACGCGCATTATTTTGGCATGCAGTGCGTATGACGTCCGCTGCCGCTAATTCGCGTCGGCCTAGCGGATCGGACCCCCGCAGGACTAGCGGTCCTTTGAAGGTGTCTCTTCAGGCGCCCCGGTCTGCCGGGCACGTTCGATCTCATCGGCCTTTTTGGTGCGCCGCAGTTCCCGGACGCTGTATGCAGTGGTGGCCAGCACGGTCAGGCCGCCGATGGCAACGCTCACTCCAGTCCCTACGCCCGACAGGGGCAGCATGTCGGTGAAGATCAGCACTCCGCCCAGGCCGATGGCGCCAACGCCAAAAAGGACCGCGGAGGCGGTGGCGACGCGACTGGCGGCCGCCTTGTCCGCCGCCGAACGCGCGCGTGCCCGGACCGCACCGACACGGCGTCTGGCCCATTCGTATTCGACGCCGAACACGATCAGGGCGAGGACTATCACGAGCAGGCCAGGTCCGGGTGCCACCAGCAGCACCACGCCGACGGCGAGGATCACGGTGCCCACGATGGTGATGGCGATCCGGCGGAGCAATCGGACCAAATCCTTCATGTGTCAAGCATGCCAGGGCGCCGCCGGCGGGCGGGCACGCCGCAGGTGCTGCTGGCTTGCCTGCGCTGGCGCTCATCCCCGGCCCGGCCGCCCTGGTGGTGGCTGGCAACCCCCCGATTGACATTTGAGGGAGACTGGATGTCAGCCGATCGCGGCCGGCCCCACCGACGCCGCGCCAGCGGAGCGAGGAGGCGGGAGGAGCAACCATGCCACAGCCACAGGGCAAGGAGCTTGAGCAAGTCAGGGCACGCCGGGAGGAACTGCGCAGGCGGTATCTCCGGCCGCCCGCTGACCGGCCCGCGACAACCGTTCAGGGCGTGCACCACCTGGCCCTCATCTGCCGGGACGCCGAGGAGACCATCCGGTTCTACCAGGAGTTCCTCGGCTTCCCGCTGGTCGAGCTTGTCGAGAACCGGGACTACGCGGGATCGAACCATTTCTTCTTCGACATCGGCAACCGCAACCTGCTCGGGTTCTTCGACTTCCCCGGCCATGATCATCCGCCGTTCACCGAGACCATCGGCGGGGTGCAGCACCTGGCGATTTCGGTCTCCCCCGAGCAGTTCGACGCTGCCAAGAAACGGCTGGAGCAGGCGGGCGTGGACTACCTGGGCCCGGACCGGGGCGTCGAGGAGAGCATGTACTTCCGCGACCCGAACGGCATCGGCCTCGAGCTGTACCGCGAGGAACTCGGCGTATTCAACGGAGAGCGGCTGCTCGACTGACCGGCCCGGTTTGACGGCCCGGGCGGGGCCGCGCCCGCCGGGTCCCGGGATTGACGGCTCGGGCGGGCCGGGCCGCCGGGGCCCGGACTGACGGCTCGGCTAGCGGTCGCGGCCGCCCGGTCCCGGGATTGACGGCTCGGGCGGGGCCGCGCCCGCCGGTCCTGGACTGACGGCTCGGCTGGCGGCCGCGCCCGCCGGCGCCGGTCTGACGGCTCGGCAGCCGCGCCAGCCGGGCCTGGCTGGCGGCCGCCCCGCCGGACCCTGGCTAGTGGCTGGCTATCGCGGGCGGTTCTGGCGGCGGATTACCAGGCGCAGCGCCGACCAGGTCGCGTCGATCGCACAGACCTTGTTGTCGACCAGGCCGGTGGGCAGCGCAACCTCGCGGATCACCTCGTCGGACATGTCCGTGGGCACCTTCGAGGACTTCTTCGGCCAGGCGATCCACAAGCCGCAGGCCGGCGCCATCCGGTCGCGGAGCCGACCGAGTTCCGCTTCGAACTCGGCCCGCCATTCCACGAACACGATGATGACGTCGAACAGCTCGGCTCCGCTCAGGTCCGTGTGCACGGCGGCTACCTCGGGTAGGCCGCCCAGCATGTCGATGAACCACTCGGGAGCGCCTACTAAGGCGACGGTATCCTCAGGGCCGATACCGAGCTTTCTCGGCAGCGGCGTATGCGAGTAACCGGTTTCAGCTGTCATCGCCGTGCCGCCCCGGCCGGCGCGCGCGCATCGGGCCGCGCCCGGCGCCGGTCCCGCACGGCAGCGCGCTCGGCCTGGCTGAGCAGCGGGGCTGCTGCCTGCATCGCTTCCCCTTTCCGGTGTGCTGCCAGATAGCTTGTCACCATCTTGCAACTGACGTCAGGCACAACAGCAGGATGAAAGCCTTGCCGGAGCGGCCTCAGAACTCGAAGCCACCCGGCCTGCCGTTCCTGCTGGCGATCAGTCCGGCGATGGTGGCGATCGCGATCTCCGCGGGCGCCCGTGAGCCGATGTTCAGGCCCACTGGCCGGTGCACCTGGCTGATCTGCTCCTCCGGCACGCCAAGCGCGGCCAGCGCCGGGATGTGCGGCGCCGGGACACGCGGGTTGCCCATGATGCCGACCCACCGCGCCTTGCTGTCCAGGGCATCACGGAGCATGACCCCGAGTTCCGGCCGGTGATGATCGGTGACCACCACGTCAGCCGACCCGGCCGGGAAGGCCACCATGGCGGGCTCCACCATGGTGCCGGCCTCGGCAGCGGCGCGGGCACGGTCCAGGTCCGGCTCCACCAGCACGGTGCGGTAGCCGGCGTCGCTGCCGTACCTGAGCAGGAAATCGGCGACCGGCGAGGCAAAGACGGCGACCAGCACCCGCCGGTCCGCCTCGGCTGGCGCGCCGGGCGGCACGGTGCCGTGCGCCACCTCGCAGGCCGGGTCGTCATGCGAGCTGGTCATGATGCTGAGCTTGCCACGCGCGGCCCGATGCGGCGACCCCGGGCGCCGCTGACCGGCGCCGACGGGTCGTTAATCAGCAAGTTTTTCCTGCACAGCGTCGCGCAGCGGGTCCAGCCGCCTGCGGGCGGCCAGCCTTGCTTCCTCCAGCCGCCCGCCGATGATCGGCTCGACGATCTCGAGGTAGGCCTTGATCTTCGGCTCGGTGCCGCTCGGCCTGATGACCACCCGCGCCCCGGACAGGTGGAAGCGGAGCACGTCGGCCGGCGGCAGTTCCGGGGTCCCGCCGGTGAGGTCGTCGACGGACAGCACGCTCACGCCGCCGAAGTCCCGTGGCGGCGCCGCCCGCAGCCGCGCCATGATGTCCAGCGGCGCATCGGTGGCCACGGTGAGCTGCGCCGTCAGGTGCACGCCGTGCTTGGCCTCCAGCGCGTCGTAGGCGTCCAGCAGCGATTCCCCGCCGGAGCGGGCCCGCGCGGCCAGGCCGAGCACGGCGAGCGCGGCACCGATCCCGTCCTTGTCCCTGACGACATCGCCGATCGCGTAGCCAAGTGCCTCTTCATAACCAAAGACGAAACGGGTATCCGGGTGATGCTCGGACGCACGGACGATCCACTTGAATCCGGTGAGTGTCTGGGCGTACTGCGCGCCGGCCGCCGCCGCGATGCGGGCCAGCAGCGTGCCTGACACGACGGTCGAGACGACCAGCCTGCGGTCTGGCTGCGGCTCGTCCGGGCTGCGTGCCAGCAGGTAGGCGCCGAGCAGCGCGCCGACCTGGTCGCCGGTCAGCGTGCGCCAGCCGCCTGGCACATCGGGGTCGGGTACGGCCACGGCCAGCCGGTCGCCGTCCGGGTCGTTGGCGATCAGCAGCTCGGCATTGGACTGGCGGGCCACCGCCAGCGCCTGGTCGAGCGCGCCTGGCTCCTCGGGGTTGGGGAACGCCACCGTCGGGAAATCCGGGTCGGGCTCGGCCTGGGCGGTGACGATGTCAGGTTCGGTGAAGCCAGCCTGCTCGAAGGCGCGCAGCGCGATGCCCCCGGCGACACCGTGCAGCGGCGTGTAGACGAAGCGCAGCCAGGCCGCGCCGGGCGGCGCGGGGGACAGGGCGCAGACCGCGTCGAGGTAGGCCCTCGCCATCTCATCGCCGTGCCTGGTGATCAGCGCGCTGTCCGGCTCGGCGAGCGGGATCTGGGAGAGCGCGCCGAGGCCGTGGATCGCCGCCTCGATCTCGGCGTCAGAGGGCGGAATGATCTGAGCGCCGTCGTCGAGGTAGAGCTTGTAGCCGTTGTCGGCGGGCGGGTTGTGGCTGGCCGTGATCATGATTCCGGCGGCCGCGGACAGCCGCCGGACGGCGAAGGCGAGCAACGGGGTGGGGAGTTGCTTCGGCAGCAGGTGCACCCGGACGCCGGCCCCGGCCAGCACGGCGGCGGCTTCGTCGGCGAACTCGTCGGAGCGGTGCCTGGCGTCACAGCCGATGACGACACCTGCCTGCGCGGCGTCGCTGCGCCGGCCAACCAGCCACCGGGCCAGCGCGGCGGTGGTGCCGCGGACGACCGCCCTGTTCATCCGGTTCGGGCCCGCGGCGACCGCGCCGCGGAGCCCGGCGGTGCCGAACTCGAGCCGCCCGCTGAACCTGTCCGCCAGTTCCTCGCGGGCCGGCGGGCTGTCGTCGCCGGCCAGGGCCTTCAGCTCAGCCCGGTCCCGCTCGTCGGGATCGTCGGCGAGCCAGGCGTCCACCTGCGCCTGCAGGTCCTCGGGGAGCATGTCAGCCGGCCCCGGGCAGGATCTGCGCCAGCAGGGCGCCCATCCGGGCCGCAGCGGCCTGGCCGACGGCGAGAACATCAAGGTGATCGAGGCCCTCGGCGCTGAGCCCGGCCGCGAGGTTGCTCACCAGCGAGATGCCAAGCACCTCAGCGCCGAGGTGGCGGGCGGCGATGGCCTCCAACGCGGTGGACATCCCGACCAGGTCAGCTCCGGCCGACCGGAGCATCCGGATCTCCGCAGGGGTCTCGAAGTGCGGCCCGGGCAGCGCCGCGTAGACGCCTTCGGCCAGGCTGGGGTCGGCGCGGGCGGCCAGCGCGCGGAGGCGTTTGGCGTACAGGTCGGTCAGGTCGGTGAACCGGGACGGGTACCCGTCCGGCGGCCGCCGTCCGGTGAGCGGTGAGCGGCCGGTGAGATTCAGATGGTCACTGATCAGCACCGGCTGGCCGACCCGAAGCCCGTCGCGGATCCCGCCCGCGGCGTTGGTCAGCACGATGACCCGGCAGCCCGCCGCGACCGCCGTCCGCACGCCGTGCACCACGGCGGCCACCGGACAGCCCTCGTACAGGTGCGCCCGGCCAAGGAACACCAGGACGCGCCGGCCGCCGACGGCGACCGAGCGGACCGTGGGCACGTGGCCGCTGACCGTGGGTTCCGGGAAGCCGCCGAGGTCGCCGAGAGCGACCTCGGCCAGCCCGGCGGCGTTGCGGGGTATTGGCCGGGCCTGCGGGGTGCGGGGTATTGGCGGGGCCTGCGGGTTGCGGGGTATTGGCCGGGCCTGCGGGGTGCGGGGCATTGGCGGGGCCTGCGGGGTGCGGGGTATTGGCCGGGTCTTGGGCGGTGGCCGGGACTTGGGCGGTGGCCGGGTTCGGGGCGGCGGTCAGGGCGTCGGCGGCGGCCGCCCAGCCGGAGCCGAGAACCACCGCGATGTCATGCGCCGGCTGGCCGGTGAGCTGCGCCAGCCGTGCCGCGCTCGCCGCCGCGGCTGCGTAGGGGTCGGTGGTCATGCCTTGACGTACGGCTTTCCGTCGGCCCGGGGCGCCCGCACGTTGCCGACCAGCCCGGCCACCGCGACGATCGTGGCCACGTAGGGCGCCATGGCCAGGATGTATGCGGGAATCGGGACGTTGATGCTGGCCATGACGTTTCCGAGCGCCTCGGTGAAGCCGAAGAGCAGCGCGGCCGCGGTCGCGCCCAGCGGCGTCCAGCGACCGAAGATCATGGCAGCCAGGGCGATATAGCCGAGCCCGGACGACATTCCCGGGCTGAAGGTCCCGACCGACCCGACCGTCAGGTACGCCCCACCGATTCCTGCGAGCACACCGCCCATAATGACATTTCGGTACCTGGTTGCAAGCACCCTGATGCCGACCGTGTCGGCGGCTGTCGGGTGCTCGCCCACCGCCCGGACCCGCAGCCCCCATCTGGTACTGAACAGGGGGCCGACCTGGACGAGAATGATCGCCGCGTAGGGGCATTGGCACGGAAGATCCAGCTAAAACCGCCCGGCGGCATCGCTGACCTGGTGATCCCGATGGCCAGCCGGGCAAAGCCTGACCCGGCCGGGTTCTCCGGTACGCTCGGCAGCCAGCCGCTCCGCAGCCGGTCGGCAGCCGCTCAGCACCCGCTCGGCGGCCGCCCGCAGCCGCTCAGCATCCGCTCGGCAGGAGGCACGAATGGCGATCGACTGGGCCGCGCTGCGTGCCGCTGCCACCGCGGCGGCGCGCACCGCCTACGCCCCTTACTCGCGCCTGCGCGTCGGCGCGGCGGGCCAGGCCTCGGACGGCCAGATCGTGGCCGGCTGCAACGTGGAGAACGCCTCCTACGGCCTCACCCTGTGCGCCGAGTGCGGCCTGGTGTCGGCGCTGCACGCGGCCGGCGCCGGACAGCTGGTGGCGGTCAGCGTGGTCGCCGCTGACGGCGCCCCGCTGGTGCCCTGCGGGCGCTGCCGCCAGCTGCTGCTCGAAGCCGGGGGCCCGGGCCTGCTGCTCGACGCCGAGTCGGGACCCCGTGAGCTGGGCGAGCTCCTGCCCGGGGCATTCACCGGGGCCGACCTGACCGCGCGGCGTGACGCCGATGCCTGACGCCGATGCCTGACGCCGTCGAGCTGATCCGCGCCAAGCGGGACGGCCGCGCGCTCACCGCCGCTGAGATCAGCTGGCTGATCAGTGCCTATACCGAAGGGGCGATCGCGGACGAGCAGATGTCCGCGATGGCGATGGCCATCTACTTCCGCGGCCTCGATCCCGCCGAGCTGCGCGCCTGGACAGCGGCGATGATCAGCTCGGGCGAGCGGCTTGACCTCAGCGGCGTGCCCTTTCCCACGGTCGACAAGCATTCCACCGGCGGGGTCGGCGACAAGGTCTCGCTGATCCTGGCCCCGCTGGTGGCCAGCTGCGGTGCCGCGGTGCCGCAGCTGTCCGGCCGCGGCCTCGGCCACACCGGCGGCACCCTGGACAAGCTGGAGTCCATCCCCGGGTGGCGGGCCGTGCTGTCGGCCGCGGAGATGACCGCCGTGCTCGCCGATACCGGGTGCGTGATCTGCGCGGCCGGTCCTGGCCTGGCCCCCGCCGACCGCAAGCTGTACGCGCTGCGCGACGTCACGGGGACCGTCGAGTCGATCCCGCTGATCGCGAGCTCGATCATGTCCAAGAAGATCGCCGAGGGCACGGCGGCGCTGGTCCTCGACGTGAAAGTCGGCAGCGGCGCATTCATGCAGGAGATGGCCGACGCACGGCGGCTGGCGCAGACCATGGTGACGCTCGGCGAGGAACAGGGCGTGCGGACCATCGCGCTGATCACCGGGATGGACGCGCCGCTCGGCCGGGCCGTTGGCAATGCCGTGGAGGTGGCCGAGGCAGTCGCGGTGCTGCGCGGCGAGGGGCCGCCCGACCTGACCGAGGTGACCCTGGCGCTGGCCCGCGAGATGCTCTTGCTGGCCGGCCTCGACGCGGACCCGGAGGCAGCCCTGGCCGACGGCCGGGCGATGGACAGGTACCGCCGGATGATCGCCGCCCAGGGCGGTGACGCCGACGCGCAGCTGCCGCAGGCCGCCCGTGCCGAGGTCGTGACGGCGCAGGCGGCGGGCTGGCTGCACCGGCTGGATGCCCGCGCGGTCGGGGTGGCCGCCTGGCGGCTCGGCGCGGGCCGGGCCCGCAAGGAGGATCCGGTGAGCGCCGCCGCCGGGATCATCTGCATGGCCAAGCCGGGCGAGCGGGTCGAGCACGGCCAGCCGGTGCTGGAGCTGCGCGGCGACGACGAGGGCCGGTTCAGCCGGGCCCGCGCGGCGCTAGCAGGCGCGATCGAGATAACAGCCCAGCCCCCCGCCGTCGGCTCGCGGGTGCTCGACCGGATCGGTCTGTGAGAATGGGGAGGTGCCTGTGACACTTGACGAGATCCGAGCGGTACCCAAGGTCCTGCTGCACGATCATCTTGACGGCGGGCTGCGCCCCGCGACCATCATCGAACTCGCCGGCCAGACCGGCTACCAGGGCCTGCCGTCGACCGACGTGACGGAGCTGACGCGCTGGATGACCGGCGTGGCGCAGCGCGGCAAGCTCGAGCTCTACCTGGAGGCCTTCCAGCACACAGTGGCGGTGATGCAGACCAGGGAGGCCCTGATCCGGGTGGCCGCCGAGTGCGCCGAGGACCTGGCGGCCGACGGCGTCGTGTACGCGGAGGTCAGGTTCGCTCCCGAGCTGCATGTGGGTCGCGGCCTGAGCCTCGACCAGGTGGTCGAGGCCGTCGTCGAGGGCTTCAGGCGCGGCAGCAGCGGGCGGGGTATTACCGTCTATGCCTTGCTCACCGCCATGCGGACGGCAGCAAGGTCACTGGAGATCGCCGAGCTTGCGGTGCGGCACCGGGACGCCGGCGTGGTCGGGTTCGATATCGCGGGCGCCGAGGCGGGCAGCCCGCCGAGCAGGCACCTGGACGCGTTCCAGTACGTCGCGCGGGAGAACTTCCACATCACCATCCACGCGGGCGAGGGATTCGGGCTGCCGTCCATCTGGGAAGCACTGCAGTGGTGCGGCGCGGAGCGCCTCGGTCACGGAGTCCGGATCATCGACGACATCCAGGTGGCGCCGGATGGGTCGGCGTCGCTGGGCAGGCTGGCGGGCTACGTGCGGGACCGCAGGATCCCGCTGGAGATGTGCCCGACCTCGAACGTGCAGACCGGGGCGGTCGCTTCCATCAAGGATCATCCGATCGGGCTGCTGCGCGAGCTCTCGTTCCGGGTGACGGTGAATACCGACAACAGGCTGATGAGCGGCGTGAGCCTGTCGTCGGAGTTTCACGCGCTGACCGAGGCATTCGGCTACGGCTGGGCGGACATCCAGTGGCTGACCATCAACGCGATGAAGAGCGCGTTCGCGCCCTTCGACGAGCGCCTGAACATCATCAACTCGGTGATCAAGCCGGGCTTCGCGGCGGCAAGGCCCGTGGCCAACGGAGGGGCCGCGCTGCCGCGGTAACGGGATCGGCGCGGGATCGCCGTCCCGCACTCGAACTGTGCCGCGCCCCGCCCGCGCCGCCGGCCCTGGGCCTGGCGCGACCCCGGCCCTGGACCTGGCGCGACGTCGGCCCGTGGGCCTGGTGCGACCCGGGCCCTGGGCCTGGCGCGGCCCCGGCCCGGGCCGGGCTGTATCCGGGGCTACTGCCCCGTCTGCTGGCTCAGGTAGCGTCGTGGTGTGGGCATCGAGACGGTGACGCAGCCGGTGGCTGACCGCCGCTGGCTGTCTGAGGTAGCGACATCGGACGCCGCCCTGCGGCAGGTGCTGCACGGGCTGCCACCGGTCGACCAGGTGGGCTCTGATGCGCGGGTGGCCGGGCTCGCGACCAGGTCCATCAAGCGGGACGCCAAGATGCAGGCGCTCGAGATGGCCATCCGGATGGTGGACCTGACGACGCTGGAGGGCGCGGACACCCCGGGCAAGGCCCGGGCCATGTGTGCCAAGGCACTCCGTCCCGATCCTGGCGATCCTGCCGTTCCGCCGGTCGCGGCCGTGTGTATCTACCCCGACCTGGTCGCCGTCTGCCGGGGCGAGCTGGCCGGGAGCGGCGTCGCGGTCGCGTCCGTGGCCACGGCGTTCCCGTCCGGCCGCGCGTCGCTCGCGGTGAAGCTCGCTGACGTCGCCGAAGCGGTCGCGGCCGGCGCCGACGAGGTGGACATGGTCATCGACAGGGGCGCGTTCCTCGCGGGTCGTTATGGCCAGGTCTTCGAGGAGGTGCAGCAGGTGCGGGAAGCGTGCGGGAGCGCGCACCTCAAGGCGATCCTGGAGACCGGCGAGCTCGCCACCCTGGACAACGTGTCCCGGGCGTCCTGGCTGGCGATGCTCGCGGGTGCCGACTTCATCAAGACATCGACCGGCAAGGTCACGCCGGCCGCCACGCCCCCGGTGACCCTGGTGATGCTCGCGGCGGTGCGCGACTACGCGCAGGTGACCGGCCGGCGGGTCGGGGTGAAGGTAGCCGGCGGGGTGCGCACCGCCAAGGAAGCCATCCGCTACCTGGTGCTGGTCCGTGAGACCGCCGGGCAGGACTGGCTGACGCCCGAACTGTTCCGCATCGGCGCGTCCAGCCTCCTCAACGACCTGCTCATGCAGCGCAGCAAGCAGCTCACCGGTGCCTACGCCGGGCCTGACTACTTCACCATCGACTGAACCGCTGGCCTGCCACCGTGGCCAGGCCGACCAGCTGTGGGCCTGCGTTAAAGATCTCGGGAAACTCGCTTCTGCGCCGGCCGCGTGAGCGGGTATTCTGCCCCCTGGAGGCAGCGCACCGCCTGCCCGCTTCCGAGCCACCGGCCGGCCCGCGCCGCGGTGGCGACGAGGACAAGGGTCTGCGACTCGCGTGCACCATTTAGTCAGGTCATTTGCCTTGGCGGGCAGACGCGGGCAGCCTCGCCGGGAAGAGATGATCATGACTCAGAACAAGGCCCAGAAGAGCGCCGCCCGTCAGCGCATGGCTGCGACCGGCGAACCGTACAGCGTGGCCAGGAGGGCGGTCGCCGCCGGGCAGCCGGGGGCGGATCCGGGCGTCGGCGAGAGAACTCCCGGGGACGGGATGTCCTGAGGAGAGGTACGCGCGCGAAGCCGGGGCAGCAGGTCTGACCGCGGCGCAGATCGAGGCGCAGACGGCCGCTTTCCGGGCGCAGGAACGGGCTGACCAGGTCCAGCGGGCCGCCGACGAGGCGCGGGAACGAGCCGACGAGGCGGAGGAGACGGCCGTCCAGGCGGAGGAGCGGGCCGAGCTGGCCCAGGAGGCCGCCGACCTGGCGGAGGACTGGGCCGACGAGAACGAGCAACGGCGGGCGCGGGAACTAGCTGACCGGGCGCAGCGGGCCGCCGGCGAGGCGCGGGAACATGCCGACGAGGCGGAGGAGGCGGCCGTCCAGGCGGAGGAGCGGCCGAGCTTGCTCAGGAGGCCGCTGACCTGGCGCAGCAGGCTGCCGACGTTCCCGGGCACCCGCGCCACCACTCGCCGCAGCCGGGTAACCCACAGCTGGGTAACCCGTGGCGGAGCGGCCGGCGGCCGGGCATGGCCGGGCCACCCGGGCCGATGCCGCCCGCGGCGCCCATGCCGCCCGCGCCACCGTCGCCGCCAGATCCATGGCTGGCGCACTGGCCGCAGCACTGAAGCTGTCCCTGCGCATACAGAGGAAGCGGTCCCGGAACCCCGAGGGCATTAGCTTGTGTCGACGATGGCCAGGATGCGCTGAGCGTCGGCTATGAGCTCGTGCGCTCGGGGGGCCGGGATGCGCCGGCCGGACAGGGTCCTGACCTTGGCCTGGAAGTCGTGCAGGTAGAACCGGATGGCGAGGTGGTCGTAGATATCCTGCCCGCCGTTAGGCGCGCCCTCGCAGACGATATTGTCACCGGAGAGGTCTGGGTATTCCTCGTTGTCGCTTTGGCATGTTAGTGATCTGGCGGGTCGTGCTGCTGGCCCAGTCGTAGAGGTAGATATCGCACGTGCGCGGCGGACCTGGGCACTCGCCTCGCGAACGCCCTAGTAAGGTCAGAATTCGTGACCCGATCCAATACCGGGAATTCCACACTAGGAGGACGCCGTGATCGTGTACGAAGGCATGCACTGGACGTGGGGCCCGTACGAGCTTCCCGTCCAGGGCGGCTTTGACGTCGGTGACCTGCTGTCGGCAGCCCAGGCGACGCTGGGCGAGCTTGGGTACGGCAACATCGAGAATGGTGGCGCCGAGTGGTACGTCTGCGGATCCAAGGGCGCCAGCATTATCGTCGTCATCTACACAGCGAATGGCGGCTACTCGTTCACCCAGACCGTAGTGGCCAGCGCCGCCGGAGCCGCTCCGGGTGAGGAAAGCATCGCCGGACAGGACGTGGCCGCCTTTGAGGCGAAAATGAAGAGCATCAGCTGGTTGTGACTAATCTGGGCCGTGTCCTGGCAGTGCCTCGCGGTATACATTCAGCGCTTGTCCTCTCGGCTCATGCGTGATGGCTGAGCGTGGCGGCTGATCTGTTCCCGGTCGGCACAGACCACCATGATCACGGCGGGATTGCCCTGATCATGGTGGCCTGTGCCCCGACGACGGCAGCGGCACCGCCCCGCGTGGCGCTCGCCGGGCCCGCTGGCCGACTCCCGCGAGCCCGGCGAGTCTCTGCCAGCCCAATCAGCCGTCGTCCTGGCCGGCCAGCACGCCGAGCAGCTCGAGCCGCTCGAGCGCGATAGCGCGTGATGGAACCTGAGCGGCACCGGCTGCCCATTCCCGCCAGACAGGCCAGCGGTCCCGGTCGTAGTCTTCGTGGTCGAACTCGACATCGTCCACGACGAGGTCACGCACTACCGCCATCTGATCCGGCCGGCCCAGGCCGGGCCAGGGCAGGTAGCCGATCGTCCAGGACAGGCGCGGCGTGCCGCCCTGCGCGCAGTTCATCAGGTGGGCATGAAAGGCGACCACGTCGCCCGGCTCGGTCTGCACCACCACGTGCGGCCACTCCCAGTGCCCGAAGCCGGACATGGCAGGCTCGGCCGCGCGATACTCGCACAGCTGTCGCTCGAACTCGCGCAGATGAGAGCCGGGAACAAGGCGCAGCGCACCCGTCTCGGCCGTCCGCGGGTCAAGGTCGGCCCAGAAGGTCACGCCCCCTATATCGGGTCCTTGGCGGGAATGCCAGGTGGAATCGCCGGTAAAGCACGTGGCGATCCCGACCGAGGGCACGGTCGGGCTGCCGAGTAGCTCTGCCGAGGACAAGAACGTCCTCGGGTCATCGGCGATGAGGGCCAGGCTGACCGGCGCACGGTTAGCGGCCAGCGGCAGGTAATCGCCGCGGATGCCGCCCAGGTCGTTCGGCTCGGTAGCAATCTTGCCGAACGCGTCGGCTAGCGCGCCGGTCACCTCCTTGCGGAGCGTGGCCGCCTCGACCGGGCTGAGCAGGCCGCGCAGCGTGACATACCCGAACGTGCGGAAGTGCAAGATCTGCTGGTGGGAAAGCACGACGAAACTCCTTGTCGACTCGACTGGTCACGGACGAAGCGAGCCGAACAGGAGGAGCCCGGGCAGATCAGCCTCATATGCAGGTGCGCATGCTGGTCAGCCTACTCTGCTTCACCTGGCGGCCAGATCCTTGCCATGTCAGCGGATCCAAGTCCCGCCACATGCCGCCGGCCCGGGCCTCCGCTCCGACCCGCCGCCGGTGACATCGCGTCACCCCGCATAACTCAGCCAGGCGGAGCTGAATGCTTACGCCTCGCGATGGCCGTCCGGCACGGCGCGCTAGCGTCACGTTCGAGCAGCTCAACCCGCTGCCAGACCCCAGCACCCGACCCCGCAGCCCTGGTGTCCGTGCTACCGGGGGAAGATCACAGCGACCTCACCGACCTCACCGACCTGCTCCGCCGCATCAGCGAACATGAGCAACCCGTACAGCAAGCCAACCTGACAACAGCCGCGTGACAACCCCCCGACGAATTTACGGGGTCACCCACTAAGGACCCGGGCCCGCAGCGGCTCCGGGGAGGAGCAGGTCTTACGCTTCGCCGAGGGCCTCGCCGAAGTCGGCCAGGAGCTTGTGATGATGATCATCGGCGAGTAGGTGTCCGATGCCGATGACAAGCGCGACCGGCCACTCGACGATGCCGAACAGGGCGAGGGTGGCAATCCCGCCATAGAAGGCCAGCCGGTCAGGAGAAGGAACCCGCACTGGCCCGATGCCGTAGGGCAGCACCACCCGCCCGCTTTCCTTCTCGATCGCCCTGGCCGCGGCAGTTGCGGCCCGCTGCGCTGGCCGGGCTGGCGTCCGGTTCGCGGACACTGGCCGGGCTGGCGTCCGGCCCGGGGGGGCGTCCCGCCCAGGCCCGGCGGGCGTACCGCGAGCAGTGCCCCTTGCTTCGGGCTTGGCCGGCCCCGGTGCCGGTCTCGTCCCTTCGGCCTTCCTGGCCGGCTGCGTTGTGCGGCCGGCCACGAGGCCCGCTGCCTGCTTGGCCTGCTTGGCCCGCTGAGCCCGGCGCGCGGGCGCCCTGCTAGCGGCGACGGCGGGCGCCCGGCTGGCGGCGACGGCGGGCGCCCGGCTGGCGGCGACGGCGGGCGCCCGGCTGGCGGCGACGGGTGTGCTGCGGGCGGCGGGTGTGCGGCTGGCAGACGCCGGCCTGATGGCGGTGCGGCGCGCAGGTGCCAGGTCGGCCGCGGTGCGGCTGCCGGACTGCGCCCGGCTGGCGGCGGCGGGTGTGCTGCGGGCGGGCGTCCGGCGGGCGGGCGGGCGGCCAGTCGCGGCGCGCTCAGCTATCCTGGTGGTCATTCGCTGGTCACCGGCGCGCAAGCGCGTAGCCCACGCCGACAGCGGCGACGACCGGCCACTCGATCACCCCGACCGCGCCGGCTACTCCGAGGCCGGCCCAGAAACCCAGGCTCTTGTAAGCGACGTGGCCGAATACGGGCAGATCCATCCCGGCCGCGTACTCCTCGTGGCCGTGGTGATGGCCGTTGTGCTCCGCATGGTCAGCCGATGGCCTCCGGTTGCCGGAGGTCGGCTTCGAGTCAGTCTTGCTCATCACGCCAGGATGTGACCGGCGGCTGCGCCGGGCATCACCCTGCCGGGGTGATGCGCGGCAGCCAGTGGCTGTTGATCATGCCTGAGTGAGCACCGGGACACCAGATCACGGTCAGGCCGCCGCGAGTGCGCCAGGCCACAGGACGCCAGGCTGCACCGCGCCACGCCCGCCAGGGCCCAGAACGCCAGGCCACCGCGCACCAGGCAACCGCGCACCAGGCCACCGCGCACCAGGGCACCGCTCACCAGGCCACCGCGCAGCACGCGGCTGAGCTGGCCAGCCGATGTGATGCCCGGTCTCCCGCTAACCTCGCGCCCGGCAGCGCTGGCGGCAGCCGTCGGCCGGGCGGTCCGCGGGCAGCCGGTGCAGCGCGTGGTGTGGCGTGGTGATGGGCGTCTTCACCTTGCCGTGCGCGGGGTCACCCAGGACCGCAACGCGGCCCTGGCCCGTGCCGTCGAAGCAGGGTTGCAGCGCCATCCAGGAGTGAGCTGGGCCGTGGTCAACGCCCCGCTCGGCACCGTTGTCGTCGCCTGCAGCCCCGACATCGCCCCGGCTGAGCTCATCGGCGTCATCGAGCAGCTTGAGCGCGACCATCCGGTGCAGCAGGAGACGACGGCTGACCGCCCCGGTCCCATTGACCGGGTGCCCGGCGCGGTGGCAGCGCTGGCGGCCAACGCGGCCGGGCTGTCGTTCGCTGGCGCCGGGCGGGCATTCCGGACTGTGCGCCTTCCGGCCGAACTCGGGTCCCTGGTCAACCTCGTTGACACCCAGCCGCGGCTGCGCTCGATCGTCGACCGCGCCATCGGCCCGGGCCGCGCCGATGTAACGCTGGCGGCGGCCAACGCGCTCGCGCAGTCCGCGGCGCAGGGAGTGAGCGGGCTGGCGGTTGACGTCGGCCAGCGGGCCGCGCGGCTGGCCGAGGCGATGATGCAGCGAGACGCCTGGGCCCGGGCCGAGCCGCAGCTATGCGGCGACCCGGCTCGCGCCGCCGCGCTGCCCGTCACGCCGGAACGGCCGGGCCCGCTGCCTCCCGGGCCGATCGAGCGCTACAGCGAGCGCATCGGCGTCGGCGCGGCCGGCGCCTTCGGCGGCGTTCTCGCGGTCTCCCGGAGCCCGCGGCGGGCGGCGGGCGTCGCGCTGGCCGGGCTGCCCAAGGCGGCGCGGCTGTCCAGGGAGGGTTTTGCCGCAACCCTCGGGTGCCTGCTGGCCAGGCGCGGCGTCGTCGTCCTGGATCAGGGCGCGCTTCGCAGGCTGGACCGCATCGACACCATCGTGGTCGACGCCGACGTGCTGACCACCGGTGCCCTGGTCGTCGGCGACGTGGTCGGGGTCGGCGGCCGCGATGCGGCCGAGTTCGTGGGCGTCGTGCACGGGCTGTTCACGGCTGACCGGATCAGCGAGGCCAGGTCGGACGGGACGTTCACGCTGGGACCGCTTGACGCGCTGGGGCTGAGGAGGGGGACGGGCGGCCGGGCGGCCGCGAAGCTAACCCAGGGCGGCGCGGCCTACGTGCTCGGCCTGACGCGAAACGGCCGGCTCCTCGCAGTGGTCGGCGTGGTGCTTGAGCTTGCCGACGCGGCCGAGCTCATCCTCGCTGCGGCCGGCCGGGCCGGGACAGCGTTCATGGTGGCCGCTCCGATGGCCGGCTCCAGGGCGGGCCGCGGCGATCAGGGGCCAGGCGGCGCGGCGGCCAGCCGCGGCGATCCGCTCGCCGCCCTGGTAACCGCGCACCGTGCTGGGTTCGGCGACCGGCTGCTGCCCGACGGAGGACGGCTGGTGGCGTCCATCCGGGGGCTTCAGGCCGACGGCCGGGGAGTGCTGCTGGTATCCAGGCAGCGGCGGGCGCTGGCGGCTGCCGACTGCGGCGTCGGGCTCGCTTCGGCGGGCGGCCTGCCCGCGTGGGGAGCGCACCTGCTGGCTGGCGGTGATCTCGCGGCGGTGGCGCTCATCATCGACGCGGTGCGGGTCGCCCATGCCGTCTCGCACCGCGGGGTGACGCTTTCAGAGGCCGGCACCGCCCTAGGGGTCGCGCTTGCGTTCGGGGGCACCGCGCCAGGCGCGTCCGGCCGGAGCCTGCTGGCGGTGAACGGCGCTGCCGCGATCGCGCTGACCAGCGGGGCCTGGTCAGCGGCAGAACTCGCCCGGCGCCCGGCCGCCGCTCCGCCGCCGCGCACGCCCTGGCATGCGATGCCCGCCGAGGTGGTGCTGGAACGGCTGCGGAGCCGGCCTGCCGGGCTTGGCGGCGAGGACGCGCGGCGCCGCTGGCACCCCGACGAGCGGCAGCCGACCGAGCTGTCGCTGCAGCGCGCCTTCCTCGCTGAGCTCGCCAACCCGCTGACGCCGATACTCGCCGGCGGTGCCGCGCTCTCCGCGAGCATCGGCGCGGTGACCGACGCCGTGATCGTCACCGGCGTCGGCGCGCTGTCCGCGCTGATCGGCGGTGTCCAGCGGGTCTGGACTGACCGCTCGATGGCGCAGCTGTTCGAGACGTCGGCGGTGACCGCGCGGGTACTCAGGGACGGCCGCGAGCAGACGGTGCTCGCCGCCCGGCTGGTGCCCGGTGACATCGTGGTGCTTGGCGCTGGCGAGGTAGTGCCCGCCGACTGCCGGCTGCTGGACGCACGGGCGCTGCAGGTTGACGAGTCGTCGCTGACCGGCGAGTCGTTCCCGGTGGACAAGACGAGCGCGCCGGTGCCCGCGCACGCGATCGCCGACCGGCGCTCGATGCTCTATGAGGGCACCGCGGTGGCGGCCGGGCGAGCCACCGCCGTCGTGGTGGCGACCGGTAGCGCGACCGAGACCGGGCGGAGCATGGCGGCGGCTTCCGGCGCAGCGCCGGTCACCGGCGTGGAGGCGAGGCTCGCGCAGATCACGCGCACTACCCTGCCGCTCGCGCTCGGCTCGGCAGTCGCGGTCGTCGGAGCCGGCCTGCTGCGGGGACGGCCCGCTCGCGACAGCATCGGCGCTGCCGTCGGCCTGGCAGTCGCGTCGGTCCCGGAGGGGCTGCCATTCCTGGTATCCGCGGCGCAGCTCGCCTCGGCCCGCCGGCTGGCGGCGCGCGGCGCGCTGGTCCGCAACCCGCGCACGATCGAGGCGCTGGGCCGGGTGGATGTGCTGTGCTTCGACAAGACCGGCACGCTGACCCAGGGGCGGATGGCGGTGGCGGCGGTATCGGACGGGGCGGCCTGCAAGCGCCGTGGTGCGCTCGACAGCGCACGCCGCCAGGTCCTCGCGGCAGCGCTGCGCGCGACCCCGCAAGCACGCCCCGGACGCAAGGCCGAGCACATGACGGACGAGGCGGTGACCGTCGCGGCGGGCGCCGAGCAGGTAAGCCGGTCCGAGGGGCACCCCAGCTGGCGCAGGATCGCCGCGCTTCCGTTCGAGCCGAGCCGCAGCTACCACGCCACCCTGGGCAGTACGGGCACGGCCACCGCGGGCACGGCCACCGCCACGGTCAGCGCGGGAATGGTCAGTGCGGGCACTGCCAGAGCGGGAACGGCCAGCGCGGGAACGGTCAGCGCGGGCACGGTCAGCGCGGGCACGGTCAACGCGGGAACAGCCAGCGCGGGAACAGGCAGCGCGGGAACGGCCACGGCCGGAACGGCCAGTGCGGACGGGGCCAAGGGCAAGGCATCTAACGGCCCGCTGCTGTCGGTCAAGGGCGCGCCGGAAGTAATCCTGCCGCGCTGCGTGCGATGGCGCGGCCGCGCACTCGGCGCGCCGGCGCTGAAGCGGCTGACCGCCCAGCTCGACCGGCTGACCGCCGGCGGCTACCGCGTTCTCGCTGTGGCCGAGAACCACGTCGCCGCGGGATACCAGCTGGCCGATGACGAGGTAAAGGAACTGTCCTTCGTCGGTTTCGTGGCGTTCGGTGATCCGGTCCGTGCCACCGCTGGCGCGTCAGTGCGCGAGCTACGTGATGCGGGCGTCCATGTCGTGATGATCACCGGTGACCATCCGGCAACCGCCGCAGCGATCGCGACCGAGCTTGACGTCCTCAACGGGGGTGACATCGTCACCGGCATCGAGCTCGACAAGCTCGACGACGAGGCGCTCTCGGCCGCGCTCGCTAACGCGTCGGTGATCGCCCGCAGTACTCCGGCCCAGAAGGTCCGGGTAGTCCAGGCGTTCCAGCGGCTGGGCCGCACGGTCGCGATGACCGGCGACGGCGCGAACGACGCGGGGGCGATTGCCCTGGCCGATGTCGGCATCGCGCTCGGCAAGCGCGGCACGCCGGCCGCCCGTGCCGCTGCCGACCTGGTCGTCGGCGACGACCGGCTGGAGACCATCCTGTCCGCCGTCGTGGAAGGCCGGGCAATGTGGGCGTCCGTCCGGCAGGCGATCGGCATCCTGGTCGGCGGGAACATCGGCGAGATCGGTTACACGCTGCTCGGCGCGCTGCTGACCGGCACGTCACCCCTGTCTGCCCGCCAGCTCTTGCTGGTCAACCTGCTCACTGACCTCGCTCCCGCGCTGGCCGTCGCGCTGCGGCCGCCTGACCCGGAGGCTGTCGGCACGCTGCTGGCGGAAGGACCGGAGGCATCACTAGGGTCAGCGCTCACCGAAGAGGTTGCCGTACGCGCTGCGGCGACGACTGCCGGCGCCACCGCCGCCTGGCTGGCGGCGAGAATGACCGGCCGGCGCGCCCGCGCCCGCACCGTCGGCCTGGCGGCGCTGGTCGGCACCGAACTCGGCCAGACCCTGCTGGTCGGTGGCCGCAGCCCGACCGTCGCCATCGCGGGCCTGGCCAGCGCTGGCGTCCTCGTCGGCATCGTGCAGACCCCGGGCGTCAGCCAGTTCTTCGGCTGCACGCCGATCGGCCCGGTCGGCTGGGCCATCGCCGGAACCAGCTCGGTGGCGGCCACCGCGGGCTCGCTCCTGCTGCCGCCGGCTGGCCGGCACATCCTGCCGGTGATCCGGTCGCTGGGCGAGTCGGCCGAAGCCCAGCACGCCGTCGCGCTGCTGACCGGCCGCGGCACGGAGGCGCCACCTCCCGGCCCCGCCGAGCCGCAGCCGCGCAGCGCGCCCCTGCGGTCTGCCGCTGTTTGACCGGCAAGCTCAGCCGCGGCCTAGCTGATGATCCCGTGTGACCGGTTCCACGCCTGGGCGGCCTTGTAGCCGTCGACCATTCCCCAGATCCAGGCTCCGAACAGGATGGGCACGCCGATCAGGACGAGGGTCAGGACCCATCCGATGACGTACGTGATCAAGATCAGGATGCCTTTGGCCGGGCGGCCGTTCACCATGGAGCCGAGCCCGGGAATGAAGAACGACAGCAGCACGCCGAGCGCAGGGCTTCGCGGCGCGACAACAGGGCGCATCTGATACTGCGCGTCGTAGCCGCCCTGCCATTGCTGGCGGGGTTGCTGCCAGGTGCGCGCCTGCTGATCCAGGGGCGGGTCCTGCCATTGCTGGCCTGGCTGCTGCCAGGTGCGCGCCTGCTCATCCGGCGGCGCGTCCTGCCATTGCTGGCCTGGCTGCTGCCAGGTGCGCGCCTGCTGATCCGTTGGCGGGTCCTGCCGTTGCTGGCCGGGTGGCGGGTCTTGCCGTTGCTGGCCGGGCGGCGGGTCCTGCCATTGCTCGCCGGGCGGTGGCAAGTAATGGTCCGCGGCTAGCGGGTCTGATGGCGGCAACCGGACTTGCCATTGCGCGTCAGGATCCGGGTCGTGCGGGCCAGCGGTCATGTCGGCTCCGTGGGCGTATGTAGTAACGGCTCATAACTATAGGTGCCCGTTTTCTGTCCCTGTTCACTGTGAACACGGGGGCCTCACTCACGATGCGCCCCGTCACAGCCGCCGCCGGGCGGCCCTGCCCCGGAACTCCTACTCCGGCAGTGTCAACCAACTCGGCGTCGACCAACTCGGCGTCAATCAACTCGGCGTCAATCAACTCGGCTTAGGCAAGCGCGTAATCCGACTGGCCGGGCAAGGCGGGCTTAGCGGGGGCGTCGGGCCTGGAGTGCCGCGATGAGGGCCAGCCGGACCTGTTCGACTGCCGCGCCGTGGCTCTCGCCTGTGAGAGCGCTTTCGGCGGCGCTGAGGTTAGCAGCGAGCGCCCTGTCGTGGAAGACACTGAAAGCCCAGCGGGAGAAGTCCCGGCCAGCGCAATGGTGACGTACTGCGCCCTGGTCACATCGGCCAAGCTCGGCCTCAAGCTCGGCGAGGTTGGCGGCGACCGCGCCGGTGGGGGTGTCGGGCTCGGTGCGGAAGTAGAACCGGTGGCCGGGCTCCACACCGGACCGGTTGTATTTATGCTCGTGGCGCAGATGAGGCGTGATCCGGTTCCCCGGGGTGAACGCCACAGCCAGGCCGGGCCGCTGTCGCCAGGCCAGCACCGCCCGGCCGGTCGGCCCGCTGAGGAGCCGGGCGATCTCGGCGCGGGGAATATCGGCCACTGCCGCGGTCAGATCGACAAGCGAGTCGCTGGGCTGCGGCGAGCCGAGGGCGATCACGGCGTCGAGAGCGACGAGGGCGTCGGCCGACAGTTCCTCGGGCTGCCAGGTGATGAGCAGATAGCCCTTGGCGCCCGGGTCGAAGATGCGGCGCGCGACCGCCGCCCTCCCGATAGGCCCGTGGGCTTCGTCGACGACCATCCATTGCGGGAGACCGGTCGCGGCCCGGTGGGCCGCGACTTCGCCCGCCAGGCCCGCCGCGTAGTCGGCGTGGCCGGAGGACCCGAGGTGGGACAGGTCGATGACCACGGCCGGGTGGCCGTGCCGCAGGAGGCGCACCACCTCAGCGGGGTCGGCGAGGCGGCCCTCCTGGCCACCGGTGACGAACACGCCGCGCAGCTCGCCGAGCCCGAGATGGTCGCCTTCGGGGTCGAAGACCACCAGGGAGTAGTTGAGGCGGACCAGCTGCTCGCAGACCAGGCCGGCCAGGTACGACTTGCCGTCCCCCGTTCCCCCGCAGATCGCGACATTGAGCTGCGACGCGGGCACGGTTACGGCCCGGCCGCGGTCGTCGGTGCCCAGCGTTATCTGCCAGCGGCGCGGATGGAGGTGGGCACGCCCGGCGAGCAGTGGTCCCCGCAGCAGGTTGGCCACCCCGGCACCGTCCGGAAGATCCAGCACCACATCGGCGCGATCGCGGAGGGCGCCAACCGCGTTGGCGACTGCCACGCCGATCTCGCACGCATCCAGCAGGCTGTGGTCGTTCTCGGCGTCGCCGACGCCGACGGTGTTGTGGGGCGAAAGGCCCAGGTCGCTGAGGGCCTCAATCAGTCCGCCGGCTTTGGTCACGCCCGCCGGGAGGATCATCAGCTCGCCGCGGTTCCGGACGAGCGCGCAGTCCAGGCCCAGTTCGCGGACGACCTCCAGCGCGGCCGGCTCGTCGGCCGCGGCGCAGCCGACCATCACCTGCCCGATGCGGTGGGCGACACCACGGGCGGTCAGCGCCACGCTGACGGGCTGGCCTACGGGGGCGGCCAGCAGGCGGATGCCGACCGGGGTCACTATTAGCCCGCCGTTCTCGGCGACGATCGCGTCGAAATGCTCCTCGACCTCCGGGAACACGGCACGCAACTCACTCATGATCCGCCCGGTGACCAAGATCACCCGGATTCCCCGTGCGCGTGACTCGGTGATCGCCGCCAGGGTGTCCGGGTCGACCGGGCCCTCAGCAAGGGTGCCGTCGTAGTCGGCCGCCACGGCGCGGAAATAGTTGCGCGTTCCCTCGGCCATGCCCTCGACCAGCAGGCCGTACGGCTGCCCGGCGCCGGTGAGCGCGAACACCTCCTCGCCGCTGCCGGTATCGATGACGAGCGCATCGAATCCGCCCGCACGGATGGTGCGCAAGGTGTCCCGCGCCTCATCGAGCTCGCGGCGCAGTTCCTCCAGCGAGTCCCCGGCAGCCGCTGCGTCAGACTCAGCGGCCGTCACGGGACGCCTCGCACGGCTGAGGCAGCCGCTCGGCGCCTATCCCGGCAGGCACGCACCCAGCGGGCACGCGCCCGGTACGAACCGCGGCGGTGATTTCGGTCACGTCACCCCGCCCTTTCGCGCTCGGAGCTGCAAGCCGACAAGGAGACGGTCAGTGTCGGAGAGGTCTCCGACGATCTTCCTGATGGGCGGCGGCAGCTTCCGGACCAGCGTGGGCACGGCCAGGATCTGGTCGTCGGCCGCCAGCCGCGGGTTCTCCAGCAGGTCCACGACCTCGATGTGATACCGCCCATCCAGGTGCTGCTCGCAGGCACGCTCCAGATTCTCGATCGCCCGGACGGACTTGGGCGAGCGTCCTGTCACGTAGAGCCGCAGCTCCCAGGTGTCACCGGAGGCGGCCGACGCTCCGGCGCCGGTATCACCGGCGTGCGGAGGGGTCACCGTTGCCCGCCGTCGTCCCGCGGGGCCGGATCGGCCCAGCGCTGCGAGGCCATCGCCGACCGGTCCGCGTCAGCGTCGGCCGCTTGACGCTGCTGATGCCCGTCGATCCGCTCAATCTCGGCCCGGTCCGAGGCGATCTCCTCCTGCAGCATGGCGAGCCGGGCCTCACTCGCCACGATGGCGTGCTGAAGTTCGCGTCGGCGTCTCATAAGGTCCTCAGCCTGCTGGACTACCGCGCTGCGCTCTCGGGCCTCCTGCGCTAGCCGTGCGGAGCCGGCCAAGACGCCCGCCGGGCCCACATACACATCGACGAGCTCGACGCCGTGGCCGGTGAGCACGAACTCCCGCACCTGGTTCGAATGGGCGGTGCCCCGCGACTTCAGCACGAACAGCAGCCGGTTGCGCTCACCGTCGGACTCCACGTTGCGCAGCAGCAGCCAGGTATCCACCAGCGACGAAATGCCCACCGTGCTCGTTTCGTCCTCGTGAGCCAGGGTCGTCGCCATCGCGGTGATCCCGCCGGCCTTGAGCAGGTCGATCTGGCGGGCCACCATCGAAGTGACCTCGGATCCGGAGGCCCCCTGGGTGAGACTGGCGATCCCGTCCAGGACGGCGACGGACGGCGTGAACTCCTCGATCAGCCGTGCGAGGATCGCCAGATGCGTCTCGAGCCCGAACGCCGTCGGCCGGGCCGCCCATATGCGCAGCAGGCCCGCATCGACCCAGCGCCCAAGGTCGAGGCCCACCGATCGCATGTTCCGGCTGACCTGGTCGGGTGCCTCCTCGAAGAGCATCAGCAGCGCCCGCTCACCCCGCGCGCATGCCGAGTCGACGAGATGCGCGGCAAGCGTGGTCTTGCCGGTACCTGCCGCCCCGCTGAGCAGGAGGGTCGATCCGCGGAACAGGCCGCCGGCCAGCATGTGGTCGAGGCGGGTCACGCCGGTCGAGATGCGATCCTCGGGCGCGCCGTAGTCCAGCGTGATCGACGTGATAGGCAGCATGACGAAACCATGGCCTGAGATCAAGAACGGGTACTCGTTTGTCTCGTGCGCCGACCCCCGGTACTTCACCACCCTGAGGCGGCGGGTGGAGATGCCCTCCTGAATGCGGTGATCTAGGACGATCACGCAGTCGGACACGTACTCCTCGATCCCGTGCCGGGTGAGCGCACTGTCGCCCCGCTCGCCGGTCACGATGGCGGTTACATCCCGGTCCTCGAGCCAGCGGAACAGCCGGCCGAGTTCGGCTCGCACGGTCACCTGATCCTGGAACGCGCCGAACAGCAGCTCGACGGTGTCGAGCACGACGCGCTTGGCCCCGATGCGCTCGATAGAGTCGCCGATCAGGAGGAACAGCGGGTCGAGGTCGAACTCGCCCGTCTCGATGACCTCGGCCGGGTCGACCCGGAAGGAATGCACGACGAGTAGCCGGTCCCGCTGGAGCGCGTCAAGGTTGAACCCCAGTGATGCAACGTTGGCGCTCACCTTCTCGGCCGACTCTTCAAAGGTGACCAGCACGCCAGGCTCGCGGTAGTCGCGCGCGCCCGAGACGAGGAACTGCAGGCCCAGCAGCGTCTTGCCGGATCCAGCGCCGCCTGTTACGAGGGTCGACCTGCCCCGGGGCAGCCCGCCCCTGGTGATCTCGTCCAGGCCGCAGACTCCCGTCGGGGCCTTCGGCAGCGCCGGACCCGCGGTCATGTCGGCCGGGGCTGACATCAGATCAGTTCCCTCATCGGACGCCATGCTCCTCCTACGCACGCTTCATAGAATCTGCTCCGTGCCATTACTGGCAAGGGCCAGAGGTCCCACTCGGCGAAGCGGGGATATTACAAGCCCGCCTGGGTGGGCAGTTGCTGCTCATGCCGGTACTGAGAGCCGTTGCACGACCGATGCTGGTGTCGATCTTCGCCATTCAGGTTTACGACACCTTGCGGCGGCCCGAGCCGGTTGCCCCGCTCGCGGAGCCGGTGGTGCGGCCGTCGCCGGATGCGTGCCCGTTGTGCCGGACAACACCGAGCAAGCAGTGCGCGTCAACGGTGCCGTCCAGTTCGCCGCAGCCGGGTGCGAGAATGTGGCACAGCAACGTAGGGCGGACGACGGGAACACTGCTGATGCAGGCCGGGAAGGGCGCAACGGCCCGGGGCGGCGGTATCACCGCGCCGGATGCGCTCTCGACACAGGTGAGGCCGCGCTCGGCTGGCGCGGCGTGGGAGTACGCGCCAGCGCCCGAGTCGCGGGAGATCGTGACGATCGCGGCGGAGTACGGGCTCTTCATCAACGGCGAGTTCGTGCCCGGCGCCGACGGGCAGCGATTCGGGACGCAGAATCCGGCGACCGAGGAGCCGCTGGCCCAGGTGACGGCGGCCGGACCGGCGGACGTCGATCGCGCAGTGGCCGCGGCCCGTGCGGCGTACGACCAGGTGTGGGGCCCGATGCCGGGCGCCGAGCGGGCCAAGTACCTGTACCGGATCGCCCGGATCCTGCAGGAGCGGTCCCGTGAGTTCGCGGTGCTGGAGAGCCTGGATAACGGCAAGCCGATCAGGGAGACACGCGACGTCGATATCCCGCTGGCGGCCGCGCACTTCTTCTACCACGCGGGCTGGGCGGACAAGCTGGAGTACGCCGGGCTCGGCCAGGCGCCCCGGCCGCTCGGCGTGGCCGGTCAGGTCATCCCGTGGAACTTCCCGCTGCTGATGGCCGCCTGGAAGCTCGCGCCCGCGCTCGCCGCCGGTAACACCTGCGTGCTCAAGCCGGCCGAGACGACCCCGCTGACCGCGTTGCTGCTCGCCGAGGTCTGCCAGCAAGCGGACCTGCCGCCGGGCGTGGTGAATGTGCTCACAGGCGCGGGGGAGACCGGCGCTGCGCTGGTCACCCACCCGGGAATTGACAAGGTCGCGTTCACCGGCTCAACCGAGGTCGGCAAGGAAATCAGCCGCGCGGTGGCGGGCACCGGCAAGCGGCTGACCCTGGAACTCGGCGGCAAGGCCGCGAACGTCGTCTTCGACGACGCGCCGGTCGAGGCGGCGGTCGAGGGAATCGTGAACGGCATCTTCTTCAACCAGGGTCATGTCTGCTGCGCAGGCTCCCGGCTGCTGGTCCAGGAATCGGTGGCGGACGAGATGGTCGAACGACTGCGCGCCAGGCTCGGCACGCTCCGGCTCGGCGACCCGCTGGACAAGAACACCGACATCGGCGCGATCAACTCCAGGCAGCAGCTGGACAAGATCACGGAACTGTCGGCCGCCGGGGACGCCGAGGGCGCGCAGCGCTGGTCACCGCCGTGCGAGCTGCCGAAGCGGGGCTTCTGGTTCCCGCCGACGGTGTTCACCGGGGTCAGCCAGTCGCACCGGATCGCCAGGGAAGAGATCTTCGGGCCGGTGCTGTCGGTGCTCACCTTCCGCACGCCACAGGAGGCGCTGATCAAGGCCAACAACACGCCATACGGGCTCTCGGCCGGGATCTGGACCGACAAGGGCAGCCGGATCCTGTGGATGGCGCAGCGGCTCCGGGCCGGTGTCGTCTGGGCCAATACCTACAACCGGTTCGACCCGGCCAGCCCGTTCGGCGGGTACCGGGAGTCAGGTTACGGGCGGGAGGGCGGCCGGCACGGGCTGGCCGCGTACCTCGATGCCTGACCGCGACGGCGCGAAGCGCTCCGCGGGGGAGCCGGCTGCGAAATCAGCGAAACGCGCCGCTCAGCAAGGCGCCGTGACACCGGGCTAGGAAGGCACCGGCCAGGAAGGCACCGGCGGCGAAACCGGCTCGGTCGTCCGCGGTGGCAGCGGCCAGGGCGGCTGCGGCAGCGGAACCGGCCGGGACGGCTGCGATGACAGCGGCGGCGGGACAGGTCAGGACAGCCCCGGAAACTGGACCGGCCACGAGCGTCGCCGAAGCGAAGCCGGCCGGGACCACTGTGGACGGCAAGCGGGCGCCGGGGGCCGACGGCGACGGTCGCCGGCTCGGCGTCCGCAAGACCTACAAGCTGTTCATCGGCGGGGCGTTCCCCCGGTCCGAGTCGGGCCGTTCCTACCCGGTGACCGATCCCGGCGGTAGCCTGCTCGCCCATGCGGCCCGGGCGTCGCGCAAGGATGCGCGGGACGCCGTGGTCGCGGCCCGGGCCGCGGTCGGCGGCTGGTCGGGAGCGACGGCATACAACCGGGGCCAGGTCATGTACCGCGTGGCGGAGTTGCTCGAAGGTCGCAGGACGCAGTTCGCGGCGGAAATCGTTAATAGCGAAGGTCTTGACCTTCAGGCCGCGGACGACCAGGTGGCGCGGGCGATCGACCGCTGGGTCTGGTACGCCGGCTGGCCGGACAAGGTCGCGCAGGTGGCCGGCGCCGCCAACCCGGTGGCCGGCCCTTACTTCAACTTCAGCACGCCCGAGCCGACGGGCGTGGTCGCCGTCGTCGCCCCCGCCGATTCCAGCCTGCTCGGCCTGGTCAGCGTGGTCGCGCCGGTCATCGCGACCGGCAATACCGCAGTGGTCGTGGCCAGCGAGGACCGGCCGCTTCCCGCGGTGACGCTCACCGAGGTGCTCGCCACCTCCGACGTTCCGCCCGGGGTAGTCAACATGCTGACCGGCCGGACCGCGGAACTGGCCCCGGTGCTCGCCGGGCACATGGATGTCAACGCGATCGACCTGTCGGGCGTGGCCGGGTCCGGGCGGGCCGACCTCGAGCGGCTCGCCGCGGGCAACGTGAAGCGGGTGTTCGCGGCCGACGAGGACTGGGCCGCGCCGCCCGGGCTGCGGAGGCTGCTGGCGTTCCTTGAGACCAAGACGGTCTGGCACCCGGTCGGCATCTAGCTCGGCGGATTGACGTACGAACCTCGGCCCTTGACCGTTACGACCAAGTCCTGCTGACGCAATAGGCCGATGGCATCGCTGGCCAGTCTTTTCCCGACGTCGTGCCTTGCTGCACCCGAGATAGGGGGCGGAGTCGTGCTAGTCCGGCAGCATGTTTAGCCCCGGCAGCACTGTCAGCCGCAGCCGTCGCAGCCGGTCGGGATCGGCTATCACCTCGATGGCGGTGATCCGGCGCGCGGCGCTGACCGTCAGGGCAAGTACGACCTGCAGCCGGCCGGCCGGCGCGAATACGATGCCCACGGACTCGTCCACCAGGGCCAGCCGGGAATGCCCGGCCCGGCTGGAGGACGCGAGCGCCCCCCTGGCGACCATGTCCGCGCCCCGGAGCAGCACCGGCTTGCCGGACGGGGCGGCGGCGGCATCGGCCGTCAGGGTGACGTCGGAGTCCAGCAGCGCGACGAGGGCCGAGAGGTCGCCGCCGCGAGATGCGGCGAGGAACGCGGAGGCCACCTCCCGCTGGCGGGCGAGGTCGGCGGCGCGATCCGGGCTGGGCGCTCCGCGTACCCGGCGCCTGGCCCGGCTCGCGAGCTGCCGCGTCGCGTCCGTCGAGCGCCCGAGCACGGCTGCCACCTCGGTGAACGGCATAGCGAACAAGTCGTGCAGGACGAACGCGAGCCGCTCGGCCGGCGTCAGCGTGTCGAGCACGACCAGCAGGGCGAGGCCGACCGAGTCCGCGAGCACGGCCTCGGCCTCCGGATCGCCGGCCCGGCCGGCCGTGCCAGCCATGCCGGGTCCGGCCGCCGTTCCGGCCCTGGCCGCCACCTCCGCGGCACCCGGCCAGGTATCACCGACCGGTTCCTCGTGCCGGTACCGGCGCGACCGGAGAATGTTGAGGGAAGTCCGCGCGACGACTGTCGTCAGCCAGCCGCCGAGATTCTGCACCTCGCTGGTATCCGCCCCCGTCAGCCGCAGCCAGGTGTCCTGGACCGCATCGTCGGCGTCGGTCATCGACCCAAGCAGGCGGTAGGCCACCGCCCGAAGGTGATCGCGGTGCTCACGGAAGGCGGCTGCGAGCCAGTCGCTGTCAGCCATCTGTCACATTCCTTCGCTGCCGGGTGTCACCACACTGACACCCGGCAGCCCGCGGACGTGACATGCGGGCCGCAGGGGACGCACTAGCCGCAGGGCACGCACTAAGTGAGGAGGTGAGCGATAGCACGTTTTACAGCGATTACCGCCCGACAGGGCGGGGGCTCCGGGATGACGCGCGAGGCAGACCGGACCTTCGCCGGAAGACTCATCGGTAAGGCCGGAAGAATCATCGGTTAGGAGGAGCGATGACGTCACGCATTCTGGTCACTGGCGGCACGGGCACGCTCGGGCGGCTCGTCGTCCCGCGCCTGCGGGCCGCCGACTGCAAGGTACTGGTGCTCAGCCGGAGCACCCGCGAGGCCGCGGACGATATCGAGTACGTGACCGGTGACCTGGCCACGGGCGAGGGAATCGGGGCTGCGGTGAAGGGGGCAGACATCATCGTGCACTGCGCGGGCAGCAGCAAGGGCGACGAGGATAAGACGCGGAACCTGGTACGGGCAGCGTCTCAGGCCGGGGGAGTGCGGCACCTGGCGTACATCTCGGTCGTCGGAGCCGACCGCATCCCGATCGTCAGCGGCATCGACCGCGCGATGTTCGGCTACTTCGGGTCCAAGCTGGCCGCGGAGCGGGCCGTGGCCGGCTCCGGCCTGCCGTGGACGACGCTGCGAGCCGCCCAGTTCTATGACCTGTTCCTGATGGTGGCGCAGCAGATGACGAAGCTGCCGGTAATGCCGGTCGCGGCCGGAACCCGGTTCCAGCCGGTCGACACCGGCGAGGTGGCGAGCCGGCTCGTGGAACTGGCGCTCGGCACGCCGGCCGGGCTGGTGCCCGACATAGCCGGCCCGCGGGTGTACAGCATGGCCGATCTGCTCCGCGGATACCTGCGGGCTCGCGGCAAGCACCGGCTGATGGTAACGGTCCGGCTTCCGGGACAGGCTGCCCGCGCGGTCCGGGCTGGGGCGAATCTGGCTCCGGAACGAGCAGTGGGCCACCGGACCTGGGAAGACTTCCTGGCCGAGCGGGTCCGTAACGAAGCCTGAGCCGGCGAGACGGCCGCGGTGGGATCCCGCCCCCGAGCGAATGCAGACTGGGCGTATATCTGCGGGAGCTGCGGGCACCGTCTTGACCCTGACACCGTGTCAGGCTGTCGGGTTGGAGGCGTCATGTTCACCATCGGAGACTTCGCCAGGCACGGCCAGGTGTCAGTCCGGATGCTGCGCCATTACGACGCGACCGGGCTGCTCCGCCCGGCCAGGGTCGACCCGGCCAGCAGCTACCGGTTCTATGAGGCCGGCCAGCTCGCGCGGCTCAACCGCATCATCGCGCTGAAAGACCTCGGCTTCACCCTCGAACAGGTGCGCGCAATGCTGGATCAGCAAGTCAGTGCCGAACAGCTTCGCGGGATGCTCCGGCTGCGCCACGCCGATCTGCAATCCCAGATCGCTGCCGACACATCCCGGCTGGCGCAGGTCGAGGCGAGGCTCCGGATTATCGAGATGGAGGGCGCCATGCCAGCCGACGACATCCAGGTCAAGCGGATCCCGGCAGTCCGGGTCGCGGAGCTCACAGCGACCGCGGCGAGCCTTGAGCCTGCGTTCATCACTCCGGTCATCCAGCCGTTGTATGCAGAGCTGGGCGGTCGGCTCGGCCGGGCCGGGCTGGCCCCGGCCGGCCCGGCGATCGCCTATTACCAGGACGCCCCAAGCGGTGACGGGGTGCTCGTCCACGCCACCCTGCCGGTCAGCGCCGACCCCGGCGGCGGCCACGGCTTCCAGATCGCGGACCTGCCCGAGATCGAGCAAGCGGCAACGATCGTGCATCGCGGGTCCATGGACAACGTCATGGCCACCATCCAGACGCTGGCCCGGTGGATAGACGCCAACGGCTACCGCTCCACCGGATATCCCCGCGAGCTGTATCTCGAATGCCCCGACGACCAAGACCAGTGGGTCACCGAGCTACAGGAGCCCATCAC
Source organism: uncultured Actinomycetota bacterium (assembly GCA_963695645.1). Lineage (GTDB taxonomy): Bacteria > Actinomycetota > Actinomycetes > Streptosporangiales > Streptosporangiaceae > DATBGO01. The sequence continues at coordinate 20,775 of CAVOHC010000011.1, read as the reverse complement.
GTCCGGCTGACCCGGCACGCCCGCGCCCCGGGATGCGAACGCCTTAGCGCCGGAAGCCACCCTCGCAATTGATGACCTGGCCCCGTGACCCAGGCGGACCGGGCGGCGGGTCGCCGGTGTCCACCGGGCCTGCTGGCGTGCGCCGCCGATGCGATGCCTAGATTGACCGAGACCGCGCCGGCATCCGGCCCGCTAGCGCGCCACCACGCTGGCGATCCGGCCGGGAACGATGACGATGCGGTGCACGGCCAGGCCCGCGGTCTGCAGCGCGAAGTCCCGGTGCCCGGTGAGCAGCTGCTCGATCTCCTCGTGGACTGCGCCGGCGGGCACGTTGATGGTGAAGCGGGTCTTCCCGTTGATCTGGACGGGCAGGCTGACGATCTGGTCGGCGGCCAGGCCGGCATCTGCGTCGGGGAACGCCGTGAAGGCCAATGACCCCGCGTGCCCGATGCGGTGCCACAGTTCCTCGGCGATGTGCGGGGCTAGCGGCGCCACCATCAGCACCAGCGGCTCGGCAAGCGCCCGGGGCAGCGCCGCGTCCTTCGCCGATACCTTGGCGGCGTGACTGGCCAGTTCCATCAGGCGGGCGATGGCGGTGTTGAAACGCAGGCCGCCGAAGTCGTCGCGGACGGTCATGATTGTCTGGTGCAGGCGCCGGAGCGTGTCGGCATCGAGCGGCCGGTCGCTGACGCGGACCTGCCCGGTCTGCTCGTCGATCAGGCTCCGCCACAGCCGCTGCAGGAACCGGTGCACGCCGGCGATGCCGCTGGTCTGCCAGGGCCGGCCGGTGTCCAGCGGCCCCATGGCCATCTCGTACAGCCGCAGCGTGTCCGCGCCGTACCGCTCGTATATCTCGTCGGGGCTGATGCCGTTCTTCATGCTCTTGCCCATCTTGGCGGCCCGGCGCGTCACCGTCCTGCCCCGGTGGCTGGGCGAGCCATCGGCGGCTTCGGTGACCTCGGCGGCCGGCACATACCTGCCGCGTCCGTCGGTGAAGGCGTCGGCCAGGATGTAGCCCTGGTTACGGAGCCGCCGGAACGGCTCCGTGGTGGATACATATCCCAGGTCGTACAGCACCTTGTGCCAGAACCTCGCGTACAGCAGGTGCAGTACTGCGTTCTCCGCCCCGCCGACGTACAGGTCCACGCCGCCTTCGCCGTCCCGGGTGGCATCCTCGGGCACCATCCAGTAGCGCTCCACCTCCGGGTCGGCAAACGCCTGCTGATTGGCCGGGTCCAGGTAACGCAGGTAATACCAGCAGGAACCGGCCCACTGCGGCATGGTGTTGAGCTCGCGCCGGTAAGACATCGGGCCGTCACCAAGGTCGAGCTCGACGGTCGCCCATTGGGTTGCCCTGGCCAGCGGGGGCACCGGCTCGCTGGTCTCGTCATCCGTCGGCTCGGGCCGGAAGTCGGTTATCTCGGGGAGCCGCACCGGCAGCGCGTCCTCGGGCAGCGCCACCGGCAGGCCGGCGGAGTCATACACGATGGGGAACGGCTCGCCCCAGTAGCGCTGCCGGGAGAACAGCCAGTCGCGCAGCCGGTACGACCGGGCCTGGCCGGTGCCGGTCTGCGCCAGCCAGGCGATAGCCGCGGCGATCGCGGCACCGGTGCTCAGCCCGGCCAGCTCGGGCCCGGGCGCAGCCACGTAGCTGTCGTCGGTGACCGCCATCTTGATGTCCAGCCCGAAGCGCTGCGCGAAGGCGAGGTCCCGCAGGTCATGAGCGGGAACCGCGATGATGGCGCCGGTCCCGCGGCCCATCAGCACATAGTCGGCCACGAACACCGGGATCTGCTCGCCGGTGCCCGGCCTGAGGACGTAGGCGCCGGTGAAGACTCCTGTCTTGGCGGCGGCCCCGGCGGTGCGCTGCCGGTCGCTGAGCCGCCCGGCCGCCTCCCGGTAGGCGGCCACGGCCTGCCGGGGCGACCACTGCCCGGAGCCATCCCGGGCCGCCGGGTAGGTCCAGGCCGCGGGGGTGCCGTCCGGCCAGGCGTCCGCGACGATCTGGGAAACGGCCGGGTGCTCCGGTGCCAGTACCACGTAAGTCGCGCCGGCCAGCGTGTCCGGGCGGGTGCTGAAGACCTCGATCGCGGCGCCGCCCCGCGCGGCCGGCAGCGTGATGAAAGCCCCGTCGCTGGCGCCGATCCAGTTGCGCTGCAGCTGCTTCAGGGACTCGGGCCAGTCCACCAGGTCCAGGTCATCGGTCAGCCGGTCAGCGAACGCGGTGATCCGCAGCATCCACTGCCGCAGCGGCCGCCGGAACACCGGGTAGTTGCCCACCTCGCTGCGCCCGTCCGCGGCGATCTCCTCGTTGGCCAGCACGGTGCCGAGCCCGGGGCACCAGTTGACCAGTTCCTCGGCGATGTAGGCCAGCCGGCGGCCGTCGATCAGCCCGCGCCGCTCCAGTGCGGTCAGATCGCTCCATGGGCGGCCATCGGGCGTGCCCCGCTGGCCGCTCTCGAACTCGGCGACCAGGTCCTCGATCGGCCGGGCCCGCCCGGTCCGCTCGTCGCACCAGCTGTTGAATATCTTCAGGAAGATCCACTGGGTCCACCGGTAATAGCCGGGCTCGGCGGTCGAGATCTCCCGGCGGCGGTCGTGGCCCAGGCCAAGGCGCCGGAGCTGGCGGCGCATGTTGTCGATGTTGGCCCGCGTGGTCACCTGCGGGTGCTGACCGGTCTCGATCGCGTACTGCTCGGCGGGCAGCCCGAACGCGTCATACCCGAGGGCATGCAGAACATGGTGGCCGGTCATCCGCAGGTACCTGGCGTACACATCGGTGGCGGTGTAGCCGAGCGGGTGACCGACATGCAGCCCGGTGCCGCTCGGGTAGGGGAACATGTCGAGGATGTAGAACTTCCGGCGGCCCGCCTGCTGCCCGAAGCCCGCGGACAGCGGCCCGGCCGGGTTGGGCGACTCGAAGGTGCCGTTGGCCGCCCACCAGTCCTGCCACCGTGACTCGATCTCGCCGGCCAGCCGGGCGTTGTAGCGGAATGGCGGCTGCCGGTCGTCCGGGCTGGCCATGCCGCCGGTGGGTAGCTGCCGGTCGTCCGGGCTGGCCATGCCGCCGCTGATCCGCGGCGGCTCGCTCTGGCTCATGTCAGCCGGCCTGCGCTCAGATCACGCCGAACAGCCGGTCGCCGGCGTCGCCGAGGCCGGGCACGATGTAGCCGCGGTCGTTCAGCGAGTGATCCATCCCGGCGGTGACCACCCGCACCGGCGCCGGCAGGTCCTCGGGAAACGCCGCCGCCAGCCGGGCCACGCCCTCCGGCGAGGCCAGCAGGCAGATGGCCGTGACCGCGGCCGCGCCGCGCGAGACGAGCATGGTGATCACGGTCTCCAGCGTGCCGCCCGTCGCCAGCATCGGGTCGAGCACGAACGCCTCCCGATCGGTCAGGCTGCCGGGCAGCCTCGCCGCGTACGTCGAGGCCACGAGCGTCTGCTCGTCGCGGGCCAGCCCGACGAAGCCGACATCGGCCCTGGGCAGCAGGCGCGCCATGCCGTCGAGCATCCCGATGCCCGCGCGGAGCACGGGAACGACCAGCGGGACCGGCGTGCCCAGCTTGACGCCCTCAGCAGTCCCGATGGGGGTCTGCACCGAGATCTGCTCGACCCGCATGTCGCGGGTCGCCTCGTAGGCGAGCAGGGTCACCAGTTCGTCGGTGAGGCTGCGGAAAGTCGGCGTTTCGGTCCGGATATCGCGCAGCGCGGTGAGCTTGTGCGCGATGAGCGGGTGATCGGCTACCAGCGTTTGCATGACCGGTAGTTTGGCAGCCCGGCATGGCCGGCCGACAGCGCGCTGCCAACCGGAGATAGTTAACGCAGATCCGGCGTCGGTCCGCGATGGGTAAGCGGCCAGGTCGCCGGGCCATGCTGACGCGCCGCATACCGGCGCCAGGAGACCTCGAAAAGCGCGCCGCCGAGCGCGGACTCGCCGATCCGCCAGTGCCCTCCGGTCGACCCCGCGATCGAGTCGGCGATCGCCAGGCCGAGGCCGGCCGCGCCGCCCTGCTCCGTCGAGCGGTGAAATCTGTCAAAAAGATGCGGCCGGTCGGCCTCGAGAACGCCGGGACCACTGTCCTCCACCACGAGGGCGACCCGGCCGCCGCGCGGAACGACGCTGATCCGCACGCTGCCCCCTGGCCCTGCGTACCGGCAGGCATTGTCGGCGAGCACGCCAGCCAGCCGGTCAATCCACTCCGGAGGTGCGCTGATCCAGCCGGCTAGCGGCCCGCCAGGCACCACCGAGATGTCGAACGACCCGGACCGGGCGACTGCTGCGAAACGATCCGCGCATTCTTGCGCGATCGTGGTCAGATCGAGCGGCTCGTCGCCTGGTGGCGGCGGATTCGAGTCGAACCTGGCGAGCCACAGCATGTCCTCGACGATGCGGCGCAGCCGCTGGCTCTCGCCGTCGACGCGGATCAGCGCGGACCGGTAGTCCTCCGCCTTCCTTGGCGTGCTCAGCGCGATGGCAGTCTCCGCGCTGATCACGCTGAGCGGGGTGCGAAGCTCGTGCGATGCATCGGCGGTGAACTCAAGCTGACGGCGCCTCGACTGCTCCACAGGTGACAGCGCCCGCATCCCGATGATCAGCGATCCGGCGAACATGGCCAGCAGCAGCACCGGCGCGCCGATCAGCTCGCCGTCGCGCAGGACGCCGATGATGTGCGACTCGTCGGCGAGAGTCTCGCCTGCGACCAGCAATGAGCGGCCTGATCGCGAGGCTCTCAGCAGGAATGTGCCCGGCCTGAGGCGAGCGGCCCGGCCATGGCCGCTGGCCGGGGCCATGGCAGCCGGGAGCGCAGGCGCGTCGATGCTCAGCCGCGTCGCGCTGCCGCGCGGGCCGACCAGCCAGAGAAACACCGGTACGCCATCGACGTCCGCGTCGTCGTCATCCTCGCGGGCGAGGGGCGCCCGGCGGGTTCCGGTGAAGTCGGCGAGGCGCTCAGTCAGTCGCTGGTCGGCCTCGCCGACCAGCCGGCTGGCCACGATCTTGTCGAGGACCGCGGCGCAGCCCGCATAGACGAGGCCGATCAGCAGCGTCGCGGCCAGCGCCACCCGGCCGGCATGCGCCACCTGCGAGGGCAGTATCGGTCGGCGCATGGCTACCTGGCCACGATCCGGTATCCGACACCGCGGACGGTCTCGATGCGGACCATGCTGCCGACCAGCTTGGATCGCAGCCGGGCGAGATGGACGTCGATGGTGTTCGAGCCAAGGGCGTCAGCCTCGTTGTCCCAGACGTGCAGCGCGATCGACCTGCGCTCCACCACGGCAGGTGCCCGTCGCATGAGCATTTCAAGGATGCCCTGCTCGGTGACGGTCAGGGACGGTTGCTGGCTGCCGACCCGTACCTCGCGAGTCGCCGGATCGAGCATCAGGTCTCCGACCACAAGCTGAGGCTGCTGCAGGGTACGCGGCCTGCGCTGCAGCGCGCGGATCCTGGCCAGCAGCTCGGCGAAGTCGAACGGCTTGACCAGGTAGTCATCGGCCCCCTGGTCAAGCCCGGTGACCCGGTCGGCGGGCGTGTCCATGGCCGTCAGCATCAGCACGGAGGTCGGCGAGCCCATCCGGCGCATCTGCTGCAGCACTTCAAGGCCGGTCCGCACCGGCATCCGCCAGTCAAGGATCGCGACTTCGTAATCGTAGGCCCGGAGGTAGCCAAGGGCGATCTGGCCATCAGGCGCAGTGTCGACGACGTAGCCGTTCTCCCGCAGACCCCTTGCGAGGACTTCCCGCAGGCTCCGGTCGTCTTCGGCTACCAGCACTCTCATCGCCATAGGTTTACCCGCCCCGCCCGCCGGACCTGGCCGTTTCCGGACTGGCCGTTTCCGGACTGGCCGTTTCCGGACTGACCGTTTCCGGACTGGCCGCTTCGGGACTGGCCGCTTCGGGACTGGCCGCTTCGGGACTGGCCGCTTCGGGACTGGCCGCTTCGGGACTGGCCGGGCCCGGCTGGCTGGGTTCGCCCGGCTGGGTTCGACCGCCCGCTAGCGGGGCAACCGCCGCCATACCGGCTTGGGCAGCGTGCGCAGGATGGCGGCCAGCACGGCGAGCTGCGGCGGGACCCAGACCACTGCCGCCTTCCCCCGCAGGGCCGCAGCGACGGCAGTTCCGACCGCTGCCGGCGTGGTGGCCAACGGCGCCGGCGGCATTCCGGCGGTCATCCGGCCGGTCACGAAGCCGGGCCGGACCAGCAGCACCCGAACGCCGGTGCCATGCAGCGAGTCGGCCAGGCCGCGGGCGAACGCGTCCAGGCCAGCCTTGGCCGCGCCGTAGACGAAGTTGGCCTTGCGGGGCCGGATTGCCGCGATGGACGAGAGCACCACGATGGTGCCGTGGCCCTGGGCGCGCATCCGGGCCGCGGCGGCGGTCAGGGCCGTTACGTGCCCGGTGAGGTTGGTCTCGATGAGCTGGCCGGCCTGTAGCGGATCGGTGTCCAGCTGCTCCTGGGGGGTCAGCACGCCCGCGGCGGAGACAACGATGTCCACGTCGCCGCCGGCGAAGGCATCATCGATCAGCGCCTGGTGGGTTGCGAGCGCGGTGGCATCGAAGGCTAGCGTCCGCACCCGGTAGGGCAGCGTCTTGCCCGCTGCCTCCAGCCGCTGCGCATCGCGGCCCGCCAGCAGCACCTCAGTCTCGGCGGGCGCGTGCAGCGCGGCCAGGATCTCCAGGCCGATCTCGCTGGTCCCGCCGAGCAGCAGCACCCGGCCGGGCCGCCCCAGTCCGTCGTTCATCGGTAGAGCCCCACCGCGAACAACACCAGCCAGGCCACCTCACAGCAGAGCATCCCGGTATCCCGCGAGATGAGATCCTCGACGGCCTTGCTGCTGGCCTTGGCGGTCAGCCAGTCGAACCGGATCAGCGCGGCCGCCAGCGGGATCGCGCTGGCCAGGTGCCAGCCGCGCATCCAGGCATCGTGCCCGGTGTAGGCCCACATCAGGTAGGCCCCGATCATGACCACGGCGACGACCCGCTCGCTCAGCCGCAGCAGTTCCGGGCTGTACCAGCGCATCACCGGGCGGTGCCGGACCGCGTCCGCGCCCAGCACCCTGAGCTCGGTGAAGCGCTTGGCGATGGCCACCATGAACGCGCCCAGGCTGCAGACCAGCAAGAACCAGCCGGACGGCGGCACGTGGGTGGCGGCGGCGCCGCCGAGCGCGCGGAGCATGAACCCGGACGCGACAAACATCATCTCGACGATCGGGACGTGCTTGAGCGCCAGCGTGTACAGGAACGACAAGACCAGGTAGGCGCAGATGACCAGCGACAGCTTCGGCTCGCCGATCAGGAATCCGGCCGCTTCGGATGCGACGACGCAGGCGGCTGCGAGCGCCAGCGCATGCGCCTTGGGCAGCTGGCCGGAGGCGATTGCCCGGTACCGCTTGTACGGATGGCTCCGGTCGCGCTCGGCGTCGACGACATCGTTGACGAAATAGACGGCGCTCGATGCGGCGATGAACGCTGCGGCGGCGACGAAGGCATAGGCCAGGCCGTCAGCCCTGCCGAGGGTCGCACCAGCCAGCGGCGCCGCGAACACCAGCAGGTTCTTCGGCCACTGCCGCGGCCTGGAAGTCTGCACGACGGCAGCCGCCCAGCGCAGCGGCGCCGGGTAGCGCGCCAGCTTCGCAGTCGGGGGCTGCGTCACCTCAGTCTCCGGCAACTGTGTCGTCACCGCGCGTAGACAGCCGTGAAGTCGCGGTTGGCCCCCGCGTAGTAACGATCGGGCGGTTGCACCTGGTCAGGCAGCAGGTTGACCGGTGTGGGGTCACCCGGGTGATGCTTGGGCAGGTAGTACATGAACGACATCCAGTCCGGGTTGATGTCAAGCTGCATCGCGGAAACGCAGCCTGCGCGCTTGAGCAGGTCGGCTAGCGTCCGCACGTCAAGCGCCGGTCCATAGACGAAGATGACCTTTCCATCGCGGGTGATCCCGATACCTGAGCGCCAGACATAATACGCGCCGCCTAGCGTCGCGCCCCAGGTAGTCTCAACGTTGTTGTCGACCGTGACGGGTACCTTGCCGCCGGCCACGACCAGGTGCAGATTCTGCCGGACGCCGGCCACGTTCCTGGTCATGTGCAGGCCGCCGCGGTCCCACGATCCGATCGCGATATGCCCGTCCCGATAGTAGACGATAGAGGCGACTCCGGGGGTGAGAGTCCCCCGTCGCTCACCGTTGAGGTAGAAGCCGCCATCCGATGTGGAGATCTTGAATCCTCCGTTGAACGTGGCTACCAGGCCGCGGCGCGATCCGGGCGGGATGAACGCCTCCGAATGCCAGGCCCCCGGGCCCGGGTCCTCCGAACCCGGATGCAGCTGGAACCTGACCAGCTTCTGGTTGATCGAGACGATCCCCGATACGTACGACGTATGCACGCTGTCCGGGCGCAGGTAGGTGCCGAAGATGGCCGGTGTCCCGTTCGCCGTGGCAAGGACCCGCCATTTGCCCTCGCCAGCCAGCGGCCGGCCGGCCGGGGAGCTGAGGCGGCGAGGCGGATCGAAGATCGCCGGTGTCTTCGCTTTGTGCTTGCCCTTTGCCTGGACAGGGACTGCAGCGGCGGCCGGGCCGGTCAGGGCGAATGACGGCTTGCCGCCGACTTTTGGCGGCTGGTAGGTGAGCCATTCGCCAAAGGTGACCACCGGGCCGAGGTAGTGGTCGCGGGCCCATTCGGCGAGGCGCTCCGAGACGGAGCCGCCGCCGGGCGCGATCAGCGCATTCCCCACCGACCAGCCGACCACGCAGAGGAAGACCGCCAGCACCACCCCGGCGATCCGGAAGCCGCGCCTGTCCCTGAGCCTGCGGCGCCGTATCGGTGGTCCGGTCGGCTCGGGCCCGCCCGGCCCTGGCCCGCCCGGTCCTGGCCCGTCCCGGCCGGGCCTACCCGGCCTGAGCCAGCCCCTGAGGCTGTGGTCTCGCCTGAGCCGGTGTCCGTGCGCACGGCCCTGCGTGTCGTCCGGGTCGGCCTGCTGGCCAGGACCGGACGTCGCCGAACTGCGCACGCGTCCCCCTCTAAGCCTGTGATCGGTCGGCGGCCTTGGCCTGCAAGTAGCCCCTTACAGACGATAGCTCCAGCATGGGTGCGCCCGGCCGCGAACCGCTACCACCGCGCCATGCGTTCCGGGCCGGGCGCCCCCACGCGACTGGTCTACCCGCGGAACATGAAGACACGGTTACGCAGCGCAGAGTTTGCCCGCCTGTGACTCGAAGCTGGGATCTTCGAAAGCTAGAGCCATAATCTACCGCCGTCCCCGCACGGTCATCTAGCTGCGGCGGCCCAATCCGCGGTCACTCAACCCGGCCCCGGGGGATCGCGCTGCGCATACGGCTGGCCACAGCGTGCTGGGCCGTCCAGATCGTGTGGCACTGTGGTAGTACGCCGCGATGGTGAGCCGGGAGATGACGCCTTATGGATGCGCCGCATGTATGGGTAGCCAAAGACGATGGGACTGACATCGTCCGCGCCGACGCGATTGTGAGTGTGGGCATCGACTACAACGGCCATGTCACGGCGCAGCTGACGGGGCATGAAGCGACCGCGGTCACCCTCGTCGTGCCGGGCCTGCACGGCCAGAAGACGCCGGATGACTTTCATCGCCAGCTGATCCGGGCCCTTGCCCAGCTGTCGGATGCGGCAGACGCGTTCTTGCTGCGACCGGTCTGGGATGAGCAGCGTGGCTGGCATTGGATCAGCGGGCCACTCTAGGCATCCCACGGCAGCAGATCCCTCAATGCCATCCCGGGCCGCACATTCCACGGCCGGACATCCGGAGGCCGCACATTCCACGGCCGGACATCCGCAGGCCGCACATTCCACGGCCGGACCTCCGCAGGCCGGGCATCCGCAGGCCGGGCATCCGCAGGCCGGGCATCCGCAGGCCGGGCATCCGCAGGCCGCACCTCCGCAGGCCCGCACGGCCCGGGCCGCAACTCCCCAGGCCGTGTATGCGCAGGCCGCGCACCCCGCGGCCGGGCCGCGGGATGCGCCGTTGATGGCTGTTGATGACCGTATCGGCGGGCGGCATCCGGGCCCGCGACGGCTTGGCAGGCCTGCCGCCGCAAGCGAGGTCAAGTGATCGTGCTAGATTGGCGTTGGTTGTAGTCGAAGTTCGTACGTGTCACAGCGCCTGCGGAATTCTGACAGCGGGCGCCGAGGATGCTCAGAGTCCAGCCTCCCAAGGCAGGCGGTCGCGACAGCCCGGGGCACACACTCGTGGATCCCGAAGATCGTCTCAGTAGGAGAAAGAAACATGGCTCAGGGCACCGTGAAGTGGTTTAACGCCGACAAGGGCTACGGCTTCATCGCCCCCGACGACGGCACTGCCGACGTCTTCGTTCACCACTCCGCCATCCAGACTGACGGATTCCGCAGCCTGCAGGAGAACCAGCGGGTTGACTTCACCGCCGGCCAGGGGCCCAAGGGCCCGCAGGCCGAGCAGGTCCACCCGATCTGACCAGACCAGCCGCGATAAGCGGATGAAGGCTGCCTCGGTGGCCTTCTCTGGCGTGCGGGGTGGCTCCTAGAGCCACCCCGCGCTTCGCTGCCGCCCCCTGCGCGGCGAGAATGCAGTCATGCGAAACAAACGCCGATCGGTGCGCTCGGCTGGTTCTGCTGGCTCGCTCTGGAGCATCGGGTCGAGCGGCTCGATCTTGTCGATCGGCTCGGCCGGCTCGATTCTGTCGATCGGCTCGGCCGGCTCTGTCTTGTCGATCGGCTCGGCCGGTTCGGTGGGATCGGCGTTCTCGATCGGTTCAGCTGCAAGTATTGCCTCGATACTGTCTGGATTCTCGCTTTGGTCGATACGGGCGTGGCGGTCCAGGGGGTCACCGCCCGCAGCCCGGGTGCCGGGCGGGGGCGGGGGCGCGCTCAGGCTGGCTCGTAGGTGACGTGCAGGACGCCCGAGCTCAGCGCGCGGGAACTCGCCAGCTTCAGCGCAACCTGGTCCCCGTCATCGGGGAACAGGCGCTTGCCGCCGCCCTGGACGACCGGGAAGACGAGCAGGTCGAGCTGATCGAGCAGGCCCTGGCGCAGCAGCCAGGTCACCAGCGTGCTGCTGCCGCTGACGTTGATGTTCTTGCCTGGCTGCCGCTTGAGCTCGGCGATCTGGCCAGCCACATCCCCGTTAATCAGGACTGAATTCTGCCATTCGGCCTTCTCCAGGGTTGCGGAGACGACCGCCTTGGGGAAGTTGTTCATCGTGGCGGCCATCGGATCACCGCTGGTGTCGTCGCTGAAGGCCGCGGCGAACCCCTGGTAGGTAACCCGGCCGAGCAGCAGGGTGTCTCCGCCTGCGATCAGGGATCCGACGACCTGGCCGACGTCCTCGCTGAAGTAAGGCCCGGTCCACTTGTCAGGTGACTCCACGACGCCGTCCAGCGAGATGAACAGCCCGGCGACGATTTTCCTCATGACGATCTCCTCCGGATGTGGTGGCGGCTGGCTGCCCAGCCTGCCTTCTGCTGACGCAGCGAACGGGCGGCAGCCGGATCGACATGACCAGCCAGAGTTTGAACGAGACGGCTGCCGCGTGCCCGGTGCGGCGGCCGTGTCGATCTGGCTGCTTGCCGTTCGAAGCATGAGTAGAGAGGCTTGGCCCGGCCGGCCTGGACGGTCCGGTGCCCAGCCTGCAGACGACACACCAGAAGGAGATGGCGATGCGGTACCTGCTGACCACTACGGGCGGCGACATGCCGGACGAGGCGATGATGGCCGAGATGGGCAGGTTCGTGGAGGAGCTGACCAGAGCCGGCGTGCTGCTCGCGACCGGGGGCCTTGACCCGGCCGGCACGCACATCAAGTCTTCCGGAGGGAAGATCACCATCACCGACGGGCCGTTCACCGAGGCGAAGGAGGCGATCGTCGGCTTCGCCCTGATCGACGTGCGGTCGAAGGAAGAGGCTGTCGAGCTGTCGAAGCGATTCTGGACGATTGTCGGGGATGGCGAGGGAGATATCCGCCAGGTGTTCGGCCCGGAGGGCTAGGCGGTACCGGCTCCGGCTTGCGCGGCGGCTGGTGACGATGCTCTGATCGGCTGCGTGACGTCGTCAGCTGCACATCGGACGGTAGAGGCGGTCTGGCGGCTAGAATCCGCCAGGATCATCGCCGGTCTCGCCAGGCTGGTGCGTGATGTCGGCCTAGCCGAGGAACTCGCCCAGGACGCCCTCGTCGCCGCCCTCGAGCAGTGGCCTGAGTCCGGGATCCCGGGCAGCCCCGGCGGCTGGCTCATGCTCACCGCGAAGCACCGGGCCATCGACCGGCTGCGCAGGAACGATCGGCTGGAACGCAAGCTCGAGGAGCTTGGCCGCGAGGCGACCGTACGGCAGGAGGCGGCCGTCTACAGCGGCGAGGCGGACTTCGACGCCGTGATCGAGGACGACGTCGTCGAGGACGACCTGCTGCGGCTGATATTCATCTCCTGCCACCCGGTGCTGTCCACCAAGGCGCGTATCGCCCTCACGCTCCGGCTACTCGGCGGCTTGACGACCGAGGAGATCGCGCGCGCGTTCCTGGCCCCCGAGCCCACAGTCGCCCAGCGGATCGTGCGGGCGAAGCGGACTCTCGCCAGCGAGCGGATCCCCTTCGAGGTGCCGCCGCAGGCTGAGCGCGCAAGCCGGCTCGCTTCGGTGCTCGAGGTCATCTACCTGATTTTCAACGAGGGCTACGCGGCGACCGCCGGCGATGACTGGATGCGCCCGGCGCTTTGCCAGGAGGCGCTCAGGCTCGGCCGCATCCTGGCCGGGCTCGCTCCCGCGGAGCCGGAGGTCCACGGCCTGGTCGCGCTGATGGAGATCCAGGCGTCACGGCTGCGGGCCAGGGCCGGTCCGGCCGGGCAGCCGGTCCCGCTTCTCGAGCAGAACCGCGGACGCTGGGATCAGCTCCTCATCCGACGTGGCTTCGCGGCGCTGCTGCGCTCCGAGCAGCTCGGCCTGCCGCCCGGCCCGTACGTGGTTCAGGCCGCGATCGCCGCGTGTCACGCCCGGGCGGGCCGCGCGGAGGAAACCGACTGGGCCGGTATCACCGCGCTGTATGAGCTGCTGGCCAGGCTCGCGCCGTCGCCGGTCGTAGAACTGAACCGCGCGGTCGCGGTCGCCATGGCATTCGGGCCGGCCAGGGGGCTGCGACTGGTCGAGGCGCTGACCGCGGAACCGGCGCTGAAGGACTACCACCTGCTGCCAAGCGTGCGCGGCGACCTGCTCGCCCGGCTGGGCCGCAACGATGAGGCCAGTAAGGAGTTCTCCCGCGCTGCGGCCCTGACCCGGAACGCGGCCGAGCGCACCGTGCTCCTCCAGCGCGCCGCCGCCTGCGCGAGCTGACGCCCTGACCACCCGGGTGAGTGTTCATGATGTACCGCGCGAGGCCCGGGTGGCGTACAGCACGAGCGCGCCGAGCAGCCCGAGCCAGAGCCAGGGAACCTGTGACCACACAAAGGGAGTCAGCGACCACACCAGGGCATGTCCGGCCGCGGCGGCGATTACGATGACAAGCGCCAGGAAGAGCACGCGGTAGTACCGGCGGCCACGCTGCCGGCGGGCTGGAACCTCGGCCGTGCCTGCGGCGTCGGTTGGCGGCAAGTCGGCGAACAGGCCGCCGAGATCCTTGTAGGTCTTGGCGCGCATCGCCTGATCGAGGCGCTGGTTGAACTCGGCCTCGTCGAGCCGCCCGTCGCCGTAATGCTTGGCCAGCAGATCAGCAACCTCGGCGCGCTCGGCGTCGGAGATCCGCAGGTCTACATAGCTGATTCGGCGACGGGTTGCGGCTAGGAGCCAGGGCGGGCTGCTCGGCGCGGACATGTCGATCCGACCTCCTCGGTCAATGCGAAGGCGCGGCCAGGGACCGGCCGGCGCCCCCGTCCGGGTCCCGGGGGCTTGCCGAGTTCACTGCCTGACTCATCGCGGCCTTCCGACGGCGCGGTTCTCCGCAGTCCCAGCGTCGTACCGCGGCGCCGCGGCAGGCAATCGGGAAGATCCCCGATTCGACCCTGATGCAGCGCCGCCGAATCCGGTGCGCAGCGTGCCCGCGCGAGAGAGTATGCGTAGAGTGTCAACAGGGGTGAACCATTATGGCCGGACATGACCGGATCCAGCCCGCACATTTCCGGCGCAAGATCATGGCCGCGGAGGATGCCGCCGCGCTGATTCCAGCTGGCGCGAACGTCGGAATGAGCGGCTTCACCGGCGCCGGCCATCCCAAGGCCGTGCCGGCGGCGCTCGCGGCCCGTGTCGGATCTGCCGCCATCGCCGGCCGCCGGTTCCGGATCTGCGTGTGGACGGGTGCGTCGACCGCACCGGACCTTGACGGCGTCCTGGCGGAGGTCGAAGGCATCGACCTGTTGCTGCCCTACCAGGGCGATCCGGTCACCAGGCGGGAAATCAACTCGGGGCGGGCTAACTATCTCGATATGCATCTATCCGGGGTAGCACAGCTGGCCGGCCAGGGCTTGATCGGTCCGCTCGATTTCGCCGTGATCGAGGCCGTTGGCGTGACGGCCGACGGGGCCCTGATCCCGTCCACTTCTGTCGGCAACAACAGGACCTGGATCGACCTGGCCGACAAGGTGATCGTCGAGATCAACGAGCGGCAGAGCGCTGAGCTCGACGGTTTTCACGACATCTACTACGGCATGGCGCAGCCGCCGCACCGGATGCCGATCCCGATCATCGCGCCCGGTGACCGGATCGGGGTGCCGCACCTGGTCTGCCCGGCCGAGAAGATCGTAGCTATCGTGCGGACCGACGCCCCGGACTGGAGCACCGCTTTCAAACCGCCCGATCCGGTCTTTGAGACGATCGCCGGCCACGTCATCGACTTCCTCCGGGGTGAGGTGGCCAGCGGCCGCCTTCCCCGCGATCTGCTCCCGCTGCAGTCCGGGGTCGGCAACGTGGCCAACGCGGTGCTGGGCGGGCTCAGCACTGGCCCGTTCGAGCGGCTCACTGCCTACACCGAGGTCATCCAGGACGGCATGCTGCAATTGCTGGAGGCGGAGAAGCTCGTGGTCGCGTCGGCGACCGCGCTCACGCTGAGCCAGCAGGCCAGCGACAGGCTCAACAGCCAGCTACCGCACTACCGGCAGAAGATAATCCTGCGGCCTCAGGAGATCAGCAATCACCCTGAGGTCATCCGCCGCCTGGGCTGCCTGGCGATGAACGCGATGCTGGAAGCCGATATCTACGGCAACGTCAACTCGAGCCACGTCATGGGCACCGCGATGCAGAACGGCATCGGCGGCTCCGGTGACTTCACCCGCAACGCCTACATCTCCATATTCGTCAGCCCCTCGCAAGCCAAGGGAGGCAACATCTCGTGCATCGTGCCCATGGTGTCGCACGTCGACCACACCGAGCACGACGTGAATGTGATCATTACCGAGCAGGGCGTCGCCGACCTCCGCGGCCTGGCCCCTAAGCGGCGCGTCAGGAAGATCATCGATAACTGCGCGCACCCGGAATACCGGCCCGCGCTCGACGACTATTTCGAGCGCGCACTGGCGAGCTCGCGCGGCAAGCACACTCCCCACCTGCTCAGCGAGGCGCTGTCGTGGCATGAGCGCTACCTGGCTGACGGCACGATGCGCCAGGATCGTCCTCGGCGCGCGGTCTCAGAACGCAGCGGCCACGTTCCGGGGTAGCCGGACGAGCTCGGTTCCGTAACGCATGCGCATGCGCCGCACGTCGGTTATGAACCGGGCCCAGTCCAGCCGGGCGACGGGCCGGGGGGGTGCTGACAGCGGGACGAAGAAGTCGTCGTGGTGGCACGCGACGATGAAACGGGGCCGCAGTCGCTCCGCAAGCCGGTCGAGGTAGCCAGGTGTCCCTTGTCGTGCGGCCAGGCAGGCGATGAGCACGTCCGCCGGCTGCTGCCGGGCCAGTGCATGGTCGTCGATCCCGGCGCTGCCCTGGATGTGGAGAGTCCGCCCGCCGACCCCGATGCGGTAGGCAAGGACGTCCCCGCGAGGCCAGCGGATTGGCGTCGACGGCGTGCCGCGCGGTCCGATCTGCAGCCGGTCGACGCGCCCGAGCAGGGGCACGATCCCGTGACGCGACCGCACGGCCTCGACCGCGAAGGGGCCGACCGTCACGCGTTCGCCGTCCCGCAGCTGGCGCAGTTGGCTCTCCGCGCAGCCCAGGCGGCGGCACAGTTCCACCAGCGTCCCGCTGCCATGCGCCACGGTGGCCGGAGCCGAGGCAAGGATCGTCGGGACGTCCAGGGCGTGATCGAAGTGGGCGTGATTGACGAAGATCGCGTCGAGGCGGCCGAACGTCGCGGCAACCAGAGCGCCATCCGACCTTGCCCTCCGGGCCAACACGGCGACCAGGCCCGGCCGGGAGGCGAACGGATCGGTGGCGATCCGTGTCCCGCCTGACTCCAGGACGAAGCCGGCGACGCCCGTCCAGGTCAGCGTCCCGCCGATGCCGAGATCCCATGTCACGTCCGACGCATCGGCCACGAAGATCGGCGTATCGCTCATACGCCGAACTTAGGGCGGGCCCGCTCAGCCGGCTACCGGTTATCCGGGGCCGTCCAGGTGCGCGGTGTCGTTGAAGCTGCGCACGATCCAGCGTCCTGCGGTGATGATGAGACGTGAGATGGAAGCGTTGTCAGCGCCGATGAAGGCGAACGGCCGGGACCCGCTGGCGAGCGCGAGCGCCTGGCCGATGACGCCGCCGTGCGTGAACGCCGCGACCCGCTCGCCCGGATGCGCGGCCGCCAGCCGTTCGATCGCGGCCCGCACCCGTTCAGCGAAGGCGGCGGACGGCTCGGCGCCCGGGATCAGCTCCCAGCGCTCCTCGGCGAACACCTGCTGCGCGGTGGGGTGGCCGTCCGCGACCATCTTGCGGTACCTGCCGCCCTCCCACTCGCCCAGGTAGACCTCCCGGAGCCCCGCATCCACCGTTACGTCGAGCCCGAGCCGCTCGGCCAGCGGCGCGGCTGTCTGCGCGGTGCGGCACAAGGTGGTCACGTAGATCGCGCTGATGCTTTCGGCAGACAGCCGTGCGCAGACCCGCTCGGCCTGCTCCCGGCCCTCCGATGACAACGGCGGATCTCCGTGCCCGCCCACCAGCGGAAAAAGCGTGCCGTCCAGATATACTTCTGACTCGCCGTGCCGGACCAGATCAAGCTCCGTCGCGCCGGGCGGCGGCCGGAACCGGCTCTGCCGGTAGCTGGCCGGACCCTGCCATGTACCCTGCGGTGCTGTCACAAGGCCCGTAGCGTACCGGCCTCCCGCCTCGGGGTGGGAGGCCGAGCCAGGGCCCGGGTTTCCGGGCAGCGGGGCAGGGCCCCCGCCGCGGCGTCGTCTTGCCAGGCCAGGCGGCCTCGCCGAGCATGAAGGCGACCAGAGCCGCTAGGGCTGGATCCGCGCGGCGGGCGTTACTGGCCGAGATCGCGGTGGGTTGCCGGTAATCCACGGGCTGCGCGTGGCCAGATCGGCCCTGGGGTGGGGCCCGGCTGGCGAGGCTGACCGGGCCTTCACTATCCGCGGATGGCATTTGCGCGCAGACTTGGTCGCAGCGGTGGCCGCTCCGATGCTGCGGGAGGTGCTGGCGATGGGGCTGACCTGGAGGGATCTGGTGTCGTCGGTCACCGTTGTGGTGATGATCCTGGCGTATGCGTCGTTTGAGTATGGTACGAGCCTGCTGCTGCTCTCCAGTGCGTGGGCCGCAAGCTCCGTGGAACTAGTCCTCGGTTCCATCTGCGCCGTAAGCGCGGCCGGCGACTTGCATACCCGGGCTCAACCGCGACTGGGCAAGATCTTCCGGAAAGTAACCACCGTGCTCGGCGGGATCGCGCTGCTGGCCGGGCTGGCCGGGCTGATCGCTAACAGCGGGCATGCGCTGGAGATCCTGGTCGTGGTCACGACCTTCTTGTGGCTGACAGCCACTATCTGGCACGTGCTCACCATCGGATCCCAGCCGTGAGCCCAGCCATCGGATCCCAGCCGCGAGCCCAGCCCTTACCGGCCATACTGATCGTCGCGCGACCGGACCGGCGCTGTAGAGGTGCCCGACAGCAAGCGCGGCACGCCGGATCCGGGAGCGCGGCGGGCCGCTCGATCAGATGCGCAGCTATATGAGTCAATTCACGTATATGCGTCGATTCACGCATTCGGCTTGCCCGCTCCAGCGGGGCCCGGCCAGCAGTAGGGCCCGGACGAGCCTGGCAGCGTGTCGGGGAACGCCCTGATGTCCCGCGATCCGGCGGCGTCGAGCCCGAAGATGTGCGCGGGGATGGCAAGAGGGCACCGCCAGCAGGTCAGTACAAAATGCCCGGATTTGATTTTTATGCCCGCCTTCCCGTAGCTGGTCACAGAGGGTGGCCGCGGCGTTAGCAAGCCGGGCTGGTGCTGTGCGGGATATTCCCGTTACCGGCCAGTAGTGACAAGCCTCATATTGGGCGTGAGAGGGATGCTCAGCGCGTCGCCGAGACGTTATACCAGGGAGTGATCCTTCCTACGGATCATTTCTGTACGCCCCCCTTGCCCCCGACCTGTTGGAAACATGCCGTATCAATGCATGCCGTGGCCTGAGGCGGGGCTAGCTATTGCAGCCGACCGAGAGGAGCCCGCCCAGACCAGAAACGCATCGCGTACGCGCGAGTATGTGCAGCCATGACCATGACCCCCCAGGGTCGTGCGCAATAGGTCACGCCCAACATCGTTAGTCGCAATCCTTCGCGAAGAGCTGAGGGCGGACGAAGGAGGGTCAATCCTCCAATGAGTATCAAGAACATCGCAGCAGCTATGATCGCACCGGCGGCAATCGCCGGCGTGGCTCTGTCTACTGGGGCGGCTGCCAACGCGGCAACTATTCACAAGGCCCCTGAGAAATACAACCAGTGGGTCACCGTTCGTTCCGGAGACACCCTCAGCAAAATCGCCGACGCACATCACATGTCGTGGGAGGCGCTGTATATGGCTCCTCCGAACAAATCGCGGATCCATGACCCCAACCTGGTGACAGTGGGCGAGCGCCTGCGCATCCCGGCCGACCCGAAACTCTGGGCCTCGAAATACGTCGCTCCGCGAGTTCCCGCCGAGCCGGCGTCCACGCAGGCGCCGGCCCAGGGGTCCGCGGCCCAGGGGTCCGCGGTTCAGGGGTCCACGGTTCAGGGGTCCGCGACGAATCAGGGATCCACGAGTCAGGCCCCCGTGCAGTCGACGGGCGGCACTACGTCGTCCAGCGGCGGAGGGTCCTCGTTCCAGCGGTGCGTTGCGTGGCGCGAAAGCGGCAACAACGCCACCTCGCCGGATGGGCTGTACGGGATCCTGCCGTCGACGTGGGCGTCGCTCGGCCATTCAGGGACGGCAGGCCAGGCGTCAGTGGGCCAGCAGAATGCCGCGTTCAACCAGCTCTACGCGAAGTACGGTGCTCAGCCCTGGGCCCCGTCCGACGGCTGCTAGGTCACGGCCTTTACCGGCCTGCTTAACACTTCCGGCCCTGGTGACGCGAAACAGCCGTCGCCAGGGCCGGAAGCACGCCTGCCCTGGCCTGGGGTTGTCCCAGGCCGCGGCCTGTCAGGGGGTGCCGACCCGGCCGTTGACGTCAGCGTTGAAGTCAGGGTTGAGGTCAGCGTGGGCGTCAGGGCTAACGTCAGGGTTGATGTCAGCGTGGGCGTCAGGGCTGATGTCAGCGTGGGCGTCAGGGCTGATGTCAGCGTGGGCGTCAGGGCTGATGTCAGCGTGGGCGTCAGGGCTGATGTCAGCGTGGGCGTCAGGGCTGACATCAGGGTTGATGTCAGGGCTGATGTCAGCGTGGGCGTCAGGGCTGACGTCAGGGTTGATGTCAGGGCTGACGTCAGCGTGGGCGTCAGGGCTGACGTCAGCGTGGGCGTCAGGGCTGACGTCAGCGTGGGCGTCGGTTCGCGGCTGCTCGTCGGGTATCGCTGCGGCAGGTGCCATGGTGCCCGCGTCCGCATTGGCTGGCCAGGTCATGGATTCTGCCTTCCGGCGGTTGCGGGCAAGAATCGCTACCGCGCCGGCGGCCGCCATCAGCATCGAGATGGCGACCAGCGCGCGCCCGCGCCGGCGCCGTGGCCTGGAGGGCTCGACCCGCTGCGCGGCCGAGGACAGCAGGGCCGAGACCTTTGGCGCGACACTGTCTTCCAGCGCCTGCCCGGTGCGCTCGATCTGTGGCGCCGCCCAGGCGCGCGTTCGGAGCACGCGGCGCCTGGTGGCCGCCGCGGTGTTCTTGGCGAGCGGCTTGGCATGAGCGGCAACCGGCTTCACCTGGGCCGCCGCCTGGCGCGCGGTGTCACGCGCGATGCTGGCTGCCGCGGTGACGTCGTGCCTACTTCTGTCGGGGAACATTGGAACCTCCGGGAGCGTGATTTTCGTGTTTGCGGACTTCCCCCTGGCGGGCCGCATCAACCATTGGGGCCGGCGGGCATCGGCCGCTGACTGCCCTTCGGTCCCGCATGCCTAGCCAATGGCGTCGAGGCGTGCGACGCGGGCGTGCTTGTTCCGGTTTCGCCACCAGGCCGTCCAGATTTCTTGCGGCAGCTTACTCCCAGATATCGGGCTGATCGTGGACAGGGCAAGGCCAAACCGCGGTACGGGGCCGGGCAGGATGTCCGATGTGGCGGGCACACCGCTGGCCCGGCCGGGCGACCAGGCGGAATCGGTGGCTTGAGGCGGTGCTGGAGCGGGTGATACCTACTCAATCATGTGTCTTCTCGGCCAGGGCTACGAGCAGTTCGTTGAGCCGGGTGACGAACTCGGCCGGGTCTTCGATTTGCGCGCCGAGGGTCAGGACTGCCTGGTTGTAGAGAACGTGTG
>CAVOHC010000010.1:0-258480 GCA_963695645.1 uncultured Actinomycetota bacterium | reverse complement strand
GGCGTGCTCGCTGCGGTGGTCAATGTCGAGGACGTAAACGGGTAGCTGTTCAGCCGGGCGTGGCGCACTCCTCGGCGGGTGACGAGAGGTAGGCGATCTCGGCGGGTGTCTGGGCGAATTCGCTGGCCCGCCGGTAGGCCTCTGCGGCGGCAGTGTGACGTCCGAGTCTCGCGAGTGCGTGGCCGCTGGCGGCGTGCCAATGGTGCTGGCGGGCCAGGCCGGGTTCGTCGGCGAGGGCTTCGAGGTGGTCGAGGCCGGCCTGCGGGCCGGCCGCCGCGCTGCCAGTTTCATGGTCATGGTTGATTGGGTGGGCCCGGGTCCCAATAATTCACCGTGATCATGAGACCGGGGGACGCGGTCGGCGCATCTCAGTTAGCCTCTTTCCTTAAAACTGCACTATCGTACCTTGCCAGACAGTCACCCGGAGGGCTACGTATCGCTTGTTAACTGAAATTACGGTGAGTGCGGCGAGCCCGCTGAATCCCGCCGCACAGATGGTTTGATGAGGTTGGGGTAGGGCGATACTGCGGGTAATGCTAAGAGCATTGGGGAAGAAGCAATTCCAGAAGGAGTTTGATCCTGCATATGCGGGGGATGGTAGTGCAAATATCATTGTATTGCCGGTGAGTCGGCCTTTCGTAAGAACTATGTCTCCATGTTGCTGTGTTGACAAAGGATTGTGACCAGGGTGAAGAGAGAGCCCCGAGTCAAAGGGAAGCGCGACGGAGAAGCGCTCCAAGACAGTCCCAATTAGAGGCGGCGTACTTGGCGAGTAGGGGTTTAACCAAATGAAACCACCGACCACTACAGCCGCCACTGCAGGTAGCGTACCTTTCATCGGCTTTGTCAATTGTTTAGTAAATATGTTCGGTTTGTGCACAATCCTGGTAGCCAAGGTCGTGAACGCGAGTAGGGCGAGTGACACAGCCACGAACGTGGCCAGCGCTTGCCGCCACCTTTGCGGTCCCACGTGTGACCACCATGGCAGCAGCGCCACTTTCAGCAGGACGCGCATCCGTGCAGTCGAGGCGGCTGATACGGGGGCACCGTGGCAGAGTTCGACGTCAATGAGGGGCGACTCGGGGCAGCTCAGCGTAGGACGTGGCCCGTCGACGAGAATTGAGAAGGAAGTCGTCTGGCGCCTTCCGATGAGGCTCGGACCAATCTGCAAAGCGGTGTCATCGGCTTCTACGCGTGGGATGCCATGTTGATCCGGTGTGCTGCTGATCTTCAAGATCTCCAGGATTGTCGCGCCGACATCGAGGCGAAGGGGCGCACCACTGTCGAAGGCGCTGCTCGGGATGTCGAGCCGTCCCTGGCTGGCGAGTATGAGCTCCAGCACGTGTGGCGCAGTCACGGGCATATCGTCGCGGAGGACTTTGAGGCCCTTGATCTGGCCAGCGTTGAGCAAAGGAGTGATGACTGGCATTTCGTAGAACAGCCGCCGTTTGGGATTGACAGCCAGCCAGCCGATCCAGGCGGTGGCCACGCCGATTACGACAGCGACGCCGACCGCTATGACGGTCCAGGAGGTCGCCGAAGAGTACCAGCTGTCAGCAGCAACTTTCACAATGCCGATCCCGCCATCCGGCCGTCCCCGCTCTGCGAGACATTATTACAGAAGGAGCCGCCGTAGTCATACAGACATTCACTCATAGGTGGCGTGCTGACAAATCCGATCAGAGCGGCCGAAAATGAGCGTCCTGAGGGCGGGCGATAGGGTCTGACGAGGGGTTGTGGTAGGAAGGTTGTCTCCTTTTGATAGCTATGCCGATGCTGGGATACGCCATGGGGAAGGCGGCTCGGTACGCCGTGACATGCGCATGGCCCGGCCCTGGAAGCGCGGCGCCTTGGTTGGGCGAAGGAGTACCCGGGCGTTTCGGTTGCAGGTTCCGGCAGGTGAGCTGATTACGAGATTCCGAGTTCAGTGGCCGCGTGACGGTCAGTCTGAAGCACCGTTTTGCCATGACCCCCCCGGACACCGGCGGCGAGGACGGGATTAACTTCATTACCGAGACCCCCCTGGGCGGGAATGGCGGTGGCGGCGGCGGGGCCAGCTACATCGCCGGCGTGGCCGGAGCCACGATCACCGAGGGCGCAGCCTCCCCCGGCGCTCCCAACGGCGAGGTGATCATCACTTACACCCAGCCCAGCTTGTCGGGAGCCAACCTCAACGGCGCCGACCTGTCCGGCATGTACCTGGGCGGGGCCAACCTATCCGGGGCCAACCTGAACAAGGCCAGCCTGACCGGAGCCAACCTCACCTCGGCCAACCTGGCCGACGCCAACTTCAACAATGCCAACCTGACCGGAGCCGACCTGGCCGGTGCCACCGTGACCGGGGCCAACTTCAACAAGGTGACGTGGGCGGACACCACCTGCCCGGACGGCACCAACAGCAATGGTGACGGCGGTACCTGCGCCGGTCACCTCTAAAGAGCTCTCGTCTCCTGGCGGGCTGCACGGCCCGCCAGGAGGCTACGGCACCCGCGGCTCTTCACGCCGCACAGGGCTGTCACCCCGCCGGTGATCCGGGACAGCAAGCGTAACACCACGTGTTACTATCGATTGCATGGGCACGAAGCGATTCAGCATCAGCACAAAAGAAGAGACCCATGACCGCATCCGGGCCCACGCCGACGCCGCGGGAGTGGACATCTCCACCTACATGATCGCCGCCGCCGTTCAGCAGATGATCCGCGACGACCAAGCCGCCGCGTCATTCACCACCATCGACGCCGAGATCGTCGCGGACACGGCCGAATCCGGCAAAGTCGCCTGACCGTGTCCCCGCGTGACCTGCTCGCGAATTACCCGGACACAAGGACCGGTGAACGTGTGGTCTACTACGACGCTGGCATGCTCATCGCCCTGCTGGACAAGAACATCCGTGCTCGAATCACCCACGAGACGCTCACGGCATCCCCGCACCGGCCCATCATCACCGGCCCGGTCCTGGCTCAGGTATGGCGCGATGGCCCGGCGACCGTGCACACGCTCGCCGGGATCGCCGGCGAGTGCACGATCCTGCAGGCTAAGGACGACATCGGGCCAATCCGCGGCCTCGAAGAAGGAATCATCGGCTGTCTTCCTTGTCATCGTGTCTACCGGCGAGCCGACTTCCAGCGCGCCGGGAAGATGCTCGGCAAAGCTGATCTGCCTGCCAAAAAGAAACCTGACGCGGTAGACGCGCTGATCATAGCCGCAGCCGCCTGGCACGGGCCCTCCCTGATCCTCACCAGCGACCTAGTGGACCTGATCGCCTGCCGGGCGGTACTCGACACACACCAGATCGAGATCATATCCGTCAACTGACACAGCACCCCTGGACAACACTGATCCGCCATGGTCATGAAACCGGCGACGGCTATTGTCGGTTTATAGGGAGGATGACATGGTGCGACTCGGCGGAATGTACGGACCCGACGCCACCTTCCTCGGCGTGCCCAGGGCAGACCTTGCTGACCCGCCCTCCTGGGCAGGCACCGACATCATGATCATCGGTGCGCCATTCGACGGGGGAACATCCCACCGGCCGGGCGCCAGGTTCGGCCCGCAGGCGATCCGGTGCACTGACTACCTCCCGCATGACGCATCCAGGCCGCATCTGGCGCTCGGCGTCGACCCGCTGACCGATCTCCGGGTAGCGGATGCGGGCGATGTGGAAATGCCGTCCGGCGACACGGAACTCTCGCTGCGCCGCCTCGAGGAGGCAGTGCACCGGACCTGCCATGGCGGCGCGATCCCGGTTATCCTCGGCGGCGACCACACCGTGGCCTTCCCCGACGCGACCGGCGTGGCCCGTCATGTGGGCTGGGGCAGGCTCTCGGTGCTCCACTTCGACGCGCACGCCGACACCGGTGACACCCAGTTCGGCTCGCTGTACGGGCACGGCACGCCGATGCGGCGGCTGATCGAATCGGGCGCGGTGCGCGGTGACCGGTTCCTGCAGCTTGGCCTGCGCGGCTACTGGCCGGAGCCAGAAACGCTCGCCTGGATGGCCGGCCGCGGCATGCGCAGCTACGAGATGGCCGAGATCGTCGCGCGCGGCCTGGACGAGTGCCTGTCCGAGGCGAGCGGCATCGCGACCGATGACTGCGAAGGCGTGTTCCTGTCGGTCGACGTTGACGTCGTCGATCCCGGCATGGCGCCAGGCACCGGCACCCCCGAGCCGGGCGGCCTGACCGGCCGCCAGCTACTCGACGCGGTCCGCCGGATCGCCATGGAGTTGCCGGTCGCGGGAGTGGACGTGGTGGAAGTCTCACCGCCTTTCGACCACGCGGAGGTCACGGCGTTTCTCGCCAACCGGGTCGTACTTGAGGTGCTGTCCGGCATCGCCTGGCGCCGCAGGCGCGACGGCGCAGCTGACGGTCAGCCGGTCCGGCGGCCCGAGGCGCCGCTGCTCGAAGGCCGCGAGCCCCCGGCATCCGCCTAGCGGCTGGCGCCCGGGTTCCCGCACCAGGGTTCCCGCACCTGGCTCCTGGCGTCCATAGCTAACCCCTGGCGCCGGGACTAGGTGGCGCGGCGCCGATATCGGCACTCACCTGCTCAGATAGGTGAAACCCTGGTCAGGCTCCCGGATGATAAAAGGCATCTATAGTTGGTCCATGCTGGACGTGACCAGGCTCCGCGTGCTTGTCGCGGTAGCCAGGTACGGCTCGGTGACGGCCGCCGCCCAGGCGCTCAACTACGCCCAGCCCTCGATCAGCCATCACATCGCCCGGCTGGAGGCCGAGACCGGCGCCAGGCTGTTGCAGCGCGCCGGGCGCGGGGTGCGGCTGACCGATGCGGGGCTACTGCTCGCCGAGCGGGCCGAGGAGATCATCGGCAGGCTGGACGCGGCGGAGAACGAGCTTGCCGCCCATGTCGGGCTGCGCCAGGGACGGGTCCGGCTCGCCGCCTTTCCCTCCGCGCTCGGCACGATCGTGCCCGCGGCTGCCGCCAGGCTCGAGGCGGAAACGCCCGGGATGGATCTCATGCTTACCGAGGCCGAGCCACCGGAGGCGCTGCGCATGCTCAGGGCCGGCCATGTGGATGTCGCGCTGGTGTTCCGGCACTATCTCGTGGATGAGGACGCGCAGCCGCCTGAGGCCGACGACGAGGGAGCACGGGGCAGGCTGCTGCTCGACGAGCCGGTCGTTCTGGTCACGCCGGCTGTCCCCGGCTCGATCCATCTGCAGCCGCCGGAGCAGCCCACCGCCGCGGCAGGCGCGCCCCATCCGGCAGGCGCGCCCGGCCCGGCAGGCGCGTCCCACTCGGCGAGCCCTCCCGACCCGCCCGACCTGGCCGCTTTCGCCGGACACCGCTGGATCGCGGGCTGCGACCGCTGCCGTGGCTGCTTGCTGCGGCAATGCGCGCAGGCGGGCTTTGTGCCCAAGATCGCTTTCACCACCGACGATTACGTGGCGGTGCAGGCGCTGGTGGCCGCCGGCCTGGGTGTCACCACGCTGCCGAGCCTGGCGCTGCGCGCTGCCCGGCATCCAGGGATCTGCGCCACGCCGCTGCCCGGCGCCCGCAGGCACGTGTTCGCGATGACATACGGCGAGCCGCCCGACCCGCCCGCTACAGTGCGCCTGATCGAGGTACTAGCCAGCAGCGCCGCAGCAGCAGGCTGACTAGCACCTCGCCGCCCGCCGGTCGGCTTGCAGTCCAGCTGCCGCCCGCCAGGCCGCCGCCTCAGCAAGCCAGGCGGGCTAGGCCGCGTCGGCCGCGCCGGTCCAGGACCAATACGGCGAGACCGGCGCGAAGCGCAGGGCACGCGGGCCGCGAGAATATCGGAACCAGCGCGGGCGAGGAGACATCGGGATGACGGACCCCATCGAGATATCCCCCTACGCCGGAGCCAACCCGTTCTTTCGGGCGATGCGGCGGATGGCGGGCTGGCAGCCGGTGTCGTGGCTGTTCGCGCGGATCCTGCCCGCCACAGACCGGTTCGTCTCGCGCATCACCGGCCGCCACATGACGTTTGCCGGGCTGGCCACCGGCCTGCAGGTGCTCCTTCTGACGACCACCGGCGCCAAGACAGGCGCGCGGCGGACCCAGCCAGTCGCGTACCTGGGCAACGGGGATGACTTCATCGTGATCGCGTCGAACTTCGGCCAGGAACGCAACCCGTCCTGGTACTACAACTTGCGGGCCAACCCAAGAGCCCAGGTGACCCTTTCCGGATCGACATGTGACGTCATCGCCCGTGAGGTGACCGGACCGGAGCGCGATCTGTATTGGGAACGGGGCTGCCTCATGTACCCGGCGTGGAATCTCTACAAGGCGCGTTCGCAGCGGGACTTTCCCATCTTGGTCCTGTCAAGAGCCGTCTGACGACCGAGCCGGCTTAGCCGAACTCAGCCCCGAGACGTGCCCGCAGATTTCGCCCAAGTGCCGGCACTCAGCTGCCCGATAAAAGCCAGCACCTCCGCACCCTCCGGCGCTCCGCGCGTCTGCAAGCATGGACGGATGGAAATGGCACTGCGCCGGTTGACCGCCGCCGAGTACGAGACCTTTAACTCGAGGGCTGTGGCTGGCTACGCCGCGGAGATCACCGCATCGGGCGCCCTGCCCCCCGACGCGGCCGAGCTGAAGGCGCGCCAGGACCACGCGCGGCTGCTGCCCGGCGGGCACGAAACGCCCGGCCAGCTGATCTTCCGGCTCGTCGCCGGCCGCGAGCCGGTGGGCTGGCTGTGGCTGGCGGTGCCCGGCGAACAAGGGGATCCGGGCATGGCCTGGGTTAACCTCGTCGAGGTCGACGAGGCGTTCCGCGGCCGCGGTTACGGGCGCGAGGCGATGCTGCTGGCCGAGGCTGAGGCACGCTCCCGCGGCATGCGCTCCGTTGGCCTGAATGTGCACGGCAGCAACGTTGCCGCGCGCTCGCTTTACACCAGCCTGGGCTACGACGTGATAACCCAGCAGATGAAGAAGAGCCTTTGACGTCCTCCCGGACACGGCGCCGCCCGGCCTACCTCAGACGGCCTCCATGCCGAACCGGGCCATCAGCGCACGTTCCTGATCGGGTGACGGCGGCTCGTCGCGGTTCCACAGGTCGTGCAGCCCGGCGAAGTAGGCGTCCATTGCGGGGGCGTGGATTACCAGCAGCCTGGCGGCGCCCGAAGCGCTGTTGCCGAAGGTGTGCGCGGTACCCCTGGGCACCAGTACGAACCCCTCAGGACCGACGGCCAGGTCCTCGTTCTCCACAGTGACCGATACCAGCCCGTCCAGCACGAAGTACGCCTCTGAGCAATTGGTGTGACGATGCGGCGGTGGCCTGCGGCCACCTGGCGGCAGCGTGCGCTCCATCAATGACAGGTCACCGCTGTCTTGTTCCGCCAGTGCCTTGAAGAGCATGACACTCCCCCGCGCCGTGTAACGCTGCTGCCCCTCGCCGCGTCCAAGGACTCTGGGAGTCATCGATGCATCCCGTCAGATTGCCCTGCCATGGTGCTGCCAGTATGGCTCGCGCAGCCGGCGCTTGAGCAGCTTGCCGCTCGGGTCGCGGGGCATCTCATCAATGAAGTCGATCGTCTTCGGCCTTTTCATCCGCGACAGCCTGCCGTCCAGCGAGCCGAGGATCTCAGCGGCTAGCTCATCCCCGGGCTCCGCGCCCGCGGCGGCCTGTACGACCGCCTTGACCTGCTCGCCCCATTCCTCGTCCGGGACGCCGAACACCGCGACGTCGGCAACCCTGGGATGCATGATGATCTCGGCCTCGATCTCGGCCGGGTAGATGTTCGCCCCGCCTGAGATGATCACGTCGCTCTTCCGGTCGCATAGGAACAGGAAGCCGTCCTCGTCCAGGTAGCCGATGTCGCCGACGGTGAAGAACCCGCGCAGCCGGCCCGCCGCCGTCTTCTCCGGGTCGCCCTTGTAGGCGAAGTCGAACGTCGACATCTTCAGATAGACCGTGCCCGGCTTGCCGGGCGGGCACTCGGAACCGTCCTTGTCGGCAATCATTACCTCGCTGACCGGCCAAGGCTGACCGACCGTGCCCGGCCTGGCAAGCCAGTCCTGCGGGGTGACAATGGTGCCGCCGCCTTCGGTGGCCGCGTAATATTCATAAACGCAAGGCCCCCACCAGTCCAGCATCGCCCGCTTGATCCCCGCCGGGCATGGCGCCGCGGCGTGGATCAGCCATTTCATGGACGATAGGTCGTATCCGTTCCTGGCCTCATCGGGCAGCGCCAGCATGCGCTTGAAGTGGGTCGGCACCATATGCGTATTGGTCACGCGATAGCGCTCGACAAGGGCAAGCGCCTGCTGCGAGTTCCAGGCGTCCATGTAGACAAGGGTGTGTCCCAGGTGAATGGCACCGCCGCCGAACACGGTGACGGCTGCGTGGTAGTTGGGCGAGCTGACCAGGTGCACGTTGCCAGACGCCGTCGTGATGCCGAAGAACTGCAGGAGCACCGCGGACAGCTCAGCCGCCTCATCGGGATCAAGGCCGGACAGTTCCCTGCGCACCCCCTTGGGCCGCCCTGTGGTCCCGGAGGTGTAATGCATGGTGGAGCCCGCGGTGCGATCCGGCGGGCCGGACACCGGCTGGCCCGCGCGCAGCTCGGTAACCGGTATGAAGCCCGGAACCGTGCCGTAACCGAAGCGCGCAGCGGCGGCCAGTCCGGCGGCATCGGCGGCGGCCGCGCCGGCGGCCGCGAACCGCTCAGCCACGAAAAATGCCTTCGCCTCGCAGTCCCGCAGGATGTAGGCGATCTCCGGCGGAGTGAAATGCCAATTGATCGGCGTGAAGTACCAGCCGGCCTGAAGCGCGGCGAGGTACAGCTCAAGCGGGGCAGCCCCGTTTGGTAGGAGCGCCGCGATGCCGTCACCGGGGACCAGGCCGAGATTCCGCAGACCACGGGTCAGCTGATTCACCCGGGCCAGCAGGTCCCCCGCGCTGTGCTGGCTGCCATCGATATCGATGGCGGCGATCCAGCCCGGATCCTGCTCCGCGCGACGCCAGAAGCCGAGCGATGCCATCGCTACCTCCCCGGTGTTGCGCCACGGCATGGCGGGCTGCTCTCGACCGCAGTAGAGCATGTCCCTGTTGAGCAAGACAAGGCACCCGTACGGGTAAAGCTGAGGTCCGCGAGCCCGGTCGGGCCCGTTTGGCTAGGCTAGGCCCACCTGCCCACCTGCCCACCTGCCCACCTCAAGCGCACAAGCCCCTCCCAGCCTCAGCCCCTCACCTCAGCCCCTCCCAGCCTCAGCCCTCCCAGCCTCAGCCCCTCCCAGCCTCAGCCCTCCCAGCCTCAGCCCCTCCCAGCCTCAGCCCTCCCAGCCTCAGCCGCTTTCGAAGAGCCCAGCTGAGATCATTTGCCGAGTCGCGTCAAAAGGCCCAGCTATCTCGGTCGTGAGGAGTCGCGCCGATGGCCGTCCGGCCTCGTAACCGAGCGGTCGTGCGGGCAGCGGACGGCGACCCCGCGAGCCAGTTTGCACCCGGGTCCGCGCCGACCGACGACGGCATCAGCACTACCTGGCGCGGGATCGTGCTGGTTGCGGCGATAAGCCTGTTCATCGGCCTTGATGTGGCCTGGCGGGCCGAAATCTGGACCTACCCGCTGGCCGCCCTCATTCTGACCGCCGGGTTCGCGGGGATTTCGTCGTGCGCCGTACTCGCAGCCACGCTCCGCCGGCCTGCAGCGATGCGGCGGCTCGAAGGCGGCGTACTGGGCCTGGGGATCATGCTCTATCTCGCCTCACTTCCGGCGATGTTTCCCGCGGGCGCACGACAGTATTCCGGTGATGAAGGGCTCTTGACGGACCTGGCGGGCACCGCTCTGAGCCACCGGTCTGACCCGTATGCGATGTCGTGGCCACACGCGTTCGCCGGCCAGGACTCCGGCATGACGCTGACGGTGTCAGGCCACGTCGTCACGCGATTCGAGTACCCGCCGGTGACTATGATCCTCGATGCGCTGGCCAGGCCTTTCACTCACGGGCTGCCAACTGCCGGGGTGGTCACCATCGCGGCTCTCGTGCTCACCGCGATCCTGATGTTCTTCCTGCTGCCATCGCCGTGGCGAGCCGCGGCGCCGATGATCTGCTTCGGGTTCGGCCTGTACGCCTCGCCGGCACGCCAAGGCGATGCGACCATCGTCGCGGTGCCGTTGCTCATGCTGGCCCTGTGCCGATGGACCTCCATCGGCAGCGGCGGCCGTCTCGGCCGCAGCGGATGGCTCAGCGCTGTCTGCCTCGGCCTGGCGGCCGCTACTCAGCAGCTGACCTGGTTTGTCGGCCCGTTCCTGGTAGTGGCGATTTTTCTGGTCCGCCGCGCGGGCCTGCCGATACGGACGACTGCGCGACTGGTCTGCGCCTACTCGGCGATCGCCGCCGCCGCGTTCGCCGTCGTGAACATTCCGTTCGCGGTCTGGAACTTCGGGGACTGGCTAGGCGGGATCGCCTCTCCGCTGACTCAGGGCACGTTTCCCAGCGGCCAGGGCCTGGTCGGGATCACAAGCTTTTTTACTGGCGGCAGCGGTGCGCTTGGCTACTACAACTTCGCGGCCCTGCTGTACGCCGCCGCGCTGCTAGCGTGCTTC
Organism: uncultured Actinomycetota bacterium; assembly: GCA_963695645.1. GTDB lineage: Bacteria > Actinomycetota > Actinomycetes > Streptosporangiales > Streptosporangiaceae > DATBGO01. The sequence continues at coordinate 247,954 of CAVOHC010000010.1, read as the reverse complement.
GGGCTCTACTTCCGGCGCCTCGGCCCAGCTGTCGCCATCTTGCCGTGGACGATCCTCTTCTTCGCCGTCCGGGGGCTGGAAAGCTACTACTTCCTGTTCGTCGTGCTGTATGTTGTGGCGCTTCTCACCGCCGACCATGCCGTCGTAGGCCGCGCTCACCTGCTCGGCGGGCGCCTGCGGCAACGCCTGCGTCTCGACACCGCAGCACGTGCCGTTGTCATTACGGCGCTCTTTCTGCCGGCCGTGGCCTGCCTGGCGATCGCCATCGGTACGTCCCAGCCGCTACGGCTCACCGTCGCGCCGCCGACAGCGACCGGCCGCAAGCACATCATCGCCACCCTCACTGTGACGGCGGCCAACGTCTCCGGCCACGGCATCGCACCGCATTTCGTACTGCGGTCCGGCGCGCCGCCATCAGCGTTCTGGATCATCAAGTCCGGGCCGCTCACGCTGCCGCCAGGTGCCACCGCGACTTACGTCATCCGCGCGCCGTTCGCCGCGGCTGCCCGACCGGCAAGTGACCGCATCGAGCTTCTTGCGCTGTCTGCCGATCCGGCCACGCTTAGTAGCGTAACAATCACGATGGGCCATTCAGGCTAGCTATCTCACGGCATAGCTCACCTGCAGCGCGGGGTTTGAGCGTCAGGTGAGGATCACGCCGACAGCTCTGCCGCGACCGTGGCGCCCAGTTCCCAGCAGGCCTCAAGGTCCGCGCTGCCTGGCGGCCCTGTCACGCAGACCGGCGGCCGGGCACGACGCCATTTCAGCCCGGTGGCGATGGCCTCCACAGCCCGGACCGCCCCGGTCGTGTCGAGGTTGCCGTGCACGTACATGGCGTACGGCCGGCGCTCGGTCGCTGTGAGGCAGGGGTAGTAGATGGTGTCGAAAAAATGCTTGAGCGCGCCGGACATATAGCCGATGTTGGCCGGCGTGCCCAGCAGGTAGCCGTCTGCCCCGAGCACATCGGCCGCGCCCGCGGTCAGCGCGGGCCTGATGACGACCTGCACGTTCTCGATACCGTCAGCGCCAGCGCCAGCCATCACGGCCTCGAACATCGCCTGCATGGCCGGCGACGGCGTGTGATGGACGATCAGCAGCCTGGCCATCAGCCGGTGACGCGCGGGTACTCGGCACCGGGGTCAGGCATCACCGCAGTGTACGCCCCGGCACTAGCCTGTGCGCATGCGTGCTGCTGGTGCATTTCTTGCCGACCTTTGCTGCGTGATGATCTTCGTCGTCATCGGTCGTGCGAACCATCACGCGGGCGGCGGCGCGGCCGGGCTCGCGGAGACTGCCTGGCCGTTCCTAGCGGCGGCGGTACTTGGGACGCTGGTCACGAGGGCCTGGCGGCGTCCCGCCGCCCTGGTCCCCACCGGCGTGGGCGTGTGGCTGTGCACGGTGGCCGTCGGCATGCTGCTGCGGGTCGTGGCCGGCCAGGGCACAGCCTTCGCGTTCATCCTCGTCGCCCTGGCGTTCCTCGGGCTGTTCCAGCTCGGCTGGCGGGTGCTCGCTTCCCGCACAGCGCGGGTCCGGGCCAAGATCGCCAGCTGACTGCTACGCATTGACACTAGCGTTAGCCTTTACTAACGTTAGTCACGAACGACGCAGTCCGAGAGGCGCAGTCCGAGAGGCGCAGTCCGAGAGGCGCAGTCCGAGAGGCGCAGTCCGAGAGGCGCAGTCCGAGAGGCGCAGTCCGAGAGGCGCAGTCCGAGAGGCGCAGTCCGAGAGGCGCAGTCCGAGAGGCGCAGTCCGAGAGGTAAGAAGAAAGAAAGCTCATGGGTCAGCCAGTCGCATTCTTCGAAGTGATCAGCCCCGATGCGGAACGCGCGCAGAAGTTCTACGCGGAACTATTCAGCTGGCAGGTGGCCGCGGATCCGGCCATGGGCGGCTACGGGCTTGTCGACACTGGTGCGGGCGAGGGCGCGATCGGCGGCGGCATCGGTACCGGCGACGACAAGACCGAGAAGAGCGTGAAGATCTACATGCGGGTGGATGACCTCGACGCCTATCTGGACCGCGCCGAGCAGCTTGGCGGCAAGCGGCTGGTTCCTCCGACGGACTTGCCGGGTGACTTCGGCCGGTTCGCCATCTTCACCGACCCGGACGGGAACCAGGTCGGGCTGTGGAGCTGAGCGAGCGCCATGACTGAGCCGCAGGATGCCGCGCTGGGCGGCGAGCAAGCGACCGATGAGGCGCTCAAGGCGATAGCCGAGCCGCGCCGTCGCGCCATCCTGCGGCTTGTCGCCGACGAAGAACTGCCCGCGGGTGAGATCGCCGCGGCGTTCGAGGTGAGCAGGACGGCGGTGAGCCAGCACCTCACCGTGCTCAAGAACGCGGGCCTGCTGACGGAACGGCGCGACGGTACCCGGAGGCTGTACCGGGCGCGGCCAGAAGGGCTGGACGGCCTCCGGCAGCTCCTGAACGACATGTGGGCGTCATCACTTGATGTCGCCCGCAGGCTGGTCGAGGCAGAGCGGGGCATTACCGATGACGACGAAGCCGCCAGCGCAGGGTGATCCGGACCAGTCACGACGCGCACCCGGCCAGCCAGCGCCGGGCGATCCCCGCCAGCCACGACGCGCACCCGGCCAGCCAGCGCCAGGCGATCCCCGCCAGCCACGACGCGCACCCGGCCAGCCAGCGCCAGGCGATCCCCGCCAGCCACGACACGCACCCGGCCAACCAGCGCCAGGCGATCCCCGCCAGCCACGACGCGCACCCGGCCAACCGGCGCCGGGCGATCCCCGCCAGCCACGCCCCGCCAGCCAGCGGGTAATGCCGGTGGGCTCGACCTTTAGCGACCGGGTTTCGCCGCGTTGTGGGCGCTGGCGCTCGACAGGTTCGTGACCACTTCTACTAGGCCGCTAAGGTGGCCGACAGCCCGTCGCTACGCCCGGGAGGCTCACATGACTCGGACACCTGAGCCAGGGATCCCTGACGGCGCCGCCCCTGCTGGTGCCTCGGGCCACGCCGACGGCGCGACCGCGGCCGGCCCGAGCAGCTCGGTCACGACCCTGCGCCGGCCGCCAGTGCGGCAGTCCACGGTGGTCCGGAGCGATGTCCGGCACACGTTCGATGTGTTCGTCAAGACGATCGGGATCTGGTGGCCGGTCAACTACGGACCCAGGAGGGTTGCCCCGTGAGCGTGGACCCGGACGCCATCCAGCTGACCGCGTATGAGCTGGTCTTGCTGCGTCACACCAGGCATGGCCGCGACTTCGACGAGAAGCGCAAGGAACGCATCTTCCGCGAGCATCTGGCCTACACGCTCGGCCTTATCGCCAGTGGGGAGCAGCTGGCGGCCGGCCCCGTTCCCGACGGACCCGCCGAGGACGAGGACATCTGCGGGCTGGGCCTGTTCCAGAAGGGCTCGGTCGATACGGTCCGCCAGCTGGTGGAGCAGGATCCGGGAGTGCAGCAAGGGCTGTACCGCATCGACGTCATGACCTGGCTCACCAGGCCTGGAACAGTTGCCGTCCCGCAGCGCGCCAATGACCGGGACTGAGAGCGGGACTAAGAGCCAGCAGATGCTCAGAGCGAGCGCAACGGACTGGTTGCGGCCGCTTCCCGGGCCAGCGTCACCCGGTCGAGTTCGCTGCCGTCCCCGGCGACCGCGCGAACCGTCAGCGTCGAGGTCACACCGGGCTGCCACGCTGGCCGGCTGTCTACCACGAGCAGGCAGAAGCCCGTGTAGCGGACCCGCGACCAGGTGGCTGTCTCGCTGGTTGTCGTGCCGCCGGGCTCGTTGATGAAGCCGTCGACCGACGGGACGCTGGCCAGGTGGCCCGCATAGCTGTCGGGAGCCGGGAAACCGTACAAGGTAGCCCCGCCGCCGCCGGCCGTGATGTAGGTGGTCCCGTGGGCGGCCGGGCTGATCGTGGCGCCGGCCGGGGCCGACGTCGGCACGCCGTCCCTCAGCGGATCGGTCCGCTCGAAGACGTGGTTGTGCCCGTTGATGACCAGGTCGACGCCGTAAGCGTCGAACAGCGGCACCCAGAACTGCCGTGGGCCCGCATCCGAGCCGTGCGCGGTGCACGTTGAGTACGCGCAGTGGTGGAAATAGACCACGATGAAGTCGATGACGGGATCGCTCCGCAGCGCGGCGAGCGTCTGCGCCAGCCAGCTGGTCTGCGCCCCGGCCGAGTAGCCGTAGTTGGCCGGGATCTCGCAGGAGACATCGTTGGCGTCGAGGCTGATGATCCCTACGTTCCCGTACGCGAACGAGTAGTAGACGGGCGGAATCTGGCTGCCGACCTGGCCGGGAAAGGCGAACCGGGCGCGCAGGCCGCCGTAGCCATCCGGTGCGTGCCAGGCCTCGAGTTCGTGGTTGCCGACCGCTATCTGCCAGGGCACATGCCCGGCGACCGGCTCGATTTCGCTGAAGAACGAGTCCCACACCGTCGGGTCGTAGCAGTCGGTGATCAGCCCTCGGCCGCCCGACTCCGCGTAGGACAGATCACCCGCGTGCAGGTGGAAGGCCGGGCTCTGGGCGTTGACCAGGGCGGCGGTGCCTGCCGCGGCGCGACTGACGCCCTGGTCGCCGAAGGCCGTGAAGGTGAACGGCTCCCGCCCGTTCGGCGCAGTGGTGAAGGTCCCTGCGGGCGCGGGCGGCGGCCGGTCCCAGCCATGGTGGCCGATTCTGTAGCAGTAGGTCCGGCCCGGCCGCAGCCCGTTGACGGTGGCGTGGACGTAGTACTGCTCGACGGCCGCCGCGGCCGACGGCACCACGCCGTGCGCGGAGAGGTCGGCGCCCGTAGTCGTTATGGTCCTGATTTCTGCGGCTATTCGCTCGCCCAGATCCCATGGCGAGGAGCCGACCCGCAGGAACGGGCTGTCCACCGGCGCCGCCACCTGCCAGATAGCCGACATCTGGGTGGTCGGCTCCGCGCCGAACGCGAGGTGCGTGCCGAACGGCGGCAGGGCGGATCCGCCCGGCCGCCGTTCGGCACGTGTCAACGGCGCCGGAGTCAGCGGCGCTTGAGTCAGCGGCGCTTTGGTCAGCAGCGACGGGGTTATCCGCGACAGGCACATGACCTCGACTCTAGGCGTCGCTGATGACCGACAGCGATCACGCAGGTGAACACAACACGGGCCAGGTGGGCAGCGAAGGCCCGGCAGCTGAGGTTGACCTGCAGCCGAGCCTTGCCAGCCGTACAGAAGCCAGCTTAGACTGAACAGTCAGTCAAGGTGTAGGAGCATGTAATGGCCAGTCCGCAGGCCGTCTCGATCGAATCGCTTGTCAGCCTCGAAACTGAGCCCTCCCCCAGCCCGGCGGGCGATCCCGCGCCTAGCGCCGACGATCCGGGTATCCCCCGAGCTGGATCGTCGACTGGCAGCGACGCCTCAGGTGCCCCCCACACTGAGTCGTCAGCCAGCGCAGGCGCGGGGTCGCCCGCCCCGCTGGAGGACACCATCGCCTGGCAGGAGAAGATCTTCATCGAGCGCCAGCCCGAGTCACGCCGGATGGCAGCCAGGGCAGCCACCGCACTGGCCGGCGGCGTCACCTCCAGCTGGCAGATCACCCGCCCGCAGCCGGTCTGGCTCAGTCACGGCAGGGGCTCCAAGATCTACGACGTGGACGGCAACGAATACGTCGACCTGCACGGCGGCTATGGCGCGGCGCTGGCCGGCCATGGTCACCCGGCCATCGTCGAGGCCGTCCGCGGGCAGATCACCCTTGGCACCCATTTCGCCCAGCCGACGCGCTACGCGCTTACCGTCGCCGAGGAGCTGACCCGCAGGTTCGGCCTGCCGCTCTGGCGGTTCGGCAACTCGGGCACCGAGGCCACGATGGACGCCGTGCACCTGATCCGCGCGATCACCGGCCGGGACCTGATCATCAAGGTCGAGGGGTGCTACCACGGCCATCATGACTCGGTCCAGGTTTCGGTCAGCCCGGAGTCCGCCGAGGAGGCCGGGCCGGCGAGGAAGCCCGCAAGCGCGCCGTCCAGCACCGGGATCCCGCGGGCCATCACCGACCTCACCCTGATAGTCGGCTTCAATGATCTCGATGGCGTGGCCAGGCTGCTCGACGAGCATCCCGGCCAGATCGCCGGGATGATCATCGAGCCGATCATGATGAACGCGGGGATCATTAAGCCCGAGCCCGGTTACCTGGCCGGCCTGAAGGAACTGCTGCACTCCAGGGACGCCCTGCTGATCTTTGACGAGGTGAAGACCGGACTGACCGCGGGGCCGGGCGGGGCGACCGCCGTGGTCGGGGTCACGCCGGACATCATCTGCCTGGCCAAGGCCATCGGCGGCGGCGTGGCTGTCGCCGCGGTCGGCGGCTCGGCCGAGGTGATGGGGCACGTCGCGGACGGCGGTTACGAGATGGTCGGGACCTTCAACGGCAACCCGCTCGCGATGGCCGCGTGCCGGGCGATGCTCGTCGATGTCGCCACGCCCGACGCCTACGCGCACCTGGAGGCACTGCGGCTGCGCGCCGTCGCCGGCCTGCAGCGGGCGATCGACGATAACGAGCTTCCGGCGCACGTCGTGTCCGTGGGGGCCAAGGGCTGCGTGGTGTTCGCCACGGAGCCGGTCCGCGATTTCCGCGGCTTCCTCGACATCGATGACTCCTACAGTCACGCCCACTGGCTGTTCCAGCACAACGGCGGGGTGTTCCTGCCCCCGTGGGGCAAGAGCGAGCAGTGGCTGATCTCTGTTCAGCATGACGAGGACGACATCGATCGCCTGGTAGCCAACTTTGCCTCGTTCGCCGCGGCGGTGCGGGGCTAGCGATCGTTCGCCGCGGCGGTGCGGGGCTGGCGGTCGTTCGCCGCGGCGGTGCGGGGCTGGCGGTCGTTCGCCGCGGCGGTGCGGGGGATTGCCGGCGGGCCTCCGTACCAGAGAATTTCGTGCCTTATCCGGCCTTTTGGTGCCTCAGGCGTTACGCGGTGCAGATGACAATGCTGTTACCTGGAAAGCCTTGTGTCCGTGCTCTCGGAGTAGTAAATGTTGACGGAATGTTCAGTCAGTAGTTACTACGGACCCCCGGACCATACCCCAGGGCACCCGGGAGCGACTTGGCTACGCTAGCGAAGGGGTGGTGCGGCGTGCATCCGAGAGAAGGCTGGCGCTCTGACGGGACCCCGCCGCGCCCGGGGACCTCCCGGCGCGGCTTCCTGCGGTCGGGCGCCGCGGCTGGCGCGCTCCTCGGCGGAACCGGGACCATCGGCTCGCTGCTCGCGGCCTGCGGCACCAGCTCGGGCACGTCGGGCGGCTCCGCGCCGCTGACCTCAGGCGGGATACCGCTGCCGCGTCCCAATAACCCGGTCACCTGGCCGCTGTTCAAGGACAACCCGGCGATCAAGAGCGGGCAGCTAGCGGAGAAGGGAGCCACGCTCAAGATCTACAACTGGGTTGCCTACGTCAACCAGAAGTGCCTCGACGACTTCGGCAAGAAGTACAACTGCAAGGTCGAGGTGACTACGTTCAACACGATGACCGAGGCCCTGTCCAAGCTGGCCAGCGGCCAGGTGAACTTCGACGTGCTCATGGGCGCCACCGTCGACGTGCTCGGCCAGCTGATCGAGCAGAAGACGGTCCAGCCGCTCAACCACAGCTACATCCCGAACATCAACCAGACCTGGACCGACTTCACCAACCCGTTCTACGACCAGCACTGGCAGTACACCGTCCCGTACACGATCTACACGACGGGGATCGCCTGGCGCAAAGACCACGTGCCGGAGAACCCGTACACCATGGCGAACCCCTGGTCGATGCCTTGGCAGGCCAAGTACAAAGGCAAGGTCGCGATACTCGACGACTACCGTGAGTCCATCAGCCTCGGGCTGATGAAGAACGGGATCTTCGACCTGAACACGACCGACCCCGCCGAGATCACCAAGTCCCAGCAGGAGCTGCAGAACCTCTCCCAGCTCACCAACGTGCACATCGACAACAACGACTACACCGAGATCCCCAGCGGGCAGATCTGGATTCACCACGCCTGGTCCGGCGACATGGCCGCGGCCGCGCAGTACATGCCCAAGGGCGTCCCGGTCGACGTCGTCGGCTACTGGTTCCCCACCGACGGCAAGGGCCCGGTGGCGAACGACACCAACACCGTGCTCCGCGGCGCGCAGAACCCGGTGCTCGCCCACCTGTTCCTCAACTACATGCAGGACCTCCCGAACGTCCTGACGAACATCAGCTTCAACGGCTACATGCAGCCGGTCAACGGCGTCACGCCGCAGCGCCTGGTCAGCGAAGGCATCCTGCCGCACAGCCTGATCTCGACCGTGGTCCTGCCGTCGTACTTCCGGCGCGGGGTCAGCCAGCTGCAGCTGCCCGTCGCGGCCAACCAGCTCTGGCAGCAGGCCTGGCAGGCCGTCAGCCACGGCGTCTAGGCGGGATCCAGGTGACGGCAGGCGGCAGGCTGGCCAGGCGGCGGAGCACCGAGCGCGAACATCACCGGATCTTCTGGGCGGCCCTGGCCGCACCGGGCATCATCTGGCTGGCCCTGCTGTTCATCGTGCCCTTCTATGTCGTGCTGGCAATCGGAGCCGGGCAGCTGAACCAGCTGTACGGCACGCCCATCGCGGTCTATAACCCGCTGGACTGGAGCGCGACCAACCTGATCGCCGTGTGGCACGTCACCTTCGGCAGCGGCGCTTTCGTGGGACCGATCCTGGTAAGGACGCTGTGGTACACGGCGGCCGCATCGGTCATCTCGCTGCTGATCGGCTATCCGGCGGCCTATTTCGTGGCCAGGTTCGCCGGCCGCCGCAAGGCGCTCTTCCTGGTCCTGCTGATCGCGCCGTTCTGGATCAGCTACATGATGCGGATGCTGGCCTGGATCGACCTGCTGCAGACCAACGGCTATGTCAACAAGGTGCTCACCACCCTGCATCTGATCTCGCACCCGGTCGACTGGCTGGGCGGCCAGTCCTACACGGTGATTCTCGGCCTGGTCTACGGCTACATCCCGTACCTGATCCTGGTGCTCTACGCCGGGCTGGACCGGATCGACGGCTCGCTCCTGGAAGCCGGGCGTGACCTCGGCCTGGGCCGGGTGCGCACGTTCCTGCGGGTCACGCTGCCACTGTCCAGGCAGGCGATCCTGACTGGGCTGCTGATCACGGTGCTGCCGATGCTCGGCGACTACTTCACCAATCAGCTGCTGTCCGGGACCGCCGGAACGGCGATGATCGGCAACGTGATCGACGGGAACCTGTCGACGCCGGCGTTCGAGGGCCAGGGCGCGGTCATGTCCCTGCTGCTGCTCCTTGTCCTGGTCGTTCCGATGATCTACTACGTGGTGGCGACCAACAGGTCGTCGCGGGAGGCAGCATGAGCGCCACCGCCGCCACACCCGTGCAGCCAGCCGCAGGCACCGTGGCGGCCCGGGCACCGCTGCCGCGGCTACGGCGCAATCCATGGGGCCACCCTTGGTTCCTGGAGGGATTCACCTGGCTCTACCTGATCTGGTCGATCGTGCCGATCGCGCTCGCCGTCCTGTTCTCCTTCAATAACGGCAAGTCGCAGAGCGCCTGGCAGGGCTTCTCGATGCGGTGGTACTACTCCGACCCGGTGAACTCCGTGCTGCACAATGAGCAGCTGCGGCTGGCCGTCATCCAGACGCTGCGGCTGTCGGCCTACACCACGCTGATCGCGGTACCCCTGGGCGTGGCGTTCGCGCTCGGCATCAACAGGTGGCGCGGCTACACGTCAGCGAGCTTCAACTTCGTGATGATCCTGTCGTTCGTGATCCCGGAGCTGATCTTCGGCGTCGCGATGTTCTTCGTGTTCACCTCGCTGTTCACCTCCGTGGGCCTGGGCACGCTAGCCGAGACGCTCGCCCTGGTCACCTGGAATGTCAGCTGGCCGGCGATCATCGTCCAGGCCAGGCTCGTGACGATCGGGAGACAGTACGAGGAGGCTGCGGCCGACCTCGGCGCGACCCAGCTGCAGACCATGCGCCGGGTCATGCTGCCGTTGCTCACCCCGGCCATCTTCGCCAGCGCGGTGCTGGTCTTCTCCAGCGTCATCGATGACTTCGTGATCGTGGACCTGCTGAACTCCACCGCGGCCAACACCCCGATGTCGGTATACATCTACTCCCAGCAGCACGGCGGTAACGGCGGCCCCGCGCTCAACGCGCTCGGCACGATCATGCTGGTGATGTCGTTCGTCATCGCGACTGCCGGGTATTTCGGCTACCGGTTCATGACCCGCGGGGAGCGGGGCGACCGGCGGGAAGCACTCTCCACGATCGCCGGGATCTGACCGCCGGGATCTGACCGCCCCGGACCTGACCGCCGGGATCTGACCGCCCCGGACCTGACCGCCGGGATCTGACCGCCCCGGACCTGACTGCCCGGATCTGACCGCCCCGGACCTGACCGCCCCGGATCTGACCGCCGGGATCTGACTGCCCGGATCTGACACACCCGGACTGACCGCCGCGATCTGTCCGCCGCGCGCTACCGGATCAGCTGCAGGCCCGCATCCGCGCCGTCCCCGGCGGCCGCTTGCGCCGGGCCGGTGTCGGCAAGTACCCGCAGTGCGTCCGGCGCCAGGAACGTGTGCACCGGGGTGCCCTGGGCCAGCTGCGTATGCGAGCCGTCGTTCTGCACCAGCGCCTGGAGCAGCTCACCCGGCGCGAGCCTGAGCATCACCTGGGTAGCCGATCCGACGTAGACCAGCCGCTCCACCATCGCGGGCACGCGGTTCGGGCCCGGGGAGCCGAACGGCTCGATTCGAATCCGCTCCGGCCGGATCACGCAATAGGCCTTGCCGAGCCCGTCAGCGACGCCCTGCTCGACGCTGAGCGCCGATTCGCCGAGCCGGACCCGGAACCGCGAGCCCGAGTGGCGTTCGACCACGTCGACCTCCATGAGGTTCGAGACGCCGAGGAAGTCAGCCACGTACGTGTCAGCGGGCTCCTCATATATCTCATGCGGGTCGCCGATCTGGACGATCTTGCCGCTGCGCATGACCGCCACCCGGTCGGACATGGTCAGGGCTTCTTCCTGATCGTGGGTGACGTAGAGGAACGTGATGCCGACGCGTTCCTGCAGCGCCTTGAGCTCGACTTTCAGCGACCGGCGGAGCTTGGCGTCCAGCGCGCCGAGCGGCTCGTCGAGCAGCAACACGGCCGGGTTGAGCACCAGCGCCCTGGCCAGGGCCACCCGCTGCTGCTGGCCGCCGGACAGCTGCCCCGGCCGGCGCTTAGCGAACGAGCCGAGATGGACAAGCTCGAGGGCCTCCCGGACCCGGGTCTCCAGTTCCTTCCTGGCCAGCTTGCGGTTGCGCAGCCCGAATGCCACGTTGTCGAACACGGTGAGGAACGGGAACAGCGCGTAGCTCTGGAAAACCGTGTTGACGTTGCGCTTGTTGGGCGGCACCATCGTCACGTCCACGTCGTCGAGCAGCACCCGGCCGGACGTCGGCTGTTCGAAGCCCGCGATCAGCCGCAACGTTGTCGTCTTGCCGCAGCCGGAGGGCCCGAGCAGGGAGAAGAATTCCCCGCATGGGACGGTCAGGTCGATGTCGTCGACGGCGAGCTCAACGAAGCGCTTGGTCAGCGAGACCAGGTCAATCTGCCCACCGGCCACGGCTCACTCCCCTCCTGAGCTGCTCCCCGCCGGGCGCCCGCGCCCGCTGGGAGCCCAGTCGAACCCTAGCTGGTCCGCCGCGAAGCGCATGCTCAGCTCGAACGCGGTCACCGGGTCCACCACCGGATCCTCCAGCGCCATCTGGATGGCCAGCCCGTCCAGCAGCGCCGAAAAATGGATGCCGAAGCCGTCCGGGTCGACGTCGCGGAACTCGCCGGACTGCTGGCCTTCGACCACCAGCGACCTGATCGTCTCCCGCCAGAGCTCGTCTGACTTCTGCCGGACCGCGGCCACCTCGGCGTTCCTGGCCGCCTGGGCCCAGAAATCCAGCCAGATCAGCCACGAGTAGTCCTCGCCGGGGTCTGCCTCGGGCAGGCAGCTCATCGCGACGATTTCCTCGAGCTTGGCCACGGCCGTCGGCAGTACGGCCATCCGGCGCTGCCCGCTGGCATACCAGCTGTCCTCGGCGTACCTGATGGCCTCGGTCAGCAGCTGGTCCTTGGTCTTGAAGTAATAGATGACCAGCGCGGGGCTGATCCCGATCCGCTCCGCCACATCGGCGATCCTGGTTTCCGGGTAACCACGCTCGGAGATGACTTGAAGCGCCGCGCGCAGCATCTGCTCACGGCGCTGGTCGGCGGTGCCCAGGGTGCCCAGGGCCGCCACCGGCGCGCCAGCCTGGTCGGTCATCGGCGACATCCTTCCGGCCTCTTGTCGATACCGTAGCAGGTTTCTAGACTGAACATTCAGTCAACTCGTCCTGCGGGGTCACGACCGCAACTCACGGAAGGCGGATCCATGTCCGCAACATACGACGCGATCGTGGTGGGCGGAGGGCACAACGGGCTCGTCGCGGCGGCGTACCTGGCCCGGTCCGGCGCCAGCACCGTGGTGCTCGAAGGCCGAGGCAAGACTGGCGGCGCGGCGACCACGGAGGCCCCGTGGCCGGACGCGCCCGAGTACAAGGTCACCCGGCTCTCCTATGTCATGAGCCTGATGCCGCCGACCATCATCTCCGAGCTCGATCTTGCCCGCCATGGTTACAAGATCTACCCGATGGGCCCGTATTACCAGGCCTTTCCCGAAGGCGGCTCGATCAGGCTGTACGCCGATGATGCCAAGCGTAACCACGAAGAGGTGTCCAAGTGGTCCAAAAAGGACGCCGACGCGATGCCGCGCTGGGATGCCTGGCTCGCCGGGCTGGCTGACGTCCTCGGCCCGCTGCTGCTGACCGTGCCGCCCGCGATCGGCTCGCACCGGCCGCGTGACCTGGCCGGCACCCTCAGGCTGGCCTGGCGCCACCGCGGCCTGGACGTCCGCACGATCGCCGACGTCACGCGGCTGATGACGATGAGCATCGCCGACCTGCTCGACGACTGGTTCGACTCACCTCAGGTAAAGGGCGCGCTCGCGGTCAACGGCGTGATCGGGACCTGGGCCGGCCCGTATTCACCCGGAACCGCGTACGTGATGGCCCACCACTCCATCGGCGATGTCGGTGACGGTCACCTGGGCAACTGGGGGTTCCAGGAGGGCGGCATGGGCGGCGTCTCGGCCGCCATCGAGGCCGCCGCGCGCGCCCATGGCGCGCAGATCCGCACCGGCGCGCGCGTCGCCCGCCTGATCATCGAAGGCGACCGGGCGGTCGGCGTGGTCCTGGACAACGGCGAGGAACTCCGCGCCCAGGTCATCGTGTCCACGCTGCACCCGCGGACGGCCTTCCTCGAGCAGGTGGGCGCCGAGTACCTGCCGGATGCCTTCGTCTCCGACATCGAGCACTGGAAGACCCGCAGCGGCGTGGTGAAGATCAACCTGGCCCTCGCCGAGCTGCCGGACTTCACCGCCGACCCCGGCTCGCAGCTTCAGGAGCATCACACCGGATCGGTCGAGATGGCGCCCTCGATGGAGTACATGGAGCGCGCGTTCCAGGACGCCCGCGACGGCCGGCCGGCCCAGTTCCCGTTCAGCGACGGGGTGATCCCGACCACTTTCGACACCAAGCTGTGCCCGGAAGGCAGCCACATCATGTCGCTGTTCACCCAGTGGGTGCCGGCCGACTGGAGCGAGGAACCGCACACCGGGGAACTGGAGGCCTACGCGGACCGGATGATCGACTGCTACAACGAGCTGGCCCCGAATTTCAAGGCATCGATCCTGCACCGGGACATCGTCGGCCCCCACCAGATGGAGCAGGAGTACGGGCTGGTCGGCGGCAATATCTTCCATGGCGAGCTGTCCCTTGAGCAGCTGTTCCACATGCGGCCCGCGCCCGGCTACGCCGACTACCGCACCCCGCTGACCGGCCTGTATTACGGCAGCTCGGCCACCCACGGGGGTGGCGGCGTCTGCGGCATCCCCGGCTGGCAGGCGGCCAGGGCCGCGATCGCGGACAAGAAGGCCGAGCGCCGGTCAGGTCAGCTGCGCAGGCTCGCCCGGCGGCCATGACGGCGGAAATTAACGGATGGCTCTCCGGAGTCCCGGCACCGGGGCCGCCCCCGTCCCGGAGCTGGGGTAACCGGATGACACTCCGGAGTCCCGGCACCGGGGCCGCCCCCGTCGCGAGGCTGGGGGTAACCGGATGACACTGCGGACTCCCGGCACCGGGGCCGCCCTCGCCGCGATGCTTGAGGCCAGGAGCGTCGCCGTGGTCGGCGCTTCGGCCAGGCCCGGCACCTTCGGCGACAGGATGCTTGCGGAGGTCGCAGCCAGCCCGGCCCGCCCGGAGATCTACCCGGTCAACCCGCGGTACGCCGGGATCGGCGGGCGGCGGTGCCTTCCGTCGCTCGCTGACTTGCCTGGCCCGGTCGACCTGGTGCTGCTCGGCGTTCCGGACGCGGCGCTCGAGGCGCAGCTCACGCTGGCCGCAAGGCGCGGCGACCGCGCCGCGGTCATCTTCGGCAACGCGCACGAAGATCCGGCAGCCCGGCCTTCAGGCCACGATCACCCCGCCCCCGGTCTGCGCGAACGGCTGGCCGCGATCGCCACCTCAGCGGGGATGGAGCTGTGCGGCGCCGGGTGCATGGGCTTCGTCAACGTGGCCCGGGGCCTGCGCGCGACCGGCTACCTCGAACCTGACCCGCTGCCGGCTGGCCCGGTGGCCCTGGTGACCCACTCAGGATCGGTCTTCTCGGCGATGCTGCGGATGCGCCGGGCCATCGGGTTCACGGTCGCGGTCTCCTCCGGCCAGGAACTCGTCACTGCCGCGCCGTCCTACCTTGATTACGCGCTCGGGCTGCCGGAGACCAGGGTGCTCGCCCTGGTCCTTGAGGCGATCAGGCAGCCGGCCCTGCTCCGCCAGGTGCTCGCCCGCGCCGCCGAGCGCGCCATCCCCGTCATCCTCCTCACCGTCGGCAACTCGGCCCGCGGGCGGATGATGGTGGCCGCCCACTCCGGCGCGCTCGCCGCAGCGGACGGCGGCTGGGAGGCGCTCGCCCGGGCCTACGGCGTGCACCGGGCCGGGGATCTGGCTGAGCTGACCGACACGCTTGAGCTGTTCGCCATCGGCCGGCCTGCCACGCGACCCCGCCCCTCGGCACAGCCCCCGCAGGCCGCAGCAGGCGCTCCCGGACCGGCCCGCCCGGCGCCCGGCGATCCGCCCGCCCGGCCCAGCCCGCCCAGCCAGGCCAGCCCGCCCAGCCCGCCCAGCCCGGCCAGCCCGCCCAGCCCGGCCAGCCCGCCCAGCCCGCCCAGCCCGGCCAGGCCCGGCCCGGCCCGGCACCAGGCACGGGCATCGCCACGGTGCACGATTCAGGGCTGGAGCGGGCTCACGCCGCTGACCTCGCCGAGCAGCTGGGCGTGCCGTTCGCCGAGATCAGCGAGGCCACCAGAGGCCGCCTCGCCGAGCTGCTCGATCCCGGCCTCGAGCCCGGCAACCCGCTCGACGCGTGGGGCAACGGGACCGGCACGCAGGGACTGTTCGCGAGCTCGCTCGTGGCCCTGGCCGATGATCCGTCGGTCGCGGCGGTTGCGCTCTCGGTGGATCTGGTCCGGGAACTCGACGGCGACGACTCCTATCCGCTCGCCGTCATGGACGCCGCCCGGCGCACCGACAAGCCGCTCGCCGTCCTCAGCAACCTGCCAAGCGCTATCGATCAGGAGGCCGCGGCGCGGCTGCGGCGACTGCGGATCCCGGTTCTTGAGGGCCTGCGTACCGGCTTGCTCGCGCTCGGTCACCTGCTCGATCACGCCAGCGCCCGGCCCCGTTATTCTCCCCCGCGCTCCGCCCCTGGCCAGATCGGCCGCCGCCGCGCGGCCGAGCTGCTCGCGGCAGGCGCGGCGGGCGGCGCGCCGCTGCTTGAGTTGCTGCGCGAATACGGGGTCGCCGCCGCAAGAGCCGTGCCGGCCGACAGCGCCGACGGCGCGCTCGCGGCGGCGGAGGCGATTGGCTTCCCGGTTGTCCTCAAGACCGACGAGCCAGCCATCCAGCACAAGTCGGACGCCGGGGGCGTGGTCCTGGGCGTTCCCGGCCCAGCCAGGCTGGCCAGCGCGTATGCCGATCTGGCCGGCAGGCTCGGCCCCCGGGTGCTCGTCTGCGAGACCATTCCGGCCGGCATCGAAATGGCGCTGGGCATCGTCCGCGACCCCGTGCTCGGGCCGCTCATCGTGGTGGGCGCTGGCGGCGTCCTGGTGGAGGTGCTCGCCGACCGGGCGGTCGTGCTGCCGCCGGTCGCCGAGCGCACCGCCGCGCAGCTGATCGGCGAGCTCCGGATCGGCCGCGTGCTGGCTGGCCTGCGCGGCGCGCCGCCAGCAGATCTCGACTCGATCGTCCGCGCGATCACGGGCCTGTCCGCGCTCGCCGGTGATCTGGGCGACGAGCTCGAGGCACTCGACGTGAATCCGCTGATCTGCGGGCCGGCGGGCGCCGTGGCAGTCGACGCGCTCGCGATCCGGCGCCGCTCCCCAGCTGGCACCGTGGCCCCTGCTGGCACTGTTGCCCCTGCTGGCACTGTTGCCCCTGCTGGCACCGTGGCCCCTGCTGGCACCGTGGCCCCTGCTGGCACCGTGGCCGGCGGCTTGTTCGCGGCCCGGCGCGGCTCAGCCGCTGGCTAGCTCGTCGGTGGCGGCCTGTCCGGCACACCGGCATCGCCAGCCGGCCGGGTTCCCGCGGTCAGCTGGCGATGCCGATGGGTTCAGGCCGAGTTGTTCCGGCGCGGCATCTGCAGCGGCGCGCTCGCCTGCACAGCCGGAAGCGTGTCCGGGCTGACGAACGAACTGCCGTTCGGGCCGGCTACCACGGCCTCATGCAGCGCGCTGCCCTTCAGTAGTTGCTTCCAGGACAAGAACCACTCGGTCCAGCCGTCGTCCCAGGTGCCAGCCCGGGGACTGTTGGTAACGGTGACCGGATCGCCGGGGAGTTCCATGTTGTAGTAGATCTCGGCGTGCTCGGGCGAGGTATTCACGCAGCCGTGGCTGACATTGACGTAACCCTGCTCGCCCACCGACCAGTACGCGTCGTGGATGTAGACGCCGCTCCAGGTGAACCGGACAGCCCAGGGCACCCAGAGCGCGTAGCCGGGCCCCTTCATGAACGTCGGGTTGGCCTTCTCAATGGTCAGGTAGGTCCCGTCGGGCGTATCGTCGCCAGGCCTGCCGGTGCTGATCGGCCAGTCACCGAACAGTCGGTGCCTGTAGTAGACCTTCATGTAGTGCGAGGTCGTGCTCGCCACGACGATCAGCGACGATCCGATGTCGAACGTCTGACGGAGGTTGTGGGTCCCGTAGACACCTCGCGCGCCCTCCACGCCGGTGAAGTGCCCGACGACGGTCACCTTCGTATGCGACGGCCAGTAGACCCTGGGCCTGAACTCCAGCGTCTCGTTGCCATCCCAGTACCAGGCGCCCACTACGGGCTTGGACGTGCGCAGGCTGAGCGATCGCTCGACAGCCGCTCGGTGCGTGATCGGCCGGTTGAATGTCAAGACGACCGGCATTCCTACGCCGTAGGCTTGGTCGTAGGTCTCCATCGTCGTGGCACTGAAGGTCTTGCGCGGCTTCAGCGTCTGGAACGTGCTGGTCGCGGTCACCCGCTTGCCGCCTGCCCCGATCGCGGTCGCCGTCACCGTATAGCTGTGTGACGGGTTCAGCAGCCCCTCACTGCGCCAGGCCGTCCGGCTGCGGCTGAGCAGGCCGGCCACCGGGTCGCCGGCGGCCCGGACGACAACGTCCCCCAGCTTGCCGTGTGCCGCCGTGACCGTGACGCCGGCGCTCGGGCTGACATCCCGCGCACCGGTTGCTGGCGTGATCGTCAGCCGTGCCGCTGGCGGCGGCTTACCCGGGCCGCCCAGTACCGAGCATGCTGCCGCCGCCAAGACAAGGGCGGCCCCCGCCGCTGTGATGATCACCGTCCGGCTGCCCGGCCGAGCACGGCCGACATTGCGTCGCTTCACCCCGAAAACCCCCGACCTATCCCCCGTGACCTCACCCCCCGATGAGGACCCTTTCCCGCGGAGGGGTACCCTTTGGGCCGGTCGGCATGCACGTCCGGCCCTTTGCCGACTCATTCGTGGTTTCTTCGTGGCTCGTTCATGACAATCGGTTATGCGCTCGTTGTCCGGCGGTCACCCATGACAGCCCGCCATGGCCGGGTGAAAACCTGGGTTCTGCTACCGGCTGGTCGCCGATCCTGAGGTGCTCGGGCGGGCCGGGATCTGATCGTGCCAGGGACCGATGTGAGGACCTCCGTCCCTGACCGGATCGCTGCCGGGCGGGTCTGCTGGAGGCATGACCCTCGGCGATGAGGACCTGCCGGGTGCGAGTTTCCGCTCAGCGCGGGCCAGGTCCGCGGATCCGGCTGTCGGCGGCTGCCTGAGCCGCGCGCCGGAAGGATCTGATGATGGCGGGCCGCCTGGTCTCCGCCCGTGGCCAGTGATTCCCCTATCTGTATCTACCTTGAAGGGCGCTGATAGCAATGCCCGCTCCCAGGAAAGGCAGGACTGACTGGCCGGGAGTCCTGTCGCTAGGCTTTAACATTGACCGTAACGGCAAACAACGGAAGCCGATATGGGTCAATATAGTGACCCTGGGAATACTGTTGCCAGTCTTCGCAATCTGGGGACTTTACCGGGCCTTTACTACCCCTACCGGCATCGGCCTCTGGGCGCTGGCGGCGGCAATGTACCTGTTCACGCTGTTCGGCGTGACACTAGGGAACCATCGTTACTGGACCCACCGCGGATTCGAGGCCAGATCCGGGTTGCAGGCGGTGCTGGCGGTGGCGAGCGGGATGTCGCTGGAAGGCGACATCCAGCAATGGGTGATGAACCACCGCGCGCACCACCGTTTCGCCGACGTGGTCGGCAAGGATCCGCACTCGCCTTACGAATACCCCGGCTGGCGCGGCTACAAAGGCCTCGCCTGGGCGCAGGGCGTCTGGCTGTTCTTCGCGTACGAACGGCCACCGGGGTACACGCTGCACCGCGATCTGGCCGAGGACCGGGTGGTGCAGTGGCAGCGCCGGGCGTTCCCGTTCCTGGCGGTGGCGAACTTCCTCGTGCCGCTGGCGTTCTACCCTCTGTTCGGCTGGAACTCGGTGCTTATCGCCGGGGCGCTGCGCACCGCGGCCCTCATGACGGCCACTGGTTTCGTCAACTCCGTGTGCCACAAATGGGGCAGCCGGGCGACAGACAGCCGCGGCCTCGAGTATCGCGCGGACGACAGCCGCAACAACGTATTCGTGGCAGTCGTGGCCGGCGGCGAGGGCAACCACAGCTGGCACCACGCCGACCCTGCCTGCCCCCGGCACGGCCGCAAGGTCACCCTTGACGCCGGCGCCCGGGCAGTCGGAGCCAGGCCAGATCACGGCTGGCGCCCCGACGCCACCTGGAGGCTCATCCAGCTCCTCGCCATGCTGGGCTTGATCTACAAGGTCAAGAAGCCGAGAGCGCAGGTCCACTTCGCAGACAAGCAGCTGGCCCCCAGCCAGCAGCTCCGCCAGACGCACCTTGACTGGCACATTGAGGAGCCGCAGGAAGTGCCGGAGCTCCTCGCCTCATGACGCCGGTCTGGCGGCGCCTCCTGGTGCCGAGGCCGCCAGCAGTTCGCTGACCGTCACGAACCTGTACCCCGCGTCCGTCATGGCCGCCACAAGCCGGTCAAGCTGCTGCATGAGGCTGACGTTCGGCTCCGATCCACCGTCATGAGCGAGCACGATGCTGCCGGGCGAGGCCTGCCGCAGCGTCGTGTCGACATCGCCTTGAGCATTGCTGCCAGTGACATGATTCGACCACAGCGCCACGCCGTAGTGCAGGCCCGCGCATACCGCCAGTCCGACGCTGTCGATGCGGCCGTAGGGCGGCCTGCACAAGCTCGGCGCGCGGCCGGTCAGGTGCACCAGGAGCTCGTGGGTGCGCTCCAGGCTAGCGCGGTCGAACGCCTCGCTGTTCTGGGTCAGGTCGCTGTGCTCCCACGTGTGATTAGCCAGTTCGTGGCCTGCATCCGCGGCCTGCACTACCCAGCCGGGCGCAGCCTGCGCCCGCTCGCCGACCACGAAGAACGTCGCCTTCGCATCGTGCCGCCGCAAAATCCGCAGCACCTGCGGCGTCCACTCCCGTGTCGGGCCGTCGTCGATGGTGAGCGCGACGACTCTGGCGGACGGCGCGGTACGAAACGTCACTCCGGCCACGTACGCCGCCGGTCCGTCAGGCCGCGCGGTCCGCGCCGTCGGGCCCTCGGCCGCCATCGCCTGCTCGGCCGCGATCCCGGCACCGGCTCCGACCGCGCCGCCGACGGAGACGAGGCCGACGCCTGCAAGGAATCCTCGGCGATCCATCCGACAAGTATCAGCCCGGCCGGCTGCCGACCGCGGGCTCGGGGTAAGAATCTCAGCCGGCCGCGGCCGGCCTCGATCCGCGAGCCGAGCTGCAGCGTCGCCGCATCATGTCGCCGCATCATGGAGCCGCACGACGAAACGCGGCACCAGCACGGGCGCGACGCTGCAGCCAGTGCGCGTGCTCCCGGAGGCAGGCTGGCCGTCAGAAGATGACGTAGACCTTGCGGATCTGCTCGTGGATCTGCCAGGTGCCTGCCCAGCCGCGCGGGAAGACGGCGGTGCCGCCAGGGCCGATGTCCTGCGGCTGACCGCCATCCGGCGTCACCGTCATCCGGCCGGCCACGATGTGCACGAACTCGTGCGTCTCGAGCTTCCAGTAGGACGGGCCCGGCGCGCACTCCCACACCCCGACCTCCTGATCGCCGTCCTGCCACAGCGTGAGGCCCGAGGTCTGCATCGGCTCCCCGGTCGCCTCGTCCAGCGGCCCCCAGTCCTCGAGCTCGGCGGTGCGGGCGGAGGCGAGAAACGGGGTCAGGGACGTAATGTCGGTCATCGTCGCTATCCTTTCGGTGCGTTCAGGAGGCCGCTGGCTGGCCAGCGGGCTTCCTCGCCGCGTGCTCAGGGAACGGCAGCGCGATCGGATCGGTAGCCAGGCGGCTGTTGCCGTGCTCATCGAACCTGTCCAGGCCGAGATCGGCAGTGTCCACCACGTCGGAGGATCCGGTGAGCGCGACATCAGCAGCCGCCCGGGCCACGGCCGGCCCCCACATCATCCCGGCGCCGCCGGCACTGGCCACGGTGGCTCCGTTAATAGCCCCGTCCTGGCCGATGGCGGGACCGACGATAGGCAGGTGATCCGGGGTGTAATCGATCGTCGCCGCCCAGACCCGGCGCAGTCCGAGCCCGGCGGTGACCGGGACGAGCCGCGCCAGCCTCTTCCGCATGGCGGCCAGGTACTCCTCGTCAACGCAGCGGGCGGTGCCTGGCGGCTCGTCCGGGTTGCTCATGCCGAACAGCAGGCCGCCCTCCTCGGGCCGCCAGTACAGGCCCGCCGACAGGTCGAAGACCATCGGCACCCGCTCGGCGGCGAGTTCCGGGTGGGCCTGCGTCACCGCGACCTGGTGCCTGACCCCGCCCGCCGGGATCCGCACTCCGGCAAGCCCGCCCACCTCGGCAAGCTCAGGGCCGCCGGTGAGCACGACGAGCGGTGCGGTGATCGTGCCCGCGCTGGTCGCCGCGCCGGTGACCCGGCCGCCCGCGGTCAGCAGCCCGGTGAAGGCGACGCGCTCGCGGACGATAACGCCGCTGGTCGCGAGCGCGACCGCGTAGGCGGTGACGTTGCGCGGCGGGGCGAGATAACCGTCATCCGCGCAGAAGGTCCCGCCGCGCGTCAGCCCGGGCGCGAGGGTGGGATTGAGCACGTCGACTTCGTCCGGTTCCAGCCAGCGGACCGCCAGGCCGAGCCCGGCCTGCATGGCCATCCGCTCGCGGGCGGCGGCGACGTCGCCGTCGGTGAAACACGGCAGCAGGTAGCCCTGCGGGGTGAAGCCGGAGTCGATCCCGAGTTCCTGGCGCTGGCCCAGGTAGAACCTGCGGGACCACTCGCCGAGCCGGACCGCCCAGCGGGTGCCGCCCTGGGTCCTGACGACCCCGGCCGCACGGCTGCTCGCGCCTTCGCCGAGGGTCCGCTTCTCCAGCAGGACAACCCGCTCAAGACCGCTGCGGCGGAGGAAATAGGCGCACCAGGCGCCCACCGTGCCGCCTCCGACGACGATGGCATCGGCGATGGCGTCGGCGAGTTCTGGCCGGTCGGCCGGGCCCGTTGGCACGTGGTTGATGCTGGCATAGACTGAACGTTCAGTCAAGGCCGGTGCGGCCGGGGCACGCTGCGGCCCGCGACGCTGGCGGAGGCCCGGGGATAAGGGGCGCCATGTACCGCTTGTCGGACGATGACCTGGAGATCCAGGCACGGGCCCGGTCGTTCGCGGATCAGATGATCCCGTACGAGGTGACCGCCGAGCTCAGCAACGGCATGCTGCCCGATGACCTCGCGGCCGCGCATGCCGCACGGGCCAGGGAACTCGGCTTGCACGCCGCGAACATGCCGAAGGAGCTTGGCGGCGGCGGCGCCACCTCGCTGCAGCAGGTCCTGATCCAGGAGCAGGTCGGCCGGGTCACCAACGCGCTCGCCTGGGCCTGCGGCACTCCCCCCTCCTGGCTGCCTGCCGTTGCCACCCCGTATCAGCTGGACCGCTACGTGATCCCGGCCATCCGCGGCGAGGCGGAGGAGTGCTATGCGATCACCGAGGATGGTGCGGGCTCGGACGTGGACGCCATCGTCGCCACCGCCCGCCCGGACGGCGACGAGTACGTCCTGACCGGCGAGAAATGGCATGTCACGTCCTATAACTCCGCCACCTTCGCGTTCTTCCAGGGCAAGCTGGCCGGCGGCCCGCACGACGGCGAGCACGCGATGTTCCTGGTCGACCTGCCGAGCCCGGGCGTCCGGGTGGTCCGTACCCCTGCGTACTCGCACACGATCAGTCACCACCACCCGATCGTCACCTTTGACGCCGTCCGGGTGCCGGCCGCCAACCTGGTCGGAGCCGAGGGTGACGGGATGAGTTTTGCCTACGAGTGGTTCAGGTTCGAGCGGCTGATGGTCGCGGCCCGCTGCCTGGGCGCGGCCGAGCGGCTGACCGCCGAGATGACGGAGTTCGCCGCGCAGCGGCGGGTGCAGGGCCGGCCGATCAGCCAGTTCGGGGCGATCCAGGCGATGCTCGCGGACAGCCTGACCGAGCTGTTCGCCGCCAGGTCGCTGACCTACGAGACGGCACGGGCGGTCGACGCAGGCGCGGACGTCAAAGTGCAGCACGCCCAGTGCTCGATGGCCAAGCTGTACGCCTCCGAGATGGCCGGCCGGGTGGCCGACCGCGCCGTCCAGGTGTTCGGCGGCCGCGGTTACATGCGGGAGAACGTCGCCGAGCGGTTCTTCCGTGAGCTGCGGGTGGAGCGGATCTGGGAGGGCACCAGCGAGGTCCAGCGGGCGATCATCGCCGACCAGATGATCAAGCGCGGGCCCCGGGCGCTGGCCTGACCCGCGCCGGTCAGCTCGCCGCGAGGGTGGCCTCGATCCAGCTGGCCGGGAGGGTGGCTTCGATCGCGGCGACGAGCGCGGGGTCGTCGGGCTGGGTCTGCGGGCGGACCAGCAGGCGCTAGCTGACCGCGGGTGCGCTGGCCGGGGGCTTTGTGGCCTGAATCCAGGCCGGCTGGCCCAGATAGCCGCGGGCCACCATGGTCACGTACTGATACACCGCATCCTCGTCGGGCGACAGCGGCCCGGGCAGCGCGTGCACGGAGGTCAGGCCGCGCTGCACCGACTCACAGGCCCCCCAGTCCTGCCTGTTGGTGATGTCCCAGAACTCGACCGCGTACCCGGGGTCGAAGCCCGGCCTTTCCAGCGCTTCCGGAGCGAAGGCCCAGGTGCACTCGATCGTGGTCCGGTCAGCGGCAAGCGGCACGATGCGATGTGTCATCACATAGTCGGGATGCAGGCTGAGCAGCACGTTCGGGAAGATGTTGACATAGATCACGGTGCGCAGGCCGGTCGCGTCCAGACCGCGCAGCGGCACGCCGAGGCTGGTGCCGTCCAGCGACATGGTGTCCATGCCATCCCGCAGGTCCATCCAGCCGCCTACCCAGGCATCCCGCGGCGGATAGTTCTCGCCGCTCTTGGGCGGGCTGACCTTGCACAGCTCGGGGTGGATCATCGGGCAGTGGTAGCACTCGTGATAGTTCTCCGTGAGGATCTTCCAGTTGGCCGCCGCGTCGTAGGCGTGCCGCCCGGCGATGACAAGCCGTTCCGGTTCGTACGGCGTGACTAGCGCGTCGAGCTCGCGGAGCGAGTCCGCGATCGGAGTCGCTCGCCGCGAGCTGTCGACGAAGATCAGCCCGTGCCATTCGGCAACCGGCAGCTCGACGAGTCCCCAGTCCGTCATGTCGAAACCGCCGCGCCCCTTGAACCCAGCCGCTGCGCGCAGCCCCCCGGACAGGGAGTAGGTCCAGGAGTGATACGGGCAGATGATCGCGTTCCGCTGCGCAGCGGCGCCGCAGGCCAGTAGTTCATGGCCACGGTGCCTGCAGGTGTTGGCGAAGGCGCGCAGTTCGCCGTCGTCGCCGCGGACGAGCAGCACGCTGCCCTGGCCGACCGGCTCGGCCCGCTGATCTCCGGGCTCCGCTACCTGGGAACTATGACCGACGCAATTCCATCCGCTGGCGAAGAAGTGCTGCTGTTCCCAGGCGAATACCGCCGGGTCAATATAGGCAGCCCTGGGCAGCATCCTGCTCTCGCCAAACGGCTTCAAGGAATCAGCGAGGCCGGCCGGGTCGATCGGAGCGGCGGGAACAGCGGGAACCGCGGGCTGACTGATCATACAGTCAAGAGTAGGCAGCCCCGGAGCGCCTGTCCAGCGCGCAGTTGCCGAGCCTGGCCGCGGCCCGGGCCAGCCTGCCTCACAACAGCCGAGGGTGCCGGAGCCGCCTGCCGACAGTTCCGCGACCCGGTGAGCGAGAGCGCCAAGCGAGAGCGCCAAGCGAGAGCGCCAAGTCCCTGACTCTCGCCGGGAAATATCTGTCCTTGCCCTGTTTCGGCAGCACTGACCCTAGTACGGTAACTGGTCGGCAAAGGAGCGTGGACATGACCGCTATTCCCTCCCCGTCCGGATCTGCACCGCAGGCGCAAGGCGGTGCTTTCGGCGGCCGGTCGCCAATCCTGCTGGCGTTTCCTGACCGCGCCCCACAGCAGCGGCTGTCTGTACTCCTACGGATCTTCCTGGCGCTCCCGCATCTGATCGCGCTCGCGGTGCTGAGCTTCGTCGCCGAGATTGTCGCGGTGATCGGCTGGTTCGGTGCTCTCTTTACCGGCCGCCTGCCCCGGTTCGCGGAAGACTACCTTTCCGGGTGGCTGCATTGGCAGGCCCGCGTCAACTCCTACTGCCTGCTGCTGACCGGGGCCTATCCGCCGTTCGCGCTCGGGGACAGCGATTACCCGGTGCGCCTGGCGGTACCACCGCCTGGTCCGCTGAACCGGCTCGCGGTCTTCTTCCGGATCATCCTTGCCATCCCTGCCACCGTCCTCGTCATGGTCCTTGGCTATGGCGCGCAGACCATCATGCTGTTCGTCACCTGGCTGGTCGTGCTGGTGACCGGGATCATGCCAGCAGAGCTTTACCAGGCCTACGCGGCCGTCATCCGCTACTCCATCCGGTACATCGGCTACATGGCGCTGCTCACCGGCGAATACCCGAACGCGCTGTTCGGCGACCGGCCGACGGAAGGCGAGGTCGTAACTGGCGCTGCAAACACCTTCCCGGCCCAGCCCGGCGCCTTCATAGCCGAGCCCGGCGCCTTCCCGGCCCAGCCCGGCGCCTTCCCGGCCGAGCCCGGCGCCGTCATAGCCGAGCCCGGCGCCTTCCCCGCCCAGCCCGGCGCCTTCATAGCCGGGCCCGGCGCCTTCCCGGCCCAGCCTGGCGCCTTCATAGCCGGGCCCGGCGCTTTCACAGCGCAGCCGGTGAGCGAGGCCGGCGGCTTCCCACCCGAGCCCGCGAGCTTTGCCGCCGAACCAGCCGGCTTCCACGGCACGGCGGGCCCTCCGGCTTACGCGATGCCCTTCGCCCCGGCGACCGTTGGGCAGCCATGGCAGCTCGTGCTGTCCCGAGCGGCCAGAAGGCTGATCGGCCTGTTCCTCGGCCTGGGCCTCGTATTGCTCGTGGTCTACTCCATCTTGATTAGCCTGGCGCTGGGCAAAGCCGCGAATGCCGTAGTTACCAGGAACAACGCCATCAACCAGGTCCAGGCCGCCTATTCCACGCTCAGCAAGACCTTGTCCTCATTCCAGGCCAAGTCCGCTGACTGCCACAGCGACATAGGCTGCGTCACCGCTCTGGACCGGCAGGCTAGCCAGGCATTTGACGCATTCGGAACGTCGGTGCAGGGCACCGCCATGCCTAACGGGGCGACCACTTCCGCCGCCGACCAGCTGGCATCCGCGTCATCGCAGGCCGGTCAGCTGCTTCTCCGGCTCGGCCACGTCACGTCGGTCGCGCAGTACGAGGCGATTCTCGCCAGCACAAATGTCCAGCAGATCCTCGACCGGGTGGACGTGGATTACCAGACCCTCGGGACCAAGCTGAACGCGTCCTGAGGGGCTGACCCGGCCGACCACGCCTGCGGCACCGCGGTCAGGCAAGGACTCCGGCCAGTATCCGCACGGCTCGCCTGGCCGACTCCCCGCCGGGGTCCTTGGTCGGGTTCAGGATCGTGACGTCCATACCGCGGAATCCCGGCGCGGTAGTAAGCGGGCGCAGCAGATTATGCAACTGTCCGGCGTCAAGGCCGCCCGGCTGCGGATAGTCCACCGCAGGGAAGGCTGCCGTCGACAACACGTCGAGGTCGAGGTGGATCCAGAACCCCGGCAGCGCGCCGAGCCTGGCTGCCGCCGCCGCGCCGACGGCGGCGGGGCCCTGCGACAGGATCTGCTCGTAACTCACTTGCCGCATTCCCGGGGCGCAGGCCTGCGGGTCGGGGGCCCCGCAATCGGCAGCCTCCTGCTGGTCCCTGGCTCCGAGATGCACAACGGCCGCCGGATCTAGCAGCCTTTCACCGCCGGTCAGCCCGGTGAGCTCAGCCGGCCCGATGCCGAGGATCAACGCTAGCTCCATGTCGGCCGCCTCGCCGGTCGGGCTTGACGTGCCGCTGTAGAAGTCGAGATGCCCGTCGATGAAGGCCAGCCCGGCGCCCGGCGACACGTCGCTGAGCGCGGCGGCCACTCCGATGAGCAGGCTGCAGCAGCCGCCCACGAGCAGCGGGCGGCGGGCGGAGCGGAGCACCTCCCTGGTGGCAAGGCGGATCACGTCGGTCGCCGCGACAAGGCTGGCCAGGCCGATGATCCCGGATGCCGAGTCACGGACCGGATCGGCGAGCGCCACCTGCAGGTTGCCCAGGTCGGCCGCGCCGAGTTCGCTAGCGAGCCCGGCGGCGCGCAGCGCGGCCGGCATCCGCTCACAGCCGACGAAGGCGCCCGACGAATCTACCGGCACGCCGACGAAACAATCGATCAGCATCGCGGGAGTCTACCTGCGCGCTGTCAGCTGCCGCGAGCTTGCAGGCAGGTAAAGCCGACATCCCCGACCGGGCCAGTAGCCGACCGGGCCAGTAGCCGACCGGGCCAGTAGCCGACCGGGCCAGTAGCCGACCGGGCCAGTAGCCGACCGGGCCAGTAGCCGACCGGGCCAGTAGCCGACCGGGTCAGTGGCCGGGCCCTTCGACCGGGCTGGCCCGGCCTGACCTGGCCAGGCCGGCCGCGCCCGCGATCCGCGCTGCCAGCACCACCGGAATGATGGTCAGCACAATCACGATCGACACCACCGCGTTCACCTCGGGCAGCTGCTGGCCGAGCCGGATGGCGCCGAAGATCCAGAGCGGCAGCGTGTTCTGCGCGCCCGCAGTGAACACCGTGACGATGACTTCGTCAAAGGAGAGCGCGAACGCAAGCAGCGCGCCAGACACCAGCACCGTCCGGACCAGCGGCAGCGTCACGTAACGCAGCGTCTGCCAGCCCCGCGCACCGAGGTCCATCGAGGCTTCCGCGTACGAGCCAGGGACCCGGCGCAGCCTGGCCACCACGTTGTTGTAGACCACCACGATGCAGAACGTCGCGTGCCCGATGATGATCGTCCAGATCGACAGCTGGACGCCGGTGAACGAGAAGAACGAGTTCAGCGCGATGCCGGTGATGATGCCGGGCAGCGCGAGCGGCAGGATGAGCAGGAACGAGATCGACTCGCGGCCAAAGAACGCGAAGTTGTGCACTGCGTAAGCCACCGCGGACCCCAGCGCCATAGCGATGGCCGTCGCCGCCACGGCGACCTTGACCGACAGGACGAAGGCGGCGCGCACCTGCGGGTCGTGCCAGGCGATGGAGAACCAGCGGAACGTGAACCCGGAGATCGGCCAGCTCTCGACCACCGACCGGTCGAACGCGTAGAGCATGATCAAGATGATCGGGACGAAGAGGAAGGCAAGCACCAGCCCGACCCAGATCCGCAGCCCGATCCGCAGCCCGCGCGACTCCATCTAGAGCGCCTTGAACGCGCCGAGTGCCCGGGCGCCCAGCAGGTAGACGGCCATGATGGCCATCGGGATGAGGGCCATCGCCGCGGCGAACGGCACATTATTCGAGATCCCGACGTTCTGCTCGATGACGTTGCCCATGAACGTCGAGCCGGCGCCGCCGATCAGGATCGGCGTGATGAAGTCGCCGAGCGTGAGCGAGAACGTGAAAATGGAGCCTGCCACCAGGCCGGGCAGGACCAGCGGCAGGATGACCAGCCGGGCGGTCCGCCAGGTGCGGGCACCGAGGTCCTGGGACGCCTCGATCTGCGAGGGCGGGATGCGTTCCAGGGCCGCGTAAACCGGGATGATCATGAACGGCAGCCACACATAGCAGAAGACGATGAACACCGCCCAGTTCGTGTAGATGAGGCTGACCGACCCGGCGCCGAGCTTCCCGAGCGTCCAGTTGAGGACCCCGTCGTGGGTGAAGATCAGCAGCCACGCGTAGACCCGGGCCAGGTAGCTGGCCCACAGCGGCAGCAGGATCGCCACGTACAGCAGGGTCCGGGTCCGCCCCGACGCGATTCTCGCCATGTAGTAGGCGAACGGGAGCGCGATGATGGCGTCGACCACGGTGACCCCG
Source organism: uncultured Actinomycetota bacterium (assembly GCA_963695645.1). Lineage (GTDB taxonomy): Bacteria > Actinomycetota > Actinomycetes > Streptosporangiales > Streptosporangiaceae > DATBGO01. Next base: position 218,865 of record CAVOHC010000010.1, on the reverse strand, counting down.
GCTGCTATCCCGACGGTACGCAGCACGATCGCGCGGTAGGCCGCGTTGCCGAAGATCAGCGTGAAGTTGTCGATGTTCCAGACCCGCTCGATGTTGGTCGTGAAGGCGTTGATCCGCCAGAACGCCGTGATGAGCAGGACCGCCAGCGCAGCCAGGTAGATCAGCACGAACCAGGCCAGGGCGGGCGTCAGCAGCAGGGTGGCCCGCGCCCACGGCCGGCGCCAGAGCGCCGCCGAGAAGCGGGACCACCGCTGGTCGGGTTCACCCCGGCCGCGAGGCGCCCCCGTGCCGGAGACCGCGCCAGGGCCCGGGGCCGGCCCGGGCCGGGGGCGGCCACCGGGCCGCCCCCGGTCCCTGGCTGGCTCATCGCTACTGGACTACCTGGGTTGTCCAGGCCTGTTGCCAGGCCGAGTAGGGCACGCAGTCGGGCTTGCCGTTATCGCAGGTCGGGACCGGCGTCTTCCACAGCGAGATCGACTTGAAGTAGCTGGCTGGAGCGTTGGCGTGATACTCCGCGCAGGAGCCTTTCTGGATCTGGTCCATGTAGCTGCAGGCGAGCTGGTTGTCCGGGGTCTCGCCGTAGTTCACTGCCTGCTCCGCCTGCACCTTCGGCGTGCTGATGTACCGCAGCCACAGGTACGCGCAGTTGGGATGCGGTGCCTTGGCAGCCAGCATCCAGGTGTCGGCCCAGCCGGTCGCACCCTCGGCCGGGACCACCGAGCCGATCGGGAAGTTCGTCCCCTTCAGGGCGCTCACCTGGTACGGCCACCCGGCACCGACGATCGCGTCACCGTTCTTGAACTCGGAGATCTCCTGGGAGGCAAGGTCCCAGTATTTCTTGATCAGCGGCCGCTGCTTGGCCAGCAGCCCGACCGCCGCCTGGAACTGCGGCTGGGTCAGCTCGTAGGGATCGGTGATGTGCAGCGACGGCTGGGCAGTCTTGAGGTACAGGGCCGCGTCCGCGATCTGGATCGGGTTATCGGGAACCGTTACCTGGCCCTTGTATTTCGGGTTGTAGATAACGTTCCACGACGTGGGGGCCGTGGAGAAGGACTTCTTGTTGTACATGAGGACGTTCGGGCCCCATTGCAACGAGACCCCGTAGTGCACCCCGTTGACGGTGTTAAAGGCCGGCGACTTGAAGGCCGGGAAGAAGTCGTTCCAGCTCGGTATCAGGCCGATGTTGACCGGATGCGCATCACCCGCGTAAATGATCCGCAGGTCCGCGTCACCGGATGACGAGACCATGTCGTACTGGCCGCCGCCGCCGTTCTTCATCAGCGCGACCATCTGATCGGAGGTGCCCGCGTAAGTAGCGTGCACCTGGCAGCCGGTCTGCTTCTGGAACGGGTCCACCCACAGCGGCTGCAGGTAGCCCTCCCAGGCGATGAGGTTGAGCGTGCCCTCGCCCTTCCCGATCGACTTGAGCACCGGAAGGCCGGCCGTCGGCACCTGGCTTGCGGCGCCAGCGCCGGCCGAGCCACCGCCTCCCCCGCTGCCGCCGGTGCTGCTACCGCTGCTGCCGCAGCCGGCCGCGACCAGCGCGGCGGCCGCCAGGATCAGCGCGCCCTTGGTGGCACGCGGAAGTCCCCACATCCCGGACCTCATCATTGGCCTACCTCTCCCCCGGGCGCGGATCTTCGTCGCGCCCCTGTGGAATCGTGAACGCCTGGGCGGTGCGCCAGGCGATGCGGACCCGGGTTCCGCTGGCAGGCGACAACGTCGGCGCCTCCGCATTCTGCCGGGCGACGACAAGCTCGCCTCCGGCGTCCAGATCGACGATGTAACGGGTCAGCACGCCCGCGTAGACCACGTCGCGGACCTGACCGGTCTCGATCTGCGCTCCCGGCGGCGCTGGCTCATCGCCGGACAGCAGGCTGATCTTCTCGGGACGAACAGTGATCTGGCGGCCCTCGCGCTCGATGAGGTTGGAGATGCCGATGAATCCGGCCACGAAACCGCTCTGCGGCCGTTCGTAGACCTCGATCGGGGTCCCGACCTGCTCGATGCGCCCGTGATTCAGCACGGCTATCCGGTCGCTCATGGAGAGGGCTTCGTCCTGGTCGTGGGTCACGTAGATGAAGGTGATGCCCACGGCGCGCTGCACGTGCTGGAGCTCAAGCTGCATTTCCTGGCGGAGCTTGAGGTCGAGCGCACCGAGCGGCTCGTCGAGCAGCAGCACCTGCGGCTCGTTGACGATTGCCCGGGCCAGCGCTACCCGCTGCCGCTGACCGCCGGACAGCTGAGCCGGCCTGCGCTCGCCGAGCGCGGAAAGCCGGACCCTCTCCAGCGCGCGGCCGACCTTCTGACGGCGTTCCTGCCGGGGCACCCGACGGACCCGCAGGCCGTACTCGATATTGCCGGCGACCGTCATATGCGGGAATAGCGCATAGTCCTGGAAGACGGTATTCACGTTCCGCGCATATGGCGGGATCCCGGTGACGTCGGTCCCGGCGAGCTCGATCCGGCCCGCATCCGGCCGTTCGAATCCGGCGATCAGGCGCAGCAGCGTCGTCTTCCCCGACCCGGATGGCCCGAGCAGCGTAAAGAACTCCCCCGCCCGCACGATCAGGTCGAGATCGGCGACCGCACGCACCGCGCCATAGCTCTTGCGCAGGCCCGTGACATGCACAGCTTCCCGCCCAGCGGCAATATCACCCGCGATGGCGGGTTGCTCCGCGGGGGTCGGATCAGCGATCATTCGGCACGTTGTACCACGGTTCAGGCATACTCCGCAATTGTCTTGCTAACCACCCAGCCGGACGCGCGGCCTGCCTGGTCAGCCAGTCTTGCCCGGGCCCCGGTCTTAGCCGGCGTGCTTACCTGACCGCCAGGCCTTGACTGCAGCAGGAGCGCTGATCATAATTTCGGGGCGCAATGTGCGCCTGGAAGTGGCCCGGCAGCGCGGCTACCTCTGTCATTCGTGGCAGGAGGAGTTCGCCATGCACCGGGCTGAGGCCGATGCCGTTCGCACATCGGATACTGCTGCGCCGCGTCTTGCCGCCCTCGTAGCCCGCGCCCCGATCCTGACATCCCGCACCGCGCCGCACCCAGCGGCCGGCTCGGCCAAAGCACGCCGGTGCGGTGCGCGCGCACGAGCATCGGCCTACCTGATGGCCTGGTGAACCTGGCGGCCTTGAAACCCCACGTCCTGGCGTTCGGCAGCGCAGCCGCAGTCCCGCAGGCGCAGACGCCACAGGACCGCAGTCCGCCAGGTTGCCCGGTATGGGTCAGCTCACGAGATGAGCTGACCACACGAACGCGGGGGCCAGGATTCCGAGACGGGGCCGGGAATCCCGGCCTCCGTTATGCCCGGCCCCGTGACGCGCCGCGTCCCGGCGCGCAGGCCGCTCAGGCAGGCCGTTCAGGCAGGCCAGCCAGGCCGGCGTCGGCCAGGCCGGTCAGCCCGCTGGCCTCGGCGTGATGACCGCCTGGGTCTGCGTCGTCTGGCCGATCGCCCGGCCGGAATCGTCGGCCAGGTCCGTCTGCACCACGATGAACGACCGCCCGACGTGCAGCGGCCGCGCGCTTGCGTACAGCGTCGTCCCCGCCCGTACACCGCGGAAGAAGTTGGTCTTGGACTCGATGGTCGCGGTCGCGGCCCCCTCCGGCAGGTTCAAGTAGGCGCAGACAGCGCCCACGGTGTCGGCCAGCGCCATGACCGCACCTCCGTGCAGTATTCCGCCCGCGGTACACCGCTCCGGGGTGCACCGCATCTCGCCGGTTGCCCGCTGCGGAGCAGCCGCCGTCAGGGTGATGCCGAGGGCCGCCGCAAAGGGCATGGCGGCAATCAGGTCCGACGGGGCGGCCGGCACCGGTGCGGGCATCAGCGCGGCCCGGGTCCGGGGTTCGCAAAGGCGTGCGGGCAGCCGGGCGGAACGAGCATCACGCTGCCCGGGCCGCCCCGGACCACCTTCGCGCCGCTGTCGGATTCCCAGCTGCTCCAGCCGCCGGCGGTCCTGATCCGCGGCTCGAAGGCGAGCAGGTCGAGCTCGCCCTCGAGGATGTAGAACAACTCCTCGGCCTCGCGGTGCACGTGCGCCCCGACATCGAATCCCGGCGCGACGTTGGCCTCGAGGACCGACCAGATCCTCGACTGCTCGGCGCCCACCTTGAGGGTCACCCCCGCGGATCGGATCAGCTGGCCCGTGCCAGGCGACAGCACCAGTCCATCAGTCACGTTTGCCCGCTCTCCCGGCCGGTTGCCGGATTCCGGTTTCAAGGACGTACCGCGCAGTCGATCCGGCCGGATCCCGTTCGTATAGATAGTGCCAGGCCGATGGCGTGATGCGGGCACCGGACCCGCACGACAAGTAACGCACCCCACAGTGGCCCTGATCAGCCCGATCAGCCACGTTGCCAAAGATAGGAGCATGACGATGACAAGGTATCTGCTCAGCGTGTACCAGCCTGAAGGCCCGATTCCCGCACCGGACGTCCTGGCGAAGATCTCGCGCGGTCTCGAGGCCCTGCATGAGGAGCTCAAGGCGGCGGGCTCCTGGGTCTTCGCCGGAGGGCTGCACCCGCCGAGCACGGCTACGGTAGTGCGGTTCACCGGCGGCGACGTGCTCACGACCGACGGCCCGTTCGCTGAGGGCAAAGAGTTCCTCGGCGGATTCACCATCATCAGCGCGCCCGATCTCGATTCCGCGCTTGAGTGGGGACGTAAGCTCACCCGGGTGACCGGACTCCCGATCGAGGTGCGGCCGTTCCAGGACGACGGCGAGGACTGATAGCTGGCATGGCTGCGCTGCCGGCAGCGGAGATCGAGCGCGTGTTCCGCGCAGAGTACGGCCGTGCGGTGGCCGTGCTGGTGCGCGTCTTCGGCGACATCGACATCGCCGAGGAGGCGGTGCAGGACGCGTTCACCGCGGCGGTACAACGATGGACGTCCGCCGGCCTCCCCCGAGGCCGGCGGGCTGGATCATCACCACTGCCCGCAACCGGGCGATCGACCGCCTCCGCCGGGAAGCCTCTCGCGAGGACCGGCACGCCCAGGCGGCCCTGCTGCATGCCCGCGAGGAACCGGCCGCCGAGGAGGGCGCCGTGCAGGACGACCGGCTGCGCCTGATCTTCACCTGCTGCCACCCCGCGCTGGCCACCAGCGCTCAGGTGGCGCTGACACTCCGGCTCCTGGGCGGCCTCACCACGCCGGAGATCGCCCGCGCCTTCCTGGTCCCCGAGCCGACGATGGCCCAGCGGCTGGTCCGCGCCAAAGGCAAGATCCGCGACGCGCGGATCCCCTACCGGGTCCCGCACGCGGCGGACCTCCCGGACCGGCTGCGCGCTGTGCTCGCGGTCGTGTACCTCATCTTTAACGAGGGCTACCTGGCAAGCTCGGGTGACCAGCTTGCCCGCGAGGACCTCTGCCTGGAGGCCATCCGACTCGGACGGCTGCTCGCCGAGCTCATGCCCGACGAACCGGAAGTCATGGGGCTGCTCGCGCTCATGCTGCTCACCGAGTCGCGCCGAGGCGCCCGCAGCACCGCAGGCGGCGGGCTGGTCCTGCTGACCGACCAGGATCGCAGCCGCTGGGACCAGGGCCTCATCGCCGAGGGCCAGGCCGTCGTCCGGAAATGCCTGCGGCGTGATCAGCCCGGTCCCTATCAGATCCAGGCGGCTATCAACGCTGTCCACAGCGACGCTCCGACCGCGGCCGATACGGACTGGCGGCAGATCCTGCAACTTTACGACCAGCTCGGCGCGCTCGCCGCGAGCCCGGTCGTGGTGCTGAACCGCGCGGTAGCTGTCGCCGAGGTCGAGGGACCGGACGCGGCACTCGCCCTCGTCGATGGCCTCGATCTCGGCGGCTATCACGTGTTCCACGTCATCCGCGCCGACCTGCTCCGGCGCCTCGGCCGCCCCGCCGAGGCGGCGCAAGCATACGACGCGGCGATAGCATGCACCGCCAACGCGGCCGAGCGCGACTTCCTGCAGCGCAAGCGCCAGGCGCTCACCATGGCATGAGCGACCCGTTAGCCTTCAGGCTCTTCCGCGCGCCCCTGGCCCCCGCCCCTGCGCGGCCGGGTCAGCATCATCGTCTGGCAGGCAGGCACGACACGCAGCTCGTCGTAGTTGCTGGCGCGGTACGTGGACGGCGTCTCGCCCGACGAGCTCGGTGAACCGGGCGGAGAAGGAGCCGAGGCTCGTGCAGCCAACAGCGAAGCACACCTCCGTCACGGTCAGGTCGCCGCGGCGCAGCAGCGCCTTCGCCCGTTCGATGCGGCGGGTCATGAGGTAGGAGTACGGCGTCTCGGAGTACGCCTCGCGGAAGCGGCGGCTGAAGTGCGCTGGCGACATCAGCGCCGTGCGGGCGAGCGCCGGGACGTCAAGCGGCTGCGCGTACTCGCGGTCCATCCGGTCGCGTGCCCGGCGCAGCCGACGCAGCTCGTCAATGCCGGCACTCACTCGCATATATTCTCCACTTTCGTACCGAGGCGCTGCCTCGTATCGGATCACTTCGGCGGTTCGGGAGCGATCCGCGATCAGTTCGAGCACCGAGCCGAGGGCCTGGCTCGGCCGCCCTGCGGCGCGGCGGGCCGGCCGAAAGTGAGCAGTTTCGGAGAAGCGCCGGTCACGGAGCGACGCCTAGCATGACCGTCATGGACATCACCACTCACGGGACTTTCCGCCCGGATGACGACGCGGACGCATCCCTGGCCTCCTATCGTGACATCCTCGGCTTCGAGGTCCGCGACGACGCCGGATTCGGCGGGATGCACTGGATCACGGTCGGCCCGGCCGGCCAGCCCGGCACGCCGATCGTCCCGGAGCCGCCGGCCGCCGGGCCCGCGGCGTGCAGGCTTGGGGTACCGACTCTCGATTCCGCGCCGCGCCGTTCGTCTTGACACGACCGTACCCCGGGTCGATGTGACCCACGACTTCAGGAGTGACCATGACCGGCTCTTCCACCCAGGGAATCAAGACCGTGCTGCATCCCGTGTCCGACCTGGCGACGGCCAAGGCTGTCTACACCGCCCTGCTCGGCGTACCGCCGCAGCACGACGAGTCCTACTACGTCGGTTACGAGGCCGCGGGCCAGCACATCGGGCTGGTGCCGGGCGGCGCAGCGCAGGGCATGACCGCACCGGTGGCCTACTGGCACGTGCCGGACATCGAGGCGAAGCTGGCCGAGGTGACCGCCGCGGGTGCCACCGTGAAGGAGCCCCCCCGCGACGTCGGCGGCGGGCGCCTGGTGGCCACCGTCACCGACCCCGATGGCAATGTCCTCGGGCTGCTGCAGGACCGATGAGCCCCGACCCCCGCTCCCGCGCTCAGCGTCGTCGCGACACCGAGCATCGGCTCACCCGCGACAAAGACCTCGGGGTGGCCAGCGCCTCGGCGGACGGTGCGCCGTACCTGGTGCCGCTGTCCTTCGACTGGGATGGCGAGGCGCTGCTGATGGCCACGCCGCCGGACAGCCCGACCGGCGGGAACCTGGCCGCCACCCGGGCCGTTCGGCTGGGGCCCGTCTAACAGATGGAGACACGATGAGCATGGCTACGAGGACGGACCCGCAGTCGCCTGCGCGGCACGTTGCCGACAGCCACGATCTGATCCGCGTGCACGGCGCGCGCGTGAACAACCTCAAGGACGTCAGCATCGAGATCCCGAAGCGCCGGCTGACGGTGTTCACCGGCGTCTCCGGCTCGGGTAAGAGCTCGCTGGTGTTCGGCACGATCGCCGCGGAGTCGCAGCGGATGATCAACGAGACGTACAGCGCCTTCGTGCAGGGCTTCATGCCGACGCTGGCGCGGCCCGAGGTCGACGTGCTCGAGGGGCTGACGACCGCGATCATCGTCGACCAGGAGCGGATGGGTGCCGACACCCGCTCGACGGTCGGCACCGCCACCGACGCCAACGCGATGCTGCGCATCCTCTTCAGCCGGCTCGGGAAGCCGCATATCGGGTCGCCCCAGGCGTTCTCGTTCAACGTCGCCTCCATCAGCGGAGCGGGTGCGGTCGCGTTCGAGCGCGGCGGCAAGACCGTGAAGGAGCGGCGCAGCTTCAGCATCACCGGCGGCATGTGCCCGCGCTGCGAAGGCCGGGGCACGATCTCGGATATGGACCTCGCCCAGCTCTTCGACGACTCCAGGTCGCTGGCCGAAGGCGCGATCCTGATCCCCGGGTACACCGTGAACAGCTTCTGGACGGTGCAGGTCTACATGGGGGCGGGGTTTCTCGACCCTGACAAGCCGATTCGTAAGTACACCAAGAAGGAGCAGCAGGATTTCCTCCACCACGAGCCGGTCCGGGTGAAGGTCAACGGCGTCAATGTCACCTACGAGGGGCTGATCCCCAAGATCCAGAAGTCGATCCTTTCCAAGGACCGGGAGTCGCTGCAGCCGGTGATGCGGGAGTTCGTGGACCGCGCGATCACGTTCGCCACCTGCCCAGAGTGCGGCGGCACCAGGCTCAGCGAGGCGGCCAGGTCCTCGCGAATCGCCGCCATCAACATCGCCGACGCCTGTGCAATGCAGATCAGCGACCTGGCCGACTGGGTGCGCGGCCTGCACGAGCCGTCGGTAGCGCCGCTGCTCACCGCTCTGGGAAGGTCCCTCGACTCGTTCACGGAGATCGGGCTCGGCTATCTCAGCCTCGACCGCTCGTCGGGCACGCTGTCGGGCGGCGAGGCGCAGCGCACCAAGATGATCCGTCACCTCGGGTCCTCGCTTACCGACGTCACCTATGTCTTCGACGAGCCGACGATCGGGCTGCACCCCCACGACATCCAGCGGATGAACGACCTGCTGCTGCAGCTGCGCGACAAGGGCAACACCGTGCTGGTCGTGGAGCACAAGCCGGAGGCGATCGCGATCGCGGAGCATGTCGTCGACCTGGGCCCGGGCGCCGGCGCCAGCGGTGGCGAGGTGGTGTTCGAGGGCACCGTCGAGGGGCTGCGGACCAGCGGCACGCTCACCGGGCGGCACCTGGACGACCGCGCCTGCCTGAAGCCGTCGGTGCGGACGCCGTCAGGAGTGCTGGCGGTGCGCGGTGCCAGCGCCCACAACCTGCAGGACGTCGATGTCGACATACCGCTCGGCGTGCTGGTGGTGGTGACCGGCGTGGCCGGGTCGGGGAAGAGCTCACTGATCCGCGGCTCGGTGTCGGGCCGGGACGGGGTGGTGTCGGTCGACCAGGCAGCGATCAAGGGCTCGCGGCGCAGCAACCCGGCCACGTACACCGGACTGCTCGACCCGATCCGCAAGACGTTCGCGAAGGCCAACGGCGTGAAACCCGCCCTGTTCAGCGCCAACTCCGAGGGCGCCTGCCCGGCGTGCAACGGCGCCGGGGTGATCTACACCGACCTGGCGATGCTGGCCGGCGTCGCCTCGATCTGCGAGGACTGCGAGGGGAAGCGGTTCCAGGCAGCGGTGCTGGACTACCATCTCGGCGGCCGCGACATCAGCGAGGTGCTCGCGATGGCGGTGACCGAGGCCGGGGACTTCTTCGGCGCCGGCGAGGCGCGCACGCCGGCCGCGCACGCCATCCTCGACCGGCTCGCCGACGTCGGGCTCGGCTACCTCAGCCTCGGCCAGCCGCTCACTACGCTGTCCGGCGGCGAGCGGCAGCGGCTCAAGCTGGCCACCCGCATGGCCGACAAGGGCGGCGTCTACGTGCTCGACGAGCCGACCGCCGGCCTCCACCTCGCCGACGTCGAGCAGCTGCTCGGCCTGCTCGACCGGCTCGTCGACTCCGGCAAGTCGGTCATCATCATCGAGCACCACCAGGCCGTCATGGCGCACGCCGACTGGATCATCGACCTCGGCCCCGGCGCCGGCCATGACGGCGGCCGGATCGTCTTCGAGGGCACGCCCGCCGACCTCGTCGCCGCCCGCTCCACCCTCACCGGCGAGCACCTCGCGGCCTACGTCGGCACCTGACCGAGGGCCCCGCGGACACCGTGAGGCGAGTTCTCTCATCTGCCTTATGTCGACCGCTCTGTCTAATGTCGACCGCGCACTTCTCAGGGCAAGTACCGCGCGACGGACGGGAGACGCCCTACGCCTACGAGCCGGGCAGCGTCGCAATGGACCTCACCCGACCGAGCCGCAAGCCGGGCAGGATCGGAGAAGCGGGCGCGACGCTGGCCTGGCCCCCTAGCCTTGCGGGCATGAAAATCACTCTTGCCCGTTGCTTCGTCCAAGTCCATGACCCCGACCTCGCACTGACCTTCTACCGCGACGCTCTCGGCCTCGAACTGCGCAACGACGTCGCCCGCGAAGGCTTCCGCTGGATCACCGTCGGCGCCGCCTCCCAGCCCGACGTCGAGATCGTCCTCACGAACTACCTGCACGGCAGCCCCGCCGACGGCGACGCGATCGCCGCTCTCGTCGCCAAGGGCGCCCTGAACGGCGTCCACTTCCACGCCGACGACCTCGACGCCACCGTCGAGAAGGTACGCGCCTCGGGCGCCGAGATCGTGCAGGAGCCGACCGAACAGCCGTGGGGCGCGCGAGACTGTGCGTTGCGTGACCCGTCCGGCAATCTGGTGCGGATCGACCAGCCAGCCGCCGCGCAGTAGTGACGCGAAGAAGCGTCTCACCCGAACCCTCGCGTACCAGGACGAGGGTTCGGGTGAGACGCATCAGGTGGAGGTGGCGGGAATCGAACCCGCGTCCTTCAGTACATCACCAGGGCTTCTCCGGGCGCAGCCTGCGTCGTTTTTCTCAGCCCCGGCGGTCATGCAGGCAAGTCGCCGACGGGCTCAGCCGCTGTTAGATGTCCCGTCTAGTCCCGCGGCCGGGCGAGACGGTGGATCCTCCTTGCTGATGCCAGACACCGGGCCGGAGGCTCTCCCGGGCTGACAATCTCTAACTCGCGGTCAGGCCGCGAGGGCGAGATGAGTGCGCTTTGAGTTGGCACTTAAATTGTGCGGTCACAGGATTAACGAGGTCATCACCGCGACCCTCGGCCCGCTTCCCCTGGCTCAACTACCGAAGTCGAAGCCTGTCACCCCCTCTTGAGTTGTACACCCAGCATAACCGCGCCGGGGACCATCGTCTTCCCGGGTGCGCCACGCCCGGGCGCGCTGGACTGGCAGTGCCGGTGCGCAGCGGCAGCCTGAGCGGGAGCACCAGCGGAAGAGAGCGGAAGAGAGCGGAAGAGAATGCCCGACGGGCCGCCCGCAGAATGCAGGGCCCATCGGGCATTCATCAGCGGTGATGAGAAGCCCCCGTGGGCGCTGGCGGTGGCCGAAGATCGCGCCCACGGGGGTCGACCGGCAGGGTCGGAGCCGGTCCTGTATGCCGGGCCTCCCCCGAGATGAGGCCCGGATCCCATCACGATGACTGGGCCGCAACCCCCCAAGCGGCACCCCAGTCAATAGGTAAGACGCGCAGCGAAGCGGGAAGGTTGCTCCGCGTAACCAAAATGGAGGTAACGTTCCGGTCAGGAACCGGGCTGAAATCCACGCAAGAAGTGGCCGGCCAGGACGGCCGCCGAGCTGCCCGGGGATGTGGTCACCTCGACTGCCGCGAATGCGACGCCGGACCGGAATCCGACGAACCAGCTCACCCACCTGCCCGGCGCTCCGGCGAGCGGGGCGGTCCCGACCTGGCCGTAGACCGCCGCGCCCGGCACGTTTGCGCCCTGGCCTGCGCCCTGGGCCACGGTAGCGCGCATGAGCGTCCGAAGGTCCTGGACCACTTGTGCGCCAAACCGGCTCCTCGGCGTCAGTCCCGGATCGGCCGGACTGATGATCAGGGAAGGGGAGTGCCAGGTCCCGGACGCGACCATCGCCGCCATCAGGGCCTCCTGCAAGGGGCTGACCAGCACGGTCCCGCCGCCTATTGAGTCCGCCGCGAGCTCCGCGACGTCGGCGGGCGTCCGCATCGACCCGGCGAAGCCGCTGAGCGGCCTGGGCAGTTGCCAAGGCGCGCCGAGGCCGAACCCATTCTCAGCCGCCGCCAGGCTGGCAGCGGACAGCCGCAGCGAGAGCCCGGCGAAAGCGGTCTGGCACCCGTGCGCGAAGTCGGTCAGGAACTGAGGCTGCGGCCCCAGGTCGGGCTGGCGCGGGACATTGGTGAAGCTCTCACCACCCACCGGGTTCACCGGGTTGCACGGGATCGAGTTTGTCAACTGGACACCGTCGGTGAGCAGCGCTGCTGCGGACACGATCGTGAAGGCCTGCCCCGGCTGATAGCGGCCGTTCAGCGGCTGCAGCGCGGGCATGCCGTCGCCGGCATGATCAGCTACCGCGAGGATCTGCCCGTTGGACGCGCGGACCGCGACGATCGCGGTGGACTCGGGGAGCGAGCCCGCAGCCTGGTTGGCGGCCGCCTGGATCGTGCCGTTAATGGTGGTCTTTACCGGCGTCCCTGCCACGCCGGGCCAGCGTTTCAGCACCGAAGCCACCTGTCCCGCCTGGTTCTCGGTGACGATCTCGGTCGTGGGCGTGCCGACCAGAGTGCGCTGGAACGCCTGCTGCAGGCCGGACAGACCAACGGTGGCGCCGGACCGGTACGGTACGCCGGAATCGTGCAGCACCCGGGATGTCTCGGTCCCCACTGAGCCCGACACCGCGCCGGCGATGCTATCGGACAGCCGGAGCTGAACCTTATTGATGATCAGGCCGGGTATGCGGGAGAGGCCGCCGCTCATCCGCTGATACGCGCTCGGCTTGAGCGTCACCAGTTCCAGGAAGCCGGCCGCCGGCGCTACCTTGATCTCGGCGAGAACCTGGCTCGCATCGAGGCCAGTCACCTTGGCCAGGGCGGCGGCGGTGGCGCCCGGCTGGGCCAGCTTCCCTGGGTACACTCCCACGACGAAGGCCGGTGATGGCTGGGCTAGCGGGCTGCCTGCCGAGTCAAGCAATGCCGCACGCGGCGGCACGGTGGTGAGCACCGCCATCCGCTGACCAGGCCGCAGCCCGGGCACGATGACCGCCGGGCTCCAGATAACTTTCCATCCCGCTGCCAGTTTCCGCAGCGCGAAGGTGCCCTGGTAGTTCCACGCCGCACCGCCGGGACCAAGGTTGAAGGTCGCGTTGAACCGTGCCGTAGCGGAGTCGCCGTGCTGGACGATCGGCCCGAGGCCGAGAGTAAGATCATCCGCGTCCAGCTGCTGGAAGACATCGGACATGGCACGGGCAACCGCGACCGGATCGCCGGTCGTCCGGGCAGCCGCGGCCCGGTACAGGCCGTTCTCCCAGTCCAGCAGGAATGCCTGAACTGTCGGCTCAGGTGATGGCTGTGGCGAGCCCGCGCCGGCGGCAAGGCCGATAGCCAGCAGCGCCACCGTGGCCGCGATGGCTGCCACTCGTACCCGCGCGGAACGCGGGAGAACGCGACTCACCCGTTCTTCCCCGACTCGCCTGTCCCCCGCCCGGGTTCCCCTGACCCGGGTCGTACGCTCCGGAGCGCTCTGGCTTGAGGCGTGCGCCCCGCGGTTACGCGTGCGGACCATTGCCCGCACTCCGTTACCTTCGCCGTCGCAGGGCACGGTCAACCTCTCTGGCAGCGTCCCTTCGCGCCAGCTCATGGCGCTTGTCGTAGGTCCGCTTGCCACGGGCCACAGCCAGCTCGACCTTAGCTTTCCCGTCTTTGAAGTAAAGCGAAAGCGGGACCAGAGTCAAGCCACGTTCTGCGGTCGCGGCGGCCAGCCTGTCGATCTCCTTACGGTGCAGCAGTAGCTTACGGGTCCGGCGGGGCTCATGGTTGGTCCAGGTGCCATGCAGGTACTCAGGAATGTGCACCCCGTGGAGCCACATCTCATGGTCGTCGACCTGGCCGAACCCGTCGGTGAGCGAGGCGCGGCCCTCGCGCAGCGATTTCACCTCGGTACCGGTCAGCACTATCCCGGCTTCGACTACATCGTCGATGTGATAGTCGTGCCTGGCCCGCCGGTTCCTGGCGACGATCTTCCGGCCGTCGGCTGCCACGTTCCGTCGGTCCCCGGGCGTCATACGCGCAGGTACCGCCTGAGCGTGAGGAAGGAAGTCGTTCCGGTCAGCAGTACGCCAACGATCAGGGTCAAGATGATGACCTCGATGAGGTCGGTGCTGCTCAGCTGCACATCGAAGGAGAAATACCCCTGCAGCGCGTTGAGGCCGAGAGATTTCACCGCGATCAGCAGGCCGGCCGCGAGCAGCCAGCCGAAGATCCCCGCGATCATGCCCTCGACCAGGAAAGGCAGCTGCACGTAGAAATTGGAGGCGCCGACCAGGCGCATGATGCTCGTTTCCCTGCGGCGGTTGAACGCCGAGAGCCGGATCGTGTTGGCGACCAGGAGGATCGCAGCGATGATCAAGATAATGGCGATGATCACGACCGCGTTCCTGGCCCCGTCGAGCAGCTTGTAGAACTTGTCAAGGATCGATGACGGGTAGAGCACCTGGTCCACCCCGGGCGCGCCGTTGATGCTTTCCGCGACGATGCCCGCATCCGCCTGGGTGTTCTTGAGCCGCACCTGGAACGAGTCGGGTATGTCGCCCCTGCTAGTCAGGCTGACGAACGCAGGGTCCTGCGAGAATTCCTGCTTGAACTGCGCGAACGCCTGGTTCTGGGACAGATAGGTGACCGTGGAGACCTGCGGCAGCCCGGCCAGCTGCTGCTTGATCTGGGTCTTCTCGGCATCCGTCGCCGGCCCGTTCTTGGTGCACTGCGGGCTGGCGATCGCCGCAGTGCACAGGTAGACCGAAAGCTGGACCTTGCCCTGCCAGTAGGTCCTCGTGTTATCGACCTGCTTGACGAACAGCAGCCCGGTGCCGAGCAGGGCGAGGCTGATCGCGACCACCACGACCAGCGCGACCGTCATCGTCAGATTTCGTCGCAGGCCGATCCAGACCTCATGGAAAATAAACTGCGCGCGCATGTCGCTGTCCCTCGGTAGTCGCCTGCCGCCGGTCAGTAAGCCTGGCCGTAAACCCCGCGCGACTGGTCACGCACCACCTTGCCGTATTCGAGCTCGATGACGCGCTTGCGCATGGAGTCCACGATCGCCGCATCGTGCGTGGCCATGACGACGGTGGTGCCTGTCCGGTTGATGCGGTCGAGCACCTTCATGATGCCGATGGAGGTTGCCGGGTCGATGTTGCCCGTAGGCTCGTCGGCCAGCAAGATCATCGGACGGTTCACGAACGCGCGGGCCATGGCGACCCGCTGCTGCTCCCCGCCGGATAGCTCATCGGGCATCCGGTCCCGCTTGCCTTCCAGGCCGACCAGGTCGATAACCTCGGGAACCACCTTGCGGATGAACCGCCGCGGCTTGCCGATGACCTCGAGGGCGAAAGCGATGTTCTGGTAGACGTTCTTCTGCGGCAGCAGCCTGAAGTCCTGGAAGACGCAGCCGATCCGGCGGCGCAGGTGCGGCACCTTCCAGTTGGTGAGCCTGGCGAGATCCTTTCCGGCCACGTGGATCCGCCCCTCGGTCGGCCGCTCCTCCTTGAGCACGAGCCTGAGGAAGGTCGATTTGCCAGACCCGGACGGCCCGACCAAGAAGACGAACTCGCCCTTTTCGACGTCGAGGTTGACGCTCTCCAGGGCGGGACGGCTCTGGCTCGGGTACATCTTGGTGACGTTGTCGAAGTGGATCACTGGCCCATCACACGCGCTCGGGGGAATGCGGACATGCCTGGCCGGGGCTGTAAAGGGTGCCCCAGTTTGGCCCCCGGCCAGTCTAGGGGGGAAACTGGTTAGGAACGTCCAACATCGACGAAGTGACCGGGTGGCGCCGGCCCGGAGGGACCCAGATGAGCTGCGAGCACCTGATCTGTGCCCAGTGCGCTGGACCGGTTGCGGAAGGCCGGTGCCCCGTCTGTCAGGCTGCGCGAACCCGGGTGCACCACCATTCGGGCTCTGGCCTTACGGTACCGCTCATCGCAATAGCGCTCGTCATCCTGCTGTTGATGATGCTGGAGCTGCAGCACCTGGCGCACTGACACGCGCTGCCGGCCCTGACCCGCTGCCGGCCCTGACCCGCTGCCGGCCCAGACCCGCTGCCCAGGCCCAGACCCGCTGCCGGCCCAGACCGCTGCCGGCCCAGGCCGCTACAGGCCCTGAGTCCGGAGCCAGCGGATCTCAGCCTCGATGAAGTCGTCGATCTCACCGTCGAGTACGGCTGCCGTGTTTCCGGTCTCATAGCCGGTTCGCAGGTCCTTGATGTTCTGGTACGGGTGCAGGACATAGTTGCGGATCTGGGTGCCCCAGCTGCCCGCGTGATCACCGCGCAGCTCAGCCATCTTCGCCTGCTGCTCCGCCCGCTTGCGCTCGAGGAGCTTGGCCTGCAAGACGGCCATGGCGCTGGCGCGGTTCTGGATCTGGCTGCGCTCGTTCTGGCAGGAGACCACGATCCCGGTCGGCAGGTGGGTAATCCGGACGGCTGAGTCGGTAGTGTTGACGCCCTGGCCGCCCGGCCCGCTCGACCGGAACACGTCAATGCGCAGTTCGTCCTCGGGAACCTCAATGTGGTCGGCCTGCTGGACCACCGGGATCACGTCAACGCCAGCGAACGAGGTCTGCCTGCGCCCCTGGTTGTCGTACTTGGAGATGCGGACCATCCGGTGCGTGCCGTGCTCGCCGCGCAGCGTCCCGTACGCATAGGGCGCCTTGATCGCGAAGGTCGTCGACTTGATCCCGGCCTCTTCCGCGTAAGAGGTGTCGTAGACCTCAGTCGGGTAGCCGTGCCGCTCCGCCCAGCGCAGGTAAATCCGCTGCAGGCCTTCCGCCCAGTCGGCTGCGTCAGCGCCGCCCGCCTGCGCGTTGATCGAGATCAGCGCCTCGCGGGCGTCGTATTCCCCGGCCAGCAGCGTCCTGATCTCCAGCTGGTCGATCTCCTTGTGCAGCTTGGCCAGGTCCCCGGTGGCCTCCTGGCGCGTCGGCTGGTCGTTCTCGCTCTCCGCGAGCTCGAACATCACCTTGGTGTCGTCGAGCCGCCTGCGCAGGCCGTCAAGCCTGCCGAGCTCGCCTTCGAGATAGGAGAGCCTGCGGGTGACCGCCTGCGCCTGCTCCTGGTCGCTCCAGAGGGCAGGATCGGAGGCGCGCTCCCGCAAGCCGTCGGCCTCCTTGCGCATCGCATCGGGATCCAGGACGGCTTCGACACTGGCGAGCTTGGACGACAGCTCCGAGAGCTCGCCCGCTGGGTCGGTAGCCATGCGGGAAAGCCTACGCGAGGCTGACAAGCCGTAAGTTTCGGCCGTGCCGATCACTGCGCGGCCATCTCGCGCCGCCCGTCCGGCCGCGTGCCGGAGCGGTCATCGCGCCCGGCCGGCGGCCCGTTCGCCCGGCCAGTTCAGGCCGGCCGGCGAGGCTTCTCAGCCTGGCAGCGTGCTGGTGGCCACCAGGGTCCGGATGGCGCGGACTGCGACCGAAAGAGTGGCCACCGTGAAGGCATCGCTCTCCCAGATCTCGGTGAGCGTCTGGGTTGCCCGGCGCACGGCGGAGTCGTTCCGGTCCGTCCAGGCGGCCAGCCGTTCCTCAGGATTGCCCGGTCCCGTCACCATGAGCACGTCCTTGGCCAGCGCGGCATGTGCGTCATAAAGATCGTCGCGGAGCGCTGCGCGGGCCATCGTATTCCAGCGCTCGTCCCTGGGCAGCGCGGTAATCCGGTCCCGCAGCCTGGTGATCTGCAGCCGGTCAGCGAGATCGAAGTAGACCTCGCTGGTCTCCTCAACCGAGCGCCCGATTTCGGCTGCGGTGTCCACTATGTCAAACGCGGAATACGCCGGGACCATGGCGGCCACCCGCTCGGCGAGTTCCCCGGGCACGCCGCGCGAGGTAAACGAGTCCCTGCGCTCCTCGAACCCGGCCAGGTCCCGTCCGGTAAGCAGCTTGGGAATCCCGGCGGCGACGGTCAGGACACCGCCGGCCAGGAAGTCGACGGTCTCCTGGATGTCGAACGATGCCCGGCGGCTGTGCAGCAGCCAGCGGGTGGCCCGCTCGGTGAGCTTGCGGGCTTCCAGCGAGAGCAGGATCTGGACGGTGGAGTCCACCTTGCCGTCCAGCGCCTCAACGTGCGCCCAGAAGCCGGGCATGTCGAAGACCGCGCGGGCCACCAGCCAGGCAGCGGTGGTGTCGGGGACGGACGCGCCGGTTTCCTCGTTGATCCGGAACACGAAGGTGATCCCTGAACGGTCCACCATGTCGTTGACAACAGCGGTGGTGATGATCTCCCGGTGCAGTGGATGGGATCCCATCCGGCCGGCGAAGCGCTCCTGCAGCGGGACCGGGAAGTACTTGGTCAGCGCCCCGCGCAGGAACAGGTCGTCGGGCAGCCTGGAAGCAAGGATTTCCTGTGCCGCGGTGATCTTGGCCTGCGCGAGCAGCACCGCGAACTCCGGCGCGGTCAGGCCGGTCCCTGCCGACCGCCGTTCGGCGATCTCCTTGTCGCCGGGCAGCACGTCGAGCCTGCGCCGGACCCGCCGGTCTCGCTCGAGCTTGCGGATGTAGCGGGAATGCACGTGCAGCATCGAGCCGGCTTGCGCGCGGGCTGCGGCCAGCGCCCGGTTCTGCTGATAGTTGTGCTGCAGGACGAGATGGCCGACCTCGTCGGTCATCTCGTGCAGCAGCTCGTTGCGCTCGGCGCGGTTGAGCTCACCGTCGCGGACCGCGTCGTCCAGCAGGATCTTGATGTTGACCTCGTGGTCCGAGGTATCCACTCCGGCGGAATTATCGATGAAGTCGGTGTTGACGAGGCCGCCGGACAGCGCGTACTCGATCCTCGCTTCCTGCGTGAGGCCCAGGTTTCCGCCCTCGCCGACCACCCTGGCCCGCAGCTGCGAGGCGTCGATCCGGACGGCGTCGTTCGACCGGTCACCCGCGTCAGCCTGGGCCTGCGTCGTGGCCTTGACGTATGTTCCGATACCGCCGTTCCACAACAGGTCGACCGGCGCGGCGAGGATCGCCGAGATCAGCTGGTCGGGGGGGAGCGCAGGCACGCCTTCGTCGATCCCGAGTGCCGCTCGCATCTCCGGTGTGACCGGCACCGACTTGGCGCTGCGCGGCCACACCCCGCCGCCTGCGGAGATCAGCGATTCGTCGTAGTCGTCCCATGACGACCTGGGCAGCCCGAAGAGCCTGGCCCGTTCGGTGAAACTGGCCGCGGGATCGGGATCGGGGTCGACGAACACGTGCCGGTGGTCGAAGGCGGCGACCAGCTTGATGTGCTTCGACAGCAGCATCCCGTTGCCGAATACGTCACCGGACATGTCACCGATTCCGACGACGGTGAACTCGGTGTCGTCGACGTTGGTCCCCAGCGTCTGGAAGTGGAATTTGACCGACTCCCAGGCGCCCCGCGCAGTGATGCCCATCTTCTTATGGTCATAGCCCTCGGAGCCGCCCGAGGCGAACGCGTCGCCCAGCCAGAACCCGCGCTTGATCGCGATCTCGTTGGCCGTGTCGGAGAACGTCGCCGTGCCCTTGTCCGCGGCAACCACCAGGTACGGGTCGTTGCCGTCATGGCGGACCACCCCGCTGGGCGGCACGACCTGCCCCGCCTTGAGATTGTCGGTCACATCAAGCATGGCGCTGATGAACGTCCGGTAGGTGGCCAGCACCTCGGCCTGGTATGCCTCGCGGTCGGCCGGATCGCCAAGCTGCTTGCAGACGAAGCCGCCCTTGGCGCCGGACGGGACGATGACCGAGTTCTTGACCTCCTGCGCCTTCGCCAGGCCCAGGATCTCGGTGCGGAAGTCCTCGCGCCGGTCCGACCAGCGCAGCCCGCCCCTGGCCACATCACCGAACCGCAGGTGGACGCCTTCCAGGCGCGGTGAGTAGACGAACAGCTCGAACTTGGGTCGCGGCGCGGGCAGGTCAGGGACCTGTGCGGCGTCCAGCTTGACCACGAAGTATGGCGGTTGCTCGGCCTGGCGCCGCATGAAATGGTTGGTCCGCAAGGTGGCCCTGATCAGGCCCCAGAAGGCGCGCAGGATCCGGTCCTGATCGAGGCTGGCGACCTCGTCAAGTTCGCCGCGGATCTCCTCGGTTATCGCCTCGCTGCGCTCAGCCTCGCCGTGCCGCCGGTCCGGGTCGAACCTGGACTCAAACAACCGCACCAGCAGCCTGGTAACCGTGATGTTGGCGGCAAGCACCTGCTCTACGTAGTCCTGGCTGAACGTGCTGGCGGTCTGACGCAGGTACTTGGCGTAGGCGCGCAGCACCATCACCTGCCGCCAGCTCAGGTGCGCTTCGACGACGAGGGCATTGAAACCGTCGTCCTCGATATCCCCGCGCCAAAGCGCGCCGAGGGCGTCCTCGAACAGCACCCTGACCGCGTCGATCGAGGCCGGCACCCGGGACGTGCCGCCCTGCCCGCTGGTGCCCGCGTCCCTTCCCGGCCTACTCCGGCGCAGCCCGAAGTCATAGATCCAGAATGGCTCCGGCGTGCTGAACTCATACGGGTGCTCATCGACCACCTCCAGGCCCATGTGCTGAAGCCTGGGCAGCACGTCGGTCAGCGTGATCGGGGAGCCAGAGCGGTAGATCGTCAGCCGCCATACCCGCCGGCCACCGCTGCTGCTGGTGGCGCCACCACGGCCACCGTCGGCGCCGCCGGTACCCGCGCTGCTGCTGCTGCCGCCGGCGTCCGTCACCGGCATCCCGCCCACGAAGCTTTCTGACTCCCACAGCTCGAAAGCCACACTGCCGCCTGATTCCCGCAGCTGCAGGATCATCTGCAGGTCCCGCACCGCGGCGCTGGCTGGCACGTCGGTCTTATAGGTCGCCGGAATCGCCTCACCGCACATCGCGTGCAGCACCCGGGCGCGCTGCTCGCCGAGCTGCCGGGTCGCTTCCGCGGCGAAGTCATCGTCCCAGGACCTGACCACCGCCGCGATCTTCCGCTCCAGTTCGGTGGCGTCCACGTCGGGCAGCATGCGACCGCGCGGCGCCCGCACCACGATGTGCACCCTGGCCACCGGCGATTCGCCGATCATCACGCTGTAGTCCACCAGCGAGCCGTTCAGGGCGGTGCGCAGGATGTCCTGCGCGCGCAGCCTGACCGTCGTCGTGTACCGGTCCCTGGGCAGGTACACCAGGCAGGACGTGTAGCGGCCGTAGATGTCCTTGCGCAGGAAGAGCCGGGTCTGCCTGCGCTCTCGCAGCCGCAGCACGCTGGCCGCGATCGGGATGAGCTCGGCCGCTGTGGTCTGGAACAGCTCCTCGCGCGGATAGCTCTCCAGTACCTCGGCCATGTCCCTGCCGTCGTGGCTATCAGCTGTCAGCTCGGCTGCGTCAAGCACCCGGGTCAGCCTGCGCCGCAGTACCGGGATCCTGGTGATGCTCTCGGTGTAGGCGGTATGCGTGTAGAGGCCGAGGAACCGGTACTCGCCGGTCACCTGGCCGGCGCTGTCGATCCGTTTCACCGAGACGTAGTCGAGGTAGGTCGGCCGGTGCACGGTGGAACGCGAGTTCGCCTTGGTCAGGATCAGCCGCTTCGGCTCCCGGGCCCGGGCGCGCACCTCGGGAGGCAGCGCGGCGAATGTGCTCGATCCGTCCTTGTCATGCCGCAGGACGCCGAGCCCGGTGCCGGGGATGGCCCGCAGGCACAGCCCGTCCGGCCCGTCCTCCAGGTTGTACTCGCGGTAACCGAGGAACGTGAAATGATCGTCGGCCAGCCACCGCAGCAATGCCTCAACCTCGGCGTCCGGCAAGTTGCCTGCCGCATCGGCCGGCTGGCCGGCGTCGGAGACGGCCAGCTCGTCCGCGAGCAGCACCGCCTTTGCCTGCATCCGGGGGTAGTCCTCGACGGCTACCCGCACATCCGCGAGAATGCGCTGCAAGTCCGCCACGAGCCCCGCCGCCTCGTCCTCGCCAATGCGGGTGATCTCGATGTGCGTCCACGATTCGGCGATCTCATCATGTTCCGCCTTGCCACCGTCTACCGAGCCGAGCACCTCGTGCAGCGTCCCGGTGACATCGCGCCTGACCCGTAGCTGCGGATGGACGACCAGGCTGGGTATCAGGTCATGCCTGCCGAGTTCCATCCGCACGGAGTCCACCAGGAACGGCATGTCATCGGTGACGATGGAGATCACGTCGCTGGCCGGACCGAACGCCGTGCCGCCTCCGACCCGGACTAGCGCTCGCCCCTGCGGTCGGTGCGCGGCAGACCTGGCCTGCTCGATCGCTACCCCCGCGATCCGTTCTGGCCCTGCCGCAGCAAGATCATCCATCGCCACGTGCCGGTAAAAGGCCTGCAAGTAGCCTGATACGTCGCCAACATCCGCTTTGGCATCGGCGGCTATCCTCGCCGCCTCAGCCAGCAGGGTGCACTTGTCCTCGCCCGCCTGGTCCGACATTGGCTTCACTCCCTTTCCCGGTCCGGACGACGTTGGCCGGCCTATGCTCCTAAAGGCAATCTCGCAGCTCCCGCAACAGCAGGTAATAACCCAACGGCACCAGTTGCCACAGATCATCGTGACCTGCCCGGTCCCTGGCAACACCCACGAGCGAGCCGCCGAGGTCCCGTCCGGCACTCACCGCTGCCCTCCGGCTGCGAAGAAACCGAGCACTTCGGGGTTGGCCAGGGCATCCGGATCGGCCGCGGCTGCCACCGGCGTTCCCAGCAGGATCTTCCGGACCGGCACCTCGAGTTTCTTGCCGGACAGCGTCCTTGGGATGCCTGGCACCTGGTGAATCTCGTCGGGCACGTGCCGCGGCGACAGCTGCGAGCGCAACTGGGAGCGGATCCTTCCGGTGAGGTCCTCGTCGAGCTGGGCGCCGCCAGCCAGCACCACGTACAGCAGCAGCCTGCCGTCCTGGCCGAGTTGCCCGGTGTCGATCACCAGGCTGTCGGCGACCTCGGGCAGCCCCTCCACGACGCGGTAGAACTCACTGGTGCCCATCCGCACCCCGCCGCGGTTCAAGGTGGCATCCGACCGGCCGTAGATGACGCAGCCGCCGTCCGGCAGCATCATGATCCAGTCCCCGTGCCGCCACACCCCGGG
This sequence comes from uncultured Actinomycetota bacterium, assembly GCA_963695645.1. GTDB lineage: Bacteria > Actinomycetota > Actinomycetes > Streptosporangiales > Streptosporangiaceae > DATBGO01. The sequence continues at coordinate 195,980 of CAVOHC010000010.1, read as the reverse complement.
GAAGTCGGCGAAGTAACTGGCGGTGTACCGTCCGCCACCCGGATCGTTCCAGAAGCCAACCGGCATCGACGGCATCGGGCGGGTGATCACCAGTTCCCCGACGGCCCCCACGAGCGGATGACCGCCCGGGTCGTAGGCCTCTACCTCGGCGCCCAGGCACCGGCCCGAGATCACGCCGGCCCGGACCGGAAGCAGCGGACACGGCCCGACGAAACCAGTGCACAGGTCGGTGCCGCCGGAGACCGAGCCGAGAACGAGGTCGGAACCCTCAGCCGCAACCTCCGCGTACACCCAGCGGAAGCCCTCTGGCGGCAGCGGAGAACCGGTGGAACCGACCCCCCGCAGCCCGGACAGGTCGTGCTGGGCAGCCGGCCGGAGGCCCGCCTTCATGCAGGCCAGCAGGTAGGGCGCGCCGGTTCCCGCGTAGCTGACCCCGGTCTCAGCGGCCAGCCGCCAGAGCACGTCGACACCCGGATGGGTGGCGCTCCCGTCGTAGGCGACCACGGTCGCCCCGGCCAGCAGGCCGCCGGCCAGGTAGTTCCACATCATCCAGCCGGTCGTCGTGTACCAGAAGAAAACATCACCAGGCCCGAGGTCATGGTGGAAGACGAGCATCTTGAGGTGCTCGAGCACGATGCCGCCGTGGCCGTGCACAATCGGCTTCGGCAGTCCGGTAGTACCCGAGGAATACAGGATCCACAACGGATGATCGAAGGGAACCTCTTCGAACTCCGCTGATCCCGCCCCGCCCGCTGCCGCGGGGCCGCCGCCCGGTAGGTCGTCCCAGGGCAGCACAGGCACCCGGAGCTCGCCAAGGCCCCCGGCAGGCACCTGGCTGCCCGTCTCGCCGCGCGCGTCGCCCGGCACCTCGCTGCCCGCCACTCCGGCCGCCTCGCCGCCAGCTGTCGCCAGGTAGTCGATCATGATCACCGCTTCGAGGCCCGGCAGGGCGGATGCGATGCCTGCCACCTCGGTACGCCGGTCAAAGGACTTGCCGCCATAGACGTAGCCGTCGACCGCGATCAGCACCTTCGGCGTTATCTGCGCGAACCGGTCGATAACGCTGCGCGCGCCGAAGTCAGGCGAGCACGACGACCAGATGGCACCCAGGCTCGCGGTGGCGAGCAGGGCGATCAGCGCTTCTGGCGTGTTGGGCAGGTAGGCCGCGACCCGGTCGCCCTTCGCGACGCCCAGCGCCCGCAGCGCCTCCCGGACCCTGGCGACCTGGAGATCGAGCTCGGCGTAGCTGAGCGCGCCGGCCCTGCCGCCCTCGGACCGGAAGATGATGGCGGCTCGCTGCGGATCGGTTTGGGCTGAGCTGAGCGCGTTCCGCGCGTAGTTGAGCGTTGCCCCGCTGAACCACCGGACATCCGGCATCGGCCCGCCGCTCAGTACCGCGCCGTCGCCGCGGTCTCCGAGCACCTTGAAGTAGTCCCATACGGTCCCCCAGAACCGGCCTGGGTCATCCACCGACCACTGCCAGAGCTCTTTGTAGCCAGGCACCCTGACCCCGTGTTCGGCGTCAAGCCAGTTGGCATAGGCGGTGATCTTGGCGTTCGCCGTAACCTGCGGACCAGGTTCCCAGAGCACCGAGCCGTAATCGCGCCCGGCCTGCGCCAGCGCGGCGGCCGTGTCCGCAGCGTCGGCCGTGTCCGCAGCGTCGGCCGTGTCCGCAGCGTCGGCCGTGTCCGCAGCGTCGGCCGCGCTGCCCGTGCCCGCAGCCTCCGCTGAACGCGGATAGTCCCCTGAAGGCTGATTCTCCCCGGTCCTGGCAGCGGTGCCGTGGTGTTCGGTTGGCATAGGCATCAGCATGGGCCGTCCACCGTGTCCTCGCAACGCCGGGGCCTGGCAAGTTCTGGCCTAAGTCAGCTGGTGCTCTGGCGGCGCTGCCGCAGGTAGCGCCGCAGTGCGATAACCGACCAGATCGCCTCGACCGCTCCGAATGGCCACGCTCCGGACAGGAATCCGTAGCTACTCGCCAGCAGGCAGCCGATCGCGAAGCCCAGGATGAACCGGGGATGGCGTTGCTCCAGGCTGTACATCGCCATCATGAAGGTCAGGGCGGTCACCCCGTAGATAGTCAGCGCGGTGCCGCCCATGACTGCCGCTCAGCCGGCCGACACCGGCGATGTCAGCCGGTCGATGGCCCCGATGACCGCGGCCACCTCACAAAGATCGTCGATGACGACATCGGCTCCGGCCGCCCGCAGCTCACCGGCGGTCGACCGGCCGCTGGCGACCGCAACGCAGCGCGCGCCCCCGATGCTGGCCGCCGCGACATCGCGGATTGAATCCGCCAGGTACACGGTGCATCCCGGGCCGAATTCCGCACCGTACTTGGCCGCTGCGCGCCTGCGGGTCTCCATCAGCTGGGTCCCTTTCAGGTAGATCTCTGAACCGTAGCCGCCGATCTCAAGGTCGAGGAACGGCTCGAGCCCGAATGCGTGCAGTTTCGCCACCGCGTTCGGCCTGATCGAGCCGGTCAGCACCGATTGGACAACGCCAGGCAAGGCGGCCGCGGCCGCCACGGCCTCCTTGGCTCCTGGCAGCGCCCGGCCGTGCGCCCCGAGCAACTGCCGCCGGGCCGCGAACGCAGCAGCGAGTTCCGTGATGTAGGCAGCTAGAAGTTCCTGGCCGCCGGACTCGCTCGGGCCTGACGCCGCCTGATTGAACGCGAGCGCCTCGAAGAAGATCTCAGAGTCGGTCTGGCCGGCTATCTGTGGCAGCGCCACCAACGGGCGCCCGGTCACCCGGTGGAACGCGTCCGCGTAAGCGTCCCGGGACACTCTGACCACGTCCACGAGGGTCAGGTCGATATTCCACAAGACCAGACGGTAAGTCATTGCCCTCCAGCGACATGGTGGCCAGCGTCGGCGCCGACCAGCCGGTCCAGGCAAGGCGAGCGTACCGCCGCTGCGGCCGGCCGACACAACCCGCGGGCGGCCCGGCAGCCACCGCCGCGGGCGGCCCGGCAGGCACCGCCGCGGGCGGCCCGGCAGGCACCGCCGCGTAGACAACCCGCGACCGGCCGGCGCCTGCTAGCCCGCGCGCTAGCCCATGTGCGGGTAGCGGTAGTCGACCGGCGGGACGAACAGCTCCTTGATGGTGCGGGTATTGACCCAGCGGATCAGGTTGAAGATAGAACCCGCCTTGTCGTTGGTGCCGCTCGCCCGCGCCCCGCCGAACGGCTGCTGGCCGACGACCGCGCCGGTTGGCTTGTCGTTGATGTAGAAGTTGCCTGCCGAGTAGCGCAGCGCCTCGGTCGCGTCGGCGATGGCGGCCCGGTCGGTCGCGATGATCGAGCCGGTCAGCGCGTACGGCGAGGCGTCCGCTGCCTGCGCGACGACGCGGGCGTAGTCGGCGTCGTCGAAGACATGGACGGACAGGATCGGGCCGAAGTACTCGGTGGTGAACACCTCATCGGTCGGATCGGTGCAGGCCAGCACGGTGGGCTGGACGAACCAGCCGTCAGCATCGTCGGTCTCGCCACCGGCGAGTACCTGGATGGCCGGCCTGGTCCTGGCCCTGGCCAGCGCCTCTGTATGGTCAGCGAATGCCTTGTCGTCGATCACGGCGCCCATGAATAGCGAGAGATCGGCCCCGAGATCCCCCATGGTCAGCGATTGGACAGCGGAGACAAAGTCGTCGCCCATCCGGTCCCAGACCGACCGCGGCACGTATGCCCGCGAGGCGGCGGAGCATTTCTGCCCCTGGTACTCGAACGCGCCCCGGATCAGCGCGGTCGTCAAGACGTCGGGATCAGCCGACGGGTGCGCGATGACGAAGTCCTTGCCGCCGGTCTCACCGACCAGCCGCGGGTAACCACGGTAGCCGGAGATGTTCTCCCCGACCGTCCGCCACATGTGCTGGAAGGTTCCGGTCGAGCCAGTGAAGTGAATGCCTGCGAGTTCCGGGTGCGGCAACGCGACCCTGGACACCGGCTGGCCACTGCCGGTGACCATGTTGATCACGCCGGGCGGCAGGCCGGCCGCCTCGAGGATTCGCATCGTGTAGTGCGCGGCCAGCTGCTGCGTGGGCGAAGGCTTCCAGACCACGACGTTGCCGAGCAAGGCCGGCGCGGTCGGCAGGTTACCCGCGATCGCGGTGAAGTTGAACGGCGTGATGGCCAGCACGAAGCCTTCGAGCGGCCGGTACTCAAGCCGGTTCCAGCAGCCAGGCGCCGAGATTGGCTGCTCCGCGAGCAGCCGACGGGCGTAGTACACGTTGAACCGCCAGAAGTCGATCAGCTCGGCGGCCGAGTCGATCTCCGCCTGCTGAACCGACTTGGACTGGCCGAGGATGGTCGCGGCGTTGAGGGTGAACCGCCAGGGCCCGGAGAGCAGATCGGCGGCCCGCAGGAAGATAGCGGCCCGGTCGTCGAAGGACAGCTCCCGCCAGCCTGGCGCGGCCTGCCTGGCCGCATCGATCGCCGTAGCGACGTCTTGGTCAGTCGCGTTCCCGAACTGGCCGAGCACGTGCCGGTGGTTGTGCGGCTGGACCACGTCGGTCCACTCGCCACCGCCCATCCGTTCCTGGCCGCCGATGGTCATGGTCAGCTCGGCGCGCTCGCCGGCGAGTTCCTTGACCCGGCTCTCCAGCGCCGCGCGTTCCCGGCTTCCAGGGGCGTAACTTCTTATGGGCTCGTTCGCTGGGACAGGAACGTTGGTGGCAGCATCCATTGCACATCTCCCTGGCGCTACGCGGGCGTCGCGGTAGATCCATCGTAGGTTGACTGGACGCTGCTCGGCTCATCCGGCAGTGGCTGCTGGCATTGATCAGCTGGCACGGTCAGCTGGCACGGTCAGCTCGCACGGTCAGCTGGCACGGTCAGCTCGCACGGTCAGCTCGCACGGTCAGCTGGCACGGTCAGCTGGCACGGTCAGACCGTCGGGATCTGGCTAGCCGTACTCACCACGTTGCAGCTCCTGGGTGGCATACCACATCAGCTCATTTCCCTCGGCGCTGTCCACTGCGAATTGGGCGTCGTCATCCCCGGCGTCAGCGGCCGGGAGCGCCTCTATCGCCGCTCGGATGTCGGCCATGGCAAGCGGATCGTCGATGTGACCGGAGACCACTGAGCTGACCGGGACGGCAATGGCGATCTTGACGAGCGCTGGCTCGTCGAACCCCCCGTCGTCGGCAACCAGTTCCTCGGCAACGTCCGCGGCGAGCACGGCCCGCCGCGGCGGGACCTGCCGATCGGCGTGCAGCAGCCGCAGCGACGCCTTGGCCGCCTGCGTCATAGCGACGTACTCGAGCTCCTCAAGGTCACCGCTCGAATACCACTCGCGGAGGGCAGGGGTGACGGCATAGCCGTGCACCGGCGCGGGGCCGATCTGGCCGTCGCGGAACAGCGCGGCCAAGGTCGGCAGCGTGAAAGGCAGGTAGACGCGCATAAGCTCCCCAGCGCAGGCGAGGGTGATCAAGAGGAGGGTGATCAAGAGTGTGCCAGTCCTGGCGGCTCCCGACCGGGTAATCGCTCACCAGGGCCCGGATCGGTAGCCGTCCCGGCGTGCAGCCAGTACGGGACAATGCTGCGCCCGCAACGTTACGGCCGTTATCCGCCGAAGACGCCAGCCGGGCTGACCTCCGCGCCGCCAGCCGCGGCCCTTTCCTCCGGCTGCCGCAGATCCGCCGACTCGACCCGCGCATGCTGCATCACCGGCGGCTCGTTGTCCGGCGGCCGCCTCTCGCTCGGCTGCCTGTTGCCCGGCTGCCCGTCCACTCGCTGCCTATTCCTTCTGAGCGGCCGTCCGGACGCCTGGGTCAGCGCCGCCAGGACGCTGATCACGGCCGCCTCCAGCGACTCATGTTCCCACACCCGGACGACTGCCCAGCCCGCAGCCGCGAGCGCCGCATCCGCCGCCCGGTCTCGCTCGGTGTTCCTGCGCAGCTTGGGTTCCCAGTACCAGACGTTGACGGCTGGCTTGGAACCGTGCTGAGGGCAGCCGTGCCAGAAGCAGCCGTCCACAAAGACCGCGACCTTCCTGGCGGTGAACGCGATATCTGGCCGCACTCTCGTCCCGCTCGCCAGGTCCAGCCGGTAGTCCTTGCGGTAGCGGTATCCCTGACTGTGCAGCGCCCGGCGCAGGGCGAGTTCCGGCTTGGTGTCTTTACGGCGGTTGGCGCGCATGTTGGCTGAGCGCCCAGCGCTCGAGGACCGCGGATAGGAGGACCGCGGATAGTCGGTCACAGCGGCAAGGTTAGGGCAACACCGGTCGGCTAGTCAGGCGAGCGGGATCCCCAGCAGCTCACCGAGCCGCTCGGCAGTCCCGGTCGGCTCGCGGTGATGCAGGCCGACAAGGCCAACCGCCTCCGCAGCCAGCACGTTCGCTTCGAGGTCGTCGATGAACACGCACTCCTCAGGCTCAAGCCCGAGCAGTGCCGCAGCGTGCCTGAAGATCTTCTCCTCCGGCTTACGCATCCCGACCTCGGAGGAAATCACGACGACATCGAACATCTCGGGAAACAGGTCGCGTGGGTAGCCGGTACCGCCCCAGGAGTTGGACAGCAGCGCCGTGCGTACGCCGGCCTTGCGAAGCGCCCGCATCAGCTCCCGCATTGCTGCTTCCAGCGTCGATGCCGCGAACATCCTGTTCAGCAAGCCTTCAGAAACCACCGGCCGCCCATCGAAGCGGACCAGCCGGCCCGCGAGCATTCGCTCGAATTCCTCGTGCTCGCACTCCCCGCGTTCCAGCGCGTGTACCGGGTTGCCCTGACCGTCAGCCCCGTACGCCTGCGCCAGCCACGGCCGGATCGCGGCCGTGTAGCTTCTCCCGTCGATGCCGTCCGCTTCGAGCCAGGCGTTCATGGCCTCCCTCATCGGGTTCGTCATGACCCCGCCCCAGTCGGTGATCACTCCGCGCAGCCTGGGGCCGGCCTTGGCAGACCCGTCCTCGGCGCGCTCCGAGGGTTCCTGCGGGCGCGCCGACGACCCGGCTCTGTCGCTTTCAGGCACACGTCGATCGTAAATGACCCCAATCCGCCGCAGCGGACCGCGCATCCTGCCTCCGGAACGCGACCGCACGGCCGGTCGTCCAGAGCATCAGGCTGGGTGAGTCACTCCGGGCCGGGGAGGTAGCCCATCAGCTGGGGATCGAACCGGTATAGGAGCTGGCTGGCCGCGTCTTGGGGCAGTTGTGATTAGTTACGCCGGCAGGCTGACTGCCCCAGCGTGCGGCAAGGCGGTCACGTCCTGCTGGCCGGACCCGGCCGGGCACGGTCAGCCTCAGGTTCCCGTGAGCAGTTAAGATCGCCGTCGTGAAGCACGCGATCGATGTCGGGCTGTTCGGTGAGCTGGCCGACCCGCGGGTGGCGGCCCGCTTGGCTGCCCGGGCCGAGGAGCGGGGCTGGGACGGCTTCTTCGTCTGGGATCACATCGCCTACCGCGCACCGGTGCGGGCCGTGGCCGACCCGTGGATCGCGCTCGCCGCAGTGGCCTGCGCCACGTCCCGGGTGCGGATCGGCGCGCTGGTCACTCCGCTTTCTCGCCGCCGGGTGCACAAGGTGGCCAGGGAAACGGCCACGCTGGACCTGCTCAGCTCCGGGCGGCTCATCTTCGGGGCCGGGCTCGGCAGCGCGCGCAACAACGAGCTGGAGCCGTTCGGGGAGGTGACCGACCCGCGCGAGCGTGCCCGCCTGCTCGATCACGGCCTGGACGCCCTGGCCAGGTACTGGGCTGGGGAGTTCGAGCCGATCCCGGTGCAGCGGCCGAGGCCCCCGGTGTGGGTGGCCGGAGAGTGGCCGAACCGGCGGCCGGTGCGCCGAGCGCTGCGCTGGGACGGCCTCTTCACCATCGGCCTGCCCGGCCCCGGGGCGCTAGCCGAACTAGCCGCCGAGATCCGCGACGCCCGGCCCGGCGGCGGCCCGTTCGACCTGATCACCGAGCTTCCCCCGGACACCGACCTCGGGCCGTGGGAGCGGGCCGGCCTGACCTGGGCGGTCACACTTTTCGGCCTGCAGCCTACCGAGGCGGGGGTCCGGGCCGTGATCGACGCCGGCCCGGGCTGACCGACGCCAGCGCCGTGACCTTCGCCTCGGCCGGCGGCTGCCGGGCCCCCAGTGAGGCCGGAGCGGCTCCTGACTGGCTACAAGATCTTGACGAGCAGCGAGAAAGCTGCTCCGGCCCCGGCTCCGTAGGCGAGATGGGCGCTCAGGTCCGTGGCCAGGGTTTTGGCGTCATACTCCCAGATCGGCTTGTAGAGCCCTCCGGCCGGCAGGATGAGGTAGCCGGAAACCCAGACGGCAGCGCCGAACGGCAAGCCATACAGGGCGTGTGGCTTGCGTAGCGACCCGGCCAGGACGCCATAGAACGCCCCCCAGGCCGTTCCGTAGGACCAGTGCATGACGGTACTGACGGGCCAGGCCCAGCGGTCCGGAAGCTCGCGCTGCGTGAAGCCCTCAATCAGGCGCTTTCCGACCTGGCCGGGGTCGGGGGCTTTCTCCCAGCTGTCGACGGGCGCGAATTCCCACTCCAGCGGGGTCTCCTTACCACCTGCGCGGCGATATTTCAGGTATTGAACGGCGTCTAGGCAGATCGTCCCCACAGCCCCGGCCAGGGAACCCGCCACCGCTGCCGCTAGCGGTGTAATCGAGTGCTTGAGGGTGCGCATTCGCCGGTCCAATCCTTATCGAGGTTCAAGCCAGGCTAGCGCCGCAGTGACCAGGGCCTCGGTGCCTGTTCGCAAGGTGGGCTGCAGCGGGGGCAGGAATTTCGGGGAGTGGTTAGTAGGGAGGTCCTGGAGGCGCCCGGCCTTCTCGGCGGCGCGGTAGCTCTTCTCATCGGTGAACCCCATGCCCCAGTACGTATAGGGCACGCCTGCGGCATTGGGAATGTTGCTGAAATCCTCGCTGACGGTCTGCCGGTCGATTTCGAGGGCGTGGTCGCCAAAATGGGCGGCGAAGGCGGCCGCCACCCGGTCCGTGGTGGCCGGGTCGTTGACGGTGAGCGGGAAGCTGCCGACGGTCTCGAAGTCCGGGTCCTGGCGTGAGCCGGAGGCCTGGCCCTCGGCCCGCACGATCCGTTGGATCGACGCGAGCATGCGCTCCCGGGTCTGCTGGGAGTAGCTGCGCAGGTTGAGCTGCAGCAGAGCGTGGTCGGGAATGAGGTTGCTCCTCGTGCCGGCGTGGACACTGCCGACGGTCACCACCGCGATCTCTCCAGGCGGGGTCTCGCGGGACACGATGGCCTGCAGCCGGACGATGATCATGGCCGCTAGCACCACCGGGTCGATGGTGTGCTGCGGCATGGCGCCATGGCCGCCCTTCCCGTAGACGGTCACGTTGATGCTGTCCTCCGTCGCCATGAAGGGGCCGATGCCAGCGTGGACCGTGAAGCCATACTCGTGCAGTTTCCCGGCGACGCGCTGGGCGGTGCGGTGCTCTTGGTGGGATAGCTCGGGATGCTCGTGCAGATCCTTGTACAAGGCCTCCTGGCCGGCCCTGAGGTCGTCATAGCCGGCCAGGATCTCCTCGACGCTGCTCATCATTACCGCCTTTGCGCTGGGGACTCGTCGTTTGCCGGTGGCCTGCCGCTGTTACTCGACGTGCAGGTCCCGCAGGTTGGTCTTGGTCAGCTCGACGAGCTCCCCGCCCTGCCCGGACAGGATGGTCCTGGTCGCATACAGCGTGAAGCCCTTGATCTGGCCGTAGGTGAGCTTGGGCGGCAGCGAGAGCTCGTGGCGGTCGGTGCGGACGTCGACCAGGGCCGGGCCGTTGTGCTCGAAGGCCGCGAGCAGCGCATCGTCAAGTTCGCCTGCCTTCTCGACCCGCGCGCCGAACAGGCCCACGGCCCGGGCGATCGCGGCGAAGTCGGGATTGTCCAGTTCAGTGCCGTAGGTGACGATCCCGGCGGCCTTCATCTCCAGCTCCACGAACGACAGGGCACCGTTGTTGAACACGACCACCTTCACCGGAAGGTGCAGCTGGCGCAGCGTGATCAGCTCGCCGAGCAGCATCGCGACTCCCCCGTCGCCCGACAGCGTGACGACCTGCCGGCCGGGTCGGCTGGCCTGGGCCCCGATGGCCTGCGGCAGCGCGTTGGCCATGGACCCGTGGTTGAACGAGCCGATCAGCCGGCGCCTGCCGTTCATCCGCAGGTAGCGGGCGGCCCAGATGCACGGCGTGCCCACGTCCGTGGTGAAGATCGCGTCGTCGGCAGCGAGCCGGTCGATCGCGGTGGCGACGACCTGCGGGTGCAGCGGCTCGCGGCCCCGGTGCTCTTCGGCGAGCCGGTCCAGCCGGGCGCGGGCCCGCCGGTAATGAGCGGTCATCTGGTCCAGGTGCGCCGAGTCGGTCTTGGCGGTGATCAGCGTTAGCAGGGCGTCGATGGTGTCCTTGACCGTGCCCACCAGCGGCACGTCGACGGGCACCCGGCGGCCGATCTGCTCACCGCGCACGTCGACCTGGACCACCGGCACGCCGCGCGGGTAGAACTGGCGGTAGGGGAAGTCGGTGCCGAGCATGAGCAGCGCGTCGCAGTGCTCCATCGCCCGGTAGCCCGAGCTGAAGCCGATCAGCCCGGTCATCCCGACGTCGAACCGGTTGTCGTACTCGACGAACTCCTTGCCGCGGAATGCGTGCAGCACCGGGGCCCGCAGGGCGCCCGCGATGTCGATGAGCTGCTGGTGCGCGCCAGCGCACCCGGCCCCGGCCAGGATGGTCACCCGCTGCGCGGAGTTCAGCACCTCGGCCGCCGCCGCCAGCGAACTGTCGTCCGGCCGGATGACCGCCGTCGCCGCCCGGACCGGCATCGCCTTCGCGCCGGACGGGACGTCGGCGAAGAACACCTTGCCCGGAATGACGACGACGCCGACCCCGCCGCGGGCCAGCGCCGTCCGCATCGCGATCTCCAGCACGCGCGGCATCTGCTCCGGCTCGCTGACCAGCTCGCAGTAGACGCTGCACTCCCGGAACAGGTTCTGCGGATGGGTCTCCTGGAAATACTCCGAACCGATCTCGTCCGCCGGGATCTGGGCGGCGATCGCGAGTACCGGCACCCGGCTGCGGTTCGCGTCGAACAGCCCGTTAATCAGGTGCAGGTTGCCCGGCCCGCAGCTGGCCGCGCACACCGCGAGCTCGCCAGTCAGCGCCGCCTCACCGGCCGCGGCGAACCCCGCGGCCTCCTCGTGCCGCACATGCTGCCAGGCAATGCCGCCATCGCGACGCAGCGCATCAGTGAACCCGTTCAGCGAGTCACCAGGGATCCCATACACCCGGCGCACGCCAGATGCCTTCAACGTCGCCACCATCACGTCGGCCACACTGGAAGCCATGATTCGCTCCTCTTTCCACCGCCCCGCGTGCCGCAGAGTTATATGCGGATATACCGAGACTCGCCGCGGAGGATGACGGGCGCAAGACCTACGCCGGTGATGCGTGCGGCGGAGAACCCGGACCGTCAGGCCCTCCCGGCAGGCGCTGACCAGACCCAGCACCGGATGAGCTCTCCGACTCCGGCGCGTTCGGCGACGCCGCCGACCTGGGTGACACCGGTCTGCAGCGCGGCCAGCCGCGCCAAAGCGGCACCGGTGAAGCCGTGCCGCTCGAGGTAGCGGACGCCGGCAACTTGGCGGACGAGGATGTCGGCGCCCTGCGGATCCTGGAGAACCTGGGCCACCAGGCATCAGGAACCACGGGCCACGAAGAATCATCCCCTCCCGCTCAGCAGATATTCTGAATGACATGGACAGCCGGGCGAGTGAGAAAATCCCCGGAGCCAGGGTGCGCGTCAAACGACACGTACCAGCCCAGTCCTCATCAGATGCCAGGCCACGGGAGTGGCTGGCCCTGGCTGACGGGGCTGTCCAGGAAGCCAGGACCGAGGGGCCTGTTCTTGCCCTCGTCGGGCAGCCGCTGCCGTATCAGCCAGGTCGCGCCGAGCGGCGTAGCGGCGTGCCTGCCGAGGTCATAACTTCTGAGCACGTACCTAATTGCTGCACATGCTCGTGGGCGTATTCCCGGGGCAAGCTGACTTTGAAATACTTTAATGCAGCATGCCCGGTGCACTCAGCGATCCCTGGCCGCTAATGCCGGAAACGCCGGTACCTGCCGTTCCTGAGTGCGCCTGGAACACGGTCACGGAGCCATCTCAGCCGGTCTGACCGCGTTCACCAATACGCTGGCGGTATCGCTGTCCGCGCCATCGCGTGGTTGCATGACTACTTTTAGTGCCGCGGCCGCGCACCGGACAGGTAGCGCGCCGTCCGATAGCAGCCGTCCAATAGCAAAGGACTCACCGGGTGGTTCCATCGAGCATGCGTGACTTCTTCACGGCCAGCGCAAGCGTGGCCGGAGCGCTGATCGGGCTGCTGTTCGTGGCTATCTCGGTCGCCGCCGATCGGCTCGCCCGCGCCGAGGCGGAGGGGCAGCTGCACCGCATACGCGCGGTGGCGGCGCTGACAGCGTTCACCAATACGCTGGCGGTATCGCTGTTCGCGCTGATCTCCGGTCAGAAGATCGGAGGGGCTGCGGTGAGCCTAGCGGCCGTCGGGCTCGCCTTCATCGTGGCATCGCTGCTGTCGCTGATCCGCCTGCGTCACATTCAGTGGGGCACGGTGCGCGACGGGCTGTTCCTCATCGGGCTGGCCGTCACCTTCGTGATCCAGCTGATCGAGGGAGTAGACGTGAGCGCCCATCCGGGCGACTCCGGGGCCGTGGACACGATCGCGGTCCTTGTGGTGGTCTGCTTCCTGATCGGGATCGCCCGTGCCTGGGAGCTGATAGGCGGCCCGTCGATCGGTATCACGCAGGAGGTCACCGCACTGGCCCGTCATAAAGACGGCGCGGATGACCGGCAGGAAGGCCAGCCGCCGCCTGATGCTGTTTCAACCGGACGGTGAGCTGACGCCCCACGATGACGCACTGCTCACCGCGCATGGGGTGCGTTCGACCGCCGGGCGCGCACGACCTCAGGACAGCAGGCTGGCAGAATCTCACCATGCAGCGCACAGCCGTCATCACCGGCGCCAGCATCGGTATCGGGGCAGCGACAGCTGTCAAGCTGGCCGAGGCGGACTATCACGTCGTGCTGGCAGCCCGCCGAGCCGATCACCTCGATGCGGTTGCCGCACGGATTCGCGAGGGTGGCGGACGAGCGACCACTCGTCAGCTGGACGTGACCGACCGAGCCGCGATCGCGAGCCTGGCCGACTCGCTAGACCGCTGCGACGTGCTGGTCAGTAACGCCGGCGGAGCCATCGGCATGGACGCGGTGGCAGCCGCCGCACCGGACGACTGGCTCACCATGTACGAGGTCAACGTCCTCGGTACCCTGAATGTCACTCAAGCCCTGCTGCCCAAGCTCGTCGCGACTGGCGCGGGCACGATCGTGGTGATGGGCTCGACCGCCGGGTTCGTCGCCTATGAGGGTGGCGGCGGCTACGTAGCAGCTAAGCATGCCGAGCATGGGCTCGCCGCTACCCTGCGCCTTGAGCTGTGCGGCCAGCCGGTCCGCGTTATCGAGATCGCGCCGGGAATGGTCAAGACCGAGGAATTCGCGCTCAACCGCTTCCGTGGCGACGACGCGAAGGCCGCCGCCGTTTATGCGGGGGTAGCGGAACCGCTAACAGCTGATGACATTGCCGATGCCGTGACCTGGGCAGTGACCAGGCCACCCCACGTGAACGTCGATCTGATGGTCCTCCGCCCGCTCGCCCAGGCGGCCCAGCACAAGGTACACAGGGTGCCCTGAGCACCTGGCGGGGCATCCGGCCAGACCGCCGGCCAAACGCGCCGGGCCGGGTCGGGCAGCGCCTACCATGCGCCACGCGACCTACTCCAGCGCGGACGTAGAGATGACCAGTTCTGCCGCGACTCATGGGCCCGCCCAGTCACGCTGGGCCCCGGGCGGGTGATCCGGGCCGCTCCTGTCCGGCACGCGCGTACACGAGCTCACCGCCGATCCAGGTCGCCGCTGCCCGCATATCATCGGCCAGCCACACCAGATCTGCCGCTGCCCCGGGCGCAATCCTGCCGAGTTCCGGCCTGCCGATCAGGTCGGCGGGAATCCGGCTGGCCGCAGCGACCGCGTCGGCTAGCCCGACCCCAGCCGTGATCATGTTGGCAACGCCGGTGTCCATCCGCAGGCCCGAACCGGCCAGCGTGCCGCCGGCTCGTACCGGAGGTGCCCCCTCCCCGGGCGGCAGCTCGATCGGCTCGCCGCCGAGCTGGTAGCGGCCGGGCGGCATGCCGGCGCATGCCGCGGCGTCAGTAACGATGGCGATCCGGCCGGGCGCCGCGTCGAAGGCGATCTTGCAGACAGCGGCGCAGACGTGCCGCAGATCGGCGATAAGGCCACTGGTCAGCCGCGGATCGGCCAGCGCCTGGCCGACGACGCCTGGCTCGCGGTGATGCAGCGGACGCTGGGCATCGAACAGGTGGGTGACCATCCGGGCGCCGCGGGACGCCGCCTGCGCCACCTGCCGCGCGGTCGCATCGCTGTGGCCGACGCTGACAATCACGCCCGCCTCGGTCAGGCGGTCGATCGCGGCTAGGGCGCCATCGAGTTCTGGGGCCAGGGTGACCATCGTGAGCAGCCCGCTGCCAGCCGCCAGCAGCTCATCAACGGCAGCGGGAGTAGCCGTGGTGAGCCACGCCTCGTTATGAGCTCCACGACGGCTCGGCGCGATGAACGGGCCTTCCACGTGCACTCCGAGTACCCTGGCACCGCGCGCGAGCGCGGGCACCACGTCGGCAGCGGCCCGCAGCGCAGCGCTGAGCCGGCCAATCGGCGCGGTCATGAAAGTGGGCAGGAACGCTGTCGTCCCAGTCTCGGGGAGGCGGGCAGCGACCTCGGTCCACCCGGCTGCCCCGGCTGTCATCAGCTCAACGCCGAAGTAACCGTTGACCTGCAAATCCACCAAACCTGGCAGCAGCGTGCCCGTGGCCAGCTCAACGTCGGGCGCTCGTGGCGGCGGACCCGTGCCGACCTCGGTGATCATGCCGTCCGTGACGGCGACGTACCCGGGTGCGATGGTGGGTGATCCCATCGTGGCGGGGATCACCCGGGCCGCCGCGATCAGCAGGTCTGGCCTGCCGCCGCCTGTCACGCGTGATCACGGGCCAGGCGGGGCACTGGCCAGCAGCGTGCGCATTTCCCTGGCCACCCAGGCGGGCCGCTCCATCATCGCCACATGACCCGTCCGGGGCAGCACAACCACCCGCGAGCGGCCGAAGGCACGCGCGGCCCTGGCCGCCAGCAGCGGGTTGACGAGGCGGTCGTGACTTCCGTGGATGACCAGCGTGGGCACCCTGATCCTGGCCGCGTCGCGCCACAGCGACCGTGCGCCGCGGCGGACGTAAGCGCCGACAAGCCCGCGAGCCGTCATGATCAGTACGTGGCTGGCGTAGTCGAGCCCGTCTCGGCGGATCAGTTCAGCGATCTCCTCATTGCGCCGCCTCGGGTGCATCGAGTGCGGGTCGTAGTAGACGTCCCTGACCAGCAGCTCGCTTCTGGCCGCCGCGGACATCCGGCTGGCCCTGGTTGCCAGCCACGGCCCAAGAACTGGCGAGCACAGCGCCGTCACGCGCAGCGGGAGCACCCGCGGACGCAGGTCAGGCATGGCAGGCGAGATCAAGGTCAGGGTCCGCACGAGATCGGGCCGGCGTGCGGCCACTCGGGTGCAGATGGCGCCCCCGAGCGAGTTCGCGACCAGATGCACTGGCCAGTAGCCGCGTTTTTCAATCAGGCCTATAACGGAGGACGCGTGCCCGTCGATCGAATAGTCGTCATCGGCTGGTGGCGGGGAGAAACCGAACCCAGGCAAGTCCATCGCCTCGCAGGCAAGCGCAGGACCGGGCTGGCCGCTAGCAGGCGGGTGCCTCAGCTCGTCCATCAAGTCGGTCCAGTTGGTGGACGAACCCCCCAGGCCGTGAACGAACAACGCCGGCTCGGCGCCCGGGAGTGCCGGAGCGCTGCGCACGAAGACTTCGCCGGTACCGAACGAGGCAAACTCGCCAGGCCAGGCGGGAATCGGATCTGCCATGGTTAGCTATATTACTCGCCAGTATCTGCGGCCACCCCGGGTGTTGCCTACTGCCGCCTTTGGTGCCGCGCCGCCCCTTGGTGCCGCGCCGCCCTTGCTGCCGCGCCGCCCTTGCTGCCGCGCCGTTCTGCTCGTCAGCTCGCCCGGCGGCGGGACCTGGACGGCGACGACTTAGCGGCGCTCTGGCCTGCCGCCGTCTTGGCGCCGTCGGTCTTGGCGCCGTCGGCCTTCCCGCCGTCAGTCTTCGCGTCACCGGTCTTCGCGTCACCGGTCTTCGCGTCACCGGTCTTCGCGCCACCGGTCTTCGCGCCAGCAGCCTTGGCGGCACTCGGTTTCGTCCCGGCTGACCCGCCACCGGATGACCTGCCGCCGGCCGACCGGCCCGAGCCCGAACTGCCCGAGCCCGCGCTCGCCTGGCGCTGATCTTGCCGGGCGGCCGTCAGGCTGGCCTTCAGCGCATCTGCCAGGCTGGTCGGCTCGCCTTCTGGAGTCTCGCCTTCCTCTGGCTGAACCACCTCGCGCCCTTCGGCCTTCGCGTTCACCAGTTCTTGCAGCGCTTCACGGTAGCCGTCGTGATATTCGTCCGGATCGAAGTCGACCGTCATGGAGTCGATCAGGGACGCCGCCATCTTGAGTTCCTGCGACCGGACCTCCACGTCATCGTCGAGGAAGGCAAACGCGGGCGTGCGGACCTCGTCAGGCCACAGGAGCGTCTCAAGCACCAGCACCCCGTCCCTGGACCGCAGAGTTGCGAGCGATTCCCGTTGCCGCAGCGCAACTATGGCCAGAGCCACCTTGCCCGACCGTTCGAGTGAATCGCGCAGCAGCACGTAGGCGCGCGCGCCGGCGGACTCAGGCTCCACGTAGTAGCTGCGGGAAAGCAGGATGGGATCAAGCTGATCCGCCGGCATGAAGTGCAGGACTTCGATGCTTCGCGTCGTCGGCAGCGGCAAGTCCGCCATGTCCTCGTCGGTCAGCACGATCATTTCGCCGCTGGGCAGCTCGAACCCCTTGGCCACCTGCTCGTAGGGGATTTCCTCGCCATCGATGGAGCAGACCCGGCGGAACCTGATCCGGCCGCCGTCAGTCCGGTGAACCTGGCGGAACGCTATGTCCTTCTGCTCGGTCGCGGCGTACAGTTTCACGGGGATCATGACCAGCCCAAAGGATATCGAGCCCTTCCACATGCTGTGCATGATGTCTCCCTACCCCGTCAGACCGAGTACTGATACCAGCAGTGTTGTCCGGATTCTTCTGTTCGGCAATATGTTCGATGAACCGAGCAGACAAGGAGCACGACCCGCATGAGCGACATGAACACCGAGCGGCCCGAGGCTGATTCCGCCGAGCAAGACCAGGATGCCATCCCAGGTGCTGATGACGAGGCTGGCACCGGTCCGGAGGAGCCGCCGTTCGAGGCTGACCCGGCCGACGCGGCGGAACAAGGCCGCGAAGTGGGTTCCGACGAGGACGAATACCGCTGAAGGAGCGGGCCCTTGGTGACCAGCTGCCAGGTGGCGGCCTGCTCCTCACCAGCTGTGCTGCCAGTCGCGGCTACGGTCCGGTCGTAAGATGGCACCTGGAGCGGCGCGTAATCATCGCAGGACAGCACACATTCGGAGAGCCTCGTGACAGCATCGCCAGAGGCGAAGCCAGCCAGCCCCCGGCTGCCGAGACCGGTCAGGCGCAGGCAACTCCTTGGCGCCGCACAGGAGGTATTCGTCGCCCGCGGTTACCATGCCGCGGCGATGGACGAGATCGCCGAGCGCGCCGGAGTCAGCAAGCCAGTTCTCTACCAGCATTTCCCTGGAAAGCTCGAGCTTTACCTGGCGTTGCTTGACGAGAGCGCGTACGAGCTCGTCGCCATCGTGAAAGCGGCTCTTTCCTCGACAGCCGACAACAAACAGCGCGTACCAGCCACGTTCAAGGCGTTCTTCGACTTCGTTGCCAGCGGCGACGCCTTCCGACTGGTCTTCGAATCGGACCTGAGCAATGAGCCGGCCGTGCGGGCACGCCTGGAGGCGACCATGCAGGACTGCGCCGAGATGGTCAGCCAGTCCATCCACTCCGACGCCGGGCTCGGCGATGCTGAGGCGCATCTGCTGGGGATGGCGCTCGTGGGCATGGCCCAGGTCAGCTCTCGGTACTGGCTCAGCACTGGTCAGGCCATCCCCAAAGGCGCTGCCGAGCAGCTGATCGCCAGGCTGGCCTGGCGCGGGATCAGCGATTGGCCGCGGGCTAGCTGACTCCCCGCCAAGCACGAACTCCGCACAGCGACTGCGTTTCGCTCGCGGCGTAGTACGGCTAGCGACCTGTCGACCCATTCGCGCCGCGCACCAGGCTAACCTCGGTCCGAGAGGAGCTGCCGTGGAAGTCAAGATCGGAATTCAGTCCGTACCGCGCGAACTGGTCGTGGAGACCGAGTCCGCGTTCGATGAGGTCGAGCGCTCGCTGACGGCCGCGATCACCGACGGTGGCGTCTTCGCTCTGACAGACGATAAGGGCGGCAAGATCATGGTCCCGGCGGACAAGATCGCCTATGTCGAGATCGGCGGCGCGGAGCCGCGCCGCATCGGCTTCGGCCCCACCATCTGAATCCCGGTCGGGCTGCGCCCCGGTCAGGCTGCCCCCGGGCCCGTCGACGGCCCTGGCGGGCTGGCCGCGAACCGGGGCCGCCAGCCTGTCGCCTGTCTTCAAGGTCCAGATCGGGTCCCGCAGCGTGCTCTTTGGCCCCAAGGCCCGCTATGGGGCGACCGCGCCTATCGCACCTCGTGGCCTAAGGACTACAATTAGTGAATTATCCAAGGTCACAGAGGCGGCTGATGCCCGCAACTGTGTGGTGATAGCGACTCGGGGGGAGATGTCACCATGACCACGCAAGGAAGAGAACTGACAGGTGCTCGGGTAACAGATGCCGATGGCCAAGTGGTCGGCACGGTCGAGCAGGTGTTCAACGACGATGCGGACGGTACCCCGGTATGGGCACGGGTCCGCGCCGGGAAGGTGAGCAGGTTCATCCCGCTTGCCGGACGCCGCACGGCTGGAGACGGCTTTAGCGTTCCGTTCGAGACAAAGAAGATCATGAGCGGGCCAGATATGGGCGTGGAGCGGCACATGTCGGCCGCGCAGGCGGACGAACTGCGCCGCTACTACGGCCTAGTGATTCCCACGCAGGCCGGGCAGCCGGGCCAGGCCGGGCAGCCGGGCCAGGCCACGCAGCCGGGCCAGGTCGCGCAGCCGGGCCAGGCCGGGCAGCCGGGCCAGGTCGCGCAGCCGGGTCAAGCCGGGCAAGCCGGGCAGGCCGGGCAGGCCGACATCAGCGCCCCGCCTAGCGACGAATGGCTCGTCCGTACCGAAGAGCGGATGGCCCTGGGCACCGAGGTATTTGAGTCGGGGCGGGTCCGGCTACGCAAGTACGTGGATGTCGAGCCGGTCGAGCAGGCGATCCACGTAGTCCACGAGGAGTATGAACTCGAAAGCGTTCCAATCACGCCTGAGGAGCGAGTCCGCGGCCCGATCACGGAAGGCAGCCAGGAGATCATCCTGCACGCGGAGCGTGCCGTCATCAAGAAGGAAGCGGTACCGGTCGAACGGGTCCGCCTGGTGACGAAGAAGGTCGCGGAGGATAGGACGATCCGGGACGAGCTCCGCAAGGAGCGGATCGAAGTCGAGGCGGAAACCGGTACTCCTGCACCCGGGTCGCCCGAACTCCCCGAGCAGAATCAGCGTCGTCCCTTGCTGGGCCGGAACCGCAACTCTGCCTAGCGGAGGGCCTTGGCTGCTAGCGGTGCCTGGCCGCTAGCGCTGCTTTGGCGGTTGCGGTGCTTTGGGCGGTTGCGGTGCCTGGCCGCTAGCGGTGCCTGGCCGCTAGCGGTTCCTCGCGTTTCACTAGGGTCCCTTGCGTTCACTAGGGTCCCTTGCGTTCACCAGGGTCCCTTGCGTTTCGCTAGCTGGCAAGGGGCCTGGCACGCCCGCGAGGCTTGGCTGGCCACCAGGCTCACTTCGCTTGGCTTAGCTCGCCAGGCCTAGCGCGGCCATCCGCTCGGCGTGAGCGTCCGTCAGCCGCGCGAACATCCGGCCGATCTCGCCAAGCTGAGTAACCGTCCCGCCCGCAAGCAGGCGGGCAAGTGCTTCGCGCTCGGCCGCCACCCGCTGGGCCTGCCCGAGAGCCTCGCCGACCAGGCGCCGGGCCCAGAGTGCCAGCCTGCCCGCGACCTTCGGGTCAGCCTCAATCGCTGCCCGGACCCGGGCAACGGCGAACTCTGCCTGTCCCGCATCGCCCAGCACCTCGACGACGAGTGCACGCGTCTCCTCGTCAAGCAGTTCCGCAAGGGCTCGGTAGAAATCAGCCGCGATCCCGTCGCCGACGTATGCCTTGACCAGTCCCTCAAGCCAGTCAGCCGGGGCAGTCCTGGCGTGGAATACATCGATGGCCGCGACGAACGGCGACATCGCCGCTTCCGGATCGGCATTCATGCCCTCGAGTCGCTGGCGCAGCACCTGGAAGTGGCCGAATTGCGCGACCGCCATACCGGCCATGGCTTCCTTGTCGTCCAGCGAAACCGCGACCGCAGCGTCATCGGAAAGTCGGAAGAAGGCGGTCAGCGTGGCGTACGCCAGCACGCCGAGGAGATCGACCACGCCGTCCGGGTCAGGACCGCCGACCGCCGCGCTCCCGGGCTCAGTGCTTCCGCCGGCAGCCGCCACCGGCTCATCTGCTGCCGCCTGCCCCTACCGGCTCTGCCCCTACCGGCTCTGCCCCTACCGGCTCTGCCCCTACCGGCTCTGCCCCTACCGGCTCTGCCCCTACCGGCTCTGCCCCTACCGGCTCAGCTGCGGCCGGCTCAGCTGCGGCCGGCTCAGCCGCGGCGACCTTGGCATCCTCGGGGGCATCCTCGGGCGCGGGGGCGCCCAGCTCGCCGCTACCCGCCGACTGTTCCATGGCTTCCGCGCCCAAATCGGTCATCCACGCAGCGTAACAACCTCCCAGCAAGTGAGTGTGGCCCGCGCCGCTCTAGCTTGCCAGTGATGTTGCTAGACTGAGGTCAATCCGCATGTGGAATGCGGTAACCCCGAAGCGTGTTGTATCACAGAAAGTAAGGCACGGGGCCCCCGGGAGCATGGATCGCTCCTGAGAGCCGTGCTGGAACTTCCCCTCGAGTGCGTGGCCAATGCCGCGCTGCGACAGCGTGAGCCGTCCCGTGGGAGAGGTCGAAATGAGCCCGCGATGCGGACGCACGGCGCATACGCGCCTGGTGGACCCGCGGGCTACTGATGGAGGCGGAAGCCCTGACAACGCATAACTGGACCATGCCGAGCGTGCCGGAGGACGAGCACGCGACGCCCGACACACTGATATCCGATGCACCGCCGTCCGATGCACGGCCATCCGAGCCGCTGATACCCGACGCACTGCCATCCGACGCGCTGCCATCCGACGCACTGCCATCCGAGCCGCTGATACCCGACGCACTGCCATCCGAGGCGCTTTTGCCGGACGGACTCCTGTCCGAAGCGGAGCCCTCGGACGCGGCCCGGAGCGAGAAGACATTCCGTGACTTCGGCGTTGCCGAGCAGTTCTGCGCGGCCCTTGAGGCCGCCGGGATCACTCGCGCCTTCCCGATCCAGGCACTGACCCTGCCGATAGCCCTCGACGGCCACGATCTCATCGGGCAGGCCAGGACCGGCACCGGAAAGACCCTCGCCTTCGGCATTCCGATGCTCCAGCGCCTCGAGCTGGCAGCTGACGGCAAGCCATCGGCGCCCCGCGCCCTCGTGGTGGTACCGACCAGGGAACTTGCCATCCAGGTCGCAGAGGACCTCCGGACTGCCGCATCGCGCAGCGGCATCGCCATCGTCACCCTGTACGGCGGCCGGGCCTACGAGCCTCAGATCGAGGCTCTGCGAAGCGTCGATGTCGTCGTCGGCACGCCTGGCCGGCTGCTCGACCTGGTCCGGCAGGGCCACCTGGACCTCTCACAGACCCGTTCGCTTGTGCTGGACGAAGCGGACAAGATGCTTGACCTCGGCTTCCTGCCGGATGTCGAGAAGATCCTCAGGCTCACGCCACAGCACAGGCAGACCATGCTGTTCTCGGCCACCATGCCTGGCGAGATCGTTACCCTCGCCCGGCGCCACCTCAGCCGGCCAGTGCATGTTCGGGCCGAGCAGCACGACGAGCCCGCGCTGGTGCCCAGCACCGAGCAGCATGTGTTTCGCGCCCACCAGATGGACAAGGTCGAGGTCCTCGCCCGCGTTCTGCAGTCCGCGGGGCGGGGTCTGACCATCGTGTTCTGCCGGACGAAGCGAGCGTGTGACCAGATCGCGGGCGCCCTGACGACGCGGGGCTTCGCCGCCGCGGCCGTCCACGGTGATCTGGGCCAGGGCCAGCGGGAACGGGCCATGCGGGCGTTCAGGACCGGCAAGGTCGACGTCCTGGTCGCGACCGACGTCGCGGCCCGCGGGCTGGACGTCGACGACGTCACCCACGTGGTGAACTACGAGTGCCCCGAGGACGACAAGGCTTACCTGCACCGGACCGGCAGGACCGGCCGGGCAGGCCGCATCGGGGCGGCCGTGACCTTCGTGGACTGGGCCGACATGCACCGCTGGAAGATGATCAACGAGGCACTGGTGCTTGGGCGGCCCGAGCCCGTTGAGACGTATTCGACCTCTGAGCACCTCTACGAGGCGCTGAGTATCCCCAAGGAAGCGACGGGCACCCTGCCCAGTGCACGGCGGGACCGGCTCGGCCTTGAGGCCGAGACCCTTGAAGACATCGGCGAGACCGGCCGTAACAGGTCGCAAGCCGCCCGCTCCGCTAGCAGCCCGGGTCTGAGGGATCGCGGCCGTGAGCGCGGCGCAGGCTCAGGCTCCAGGCAGCGCGGCGGCCGGTCCGACAGCGAGCGCACCGAGCCCTCCAGATCTCGTGACACGGCGCAGCCTCGGCAGCGCGCCCGTCGCCGGACGAGGGCGGGTGCCCCGGCCCGTGCCGGCCAGGAGGCTGGTCGGGGAGCAGGTAAAGAGCCCGGCCGCGGCGGCCGGGACGCAGGCCGCGGAAGCCGGGACGCCAGCCGCGAAGGCACCGGCGCGCGGGCGCGGTCAGCCGAGCCGACGGTCGTTGTCACTGCCGATGGATCGGCGCTGCGTGGCGAGCCGACCAGTCGGAAACGCCGCCGGTCGGATGCCAAACCAGCACACGACATGGGCTCATCTAGTAGCACTGCAGCGGAATCAGCGTAAAACTAGTAGAAATACGCTGAACATGTCTGGGTAGGCAGCTGCGCTGTGAGTACACCAAGGTCTATCGACCTGCCTGACCTCGTCCGCTCTGTGATCTTGAAGACGCCGCGCGGCGTATTTGCCGCGCTGCAGGCACAGCCGGCAATCGGCGTATGCGAGCGTAAGCCCGCGATTCTGGTGCCCGGCTACACCGGCAGCAAGGAAGACTTCATCCCGGTTCTGCGGCCGCTTGCTGCGGGCCGTTGCGTTACCGCCATCGACATGCGCGGTCAGTACCAGAGCGCCGCGGCGGCGCGCAAGGACGGCTATACGCCGGACGAGCTGGCTGCCGATATCGGCGCGGTGGCTGAGGTTATCGCGCCGGACGAGGACGAGGTCCACCTGCTCGGCCACTCTCTCGGCGGCCTGATCGCACGGCACGCCGTGCTGACACGGGCCGCAGGCATCGCTTCGCTGACCCTGCTGGGCTCGGGACCAGGGAGCATCACCGGCCGCAAGCACGACTTGCTGCGCTCCATGCTCGCCCTGGCCCGCAGCCACGGCAGCGGCAACCATGACGCCGTCCATGGCAGCGCCGACCATGGCAACGCTGGCCATGGCGGCGATCCGACCCGGCTGCGCGGCTGGGCCGAGCAGCTGTGGGCGGAGCACCTAGAGCCGCAGGCTCGGGCCGACGGCGTGGCCGAGCACATCATGGCTTTCTTGCGCAACCGGCACCTGGCTAACTGCCCGACCGCGCTGGTCGTCATGGGCGACTACTTGCTCAGCTGCCCAGACCGCACAGCCGAGCTTGCCCGGGTTGGCGGGCCTCCCATCTTGGTCATGTACGGCGAGAACGACGACGCCTGGCCACCTGAGGTCCAGGACCGGATGGGCAGGCGCCTTCGCGCGCAGCGGGTTTGCATTCCCGGCGCCGCCCACTCCCCCGCTATCGAGGCGCCAGAGACCACGGCGAGCACCCTGACCTCGTTCTGGAACAGCGCCGAAGAAGCCATCCGACGGCGGCACCGCGAAATCCACCGCGCCACCGCGCGCGCCGCGCAGCCAGCCCAGTTAGCAGCGGGGGCCCGGCAGCCCGGTTACTCGCCGGTTCCGGCTGCCCGGTTACCCGGCGGGGTCCGCCAGCCCGGCTAGCAGCCGGGATCGGCGCTAGCCGCCCGGGTGGGCGCTAGCCGCCCGGGTGGGCGCTAGCCGCCCGGGTCCGCCGGCCCGACTAGCCGCCAGGGTCCGCCAGCCCGTTACCCGAGCGGGGTCGCCGGGTCCGCCCGCCTACCCGTCCGGGTCCGCCAGCCCGTCCCAGGGATGGCGTGTCGCGGCGGCGGCGGCGCCCTGCGGGCAGTGCGCCCGGTAGTCACACCAGCCGCACCATTGACCAGGCCGCGGCGGGAACACCTCGTCACCGCGGTCGGCTGCCTGCCCGCCGCGGTACCGCTCATCGGCTGCCGCGCACTCGGCCGCGATGTCCTGCGCCCGGCCCAGCTGCCGCCGGAGCGACTCGGCGGAGTGCTCCCAGGCAAGCACCCGGCCGGTTGGCAGGTGATGCAGCTCGACCCGCGAGCACGGCCGCCGCATGACCCGCTCGGCAGCGAGCGCGTATAGCGCCAGCGGCAGGGAGGTCCGGGCGTCGTCGGTGGTCAGCACGTGCCTGCCGGTCTTGTAATCCACCACGACAAGCTCGCCGCTGCCATCCGCCCCGCGCCGGTCATCCAGCCGGTCGATCCGGCCCGACACCGCGATCAGCTCGGTGCGGGTGGCGACGGTCCGTTCTATCCCGGCCGGCTCGCCCGCCGGATCAAGGCCGCTGACGTAGCGCTCCACCATGGCCCTGGCCCGGTCGCGATGGCGGCCGGACTGCGCCGCGTCGGCGAAGCCTTCGGTGATCCAGCCGCGCTCAAGCAGGTCTCCCGCAGCCTCGACGCTCCGCTCGCGCCGCGGCAGCCGCCACCACCCGGCCAGGGCGTTGTGCACGCTGGCGCCCAGGCTGTTATGCGCCCACGGCGCGCCCTTGGGCGGCGCCGGCCGGTCCAGATAGATCATCCGGTACCGGAGCGGGCAATCAAGCCAGGCGCTCAGCCTGGTCGGGGTGCACGCGTACAGCCGGCGTGGCATGCCCTCGAAACCGAGCTGCTCCACGGTCATATCCTGCCCCGCTGGTCTGACAGCCGCCAATGCGGAAGGGGAGTGGGACGCGAATGTAGGTGACTGGGCTGGTAACACAGCCTGGCCATGGCCGAGCCGTACCGTATCCCTTGATCCGGCGGGAAGATCTTCGGCGCGGAGGATCGAATAGATCGCAATCGGGTCGAATTCACGTGGTTGTCTTCGACCCGGGTTCGGGTACAGGGGCCGGCTGGGGCACCGGGGCCGGCTGGGGCACCGGGACCGGCTGGGGCACCGGGAGTCGCCCCCGAACCGTTCCGCAGTAATACAACCGCTTCGTAAGCTGGGTGCAGTGGGTGGTGATCCACCGCAGCCGGGGGTCGGTAGCGGAAGCTATCCAGACGAGGTGGAACAGGCCATGCCGGATGTCGGCCTGCAGCTGGGCCAGAGTCGGCGACGGAGTCGTACCGTCGAACCCGCCGATGGGGAGCGCCTCGAGGCCGGTGTCATAGATGATCACCGACGGCAGCGCCGCGCTCTGCGCCGCCATCAGGTAGGGGGCTCTGTCCCCGATGTGCTGCCAGAAGGGGATCAGGGCGCGCACGCTGACGACGGCCTGCGTCCCCGTGCCGGTAGCGATAGCCTCCTGCATCCGCGCCGACTCGAACGGAGTATCAAAAGCGCCTTCACTCTGAGCCACCAGGCTGACCGAGGCGACCGCCGGCGCCAGCAAAACTGCAGCCAGGCCCGCGAGGAGGGCCGCGGCGAACGGGACAGAGCGGCGGCCCGCCAGCGACCATACGATCAGGCCGGTCGCGGCAGTGCCGGTGGCAATGATGGCCGGGACCAGCCAGTCAGGCGCGCGGGCAGATGAGGACACCAGCCAGTCCGCATAGACGGCCGTGCCCGCGACGATGACCGCCAGGCCTATCGTCCAGCTGACCGGGGCCCGGTCCCGTGACCGGGCCGCGGCCACGCCGGCCCCGATGATGGCCGCGGCCGCCGGGGACAGCGCCGCGGTGTAATAGGGCCAGAGCGTGGTGACCACCGAGAAGACCGCGAAGAACGTCAGCAGCCAGCCGCCCCACAATAGGAAACAGGCCCGGAGCGGGTCACCGCGCGGCTGCCGGCGCTGGCTGGCGATACCCCACACGGCCACGGCGGCGGCGGCGGGGATCAGCCAGCCGGTATCCCGGCCCAGGCTGCCGCCCAGCAGCCTATCGGCGGCACGCGCCGGAACGGGGACGACGGCACCGGGATCCAGCTGCACGGCCCGCACCTGCAATGGAGTCTGATCGCCGAACCTTCCGAGCCCGTTATAGGCGAAGACCTGCTCGAAGACGGAGTTGTCGTGACTGCCGTCGACATAAGGCCGGTCCGCGGCCGGCACCAGCGAAACAGCGGTCATCCAGGACACCGACACCAGCGTTAGGACCACAGCGGTGACCGCGAGCTGGCCAGCGCGCCGCAACACCGGGCCGGGCCCGGACAGCAGATAGGCCAGGCCCAGCGCGGGCAGCACCATCCACGCCTCGATCTCCTTAGCCTGGAAGGCCAGACCCACCCACACGCCGGCCAGGACGACCCGGCCCAACGTTCCGCCAGGCCGGCGGACGCGGCCGGAGTCGCCAGCGCCGGCACCCCGCTGGGCGGGAGCAGTTCGCTCACCGGTAACCAGGTGATCACTGCCGGCGGAGCCGGGCGACGGCCCAGCCGGGTCGCTGGCACCTAGCGTGTCGTCACGGCCCGCGCCGCCAGCGGCCAGCCCGGCGATAGCCCCCGAGACGGCGTCGGCGGCCAGGACCAGCAGCAAGATCAGCAGCGAGTCGGAGATGTTCTCGCGATCCAGAGCCACCGTGGCCGGGCTGACGGCTAGGACCAGTGCCGCGATCAGGCCAGCGGCCGGCCCGGCCAGCCGCCGCACCGCCCGGTAGAGCACCAGCACGGTCAGGATGCCCTCGATGACCTGCGGAAGGATGATCGCCCAGGTGTGCAGGCCGAATGCCCGCACCGAAAGCGCCTGGAGCCACAACGCCCCCGGCAGCTTGTCCACGGTCATGGTCCCCGCCGGGTCGAAAGCGCCGAAGACGAAGTTATGCCAGCTCATGGCCATGCTGCGGTCAGCCGCCGCGTAGTAGTACTCCAGCGTGGCCTGGCCCATGGCCCAGGCGCACAACAGGCCCGCCAGGGCCGCGATCGCCGTCAGGGCAAGACGGCGCAGCCATACCTGCTCAGACACGCCGCGATTGTCTCGCCTGACCGGGGAGATACGCCAGTTCGATAAAGACGAGGCTGAGCCGTAGTCACGAGCGACCCTCGCCATTGCTGGGCCACCCAGATCCACGCCCTCATGGTAGGCCCAGATGCGCTGCTGGTCGCCCCGCACGAGGACCCGGTGAGAACCCGCCACATCTGGGTGAAAAACAGCAGCAGCGACGTGGCATCGGTGCTAGTGCCGGGCGCCGTGCTCGGGCCGGCTGGCTAGCTCTCGCCCACGCCGTCCCCGCGGAACGCGTCAGGGCCTGCCGAGACCCAGGAGTCGAAGCGCTTCTCCGCGGCGGCCACGGTGAGCTCAGCGCCGTGTCCTGGCAGCACCCTGGTCTCGCTCGGCAGCGTCAGGACGGCCGCGCCGATGGAGCTCAGCTGGCGGCTGAAATCCGGAAAGGAATCCTCGTGCGGAACCGGTCCGCTGGCGGCAAGCACGTCGCCGGTGAAGACCACTTCGAGATCCTCGCAGTAGAGGCACACGGAGCCCGGGCTGTGGCCGGGGGCATGCATCACCTCAAGAGCCACGTCGGCCACCTCGAAGATGCCGCCGTCCTCCATCTCGATCTCTGGGTCATCGGAGTGGACCTCGCGCCAGGACACCCGGTCCGCGGGATGCAGCGCGACCGGCGCTTCGTCGTCGGCGGCCACCTCGAGCGCTGCCGCTGTGTGAGCAGCGTGGCCGTGCGTGCAGATGACGGCGAGCACGGCCCTGTCACCCACCTTGTCGCGCACCGCCTGGGCGTCACCGCCCGGGTCGATGATGATGACCTCATCCTCATCGCCGATGATCCAGGTGTTGACGGCCTCGGCCACCTGCTCTATTCGCGCTTCCATGCCGACCTGCCTCCTTGCCTGAAGAGCGCTCCCGCCTGACCAGGGCCCTGCTGACCTGCCTGACCAGCGCCTCGCCTACTGTGACTAACCAGCGCCTTGCCTGACCAGCGTCCGGACCGCGCCGATGATCAGCTGCACCGCGATGGCCGACAACAGCAGACCGGCGGTCCGGGTAAGCAACTCGACCTCGCTGTCGCAGCACCCGGTGAATCGCGCCGGAAAACCGCATCGCCAGCCACCGCGAAACTGTGACCGCGCCAATGGTCACCGCGAACGCGACAATATCCCCGCTGCCGCCGGTCCGCTGCACGAACAGCATCGTGGCCACTATCGCGCCAGGGCCTGCCAGCAGCAGGGTGCCAAGCGGCACGAACGCCACGCGACGAAGACCTCCCAGAAGTACTTCACGTTGACGAACGAGCTCACCGCCCGCTCACCGGCGCGGCGCCCGTAGCCTGGGCGATAAGCCGATGGTAGTTATCGCGCGAGATCGTGTCGGAGCCGATCCGGTAACCGGTGAGTTCCCCGTGATCGTCACTTCCGCCGGACGCGACGAGCCCGAGGTCTGCGGCGAGGGCTCGCAGGTGGTCGCGTTTCTCAGCGTCGTGATCTGGATGATCGACTTCGATCCCGGCCAGCCCGGCTGCGGCGAGCCGCGCTATCGCCTGGTCACCGACCACCCAGCCGCGCGCCGCCGCCCGGGGATGAGCCAGCACCGCCACCCCGCCCGCGCCCCGGACCAGCGCGATCGCCCGGACCGGATCCAGCGCGTAACGCGGCACGTGTGCGCGGCCGCCGGAGCCGATCCACTCCGGGCTGAACGCGGCCGCGGCGCTGGTCACCACCCCGGACTCGGCCAGCGCCCTGGCGATATGGGGCCTGCCGACCACGCCGTCCCCGGCGATCCTGGTGACCTGCTCCCAGCTGACCGGCGCCCCGAGGTCGCCCAGGCGGGCCACCATCGCGCGGGCGCGGTCGATCCGGCTGCTGCGGATCGCCGCGCACTCGGCAGCCAGCTCAGGCTCGGCCGGGTCGAACAGGTAGCCGAGCAGGTGCAGGCTGTGACCGCCCAGGCGGCAGGAAAGCTCCATTCCGGGCACCAGGGTCAGGCCGCTCGGCAGCGCGGCGCTCGCCAGGGCATGTCCGGCGACGGTGTCGTGGTCGGTCAGGGCGATCACGTCGAGCCCTGCCTCGCGGGCCCGCCTCATCACCTCTGCGGGCGGACAGGTGCCGTCTGAGGCCGTGCTGTGGCTATGCAGGTCTGCGCGCACACCGGCTGACCCTAGTCGGGCAGCAGCGGGGAGCGCTCGCCGTAGGGCAAGTTAAGGTCCTGGCCGCCATCGCGCAGATCCCTGAGGGCCAGCGGCTCGGCAAGCAGCAGGCCGGCCGTGTCCGGCCACAAGACGAGCCACAGCCAGTGGCCGAGTACCTCGCCTGCGAAGGCGGCCCGGCGCGGCGCGTCCACGTGCCAGAGCGGGAATTCGTGCTTGCTGACCTGCACAAACGCATGCGGTTTGGTGGCCGCGAAGTCGCAGCCTGGATCCGGCCCGGCCAGGCCGGCGAACCCGGCGCCCAGGCCGAGCCCGAGTTCCTCCGAGATGATCAGCATCTGGCCGGTGCCGCCGAATGGGTTCGGCCCGGACAGGGCAACGGCACTGCCGCGCGCCCCGCTGCGCTCATCGCCAGCTTCAGCGAAGCCGCTGACCAGCCAGCCCGTCGGCAGCGGCCACGGCAGCCAGACCGGCACCGCCGCGCTGCGCAGCAGTTCGGGCAGCCCTGCACGGGTGAACGCCGCTGTCATGATAACGAAGAGTAGTCGTCTGATTGCGTCACGTCTCCTACCGTGCTCCGTCAGGCCAGGTACTAAACGAGCAATTTCGCACCATGCGGCCGGACGGGATAATTATGCCGTGACCGGCCAGCTGATCCTCTGCGTAGGCGCGGTGATCAGGGACGCGTCCGGACGGCTGCTCCTGATCAAGCGAGGTCACGAGCCGGGTGCCGGGCTGTGGTCGCTGCCAGGCGGCCGGATCGAGCCGGGTGAGACCGACGAACAGGCCGTCATCAGGGAAATCGCCGAGGAGACCGGGCTGACCGTGGCGTGCGGCGGCCTGCTGGGCACCGCGAGGCTGCCGGGCACCGGCGGCGCGACCATCGAGGTGCGGGATTACCGCGCCGTCGTCACCGGCGGTGACCTCGCGGCCGGCGACGACGCCGCCGACGCCCGGTGGGTGGACGCGGCGGAAATGGCCGCCCTGCGGCTGACTGCTGGCCTTGCGGAGTTTCTGCGTGCCTGGGAACGCCCGGCTGGATAGCGGCGTTAGCCGGATCGCTACACTTTGTGATTCAGGCCGCCGACCTGGTGAGCGTTGACGCTGCTCACCGGCCCTGCTGTGGCAACGGGAGCGAAACACGTCGATGAGCTGCTCGATGGGGGCTCGATGAGGCGCTCGATGAGGCGCTGCGTCGGATGATCAGAGCACTCGCCCGCCGTCGGCTGCTGCTCGGGCTCGCGGTGATCCTCGCCGCGGCCCTGGTGGCCGTCACCGACGGCTTCGTGCTTAAGCACTTTGGCGCTCATGCAGCCGCTGACAAGGGCACTGACAGCTACCTCAACGCGATCGCCTGCCCGACTACGGCGCAGTGCTGGGCCGTCGGCCAGACCGCGGTCGCGCGCGGCGGTAACACTTACTCGGAGATCCGGTCCCAGCTGATCGAACAGGAAACCGCTGGCGTATGGCGCAGGGTAGCGGCGCCAGGCGGGCGGCTGCCGAATCTGGCGCTGACCGGAATCGCGTGCCCGGGCGCCCGTGATTGCTGGGCGGTGGGGGGCAGCAGCGCCGACGGGCTAGCCGTCATCGAGCACTGGGCCGGCGGGACGTGGCAGGTGGTCCGTTCACCCAGGCTGCCCGGCGGGCAGCTGGTCGGTGTGAGCTGCGCGTCAGCGAGCCTGTGCTGGGCTTACGGGGGGCAGCAGACCCGCAAGAACAAGACATCGGATGTCCTCGAGCAATGGGACGGGACGAGCTGGCGGGTGGTTTCCGTGCTGCCCGGCGGCCTGCAGCCGACGCTCTTCGCGTGCCCGGCGGCCGGCCATTGCCTGATTCTGGGCCTGCGCAACAATGCGCCGGCGGCGGCTAGCTACGATCTCGGCCGGTGGGCCCAGGCGGCGGTGCCGGCCAGCGTGCAGGGCAACCGCCTTCCTAACGCCCTGGCCTGCGCCAACGCGACCAGCTGCCTGGCGCTTCTGGCTGGCCGCCACGGAGCTGTCACGGAGGAATGGAACGGCCGGTCCTGGACCGGCGCCGCTGCAAGCCTGCCGTTTTACGCCGCTGGGCTGGCCTGTTCGGGCGCGCACGGCTGCTGGCTGCTCGGTTCGTCCAGCAGCCTGCGGCCGCTCGTGCTGCGCTGGCAGGACGGCGGCTGGGTCAGCGTGCCTGCGGGTGGCGCTGAGCTTGGCTACCTGGGCGGCCTGGCATGCGGGAGCAGCTGCTGGGCGGTCGGCGGCAGGACAACCACCCTGGGCGACGGCAGCTCCTATTCACGGCCGCTCATCGCGGCGGTGGCTGGAAGCTGACAGTCCTGGCCAGGCCGGCTGCCCGGCCCCGGGCCGCCGCCACCACGGCCAGCTTGCGCGAGGCCTCGTCAATCATCTCGCCGTCCAGCATCGCCGCGCCGCGGTTCTCCACGGTCGTGTAGTACTCGTATGCCTCGAGGATCAGCTCCGCGCGGTCGTAGTCGGCCTGATCCGGAGCGAAAACCTCATTCACGACCTCGATCTGGCCGGGGTGCAGCACCCATTTCCCGTCGTAGCCGAGCGCCGCGGCGGCGTACGCTGACCGGCGCAGGCCGTCGATGTCGCTGATGGCCGCGTGCGGCCCGTCGATCGCCTGCAGTCCGTGACTGCGAGCCGCGACCAGCATCCGCATCTTCGGGTAGCCGAACGCGTCGCCCGGGTAGGCCGGCCTGGGCACCGATCTGAAGTGACCGCATGCCGACGCTGGCCATGAAGTCCGCCGGGCCGAAGACCAGAGCCTCAAGCCTGCGCGAGGCGCCCGCGATGGCGTTCACGTCGGCCAGGCCGCGTGCGTCCTCGATCTGGGCCTCGATCCCGATCCGGCCGGCCGGCAGGCCCGCCTGCTGCTCGATCTGGCCGAGCAGCAGGTCAAGCCAGCTGACCTGGGCGGCGCTTGACACCTTCGGGAGCACGATGACGTCCAGCTGCCGCCCGGCCTGCTCCACGACGTCGATCACGTCTCGGTAGGCCCACCCGGTCGCGGCCCCGTTCACCCGCACTGCGCGGATCCTGGCACCCCAGTCTCCGGCTACCAGCGCGCCGATCACGCCGCGCCGCGCAGCCTGCTTGGCGTCCGGGGCGACCGCGTCCTCCAGGTCGAGGAAGATCTCGTCGGCAGGAAGCCCCTGGGCCTTTGCCAGGAACCGCTGGCTGCTGCCCGGCACGGCGAGGACCGAGCGCCTGGGCCGATTGTCACGCGTCATCGCTCCCAGAGCTTATGCATCCCCGTGCCGCCGGATCCAGGCGGGCTGGTGCGGGCGCCATCCGGTGGTGGCGGGTGCCGGGCCGGCCCCGGCCACGGGTTCGACGGGGGATCGCTGGCTTCGTAGCATGGTGCCATGACCTCCCCGCCCGCAGTGTCCGTGCCGCCCACCGTCGACCAGGTGACCCAGGCGCTTTCCCGGGTCAACGATCCGGAGATCCACCGCCCCATCACCGAGCTGGGGATGGTCAAGAACATCGAGATCGCGGCGGACGGCAGAGTACGTGTCGACGTATGGCTGACGGTCGCAGGCTGCCCGCTGCGCGAAACGATCACCCGTGAGGTCACCGCCGCGGTCAGCGCGCTGGACGGGGTGGCCGCGGTGGCCGTCGAGCTCGACGTGATGAGCGAGGAACAGCGCCGCGGCCTGCAGGGCAAGCTCCGCGGCGGCCAGCCGGAGCGCGAGATCCCGTTCGCCAACCCTGCCTCGCTGACCAAGGTCTACGCGGTGGCGAGCGGCAAGGGCGGAGTCGGCAAGTCATCGGTCACGGTCAACCTGGCCGCGGCGCTGGCCGCCGCCGGGCAGAAGGTCGGCCTGCTGGACGCCGACATCTACGGGCACTCCATTCCCCGGATGCTGGGCGTCACCGGGCGCCCCACCCAGGTCGAGCAGATGATCATGCCTCCGTCCGCGCACGGTGTGCGCGCCATCTCCAGCGGAATGCTCAAGAAGGGAAACGAGCCGCTGCCGCTGCGCGGGCCGATCCTGCACCGGCTGCTGCAGCAGTTCCTCGCCGACGTCTACTGGGGCGACCTGGACGTCCTGCTGCTTGACCTGCCCCCGGGCACCGGTGACGTGGCGATCTCGGCGGCCCATCTGGTGCCAGGCTCCGAGCTGATCGTCGTGACCACCCCGCAGCTGGCCTCCGCCGAGGTGGCCGAGCGCGCCGGGTCGCTCGCGGCCCAGCTGCATCAGCGCGTGGTCGGGGTGATCGAGAACATGTCTTACCTCCCCTGCCCGCACTGCGGCGAGCGGGTGGAGGTGTTCGGCTCCGGCGGCGGCGCTGCGGTAGCGGAGACACTGAGCCGGGTTGCCGGTACGAAGGTGCCGGTGCTCGGCGAGGTGCCCATCGATGTGCGGCTCCGCGAGGCCGGCGACAGCGGTATACCGCTTGTGCTGTCACATCCGGACGCTCCGGCTGCGCAACAGCTGAAGAAGATCGCCGACACCCTGGCTAACCGGTCCCGTAGCCTCGCGGGCCGGCCGCTCGGCCTGACCCCCGCCTGACCCGCCCGGCCAGTCGTGCGCCGCGGCCTTGAATGCGGCCAGCGCAGCGGGATCACCTTGCAGGGACCAGGCGCGCTCGCGGTCCTGGTTGAACCAGACAAAAGCCTCGACATGATATGCCGCGGCTGAGCGGAAGAGGTCCCGTACCTGTGCCGCGCTCTGCGGGTTGGGATAGACGGCGACCTCCGTCAGGATAAGCGGATCCTGGGTGAAGCTGCGGAGCGACCGGATTGTCGGTCCTTCCATCTGGGCAAACCGCTCGGACGGTGTCCAGTAGTAGCCGTCGATGCCGACCCAGTTGACATAGGCAGCGCCCGGCCACCATTCCCGGATCGTCTGCGGATTCACGTCATCAACGGCCCATACCCAGGTGACGTTCCGTGTCTTTGCTGCCTGGAAGATGCCGTGAATGCGGCGCCAGGCGGCGATGAAATCCGCCGGCCTCGTATGTCCCGCGCCCCACGAGTACCAGGTGCCGTTCATCTCGTGGCCGAACGACAGCGCGACGGGTTTCCGGCTATCGCGGACCTCGGCTGCGATGCTGGTCAGGTATGCGTCGTACTGGCCTGCCGCAATAGCTGCGACGCTGGTGTGGCTGGGATCAAGCTGGACGAGCGGCAGAACGCCGGCCTGCTGGAATGCGGCGACTGACCGCAGCGGTGACCCGAACGAGACGTAATACGCAACGACCCTTGGGTAGACGCCGGTCAAGCGGGAGAATGCCTGGGCCGCTTCGGGGCTCTGGGAGGAAATGGCGATCCCCAGCGATGGGACATTCGTCACCGCCGGCCTGGTCGTGAGCTTCGTGAAATAAGCACCGAGCAGTCCGCAAGCTAACAGCACGGAAATTAACCACACGCTGATCTTCCCGGCTCGCCGACCCGGCGCCCTCATGCCACTGTCTTCACAAGCTCAGCTTCCTCGTCGTCCGCCTTTATAAGCTCAGCTTCCTTGTCGTCGCAGCTGCTGATTCCTACCTCGACGCCGCCTACTCTCGTCACCCATCCCTGCCTGAGGAACGTGGCCAGAGCGTAGAACCGGATCCACCGGAGGACGAAATAACACCAGAGCACCCCGAATGGGTAGATAAGTAACAGTCCGGCACGAAATAACCTGCTCTCATCAGTGCGACGGATGGTCAGCACACGCCAGCCACACATGAGCGGCCAGACGATGAGCCCTATGACAATCCATGCTGCCGCGCGGTCCGAATGCGGCCAGTCCCAGGCGACCAGGCCGGGGATCACCGGCCCGGCGAGAAACCCGAACGTCTTGTTGACGGTGAACAGCCAGCCATAGGACCTCATGGGCAAGTATCTGAGCCGCCAGCAATCCCGGATGATGGATCCTCTCATCCACCTGGTCCACTGCCGGAAATGATGCGAGAAGTCCTCCGGGTGCATGGCGAAGCCGA
This sequence comes from uncultured Actinomycetota bacterium, assembly GCA_963695645.1. Classification (GTDB taxonomy): domain Bacteria; phylum Actinomycetota; class Actinomycetes; order Streptosporangiales; family Streptosporangiaceae; genus DATBGO01. The sequence goes on along the minus strand of CAVOHC010000010.1, from coordinate 160,352 downwards.
ACGCCGTGACCTGCTGCACCGCTCGCCCCCTCGCCTTGGAGAAGAGGGTCAATGCCGCATCGTCACCGAGCTTGACAGAGCGCCCGAGGAACGTCTCGCCCAGGTAAGCGGGGATTATCTCCCTGATGTTCTCGGCCCGGTAGAGCGCGAACGGCCCCCGGTTGGTGAGGACATCACCGACGGCGGACTGCGCGCCCCAGGTGACGAGCTGATACTGAATATTCCGTGCCGAGACAGAGTAAGTCAGCCAGTTCGCCGCCTGATTGCAGACCAGCTCGAACCCTGCCACCGACGCCACCTCAGGGTCGGCGAACGGCTTGAGCCCCTCCGCGATGCCGTGCAGGTCGATGCAGGTGTCGGAGTCAACGGTGACAAAGATGTCAGCCTCGGGGTCGCCGTCGAAGGTCCTGGCCTGGGCCCACTTCTTGCCCGCGTTCTCTTGCCGTGCCCAGGAAACCTCGCAGCCGTTGGGCCAGGTACGAACCCAGTGCGCCGCCAGCACCGAGTAGTCAACATCGGAGCCGTCATCGACCACGCTGACCCGCTGCGGCGGCCGGGACTGGGTAACCAGGCTCCAGATGCACCTGTCGAGCAGCACGGGATCCTCGTTGTAGACAGGCACATTGACCACCACCCGGAGCTGCGCGAGCTGCGCGTCCTCGGCACGCGTGGTAGCCCGGGGGGCGTCCCGCAGCGACAGGAACCACTGCACGGCAAGGCTGAGGAACGCCAGCGCCCACAATGGCACGACCGGCCAGTACCAGATGACTTTGGCCTCCTGGAAATGCCGCGCGCCCATACCTGCCAGGAACAGGACCACCAATACTAAGCCGAACCATGGCCGCAGCGGCCTGAATCTGGCGTCCGGCACATCGTACGAGGCGGCTAGGGCTCCTGGAGTGACTTGCCTCTCCGCCACAGGAACCGCACGATGAGGGTGATCGCTACGGTGACAAGGCCGATACCCGCCGAGATGACTGCGAGAGCGTGCAAAAGGGTAACTGGCACGCCATCCATGCATTCTTCCCCTCTCGCCAGCCCGAGCCATATCCCGCACTCGGCGGTGGCGCGCCTTCGACGACCTGCGGGCGATGGGCGATAAAGCGATACAAGTAACCAGGACGGCCGCCATTGTGAGTATCATGATAACAATCCGGGCCGTAACGTGGATCATCCCCTTTCCTGCCTCCTCGTGACGGCCGCGGAGCGCAATGCTGGTGACGTTGCGAGCGTCCCAGAGTTAGACGTAGTTGCAGGCAGCGCTACCCTCAATGCTAGTCCGCTACGTGTCTCCCACCACCAGCGGTTTGCAATGTGAATGACCGACACAGGTTAGCTCAGCATAGCTGCCTGCCATTCCCGTTACCGGGCCTGTGCCCGCCCGGACCGCGAGACCTGGCCCTCGCTGATGCGATATGCTCCGCCTACTAATGAGTAGGCCCGGGAGCAGCGCGCAAATCGGTAATAACAACCGGCGAGGAAGGCGCGCCGGCATTGCTCAGCCGGGCAAATCGACCCGCTGACGTTCCGGCTGACCCGCCTTGTCACCCGGCGGGGTTCGCGGCGCGCAAAGGCTTGCCTATCCGAGCCGGTGAGGTGTTGCGGGCGGCGAACGGCCCGTGTCACGAGGACACTGGCATAACCAGCGGGCTAATCCGGTGCGCCAGCGGTCAGCTGGCTTCGGGTCAGGTGGCCTCAGTGTCGTAGGGCGGACTCTCGCCCGGCGCCAGCGCCACGCCTGCCGCGCCGCCCGCCGCCATGGCGCCCGCCTGCCCGGCCCCGTCAAGATCGTCCAACAGGTGCTTCCGCACGAAGTTCCGCGGGTGCAGGTCGTTGATGTCGAAGTCACGGAACTCAGGGCCGAGTCCGTCCTGCAGGTCAGCCTTCGCATTCTCGGCGATCCTGCGCAAATCGCGCAACGCACGCCCGGCCTGGGCCGCGATCTTCGGGAGCTGGTCGGGGCCGAATATCACCAGCGCGAGGACGGCCAGGACCAGGATCTTCGGGAGTGACAGGTCGAGCACGCGGCGCTCCAGCACTCGTCGGGGACACGGGCAGGATCTAACGCCTTCCAATGTAGACCGTCCGGCCAACAGCCACGAATGCCCGCGGCAGCTATGATTCGGCAGATCCCAGCGTCAGGGTGACCGTGTGCGGTATCCCGTTTCTCGTGAAGCTGACGGCCACCTGGGCGCCCGGCTGCACGGAACGGATGGCGTCGAGCAGCGCGGTGGCGCTGCTGATCCGCTGCCCGGCGAACCCGATGATCACGTCGCCAGGCCGGAGACCGGCCCTGGCGGCCGGCCCGCCCGGGCTGACCGGCGCAGAACCACCCCGGCTCTGCTGCATGATCTGGGCGCCGGCGCCACCGTAGCTGGAATTGATCAGGGCGCCGATGACGGCATGCGCGGCCCGCCCGGTCCTGATGAGCTGCGTCGCGATCAGGCGTGCCTGATTGATCGGGATAGCGAATCCGAGGCCGATGCTGCCCCCCTGGCCGCCCATGAGCGGATCGCTGCCCAGCGTGTCGATCGCGGCGTCGATCCCGATGACCTGCGCCTGGCCATTGACCAGCGGGCCGCCCGAGTTGCCGGGATTGATCGGGGCATCGGTCTGGATGGCGTCGAAGAACACCTGCGGAGCATTGCCGACGCCCGCGCTGCTGCTCGGCTGTACCGGCCTGCCCACGGCGCTGACGATGCCGCTGGTGACGGTGCCTGCCAGCCCTAGCGGTGAGCCGAACGCGAGGACCGGGTCGCCAACCCGGACGCTGCCCGAGTTGCCCAGCGGGAGCGCGGGCAGCGTGACTTCCTGCGCCGGCCTGATGACCGCGATATCCGAATATGGATCCGTCCCGATCAGCCTCGCCTGCACCGTCCTGCCGCTGTTGAGCACAATCTGCAAGACTGCGTGGCGCACCTGGCCGTCCAGGGTGATCACATGGTTGTCAGTGACTATGTAGCCGCCATGGACAACGAATCCCGAGCCGGTCCCCTGCGCGCCGTTGACCTTGATCATCACCACGCTCGGCAGCACCCTGGCCGCGATTCCGGCGATGGAGTCCGGCGGGCGGTCGGTCATCGCGGGCGGCACCGTGCCGAGGCTGAAGCCCGGATCTGTTCCAGCTGAGGCAGCCCGGGACTCGATATATCCGCCAAGCAGGCCGCCGGCCAGCGCCGCAGTGACCGCGGTGGCTACCACAAGCGTGACGAGCCGCAGGCCGGCCACCCGGCGGACCTGCTTGTGCTGCCCGACGGGTCCGTCCGGTGGCTGCCCATCCTTCCCCCAAGGCAGCCCGTCCTGGCCTGGCTGCCGGTCCTGGCCCGACTGCCTGTCCTGGCCCGGCTGCCGGTCCTGGCCCGGCTGCCGGTCCTGGCCCGGCTGCCTGTCCTGGCCCGGCTGCCTGTCCTGGCCCGGCTGCCAGTCCTGCCCCGGCTGCCGGCCCTGACCCGGCTGCCTGTCCTGGCCCGGCTGCCGGCCCTGACCCGGCTGCACCTGATCTGCCGGATATGGCGGAATCGCCTGACCGCCGTGGGACATGGGCACGGACGGGCTCCCGGGCCCGGGCGGGCCCGCTGACTCGGGCGGGGACACGGGCTCGGCGGGGCATGCGGGCTCGGCGGGGCATGCGGGCTCGGCGGGGCATGCGGGCTCGAACTCATTGCCTGGATCCGGTGATTCGCCTGGGTAACGCGGACCGTCCGCGCCCTCACGCGCGAGCCTCTCGGACATCATCTGCCTCCCCGACGCGACCGCACGCGAGGAACCACCCGTGGCCGCCGTTCGTTGCTTACCTCCCCTGGAAAGGGCGGGATAGGCATAATCAGCCGAACGGGTTGGCCCACGACACAAGTCGGCGGAAACCGCGCCCCAGGCGCAGCCAGAATCCGGGCCTGTCGTCCTGCGGTAGCGCGGCCACCACCTCTGCGACGGTGCCCGGCGGAGCATCGGCGATCATGGTGAACACGAAACCGCGAGCGGCCCAAGCCAGGCTCCGGTCATCGGGGTCGGCCGAGTAGACCGTCCGCCCGCTGATCGTGACCTGCCGCCAGCCAGCCATCGCCCGCGGCAGGATTCCTCGCTGCACGAACAGTGACACAACCGACAAGCCGTCGGAATACGACAGGTCAACCACTTCGCCCGAGGAGGTGGACGTCTCGTCAGAGGCGAACATCAGCAGATTGCCGGGCAGCCGCCGGGGCAGCGGCCAGCCGCCGGCCCGCAGCGACGTCAGCGCTGACTGGTCAACCCGGCCAGTCCAGGGGCGCACGGTTGCCGCTGGCATGCCAGCCAGGCTGTGCCCGCCCACCGTCAGGGTGATAAAGGCGTCCTCGCTGATCACGTGCGCAGCGGTGTCGAATGTCTCCCTGCGCAGTGGCAGCTTGGTGGCGGTGTCCAGCCAGAACCGGCCAGCCAGCCCGCCGCTGGGACGGCGCACTTCAACGATCTGGGCCGGGCGGTTGTCGGCCGTTCCTTCGCCCGCATAGACGACCTCGTAGTTGGCCTGGATGAGGACGAGCAGCTGCCCGGATACGCCAAGTATCCCGTCCGGGTCCTGTTCCGCCGACAGCCCGTCCTGCAGCGCGCCGAACGGTCCCGTCTCGGTGTCGGCGGCCTTCGCCAGCGTCCCGTGGCCCGGCAGATGCCAGACATCCACGACGGACGTGCTCGCGCCATCCTCGCCCCACCGCGCCATGATCTGCACGCCCCGGTAGGAGATGTCCTGACATGCCGCCGCCGCCTCCCGCAGCAGCCGCTGGCCAGCGCGGACCTGAGGCGACTGGGCGACACCTGCCGCCCGGCCGGAACTGGCCGCCGCCTGGCCCACGCCAGCCGCCACCCGCGCGGCACCGGCTGCCGACACCGCGGCCGGGCCGGCCGACGGTGTCCCGCCGCCGGGGTTACCGCGCCGGGCGGCAGCCTGGTGGGTGGCTGAATCGATCAGCGCGAGCGTTACGATGGCCGACCCCAGCAGGCCGAGCACGACGGCCACGCTGGCGATCCGCCACGGGCGGGAGACCAGTCTGGGGGTCACGGCGCGGGCAGCGAGGCGTTCCGCTCAGCGCGCTGTGCGCGGTGAGACTGCATGACCGGGACCAGGCCGGTGGTGACGTCATATTGCGCCATGAACACGTCAACGTTCGGCGTCACCCGCGGCCCGGGCTGTGCCGGGCTTCCGGCCATAAAAGCAGCACTTCCGACGCTGGTGAGGAAGATGGCGCTGCAGCCGAGCGCGACATACCAGGCCGGCTTGATCTCGCGGCCGCCGCGTCGGGCCAGCCGTGCCGCGGTGGCTGCGCCCGCGGCAGGCCAGCCAGGTCCGGGCGCGAACGGGCTGCCGGACTGCGCCAGCCCGACGAGCCGACGGGTGAAGGCCGAGTCAGCGGCTGCCTCGCCCAGGGCGCTCATCCGCCTCTTCAGCGTCCGGAGCGCAGCGGCCTCATCCCGGCACGGCTCGCACCTCGCCAGATGGACGAGCACCCGGTCACGCTCGGCACCCTCGAGTTCTCCGTCGATCAGCGCGGAAAGGCGCTGGCCAAGGTGGCTCATGGCTGGCCTCCTGGCACTAGCGGGGCGGCCGGGTGCGCCCGCGGCAGCGACACGCTCTGCACGCCCGCGTGCCGCGGGCGGCGATGCTCCAGAGCGGTGCGCAGCTGAGCCCGCCCCCGGTGGATCCGGCTCCGGACCGTACCGAGCTTGATCCCGAGCGCGTCGGCTATCTCCTCATAGGAGAGTCCCTCGATGTCGCAGAGGATGACGGCCGCGCGGTACTCGGGCGCGAGCGCCTTGAGCGCCGCCTGGATGTCGTCGTCAAGATGCCGGTCGTCGAAGGCCTGCGCGGGCGTGGGACCAGCACTGCTCAGCCGTGCCGCGGTCTCGTCGCCCAGCCCCTCGAACCTGATCCGCTGCCGCCTGCGAGCCATGTCGAGAAACAGGTTGGTCGTGATGCGGTGCAGCCATCCTTCGAAAGTGCCGGGGGTGTAGCTGGACAGCGACCTGAAGACGCGGACGAAGACCTCCTGGGTGAGGTCCTCTGCGTCATGAGTGTTACCCGTCAGCCGGTAGGCAAGCCGGTAAACCCGCGCGGAATGATCACGAACCACCTCATCCCAGCTGGGCGGTGTCCACTCAGCGGCATGCTGCAGCGGCGCTGTCTTCTCCACGCCATCCCCCTTCCGCAGCTCCCGCAGCGTTAACACCACCATTGTGCGCGTGCTTCCCTTGAGCCTGACTGACCCGGACCGCTACCCGGCCCCGGGAGCCCCGATTCGCCGCCCCGGCAGCCTGCCGCGCGCCCGCGCCTGCGACGCCCACGTCTGCGACGTGCATAACTTCAACGGCCGGCACAGCCGCGCTGGTTCCCGTTTGGTCATGCTGGCCGCTAGGCTGCCGCAATCAGCCATCAGTGGAGCAGGAGGCAGCCATTACCAGCGCCGCGGCCACCCTGGCCTACGTCGACGGATTCCTTCCCGAGGACGAACCGCTGCTGGCGGCCCGCAGCAACGCCGCTGAGGTGGGCGGCGTCACCCCGGTCGGGCCGGTCACCGGCGCGGCGCTGCGCTTCGTTGTCGCGGCCATCGGCGCGCGCGCGGTCGTCGAGATCGGCACCGGCTGCGGAACTTCGGGGATCTGGCTGCTCAGGGGGATGCGTGCCGGATCCGTGCTGACGAGCGTGGACATCGAGCCGGAGCATCAGCGGCTGGCCCGGGCCGCATTCGTGGCGGCGGGCTTTCCCCCCGGCCGGTACCGGCTGATCAGCGGCAGGGCGCTCGAGGTGCTCCCGCGGCTTGCCGACGGCGCCTATGACCTGGTCTTCTGCGATGCCGACCAGCAGGAGTACCCGGACTACCTGGCAGCCGCGCTACGGCTGCTCCGGCCTGGCGGCATCGTCGCCTTCGACAGCGCGCTGCGGGGCGACCGGATCGCCGACCCTGACTACAGCGATCCGGACACGGCAGCCGTCACGGAACTCTGTGAGCAAGTCAAGATCGACGAGCGCCTGGTGCCACTGCTCCTGCCGGTAGGGGACGGGCTGCTCGCCGCGGTCAAACGGCCCGATTAGCCAGCGCAGTCCCCTTTCGCGGAGCTAGTCCTGAGCTAGTCCCGGGTCTGAGCCCGCCGCAGGATCGCGGTCCGGGTTCGCGAACCGGTGCCGCGTCGTCGGGGCGCCGGGGCGATGGCATCAGCCACCGACCGACTTGAGCGCTTCGCCGAGGGCCGCCGCTTCATCCGGCGACAGCTCGACTACCAGCCGCCCACCGCCCTCAAGCGGGACGCGCATTACTATGCCGCGGCCCTCCTTGGTGACCTCGAGCGGACCGTCACCTGTCCGCGGCTTCATCGCCGCCATCCTGCATCCCCTTCCTGCCTGAGGGCCGAACGTGACCTCGTTAAGGCCCACGGCACCGGGGCTCGGTGCCTGGCGGGACCAGCCAGCCACAACCATGTCGATCAGTACCTCTATTATCCAGAGTTCCGGCCTGCGGTGCTAACGATCAGCGTTCCCTTACGGGCGTTGCCGGGCTCTAGCCAGACTGAAGAGGTCGATGCGAGATCAGCGCTCTTCGACCTCCACGGTGATCATCTGCGGTACCGCGGGGGCCCGCGCTGCGCTCGTGCGCCTGCTGAGCACGCTGGGCATCGCCGCGCCCGTGGTGCGGACCGCGGTCCCTTGGCCCGCGCGTATCAGCGCTGGCCGCCGTGGCCGCCGGGCTTATCGCGCGGTAGGCCTGCAGGCGCCAGACGAGGTGGTTTTCGCGGCCCGCAGCGCCCTGGTGCACGATTGGCGGGAGTTCCTGTTCCGGGATCCGGGGCTGCCCGCCAGGCTGCTGCCAGCCGGCTGCCGGGCCGCGCTGCCGGGAACTGCCCGATGCGGAATCGGCCAGGCTCTTGCCGACCGCAGCCCGTTTCGTGGACTGTTGTCTGCGAGCGGGCAGGGCGGCCAGGTCGGCCCCGACAACCTAAGGAGACGTCCATGGCAGACAGCGTGTTGTGCGATCTCGACGGCGCGGTAGCCACTATTACGCTGAACCGGCCGTCGGCCAGGAACGCGCTGACCGCCGAGATGAAGGCCGGGCTACTGGCCGCATTGCGCCAGTGCTCGTCCGATACCGCCGTCCGGGCTGTGATCCTGACCGGGGCCGGGCAGTCCTTCTGCGCCGGGCAGGATCTCCGGGAGTATGCCGAGCTGCTGGAGTCGGGCGCCCCTCCGATGGAGACCGTCCGCGCCCATTACAACCCGACCGTCACGGCGATTGTCACCATGCCCAAGCCGGTCATCGCCGCGATCAGCGGTGTCGCAGCCGGCGCCGGGGCCGCGCTGGCGTTCGCGTGCGACTTCCGCATCGCGGCACGGGACGCCAGCCTGATGATGGCGTTCGCGAAGGTGGGGCTCGGCGCGGACTCCGGCGCGTCCTGGACGCTGCAGCGGCTGACCGGGATGGCCCGCGCCGCCGAGCTGATGATGCTCGCGGAGCCGGTGACCGCTGATCGCGCGCTCAGTATCGGCCTCCTTAACTCGATCGTCGACGTTCCGGACTTGCCGACGGCGGCGGCGGAGCTCGCAACCAGGCTCGCGGCCGGGCCGACTGCCGCCTATGCGGCCATCAAGGAGGGCCTGGTCTTCGCGGCCACCCACGACCTCGCGGAGGCGCTGGAAAAAGAGGCGCAGCTGCAGGAAGCCCTGGCAAAGACCGATGACCACACAGGCGCCACGCTCGCGTTCGTACGCAAGCAGCCGTACTCTTACCTGGGCAGGTAGCCACCGGTCCCGGTGTCAGCAGCCGGCGGACGCGCCGGCCGGCGCGCACAGCTCCTCGTGCGCGCACACCACTCGCTCAGCGACGTCGACGAGGTCGGCAAGCGGGTACCGGTCGTAACCGCCGTCTTGCCGCCGCCACGATGCGGTGCCGCCGTGGCACCACACGGTGAGGTCATAGCTGACCGACAGCACCGACATGGCGATGGCAGGCTCGTCGGCTCGGACCAGGCGGCCGCCCAGGCCGCGCTCGGCGAGCATCTCCGCTAGCTCGCTGACCGCCTCGGAAGGACTGAGGACGGGACGGCGGACCCGGGCCAGAGCGCAACCGGGCGGCACGCGCACCGCGAACCAGACAGCCTTACCAGGCACCTTCCAGCAGCCGAGCCTGCCGCGGCTGAGATGGGCCCCCCACTGGCCCGCTGATAGGCCGGCGACCACCTGCAGCCCGCGGCCACTGACCTTCTCCGAGGTCCGGGCGTTGATATCGGGCAGACTGCCGGTCTCCCAGCCCGGATCGGAATCGAAGACCTTGCAGATCAGCTCGCGCCGGGCACCGTCGCCGCGCACGTAAAGCCAGAACTCGGGGCAGCCGCTGACCGGCCGCTGGCTGCCTCCCCTGAACTCGACGTTCCCCTGGGAGTGCAGGGTATTGGCGGCAAGCTCGCTGGCCATCGTGATGCCGTCGTGCACCAGGTCGGCGGGCAGGCCAAGACCAGCCAGCGCCTCGCGGAAGTACCGCCGTGCCGCAGCCGAGCACGTGCGGTCAAGAGGAAGCGGCCTGGCGAAGCAGCCTCCCGCCCTGATACTCGCCTCGACGAGCCGCGGCGGCGCAATGTCGACAACCTCGGCGACCGGTGCGCCCAACAGCCCACCCTCGGCGTCCGGCCTACCGGATGCCCCGGCGCGCTCCGAACCGCTCTCGGCCGGCGACGGTAGCATGCTCCTCCGCCTTCCCGAGTCGGGCATCCGTGAAACACAGATTATGAGTCGTTTGCCCCTCTTCGCAATGGCAACCCACGAAATGGTCCGCATAATGGGATCTCGCTAGCCCCCGGGGCGCCCGGTCCAGACAGGACGCTAACCGCATAGCCAGCATGCTGTTACCCAGGGAGTGACAAACACGCGTGTACAGTGACAATCGCGACGGTCTACCACGCGGCTGGCCGTCGCGGCTTGAGACAGGCGGCGCGATGGGGGGAACCGCCGGGGGACAGCCCAGCGGCTTCCTCCATCGCACGCTACCTGGCGGGCCCTGAGGCCCATGGCGCCCGCGGGTCGCTCAGCCGGCCGGGTACCCGGTGTGGAGGTCGTAGCGGCCTGCCTTGACATCCGCCAGGAAAGCGGCAAAGGCGTCCCGGCCCACAACGTGAGCGCCACCCTCAGGGCGCTTGCTGTCGCGGACAGCGACGACATCTTCGAAATTGACTGCGATTTCAACGCAGCCACCATTCGCGGCATTGCTGCGGCTGGCCTTCCGCCAGGCAGCTTGAGACAGGTCGGTCATTGTTACTCCAGTCGTTCTGCGAATTGCTTGAGGTAGATCGTCGTATCAGCGGGCTCAAGCGCCGAGTCGACCGTTCTGTCGAAGGCTTCGACATAGCTGTTTACCTCTTCGGTATCGCTCACCTCCTGGATCATGTAATCGGTCTCGGTGAAGACCAGGCTGGGCTCACCGTCGGGAAAATCGAAAATGTTGACGGTCGAGAAGACACCCTGCGGCGGACCGTCGGCGAAGCGCTGCAGGTACAGCTCCACACCAGGCCGCAGGCTGAGCTCCGCTAGGTGGGCCACCTGATCGCGGCGCTCGGCCCGGCTGCCCCAGCGGTACATCAGGGACGCTTCGGTGATCACTGCCTTGAGCTTCGGCAGCGTGTCATCCGTCCGGTTGAGGATCTCCTGCCGGCGCAGCCGCGTCTCCACCGCCCGCCGCCGCCACGCCGGCGATCGCGCGCCGGTCCGGACCAGCGCGTCGACATAGTCAGGGGTCTGCAAGAGCCCGGGGAGCACCAGCGGCATAAAGACCCGAATCCGAACAGCATCCGCCTCGAAACCAGGGAACTCGTTGTCGAATATCTCGGGGCAGTCGCGCCACCAGGGCCGGGCCCGCGCCCGCATGGCGAGCTCCTCAAGCTCTTCTTGCTCGACGCTGTCGACGCCGTATATGCGCAGCAGATCCCTGATGTCGCTCATCTCGGGCCGCCGCCACTGGTTGGCCTCGAAGCGGCCGACCTTACCGCGCCCCCAGTTCAGCATGTCGCAGACGTGGTTGGCAGTGTAGCCGCGGGTTACCCGCAGCTCGGCGAGACGGCGCGACAGCCGACGCTTGGCCACGGTGGCCCCGTATGCGTCGTCAGTCATACGCTGTCTCCTCCTGAACGAGATGTCACTTTTAGCATAGACCTGACTAAGTTGTGATTCACAAAGTTTGTTCTTAACGATCGTGTATACGTCCCACAACGAATGGACTTGCCGGGCCCGGCCGCCTGAAACGCCCTGGCCGCCCGGCTAACCCATGGTGGTGTCGAACTCGCCTTTCCTGGCGCCGTCCAGGAAGCACTCCCACTCATGCCGGTCGAAGACCAGTACCCGGCAAGCCGGGTCGGCCGTCACCCGCATCAGCACCCATTCGCCGCTGATCAGGGTGGGTTCGCGAACAAGGGCCACCTCAATGGCGTCGGCGCCGTCGCCAGAGCGGGCCCATGCCTGCGCGTCCGGATCGATGCCCAGCGCCGCCACAGTGGGCTTCACGGTCACGGCATGCCCCCTGCTGCCCGGCCAGATTGCACGGCTGCCCGGCCAGATTGCACGGCTGCAAGCACCGGCCGCCCGGCTATAGCGTGGTGTCATGAGCGCCTTGCTACCGCGCAATAGAGCCACCTCGACCCGTCACTGTCCGCCATCGCGGCATCGACTGCGCCCCAGGTGCCGACGAAGGTGAGGTCCGGACCGGCGCCCTCGTATGGCGGCTCGATCTCCAAGCCATCGAAGAACCGAGCGATATCGGCCCTCGACCGCAAAACAACGTTCTCCGGCATGCGCGTGTACAGCTCGCTCCCCCCCTCGACAGCCTTGCGCGGCTTGCTGTCCCGGGTGAGATGGGATAGCGCCAGGTAGCTACCAGGAGCAAGGTCAGCCATGTAGCCGGCCACGAGCCCCCAGGGATCGTCCTCGTCGGTGACGAAGTGCATGACCGCGGTCATCAGCAGGCCAACCGGTTCGGCGAAGTCGATCAGCTTGCGCAGTTCAGGACTACCCAGGACGGCCCCGGGATCGCGCAAGTCAGCCTGGATGAACGTGGTGCTGGCGCCCCCGGTCAGCAACGCGGCAGCATGTGCGGTGACCATCGGGTCGATGTCCACGTAGACGACCCTGGCGTCCGGCGCGACCTTGAGGACCACCTCATGCGTGTTGCCCTGGGTGGGCAAGCCGGCGCCTATGTCGACGAACTGCCTGAGCCCGCGGTCGGCCATCCACAGCGCGGCTCGCTGGTGGAAACCGCGGTTTGCCCACGCCCCCTCGGAGACTTCAGGAACCAGCTCATGCATCCGTTGTGCCATTGCCCGGTCTGCCGCGAAATTGGCGGACCCGCCCAGGTAGAAGTCGTACAGCCGGGCAGTGGTTGGCGTCGCCGGGTCGACGCCAGGGGGGGCCTCCTCGGCCTGGGACATTATCTCCTCCAATACGTCGTTAGCCACAGTCTGGCATGAGTGGGGGCCTTCAGAAACGGCGCACCTTTTGCCATATGGTGCGCTAGTTGCCGGAGATTATCCGCTTAAGGCCAGGCAAGGCAAGGAACGGAAGGCAAGGCATCGAGGCTCGGGGCAACAGCCTCACGCTGGCACCTCACGCTGGCACCTCACGCTGGCACCTCACGCTGGCGCCTCACGCCGAGCACGCGTCGCGGCGGAAACAGCCGACCAGATGATCGTCCACTACGCCAGCCGCCTGCATCGTCGCGTATGCCGTCACCGGGCCAGTGAAATTGAATCCGTGCCGTCTGAGTTCAGCGGCGAGCGCCTTCGACTCCGGCGTCCATGCGGGCACGTCGGCCAGCGTGACCGGGGCCGGCTGCCTGCCGCCTGCGTACCGCCAGACCATCGCGGCCAGGCCGCCGGATAGCTCAGATGCGGCCCTGGCGTTGCGGATCACGGCCTCGATCTTGGCCCGGTTCCGCACGATGCCGGGATCTGCCAGCAGCCTTGCCACATCGGCAGGACCGTAGTGGGCGACGCCGGCGATGTTGAACCCCGCGAAAGCGGAACGGAAGTTCTCCCTTTTGCGCAAGATAGTGAGCCAGGACAGTCCGGACTGGAAGGCCTCCAGGCTGAGCCTCTCGAACATGCCTGTGTCGTCGCGAACCGGGCAGCCCCATTCCTCGTCGTGATAGGCGAGGTACTCCGCGGCGCCGAGGGCCCATGGACAGCGTGGGCGCCCGTCAGGACCGACCTGCGCGCCCGGCGCGTCGGTGGTCACTTGTCGTCACCCGCTTCCGGAGGATCGGGCGACGGATGGAAGCCCTGCTCCGCAGCGGGCTCTGGTTCCAGCGGCCGCTCCCATGCGGTCCAAGGCTCTTGCTGCTCGCTAGTGCCTGGCTGTCCGGTCATGCCGCTCGGGAACGCACCCGGGCGCGCGCGCCCAGCCGCGCCAGGGGCCGGATCGACCGGCCATGGCGCGCCTGGCGCGGCGGGCTTGGCCGGCCATAGGCCCTCCCCCGGATGCGAACTGCCCGCCGGGCGGAGTTCTTCGGCCCAGCCGCTCGCCGGAACCTGTCCCGCAGAGCCGTGGCCCGGCGCCTGGAATCGGCCGTGGGCCGGAAACTGGCCCGCGGCCGGAAACTGGCCGGCGGCCGGGAGCTGCCTCGTCCGCGCGGCCTGACCTGCAGCCGGCGTCGATGTCAGCTCTTCGAGCTTCCGTCGGAGGGTGGCGATCTCAACGTCACGCTCAGTCACTGCCTGCGCGATCCGGCTAAAGGCCTCGTCGGTAGCCTGCACGCTGTATCCCCACAGCGCCGACGGCGGCCGCAGCATCGCGACATCGGCGGCGGTCGCCAGGTCCGGGTCGAAAGGCGGCCGGTCGGACGCAAACTCCACTAGCTCACCGCCGCGACCGAGTGCGACGGCGACCACCCCGCAGAGGATCAGGGCGGCTACGGCGAGCAGGACTACGGGCACAGTATGAATCGTGCCATGCTCGGGCGCATGGTGATGCGTGCCGTAGTCGGCCAGCCGCCCGGTACCGCGCTGATCGCCGTAGCCGACCGCCTCGCGGAAGCGTCGGTGGCGGTAGCCGCAGGCGCTGACGGGGTAGATCTCGGGGCCGCGCCGGCCGAGATGATCGAGGCGTTCCGGGCCCTTCACCGCGGATTCCTGGTCTGCGCGACCGGCCGCCCGGCCGATGTCGTACGTGAGCCGGCGGTGGCGGCGGCCACCGGCGCGCTGCTGCTATGCACCGACGCGGATGCCGCCGCAGGCAGCGGGATTCCGGCTGACCGGGTCCTGGTGGACGTGCCGCCCGCCATGGTGCCTGCAGTCAGCCAGGCTGGCTTTGCGGCACTCGTCGACGTGGATCGCGCGGCCAGGTTGGCCGCACAAGGCGACCCGGCAGGCTCAGGCGCCCTGGCAGCAGCAGACTCAGGCGCCTTGGCAGCAGCAGCCGGAATCGTGGCACTAGCCGCCGTCAGCTCGTGGCTCGGAGCCAGGGCCGTGCGTACGCGCCACCCGTTGCAGGTGCGCCGCGCGCTGGACATGACGGCGTCCATCCGCGGCATCCGGCCGCCGGCCCGAGCCGTCCGCGGCCTCGCCTAAACGAGGGAGGACCGAGCGCGAGGACGCGCTGCTACCGGATCCGGTGCGGACATAGTGGTCATTGGTACCGTCAAGGCCATCAAATCCGATATGTGGGTTTCAGGTGCTGCCCACTATCCCGGACTGGTGTGCCGTCTGGATGATCTGAACGACTTCGGCGGGCCCATCGGCTACATGCAGTAGCTCAAGGTCACCGAAAGTGACCATGCCCCCGTCGGCCATGGCATTCCTGATCCAGGACAGCAGACCCGACCAGTACTCCCCGCCGACTAGGACGATGGGGAACTTCGTGATCTTGCCAGTCTGCACCAGCGTCAGCGCCTCGAACAGCTCGTCCATGGTCCCGAAACCGCCGGGCAGCACCACGAAGGCCTGCGAGTATTTGACGAACATCATCTTGCGGACGAAGAAGTACCTGAACTCCAGGCCGATGTCGACATAGTCGTTGAGCCCCTGCTCGAGCGGCAACTCGATGCCAAGGCCTACCGATACCCCGTTGGCCGCCGCCGCGCCCTTGTTGGCTGCCTCCATGGCCCCCGGGCCGCCGCCGGTGATAATCGAGTAACCAGCCCGGGCCAGCCCGGCGGCGATGCGTTCGGCGTTGTCGTACTGGGGCGTGCCGGGCAGCGTCCGCGACGACCCGAAAATGGACACTGCCGGACCCAGTTCGGCGAGCAATCCGAATCCCTCGACGAATTCTGCCTGGATCCGCAGTACCCGCCACGGATCGGTGTGCACCCAGTCACTCGGGCCGCGCCGGTCGAGCAGCCGCTGATCGGTGGTCGTCTGCGGGATGTGCTTGCCGCGCAACGTGGCCGGGCCCTGACGGCGCAGCCGGCGGCGCGGTTCGGGTTGCGCGTTCACGATCACTAAAGGTACGCGCTGGCCTGGCGGCGCACAGCACAGGCCAGATGGCGGCCAGGTGTCAAGTCGGGAGCCCGGCCGGATCCCCGTCCCCATCGAGCCCAGGGCCAAGGCGACGGAGGCGGCGCTGGTCCGGGAAGCGGGCCCGGGCCGGGGCACAGCCGCGCGCGGGTCGGCAAAATGACCATCGCGGGAGCGGCCGGCCTCTGGGTCAGCCGGTCACCCCGTGGTCGCGGAGGATCTCGTTCAGGGCCGCCTTGTCGTGGGCGCTGCCGGCGGGCAGCCGCTTGAGCACGAGCACGCACGGCATCCCGAACTCGCCGCCGGGGAACTTGCGCGGCCGGGTGCCGCCGACGCAGACCGACCAGGCAGGTACCTCGCCTCGGGGTAGTTCGTCGCCGGTCTCCACGTCGATCACGTGCGTGGTCTTGGTCAGGATGGTGCCCGCACCGAGCACCGCGCCCTGGCGGACCCGCGCCCCTTCCACGACCATGGACCGGGAACCGATGTGCGCGTCGTCCTCGACGACCACCGGGACGGCGTTGGGCGGCTCGAGCACCCCGCCGATGCCGACCCCGCCGGACAGGTGCACGTTCTGGCCGATCTGGGCGCACGAGCCGACCGTCGCCCAGGTGTCAACCATCGTCCCGGAGTCGACGTAGGCGCCGATATTGACGAACGAGGGCATCAGCACGGCGCCCGGCGCGACGTAGGCGCCCCACCGGACGATGGCCCCGGGCACCGCCCGGACGCCCTCCAGGTGCGCCGTGAGCGGCACCCTGTCGTGATAGCGGAAGTCCCCTACCTGCGAGCGGACCATCGGCAGCAGCCGGAAGGCCAGCAGGATCGCGCGCTTGGCCCGCTCGTCGACCACGATCTCGCCACTGGCCTGATCCGGCCAGGCCACCCTCGCCTGCCCGGTGTCAATGGCATCCACCGCGCCGACGACAATCGCGCGGGCCTGCTCGTTGTCCGGGGTAAGCCCGGCGCGCCCCTCCCACAGCTCATCGATGCTGGCGGGCAACGCGGCTGGCGGAACTTCGCGGCCCGCGGGCGGCGCGGACCCTGGCTGGCCTGCGGGGGCCTGCTGTGACCGGTTCATGGCGAGCGAGCCTAGCGGCTGCCGCCAGCGGGTAGCTTCTGGTGTCGTGAGGAATTCGCCTGGCGTCGAGCCGAGCCCGCGCCGGATCCGCCACGGGATCTCCTGGCTCACCATCCTCCTCACCGTTGCCGTCGGGGTCGGCGTTTACCTGGCTTTCCGGCATGTGCAGCCACTGCTGGCCGGCAGCGGCTGCGACGCACGGACAACCGGCCAGGGGGTGCTCGCGCTGGACACCGATCAGGCTGGCATCGCGGCGACGATCGCGGGCGTGGCAAACCGGGAGGCGCTGCCGTCCCGCGCCGTCACCGTCGCCTATGCGGCGGCACTGCAGGAATCGAAGCTGACCAACATCGAGTTCGGCGACCGGGACTCGGTCGGGGTTTTCCAGCAGCGGCCGTCGGAGGGCTGGGGCCCGCGCCGGCTGCTGCTCGACCCCGTCTACGCGACGACCAGGTTCTTCGACGCCCTCGTCAAGGTGCCCGGCTACCGCAAGCTGCCGGTCTATAAGGCCGCGCAGGCGGTCCAGCACAGCGCCGACGGCTACGCCTACGACCAGTACGCTCCGGTGGCCGCGGGCATGGCGACGGCCTTCACCGGGCACAACGCGCGCTCGGTCTGGTGCTGGTACGGCCAGGGCATCGGCCCGAAGCCCGGCCAGCGGGCCATCGGCCGCGAGCTAGCCAGGACGTTCGGGCCGACGCAGGTACGGATGGCCAGCGACCCGCAGATGACGGTACGCGCGAAGGACGCACGCTCCGGCTGGGCGATGGCCGCCTGGCTGGTCTCGCACGCTCAGCAATACGACATAGCCATGGTGCGGTACGCCGGCTACCGGTGGACCGCAGCCCGGGGCTCGGCGGGCTGGACCCGCGATCGGTCCCCTGCCCCTCCGGGCGAGCTGGAGCTCAGCTGATAACCTGCGATCCCGCGCCGCGGTGCGGCCTGGTCTGCGCGCCGCGCGATACTGGGCTAAGACCCCGGCGTGGGGGCTAGGGCCAGCGCAGGCCATCCCCAGGCATGGACCGAAGAGGAGTGCCGACGTGACTTACATCATCGCCCAGCCTTGCGTCGATGTGCTCGACCGGGCGTGCATTGAGGAATGCCCCGTTGACTGCATCTACGAGGGCGAGCGAATGCTCTATATCCACCCGGACGAGTGCGTCGACTGCGGCGCCTGCGAGCCGGTGTGCCCGGTCGAGGCGATCTTCTATGAGGACGACGTGCCCGACCAGTGGAAGGACTACTACAAGGCGAACGTCGAGTTCTTCGAGGACCTCGGGTCGCCAGGCGGCGCGTCCAAGACCGGCAAGATCAACAAGGATCACCCGATCGTGGCCGCGCTGCCGCCGCAAGCAGCCGAAGAGCACTGACGCTGGCTACCGGAGCCGGGAAGGTCCCCGCCGCCGGGCAGCCGAGGGCACCATCCCTGGCCGCCCGGCTGCCGCAATTCCCCTGGGACCTGCTGACGCCCTACCGGGAGAAGGCGGCGGCCCATCCCGGCGGGATCGTCGACCTGTCGGTAGGCACGCCGGTCGACCCGGTACCTCAGGTCATTCGCGAGGCACTCGCGGCCGCGGCGGACGCTCCCGGCTACCCGGCCACCGCAGGTACCGCCGCGCTCCGCGCGGCCGCGGCCGGCTGGCTGGCGCGCAACCTGGGGGTGACGGTCGCTGCCAGCGCGGTGCTCCCCGTGCTCGGCACCAAGGAGTTCATCGCGTGGCTGCCGACGCTGGTCGGCTGCGGGCCAGGCGACCTCGTCGTGCATCCGGAACTCAGCTACCCGACCTACGACGTCGGCGCGCGGCTGGCAGGCGCCAGGCCGGTGCCAGCCGACGGGCTCGTCTCGCTGGGCCCGGCGCCGGTCCGGCTCGCCTGGCTGAACTCGCCGTCCAACCCGACCGGCCGGGTGCTGCCCGCCGAGCACCTCCGCAAGGTCGTGGCCTGGGGCCGGGAACGGGGCACCGTCGTCGCCGCTGACGAGTGCTACATCGAGTTCGGCTGGGATGAGCGGCCGGTCTCCGTCCTGCATCCGCAGGTCTGCGGGGGGTCGCAGGATGGCCTGCTCGCCGTGCACTCGCTGTCCAAGCGGTCCAACATCGCCGGTTACCGGGCCGGCTTCGTGACCGGCGATCCGGAGCTGATCGGCGAACTGCTCGAGATCCGCAAGCATGCCGGGATGATGATGCCCGGGCCGGTTCAGGCGGCGATGACGGCCGCCCTCGACGACGACGGTCACGCCGCGCGGCAGCGCGCCAGGTACGCGGCGCGGCGCGGCGTGCTCCGCACGGCGCTCGAGACGGCCGGCTGGGCAGTCGAGTATTCGCAGGCCGGGCTCTACCTGTGGGCCACGCATCCGGGCCACGGCTGCTGGGACTCGGTCCGGCTGCTGGCTGAGGCAGGCATCCTGGTTGCGCCCGGAGAGTTCTACGGCGCGGCCGGGCTACGGCACGTGCGGGTGGCGCTCACCGCGACCGACGAGCGGGTCGAGGCGGCCGCCGCGCGGCTCGCGGCGTTCTCCTGACCGCCCGGCGCCTGAGCGGGCCGGGCCGCTTCGCGGTGCCAGCGGCTCTCCTAGGCTGTGGGCATGTTCCGGCTATACGACACGCGGACCAGGCAGGCCGAGCCGATCAGGCCGGCCAGCCGCGGGCTGCTGCGGATGTACACCTGCGGGCCGACCGTCTACCGGTATGCCCACCTCGGTAACCTGCGCGCCTACCTCATGTCGGACCTGATCAGGCGGGTGGCAGAGCAGCGCGGGCTGACCGTCATCGTCTGCCAGAACATCACCGATGTCGGCCATCTCGCCGACGACAGCCAGATCGATCAGGCCGGCGAGGACAAGATCCTCGCTCAGGCCCGGGCGGAGGGCCGGACCGCGCTGGAGATCGCCCGCTACTACGAGAACGCGTTCGCAGCCGATTGCCGCACGCTGAACATCCGCCCTGCCGACTTCACGCCGCGTGCCTCGGAGTCCATCGGGCTGATGACCGACATGATCGCCAAGCTGATCGAGACCGGGCACGCCTATGCCACCGATGGCGGCAACGTCTATTTCGACGCGCGGTCGTTTGCCGGCTACGGCGAGCTGTCCGGCAACAGCCTGAGCCAGCTGCGGCCCGGGCACCGCTCCGGTGGCGAAACCGACCCGAGGAAGCGGTTCCACGCCGACTGGGCGCTGTGGAAGGGCGCGGCCGAGGGCAGGGAGCTGACCTGGCCAGCGCCGTGGGGCACCGGCTTTCCCGGCTGGCACACCGAGTGCTCGGCGATGTCGCTGCACTTCCTCGGCGAGGTGATCGACATCCATACCGGCGGCATCGACCTGCGATTCCCGCACCACGAGGACGAGCGGGCCCAGTCCAACTCGGTGACCGGGCATGAGGTCGTCCGGAACTGGGTCCATGCTGAGCACCTGCTGTTCGAGGGCCGCAAGATGGCCAAGTCGGCGGGCAACGTGGTGCTGATCGCCGACCTCGCCGCCCGCGGGCTCGACCCGCTGGCGGCCCGGCTGGCCTTCCTCGAGCACCATCACCGGCAGCAGCTGAACCTCACCTGGGACACGCTGCTGGCCGCCGACGCGACGCTGCGGCGGTGGCGCGAGCAGGTCGCCGGATGGGCCGCCTCGCCGAGCAGGCCGATGTGCGCCGAGGTAACCGGCCAGCTCACCGCGGCACTCGACGATGACCTGGACACCCGCGCGGCCCTGCTCGCGCTGCGCCGGCTTGCGAAGGACGCGGGGATACCCGCAGGTTCAAAATTCGAAACGTTTCTCCACGCCGATCAGGTTCTCGGGCTGGACCTGGCAGCGGACATCGGCCGCCAGGCCGCGCCGCCGCCGTTGCCAGGCGGGGCCGCGCAGAAGCTGGCGGAGCGCGCCGCGGCCCGGGAGGCGCAGGACTGGGCCACCGCCGACCGGCTCCGCAGCGAGCTCGCCGCGGTCGGCGTGATCGTCACCGACACCGCCGGCGGCCAGGCCTGGACGGTCAGCCCGGTCAGCTGAGCCGCTGCTCGCGCGGGACGTGGATGCCGGTGCACGCAACGATTAGCGCGCTGATCCGTTAATTACGCAACAAATCGCGACCGTCGCGCAGGTTTAGCGTACCCGGATCACCACCCGGCGCTTCTACGCTTGATCCGGGGGGATCATCTGCGATGCGGGCACCACCCACGACCGCCCGGGATCACCTCACGACCACCCACGGATGGGAGCCGGATGACCGGAATGCACTCCGCCGCGCGCGGCGGCCAGCGGCTGCCCGCCAGAACCTACCTGATGTGCCCGCCAGCGCATTTCACGGTGGAATACGTGATCAATCCGTGGATGAACCCGGGTGTGCCAGTCGACGCGGACCGCGCTATGAGGCAGTGGCAGGGGCTGCACGCGGTCTTCGCGGGGCTCGGTCACACCGTGCGCTTCATCGACCCCGAGCCCGGGCTGCCGGACATGGTCTTCGCGGCCAACGGCGGCACTGTCATCGGCGGCAAGGTACTCGGCGCCAGGTTCCGGCACCCGCAGCGAGCCGCCGAGGGCGGTGCGTACCTCGACTGGTTTCGGCGCAGCGGCTATCCGACCGTACGGGAGCCGCGCAGCGTCAACGAGGGCGAGGGAGACATCGTGTTCGCCGAGACGGCGATCATCGCGGGCCACGGGTTCCGCAGCGAACCCGGGGTGGCCGACGAGCTCAGGGAGCTGTTCGGCCTGCCGGTGATCAGCGTGCGCCTGGTGGACCCGCGTTTCTACCACCTCGATACCGCGCTCTGCGTGCTCGGCGGCGGCGTGGCCGCCTACTTTCCCGCCGCGTTCGACGAGGCGGGAAAGGCGGCGCTGGCCGCCCATTTCACCGAGCTCATCGAGGCCAAGGACAGCGACGCTGAGGTGCTTGGCCTGAATGCGGTGAGCGACGGCCGCCACGTGGTGCTGCCCGAGCAGGCCACCGGACTTGCCGCCCAGATCGCCGCGGCTGGCTTCGAACCGGTTCCAGTGAATCTTTCCGAGCTTCTGCGGGCCGGCGGCGGGCCGAAATGCTGCACCCTTGAACTCAGGAATTAGGAGGCAGGCGACATGTCAGCTAGCAATGCCGCGGCTAACAGCGCCGCGACTGCTAACAGCGCCGCGGCTAACAGCGCCGAGACGGCAGCCCAGCTGCGGGCTCAGTCAGCCGCGCACAGCGCGCACAACTACCATCCGCTCCCGGTAGTGATCGCGCACGCCGAGGGCGCCTGGGTGACCGACGTCGAGGGGCGGCGCTACCTGGACATGCTCGCCGCCTACTCGGCGATCAACTTCGGGCACCGTCATCCGCGCCTGGTCGCGGCGGCGCAGCGCCAGCTTGACCGGGTTACCCTGGTCAGCCGGGCGTTCGAGCACGATCAGTTCGGCCCGTTCTGCGCCGAGCTTGCGGCCCTGGCCGGCATGGAGATGGTGCTGCCGATGGTCACCGGCGCCGAGGCGGTGGAGACGGCGATCAAGACCGCGCGCAAGTGGGGATACGAGGTCAAGGGGGTGCCAGCCGACGAGGCTGTGATCGTGGTCTTCGATGGCAACTTCCACGGCCGGACCACGACGATCATCAGCTTCGCCACCGATGACGACGCGCGGGCGTCGTTCGGGCCGTACACCCCGGGCTTCCGTATCGTCCCCTACGGCGACGCCGGGGCGCTGGCCGCTGCCATGGACGAGCGAGTGGTCGCGGTGCTGTTCGAGCCGATCCAGGGCGAGGCGGGCGTGCGCATGCCGCCTGCGGGATTCCTGGCGCGGATGCGCGAGATCTGCTCGCAGTGGGGGGCGCTGATGATCGCCGATGAGATCCAGACCGGGCTCGGCCGGACCGGCACGACCTTCGCCTGCGAGCACGAGGACGTCGTGCCCGACGCGTACCTGCTCGGGAAGGCGCTCGGCGGCGGCATCGTGCCGCTTTCCGCGATGGTCTCCTCCAGCGACATCCTCGGCGTGTTCAAGCCGGGCCAGCACGGTTCGACGTTCGGCGGCAACCCGCTGGCCTGCGCGATCGCGCGGGAGGTCATCGCGATGCTGGGCACCGGAGAGCTCCAGGAGCGCTCGGCCAAGCTCGGCAGCCACCTGCACGACCGGCTCAACGCGATGCCTGAGTCCGCTGTGCGCGAGGTGCGCGGCCGTGGCCTGTGGGCAGGCGTCGAGTTCGTCTCGATGGGCGGCCGGGAGGCATCGGAGCGGCTCGCCAGGCTCGGCGTGCTGACCAAGGACACCCACGGCACCACCATCAGGCTCGCGCCGCCGCTGATAATCAGCGAGGACGACCTGGACTGGGGGCTCGACCAGCTCGAGGAGATAATCCGCTGAGCCGGCCCCGGGCTCCGGCCGAGGGCGGGACGCCGGGCTGCTCATCGGCGCCGGCCGCCTGGCCCGGGGTAGCACGGCCAGGCCAACTGGTGGCTCAGGCCGCTGCCAGGCGAATATCGTTCGGCATGTGACGGTCATCACCAGCGCTCTCGACAGCCGCGGCGAACAGTACGCTTCCCGGCGCGCGGCGATGCTCGCGCGGCTCGCCGAGCTGGACGCCGAGCAGGCCAAGGCGGTGGCGGGCGGCGGCCCGAGGTACACCGAGCGGCACCGCGGCCGCGGCAAGCTGACCGCACGGGAGCGGATCGAGCTGCTGATTGACCCGGACTCGCCGTTTCTTGAGCTGTCACCGCTGGCCGCATGGGGCACCGGGTTCAATGTCGGGGGCAGCGTGGTGACCGGCATCGGCATCGTCGAGGGCACCGAATGCGTGCTGTCCGCCAGCGACCCGACGGTCCGCGGCGGGTCCTCGAATCCATGGACGCTGCGCAAGTCGCTGCGGGCGGGCGAGATCGCGCTGCGCAACCGGCTGCCGCTGATCAACCTCATCGAGTCGGGCGGTGCCGACCTGCCGACCCAGAAAGAGATCTTCATCCCGGGCGGCCAGATCTTCCGTGACCTGACCCGCCTGTCGGCGGCCGGGATCCCGACGATCGCGCTGGTCTTCGGCAACTCCACGGCTGGCGGCGCTTACGTGCCCGGGATGAGCGACTACACAGTGCTGGTCGAGGGCCAGGCAAAGGTGTTCCTCGGCGGGCCGCCGCTGGTGAAGATGGCCACCGGCGAGGAGGCCGATGATGAGGCGCTCGGCGGCGGCCGCATGCACGCGCGCAGTTCCGGGCTGGCCGACTATCTCGCAGCCGACGAGCATGACGCGCTGCGGATCGGCCGGTCGATCGTGGCCAGGCTGAACTGGCGCAAGCTCGGCCGCCCGGCTGCCCGTCCCCCGGCCGCGCCCGCTTACAGCGCGGACGAGCTGCTCGGGATCGTGCCCGAGGACCTGAAGGTGCCGTTCGACCCGCGTGAAGTCATCGCGCGGATCACGGACGGATCGGACTTCGACGAGTTCAAGCCGCTGTACGGAAGCGGCCTGGTCACCGGCTGGGCCGCGCTGCACGGCTATCCGATCGGGATCCTCGCCAACGCGCGCGGCGTGCTGTTCAGCGCGGAGTCGCAGAAGGCCGCGCAATTCATCCAGCTGGCCAACCAGGCCGGGACCGCGCTGTTGTTCCTGCAGAACACCACCGGCTTCATGGTCGGTGCCAGCTACGAGCAAGCCGGCATCATCAAGCACGGCGCCCTGATGATCAACGCGGTATCCAACAGCCAGGTGCCGCACCTGACGGTCGTACTCGGCGCGTCTTACGGCGCCGGCAACTACGGCATGTGCGGCCGCGCCTACGACCCGCGGTTCCTGTTCAGCTGGCCGGGCGCGAAGTCCGCGGTGATGGGGCCGGCGCAGCTGGCCGGGGTGCTGTCGATCGTCGGCAGGCAGGCCGCCGCGGCCAGGGGCGAGCCTTACGACGAGGCCGCCGACGCGGCGATGCGCGCCGCCGTGACGGAGCAGATCGAAGCCGAATCCCAGGCCTTCTTCCTTTCCGGCCGGCTCTACGATGACGGCGTGATCGACCCGCGAGACACCCGGACGGTGCTCGGCATCTGCCTGTCGGCGATCCAGAGCGCGCCGCCGGGCTGGGCGGTGCCCAGCTGGGCGGTCCAGCCCGGCACCGCGCCGGGGCCAGGCAGCTACGGCGTGTTCCGGCTATGAGCGACGCGCGGGTGATAACCAGGCTGCTGGTCGCGAACCGGGGAGAGATCGCGCGGCGGATCTTCCGCAGCTGCCGGCAGGCCGGCATCGGCTGCGTCGCGGTGTTCTCCGATCCCGATGCGGAGGCTCCGCATACCGCCGACGCGGACAGCGCCGTCCGGCTGCCCGGCGCCAGCCCGGCGCAGACCTATCTCAACGGGCCAGCGATTGTTGCTGCCGCCCTCGCGGCGGGCGCCGACGCGGTCCATCCCGGCTACGGCTTCCTCGCCGAGGACGCCGGCTTCGCGCGGGCGGTAGTGGCTGCGGGCCTTACCTGGGTCGGTCCGCCAGCCGACGCGATCGAAGCGATGGGATCCAAGATCCGTTCGAAGAAACTCGCGGCCGGCGCGGGCGTGCCGGTACTGCCCATGCTCGATCCGGAATCGGTCACCTCCTTCCCGGTGCTGGTCAAGGCCTCGGGCGGGGGCGGGGGACGCGGCATACGGGTGATCGGCTCGGCCGCCGAGCTGCCCGCCGCGCTCGCCGCCTCCCGCCGGGAGGCGGAGGCGGCGTTCGGCGATCCGACAATCTTCTGCGAGCAGCTACTGCCCGCCGCGCGGCACGTCGAAGTACAGGTGCTCGCCGACACCCGCGGCTCGGTGTGGGCGCTGACCGAGCGGGACTGCTCCGTCCAGCGCAGGTACCAGAAGGTGATCGAGGAGAGCCCGTCTCCCGCCGTCGGCCCGCGGTTGCGCGAAGACCTGCTCGCCGCGGCGGCAGCCATCACCCGGACCGTCGGTTACGCAGGCCCGGGCACCGCCGAGTTCCTGCTCACCCCCTACGGGCAGTTCTACTTTCTGGAGTTCAACACGAGGCTGCAGGTCGAGCACCCGGTGACCGAATGCGTGCACGGCATCGACCTGGTCGCGATCCAGCTCGATATCGCCCAGGGCATCGCGCTGCCGCCGCGCCGGCCGGCCGCGACCGGCCACGCGATCGAGGCCAGGCTGTATGCGGAGGACCCGGCCGCCGGCTACCGGCCCGCCAGCGGCACCATGCACACGCTGCACATCCCGGACGTCGACACCCGGTTCGCGCCGACCGCCGCTGCGGCGGGCCTGCGGCTGGACAGCGGCATCGAGTCAGGCAGCGAGATCAGCCCGCACTATGATCCGATGTTCGCCAAGCTGATCGCGTGGGCACCCGTCCGGCAGGCCGCAGCCCGGAGGCTGGCCAGCGCCCTGGACCGGGCGCGGATACATGGCCCGGCAACCAACCGCGACCTGCTCGTCGGCGTGCTGCGGCACCCCCGGTTCCTGGCCGGGCAGGCCGACACCTCGCTGCTGGCCGACTACGACCTTGCCGGGCTGGCCCCCAGCGGCGCGGCGGTCCGGCTGTCGGCGGTCGCCGCCGCGCTCGCCGACGCGGCAGCGGCGCGGGCTGCCGCGCGAGCCGGGGCCAGCCTGCCCGGCGGCTGGCGCAACGTGGTCTCACAGCCGCAGCGCAGATCATACGACGGCCCGGACGGGCGGATAACGACCGCTTACTCGTGGGCTCGCGACGGGATCAAGATCGTGGACGTCGGCCGCCCGGCCGAGACCGCGGTCCGCAAGGCCGCCGATGACCCGGGCAGGACCGCCGTCAAGGACCCCGGCGGCGCGAAGGCGACGCGGGCCAAGGAGCCCGGCGCCCTGAACGTGACCGCCGTGACCGAAGATCAGGTACTGCTCGAGGTCTCCGGCGTACGGCACCGGTTCGACATCGGCCGGGCCGGCGGCGTCGTCTGGGTGGATTCCGGTTTCGGGGCGGTAGCACTGACGCCTGCGGAGCGGCTGCCCGCTCCGGTGGCCGCCGGGCAGCCAGGGTCGCTCGTCGCGCCCATGCCCGGCATCCTGGTGCGGGCCGAAGTAGCCAGCGGCGACCAGGTCACGGCCGGCCAGCCGGTGCTCATCCTGGAGGCCATGAAGATGGAGCACCAGATCCTGGCGCCTGCCGACGGGACCATGTCTGAACTGCGGGTCAAGCCGGGCACCCAGGTGGAGGCCGGCGACGTGCTCGCCTTCGTTACCGGGGAGGATGCATGAACAGCCTGGTCCGCTATGACCCGGCCGGCCAGGTCGCCACCATCACCCTCGACTCGCCGGCCAACCGGAATGCGCTCTCAGCCGCCCTGCTCACCCAGCTACACGACACGCTGGCCGGGGCGCTGGCTGATCCGGCCGTCCGGGTCATCGTGCTGACCGGGGCCGGCCCGGCATTCTGCTCCGGTGCCGACCTGACGGAGAGCAGGCAGCGCCCGGCGGCCGCGCCTGCCTCGTTCTCCCGGATCCTCCAGCTCATCTGGGAAAGCGGCAAGCCGGTCGTCTGCCGGGTCAACGGGAGCGCCAGGGCAGGCGGCATCGGCCTGATCGCGGCGTGCGACATCGCGATCGCGCCACGGTCGGCTACGTTCGCGTTCACCGAGGTCAGGATCGGCGCCGCGGCCGCGGTCATCGCGGTGACCTGTCTGCGCCGGATGCAGCCCAGGGCCGGATATGAGTACTTGCTCACCGGGGAGGCCTTCGATGCTGAGCGGGCCGCCGGGATCGGGCTGCTCAGCCGCACCACGGCCGAGGCCGACCTCGACGCGGAGACCGCCAGGTACGTGCGCATGCTGCTGCGCGGCGCGCCGGGGGCGCTGGCGGCCACCAAGGCCATCCTGCGGGAAGTGCCCGGGCTGCCGCTGGCCGACGGGCTGGCCCGGATGGCTGAGCTGTCCGCAAGCAGGTTCGCATCGCCAGAGGCTCAGGAGGGGATGGCCGCCTTCGCGGAGAAACGCGACCCGAGCTGGATCTGCGGGCGGTGAGGAGCCGATGAGCCCGGCAGGCCGCGGGCCAGCCGCCGGCAGGCCAGTCCTTCGGGTCGCTAACTGCAGCGGCTTCTATGGCGACCGGCTCTCCGCGGCCAGGGAGATGGTCGAGGGCGGCCCCATCGACGTGCTCACCGGCGACTGGCTTGCCGAGCTCACCATGCTGCTCCTCGCCAAGAGCCGGGACCGGGGCGGACCGGGCTACGCGCGGACCTTCCTGACCCAGCTGGAGCAGGTGCTCGGAACCTGCCTGGAGCGCGGGATCAAGATCGTGTCGAACGCTGGCGGCCTCGACCCGGCCGGTTGCGCTGGCGCCGTCCGCGAACTCGCCAGCCGGGCCGGGCTCGCTCCGGTCGTCGCGCACGTCGAAGGGGACGACCTGCTCGGGCGCCTGGACGAGCTGATGGCTGCGGGCCATGATCTGGTCAACACCGACACCGGAGAGCGGTTTGCCGACGCCGGGGTAACCCCGCTGACCGCCAACGCCTATCTCGGCGGGCAGCCGATCGCCGAGGCGCTTCGGCTGGGGGCCGACGTGGTGATCACCGGGAGGGTGACCGACGCGGCCCTCGCCGTCGGCCCGGGTATCTGGCGGTTCGGCTGGTCAGGCGAGGACCTGGATGCGCTGGCGGGAGCCGTGGCCGCCGGGCACATCATCGAGTGCGGGTGCCAGGCCACCGGCGGCAACTATGCGTTCTTCAATGAGGTTCCCGACCTCGCCCGGGCTGGTTTCCCGCTCGCCGAGCTCGCGGCGGACGGGACAGCGGTGATTACCAAGCATCCCGGGTCCGGCGGGCTGGTCAGCGTCGGCACCGTGACCGCGCAGCTGCTGTACGAGATCGGCGGCCCCAGATACGCCAACCCGGACGTGATCGCCAGGTTCGACACGATCCGCCTTACCCAGCAAGGACCGGACCGGGTCCTGGTCGCGGGCTGCCGCGGCGAGCCGCCGCCCGCCGACCTGAAGGTCGCGATCAACTACGCGGGCGGCTACCGCAGCACGATGATCCTGGTGATCGAGGGGCTCGACGTGGCGGCCAAGGCCGAGCTGGCCCAGCAGGCAATCTGGGCCAGGGTGCCAGGCGGCCGGCAGGCGTTCGATGAGGTCGCCGTCGAACTGGCGGGCTCCGATCCGGCGCTGCTGCGCATCACGGTCCTGGACGCCGACCGGTCCAGGGCCGGCCGGACGTTCTCCGCGGCCGTCATCGAGACGGCGCTGGCCAGCTATCCGGGCCTGTTCTCGCTGACCCCGCCGGGCGACGCGTCGTCCTACGGGGTGTACTGGCCGGCCCTCGTACCCGCGTCCCTGGTGACCGCGAGCGTCGTCATCGACGGCGAGCAGGTGTGGACCAGCCGGGCCCAGGCACCGCCGCCGCTCCGACCCGCACCGGCGGCCGGCCAGGCAGCAGGGGCCGTCAGCCGGCCGGAAGTGGCCGGGCTCGCCGCAGCGCGTACCGTCCGGGCGCCGCTGGGCACTATCGCCGGGGCACGTTCCGGCGATAAGGGCGGTAACGCCAACGTCGGCGTGTGGGCGCGCACCCCCGAGACGTACGCCTGGCTGGACCATTACCTGACAGCCGAACGGCTGGCCGGGCTGGTCCCCGCGGCCGCCGGGCTGGCGATCGAGCGGTACCGGCTGCCTAACCTGCTCGCGCTCAACTTCGTGGTGGCCGGGCTCCTCGGCCGCGGCGTCGCGGCCAGCACCCGGCTGGACCCGCAGGCCAAGGCGCTGGGCGAGGAACTGAGGGCAGCGGAAGCCGACATCCCCGAAGCCCTGCTCCCGCCGGGCTAACCGCGCGAAAGCGGCCGGGGGCCAGCCCCCGGTCCGGGCCGCGGGGTCGGTGGGTCCGGCAAGAAAGCCGTCCTTTGATATCCTTGACGGACAGGCCGAGAGGCGCTGCAACGGGCTGCGGCCCGCCACGCTCGGCCTGG
Source organism: uncultured Actinomycetota bacterium (assembly GCA_963695645.1). GTDB lineage: Bacteria > Actinomycetota > Actinomycetes > Streptosporangiales > Streptosporangiaceae > DATBGO01. The sequence continues at coordinate 130,978 of CAVOHC010000010.1, read as the reverse complement.
CTAGTATCCGCAAGGGCGCCTCCCCCAGCGGGAGGTGGTCCATTGGATAGATCCTTGAACCGCGGCGACAGCGCCGAGGCCCTGCGTGAGCTTCTTGACCAGCGGGTCGTGGTGCTCGACGGAGCCTGGGGAACGATGCTGCAGGGCACCGGGCTCACGGCGGCCGACTATCGCGGGGACCGGTTCGCTGACCACCCGCGTGACGTAACCGGCGACCCGGACCTGCTGAACCTGACGCGTCCGGATGTTGTCCTGGACGTGCACAGGCAATATCTGGCGGCCGGCGCGGACATCGCCACCACGAACACCTTCACCGCGACGAGCATCGGCCAGTCGGACTACCAGCTGCAGTCAGTAGTCAGGGAGATGAACCTGCGGGGCGCCGGGCTGGCGCGGCAAGCCGCAGATGAGGCGGGCGGCCGTTTCGTCGCCGGCTCGATCGGGCCGCTGAACGTCACGCTTTCCTTGTCGCCGCGCGTCGAGGACCCGGCGTACCGGGCGGTGTCGTTCGACGAGGTCCACGCGGCGTACGCCGAGCAGGTCCGAGCGCTGGCCGATGGCGGGGTTGATCTGCTACTGGTTGAGACGATCTTCGACACCCTCAATGCCAAGGCCGCGATCGCGGCCGCCCGCGATGTCGCTCCGCACCTGCCGCTGTGGATCTCGGTGACGATCGTGGACATGAGCGGGCGGACGCTGTCCGGGCAGACCGTCGAGGCGTTCTGGAACTCGATCCAGCAGGCCGAGCCGCTGGTGGTCGGCGTGAACTGCTCGCTGGGCGCTGAGGAGATCCGCCCGCACATCGGCGAGCTAGCACGGCTGGCCGGCACCTATACGGCCTGCCATCCGAACGCCGGGCTGCCGAACTCGTTCGGCGGCTATGACCAGACACCGGAGCAAACCGCAGGGCTGCTGGGCGAGTTCGCGACCTCAGGAATGGTCAACATCGTCGGCGGGTGCTGCGGCACGACGCCCGCGCACATCGCGCAGATCGCCGCCGCCGTGACCGGGCTGCAGCCGCGCCGGATCCCGGCTGCCCCCGGACACACCCGGTTCAGCGGCCTGGAGCCTTTCGAGCTCGGCGCGGACACCGGGTTCGTCATGATCGGGGAGCGCACCAATGTCACTGGCTCGGCGCGGTTCAGGCGGCTGATCGAGGCCGCTGACCACCAGGGCGCCGTCGGCGTCGCGCTTGAGCAGGTGCGCGGCGGGGCCAACCTGCTCGACGTCAACATGGACGCCGATCTGCTCGACAGCGAGCAGGCCATGACCACATTCCTGAATCTGGTCGCGACGGAGCCTGAGGTCGCCCGTATCCCGATCATGATTGACAGCTCGCGGTGGAGCGTCCTGGAGGCCGGCCTCAAGTGCGTGCAGGGCAAGGGCGTCGTCAACTCGATCAGCCTCAAGGAAGGCGAGGGCCCGTTCCTCGAGCAGGCCAGGCGCATCCACGATTTCGGCGCCGGAGTGATCGTGATGGCCTTCGACGAACAGGGGCAGGCCGACACCACCGAACGCAAGGTGGCGATCTGCGGCCGCGCCTACGACCTGCTCACGCAGCAAGCCGGGTTCGCCGCTGAGGACATCGTGTTCGACCCCAATGTGCTCGCGGTCGCCACCGGCATCGCCGAGCACAACGGCTACGCGAAGGCGTTCATCGACGCGCTCCCGCTGATCAAGCAGCGGTGCCCGGGCGTGCACACCAGCGGCGGCATCTCCAACCTGTCGTTCTCCTTCCGCGGCAACAATGTGGTGCGCGAGGCGATGCACTCGGCGTTCCTTTTCCACGCCGTGCGCGCCGGGCTGGACATGGGCATCGTCAACGCCGGACAACTCGCCGTCTACCAGGACATCCCCGCTGACCTGCTCGAGCTTGTCGAGGACGTGCTCTTTGACCGGCGCGGCGACGCCACCGACCGGCTGGTCGCGTTCGCCGAGACGGTCAGCGGATCGGGCACCCAGCGCACCGTGGACCTGTCCTGGCGGGAAGCGGCGGTCGAGCAGCGCCTGGCGCACGCGCTCGTGCACGGCATCGTCGATTTCATCGAGGACGACACGGAGGAAGCCCGGCAGCGGGCCGCGCGCCCCCTCGACGTGATCGAGGGGCCGCTGATGGACGGCATGAAGATCGTCGGTGATCTTTTCGGCGCCGGAAAGATGTTCCTGCCGCAGGTGGTCAAGAGCGCCCGGGTGATGAAGCGCTCGGTCGCCTACCTCGAGCCCTACATGGAAGCCGAGAAGGAGCAGGCGCGCCTTGATGGGCACGCGCAGGAAGACCGCGGCCAGGGCAAAGTGGTGCTCGCCACGGTCAAGGGCGATGTGCACGACATCGGCAAGAACATCGTGGGGGTCGTCCTCGGCTGCAACAACTACCAGGTTATCGACCTCGGCGTGATGGTCACCGCAGCCACCATCCTGGACACCGCGGTCACCGAAGGCGCCGACGCCGTCGGCCTGTCGGGGCTGATCACCCCGTCACTGGACCAGATGGTCACCGTCGCCGCCGAGATGCAGCGCCGCGGGCTGAAACTGCCGTTGCTGATCGGCGGCGCCACCACCTCGCGGCAGCACACCGCGGTGCGCATCGCCCCCGCCTATGCAGGCACCACCGTCCATGTGCTCGACGCATCCCGGGTCGCTGGCGTGGTCGCGGACCTGCTTGACTCCGATCGGGCGGACGCGCTGGCCGTGCGCAACCGCGACGAGCAGCAGCGGCTGCGCGAGCAGCACGCGACCAAGCAGCGGAGCCCGCTGCTTGGCCTCGCAGCGGCCAGGGCCAACCGTGAGCAGGTCCCGTTCGACGACCTGCCCGTCCCGGACTTCACCGGCGTCCGCACCGTCCAGCCGGACCTGACCGCGCTCCGCGCGATGATCGACTGGCAGTTCCTCTTCCTCGCCTGGCAGCTGAAGGGCAAGTACCCGGCGATCCTCGACCAGCCGGTCGCACGCGAGCTCTACGACGAGGCCAACGCCCTCCTCGACCAGATCATTGCCGACGGCCAGTTCCAGGCGCGCGGCGCCTATGGCTTCTGGCCAGCCCGCTCCGACGGCGACGACATCCTGATCGACGCCGCAGCGCCCGGCGCAGCGGGCCCCGCGGCCGACATCTCGATCGGCGCCGCAGCGGGCCCCGGCAGCGTGCGCCTGCCGATGCTGCGCCAGCAAACGGTCAAGCCAGGCCGGCCGCAACCGGAGCCTCGCGGACTACATCGCCCCGGCCGGGGACTACATCGGCGGGTTCGCCGTGGCCATCCACGGTGCCGAAGAGCTTGCCGCCACCTTCGAGGCCCGGCAGGACGACTACCGGGCGATCATGGTGAAGGCCCTGGCCGACCGGCTCGCCGAAGCGTTCGCCGAGTACATCCACCTGCAGGCGCGGCGCGCCTGGTACGAGCCCGACGCCGACCCGCCGGTCGAGGACCTGCACGCCGAGCGCTTCCGCGGCATCCGTCCGGCGCTCGGCTATCCCGCGAGCCCCGACCACAGCGAGAAGAAGGCCCTGTTCGACCTGCTCGACGCGGCGCAGCTGGGCATGGCCCTGACCGAATCGTTCGCGATGACCCCCGCCGCCAGCGTCAGCGGGCTGCTCTTCGCCCACCCGTCGTCGCGGTACTTCACGGTGGGACGCATCGGCAAGGACCAGGCGCAGGACTACGCGCTGCGGCGCGGGCTCGGGCTTGACGAAGTCGAACGCTGGCTGCGGCCCAACCTCAGCTACGACCCCAAGTAGCCGATCCGGCGGGTTAGCACCGCACGGAACCGGCGAAAGCGGCCCGCCTACCCGGTGGCTTTCACGGATCCTGACGACTTCTCAGCGATATCGGCGGGAAAGTCGTCAAGATCCCTGAATAGGGTCCAGGAGCTGGGGCAGTCTCAGCGGTCCGGAGCGAGCCGGCGATAGCGGCCGGCGTGGTGGATCAGCGGCTCGCCTTGGTCCCGCGGCCCGCTCACCCCGACGACCTCCCCGACCACGATGCTGTGGTCTCCGCCGTCGTGAACGGCCGTGGTCCGGCATTCGATGGCGGCGAGCGCGGCGTCCAGGATGGGCATGCCGGTCGCCGTCCCCGGATGGTGACCTATGGTGTCGAGCTGGCCGGTCAGTGGCCGGCCGCGGGTGGCCAGCCAGCGCGCCGTTTTCTCCGAGTCGTCGTCGAGTATCGAGGCGGACCACACCCCCGCCGCAAGCACAGCATCGTGAAAACGCGCGATCTTCTCCGCGCAGAACAGCACAAGCAGCGGCTCCAGCGACACGGACGTGAACGCGCTCACGGTCATCGCGTGCAAGTTCCCGTCCAGGCTGGTGCAGACCACCAGGATGCCGCTGGGGAACCTCCCGGCCGCGTGCCGGAACGCCGCGTTGTCCACCGGCATTACGAACCGGGCTTCCGTGGCCGGAGGCCGCCGCGCCGTGGCGCCCTGGCCGCGGGCAATGCGGCAAAGGAGGCGACCACCCCGGCGGCTGCGCACAGTGCCCCGCCGAACAGGAACCATTTGCCCGCGGCTGTGTTCGTAATCACGATGCTCCCTCCCGGGGTGCGCATGGCCAGCACGAACGAGGCGGCAAACCAGCCCACGGCGGGCATAAGTCCGGCAGCTGGCCTGCGCATTCCCCAGGCGGCGAGCAGGCACGTCACCAGGATCAGCGCGTCGAAGCCCAGGGCGGCCCCTGGGATGCGCCCGAGCCCGCCGCTGTAGTGGAAGGAGCCGATGACGCCCTCGGCGACCCCGAGCAGGAACAGCACCGCGTAGCAGGCACCGATCACCGCCAGCTGCCGGGTGGCCCTGGGCTGGATGGACCCGGGCCGGGGCTGGCCGAGCCCCGGCTGGCGGGATCCGGGGTGGCCGGGCTGCGGCTGACCAGACTGGCCGCGCTGCGGCGGTGCGTTTTCCACCACAGGAAGGCTAGCCAATCCCGCCGAAGAGATCGCTCTCCCGGCCATGGGGACCGGCGGCGGGACCGCGCGGGCCGGCCAGCAGCGTGTAGTACTCGCGGCCGAAGGCCCGCTGACCGATGTTGTTGGAGAGCGCGAAAAACGGGCTATCCACCGCGATCTGGGTGGCATGGGCGCGCATCGCGGCCAGCTTCGCGGCTAGGAACGCGGTCGCGTCGATCTCCGTCGTCACATCCGCATCCGCGGTGCCGAACGGGAGTTCGTCCACCGACTCGACCTGCCTGAAGTCCACGCCGCCGCCCGCGGCGCCGCTGGCACTCTCCTGCCCGCGGGCCAGATCGATGGCCGCGGCCAGCACCGATGTGGGTACCGCCGTGGCATAGAACTTGCTCACCTGTCCGTCGGCGAGCTCGAAGGCACGCCGCGCCACCCGGTGCGCCTGGATGTGATCGGGGTGCCCGTAAAAGCCGTTCTCGTCGTAGCTGACCACCACCTGCGGGCGGACCTCACGGATCACCGCGAGCAGTTCGGCGGCCGCCTCGTTCAGGTCAGCCTGCCAGAAGCAGCCTGGCGCGTCGTTGGTGGCCAGGCCCATCATCCCGGAGTCACGCCACCGCCCCGGCCCGCCGAGGAACCTGTGGTCGGTCACGCCGAGCGCCGCGCAGGCAGCCGCAAGCTCGCCGATCCGGTACTCGCCAAGGCGGTCCTCCCGGTCCGCGGCCAGGTGCGCGAGATCGGCCGGGATCACCTCGCCCAGCTCACCGAGCGTGCAGGTCACCAGCGTCACTCCGGCGCCCTCGGCAGCGTACTTGGCCATCGTCGCCCCGGTGCCGATCGACTCGTCATCGGGATGGGCATGCACGAGGAGCAGCCTGCTGCCGCTGCCTCCGCTCATGCCGCCGAGCCTAGCTGCCGCCGCACCGCAGCCTGTCCCTGCACCATGTGCTGGCAGGATCTACTCTTATGGCCGACACCTTCCCGCGGCAGCAGGCCCGGACGCAGCGGTTCACCCTGGGCCTGCCCCGCTCATTTCAGATCTCGCCGGATGGCGCCAAGATCGCTTTCCTCCGCTCGAAGAGCGGCACCGATCAGGTGAGCTGCCTGTGGCTCTTCGACGTCGAAGCGGGCCAGGAGTACCTGATAGCCGATCCGGCCCTGATCACCCCGGGCGGGGACCAGCTGGACCCGGCCGAGAAGGCGCGCCGGGAACGGGCCAGGGAAAGGGCCGGGGGCATCGTCGGCTTCGCCACCGACGCACAGCTGGAGATCGCCGCCTTCGTCCTGTCCGGCCAGCTGTACGTGGCGGACCTCGCGCGCGTTCCGGCCGTCCGCGCCATCAGGGCACTGGCCCCGGCGGCTGACCCGCGGCCCGACCCGGGCGGGCAGCGCGTCGCCTACCTGCACGATGGCGCGCTGCGCGTTGCCGACCTGGCCACCGGCGATGACCACGCGATCGCTGAACCGGATGGCACGCCCGGTGTCTCGGTTGGCAATGCCGAATTTATCGCGGCCGAGGAAATGGGCCGCATGCGCGGTTACTGGTGGGCACCGGACGGCAGCGCGCTGCTGGTCGCCCGGGTCGATGAGCGCCCGGTCCAGCGCTGGTACATCGCGGATCCGGCCAACCCGGATCGCCGGGCGGCGCAGGTCGGCTACCCGGCGGCCGGCACGCCGAACGCCGATGTCTCGCTTGTCCTCACCGCCCTGGACGGCAGCCTGACCCGCCAGGTCGACTGGGACCGGCACGCGTATCCCTATCTGGTAACGGCCAGCTGGGACAGCGTCCGCCCGGACGCGCCGCTGATCGTGGTGCAGAGCCGCGAGCAGCGCGAAATGCGCGTTCTGGCGGTCAACCCGGGCACCGGGGCGACGAGCCTCATCCGCGCCGACACCGACCCGCACTGGCTGGAGATCGTGCCGGGGGTCCCGGCCAGGACCGATGACGGCCGGATCGTGTGGACCGCCGACGCCGGAGGAGCGCGGCGGCTGCTCGTGGCCTCCCCTGATGAACTCGCTGCGGGCACGGCCGCACCGGTCACCCCGGCCACGCTGGAGGTCAGGGAGATCCTCAGCGTGGACGGTGACACCACGTTGTTCAGCGCATCGGCCGGGGAGCCGACCGAAATCAGCCTGTGGACTTACGGGCCGGACGGCCTGGCCGCCCTCGCGGCAGCCGAGCAGCCGCGGCAGGTTGCCAGCGGCCGCAGGTCCGGCGGCACCACCGTGGCCGCGACCAGATCCGTTGACTCGGCCCGGCTGACCGTCCGGGTCCTGCGCGACGGGAAGGAGGCCGGGCGGATCGCGGAACACGCCGAGCGCCCGCTGCTGCCCGATCCGCGCCCGGTGATCTTCGGCGCCGGGGAGCGCGCCATCCGCACCGCGCTGCTGCTGCCGTCGTGGCACCGGCCCGGCTCCGCGAAGCTGCCTGTCCTGCTCGATCCCTACGGCGGCCCGCATGCTCAGATGGTGCTGGCCAGCGGATCGATGTACCTAGGCTCGCAATGGCTGGCCGAGCAGGGCTTCGCGGTCGTGATCGCGGACGGCCGCGGCACCCCCGGGCGCGGGCCTGAGTGGGAACGCGCCATCGCAGGGGACATCTCAGGGCCGGTGCTGGCCGACCAGGTCGACGCGCTGGCGGCGGCCGCCGCCCGGTGCCCGGATCTGGACACCGGCCGGGTGGCGATCAGGGGCTGGTCGTTCGGCGGCTACCTGGCCGCCCTGGCCGTGCTGCGCCGGCCTGACGTGTTCCGCGCGGCGATCGCGGGCGCGCCGGTCACCGACTGGCGGCTGTATGACACCCATTACACCGAGCGGTACCTGGGTCACCCCGACGACAATCAGGCCGCCTACGAAAGCACCTCGCTGATCGGCGACGCTGCCAGGCTGCGCAGGCCGCTGCTGCTCATCCACGGCCTGGCCGACGACAACGTCGTGGTCGCCCACACGCTGCGGTTGTCCTCCGCCCTGCTCGCCTCGGGCAAGCCGCATTCCGTGCTCCCGCTGTCCGGCGTCACCCACCTGGCCGCGCAGGAGGACGTCGCCGAGAACCTGCTGCTACTCCAGGTGGACTTCCTGCGTACCGCGCTCGGCGGCCTGATGTAGCGAGTGTCACACGCCGCAGAACCTCGCCCCGCGGCCGCGCGGTGGTATGCAGTGGAATAGGGTTCTGACGGCAACGTGGCCCACGCAGCGCAGCCGGGTGGCACCGCCACGCGGCCGGCCAGGCGGAAGGGGCGCGCTGCGAACCTCAGCGGTTTCCAGGGCGGAGTGCTCGACAATGACGCAGGCACCGGTGGTACCGGCCAAGACCAGGGCGCAGATCTCCGAGCGGACGCTGCGCAAGGACAACTGGTGGCGGGAACCGCGGATCACCGCCGCGGCACTGACAATCTGGGTGGCCTACGCGTGCGTGCACGTCTTCCTCGGCCGGTGGTACTGGGTGCCGCGGTATCACTACCTCACGCCGTTCTACTCGCCGTGCGTCAGCGGCGCCTGCGCCCCGGGAGCCTCCAGCCTGGGCACCTGGTTCCCGAAGGTGCCCTCGATCATCCCGTACGCGGTCGTGGCGTTGCCGTTCATCCTGGGTTTCCGGCTCAGCTGCTATTACTACCGCAAGGCCTACTACCGGGCGTTCTACCGCGCCCCGGAGGCCTGCGCGGTCCGCGAGCCGCATACCAGCTACAGCGGCGAGACCAGGTTCCCGCTGATCATGCAGAACCTGCACCGGTACTTCTTCTACCTGGTCATCCTGGTCTCGATCCTGAACACCTACGACCTGAGCCAGGCGTTCCGCGGCCCGAACGGCAGCTTCGGGCTCGGCCTCGGCACGCTGATCATCGCCGTCAACGTGGTGCTGCTGTGGGCATACACGCTGTCCTGCCACTCCTGCCGGCACATCACCGGCGGCCGGCTGAAGAATTTCTCCAAGCATCCCGCCCGGTACTGGATATGGACCCAGGTCTCCAAGATGAACACGCGCCACATGCAGCTCGCGTGGACCACGCTGGGCACGCTGATGCTGACTGACCTGTACATCTGGCTGGTCGCGGCCGGGGTCTTCAGTGACCCGCGGATATTCAACTGAGGCAAACTTGAAGCAAACTGAAGCAGCTAATGCAGGCAGGGGCAGGCACGTCGGATGACTGACATCGAGCGGCACTCCTACGACGTCGTGGTGATCGGCGCCGGGGGTTCCGGGCTGCGCGCGGCGATCGAGGCGCGGATGGCCGGCAAGAAGACAGCGATCATCTCCAAGTCGCTGTTCGGCAAGGCGCACACAGTGATGGCCGAGGGCGGCGCGGCCGCGGCGATGGGCAATGTCAACTCCAAGGACAGCTGGCAGGTGCATTTCCGCGACACGATGCGCGGCGGCAAGTTCCTCAACAGCTGGCGGATGGCCGAGTTGCACGCCAAGGAGGCCCCGGAACGGATCTGGGAGCTTGAGGCATGGGGCGCGGTCTTCGACCGGACCAAAGATGGCAAGATCAGCCAGCGCAACTTCGGCGGCCACGAGTACCCGCGGCTCGCGCACGTCGGCGACCGGACCGGCCTTGAGCTGATCCGGACCCTGCAGCAGAAGGTGGTTGCGCTGCAGCAGGAGGACGCGATCGCCGGCCGTGACCCGGAAGGCATGATCAAGGTCTTCGCCGAGACCACGATCACCGAGCTGATCACCGAGGGCAACCGGATCGCCGGCGCATTCGGCTACGTCAGGGAGACCGGCGGCTTCGTGCTGTTCGAGGCGCCCGCGGTGATCCTGGCGACCGGCGGGATCGGCAAGTCGTTCAAAGTCACCTCGAACTCGTGGGAGTACACCGGCGACGGGCACGCGCTCGCGCTGCTGGCCGGGGCGACCACGCTGAACATGGAGTTCGTGCAGTTCCACCCGACCGGGATGATCTGGCCGCTGTCGGTGAAGGGGATCCTGGTCACCGAGTCGGTCCGGGGCGACGGCGGGGTGCTGCGGAACTCAGACGGCAAGCGGTTCATGTTCGACTACGTTCCTGACGTGTTCCGCGCGCAGTACGCGGAGACCGAGGACGAGGCCGACCGCTGGTACGACGACCAGGCCAACAACCGCCGCCCGCCCGAGCTGCTGCCCCGCGATGAGGTCGCCAGGTCGATCAACTCCGAGGTCAAGGGGGGGCGCGGGACTCCGCACGGCGGCGTCTTCCTTGACATCGCCTCCCGGCGCCCGGCTGAGGAGATCCTGCGCAAGCTGCCGTCGATGTGCCATCAGTTCAAGGAACTGGCCGACGTCGACATCACCAAGGAGCCGATGGAGGTCGGGCCGACCTGTCACTACATGATGGGCGGGGTCGAGGTCGACCCGGACACCCAGCAGGCCAGCGTGGCCGGCCTGTTCGCGGTCGGTGAGGTCTCCGGCGGCATGCACGGCTCGAACCGGCTCGGCGGCAACTCGCTGTCCGACCTGCTGGTCTTCGGCCGCCGGGCCGGCCTGTACGCCGCGCAGTACGTTGACGGCCTGGGTACGGGCTCGCGCCCGACCCCGAACGCGGCGACGGTCGCGGATGCTGCCGCCGACGCGCTGGCCCCGCTGCAGCGCGCTGACGGCGAGAACCCCTATCAGGTCCACGCCGAGCTGCAGCAGACCATGAACGACCTGGTCGGCATCATCAGGAGGGAGCATGAGCTGAAGGCGGCACTGGGCGAGCTCGACAAGCTGCGGGTGCGGGCCGCTCAGGTCAGCGTGGCCGGCGGCCGGGCCTACAACCCCGGCTGGCACCTGGCCCTGGATTTGCGCAACATGCTGCTGGTCTCCGACTGCATCGCGCAGGCGGCGCTGGAGCGCCAGGAATCACGCGGCGGCCACACCAGGGACGACTACCCGGAGATGTCGCCAGACTGGCGCAAAGTCAGCCTGGTCTGCTCGCTGGACGGCGATAGGGCGCGGGTGAGCCACCAGCCGCTCATCCCGATGCGCACCGACCTGCTCACGCTGTTCGACCGGGCCGAGCTGACGAAGTACCTGACCGACGAGGAACTGCCCGCCGAAGGCGCCACTTCCCCGGCTACGCCGAAGGAGACGCACTGATGGCTTACCAGGCAGCGTTGCGGGTCTGGCGCGGTGATCTCGGCCTGGGCGCTCTTGCCGACTACCAGGTCGAGGTTAACGAGGGCGAGGTCGTCCTCGACGTGCTGCACCGGCTGCAGGCGACCCAGGCCGGCGACCTGGCGATCAGGTGGAACTGCAAGGCAGGCAAGTGCGGCTCCTGCTCGATGGAGATCAACGGCAAGCCCCGGCTGGCCTGCATGACCCGGATGGCGATCTACACGCAGGAAGAGACCCTCACCATCACCCCGATGCGCACCTTCCCGGTGATCAGGGATCTGGTGACCGACGTCTCGTTCAACTACGCCAGGGCCCGCCAGATCCCGTCGTTCACCCCGGACCCCTCGGTCGGGCTCGGCGAGTTCCGGATGCAGCAGGTGGATGTGGAGCGGTCACAGGAGTTCCGCAAGTGCATCGAGTGCTACCTGTGCCAGAACACCTGCCACGTGATCCGTGACCATGCCGACAACGAGCAGGCCTTCGCCGGCCCGCGGTACCTGATGCGGATCGCCGAGCTTGAGATGCATCCGGCCGACACCGCCGACCGTCGCGAGATCGCCCAGGAAGACTTCGGCCTGGGCTACTGCAACATCACCAAGTGCTGCACCGAGGTCTGCCCCGAGCACATCAAGATCACCGACAACGCGCTGATCCCGATGAAGGAGCGGGTGGCTGACCGCAAATACGATCCGCTGGTCTGGCTCGGCAGCAAGATCACCCGGCGCACCCACAAGGACACCCCGGAAGTACCGGGCAAGAACTAGAGGCGGCCGCGCCAGGCTCGGCCGCCCAGGACACGAAAAAGACGGGGAGGGCTCCGCGTAGCGCGGATCGCCATTGCGCGGTGCGCGGCTCACGCCGTTACCCCGCGTCTTCGGGTCATGCCCTTCCCGCCATCTTCACTCTACCGCGGAACTCGGCACCGGGCGCCTGGTTACGTCGATCATGTCCCCGCCAGTTAACTGCCGCCGCGAGGTGAGCAGCTGCTCGGCGAAGTGGTAGCGCTAGCTCCCCGGCCCAGACGGCCTGGCGCTGTGCGGCTGGCTCGGCGGCGTGACCGGCTGGGCGGTACCGAGCTTGTTCACCACGTCCACCACGCCGTCAACGTCCCAGGTCAGCCGAGCCGCCACCCGGATCAGGTCATGCTGCTCGGCGAACCCTGGCTGGCCTGCCAGGGTCACCACGCCATTGCGCACTGCTACTGTCACGCTTGCCGGATCCGCGATCAGGATCTGGGTGAGCATCTCGCGGACCTCCCGGGCGATGTCCTCGTCCGGGCGCAGGAATACACTGAGCAGGTCGCGGCGGCTCACGATGCCGATCAGCTTGCCGCCGATACCGCCCCCGATCGCCGTGTGGGCCTCGACCACCGGCAGCAGTTTGAGGTCGCGGCTGTTCATCAGCCTCGCCGCGGCCGGAAGCGTCGCGTCCGGGTGGATCGTGATGGCCGGGGTAGTCATCAGCTCACCCGCCGTCAGGCCCAGGTGCCTCTTATCGCCGGTGTGCCAGTGCAGGCGGCCGCCCGATTCAAGCTGGGCTTCCCGCGCGTGCTTGTCCTGCACGCTGAGCAGATCGGATTCGGACACCACGCCGGCGACATGGCGGCCCAAGACCAGTACCGGCACAGCGCTGATCTTGTGCTCGGCCATCCGGGCGGCGATCTCCTTGAAGGGCGTCCGCCGGTCAGCGGTCACCACGGAGGTCGTCATGACGTCCCCGACCCGATGGTGCCATCGCCCGTGATGCTGCTTCCCCGCGCCGCGGGCATGCGGGCCGGCCGTCCAGGCCGCGGCCCGCGTCCCTGAGTGCTCCGAGGTGGCGTCCCTGACGGAATCGAGTGCCCGAGACACATCGGCCGCGGTGGCCGCGCCGTGCAGGGATTCGTAGTATGTAACGCCAAGACGACGGAGCACGGCGTCCCGGTGGATATCGCTGCGTGTCATGGCCGCTCCCCCTCTCGAGATCGCTACCGGGGGTACTGCACACTCCCGCATGACCAGTTTTTCTCCCCAGCCGCCGAGTTAGTACGGCCGAATGGCACGGTCAGCGGGGACCTCGGTCACGAGCCGGTGCTGGCGCCCGGATTATCCGCGGATCCCGTCGGCAGCAGGTGACTATCCGCCGGCAGGCGTCCCCGGACCTGGGCCTAGCACGCTGATGAAGTCGCGGGTCCACCCGACCAGGTACTGGTCGGGTGGACGGACCTGCGCGGGAAGTGCGGCGCGAAGGCCGCGCCCGGGCGCCTTGGCCACGTCGAGCTGCACCCACTCGGGGTTGATGTCGAGCTGCATGGCGGTCCGCGCGCCGGCGTGCACGAGCGCGGCCGCCAGGTCCGCCGGATCGGTGGCCATGCTGCCCGCATATATCAGCTCACCGGCAGCGTTCTCGCCCAGCGCGCTGCGCGCCACATACTCGCCGCCGCCGAGGGTTGGCCCCCAGCTCCGCCAGTTGGCGGCGACCCGGCTCGGGCGCCCGTGCTTGACGAGCAGCCGCAGATTCTGCCGGACGCTGACCACCGATTCGCCGGGCCGCGGCAGCCCGGAACCCCAGGCTCCGATGCTCGCGGCACCGGAGGAGTCAATGACGAGGCTGGCCAGCCCGTTGCTGAGCGGCCTGATGACATGCCCCTCCTGCTCAAAGCCGCCGACTCCGGCCGACAGCAGGAAACCGCCGTTGAAGGCGGCCAGCAGCCGATGGCGCTCCAGGCCGCGGATCCTGGGTCCGGCCCGCACGATAGCCAGCGCAGCCGGACCAGGATCCACGCTGCCGCTGTGCAGCCGGTAACTAACCGCGCCGCGAAACCGTGCCAGCGTCACCACCGAGCCGTCGGCGGTCCGGTAATGCGCGACGATCACCCTTGGCTTCGGCGGGACGGCTGGCCCCGCCGCGGCGGCCTGCGCCGGGGTGCTGACCCGGGCACGCGGGCTGGGGCCGGCCGGGGCCGCACGGGACCGCGCCGGCGCCGCGGCCGGGGCGGTCGCTCCGCAGGCCGCCGTGATGAGGACGGCGAACAGGCAGGCTGACTGCCGGAGATGTCGCATGCGCTCCCTTCTCTGGGCACAGCCTGATGCCCGTGATCATGTTGACACGGCACGACAGTATGATGCTGGGCGGCACAACGTAATGCTGGGCGGCGGTGCCAAGGCTAACTGGCCGGCCAGCGGGAAAGCTGCCTGCGGGCCGAGATGCCCGGCGTTGTCCGCTGCGCGCAGGGGACGAGCACGCGCGCGCACCGCATGCACGCGCACCCACACCGGCGCGCGCGGCCCCGAACCAGCGCAATGGACGTCCCCGAACACTCGGCACGCAGGCCGACAAACTGATTAGCTTGGGTAATCAGTGTCAGGTTGATCATCAAGCCCAGGCTGACCGACAGCACGCGCCGCGCCCGGAGCCCGGCGGTCGCCCGGGACACCCAGGACCATGATCACTGGGGACTGAGCCGCCAGGCTTGTTCCCGCCGACGAGCCCTGGGTCACGGGAGTTGCCCCGTAACCAGCCGTTGAGCATGGCTAATCTGGCTGGCGCGGGCCGGGATGTGTCTCTGCGGAGCGAAAGGCTGTCATGTCGCATCTGACCTATGCCGAGGCGATAGTCGTCGGGCTGATCCAGGGGGTGTCCGAGCTCTTCCCCGTCTCCAGCCTTGGCCATAACGTGCTGATCCCGGCGCTGATCGGCGGCAGCTGGGCCACCGACCTGAACGTCGCCAAGGCCGAGTCGCCGTACCTGGCCTTCATCGTCGGCATGCACGTGGCGACGGCCATCGCGCTGATGATCTACTTCTGGCGGGACTGGCTCCGGATCATCGGCGGCTTCTTCAGTTCCATCCGCCGCCTCCGGATCGAGACCGTCGATCAAAAGCTGGCCTGGATGATCATCGTCGCCACCATCCCGGTCGGCCTGGTCGGCCTGGTGTTCGAGCATGAATTCCGGGTCCTGTTCGGCAAGCCGATCAGGGCCGCGATCTTCCTGATCGTCAACGGCCTGATCCTCTACGCCGGGGAGCGGTTCCGTACCAGGGCATCGCTTGCCGCCGATGCGCAAGCCGCGCAGGAACGACAGGAGAGCGAGGCGGCCGCTGACCGGCCCGCGCGCGTCGTCGCCGGGCACGCCTCCGGGCAGCGCGCGGTCCGGCAGGCAGAGATATCCCAGGCGGTGCAGTCAGACCGCCGCCTGACCAAGGCCGGCCTCCTCGCGGCGCTGGTCATCGGCAGCTCGCAGATCCTGGCGCTGCTGGCCGGCATCAGCAGGGACGGCGTCGCGATGGTGGCCGGAATGTTCCGCGGGCTGTCCCGCGAGGATGCGGCCAGGTTCGCCTTCCTGCTGGCTACGCCCGTCATCCTGGCCGCTGGCGTACTCAAGGTTCCCGACCTGACCGGCCCGCTGGGCAACGGCATCCGCGGCCAGATCCTGGTCGGCAGCCTGCTGTCCGGGGTCGGTGCCTACCTGTCGGTACGGTTCCTGGTCCGGTACTTCCAGACCCGCACGCTGACCCCGTTCGCGATCTACTGCGTGGTATTCGGGCTGGCCAGCGTCATCTACCTGTCCATCAAATAGCCGCCCGGGATGGGCCGGATCCCGGACTCGGCTATTGCGTCGTCGGCCGGCCGACGGTGCCCGGACCCGCGCGCTGACCCCGTTCGCGATCTGCCTCGCGCTCGGTACGTACAGCGCCAGCAACCTGGGGCGACATCTCGTCCGGCCGGCCGCCGCGCGTCCAGCGGTTGGTGATGCACAGGTACAGCAGCGCGGCGGCGGCCACTGTCAGGGCTGCTGGCGCGATGCCGCGAGAGATGACATTCGCCGTCGTGGACAGCCATGGCGGCCTCAGGTACGGGTAGTACGTGACTCCTGGCAGCTCGGCGGCGGTGGCGACCAGTGCCCGGAGCAGGACTACCCAGTCCAGCCTGGTGGCCGGCATCAGCGCGAGCAGCGGGAAGATCATGGCATCAAACCAGGGCCGCTGCTGCGGTGAGCAGATCAGCCAGGCCAACGTCAGCGCCAGCGCAGGCTGGACCGCCGGCAGCCCCGGCAGGCCCGCTGGCAGCCGCCACAGCAGCAGGACAGCCAGCAGCACTGTTGCGATCAGCGCGACGGCGTCAGTCGGCTGGCTTACCTTGGACCAGTGCACGACGTAGTACAGCAACTGCCACGGCTGATAGAGGTCGACGGCACCGTGAGAGGTGTCCACCAGCGCACTCACCGCTGGCTTCCCGGCCAGGACGTAGCCGGGGACCAGCACCGCGACGGCGCCGAGCGCGAGCGTGAGGAGCGTCCGCGGCGAGCGCCTGGAGGCCCAGGCCAGCCCGCCCCCGAAGAGCGCGAACGGGGCCTTGACCGCAACGGAAAGCCCGACCAGCAGGCCGGCGGCCAGCCCGCGGCGGGCATCGATCCGACGGAACACCAGCAGCCCGATCACGGCCGCTGCGGTGGCCAGCCCGTCCACGTGGCCGCCCGCCATCACCCCGAACAACATGAACGGGTTCACCGACCAGAGCAGGTGCGCCCGAGCCCGCAGCGCGCTCGCCGAGCGCAGCGCCCGGTCCAGCGCCAGCACCAGCGCCAGGTAAGCCAGCCCGTTCCACACCTTGAGCCAGAAGACAGTCCGCGCGGCCGACGCTCCGGCCAGCTCGGACGCCGCCCGCTCGGTTACGGTCGCAATCGGGCCGTAAACGGACACCTGCGTCTGCCAGGGGTGCGGCGCTATCGCGCCGACCGGGTCGCCAGACTCCCGCAGCTGCAGCGGAGTCTCGACGTACGGGCTGTGATCCATGGTGGCCAGCCGCCCGTATACCGCATAATCCAGGATGTCCGTAGAACCGACCGGCGGCGTCACCGCCAGCGCGATGACGGCCAGCATGGAGCCGAGGATCAGGCGCCGGGCCGACGGCCGCCAGCCTCGCCGGATCGCCAGCAGCCCAAGCGTCAGGCCGATCCCGCCGGTCACCGCCGACAGCCAGATGAGGACAGCAACCTCGACCGCCGAGGGATGCGCGTGAGAGAAATAGACCGGCCAGCCGCCCGCAGCCGGGATCTTCGGCACCGCCGCCGACGGCCCAAGCACCGCCACAACGAGCATCAGCAGGACGCTCGCGGCAATCGCCATCGTGGCGGTTACCGCCATCCATCGGGCGGCTGCAGGCAGCCCGCCCGCCCGCTCCCTCGCAACCTGGCCCATCAGACCCCGGGTCCTCGTCGGCAGAAATCGACCAAAGCAGATCACCAGGCTCCGGGTATCCAAATGCGGCCAACCAGCGATTTACCGAACAATGGCCAGACCGGGGAGGAATCAGCATACCTGCTTGCGAGCGGGCTACTCGCCCTGGCGTGATCTGCGGCCGCGCTGCCGGCCTCGTTCCTTGGCGTCAAGCATCGTCTTGCGCAGCCGGACCGTACCCGGTGTCACCTCTGCGCACTCGTCATCGGCGCAGAATTCCAGGGCCTGCTCCAGGCTCAGCAGCCGGGGCGGGACCAGCCGCTCGAGTTCCTCGCCGGTCGACTGGCGGACGTTGGTCAGCTTCCGCTCCTTGGCGATGTTCACGTCCATGTCGTCGGACCGGCTGTTCTCCCCGACGATCATGCCCTCGTACACCTCGGTGCCCGGCTGCACGAACATCGTGCCGCGCTCCTGCAGCGAGAACATGGCGTACGGGGTGGCCCTGCCGGACCGGTCGGCCACCAGCGAACCGGTGGGCCGCATCCGCATCGGGCCCGACCACGGCTCGTAGCCCTCGAACACGTGGTGCGCGATGCCGGTGCCGCGAGTGTCGGTCAGGAACTGAGTGCGGAACCCGATCAGCCCCCGTGCGGGCACCGTGAAGTCCATCCGGACCCAGCCGGTGCCGTGGTTGGTCATGTTCTCCAGCCGGCCCTTGCGCTGGGCCAGCAGCGAGGAGACCGTGCCCAGGTACTCTTCGGGAACGTCCACGGTGAGCCGCTCCATCGGCTCATGCAGCGCGCCGTCTACCTCCCTGGTGACGACCGTCGGCCGGCCCACGGTCAGCTCGTAACCTTCCCTGCGCATGGTCTCCACCAGGACGGCCAGGGCCAGCTCGCCGCGGCCCTGGACCTCCCAGGTGTCCGGCCGGCCGGTCGGCAGCACCTGCACCGAGACGTTGCCGACCAGTTCTCGGTCCAGCCTGTCCCTGACCATCCGCGCCGTGACCTTGGAGCCCTTCTCGCGGCCGACGAGCGGCGAGGTGTTCACCCCGATCGTCATGGAAATGGCTGGCTCGTCCACGGTGATCAGCGGCAGCGGCTGCGGGTCGTCGGGGTCGGCCAGCGTCTCGCCGATCATGATCTCGCTGATGCCGGCGACCGCGATGATGTCCCCGGCCGATGCGCTGGCCGCCGGGACCCGCTCCAGGGCTTCCGTTCGGAATAGCTCAGTGATCTTCACTCGCTCGATCGAGCCGTTGCGGCGGCACCAGGCCGCCTGCTGGCCCCTGGTGATCTCGCCGCTGAAAACCCGGCAGAGCGCGATCCGCCCCAGGTAGGAGGAAGCGTCCAGGTTAGTGACATGGGCCCGCAGCGGCGCCTCAGGATCGTAGGAGGGCGCCGGGACGGTTTCCCTGAGCGTGGCGAACAGCGGCTCCAGATCCGGCGAATCGGGCATGGTGCCGTCGGCAGGCGGCGTCAGGGCCGCCCGGCCCGCCCGCGCGCTTGCGTACACGATCGGGAACTCGATCTGATCCTCGGACGCGTCCAGGTCCATGAACAGCTCATAGCAGGCGTCCACGACCTCGGCGATCCGCGCGTCCGGCCGGTCGACCTTGTTGATGACCAGGATCACCGGCAGGCGCGCCTGCAGCGTCTTGCGCAGCACGAACCTCGTCTGCGGCAGCGGGCCCTCGCTGGCGTCGACGAGCAGCAGGACGCCGTCGACCATCGAAAGCCCGCGTTCCACCTCGCCGCCGAAATCCGCGTGCCCCGGCGTATCAACGATGTTGATGGTTAGCCCGCCGTGCTGCACCGCCGTGTTCTTGGCCAGGATCGTGATGCCCTTTTCCCGCTCCAGATCGCCGGAGTCCATCACCCGGTCGGCGATATGCGCGCCCGCCCGGAACGCCCCGGATTGCCAGAGCATGGCGTCCACGAGCGTCGTCTTGCCATGGTCGACGTGCGCGACGATAGCGACATTGCGCAGGTCGTCGCGGGTCGCGAGGTGGACGGTAGGGGCAGGCATGCAGCAAAGGCTCCGAGATAGACAAGGTGGGTGCCGGCAGCGACGGCCCGTTCAGCCTATTGCCTTAAGGCGTTTAACGAGAATCGTCTGCTTACCCGCCTGGCCAGGCTGGTCGCCCGCGGCACCGGTAACGGCCCGTTGGGTGGCTCCCGGTTAGTTCCTAACGCGTTTTCCGGTTGGGTTAATCCCCTGCGGGGACGACGATCCTGCTAATCCGACCCTGACCCCTCCGCCCTGGCCCCGCACGCCCGCGGCGCGGCCTCAGCGCCTTAGCGGGCGCCCGGCGCGGCTCCAGGGCCTTAGCCTTGCTGCCGCGCGCAGCTCCGGCGCCTTAGGCAGTTGCTGCCGCAGAGATGCCGCAGAGATAGGGCATCCGCCCGATGCGGCGGCCAGGGCCTTACGACGAATCTGAGTGGAGTCGGGCCGGAGCCCGGCGGCTACGAGGAGGCAGTCATGTATCCGACGATGATGAACGCTATCGCCGCGGACCGGATCAAGGACATGCGAGCGGATGCGGCACGGGACCGGCGCGCGAGGCTAGTGCGGGACGCGCGGCTATCAGGCCGGCACGCCGCAGCCGCCCGGCAGGCCGGCCACCGGACGACAGCTGCCCGGGCCGCGGGCCGCGAGCTGTCCGAGCGGCACGCGTGAGGCCCGTTCGTGCTGAGCAAGTCGGCCAGCCGCCGGGGCGAGCGGCAGAGCCGGCCCCGCGCTGATGCTGTCTGGAACATATGTTCGATAGCAGATACCATGAAACAGTGGCAGCCTATCTTCCGCCCGGCTGGCCTGCTGGCGTCCATCCGCCGGGCAGCGAGCAGTTCGAGCAGACCGCCGTCGCCTGGCTGCTTGACGTAGCACCGCCCGACTACCGGCTGCACGGCGTGCTGCGGCGTCACCCGATTGCGCTCGCTGCGCTCGCCCGGCACCATGTGGCGGCGTGCGTGGCCGGCGCACGCGATGGTTACCGGTGCGCGCGCGCCGAACTCGGCGGCGATCTGCCGCCCGCTGGCCTTAATGCAGTCCTGTCCGCCTACCGGAGCGAGGGCCGCAGGCTGGTGGAGACTGCGCGTTCCGTCGAGCTCATCGAGGGGGCGCTGCGCGGCGAGGTGCTCAGGCCACAGCTCGGCGGCACGCAGGAGCGCAGGCAGCACGCTAACGGCCAGCGGTCGGCTAGCCAGCGGTCGGCTGGCCAGCCGGCGGCTGGCTAGTCGATCCATGGCGCGCGGGCGCGCGGCGGGCCTCGTCCTGGTGTGCCCGCTCCTGGCGCGGCAGGTCCTGGCGGGCCTTCCCCCGGAGTGCCTGCTCCTGGCGCGGAAACTCCTGGCCAGCTGCGCTAGCCCGGCGAGCACCACGCGCGGCGTTGTCGAGCGCGACAGCGATCCTGCGAGCCAGGCCGGAGGCGAGTTCTCGGGCCTCCCTGAGCGGCCAGTTGTCCCCGGGGCCGCCGATGGCCAGCAGGCCGAGAGTCTGATCAGCGGCATCGAGCGGGAAGCACCACACCTGATCGGCCGCTAGCTCGGCCGCGCCGGCCGGTGCCCGCTCCGGTCCGTCAGGGCGGCTGGGCCGCCTTGCTCGGCCACGGTGCAATCTGAGCGCGTGGGCACGTGATCCTGCCTGCCAGCTCAGTCCGGACCCGGCAGGCAGCTCCAGCTGCCATCGCCAGCCCGCAGGCCGGCCGCGGACTGGCCGGTCAGGCACCGGATGGGCAGGCGGGTCGACGCGCTCAAGCAGCCACTCGAGATCCCTGACACGCGAGGCGTCTGCGTGCGCAGCATGCACAAGCCGCATTGGCCTGTCCTCGTCGGCGATCAGCACCGCGCACCATTTCGCCAGGTGACCGACGGCGAGCCGGGCACCGACGGCTGCGATCTTCGCCTCATCCAGGCTCACCGACAGTTCCTCGCTTGCCTCGGCGAGGAAGTGCGCTCGATCCTGCCGGCCATGCTCCAGCTCACTGAGCCTGGCACGCTCAAGGGCAGGAGCGGACCGGTCAGCTAGCTCCTGCAGTCGCGCAGCGTCCTGCTCGCCGAACCTGTCAGGCTCGGTGGCAGCGACGGCCAGCACGCCGGTTACCCGGCCGTCGACGATAAGCGGAACGGTGACCAGCGACAGCGCGGCACCGGTCAGCGCCCTCGCTGAGCCTGACTGGGCAGCGCCTGCCTGCGCTGAGCCTGCCTGCGCTGAACCTGCCTGCGCAGAGCCAGCCTGCGCAGAGCCAGCCTGCGCAGAGCCAGCCTGCGCAGAGCCCACTGTCAGCCGGCCCGGGCCCTCACCAGCAACAGCACGAACCCGCAGCTCGCCGTCCTCGCCCGCATCAAGAAGATAGGCGACATCGGCCGCCACGGCGGCGCGGCCGGCTTCCGCGGTGCTACTGAGGAGCTCTTCGTATCCGAGCCTGGTGAGATTCCTGCGCGCCCAGGCTGGCACGCTGTCCGCCGTGACACGCGTCCCTGCCAGCATGCCGGCCGCACTCGCCGCGTCAGTGTCGCCGTCCGCTTCGGTCCCCGCTCCGGCACCGAAACCAGGCATGCCGATCCGGAACCAGACGGCCTTGACGGCGCGCGCGTACGTCACCCCCCACGCCGACGCGAGCTCGGAAGGAAGCTGGAGTCCACGGCCGCTGGTGCGCTCGGCGGGATCTGCGGGTGCGTGCCGCATATCCGGGATCAGCTGGGCGGGCCGTTCGTCCAGGACCACGATCTCCACGGCCCCGCCGAAAAGCCTGCACGTGACGTGCACGGACGTGCCGGCATGCACAACGGCATTGGTGACAAGCTCGCTGGTCAGCAAGACCGCATCGTCGATCAGCGTGTCCTGTCGGGCAGCGCGGCCCGGCAGCGGCCAGGACAGCAGCGTCTCGCGCACGAACCTGCGGGCGGCCGCCGCAGCCGCCGGCTCAGGCTGGTATGCCGCAGTCGCTACGAAGTCATCTCGTGCCTGCACGTGCACTGTTGACTACCCATCGCTCAGCTCCGCCCGGCACCGACCGGGCTTCCTGGCGGCCCCGCTGCCCGCCCGCACCACACCCCCGCGGCCCGCCGTCAGCGGCCCCCGACCCATCGTGACAGACTCGTGACGGCGCCGTCGGCAAAGCGCTTAGTCCGGGCGTTGCGAACGCCGGGACCAGCCCTCCCCGGGCACATATTCCCGGACGATCCTGCCGGGAACGCCTGCGACAACGCAGTGATCGGGCACCTGTCCGCGGACCACCGACCCTGCCCCCACAACCACGTTCGCGCCTATCTGCGCGCCCGGCAGGATGACGGCGCCCGCGCCGAGCCAGCAGCCAGCACCTATCGATACGCCGGAGTTCACGGGCCACTGGCGGCCAATCGGGGTTTCCGTGTCGGTGTAGGTGTGGTTCTGGTCGGTGATGTAGACGTAAGGCCCGGTGAACACGTCGTCCCCGATGACCAGCGAATGATGCGCGATGATGTGACTTCCGCGCCCGATCACGCACCGGTCGCCGACCCGTAGCACCGGGCTCGTCCCCAGGTCGTGTCCGGGCATCAGGCCGGCGGAGAGCGTCACGTTGGCGCCGATCATGGTCTGATCGCCGATCTCGATCCAGGTCTCACCAAACAAGTCACCCGTCGGGAAGGCGATCAGCGAGCGCGGCCCGAACGCCGCGAACCTGCGGCCGGCCGGGGAGTCCGCGGTGATCGTGCCCGCGCGCTGAATCACCCGCCAGGCGCCGTGGGCCAGGCCGGCGGCAGCATACCGGTACCGTCTGCCCAGTGTGCGCTTCCATGACATGGCGGCCAACGTACCTGCCGCGCGCATCGACTGCGCGTCCTATTCCGGTACCCTGCCGCTCCCGGAGGCCGCGAGCTGGCCGCAGGCGCCGTCAATCTGCCTGCCCCGGGTATCCCGGACGGTCACCGGGACTCCGTGGCCGCCGAGCACGGCCTCGAACTCCGCCATCACGCCCGGATCCGATGCTGTCCACTTCGACCCGGGCGTCGGGTTGAGCGGGATGAGATTCACGTGCGCCAGCCGGCCGGCCAGCAGGCGGCCAAGCGCACTGGCCCGCCAGGGCTGGTCGTTGACATCCCTGATGAGCGCGTACTCGATGGACACCCGCCTGCCGGTGGCGGCCGCGTATCCCCACGCCGCGCTCAGCACCTCATCGACCTTCCACCGCTTGTTCACCGGGACAAGCTCGTCTCGCAGCCCGTCATCCGGCGCATGCAGGGAGACCGCTAGCCGGACCGGCAAGCCTTCCCCGGCGAGCCTGCCGATCGCCGGGACCAGGCCTACCGTCGAGACGGTGATCGCGCGCCTGGAGATGCCGAGGCCGTCGGGTACGCGGTCGGTCAGCCGGTGCACGGCACCGACCACCTGGGCGTAGTTCGCAAGCGGCTCGCCCATGCCCATGAACACCACGTTGGATACCCGGCCCGGTCCCCCTGGCAGCTCGCCCCTGGCAACTGCCCTTGCCCCGGCGACCACCTGGGTTACGATCTCGGCCGCGGACAGATTGCGGGTCAGGCCGGCCTGCCCCGTCGCGCAGAACGGGCAGGCCATCCCGCACCCCGCCTGCGAGGACACGCACATGGTGACGCGCCCTGGGTAGCGCATCAGCACCGACTCGATGTAGGCGCCGTCGAAGGCCCGCCACAACGTCTTGACGGTCCGCCCCTGATCGCAGCTGAGCTCGCGCTCCGCCGTGAGCAGCCGAGGCAGCAGGGCATCCGCCAGCGCAGTGCGGGCGCTGGCCGGAAGGTCGGTCATATCGGCGGGATCGTCGGTCAGGTGCCCGAAGTAGTGCCGGGACAGCTGATCGGCGCGAAACGGCCGCTCGCCGAGTTCAGCTGCTGCCGCGCGCCGCCGCGTTGTGTCCAGGTCGGCGAGATGCACCGGCGGACGCGGCCGCCCGCGGCCACGGGGCAGGCCCGGGCCGGCCTGTATG
This sequence comes from uncultured Actinomycetota bacterium, assembly GCA_963695645.1. GTDB lineage: Bacteria > Actinomycetota > Actinomycetes > Streptosporangiales > Streptosporangiaceae > DATBGO01. The sequence continues at coordinate 106,916 of CAVOHC010000010.1, read as the reverse complement.
GTCACCACCGGGCCGTCAGACGCCGGTGCTCGCGGGCTTGGCACCAGTACTCCGTTCTTGCTGGTTAGACGCGGCGCGGCACGCTCGCTGGCCGCAAAGCGGCCACGATGCCGCCGATAGATAACCTTGACCTGCGGTAAATCAGTAGATTTCCCTACTATGCCGACGTTGCGCAGGGGAACCGGTCAGCCCAGGATATCCGCCGGGCCAGGCCGGCCGACGATCCTGCTGGACAGCAGGAGTCCCTACGCCAGCCGTCGCGTCGTCGTCGAGTACGACGGCACGACCACAGCCGCGTACCTGCATGACAGAACCGGCCCGATCGCTGCCACCTGGATCGCTAACCATCGGCGGGCCCCGGAGGCAACCGATCTGACCAGGCTCACCTCCGGGCAGGCTCCCGAGATGCCTGCCGCGCATACCAAGCGCCCGGACGGCACGCCGCTGCTCGACCCGGACGCTCTGCAGGCGCTCTGGTTTGAGGAGGGCGACGGCGCTGCGGTGCTTGACCGTCGTGAGCTGCTCGCCGCGCTTCCTGGCTGGTCCGACATGGCCAGGGGGATGCCCGGCTACAGCAGGGACGTGATCGGCCAGACGCCGTTCGGCTGGTCGCTCGACGACGCGATAGAGGGCCTGGGGCCCAGGACGGCGGCGGCGGCGGAGTTCTGGCGGTGGCAGGCGGACGAGGGCGCCTGGGCCGGCTTCCAGCAGGCGGTCTTCGGGCACCTTCTCACCAGGCTCGGTCCCGGCGCCAGGTACTGGGACGTCGGCGGCGGACGGCGGCCGCTCGTCGGCGTCTCGGAGCGGCCGCCCACGGCCCGGCGGCCCTACACCGTCCTATCCACCGTGGGGATGAGCTGCCAGCGAATGCCGGTAGTCGAGCAGCGGGGTGATGACTCGAGCGCGGCGGCCCGGATCGAGCTCGCCATAGCGACAACGCAACCGGCCAACGTTGCCGCCCGGATCTTCTTGTGGCTCGCCCAGTATCCGTGGCGTGAGGTCAGCTGGCTCGGTTCCGGGCACACCATCCCCTGGTATCACGAGCCGGCGACCTTCCCGCTTGGCGGCGGCCACGAGGCCATCCTGCTGCTCGACAAGCCCGGCGGCCTGATCGGGCCTGAAGTCCCCGACCTGGGCGGTTTCTCGCTCAACTCGGAAGCCGTCAGGTGGCTGTGGATCATCCCGGTCGGCGAGCGGGAGCGCGTGCTGGCGACCGAACGCGGCCCGGTCAGCCTGGTCACGCAGCTTGCCGCGCAGCGCCGCAGCTGGGTTGCTGGTTAACGGGCCAGGTCACCGCGCAGTGCCGAGGGGGCCCGGCCGGCTAAGCCGACTTCGGGCTAAGGGCCGGGGACGAACACAGTCAGCAGCAGCCAGACGACCGGGGCCACGATGAGCATTGAGTCGATCCTGTCCAGGATGCCGCCGTGCCCGGGCAGCACGTGGCCCATGTCCTTGATCTGGAGGTCCCGCTTGATCATCGACTCGGCCAGGTCACCGAGGGTTGCGGCGGCCGCGGCCGCGGCGCCGAGGACGAGGCCCTGCCAGACGTGCGCGGACAGCAGCCACGGCAGCAGGATCGCTCCGGCCGCAAGACAAGCGGCGACCGAGCCAGCCAGGCCCTCCCAGGTCTTCTTCGGGCTGATGGCCTTGGCCAGCGGGTGCCTGCCGATCAGGACACCTGCGGCGTAACCTCCTATGTCGCTGCAGATGGCGAGCACGATGAAGATGAGCGCCTGGCGCGCGCCGCTGGTCCTGGCGAGAATCAGCGCCAGGAACACGGCCAGCAGCGGCAAGTAGGCCAGGGCGAAGATCCCTGCGGTCAGGTCACGGAGGTAGCCGGTCGCACCGCCGGGCAACCGCCACGCCATCAGCGCGACCACCGACAGGGCCAGCGCTGCCAACGCCGGCTGTGCGCCGTACCAGTACGCCAGCGTGTACATGGCGGCTCCGCCGACCGTGACCGGAACCAGCGGCAGCCGGATGCCCCGGGTGCCCAGGGCACGGCTCAGCTCCCACAGCGCGATGATGACGATGATGCCCACATAGGCAAGGAACGTGACCTTGACGGTGAAGAGGGTGACCAGCACCAGCGCGCCAAGGAAGCAGCCGACCGCGGCGGCCGCCGGGAGGTTGCGGCCCGCGGAGATCGGCTTTCGGTTGCTCATCCGGACCGCCCTGATGCGGCCGGGCCGCCCGGCCTCCGGCTCGCCGCCCAGCCGCTCGGCGCCCGCCTCGGCGGCCGGTGGCTGCCCGACCTCCGGCTCGGCGGCCGGTGGCTGCCCCACCTCCGGCTCGGCGGCCGGTGGCTGCCCCACCTCCGGCTCGGCGGCCGGTGGCTGCCCGGCCCCCGGGTCGCTCGCCGTTGCCCGGCCGCCCTCCGGATCGGCGGCCGGTGGCCGCCGCCCGGCCTCCGGCTCGCCGGATGGTTGCTGCCCGGCCTCCGGCTGCCCGGCCCCCGGGTCGGCGGCCGGTGACTGCCTGGCCCCCGGGTCGGCGGCTGATGGCTGCCCGGCCAGCGGCTCGGCGGGTGGTGGCTGCCCGGCCTCCGGCTGCCCGGCCGCGACCGGGCGCTGCGCCCCGCTAGCTGGAGCGGCGCCTGCGCGGTCCTTGTGAGCGTGCACACCCCTCCGCTTCGGCGCGGCCGACTGGTCCGGGATCCGGCTAAACCTCAAGCAGCTCGGTTTCCTTATGCCTGAGCAGCTCGTCGACCTGGCCGACGTACGAGTGCGTGAGGTCGTCGAGCTCCCGCTCAGCCCGCCGGCCCTCGTCTTCGCCTGCGTCGCCGTTCTTGACCAGCTTGTCGAGCGAGTCCTTGGCGTGCCGGCGGATGTTGCGGATAGACACCCGGCTGTCCTCCGCCTTATGCCGCGCGATCTTGATGAATTCCCGCCTGCGCTCCTCGGAGAGCTCAGGGAGGACTACCCGGATGAGCGCACCGTCATTGGACGGGTTCACCCCGAGGTCTGAGTTCCTTATCGCCTTCTCAATCGCCTGCAGTGATGACTTGTCGAAGGGCTGGATGACCACCATCCGCGGCTCGGGCATGTGAAAGGAAGCGAGCTGGTTCACCGGCGTCTGGGTTCCGTAGTACTCCGCTGTGATCTTATTAAACATCGCAGGATGCGCACGTCCAGTGCGGATGCCGCCGAATTCCTCCTTGGCGACCACTACGGCCTTCTCCATCTTCTCCTCGGCCTCGAGGAGGGTGTCGTCAATCACTGCGGCTCCTGTGGTCCGTTAGCCTCCCGGGGCGCGCCGTCGGGCCCGCCCGCATGCCTCCATGGTGCTCCCAACCCGCGCAGTCGTGCCAAGTCGCGCCCCCTTTAGCGGCCGAACCTGCTCACCAGGGTGCCGATCCGCTCACCGCGCACCACACGGGCGACGTTCCCCTCGCCCATCAGGTCAAAGACCACGATCGGCAGGTTATTGTCCATGCACAGGCTCACCGCCGTGGCGTCCATCACCCGCAGCTCGCGCTGGAGGACCTCACTGTAATCCAGCCGGTGAAACCGCGTCGCTCCCGGTATCTGGTGCGGATCCGCGTCGTAGACCCCGTCCACCTTGGTGCCCTTGAGGACCGCCTGGGCTCCGATCTCCAGGGCCCGCTGCGCGGCGCAGGTGTCCGTGGAGAAGAAGGGGGCGCCCAAGCCAGCGCCGAAGATCACCACTCGGCCCTTCTCCAGGTGCCGGATCGCTTTCCGGGGTATATAGGGCTCGGCGACCTGGCCCATGGTGATAGCTGTCTGCACCCTGGTCTCGACTCCCAGCTTCTCCAGCACGTCCTGGAGGGCCAGGCAGTTGATCACAGTGCCCAGCATGCCCATGTAGTCGGCCCGGGCCCGGTCGATGCCGCGCTCGGCCATCACCTTGCCGCGGAACATGTTGCCGCCGCCCACTACGGCCGCGACCTCGACCCCCTCGGCGACTGCCGACACGATCTCCTTGGCGATGTGGTACACCACATCGGGCGAGATGCCGAGGGGCTCATCCCCAGAGAACGCCTCCCCGGATAGCTTGACCACCACACGGTGCCAGCGCGGGTGGGCATCATCGGGTCCGGCGAGCCGGTCCGCCGTGCTGAGGCCGCTGGCGTTACCAGAGCCATTCGCAGGGCCGCGGTCCTGGCCCGTGGTGCGGTCCTGCACAGGGCGCTTCCTTTCCTCTGGCCTGCTCCTCGTGTCCGATCCGGCTCAGCCGGCCTGCCCGATCTGGAACCGGGCAAACCCGCGCACGCTGACATCGCGGTCGGCGAGCAGCTGCCGGACGGCCTTCTTCTGGTCCCTGACAGACGCCTGGTCGACAAGCACGATGTCCTTGAGGAACGCGTTCACGCGGCCCTCGACTATCTTGCCGATGGCCTGCTCCGGCTTGCCCTCGTCGCGGGTGATCTGCTCGGCGATCCTGCGCTCGTTGGCCAGCACGTCCTCGGGTACCTCGTCCCGGGTGACGTAGCGCGGCCGCATGGCAGCGACCTGGTGCGCGATGTCCTGCCCGACGTCGGGGGCGTCCTTGTCGAGCTGGACGAGCACGCCGAGCGTCGGCGGCAGGGCGGGGTCCGACTTGTGCAGGTAGCTCGTCACGTAGCCGCCTTCGAACCGGGCGAACCGGCCGAGCTCGAGCTTCTCCTTCAGCGAGGAGCTGGCCTCCTCGATCAGCACCGTCGCGGTCTGGCCCGGCCGCACCTCAAGGCCGAGTGCGGTCAGCCGGTCCGCCGCGCCTGCGGCCAGTGCCGACCTTGCGATGTCGGCGGCTACCTGCTGGAAAAGGTCCGTCTTGGCAACAAAGTCGGTCTCGCAGTTGAGCTCGACCAGCACGCCGGAGCGGTTACCGTCCAGCTCGGCGGTGACCAGGCCATTCGCCGCGGTCCGGCCAGCCCGCTTGCCGACGTCCTTGGCACCCTTGCGACGCAGCAGCTCCATGGCAGCCTCGAAATCGTCGGCCTCCACCAGGGCGTTCTTGCAGTCCAGCATGCCGGCGCCGGACACCTCACGAAGCCGCTTCACGTCCGCAGCGCTGTAATCCATGTCCTCATCTCTCGTCATCTCGTCACGGCAGCCGGCCCGGCTTCATGTGGCCGAGCCGCCTGCCGGCCGGGGCCGGTCAAGCCGACTCCGGCGCCGCCTCGCCGTCAGCCTGAGCGGGTGCCGCGTCATCCGCGGTCGCATTGTCGCCTGCCTGCGCGGCGCCTGCCGCGGGTGCGGCGTCCGCTGGCGCCGCCTGGCCCGCCGGTGCTGGCTGGCCCGCCGGTGCTGGCTGGCCTGCCGGTGCTGGCTGGCCCGCCGGTGCTGCCTGGTCAGCGGGCGCCGCGCTGGCTCCGGGCGCCGCGCTCGCTGCAGGCGCCGAATCCGCGGCTGCCGCCGAAACGCGCCCGGCCGCTGTCTCAGCAGCCGCGCCGTTTGCAGCTGCCGCCGCGCCGACGCCCGCATCCGCGGCACCGTCGGTGGCCGTGCGCTCGAGCAGCGCCCGCTCCCACTCGGCAAGCGGCTCCTCGGTACCCAGCATTCCGTCGGCTGCCGCGGCCGGCTTCTCCTCGCCGGCGGCGGCGCCTGCCCGCGCGATCAGGCCGTCCGCGACCGCGTCCGCGACCACCCGGGTGAGCAGTGCGACGCTGCGGATCGCGTCGTCGTTGCCCGGCACCGGATAGGTCACCTCGTCCGGGTCACAGTTGGTGTCCAGGATGGCAATCACCGGAATGCCCAGCTTGCGGGCCTCGCTGACCGCGATGTGCTCCTTCTTCGTGTCGACCACCCAGAGCGCGCTAGGCACCCGGGCCATGTCCCTGATCCCGCCTAGCGACCGCTCAAGCTTGTCCCGCTCCCGCCTCAGGTGCAGGAGCTCTTTCTTGGTGAGACCCGAATTAGCCACGTCATCGAAATCGATCTCTTCCAGCTCCTTGAGCCGCTGCAGCCGCTTGTAGACCGTCGCGAAGTTGGTCAGCATCCCGCCCAGCCAGCGCTGGTTCACGAATGGCATCCCGACCCTGCGGGCCTGCTCGGCGATGGCCTCCTGAGCCTGCTTCTTGGTGCCGACGTAAAGAACGGAGCCGCCATGCGCGACGGTCTCCTTGATGAACTCATACGCGCGGTCGATGAAGTCCAGCGACTGCTGGAGATCGATGATGTAGATCCCGTTGCGCTCCGTCAGGATGAACCGCTTCATCTTCGGGTTCCAGCGGCGGGTCTGATGGCCGAAATGGACGCCGCTCTCCAGCAGCTGCCGCATGGTGACGACCGGTGCCATACCGGTGTCCCCTTCCTCTCATGCACCCGCCGGGATCCGGCGGTGCTTCCGGTTATTTCCTGGCGTCCGAACGCGCTCACCGCGGGATGCCTCCCGCGGACCGGTGAGCTACGTTCCGCTGAGAGCCATGACGGCCTCCCATGTGGCAAGCGGACGCGCGAATTTTGCCGCCGGGCGGGTACGGGCTTCCCCGAAACGCCGTGGCGGCCTTGCGTAGTCTACATGCCCGTGCCTGTTAGGTGCCGACTCCGCTGCGTGCATAGGCCGCTTCCGCGGCTATGTCGCATGACCCGACGGCACGGTCACGCCCGCGGGTGCGCCTGGCGATAGGCGGACAGCAGGCGCTCCACCGATACATGGGTGTAGATCTGGGTTGTCGCCAGCGAGGAGTGACCGAGTATTTCCTGCACGCTCCTGAGATCGGCGCCGCCCTCCAGCAGATGGGTCGCGGCAGTATGGCGCAGTCCGTGCGGGCCGGTATCCGGGACCGACCCCGCGGCCGCGATCCTGGCGTGCACGACCCGGCGCGCGGTGCGCGGATCAAGCCGGCCGCCGCGCGCGCCGAGGAAAAGTGCGGCACCGGACCGCGCGGTAACGAGGATGGGGCGCCCGTCCTGTTGCCACCGCCGGATGGCCCGCACGGCAGGAATGCCCATCGGCACGACCCGCTCCCTGCCGCCCTTGCCGAGTACCCGGACGCTGCGCCGCTCGCCATCGACATCACCGATGTCGAGCCCGCACAGCTCGCTGACCCTGATGCCGGATGCGTACAGCAGCTCCATGATCGCAGCGTCCCGCCACACGATCACAGCCGCTAGCTCGTCCTCGCGGGGACCGCGCGGGCGCACCGAGGAGCTCTCGCCGTCGGCGCGCACGTCAGCTGCACTCCGGTCAGCCGCTGCCGCTGCGGACGCTGCCGCTGCGGACGATGGCGGTGCGGACGATGGCGGTGCGGACGATGGCGGTGCCGGCGCTACCGGTGCCGGCGCTACCGGTGCCGGCGCTACCGGTGCCGGCGCTACCGGTGCCGGCGCTGCCAGTGCCGGCGCGGCCAGTGCCGGCGCTGCCAGTGCCGGCGCTGCCGCTGCGGACGCGGCCGCTGCCGACGCGTTGGCCGCCGCAGCGAGCACGGCGCTTACCTGCTCGCGCGCAAGCACCTGCGGAAGGTGACGGCCGGCCCTGGGGCTTTTCAGCAGCGATCCCGGATCGGCGGCGAGCCAGCCGCGGGAGTACGCGAATGCCGTAAACGCCCGGGCCGCCGCCGCCCGGCGGGCCAGGGTGGCACGGGCCCGCCCGCCAGCGTGCTGAGCCGCGAGCCAGGACCTGATCGCGCCGATGTCCAGCGCCGCCAGCTCGCTGAGGCCATTCCGGCAGGCGTGCTCAAGCAAGGATCTCGCGTCGCCGACATACGCGCGGACGGTATGCGGGGACATGCTGCGCCCGGCCGCCAGGTGCCGCTGGAACTCCGCTAGCCGCTCATCGAGCCAGCCGGGCGGCCCGCCGGCAGGCTCCGGGGCCGTCCCCGGCGCCATGGCCGCAACATCCATGCGCCAAGTTTCCGTCATCGGCGCGGCCGGCGGCGCCGCGACACGGGTCCGCGCCCGGGCAATGGCAGAGCGGAGCCGGGCAGGCTACCTCCGCAGCCGTTCGAGCGCCTGGCGGGCCTGGCGCTGGGCGGTTCTTGCCTGGCGGGTACTGAGCCTGGCGTAGGCGAGGCGGTGCCGGGCATCGGCCAGCTGTTCTTCCAGCGCCTGGACCGCACGCTCCTGCTTTTGCTCGGCCCTGGCCGCGGCGTCGAGGGCCCAGTCGGCATCCGCACCTGTCCGTTCGGCCTCCGTGATGGCCTGACGGCGGCGTTCCCGTTCCGCCTTCGCTCGCGCGGCTGCCAGCTCAACCGCCTTCGCCGGCCGGGCCGGGACCGTGGTCACGCCCGTAGCGCGCGGCGTAGCCGCCGCGCCGTTGCCGGCCCGGATGGCCGCCGCGCCGTTGCCGGCCCGGGTGGCCGCCGCGCCGTTGCCGGCCCGGTGGCCGCCGCGCCGTTGCCGGCCCGGGTGGCCGCCGCGCCGTTGCCGGCCCCGGTGGCCGCCGCGCCGTTCAGGGCCCGGCGGCGGCGCCTGGCCGGAGACGACTGCACAAGGGTGAGGACCGGTGCGCCGGCAGGGCCGAAGCCATCGCTGCGGGCCGCCCGCTCCAGGGCTCCTGCCTGCAACCGCTCGGCGACCCGCGGATCGGCCAGCGCCGCGCCGAGGGTAGCGGCCACCTCTTCCCTGAGCGCCGCGGGCGGTGAGTGCTGACCGGAAACTTTGAACGCCTGACGGGTCAGGGCGTCGATCAGCTGGCGTCGCTGCAGCGACAGGTCCCTGATGGCCGCGCCGTCCAGGGACGTTTGCGCTGCGCGGAGCTGCTCGCCCAGCTCAGCCAGCTGGGCGGTAACCCCGGGCACCGCACGCACCAGCTTGTTGACGGTCCAGGCCGACCGGGTCGGCTTCCGCAGGCCGGAGATCTGCTTCGCCGCCGTGGGCACCCCGGCCTTGCGGGCGTGGGCAGCGAGAATGCCACGTCGCCTGATGAACTCAATCAGGGTCGGACGAATACAGCTCAGCGACCGCTTCCGGCAGCAGGTCGTCATCGCTCACCCGACCCATCCTGCCCCAGGATCATCACTTAGTTCAGAATGCCACTCGGACCGGCTCGCCCCAGTTATCCGGACCTGGCTGGTTACCTGGCTGGCTGGTTTACTGACCTGGCTGGCCGGGCCAGAGCTGGCGGCCATCGGGCCCGCGACGACGTGAGCCGCCGCTGCCGTCGCGCCTCAGCCGCCGGACGTGCGCCCGGGCCGAGACGGCGAGGCGGACTGCGAGGTTCGCGCGGCCGAGACGTTAGAGGCTGGCACCGAGTTCGCGTGAGCGTACATTCCGCCGCTATACGGGTAACGTTTAAATACGGCATAGATCATCTGCCGAACGACGCATCTCTGCTAAAACGTGATTTACGCGAAGCAGCTTGACACGCCAAATCGCGTGGCGGATAAACTATGCGCGGGGGTATCTCCCGGAAGGGAATCCGGGAACAGTTCCTGATATCAAAAAGGGGCCGGTCCCCTTGTCCCACCTCATTACTCCGCATCTGAAGGAGCCACTTAAATTATACGCACATTTATCTCGAGAACCAGCTCGCGCCGCCGGACCGCGGTTCTGGCGTCAGCCGGCGTCGCGGCCGCGGCCGGCGTCCTGGCGGTCGTGGGAACCGCCAGCGCAGCCGCCCACCCGGCGGCCCGCACGAGTTCCTCGTGCAGCAAGGCGACCCTGAAGGGCGCCTATATCTTCTACAACGACGGCTGGTTGGTCGCCGGGGGTAAGAGCAAGCCGTTTTCCATCGCCGGCATGGATCACTTCAACGGCGCGGGCAGCGGCCACGGCGTGAGTACCTTCGACGTCAACGGCAAGGTGGTTAACGCCAACTCCCCCAACGCCTCGGCCTATACCATCAAGGCAGACTGCATCGGGAAGATCGTGTACGACACAGCCGGGAGCATTGGGCACTTTAACATGTACGTGAGCCCGACCGGACATTTCTTCAGCCTGGTCGAGACCGACCCGGGCAGCGTCGGCGGCGGCATCGAATCCCGCGCGGCCAGATAACCGGACGTGCACGAGGTCGCCGGCGGCGCCACCCGCTCGGAAGCGCCCACGACGGCGAGAGATCTCACGCATGTCGCAGCTGCGCTCCGCTAGCCGGGATGTCGCGCAAGGCGCGCTCCTCGGGCATCCGCTGTCGGAGCAGTCAGCGCCGGGCCGATCGGGCGTGGTCGGCGATCACAAAGTCGAGGATCTGGCGTGGGCTGTGCCGCCATCCGAACCGGCGGGCTGCGGCGTGCGCGTCGCCACTTCCTTCCTTTTCTATGCCGATAGTGATGAGCGCCTTCCAGAGCGCCCAGCCGCGGCCGCGAGCCCAGGTCGCATCGTCGAAGTGCAGGCCGCGGCGGAATACCGTGGCGCTGTCACCCGCGAAGAACGTCCATGCCATGACCAGGTCGCAGGCTGGATCGCCAACGGCAGCGCACCCGAAGTCGATGACCGCGTGCAGTGCCCCGTCTGCGACGAGCAGGTTCGATGCAGTCACGTCCCCGTGCACCCACACGGGCGCCTGCTCCCATGTGCCGGCCAGGGCCGTATCCCATACCCTGGTGGCGGCCTTGGCGTCGATGTCATCTGCCAGCAGGCTGATCGACTGCCGGGTCTGCTCATCCCACGTGGCGAGCGGACCGCCGCGAGAGGCGCTGTGCACTCCGGGCGGCGGCCCGCCGCCGGCGTCGATGGCGTAGAGCGCCGCCAAGAAACCTGCGAGGTCAGAAGCGAACCCTGCGGGGTCGGCGATCCGGCCCGCGCACGCGGGCTCGCCCTCGATCCAGCGGTAGATCGACCACGGTCTGGAAAACTCTTCGTCGGGTCGCCCCATGGCCACCGGCTCCGGGATCGGCAAGGGCAGGTGGCGGGCAAGGACCGGCAGCCACTGCTGCTCCTTGCCGACCTGCGCCACGTAGCCGTCAGCGCTCGGAAGGCGGATGGACAACTCGTCACCGAGCCGGAACGTGGTGTTGTCCCACCCATTGAGCCCGACCGGCACGACGGGCAGGTCCGCCCACTGCGGAAACTGCCCGGCCACCAGCCGGGCGGCAACGTCCGCGGTGATCTCGCCCCTGCACATGACGACGATCATTCCTCGATGGTCGTCGGGGAGCATCTCGATTTTGGCCGGCGACGCCAAAGCAGGCATGCGCAAGCTATCCGATCGGCCCACGGCGGCCTGCCGCGGCGACGTGACCCGCCCGATCGGCTGGCCGGGCGCCGGTCACTGCTTCGGCTGTATCCGCCAGCCGGTGTCCGACCGCACGATAAAACCGGCGGCGGCGAGCAGGCCGAGGCAGCGCAGCACCGTGTCCAGGCCGACCCCGGCCGCCACGGCGATCTCCGCGGGCCCGCAGCCGCCCCGGGCCGGAACCGCCTCCAGGACTGCCGCCGATTCCCGGTCCAGCGCATCACGCGGGACCGCCGGGCCACTTCTTGGCTCTGCCAGTCCGTCGCCCGCAGGCGAGATGAGCTCGACGACATCCTGCACGTCGGTGACGAGGGAAGCTCCCCGGTTCCTGATGATCTCGTGACAGCCCGCTGACAACCTTGAGGTCACCGGCCCGGGCACCGCCATCAGCGGCCGGCAGAGGTCGACGGCGTGCTTCGCCGTACTCAGCGCCCCGCTGCGCAGTGCGGCCTCGACCACCACGGTGCCGCGGCTGGCCGCCGCGATCAGGCGGTTGCGGATCAGGAACCCCGGCCTGGTCGGGGCCCGGTCGGGCGGCCATTCACTGATCAGCGCGCCGCTCCCGGCGATGGCGGTAAACAGCTCGCTGTGCCCTCGCGGGTACCCGTAGCTGAGCCCGCTGGCCAGCACCGCGATGGTGGTGCCGCGGGCGGCAAGCGCGGCTCGGTGCGCGCCGGCGTCGATTCCGTAGGCGCCGCCCGAGATGATCGTCCAGCCGCGCTCGGCCAGCGCCGCCGCCATCTCTGCGCACACATGTGAGCCGTAACTGGTGGCCGCCCGCGCCCCCACCACCGACACCGAGCGCAGGCACGCGTAGCGCAGGTCGGTGCTGCCCTTGACCCAGAGCAGGACGGGACGTACGTCGCCGAGCTCATCGAGCTGGGTCGGCCATTCCGGGTCTCCGGGACAGACGATCCGGATGCCGTTGCGGTGCCACGCCGCGATCCTGGATTCGGTCGGGACGTAGCCCAGCCGGGCCGCCCACCGTTCGAGCGCGCGGGAAAGGCTGCGCATTGCATGCTCCTGCTCCCGCCAGGGGGCCGTCAGGGACTGCGGCGCCCGCCCGGCGCAGATGGCGGCGAGCACGTCGGCGGGACTGCAGGCGCGCAGCAGCGCACCTAGCACCGGATCGCCTGGATCCGTCACGCAGCTCAGCGCGGTCCGCGCGAATCGCTCGTCGTCGCGTGGGACTGTCACCCGGCCACCCCCAGCCACAGCCCGAGCGCGTAGCTCACCTCAGCGGTCGCGGGCCGGCTGACACCAGCGAGATCGGCAACGGTCCAGGCCAGCCGGATCACCCGGTCAACCCCCCGCGCGCTGATCTCGCCGATGTCCATGGCCCGTTCAAGCGGAGCAAGCGCGCCAGAAGCGGGCCGGTAGCTGCGGCGCAGCTCGCTGCCGGGAATCTGCGCGTTCAGCCTCCAGCAGGTGCCTTTCAGCCGGAACGCCGCCCGCTGCCTGGCCATGGCGACCCGCTCGGCCACGACGGAGCTTGGCTCGGTGAAGCGGCGGTCACTGAGCAGCTCGGCCCGCCCGACCGGCAGGAATTCCACTTTCACGTCCACCCGGTCAAGCAGCGGCCCGGACAGCCTGGCCAGGTACTTGCGGCGCACCCAGGGCGTGCACTCGCAGGCCGGCCTGGCCGACCTGGCGGACGAGGCCCTGGCGCACGGGCACGGATTGGCCGCCATGACCAGGGTGAACCTGGCCGGGAACCGTGCCGTCAGCCCGGATCTGGCCACCACCACCTCGCCGGACTCCAGCGGCTGGCGGAGCGCATCAAGGACGTCCCGGGCGAACTCGGGTGCCTCGTCGAGGAACAGGCAGCCGTGGTGGGCCAGCGAGGCAGCGCCAGGCCTGATGGTCCCGTTGCCGCCGCCCACGATCGCGGCCTTGGTCGCGGTGTGATGCGGCGCGCAGAACGGCGGCTCGGTCAGCAGCGGCCGGCCGTCAGGCAGCGTTCCCGCGACCGAGTGGATCGCGGTGACTTCCAGGGCGGCGGCGGGCTCCAGCATGGGCAGCACCGTGGGCAGCCGCTCAGCCAGCATCGTCTTGCCTGCCCCTGGCGGCCCGACCAGCAGCAGATGGTGGCCGCCTGCTGCGCATATCTCCGCGGCCCGCCTGGCCGTCGGCTGCCCGACGACCTCGGCCAGGTCGCGGCGGTGGCCCTGATCAGCCGCGGACGTCGCGCCCCGGCGCGCGGGCGGCGCGGTCCCGCCCTCCCCGACCTCCACCTGGGCCGTCCCGTCCGGCGCGGGCAGGCCGCGCAGCCAGGCCAGCAGCGACCGCAGGCTGGGCACCGCAAGGACTCGCAGGCCGGGGACGAGCAAGGCCTCCGGCGCATTCTGCGCCGGCACTGCGAGCGTCAGGAAGCCGGCTGCGGCGGCCGCTGCCGCCGCAGGCAGCACGCCGGGCACCGGCCGCGCGCGGCCATCGAGCCCGAGTTCGCCGACGAACGCCACGTCCCGCAGGCCGGCCGCCGGAGCGGCGCCTGCGGCGCACAGGATGGCCACGGCGATACCGAGGTCAAATCCGCTGCCGCGCTTGGGCAGGCTGGCGGGCGAGAGGCCCACGGTGATCCTGCGCTGCGGCCAGTGCTCATCGCTGTTGACGATCGCCGAACGGATCCTGTCGCGTGCCTCGCGCAGCGCCGCGTCAGGCAGCCCCACCAGCATGAGCCCGACCAGCCCGTTCTCGATGTCCGCCTCGATCTCGACCGGATGGCCCTGCACGCCGACCAGGGCGATGGAGTGGGTGCGAGCCAGCGACACCTAGCCCACCCCCTGGACGTGCTCGATCGTGAAGCCGCCCGACGAGTCCGCGAGCACGCCGATGACGTCGATGCGCACCTCGTCGAAGAGCACGCCGTGCGCGATCACCCAGCGGACGGCCAGCCGGCGGAGCCGGCTCTTCTTCTGCCTGGTGATCGCCTCGAGCGGGCTCCCGAATCTGGTTCCTGAGCGGGTCTTCACCTCGCAGATCACCAAGACCCTGCGCTGCGCCGCGACGATGTCTAGCTCGCCGTCGGCGCACCGCCAGTTGCGGTCCAGGATCCGGAACCCGGCGCGCTGCAGGTGCTCCGCCGCGGCCTGCTCCCCTTGCCTGCCCAGGACATCCTTGGCATTCAACCTCACCACCTCCACCTGTGAGGCTGGCGGAGGCAGGCGGCCGCTCGCCGGGCCGTGCTGGCGGCTGTGCGAGCCTGCGGCGGAGCGGGCTAAAGCGTGGACAGTGCCGCCGAACTGTCAGAACCGCGCGATTGGATGGCCTGCCGCTGCGGGCTACGGCCGTGTGGCCCGGCCCGCCCCGAAGCCCGCGTGCTCGCCGGGGAACTCCGGCTACTGCCGCCGGGCTAGTCCGCTACCGGCGCCGGGACCCTACTTTTCGTCAGGAACCTGCAGGTCACTCTTGGCCAGTTCCTCGACATTGACGTCCTTGAATGTGACCACTCTGACATTCTTAACAAACCGGGCGGGCCGGTACATGTCCCAGACCCACGCGTCCTGCATGATCACCTCGAAGAAGACCTCGCCGTTGTCGGCCGTGCGCACATTGAGCTCGACCGAGTTGGTGAGGTAGAACCTGCGCTCGGTCTCGACCACGTGGCTGAACAGCCCGACTACATCGCGGTACTCGCGATAGAGCTGCAGCTCCATCTCAGTCTCGTACTTCTCGAGATCCTCAGCGCTCATGTGCTCCCCTCCGCTCCGGCGTCGCGTTGTCGCGTTAGCGGCCAGCCGCCGCATCGGGCGCTCGCCAGGCGCCGGCCGGGGGGGACCCATGCCCCGCCTGACGATCCGAATGAGGTCAACGATAGGACCATTCTGCGGGTCAGCTGCCCGGCCCGGCGCCGACGAGCGCCTCAGCACGCTCATCTGGCGGTACCTCCGCGTCGGACGGCGGCATCTGCAACTCCACGCCACGCGGGAGTTCCGCGTCCCCGCGCGCCACCCCGATCACATTGGCGAACGACATCCGGTGCTCAGGGCACGGACCGTGCTCGGCCAGGGCCCGCATATGGCCGCGGGTGGAATATCCCTTATGCCGGGCGAAACCATACTGAGGGTACTCGGCGTGCAGGCCTTTCATGATCCTGTCCCTGGTCACCTTGGCGACAACAGAGGCTGCTGCGACGCAGGCGGCCACCTGATCCCCCTTCCACATGGCCAGCGCCGGAACGGCAAGGCCGCGCACCGGGAACCCGTCGGTCAGCACGTAACCCGGTGTCGCGGCCAGCCCGGCAAGCGCGCGGCGCATCCCGGTCACATTGCAGACGTGCAAGCCGATCCGGTCGATGTCGCCCGACGGGATCACGACGACATTCCAGGCCAGAGCGGACTCCAGGACCTGCTGATAGGCAGTCTCGCGGACCGGCGCGGACAGCATCTTCGAATCGGCCAGCTCGGTGCAGCGCGATGCCCGCCGCGGATCGAGCGCAACAGCGGCCACCACCAGCGGTCCCGCGCACGCGCCGCGGCCTGCCTCGTCGATCCCGGCCACCGGCGCCAGCCCAGCCCTTGCCAGGACGCGCTCGTAACCGGTCAGGCCAGCGGTGCGCCGGGGCGTGTAGCCCGGATGCCGCCATGCAGGCACCTGCACGTCGTCACCGGCGCCTCAGCCGCCGGCGCAGCCTGCGCTGCAGCCACGTCAGCGGCACAGCACCAACGAATCCGGCCCCGAGCGGGAGGTAGGGCGCGGCTGGCCCGGTGCGGCTCAGCGCGGCACCCCGGGGCTGGTCAACGCCGGGCTGGGAGAAAGTAGCGGGGATCGGCAGGACCCGCCATCGGCTTGGCGGCCAGACAATCATGAAGGCGCGGCCGACTACCTGACTTTCCGGGATCGTCCCGCCGCCCGGATCGCCTAGGTGGCACCTGGAGTCACACGACACGTCGCGGTGGTCGCCCATGACCCACAGCCGGCCAGCCGGCACTGTAACGCTGAACGGCGAGCTTGACGGGACGTTACCGGGATAGAGGTAGGCGCTTTCGTGCAGGGCTACGCCGTTGACGGTCACCTGGCCGTGAGCGTTGCAGCACGCGACATGGTCGCCTGGGACCCCGATCACGCGCTTGATGTAGTCATGCTGGCCCGGGGCGGTGCCGAACAGCTCGACAATCGAATGGAACAGCGGGACGAGAGTCGCGTCGTAGAGGCGGGCAATCGGGTTGGAGCCTGTGGCGGCCGGGGCAGCGGCCTGATCCCATGATCCAGACCCGTTGAAGACGATGATGTCGCCAGGCTCGATGCTGCGGAAATGATAGACGAGCTTGTTCACGAGTACCTTGTCGCCGATGTCGAGCGTGTTCTCCATCGATGACGACGGTATATAGAACGCCTGGACGACGAATGACTTGATCAGAAGCGCGATCACCAGCGCGACCACGATCAGGACCGGCAGCTCGCGCCAGAATGACCTGGACTTCGCGGGCACCTTCTCGGGGGGGTTCCCGTCCGCCGCCGAGCCCGCTGCATCGCCCTGCGCGCCCGTGCCTGCCATCGGCGAGCCTTTCCGTTCCTGACCCGGCTCGGTGGCAACTGGTTCGCCGCCTGGCCAGCCTGGCCCGTGCGCGTCAGTCAGAGCGGGCTCATGGGCGCGGTCGTCATCAGTCATCAGCGTCGAGCCTAGCGCCGTGCGCTGCCTGGTGGCCGGTCAGCGTCGTCACGCGAAGGTGAGTCGGGGCATCCGCCGGCACGGCCCCGTTGCCAGCCAGCGCAGGTCCAGCCATCGCAGCGCGATCCCGTCTAGCGCGTCGACTGTTCGCGCCGCTCCTTGATCCGGGCGGCACGGCCGCGAAGCGCGCGGAGATAGTAGAGCTTGGCCCGGCGGACCTGGCCCCTTGTCACCACCTCGATCCGGTCCAGCGAAGGGCTGTGCACGGGGAACGTCCGCTCCACGCCGACGCCGTAGCTGACCTTGCGGACCGTGAAGGTCTCGCGCGAGCCGCCGCCCTGCCGGCGGATGGCCACGCCCTGGAAGACCTGGATCCTGGACCGGCTGCCCTCCACTACCCGCACGTGCACCTTCAGCGTGTCACCCGGCCGGAAATCCGGGATGTCGGATCGGATCTGCGCCTGCTCCAGCTCGGCAATCGCGGTGTGCATCGCTGTCGTTTCCTCGATGGTCTTTACGCGCACGCCTGCGGACGCGCTGGTTCGGTCAGTTTGGCGCCGGGAGGGGCCCGGCTACGCCCCTGCAGACTGGGTCTCGCGGGTGGGGCAACGGCTTTCAGTGTGCCACATCTTCGTCACTGACCGGAAAGCCAGTCTCGGACAGCACCTGCCGGTCACGCGCATCGAGCTGCGCCGCAGCCGCCTGCCCGGCCCATGGCGGCGCTCCGGAGCCGCCCGCGACCAGCCTGGCCGCGAGGTCCGGGCGGTTCGCGGCGGTAGTGCGGAGCGCAGCATCACGGCGCCACCTCGCGATAGCAGCGTGGTCGCCGGACAGCAGAACGGCCGGCACCTCGTGGCCGCGCCAGACCCTGGGCCTGGTGTACGAAGGCCCCTCGAGGAGGCCGGGGCCGGTGCCGTCGCCGAACGAGTCGTCGGCCGTTGAGTCAGCATTTCCGATGACGCCAGGCAGCAGCCTGCAGACGGCCTCGATCATCACGAGCACGGCGGCCTCAGCACCGGCCAGCACGTAATCACCGATACTCACCTCGTCGACGGCGATCCTGGAGCGGGCATCCCGCGCTACCCGCGCATCGATCCCCTCATACCGGCCGCAGGCGAAGATGAGCCGGTCCTGCGCCGCATACTGAACTGCGGTGGCCTGCGTGAACGGAACCCCCGCCGGGCTAGGGATCACCAGCCGCCCCGATCCCCGCGCCGGGAGCACCGTGTCCAGCGCCTCGCCCCACGGCTCCGGCTTCATGATCATGCCAGGACCGCCGCCGAACGGCGCGTCATCGACCGAGTGATGCACATCGTGCGTCCATGCGCGCAGGTCATGCACTCCGAACGAGATCTCGCCGCGCTGCGCCGCCTTGCCGATAAGCGACACCCCCAGCGGGGCAAAGTACTCAGGAAAAATGGTGATGATGTCGATGCGCAAGGCCGGGGCCTCCTGCCTAGCCTGACCGGTCGAGCAGGCCGCCCGGCGGGTCGATCACCAGGCGCCCGGCCGCCACGTCGACCTCAGCCACGATGGCCGCCACGAAAGGGACGAGTATCTCGCCGGTGTCCGCCTTGCCCTCGGGCGGCCGGATCACCAGCAAGTCCTGGCCATGGTGAAGCACGTCAGCGACGACGCCGACCTGCTCGCCGGCGACGGTCCAGGCACCCAGCCCGATCAGCTGGTAGTCGTGGAACTCATCCGGGTCGTCGGGCACGTCGAGTTCGGCCGAGTCCATCACCAGCAGAGTGCCGCGCAGCTCTTCCGCCGCTGTCCGGTCGTGGTACCCGGCGAAGGAAATGAGCAGTCGTCCCGAATGCCAGCGCGAGGAGGCGACCGTGAGCGGGCCGCGCGCTGCGGGCTCCGTCGCAAGTACGGAACCCGCAGCGAATCTGCCCTCCGGGTCGTCGGTGCGCACGTCCACGGTCAGCTCACCGCGGATCCCGTGCGGCCTGCCGACGCGGCCGACGACCAGCTGCATGCCTAGCGGATCTCGTCGGTGTCCAGCAGGTCGACCCTGACGTAGGCGTTCCCCGCCAGGGAGCCGATGACTGTCCGCAGCGCCTTGGCCGTCCGGCCGCCCCGGCCGATGACCTTGCCGAGATCCTCGGGATGCACGCGCACTTCGAGCACCCGTCCTCTGCGCAGCGCCCGGCTGTCCACCCGGACATCGTCCGGATACTCTACGATGCCCCGGACGAGATGCTCGAGGGCCTCTTCGAGCACCTCAGGCTCCGCTCTCCGGAGCCTGAGCATCGGCTGTCGCGTCAGGTTCAGCGGCCGCCGCCTTGGCGTCGGCCTCCTGGCCGGCGGAGTCGGCATCGGCCGGCTCGGCGGCGTTCGCCTGTGTGTCGGGTGCGGCAGCATCCGGCTCGGCGTTCGCCTCGCCTGCAGCCGCCTGGCCGTCGCCCTCCTGGCCGTCGCCCGCCTTAGCGTCCGCCGCGTTGGCAGCGTCCGCCGCATTGGCGCCGGCCGCCGCGCTGGTGCTGGCCGTCTTGCTGCCTTCGGCCTTGGCGTCGCCCGTCTTGCTGTCGGCCCCGTCCGCGTTCGGCGCAGCCTTGGCCTGGCCGCGCGCGGGCTTCTCAGCCTTCGCGCCTGCCGCAGCCCTGCTCGCCTTGCCGCCCGAGCCATCGGAATCCTTGGCCGGGTCAGCGGATTTGGCCCTGGCCCGTCCCTTCGCAGCAGCGCCACCATCCGCCAGCGTCTCCGAGACCGCCGCAGCGAAGATCTCTTTCCTGTCCTGCTTCGGGGCCGCCATCTGGAGCGTCCCCTCGGTGCCGGGCAGGCCCTTGAACCTCTGCCAGTCGCCAGTGATCTCCAGGATCTTCCTGACCGGATCGGTGGGCTGCGCTCCAACGGACAGCCAGTGCTGTGCGCGCTCCGAGTTGACCTCAATGAATGAGGGCTCGGCCTTCGGGTGGTACTTTCCGATCTCCTCGATCGCGCGCCCATCCCGCTTGGTGCGCGCGTCGGCGACGACGATCCGGTAGTAGGGCGCCCGGATCTTGCCCAGGCGCTTCAGCTTGATCTTTACAGCCACGGCTGTGGTCTTCTCCCAGCGGATTCGGGTGCGGGCCAGCGCGGTGCCGGGTGGGGACCGGCCGTGCTGCCCGGATGGATCCGGCTCAGCGAGTGGTAGAGGGCCACGCGGAGCCGATGGTAGCGGTCACATTCTGCCAGACGTCCGCCGCCGCCGCGTAATCGCCGGCAACCGCGCGCCGCAATTTGCGCCCGCGAGCGCGCCGCATTAGCGCCCCGCGAGGCCGGCGGACCGGCGCCGCGGAGCGCGCCGGGGCAGCGCAGTTTCGCGCGGGCCCGGGAGTGTTACCGGCCCTTCTTGCCTGGCCGGCCGCGCCGGTTCGGCGGCCCCCCGCGCAGCCCGGGCGGCAGGTTCGGCGGCGGCGTTGGCCACCCGGGACCCGGGCCGGCCGGAATCGGCAGGGAACCGTCCCTGCCGCCGATGCCGCCTGGCAGGCCGGGCGGCATCGATCCGGGCACCGCGCCCTGGCCGAATCCGGCCGGCAGTCCGGCGGGGCCGCGGCCGCCGCCCTGGCTGCTGTCGGGCTGGCCACCGGCACCATCAGAACCGCCAGGTGCACGGCCGCTGGCGGATCCGCCAGGACGACCGCCCTTAGCCTTCCTTTTCGCCTTGCCCCGCGCGCCTTTCTGCCCGGCGCGCCGCATTCCCGGCATGCCGCCCATCATCTGACGCATCATCTTCTGGCCCTCGAGGAACCGCACGATGAGGGAACCGACCTCACCGACCGTCACGCCCGAGCCGGCCGCGATCCGCGCCCGCCGCGAGCCATTGATCATCTTCGGGTTTCGGCGTTCCGCCGGGGTCATCGAGTTCACGATGGCCGCGGCGCGGTCGAGGTCACGGTCGCTGACCTGGCTGAGCATCTCGCGGTTCTGCGCGGCGCCGGGCAGCATGCCGAGCAGGTTGCCGATCGGCCCCAGCTTGCGGACCATGGCGAGCTGCTCGACGAAGTCCTCGAGGGTGAAGCCCTCGCCAGAGGCCAGTTTCCCGGCCATCTCAGCGGCCTGATCAGCGTCAAAGGTCCGCTCGGCCTGCTCGATGAGGGTCAGGACGTCACCCAGGTCGAGGATGCGGGAGGCCATCCGGTCAGGGTGGAAGAGGTCGAAGTCTTCCAGTTTCTCGCCGGATGAGGCGAACATCACCGGCCTGCCGGTGATCTGGGCGACCGACAGCGCGGCGCCGCCCCTGGCGTCGCCGTCCAGCTTGGCCAGCACCACGCCGTCGAATCCGACGCCGTCCAGGAATGCCTGTGCGGTCGTCACCGCATCCTGGCCGATCATCGCGTCGACCACGAACAGGATCTCGTCGGGGTCGACGGCGTCCCTGATGGCGACGGCCTGCGCCATCATCTCCTCATCGATGCCCAGTCGGCCGGCGGTGTCGATGATCACGATGTTGTGCAGGCGACGGCGGGCCTCGTCGACCGACTGCCTGGCCACCGCCACCGGATCGCCGACCCCGCCGCCGGGTGACGGCGCGAACACCGGCACCCCGGCCTGCCCGCCGAGCACCTCCAGCTGCTGCACGGCGTTCGGGCGCTGCAGGTCCGCCGCGACGAGCAGCGGGGTGTTGCCCTGCTCGCGCAGCCACAGGCCGAGCTTGGCCGCAAGAGTTGTCTTGCCCGAGCCCTGGAGGCCGGCCAGCATGATCACGGTCGGGGCGACCTTAGCGAAACGCAGCCGCCGCGCCTCGCCGCCCAGGATCGCGATCAGTTCCTCATTAACGATCTTGATGACCTGCTGGGCCGGATTGAGCGCGGCGGAGACCTCTTCACCGGACGCCCGCTCCTTGACGTGCGCGATGAATTGCCTGACCACGGGAAGCGCGACATCCGCTTCCAGCAGTGCGATCCTGATCTCGCGGCAGGTCGCGTCAATGTCCGCGGCGGACAGCCGTCCGTGGCCGCGCAGCGTGGAGAAGACCTGGGTCAGTCGGTCGGATAGTGTCTCGAACACGTGTGGCTGCCGTCCTCGCAGATGGGCTGGGGCCGCTGAAGGGGCAAGCGCGGGTGCCGCGCCCCGGTTCCCAGGCTATCCGGTTTGGGCCAGGCAGGGCCCGCTGCGCACCGCGCTTCGGGCGCACCGCCCGCACCGGCAAACGCGCCTGGGTGCAGGACCCGCCGTCGGCCCCGAGCAAGCCCCGCCGCACCAGAACCGCACCGGAACCAGACCGAACAGTACCGAAATCGCGCCGACATAGGCACCGATCTGCCGTTATCAGCGCACTGGACTCAACAAAGCATCCCGTAGGGAATTAAATCCCGCCTGGCGCCACTTATGCGGCAATTTGGACCACTGCCGCTCCAGCCACCGGGCTGACGGGCAATAGGAAAGGCTCAGCTAACGGGACGAAGCCCACGCAGTTCGCAAGCACGCCGGTGTTTCCGGCTCCCCGCAGGGACTGCAACCCTGAAACCCTTCGATTGAAGGGCCGGCGCGTCCTGCAAATTGGGCTTGCAAGAACCCTGGACAGCGGGCTCATGTTCCGCTGCCCAGCCGCTTACGATCAGCAAGCAGGGCATCGTCGTAGTGGATACGCTCGCGGGGCAGGCCGGCCTTCGCGAGCACCCTGATCGTCTCCCGCACCATCCGTTCGGGCCCTGCGACATAAGCCTCGCATTCGCGGTGCGGCAGGTACCGCGCGGCGACCCGTCCCACGTTGCCCTGCATCCCCTCGAAGGCCGGATCATCGGAAGTGACAGGCGTCACCTGTAACCCCTCGTACGCATCTGCAAGCCGCCACAGATCCTGCAGGTCATACAGATCGTCCCGGCGGCGGGATCCGCAGAACAGGAAGACCTGGCGGCGGCGTCCCACGGCCGCGTCCCTGACTACCTGCTCGGTGATGGCCTTCAGCGGGGACAGGCCGGTCCCGCCTGCGACGCACAGCAGGTCCCTGTCCCCGGCCGGCGCGAGCGTCATGCCGCCCAGGGCCGGGCCGATGGTGAGCTCGTCCCCCGGCGCGGTGTGGCGGACCAGCGCGTTGCTGACCCAGCCCCCGGGGATCGCCTTGACATGGAAGCGGAGCAAGCCATCATCGCGGGGCCGGCACGCGACCGAATACGGCCGCCAGACCCGCGGCCAGCGCGCGGATTGAATGGTGACATGCTGGCCCGCCTCAAAGGGCAGCACCTGGTCGGGTGCCACCGTGAGCACCGCGATTCCATGGCCGCACTGCTCGTGCTCCACGACCTCGGCAGGCCAGAAAGCCGGCCCGGCGGCGCCGTCCTCCTCGGCAGCCCGGATCATCAGCGCGGATGCGGCAGCATAGGTCTGAACCCACGCCTCCTCGGCCCTCCGCGTGAACGCTGGCCCGGCGAACTCGCGGAGGGTCGCCACGAGCGCGTCGCCGACCGCCTGGTACATCCTGGGCTCAACACCGTACTTGCGGTGATCCCGCCCGAGCTGGGCCAGGTACGTTGCCATCTCTTCCGGGGTGCTCAGGCTCTCCACGATCCGGGAAAGGGCCCGCAGCAACCGGTCGCGCTGTACATCCATGGCCGGCGGGAAGAGGTCACGCAGTCCGGGGTGAGACACGAACAACGAGGCGTAGAAGTACGCCGCGGCTGCGTCGCCCGCGTCGGCGACGCGGGCGAAGGTTTCGCGGATCGCGATGACGGCAGGGTCTGGCTGCGGATCGCCAGCGGGCTGCGGATGGCCAGCGGGCTGCGGATGGCCAGCGGGGGGCGGACCGCCAGCGGGCGGCGGCTCGTCTGCGTCTCCAGGGTGCTCGCTTGGCAGTGCTTTTAACCCTTCACGGACTTTGGCGAGGATAGCCAGATCTACTTTCCAGGTTCGCATGCGCCACCATGGCAGCGATTCTGGGTGATTCTTGACCGCTTCGCCCGGCTTGTCATCGCCTTCAGGCAATGCGTCTAAGCGGCTGGCTAGCGAGGGGGAACGCCGGGCCATGACTTTCCCTTCCGGCCGCCGTCCGGGTGAGCCTAATCTGCACGTTGCAAATGGCGGCATGCACACGATACATGTCTTGATCGCAGCCTAAGGAGGGATTCAGGGATACGCATGAGTTACGAGGAATAGGGCCGCTACCTTGGCCAGGCTTAAATAACCGGACTACAGCATGGCCGGACTGCCGCCGGCCGGGTTACGCCACCAGTGCTCGTACTGATCCCTCCGGCCCGGACTACCGGCCCGGAGGTGGCATGGCCGGCCCGGGCTACCGGCCGTGCCGTGTCGGGTCCGGCGGTGCCGGGCCTGGGCCGGGCCGGGCTTGGCGGTGCCGGGCCTGGCGGTGCCGGGCCTGGCGGTGCCGGGCCTGGGCCGGGCTGGGCGGGGCGGCAATGCGCGGTTAAGGCGGGCCCGTCAGAGTCCGTTAACTGCCGATGATCGCATCGACGAACGCGGCCGGCTCAAATGGCGCCAGGTCGTCAGGGCCCTCGCCGAGCCCGACCAGCTTTACCGGCACACCGAGTTCGCGCTGGACCGCGATCACGATTCCGCCTTTGGCCGTTCCGTCAAGCTTGGTGAGGATAATCCCGGTAACGTCCACGACCTCGGCGAATACCCTGGCCTGCCGCAGGCCATTCTGGCCAGTGGTGGCGTCAAGCACGAGCAGCACCTCGTCCACGTCTCCGTACCTGGAGATCACCCGCTTGATCTTGCCCAGCTCGTCCATCAGGCCGGCCTTTGTGTGCAGCCGCCCGGCGGTGTCCACGATGACAGTGTCGACGCCGCGCTCGATGCCCTCGGCAACCGCCTCGAACGCGACGCTCGCCGGGTCGGCTCCGTCCCGGTCGGACCTGACGGTCTCGGCGCCCACCCGCTGTCCCCACGTCTGTAGCTGATCGGCGGCGGCCGCCCTGAAGGTGTCGGCCGCGCCGAGCAGCACGGTCTGCCCGTCACCGACGAGCACCCTGGCGAGCTTGCCGACCGATGTCGTCTTCCCCGTCCCGTTCACCCCGACCACCAGCACCAGGGCCGGCCGGTCACCGTGCCTGCGGGTGTGCAGCGACCTGTCCATGTCCGGCCCGACCTGCTTCAGCAGCTCTGCCTTCAGCAGCGACTTGATCTGCTGCGGATTGGCCGCGCCCGCCACCCTGACCTGGGTGCGGAGCTCGGCGACGAGGTCCCTGGCCGGGCTGACCCCCATGTCCGCCATGATCAGGGTGTCCTCGATCTCCTCCCACGTCGCCTCGTCGAGGCGATCCCTCGAGAGCAGGCCGAGCAGCACGCCGCCGAACGCCGACTGAGACCTGGCCAGCCTGGAACGCAGCCGGACCAGCCAGGCCGACGGCGGCGGCCGCTCGATCGCGGGCGGGGCTGCCGCCTCGGCCGCAAGGCCAGCGTCGGTCAGCGGGGCCGGGGCAGCCGGGCCGGCCTCGGGCTCAGCCACCGCGGTCCCTGCGGCGCTAGTACCTGCGCCAGTACCGGTTACGCGGGTGCCGGTTCCCGCATCGGGTGCGCCCGGATGGGCCGGGCCGCGGCGCCGGAGCAGCACCGCTGCGGTGCCGCCTCCGCCTACAGCCACGACAACTGCGGCAATGATTATCAGCTCTTCCATGACGGCCCTAGTCTGACAGACCGGACCCCACGGCAGCGTCCGAGGCGGACCTCAGGCGCTCTCCCGCTCCCTGAGCCGCTGGCTGATAACCGCTGAAACGCCGTCGCCCCGCATGCTGACCCCATACAGCGAGTCGGCTACCTCCATGGTCCGCTTCTGGTGCGTTACGATGATCAGCTGCGAGCTCTCCCTGAGTTCCTCGAAGATCTCCAGCAGCCGCTGCAAGTTGACGTCGTCCAGCGCCGCCTCGACCTCGTCGAGGACGTAGAACGGCGACGGTCGCGCCTTGAAGATCGCCACCAGGAACGCGATCGCGGTGAGCGCCCGCTCGCCGCCGGACAGCAGGGACAGCCGCTTCACCTTCTTGCCCGGCGGCCGGGCCTCCACCTCGATCCCGGTCGCCAGCATGTCATCGGGCTCGGTCAGCAGCAGCCGCCCGTCACCACCGGGGAACAGCCGACCGATGATCTGCTCGAATTCCCTTGCCGTGTCCT
This sequence comes from uncultured Actinomycetota bacterium, assembly GCA_963695645.1. Classification (GTDB taxonomy): domain Bacteria; phylum Actinomycetota; class Actinomycetes; order Streptosporangiales; family Streptosporangiaceae; genus DATBGO01. The sequence goes on along the minus strand of CAVOHC010000010.1, from coordinate 81,193 downwards.
CGAACGCCGCTGCGAACACCTGCTGTACCCGGTCATCGACCTCCTTGATCACCGTCAGCAGATCCCGCCGGGTCTTCTTCAGGTCCTCGAGCTGGGTGACCAGGAACGCGTGCCGCTCTTCCAGCGCCGCGAACTCTTCGAGCGCCAGCGGGTTCACCTTGCCGAGCTGATCAAGCAGGCGCTGCGCCTGCTGCGCGCGGCCCTCCTGGACAGCCCGGTCATAGGGAGCCGGCGCACTGTCGTCGTCCGGTCCAGGGACCGGCAGCTGCGGACCGTACTCGGCGATCAGCGCGGCCGGGTCCACGCCGAACTCTTCGGCCGCCCGGCCGGCGACCTGGTCAAGCCGCATCTGCTGGCCGGCCCGGGCGATCTCGGCACCGTGCGCGCTGTCCACCACGTTATCGAGCTCGTCGGAGAATTCCCTGATCCGCAGCCGGATCGCCGCAAGCTCGCCGCCGCGCTCCCGGCTGGCGAGCTCGGCCGCCTGGCGCTGCTCGTCAGCGGCCGACCTGGAGTCCTCGATCCTCGCCAGCGCGACCGCGGCCGCCGCCGCGACAGCGCTGGCCACCGCCGCCTCCTGCGCAGCCCGCTGGCGGCGGGCGGCGGCGCGCGCGATGGCCCGCCGCTCCGCTATGGCCGCTGCCGCCAGCGCCTCACCGCGGCCCGCGATGGCGCGCAGCCGCTCCTCGACAGTCCGCACCTCAAGCCGGGCGTCCATCTCGGCGCTACGCCCTGCCACGGCTGTCTCGGCGAGGACACCTTTGGCGTCACCCTCGTCGCGGCCGGCCGCCGTCTCCGGTTCGGCCTCCTGCTTGGCCAGCCTGGCCTGGGCGTCAGCGAGCTTGGCCAGGTCCTTCTCGCGTCCCTGCTCGGCTGTCGCGATCGCCGCTGCCATCCGGCCCGCCTCGTCCCTGGCCGCCCGGGCCGCACCGGCGAGCGAGCCGAGCCTGCCCGACGTCTCCGCCGCGGCGGCGTCGGCCTCCTGCAGGCCAGCCAGCGCCTCGGCCAGCACGCGGCGGGCTGACTGCTCTTCGTCGACCGCGTCCGCCAGATCACGCTCAGCCCGCTGGCACCGGCTCTCGGCCTCGCCCAGGCGGCCCGCCGCTTCCTGCGCGGCCGCACGCAGCCCGAGCAGGCTGGGCGCGCCAGCCGACCCGCCGCGCGCCCAGTGCGCGCCGAGCAGGTCACCGTCCCTGGTCACGATCCGCAGCCTAGGATCGGCCCGGACCGCCTCAAGGCCCTCAGCCAGGTCGCCTGCGACGAATATCCCGTCCAGCAGCTGCTCGACGGCATGCGCGAGCTCGGCAGGGGCTTTCACGAGATCAAGGGCGCGAATAACGGATAGTCGGCCCCGGTCGCGCGCGTCGCCGCCAGTCGCGCCCGGGCGAGCCGCAGCAGCCCCGGACCCGGCCCGGCCGCCCGCATCGCCGTCAGCCGCGCCGCGGCCCGCAGGCGCCCCGCATCCGGCCGGGCCGCCGGGGTCGCCGTCGCCGGAAGTCGCGTCGGTCGCCGGGCGCACGGTTCGCGGTGGGTCACACGCGATCACCAGTTCGGCCTGCCCGGCGCCGTCGCGCTTCAGCGTGGCCAGGATGTCCGCGGCCGCGTCCAGCCCGTCAACGGCTACTGCGCCTGCCGCCGCACCGAGCGCGGCCGCGATCGCGTCGGCCGCGCCCTCTTCCACGGTGAGCAGGGCGGCCAGGGAACCGAGTACCCCGGTGAACCTGCCCGGCTCGGCGAGCAGCGCGCCGGACGCGTCGACGCCGCGCCTGACCGCCTCGTGCAGGGCATCGCTGCGCGCCCGCAGCGCCGCATGGGCGCCGCTGGCCTGCCTCTCGGCGGCCCGTAGGTCAGCGACGCGCGCGGATGCCTGGGTAACCGCGGCGGCGGCGCTCTCGTGCGCGGTGGCGAGGTCGGCGCGGCCCTCTTCACGGCCGGATACAAGATCCTGCAATTCGCCGTAGTCCTGCTGGGCTCGCTCAGCCCTGGCTCGTGCCTCGGCGAACGCTGTGGCAAGCCGCCCGGCCTCCTCCTGGGCGGCGGTCAGCCTGCTCTGGGCTGCACCGACCTGGCTGCGCAGCTGGGCCAGCCGCTCGGCGCGCTGCGCGGCAGCGCGGGCATCGGCCGCCAGCCGCCGCTCGGTCTCCGCGAGCGCAGCCTCAGCGGCGGCCCGGTCTGCCACCGCGGCGGCCAGTTGCTCGCGCGCGGCGGACAGCCGCCGACCGAGCGCGGCCTCCTCGCCGCGCAGCCTCGCGGCTTCCTGGTCGAGCTCGTCAGGGTCCCGGCCGGGCCGCTGCGGCTCCGGTGGGGCCGTCAAGTGCTTGTGGCGCTCCCCGGCCAGGCTGGCCACCCCGCGAAGCCGCTCAGCAAGCCCGGAGAGCGCGAAGAACGCCTCCTGCGCCGCTGCCAGGCGCGGCGCATGCAGATGTTCGGCGGCGTCCATCTCAGCCTCGACCACCCGGGCGGCGGCCAGCTCGGCCTCCACCGCCGCGCGCCTTGCGGCGCTGGCCGCCTCGTCGGTCTGGCTCCGCTCGAGCTCGGCAGCGAGCGTGGTGTAGTCATCGGCCAGCAAACGCAGCTTTGCATCGCGCAGGTCGGCCTGGATGACCGCCGCCTTGCGGGCGATCTGTGCCTGCCTGCCGAGCGGCTTGAGGCGGCGGCCGAGCTCGGTGGTCAGGTCAACCAGCCTCGTCAGGTTGGCCTGCATCGCCTCCAGCTTGCGGAGGGCCTTCTCCTTGCGCTTGCGGTGCTTGAGGACCCCGGCAGCCTCTTCGATCAGGGCGCGCCGCGCCTCAGGTCCAGCGTTCAGCACTTCGTCCAGGTGACCCTGGCTCACGATGACGTGCATCTCGCGGCCGAGGCCGGTGTCGGACAGCAGTTCCTGGACATCCAGCAGCCTGCACTGATCACCGTTGATCGCGTACTCGCTTTGGCCCGACCTGAACAGCAGCCGGCTGATCGTGACCTCGGCGTAGTCGATCGGCAGGGTGCCGTCGCTGTTGTCGATGGTCAGCGAGACCTCGGCGCGGCCAAGCGGCAGCAGGCCCGCCGTGCCAGCGAAGACGACGTCCTCCATCTTGCCGCCGCGCAGCGGCTTGACGCCCTGCTCGCCCATCACCCAGGAGAACGCGTCCACCACGTTGGACTTGCCCGACCCGTTGGGGCCGACGACGCAGGTGATGCCCGGCTCGAAACGAAGCGAGGTCGCTGACGCGAACGACTTGAACCCGCGCAGGGTGAGCGTTTTCAGGTACACCCGCCGGATCTCCTCCTCAGCCGCTGGCCTGGTGGCAATGTCCGCCCGGCACTAACTGTGTGGGACCGGCTTCAGCCCGCCGCCTCACCGCCGGCCATCCCGCACCCGGCCGCCTCGGGCCTACGGGGGACCGCCTGTGGCCGGCCGCCTGGCCGCCGGGCGCTGCGCTGCGCCGCCATTGCGCGCCTGCCGGAAGCGCCCCTTTCATGATCATGGTCGAATGGCGGGGCTCAGGCCCCATCTATCCACCATGATCATGAAAATACAGCCCCCCGGCCGACGGACCACCTAGCGCCCTGGCTGGCCGCACCTTCCGCACCTTACCGCGCGCTGCAGTCGTCGCTGCGGATCCGCGCGGACTGGCAACGTCTCTCCGTATAAGCCTGTCCGGATTTGTACTGATCCGTGGCATTTCGTGACGTCACTTACCCGCCAACTCACCGGGCGACGGCACTTACTCGCCCACTCCCCGGGCTCAGCTTGCCGGGGCACGGCGGGCGCTGCTGCGACCGCCCACGGGCTCGTGGAAGCAGGCATTCTGGGGGATAGTCCCGCAACCACCGGCCGATCTGCCGGTTTCCGGGCACGCCAAAACCGCCGAGCGAGCTAACGCCGGCCAAGCCCAACCGCGGCAGACGAAGAGGGACGCCCGGTTAAGACGCCCCTCCGCTTCGCCGTGGCCAGCCCTTGCTCGCTAGGCGAGCGCGGGCACGCGGACCGGGATCAGCAGGTCTTGGCCGACTTCGGCAGCGAGCACGTCATTTTCTTCCTGGAGCCGGGCAAGCTCGGCTTCCAGGTCACGCACACGTTGCTGAAGGCGACGCATCTCAGAGACCATGCGGGGATCCGGCCCGCCGACGTGGCCGTACAGAGCCTTCGCCATTGTTAAAGGTCCTCCACACTGAGTGACCAGAGTGGGCGCGCATGCATAAACGCAACAAGAAAGCGCAGCCCTGCGCGCAAGTAACTCTTACATGGTCCCACCGCGCGGGGTATCCGGTCAAGTTGACCGATCGCGCAGGTCACGCGGGTGAGCTGAAGACCGCGCCAGCAGGCGGGAACTTAATGCGCGGCCGCTGCCGGCCGAACAAAAATGCCGGTCAACGCTCGGTAAAACCGCGGAAGCCGCCATCAGCTTCCTCCCAGCGATGCGTTACCCGGCGTACCAGTCCCGGGGTCCGCCCGCTTGCCAGCAGTGCCAGCAGTTCACTGCATCCATCTGCCGGGCCTTCCGCCACGACCTTGACCCGGCCGTCGACAAGATTTTCCGCAAAGCCGGCAAGCCCGCGCTCGTGTGCCCTGACGCGGACCCACCATCGGAAGCCGACACCCTGGACACGGCCGTCCACCCAGGCGGTGAGCCGGGCCTGCGGGGTGGTCACCAGCGGCCCCTGCGGGGACGGGGCTGGCACTTGGGACAGCTGAACGAGGACCTGTTCATGAACGGATCGCGCCGCACCGGAGTACCGCACCTGAGGCATGGCTGGCCAGCCCGCCCGTAGACGGCCAGCGACCGGTCGAAGTAGCCGCTCTCCCCGTTGACGTTCACGTAGAGCCTGTCGAACGAGGTACCGCCGACCGCCAGTGCCGCGGCGAAGATCTCCTGGGCCGATTGGATCACCAGCGCGACCTCCCTGCGCCTGAGCCCGTCGGCGGGGCGCGCCCAGTGCAGCCGCGCCCGCCAGAGTGCCTCGTCAGCGTAAATGTTGCCGATCCCGCTGACCAGCGACTGATCGAGCAGGGCTCGCTTGATACCACTGCGCCGGACCCGCAGCCTGGCGGTGAGAGCTGCCAGGTCGAAGCCGGGCTCGAGCGGATCGGGAGCGATATGCGCGATGGCCTCTGGCAGCGCCGCGCCGCCTGGGCAGAAACTCAGGTGGCCAAAGGTTCGCTGGTCGGTGAAGCGCAGGTCGGGGCCGGAGTCAGCGAAGGTGAACCGGGCCCGGTCGTGCGGCGCAAGGGGCCGCGCCGGATCGCCTACGACCAGCTGCCCGCTCATGCCCAGATGGGCGAGCAGCGCGTCCTCTCCCATCGGCAGCCACAGGTACTTGCCCCGCCGCCGCGCACCGGTGATGGTGCGTCCCGCCATCGCGGCGGCGAAATCCTGCTGGCCAGCCGCATGGCGCCGGGCGACTCGCGGGTGCAGAAGCTCGACCTGGTCAATCGTCCGGCCAGCCACATGGGACTGCAGGCCGCGCCGGACAACCTCGACCTCCGGCAGCTCTGGCACGAGCTAGTTCCGGTCCTCGTTGGCGGCCTGGCCCTCCCCGTTACCAGGCTGCGGAGCCTGATCGCGGCCACCGCCGTTCCCGTTCCGGGCCCGGCCCCCGCCGTGCCCGCTCTGGACGCCCCCGCCGTTTCCGGCCTGCGAGGCTCCGCCGTTGGCGGGCTGAGCACCGCCCTCGCTGATCGCGGTCCAGGCGGCCTCGGCAGCCTGCTGCTCGGCCTCCTTCTTGGAATGTCCCTCGCCTTCGCCATAAGTGCGGCCGCCGATCCGAACCCAAGCACGAAACGATTTCTGGTGGTCAGGGCCGCTCTCGTCGACGTGGTACTCCGGCACGCCGAGTATCTCGGCGGCGGTCAGTTCCTGCAGTGACGTCTTCCAGTCCAGGCCGGCGCCGAGCCTGGCCGAGCGGGCGACAACGGGGTCGAAGAGCCGGTGCACGAGGGCATCGGCCTCGGCAAGGCCGCGGTCCAGGTAGACGGCGCCAAGCACGGCTTCGAGCGTGTCGGCCAGAATCGATGACTTGTCCCTGCCCCCGGTGCCTTCCTCACCTTTGCCGAGCCGGACGTAGCTGCCAAGCCGCAGGCCGCGGGCGACTTCGGCCAGCGCGCGCATGTTGACCACGGCAGCGCGCAGTTTTGCGAGCTGCCCCTCAGGCAGGTCGGGGTACTCGCGGAACAGCGTGTCGGTCACGATCAGGCCGAGCACTGAATCGCCGAGGAATTCGAGCCGCTCGTTGGTCGGCAGGCCGCCGTTCTCATACGCGAAGGACCGGTGCGTCAGGGCGCGCTCGAGCAACTCGGCACCGAGCGGTACCTCAAGGGCACGCAGCAGGTCAGCGGCGCCAGCCTCGGGGGCTCCGCCTCGGCTCGATGCGCTCGGCACGGCCTCCTCCTCTCCGCAGCGCACGCCGCACCGGCCGCGCACCTGGGGCGGGGTCAGGAAGGAGTGACCACCTGGCGCCGGTTGTAGGTACCGCAGGTAGGGCACGCCCGATGAGGCAGCTTCGGGTCACGGCATTGCGGGCAGGTCACGAGCTGGGGCGCCGCGGCCTTCCACTGGGACCGGCGCGACCTTGTGTTGCTGCGCGACATTCTCCGCTTGGGGACCGCCACCTCAGCGCTCCTTCCTTCTCCCCGGCACGGGTGACCCGGCCGGCGTATCATCCAGCAGCAATTCCCTGCCGGCACTGAATTCCCAGCCAGTATCGGCGATATCTGGCTGGTCATGTACATGACCAGGGCCCGCCTCGGCGAGCCGAACGCCGCACTCGACGCAGAGGCCGGCGCAGTCGTCGGCGCAAAGCGGCGCGAGCGGCAGCTCGAGCACCAGCGCGTCGCGCAATGCAGGCTCTAGATCGAGCAGGTCTCCGTTGAGAAGATACCCGCCTTCCTCGTTCGCCTCGTAGCTGAACAACTCGCGGAACCTGACCTCGGTCGTTGATGAGACCGGCTCCAGGCACCGCGCGCACTCTCCGGCCAGCTGCGCCCGGACGGTCACGGTGGCGAGGACACCCTCGGTGACGCCCTCGAGCTGCACATCCAGTGCCAGTTCCGACCCCTCGGGGATGCTGGCAAGCTCCACCGCCATATCACCCGGGGCGGGCGCGGTACGGGTAGACCGGACGGCAGAGCCAGGGCCGAGCGCCCGCGTATCGAAGACAAGCGGGTGACCCAGGCGCTTCGAATGCTTGGAGTTCACATGTGGCATGGCAGGCTGACGTGGTGGCGGGGTACTGGGCCGCCCAGCTTACCTGGCAGCCTGGCCGAAACCCAAGTCAGTCCCCGCCAAGCAGCCAGCCGGTCCCGTCAGAAGCGCCCCGCGCCGTCAGCGAGGCGCCGGAGCACCGGCTTGGGCACCAGGCTCGCGACATCGCCGCCGAACTTTGCGAATTCCTTGACCAGGCTCGAGGACAGGAACGCGTACAGCGGATTGGTAGTCATGAACATGGTCTCGACGCCGGCCTGGTTGTAGTTCATCTGGGCCATCTGCAGCTCGTAGTCAAAATCGCTGACCGCGCGCAGGCCTTTTACGATCGCCGAGACGTCGTTGGCCTTGCAGAAGTCCACGATCAGGCCGTCGAAGCTGGCCGCCCGCACGTTCGGGAAGTCGGCGGTGACCTCACGGAGCATGTCCAGCCGCTCCTCGACCGTGAACAGCGCGGACTTCGAGAGGTTGAGCAGGACGGCGACAATTACCTCGTCGTAGAGGCGTGCCGCCCGGCTGATGATGTCGAGGTGCCCGTTCGTCACCGGATCGAACGAGCCTGGATAAACGACACGTCGCACGCGGGCTCACCCTCCTGTCAGCGGTCTGGCGGCAGACTGGGCGTCTGCGGCCAGACCGTACCAGAGCGTAGCCTCACCGTACCTGCGGGACCTGTCATGTTGGTATCCGCGCGGCCAGGCCTGCGGCCCTGACCTGGTGGCGCGTTCCACGACCACAAGGGCCGCCGGCGCCAGCCAGCCGCGGTCAAGCAGCAGCTCAAGGGCATGCGTCAGCTCGCCGGCGGTGGTCGCGTATGGCGGGTCGGCGAAGACGAAGTCGCGTCGCATTCCGTCGGCGGGCGCCTGCGTGAGCACCCGCTCCACGCGCCCGTGCAGCAACCGGGCGCCTGGCAGCCGGACCGTTTCGATATTGTCGCGGATCACCCTGGCGGCTGTCCGGTCTGCCTCAACGAGGATCACGTCCGCGGCGCCCCGTGACAGCGCCTCAAGCCCCACCGCGCCCGATCCCGCGTACAGGTCAGCCACCCGCGCACCCTGCAGCGTGCCGAGGCTGGCGGCAGCGCTGGCCAGCAGCCCCTCGCGGGCGCGGTCGCTGGTAGGGCGGGCTCCTGGCGGTACCGCAAGCCGCCTGCCCTTGGCCGCCCCCGCGACAATGCGCGTCATCGTCAGATCAAGCCTTCTCCAGGAATTCGGCGCGCTCCTGGTCGAGCAGAGCTCCGACGGCAGCCGCCAGTGCCGGGTGATCGGCCAGCACGGGATCTGCGGCAACCAGCCCGGTCGCTTCCTGCCTGGCCTGCCCGATCAGATCCTCGTCGGCGAGCAGGGTCAGCAGCTTCAGGCTCGACTTGCGCCCAGCCTGCGCCGCGCCGAGTACGTCGCCCTCTCTGCGCTGCTCCAGGTCTAGCCTGGACAAGGTGAATCCGTCCAGCGTCGCGGCAACGGCGTTAAGGCGGTCGCGCGACTTTGCCTCCTGCGGCGCTTCGGTCACCAGCAGGCACAGCCCTTCGTGACTGCCGCGGCCGACCCGGCCCCTGAGCTGATGCAGCTGTGACACGCCGAACCTGTCCGCATCCATGATCACCATGGCGGTCGCATTCGGCACATCGACGCCTACCTCGACGACGGTGGTCGTGACCAGCACGTCGATCGACCCGTCCGCGAACGAACGCATCACGCGGTCCTTCTCCTCGGCGGCCAGCCTGCCATGCAGGATGGCGACCCGCAGTCCGGCCAGCGGACCCTGCTCCAGCGCGGGTGCCAGGTCGAGGACGGCGACCGGCGGCCGGGCGTCCGGCTCTCGGGGCCCGCTGTCTGGCCCGGGCCGGCTGCCGTCCGCCTCGAACAGTGCACCATCCTCGGCGAGGCCAGGTGCCTCGAACGGAGCGCCGTCCCGGGCGAGCGCGCCATCCCCGGAAAGACCGTCCCCGAAAAGCGCGCCGTCCCCGGAAAGACCGCCGTCCCCGGAAAGCGCGCCGTCCCCGGAAAGACCGCCGTCCCCGGAAAGACGCGCCGTCCCCGGAAAGACCGCCGTCCCCGGAAAGACCGCCGTCCCCGGAAAGACCGCCGTCCCCGGAGAGGGCGGCCGCTCCGGCCGGTTCCTCGTCGTCGGCCGCTCCGCCGCCAGATCGCCCGCCGTTGTTTCCGGCCCGGGGCACCGTCTCGGCCCCTTGGTCGGCGGCGGTCTGGTCGCCGATCCGCGGGCAGACCACGTATGCCTGGCGGCCGGTTGCCACCTCCTCGGTGACCCGCTCCCACACCCGGTCCAGGAACCTGGGCTTCTCAGCGGCCGGGACCACATGCGTGGTGATCGGCCCGCGGCCGGCCGGCAGCTCGGTAAGCGTGGAGATGTCCAGGTCACCGAAGACGGTCATGGCCACCGTGCGCGGAATCGGCGTCGCGGTCATCACCAGCACGTGCGGCCGGCCGTCGCCGGCCTTCTCGCGCAGCGCGTCCCGCTGTTCCACGCCGAACCTGTGCTGCTCGTCGATCACCACCAGCCCGAGATCGGCGAACCGCACCTGCTCCTGGAGCAGCGCATGCGTGCCGATCAGGATCCCGGCGGTACCTGACGCCGCTTCGAGCAGCGCCCGCCGCCGCGCGGCGGTGGGCTGCGAGCCGGTGAGCAGCGCGACCCTGGTACCGCGGGAGTCCCCGTCCAGCTGACCGGCCCGCGCGAGCGGGCCGAGCAGGTCAGTGATGCCCCGGTAATGCTGCTGGGCAAGGACCTCTGTAGGGGCGAGCAGGGCGGCCTGGCCGCCTGCATCGACGACCTGCAGCATCGCCCGGATCGCGATGACCGTCTTTCCCGAGCCGACCTCGCCCTGCAGCAGCCGGTGCATTGGATGGTCGAGCGCGAGCTCATCGGAGATCGTCGCACCGGCCAGCTGCTGGCCGACCGTCAGCTCGAACGGCAGCAACCCGTCGAAGGCCGTCAGCAGCCCGCCATCCCTGCGCTGCCTCGGCGCGGCCGAGAAGGCGGTGGCAGCTCGCCGCCGCTGCGCCAGGATCACTTGCAGCACGAACGCCTCATCCCACTTCAGCCGCATCTTGGCGCGGTGCACATCGGCGCGGTCGACCGGCCGGTGGATGCCGCGCAGGGCGTCGGCCAGGCCGGACAGGCCATACCGCCGGCGCACCTCGCGGGGCAGCAGGTCATCGTCCACGTCGAGGGTGTCCAACGCGATCAGCACCGAGTCCGCGATCTGCCAGGAGGTGATCTGGCTGCTGGCCCGGTAGACGGGGATCAGCTCGGCCGCGAAGTCGGCCGCCCGGACTCTGGCCTCGCCGGCGCCAAGCAGCTCGCATTCGGGGTGGGCCAGCTGGCGCTTGCCCTGGAACGTCGAGACCTGGCCCGAGAACAATCCGCGCAGGCCTGGCGTGAGCACCTTCTCCCGCCAGTCCTGCCTGCCTTTGCTGAAGAAGGTCAGCGTAAGCCGCCCGTGACCGTCGGTCACGGTCGCCTCGAGTATCGTGCCCGGACGGTTGCGCATCTTTCGGATCCGCACCGACGCGATCTCTGCCTGCACGGTTACGTGCTCACCGTCGCGCAGCGACGCCAGATCGGTCAGCTCGCCCCTGGTGTCATACCGGCGCGGGTAGTAGCCAAGCAGCTCGCCCACGGTCTGCAGGTCGAGCGCCGACTTCAGCCGTTTGGCCGCCTTCTCGCCCACGACGGCGCGCAGCGGATCCGCGAGAGTCGCCATCGGCCCGTTAGTCCACCCTGGTCTCGGCGGGCACCTCGGCAGCCACGCGGTCCCAGCGCGGCGCCGCTTCGCCGTCGATGACCTCCAGCGTCGTCATACCCGCAGGGTAATTCCCGGCGCCGACTATTCGGCGCTAAACGACGCTCGGGCCGCCGTGAGCCGCGGCTAGCAGCCGGAATCGGGCGGCATAGGCGGCCGTCGCGAGCCCGGCTCGCGCGATGGCCGCCAGTCGGATATCGTTTGACCACTGTCCGGCTCTGCCGGGCTGACCTATCTGGCTAGCACCCCAATGGAGCATCCCGTGGCTTCCGTCTGCGACGTCTGCGGCAAGGGGCCGGGTTTCGGCAACAACGTGTCGCATTCGCACCGCCGCACCCCGCGCCGCTGGAACCCCAACATCCAGCGCGTGCGCGCTACCGTCAACGGCTCGCCCCGCCGGCTTAATGTGTGCACCTCCTGCATCAAGGCGGGGAAAGTCACCCGCTGACGCGAATCCGCCAGCCAAGGGAAAATCACCCGCCGACGCGAATCCGCCAGCCAAGGGGAAGTTACTCGCTGGCGCGAATCCGCCAGCCGTGATCAACCGGCCCGATCCCAGCGCCGAGCGGGAACCCGCCCGTGATCGCGCCTGCAACGTAAGCCTTGGCTGATTCGACCGCGCCTGGCATGTCCGCGCCCCGGGCCAGGAACGAAGCGATCGCCGACGCCAGCGTGCATCCGGTCCCGTGGGTATGGCGGCTGGCGATCCGCTGACCGGGATAGCGGATCGCCTGGCGCCCGTCGTAGAGCAGGTCGACCGGACTGCCCGGCAGGTGGCCGCCTTTGACCAGGACCCACTGCGGGCCCAGGCCAAAGATCAACTCGGCCGCCTTGAGCATTCCGGCCTCATCGGTGATCTGGATGCCGGTCAGCAGCTGGGCCTCGAGCAGGTTCGGGGTGACGACCGCGGCCAGCGGGAGCAGGCGATCCTTGACGGCCTCCAGCGTGCCCGGCGTGAGCAGGCTGTCACCGTGCTTGGACACCGCCACCGGATCGACCACGATCGGCGCGGTGACACCGGAGAGCATGCTGGACACTGTGTCGACGATCGTCGCCGATGCCAGCATCCCCGTCTTGACCGCCTGCACGCCGATATCGCCCAGGACCGAGCTGAGCTGCGCGGCGACCGCGTCGGCGGGCATCTCCCAGTACCCCTGGACACCTACCGAGTTCTGTGCCGTTACTGCGCAGATAACGGTCATGCCGTGCACGCCGAGGGCGAGCATCGTCTTCAGGTCAGCCTGGATCCCGGCGCCGCCTGCCGAATCTGATCCTGCCACCGCGAGCACGCAAGGGGGAGTCGCTGCCATAGCCCCAAGGGTAGGAGGCCCGCCGGACGGTACGGCCCGTTGCTGCCGGTCGTCAGCCAAGGCTGCCAGTCATCGGCCAAAGCCGCCGCTGGTCAGCCGAAGCGGCAGCTTGCCCCGTCGAAGCTGCAGGAACTGGGTGTCGAGGAATGCCCGGTGGCAATGATCACGATCCTCGAAGTGCCTGCCTTCTGTCCTGGCCACGACTCCGGCTGTCCGGTCGCCACCCCGCCGTCCCCGTTGCTGTCCGGCTGCCACTGCGCGCCCCAGACATGCTGGACCTGAGCATCGGCGAAGGTGAACGCCAGGGTCCAGGCGCCGGGCTTGTCGCGCCCTGTAATGGTGATCATCGCGATGAACCCGGATGCTTGCGCACGGATCGTCCGGTACTCGATCACTACGTGACCGCGGCTGTGCCGGATGGCAGGCGCAGGCTTCGGGGCGGTGACGGCTCGCTTGGGGGGCGCCGCCTTTGGCTTGGGGGGCGCCGCCTTCCGGTGCGCTTGTTTGAGCTTGATGCTCGGCTTAGAGGTAGCCAGCCCGCCGGGGGCAGGCTTGGGTGTGGCGCAGACTTGCTCACCGCACTCGCGGACTGGCGGGTTCGGGCCGTAGGTCAACGCTGCGTGCGGCACGTCCACGGCGAGCATGGCCGCGATAACGATTCCTGCGCCCGCCGCGAACTGTGGGGTCACCATCAGCATGCGCAAGTACCGCGCGGGGCTTGACCGCGCCGCTGGCGGGGCGGCGGGCACGCTCCGGCCGGGCCGCTGACCCACGCCTGGCGCGCGGTGCCTGGGCCCCGGACCGCGCTCCTGGCGGTGACTTGGCATCAGGGGGTTTATACCAAGCAACGTCGCTACGGGGCTAGTCACTAGTGGCCCTGCACAGCTCACAAATCGTGAAATGGCCTGTTCAGGCGAAGTGAGTCCAGCCAGCCGCCCCCGGATACTCCTGTCCGTCCACTCGCACGCCTTCGCCCGCGCTGACGCTGCCGATAACCCGCCAGGTCCTGCCCAGCTCCGTTTGCGCGGGGAACGTGGCGGCCAGCGCGTGGTCCTCGCCGCCGGTCAGCGCCCAGCGAAGCCAGTCCGCTCCGCCCAGCGCGGCGGCTGCCGCCGTCAGCCTGGAATCCGCCAGCTGTGCGGTCTCGACATCGATGCGGACGCCACTGGCCCGGGCCACATGACCGAGGTCACCCAGCAGCCCGTCGCTGATATCGATCATCGAGGTGGCGCCGAACGCGGCCGCCTCCGGCCCGGCCGCGTAGGGCGGCCTCGGCCGCCGGTGGCAGGACACCAGGGCGCCAGGCTCGGTCAGCCCGGCTTCAAGCAGGGCAAGCCCGGCGGCCGACTGGCCGAGCCGGCCGGCCAACGCCAGCTGATCGCCAGGCAGCGCGCCTGCCCTGGTGACCGGTTCACGGGCCGCCAGTTCGCCGAGAGCAGTGACCGCCAGGGTGATCTTCTCGGCGCTGCTGACGTCGCCGCCGGCAAGGAACGCGCCGGCTCGCGAGCATTCTGCCACTAGGCCGCGGATCAGGTCCTGCGCCCAGGCGACGGGCAGGTCCCCGGGCGTGGCGAAACCGACCAGCAGCGCCGTCGGGCTGGCACCCATGGCCGCGACGTCGGCAAGGTTCTGCGCCGCCGCCTTGCAGCCGATGTCGAAGGCGGTCGACCAATCGCGGCGGAAATGACGATCCTCGACCAGCATGTCCATTGTCGCGACCAGCGGCCCCTCCGGCGGCCGGAGCACGGCAGCGTCATCGCCGATGCCCACCAATTGCGCCGCGCCTGGCGGCGCCAGCGCCTTGATCGCCGCGATTAGGCCGAATTCCCCCAGTTCAGCAACGGTGATGGGAGCCTCCAGCCGATCCTTCGCGCCCCGTCGCCCCGCGCTCAGGGGCGGATGCCAGGTACCTCATGTCGGATACCTACGGTAGCGTGGGCCTTCCACTGGCGCCCGGGAGGACGGCATGGTTCAGGCATACATCCTCGTCCAGACAGAGGTCGGCAAGGCAGCCCATGTCGCCGTACAGATCGGGCAGATCTCCGGCGTGACCCAGGCTGATGACGTTACCGGGCCCTACGATGTGATCGTCAGGGCCGAGGCGGACAACGTCGATGATCTCGGCAAGCTGGTGGTCGCGCAGATCCAGGGCGTCGAAGGCATCACCAGGACGCTGACCTGCCCGATCGTCCACATCTAGCAGCCAGCCACATCTAGCAGCCAGCCAGATCTGGTAACCAGCCACATCTAGCAGCCAGCCAGATCTGGTAACCAGCCAGATCTGGTAACCAGCCGGGGCCAGATCTAGCGGTCGGCTAGATCTAGCGTCGGCCAGATCTAGCGGTCGGCCAGTTGGGCAGCCAAGGCCGCCGTCCGCGGGCCGAGCCCTATCTGCTCGGCTTGCCGCAAGTCGGCGGGCGTATCCACATCCCGCCGCAGTCCGCTGCCGGAGTCCAGGTCAAGCTGTACGGCGCCGCCAAGGCGATGCCGGTCCCGCGAACCCGGGCCGAACTTCGGGCAGAACGCCGTTTCCGGCCTGGCCATGTAGAGCGTCGTCCCGGTTCCCGCGGCGTCGGCCACGAACGCCTCGGGCAGGCGCGCCGCCGCGGCCAGCGCCCCGCCAAGCTCAGCCGGCTTGAGGGCAGGCAGGTCAGCCGCGAGCGCGGCTCTGCCCCGGTCCGGCCAGCGGGCTGCCGCGTGCGCTGCGCCGAACTCCAGAGCCCGGTTCAGGCCGGTGTCGGGCTCGTCGGGCAGCACGAGGGCGCCCAGGCCGGCGAGCTCGACCGTAGCGGCCGCGTCGCCCGTGACCACGATCACGGCGCCCGCGCCGCAGGCCACCGCTGCCGCTACCGTGTCCGCCGCCATCGCAAGCGCCAGCTCGGGACGGCGCGCGCCGGCCAGCGTGGCGAGCCGGGATTTGGCCCGGGCAAGTACCTTGACGGGGATCACTATCGACCAGCGCAGCGCGATGTCCATGCATCCGATCCTGCCTCGACACCGCCGCACGCGAACCGGGAGACTGGCCACATGAAGAGCGGGAGACTGCCCAGATGAGCAAGCGGGAGCACGGCAGCTACTCACGGGCCTGGCGAAGGGTCTCGAAGATTATCCTGGTGCCCCTGGTCCCCATGCTGATGAAGCGGGACTGGCACGGCCAGGAGAACTTCCCCCGAGAGGGCGGCCTGATCCTCGCGGCCAACCACTTGTCCTACATGGACATCTTCGCCATGGCCCTGTTCAGCTACCGGGGGGGCCGGTACCCGGTGTTCCTGGCCAAGTCGACGCTCTTCGACGTCCCGGTTATCGGCAAGATGATCCGCGACGTCGGCCAGCTGCCGGTGCACCGCGACGCGACCGATGCCGCGCTCGTCCTGAGAGATGCCGAGGCAGGAGTCAGGAATGGCGCCTGCCTGATCTTCTACCCGGAAGCCACCGTCACCCGCGACCCGGCGCAGTGGCCCATGGTCGCCAAGACGGGGGTAGCCAGGCTCGCCCTGACTACCGGCGCACCGGTGGTCCCAGTGGCGACCTGGGGCGCCCAGGAGATCCTCCCCTACCACAGCTACCGGCCGCGGCTGATACCGCGCAAGACGGTGCACGTGCTCGCCGGGCCGCCGGTTGACCTGTCCGCGTTCCAGGGCCTGCCGCTGACCAGCAAGGTGCTGCACGCGGCGACCGAGGCCATCATGACGGACATCACGAACCTCCTCGCTCAGCTGCGCGGTGAGACTCCGCCCGCGGAGCCCTATCACCCCGCCGTCGCCCGCAGGAAAGCCCGCCAGGAAGTTCGCGAGCTGCAAGACCAGAATAAAACGGGTGGTCCACCCGACTCCGGGTCCACGCAGGCGACGCCGACGTGAGGGCAGCGGTGATGGGCGCCGGATCGTGGGGCACAACCTTCGCCCAGGTGTTGTGCGACGCCGGCACCCCCGCGGCGCTGTACTGCCGAAGGCCCGAGCTTGCCAAGGCGATCAACTCCACCAGGCAGAATCCCGACTACCTGCCGGGCATCGCGCTCACCGACGCGATCCGCGCCACCGCCGAACCCGCTGACGCGCTAGACGGCGCCGACCTGGTGATTCTCGCCGTGCCCGCCCAGACGCTCCGGCAGAACCTGGCCGACTGGGTCGGCCTGCTTCCCCCGGGCGCGCTGCTTGTCAGCCTGATGAAGGGTATCGAGCGGGGTAGTTGCATGCGGATGAGCGAGGTGATCGCCGAGGTGGCGGACGTGCCGCCGGAGCGGACCGCGGTAGTTTCCGGGCCCAACCTGGCCCTCGAGATCGCCCAGCGCCAGTATTCGGCGACGGTGGTAGCATGCACCGACGCCGGAGCGGGCGGGCAGCTGCAGAAGGCCTGCCATACCGGGTACTTCCGCCCGTACACCAACCCGGATGTCATCGGCTGCGAACTGGGCGGCGCGGTCAAGAACGTGATCGCGCTCGCGGTTGGCATCGCCGTTGGCATGGGCCTCGGTGACAATACCAGGGCCATGCTGATCACCCGCGGTCTCGCAGAGATCACCAGGCTTGGCGCGGCGCTCGGTGCCGACCAGCACACGTTCGCCGGCCTGGCCGGGATGGGCGACTTGGTTGCCACCTGCAGCTCGCCGCTGTCGCGTAACCGCACGTTCGGCGAGGACCTGGGCAACGGGCGGGCGCTTGCGCAAGTTATCGCGGCCACCAAGCAGACAGCTGAGGGCGTGGCGTCCTCGGAATCAGTTCTGCAGCTGGCCGGACGCAGCGGCGTGGAGATGCCGATCACCGAGGTCATGACCGCTGTGCTGCACGAGAGCCTGGAGGTGGGTCAGGCGGCAGTGATGCTTGCCAGCAGGTCAGCCAAACCGGAACGCTACGGCGTCTGACCAGCAGAAGGGCCCGGATCTGAGAGATCGAGGCGACCGGGATCGATCAGGCCGGTCAGGCACCTGAGGGCAGAGGAGGAACGAGTGAGCGAGCAGCGCAAGATCAGGGTGGCGGTCGTATTCGGTGGCAGGGGCCCTGAGCACGCAGTGTCCTGCATGGGGGGCGGCAACGTGCTCGCCGTGATCGACAGGACCAAGTACGACGTGGTCCCGGTCGGCATCACCAGGGCGGGCAACTGGGTGCTGGCCGCTGATGACCCTGGCAGGCTCGAGGTCACCGGCGGTGAGCTCCCGTCGGTCGAGGCAGTCGCGCAGCCGGATAGCCAGGTTGTCCCGTGGGCCAGCCACGCCGCCCTCGAAGCCACCGCGCCGGGCCAGATTCCGCACCTGCTCGGCGAGGTCGACCTGGTAATGCCGGTGCTCCACGGCCCGTTCGGGGAAGACGGCACGATCCAGGGCCTGCTGGAGATGGCCGGGATCAGGTACGTGGGCTCCGGAGTTCTCGCGAGCGCGGTCAGCATGGACAAGGCCTACATGAAGATGATCTTCAAGGCGAGCGGGCTTCCCGTCGGGCCGTACGTGGTCGTGCACGAGCGGGACTGGCCACCGGCCGACCCGGAGGGCAAGCGGGTGCAGGACGCGATCGCCGAGCTTGGCTGGCCGCTGTTCGTCAAGCCAGCCCGCGGCGGCTCGAGCATCGGCACCTCCAAGGCAACTGACGCCGAGCAGCTGGCCAGCGCCATCGATAACGCCCGGCAGTACGACCCCAAAGTGCTCGTCGAGGCCGCCATCGGGGGACGGGAGATCGAATGCTCGGTGCTGGAGGGGATCGACGGCGGGCCGCCGGACGTCAGTGCCCCCGGCCAGCTGCTCATAGCCGGCGGCGAGGAGTTCTGGGATTTCGAGGCCAAGTACCTGGACACGGCGAGCGGAATGGCCATTCCCGCGCCTATCCCGCAGGCACCGAGCCAGGAGATCCGCAGGCTTGCCGCCGAGGCGTTCCTGGCGGTATCCGCTGAGGGCTTTGCCCGGGTGGACTTCTTCTACACATCTGACGGCCAGATCCTGCTGAACGAGATCAATACGATTCCTGGCCTGTCGCCCGCGTCCTATTTCCAGAAGCTGTGGGCGGCGAGTGGCCTGCCAATTGGGCAGCTCATCGACCGGATGCTGACCACGGCTCTGAAGAAGCGCCCCGGCCTGCGCTGACCCGGGCTGGCGAGCGGCGCGTGCCGCGCCGCTCGCCAGCCGGGCTATCGCTTGATCGCGGCGAGTTTCTTCTCGCCGTTTACGACTGCCTTGAAGTCCGAGCCGGCCCGGAATTTGGGCACTGAGGACTTGGGCACCTTGATGGACGCCCCGGTGGCCGGGTTCCGCGCGGTACGCGCCGGCCGGACAGCCTTCTCGAATACACCGAACCCGGTGATAGAGACCTTGTCACCCTTGGCGACAGCTGCCTGGATGGTGTCGAGTACCGCGTTTACAGCTTCGGTCGCGGTCTTCTTGTCCCCCAACCGGCCTGAAATCGCATCGATCAGGTCACGCTTGTTCATTTCCTCACTCCTGCGGTTCCCCCAACGGGAGGTCGCGCGGACAGGGCACTAGCTATTCGCGACCTCTGACCTGCTTGAAATTAGGCGATCCAGCGCTGGCGCACAATCACCTTCGCGCGAAAGCACGGCGTGTCGAGATGTGAACCGCGCATAATGCAACGGGAATTCCCGATCCGTGCCTCATGATCGACCCCGGTCACTCACCGGCCCACGCCGCTGCCCGCACTGGCCCGGGTCGCGCTACCCTCCTCACTGGCCAGGCTCGCGCTCACCTTCCGCAGCGGCTCCGACCTGTCGGCCCAGGTCGGCAAGGAACTGGTCAAGCCTGCGGGCGCAGCGTGCGGTATCAGCGCCGGGCGCCTTCAGCGCATCGCAGATCGCGGTCAGCCGCCGCTGGAACCGCTCCCGCACGGGATTGTCCACTGCGGCGGATTCCAGTAGCCGTTGCGCCGCTGACAGCCGTTCGGCAAGGCTGCCGGGCCCTCTGCCCTGTGCGGTACCGCCCGGGCCAGAGCCCGATTGGCCAAACTCGCAATTTGTGATCACTTATACCGATGCCCGCTCGCTCAAGATCTACGGTCTTGTCGATTATCCGACGCCATTTCTCGCGATATCATCACGATGCCCTCAAGGTAGCGATCGTTAAGCATGCTGCGCAGCAGGAGTCAGCCGATTCGGCTGTCTCCCTGGCCGGGCCGTATACGCCGCCCCAACGTATCTCGCCCCCGCGGCCGTGGCGCAACCGGCAGCCCGGCCGGCGTCCGGCATCGCCACTGTGCGATGGCTCGATAGCTCGGCAGCAGCAGGTCGTCGAGTTGCCGGCGATCCGGCCATCTGCTCGTTCGGGATGTCCGGCCAGCCGTTCGGCCCGGCTCAGCAAGTAGAGTCGAATCTTGTACGGCAGGCTCGCCTGCGGCAGGACCAGCAGCCGAGGGGCCCTGGGGATCGGGACGTTATGCCCTAGTTGCTTCGCCCTGTAGCAGGAAGCGTTGGCAGCAACAGACTGCGGGCACTCAAAGACTGCCCCGATTGACTCGTGAGGTCGCGCCCATGAAAGTTGCCGTCGTCAGGGAAACCGCGCCCGGTGAGCGCCGGGTCGCGCTGGTGCCCGAGGCCGTGGTCAAAGTGCGCGCAGCCGGGCTGGATGTCCTGGTGGAATCAGGTGCAGGGGACGGAGCATGGCTGGCGGACGGCAGCTATGCGGAGGCCGGCGCGGCCATCGTTTCCCGTGAAGAGGCCTGGGCCGCAGACGCCGTATTGATGGTGGGCAAGCCGAACGCCGAGGCCATCGCCCGTCTGCGGGCCGGCCAGGTGCTGTTCGGGCTGCTGGCGCCCCTGACTGATCCAGCATTGGCAGCGCAACTCGCCCGCGCGGGTGTCACCGCGGCCAGCATGGACATGATTCCGCGGACTCTGCCGCGAGCACAATCGATGGACGCGCTGACCTCCCAGGCCAACATCGCGGGCTACAAGGCCGTGTTGCTGGCCGCGAGTTCCTATGGCCGGTTCTTCCCGCTGCTCATCACCGCTGCGGGTACCGCGAGGCCGGCCAAGGTGCTGATCCTCGGCACCGGGGTGGCCGGCCTGCAGGCGATCGGCACGGCACGAAGGCTCGGCGCCGTAGTCTCCGCCTACGACGTGCGGCCCGAGACCAAGGCCGAGGTGGCCTCGCTCGGCGCAACATTCATTGAGCTGAAATCGGTGGGGGCGGCCAGCGGCGAGGGCGGATATGCCCGCGCTCTGACCGAGCAAGAACGCCAAGCGCAGCAGGACGAGCTGGCCGGTCATATCGCGCGCCAGGACGTGATAGTCACTACTGCGCAGGTCCCCGGAAGGCGGCCACCGCTGCTGGTCACGGGCGACGCGCTCAAGTCCATGTCGGCAGGATCGGTTGTCGTCGACATGGGCGCCAGCGAGCTGGGCGGCAATGTCGCCGGCTCGGCTCCGGGCGAGACCATCGTTACGGAGAACGGCGTAACAGTGATCGGCGCGAGCACGCTGCCGTCCACGATGGCCCCCGCGGCATCGGCCGCCTACGCCCGCAATGTGACCGCGCTGCTGCTCTACATGGTCAAGGACGGCAGTGTTGCGGTCGACCTGTCCGACGACCTCATCGCAGGCGTCGTTATCACCCATGAGGGCCATATCGTTCATCCCGCGCTTGTCGAGCCTGCTGGAGGTAACGCCGATGTCGACGGCGCTTCTCACTGACCTGGTCATCTTTGTCCTCAGCCTCTGGGTGGGTTTCGAGGTGATCAGCAAGGTCCCAGCCACCCTGCACACGCCCCTGATGTCAGCAGCCAACTCGATCCACGGGATCGTGCTGGTCGGCGCCATGCTGATCGCGGTCACCGCTAATAACGCCATCGGCTACGTGATCGCCTTCGTCGCCGCGGCATTCGCGGCCATGAACGTGGTCGGCGGGTACGTGGTCACCGGACGGATGCTGAAAATGTTCCATCGCAGGCCGACTGCACCTGTCCCGCCGGCAGTCACAGCGAGCCAGGACGGTCAGGCGTCATGAGCACCTTCAACACGATCATCCAGCTGATATACGTTGCTGCCGCGTCCTGCTTCGTGTTCGGACTGCACCTGATGAACAGCCCCGCCACCGCGCGCCGCGGCAACCAGTGGTCGACGGCGGGCATGGTGGCGGCGGTGGCCGCGACCTTGGCGCTGATCATCCACACGGGTGGCATCAGCGCGACCGGCTGGATCGTGATGGCCACCGGTGCGCTTATCGGCGGCAGTGCCGGCCTGTATCTCGCCAGGACCGTGCAGATGACCGCGATGCCGCAGCTGGTGAGCATCTTCAACGCGGTCGGCGGCGGCGCAGCCGCCCTGGTCGGGATCCATGACTATATGCGGCTTGCGAACGCGGCCGTCGGTGTGCCTGAATCCACGACCATCACGACCCTGCTCGACGTCATCATCGGAGCGGTCACCTTCTCCGGGTCGATCATCGCCGCGGGCAAGCTGCAAGGGCTGATCAATTCGGCGCCGGTCACGTTCCGCGGCCAGCGCATCGTCAACCTGGTACTGGCTGCAATCGCGCTGGGCGTGGGCGGTTATCTGATCGCTACCCCGAGCGTGCTCGGCCTGGTCTTCGTGATCATCGCCGCGCTCGTATTCGGCGTGTCCATGGTGATGCCCATCGGCGGCGCCGACATGCCGGTGGTGATCTCGCTGCTGAACGCCTTCACTGGCACCGCTGTGGCAATGGCGGGCTTCGTGATCGGCAACTGGGCGCTGATCATCGCTGGCGCGCTGGTCGGAGCCTCCGGCGGGATCCTGACCAAGCTGATGGCCGACGCGATGAACCGGTCCATCGGCAACATCATCGTGGGCGGGTTCGGCACTGGCGACGCCGCGGCCGCCGCGCTGCCCGGCGCGGGCGCAGGGGTGCGGTCGATTGCCGCCGACGACGCGGCGATCCAGCTTGCCTATGCGTCTAAAGTGATCATCGTGCCCGGCTACGGCCTGGCCGCCGCACAAGCACAGCACGAGGTGGCGGAGCTTGCCGACCTGCTTGAATCACGAGGCATCGACGTCAGCTATGCGATCCACCCGGTCGCTGGCCGGATGCCTGGGCACATGAACGTGTTGCTGGCCGAGGCCAACGTGCCCTACCCGCAGCTCAAAGAGATGGACGATATCAACCCCGAGTTCGCCCGGACCGACGTGGCGCTGGTGATCGGCGCCAACGACGTCACCAACCCGGCGGCGCGCCGCGCGGGTTCAGCGATCTCTGGCATGCCGATTCTGGATGTGGACCAGTCCAAGAGCATCATCGTGATCAAGCGCTCGATGGGCCACGGCTACGCGGGCATCGACAACGAGCTCTACGTCGACCCGAAGACCAGCATGTACTTCGGCGACGCCAAGGCGGCCCTGGCGGGCCTGACCGGCGCCGTCAAGACCCTAGTCGGCTAAGGCCGGCGCGCAAACTGGCCGGCTGCTCGGCCGGGCTGAGCAGGCCCGGCTGAGCAGGCCCGGCTGAGCAGGCCCGGCTGAGCAGGCCCGGCTGAGCAGGCCCGGCTTTGCCCTATCACAGACCGGGATCCTGGGACTTGCGGGTCCGCCTTCGGGCCTTCTACCCTTGCGCGGACGGCTGCGATCAAGGGAGCAAGCGGTGCGTACCGACCGGCCGGAGACACCTGGCGCCAAAGCCGACTTAGATAATCCGAAGCCCGGCACGCCAGAAGACTTCCGGCAGCGCATCGACCGGCTATCCCCCGGCCATCCCTCGTCCCCGGTCGAGGCCGACGGCCGCCGCAAGCCGCCACCGCCACGCCTCCGTGACATCGCGCTCCCCGAGCCCGCCACCGACGCCGAGCACGCCGAGCACGTCAAAGACGTCCGCGACCGCCTCGACAAAGCCCGCGCCCACGGCCTCTCAACGGACCAGCAGCACACCATCGACCCAGACAGGCAGACCTGGTCCCGGGAAGCGACGCTGACACTCCATCGTGCGATTATACGACAGCCATCTATGCCCGAAGTGCCCACGTGCCGGTGAGCGTCGCGCGATCATGGCGGGGGGCCTTGGCGGCGCCGGCAAGTCGACTGTCCTGGAGCGGTACGCGGGCATCGACCGGTCGCAGTACCTAACTATTAATCCTGACGACATCAAGGAAGAAATGGCCAGCCGTGGCCTAATCCCGCAGGTCGAGGGCCTGTCGCCGATGGAGGCATCCGATCTGGTGCATGAGGAATCTTCCTACATCGCCAAACGGCTCGCTTGCCGGGCACAGGCAGACGGGAAAGAACATCATCTGGGACATCACCATGTCCTCGCAGGCCACGACGGACGGCGGATCGACCACCTGCGTTCGGCCGGTACACGCAGCATCCAAGGCATCTTCGTCGACATTCCGGTGGAGACCGCGGTGGCCCGGGTCAGACGCCCGGCACCGGGATGGCCAGGACGATCACCGCGCAGGCAAGGGGTTCGGCGGCAGGTTCGTCCCGGCGGAGGTACTCGAACGGCAGGCAGACCCGAGGTTGGGGCAGCCTGAACAGGAAGAACTTCGAGGCTGTCAAGCACCGATTCGACACGTGGGCGCGCTACGAGAATTCCGGCGCCGCCCCGATGCTCGCCGAGGCGAGCAGTACGACAGAGGAGCCCTGATGACGAGCGAGGTCACCGACCTGATCACCGCCCTGACGAAACGGCTCGATGAGCCTTGACGAGGTCGCGCAGCGGTTCCGTGAGCGCTCTTGGCCACGTCGGCGGAAGCGCTGCCCCCGCGACCTATCTGGAAATGGCAGCTGCCGCCCAGGAAGACCCGGAGCCCTACATGCCCGGTTCGTTCGACGACGTCTCGATGCGCTACGAGCGAGGTGATCTATCTGGCGACGCAGTACGACGCACTGGCTCGAGCTATGGCTGAATCGCTCAGCGCCGAGGACCAGCGTGAGGGCTGACGGACCTTCCGAGGCGGGCGCCTTTACAAGGATGGAGTCAAGCGGAAGTGGTAGCGCTAGCTCAGGCCAGCGTGATGATCGTGGGTTCGGCGTTGCTTCGGTGAGGCGGCGGGGCACATCGGTCGTCGCTGCCACTGCCATATCCGTTGCCGCCAGCCGGGTGCGCCGATGACACACATGGACCAGCCGCTGTTCCCGCAGCGATGAGCGGGCGCTTCGACTGTGGCCTACTCAGCAGCGAATTCCCGGAACGCGGCATAGGCGCGGGGGGCCCACACCGTGCCTGGGCCGCCGTTCATGAATATCGCGACGCCCAGCGCTTCGGCGACTTCCTGGGCGGTCGCGCCCTGGCTCACGGCGCCCCGGGCGTGCGCCGCGATACAACCATCACATTCCCTGGTCACGGCGAGAGCCAGGGCGATCAGCTCGCGCATCTTGGCGGGCAGAGCACCGCCATCCCCCAGTGCGGCGGCCGCCATCCGGACGTAACCGGCATAAACATCAGGAATCGCGTCGCGGAGCGTGCGACCGTCCTGGGCAAGCTCATGCAGCAGTTCGTGGTAGTTGGCCACTGCCTGGCGCCTCCTCTATCGTCGAGACTTGTCCGCCCAGCACGCTGCAGCACGGCGAGGCCCGGAGGGAATGCCTGATGAGCACAGTCGATGCGGATCTCGAGATAGCTGAGACGCCCGTTAATTCCCTTGGGCTTGAACTTACCGGCGCACGGGAGGCGCAGGTCGGCGACATGACCGTACGGAGGCTCTTGCCGCTCCGGCTGCGGCGGAGCGTCGGGGCGTGGTGCTTCGTCGATCACTACGGTCCCTTGTCCGTGGACGGCGTGGCCGGAATGCTGGTGCCGCCGCATCCGCACATCGGCCTGCAGACGGTTACCTGGCTCATCTCCGGTGATGTCCTGCATACCGACAGCCTCGGCAGCGAGCAGCTGATCCGGCCCGGCCAGCTGAACCTGATGACCGCCGGGCGCGGAATCGCGCACGCCGAGGTCTCGCCTGCCGAGCATGACCCGGCGCTGCACGGGGTCCAGCTCTGGGTGGCGCTGCCGGAGGCGGCGCGCCAGGTGGAACCGAGCTTCGCGCACCACCCAGAGCTGCCAGCGGTTGACATCGCCGGGTTCGCGGTCACGGTATTCATCGGCTCGCTGGCCAGCGCGCAGTCGCCGGCCCGGGTGTACTCGGAGATCGTCGGAGCCGAGCTGATCGCGGGGCGGCACGCTCGCGGCATGCTCCCGCTCCAACCCGCGCACGAGCATGTGCTTTTCGTCGTACTCGGGTCGGCCGAGGTGGCGGGCAACGCGTTGCGGCCAGGCTGCCTCCTCTACCTGGGCGCTGGGCGGGAGCAGGCGGAGATCGCGGCGCCGGAGGGCAGCAGGCTCATCCTGCTGGGCGGCGTGCCGCTTGGCGAGCAACTGCTGATGTGGTGGAACTTCGTCGCGCGGACACCCGAGGAGATCGCGGCGGCAGCGGCTGCCTGGCGGGAGGGAAGGTTCGGCACAGTCGCCGACTACGACGGAGAGCCGATGCCGGCGCCGCCGCTTGCCCGGCTGCAGCGGCAATCTGGTTGAACGGGCGGCCGCGGCCGGTCTTTCGGAAGTGCGCTACGTTGGCACTAGGCCTGGCCTGCCGGGAGAAGAGCCGTGCGGGGTGACCGTGCAGGGATCCGTTCAGGGGAATGGCGTTTAGGGCCAATGACGACGGGTCTGATGTGAGATCTGCCGGATCCGGGGTACAAATAACATCCTAGTTTAATAATAGGTATAGCAGGCTAGCCCCGAATGAGGAGATTCTGAGATGGCCCTGCCGGACTTTTTCGTGGCAGGAGCGCCGAAGGCGGGCACCACAGCCTTGCACGCGGCGCTTGCCCGGCACCCGTCCCTCTACCTGTCGCCTGTGAAGGAACCCAAGTTCTTTCTCACCGATGGCCCGCCGCCGACCAGCGGCGGCCCTGGCGACATCCGCACCTACCGCGAGCACGTATGGCGGCGGGATGAATACGAGGCACTGTTCGACGCTGCGCCAGCTGGTCAGCTGCGCGGCGAGTCGACACCGTTCTACCTGTACCGGCCTGACGCGCAGATCCGCATCCGGGACCTGATCCCCGATGCCAGGTTCATCGTCATCCTGCGCGATCCGGTTGAGCGCGCGCACTCCAATTGGACCCACCTGTGGTCGGCCGGCCTCGACCCGGTTGGCGACTTCGTGCAGGCCTGCGCCGCGGAAGAACGCCGGATCGCGGCCGGGTGGGCGGATTTCTGGCACTACCAGGCGCTCGGGCGGTACGGGGAGCAACTAGAGCACCTGCACACGGTGTTTCCGCAGGACCAGGTCCTGGCCTTCCGTTACCGGACCCTGATCGAGCAGCCCGCGATGGTCCTCGACCGGATCTGCGCGTTTCTCCGGGTGCCCCGGGGGGTCGTCACCGAGGTGCCGAGGGAAAACGTTACTGCCCATCCGGACCTGACGATCCGGCATCGTGCCCTGTCCGCGGCTCTCCGGATCGGCCACGCGGTCCCCGGTGTGCCGACCGAGGCACTGGAGCGGATGCTGCAACGGGACAGCCCGCCGCGGCGGCCGCTGACCTGGGAGGAGCGGCGGGCACTGATCCCGCGTTTCGAGGCCGACATCCGCCTGCTCGAGCGCGTGACCGGCGAAGAATTCAGCGACTGGCTGCAGCCCCGCGGCGATTCGGGCGGCCTGGTCGGCGCCAGGCCGGCCAGATCCAGGCAAGGAACGGGCGGCCGCGAGAGTTCTAGGCGGCCGGGCAGGTCATCCGGCGCACCACCCGGCGCGGCCAGGCGGGCCCACCCAGCGCGGCCCGGCGCGCGGCCGGAGGGCCACCCAGCGCGGCCCGGCGGCCTCTTGGCGCGCGGCCGGCGGGTCACCCGGCGCGCGGCTGAGGGCGCTGTTCGGTCCGCAGGTCGTGGGCCCCGTCCGCGCGCGTCATCTCGTAGTACAGGCGCTCTTTCCCGTCGCCCAGGTCGACAATGTTCAAGTACCTGAGCCCGCGACCGTCTGGTGACCCGTAGGCCGGGCCGACCGCGGTCAGCGTCGCCGGGTCGGGGCCGGTCGCAATGCCGGTACGCTCCTCATAGTTCTCCGCCGCGCTGGCGCGTCCGTCGTAGTGGGCGACAACGCCGTCCGCCGTGAACCTGACCGCGGTCACCCGGACGCCGCGCGAGTCCCACTCGCCGGGCCGCGGGCTCAGCGCCGTCCCTAGCCAGGTCCACTCCAGCCCGTCGGTGCTGGAGGCATACTCGGTCACCATCTGGTCAGCCTCAAGCGGGTCGGCAAGCGGGTGCATGGAGGCCCACAGATGCCACAGGCCACCGTTGTGCACGATCACCGTGTCTTTGACGGCGGTCTTGGTGTCGCCAGGCAGCACGACCTTGCTCTGCGCGGAGTCGAACCTGGCAGGATCGGCCGCCTCCATCACCTCGACCCGCCAGTGCTTGGTGCCCGGCGTAGCGCAGCTCACATACAGGCGCCAGGTCCCGTCGGGCGTGACGACCAGAGCCGGCCGTTCAAGCGATTCGGCGCTGAATTGTTCCTTGGTGATAGTCGAGATGGTCTCGAAGCACTCCCCGTCCGCCGAGCGCGCCACGACAACCGCATAACCGCGCCCCTGGCCGATCGGCCGCCGCAGCCGGTAGGCGAGATAGATCTCGCCGCCACTGCAGACCGCGCTCGGCGCACCTGCCCACATCCCAGGGCCAGGCCCTGGCGGCGGCACGGCGACGACGGACTGAGCTGGCATGGGGATGCTGAAATCATCAGGGACCACATCGGAAACAATAAGACACCGCACGCAGTCCTGCAGTAAGGATGATCGTTGACAGCCAGGGTCAGCCGCTGGGTAAGCCGCCGGTCCCGGTGGCTGGCGTGCTCGGGGTGGCTGTCGGTGTCGGGGTCGCGCTACCCTGCGACGACGGCGTCGCGCCAACCGACGGGGATGGGGAAGAGGTCGCGCTCCGCGGCGATGCGGCTGTCGAAGGCGTCGGGCTGGCGGTGGGTGACCGGCTGGCCCTCGGCGTAACGGTCGGTGTCGGGGACGTGGACCGCGACGGGTGCGACGACTCAGTTGTCGTGGGTGACACTTGCGTTCCGCCCTGGGACGGGTATGGGACGCCGTAGAGGTAGTACAGCTCGAGAACCCCGACGAAGAAGAGGGTGATCACCGCCGTCGATATCCGGACGGGCAGGTGCTCGCGTAGCCAGGTGCGCATCAGGGTCAGCTCTTGCTGGTCGAGTCGGCGAGGTCGAGGCTGGCGTGCAAGGTGATCCCTTCGCGCAGGAACACCAGCGTGATCCGGGCGCGGAGGTCGCGCCCCACGTCGAATTGCTTGCCCGGCAGGGTCCGCGCGACCACCCGCAGATTGAAGTGATCCACTTCCAGGCTCTCCACGCCCATGACATTCGGCGGGTCGAGCAGCAGCGGCTTCATCTCCTCGTCGCTGAAGATCTCGTCGCAGACCTGGCGCAGGATCTCAGTGACATGGCTGAGATCGGCGCTGACCGGCACCGGAACGTCGACGACCACCCGGGCCCAGTCCCTGGACAGATTCGTCACCTGTACGATCTGCCCGTTCGGCGTGATGATCACCTCGCCGTTCAGCGAGCGGATCCGGGTGGTGCGCAGCGTCACCTCCTCGACCGTGCCGGTCGCGGTCGCCGTAACTCCTGATGCGGTCAGCCGGACGATGTCGCCGAATCCGTACTGCCGCTCGGTCACGATCAGGAAGCCCGACAGGATGTCCTGCACGACCCGCTGGGCGCCGAAACCGAGGGCCACCGCGGCCACCGCACCCGGCGCGACGAAGCCCGATAGCGGGAATCCCAGCGTCTGCAGCACCAGCACGCCCACCACGCAGTAGACCACCACGAGCAAGGTCCAAGTGATCACCTGCGTAACCGAGTGCCGGTACTTCAGCGCCTCAGAGCTGACCAGAGCATCGCTCTGGTCAGCCTTGGCGTCGATGCTCGAGGTGATCCGGCCGCTCACCCAGTTCGCGAAGCGGGTCAGCAGGATTGTCCCGGTAACCAGCAGCACGGCCACGAGCAATCTGCTGCGCGCATACTGGCTGACGCTTTGATGCAGCGTAGTCACCGCCGCCAGCATCATGCCCATGTCCTCCTCAGCGTCAGTCCTCCTCAGCGTCAGTCCAGGCGCCGGTCAGCCACGGCGCCGGTCAGCCACGGAAATGCCGCGCGGCCCCGCGGCCACGTCATGTACTAGCGCCTTCCCAGGGTAAGGGCCATTGCGGGGATCGCGGACATTCCGGAGATCTCCGATGCAGGTAAGGCGGCTACCAGGCAGCCAACGCGGCGCGGGCGCGACCGAGCGCCGCGCGGGCTCAGAGCACGGTCTCGAGGATCTGCCTGGCCTCATCCTGGATCCGGGCGAGGTGGTCGGGTCCGGCGAACGACTCGGCGTAGAGCTTGTAGACGTCCTCGGTCCCGGACGGCCGGGCGGCGAACCAGCCCGAGGCAGTGATCACCTTCAGGCCGCCGAGCGGCTCCCCGTTGCCCGGCGCGGCGGTGAGCCGGTCGAGCACCGGCTCGCCGCCGAGCTGATCGGCGCTGAACTGCTCGGGGGCGAGCCTGGCCAGGGCTGCCTTCTGCTCGCGGGTGGCCGGGGCGTCGATCCGGGCGTAGGCGGGGTCGCCGAGCGTGACGGTCAGTTCCCGGTAGCGCTCGGCGGGCGTGCTGCCGGTGACGGCGGTGATCTCGGAGGCGAGCAGCGCCAGGATGATGCCGTCCTTGTCGGTCGTCCAGACCCGCCCGTCGCTGCGCAGGAACGAGGCCCCGGCGCTCTCCTCGCCGCCGAAGGCGACGGTCCCGTCCAGCAGGCCAGGCACGAACCACTTGAACCCGACCGGCACCTCAAGCAGGCGCCGCCCGGCGGCCTCGGTGACCCTGTCGATGATCGACGAGCTGACCATGGTCTTGCCGACGGCGGCGCCGCCGGGCCAGTCCGCCCGGTGCCGGTAGAGGTAGTCGATGGCCGCGGCCAGGTAGTGGTTGGGGTTGAGCAGGCCCGCGTCCGGGGTCACGATGCCGTGCCTGTCGGCGTCGGTGTCGTTACCCGTCGCGATGGCGAATTCGGCCCGGCGCCTGATCAGCGAGGCCATCGCGTAGGGCGACGAGCAGTCCATCCGGATCCGGCCGTCCCAGTCCAGGGTCATGAACCCGAAGGTGGGATCCACCGCCGGGTTCACCACCGTCAGGTCAAGCCCGAACCGGTCAGCGATCTCGCCCCAGTAGCCGACGCTCGCCCCGCCCAGCGGATCAGCGCCGATCCGCACCCCGGCGGCGCGCACCGCGTCGAGGGCCACCACGGCAGGCAGCCCGGATACGTACTCATCGAGGAAGTCGTGCCGTCCGGCGGCTGCCCTCGCCGGCGCGTAATGCATCCTGCGGACGGCTGTCAGCCCGCCGCGCAGCAGTTCATTGGCCCGGTCCTGGATCACCGAGGTGATCTGGGTTCCAGCGGGGCCGCCATCGGGCGGGTTGTACTTGAAGCCGCCATCTTCCGGCGGGTTATGCGACGGAGTGACCACGATCCCGTCGGCGAGGCCATCCGCGCGGTCTTCGTTATAAAGCAAAATCGCGCGGGAGAGCGCCGGCGTCGGCGTGTAACCGTCCCTGCTGTCGATCAGCACCCGCACGTCATTGGCGGCGAGCACCTCAACCGCGGTGACGAAGGCCGGCTCGGACAGCGCATGCGTGTCACGGCCGATATAGAGGGGGCCGGTGATGCCGCTGCGGGCGCGGTATTCGCAGATCGCCTGCGTCGTCGCGGCGATGTGGTCATCGTTGAACGAGACCCGCAGCGCCGAGCCGCGATGGCCAGACGTACCGAAGGAAACCTGCTGCCCCGGCTCGGCCGGATCCGGGTGCTGCGCGTAGTAGGCGGTCACCAGCGCAGCGACGTCGACGAGGTCGGACTGGGCCGCCGGCTGTCCGGCCCGATCATTTACCTGCACGGGCTACTCCTCCTGCCAGGTTAAAGTCGGTAGACGACCAAGCGGACGGACCGAGCGACACTGCATGGATGGCCAGGGCGCTGCGCCTCCATGTAACCCTAGAACGCCAGGCGGCCAATCAATACGGCGGCACGGCAAGCCCGCTGGCGGTCGGCTGCGAGCAAGCCGGGCGCGGGGGCCTATGGCTCTACCAGCGGCCAGCGTCGGCGGTTTTGCGCTAAGCCGGCAGGGGGAGATGAGCGTCATGGCACGAGGACCGGCGGGCGGTGACGCAGGCTCATCCGGAGCGTCTGGCGTGGCTGGCGGGCGTCGGCCGCGCCGTAACGCGGGCCGTCGGCACAGTGGCAGGACAGGACATGAAACGAGGTCCGGGCGCGAGGCTGACGACCTGGACCTGTCCGGCCTCACTACCCTAGACGCGCTGCTCACCGGTGGCGATGGGCCGCTGGACGGGCGGTACCGGCTGGAGGAGCGGCTCAGCGACCACGATGGATCGTCGGTCTGGAGAGCGACCGATGAATCCCTCGTCCGCACCGTCACTGTCTGCACCTTCGCCCCCGGATCCCGCCGTAGCGCCGCGGCCGTCGAAGCCGCCCGGTCAGCAGCCCAGCTAACCGATCCGCGGCTGGTCCAGGTCTTCGACGCCGACGATCGCGCCGAGCAGCCCTATGTCGTCACCGAGTGGCCGTCCGGTGCGCGGCTCGGCGACGTCATCGCGGCCGGCCCCCTCGATCCGGTGCGCGCTGCCGAAATCATCGCGGGGGCGGCCGGCGCCCTGACGGTTGCGCACGCGGCCGGGCTGGCGCACCTGTGCCTGACCCCGGACTCGCTGTGGTGGAACCGGTGGGGCGAGGTGAAGATCAGCGGGCTGGGAACCGAGGCGGCGCTCACGGGGGCGGCCGAGAAGCTCGCGGAGAGCGACAGCCTCGCGGCAGCCGACACTCGTGGCCTGGCCAGCCTGCTGTACGCGGCACTTACTGGATACTGGCCGGGCGAACAGCCGACCAGGCTGCCCGCGGCGCCGCAATCGGGCGGCCGGCCGGCCAGCCCCAGCCAGGTCAGGACCGGGCTTTCCGGCGACATCGACGCGGTTACCTGCCGGGCGCTCTTCGGTGAGGCCAACGGCTACGGCCCGGCGATTCTGAGCCCGGCCGGGCTGACCGTCGCGCTCGGCGCGATCGTGCATCCGAGCGACGACACCCAGCCGATCGGCTCGCTGCCGTCTAACACGCAGCCGCCCAGTGCGCAGCCGCCGAGTAGGCAGCCGTCATATACGCCACCCTCCTATACGCAGCCGTCCTCCTACACCCAGCCGGTCGCTCCGGTGCCCGCCGAGTCTCCGCAGGCCGACACCTCACCGCCGACCCTGGTGTGGCCATGGGCACTGCCGCCGCCCCCATCGGCGGACGCCCCGGCAACTCCTGTACAGCCGAACGCCTGGCCAGCTGCTCCGGTGCAACCGGACACCACCGACGCCTGGCCAACCACTCCCGCACCACCGGACACGGCCGACGCCTGGCCAACGACTCCCGCACCACCGGACACCACCGACGCCTGGCCAGCCACTCCCGCGCAAGCGGACACCACCGACGCCTGGCCAGCCACTCCCGCGCCACCGGACGCGACCGAGGCCTGGCCAGCCACTCCCGCACCACCGGACACGGCCGACGCCTGGCCAGCCACCCCTGCGCAACCAGACGACGTCTGGCCAGCCAGTGCCGCGCAGCCGGCCGCCTCTGAGGTCTGGCCAGCTTCTGCCGCGCTGCTAGGCGCCGAGGCCTGGCCAGCTGACCCCGCGCTATCAGACACCGAGGCCTGGCCAACGGCTCCCCCGCCACCAGACACCGACGCCTGGCCAGCTGACCCCGCGCTATCAGACACCGAAGCCTGGCCAACGGCTCCCCCGCCACCAGACACCGACGCCTGG
Source organism: uncultured Actinomycetota bacterium (assembly GCA_963695645.1). Lineage (GTDB taxonomy): Bacteria > Actinomycetota > Actinomycetes > Streptosporangiales > Streptosporangiaceae > DATBGO01. Next base: position 48,168 of record CAVOHC010000010.1, on the reverse strand, counting down.
CCAGCTGACCCCGCGCTATCAGACACCGAAGCCTGGCCAACGGCTCCCCCGCCACCAGACACCGACGCCTGGCCAGCTGACCCCGCGCTATCAGACACCGAAGCCTGGCCAACGGCTCCCCCGCCACCAGACACCGACGCCTGGCCAGCTGACCCCGCGCTATCAGACACCGAAGCCTGGCCAACGGCTCCCCCGCCACCAGACACCGACGCCTGGCCGGCCGCTCCCGCACCGGTGCCTATCCCGCCGCTCGCCTCACTACCGTCTGAGCCGCTGCCGTCCGAGCCGCTGCCGTCCGAGACGCTTCCTTCTGAGCCGCCGACGTCCGAGCCGGTCCCCGGGCTAGCGCCGGCCACCGCGCCACCTGCGCCGGTCTCGGCGCCGCAGCGGCACGTCCTTGCCACGAAACTGGCCGGGGCCGCGGCACTGAGCCGCGCGAAGATCAGCAGCCGGCTACCGCGGCCGGGCAGCTCGCCCCGGCTACCAGCCGCGCCTGCCACGACGGCCAAGCCGCTCCGCGTAGTTATCGTCATCCTGGTACTCGCCGTCTGCGCGCTGTCAGGCTGGCTCATCGGCCAGCCAGGAAGCGCAGCGCGGCACCATCCCGCTCGCCACGCCCGCTCCGCCCCGGCAAGCGTCTCCGCAGGCCCCACCACTCACGTCCAGACGCTCACGCCGGTCAGCGCCGCGACTTTCGACCCCTACGGCAGCGGTCAAGATTCTCAGCTTGCCCGGCTGGCCATCGATGCCAGCCCGGCCACGGCCTGGCATACCGACTGGTACACCACCGCAAAATTCGGGAACCTGAAACCCGGCACCGGCCTGCTCATCGACATGGGCCGCGCGGTGACCATCACGAGCGCCAGGATCAGTCTCGGCGGGGCTGCCGGAGCCGACTTCCAGCTGCGCGTCGGCGCGTCCCGGGCCTCCCTGGCCAGCCTGCATCGGGTGGCGCGGGTGACCGACGCTAGCGGCAAGGTGCGCCTGCGGCTCGCTAAGCCAGCTCACGGCCGTTACGTGCTGATCTGGTTCACCAGGCTGCCGCATAACGCGTCAGGCACCTTCGAGGCAAGCGTCTACAACGTGCGGCTGGCCGGGCAGCGGTAGCTGTTTCGCGCCGAGGATACGTCGTCGCGGAGGGCGAGGTCAGCGACCTCCCGCCAGGTAGGCCACCGGGGCGGGTTACGGCCAAGCGGGTTACGGCCAGCCAGGTTACGACCAGCTGAGCCAGCCGCGTTCGTCGGCGATTCGCCAGGCTTCAACGCGGTTACGCGCACCGGTCTTCTGGATGCAGGCCGACAGGTAGTTCCGGACCGTGCCCTCAGACAGATACAGGCTGGCCGCGATCTCCGAGATGAGCGAGCCGTCGGCCGAGGCCATGAGCACATCACGCTCCCGCTGCGTCAGCGGATTGATCCCCTCGGCCAGCGCCGCTGCGGCTAGGTCCGGGTCGATGACCCGCCCGCCGGCGAGCACCCGGCGCACCGTAGCGGCCAGCTTGTCCGCCGGGGAGTCCTTGACCACGAACGCTGACACGCCCGATTCCATCGCGCGGCGCAGGAAGCCGGGCCGCCCGAAAGTCGTCAGGATCACGATCTTCACGGCTGGTTTTGCGCGGCGGAGCTCGGCGGCGGCCGTCAGCCCATCCATGCCGGGCATCTCGATGTCGAGCAGCGCGACATCAGGGTCGTGCTCGGCTGCCGCGGCCACGACCTGGTCGCCCCGGCCGACCTGTGCGACAACCTCGATGTCGTCCTCGAAGGACAGCAGCGCGGCCAGCGCCTGCCGGATCATGGCCTGGTCTTCGGCCAGCAGCACGCGGATGAGCTGACCGGGCTCGGCAGGCACGCACGACGCGCCGGGCTCGGCCCGACCGGTCACGTCGGCACACCGGGAGCGCGGGATCGCGTCATGCCGTCCGCACCCAGATGTTCGCAGGCGGCGGATCACTGGCGTCGGCGACTGCCGCCTTTGCGACGGGCGTGGCCGCGCCGTCATGGTCGTCGCCGGGAGGCAGCGCCGAGTGATCCGGCACGGTCGCGATGAGCCGGAAGCCGCGGCCGCCGGCCGCACTGGTCCCGAGCGACAGCCTGCCGCCTATCGCGGCCAGCCGCTCGGACATTCCGCGCAGCCCGCTGCCGGCCGCATCCATCCCCGCGGGCTCCGGGCCATCGGCATCCGCCCGGTCTGCCCGGCCGCTGAGCCCGCGGCCATCGTCGCTGACGTCAAGGGACGCCTCGCCGTCCCGTAGCGTCAGCTTTACCCGGCAGTTCTTCGCGCCGGAATGGCGGATCACGTTGGTGACGGCCTCACGCAGGCACCACGCGAGCGCCGCTTCCGCGTCGGCGTCGAACGAGCCGGACCGCAGCGTCAGGCCCGGATTGTCGTCCAGGTGGATGCCTGCTGATTCCAGTGCGGTCCGGGCCGTGATGATCTCGATGGCGAGCGTCGGGCGCCGGTATCCGCTGACGGCTTCCCTGATGTCACGCAGCGTTTGCCGGCTGACCTGGCCGATGTCGTCGACCTCCCGCAATGCCGCGTCGCGTTCGCTGGTTTGCGGCAGCCTGGATAGCATCTTCCGCGCCAGGTCAGATTTGAGCGTCACCAGGGAGAGCGACTGGCCCGTCAGGTCGTGCATGTCACGGGCCAGCCGCAGCCGTTCCTCGTTGGCGGCCAGCTTCGCGACCGTCTCGCGCGCCTGGCTGAGCTCCCGCGTCAGCATGATCTGCATCCGAAAGCCGATCATGGCCAAGCCGATCAGCACGACTGGCAGCAAAGTGATCAGGAAATCGCCCGCGTTGGCATGGGTCAGCCACCCCAGCGCTGCGTAGCAGGCGCTGACGACGAGGATGGCCCGTATCGCGGGACGCCGGCCCGGAAAGGCGCAGCCCGTGGCCGCGCTCACGTAGATCCAGAGCGCGAGCCAGTCCGAGCCGTACACCACGCAGGCCAGCACGGCCAGCGCGAAGATGACGCCGAGCCCCCATATCGCCCGCCGGGGAGCGCGGTCCCAGGTGCCGACCACGGCGACGTAGGTGATGCAGAACGCCACCGTGATCGCCAGCCCGCCGGCGATCCAGGCCGCCGAATGGTGCTGGCCGAACAGGCCGGAGACCGGCTGGATGAGGTAGACGAGCCAGATCGCGGAGAAGAACCACCGCATCGGGCCGCCCGGGCCTGGCGCCAGCTGGCCCCGGATCCCGCTGTAGGTAATGCTCGGCCGCCGGGTATCGCCCCTGCCGGATCCCCGGTCGCGCGCGGATGTCCGGTCGCTGCCGGACATCCCCGCGCCCGATGCGCAGTCGCCAGAGCCCGCCATCAGGTCCTCACCTCGCCGTCTTGCCTCGTTTCCATGCTGCCACGGCGCCCAGCTCCGATCACGTCCGTGCCGATCCTGGTATTCACATGCTCCATCCGGCGGGTGCCCGGCGGCAGTGCGCTATCTCCGGGAAGCGTCATGACATATGTCATGGGTAACCGATCCCCGGGAAATGAGGCCCGCCAGAAGAACGCCCCGGCGGATGGACCGGGTCCCGGGTTGTTAGGCGCCGGTCATCGTCGGCGTTCCGCTGATACCGCTATCCATACGGGGACTAACCGTCCGGCGGTGCGGGCCGGGCTGCACGGCAGAGGATAATCCGGCATGTGACAGGCGACGACACGACCGGGTCTGCGCAGCCGGGAGCTGACGCGGCAGCGCTGGCACGGTGGTCGCACCGGCATCGCGACGTGTCGGGCGGATGGCTGCGGCCCACGGTATTCGGGGCGGTGGACGGCCTGGTGACGAATGCCTCGCTGATTGCCGGGCTCGGGGGTGGCGGGGCGTCCGCGAGCGCGGTCGTGCTGACCGGCCTCGCCGCACTGGTAGCAGGCGCCTTCTCGATGGGCACCGGGGAGTATGTGTCGGTGACCAACCAGAATGAGCTCGTGCACGCTGAGGTCGCGCTCGAACGCAGCATGCACGCCCGGTTCCCGGCGATCGAGCAGGCTGAGCTTGCCCAGTATTTCCGCGGTTACGGTGCCGACCTGGACACCGCGGCCCGGATGGCCGCCGCGGTGTCCCGAGATCCGGACATCGCGCTGCGCATACATACCCGCGAGGAGCTGGGCATTGACCCGCAGGACCTGCCGTCCCCTGTGCTGGCCGGCGGCGCGTCACTGCTCGCGTTCTCCTTCGGCGCCCTGATACCGCTGCTGCCCTGGCTGGCGGGCCTGCCAGTGCTGGCCGCCAGCCTGGGCATTACCGCGGTGGCGCTCGCCGCTGGCGGGATGGCGGTGGGACGGCTTACCGGCCGGCCGCCGCTGCGCTCGGGGCTGCGCCAGCTCCTCCTTGGCGGGCTCGCGGTCAGCGTCACGTTCGGCGTCGGCGCACTGATCGGAAGCCATGTCACCTAGCAGTCCCGGGCTAGACCGGACAGCAGCCCGGCTGCGATAAGACGGGCCCGGCTGCGACGTCCGTGCCACCTGCCGAAAATACTGCATGATATGCCGATAACCAGGAGCTGCCGATGACCACCGCTGCGCTGTCCACCCAGGGGCTGACTCACCTGTACGACGTCCTGACCGGGCACGTCGAGGCCGGCGAGCTGCCGGGCCTCGTTACGCTGGCGGCCCGGGGCGACGACGTCCACGTCGCCGCCATCGGCTCCCCCTCGTTCGGCGACCACACGGCCCTCGCCCGGTCGGCCATCTTCCGCATCGCGTCGCTCAGCAAGCCGATCACGGCGGCGGCAACGATGTCACTGGTCGAAGAGGGGGTGCTGCACCTGGACCAGCCCGTTGAGGACCTGCTGCCGGAACTCGCTCATCGCCGGGTCCTGCGCGCCATCGACAGCGAGCTTGACGACACGGTGGCCGCCGACCGGCCCATCACCCTCGAGGATCTGCTCAGCTTCCGGTTCGGGTTCGGATCGGTCATGGCGCCGCCCGGCAGCTACCCCATCCAGCGAGCCGAGGCCGAGCTGGGCCTGCGGAGCATCGGGGGTCCGCCGTGGCCCCCCGTAGCCTGCGACGCCGACGGGTGGATAGCGGCCCTGGGCTCGTTGCCGCTCATGTACCAACCGGGCGACCAGTGGCTCTACAACACCTCGGGCCAGGTGCTTGGCGTGCTACTGGCGCGGGCGGCGGGCAAGGGCCTCGAGACGGTGCTGCGCGAACGCATCTTCGAGCCGCTCGCCATGCCCGACACCGGTTTCACCGTGCCGGCAGATCAACTGAGCAGGCTGACGACCGCCTACACCTCAGATCCGGACACCGGCGAGATCCTCGTGCTCGATGACCCGGCCGACAGCTGGTGGAGCACCCCGCCGTCATTCCCCGACGCCGGCGGCTGGCTGGTCTCGACCATGGACGACTACTGGTCGTTCGTGTCCATGCTGCTGGCCGGCGGGAGCCTGCGGGGCCAGCGGATCCTCGCACCGGAATCGGTGGCCCTCATGACTACGGACCGGCTCTCGAGGGCACAGCGTGCGGCGTCGGGGTTCTTCCTCGGCGAGCATTGCGGCTGGGGCCTGGGAATGGCGGCCCCGGCCACGGGGAGTACCGCGCCACTGCCCTGCGGCTTCGGCTGGGACGGCGGCACCGGCACCACCTGGCGCTCCAACCCCAGCAGCGGCGTGACAGGGATCCTGTTCACCCAGCGTGCGGCCAGCTCGCCAGCACCTTCGCCGGTCATCGGCGACTTCTGGGCCGCGGTCAACGCCGCCACCGCCGGCTGACGCGCTATTCAGCTTCTCCATGAGTACCTGCGCACGGTAAAGGAATGACCGTCCGCAGTGAAAAGCAAGCCGTGCTATCCCGGGCGCGCAGCAGTCGCCCGCCGGCCTGCGCCTAGTGCGCAGACTCGTACCTGGCAAGCACATCCGCAGGGATGCGCCCCCGGTCAGAGATCTTGAGGCCCTGAGCGCGAGCCCACGCCCGGACGTCGGACTGGTTATGCCGTGCCGGGCGCGACCCTCGTGCTGACCGCCGAGATGATGACACCTTGCGGGCCGCATCAATGTAAGGGCGAATGGCCTTGGCGAGCTGATCCGCGTGCTTCTTGTTCAGGTCGATCTCATAGTCCGCGCCGTCGAGTCCGAACCTGACGGTGCCCTCGGCCTCGCTGCCGTCAATGTCGTCTACATACAGGATCTGTGTCCGCTGAGCCACCGTTTGTCACTCCGCTTCGGGATTAAGCCTGGCGCCTATGCCAACCTCCAAGGCGATCACTAAAGCCTACCGCGCCACCTCATCCTTGACGAACACAGGGCGCCCGGCGAAGAGCTTCCACTCGGCATCGAGATTGCCGATCGGCGGCGGCGGCCATGCTGCGTGTTGTCACGGACACGCGGGGAATTGGCCTGGAGGTTGTCGTGACCGCCGCGAGCCGCGTGGCATGGGTCGCCGGACGATCCGCCAGCAGAGCCCAGCGCCGGCTGCGCCGCGGGACAACTACCGACAGGACCGCAGGTCAGATGGCGGTTTCCGGCTCCTGCAGGGATGAGTTGATCCCGGGTGCCAGCGCGGGCCTGGCTGCTGTCAGGGATCGGCTGATGACAGCCATCAGCGGAACTGAATTGCCGGCGCAAGCCGGTGCGTTTATCAATTCCGCACCGGATCGTCCTCGGTCGCATCCGATGCGTTTTGGGGCATCGATGTCTCAATGGCCTACCTGCTGCTCTGACGGTCGTTGTCGCACAACGCCGCACCGATAATGGGCCGCCAGGATGTCATTGCAGCACCGGAGCGCGGACGCCGGCAGGCCGCAACCTCCTGACACCGGCCTACCGCGTAGCCGATGCCCAGGATTGTCCGGCGACCCGGCGGAAGTTGCCGCCGAGGATTGCGGTGATCGCATCGCTGGGATAGCCATGGTCTCTGAGCGCCATCCCGAGCCGGAGCAGCGTCTCAGGCGGCATGAAGCCGATGGGCCCCCACGAGGTATAGGCCGCGGGAAACAAGTGCGGGTTCTGGGCGAGCTCGCGATTGAAGTCGGCGAAGTCGAAGGGATAGTCCGAGCCGACGCCGACGTGCTCGGGACCGACCAGGCTGACGGCGTGGTCAATGTGCTGGACCATGGCCTCAAGCGTCGCCGTGTTCGGGCCGAGGAAAATCCCCACCCCGGCGATGCCGATCACGCCGCCGGTTGCCGCGCAGGCGAGGGCCTGCTCGTCGCTGATGTTCCGCGGGTGATCCCACACCGCCCGCATGCAGGAGTGCGAGTAGATCACCGGGCGCCGGGATGCCTCGCACAGGTCGAGGCCGGTCCGCGAGCTGCAATGGGAGCCGTCGACGAGCATGCCCACCTCGTTCATCCGGGCGACGAGATCGCGGCCGTAGCCGGTCAGTCCCTCATCTGCCGCATCCAGGCAGCCGGACCCGGCCCGGTTGCGCGTGTTGTAGGTCGGCAGAAGGGACCGCACGCCGAGTTCGTAGAACCGCTGCACCAGGTCCAGGTCGCCGTCCAGCGGGCCGGAGTCCTCAAGGTCGAAGGCCACCACCGTACGGCCTGCCTGGTGCGCGGCGTCGACATCGTCGACGGTCGACGCGAGCTCCAGCCGCGTATCCCGGCAGATCTGCGCCCGGAAGCGGGCAATCAGCGCCAGCACGTCCGCTGCGCCATGCGGCGCGTAGCCGACGTTGACCGACACGTAGGTTCCGCCGGAACGCGCGTAACGAGCCAGCTCGCCTACGTTCGCCTGGGCCGTCAGCGGCAGGCAGCTATGCTGCTCCCACAGCAGGGACGACTCGGGTGCGGTTATCGCTGAGGCTGGCACCGCGCCAGGGTCCCACCCGGCCAGGCGCTCGGTCACGGCTGCCCGGTCGTGTCCCGGCGGTCATGGCATCACCACTTGTCCCTTGCCGACCACGGTGATGCCGCCGCTGGACACGAGGAAACCGCGGGCCCGGTCGTGCTCCTTGTCCACCCCGACCGTGGCCCCCTCCAGGACGACGACGTTCTTGTCCAGGATCGCGTTCTCGACGACAGCCTTGCGGCTGACGCGGGAATTGTGCAGTATCACCGCCCGGTCCACCCGGGCCCAGCTGTCCACCCGGGCGCCCGGCGACAGGACCGAGTTGCGCACCAGCCCGCCAGAGACGATAACGCCGTTGCTGACCACGCTGTTGATCGCCCGGCCCACACGGTCGCCATCGTCATGCACGAACTTGGCCGGTGGCTGCGATGGCACCTGGGTCAGGATCGGCCACTGGTCGTTGTAAAGGTTGAACACCGGATACACAGCGCACAGGTCCATGTGCGCCTCGAAATAAGAATCGAGCGTCCCCACGTCCCGCCAGTACCCCAGGTCGCGCGCATCGGCGCCGGGGACCTTGTTCTGCATGAAGTCATAGACGTGCGCGGCGCGCTCCCGCACCAGCCTCGGGATGATGTCGCCGCCCATGCTGTGTCCGCTGCCGTCATCGGCCGCGTCCTTCGTCAGCGCCTCGACCAGCACATCGCTGTCGAACACGTAGTTACCCATGGACGCGAATGCCTCGTCCGGGTGGCCAGGGCGGCCCGGCGGGTCAGCAGGCTTTTCCAGGAACGCCTCGATGCTGTGGCCGTCCGGCGCGGTCTGCACCACGCCGAAGTCCGTCGCTTCCGTCCTCGGGACGGGGATCGCCGCGACCGTGACTCCCGCGCCCCAGGTCGTGTGCTGGTCGATCATCTGCATCGGGTCCATCCGGTACACATGATCGGCCCCGAAAACCGCCACGATGTCGGGCCGGTCATCGTAGATGAGGTTCAGCGACTGGTAGATCGCATCCGCCGAGCCGGTTTGCCAATGCGGGCCGACCCGCTGCTGGGCCGGGACCGGCGTCACGTAGTTGTCCAGCGGGCCGCTCAGCCGCCAGGTGGTGGTGATATGCCGGTCCAGGCTGTGGCTCTTGTACTGGGTGAGAACGCAGATGCGCCAACATCCGGCGTTGAGGAGGTTGGACAGCGTGAAATCCACCAGCCGGTACAAGCCGCCGAACGGAACGGCTGGCTTGGCCCGATCCGCGGTCAAAGGCGCCAGGCGCTTGCCAGCCCCGCCCGCCAGAATGATGCCCAAGACCCGCTGTCCAGCCATCCTCCACCTCCCAGCGCCCGGCCTTTGGATACCTCTGGAGCCCTGTCTGCCCCAGGCCAAAGCCCCGGCCAGCCGCTCGCGGCCGTCTCCGGGCGAGCCCACCCGGAATTCCGCGTGCTATCCCCAGTCTTGCCCGTTTGGATGCATAAGGGGAGGCCCGGCGGCCATCCAATTGCCAAGCCGGCAAGCAGCGCAGCGGAGCCGGCGCGGTAGCGGCCGTCGGCGGCTCGACCGGTCGGCCGGGTTACGCACTGGACGCAGGCTCTCAAGCTCGGCTGCTGGGTCAGCGCCGCCACGACCCGCCGGGTTCTTGACGCCATGACGATACCGCCGGCGCCGGAACGGCGGCCGACAACTGCGCCCGCACGCCCGCACCAACCGTGGCCGTGCCCGCCAGCCCAGACCACCGTGGCCAATCTGCCGGGAACGGATCAAGGAGCCGGACCGTTCTCAGCGGCCTCCGCAACGAACATGAGCGGGCCGCATAAAAGCCCAGTTCAAGGCCGGTGGCACCGTTCTGGCACCTGGTACGGCCTGCAACTGCACAGACTGCTGGCTGATCAGCGTGCCATTGACAGCGGACACATCAGGCGGGAAGCTCGGGTCTATAAATATCGAGGGGCGCGTCAACCGCAAATGGCGGACCCAGTGAAGGAGCTTTATGTAGCGATGACTGCCGCACTTTCGGTAAGTTCCATTGCGTCGCAGCCGTTGGCCGACAGCACGTCCAGCGTGCTGCAAGCCGTCGCGGCATTGACGTGGCCGGTGATCGTGGTGATAGCCATATTCGTGTTTCAGGCACCGCTGCGGGCTGCCATTGGCCGTGTCAGCGAGGTTGACGTAGGCACCACCAAGGTGGTCCTGCAGAAGCAAGCAGACGATGCCGCCAATACCACGAAATCATTGATCGGCGCTGGGGAGGGAATGCCCGCCGCATCGCCGGTTATCGCGACGGCGAAAACCAATGCGGCAAACGACCCGTCGAACTCGGTGCTGGGCGCGTGGAGCGGGGTTGAGGACGCCGTCCGTAAGGCCGCCAAGGCTGCGCCCGGGGTGAGCAGCCCGTCCGTGCCTGAGGTGGTGAACAATTTGGTGGCGGAAAAAAGTCTGGATTCCTCGTTGGTGCCCGTGGCAAAGACGCTGGAATCACTTCGGGCCGTGGCAGCGGTCAAGCCGAAGATGATCAGCCCGGCGATGGCGACCAGCTTCGTGTCTGCCGCCGAGGACCTGGCCAGGCTCATCGGGAAGTTCGCTTAGCCGCCAGCGAAGCCCTGCCTGCCTGGCCTCCGTGGCCGCAGGCGCGCGCTATGGCGAGATCCATTGCATCCCCAGCCGCGGTGCATGACCGGTGACCTCAGCTGGCCAGCCCGAGGTGTTTCTCATCCGCGGCAAGGCCCGCCTCGGTCGTACCAGGCCCGCGGATCCGCTGGGGCCGGGGCGAGATCTCGGCGTAATCCACGTAAGGGTGATCATCGCATTGGCTGCTGGCCGCAGGTCGGCGGGTGCTGTACTTGGCCTGAGATTGCCGGTCTTGCGAGAACGGAGCTTAGGGATGTTAATTCATGAAACGGGCAACGCCTGGCCGGGCGAGGTCGGCGAGCGGCGACCCGGCTTCGGCGTGTGCCCGGATCTGGCTGTTGCGGGTGGCTGCGGCGTATGAGCCATGCCAGGGAACGAGACTCCCGGGCCAGCGGGACGCTCTCCCGGCGTGCAAGGGCCGTGCTCATGGCTTCCGCGGTCCTCGTCGCCGTGGCAACGGGCATTCTGCTTACCTTCGGGCTCCCGCGGTCCGGCGCGAGCGCGCCGAGGCCTCGCGCCGCCCCGGCCCGGCCGCGTACGCCTATTCCCAGCCATAGCCCGCCGAATTCGGCGGCCTCCCAGACGCCAGTCCGGCACCGGGACCCGCTTTCGGCGACGTCCTCGTATGTCACCGGCCGAAACGGCACCGTCCTAGCCTCCGTTTACGACATCGACACAGGCCAGACCTGGAATCTAGGGCAGGGCCGGGCCCAAGCGGAAGCGAGCATCGTCAAGCTGGACATTCTGGAAACCCTCCTGGCCGGAAGCCAGGACTCCGGCCACGGCACCAAGCTCCCGGCCACGGAATCCGCGCTGGCGCAGCGGATGATCGAGGATAGCGACAACGACGCAGCCACGAATCTGTGGTACGCAAGCGGCGGCCCGGGCAAAATCCGGGCATTCAACGCCGCGGCGGGGCTAAGGCATACGTCGCCGTCCAGTTGCGTGCAATGTCCAGGATTCCCATGGCCAGGATGGGGGCTGACCACCTCCACGGCCGCGGACCAGGTCACTCTACTCCGGCAGCTCGTTGCGGCCGGCTCACTGCTGACCGACGGGCAGCGCAGCTACGTCGTTCAGCTCATGGAACACATCACGCCATCGCAGCGCTGGGGAGTCTCTGGCGGCGTGCCGCTCCAGGCCACGGTGGCCCTGAAGAACGGCTGGCTCCCGCTGAACGGCAGCGGCACCGACTGGCAGATCAACAGCATCGGATGGATCTCGGGACGAGGGCGAGATTACCTGATGGCCGTGCTGACAACCGGCAACCCCACCGAGCAGTACGGCATCGACACGATTACCGGGCTGTCCGCCATCGTTTGGAAGGGAATGCGGTGACCTGTGCGCCGGCGGACAGGTCAGAGTTCATTCTGCTGGTAGGTGGCCAGGCTGTATTGCACTGCCAGCGGATTCCATAGCTGGAGAAAGGCCTTCTTGTCAGCAGTTGCCCGCAGGTCGGGGCCATTTGCCGCCTGGAAATACGGGTCTGGCTGGTTAGGCACGCAGCCGCTGGAGGCTTGATCCTGTGCCCAGGCTGCGAAATCCTGGTCCGCCTCGACGGACGCCTGCCACGCGCTTGTGAGCGCCTGGAGCATCTGGCCGGGCAGTTCCGCCCGCGAAGGCATGGCTGCCAGCTGCTGCAGTAGTCGCTGACGCGATGTGGCCGAACTGCGGAAGACCTGGGCGTCCTGGTCCAGATTCGGCCCGCACTGCATGACGTCCTGGAAGGCGTTATTGACCGAATTGCGATCGCCCACGCTCTGGTTGAGCAGCGCGCCGAGGCTGTCCGCTGCCTGCTGCTGGGAGGACAGCGATCCTGATGTCGGCGCTGGCGACGGAGATGATGACGGGACGGCTGGCGCCGGCGACTTCAGCGAGACAGCAGGCGAGCGAGCGTGGTGGCCGAACGGGTGGAAGATCAGGATGGCCGCTGCGGCTACTGCGGCAGCCGCCAGCACGACGAGACTGCTGACCAGCAGCGGACGGAACCGGTACGGGCGGGGCTGGTCCGGCCGGAACTGGTTCGGGATCTGGTCATCGGCTTGGGGTAACGGTTCGTATCTCCCTGCCTCCGGGCTGGCGGATGCGGCACCGCTCTCATCTGGCAGCCGATGGCGCGGCTCAGCCTGCGGCCACGGTCGGCGAGAGGCATCGCGCCGCGGCGGAGCAGGCCTAGTCGCGGTGGCCGTGAAGTCGCGATTTGCACTGTCGGCGCCTGCCTGATCGGCAGGCTCAGCGCTCGTCGCCGCGATATGGCCGCAGGTCGTGCAGAATCGCGTTCCTGGGCGGAGTTCGTGGCCGCACTTAGTGCAGAAATGCTGAGGTCCCCCCATACTTCTCCCGCTACTCGCAGATACCCCAAAAGCGGGCAAGAAGCCTATCTGCGCCACTACCCGCCTAGAACCATCGCCTGCTTCAGTGCCTGCTTCAGTGCCGTTGCAGCACGCCCGTCAACTGTATCTCATTTACGTCTATTCAGCGGGATCTACGTATCTCTGTCCAGCGAAACTCTGGGGCCGTTTAGCGTCCCGCGGGGCCAGCGTGCGGCCGCCGGTGATGGCTGGGCCATCTGGATGGCAGCCGCGCTGCGGCGGAGCCGCTCGCAGCCGGCCGGAGGATGCGCCCTCTTGCAGCCGGCTGGGGGCTGCGCCCTCCGGGCAGCACGCTAGAGCCACGTCTGAGGCGAGCTCGTCGCGGCTACGGGGCACCTTCAACTAGAATGCGCACTATAATACTAGATTCCCGTCTTACTATCGTTTGACGGGGGGTACAAATGATTGGGCTTGGCCGTTTAGATGCCGAAGCCAGTCTCGTGGTTTGCCCGGTGCGGGTGATACAGTCCTGCCCTGACGGTAATTGGCATAGTGAATCCGGCTAGGTCCGTACTGGGGCTCCATCAGCGGCACTGTGGATGGGATCTGCGGCGCTACGAGAGGAAATCCAGGGGGGATGGAGCTGCATCATCGTCTAGTGGCGGGCGCGGGGTTTTGCGCAGGTGGACCGATGATCACCACCGGTGGCAGGCGGCGGAGGGCGGGGACGGCAAGTCATGCGGTTCTGCAGTACATGCAGGGGGCAGATACGAGACGGTCTTCGGTTCTGCACCGTATGTGGTAGCCAGGTACGTCTAGCCCCGGCGACGGATCACCCCTCGCCGGAGTCGGCTCACAAGTCGGAGCGCCCTGGTCTCGACACGATCTTGAGCCGGCTGCCTGCTATGCAGGCGCCTTCCCCGTGCCCAGTCGGCGAGCCCAGTCGGGCCATGGTTGGCGTCCCGCCGCTGCCGAGGCCTGCGGACAGCCCGGCGCTGCGGTCGCCCTCGGATAGGCCGCCGCCCGGTCATCTGGCGGAGCGGTGCCATGCGTCGCATCCGGCATCTTTCCATAGGGCAGGGCGGGTGACGGCACGATGGCGGCTGAGTAATATTGATCGGAGAAAGCAATGGAACAACTGGAATGCAGCAATTGCGGTCTCCCGTTAGCCGAGGATGAAAGCTTCTGCGGGAGCTGCGGCACCCGGGCGAGGCGTGCTTATGATCAAAGTACGGTTCGCCCTGGCATGGGAGCATGGCCGGAAACCGGCGGCGCGCAAGCGAGGCGGTCCGAAGTCGGCCCGGCTCTCTCGGACCGGTTTTTCCAGCACGCGCCGCGTCGATCGGGTAATCCGCTGACCAACGCCACGCGCTACCTATGCGCGGCGTCGTATTTAAACCCGGCATTCGCAACCACTGTGATCTGGGAACTCCTCGCGTCGCGCCGGGCCGTGGCTCCGTCGATCGGCATCGATTTGGGACCGGTCATCCGGAACTGCCTGAACTCCCGTAGGATTCAGCTCATCCGTGACGTCATACTGACGATCTTGCTAGTCGTCGGCGTCTTTTTCGTCCCCCTGCCGACGTTCGCCGTCCTGACCGCCGGGGCCATCTTGGCCTTCCTGCCAGGAGGCACGGAGCGCCGTTCCCTGGGGATCAAGCTGCTGGCCGCCGCGGCCATCGGAATAGTTGTGGTGGTTACCGCTACCGTCATCGGCTTCATCTTGGTGATCAGCCTGGTCGCCCACAGTGCCGTACCGGTAGGTCCGCTCGCGGCGGTATCAGGCACGACGGCCGCCATCGAGACAGTAATTTATGCCCTCCTGGCGGGCACGACCGTGTTCATTTACACCCACACCAGGTACCAGATCCTCGGTGAGCGACTGCGGCCCGGCGCGGAGCCTTTCCGCTTCGACGCCTCGACCGCCAGAATTGAGTCGCGCATCGCCGAGGTCGAGGCTGCCCAGTGGGGCAATGTAGCGCTCTATGCCCGGCAGAATCCCTTTGTCGGTGCCGGTGAGGCCACCCGCACCTGGTCAATCGCCATCGAATTGGACAGAGCGCGTCCGGCCGGTAGTGATAACTGGGTGCAACCAAAGTCCCGCGGCTACGTGCCGATCGATCCGGTGGAGTTGCACTACGAGATCCGTAAGCGATTGCTCAGGCTCAAGGATCCAGAACTACCTCCGAATGAGCGGATATCCGCGCTGGTGGTGGAGGATCACATTGTCGGAGAAGGTCAGCGTCGCTGGGATGGCCCGCTGATCGATCCGGCGCGGAATGTGCCCTACTCGCAGGCCAGCGGGAAAGCGATCGAGGCGCTGATCCGCCACCCGCAGGCTGGCCTGCGTTACTATCAGCGCGTATCGGTCAACGACGAGGGCCAGGCTGTTTTCAGCGACGGCCAGCAGGTCCTTAGCGGCGCTGATCAGGAGATTGCGGTCTCGGCATTCGTTTATGTGGCGGTCGAGGGGCGCATGTTCTACCTGGAATTCGTGTCCACCGCGCTACCGCCCGTGCAGCACTGGTACCACATCATCAACCTGCTGAGCAGGATGTCTCATGGCAATTATCTGATGATGGTGATCATGGACGCTGCTCGCTCCTTTTTCTCTTACGTGATTAAATCGCCATTCAGGCTAGTCGGGACACTGCGCCTCATGCATCGCGAGCGCAAGGCTGCCGAGGCGGAGATCACGTCAATCACCGACTACCTGCAAGACAACGTCGGGGCACGCTTCAGCGTTCGAGAACTCGGCTCCTCAAAGTCAATGCACACACATATACAGGACCTCGACGCAGTGAAATATACCAAGATCATTGAACGACTGCTCACGGATACGGTGCTGGACTTCCTGGTGTCCAAAAATGTAGACGTGACCGCATACCGGGCCAGCGTCAGCGTCGCCATCAACAATGGCACCGTCATCTCCGACAGCACGGTCACCGCCACGAACTTCGCGGGTGGCCAGGGATCGGCTGTAACCACCAGCCAGCCACATGCCGGATCAGCGCCCGCACCGGGCTAAATCAGGACGAGCCACCGCGACCCTGCTGAACGAAAGGGAACATCATGACCGAGCACGGACAGAACACCACGCCAGCAGCCAGTGAGTCGTACGCAGCCGGACCCGGAAGCACGGTCAATACCGGACTTAGCATCAGCGGCAGCACGGTCTCAGCCGGGATGATCGCCGGCGGACAAGGCGCGCATGTCACGGTGAACCAAGCCGGGCCCGTCGACGACCGGATGGCGCAGATCGAGCGTCTGCTGCAGCAACTTCAGGCCGCAGCTAGCAAGCTAGACGGCGAGCAGGCCGAGCAGGTCCATGACGACGCCGACCGGTTGCTGGGCGAAATGAAACAGCGCAAGCCGGACCGCGAACGGATCACCCACTTGCTCGGTCGCATCTCGCAGGCTGCGACGCCGTTCGCGTCCCTGGTCGACATCCTGGTCCAGCTGAAGGGCCTTTTCTGAGGGCCTGTCGCGCACCCACCGACCCGCCTGACGCAGGTGAACTGCCCGACGCGGATCCATCAGACGCAGCGGATACGTAGCTCTTGGTCAGGTGCGGGTTCGGCGACATCCCAGAGAGTGAGAGCGTCCCGTTGTAGTCACCTGTAGCCAGCGTGCGCCCGTCGGAGGCGACTGACCGCAGCCGTGCTGTCGCGAAAAGCGCTGGCCGCGAATGGTTCCTCACCAGCGACGAAGCCGCAAGGCTGCCCGGCAGGGCCGATGCAAAGAACCCTTGAGCAATACTGATCGCATGACATGACCCGATAGGTCGCTCGCGTCCAGAACACGCGACCGGCCGTTCTCGCCATTCTGGTCGGACCCGGAAGGAAGCGCAGCCATGAGGTCAGTGCCCGCGCAGTCTGGTAGCGCACGATTCAAGGTCCGCAGCGGGATGCTCGCCGCGTGTGCCGCAGCGCTGGCGCTCGTCGCGGCCGGCTGCAGCAGCGGCAGCTCCGCATCGGGCGGGACCACCCCGGTCAGCGGCGGTACTGCCGTCTGGGCGGAGCCGCCGTCGGAGACGCCGAGCTACATCTTCCCGTACATGAGCAGCGCCAACCTCAGCAACGTCAACCTGTTCGATTTCCAGTACCTGATGTACCGGCCGCTGTATTGGTTCGGCCAGGGCAGCCAGCCAGTGGCGAACAACTCGCTGAGCGTGGCCAACCCGCCGGTCTTCAACGGCACCAAGGTCACGATCACGCTGAAGCATTACGCGTGGTCCAACGGCACCCCGGTGACCGCGCAGGACGTGGTGTTCTGGCTGAACATGGAGCTCGCCGAGCCGGCCAACTACGGCGCCTACACCGGGTTCCCGGCGAACGTGACGGACATCAAGGCGGTCAGCTCGACGGAGCTGACCATGACCATGGACAAGGCCTACTCGCCGACCTGGTTCCTCTACAACGAGCTGAGCCAGATCACGCCGATGCCGGCCGCATGGGACCGGACCGCGTCCGGGCCCAGCAGCTGCGCCACCACGGTCAGCGACTGCGCGAAGGTGTACGCCTACCTGGATGCCCAGTCCAAGGACATGACCGGGTACGTCACCTCGCCGCTGTGGAGCATCGTGGACGGGCCGTGGAAGCTCAGCGCGTTCAACGCCGACGGCCACGTCACCTTCGTGCCGAACAAGTCCTACTCCGGGCCGGTCAAGCCGAAGCTGGCGGCGTTCCAGGAGGCGCCGTTCACCACCGACGCGTCCGAGTACAACGTGCTGCAGTCACCCAGCGGCAGCAGCAAGATCGACTTCGGCTACCTGCCCGACCAGGATGCCCCGGCCAAGTCGCCCGGCGCGCCGGTGGGCGCCAACCCGCTCGCGTCCAGGGGCTACACGCTGGCCCCGGTTTACCCCTGGGGCATCGATTACTACGCGCTGAATTTCCAGTCGACCGTCTCCGACCACGCCGCGATCTTCAAGCAGCTGTACTTCCGCGAGGCGCTGGCGTACCTGATGAACCAGTCCGCGGTGATCAGCGGCCCGCTGCGCGGGTACGGGGCGCTCACCGTGGGCCCGGTCGCCGCCACCCCGGTGACGTCGTGGCTATCGGCGAAAGGCCGGCAGGGCGATCCGTTCCCGTACAACCCGGGCAAGGCCAAGAGCCTGCTGGCCAGCCATGGCTGGAATGTGGTCCCGAGCGGGGTCACCACCTGTGTCGACCCGGCCAAATGCGGGGCGGGTATCACCAAGGGCAGCGGCCTGAGCTTTGGCTTCTTGTACGAGAGCGGTGTCTCCTGGGTCACGTCGGAGATGACCCAGCTGCAGTCCAACGCTGCGCCGATCGGGATCAAGCTGAACCTGGAGTCCAAGCCGTTCAACCAGGTGATCGCGGTGGCCGGGGGCAACTGCGTGGTCGCCAAGGTCCCTTGTAACTGGGACCTGGCGAACTGGGGGTTCGGCTGGTCGTTCTCTCCCGACTACCAGCCGACCGGCGAAGAGCTGTTCCTGTGCGGCGTGCCCGCCAACTCCGGCGGATTCTGCGACCAGGCCAACGACGCGCTGATCAACCAGACGCTGACGAGCCCCAACCTGCAGGACATGTACCACTGGCAGGACTACCTGGCACCCCAGCTGCCGGTCGAGTATCAGCCGAACGCCGCCTATACCCTGACCGAGGTCTCCAACAGCCTCAAGGGCGTCCTGCCACAGAGCCCGACGCTCAGCATCACCCCAGAGAACTGGTATTTCGTGAAATGACGACAACCGACGAGGCAGGGCGAGTTCAACGTGCGGGTTTTCGACGCGAACTGGATGCAGATCGAGGAGTACCTGAAGCGGGACGACCGCATAGTCCTGCCGACCGGCTCGACCGAACAGCACGGCTACCTGTCCCTGGGAACCGACGCCATCCTCGCTGAGCGGGTGGCAGTCGAGGCCGCCCAGCCGCTCGGGGTGCCGGTACTCCCGGTACTCCCCTTTGGCATGGCCCCCTACTTCGCCGCCTTCCCCGGAAGCATGAGCTTGCGGATCACGACCTATATCGAGGTGCTCAGGGACCTCCTCGACGGTCTCGCGGCCCAGGGCTTCCGCCGGATTGCCATCGTCAACGGGCACGGCGGCAACTCGCCAGTCACCGGGTTCGTTCGCGAGTGGCTCTGCCAGCCGCGCCAGCACCGGGTCCAGGTGCTCTTTCACAGCTGGTACAGCGCGCCGCGGACAGTAGCGGCCGCCGGCCAGTTCGACCGCGATCAGCTGCACGGCGGCTGGGTGGAGAACTTTCCCTGGACCCGGCTACCAGGAGTCGGAATGCCCGCTGACCCACGGCCGGTCATTCCCCCGGACCTCGTCGGGCAGCTCGACGCCGAGCGGATCCGGGCCGCGGCGCCTGATGGCGTGCTGGGCGGCGCCTGCGCGCGTCCGGACGAGGACATGCAGGTGGTCTGGGCAGCCGGGGTGGCCGAGGTCCGGTCGCTGATAGAGAGCGGCTGGGCGGGATGACGGCGAGCCTGGCTGGTAAGACTGCGGTGGTGACCGGCACCGCGCACGGCATCGGCGCCGCGATCGCCGAGGCGCTCCGCGGCGACGGAGCAGCCGTCCACGGCGTCGACAAGGAGATCGCCGACCTGACCAGAGCCGATGCAGTGCGGGAGTTCTTCTCCGGGCTCGGCGCCGTCGACATCCTGGTCAACAACGCCGGAGGTGTCTGCGGGCAGGTCGGCCATCCGCTGGAAGAGGTGACTGACGACGACTGGCGTGCGGTGGTCGATGCCAACCTGACCAGTACCTTCCTCTGCACGCGGGCGGCGGTACCGGCGATGAAGGCAGGCCGCTGGGGCCGGATCGTCAACATTTCCTCGGGAGCCGGGCGCACCGTCAGCCTGACCGGAATCCAGGCATACACCAGCGCTAAAGCTGCCCAGATCGGGTTCACCCGGCAGCTGGCACATGAGCTCGGGCCGTTCGGCATCACGGTCAACTGCATCGCCCCCGGCTTCATCCTTTCCAACCCGACGACCGAGCGGCAGTGGGCGGGCTACGGCGAGGCAGGCCAGCAGGAACTGGTGCAGGGCATTGCCATGCGGAGGCTGGGTGTGCCCGCGGACATTGCCAACGGCGTGCAGTTCTTCATCGCGGAGCGGTCCTCCTGGGTGACCGGGCAGACGATCTCCATCGACGGCGGCCATGCTTTCCTTTGACCCCGGCGATGCCGGCTACCTGCGGGAGCTCGCCGAGTTCGTCGCCGTGCCCAGCATCAGCCGGGATGCGAGCCCCGGCACGATGCGGGCCGCGGCGCAGTGGCTCGCCGGGCAGCTTGGGTTCGCTCGCGGCCGGGTGATCGAGACCGCTGGTCATCCCGTGGTCCTGGGCGAGTGGCTCGGCGCCGGCGCGGCGCCGACCGTCCTCGTTTACGGGCACTACGACGTGCAGCCGACGGGCGCGGAGGCTGAGTGGGCAACTCCCCCGTTTGAGTTGCGCATCGACGGCGACGTCGTCCGCGGGCGCGGCGCCACGGACGATAAGGGGCCTGTTTACATCGTTCTCAAGACCGCTCAGGCGTTCGTGGCCCAGGAGCGTGGCCTGCCGCTCAACGTGAAATTCCTCTTCGAGGGCGAGGAGGAGATCGGAAGCCCGCATCTTCCGGCTTTCGTCACCAGTCACGCCAGCGAGCTGGCGGCCGATCTGGTCATATCCGCGGACGGGGCCATGTGGCGGCCGGGCGAGCCTTCCCTGTCGCTCGCGTCCAAGGGCCTCGTCGCGATGGACATCACCGTCGAGGGCGCCAGCGCAGACCTGCATTCGGGACGGTACGGGGGGACGGTCGCCAACCCGATCCACGCGCTCAGCGAGATCCTGGCGAGCCTCCATCGCGCGGACGGGACGGTCGCCGTCGACGGCTTCTACCACGGCATTCCCGAGCTGAGCCAGGCGCGCCGCGCAGAGATCGCCGCTGTCTCGTTTGATGAAGCGGAGTACCTCAGGGAACTCGGGCTGCGCCAGGTGCATGGCGAGGCGGGGTTCAGCACCCTCGAGCGCCTCTGGGAACGGCCGACGCTGGAGATCAACGGCGTGCGGGGCGGCGGGAAGTACAGCGTGATACCCCATGTCGCCGTGGCTCATGTGTCCTGCCGGCTGGTACCCGGCCAGCATCCGGAAGGGGTGATCGAGGCTATCGTCGCTCACGTGGCCGCGCAGGCACCGCCGGGCGTGCGCGTTGAGGTGCACGCGGACGAGGTGCGGGTGCCGGCTTACACCATCCCCGCCGACCACCCGGCTATCCGGGCGGCCGCCGCCGCGCTCGAGGCGGTCTACCCCGGCGAGCGGGTCCTGCTGGCCTGCATAGGCGGGACGCTTCCGGCCACGGCGCTGTTCGAGCGAGTGCTCGGAGTAAAAACGCTGTTCTTCTCGTTCTCGACCGCCGACGAGAAGCTGCACGCGCCCAACGAGTTCCTGCGCATCCGGCGGCTGCGCGAGGGAATGCGGGCGTGGGAACAGCTATGGCGGCTGCTCGCCGCCGGGCCGCACCATCTTGCCGCCGCCGCTGGAGGGCCTGCCCGAGGATGACCGACTTCCCGCAGCCCGGACCGCCTGGCCGCCCGGGCGCCCGGAGCAGCTACACCGCCTACTCCTATCTCACCGCGGGCGAGGACTTCCGCCGTTTCGAGCTGGCGCCCGAATTCGGCCGGGTCGCCCCGCACACCGCCGGGCTGACCGCGGAACAGCAGCAGCGATCCCAGCGGCTACTGCGGGACAGCATCGTGATCAGCCTGCACGACCATCCGGTGCGGTTCCCGCTCCGGATGGAGGAGACCCCCGAGTACAACCGCGCCGGGCGCCAGCACGCCGCGTACGCAGGCCTGGCGGCCTCGGGCATGACCGTCGTGTTCGACAACATGATGGACGGCACTGCCTGCGTCACCGGGAACGCCCCGTGGCGGTGGGACGACATCATCACTGACCTCGGGATGCGCCAGGCAGACCTGGCCCACCAAAGCCACGTCATGGTGATCCGCACCGTGGCTGACATCGACGAGGCGCACCGCTCCGGGCGGGTCGGGCTCGTGTTCGGGCTGGAGGCGGCCACGCCGATCGAGAACGAGATTGACCGCCTGGATGTTCTTTACGGCCTCGGCCTCAGGCAGATCGGGATCGCCTACTCGGATGCCAACGCGCTCGGCAGCGGCCTGAGCGAACAGCGCGATGGCGGCCTCACCGCCTTCGGCCGGCGGGCGGTGACGCGGATGAACAAGCTCGGACTGGCCATCGACGTTTCCCACTCGTCGGACCGCACGGCTCTCGACGCGTGCCAGCAGAGCGACCGGCCGGTGTTCGTGACCCATGCCGGCGCACGGGCGGTCTGGGACACCCCCCGCATGAAGCCCGACGATGTGCTGCGCGCGATAGCGGAGACCGGCGGCGTGATTGGAATGTCGGCTGCCCCGCACACGACGCTGTCGGGTGCGCATCCCCGGCATTCGATCGAATCGGTCATGGACCACTTCCGCTACTGCGTTGATCTTGTCGGCATCGATCATGTGGCGTTCGGCCCGGATACGCTCTACGGCGATCACGTGCAGCTGCACCAGATTTTCGCCGACCTGCTCGGCCTGGGGCGCGTCACCCGAGGGCCGGAATTCGACCCCGTCGCCTATGTCGACGGGCTGGAGAATCCCACCGAGAACTTCACGAACATCTGCGGCTGGCTGGTCCGGCACGGGTTCGACGACCAGGCGGCGCGAGCTGTCCTCGGCCGGAACGTCTACCGGGCACTGCAGAGGGTCTGGATCGGCTAGCCATCGCCGCGCCCGCCCGCTGACTTGTCCCCCTCACCGGACCACGGGCTCGTGCCGCTCGAAAGCCAGGGCCGCTTCGATAATGCCCGCGGCGGCCAGCAGCGGCATATCAGCCCCACGGGGAGCGGACAGCTGTATCCCGATGGGGAGCCCTTGGTCATCCCACCCGCAGGGCAGCACGAGCGCCGGTTCCCCGGTGAGGTTGAAAACGGAGGTGAAGAGCCCCTCCACCGCTCCCTCCGGTGTGTCCACCGGCGGGGTCGTCACCGGGGCGGTGACCGGAGCGGCCGGGGTGAGCAGCACATCAGCGCTCTGGTACACATCAGCCGCGCGCGGGAGCAGCTCGTCGCGGCGGCGACAGGCGGCCCGGTAGGTGCCGTCATCGATCCTGGACGCCGTCCGGAGCAGCCGGAGCGTCTCCGGCCCGTAGCGTTCCGGGTGACTGTCCGCCTGGCCGCGGTGGACCTTCCAGGCCTCCCACAAGAAGATGTCGTCGAAGGTCCCCGCTATCTCGATCAGGGCTGACCCGTCCACCTCGGCCATCGAAAAGGCCTGGCCCAGCCGCTCGGTCGCGGCTCGCAGGGCCGCGGCGACCCCGGGCCGGATGGCCGGATGCTCCATCTGCTGCCGGGCAACACCCACCCGCAGCATGGCCGGACAGGCCACCGGCGCCTGGCCGGTGATGGCGGCGGCGACCCTGGCGGTCACCGCGATGTCAGCGCCCAGGATGCCGACATGATCGAGTGACGGCGAGAGGGGCTGCACGCCGGTGACATCGATAGCCCCGAACGACGGCTTGAAACCGACGATCCCGCAGTAGTGAGCGGGAATGCGGATCGAACCGCCGGTGTCGGTGCCGAGAGCTACGTCGCACGCGCCGGCACCGACAAGAGCGGCCGAGCCGCCGCTGGAGCCCCCGGCGGTCCGCCCGAGGTCGAAGGGGTTGCGCGCTTCTGGCACGCCGGGGTGCATCGCCCCGGCGGCGTACTCGAGGAGCGACGTAGTCGCGAAGACCTCGGCCCCCGCCTCGCGCAGGGCCGTGATCACGGGGGCGTCACTCGCCGCGGGCGCTCCGCCCATGTCGTGCGGGTTCCCGTTACCGCGCGGGCTTCCGGCGATGTCGATCAAGTCTTTCACCGCTATGGGAACACCGTGCAGGACGCCTTCGGGCCGGCGGGCAGGTGACGGAAACACGCTGACCACGGCGTTCAGCGGCGGTCCGAGGCGGAGCGTTCGCTCGTACGCGGCCAGGAGCCCGAGATTGGCGACTTCACAGGTCCGCTCGCCCCGCTCGATCGCGCGGATCAGCTCCCCGGCAAAGGTCGTCAGCGGGCCCTGCAGGTCCCGGAGCAGGTCGTCGACTTCGGTCTTGCGCTTGCGGACCATCAGATCGCGGTAGATGCCGCTGTGCGACTTCGCAGTCTCCCGGTTGAACGTGACGAGGCGGGCCAGGGAACCCTCGAGATCGGCCGGCTCGAAGCCGTCGAACCCCTCGGGGAGAACCGGCGCCTGGGCCAGTACCTCCCGCGCGATCGCGAGCATCAGCGGCCGCCACCTCGGGTCCTCAAGGGAGTCGGCGATCGAGAGGTCCGACACCGCTCCGGCGTAGAGCATGGCTCCGTACGCCTCCTTGCCCCAGAGAAAGCCCATGATGTTGTCGGTGGGCTCGGCGTAGGGCAGCGCCTCGGCCAGCTCGAGGACCCGGGCGCTGATGGCGCCATCAGGTTCCCCGACCCGGAACGTGCCGATATTGCCCTGCATGATCCGCCCGGGTTCAAGCCAGTCCGCGCCGAAGTTGACGAAACTGACGACCACCCGGCCCGGTCCCACCACCGCAGACAACGTGCCATTTGTCAGCCCGTTCTGGAAGCTGACCACGTACCCGTCAGGCTCGAGGCGCCCGCGCAGCAGCTCGGCCGCGGCTGCGGTGTGGTGACTCTTCACGGCCACGGCCGCCCGCGGCAGCGACGCCGGAAGGTCAACCGGCAGCACGGCCGTCGCCTGCACGGTGAAGTTCTCGACTGGTCCGCAGATGGTGAGGCCTCGCTCGTTGATCGCCGCGACGTGGGCGGGATCGGCGTCGCAGAGGAGGATGTCGTGGCCAGCACGGATCAGGTGGGCACCGATCGTGCCACCGATGGCACCGGCGCCGATGATTGCCAGCTGCATGAAGCTCCTCGTGCCCGGCCCTGACCGTAGGGTACGCCCCGCCGGTAGCTGACTCCGACCTCAGCCGGAACTTGTGGCCGCCCAGTCCGCCCCGGCAGGATGCGATCAGTTCAGCCGCCGCGTCCGGCGGCGGGCTGCGAGGCGCGCGGGCCCTGCCGCTACCGGGGTCACCGGCGAAGTCGGGCGCAGCCAGCCGAGCCGGGCTGCAGGCCGGCACCGTGAAGGAGGATGAGCCGATGCCACCAGCAGTCGTCCGTCGCGAGCTTGCGCTCGCCGGGCTCACCGTGCCCCTGGTCGAACTGGCGGGTTCAGAGGATGGCCCGTTGCTGACAGTACTGGCCGGCGTGCATGGCTGTGAGTACGCGTCGATGGCCGCCGTCCGCCGGTGGATTCGCGATCTTGAGACACGCGAACTGCGCGGTCGGGTCCGGGCTGTGCCCGTGCTTAACGTGTCGGCGTTCGCGGCCCGGAGCCCGTTCGTGGTGCCCGAGGACGGCAAGAACCTCAACCGGTGCTTTCCCGGTAACGCCCGCGGCTCGCTCGCCGAGCGCCTCGCGTATGACACGTTCAGCCAGCTCATCTCTGGCTCGGACGCGTTGGTCGATGCGCACTGCGG
This sequence comes from uncultured Actinomycetota bacterium, assembly GCA_963695645.1. Taxonomy (GTDB): domain Bacteria; phylum Actinomycetota; class Actinomycetes; order Streptosporangiales; family Streptosporangiaceae; genus DATBGO01. The sequence continues at coordinate 22,972 of CAVOHC010000010.1, read as the reverse complement.
CGACCTGGTCGAGGCGCTGCAGCCGTTCACGCTGTATGAGGCGGGTCCAGCCGAGGACAGGGCCCGTGAGCTTGCCACTGCCTATGGCCTGCCGTACGTGATCCGGCAGGAGCCCGGGCCGGACCGGGCAGTTGCCGGAACCACCAGCGGGGCGGCTGCCATGGCTGGCATTCCGGCCATTACCGCCGAGGCCGGAGGCTGCGGACTGGTGGAAGAGCACGCAGTTCACCTGCACGTCGCAGGGCTGAACCGGGTGCTCAACGTCCTGGGCATGGCGGACGGCCACCCGGACAGCGAGGCCAGCGGACAGGAACCGGCCCACCTAGGGCGCTTCCTGTGGCTGCGCTGCCGGGAAGCCGGCTGGTGGGAGCCCGCTGTCCGGCCTGGCGATGCCGTGGCCGAGGGGCAGGTCGTCGGTACGGTCGCCAGCCTGGACGGCGCCGAGGTGCGGGAGACGATCACCGCGCCCGCAGCTGGTATCGCCATCTTCCTGACCAGCTCGCCAGCGGTGGCAGAAGGAGGCCTTCTGCTCGGGCTCGGCGCGATCTAGTGGATCACGCCGCGTTGCAGCGCGGCGCCTGCGGCACCCAGGATGAACGGTCCTGCCTGGGGCACGAACCTTGCGCCTGCCGCCCGCAGCCGGCCGATGGTGCGAGCGGCCGGCTACTGCAGGATGTTGATCGCGCGGGAGATCACCAGAGCGGCCACCCCGAGCGACACGCACGCTTCCATGATCATGAGCAGCTTGGCCCACCGCTTCACCGCGGACACGTCGGTGGGGCTGAAAGCGGTGGCGGTCCAGAACGCCAGCGACAGGTAGTCGACGAACCGCGGCACCCAGGTAGCCGGAACGTAGTCGGTGTGCAGCATCTCCGGGAAGACGAACGCCGGGCCCGCGTTGGGGTGGTGCGCGCGGGCGGCGGCACCACCACGGTCGAGGTCCCAGTACCACAGCCCGAACGCGATCACGTTCGTCGCCCAGACCACCCCGCCGGTAGCCAGCAGCCCGGTCGCGTTGTTCGCGAAGAGCTTGTTGTTGGTGACGATGTCATCGATGAGCCGGGCGGCGGCGAGCAGGTTCGCCGCGGTGATGAAGGCGATGATGATGCCGGTGACGATCCGCAGCCAGGGCTTCTGCCGGTCGATGCGGCCCGGGTCCCCGACGATCAGAACGGCCAGCAATCCGACCAATACGACCGGGACCACCCATCTGGGGCTCACCCGGTACTGCGCAGGCAGCACCACGTGCAGAACGGCGGTGACCAAGATCGCCAGCGCCACCGGCCACCAGTGCTCGCCCCGTTCAGCGGCCGCCCCGGCTGGCTTCACCCGGGGCCGCGCGGATGGCTTCCGATCGGGGACCATCCCCCTATTGTGACCTCGCCGATCCGGGACCGCGATCCCGCCTGGCACCGGAACGCCCGCCGCGGTGCTCGGCCGCGCGGTCGCGGTCGGCCACGTCCTCGGCGCCGCCGCCGGGCTGCGCGAGACCGGCCGGCAACCGAGAGACGCAGTAGCTGGGGTCAGCCCGAGATTGATCCCGCGGAGGCGAGCCGGCGGGTGAGCTCGGTCCGGGGGGTCAGGGCTCGCGGGTGACCTCGCCGGGATGCTTGTCGTCGCGCAGGCCCTTGTAGGAGGCGGCGCGCATCCGCCCCTCGGCCGTCCAGCTGGCGAACTCCACCTCCGCGACCAGCACCGGCCGCACCCAGATCGCGGTCCGGGCGTGCTCGCGCGGGACCGGGACAGCGAACGGGGAGCTGTCCTGGCGCAGCGGCGCGAGCCGGCGGGCGAGCAGGGCCAGGGCCTGCTGGGTGAACCCGGTGCCCACGTGCCCGGCGAACTCTAGCCCGCCCGCGCCGTGCACGCCGATCAGCAGCGAGCCGATCTGCCCGGCCCGCCCGCCGGCGCCGGGCTGCCAGCCGCCGATCACCACCTCCTGCCGCCGGACGTTCTTGATCTTCACCCAGGCCGGGGAGCGCCGGCCGGGCTCGTACCGGGAATCCAGCCGTTTGGCCACGATGCCTTCCAGTCCCTGCTGGCGGGAGACGGTCAGCAGGTCCGCGCCGTCATGGCCGGTGAACGCGGGCGGGGTCTGCCAGTGACGGCCCTGCAGGCCCAGCTCCTCGAGCATTTCGCGGCGCCGCCGGTAAGGCTCCGCCAGCAGCATCGTCCCGTCCAGGCACAACAAATCGAAGGCCAGGAAGCTCACCGGGACCTCGCGGGCCAGCCGCGCCGCCCGGGCCGGTGAGCTGACCTGCATCCGCTGCGCCAGCGCCTCGAAACTCGGCCACGTCCCGCCGCCGAAGGCCACGATCTCCCCGTCCAGCACCGCCTGCCTGCCGACCGCGGCGGCCAGGCCCTGCAGGTCCGGGTAGGCGCCGGTCATGTCACCGCCGGTGCGCGACACCAGCCGCGCCCGGCCACCGTCCACGTACGCCAGGGCACGGACCCCGTCCCATTTCATCTCAACCGCCCAGCCGGCGCCGGCCGCCGGCACCACACCGGCGGTGGCCAGCATCGGGCGCAGCCCGTCCCCCGATCCCCCAGGCCGGCCGCTGATCACCTGGTAGGAGTACCCGGACGCCTGCCGGTCAGACCGCACCGGTCAATTCTCTTTCCAGACGCGCGCACCAGTGTCCGCCAGTGACTGGGGAGTGGTTCACGAGTTGGTCGGCAAGACCGTCTGGAACGAGCTGGATACCGGCCAGCCGGGAGGCAGAGCCGGCCGGAGCCCGGCACGCCCTACTCACGTCAGGGCGTCGGCAGCCAGGGCGGTCAACGCCAGCCAGGCGGGTTCTGGCAGGGAGCGTAGGGTCGCTTCCATGGCACTCACCGGACGGAAGGCACTGATCCTCGCGGCTGATGACTTCGAGGACATGGAGCTGCTCTACCCGCTCTACCGCCTGCGCGAGGAGGAGGTGACGGTGACCGTTGCGGGCCTCGACGGCCAGCCGGTCACGGGCAAGAAGGGACACGGGCCAGTCCTGGTCGACACCACCGTCGACCGGGTCGCCGCCGCCGATTTCGACGCCCTGGTCATCCCAGGCGGATACGCGCCGGACAGGCTGCGGCGCTCTGAAGCCGTGCTCGCCCTGGTACGCGCGTTCGATGACACCGGCAAGCCGATCGCCTTCATCTGCCACGCAGGCTGGGTCCCGATCTCAGCGAAGATCCTCAAAGGCCGGCACGCGACCAGCGTCGCAGCGATCCGCGACGACATGGTCAACGCCGGCGCCAACTGGGTAGACGAAGCCACCGTCGTCGACGGCAACCTCATCTCGGCCCGGACCCCGGCCGACCTTGGCCCCTGGATGAAGGCACTGCTGGCGGCGCTGAAGAAGACCGGAAGCTAATCCACGACCAGCTTCACCAGCAACCCACCGGCGTGGTGTCCGAGACCCTGCGCATCGTGCGCTGACTCCCGCCGTTGACCGCGCGACGGCTGCGGTGCCTGTGACCCGCCCGGGCACCCCGGATGAGGCAGCCCGACTAACCGGCGGCTGCTTGTGGGTCCGTCGCGAGCGGGTCCGATTCGGCGCCTGCCAGGTCGGTCATCCCGGTAGCCGGTCAACTGCACCCCTTTGCCCGCCGAACGGCAGAACACGGAGCCCTGGCGCGCCGGTGAGCGTCCGGTCAGCCGCTGTGGCCAGAGATCCGGCGGCTGGCTTCTGGCACGATAAGGACGTGAGCTATGTGCTGGCGCAAGTCAATATCGGACGGCTGCGTGCACCGCTGGACAGCCCGGCCCTGGCCGGCTTCGTGGCGGCACTCGATCCGGTCAACGCGGCTGCTGATACCGCGCCCGGCTTTGTGTGGCGGCTGCAGACCGAAGACGGTAATGCCACCGCGGTGCGTGCCTTCGACTGGGACACCGCTGGCAGCGCCGGGGTCATCGTGAACCTGTCCGTGTGGGAGTCGGTCGAAGCGCTTGGCGCATTCGTCTACTCCGGGGCGCACCGGCCGGTGCTGCAGCGCCGCCGGACGTGGTTCGAGCCAATGACTCAGGCCTACACCGCCCTGTGGTGGATCCACCGCGGCACGACCCCGGCGATCGCCGAGGCCGAAGACAGGGTGAGATTCCTGCGGGCACATGGGCCAACGCCGCATGCGTTCACGCTGCGCGTGCACTTTCCGCCGCCCGGCGACAGTGCCCGCGGAGCCCGCGTGGGCCGCGACGACTGGATGTGCCCGGCCTGACGGTGGCCGTCCGGGCGACGAGATCCAAAAGCAACCTTGCGTTCCCCGGCGGGGGCCAAGTACCAGCGTCGGCCCAGCGGGGAACCGAGGCTCGGCACAGCGGCCGGACAAGCATGCTAGTGCTGGAGGACCAGCTGCCCGCCACGTGCACCGCGCGCCTAGACCTGCGCGCTACCGACATCTTGCCGTGACTTACGGGCGTGGGCGCCTGCGGGCCCGGCGTGAGGCATCGACCAGCGACGCGAACTGGGGCGGCTCAATGATCGGGCGCCCCGCCACGGCGACATTCTCTAGCCGGACTGGGTGATCCGCTCGCCGAGTGCCAGCCGGTGACCGCCGGGTATCTCCACCACAAAGTCGCGCAGGCCCCATGGATGGTCGGTCAGGCCCGTGACAACCGGGGCGCCGCGTACCGTGCACTGCTCATGCAGGTCATCCACGCCGGTGACACCGATATAGGCGGCGGTCGTGGCGTTGATGCCAGGGCTCGCCGACCGGACCAGCGCGAGCCCCACCTTGTCGCGGCGTAGCAGCATCAGGCCCATCTCCGGCTCGTCGACTTCGACCTCGAACCCGAGCACGTCACGCAAGAACGCGGCGGCAGGCGCCAGGTCGCTCACTTCCAGATTGGGCCGGCAGCTCAAGAACTCGGTCACCGCCGCATACTAGCCGCCGTGCGAACGCTGCGCTGGCACCGAGATGGCGCGCACTCCCAGCGATCCGCGCGATCGCGACACGGCCAGGCTCAGTGAGCCCGTCCCGCCTTTAGCTGAGCCGCGAGCCGCGAAGTCGTGGACAGCCGGGCGATCATTCCGCGGGCGGGTTGAGCAGCGCGCGGCAAACGTCTGCGATGTCCACCATCCCGATGAGACCGTCATCCTCGACTACCGGCAGGTGCCGGAAACGACCGTTCGTCATGGCTTCGGCTGCGTCACGGATGCTAGTCGCCGCGCTGATGACGGCCGGACGAGCAGTCATCAGGTCATAGATCCGGACAACGTTGACGTCCCTCCCGTCCGCCACCGTGCGGACGATGTCCGCCTCCGTAATGATGCCGATCGGCCGATTGGTCCGCTGGCCGTCCAGGACCACCAGGGCGGTCGCCCCCGCGTGTTTCATCAGGTACGCGGCCGCGGCCACATGGTCATTCTGATCCACCGTCGTGGCTGCGGGCCGCAAAACGTCCGCGACGGTGGCCGGGGCCCGCGTCGGCTGCGCGGGCGACTCGTGCGCAGAGGCTCCTGTCATGAGCTGCTCCGTTCCCGGCGATCTCGTGAGATCCCTAGAGATCCGATCACACTTTACGTTTGAACCGAGATGAACCGTGCAGTGTTCCACCGCCGGTTCGTGCTGCTCGCAGCTCCGGCCGACGCTCAGGGCGCTCGGCCGCGACCGGCGGCAGCACGAACTCCGCCCGCTCATGCGGCCAGTCCTCTCGACCGGATCCAGCTCACGGTCGCCGCCCGCTGACCGCTGGCCGGAACTGCGTCTTAGAGCCTACTTGAAAACTGGGGGATTACCGGCTGCCAGCAGCGAGGCGTCACGCTGCCTCGGCCTGGAGCATCTCCGCAACGGGTCGCCGCAGGCCGATCCGTGCCGGAACACTGGTGAGCGCCGCCACGACGAGCACGGTTCCGAGGACCGCGGCGACCAGCCAGAGCACCGGCGGCAGGCCGTTCAGGCCATGGCCCGCGACCTTGAACAGGCCGATGCCGAGTGGGAGGCCGAGGATCGCACCGGGCAGCGCGGGAATGACCTGCGCCATGATCAGCCCGGCCCGGACCTGCTGCGGGGTCGCACCCATCGCGAGCGTCACTGCGGAGGCACGTCTGGCGTCGAGGACCGTCGCCAAGGCGGCGAAGATCACAGTGAGCGCGGCCAGGGCGACCAGCGAGATCGTGATGGCGGTCAGCACCTGCTCCGCCCGGGGGACATCCGGGTCGACAAGCCCGCCCAACCTCCCGAAGTGAGAGAACTTGATGTCGACGGCGGCGTGGATCGCGAGCGCGGCGACGAGACCCATGACGGCGACGGCGATGCTCGCCGCGCTGAAGATCGCGCGCCGTGGCCGGCGGGCGACGAGGCGCAGCCCGAATAGCGCCGGCACGGGCAGCTTCCTTGATAGCCGTATCAGCGAATCCCGGCGCTTGGGCAGGCGGGGCGTGTCGGCAAGCGCGCTGACCGTGCTCATCCGCGCGGCACGGATCGCGGGAACGAGCGTTGATGCGAACGCCACGGCGAGCGCCACGCCGAGGGCGACGACGACCATGGCGAGCGTGAGCGGCGGCGCTCCCGGAGTACCGACGAGGTCGGCCTCGGGCTTGGAGATGAACGGGGCCGCGCGCCAGCCGGCCAGCAGGCCGGCGAGGGCGGCGACGAGCGCCAGGAACAGGTTCTCGGCCAGGAAGGTCGCCGCGACCAGGCCTGGCGTGCCGCCGGTGGCCTTCAAGAGTCCGACCCGCCGGGTGCCTTCCGCCAGGCGCCCGCCGACGAGGACGGCCACGCTGGCGAGCGCGAGCAGGCCGAGCAGCGTGGCGCCGGTAAAGAGGAAGGTCTGGTCGGTGCGCAGGAAGCCGGCGTCCGAGTAGGCGGTCTCTGCCCATGAGGTGAGGGACGGCGTCGTGGCGTCGGCGGGAGCGCTGTACTTGAGGCCGTAGGCGTTCACGAACGCGTTGACCGCGCGTGGCGATGCGTCGGACAGCTTGAGGTTCGAGATGTACGACAGCGGGTCCGCCTTGGTGGCGAGGCTCCGCGTCGTCGCTTCGGTGGCCCATATCAGGCTCACACCCGGGAAACCATGGAACGCAGACGAGACTGCGAAGCCGACCACCCGGAAGGGGTGACCGTTCAGCGTGATCGTCTGGCCGAGACGCAGGTTCGCCGCCTCGGCAAAGGACCGCTCGACCACCACGCCCCCAGGCCGGATCCACGTCCCGTCCGTCACCTTGGGCTGGTCGACCGCGGCCACGCCAGGCTCACGTCCTTCGACCTGTACTGAGGTAACGATGTCCGTACTGCGCATGACGGGACCCACCGGGCCGATGCCGCCCACAATCGGATAGGGGCCGCTGTGGGCCGCCACCCCCTTGGCGTGGTTCAGCGCCACGAGCGCGGCGAGGTCCGCCGGCGACGTCACGCCGGTGTAGGGGTCATTTCCGCTCTGGGCCACGACGTCGGGCCCCTTCGTCGCCGCCATGGTCTGCTGGTAGGGGTTGGTGTTCACCCCGTTCAGCGCGAAGGCCAGGCTGAGCACGGCCGTGGCCGCGGCGATGGCGACCACCAAGAGCACTGCCTGGGCGAAGTGGTGCCGGATGTCTTGCCGGGCGAGGCGAAAGAGCAGCAGGACGCGCCCCCTGACCCTGCCCGCGCGGCGCGCATGTCGCGGTTGGCTCATGACGTTCTCCTTTGATCTCACCCGAGGTGCTCCCACTCCGCGAAGGTGCCGAGATTCCCTCGTGAACCGCCCGTCAGCCGCGTCTCGTCGACAAACGCCCCGTCGCGCATCGAGATCAAGCGGTCCGCGGTCGTCGCGATCCGCTCGTCGTGGGTGACGATCACCAAGGTCAGGCCCTTGGCGTGCAAGTCCGCCAGCAGCGAAAGCACGTCGAATGCCGAGGCACTGTCCAGGTTGCCGGTTGGCTCGTCCGCCAGCACGATGTCCGGATCGTTGGCGAGTGCTCGCGCGATCGCGACGCGCTGGCGCTGGCCCCCGGACAGCATCGAGGGAAGGTGCCGGGCGCGATCGGCGAGGCCGACCTGTTCGAGGAGCGCGGTGGCGCGTGCCCGAGCCTCGTCCGGCGAGAAACCCGCGACGAGCGCGGGCAGCTCGACGTTCTCCTGCGCGGTGAGCTCGTCCATCAGCTGGAACGACTGGAAGACGAAGCCGATCTCGTCGCGGCGCAAGTACGCGAGGGCGCGTTCGGAAAGCTCGTCAACGCGCTGCCCGGCGACCGACAGCTGGCCGGCGCTCGGGCGATCGAGCCCGCCGATCAGGTGGAGCAGCGTCGATTTGCCACAGCCACTCGGGCCCATCACCGCCACGGCCTCGCCGCGGTTGACGTCGAGGTCGACCATGTCGAGCGCGCGAACCAAGCCTTCGCCGCTGCCGTAGTCCTTTCGCAGCCCCTTGGCGTGCACGAGCACGGTGGGCGAGTCGTTCATTTCCGGGTACTCCGTTTCGTCCAGGCGCTCTCGCAGGCGTGCAACCAGCGCAGGTCGGCTTGCAGGCGAAGCACGATGCCTTCGAGGAGCAGCGCTGCGTCGGAATCCTTTTCCTCTTCCATCACCGCGAGCCCCACTTCTCGCAGGCGGCGCAGCAGGTCGCGACGTTGCGCGTCGATGAGGCTGATCGGGTCGGCGAGCGCGCTCTGCGCGGCGGCGATGAGCTTCATATGGAATTCGGCGAGGTCGGGCCGCGGCCAGCTCAGGTCCGACGTCCATTCCCGTACCCGCTCCGCGCCAGCGGGTGTGAGGCAGTACACCTTCCGATCGGACCGCTGGGCCGGCGCGGGCAGGCGCTCGACAAAGCCGCCCTTCTCTAGCCGGGTGAGCGTGACGTACACCTGGGCTTCGCTGATCCCCTCGGCCACCGGGCCGAGCGCCCGGGCCAGACGAGCTCGCAGCTCGTACCCGTGGGACGGCTCCTTCGCCAACATCGCCAGCACGACTTCCTGCTGCACGCGTTCACCTCCCTTAACGGTTAAGCACCCTAAACCGTTAAGGGTGTTGCGTCAAGGCCGACGTTAGAGCCTGCTTGAAACTCAGGCAGCATCTGACTGAGCTGGTGCTGAGGTGCTGGCAGCGTTGCGGGCGAGACGGCGGGTCATGACGATGATCATGGACCAGTAGACGTAGGTCTCATGGTGGGCAGGCAGGCGTTCGTAGTCACGGACGGTCCTGCGGTGCCGGGTGATCCAGGCCAGCGTCCGCTCGACCACCCAGCGGCGGGGCAGGACCTGGAAGGTGTGCAGGTCATCGGGCCGTTTGACGATCTGCAGCGTGAGCTTCGGCTTGAGCATGGTCCTAGCCCAGGTGACGAGCTTGCCGGCGTAGCCGCCGTCGGCCCAGGCGAGCCTGACCTGGGGAAAGGCCTTGCGCAGGTTCCACAGCAGCGGCTTCGCCGCATCCCGGTCCTGGACCGACGTCCCAGTGATGAGCACGGTCAGCAGCAGCCCGATCGTGTCCACCGCGATGTGCCGCTTGCGGCCGTTGACCTTCTTCCCTGCGTCGTATCCGCGGCTGGCCCGGGAAGCTTCCTCCGCAGCCCGGACCGACTGGGAGTCGATGATCGCCGCCGTCGGCGCGGGCTTGCGACCGGCCAGCAGCCTTACCTGCTCGCGCAGCTGCCCGTGCATCGTCTCAGTGGACCCGGCGGCCTGCCATTTCGCGGCCCACCAGTACACGGTCCAGGCGGGCGGGAAGTCCGCGGGCAGGGCCCGCCATACCGGCCCGTTATGCGTCAGATAGCGGATGCCGTCGACGATGTCACGCATGCAGTAGCCGGACGGGCGGCCGCCCTTGCCCGCCAGCCAGGCCGGAGGCGGCAGCAGCGGCTCGCAGACCGCCCATTCCCGCTCGTCCATGTCCGAGGGGTAGCAGCGGGCGCGGGTGCTGCGGCTTCCCCCGCCCGGGCAGCACCGGCAGGCGACCGGCACGGTCGGCTGGCCAGCAGCGGAGCGGACAGCGGCAGGCGGGACACGATACAACGACACGCAGGGCTCCTGGCATCGCGCTGGATTCGACACCCAAGCGATTACCAGGAGGCCCTGCCGTCACAGTTCCGGCACGCCGCGCCTGCCACCAGAAGATCACGAAATATTGCAGCGCACAGCTTCTGCCCAGGCTTCAAGCAGGCTCTTAGGCCGGGCGCTGTTCTATTGGCAGCCCCAGTGCCCGAAGCAGCTCGCCGAGGCTGGCGAACGTGGCGCCATCGGGCAGCGAGGACATCAGGTCCAGCAGCCGCTGCTCCGCCTGGTGGGCTGCCAGGGTCTCGAGCAGATGCGCCCGAGTCGCCGGGAACGCGGTACGGCCCAGGTGACGGGCTAGGTCGCTGCGTAGCTCGATCGTCTGCCAGTCCTCCTCTGGCGTTGTGGCGGCGAACCTGCCCTCCGGGGCCCAGGCCGCCTCCGGCTGGTCCTCGCCCGACGACTCGGGCTCCGGCCATTCCTCGCCGTGCGCCTGCAGCTCGTCGCGGTCCTGGCGCTTGATCGCGTCATCCTCGCGCGGCCCGTGTGTTCCGCTGACCTGTTCGCTCATGGCGTGCCTCGCTTAAGCGGACGGCCCGGGCGCTGCGGTCCCAAGGCCGGCTGGTGGCTAACCGTCGACCTTGCCCGCTGCCAGGACTGGGAAACTTCCCGGGCCGAAGAAACAGGACCAGCGGCTCTGGCGTAGTGCGGCCAGCCAGGTCATGGGCAGGAAGCACGGGCGCACCATCCTGATGCGGCGACGCCACGTTGATCCCGTCACCGTTCGCATCGCGTAACCGCCTGGCTGACTCTCGCGGGCTTCCAGCTCCTGCAAGACAGCGCGCATGAAGGCATCGACAATCTCGCGGTGTCGAATGCATTGCCGGTTAGCCGCCGCGGCAGCCACTGTTGTTCAGTGGTACCCCCCGGGGGCGGGCGCCGGTAGCCTCTCCCTGGTGAGCAGGATCTCAGTCGTGGGCGTTCCGAGCAGTGCGGCCAGCTATGCGGCCGGCCAGGACCTGGCGCCTGCGGCGTTGCGCTCGGCCGGCCTGCTCAAGCAGCTCATCGCCTCCGGGCTCGACGTGCATGACGACGGGGACCTGCCTCACCAGGCATGGAGCCCGGACCGGGATCACCCGCTGGCCCAGAACGCCGGCCAGGCGACTACGTCCGTACAGCAGCTAGCGGACCGGCTCCACCCGCTGCTGGCGCGCGGCGACATTGCCCTGGTGCTCGGCGGGAACTGCACCATCGCGCTCGGGGTAATGGCGGCGCTGCGGCGCCTGGGCGCTGCGGCGCCGGGATTGCTCTACGTCGACCGCCATTACGACGTCAACACCCCGGAAAGCACCACCGACGGGGCTCTGGACTGGATGGGGCTAGCGCATGCGCTTGCCCTGCCGGGCTGCCTGGAAACCCTGACCGACGCGTTCGGGCGGCGGCCGCTGCTCGAGGCGGACCAGGTGGCCTGGCTCGGGGTGGAACCGCCGATAGCCACGCAGTGGGAGCGCGAGCAGGCCGACCGGCTCGGCTTGCATGTCACCACCAGCCAGGCGCTCGCCGCCGATCCGGCCGCCACCGCCCTGGCCGCGCTCAGCCAGCTTCCTCCTGGGCCACTCGGCCTCCACCTCGACGTCGACGTCCTGGACTTCACCGATGCACCGCTGGCGGAGAACACCGACGGCCGTAACACGGGACCTACCCTCGACCAGGTCACCGAGGCGCTCACCGCGGCGGCCCGAGATCAGCGGATGCGAGCGCTGTCAATCGGAGAACTCAACCCGACCCGCTGCGCCGGGGCCCCTGACGCGCTTCTCCGCTTCGGCACCAGCATCGCCCGCATACTCGCAGCCACGACTCACTGAGGTTTTCTCAACGACTTTCACACCCGCCGCCGCGGCTCAACCCGTCCGAACCGCCGACCCGGCAGCGTATACCGGGGCGGCTCTCACCAGCGCCTTCATGCCGGGAAGCAGGCAGGGGTTGGAGGAGGATGAAGGGGTAGTAGCACGAGGCGAGGGGGTGCGGTCACCCATCTCGACGATTCCCTCTGGGAGAACCAGACTTCAAGGAGCGCATGCCGGTCCGGGCGTCCTGGGGGGTTCGTGGTGACGTGAGGCAGGTTCTCCGCGTCGGCTGGTACAGATTCCGGACCACGTTCGGCCGTCGCTGGGTCGGCTATCTGAGCGTGGTTTTGCTGGTCGGGTTGATCGGCGGGATTGCCATGGCGTCGATTGCGGCGGGGCGTCGTACTCAGTCGTCGTATCCGTCATTCCTGGCGAGTACCAATCCGTCGGACATGTCCGTGTCGGTGTACAACACCGCCACCGGCGCCCCGGGGCCCTCGTTGACAGCCAAGATCGCCCGGCTGGCCGGCGTGAAGCGGGTCGTGAGTATCTATGGGCCCGACGTGCTGCCGCTTGGCGCGAATGGCGCCCCCCATACGGACGAGGCGGTTCAGGTGGCGATGGGCGGCAGCCTGGACGGCATGTTCCTCGACCAGGACCGGGTCACCGTCGTTCAGGGCCGGATGGCCGATCCGGACCGGGTCGGCGAAGTCGTGATGACCGCCACCGCGGCCCGCGTGTTGAGGGTGCACGTCGGCCAGGTCGTGCCGCTCGGTCTCTACACCGGCGCGCAGATGAGCCAGCCAGGCTTCGGGACTCCTCGCGTGGCGCCCCGCCTGCTGGTTCGTGCCGGGCTGGTGGGGATCGTCGTGTCCAACACGCAGGTGGTCCAGGACGACGTCGACCGGACTTACGGCATTGTCATGCTGACCCCGGCGTTCATCCGGAAGGCAATCGCGGTGTCGCCGGCCTCGACCACGCCGGTGCTCTACGGGTTGCAACTCGATCATGGCGGCCGGGGTGTTCCCGGGGTGGAGCAGGAAATCATCGGGATCATCCCGCCGGGCTTCACCTATGAGTTCCACGTGACCTCGCGGGTCGTGGCGGAGGTAGAGCTCGCCGTCAAGCCAGAGTCGGTCGCGCTTGGAGCGTTCGGGGCGATCGCCGCCTTGGTCTGCCTGGTTGTCGGGGTGCAGGCCATTTCCCGCCAGCTGCGCTCGGAGCACGAGGACCGCCGGGTGATGCGGGCCCTCGGAGCCGGTCCGGCCGCCACCGCTGGTGAGGGGCTGATCGGCGTCCTGGCCGCTGTGGTCCTCGGCTCGCTGCTTGCCGTTGCCGTGGCCATGGGGCTCTCGCCGTTCACCGTGCTGGGCCCAGTGCGCACGGTCTACTCCCACACCGGATTCGCCTTTGACTGGACGGTGCTCGGCGCCGGCCTGGCGGTGCTGCTCGGCGGACTCGGCGCCGCCGCGGTCGCGCTCGCCTATCGAGGGGCGCCTCATCGGGTGGACCGCACCCGGCAGGTAGTGACTCGCCGCTCGACCATCACCCGCGGTGCCGAAAAGGCGGGCATGCCGGTGGCGTGCGTGGTCGGTGTGCGTTTCGCTTTCGAACCGGGACGGAGCCGCACCACGGTGCCGGCGCGCTCGGTGTTGGTAGGCACCGCGCTCGCCGTCGCCATGGTGGCCGCCACCCTGACGTTCGCCAGCAGCCTGGGCACCCTGGTGTCGCGGCCGCCGCTCTATGGCTGGAACTGGAGCTTCGCGCTCAACCCGAGCAACGATGTCCCACCGAAGACCCTGTCGATGCTCGATCACGACCCCGACGTCGCCGCATGGGCCGGCGTCGACTACACCAACGCCGAGATCGACAATCAGACGGTCCCCGTCCTGCTGGCAAGCCCCGGCGCCAGGGTCTCGCCACCGGTCCTTTCCGGACACGGCCTGGGCGCCAACGACGAGATCGTGCTAGGCGCGGCCACCCTCGCCGTGCTGCATAAGCACATCGGCGACACCGTCTCCGCCAGCCTCGGGACCCGTGAAGACGCCCCCGACTACATCCCGCCGACTCGCCTGAAGATCGTGGGGACCGCCACCTTCCCGGCGGTGGGTTACGCCAGTTTTGTCGCCGACCACACCTCGATGGGGACCGGCGCGCTGGTGTCCACTGGCATCTATCCGGCCGCGTACCTGCGAGCCGTGCACAGCCCCGACCCGAACCTCAACGGCCCGAACCTGGTCTTCGTCCGGCTTCGAGCCGGGGTCGGCGCAGCGGCCGGCCGAGCCGATATGCAGCGGATCGCCAACGCAGCGAACAAAGAGTTCGCCTCCGACCCCCACGCGGCCGGCAACTACGTCGTCGTCCTCGGCGTCCAGCGTCCCGCGCAGATCGTGAACTACCGCAGCATCGGCTCGACCCCGATCCTCCTCGCTGCCGGGCTCGCCGCGGGGGCGATCATCGCTCTTGCCCTCACCCTCGCCGCGTCCGTCCGCCAGCGCAGGCGGGACCTGGCCCTGCTGAAAACTCTCGGCTTCACCCGGCGGCAGCTGGCAGCCGCGGTTGCCTGGCAGGCGACGGTCGCCGCAGCCGTCGGCATCGTCGTCGGGATACCGCTAGGCATCGCCATCGGACGCCAGCTCTGGACACTGTTCGCCCGCAACATCAACGCCGTACCCGACCCCACCGTGCCGGTCCTGTGGGTGCTCCTCGTCGCGGTGGGCGCGCTCGTTTTCGCCAACCTCGTCGCGGCGCTCCCCGGCCACGAGGCAGCGCGCACGCCGACAGCGCTGGTCCTGCGGACCGAGTGACCTGCGGCCTCCATCTAGACGCACACCAGCACCAACGCGCCACGATCGGCTCGTGGTTTGTCCCGGGCATTTGAGGTCTTCTCAGCGACTTTCACGTGATCATCTTGTGCCCGAATTGGACGAGGACGAGGGCGGCCTGGGCGATGTCGCCGATTTTTCCAGGGCTGAGCATGACGCGCTGGAGAGTGCGCCAGCGCTGGGACATCAGGGCGAAGCCCCGCTCGCCCAGGCAGCGCAGCGAGCACAGCAGTGCGTTGCGGGTCCGGGTATTCAGATCAAGCTCGCTGCCGCCTGCTGGCCTTTCTACCGGGACATGGACGCCGCAGCCTGCGCCCTCGTACCCCGAGTCGGCCAGTACCGGCAGGTCCGTCAGGAAGGGCCGCAAGATTGCGAGGGTGTGCTCACGGGCGGCAGTGATGTCATGAACGCCGCCGGGCAGGACCGCGGAGACCCGCAGCGGGATGCCGCCGGCGGTGAACAGGGCCTGGATGTTCCCGCCGAAGCCGTGCGCCTCGCCGGAATACCACCGGTCGATCTCCTTGCCTTTGCGGCTGATGGTCTTTTCCTTCAGCCGGTCGGCGGCGACGACCTTGCCGTCCAGGATCAGGTAAGGCAGCCCTTCCTCCCTGGCCCGCTCCAGGGTCTCGCGCAGGGCGGGCGCGCGGGCCGCCAGCACCGTGATGGCCTCGTCCAGGTAGCGGTAGGCGGTGGCCTGGGAGATCCCGAACCCTTTGCCGAGCCGGGCCAAGTCGGGCCGGTCCCGGAACCAGGCCAGGGCGAAGACCGCCTCGGCAGGGAGGATGTGGGGTCGGCGGAGCACTATCTGAGCGCTGGCCGGTTTGTCAGCTGGGCTGCAGCAGCGTGGCGGCGAGGCTGTCGGACAGCCACTGCGCGAGCGCGGCGGCGGTCCAGCCGCGCTGGGTGACGAGCAGGTGGTAGAGGTGGCCGTCCATGAGCGCCCAGCACAGCTCGGCGGCTTGCCGCTCGCTGACGCCCGCGGCCAGTCCGCCCAGCGACGCCAGGTACCCGGCGAACGCCGTGGCGCCGGACATCCGGACCTGGGCCTCGTTCGCCAGTAGTTCCGCGGCCTCCGGATCGCCATCGGCGGCGGCGTAGAGGACCGCGCCGACCGGGGCCACCCGGGCGGCGATGTCGATCACCATGTTCACCCACAGGGCCAGCGCCCGGCGGGGATCGCGTTCGGCCTGGATTGCCCTGATGGCCGGCCGGTCCGCCAAGGCGACCGGCTCGTCATCGCCGACGATGGCCCACTCCAGGGCCAGCTTGAGCAGCACGACCTTGCCCCCCACCGCGTTGAAGACGGTGCGCCGGCTGACGTGCGCCGCCTCGGCGATCGCGTCGATCGTGGTGGCGGCGTAGCCCTGGGCGAGAAACAGGTCGCGGGCCGCGGTGACGATAGCCCGGCGCGTGCGGCGGGCCTGCTCGTCGCGGACCTCGGATACATAGCGCCGGGCCGGCTGGCTCATCGGGCGTCAGTTCGCATCTTGACAGCTCCGCAAGTTCGTTACACTATTAATGTAATTAAAGCATCATCAGTATATCGAATCGGGTCGTCATAGTGCGGCGAACGGGGTGGTCATCGTGCGAGTAGCCGTCATCGGGCTGGGTCCCGCCGGCCTGCTCATCGGCGCCGGGCTGGCGCGCCGCGGTCACGAGGTGGTCGCGGTGGAGCGCGATCCCGGGCCCGCGGCCGACGGCAGCTGGCCGCGCCACGGCGTCATGCAGTTCCACCACGCCCACGCCTTCCGGCATCAGGTCGTGCAAGTGCTGGAGCAGGAACTTCCGCACGCGCTGCCACGGTGGCTGGCCGCCGGCGCCGAACCGGTGCAGCTGTCGCTGCCGGACGGAAGCCAGGTCCCCATGGGGGTACGCTCCCGGCGGGCCACGTTCGAACGCGCGCTGCGGGCGGCCGCGCTGGGCCAGCCCGGCCTGCAGGCGCGCCGAGGCCACGTCGAGGGCGTCATATGCCATAACGGGCGGGCCGGCGGCGTCCGCGTCGACGGCTCCGAACTGGCCGCCGACCTGGTGATCGACGCCTCGGGGCGAGCCGGGCGGGCGACCCGTTCGCTCCGTCCCGCGGCCAGCAGCGGCGGCCCGTGCGGGATCGCCTACGTCGACCGGCAGTACCAGCTGCACCCCGGCGCCGCCCCCGGCCCGCTGGCGAGCCCGATCGCGTGGCAGGCAGACCTCGACGGCTACCAGGCCATCATCTTCGTGCACGAGCACGGCACCTTCTCCGTCCTGCTCGTCCGCCCCGCCGCTGACCCGGTCCTCGCCCAGCTCCGCCACGAGGCAGCCTTCACCGCCGCGTGCCAGGCCATCCCCGGGCTGGCCGACTGGGTCGACCCCGGCCGCGCCCGGCCCATCACGCCGGTGCTCCCCGGCGGCCCGCTGCTCAACGCCTACCGCGGGCAGGCCGGGCCCGACCGGAAGCTCGCGCTGCCCGGACTCGTGTTCGTCGGCGATGCGGTGGCCACCACCACGCCGACGTTCGGCCGGGGCGTCACCACCACCCTGCTGCAGGCCCGGCAGTTGCTGCAGCTCATCGACGAGCACGGCACCGACGCGGTCGCCGTCGGCGAAAGCTTCGACGCCTGGTGCGCCGAGCAGATCAAGCCATGGGTCGACGACCACGTCCACATGGACGACTCCACCCGGCGCCGCTGGGCAGGCCAGGACATCGACCTGGACCAGCCCCTGCCGTCCGACCTCATCCTCGCCGCGGCCCAGGCCGACCCCGGCATCCTCGGCGCCTCATTCGGCTACCTGGGCATGACCTCGCTTCCCGCATCGCTGCGCGCCGTCGAACCCCGCGCACGCACCCTGTATTCAACCGGGTGGCGCCCGGCCCCCGCGCCAGGACCAACCCGCGACGAACTCGCCGACATCATCCAGATGGCTCTGCCCACCGCACCGGTACCCGCCTCCATGTAGCCCCCACACGGCACAGTTGAGCACGGCGGCGTCCGCTCTCCCAGCCTTGGATCGTCGCGACGCTTACTCCAAGGCCTTCGGCGAGCTGCTGCTGGGTCTGGCCGGTGGACTCACGGATCACCTTGAGGACGTAGCCGGAGACTCGTCCCTCCGAACTCTGGTTACGTTCGCTGCCAGCAAGTACAGCCTAAGGAAGCATCTCGCATGCCCAGTCGGCAGGTGCCGACACAAGGCACAGAAGCGAAGACGAACGGCGGATGGCCAGGGCTTGCATCAGATCTTGATGACCCGGACATCGGGCATGGCGTCGTAGTCGGAGTCCTGCGTCACGACCGGAACGCCGTGCGCGATCGCGGTGGCCGCGATCCAGCTATCGTTCACCGGCGCCCTGCGCCCCGCCGCGCGGAGCCGGGACACCAGCAATGCCCAGGCCTCAGACACTGCCTCGTCCACGGTGAGCGCCTCGAACCGCTGCGCGAGCTGATACGTCGACAGCCTCCGGGAAGCAGCCTCCGGATCCTTCGCCTGCAGCACGCCAAGCCGCAGCTCCCCCAGCGTGACCGCTGAAACGCCCCACTCGTACCCGGCGAACCTGCCGACGTCGAAACGCTCTGCCTCAAATCCGACGAAAACGGAGGTGTCGGCTATCGCTCGCTGCGATGTCACCACGGCAGATCGTCCGTCGTGTCGGTCAGAGTGGCCCGCAACTCCTCGGCCAGGCCCGTGGTGTCCGGGCCCAGGCGCATGAGCTCATGGCCGATCTCGGCCGCGGGCAGCCACTGCCGCCGCCGCGACAGCGGGATGATCTTCGCTACCGGGCGGTTGTCCCTGAGGACCTCGATTTCCTCCCCCGCCTCAACACGCCGCAGCACCTCCGCGGTGTGGTTGCGCAGATCGCGCGCCGGGATAGCAGTCATACTACGATTGTAGCCGGACAACTACAGTCGTAGCAAGAAGCGGCATCAGACGAGAAGATCACCCAGCGACCTGCCCCCCGGAGATCCGGCCGCCGTGCCCGATCAGGCAGTCAGCCATGGGTCATCGCGGTCACTAGTCGCCGCCCGGACCTAAGAGAACGACGGGAGAGACGTTCGGGACCTCTGGCGGCGGTCAACTTCCGCGACACTGGCTTAAAATCCGCGCATTCGGCAGCCCGGGCAGCGGAGGCTGGATCCATGACCTTCGAAGGCTTGACCGGGCGGGTGAACCGGGTCATCGCCTGGGCGGACCGTCTGCAGCGCAAGCATGGTTTGCTGGGGTTCCCCTACGCGGTGGTGAAGAAGTACGGCGACGATGAAGGCGGCCGGGAGGCGGCGCTCATCACCTACTACGGCTTCCTGAGCATCGTCCCGCTGCTGCTGCTTGGGGTGGCAGTACTCACGGGCGCTGGCCGATCACCCGGACCTGCGTCAGCGGCTGATCGCGCCGCAGGCGCTGCAGTCCACGATTGAGCACTCGGTGGCCACCTTGCCGACGTCGGCAATCCCGTTCTTCGCCGGTCTGATCGGTTTGCTGTTCTCCGGCACCGGTGTCGTGTTCTCCGCCTACCAGACGCTGAACCATATCGCAGCGGTCCCGCACCGCCTGCGGGCCCGTTTCGTCCCGCGGTATGCCCGGGTCCCGGGGAGACCGAGCGGTTCCTCGGGCTGGTGCGCGGGTCGAGAAGGCCATGGCCGATTCGGGGATCCTGCTGCTGAAATACTGGCTCGAGGTCAGCGCCAGCGAGCAGACCCGGCGGCTGGAAAGCCGCATCCACGACCCGCGGAAGACCTGGAAGCTGTCCATGGGTGGCTGTGACTCGCCCCCGGTTGCCATTCCGATCGGGCACGCGGCGGGCACGGGCGTTGGGCTTGGAAAGCCGCGGTCACATGGCCATGCGGACGGTGGCGGCGGCTTGGTGATGGTCAGGCCTACTCGTCGGGCTGCTGGCCTTCATCGCCGGGCCAGATCCCGGTGAGCCTGCGCGTCCCCTCGGCGGCGCCGCGGTCGACAGCGGCCTTGACCAGCGCGAAGATCGTGCCCTGCAACATCGCGGCCAGCAGGATTTCCCCCAGCCCCGCCGCTCCTCGGTGGGCTTAGGCGCGTCTCGCCGGCCGATGAGCTTCCAGACCCTCTTGAAGATCAGCCCGGCGAGCAACCCCCAACCATGGAAACGATCAGGTCCACCGGCTTCTACAACAACTTGATCATCGTCTTCTCCCACCCGCCGGATAGCCAGCCAGCCCGCCATCAGCCCGACGGCTCAGCAGCACCCACCGCTAGCTGGCGGTCGGTTGCCCAGCCCTAGCCCTGCGGATCCGTAGCTTTGCCCGTACCGCAAGGCGCCGGGCCTGCCGTTCAGCTTTGCGCTCAAGGCGCCTGGCTTTGCGCTCAAGGCGCCGGGCCTGCCGTTCAGCTTTGCGCTCCAGGAACTGGACCTGCCGTTTATTCCAGGCAGCCAGGCGCTCGAAGGCGCTGGCCCGGTTCTCCTGTCCCAGCCCCCGCAGCGCCCCCAGCACGATGGCGCCGACGATCACCCGCTCATAGAAGCGGCGGCTTCGCAGCATATGACCCACCAGGCCCAGCCCGACCAGCCCCAGCGCCGCCGTACCGGCAAAGCCCGAGTCCCCCGGCTGCGCCGCCGACCTGCTGCTGCCCGCCGCGATGCTGGCCAGCGGCGGCCTCCCGGCCCGTTGTCCTGATCTTGTCATGTCGCCTCCCCGCCCTGAAGCGCCCGGGCACACTGCCAGCGTGCCGCGCGATGAGGCTTCCTGGCATCACCCCCGAGGGGGTGACCTAATTCCTGGGCGGACGAGGTTCATTCCTGCTACCAGCAACCTCCGGGGCCTCGGGACGCTCCGTAACGGCATACAGGTGACAACGCTGCGGGCCGAGCAGCTGACCGACCGGGCGGCATAGGCGCCGCTGTTCGTCCTGGCTGGCGGGTTGGTGGCGGCGCCGTTCTACTCGTTCGACAAGGCCGTGCACTTCATCCTGCTCGGCCTGCTGTGGCGCAGTGCCTGGCAGCACATGGCCCTGGTCGGACACCGGCCTGCACCCAGATCGCCCGCAGCGCCTGGACTGCGGGCAGCTCCCGCAGCGAGCCCGGCGCGCCCGGGGCGCGCACTGCCTCCAGCAGGTGGTAGCCGTCCCGGCCGTACTGTTCCGCGAGCTTGCTGCGGGCGGTCTCGCTGGCGGGCAGGCGCAGGTTATCGATCCGCTGCCCGTAGACCTGCTGCCAGGAGCCGTCGATGACGCCGGCCAGCCAGCCCGGCGCCGCGGCGGCCAGCGCCTCCAGCGCCGCCCGCACGCTCTCCCCGGCCAGCTCCAGCCGGTTCAGGCCGCGGACCGCCGCCAGGACGTGCGTGGAATCGGTGCGCTGCCGCCCCCCGGCTCGCAGCAGGCCGAGCGCCTTCAGCCGGTCCAGCAGCAGGTCCAGCAGCGCCCGTTCCATGCTCCCGGCCACCAGCCGGCCCCGGAACTCGCTCAGCACGCTGAAGTCGAAGCCCTCATCCTCTAGCCTGACTTTCCTGGCTAAGTTGATCTTGGCTGCGTATGTGCTGGTCAGCGGTGGTGCAGGGGCTGGTCGGGTGTATTACCCATCTCAGCGTCTGGGGGCGTAGCGGCCGAGGTCGAAGACCTCGGTGAGCTTGTCCTGGACGGGGGTGGTCTCGGTGAGCATGCGGTGGGCCCGGGGCCGGCCCGGTCGCCCTGGTAGAGCAGGACGGTCTCGCCGATGCCGGCCAGCTGGTCGAGCAGGGCGCGCACTGACAGGTCCAGGCCGGCCTGGGCGGCCTTGCGGCGCATGAGGTGGGCGATCTGCAGGGCGAGGACGCAGGTGAAGACGTGGACGCGGATGTTGTGCTCGGTCCAGTGGAACATGGGGCTGAAGGAGACCACGCGGGGGTCTTTGAGCTGGCGGAAGGAGAACTCGGCTTCGGACTGGGACCGGTAGGCGGTGATGACCTCGGCGGCGGGCCAGTCGTCGTGGTCGGTGATCAGCACGTGCTTGCCGAAGATTTCTTCTTCCAGGGCGGCGCGGGCGTCTTTGTCAGCGTGCCAGCTGAGCCGGTGCTCGCGGGGAGTGTCTCCGGTCAGCTGCCAGGTGATGACGCGGCGGGCCCAGGTGTCGTGCAGGATCTTGCCGATCTCGGCTTCGACCTTGGCTCTGGGACGGCGGGTCTTGCCGCGGGCGAGGGTGGCGGCCAGCTCGTCCAGCCGGCGGCCGGCCTTGGCGAGGGTGGTGCCGGTGAACCCGGCGGCCTGGGCGGCGTGCAGCTCGGGTGAGTGGGTGAGGATCGCGCGGCGTTCCCTGCCGTAGACCTCGCGGCGGGTTTCGAGCGCGGTCAGCCTCCCGAACCGGGCCTCGTCGACGACGGCGCGGGCGCTGGCGGGCAGTGCGGTCAGGTCGCCGCAGTCGGAGGCGGGTACCGACCCGACGTAGCGCAGCCCGGTCTCGGCGAGGTGAGCGAAGTTCGCGTCCGAGTTCTGCCCGGCGTCGAACACCACCGTCATGTCCCCGGGCTGCTGCCCGGCGGCCGCAGCGATTGCGGCGTGCCGGCCGGCCAGGGCGTCGATCATGGCGGGGAACTGGGTGACGTCGGGCTTGTCGCCGGGGTAGGCGTGCCAGGCCAGCGGGATCCCGCCGTCGCGGGTGACGACCAGGCCCAGCCCGACCAGCCGCAGGTCGGAGCGTTTCTGCTTGGCCTTGCCCCGCTGGGCGATCGGCGCCTTCTCATTGCCGGAGTCGATGAAGGTGGCGAAGTTCGTCATGTCCAGGGCCACCGACGAGCAGTCCAGCCCGGACGTCCCGGTGATGGCCAGCGCGATCCGGTGGCTGATCTCCTCCAGCTGCTCAATGGTGACGGCGTGCATGGCGTCCCAGAACCGGCGGTGGTCCAGCGCCGATGCGCCGATCCTGGTGAACCGCCCGGCCGCGGTGGTGGCCCACCAGTCGGCGAAGGCCAGCTTGGAGCACGGGGCGACCAGCCTGCCCAGCGCCGCCAGCGCCAGGTAGGTCCCGGCGGAAGCGCCCGCGTCGGAGCGCCGCGCCCCGGTCACCTCATCGATGATCCCGGCCGCTCCCAGGTCCTCCAGCACCCCCCACGCGGCAGCGACCTCCCCGAAGTCCCTGTGCTGGGTGCGGTCCGGCAGGCCCAGCCCGCCGCCGCGCATCGCCGCCGCGAGTTCCTCCGCTGTCCCCAGGTATTCCTGGGAGACGATCCGCGGCTTGCCGTTCACCCGGGCGGATTCCACCAGGTAGTAGTAGGTCGCCTTGCCGCGCTTCTTCCCGACGATCGACGCCATATATGGGTAATACACTTCTGTCCGCGCCCATGCAACCACCGACACGCTGTTTGCCCAGGACAAGCCCGCTATCGGCGGCCCCGGAAAGTCGGCTAACCCTCCAAGATCAACTCATCCCGGAAAGTCGGGCTAGCGCCAGGCCCAGGCAGTACTTCCAGTCCAGCCGGCCCCGCACCGCGTCCGCGGCCTGCCGGTC
>CAVOHC010000009.1:0-37424 GCA_963695645.1 uncultured Actinomycetota bacterium | reverse complement strand
CCGTGCCTTGGCAAGCAGGCTCGCCTGGGCCAGAGCGGTGACCGCCCGCTCAGTGCCGGGAGAGATCACCGAGGCGACGGTCCGTACCAGCACCTCCGTCGGTCCGGCGGTAGGCCTGGGCACCTCGGCGACCTCAACCGGTCCGCCGGAGATTGGCTGCAAGACCTGCCTCACGCGACCCTCCCCGCTTCCGCCACGCTGTGATCGCCGGCCCGGCGCACAGCTGTGCTGACTCGGATGGGCAGGACGTCCGACGCGTGGCAGACAAGAACCGGAGCATCGATCCGGCGCTCGAACCCGACCGCGACCGCCCTGATCTCCACGGTCAGTGTCGCCCGGCCTGGAGCGCTGATGGTGACGTCGAACTCCCCGCCCGGCGCCGTGATGGTGACATCGAACCTTCCGGCCGGGGTGGCCGCGATCACCCCGGCCGAGGTGACCCCGGCAGGCGGTACCTCCGCCGCCTGGCCAACCCGCGGTCGTACCGCCGATCCGGGCGCCAGATGCCAGCGCACCGCGATCGCTTGGCGGCCGCTGCCGGTCACCAGGTCATCCACCTTCAGCCCGTCGGCTGCCAGTGACCAGCGGCGGCGATGGACCGGCTGGCCGCCAAGTCGGGTGAACCCGTCGTGCGCGGCCTCGATGGTCACGCCATCTGGCTCACTGCTGGTCGTGACGCGAGTGACCCGGGCCCGCCGGGCGGCCCGAAATGCGCCCCACACCTCGGTCGAGTTGGCGCCGTCCACCTCAACGGTGTTGTGAGCGGCCGTCGACCGCTCGTAGCTGCGCACGGATCCTGGCGCATAGCTCGACGTACCGGTGTCGATCAGCAGTGGCTCGCCGTCGACGTGCACGAGGCAGCTGAGCGTGTCGGCGTGCGCGTGCGCGGGCAGCTCGTCCGGGCAGGGCTCGCCGACGTCGGCGAGCAGATGCCAGGCACCGGCAGTGGCCACGATCAGGCCGGTGTCGGGCAGCGTAATCAGCCGCCCGGGCGGCGCCCCGGCTGCAGGCGGCGCAGCAACTGGCGGCGATCCGGCAGCCGGAAACGATCGAAGCGCGGCAAGCGTCGCACCGCCGACCGGGTAGCCGTCGTTGAGCATCGGCACGTCGCCGGTCGGCGTGATGACGCTCTCCAGCCAGCCGCGCATCCGGGCGATCGCCGGGGCTAGGCCGCGCAGCGCCGGACCACCAGCAGCCCGGATCAGGCCATCGATATCGATGAGGTCGGCGAGCACCTGGCAGTGATAGGCGGGCGCCCGCTCGTAATGACCGCCGTCGGGCAGCACCTGCACGCTCAGCTGCCTGGCCAGCCGGTCAAGGACCCGCTGCAGCATCCGGTCGTCGGCGAAGAAGACCGCCAGCCCGGCCAGCGCCTTGAGGTCCTTGATCAGGTGGTTCCCGCCGACATCGGTCTCGAGATGCCTGCGCAGGAACCCGGCATGCGCGGCGAGCTCGGAGATGAAGAACGGCTCGAGATCGGTCCCGGCGGCGAGTTCGGAGTACAGCCCGCACCACGACCAGGCGCGCAGCGCCGCCGGGTACGGATGCCAGGCGTCGCCGCGGCCGAAGGTGACCGACGACTGCCATGACCGCCACAGCCGCGCGAAGACTGCCCTGGCGGCCGCCCGGTCAGGACCGGCAGCCAGGGCCCATGCCCAGTCCCAGTAATGCAAGTGGAAACGCCACAGCTGCGGCGCGTCCGCCTGCTGCCAGTCGGGCGGTTCGCCGAGCGCCCTGGTCGTTCCCAGCAGGGTGATCCGGCCTGGAAGCAGCTCGGCCAGGCCAGCCAGGTCCAGCGGCCAGCTCACGTCCTGCGGCCCGGCCGCGTCGAGCGGCCTGAACCCGGCCGGCCAGCCCTTCGCGTCGCACGGGTCGGGTCCGGCCAGCAGCCGGCGCCCGAGCTGCGGCCACCGCTGCAGCGCGGTCCGCTGGACGCGCAGCCGGGCCCGCTGCGCCGCCTGGCCAGGCTGCAGGTGCACCGCCGTGCGGGCCAGCAGCGCGAGATCGGTCCCGGTCACCGCGCCAGTCCCAGCGCGCGGGCCTCGGCCCGGATGCCGTCGGCGAACGGGCGCGGCGCGTAACCGAGATCGCGGATCGCGGTCTCGATCGCGAACGCCTTGTCCTCGGCCAGCCGCCGCAGCTGCTCGGCCCGGATCGGCGGATGCTGGCTGACCCGCTCGAAGCCGCTGGCCAGCGCGATCACCGGCGACAGCGGCACCGGGACGAACCGGGTCCGGCTGGCAACCGCGCGGGCGCACGTCCGCAGCAGCGCGGCGAAGGTCATCGGCTCGGGGCCGGCCACATCGTAGATCATGCCGACGGCGGCCGGCCGTTCCACGGCGGTCAGGACCGCATCGGCGACGTCGGTCACGTGCACCGGCTGCTGCAGGTGCCTGCCGCCGCCTGGCACCGGGAAGAGCCGCGTCCGGCTCAGCAGCCTGAGCAGCCGGGACAGGTTCCGGTCCCGGGCGGCACCGTAGATCATCGTGGGCCGGATGATCGTCCATTGCAGCCGCGAGTATCGGATCTGCCGCTCGGCGGCGAGCCTGATCCGCTTCGACGGCGCGGGCAAGCGTGGTGGTCACCGCCGTGGTCGAGACGAAGACGGCGCGGCCGATTCCCTCCTGCTCAGCGGCGGCGATGATCGCCGGTGCGTGCCCGAACCCCAGCGAGGCGAGATTGACCAGCGCGTCGCAGCGCGCGGCGGCGAAGACGCCGGGCAGCGCGCCGGCCTCGTCGAGATCACCGCTGACCGGCTCGGGCACCGCAGCCGGCGACCGACGCGCGCTGCGGCCTGGCTGCGCGCCAGCGCAACCGTCTCGTGCCCGCGCCGGGCGGCCTCGCGCAGCACGTACTCGCCGAGGAAGCCGCTGCCGCCGGTCACCAGGAGCCTCACCGCCGCCTGCCAGCCGCGTCGAGGATCTTGCGGTACTCCCTGGCCAGCGCGGTGCGGTTGAAGCACCGCTCCACATAGGCCCGCCCCTGCTTGCCCATCAGCTGGCGACGCTCCGGGTCGCCAGCGAGCGCGCGGATAGCGTCGGCGAGTGCCACGTCGTCCTCGGGCGGCACGACGACCGCGCCGGCCTCCGTCAGGATCTGCGCCGCCTCGCCGGCCAGGGCGCCGACGACGGCCTTGCCCGCCGCGAGGTACTCGAACATCTTCGACGGGATGAACGTCGAGAACAGCGGCACGTCGCGCAGCGGCACCAGGCAGATGTCGGCCGCGGCCAGCAGCGCGGGCACCTCGTCGTGCGGGACGCCGGGCCGCAGCGAGACGTTGTCCAGCCCCAGCTCCCTGATCCGGCGCTGCAGCCTGGGCTTGTCCGAGCCCTCGCCGACGAACGCGAACTGGACCGCCTCCCCGCCGAGCCGGGTCGCGGCGTCAGCGATGCCAGGCAGCCCGTGTGAGATCCCGTGCGTCCCTGCATACAGCACCAGGCAGTCACCCGGATGCGCGCCGAGGTGGGCGCGCACCGCCGGGTCGGCACCCGCCTCCGGGTCGAAGCGGCCCAGCGTGACGCCGTTGCGGATCGTGTGGACCTTGCCCGGCGGAACGCCCCGGCTGATCAGGTTCTCCCGGAACCCTTCGCTCACCACGACCACCTCGTCAGCGGCCCGGTACGCGGCGAGTTCGAGGCGCTCAAGCAGCCGGATCACCCGTCGGTTGGTCAGCACGCCAAGCTCGACGAAGATGGCCGGCCACAGGTCGCGGACCTCGACGATCAGCCTGGCCCGCTTGAGCCTGGCCAGCAGCCAGGCGGCGCCGATCGGAGAAGAAGGTCGGCGAGGAGACGACGACGGCGTCGGCAGGCCCGCACCGGCGGCCGCCGAGCAGCACGCTGCTGGCCATGAAGCTCAGATGGCCGATGGTCTTGCGCAGGACCCCCTCGTTGGGGGTGGCATACAGCCAGGTCCGCACGACCCGGTAACCGTCCGCGCGCTCGGTCCGCCGGAACGCGCCCCGGTAGGCGGGCGGCAGCACGCCGGTCGGATGGTTCGGCATCCCGGTGAGTACCGTCACCTCGTCGCCGTCGGCGGCCCAGGTGGCGGCCAGCGCGGACAGCCGGGCCTGCGGCGCGCCGGTCTCGGGCGGGAAGTAGTGGGTCACGATCAGGATGCGCACGTCGGCAGGTTCCTAACGGCCCGGGCGCGGGCCAGCAGCACGGGGGAGCGGAGGTAGACGAGCGAGCAGGCCGATTCCGGCCGCGTCGGCGGCGGCCCGCAGCACCGGATGGCCGGTCAGGCTGGCGGCTCCGAGCAGGCAGAGTAACGAGGTCACGGCGCCGGTCACCAGCGTCACCCGCTGGTGTGACCAGCCGGCATCACACAGCTGCTGGTAGGTGTGGGTGCGGTGCGGCGTGAGCCAGCTTTCGCCGGCACGGATCCGCCGCTGCAGCGTCCAGGCCGTGTCGGCCAGGTACAGCGCGACCGGGCCGGCCACGGCCTCCACCGGGATGCCGCCGATCACCGCGCAGGCCGCGAGCACGGCCAGCGCCGCCCCCAGCCCGTAGCTGCCCACATCGCCGAGGAAGACCCTGGCGCGGACCGCGTTCCAGGGCAGGAAGGCCAGCGCCCCGACGGCGACTGCCGCGCCGACCGCGACCAGGAACGCGTCATGGCGCCAGGCGCCCAGGCCTGCGTAAGCCGCGCCGCCGAGCACCGCGTGCGCCGCCGAGATGCCGTTCACGCCGTCCATGAAGTTGAAAGCGTTCACGAACCCGATGACCCAGACCGCGAGCACGGCCGCCGCGGCCAGCTTCGCCGCGGGCGGCAGGGCGGTGCGGCCGACCAGCAGGACGGCCACGCCGCCGCCCGCCGCGCCCTGCAGCAGCAGCCGCCGTAAGGCCGGCAGCCCGCGCAGATCATCGGCGAAGCCGATCGCCGCGAAGGCCCCGACCGCGGCCGCGAACGTCAGCGCGGTCGCGCCGTGGATCATCAGCGCGGCCAGGACCAGCCCGACGGCGATCGGCGCGCCGCCGCCGCGCGGCGTCGGAACGGTATGCGACGACCGCAGGCCCGGCACGTCGATCGCCGCGGCGCGCTGCAGCAGCGGGATCGTCACCGGCTCGGCCGCGACCACGAAAGCGCCGCACGACCCAGCGGCGAGAATAGTAGTGAAGTCCCCCGGCACACGGTGGATGCTAGCAGCTGGTCTAACTAGCTGTAGTTGGATCGTCACAACTAGTGTTCAGCTATAGCTCGTCACCTAGCGCGGCGGCTGTGCTTGGTGACGATCGCTGCGGCGTCGGCTGCCTTGCCGTTCGCGGGCACTGGCACATTCGCCAGTGCCGTCTCCGACGCATACGTCCCGTAGCCGTAACCGTATCCATAGCCGTTCCCGTACCCGTGGCCGTAACCGCTCTGCCTGGTCACCTCGTTGAGGACCGTTCCCACGACAGTGGCGTTGACCTGGGCCAGCTTCTCCGTGGCGCGCTGCAGGTCACCACTCCTGGTCTGGCCGGCCGCCACCACGAGCAGCGTCGCGTCGGCTACCTTCGAAAGGATCACCGCGTCGGTGACTGGCAGCACCGGCGGGCTGTCGATGAGAATCAGGCTGAACTGCTGCCGCAGTGCCGCGAACAGCTGTTGCGCGGCGGACCCGCTGAGCAGCTCGGCCGGGTTATGCGGCAGCGATCCCGCGGCGAGCACGTGCAGGTTCTCGCGTCCGGGCACGGGCTGGATGGCCTGCTCCAGCGGCTGCTCACCGAGCAGCACCGTGGTCAGGCCGACCTGCTCGTCGACCCCGAAGAACTTCCCGAGCCGGGGCCGCCGCAGGTCGCAGGAGACCAGCAGCACCGGCTGGCCGGTCTGGGCGAAGACCGCGCCCAGGTTGGCCAGCGTCGACGTCTTGCCCTCCGAGGCGGCCGGGCTGGTGACCAGGATGGTCCGCAGCTCGCGTTCCAGCTGGGCGAACTGGAGCGAGGTCCGCAGCGACCGGTAGGCCTCGGCGGCGGGTGCGGTCGGCTTGGCGAGCGCTATCACCACCGGCTTGTCCCGGCGCCGCCACGACGTCACCATCGGGACCATCGCCAGGACCGGGGTCCCGGTCAGCTGCTCGGCGGTGTCCTTGGTGGCCACCGCGTCATCGAGGTTGTCGCGCAGGAACGCCGCAGCCAGCCCGAGCACGAGGCCGGCCACCAGGCCGAGCAGCCCGTTCTGCACGGGCTTCGGCGCGCTCGGCGAAGTCGGGGCCACGGCGGGCGTGACCAGCGCGACGCCGCTATTGCCCGCCGACGCGTTGACCTGCATCTGGGCTAGCTGCTCCTTCAAGACCACCTGCTGGTTGACCAGGGCGGTCTGGGCTGCGCCGTGCAGCGTGGAGATCTGCTTTCCCAGGGACCGGATCTGGGCGCGGAGCTGCGCCTCCGCCGCGGTCAGGCCGTTGAGGGCCACTGTCTGCTGATACGCCACGAATGCCTGGGCATAGGTGTTGGCGATGAGCGCGGCCTGCGCCGGGTCACCGGCTATCGCGGTGACGGCGATCACGTTGGTCTGCGCGACCTCCGCCGCCGCCACCCCTGGCGCACTGCCCAGCTTCCGGCTGACCGCGCTCTGCACCGGTGCGCTCGTCACCAGCTGCAGTTCGGTCTGTACGAGGGTCGGCGTGACGTACATCGGCTGGCTATAAAGCGATGTCGGGCCGCCGGGCGACTGGACGAGGACCTGGGCCGACGCCGTGTACTGCTTGGCCTCCGTGAACGACAGTGCCAGGCTGATGCCCAAGCCGGCCAGGGCGAGCCCGGCCACCCACCACTTCCGCCGCCGTACCAGCAGGGCGTAGCCGCGGAGAGAAGGCTCGGTCCCGAGCTCGCTTGTCATGCGTTACCTCCGGCCGTCACGTGCGATACTGAGCAAGCAGTGAGTGTACTAGTGATTACTCTGAGTAAATGAGCTTTCCTGGCTACTCCGTTACCGGCGCGCCGCCACGGTCGTTCTCGGTTTACGCAGCCGCGCCGTTACCGTCGTTCTCGGCTGTCACCGCCGGCCAGTTACCGTCGTTCGCGACTGCGACGTGACCGATGTGCTGGTGCTCTGCACCGCCAACATCTGCCGGTCCCCGATGGCAGCGGCGCTGCTCGCCCGCGGGCTCGCCGCCCGGGCCGCGGTTGCGTCCGTGCATTCCGCCGGGCTGCTGGCCGACGGCGAACCGCCCGCCCCGCTCGCCGTCTCGGCCATGGCCGACCTCGGGCTGGACATCTCCGCGCACCGGAGCCGCCTGGTCCGCGCCGGGGATCTGACCGCCGCTGACCTGACGCTCGCGATGGCCCGGGTACACCTGCGCCACGCCGTCGTCACGGCACCCGAGGTATGGCCGCGCGCGTTCACGCTGAAAGAGCTTGTCCGCCGGGGCGAGCAGATCGGGCCACGGCCACCAGGGACCGGGCTCGCCGACTGGCTCGCAATGGCGCACGAGGGCAGGGACCGCGCTTCCCTTCTCGGGGACAGCGCTGACGACGACGTCGCCGACCCCATAGGCGGCCCGCCGCTCGCCTATCGCCAGACAGCTGACCTGCTCAGCCACCTGGTAGGTCGGCTTGCCGACCTCTGCTGGCCGCCCCTCGCGGCTACCTGATTTGCCAGCTGGTCAGCACGAAGCCTGCCTGACGGAGGTGAGACTGGCTCGCTACCAGGCAGCCACGCCCAGAACTGGCTCCGCGCATCCTTCAGCGCAGCGGCGCGAACCGGGCGGTGAAGTGGCGCAGTTGCCTGGGCTGGGACACGATGCGCATCCCGGGAAGCTCGGCGGCCCGGCTGGCCACCCGGGCGACGACCTCGATCACGTAGTCCATGTGGCTCTGCGTGTAGGTGCGCCGGGGGACGGCGAGGCGGACCAGGTCCAGGGCAGCCGGGGTCTCGGTGCCGTCCGGGTGCAGGCCGAACATCACGGTCCCGATCTCGCAGCTGCGTACCCCGCCCTCCGCGTACAGCGCGCAGGCCAGTGCCTGGCCCGGGTACTGCAGCGGGTCGAGGTGCGCCAGCATGGCGCGCGCGTCGATGAAGACCGCGTGGCCGCCGAACGGGACCACGACCGGGACGCCCGCCGACTCGAGCGCCTCGCCGAGGTAGGCGATGGAACGGACCCGGTAGGACAGGTAGTCGTGGTCGGTGCATTCGCGCAGCCCCTGGGCGATCGCCTCCAGGTCACGGCCGGCCAGCCCGCCGTAGGTGGGGAACCCCTCGGTGAGGATCTCCAGGTTGCGGCACCGCTCGGCGAGGCCGTCGTCGTTGAGCGCGAGCCAGCCGCCGATGTTGGCGAGCGGGTCCTTCTTCGCCGACATGGTCATCCCGTCGGCGAGGGCGGCCATCTCCCGGACGATGTCGGCGACCGGGACATCGGAGTAGCCGGGCTCCCGGGTCCTGATGAACCACGCGTTCTCCGCGAACCGGCAGGCGTCCAGGAACAGCGGCTTGCCGTAGCGGTCGCAGACCTCCCGGACCGCCCGGATGTTGGCCATGCTGACCGGCTGGCCGCCGCCGGAGTTGTTCGTGACGGTCAGCATCACCAGCGGGACCGCATCGGCCTGCGCGGCGATCAGCCGGTCCAGCGCCGCGACGTCCATGTTGCCCTTGAACGGGTGCCGCACCGCCGGGTGGAGTCCCTCCGGGATGGGCAGGTCGACGGCCTGCGCGCCGGTGACCTCGATGTTGGCCCGGGTGGTGTCGAAGTGGGTGTTGTTCGGGATGACCAGGCCGGGGCCGCCTGCCGCGGTGAACAGGATGTGCTCGGCAGCCCGGCCCTGATGGGCGGGCAGGATGTGCCGGAACGGGAACAGGCTGGTCACGGCGTCCCGGAACCGGTAGAACGAGGGAGCCCCCGCGTAGGCTTCGTTGCCCCGCTGGATACCGGCCCACTGCTCCGCCGACATCGCGCCGGTCCCTGAGTCGGTGAGCAGGTCGATCAGCACATCCTCGGCCCGCACCTCGAACAGGTTGTATCCGGTGGCGGCCAGCGCGGCCGCCCGCTGCTCCCTGGTGGTCAGCCGCATCGGCTCCACCGAATGGATACGGAACGGCTCAATGATCGTGCGGAACGGCTCGTCCGTCATAGGTCGCCGCCCTCCCGGGCATCTGCGGGGCACCGCTCAGGTGCTCGATCATTCAAGCATCGTCGCGCTAAGCGGCGGGCACGCTATCATGGGATATCACTGGAGGTGAACATGACAGATGTGCTGATCCGTGACGTGCCCGACGAGGTCGTCGCCGCGTTGGACGCGCACGCGAGCCGCCTGGGCCTGTCGCGCAGCGAGTATGTGCGCCGCCGCCTTGCGGAGGATGCGGCGATCTCCGGCTCCCGCGTCAGCGTCAGTGATCTCGAACGGTTCGCCGACGTTTTCCGTGACCTGGCCGACGCTGATGTCATGACGCAGGCCTGGCAGTGACGTCCTGGCTGATCGACAAGTCTGCGCTTGTGCGCCTCGCCGCCAGCCCGGACGCCGCTGAGTGGGCTGCCCGGATCGAGCGGGGACTGGTGCGCATTACGACCGTCACTCGTCTGGAAATCGGCTACTCGGCCAGATCGGGTCCCGACCTGCGGGCCGGTCTGCAGCGCCCGCCGCTGTCCTCGATGCCGGTTGAGTACCTGACCCCCGCGATCGAGGACCGGTCCGTTGAGGTCTTGACGCTGCTCGCTGACCGGGGCCAGCACCGGGCCCCGTCGCTCCCTGACCTGATCATCGCCGCCACGGCGGAGCTAGCCGGGCTAACTATCTTGCACCTCGACAAGGACTTCGAGGTCATTGCAGACATTACCGGCCAGCCCGTGGAGCGCCTCAACGCCGAGTGACGCTGCGGGTGATCATTTGGGCAGCGAAGCCGCCGTCGGTCGCCAAGGTTGCTCCGGTGATAAGGCGGCCTGGCGCAGGTGGAGTTAAGAACGGCCCGGCCCGGGGAACTGGGACTGCGCAGGCCGGATAGCCCGTGCCCCCCGCTCGGAGGTGGATGACGTGGAGATCAAGATGGTGCTGTTCTTGCCCCGCGATGCCGCCAGCGTGCCAGTCAGCCGCCAGGTCCTGGCTGGCTGCCTGGACACCCTCGGCGTGACACCCGATACGCGAACGGACATCGCCCTGGCCCTCAGCGAGGCGTGCGGCAATGTCATCCGGCACGCCGGGCCCGGCGATGAGTATGAGGTGACGGCGTGGGTCCGGGGCGGGCGGTGCATCATCGAGGTGATCAACACCGGGAATGGCGGCAGGGTAATGATTCCCGGCGACGGCCTGGTGCCCGCCGACGCCGAGAACGGCCGCGGCCTGAAGATCATGAACGCGGTCGTCGATGATCTGCGCCTGACCGGCAACGGACGGGACGGGACGACCGTCCATTTCGAGAAGGCACTGCAGTGGGCACCGGGAGCGCCGGGCGAGCTGCTGTTCAGCAGCACCGATAGTTAACGTGGCGTCATCAAGGCGGAACTCGACCAGGCGCTCCGCGTCCGCCTCGGCCTGTAACGACCCTCTTGCCAGCCGGGCAGCGGCCGCCGCTTCAGCCGCCCGCCATCTCGGCGCCGGCCAGGCCAATGCGGTCGCTCTCCGAGCAGAACGCGAGTGCCGACCGTATTTCGGCGGCGGTGGCGGTCGTGTCGAGGCTGGTGACCGCCTCTGGTGACAGCGGCGCCGCGGGCACGTGCCTGATCAGCGGATGGTGCGGCCGCTTATCCACCTCATCCTGGCCGAGCAGGTCCTCGGTGAGCTTCTCGCCTGGCCGCAGGCCGGTGTAGACGATGTCCACGTCGCTGGCCGCGGTCGCGACCAGGCGGCGCGCCATGTCGGCGATCCGCACCTGCTCGCCCATGTCGAGGACGAGCACCTCGCCGCCGGAGCCGATGACGGCGGCCTGCAGGACAAGCTGCACCGCCTCGTCGGCGGTCATGAAATAACGGCAGACCTCCGGATGCGTCACGGTGACCGGGCCGCCCGCGGCGACCTGCGCGCTCATGCTGGTGAGGACCGACCCGCGGCTGCCCAGGACATTGCCGAAACGCACGCTCAGGTAGCTCCCGCCGGTCTGGCTGGCCATGAACGCGGTGAGCCGTTCGGCGATCCGTTTCGAATAGCCGAGGATGCACACCGGATCGGCGGCCTTGTCGGTCGAGATGTTCACGAACGACTGCGCGCCATAGGCCGCCGCGGCATCCAGCATCGTGAGCGTGCCCAGCACGTTGCTCTTGAGCGCCTCGGCCGGGTAGCGCTCCAGCAGCGGCAGGTGCTTGAGCGCGGCGGCGTGGAAGACGATCTCCGGGCGGAACTGCTCGAAGATCTGCCTGACCCGGTGCGGATCGCGGATGTCGGCCAGCGCCGCCTGATCGGAGTCGAGCAGCGCCCGGCCGTGCAGCGCGAGCTGGACGGCGTGCAGCGCCGACTCGTCCCGGTCGAGCATGATCAGCTCGGCCGGCCCGAGCCGGTGCAGCTGGCGGCAGAGCTCGGACCCGATCGACCCGCCGGCGCCGGTGACCAGGATCCGCTTGCCCGCGAACTGCCCGGCCACGGCCGCCAGGTCGGTCTCGACGGGGCGGCGGCCGAGCAGGTCGCTGATCCGCGGATCGCGGACTCCGTCGATCCTGGCATCGCCGCTGAGCAGTTCCTTGACCGAGGGGATCACCTTGGGCGCCAGGCCGCACGCCTCGGCGGCCCTGGTGAGGTCCCTGATGACCGGGCCGCCTGCCCGGGCGATGGCGATCACCAGGACCCTGGCGCCGGTCGAGGCCGCGGCTGCGGCGAGCTGCGAGCGGTCACCGACCACCGGGATGCCGCGGATCCGCAGCCGCCGCTTCGCCGGGTCATCGTCGAGCATCGCGACCGGCCGGTACCCGGCGTTGTGCTGGCCGATCAGCTGCTGCACCAGCTGGGCGCCCGCGCTGCCGGCCCCGAAGACGATGATCTTCTCCGCCGAGGAGGCCGGCGTCCTGGACCGCTGCCGGACGGCGAACGCCGCGTACCGGGTGCCCAGCATCGCCAGCAGCGCGATGGCCGCGGCGGCCGCGGCGGTCTCGAGCGGCGCATGCTGGCCAGGTATCAGGACCAGCCCGGCGGCGAGGACACACGAAGCGGTCAGGCCGGCCGCGATGCTGACCCCGGCGACCTCGTCCAGGCTGCCCCGCTGGTACCGGCCCCGGTACAGCCCGGCGGCCAGGCCGCATCCGGCGGCGGAAAGGCTGACAGCAATGGCCAGGCAGGCTAACCGGGTGACCCAGGCGCCCGCGCCGGGCAGGTCGTCGGTCGTCTTGGCCGCTGCCAGCAATGCCGCCAGCCAGACGGCGGCGTCGTAGCCGGCCTCCGCGCTCACGTACCAGGCCCGCCGCGCCGAAAGGACCCGGCGTGCCGGTGCGGCCGGTAAACCGCCATTCACCACCTGGTCGCTCACCCGCGCGCCTCCCGTTCGGGCCGGCTTCTGAGTTGCCGGCACGACTATGTGTGCGGCCGGAGCCGATGTTTTTTCCGCACCGCTGTACATGACTCTCGGTAGTCGGGTAGAACACTAGCTGTAATTGGAGCGACTTCGCTCGGGAACGCCTTGAGGCAGGCACGAAGCGCAGACGCAAGAAAGAACGGCAGGTCGAAGCGCCGGCCGCTGCCTCGCGCGGCAGCGGGACGCGGCAGCGCCGGGCCAGGGGGGCAACGAGAGATGTCTGAAGATCCGGGCTCGACCGGCCAGCCGGGCTCCGCGCAGCCTGCGCCCACTGGGCCCGGCGACGGCGAGCCGTGGAGCGCCGGGCTCGTCGAGGGCTGGCGGCCCGAGCGGCCGGAGCGGCCGGAGCGGGGCGGGCGCAGGCGGCGCGGCGTCCGGATCGCGCTGGCGTCGGCGGCTGCCATCGTCGTGCTGGCCGCCGGTGCCGCGGTTGGCGGCTATGCGCTCGTCAATCACCTGGCCGGCAACATCCACCGGATCCCGAACGTGTTCGGCGGGGTTGCTGCCGCTAACCGGCCGGTGATGCCGGCCGCGACGAGCCGCAGCATAACGATCCTGCTGGCCGGGTCGGAGGCGGTCCCCGCCAGCACCGGCGGCAGCGGGGCGGATCGCTCACCGGCCGCGGCCGCGGGGCACAGCGGCCTGATCGCCCTGGTACATATCAACGCCAACCGGCCAGCCGCGGCAATCGTCTCCATTCCGCCCAATGCATTAGTGCACGTGCCCGCGCACGGCGTCACCGAGCTGTATAACGCGCTGCCGCTCGGCGGCCCTTCGCTGCTGATCCGGACCGTCGAGCGGCTGACCAATGTGCGCGTCGACCACTACCTGGTGGTCGACTTCAACAAGCTGGCAACGTCGGTGGGGCCGCTCGGCGGCGTCAATGTCGATGTGCCGGCCTACGCCGCGAGCAATGGCGTCGTCTTCCATCCGGGGACCAACCACCTCACCACCGCCACCGCGATCGATTATCTGCGGGCGACGTCGCAAAGCGAGGACGGCCGGGTGCTGGCCCAGCAGGCGCTGCTGTACGCGGTCCTGGAGAAGATCGCAGCCGAGCACCCGCTGACCAACCCGGCCGGGGATTACAGCATCCTGACTGCCCTCACCCAGGCGCTGAGCGTGGACAGCAACTTCAGCAACTCCGAGCTTGAGTCACTGGCGATGCACCTGCACCTGCTAGGCGGCAGCTCGAGGACGTTCGTGTCCGCGCCGGTCGCGCGGACCTTCACGTTCCACGGGCAGAGCGCGGTCCGCCTGAACTCCGCCCTCAGCCACCGGATGTGGCAGGCGATCAGGAATGACGCGGTCGCAGCCTTCGCCAGGCGCTATCCGTCCACGGTGACCCAGTAGGCGCCGCGATGACCCGGGGGGCGAGAGAGATGTCTGACGATCTGGGCCCGGCTGACCAGGCAGGCCCTGACCAGCCGGCTGCAGCAGCGCCGGACCAGCCGGCTGCCACCGGGCCGGACCAGCCAGGCCCTGACCAGCCGGCTGCGACCGGGCCCGGCCAGCCGGCTGCCACGAGGGCTGCCGAGCAGGTGTGGAGCGCCGGGCTGGTCGAAGATCCGCCGCGGCGGCCGCGCAGCCGCAAGCGGCGCGTCCTGCGGATCGCGATGGCCTCGGCGGCTGCCATGGTCGTCCTGGTCGCCGGCGTGGCGGTGACCGGCTACGCGATCGTGAACCACCTGGCCGACAACATCCGCCGGATTCCCGGCGTGTTCGGCGGGCTTGATGCCGCCGAACGGCCGGTGATGCCCGCGGCGACCCGCCACAGCATGACGATCCTGCTCACCGGGTCCGACACGCTGCCCGCCCAGATTGGCGGCCACGGGGCGCTCGGCTCATCGACGGCTCCGGAGGAATCGAGCGGCCTCATCGCGCTCGTGCATATCAACGCCGACAGGCGGGCCGGGGCGATCGTCCGCATCCCGCCCGACGCATTAGTGGACGTCCCGGGCCACGGCGTCACCCAGCTGTGGAACACGCTGCCGCTCGGCGGACCCTCGCTGCTGATCCGGGCCGTCGAGAGCCTCACCGACGTGCGCATCGACCACTACTCGGTGGTCAACTTCGACGGGCTGACCAGCTCGCTCGGACCACTCGGCGGCGTCAACGTGGCGCTGCCCGAGACGACATCGAGCAACGGTGTCGTCTTCCGCAAGGGGATCGATCACCTGAACGGCAGCACGGCGCTCGACTACCTGAGGCAGAACTCGCTGGGCCGGAACGGCCTGGTGCTGCGCCAGCAGGCGCTGCTGCGGGCAATCCTGGCGAAACTCGACCGGCTGGGCCTGCTCACCAACCCCACCGGGGGTTTCAGCATCCTGAATGCCTTCACCAAGGCGCTGAGCGTGGACAGCAACTTCACCAACTCCGAGCTGGTATCGCTGGCCATGAGCATGCCCCTGGTCAGCAGCGCCGCCACCTTCGTCTCCGCGCCGGTACGGCAGGCCTTCACCTTCGAAGGCCAGGGCGCGGTCAGCCTCAACCGCTTCGTCAGCCAGAAGCTCTGGCGGGCGATCAGGCACGACGCCGTCGCGGCCTTCGCGCGGCGCTATCCATCCACGGTGACCCCGATCGCACCGCACTAACCGGCGGGCGGCTGGCGCCCCCCGCGGTGCCCTGCACCGAGCCAGCCGCCGCCAGGCAGGAACTGATCGACATGGGGGCAGGTCAAGGTGGAGCTGGGATCAGCTCCTTCGTGGCGCTGGGGGACAGTTTCACCGAGGGAATGGGTGACCCGTCCGAGGACGGCACCAGCCTGCGGGGCTGGGCCGACCGGTTCGCCGAGCGGCTCGCGGCAGGCCGGCCTTCCGCTACGCCAATCTCGCGGTCCGGGGCAAACGGCTGCGGGAGGTGGCGGCCGAGCAGATACCGCGGGCCATCGCCCTGCGGCCGGACCTGGTGAGCATCTTCGCCGGCGGCAATGACCTGCTGTGGATCCGCACCGACCCGGACGTGCTCGCCCAGCAGTTCGACGACGCCGTCGCGCAGCTGCGCGGGGCAGGCTGCCAGGTGCTCGCGTTCACCGGATTCGACCCGCGGGCGTTCCCGGTGCTGCGGCTGATCCGCGGCAAGGTGGCCGCGTTCAACGTGCACCTGCGGGCGATCGCGAGCCGCCGCGGCTGCCAGCTCGCGGACCTGTGGACGATGAGCATGCTGACCGATACGCGGGAATGGAGCGCGGACCGGCTGCACCTCGCCGCCGACGGCCACCGCCGGGTGGCGCTGCTGGCCAGCGAGGTGCTCGGCCTGGAGGTCAGCGAGGACTGGCGGGAGCCGCTGCCCGCCCGGCCCGCGGCCGGCGCCTGGCTGTCCAGCTCGGCGCTGTCCAGGTCGGCGACCTGGCTGACGGAGCGGGGGAGCGATGCCCGGTGGGCCCGCGAGCACGCGGCCCCATGGCTGGTCCGGCGGCTGCGCGGGGTGTCGGCCGGCGACGGGATCCCGCCCAAGCGGCCCCAGCTGCTGCCGCTGGCCGAATTCGGAGCCGGGAACCTGCTCGGCGGGCTCAGCAGGCCAGCGGACGTGCCCGGCGCAGGAGGGGATCTGCCCGGCGGGGGAGGGGGCGGCCTGATTCGGGCGTTACAGGCCGGGTAAGGATGAAGCTGTAGGGGATCACGCGAACCGCGAGGTCACGGGGGCAGGTGAGATCGCGGCGTCATGGGGGTTTCTCGGGTTAGCGCAGCCGCCGGGTCGGCGGCGGGCGGCGAAATGCCGCCTGCCGAGGCCGGCCTGGTGGAGTATGCCGTCGGGCAGCTACTGCCCGACAACGACGCGGCTGACGCGCTGCCGGCCGTTCTCGCCCGGGTCGGTGCCGCGCTCGGCTGCCGCGCCGTGCTGGCCGTGCAGCAGACCGCGGCCAGGCCGCTGATCGTCCTCGCGGCGCACCCGCCGGACGCGGCCGGCGACGCCGCGCTGATGGACGAGCTCAGCGAGATCGCCGCGGCCCGCTCCGGCCAGGATCACCGGGGCAGGTCGTTCCAGGAGACGCTCAACTGGACGGGGCAGGCAGGCGGGCCGCGCGTGAGCGCCCTGATGGCCTACTCGGCACCGGAGGATCGCTGCCTGTGCGCGATCGCGCTCATCGGAGACGCATCAGGCTGGACCGCGGAAACCAGCTCCATGGCGCACGCCATCGCCGCCATCGTCGCCGCGCAGATCCGGCATGCCAACGCCAAGACGAAACTCGCCGAGCGCCAGGCCCTGACCTCGGCACTGATCGAGGGATCGCCGGACGTGATCGTCGTCGCTGGCCCCGATGGGCGCATCGTGACATTCAACCCGGCTGCGGAGCAAATGTTCGGCCTCAGCCGCTGCGACGTGATGGGTAACCCCCTGCCCGGCTTGCTGCTCCCCGAGCGCAAGCGAGCCGAATTCGAGGCCGGCATCCGGGCCTACCTGGAATCCGGTGACCGCGGCATGTACACGGGCCCGATGCGGTATCCGGCGATGCGCGCGGACGGCACCGAGCGCATCGTCGAGCTGACCCCCGTCCCGATCACGGTCGACGGCGTCGTCCACTTCTGCGCCTTCATGCGCGACATCACCGAACTCGAGCATGCGCACGCCGAGCTGACCGACAGCGAGGCCCGGTTCCGCGTCCTCGCCAGGCTGGCGCCGGTCGGCATCGTGCAGATGGACGCCGGCGGCCTGTGCACCTTCGCCAACGACCGCTGGTGCGAGCTGACCGGGATGACCGAGGCGGACGCCCTGGGGATCGGCTGGTCGACGGCGCTGCACCCGGATGACGCGGTGCAGATGGAGCGTGAGTGGGCGGTCGCCGCGGCCCGGGGGACCGAGCTGCGCACCGACTGCCGGCTGATCTCCGCCAGCGGCACCGAGGTCTGGGTGCACGCCACGGCCGTGCCGCTGCTGACCTCCGAAGGCCTGCCAGCCGGCTTCCTGGCCGCCCTCACCGACGTGACCGCCCGCAAGCGGGCCGAGGAAGAGCGAGAACGCCTGCTGGCCGCTGAGCGGGCGGCCCGGCGCAGCCTCGCCGACCAGACCGAGCGCCTCAACAGCCTGATCGCCAACGCGATCCCGGCGATCATGGTGCGCGATGAGGACGGCCAGATCGCTCAGGTCAACGCCAGCTTCTGCGACCTGTTCGGGATCACGTCGCCGGGCAGCCAGCTGGTCGGGACCTCGGCGGCGAAGCTGGCCAGCGTGGTCAAGGGCACCTTCGCCGATCCGGCGGAGTTCCTGCACTGGACGGCCAGGCTCAGCGAGCGCCGGCAGCCGACCGAGGGCGAGCATTTCAGCGCCGCGGACGGCCGGACCATCGAAGGCGACTACTGGCCGGTCTACGCCGAGGGCGAGTACCGCGGCGACCTCTGGCAGTTCTGGGACATCTCGGAGCGCAAGGCACTGGAGGCGCAGCGGGAACGGCTGCTGCAGTCCGAGCTCGCCGCCCGGGACGCCGCCGAGCAGGCGCAGCAGCGGCTTGCCGAGCAGAACCTCAAGCTGCAGGAACTCGACGAGACCAAGAGCCAGTTCCTTGCCACCATGTCGCACGAGCTCAGGAGCCCGCTCACCTCGATCGTCTCGTTCGCCGAGCTGATCTTCGACGGTGAGCAGCGGCTCGAACCCGAGACGGCCGAGTCGCTGCACATTATCCGCAGGAACGCCGAAAGGCTGCTCCGGCTGGTCGGCGACCTGCTGCTGCTGAGCCGGGCGGAGGCCGGGGTGCTGCCGCTCGAAAAGGCCGACGTGTCGATTCCCGGGCTGATCGAGGAGACGGTCCGCGCCGGATCGGCGTCCGCGGCCGAGCGCGGCATCGTGGTGGACGTCCGCACCGCCGACGGCCCGCTGCTGCACGCGGATCAGCACCGGCTCCAGCAGGTCCTCGAGAACCTGCTCTCCAACGCCGTGAAATTCTCCGGCGACGGCGGCCGGGTCGCGATCACCGCCAGCTGCGACGGGCAGGCCTGGCGGATCGATGTGACCGATCAGGGGATCGGCATCCCGCCCGCCGACGTTGACCAGCTGTTCAACCGGTTCGTCCGGGCGTCCAACGCCGCCGCCGACGGCCGGCCGGGAACCGGTCTCGGGCTGTCCATCGTCAAGGCCATCACCGAGCTGCACGGCGGCCACGTCGACGTGCGGAGCACCCTCGGCACCGGCACCACCTTCACCGTCTACCTGCCGGTCAGCCCATGAGCGCCCAGATCCTGTGCATCGAGGATGACCCGGACATCGCCCGGGCCGTCGAGATCATGCTGCAACGGGCCGGCTTCGAGGTGACGGCCGCCGCCGACGGCCGGGATGGCCTGCGCGTCTTCCATAACGAGCGGCCGGACGCGGTCCTGCTCGACGTGGGGCTGCCGACGCTGGATGGCTGGGAGGTGCTCGAGCGGATCCGCGCCGCCAGCGACGTGCCGGTGCTGATGCTCACCGCGCATGGCCAGCTGTCCGAAAAGCTCCGCGGGCTGCAGTCGGGCGCCGACGACCACCTCACCAAGCCGTTCGGCAACGCGGAACTGCTGGCGCGGGTCCGGGCGCTGCTGCGGCGCCGGCGGTCCGGCCGCCCCGATCTCGAGGTGTACGACGATGGCCGGGTAGAGCTGGCGTTCGTGGCCCAGCAGGTCCGGGTCGACGATCAGCCGGTCGAGCTGACGCCCGGCGAA
This sequence comes from uncultured Actinomycetota bacterium, assembly GCA_963695645.1. GTDB lineage: Bacteria > Actinomycetota > Actinomycetes > Streptosporangiales > Streptosporangiaceae > DATBGO01. Next base: position 18,390 of record CAVOHC010000009.1, on the reverse strand, counting down.
GTCCGGCTGCTCGCCGCCCTGGTGCGGCACCCCGGCCAGATGATGTCCGCCGAGGAACTGCGCCAGCAGGCATGGGGCGATCCGCAGCGCACCGAGCGGCCGGCCGACGGCACCGCGAAGCTGGCCGGCACTATGGAGCAGCTGAGCCGCAAGCTCGGCGAGGCCTGCGCGTCAGGCACGCCGATCGAGGTGGTCGCCGGATCCGGCTACCGCTACGTGGGACCAGCGTGATGGCCGGGCGACCAGACGGCCAGCCTGGCACCGGGGAAACGGCCGGGCGCATCCTCGTCGTCGAGGACGACCCCGAGACCGCCAGCTTCGTGATCCAGGTCCTCGGCGTGCGGGGCAACTTTGACGTGACGCACACCGCCGACCCGGTGGCCGCGCTGCTGCGGGCCAGCACGGAGCCCTGGGATCTGGTGCTGACGGATGTGGAGATGCCGGGCATGACCGGCATCGAGCTGCTTGAGTCGCTGCGTCGGGCGGCGCCCGAGCTCCCGGTAGCGATCATGACCGCGCACGCGTCCGTGGGCAACGCGATCGGCGCGCTGCGCAGCCGGGCCGATGAGTTCCTCGAGAAACCGCTGCGGCCCGCACAGCTGACCGAGACGGTCTCCCGGCTGGTCGCCAAGGGCCGCGCCGACCGGCAGGCCAGGCGCGAGACAGTGCTCGCGATCGGCGCCCATCCGGACGACGTCGAGATCGGCGTCGGCGGAACGCTGGCGGCCTACCACCAGATGGGCCATCAGGTCGCGATCCTGACCCTGAGCCGCGGCGCCCGGGGCGGGCCCGAGCAGGAGCGGGCGGATGAATCCCAGCAGGCCGCGGAGGTCCTCGGGGCACGGCTGTACCTGGAGGACCTCGAGGACACCAGGATCAGCGAGGGCGACCCGACGATCAGGATCATCAGCCGGGTGATCGGCGAGGTGCAGCCGACGATGATCTATACGCACTCCATCCACGATGTGCACCAGGATCACCGCAATACCCACCGGGCCGTCATGGTGGCCGCCAGGAAGATCGGCCGGGTCTTCTGCTTCCAGTCGCCGTCGGCCACCGTCGAATTCCGGCCCACCAGGTTCGTGCGCATCGACGGGCAGCTGGAGGCGAAGCTGGCCGCGATCGACGCCTTCGGCAGCCAGGTGGCGCTGCGCGAATACCTGGAACCCGACCTGATCTCCGCGACAGCGCGGTACTGGTCCAGGTTCGGCGAAGGCCGCTACGCGGAGGCATTCGAGGTGATCAGGGACGGCGTTGCCGTCAAGTCGCGGCAGCCGGCCGGCGACGAGGCCGGCGTCGGAACAGGCGTGCTGACCGTGCCCGCGATCCCGGCGCCGGCCGAGGCCCAGGTCATGGCGGGTGAGCTGGATGAACCCGGCTGACTGGCCAGGCCCGGCGGGCCCGGCCGAAGGCCCGGTGACCGGCGCCGGCGTTCCGGTGACCCGCGCGGGCAGCCTGGCCGCCGTCCCGGTGACCGGCAGCCTGGCCGCCGTCCCGGTGACCGGCAGCCCGGTCGGCGTGCTGGTGACCGGCGCGGGCGGGCCGGCGGCTGTCGCGGTCATGAAGTCGCTGTGCCGCGACCCGGGCGTGCGGCTCATCGCCGCGGACATGGACCCGTGGGCGGCCGGGCTCTACCTGGTGCCGCCCGAGTCACGCACGCTGCTCCCGGCCGGCGATGCCCCGGGCTTCGCGGAAGCCGTGCTCGACCGGTGCCTGGCGATGGACGCCAGCATCGTCATCCCGACCTGCGACGCCGAGCTCGAGCCGCTGGCAGCGGTGCGGCACGCCGCCTTCGCCGTCGCCGGCATCGACCTGCTGCTGGCCTCCGACGAGGCGCTGCGCCTGACCCTCGACAAGCTCGCGCTGATCAGGCGCTGCACGGGCGTCGTCCGGGTACCCAAGACCGAGTGCTTCGACGCGGCGCTCGACCCTGGCACCTGGGCCTATCCCGTCATCGTCAAGCCGCGGGCCGGCAGCGGCTCGCGGGACATCTCGCTGGTGCCGTCCGCCCGGGAGCTCGCGGCGATGCCAAGATCGGCCGGCTTCATCGTCCAGGAGCACCTGCCCGGCCAGGAGTACTCCATCGACGTGCTCGCCGACTGCAGCGGGCACGTGATCTCCGCGGTGCCGCGGGTCCGGGCCAAGGTCGACTCGGGAGTCTCGGTGGCCGGCCGGACGCTGCACGATCGCGAGCTGGAAGGTTTCGGCCGGGCGGTCGCCGAGGCGGTCGGGCTGACCTACATCTCGAACGTGCAGTGCCGCAGGGACAGCCAGGGCCTGGCCCTGCTCGAGGTCAACCCGCGGGCGCCCGGGGCGCTCCCGCTGACCGTGGCCAGCGGCGTCGACATGCCGCGGCTGGCGCTCGATGCGCTGCGCGGCCGTCCGGTGCCCAGGCACCTGGATTTCACCGATCTCGCCATGGTCAGATTCCTGGAGGAACGCTTTTTCGGGGTCGGCGAGGTCCAGCAGGTGGCGGTATGACGAGCACGGTCGCGCTCGACGCGGACTACCACGTTCACTCGGTGTTCTCCGACGGCGCGAGCACCATCGACGAGAACGTGCTCGCCGCCCGCGAGCGCGGCCTGGGCACCCTCTGCCTGGTCGATCACGTGCGGGCCGGCACCACCTGGGTGGCTGACTTCGTGCGTGCCGTGTGGCCGCTGCGCGCGCTGGCCGGGATCGACATCCTGGCGGGCGTCGAGGCCAAGATCCTCGACCGGGCCGGGCGGCTCGACCTGCCCGCCAGCATCGACGGGACCGACCTGCTGCTGATCGCCGATCACCAGTTCCCCGGGGACGACGGGCCGGTCGACCCGCAGGTGATGCGCGCCGCGCTGGAGTCCGGCGAGGTCAGCCCGCTGGACGCGATCGGCTGCCTGGTCGAGGCGACGGCCGGCGCGCTGCGGGCCGCGTCGCGGGCCGCGCAGCGGCCGCTGCTGGCCCATCTGTTCAGCGTGCTGCCGAAGATGGGCCTGGACGAGGCGCAGGTTCCCGGCCCGATGCTCGGCATGCTCGCCGATGAGGCCAGCCTGGCCGACGCGCTCGTCGAGGTCAACGAGAAGTGGGCCTGCCCGTCGGCCCGCAGCCTGCAGGCCTTCAGCCAGGCCGGCGTGCAGGTCGTGGCCAGCACCGACAGCCACGACTGTGCCGACATCGGCCGGTACGTCCAGGTGCGCCGGATCCTGGCCGAGGCGGCGCGGCTGGCCCAGCCGGGGACCGCCAGCGCGGCTGGTCCCGCCGGGGCCGGGCCGGCCGGGCAGGCCGGCCCCGGCCGGGTTGCAGGCGAGCCGGCGACCGGGCCGTCGCTGTGACACTTCACGTGCTGCTTGGCGTTAAATGGCTACTCGTCGCGCTGGTGATGGTCGGGGCCGTGCCGCTGGTGCTGGCCAACTACCAGTTCCTGATCGTGGCCGATCACTTCAGGCGGCTGCACTACGACCGGTGCGCGCCGTACTTCCCGCGCACCGCCATCGTGATACCCGCCTGGAACGAGGCCGCGGTCATCGGCGCCTCCATCGACCGGCTGATGCTGCTGGACTACCCGCGGGAGGCGCTGCGGATCTTCGTGGTGGACGACGCGAGCACCGACGACACTCCCGACGTGATCCTGGCCAAGGCGGCGCAGTACCCGGGCAACGTGGTGCACCTGCGCAGGAAGACCGGCGGCGAGGGCAAGGCGCACACGCTCAACCACGGGCTGGCGGAGATCCTGCGCGACGACTGGATGGAAGCGGTCCTGATCATGGACGCGGACGTGATCTACGAGCCGGACTCGCTCCGCCGGATGACCCGCCATCTGGCAGATCCGCGCGTCGGGGCGGTCACCGCCTACATCAAGGAGGGCAGCCGCCCGGGCAACTACCTGACCAGGTTCATCGGATACGAGTACATCACCGCGCAGGCGGCGGCCCGCCGCGCGCAGAACGTGCTCGGCGTGCTCGCCTGCCTGGCCGGCGGCGCGCAGCTGCACTCGCGGGCCAATATCGAGGCGCTCGGCGGCCGGATCGACACCGGCTCGCTGGCCGAGGACACCATCACGACCTTCGACACCCAGCGGGCGGGCCGGCGGGTGATCTTCGAGCCGCACGCCACGGTGTGGGCCGAGGAACCAGATTCGGTCTCCGGCCTGTGGAAGCAGCGGCTGCGCTGGGCGCGCGGCAACATCCAGGTCACCATGAAGTTCCGGCACCAGTGGTTCCAGCCGCAGCCCGGTAACCGGCTGGGCAGCAACACCTTCGGCCTGTTCTGGTTCGCGCTGCTGCTGCTGCCCATCCTGATGGTCTGCGCGTCAGCGTCCCTGGTCACGCTGTTCTTCATCGACTACAGGCTGGCCTGGGAAGCGTTTCACGTGCTCTGGATCACCAATGTCATCACCTACGCGTTCATCACGTCTTTCGCGCTGATGATCGACACCCAGACGGCCAGGCGCGTCTGGCGCGAGGCGCTGATGTTCCCCGGCGCGGTCAGCGTGATCATCATCGCGGCCGCGGTGCTACCTGGCCCGCTGCGCTGGCTCGCCATCCACGGGGCGTCCGCGGTCGGGGTTTCCTACACCAGCGCTGACGTCCGCGGCCTTGAGCTGTTCACCTATATCTGGCTGGCCGGGTGCATGGGCGTGGCGTTCCTCGCCAAGTCCGCCGAGACCCGCTGGCTCGGCCGGTTCACCAGCCCGGCACTGATCTACATCGGTGGTTACGGCCCGCTGCTGTGCGCCATCACCACCGCCGCCTACATCAAGGAGCTCAGGAGGGCCGAGGTGCGATGGGAGAAGACCGAGAAGACCGGCAAGGTGTCGATGCCGGTCTGACATCGGCCGGTCAGCCGCCTGCTGGTCAGGCGCCCGCCGGACTGACGCCTGCGGGACTGACGTCTGCCGGGCTGACGTCTGCCGGGCTGACGGCGGGGGGCGGCCGGACGCCCGGTGGCCTGACGTCGGCCGGCCCGACGCAGGCCGAGCAGCGGGTCTTCGAGACGGAGGTCGCCTCGGCGGTCAGGTATGAGAAGGGCCTGGTCGTCAAGCTGGCGATCGCGCTGGCGATCGTGGCCATCGTTATCCTCATGCGCCTGTTCTTCTACGGCTAAGCCTTTTATGGCTGAGTCTTTTATGGCTGAGTCTGCTGCGGCTGAGTCTGCCGCGGCTCCATCTCGCAGGCGGTGATGTCAGACGGCGAGACGGTGCATTCCGAGCAGGTAGAGCTCGCTGTCGCGAACGTCGTGAATGTGGCGAAGGATCTCGTCGAGGTCGTCGTGTACGGAGATGTGGCGTCCGGACAATTCGTCGTAACGTCCGGTGGTAAGGCGGTAGATCTGTTCGATGGCACGATCGGGTTCGGCTCCACGACCCGCGTTGAGTTCACGCTGCGCCCACGTGTACAGGCGCGCATCGTGGGTTCCTGGTAGGGCATCCGGGGTGAGGGCGGATTCGGCAAGCCCGATGGGAAGCAGGCCGGGGTGGATGCTGAAGATGCTGATCTTGTGCCGGCGAGCTTCGATCGCCAGGTTCTCGGTCAGCTTGATCATCGCGGCCTTGGACACGGAGTAGGCGGAGACGGTCGGCCAGCGAAACGCCCCGGCCTGGCTGGTGATGTTGACGATCCGGCCGCGCCGGCGGGGAACCATCAGGGCCAGGGCCAGCCGGGTGTAGACGAGGGTGCCGAACAGGTTGATATCGACCGTTCTCCACCACGCTCGGATGTCGACTTCCCACGTCGGCCCGGTCGGTCCCAGGATGCCGGCGTTGTTGACCAGCAGTTCGATCGGGCCGAGCTCAGTCTCGACGCGCCGGATAACCTCCGGTGCGCCCTCCTCGTCGGTGACGTCTGCCGCTAGGCACAGGGCGCGGCCGCCTGCGATCTCGACCAACCGAGCCGTCTCGCGCAGTTCTTGTTGTGAGCGGGCGACCAGGGCGACCGCGTAGCCGGCGTCGGACAGGCGCCTGGCGAGCAGGCGGCCGATCCCGCGCCCGGCGCCTGTCACAACGGCAACCGGCCGCTCCTCGGAGATCACAGCGGTCGATGCCGAGGTGACCGGGCGCGCCCGCCGGTTGCTCATCGCGTCCACACTCACCTCGGTGTCGCGCTCAGGGACATCAGGGGGTGAGGTGAACCAGCCCACCAGGTGGCGCTTGCGGTAGTGACACCGGGCAAGGGTGATCAGCCCGTGGTCGTCGATCGCCAACGTCTCGATCGCGAAGAGGTTGTCGACGCTGAGGTAGCCAATGGTGATGCTGCCCGCCCCGGCCGCCGCGACCAGCTCCGGGCCGAACCGCACCGACGGGTAGCGCTCGAGCGCGGCGGCGACGTACCGGCGCAACTCGCTGCGCCCGGACAACGGCGTGCTGGCGCCGAGCCGGGCGGCGAACGGCGAGTAGTACTGGATGTCATGCCGGTAGTGACCGACGATCAGGTCAACGTCGTGCGAGTTCCATGCCGCCGCCCACTCGCGGGCGAAGGCATCGGCTTCCGCTTGGGAGAAATTCTTCATGGCGTCAACCATGCCAGGATTGGTCTTGTAAAGCACGATCCAATCTGGAAATATTGGACTGTGATGAGCAAGACCACTGGTCTGGCCAGGCCGGAGCCAGAGACGATCGGCGCGGGACGCTTCGCGGCTGTGGTGGAGGGATGGCGTGACGGTGGCAGCGGACCGCTGTCCCGGCGCCTCGCGCACGTGATCCGATCGCGCATCTCCAGCGGCCTGCTCGGCCCGGGCACGGTCTTGCCGCCGGAGCGTTCGCTGGCGGCGACGCTCGGTGTTAGCCGGTCGACGGTTGTGGCGGCCATCGATGAGCTGCGAGCAGGTGGTTTTGTTACCTCTCGGCAGGGGTCCGGCACGTGGGTTCCCGCCAGCGACCCAAGCGCGGCTCCCTCCGGCATCACCGCTGAGCGGCTCTTGCCCGCCGAGCACATACTCAACCTCGCCGCGTCCGTCACACCCGATGCCTCGCAGCTCCCGGACGTGACCCTCGATGTCGCCGACCTGGCATCTGTCGTGCCCGCGCACGGGTACGCACCAGCCGGGCTGCCCGTCTTGCGGGACGCGATCGCCCAACGCCACCGCGCCCTCGCCGCGCCGACCAGCCCCGCCCAGATCCACGTCACCAACGGCGCCCAGCACGCATTGGATCTCGCCCTCGGCGCCGTCGCCAGACGTGGCCAGATCATCGCAGTCGAGGACCCCACCTACGTCGGCATCCACGACCTGCTACGAGGACGCGGCCTGAGGGCCCTCCCTCTTCCGCTCGACTTGATCGACGAACCCGGCGACCAGCTCTCCAAGCTCCTGATCGCCGGGCGCGCCCGAGCGGTTCTGCTCGTCCCCGCCGTGCACAGCCCCACCGGACGGGTCCGCCGCCGTCCCCACCTCGAAGCGCTCGCCCGGCAACTCGACACCGCCCGCCTCCCGGCCATCGAAGACAACACCCTCGCTGACCTGGCCTTCACCGGCGGGCGGCCACCATCGCTCGCGTTGCTGTGCCGACGAGCCCCGGTCATCAGCATCGAAAGCACCAGCAAAGTCGGCTGGGGCGGGCTGCGGGTCGGATGGATCCGCGCCGCGCCCGACCTCATTGACGCGACGGTGACCGAACGGGCCCGCACCGACTACGGGACCAGCGTGCCCTCCCAGCTTGTGGCGCTACAGCTGCTCAGCACCTACGACCAAGTGATCAGCCGGCGGCGGCAGGCCCTGAAACAGTCCGCGGCGATGTTCACCCGGCTCGTGCGCAAGCACCTCCCCGACTGGACATGGCAGCCACCCGACGGCGGGCTCTCCGCCTGGATCGACACTCGCGTCGACACCGACCTGCTGCTCGACCACGCCCTGCGCCACCGGGTCGCGTTCGCGACCGGACCATCCGCGTCACGCTCGCCGTCCGCCCGGACTCATTTGCGAGCCTGCTTCGACCGGCCAGCCGTGGAACTCGAAGCCGCAATCATCCGCCTCGCACGAGCCGCCAACGACACCCACGGGTATCGCCGTGCGCGGCAGCCTCCCAACCGTGGCCGCGCTTTCCCCTAGCGAGCGGTTGTCGCCGCCCGCGCAGATCGCGTCGGCGGTAGTCCAAGAAGCTCGCAAAGTATCCATTGGCGCTCGCCCAGCCCGCCCCTGGCTCCGCCTCGCCCGGGCCATCAGCCCTACCCGCAAAACGGCACCGTGGGAGAGTACTACCACCTGAGGTACAAGAGCGCCCGGGCCACCTACGGCGGCATCCTCTGCGGCGTCGCGGGGGCTGCGGCAGTGGTAGCCGCATTTGCCTGGCCGTAGGCACCAGTGAGACCGATCCAGACAGCTGAGGGTGGAGTATCGATGCCGAGTGCAGGCGGCGGCGCTTCGGGGAGTGGCTGATGACAGTACGGCCGCCCCTGGCTGAGCAGCTTGACCTTGCGCCGCATCCTGAGGGCGGGTGGTTCCGGGAGACGTGGCGTTCAGCGGTGTCGTTCTCGCCCGAGGGATACGGCGGGCCCCGCAGCGCCGCGACCGCCATCTACTTTCTGCTCCATCCAGGCGAGCAGTCACGCTGGCATGTGGTGCGCTCCGACGAGCTGTGGTTCTGGCATAGCGGCGGTCCGCTGGACTTGCGCACCGGCGGCGCCGGTGACGAGCCGTCCGCTGGGACGGTCGTTGTGCTCGGCGGCGATCTGGGCGCGGGCCAGCGGCCGCAGGCCATCGTGCCCGGCGGCGTGTGGCAATGCGCTGCGCCGACTGGCCAGGAGCCGGTGCTGGTCAGCTGCGTGGTGGCTCCTGGCTTCGATTACGCGGACTTCCGCCTGCGCTGACCCGGCCTGCCCGCGCCGCGGGGACTCTCCGTTCCTCATCGCGACCACGCCGGAATCCGCCGGTGATGTCGGCCGCGGCGCGGGTGTTCAGCACTCTCCCGGGCGTGATGCCCGCGCGCTCGGCTCGTTCGCAGCCGTTGTCGAGCCAGTCGAGCTGGCCGGGCGCGTGCGCGTCGGTATCGATGGCGAACAGGCAGCCCGCGTCGGCCGCCTGCCGGAGCAGGTCATCCGGCGGATCCTGGCGCTCCGGGCGGCAGTTGATCTCCACCGCGACGCCGTGCTCTCGGCAGGCGGCGAACACGCAGTCAGCGTCGAACTGGGACTCCGGCCGTCTGCGGCCTCCCATCGTCATCCGGCCGGTGCAGTGCCCGAGCACGTCAACGTGCGGGCTGGCGACGGCCGCAAGCAGGCGCTCGGTCATCGGCCCGGCCGGCATCCGCAGCTTGGAGTGCACGCTGGCCACGACGACGTCAAGCCGCGCGAGCAGGTCCTCGCGCTGATCGAGGCCGCCGTCTTCGAGGATGTCGACCTCGATCCCGCTGAGAATCCGGAACGGCGCCAGATCGGCGTTCAGCCTCTCGATCAGCGCGAGCTGCGCCGCCAGTCGCTCGGCAGGCAGCCCGTTAGCCACCGTGAGGCGGGGCGAGTGATCGGTCAGCGCGATCCACTCATGGCCGAGCGCTTGGGCGGCCTCCGCCATGTCCCGCGGCGGGCTGCCGCCGTCGGACCAGTCCGAGTGCGTATGGCAGTCGCCGCGCAGCGCTGCCCGCATCGCGGTCCGCGGCGGCGGCTCATAGGCGGCCTCCAGCCGGACCAGGTAGTCCGGCCGCTCGCCAGCCGCGGCCTGAGCAATCGCACTGGCGGTCGCCGGCCCGATGCCGCGCAGGTCCTGCAGCGTGCCGTCGGCGATCCGCCGGGCTAGCTCGGCAGCGGGCATCGCCGCCAGCACCGCAGCGGCCCGGCGAAACGCCTGCACCCGGTACGCCGGGGCGCCAGCCCGCTCCAGCTCGAAGGCGATCCGCCGCAACGCCCCTTCCGGATCCATCCCTCATGGATACACCAGCGCATCCCGGGTTTAGCGGGCGGCGGCGCGTTCAAGACGGCCGAGCGGGGCCTGGGCGAGCGCGTCGCGCCGGTAGCGGCCACTCCTTACTTGCGGCCAGGGATCACGGGGTCGGCCGGCGCGGGCACGCATACGCTCGGATCATGACGTTGGACTTGGCGGGACCGGGATCGGCGGCGCTAACGCGCGGCCTGCTGCGGTCTGGCGTGGCGGCCGGTCCGCTGTTCGTTACCGTCTTCCTCGCTGAAGGTGCCCGTCGAGCGGACTACCAGCCATCGCGCCACCCGGTCAGCTCGCTGTCGCTCGGTCCTCACGGCTGGGTCCAGGCCGCGAACTTCAGCACAGCCGGAACGCTCTGCGTGGCCGGCGCCGCGGGCCTGTCCCGAAGTCGCGACGCCATTATCGGCACCCGGCTCGTGCCAGCCGTGATCGGGGCAGCGGGCCTTGGCCTGCTATTGTCCGCCGCGTTCCGCACAGACCCAGTTAGCGGCTACCCACCCGGGACACCCGACGTTCCCCTCGTGCAGAGCGCATCAATGACCAGGCACGGCATCGCCGCGTTCCCGATCTTCTTCGGCCTCCCGGCGGCCGCGCTTGCCTGCGCCTGGCGATTCCACCGGGCAGGCCAGCCACGGTGGGCCTGCTACTCCGCTGCTACGGCGGCGTCGACTGTAGTGAACCTCGGTCTCGCGGGCGCAGGCTTCAACCAGGCGCCCGGGCTCGCCAACCGCGCGGGACTCTTCCAGCGCGCCAGCATCATCTCGGCATTCGCCTGGATCACCGCGGTGTCCGCCCGCGCCATCGGCATGAGCACGCCAGCCTGACCGATCCCCGCATCTTTCAGCGTGCAGCGACCTCAGGTACTCACACTATGCCGCGACCGGTAACTTCCGGCGCTGGTCATTGATCGTCGGGGACGGCGGTGAAAGCTGTCGGCTGGCACCCGAAATGGGGCAGGCAGGGCTCGATGCCACGGAGCTGCACCGGGACCGTTCGTACGGCCTGCCAGTCGGCACGCGTCAGGCGCATCCGGCGCGCCAGAGCCGCGCGGCCGCGCACGACGTGCCACTCGATGCCGTCGTCGCGGTACCCGAGTTTGCGCGACACGCCGAGCGAGGCGGCGTTGTCCTGGAACGCCGCAGACACGGCGTGCTGTGCCTGGAGCCCTGCGAAGGCCAGATGCAGCACCGCTGCCCGCATCTGGGTCCCGAGCCCTTGGCCCTGGTAGCGGCGGCCAAGCCAGGACCCCGTGCTCACCTCGCGCAGTACCGCGAAGTCGTGGCCGCCAACGCCCTGGGTGCCGACCACCACGCCGTCGCGGATCACCGCGAGTTCCAGCCTCCAGTCCGAGGGCTTCCAAGAACTCCAGCAGGACCAGTGGTATTGCATCGTGGCGCGGGCGCGCTCATCGGGGGATGCATCTGTCCAGGCAACCGTGAACGGCTGCACTGCGGGATCGTGCACGCCGAGGGCCGCCAGTTCGGCCAGCGCGCCGAGGTCGTCCAGGCTAGGCCAGCGCAACTCCAGCGCCGGGGTTCGCAGCGAGAGGTCAGCCATCGGCCATCGGGAGGACACCATGGCCGCGATTGTGCACCGCCCGGCCCGGTTCGGCACCTCGATTAGGCGGGCCGCTCACCGTCACCGACACGCGCCTCCTTTGGAAGCGCAGTGCGATCATGATCGGATCATTCGTACGCCTTCTTGCGCGGTCGCAAACACATGCCATTCTCCAGCGTCCGGCGTATTCTCTCCCTGTAGCCAAACGTGATCTTGGCTCCACGGGCAGCTAGCGACTCGCAGGCTTTAGTCCTGGGCCGCAGATCTATCTGATCGGCTTGATACTTCGCAGGTCGCGGCCGAGCGAACGGAGGCGTCTCGATGATCGATCCCCCAGGTGAGCACGAAGAGATAACTAAGCTAGATCAGCACAAAACGGAGCAAACCGGCTCCTTTTCATCTCATGATCCTGCGACCGAGCGGGCCAATGACGTTGGCGATGCACAGCGCGTGGAAGCGCGGAGCGCACGTGAGCCACAGCGTGAAGCTTTCGACGGATTTCGAAACGCAGGCAAGGGAATTCGCAAGTCCGTCATCTGGCTAATCGGTATTATAGTCACGGCCTTAGTCACAGGTATAGTAGGACAGATTACAGGCGGATGGTTCAGCTCGTCCCCCAAGGCGCCCTCGAAGCCGGGTGCGACGCAAGTACGTCTAATGCAGCCCTTCAGCCCGGATGGAAGACTCCTTGCACCGTACCAGCAGTCTACAACTCTGCACGGTGGCTCATGTATCAACAGCTCTGAGAGCTCTGACCCGGATGCGCTGCGTTGCTTTAGCGGAAACCAGGTGGCTGATCCGTGCTGGTCCAGTGTTAGTGAAGTCGCTTGCCTAGCAACACCCTGGGACACAAAGGCACTTGTGATCAATGATCTGAACGTGAACGTCACACCGATGGCATCTATCGGACCAGTGCCTTGGGCGCTTGAAATTACCGACCCGGCTAATCCGTCTCAGATACTTGACTGCGGGTTTGCGGGCGGCACTGCCGTGCAGACCGTTGCAGGTATGCGCGCTAACTGGCTCTGCTTCCGTCGGGGGCAATTCGATCCCCGTGGCTTTGTCGGCTATGCGCTTGGCGCGCCTCAGACGGGAACAAACCAATGGACGGTGTTCTTCGCCAGGCCAAATAGTAGCCAGGCGGTGGAAGCAAACGTGCTAATTGCGTGGCGGTGAGAACGTGCTCGGGCCGTTCTTCTGCTTGGTGAACTCCGCGGCCTCGGCCAGCTCGGCGTAGAAGCGCTTGGCCTCGGCTGCGGCGCTCAGCTGCCCGAAGACCACCCCGGTCAGCAACCGGGGATCGGCGGCCGGGACCGGGCCGGCCCGCTCGGTGGCGAAGACCACCATGGTCTCGCTTGTTGACCACCGTCAGCACGAACGCATTCTCACCCGGCTGGCTGAATGACTCAGCGCAGGTTGGCCCACGGAACGGTGCCGGCTTGTAGTCACCCCGCGCTGGCCCAAGTCAGTTATGAGCCTACGGTGTCAGGGAGCTTGCCTTTCGCCCCGACCTTGTAGGCGATGATCATGTTCCGCTGCGTCCTGGATAGCGCGGCGCCGGCGCCGGCGATGACGTAGTCGCCGTTGACGGCGACCGGGGCATTGCTCCCGGCGGACAGCGGTGTCTTGAACATGATGGCGCCGGTGGTCGCGTTCAGCGCGTACAGGTAACCCTTGAACGTGGTGGTGAACACAACGTCGTTGGTCACCGTCGCGGCGCCGTACGGCGAGGACGGAAGCGGAGTGTCCCAGATGACGGCGCCGGTGTCCTGGTTGACCGCGGCCATCTCGCCGACGGCGTTCTCGATGGCTTGGATGTTCCTGGTAAGCGATCCGGTGTAGCCCGTCGGGGTGGCCGGCAGTGCGAGGTCGTTGACGGCCGCGAAGGTGGTGGAGCCGTTGCTAGCCAGCTGGGTCAAGATGCCGCCGTAAAGGCTCGGCTCGAGGCAGTATCCCGCGGGCAGCAAGCCCCGCGATGCCGACGCGGCATGCTCAGTGAGCAGCCCGTCGGTCTCATGCCCGTCGTGCCCGCCCACCGGGCGCTGCCACAGCAGCTTGCCGGTGCGTGCGTCCAGTTCGACGAGGATGCCGGCCTTGCCGCCGTCGATCACCACTGGCCGCCCGTTCGCGGTGGTCAGCACCGGCGGGTTCTGCAGGTCCCAGTCGTACAGGTCGTGCGGGGTGAGCTGGTAGTACCACAGCAGCTTCCCGGCCGGGCTCAGCTTCACCACCGAGTCGGTGTACAGGTCCGGGCCTGGCCGGCTGCTCCCGAGCGGGTAGCTCTTGGTGCCGAAGATCGGGGCGGGGTTGGCGACGCCGAGGTAGATATTGCCCTGAGCGTCGAACGACGGCGTGTACCACAGCCCGCCGCCAGAGTTGACCCCCGGGTTGCCCCACAGGTTCTGCACCTGGTTCCAGGACCACTCGGGCGCGCCGGTCTTGGCGTTCAGCGCCCACAAGATCCCCTCGCCGCCGGGGCCGTACTGAATCGCCACGTTGGCCGGCACGGTGGACACGTACACGGTGCCGTCGTTGTAGCCGGGCGCCATGGCGATGCCCTCGTGGTCGTTGCCGGTCAGCGTCCGGCTCCACAACTGTGCCCCGGTCGCGGCGTCCAGGGCGACCGCGGCCTTGGCGGTGGCCGCGTACACGACTCCGCCGGACACGCTGACACCGTCCGGCCCGCCGTTGGGCGAGCTGTAATCGTGCGTCCACAAGACCTTGCCGGTGGCCAGGCTGATCGCGAACACGTCGGAGTCCAGATCCTGGGCGTACACCACCCCGTTCACGATCACGGGCGTGGTCGCGTAAGCCCCGTCGGTATGGGCCGTGGACATCGTCAGCGGCACCGTCCACGCCACCCCGAGCTTCGAGACGTTCGTGCTGGTGATCGCGCTAGCCACATCGCGGGTGCTCGCAAGGTCGGCGTCCGGCTGCGTCCAGCCCGCCGCGGGCCGGCCCGCGGCGGCCGGGGCGTTCCCGGTGACCGCCGCGCCATGCTTGGACGGGCACGCCAGCGTGCTCGAACTGCTACTGCTGCTTGAGCAGCCGCCTGCGATCAGGCCCGCCACGGCCACCAGCACCGCGCCCGCAATCGCGCGCCTGCGGCCGCCGGCCATACTGGCTTCACAGCTCACGGCTCACCACTCTCCCCGGGTCTGCGGACACCCATAGGTGCCCGTTGTCAGCTCAGACTGTTCCGCAGCCCCGAATTCATCGCCCTCCGGGGATTCCGGCTCACTGCGCCGAACGGATAATCTCGAAGGTTCGATCACGCCCCCCAGGCGACCCGCTGCCCGCCAATCTGCGCTCTTCGCAGCCCGGACAGCCGCTCCGTTACCGAGGAGGACTTCTGATGCGCAGCGTGACCTATTCGATGGGCGTCTCACTTGACGGTTACATCGTCGGGCCGGACGGCGACTTCGGCTGGACGGCGCCCGACGAGGAGGTCTTTCGCTTCGTCACCGACGAGATACGAGAGGTCGGCGTCCACCTGCTGGGACGAAGGCTGTACGAGACGATGCTGTACTGGGAGACCGCCGACCAGGATCCATCGCTCGACGACTCAATGCTCGAGTGGGCCGCGATCTGGAAGCCGCTCCCCAAGGTGGTGTTCTCCACCACGCTGCCGGCGGTGCAGGGCAATGCCCGCCTGGCCTCCGGCGGCCTGGCGGAGGAGATCGAGCAGTTGCGGGCCGGGCCGGCGGAGGGCGACATCGCGATCGGCGGCGCGACTCTCGCCGCCGAGGCGGCCGCGCTGGGCCTGATCGACGAGTACCGGGCCAGGGTCTACCCGGTGCTGGTTGGCGGCGGCATTCCGTTCTTTCCCCAGCGCGAGCGCCGGGTGGATCTCGAACTCGTCGAGACCCGCACCTTCAGCTCGAGAGTCGTCTACCTCCGCTACCGCGTGGCGCGCTAGCCGGCTCGTGCGCCGAGCCCTAGCAAGAACGGGCCAGCCGGCTTGACCTCAATCACCCAACTTGTGGCAGCGCCTCGGTGGCCAGGCTGAGAAGCAGGCGCTGATACAGCTAGTTAACGTCTGGCCCGATGCCTTCCGCGCGGTGAACGCGGGCTAGGGGAAGGGCTGTTCAGCAGACGGGGCCGTGGCTCGCTGTCACGGCGGTAAGCATCGACTGGACAATGGCGAAGTCGACTGCGGCAGAACTGCGGTAGCGGATGCACCCCTTACCAACGTCAAGGCCGGCCAGCTGCCCACGATGAGCGTCGAGAACATCGGCACGCATCACATACAACGAGATGTACCGCTGCTGGCTCGCCCAGGCGATCTCAGCGATCCCATCCCGGCTGTAAGTGGGCATCCCATAGCGCATGGATTCATCAAAACCCGCCAGCAGCCGAACGCATAGCTCCCGCATTTCGCTCAGAACCGCGCGCCGGTCCGCTGGCGCCTCGGCGAGATAGCCATCGACGTCGCTGGTATCGCTTCGCACGATCGCATCCTACGGACATCCCGCAAGCAGGCGGACCGACAGCACCGACACCCGCGGGCCCATCTTCATGCGACCTGAGCTTCAGCTTCCGGCCGACCGGAGGCGAACAGATCCAGGACCTTCCGCCCGGAACTTTGCCGGGTGACGCTTCGGTTGACCGTCCCGCGCTCCGGTCAATCGGTGCTCATCATCTCCGCCGAACCCGGGGGTGATTCGGGTGGGGGCGCTGCCTGCACGCTGCTCGAGCTATTATTTGGGCCGTTGACGTGCGATGATGGGATAGCGGGGAGGGAGGCATCGGGTTCGTGCGCGTGCTGGGGCCGGTTCAGGTTATGACCACTTCGGGGCGGTCGCTTGATCTTCCCAGGTGCGAGCCAGCGGCGGCTGTCGTGCTGGGCACGGAGTTCGCGGCGGACGCGATGATCGACATGGTCGAGATCCCCGAGCGCGGATTCGCTGGCGAGCCGCAGGAGCATACCGCCGACGTGACCCACCACGACCCGATCTGACGCCCGCGGCTGTGACAATCACTGCCCGCCAGCGAAACGCGCAGGCGACCCTGGTCGGCTTCGCGACAACTCAGTGACCTAACTATCTACCAGGGGGCAATATGGCCACGTATCTAGCTTTTCATGAGGTTGACGACGTCGAGCACTGGCTCAAGTCCGGGAAACGGGAAGAGTTTTTCGGACCGCATGGCATTACGGTGCGCACCACCTTCCGGGACCCGAACGGATCCAACCGGGTCGGGCTGATCGTCGAGATACCCGACTTCGCCGCCTTCGAGCGGCTCATGCAGACCGAGGAGGCCGCGGAAGCAATGAAGCAAGATGGCGTACATCCCGATACGCTGCTGATTCTGTCCGAGGGGTAGGTCCTGCTGGAGGCCTCGGGCCAGGTTCGGCCAGAGGCCTCGCAGGACCGCGATTCAAGTAAACCGGGCCGTCCGGGCACCGGGCGGACCTGGGTCGACGAAGCGGCCGGGACCAAGTCCCTGCCCAGGACGCGGCTCGCAGAGGAGAATTCGGCAATGGCATTGAGCAGCTACAGGGTCGGCGCGGTCGTCCCCGTGTCAGACATGAAGCTCGCCAGGGATTTTTACGAGAACAAGCTCGGCCTCACGGCGCAAGGCGATGACCCTGACGGCGGGCACACCTATCAGTGCGGCGAGCAGACAATGCTCCATATCTTTCCGTCCCCTCCAGACGCGGGAAAGTCACACGCGACCGTGGCCGGCTGGTACGTGAACGACATCGAGGCAGTTGTTGATAACCTGACCGCGAACGGCGTCCGATTCGAGCGCTACGACCAGCCCCAGATCGCGACTGACGAGAAGGGCATCGCGGTACTGGGAACCAGCAAGGGCGCCTGGTTCAAGGACCCCGACGGCAATACCCTCGGGCTGCTCCAAGACTAAATTTAGTGGCTGGATCCGAACCGCTGGTGTGTAAGTTTGCTGGCGTCTTCAGCTTGCCAGCGGTCTCGCGATCCCAGCTACGATCGGGCTGGCCAGCCCGGATTGCGGCGCAGCACATAGGAGCTGCCGCACGGACAAATCCCAGCTGGTCGCCGCGAGATTCGATGGACTGCTAATGATCAAGCACGCCTGGCGCTGAACTTCTGCCATCCGCGCATACTGGCACGCCGTTGGCTGCGGTGTCTCAGGCTCGCCGGGCCTTGCGGGCACCAGGCCTCGCGAGGGCCAGAATCAGCAGGTGGCTACGTTGTTCCTGATGGTCGGCCTGCCCGCGGCGGGGAAGATTCTGATGGTCGGCCTGCCCGCGGCGGGGAAGACCGCCAGGGCGAAGGAGCTCGCAGCCCAGCACGGTGCGCTGCGGCTGAGCCCGGACGCCTGGATGATCCCGCCAGCGCAGTACCTGGTTCCGTGGCCCGCCAGGTGCTGCCTGAGGGCCCCGACGTGCCGGCTCAAGGACGCACCACACAAGGACGGCGGCCAGGATCCGGGCTCCCGGTATCGGCGGGACGCCGCTCAAGGTGATCTGGCCATTCCACAGCGGTCCAGGCTCCCCGTGCCTATGCTGAGAAGACAGGCTGGCTCTCAGCAAGTGGGGGGGGACGCCATGCCGGACGACAACGCCCATTCGGCTGACGACACGCGCAAGCTCCGGGCCAGGTTCCCCCGGTGGGGCATTTTGTTTGATCCCCTGGAAAGCGTGTGGGTAGCGGTCCGCGGCAAGCGGACGCTTGTCGCAGCCAGCAGCCCTGAGAAGCTGACCGAGCAGGTGGAGGCAGCGGCCCGGGGTGAGGCCGGGCCCGATGAGGGCGACAAGACCCAGACGTGGCGTGCCCTGCGCGTGCATGGGCGAGGTTAGTGGCTGCGGCAAAGAAGAATGCTGCCGCCCCCTGGGTAGGTTCGCGGCTAACGCTAACGATGCGTCAGCTGCCTTGACACGCTTCGAATACCCGACCCGTCGGCCGGCACGCTCGACCAAAGCGCGCCAGGATAACGCGCGCCCAGCGCAGATCTGGACGATCGGCGCGACTGCCGGCGCTCGGTCGTGCTGATGAGCGGACGCGCTCA
>CAVOHC010000008.1:0-325190 GCA_963695645.1 uncultured Actinomycetota bacterium | reverse complement strand
TGCCGGGCGTGCCTTCGCCGAGGTCTTCCGCGCCGCGATTGAGCTCGGCGGCACGATCACCGGCGAGCACGGAGTCGGGGCCGCGAAGCTGCCTTACCTGGAACAGCGCCTCGGAAAGGCGCAGATGGACCTGATCCGGCGGATCAAATCGGCGTTCGACCCTGCAGGCATCCTCAATCCCGGAAAGCTGGGATCCTGATGACCAGCGATATGGTGCCGCACGCTGGCTCGGTCTTCGACCCGACGCTGCTCAGCCGCTGCATCTCCTGCGGCTTCTGCCTGCCGGCCTGCCCGACGTACGCACTTACCGCCGATGAGGCATCCTCGCCACGGGGCAGGATCACCCTGATGCGGGCGCTCGAATCCGGCACGCTGCCGCCTGAGGACCCGACGCTGGCCGAGCAGGCCTCGTTTTGCCTGGGCTGCCGGGCCTGCGAGCCCGTGTGCCCGGCGGGGGTGCAATACGGCGAGCTCCTCGAGCAGTGGCGGGATTTCCAGTGGACCGGGCGCCGCAGGCCGCTGGTCGTCCGGCTCCTGATCTTCGCTGCCGAGCGCACCTGGGCACACCGGATCGCCGGGCGGCTGCGCCGCGCCGCCCACAATCCGGTGGCCGCGTCCCAGCACTCGCTGATGCTCGGCTGTTTCGAGCGGAGCCTGTTTCCGGAGGTAAGCAGATCGGCGCTGGCGCTGGCGCCCGAACTCGCCGTCCCCGGCAACCAGGGGTGCTGCGGCGCGCTGCACGCACATAACGGTGAGTCTGGGCGGGGCAGACAGCTGGCCGCGCAGCTCGGCGCCCAGCTGCCGGGGCAGATCGTGACCACATCCGGCGGCTGCGCCGCGCACCTGTCCTCGGTGATCGGCCGGGACCGGGTCATGGAGCTGTCGGAATACCTGCACAACCGAGTGACCGGCCAGGTCCTGATCGGGGACCGGCGGGCCCGGGTCGCCCTGCAGGATTCCTGCCATCTGCGCAACGGCCTTGACGTGTGGCGCGAACCGCGGGCGCTACTCAGCACAGTGGCCGAGTACGTCGAGCTAGCCGGCGCCGCGCGGTGCTGCGGAGCGGCCGGCACCTACGCGCTGGTCCGGCCCCGCGACTCCCGGCGGGTACTCGATCCCAAGATCGACGAGATCGAAGCAGCCGGGATCGATTACGTGGTGGCAGTCAATCCCGGCTGCCTGCGTCAGCTCCGCCAGGGACTTCGCCGCCGGAAGTCAGCCGTCCGAGCGGTGCACATCGCCGATATCCTGCGCCTGGCAGCCTTGACCACTCCGGCTACGACGGTGCGCACGGATTCGTTCTAGGAGGTCCACCATGCATGTCCTCGCGGACTCGCTGTCCGGCAGGTCGGTGAGGGACAAGGTGGTCACCGCCGTTGAGGCGGTACGGCTCATTCGTGACGGCGACTGGGTCGTGGTCGAGGGGTTTGTGGGGCAGTGCTTCGCCGAGGAGCTGACGCTGGCGTTGGAGCACCGGTTCCTGCTGACGGGCGCCCCCCGCGACCTGGGGCTGGTGTTTGCCGTCGCCCCAGGGGACCGGCACGGCCGCGGGCTGGACCGGCTGTGCCACGAGGGCCTGCTCAAGCGGGCCGTGGGCGGTCATTGGGGCTTGTCGCCCAAGCTGGGGAAGATGGCCGTGGACAACAAGATCGAGGCGCATAATCTGCCGCAGGGCGTTGTGTCGCAGCTGTTCCGGGACACCGCCGCCGGCAAGCCCGGCCTGCTGACCCGGGTGGGGCTGGGGACCTTCGTCGACCCGAGAAATGACGGCGGGAAGATCAACGAACGGACGACCGAGGACCGCGTCGAGCTGATCACCGTCGGCGGCACGGAGTACCTGTTCTACAAGGCGTTGCAGCTCGACGTGGCGTTCCTCCGCGGTACCACCGCGGATGCCGAAGGGAACATCACCATGGAGCGCGAGGCACTGACCCTGGAGGCGCTCGCCGTCGCCACCGCGGTGCACAACGCCGGTGGCCTGGTGATCGTGCAGGTCGAGCGGGTCGCCGATAGCGGCAGCTTGAGCCCGCGTGAGGTGAAGATCCCGGGCATCCTGGTCGACTGCGTCGTCGTTTCACAGCCCGGGCGCCATTGGCAGACCTTCGGCACGCAGTATTCGGCGGCGTTGAGCGGAGAGCTGCGGCGGGTCCGCAACCCGATACCGCCGCTGGAGCTGACCGAACGGAAGGTCATCAGCCGCCGGGCGGCGATGGAGCTTCGGCCCGGCAGCGTGGTGAATCTCGGCATCGGCATACCGGAGGGCGTCGCCAATGTGGCGGCCGAGGAGCACATCCTGGATTACCTCACGCTGACCGCCGAACCCGGTGCGATGGGCGGCGTGCCGTCCGGGGGGCTGGATTTCGGCTCGGCGGTAAATGCGCAAGCCATCCTGGACCAGCCGTACCAGTTCGACTTCTATGACGGCGGCGGTCTCGACGCCGCGTTCCTGGGCATGGCCCAGGCGGACCGTCTGGGCAACGTCAATGTCAGCCGGTTCGGGCCGAAGCTAGCGGGCGCGGGGGGCTTCATCAACATCAGCCAGAATGCCAAGCGGCTGGTGTTCACCGGGACCTTCGTCGTGCCGAGCCGCTGCACTGTGCAGGACGGCCGGCTGGTCATCGCCCACGGCGTCGTGGCGCGCAAGTTCCTCGCCGATGTCGAGCAGCGCACCTTCAGCGGCGAGTACGCGGCCGCCGCCGGCCAGCCAGTGCTGTACGTGACCGAGCGGTGCGTCTTTCAGCTCACCCCCGAAGGTCTGGAACTCATCGAGATCGCCCCGGGGGTGGACCTCGAGCGGGACGTCCTCGCCCACATCGAGTTCGAGCCCATCATCCGCTGCGAGCCGAAGCTGATGGACGCGCGGATCTTTGCCGCTGGGCCTATGGGGCTGTCGGACGACCTGCTGACGGTGCCACTCGCGGCGCGGTTCGCCTACGACGCCAGGCGTAACATGTTCTTCCTCAATATGGAGGGCATGTCGCTGGTCAGCAAGGACGACATCGAGGGGATCGGGACCGAGGTCGGCAAGCGCCTGGCCGCCATCGGCAAGAAGGTGCAGATGGCTATCAACTATGACAACTTCTACCTTGCCCCGGGCCTGACGGACGACTACATCTCCGTGGTCCGCAGGCTGACCGAGCGCTACTACGCCAGCGTGACCAGGTACACGACCAGCTCTTTCATGAGGCTCAAGCTCACCGAACAGCTGTCCCGCCGGGGGCTGGCCCCGCACATCTACGAAGGCCGCCTGGAAGCGATGAACTGGCAGGAAGAATAGCTACTGAGCCGGCTTGTGCGCTTCGGCCTCGTCGTTGACCGAGACCAGGCCACGCCAACCCGTAAAGAGGCCCTTCGGCACTGGGCGGGGAGCCGTTCCGAACGCACGATAAAGGCAGGAGGTGGGCCATGTCGACACTCGTTGTGTACGCCAGCAAGCACGGTGCTACCCAGGGGATCGCCGAGCGAATCGCCACGCAGCTACGGGAGGCCGGACAAGAAGCAGAAGCGCTGCCTGTCGAGGCCGTAGACCACCTGAGCGGCTACGACGCGTTCGTGGTCGGCAGCGCCGTCTACGCAGCGCACTGGCAGAAGGAGGCCTCAGGGTTCGTCCAGCGGAACCGCACTGTCTTGCGGAGTAAGCCGGTCTGGCTGTTTAGTAGCGGCCCGCTGGGTACCGAGGCCACCGATGCCAAGGGGCGGGACCTGACCGTCGCCGCCGAACCCAAGGAGATCGCCGAGTTCGAGGCTGCCATCGGGCCCAAGGGCCATCGCGTCTTCTTCGGAGCCCTGGACCCGGACAAGCTCGGCCTCTCGGAACGGGCGATCAGGAAGCTGCCACCGGCCCACGCGATGCTCCCCGAGGGTGACTTCCGCGACTGGACCGAGATCGACGCCTGGGCGAGCGACATCGCCCGCGAGTTGGCGGAGTAAAGGAAACGCCATTTCGGTCACTTCGTACCGTCGCCGCGGTCGAACTCCGGCGCGATGCCGATAAGACGATGGTCGTCCACATCGGGGCGTTCCGCCTGCGGTAGCGGCGGGGCGGACGGGCTGGGTTGACGCGGGCCGGGCCCGGGGTGAGCGGACAGCCGACTGGGCGTGCCTTCCCAAGCCGTACGCGCGGCGCGTCAATGGCGCGCTGTCCGCACTCGGGCCCAGGCCGGCCCGGGGACGCGGATGATCATCACCACCGGCTGACCCTCGATGGTGCGCACGGCCGTGTCACCGGGATGCCCGCCCACCTAGCCGTACGTGGGATGCTGCGGCCAGCCAGGCGGGGAGTCCTCCCAGGTCTCCTGGCGTCCATACGGGGTGAGGTCGAGGATGTTGTTGACGAACAAGAGCCGGTCCACGCCCCGGGCGGTGGTGCAATAGGTTCGGTAGACGTCCTCGCCGTCCCGCAGGAACACGCTGAGCATGAAGCCGCCAGCTGCGCCGCAGTCGTCGGCGAACGTCGTGCCGTGCGACGACACGAACGGCACCGTCCAGCCCATCCGCGCCTTGTAGGCCTCGATCTGGGCGAGCGGCATGTTCGACACCGTTGCCCAGCTGACGCCAGTGCCGGCCAGCGCGGCCAGGTCCACGACGTTGTTGGTGAAATGGGTGCAGCCCGGGCAGTAGTCGTCCGGCCCGTTGTCCATGAACTGGTAGACGACGAGCTGTCGCTGTGCGGCGAACAGGTCGAGCAGCGTCTTCGAGCCAGCTGACGTGCCGAACACGTACCTGTTGTTGTCGAACTTGACCATCGGGAGTCGGCGGCGACGCGCGGCGAGCACGTCAAGCGCGCGAGTGGCCTCCTTCTCGCTCTTGAGCAATTCGTCGCGATCCTGCTGCCACTTCTCGGCTGAAACGATCTCCGGCTTGCTGATCACCTTTCACTCCTTCACAGTCGTCGACGTTCCTGCGATGGAAAGCACCTCGGCCCAGCGGCGCTGCCGCTGGGCGGGAGTTGCTCATACGCTCAGACGCCGCTGCGCAACCGGACTCATCGGTGCGACCGCCATCCGGTGGCTGGCGGCCGGTAAGATAAGCCGCATGCTCGCTCTGAACGGACTGCTTACCGGGCCGCGTTGACGCGCTGAGTCAACGCGGCTGCCCCTCGCACCCGAGGGGCTTTTTCGTTTCCAGGGACCGGCAGGACGAGCAATGACGAGGGCGACATGAGCCAGCTAGAACCGCAACCGGGCAGCAGCGGCGCAGCCAGTCCGGACGACGCGATACCGCCGTTCCGCTACAGCGCACGGCTGGCCGGCGAGATCGAGTCACGGTGGCAGGACTGGTGGGCGGCCAACGGCACCTTCGACTCGCCCAACCCGGCGGGGTCGCTGGCCGCGGGCTTCGGGCAGCAGGCGGGGCGGCCCAAGTTCTACGTCCTGGACTTCTTCCCCTACCCGAGCGGGACCGGGCTGCATGTCGGGCATCCGCTGGGCTACATCGCCACCGACGTGTACGCCAGGTACCTGCGGATGACCGGCCACCATGTTCTGCATGCCCTCGGGTACGACGCGTTCGGGCTGCCCGCCGAGCAGTACGCGATCGAGACCGGTCAGCATCCCCGGGTGACCACCGAGGCCAACATCGGCAACATGCGCCGCCAGCTCCGGCGGCTTGGCCTGGGCCACGACACCCGCCGGGAGATCTCCACCGCGGACGCTGGCTACTACCGCTGGACCCAGTGGATCTTCCTCAAGATCTTTAACAGCTGGTGCGACGAGCGGACCGGGCGGGCGCGGCCGATCGAGGAGCTGCGCACCGAGTTTGAGACCGGCCAGCGGGACACGCCGGACGGCCGGCCGTGGACCGAGCTCACCAGCCGGCAGCAGCGCGAGCTGATCGACAGCTGCCGGCTGGCCTACATCGCCGAGGAACTGGTCAACTGGTGCCCCGGGCTCGGCACCGTGCTGGCCAACGAGGAAGTCACCGCGGACGGGCGCAGCGAGGTGGGCAACTACCCGGTGTTCCGGCGGCCGCTGCGGCAGTGGATGCTGCGGATCACCGCGTTCGCTGACCGGCTGATCGATGACCTGGACCTGGTGGACTGGCCGGAGCCGCTGAAGCAGCTGCAGCGCAACTGGATCGGCGCCAGCGACGGGGCTTTCATCACGCTGCCGGCCGCGCGGGGCGGCGCCGCGATCGAGGTCTTCAGCACCCGCCCGGACACGCTGGCCGGCGCGACTTACGTGGTGCTGGCCCCCGAGCACCCGGCCGCGGGCCAGCTCGTCCCGGACGCCTGGCCGGAGGGTACCCCCGAAGCATGGCGGAACCCGGAGGGCCACGATGACGCGGCGACCTGGACGCCACGGCAGGGGGTGACCGCCTACCAGCAGCTGGCGGCGCGGCTCAGCGACCGCCAGCGCGCGGCCGGCGCCGCGGCCAAGACTGGCGTGTTCACTGGCGCCTACGTCAGCAACCCGGCCACTGGCGAGCAGATCCCGGTGTTCCTGGCCGACTACGTGCTCATGGGATATGGCACCGGCGCCATCATGGGCGTGCCCGCCCACGACCAGCGGGACCTGGAGTTCGCGGGCCGCTTCGGGCTGGATGTCCGGCCGGTGCTCGGCGCCGGCGGCGGCTACCTCGATGCGCCCGGGCCCGAACTCGCCGGGCTGAGCACCCGGGATGCGATCACCGCCGCCATCGCCTGGCTGGAGCAGGCCGGCGCGGGCCGGGCCGCCAGGTCCTACCGGCTGCGCGACTGGCTGTTCTCCCGGCAGCGCTACTGGGGGGAGCCGTTCCCGATTGTGTATGACTCCACCGGGCTGCCGGTCGCGCTGCCTGAGGCCGAGCTGCCGGTGCGGCTCCCGGAGATCACCGACTTCCGGCCTGAGCCGACGGACGACGAGGCCAGCGAGCCGGTGCCGCCGCTGGCCCGGGCCAGGGACTGGGCGATCGTCGAGCTCGACCTCGGTGACGGCCCGAGGTCGTACCGGCGCGAGCTCAACACGATGCCGCAGTGGGCCGGGTCCTGCTGGTACTACCTGCGGTACCTGGATCCGGCGAACCAGCAGGCGTTCGTCGATCCGGCGGTGGAGCGCTACTGGATGGTCCCGGCGGACGCCACCTGGGACGGCGACGGCGGCGTTGACTTGTACGTCGGCGGCGTCGAGCACGCCGTGCTGCACCTGCTGTACGCGCGGTTCTGGCACAAGGTCCTGTACGACCTCGGACACGTCTCGACCAGCGAGCCGTTCCGGCGGCTCTTCAACCAGGGCTACATCCTGGCCGACGCCTTCACCGACGAGCGGGGCAGGTACGTCCCGGCCGCCGAGGTCACCGACAGCGGCGACGGCTCGCCCAGCTTCCAGGGCCGGCCGGTGCGGCGGCGGGCTGGCAAGATGGGCAAGAGCCTGAAGAACAGCGTCAGCCCTGACCAGATGTACGAGCTCTACGGCGCGGACACGCTACGGCTATACGAGATGGCGATGGGGCCGCTGGACACCGACCGGCCCTGGCAGACCAGCGACATCACCGGCGTGCACCGGTTCCTGCAACGGCTGTGGCGGAGCATGATCAACGAGCAGACCGGTCAGGTCCGCGTCAGCGAGCGGGCGCTCGATGACGACACGCTCCGGCATCTGCACCAGACGATCTTGGTCGTCCGCCGGGACTTCGGCGCACTACGGTTCAACACCGCCATCGCCCGGCTGATGGAGCTGACCTCCCACGCTGCCAGGATCACGGCGGCTGACGGCGCGCTGCCCCGGGCGCTCGCCGAGCCGCTGGTGCTGATGGTGGCGCCGCTTGCCCCGCACATCGCGGAAGAGCTGTGGAGCCGCCTCGGCCACGAAAGGTCACTGGCCCTTGCGGCCCTGCCGGAGGCTGACCAGGACCTGGCCGCCGAGCAGGCCGTCAGCCTGCCGGTCCAGATCAACGGGACGACCAGGTTCACCATGCAGGTGCCCGCGAGCGCCGGCCGGGAGCAGATCGAGCAACTGCTCACCGCGCACCGGGATTTCGCGCTGCACACGGCAGGCCGCCAGATCCAGCGCGTGGTCATCGTGCCGGGCCGGATCGCCAATGTGGTGACCCGATAGCGAGCTGATGCCCGAGCCCTTGCTTCTGCCGCGCTAGGTCCGGCTGTCGCCGTCGCAGTCGCTCATGCCACTAGTCGATCGTCGGCCGTGGCCGCCGGACAAGTCCGACCTCCGCCGGGCCCTTGCCGGGCCCGCGCCGGATCGCCGATGATCGCACTGACGAGCAAGCCGATACCTGCTGCGCTCCCATTCGCGGGCCGGTGGCGGCGGAGTGGCTAGGCATCCGGGCACAAGCCGTTGATGGCCAGGAATCGTTCGATCATGGCGTTCACCTGCCCGGGGACTTCGAGCTGGTTGAAGTGACCGGCTCCGACAGTCTGGCCGATGGTGATGACCGGGCAGACGCTGCGCAGATCGGCTGACTTGTTGGCCGGGACGGCCGAACCGATCGAAAGTACCGGGACGCCGGCCTTACTGAGCGCGCTGGCGCCGTCAAATTCGCCCATGGCGCGCACGAGAGCGGCGGCGATCCCCGGTGCGACGCTAAGCATGTCGTTGATGATTGCCCGGCGGCGCGCCACATCGGTTGGCAGGAACATCCCTTCGATGAAGGCCGTGCGCCACGACAGGTCGTCGTCGCCGCAAACGGCGGCAACGGAGTCAAGGAAGAACGCCTTGGCCGCCTTGTTCGTGATCGGCGCAGGCTCAACCATCACCAAAGCGCCGATGGCTCCAGGCCGGGCTGCGCAGGCCAGCCCGATCAGTGCACCGAGACTGTGCCCGGCCAGCACGGGCCTGGTGAACCCGGCCGCACCGGCAACGGCGAGCACATCACCGGCCAGTGCGTCAATGTCATAGCGGCCCGGGCCTGGATCGGGCCGGCTGCTGTCGCCGTGCCCACGCAAGTCCATGGCAGCGACAGCATGGCTCGTCGCGAAATGCTCGAACTGCGGGGCGAAATATGAGCGGTCACATGACCACCCGTGCACGAACACGATGGGCGGATCACCCGCGCCCGCCGTGTCGTAGGCCAGCCTGACGCCGTCGGCCGAAATGAACTCTGCCATGGCCACTCCCCTCCTGCCAAGGACGCCTACCGCATCGCGGGCGGGATCGGCGCGCTGATTCCGGTCACGCCATGCGCTCCATCCTCCCCCGATCCCAGCCGGGCCCGCATCACCGGCACCGCGCCAGGCATGCCGGCCACCGTTCGCACGTTCCGGCACGGCGAGGCACATTAAGGCGCCCGCTGATGCCGCGAGGTGGGCGGGCGCCTGCGGGAGGACGGGGCGCGGGTGTGCCTCAGCCCTGGGACCAGAAGTCGCGCTCTTCCACGACGAGCCCGTCGGCCCTGAAACGCAGCAATGAAACCCCCGCCAGATCCTCGGTGCCGCCATCCGTCAGCCTGGTCTGCGCGCTCCACGGCACGGCAGCCTGATCGCCGTCGACGATCGGCGTGCCGAACCGGCACCGGGCCGACTGCTCTTCCGCGAACACGCGGGCCAGGTAACCGGGCTCCGGCTCGCGGAACGGATGCTGCTGCCAGAACGCGCCCTCGGCATAGAGCGCGGCAATGGCGTCCGCGTCATGCTCGCGCCAGCCGCGCTCCCACACCTCTGCCCACCGCTGGGCTGCCCGTCGCGTGTCCACGCGCCAAGAATAGGCATGGGCACCGACAGGGCAGCGGCCCAGCCGGCCACGGCCGGCCTGACCAGCATCCCGGTGCCAGCGCGGCCTGCGATTCAGGAACGCCCGAAGCCGACTGGACGTTGTTCGTCCGCCCGAGATCAGGCCCGCGCTCGGCCGGGAATCGGTGCCGGTTCCGCCGGTACCGGCCGGGGCGGGCCCAACAGGGCCTGCATGTTGCCCCTGGGCAGGACAAGCCCGGCGATGGCCGCCGCCACGACGAAGATCAGTGACGAGTACAGGAACGCTGTGGTGTAGCTGTGGACCGCTGCAGCCTGCAGGCTGGCCGGCGTTATCGCCCGGCCCACCAGGTATGCGGTGGCGGCGCTGGCGGCCAGCGTGTTGAGGAGGGCCGTGCCGATCGAGCCGCCGACCTGCTGGGAGGTGTTCAGGGTGGCCGACCCTACCCCGGCATCGTGGGGCTCGAGGCCCAGGGTGCCGGTGCTGAACGAGGGGGCGAGGCTCAGGCCGAACCCGAGGCCCAGCAGCAGGAGGTAGGGCAGCACGTGGCTCACGTACGAGCTGTGCAGCCCGACTAGATGCAGGAGGTACAAGGCAGCGGCGTTCATGAGCAGCCCGGCCGGCACGATCACCTTGGGACCGAATCGGGGCAGGAGCACCCGGTTAGACACCTGTGCCGTCGCCGCGAGCGCGGCGATCATGGGGAGAAAGGCGATGCCGGTTTTGACCGGGCTGAACCTGAGTGTCTCCTGCATGTAGTAGGTGAGGAAGAGGAAAACCCCGAAGAGCCCCATGCTGGCGAGCAGCATGGCGAGTATCGAACCGCCTCTGGTCCTGTTCCGTACGACCCGGGGCGGGAGCAGCGGGTACCTCACCCGGGGCTCGAGCAAGGCGAAGCTGGCCAGCAGGATCACCCCAACGACCAGGAAACCGATGGTGAAGGGGTCGCTCCAGGCGGTGGTCTCGGCATGGGAGAAGCCGTAGACCAGGCAGAACAGGCCGCTGGTGACGAGGAGGAGCCCGCGAATGTCCAGCGGATCGCGGTTGGCGGCCTTGTCGTTCTTGAGCCAGAGCAGGGCGCCGGTAATGGCAATAGCGGCAAAGACCAGGTTGATGTAGAGGGTCCAGCGCCACGACGCATAGGACGTGAGGATCCCGCCAAGCAGCAGCCCCAGGGCCCCGCCTGCTCCGACGATGCCGCCGTAAATGGCGAACGCCTTGCCGCGTTCCCGGAGGTCGGTGAAGGTGGTGGTCAGCAGGGCCAGGACCGACGGGGCGAGCAGCGCACCGAAGGCGCCCTGCACGGTTCGGGCGGTAACCAGCATCGGGAAGTTAACCGAGGCCCCGCCGATGGCCGAGGCCCCGGCGAACCCGGCCAGCCCGATGATCAGCGTCCGCTTACGCCCGAAGATGTCGCCGATCCGGCCGCCGAGCAGGAGAAGGCTGCCGAAGGCGAGCGAGTAGGCGGTGACGACCCACTGGCGGTCGGCGGTGGAGAAGCGGAGCGCGTGCTGGGCTGTCGGCAGCGCGATGTTGACAACGGTGTTATCCAGGATGACCATCAGCTGGGCGACGCCCAGTACGGCCAGAATCCACCACCGCATGTCGTGGTTCGCCGCATGGTCGGCCGTCTCAGCCGCTGCCAGCGGCGAGGTACCCGGTGGGCTCATCGATTCCTCCTTTGACTGGGGCAAGGTGTCACCGCTCGTTCGGGCTCTGGCGCTTGCCGTCCATACCGGCCGAAACCGCAAGCACCCCTGCGCTAACACTCACCGGCCGGAAAACGGTGCCGCTGGGCGTCCCCGACTCGGTCTGGCGCGGCGCCCGATCATCGATAGGCGTCGAGCAGGGCGATCGACAGTTCCGGGCTCTCGACGTGGGCGTTGTGACCGAGGCCGGGGAGCGTGATCGTTGCGGCGCCCAGCCGGGCTAGTTGCTCATCTGTGTTCATCGGGTCGTGCTCGCCGCGAGCAAGAGTCACCGGGGCCTGCGATCGTGCCAGCAATTGCGCCATATCGGGCGCCCCGGCCGCGAAGGCACCCGGATCCATGGCCAGCCGCCATCGCCCATCCTGTTCATGCAGTCCGGCGTCCACGGCTGGGTCACTGGCCGGCAGCAGGCCGACCAGACCGGACACCCGCAGGTAGCGGGCGGCAGCCTCGTCGCGCGAGGCGAACCAGGCCGGCGGCCGTTGGGCTGCGGCCTGGGCCCGAGCCAGATCCTCATCGGTCCAAACGACCTTGATCCCCAGGCCGATGACGGCCTGCACCGGCACGGGGAACCTGCCGCTGGCCAAGGCCAGGCCGACGACGCCGCCCAGCGAATGTCCCAGCACGACGATACGGGCGCTGGGCTGCACGATACCGGCGACCGCGGCGGCGAAGCCGTCGAAGGTATGCGCAGCTAGCGGCGGCGAGCCGCCATGACCGGGCAGGTCCGGCGCTAACCAGCGGCCCGGCCACCGCCGGGCGAGCAAGGGCCACCACCCAGTCCAGACGTCGCCAGTCGCGCCAAGGCCGTGCAACAGCACCAAAAGCGGCTCCCCGCTGCCGCCCTGCTGAACCCGCAAGCCAGCCTGCATAGCCGAAGTCTGCCACCGCTCCCCCAGCCGCCCCCGCGGGGGCCCAGCCCGCAGAATGGGCGCGCCCCGTCTGTGGACCGAGCCAGTTACGGCATGAGACTGCCCGGCAAGGGTGGCTGGCGGCAGTTGGCGCGTTGCGGCGGTCGGCCCCGCAGTCCGGGGCCTGGGTGAGGTGCGCCTTGCCCCGTTATGGTCTGGGCTGGCTGGCCGTCTCGGCGGGCCCGGATGAGCGGGCCGGTTCTCCGCTGAGGTATATGGCCATCGACATCGGCGGGAACCATCCGTTAACGTGCTGGACGGGCACGCGCGATGCAAGGTCGTCCTGCTCGGGAGGTCGCCGATGGCGCACCGGGTGATTAAAGTCGGCGACAGGCAGCAACTGTCGCAAAGCGAGGGTAGGCGTGGCGCTGGCGATGTCCATCGAGGAGTTCTTGGGGCGGCAATGACACCAGCCCGGTCTGCCCGGCCCGAAACTGAAGTCGTATTTGATCCTTCCACCTACGTCGACGGAGTGCCATTCGGGGCCCTGGCCCGGCTGCGAACAGAAACCCCTGTCGTGTGGGTGGCCGAGATTCCCGTCCTGGGCTGGCCGGCCGGCCCAGGGTTCTGGCTGGTGCTGCGGCACGCGGCTGTCGAATCGGTGCTGACCAGGCCGCAGCTGTTCTCGTCGGCACTCGGGGCCACGCAGATCCGTGACCCGGCGACGCCGCAGGCGCTCGGCTTTGTCCGGCAGATGATGCTCAACATGGACCCGCCAGGTCACTCCCGGCTGCGGCGGCTGCTGAGCCGGGCGTTCACCCGGCGGGCGGTTTCCCAGCTTGAGCACCGTATCCGCGGTCATACGCGGGCCATCTGCGACCGGGTGTTCACGGGCCCTGCGGGTGAGTGCGACTTCGCCAAGGACGTGGCCGCGGAACTGCCGCTGCTCACGCTGGCCGACGTGCTGGGCGTGCCGGAGCAGGACCGCTGGCTGCTCTTCGACTGGTCGAACCGGGTGATCGGCTATCAGGACCCCGACTATGCCTCCTCGGCCGAGTTCGACCCGGCCGCAGGCACGCCCATGGCCAGGGAAGCGCTGGCGCTGCGGCCGGTCCCGGGCAGTGACGGCCGGATGCCCGATCCGCGGACCCGGGAGGGAATGCCGGACCTCTACGCCTACGCCCACCTGCTGGCTGAGGAGAAGCGGCGGCGCCCCGGGGACGACGTGATGTCGATCCTGCTGGCCCAGGCGGACGACGGCAGCGGCCGGGTGTCGGTGGCTGAGTTCGAGAACATGTTCTGGCTGTTCGCCGTGGCCGGGAACGAGACACTGCGCAACGGCCTGCCTGGCGCGTGCATCGCGCTGCTCGAGCACGCGGCTGCACAGGACGAGCTGCGTGCCGATCCGGCGTTGATGCCCGCCGCGGTCGAGGAGATGCTGCGCTGGTGGACGCCGGTCATGACCTTCCGCCGGACGGCAACCTCCGACTGCGAACTCAGCGGGCAGCGCATCGGCGAAGGAGACAAGGTAGTCGTCTCATTCACCTCGGCCAACCGCGACGAAGCTGTCTTCGCCTGCCCTGACCGCTTTGATATCCGCCGCCACCCCAACCCGCACCTGGTGTTCGGCTACGGCCCGCACTTTTGCCTGGGCGCCCACCTCGCCCGCACCCAGATGCGCGCGCTCTTCGATGAGGTCCTGGCCCGCACGTCCTCCCTCAGGTACGCGAGCCAGCCGTCTTACCTGCGATCGAATTTCCAGCGCGGCGTCAAGCGGCTGCCAATCGCCTGGACCGCATGAGCCCGGCCCACCCCCAGACGTGCGAGTGCTGAAGCACAGAGCGTGACGTAGGAGCTGTCTGGCCCGCCTGGGGAACCCGCCTCACGGCAGCGGGCGAGAGCCGGGCGAACCTGGATCGTACGGCTCGGTGAAGACGAGAGAATCCGGGGCCCTGCGGTTCCAGCGGCACGTGGCGGGGCGGTCAATGATGCAGGCATCCGCACCGTGGTGGTGCTGCCTCGCGATCGGTATCGGCCTTATGAGCAGCCATGGAGTCCGGCTCGCCTGCGCCCGGTGCCTGGCCGCCGCCATGGGCCGGCCCGCGGATGCCAGTCGGCCCGGCGTATCAGATCGGCCTGGCGCTGCTCCGTGCAAGTGAGCCCGGGGGCGTGTCCGCTGCAGCAGGCACGGCGTGCGGGCGCGTCAGCCGGCCGCCGAGAGCACGGATCACAGCATCGATTCGAAGAGAGGCTGAGCATTGAGAACAGCACTTATCCCGGAGGGGTACGACTCGGCCGGGCTGTCACCGGCCATCGACCGGTTCCTGGCAGAGAACACGGAACTGGCGACGCCGTTCCTCGTCCTCGACCTGGACATGGTCGAGACGCGATATCGCCAGCTTGCCGAAGCGCTGCCGACGGCCCGGGTTCTCTATGCGGTCAAGGCGAATCCGGTGCAGCCTGTGATCGAGCGGCTGGAGGAGATCGGATCCAGCTTCGATGTCGCCAGTCCCGGAGAGATCGAGCATTGCCTGAAGCTCGGCATCGACCCTGCGCGCCTGGCGTACGGCAGCACGATCAAGAAAGAACGCGACGTTGCCTATGCGTACCGCTGCGGTGTCCGCACGTTCACCGTGGACGCTGACGCCGAACTCGACAAGGTCATCCGCCTGGCGCCGGGCGCCACCGTGTACGTGCGTATCAGGACCGATGGAAAGGGGGCCGACTGGCCGCTCTCGCGCAAGTTCGGCTGCGGTCCGGCGGACGCCCTGGTGTTGCTGCGCAAGGCGGCGCGGGCGGGATTGCAAGTAGGCGTCTCGTTCCATGTCGGTTCCCAGCAGCGGGACGTGACTGCCTGGGACAGGCCGCTCGCGAGGGTCGCTGAGCTGCTGGCCGCATTGCGATGCGAGGGAATTGAGGCGGCAGGCGTCAACCTGGGTGGCGGGTTCCCCTGCCAGTACCGGGAAACCGTCACCGGCATATCCGCCTACGGCCAGGCCATCGGAAGGTCGCTGACCGCCCGTCTCGGGCCGGGCTTCGCCGGGGAGATCCTGGTCGAGCCCGGACGTTACCTGGTCGGTGACGCGGGCGTCATCCTAACGGAAGTGGTCCTGGTCACCCGTCGGCCCGCCGATGACAACACGCGCTGGGTCTACCTGGATGTCGGCGTGTTCAACGGCCTTACCGAGACGCTCGACGAAGCGATCCGCTACCGGATCGAGGCCCCGCCGGACCGGGGGCCGCTCGGGCCCGCGATACTGGCCGGCCCGTCATGCGATAGCGCCGACGTTCTCTACGAGCATTCCGGTTACCAGCTTCCCGTCTGCCTGAGGATAGGTGACCGGCTCCGGGTGATGTCGGCGGGTGCGTACACGTCGTCCTATTCATCGGTGTGGTTCAACGGCTTCGACCCGTTGCGCAGCGTCCTTGTCTCCTCCGCTGGCCAGATCGCGGTGCCGGCATGAGCGCGGCCACGGGCGGGTACCCGACATTTGGGCGCCTGGACGGTCCGGTGGTAATGATCGGATTCGGCTCCATCGGCCGGGGCACGCTCCCGCTCCTGCTGCGGCACTTCGACCTCGATCCCCGCGACATCGTGGTAGTCGCGCCCGACACAAGCAACGACTGGCTGCTCGCCCAGCTTGGGATTCGCAAGGTCACCGCGCCGATAACCGCAGGCAACTACCGTGAGCTGCTGACTCCGCTGCTGACTAGCAGGCGGCATCGCCCGTTCTGCGTAAACCTCTCCGTCGACACCTCCTCGGTGGCGATCCTCGCCCTGTGCCGTCAGCTCGACGCGCTCTACGTGGACACGGTGATCGAGCCGTGGCCCGGGTTCTACCACGACTCGTCCGCGCCGCTCGCGGCGCGAACCAACTATGCGCTTCGGCAAACACTGCTAGCCGAGCGGGCAGCCAATCCGGGCGGACCTACGGCGGTGTCCGCATGCGGTGCCAATCCGGGCATGGTGTCCTGGTTCGTGAAGCAGGCGCTGCTCGACGTGGCCAGCAAGGTCGGACTCGACCATGCCGAGCCTGCCGAGCGGGCCGGCTGGGCAGAGCTGATGCGTCGCGCTGGCGTGAGCGGGATTCACATCGCGGAGCGGGACACGCAGCGGGCCCGAAGCCCGAAAGCGATAGGGACATTCGTCAATACCTGGTCGGTGGAGGGATTCATCGCCGAAGGGCTCCAGCCGTCCGAAATAGGGTGGGGCACCCACGAGAGGTGGCTGCCGCCATCGGCTCATCGCCACGCTGACCCGCTGGCACCGTCGATATACCTGGCCCGGCCGGGCGCCGACACGCGCGTGCGGACCTGGTGCCCTACAGCCGGATCGCAGTACGGATTCTGCGTGACCCACAACGAGTCCATCTCGATCGCCGACTACTTCACGGTGCGGGACGGCGACACGGTCCGGTACCGCCCGACGTGCCATTACGCCTACCACCCCGCAGATGATGCGGTCCTGTCATGGCACGAGCTGCTCGGCGCAGCGGGACAGCCGCCGCAGCGCCACCACCTGCTGGACGAAACGGAGCTCATCGACGGCGTCGATGAGCTCGGGGTGCTTCTGTATGGGCACGGGGCGAACGCCTACTGGTTCGGGTCGCGGCTGTCGATCGACGAGACCAGATCGCTAGCGCCCTACCAGAACGCCACCGGCCTGCAGGTCACCTCCGCCGTGCTAGCCGCCATGGTCTGGGCGCTCGAGAATCCAGGCGCCGGGATTGTCGAAGCCGACGACATCGACTTCCGCCGGTGCCTTGAGGTCCAGCGACCGTACCTCGGCCCGGTCGAGGGACACTTCACGGACTGGACGCCGTTGTCGAACCGGTCACCGTTGTTCCCTGATGACACAGACGAGACCGATCCATGGCAGTTCCGTAACGTGCTGGTCCACTGAGTCGCGGCGCGCCGAAACATGCACGCTGTACTGCGGCAGCCAACGCTGGCTCTCGTGCTGGCCTCGGCCCTGTGGGGTGGCGCCGTCAGCGGGACGAAGTTCGCCCTGCGCGGTTTCGACTCAGTGACGCTGCTGAGCATCGAGCTGGTCGCCGCCACCGCCGCGCTGTGGGCCGTTATGCTGATCCGGGGCTACCGACCGCCTTCGTCGTGGCCTGCTGCGGCGCTGCTCGGCCTGCTCGAGCCAGCGCTCGCTTACCTCGGCGATGCGGTCGGCCTGTCCAGGACAGGCGCCGTGGACGGCTCTATCATCTCCGGGCTCGAATCGGCCCTCGTGGTCGTCCTGGCCGCTGCCTTGCTCAGGGAGGCCATCACTCGGCCGGCGATCCTCGCCATCGCTCTCGCCCTGGGCGGGGTAGCGATGCTCGCCGACGCCGGCGGCCAGCGCGCGGCCATCGGCGACTTGTGCATCGCCGGCGGCGTGCTGAGCGCCAGCCTTTACTCCATCGTCGCGAAGCGCCTCGGTGACGGCTCCGACACCGTGTCTCTGACGACCTGGCAGTTCTCCGCCGCGACGCTCGTGTTGCTATCGGTGGCCGGGCTGCGCTGGATTGCCCACCCTGAGCACCAGCAGCTCGCGGCGAAGCCTCAGTACTGGCTGGCCGCGACGGCCGTCGGCGTGGGCGGCTTCGCCCTGAGCTTCCTCCTGTACAACAGGACAATCTCCATGGTGGACGCCGGATGGGCCGCGGTCCTTCTCAATCTGATACCGGTCTTCGGCCTGCTGAGCGCAGTGATCTTCCTCGGCGAAAACCTGACCCGCGCGGCCGGCATCGGGGCGGGCCTCATCGCGATCTCGGTGATCTACTTCACCATCTCGGACCGCCGGGGCAGCGCTCGGACCGCCGTGCCATCGGCGGATCCCGCCATGTCAGCGCCGCAACGGTCCCCGTGACGACAGCGAGGCCCGGATCGGGGAACCAGCGACCCGGTCCTAGCCGAAGATATCCGCGTTCGGCACGCCGATGGAGGCATGCGACTGAACGACCCTCCAGCGGCCATCCTCGCGGACGAGGACGCCGGTCATCCGTACCGGCCGCTCGCCGCCACCCGGATTCGTGAAGCGCCCGCGGCCATCAGCCCATGCGACATCGCCCAGGACGTGGACGTCGATGTCGTCGGCCACCACCTGGACGTCGTCGCCGCCGGCCGCGGCGACGGCATCGACGATCTCCTTGCTCGTCCACCACTCACCGGCGTCCGTCCCGATGTGGATAGCCTCAGGACGATCCGACAACATGGAGCGAAGCCTCCCTCCGTCGCCCGCGTTCAGCGCATCGAGCATCTCACCAAGCGCAGCGCGGACCTCCTCCCGCGCCTCAGTCCCCGCCATGTGCGCCATCCCTTCACATCAGCCGCTTCAGAGCCGATACACAGGAGTGTGACCCTGCCGCGTGCATCGGGCAACAGCGGGGGAGGCGCTTAGGCGTATTGGCCCGTACTCTCCTGCCGTAATTCACGGTGCGCAGCCGCTGGCCGTGAGCGGCCGCCTCTGACCATGGCCTACGCTGCCGGGGTGCCGAGAGCAATCGTGCTGGGCGGAAACGGGCAAGTGGGCAGCGCCGCTGCGCTCAAGCTGGTCTCCGCTGGTTGGGACGTCACTTCGAGCGGGCGGACGAGAGACCCGCTTTCGGCAGGATCTGCGGGATGCGGGCGTTCGGTTCATCCAGTCCGACCGCTACGCCGCCGAGGACCTCCGTCAACTGCTTCACGAGGGCGCTGATGTCGTGGTCGACTGCGTGGGATTCACCGCAGAACACGTCCGGATGCTTCTCTCGTTGCGACAAAGCATCGGATCCCTGGTGTTCATTTCCAGCAAGGCTGTTTATGTTGACGATCACGGGCGCCACTCCAACTCTGCTGAGCCACCCGCGTTCGCTGCCCCGGTGACCGAGGAGCAGCCGACCATGACGCCATCAGACATCGACCACAACTCGCGAGAGGGATACGGGGCCAACAAGGTAGCTGCGGAACACGTCCTCCTCGACTCTGGGATGGCAGTCAGTGTCCTGCGGCCCTCGCTCATACACGGCATTGGGGGCAGGCGGCCGCGCGAGTGGGTGTTCGTCAAGCGCGTGCTCGACGGCCGGCGGCACCTGCTGCTCTCGCGTGGCGGCCATGGAATCAACCACCCGACCGCTGCGGTCAACTTGGCCGCGCTTGTTGAGTTCTGCGCGGCGCGGCCGGCGACTCGCATCCTCAACAGTGCTGACCCCGATGCGCCGGACGGCCTCACGATCTCCAGGCTCATCGCTACGCACCTGGCGCACACCTGGAACGAGGTTCTTCTCGACGCAACCGCACCCGGGGATCTCGGCGATCACCCATGGAACACGCTGCCGCCCTTCGTCCTCGACACTTCCGCGGCGGAGCGGCTCGGATTCGTCCCGGTAGGTAGCTATGCGGAAACGGTCATGGCAGAGGTCGACTGGCTCGTCAAGGCCGCGCGGTCGGGCGACCCCACCGGGGTGCTGCCGGCATCGGCCGACCCGGATTTCCAGTCCTTCTTCCACTACGCCCGAGAGGATGCGTGGCTGGACGGGCGGCGATCCGACGACACCCAGCCGTGAACATCCAGACCTGCCGCTGACGGAGCGTAGCCAGGTGAGTGGCGGGGGCCCCTACGCGGTGGCATGGCCGTCAGTGTCCGGTGCGGACGGGGTGGCGCGACGATAGCTGGTCAGGTCCTGGTGGCAATAAGGTACGTATTGACGATGTCGCCGTCGACGTGCACGGCCTCGATGGAGGTGAAGCCAGCGTCGCTGAGCATCTTCCGTGCCGTTTGCTCTCCCCACATTGTGCCGAGGCCCATTCCGTCTTCGGCGAGGGAGACGGTCATGCAGTGCATGCATGAGATGGTGTAGAGAAATGGCCCGAGCGGGTGGTCCAAGTTCTCCGAGAGCTTGCTGGAGGCGGAGATGTCGACGCAGAGATAGACACCGCCGGGGCGCAGTGCCCGGGCGATCCCGGCGAGCACCAGGTCCGGCCGAGCCTGGTCGTGCACCGCGTCGAAGGTAGTGATGAGGTCGAACCGGGCGATCTCGCCGAGACGGGCGGCATCGCGTTTCTCGAATCGCACATTCGTGAGGTCTTTGCCACCGGCCTCCGCCATGGCCGCGGCGATCCCGGTGTCGGAAAAGTCGAAGCCGGCGAATCGCGAACGGGGGAACGCCTCGGCCATCAAGTTAACGGCATGGCCGGAACCGCATCCGACGTCCGCGACGTCGATGCCTTCCCCGAGCCTGTCCACCAGCCCGGGCAGGAGCGGCAACGCCTTGCCGATCAGGGTTGCATCGTGAACGGCGCCGCTATCTTCAGCCATGAGAGCCTGGAACCTCGGGAATGCCGAGTACGCAACTCCGCCGCCATGGCGGAAGCAATCCACGATCTGATCTTCTACCAGCGCCAGCAGCCCCATGTACTGCGCCTGTACCGCAAGATTGTCCAGGCCGGCAGCCCGGGTGAGCCAGGCGGCATGATCGGCGGGCAGCGAAAAAGATCCCGCCGCGCCATCATGATCGACGATTCTCCCGGTGGTCATCGCCGCCAGCCATTCCCGGACATACCGCTCGTCGAGCGCCGCGCCAGATGCGATCTCGGCGCTCGTCGCCGTGGGCATCGCGGCCATGACGTCGAACAGCCCAGTGCGGTGGCCGATACTGACCATCAGCGCCAGCGCGGAGTCATTCAGCATGCGCACCATACGCTCGGCGAAATCTGCCGGACCCGCGGCCTGTGACTCAGCCATCTCGACCTCCGTCGCCCACGGATGGGTGTGATCGTAGCCCCGATGCTAGACCGGACCGATCGCCGAGCTTCATGCGGGAGAAGGTGCGGGCCTGGCCCCGGAGCACGCGAGCGAGCCGCCCGAGCGTGGATCAGGGGCCCGCTGCGGCGACGATCGCGCGTACCGACCGGTCGACGTCAGCCTCGGTGGTACGCCAGCTCGACACCGAGATCCGCATAAGCCGCTGGCCATGCCAGGTCGTCGAGCCCATCCAGCACTGGCCCGAGCGCTGCACAGCCTCGATGACCCGCTCCGTCGTGGCATCGTCGTCGCCGAATCGCACCAGCACCTGGTTCAAGACGACGTCGTTGACGACCGAGATGCCGTCGACGGCGGCCAGCTGGGCAGCGAAGCGCCGGGCCAAGGCACAGCAGCGCTCGACGAGCTCGGCAACGCCGCTGCGCCCCAGTTCACGCAGCGCCGCCCACGTCGCGAACCCCCGCGCCCGACGGGACGACTCGAGCACGTAGTCGCCGGGCGGGCGCACGGCGGCCGGGGTGGTGCCGACGAGATATGCCGCCCTGTAGGCCATCGCCGCCGCATGGGCGTCCCGGTGAGCGCAGAACGCGTAGCCCGAGTCATAAGGCACGTTGAGCCACTTGTGACCGTCAGTGCCCCACGAGTCGGCGGTCTCAACGCCGGCCACCAACTGCCGCGTCGCCGGGCTCGCCGCCGCCCACAGGCCGAACGCCCCGTCGACGTGCGCCCAGGCACCGTGCTCGTGCGCCACCGCCACCGCCCCCGCGAGGTCATCACATGCCCCCGTGTTGACATTGCCCGACTGCAAGCACACGATCGTCGGGCCGACAGGCTTGCTCGCCAGCACGTTCCCGAGCGCGGCCACATCGATGGCGCCATTCCCGTCCGCGGGCACGAGCTGAAGCGCGCCGGCGCCGAGACCGAGCAGCCGCAAAGAGCGGTCGATCGTCGCATGGCGCTCCTCGCTAGCCACAACTTTGACAGCTGGGCCTCCGGCAAGCCCGTCGCGCTCCACGTCCCATCCGACCTCCGCGAGCACCTTGTGGCGTGCCGCCGCCAGGCACACCGTGTTGGCCCCCTGGGCGCCGGTCACGAACCCGAACGACACGTCACTGGGGAGACCGAGAAGCTCAACCAGCCAGGCGCCGGCGACCTCCTCGACGAGGGCGGACGCCGGCGACGACAGGTGGTTGTACGCAGGCTGATCCCAGCCCACGGTGAGCACGTCGGCTGCGGTCGCGGCGTCCAGAGCGCCCCCGATGACAAAGCCGAAATAGCGAGGACCGGTCGTCGCGACCATCGCCGGCTCTACCGCGGCGACGAGCTGGTCGACGACCTCGCCCGCAGGGGTGGGGCCATCAGGAAGCCGGCCCCCGATCGCCACCCGCACCGCGTCCAGGTCAACCTCCGGGAACACTGCGGCCTCCAAGGCGGCCTCGCGGTAGGCCGCCACATGGCCTGCGGTTCGGGCGAGCAACGCGCGCAGATCGGTCATGACCCAATCCTTGACCACATCAAGCGGTCCCGCCCACCAGTTCAGCCGCCAGGCCGGCGGCGTGTGGTGACTTTCGCCTCTGTCGTGGTGCTGGAGGGGTATGCACCGTTGCCTTAAGAACTGCCAGGAGGTGAGGCATCGTGCCTGAGCGCATCGCCGGCGTCTTGCCCGGGCTGGCTCGGCGGCAGGGCATCAGCGACATGCTGCATCGCACCGCGTCCCGCGTCCCGGGCAAGCTCGCAGTTGTCTCTGGCGCTACCCGGCTGACGTTCGCGGAGCTGGAGGCGGCGGCGTCGCGGACGGCAGCTGCCCTGGCCGCCGAGGGACTGAAGAAGGGCGACCGGCTCGCGCTGCTGTCCCACAATTGCTGGCAGTTCGCCGTCCTGTCGTTCGCCACTGCCCGGCTCGGCGTGATCTTGGTACCGGTTAATTTTATGCTCGGCCCAGGGGAGATCGCCTACATCCTCAGCCACAGTGAAGCGGCAGCGTTCGTGGCCGAGGATGGCCTGGCCGCCACTGCCGACAAGGCGATCGCGGCGGCCGGGCTCGACATCTCGGCGCGCGCGGTGATCCGGCTGTGCGGGGGTGACGTGCCCGCCGGGTGGGCCGACGTTCAGCAATGGATCGACCGTGCGGGCACGCCGCCGGAGGTCGATGTCGCCGACGACGATCTGCTGCGGCTGATGTATACCTCCGGCACGGAGTCCCGGCCCAAGGGCGCGATGCTATCGAGCCGCTCGCTGATGTGGCAGTACGTCTCCTGCATCATCGACGGCGGCATGGACGGCGATGACGTCGAGGTGCACGCCATGCCGCTGTACCACTGCGCGCAGCTGGACTGCTTCCTCGGGCCCGACATATACCTCGGTGCCACGAGTATCGTGCTGCCGGCGCCCGACCCGTCCGCGATCCTGAAGACGATCGAATCGCAGCGCGCGACGAAGCTGTTCTGCCCGCCGACGATATGGATCGCTCTCCTGCGGTCCCCTCAGTTCGGCCAGACTGACCTCAGCTCGTTGCGCAAGGGCTACTACGGCGCCTCGGCGATGCCGGTCGAGGTTCTGCGTGAGCTGCAGGACCGGCTTCCCGGTATCCGCCTGTGGAACTTCTACGGCCAGACGGAGATGGCCCCGCTCGCCACGATCCTCGGGCCGGGCGAGCAGGTCAGCCGGGCCGGCGAGCTGGCCGGCCGGCGCTCAATGTGGAGACCAGACTGGTGGACGACAACGACGTGATGCTGCCGCCGGGCAGAGTCGGCGAGATCGTCCACCGCAGCCCGCACGCGATGCTCGGCTACTACAAGGATGAGGCGATGACCGCGGCAGGCTTCCGCAACGGGTGGTTCCACTCCGGCGACCTGGGCGTCATGAGCGAGGACGGCTACCTGACCGTGGTCGACCGCAAGAAGGACATGATCAAGACCGGCGGGGAGAACGTGGCCAGCCGCGAGGTCGAGGAGACCATCTATCAGATGGACGAAGTGGCCGAAGTTGCCGTGTTCGGTGTTGCCCACCCGCGGTGGGTGGAGGCGGTTGTCGCCGTGGCCGTCCCCAAGCCGGGTGCCTCGCTCACGGAAGAAGCGGTGATCAGGCACACGCGCGGGCTGCTGGCGGGGTACAAGACGCCCAAGCGCGTTGTCATCGCCGACGCCGTGCCAAAAAACCCCAGCGGCAAGATCCTCAAGCGGCAACTCCGGGAAGACCACAAGGACCTTGCCGCCGACGCGTGACGGCTGCCCCTTGCTAACGCCGTCGGTTTTCGTCGAGACCCAGGAACAGCTCCATCGTCCTGCGCTGCGCGTAGTTCATCTCGTCCACCACGCTGGCCACCCGCCGCACGATCCGCACAATCGCGGTCATCGCCATGCTCCTCTCTTCTCACCGACCGCCTCTGCGGTCGTATCTCAAGCGTCGCCGTAAGGCCCCGGGCGCCGAATCGGGCGGATGCCTTAAATTCCCTCCCAGCACGAGCCTTAGGCCCGCCTTAGGCCCGCCTTAGGCCCGGGTAGCCCGGGAACAGGCAGCCGCGCGGCGATCACACACCCGCACCCAGTGGGCCAGCAGGCGATTGCGTTTCTCGACCAGTCACCCGCCCACACCGTCCGGCGCCAGCTCCTCCTTCAGGCGTTCACGCCGGAGGCGCTCGCCGGATATGTGCCCTTCCTCGAGCGGATCACCGCCCGCTACCTCGCAAGCTGGGAGCAAACGGCGTCGTTGCTGTGGGTGCCCGAGCTTCAGGCGATGTGTTTTGACGCCGCAGCTACGCTGTTCGCCGGCGCCAGCACTGACTCCAGCGACCGCGCCGCGTTTAACGCCTTCGCGCGAATGAGCGCGGGGTTCCTGGCGCTCCCGGTCAAGCTGCCGTTCACCAGGTACCGGCGAGCGCTCAGCGGGCGCGACGAGCTACGCGTCTACCTCCACCAGCGGATCGCCCGGACGCCCGGCAGCGCGGACGCCAACACCGTCTTGGGCAGGCTACGCGCGGCGCGCGCGCCAGCCGGCGAGACGATGGGGGAAACAGAACTCGAGATCGAGACCCTGCACCTGTTTTTCGGTGCGTTCGCCGTGATCACCGGAGCGCTGGTGAACATGGGCATCGCCCTGGCAGAGCACCCCGACGTCCGGGAACGCGCCCGCCAGGAGGTACAAGCCGTCACGCCATCGGGACCGCTCGACCTGCAGACGCTCAGCAGGCTCACCTACCTCACGCAGGTCGGCAAAGAAGTCCGCCGCTACTGCAAGCT
Source organism: uncultured Actinomycetota bacterium (assembly GCA_963695645.1). Classification (GTDB taxonomy): domain Bacteria; phylum Actinomycetota; class Actinomycetes; order Streptosporangiales; family Streptosporangiaceae; genus DATBGO01. The sequence goes on along the minus strand of CAVOHC010000008.1, from coordinate 300,044 downwards.
GGTGCCGGCGACGTTTTTCGCGCGAGTCACCCAGGATTGCGAGCTCAGCGGGTATCGGCTGCCGGCCGGGACCAAAGCCATCGCCTGCCTCCGCGAGACGATGCACGACCCAGCGACGTTCCCCGGGCCGCAGACATTCGACCCTGATCGTTTTTCCCCCGAGCGCGCCGAGGACAAGCAGCCCAACAGGTTCATCCCGCACGGCGGCGGCCCCTGGGACGGTCATCGATGCGCCGGCCAGAAGCTGGCCGAGCTCATGATGCAGGTCTACGCCACGCTCCTGCTCCACGATTACACATGGGAGCTACAATCGGCCGATCACCCGCTGACCAGCGGCGAGCTCGTTCCCCTGCCCAAAGACGGCCTCCCCGTCCGCCTAACCAGATACGCAGGCTAAACCGCAAGGGCAGGGTGGTGCCGGACCTACGCGCCTCCAAGCCGCGTATCCCGCTGCGGTTGCGGTACCGGTCCGGAGATCGCGGCCGTCACCAGCTCGGCGACCTTCTTCTCCACCACGGGGCTCCACTTATTGAGCGCGTACGACACCGGCCACACATCGCCGTCGTCGAGGTTCGCCGCGTCCTGGAACCCCAGGGTCGAGTAGCGGTAGCTGAACTTGCCCGCGTTCTGGAAGAAGACGACGACCTTGCCGTCCGCGTTCGCGTAAGCGGGCATCCCGTACCAGGTCTTCGGCGACAACTCCGGGGCGGCCGCGCTCACCGTCACATGCACGCGCTCGGCTAGCGCACGGTCCTCCGGTGCCATCTTCGCGATGCTGTCGAGGACCGCCTGCAGGCCGTCGGCCTGCTTGGCGCCCTGCTTGCCCTCGGCGCGCAACTCGGCGGCGCGCTCCTTCATCGCGGCACGCTCATCGGCACTGAAGCCGCCGGACTCGGTCTTGGCGTTCTTCGCGGGCATTCTCGGGCTTCCTTTCCTGACGCTCGGGGGCTCGGTGTCATGTCGGCCTTCCACCCAAAGGCTAGGCCCGGCCACCCTGTCATCCAGCCAAGCGCGGCGCCATCACGGTCGAGCGCGGGGCCGCCACGCTGGTAGAAGACGGCCGCTGAGCTCGCACGCGAACGCGGGCTGGAGAGGATTAGCGCCATGCCTGAGCTAGTTGCCCGCCCGCCTGGCGGCGCCGCAGAGCTCTCCCGGGCAGCGCGCTCTACCGGTCCGCTGCCAAATCGCCCCCCTGGGCAGCAGCGTGCGCGGCCGGTTGCGGCAGTTCGCTTGGGCGTCGGTGCCGGCGTGGTCGTTGTCACTCCTGGCCGAAGAGGTGCCCCGGCCAGGGCGGCGAAGCGATCAGGCCCCGCCGGTCAAAGACCGCGCCGCTGCGGGGCCGACTACGAGATCGTGAAAGTCGCCGCCCACCTCGAGCCGACCCGACTGTTCGACCCCGCCGACCTTCACCGGCTCGAAGCCGGCCGTTCGGATGAGCCGCTCGACTTCCTCGCCAGCAACCTCGTCGTCGGTCGCGTAGAAGAGCACCGCCGGCTCCGGTGACCGGTTGCTGGACGACTCAAAGAGATCGGCCGACAGGGTTCCAAACGCCATGGCCAAGCGCGCTCCCGCCGGCAACCACCCGGCTACGACCTCGCCTGAGGATTGCCCTTCCGGCAGGAGACGTGAGACGTTGCCATGTGCGTCGGTGCCGAGCGGGTTGCTCGGAATGACCACGACCTTGCCGGTCAGCGCGTCGGCGATCTCGTCTATGACACCCTTCAGCGCGGTAAACCGCAGCGCGAGGACGACGGCATCGGCGCCCTGCGACGCGTCGCGGTTGTCGACGGCGGCGACCGCAGCGCGACCGATCCCTGCAGCCAGCGTTCGTGCCGATTCACTGTCGGCGCTCGACAGCCGCAGGCTCTCGCCGCCTGAGGCGAGCTCGCGGGCGATGACCGATCCGATCCCTCCAGTGCCGATGATCGCGGTGGTCATAACCCAAGCCTCCTCAGCGTGATCGTACTAACAACGGCAGCCCGGAGCATCGCCGGCCCGAGCGGTCTCGCAGCGTCTCGCTGAGAGCGGGGGAACGGCGGGAAGGTGCGGTAAGGATGACCGCCCCCGCCGTCCTTGGTGAAACGCACGTGCCTAGTGGCCTCGTCCCAGGCCCGGTCTCGCCGGCGACCGCAACGCACCAGAAAAATCGCAGCTCACCAGAAATATAGGCGGGTACTCCCTATGGAGTCCGAGGTGAGCCAATCGTAACGTCGGAGCCGCAGGGACCGAGGAGGTCAAATGCCCGACATCACGCTCTCGCTGGTCAAGTCCCACGCATCGCAACAGCGCGCCGGCCGGGTGACACTGCTCGAGCGGAAGACGGCGCTGGATGCCCTGGCCGAGTTTGCGGCACAGGCGCGTAGCGGTGAAGGCCGGCTCGTCCTGCTCGAAGGCGAGGCGGGTGTGGGCAAGTCGACCCTGCTGGAGCAGTTCACGCGCGACTTGCCCGACTCACGCCTGCTGTCGGGCGCCTGCGACGGCATGTTCACGCCCCGGCCGCTCGGTCCGCTCTTCGACATTGCGCAGCAGGTACACGGCCGCCTGCAGTCGCTGTGCCGGGCAGACGCGTCCCGGGAGGAACTCTTCGACGCGCTCTTGACCGAGCTGTGCGAGCCGGGACCGCTGCCGGTCGTCGTCATCGAGGACGTGCATTGGGCCGATGAGGCCACCCTCGATCTGCTGGGCTTTCTCGCGCGACGGATCCGGGAGATCGCAGTGCTGTTGATCGTGAGCTACCGCAGCGACGAGCTGGCCGACACCCAGCCGCTGCGTATTGCTCTCGGCCATCTGGCCGTCCAGCGCTGCGCGAGGCGCCTCCCGCTCGCTCCCCTTAGTGCCCAGGCCGTGCGGATGCTCTCAGCCGGCCGCGGGGTCGACCCAGCGGAGTTGTACAGGGTCACCGGCGGCAACCCGTTCTACGTCCACGAGGTGCTGGAAGCGGGCCCAGGCGAGGTACCGGGCTCGGCCCGTGATGTGGTTCTGGCGCGCGCCGCGCGCCTCGGACCGAAAGCACGGGAGACCCTCGAAGCCGCAGCCCTTATCGGCGGCACCGTCGACGAGCGGCTGCTACGCCACGTCGTCGCCGGGCCCGCGCTGGCCGAGGTCATCTCGTCTGGACTGGTGGTCGACCATCCGGTTCTGCGTTTCCGGCACGAGATCGCGCGTCAGGCGATCGAGCAGGCGGTCTTGTCGGCCCAACGTTCCGAATTCCATGCTCGGATACTGCGGGGACTACGCATTCTCGGCTGTAACGATGATGCTCGGCTGGCCTTTCACGCCGAAGAGGCCGGCGACGGCCCGGCTGCCTTGGAGCATGCCGCTTCGGCGGGTCGTCGCGCTCGCACGCTTGGCATCCCATCGCGAGGCTGCCGGGCAGTTCGAACGCGCGCTGCGTTTCGCGGGCGATGAGGCGCCGGCCAGCGTCGCAGCCCGCTGGATGGACCTCGCGACGGAGCTGTCGATGATCGATCGCTGGCCCGATGCCGAGACCGCCTACATGCGAGCGCTGGAGAACTGGCAGGCGGCTGGAGACCGCCTCCGCGAAGGCGACACGCTCCGGCAAATGTCCGCCGCCTTGTGGCGGCTGTGCCGCGGCGACGAGATCCTCGCCGCAGTCGAGGCCGCCGTTGCCATCCTGGAACCGCTCGGCCCCACTGCGGAACTCGCGGCGGCATACGGCAGCCTCGCCGCGCATCAGCTTGCCCCCGGGCGTCTGGACATCGTCGTCCCGCTCGCCCAGCGCGCCCAGGAACTCGCGGTCAGATTCGGCGTGCCTGCGGTGCAGAGCCGGGCCGCGACGACGGAGGCGCAGGCCCTGTGGTTCGCGGGTGACGACTGGGAGCCCGTGCTGCGCCGCGCGCTGTCGATCGCCCTCGAGAACGGAATCGAGTACGAAGCCGGCTTCGCGTACACGAACCTGCACGAGCTGCATTGCGCCAACCGCGACTATGCCAAGGCCGACCCGTACTTCCACGACGGCGTCGCGTATTGCGAAGACCACGATCTCGGCACGTACTACACCTGCTTGCGCGGCGTGCGGACGTCGACCCTGGAGCGGCTCGGGCGCTGGGACGAGTCGGTGAGAATCGCCGAGGCGGTCATTGCCTCCGTCGCCTCGCCCGTGAATCGCATGATCCCGATGACCAGCCTGGCCATCGTCACGGCGCGCCGCGACAAGGGGGATGTGTGGCCACACCTGGATGCCGCGATGACCGCCGCGGACGGATCGACCGGGCAGATGTACATCGCAGCCGTCCGATTGGCCCGGGCCGAGGCCCGCTGGCTCGAGAGCGACCTGACCGGGGCGCGACAGGAAGCCGAGCTCGCGGACGACGCGTGCGCTAACCTTACCGATCCCTGGCTCAACGGCGAGATCGCGCTGTGGCTGCTACGCACCGGATCGCCCCGGACGAATCAGCGCGAACTGGCCGAGCCCTACCGGCTGCAGCTCACCGGGAACCATCGCGGAGCAGCTGAACTGTTCGATGCGCTGGGCTGCCCCTACGACGCGGCGCTCGCGCTCCTCGATGCGCCTGACGAGCTAGCGCTGCGACGAGCGCTCGACACCTGCAATGCACTCGGGGCCGTCGCGACGGCGCGGATCATTCGCCAGAAGATGCGGTCGCTTGGCATTCGATCCGTTCCGGCGGGGCAGCGAGCCGCGACACGCGAGAATCAACTCGGCCTGACCCAGCGAGAGCAGGAAGTGCTCGAATTGCTCTGCGAGGGGCGCACCAACGCCAGCATTGCCATCAAGCTGGTGATCTCACCAAGGACAGTCGACCACCACGTCTCATCGGTACTGGCCAAGCTCGGTGTGTCGAAGCGTACGGAGGTAGCCGCTGCGAGGCGCGCCGCAGCTACTCCGGAGTAGGCGAGCCACCCTGAGCGCACGGGTCGCTGGCCTGGCGGCCCCGGTGCGCGAGCATGTCAGCGTTAGCGGCCCGTGCGGGTGGGCGCAGTCCTGAAGGTCGGCTGCCTGGTCGCGCGGATGGCTGCCGGGGCGGACAGCATCGATGACATGGACGTGCAGCAACCGCAGCCCGCCGCCATGCCTCAGCGCAGCACCTTACGCCGGTACAGTCGCACGGCGATGGGTGCGAATATCGCGATCAAGCCCGCCGACCACACCAGCACGGCCAGCTCGGGATGCTGCATAGGCCAGGCCTGTACTGCGGCGCCCGGGTTGGGGCCGCCGAACAGCGCGCGGCAGGAGGTTGCGATCGCGCTCATCGGGTTCCAGTTGGCCACCGGCTGCAGCCACCCGGGCATGCCCTGGGTGGGCACGAAGGCATTGGAGACGAAACTCAGCGGTAGGAAGATGATGAAGCCCATGGCCTGAGCCGCCTCGGGACTGCGCAGAAGCATCCCGGCGCAGGCCCCGGCCCAGGTCATCGCATAGGCAAAGAGCAGGGACGGGCCGATGGCGGCCAGCGCGTCCGCCATGCCGTTCTGGGCCCGCCAGCCGATGGCCAGCCCGGTGGCGGTCAGCACCACGATGCCGAGCACCTGGGTGATGAGGTCCGCCAGGGTCCGCCCGGCGAGGACCGCCGAGCGGGCGATCGGCAGCGACCGGAACCGGTCGATCAGCCCGGTCGACATGTCGGTGGTGAGGCCCACCGCCGTGCCCGGCGCACTGCCCGCCATGGCCATCCCGAACATGCCGCTCACCAGGTAATGGTGGTAGCCCCCGCCGCCAGGCAGGTGGATCGCTGACCCGAAGACGTAGGCAAAGAGCAGCAAGAAGATCACCGGCTGGATCGTGACATCGCTGAGCTGCTCGGGCTCGCGGGCGATCCGGGCCACGCTGCGGCGGGCCAGCACCCGGGTGTCCTTGATCGCCCAGATGACGCGGCTCCCCGGCTGGCCGACGGCCGGGCGTGCCGCGATGGTCGCGGTAGTCATCACTCCTCGCTTTCTGCCGTGGTGGCGGCGTTGTCGGCCGCATGGCCGGTAAGGGTCAGGAACACGTCATCCAGCGACGGATGCCGGATGGCCAGGTCGTCCAGCAGCACCCCGGCGGCGTCAAGGTCCCTGACGATCTCAGGCAGGCGCCGGGCTGCCGTCGCGATCGGCGCCGCGGCGGTGCGCGCGCCCCGATCGGCCTGCACTGGCGCATCCGCGTGCCGGGCCAGGGCCGCGCGGGCCGCCTCGAGGTCGGACTCAAGCGCGACGGTCAGCCGCACGCGCTCGCCGCCGATCTTGGCTTTGAGCTGGGAAGCGGTGCCGTCAGCGATCACCCGGCCGTGATCCACCACGGCGATCCGGTCGGCGAGCTGATCGGCCTCGTCCAGGTGCTGGGTGGTCAGCAGCACCGTGGTGCCGCCGGCCGCGAGCCCGCGGACGATGTCCCAGGTCACCATCCGGCTGCGCGGGTCAAGCCCGGTAGTCGGCTCGTCCAGGAACAGCACCTCGGGCTCGGCGACCAGGCTCGCGGCCAGGTGCTGTTTCGGCGGCGTCAGGAACTGGGCACCCCGGGCGCTCCATTCGGCGGACACGGCCTGGATGTCTTTGACCCGGATATTGAGGAAGCTGCCACTCCCGTGGACGTGAACCTCGCCAGGTGGCCTGGGTCAGCTGGCTACTAGCTGGCGTGCATGGCCGCGGCGTTGGCCTTCATCGCAGCAAGCGTCTCGGCCAGCTGGTCGGTGGGACTGAACTGGAGGAACTCCGTGCCGGTTTCGGCGGCAGGCACGTGACCTGGCGGCATGTAGAAGGCATCTCCCGCCTGGTAGGTCTCCTCGCGATCGGCGTAGCTGACCGTGATCCGGCCGGCGAGCAGGTAGCCCCAGTGCGGGCACTGGCAGCTGTCGCCGGGAAGTCCCTTGAGCAGGGCCGCCAGCGAATGCGCCTGCCGGATCGTGACGAAGTCGGCCGTGTAGCCTTCGAGTTCTCCGCCGTGGTCGACCGCAGGGCCGACATCCTGAACGTTCGGTGCGGTGTCCTTCGAGAACGCAGGCATGGTGTGCTCCTTGTTAGTTGCCGTTGCCAGCTTGTACGGCGACGGTAGCTGCGGGCCGGTGCCTAGCGCATGAGGCAGTTGCCCCATCTTCGGCGACCAGTTAGTCGAAGTCGGGCAGCAGGCCGTGGCGCATTGCGAACAGGCTCGCCGTAGCCCTGCTGGACGCGCCGATCTTGGCGTAGATGTGCTCGATGTGATTGCGGGCCGTCTTCGGTGAGATGGCCAGGCGGTCAGCGATCTGCCTGCCGGACAGGCCCCGCGCGACCAGGCGCAAGACGTCGATCTCGCGGTCGGTGAGACCGGCTGGACGATCTTGCCGACGCAAAGTCGGGTGACCTGCGGCCGAGAGCACCGCCTCAACCACGTCACCGGCTAGCCGGCCTGCCGTGGCCTCGGCGCGGAGCTCGGCGGCAGCATCATCCCCGGACAGCGCGCTGCGGTACGGCCGGGGCTCGCGCATGGCCTGGTATACGTCAGCGGCGCCGAGGATACGGCCGGGTACCGAGATGGAGTTCCCGGCGAGGCCGCGCGGATATCCCGAGCCATCTAGCCGCTCGCGCAGTTGCACCGCGGCCGAGCCGAGTGGTGCTAGCCAGCCGCACTGCTGCAGCATCCGCTCGGTCAGGTACGGCTGCATGCGCACCCGTTCCCGCTCGCCGGCGCCGAGCGGGCCGGGCTTATCCCAGATTGAGTTCGAGATACCCAGCCTGCCCAGCCCGCTGACCAGCGCGGCCCGGCGCAGCAGTTCTACCTCGCCGTCGTCTAGGCCGAGCGTGGCGCCGGCAATGCTGGCGAGCTTGGCAACCGCGCTCGCGTGGCCGAGCATGAACGGCGACTTCAGGTCCACGAAGTTCGCGACTCCGAGCAGCGCCGCATCGAGTTGCTCGCCAGACAATGTCATGCTCAGCGCGGGCTCAGCGCCGATCACCGCCTCCCACGTCCGGGCAGTGCCGAGGCCGCCAAGGATCCCGCCCGTGTCGGTGCAGATCAGCTCCGCGAGATCGGGGTCGAACTGCGTCCCGCGGCGCTTGCGGGCCATCGCCACCGCGGCGTCCTCCCCCCCGACGCGATGCGCCACCTCCATGTACTCGGCCAGCTGCGCAAGCCGCGACGCCAGCGGTACCGAGTCGCCGCTCAGCTCGCCAGGCCAGCCGCGGCCATCCCAGCGCTCATACGAAGCTCCGATCGCGTTCTGAACCTCATCCGGCAGGCCGAGCTCAGCCGCGAGCGAGCACGCTATGTCCGCATGCTGCGCGATCATCCCATCGAGATCACGGAATCCTGACAGCGCGAACTCCAGCCCGATCCGGAACCTGTGCATCGGCGGATGACCCCGGCCGAGGCGCCGGATTGAAGCTGCCACGGCCACCAGGCTCTTCTGGTCATAGTCGTACTTGTGCGACTTCAGCTCGATGTCGTCGCCGAACCACTTCGCCTGCTCGTGCGCATCGGAATGGCAACCGACGTTGACCAGCAGCGCCGTGTAATAGACAGCGGACCGGTCGTCGTCGTCCAGACCCATCCGCCCTGCTAGGCGCATCGCGATCAGGCACTGACGCAGGACATGCTCCATCGGCTGGCCGAAACCCAGGTCAATGCCAAGTGACAGGGCGGCGACGAGTTCAGCGAGCCTGACGGCCGTCCTTGGCTGGGCCATGACAGCCATTCTCCCGCTACCGTCCAGGCCGAGGGTTTCGCGGCCCGCCAGGCAGTCGGTGGCCGGCCAGAACGGGTGGTTAGGCCCGAACAGCACCTTGCAGCGGCCGTGCCGGTGCCCCGCGACCTCTGGGTTATGAGCCAAGACGTCACTGTTTAACCCAGTGCGGCACTACCCGACATTAAGCAGCATTGAACAAGCCCGGCCTCTTGGCGATCGGCCGGGCCGCTGGCGAGGCCGGCCGGGGCAGCCACTTGGTGCATGGACGCGGGCTGTCGTGCGAGAACGATCGGCTGTCTTGCAGAATGATCGGCAGGGGTGGTCAGGGTGGAAAGCCAGGAATGGGATCGCCGTTACGGAGGAGCCGAGCTGGTGTGGACGGCCGAGCCGAACCGGTTCGTCGTCGACGAGCTACGGGACCTGCCGCCGGGACGGGCACTGGACGCCGGTGCCGGCGAGGGACGCAACGCGGTGTGGCTGGCCGCCCGCGGCTGGCAGGTGACGGCGGTAGATTTCTCCGCGGTCGGCCTGGACAAGGGACGGCGCCTGGCCGGCGCGCGGGGCGTTGCCGTCGACTGGGTGCGGGCTGACCTTCGCCACTATCAGCCCGAGCCGGGTTCTTTCCAGCTGGTGCTCGTCGCCTACCTGCAGCTTCGCGCGGCCGAGCTGGACGGCGTGCTGCGCGCGGCCGTGACGGCGCTGGCGCCCGGAGGCGTGCTGCTGGTCGTGGGTCACGACGTGACCAACCTGACTGAGGGCGTCGGCGGGCCGCCGGATCCGGCGGTCCTGTACACGCCCGAGTCGATCACGCGCTCCCTCAGCGGGCTCACCGTGCTGCGCGCTGAGCGGGTCCGCCGCCCCGTCTCCGGCAGTGGCGGCCGCGAAGCGGTGGACACCCTGGTCCGCGCCGTCCGGGACTGAGCCGCCAGCCTGCTGGCGGCCATCCGGTCCGGGACCTGATTGCCCTCGATGGTCTTGGCGTTGGGTTCGTTAGGCCCGGCCGGACGGCCGACCTACACTGAAATCCGGGCTCAGAATCGTGAGCCCGGATTTCAGCTTGCTGGGGCGGAGGACGCGAGGATGGCAGCCGGTGGCTACGTCGGAACCGTGCGAGCATCGGACGGCGACCGCTCGCGAGTGCAAGCCATCCTCAATGACGCCTTCGCCGAAGGCCGTCTGACCCAGGCGGAATGGGACCAGCGGGCGACCGCGCTGGCGGGCCCGGTCACCTACGCCGATCTCGACAGGCTCACCGCGGACCTGCCCCGCCAGGACGTCGGCTTGCAGCCGCACCCGGCCGCCGCCAGTCCGTATGGGGGCCAGCGCGCGCTAGCCCAGGAGCACACCAACGGCATGGCCATCGCCGCGCTCGTGTGCGGCATCGGCCAGCTTCTCTGCGGACTCCCCGCCGGGATTGCTGCCATCATCCTGGGTCACAAGGCACTACGGCAGATCCGTGCGACCGGCGAGCAGGGCGACGGCGTGGCGCGCGCAGGGCTGATCCTCGGCTACATCGGCACCGTCGGGGTCGCTTTGCTCGTTGTCCTGCTCTTGTCCGTTACGGCAACCCACCACGCTTGACCCGGGCTGGCAGCTTCCGCGGACGCGCGCTACCTGGGCGCGGCTCTGGCTTAGGTGTCGTCGTCGGCCTCTTCCTCCAGCTCGGCCTCAAGCTCAGCTTCGGCTATGGCGACCACGAAGCCCAGCCCCTCGGCGATGTTCGCCGCTGCCGAGACCACGCGGGCCGTGCCCACGATGGGTGCCACCGCGACGAGAATATCTTCGACATCATCGAGGGTGATGTCGGAGTCGGCCGCCGCTTCGACGTTGAGCGCATAGGACGCAGCGGGCGCGTCCACCGCGACCAGAGCGGCGATCCGGGCGATCATGAACTCGCGTGGAGGCAGGTCACAGCTCTCCAGCGATGCGGCGGTCATCACCATGAGGGTGTCCAGGACGGGCGTGTCACTGTCGGGCATAGCAGAGTCCTTTCAGAACGGGAGCAGCCAACTAATAGTCCTCTTGTCGCCCTCGTTCCGCCAGACCCACAGGCCACTGTGGTCTGCCCGCCACATCAGTTCTTGTCGGCACGACATTTCGTTGACAAGATGGCCGGGGCGCCCTGGCAGCCCTGACTTCAGCCACGTGGCTGGGTCCGCGGTGGTTTTTCGCAGTCCGCGTTCGTCCCGCCCGCAGAATCCCGCGCGCCCAGGGCTCGCCTAACCCGCCCACTCTTCCACGACGATCAGATCGACGAACTCCGGAGGACCCTCGAAGATTTCCGCCATCGTTGCCCTCGCGGCTTGCAGCCCTTCCTGGCGGCGCTGATCCTGCTCCCGCGCGCGGGCTTGCTCCTCGCTTTCGAACACGACGAGGAAGTAGGCCTGGCTAGGATCCTTCTGGTCGCGCATCGCTATCGACCGCACAAGGCCCGAACCGGGCTGCTCGGCGGCCCGCAGCTGCGCGTCCACCTCGGTCATGTCCTTGCCTGGCTTCAACCGCATCTTGATGAGCTGCGCCCACATATCCCATCCCCCCAATGACCGACTCTGGCCGTCTTCCGGGACGGCCCATCGTAAACACCATAGATGATCTCTTCAGAGCGGCGCCGCTTGACCAGCAGCAAAACCGGCACTCCTGGCGAGGAACCCGAACCCTGACCTTCTGATCCGTAGATACCCGCGTGGGCGTCCGGACCCGGTCAGATCAGTCCGTGACCTCGGCCGCGCTGTTGCCCACTGTTCACGTGAATCCGGAGAACTGGAAGGTCGTTGGTCCCCGTGGCTCCCAGTGTGGCTCCCCGCCGTACACGACACCGGGCACCGTGACGCCCTGGTCCTCGTCACCAACATGATGGAGCACCGCTTCCCGGTGGTGCCCGGCAAAGGATTTCGCCGGCACCGTCGACGCGCTCGGCCCCGGCGTGAGCGACTACCAGGTGCGCGCGCTCTCACTTCCAGGACACCCTCATTCCGGCGGAGACGTCTTCCTGACCTGGGTAAGCCCGCCAGCTCGCCGGGCAGCCCGCACGCGGCTGCTGGCGGTCCGGAACGAGAACTTTAGGAGAACGCGTGCTACTTGCAACTCGCTCTGCCGCGGACGTTACCTATCGTGGCGGTTGGCCGCCTTCGGCACGCTAGATCCTCGTCGAGGAGTCTGGCCAACGCCAGCGCTGCCCGGTCTGGACCGCGCCGGCAGTGACGGCCGCTGCCTGATAATGACCTGCCTGCCGAGCGAGCACGGAGAGATTTCGCATGGACACGGACGGGAGCGGCAGCTTCCGATCGCCCGCCACGCTCCGGCAGAGCCCAGCCGGGCCGGGCGCGCAATCCGCGCTGGCCGCACCCGGCCAACCTGGCCCAGCCCCACCCCAGGATCCGCCGCCGGACGCGGCCCGCAGGCTGCTCGGCTGGTCGGCCTGCGCGGCGATCAGCCTGGCCACGCTGGTGATGATCGCTGCATCGGCCGGGAGACCTGGCCGCCAGGTCATCCGGGTGCGGCCACCATCGGGCGCGCTACCGTGGTGGCTGCCGGTGCGGCTGCCGGTGGCGCTGGTGACTCCGGGCCTGTGGGCAGCGGCAATCATCGGTGGCTGCGGGGTGATCGCCGGCCTGGCCGCCGTCTCCCGCGGCGCACGGCCACCGGTCCGCCCGCTGCTGGCCGCGGCGTTCATCGCCTCCGCGGCGTTCACCGTGCTCCCGCCGACCGGATCCACCGACAGTCTCGACTACGCCGCGTACGGCAGGATGGTGGTACTCGGCCACAACCCGTACGTGATGACCCCGTACCAGCTGCGCCGCACTCATGATCCGGTCGGCCGGGCGGCGCCGGCGGACTGGGACAGGTATGCGTCCGCCTACGGCCCGCTGGCCAGCGCCGAGCAGGCGGCCGCCGCCGAACTCGGCGGCAGCTCGGCGCTGTTCATCGTGTTCTGGCTCAAGCTGTGGAACGCGCTGGCGTTCGGCGCGGTCGTCCTGATCCTGGACCGGCTGCTGCGGCGCGACCCGGCCCGTCGGGCCCGGGCGCACCTGTTGTGGACGGTGAACCCGCTGCTGCTGTGGTGCCTGATCGAGGGCGGTCACGCGGACGGGCTCGCGGCCGCGGCCGGCTTTCTGGGGCTCGTGGTGCTGACCGTGGCGCCGGATACTGGCCGGACCACGGTTCCGCGCGCCCTGGCGGCCGGGCTCCTGGTCGGGGCGGCCATCGACATCAAGGCCACGCTGACGGTGTTCGGGCTGGGCGTGGCCTGGGCGGTGCGAAAATCAGTCAGCACGGTGGCCGCAGCCGCGGCCGGCGCCCTCGCCGTTCTGGTCCCGTCCTATCTGTGGTTCGGCCATGCCGCGGCCGCGCTGTCGTCGCGCCGTGCCTACTCCAGCGCCGACAACATCTACGAGTTCTTCGCCCGGCCGTTCGGGTACGCCGCCTTGCCGCATGTCACCCGGGTGGCCGGAGCGGTCTTCCTGGCGGCGGCCGGACTGCTGCTGTGGCGGCTGCCTGAGGGTAATCCGGCCCGGCCCGCCATCCGGCCCGCTCTGGCGCTCAGCCTGGCCTGGCTGCTGGCCTGGCCCTACGAGTTCGCCTGGTACGACACCATGGCATTCTGCCTGCTCGCTCTCTACCCTGCGTCCCGGATCGACTGGCTGATGGTCCTCCGGCTGATCGCCGGCCTGGTCATCTCGCTGCCAGGACTTGACGGGCAGACCGTGCGGACGCCGTGGATGGTTTGGGTGACTTACTGGGATACGGTGCTGGTCGTGCCGCTCATCCGGCTTGGCGTGCTGGCCGGGGTCGTCTTCCTGTGCCTGTCGGGGAGATGGCGGCCGGCTTCAGTGTCAACGGGCCGATATATCTGTCACCGGACAATTGATTGTTCAGAGAATGCCGAATAGAGGACGTCGCGCGGGCGCATGCTTATGCGCTTACCTGCATGGTCCCCTCACAGTCCTGACCGACGACGGCACGTTTGTTGCCAGTGGCACGACAGGCGCGAATGGTGACGTAACGCTCAGCTATAGCTCCAGCAGCGAACCCGGCGTCTACCGCGAGCTAGCCGTCCAGGCTGGCAACCAGATCGCCCAGACCGATATCTACAACACCCTCGTCTGGACCTGGGGTGAGGGTAACCAGGGCACAGGCGCGATCTTCTTCGTGATCAACGAAACCGATATGGACGCCAACCTCATCAGGAACTACGTCCAGTTCGACAGCAATCCGCCCCGCCCAATCAACTTCACCACCGGCAGCGCCACCCAGGGTTACGCCCAGATACAAACCCCTGCCTACCCCTGCTCCCCAGGTGCACCAGGCACAATCAGGATCTACGGCGCCCGGGGTGCCGGCCTGCAGCGCTACACATACGACTTCTCGATCCCCATCACCTGCTAGGAGGCTGCAGGCACGAAAGGCCACCGAGTCCATCTTCATGCTCCTGTTCGGCAGAGTTCTGCTGCTAGCAACCGACGCTCGTGACAGTAGTCACCGCCAGCGCCCATCGCACGGGTCGAACGCCGCGTAGGGGAAAACCTGGCACTCCGCCGAGGTCGCCCACATGCTGAACGTGTCCCTGTCCGAGAACGCCACCACGATGACCTTGTCGCCACTCCACTGCCCTCGACGATCTGGGGCCGTTCGTCGGCGGCCAGCAGCCGCCCGCCGTACTTCATGAGGAACTGGCGCCCGCGCCGTGGATGATCTGCTGACGGTCGCACCCATTGAGCTGGCCCTGACGGAGACGATGGGGTATTGCTGTGCCGACCCCGCGCCTCGCCTGCCGCACCCCGGGCCGTCCCCCAAGGTCCGGCCTTCGGGAGCGATCGGCAGCGGGCTTGGCCCGAGGGCCGCCACCACGCAGGGCCGATCAGCGCTGGACTGTGTAGTGCAGGTGCAGCACGCGGTCGCCCTGGACCACCCGGTCGGGATCGTCGAGGAGGACGGTTCCGGCGTGGCTGCCGAAGAAGCGCACCCCTTCCCCCAGCACCACCGGGGCGACGTCCATCGCGATCTCGTCGACCAGTCCTGCCGAGAACGCCTGCCCGCCGAGGTCGCCGGCGGTCACGCAGACGAGACCGTCGCCGGCGAGCTTTTTGGCGAGCGCGATGCCCGCCTCGACCGACCCGGCGGTGTGGAAGGGTGCGTCCGGGTGGTCGGCGAGCCACGCCTCCGGCAATGACCGGTGGGTGACAACGACCAGTTCGTCTCTAGCGGCCGGGTCGCCGTCCCAGCCGTTTGTGGTGTCGAATAGGTGACGGCCGATCACCGTCACCTTGATGGCGTCCCAGAAGGGCTGGACATAGTCCGCGGAGGCCTGCGAGACATGGAACGTCCAGCCGCGCCGCCGGGCCGTGCAGCCGGTAAATTGGACGACTGTGATTTATTCCGGCGGCACGCTCGCGGCCGATATCCCAGATATTGATCTTGCGAGCTTCACGCTTCATCGCGCGAAGGAGCTCGGCGACAAGCCCGCGCTGATAGACGGTCCTTCCAGCCGGGCGCTGAGCTATGCCGATCTTGAGCGATCAGTGCGCAGCCTCGCTGCCGGGCTGACCGCGCGCGAGTTCGCCAAGGGCGACACGTTCGCGATCTTCATGCCCAATGTTCCCGAGTACGCGGTCGCCTTTCACGGCGCGGTGGCGGCCGGCGGCCGCTGCACGACGGCCAACCCCCGCTACACGGCGCGCGAGCTCGGCCGCCAGCTTGCCGATTCGCGGGCGAAGCTACTGCTGACGTCGCCGCCGTTCCTCGATGTCGCCCGGAAGGCCACCGCGCAGGCCGGTGACTGCGAGGTGTTCGTGCTCGGCGAGGCCGCTGACGTTCCCTCCTTCTCGGAGCTGCTCGGCGACCCCGGCGCGGCACCGGAGGTGTCGTTCGACCCGGCGAACGACATCGCCGCGATCCCGTATTCGAGTGGCACGACTGGGCTGAGCAAGGGAGTGATGCTCAGCCACGGCGACCTTGTCGCCAACATGGTCCAGTGCCAGGCCCTGTTCGCCCTGTCTCGCGAGGACGTGGTGATCGCCGCGCTGCCGTTCTTCCACCAGGCCGGGCTAGCCGGGATCATGAACACGGGGCTGCGAGCAGGCGCGACGATCGTCACAATGCCCGGCTTCGAGCCCGGGCAGTTCCTCGATCTGCTGGAACGCTACGCGGTGACGCGTGGCCACGCGGTGCCTCCGATGGCGCTGGCGCTCGCCCGCCATCCGGCGATAGCCGACCGGAACCTCAGCGCCCTGCGGCACATCACGTGCGGAGCTGCGCCGCTGCGCGCTGAGCTGGAAGAGGAACTGGCCCAGCGGATGAGGTGTGAAGTAAGCCAGGTATACGGCCTGACCGAGGCCAGCTTGATCACTCACATGGCCCCCCCGTTCGGCCGCGCCGGCAAGCGCGGCTCGGTCGGCCCGCCGGTCCCGGGCACCGAATGCCGCCTGGTCGACCCGCAAACCGGCGCTGACGCCGGGCCCGGGGAACGCGGCGAGGTATGGGTGCGCGGCCCACAGGTGATGCGGGGCTACCTCAACAACCCGGAGGCGACCGCGGCGGTGATCGACCATGAGGGCTGGCTGCACACCGGGGACCTCGGCGTCGCCGATGAGGATGGCTGGCTTATCATCGTCGACCGGGTCAAGGAGCTGATCAAGTGCAAGGGCCTGCAGGTCGCTCCTGCCGAGCTGGAGGCGTTACTGATGACCCACCCGCAGGTCGCCGACTGCGCGGTGATCGGCGTCCCCGACGAGGAGGCCGGAGAGGTGCCGAAGGCGTTCGTGGTCCCGGCGGGCGACGACTTCGACGGCAAGGCGGTCCTCGCCTTCGTCGCCGGGCAGGTGGCGCCGTACAAGCGCATCCGGCTCATCGAGTGCACGCCGGAGATCCCCAAGTCGCCATCGGGGAAGGTCCTCAGGCGCCTGCTCCGCTCTCCTTAGCGCGTCAGCTGACAGGCCGCCGAGAAGCGTCTCGACCCCAGCGCGAGCCGCCCGAGCCGCGGCCCATCCGGCCACCTGTGACTGCCAGCGTTAAATAGCCTGTGATCTTGCCTTGTCCTGGCACTTCACAGGACTTCCCAGGTTCAGTTGGGCTACCAGCAGTCTGGCGGATGGTGGTCACGGGCGCGGGTGCGTAGGCCTGCCGGGGGCGGTTGCGGTTACCGACGTCGGCTGTTATTAACTGGTCGCGGATGCTTCACGCTTACATGGTGGTCAAATTTTGACAAGATACGTCAGTAGAGACGCTTGCGGTTCTATATCGCGTACCTGCAGAACCTGGTCACTGAGGCTAAAGGACGTCTTGCTTCAATCGGACCCGTAGAGCGCCTGACCAGTAAGTGAGCAAGATTAATGCCAGGCTCACTTTTCTGGAGAGCGCGACATGATTCCTCGACCATCTGATCCGTAGCAATGGGCGGACTGTCAAGAGCTGCGCTGGCGGGCGGCAAAGGCGGCCGCAACGGCTTCGAGCACGAGCTGCGCCGTCTCGGCGTGCGGCAGAAGAACGGGAAACCGAACCACCCCCCAGGGCAAGGTCGAGCGGCCCTGGCAGACGTTAAAGAAATGGCTCGCCGCCCGCGACCCCCAGCCCGCTGACCTCGCCCAGCTCCAGGCCCAGCTCAACGCCTTCACCAGCTACTACAACACCGGCCGCACCGCTCCCTGCCCCGCCGGGCCACCCCCGCCGCCGCGTATGCCGCCCGCCCGAAGGCCGGCCCAGGCGACCGCGCCGCCGACACCCACGACCGCGTCCGCACCGACATCGTCGGATCCACCGGCACCCTCACCCTGCGCGCCGGCGGCAAGCTGTATCACATCGGCGTCGGCCGGCCCCACGCCCGGACCCACGTCATCATGCTCATCCAGGACCTGGACATCCGCATCATCGATGCCGCCACCGGCGAGCTGCTGCGCCAGCTCACCCTCAACCCTGACCGCAACTACCAGCCCACCGGACGGCCACCCGGCCCACCACCCGGAACCCCCGCCCGCCCCGCCAGCACAAGAAAAACCCCGAACCCTGACGTGGGTTCGAGGTGTCCCCGATGTCTTGAGACATCACACTGGTAGCGGGGGCAGGATTTGATGAACCTGCGACCTCTGGGTTATGAGGACAGAGAGACACCGTTCAACCCTCCGCGGCATTCGCCGACTGCCATCGCCAGGGTGGCATCGACCGACTACTATGTAGTCATGAGTAAGCGCACCGCGACGCCAGTCCGATTCGACAGTGCCGTAGCTGAGCGGCTGTCGTCGTTCGTCGCCGCGAACCCTGGCATGTCCTTGTCGTCGGCTGCGAACCGGCTCGTGGATGAGGCCCTGCGAATGAGCGAGCATCCCGGGATCGTATTCCGGCCCGGCCCGACAGGGCGGCGTGCAGGCCTGGTGAGCGGCCCCGACGTGTGGGAAGTCGTGCGTGCGGTTAAGTCTGCCCGCGCCGCCGAGCCTGCCCTGGCCGAGGATGACCTGCTCGCCCTAGTCGCCGATAACACCGGCATCCCGGTACGGTCCACCCGCGGTGCCGTCCGGTACTGGGCTTCCTACCCTGACGAAATCGATGCCGAGATCGCCGCGGCCGAGGCTGCCGAAGACGCGGCCGAAGACGCCTGGCGACGTGAACGCCAGCTGCTCGCCGGGTGACTGGGTGAGCCATCCGCTGCTGCTAGATGAGATGTTCTCCGGCGTCATCGCCGAGCAGTTGCGCGCCAAGGGTCATGACGTCCTTGCTGTCGTAGCCGACCCAGCGTTGGTCGCACTTCCCGACGACCAGATACTTGCGCACGCGGCCGGTACCGGACGCGCTCTGGTGACCGCCAACATCAAGGACTTCATGCCGCTGGACGCCAGGTACCGGGCCGCCAGCCAAGCCCATGCCGGGCTGATCCTCGTCTCGGCCAAGACCTTTCCCCAAGATCGCAGCTACACCGCAGCGATCACCGGCGCTCTTTCCGCCCTCCTCGACCAGCCCGGCCAGATCCGGCCCGGCCACGTTATCTTCCTCTCCCGCCAGTAGCCGCACCAGGCCGCTCTGACAGCCCGCCCAAGCGCGACACGGCGCCGTTTGTGAGCCCAGAGCACCCGCCCGCGGCGCCCAGGCCGCCCGCATCCTGGAACGCAGCACGCCATCTGCCGCCGCCGGGCAGGCCCGCTTTGAGCTCGCCGCCGAGCTCCTGGCCGACATGCGCCGCCTGGACGCCCAGATGCGCGAATCGCAGAAGAAGCTCGCCGTCGCGGTCAAGGCGTCGGGTACCACCCTGACCGGCCTGTTCGGCATCGGCCCGTTCGTCGCGGCCACCGTGATCGGCGACGCCGCCGATGTGGCCCGGTTCGCCAGCCGGGATCACTTCGCTTCCTACAACGGCACCGCGCCGATCGAGGTGTCCTCCGGGAACCGGAAGATCTACCGGCTGTCGCTGCGCGGGAACCGGCGGGTCAATCACGCGATCCACATGGCCGCGATCGCTCAGATCCGCCACTCCCACAGCGACGGCCGCGCCTACTACGACCGCAAGCTAGCCGAGGGGAAGACGCACAAAGAGGCGCTCCGGTGCCTCAAGCGCCGGATCAGCGACGCCATCTACGCCTGCCTGTGCGCCGACGCCCGCCAGGCCGCCGCGAGCGGGGCGCCCGTACCCCAGAGGAGACCACGGTGTCGGTCGCGGCCGAGCTCATCCAGTTCCGCTGGGGCGGTTCCGGCCGGCCGCTCACCCAGACCTCCGGCCGCATCCACCACGGCTGACCGCGCGCGCTCGGCCGGGGCCGGTGCGGCCGGCTGACCGGGCCGGAAAGGTCTCGTCCCCAGGCGCCAACCTGACGCCTGACCACCCGGAAGACCGCGCACAACCGCCGAGCCTGGCGCCTGGCCGGACTGCCCCCGGCCCCCGCTGCCCGGAACGGGAGGGCACGTGCCTCCGGCCGTACAGGATCCACGCTGCTCCCGCCCCGGCCCACCCGGCTGGCACGGAGCATTTCTCCCGCACTGTTGCCGCAACTTTGCCACAACAGTTCTCTGGTTTGGCGGTGGTGGCCGGAGTTATGTTACCGGGGACAGGGATCCTGGCGCACGTCTATGCCCGATCCTGACGCCGACGGATTCACGGCGGCTGGCGGGCCGGCCGGAGAGAAGACATCATGCTGCGCATCTCGTCAGGGAAAGCCGGCAAGCGGGCCGCGAGGACCGGGGCGCCGTGGGCCGCTGGGGCGTCCGCGGCCGGCCGCCGCGTGCGCCGGGGGATCCTCCCGGGCCTGACCGCGGTGGTGATGGCGCTGGGCCTGCTCGGGTCGGGGATAGCGGGCGCGTCCGCGGCCGGGGCTAGCGCCGCGGCCGCGGCGGGGCGGGGCGGCCACTGCACCCAGACGGTGACCGGAACGCATCACGGTGTCCTGGTGGCCGGCTCGGGCGTGCTCTGCCTGGACCGTGCTACCCAGTTAGGGCCGGTGCGCGTGCGGCCGCGGGCCGGGCTGCAGGTGAGCGCCTCGGTGATCACCGGCGCGGTGACCGCGACCCGGGCCCGCTCGGTGCAGATCTGCGGATCCACGATCATCGGCCCGCTGCGCGCCAGCGCGGCCGCGGGCCCGGTAACGGTCGGCGGGACCGGGGCTTCCTGCCGCGGCGACATCGGCCACGGCCAGCTGGTGATCAGTGGGTCGGCCGGGCGGGTGCGGGTGACCGGGCTGCGCCAGCAGGGCCCGGTCACGCTGTCCGGCAACGCCGGCGGGCTGACGCTGTCCGGCGGCTCGGTCGGCGAGACGGTCACCGTGCGCGGCAACCGGGGCCGGGCCCCGGTGGTGATCGCGGCGAACGCGATCTCCGGGTCGCTGGCGTGCGCGGCCAACCGGCCCGCGCCGGGCGACCGGCACCGGCCCAACACGGTGTCCGGCACGGCGAGCGGCCAGTGCGCGGGCCTGGTGCCGCCCCGGCCGCGGCGGCAAGCCCTGCCGCCGCTGGCCCAGGACCTGTCCGGCACGCTGCCGAACCTGAACTACGGCCAGGCGGTCGGCGACTTCACCGGCGCCGGCCACGACCAGCTCGCCTACGCCCAGAACAGCCAGCTGAACATCGCCAACGTCGGCAAGTTCGGCGGCCAGGTGGTGCGGTCCACCCCGACCGACCTGATGGCGACACCCAATGACGGATTCACCCAAGGGGTCGGTCGCAACGAGCGGAGGATGACCGTTTGGTGGAACGACTGCTGCCACTACGACCAATACGCTGCCAACGGCTCGACGTACGGACTGACGTCGGTGAAGGTGGCCGCGAGCGCCTCCGACCTCTACATGGCCGGGGCCACGTGGAACGGCAGCGACCCGCTAGGCACTTACCAGCTGCACTTGTACAAGCTGCCCCACGACGGCTCCTGCGCCAGCGCGGCCTGCGCCGAGGAGACGGTGAATCTGCCCAGCGAATTCGAACCGCCGAACGGGCGCGTCATCGTGGCGACCTCGCTGGCGACGGGCGTGGTCGGCGGCCAGACGCTGATCGCAGTGGGCCTGTCGGATGACGGCATCTACATCTTCAATGATGCGCTCCAACTGGTGACCACCATCACCGACATGGCCGGCGCAGATGCCCAGACCCCGCCGACGGCGCTGGCGTTCGGCCCGCCGACGGGGCCGGGCCAGGGCGGAGTGCTGGTCGGAGGCGTGGAATCCCCTGTCGCGAGCTTGTTCACCTGGCAGCTCAACCCCAACGGCACCGAGGGGTTCCATTCCGTCGCTGGCACAGGGTGGTTCCCCCAGGTAGTGATGGGGGCCGCGGTCGCCCAGGTGAACGGGCAGACGGTGTCGGTGTTCACCCGCTCGGACGGGGACGTGCTCATGCTCAACCCGAACAGCGGAGCGCTGATCGCCGACCTGCCGGGCGGGCTGCAGACCGGGCAGCCCACGGGGCTGACCCCGCTGACGCCGTGGAATGGCGAGCCGGGCAACCAGGAGCTGGTGGTGGGCAAGCTGGGCGGCACCGGCGACGAGGTGTTGCAGTACTCGGTCGTGACCGGGGCGCTGCAGGCGATACCGATCGGCTCGCAGGGCGCGACCGCGGGCACCGCGGATCAGGTGTACGCGTGGTTCCCCGGATATCAGGCGGGCCGGCTGCGGGTGGCGAATGACTCGGCCGGGCCGGTGGATATCGCGATGGCGTCGCGGCAGGATCCGGGGTACGGGTGCTGGCTGGACGCGCCGGTGACCCAGCCGCAGGTGCCGGCGTTCCCGGTCGAGGGCACGCCGCTGGCGGCCGGGGCGGTGTCGGCGGATTACTTCGCCGGTGCGCTGACCGCCGGGCCAACCGGGGACTGCGCGTCGGCGCAGCCGGGCAGCAAGGGCGAGCGGGCCGCCTATGTGATCATCACCCCGGCCGGGGACAGCGCCGATGAGCACATCGTCAAGCTGCTCGCCGGCGCGGACGGGACGCTGAGCATCCCCGACCAGCCAGGGCAGCCCGCCCAGGTTGGCGGCTACCTGACCGCCAGCCTGTCCCAGGTGTCGCCCGGGCCGGGGTCGTTGGGGACCTGGCAGCTGACGGTGACCGGGGGCAGCGCCCCGGCCGCGTTGGCGGCCCCATCCGTAGCCGGGTACCGGCTGACCGCGGCGCCGGACCCGGCGAACTACACGCCGCCGTCCAGCCCGGCGGCCGATGACCCGTGCCGTCCGGTGTACCGGTTCGACGTGACCGGCGCCCAGTGGAACAACGTGACCTCGGCGGGGCAGGTAAGCGCGCAGCTGCCGCCGATGACGGCGCAGGGCAGCGCCGACGGCGGGCAGACCTGGCAGGACCTGGGCCAGCTGATGCCCTCGGCCGCCCCCGCCGTGGCCGCGGACGGCACGGTCACGCTGGGGCCGGCCAGCTTCTTCTTCCAGAACCCGGCGGGCACGGCGACCGCCCCGGGGGTGTGGACCTCGGACCAGCTCAGCCAGTGCCCGGCCAAGGGTGACCAGCCGGTGACCGAGGTGCGGGTGGTATCGGGCGGGCTGGCGTCCAGCCCGGTGACGCTGGCCGGTCTCGCCGCGCCGCCGCTCGACAGCGCGAACGCCACCCCGGTCCAGGGGATCTCGACCACCCCCGACGGGGGCGCCGGCGCTGCGGCCCTGCCGCGCGCCGACGGGGTGAACCAGGCCGGGCTGACCCTCGCGCTGGCCCCCTCCGGCGGGGGGTCGGTGCCGCCCGGCGACCCGCGGTACAGCCTGGCCTACTATCGGGACGACACCACCCGCGCGCTGGTCACCGGCCTGTACCAGCCGGGTGACTACGCCGGCTACACGGGGGCCGG
This sequence comes from uncultured Actinomycetota bacterium, assembly GCA_963695645.1. Classification (GTDB taxonomy): domain Bacteria; phylum Actinomycetota; class Actinomycetes; order Streptosporangiales; family Streptosporangiaceae; genus DATBGO01. Next base: position 277,184 of record CAVOHC010000008.1, on the reverse strand, counting down.
CCGGTATTCCGCCGACGGCAGCGCGGGCCAGCCGACCCGCAACTACCTGGTCACCACCAGCACCGCCACCCAGCAACTGGACCCGGTGATGAACGACACCGGCACCACCACCGGCTACACCGGCTCCCCCTTCACGGTGGCGGCCAGCAGCAACCCGCTGACCCCCGCTGGCACCGCCGGCAGCGGGATCAGCATCACTGGCTGCGCCGCCGGCCCCTGCACGCTGGCCGTGCCGGACGGCCCGGGGCCCGCCCTCTACCAGGCCGGCGGCCCCCAGCCCGGCGGCGCGGACCTCGGTCCGCTGACCGGGCTGCTGCTGTCGGCTACCGCGATCACCAGCCCGGCTTGCCTGCCGCTGCAGACCGGCACGGCCAACGCGCACAACCTCGGCTCGGCGTCCCTGACCGTCACGACAGGCCAGGCCAAGCTGGCCGGCGCCGGGGCCTCCCAGTTCTGGCCCAGCGACAGCGTTGATACTGACCTGGTCACCGCCGGGCAGCTTGTCCCGGCCACGGACATGCCCGTCGCCAGCGGACCATGCTGACACCCCCTGGATGCCCGGCCCAGCAGCCGGCCAGGAAAGGCAGACAGATGAGAACCAGCATCATCACGCTGGCATCGCGCGCACGCCGGGTCACCGCCGGCGCCGTCCCCCGCTGGCTGAGCGCGCTGGTGTCGGTGGCGCTGGCCGTGGCCGTGATCCAGGCCGCGGGGGCGGACCCGGCGCTGGCGGCGGCCGGCGGCAAGGGGTCGGCGTCGGGCCCGGTGTCGAACGCGTTCGCGTTGGGCGGCGGCGTTGGCGGGTCGATCGACCAGCGGACCGGCTCGTTCCAGACGTCGGTGCCGCTGGTCAGCGTCGCCGGCCCGGCCGGGACCGGGTTGTCGCTGACGCTGGGTTATGACCAGTCGCTGGCCGCGCTGGGCGCGGCCGGGGACCGGTTCGGCCTGGGTGCGGGCTGGACCCTGGGAGTGCCCTGGGTGGACACCGCCGGCGGAGTGCACGTGTACCCGGCCTCCGGCGGCTCGTACGCCTACGATTCCAGCCAGCAAACGGGACTGGCGGACTACCCGTTGCGGGACCTGACGTTCGTCAAGAACCCGGGCAGCACCCAGCCTCCGCCCGGCGTGCCGGTGCGGCAGTACCTGTACACGCTGACCTACCTGGACGGCACGACAGACCGGTTCGACGCCAACGGGAACCTGATCGAGCAGGTTGACCGGTTCGGCAACGCGATCGACCTGACCTGGCAGCAGTCCGGCTCATGGTGGCAGCCCACCTCGGTGATCGACAGCTACGGCCAGGTGACCAGGTTCGGCTATGCCGCGGGCAAGGTGACGGTGACCGCGCCGGTGAACGCGGAGGGGATCGCCGCCACGACCACGCTCGACATCACCGCGGGCCGCCTCATGGGGCTCACCGACGCGCTTGGCCAGACGACCAGCTTCGGTTACAGCTCGGTGACGGGGCTGCCCGCCCTGCTGCTCAGCTTGGTGACCTCGCCGACCGGGGAGCACACCACGGTCACCTACACGCCGCTGGCTTACGAGCCGGGCGTGGTGGCGGTGAACATGGTGGACGTCACCGACGCGCACGGCAACCAGGTGTTGCCCGAGCTGCGCTTCGACATCAACCCGGCCGGCGACAGCCAGCACAACTACACCGGCTACCCCACCTACAACAAGAGCGGCCCCAACGGCCTGTTCAACTCCGGCGACTCCGGCTACCGGTACACCACCGAGCTGACCAACGGCACCTCGACCGTCGATGCCACCTACAACAGCCTTCACCTGCTGCTCTCCCAGAAGGTCTACACCCATCCGCCGGGCAAGGCGCAGGTGCTGAGCCAGACTCAGACCTGGACCTACCCGCAGGTGACCTCGGTGACCAGCCTGCCGGCCAACTACTCCAAGCCGACCTCGCTCGCCGTGGCCTACGGTGATCCTCAGTCCGGGTCCACCCGCACGGTGACGACCATCTCCGCCTATAACAACCAGGGCCTGCAGACCTCGGCCAGCAACGCGGCCGGGACGACGACCACCACCACCTATGGCAGTTACGGGCTGCCGCTGACCCAGACGGTGACCGGCAAGCAGGGCGCGGCCAGCGTCACCACCAACACGCTCAGCGCTGACGGCAAGACGGTCAAGACCGCCACCACCGCGGTCGGGTCCGCCGACTCCCGGGGCAAGCTGACCGCCCAGGCCCGCACCGTGGCCACCTACTGCTACAACAGCCTCGGCCAGAACACCGGGGAGCTGCTGGCCTGGGCCCCAGGTGCCAAGCCGCCGGGCGACAGCGGCGGCCCGGACCAGATCGACCAGACCCAGCAGATCAGCACCGACGCCGCCGCGCACACCCAGACCGAGGTGGCCACCACCGCGGCGGGCACCCCGCAGGCGGCCTCCACCACCACGGTGACCGACCTGGTCACCGGGCAGGTGCTGTCGAGCATCAGCCCGGGCACCCTGACCACCAGCTACACCTACGACGCGCTGGGCCGCCAGCTGACGATGACCGTGCCCGGCGGGCAGACGACCAAGACCGTGTACAGCTCCCCGACGCAGACCACAGTGACCGCGCCCAGCGGGCTGATCACCCAGACCACCACCGACGTGACCGGCCGCACGGTCAAGGTCACCGACAACGTGTCCGGGCAGAAGCTGGTCACCGACCCGGCGGCCCGGACGGTGCAGACCGACCAGTACGCCACCGACGGGACCCAGCTGACCACGACCACCCCGGCCGGGACGGCCACCACCACCTTCGACCCGCTCGGCCGCCCGGTGCAGATCGTCCAGCCGGACGGAATCACCCAGGCCGATACCTACAACGACGTGGCCAACACCCAGAAGGTGTCGGTGGTGCCGGCCGGCGCCCAGCCCACGGCCCCGGTCTCGGTCACCACCGACGGCTTCAACAACGTCAACCAGCCGGTGTCTTCTGCCGCGAGCTACGCGGACGGCACGCCGCAGGCGCCGGCCGCCGAAGCCTATGACGGGCTGGGGCGGGTCACCTCCTACACCGCCGCCGATGTCACCGCCACCCCGCACTACGCCGGGACTGGCGGCCTGCTGACCGGCACCACCCTGACCCCCGGTGACATGGCCAGCTTCCCCGGCCAGCCCGCCCAGGCGGCCACCGGCAACACCATGACCGGCGCCCTGACCAGCAAGACCCTGACCGGGCAGGCCCCGGCCGGGCAGCGGAAGACCAAGGCGGCGCAGCCGGACGCGGGGACCGCGTACACCTATGACGCGGCGGGGCGGGTGCACACCGCCACCACCGCCGACGGGGCGGTCACCAGCTACACCTACACTCCGGCCGGGCAGATCGCCACCATCACCCAGCCGTCCGGCACGGTGACCACCTACAGCTACGACCCGAAGACCGGACGGCTGGCCGAGGCGGACGTGCAGGCCGCCGACGGGAACACACAGAAGACCGGCTACACGTATGACCCGGCCACCGGGCGGGTCAAGTCGGTGTACGACCCGGCGAATCCGGCCGACGCGATCAGCTACGACTACGACGCCGACGGGCACGTGACCGCGATCCACTACCCGGACGGGACTTCCACCGCCGCGACCTACACCGACAGCGGCAAGCTGGCCACCAGCACCGACATCACCGGCGCGGTCACGGCCTACACCTACAACGCCGACGGCGCGTGCGGCCCGGCCGCCACCGACCTGTGCCAGGCCGTCCAGGTCCGCGACGGCACGGCGCTGGCCAGCGTGTCCTACACCTACGACCCGATGGACCGGGTGCACACGATCACCCGGGGCAACGGGGTCACCACCACCATCGATTACACCGACGCCAGCCAGGTCAAAACCGAGACCACCAGCGCCGCCGACGGCACAACGCTGCGCGCCGACGGTTACACCTACGACGCGCACGACAACGTCGCCACGCACACCATCACCAGCGCCCTGCCCGCCCCCCACCAGGCCCAGCCCGGCCATGGCAAGGGCAAGGGCCACGGCAAGGGCCACGGTCACCGCAAGCAAGCCAGCCCCCCCACCACGACCACCACCGGCTACGGCTACGACGCCTACAACCGGCTGCTGTCCTCGGCGGTCTACCCCGGCACCACCGCCACCGGCACCCCCACGAGCACGACCACCTACACGGTGGACGCGGCCGGGAACGTCACCGGCCAGGACACCACCACCGCCGCAGGCACCAGCCACACGGTGAACACCATCACTCCCGGCGGGGAGCTGACCGACCGTACCGTCAACGGCGCCGCCACCAGCCAGAAGTCCGACGCCGACGGCAACGTCACCACCGACCTGGCCGGTGACACCTACACCTACAACCCGGACGGCCAGCAGGCCTCCGTCAGCACGCCGGCGGGGATCAGCACCAGCTACACCTACTGGCCCGACCACACCCGCCGCACCGCCACCACCGTGGTGAACGGGGTGGCGCACACGATCACCTACCACTACGCCACCACCGGCGGGATCATCAACGACAGCTACGCCGGCGGCGGCCCAGCCATCATCACCGCGTCCTACCTGACGGGCGTCAACCGCGAGGCACGCACGCTGACCACCGTCACCGGCAACGGCCCGGGCACGGTCCAGGACACCGGGCCTGGCACCGGCTACTATCTCACCGACGCCCACGGGTCGGTCATCGCGATGGTCGACGACCACGGACAGGTCACCGCCAGCTACGCCTACGCCGACTACGGCCAGCCGGAGGGTACCGGCCCAGCCCCGCTGCCTGCCCCGGCGGCGGACCCGGCCGGCAACGCCGCCGTCAACCCGTTCACCTACGACGGCGCCTACACCAACCCGTCCACCGGCACCCAGTACCTGCCCGACCGCAGCTACGACCCCGGCCAGGGCCGGTTCCTCAGCCCGGACGCCGCCGACCAGTTCAACCGCTACCAGGCCTTCGGCGCCAACCCGATCACCAACACCGACCCCACCGGCCAGCTCGCCATCCCCCAGTCGGTCAGCAACGGCTTCACTATCGCCCTGTACATCGTCTTCGGCATCCTCAGCCTCGTCACCGGCGGCGCCGGCGTCGCCGCCCTGGCCGCCGAAACTGCCGCTGAGGTCACCGCCAGTGCCGTCATCAGTGCCGCGGCCAACCTGGTGTCCGGCGTCACGAACATCGCCGCCGCCGCCACGGCTTCCATCTCGCTGGCCGACGAGTCCATACAGGCATCGAGCGGAAAAGGCTTCCTGTCCAACCAGCAAGCACAAGATGTCAGCACCGCCACCTTCTTCCTCGGCAACATCGCCGGGGTTACCGGCGCCGCCGCCGGCGCCGCCGACCTCATCGGGCACGAAGCCGAGAGCGCAGCCACGACGACGGGCCAGCTCGTTGACCACCCGCAGCCGCTTCAGCAGCCGGCCAGCTTCAGTGCAGGAGACCCGCGCCAGGACATCAGCGCGGAAGATTTCAATGCTCTGTTCGATGAGCCGCCCGCCAACGACAACCAGCCGCTGCCCGAAGCGCCTGCAGAACCGGGGCAGCCAGCGGCTGGGCAGCAGCAGCAGGTGCTCCCCGGTGAGCCGCCCCCCGTTGATCCGCTAGCCGCCGCCGAGCCTGGAGCGCAGGAGGTGCCCAACCCCGCCGCCCCCCAACAGCTGAGCAACCCTTCGGCCCTGCCCGGCACTATGTCGAACACCGCCACGCCAGGCAACACCCAGGCCGTGGATTCCGTGACGGTGTCGCCGTTCACCGAACCCAACGAGGCGCCCGGCGGCCCCCTGACGACTGATCCCGCGGTCGTGCCCATCACCAGCGACCCGGCCGGGCAGACTATCACCTCTCCCGCCAACCCCAATCAGATCGGCCAGAGCATCACCATCGGCGTCCAGGTGATCCCCGGCGGCAATGATGCTCTGGGCACCCCCACGCAGCCGGGCAGTTCGAGCTACCTGGCGCGGAGCGCCCTGGTGCCCTGAAGGTGGGAAGCGGCAGCAGGCGACGCCTGCTGAAGCATCCGGGTCAGCACCGTCACGCTGATGGCTGGCGGCGAACGCGGCCGGGGTCACCATCGTCCCGGCCGCCGGCCGCTTCCGGCCCGGCGGTGACACCGGGGATGTGCCCGGGCAGCCGGCCCAGGTCGACGGCCAGCGGCGCGGCGCCGTCGACCTGGCGCCGTCGCTGGAGAAGCACGTCACCCGCAGCACGAAGATGTGCAATCCGGTCACGACCCAGTAGGCCACCGACCACGGCGGCTCGCAGGCGATCAGCTCGCCGGTGCCGCGGATGTCCCGGCCGCCTCGGCGCAGCCGCAGGCCAAACGTGACGCCGGCCCCGGCCGGCTGACCGGCCTCAGACTGCACCGCGGCCACCTCGGGCAGCCAGTCGGCCAGCCGTGACGGCGCGGCGAGGTGACCGAAAACCGCCGCCAGCGGCTGCGCCAGCGTCGCGTCGTGGTCCACGCCTGCCCGCCCTCACCTGGTCGTATCGTGCCGCGGGCCGCTTCCTCGCGGCCTGGCTTGCAGGTTAGGCTCACGTCAGGCGCGGATGCCATCGATTCAGTGCGGCAAAGATGCTGAAAAGGTGCGGCAACACGACAGGTAATCCGACTCGAGCGTGCAGGGGATCCGGGGTGCAGGATCTGGCGGGTTTCCGTGCGGGGGTGCGTGAGCGCGCTGCCGGGCGGCGGGGCGCACCCAGCAACAGCTGGCCCGGGTCGTTGGCCTGCACCCCGACGTGCTGAGCCACAAGCTGCATCAGCGCGGCGCGCTGCTGAACGCCGCCGACGTCGCCGCGATCGTCACCGCCTTAGCGGACTGGGGAACGATCGGCTCGGCGGCCGAGGCGCGCGCGCTGCTCGCGCTCGCGGGAGTGCCCGAGCGCGCCATCCCCGCCCAGGCGTGGACCTCGGGGCCGCTGGGCGCCCTGCCCCGCGGCCCGGCGCCGGCCCCCGGGCGGCTGACCGGCCCGGCGCCGCCCCGGCCGCGCTGCACTGGGGGCCCGCGGTGACCGCACCGGACCCGGTGGCCGCCGTGACTCCCGGCGGCGGCCGCCTGGCCCCCCGCCCCGCTCCCGGTGCCGCTGACCCCGCTGGTCGGCCGGGCCGCCGAGGTCGCCGCGGTCACCGCCGCGGTGCCCGGCTGCCGGCTGGTCACGCTGACCAGGGCCGGCGGCACCGGCAAGACCCGGGTCGCGCTGCAGGCCGCCGCCGAGCTGGCGCCGGTCAGCGACCCCGATCTGGTCGCGGTGACGCTGCTGCGCGCGCTGGGCCTGACCCCGCAGTCGGCGGCCACCGCCGAGGACCAGCTCGCCGCCGTGCTGCGCCCGGCGCGTGTGCTGCTGGTCGCCGACAACATGGAGCACCTCATCGAGCAGGCGCCGCTGCTGGGCCGACTGCTGGCCGCCGCCCCCGGGCTGCACCTGCTGGTCACCAGCCGCGTCGGGCTGGGCCTGTACGGGGAGCACCAGATGCGGGTGCCGCCGCTGCGCCTGCCCGATCACGCCGCCCGGGCTGCCAGTTCTGAGGCGGTGCAGCTGTTCGTGCAGCGCGCCCGGGCCGTGACACCGGGGTTCGGCCCGCGGGGCGAGGCGCTGGCCGCGACCGCCGCGATCTGCGCCGCGCTGGACGGGCTGCCGCTGGCGGTCGAGCTCGCCGCGGCCAAGATCAGGCTGTACCCGGCGCAGGCCCTGCTGCCCCAGCTGCAGGCACGGTTGCCGTTGCTGGTCGGCGGGCCCCGGGACATGCCGCAGCGTCAGCAGACGCTGCGCGCCACCCTCGACTGGAGCGACGCGCTGCTGTCCCCCGGCGCCCGGGACCTGTTCGCCCGGGTGGGCGTGTTCGCCGGCCCGTTCGATGCCGCCGCCGCGGCGGCGGTGTGTGGTGCCGCCGACCCGCTGGCGGTGACCGAGCGGCTGGCCGGGCTTGCAGCGGCGGCATCCGCGCCGCCCGAAACTGAACTGGGCGGACCGAGCAAGGCCGCCACCCCGGCATTCGGGGTGGCGGCCTCTCTTGGGTCCTCGACGGCGAAGCCGTCGCCCGCTGTTCTGTACCTCGCGGATGCTCAAGCCCTTCGGTGCTATCTGTGACCCATAGGTATCGCTGCCGTGTTGACGGCGCTTGAGTTCAGGCACGAAGCAAGCTGATGCTCAGTGGCATCGGCCTCACCTCCTCCTGGCGCACGCCAGAGGATACTCGGGGCTGATCAGCTTCACACCCGGTCAGCCGCGCCCTGCGATTGCCCGGGTCGCCGGGCACCGCAGCAAGGAGCAATGCCGGTTGGTGGGTGGCGGGATCAGGCATCCCAGGACCCCTCACGATGACATCTTCTGCCGATGTCGCACACCAGCTACCGCGCTTGGGGCCCGATCCCACGGACAAGCCGCGGACTAAAGATCAAGAAGCCCGGTCGCCGTCTGGCAATCGGGCCCCTGACCTGCACTTCCTGGTAGCGGGGGCAGGACATGAACCTGCGACCTCTGGGTTATGAGGACAGCGAGACACCGTTCAACCCAGGACAGCATCAGGCGCGCACAGCCAGCACGCTCCGGCAGCCGCGCCAGGAGCGGTCCCGGCGCCCGTCACTGCCGAACGTCCGCCGAGCCTGTTTGACCCTGGGCAACCGGACGGCCCACGATGAGTACATGGACCTAGGACGGATCAGTGTCGACCACCAGATCATGGGCGGCGTTCCCTGCGTGACCGGTACCCGGATCCCTGTTGCGACGGTCGTCGGACTGGTCGCCAACGGGCTGACCACCGATCAGATCGTCGCCGAATACCCGCAGCTAACCCCAGCCGATGTCCAGGCGTGCCTCGGGTATGCCGCACGCGCCGTCGACGAACGCGAGCTTCCGGTCCGGCTCACCGCGTGAGATTCCTGATCGATGAGTGCCTCCCACCTTCGATAGCGAGGCTACTGCGAGCTGCGGGCCACCACTGCGCGCACGTCTATGAACTTGGCCTCGGCGGCCAGCCCGACGAGCAGATCATGGCCCTGGCCGACCGCGAGAACCGGATCCTCATCTCCGCCGACACCGACTTCGGCGAACTCCTCGCGAACGCACCCGTTCTAGCGCCCAGCGTCATCCTGCTCCGACGCGCCGACAAACGAGCCGAATCTCTCGCCGCAGTCATCCTCGCGAACCTCGGACAGGTCGCCGACGACCTAGACGCAGGCGCGCTGATCGTAATCAGCGACACTCGCATCCGCACGCGACGACTGCCCGTGAAACCGTCCGACTGAGGACCGGTGGCGAACCTCCGGCCACATCCACGTAGAGGCCCTGCTGACGAAGATCGCGACAGAGCGAGTCTTGAATGAGTCGCAGATCTATGAGCTCGGTGCTCTTCGGCAGGCCTACCACGAGCTGCGACATGCGATAAGGCGAGGGACAGAATTGCCGTGGAGTCGCTCGACCAACCAGGACTATGTGGCCTTCAAGGGGCTGCAAACGCTAGTTGCCGGGCTTCTCACCAGAAGTAGTGGAACCAGGCCATCGTCGGCCGAGGCAGCGCGAAACTTCGCGCGCTTGACCTCGAACGGGTTCGAGCAAACATGGCCTGATGTCGCCGTGGAAGGCGGTGTCTACTATCCGGACGGACGTGATCCGATCGACTTGGACAGGCCGCTGCAAAAATTGACCTGAGGCTGGTCGAGGCCGCTGGTCGGAACCGTCGTCTTGGGAACTCTCTGATTGCTCTCGAGGACCCGCTGCAAGTAGAACTCGGCCGGGTAACGCCCGGGCACATCATCCTCCGAAGCTTGCGAGATGGTGATCATCCAGCAACCCGACTCCGGGGAACCGTGGGAACATCACGTTCGCTTAAGTAGCCGCGGACCGGACGAAGCCCCGCCAGCCTCGCGCTGCTGCCTCGCTGGTCTTACATCGCGCAAGTGCGTCAAACAAGCAGCCAGTGACCAGCGGTGGCTGCTCGGACTCGGATAGCTGGTTCGCTATCGTCTGGCTATTCGATTCAAGACTTGTTTCCATCCTGGGGAAGACAGCAGAGTAATCAATGATTCGGGTGACAGGCGCCGTGCGTGATTCACTGCGTACTCCTCAAGCAGTCCCAAGACTCCGGCACCTGAGGCTTTGCTAATTTCTCGTTCACGAGCCACATACGGAGCGATTGCCTCCCAGACCCTTATTATTCTCCAAATGAAAGAAAGCCAAGACAACATCCTCGTCCACAATTCGTGTGAGAATGAGAATCGCGAACTCAGCAGCGTGTCCTGAGGGCTCAGCGCTCCTTGCTGGGCGCGATGGCCGCGTGGCCTGGGCCGCGGCGCGTTGTGCTCGCGCCGGGCGCCGACGGGGATAGGCACGGCTGGTGCGGCGGCGGCCGGGTGCGGGACTAAGGTCCCCTGCCTGGCTGGCCATTAGCCCCCTGACCCACGCGGCCCCCAGCCGGATGGTGGGTAATGGAGGCGCCGCCGCAAGGCTGGTGGCGTCCGCGCCAGCCGCGCGGTGGCGCGTCGGCCGATATCCGAGGGGGCAGCCATGATGGACAAGCATCCGAAGTTAGCCGAAGGAGCAGCCCGGAGGCGGGCCTTGCTCGCCGTGGGCCTGGGTGTGGCTCTGGCCGTGGCGGGCGCGGGGGTGAGTGCTCAAGCCGGGACCGGTTCCGGGGCGGGGCCGGCCCGGGCCGCTGGTTCCCGGCCGGCGAGCCACCCAGGGGCGTTCCTCACCGCCGCGCAGCGGCGCGCCGGGACCTGGAAGCTGCTGCCCGCCGCCCCGGCAACGGCCAAGCCGTTCATTACCGTCAGCGTCTGGACCGGCCGCGAGATGATCATCCACGGCCTGACGTTCCCGACGCACGGGCGCTTCACGCTCGCGTACCACCCCGGCACGAGGACCTGGACAAGGCTCGCCCGCGGTCCTGCCTGGGTGTCGGTGGAGAGTGGCGAGATCGCCGTGTCGACGGGGTCGCGGATGCTGGTCATCGGGCTGACCAATGGCTCCTATAGCCCGGCCGTCAACCGCTGGACACCGGTCCCCAGCCCCGGCCAGCCCACCAGCGGCGTGCTCGGCTGGACCGGCCACCAGCTGATCATGTGGGGCGGCTCCTGCTGTGGCGGAGGTTCTGACACGGGCGAGGCCTACAGTCCCGCGACCCGTACCTGGCACATGCTCCCCGCCTCGCCGCTGCACTCGCGGTCTGACTTCAGCGGCGCCTGGACCGGCAAGGAACTCGTCGTCGCCGGCGGCATCGACCCCGGCCCCTCCAGGCAGCGGGCCCTCCGTGACGGAGCCGCCTACAACCCGGTCACCCGGACCTGGCGGAAGATCGCGCCGATGCCCCGGGACCACTCGGACGCGGCCGCGGTGTGGGACGGCAAGGAGATCCTTTTCATCGGCGGCTGGAATGGCCTGTTCGGCCTGCCAGTCATTCACGGCCTGGCCTACAACCCCAGGACCAACCGCTGGCGGTGGCTGCCCGCGATGCAATACCCCCGTTACCAGTTCGCCGCGGTCTGGACCGGCCGTCAGCTGCTGGTCTGGGGCGGGCTCAGGTGGACGCCAGCGGACACACCCCCGCCGCGCGGCGAGGCCTACAACCCGGCCACCAACAGCTGGACCGCCCTTCCCGCCGCGCCGCTGCGCGGCCGGGCCAACCCCGTCGCCGTGTGGACCGGCCGCCAGCTGATCGTCTGGGGCGGATACAGCGCCACCGGCACGACGTTCACCGACGGCGCGGCGTACACGCCATGACCGCCGTGCTCGCGCCAGGACTTGCGGGCGGCGTGACTCCATGTCCGCGGTGGCAGGAGATCGCCAGCGCGCCGGCGGCAGGCCCCGCCGTCCGCGCGCTGCGCTGCGCCATGGCATCCGGAACGCGATCAAGGCCTAGCTGTCCTGGCTCAACGGAGTGGTCAGCAGCCGGTCAGGGCGGCTGTGTTGTCCAGTACGGGCGCCTGTCCTGTGCTGTTGACGCGGCGGGGCCCAGCCAGCCACCGCTTTAAGGAAGAGAAGACATCCGTTATCAGCCAGAAAGGAAAGTCTCGCCATGAACCTGACATCCCGGACTGGCCGGCACCTCGCCGCCGGTATCGCGCTAGCCTGTTCCGCCATCCTGCTCCCTGCAGCCGCCCTGGCCGCACCGGCAGCCGCGGGCACGCCAGGTCATCCCGCCGCGGCGGTGCTGCCGTTGGCCGGCTCTGCCAGCGGCGCGGCCGCCCATCCACAGCGGCGCCAACTCGCCGTGGCCACGCTGTCCAGCTTCAAGGTGGTACTGACAGCCACCCGGTCACCGGGCCCCGGCCCGGGCCCGGCGGCCACCGTTACCGCGGCCGGCTACCGGCATACCTCGCGCGGCTGGAGGCTGATCGCGACGAAACGGATCGGCAAGGCCAACTGGTGGTCCTGGTACGCGACGGAAGTCTGCAGCCTCATGGTGACCCAGCTCAAGCCGTTGCCCAGCTCCGCGGCGCCCTCGGACACGACAACGGTGAGCCTGCTGTGGGGTCCGGCGATCGGCTGCGTGGGCCCCTATACCAAGCGCTGGCGACCATGACGGCGATCGCCTTCCGGGCTGGTGACGTCCCGGTGCCGCCTCTGACGTTGTGTCTCGCCATTAGTCTGCTGCTGCAACCTTGGCCTGCCATTTCTCTTTTGTGCATTCATTTTGGGCTTTCCAGCCGGCCGTGCCCGGCGAATTCCTCCCAGGCGGCACGGTGGAGGACCTCCGGCCCTTACTGATCCGGGCGACGCGTACCATCGTGGCAAATGGGATGGTTAAAATGTTCAATACATTTTGGAACACACACATTAACTGGCGTGTCCCGTCACATCTGATGAGGAGAGTTCTCACCGCCACCGCATGCGTCGCGACGAGCCTGGTCGGACTCGCCGCCGTTCCCGCCGCCGCCTCCCAAGCCGCCGCGGGCGCACCGCGTGCGGCGCCTCCTAATCAGGCCCCGAGATCGGCCGTGGCGCTCGCCTTTGACCCGGCCGGTGCAGGATTCGCTTTCTACCGAGGCGCGGGCAACGCCGTGTACATGCGTACCTTCAGCGGCACCACCTGGTCTGCGCAGAGCCGCGTCGGCGGCGTCATCGTGGGCGCACCGGCTGCAGCCGTCGCACACACCACGGTCATCGTCGCTGCCCGTGGCACCAACAACGCGCTATGGCTGCGGATGATGCACAACGGCACCTGGGGACGGTGGATCAGCTGGGGCGGCGTGCTCACCTCGTCGCCCGCAATCAGCGGGACCAGTGACGGCCGCATCGACGTGTTCGTCCGCGGAACCGACCGCGCCATCTGGACGCGCGGCGCTCCCGCGGGCGGAGCGCTCGGACCATGGCGGAGCCTCGGCGGGCGGGTCACGACCGCGCCTGCCGTGCCGAACGGCCTCAGGGAGGTCTACGCAGCCGGGACCGACCACGCCATCTGGGCGAATGTCGGATCGGGATGGAAGTCGCTCGGCGGCCGCACCTACAGCGCCCCCGCGATCGGCTACATCCCGCACAGCAACGGCGGGTTCGTTTACGTGCGCGGCACCGACAACGCGCTGTGGGCCAACGCCATAGGCGGCGGCCGCTCCAGCGGCTGGCGGAAGATAGGGGGCAAGCTGATCGGCGCCCCTGCCGCCGCCGGGACACGCAAACCTGAGCCGCACACCATCGTGGCGGTCATCGGCACCGACCACGCAGTGTGGACCACCAAGGGCGGCTGGTCGAACACCTTCACCCGCGCCTGGGTGCCCAAGGGATAGACGCGCCGGCATCCAGATATACCGGCCGGAGGCCATCAAATGGCCCTCAAAGCCAGCCGACGGTTTCCGCCGCCAACGGCGAATTCCGGCAGATGGCCCTCAAAGCCAGCCGACGGTTTCCGCCGCCAACGGCGAATTCCGGCAATCGGTTCCACGGTCAGAATGCGCCCGGGTTAGGGGCGGTACCACCGCTCCCGCACGCTAGGTTTCGGGACTAAGGTCCCCTTTCTGGCTGGCTAGCGCCCCTGTCCCGCGCGGCCTGGCCCGCGCGGAATGGCGGGTAATGGCAGCGCCTCAGGGACGCTGCGAGCGGCATGGCCAATCCGGGGTTAGGGCGGCCCAGCTGCGGTGGCCCGGCTGATCCGCGGGCCGGAGGAGGTGGCGAGGATGAAGCAGACAGAGAGCCGCCGGCGGCCGGTGCTGCGGCGGGCGTCCCCGGCGCTGGCCATAGCGGCGCTGTTAGTTGCTGCCGCGGTCGGCCCGGCTGATGCGGCTGGGACGGCCGCCCATGCCGGGCCGCTGAGGTTACCGGCGGGAAGGCCTGGAGCGGCGGTGGCTGTTCTGGCGGGGTTCCGGCCGGTGTCGGCGAGCTTCCTGTCCCCTGCCTCGGGCTTTGTCCTGGGCGGCGTCGGCTGCGCGCCAGGGAAGGCATGTGTGGCGCGGCTGGTGGCCACCACCGACGGCGGCGCGCGCTGGCACGTGGTGAAGGCGCCCGCCGTCCGGCTTTCGGGCGTCACCTCTGGCGGGAGCGTGAGCGGTGTCGTGTTTGCCAGCGCGCGGGTCGGGTGGCTGTACGGCCCGGGGCTGTGGTCCACCCGTGACGGCGGCGCGCACTGGCGCAAGCTGGCCCTGGGCGGGGCGGTCACGCAGCTGGCGGCCTCCGCGGGGAAGGTGTACGCCGTCGTTGCGCCGCCGGGCGGCAAGCCCGGCGAGCTGTTCGCCAGCCCGGCCGGCCGCGACGCGTGGGCCCGGGTCGGTCACGTCATAGCCCGGTCCGGCATCCTGGCGGTGTCCGGCCGGGCGGCCTGGTTCGGCAATGGCGGCGGCACCATTGACCGCAGCAGCCCGTATGTGTGGGCGACCGGTGACGGCGCGCACTGGCGCAAATACCCGGTCCGCTGTCCGGCTCCCTACAACTTCAACGGGCTGGCGAGCATCGCGGCGGCCAGCCCGTCGGACGTCTTCTTCCTGTGCCTGGGCGACGCCGCGGCCGGGCAGCAGGGCAAAGCGGTGCTGCGCTCGGTCAACGGCGGCCGGACCGCGCGCCTGGCCGGCACGGCGCCGACCCCCGGCCCCGGGGGCGTGATCGCCGTGCCGCCCCGCCGCCCCGGTGTGATCACCCTCGGCACCCAGTACTTCCTCGACCGCTCCGCCGACGGCGGGAAAACCTGGACGGCGACGTATCACGACACCGGCGGCGCGCCCTGGAACTACCTGTCCTACCTGAGCCGGACGGCAGGCTGGGCCGAATTCGGCAGCCCGCCCAATGGCGGGCTCCTGCGGACCACCGACGCCGGCCGCACCTGGCACCAGGTCCGCTTCGCCGGGCCGGCCCGCCCGGTGACCGCCTAGGTCGTCAACTACTTCGCGGGCACTGTGACCCCGATCCGGACCGCCACCAACCGGGCGCTCAAGCCGATCGAGGTCGGAAGTCAGCCCTTCGCTATCGCGATCACGCCGAACGGGAGGACTGCCTATGTCAACGGGGGCACGGGCGTGACCCCGATCAGCACCGCCACCAACAAGCCGGGCAAGCCGATCAAGGTACGCGGCCAGGCGTATGCCTTCGCGATCACGCCGGACAGCAAGACCGTCTACGTCGCCGGCGGCTTGACGGTGACTCCGATCAGCACCACCGCCAGCAAAACGGGCAAAGCGATCAGGGTGGGGAAAACCCCCGTCTACATCGCGATCACGCCGAACGGCAAGACCGCTTACGTCGCCAACTGGGAATCCGCCACGGTGACCCCGATCCGGACCGCCACCAACAAGGCGATCAAGGCGATCAAGGCCGGGACCGGGGTCATGGGCCCGCCCCCCCCGCATCGCAATCACGCCGAACGGTAAGACCGTCTACGTCACCAACGACGAAAGCCCGGTGTTCCCGATCCGGACCGCGACCAACACAGCCGGCAGGGCGATCAAGGTCGGTTCCGGCGGCGGCGCCATCGCGATCACGCCGTAGAAATCCGGACAGCCGGGACCGCGCCCAAACCGCGGCCGGCCCCGGCCACCCAGGCACCTGATGCCGCAGCGCCGAATGGCCAATCTGTGCGCGGCCTAGCGCTGACATCCGAGCGCAGAGAGTCGTGGATAATCGGCAGGCGCCGCTCGGGCACCTCGACACATGCGGAGATACCTCACCCGCTGTAGCGGGTCGCCGTCACGTGCCCCCCGCCGCAGTGGGCTGCACACCACGACCGCAGTCGGCCACGCGACTGAACAGAGATGCCGATCCGTGCCAGCCCCTCGTGCCTGATGCCGCGCGCGAGGGCCCAATCCCACGGACGAGCCGCGGACTAACGATCAAAAGGCCCGACCGCCGCTGTGGCGATCAGGCCTCTGACCTGCACTTCCTGGTAGCGGGGGCAGTGCCCAGCCGCAGGACATCCAGGACAGGTGTCTCAAGACATCGAGGACAGTCTAGGTATGTTCTGAGTCCTGCCTGCGGGACGGCGTGTCTCAAGACTTAGAGGACAGCCAGGTCAGAGCCTGCGGGGATGTCAAAAGCCCGTCTGGTGATCACTGCTGTCACTGTTGAGAAGCGCCAGGTCAGCGAGGTGGCGCAAGCTTATGGCGTCGCCCGGTCCTGGATCTACGCGCTGTTAGAGCGCTACCGTGCCGAGGGCGAGGCGGCGTTCGAGCCGCGGTCGCGGCGGCCGAAGACCTCACCCATGGCGATCGGCGAGGACGCCGTGGAGCTGATCATGCGGCTGCGCAAGGAGCTATCCGGGCAGGGCCTGGACGCCGGGCCGCAGACCATCTGCTGGCACCTGGAACACCATCACCAGGTCCGGGTGTCGGCGGCGACGGTCGCCCGGTACCTGACCCGGCAGGGCCTGGTGGTACCCGAGCCGCGCAAGCGGCCGCGCTCGTCCTACCTGCGGTTCGCCGCCGAGCAGCCGAACGAGTGCTGGCAGTCCGACTTCACCCATTACCCGCTCGCCTGCGGGACCGATACCGAGATCCTGGCCTGGCTGGATGACCACTCCCGGCTGGTGCTCAGCCTGACCGCGCACTGGCGGGTCACCGGCCAGGTCGTGCTCGCCGCGTTCCGCGCGGCCTGCACCGGGCACGGCGTCCCGGCCGCCACCCTGACCGACAACGGGATGGTCTTCACCACCCGGCTGGCGGGCGGCAAAGGCGGCCGCAACGGCTTCGAGCACGAGCTGCGCCGTCTTGGCGTGCGGCAGAAGAACGGGAAACCGAACCACCCCCAGACCCAGGGCAAGGTCGAGCGGCTCTGGCAGACGTTAAAGAAATGGCTCGCCGCCCGCGACCCCCAGCCCGCTGACCTCGCCCAGCTCCAGGCCCAGCTCAACGCCTTCACCAGCTACTACAACACCGCCCGGCCGCACCGCTCCCTGCCCCGCCGGGCCACCCCCGCCGCCGCGTATGCCGCCCGCCCGAAGGCCGGCCCCGGCGACCGCGCCGCCGACACCCACGACCGCGTCCGCACCGACATCGTCGGATCCACCGGCACCCTCACCCTGCGCACTGGCGGCAAGCTCTACCACATCGGCGTCGGCCGGACCCACGCCCGAACCCACGTCATCATGCTCATCCAGGACCTGGACATCCGCATCATCGATGCCGCCACCGGCGAGCTGCTGCGCCAGCTCACCCTCAACCCTGACCGCAACTACCAGCCCACCGGACGGCCACCCGGCCCCCCGCCCGGAACCCCCCGCCCGCCTCGCCAGCACAACAAACACCCCGAACCCTGACGTGGGTTCGGGGTGTCCTCGATGTCTTGAGACATCACACTGGTAGCGGGGGCAGGATTTGAACCTGCGACCTCTGGGTTATGAGCCCAGCGAGCTACCGAACTGCTCCACCCCGCGTCGATGACTCTATTATTTTAGGGTCTCCCGTCGCGCCAGGCAAATCCGCCGCTCCGCCGCAGGCCATGGCGTCTTGAGCCGCTGGCGCTCAGGAACCCTTGGGCATCAGGCGCGCGAAGGCGCTCACGTGCCGACCCCGAAGCCATTCGGCACAGTCAGCCAGATCACGTAATGAGCCGGCCAGGGCGCGGTCGGCGGCTGCGTCAGCGTATGCGGGTCCTGCGTGGTCAGCAGATCGAGCACGCGAACCGGACTCCCGCCGTATCCGGCGAGCTGGCCGGGACGCGCCGCGAGCAGAACCGGGCGCCGCCCGGTCCGTTCTATCCCCGACACGACCGTGGCCACCGCGCCGGCGGGCTGGCCGGCCATCGACGCTGCAGGCACATCGCACATCCCGCGGATCACCTGCAGGAACCGCTCGGCTACCAGCCGGTCGAGGACGATGACTGAGGAGTCAGGACGGATCGAGGCGCACAGCCCGCGGACTGCGCTGATCTGCCCCTGGCCGATCCGCTTCGTGGCTAGGCCGTCGGCTACCGGCCGCAGGGCACCGCCTTTCCCCGAGTGGGTGAGTCCCAGCCCAAACGTTGTCACGAGGGTAGGCACCAGCAGCGCAGCAACGCAGCACGCTGATACGAAAGACGTCGCCACCGCTCCTGCGCCGCGTGCCCTGGCCCGTCCGACCAGCCAGGCCGACGCCCAGATCGCGCAGACAATCAAGCCTGGCAGCACCAGCGGCACCAGCCTGCGGCTGGCCGACGGCTGATCGGGCACGACGGCCGGGTACCACAGCGCGGCTGCCGAGCCCACGCAGATGACCGCCAGCGGCAGCCCCCAGATGCGCGCCGCCCCCGCCGGATCCCGCCACGTGATCAGCGCGCCCACGCACCGGCGCACGAGCAGCGCAAGGCCGAACCCGCCGAGCAGGATGGCCGGAAACCCGAGGTACCAGACGACCCAATACAAGGTGTCCTCTGCATACGTCCGCCCTGGATCGGGCCCTAGGTGCTGCAGCCGCTGCACGAGGGCGACGTAATCGGCCGCCGCCCCGGTCGCCGGTCCGCGCACCGTCTGCAGGTAAGGGCGGATCGCCAGGCCGACCAGCGCGGCGATTGCGAGGCCTGCGCAGATCTGGGGCAGCCACCGTAGCGGCTTTTTGCCGAACGCCCTGCGCACAGTCCCGCGGACCCGCGGATACCTGAGGAACTCGACGGCCGCCAGCGTGAATGCGGCCAGCCACACGGCAATTAGCCCGATCAGCTCGGGTGTCGGCTCCAAGGAGGCCATGAAGGGGCGGGCGAGCAGGTAGCCGTCGGCCAGCCCGTATGCGGCCCCGAGAATAAGACCAATATTGAACGCAGCTCCGGTGCCTTGTCGGCCGGCTATCAGAATCCCGCCGAAGGCGATCGCGGGAACCACGTCGAGGAACCCGCCCACTTGCACGACAGAGGTCAGGCCGAGGGCCAGGCCGCCCAATGCGATCATCGCGCGCTGCGGCGTATACCAGCGCCTCCAGCTCGGCGGCCGCTGCCAGCGCCGCCTGCCTCCCGCCGCCGGCTGCCCGGCCGCCGGCTGCCCGGCCGCCGCCTGCCGGAGGCCGGCCCGGCCGGCGGCAGTGAGCGTGACTGCGTCACAGACAAAGCAGAGCCCGCCAAACAGCAAGACCTGGGCGGCCGTCTCGGTGAGCGCGGCCCTGCTCGCGTACTGCTCGGGCAACGTGAATCCGAGCACCAGCGCCCCGGCAGGCGCCCACCGCGGCCCGGCGAGCCTGCCGGTCAGGCCGCCGAATGCGAGGATGGCCAGACCGCCGATGATCGGCCCCAGCGCCGTAGCCGCGGATATGCCATGCACCCAGAACGCGCCGGCCAGCAGCATCGGCAGCCCCGCCATCGACCCGGGCACCACCGAGTTCCCGGAGGCGAAGAAGCCGATGCTGGAGAAGGCGAGTCCGGGGTGGGCGCCGCCAAAGGCGGCCAGCGACTGCGGGATCGGCAGCGAGCCATGCTCCGCTATCCAGTAGCCGGTTTGCAGGTAGGCCCCGGGGCCACGGAGCACGATGGCCGACTCCGACCTGAAGATGAACTGCCAGATGGCAAACCCAACCGCCACCACGAGAGTGCCGGCAAGCCCGTACCAGCCATCCCGGCGGCGCTCGCGGCGCCCGCCTGCCAGCGCCCTGGGCCAGCTCAGCGGGACCTTGCGAAGGCCGATGACACCAAGCACTACGGTCAGAGGCACCGAGATGAGCAGCATCGGGACCGGCAGGAACGACCCGGCAAGCAGCAGTGGCAGTCCCGGCAGCAGCCACGCCATCAACAGGATGACGGGCAGCAGGGTGAACCTGGCGAACCCGGCGTCACCAACTTCCGGGCGGCCCAGCTGACCTGCGACGCGGCGGGCGTGCCGCATCGGAGCTGCCGCCCAGGCCGCGTCCAGCCAGTCAGGCCTCGGGATAGTCATCTTGCGCGGCACCGCGCGGAGCCTGGATGTTCGCGGCGGCGCCGCCCTGAGCCTGGCTGATCTGAGCCTGGCTGATCTGCGCTTGGCCGCCTTGAGCCTGGCCGGGCTGACCCTGGCCGCATTGAGGCCGGTCGCCCTGGCGGGCCAGGCCATCTTGCGCCGCCCGTTGGCCAGACCGGACGATTCCGGCGCAGACCCGTCCTGCGGAGCGTCGCCCGATGCGTAGCCGCCCTGGTCAGGTGCAGTTCCCCGAACCTCCCCGCCGGACACCATCAGCTCTGTATCCTCGTGCTGCCTCGCGAGTTCCGCGACCTTCTCGGGCTTGCCAGCCGCGGCTGAACTGCCGGGCTGGTGGTCTGGCGGGCGCACGGCTCCCACTGTAGATGGGCCGCGGCCCGCCGGGCATTAGCAGCCGTCCTGATCATCCCGCGTCGCGGCCTTGGAGCTCCGCAGCGTGCCTGTCCGTAGACATGATCTTTGCTATCTGGATGGGATACCTCCTGTTAAGACCACGTACTATAGGGCGCAACCTGAACTGCCGGATCCCCGTGCCGGTCGGCGAGGATCCATGCCCGGAGGAGCGATGAGCCGCCACGACGAGTCCGACAGCGCGGACCGGAAACCGCCCCGTCGGACACGGCGGTCGGTCAGTCCTCGCCGGGCCTCGGTGTGGGTGCTTGTCACCGGCTGGATGGCCGCGGTCATCGTCGGAGTGCTTGTCGTCGCAGCGCTCGGGGCCTACGTCAAGTACCGCACCGTATGGGACAGCATCGAACGCATCGACGCCACCAGCCTCGGCAGGCAGCCACCGAAGTACAATAACGCGGAGAACATCCTGCTCCTCGGCTCCGACACCCGTAGCGGAGTCAACGGGGCGATCGGCGGGCACGTTGGTTGCAACTGCTCCGACACGCTGATGCTCCTGCATATCTCTCCCGGTCACCACCGCGTGACCGTGGTCAGCATCCCGAGGGACACCATGGTCCCGATTCTGGCCTGCCCGGCCGACAAGCAAGTGGGTGCCGTCGGCCAGCAGGCGGGTTCCCCGGGTGAGGTCGAGCGGATCAACGCCGCGCTCGCCTACGGCGGCCCGATCTGCACCTGGAAGACCGTCGACAATATGACCCACATCCACATCGATCATTTCATCCAGCTCGATTTCACCGGATTCGAGAAGGTCATCGACGATATCGGCGGGGTGAGCGTCTGCCTGCCATTCACTGTGGACGATACCGTGTCGGGCCTGCACCTGAGCGCTGGCAGGCATCACGTCATGGGGCGTCAGGCGCTCGCTTTCTGGCGCACCCGCGAGGACCTCGGCTACGGCTCCGACCTGCAGCGGATCCAGCGTGACCAGCTCCTCATGGCCTCCCTCGTGCAGGGCATCGAGCGCAGCGGCCTGCTCAACGACCCGGCCAAGATCCTCAGCGTCGTCAAGGACGCAGCGGACGCGATGGAGACGGACAGCGGACTGGAGCAGTCCGCGATGCTCGAGATCGCGAACAGCCTGCGTGGGCTGTCGTCCCAGTCGGTGCAGTTCGTCACCGCGCCCAACGTCCCCTACACGGGGGACCCGGCGGCCGAGGTCCAGCTGGAGCAGCCGCAGGCCAGCGCCCTGTTCTACGCGATCGCACATGACACGAAGCTGCCCAAGGCGAAGGCCAAGAAGTCGAAGAATCCCGCAGCGGCTCCGGTGCTCGATGCGGCCCCGGCCAAGGTCAACGTGAACGTCCTGAACGGCACCGGCATCAGCGGGCTGGCGGGCCAGGCAGGAACCGATCTCGCCGGACGCGGTTTCAACGTCGTGAGCACCGGCGACGCGGGCACCACCAGCTACACCGATCCCGTCATCGAGTACGCATCCGCTGCTGACCTGCCCGCAGTCCGCACGCTGAAGGCGCAGCTCAGCAGCGTCACTGTGCAGAAGGACACTAGCCTCACGCCGGGCACCGTCGATCTGATCGTCGGATCCAGCTTTGACGGTCTCGCTGCCGCGCCGTCGCCCTCGGCCTTGAAAGCGCCCTCCGTCGATAACCTCAGCAGCGCCTTCGGCGGCGTCACCGCCAACACCAACATCTGCAAGGACCAGAGCGCGTTCGCTGGGCCGAGCAGCCCCGGCGGCTGACATTTCACCGGGCCGGAACAGCCCGGCGGCTAGCTAGGCCGAGTCGGTGAGCACCAGCGCGCGGGCCGGCCACCCGCGGTCATCATCCGGCTCAGTGCCGGACAATCCGCGGCCGAGCAGGGACACCTGGAGCCAGAGCAGCAGCGCGCCCGGGTAGATGAAATAGCCGAACCTGGTCGCCGGGGCCAGGGCGAACATGAGCGTGAGGCCGATGATGAGCCACCAGGCTGCGGCAGGAACGGTCTTCGGTGGCCTGATGATCAGCGAAACGGCGATCCCGAGACCGGCCGCCACCAGCAGGGCGACGGCGATCAGATGCCCGGTATGACCGGTCTCAGCTATCAGGTGGCCCGGCAGTGGGCTCGCCGCGGCGGACTTGATCGGGGCAAGGCCGAGCGGGAACATGATCGTGTTCTCGACCAGGGCCGACGGCCAGATCGCGGCGACCGGGCCGACAAGCGCCGCGCAGGAAACCAGCGCCGAGCCGAGGAAGATTAGCGTCGGCCTGCGGCCATCACGGACCCCGAGCAGCACAACGGCCACGAGCACCGCCGGCCATGCGGTGGCCTTGGCCGCCGAGGCGACACCGAGCGCTATTCCAGCCAGGACATATCGGGGCTGCCGCCAAAGCAGCGCCAAGCCAAGGCACATCAGCGCGAGAATGGGCACATCCGTGCCGCCCACGGCCAGTTCGAACGCGATCACCGGCGTGGCCGCGACAAAGATCGTCCAGCGGACGACATGCCTGGCGCCTGCGACTGCCAGGGCCAGGCCGAAGAAGATGATGAACGCCAGCCCGAACCAGATCCGCGGATCGGTGATCAGGTGCGACCCGAACAGGGCCCGCGGAATGCCGAACAACGACATAACGGGCAGGTAGGGGTTATAGGCGTTCGGGTTGTGGACCGTCGCCAGCGAGGTCACGCTCTGGTACGGCGACTGGTGGTGCATCAACTGGAACGCTGAGCGGTTGATCACGGACACTTCCGGCTGGCGGCGGCCGGTGGCGGCGTTCCAGAATAGCGGCGTAACCAGGGCACCGCAGACGCTCAGCAGCAGCGCGAGATCGATCCCGCGGGACCGCCAGGCCAGAACCGCCAGGCATGCGGCCAGATAGGCGCAGGAGGCCACGACCCCCCAGCGCCTGTGCAGCTCGTTGGAGCTGAACAGGGCGACCCCGCCGGCAAAGGCGGCACAGATGGCGAACGCGGCCGCCGTCCAGCGCTGCGGAACTGCGACTACGGACGTCCATGCGATTAGGCGGCGCGTCCGGAACTTATCCGGCGGCGCCGCCTTCAGTGTGAGCATCGCGATTGGGTACCGTCCACCGCACGCATTCTAGCCGCTCGTGTCCAATGCGGGCCGATGTAGCCGGGATATGCCGCCTCAGATCACCGGAGGCCGTCCGGCGCGAGCCATCCGCCACACCGTCCTGGCTGACATCGGCCGGCGCTGTCCCGGGTCCATCCGCCAGCCCTTGGCGAACCCGGATAGCCATGCCCTGATGGCCGCGGGGGTCCGTTCCCTCAGCACCGTGATCGCGAACCAGTCCAGCAGATAAGCCCAGGCCAGCAGCCAGGGCAGGTTCCGGCGGGCGAGCAGCACCCGGTTCCGTCCGTCTACTTCGTAGAATCCCGCATGCCGCTTATTCGGTAGCGGCGGGTGGCACATCCGGGCCCCGGCATCGTATTCGAGCCGGTAACCGAGGCCGATCAGCCGCCAGGCCAGGTCGGTTTCCTCGTGCGCGAAGAAGAACGCATCAGGCAGGCCGCCTGCTTCCAGGTACGCCGAGCGCCTGATGGCGCAAGCTCCCCCGCTGAATGTGGTCACCTCCGATGACCGTTCGGGATCACCGGCTCGCAGCCTGGGAACGTGCCACCGCGCACCCGGACCCCCGTCGGGGTCGACGACCTGGAACGAAAGCACCGCTAGCCGTGGATCGGCCGCGAAGGCGCGGGCGATGTGCTCGGAGAGGCCAGGATCGGGGTACCAGCCGTCGTCGTCGAGGAACAGCACCGTATCGCCGGTGCAGGCGGCCACCCCGGCGTTCCGGCCAGCCGCGACGCCCACATTCTCCGGCAGCCGGATGGTCCGCACCCCATGCGGCACCGGCGGCACATCCGCGCCATTCCCGACAACGACCAACTCCACGCCATCTCCGCGCAGGGCCGCGGTGCTGGCGATCGCCCGGTCAAGCTCGGCAGGCCGGTTGCCCATCGTGAGGATGACGCAGGACAGCTTCATCGCAGCCGCCGGGACGCGAGGATAGCCGCCAGATGCGCGACCACCATCAAGGCGGCCACCACCAGGCAGGCGATGACCAGCACCCGGGTAGCCAGCAGCCCGCCGCGGATCGCGTCAGCTATCGCCGCGGCCAGGATCAGCACCGAGAGCTCGACCGCCTGGATGATCCGGTGCACGCGCAGCACGCTAGCCAGGCGGCGCGCCGCGGCCAGGCCAGACGATTGGGGCTGCAGCGAGCCGTCGTCGTGCCCGCCCGGCAGCCCGGCCTTGGCCCTGGCGACCACCACGTTGTCGGTTTCCGCCTTGACGATCATGGCGAGCAGCGCGGCACCGAGCCCGGCGCTGACGTAACCTCCCGAGACGGTGAGGTGTCCCTGGGCCCGGATGCCGAGCCCGGTGAGCAGCGCCGCCTCGCCCAGGTAGTGCCCGACCCCGTCGAGATAGATACCGGCCGCCGAAGTCCTGTTGCTCCACCGGGCCAGTTCGCCGTCCGAGCAGTCGAACAGCAGATATGCCTGGATGAGAAGGGCGCCGGCAATGGCCGTCGCCAGGCCGCCGAACGCGATCACCAGGCCGGCGGCAAGCCCGCAGACGATGAATAGCGCGGTGACCGCGTTAGGGCTCCAGCCGAGCCTGGCGAACACCCAGGTCGCCCATGGCGAGAGCTTGCGCATGTAAACGCGGCCAGCCCAGTGCTCATCGTTCAATCGCGCAATAACAGCAGGCGGCTGGCCCGCCGACCTGAGCTCAGCCAGCGTAGGCCCGGGCATACTCCTCCACTCGCTTGGCCGTCTCGGCCTCCGACATCCCGAGGCGCTCGAGGATCGTGTACCGGCCCGGCCGGGTGGCCGGGGCGAACGCCACCGCCTTGGCGAATTCAGCCTGGGACAGGCCGAGGTCCGCGTAGCTGCGCGGCAGCCCGTGCCGCTGCAGGCAAGCCGAGATCACCACCGCCTGCCCCGGATCATCCCGCAGGTGAGCGCAGAACAGGGCACCCACCCCGGCCAGTTCGCCGTGGCTGGCGGTGCCCGGATAGAGCTGGTCGATCGCGTGCATGATCTCGTGATCGCCGCCGCTGCACGGGCGGCTTGAGCCCGCCACGGCCATCGCCATCCCGGACAGGATCAGCGCCTCAGCGAGTACCGTGAGGAATTCATCGGAGCGGGCCGGGCCTGGCTGGTGCAGCACCGCCTCGGCCGCCGTCCTGGCCATGGCCACAGCGAGCCCGTCCACGCGCTCGCCCGTGTCAGCCGCCGCGAGATCCCAGTCGGCAATCGCTGACAGGTTGCTCACCACGTCACCGATTCCGGCGCTGGCCAGCGGGTCTGGGGCACACCGTACCCGATCAAGGTCCACCACGACCGCCACCGGGGACACCACCCCGTAGGATCCCTTTCCCGATTCATGCTCGAGCGAGCTGACCGGCGAGGCGATGCCGTCATGGGCGAGGCTGGTCGCGACCGCGACCATCGGGATGCCGGCCATATGCGCCGCGAACTTGGTCACGTCGATGGTCCGGCCGCCGCCGATGCCGGCCACCGCCTCATAGGCACCGGACCGCAGCCGCTTGCCTAGCGCGACGGCGCTGTCATGGGTGCCGTCCGTGACGCGGAACACCTCAGCCGCGTCGATCCGGAGATCCGCCACGATGCTGTCACCCTGGCCAGGCCCGACCGCGATAGCCACCCGTCCCTCGGTCGCGATGCGCCGGTCGGCCAGCAACGCACCGAGGCCGGTGATCGCGCCAGGCCGGACATCGATGACGAGCGGCGCGGCGAGCATCCGGGCCAGCAGCGGCATGAACTTCCTCCGGCTTGACGCCAGGACACGAAAACGCCCGTGCCATGGCGAGCTGAGTGGTCAGCAGTCAGCGACCGCGTGCGGCGCCCGGCAAGGCCCGGCGGCAGCCGATCGTGACAGCCACCCGCGAGATTAGCAGCGGCCGGCCACATTGGCAGCGCCGCCCGAGATTGGCAGCGGTCCCCGAGCTTGGCAGCAGTCCGCCAGGCTAGCAGCGGCCCGCGATCTCCCTGGCCCGGCGGAGGTCATCGTGGTCGTCGACCTCTACCCAGTCAACCGCCCCGATTGGCGCCACCGCAATCTCGCCGCCCCGGTCAGCGAGTTCCTGATAGCCGTCCTCGTAGTAGAGGCCAGGATCGCGCCGCCAGGTTGCCTCCAGCGCGGCGGCCAGCGGCGCGGCGGCGGCGGCCTCGATGAGCGTCGCGCCGATGTACTCGCCGTAGGCCCCGGCCGGATCAAGGTTCTTGTTGATCCTGGCCAGCAGCCCGCGTGCGTCAACGACCACCTTCATCTCCTCGGCTGCGAGGCTCTTTACGTTGTCGACAGCGAGGGTGACGTCCGGCTGGCCCTTCGCGCCCACGACCCGCGCAGCGAGCAGCGTCTTCTCGACGCTGACCGGATGCACGGTGTCACCATTGACCAGCAGCACCCCGGCACCGAAATGCTCGCGCGCCAGCCACAGCGAATAGGCGTTGTTCCAGTCGAGGGCGCGGTCGTTATAGACGAGCTCAAGCGTGATCCCGTAGCTGCGTTCCAGGCTCGCCGCACGATCCGCGATGGCGGCTGCCGCGTGCCCGACCACGATGACGACCTCGCTCAGCCCTACCGCGGACAGGTTGCGCAGCGCGATGTCGAGGATGGTCCTGTCGCCCGCCACCGGGAGCAGCGTCTTGGGCAGCTGGTCGGTCTCCGGGCGCAGCCGCCGGGCGGCGCCTGCCGCAAGGACCATCCCGATCACTGGCCGACCCCCTCTGCAGATTTCATGACTTTCGCGCAGATAAGCACCCCAAGATACGCCGTCAGCGCCGCATAGGCGAATATCGTCAAGCCAGCCATCGCGCCCGCCCCGATCACAAGCATCCGCCCCTCCCAGCCCAGGCGGCTGCCGAGGTCAGGCCGGCTCTGGCCGGGTAGCACGGTACCGGCAAGCGCCAGGTAGCGCAGTCCGATCACAGCACACAGCGCGAACGTCACCGGCGCGGGGACACCGCAGGAGAAGCCGACGGCGGCAATGTAGAGGAACTGGCCAGCCTGCAGGATCGCGGGCACCAACCAGTCGAACATCCCGGCATGCAAGTCGCTGGAACCAGGTGCCGCGAGCAGCAGTGCTATCGCCGGCGTGAGCACCAGAAGCCCTGGGAGATCCCGCAGGCCGAGCGTGGCGAGCGTGGCAGTCGCCGCGAGACCAGCCAGCGCGGGCGGCAGCGCGGGGATGTTCCCGCGGACCAGCCGGCCAAGCCAGCGCGCGATCTGTCCGTCGTCGCGGTACCTCGTCACGCTGCCCCTGGCCTGACCAGCGGGCGGGGCCGTCATCGCGTAGCCGGTGGCGGCGATCCCCCAGGCCAGCAGGGCAACCAGAGCCATCCGGGTTCCCCAGATCGATGCCACCACGGCGATCAGTGCCAGCCGAGCGGCGCCTGGCGGGGCCAGGATCCGCCAGCCGCCACCGCCGAGGATCTGCCGGGACCTCGCACCCGTGTTGTCGCCGCAGGCCAGCATCGTCTGGCGCACCGACAGCAAGATCGCCGCTGCTGTCGCCAGCTCCCACGCCCCGCTCCAGCGGGCCGCATGCGCGCCGACGGCAAGTCCCGCGTAGATCGCAAATTCACAGACGGCGCCGGTCAGCCTGGCCAGCCGCTCCGCGCCGACGGCGGCACTCGCGGTCGCGCCGACGGCGGCGGCGCTCCGCGCTCTGCTGGCCCGGGCGATGTCAGGGTCATGCCCCGCGGCGCCGGCTGACGTGCCGGCTCGGACGCCGGCTGGCCTCCCGGTTGGATTACCGGCTATGGGCATGATCAGCAGCCGGGCAGCCCATGCGGCGAGGTAGCTGCCGCACAGGGCGAGCGCGGCCTTCGTGCTGTCGGGCCTGCTACCTCCGGAGAACCAGACGGCGGCGCATACCGCCAGGATGAACGAGATGGCGGTAGCCGAATTCGGGGACATGCTGCGCCGCATTGCCCAAGCCGCTACACGGCCAGGCACATACTCGGTGGCTTGGGAAATGGCCGGCCCGGCGCTCGCGGCAGCCGGGAGCCGCCGGCCACCATCAACGGCCGCCCCGCCGCTCGCCGCAGCCGCCAGCCGGCCACGACCAGCGGCTGGCGGCCTGATCACGGAGCGGACGGACGAGCCGAGCGTCTTGCTCGCTGACCCGCCGACCGGACCTCCAGCTGCGCCGCTCCTCGCTGGCCCGTCGGCAGGCCCGTTCAGGCCCGATGTGATGGAGTCCTCCATACGTTATGCATTCAGTCAATTACTTAGAGTACATAAGCGAATCGGCACCGGCGTGCGGCCCCTGCGCGTGCCGACTCTATAAGTACAACCCGCTGCCGTTGTATCGGCAACGGGAGGCCGGCCCGGTAAGGTCCCCTCATGCGGACGGTCGCTGTCGTGCTGGCCGGCGGGGCCGGCCAGCGGTTCGGCGGCCGGCTGCCAAAGCAGCTGCAGATCCTCGCGGGCAAGCCGCTAGTGGAGCACTCGGTTGCGGCCTTCGAGGCGGCCCCCGGCATCGACACTGTCCTGCTGGTGATGGCCGCCGGCTTCGCCGGACAGGCACGGAAACAGCTGGCCGGCGGCCGGTACCGCAAGCTCGCGGAGGTCATCGAAGGCGGCGCAGCACGGGCGGACTCCACCCGCCGTGCGATCGCGGCACTGGGTGCGAGCGAGTGCAACGTGCTGCTGCATGACGCCGCCCGGCCCCTGCTCGACCAGCGGATCATCGCCGACTGCGTGACAGCGCTCGACACCTCTCTTGCGGTGGGGGTCGTTGTTCCCTCAGCCGACACGATCGTGGTCGTCAACGACGAGGTGATGACGGGGATGCCAGCCCGGGACAGCCTCCGGCGCTGTCAGACTCCGCAGGGATTCCGGCTTTCCGTGCTCAGGCAGGCCCATGAGCTCGCGCTGGCCGATCCTGCCTATACCGACGCCGCCGCCACTGATGACTGCGGGGTTGTCTTGCGCTACCTGCCCGGCGTGGCAATCCGCGTGGTTCCTGGCAGCGAGCGCAACATCAAGATCACCTACCCGGCCGACCTTGACATTGCCGAGGCCCTGCTCGCCGGCTGACCACGCCCGACCACACGGGCAGGCGGTCCCGCGTGACGAAGGATCGAAGTTTGCCTTGACATTAACAGAACGAGAAGTAAATTAGACCTCTTGTATAGGGAATACGGCTTGTGGCCAGATATGCCGGGAGCCGTCGTGGCCGACGAGTCTGCTGGGGAAATCGGCAGGCGATCCCGGAGGTGCCAGCTCTGGTGGCGAAGGTCAGCGTCGTCGTGCCGTTTCACAACGTCGAGCGGTATATCGAGGCGGCACTAGAGTCCATTGCCAGCCAGACGTTCCGCGACCTCGAAGTCATAATGGTCGACGACGGCTCTACCGACGCGAGCACCGTCGTCGCGAAGGATTACGCCGCCCGCGACCCAAGGTTCCAGCTCATCCAGCAGCAGCAGCAGGGCCCAGGAATCGCGCGCAACACCGGCGTGCGGAAGGCCACCGGCACCTACCTTGCCTTCGTAGACAGCGATGACCTGGTCGACCGGCACGCATACGAGCTCCTGGTCGGCTCGCTGGAGAAGACCGGCTCGGACATCGCGTGCGGCGGTGTCAGCCGCATCAGCTCGCTGGGAACGCGGCCATCGATGCTGCACGAGGAGCCGTTCCGCAAGACCGTCCTGCGCACTCACGTGTCCAGATTGCCTGCCCTGCTCAAGGACCGGACCTGCTGGAACAAGATCTTCCGGCGATCCTTCTGGGATGCGCACGGGTTCGAGTTCGCCGACGGCCTCTATGAAGATCCGCCTGTCGTGCTGCGGGCGCACGTGCTGGCCTCATCCGTGGACGTTCTCCGCGACGTGGTCTATTTCTGGCGCGAGCGGGACGACGGCGCCCTTTCCATCACCCAGCGTTCTCACGAGCTTCAGAACGTCGAGCAGCGGATGGCTGCCATGGCCGACATCGCGTCGTTCCTCGACGCCAACGCGCCCGCGCTCAAACCGATCTTCGACAGGTCCGTGCTCAGGAGCGATTTCCCGCAGCTGGCCAACGCGTACGCGTTTGCCAGCGACGCCCATCGCGAGCGGTTGACCGAGCTTGCCACCAGCTACCTGCGCCACGTCGGCGATTCCGGCTATGTCGGTGTGCCCGCGCTCATGAGGTTGCACTGCCACCTGCTGAGCCGCGGGATGATGTCTGAGTACCTGGAAGTGCTGCGATTCACGCGCCGCGGTGACGGCCTGGGGGTTCCGGTCGTACCTGGCGATGAGCCGGGACGATGGTGCGCCGCCTACCCGTTCTTCCGGGATCAGGCCCGCGGCATACCCGATCACGTCTTCGACATCACCGCCGAGATGACGCTTAACGCAGCCTTGGACGCCGTGACGTGGCGGGGGCCCAGGCTGCGCCTCGAAGGTCACGCCTACATCCGGCGGCTCGACTCCCCCGGCAAGTCGGACACGCAGATCCGGGTTACCCTCCGCAACAGCAGGACGCGCCGGACCGTCAGGCTCCGGGTCGAGCGCGTCTTCCGCCCGGACGTCACGGCCAAGTCGGGCCAGAGCGCGGCATGCTACGACTGGGCAGGCTTTGCCGTGGAGATCGACCCGCGCCGCCTTGCCACCCTGCCTGGCCTGTGGCGCGCCGCGAACTGGGAGCTCACGGTCGAGGTCCGCGGCGGGGGCCTGGTGCTGAGCGGGCCGACCAGCAGCGTGACGAGTGGCTCGGCCCAGTGGCCAGCAGGCCGTTGGATCAGCGAAACTGTCTGGGTCCAGCCCGCTCCCGAGCAGGACGGGCGGTTCGTCATCCAGGGCAGGCAGATCACCGCGTTGGTGACCGCCTGTCGCGCAGGCACTGACACGTTGGACATCGAAGGCTGGACCAGGTTCCCGCTCCGGGCAGGAGCCATGCTGGTGATTGCACCCAGCAAGGGCGCCGGGAAGGCGGTCCGGGTGCCTGCCGAGGCCACCGGGCCCTGGGCGGGGGCTGACCAGCGGGACCGCGGCCGGCGGCGTACGGCCTTCCGGGCCCGGGTGCCGGTCGGCAAACTGGTCCGCTCGGCGGATCCGGCCAGCCCGATCGCTAAAGTCACGCATGTTCACGACGAGTTCACCTGGGACGTCTCCATCAATCCCGGTGGCGGCGGCGTGACCACCCGGCTGGCGACGGCCCCTTGGACGGTGGGAGCGCGACTAAGCCGGGGCGGACGGGAAGTTACTGCCTTCGTCACCCATTTCGGCTACCTGTCGCTGCTGGAACGGACGCTGCGCCCGGTAATCACGGGCTTCGACTGGACTGAGGCGCAGCGCCTGCAGCTGCGCGGCGACTACAGCGACCCCGCGAGCAGGCCGGCCGAACTGATCCTGCGCCACAGCGAGTCAGGGCAGCAGCACCGGCTGCCGCTCACCTGGGAGGCCGACAATTTCGTCACCGAGCTTGCGCCCGGCGCCATGGCTGGCCGCGGCGATTGTCTTCCGCTGGCCAATGGTAAATGGCGGCTCCTCGGATCGGCCGGAGACGGCGAGATCACCGTCGGCGTGGCACGGCACCTGCTGGCGGAGCTACCTGGCTACCACCGCGTCGGCTCGCACGAAGTCGAACTGCAGCCGTACCGCACCGATGCGCTGCGGCTGAACGTCCGGCTGGCATTGACCGACGACGAGCGGGGCCGCTACGCGCTGCGGCGGCTGATTACCCGCGATTACCCGAAGGCCGTCCGCCAGCCGCTGCGTGACCTCGCTGTCTTCGACAGCTTCATGGCCCGCGCCTGCTCAGACAACCCGCTCGCGATCTACGCGGAACTGCGCCGTGCCCGCCCCGAGCTGGACTGCGCCTGGGTCAGCGAAGCCGGCGACTTCGCCGTTCCCGATGGCGGCCGGGAGATGCTCGCGAATAGCAGGGAGCACTTCGACGCGCTGGCCCAGGCACGCTATGTGATCTTCAATGACATGCTGCCGCGCTGGTTCACGAAACGCGACGGCCAGACCTGCCTGCAGACCTGGCACGGGACGCCGCTCAAGCGGATCGGCCTGGACGTGGACCGTCCGCAGTTCACCAGCGGCATCGTCTACCCGGACCTGATCCGCGCCGACGTCGCGAACTGGGATCTGCTACTGTCGCCGAACTCGTTCAGCACGCCCATCTTCCGGCGCGCGTTCGACTTCCAGGGGGAGATCCTCGAGTGCGGGTATCCGCGCAACGACGCCCTGCACCGCCCGGGTCAGGCCGAGCGCAGGGCGGCCATCTTGAACCAGATGGGCCTGCCCGCCCACAAGCGCATCGTGCTATATATGCCCACCTGGCGTGATGATGCCGCGGCTGACCGGGGACGTTACCGGTTCGACCTTGAACTGGATCTCGAGGCGGCCGCGGCCGCCCTCAGCTCCGACCATGTCCTGCTGATCAGGCTGCACACCCAGATGCGGAACGGCCTCCCCGACCGGGCGGCGGACGGCTTCGCCATCAACGTCACCCGCTACCCCGACGTCACCGACCTCTATCTGATCAGCGATGTGCTGCTAACTGACTACTCATCGGCCATGTTCGACTTCGCCGGTACCGGCCGCCCGATGATCTTCTTCACCTACGACCTCGATCGCTACCGGGACAGGCTGCGTGGCTTCTACTTCGACTTCGAGGAAACCGCGCCGGGCCCGCTGCTGGCCACCTCAGCCGAGGTCATCGCGGCCCTTCGGGACATCGCCGCGGTAGAGCGGTCATACCGGGCGGCCTACAGTACGTTCGTCACCACATACTGCAGTCTCGACGACGGTCACGCCGCCGAACGCGTGGTACGCCGCCTGCTGGCCGACAGCTAGCAGGCCTGGCGCGGCTGGTTCGGGGCAGCGCGGTTCAGGCACCCCGGTTCAGGCACCGCGGTTCAGGCACCGCGGTTCAGGCAGCGCGGTTCAGGCCCGCGGATTGTGAGCGCCTGGTATGAGGCTGCGCGGGCTGGTCAGAAATCCGATGCCCCAGCAGACATGCATAGTGACCAGCGCGGCCGGCAGCCGCGCCAGCACCGGCGGGGCGAGGCTGCGGGCCGCCGTCACGGTGACGGCAAGGATCCCGGCCAGGTAGCCAGCGGGAATCACGAACCCAAGAGCCAGCCACCGCAGCGGGCCGCCGGCCGCCAGGCCGACCAGGCCCGCGACGATCCCGGCAGCTATCGCGAGCACTGCCAGCGGCGGCGCCAGGTAGCGCGGGTTGATCGTGCCTGCATGCTGACGCGCCACCACCCGGCGCCACCGGCCGTAATGAAAGTACTGCGTGCCAAGTGCGCGCACGCTGGCCCGCGGCCGGTAGGTTACCCGGAGATCGGGCTGGAACCAGATTTGGCCGCCGGCCAGCCTGATCCGGTGATTCATTTCCCAGTCCTCGGCGCGCTGATACGCCTCGTCGTATCCGCCTACCCGCTCGATCGCGGCCCGCCGGTAGACCCCCAGGTAGACCGTGTCGGCCGGGCCGGGCAGGCCGCCAGTGTGAAACCGCGACGCACCGACCCCGGCGGGGGACGTCATCGCCCATGCGACGGCCTGCTCGAATTGCGTCACGCCGACCGCGGCCATGATGCCGCCGATGTCGTCCGCGCCGGTCTCCCCAAGGACGGCCATCGCGGTCCGCAGGTATCCAGGCGGCAGCAGCGCATGCCCGTCTAGCCGTGCGACGACCGAGTGCCGTGATGCCTTGATCGCCGCGTTGAGCGCGCTGGGAATCCGCCCGCTTGGATTGGGAATCACGGTAATGCGGGAGTCGGCTGCCGCCAGCCGTTCCGCGATCTCAAGGGTCCGGTCGCGGGACGGGCCAATGGCGAGCACAAGCTCAATCTCGCCCGAGTAATCCTGGCCGAGCACAGACCGGACCGATTCTTCCAGGTGCCGTTCCTCGTTCCGGACCGGCATAACCACGGAAATCGCTACGGCGCTCGCCGGGCCCAGCCGCATAGCGCTGTGCCGCAGCCCGGCAGCAGCAGCACTGCCGGGCGCGTCAGGTGCGTCAGGTGCGTCGGGCGGATTGCTCATGACGCTGGTCACCGTACCGTGCCAGGGCCCGCATTGCGACTCCTGGCCGGAGCCACCCGATTCCAGTGACCGCAGCGGCGGCGTGCTCCAGTCTCCAGGTGATCAGAGGGCGGCGTCCTCCAGCATCTCGGTGACCAGGGCGGCGATCGGGGACCGTTCGGACCGGACCAGCGTGACGTGCGCGAACAGCG
The DNA here is from genome assembly GCA_963695645.1 of uncultured Actinomycetota bacterium. Classification (GTDB taxonomy): domain Bacteria; phylum Actinomycetota; class Actinomycetes; order Streptosporangiales; family Streptosporangiaceae; genus DATBGO01. Next base: position 242,395 of record CAVOHC010000008.1, on the reverse strand, counting down.
GATGCCCCTTCAGTTTCTCGATCACCGCGACGACACCGTCGTGCCTGCCGACCCGCAGGTTGTCCCGTTGCGCAATGTCGTGGGTCAGCACCACCCGCGAGCCGGAGCCGATCCTTGACAGCACGGTGAGCAGGACCCCGCGCTCCAGCGACTGCGCCTCATCCACGATGACGAACGAGTCGTGCAGGGACCGGCCCCGGATGTGGGTCAGCGGCAGCACCTCGAGCAGGTCGTGGGTTAGCACGTGGTCGATCACGTCCTTCGAGGTGACGGCGGATAGCGTGTCATAGACCGCCTGCGACCAGGGATTCATCTTGTCCGCCTCGGAACCGGGCAGGTAGCCAAGCTCCTGGCCGCCGACCGCGTACAGCGGCCGGAAAACGAGCAGCTTACGGTGCTGGTGCCGCTCCATGACCGCCTCAAGGCCCGCGCAGAGAGCGAGCGCAGACTTACCGGTCCCGGCGCGCCCGCCGAGCGATACGATCCCGACGTCGGCGTCGAGCAGCAGGTCAAGCGCGATCCGCTGCTCGGCACTGCGGCCGCGCAGTCCGAACACCTCGCGGTCACCGCGGACCAGCCGGACCGACTTGTCCGGCTGCACCCGGCCGAGCGCGCTGCCGGCTCCCGAGCCGGACAGCAGCACGAGCCCGGTATGGCATGGCAGGTCCCCTGCTGCAGCGCAGTCCAGCCTGCCCGAGCTGTATAGCTCGTCGATCTCGGCCGCGGTGAGATCAATCTCCCGCATGCCAGTCCAGCCGGAGTCAGCCGGCAACTCGGCGCGGTACTCCTCGGCGGGCAGGCCGACGGCGGCGGCCTTGACCCGGAGCGGCAGGTCCTTGCTGACCAGGACGACGCATTCGCCTTCGGCGGCGAGGCTGCGCGCCACCGAGAGGATCCTGGTGTCGTTGTCACCCAGGCGGAAGCCGGCCGGCAGGACCGACGGGTCGGCGTGGTTCAGTTCGACCCGGACAGTGCCCCCCTCATCGCCCACCGGCAGGTCAGCGTCCAGCCTGCCGTAGGAGATCCTGAGGTCATCCAGATGCCGGAGCGCCTGGCGGGCGAAGTAGCCCAGTTCGGGGTGATGGCGCTTGGCCTCCAGTTCGGTAATCACCACGACCGGCAGGACGACCCGGTGCTCGGCGAACCTGCCGATGGCAGCCGGGTCGGCCAGCAGGACGCTGGTGTCAAGGACGTAAGTGAGCCTGGTACTTCCGGCTGCGCTAGCCGCTGTGGTGCGGCGGCTAGCTGACTGACTCGATGGGTGACTGGCCACTCGCTCTCCCCTGGGCGCCGGGGGCGGCGCCGCGTTCGGACACAGGCGTGTCGGCGGGACCGGGACCGGCCAGCGACGGGCCGGGCGCCGGCCCTTCGCTCGTCTCGCCTGCGTGCCAGGACGCGAAGCTCGAGGATGTCGAGGGCCTTCCCGTCGGGCGGCTACGCACCGCCCGTCAGGTCTGACGGTACCCTCGGTCACCCTGATCCCGGAAGTACCGCAACAAGCTGTTAACCCGCCCGACACGGCAGACGTCATCCGGCCTATGGATCATGCTTTTCATCGAGCGGATCATGCTCTCTCCGATGCGGAAGCCGGGACCGCAGACGGCCATTACGGGCCGCTCCGGTAGGTCATCAACTGCTCGGGTCGATGGCTCAGGTGCCGAACCTGCGTTGCCGTGCCGCATAGGACCGCAGCGCGCGGAGGAAGTCAACCCGGCGGAAGGCGGGCCAGTAGGCGTCGCAGAAGTAGAACTCCGACTGCGCGCTCTGCCAGAGCAGGAACCCGCCAAGCCGCTGCTCCCCGGAGGTGCGGATCACCAGGTCCGGATCGGGCTGGCCGGCGGTATACAGATGCTCGGCGATGTGCTCGACGTCCAGGATCTCGGCAAGCTCCTCGATCGTGGTGCCCCTGGTCGCGTGGTCCTGCAAAAGGGACCGCACCGCGTCGGCGATCTCGCGCCGCCCCCCGTACCCGACCGCCACGTTGACCAGCAGCCCGCTGCGTTTCGACGTCGCCTCGGCGGCGTCCTTCAGCACCTGAGCGGTGTCCGCGGGCAGCAGGTCAAGCGCTCCCATCGGATTGACATGCCAGTTCTGGGCGACCAGTTCACGGACCGTATCCTCGATGATCCGCAGCAACGAATCGAGTTCGGCGGCCGGGCGGCTGAGGTTGTCGGTGGACAGCAGCCAGAGGGTCACGACCTCGACGCCGGTCTGGCGGCACCACTGCAGCAGCTCGAAGATCTTGTCGGCGCCCTTCTGGTGCCCGCTGCTGACGTCCAGCAAGCCGGCCGACCGGGCCCACCTTCGGTTACCGTCGCACATCACCCCGACATGCCTGGGCATCGCCTGCGGCGAGAGCGACGCTTCGAGCCTGTGCTCGTAGAGCCGGTAAACGAGATCGCGCAGTCCCATCCGGCACCCTTTCTCGCTGCCGCCTGGCCGGCCTCCTGATGCCGCCCAGCAGCCTTCTGGCTCGCTTCGCCCCCGCCGGTGCCGAGGCCACCAGGGTCTCTGCTTCCGGCTCGCTTAGCACCGTATCCAAGAATGTCATCAATTCGGCTGAGGTCAGCACGGACCGGACGCCGATTCCTCCGGCGCCCCACGCTTCGATGACCACCCGGCGGGTCAGCCGCCAGTCGTCGACCCAGCGCTCGCCGGCCGCCTGGACTCCGCCTGGCTCCCCCTGGCCGCCCAGCCATTGCGCGCTGGACCGCAGCACGCACCGGAGTTCTCCGGCGCCGGGCAGGTCAGTCCGGTCCCTGGACCGGAGCAGGAAATACTCGCGTTCGGCGGGGGGATAGTCCCGCAGCGACCCAGGCGCGCTGGCGTCGTCTCCGGCATCAGGAAAACGGTCATCGGGATCGGGCCAGGCGGCTGCCTGTTCCGGGTCGCCGCGCGCGGCGGTCACCCTGGCGGCTAGCCGGGATAGCCGGAACCCGCAGCGCTCGCCGACCGTAGCGAACGGCTGACCATCGCGGCTGAGCTCGAGCGTGATCTCATACGGCTTCCCGGCCCGGTCACGACAGGGAACGGGGACAACCGTGAGAACGGAGTCATCAACGCATCGTAGTTGCCCCATGACGGAACGTTAACATTGGTGTCCCGGGGACCCGTCAACCCCACGCCGCTCATCCTCCACTCCGGGCCCGGGCCAACGCCGCACCGGCCAGGGTCAGGCGCTGCCGGGCCCGGCGACTCGGCGGCCCTACTCAGCCGATGGACGTCACGATGGCGTCATCGAGGCGCGGTCGCGTGCTCACGGTCAAGCCGTGCCACGCCAGGGACGATGTTCTCGTTCTTGTTGAGCATCAGCAGGAACTGCGCTGGCGGCACCTCTCTGCCCGGCCATGGATCGATGTAAGAAAACGGATTCCGCCCGTGTCGGTCAGAAGGATCAGATTCTTGGCTACGCAACGTTACGGATGAGGCTGTGGCGCCGCCATCTGGGCGACTGGTGAGCTGCGGTCAGACGGTCAGGACCTGGGCCCCTCTGCCCGCACTTGCTCAACCTTGCGGAGCGCCTCCCTGAGGTCGGTCAGCCAGCTATCCTCATGCTCCCCCACCAGCCGAACACACCAGGCGAGCGCGTCGCTGCGGCTGCGGGCCACCCCGGCGTCGACCAGCGTGTCGAGGACGAGCCGCTCGGGCTGCCGCAGCCTGGTCATCACCGGTACCGAGAACGTGGTGAACATGACCTTCCTGCCTTCGCAGACCACGCCCCAGGAGACCTTGCGGCCGAATTTATGCTCGACCTCGCGGGCGATCTCGATCCGCGCCTGGCGGGTTTCCTCGCGGAACCTGCGGCTCCGGCCGTCGGCCGCCGCGGCGCGCTCGGCCTCGGTGGCCCCCGCGGGGGTCTGCGGATCAGGCAAAGTGCCAACCACAGTAACCTCTTCGCGGTCCAGTGTGACGTCAGGCACATCGCTGAACCAGTCACCGGGAAGCCGGCCGCTGAACCAACCGTGAAGGTGCTCGGACAGTGAGGTTGCTGCGCTCTCTTCAGTACTCATGTAATCATGATTACACATCATGGGCATCGCGGCAACCAACGCGCTTAACGGTGTAGTGGTTTGCCAGGGAATCGTCGGACCGAACCGCGGACCGGTAATAGGCGGAGCCAGGACCACGGCCGACCCAGGCTGCCCCAACCGGCCGGTCCGGGGTAGCTGGCGGCTTAGCCGGGCCAGCCCACGAGGCCCGGCCAGCCCACAGGACCCGGCCAGCCCACAGGACCCGGCCAGCCCACGAGATCCGATCAGCCCACCGGACTTGCGGCCGCGGCGGCGGCAACTCTCGGATATACGCGCACTGCGCCCGCGAAGCCCGAACCGAAGTCAGCCGGCACGATCTGCACGTCCATGCCCGGCTCCGGCGCCTGGATCATCAGGCCCTTGCCAAGGTAAATGGCGACGTGAGAGATATATGTCGGAGCTGTGGGGTCGGTGTGATAGAAGAGCAGATCCCCTGGCTGTAGCTGACTCAGCGGTACCTGCGGCCCGGTGCGGGCCTGATCGACCGCCACCCTGGGCACCGTCACGCCGGCCTGGGCCAGCGACCATTGCACCAGGCCAGAGCAGTCGAAGGAACTCGGTCCGGCCGCGCCCCACACGTACGGCAGGCCCAGGCGGCTCACAGCAGCCTTCAGGAAGACGGACAGCTCAGCGGCGGACAAGCCAGGTCCACTGCCGGTGGAAACTCCCGCCGCCCCGGCTGCGCCCGACGACAGCGGGACCCCGGAGACCGGAGCCTGCGCCACCAGGGCGGCGACGGCGGCGCGGCGGGGCAGTAGCCTGGCGATCCGTTTCATCAGCGCGCCAAGCTCCGCGTGCGGCGCGCTGACCACGATCGCATTGCCTGCCGGGATTCCCAGCGAACGTGCTACCTGGTCGGAGACGACCGCGTCGACGCCGGCGATCCCTACCGTGCCGAAACCGGCCACCCGCAGATCCTCGGTGCTGCGCCCGGCCACCCGCAGCGGTCGGCTCAGGGACAGCTTGTCCAGCTTGCCCATCGTGTAGGAGACGGCGGCGCCGCCTGCCGCGACGTCGCGCCACAGCGGCTCTGACTCAGCGGTCGGCTTGGCGGCGAACGCGCGGAACGCCAGCGGGTTCACGCCGAGCATCGCGATGAACTTGCCGTCCACCTGGATCCTGGCCGCATCGACCTGCTCGGCGGCCACCACACCGGGCAGCCGCCGCAATGCTGCCGCAGCACCGCGGGGCAGCGAGGTGGGCGCTACGACGAACAAATCGGCCTGGAGCAGCCCGTGTAGCCGCGGCAGCGCGGCGGGCCCTGCCGGGGAAAACAAGCTCGCGGCGGTCACCGTGTGCGGTAGTGAACGGATATTCCCTGGCTGATCCCAGCCCCAGGACGTGATCTCGTCGTGCACACGCTCGAAGGCGACGCCCAGCCCGGCGTGCGCTGGAGCGGTGTGCGCCGGACCGGAGTGCAGCGGTTGCTGGGCCGAGACGGGCTGGGCCGAGACGGGCTTGGCCGCGGCCACCGTGAGAAACGCTAGGCCGGCACCGATTGCGGGCAGCGACCGACGCGCCAGGTTACGCACCCGCACCCCCCTCGGCATGAGGCCGTTGGCCTCGGCTTGTCACCTCATCGCCCGCAGTAAGCGAAACGATGCGCACGCGTCAATACCTCAGTTCCCATAATCGCCGCTGTCATGCTCTTCGGGCAAGCGCCAGCTACCGCCGGTAATGGTTCTCGGCCTACCGCCGTGCGCCCTAGAGCCGTGCGGCCCACCGCCGCGCGGCCTAGCGCCGTGCGGCAGCCTCAAGCTCCGCCCGCAGTTGCTCCGGTTCCGTCACGGGCATCCGGCAGGCGAGATTCCTGCAGACGTAGGCCGCCGGCCTGCCGCCGACCAGCCCACGGCCGGCCAGCAAGGGGATGGTCGGCCGCCCCGGTCCGGGCTGGGCGCCGGTATCCGTTCCTTCGCGATCCCAGCCGTCATCCGCTTCGCCCGCCGTAGGTGCGTCAGCACCGCCGCCGTCAGCACCGCCGTCAGCACCGCCGCCAGCACCGCCGTCAGCACCGCCGCCGGCATCGCCCAACGCGATCACGGCGCCGGGCGGCGCGGCGGCAAACGCCATTGCGTGCAATGCCATAGTGCGCTCATCATCGGGGGGCCCGACAATGGCGATCTCAGCCGGGCCGGACAGCAGCGCCTCGGCCACCGCCAGGCCCGAGCCCGCAGCCCGCGGGAACCTCGAGGCGATGGCCGGCAATGGCCCTAGCGCGGCTGCCGCTGCTTCGCCGTGCCGGGTAGACCCGGTGAGCGCCGAATAGCTGAGCAGCGCCCCGGCCACGGCGAACGCACCGGACGGGCTTGGCCCGTCAGCTGGGTCAGCTGGCCGGTAAATCAGCTGCTCGCCGTCGTCCGCGGTGTCATAGAAGCCGCCCGCGCCGTCGCCAAACCGGTCCAGCGCGGTACCCAGCAGCTGCCCAGCAATCGTCAGCCAGCCTGCTTCCCCGGTCACGCCCGAAAGCACGAGGAACCCGTCCGCCACGCACGCATAGTCGTCGAGGACGCCCGGGCTGTTGCCCGCGATGCCGTCCCTCGATGTCCTCGCCAGCCGACCATCGGTGAGATGCACCCCGACGATCGCTTCAGCGGCGGCCCGGGCGGCCGCGATGAACTCCGGCCGGGCAAGCAACAGGCCAGCCTCGGCGAGAGCCGCAATGGCGAGGCCGTTCCAGGCAGCGACGATCTTGTCGTCCCGGGCGGGGCGGACCCGTTGTTCCCTGGCCGCCAGCAGGGCTGCCCGGATCCGCTCGAAGCGCACTGAATCGGCTGGATCGGCGCGAAGTTGCAGTACCGAGCTGCCATGTTCGAACGTGCCGTGCTCGGTGACGCCGAACTCCCCCGCCGCGTACTCACCGTCGCCAGGTCCGAGCACATCCGTGAGCTCGCCGCCGGTCCAGGCGTAGAACTTGCCCTCTTCGCCGTCGCTGTCCGCATCAAGCGCTGACGCGAAGCCGCCCTGGTCAGTCCGCAGTTCCCTGATCATCCAGGCGCAGGTCTCCGCCGCCACCCGCCGGGCAAGCCCGGAACCTGTCCGCCGCCACAGGTGCGCGTAGACCCTGGCCAGCAAGGCGTTGTCGTAGAGCATCTTCTCGAAATGCGGCACCACCCAGCCGGCATCCACGCTGTACCGGGCGAACCCGCCGCCAAGCTGATCGTAGATGCCGCCGCGGGCCATCGCCTCGGCCGTGGCTGCCGCCATCCGCAGTGCCAGCGATCCGCTGTCCCCAGGGTCCCGTTCGTAATGCCTGAGCAGGAACTCCAGCACCATCGAGGGCGGAAACTTGGGCGCGCCGCCGAATCCGCCGCGCTGAGCATCGTAGCCCGCCTCGAGCCCGGCGACCGCGGCCTGGCATGCCCCCATCAGCCGTGTCACTCCGGCGCCCGGCTGTTCACCCGTCCATCCGCCCGGGCCTGCGGCAATGGCGCGCTCCGCCAGCGCCCCTGCGATCCGCTTGGCCTGCTCAAGTACGTTGCCGCTATCCTCGCGCCAGGCATTGGCCACGCCGAGGACCAGCCGCTGGAAATGCTCCCTGGGGAAGTACGTGCCGCAGAAGAACGGCTCGCGGTCGGGTGTCATGAAGACAGTCATCGGCCAGCCGCCCTGACCGGTCATCGCCTGGGTTGCGGCCATGTAGACCGCGTCCACGTCGGGCCGCTCCTCGCGGTCTACCTTGATCGACACCAAATTCTCGTTCATCAGCGCCGCCGTCTGGGCATCCTCGAATGCCTCGTGGGCCATCACGTGGCACCAGTGGCATGCGGAGTAGCCCACCGACAGCAGCACCGGGACGTTGCGCCTGCGCGCCTCGGCAAACGCCGCATCGGACCACGGCCACCAGTCGACTGGGTTGCCGGCGTGCTGCAGCAAGTAAGGACTGGTCGCGGTGCTCAGCCGGTCTGCCATCCCTCCATCTTGGCCCAGGCCGTTGTGCGGGCTCGTGACGGGCCACCAGCCCATCCGCGGCTGCGGGAAACCGGCACCGTACTGCTACCGTGCGTGTGTGACCACCCGTCGGCCCGCTACCCCGTCGCGGCCCGCCGCCACGTCGGGATCCGCGGCCCCGTCGCGGCCCGGCGGCGTGCCGCCGCCCGCCGCCGCGTCGCGGTCCGCGGCGCCACCGGCGCGTGGCACCCGGGTCCGCGGGACCAGGCAGGCCGAGGCACTGTCAGCGGTGCTCGACGGGCTACCTGGATTCTGCAGTGCGCAGCAGATCCATGCCGAGCTGCGCAGCCGCGGCGAGCATGTCGGCCTGACCACCGTCTACCGGCACCTTCAGGTTCTCAGCGAGGACGGCACCCTCGATTCGATCAGGGACGCAAGCGGCGAGACCCTCTACCGCAAGTGCCGCAGCGATGCACATCACCATCATCTGACGTGCCGCAACTGCGGAAAGAGCGTCGAGGTCGAGGGGCGCGCGGTGGAACACTGGGCGGAACATGTCGCAGCCGAGGCCGGCTTTACCGCCGTGGATCACACGGTAGAGCTGTTCGGCTTGTGCCCTGCGTGCAGCAAGCTCTGACCAGCCGGAAGGCCCGCAGCGTACCGATGCGGGCGGGACCGTTCAGCGGCTCCGGTCGGTGCGGCACACCGGCCACGCCAGTCCGGCCGGCCGGACTACATGCATCGGCAGTATCGGGCTGGCCGCCTTGCCACCGGCCGCCTTGCCGCTGGCCGCATCGGAGATCATGACGTACGGGCCAGACCCGGTTGCGATCCCGTAATCAGGAGTCACCTGGGTGTACGTGCCAGTTACCGTGCTGGCCAGATAGGTGGCTGCCGTGGTGGTCCAGGCGACCCAGCCCGTGCCCATCGCGAGGTCAGCGAACTCTACGCCGATGGGCAACCGGAGCACGATCCGGGCCAGCTGGCCCGGCGCCGACGAATAGTACAGCGCAGTGAGATCCGGACTGAAGTACTCGGTCGTGGTCCCGTCTGTGACCACGAATTCGGTCCCGTGCACCGCCCGCAGCGCCGGGGGCAGGTCGGCCGCCCTGCCGGTCACGAGGCTGTACGCGTGCAGGCTGGTCTGCGCGCCAGGCCGGTCGGACTCCGGCCAGACCACCAGGCTCCGGTCGAAGAACGGCGGCTGGGTGTGGCCTGTCCGGATCACCCTGACCTGGCCGGTGGCGAGATCGGCGAGCTGTATCTCGACTTCGCCGTCAGGGCCGTAGCCCTGGGCCCACGCTGCCCAATGGCCGCTGACCGCCGGAGGGTGCCAGGGGCTTGGCCACGGCACCCCGCCGCGGCCGGCCAGCGAATGTCCGAGCGTGAGCAGCCGGCCAGTGACCGGATTCCACGCATAGACGGTGAAGCCGTCGAGGCTCTGCAGGGAATAAGTCTCCTCCCACACCAGCCAGCCACCATCCGAGGAGCCGTCGGCCTGGTCGGTCACCCGGTTGGCGAACGGCTGAATATGCCGAATGCCGCCAGTCGCCAGATCGACCGCGGCAACCCCGGCGAACTGCGGCGTCCACACCGACGCGTAGATGTCCTGCCCGCTCGCCGCCGTGCCTAGCGGAATCACCCTGGCCCGCAGTGACTCAGGAACCACGCGCCGCAGGTCTGCCCGCAGATCCGGGCCGGGCGGCGCCGCGCAGAGTACCGACCAGGACGCGGGCGGATCCCGCAGCGGCGGGCCTACGTCAGCGTGGTGGGCAGGAAAGATTCCCCGGGCCCTACCGGATCCGTCCGCCACCTGACTTCCGCCGCACCCTGCGCAGGCAAAGCCGACCACGGCGAGTAAAGCCGCGGCCGCCCGCCTGCCCGACCGTAACCGGCTACCAGTCGTAGCCACGGGCCCCGACGATGTTCACGATCGCGGACGAGGCCAGCGACGAATACGCGGGGACGGAGGCGCCCCAGCCGATGCTCGACGCACCGTGCACGGAATCCTCATAATCCGTAATGGCCCCGGAATTTCGGTATCCCCTGATATCGAACCAGTGAAAGATTGTCTGGCTTGCCGGATGCCCTACCAGATGCGGGCCGCCGGGAACCTCATAGGCGTCGCCCGCCAGCGGTGCTCCACTGCCATGATTGATATCGGTTACGAGATCCCTTTCGTAGGTCCTGAGCTCCGATCTGCTCGGTACCCAAGGCAGGCCAACCGCGACGTAATCGTTAATGCCCTGGTTTTTGTTGAGTACCATCGGCACTGGATACCCGGAGGAATCCGACCAGTCCGTGCCGTCCTGCGTCGTGCCGAGTTCCCTGGCCGACTTACGCTGGCCCACGGCAACGTTCATCTGGGCGAGCATTTCCGAGACCGCCGCGGCCCCGCAGAAGTAGTTGGTGATCTGCGGCCGCTGGGTGGCCTTGAGGTCCCGCGCCGCCGGGAGGCCGGCGCGGCAGGGCCGTTTCGCGCACCTACCGGCCGAGCCGGCCAGCCGCGCCATCCTCGCCAGAAAAGTCCTGGCTATTGCCTGCTTCTCGGCGTTGGCCCGGCGCATAGCTGAACTCATGCGCGGGGCGGCGAGGCCGGTCTTCGTCGCTGACCGCGGGTGCGGCCCGGAGTCTGGGACCCATGGAGCCGCTTTCCGCCCGGCAGCCCGGATCGCCGCGAACGCGGCACCGCCGCGATTGGCGACCCGCACAGAGCGGCCAGCCCCGGCCGGGCTGCCCGCCGCCGCCAGCGCGCCGGGCCCGGATGCAGCTACCGACGCAACTGGCAGGCAGATTGCTGCCATTATTACGAACCGGACCACTAGCGACCGATGGCCCATAGCCTCCTCCATCTTACGAGCAGCCGAATCCCGAACATTCGATTATCAGCAATATCCGGTCTTGCCCGTTATTGTGAGTATTAGTAATCGGACATCGCGCACACACAATTAGGTTATACGAATAAGATACTGGTGCCTGTCAAATTGCATCACCCAGGGCGTGATCCGCCATACACCCGGCGCGCTTTCTGGGCCGCGAGACCGTGGCCTTTCAAGATCGGTACTCCGGTGCTGCCGATCGTCAGCACAGCGGCCACTCGGGCGGAATGGGCGCGATGCCACCCGCCTGCGGCTATCTGCGAGCTCGGCCGGTCGTCGGCGCTTGCTGCTACGAACCGGTCGTCGGCGCTTGCTGCTACGAACCGGTCGTCGGCACTTGCTGCTACGAACCGGTCGTCGGCACTTGCTGCTACGAACCGGTCGTCGGCACTTGCTGCTACGAACCGGTCGTCGGCACTTGCTGCTACGAACCGGTCGTCGGGGCTTACTGATACGAAGGAGTGCATGGCCGACGAAGACTTCGAACCAGCCCGCCCCGCTACCGCGCCTGACACCCCGGACGAGACCGACCGGGACACCGCTCCTGACCGTCGGGACGAGGCCGAACGATTTCTGCGCGCGCTGGCGGGGCCAGGCGCGCGGCTGCGCGAGGACCAATGGACGGCGATCCAGGCCCTGGTCGATGGCCGACGGCGGGCTCTGGTGGTTCAGCGCACCGGCTGGGGCAAATCGGCCGTCTATTTCACGGCCACCGCGCTGCTACGCGCCCGCGGTGCCGGACCATCGGTCATCGTGTCGCCGCTGCTCGCTCTCATGCGCAACCAGATCGACGCGGCGGACCGGGCAGGCATCCGCGCGCGCACCGTGAACTCCGCCAACACCGGCGAATGGGAGCAGGTGTACTCCGAAGTGTCGGCAGGCGAGGTCGACGTGCTGCTGGTTAGCCCGGAGCGGCTGAACAACCCCGGTTTCCGTGACCTCGTGCTACCCAAGCTGGTCGCGGCGGCCGGGATGCTGGTTGTGGATGAGGCGCATTGCATCTCCGACTGGGGCCACGATTTCCGTCCCGACTACCGGCGGCTCCGGACTTTGCTCAGTGAGCTCCCGGCAGGCGTTCCCGTTCTCGCCACGACTGCTACCGCGAACGCCAGGGTCACCCGCGATGTCGCCGAGCAACTTGGGGCCGGCCACGAGCCTGAGACGCTCGTGCTACGCGGCCCGCTGGATCGCCGCAGCCTCCGCCTGGCCGTCGTGCAGCTGCCTGCCGCCCAGCAGCGCCTCGCGTGGCTCGCCCAGCACCTGGATGATTTCGCGGGCTCGGGCATCATCTATACGCTGACCGTGGCGGCAGCGCACGACACCGCCAGCTTCCTGCGCGAGCGCGGCTTTAAGGTCGCGCCCTATACCGGGCGCGATGAACATGCAGAACGGGAAGCCGCAGAGAGCTCGCTGCTGAAGAACGAGCTCAAAGCCCTGGTGGCGACAAGCGCCCTCGGCATGGGGTTCGACAAGCCCGACCTGGGATTTATCGTCCACCTGGGCGCCCCGCAGTCGCCGATCGCCTATTACCAGCAGATCGGCCGAGCTGGGCGGGGGGTGGAGCGCGCCGACGTGATCTTGCTGCCTGGCCGCGAGGACGCGGACATCTGGGCTTACTTCGGTTCGCTGGCCTTCCCGCCGGAGCGCCTGGTGCGCGCGACGCTCGCGGCCCTCGACGGAGCGGGTCGGCCGCTGTCGACCAGCGCGCTGGAGACCAGGGTCGACCTGAGCCGGGGCCGGCTGGAGATGATGCTCAAGGTCCTTGACGTCGATGGAGCAGTTCGCCGGGTCAGCGGCGGCTGGGCGGCAACCGGCCGGGACTGGGCATATGACACCGACCGGTACGCCCGGGTCGCGGCCGAGCGATCCCGCGAGCAGCAGGCAATGCTGGGTTATATCGCCACCCGAGGTTGCCGGATGGAGTACCTGCGACGTGAACTCGACGACCCCGCCGCCGCGCCATGCGGGCGATGTGACAATTGCACGGGCCAGCCCTGGCCGGACGCCGTGCAGGAGGCCGACGCCGCTGCTGCCGGCGAGCGGCTCCTGCGGCCCGGCGTGCAGATTACGCCACGCCGTATGTGGCCGACCGGAATGAAGGACCTGGGTATCGCAGTATCAGGCAAGATCGCTCCTGAGCTGTCCGCGGAACCTGGCCGCGCCCTGGGCAGGCTCACCGACCTGGGCTGGGGCCCAAGGCTCCGCGCCCTGCTGTCCGCCACTCGGTCCGCTGACGACCAGGTTCCCGACGACATCATCGATGCGGTCGTCAAGGTGCTCGCGGCCTGGGACTGGGCCGCGCGCCCGGTCGGCGTCGTCGCGCTGCCGTCTCGCACCCGTCCGCAGCTGAGCAGCAACCTGAGCCGAAGGATCGCCGAGATCGGCCGGTTGCCCTACCTCGGTACGCTCGCCTTCGCCCACGACTCAAGTGCCGACGGCGGCGGCTTCGGCAGCAGCGGCGCCGCCGCCAGCAACAGCGCCTCCGCCAGCAGCCTGGCCACCAGCGAGCCCAGCCAGCCCGAGTCCGGCGGACCTGGTGCCAGCGAGCCCGGCGGACCCGTTGCCAGCGAACCCGGCGGACCCGGTGCCAGCCAGCCCGGCGGACCCGTTGCCAGCGAACCCGGCGGGCCCGCCGCGCAGGGCGCCACTGCGCAATCCGCCCCCCACCAGAACAACAGCGCCCAGCGGCTACGCGCCCTGTGGGATGAGCTGACCGCTCCCGAGGCCCTTCGTGACGCGGTTGCCCAGACGGGTGGCCCTGTGCTGCTGGTGGATGACCGTGTCGAAACCGGATGGACCATGACCGTGGCGGCCAAGGTCCTCCGCGAAGCCGGAGCCGCTGCGGTGCTGCCCTTCGCGCTCGCGGTCACGGCCGGCGCCTAAGGATGAACGTCAGGAGTCGCGGCCCGGCACCGTGGAACCGCACCGGTGATCAGCTGTGGCCAAGCACCGGATGCGGAACATACGGCTCTTCCAACCGCCGCATCTCCTCTTCGCTGAGCTGAAGCTCCTCCGCGGCCAGCGCGTCATCCAGATGGCCGAGCTTGGTCGCGCCCACGATCGGCGCTGTCACGCCTGGCCGGTGCAGCAGCCAGGCAAGCGCTACCTGCGCGGGCGGTACGCCGCGCGCGGCCGCAACCTCCGCCGCCCGGTCCGCAACATCGAAGTCGGCAGGCGTGTTGTACAGCGAATCGCCGAACGGATCAGTGCCGGAACGGGTCGTGCGCCGCTCGCCGTCCCTGGTCCGGTTGCCGGCCAATACGCCGCGGGCAAGCGGGCTCCACGGGATGACCGCCACGCCCTGATCGATGCACTGCGGGATCATCTCCCGCTCTTCCTCGCGGTAGATCAGGTTGTAGTGGTCCTGCATGGAGACGAACCTGGCCCAGCCATGAGCATCCGCCGCGTGCTGGGCCTTGGCGAACTGCCAGGCGAACATGCTGCTCGCGCCGATGTAGCGGGCCTTGCCGGCCCGCACCACGTCGTGCAGCGCCTCCATCGTCTCGAAGATCGGCGTCCGGTAGTCCCACCGGTGGATCTGGTAAAGATCCACGTAATCCATGTCAAGCCGACGCAATGACGCGTCGATCCCGGACAGGATGTGCTTGCGGGACAGGCCGCCGCTGTTCTCGCCGGGACCCACCGGCATGAAGACCTTGGTGGCGACGACCACATCATCACGGCTGAACATCTTCCCGAGCAACCGCCCGGTCGCCACCTCGCTGGCCCCACCCGAGTAGGCGTCCGCGGTATCAAAGAACGTGATGCCGGCGTCGGCGGCCGCCTTCACGATCGGCTCGGCAGCGTCCTCGTCCAGAACCCACGGCCGCTCGCTGTCATTGCCGTAGCTCATCATTCCGAGGCAGACCCGCGACACCCGCAACCCGGTCGCACCAAGGTTCACGTATTTCACAGCAGCTTCTCCTATCGGCAGCACATCCGAGAGCACATCAGTCAGCACATCCGAGTGCATGTCCGGCGGCACGTCCCGTATCGACCCTGTCCGACCGTATCGGCACTGGATTACCGAGGAACCCGCCGGCGTAGCAGCTTGACGCTGACCGCGGCCACGACAACCAAGAGGAGACCTGCTAGGCCCTGCCGGCCCGCGGGGGCGGCCGGCAGCGTGGCCCGGCCTGAGCACGGGGTGCGCTCAGGCCGGGCCTTCTCAGCGCTGGTGTCCCGTCCGCTAACCAGGCCGTCTCGCCGGCCCGCCGGGGGCCGACTCAGGCCACGTAGGGCGTCGCGCCCGAATCTGTGATCATCGGACGGCCGGCGGCCTGCCAGCCCTGCATGCCGTCGGCTACGTTCAGCGCCGCCCAGCCCGCGCCGGCGAGTGCCTGTGCCGCCCGCGCCGACCGCACCCCGGACCTGCAGATCAGGTAGACCTCACAGTCCCTGGGGATCTCCTGGTAACGGGCACTGACCTCGCCAAGCGGGATGTGCTTGGCGCCTGGGGCGTGGCCAGCCATCCACTCGTCGGGTTCGCGCACGTCAACCAGGAACACGTCCTCCGGCACCACTGCCGCGGGCACCTGCGGAACCGGTTCGCTCAGCGTCACTGGGGCTCCCTTCACTGGTCAGCCACACCCGGCAAGCCTGCCCTGCCGTGCGGCAACTAATTCGCTATTGCCGCGAACGTCACCCTATGCGCAAACTGCCTTACGTAAAGTAAATATAGTCAAGATCGGCGTCTTAAATCAGCTGATCATCTCTATGGCCCGCTAGCCACTGGTACGCGGGGGCCAGCAAGACTGGCAGGTCCTTTCCGCCGGACCGGATGGCAGGCGGTTCGAGCATCCTCAGGAGCAGGTCAGGAGCTGTTGCGGGAACAGCAGGCAGCCCGCGCAGCCGGGCCGTGCTGAGCCCGGGCGACCAGAAGGCGTCGAGGCACCCGGCCAGCGGTTCTGCCGGGACATCGATCACCTGCCTGGACTGCTCCGGCGCGGCGCCACCGGACCGCCGCAGCGAGGCGAGCAACGCATCCCGGTCTCGCCCGCGCCAGGCCAGCATGCAGAACGGATCGTCATCGAATCGCTCGGCGAGGACGTAGCAGACCGCGGCGAGATGCTTGCACGGAACGCCCCAGTCCGGGCAGGAGCACCGCATGTCCAGGTCATGGTCGGACCCCGGGAAGAGCGGCGTGCCGCAATCGGCAAACACGTCCTCGATCTCGGCGGGCATCTCCCCCGCGAGCAGCTTGGCCCGGAACAGGGCCTGCCCGGCCAGGGCCTGCTCGACCCGCTGCCACTGGCTGGTGGTGAGCGGCAGCACCTGGATACGTACCTTGTACGGGGCTGCCCGCGAGCCCTGCACCCTGGCGGTCACGTAGCCCGACGAGATCTCCAGCTCGAGCACTTGCCCGGCCCTGGCGTACCGGCGCCCCCGCTGCAGCCTGCCGGTCATACCGAACGACTCAAGCATGTCGATGAACCGGCGGGACCACCACTGCTCGCCGATGGCGCCGCGCTGGCTGCGCGCCCTGATGCCGCCCGGCACCGTCAGCGGCCGGGATGGGGGGTACCAGCCCCGCTCAGCCCAGCGGTCCTCGCCCCGGCCGGTCATTCCGATACCGCTTCGGGCGACAACGTAATGACCTTGCGCAGGGCGGCGACTGACAGCTCGCCCAGCCAGCTCTCCCCGGTGCCTACGATGCGATCGGCCAGCGCCTTCTTCTCCTCGATCATGGCGTCGATGCGCTCCTCAAGCGTGCCGACGCAGATGAATTTCCGCACTTGCACATCACGAGTCTGGCCAATCCGGAATGCCCGGTCGGTGGCCTGATCCTCCACCGCCGGATTCCACCATCTGTCGATGTGGATGACGTGGTTGGCGGCCGTCAGATTCAGCCCGGTGCCACCGGCCTTCAGCGACAAGAGAAAGATAGCGGGCTCCGTTATGCCATCAAACCGGGCAACCATCGCATCCCGTTGTTTCTTCGACGTCCCGCCATGCAGGTACAGGACCGGGCAGCCGAGCCGCGCAGCCAGGTAGGGCTGCAGGACCGCGCCGAACTCCGCGTACTGGGTGAAGCAGAGAGCCTTCTCTCCGTCGGCAATGACCTCGTCGCAGATTTCCTCGAGCCTGGCCAGCTTGCCGGACCGGCCAGCCAGCCGGGAGCCATCGCCGAGCAGGTGCGCGGGATGATTGCAGACCTGCTTGAGCTTGGCCATGGTGGCCAGCACGAGCCCGCGGCGCTTGATGTCCTCTTCGGCCGCTTCGATCCTGGCCAGCATGTCCGTGACGGTCGCCTGGTAGAGGCTGGCCTGCTCGGGGGTGAGGTTGCACCAGACCTTCATCTCCAGCTTGTCCGGAAGGTCGGAGATGATCGAGGAGTCCGTCTTCAGGCGGCGCAGGATGAACGGCGCGGTGATCCGTTTCAGCCGCTCGGCCGCTTCCGCGTCGCCGTGCCGCTCGATCGGGACGGCGAAAGCGGTCCGGAACCTCTCGGCAGACCCCAGCAGGCCCGGGTTGGTGAAGTCCATGATCGACCACAGCTCGGCCAGCCGGTTCTCGACCGGCGTGCCGGTCAGCGCGATCCTGGAGTCAGCGGGCAGGCTGCGCACCGCCTGGGACTGGCGGGCCGCGGGGTTCTTGATGTTCTGCGCCTCGTCGCAGACCACCCTGGACCACTGGATGGCGGCGAGCTGGCCAGCGTCGCGGGCGGCGATGGCATAGGTGGTAATCACCAGATCAGCAGTGTCGAGGGCTTCGGTGAGCTCGGGCCCGGTCAGCCGTCCCGCCCCATGATGCACATGTACCTTGAGGCGTGGGGTGAACCGCTCGGCCTCCCGCTGCCAGTTGCCCGCCAGCGACATCGGGCAGACCAGGAGTGTCGGCCCGCGCGCCGGCGGGCTGGAATCTGCATCGCCTGGCAGCGGGCGGAGCTCGCGCTCGTGGGCCAGCAGGGATAGCAGCTCGACGGTCTTGCCGAGTCCCATGTCGTCGGCCAGGACCAGGCCGACGCCGAGCCCGCCGAGAAAGGCCATCCACGCGAGGCCGCGTTCCTGGTAGGGCCGCAGCGTGCCGGCGAACGCCGCAGGGGTCGCTACCGGCGCGAGCCGCCGGTCAGCCTGACCTGACAGCATGTCGGCCAGCCAGCCATCAGCCTCCACAGCCACGACTGGCAGGTCATCTTCACCGCGCAGCCCGGCAAGCAGCGCGTCGCCTGCCCGCATGGTTCCAGTGGCGCTGCGCTCAAGGAACCTCAGCGCCGCTTGCAGATGCCGTTCGTCCAGCTCCACCCAGTGACCGCGGACCCGGACGAGTGGGATCTTGAGCCTGGCGAGCTCCGCGAGCTCGTCAGGGTCCAGTGCCTGATCGCCGACCGCCAGGTCGTAGCGGAAGTCGACAAGATCACCAAGGCCGAACTTCGGTTCGGTGACAGCGCCGTTCTGGTTGCTTCTGGACCGGGCCGTGAGTTTGAGTCCCAGCCGCGCCTTGCGCGCCCAGTCCGGCAGCAAGACGCCGAAGCCGGCACCGGACAGCAGCGGCGCGGTCTGGCTGAGGAACCTGAATGCACCAGCGGTGTCCAGGGTGACCAGCTCCGGGGCCGGGGTACGCAACTCGGCGTCCAGCTCGGGGAAGAGCCTGGCCGCTGCACCGAGGCCCGCCAGCAGTTCCTCTTCCGGATGCCGGATCCCGCCCACCTGCCAGCCGACGGTGCCCGCCCAGACGTCGGTGGCCGGCATGATCAGGCTGGGATCGGCGGTGGACTGCAGCGAGAACTCGACCCGCCAGATGGCGGCCGCCGGCTGCCCCGTGTCGCTTGCCTGGCCGATGGCGCCTGCCTGGCCGGTAGCGCCTGCCTGGCCCGCGTCGATTGGCTGACCCGCGTCGCCTGCCTGCCCCGTGGCACCTGCCTGGCCCGTGGCACCTGGCTGGCCCGCGACACCTGGCTGGCCGTCGCCTGGCTGCCGCCCGGCTAGCTCCGGCTCGGTCAGCCGGAAGCAGGTACGGACCGGCCCGGCCGGGATCTGGGCTGCTTCTCGCCAGGCTGCGAGCTGAGCGCCGAGGTCCGCGGCCTCCGCATCCTGCGTCGGCGTCAGCTCGCCGATCCTCGCGTCGGGGGCGGTCAGGGCCGCCAGCCACCGGTCGGCCACTTTGGCACCTGCCCGGCCCCGGCCGCGCCCGGGCCGCAATGCAAGCCCGGCGAGGCGGGCCCGCGCGGCGGCGTCCGAAAGCGAGTCGAGCGCATCGGTGACCAAAAGGGCGGGCGGCTCACCAGCGGCGCTGGTGGCGCGGCAGAGCGGCGGCATCGCCGCGGCTAGCTCGACCGCTCGCTGCGCGTCAGCCCCGGTCAGCACAGGCCCCCACCTGGCTGCCCAGCCGTCATCGGAGTCGACGAGCTGCGGCAGCACCCGGCCACGGCCCGTCAGATCGTCGGCCATCCTGGCCAACGCGGCGAGATAAAGCAATGAGCCTGCCACGGCGAGCCTGCCCGGGTCGCCGACTGGATCACTCAGGGCGGGATCACGCTGTGCCGGATCACGCTGTGCCGGATCGCGCAGGGCCGGATCGCGCAGGGCCGCGATCACCCAGGGCCGGATCGCGCAGGGCCGGATCACCCAGCGCGGTGAGCAGGCTGAGCGCGGGGCCCGGCTCGAAGGTGAGCGCGGGTATCCGCCAGGCGGCCAGCACCGGCCGCCTGCCGCCGGGTCGCCGTCCGTCCTCCTGACCGCCTGCCGGTGGCCGGATCAATTCAGGCGAGTCGGCCGGGCAGGCGGCCGTCGATGGCAGGAACAGCGTTAGCTCGTCCTCGACCGCCTTGCGGACCAGATCGGCGACCGGAGCAGGCAGCTCGGCCAGGGCATCGGCGAGCACGGACACATCGCATGCGAACGGGTGCGGCCGCGGAGCACGCGACGGCCGGCCAGGCTGCGGAGCCGATCCTGCTGGGCGCTCGGAGTCCTCCGCCCACAGCCAGAGCGCGCCGTACACCCAGATCCCGTGCATCACGAGCATGAACCAGCGCTCCCCACGGCGACCGCGCCGCGCCCTGGCGCACCTTCACTGGACCCGGCCGCCTGCGTAGCACGCTAGCGCGCGAGCCGCCCGAAGCGGGGCTAAACCACGCCGTGTCAGCCAGACTGCCGCGAATCCGGGGTCGTGCTGACCCCCCCGGCCCGGCCCGGATCATCCGCCAGCGCAGCCGACGCTTCGTCCTTGCGCGCCTGGTCGTTAACCTTCCGCAGGTGCTTGGACATCGAGCGGAACAAGAAGAACAGCACCAGGCCCATGCCGGCCACGACGAGGAACCCGAGCGTGCCCGGCGCGACATCGTTGCTCGACGCTGCGAGCAAGGTCACAAGCTCACCTTCTCCCGGATTCCCGCGAAAAGATCGTCTTCCGGTATCTCAGTATTCACCAGGGACCTGGCCAGGTGGAAATCCTCGGTCGGCCACGCGGCTCGCTGAACCTCGACCGGACACGCGAACCAGGAGCTGTCCGGGTCTATCTGGGTGGCATGCGCGAGCAGCGCCTGATCGCGGATCTCGAAGAAGTCACCGCACGGCACGCGGGTCGTGATCTCAAGCTCTGCCCGACGCGGGTCCTCATCATCCCAGCTGGCCATCCGCTCCGCGTACGGCGATTCGAGCCCGCGCCGTTCCATCTCATGGTGCAGGGCAATGAAGCGGGCCCGGTGGAAGCTGGCGAAGTAGTACAGCTTCAGAGGCTGCCAGGGCTCCCCGCAGTCTGGATCGCTGTCGGGGTCGGCAGCCGCCTCAAACGCGGCCACGCACACCTCGTGCGTCTTGACGTGATCCGGGTGCGGATAGCCGCCGCGCTCGTCGTAAGTGAGGATCACGTGCGGCCGGAACTCCCGGATCGCTTCGACCAGCGGCCGCACCGCGGTATGCATCGGCTCGAGGGCGAAGCACCCATCCGGCAGCGGCGGCAGCGGATCGCCTTCAGGCAGCCCGGAGTCGGTGAAGCCGAGGAACTGCTGCTGCACCCCCAGGATCTCGCGGGCCCTGGCCATCTCGGCCCGCCGGACCGCTGGCAGGTCGGCCCGGACGTCGGGCCGCTCCATCGCCTTGTTGAGGATGTCACCACGCTCGCCGCCAGTTAGCGTACATACCAGTACATCAGCACCTTCCCGCGCATAACGGGCCATCGTCGCGGCGCCCTTGCTCGACTCATCATCCGGATGAGCATGCACGGCCATCAGCCGCAGCGGGGCGCCTGCGGACTGGCTGACGCCAGCGGGGTCAGAAATCACGGCAGCCAAAAAAGGCCCCTTCGTACCGCAGCGGACGGGTAAGCCCGGCATGACCCGATCGCCATCACCAGGCTCAGCGCGCCTCCGATTGGCCACGCTGAGAGGTTATTGTGTAGCACAACAAGTGCTCCTGGGTAAGGCATTCCCCGTGCGGCCCGGGGGCAGCTATCGGGCCGAGGACTCCGGTGGGCCATTGACACGCGCCGGTTAGTCGCCGAGCCTTGTTAGCCTCAAGGGATTACCCCCAAGGGCCAGCCTGGCCCGGCGGAGATCATTTCCGCATCCCACGCAAGGAGTTCCCGTGACCGATACCCGCGACGACACCGTCACCTGGCTCACCCAGGAGGCGTACGACCGTCTCAAGTCAGAGCTTGATGAGCTCTCGGGTACAGGCCGCGTCGAGATCGCGAAGAAGATCGAGGCGGCCAGGGCTGAAGGCGACCTGCGCGAGAACGGCGGCTACCACGCCGCCAAGGACGAGCAGGGCCAGATGGAGGGCCGCATCCGCCAGATCACCTACATCCTGGAGAATTCCCGGGTGGGCGAGCCCCCGCGCACCGATGGCGTGGTCGGCCCCGGCATGACTGTCACGGTCCGGTTCACCCGCGACGAGGATGAGGTCACCTTCCTGCTCGCCTCCCGCGAGGAGAGCGGCGCGCCCATCGACGTGTACTCGCCACGATCACCGCTGGGCAGCGCCATCTCGGGGAAGAAGGTCGGAGAGACCGCGACATACACGCTGCCTAACGGGCGCGCGTCCACAGTCGAGATCCTCGAGGCGGTCCCGTACGGAGGGATGTAACCGCAGTACCGACGCCGCCGCCGCGACTGCGGCTTCCGAAGGCTGGACTGGACCTGGACTGGACCAGCCCGCCTCGGAAGTAGCCGCCGCCGCGGCGGCGTTGTGTCCGGTGGCGGGCAATCGGTGGCGGGCAATCACTGCCCCGTCCCGGCGCCCAGTCCCGTCCCGGCGCGCTGCCCGGTCCCGGCGCCCAGTCCCGTCCCGGCGCGCTGCCCGGTCCCGGCGCCCAGTCCCGTCCCGGCGCCCGCCCTGCCCGGTCCCGGCGCCCAGTCCCGTCCCGTCCCGGCGTTCCGCCTAGTCGCGGCGTCCTGCCGCCGCCACCGCCCGGACCAACGGAAGGACCCGGTAGCCGACCGGCGTCGCGAGCGCAATCACCGTCGAGGCCCGGACCACGCCGGTCACATCCACGATCGAGTCGATGACCCGCTGCAGGTCCGAGTTGGTGCGTGCCACCACCCGGCAGAGCATGTCGCCCGCACCGGTGATCGTGTGCGCCTCAAGCACCTCGGCGATCATGGCCAGCCGCGCGGCGACCGGATCGTGGCCGCCGGCCTGCCGGATCTCGAGCGTCACAAACGCGGTGACCCTGTGCCCGAGCGCCGCCGGGTCGATGTCGGGACCGTATCCGGTGATGACGCCGCGCGCCTGCAGACTGTCGAGCCGGGCCTGCACGGTGCCGCGCGCCACGCCAAGCCGCCTGGATGCCTCCAGCATGCCCACCCGTGGCTCAGTGGCGAAAAGCTCGATCAGCCGGCGGTCAAGCTCGTCGATCACTCCGCACCCCCGCAGCACACTGCACTGTTTTTCCAGCAGGACCGTGGCCTGAATATACAAAATGACTATCGATGCACTTCAGGCTTGCACATCTTGCTCGCCTAGTCGATGCTTCGAGCAGTGCCGCTACCTGGAAGGGGCCGCTAAATGTCAGCCAACCCTGCGCCTCGTACCGCAGCCCGGCCGGATGAGTTTCCCGTCATCGGCATGGACGCGGTGGTCTTCGCGGTCGGCAACGCCAGGCAGGCCGCGCACTTCTACTCCACCGCGTTCGGCATGCGGTGCGTCGCCTATCGAGGGCCGGAAACCGGCTGCCGGGACGAGGCCGCGTACGTGCTGGAGTCCGGTACTGCCCGTCTGGTGCTGCGCGGGCCGGTCAGGGGTGGCACGGCTGTTGGCGCCCACGTCGCCGAGCATGGCGACGGTGTTGTCGACCTGGCGATCACCGTACCGTCAGCTGGGGCCGCCTACGAGTACGCGCTCGCGCACGGGGCCATCGGGCTTGACGAGCCTGAGGTCACCGAGGATTCGAGTGGGAAGGTCGTCCTCGCTGCCGTGGCCACCTATGGCGACACCAGGCACACGCTGGTCGAACGGACCGCGTACTCCGGGCCGTACCTGCCCGGTTACGTTGCAGCCGATCCGCTCGTCACCCCGCCTGCCCGGCCGTACTTCACCGCGATCGACCACTGCGTCGGCAACGTCGAGCTCGGCAAGATGGACGAGTGGGTCGAGTTCTACCACCACATCATGGGGTTCACCAACATGAAGGAGTTCGTCGGTGACGACATCGCCACCGAGTACTCCGCCCTGATGAGCAAGGTGGTCGCCGACGGCAGCCGGAAGGTGAAGTTCCCGCTCAACGAGCCTGCGGCCGGCAAGCGGAAGTCGCAGATCGACGAGTACCTCGAGTACTACGGCGGCCCTGGAGTCCAGCACATAGCGCTCGCGACCGATGACATTGTCGCCGCCGTCCGGGGTATGCGCGCGAACGGATGCGACTTCCTCGCGACTCCCGGCAGCTACTACGACGCGCTGGGCGAGTGGGTCGGCGACACCCGGGTACCGCTTGATCAGCTGCGGCGGCTCAATATCCTTGCTGACAGGGACGAGGACGGCTACCTGCTGCAGATCTTCACCCGGCCGGTGCAGGACCGGCCCACCGTGTTCTTCGAGCTGATCGAGCGCCACGGTTCGCAGGGCTTCGGGAAGGGCAACTTCAAGGCTCTGTTCGAGGCGATCGAGCGGGAGCAGGAACGCCGCGGCAATCTCTGATTGCATCCGCGGGCGTCACACCACCCCGCGAAGTCCGGCCCCTTGCCAGCGCAGCCGCTCGCCCGTCAGCCACTCGCCCGTCAGCGGCTCGTGCATAGCCGCTCGTGCATCAGCCGCTCGTCCAGTAGCGGTCTGCTGCGAATATGAGTGCGCCAGCCCCCACGAGGCCAGCGCTCTGGCCGAGTGCCGCGGGAACCACCCGGACCTGCCGCGCGAAGCCGAGTCTCGTGTGCGCCCGCCGCGCCTCCTCCAGCGGCTCGAACAACAGCGCGCCCGCCTGGGACAGCCCGCCCCCGATCGAGACGACCTCCAGGTCGCACAGGCAGGTCGCGGACGCGATCGCGATACCCAGCGCCCGGCCTGCCCGGCGCATCGCAGCCTGGCCGATCGGGTGTCCGAGCGCGGCGTCGCCCGCGAGATCCTTGGCGGTGGACTCCGGCCGGCCAGGGCGCCAGCCCTGGCTCTGCGCCCAGCTGACCAGTGCGGGCCCGCGCGCGATCGCTTCCAGGCAGCCCCGGGCGCCGCAGCCGCACACCGGTCCGGTGTCTGGATCGACCACGACGTGGCCAATGTGCCCGGCGTTACCCGAGGCTCCCTCGATCAGCATGCCGTCAAGCACGAGCCCGCCGCCGACCCCGGTCGAGACCACCATGCCAAGCATGTTGCGCACGCCCCGGCCCGCGCCTCGCCAGTGCTCGCCGACCGTCATGGTGATCGCGTCGTTGTGCACCCGGACCGGGATGCCACCGAAACGCTCCTGCAGCGCGGCGCGCAGCGGGAAGGACTGCCAGGCCGCGATGTTCAGCGGCGACACAACGCCTTCCGGCCATTCCATCGGCCCGCTGCAGCCGCAGCCGACTCCGGCAAGCTCGGCCGGGCTGCTGATCCTGCCGCTTTCGAGCACCCGCGTCAGCAGCGCGTCAAAGGTGCGCCACAACTGCTCGTCATCCACGTCACGCGGGGTTGGCGTCTGCGCCCAGGTAATCAGCCGGCCAGCAGATTCCGCTAGCCCAGCGGCGATCTTGGTGCCGCCGATATCGATCACCAGCGCCGGGCCTGACCCGTCCATGACCAGCCTCCCAAAGATGCGGATCAAGCCAACATGCACATAGTGTCGAACAGTGCAGCCTTTCAGCCAGCCCCAGTCGGCAGCCCCAGTATCAGCAGCCCCACCAGCCCGGACTCTAGCCGAACTCCGCGAGAGCGGGCATGAGTACCGGACCGTGAAGCAGGAGATTCGGCGGAATCTGCTGGCCCGGATGCGGGCCGGCGATGACGCTTTCCCCGGGATCATCGGGTTCGGGCACACGGTGCTACCGCAGCTGGAGCGCGCCATCATTGCCGGGCACGACGTGATCTTGCTCGGCGAGCGCGGCCAGGGCAAGACGCGGCTGATCCGCACGCTCACCGGCCTGCTCGACGAGTGGACGCCCGCCGTCGCGGGATGTGAGATCAATGACCACCCGTATGTGCCTGCGTGCGCACGCTGTCGCCGCCTGAGCGCCGAGCAGGGTGACGACCTGGCGGTCAGCTGGCGGCCTCGCGGCGACCGATACGGCGAGAAGCTCGCCACGCCGGACACCAGCGTGGGTGACCTGATCGGAGACATCGACCCGGTCAAGGTCGCCGAAGGCCGGACGCTCGGCGACCCTGAGACCATTCACTTCGGCCTGGTACCCCGGACCAACCGGGGCATCTTCTGCCTGAACGAGCTTCCTGACCTCGCCGAGAGGATCCAGGTGGCGCTGCTCAACGTGCTGGAGGAGCGCGACATCGGGGTCCGCGGATACGCCCTGCGGCTGCCGCTCGACCTAGTGCTCGTCGCCAGCGCGAATCCGGAGGACTACACCAACAGGGGCCGGATCATCACTCCCCTCAAGGACCGGTTCGGCGCCGAGATCCGCACCCACTACCCGACCTCGCTCGATGCGGAGCTGGCGCTGATCCGGCAGGAATCCCGGATCGCCTGGGACGGCCATGAGCAAGACGCCATCCTGCCGGAGCACCTGATCCAAGTCATCGCCAGGTTCACCCGGCTGGTCCGCGCCTCGCCCGCGGTGGACGCCAGGTCCGGGGTCTCCGCCCGCTTCGCCATCGCCGCCGCGGAGGCGGTGGCGGCCTCGGCGGTCAGGCGCGCGGCCATCACCGGTGAACAGCAGCCGGTGGCCCGGGTGTGCGATCTGCCCGCAATCGTGAGCACCCTGCGTGGCAAGGTCGAGTTCGAGGTCAGCGAAGAGGGCAGAGAGCAGGAGGTGCTTGATCACCTGCTCCGCCGGGCGATCGCGGAGACCTTCCGCGCGAGCCTGGGCAATGCCGATCTGAGCGGCCTGCTGGCCAAGTTCGACGAGGGCGGCAATGTCGAGTCTGGCGATCTCGTGCCCGCAGCGGACCTGCTGCGCAGGATCGGGGATGTCCCCGGCCTCGCCAAGATCATGGGTCGGCTGCACATGGCCGGAGGCGAGTCACCCGGGCAGGCGGCGGCTGCCCTGGAATTCGCTCTCGAAGGGCTGTACCTGACTCGGCGGCTATCGAAGGATGTGGTCAACGGTGGCGCCATCTACCGCACCTGAGACCAGGTCACGTGCAGCGCGCGGCTGACGGGCCGGCCTTCGCCGCCGCGCGGCGCACGCGGCGGCGCGGGCAGCATGGAGGCGAGCGCAGGTGAACGGTTACCGCTACGGTCAGTACCGGGACGGGCCTGACCCGCTTGAGCCGCCTTACGACGTACGCGGCGCGATTGACCAGCTCGGCGAGTCAGTGCTGTCCGGGTCCGATCCCGGCGAGGCGCTGCGCGACCTGCTGCGCAAGGGCATGTCCGGCCATCAGGGCCTGGACGATCTGCTCCGGCGGGTCCGCGAGCAGCAGCGCGCGATCCGCGGCCGCGGGCGGCTGGATGGCATCCTGGAGGAGGCCAGGGCACTGCTCGATATCGCTATCGGCCAGGAACGTGCCGAGCTCTTCCCCGACCCCGCCGACAAGGCACGGCTGCGCGAGGCCGAACTCGATGCGCTGCCGTCGGACACGGCACAGGCCATCCGGCAGCTTGCTGATTACCAGTGGCAATCCGGTGCGGCGGCGGAGACCTTCGAGCAGCTCAGGGACCTGCTGCGCCGTGAGGTGCTGGACAGCCAGTTCCGCGGCATGAAGCAGACCCTGCGAGATCCAGATCCCGAGGCCATGCAGCGGGTGAAGGACATGATGGCCGCACTGACCGCGATGCTGGAGGCCGACGCCGAGGGCCGCCATACGCAGCAGGACTTCGATGACTTCATGGAACGCTACGGCGACTTCTTCCCGGACGGCCCCCGTGATCTCGAAGAGATCGTCGACTCGCTCGTCCGGCGGATGTCAGCAGCGCAGCGGCTCCTCGACTCGCTCACCGATGCCCAGCGGGAAGAGCTGTCCGGGCTGATGTCACAGACCCTGGAGGACGCCGGCCTCGCCGCCGAGATGGCCAGGCTGGCCGACGCGCTGCGGGCCCGCCGGCCTGAGCTGGATTTCGGCGATTCATCAGGGGAGTCGATGACCGGCCGGAGCCCGCTCGGCCTGAGCGACGCCACCACCGCTCTCGCTGAGCTGGCCGACCTTGCCGAGCTCGAAGACACCTTGCTGCAGGATTACCCGGGTGCGCGCCTTGATGACATCGACGAGGACGCGGTGCGGCGCGCGCTCGGCCGGCAAGCCGTTGACGACATGGAGGCTCTCCGCCATATCGAGCGCGAGCTAGAGCGGCAGGGGTACCTGCAGCGGGCCGGCGGCAAGCTGGAGCTCACGCCCAAGGCGGTACGCAGGCTTGGCGAGACCGCGTTGCGCCGCGTGTTCGCCGAGCTTCCCAAGGGCGGCCACGGCGGCCACGACCAGCGCGACGCTGGCCAGGCCGGCGAGTACACGGGCAGCACCAGGCCGTGGACCTTCGGTGACGAGCAGGCAATCGACGCAGCGGCGACCGTCCGCAATGCGCTGCTGCGCAGCGGCTCGAGCCTGGCCGGGGGCGAGCAGCGAGGCTCGCGGGTACGGCTGTCCGTCGGCGACTTCGAGGTCGCCGAGACCGAAAGGCGCGCCTCGGCCGCCGTCTGCCTGCTCGTCGACCTCTCCTACTCGATGGCGCTGCGAGGTACCTGGGGAGCAGCCAAGCAGACCGCGCTCGCGTTGCACGCATTGGTCAGGAGCCGGTACCCGCAGGACGCGATTCAGGTCATCGGGTTCTCGAACTACGCTCGCGAACTGCAGGAGACCGAACTCGCCGGGCTGGGCTGGGATATGGTGCAAGGCACCAACCTGCACCATGCGCTGGTGCTCGCCGGACGGTTCCTCGACCGGCGCCCCGAGCACAATCCAGTGGTTCTCGTCGTGACGGACGGCGAACCGACCGCGCACCTGCGCAGGGACGGGCAGTATTGGTTCGACTGGCCGCCGTCGCCGGAGACGCTGGAACTCACGCTGGCCGAGGTGGACAAAATGACCAGGCGCCGGGCGACGATGAACATATTCATGCTCGCCGATGACGAACGGCTGACCGCCTTTGTCGACGAGGTGGCCAGGCGCAATGGCGGCCGGGTGCTCCGGGCGATGGCCGATAGCCTTGGCGAGTATGTGGTGCGGGACTTCCTGCGAGCCCGCAGAGAGAGCAGGAGATAGATTTTACTTTCGCCGCTTTTGGGAAGGCCGGCGCGTCGCGTCCATGCGTAGTACGGTGCCGCAAGTAGTCGCCATCGCCAAGCGGAGGCCTAACGGGCGGCTGGCTGGTGAGATGTGAATCCTTGAGGAGGATCCGTGAGTTCTGCAAGCATGTCCGGCGGTTCATCGAGCGGCAACCGGCTGCTGGTCATCGTCCTGGCGGTCATCGGGGTCATAGCGCTTATCGTCGCGGTGCTCTATTTTGCCGGAGGTAGCGCGCTGCCCAGTTTCCTGACGGCCGGCAGCCACGTCAAGAAGGGCAGCCATGTGGCCCGGGGGGCCGTCTCCCTCGTGGTCGGCATCGCGTTGCTGGCCGGTGCCTGGTTCGCCGCGCGTAAGTCGAAGGCTGCCGCTTAGCCGCAGCCGGGAAAGATCCGCCAAGGTCCGAGGACGCCCACGGGGGCTGCCCTAGGATCGGGGCATGTCCTTTACCGACCGGCTGGTGTTGTGGCTACATATTGGCTTCGCGATCTTCGCGATTGGCCCGGTCACGGTAGCGATCTCATCCACGCCCCGATATGTCAGGAACCGTAACCTGACCATTGTCCAGTATCTCTACCGGATGACGCGCGTCTTTACGATCCTGTCTCTCGCCGTGCTCATCGCCGGGCTGGTCCTGGCGCAGGTCGACAAGGACTTCAGCAAGCCGTGGCTCGCTGTGTCAGGCACCCTGTTCGTGGTCGCGATCGCGCTGCTCGTGCTGATCATGCGGGACCAGCATCGCGCCATCGGCGCACTCCAGGCGGCCGGCCCCGAAGGCACGCTGGCGCCGGCGGGCGGCGGCGGGGCGGCGGTCCCCGGTGCCAGCCCTGCCGCCCGCGGCCCTGGCACCGCCGGCCCCGGCCCCGGCGGCACGGAACCGGCCGACACGGTACCCGGCAGTCCCCCGTCTCGGGCCGGTGCCGGTCACCTCGCCGCCGTCGAACGCGGCCGGATCGCGACCATGGGCGGTGTTGTCAGCGTTATCTGGCTGGTGATCCTGGTCCTCATGGTGTGGAATAGCTGACCAATTCGGCTCAGCCCGGTGCTTAGCGCAGGGCTGAGCGGAGGTCTTCCAGGAGGTCGTCGCACGTTTCGATGCCGACAGACAGCCTGACCAGGTCGGCGGGAACCTCGAGCGCCGAGCCCGTGACCGACGCGTGAGTCATCCGGCCCGGGTGCTCGATCAGCGACTCGACGCCGCCGAGGGACTCGCCAAGGGTGAACAACCGGGTACGGCCGCAGATCGCGACAGCCTCCTCTTCGCCGCCGCACGCGCGGAACGACACGATCCCGCCGAAACCGTGCATCTGCTTGGCCGCCACCTCGTGGCCTGGATGGGTAGCCAGGCCAGGGTAGAAGACCTGGCTCACGGCGGGATGGCTGGCCAGCATGTCGGCCACCCGCGACGCGTTCTCGCAGTGCCGTTCCATCCGGACAGCGAGGGTCTTGATCCCGCGCAGCGTCAGCCAGGCGTCGAACGGGCCCGCCACCGCGCCGGTCGCGTTCTGGTGGAAGGCGAGCCGCTCGCCCAGCCCGGCATCGGCGACGACCAAGGCGCCGCCCAAGACATCGGAGTGGCCGCCCAGGTACTTGGTCGTTGAATGCACCACGACATCCGCGCCGAGGGCCAGCGGCTGCTGCAGGTACGGCGACGCGAAGGTGTTGTCGACCACCAGCAGCGCGCCGTCGTCGTGGGCTGCGGCCGCAAGGGCGGCGATGTCGGCGATCGAGAGCAGCGGGTTGGTGGGCGTCTCCACCCAGACCACCTGCGCGGGCCTGGCCGCCAGGGCAGCGCGGACAGCCGACGGGTCCGACACCGGCACCGGGAGGTAACTCAGCCCCCAGGGCTGCAGGACCTTGTCGATGAGCCGGTAGGTGCCGCCGTAGGCATCATGCGGGATCAGCACGTGACCCCCAGGCCGGCAGACGGTGCGCAGCAGAGCGTCCTCTGCGGCCATCCCGGACGCGAAAGCCAGCGCGCGCGGGCCGCCTTCCAGAGCAGCCAGGCAGTCCTCGAGCGCGCGCCTGGTCGGGTTGGCAGTCCTTGAGTATTCGTAGCCGGACCGCAGGCCGCCGACGCCGTCCTGCTTGTAGGTGGAGACCTGGTAGATGGGCGGTATGACGGCACCAGTCAGCGGATCGGGGTCCTGGCCCGCGTGGATGGCCAGCGTGTCGAATCCGTCCTGATTGTGCGTCTGCATGCCGCCTGTCCTTCGCCGCTATCCAGCGCTGCTACCCGGCGCTGTCAGCCAGGTACGTGAGCACATCCTGCCGCGTGATCATTCCGGCTGGCTTGCCTTCGACCAAAACGACTGCGGCGCCCGCCTTCTCCATGGCATGGACCACGCTGCTCACCGGCTCGCCCGAGCCCACCATGGGCAGCGGTGCCGACATGTGGCCGCTCACTGGATCTTGCGGCCTGGCCCGGCCGGATACCAGCGCATCCAGCAGGTCACGCTCCACGATGGAGCCGATCACTTCGGCCGCCATCACCGGCGGCTCCGCGTTCAGCACTGGCATCTGAGACACCTCGTACTCGCGCAGGCTCTCGATCGCCGCCCGCACGGTCTCGGCTGGGTGCACGTGCACGAAGGGCGGCAGGCCGCCGTGCTTACTGTCCAGGATGTCGGCGACCCTCGGCTCAGAGGTCTCCGAGGTGAGGAAGCCGTAGTCGGCCATCCACTCATCGTTGTAGATCTTCGACAGGTAGCCGCGGCCGCCGTCGGGGAGCAGGACCACGATCACGTCACCAGGCCCCGCGTGCTCGGCGACGCGCAGCGCCGCGACCACCGCCATGCCGCACGAGCCGCCGGTGAGAAGGGCTTCCTCACGCGCCAGCCGCCGGGTCATCAGGAACGACTGGGCATCGCTGACCGCGATGACCCGGTCGCAGATGTTCTTGTCGTAGGTTTCCGGCCAGATGTCCTCGCCGACGCCTTCGACGAGATAGGGCCGGCCGGTCCCGCCCGAGTAGACCGAGCCCTCCGGGTCGGCGCCGATGACCTGGACCCGGCCGCCCGACACCTCCTTCAGGTACCCGCCGGTGCCCGATATGGTGCCCCCGGTGCCGATACCCGCCACGAAGTGCGTGACCTTCCCGTCGGTCTGCGCCCAGATCTCCGGGCCGGTGGAGCGATAGTGCGAGGCGGGGTTCTGCGGGTTGGCGTACTGGTCGGGCTTCCAGCCGCCTGGAGTCTGGCTGGCCAGCCGGTCCGACACCGAGTAATAGGAGTCCGGGTGGTCAGGAGAGACGGTGGACGGGCAGACGACGACCTCGGCGCCGTAGGCGCGCAGCACGCCGATCTTGTCCTGGGCGACCTTGTCCGGGCAGATGAACAGGCACTTGTACCCCTTCTCGGCAGCGGCGATCGCCAGCCCGACTCCGGTGTTGCCCGAGGTGGGCTCGACGATGGTGCCGCCTGGCCGCAGCTCTCCCGACGCCTCGGCAGCCTCGATCATCGCGACCGCGATCCGGTCCTTCACCGAACCGCCCGGATTGAAGTACTCGACCTTGGCCAGCACGGCGGGCGCCCCCGGTCCCCCGCCCAGGTAGCGGGTGACCTTGCGCAGCCTGACCAGCGGGGTGTTCCCGATGAGCTCGATGAGCGACTCATGTACCTGCATGCCCAACCACCTTGCCCTCAGTGTCACCGACCGTATCCCACGCGAGCGCCGCGCGGTGCCGTGGCCGGGTCGCTGGCAGCCAGACAATCCCAGCTCCTCAGCCCCTCGGGCCCCGGAGGGAACTCGCGGAGGGCCGTGGACCGTGCGGGAGCCGTATGACGCAGAGTGGGGCGTAAGCTGCAAGTTGGTAAGAAGAGTCAAAAAAATAAGGGAGCCTGCCATGCCCGAGGCAGTGATTGTCGCAACCACCCGCTCGCCGAACGGCCGCGCAGTCAAAGGATCACTCAAGACCATCCGTCCCGACGACCTGGCGGTCCAGATGGTCAAGGCGGCGCTCGCCAAGGTACCCGAGCTTGACCCGGCGGACATCGAGGACCTGATGCTCGGCTGCGCCTGTCCCGGTGGCGAGCAAGGCTACAACATGGCCAGGGTAGTCGCTGTGCTGGCTGGCTACGACAGCCTGCCTGGCACCACGCTCACCAGGTTCTGCTCATCGTCGCTGCAGACCACCCGGATGGCCTTCCACGCCATCAAGGCGGGCGAGGGCGATGCGTACATCTCCGCGGGCGTCGAGAGCGTGAGCAGCTACGCCAAGGGCAGCAGCGACGGAATGCCGGACACCCAGAACCCGCTCTTCGCAACCGCGCAGGAGCGGAGCGTGGCCGAAGCCGCCGGCGGCGCCGACACCTGGCACGACCCTCGCGAAGACGGCGAACTGCCCGACGTCTACCTCGCGATGGGCAACACGGCGGAGAACGTCGCGCAGCTGCGTGGCATTAGCCGCCTTGAGCAGGACGAATTCGGCGTCCGGTCGCACAACCTGGCCGAGAAGGCACTGGCCAACGGGTTCTGGCAGCAGGACATCACCCCCGTGACGCTGCCGGACGGCAGCGTGGTGGCCGCGGATGACGGGCCCCGGCCCGGCACCACCCTGGAGAAGGTGGCAGGCCTGAAGCCAGTGTTCCGGCCGGATGGCACGGTCACCGCCGCTAACTGCTGCCCGCTGAACGACGGCGCCGCCGCCGTCGTGGTGATGAGCGACCGCAAGGCGGCAGAGCTCGGGCTCACCCCGATCGCCAGGATCGTCGCCTCCGGCGTCACCGCGCTGTCGCCAGAGATCATGGGCCTCGGCCCGGTGGAGGCATCGAAGCGCGCCCTGGCCAGGGCGGGCATGACGATCGGCGACATCGACCTGGTGGAGATCAACGAGGCGTTCGCCGCCCAGGCCATCCCGTCGTATCAGGCGCTTGGCATCGATCTGGACAAGCTGAACGTGAACGGCGGGGCGATCGCTCTCGGGCACCCGTTCGGCCAGACCGGCGCCCGGATCACCACGACGCTCCTGAACAGCCTGCGGTTCCGCGACAAGACCTTCGGCCTGGAGACCATGTGCGTGGGCGGCGGCCAGGGCATGGCGATGATCTTCGAACGGCTGTCCTGACCGGCGGGCCGGGACCTGGCCTGCCGGCCGGCCACCGCGGCCGGCCTGGCAGGCCGGGAATCCTCTGCAGCCAGGCATCGATAACGCCTCGATTATCAGGGCATTACGGACGGGTGACATCCAGGGGTTGTCAGCGGCCCCAGCCGTGGTGCAGTCTCGACAACAAGAGGACTCACCCTGGAGGTGTCACTTGTCACTGACCCACTCTCCGGAGATGCACAAGAACCTCATCGCCCGCATCCCAATCGTCACAGGACGTGACCTCCGAGAGTGGTTCCATCGGCTTGAGTCCGGACCCGCGTTCTCGCGCTGCGAGGAACGCGCGCACTGGCTGGCCGACGAGCACGGCCTCACGCACGGCTACGCCAGGGCGATCGTGCACGAGTACGAGGTGCAGCGCCGGCTCTGGCGCAGCCGCACCTGAGGTGGACCCGCAGCGCGCCAGGGAGTTCCTGCGCGAGCATCATCGCGCCGTGCTCGCCACCACACGGGCCGACGGGCGGCCTCAGCTGTCACCGGTGAGCGCGGCCGTCGACGCGCAAGGACGGGTCCTGATCAGCACCAGGGAAACCGCGATCAAGACCAAGAACCTTACTCGCGATCCGCGCGCCTCGCTTTGTGTCCTCAACGACGGTTTCTTTGGTGAGTGGATCTCCGTCGAGGGCACTGCCGAAATCGTCCACCTCCCCGATGCGATGGAACTCCTGACGGACTACTACCGGAGAGTCGCCGGGGAGCATCCGGACTGGGACGACTACCGTGACGCGATGCGACGGGAAGGCCGAGTGATACTCAGGATCTCGATTACCCGCGCCGGTCCCGACACGAGTGGCTGACCGGGATCAGTCCGCCTGAGGGGCCGATCTGATTGTTAACAATATGTAAATCTAGCATCGGAACCCGAAGGCCCGAAGGCCCGAAGGCCCGAAGGCAGCACGATTAAAGAACTACTAATTACTTAACGGTAATTCGCACCCGGTCAGGTAGGACATACCTGGCCGATCACTAGACCTGCCTGACCGACCGGCTGAACGATCGGCCACGGCATCGTTCGCTGACCTATTGACTGAAAGAACAGTCAGCCACGTCACGGCGCGGTAAGCGGCATACTGGCCGCTCAGACGTACCCCCGGTCGGATTCGAACCGACACTGGGGACCCTTTTAGGGGGGCCGCCTCTTCCATTGGGCTACGGGGGCTTAGTGATGATACCCCGCGCCGTTCGGCTAACTCTAGATTAACGGATTACGGTGAGTCCGATTCACACTCAATGACACCCATCTAAATCATTTGATCTATACAGTTCATACGCGGCGTAGCTAATGTCCCGCTGCCATATACACTCTGTGAGCACATCGCCTCGGCGGACCGGAGCGCTACAGGCCAGCCTGCTCCCTGGCGCGCCGGAAGACCACGTCCAGCATGATGTCGGTGACCCGGCCGGTGAAGGTATTTTGCTGGCTCGGGTGGTAGCAGCCCAGAACGAGAAGCGGCGCACTAGCGCCGCCCCCGTCAGCGCCGCCCCCGTCAGCGCCGGCCCCGTCAGCGCCGGCCCGGTCAATCAAGACTTCGGCACCGTGGCCGAACGCCGGACGCGGCCTGGCGATCGGCAGCCCTAGCGCGGCTAGCTGCGGCCATATTGCATGCCAGGCGAAGTGACCGAGGCAGACAATGACTGCGAGATGCTCCGCGACCAGTTCCAGCTCGGCGGTAAGCCATGGAGCGCAGGCATCGCGCTCGGCAACCGACGGCTTGTTCGCGGGCGGCGCGCACCGGACTGATGCGACCATGCGCACCGCGTCGAGCCGCTGCCCGTCCCCGGCGGCGATGCTGTCGGGCCTGGCAGCAAGTCCGCACCGGTACAGCGACGCGAACAACACATCGCCGCTGCGGTCACCGGTAAAGATGCGCCCGGTGCGGTTACCGCCGTGTGCGGCAGGCGCCAGGCCGACGATCAGCACGCGAGGCTGCTCGGCACCCCAGCCAGGAACCGGCCGGCCCCAGTACGGCTCGGCCCGAAAGGACCGGCGCTTGTCAGCGGCGACCTGCTCGCGCCAGGCCACCAGCCTGGCGCACGCACGGCAGACCGACTGCCTGGCGGCAAGCTCCGCCAGCGTTCCTGCCGACGCGGCAAGGGTACGGACGGCTCCGGCGTCAGCCGCAACCGGGGTGGCGGACGTGGCCGGATCATCCGGCCAGCCGCTGCCAGGCAACACCGGACCGGTCACGGCGCCGAGCCGCTGCCCGCCAGCGACCAGGCGATGCCGTCCAGAATGTCGTGCTCGCTGGCCACCACCTCGCTGAAGCCAAATATCTGAAGTGTCCGGTTGAGCACCATTGCCCCCGCGCCGATCACGTCCACCCGGCCCGGGTGCAGCACACGGATACTCGCGCGTTCGGCGTGGCTGAGCCGCAGCAACTCGGCGGTCACCGCGCTGACCAGGCCAGCCGGTATCCGGGCGTGATGGATGCGTGCCGGGTCGTAGGCGTCAAGTCCGAGCGCGATCGCGGTCACCGTTGTCACCGAGCCCGCAAGGCCGACCAGCGTACGGGCGCTGGCCACCGGTATTGTCCTGGCCACCGCAGCAAGGGCCGCGTCGATGTCGGCAGTCGCTGACTCGATCTCGGCTGCCAGGGGCGGGTCGGAATGCAGGTGCCGCTCGGTCAGCCGGACGCAGCCGATGTCGACAGAGATCGCAGCCAGCTGGTCGAAGGTCCCGGTGCCCGGGTCGCCGACTACGAACTCGGTAGACCCGCCGCCGATGTCCGTAACCAGGTAAGGCGGCACCAGGCGAATCTTTCCCGGCGCCGGGCCACTGTCGCGCCGGGCTGCTCTGCCGTCGGCAGCCGCCCCATCGCGCCGGATCGCCCCATCGCGCCGGATCGCCCCATCGCGCCGGATCGCCCCATCGCGCCGGATCGCCCCATCGCGCCCGTCTGCGCCATCGCGCCGGGTCACGAATTCCGCGGTCGCCCCGGTGAACGCCAGCCGCGCCTCCTCGTCGCCGCTGAGGACCTCCGGAGCGACCCCCAGTATCCTCCGTACCCCGCGGATGAACTCCGCTGCGTTGCCTGCATCCCTGATCGCGCTGGTCGCGACCATCCGGACGGCTTGTGCCGAGGTTGACTCGATCGCGTCGGCATACTCCGTCAGCATCCGGAAGGTCCTGTCCAGCGCGTCGGCTGCCAGCCTGCCGGTGGCATCGACGCCCTGGCCGAGCCGGACGATCTCCATCCGCCGGATCAGATCGGTGAGCTCTGCACGGAGCGGATTCACATCGGCGATCAGCAGCCGCAGCGAGTTGGTGCCGCAATCGATCGCGGCGACCCGCACGGTTCCCCGCTGGCTGGCCGCCTGGTTCATGTCAGCAGCCTGTCCGCGCCGCTGAGCTCCTGGTTCCGGCCGGCCCGCCGGCCGGGACGCAAGGGCCAGCCAGCCACCATTCGCCTGCAGCCTGCGCCGCGGCGCGGCCGATGGGATTGACACCAGGGACCGCGAGCTCGTGCGCGAGGAGCGCATGCAGGCATTTCACCCGGTCCGGCATGCCGCCCGCGCTCTGGGTACCTGGCGGTAGCGGTTGGCCGCCTGCCGCACGGGCCGCCGCGTCCCGGCGGCCGAGGTAGTCCCCGTTGGCTGCCGCATAGGCTCGCGCCAGGCCTGGCTCGGCAGCTAGCCGCGAGTTCATCTCGCGCATCATTCCGGCGGCCTCAAGCCTGCTGACCGCGGCAGTCGCGCGAGGGCATGTCAGGTAGTAAAGGGTCGGGAACGGCGTGCCGTCCGGCAACCGCGGTGCAGTCTCGACGACATCAGGCAGCCCGCACGGGCACCGGTGCGCTACGCTCCGAAGGCCCCGTGCCGGCCGGCCAAGCTGCACCGCCACCGCAGCCACGTCTGCGGCGGCAACCCCCTCGGCCGATCGGTCCCTGGCGCCCACGATCACCTGGATCCGGCCTTGTCCGCCTGCTGGACCGAACTCCACAGCCGCTCGTACCAGGCCGGTGCGGCGGCGTGCGCATGCGGTTGCCTGCCCGCGTGCTTACTGCCGTTGACGATTACATAGCAGGTCTGGGACGGCAGGCACATATGCAGGTTGTCCCGTGCCTGCTGCTCCACGTACGCAGGACTGCTGAGCCGCCGCTGCTCAGCCGCAAGCGCATCCACCTGCGCCGTGATCTCCTGCCGCTGTGCCTCAAGCTGGCCGATCCGGCGGCTCTGGGCGATGTACTCACGGACCGGATAGGCCAGGCTCAGCGCGATAGCGCACAGCACGACGGCGAGCAGCGCAGCACGGCCGGTGAAACGCGGCGAGTCCGGCTGGCCAGCGCTGCGGTCCGCCGGTGCTTTCATCTGCGGCCGGCCGCCGAGCGCGGGAACGCTGCCCGTCCCGCATACGAGGCCGCGTCGCCAAGCAACTCCTCGATGCGGAGCAACTGGTTGTACTTGGCGACCCGCTCGGACCTGCAGGGGGCTCCGGTCTTCATCTGGCCGCAGTTGATCGCCACCGCAAGGTCGGCGATGGTCGTGTCCTCGGTCTCGCCCGACCGGTGACTGATCTGGCAGGTGAACCCGGACCGCTGCGCTAGCGCCACCGCGTTCAGCGTCTCGGTCAGGGTGCCGATCTGGTTGACCTTGACCAGCAGTGAGTTGGCCGAGCGCTCAGCGATGCCGCGGCGCAGCCGTTCCGGGTTGGTGACGAAGATGTCGTCGCCCACTATCTGGACGCGGTCGCCAAGCCCCGCCGTCAGGTCCCCCCAGCCAGTCCAGTCCTCTTCCTGCAACGGGTCTTCCAGCGACACAATGGGGTAGGCGCCGAGCCAGTCCGCGTAGATCTCGGTCATCTCGGCCGCGTTACGGCGGCTGCCCTCGAACTGGTAACCGCCGTCGGCATAGAACGAATTAGCGGCCGCGTCTATGGCAAGGGCCACGTCCTGCCCTGGCTGCAGCCCTGCCTTCGCTATCGCCTCAACGATCAGTTCGAGCGCTGCCCTGTTGTGCTTCAGGTCGGGAGCAAAGCCGCCCTCGTCGCCCACGCCGGTGTTAAGCCCGTGCTGCTTGAGCACGGATTTCAGGGCGTGGTAAGTCTCCGCGCCCCAGCGCAGCGCCTCGGCGAACGTGCCTGCTCCGACCGGCGCGACCATGAACTCCTGGATATCGACATTGCTGTCGGCATGCGCGCCGCCATTGAGGATGTTCATCATCGGCACCGGCAGCACGTGCGCGTTCGGGCCGCCCAGGTAGCGGAACAACGGCAGCCGGGCCCACTCGGCCGCCGCCCTCGCCACGGCGAGGCTGACCCCGATAATCGCGTTCGCGCCGAGCCTGGATTTGTCTGGTGTCCGGTCCAGATCGATCAGCGCCTGGTCGATCAGCCGCTGATCGTCGACGTCATAGCCGAGCAATGCAGGCTGGATTTCATCGATCACGGCCTTGACCGCTTTGCGGACGCCCTTGCCGCCGTATTCCGGACCACCGTCACGCAACTCGACGGCTTCGAACGCACCGGTCGAGGCACCGCTCGGCACGGCTGCCCGGCCCAGCGTGCCGTCGTCGAGCACGACCTCGACCTCCACGGTGGGATTGCCGCGCGAGTCCAGGATCTGCCTAGCGTGAATGGCTTCGATGGCGGCCAACTGAAAGCTCCCGACGGTGCGAAGACGGAGACGACATGTCCGCATTGGAGCCTAGTGGACTGACCTCAAGACGGCGCAGCGGCCACGCCGGGCGGGCGGGTAGCCTCGGATGGCTGGCGGGCGAGCCGGTACGCATCGCCGCTGTCCAGCGTTAAGCCTCGCAAAAAAACGCTGTCCCGAGTCAGGCCCGGTGGTCTTGCTCCCAGGCCAGGACGCGGTCGCGGTAGGCGCGCGCGGCAGCGCGCAGTTCAAGCTCAGGGTCCAGCCCGGCCTCGATGGAACTGGCCACCAGCGCGAAAAGAGCTGCGCCGATCTGGCTAACTGGGTGAGACGTAAGATCCGGGCCGGATTCGCCGCCGGATTTCGCGGGATCATGGAAGTCAGCAGGCTCCGCCAGGTCAGCCAGCTCCGGTGGCGCGCCCGCGCGCCCGGCGCGGCGCTGCAGCTGCGCCGAGAGCGACAGGGCAGGCTGCCCGAACGGAACGCCGTCCAGGACAGAGCCCGCGCCGCCGCCGGACACCGCACGGGCCGCCGCGCGCTCGGCCGCCTTGATCTCGTCCCAGTTCTTCTTGACCTCGCCGGCCCCGGCGACGGTCACGTCGCCGAACACGTGCGGGTGCCTACGCACCAGCTTGCCGGCGATGCCGCCGGCCACGTCGTCGATCGTGTAGCCGGTGCCGTCAGCTCGCTCAGCTGCTATCCGGGCATGGAAGAGAACCTGCAGCAGGACGTCACCCAGTTCCTCGCGCAGGGCCGCGGCGTCGCCGCCTTCGAGCGCCTCAAGCGCCTCGTAGGTCTCCTCCAACAGATACGGAGCCAGCGACTCGTGTGTCTGCTTGGCGTCCCACGGGCACTCGGTCCGCAGCCGGTCCATCACGGCCACCAGGTCAAGCAGCCGTGTCCCTGGGGCGCCGCGCTGCGCGGCCGGGCCGAAGCCCGCTACGTCCGGAGGACCTGGCGCACCCTGCTGCGCGGCCGGACCGAAGCTCGCGACGTCCGGAGGTCCCGGGGGCTCGGCCGGGCGGGAACCTGGGACGTCCGGATCGCTTCGGGTCGCGCCAGGCGCTGGCAGGCCGCCGTCGGGATCCTTCGGGTCCTGTGTCACGGCGGTTCTGACTCCTGGGATGTCTAGCAGGGCGGCGTCAGCTGCGGCTTCGCTGAGGCGCTTGCCGATGCGGACGGCGTGGCCGAGGGCGGCGTCGCGGACAGGGATGGCGGCGCGGCAACGACGCTGAGCTGGCTGTAATCCAGCATGCCGAACTGCGGATTGATCTTGATGTGCAAGCTCTTGGAGGCCCGGCACTGGACCGTGTTGAACTGCGCCTGCAGCGACGTCTGCGCTGCCTGCTGGGCGGGTAGCTTGCCGCCGTCCAGCTGGGCGATGACCGCGTTCTCGATCGCCTGGTACCTGGCCAGGTCGGGGATCAGGTCCGGCGGCAGCCCGTTGGCGACCGCGAGCTCGGGCAGCGTCGCGCCGCTCCCGCCCTGCTTGATCTGGGCATTGATCTGGACCAGGGCCCGCTGCACGGCACCGGCGGTCACGGTGACGTTCTGCTGGGCTGCCATAGTGTCCCGCACCTGGAACCGCACCAGCCAGCTGAGCGCCTGCTGCGCCATCTGCGACACCGGGTACTGCAGCTGGACCTTGTTCTTATACACGTTGTAGCCGTCGTTGAGGTTGGACACCTGAGCGGACAGCGTCGCAGCGGAGATTCGCTGATTGCCGAGGACCGCGGCGGCGCCCATCTGCACGGGCCCGCAGGCGGCGACCGCCAAGCCAGCGGCGAGGACCGCGGTGCCCAACTTCGCCACGGTGCTCACCTGCACCACGGGGCCCAACTTCATCGAGGTGCGGAGCACGTCGACGTTCCTCCTCACGCTTACTGACCGGCGCGTTCAC
Organism: uncultured Actinomycetota bacterium; assembly: GCA_963695645.1. Taxonomy (GTDB): domain Bacteria; phylum Actinomycetota; class Actinomycetes; order Streptosporangiales; family Streptosporangiaceae; genus DATBGO01. The sequence goes on along the minus strand of CAVOHC010000008.1, from coordinate 201,270 downwards.
TAGCCGGCACGTTACTCAGCCGGCTGTCTCATGGCCAGCCGGCGAGATCCCGCCGAGTACCTGCTCGATGAGATCCTCGCACCAGGCGAGCAGCTCCCGGTCACGCAATGGCGGGGCACCGAAGGACACTGCCGACGACGGGCCTGCCCGCCCGGAGCCCGTCCGGCCGCCTGCCGTCCCCGGCCGCGCCGCGCTGTCCGCCTTCGGCACCGGTACGAGCATGGTACGCACCGCCGGCTTGAGCAGCGTCCTCGGGTACAGCCGCTCCACCCGGACCTGCCGCGACTCAGGCAGCTCGACCGGCGAGAACCTGATATGGCTGCCCTGCTGGCTGATGTCGGCCAGGCCGGCCTTGCGGGCCCTGGACCGCAAGGCCGCCACCGCCAGCAGGCTGCGCACCGGCTCGGGCAGCGGTCCGAACCTGTCGGCCAGCTCATCGGCGACCGCTTTGATGTCAGCGTCGGTGTCGATGGCGGAAATCCTGGTGTAGGCCTCAAGCCGGAGCCGCTCCCCCGGCACGTACTGGTGCGGGATGTGCGCGTCGACCGGCAGCTCGATCCGCACCTCTGGCCGCTCGGCGGGCCCGTCACCGCGCAGCTCGCTGACGGCCTCGCCGATCATCCGCACGTACAGGTCGAACCCGACGGCGGCGATGTGCCCGGACTGCTCGCCGCCCAGGTAGTTCCCCGCGCCCCTGATCTCCAGGTCCTTGAGCGCGACGTACATGCCCGCGCCTATCTCGGTGTGCTGCGCGATCGTCGCAAGCCGCTCGTGCGCGGTCTCGGTGAGTGGCTTTTCCGGCGGGTAGAGGAAGTACGCGAAACCGCGCTCCCTGCCGCGCCCGACCCGGCCGCGGAGCTGATGGAGGTCGGGCAGCCCGTAGGCGTCGGCCCGGTCGACGATCAGCGTGTTGGCGTTCGGGATATCCAGCCCTGACTCGACGATCGTGGTCGACACCAGTACGTCGCAGCGGCGCTCGACGAACTCCCCCATGATCTTCTCGAGGGTCCGCTCGTTCATCTGGCCGTGCCCGACCGCCACCCGTGCCTCTGGTACCAGATCGGCGATCCGCGCGGCGACCCGGTTGATCGATGAGACCCGGTTATGCACGAAGAACACCTGGCCGTCGCGGAGCAGCTCGCGCCTGATCGCCGCGGCGATCTGCTTCTCCTCATACGGGGCGACGGAGGTCAGCACCGGGTGCCGCTCCTCGGGCGGAGTGAGGATCGTGGACATCTCCCTGATCCCGGACAGGCCCATCTCCAGCGTGCGCGGGATCGGGGTGGCCGACATGGCGAGCACGTCGACCTGGGTGCGCATCCGCTTCAGGAATTCCTTGTGCTCGACCCCGAACCGCTGCTCCTCGTCGATGATCACGAGGCCGAGCCGGGCGAACGAGGTCTCCGGCGACAGCAGCCGGTGCGTGCCGATGACCACGTCGACCTTGCCCTCGGCGAGGCCGGCCAGCGTGTCGGCGGCCTCGGCGTTCGACTGGAACCGCGACAGCGGCCGGACCACCACAGGGAACGGCGCATAGCGCTCGCTGAACGTCTCGGTGTGCTGGCCGACCAGCAACGTGGTGGGCACGAGCACGGCGACCTGCTTGCCGTCCTGCACGGCCTTGAACGCGGCCCGCACCGCGATCTCGGTCTTGCCGTAGCCGACGTCGCCGCAGATCAGCCGGTCCATCGGGATCGGCCGCTCCATGTCCCGCTTCACCTCGTCGACGGCGGCGAGCTGGTCGGGGGTCTCCACGTAGGGGAAGGCGTCCTCGAGCTCGCGCTGCCATGGGGTGTCCGGGCCGAACGCGTGCCCCGGCGAGGCCATCCGGGCCTGGTACAGCTGGATCAGCCCGGCCGCGATGTCCCTGACCGCCTTGCGGGCCCGGCCCTTGGTCTTGGCCCAGTCAGCGCCGCCAAGCCGGTGCAGCGCGGGCGCCTCGCCGCCGGAGTACCTGGTCACCTCGTCCAGCTGGTCGGTCGGCAGGTAGAGCCGGTCAGGCGGCTGGCCGCGGCGGCTCGGCGCATACTCGATGACCAGGTACTCCCTGGTGGCGCCCTGAATGGTGCGGCTGGTCATCTCCAGGTACCTGCCGACGCCATGCTGTTCGTGGACCACGTAGTCGCCGGGCGTCAGCCGCAGCGGGTCGATGCCGCCGCGCCGCCTGCTCGGCATCCGCGCCGCGCCCGGGCCGCCGCCGGTCCGCTGACCGGCCAGATCGGCCTCGGACAGCACCGCGAGCTGCGCCGAGGGCCAGCTGAACCCGTGCTCGAGCCTGCCGGTGGCCACGTGCGCGATGCCAGGCTCCGACGGCTCGGGGAGATCCCCGTCCCGGGTTCCCACGTCCTCGCCGCGGAGCAGCTCGGCGAGCCGCTGCGCCGGGCCGTGCCCCTCGGTTACCAGGACGACACGCCAGCCAAGCGCCAGCCACTGGCGAACGTCAGCGATCACGCGCGCGGTATCGCCGCGATAGGCATCCGCCGGTTTCGCGTCCAGCCGAAACGATGACCGGCCGCCGGCCTGCCCGACCAGGTCAGCCTCGGTGCCCGGCAGCGATCGCGCGCTGGGCCGCTCGGCCTGACCAGCGCCGGCCGCCGGGAGCTCCGCCCGGCTATCCGTTATGCCCTGGTCTTCCGAGACGAACGGGGTAACCGTCCACCATGGCAGATCCAGGGCCGCCGCCGCGCCGCGAATCTCCGCGATCGGCCGGAACGCGGCCGCCCCCAGGTCGATCGGGGCCTGTCCGCCGACAGCTGCGCTGACCCAGGACGCCGCGAGGAACTCCTGGCTGGTCCGGACAAGGTCAGCGGCGCGCGCCCGGATCCGCTCCGGGTCACAGGCCAGCACGCAGCCCCCGGCGGGCACGTAATCCAGCAGCAGCTCCATCCGCTCGGCGAGTACCGGGGCGAACGCCTCCATGCCCTCGGTCGTGATGCCGTCCGCGAGCTTGCCAAGGATGTCGGACAGGCCGGGATGGGCCGCCGCCAGCATCTCGGCACGTTCCCGCACCGCCGGGGTCAGTAGCAGCTCACGGCATGGCGGCGCCCACAGGCCGCCGTCCGCCGTCGCCAGGCTGCGCTGGTCGGCAACCTTGAAATAGCGGATCTCCTCGACGGTGTCGCCCCAGAACTCGATCCGCACCGGATGCTGTTCGGTGGGCGGGAAGACATCGAGGATGCCGCCGCGGACGGCAAGCTCGCCGCGGTGTTCCACGGTCTCGGCACGGGTATAGCCGATCTCCACCAGCCTGGTCACCACGTCGTCGAATGCTGCTTCCTGGCCGGGAAGGAGCCGGACCGGCTCCAGCTCGCCGAGACCGCCGACAATCGGCTGGAGCAGGCTGCGTACCGGGGCGGCGACCACGGTGAGCGGGCCCGTACGGTCGTCAGCCGGGTCGGGATGGGCGAGCCTGCGCAGCACCGCGAGCCGCTGGCCGGAAATGTCCGGCTGCGGCGACAAGCGTTCGTGCGGCAGCGTCTCCCAGGGCGGGAAGCAAGCGGCGGCGGCATCGGGCAGCAGCGAGCTGAGCGCGGCGGTGAGGTCCTCGGCCTCCCTGACGGTGGCCGTCACGGCCAGCACGAACCGGCCGGGGACCTGGCCGGCAATTGCGGCGGTCAGCAGCGGGCGCAGCGCGGGCGGCGCGATGAGGTCGGCGCCGCCGGTAGCGGGCTGGCCTGCCTCCGCTAGCGCATGCCGCAGCTGCGGGTCATCGGCGATGATCTCCAGAAGGCCGGCGAGGCTCATTTTTTCCCTGGGTAGACAGCACGAAGCCCCGCGCCCGGCGCTGCGGCGTCCAAGTTGCCCCGGAGATCACCAACTGGACCGGGGTGCGGGATATATCTCAGTTTACGGCCGACCGCCGACGAGGCGGACCGGCCTGCCTTTTGGCCAAGCTTAGGGCCCCCGGGCCGCGCCGCAGGCCGCGACGCGGACTGCGGCGGGATCACCTTGTAGCTACTTAAGGTATTCGGAGGGCTACGCTTTGGATCTGTGATGAACGTAAGCGAACCTGCAACGGGCGGCGTCGCGCAGGCCAGTCCGGCCCGGCGGAACCGGCTCGACGGGCCCCGGGGGGCGTCCGGGACCTCTGCGCCATCCGCGCCGTCCGCGCCATCTGGGCTGTCTGGGCCGGACGGGCCCGACCGGCGCGGGCGGCACCGGGTGGGCCCGGATGGCAGAATCCAGCCGGCCGGCCTGGCAACGCTGCAGGTCCCACCGCCCGATGGTCCCGGCCCTCAGATGTTCACCCGGAGCGTGCAGGGCTACGCCGCCGCGCGGCCCGACCAGCCGATCGCCGTGCTGCTGGCGGGCTTCGCGACCGCGGGCGACACGCTGGATGTCGGAGAGCTGCGGGCCGACGGATGCGAAGTGATCATCAGCGCGATCGATAATGACGACGACGTGGTCGGGGCTGCCGTCAGCCAGCGTGCGGACGGAGCCGACTGCACGCTGGGTGACCTGCGGACGGTGCCGCTGCCGCCGCGCTCGTTCGATGTCGTTGTCTGCGCCATGCTGCTGGACCGGATCCAGCACGCCGAGCTGGTGCTCGACAGGTTCGTGGACGCGCTCAAGCCAGGCGGGCTGCTGCTGCTGCGGATCGGCGACCGGGACAGTGCGGCGGGGTTCCTCGATCGCAAGCTTCCGATGACGCTCCGGGCCGCTATCTGGCATAGCAGCCACCCCGGCCAGCCAGGTCCCTACCCGGCCAGCTATGAACAGCTGGTATCTGGACGCGGCATCCAGTCATACGTGCTGCGGCGCGGCCTGGTGATCGCCCAGCGCCAGGCACTGAACACGCAGGCCGGCCAGCGCAGGCCGCCCGGCCTGCTGCTGGCCCGCAAGCTGGTGACGCTGCTGTCCAGATCCAGGCTGACGTGCAGCCATGATGAGCTGCGTTATGTGATCCGAAAGCCGGAGGACCGGTTCGCCCGGGTGCTGTGAGCTGCGGCCCGCCCGCTGGCCCCGCCTGGATGACCATGCCGTCATTTCCCGTGTAGCCTCAGGCATGCCCTGGCAGTCCTCAAGGGCTTGGCACACCTGCGGAGCGGGATACGGCGGAGCGGGATACTGCGGAGCGGGATACTGCGGAGCGGGATACTGCGGAGCGGGATACTGCGGAGCGGGCAGCGCGGGTGCTGTGCCGGACGGAGGTTAACGTGACTGCTGAGGCGCGGGCTGGCCTGTCCATAGACCTGGCCGGGCTGCCCACGCTAACGCTGGGCGAACAGCAGCTGGGGGACCTCGAGCTGCTGCTATCTGGCGCCTTCGCGCCGCTAGCCGGTTTTATGTGCGGGGCGGATGTCGCCGCCGTCACCCGCGCGGGCACGCTGGCTGACGGAACGCCGTGGCCAATCCTGGTGACGCTCGATGTGGCGCAGGACGCGGTTTCGCCGGAGGCCGATCGCATCGCCCTGGCCGATCCTGAGGGCGCACCGCTGGCCGTGCTCGAGATCGCCGAGCGCAGCGAGCTACCCGTCGCCCATCCAGGCGCGGACCCCGGCAGCGGGCTGGTCAGGCTCGGCGGCCCGGTGTTCGGGAGCCGCGAGATCGAGCACGGCCCGTTCCGGCGGCTGATGCTAGCGCCCGCGCAGGTTCGCGCGCAGCTAGCGGCCGATGGCGATGGGCCGGTGCTGGCGCTGGCCACCCGCGGACCGCTGCACAGACGCCAGATCGGCCAGCTCAGGCATGTGGCGGGACAGCTGAAGGCACGGCTACTGCTGCTGCCGCTGGTCGTCGGCCAGGCTGCCGTCGTGTCCACCCCAGAAGCGCTGGTGCGAGCGGTCCTTGCGGCGGCCGAAACCAGCCTCCCGGCCGGGACGCTGGTGGTCCCGGTGCCGATGGCCACCCGAGAACCCGGTCCCGGTGCTGGCCCGGAACGCGAACTGGCGGCCCGGGCCATGGTCGCGGCTGCCTATGGCGCGACCCACTTGATGGCCGATCCCGCCGACCCGGCGATCGGCCCGGCCATCGGCACCGCTGCCAGCACCGCCGTCGGGCCGACCGGGCGAACCACCGTCAGCCCGGCAGGCGGCACGGCCGCGGGCTATCCGCCGGAGCGCCAGCGGGCAGCCGACGCCGGGCGGAGCCAGGCACCGGACGGCCAGCGGGCGGCCGGGCCGGCCAGCGGCGAACCCGAAGGCGCCGGGATGACCGGGCTCAACCCGGTCATCCCGGTGCTGACCGTAGGCACCTGGGCCTACGATCCGAGCGCCGAAGTCTGGCGCCCGCTAGGCCTGATCGACACCGGTACCGAGCGGGACGACCTGTCGGTGGACGAGCTCGGCGACCTGCTGGATGCTGGCGCTCAGGTGCCGGACTGGTTCACGCCGGAGGCCGTGGCGCGTGAGCTGCGGCGGGCCAGGCCGCCCCGGGCGCAGCGAGGTTTCGTGCTTTTCCTGACCGGCCTGTCCGGCTCCGGCAAGTCCACTATCGCCAGGGACCTGCGGGACGCCCTCGCCGAGCGCGGCGACCGGCGCGTGTCCCTGCTCGACGGGGACCTCATCAGGCAGTTGCTGTCGGCCGGGCTGACGTTCTCCCGGGCCGATCGTGACCTGAACATCGCCCGGATCGGATTCGTGGCAGCAGAGATCGCACGACACGGCGGCATCGCGATCTGCGCGCCTATCGCGCCGTTCGCCGCAGCACGGGCCCGGGTCCGCGAGATGGTCACGGAGGTCGGTGACTTCCTGCTGATCCACGTGGCAACCCCGGTAGCGGTGTGCGAGGCGCGGGATCGCAAGGGCCTGTACGCAAAGGCCCGGGCCGGCCTCATCGGCCAGTTCACCGGCATCTCTGACCCGTATGAGGAGCCCGACGACGCTGAGCTGACCATCGACACCTCGGTCATGAGCCGTGCGGAAGCCATGGACTCGGTACTCAGCATGCTCACATCGGGAGGCTGGCTACCCGCCAGCTGATTCGCGGGGGCCGGCGCCTGATCTAGAGGCTGGCTCCCCGCCAGCTGATTCGCGGGGGCCGGCGGCTGATCTAACGGTGCCGGTGCCTGATTCACCGGTGCCAGCCACCGGTGCCTGCAGCCGAGTCGCCGGCTGCCGATAAGTGCCAACGGTCGCCCGCTTCAGGCGATGCCACCCCTCAGTCGTTATCTCGGCCCTGGCGCCATCGTCGAGGGCCAGCTCTCAGTCGTTGTCCTCGGCCCTGGCGCCATCGTCGAGTCGGCTGCGGAGGCTGCCGATCCGCGTGGCGAGCGCGGACGACATGGCGTCCCGTTGCCGTGACAGCAGCACAAAGCTCGCGGTGCCGCTGACCACCAGGGCCAGGCCGATCAGCAGCAGCCCGGTGGCACCCGCGAGATAGAGCAGGATCATCGAGACCACGAAGAGCAGGATCCTCGCGGACGTATAGGCGAACGTAGCACGCATGGTGAGGCTAGATTATTCCGTGTGCCCCCCAGGTCCGCTCATCCGGGTGCCATTGAGTGGTCCGCTGGCGAACGGCATCGCCACCCTTACGGCCGCAGCACCTGAGCCGGCCGGCCGCCAACGCTGCGGTTCGAGCGCGGACATCATCGGAGTGGATGGCTGTACCCGCATACCAGCAGCAGAGCTGCGCCGTCGGTGCTACTGGCCTAGCCGGGCTCCGCCCAGGACATCCGCCAGCAGCGCGGGATCGACGTTACCGCCGGAGACCACCGCAACTCTCGTGGCGGCAGCGGGCAGTCGCGTACCGTGGAACAGGCATGCCGCCACGGCCACCGCGCCGCCAGGCTCAGCGACCAGCCTGGCCTGGACCGCAAGCCGCCGCATCGCCTCGCGGATCTCGTCCTCAGAGACGGTCACGATTTCGTGCACCTGGCGCAGCATGTGCAGCAGCGGCAGTTCGCCGACCTCCTCAACCCGGAGGGCATCGGCGATGGTGCGCTGCGTTTGGGCGGCCTGCCAGGCAACGCGGTGCCCCGCGTGCAGCGAATCCCGTGCGTCGGCGGCCAGTTCAGGTTCTACTCCCACCACCTTTGCCCGCGGCAGCATGGCCGCTGCCGCCGCGGCGATACCGGAGATCAGCCCGCCTCCGCTGACCGGGCAGACAATGAGATCTGTATCCGGGCGGTCGGCAGCTATCTCGAGCCCGATCGTCCCTTGCCCGGCGATTACGGTGCGATGCTCGAAAGGCGGGATGACGGAGTAGCCGTGACGTTCGACGAGCTCGGCCGTAGCCGCCGTGCGCGCAGCCAGGCCCGGCTCGCAGATGACGATCGTGGCACCAAGGTCGCTGGCGGCCGCGACCTTGACCTGCGGGGCGTTCGCGGGCACCACTACGGTCGCTGGGACCTTCAGCAGAGCCGCCGCGTAGGCGACGGCGAGCGCGTGGTTGCCGCTTGAGTGCGCTACGACACCGCGCTTGCGCTGCCTGTCCGCCAGCGCGCTGATCGCCGCGTACGCGCCGCGCAGCTTGAAAGAGCCAGTGGGCTGCAGTGATTCAGGCTTCAGCAGCAACCCGGGCCCGGCCGCAGGGAACGGCAAAAGCGGCGTTCTCAGTGCCACGCCAGCAAGCCGGCCAGCCGCGGCGCGAATCTCATCAATGGTCACGAGTTCCGGCACTGCCTCACCCTACGACCCGGCGGTCACGCCCCTGTGGGCGAGCACGGATAACGCCGGTGCCGTCGCTTGGCAGGCTCGTAGCCGGCCCGCGGCGCGGGTGATCTCGATCGCCGAAGTGGCGGCGCCGGGAACATCCCGCCAGCCACCGCCGTCCTGGCGCCGGGACGAGGGGGCGGGTCTCGATGTGATCCAGAACCTGATCCAGATGGGCAAATGATTCAGGCGGGAAAATCTCGCGAAGGTCACCGGCGCGACCAGGCCGCGACGCCTCTTGAAGGGCCGACACAAAGGCGTGATTCGCCCCCGGCCAGGATCACGACGCGTGCAGCACGTCCTGCTTAGGGTAAGCGCTGGCCGAGCCGCTCGCGCGACGTGCCGACCGCAGCACATACCGACATGCGGCGGCTTTCGGGACGGCCTTGGTGGCGCGGCATGCTGGCTGCGTCATCATGCCGTCACGCGCAAGATTTCTCGGACCAGATTTTACGGAATCTAAGGAGAAAAACCATGTTTGTCGCGACACTTAGGACAAGCTCCTATGGAGACAAGGAGGGGTACCAAAATGGACGGCAACAGTGAGCGGCTGCTCACTCCCGGAGAGGTCGCTGCCCTGTTTCGCGTGGACCCGAAGACCGTCACCCGATGGGCAGCATCGGGGCGGATCAGCAGCATCCGCACCCCGGGAGGCCACCGGCGGTTCCGCGAGTCGGAAGTAAGAGCGCTGCTCAGCGGCGACTCAGGCGCGCACGCGACCACGGCGGTGTGACGCGGCAGCGTGACGCACGGTGCGGCGCGCCGCGTGGCGGCCGGGCCCTACGGATGAACAACTGACGGGGAAGAGTCGGCCCGAACATGTGAGCGGCGTCCGTCAGTTACATCGGATGCCGCTCCGTTAAGCTTCCCCCCCATCATGCGAACCGTTCCTGCCGCCTCCCCTAGCCAGGAAGTCGAGAAACAGCCTGCGCAGCGGCTCGTCACCGTCCTGCCACTGCTTGCGCCGTTCGGCCAGTTCCTCCTGAGTTATCGCCTGCTCGGCGAGCCGGGCGTACTCCGCATCGTCCGGGCCGATCTCGACATACGCATCGCTCATGAGCTGGCCGTCGCCGCTGATAGCGGACTCAGGAACCAGCAGGTTGCCGTTAGGCAGCCGTATCACGTACATCGCCTGACCACCCTTAGATGCCATAACGCACGTTGAAGTAGAGCATCACGTCCAGCGCCGCTCGCGTGTCCCCGCCGACCATATCTACCAGGGCCGGACGCTGATGTGACGCGATCGCCGCGAAGGAGTCCGCAAAGAACTCTCTGCGCCCGAGTATCCCGCGCTGCTTATGGAAGTCGCTGACCATGTGCGGCAGGCACCCATCGTAGACGGCCCGGAATTCCGCCGAGTCCGACTGCCACTGCTCGTCGGCGCCGTCGAGATCATCGAGCGCGTGCCCGATCTCATGACACATGACATCCGGGCTCGGTGACGGCCGGGAACCTACGACGATCTTCCGCTCGCCGTAGGCGCCAGCGCACGCGTCCCAGGTCGCACGGCCGGATGGCAGCGGGACCCCGCTGAGGCTGCCCATGTCGTCGAGGTCAGGAACACCGCCAGGACCGACGTGAATAGCGTCCAGGCCCGCGACGAGCTTCTCCTTGATCAGCTGCGGTAGCTCAGCAAGCCGATCGATGGCAGCCACGGATTCGGGCGGCGGGATCACTTCCGGCGCCCACTCCCGGCGAACCACCTCCTCAAGCCGCCCGCAGTGCCTGCGGCCCGCCGCGGTCCGATTGCTGTGCGCAATCTCATACCAGGGCAATTTCACCGCGGCGCCGTCTGCTGTCCCCTGGCCGTCGGAATCCTCATCCGCTGGCCGCTGACGGCGGGACGGCCGGCTCACGGCGGGAGCGTCAGACGCGGTGCGCACGGCGGCTCGCGCCGCCCCCCACCGGCGAGGCGCCGGCGGCTCCGCGCCGCGACGGCGCGCGTCGCAGGAGCAGCCGCCGCTGTGGCAGCCGTTGCAGCCGCCGCAGTCGCTGGCGTGGCGGGGCCGGCTCCGGACGACGGTGCCCGCTCGTCAGCTAGCTGATCCGGCTTGTCCGCCTCCCGCCACGGCGGAGCGCTGCCACCTGGAGTGCTGTTATCAGGAAGAACGAGCCTGGGCGCCGGGCCCTTGCGATGGCTGCCGATCGAGCCGGACGCGCGGCCCGCCAGGCCAGGCGCCCGGTCAGTCACTCCGGGCAGCCGGCCGACCCCGCCAGGAGCCCCGGGCGGCCCAGCGGTTGTGTCCGGACGGCTCCGTGCCTCAACAGCCCGGCCTTCGGCAGCAGCCCGGCGTTCGGCGCGCCGCGCAGGTCTCCGCCTGAGGGAACGCCGGACACGATCAAGTAACCGCAGCCGCATGTTATGCACTCCCTGGGTCGCGTCAGGCCGTAAGGCTATGACGAATCCCTACAACCGTCATACTCGGTTACCCATGGTGATCTATTACGGTCAGTCACAGTTTGCCATGATGACTCGGCCGATTCGCCGACGAGTCCGGCGTGTCAGCAGCTAGGCTTCGGCCATGTTGCTCATCGGCCTGCTGTTTGCGCTGATCACGGTCGGTTTCGTGGTGCCATGCCTCATCGATGTCGCCCGCACGCCACGCTTTGCGATACGCAGCCTAACCAAAAGAACCTGGCTGCTCCTGATCATCTTGCTCTCTGTAGTCGGCGGCTTGGCCTGGCTGCTGGCCGGTCGGCCTACCAGGCGCTGGTATGCGCCGCTGACGCACCGTCACCTTGACGGCTCGCGGGGCTTCCGGCGGCAGGAGGCGTTCCGGCGCCATCCGGCCAGCCGGGACCCGGAACTGGACTTCGACACCCTTACGGGCCTGGCAGCAGACGCGGGCTATGAGCTGCGGCCGATCGGCCCCGACGATGACCCTGAGTTCATGGTGGAACTCGCGCGCAGGATCCGCGACGGCCGCGAGGCAGACAACGAGGCCTGACCGCTCTGCTGCCCTGACCGCTCTGCTGCCCTGACCGCTCTGCTGCCCTGACCGCTCTGCTGCCCTGACCGCTCTGCTGCCCTGACCGCTCTGCTGCCCTGACCCTCTGTTGCTTAGCCAAGGCCTGCATAAGAATGCAGGCCGGTGACCCAGAGGTTGATCCCGACCAGGTTGAACATCAGGCAGCCGAACCCGACGAGCTGGATATAGGCCGCACGCCGTCCGCGCCAGCCCGCAGTAGCCCTGGCGTGCAGGAAGCCGGCGTACACCACCCAGGTGATGAAGGACCAGGTCTCCTTCGGGTCCCAGCCCCAGTACCTGCCCCATGCCTGGTCAGCCCAGATCGCGCCGGCCATGATGCCGAACGTCCAGACCGGGAAAGCGAACAGGATTGCCCGGTAGGAGAGCCGGTCAAGCACTAGCGGTTTCGGCAGCCGCTGGATGATCCCGCCGAGCCCCGATGGCTGGCCGCGCGCGACTCTGCGCTCGTATCTGTCAACGGCCAGGTACATCACTGTGACAACGGCGCCGACGATGTACAGCCCGCTGGCGATGATCATTGCTGTCACGTGAATAGCTATCCAGTACGACTGCAGCGCGGGCACCAGGGCCCCCGCAGGCGTGTACACAACAGTGACGGCCAAGCCAAGAGCGAACACCACGGGCACCATGACGAACAGGCCGATGTAGTAGGCCTTGTAACGGCTGATGGCGGCGACCAGGACTATCACCGCCATGCAGCTGATGGCCATGATGAACTCGTACATATTGCCCCACGGCACCCGGTGCTCGGACAGGCCGCGGGTGAGGATGCCGGCGACGTGCAACGTGAGGCCGAAGCAGGTGAGCACGAAGGCGAGCCGCACCCAGAAACCGACAGGACCGCGAGCCGGCTCGGCCGGCCGCGCTGCTGGCCCGTCCGGCCCCGAGCCGCCGGCCAGGGCACCGCCGACCTGACGGGCTGTGGCAGCCGGGGCTGCAACCTTAGCCGGTGCCGCGGCCGCGGCATCATGCGGGGCCGCAACCGCATCCGGGGCCGCAACAGCAGCAGGCGGTGCCGCGGCCGCAGCGGCACCAGCCTGACCGGCGACGGACGCCGAGCCGACAAGTTCGGGCACCCGGATCGCGGCGGCCGCAGCGGCCGGCCTGCGCCCGAACGCAAAGTCGCATGCGTAGGCGAGCATCGCCAGCGCGTAGATGACCACCGTGGACAGCAGGAGGGCGTTGCTGGCCTGGGCCAATCCCAAGTTGACAGGCAATGGAACCTCACTCCCCCTCTTCGTGGTGAAGGGATGGATCGCGGCTGCTTGCGTCGCGAAGGGATGGATCGCCGCTGCTCACACCGCGAGAAGCTAGCTCGCCGGTGTCGTGCGCATAGTGGATGGATGGGCCGTCGGCCCCGTGTGCACCACTGAGCGCCCCGGCCAGCGCGCTGAACTCGGCCTCGAAGCCACCAGCGGCATCTGACCTGGCTAGGCCGCCGAGATCTACCACGGTCGTCCCGTCGTCGCCCGGATAGGCACGCACGAATATCCTGCGGCGCCTGACGAGGAACGACAGCAGCAGGCCGGCCAGCGCCGTGAACCCGGACACCAGGGCGGGCAACTGCCCGGGGTCGTAGGTAATCGCCAGGCTGATCCACTGCCGATACCCGGTAAACGTGACCGTGCCTGCACCACCAGGCAGCTTCATGGACTGGCCGACCGACAGCGCATTCGGGGCGACGGCGAGCCGGTGCAGGCCGACGGTGTCCAGCTGGTACACCGACTGCGGCTGGCCCGAGTTCATGCCGAGGTTTCCCGAGTAGGCGAGCAGGCTGACCCTGGGATTGAGGGCCGCGGGAAAAGCCGAGCGCAGTGTCCCGCCCATATCGACCATGGTCGGGAGGAACACCCCGGCGAAGCCCAGCTGGGTGGGGCTGGCGTCCGGTACCTTGATCACGCCGTCTGAGGTGAACCCGGCCTGCTCGACCGGGATGAACGGCACGGGCTCGCTGAAGACGACGCGCCCGGTTCCGTCGGTGATCCGGAACATCGGCGCGTAGCCATGACCGATCAGGTACACGCGGACGCCGTCCACCTGCAGCGGGTGATTGACACGAATGCTGTCCTTCCGCACCGGATCGCCCGGCGCTGCCGTGTAGCTCACGGCGGCGTCGAACGCGGACGGCTGCCCCCGCTGCAGGCCGGAGGTGACGTAGCTGGCGGTGAAATTCTCCAGTGTCACCGAGAACGGCTGCAGGTCGGCTGGCGAAACGAGGCGCCCCGGCCGGAACTGGTCCAGTGCGGTGGGCGTATTAGCGAATGAGCTTCCCACCACGAGCAGCCGGTTCGCCTTGTAGCCGAACAGCCCGCCGACTGCGACCGCGCCGAGCAGCGCGAGCAGCGCGATGTGGAAAATCAGGTTGCCGACTTCCCTCAGGTAGCCCTTCTCAGCTGCCACCCAGCCATCGCCGGCACGCAGCCGGAACCGCTTCCCCGACAGCAGCTGCCCGGCCGACTCGAGGGCGCTGGCCGGCGGGTGCGGAGTCCGGTAGCTGGCCGTGAGCGGCAGCCTGGCCAGGTTGCGCGGCGCCTGCGGCGGCAGCTGGCGGGCCGAGCCCACCAGGCGGAACGTGCGCGGCAGCACGCAACCGGCGAGCGATGCGAACAGCAGCAGGTAGATCGCGGCGAACCAGGGTGCCGCGAACACGCTGAACAGGGACAGCCTGGCCAGGATGGGAGCCAGCGCCGGGTGCGCGGCGTAGTACTGCGTCACTGCGGCCGGGTCGATGCCCTCCTGCGGCAGCACTGATCCTGGCACGCTCGCGACCGCCAGCAGGAACAGGAGCACAAGGGCGGTCCGCATGGATGTGAGCTGCCGCCAGGCCCACCGCAGCCAGCCGGCCAGGCTGAGCCGGGGACCCGGGACGGACGGCTGCGTCGCCGGGCCGGGACCCGATGGCGATTCCGGCGGCCCGGCCGGACGCCCAGCCGCGGGGGCATGTCGGCGTTTCGGCCCCGGCAATAGGCGCAGTCCGGTCATCGGGCTGCCACCAGGCCCCGCCACCTCATGAACTACTACCCGCGGCGATCTGCGTGATCAGGGCCTTCAACCCGTCGTAGGTCACCCCGCCGACAATACGCGCGGCGATCCGTCCGGCGCGGTCGATCACTAGCGTGGTCGGGATTCCCTCCGGCGGAACAGTGCCGCGGAACGCGAGCGCGATCTCGTCGCCCGGATCATTGAGGCTCGGATAGCTGATCCTGAAGGTGCGCGAGAACGCGTCCGCGCTCGCCGCGCTGTCCCTGATGTCGACGCCGACGAATTGCACCCCCGCAGCGCGGAAATGGTTAGCGAGCGCCGAAAGCGCCGGCGCTTCCTGCCGGCACGGCGCGCACCATGAGCCCCAGAAGTTCATCACCACGACGGTACGGCGGTAGCTGGAGAGAGCCAGCTTCTGGCCGGTCAGCGTCGTGCCAGTGACGGCGGGCGCCGCCGAACGCGCCCCGACATTGAACAGCGTCGCGCCCGGGCCGCCCGCCACGAAGCTCGTCCCGTTGCTGACCGGGGTGGTCTGCGCGATCGCCCCGCCCGAGCAGGCCGCGACGGTCAGCGTCATGGCCACGGCAGCGGCGGCCGCACCTGCGCCAGCGCGGCCCGGCCCGCGCACCGCGCACGCCCGGACGACGCCCGCTGCTCGGGCAGCGGGGCGCCGAGAGCACGCCAACCGGAACACGCGAAGATCTCCTACAGGCAGTAGTACCCGCCCCATTGTGCCGGATCCGGCCTCGCCGGGCAGACCTGGGGCCGGCGTTGCGGTTCAGCCGGTCAGGCGCCGGCAACCTGCAGCCGACCGTGTCCCGACGGCTCGACGTAGCTCAGCCTTGCGAGCCGGCCCGCTCGGAAGCTGAAACTCGTGATGCTGCCAAGCGCGCACTGGCGGCGGCGTGGGTCGTGCCACAGCGGGCGGCCCTCCGCCGCCCGGCGGGTGATCCAGATCGGCAGCTGATGGCTCACGCAGACCGCCTCGTGGCCATGCGCCTCGCGCGCCACTTCGGACACTGCGGCGCGCATCCGGGCCAGCACTTCACGGTAGGGCTCGCCCCAGGAAGGCCGGAACGGGTTGCGGAGGTAGTACCAGTGCTGGGGCTGGAGCAGCGAGCCATCACCTACCCCGAAGTTCTTCCCCTCAAAGTGGTTCCATGGCTCGATCAGCCGGTCATCGACGGCGGCCGGCAGGCCAAGCTGCGCGGCTAGCGGCTCGGCAGTCTCCAGGGCCCGTTCGAGCGGCGATGACCTGAGTACGGTCACATCCCTGGGGGCCAGGAAGTCAGCGGCCGCCTTGGCCATCACCCGGCCGTCCTCGGACAGGCCGTAGCCGGGGATGCGCCCGTACAAGATGCCGCGCGGGTTCTCCACCTCGCCATGGCGTACCAGATGGACTGTCGTCAGGTCGTGCGGCGGCTGCAGATCATTCATGGCGCGCACAGCTTACCTGGATGCCGGACGGCCAGCCGCCGGTGAAATCAGCGTTATCCTGGTGACAGCATGTGGCTGCGCCTAGGGTTCCGCGCCCCGTCCGCCTCCTCAGCCGAAAAATCAGGGCGGAGCGGCCTGGACCGAGCGGCGCCGGGAGCCTGCCGCACCCCCGGATGGCAGCAGGGATGACAGCCGGGATGACTGTGGCAGGCGTACACCTGACGGGATAGAAACCTCGAGGGCTCTGTTGGCCATGCCCTTACGGGCCAGGAGGCAGGAGCCGGTCTGTTGAGCGTTACCGCCATTGCCCTCATTCTTTTCGCGGCTGTCGCCCACGCCAGCTGGAACCTGTTCAGCAAGCAGGCGTCGACGGCCGGTGCCGGGGGCTTCGTCTGGCTGATGGCCGTCTCGGCCGCCGTCGGGTACGGACCGCTCGCGGCCGCCGTGCTCATCGTCCAGCGGCCTCATCTGACCGCGCTGAACTGGGCGTTCATGGCAGGAACCGGAGTCCTGCAAGCCGCCTATTTCCTCTTCCTGCAAAACGGGTACCGGCTGGGTGACCTATCCCTGGTGTATCCGATCGGCCGGGGTACCGGTGCGCTGCTGGCCGCTCTGGCAGGCATCATCCTGCTTGGTGAGCGTCCAGGCACAGCAGGGATCACCGGAATACTGCTCATCGTCGCGGGCGTGGTCGTGCTCGGCCTTCCCGCTCAGGCCCGCCGCGCTCCGGCACTTCACCTGGTCCCGCCGGTTCCAGCCGCGAGCGCAGCGCGCGTCACCGCTGCCAGCCCGGACGGCGGTCCGCCGCGGCGAGCGCCGTCCGCAGCCGGTCCGGACGGCGCCCTGCCAATGCGTGCGCCGCCCCCAGCCGGTTCGGCCGCTCTGACACCGCCGGCCGGGCCAGGCGGGAAGCCCGGGCCAGCCGGGAAACCCGGACTAGCAGGGCCGCGCCCGCGCCGGAACGCGCGCGCTGCGCCGCCGCGGCCGGCCGGCAAGGCGATAATGTTCGCCGGCCTTACCGGAATGTTCATCGCCTCCTACACCGTGTGGGACAAGCACGCGGTGACGACGCTGCATACCCCGCCGCTGCTGCAGGCCTATGCGGCCTTCCCGATCATGGCCGTTGCCTTCGCGCCGCTTGCGCTTCGGGACCGGCCGCGGGTCGCCGGGCTGTGGCGGTCATACCGGCCCCAGGTGCTCGGTGCCGCTGTACTGGCGCCGCTGGCCTACATCCTGGTGCTGATCGCGCTGAAATTCACTGCGGTCAGTGCCGTCGCGCCGGCTCGCGAGGTCAGCGTCCTGTTCGGCGTGCTGCTCGGCGGCCGGCTGCTCGGCGAGGCCAGCCTGGCGCGCCGCCTCGGCGGCGCTGCGGCCATCGTGGCCGGAATTGTCGCTGTCGCCATCGGCTAGCCCAAAACCAGCAGCCTGCCGCGTGACGCTCTGGAGAATGCTGGCGCCGGCTGGCGGCAGCGACAGGCCGAATAGCGGATAACCGGGCCCGGCCCCGCCAACTGACGGGACCGGGCCTCTCCCGGCTCAGCGCAGCGCAGCCGCTGCGGCGCGCGCCGCAGTCGGGAGCGCGGCGGCTATACAGGCGACCGCCGCGTCGTCGTGCGCCGCGGAAAGGAACCAAGCCTCATAGGGGGACGGCGGCAGGTAGACGCCCTGATCCAGCATGGCGTGGAAAAAGGCGGCATACGCCGCGCCGGACTGGCCCCGGGCCTCGCCGAAGTCCCGCACCGGACCTGTCACGCCGAGGAAGACCGAGAAAAGGCTGCCGGCCTCCTGCAGCCGGAACGGCACCCCCGCCGCGGTCAGCGCGTCCGCGGCCAGCTTGGCGACGGCCGCGGCTGCCTCATCCACCCGCGCGTACACCTCTGGCGTGCACTCGCGGAGCGTGGCCAGGCCCGCCGCCGTAGCAAGCGGGTTGCCGGACAACGTGCCTGCCTGATAGACGGGCCCAGCTGGGGCCAGCCGGTCCATGATTTCTGCGCTCCCGCCGAACGCAGCGGCGGGCAGGCCGCCGCCCATCACCTTGCCGAAGGTCATCAGGTCCGCGGCAACGCCTTCGCGCCCGTACCAGCCGGACCGGGTGACCCGGAAGCCGGTGAGCACCTCATCCATGATCAGCAGCGCGCCGTACTCGCGGCAGAGCCCGGCCAGCAGCTCATTGAAACCGGCCGCAGGCGGGACCACGCCCATGTTCGCCGGGCACGCCTCGGTGATCACGCAGGCGATCTGCTCGCCGTGGGCCGCGAACGCCTGGCGGACCGCCGACGCGTCGTTGTAAGGCAGGACCATCGTGTCGGCCGCAATCGCCCCGGTCACTCCCGGTGAGTCAGGCAGCCCGAAGGTGGCGACCCCCGATCCGGCGGCGGTCAGCAGCGCATCGACGTGCCCGTGGTAGCAGCCTGCGAACTTGACCACGAGCCGCCGCCCGGTGCAGCCCCGCGCCAGCCGCAGCGCCGACATCGTCGCCTCGGTCCCGGAGCTGACCAGGCGTACCTTCTGCACCGGAGCGCGCGACGAAAGCTCCTCAGCCAGTTCGACCTCGGACGCCGTCACGGTCCCGAACGAGGTCCCGTTGCCGACCGCCGTATGGAGGGCGCTGGTCACCACGGGGTGCGCATGTCCGAGGATCATCGGGCCCCAGGAGCACACCAGGTCGACATACTCACGGCCGTCCACATCGGTGAGGTACGGACCGTGCCCGGAGGCCATGAACACCGGAACTCCGCCGACCGCGCCGAATGCGCGAACCGGGGAGTTGACCCCGCCGGGCAGCACGGCGACTGCCCGGGCGAACAGCTCGGCGGAACGCTCCCGGCCAACCATCAGACGCTCCCGCCGTGGTCCTGGCTCGCCATCAGGCGGCCCCGCCGCAGGCATCGGCGAGGAACTCGAGCAGCCGCAGCCCGTCAGGCAACGGAGCATCAGCGGGGGGCCGCAGCCATTGCGCGGTTAGCGAGCCCGGGTAGCGGGACGGCGGAGCCAGCACGTAGCTGTCCCTGCAATGCCAGCGCAGCCCGGTCACCTGGGCGACCGTCTCAGGTTCGCAATCCAGATGGCACGACCACCATTCGATCTCATCTTGCGGCGCGCCGCGTGTCGCGACGAAGAACAGCGCCCGGTTCCCCGCGCTGAGCGCGACCGGCCCAGGCTGCACGCCGGACCGCTGCATCCGGGTCAGCGCTGTCTGCCCGACCTCGGCCGGAACATCAAGGACATCGAAGGTCCGACCGGTTACCAGGATGACATTCGCCTCCGGCCGGATTGCCCATCGGCGCGCGACAAGCGCCGGATCGGCGGTCGCCTGCAGTTGCCAGGCGGGCGACATCGGATGTGCGCCAGGAGCCGGGCAGCCGATGCGGTCACACGAGCAGGACCGGCTCGTCTCGCCCGCGTGGTGCGGCCGACCAGGCGGGTAGGCACCGGCGCATACCGGCCATCCCATCGCCGCATAGCCGACGGCAGCTACTGCCATCCGCGCCACGGCCCTGCGGCGCCTTGCGCGCAGCACCGCCTCGACCATCGGCCCCACTCCCTGCCCGCTGCTCTAGCTACCGATAATGCCCTGACCGCCGCGCGACTAGCCCAGGATCCCCCGGCCGAGACCGAGGTGTTGCTCAGCGGTTGCCGCACGGTGACCGTTGCACTGTCATCCAGTGCCCGCAGAAACCGCCGCGCCGGTGCGGTCCTGCGCCGCCGGCCGTCCGCGACCAGCCGCTCGACACACGACGTCATACCGCGACCGCACTGCCGCATCGGACCGCACTGCCGCATCGCAGTGCCCACATCGCACCGCCGCGCGGCGCTGCCGCCCGCATCGCGCCGCACCACCGCGCCGCGATTGGCGTGGCTGGCACTTTACTGCCGTTCTTCCGGCAGTAAAGTGCCGTCGACACTATTGGCCGGGCCCGAAAGCCCGGTTAAGCACCCATTCCGGTGTCATTCGGAACATCGGGATCCGGCTCAACACAGGCGGCGGGCGGCCTCGGCGGCCCAATAGGTGAGGACGATGTCGGCGCCTGCCCGACGGATCGCGGTCAGAGTTTCCATAATCATCCGGTCCCGGTCCAGCCAGCCGTTGGCGGCCGCCGCCTCGACCATCGCGTACTCACCGCTGACCTGGTACGCGGCGACCGGCAGGTGCACGGTCGCGGCGACCCTGCTGATCACGTCCAGGTAGGCGAGGGCGGGCTTGACCATGACGATGTCAGCGCCCTCGTCAACGTCCAGCAGCACCTCGCGCAGCGCCTCGTCGGAGCCGGCCGGGTCCTGCTGGTAAGCGGCCCGGTCGCCGAACTGCGGCGCGCATTCAGCCGCCTCGCGGAACGGCCCGTAGAGTGCCGAGGCGTACTTGGCCGAGTAAGCGCAGATCGCGACCTCGCTGAAATCGGCCGCGTCCAGTGCCGACCTGATCGCGGCGACCTGGCCGTCCATCATCCCGCTCGGCGCAACGATGTGCGCGCCCGCTTCAGCCTGGGCGACGGCGATCGAGGCGTACCGTTCCAGAGTCGCGTCGTTGTCCACGTCGCCGGTCCCCGTGAGCTGCCCGCAGTGGCCATGGTCGGTGTACTCGTCAAGGCACAGGTCGGCCATGAGCACGGTGTCGTGACCCACCTCGGCCGCCAGATCCCGCAGGGCGAGCTGGACGATGCCATCGGGGTCGTCGGCAGCGCTGCCGCGCCCGTCCTTGACCGCTGGGATGCCGAAGAGAATCAGCCCGCCAACCCCGGCGTCGACCGCATCGGCAGCGGCCTTACGGAGACTGTCCCTGGTGTGCTGCTTAACGCCGGGCATGGAGGTGACCGGCTGGGGCTCGCTGATGCCCTCCTTCACGAACAACGGCAGCACCAAGTCGCCCGGCTGCACCCTGGCCGGCGCCACCAGGCGGCGCAGCGCCGCGCTGCGGCGCAGCCGGCGCGGGCGGGCGACCGGGAATCCTGCGGTCATCGGACCCTCCTTGCTGCTCGGTGGCTAACTGGGCCGGCCAGGCACCTGGGTCCCGGCTCCCGGCAGCCCCGCGGCCGGGCCACCCGACGGGTAGTTACCTGATCCGGCGGCGTGCACCGCGGCGGCGCTCGCTCGGCTTGCGTACCGGCTCGCCGGCGGCGACCGCAGCGTCCCGCACGCCGGCCCCGTATTCGGCCAGGGCATCGACGAGCGCAGTGACCGATGGCTTGGGTGCCGTCACGTCCACCCGGAGCCCGAACTCGGCCGCAGTCTTGGCGGTCTGCGGGCCGATCACCGCGATCACTGTGACCGCGTGCGGCTTGCCGGCGATGCCGATCAGGTTGCGCACAGTCGACGATGAGGTGAACAGTACGGCGTCGAAACCACCGCCCTTGATCGCCTCCCTGATAGGCGCGGGCGGCGGCGCGGCGCGTACGGTCCGGTAGGCCGTGACGTCTTCCGCCTCCCAGCCGAGGTCGGTGAGCCGGGCCACCAGCGTCTCGGTGGCGATGTCAGCACGCGGCAACAGCACCCGGTTGATCGGGTCGAGCACGTCATCGTAGACCGGCCAGGCGTCGGCGAGCCCCTCCGCGGACTGCTCGCCATCCGGGATCAGGTCAGGAGTGATACCGAAATCGCCGAGGGCCGCAGCGGTCTGCTCGCCTACCGAGGCGACCTTGACCCCGGCAAACGCCCTGGCGTCCAGCCCATACTCTTCGAGCTTTTCCCTGACGGCACGGACCGCGTTCGCAGACGTGAAGGCGATCCATTGGTACCGGCCGGTCACCAGTCCCTTGACGGCACGCTCCATCTGCTGCGGTGTCCGCGGCGGCTCGACCGCGATGGTCGGCACCTGCTCAGGCACCGCGCCGCGAGCCCGGAGCCGGTCGCAGACCTGCTCGGCCTGCTCCTTGGTCCGCGGCACCAGCACCCGCCAGCCGAACAGCGGCTTGGTCTCGAACCAGGACAGCGTCTGCTGCGCGGCAACGCCGTCGCCGACGACGGCGACTGCGGGACCGTGCGCCGTGAGCAGGCTGACCCCGGCCGCCTTGAGGTCCGCGGCCACCGAGCCGAGGCCGCAGACCACGGTGTGCTGATCGGTCGTAGTGCCGTTCCAGATGATCGCGAACCGGGCGCTATCCGGCCATCCCGCTGCCATCAGCATCTTGGCCAGGTCAGCGGGCCCGGTCTCGGCGCCGAGGATCACCAGGCTGCCCGGTCCCGCGGACATCCGGCTCACCTCGGAGGCGTGGATCACCCGGACGTCACCGCTGGTATCCGAAGCTAGCGGGATGCCCGCAAAGGCAGGCACCGCGATTGCCGCGGGAACCCCTGGCACGATCTCGAAGGGTATCCCGGCCTTCGCGCACGCTGATGCCTCGGCGGCTGCATGGCCGAACAGCAGCGGGTCCCCGGGCAGCAGCCTGACCACAAGCTGGCCTGCCTTGGCCGCCTTGATGAGCAGCTTCGGGTCCTGCGCGATCGCGTCGGCATCGGCCACCGCCGTCTCGGCGGGCACCAGTCGCTCCAGCTGGCCGGCCAGCTCCGGTCCTGCCACCACGAGGTCGGCGTGGGCCAGCAGGTCGGCGCCGCGAACGGTCAGCAGACCGTGATCACCGGGTCCTGCTCCCACGAAGGCGACCAGGCCTGCAGCCGACCGCTTTGCTGCCTTGCCTTCCGGTTTCTGCGTTACGGGCCTGGGATTCATGCGTCATCGTCCCCAGTGCTGATCTGTCCAGCAGACATAGCCGTATACCTTCCCGCGCCGCGTTGGAGCAGCTCGGCCGCGACCTCGCGGCCGAGGCGCTCGGCCTCGGACGCTGGTCCGCCGGCGCTCGCCCGCAGCGCCATCCCCCCGTCGGCTGCCACGACAACCGCGCGCAACCGCAATTCATCCGTGCCGGCAGCATACGCTCCAACGGGCGCGCTGCAGCCTGCCTGCAGCGCGGCGAGCACGGTGCGTTCTGCTGTGGTGGCCGCCCGGCTCGCCGGATCGTCCGCGAAAGCCAGCAGGGCCGCAATATCATCCCGGCCAGCCTGGCACTCCACCGCAAGTGCTCCCTGGCCTGGCGCGGGGAGCATCTCGTCGGGCTCGAAGATCTGGCAGACCGCGTCGAGGCGGCCGATCCTGAGCAGGCCGGCGTAGGCGAGGATGACCGCATCGACTTCGCCTGAAGCGATCTTCGACAGCCTGGTTCCCGCGTTACCCCGGACCGGCACCGGGCGCAGGTCCGGCCGGAGCAGCAGTAGCTGAGCCGCCCGGCGCGGCGATCCGGTGCCGATCCGCGCACCGGGAGGCAGGTCGGCGAGCTTAGCGCCGTCGCGCGCCGCCAGGGCATCGCGCGGATCGTCCCTGGCAACCACGGCGGCGAGCTTGATGCCCTCGGCAGGCCCGGTCGGCAGGTCCTTCAGCGAGTGCACGGCGAAGTCGATGTCGCCGGCGAGCAGGCTGGCCCGCAGGCCGCTGACGAATACGCCCGTACCACCGATCTGGGCCAGGTGCGCCCGGCTGACGTCACCGAACGTGGTGATCGGAGCCAACTCGATCTGTCGGCCGGTCCGCTCGGTGACGAGGCGTGCCACCTGGAGGGACTGCGCCTGGGCCATCGGGCTCTTGCGGGTGCCCAGCCGCAGCCGCGCACCCGTCACGGCGCGCTCCTGCGGGCTGACCCCGGGAGCAGCCCGGCATCTGGCCGGATCACCGCCTCCACCGCGTCCGGATCGAGATCGAACAGCACTCGAAGTGCAGTCTCATAGGAGTCGCCATCTGGCGATCCTGCCAGTTCCTTGACTCGTACAGTCGGCGCATGCAGCAGTTTGTCGGCGATCCTGCGCATGGCCTGGGCGATCTCGTCGCGCGCCCGCGAGTCAAGGCCGGCCATCCGGCCGTCCAGCCTCGCCAGCTCGGCGTCGACCACCTCGGCGGCCTTGGCCCGCAGGGCCACGACTGTCGGCGCGACCCTGGCCGCCCGATCCGCCGATGCCTGCGCGGCGAACTCGTCGGCGATGATCTGCCGGATCGCTGCCACGTCCTCCTCGGTTGCTGCCGTCCCGGCCACGCCGTGCGCCCCTGCGTTACCTAGCGACTCCAGGTCGATCACGCTCACTCCGGCCAGGCTGCCCACGTCTGGGGCGACGTCGCGCGGCAGCGCCAGGTCAAGCAGGACCAGCGGGCTGCCGCCAGGCGGCCGCGCGGCCAGCGCGGCGGCCACAGCGTCCGCACCGATCACGTGCCCAACCGCGCCGGTGCAGGAGACGACCAGATCCGCGTCGGCTAGCTCGGCCGATAGCCGGGAGAACTCGGCGGCGGTGCCGCTGACCGCGGCCGCGAGCCGTTCCGCGGGGCCGCGGGTCCGGTTTGCGATCACGACCCTGGCCGCTCCCATCCGCGCGGCCGTGGCCGCCGCGAGCGAGCTCATCGAGCCCGCCCCTACGACCAGGACGGACAATCCGGCCAGCGCCTTTGCGGGAAGCGCGGGGCCTGCAGGGACAGCAGGCCCGATAGGGCCGCCAAGCGCCTGCCGCGCGGTGCTGAGCCCGACGCTGACCAGGCTCGCTCCAGCCCGGTCGATACCGGTCTCCGCATGCGCGCGCTTGCCTGCGCGCAATGCGAGCGACCCGAGGTCGGAAAGGACCCGGCCCAGCGTTCCGTGTTCCCTGGCCAGCCCCAGGGCATGGCGCACCTGGCCGAGTATCTGGCTCTCGCCGACGACCATGGAGTCGAGCCCGCAGGCCACCGAGAGCAGGTGCTGGATAGCGCGGTCCTCGTAGTGCACGTACAGATGGGGGGTCAGCTCGGCGAGCGGCACTGCGGCGTGCCGCGCCAGCAGCTCGCAGATCGCCGCGACCCCGCCGTGGAACTTGTCCACTTCCGCGTAGACCTCCACGCGGTTGCAGGTGCTCACCACGACCGATCCCGCCACCTCATTGGAGCTGAAGACGTCGCGCAGCAGCTTGGATAGGGCGTCGCCGGTCAGCACGGCCCGCTCCAGCGTGGCCACCGGGGCGCTCTTGTGGCTGAGGCCTACAACGAGCACGCTCATCTCGCTACCGCCTGCGCCTCCACCCCGTTGTCGGCCTTCGCCGGTGCCATGTCCGGCAGGCCGGCTGACTCAAGGCCGTCGTGCCGCCGGGCCTGCCGCCGCTGCCACTTCCCGCTCCGGGCTACCTGAATCACCGCCCGTCGCTGGGCATGGAACGCGAGAATCTGCAATTCGATCGACAGGTCGACCTTACGCACATCCACCCCGGATGGCACGTCTAGCACCACAGGCGCGAAGTTCAGGATGCTGGTCACGCCCGCTGCCACGAAGCGCTCGCAGACTCCCTGGGCCGCTGCCGCCGGGGTGGCGATCACTCCGATCGAGACGCCATCCCGCGATACCACGGACTCGATCTCGTCGGCGGGCCTGACGACGTGCCGTCCGATCTTGCTGCCCACGACCTCAGGGTCGGAGTCAAGCAGCGCGGCGATGCGGAAGCCGCGCGTCGCGAAGCCCCCGTAGTTGGCGAGGGCACGCCCCAGGTTGCCCGCACCGACGATCACGACGGGCCAGTCCTGAGTCAGGCCGAGTTCGCGGGACACCTGATAGACCAGGTACTCGACGTCGTAGCCGACGCCGCGGGTGCCGTACGAGCCCAGGTGTGACAGGTCCTTGCGGAGCTTGGCGGAGTTCACCCCCGCCGCGGCGGCCAGCTCCTCGCTCGACACGGTGGCGACACCACGGTCGGCCAGTGCACAGAGGGCACGCAGGTAGACCGGAAGACGGGCGACTGTCGCCT
The DNA here is from genome assembly GCA_963695645.1 of uncultured Actinomycetota bacterium. Classification (GTDB taxonomy): domain Bacteria; phylum Actinomycetota; class Actinomycetes; order Streptosporangiales; family Streptosporangiaceae; genus DATBGO01. The sequence goes on along the minus strand of CAVOHC010000008.1, from coordinate 175,532 downwards.
CCGGGATGCCGTGAACTCCGTTGGCTGAGACAGGACGGCGGGTCATGCGCCGGCACTCCTGGGGGGATCAACGCGGCGGACAGCAGGCAAAGGGACCCCTGCATGTTGGTTTCGCTGTCACGCTACGCCCTTGTGAACGTTTGCACAAAGTTGGCCGCCTTGTCTGACCGGCCCGCCGACCAGCGCTTTGCCGCCCGTTTACCGCGCCTTGAGGCGCCCAACGCGGCTCTCGGGCCTGGCCAGCAACGTCGCGGCGGCCAGCACCAGCCAGGTTGATGATGGCCGCGGCCAGCGCATCCGAGCGGGGGCTACCCGCGAAGCGCCGTCCTCAGCCTGGCCTCGCTCACCCGCCAGAAGTCATGCTGAACGCCGTCGATCAGGGTGACCGGAATCATGTCCCCGTAGGCAAGCAGATCCTGCTGCGACTGCGTTATATCTCGCTCTTCCCAGTCAACCCCGAGATCAGCTGCGACCCGCGAGATCACGGCGCGCGCATCGTCGCACAGGTGACAGCCGGGCCGCGAGAGAAGTGTGATCGTATGGACCGCGGGGCCGTCCGCGGAACCAGCAGCGCCGTGTGTTGTCATCGCTGCCGATGCGCTCCGGGCGAGCCGCCAGCCGGACCCTTGCTGCCCGGGCCGGCCCGGCCGCCGGGTCGCCCCCCGGTCCCGCTGCCCGCCACACCGCTGCTGGCCGAACCGTCGCCTAAGCCGTCCCGGTCTGGCAGGCCGGTACTGCCCGAACCGCCGCCCGCCGAACCGCCGCCCGTCCGGGGACTGCGGCCACCGTCGCGGATTGGCGGCCGCTGGCCGAACCCTGGCTGCCCGAAACCGGAGTCGTTCAGCAGGTCATAACCGCTGTCGCTCAGCAGATCGGAGATCGATGGCAGCGGTGAGACTTTGGCCTGCTGCAGGCCAAGCTCGATGAGGTTGGTCGCTAGCACGTACGGACTCCGGTCGCTTTCGAAACCGGCGACGTAGGGCTGCCTCTTGTGCCACTCATACGCATCGCGGTCCCGATAGACCTCGTACAGGATCCGCTGCATGGGAGCTGAGGGCACAGCGTGCACGATGAATACGAGCGTGTCCGGCTCGTTCGCGCCGACCTGCCTGACTACTTGCTTTGCCAGCCGGTCGAAATCGGGCACCCGGTCCTCAACGAGCGTGTAGATCGCGATCTGGCCGAAGAGCCTGGCCCCGGCACTGCCATCGTCGTCGTTTCGCGGCGGTGCCCGGTGCCCGGCGAACCCGCCGGGCTCGGTTGCACCGCCGCCAGCCTGGGCGCCTGGCCAGGATCCTGCTCCGGTGCCCTCTGCCGCGCCGAGGTTAGGCCCCGGGTCCGCGTAGCGCCCGGGGTCCGCGTAGCGCCCGGGGTCCGCGTAGCGCCCGGGGTCCGCGTAGCGCCCGGGGTCCGCGTAGCGCCCGGGGTCCGCGTAGCGCCCGGCGTCCCCGTGGCCCGTGTCGTCGTAGCGCGCGTCGCCGTAGCCGGGTTCCGACCAGAAGTTGCCGCTCGCTGCGTGGTCGTCGCGCCCGGCGCCGTGCCCCGGATAGTCGGCCGTGTCGTAGTCAGGGTCGCCATGGTGCCGGTAGAGGCTTCCGTAGGGGTCCGCGTCGCCGCCCAGCGGCCCGAGGTCCCCGGTCTCGTCAATCCCACCGGTCCAGTGATGCTGTAGCGCCCACTCGTCCGCCTGTGCCGGGTCGGCGTGCTGCCGCAGGCGAAGGCCAAGATTGCCGGCCCGCGAGCAGGCGAACCAGGTCAGCGCCACGGCTACCGCGCATAGCGACGCGAACAGCGAGCTCACGTGCAATCTGCCCACGGCATCGCCGCCCGCCGCAACCGCCGCGCCGGGCACCGATACCGCCAGCGCCGCTGCCGCGGCAGCGGCCACCGGCGGGACCGCCTCCCGCCAGCTCCTGTCGCGCCGCGAGCGGACGACAGTCCACATGATCGCGAGCAGGGCTATCACCACGGTAACCGGGGTAAGCAGATACTTGAGCAGCTCATTCGGGATGATCTGGTAGTAGACGGCCGGATTGGGCCACGCCTTGCTGAAGGCGTTGATGCTCAGCGGATCGCTACTGAAGATCACCAGGCACACAAGCCCGATCGCGGGCAGCACGAGCCGTGCGGCGAACCTGGCTGCGACGCTCCTTCCGGCCACCTCGGTGAGCCCGACGGCAAGCGCGAGTGACGCGATGATGCTAGCCCCGATCTCCATCGCGCGGAACGCCACCGGCCCGAAGCCGATGGCGTGACCCACAGTCTGCGCGGCCAGCGAGACCGCCAGCCCGAACATGGCGACGGTCCACGCAACCAGCGCCCCGCTGGGGCCGCGCAGGCACCTGACCACGAGCAAGCTAGTGGCCACTGCGGCACCTAGGCAGCCGAGCGCTGCGACGACAAGGGACATAGACATCGTTGACTATGGTGCACGAAGCGAGGCCGTGCCGCGACCGGACTGTTGACCAGGCATCATGCGGGTGCTTGATCAGAGCACGAATCGCGTGCGCTGCCCGGGCGCCCGGGCTCGCCCCGGTAGGCTCGGTGGATATGAAACTGCTGCCAAAGAGGCGCGGGGACGAGCCTGCCATCGCCGGCCAGGCATCTGCTGAGGCAGCCGACGTGCAGCAGCCGTCGCCGGTGCCCGACCCGACAGCCGGGGCGTTCTTCGACGTCGACAACACGCTGATGCGCGGCGCCTCGATCTACTACTTCGCCCGCGGCCTCGCGGCCCGCAAGTTGTTCGGCGCCCGTGACCTGGCCAAGATGACCTGGGGCCAGGTGACCTTCCGGCTGCGCGGCGCCGAGAAATCCGGCCACATCGAGGCGGCCAGGGAATCGGCGCTGGCGTTCGTCGCCGGGCACCGGGTTGCCGACATCGTCGCGCTCGGCGAGGAAATCTACGACGATACGATGGCCGACCGCATCTGGCAGGGCACGCGGGAACTCACCCAGCGCCATCTGGCGGCCGGCCAGCGCGTCTGGCTGGTCACCGCCACGCCGGTCGAACTCGCCAACATCATGGCCCGAAGGCTCGGGCTCACTGGCGCGCTCGGCACCGTGGCGGAGACCGTGGCTGGCGAGTACACCGGGCACTTGGTCGGCGGCCTGCTGCACGGCAAGGCAAAGGCGGAGGCGATCCGGGCCCTCGCTGAACGCGAGCACCTTGACCTCGCCAGGTGCTCGGCTTACAGCGACTCGGCCAACGACTTGCCGATGCTGACTCTCGTCGGCCATCCGAACGTCGTCAATCCCGACGCCGAACTGCGCACGGAAGCGCGGCGCCGGGGCTGGCCGGTGCACGACTTCCGAGCCGGCCGCCGGGCCACCACGGTCGCGCTGCCCATCGCCGCCGCGGCGGGTGCTGTGGTTGGCGGCACGGTGGCCGGCGTGGCCTTGCACCGCCGCCGGGCCGCCATTAGCCGGATCTAGCCACCCGGCAGCAGCTGCCAGCCGCCGGAGCGGGCGGCGGATGCAGGGACGGATCCGGGTAACGGATCTAACTGAAGGCAGGCCCGCGATCCAGGAGCAGCTCATCCAGCTTGAGCTGAATAGTCTCCTTCACCTCATCCGCCAGGCAGCTGACGGTGCCCGGGTCGTGCTGCCAGTCCGCCCTGATGTCCTCCGTGAGTACCGGCTTACAGAATTCGATGATCCAGTTGGACGGCAACGGGATGGCGCCCACCGGGCCCAGCCAGGGAAAGAGCGGCGTCACCGGAAAATAGGGCAGCTTAAGCAGCCGGGCGACCGGCTCGGAGTTACCGATCATCGGATAAATCTCCTCAGCGCCGACGATCGCGCAGGGAATGATCGGCACCCCTGCACGGATAGCCGTCAGCGCGAATCCGCCGCGGCCGAAACGCTGCAGGCGGTAGCGCTCACTGAACGGCTTTCCGGTACCTTTGAAGCCCTCGGGGAACACCCCGACCAGCTCGTCGGCGCGAAGCAGCCGGTCAGCCTGCTGCGGGCAGGCGCGCGTATGCCCGCTCATCCGGGCAAGGCTGGCCAGCACAGGCACGGTGTACACGAGGTCCGCGCCGAGCATCCGCAGGTTCCGGTGCGCTGGGTGCTCGCGGAACACGCCGGTCTGAAGCATCAGGGCGTCGACCGGTAGGACGCCTGAATGGTTGGCGACGACAAGCGCCGGACCGGTGGCGGGCACGTGCTCAAGGCCGCGCATCTGGGTCCGGAACCAGTTCCGGTAGAGAACCCCGGCGAGAGGCATCAGCACATGTGAATTGAAGCTGGGATCGAAGCCGGACTCGTCGACCTGGTATTCGCCACTGACCCGCCGCCGCACGAAATCCGCCGCCCCGGCGAGCAAATCCCGCCAGCCGCCCGACTGCTCGGACCCGGCCTGGCTCACATCGTCTCCAGTGGCGCCATCACCGGCAGGGCATAGGGTGCCTCGCCCGTCGCGGGCGACGGCGACAGGAGTCATCGCGTTCTCGATGCCCGCACCTATACCCAGCAGGTCAGGCGGGCACGCGCCGGATACTGCTACTTCTTGTTCCGGCGCTGAACGCGCGTCTTCCGCAGCAGCTTGCGGTGCTTCTTCTTTGCCATCCGCTTGCGGCGCTTCTTGATCACTGAGCCCACGAGATCACCCTTGTTCGACATTCTGGCTGACAGGCATACCCACGCGCACCCCTGCCGCGCGACGGCCGGGCACACGCCGACGCCACAGCGTACCCCCGCCGTGGCCACCCACCTCAATCAGGCTGGCCAGCCGCACCGCCGACTGCGCCCGGAATTCGCCGGCCGCCGCCCGCTCCGGTCGTCTCCCCGCTCCGGTTGCGGGCGGCTCCCCGGCCGGGCGCCGCTATCCGGGCGATCAGTCGGATCCGACGAAGGCCTCCTTGAGGTAGGTGTTGACCGCCTGCTCGGGCACGCGGAACGAACGGCCGACCCGGATCGCCTCGAGCTCACCGGAGTGAACAAGGCGGTAGACAGTCATCTTTGACACGCGCATGATCGTGGCCACTTCGGCCACGGTCAGAAACCTGACTTCGCTGAGCGAACTTACGTCTGCTGCCATCAATAGTCCTCTTCCGGCGGAGCTGCCTGCGCCTAGCGAGATTCAGCGCATCAGTCACGCCTGTCTCCAGCGTAAGTCCTGCGCGGAAAAGGGCAACCCCGGCGAGCACACTCAATTCCGGAGTGTCATCGAATGACCATTCAGCCGCCCCGGTCCCACCCATGCCGTAGCACCAATCAGGTACCTGGGACCGGCTTGGTGACCGGGCCGGCCGGTCAGCCGGCCCCGAGCTCGCGGCCGCGGTCGCGAGCGGCCTCGATCGCTGCCAGGAATGCCGCCCGGACCCCGTGTCTCTCGAGTTCCCTGATCGCGCTGATGGTCGTGCCGCCTGGCGACGTGACAGCCTCCCTCAGGAGCACCGGGTGCTCGCCGGACTCGCGCAGCATGGTCGCCGCGCCGAACACAGCCTGCTTCACCATCTCCAGGGCATTGCTGCGCGGCATACCGAGCAGGATCCCGGCGTCGACCATCGCCTCCACGAGGAAGTACACGTAGGCCGGCCCGCTGCCCGACAGCGCGGTCGCCGCGTCCTGCTGCGACTCGGGGATCCGCAGGACCTTCCCGACCGGCCGCAGCAGCTCCTCTGCCCGCCTCAGGTGCTCCTCGCCTGCGTGCGCGCCCGGCGAGATCACGCTCATCGCCTCGTCGACGAGGACCGGCGTGTTCGACATGACGCGCACCACCGGAACCTCAGCGGCGAGCTTGCGCTCGATGAAGCCGGTAGTGATTCCGGCAGCTACGGAAATGATCAGTTTGTCGGCCGTAACCTCCGGGCCGATCTCGTCCAGCAGCACCGTCATGTCCTGCGGCTTGACCGTGATCAGCAGCGTCCCGGCGCGCTGGGCAGCCTCGGCCGCACCGATCACGTCGATGCCGTAGGCCTCCCGCAGCGCGCGGCCCCGGTCGCTGCGCCGGACGGCAGCAATCACGCCAGCCGGCGAACAGCCGGCGCGCAGCAGGCCCGAGATGAGCGCTTCGCCCATCTTCCCGGCACCCAGAACTGCGATCATCCCACGGAGCCTACCGTGATTCGTCCGGGCCGCCCGCTGCGCCGCCGGGCCCGCTGCGCCGGGCCGCCTCTGCCCGGCGGGCCGGCGCCTCTGCCCGGCGAGCCGCCTGTGCGCGGTCGGGCCGCCTCTGCGCGGTCGGGCCGCCTCTGCGCGCGGCATGCCGCCTCAGCCCGGCTCACGCGGGCCTCGGCACATGGCCGGCTTCCTCAGCCGCGTGAGGCGAGCGACCGGAGGAAGAAGACGAGGTTCGCCGGCCGTTCGGCAAGCCGCCGCACCAGGTAGCCGTACCAGTCGTTCCCGTAGGGGACGTAGACCCGTACCTGCGCCCCGCAGCCCGCCAGCCGCAGCTGCTCGCCCGGCCTGATGCCGTACAGCATCTGGTACTCGAAGCTCGTGGCCGGCCGCCCAGCTGCCTTCGCGCGCGTTTCGGCGATGCCGATCAGCCTCGGATCATGGGTGGCGAGCATCGGATAACCGTCGCCGTTCAGCAGCACCCGCAGGCAGCGGGCGTAGCAACGGTCAACCTCAGCGCGCGCGCCGAAACCGGTGCCTTCGGGCGCGCTGTAGGCGCCCTTGCAGAGCCTGACCCTCGACCCTGCGACCGCCAGCGCCTCGCAGTCACCCGGGCTGCGCCGCAAGTATGACTGGATCACACAGCCGAGATCGGGGAACTCGGGGCGGAGCTGGGCCACAAGGCGCAAGGTCGCATCGACCCCCGTGTGATCCTCCATGTCGACCGTGACCGTGGTGCCCGCCGCCCTGGCCGCCGCGCAGATCCTGCTGATGTTCTCCGTGGCCGTCTTCTCGCCATGCTCGCGCAGGTCGAGCCCTACCGCGGTCGGCTTGACGGACACCTCGGCGCGGCCGTCGCCGGCCAGCCCGGCGGCGCCGAGCCGGCCGAGCAGCCGTACGTACTCGTCGGTGACGGCGGCGGCCTGGCCGGGGTCGACGGTGTCCTCGCCCAGGTAGTCGATGCTGACGAGCAGTCCGTCAGCCTGCAGCCGCTGGGTGACGCGCAGCACGTCGTCGGCGGTGTCCCCGGCCACGAACCTGGCGACGACAGCACGGGTGAACGGGGCGGCCATGATGACCTGATGGACCCGTTTGCTGGCCGAAGCGGCCAGCAGCGCGCGACGGAGCACCGCTGGAGACCTCCAGGAAACGACGTTGTTCCTGGCGGTAGGTTACTCGCGCAACCGGTTCAGATCACCGCGCGCCCGCTGCACGGTGGCCTTCGCCAGGCCGCCAGCGTCCGGTGCGACGATGACCTGCTGCGCCGCGGCGATCCCGGCCGCCTGCAGCGTGGCGTCGACCGGTACGGTCCGCTTGATCAGGCCGAGCGCGACCGGGCCCAGCTCGAAATGGCGCGCCGCGGAGCCAACGAACCCGACCCGCGCGCCCGCCGCCTCCACCGGGTCGCCATGCGCCGGCAGCCGGTCCTCGCTACCGTCCAGGTGCAGCAGAACCAGGCGGCGCGGCGGATGCCCGAGGTTATGCACCCGCGCTACGGTCTCCTGACCCCGGTAGCAGCCCTTGTCGAGCTGGACCGCCGTCCCTATCCAGCCAACCTCGTGCGGAATCGTCCGGTGATCGGTGTCCAGCCCGAGCCTGCACCGGCCGCCCGCGATCCGCAGCGCCTCGTGCGCCCACATGCCCGCGAGCACCGCCCCGGCCGACCGCAATACCGCCGCAGCATCGGCCAGCCCCGGACGGGGGTAAACAAGGTCAATGCCAAACGGAAGTGCCATGGCGGCCGCCGCACCGCCGGCGAGCTCACTCCTGGCCTTAGGCCCCATCAGCGTGAGTACGGCAAAGTCGTCGCTGACATCAGCGGGTTCAACCCGCAGCATGAACCGCATGGACTCGAGGAATTTCAGCAATGGCTCCGCGGCGCCCGGCTCAACATGGGCCCAGAGCGCGGTCCCGTCATCGGTCAGCGTCAGGTGATGCTCGACATGACCGCTCGGGCTCAGGATCAGCGCCTGGGTTGCCCGGCCAGGCTGGAGATGCTCGAGATCGGCCGTGCTGAGACTGTGCAGCCAGGACAGCCGGTCGGGCCCGGTGATGCGGATGATGCCCCGGTGCGACCTGTCCACCAGGCCGACGCCAAGCGAGAGCCCGCGCTGCTCGGCGAACGGGTCGCCATAATGTGCCGCCACCCCGGCGTCGACGCCATCAGCGGGCACGGCACCGGGCACGGCGAGCAGCGGGCTGTCCATGTCACCAAGGCTATGCGCCCGAAGCGCGTCCGTACCTGCCGGGCCCGCGGGCGTCAGCTGCAGCGCCTGCAGGCGTCAGCGGCGGCCAGCTAGTCCTGCCCGGCGGCGCGGCATTCTCCGCACCTGCCGAACACGGTCAGGTGCCCGACATCGGTCTCGAAGCGATACTGCTCGTCGAGTGCCGTGATAAGGGGACGAACGACGGCCGGATCCACCTGGATGATCCGTCCGCACTCACTGCAGACCAGGTGAACGTGGTCCGCGTCGGCGGCAATGTGGTACCGCGGAGCCCCGTGCCCGAGGTGGGTGTGGCTGACGAGACCGAGCTGCTCGAGAAGTTCCAGGGTCCGGTAGATCGTGGAGACGTTCACCCCGCGGGCCCGCTGATGGACGTCAGCGAAGATTTCCTCGGGGGTCGCGTGATCCAGCTTGGTCACGGCCTCGAGGACGAGCTGGCGCTGCGGTGTGACGCGGTAGCCGCCCGCCCGGAGCGCCGCATCCCACGCCTGTGCCATACGCCAAGTCTAGTGAGACCGAGCCACCGGACCCGGTACGCGAGGTGGGTGCGGATAACTTGCTTGCCTCCGCATGGCCCCTTGACGTAGCTTCGGGCTAACGCGGGAAAGGAGGTGGTCCAACAGCATGCATAGATGTCGGACTCGCGAGGTGGCTGTCAGCTAGCCGCCGTCCCGTGGAGCGCCCGCCTCGGCCGAAGCTGAGTTGGGCGCGCTTCACCGGCTAGCAACAGGCGGGCGTGCGAACGTCAGGTCTGTGCCGCAAGGCGGCGGTCGGCGAATACACGGCAGACACCGGACCCCCGGGCTGGCCGGCCTTGTCCAGCCGGTCCCCGTCGCGGGTTCACCTCCGGTTTCCGCGGAGCGCAACCTAGTTGCGGCAGAAGCCCCGCCTAAAGGCGGCGCATCGCTCCCCGGCCTGGCTGGTGAACTTGTTACGGGAGTCGCCCGGGGGCTTCTTCTTGCCCGGGCCTTCTTGCCCGGCCCCTCCTGCCCGGCCCCTCCTGCCCGGCCCCTCCTGCCCGGCCGCCTCTGCCCGGCCCCCTGCCCGGCCCCCCCTGCCCGGCCCCTCCTGCCCGGCCCCCTGCCCGGCCTCCGCCTCGCCTCCGCCTCCCCCGGCCTCCGCCTCGCCTCCGCCTCGCCTCCGCCTCCCCCGGCCTCCGCCTCGCCTCCGCCTCCCCGGCACCTCCTGCCCGGTCTCCGCCTCCCCCGGGCCTCCGCCTCCCCCCGGCCTCCTCCTGCGGCTCTTTGTTCGGGTCTCTTCTCGTTTCTGCCCTGTCCGCTGTCCGGCCGGCGCCTTTATTACCCGGCGCCCCCCAGGCGGGTCACAGCGGCGGTAAGGTCCTTCGGGTGCCCTTGTATTGGTCGCAGTTATTGGAGCGTCGGGCCGCTGCGCGCCATAGCGAGGTGGCTTACTAACCGTAGGCAGGAAGGAACACTTTGGTGACCAAGATCGTCCGGGTCGGTAGTGCAGCGGCCGCTGCAGCTGGAGCCATCCTCGCGACCGGCGCCTTCGCTTTGGCTCCGGCCAGCCCCGCCCGGACCGCCCGGAGTGTCTCCCACGCTGCCACGGCCTCGGCCACCCGCGGCATCGCCGGCGCCAGGACCGCCTCGGCGGCGCGGCCCGCTGCCAGTACCGGCCACGTGCTGCCCGGGCAGCCGATGATTCCGGCAGGTCGCGCTGGCCAGCAGAGCGCCGCAGCCGTGTCCGGCGCGTTGGCCGTCACCCGATCCTTCAACTGGGCCGGGTACGCCACGACCAAGGGGGGCAGGAGCTTCGGGCTGGTGCAGGCGACATTCTTCGTGCCTTACCTCAACTGCGCGGTGACGCCAGGTACGTACTCGGCTCATTGGGTCGGGCTAGATGGTTTCGCAAAAACAGCTGACTCGGTCGAACAGGACGGCATCGAGGCCGATTGCGCGGGATCCGCGGGACGGACACCCAGTTATCGTGCGTGGTACGAGATGTTCCCAAAGCCCGAGGCTGTCAGCACCATAAGGGTCCGCCCCGGCGACTCAATCACAGCGAGCGTCTCCTATAGCCCCGCTAGCAGGAAGTTCCGGCTGACAGTGGCCGACAACACCAACGGCCGCCGCTTCAGCGTCGCCAAAGCCTGCGCGGCGCGGCGGTGCCCGCGCACGTCCACCGAGGCCATCAGCGAAGCGCCGTCCAACAGCAAGAATCAGCTCCTTCCGCTGGCCGACTACGGTGCGGTGGGCTTCACGAACATCGCTATCACCGACGGAGCAGGCCACCGCGGCGGGTTGATCTCCCGCCTTTGGCGGACCACCAAGATCCTCCAGTACGGTGCCGCCAGCCGACGCCTGATCGCGCAGCCCACGGCTACGCACGCAAGCGGCTTCGCGAACTACTGGCTCGGCGAGAACTGAACCAGTTCAGTCCGGAGCGGGCCGGGCGCAACAGTGATTCTGCCGCGCGCGGCACGCCGCTTTATCCGACACGCTTAAGCTGCGCTGAGACATGCGCCTGCAATGGCTGCCCCACCGCAGCCATGTCGTAGGCGTAGGCGAGGTCACTCCCGATCAGCCCGTAGAGCCTGCGGCCTGCAGTAACTTCCTTGGCGGATGAGGTGCGGGCGATCGCATCGGTGGCCATCTCGATCTTCGTGCCCGCTATCTGTCCGAGGTAGATCTCGGTGATCCCGGTAGGGTGCGCGAGCACCACCTCGAGGCGGCCGTCTTCCTGGGGGCGCCAGAAGCCGGCCTCCGTGGCGAGCGGCCGGCCCAGGTGTCCCGCATCGTCAAGCAGCCAGGTACGGCTTTCGTAGATCAGGAATGGCTTGCCGTTGTGGCTGAACGAGACTTCCTGGCCGAATCTGGCACTCTCTATCGTCGGGTAGCCGACTACGCCGGCTCCCTCCCACCGGCCGAGCAGGTGCAGGAGCGGCACCAGGCTGGGATGCGTTGCCAGCCCGGCCGGGCCCGCAACCTCTCCGGCGCTCGCGCCGCCAAGTCCGTCCTGAGGATTCTGCTGGCTCTGCATACCGAAAAGATTAGAGCCGGAGCCTGATCATCATGGGCAATGGCCTCATCGCGCCGTCCGGGCCGTGCGGGCTGGGCCGTCCGGGCCGACTGAGCCGGCCGAGCGACCAGGCTAGCTATCACGTGGTGGCGGCGACGTTCTGCCGCTTGCGCCAACGCGGTAGAGCTTCGGCATGAAGAAGGCGCACAGCCCGGCGACTGCGCCAAACGCCCCGACCAGGACTATCCCGCTGACCTCGCTAGACATATCGGAAGTGTAGATCCAGCAGGGCGCAGCATCCTGAAGGCGCGCGAATCGCGGGACGATCGACGTGTCCGTGCCGATCGCCGTTAACCCTCGGGTTCCACTTGTACCTGCTTTGGTTGGGATATTAGCCACATTTCGGACCATCGAGGCGCACTAATCCGGTATGGGTAAAGAATGCATCAGGTAACCGCGGAACCAGATTTCCGGAATATGGTGGATCGGAAGTGCGCGATCTGGCATCCGGCCATCCGCACATCCGGGTTAAGGTCAGAGCATGGCTTCCCGGTCACTCGTTGTGAAGGCAACCTCGGGCAAGGACGATCCGGAGCGCTGTAATCAGGCCCTGACCGTAGCCGCGACGGCGGTCGCGAGCGGAGTGGAGGTGTCCCTCTGGCTGACGGGGGACGCCGCGTGGCTCGCCCTTCCCGGCGGCGCCGATGGCATTGCGCTCCCGCAGGCAGTTCCGCTTGCGGAACTGCTGGCTAGGGTTTTGGACAATGGCCCTGTCACGGTCTGCTCGCAGTGCGCCGCGCGCAGGGGAATCGCCGCCGACGGTGTTCTCGACGGGGTCCGCATCGCGGGGGCCGCGACATTCGTCGCGGAAATCATGGCTGACGGCGCGCAGGCCCTCGTCTACTGACAGCTGACGAGCGGAAGTCCTGGCCCGCCGCCGGCCCGGAGCTGTCCCGGTCCGGCCCGCGCCATCCCGGCCGGACTCAGGCCCGCCCGGTTCAGCCGAGCACGGCAGCGAGCCGTTCCTCGCGGAGCCGATGTGCCCAGTCGTCGTCCGCGGGACTGACTGGCGCCAGCGGCCCCGCGGCCCAGCCGAGCAGGAGATCGGCGAGGCCCGGGTTGCGCACCAGCACCGGGCCGTGCAGGTAGGTGCCGAGCACCCGGCCAGCGTAAGCACCTTCGGTGCCGTCCCCGTTGCCGACGCCCAGCGTTACCCGCGCCAGCGGCCTTGCGTCGCGCCCGATGGTGGTGACGCCCTGATGGTTCTCGAAACCGGTCAGGCGCGGTACGCCGAGCTCCGGATCCACGTCCGCGACAATCTCGCCCACGCCGCGGCGCTCTCCCCGCCCGCTGCGCGTGTCAAGGATCCCCAGGCCGGCCACTGGCTCGCCGTCGACGCCGCCAAACTCCGTGCCGATGACCTGATAACCGGCGCAGACGGCGAACACCACGGCCCCGGCACTGGCCACCGCGGCAAGACCGCCATCTGCTCGCAGCCGCCTTGCCGCGAGGATCTGCGGCAAGTCCTCGCCGCCACCCATCAGGTAGATGTCCCCCTGGCGTGGAATTGCCTCGTCGGCGTGCACCTCGATAGCGTCGACCGCGAAGCCGCGCAGCCTGGCCCGCCGCTCGAGCACCAGCAGGTTGCCCCGGTCGCCGTAGGTGCTGAGCAGGTCCGGGTAGACCCAGACGAGCCGGATGCTACTGACGCCGCGGTGACTTCCGCCCCGTCGGGCCGGATCCGGCCTCGGCGGCACATAGTCCGGTGTCATTCGGCCGTTCCCCTCACTCGGCCCGGCCAAGTGCCGCCCGGATCTGCTGGAAGGCCGTGTAGTTGGCAATCACGTCAAGCGCACCGGCCGCTACTTTGCTCAGGGCGTCATCGACACTGTTGACCAGCATGAAGCTCACCTGGTCTGCCTCAAGCCGGACCGCGAGATCGATCCTCCGCTCACCGGCCACGAAAACCGGCCGGCCGCTCAGGACCCGGTAGTCCACGTCCCACAGCCAGGAGGTGTCCCGGCCGTCCGGGCCCTGCGCATTGACCGACAGCATCACTGGCCCAGGAACCGCGCTTAGTACATCGAACGCCTCCAGCCAGCCGGCCGGGTTCTTCGCGAGCAACAGCCGGAGCTCTCGGCCATGCCGCTGGACGCGCTTGTACCGGCCAGCCACCGACTTGACCTTGCGGAGCCTCGGCAGCATCTCGCTCACTTCAGCACCGAAGCAGTAGCCCACGGCCAGGGCCACCACCGCGTTGGCCCGGTTGGCCCGGCCCGGCAACTCAAGGGACAGCTCCGTTACCCGGCCGGTGGCATCGATCACCGCCCCGTCGTCAAGCACCCAGCTGGCAGGCGGGCGCGCAAAGCCGCACTCGCCGCATCGCCAGCCAAGCTCATCCCTGCGCAGATGCGAGCCGCACTGCGGGCAGCACCAGGAATCCTCGTGCCAGCGCTGGCCTGCCGCCACCCAGGTAACGTTCTTGGCTGCGCTCGCCGCCCACGCGATCAGCGGGTCATCGGCATTGGCGATGACCCGGCAGTCGGCTGCGGCCAGCGCCTCCCGCCAGCGCCTCGCGACAAGCCAGATCTCGGCAGCCCGGTCCATCTGGTCGCGACTGAGGTTCAGCAGCGCGACCACCTTAGGCCTGGTCGCCGCGATGACCGCGGGCAAGTGCCGCTCATCGACCTCAAGCACCCCGAACGGGGCGTTAGGTGCCCGGCCAAGTGCGGACGCCAGCCCGGCGGCCATGTTGGCGCCGAACGCGTTCGAAGCCACCTCCTGGCCAAGCGCAGCGAGCGCCGCGCTGATCAGCCTGGTGGTGGTGGTCTTGCCGTTGGTCGCTGAGACAAGCACGATCTGGCGGTCGGCAGCAAGGATCCGCAGCAGGTCCGGCTCCACCCGCAGGCCGAGCACGCCGCCGATCACGGATCCGTCGCCGCGGCCAGCGGCCCGCGAAACACGCCCCGCTGCTCCGCCGATGGTCATGGCGAGGCGGGCCCGGACCGGAAGCTTGCTCATGGCCGCCGATGCTATCTGGCCACGGGCCCGTGCTCGAACCCCCCCGACGGCGTGGGCTCGTCACAAAAACCGACGATGAATCTGCGTGGCCAGGATAGTACCGTTTCGAGCCACCCAGTGATCCCCATCTCACCTGCCGCCTTGCGCAGCTGGCCGCGGTGGCTCACCCCGATCAGCACAGCGGCCAGGTCATCGGCGAAACCGCGTTGGTCGTCCTCGCCGAGCAGCGCCGTCCAGGCGGGCATCCGGTTTCTCGCCAGTTCCATCGAAAGCGGATGCCGGCGCAGGCCGCTGACCCGTTGCCCGATCCGCACGCCCGGCCGGTCCGGCACGCCCGCAAGCGGGAACTCAAGCGGCGGTGCCGCAGCGAACGGATCGGGTGCCCCGTTACCGAGCGGGCACACCCGCTCCACCTCATGCAGCCATTGCAATTGAGGGATGACCCAGGTGGCCGCGGCCCGCCTCCCGGCTCCCGATCCGCCATCCAGCAGCCGCAGGGCGGTGCCCGCCATCGCCGCGGCGAGCTGCCCGGGGTCGTACCAGGCCCGGACGGTGCGGACCCGGCTGCGCAGTGCCCGCTCGATCGCGGTCGCGAGCATGCATTCGCGTAGCCGCTGACCGAGACCAGACCACCGGAACCGCAGCTGCGCGGGCACGGCGGGAAGCGGCCGGCTGGTGAGGAAGGCGAGCGCGAGGGTCTCGGTCCAGACGCGCAGCCATGCCTCCTCCGCCGCGTCGGCCAGCACGTCAGCAACCCTGAGCTCGAGCAGGGTGCACGGACGCCCGGCGGCGCAGGTAGGACCGCAGGCCGCCGAGCGCCTGCGCAGGACCGGGGCCGCAACGCCCGCCAGGCCAGCAGTGCCCGCCAGGCCGGCGGCGCTGGGCAGCTCGGTCAGGTCCGCGCCGTCCCCGGGGGCCGGCCCGCGCTCCCGGTCGCCGCCGAACGGTACCCGGATCCGCAGCGGCCGGTCCATCCCATCGGCGAACACGGCGGCCTCTCCGGGCCGCAGCGAGACCACCTGCCTGGACTGGTCGTCGTCGAGATTCATCGCAGCGCCGACGACCTGACGGTCGTCGTGGGCGGGCAGCCTATGCAGGACCTTGAGCGCGGTGTTCTTTACGACGTCGGGGACGAGCTTGGCCGGGATCTGCTCGGCGACGACGATCCCCTCACCGTAGGCGCGGATCTCGGCGAGCATGCTGGCGAACAACTCAACCGCGTGGCCGCTGGCGCCTTCCCGCTCGGCGCGCAGCAGCCGGTGCGCCTCCTCGATGACGATGACATGCCGTAGCCCGCCATCCAGCCCGGCACGTGCCCGCAGCCGCAGATGCTCGACGATCCTGATGATCAGCGTGCCGATCAGGAACGCCTTGTCCTCGTCGTTGGCGACATCCTCGATCGCCAGCACCACGTTGTGGCGGAGCAGCTCACCGATGTCCGCCGGGTGACCGCCCTCGAAGAATCTGCCCGCCGATCCGACCCGCAGGGACCGCAGCCGTACGTCGACGAAGCCGCGAACGTCGGCCTGCAGCTCCCGGCCGTAGCCGACGTCCTCGATCACCTCAAGCGCCGCACGCTGCAGCTGTGCCAGCGTGGGAACGACCGGGCCGGCCAGGGCCCCGGGCTGGCCCCCGCCGGTCACCGGATCCCAGCCGCACGCCTCATAGGCGCGCTGCAGCGCCTGGGAGATGATCTGCGGAAATGGCTCGTGCGCGTCGAAGGCGGCCAGGAACAGCGCCCGCACCATATCGATGTGCGCCTGCACCGGGTACCCCGGCTCGGGGGCCAGCGGGTTGACCGACAGCGGCACGGCCGCAGGATCGGCCGGGTTGATGACCGTTACCTGGCCGGTCTGGGCGATCCGGCCGGCCATCGCCGCATACTCGGACTTGACCGGCTCGATGGCAAGCCACCGGATACCGGCCCTGGCCAGCTGCTCGAGCATGTGCCTGACGGTCTGGGACTTGCCCGCGCCGGTGGCACCCGTAACGAAGGCATGCCTGTTGAGGGTCTCCAGCGGCACCCGGAACGCGCCGACCGGCCGGTCCGCGGCATCCAGGATCGTGCCCAGCTCAATTGCATGCTGCCCGGTGGTCTCGCTAGTCAGGTCGAAGTAGCCGGGGTGCAGCACCCGGACGCCTGGCACCTCGAGACGCGGCAGGCCGGTCAGGGCGACGAGCGTTCCGGCCGTCGCGGCGAATGGCACTTCGGCACCGTCGCCCGCGTCGGCATGCTTGGCCGCCAGCGCGTCAGCCAGCTCGCATGCTCCCTCCGCGCTGCGTAGCCGGTACGGGTGGGCGCCCAGGTCGACCGAGCCGACAAGCACCGGGGCGATCAGCCGTAGTTCCTCCGCGCTGGCCGCGCCGGCCAGCACCCGCACATTCCACAGGCCGGCCTCGCGGAAGGCGTCAAGCTCGGCGAGGCGGCGCTGCGCACGCTCCGCATCGAACCTCGCGTGCTCTTCGTCGTACCGCCGCAGCACATTCAGCTGGGTGCGCAGTTCTGCGGTCTCCGCGTCTATTGTCCCGGTCGGCTCCGCGACCACGAGCCAGCCGAAGGGCCTGGTGATGAGGGTCGTGAGCGCCGACTCGAACAGCGTCGGCTGCTGGCCGTCGTGGCTGCGGTCACGCTGAGCGCCGATCTCGCTCTGTCCCGTGCGAGACTCGCGGCCAGGCTGCCGCGGACCTTCCTGATCACCGGGGCCACTGCCGAGCGGCAATGCCTGGCGGCCCGGGCACGGCGCCCAGACCAGGCGGTCGAGGTCGGCCAGCAGGCTACCTGGCAGTCGCACGCCGCGGGCACCCCATGGGAAGAGTAACTCGTGCGAGCGGCCCGGGTCCTCCGCCGCACTGGCCCAGGGCGGGCCGGGCTGCGGCGCAGCCCGGCCCGCGCGGGGCCAGGCGGCGAAGTCACCATCCTCGGCGCGGGCTGCAGGAAGCGGCCCGGCGTTGCTGATCAGCTCAAGCGGTGCTCCGCCGCCTCTCGACAGCCATCCGGCGACAAACGGCCGGCGACGCAGCGCCGCGTTCAGCGCAGCGGGCAGCACCGATGCGTAGTCTCGCTCCGCGGTGCCGCGACCAACGGCCGTGATGGCCTGAACCCGGTACCAGGGACCGGCTCCGCTGTCCCCGATGCCAGAGGTCGAGTCCACATTGCGTGCATACCAGCCGGTGGAGTTACCCGCCACCCCGTTGGCCCGGAGAGCCTGGTCTTATTTGCCTCTTATCGCCGGGGAGTGCGCCAGTCCGAGCGCTCAGGCGGCGGCCCGGGGTTGGGCCCAGGCGGCTCGCCAACCCCGGTCCCAGAGCCTGGACGCGCAGCACCTGGCCGGCCTCGCTGCGCCGGACCCGGCCACCCGGCACCCGCGGCGCCCGTCGGCGCCGCGCGTGTCGCCTCGTCCAGGCTGAGCAGGGTAGCGGACCGCAGCCCGAAGATGCCGGGATTCGCATCGGCCAGCATGACCCGGCGGCCCGCAGGCGAGGCATAGCTGACGATCATGGCGCTGGCCGGAAGCTGCTGCAACTCATGCTGCTCCACCAGGAACTCTCGCGACCGCTGGCTGGTCCGGGCCAGCGAGGTGCTGGCGCCCACCGCCGCGGACGTGCTCAGCCCCCATGAGGTGCTGGAGTTGATGCCCAAAGTGATCGACCGCGAGTCAGAAGTCCCGGCCGAATGGCTCGAATCCCTGCTCGCTGACGCGGTGAAGTTGCCAAACGGCGCAGGTCCGCCAGCCCGGCTCCGGCCACGGCTCTGGCTGCTCCCTGAACTCTCATTGACCGTTGCCGAATCAGCCAGCGAGTCGGCAGTGCCGACGGTGCTCGTGTAAGAGTCACCGCCGGTGTCTGTGACCGACGTTCCGACCGTGTCGGTCAGCTGGCTCAGCACGAACCGGTGCTCCGTGCCGATCTGCTCACTCGCCACCTTGGCATCCTGGGCGTTGCCCAGCCGCATGAACGCGACAGCCGCGTTGCCGCGGCCCAGCCGGTCCCTGGCCTGGCTGGGCAGCGACCGGTAGGCCATGACAAGCCCGGTCCCCGACACCTCGCAAGCGTCGCAGAGCCGGTCGATCACGTCGCCTGCGAGCCGCTCGGCACCAAGCACGCAAAGGGTGCGCTGCCACCTGTCAGCGGTGCCTGCCACGGGCGCCTGCCGGAGCATGTGCGCAAGCGCGAGCGTCAGGTACGTGCCAAGCACCCTGTTGGCTACCGCACTTGACCGCCGGTCCAGCCATGCGACCCGGAGCCTGCTCGGGGGCAGCTTGACTGCGGCGGTTCCGAGCTGGTCGAGCTTGCGGAGCCTTGACTCAAGCTCCCACGCGCGGTCCATCACCACGCGGTCAGCGGCGCTGCGGCCGAACATCGCCGTGATCTGCTCGAGCTGGCCGGATGTCAGCTGGCCAGACCGCAGGTCGGCACGCGGATCACCGATCTGGGCGAGCGCCCGCAGCGCGGCGGTCACCTGGGCCATCCTCGGCTCGCCGCCAAGCACCTCCAGGACACGGTCCAAGATGGCGATGTCCTTCGCCTGGTCGTCACCCGCGGTCGCGGGGTCGCTGCTCCCGGCCACGGTTGCCGACAGCAGGTCGGTGACGGCTTCCCGGCCAAGGCCGGTGCCGAGGTCGAGCCTGGGCAGGTCGCCCGGCAACACCCAGACCAGCGGCTGGATCCCGGTCCCGCGGGCCACCGCGAGCAGGTCGGTCGCGACAGCGCCCTCGGTCAGGTCAAGGACGGTGACCTCACCGCCCGCGCCGAGCCGCGGCACGGCGATCATGCTGAGCATCGCCGACCAGCCCGCCAGGGTGCCGCCGGCGACATCCACCCGGTCGATGTCGGCGGGCAGCGAGACGGAGTACCACTGCGGCTGCCGCTCGAAGGCGACCCGCCTCGATTGCCAGGCGCGGAACTGCCGGGCGTGCAGTTCCTGCCGTGCCTCCAGCCTGCTCTGCTGGACCGTGCGGATCTTCGCCAGCCGCCGCTGTTCCGCCGCTATCCGGGCCTGCAGCTCCCGCGCGCCGCTCCGGACCGCCCGCCCGCTCGCCACCGCCGCGGTGAGGCAACCTGCCAGCATCAGCTCCGCCAGCCATGAGTCGACCAGGCCGGCTGCCCTGAGCCCCAGCGCGCCGCAGGCCAGGATCGCCGCGCCCGCGCCCGCGATCTTGGCCGGCCGGATCAGCCTGCTGTCCTCGCGGCGCTGCGCGGCCACCCAGCCCTCGTCGAGCTGAACTTCGGCCGGCGATGCTGGGCGCCGTGGCGCCGGGCCCGGATCGGGGTGCTGCACGGCGTACTGCCAGCCGAGGTAAACGCGGTCCGGCCGGATGCTGGCAGGCTGCCGCCGCAGGCCGGCCGAGTCGGCGCCGCCAGTAACCGGTGCCGGGTCCGCCCCCGGCGCGCCACCGGCCAGCCGCGGAGCCCCGGAATGCCCGCGCGTGGTCATCGGCGCAAGTCCGGCCCGGCGCCGCGCACGCTGCGGCACGACGGCAGCACACGCGGCCGCGGGCCCTTCACGAGCAGCGCGAATTCCTCGCTGCTCGGGCTGCGCAGCGCGGCCGCGCCGACGAGGGGGCTGTCTTCGAGGTTTAACGGATAATCGGGCGTCATCCCGTTGCCTCCGCCGGGAATCCCGGCGGGGCCTGGTCCGGTGGCTGGCACGGCGGGACCGGCGAGGTCAGCGAATCTCGCCGCGACCGCCGGGGTGACGCGGCCTCGCGCGAGCACCACGTTGGCGATCCCGGCAAGGCGCTCCGCCGCGGCAGCGGACCCGGTGCTGAGCAGGACGGCCAGTCCGGCGCCCGCGCCAGCAGTGATCAGCTCGCTGAGCACCCGGTGATCAACAGCCTCGCACCCGTGCACCCAGGCCAGCGCGTCACCAGGCACGCCGATCCGCCCGAGTTCGGCGCAGACGGCGATCAGGTCGCAGGCTGCCAGGCTCGCGATCATGCAGGCGGACCTGTCATGGACCGCGCGGTCCAGCGAAAACGCGACAGCCGCCCGGTCCCGCACCACCTGGCCCAGACTGATCCGCGGCGGCACCCCCGCCCGCCCCGGCGGATCGCCGGGCCCCGCGGGCACGGCCCGCGCCGGCGGCCCGGGGGCCAGCCACTGGCCGAGGGCGGACGCACGCAGCGTCGCCAGCTGGATGGCTGGCGCCGACAGCGCGGCCGGGTCGGCATCTGCCTGCCGGACCGAGACGCTGACCCGCTCCTCGAGCGCCGCCAGCTGCGGATGATAGGCGGGCACCCGGCTGAGCCTGGCGCGCAGCCCGGCCGGGTTGAGCAGGCCGGTCAGATCGTCGAGGACCGGCATGAGCAAATCGGCCGGCGCCGCGGCCAGCACAGCGAACGCGTCGGTCAGGTAGGCGGTGCAGGTGCTGCGGCGCTGGTCCGTGCTTCCGGTCCAGTCGATCATTCCCGTGACCAGCGAAGCCGCCTGCGCCGGATCGCCGCCGCGGACCGGCTCGTAGCAGCCGGGCCCGGCCGCGCTGAACGAACGCAGCCGGGAGCCAGCCGCGGCGCAGCCAGCGGTCAGCGACTCGGCGAGCCAGCGGGACCCGGTCAGGTCGATGACGATGACCGGCTTGCGGCGGCGGATCCCGGCGTGGGCCAGCATGAAACAGCTCTCGGCGAGCCCGGCACCATCTGGCTCCGTGCTGGCGAGCCCGGCGCAGAGCACGCCGCCTTCCGCTTCCTGCCACGAGATCGCCGCAGGCCGACCTGTCGCGGCATCGATCCCCACGCACCCGCCGTCCCTGGTGACCACGCTGCCGGACCGGATCGAGGCCGCCGTCCAGCGCCTGCGCACCGCCGCCAGCAGCCCCGGACGCGGCTCACCGGACAGCCGTTCAGCGGCGTGCAGCCAGTCCAGCCACCACAGGACGGCCGCCTCGACGGCGGCCAGCACGAGGCCGAGCGGTAACTGCCCGGGCAGCCAGTGCGTCAGTCCGGCGAACGCCCCCGGCGGATGCAACATCCGCCCCGGATGCCGGACCGTCCCGGCCAGGTAGGCAAGTACCTGCCGCGGTCCGGCCGCCAGCCGCGCGGCCACCGCGGCGGGGCCGATCGCCAGCACCCAGACCAGCCCGGTGCCTGCCGGGACAAGCAGCCACTGCGGCCGCCATCTGGTCAGCCTGCTTGTCGCGTGGAATGCGATCAGGAGTACCAGCGTGAGCTGGGCGAAGACCACATGTATCAGCACCGCGGCGACGCCGAGGGCTGCGACTAACTCAGCGCGGCGGGGCGTCTGGGCCGGGATGAGGTAGCGAGCGCGGCGAGGCGCGTGCTGCGCTGGGGTCACGGCGGGGACAGGCATTTCGGGGTTAAGGTTCCCAGCCTTCCACCACATGTGTCCAGGCCCCCGAAAAACTGCCGATATCACCATCTGCGAGTGGGTGCTCAGCGGAGCAGACCACGATCCGGAACAGGTCGGGGCGGCAAACCGCAACTGTCAGCGCGACCGGCGCCCCCCCGGCAGGATCGTCGAACCTGACCATCACCATGGCGGCTAGCTGGCCCGGCGAGAGCCGCAGGCTCCTGGCCACCGAGGGCGGCGGCGGCTGCATCTCGACATAGAGCGCAGCTGGCTGGCCCGCAGGCACATCTGCGGAAAGTTCCGTCGCCACCGGGGTAACCGGCAGCGGCGTGAAGGCGCATCCGGCGCCCTCGGATAGATTCGGTCCAGCGGCGTCTGCGGCCAGGTAAGTGGTGGCGAACGCGGCAGGCTCACTGTCCGCGGTCCAGAGGAATCTGACGACGCAGACCGGGTCCGAAGGGGAAACCTGCAGCGCCCAGCAGATGTCCTCGGGGACCCTGCGCACCGAGACCTGGCGGCTGCGGCAGGTTATCTCGCCGCCCATCGGATCGAGATGGGCGCCAAGCCCGGCGACGCCCGCTAGCGAGATGAGGTACTCCGCGGGACTGGCACGGTATGCCTGACCGTCAGGCAGGCGGCGGATCAGGTGCCTGGCGGCCAGTTCCGCCATCGCCGTGTCAATCTCCGCCGTGCTCACGTTGTAGCGGCGCGCGAGAGCGCTATGCCGCGGCAGCCGCCAGCCAGGCTCATGGTGGACCAGCGCCGCGGCCATCCGGTCCGCCAGCACCCCGCTGGCCGAGCGAGGCTGAGCGGCTCCGCTGCCCGGCTTGGCGACCGGGTCCTTTAGCTGAGCGGCCCTGCGGGCGGTTCCCGGCGGAGCGGCCGCTCCGCCGTCGTCGGATACCGGCCGATCGCTGGGGCCCGGCATGTTGATCACTTCGCCTGTGTGGAGGGATTCGCCTGGTTCCAGCCAGTCCCGCCGACGAGCAGTACGCCGATGGTGATCACGAAGTTGCCGAGGATGGCGTCCTCCGGGCCGCGGCCGGTGCCGGTGGTGTCGGTGCAGAGCATGTTCTGCCGGAAACCCGGCACCGCCCGGGCAATGACGCCGGATCAGCCTGGATTGACATATCCTCCGCCTAGCCTCGGCGACTGGAGATGATGGTCTGGCCCCGCCGGTACGGCCAAGACCAGTTCTAGGTTGCTTAAGTGACGAGCAGCTGAACAACAAGTTATGCAACAGGCGACGAACAGGTGGCACTTAGGGAAACTATCCCGGCCGCTGAAGCTGATCGTGGCGGCCTTACCGCGGATAACGCGGAAAGCCGCCACGATCAGGAAAAATGATCAGCACGCTGGTCAGACAGCGACCTCCAGCTCGGCCACCTTGCCGGTATCCGCGCAGACGGTGCGCTCGGCCCGGACGCCGCCGGGCGCGAGCACCCGGAGCGTCCACGTCCCGGGGGCTGCGAAGAACCTGAACGCACCGTCATCGCCGAGCGGAACCTCGGCGACGAACTCACCGCCCTCGTTGAGCAGCCGAGCGTAGCCGACCGGCACCGCGGTCCCGTTTTGCGTCACCCGGCCCTGCACCAGCGCCTGGCTGCCAGCCCCGGCGGGCAGCGGCGCCCCGCCGGCCGGCGCGCCGCACCCCTCGCTGCTCACTTGGCATCCCCGACCTCGATCGGGACCCCGACCAGCGAGCCGTACTCGGTCCAGGAGCCGTCGTAATTCTTCACGTTCGGCTGGCCGAGCAGCTCATGCAGGACGAACCAGGTGTGCGCGGACCGCTCGCCAATCCGGCAGTAGGCGATCGTGTCCCGGCCGAAGTCCAGGCCCGCCTCGTCGCCGTAGAGCGCGCGCAGCGCGTCGTCGGTCTTGAACGTGCCGTCCTCCTCGGCCGCCTTCGACCAGGGGACGTTCTTCGCGGTCGGGATGTGGCCGCCCCGTTGCGCCTGCTCCTGCGGCAGGTGCGCGGGCGCGAGCAGGCGACCGGCGAACTCATCGGGCGAGCGGACGTCGACCAGGTTAAGCTCGCCGATAGCTGCCACCACCTCGTCGCGGAAGGCCCGGATCGACTGGTCCTGCTCGGTCGCGGCATAGTTGGTCGCCGCCCGCTCGGGGACCTCGGTTACCAGCTCACGGCCATCGAGCTCCCACTTCTTGCGGCCGCCGTCGAGCAGTTTGACGTTCTCGTGCCCGTACAGCTTGAAATACCAGTACGCATATGCCGCGAACCAGTTGTTGTTGCCGCCGTAGAGCACGACCGTGTCATCGTTGCCGATGCCCCGCTTGGAGAGCAGGGATTCGAAGCCGGATTTGTCCACGAAGTCGCGGCGCACCGGGTCCTGCAGATCGGTTTTCCAGTCGATCTTCACTGCGCCACGGATGTGGCCCTTGTCGTACGCGCTGGTGTCCTCGTCCACTTCGACCAGCACCACGCCAGGGTCATTGCCGTGGGCCTGCGCCCAGTCGGCGTCCACGAGAACGTCGGAACGGCTCATATCGGAACCTCCTTGTCAGCCTCGGCCGGCGCCAGGACGTGGCGGGCCGGCCAGTTTCGTCGGATAAGCAGATACATCTCGCACCCCAGGCAGAGGCCGAATACCCCGTTAAGGACCGCGGCGACAAGCCCTGCCGAGGCCGCGGCCATGCCAAGCGGCGTTATGCCCGCGGCGTAGCCGATCACCCCGATAACGCTGATAACCAGCCCAACTGCCTGGGCGAATCGCGGCGGCGCGTCGGGCTCAAGTTCTTTCGGCGGCCCGAGACGCGGCCGCACCAGCCAGCGGTAGATCAGCCCGTATGGGGAGTTGCGCAGGCCGAAAACGGCACCCGTAGCGAACACGAGCCCCTGCGCAGCAAGCAGCCACACGTTGCCGGTGAGCAGGACGACAGCGAAGACCACCATCGTGATGAGCGCGCCGAAACGCGGCCCTCTCGGATCGATGTCCATCGCCTGTCCTTTCGGCGGGAGTCAGCGGGACTGCCTGTATGTCGCGGCCCAGACAGGCCCGGGGTCGGCGTCACGTCCCTGGCGGGGGATGTGCCCTGTCATGATCGGCCCGGCGGCACCGATACCGGAGCGGCGGCGGGAGAGTCAGCTCGGATTCCCGCAGGCGCGCGCGGCTCGGCGGCCCAGGCCCAGGGCAGCCGGACAGATCGCGGTCGCGACACGGCAGAAGTCGACCGCGCGCCGCTTGGTAAGCATCGCCCCCAGCAGCCGGCCGGTCGTACGCGGAGCCGTGGTCCCGTCTGGCACGTAGCCGATGCTACGTGCGGCCCCGTTTGCTGTCACTATCAGCTTTCCCGATCCGATGAATAGGAAATCTACTCTACGTCACTTCGCCGATGGCGGCGATTACGTCGGCCTTGGTCGGCTGGCCGCTCGCCCGCCGGGCGATGCGCCCGTCGGGCCCGAGCACGAACACTGTCGGGGTCCGCCGCACATCGAAGCTGCGGACCAGGTCCATTCGTGACTCCGCGTCGATCTCCACGTGCGCGACCCCGTCGATCATCCCGGCGACCTCAGTCAAAATCCGCCGGGTGGCGCGGCAGGGCGCACAGAACGCGGTGGAGAACTGCACCAGCGTGGCCTTCGAGCCCAGCGGAGCGCCCAGCTGGGGTCCGGTGACAGCCGGACCGGTCACGGCAACCGCCTCCCCCGCGGCAGCCAGCGACCGCGGCGCGCGCATCGCGCCGTCACGCTGACGCCAGCTCAGGCCGGCCGCCAATGAGCCGCCAAGGACAACGACAAGGACGATCAGGCCACCGGTCACGAACTTCTCAGCGCCCTGGGCAGCTACCGCATTCCCGGCGACGGTGACGGGTGACCATCCGTGGCCGCAACGATGACCGGACAGTACCGGCGCTGCCGGTCAGGTGGCCGGCACAGTGACGAGAATCTTTCCGGCCGCGGTCACCTGGAAGCCCCGGATCCTGGAGCCGCTGACCGGCGTCGACGCCAGGTACCACTGGTCCTGGTGGCCGCTCGCCACGGTCCAGCCCCCGACGATCGATCGCTGGCCGTGCGTGTCCACCACCCACAGTTCGCAGGTCGTCCCGGCGCGAATACCGCTGACCCACACGCGCATCGAAGTCCCCCACGACGCGCTGCGGTACCCCACGACGGCGGTGACGTGCGTCCGCGCGTTGGTTCCGCGGCCGGTTTCGTATCCCCGTGATGCCTGGCCCGATGCCTGGCTGGCGGCGGAGGAGCCGGAGCTGAGTGCATGCGAGATCGCCGCGCCGCCTGCCACCCCGCCTGCCACCGCGATGACCGCGGCGGCCGCTGCCACCGTGATCGTCCGCCACTTGCGCGCCCTGCGCCGGGCGGCGACCCGCCGAAGCAGCGAGCTGAGCAGCTCGGGAGGCGGTTCCTCTGGGTTGCCCATGGCACCGGAGGCCAGCCGTTCGACGTCGCGCGGCGGGACCCGGCCGAGCAGGGCTGGCAGCCCGGCCAGCCCGGCCAGCTCCTCCCGGCAAGCCGGGCAGTGGCTGAGGTGTATATCGACGATCGCGCGTTCAGCCGGATCGATCGCGCCCACCACGTAGACGCCCAGCGCCAGGCGGACGTCGCCGCAGCCTGAGAGCCCGGTCATGGCGCGAGCCCCCGTTCCTCGAGTGCCAGCTTCAGCGCGCGAAGCGCGTAGAAAGTCCTGGATTTAACGGTACCGGGCGGTATGCCTAGCACAGTGGCGGCCTCGTTCACCGAGCTGCCGCGGTAGTACGTTTCAAGCAGCACCGCCCGATGGTCGGGCCGCAGGGTCTGGAGCGCGTCAGCCACCGCCCACGACTCGAGTGCCCGATCGGCCTCGTCGGGAGCCGGAATCAGCTCCAGCGCGCTCTCCCCCACCTCACGCGGCCGTGCTTTGCGGGCCCGGTATGCGTCGACGGCCAGGTTCCTGGCGACCGCGAAGAGCCAAGGCCTGGCCGACCGTTCCGCGATGGCATCCGGATGCAGCCACGCGCGAAGCAGGGTCTCCTGCACGATATCCTCGGCCCGCTGCCGGTCGCCGCTGGTCAGGTGAAGGGCGTACCTCAACAGGGGGGCAGCATGCTCCGCGTAGAGCGCGCGTACGAGCATCTCGTCGGAGACCTGCCCATTGGGTCGGCCTCCGCTGGTGCTTCCCAACCCCGTCATATCTCTCTCAACGGCCAGCTGGACCCGATTGGTTCACCGCCGCAGCTACTAGGCGCACATTCTGCGCGGAGGCGCTGAGCCTGAGGCCCTGCTCGGTGATGCTGACCGAGGTGACCGACAGCCGCAGCGGCAGTGCCTGGACCGGGATGACAAAGCCGACCAGGGCCGGCATGCCGGTGAGGTGCGGGGTGATCATAATCCCTGCCGCGGAAACGCTCAGCGCGAGTTTCCCGGGGACGGGGACGCCAAGGACCGTGCTCGTGACCCGCAGATTGCCGCCTGCCTGGCTGAGCGTCAGCCCCGGTGGCAGCCGCTGGCTGAGAACCGTGAACGGGACGATCGCTGTCGCGCTCGCGTGCTTGGCGGTGATCTCGCTGTGGTCGGGCCACGGCATCCTTCCCAGTGATACGCGTACCCCGGTAAAGCGGGCATCGAGATCGGAAAGCTCGACATCGCCGGCGGTCAGGCTGCCCAGCATGACGGCCACTTCGCGGTAATCGTTGGACGCGAGCTGGGTGAGGAAGGGAAAGCCGAGGACGCGCACGCTTGGCCTGGCCGACAGGTCGTTAGCGCTGGCAACCCGGTCGCCGATATGAACGGCCACGGCAGCTGCCAGGACCCGGTCCACGGCGGCCAGCAGCGTGATCAGGATGAGGACTACGAGAATCGTGAGCAGCAACGTGGCGGCCATGGCGGGCCAAGGCTATCGGCGGTGGCCAGTTGCCGCGAGCGCCCGGAGCCAGGCCATCAGCCTCCGGCAAACGGCGGCAGCACCTCGATGACTGACGCGTCGCTGAGCGTAACCGCTTCCGGCGGGCGGATGCCCACCGGATGTCCGTCGATCAGGAACGACGAGCGTGCGAGGACATCCCGGAGGCGTGAATTCAGGCCGGCATCTCGGGCCGTTACGCTCGCTGCGTCACCGCTCGCTGCGTCACCGCTCGCTGCGTCACCGCTCGCTGCGTCACCGCTCGCTGCGTCACCGCTCGCTGCGTCACCGCTCGGCGCGTTACCGCACGCCGTGGCAAGAGCCTCGGCGAGCGTCTCGGCCCTGATGGTCTCTTCGCCGACCCCGGCCGCCTCCTTAGCCGCTGCCCAGTAGCGGAAGGTCACAATCGCCATGTCAGCTATCCTCGCTTATAGCGGATCCGGGTGCAGCTCACCCCGGTCATCGCGGGAGTGCTTGCAGCTGCCCGCGGCTGCACATCGAGCCGGAGGGAGCAGCGTTGAGCAATGTGCTCCTGCTCAGCGGCGCCCCAGAGCCGGCCGCCGAGATCCTGCCCTCGCTGAGCCTGCTGCCGCATAGCGTCCGCCTCGCGCCCGCGGTCGCTGCTTCAGCGGACGGCACACCTCCGTCTGACCTGGTGCTGGTGGACGCGCGGCGTGATCTGGTGCAGGTCAGGCAGCTCCTTCGGCAGCTGCGCGCCGCCGGCCTTGACGTCCCAATGCTGGTCATCGTCGCCGAGGGGGGCTGGGCCGCGGTATCCGCCGAATGGGGCGCTGACGACGTCATCCTGCACACGGCGGGCCCTGGCGAGGTTGACGCGAGACTGCGCATCGCGATCGGCCGCACCGCCCCTGCGGTGTCGGGCGAGATCCGCGCGGGAGATCTGGCCATCGATGAAATCACCTACTCCGCCAGGCTGCACGGCCGGGCGCTCGACCTGACCTTCAAGGAGTTCGAGCTGCTGAAGTTCCTCGCTCAGTCTCCGGGCCGGGTATTCAGCAGGTCACAGCTGCTGCAGGAGGTCTGGGGCTACGACTACTTCGGCGGTACCCGCACCGTCGACGTGCACGTGCGCAGGCTGCGCGCCAAGCTCGGCGCCGAGCATGAGGCGCTGATCGGCACTGTTCGTAACGTTGGTTACCGTTTCGTCCCGGTTAAGGGTGACACTGACCGGCCGACGCGGGACGCGGAACCGGGCGACGCGGAACCGGGCGACGCGGGGCCGGACGCCGGAGAGCAGCAGGGACCGCATGACCAGGACCGCCGCAGCGGCGAAACCGAGCGGGACGGCGACCCGGATCCGGATCTTATCCCCCGTGGCACCGCGGCCGACCGGAGGGAGGCGCATTCTGCGCACGCCGAACGGTGACCGTGCGGGGCCGGCAATCAGCGTCCCGGGCAGGCTCTCCGAATCCGAGGTCGCTGCCGTGCTAGCTCTGGTCCGCGCGGCCGCCGAGGAAGACGGCGTCGGCCCGCTCTCCGAGCACGTGATGCTGCACCTGCGGTACGGCGGCGATCCAAGCGCCCGCAATCTGCTGCTGGTCAGCGGGGGTGAGCTGGTCGGCTATGCCCACCTGGATCCGACCGATCCGGTCGCGGGCCCCAGCGGCGAGCTCGTCATTCATCCTGGCCGCCGCGGCCAGGGGCTTGGCCTGGAGCTGCTGAACGCGCTGGTCGCCGAGGCCAACGGGCGCCAGCTACGGCTGTGGGCCCATGGTGACCTGCCCGCGGCAGCGCGGCTCGCTCCGGCAGCTGGATTCAAGCGGGTCAGGGCGCTCTGGCAGATGCGCCGGTCGCTGCAGGCCCGGCTAGAGCTACCGCAGCTCGGCACGGGCGTGACAGTCCGCACCTTCGAGGTCGGCCGTGACGAGGATGAGTGGATTGACCTCAACGCGCGGGCCTTCGCCACCCATCCTGAGCAGGGTGGCTGGACCCGGGCCGACCTCGACCTCCGCGAGCGGGAACCGTGGTTCGACCCGGCCGGGTTCTTCCTCGCGGAGCGCGGCGGGAAGCTCGTCGGCTTCCACTGGACGAAGATCCACGGCCAGGCCGGCGGCGGGTCCGCGCATGGCCATGAGCCCATCGGCGAGGTCTACGTGGTGGGCGTCGATCCTGCGGACCGCGGCAGCGGCCTGGGTCGCGCGCTGACCCTGGTAGGCCTCCGTTACCTGCGCTCGCAGGGCCTGTTCGAGGTAATGCTCTACGTCGACGAGGGCAACACCGCCGCAATCCGGCTATACGAATCGCTGGGCTTCACGCACTGGGACACCGATGTGATGTTCGCTGGCGGGTCAGCGGCCAGCGAAGACATGCGCTCGGCTCGTTGAGGCCCGACCTCAGGCAGAGCCGACCGCCGCAACGGCGACAGGCACCAAGCCGAGCACTTCGTCGAGTTCGCTGGAGGTCAGCGGCCGATCGGTAGCCGCCACGGCACTCAGCACCTCGGCGTACAGCTCGATCTCATCGAGCGCGACGCGATCATGGACGCGAAGATCGAGTCGTTCCCGCACCGCGCTCACCTCCGTCGCCGAGCAGATCTGCGGAACTTGCCTTTAAGGTTACGGCGCCGCGGGGCGGCGCGCATGGCCCATAAGGATCATTTCCTGGATCGTGCTCTGGCGCGTTCTGGCCAGGAGGTAGTGACGAATGATGGCAATCATGCAGGTTGCAGGCGATCGCCGGGCATACTGTCAGATCCGGGGCTCGTCAGCCTTCCAGGCCGCCCCGCGATGCCGCCCGGCGCGCCGGACATACCCGGCCGACGTTTCGGCGAAGGTGGCCCGGTCTTCCTCGGTCAGCTCACGCACGATACGGCCGGGGACGCCGGCGAACAAGACACCAGGAGGGACCTCGGTACCGGGCAGGACGATAGCGCCCGCGGCGATCAGGGATCCTGCGCCGATCCGTGACCGGCCGAGCGCAATCGCGCCGATGCCGATCAACGCCCCGGCCCCGACGTGCGCTCCGTGGACCACCGCCCCGTGGCCGATGCTGACCTGCGGCTCTAGGACTATCGGCTCGCCTGGGTCTACGTGCAGGCAGCAGAGATCCTGGATATTGCATTCCGGGCCGACGACGATCTCGTCCTCGTCAGCGCGCACGATTGTGCCGTACCAGATGCTTGCCGCCCTGGCTACGGTGACCCTGCCTACCAGCACTGCCCCGGGAGCGATCCAGGCGGTCGGATCGACCGACGGCACGTCACTCCCCAGCGATCCGGCCAAGCCCACGGGCATGCCTCCCTGCTGATCCGCTGGCCGGTCCGCTGGCCGGCCTGGCACTTCGGGCCGGGGCAGGACCGCGGCCACACTCATCATTGCCGCGCCTGTGCGTGATACTGGAGCCGTCCTTGAGGTAACCGCCCCCAGGATGCCAAACTTTCTGTACCCTGCCTCAGTAAACTTGGACAAAACAGCATAGTCAGCCGTTTCGGTTGCGCACGACCGCGTTCGAGACGAGAGTCATGCCCGTTGTTGCAGATAATCCCACCCGCGGTCGGCGCCGGCTGATCCCAGCTGCCGGACCATTCCGCAGGCCAACCGTAGACGCGGCCCGCCCACCGGCCGAGTCGGCGACTACCGCAGCCGACCCAGCCAGGGTCTGCCTGACCATCCTGACGGGTGACACATGAGCGAGCACAACGACCTCCTTGCCGACGTGAGCCAGGACGACCAATTCGAGAAAGAGATGCGCGGCTACAGCCGGCGGCAGGTGGACGAGTTCGTGGCCAGAGCCCGAGGCCAGGCCCGTGAACTAGAGAACAGGAAGAGGGAGCTGTCCCGCGCGCTAGACGACAACGAGCGGCTCAGGCTCGAGATCTCGTCGGCCAGGCAGGCACTCGATGAGAAACCCGCGCATGCGGAGATCAGCGAGCGGGTCGGCCAGATCCTGAAGCTGGCCGACGATGAGGCGCAGGCGCAGAAAAGCCGCGCCGCCGAAGAGATCATGAAACTCCGCAACGACGCCAAGGAAGAGACGGACAAGCTCCGCGCCGACGCCACGCAGGATACAGAGAAGTTCCGCGCCGAGGCCCAGGCGCAGGCTGAGCGCATGCTCGGCGCCGCGCAGGGCCAGGCCGACAATTCGATAGCTAGCGCTCGCAGCGAGGCGGAGAAGACCAGGACAGCAGCGCGCACAGAGGCCGAGCGTTCAGTCGGCGAGGCGCACAAGCAGGCGGAGACCACCATTGTCAGCGCCAAGGCGCAGGCCAAGCAGCTCCTCGATGAGGCGACAGCGCGCGCGACCGCGATCCATGACGGTGCCGAGCGCCGACTCAGCCTCCTCATGTCGCGGCACTCCGAGGCCCTCAGGCGGCTGACCGAGATCCGCGATGTTGTCACCGGCCTGGTCGCCGGCGAGGTAGCCCGCGGCTCGCTTGAGGACGAGGTGGCGAAGGCCGTGGCGAGTTCCGTCGCGGCAGCGGAAGGACAGCAGGTGGCGCATGCCGGGAACGGCACCCGCGCACCAGGCATGGCCGAAAGGCACGCGCCCGTTGCCCCTCGGGGGGCGGCGCCTGGCCCCCTCGGCCAGCAGCCTGGCCAGGGCCGGGACCTCGAAGCTGAGCGCGGCGCGCGGGCCAGGGCCCAGGCAGTACCTGCAGGGCGGCCAGCGACCGGCGGCGAGCAGCGGCCGGGTGATCTATTCCGTGCCGCGCCCAGCAACCAGCCACCGGCCAGCAACCAGCGACCGGCCAGCAACCAGCCACCGGCCAGCAACCAGCCACCGGCCAGCAACCAGCCACCGGCCAGCAACCAGCCACCGGCCAGCAACCAGCCACCGCCCAGCAACCAGCCACCGCCCAGCAACCAGCCACCGCCCAGCAACCAGCCACCGGCCAGCATCCCGGCCGGGGGCGCGTCACGGCAGGGCTACATAAGGCCAAGCGGCAGCCGTCCGCACGATACCGAGGGACATTCCGAACCCGGCGCGGCCCGGCCCGCCGACGGGGCCAAGCATGCCGCCGGGGCACCGTCCCCGGCCGCCCCGCTGCAGCGGCCCTGATCAGGATTGTCACCAGTCCCGGCCGGATCCCGCTGCGACGCTAGGTAGGCATGGCGTCCAGGCGGCGCAAAATGACGCCCTCGCGCAGGGCCCATGGGCAGATCTCCAGCTGTGGCAGGCCGAAAAGATCCATGGCCGCGTCCGCCACGATGGCCCCCGCCGCAAGCTGCGGCGCACGTCCGCGGGAAACGCCTGGTAGCTGGGTTCTTTCGTCGACGGTGGTCTGCGACAGCCGTTCTGCGAGCTTTGTCACGTCAGGGTGGTTCAAGATGCGCTTGACGTACGGGCCCTCGCTCGAGGGCGCAGCCCCAGCGATCCTGGCGAGCTGCCTGAATGTCTTCGACGTCGCGACCGCGTGGTGCGGGCGCCCTTCGCGCATCACCAATCCCGCCGTGGTCGCGATCTCCGCCCGGACGTGCTTGCGCAGCTGCCGTACCTCCTGGGCCGATGGCGGATCGCCAGCTAGCCAGTCCCTGGTCAGGCGACCGCCCCCGAGTGGCAGGGAGATCGCCACGGCGGGTTCCTCATCGTAGCCGGACGCGATTTCGAGTGAACCGCCGCCGATGTCGAGCATCAGCAGCCGCCCCGATGACCAGCCGAACCAGCGCCGCGCTGCCAGGAACGTCAGGCGGGACTCATCGTTCCCGGGCAGCACCTGGATGTGCACCTTAGTCTCGGCCTCGATCCAGGCGAGCAGCTCATCACCGTTGGCCGCGTCCCGGACCGCCGAGGTGGCGAACGCCAGCACTTGCTGGACGCCCTTGTCCTCCGCGATCCGCAGCGCCTCGTCGACAAAGGCGCGCAGCTGTGCCGCGCACCCGTCAGACAGCCGGTTGGCGGCGTCCAGGTGATCGCCAAGGCGCAGCTCAGCCTTGTGCGAGAACGCCGGAAGGGGGCGCGCGCCCCGGTGGGCATCCACCACAAGCAGGTGGACCGTGTTGGATCCGACGTCCAGGACACCCAGTCGCATACCCTGACGCTACTCAACCTGCGGGCGAAGAGCATGCATCCGGTACCACCCGGCGTTTGAAGCGGCGGGTATGTTCGGGACTGCCGGATCTGTCGTCACCTTGCTGGGGGCCGAAATGACCGAAACCTCGCGCGGCAGCGTCAGGATCGAGCGGGGCCACAAGCGGGTCCGCGCCTACCTGAACGGCGAGCTCGTAGCCGACACGATCTGGCCCTTCCTGGTCTGGGAATCGCCGTACTACCCCGTCTACTACATACCTGCCGCCGACGTGCGGGCCGAGCTCATTCCCGCCGGTCAGAGCGAGCATTCGCCGAGCCGGGGCGATGCGGAGTTGCTGGACGTCAAGGTGGCCACCGCCACAGCGAGCGCCGCGGCCCGCCGGTACCCCCATTCGCCGCTGGGAGAGCTACGCGATCTGGTGCGCTTTGAGTGGGACGCGATGAGCGAGTGGTTCGAGGAGGACGAGCCCGTCTACACGCACGCGCGCAGCCCGTATACCCGGGTCGACATCCTGGCCAGCTCCCGGCATGTCCGGATCGAGGCGGACGGTGTCACGCTGGCCGAGTCCCGCCAGCCACGGATCCTGTTCGAGACCGGGCTGCCGCCGCGCTATTACCTGCCCCTCACCGATGTCCGGATGGAACTGCTGCGGCCATCGGCTACCCAGTCGCACTGCCCGTACAAGGGCACGGCCAGCTACTGGTCGGTGGATACCGGCAGGGGCGTCCACGCCGACCTCGTCTGGATCTACCGCACCCCGTTGCCGGAGAGCCAGAAGATCGCCGGGCTTGCCTGCTTCTACGACGAGCGGGTGGACGTGTTCCTTGATGGCGAGCGGCAGGCCAAGCCGCGCTCCCGGTTCAGCTGACCATCATGCCTCGGCCACGGTTCTGGCCAGCCGGACGGCACCATCGCGGTGCGGCACCGTAGCTGGGAGGTTGAGCGTTGGGGGCTTCCCGCAGCGGAAATCGAGCTGCGCGCCTTCTGCAACGGGCAGTTCTGCGGGCGGTTCATGCTTCGGCCGAAGCCCGGATCAAAGCCATCCCTGCAAGCGCGTCTCGTCGCCGTGACCCTCGCCGATCAGGCCGGCCGCGCGCTCGGCGCCAGCGGGGCCACGGCCGACCACAGCTGAGTTGGCGGGCCAAGCGGCCGGGTCTACCTGACGCGGCTGCCCAACGGTTGGCCAGAACTCACGCGGCGGGGCAATCGGCCGGGCACCGGGCCACCACGTCCGGCCGCCACGTTCGTCTGCCGCTAGTAGGTCCGCCTGCCTCGACGTCGCCTACAGCTTGGCCGACAGTTCGGTCACCAGGTCGGCCGAAGTTTCCATGCCAGCCTGCCAGACCGACCTGGACACGATCTTGCTCGTGTCGGCACGGTGCCGGTACCGGGCAGCGATATCGGTGCACTCCTCGAGCAGGCCCTCAGAAAGCGTGGTCGGCTCGAGGCCTAGGGCGAGGAACTGGTCATTGCGCACGCACAGCTCGTTCTCGTCGGCTTCGCGCCTCGGGTTCGGCAGGTAGGCGATGTCCACTCCCATCGCGTCGCCGACGAGCTTGGCGAGTTCGAGGACCCGGTGGGTCTCAGTGATCTGATTGAGGACGAGCGGCCTGGATCCTGCCGCGGGCGGATTGGACAGCGCGATCTCAATGCACCGGACAGTATCGCGAATGTGGATGAAGGCGCGGGTCTGCCCGCCGCTTCCGTGCACCGTGAGCGGGTGGCCGATGGCAGCCTGCATGAGGAACCTGTTGAGCACGGTGCCGTAGTCGCCGTCGTAGTCGAAGCGGTTGATGAGCCGTTCGTCGCGCCCTGTTTGCTCGGTTTGCGTGCCCCAGACGATCCCCTGGTGCAGATCGGTGATCCGCAGCTGGTCGTTCTTCGCGTAGAACGAGAACATCAGCTGGTCGAGAGTCTTGGTCAGGTGATAGACGGACCCGGGGTTCGCGGGGTGCAGGATTTCCCGCTCGAGTTCCCCGTCCGGCGTCGGCACCTTGACGGTCAGGTAACCCTCGGGGATCGGGGCGCTCCCAGACCAGCCGTAGCCGTAAACGCCCATGGTGCCCAGATGCACAAGTGCCGCATCCAGGCCAGTCGCAACAAGCGCGGTCAGCAAATTGTGGGTCGCCCGGACATTGTTGTCGACTGTGTAGCGCTTGGTCTGCTCCGACCGCATAGAGTACGGCGCCGCTCGCTGCTCAGCGAAGTGCACGATCGCGTCGGGCCGCAGATCTTCGAGGATCGCGACCAGCCGGTCGTACTCAGTGGCGAGGTCGAGGTTCACGAAGCCGATGTCACGCCCGGCGATCTCGCGCCAGACGCGGATCCGCTCACCGAGCGGGCGGATGGGCGTCAGCGAGTCCACCTCGAGCTCGATGTCGATCTTCCGGCGGCTAAGGTTGTCGACGATGGTGATGTCGTGGCCGCGGTCCGACAGGTACAGCGTGGTCGGCCAGCCGCAGAACCCATCGCCGCCCAGAACCAGAACGCGCATTCCAACTCCCATCCTGTTCGGCCATTGAAGCGAAGCCCACGGCCGCTGCCGGTGGGGCCGGGGCCAGCTGGGACTCTATTCGCGCCCGTCGTGGCAGCCCGTGGCGGGCAGTCTACCGGGACACGCGCTGTGCGATGTTACCGCTGGTTAGAGCGCCAAGTACGGCACTCTGCCTAGAGTCCTTGACTGTGAACAGCTGGCTACGCAAGGTCGCGCGGATGCGCCTTGCGCCACCCGGCGTGGCCGTGCGCCGGGCGCTGATGGTACTAGGCGCAGCTCTGCCACTCGTCGTTTTCGCCGGATTCCTGGGCGGGACGCCCGGCGCAGTCTGGGCCGTACTTGGCCTGGTGACCGGCGCTACCTGCAGGGCATTCCTGGATTCGGCCGGCAGCGCGGCGGTTGCCCTTGCTGTCGCCGGGGCGGTGGCAGCCGCCACGTTGGCCGCGGGCAGGGCAGTGCCAGTCGGGCTCATCGTCGCGGCTGCCGCGCTGCTCGCCGGAGTCGCGGACCGGTGGTCAGCGGGCGCGGCGACCCTGGCCCCCGTCACCGCAGCCATCGCCGGAACCGGTTCCTTGTCCGGGCCCCCTGGCCTTACCTGGTGGGAAGCGGCCGGCTGGGTCCTGGCAGGCGCTGCCTACGGGATTGCCGCCCTGGCGCTGTTGCACACCCATCTCCGGCCCAGGCAGGTCGACGCGCGAAGGGCGGCCGCGCACGCCGCCGTACTCGCGGCCCTGTGCGGCGCCGCCGCGGGCCTCGCTGTCGCGTTCGGGCTGCCGCATGGCTACTGGATCGTCCTCAGCCTCGCGGCCACGCTGCGCCCGGTGGTCAGGGAATCGGGCCGAAGAGCCGTCGAGCGGATAACCGGAACATTGCTCGGCGTGCTGATTCCGATTCCGCTCGTATATTTTCTGCCTTCGGCGGCGCTTATCCCGATCGCCGCGCTGAGCACGCTCGCCTTAGTTTCATATCTTTTTGCCGCCGAATACGCACGCGAGGCGGTATCCATGACAGTTACCCTGGTAATTGTCACATCCGGTGGCGTGAAAGCCAACGCCATCGCCGTGGGCGAGATCCGGCTGGCCTGGACGGTCCTCGGGGCGCTGGTTGCCGGGGCAGCCGCAACCGCCCTGTGGCGGCTCGAGCGCGGCTGGCCGGAGTGAGTCAGCAGGAAACCCGGCGGGCCAGGGCTGCGGGCGCGGCGGGGTGGTACTGACGGCATCGCCGGACCGATGCCGCGCGCACCGGGCAGCCGACTCGGCCCGCCCAGCCAGCGTCGGCCGTCCAGCCGGCTCGCGAGGCGCAGCCAGAACCGGCTGCGCCGCCAGCCTCACCTAAGCCAGACCGGCCCTGAGGACGGCCGCTATGCTCAGCGCATGCTGCTGAGCGCTCCGCTGATATGAGGATGAATGACGCAATGTCGACCCGGCAGACGCCCGTCATCGTACGGCAGTGAAACGCGCAGCCGTGGTGGCTAACCCCACGAAGTATCAGGACCGCGCGGGATTCAGGGATATGGTCTGCGCGGCGATGTCCGCGCACGGCTGGAACGAGCCGTTGTGGCTCGAGACGACGGCCGGTGATCCCGGCACCGGGCAGGCAAGGACGGCTCTGACGGCCAAGGTTGACCTGGTGCTTGCCAGCGGCGGTGATGGCACCGTCACCGCATGCGCGGCGGCGATAGCGGGCAGCGGCATACCGCTCGGGATAGTCCCTGTCGGGACGGGAAATCTACTTGCCCGCAACCTCGGCCTGCCGCTCGAACCCGACGAAGCGCTAGTCGTGGCGCTCACTGGCGCCCACAGAGACCTTGATGTGGGCATCGCGAACGGCAGGCCATTCATCGTGATGGCGGGCCTTGGCTTCGACGCCAGGATGCTGGACGGCGCCAGCGAGCCGCTCAAGAAGCGCATGGGGTGGGCCGCCTACGTCCTGTCAGCACTGCAGCATCTGCAGGACCGGCCGGTGCGGGTAACTCTGCGGGCCGACGGCGGGCCGCCGCTCCGGCGGCGGGCGAATGCAGTGATCATCGGCAACGTCGGTTCGCTGCAGGCGGGCATTCCGCTGCTCCCCGACGCGAACCCGGCAGACGGGCTGCTGGACGCCGTGGTGCTGACGGCGCGGGGGTGGACCGCCTGGCTAGCCCTCGCCGCGCACGTGCTGCTGCGACGGCGCGCTAGCAGCCGCCTCGCCCGCATTGCCTTCCATGAACTCCGGGTCGACGTCGCCCGCAAACAGCCGTGGCAGCTCGATGGCGAAGTCGTCGGCCGCACCTGGCAGCTGGTAGTCACGGTGCATGAAGGCAAGCTGCGCCTTCGCGTGCCCGCCGCCTCAAGGTGACCTGGCCGATGGTCGCCTGCCACGCCAGGCCCGCCTCCGGCAGGCGCGGCCATCAAGCGACACTATGCGCAGAGCGGATCGCCGAGTAGATCGATACAACGGAACGTATAGGTCAAACCGGGAGCCGGCCGCCGCCGATGCGGTGCGCCTGGGCGGCCGCTTTCTTGTCCACCCGAAGACAGTCACCAGGTGGGCGAGGCAGCGTCCGACGCCGGGATTTCTGCAAAATGAGGCTCAGTCTGGTCCGGCTTAGTCTGGTCCTGGCGGTCTTTCGACCGGCACCCGCACCGGCACGCCGCTGAGCCGCTCAGGCAAGCGAGGCGTGCGCCGGTGGCGTGCGCGCTCCGCCGCGACCGGGCCGACGGCCTCCTCGACATCCGTGCGGGTGATCGCAAGGTAAGCGACGAAGCCGACGATCACGATGGTCAGGCCGAGGGCGACCGGGCCGCGCCCCATGTTGAGGCCGCTCTGCCAGCGCGGCACGCCCAGCCAGTCCGCGTATGAGGCGCCCAGCGGGCGGGTCACGATGTAGGCGAACCAGAAGGCCACGATGGGGTTCAGGTTGAACCGCCAGTAACCGACGGCCGGGATGGCGATAACTACCGTGAACAGGATCCCCGACGCCAGGAATCCCAGGTGCAGGGTCATCGCGGTCAGGTCTCCGGCCGCGGTGCCGAGCGCGAAGGTAGCCAGCACCGTGGCCCAGTAGAACACCTCCCGGCGCCGGGTGTAGATGCTGTGGATGGACAGCGTCTTCTCGGTCCGGTACCAGACGACGAAGATCACGGCCAGGACGACGGCGAAGAAGGGGGTGGACACCGAGTACGGCACGCCAAGCTCGACGTGCAGCCCGTCGGCCGCCATCGTGCCGAATACCGCGACCATGACGACGGCCGCCCAGTAGACCCACGCCAGGTACCGGCGGACCCGGAACTGGACAACCAGCGCGGCCACAAAAGCGGTCAGGCCCAAGGTGCCGGCGATCACCGGGCCGAAGCGGTGGGCCAGGTAATCCGAGGTTGCCTCGCCCATGCCGGTGGTGAGTACCTTAGTGATCCAGAAGAAGACCGTGATCTGCGGGACCTTGCTCAGCGGGTGCGGCGCGTCCTGCTGCGGCCAGCCTGTCGTCACAGCGCAAGGATGCCACATCGACCGCGGTCACATTACCGTAGCGGGCGGGCGGGCCGATGCCTTGGCCAGCCAATCGAAGGGACGGCATCGTGGACTGGAAGCTCGAGGTAGTCGTGGTTCCCGTATCTGACGTGGATCGCGCCAAGGCCTTCTACACCGATGGGGCCGGCTTCAACCTGGACGTCGACCACCGCGCCGGGGACGACTTCCGGGTTGTGCAGCTGACGCCGCCAGGCTCGGCGTGCTCGATCACCATCATGCGCAACACCGCAGCGGCGGGCTCCGTTCAGGGCCTGCATCTTGTCGTCTCCGACATTGACGCCGCGCGCGCCGAGCTAGTCGGACGTGGCACTGATGTCGGCGAGATCTTCCATTTCGAGTCCGGCAGCCAGGTGCCAGGTCCTGATCCGCAGCGCAGCGACTACGGCTCGTTCCTCTCGTTCGGCGACCCGGACGGCAACAGCTGGCTTGTCCAAGAGGTCAGGCGTGCGGGCCCCGGCGCATGACTGAGGCGATGTGCCGCTCCGGCGCGCAGCAGGCTGAGCCGCCGCACGCGCAGGTGCTGCCGCGGATTCGTCTTTTCGGGCCGGGCCGGCGGGGCACTGACAGGATCTGCGCGAGCCACGAACACCTGCGGGCTGATGGTGTGCAGCGCGGACAGCAGCGCGCCGAGCCCATCGTCTTGCCTGAGCTCAAGCACGACATCACCGGTCAGCTCGGCGGTATCGGCGCCGCCGGGTGTCAGCCTGACCTGGCTGACCGGCTGGCCGGCCAGGGCCTCGTTCAACAATGCGTGGCTGCCCGGGTCGCCGGGCAGCGTGATCCGGATTCGCCACATGGACATATCAGCCTCGCAGTCTGGTCATGTCGACAGTTCCACGGTGCCGCTGTCCCGTTGCGGACGTGCTTCCGGCTCGTAACGGCTCTGTGAACGATCAGCCTGGGCGACTGCAGTGGGTATCAGCTCAGCCTTCAACTTCCTCGTCTGCTTCGCGCCGACCGCACCGACAGTGGCTGGCCGGTGATCTGGAAGACGCGGAAGAACCGTGCGGGCGCCTTCACGGCCAGCCGTTTCTATCCGGCGCCCTGCACGGCCTCAATACCCGGTGTCACAAGGCCACCGAGTGCGCAGCGGCCACCGTCACCGAGGCCGTCAAAAAACCCGGACGGATAATCCGCCTGAGCGACCCTCGTCCGAGCCCTGATCGACGGCTACCTGAGCAGGACGCTACAGTGCTTTGCCCGCGGCGGTCATACCATACCGAAACTATCGAATTCTCCGTTTCGCACTCCTCCGAGGAACGCGTGCCATTCGCCCGAGGTAAATCGGAGAACCGGACCTTCGGTGTCCTTGCTGTCGCGAACACCGATCTCGCCAGCAGGCAGGCTCGCCACCTCGACGCAGTTGCTGTTGGAGAAACTCAGGGAACTCTTAACCCAGTACGAATCTGAGCCGGGCCTTCCGGGGCGGCCCCCAAGCGAACTTTTTTCCACGTACTTACCTCGCTGTATGTCGGGTGATTTTGGCCAGGAACTTGCGACTACGCGGAGTACTGTATCAGCTACTTAGAGCACCTGCTGGGTACCTGACCAGGTTGCGTCCAAGGATCGCGTATTCGGTGTTTCTGCTGGCAGGCGTGGCGTCGCCGGGAGGAAGGCCGCGAGACCGCCGTACAACGCCGTCGCCGGCAGTGCCGTCCTCACATCGCGCCGCGGGACGTGACCCCTGACCAATGTGACTCAGCTGCCTCGAGTATGAGCGCTCTAGACGACGCTGGGTCGAGCGACGCACCAACGAGGTGCTGGAATGCGAGCCTATGCAGGTAGGTCTCTCTCTCGCCCTCCACGGAGAAGTCGTTTTTCAAATGCTCAGTGCTTACCACGTCTCGCAACATAGCATCATTATCTGGGCCAAAGCGGAATATAACGAATGACTCCCCGAAAACCGTGTGCTGCGTATCAAGGGGGAGGATCTGCAACGTTACATTTGGCCGGTCAGCCTCATACACGAGCCGCTGAAGCTGCCTATACATCACCAGCTCATCGCCGATCCGGCGCTTCAGTACCGACTCATCGAGCACGACGGAGAGCTGAAGCGCTGGTTCGCGAGTCAGCACCTGCTGGCGTTGCATCCGGACCTTGACCAGCCGCTCGATCATGCCTGGCGCGATCGGCTCGACCTGGCTGTAGCTGCTAATTATGTGCCTGGCATAAGCTTCTGTCTGTAAAAGACCAGTTACAACCTCAACGTGCCATATGGCGATCGAACTTGCCTCATGCTCGAGGCCAATGAACTGCTGATAGTCGGCGGAAAGGCCATCTGTGAATTCTTCCCACCATCCCTTCCGGGCCGCATCCTCGGCGAGCGCGAGGAGGAGGTCGCGGCGGGATCCGGTGATCTCGTAGTAGTCGAGCAGCCTCTCGACTTCCGGCGGCTTCAAGCCGGTCCTGGCCAGCTCGTATCTGCTGATCTTGGAAGGCGACC
Organism: uncultured Actinomycetota bacterium; assembly: GCA_963695645.1. Lineage (GTDB taxonomy): Bacteria > Actinomycetota > Actinomycetes > Streptosporangiales > Streptosporangiaceae > DATBGO01. The sequence goes on along the minus strand of CAVOHC010000008.1, from coordinate 133,654 downwards.
ATTTCAGCGCTGCGGCGACGGCATCTCCGCTCTTGCCCTTACCTTCCCTGATCTCGCGCAGCTCCGCGGCAAGTCGGCGGCGCCGTACCGTGGGGCTTCCTGTCAAGGTCATCCGGCGTCCCTCCATCCTCGGTGCCGCGCAAGCGGGACCAGCGTGACAGTCACCTGGATTTTACATAGCAGCAATAATGAGACTTTCCTTGCAACTCACCTGAGATCCAGCGTAACCAAACCAGGCGCCCGCCAGCGCGGACGAAGGCGGGCGGAGGGATGAGGAAACGACGGAGCTAGCGGCGCGGTCCGCCACCGGCGGCGACAGGCCGGGCAGGCAGCGGGAAGCAGCTGCCCGGATGGTCCGCCTCGAACCCTGATCAGCACTGGCGGGTGCGGTGACTGTGCCCGGCAGCTGAAGCAGCCGCCGACGGTAACATCGGCGGCCCCGCCGCCCTTGGCCGCCATGATGACGGCGATCTTGTCGAGTGCTGGCAGCCGGGCGCCGGACCTATCGAGCCGGACTGGCGCAACGCGGCCGAATCCGCGAGCACGGTGGTGCCCGGGTGCGAGTTATTTTCGCGGTCAGGTTCCCCTGCGGCGATGTGATCCGGCCTGGTGCCGGGTCGGTGCTGCGACGCTCACCCGCTCCGCGCAGCTATCCGGTGACCACCGTGACCTGGCCCAGCCGCCGGGGCTGCGGGCTGGGCGGGTTGACGAGGGCGAAAGAAGGCGCGGGCAACCGGGCTAGAACCCGCTGCGTGCCACCCTCGGCCGCCGGCAATGCATGGGGCGCCAAGGCGTGCGACAGGCCAGCAGTTCCGCACCGGAGCCGCTCACCGAATCGGCGCCCACCGCTGGTCGTAGGTCCCGCTGGTCAACCGCGATAATAGACGTTGGGGCTCGCCGAAACGGCAGTTACCCGCGCGTGGGCACTGGGTGCGCGCCCGGCCGCCGCGGACATTGCCGAGCCGGGCAAGATCGATCCGGCCACGCCGAGCACTAGGATGGCGGGAATAAGGATAGCTTGCCCTATGCGCATAACTCCTCCATGGCGATTCCCAAGGCCAGCAGCCCGTTGCGCGGCTCTGCCCGCCCGCACGGCGTATCTACTGTCCTGCGGAACTATTTCCCAGCCCTGGCCATTTCATGCGCCTTGGGTAACAATTTCTGGTACTTAGCGGAGAAATGAAAGTTGCCATTCTCTATTGCCGCAACGTTCACATCTTCGTGCGGAGTAATGTTCGCGTGCCCGTGCACTGCATGTCCTGAGAAACTTGCAGCGCACGATGCGGCAGCACTGGCAACGCCATTGCTACCAAAAGCCGAGATTCAGCGATGACTTACACCGAAAACGCTGCTTGTGTCCATAATGTTCTGGTAGTAAAGTTCGCTCCGTGCCCACCGCCACCCTGGCCGGCACGCTAGTCGGCCGCGACAGCGAGACTGCGATGCTGGCCAGGCTCATGACAGAGGCAGCCGGGGGGCGGGGTAGTTCGGTGCTGATCGAGGGTGAGCCGGGAATCGGCAAGTCCGCGCTGGTACGGGCAGCCCTGGCCGAGGCGGCCGATGCCGACTGCCAGGTGTTCTGGGGCGCCGGTGACGAGCTGGGGCAGGCGTTACCGCTGCTGCCGCTGCTCGAGGGGCTACGGGTACGCGAGCCCTCCACAAATCCTCGACGAAACACGATCGTCCGGCTCTTACGCGGCGAGGTCACCGCCGATCGCGGCACGGACGTGGCAGCGGCGCTGGCGGAGCAGCTGCTGGCGCTGGTAGCCGAGCAGTGCGCCGTACGGCCGACCATCCTGGTCATCGACGATCTTCAGTGGGCCGATCAGGCCAGCATCACGCTGTGGGGGCGGCTGGCCAGGTCGGTGCGGCAGGTGCCGCTGCTGCTGGTCGGGATGATGCGTCCGGTGCCGCAACGGGATGACTTGCTGGCGCTGCGCAGGGTGGTCGACGAAGCCGGGCGTCTGCAGCTCACCGGGCTGACGGAGACGGCGGTAGCCGAGCTGGTGGCAGCCCTGGCCGGCGGCAAGCCTGACGAGAAGCTGCTGCGGCTCGCTGATGGCGCGGCGGGCAACCCGCTCTACGTCACTGAGCTGGTCGCCGCGCTGGCTCGCAGCTCCAGCGTGACCGTTACCGGTTCGGGAGCCGCCGAGCTGACGAGCGGTCCCGCACCAAGCTCTTTATCCGCGGCCATCGCGGACCGCCTCGGCTTCGTTTCAGGGTCGGTGCGCGAGGTACTGCGGGCGGCTGCTCTGCTCGGCGTGGATTTTGCCGTGCCGGATCTTGCCACGGTTCTGGGTCGCGGCGTGGCGGACCTGATCCCGGCCGTGGATGAAGCATGCGCCACCGGTGTGCTGGCCGAGTCCGGCAATGGTCTCGGGTTCCGGCATCCGCTCATCCGGGCGGCGCTGTACGACGAGATGCCGGTGCCAGTGCGCGCCGCCTGGCACCGCGATGCCGCCCGCGCCCTGGCTGAGGCGGGCGCGCCGCCGGACCGGGTTGCCCGGCAGCTGCTGTGCGCGGTTGGCGGACCTGGCGGCACGACCGAGCCGATGGACGAGTGGATACTGGCCTGGCTGGCCCGCTCCGCAGAACTGCTGGTCGGCCAGGCGCCCCGGGCGGCGGCAGAACTCCTAGGCCAGGCGGTCGCGAGCTCCCTGGCTGGTTCGGCCCAGCATGACTGCCTGGTGGGACGGCTGGCTGACGCACTCTACCGGGTGGGTGATGCCGCCGGGGCCGAGCAGGTGGCCAACCGCGCCCTGGCGCACGCCGTCGAGCCTGATTTCCTTGTTGACCTGCACTGGACGTTAGCGCAGTGCCGCATGCAGACCGGCCGGTCCGCGGAATCCCTCGCCACCCTGAACCGGGCCCTGGCCGCCCCCGGGATCTCGGCCCGGCACCGCGCCCGGCTGCTCGTGCTCGCTGCACGGACGCACGACAACCTCGGCGAGGCCGAGACGGCCGGCCGCGTCGCCGCCGCCGCGCTCGAGGCGGCATCGCAGGCGGGTGACAACTGGGCGATCGGCTGGGCATTGCACGTGCTGACCATCGTGACCGCGGTCCAGGGGCAGACAACGGACGCGCTGCCGCTGTTCGACCGGGCGCTGAGCGTGACCCAGGCCGATCCAGCCCTGACCGACCTGCGGCTGCTGCTGCAGATCAACAAGGCCATGACGCTGGGCGGTCTCGACCGGTACGAGGAGGCGTTCGCCGCCGCCAGGCAGGCCCGGCACCTCGCAGATCAGGTCGGCACGGTGGTCCGGCTGGCTCAGGCGCACAGCGCCCTGGGCAGGCTGCTCTTCGACACCGGACGGTGGGACGATGCGATGGCTGAGGTGGAGGTCCTGCACGACGGCCTGAAGGAGCCCGGCGCGGCCTGCAGCGATCTCGGCATCGCCGCCGTGATCTGCTTCCATCGCGGCGAGATTACCGCGGCGCGCGGTCACCTTGCTGCCGCCGTCCCGTATGCCGAGCGGATCGGCAGCCGGGTGGTCGGCCCGCTCGCGCTCGCCCGCAGCCTGGACTGCGAGTATGCCGACGCGCTACCGGAGGCGCTGGCCGTGCTGACCGCCGGGTTCGCCGACGATACCGAAGAACTCGACCAGATCGAGGACCTGTTTGCCGACGCCGGCCGCCTCGCCACGAAGACTGGCGACCTCGGCACCGCGACGGCCATCGCGGGCCACGCAGCGGCCCTCGCCGCTGAATCGGAGATCCCGCACCGGCAGGCGAACGGGCTCTATTGTCACGGCCTGCTGGACCATGATGCGACCCGGCTGCTGGCGGCCGCGGAGCGTTATGGCGACGCCAGCCGGCCATTGCTCAGCGCGAAGGCACTGGAGGCCGCCGCCGGGGACTTCGTCTGCGCTGGCGACCGCGACCAGGCACGGGCTGCATTCACCCGTGCCGTGGAGATCTATACGTCCCTTGGCGCCGCCACGGACGTCGCCCGGCTACGGACCAGGTTCCGCGCTCATGGCATTCGCCGCGGCCCGCACGCTAAACACCGGCAGGCGCGGAGCGGCTGGGACAGCCTCACGCCGGCCGAGACAAAGATCGCCGCGCTGGTGGAGGGGGGATTGACCAACCCAGAGATCGCCGCCAGGCTCTTCCTGTCCCGGCGGACCGTCGCGACCCACGTATCCCACATCCTGAAGAAACTCGACGTCCATTCGCGTACAGACATCGCCCGCGAGGCAGCCTTGCGGACAACGACGCCGAGATGAGCGTTTCTCAGGAATGGGGTTGTCCCAGCCGCTCCGCGGCGGCCGGTGTTCTTAGCTCGCAGGGCATGCCCGGTAGTTCCAGCGACCCATGAGTCACCGGACATAACTGCGATCGCCTTGCGTGCTCTGGTTGTCGCCGTTGTTAAGGGCGGCATCGAACGCGAGCGTGAAGTACACGGCTTTGCCCGCCACGGTCCGGTAAAAACCCCAGTCAGTCGACAGGTCGGCGACCAGCATCAGGCCCCGTCCGGCCTCCGCGTCGGGTGGCGCATCCACCAGCACCGGCGCGAACCACGACGTGTCATGGACATCAACGCGTAACTGGCCACAGGCGCAGGTGATGACAAGCATGATGGTCTTGCCCGCCTCGTTCGCGATGGCATTGGTCACCAGTTCGCTGGTGAGCAGCACCGCTACAGAGGTGTCAACGGGAACATCCCACGCGCATACGGCCGCCCGGACCTGGCTGCGGGCTTCGGCCGCCGCGGCCGGTCCAGCCGTCAGCGAGATGCGGCGCGGGCGTTGAAGGGTCGGGCGGAGCGGCGCCATCGTGTCCATCTGTTTCCTTGCCGAGCCGGGTTGAGCCGGTCCGGGAGAGAGCGCAAGTCATCCTGCGCGGCGGGTCCGGGGGGAGATCCGATCAACCTGTTGCCACTGGATCTTGCCGGTAGTTGCACTAGAAATACTTCTGCAAGTTGCAGAGAGAGACATCGGTCGGGTGACGGATATATGAAGCCATGCCCACCACCAGCGATCCTGCGCCGGCCTGACCGCGACTGCGGGATGAGGGCCGCCTGCGGACGCTGTTTCGCCTGGTCACGTGCGCCGCAGCCGCCGCTGCCTCGACACGCGGGGTTTGTATTTGGCCAGCGCGGAGGTTGACTGGCTGACCCTGCGGACCGGTCAGGGCACGGCCGGGTGAGCCTGGGCCACCCCGGTCGAGCGCTGACCTCGCGCTGCGTCAGGCCATCGGGAGGCAGCGCTGCCCCGGGCGCTGCCCCGGCGGGCGCTGCCCCGGCGGGCGCTGCCCCGGCGGGCGCTGCCCCGGCGGGCGCTGCCCCGGCGGGCGCTGCCCCGGCGGGCGCTGCCCCGGCGGGCGCTGCCCGGCGGGCTCAGGCGCTGCGGGTGCCGCCGCGGCGGCGAGTCCCGGAGCCGGGTGTACAGCCGCCGCGCATCAGCCCTCGTCCTCGTCGGGCTGGACGTCGAGCGTCACCACATCGACGTCGGGACGCGCGGCCGCACGTCGACCGCTCGCCGTTTGCCAGTAGGTCTCCTTGCCCAGCAACGATTCACCGAACCGGTCGAACTCGGCGATCACCTTCTGCGTTGCCGTACTTACCGCCTCACGAGTCCGTTCGCCCAGATCCGCCAGCTGCCGAGACACCTCAAGCTGGATGTGACCGGCAACCTCGTCCTGCGCCAGGGCTCGCAACTCCTTCTTCGCCTCGCGTACCGCCGCCCGCAGATCCTTCGTGGCGGCGTGGGCCTCGCGGATCATCTCGCGGCATTCACTGACGGCCGCTTCCAGTCGGTCGAGTTCGCTCACGGCATCCTCCTCGCTTGCCGGCGCGGTCGAGGTCGTTCCCGTCCCCGGTCGGCAATCGACTTGAGCACATCGCGGTCGCGTCGCCGGACGTGGGCCAGCGGGCCCGGCCAGCGACCACGAGCGCCACGCGGCCTCAGGTTCCGTTCATGGACCAGCCGGAAGGGGCGGCCGTGCCTCGTTCTGCGCATCCAGGAGGAAGCGAAGCGGCATGTCGCCACATTACCCACCCAACACGACGCTCGGTGACCGGGATGCCCTCGGGGTCTTCCGGCTCCGGTGGGCGAGCGGATCGGCGACGGCAGGCCGGCGCGGGCGTCGCGCGGGTCACGGCGGCGTGAGACCAGCCCGTCTCGCTCAAGCCTCGCGGCCAGGCTCGTGAGCGCAGGCTGCTTCAGTTGCTCATATATTGCTGAGCCGCATGCGCGGGCGACACGCCAGCGGGGGTACCTCTACTCTCCGGGCAATTCCCGCATGATGATAGAGATGGCCTTCATGGCATCGCCGAGTCCGGATATGCCGCTATGAGGCACCGAGCACGCCCCCGGGGGGGCCGATGGCTGATCTCACCTCTTCCGGTGACGCTTCTACTGCTATCTTCGCGGCTCGCCGGCGGCGGCTACTGTTGGCAACCGCCGGTATCACGGTGACCAGCGCCCTGGCGCCTCGCTTGCTCGCCCGGCCCGAGGACCACGTGCGCGCTCGCCCTCGCGGGCCAGCTCCCCGCGGCGGGCCAGCTCCCCGCGCCGCGCCAGCTCCCCGCGCCGTGCCTGCTGCTGCGGCCCGCGGCCCGGTCTACCCATTGGACCGGCCGCTGTATTACATCAACGATGCTTCCAAAGCGATCGCGCTGACCATCGATGACGGCCCCGATCCGGTGTACACGCCGCAGGTGCTGCGGCTACTGCACCAGTACCAGGTGACCGCGACGTTCTCCATGATCGGCCTCCATGTGGCCGCCTACCCCCAGCTGGCCCGGATGGTCGCGGAGGCCGGCCACCGGATCGCCAATCACACCTGGACGCACGCCGACCTCGCGCGCATGCCGGCCCATCTCGTGCACGGCGAGCTCGCCCGCGCCAGTCACGCGATCCACGCTGCGACCGGCGTGCGACCGGGCCTGTTCCGCGCTCCCTACGGGTCGTGGTCGGCGGCCGTGATCAGCCAATGTGAGCACATGAGGATGGTGCCGCTGGACTGGTCGGTCGACCCGCGCGACTGGGCGCAGCCCGGAACCCGCAGCATCATCCGCACCATCATGGATAACACCCAGCCCGGATCGATCATCCTGGAGCACGACGGCGGCGGCAACCGTTCCCAAACGGTAGCGGCACTGCGCATCGTCGTGCCTCGGCTCCTACACGAGGGCTACCACTTCCGGACCCCGTGACGGTTCGGCGCGTCCTGATGGCCCGTGGCCCCCACTCCGGCGACGGTGGAGTCGCCCGAGCACTAGCACTGCACCATCGGCGGCATATCGTCAAGCTCCGCACGCGGCGTGGCTTAGTGATCATCTGGCGAATGCCGCCTTATCACGCCATACTGGACCGTGGCTTCCATACCGGACAACGACGCTGTGCCGGGTGCTGTCCAGCGGCTCCGCGATGGCCTGGCGGACCCAGGGCTGCCGCGGGCCGTGGCCGCCTACTTCGACCCGGATGAGATGTTCCCCGGGCTGACCTTCACCGGCATGGGCAGTAACCCCCACGACAAGGTAACCGGCGATGATCTGCTGGCCGTATCCCTGCTGGATATCGCCTGGCGGCCGGACGTGGTACGGCAGCTGCTCGGTGCCAGGGCCGGGAAACTCTCTCGCCTGTTCGCGGCGATCCGCAGTGACGTCGACCTGTGGGAAGCTTCCGACGAGGACCTCGCAGCAGTCGACCCGTTGTGGGACCTGCTGCTCCGGATGCCGGGGATCGGCACCGCCACCGCGTCGAAGCTTCTCGCCCGCAAGCGCCCGCGGCTGTGCCCGGTCAGCGACAAGGTGGTGATCCAGGCGGTCGGGGTACCCGGATGGACCTGGGAAGCATTGCGCTGCCTCCTGCAGGACCCGGCCGCGCGCGCTGACGTCGAGGCCCTGCGCCCGCCATCAGCGGCCGCCGCCAGCCTGCTGCGGATCCTCGACGTGGCCATCTGGATACGCCACAGCCACTCCCCTGCTGCCATCCACGTGCGGCGAGACACGGGAATCGCCGAGCCGCGCCACGGCCGCCCCTGACCTGGCACGCTCACCCGGACGACTATGCCGCTCCGCAACGCCGCCGGCCGCCCCGATGGCCTGCCCGCCCTGGTAGCGGTGGTAGATCACGGAACGCGACAGCACCGACGAACCAACAGGGACTTAGGCGGCTTGCAGTTTCAAGACCGGTTCCAACCCAGACGGACCTCCTACTGTTAGATATGTGCTGACCGGACCCCGCTTGCGCCAGGTGGCCCTGGTGGCACACGACTGCGGCCGGGTGGCCGACGCGCTGAGGCGGGCCTTTGGCTGGAAACAGCCGTTCCGCGATCCGGGGGTGGGAGAGTTCGGCCTGACCAACGCGGTGTTCGCGGTTGGCGACACCTTCGTGGAGGTGGTGGCGCCCACCCAGCCGGGTACGAGCGCAGGCCGGTATCTCGAGCGGCGCGGCGGTGACGGCGGGTACATGGCGATATTCCAGGTTCCGGACCTGGCAGCGGCTCGCCGCCGGATCGCCGGCCTGGCGGTGCGGGTGGTCTGGACGGCCGATCTGCCCGACATGGCCAGCATCCACCTGCATCCCGGGGACGTGCCCGGTGCCATCGTTTCCCTGGACTGGGCGGAGCCGGCGGAGTCGTGGAGGTGGGCGGGCCCGTCGTGGACCGGGCAGGCGCCCGGGCATGCTCCCGGCGGCGTGACCGGATTGACGATCGAGGTCAACGACCCGTCCGCCGCGGCACAGCGATGGGCGGCGGTGCTCGGGATTCCTGCCAGCAGCGGGGGGCGTAGCGCTGCGCTGGAGCTCACGAACTCGGGCCAGCGGCTGCGGTTCGTACCGGCCCGGGCCGGTCACGGCGAGGGAATCGCCGCAGTGATCATCGCCGGGCTGCCCGGCGGGCCGCTAGAGATCGGCGGGGTCCGCTTCGCCGGCGAGGAAGGATGACATGACCGCACTCGATACCGGGACCGAGGATCTGCGTGCTGAAGTCGACGACGGCGTCGCGGTGATCACGATGAACCGCCCCGATCGGCGAAACGCCCTCTCGGTGCCTATGCTGTCGGCCCTGGCAGCAGTCCTAGCCCAGGTGGAGACCGACGAAGCGGTTGGTTCGGTCGTGCTCACCGGAGCAGGTGGCGCCTTCTGCGCGGGCGGCGACGTCAAGGGTATGGCCGTCCCGGCTGCGGATAGCAGCGGCGACGGTGCCGGCCGGTCGCTCGACGCCCTCATCCACCGCCAGCGACTCAGCCAGCGAGCCACGAGCGGTCGCCTGTGGAGCATGCCCAAGCCGACGATCGCTGCCATCGGGGGGCCGGCGGCCGGGCCGGCCTGTCGCTGGCCCTGGCCTGCGATCTGCGGTACGCGGTGCCGGGAGCGGTGCTGACCACTGCTTTCGCTCGGATTGCGTTCGCCGGAGACTATGGCGGGACCTGGTTTCTCAGTCGGCTGGTAGGCAGCGGCAAGGCTAAAGAGCTCTACTACTTCTCTGAGCGGCTCAGCGCCGGGGACGCCGAACGGCTCGGGATCGTCAACGCCATCTTCCCGACGGCCGACTTCCAGCGGGAGGTCATGGCGCGGGCTCGCCGGCTGGCCGAAGGGCCGTCGATCGCTTACCGCTACATGAAGGAGAACCTGAACCGGGCCGTGACCGGCGAGCTGGGTGACTGCATGGACCTCGAAGTAACGCACCATCTGCACACCGCGCTCACCGAGGACCATCGCGCGGCCACCCAGGCCTTCGTGGACAAGCGCGAACCACGCTTCCACGGCCGGTAGTTCCCGTTGGCCTGGCCTCGGGATGGTCAGCATCGCGGCGGCCGAATGTCGCCGTGCCTGGACGACGTCGTGGTGGTCTCCGGGCGCCTCCGCGGTTCGGGCTGAGATCCAGGGGCCGGGCCAGCCGTGGCCCCGGCAAATGACGAGAACCCTCACCTCGGAATGGCTCTTGCTGCCGGGCTCCCGGGTGAATGTGCCGCGTTTTCCGGCTATGAGGGCGGCCGCGCCGAGAGGCGGGCGGCGAGGTCACGGGCGCCTTCGCCGGACAACTGGTGCAAGGCAGCGAGGCGGCCCGCGCACACCAGGAGGATCGCGCCCATCGGGGCCTTGACTTCCGGGCCTTCCCCGGCGGACCAGGAGATGTCCGTGGCGGCCAGCCGGAATCCTGCCACCTTCCGGGCTGCGGGAAGGGGCGGGGGCCAGCGCATGGACAGTACGCGGCTGGCGGCGACGGCCCCGGCCTGTGGCGGCATGTCGTGGCGGCGGCCGAGGGGGATGGCGATGTCCTGTCCGTGCACGAGGATGTCAGTGAGCGTCTCGAGGTAGGTGACCCCGATGTTGTGGCGCCGGGAACCGGCCGTGCCCCGGATCTGGGCGATGATCTGTTCGGTCGGCCGCGCGGCGCGCCGGCAGGCGGCGTCGTGGATCATCTGGTCGAGACTGCCGCGCCACCTGGCCACCATCCCGATCGCGCCGCCCAGGCCGATCTGCTGCAGGGTCAGGTGCGCGGCGACGTCCCGGACGGTCCAGCCCGTGCACAGCGACGGCTGCCGCCACTCGTCGGCTGACAGCTGTTCGAGCAGGCCGGCGAGGCTCAGCCGCTGTGCGTCGATCACCTGCCAGACCTGGTCGCGGTCCATCACGTCGTGACTGGCTAGCTGTTTGCCGGTCATGCCGGTACCTCCGCGGGGGCCGAGCGGACCACGGCCGTGACGAGCGCCGCGATCTGCGCGGACGGGTCGAACGCTGGGTCCGGGCTGGCTAGCTGGTGCAGGACGAGGCCAGTCCAGTGGTTCATGACGATCGGGGCGTCACGTTCCGGATCGGTGGAGCCGGCGATGCGGAGCCAGTTCATGAACCAGGCGTTGACCCGGGCGCCAGTGACGGTCAGCTGTGCCCGCAACGACGGGTGGCTGCTGGCCTCGACGAGGATCGCGTACCGCGCCAGGGTCAACGTCCGTTGCGAGCCGGTGCTGTCCTGCGCGAACACGGTCAGCGCCTGGGCCAGTTCCTGCGGCGTGGCGGGGCACACCCTTGCCGCGACGTCCTCCCAGTTGGCGCGCTCGCGGGCAGCGAACCGCTCCACGACGGCGTTGAGCAGGGCATCACGAGTGCGGAAGTGGTTGGAGGCGGAGCCGGCTGGCAGGCCCGCGGCGGCGTCGACGGCGCGATGGGTGAGCGCGTGGATCCCCCGCTCGCCGAGCACAATGATCGCGGCATCGAGCAGGTCATCACGTCGGTTGCCCATGCGGCCAGACTACAATAGTAGTCAATCAAACTACAATAGTTGTGAGCGGCAGGTCGCATAGCGCGCCGGGGATCAGGAGTATCACCTGGTTCCGCTGGTCGCCGGGCCGGTTCGTAGCGCTGCGGGCGGATCCGCCCGCAGCGCTGGGCCCGATCCGTTCCCGGCCGCAGCCGTCGCCCCTGGAATGCGGGGCGTCCGACATTCGGCCGCGGGCGGCGACCGTGCCCGGTCATGGGGCGAGCGGGCTCGCGTCTGCCACGGTGCGGCGGAAGCTTTCGAGCGGGTCGAGGCGGGAGCGGTCTTTCTGCCAGCTCTCGACCTCCTGCCGGGCCCAGCGTGCCCAGCGCAGCACCGTCATGTTGGATTCCCATAGGAATCTCCAGGTGAGCCCGCTCACGGCCAGCCGCTCGGGGAAGGGTCCCCCGCCGCCGAGGTACTGCCCGGCGAGCGCCTGGCCGAACACGGTCTTGGCCTCGGCGTCGGCGATGATGGCGTCGATGTTGGCCAGCAGTCCGTCCACGGCGCCCTGGTCGGCGAACGATACCTTCAGCATCGCCTCGAACTCCAGGACCGGGCCGGTGCCGGGCTCGGACAGCCAGGCAGCCAGGGCGTCGCGGCCCCTGGGCGTGATCGCGTAGACGGTCCGGCGCCGCCGCCCGGTCGGCTCGCTCCTGGAGGCAGCCAGCCCGGCGGCAACAAGCTTCTTCGGTTCCTCGTACAGCTTGGACTCAGCCCGGGGCCACAGGTGGCTGAGGCTGCGCTCCATCTGCTTGGCAAGTTCGTAGGTGCTCCACGATCGCAGGGCGAGCAGGCCCAGCAGGGCGTAGGAAGTGGTCGTGAGCTCAGCAGTCACGCCTTGACAATACTCTCTAAGGGAGTATCTTCGGAACATGAACGCGGAAGAGCTCAAGGACCTCTACCGGCGTGGCTGGGCGAGGTCTGGGGTAGCGGCAAATACGAGGTGGCTGACGACGTCTTCGCCGAAGACGTCCAGGACCACAACGCCTACCCGGGCCAGCCTGCCGGGCGGGCCGGGCAGATCTGGGCGGCGCAGCTGGTCCGCAACGCGTTCCCCGACCTCGTCTTCGTGCCGGACGTGGTTGTCTCAGACGGTGAGTATGTCACCGGCCGCTGGACGATGACCGGCACGAACACCGGGACGATGGACCTGTTCGGGATCCCGCCCACCGGCCGGCCGGTGACCATGACCGGCCAGGAGATTTTCCGCGCTGCCGATGGCGTCTTCGCGGAGGTTTGGCACCAGGAGGATGTCGGCGGCATGCTCACCCAGCTCGGGCTCGAGCCGCCGCCGTTCATGCTGCGCCTGGCTGCCAGGCGCAGCGCACGCCGGCACCGCCGCCAACAGCCCAGGTCGCCGGTGGCCTAGGGGCTGGCTTTAGCCCGCCGCCGTCCAGCTCGGCCGTCAGGAGGCCAGCTCCGGCCAGGTCGCTCGTTCCGGCGGAATGCAGGCGATGCCTGGTCGCGCGGCCTCCGCCAAGCCGCACCGCCTCGCACCGAAGTCCCGCGCTGCGCCCGGAGTTGACGTTCGGGGCGTTTGCGAGACGCCGCCGGGCCTCGAGGAGGGCCAGGAATCGGTCCCGCTTCTGCGACGTGCAGGTATAGCCGCAGCGGGCTGCGTACGGCATGCTCTTGCCCACGATGAGCTTCTCCATCCGGAACGAAGGCACAAGATGATCTTTATCGCCGTGAAGCATCCCGTGTGTCCTGAGCACGCCGACAGCTGGCCCGCAATCATGGCCGAGTTCACCGCCGCTACCCGCGCCGAGCCCGGCAACATCTGCTTCGACTGGTACCGCAGCGCCGACGATCCCAACCTCTACCTGCTGGTCGAGGCGTTCCAGGACGGCGCGGCGGGCCAAGCTCATGTCAGCTCGGACCACTTCAAGGCCGCCATCGCGCGGATGCCCGCGCTGCTCACGGACGTTCCGGAGATCGTTCATGCGGAGATACCCGGTGACGGCTGGGCACGCATGGCCGAGATGCAGCCTGACCCCGGCGACCAGCGCTAGCAACGGTGGTGCGCCCCCATCAGTGCGACTAGCATCCTGCCTGCGGCAAGGCGTGCCGCCCGGTTGACCGCGGGCATCTGCGGGCAGGGCGATCCCGCTGGTGCCCCCGAAGGCGGCCGATGAGTTTCGGCAGGCGTTCACGTCCTACCGGGTGTGCGGACATCTTGACAGGGAGGCGGTTATGCCGAAGATCACGCAGCTGGGCAGGGCCTCCGTTCGTGGGCCGGGCAGTTTCTGCGTTGTCCCTGGCGGTTTGGAACCGCTCCGGGCTTGGCAGCGTCAGGCGCCCCGGAAAATCGGCGGGCGTTTCTCGGAAAAGGCCTTGAGGCCCTCGAGATAGTCACTGCTGTCGTATGCCTCCCGTCGCAGCCCCTGGATGCGTTCGTACACCAGCGCCGCGATGGGCTGGTAGTCCATAAGGACACGGAGCTGTTCCTTGATGACCGCGATGGCCATAGGCGACTTCGACGCCATGGTGGCGGCCAGACCGAGCGTGAACTCTTCGAGTTCGGCGGACCCCACCAGGTGGTTGACCACCAGCCAGTCCCTGGCCTTCTGGGCGTCGATGGGCGCGGCCGTGAAGAACATCTCCTTGATGAGGTTGACGGGCAGCCGTCCGAGGAAATGGAGCAGCCCGGTGATGTTGTACGGCAGTCCCAGGTTTGCGGCTGTGATGGCGAACGTCGCCGTCTCGTCGGCGACGACCAGGTCGCAGCTGAGCACCAGATCGAACGCTCCGCCCCACACCGAGCCGTGCACCATGGCGATGACCGGAAACGGGAAGGTGCGGATCGCGCGGAGCAGCTGTTCGAGAGGGTCGTTGTAGCCCAGCGGGTCGCGCCGGCCATGGGGAAGTTCGTCAATGTCATGGCCCGCGGACCAGACGCCCAGCCCCGCCGCCGCGCGCAGCACAACGGCACGCACGCCCTCGGCTCGAAGGCTATCGAGCGCGGCGACGATGCCGCTGGCGGTCTGGGCGCTGAGGACGTTGCGCCTGCGCTGGTTGTCAAGGGCTATGACGCCAACTTGCCCGCGTTTATCGGTCCGGACGGCGCCACCCGCCAGGCCAGCAGCCACAGCCGGGCCGCCTGCCTCGCTATCGGCCCGCGGCTGCGCGGGCTGGTCCAGCGGACCGGCTCCCCGGCCGGCCAGGGCCACATAGGTTTGGGCCAGCGCATCTCTCCCCGCCCCGAGGATGGTGTTCACCAGCCTCAGAGCCTCGGTCCGCTGGTCGCCGGCGAGGCTGCTGGCTACGTGGCGCCAGAGCACCTCCTCCAGGACGTTGAATGTTCCCTGGATCTCGGCGATGTCGAAGCCCGCCTCGAAGCGGTTCGTCGCGATCTGCCGGGACGACGCGATGATCGGCTCGGCGCGGCCCGCGTGCACGCACTGGACGACCATCTCGAACAGATCCCGCACGCTGCGACGGTGATCTTCCGGGCGGACTACATGGTGGTGTGCCTGATGGCGTCGCTCAAGCACGGCAGCAGCTTCCTCTACTACTCGCTCCTCGGCATTGGCCAGGAATACTGACGTCTCCACGGCCGGTACCTCCGTTTCCTGGTTCAAGGTGGCCCGTATTGCTGGCGGCCACCACATCATGCGTCATCCCGATGGCCGCGGGGCCACGGAGCCGGTACATCAAGGCCGCGACGTGGCCAAGGGAACGCTCCGCGGGATCCTTTCTGACGTGGGAAAGACCTCAGCGGGCCACGTCCCGATGCCGCGGACCTCGGACAGCCGCGCCACGATCTCTCGTCACCGGGCCAGGCCAGCCGCCGCCAGGGCTGGCTTCCCTTTTTGCGGGTGCGGCGGCCGCTGGGCTCAACTGGGAGTCCTCATGGACGATGACGCGTGACGTCAGGTCGAGGGCCCGAGCCTGCAGCTGTTCCACCGAAACGAGGCAGGATACGGCGGTGCTCTTGCCGTCAACCCGGCCGGAAACGGTCCGCGCGCAGATCAGCCACTTCGGCGTGACTGATTGGGGTGCCGTGATGGCAGCCCACGGTCCGGTCCGGGTGAAGACTGGGCTACTCGCTAGTAGGGCGCAGCTAGTTCAAGGCAAGGGTTCTAGAGCTCCGTGCCTGGCATCGGGGGGCTGGCCCAGCTTGGCTGAATTCGCCGCCCGCTGATCCAGGTCGGCGCGATGCGCACGTACACGTCGCGGGCGCCGCCTGCCCACGGCTCGAGGTGCGTCGCGTCCTCAAGGTACTTCACTTCACGCTCATCAACGACCTTGTGCGCGTGACCATGCACTAGCACACTCCAGCCTTCATGGAGCGCTTCGTCGAGGCGGTCGACTTCGAAGCTGACCGAGGCATCGGCGTACAGAGCCAGCAGCGTGTCCGGTGCGGTGCGGAAGATTATGGTCCTTCCCGTTGCGGCGAAGTTGACCGGCAGCATCATGATCCTGTCTGCGGACGCGAACCCGACGCGGCCGATGCCGCCCGGCTCCAGCAGGTCGAAGCACTCGGCTGGGCTGAGCGTCCGCAGGGGGTGCTCGTAGGCAGCGGGCTCGGGCGCCGGAGACTCCCGGTTGGGCAAGGCCCTTAGCGCGTCCCGGCTGTTCGCCGGTCCCCTCCCGGTTGTCATATATATTCACCTCCGCCGTTCGCGGGCTGCTTAGTTTCTTCAGCCTCTTCAGCCTTGTCTTGCGGCATCAGCGGGCGCTGCGGCCCGAGGTCCCGTTTGGCCGGGCCGTTCGGCCCTCTAGGGGACATCCGCGAGAGACCTGCCGAGCTCACTGTCGCAGACGCGCCGGTGGTGAGCAAGGACCAGGCGCTGCGCCTGATCGAATGGCCAGAATGTGAGGACGGAGGGCGACGCGATGGCGGAGACGGCCCTGCCAGCCGGTGCCCGGCGGCTGGTGCTTGGATGGGCCCATGACACCGGGGCGGGACACGCCGCGCGTGGTCAGCGCCAGCCGCGAGATCGCGGCCGAGCCGGGGCGGATCTTTGAGCTGATCGCGGACCCGGCTGCGCAGCCGCGCTGGGATGGCAACGATAACCTCGGCCGGGCGCCGGCCGGGCAGCGCGTCTGCCGCGTGGGTGATGTGTTCACGATGACGCTGACCCGCGGCGCCATCCGGGAGAACCATGTGGTCGAGTTCGACGAGGGCCGCCGGATTGCCTGGATGCCCGCGGAGGTCGGGCAGGAGCGCCCCGGGCACCTGTGGCGCTGGGAGCTCGAGCCGGCGGGCGTGTCACGCACCCGGGTCACCTGCACATATGACTGGACCCGGCTGAGCGATGAGAGGCGCTTTCCGCGCGCCCTGGCGACCACGGCCGACCGCCTGCGAGCCTCACTGGACCGGCTCGCAGGCCTGGCGGAAGGATCCTGACCGTCCGGCAACGAAACTGCGGCCGTCGCGATGACCGGGACGCCGGCCGGGCAGTCCCAGGCGCCAGATCCGTGGTTCACTGCCGTCAGGGGCCCTGCACCTTGGCAGCTGACGGGCTACTGCGACCAGCCCTGCTGCCCCGATCATGGATACAGAGAACTCATGGCCGCAGCCTGAGCAGCGGCCCGAGGGGAAGGAACACGCAATGCCTGGAATCGTTGTGGGTATAGATGGCTCACCTAACTCGGAACGTGCACTTGACTGGGCGATGAGACAGGCAGCCGCTGTGCATGCCCCGCTCACCGTCATAACAGTGCACGAGGTCCCGAAGAGCTACTGGGGCGGCATCCCGGTGATTGGTCCGGCGGACCGGCCCCTGCTAGAAAAGCTGCGCCAGGCCGCTGAGGAGATGACGCAAAAGGCAGCCAGCCAGCTGGGCGATTCCCGGCCAGCCTCGGTGACTGTCCACGCTGTGAACGGCTTTGTGGCCAGGGATCTGGTCGATGCTTCGCAAGATGCCGACCTGGTGGTCGTCGGCGCGCGCAGCGCCAGCGTTCTCGGCCGGCTGCTGATCGGCTCGGTGAGCAGCGAGGTCGTCCAGCACTCGGCGTGCCCCGTCGTGATCGTCCCGCACAAGAATTGAACAGGCCCTGCGTTCAGCCTGGACTGCACGGCTGCCGCCCGGAAGCCACAGCTAGACGTCGCGCCGGTTCCTGGCCCCGAGTCCCCGACAATGATCGCGAATTTATGCATGCGCATTCGCTCCCCCGCATAACCATCGGACCTAGATAACACAACTTTCGGCATAGCGGGGCGTCGCAAGCTGCCCAGGCGCGCAGAAGGCCCAGATCGGCACGGCACGCCGACTCGCCGCCTGGGTTATGGGGCTCCCATTGTGCTGCTTGTGCGACGGCCAGGCTGCAGTGGCGCCGGAACGGGTTGGCGGCTATGCGGGGAGGCTTTTGCGCGTCAGCGTAGCTGGGCCAGGCTCTCGGCGAGGGGTGCCAGCACGGCGGGGTCGTGTGGTGGCGGGAGGATGACGATCGCCAGGTCGAGGCCCAGTTCACCGAGCGCGGCCGCGGTGTCCGCGGCCGGCTCCAGCTCGCCTCCGGGTCCGAGCCGGACGTGGCTGGACAACGTGATCTCCTTCGGGTCGCGCCCGATGTCCTGGCAGTGCGCGTAAAGCACGTCGCGCTTGCGTGCGAACTCCTCGGGAGGGCCGCCGACGAAGTTCCAGTGCTGGGCGAATCGCGCGGCGGTGCGCAGCGTGCGCCGCTCACCGCTGCCGCCGATAACCAGCGGGGGGTGCGGCTGCTGCACCGGTTTCGGCTCGCAGCGCGCGCTGGTGAGCTGGTAGTACTTGCCCGCGAAATCTGTTGTCTCTCGCGTCAGCAGGCTGACGATGACCTGGCACGCTTCCTCGAACCGATCGCTGCGCTCCGCCAGGGCGCCCAGCTCGATGCCGTAGGCGCCGGACTCCTCCTCGTTCCACCCGGCGCCGATGCCGAGCTCGAGCCTGCCACCGGACACGATGTCGAGAGTGGCGGCCATGTTGGCCAGGACCGCGGGATGCCGGTAGTGAACGCCGGTGACCAACGTGCCGAGCCGGAGCCGACGCGTCGCCTGCGCAAGCGCGGCGAGCGTCATCCATCCCTCCAGGCAGGGGCCTTCGGAGCCGGAAAAGATCGGATAGAAATGATCGAAGGTCCAGCCCGACTCAAAAAGCTCGATGCCGTCGGCTTCCTTCCACACCGCGAGCATGTCGCGCCAGGTCGTGTTCTGCGGGGCAGTCTTGAAGGCAAATCGCATGCCACCCATCCTCCCAGAGCCGACTCGGCTCAGGGTCAGGCCGGTGACCGCCGCGGTCCAGATTGCGTGGGCGCGCATATTGCCGACTAGCTGCGGCAGTCCGGTTCGTCGGCCGCGTGGATTGCGGCACGCAGATTACCGTGTTCGGTGCGGCGGGGACGGCCATGCCGACCGGCCCGGGGCTGGCTCCAGGCGGGCAGTGTGGGCTGTGGCCGATGGCGCATAACGATCACGTCGTACGCGTAGTGCCTGTCCGGGCCAGTCCTCGCGGACCGGGCCTGGGGATGCGCGGCTATGGATGCCGGAGCCGGTGCGAACGTCCATCAGCAGCGGTCCGCCGCAGGATGCTATCGGTGATGAGGTCAGACAGGCGCTGGGCGATCCCGCCGTCGGGGTCGAGCCGCGGGTTGAAGATTGTGACCTCCAGGCCGCGTGCGCTATCACTGGCGAGCAGGCCGCCGAGGATCTGTGCGGCCTCTTGCCAGGTAATGCCGCCGGGATGGCGGTAGTCCACGGCTGGCATCAGGGCGTCGTCGAGAACATCGACGTCGAGATGCACCCAGAATCCTTGAAGGCCGGGGCTGGTGACCGTAGCCAGCACCTTCTCAAGCGAGCGGCCGGTGCCTGTCTCCCGGAGTTCGGATAGGTCTACGACAGTGATGGCTGTGCTCCGGATATGCTCGCCGAGGAAATGATCGTTATCGTCCAGGACCCGGTAGCCGACCAGCGCGACATCCTCGTCCCGGACGAGCGGCCGCAGCCCGTCGAGGTTGGTGAGCAGCTCAGGGCCGCGTCCGGTTGCCACCGCCAGGTCCAGCGATGCGACCTCGCCGTTCGGCTCGTCGCTGGGATGCTGGAAGTCGGCGTGACCGTCCAGGAACGCAAGGCCATATCGGCCCAGGCGGCGAAGGGCGAGGAGCGGGCCGAGCACGATGCTGCAATCGCCGCCCAGCAGGACGGGGAACCGGCCGGCCTCAAGCGTGGCATCCACGGCACGGGCAACGTCGCGCGCGACCGCCGTGATCCCCTGCGGATTCAGGATCCCGGTTTCCGGGTCGCGCACGTTGTCGTATGGCGGCACGTCGATACGTACCGCATCCGGGGAGCCGAGGCGCTCGTGGAGGCCTGCCCTTCGCAGCGCGTCCGGACCGTCTTCCAGCCCGCTCGGGCGAAGCCCGAGCGGCGACGGCACCTCAATGACCTGGGAGATCATCGCCCATCTCCTAACGGGAGGCCTCGAAACTTGCGCTGAACGCGGCGCGGCTGAGGTCGTGCGCATCCAGCATCCCAAGTCCGCTGCGCTCATTGCCCGCGAGTTCAACCCTGACCACGTCAACGAACAACACAAGCTCGTGGGCACAAAGTCGTGCGGGCGGAGCTGAAAGGCGTTTGCCGCGCGGCCGCCGGAACGACGTAATCCGCGCTAAGTAGTTCCGTTTTGTCGGTGGGCTTCCGGTGGGGCCTTCGCCCGGCCGCGGACTTGGCACTTGGCCCCCGCTCCAGCGCATTGGGCTAACTGAGCGGGCTGGGTGCGTCAAACTCGATCCGCAGCACGGTCTGGCCAGCAGGCAGCGTGACCAGCTTGCTCGAAGCCGGGAGGTATTGGGCCCATTGAGCGTTTGCCAGCCCCTGCATCCAGCTGATGTAGGCCGGCGCCTTGAGGTGCGCCGCGCTGACGTGCGTCGCCAAGTCCATGGACCGCAGGAGGCTCGCGGGTCCGCCACCCGGTGGCTGCTCGCCGAAGTCCACGATCCGCACCGGGTATGCAGCAGTCATGGCGGCGATGAGCATCGGCAGCCGCGGATCAATGTCGCCGCTGAGAAGCTGTGCCCTGGCGGTGGCCGAGACCGTGATGTGGCTGTTGGTAAGGAGCTGAGCGTCCTGGATCTTCCTGGCGTCCAGATCCGGCTCCAGAGCGGCGCGATACGCGGAGGTGCCGCCAGGAAAGGCCCATCTGATTTCGATCTTGGCGGTCCCTGAGCCGAAGCTCGCGATGACGGCCGGAGCGTAGACGGAGGCCAGCCGACGGCCGAACTGGGCTCGGATAGCGCCGGTGGCCACGACCAGGGTTGAGCCGAGCGGATCTGTCGATCCCGGCCCAAGTGTTTCGAGGTTCGGGAAGCCCCGCTGGGCAAGGTCGGCGCACACCTGGGGATCGCATGACACGACTGTGGCTCGGCTGACCTGCTGCAGTATCCAGGTGATGGCCCGCGTTCTTGCCGCGGTCGCCGAAGCGAGCTCCTGGCTGCTCCCAGCGGGACCGCTCCCTGACTGCCCTGGCAACGGGCCGTGCCGGGACAGGATGAGCGTCAGTCCACCGGCACCGCTAATGAGCAGAATTGAGGCGACGAGCGCGGTCGCCCGCCAGCGCTGCCTGACGTGACCAATGCCGCCCCGCGCATGCCCTGCCTTATCCCCTGCCCCGTCGCGGTTCGAGCTTGGGCCTGCGATGCGCTGCGGCGGCTCGGGTGCTTCGGCTGGTGCTGCCGATGAGGCAGCTGCCTCGTCATCCACGGCAAGGGTTGTGACCTGCGGCGGGAGCGGGCCCATGGGCTGCGCCCCGGCGGCGACAAGCTCGCTGAGCGCATCGCGGGCGGAGGGCCGAACTGCCGGGTCCTTGTTGAGGCAGCGACGAACGAGGCAGCCAAGTGGTTCGGGAAGCCTGCCAACCGACGGCTCACCATGAAGAATGGCGAAGGCCATGGCTGTCAATGACTCACCCGTGAACGGCAGCTTGCCCGTTCCGGCGAAGGTCATCGAAACCGCCCACGACCACATGTCGGCTGCCGCGGTCACTCGCTCGCCGGCCAGCTGCTCGGGAGCCATGTACGCCGGAGTTCCCATGGCGGCCTGGCCAGAAAGGCCCGTGGTGGTCATACCGGGCACGGTCGCCAGCCCGAAGTCGATCACCACTGGTCCGTCCGGCCCGAGCAGGACATTGGCGGGCTTGAAGTCGCGGTGCACCATCCCGGCGGCGTGCACGGCACCTAGCGCGGTCAGCGTCGCGACGGCGATGCGCTCCAGCGCCGAGCCGCCGCGGGGCCCGTCCTGCTCGACGACTTCTACCAGCGACGGCCCGTGGACGTACTCGCTGACGATGAAGGGCCGACGTTCGAAGATTCCCGCATCCAGAACCTGCGCAGTGCAGAACCGGGCTACCCGCTGCGCCGCGGCAACTTCCTTCAGAAACCTGTTCCGGACCTGCGAATCCGTGGTCGCTGGCAGGACCTTGAGCGCCACCTGGGTTCCCGCGCTGCTAACGGCCAGGAACACGACGCCCTGGCCGCCTTCGCCGAGGCGGCCGACCAGCCCGTATCCGCCCACCTCCCGCGGATCGGTCACCCGCAGGGGAAGCATCCCGGACATGGCGGACGGCGTGAATGTCACCCGGCCATTCTGCATGGCAGTTTCACCGCACGTCCAGATTTGGACGACGTCTGTGCTGGTCAGGGACTGCTCGCGAGCAAGGTTGCTGCAGCTAGACCAGACTTTCCTGCGGCGGAACTTCCGCAGTCGGTCCAGCGGCTGCGGTCAAGCGCGCCGCCGGGCCTGCTCGTCTGTGCCGTCGTCGCCCTGCCGCCAGTTCCGGGCGAGTGCGACGAGGCCGCGAACCACGTCGGGGGGCAGTCCCGGGGTGCTCGCGAGGTGCCATAGCGTCGGGTCTTCATACTCGGCATGCCCGCGGTCCGGCGAGCCCACGTCAGGCTCCCCTCCTGCCAGTGTCCGTCGGCATGAACCCGGGGCCCAGCCGAGCCGATTCTCGACCATACCGAGAGTGCTGGGGGAAACCCGCTGGCCGTTCTCAAGCTTCCCCAGCGTCCGCTCGGTCACCCCGGTCGCCTCGGCGAATGCCCGCCTGTCCCGCATGCCTAGCTCGACCCGGCGTGCAACGACGTAATCGGCGAGCCGCTGCCAGTCCTCACCGGCCATAGGACCGTCCTCCCCGCGAGCCGCAGCCAGACCCTCATCGGCCACGTGACCATCCCTACCCGAAGAAGACGGAAGAGTCCAGCCCCTCCCGTCGGCAACTATCGGCCAGGATTCGTACTGCTCTTCTTAGTTTATCTTTCTCATGCTCTTTACTTCCTGCCTAGGCTGACTTAGAGTGCTTGAGCAGGAGATAACTTCCTGTTCCTTCCTAGAAGTACCTGGATCTGGGTCCGTTTGCCGGGATCCAGTGGAGTCAGGATCACACTCTGTCCGATTTGTACCACGTGCAGTACCGGTCACTGTTCCGGCTGGCGGTGTTGCTGACCGGTTAACGCCGACGCCATGGAGACGTGGCGCTGGACTCCTTTGCCGCGTTGTACCGCCTGCGGGAGCGCCCCGCAGGCGGAGGACGACGCTCTGCCGCACCTGCGGCGACTGCTAGTGGCCCGGTCACCGCTGGCCAGGCATCACCGTCTCCGGGACGGCAGCAGGCGGCCCCAAGGGGGGGCGGGGCCGCCTGCCTGCACCCGCCGCCCCCGGCCGACCTGGCGCGGTTCACCTGCTCGGCTCCGGTCTAGCCGAAGGTGAAGCAGTAGGCCTGAGCGCCCGGGTCGGGGAAGGTGATCTCGAAGGTGCGCTCGGCGATGGGGCCAGGCTGCCGGATGAGCTGGTATACCCGCTGCTGCGAGAGGGTGCCGTTGCCCTCGGCGTCGGCGTCGGTTCCGTGCGCCTCGCCGGGCGGCCGCCCGTCGACACCGACCCGGAACCGGACGGAAGTACCTGGTGCCGCCGGTCCCATGACGAGGTTGAGGTCGCGGGCGTAGAAGCGGCAGGCGATCTGCCCGCCCGCCGCGTTCAGCGTGGCCGCCTCCTGCTCCATGGTCCAGTCCCCCGACAGGGCCCACTGGTTGAGCCCCAGCCGCGCCGGGCCGATGTAGGCGTGCGGCTTGCCCGGCACCGGGCCGCCGGGGGAGGCGAAGCCCTCGGTGCGCTCATAGCCGGTGTAGTTTTCGGGTGATCTCAAGCTGGCCCAGTCGGCCGGGACTTCCAGGCCGCCAGGGTCGACCGAGACCATGTCCGTGCCTGCGCCGGTGGATCCGGACTCGGCTAGCAGTTGCTGGATCACCATCTCCGACTGGCCGTATTCGCCCTCGCCGAAGTGGTGGTGCCGGATACGCCCCTGCGCGTCGGCGAAATAGAGGGCGGGCCAGTAGTGGTTGCCGAAGGCGAGCCACACCCCGTAGTTGCTGTCGGTCGCGACCGGGTAGGTGATCCTCATCTCCTGCACGGCCCGGCGGACGTTGTCGGCGTTGTGCTCGAACGAGAACTCCGGTGTGTGGATGCCGATCACCACCAGCCCGTGGCTGGCGTATTTCCCGGCCCAGGCGCGGACATAAGGAAGCTGGCGCAGCCAGTTGATGCAGGTGTAGGTCCAGAAGCCGGCCAGAACGACCTTCCCGCGCAGGCCGGCCGGTGTCAGCGGCTCGGAGTTGAGCCACCCGGTGGCGCCGTCGAAGGACGCCAGCTGGCCCTCATCTGGCAGCTGGGCCGAGGCGAAGTGCAGCCCGGCGGGCGTGCGCCAGAAGGCTGTCATAACATTGCCCTCCCCTGTAGCTCGATGTCCTGGCCCGGGCCCTCGGCCGGTGCCTCGCGGATGCGGGCGGCGCGGCTAATGCGGTCCGCCCGCACGTGTCTGGTTAGCGCAGTGACCGGAACGCCGCGCGAACCTCGCTGCTGAACAGGGCCGGTTCCTGCCAGGCGGCGAAGTGGCAGCCCCTGTCGACCTCGTTGAAGTAGATGAGCTTGGGGTAGGCCCGTTCGGCCCAGCTGCGCGGGGCCTTGTAGATCTCCTTGGGAAAGACCGTGACAGCGGCCGGGATGGTCACGTTGTGGACGCCGAAGAAGTCGAACGTGTTCTCCCAGTACAGCCGGGCCGAGGAAATTCCTGTGTTCGTCAGCCAATAGAACGTGACGTTGTCCAGGACCTCGTCCCGGGTCAGGTTGCCGACCGGGTGCCCCGCGAAGGCCTCCGCGATGTCGGAGTAACTGGCCGCGTCGTGGTTGAGCATCCACGCGGCCAGCCCGACGGGCGAGTCCGCGATCCCGTAGAGCGTCTGCGGCTGCGTAATCATTTCTATCCCGTAGCCGATGCCCTTCGTATAGAAGAAGTTCAGCTGCTCGTGCGTGCGGCTTTCCGCAGCGGACAGACCCGATGGCGGCGGGCCGCCGGCCCCCAGTACGTTACGCGCGAGCGCCGTTGAGACGTCAGGCGGGACAACGCCGGCCATGTTGGTATGCATGCCGAGCAATCCCTCAGGTGCCTGGGCGGCCATCACGTCGGTGATGATCGCGCCCCAGTCGCCGCCTTGCGCCACGAACCGGGTGTATCCCAGGCGCTGCATCAGCTCGGTCCAGGCGCGTGCGATGCGGTCCGGGTCCCAGCCGGTCTCCCGCGGCTTGCCGGAGTACCCGTAGCCCGGTATCGACGGGACTACCACGTCGAAGGCGTCCGACGCGCTCGCGCCGTGGGCGGTGGGGTTGGTGAGCGGGTCGATGACCGCCAGCAGCTCGATGACCGAGCCGGGCCACCCGTGCGTGATGATGACCGGCAGGGCGTTCTCATGTCCCGACCGGACGTGGATGAAGTGGATGTCCAGCCCATCGATCTCGGTCATGAAATGCGGAAGGGCACTCAGTTTCGCCTCGCACCGGCGCCAGTCGTACTCTGCCGCCCAATAGCGCGCGAGTGCCTGCATCGTCGCTAGCTGCGGCCCCTGCGAGTGATCTGCGACGGTTTCCTGGTCGGGCCAGCGGGTGGCCGTGATGCGTACCCGCAGCGCCTCCAGTTCCGCCTCGGGGGTGATCGGGATCGTGAACGGCCGGATCGCTGTGGGGCCTGCTGAGTTTTCGGTTGAGGCCGACATGTAGGTCTCCTTGGTTTGCTTGTTGGTCGATGCGGGAGCAGACCGTTCTAGACAAAGCCGGGGCCCTCCGGGGCCGGGCAACCGCCTCATGGCAACCCGCATGACCGTGCCTGGGCTGCCGAATCCACCCCCTGACCTCACCCGCAGCACCCGGTCCGGCACCGGGCGGCGCAGCATCCGTCGCCATGTAGTCCCAGCGCAACATGGCCACCAAAAGACGACAAGCGTGGTCGCAGGATGAGACAGCAATTAGGTAGGAAAAAGAACGATAGGTTAACCGCGGGTTAAGCCTCGGGGACAGCGGACGCTCACGCAACCATCACCACCGCCTTGGCCAGTACCGCCCGCCTTGGCCAGTACCGCCGGACCGGCCTTGGCCAGTACCGCCGGACCGGCCTTGGCCGGTACCGCCGGCCAGTAGCCGCCTGGCCAGTACCGCCGGCCTTGGCCAGTACCGCCCGCCTCACCCGCTCTTCGAAAGAATCGCCATCCTATGACCAGGGAATCACGCACGAGCCAGGTGCGGCCTCCCGCTTGAAATCGGCCCCTGAGACCGGTGGCCCGTTGCCCGGACAACGCCCATGTGCCAGCATGTGCCCATGGCGGCGGCTACGCCGTTCGATCGCTGGTGGCCAGACGAGTGGAAGCGCACCTGGACCGAACTTCTCTCCTTGTCCCCGGCTGGGGCACTGATGGGCATGCCCTTTGCGCAAACGCTGCCAGGGGACCCCTTCGGCGCGATCGTCGACGCCGTCCGTGCCCGGCTGATCGGCAAGAACAGGACGTTCCGGGTCAAGGGCCGCGACCTGACGATGGTTCTCGATGACATCTCGGTCGACGGTACAGATCTCGCCCGGTCGATGGGCCAGTACGGTGAGGTCCGCATCGCCGCGCACGACATCGAGTGGGAAGGCGGCCAGCTCGAGCAGATGGAGATCCGGGCCCGAAACGTTCACCTCTGGCCCGGCACGGCACCGACGCTCGTCGCCGCACCCGTGCTGTGGGAAGTGAACATCCGGGCATCGTTCGCGTCGAGTTGGCTGGCTACCGTGGAGCCCCGATTCGACCTGGCCATCGACGCTAGCAGCCCGCACATCGGTCTTGCAGGCAGGGCGCCATGGGCACGCGTGGAAGTAGAGGCGGCCAGCGAAGGACGGTCGATCCGGCTCCGGCCGCGTCGCCTGCGCCTCGGCAGCCGTCGTCTGCCGTTGCGGCTGCCCGCCTACCACGTGTCCCTGGCCTCGCTGCCCAGCGACGTCGTGCTGACGTCAGTTGAGCCCCTTCCCGCGGGCATCGTCATGCGAGGTTTCGTCGGCGAGTGGCGGCGATCACTGTCCCAGGGCGATGTCGAGAGATTCGTCGCCGTGCTACGCGCGGGCCAGGGGCGCATCGACATTTGACCACGACCGCTCCCAGTAGCGGCGTCCGGGTCAGCGGATGTCAGCGGCAGCGGAGCCGCGACACCTACCGGTCGAGGAGGGAACTGTCACCGGGCGCAACCGGGCCAAACTCATGGCCACGTCTGTCACATAAGTGTGGCGCGCCGATGGCTTCCATGCACGGCGATGTTCTCGCTGGCCGGGCCGTAGCCCTGACGGCAGCAGGCTAGTGGGCCGCTGTGGTTTGCTGGGGCGCGGGCGGCCAGGAAGCCGACGTCGACCGTCGGCTCGACCTGAATGCCGACAGGACACGCGAGCGCGCGATCCGCCGGACCGGCGGCAGACTTAAGGCCAGGCAGGTCCTCCTGTTCGCGGTCGGCTAGCCGGAGGCGACTGAATGACTGCAGCGACGATGTCGGAGAGGGTGACATGAGCACGCCAGCCATCGTGGTGCGCGGACTGCGCAAGAGCTTCGGCCAGAAGCAGGCGGTCGCCGGTATTGACCTGGATGTCGAGGCCGGCTCCTTCACTGGCCTCGTCGGCCCGAACGGGGCGGGGAAGACCACGTCCCTGTTGATGATGACCGGCTTGCTGCGGCCCGACGGCGGAATGGTCGGGATCAACGGCATCGACATGTGGGCGGATCCCCGCGCGGCTAAGGCGATCATCGGCGTGGTGCCGGCCGAGTCCCAGCTGTTCGACCGGCTCAGCGGCGAGGAACTGCTGGAATACGCGGGGCGGTTGCACGGCCTGCCGGCCGGCGAGGCCCGCTCCCGCGGCGCCCAGCTGCTGTCCGTGCTGGACCTGACCGCCGACTCGAAGCGGCTCGTCGCCGATTACTCGACCGGCATGCGCAAGAAAGCCACGCTCGGATGCGCGCTGATCCACAACCCGTCGGTGCTGTTCCTCGACGAACCGCTCGAGGGCGTCGACCCGATCTCCGCTGATGTGATCCGCCGGATGCTGACCCGCTATGTGCAGTCGGGCTCAACCGTCCTGTTCTCCAGCCATGTGATGGAACTGGTCGAGCAGGTGTGCGATCACGTCTGCATCATCGACAAGGGCCAGATCGTGGCCGCGGGCACCACAGAGCAGGTGCGCGGCGGCAAGACCCTGCAGCAGGCGTTCGTCGACCTCGTCGGCCCGCGCACCGGCCAGGAGGAGGGACTACCGTGGCTCGGCTCCTCGTCCAGCTGAAACTCCGGATGCTGCTGAACGCGCTGCACGCATCCACCCGCGCCAAGGTGTCGTTCATCATCAGCACGATAATCGCGGGCCTGCTCGCGATAGGCACCTTCTTCATCCTGGCCCTGCTGCGCGGCCAGGCCGCGGCGGTCGACGAGACCAGCGTCGTGTTCACCGTGTTCGCCTTCGGCTGGCTGATCCTGCCGATTCTCGTGTTCGGCCTCGACGGCACACTTGACCCGGCGGCGCTCTCGCTCTACCCGCTGCGGACCCGCCCGCTCGCGATCGGCCTGCTGGCGGCCTCGGCCACCGGAGCCTGGCCGTTTGCGAACGTGATCGGCCTGATGGGGGTGACCGTCGGGCTGGCGCGGGGGGCGGCCGGCCTGATCGTCGCGGTGCTGGCGGTGCTGCTCCAGGTGCTGTTCTGCATCACCCTTGCCCGGTTCGTAATCACGGCTCTGGCCAGGCTGCTCCGCTCGCGCCGCGGCAGGGACCTCGCGGCCTTTCTCGTCCTGCCGATCTTCGCGTTGTATGAGTTCTTCATCCAGGTGGTGCCGAACGCCGCGGCTCAGCACCGGCTGGGAGCCGCGAGCTTCGCCGGCGTCGATCGCTGGATCCGCTGGATTCCCCCTGGCCTGGCCGCGCACGCGATCCAGGACGCCTCCACCGGACGCCTGGGCACAGCCCTGCTGCGCCTGGTCCTCCTTGCCGCCGTCACCAGCCTCCTCGGCTGGCTGTGGATCCGCTCGCTGGGCCGCGCCCTGGTGACCGCCGACACCTCCAGTCAGGCATCCCAGGTCAGGGGCGCCGCGCTGCCTTTCGCCAGGTACGGCCTGACCGGCACCGTGGCCGCCAGGTTCCTGATCTACCAGCGCCGCGAGCCCACCTCGCTGATCTACTGGGGCATCATCGCTGTCGTCATGGTCGTGGCGTCGTTCCGCGTCGTCACCACCCCGGCCTACCTGGGCGGGGTCCTGTTCGCCATTGGCCTGGGAGCCGCCATGACGGGCGTGTTCCACGCCAACTCGGTCGGCGTGACCGGGCCAGGCTTCGGCTTAGATGCCGTTGCCCTGACCGCTCGCCGCGAGCTTCGCGCCTACTTCTGCGGGCAGAACATCGCGCTCGCCATGGTCGGGATACCGCTGCTGGCCCTGTTCTCCTTCGGTCTGATGGCCGTGGCCGGCCATCCGGTCGACGGCGTTCTCGCGCTAGCCGTGGGAATCGCCGCGCTGGGAGCCGCCCTCGGCGTGAGCAACATCCTCAGCGTCATAGCCCCGTACCCGATGGAAAGGCGCATCGGCAGCCCCGTGCGCAGGGCGGCGGAGGGCTACGTGGGCCAATCACTCGCGGGCACGTTCGGCAGCCTGCTCGGCGTCGGGGTCTGCGTCATACCGGTGGTGGTGGCGGTCGAGCTCACCAGCTCTGCAACCGCAGTAGTGCGGATGCCGGTCCTGGTGGCCGCCGCAGCCGTGTACGGGATCACGCTGGCCTGGGCCGGCCAGCGCATCGCCGCCAGCGCGGCCGAACCCAGGCTGCCCGAGCTGTTCCAGGTCGCCATCCGCAGCAAGCCTTGACCCGGTCAGTGAAGCGAGGCCAGCCGGCCTTCCTCGACCAGAGCTTCAAGGTCATCAGCGCCGAATAGGACACCCTGGCCGACCGTCCGCCGGAGCAGAACCCGCGATTGTTCAATGAGCTGTTCAGCGTCGCCAGCTGGGAAGAGCACCTCAGGCAGTACCGCGAGCGGCAAACCGGTACCGACCTGAAGTACCACGACGACGCTGCGGCACTGTCCGACCCGCGGCCACGAACCGGCCACTACCTGCCGCGGACATCCGCGGCTAGCGAGGCCCATCCACCCGCGGAAACAACCCTATGGGTGTTCTGCGGCGAGACCGGCTCGACGGCCTCGTCCACGAATATTCGCAGGTCGCCTACGGCGACACAATTTCCGGCAGTCGGAGAATTCATGGCCAAGCGCCCTGCCGCGCTGGCCGGGATGTGGGCGATGATTGAGATCCGACGAGCCCTCGTGTTGGCGCCGGGACCATTGGGCTCCCGCAGGGCCAGCGGGGGCTGGTAACAGAACGACGACGACAACGGAACACAGCCGGAGGAGAGCATGGACCTGACGCTGAGCGAGGACCAGAAGGCATTCAGGGCGGTGGCGCGTGAATTCCTCGACAAGGAGGTCGTGCCCTACCGCACGGAATGGGACCGGGCCGAGGCGGTGGACACCGCGATCATCCCCAAGCTTGGCGAAATCGGGTTCTTCGGGCTGACGATCCCCAGCGAGTACGGGGGGATCGGCGGCGACTACATCACTTACTGCCTGGGCATGGAGGAGCTGGGCCGGGCCGATTCCTCGGTCCGGGGCATCGTGTCCGTGTCGATGGGGCTGGTTGGCAAGGTGCTGTTGTCCCATGGCACCGAGGAACAGAAGCAGCAGTGGCTTCCCCAGATCGCGGCCGGATCGAAGCTCGGCTGCTTCGCCCTGACCGAGCCTGGGGCGGGCTCGGACCCTAGCAACCTGGTGACCAGTGCTGTGCGCGATGGCGGCGACTACCTGCTGTCCGGCCAGAAGGTATTCATCACCAACGCCACCTGGTCCGATCTGTGCCTGGTCTTCGCGCGCACCGGCGGACCGGGCCCGAAAGGGATCTCCGCGTTCCTGGTGCCCACCGCCACCCCCGGCTTCGAGACCCGGGAGATCAAGGGCAAGCTCGGGCTCCGGGGGCAGGCCACCGCCGAGATCTTCCTCACCGACGTGCGCGTCCCGGCCGCAGCGCGGCTCGGCAGCGAAGGTGAGGGGTTCTCCATCGCCATGCAGTCCCTCGACAAGGGCCGGGTCTCCCTCGGCGCCGGCTGCGTGGGCATCATCCAGGGCTGCCTCGAAGAGGTGGTCCGCTACTCCACCCAGCGGCACCAGTTCGGCCGCCCGCTGGCATCATTCCAGCTGATCCAGGACATGATCGCCGATATCTCCGTCGACGCCGATGCCGCCCGGCTGCTTGTCTGGCGAGCCGCGGACCTCATCGAACGGGGCGAGCCCTTCGGGGTCCAGGCGTCCAAGGCGAAGTACTTCGCGTCCGAGGCGGCGGTCCGGGCGTCGAACCTGGCCATCCAGGCGTTCGGCGGCTACGGCTACATCGATGACTACCCGGTGCAGAAGTACATGCGGGACGCCCGGGTGACGACTTTGTACGAAGGCACCAGCCAGGTCCAGAAACTGCTGATCGGCCGCGCTGAAACCGGCATCAGCGCATTCAGCTGATGACGAACGACATGAAGGTGTCCTTCCCTGCGCGCTGACAGGCGCGAGACACCGCCATCAGGGTCGCGCTCGTACGGGCCCGTCGCACCCGTGGAGGACCCCCCGGCCGACCTCCTGGCTTGCGGCTGAGACCGCAGCCCCAAATTAGGTCGCAAGACTGCCGGACCAGCGTGGCGGGACCGCCCGCGCGCAGCCACGCCCGACCGCGGACTTGCGCGGGAATTGTGGGCCTCGCGGTAGCACCCGGCCGAGCGCAGGCAGGCCTCGGATCCAGCTGCCGGACGGCTGACGGCCCTGTGGCTGCGATCACGTATAGTGACCGGCTGACCTTGCATGTCGAATCCGCGCTAGCGCTGCCCGTTATTTACGGGCATTGGGTAGACCTTGCGGACAGCTGATCGCGTACAGGTCATCCTGTTGTGAAGTTGAGCTGTGGCGGTCCTATCGGCTGGCTGGCGTGGATGTCGCCGGCTGGCCGGCGGCCGCGCTCACTGGCGGGGTTTCAGGCGTCTCCCGCCGCTGCGGCGCGAGCGGCCAGTATGCGGCGGCCAGCAGGATCAGCAGGGGTCCGGTGTTCGGGTCAGTGCCTGTGCCGGTGAAGATGCCGCCCATGTTCTCGGTCAGCACCCAGATGACCGCCGCGCTCATGATGGCCAGGGTCAGGGCGGGGCGGGTCGCTGCCGGGATGGACACTGCCAGGCCGACGAGCAGGAACGTGATCGCCAGCACGACCGAGACGACATCGCCGCTGGCGCCCACCGTATTGGCAACGCTCCGGTCGATCGATGCCAGCCAGCCAGGCTCGCCACCTGCCATCCGCGCTATGGTCGAGCTGAGGTCGCCGGGCGCGCGGACCTGCGCTTGCAGCAGGAAATAGGCGGAGCTTCCCCACAGGAGCAGCCAGGATAGCCGCGGCCACCGCGGCCCAAGTCGGCTGGCAGCGGCTACGCTCGCGGCCGGGTCGGCGGCAGCGATCTGGCCCTGCGGGGTCAAGCCTTCCAATGGGGCGTGCCGCGGCCAGATCAGGAATGCCAGCAGCACATACAGGACCGCGGCGCCGGGAGCCCCGGTCAGCGGGCTGGCGCTGCCGGTCAGGATTCCGCCGAGGCCCTCACCGAGCAGCCACACCGCCAGGCCCCAGGCGATCGTGCCGGCGAGCGCGGCCTTCACCGTGGGCCGCCACAGCAGCCCGAACCCGATGGCCAGCTGGATAGTGGCGAATGCGGCGTTGAACAGCGCGACAGCGTGCAGCAGGATGTGGCCGGCCCCGGTGACCGAGTTCGCGATCGCCGCAGGGTTGCCGCTGCTGGCCGGATCGACGATGTTGGTGACGAAGCCCCGGCTGAACATGTAGGGCTGGTATTGCAGTGCCGCGTCGAGCATCCAGACGACGCCCAGCCCGATCTGCAGCCACCGGCGTAGTCCCACCGAGTCCCGGTCGCCAGCCCAGGCCGTGATACTGCTCATGCTTCCTCCCTCCAGTACGGGTGCATCCCCTGGCGCCTCCCGCGGCACCATTTCGCGGCGGTCACCTGCTAGTTCATTCCGGACTGCCCGGCGGCGATGCAGCGACC
Source organism: uncultured Actinomycetota bacterium (assembly GCA_963695645.1). Classification (GTDB taxonomy): domain Bacteria; phylum Actinomycetota; class Actinomycetes; order Streptosporangiales; family Streptosporangiaceae; genus DATBGO01. Next base: position 101,018 of record CAVOHC010000008.1, on the reverse strand, counting down.
CTGGCCGCCTTCACCAGCCGGGCCGTAATACGCGTCATGCTCGGCGCCGGTCGCGGCGGGCGCCTGCCCTGGGCCCCGCGACATCAGCCGCCTGATGTCGCGGGGCGATCGGCACGACCGGGCCGATAACCAGCTCGGCAGCCTGTTCGAGCCGGTCGGGTGCCTACATAGGGCAATGGACGGCGGGGTTCCACATGGCGAACATGCCGGCCGGGTTGTGCTTCCAGATCCAGGCGTGCAGTGAGTAGAACGTCGGCAGCCCGTAACGGTTGGGCGCAGGGGTGATGTTGAACCGGTGCCCGTACAGCCGCGGCCGGGGTGCGTTGATGCCATGCGCCTTGTCCCAGGTGCTCTTCAGCACGATGTATTCAAGGGCGGCCAGCCGCAGGTGCCCGCGCGCGGGTGCATAGACCAGCGCCTCGGGATGCCTGAGCAGCACTGCCGGGGTGCCCACGAGGTTGCCGTTGACATAATGGACGCCCATCGCGCCCATGGGCGGCATCGCGATGCAGGCGATCCCGTTCTTGTCCTTGAACCGGGCGTAGCCAGCCTTCTCGGCCGTGGCGAGTGAGTGGAACTTCCTCGTAGCCTGGCGGGCGATCACCACCGGGGGCCGGTGATGGGCGGCCGCCACCGGATGGGGGTAGATCATCGCGGTCGCGGCGGCGGCCTGAGCGGCAACCGGCAGGACAAGTGCCGCGGTGACCGCGGCGAACGCCAGCAGGGCACTAGCCAGGGCGGCGGCGAGACGGCGGAGGTGGCGGATGGGGTTCATGACGATCTCCTGTCATCGGGGATTGCGGTGGGTCAGCGGCCAGCGTGCGGCGCGTGATCCTTCGGTGGTGGAACATTGGGTCTGGACCGGTTAGCCACGGTCAGTCCCTAAGACCCTTCCTGGCTGCGTTTCAAGACCGGCCACGTTTCAAGACCGGCCACCTGTGCCGGAGACCGGACCCGACGAGTTGATAGCGATTCGTGGTCAGCCATGCGCATAGCTCAGCGCGTTCGGCGTCGCGACCGCATGGGGGAGGCTTGCCAATCTTTGTTGCCGGTCCTACCTACCTTTGTTGCCGGTCCTGCCGGCCTGGGCGCGAGGCTGCCAGGCGCGGTCGAAACGCGGTGGGCGAGCGCCAAACTCCGATAGCAACCGACGCCTTGGCAGACCTGCGTGACCGGTTCGACCGAGCGCCGCGCGAAGCCGCCACGAAAGATAGGTATGCGGCGCCCCGTAATATAGGAGATGGCTCCGACGCAGCCGCGTACCCGCCGTTCTTACGCTCTAGCTGACCGGCGACTACCCTGACCGATCTGCACGGGGTCGACCCCTCCGGCGCTTGCCCGGTATCACCGGGCCGGGACCGGCGACGCCGTGCCCGGCCCTGTTGCATTGGTCGGTCGCGGTGGGAGTCGCCGTCAGGTCAATGGTCGGCGCGGCCGATTGCGTAGCGTCGCCCTGCGAGAAGGCCTGCGGGCCTGACGGCGAGGCCAGGCCATAGGCCAGGCCCGATAGGCGCGCGGCGAACCGCACGGGGCGAACATGGCACCTATAGAAGCGCTGGAGGAATGCGAGCGGCCGAGTGCTGATTAGTCGCCGGTCGAGCAGTCCTGGCGGCCCGGGTCGCCCGGCTGGCCGGAATCAGACGGGACAGGATTACAGTATGACCAGCAGAGATCAACGGGTCAGCGTGAGGCGAGCCGATGACAACCCCCATGTTTAGACCGGAAGAACCACCCTCGGAGCGCAGAAGCTCCTCGGGCCGCCGGGTAGATGCGAGACAGCTATGGTCTGGCGGCGCGGCGACGGCGGTCGTCGCGGCGCTGATAGCGCTGGCCGGCATCCTGGTATGCCGGTGGCTGTTCAACATCCCCATCCTGGCGCCACGCCGGGAAGGCGCGTGGGGCGATGCGTCCACTGCGGGGTATGCGATCGCGGCCGCCGCCGCCGCGCTGGTCGCAACGGCGATCATGCACCTGCTCCTGCTTACCACGCCTCGGCCGCAGATGTTCTTCACCTGGATCATCGGACTGGCGACACTGATCGTGGTTGTGTACCCGTTCAGCACCACGGCCCCACTGTCCCAGAAGGTGGCCACCGCGGTCGTCAACCTGGTGCTCGGCGCCGCCATCGGATCGCTGATCTACGGGACCGCCGCGCGGGCGCTGCGGCGACGAGCGATCGCTGGTGGCTACCAGCCCAACTACCCGTCGTCGACACGGGGAAACTGAGCTGCCGAGGTTGGACCCGTCGTCGCTCGCGCCGGTAGCTTGCATCCAGGCGGCGTGCCGCGTCCGTGCCAGAACAGGCCGACGTCCACGTGCCAGGCGACCTTCAGCCGCGTCTCGTCGACCCGGTCGCGTTCTGGCTCATCCGGTGTCCACGTGTGCCGTGTTGCGCCAGAGCACCGGGAAGTTGCTGGCGGCGAGTTCCTCGACGCGGCGAACACGCCATGCGATCGATTGCTTGCGCTGCGGCGGCGCGGCGTTGAGCAGACTGGTCAGCATGGCCCTGGCCCGCAACAGCATCATCGGGGACTTGGCACTGGACTCGATGAGATCGTCCAGGGCGATCTGCAGGTAGTCATCCCAGGATGGCAGGGCCAGGACCACGCGGACGGTCCCGGTGTCGTCGGCTACCTCGGCGACGTCCAGGTCACGCGGTGCGAGGGGCAGCAGGAGGCTCTCGATGGTGTCCAGTACCTGGACGGCGGTGGCCGGATCGTTGACGGCCGGCGATAGCGCGCGCAGGCCGATGTCGGCCAGTAGCCGGAAGGCGAGCAGCGGGTCCTGGCGGAAGGTACGTTCCTGCCCGGTCACCAGTCCGCCGAGCACTGCCGCGTCGGTCCCGCCTGCGCCGTGCAGGCCGGCGACCGGGGCGCCTTCCTGCAGCGTGTCGCCGATGCGGGCGCGGAGCACGATCACGGCAGTACCGGCAGCGGAGCACAGCCGCCGCAGATCGAGTTGCTGCAAGATGGCCTGCCGGCGCGGCCAGGTGACCGTCTGGGTGAGCGGCGGGAGCTGCGAGGCAGGCTGCCGGTCGCTGCCGGCCGGGTGGCGGTAAAGCTCGTCGATAATCACCCGGCCCCGGGCGGCGATAGCCGACAGAGTCGGCGCGAGCTGGATGGAGGCGAAGGCCCGCACCTGCAGCGTGCGGATCAGGGCGAGCGTGACGAGCACCGCGACCACCTCGGCAACCGGCACGATGACCGGCACTTTCGGATCGTTGCCGATGGCCAGCGCCGCAGTGACCGAGAACACGAACACGCCGATGGCCAGCCCGAACGTGCGCCACACGATCGGGTCGTCGCGGAACAGGTTCAGCCGGGGCGACAGGCTGCCGAACGCCCACTGCACGGTGAGGAACAGCAGCGAGAAAATGATGCTGACCAGCCCTAGGACGCCGAAGCCAACCGCGACAAGCGTCTCCGTCACCCGGGTGCTGGCCACGCTGGTCTCGGTGGTGATCCGCGGCAGCACCAGCCCGAGCCCCAGCCCGGCCACCACGCACACCAGCTGCACCAGCCCTGCCCGCATCCGGCGGCGCGGCCGGGCGAACCTGCCTACAACGATGGCGGACCCCCAATATCACGGCGGATGCTACGCCACACGGCCCAGCAGCCCGGTCGGCACCAGGCGCCGTGGATCACCTCGCTCAGGCGCGCCGCAGGCCGGAAGCTCAGTTGGCACCTGGCTGCGCGCAGGTGCCGGCCCTCGTCAACGTTCCGGCGCGGCAGGTAAGCTCCAGGCGCCACGGCCCCGCCACGCGGTCCATGTGAACCTGCCCGGAAGTTCCGCTCCACTGGCGGAAAGCATGTGGCGGACATGCAGCGCATCCTCCTATTCTGGCGATCTTTGGCCGGGACGCTCAGGAGGCTCGCGCATCGGGCTGTCCCCTCATCGACGGAGTGCAGCAAGGACATCTTCTCGGGCACGAAATCGCGCCAACCTCGTCGGTGGCGCTTTGGCAGAAGTCCTCTCGTGCCTTACCGCCGAGGGCAGGCCTGCTCGGCGACTGTGGCCAGCGGCACGCTGCTCTACCCGACCCCCATCTGCAACGGCCACCCACTCTGGGGCAGCCTGAAGGCAGGCGGGGTCACCGATAACGGTCCTGCCTACCTGCCAGCCCTGCCAGCCAGCACTTGTCGCGGCGCCGCCGCGATGCCCTCAACGCTGACGGTGACACCGCCGCCGGCCGACCTGGTCCCCTGGCTGCTGGACCCGCTGGGCGGCGGCGTGTCTGGATGTCTCAGCGCGCTGATCGGCGTGCAGCCTGGCCGCACCGGTACCGCCCGGCTGGTTCCGCGGTGATCGTGCTGTCATCTCGTCCACACATCTGGTGGGCCACCAACCGCAGTCGTGCCACGCCCGGACCGATGACTTTCGCAGCACGTCCTAGCTAGGCAGCTCCGGACCGCCTGTGGCACCGGCCCTGGGCCGACTGCCGCAGTACGAGCTGCGGGGCATCGAGAACGGCGCAGGCGCTCTCGCCAGCCATGGCCCGTGCGCTGAAAGGAGGATGACATACCGTCAGGGGCGTAGTCGTCGGCGTGGCGGCCGGCGGAGCCCCGGGGCGGCCTGTAAATGGCTGGCCGGACCCCGACGCGGTGGGATGATCCGCGGAGACGGGCCGTCGCCCGCCGCCCGACCACGCCCGATCCGCCGGAGGGAAACCGTCGTGACGGTCACCGCAGCCAGCTCGTCGGAGTCCGCGCCCGGGCCTGAGGTCCGTACGGCGGCCGGAGTGCTGCGTGGCGGCCGGGAGGCGGGGCTGGCGGTCTTCCGCGGCGTCCCGTACGCCGAGCCGCCGGTCGGTGCACTCCGATTCGCCGCACCGCGCCCGGTGCGCGGCTGGGCGGGGGTGCGGGCGGCGGTCTCGTACGGCCCGCCGCCTCCGCAGGCCGGCCTGCTCGGGATGGACGGGCTCGCGCAGGAGGCGGCGGGCGACGACTGGCTTTCGGTCAATGTCTGGTCGCCCGATCCGGCCCCGGGGGCCGACCTGCCGGTGCTGGTGTGGATCCCCGGCGGCGGCTACGTGATCGGCACGTCCAGCCTTCCGGAGTTCGATGGCGCCCGGCTGGCCGCCGACGGCGGCGTCGTCGTGGTGACGCTCAACTACCGGCTGGGCGTGGAGGGTTTCGCGCAGATCGACGGCGCCCCCGCCAACCGGGGCCTGCTCGACCAGGTCGCCGCGCTGCAGTGGGTGCGCGACAACATCCGGGCCTTCGGCGGCGACCCGGACCGGGTGACGGTCTTCGGCCAGTCGGCGGGTGGTGGATCAGTCGCCGCGCTGCTGGCCATGCCGCGGTCGGCCGGGCTCTTCCGCCGGGCCGTCGCACAGAGCGTGCCGGGGACGTTCTTCTCGCCGGAGCTTGCCGCCGACATCGCCGCCGCCTGCGCCGCCGAACTGGGGGTGCGGCCCACGGCGGCCGACCTGTCCGCCGTGGAGCCCTCCCGGCTGCCCGCCGCGGGCGACGCCGTCTCCGCGAAGATCGACCGGTGGAAGGACCGTTGGGGCCCGATCACCCATAGGCCGATCCTGTTCGCACCCGTCGTCGACGGCGACGTCCTGCCGGCCACCCCCTGGCAGGCGCTGGCCAATGGGGCCGACCGGGACGTCGACCTGCTCGTCGGCCACGTCCGCGACGAGCACCGGCTGTTCAGCCTGATCGACGGCGTGCTGGGCCAGGTGACCGAGGAACAGGCCGAGACCGCCCTGCGCTCCCTCGCCCCGGGCCCGGACGGCGCCCGCCGCTACCGCGAAGCCTTCCCGGCCGCCGGCCCGGAGGAGCTGTACGAACTGGTCAACGCCGACTGGCTGTTCCGCATGCCGACGCTCCACCTCGCCCAGGCGCACGCCGCCTCCGGCGGCCGGACCCACCTCTACGAGCTGACCTGGCCCGCCCCGGGCCTGGGCGGCGCCCTCGGCGCCTGCCACGGCCTCGACGTACCGCTCGTCTTCGGCAACCTGAGCAGCGGCCAGCCCGCCCTGCTGATCGGCGAGACCCCCTCGGCGGAGACGGAGGCGCTGTCCGCACGGATCCGCGCCGCGTGGACGGCGTTCGCCGCCGACGGCGACCCCGGCTGGCCCGCGTACGACGCCGAGCAGCGGCTCGTCCAGCTCCTCGACACCCGACCGGCCGTCACCGCCTACCCGGAGGAGGCCTCCCGGCTGCTGTGGCAGCAGCACACCTTCCCGGCACTCCCGCTGATCGACCGGTAGCGGTCCGGAGGGACGCCCGCGCCGCCGGTTCCACCAGGGCGAGTGCGTCGGCGACCACCAGGAGATGGGCCCCGCCCAGACCGGCATCCCCGGCGGCCAGCAAGCCATCGCCTACATGAGTGCGCCTCGCCGATTCCGGGATCCGGACCGTACTCTGCAACGTGCGGACGCCTCGCATGAACGCGATCGCCGAGCGCCGGATCGGAGGGGCCGCCGCGAGCTCCTGGACCGCGCCCTCGTCTGGAACCAGAACCATCTGCGGCGCACGCACAGCGGCTGAGCGCGGGCCGCTAGGACCAAAGGCCCTGGTGGACATGACCGTCGCACCTGCCGCTGGTACCCCGGAGGGTATTGAACTAAGAAAAGCGGTACCGAGCCCAGCAAGGGAGCGTTGACATGAACCAGGTGCAGACGACAGCCTTGCTGCCCGGCACAGGGAACACCCAGCAGATGGACGTGCGGTTCGTGGCCGGGGAGGCGTACGAGGTGGCGGTGCGCGGCCACCGGGTGCTCGTGGACCAGCCAGCCGAGGCCGGCGGGCAGGATGCCGCGCCGACCCCTACAGAACTGTTCGTGGCCTCGCTGGCCACCTGCGTCGCTTTCTACGCAGGCCGCTATCTCACGCGTCACGGCTACAGCCGCGATGGGCTGGCCGTATCGGCCACCTTTGACATGGCCACTGACCGCCCGGCCAGGGTAAGCGGCATCCGCCTGGCCGTCCAAGTTCCGGCGAGCCTGCCCGCCGCGCGGTGGCCGGCGCTGCGTGCGGTGGCCTCGCATTGCACAGTGCATAACAGCCTGGCCTGCCCGCCGGTGGTCGCCATCGACCTGACATGAGCGGCGGCCGGCCCGTTCACGGCTGAACTAGACGCTGCTCTTGAAACGGCAGCTGACAGCACTGTGACTGGCGTGAGCAGCCGACACGACCATGCCTGCCGGTTCGTTGGCCGACTCACGCCGTAGGAGTTCTGCCGTTCTGCCAGCGCCCGCGGGCTGAAGGTCCTTTGCGCAGGGACGTTGGTCCGTGGCGCGGGCTCTTGTGACGGGGTGGACTGACTGTGACAGAGGACCCCAGGCAGACGCGGGGGAACGGACCAGATCCGCGCACCGCGCAATCGAGATCCGCGAAAAGCGGAGGAGGGTCCTCTCGTCACGTTCCGCCTAAATTACCTTGCGCCCCGGCCTTGGCGGCCGTGGCGCGGCATGCCGGTCTTCGCCGGTGCCATCAGCGCTGGCTGGCTGCGGGTGGCGTCTCGGGGTCGATGCCGAGTCCGCTGAAGCGCGTGGCCAGGTCCTCGACCCACTCCGGTGGTGTCTGGTGGTCGTTCAGCGGGAGGCCGGCTTCGCTGTGCCACAGCACGTCGCCGAGGGCCTGGCGCAGATGCCAGGCCATGATCCGGCCGGCCGACAGCTGCCGTCCGGTGAGCTGCCGGTAGTGGCGCATGACCGCGGTCAGCAGCTCGACGCCGGGACCCATGCCCGGGCCGGGAAAGGCGCGCAGCTCGTACTCGGGCTCGGCGGCTCCGATGAGCTCGAAGTCCACCACCAGCCGGAGCTCGCCGTGGTCCCACACCTGGTTGTCGCCGTGCAGGTCACCGTGCACGAGCACGGCCGGGCCGGGTGATGCCAGCGCGACGTCGGCCCAGTCGCACCAGTCCAGGACGGTCCGGCGCTGCTCCGGCCGGATCCACGTCCCCAGCCGGTCACGCAACGTCCTGGTGGTGGACGGCGGCAGCTCCGCGCCGGTGAGCGGGCCGGCGGCGGCCTCGGCGCGCCGGCGGGTGGCCGGGTGGTGCAGCGCGGCCAGGAACCGCACCAGCTGCCTGGCGGCGCGGTCCGGGTCGATCGAGTCTGCGACGTCGAACAGGGATGTCCCCGGCACCCGCCTGGTGATCAGGAGCACAGGATCGGTGCTGCTGGCGACGACCTCGGGCAGGAACGGGACCTCCGGTTCGCGGGCGAGCGCGGTCAGGACGCCGATCTCCTTCGCCAGCCGGAGCGCGGCAGGACGTGACCAGGCGAATTTCATTATGAACCGGTCACCGAGGGGCTCACTGCCCCCATGGTAGAGCGGGTCCTGTTTACCGGCCGGTCCCGGAACCGTGACCGGGTACCCGCTCAGCTCCGGTGCCACGGCCTCCAGTGCCTCACGCAGCGCCGCGGCAGAGCACTCAGCCAGCCATTTCACCTCAGGCACCCTATCCGGGCGGCCGGGACGCCGCTCCCGCACGGCGCCAGGAGCAGCCGACGGCATCAGCCGAGATGCCAGAGCAAGTACGCGGCCTCAATCACGAGGAGGCGCGCTGGACCGGCGGGACGGTTGAGGATTCACCCACGATTGCTCTGCCCACAACCAGCCATAACACGCTGACGCTTGCTGAATAGCTACCCGTCGCCAGTCCGGACAAGCGGACACCAAGGCGGCGACGCTGCACTAGTGCCGCACTATTAACGTCGTGTGACCTTGGGTTGCCTTCTTGACGAAGGAGCGGCAGATCGTCTTCATGTGCAGCGCGAACAGCGGCGCTCTGCGGCATGAGGCAGCCTCTCACGGTGATACGCGGCTGGCGGCGTGCCAACCACCCTATGGCGAGCTATCCCGAGGCTGTCTGACTGGCGACGCATGATGATCGCACCGATGAGTTTTGGTCGCGCGAGCCGTCCACGCAGCAGGGTCCACGTCAATCGGAGGTGTTGAACGTGCGCAAGGTCGTCGCGTACGAGCTGTTGTCCCTCGACGGCGTCGCGGAGCAGCCCGATGGGTTCTTCGCCGACTGGGACGACGCGATGGAGGCCAACCTCGGCGCCGTCATCGGGGCGCAGGACTCGGTCATCCTCGGCCGGCGCAGCTACGAGGAGTGGGCCGAGTTCTGGCCGGGCAGCGACATCGAGCCGTTCGCGTCGTTCATCAACGGGGTCGCGAAGTACGTCGCCACCTCCACGGCGCTCGATCGGAAGTGGGCCAATACGACTGTGGTCGACGGCGAACTGGTCGAGTTCGTGCGGCATCTGAGGAATCAGCCCGGAGCCGATATCGGCGTGCATGCGAGCATCTCGGTCGCCCAGGCACTGCTTGCCGCGGGCGTCGTCGACGAGCTCAGGCTGGTGATCGCACCGACGATCGCGGGCAGCGGGCGGAGGCTCCTCGACGGCTTGCCGACGATTCGGCTCGAGTCGATCCGAAGCACGACCTCGCCGACTGGCTATCTGCTCGTCGACTACTGCATCATCGGGTAGGCGAGCAGCTCGTCGCGGACAACCGAGCAGCGCTGCACAGTACCGTCACGCTTCGTGCTGACCGGTTGTTCGCGGTAGCACGGAACAGGCGACCAAATCGCAACGTCCGCTCATGCGCGTTCCGCGCTCGGATGTCGCAGGTCAGCTGGCGAACGACGGTCGCGCATCAACCGACGGAGGACATGCCTTGCGCCCCCGGGCGGTGAGGACTATCCGTACGGCTTTCCAAGGGCGCTCACCTCACAGCGTGATGGCGCTACGCGCCACCCCGGACTGTGATCTTCCCTGGTTCAGTTTGCGCCGGTCGGGTGGAAGGCCAAGGCTGACGGCGAGCGTGAGCGCAGTCGCCGCGCACTCTATCGGCCAGTGGACGCGGCAGCCCTGGGGCAGTCTTGTGGGTTGGGATCATCGCTGAGTGATCTTCTCGGTCGTCTACCTGCTCACGCGCTGCCTGCTCGGCTCGGAATCCTAAGCCCTGGTGGTCCTGGCCCGCGGCCTTCAGATTCCTCTTATCATCGGAGGTGCTCTTTCTGACCACACGGAGGAAGATGTCTGATGTCAGCCGAACAGCCGGTGGCCTCCGGATCGGACTCCGAAGATCCGATCGGTGCCCGTTACCCCAACACCGCCCGCATCTGGAACTATCAACTCGGGGGCAAGGACAACTTCGCGGTCGATCGGGGGGCGTCCGAGGCGGCCAACGCGATGGTGCGGGAGTTGGGTGTCCCGGCTGGTGCCGAGACCGCCGTTGAGAGCCGCCATCTACTGCAGCGGATGGTTGACTACATGCTCGGCCGGGGCGTCCGCCAGTTCCTCGACCTTGGCTCGGGCCTGCCGAATATGGCCAATACCCACCAGATCGCCCACCGGGTGGCGCCCGAGGCGCGCATCGTCTACGTGGATAAGGATCCGCTGGTCTCGACCCATGCCGCGGCGCTGATGACTGGCCCCAACGTCGTCACGCTCAGAGCGGATCTGCGCGAACCGGAACAGGTGCTCAGCGACACGCAGGTACGCGACCTGCTCGACTTCGGCCAGCCGGTCGGGATCATGTTCATGTGTGCGCTGCACTGCCTGTGGGATCAGGAAGACCCGTGGGGGGTCGTCGGGCAGTTCCGGGACGCGGTGGCGCCAGGCAGCCATCTGGCTCTTAGCCACATGACCGGCGAAGCCCACCCCGAAGCGGCCGCCGGGCTTTTCCGCATTTCCCAGGAACTGCACTGGGACACGCCGCTCATCTCGCGTGACCGCACCGCCATTACACGATTCTTCGACGGGTTCACGCTGGTTGAGCCGGGCCTGGTGGCCCCTGCACAGTGGCGACCCGACCTGGATAACCCGCTCCGCACCCGCCAGGATCCCGATGGCGACGGCGAACCTGTGCTGACCTCCTCCGCGCCGCCCGCCGACGATCGCGGGGTCGGGTGGCACCTGTGCGGAGTCGGCATCAAGGACCACCTCTGAACAATCCCTCCCGCGCCGCCGCCCGCGGGCGAGTCGCCGTGAGTGAGCACCATTGGCGAGTTGCTGTGGCACGCGTGTGGCACGCCGCGCCACGTCCGCCGACCCGCGGCTGATACGGCCGCGGCCTGCGGAGCAGCCACTGCAAGAACGTCCGCCGCGGAAGTCGCGCCACGACGCCGCCGCCGCGGATTCGGCCGGCTAGTTCCACTCGCAGGATGACCGGCGCGTGCGGGTCGGTGACCTGACGGACTTTGACCTCGCCGAGCTCCCGGTCAGGTCATCGGTATCCACCACGATGCCTGGCCTCGTCACCAGGGTCAGGTCCCCGCCGATTCCCAGGTCGACATCGATACGCAAAGTGTTCTGGGTGATCACCGCCTCGGTGAAGTCGAGCCTCACGTCGCCTGCTGTCAGCCGGATCTCCATCCGCCGCGGAACAACCCAGCGGCCGGTGCGCGTCACATCGCCGAAGCGCTGGTCAATCCGGACCAGGTCCTTGGCCTGCAGCTGAATCCCGCTCGGCGGCAGGTCAGCGGTCAAGACAGCCAGCTCGCTGCGGGTGCGGGCGGACAGCGCAGCCTCCAAGCGTTCGTCCAGTTCGGCCGCGGTGAGCAGGCCGTCGCCCGCTGCAACGCTCAGGATCTCGACAACCCGATCCCGGTCCGCGTGCGACGCCCTCAGCTCCGGCTTCGCTCCGGGGCCAGGAGAGTCACCGGCTGGCGAGAACTCACCCGTCATATCCACATCTTGGTAGCGAGCACCCACCTCCGCAACGTCCAGATCAGGTGCCGTTGCAGTATTAAGCGTCAAATCGGCTAGCTCACTTGCCCGGAGGCGACCTGCACAGAGATCGGATTCAAGCCGGGCGGCCAGACCGGCCTGGTCACTGCAGTTGTTCACGAACTGCCCATAGGTTGGGGTAACCAGGCGCTTCGCAGCAGAGCGTGCGCTGACCTTGGGATTTGACTCTCGACCTTTCTCGTCGTCACCCGGCGTGTTGCGATCGCATGTGCCCTCGATGTGCCCTGCCGTGCCTCTGGCCTCCTGCAAGGTGAACCAGGCGTTTGCAGTCGGGCGAGTGGATGGGGCTGGTGATGCGTGTCCTTTGCGCTTCGGGGGTCTTCAGCTCGCCACAGTTTCAGGTGCTGCCGGGGGGCAGCTGCGGCAGCGATGCCTTCCTCCGGGGGATCTGCTGGCTTGCGCGGCTGCGGCGGGTGGCCCGCGGCGGCGTAGGCTCGTCGCGCGATGTGATCAATGGCGGGGTCGCCCTGCGCATCGCCTTGCCGGTGATCCGCGAGAAAGGCGTACCTGTTGGACAGCGAAGGCAGGCAAGGAACCGGCGAATGGCCGGATGACGTTGCCGTCAGCGGCGCGGAGCGCGCGTCCTTTGACACTAGCGTGGCGCATATCGCGCGGGTGTATGACTACTGGCTGGGCGGCAAGGACAACTTTGCCGCCGACCGGGCGGCCGCCGAGGCGGCGATCGCTGCCTACCCGGACATCGTTTTCTCGGTTCGAGCCAACCGGGCCTTCCTCGGCCGCGTGGTGCGCTACCTGGCCGGCGAGGCGGGCATCAGGCAGTTCCTGGACATCGGCACTGGCATCCCGGCCGCGAACAACACCCACGAGGTCGCCCAGTCCGTGGCACCAGAAAGCCGGGTCGTGTACGTGGACAACGACCCGGTCGTGCTCACCCACGCCCGCGCGCTGCTGACCAGCGGCCCGCACGGGGTCACCAGCTACCTGGACGCCGACCTCCGCGACACCAGGCGGGTGCTGACTGCAGCGGCCCAGACGCTGGACTTCTCCCGCCCGGTGGCCGTCATGCTCATGGCGATCCTGCAGCACGTGGACAATGCCGAGAACCCCTACGCCATCGTGGCGACGCTGCTCGACGCCCTGCCTCCGGGCAGCCACCTCGCACTATCCCACCCGGCTTCGGACATCGAGGCCGAGGCGCAGGGCAAGCTGGCCGAGCGGCTGAACCAGACGATGGCAGAAAAGGTGACCATGCGCGACCGGGCTCAGGTCACGCGTTTCTTCGACGGCCTGGAACTGGTCGAGCCAGGGCTGGTGCGAGTTCAGCAATGGCGGCCCGCGTCGGAGCACGAGGCCAACAGCCCGGCCGGACTGTGGGGCGGCGTAGGCCGCAAGAACTGATGCGCCGCTATGGCGTCGTCCTGGCTGGCACTTGACGCCGCTGGCGCCCGGCTGGCCATTCGGCCTGGCTGGCCATTCGGCCCGGCTGGCCATTCGGCCCGGCTGGCTATCCGGGCGCCTGTCGACTTATGCCGCATTGCGTTGCACCATAGGTCTGCCTCGCTGTCGGCCCGGCCGGACGAGAGCGAAGCCGCAGCCGAGACCGCCATCCCAAGGAGATCAGGCCCATGACGCTGGCCGACCCGCCGCAGGGCAATCCCGACCGCGAACTCGGCGTGGGCGCGCCGGTCCCGCCCGTCGTCGCGGTCCTCGGGCTGGGCGAGGCGGGCTCGGAAGTCGCCACTGATCTGGCCACCGCAGGCGCCACGGTTTACGGCTTCGATCCGAAGGTGCCAGCCCCGGCCGCGGTGCACGGGCGGGACAGCGACGCGGAGGCGGCCAGCGAAGCGCAAGTCGTGCTGGCCCTGACCAGCGCACGCGAGGCGCTGGCGACATTGCAGCTGGCGCTGCCCGGCGTAGGGGCGGGAGCGATCTACGCTGACGCCAATACCGGCCCGGCCGGGCTCAAGGCGAGCCTGGCGCAGGTCGCGGCGGCTGCGGGCGTCGCGTTCTGCGACGTCGCGCTGATGGCTCCGGTACCGGGGCTCGGACTGCGCACGCCGATGCTGGTCAGCGGTCCGGCTGCAGATGAATACGCGCGCCTCATCGGATCGCTCGGGGCTGCCGTCACTGTGCTGCCGGGCCCGCCAGGCACGGCCGCCACCCGCAAGCTGGTTCGCAGCGTCTTTTACAAGGGCCTAGCGGCCGCAGTGACCGAAGCGCTCCGGGCCGGTCAGGCGGCCGGCTGCGAGGAATGGCTCCGGGCCGACATCGGCGCGGTCCTGCAGGATGCGACCGCCGCTACGGTCGACCGGCTCGAGCAGGGCAGCATCCGGCACGCGCGGCGGCGGATCGATGAGATGATGGCGGCCGGCGACCTGCTGGACGAGCTCGGAATACCGCCGCGGGTCGCGCGGGCGAGCCAGGGCTGGCTGGCGCAGCTGCTGGCCGAGACCGAAGCTGAGCTCAGCTGAGCCCTGTCCTGCGGGCTGGCGTCGGCGGGCATCTCGACAGCCGCGCCCATCATCGCCACGGGCGACACCACCTCGGATCCCTTCTCGCGGCCGGCGTAACACGGGCGTTCCCGACCCCAAGGATGTGCTGCGAGCGGTTGCGACGACCGGCACCACGTCGACCTGCTGTCCCGGGCCGACGGCACGTTGCGTTCGTCGCCGAGCAGCCAGAGAAGCGCCGTCCAGAACAAGAGGAGATCAACAAATGTCGGCGATGCTGAAGCTGACGCATAAGGCAATCGGAGCGGAGGTCCGTCGTGGCACGTACGATGTCGTGGTCGACGGTGAGCGGGTCGGGTCGGTCGAAATGAACCACACGATCGAGATACCAGCCGAGCCTGGACGTCACACCCTGGCCGGGCCAGCCATGCGATCGCACACAGGCTGGCAGGGCGGCCATCATGGCGGCATAGCTGATGTGGATCTGCCTCTGTCGGCACGGCCAGTTAGGGTCCCTTCGTGGATGCCAAGACGGACGAGCTGAGAGCTGCGCACGATGTCCTGGCCGAGTTTTACGCTGACCGCCTGGCTGGCGCTTTGGACCGCATGCCCGCCGAGCGGGCGGTGCTGGGCCTGTTCTGCGACCTGACGCTGGCCGCAGGCCTGGGCACCACGGTGGGGGATATCGGCTGCGGGACGGGCCGGCTCGCGCCCTACCTGGCCGCGAGGGGCCTGTCCCCCCAGGGGATCGACCTGTCACCCGAGATGATCCGGGTAGCCCGCCGTGACCAGCCCGGCTTCGATTTCGGCGTTGCCGACCTGCGTGCGCTGCCCTTCGCGGATGCCTCGCTGGCCGGCGTGGTCTGCTGGTACTCCCTCATGTACCTCGCGCCGTCCGGTAGGCCAGCGGCCTTCGGCGAGCTGGCCCGCGTGGTCAGGCCGGGAGGCTACCTGGTGACAGCGTTCAAGGCCGGTGACAGCCAGGTCCGCCGCGGGGGGCGCAGCACCGGCCTTGGTGTCGAATTCGATGTCTACTGGCTGTCGCCCGGCGAGATGGAACACCGGGCGGCCGATGCTGGATTTGCGGCCGTGTTCTGGGGCGGGCGCCCCGCCGAAGGCCAGGAGGGTTCCCCGCAGGGATACCTGCTCGCTCGCAGGTCCTGAGGCCGCCCGATCCAGGTCGGCGAAGTCCATCAAGTCCGCAAGCTCGCTGGCCAGCCATCTGTGCACCAGGAGCGGCAGATGAGTGAATCCGGTCCGGGCATGTGAGTGAGTGCTGAGGCCGCAACATTCGATCAGGGGTCGCCCTGGAAGCCATGCGGGCAGGCTGGTTGACTGACCTCTGTCAAGGCACGCGGGCCCAATGCTTGCCAGGCTGTCAGGTTGGCGAGAAGGCCCTTGGGGAACAGCGACCAGAGTGGCAGGAACAGTCCTGGGCTGGCTCGGCGGACAAACCGGGATCCGATTTCCGTGCTGAAGTCGGCATACACTACCTCTGATCCGCATGGTGGCGCTGCCTGCGAGCGCGCAACCGCAGCGCCAGGCTTGTGCTTGCTCATGTTCCAGAACTAGGCATTCACCGCATAGATTCGCTCGGAAGATCCTCCCTGCCATCCGCCCGGGACCGGAGGAGAACGTGTCCTGGCGCAGGCCGTGATCACGCGGCCGGTCCCGGGGCCTGGCACCCTCTCGGGTCGCTTCCTGCCGATCACGTCCTGTTCCCGCCAGGCCATGCAGCACCCGCCGCGCTCGCAGCGGCGCCGCCATTGTCCCGTTACCGCTTCTGGGGAGCGCCGAGCGCAGCGGCTCCGCGCGACGAATAGCGGCATAGCGGACATCCGGCGCGCTACCCGTTGAGGATCTGCTCCCTCAGGATGTCTGTATGCCCGCAGTGCTGGGCGAGTTCGCGTAGTACGTGGAGGTACACCCAGCGCAGCGGGAGCGGGCCGCGCCAGTAGCCGTAGACCCTGTCGTCCAGTCCCAGGGATGACGTCGCACGCCGTGATGACTCGCATGCCTCGCGGTGTGCTTGCTGGACGCTGGCGATGGTGTCGTCGTCATGAAGAATGAACGACTCATCCGAGGTCGCGGGGATACCGATCTCAGCACGTGACCGGCATGTGACAGCTTCGTCAAACCAGACCTTCTCAACGAAGGTCGCGTGCTTCACCAGGCCCAGCAATGTGGTCCGAGAAGGCACCAGCGACTGGCGCGCCTGCTCCTCGGTCAGCCCGTCCAGGCAGCGATTGAGTTCACCGCGGTGCTCGTCGAGGAACACCTCGAACTGGGCACGGGCCGGCAGATCGATGACATCCTCAGCGAACGTCGCTGGGAGGGAAGGCATTAGCGAAGCATTTCAGGAGCGCCGCCCACGAGCAAGCTACCGCTCATCGGCATGCTTGACCGAGCAGGTCTGGCTCCCTGTCGGGTAGCTCCGGCGCGTTGCCGCGCCGGAGCCCCTAAGAACCGCGGACAGCGTTCCGATGAGTTTCGGCCCCGGCAGTTGTCCATCTCTGAGAGCCAACCCCAGTCGCATACGTTCGACGTGATGCATACGACCGGCGGGGACGCGTAGCCTATGCGGCCGTCCCCGCGCCACTTGTCTACGACGCTGCCCTGGAGGTCACGATGTGTCCGATGGTCCACTCGTTCCGGACGTCCGGCGGCGTCGCCGCGACGGGGGAGGCATGATGACGACGGCCGAGGCGGACGGCGTCATGCTCGGGGTCGAGCACTTCGGCGACGCGGCGGCGCCGCTCGTTCTGCTCACGGGCGGCACGACCATGCTCTCTTGGCCCGACACGCTCTGCGAGGCGCTCGCGCGCGGTGGGCGCCACGTCGTGCGGTACGACCTGCGCGATTCCGGCGCGTCGACCACCGTCGATCCCCAGGCTCCGGCGTACACGCTGCGCGATCTTGCAGCCGACGCCGCGGCGCTCGCCCGGGACCTCGACGACCGGCCGGCGCACCTGGCGGGCATCGGCGTCGGCGGGATGGTCGCCCAGATCGCCGCGCTCGACCACCCGGACGCGTTCTCGGCGGTCACCCTCGTCGGAACGCGGCCTGTGGCTCCGGGCCCGGTCGACGATGACCTGCCTGACCATGACACGGCGACGATGGACCGGCTGTTCTCGCGCTCGATGCCCGACTGGTCCGACCGCGCCGCGGTGGCGGAGTTTGCCGCCCGAGGCGCGGAGATCCTCGGCGACGACCCCGCCGCCGCGCGCGCTACCGCCGGGCGCAAGTGGGACCGCACGCCGGGCACGGAGCCCGCGGTGCAGATGGCCAACCAGCTGGGCATGGTGTTCGCCAAGCTCGACTGCACCCCGCGCTGGCGCGAGCGCCTGTCCGAGCTGGCGATCCCGGCGCTGGTGGTGCACGGTCGCCGCGACCCGTTCTTTCCTGTCGGCAACGGCGAAGCGCTCACGCGCGAGATCCCCGGTGCGCGGCTCCTCGTGCTCGAACGCGCCGCGACGGCGATCCCGGATGCGGCCGCCGATGAGGTCGCGGCGGCGATGCTCGCGCTCTAGGCGCTCACGGTGCTGGCGGCCCTGGCAAGGACAAGCGTCTCTCGGGCCCAGGACAGCGATTACGGATATCTGTACTGCGGCTGGGCCAACTCCCGACTGTGAAAGAGATGCTGCTCGGTGACAACGGCCGCCCGGACCGCCCGAACGACCGAAGGCCACAGCCGGGGGTCGAGGTCATCGACTGTGCTCTCGACGACGGTCACGTCGCCCTCGCGCAGGTCCCGCTCCGCGCCGCACGCCCCGATGACCACCCGGGTGATGTTGGGCCGGTCCGGGGTGTCCCGGCTGCCGCCGCCGGTGCCTACCGCGCGTACCGTCATGCCCGGGAAGCCGCCTGGCGTGGCCGCGGCCGCGAGCAGGGCCGCACCGGTCGGGGTGGTGCGCTCACCGGTCGGTTGCCGCTGGCCAGGTCGAGGCCGGCCGCGGCGGCGATGCGGAGGACGGCGGGAGCCGGCACCGGCAAGCGGCCGTGCCGGCTGGTGACGAATCCGCTTCCGGCGGCCAGGGCCGAGCAGCAAACCAGCGCGCCGGGCCGCAGCAGTCCCAGATCCTCCAGTGCGGCCGCCGCTCCCACCATGTCGGCCAGTGAGTCGAACGCACCCACCTCGTGGACGTGCACGTCTTCGGGTGTCAAGGTCATCGGCGCCGAATAGGACACCCTGGCCGATCGTCCGCCGGTGGCCGCCAGCGTCCATGGCCCGGGGGCCGCAATCGCGGAGTTGCGCCCGCTGTCGGCTAGGAGACTAGGGCTGCTGGTGGCGGCCGAGGGCCAGGCGGGCGGCGCTGACGTCTTCCCGGCCGTGTCCGGCGTCAACGGCAGCGTGCCACTGGCGGGACAGCGCGGCCAGCAGCGGCAACTCGTCGTCACCGGCGGCGCTGATTGCCAGGTCCACGTCCTTGAGTGCCCATTCCAGCGGGAACTCGGGCGCGAAATCGCCTCGCTCCATTTTGTGCAGCTTGGCGTCCGCGATCGGTGCGTCCAGCGGTCCGCCTTCGATGGCCTCGGCCAGCTTCGAGTCATCGATGCCCAGCTGGCCAGCCAGTTCCAGGGCCTCAGCCACGCCCTCGATCAAGATGGACATGTACGCGTTGATGGCCAGCTTCATCCGGCTGCCCTGGCCGGCCTCGCCCAGCCATACGGTCCTGCGGCCGATCGCTGAGAACACGGGGCGCACGGCCGCTGCCGCTGCGGGTGGGCCGGAAGCCAGGATGAGCAGCTGGCCGGCCTCGGCGGGGCCTTTGCTGCCCGATACGGGCGCGTCCACGAACATCACGTCGGGCCGCAACCGGCCGAGCCGGCTGCTGATGTCGGTCGTTTCCGCCAGGCCGATCGTGCCCATCTGCGCCCAGACCGCGCCCCCGGGCAGCGCCTCGGCCACGCCGCCATCGAAGATCACCGAGGTGACCACGTCGGCGGTCGGCAGCATCGTGATCACGACGTGCGCGTCATGGACAGCCTCCGCCGGGGACGCTGCCACTAGCGCCCCGGCATCGGACAGCGGCGCGGTCGCGGCCGGTGAACGATCCCACGCCGTGGTGCGCAGTCCGGCGGAAACCAGGTTGCGGGCCATCGCCGAGCCCATGATGCCGGTCCCCAGCACCGCGACCCGCACATTCCCGACAGGGGTCTCCGTAGCCATCTGAGTCTCCCTCCGTACTGTCACGGCATGCGGGTAACGGGTCTCGCTCGCCGTCAGCCACGCTATCCCCGGACGGACCGCCAGCCCACCGCGGCCAGCTAGGCCACGACCACGCACCCGTCGTGCGGCGCATTGGTGCGGCGCCGCAGCCGATGACTACGCCCGCCGCGCCGCGCCGGCGCCGCCTGCGAGCGCGCGGTTATGCAGCGTCTTTGCCTTGACCGTAACAGCCGCGAACCGCACTGGCGCCGGGTCCTTACCGCCACGATCGTGTCAACAACGAAGGAAAGGAAGAAGGTTGCGGCCTGCATCAGGTGACCGGGACCAGGGCATGCTGGCTGCGCTGGCCCCTGGCGCGATCTGGGCCCATATGAGCACCATCGGCGTGGCGGGGATCGATGGGGTCGCGGCCCTGGCCGGTAGTGAGCGCCCGGACGTGATGCTCCTCGACGCGCCGGTGTCGGGCAGCAAAGATCCGGCCGAGCGCGGCGAGCTGACGATCTTCGCGTCGGGGCCCGGCGAGGCGCGTGCGCGGGTGGCTCCGCTGTTCGACGCGCTCGGCCAGCGCACGATCTGGGTCGGGGAGGCCGGTGCCGGGACGCGGCTGAAGCTGGTGAACAACACCTGGCTGGCGTTCGCGACCGAAGCGGTTGCCGCGTCGGTGGCTCTGGCCCGCCGGCTGGGCCTTGACGCCGAGACGGTGGCGGACGCGCTGGGCGGCAGCCCGGTGGTGTCCGCCTGGCAGGCAGCTAAGCTGCAGCGGATCGCCCACGGCGAGTTCTCTGCCCAGTTCGCGCTGTCGCTCGCGCTCAAGGACGTGCGCCTCGCCCTGCAAGCGGGCGGCGGCGACCGGTTCGCCACCCTGGCCTGCCTGGCCGGCGAATGGCAGCAGGCCGTTGATCAAGCCCAGCATCACGCTCTTCCTGCTCGGCGGCGGGCGCCGGGGCGGGCGCGGCGTTCGAGGGCAGCGCTCCCCGGGCATCGCGTTTGCCCGCCGCCCGCCGCGGAGAGACACCGGCCGGACAGGGCCCTTCACGTTGAACCAGCGGGCCTCGAAATCAACGTAGTGCAGCTTGGCCCGGTCGATGAAGCGGCCGGTGGCAGGACGGGGGGCGTCGGTGAACGCCACGGGAGACGTAGCCGGCCTGGCGCCTCCCGGTCACGGCGCGGCTCGATGTAGGCCGACAGGTCCAGCACCGGGCCGGGCAGGCGGCCGCCGGCGCAATGCGGGGATTTCCGTTTTTTCCTTTAACGAAAGGTCGCGCGCTTATGTATGACCTCATTGCCAGCCCGTTCCTGGGTGACTACTTACTGATCCGGCCCGGTCGCCATAACGGAATCAAGATCCCCGGCCGGCGTACACGCCGCGCAGGCCCGCGAGCGAACCTGCCCGGACTGGCTGTTCGAGGCCGCCGATCGCGCGTGGGCATCGACTTGACCGGCCGCCTGGTCGCCGGTGCGGTGCTCATCCACGGCGAGTCCGCGCTGGCTACGGCCGCGCATCCAGGTCGGCCGCTGCCAGCTCATTGCAGGTCGGCGGTTATCTCGGCTTGCCTATGAGTATCCGCAAAGCACAGTCACTGACCGACCCATCAGGCACGCCCGCCAGCCTGCACCTGCCGCGCTAAGCGCCCATCCAAGGCAGGTAGCGATCCTGGAACGAACCTGCCGGCCTACGAGCTGGGCTTGCTGCCAATCCACAGTTGCTCTCCTACCGTTATCAAACCATGGGGTAGTGTGACTGCCTTTATGCAACGATCGACTCCGTAGCTAGGTAGGGGAGATCATGAGCGACGAAGGATCATCGGGTAGCGGCGGGTGGAAGGGGCTGGTCGGAGCCGTTGTCGGAGCTGTAGCCATAGTTGTTGCGGCCTTAATCGCCAAAGGGACAGGGGCGCTAGATATCGCGGTGTCGCCAGATTCGACTCCAACCGTGACCATCACGCCGAAGGCAGCGCCAACGGTAACTGTTACCGCATCTCCGGTCCCGAACGCGCCGGGACCGGTTACATTGCCTGGTTGTCCGGTTAGCCAGGGGTGCAAGGCGTGGAATCTCGTTGCAAGGCTGAGTCCCGATAATTTTCCGACTGGTATCACTTTCGATACAGGTTCTGTGATGCTCGATAATGATGGCGATATGCAATATGATAAGAGTTCGGACGGTACGGCTGAGCTGATCGGAGACGACGCAGCGGCTTATAGCACAGCAGTATCGGCACAGAATCCAGGTAAGACAACCTGCCAGAATTCTACTACTTCAGACCCCGATCCAGATCCAATTGCTGATCTCCATAAGGGCTTGTTCTTCTGTGTAGCCACAGGGTCCGGTCCCGGGATAGCGTTGGTAGAAGAAACCGAGCCGTTAGGCAGCAATAACGTTCTGTACCTGCGCGAGTTGTACTGGCCGAATTCCGCCTCTGGCTGACACTGCTCCCACGTGAGCTGGATCCCAGCGCCCGGCTTTTGATTGCCCCCCGTTTTGGAGTGTCGGCAACACCAGACTCGTTAGCACCACTAAGGGCAACACCCGGGACTTTAGCTGTTTTCGGCTTTTCGTCTGTGGGCTTCCGGTGGTGAGCCACGCACGACGCTTGCAATCGTCCAGTTATGGACGTTCGGACGATTGGCCCGGGCGGAGTCGATCCGGACTGCTGTCAACTCCCGGTCGTTTCGGTGCGGTGCGGCGGTTGGAGTGGGGATATACACCTCAGTCCGCGGGGTGAAAGCGGATGCTCACCTGGGGCGAGCAGGCGGGTCTGCGCCGGCGTCTTGATGAGGTTGTGGTGGCGTTGTTTCGGGCCCGGCCGGTCGCTGGGCCCGGTGCTGGGCGCGGGCCGGCTGGGCGGCCTGTGCGCTGTGGTCGCCGGGGCCGGGGCTGGGCGGCGGCTGCCTGGCTGGGCCGGGTCCGTAGGCGAAGCCAGCTATCGCGCCGAGCGCGGCCGCGGCGAGCAGGACGTCGTTGAGGCCGCTGGCGGTGCCGGCGTGGGTGACCGCGTTGCGGGCGGCGGGCGGGACCGCGGCGGCTACCCGGGTGCCGGCGCCGGAGGCGACGGCGGAGGCCAGCCGGTGGACGGCGCCAGGAGGGGCGGGCAGGCCCGCCAGGGCGTGCAGGGTCGCGGTGGTGACGCGGGAGCCGTAGAGGGCGCCGAGCACGGCCACGCCGGCGGCGGTACCGACCTGGCGCAGCGTGTTCGTCAGGCCGGCGGCCATCCCGGCGCGGGCCGGCTCCACCGCCGAAAGCGCTGCCGAGGCCAGGCCGGTGGAGGTGATGCCCAGGCCGATCCCGGCCAGGACGAAGCCGGGCACCAGCACCAGCCAGCTGGACGTGGCGGTCAGGTGGGCCATCGAGGCCAGCCCGGCTGCAGCCGCGGCCATGGCCACGCCCAGCAGCACCCGCATCGCCACCTCGCCGATCAGCCGGCCGGTCAGGAGGGCGACCGTGAAGGAGGCCAGGAACAGCGGCAGGAACCGCAGCCCGCCCTGGACCGGGGAGTAGCCGAGGGTGTTCTGCATATACAGCGACAGGTAGCTGATCATCCCGATGACCGTCGCCGAGATCGCGAACGCCACGAACCCGGTCGCGGCAAAGCTGCGCCGGGCGAACAGGTGCAGGTCGGCCATGGGCGCGACGGCGATGCGCAGCTCATATATCACGAACCCGGCAAAGGCCACCGCTGCGGTCGCGAACAGGACCACGATCGCCGGGCTCGCCCAGCCCAGCGCGTTGCCGCGGATCAGCGCGAACATCAGCGCGGTCAGCGCCACGGTGATCAGGGCCGTGCCCACCCAGTCGGCGCGGCCGCCCGCCGGGTTGCGGGATTCGCGCAGCCGGGCCACCCCGCCCGCGAACGCCGCCACGCCGATGGCAGGTTGATGAAGAAGATGGACCGCAGTTGCTGAACATCGGCTCCCACGTACGGTTCCGCCATCCCCTGGTGCGGTCGGCTGCCTATGTGGCCGGCTCCCCGGAGGATCGCGGTGCCGCCCACCTGACGCTCGCCACGGCGACGGATGCCCGGACCGATCCGGAGCGTCGGGTGTGGCACCTGGCTGCTGCGGCCACCGGACCGGACGAGGATGTTGCAACCGCGCTCGAACAGGCGGCGGCCAAGATCCAGGCCCGCGCCGGGCTAGCGGCCTCGGCGGCCTTCCTGCAACGGTCGGTGGCGTTGACCGCCGAGCCGGGACGGCGCGCCGACCGTGCCCTGGCCGCAGCTCTCGCGAACCTGCACGCGGGTGCGTTCGATATCGCGCTGGGCTTGCTGGCCCAGGCCAAAGCTCACGCGGTCGACGATCTCCAGCGGGCCCGCGTGGAGCAGCTTCGAGGACAGATCGAGTGGGCATCCGTCTCCGGGCGCGAGGCGCCCGTGCTGCTGCTGCGGGCGGCCAAGAGACTCCAGTCACTCGATGCGGAGCTCGCTCGGGAGACCTACCTTTACGCCTGGGTGGCGTCCCACCTCGCTGGTCCGCTGGCCGGCCCCGGCGGGCTGCTGCTGGAGATTTCCCGAGTGGCACAAGGGGCGCCGCAGCCAGCGGGGCCTCCGCGGCCTTGTGACCTGCTCCTCGACGGTCTGACCACGATGATCGTCCAAGGACGTGCGGCAGCCGAGCCGGCTATTCGGCGAGCAGTGGCCGCATTTCTCGGTGATCAGGTGTCCGGTGAGGAGTGGCTGCAGTGGGGGATTTTCGCCCAGATGGCGGCCATGGCCGTGTGGGATTTCGACAGCTGGGTCGCGTTGAGCACCCGGCATGTCGAGCTCGCCCGCGCGTTGGGTGCCCTCGCCCCGCTGTCCATCGCCTTGAACGGACGCGGAAGCGTGGCCACGCACTGCGGCGACTTCGAGACGGCGACGTCGCTGGCCGCGGAGAAGGACGTCGTCAATGAGGTGACCGGGATCCGGCAGGCTGCCACGTGTGATCTGCTGCTGGCCGGGTACCGGGGCCGGTCCGCGGAAGCGGTACCGCTCTTCACGGCGACCACTGAGGACTCGACGGCTCGGGGGGAGGGACTCGCCGTCCAGCTGGCCAACTGGTCCGCAGCGGTCCTCAACAACGGCCTCGGCCGCTACGCAGAGGCGCTGGCCGCGGCGCAGCCGGCAACTGAGGAGACCTACTCACCCTTGGGCACGCAGTTGGTACTGCCCGAACTGATCGAGGCCGCCGTGCGAACCGGACGGGCGGACCTGGCCCGAGAAACCCTGGACCGGCTGTCGGCCATGACAACCATCGAGGGCTCCGACTGGGCGAAGGGCCTGGAGGTGCGCTCGCGAGCGCTGGTTAGCGAAGGCCGGGAGGCCGACCAGTGCTACGCCGAGGCGGTTGAACGGCTGGGCCGCACACCGCTGCGGCCCGAGTGTGCCCGGACCCATCTGCTCTACGGCGAGTGGCTCGTCGCGAGAACCGGCGGCTAGAGGCCCGCCACCAGCTGCACGCCGCCTACCACCTGTTCGCCGCGATCGGCGCCGACGCCTTCGCCGAGCGCGCGCGCAGGGAACTGCTCGCGACCGGCGAGAAGGTCCGCAAACGCGAGGCCGACACGTACAACCAGCACCCGTACCGTCGAATGGCACCTCCGCAAGGTGTTCGCCAAACTGGGCATCACCTCCCGCAGGGACCTCCACAACGCCTCGCCGCGCGAGGCTAGCAGTACCGCGGGCTGATCGCAGATCCCTGGTTCCCCACTGGGGCCACCCGTCCTCCCGCACGCGTGCCGACCAGGGTTCCGCACGGGCTCGACGCACCTGGCCGAGCCGCGATCGTGAAAGCAATACCAGCTACAGAAGGAGGCCTCATGCCCTCGTTGCCCACCGCCACCGAAGGCGACGCCCTGCCCAGCGACCCTCGTGAGGACTACGCCGAGATCGGCGACCAGCGGCTGCATTACGTCGAGGCCGGCGAGGGGCCGCTGGTCGTCCTGCTGCACGGCTTCCCAGAGTTCTGGTACGGCTGGCGGCTGCAGATCCAACCGCTGGCGGCCGCTGGGTTCCGCGTCGTCGCTCCCGACACGCGCGGCTACAACCTGTCATCACGGCCGGACGGCGTCGCCGCTTACGACATCGACAAGCTGGCCGCCGACATCCGGGGTCTGATCCACGAACGCGGCGCCGAGACCGCGCTGCTGGTCGGTCATGACTGGGGCGGAAGCATCGCCTGGGCCACCGCGATGAACCACCCCGAGGTCGTGGACCGGCTGGCCATCCTCAACGCGGCCCACCCGCGGAAGCTATCGCAGGGACTGCACCACCCGGGCCAGCTCCGCAAGTCCTGGTACTTCTTCTTCTTCGACCTCCCGGATCTGCCCGAAGCCGTCGTGCACGCCGACCACTGGCACTTCTTCCGGCACTTCCTGCACGACGCCCACCCGGCTTACACGCCGGAAGAGATGGAACGCTACATCGAGGCGTGGTCGCAGCCAGGCGCGGCAACCGGGATGATCAACTACTACCGGTCCTCGGTGCGGACCCCGCCGAAACAGGCCGAAGCGGCGATCCGCCCCATCAAGGCGCCCACGCTGGTCATCTGGGGACAGCGCGATCGCTACCTCGGCCCCGAACTAGCCGAGCCCGACCATGACGACGTACCCAATCTCGACCGCGTCGAGCGCCTGCCCGACGCCTCGCACTGGGTGCATCACGACGAGCATGAGCGCGTCAACCAGCTGCTCATCGACTTCTTCGCCCTGCCAGCCAAGAACTGACCAGGGACTCCCGGCAGGCGCCGCTGCCCTCACCGTTGCTGCCAGCTGCCAGGGTTGCTAGCATCCTCAACTTGGCCCTGGTCCAGTACAGCTATCCGGCCGGACCGGACGGGCAGACCTCGGTCGAGTTCGCGATCAACCCGGCGCTTGCGGGAGGCCTTCGCCGCGGCGGCTGCCCGAGCAGCTGACCGCGCCGACGCGCCCACGCCTGCGCCTGCGCCGATCGGCTCGACCCGGACAGTGACCGGGAGCTGGCCAGTACCCGGCTGCTGGATTACTACCAGCACACCGCCGCCGTCGCCGACGCCCTCCTCGCCCGCCGGGCCCGAACCGCCCCGGCGGCCCGCGCGATACCGGCCGCTGTTCCTGTCCTGGCCGGCCCCGTGCAGGCCCTGGCGTGGGCCCGGGCCGAACGCGCCAGCCTGCTCGCCTGCTTGGACCAGGCCACCGGAACCGGCCAGCACGCCCGCATTATCGCCCTCACCGCCGGCATCGCTGCCCTGCTGAGCCACGACGGCCCGTGGGCCGGGGCCATCATTCGCCATGCCACCGCGCTGCGCGCTGCGCAGCAACTCGGCGACCGGCTCGGCCAGGCCTGCGCCCTGACCAACCTGGCGGACGTGCGGCGGATGACCGGTGATGTTCCTGGCGCGGCCAGGGATTTGGAGGAGGCGCTGAGAATCCACCGCGACCTCCGCGACCGGCTCGGCCAGGCCAGCGCCCTCAACAGCCTAGGGCACGTGCGGCGGCTGACCGGGGACTATCCGGGCGCGGCCAGGGACCTGGAGGAGGCGCTGGGCATCCATCGCGACATCGGCGACCGGCTCGGCGAGGCCGGCGCCCTGACCTACCTGGGGGACGTGCGGCGGATGACCGGAGACCATCCGGGCGCGACCCGGGACCTGGAGGAGGCGCTGGGCATCCACCGGGACATCGGCAACCGGCTCGGCGAGGCCGGCGCCCTGACCTACCTGGGGGACGTGCGGCGGATAACCGGAGACCATCCGGGCGCGGCCCGGGACCTGGAGGAGGCGCTGGGCATCCACCGGGACATCGGCAACCGGCTCGGTCAGGCCAACGCCCTCACCTGCCTCGGCCGTGTGCGGCGGCTCAACGGGGACTATCCGGGCGCGGCCCGGGACCTGGAGGAGGCGCGGGGCATCTACCGGGACATCGGCGAGCCGGGCGGTGAGGCCGAATCCGTCAACGAGGCCGGGACGCTGCACAGGGTCTGCGGTGACCTGGCCCGGGCCGGGTCATGCCACCTGCAGGCGCTCGGCCTGGCCCGCCAGGTCGGCAGCTCCTGGGATGCGGCCCACGCGCTGGCTGGCCTGGGCCGGTGCGCTCTTGCCGCCGGCCACACCGCCAAGGCAGACGACCGGCTGCGGCAGGCGCTGGAAATCTTCCAGCGGATCGGGGCGGCCGAGGCCGCCGACCTTTCCCGCGAATTGGGCGCCCTGATCAAGGCGGGGCCAACTGGATAGAGATCGCGACGTTCCAATGCATCATCCGGCAGCACGCCAGGCTATCTGACGGTCTGACTGTCCGGTTTCTCGCGATGCCACGATCTCAGCAAGCCGAGCGGATACGGGGCCGCCTTCGGCCGATATTGCTGTCAAGTAACTCATCCATAAGGGCGGGGCATACTCGGTCGTTCATCCCCGCTATCTCGGCCGCTATCCCGGCTTCCGCCGCCTCGGCCGCGGTCTCCGCCGGCCCCCGCTCGGCCAATTCCCTCGCCATCCGATGCGAGCGTCGGTTCGGCCACTGATCTGGCGGGCGGGATACCTTTGCCGCTGGCGGCCAGCGCGTTGATCCGCTTCCAGACGCGAGGGTCGGCCCAGTAGCCGGAGTGGCCCTTGGACGCGGGCGGTGCCTGCCCGTAGATGAAGTAGCAGTCGGCCGGGTCGAGGAATTCGTGGTCCACCTGTGTTTGGACTGTTTCGGGCAGGCCGCGGGTCGCCGGCCCGCCGATGGGGTCGGTCGGGTAGTAGAAGTTACGCCAGCCGTCCGGCGGCCCGCCGCGTGGCACCAGCGACCCGACGAGCGGAGCGTCGAAGTAGGCGGGGAAGCCCCAGCGGTAGAGCTTGCCCACCGGAGAGCCGAACGTGATCAGGGCCGGCTCGTCATCTGCAGGGCGGCAGTCCGGCTGCACGAGTGCCGCGGTGGCGAGCACCGCGCCCTGGCTGTGCGCGACCAGGACGACCCGGCCGCCGTTGTCGTGCAGCCACCACATCCGGCGCTGGAGGTCGGGTACGGCCCGCTCGGTGTAGCAGGGTGGCGACAGCGGGTGGTAGGAGCGCGGCCAGAACGTGCCCACGTCCCACAGCACCCCGATCGTGCGCCGCTTGGTGGGATCGCTCCAGGCCGAGTACAGGAACGCGGCCAGTGCGGGCAGCACCAGGCCAGCTAGGGCGATGCCGATATTGCGGACGAGCACGGGCGGCTGTATATGCAGCTGCCACACACACACCGCCATGACCAGCTGCCCGCCGATGACGGCCCACAGCAGCCAGGTGGCATCGTGCGGGGCACGCGCGAGGAACTGCACACGGGCGATCTGCCGCTGCCACTTCCTACCGCCGCCCTCGTTCTCGGTCTTGTCGCCGGGCGGCCAGAACGGAGTCAGCCCGGACCAATACCAGACGTTCAGCGGCTTGGCCAGAGCAGCCCTGAAGCCTCTCGCTTCTTTCTCATACTCCTCGGCCATGTCCGTGGGCAGCTTGACCGCCCGCAGCCAGCGGACCGCCTCGACCGCCCCGCATACGACGACGACAAGCACCACCGTCCAGACCAGCAGCGGTACCCCGGACGTGATCAGGTACGGGAGATAGATCTGGCCGGGTTTGGCGGACAGGGCCATTGCCGCGTCGCTGGTCACCGAGCCCATCAGGTGGGCTACCCAGCTTTCCGCGCCGAGCAACAAGATGTTCAGCGTGCTGAACCCGAGCATCAGGGTGACCCAGGGCCCGCCGATCAGCGTTCCCTTGGTGTGCTGCAGGCCGAGCAGCGTGGATAGGAGGGCAAGCGCCACCGCCACCGCGATGGCCAGCGCGGTCCAGCCGGTCACTCCGGCCATCCCGGGCAGGTCCGCTGTCCGGACAGAATGCGCTCCCGGCTGCACCCAGGCGAACCAGCCCGAGCAGATCAGCCCGGCAGACGTCGGAATCAGCAGCCACACCACCAGGCCACGGAGTTTCTCGGCGAAGACGCCCAGGGCTGGCGTGCCGCCGGGCGGGGCCATGGCGGGTGTATCGAGCGCGTCCAGGACGAGGTAGCCGGCCGCGAGGACGATCGTCGCCGTGCCGAGGGCTATCCCAGCCCAGCCCAGCGGGCTAGCGTCGGGCGATCCGCCGCGGAGCGCCCGGACCGTGACACCGAGCACGATCGCCAGGAACCCGCCGACCACGGCGACGTGCAGCCAGCTAAGCAGGCGGACCGCGCCCTCTCCGTCCCAGAACTCCTGGTCGGCCAGGCCGTTGACCAGCGTGTCCGCGGCGGCCTTCCTACGCTTGTCCGGCTGGCCGTTTTCCACCCGGTAGGGCGGCCGCACCTGCTCGTAGCGCCACGACCTTCTAGCCACCCAAAGCAGCGCGAGCACGAAAAGCAGCACCACCAGCACCCCGAGCGTGACCTGGCGGGCCGGGTTCCTGGCGACGAAATGCCACTGCAGCGGGGCCAGCCACCACTGATTGCGGGCGACCCCGGCTCGCGGCGCCTGGTAGGCGTTGACGTCCGCGCTGATCATCACGGCGATCAGGGCCGCGTTCACGGTCAGCGCCAGTGCACACAGCCCAGCCGTCAAGCGGTGCAGCCGGAACCGCCACGCTGAGGTACGGGTTCTGGGCGGGCACATCCAGCCGCCAAGGTTGGCGAACAGGAAAGGCAGCAGGGCCAGCCAGAGCACCCGGATTTTGCTCCGCGAGGTCAGGCCGCCCCACGAGAAGACTTCGACGTGACGGTCCACATCCCGGCCCGCGTCTCGGTCCCCGCCACTAGCACGATGATCCGAGCTGCGGTAAAAACCCGCGATCCCATCGCCGCTGACCTGCTCGGGCGCGAGGTCGCCGAGGATCGCGTCCGGCGGCGACCCGCCCACTCCGTGCACCCGGAGCTCAGTCACCCCGCCGTTGCAGGCTTCCGCAGCCAGCTGCACGTGCGGCAACGCCACAGAATGTCTTGGAAAGGGCATAGTGGAACCCCCCAACCTCTGGGCCGCTAAGTGCTTTACCAACAAATTAGAGAGCCCTTGCCCCCTTGTGATACATCCGTTCCGGCGCGAAGGGAATGGGCGCACGCCATCTCAGTCTGGATCAATATGCATCTTCGCGCCCGTCGTCGTCACCAACCCCGACAAGCTGTCCCGGTGATCTCGGCATTCACTCGGAGTCCTCGGCGGGCGTACTCGGTGGCCAGTGCGCGGGCGACCAGTCACCCTCTGGGTCCGTGGTTTGACCCACTTCGATCAGATGACCGTCGGGATCGCGGATGTAGCAGCGGATCTCGTACTGATGCTGTTTCGGCGGCGTCAGGAACTGAGCACCCCGGGCGCTCCACTCGGCGTACACGGCCTGGATGTCTTTGACCCGGATATTGAGGAAGCTGCTGACCCGGTCGGGATCCCGTGGCGTCTCCAGGGTGACCGCAGGCTTGTCGTCGGTCGGGCCTCCGCCGACATTGATGACAATCCAGCTGTTGGCTAGCGCAACATTGACTGGATCTCCGGGAAAGGCCACCCTGCCGCCGAGTACTTCGGTGTAGAAGCGCCGGGAGCGCTCGACATCGTCCGAGACGATGAAGTGCGTCAGCACCATTCCCTCTGGGGGCGATGGGAGCTCGGCCATCCGGGCACCTCCGCTGGCTAGGTCTCACACCCCGCTTTGCGAGGGGCCGCTGCCGACGTTACTACGAGTTAAGCATTCAATCTCCTTCCACGTCCGCGTGGGGATCCGGACGCAGGCGGCGGCAGAGGCGGTGCTGTCTCCGCGGTGTCGAAAGTCAAGCGCGATTCAGCTGCGATGCACGTATGCGAGGGACTCCGAAACGTTGTCGGCGTCGGAATAGTTCGACACCATGGAGTCCCGCCAGGCCAGCGCGGCCTGAACGTCAACCTGCGCGCTCGCGAGCCGACCCGCGCGCGCCCGCCACCGCCTCACCCGGGCGAAGCAGCGACTTCGACGGAATACAAGCCCAGTAGGTGCCACGGCATCGCAACTCCACGCTCCCCCGCCCACTCGGCGCTTCCCGCAGGCTGTCGTCTTTGCCCTCCGGCAGCATCCTTGCCCACATCCGCCCCCGATGAAAGCCCCATAACAGCTGAGGAAGCCGCCGCTTGCTACCGGTGCGGGCGCCGGGCCGAGGCCCTGGACACCTCAGCCTTGGACCCTGCCCTCGCTCACCGACGATTCGTGTTCGAGAGGGCGGCAGTGCCGAGAAGGTGGCGGTACGTACCTGCGGCCCCGCCCCGCTCCACCTCGGTAGGCTGCAGCGCCTCTGCTGCCGCCCGCGGTCCGGATCGCCACGCGGCCGCGGGAAGGAGCGCGGACGCTTACTCGTAGTAGCGTTGGGTGCCGACCCGCCGTAAGCGGGGTGTGAGACCCAACCAGTCGGAGGTGCCGGATGGCCGAGCTCCCGCCGCCCCCAGAGGGAATTGTGCTGGCCCACTTCATCGTCTCGGACGATGTCGAGCGCTCTCGGCGCTTCTACACCGAAGTACTCGGCGGCAGGGTGGTCTTCTCCGGAGACGTGACCTATGTCGCACTGGCTAACAGCTGGATCATCATCAATGTCGGCGGAGGCCCGACCGACGACAAGCCTGCGGTCACCCTGGAGACGCCACGGGATCCCGACCGGGTCAGCAGCTTCCTCAATATCCGGGTCAAAGACATCCAGGCCGTGTACGCCGAGTGGAGCGCCCGGGGTGCTCAGTTCCTGACGCCGCCGAAACAGCATCAGTACGAGATCCGCTGCTACATCCGCGATCCCGACGGTCATCTGATCGAAGTGGGTCAAACCACGGACCCAGACGGGGACTGGTCACCCGCTCACTGGCCACTGAGTACGCGCGCCGGCGATTCCGAGTGAATGCCGAGGTCACCGGCAACGCCCCGCGAATCGACGGTGGCCAGTCCTCCGGGCACTGAGCCTACGATCCACGGCCTGACGCTCAGGAGGTTCGGTCATGACCACCGCGATTATCGGCACTGGAGGGATCGGATCGGTCATCGCCCGCGAGCATATGTGTGGGCATGAGCGCTGACGGGCACGCCTACCGGCAGGCTCACAGAAGCTCCCGAGTACAGCCAGGTCCGGAGAGGCGGTCATCCTGTGCGTTCCGACATCGTCCCCGGCGGCACCTTCCCCGATTATGCGCTGCCCGACCACACCGGCACCGTCCGCGCGCTGAGCGAGCTCCAGGGCCGGGACCCGATGATCCTGACGCTCGCGCGCGGCAACTACTGCCCGAAAGAGCACCGGCAGCACCTGGAGCTGGCCGAGCACTACCCGGAGATCGCGGTGGCTTACACACAGGTCGCCACGATCGCCACCGACGACCATCACACGCTGCAGGAGTTCCGCAACTCGGTCGGAGCCCAGTGGCCTTTCCTCGCCGACCCTGGAAGGATTGTCCAGAAGGACCTGGACATCCAGGAGTACACCGACCCCGAGCACAACCCGATGATCCCGCACACACTGGTGTTCAAGCCGGGACTGGTCATCCACAGCATCTACAACGGCTACTGGTTCTGGGGCCGCCCGTCGTTCTACGAGTTGTGGCGCGATTTGCGCGCCGCGACGGCCGAGATCCGCCCGGACTGGGACCTGAGCACCCCCGGGCTTCGCGAGGCCTGGGACACCGGCGACTACTCGAAGTTTCACGGATGGGACCGGCGTTCCCCGCAGTCGACGCCGACTTCCTACGAGCCATAGGACAGCGGTTGCTGCGCCCCCGCGGCCCGCTGGCTCGCCGGGCCAGGGGCTACCACGGCTCCCGCCGCGACTCTCTCTTTGCGGCGCCGGTGGTTGCCCGAGTACCGCATAGTTCCGTTTCGACTGTCTATACCTGGAACGCGTACCGCAGGAAGAGGTGATTAGATGCTTGCTTGACGCTCACCAGCTCAGCACCGCGCGGCTCGGTGGGCGCGAACACCTTGCCGTCGACGAAACCGGGCCGGTCGCAAGCGCCGTCCCGACCCGCCACCTGGGGGGCCACGGTGAGGAAGAACTCGTCCAGGCATCGCTCGGCGAGCATATGGGCCATAAACCGTGGACCTGCATTGCAGAGCACGAGTTCAGCGTGCTGGAACTGTTCGACCGCCGCGAGCACTGCCGCGGCGCTGAACGTGCCGTCGGGACGGACCGGCAACGCGATCACCTCGACGTTGGGAGGAAAGCCTCGCTCAACGAGCAGCGGGACGGCGTCCTGTTTGGTCAGCAGCGCCATGCGGACACCAGGAACCTGGAACACCGGCATGGACGGATCGAGATCGTCGTCCGGTGAGAGCACCGCGACCGGCAACTCCGCCGGTTTGCCCAGCTCGGCTCTGAGCATCCGGAAGGCGTCGGCTAGCGGTGGGTAGATCCTCTCGGCGCGGCGAACGTCGCGGGGGTTGCCACGTAGGCCCGTATGCCCCACCAGCAGGACGTCCGCGATTGCATGGAAGAGTGCCAGCACCATTTTGTCCGCGTGGTTGGCACCGCTGATGATCTCGCCGGGGCTGATACCGGCGTCGGCCGCAGCCGACGCCATTGTCGCAGCTGGGCCGAGGGAGGCCACGCCGTCAATTGTCGAGACGTAGGTGCTGATTACGTGCGGCCGACCAGCGTGAACAGGTATCCGGAGCGGCCCGTACAGCGCGTGCAACTCCTCGGGCAATGGCACCGGTTGCCCCTGGCTCGCGTCGGTCAGGGTCTTCAGCGGCTGAACGTCATTCATGCTGTCTCTCTGAATTCATCGCTACCAGCAGATGGGCACCGCGCCGAGCGAGTAGCTGTGTGAGTTCTCGCTGAGCAGGAACAGGTTATCTTCGG
The DNA here is from genome assembly GCA_963695645.1 of uncultured Actinomycetota bacterium. Classification (GTDB taxonomy): domain Bacteria; phylum Actinomycetota; class Actinomycetes; order Streptosporangiales; family Streptosporangiaceae; genus DATBGO01. Next base: position 66,990 of record CAVOHC010000008.1, on the reverse strand, counting down.
GCACCGCGAGCCGCAATCCGGGCGCCAGCGGGCACAGCGAGCGCAAGGAGCTAAGGATCATAAAGGTGCCCAGGTCAGAGCCAGCGCATACGTGGGGCCCATGACCGAATGCGAGATGGTCGTTGTCTGCCCGTGTGATGTCGAACCGGGTCGGGTCGCTGAACTTGGCCTCGTCCCGATTGGCCGCTGCGATCGATGTCAAGACAGCATCCCCCCGGGCGATACGCACACCGCCAATCTCGATGTCCTCTTTGGCGACGCGAACGTGCTCCACCTCAAACGCGACCCCATAGCGCAAGATCTCGGCCGTAGCGGCGTGAACCAGCTCTGGCCTGCGGATCAGCAGGTCCCACTGGTCGGGGTGGCGCAGTAGCGTGACGAGTCCATAGGAGATCTGGGTGATTGGGCTATGGCCGAGCGCCGCGATCAGGCTAAACAGCAGGCCCATGAGATTCGCCTCAGGGATGGCTCGTTCGCCGATGTTGCCCACGATGAGGTCACTGATCATGTCGTCGCCCGGATCGGCGCGCCTGGCGGCACAGATTCCCGAGACGACGCTGCGCAGGGTATCCCAGTGCGCCGCGAACTGCGCAGAGGTCGGCCCGCCGACGCTGACGATCACCCGGAAATGCGCGCGGAACTCGGTGAGCTGCTCGGAGGTGAGGCCGAGCAGCCGGCCAGCTACCCGCGTGACCAGCGGTTCGCAGAAGCCAATAATCAGATCGGCAGGCGGATTGGCTGCGAGCAGATCAACCGCCAGCTCATCGGTCGTCTTGCTGAGCCAGGAGCGGAACGCTTGGGTGTCCCGGGTCCTGAAGCCACGGGCCAGCAACTGCCTGGACCGCGCGTGCTCGGCGCCGTCGAGGCTGAACAGCCCTGGGAAGAGCTTGACCATGGGCATCAGCTCAGCGGCCTTGTCGCCGCCGGCATCCTTCATGCTGAACCGGAGGTCATCGAGTACGAACCGCACATCGTCGTAGCGGGTGACCAGCCATGCTTCGTCACCAGTGGCCATACGCACGCGGCAGACCGGTTCGTGAGTCCGGAGGCGATCGAGCTCAGGCGAGATATCGACGGGGGTCTTGCGGGGGAAGGGGAATTGGTGGACCACCGGACAGCGGGCCGTGCTCGGCAGGTCAGGCGTCGTAGTCACGTCGGGCTCCTTCAGTGGTCGGTCCATCCGCAGCGCGATGGCGTTCACATAGTGAGTGCCAGCTCGACGGCGGCACGCAGGGACTGCGCACGTGGCACTGGCCAGCGCTCGTGGGTCGCGTTGCCCATCGGGGCGAAGGAGTGGGCGTCGCAGACAATGACGGCCGCCCCCGCGACACGGGCCGCCGCGGCGTCGTCGCCGGTATCACCGATGAGAAGCGCTTGGGCGGGATCCAACTCGCGCAGGACCAGCTCCCGGCGGAGCATGTCTTCCTTGGGCTCTTCAGGCCAGCTCGCTCCGCGGATCCCGTCGAGGTAGGGGAGCAGGGCCGCCGCAGCCACCCGGGCCGACAGGTCATCGGCGGGCCAGCGGGAGAGCACGGACTGAGTGCGGTCCGCAGCATGCCAGCGTTGCAGTGCCGCGAGTGCGTCCGCCGCGAGCACGGGCTGCGTTTCGCTGTGTGCGACGATGAAGGCCGCCTGCCAGGCGGGCCACTTATCTTGGCACCGCTCGTCCGTGAGGCGCCCGAACAGGGCACTGAGCGGGCGCACGAACCGTACCCGCAGCTGCTCGGGGGACACGCGAGGGTGCCCAATCGCGGTCATCGCGGTGTTGACGGCCTGGTACAGGACCGCCGCGTCGTCGGTGAGCGTGCCATTCCAGTCCCAGAAGATGTGGCGGATCACGTTGTGCTCCTGTGCGGGAGCGGTGAGCTTTCCTTTCGGGCAATGACCTGGAATCGGCCGGGCAGCAGGCGGGCGGGTTCATCGAGGTGCGGCCGGCGAGAACACCAAGTCAGTGCCCAGGGCGGTCGACCCGCACCTAGGGGGAAGGGCCACCGGTACGCAAGAATCAAACTCGCCGGCACGTAAAGTTCCTCCCTCCGGAATGGCCCAGAACTCAAGAATATTACTGACTGGCTTTGCGGTCAGAGTTTGTAGCCGATGGCGCGGAGGAGGCAGTGGCGGGGGTGATGTCGGTGTCGGTCTCGACGCCGAGCGGAGGCTCGCCGTCGAACATCGGCGGCCAGCCGCGCGGTGACTTTCTCGATCCGGGCGGCCAGGCAGTCCTCGGTCACCGACTGGCACTGCCGCCGCCTGCCGTTCTCGAACCACACCGCCCGCCACCGGTCCCCCGCCCCCCGCCGGGTACACCGTGATCCCCCCGCCACCTCCACCACCACACGGCCTTCGCCACGGCTGCCCTCACGGACGTCGCCGGTCACGAAGGCTGCCCGCTGTGCCGGACGGCGTCCGCGTGCCGTCGCAGCCGTGCGGCTTGCGGGGCCGCCGCGGGCCAGTTGTGGGTTTTCTGTGGTGAGCGCGCAGAAGCGGAGGTCGGGGTAGCGCATCCTGGGGCAAGACGCACGGCCGGTAGTGGTAGTTGAAGTTTGCCTGGTGCCTCTGCCGGGTCTGCGTCAACCCCTGAGATCCAGCGCCAGCTTCACGCATCCCTCCGATGGGCGGCCGATGGAGTTCGTGAGCGCCCAGCCGAATGATCTTGAAGCGGCGCTGGACATACTGCAGGCCGAGGCATAGGCCCCGGCCCGCAGCATAGCCATTACTCGTTAGGCCTTCTTGAAGTGGCTAGACCAGTAGCCCTAGCTGATCGGCTCGCCCGTGGCCGGGTTAAGGAACAGCTTTTTGTTGTACCCTTGTCGGCCACTGAAGTCGAACATGGACGAGATCGAGCCGGCCGCGGTGTCGGCCGCCCCGTTGCCGAGCGCCGGCAGGCCCCAGTTGTACTCGATGAACTTCACGACCGAGCTGTGGTCGATGAGGGTGTTATCGACGAAGTTCGACCGCGCCCACGGGGAGATGACCAGGAACGGCAGCCGGGGCCCGAGGCCGCACTTGCCCTGCTCAGGCTCGTTGGCCGAGTTCACCGGCACCAGGCTGAGCTGGCTGCCGCATTCGCCGGTCCCGGTGAGGGCATCCAGCGAGGTCTGCGACTCGGTAATGACCGGGGCGAGCACGTGGTCATACCAGCCGTCAGAGTCGTCCCAGGTGACGATAACGGCGGTCGACTTCCAGCTGGGCAGGGACTCGAGCTGGTTGATGGTGCTAACCAGCCAGGTCTGCTCGTCCAGCGGGTCGGAGTAGCCCGCGTGGCCATCCTGGTACTTCGGCGCCTTAAGGTAGGAGACCGCTGGCAGGTTGCCCGCATCGGCGGCGGCAAAGAAATCGGCGGTGTCGTACTGGTGGTTAGCCTGGTCGGTTTTGCCGATCATCGACAGCGACTTCGGCGGCAGGTGCATCGGGTTGGCAGTTGAGGCGTAGTACTCGAACGGCTCGTGGTGCGGGCTGTAGTCGTCCACTACGGCGCCGCCCACGTTCTTATGGGTCTCTGAGCAGATCTGGGCGGTGGTTGGGGGCGTTCCGTGACCCGGAACGTAACCGTTGTCAAAGCCGCCCTGGAACCATCCCCAGGTGATCTTCGAGCTGTTCAGCTCGTCACCGATGTTCTTGCCGCCCATCGTCAGGGTTCCGGCCGCGGTGCCGCCGTCGCCGCCGTCCGAGCCTGGCAGGTAGGAGCAGATGTCGTAGGTTGGGTCGGCGTCGGAGTAGGTGGTTCCCGGGCCGGCCGACCGGGCCGGGCCCGCCGTGATGTTGGAGGACGTCGGGTCGGTCGTGTCGAGCCCCGGCGGGTTCGGGCACGGACTGTCGTTAATCGTCGCGGAGGATGGCCCGCAGATCGCGCCATAGGTCTGCGCGGTGGTCACGTTAAGAGCGCCTGGGGTCGACGGGCCGTAGGTCGTGCCGTAGGCGTTGTCACTCATCGCGAAGTGCTGGGCGTAATTCCAAAGCCCGGTGACCGAATTGCCGTCGTAGTAACTCATGACGGCCTTATTGGAACCGGTTCCCGGCGGCGGCAGCTCTGGCGTGCCGGGGGGGTAGTCGAACCCCGCCAGGCATTGCGTCAGTGTCAGATTGCCGCCCGTGTTCGCTGGATAGGCGTCCTCGGCGCCGTGGTCGGCGGCTAGCTGCTCTGCGGTGTAGTCGTGGTCCTGGTCGCAGGTCAGCGGAATATCGTGGCCGAGCCGCACCGGATTTGAGAGATTGGGGTTGTTGGCGAGCAGCGGCCCGGTCGGCTGCCCGGACGAGGTTAGGTCGTTGTACAGGCCATTGACCGTCGGCGTGCCCTTCCGAGCGTGGAAGGCTGGCTCGCCAGGCGGGTTCGGAGCGTACGGATAGGTGCCGAAGTAGTGATCAAAGGAGACGTTCTCGTCGAAGATCACGACGAGATGCTTGATCGGCGTGGCGGTATTGCCTTTGCCACCACCCTGGTTGTGCGCGCTCGTACTGGCGGCCTCGCTCGCGATTGCGCCTGGCACACCGAACGCCATCGCCGCGATGAGGCCAGCGGCAGCGGTGAGCGCAAAGGCCCTGACTGGTCGTCGCATCCATGCTTCCTCTCGGTCGCAGATCCGGCGCTGCCCCGCCTGGAGTCGGATTGCCGGGCCTTGTGGGCAGGCCGCGCCGCCGATTATAAGGCGTCTGGCAGAGGACGGGATTATGAAATGGAGGCCATTCCCGTAATATTTTCTGGCCCAAAGGTGAATTAGAGATGTCCGGAATGGCCGCGCCGCATATGGCGCCCCAGGGGTGGCTGAGGGCCATTGCGTTGTCCATTATCCGGTGTCTGTGACCAGGCCGAGCGCACCTGCCGGGTCGCGTGCAATGTGCCGTAGTGCGCGGGCGACGCAGGTGTGCCCGGCGAGACGCAGGATGCTGATGGATTCGGCTGGTGACCGGCAGCTGTTCTGTTCCTCAGGCGGCGTGCATGTACTCGTTGATCAGGCCGCCCAGGACGGGCTTTCGGCGGATCTGCTGTGTGTCGATGTTGGTCACGCTGGGGCGGCCCGGGCGTGCAGGAACTGTCGCCATGGTCGGACCCGACGCGGCGCCGGATCGATGCCAGCAGTGCGCAGGATCTCCCAGATTGTGGAGGGCGCGCCTGTCACGTCGAGTTTCGTCAGAGTACTGCTCCCGCATCACCTCCTTGTCCGCGAATGTCGGCGTGCCGTCGAACGGCTCCGTATCAGATGGGAGGCCAAGCGGCCCGCGTCGCGCTCATGGCTCGGGGTTCTCTGCTAGCCGAGTCGTTGCAGCAGGTGGTCGCCGACTCGGACGGCGTTGGCCATCGCGGTGAGCGCGGGATTGACCGCGCTGATGCTGGGGAAGAAGCTGGTATCGACGACGTAGAGGTTGTCGAGTTCGTGGGCCCGGCAGTCGGGGTTGAGCACCGATGTGGCCGGGTCGGTGCCGAACCGGACGGTGCCGGCCTGGTGCGCGCAGCCGGCGACCGGGATGTCGGTTTTCATGTAACAGAACCGGTGAGCCAGGTGGCCGGGGTGCATGCCGAGCGCGCCGAGCATCGAGTGAAGCTGGTGGTACAGCCGTTTGGCGGCGGTGGGGTTGCTCGGCGTGTAGGCCAGGTGGACGGCGCCGTCCGGGCCGAGGGTGACCCGGTTGCCGGGCTGCGGCAGGTCCTCGGTGGACAGCCAGAAGTCCACGGCGTGCTCCGCGACGTCGCGCAGCGCCCAGTTCGGCGCGAACTTGGTCTCCAGCGGCTTCTCGCCGCGGAACATCGCCGCCTGGGATTTGCCGATCATTTGGATGTTGCCCATCGGGTAGTCGAAGTCCGGGCCGCGGAAGTAGAAGTCGTTGACGCCGAGGGTCTTCTGGAACACGGTCGGGTTCGGGTCTTTCGACACGGCGAGCACGGCCTGGCAGTCGTGGTACATGAAGTTGCGGCCCACCTGGTCCGAGCCGTTGGCCAGCCCGTTCGGGTGCTTGTCGGTGGCGGAGGCCAGCAGCAGCTTGGCCGAGTTGGCCGCGCCGCAGGAGACGATCACGATATCCCCCTCATACCGCTCAGTCTGGCCGTCCTGCTCGGTCACCACCTGGGTGACCGTGGTGCCGGCCGGGTTGGTCTCCAGCTTCACCACCCGCGCATTCCGGAGCAGGGTGACGTTGGCGTGCTCCAGGGCCGGGCGGACGCCGCTCACCTCAGCGTCGGCCTTGGCGTGCAGCGGGCACGGGAAGCCATCGCAGTCCGCGCACCGCACGCAGATGCTGTAGGGCATGTTCGCCTCGTTGACCAGGATGCCGCACGGCGCGTGGAACGGGTGATAGCCGCCCGCGGCCAGGTCATCGGAGAGCTGCTGGATGCGCGGCTCGTGGGAGACCGCGGGATACGGGTAGGGCGCGCTTGCCGGCGGGTCCGTCGGATCCTCGCCCCGCGCGCCGTGCACCTGGTACAAGGCCTCGGCCGCGGTGTAGTACGGCTCCATGTCCTGGTAGGAGATGGGCCAGGCCGGCGAGATGCCGTCATGATGGTGCAGTTCGCCGAAATCCTCGGCCCGCATCCGGTACAGCGCGGCTCCGTACAGCTTGGTGGCGCCGCCGACGAAGTAATGCACCTGCGGCTGGAAGAAGGACTTGCCCTTCGGGTCGTACCAGCTGTCCGGCGAGACGTAACGGCCGTCGACGAACACGTCCACCGTGGACCAGTTCGCCGGCTCGCGAGGCAGCCAGTCACCGCGCTCGAGCAGCAGGATCCGCTTACCCGAGGGGGCCAGGTGGCGGGCGAGCGTGCCGCCGCCCGCCCCGGACCCGATCACGATCACGTCGTAATGTCCGTCCATGCTGTGCTCCTTCCGAGGCCGGGTCGGCCGGCCTGCCGGTTCAGAAAATGGCGATCGGGTTGACCGGCGAGCCGGTCGCGGCGGGGAGCCGGAGAGGCGCGATGACGCAGAGGAATGACCAGCGGTTCAGCTCCTCGCACACCGCGACGAGGTCGTCGAATTGCAGCCAGTCCAGGAGATGCAGGCCTAGCGCGTTGACGGCGAGCACGTGCACCGGGAAATCGACATCCTCGGCCGCGCTCGGCGCGGTGTCGTTGTTGCCGTCGCTGCCCAGGACCGCGATCCGCCGTTCCGCGAGGAGTTCCAGGGCAGCTGGATGCAACCCGGCGCGCCCATTCGCGGCGTCCCACGGCCCCAGCGCTCTGCGCCGGTTGCGGTGGCCGACCCGGATGAAGAGCAGATCGCCCGGTTCGATGCGGACCTCCTGCGCCGCCTCCGCCGTGATCAGGTCATCGGCGGTCACGTGATCACCCGGCTCCAGCCACGGCACCCGCCGCACCTGCGGAATGTCGAGCAGCAGGCCACGGCCGGCGATCCCGCCGCTGGCCACCTCGATAGAGAGCTCAGTGGCCCCGGCCGCAGTAACGGCGCCGGCGCTCAGGCCGTTGTAGAGGGTCCCGTCGAAGCTCACGTGACACAGGGCGTCGATATGGCTGTCGGCGTTGCCGTGGATGTTCATGGCTATCCGGTCCGTGGCGAAGGAGAGTCCGGAGGCGGGAGCCGAGCTGGTCCCGTGGTGAGTCATCTGGTGTACGGCGGGATCGGGGTTGTCGGCCGTCACCTCGCTCTCGACCGGCGCCGCCAGCGACACGGCGCGGCCACGCCTGACATCACTGGCCGCCGCTATCACCTGCGCGGGCGAGATGTTGTTCAGCGCTCCCCGCCGGTCGGCTGGTCCCCACCGGGACATGTGCTTCACCCGGTCGTAGAGGGCCCGGAACTCGGCCGCGGTCAGCTCAAAGTCGCTCATCTCGCCCGGGCTTATCCCGCTCGGCCGGAAGGCCCGGTGCCAGTGGCGGAGGGCGCAGTGCCAGCCGCGGAGGGCTTAGCGCCGGCACCGGGGAGGTCTGCACCGGTCGTGCTACCAGGAAGTGCCGTGCCAGCGGCGGAGGGAGGCAGCACGTCGTAGGTGCTGCGTACCAGTCCCACCTGCTCGGTGGTATACGTCCGTTCCCGGCGCACGTCACGGACAAAGGCGGGCCACCAGCTCACCAGCGCGCCGAGGCGGTTGCGGAAGCCGGTCAGGAAGCCGATGTGGATGAATAGCCAGATGACCCAGGCGACGAAGCCGGAGAGGTGCACGCGTCCCACGGAAACGACCGCTCGGCCGCGGGACAGGTAAGCAGCCGACCCCAGGTCATGGTAGCGGAACGGCTTAGTGGCCAGGTGCCCGGTGACCTCGTGTTTGATGCGTTCCCCGGCGTATATGCCGGCCTGCATGGCTACCTCGCACACACCGGGGAGCTTGTTCAGGCTCATGACGTCCCCGGTCACGAAGATCTCGGGGTGGTCGGGAATGGTGCAGTCGTCGCCGACCATGATGCGGCCGGCCCGGTCCTGCTTGGCGCCGGTGGCCGCCGCGATGGCCGCCGCCACCGGCGGCGCTGCGACCCCAGCGGTCCACAGCACGGTGCCTGCCTCATGGCGGGTCACCGTGCCGTCCTGGGCGCGGACACTCAGCCCGGTGGCGTCTATACCGGTCACGATCGAGTGCATGTGCTGCTCGACGCCGAGCTTGGCCAGGGTACGTGCCGCCTTGGCCGACAGCTCCGGGCCGAACGAGGCGAGCGGGGCGTCCCCGCCATCGAACAGCAGCACCCGGGCGTCCTCGGGCTCGATGTGACGGTATTCATCGCGGAGCGTCTTGGTGGCCACCTCGCGGATCTGCCCGGCCAGCTCGACGCCCGTGGGTCCGGCGCCGACCAGGGCGAAGGTGAGCCAGCGGCTGCGTTCGGCCGGGTCCGGCGCGGTATCGGCCATCTCGAACGCGCCGAAGACGCGGCGCCGGATGACCAGGGCATGCTCGATGGTCTTCATGCCGGGCGCCCACTGGGCGTACTCGTCGTGCCCGAAATACGATTGCTGCACCCCGGCCGCCACGATCAGGTAGTCATAGCCGAACTCCAGCTGGTCCCCGAGCGGCCGCGTCGCCAGGACGCGGCGCCCTTCGGTGTCGATGCCGGTCACCTCGGCCAGCACGAAGTCCGCGTTCTTGTGCTTACGGAGCAGATCCCGCAGCGGGACGGCGATCTTCCCCTCGGACAAGATCCCGGTCGAGCACTGGTACAGCAGAGGCTGGAACAGGTGGTGCGGGCGCCTGTCGATGAGGGTCACCCGGACCGGGGCGCGCCGCAGCACCCTGGCGGCGAACAGCCCGGCGAATCCGCCGCCGATGATCACCACTCGGCGCTGGCTATCCTGGTCGTTCATGGCGCATCCCGATCCCGTCTTTCTTTATCCCCTGCGTGCGGTTCAGCCGGCCGGGTCGTACCACGTTTCCCGGCCGGTCAGCAGCCGCTCCGCCTCCTTGGGGCCCCAGCTGCCCCTGGCGTAGGGGTGCACCGGCACGGCATCGCCGAGCACCGGGTCGACGATCTCCCACGCCGCTTCCACGGTGTCCTGCCGGGCGAACAGCCAGCGGTCGCCGTCCAGCGCCGCGCCGATGAGCCGGTCATACGGGCGGATGTCGGACCCGGGCTGCTGCGCGAACGCGAGGTCCTCGGCCTGCGGCTCCCAGCCGGCACCGGGCTTCTTTCCGTGCAGGGTGAGGCCGACCGCCGTCTCCGGCCAGATCCGGAACCTCAGCATGTCCGCTGGCCTGGCGGGCTCGATCCCGAACACGTCGTGCGGCGGCTGCTTGAATGTGATCGTGATCTCGGTGGCGGTGACCGGCATGCACTTGCCCGCCCGGATCAGGATCGGCACCCCGGCCCAGCGCCAGGTATCGGCGGTGAGCCGGACCGCGACGTAGGTCTCGACGGTCGACTTGGGGTCGACGCCGGCCACCTGGCGGTAGCCCTCGTACTGGCCGCGCACCGTGTTCTCCGGGGTCAGCGGGCTCAGCGCGTTCACTGCCTGCTGCTTGGCGTCCCGCCAGCCGGAAAGATCGTGCGAGCTCGGCGGTTCGGCCAGGACGGTCGCCAGTACCTGGAGCATGTGGTTTTGCAGCACGTCCCTGATGGCGCCGGTCCGGTCATAGAACCGGCCGCGGTCGGAGACGTCGAACGCCTCGGCCATGGTGATCTGGATGTTCTCCACGTAGGTCCGGTTGAGCAGTGGCTCGATCACCGAGTTGGCGAACCGGACGAACAGCACGTTCTCCACCGGGTCGAAGGCCAGCCAGTCGTCGACCCGGAAGATCGCCTCTTCCGGGAAGTACTGGTGCATGGTGTCGTTGAGCTGCCGTGAGCTGGCCAGGTTGATGCCGAACGGCTTCTCCACCATCACCCGCGCGTCCTTGGTACGGCCGGCGCCGGCTATTCCCTGCGCGATCCGCCCGAACAGCTGGGCCGGCACCTCCATGTAGTACAGCACCTGCTGGCCGGTGCCGATCTGATCCGACATGGCCTGGTAGGTGGCCTCGTCGCTGAGGTCCCCGTCCACGTAGCGCAGCAGCCCGAGCATCTTGACGGCCGCAGGGTCGGCCGGATCCATCCCGTTGAGCTTCAGCGACGCGGTGGCATAGTCGCGGAACTGCTCAAGGCCCCAGCCGCTCTTGGCCACCCCGATCACCGGGACGTCGAGCACGCCGCGCTCGACCAGGCCCACGAGCGCCGGGAAGGTCTCCAGCTTGGCCAGGTCCCCGGTAGCACCGAAGATTACTAGCGCGTCAACTTTGTCCGACATGTCATTCCTCCTGAACCGGTCGTTACCATCAGATCGTGCCCGGGCCCGGTTAGCATCCCTCGCGGCGGGCGATTCGGCTCAGCTCCCCGGCCCGGCCGAGGGAGCCGCCGGCCGGGGTGCCGGCTCCGGCGCGGGCACGGCGCCGGGGGATGGGGCGGGCGGCTGGAATTCCTGCCGGCTGACGCGCCGCCGGAACACGTAGTAGGTCCAGGTCTGGTAGGCGAGTACCACCGGCAGGAGGATGATGACGACGACGGTCATCACCTTGAGGGAGTACCCGCCGGAGGCGGTGTTGTGCACGGTGAGGTTGTAGGCCTTGCTGGTGGAGGAAACCATCACGTTGGGGTACAGGTCGACGAAGATCGACACGATGCAGGCCGCGATGGTGACGGTGGTCGCGGCGAAGGCGAAACCCTCGCGGTGGTCGTAGACCAGCCAGACGGCGGTCAGGACGGCGAGCACGGCGAGCAGCTCGATCACGTTGAGGAAGAACGTAGTGCCGGCGGTCACGTGGGTCCAGATGATGAAGCCGATGACGGCGGCGCCGGTGAACGGGGCCACCCGGCGGGCCACCTGCCAGGACCGCTCGCGCATGTCGCCGGTGGTCTTCAGGCACAAGAACGTCGCGCCGTGCAGCAGGCAGGCCAGTACCAGGGTGACGCCGGTGAACAGGGCGTAGGGCTGGAGCAGGTCCCAGAAGGAGCCGGTGTAGTTCTGGGCGGAGTTGATCGGCAGTCCGTGCAGCAATCCGGCCAGGGCCACGCCGATCAGCAGCGGGGCCAGCAGGCTGCCCGCCGTCAGCAGCACATCCCAGGTGCGGCGCCAGCGGGCCGCATCCCGCTTGCCCCGGTACTCGAACGCCACCCCGCGGACGATCAGGGCGGCCAGCAGCACCACCAGGGCGAGATTGTAGGCCGAGAACATCGTCGCGTACCAGCCCGGGAACGCGGCGAACATGCCGGCCCCGGCCACGATCAGCCAGACCTCGTTGCCGTCCCACAACGGCCCGATCGTGTTGATGGCCGCCCGGCGCCCGGCCTCGTCGGCGCCGATCACGCCGTGCAGCATGCCGACGCCGAAGTCGAATCCCTCGAGGATGAAGAAGCCGGTCCACAAAATGGCGATGATGATGTACCAGAACGGGATGAGACCCATCGTGACCCCTAGTACTGGACGGCCGGCACTGGCGCGTCCACGTTGGCTTCGGTGCGCGGCGGCGGGAGCTGCTCGCGGGAGTACCGCAGCATCAAGATCAGGTCTACGGTGGCCAGCGTGCCGTACAGCAGGACGAAGGCCACCAGGCTGATCCACAGCGTTGAGGTGCTGACCGTCGGGGAGATCCCGTTCTTGGTCAGCATGATGCCCTGCACGATCCACGGCTGCCGGCCGCTCTCGGTCAGGAACCAGCCCGCGGTATTCATCAGGAACGGCAGCACCGCCCCCCACACCGCCACCCACAGGAACACCCGGGACGTCGCGAGCTTCCCGCGGCGGATCAGCCACAGCCCCCACAGCGAAAGGAGCAGGACCAGGCCCCCCAGGTAGGCCATCACGCGCATGCCCCAGTACTGGATGAACACGTTCGGCACGTAGTAGCCGGGCCCGTACTGCTTGCTGTACTGCGACTGCAGCGGGTTCAGCCCGGTCACCTTGCCGTCCCAGTGGTTGGTGGCCAGCAACGACAAGAGGTGCGGGATCGCGATGATCTCGGTCGGGGTCTGATCGTTGTTGCCGCCGCCGATCTGGAACAGCGAGAACGAGCACGGCTGGCAGGTGGTCCATTGCGCCTCCGCCGCCGCGATCTTCATCGGCTGGTACCGGCCCTCGATCACCCCCAGCTCATCGCCCACCAGCAAGGTGAACAAGATCGCCGGGACCAGGACGATCAGCGCCAGCCGCGCCGACCGGGTGAACACGGCGCGGTCCCCGCCGTGCCGCAGCTGCCACGCCGAGACCGCCAGCATCACCACCGCCCCGGTGACCAGCGACGCGAACAGCACCTTGGCATATCCCCACACGAACACCGGGTTGGTGAACACCGCCCAGATGTCGTTCAGCTGCGGCTTCCCGTTCACCATCACGTAGCCGACCGGGTGCTGCATCCACGAGTTAGCCGCCAGGATGAACGCCGCCGACAGCGCCGAGCCGACCGAGACCGCCCAGATCGTCAGCAGGTGCAGCCGCTTCGGCAGCTTGTCCCAGCCGAACAGCCACAGCCCCAGGAATGTCGACTCCAGGAAGAACGCGGCCAGCCCCTCCATCGCCAGCGGCGCGCCGAAGATGTTCCCGACCAGCCGTGAGTAGGCCCCCCAGTTCATCCCGAACTGGAACTCCTGCACAATGCCGGTCACCACGCCGATCGCGACGTTGATGACCAGCAGCGTGCCGAAGAACCGGGTCAGCCGCAGGTAATCATCGCGCCCGCTGCGGTGCCACGCCGTCTGCAGCAACGCGGTCAGGAAGGCCAGGCCGATCGTGATCGGCACGAAGAAGAAATGATTGACCGACACGAACGCGAACTCCACCCGCGCCAGATCGACGTTCGTCACCGGCTATCTCCGATTCCCCTGACGGCCCCCGTGATCACCGTGTGGCTGCCCGCATGCCCACTCTTCGCGTCTCCTCGCGCCATGACCCCATCATCGATTCTGCGGATACGCGCTTCTTCGGCAGTATCGCCGCAGCGCGGCCGCCGCGCATCCCCCCAGCGGAGGGATTCGCCCTCGTGCGCCAGCCAACTCGATCCGGCTTGGTGAGCGCGTGGGCTGACTGCCCCCATGCCCGCCCTCCTATGACACAGGACTCAGTGATTAGTTTGCCACCCGTTCATCTGCCAGTTGCGCACGCTTCAGTTCGGGCCATTCGTCACTCTCGAAAGTAGACGTGGCCGGGATTGCAATCATCACCCGGTTGGGGTGATTTGTGCGTGCTGCCGACGGTATAGAAAGGGCATAGAGGCTGACCTGAATGTTAGCGGGCGCCACGATCATGTCGGACATAGGTCGGCACGACACAGGGACTGAGCGGTACTTCGGGACGCGACAGGGGCTGGCAGTGGGTGCTGAACGGGATCGGGTAGCTGGGTTCGGGCGGCTGGAGGACGGGCTGCGCCAGCCGGGCACTGAGTGGTACCGGTGGGGGCCGTATGTCAGCGAGCGGCAGTGGGGCACGGTCCGGGAGGACTACAGCGCCGACGGGAACGCGTGGGATTACCTGCCGCATGACCACGCCCGGTCCCGGGCCTACCGGTGGGGCGAGGACGGCCTGGCCGGGTTCTGCGACATCGAGCAGCGGCTGTGCCTGAGCCTGGGGCTGTGGAACGGGCGGGACCCGATCCTGAAGGAGCGCGCGTTCGGGCTGACCGGCCCGCAGGGCAACCACGGGGAGGATGTCAAGGAGTACTGGTGGTACCTGGACGCGGTGCCCAGCCACGCCTGGAACCGGTGGCGCTACCACTACCCGCAGGCCGCGTTCCCCTACCAGGACCTGATCGACACCAACGCCGGCCGGAGCCGGTACCAGCCCGAGTACGAGCTGCTGGACACCGGCGCGTTCGACGGCGACCGGTACTGGATCACCGAGGTGCACTACGCCAAGGCCGGCCCGGATGACCTGCTGATGGCCATCCAGGTCACCAACGCCGGCCCGGAGCCGGACATGCTGCATGTGCTGCCGACCGCCTGGTTCCGCAACACCTGGTCCTGGGGTGACACCGATGAGCCCCGGCCGGAACTGCGGGCCTGCGGGGACCGGTCAGTCGCCATCGACCATCCGTTCCTGGGCGCCCTGGAGCTGTCCGCCGCGGCCGGGCCTGACGGTACTGGCCCGCAGCTGCTGTTCTGCGAGAACGAGACCAACCTGGCCCGGCTGTACGGCGCCGCCCCGGTCACGCCCTATCCCAAGGACGGCATCAACGACCACGTGATCCACGGCGCGGCCACGGTCAACCCCGTCGGCACCGGCACCAAATGCGCGTTCTGGTACCAGGTCACGGTGCCGCCCGGGCAGACCGCCGAGCTGCAGGTGCGGCTGCGGCCGGCCGGCGGCGGGCCGGGCCGGGCGGCGGCCAGGGCGGCGGCCGCGCTCGGCAAGGACTTCGATCAGGTGATGGCTGCGAGGCGGGCCGAGGCTGATGAGTTCTACACCGAGCTGACGCCGGCTAGCGCGAGCGCGGATGAGGCGCTGGTGCTGCGGCAGGCGTCCGCGGGGATGCTGTGGAGCAAGCAGCTGTTCTATTACGACGTGGCGCGGTGGCTGGACGGCGACCCGGCCCAGCCGCAGCCGCCTGAGGTGCGCAAGACCGGGCGGAATTCCCGGTGGCGGAACTTCGACGGGTTCGACATTATCTCGATGCCGGATAAGTGGGAGTATCCCTGGTTCGCCGCCTGGGACCTGGCCTTCCACACCGTCACCCTGGCGCACCTGGACCCGGCGTTCGCGAAGTACCAGCTGATCTTGATCTGCCGGGAGTGGTTCCAGCATCCGCAGGGGGCGCTGCCGGCGTATGAGTGGGACTTCGGTGACGTCAACCCGCCGGTGCACGCGTGGGCGGCGCTGCAGGTCTTCGCCATCGACGGCGGCCGTGACCTGGGCTTCCTGTCCCGGGTGTTCGCCAAGCTGCTGGTCAACTTCACCTGGTGGGTGAACCGCGAGGATGCCAGCGACAAGAGCGTGTTCGAGGGCGGCTTCCTCGGCCTGGATAACATCGGCCCGATCGACCGGTCCCACCTGCCCGCCGGCTACACCCTGGAGCAGTCCGACGCCACCGGCTGGATGGGCTCCTACGCGCTGGCGATGGGAACGATCGCCGCCGTCCTCAGCTGGTCCGGCCAGCAGCAGGGGCAGGATCTGGTGCTGAAGTTCATGGAGCATTTCGCGGGCATCCGCACGGCGCTGGACCAGCAGGGGCTGTGGGACGACACCGACGGGCTGTTCTACGACCGGCTGCTTACCCCGTCGGGCTACAGTGTCCCGGTCAAGGTCCGGTCCATGGTCGGGATCATCCCGGCGCTGGCCGCCGGGGTCATCGACGGCGGCATGCTGCAAAACGCGATGACCATGAACAAGCTATTCAGCCGGTTCCTGCGGCATGAGGGCGTCGGGGACGTGCAGAAGCTGGCCGAGACCCCGCAGCTGCGCGGCGAGGCGGGCAGCCAGCGGCTGCTGCTGTCGGTGGCCCGGCCGGCCCAGCTGGAGCGGCTGTTCGCCAAGCTCTTCGACGAAGCTGAGTTCTTGTCCCCGCACGGGCTGCGCGCGCTGTCGGCTTACCACCGCGATCATCCCTACCAGTTCGACGCCGAGGGCTACCAGTCCTCCATCGACTATGAGCCGGCCGAGTCGACCACCTCGATGTTCGGCGGCAACTCCAACTGGCGCGGCCCGATCTGGATGCCGGTCAACTATCTCGTGGTCGAATCACTCGAGCGCTACCACCGGTTCTATGGCGCTGATCTGGAGGTCGAGTACCCGACCGGCTCGGGCAAGCGGCTCACCCTGGACCTGATCGTCGCCGACCTGCAGGACCGGCTGATCTCGCTGTTCACCAGGGACGCGGACGGACGGCGGGCCTGCTTCGGCGGGACCGAGAAGATGCAGGCCGATCCGGCCTGGAAGGACAACCTGATCTTCAGCGAGTACTTCCACGGCGACAACGGCGCCGCTATCGGCGCCTTCCACCAGACCGGCTGGACGGGCCTGATCGCCGACGTCATCCTGCGCCGCCACGGCGCGGTCCGGGCATTCGGAGACGTCCTGCGCGACCTGGCAGGAAAGGCCCAGCAATGACCACTAACCACGCGGCCGCCGCAGCCCCGGCCGCCCGCGTCACCGCCGATGCCGGCGCCACCATCGCGCTGCCCGGCACGGCGTTCCCGCTGGGCGCCACGCCCGGTGAATACCTGGGCCTTGCCGGCACGAACTTCGCGCTCGCCTCCGGCGTCGCCGGCAGCGTCACGTTGTGCCTGTTCGATGAGGCAGGCGCGGAAACCCAGATCCCGCTGGTCGATCACGACGCCGACATCTGGTATGGCTTCGTGCCGGGCGCCGGTCCGGGGCAATCCTACGGGTACCGCGTGGGCGGGCCCTGGAACCCGGCCCGGGGCCTGCGGTGCAATCCGGCCAAGCTGCTGCTCGACCCCTACGCGAAGGCGGTCAGCGGAACCGTCTCGTTCGGGCCGGAGGTGCTCGGCCAGGCCGAGACCGACCCTGATGCGCCGAGCACCCTGGACTCCTCGGCGCACGTGCCCAGGAGCCTGGTCGTGGACCCGGCGTTCGGCTGGCAGGATGACAAACGCCCCTGGCATCGCTACGCGGACACGGTCCTGTACGAGATCCACGTCAAGGGCTTCACCATGCGCCATCCGGACATCCCCCCGCAGCTGCGCGGGACCTACGCCGGCCTGGGCCACGAAGCCGCCATCGCGCACCTGCTGGACCTGGGCGTCACCACCGTCGAGCTACTGCCGGTGCACCAGAACGTGCCGGAGTCGTTCCTGGTCGCGCGGGGGCTGACGAACTACTGGGGCTACAACACGATCGGCTTCTTCGCGCCGCATAGCGGCTACTCCGCCGCCGTCCGGGCCGGCCGCCCGGGCGGGCAGGTCAGCGAGTTCAAGGCGATGGTGGACGCGCTCCACCGGGCCGGCCTGGAGGTGGTGCTCGACGTGGTGTTCAACCACACCGCCGAAGCCGGGCCGGACGGCCCGACGCTGTGCTTCCGCGGCATCGACAACATGGCCTACTACCGGGTCGATCCCGGCGACCCCGGCTGCTACTACGACACGACCGGCTGCGGCAACGCGCTGAACGCGGGCGACCCGATCATGCTGCAGCTGATGATGGACTCGCTGCGCTACTGGCTGACCGAGATGCACGCCGACGGGTTCCGGTTCGACCTGGCGCCCACGCTGGCCCGCCAGGAGGGCGCCTTCGACAAGGTGTCGGCCTTCCTGGACATGTGCTCCCAGGATCCGGTGGTGTGCCAGGCCAAGCTGGTCGCCGAGCCGTGGGACGTCGGCCAGATGGACAGCTACGACCTGGGCCGGTTCCCGCCGCTGTGGCGGGAGTGGAACGGCAAGTACCGGGACACGATGCGCGATTTCTGGCGCAGCCACCCGGTCGGGCTCGGCGAGTTCGCCAACCGCTTCTCCGGCTCCTCAGACCTGTACGCGACGGTCGGCCGCCGGCCCACCGCCTCGGTCAACCTGATCACCGTCCACGACGGCTTCACCCTGGCCGACCTGGTCTCCTACGACGACAAGCACAACGAGGCCAACGGCGAGAACAACCGCGACGGGACCAGCGACAACAATTCCTGGAACTGCGGGGCCGAGGGCCCCACCGACGACCCCGGCATCCTCGCGCTGCGCGCCCGCCAGTGCCGCGCGATGCTCACCACGCTGATGCTGTCCTTCGGGGTCCCGATGCTGCTCGGCGGCGATGAGATGGGCCGGACCCAGGGCGGCAACAACAACGCCTACTGCCAGGACAACGAGATGACCTGGTTCAACTGGGCCAGCGCCGACACCGCGCTGCAGGAGTACACCAAGAACCTGATCGCGTTCCGGCGGGCTCACCCTGTCTTCCGCCGCCGGCGCTTCCTCGCCGGCGCCGAGACCTCGGACCTGCAGTGGTTCACCCCGGCGGGCACGCCGATGGACGGCGCCGACTGGGCCGATCCGATCGCCCGGGCGCTGGCCATCTACCTCGACGGGTCCGATGACCCCGACCGGGCCGAAGATGGCACGCCCGTACTCGACGACGACGCCCTGGTCCTGGTTAATTCCTGGTGGGAGCCCCTCGGCTTTACCCTGCCTCCCACCCGCCCCGGCGCGCAGTGGCAGGCCGAGATCGACAGCTACGATCCCGCCGCCCCCGCCGGAGCGGCCAAACGCCACGCCGGCGATCAGGTAACCGTCGGCCCCCGCTCGATCGCCGTGCTCTGCGGCCCGCTGGCCGCCGGCGGCAGCTCCCCGTGATCGACCCGAGGCGATCGACCCGAGAAGACCATGCCCGGCCCGATAGGAGATGCCAATGCGGGACTGGGGCGGTCACCCGTGACACCGGCTGCGCGACTTCAAACGCCACAGGGGCGCCGCCATCGGCTCGTCGGGCCGGGGCGCGGCCCCGTTAGGACTCGTCTGTCGTGGCGGCCACCTGGGCCTCCTCGACAGCCTCGTCGGAGACCGGATGAGTCTCCGCGGTACCGCCCAGATCGGCGAGCTTGTCCGCCACGAACGTGGCTTCGGAGACCGGAGCCAGCACGCCGACAGCCGCTTTGCCCCCTGCCAGCTCGCTGCCGATCCGGTCGCGATCGGCTTCATCCAGGCCCAGATTCTTGTGGTGAAGCGCGCCCAGCAGCCCGCCGCCTATCAGGCCCGCGGCGAGCCCGACCGGGGTGCACAGCGCCACCACGGCGCCGATACCGGCACCCTTGCCCCAGCTGCGCTTGCCGACCTTCTCCGCCTTGAGCTCGCCCTTGTCGTCAAGGACCAGGACGCCGATGGCATCCTTGTGCGCCACCCCCGAGTCCTTCAGCGAGGCGGCCGCCGCGTCAGCAGATACCTCGTCTGCGAAGATCGCCAGGACCACGGTCTTGTTCGCCATGAACGTTCCCTCCCGCTGGGGCCATGCGCGATAGCCGCGCCAGGCAACAGGCCCGTGGACCGGACGGGCGCCCCACCCCCTCAGAGAGTCTCGCACACAGCCCCCGCGTCGAATGCAGCGGCGGAACTGCCAGCCCAAGGCCGCAAACCGCAGGGGTCTCAGGGCGCTGTTGCGTTAAGCGATCTCTGCGCAGTGCCGGAGCGCTTGCGCGGCTGCCCGGCTCGCGGGCCCTGGCACGCCCGATTCCCCGCCGCTCAGCTTCCACCCCGGCATCGGACGCGCCGGGGAAGGCAGCCGTAAGGTTAACGTTAAAGGTCGGCCTTGGCCGCGGTGTCCGCACCCGGCGGCCCGGATCGGAGACCGTCATGAGCAAACCGGCGCACCTTGCCGACATGCTCGCCTGCGGCGGGCGGCACTCAGGCTGGGAACCGGCCTACGGCACCATCCCGCTGCCCGCCACGATCGCTGTGCCTGCCTGGCCGGGACAGATGCTCCCGGTCGCTGCAATCCTGTGCGACATCCAGCTGATCGCAGCCGGGCCGTCCATGTTCGCGCCCGCCTTCCGCCCGTGCCCAATCGGTCACCGCGCCGTCAACTCGATCCCGCAGCCGTGAACCTGTCCGAGTACATCATCATGTTTGCGCTTGTCGCGATCATGGGAGCTGGCCTGCCGGGCCCGGGTGATGCGTCCCTGATCGCGGCAGGCACGCTGGCTGGAGAAGGCAAGCTCAATGTATGGATCGTGCTCGCCCTGGCTATGGCTGCCTGGATGCTGGGCTCGGTGGCTGGATACGTGATTGGTGTCCACGGCGGACGCAAGCTGCTCGACCACCCGGGACACCTTGAGAAATCACGCCGGAAACTGCTCGCCAAAGGCGACCGCGCCTTCGCCCGTTATGAATTTGTGGCGTCCATGACGATGCCAGCCTTTGTTTCCGGGATATTCCGCGTGCGATTCTACGTATTCATGCTGGGTGCACTCGTCGCCGGTATCGGCTGGATCGGGATGTACGTCGGACTGTCGTACTTCCTTGGCGAGGAGATCGCGAAGCGCATCGGAAACATCGGCGCGAAAGCAGTGCTCGGCGTGATCGTGATAGTTGTCATAGGACTGCTTATCCGGTTCGGTGTGTCGAAGTGGCGCGCTGCCCGGCAAGCACGACCGGCGTAAGCCCGACACTCCGCACCGCCGCGCGCACGACGCCTCACATTCTGACGCCCTGGCCCTCGTCACCACCACCGGGACCTTCCCCGGCACCGAAGGCACGGATGTGGCGACAGCGCCCGCGCCTCGGCGCGGGACTGCAGGGCCTGGGCCGTGAGGCTTTCGGCGCCGGTGACAGAACGCCTGCCGGGTGCGTGAGATCGACGATGAGGAGGGACGGCGCCTTACCTGTAGATTTTCCGGGCAATGGAGGCACCGAGCACGCCGATGCACCAGCCTGCGAAGATAGCCCAGATGGTGGTACGGGATGTGCTGTGCAGGTTCCATACCATGAAGCCAGCCAGGAGGAATGCCCAGACGATCAGGCCCCCGATGACCCACACGGCGTAGGGTGGCCGATCCTCCACTGGCCTGCGCCACGCGGGTGGCCAGGGACGCATCTGGTGCAGGAGGATCCTCACGGTAGTGCCTCAGTTCTGACCCCAAAGGCGCGGAGGTGGCAGTACGCCCATGGGTTGATCAGGCGCCGTATGCCGTGTCGCGGGGGAGGTAGCGACCACCCGCGCAGGCCTTTCGCGGCAGTGTTGTCGTTGGGTGCGTGCATCGGGGATGCCTCCTGTCGCCTGCGGTGTCGATCACCCGACCATCTATAAAAATGATATCACTTTGATAGATAAATTCCAAGGGCAGACGGGCCGGGTACGGTCGTGCCCTTGAGGTGCCCGATCGGCTGGGCCGGATGCGTGCCGGAAGATCTGCTGGTGTCCAAACCAGGCAACCATCCGCATCGCCGACGCTGCCGCAGCGTGGCGCTGGCGTCGGAAGCGCCGAGCAGCACCGCCCTTCAGGGGTAGATTTGCTGCAAGATCACGGGTTAGTCAGCCGGACCGATGCCGACCCCCGCCTGGCGCACGGCGAGCGGGACTGTCCTGGATCTACCGCCGACCTCACGAGCGGGCATGCGGGTCCGCGCATCTGGAGGCCACCGCCCCGCCGCCGCTCCCGGCCAGACGCCGCGAGCCCAGGCCGCCGCTGGAACGGGCCGTAATGACGGTGGCGCAGTGACGAGGCCGGGCGAACTCGACCAGTTCATCTCTGGTGAGGACGGTATTCGTTGCGATCTTAGGGCTCACCAGCTCACTATCCCATCCCAGTCCTGGCGGCCAGCGTGCTGGCATGGCGCCACCAGGCAGCGTCCGCCGGTGCTCACGCGCCCCGCCATATTGGAGCCCCCGGGTGGCTGGGTGGCCCGGGCTGGCCAGTCCGGGCCACCCGCCCTGCCCTCGTTACGGACCTACCGCCAGCCACTGCGGGCCGCCCGGGTCGGTGAGGAGGGTCTGCGGATTGCTGCCGTCGAGGCCGGCCTCATGGATGGTGCCAGTGAAGACGCAGGTGCCGATCCAATAGAGCTGGGCCGGGCCGGCCGCCACGCCGACCGTGCAGTCCTGGCGGGCGATGATCTGTGGGCTGGTGCCATCAAGGCTGGCGGTCCAGACCGCGCCTTTCCCGCCGGCGCCGTGGCCGAAGTTGCCCCAGAACAGGTGGCTGGCGGTTACCGCCACCCCAAACGGCTGGTCCTGCCCGGTGAGAATGGCGTGCGCGCCGGTGCCATCCAGGCTGGCCGTCCAGATCGCGCCGTCCCTGTTGTTGGCCCAGTAGAGGTTGCCGTCACCCGCGGCCAGCCCGGTCGGGGCGCTCTGCCCGGTGACGAGGGCGCGCGCGCCGGTGCCGTCGGCACTGGCCACCCAGATCGTGTTGGTGGTCTGGTTGGCCCAGTAGAGGTGGCCATCAGCCAGAGCCAGCCCGGCCGGCCCCGGCTGGCTGACGATCAGGTGCGCGGCGGTGCCGTCGAGGTTGGCCTCGCTGATCCCGTCCGTGTCATCCCAGTACAGGTGGCTGCCGACCGCCACCCCGAACGCGAGGTTCTGGCCGGTGACGAGGGCGTGCGGATTGCTGCCGTCGAGGCCGGCGGCATTGACCGTGCCCGCCAGGGCGTCGCCCCAGTAGATGTGGCCGAAGGTCACCCCGGTGCCGGTGAGTGCGTCGGTGGCGGTGGCTGCGGGCGCCTGGCTGGCCGCGGTCAGGGTAGCGGTCACGGCGCCCGTGCTGGCGGGAGCGAATTTCACGGTGACCTGGCACGACTGGCCCGGCGCCAGGCTGGAGCCGGTGCAGGCGTCGCTGGTGGTGGTGAACGCGGCCGAGCCCGGCACCGTCACGGTCAGCGGGCCGGTGGCCGCCTGGCCCGAGTTGGCCAGCGTGAACAGCTGCGTGGCCGTCTGCCCGGGGGAGACGCTGCCGTAGTCGTACGGAACCGGGCTGAACGACAGGTCCGCCGCCGCCGGGGTGACCGCCATCCAGGTCGGGCTGTCCTGGCCGGTGACAATGGTGTGCGGGCTGCTTCCGTCCGGGCTGACCTGGTTTACGGTGCCGTCGCCGTTGCTGGCCCAGTAGACGTGGCTGGAGTCGGACGCTACCCCGGACGGGTTGTTCTGGCCGGTGACGATAGTGTGCGGGCTGGTCCCGTCCAGGTTGGCCTCGCTGATCAGGTCGTTCCCGGCCGTGTCGTTGCCGAGGCTGGCCCAGTACAGGTGACTGGCGTCGACGGCCACCCCGGCCGGCACCGTCTGGCCGGTGACGATGGTGTGCGGGCTGGTCCCATCGGGGCTGGCCTCGCTGATCGTGCCGTTCCCGGCTGTTTCGTTTCCGTCGTCGGCCCAGTAGACGTGGCTGGCGTCGGCCGCCACCCCGGCCGGGAGAGTCTGTCCGGTGACGATGACGTGCGGATTGCTGCCATCCAGGTTGGCGGCCCAGATCGTGCCGGCCCGGTCCTCGCCGCCACCTTCGTTGGCCCAGTAGATATGGCTGGGCGTGACGGCCAGGCCGGCCTGCCCGCGCTGGCTGGTGACGATGATGTGCGGGCTGCTGCCATCCAGATTGGCTTCCCAGATCGTCCCGGCGGCACCGTCGGCCCAGTACAGGTGGCTGCTGTTCGCCGTTATCCCCTCCGGGTCCACCTGGCCGGTGACGATGGCGTGCGGGCTGGTGCCGTCGAGGTTGGCCGTCCAGATCTCGTCGGTGCTGACCCAGATGATCTGCCCGGGAGCGGCGCCGAGGGCCCGCCCCGCGCCGGTGAGGGCGCCGCTGGCGGTGGTGGCGTGCTGAGAGCCGCCCTTGCTGGCTGCCGTCAGCGTGGCGGTGATGCGGCCAGGCCGGGACGGGGCGAACCGCACGGTGATCGCGCACGCCCCGCCGGGGCGCAGCCGGGTCGCGCGGCAGGTGCTGCCGGTGATGCTGAAAGCAGCCGGGCCGGACAGTTGCACCCGCAGCCTGCCGGTGGCCTTCTGGCCTGAGTTGCTCAAGATGAACGTCTGCGAGGCTGATTGTCCCGGGCTGACCTGCCCATAGTCGTACCGGGACGGGCTGAACACGAGCGCGGGCCGGGTGGGCCGGGCCGCCGCTGCCGCGGTTCTCGGGCCGGGCAGCACCGCTGCCCCGGCCAGCGCCAGCACCAGGGTGCCGAGCGCCGCCACCGCCCGTCGCCGCGATACTTCAGCCAGCTTGCCCGGTCCGCCAGGTACGCCGGATCGCATCAGGCCCCTCCCCAGGTTCGGCTCGCCGGGAACCGGCTGACCAGCCCCGCTTTATCTACGCATACCATTTCATGACCGTTATTTCACCCAGTCAGCCCGGGGCTCACGATCGCGGGCGCTTCGCCTGGCTGGCCGAGGCACGGACCCGCAGCTGGCCGAGCCGCTCCTCATCAGAGCCGATCGCCACCGCGGTCTACGAGCCTTTGTGCGGGTCCACGCGCCGATTATCACAACCGCCATTCAGCACACTCCAAGATCCTCGTTCCAGGGGATGCGAGAACCGTGGCTGGGCATGCCTAATTACGCCTGGTGAAGTGGGCGGCGGCGTGGCCGGAACGGACCTGGGCGGTCGAGGGCGCCGGCGGGCTGGGTCACCTGCTGGCCCAGCAGCTCGTCGCGGCGGGTGAGCAAGTGCTGGATGTGCAGCCGAAGCTGGGTGCCCGGGTGCGGCGGGAGCGCTTCGCCGGGCGAGAGCGCGCCGCGTTCGATGGGCCGATCGACCCGCAGCTTGATCGACTACGGGCACGGGCCAGCGCTGCGGGCCAGCGCTGCGGACCAGCCGCCTTCCGGCGCCTCTGACTTCGGCCAACTCGCGGGCTGGCTGGCCGTTCATCCCGGCGTGGAAGTGATCTGCCGGGACCGCTCCGGCGCCTACGCCAACCCTCGGGAATTGCATTTGATGGGCGAGGTTTACCTGGTTTAGCGGCTATGCGGGCCATCTGGATGAGGCCGGTGCTGCGACACGCAAGGCTGATGTGACCTGCGGTGATTGCATGCTGATCCCGCTGGATGCATGATCCTGGCTTCTGGCGGTTGCCGTTTCGGGGTGTCCGGGGGCTGGATGGGGCGGTGGAGCTGGTCGGCGCGGCGCGCCTGGAGCCCGGGCAACAGATCAGCGCGCCGACCCGCTGCCCAGTGCCTAGAGGTCACGTTCCAGACGTGCTGCGACCTCCCGATAGCGGCTGACCGGCACCAGATGCACACCGTCGAAGGCTCCGCTGTCGCGGATGGCCAGGATCTGCTCGCACGCCGCGTCCACCCCAGCGCCGCGGTAACGCTCAACGTCATCGACCAGCTGGCCGGGGATATCGATGTCCGGGATAGCGTCCGCCAGGCTGCGGGCCATGCCTGCGCTGGCCAGCACCATCACCCCCGCATAGACCGGAACCCGCAAGCCGGCGCTCTCACGCCACCGCAACAGGGCATCAACTGAAAAACTGACCTGCACGAAGGCGAAATCGGCTGCGAGCTTCCACGCAGGAACCGGGCGCAGACCCGACGTGACCCCGACGCCAAACGGCCGGCAGCCGGCGAACGCCGGATCCCCCGCCGCACTGCGCGCTTCCTCGATCATGGCCCGCACCGTCAGCTCGCTGGTCCGCCCGCCCACGGTGGGCTTGTCGCCATAGACGAACAAGAACCGGTCCACCCCATACGCGGCCGCTGTCAGCAGATCCCGGCGGAACCCCAGCAGGTTGCGATCCCGGGAGTTCAGGCACGCGATGCCACGGGCACCCATCGCCTGCACCTCATGCGCGACCGCCACGCTCGACACTGTCGCCCGCCCGATGTGGTTGTCGGGAATCAGGAATGAATCCGCGACCAGGCTCAGCACCCCGATCTGGTGACGCACCCGCGTCAGGTCCGGGCGAGTAGGCGGCTCGATCTCACAGACCAGCTCGAAACGACGATCAGCCATGCCGTGACCCTACAGACAACACCCCAGGCCACGGCATTCAGACAGTTCTGATACCCGACTGTGCCATTACTGGCTCCGCTTAGCAGCGAGAAGAAATTGCAGATCACAGGCGGGGTACGTCCTGGCTGCTGCACGTGGTGATCCGCTCGCAGCCGCGGCTCCTCGGCAGGTCAGGGCGGGACGCTCCGCCCGGCGGTGCGGCGCTACGGCTTGGAGGCGTAGCGGGCGGCGGGAGTGCCGGGCGGGTTGTACACCCCGGGCTCGGCGTCGGGGTTGGGCACGCAGACCTCGCCCTCCAGGCCGTCCGGGTCGCGGAAGAAGACGCTCAGGGCCGGGCCGAAGTCGGTGACGAACTGGTCGCTAGCGCCACGGGCGATCAGCCGGTCCCGGATCTGGTCGAACGCGTCCATCGACGCCGCCTGCAGTCCGATATGGTCGATCCGGCCCCGTCCGAACATCGGCGTCTGCCGGTCGGCTTCGGTGTTCCCGTCGATCTGGAAGACGTTGAGCTCGGCGGTCTCGCCGATGCGGATAAAGGTAAGCCAGAAGCCCTCGAACCCCTGGCGCCCGGCCACCTCGGCCTCGAAGACCTCACGGTAGAACGCCACTAGCCGATCGGCGTCCCTGGTCACGATGGCCACATGGTTGACCCCGTTTAACAGCATCCGCCCCCCTTGCTCATCGTCGGTTCAGGAGCATGTCTAGCGTGTCACGCGCACCTGCGCCACCCTGGAAGCCTTGGGCCAGCCTGCAGGCGAAGCAGCCGATCTGGCTTACGCTGCCGCTGCTGCTTCCAGGTGCTTCTTCAGGCTCGCCCATATCCGCTGCTCCTGGCGGATCCCCATCCAGGTGATCACCGGGCCTGGAACCGGAAGGCGCCCTTAAGCCATACCAGCCCCGACCACCGCATCCGGGTGCCCGCGGCAGCAGGCTCAGACGTCAGCGTGTAGCTGATATCAGCCTGCTGCATCGTTACGCACGCCGGACACCGTCGCATCGGCGGTCACGACTACGTGGCCATGTGCTGCACTCGCAGCGGTTCGCGATGAGTTCACGGGCCGCCTACCGTCATATCCGGTATGGCATACGCACCGGTGAACGGCCTGCAGCTCTACTACGAGACGCACGGTTCCGGCCGGCCACTCGTCCTGCTCCACGGTGGCCTGATGACCATCGACCTCAATTTCGGGCCGTTGCTCGAACTCCTTGCGGCGAGCAGGCAGCTGATCGCGGTGGAGCTCCAGGGCCACGGGCACACCGCCGACACCGGCCGACCGATGACGATCGAGGCGCTGGCCGGTGACGTCGTCGCGCTGCTCGACCATCTGGGGATCGCCGAGGCGGATCTGTTCGGCTTCAGCCTCGGCGGTCTCGTCGCGTACGCCGTCGCGCTCGGCGCGCCCGCCCGGGCCGGCAAGCTGATCGCCGCCTCGGCGGACGCCCACCGCCCGCCGGGCCGGGAGAGCGCGCCACTCGACGACGCCCGCATGCCGACGCCGACCGACTTCCAGGCGATGCGCGACGCCTACAACGCGGTAGCTCCCGACCCCGCGCACTTCGACGAGTTCGACCCTGGTGGTTAATTCCGCGCGGATCTGGGCTCGCGCGGCGTGGCACACCCGCTTTGGATCTTGTGTTCTGCATGATCCGGGTGCGGCCTGTTTTCTCTTGTGTCACCCCCTTCCCTTCGTGCGGCCGCAGACTGGAGCTTGTGGTGTCTGTCGTTCCGCAGCCATGGCCGCGGCCCGCGCCGCAGCTCGCGGAGGCTGTCGCGGCGATGTACCGGGGCAAGCGCGAGCGTCCGCTGCCGGTGCTGGTGCGCGACAGACTCGGCGAGTGGCTGTCGGATGAGCAGTTCGCGGGCGCCTACGGGGTGCGCGGCAAGCCAGGCTGGCCGCCGTCCCGCTTGGCCTTGGTGACGATCTTCCAGATGGCGGAGAATCTGACCGACCGTCAGGCCGCCGAGCACGTCCGTGCCCGCATCGACTGGAAATACGCACTAGGCCTCGAACTGGCCGACCCCGGCTTCGACCACTCGGTCTTGAGTGAGTTCCGGGCCAGGGTCGCCGCCGGCGGCCTGGACCGGGTGGTGCTGGACACGCTGCTGGAGCGGCTGGCCGCCGATGGGCTGGTCGGCGCGGGCGGCAAGATGCGCACCGATTCCACCCATGTGATCTCCGCGGTCCGGGACCTGAACCGGCTGGAGCTGGCCGGGGAGTCGGTGCGGGCCTGCCTGGAGCAGCTGGTGGTGGCCGCGCCGCAGGTGGTGGCACGGCTCCTGGACGACTCGTGGGGTAAGCGGTACGCCGCGCGGATCGATACCTGGCGGGTGCCCGCCTCCGAGGCGAAGCAAGCTGAGCTGGCGCTGGCTTACGGCCGCGACGGGCACGCGCTGCTGAAAGCGGTGTACGCCGCGGCCGGCAGTGATCCTGATCTGGCGTTCCTGGCGCGGCTGCATCAAGTCGAGGTGCTGCGGGTCGTGCTCCTGCAGAACTACCTCACCGTCGTCGGCGAGCGGGGACGGGAGGTGATCAGACGGCGGGAGGCGGATGCGGAGGGTCTCCCGCCGGGCAGATCCCGGATCACCTCGCCGTATGACACCGATGCCCGGTGGGGCGTCAAGCGCGACACCTTCTGGAACGGTTACAAGGTGCACGTCACCGAGACCTGCGACACCAGCGACAGCAGCAGAAGCAGCGACGGCGAGGGCGAGGGCGCACCGCCACCGCATCTGATCGTGAACGTGGAAACCACGGATGCGACCGTCCCGGACAACCAGATGACCGCGCCGGTCCACGCCCGCCTGGCAGAGCGGGGCCTGCTGCCGGCCGAGCACTACGTGGACTCGGGCTACCCCTCGGCGGAGCTGCTGGTGACCTCACTGACCGGCTACGGCATCGCGCTGGTCACCCCGATGCTGGCCGACACCTCACCGCAGGCCAGGGCAGGTGCCGGGTTTGACCGCACCGCCTTTGCCATCGACTTCGGCGCCCAGCAGGCCACCTGCCCGAAAGGCCATGCCAGCAGCTCCTGGAACCCCGTCACCCAGCGCGGCACCGACACGATCGTGATCACCTTCGCGAAGAGCACCTGCGGGCCCTGCCCCGTCCGGGACCAGTGCACCACCTCGGCGTCCGGGCGCCGCCAGCTCACCGTGCACCCCCGCGACGTTCACGAAGCCCAGCTCGCCGCCCGTGCCGCCCAGGACACCAAAGCCTTCCAGGCCAGATACGCGTTACGCGCCGGCGTCGAGGGCACCATCCGCCAGGGCGTGGCCGTCACCGGCATCCGGCAGGCCCGCTACCGCGGACTGGCCAGGACCCGCCTGGAACACACCAGCGCCGCGGTCGCGCTCAACCTGATCCGGCTGCACGCATGGTGGAACGGCCACCCGCTGGACCGGACCCGCACCAGCCACCTCGCCCGCCTCGAACTCGCCCTGGCCTCATGAACGCGAATTAACCACCAGGGTCGAGTTCGCGGCCAAAACATCGGCAATGGTGCACGAGTTCCCTGGGTGGACCGACGAGCTGCGATCACTGCAGGCGCCGACCCTGCTGATCTTCGGCGACCGCGACTTCGCACCGTTGGCCGACGTGGTGGAGATGTTCGAACTCCTGCCGAACGCGCAACTCGCAGTGCTCCCCGCGACGACACACGTCGGCGTGACACGGCGGCCAGGCGAAGTCTTCGCGTTGATCGCGCGGTTCCTCGACGCGTGCTGATGGCTCAACCTCGGACCGGCGGCGCAGATTCGCCGGCTCGGTGAGCGTTCTCTCTGACTTCCACCGATCACTCAGGGTGATGCTGCCGGTCGACGTAGCCCGCGGGCCGAGTTCGGAAGATCCACTGTGAGCGATCTCTCGGAGCGCTCGCTCGGTCGCTGGCCGAGGTGCTCGTCGATCTGGCGACGCGGGCCGGCCGGTCTGAGCGGACGTACCTGATCGCGGCATGACCGGATCTGTAGTCCAGGGTGGGCCAGGGTGCCCGGGGACGCTTCGCGCCAGGATGAGCGGGTGACACCGATGAGGGAGAACCAGTCGCGCCAGGCGCAGCCGGAAGACTATGACGTCATCGCTGCCGTCGTCGACGAATGGTGGGGCCGGCCGGTCCTGGCATCGCTGCCCCGGCTGTTCCTCGACCATTTTCACCGCAGCAGCCTGGTGATCGACGGGCCAGCAGGGATGATGGCGTTCCTGATCGGGTTCCTGTCACCTTCCCTACCCGAGCGCGCCTACATACACTTCGTCGGCGTGGCGCCCGATGCGCGTGGCTGCGGGCTGGGCCGAGGCTTGTACGAGGAGTTCTTCACGCTCGCCCGCACCGATGGCCGGCGGATAGTCAGCGCTGCCACCGCACCCGGCAATGATGGCTCCATCAGCTTCCACCAGTCGATGGGCTTCACCGTCACTGGGCCCGTCCAGGACTACAACGGTCATGACCGGCAACTGGTGATATTCGAGCGCACGCTGTGAGTTCAGTCGGCTCGGCACACCCAAACGGCTCAGTCAAATGACCTCGTCGCGGCAGAAGAGCGCGTTGGTAACGCGCGCCGAGCCGGTGTTCGGTACGCTGCGGCCAACTGTCGTCTCACTCGTCGTTACCTTCCATAATGGCCGATATGTCGCACAGGCGGATCTGTACAGGTACCTCTGTCCCGAAGGCTGATGCTAAGAAGGTTCGGTGGCGCTTCTTTGTCAGCCCAAATTATGCCGTTTTGTTTAGCTTAGGCATTATCCGCATCTGAACTAGACTTCTCAACGTTTCTCCTGCAAGTAAGACGGCCTCTATTATGATCACCCCGGTCTAAACTAGCTGGAGGAAGTTATATAAGCGCGCCAAGGTCGTGCAGCCACGGTGGCCCTAACTGTACCTGCGAGCGTTAATACGGGAGGAACTAGCATGTTTCTTCAGCGATGGAGCACTAGCCTTCGTCGGCTCGGGCCGGTAGCGGTGGCCCTTTCGCTGCTCGTGGGCTTCACTGTGGTGGCGTCAGGTGGAGTGGCGCTGCCTACGACATCGGCTTATGCAGCCTCTACCGGCAATGACTACCCATGGGCCAATGCCACTTAGCCTAATTGGCGATCATGGCTCTGACCTGCGGATTTACTTTCGATGGTCAATCTGACCATGTGGTACGACCGCTGGACATCCATGCTGGTCAGGCGCGTGAGACGCACCCTTCAACCCGCCAAGATCAACTTTGGCTAAGTGGCATTGACCCATGGGCAGGCGCAACCTGCGTCACGCCCAACCCGAGTACCGGGAAGTGTGACACCTCGGTCGCCTACGACAACTGGGGCTACTCGAAGTGTCCCAGTAACGACACCGGGTGCATGCGCCTCTACGGCTACCGGAAGGGGATTAAGTACGGCGAAAGCGATCCGTGGGGTTTCTACCTCAGAAACTGCACAAGTGCAGTCGCCTGGTGGCTTCACGAGCGGAATGGCTTCGACCTGCCGTTCTTCGACGATGCTTCCGGCTGGGGGCAAGACGCCAGGAACCGCGGCTACACCGTCAACATGATCCCCGCGCCCGGCGCGGTCGCCTGGTGGCAATCGGCCGATCACGTCGCATGGGTCGAGTCGGTGAGTGCCAACGGTAGCCAGGTGACCGTCGAGCAGTACAACCAGAACTACACCGGCGGCTACAGCAGGCAAACAATCGCGACGAACTCGGTCTCTGGCTACATTCACTTCAAGGATCTGCCAACAAAGGGGAGCCCTCCACCCCCCTCCCCCGCAGGATCAATCTCAGCACTTGTGCATGGGTCGCGAGTTAACCTCAAGTGGGGTGCGGCCTCCGGAGCATCCCAGTATCGGGTCAGCCGGGACGGAGTACTGCTGGCCACGGTCTCGGGCACCACGTATCTCGACATTCAAGTTTCCCCAAAACAGGCGTACACCTACTCGGTCGTAGCCCTCAACTCCACCAGTGCGTCCGCACCGGTTACCTTGTACGTCCAGACCACGATCGAGGCCGCCGACCGGGCTTATCTGCCGACGAAGAACGGCCCGGCGATCTGCGGCCGGGCTGGTGACCAGTCTTCCCAGTACCTGGTGTGCAACGTCGACACGCCGACCGGCTGGACCACCTCCTACTCCAAGCCCGACGACTGGGGATACGCCAGCGACCGCTCCTGGATAGCCAACCCCGACGGCACCGTGTCCTACTGCCGCCGGGTTGGTACCGGGGACCAGGCTCTCTGCGACAATTTCGACGGAACCACCTGGACACAATCCATGTCCCCGCACTATGACTTCGGATACGACCAGAACCGGGCCTACCTGCCGACGAAGAACGGCCCGGCGATCTGCGGCCGGGCTGGTGACCAGTCTTCCCAGTACCTGGTGTGCAACGTCGACACGCCGACCGGCTGGACCACCTCCTACTCCAAGCCCGACGACTGGGGATACGCCAGCGACCGCTCCTGGATAGCCAACCCCGACGGCACCGTGTCCTACTGCCGCCGGGTTGGTACCGGGGACCAGGCTCTCTGCGACCACTTCGACGGAACCACCTGGACCTCCTCGATGTCCCCCCACTATGACTTCGGATACCCCGACACCTTCGGCTAAATACCGGGTGTATTTGGCTCAAAAGTCCCGGCCGGCTCGGTGAGTCGTCTCGCCGAGCCGGCCGGGACGCATCGGTGCAGAATCGGTGCCCTGGACGCGTGGACAGAGAGCGTGCGAATGAACCATCTTGTCGCGAATGGGCATAGGCGACAAAACATGCTCATGCGCAGCAGAACCACGTACTACTTTCGGCAGACTCGAATGTGTATGTGACAACCATGGCGGCCGGAAGTTCAGGCAGCGTGGGGTGCGAGTTTTACGATGAGGTCGGCGTCGAGGGCTGCGCTGATCCTTTCCAGCAGCGGAATCGTGGGGACGACGCCGCCCGCTTCTAGCCGTGAGAGCGCGGGCTGGGTCATGCCCGCGCGAGTGGCTAGCTCGACCTGGGACAGGCCCAGGGCTAGCCGACGTTCGCGGACGGCCTGGCCGATCAGGAAAGCACGCCGGGCCTCGGCGTATCCCTCACGGTATTCCTGGCTGCCGCGCCGAGGCGCCGCGATTTCCTCGTAGAAGGAATGCTCGGTAGTCATGTCAGGTCACCTCCCGGTCGAACACCTCATGCGCGCTGCCGTGCGTGCTCTCACAGATCTCTTGCGCTCGCAGTGCCCTGGTCACTTCTGCGGTCTCGGCGCTGCGGGTCTTGCGGAACACCGTCAGTAAGATCACGCGCCGTCGCGGCGCGAGCCAGTAAGTGACTCTGGTCTGCTCGCGCAGCAGGTGGAACCGCAATTCCCTGACCTTCCCGCCGAGGTGACGCGTGTACGGCTCGCCAAGATCTTCGGCATGCTCGGCGAGCAGGCCGACGAGGAAGTCAACTCGGCCGAAGTCGCGGTCGGGCAGGCTGGCCAGCCAGGACCGGACTGCCGGTTCGATCTCCACCTCGTACAAGCCTGCCATGCATTCTACGGTATATGCATTCGCTGCTATATCCAAGCGGGCGCTCAGGTGCCTGACGCCATGTAGGCGGCGAGAATGTAGTTCGGGTTACGGTCGAGATTCTTGCGGGCGCGGTCGTAGCGCATCGTGGTCCGTGGGTCGGCATGGCGGGCGGCGATTTGCACGTCCCGCAGGTCCACGCCCGCGTCGAGCATGGTCGTCACCGCTGTTATCTGTACTTGATCTTGAAGAGTGCCTTGCTTGCTGGGGGTTCCGGCGGGTGACGGCGTGAGGCACGTGGGGCACCTCGTTTGGCTGGTCTCGGCGACGGTCATGGCTGTGCGCGGTTCTGGTCTTTGATCACTCGCCGCAGGCTTTCCCGGGCGGCGGCGAGGTCGTCTTCGAGGTCATGGATGCGGCGTTGGGCGTGGTCGGCTTCGGTGCTGCGGGCGTCGCGTTCGGTGAGCAGTTGCCGGGTGAGGGATTCGAGGTCGGCGACGCGGGCGATCAGGTCGGCCCGGTCGGGCGCGTCGATCTCGGCGCCGAGTTGCAGGCGTAGCCGACGTCGGAGCTTGTCGTGTTCGCCGCGCAGCCGGCGGATCTCGTCGCGGGCGAGGGCGAGGTCGGTGCGCAGGCTGGCCGGGGTGACCGGGGCGGGTTTGCCGCCCGGTGCCGCGCCGGCGGCGAGTGTCTGGCCGGGTTGGGTTTGGCGGCGTCGTGCCGCGTCGAGGTGATCGCGCACGCCGTCGGCGTAGACGAGCCAGGTCGACACGCCAGCGGCTTTCGCAACCGCGGAGACGGTGACCGGGGTGCCGGCGGCCTCGAGGTCGCCCAGGGCGGCGAGGACGCGGCGGCGCTTGCCGGCGCTGTCTTTCGCCCTCGCGGCGCGCAGCCCGGCGGTGCGGTCGCCGGTGGCGGTCACCGGGCCGCGCCGCGGGACAGAGCGTTGGTGATCACGGGGAGCTGGCGGGAGGCGCGGGCGCGGCGCAGCAGGCTGCTGGCCTGCTCGACCTCCTCGCGCTCGCCCTGGGTGAGGTCGGCGAGCCGGCGGCGCATCTGCTCGGCGACCTGGGTGAAGGCGGCGATCTCGGCGGTGAGGTTGTCGAGGACGTACTTGGCGGCGCAGATCGCCTCGGCGGTCTCCCGGTCGGCGCGCAGGGCGGCGATGTGCTGTTCGAGGGCGGGCAGGTAGGACGGGTCCGGCCGGTAGAAACCGCAGCCGGCGCATTGGAAGCGGATCGGGCAGGCCCCGCCGCCGGCTTTCACGTTCGACGGCTCGGTGCAGTTGCCGAACGGGACGGACACCGACGCCCGCTGGTAGGCGGCGGGGCTGGTGAACGGGGCCGGGTTACCGGCGGCGTCGACGGCCAGCGACCCGACCGAGCGGATGGCCTGCTGCTTGCGTTTGAGCCCGACGCGGTAGTAGCCCATTGTGGTTGCTACCGCGACGTGATCCATCAGCTCTTTGAGCACGTCGACCGGGACACCGGCATCGGCGTGCCGTTGGGCGTAGCTATGGCGTAGTGCGTATGGGGCGATCAGGGACGGGCCGAACGGGACCGGGCTGCCGCCGGGACCAGGTAGCTCGGAGTCGATGGTGCCGATCTGGGCGACCCAGACCTTGAATGCGCGGGCCACGGCGTGCGCGGTCATGTGCCCGCGGGACTGTTGCGCGCGTAGCAGGGGACTGGGGAATAGCCAGTGGTCCAGAGACGCGGGGACGGGCAGCCGGGTTCTGCGCTGCCGCCAGGTGCTGATCACCTCGGCGGTGCCGGTGGTGATCGGCAGGCGGCGGCGCATCCGGCCCGCTTTGTGGTTGTCGTAGATCAGGTTGTGCTGGCCGTCGATCACCTCGATGCAGTCGACGTGCAGGCTGACGACCTCGCCGGGCCGCCGCCCGGTGTCGCGCAGGATCCGGTAGATGCTCTGGTGCATCGCCTGCAAGTCGGCGGGGCTGAGCGATCCGGCCCGCCCGGCCGGGCCGAGCAGGCGCAGGCGGGCGTCGAGTTGGCGGATCACCGTCTCAGGCAGGGCTTTCCCCAGCTCGTCCTCGTTGGGGTCGTCGCGGACCCGGTGCCGGCGAGCCGGGCGGAACGGGTCGGGCACCGCGGCCATCAGCCCGATGGCACGGCCGTGTTCGATGACCTCGCAGAACTGGTAGAGCATCAGGTTGCGGTGCGAGGCTGAGAACAGGCTCCCGTCGGCTCGCCGCTGTGCGCTGATCGCGTCGAGGATGCGGGTGAAGTCACCAGCGCCGAGGCTGGCCGGGTCGGTGCGCCCGGCGATGATCAGGGTGCGGGACGCGGCCTGGCAGGCCCGCAGCGTCTCGCGTAGCCGCTGCAAGTAGGGCCGGGTCCCCTTGGCCCAGTCCTTGACGATCTCCCGCAGCCAGGCCACTTCAACGACCCGAAAATCGATCACGCCCCGGGTGGCGGGCCAGCGCCGGGAGGCGTTGATGCGCAGGTCCAGCAGCGCCACCTGCCACACGTCGCCGGTGAACGGGTCGGCACCGGCGTGCTGGGCCCAGGCCTGGTCCAGGTGCCGGCACAGATCGCGGAACAGCGCCCGGGTCGTCGTGTTGTACTGCACGCCGCCGGACTCGCAGATGACCTGCGGGTCGGCGCCACGCAGCGAGGCGGCGCCGCCGAGACGGGCGAGCAGGATCCGCACCTCGGTGGGGTCCAGCGGCGGCGGTGCCTGGTCACGGCGCTGCAGCGCGTAGAGCAGCTCGACGCGCAAGGGTTCGGACAGCCCGGCCAGGGAGAACTGGTGCACCCCCAGCCGGGGCCGCTCCCCGGCGATCCAGACGGCCAGCTGGTCACCCGTCAGCAGGCCCCGGCGGTGGAGCCGCTGGTTGTGGAAGCGGCACAACCCGCGCCGGGCGATGCTCTCCCGGTCGCAGCCGGCGATGCGGCACTCGGCGGCCCGGGTCAGCGGGCGAGCCCGGGCGATGAACACCGCGACCGGTTCGGTCCTGTCCTTGCCCCAGGCGCGTTCGTGCCGGAAGCACAGGCCAGCGCAGTGCAGATCGCCTTGGCAGCCGGGCACCGAGCAGGGGCCGCGCCGCAGCGGGCGGATAGCTCGCGGCGGCGGCGCGGCATCGAAGTCCGCCCAGCACAGGCCCGTGCTCACCCGGGCACGGCGGCAGCCATCACAGCGGCCCGACGGACGACGCGTCCCGGTCGGGCAGCCCGGGGTGCGGCACGGCCACGCCGCGGTCCGCGCGCTGTCCAGGTCGCCGGTAAACAGCAACGCCTCGCCATCCCACTCGTCCCGCCGCCAGGCCGGATCCAGCCGTGCGCGCAGCCACCCGGCCCAGACCTCGTCACCGTGCTGCCCGCCGCGACCGCCGACGTCCGGGACGACCCGCAGCGCTTGCCGGCTCACCGGTACCGCCTGCCGGCCGCCACGGCCTCCACCGCGCGGCGTTTGTCCTCGTCACGGGTAATGGCGGAGTCGGGTATTGCAACTGTCCGAATGCCCCGCCTGGGCCTCCGAGTCCAGCCACCGCAAGCCCTTTCCCTCCTCGATGCGCTTTAAGAGGACCCGCCGCCCGCCTCGCCCATCTGGAAGGCGGATCCAGCATCAGATGGGATCGCTCTGGAGATCTTCCTGGTCAAGCGGCTGTCGCCCAGAGGAGCCGAGCGCTATTCCGACACTGCTATGACCTGCTGACCTGCGGTTTCCTCTTCCGCCTGATGCAATTCCCGAGCCTTCATGCAGGTAGACGGTCGTCGAGGCGAGGGACGCGTGACCCAAAAGCGCCCGCACCACGTCAAGATCGACCCCGGCCCGAAAACTGGTAGGGAGCGGTTTACCAACCGAGCCGAATGCCTCAAGTCGAAGAGCGGCGAGATGGGGACTCTCGTCCTCCTTGGTGCGTCTTTGCCGTTGCCGCCGATGCATCAACCTGTCACACGGCGTTACAGAAACCGATGCCACATCGTGGCATCAGCCGCAACCCGGTCCCCACACGACCATGCTGACCTGCGGTTTCTCGCCAAACGCTGCACACGGCCGTCGGCAAGCACGGTTCCGTATCCCTTGCGGCGCCGTCCTCACGCTTTCCGGGGAGTGATGCATCGGATGCAACTCCGCGCCCTTCCCAGTTAGTGGCCGCCGAGTGGCGCAGCATGTGCGGCCGGACCGGGAACCCGCAGGCGCCGGCCAGCCGGTCGAAGAAGCCCTTCGCCGCCCGGTAGGTCATCGCCTCACCGAGCGGCTGATGGTAGAGGTTGACCAGCACCATCTCGGTGGTTTCGTCGCCGGCCAGCCCGTCCCGCTCGTGCTGGTAGTCGGCGTAGCCGGCCAGCACCGCGTCGCTGGCCGGCACCGTGCGGGGGGACCGCGACTTCGCCAGCGCCCCGTTCGGGTTGGCCCGGTGCCGCACATGCACGTGTGCCCCCACCACCGTGCACCCCAGCCCGCGCGAGTCCGGCAGGAGGTGCATGTCGGCCCGGCGCAGGCCCGGCGCCTCACCGATCCGCATGCCCGTGTCCAGCAGCAAGATCACCATGAAGTGCTCGCGGGGACGCCGGCAGCAGGCCAGCACCATCTCGACCTGCTCATCGGTCAGCGCCTCCGGGAACGACACCTCGGCCCGCGCCTTCAACGCCCGGGCCCGCACCATGCGGAACTGGCCGGACTCGCCGGTATCGAACCCGGGCGGGGTGAACCGCAGCCACCGCGGCTCGGACAACCGCTCGGCCACCGCCTGCTCGATCAGCCCGGTGCGGGCGCAGAACCGCAGCAGCTCACACACCGCAGTGAGAATCGCGTTCACCGTCGCCCCCGACCGGGTCCGCCCGGTCCGGGCCGGGGGCACCTCGAGCCAGCGCTTGAACCGCGCCAGCTCGGCCAGCTCGACCCGCCGCCAGTCCACCCCCTGCCCGGCGCACCAGCCCAGGAACAGCGCGGCCCGCCCGGCGTAGGCGCGGATGGTGTGCGGGGAACGGTCCGCGCCCTGCAGGCAGGCCAGGAACGCACTTGCATCCCGGTGCACGATCAGCTCAGCGTCGAGGACCACCCACCACACGCCGCCATCGCGCGGCGATACCGCCCGCTCGGCCCGGAACCCCGCATTGATCAACTCGGTCACGTGGCGAACGTAGCCGGGGGCACTGACAAGTTCCGGATACTCGCGAGGCACGTGCCCGGCCGTCCCCGTAACCCACGTCCCTCACCCCGCGGAAGGCAGGAGAGATAACGAAGGTGTGCCTGAGCATATGAGGATGTGGCCGGGCAATGCGCACGCCAGCAGTGCCGGCCAGGTGCCGCAGCCGGCGGGTTGCGGCGTGGCGGTCCATCCGGGAGCCGCGGCTGTTGAGCAGGATCGGCCCGCGGGTGCGGGCGCCGATCGCGCGATCGATAGCGCGCCCGACCGCCGGTGGCAGCGGGACCAGCACGACCTTGGTGCCTTTGCCGCACACGCGCAGCACCCGGTGGCCGTGTTCTTCGCCGAGGTCAGCGATGTCGGCACCGGTGGCTTCGAAGATCCGCAAGCCGAGCAGCCCGAGCATGGCTACCAGCGCGAAGTCGAATAGGTTCGGCGACTCCCGCGCGGCGGTGAGGAGTGCCTCGAACTGCAGGTGGGTAAACCCCAGGGTCGGCGATTCGGGTAGGACGGAGGGTCGGCGGACGTGCTCGGCTGGTGAATGTTCCAGCAGGCCGTCGATCACGCAGGTCCGGTAGAACCCGGCGGTGACTGAGAACCGCCGTGACACTGTCGAGGGCTTGAACCGGCGGATTTCCTGCATCCACCGGATGTACAGCTCGAGGTGCGGGCGGCGCGCGGCAAGCGGGTCCAGGCCGCGTTCTGCGCACCAGGCCAGGTAGCAGCGCAGGTCGGACTCGGTGTGGTACCGAGAGGAGCCCTGGAAACGGGCCAGGTACGCCGCCACCGCCAGCCGCAGCTGATCAGTGAACGACGCTAGAGTCTGCGACGGGACGGACGGCAGGTCGGCGAAGGTCCTCATGCCCAGACACTGCGCGTGCCTCCCGCCGCCGAGAAGCCCAAAAGTTGCCGAGTGCGGCAGAAGCGGATATGGACTCTGGCTAGGACCCATCGCGGGATAGGTCAAGGTGCGCTGCAACCTCGACGGCCATGGGTTGCCCGATGACACTGGGCATTATGACGGATGGCGCGCTCTGGGTTGCCGTGCTGACGGGCGGGACCGCTGTGCTGGCGAGCTGGGTGACCAGCAGAGGGAACGCCCGAGCGGCGAGAATACAGGCGGAAGCGTCAGCGCAGACTCAGCAGCAAAGCCGCTCGCGTGAGACACGGCGCTCGGCCTACCTGGAGTTCATCGAGCAGGCTCACATCACCGGCGAGTTCTACTGGAGGCTGGGCGATGTTTACGCGCAGCTAACCGACCCTGGTGAGCAGTTAGCCCGTATTCAACAGCTCCGGGCTGACCTGCGCGATGCATTTGATCCTCTATCGCGTTGCACCAGGGTAATCACCCTCGAAGGGCCTGCGCCCGTCGTGGAAGCGGCCGAGGCAGTCAAGCAAGCGGCTTCAGACGCCAGCCACGTCTTATGGGAGATTTCCCAGGCTGAAAGCGGCGCGCGCGAGCGATTCGACGAGGCGTGCAGGATCTTTCGCGTCCAGCTGAGCAACTTCATCGAGGCCGCGCAGGCAGCCATGGCGGGTCCTAACTGATGGTGCCGGGCCCCGGCCCCAGGTCGGGCACTCTGCAGCCGGCACGGCATGTCTGGGGCAACGACCGCGCAGACGGTTTCAGCGCTCCTTGCGGCAGAAGAGCGTATTCCCTTTCAGCGCGGGCTGTGCATAGACATACGACCGCCACCTGGCTGCCCGGCCGCGAGTGGGGTTGTCACCGTCCTGTTAGCGGTAGATAGCCGCGCGCGGAGCCGATATGCGCTATACCGGCACCGTGTCGAACGCGTTTGTACAGAGCATGGCCCATAACTTCGAACAGGCGCTGCAGCTGATGGAGGCGGCTCTGACCGACTGCCCCGACGACCTGTGGCAGACGGACTTGTGGCCGGACGAGGCGCCTACTGCTCCCGGGCCGCACGGGGGATTGCACGGCTCGGCTCCCTGGTTCCTCGGCTACCACGCGCTGCTAACGCTCGACTACGACCTGACTGCCGAGTTCGAGCCGTGGGCGCCGCCGCAACCGTTTGACGACAACACCTATGCCTTCCCCAACCGCATGTTCACTAAGCCCGAGCTTCTCGGGTACGTCGACTGGTGCCGCGGCCGCGTCCGCCAGACCCTTGACGGCCTCACCGAGGAGATGGCCGCCCGGCCACTCCCTAGCGCCCATCGCTACCACGGCATGCTGTTCGGAGTGATTGTCGGCAGCATGCCGCTGCACGTCGTGGAGCACGCCTCCCAGATCCGTCCGTTCCTCACCGCCGCGGGCGTCACAGTGCAACCCATGCCCGGCGACCGTGGGTACGCGGACTGACCGTGATGGTGATCCGGCGGATGCTGACTGGCGACCCACGCGACCTAACCCAGCTGCCCGGAGCCGCCGGCCCCCGGGCTGTCATTGGCGCGTGTCGCCATGCTCGTGCACTGTGGGCGGTGGGAGTGCGCAGACCGAAAGGGCTTTACCGCCCCGGCCGCGGGCGTCAGGCAGGCTGGCTGCTTGGCTCACGCGGCCAGCGGGCTGCCTTTGAAGACTTCGCGCGCGTGCCATGTGATGTGGTCGGCCGATGGAGTGACGGTGCCGGGCCGCGGGGTCAGCAGCCGTCCGTGCAGTTCGTAGACTGCCCGGCCTGCTGACGTGCGGGCGGTGAACACGGCCGATACCAGCACCCTCAGGTTCAGGTCCAGGCCGAGAGCTCCGAGGTCGAACAACTTGTGATGCAGGGCGCACAGGGCCAGGCCATTGTCCAGGTCGTCTGGCCCGTCGAAGGTGAACCAGCGCACGTGCGCAGCGTCGATCCCGGCGCTTGCTCCGGCCAGCTGGCCGTCATATCCGCAGAATGCGCACTGGCGGTCCCATGCCTGAAGTACGGCAGTTCGCCACGCCGGATTCCGACGGCGCTGCATGGCCGAACGGCGGTCATCTCCCAGATCGCCTGCCGGGCTTAGCACTGCATCGGGGTCGAAGCCGACCGCAGCCAGCACGTCCGGCGCCACAGTTTCAGGGAAGTTGCTCAGCACCAGCGCGCGCGCTGTGGTGCCGATCAGCGCCGGATCGTTGCGCAGTGCCGACTCCACAGATGACTCAAGGCGGCCGGTCACATGCCTGCTGGCAAGCGGGCCGACGAGATCCATCCGGACGTCCTGGTCCAATACCCAGACGCCGTCAGCGCGCAGCCGGGTGAATGGATAGGCGGCGCTCTGCGCCCGGCCGGTGCGCGATGGCGGCCCGAACTCCGCGATGAGGTCGGCAAGCTCCGACTCCGCCGCTGACCACGGCAACTCGCTGGAGCCGGTCGCGGCCAGGCGGCCTAGCGCAAAGAGAACAAGCAGTGGCTTGTGCGGAGAGCGCTGGCCATCACGCTGATGCTGGCGCAGCGCTGCGAACCTTTCCAGCACCTGCCTCTGCGCGTCACCTAGTCCCGATCCCACTCGGCAAGCGTGGCATAAACGAGGTCCAAGTCGCGCTCCACGACATCCGAGAAGCGGCTACGAGAGTAAACGTGCCCACGAGGCGGGCTGGGTTTTCGTGGTTCGGTTCTCGTGTTAGAGAAAGCTCGCTGCCGCCGGGTGCACCGTCGTGCGGCGATGTCGCTCGGGGACCGTCGACGGCAGCCCGAATGGCCTGGCGTGCCGGTGCCTGAATTGACAGCCGTCACCAGTGCGTGCTGATCACCATGATCCGCCGCCGCCACCGCCGCCACCACCGCCCGAGAAGCCGCCTCCGCCCGAGAAGCCGCCTCCGCCGGAGAAGCCGCCTCCGCCGGAGAAGCCGCCTCCGCCGGAGAAGCCGCTGCCGGAGGAGCCGCTGCCGGAGGAGCCGCTGCGGAGGATGGACGCGCCGTTGGCGATCCAGTTGTTCGTTCCCGAGGCGAAGTGGTGCACGGACGAGAAGTAATGGCCGGACTGCGACAGCGAGGACAGGCTGCCCGGCTGGTATGGCTCGCTGCTGCGGTACCACGACGGCGCCCGCCCGGCGTCCGCTACAGCCTCGGTGGCAGCGGCCCACTGCTTGGTGCAGCCGAATACGATCGCGTAGGGCAGAAAGTCGTCGAGCAGGTCGGCTTGCCCGGTCGGGCGGGCTTGTCCGGCCGCTGCGGTCGTGAGGTACCTGCGGAACCCGAGCAGCCGGCGGGCCAGCTCGGTTCCTTTCGCGGTACGCGCCGGCAGCCAGCGGGCACCGCCGATCAGCACCAGCCCCGCCAGTGCCACCGGGACCGGTATAAGCCCGAGGTGGCTGCGAGCGGCCGCCACGACAATCGCGACCGCCCCGGCGGCGAACAGCACGCAGCCGATGATGAGCCACCTGCGGCGGACCTGGTCGGGGCGGGTGGTGAACCAGCCTCGGCTGGCCATGTCCTTATACAGGGCGTCCTGGGCTCGCTTGAGCGATCGGGCGAAGGTCGGGCCGAGCTCGGAGAGCAGGGTTGATGG
The DNA here is from genome assembly GCA_963695645.1 of uncultured Actinomycetota bacterium. Lineage (GTDB taxonomy): Bacteria > Actinomycetota > Actinomycetes > Streptosporangiales > Streptosporangiaceae > DATBGO01. The sequence goes on along the minus strand of CAVOHC010000008.1, from coordinate 24,276 downwards.
GGCGCCATTTTGAGTCGTGGCGCAGTCCTCGAACAGGCCAGTAAGCAGTGTCTGCTCGTAATCCAGCAGGCCGCCGGTCTTGCCGAGCCGGACCAGCCGCCAGTCCCGCTTCTCTCTTATGGCCAGTCCCCCCAGGACCGGTGGGACCTCCTCTATCCGCAGGTACCCGCGCACCGCCAGGTCCACGATCGTGCCCGTGGCGTCGCGGGGGTTGGCCACGCCATCCAGCAGCGTCCCGGCCTGGCCAGGCCGCATATCCGCGGGGGGCGCGGACTCCATCGCAGGCTGACCGTGCCCGGACAAAGGCACTACCTCGCCGGCCGGGACGGCCGTCCCGGCCGCACCATGCGCCGCGGACCTGGGGTTCCGGCCGTCCCGGCGCCTGACCAGCACCACAGCACCGAGGATCGCGAGCCCGGCCAGCAGGCCGCCGGCGGCACCGGCTGACACCGGCGTTACAGCGAACGCCCGCTGCAGGCTCCACCGCTCCACCAGCACCGGCCGAGGCACGGCAACCACGCCCTTGGGGATGGCCACCACCACGGTCAGGCCTTCGTGCGGGCCGAGGCCGGCCTGCGTGAAATGCGCGACACCCTTCGCGATACCGGCCTGCTGGCAGGAACCGGTGGAGCCTAATGGCCCGGCGAAGCAGGCCGCCCGGGTCACTGCCGCCGGCGCGCTCACCCGCACGGTCGCCCGGCCGATGGGCACATCCCACTGGTCCCCGACCGCATTCCAGTACAGCTCGTCGTGATCAGCAAACCCGTTCAGGGCGCCACGGACCAGGTAGCTGATGATGTACCTGTTCACGCCGGTGACAGTCTGGTACGGGTCACCGATCTTGATGCCGAGGTAGGAGCCGTTGTTATCGACCGAGTACTCGTCAGGGGCGTCCGGCGACTGAACTGACCGTACGTGGATCGAGTAAATCCGGTCATAGGAGCCGTTGTACCTGACCCGGACCGGGATTTCGCGGATGATGCCGTGCCTCTCATTGTTGCCGAAGTCGTAGGCGATCTGCTCGGTGACCAGGATCGACCCGTCGCCCTGCACGGCAATCCTCGCGTCGTAACTGGTGATCGACTCGGCATCGGTTTGCGCGCTCGCACCCCCCGGCGCAGCGAGGATCGTGGCCAGGACCGCGGCCGCGAGGGCACCCAGCACGGCGCAACCGATCAGCAGCAAGCGAATTGAGCGTCCCATGGAAGGTCCTCCCTTCCATCACGGCGGACGATGTGCGATAGCGCCTGGGAAGGCTTCAGGTGGCATGCCACAGCTGAATGCCCGCGACGCCGCACAATGCTCCGCGGGGAAGGCGCCCTGGCCTCACTCCCGCGAGGCCCGCAGCACCCGCCGATAACGGCAACCTAATCCTGCCAGCGCGGCCAGCCAGGGACAAATGTCCCACCGCCACCAGGACCAAAGTACCCAGCACCCCGCGCATGGCCCCGGCCAGACTGGCACGGGCACGGGCTCCGCCGCGTTTTCAAAACGCCCCGTAATCACGCATGTCCGGATCACCGGCATAATCCAGATGAGAGCGCCCGCTCATCGGCATGTGAGCGACGGTTCAGCCTGCCGACCACGCGGGCGGGAGCGCGCAGAACGCTCAGATCTGCACGCCGGAATCAGCCACACCGTGCGGCGGTAACGGGCGCCATATCGGCGGTTCGTCGCGCGGTTACCAGAAGAGAATTGGTCACTCTCCGCAATCGGCGTCGAGTCGCCGCTGCCAGGTATCGCCACGCTGGGATCCTGGACAGCACCGGGCGTTACCGGGCGTTACGTAGCCATCAGGATCCTGGCATCCACAGGTCGGCGCCGTCGGCACGATGCACCTATTCGCGGCATGTGCGGCGCAACGACGCGGCGGTAGCAACAGCGGTTGGCCTGCCGGTCATCGCGGTACTCGCAGCCGGGCCACTCGCCCGATCGCCTCTGGCACGTACGAAACACTTGGACATGCCGGCTGATCTGCCCCTCAGGATGCGAGAAGTCCGCGAGCCGGCGGCCTATGATCGCGCTATGGGTCTTTTTCGCAGCGCTATGGGCCTCTTTCGCGGCAGGGCCGGAAAGGATCGCGAAAAGGCGGCGGCCGAGCTCGTGAACGAGCAGGCCAGGACGGTCAAGGCACAGCCGGTGGCTGCCCGGGAAGTGAAGCGCGAGGCACGTCCCGACCCGAACAAGCCAGGATGGGGCCGGGCCATCGACTAGGAAATCGGCAAGTCTCGCGGGGACCGTGCCAGCCAGGAATGAGAACGGGCCTGGCCGCCTGGCCCGGCAGGCGTTCGCCAATCTCGGCCGCGCGCTCGCCGCCCCGGGGCCCCGGCCCAGGGCAAGTGGACTCGATCGAGGCGTGCCCGGCCTGGGCCTGCGCCGCCTCCAGCGCCATCCCCGCCTCCCGCAGCCGGGTCAGGCAGGTATGCCGCAGCTCATGGCAGGTCGCATGCTCCAGCCCAGCCCGCCGCCGTGCGGCCACAAGAATCTCTTCCATTCCCCTTGGCCGACAGCGGCAAGCCGCGCCGCGGCCCCTTGAGCACCACGAAGACCCGGTCGCTGCCAGTGCCTGGCGGCCGTTCGGTGTCCAGGTAGGCGGCCACCGCGGCGAAGAACCGGCCCGACACCGGGATCAGCCACTCCCGGCCGCCCTTGCCCTCGGCGATGAACACCTGCCGCTCCGCAATATGCAGGTCGCCCAGGCGCAGCCCGAGGACCTCACAGCGGCGCAGCCCGCCCAGCACCATCGCCGCGACCATCGCCCGGTCCCGGTGCGTGCGCAGCGCCGCCATCAGCGCATCCACCTCAGCCGGCGACAGTGCGGCCGGTACCGCCGTACCAGGTCATTGTCGCCGCTGTCGTCTCAGGCCGGCTGGCTGATCGCCCGCCAGCAAGCGTCGGCGATCTCGCTGAGCTGTTCGTCGGTCAGCTCGGTTCCGCCGACTGCGAGCCGTACAGCCGGGCTCAATCCGAGTTCGTAGATCACCTCCAGTGGCAGAGGCAGCAGCCGGGCGGCGAAATCGGGCCTTGCCGCCTGTGCCACCAGCGGGTCGCCGTCGGCGATCGCCGCCTCGTGCGCGGTGCCGCGATAGGGCGAGTGGTCGACCTGCAGCAGGAAGCGGGCGTGATCGGGGTTCGCTTTCAGGTGATGGTAGGTGGCCAGCCAGATGCTGCGAAATTGCGCGCCGGCCTCCGCGCCCGCGCCGAGGCCGGCCACGGCGGCCTCGGCGATCTGCGCCTTGGTCTCGCGGTAAGCGGCGAGCACCAGTTGGTCTTTGGAGGCGTAGTGGGTGTAGGCGGTGCCGGTCGCCACGCCGGCCTCGCTGGCGACGGCGCTCATCGACGCGCCATGAAAGCCGTTGCGCGCGACGAGCGTGCGCAGCGCGCCGCGCACCGCGGCGGCGCGGTCCATCGGCGGGACCGTCATGCCGCCGCCGCGGCGCGCGCGTCGATCGCGATTCCGGTCTCGCGCTCGGAGACCTTCCACAGCGCGGCGATCGCCTTGTCCATGCCGAGCCTGCGCACGATCGGCTTGCGCACCGGCGGCCCGCTGTTGACGAACAGCGGACCGTAGAACTCGCCGCCCTTTGCGGCCGGGTCGGTCGCCGCCCGCAGCTGAGACAGCGCGCCGTTGGCCGCAGACATCCCGGTGTGGCGGGCGAGGAAGAGGAACAACCGCTGGCTCGCGCCGCCGCCGGTCTCTTGCACGCTGACCGCCTGCAGGTCGGTGTTCGACAGCCCCGGATGCGCGATAAGGCTGGCCGTGCTCGCGCCGACCTTCTCCAGCTCGCGCTGAAGCCCCAGGCCGAAGTGGAAGTTCGCGAGCTTGGCCTGGCCGTAGGCGCGCCATGGCCGGTAGCGGCCCTGAAGGTGTGGGTTGGCCGGGTTGACGGCATGGCCCATGTGATGTGCCGTGCTGGTCACGGTCACGATCCGCGCGCCGGGTGTGCGCAGCAGCGCGGGCAGTAGCAGCGCGGTCAGCGACCAATGCCCCAGATGGTCCACGCCGAACTGCATCTCGAAGCCGTCAGCGGTTTTGGCCTCGGGGATCCCCATCACCCCGGCGTTATTGATGAGCAGGTCGATGCCCTTGTGCGCGTCCATGATCTGCCCGGCCGCGGCACGCACCGACGCCTGCGAAGCGAGGTCTAGCGCCACCAGCTCCAGTAGCGCATCCGGCGCGCTGGTGCGGATCTCGTCGACCGCGGCCGCCGCCTTCTTCTGGTTGCGTACTGCCATCACGACATACGCGCCTTTCGCCGCCAGCCGACGTGCAGTCTCTAGCCCGAGCCCCCCGTTGGCCCCGGTCACGACGGCCGTGCGGCCGTGCTGGTCGGGGATGTCTGCTGCGCACCAGCTCACGATGACTCCCTGAGTGAATGTTCATTCGGGCACTTCGACGGTACCACAGGTCCCGCGGCGACCGGCTGCGTCATCGCGTGGGTGAGCTACGCGAGCCTCGGCGCGAGGTCGCTGATCGCCATGGACCGTGGCAGCAAAGCAAGAGCCAGCGCAGTCGGCCGAGATGAAAGCGAAGAACGGCTGTTTGGAGCCGCGAGCATGGCCACCCAATGAACCGGGACGGCCGAGCATAAGGCGGTTGAGGGTGCGGACTCGGCACGGCTCCAATGGCAGAGGCAGACCGCCCCGGCCGGCAGCACATCGCATAATGGCGCGGCGTGGCGGCACCATCTCACGCCCGCTGCCCCCCGGTAGCGTACTGGTCAGCCCAGGCCGGTGCGGCCCTCGAGAAGCTCCCGCGCGGTGTCGAGGTGCCCGGCGTGCCCGGCGGTTTCCTCGATCATGAGCAAGATCATCCAGCGCAGGGTCACCGGCTGCCCGGGCTCCGGCCAGCCCTAGGCATCCCAGAGCGGATCCCGGCGCCGGGCCAGCGCATCCAGGAGCGTGGCCGCGATGATCGCATTGGCCCGGGCGATCTCCTCGCGGTAGAGGCGGAACACCTGCCCGGCCGCGATGGCCGGCCCGACCAGTCACCCGGGGTCCTCGCCTGCCGGGAACTCGATCGGCTCCCCGGCCGCGACGCCGCGGAACCAGTACCGCCCGTCATCAACGGCCAGCTCGGTCACCGTCCACAGAGGGCGCCGATTGATGTGAGCGGGTGGCTCCGCCCGTCCCGGCCAAGGCCTCGACGGACCACATCGTCGATCCTGCTCACCGGTGCGGCGTACCTGATCGCGGCAATAGCGGGCGGCAGGTGCGGCCCGGTTTCTTACTGCTGTCGGGCGCTCAGCCTGGCCCGCTCGGCCCTTGTCAGGCCACCCACTACCAGTTCGTAGGAGTGGTCGATCAGGTCCAGCACCTCATCCTCTGGTACCGAGCCGTCAAGCTCGATCATGTTCCAGTGCCGTTTGCTGAGGTGATAGCCAGCGGTGATTGCAGCGTAACGGCCACGCAGCGCGACCGCCATGTCCGGATCACACTTGAGGCTGACGCTGCCCGGTGGCTCGTCCAGCGACACCAGCGCGAACATCTTTCCGGCAACCTTGAAGACCGCTACTCCATCGCCGAACGGATAATCCTCCACCGAGCCCGCCTTGGCGCCACACGCCAGGAGCATCCGGTCCCGCTGCGATTGAGCCATCTTCACAACCTCGCCTACGCAGTCCCCCCACGGGTGCACGATGTCAGTATCAGCGCTCTCGGAGCGGCAGAAGCGGATGTGTTGCTCACTTGAGTGGTGCTTGCCGCAGGCGTTGGTGAAGCCCCTGTGCTGCGGGATCCCGGAGTGTTCAGGTTCGGGTTGTCCGATACAGTGCACGGCGTGATCAGCTCTTATGCGAGCCGCAACGATGCCCGGGTTGCGATCGCTGCGGCAAGTGCCGGCGCGGACGTGGTGCGCAACATGTACGGCCGGCAGCACTCCCGCATAGACGAGGGCGAAGGATGGCACCGTGGCGCGGGCGAAAGTAAACACCGAGATATCCCGGCGTGGCCGTCGCAGTGTCACGATGAGACTCATGCGCGTTCAGCGGTTCGGTGCTCACATCACCTGTGATTCCAATGGCCGGGCGGTCATCGCGGTTCCCTTTAACCCGGATGAGACGTGGGGTGCCAAGGCTTACCATCCCGTGGGCGGGACGATCCATCCGGTAGGGAACAGCTGCGGCAGGCGACTCCGCGGGAGGATCACGCCAGACGGCAACCGATGGGTGTTCACCATGAATCCGATGTGGATGCGGGATACGGGTGTCGCAGTAGGCGACGAGGTGATCGTTGAACTGGAGCCAGAAGGGCCGCAGCGCGGCGATCTAGCCGACGATATCGCGTCGGCCCTTGCGGCCAGCCCGGCAGCTGCGGCGTTCTTCGACACCCTGGCCCAGTTCTACCGCAAGGCGTATCTGCGCTGGATCGATGCGACAACCCGCCGACCCGAGTTGCGGGCCGCGCGCATCGCTGAAGTAGTGGAGCTGCTTGCGGCCGGGATCAAAGAACGGCCGCGGTCGTAACCGCAACAGCAGGTCATCCGGGATAAGTCATGGCTGCATACCCTGCCATGACTGGAAGGAGGCCCAGTCATTTACGAGTCTGTCTGCGACAGGGCAGCGCGTAGGCAGCGATCCTGGCTGCGCAGCTGTCCGTGCATCGTCGCGAGAGACGACCGCGCGGCGCCGGCGGCCGAGGTGGGCCAGTTCGCGTCCGACCTGGCGCGCTGTAGCGGCATAGTAAGCGTGGGGCGAGGGGAAGCCTCACCCCGCCTGGCGTCCGAACATAGACCTTGCTACCTCGGTAATACTTCAGGTAGCATCTGAAGTATGAAGGTGAGTGTTAGCCTGCCCGAAGATGATGTCGAGTTTCTCGACTCTTACGCCCAGGCCCAGGGCATAGAGTCTCGGTCCGCAGCCCTGCATAAGGCCGTCGGGCTGCTGCGGGCCACCCAGCTCGCAGATGCGTACGAGGAAGCCTGGGCTTCCTGGGAAGCTGCAGATGATGCCCGTGCCTGGGAGGCCGTCACCGCCGACGGCCTGGGAGACTGAATGCGGCGCGGCGAGATCGTCAGGGTCAGCCTCGACCCCGCCCGCGGATCAGAAGCCAGCAAAACCCGCCCTGCCGTCGTGGTCAGCAACGACGCCGCCAACGCCGCGGCAACCCGGCTCGGGCGAGGCGTCATCACCGTAGTGCCGGTGACCTCGAACACCGCGCGCATCTATCCGTTCCAGGTTCTGCTGTCAGCGCGCCAGACAGGACTGTCCCATGACTCCAAAGCCCAGGCCGAGCAGGTGCGCTCCGTGGCCGTCGAACGGATTGGCAAACGGGTAGGCCAATTGCCAGCGGCGCTCATCACCGAACTCGACCAAGCACTCCGAGTTCACCTGAGCCTGTAGACACGCACAAAGGCCAGTCCGGTCATGAACAGCGGCAGAAGCGTGCAGCCGCACGCGAGCGAGAATGTAGGGATCTGGCGGGTCACGGGGGTGCTTGCGCGAGTCGAAGCCGCTTCTGGATCCCGTCGGCGTCTAGCTGGCCTGCGGCCATAGACATGGTCAGATCGAACGCTTCGTCGTCGGTCAGGTCCAGGGCGTAGCCGTTGATTCGCAAGAACACCACTGTGGCCAGCAGGGCGAGCCGCTTGTTGCCGTCGACGAGCGCGTGGTTGCAAGCCAGCGAGTGCATCAGCGCGGCTGCCTTTCCGGTCAGCGTCGGATACGCCTCCTGGCCGAAGAAGCTGGCCTGCGGGCGGTGACAGGCTGAATCGAGCAGGCCAAGATCCCGGACGGGGCCGGCCCGCAGCGCGTTCACCAGGTCCAGCAGATCCTCCAGGCTGAGGTATTCAGTGACCGGGGCCGGATCAGTCACGCGCGGCCGAGCCTGTCCAGGACCTCGCCCCATCGGTTGAGCATCTCGGCGGTGGCCTCGCGCACACGATCGGTGTGCGCGAGCTCGCGGGCGCTGCGCCGGATCGCTCGCAGAGCGGCCTCGTGGAGGGAGACGTGCTCTGCGTCTGCCAGAGCCTTCAGCAGTGCGCTGTCTTCGTCGTCAAGCCGCAGATTCATGGCCATGACAACATGGTACCAAAGTGGTACTACGGCGAAGGTCGGCCCGCTAGCCAGCACTCACGCTCATCGGCATGTGCGGGCGGTGCGCGCCGGTCTGCGCGCTCACAGCGGACCTTGCCGAAGATGCAAGCACGCTGCTTTCCCCGGGCGAACGGCGCAAGCTGGCGAGTGCAGATCAGCCATTTCGGAGCGGTCCAAGTCCGGCCGGGCGTATCGGCCTTCTGGCGGCGGTCCTGCCTGGCAGTCCCGGGGACGCGTTTGGCGGCGGGTTTGGGCGCCTAGCTGATGGCTCCGGTATCGCCGGCTCTCGGCGGGCCGGCTGAGCGGGTAGGTTCAGGTGATGCTTCCGCTAGCGCGTACTCAACGGCGCGGCTGCCTCCCAGGGACTGGCCCCGTGTCCAGGCCTGCTCGAATGCCGCATCTCCCATGCGGGAGCGCAGCGTGGCGAGGAGATCGTCGTTGTGGGCGGCGCGGGGCACGAGCGCGTGCAGCCAGCCGCTGCCCTTGGCTTGCAGGAGCGCGCCTGCGGCGGCGAGCAGATGCACGGCGCGCTCCAGGTTGTCCTGCCGGATGGCGACCGCGGCGAGCGCCTCCAGGTAGTAGGCGACGCTTGGTTCGTCCCTGGCCTCGGCCGACTGCGACACCCCTTCCTGCAGGCGTTCCGCCGCGCCGGTCAGATCGCCCTGTGCCTGGCTGCTGAGCGCCAGGTCGTAGAGCGAGACGAGGATGGTGAACCGGTCCTGCGCGCTGCGGGCCGCGTTCAGGGCCTCGGTGAACAGCTGCGCTGCGCGGTCGTGATCTGCCTGGCTGAGCCGGATCTGGCCGAGGAAGTTGCACACGAGCGCCACGTCCAGCAGGTGCTGTGCACGCTCGGGTCCGGCGAGCCGGTCGTTGCCAGCGTCCTGCAGCGGGGTGAGCGTCTGTTCGAGCAGCTCGCTGGCTCGCGCGTCCTGGTGCTGCAATGCCAGGAGGTGACCCAGCATGGCTGCCGTCGTGGCTGCGCCCAGCAGGTCCCCGGCCTGCCGGTACAGCGGCAGGCTCTGCTCCAACAGCGGCTGCGCTGTGGCCTGGTCCCCGGACGCGAAGAGGCCGAAGCCGGTGCCGCTCAGCGCCAGGGCACGCTGCCGCGGCGGCAGGTGTTCGCTCTTGGCCAGGATGTCCACGTAGGAGGCGAGTTCCTCGGCGTGGCCGCGCAGCCACCAGAACCTCCATGTCGCCCAGGACAGATGTATCGCCGACTCGAGCTGGTCCTGTTCCCCCAGCCAGGACATCGCAGCGCCGAGGTTGCCGTGCTCGGTCTCGAGCCGGTCCAGCCACACCAGCTGTCCGGGACCCTGCAGCTCGGCTGGAGCCGGCGCAGCGAGCGCCAGGAAGTAGGCCGCGTGACTGTCGTGCGCCTCCCGCCAGTCAGCGCCGTCGCGCAGGCGCTCCAGCGCGTACTCCCGGATAGTCTCCAGCAGCCCGAAGCACGGCTCGCCGTCGCGCACCTGCGGCTGCACCAGGCTGCTGTCCACCAGCGAGCCCAGCGTGTCCATGACGTGCCCGGCCCGGCCCGGGACCGCCGGCCCAGCGCCGCCGACGGCCTCTGCGGCGGGCAGGTCAAAGGTTCCTGCAAACACCCCCAGGCGGGCAAACAGCGCCTGCTCGCGGGCAGACAGCAGGCCGAAGCTCCAGTCCAGGGTGTTTCGCAATGTCCGCTGCCGCTCGGGCAGGTCGCGCGCTCCGCCCGTCAGCAGCCCCATCCTGTCGTCAAGCCGGGCCAGCAGGGCCTGCGGTGGCAGCAGCCTGACCCTGGCGGCGGCCAGCTCGATGGCCAGCGGCAGCCCGTCCAGCCGCCGGCAGATCTCAGCGACCGCCCCAGCATTCCCGCTGGTCAGCTCAAAACCCGCGGACGCGGCTTGCGCCCGCTGCACGAACAGGCGCACCGACGCGCACCGCTGCACGTCCGCGGCGTCCCCACCGGCACCAATCGGAGGCACCGGCAGCGGCGGCACCGGGAACTCGTGCTCACCGCTGAGCCGCAACACCATCCGGCTGGTCACCAGCGCCACCACGCCCGGAGCGGCGCGCAGCAGCTCAGCCACCAGCGGAGCCGCCCCCATCACCTGCTCGAAGTTGTCCAGCACCAGCAGCAGCCGCCGGGCGCGCAGGTACGACTTCAGGTCGGTGATCAGCGCGCCGCCCGAGGTGCTCAGTCCCAGCGCGGCGGCGATCGCGGCCATCACCAGCTCGGCCGCCCGGACCGAGCTGAGCTCAACGAACCGCACCCCGTCCTCAAAACCCGGACCCAGCCGCTGCGCGACCTCCACCGCGAGCCTGCTTTTCCCGACCCCGCCCGGGCCGGTAAGGGTCACCAGGCGCACACCCTCGGCACGCACCAGGTCGCCCACCGCCGCGGCGTCATCGTCGCGGCCCACAGCAGGGGTGGCCGACACCGGCACCGCCCCTGCCAGCGACGCCTCGCCCGCCGCGACGTCCCCCGATGACGCCATCTCGAACCGCTCGCTCAGCAGCACTGCCAGGTCGTTCTCGACCAGGCCCTGCAGCTCAGCGGCGGCAGAAAAGTGCTGGTAGGACACCTCACCGTCATCCCTGATCCGGGTCAGCATCTCCGCCAGCCGCGACTCACGCTCCGGCGCCGGCGACTTCACGTAGATGAGCCGGGGCATCCCCGCCGACAGCAGGTACTCATCCTCCAGCCCGGACACCTGCTCCCCCGGCGCGACCCAGCCATAGCTCCGCCAGTACACGCCCACAAACACCTGGCTCTGCGCCAGGTAGGAGCGGTATACCTGCCGCGGCGGATGCGGCCGGGCGCCCCGCTCGAACATCACCGGCACCAGCCGCAGACGGGTCACCGCGTCCCGCACTGCCCGCCGCTCAGCGACCAGTTCCTGCAGCGTGGAACTCACAAAGACCCGCAACCGCTGGTCAGGCGTGCGGATCACATCCGTCTCGGCCATCACTCCACAGCCTAGGGCAGGCGCAGCGGCCGGCAACAGATCCGGCCAGCCGACGCCCAGGGCGTTGCTGGCCGGGGTGCTCGTCGATCTTGGTATACGGTCGGCCCGGCCGCTCTGACCGGACGTACGAGCTCGGGGAAGCCGGGCCGCGATCTGTCCGCGGCAGAAGAGTGCGATCACGGGCGACGCTGGCGATGCATAGAGATGCGGGCGGCTGCCCCTCGGCTGTGACATACGCCATTCGCCACATACCCGCCGGACGATTCTTAGACTGACCGAGGCACGTTGCAAGTGCCCACTGGGGAGGTCAGCGGACATGTCCTCTTGAGGTTCGAGTCAATGATGAAGCAAAAGTGCGGACGACCATCAGGAACTCAGATCGCGGATCAGGATCGGCCTTGCAAGCAGAGCGCTCTTGGCACAGGCTTCTTCGGACGAAACACATATGTCATGGGAGATCGCTACGACACTGGCACGGCGCAGTGGCGGTCGACGTTCCCAATGGGTAATAAACCCTTCATCCCGACACAAGGCTTTCCGTGCTCGCGCGGTCTGCTCCGATGCGTCTGCCGCGATACCGTGCCCTCGAACAAGCCTCGGGCGAACCACTCGCTGAGCTTCGAGCGAGCCTGCGCTAGCAGTCCGGGTGGTCTTATTCCTGTACGCGGACTACGGCGTCAGTGATACTGGCGTACGCCGGCGAGCCAGGCTAGGCGCCAGAGCCTGCCGGCGCGGCGCTCAGCTATATCAATTGCGCGCAGGCCCTCTGGAAGGCACGCCAGGATCGACGAGCTGGCAAGGCTTGCAAGAGGACTTTCCTCGCACTCATCCGCGGACTTGTGGGGAAATTGTGGGCCTCGCGGTAGCACGGCGCGGGCGCATGCGGTTCGCTGGACTGCCTCGCACCAACCTGCCGGACAGCTGATGGCCCGTTGGGGACGTAGGTCATGGCGTGGATCTCAGCCGGCGGGCTGCGCCGGGGCAACGAGCAGGCCAGCCGCAGCTGCGCCAGCGTGCAGGCGCCGGTCCCAGACCGCGACGATGAGCTCGGGGTCGGCGATAGCCAGGGCGCTGGCGAGGTGGACGGCGTCCGCGCCCCGCAGCGCGTGCCGGCCCGCAAGCAGCCCGGCGTGCCGCTCCACGGCCGCAGTGAGCTCGACCGGGCGGCTGGCCGCCCAGTACTCCTCGAAGGCCCGCTCAGCCGCGGCGAGGTCTCCGTCATCGAGATCGTGGTTGCGGGCGGACGCGGCGAGCGCGGCACGCACCTCGGGATAGGCCAGCCGGCTCGCGAGCGCGGCGTCACATCCGTCCCACAGCTCCGCGGCCAAATCGCTGCCTTCCTCCTCGGTCAGCAGCTTCACCAGGGCGCTGGAATCGAAGTAGACCAGCGGCATCCCTCAGCGCCGCTGTTCGCTGACGATGTCGGCCACCGGCCGGCGCGGACGGGGACGGGGACGCCCCGACGCGGCCTGCCGCCGGCCCGCGCCCGCCTGGCCGATCACGCCTTCGGCAGCCAGGCGCTCGAGTACGGCGGTCGCGCTCAAACCCAGCAGCCTCGCGACCGGGACGCCGCGATCGGTGATCACCACCTCGTCGCCCTGGCGTGCTCGCTGCAGCCAATCGCTAAGGTGTGCCCGGAGTTCAGTAACGGCGACATCCATAACCAGATTGTACACTCTAACTGTCACTCATCTGTACAGGACAGGAGGCTGAGGTTGAGGTTTCGCTTACCCTCGGCCCGCTTTGCTGCGGCTGGAAAGGCGTCAGCCCAACCTGCTGTTCGCTGCCGCCCGGGCTCGGCACCGGCGGAAAACCCGGGCGTCGCGCAAGCCCCGGCGATCATCTTCGTCGACGAAGTCGACGCCATCGGCCAGCGGCGAGCAGGCACCGGCGCTGTGTCCATCGACGAGCGCGAGCAGACGCTCAACCAGCTGCTGGCAGAGATGGACGGCTGCGACATGGCACCGGGAGTGGTGGTCCTCGCCGCGACCAACCGGCCCGAGGTCCTCGACCCGGCGCTACTGCGGCCAGGCAGGTTCGACCGGCAGGTCACCATCCCGCTGCCCACGCTGACCGAGCGCGCCGCGATCTTGGCCGTACACTGCCGCGGCAAGCGGCTGGACCCCGCAGTCGACCTGACCGTCGTGGCCCGGGGCACTCCAGGATTCGCTGGCGCCGACCTGGCCAACCTGGCTAACGAGGCTGCCATTGTCGCGGTGCGGGAGAACCGCGAAGTGCTCACGGCCGCCGACTTCGCCGCGGCCAGAGACCGGATCCCTCGGCCGGCGTGAAGGCCCCAACGTACTGCTGCCCGACGAAAAGCAAGACGTGGCCGTGCACGAGGCCGGCCACGCGCTCGTCGCCGCCTTGTCGGAGCACGCCGACCCGGTCGCCAAGGTGACCATCCTGCCGGCCGGCCAGGCGCTGGGCGTCACGGAGCAACTCCCGCTGGACGATCGGCACCTTTACCGTCAGGACTATCTCACCGACTCCCTTGCGGTCCGGCTCGGCGGCCGCGCCGCCGAGCTCGTCGAATTCGGCGATGGCTCGACCGGCGCCGCCAACGACCTGGCCAGCGCCACCGACCTGGCGACCAAGATGGTTCGCGAGTTCGGTCTGTCACCCGCGCTCGGGCCAGTCGGCTATCCCGAGGGCGGGTCGGTGTTCCTGCGCGGCGGCGGCCCTGGCCTGTCCAGCCGGCCGTTCGCGGAGGTAACCCAGGCCACCATCGACAGCGAGGTGGCCCAGTTGCTGCGCGAGGCGGAACAATCCGCCGTGGCACTCATCCGCGCGCACCAGGCCGAGCTCGTCGAACTGCTGCTGGAGAAGGAGACAGTCGACGGCGAGGCCGTCTACCGAATCGTCGGCAAGCCGCTGCCGGAGCGCCAGCCCGAGGCGCTGGCGATCGCCCCGCACGCCAGGGCTAGGGCTGCGGCCGGGAACGTGCCGCGCCAAGCGCTGCGAACGGATCCGCCGCATCAGCCCGGCACCGGCCCAACAGCCAGCGTGACAGGATGAAACTACTTATCCCGCGGCAAGCCAGATGCGACCTGGCGCCGCACCGGAGCGCCGGACCAGAGGACAACCTGTGCCGCCCGGATACTCGATTGCGTGGGTTGACCTCCCGCTTATTGGCCGCAGGGCTGGGGCGGTAGTTTTTGGCTGGTTGGGTGCTGCTGAAGATCGTCTACCTGCTCATGCGCTGGTTATTCGGCCTGACGGTGCTGGTGTTCCGCGGGGATCATTTCATCCCACGCCGGTGCTGGGCCGAAGTCTTTCCCGTGACGCCCGCGACCCTCCTGGCCTGGCATCGCAAACTAGCCGCCAGAAGGTACGACACGACCAAACGCCGCACGCCCGGCCGGCCTCCGACGACCCGCAGCATCGCCCGCCTGGCCGTTCGGCTGGCGAGAGAGAACCCGCTGTGGGGATACCGCCGGATCCACGGCGAACTGACGAAGCTGGGAATTGCCGTCGGCCCGGCTCTCCTACCCGGTGTGGCTTGTGGATCAGCGCCGCTGGGCTGGTGACCGTTATGCGGCCTGTTCGTACTCTTGGATCAGCCCGCCGAGGACTTTGTGACGTCCGGAACGAAAAGTTCCGCTAACCGATTCGGTGGGCGCTACGGCCCTTCCCCGTCTCGGCTCAGCCGACCGCGAGCATCCGGGTCAGCGTCCCGGCCTGACCGGTGTAAAAGAAGAACTTGTACTCCCGGGCGAACTCCGCGCAGTGCTTCACCGACAGGTCCTGCATGAGCGCGCCGACCTGGGCCTTCGCCTTGTACGTATCGTACAGCTTCTCGTACTCGGCCGGGTCCGGGTCGGTGCCGAGCTGCTTGAGTATCTTGTCCCTGGGTTCCCCGCCAACGGCCTTTTTGACGGTCTCCTTCATCCGGGACTCCTCCTCCTGGACGCGGTCGCTGAGAAACTTCTGCACTGTGCCGTCCCACTTCGAGACGCCGTTGACCTGCACCATCGCGTAGAGCCACGGGCCGGAGGTGACGAACTGGATCCAGAACGGCTTGCCCGTGGTCTTGCTGAAGTTCCGCAGGTCCGCCATCGAGTGTGCGGAGTAGCCGCCGGCGTGCCCGATCGACGTCGACGGGTGCGCGTGAACGTCGCCGAAGTTGCCCGCGTGGTTGGTGACCGGGATGTTCATCGACGTCTTCAAGCCCTCTGCTACCTCGCCCAGGGCGAAGGTCCGGGTGGCCCGGTCGCACAGCAGCGGGCCGCCGCGCTCCAGTCCCCTGGCCTCCGCGTCGGTATACAGGCCTAACAGCTGCTTCACGAAGGTCGGCTGCAGCGTGAGCTCGTCCGGCGCCGACGTGTTGCCGCCGTCCAGCTGGACCACGTAGTCGTCCAGGTTCATCTGCGGTAACCCCTTCTCGTCGAGGTCCCAACCCGGGTTGGGTCGCTTGGTACATAAGTATTGCTATATACAACCCTGCCACACCGAACGGCACCAAACCCCGCCAGACCGCCGGTTCATGGCACGGCTGGCAATCGCGCCGAGCGCGGCGAATGCGGCCGCGGCGAGCAGGACGTCGTTAAGCCCGCTGGCGGTGCCGGCGTGGGCGGCGTGGGTGACCGCGGCACGGGCGGCGGGCGGCACCCCGGCGGCTACCCGGGTGCCGGCGCCGGAGGCGACGGCGGCGGCCAGCCGGTGGACGGCGCCGGGCGGGGCGGGCAGGCCCGCCAGGGCGTGCAGGGTCGCGGTGGTGACGCGGGAGCCGTAGAGGGCGCCGAGCACGGCCACGCCGGCGGCGGTACCGACCTGGCGCAGCGTGTTCGTCAGGCCGGCGGCCATCCCGGCGCGGGCCGGCTTCACCGCCGAAAGCGCTGCCGAGGCCAGGCCGGTGGAGGTGATGCCCAGGCCGATCCCGGCCAGGACGAAGCCGGGCACCAGCACCAGCCAGCTGGACGTGGCGGTCAGGTGGGCCATCGAGGCCAGCCCGGCTGCAGCCGCGGCCATGGCCACGCCCAGCAGCACCCGCATCGCCACTTTGCCGATCAGCCGGCCGGTCAGGAGGGCGACCGTGAAGGAGGCCAGGAACAACTGGGCACCTATCGGAGGAATGGCAGGGTCCGAACTCCGACCACGCCTGTAGCCTCGACGAGGTGCTGGCCGCGCGCGGCGAGCAGGGCGCCGAGCTAGAGCGCTGGCTGTCGACCGTTACGCCCGATGAGCTGTCGGTGGCCGCGCCAGTGCCAGCGGGCCGGTGCTCGAGTGCGTGCACGTGGTGCTGGACGAGGAGTGGGCGCACCACGGCTTCTGGTGGTCGATGGTCGCCATCTACCGCGAGACCCGGGCCCGAGTCTCGCGCCGGGCGGAGGAAGGGTGTCTAGTCGTCGAGATGGAAGCTTCCGCGCTGAGGGCGATCGCCCGCTACCGCTCCATCCCGTTCGGCGAGGTGGTGATGGCCGGAGACTCGCTGGCCGACCGGGAGTGGCAGCACCGTGGGTGGATGACGGCCAAATCCGCGCGCCGGGAGTTGTTCGCCTCGGCCGCGGACGCCGCCGTCGCGTTGACGAGGTGACCGGGTTCCAGATGCAACGGTGCCGCCCCGGGCGATCGAGCAGGGGCTGCCGGACAGGTGCCCGCGCCGCTGTTTGGCTGGATGCATGAGAAGCCGTTGTCAAGGCTGCTCAGATGTCGAGAAAGCAATCCTGGCTACGACCACATCATGAGCACCGATGAACTCAGCTTCGACCAGAGAGGTCTACCCCGTCATGTCACTTGTTCGTGTTCACAACATTTCCGTCTCGCTCGATGGCTTCAGCGCCGGTGCTGACCAGAGCCTGGAGGCACCCTTCGGGCATGCCGCCGACAGGCTGGTGCGATGGCTCATGGGCACCCGTTCATTTCACGTCATGCAGGGCCAGCAAGGCGGGAGCACCGGTATCGACGACGCCTTCGCGAGCAGCTGGGGGCCAGGCATCGGCGTGGAGATCATGGGGCGCAACAAGTTCGGCCCGCAGCGCGGACCGTGGACCGACGAGGAGTGGAAGGGCTGGTGGGGCGAGGAGCCGCCGTTCCATACCCCCGTCTTCGTGCTCACCCATCACGTCAGGCCCTCGATCGAGATGAAGGGCGGCACCACCTTCCACTTCATCGACGCCAGCCCGGCGCAGGCGCTCGCGGCGGCCAAGGAGGCTGCGGGTGGCCTCGACGTCCGCATCGGCGGCGGCCCGGCCACCATCCGCCAGTTCCTCGCCGCCGGCCTGATCGACCACATGCACATCGCGCTCGTGCCGATCCTCCTCGGCCGCGGCGAGTCCCTCTGGGACGGCCTGGAAGGCCTGCAGGAGCGCTTCGCCATCGAGTCGGTGAGCTCCCCCAGCGGCGTCACCCACGTCACGTTCACCCGTCGTTAGCCGCGCTTAGGCCTGCCTCCTCGAACAGGGGCGAGGTCTGGGGCGCTCCATCTGGCGCGGCGTTTCGTGACGGTCGTGGCGGTGGCGAGCATCCTGAGCTCGGTGATCAGGCGGTACAGGATCCGGGCGGCCTCGGCGGGCCGGGTGCGGCGGGTGGTGCCTAGTGATGCGAATAGCGCCTGCTGGCCGCTGGCGGTGTCAGCCAGGGCTCCGGCCAGCTCGCTGACCTGCTGCCGGATCTCGACGGCGCGGGCGTGCCGGGCCGCGGGCGCGAGCGGCGGCTTGTCCGTGTCTGGGGGCCCGCCGGCCTGCCGGCGGACGCGGTAGGCCTTCGCCTTGCATGCGCCGGAGCAGTACCGGGCCTTGCGCCCGCCGTGCGCGCGGTCGCGCGCGGGGGAGCTGCCGGCCGCAGACCGGGCACTGGGTGCCGGAGGTTACTGCCGGTCCAGCGTTTCGTGACGTGACGGAACGGGTTGCGGCCCTGTGGGGTGCCAGAAGTCTGCGTGCCGTGTGAGCTGCAGAGATGGTGGCTTCAGCCGTGAGGCATCATGATCATCCGTGTCCCTGCGCCTGCTCTATCTCGTCTTCGTCCGACTCAGCAGCTGGCTAGTCCTGCTCGGCCGGTCATTGGCATCAAAGAACGCCGAACTGCTCGTGCTACGGCAGAAGTCGCCGTGCTGCGCCGGGCACATCCCCAGCCCCGGTTGGACTGGGCTAACCGCGCGGTCTTCGCCGCGCTGATCCGGCTCCTACCCGGAAGGCTGCAAGCGCACCGGCTGGTCACCCCAGGTACCGTCCTACGCCCGCATCAGCCCGAGACCGCGAAAGCAGCGGCCGGGAGAAGCTGGGACCAGAAGTCCCATGAACGGTCGCCGCGGACTCCGGCCCCAGCCGCTCATGGCATGCGCCGCCCCCCTCCCAGCATTCATGGCTGAACTAGATGCCGCTCTTGGAAACGGAAGCCAAATCGGCTCCGCTGTCGTGCGAGACCCGACACTTAGGCTCCCCGCAGCGGATAAAATTCGTTGATTACACTGCAAAACGCGTGGTCAGGGGCGGGGTCGAACCGCCGACCTTCCGCTTTTCAGGGGTCCTATCGCCCCTGAAACCATAGTCCGGAGATGGTGATCATGTCACCGTCAACGACGTACAGGACCCGGTACGGGCCGACGCGCAGCCGGTGGTACCTGCCCCGGTGGAATCCCTCAGCGACAAACGGATCATCCATCAGGCCGGCGACCGCCGCGCCGACAGCGCGCATACCGTCCTGGTCTCGCAGGTAGCGGCGCGCTGACGCCGCCGCGGCGGGTGTCCACCTGATCTTCACCAGTCATTGCCGAGCAGCCCGGCCATGACCTCCTCATGCGACAGCGCGCCCGGGCACCCCGCGGCGACCCATTCGTCATGCGCCGCGAGCGTCGCCTCGATCTCGGCGTCCTGCAGGGCCTGCGGCGAGGCGTGCCGCTCCACCGCCCGCAGCCGCCGCAACTCCGCGAGCGGGACGATCGCGGCGGCCTCGCCGCCGAGGTGGATCACCTCATACGGCACAGCCGGGTCCGGGCTGCTGGCTGGCTGCGCGGTCATAGCATCACCGTACCGGCACCGGCGACACTCTGCCCGGGCCCGGGACCCGAAGGGCCCCAAGGTCAGCACATCAGTGATCACGATGCGCACGCCACCGCGCCGCTGCGTGGGCGATCACCGAGCGGGCTTCCTCCGCCGGCCGCTC
Source organism: uncultured Actinomycetota bacterium (assembly GCA_963695645.1). Lineage (GTDB taxonomy): Bacteria > Actinomycetota > Actinomycetes > Streptosporangiales > Streptosporangiaceae > DATBGO01. Next base: position 5,198 of record CAVOHC010000008.1, on the reverse strand, counting down.
TGGCTCCTGGCCGAGCGGGGGTCGTGCCGGCCGCCGGGCACGACTGGCCAGCCGCCCGGTATACATCCCCCGCGTGTTCCGTGTCTGGGCGACGCGAAGATCTGGGACGACTTTATCGGCCAGGTGCTGGCGTCCCCGCTACCGTACCGGCCGGTGCCGGGCAGGTCCCTCTATCACTTACGGGCGGGTGAACGCGCTGTCCTGATCGCCGATCTAGACCTGCTCGGGCCGCTGCGCAAGCTGGTGATGACCGTACTGGCATCGGGACACCGCTGCTGAGGCTCTGGCCTCGCGCTTGCGGACGGTGCTGGCAGTCACTACCGCCGGTTGTCGCGGCGTTCCTTGCGGCGTCTGTGACGGCGCATCACGCCCAGCCCGAACCACACCAATGCCCCGAATGCCGCCATCACGATGGTGTAGAGCCACAACGGCCAGATAAAGCTCCAGAAAAGGAAGTGGATCTTGATGCGCTCCCGGTTCTGGATGACGAAGATGAGCAGTACCGCCAGGCCAGAAAGCGAGGCGATCGCCCCGCCCCCGAGCCGCCGGCCCGCTTGTTTCTCTTCAACCTGCTGACTCATCAGTTCTCCTAGCCACGCATGACACCCCGCAGGGCTTCCAACCCCGGTATTCGAGCTCGGGCGGGACGTAACCGCGGGCACGTTCATGCTAGTGCCGCTCGCTCACTCAGCGACAGAGCACAAGTCCCCGGCCGGGCGTTTCGAAGTACCCGCCCCATGATTGGCTCCGGCGGTCACCCGGCTGCCTTCGCGCCGGTTGCCTCGACGGTTCGCATTACCCGAGAGCCGCATCGATTGCCGGATCGGGCATCCCCAGCCAGGCGCACTCGAACAGGCAGGCACTCGCAGCGGCCACCTGGGTCTGAGGTGATTACCGGGGAAGGCGCCCGAATGGTTGATCTGGGCACCGACGGCAATCCCGGCACTCACTGAGTCACCAGCAAAGAATCGACGATCTGGGACTGGTACTGCCGCAGGGACAAATGACAAGGCCGCCTCCCGGAAATCGCGCCGCGCCTGACCGGCGCGGCCGTCACTTGCCCCACAGGTGCCCACATAAGCGGACGCTCATCCCCCGGCGCGACAGGCCGATGGCTTGGGCAGGACGGTCAGATCAAACCGGAGCGAGCCGATGACCAGCGGGAACGCTCCGGCGGCCGGCTGCCCACACAACCGGGGACGCCGCGCCGCCACACTCATGATCGCTTGTGGTCGCGCGGATGAGCGGAGCCCAACAGTCATCGTCCTCGATCCCCTGATGATCGTTTCCCTGATGCGGGTCCGCTCGCTGACCTGGGTAACGGTGAGGCCGGCCTGGCGGCGCGCTTCCGCCAGGGTTTCACCGATGGGCACGCGGCGCCTCCACTGCTCTGCCGACCGCGCACCGCCCCCGACAGCGGAGTGCGGGCGGCCCTGACTACATCATTGCCCGTATGCCCACGGTGGAACCGCCACCCTCGCGCCGTCAACTCACGATCGGGTATCGGCCCGGGCACCACTGTGGAGTACCGCGGTGAGGCGTACCGCACGAAAGGCATAGACCTGCTCCGGGACTCCGGCGCCGGGCCCGGTCAGGGCGCTACCGGGACCAGAGCGACTTGACACCAAGGTTCACCAGCGCGGAGGTGACGCCAATGGCCAGCGTTCCGCGCACCGCCGCGCGCCGGCCGGTCCGGCCGCCCGCCAGGGCGAGCCCGGCCGCCATGGCCAGCCAGAGGCGGGAGTTGCTGGCCGCGTTGGAGACCCGGCGCAGCGGTACGCCGAGGGACGGGGTGGGCGTGGACGCCACGGCGGCGTAGATCGCCCGGTCCACCACCCCCAGCTCGCACGGCCCATCGGCAACCTGATGGCAGACCGGCCCCCCTAGTTGCGCGAGCCAGTCGGCCAGTCGATCCGCGACCGCCTCGACGGCGCCAGCGGGCTCGCGGGCGGCATCCTGTGTTGCCATCGGCGGATTTTGACATCCAGGCTGAACGGGAACGCGGAGACGGTCTGCCGGTCAGAGCGGATCACACGTGCCGGGCAGAGCGCCGGCGGCCGCCGCAGCGGCCGAGCGCGGCATGGCGGTTGGCGGCCGTGGCTGTCCTTGGCGGAGTTAGTGGCATCACAGGTCAAACATCACCTTGAAGTCGTTTTGCATGCTCACGACCGTCCAGCCGCGTTCTTTGGCCTTGGTCAGAGCCTTCTCCGCACCGGCGTCGTAAGCGAATTCGCGCCCGGCATCGTCGTGGCGGATCAGCAGGCCGAACCGGGCCGTGCGCAGCATCGCGGCGTCCCCGTCGCCGTTCCCGCCCGCCAGCAGCGGCTTGCGCCCGGTCCGGGCCCAGATGTGGACCGGCTTTCCGGGTCCGTCGTCGACCGGCTGCTCGACGCCTTTCGTGCGGTACACCGCACCGTGGCGGTACTCCAAGGTGGTGCCCGAGCCGATCACGTGCTGCCGGTCGATGCCATACATCTCCTGCGCCACCACCCGGATGAAGTCCCGGCCGCCCGGCGAGCAGATGTTGACCTCGAACCCGGCGGCCATCAGCAACTCGATCAGCTCCCGCATCGGGCGGTAGCCCAGCCGGGTGTAAGGAACACCGAATGCCGGGTGACGGGCGCTGTCGAAGAACGACCGCACGGCCCGCTCGAACGCCTCGGTGGTGACACCCGCATAGGATTCCGCCAGGCCCCTGGCCAGCTGGGGCATATGGTCCAGGATCTCCGCGAGCCATTTCTGGTCATCCTCGGCGACGGCCTTCCACGGCTGCTTTTTGGCCAGGCCGGGATGAGCCCGGGCCATCTCCTTCCACCGCCGCAGCAGGAAATGGGCCTGCGCGGACATCGGCTTCTCACACGACAACGTGCCGTCATTGTCGAATGCCGCGACTCGATCCGATGGCGGCACGAACGACCTGCCGGGCTCGGTCACCGACCGCACGAACTCCAGAATCTGTGCCTTCGCCGGCCCGTCAGTCCAGCTCGGCAGCGGATCAGCCATTCCCGGCCTCCTGCCGTCGGCTCACAACTCCCCAGCCACGCGCGCCCGGTGACTACTTGCTCCCAACGCCGGAGTGCAGGAGTGTTCGCACCAGCTGCTGCACCTCGACTTACTTGTTCTCTCCACTAGCCGATGTTTGCCATTACTGGGTAGGGTCCAAGGTCCCGCTTGTGGATCACCATGCATGCCCAAGCCGCCCACGGCACGGCGCACAGGCATTAGCGGCCGTTGGCCCCAGTTCCGTCACCGAGGTCAGACAGCTCGCGCCGCCATCCGAGGACCCTTCCAGGGCAGACCGAGTGTGATCCCGGACCTGATCTGCCTTTCCGCTGAGTTCACATAGCGGCCGTTGAGGAAGGCAGGCGCCCAGATAGGCACAACGCACCAGCCCAGCTGGATCAGCCGCCCAGACGCCAAGCGATTACGTCGCAGGCAACCATTCCGGCATTCTCCTCGGAACTCAGACATCTCAATGCCATCAGGCTTGCAATTGCCAGGAGCGGCGAGAACGCGCCGCCGACTCCTCCGCCTCACTCGACGTTCGGCCCTTCCCGGCTGTGCCCGATCCCCGGCCGGTACTGCGACCTCTACTGACTTCTGCCCGGTCAGCCCCCACCTCACGATGCGAGCCGTCGGCGCGGCGGCAGCGATAGCACAACAGGCCCCAGGCAGTGCTCCCGGGGCTGGCAGGAACCAGCCGCAGAGGGGTGATGACAATCCGGACTGTTCCGGCAAAATCCGGATTATGCCACAGGCCATTCCCGGTGAGGGCTCAATCACCCCGACGGCTACGCAGAGTGGCACGCCGAGCGGAAGGGGAAGCATCATGGCTGAGTTAACACGTCGCGAGCTGTTCAGGGCGACGGGCGGTGCAGCAGCCGCGGTCGCCGTGGTCTCGCTCCGGGGACCGGCCTCGACCCTGTTCTCCGGCCACGCCCAGGCGCCGACCACCACGGCATGGAACCACAACCCAGCGTCCTCGATCGGGCCCCTGCACTGGGGCGACATCGGCTTCCCGGCCTGCGGCACCGGCATGAACCAGTCCCCTGTCAACATCAGGACTCATACAGTGGCGGCCTATCGCGGCTCCCCGCTGCTGCTGAACTATGAGCCGTCCGAGCTCGGCATCGAGAACACCGGGCACTACGGGAAGTGCCCATCCCGGCCGGCGTCAACGACACGCTGCAGATCGGCAGCGACGTTTATCCGCTGGTGCAGTACCACTTCCATGCGCCAGCGGAGCACGCCGTCAACGGCCGGCTGGCTGATCTGGAAGCGCACCTGGTCCACACGAACGCGCAAGGTGTCACGGCCGTCGTCGGTATCTTCTTCCGCATCGGCCCCCGCCCGAACGCGCTGCTCGACAAAATCCTCCTCACAGCGCCGGAAACTGCAGGCGACGAGGTCAGCGCCGGGAAAGCCAGCCCGGCAGAGTTGTTCCGTCACATCCGCGGAGTCAGCACGAAACGCGGGTGCCCGGTCACGGTGGACTCGTTCTACTCTTACGCTGGATCGCTCACCACACCCGGATGCGCCGAGGGGGTGCTCTGGTCGGTGCTCGCCGACGGAGGGCACGTTTGAACGCCGCGGTGACCCGCTATCACCACCTGATCGCACAGTTCCCCAATTACAACGGTTACCCGAACAACAACCGCCCGCTGCAGCCCCTCAACGGACGGATCATCAAGCTCCGCCGCGGCCGAAAACACCACTGATGATCATCTTTCCAGGCGAGAACCAGGCCAGCTGACGCCCCGGCTTCCCGGGCCGACCTGTAGCCGTACCACCGCCTGGCAAGTGCGTGGCCATCGTCTGCTGGCAGTCACCCGACCCGTCCAGCCACCCTGACACTGAGCCGGACGCTAGACCGCGCCGGACGCAGGCAGGTATGGAGTGCCTCAGCTGCGTTGGAGGCCGCTCGCAGGCGCTGCCCGACCCGGGCCTTCACCACCATCGCGTCGATGAAGATCGCCACGCAGACCTGATCAAGGGGCCCGTTCTGCCAGTAAGTAATCTCCTCGATCACCCTGTCGGTGACCTTCGAGATCGTCTCCTTCGACATTGACGCGGCGTAGATCTCGGCGAACCTGTTACTCAGCACTCGCCTCCGGCTGCTACACGGTACCTCTCCCGCCAAACCGCCAGGCTCGGCGTGATCGGGCCAGAAACGCCGTTAGATCCATAGTCCTGCCATG
>CAVOHC010000007.1:0-390298 GCA_963695645.1 uncultured Actinomycetota bacterium | reverse complement strand
CACGGAACCATGCGCTCGTCGCCGCAGCGCGGCCACCGAGGCGAGTGTGGCGAAGAAGGTAAAGTAACCACGGCGGCCTACAGGACTGCGCAGCCCGTAGCATGACTGGTTCATTGCCATGGGCACGCCTACGAGTGCGACGTTACCAACTGTGCCGCGAGCGGTCACGATCGTTGTGCCCGGTTCAAGCAGCTGCGCGGGAGAGTTCTAGAGGCCGAGCTCAGTGATGCGCTTGCTTGTGCGAAGCACCCATGCTTCACCCTTTGTCGGAGTGTCAGCCACTGAGAAACCATGGAATCGAGCCCCCCTCCCAGAAGGCTGGCTCGGATGTCTTCAAAGTGCCACCTGGTAGGCAAGTCCACAGTTTCTGAGAAAACAACGGACTTGGTGGCGTTGTCGACCAGCCGCCTGAAGGCGAGCGCGGCAGCAGCCATGCAGAATGGATCAGGCAGGCGTTGGTGTCGATGAGGTCGTCGAGGGCTCCGAGCACCCCCGCGATCCGCCGCTGCTCTTTTATCGGCGGTAGCATGATCCAAAGTGCTCGGATGAGGTCCGTAGCAAGGACACCAGTTCCATGACCTGCCTGGTGAACCATTCGCAGCAGTTCGGGCCTTCGAGCCAATAGGGCATACGTGAGGAACCCTGCATCGATCCCAGGAGTCGGGACTAGCGCCTTGACATCTTGATTGAACGCGAGATCTCGGATTGCCTGTCCGATACGGATCTCTTCGAGCAAGCTCATGCCGCGCACAAGAATGAGAGTGGCCCCCGCTGGAGCGATTCGACTCCCGTTCTCCACTCCGGGCGAGGTGAGCCGCCGTTCGGATGAATAGAGGCGTCGGTCTGTCAGCGTGGCACCACTAATCCATGGAATGTCGCCGCCCCAGAAGGAATCTTCATCCTTCTTCGGTGTGCCACCTGACATGGCCGAAGCAACGTCGCCAAGCTGAACTTTGTCCCAGCCATCATGCATCTTCGGCTACCTGCAGCGAATCGAGCGCACCGAGGACTTTGGACTGCAGTTCGGCCCGTTTGGCGAAACCTTCCCGGATCTCGGCCGTCAGTCTGGCGATCTTCTTGTCCAACGGCTCGCCGTCATCCTCGACGGCCTCGCTGCCGACGTACCGGCCGGGAGTGAGCACGTGCTGGTGCTCGCGGATCGTGTCGAGGTCGACCGAGGCGCAGAAGCCGGGGACATCCTCATATGGCTTGAGGTCAGCGTCCTGCCGCGCCAGGCATGGTAAGTGTCGGCGATCCGGGCGATATCCGCGTCGGCGAGCTCGCGGTTGGTGCGCGACACCATGTGCCCGAGGGTGCGCGCGTCGATGAACAGCACCTCGTTGAAGCGGGGCCGCCGCGGTGCTGACCGACGGCCCGATCCTGCGGAACTTGCCAGACTTGTCCTTGGTCAGGAACCACAAGCAGACCGGGATCTGCGTCGTATAGAACAGCTGGCTCGGCAGCGCGACGATGCACTCGACGAGATCGGCCTCGACGAGGTTGCGGCGGATCTCGCCCTCGCCGGACTGCTGTGACGACAGCGACCCGTTCGCCAGGACGGTGACCATCGTGCCCATCGGCGACAAGTGATGCAGCATGTGCTGGATCCAGGCGAAGTTGGCGTTGCCAGCAGGCGGCACGCCGTAGCGCCACCGCGGGTCGTCGCGCAGCCGCTCGCCGCCCCACTCGCTGACGTTGAACGGCGGGTTGGTGAGGATGAAGTCGGCGCGCAGATCCGGGTGCATGTCGTGGTGGAACGTGTCGCCCCACTCCGGGCCGAGGTTGGCTTCGATTCCGCGCAGCGCGAGGTTCATCTTCGCCAGCCGCCACGTCGTCGGGTTCTGCTCCTGCCCGAACACCGAGATGTCGTTGCGGCGCCCGCCGTGCGCTTCGACGAACTCCTCAGCCTGCACGAACATCCCGCCAGAGCCACAGGCCGGATCGAAGACGCGGCCGTTGAACGGCTCCAGCATCTCGACCATCAGCCTGACGATCGAGCGCGGCGTGTAGAACTCGCCGCCGAGTTTGCCTTCGGCAGTGGCGAACTTGCCGAGGAAGTACTCATAGACCCGGCCGAGGACGTCCAGGCCCTTGTGCTCCGCGCCAGCCAGATCCTTGCGAGAGAACGTGTCGATCAGCCCGCCGAGCATCCTGGGGTCAGTTCGCGTCGTGCGTAACTCTTCGGCAGCACTCCCCGCAGGCTCGGGTTCTCCTTCTCGATCGCGTCCATCGCCGCGTCGATGCTTCGCCGATGTCGGTCTGCTTGGCGGCCTTGCGAAGGTCGTCCCAGCGGTGCCCTCCGGCACCCAGAACACACCTTCGGAGGTGTATTCGTCGCGGTCCTCCAGCACCGCCGCTTTCGCTCGTCGCTCGGCATGAAGTAGTCGCTGCCGGATCGTCGACCAGCCGTTCCAGCGCTTCGCGCCGTTTGGCGAAGACGTCAGAGACGTACTTGAGGAAGATCAGCCCAAGGACGACGTGCTTGTACTCGGCGGCGTCAACGCGGCTCCGTAGCCGATCCGCCGCCTCCCACAGCGTGGCCTCAAGGCTCTTCTCCTGCTCCGGCTTGCCCTGCTTTGGCGGCATCGGACCCCCTCACGGCTGTTCGGTGGATGCTACTACGCATCGAATTGCCAGTGGACCCGCTCGCCCACCTCGCTGACGCAGCCCGCCGCGAGAGGCCCTGCCCTACATCAGACCCAATCACCACAATGGTGCCCCATGCCGAAGGTCACCGCAACGCGCTGGAAGACCTTGCCACCTCAGACCGTCAGGAGTTCCCGTCTCGCAGTCGGCGCCGCAGAGTTACCCCCTCGAGCCCGATACCGTGCGCCGGTTTCTGGCCAAGTGCGCACCCATCGACGATCGCGGTCATCGCTGGTGGCTCGGCGCCATCGACGGCAGAGCCGATCGCAGTGGCGGATACGGGGCCGATTCCAGACGATCCCGGCCGCACCACCTCAGTAATCACAACGGCTCAGGTTCACTAGCGTATGCCCCTATCGAGCATCAGTGAGAGCGAATATCTAGAACGATCAGCCGGAGTCGGACATGGCGTGGCCCTTGGTGCCCGAGGCGTGGGCCCGGCGCACGCCAGGCGCGCCCAGGGCCATCGCCCACAGGCGAGCCGGAAGCTGGGGAAGCATCCGCAGAATCATCACGCCAGCCAGCCCCGGGGGCGTGCGCGTGGCCATCAGGATCACAGCCGAAGTCAACGAGGGTCGGCTACGCGAGACTGAAGCCAGCACAGCCGAGGCGGACATCGTGGCCGAGATGGAGACGCTGCGCGCCGGGCGGCTCGGCGCCCAGGCGCGGGGCCGCTCACTGCGGGACAAAGGCGCCTGACTACGCCGTGTATCAGCAGATCCACCCGGGTTACCGGCGAGAAGCTAGGCAGGCCCCCAAAGAACGGGTCTTAGACTGAGCTGGAGCTGACGCGTGGCCAGGGCACTGATCCGGCACGGCGTTGTGGTTGCGGGAGATCAACTGCCCCGACCGGTCCCGGCGCCGCCGTCCGTCGTGTTCTACGCCGACCTCCTTCGGCTTGGGCTGCTGGGCTTCTTGCTGCGACTGCGTATCCTGCTGAGCGCATCGATCGCGGTTTCGTCGGTCTCGTCCAAGGTGCCCAGGTACTTCTGGGTGGTCACGATGCTGGAATGACCGAGCCGCTCTTTGACGACCTGGATGTCCGCTCCCCCGGCAAGCAGCCAGGAGGCATGTGCGTGCCGGAGCCCGTGCACCGTGATGGATCCGGACAGCCCGCTCGCTTCGATGGCGGGAAGCCAGACGTGGGTGCGGAACCACCAGCGCGGGATGTGCCCGTCGGTCACGACCGTCCGGCGAGCCCGCGGCTGGTCCTGCCCGACCGCGCGGCGTCGGGCGCGGTACGTTGCGTATGCGCCCCGGCAGTGCTCACACCGGCATTTGCCAGCGGAGTAGGCGCTGAGGGTGCCGTGCCGGTAACGCCGCCCGGCGTCGTTCGGCTCGGTGAGACCCAGTGTTCCAGGGTCGGCTAGCACCCGAAGGGCCGACTGCGGGGGAAGCTGGGGCATCACGAACAGCAGGTCGTCGTCGCCCAGTCCCTGCGCCTCGAATGAATGCCTTGATCTTGGTGACGATCTGGCGGCTCAGCTTGAGCCGCCGGTGTTCCTGGTCCTTGGGGTAGTCCTTGATGAGGAACCGGCCGCCGTCAGGGTGAAACTTCGGGGGCAGCTCCACGACGACCCGGCTAACCGTCAGGATTCCGGTACCGAGGTCGAGGTCAAGTGGCCGCAACTCGGTCAGCTCGCCCCAGCGCAGGCCGCTCTCAATGTCAGTCTCGACTAGCAGCTTCATCGTTTCGGTGGGAAGGACCGCATACAAGTCGTCGAACCGCTCCGGGGAGATGATGTTCTGTGGCTTCTTCGGGATCGGCGGCGTCTTCACCCCTTTGCATGGATGCAGGAAAGTCACCTGATCGTTCAAGGCCGTTGTGAAGATCGCGCTCAGGACGACCATGCAGTACCTGACAGCCTGGGGCTTGACGCCTTCCCGGGTCAGCCTGGTCACCCATTCACGTACATGCGCTGGCAGGATCTCCACCATCCGCATAGGCCCGAACTCGGGAATGATCCGCCGGTCCAAGTAGTAGGTGTAATTCTCGCGGGTCCTCAGCTCCATAACATGTGCAGGGAGCCACTCCACACGGACGTACCGCTCGAAGGTCTGCCGGCCGCGCTTCGGGTCGCCAGCGCGGCCCTCGGCGACCTTGGTTTCCTCGCGCTGCCAGGCCTTATCGGCCTCTTTCCTGCTGGTGAACGTCCCGGCTGAGCGCTCACGGCCGCGGATGTCCCAGTAGTAGGCGGTGTACCGGGGCTTGCCATCCCGGCCGTTCCGAGCTCTGGAGTATCCCATCAACTTCCCTGATCATCTGACCGTCATTTGACCGTGGACTGCGCGTCATCAGGCGTCAGCGCTAGGCATTAACTGACATTCAGATTAGCCTTCTGACCAGCAGTTTAACGCAATTCGACGGAGGTCGCGCAAAGTTAATATGAACAGCAATTTCTCATTCGCATCGAGGGGGTCAGGGGTTCAAATCCCCTCAGCTCCACCCGCTGGTTCTGGTGTTTCGCCAGTTCAGAGGCACGTTGGCTGGACCCCATCCCAGTTCCTGGGGTGGGGTCTGCTGCTGTTCTGGGAGGAATTTGGGAGATCATCTGCTCCCTGTCCCCCCGTTTCGGTGGGGCCTTGCGGGTCACGGACGGTGTCATCTGCTTCGCTGGCGCTCTGGTTTGCCGCCGGACTTGCGCCCGGATCGGCGCCAGCAGTTCGTCGAGCAGCGGGACCGGGGAGTGCGGGGCGATGGCCGCCCTGGCGCGTAGCGAGTCCAACCAGCGGGCCTGGAGGGCGGCCTTGAGGTCGTCCCGCATCCGGTCGGAGGCATGGGCGTAGAGGCCGCGCATGCCGGACACCTCGTGGCCGAGCCGTTGCTCGGCGAGGATCTCCGGGAGGCTGTCTTCGGCCATCCAGGTCTTATGGCTATGCCTCAGGCCGTGGGGTGTCAGTCCAATCTTAAGCGGCAGCCAGCAGGCGAGCGGCGCGCCTGCCGGGATGGCCTGAATGCCCCGGCCACTCGGCGGCATGAAGGCGACGCCCGGATCGGCGGGCGGCCAGGCGGCGACCGGGACGCCAGGCCAGACCGTGGTGTCGGTGATGATCACCTGACCCGGACGGCCGGATGCTGATTCATGTCGTCCGTCGCAGGCGGGGCGGAACACGCGCCGGGCGTAGTTGCTGCGCCGGTAGTGCCCGCCCTCGGGCCCGAGGAAGACATACTGACCGCTTCCGCCATGCTGGCCGGCACACGGGCAGCGCTGGCCGGACTGGGCCGCGGCCTGGCGGCTGAGCAAGTCGCCCAGGAACTCGGGCATGTCGACCGGGAGGCACGGTTCCCAGCGGGGGCTGCGATAAGAGTCGTCCTTGGGCGGGAGCCGGTGGAACCGGCCGTTGATCTCGCGGAGCTGCCACTCCACGTGGATCTCGGCCGCGCGGACGAAGTCGCATTCCAGCCCGATGGCCTCGCCCCAGCGGAGCCCGGTATAGCCGATCGTCACGATCATGGTGAAGTCATCGTCCCGGCCTGACAGCAGGGCGGCCCGTTCAGCGATTAGCAACGCCTGCAGCGGCGTGGCCCAGGCCCGCTGCGGAGCGCGGTCGAGCTTGCGACCGGTCCTCCGGCCGCGGTTGCGCGGCCGCAGAGCGGGGTTGTACGGAATCAGTGGCGGTTTCGCGGCGGCGGCGTCACCCAGGATGGTGCACAGCAGGCTCCGTGCGTCCCGGGCAGTGCGCCGGGAGACGCCGGCCCGGACTGGGAGGCCGTTCTCCCATCTGGTGATCTCCTCGGTGCTCAGCGAGTTCAGCGGCATGGCGCCCCACATGGGCCGGACGAACCGCCGGATCAGGTACTCGCGGTTGTGCTCGGTGCTGACGCCGACGTCCTGCATGGCCAGCCAGCGGTCGATCCATTCGCTGACCATGAATGTGTACGACCTCCAGGTCGGTGTCTCGTGGCGGCGGGGTCAGGTCGTAGATGTGGCGCATCCGCTCCTCGGTCGCGGCCAGCCGCCCGCGCGCCTTCACCCCGCGTCCCATCGACGATAGGGGGTTGAGCAAGACGTACTCGGCACCCTGCGCAGCGGCGAACTCGCACAGCTCGCGGTACTCCTCGTCCTCGGCGAGCGAGTTCGGGGTGCACAGCAGGCCCTGTAGTAACTCAGCCCGGGCCAGAGCCCGGACCGTGGCGACCGTGGTGGCGAAGCTGCCTTGGTTGCCACGGAATTTGCCATGCGACTCGGGCCGGAACCCATCCAGGGACACGTTGCAGTGCACGCCACCAATTTGCTGCAGCTCGCCAATTTGCCGTCCGTCCAACGTGGTGGCATTGGTGCAGACTCCGACCTGCATTCCGGCCTGGCGGAATGCGCGCACCACATCCAGGAAGCGCGGGTGGATCGTCGGCTCACCGCCCGTCAGCGTCACCCGTTCCACGCGGCACTCTGCCAGCCGCGGGATCAGCACGTCCGTGATCTGCTCGAAGAGCATCGTCGCGCCGTCCCGGGTCGCGGAGACGAAGCAGTGCGCGCAATGTAAGTTACAGCGCTCGTCAATCTGCACTAACGCCTTCCGGCGATCACCGTCGGTGGTCGTCCGAAAGTAACAAGAGGATGCCTGAGCACCAGTGGACACGTAACGAGCCGTCATCGTGAGTTCCTTTCAGAATTAGGCTAGTAGCCGCTGCCTTGCGGGCGCTTTGATCGGCGGAAGCCGTTTCGGTTGTCCTCGGCGGACCGGTCCCGAACTGGAGCCGACCCGTGCCGGAACCTCGTCCGGACCGGCACGGGCCGGAGTCTGGGGACCAGCGCCCGTCGGTCAAGCCGTTGGCAGCGGGTGCCGGGACGTCCGTCGGGGCCAAGTTCAAAGGGCTGGTCATAATGGGCTATGGACCGTCGGCGCCCGCGTTCGCTGTGAGGCGGGCACCGTGACGGCTGCCCTGGGCAGACCCTCGATGAGCTGGCGCAACAGCCACGCGTTCCAGTTCCTGGGCGGGCTCGCGGTGAGCGTCGCGCCGGGCTGCCGGGCGACGCCGGCCAGCACGCTGGCGAGCCAGCACGCGAAGTCCGGCTCGATGCGGACGGCCGTGGTCAGTGCGGCGGCGGTCGCGAACGTGTGCCCGGCCTCATCCGGGGGGCGGCCGGGCAGGGCACGGGTCATCGCGGCGGCTTCGGCCATCTCTTCCGACAGCGATCCAGGATGAGAGCGGCGCCTTCGGCTTCGTGCGCGTTCACGGCGGCCAGCCATTGCTTGACTTCGACCAGATCGTTCAGGGACTGCTGAAGGGTGTCCTGCAAGTCGTGGGCGGGCATACCGGGCCTCTCGAAGGTCATGCCGACGCCCTCGGGCCGGTCCGCGCGTGTCGGTAGGTCACCGGCGGCGTGTTGGACACCCCGTCGAACAGGTCACGTGCGGCAAACAGCACGACGCCCTCGGAGGGCCCGGCCAGGGCCTGCTGGCAGGCTTGCAGCACGAGCATGGCGCGGCGGCTGACCATCGCCAGGTACGCCATCTGGTCCTGCGGAGTTCTGGCCGGATCGGGTAGCTGCAGCGCGTCCACGATCAGCCTCAGTAGGTGCCGGGATGGGGACAGCGGAAGTGGTTGGGCGTCGGCGGTGGCCGCGTCGGTCGCGGGCTCTTGGCTCGTATTGTGCGCTGCCTCTCGCTCCGCAGCGATCTGCCGGGCAGTTGCTGCCGCAGTGCGCAATTGCCCTGCTGCTGCATGGGTGGCGGTGGTCTGGCTTTCCTGGCTCATGGGACGATCCAACGCGAGCCCGGGCAGGTACGGACAGGGCGTGCAGGAGGGCGGGTGCGTGCGTAGGGGGCGTGCACGGCCTGATCGCTAGCGGCGTTGCGCACCATGTGTGAGACTCAGCGCATCGGGAGTCTATTCCGGGAGGCCGAAATTGGGCCGCGCAGCGAGGCCCGTTAACGCGCAACTGGGCGCGCTGCTGGAAGATGCCCGGATATCGCGAAAGGGCCTGGCCCGCCGAGTCGTGGACCTGGGAACAGCGCGGGGCGTGCGGGGTCTGAGTTACGACCATAGCTCGGTCGCCCGATGGCTAGCTGGCCAGCAACCGCGCGAGCCCATTCCGGAATTAATCGCCGAGATACTGGCAGCCTTATTGCATCGTCCGCTAACCGCAACGGACCTGGGCATGGTCCCGAGCGCCATCCCGGCGGGCATCGGGCTGCGACTGTCCGGGGACTGGGCGGAGTGCGTAGCTACCGCCACGACATTATGGAGGGCTGACGTGGAAAGACGGCAGTTCCTCCAGGATGCGGCCCTGGCGGCGGCGTCCTCAGCCGCGGCACTGCAATGGCTGGTGGGCCCATCCGCGGGTCCTCCCTCTGGGCTTGGCGAGCGGAAGATCGGTGCCAGCGACGTGGCGGCGATAGAGCGGGCGGCGCAGTCATTCCGGGAGCTGGATAACCGGCTCGGCGGCGGCCGGGTGCGCAGTGCGGTCATGCAGTATCTGACCGATGAGATAACTCCGGTCCTGGCACAAGGCCAGTTCAGCGCTGACATCGGCGCCCGGCTCGCCGGTGTCGCGGCGGAACTTGCCCAGCTTGCTGGCTGGGTGGCCTACGACACTGGGCTCCACGGGCACGCGGAACGGTACCTGACATTGGCCCTGAGCTTCGCCCGTCATGCCGGGGACGACGGGCTGGGAGCGGAGATCCTGGCCGCCAAGGCTCACCAGGCCGTGTACCTGGGACGTCCAGCTGAGGCCGTGGACCTGGCACGGGCCGCCCAGACCACCGCACGCCGGGCCGCCCTTCCGACGCTGCTGGCCGAGTGCTGCGTGATGGAAGCCCATGGCCACGCCGCCGCGAACAATGCGCGGGCCTGCGCCCGCGCACTCTCGGACGCAGAACACGCCTTCGAAAGATCAGCCCGGCACAATGACCCAGGGTGGCTGCGGTACTTCGACGAGGCATACCTCGCCGCCCGGATGGCGCACTGCTTCCGCGATCTGGGTGAGCCCCGGCATGCCGAGCACTACGCCCGGCGGTCGCTGGACATGGACGGACGGTTCGTCCGCGGAAAGGCCTTCAATCTGTCGCTCCTGGCCACGACCCTCGCTGACCAAGGCGATATCGAGCAGGCCTGCGCGGTCGGCGCGCAAGCGGTCGACCTGACGGCCGGGCTCCGATCGGCACGGAGCGTTCAGTACATCAGGACCCTGCAGCGGGCCCTGCACGGCGCGGCCGACGCACCCGCCGTCCGGGAACTCACTGCCCGGGTGGAACAGCGCCTGCCCGCAGCATCAGCGCGTGCTGCACGCCGATGACGGTAGCGGCCCCAGCGATCCGCCCGTCAGCGATCATCGCGGCGGCATCATCGAGCCGAACCCAGGCGACCTCGGCCGTCTCATCGGTCTCAGGCTCGCGTACCAGGTCAGCGCCGCGCGCCAGGTACAAGTCCTGGGGAAAGTCCGCATTGCCGATCATCGGCTGAAACGACAGCACGAACCGCGCAGATCTCGGACGCCAGCCGGTCTCCTCCTCGGCTTCCCGGATCGCGGCAGCCGCGCCGTCCTCGCCGTCGTCGACGTAGCCGCCGGGAAGCTCCCACACCCACCGGTCAATGATGAACCGGTGACGGCGCAGCAGCAGGATCTTGGCGCCAGGCTCATCCAGGACCGCGATCATGGCGCACCGCCGGAGCCGGAACACGTACTGGGTGAACTCGCTGCCATCCGGCAACTCGACATCCACAACACTGACCCGGATATGCGGGTTCTCGTCCACCAGCCGATCGTCATGAATGATCCACTGGCCCCGGCCATCTATGGCATCTCCCGACACAGTCAACGACGCTAGCCGACTTGTCCCCCGACCGGGCCGCCGCCGGTATCGACAGGAACCCCGACAGCGGGCTGCCGTGTGTCAGCGAGTGGGGCCTCGCGTCTTGGGTGATGCCCGGGAACCTGCATGGACCGCATTGGGCTGAGCACACCTCGCTAGCGACCGCTAACGTGATCCTCTGTTCTCTGTGCGGACGAGGAGCCTAAAATGCGGGTTTCGAAGAATGACGTGATCTGCGGCCTTCCCGCGCCGATGGCGAGGCGGCTGATGCGCGAGTACCGCGATGACCACCCGGTCGAGGTCGCCTGCGATGTACTCGGCCTTGGCCAGGAGGCTTCCCGGGAGCAATTACGCGCTTTCGAAGCTGGCGGGTACGTCGAACGCTCCGAGAGGAGCACGGCAGGCGATGACTGGTGGAGTACCACGACCAGGGGCAATGCGCTTGCGCAAGCCAGCTTCGGCAAGCCAATCAGCCGGGCCACTGCTGCGCGCCATCTCACGGGGGTCGTTGAACGGGCACGTGCCTACAACGCTGATCCGGCTCGTCTCCTGACAGTCGCGGAAATTACAGTTTTCGGCAGCTACCTCGATCCCACCGTAGACCGCCTTGGCGACCTGGACCTGGCCGTATCTACCGTGCGCCGCGAAACCAACGGAGATCGCTACGTAGATAGGGTTCTCGCATACGCCAGAGCAAGCGGTCGCCGCTTCGGCATGTTCCACGAGCAGCTTTTCTGGCCGCTCCGCGAACTTCGGATGATCTTGAAGAACCGTTCCCCAGCGATCAGCATCACTGACGAGGACATCAGCAAGATCACCGACCGCTTCGAGGTCGTCTATGCAGTCGCTGATGATCCCGACGCAATCCCACCGCCGCCAGACGCCATGCCTGAACGCTGACCGCCGGACGGAGCGCGCAGTATTTTGGTCCCCAGGCACCGGATCGGCTAGCTGGCAAGGGCGAATCCCACGGCGCACTCCTGGGCGCCACATGGCTCCTCGCGGGCCAGAGCGGGGTCCGCGCGTGGACGGCCCCGTGCGCGCAGCCAGGGCCGGATCGGCGGCCTGCACCCGCTAGGGTTCTTGGCTGATGGCGAGACCTCGTTCGCGGCAAGCGCGCAGGAGATCGTCGACGTAGCCGTGGGCGTCGGCTGCTGACTCGTCAAGATTCTCCGTTCCGCCTCCTTGGAAAGCAGCGGCACGCCGTGGCCCGTGGTTGTCTACGGCCGCGAAGTCGTTCGCGAGCTTTCCGAGCGCGTTCCGGACGGTGCCAGGGTGCTTCTGCGTGTGCGAAGCGAGGCGATCGGCGATGTCGTTGGCACCGCCGGGCCAGCGCCGGAGCACGTAGATCAGGTCGTAGGCGTCCTGGGGCTCGCCGCGGTCGGCGAATGCGAACGACTTGAGCACGACGAAGGTGGCCGGTCCGCACACGGGAATGCGGCGGCGCACGACTTCCCCGGTCAATGTGTAACCGTTCAGGATGATTTCGTGGCGTTCATCGAAGGCGAGTTCCAGCCCGGGTGCTATGAGAGCACCAAAGTCGCCTTCAAGGTTGTGGACGCGGCCACCCGTGACAGCACCTGGGATCGGTGGCAGCAGGAAGTCGACTGTGACGCTGAAGTCCGCGAGCTTCCAGCGCTGCGGCGTGAGGTTGCCGTTTTCGTTGTAATCGGGCGCGAAGCCCTCCTGGCGCAGGCGGCGACTGATCTCGGCGTATTGCTCATCGTTGAGCAGCCCAATTGCCAGCCCGACATCGAGATCGTTAGTGCCCGGATGCATATCGCCGGTGTCAGGGTCAGGGCCGATCTGCTGGTCGATGAGCAGGCTGGGGACCAGACCGCCGACGATGCACAGTTCGCCCATCAACGCACCGAGTGTCACCGCGACAGTCAGGCATACCGACTTGACCTGCTCAGTCTCCTCAGGTGAATAGCCGCCGCGGTGGCGCGGCTTAGCCGGCGGCGTCATGTCGCCACCGCAGTTGATGGGTGCGCAGATGCTGGGCAGCCTCCGTCGCCCGTTCGGGGAGTTGGAGCAAGTCCAGGTAAACCTGCACGGGTGCCACGCAGTGGAGCCCTCCGTGGTCTTGTTCGCCGCTGAAGACGCCTGCGTCGTTGGGGCCGACCAACTGCAGGTTCGCACCCTTGGCTTCCCGCCGGATGCCAAGGCGCTCGGCAGCCTCCCGCGGGTCGCCGTCGACGTAAACGGTCGCGAGCCGGAAGCGGGCGAACTGGTCCATCACCCAGGCTGCTGGCAGCCCGGTGAACGCGTGGTGGATGTTCAACGACTCTAGGCGCTCAGCAAGGACCCGTGCGAGCTCGACGCCGCTGCCGCTTAGGTGACCGGGCAAGATGTCATGGCTATAGAAACGGTAGTCCTGAGCCCAGGCATCAAGCAGCAGGTCCGGATCACGAGGGCGCAGTTCCCGGCCTCGCCGCTCCAGCAGGAACTCGTCATCAAGCCGCCGGACGATGCGGGATACGTTGCCATCATCGAGCCCAGTAACTGCGGCGAGATCCTTCTGGACCCACCAGCGTGCCGGGTCGAACAGTAGTGCCCGCGTCACGCGAGCGCTTTTAGGCGCAAAGGGCGAAGAGGGCCGACCCCGGGAGCCCAGCTCATTGGGACGCCCCTGCACCCACAAGTGAAGGTTCTCGGTGCGGACGTGCGCGTTACCCGACAGGTCGATCCAGTTAAGCCGCAAGCGGTCAGCGGTCTCCGCGCCCGCGCGAGACATGAACGGCACGACCAGGACTGGGATGACACCTTCGTCCTCGTAGGCGAGGAGCTGCTCAGCTGCACGCGCAACCTGGCCCGGGCGGCTCGAGTTCTTGACCTCCATCATCAGGACCCGCCCCTGGCCATCAGTCGCGATAAAGTCAGCCTGCCGAGCGTCGTCGCGTGGCGCCTCGACTTGCACTACTGACTCATCAAGCAGTTCAGCGAGCAAGCGAGGGAGACGATGGCGTGCCTCACGTTCGACCGCCGCAGCGCCGCCCTGCACTAAAACCACCTCCTGCGAACTCACGCAGGAAGTCAATTATACGCAGGAGAATGAGAATCTAGGCCAGCATCCGCCTGCGAAAGACACGGCACCTGCCGCACCCGACAGGAAATATGACTTTAAACAGGAGTACGCCGCAACCTCGCTCCTGAAGGCTCCGTAGCCACCCCCCGGAGCCTCCCGTCAGATCCTGCGATGAGGGAGTCGCCAGATGCGCCCAGTGGGCATCACGGCCGCAGCGGCACCGCCCGACGTCCAGGGCTATCCGGCGGTGATCGGTACCGGGGGCGCAGCTCCGCAGCAGGACCTGTTCGGCGGCAGCCTGGGAATCGATGCTGAGCCGGTGCTGATGGCGCTGCATGCCGAGTACTACGAGCTGATCTGGAAGGGGCTGAAGACGCACGAGTTCCGCCGCCGCTTCCTGGAAGGCCGGCCCCGCTGGTTCGTCTACCTGAACACGCCGGTGTCCCGCCTGGCGGCGGTTATCGACCTGGGCCCGGCGGTGGTGGACGCTCCCGGGCAGATCGCGGCGATGGCGGACCGGGCGCGGCCCGGGAACGGGGCCAGCGTGCTGGACTATGTCGGGGACCTGGAGCGGGCGTTCGCGATCCCGATCCTGCATGTCGCCGAGTATCCGGGCCTGTCGGCGGCTGAACTCCGCGGTGAGCTGGGCGCGTTCCACCCGCCGCAGGGGTATGTGCGGCTGCGGCAACATCCGCATCTGCTGACGGTCTGTGAGAAGGTCGCCGGCGGGAGCCCGATCCGGGAAATGTCGGTGCATCATGGGTGATATCCGCGCCGCGCTTGGCGCTGTCTGCAGGAACCCGGAGGTGATCGGGTATGCCGCGCCGCCCGTCACGAGTTCCGCAGCAGGACTCTGCGCTGCGGCAGGCGAGAAAAGTGCGGAACTGGACGCTGGAGCGACTGGTCGAGGAGATCGACCTGCGTACTCCCGACGGGCACTCCGGGGTCACACCGAGCATGGTCTCGGGCTGGGAACTCGGCCGACATATCACCAGCATCGGGCACCGCGCGACACTGTGTGACATCTACCAGCAGCCGCCGGACGTGCTGTTCGCCCACCAGGACCTCGGGCTGACCGCCGGGGTCGCGCCCCGTCTGCTGGCAGGATTCGGTGACCTGGCGGTAGGTCACCGGCGGGGCCGTCGAACATCGGTAACTACCTGGCCGGGCTCGGCATCCCGGCCACCGCCGGGTTCGGTGTCGACTACCGGGGATTGCACGGCACCGACGAACGGATCGCCCTGGAATCGATCCCGCCTGTCCAGGGCATCTACCACCAAGCGCTGCTCACGCTGGCGCAGGCGCCAGCAAGCTGCCAGGCGCGGCACCGCTTGCATACCCGCCGCCATCACCGCGGAACAGCGGCAGGCCGGTGCGCCCGCAGGCCGCGCACGCGGGGATGGTGCGGGCGGCCGAACCACGGGCGATCAGCTCGGCCGCCAGCCGACCGGCAACTGGCGGCGCCCCGCGGGAGAGGGCATCGGGGTCGCGGCCAGCGCCCCCACCAGCTGGAGCAGCGCCTGCCCGGCGGGCACCACCGCCTCGACCGCGGCTTCGATAACCGGCCGGGGCAGCGACCGGTCCGCCGCTGCCGCCAGATCCACGGCCTGATCCCGCCGGCATCGCGGGCATCCTCGCCGCTGGCGGGGCCCGGCAAGCTCATGCCCGGCCGGGCAGCGCGCCACGACCGCGCTACCGGTCCGGCACGCCGGCCGCCCGGTGGCCGTGCTCCTCACTCAGGTCAGTGATGCCGGCACCGGTTGCTTCGAAGATCCGCAGGCCCAGCAGGCCGAGCATGGCGACGAGGGCGAAGTCACCGGGCCGGTCAGACTGGCGGGCTGCGGTTAACAGGGCCTCGAACTGCAGGTGAGTGAACCCCAGCGTGGGTGACTCCGCTGGGACCGCAGGGCGGCGGACGTGCTCGGCGGGTGAATGCTCCAGCAGGCCGTCGATCACGCAGGTCCGGTAGAACCCAGCAGTGAGGTCATTGACCCAGAGGATAGGCGCCCGAGGTAATTTTCGCTACGGCCACCATCTCTGCACGTCGGCTATAGCTTCGACGCATTGCGTGATAGCGCGCGGGCCCCCGAGGTCAGCAATAGTTGGCACAACTGCCGCAATGACATCAAGAGAAAACCTTCGCTCCGTGCCAAGAAGGCTGTTCCGGAGCAGATTCACACACACCATATGGTCTTCGTGCGGCAGCGCCGTCTGCCTCTTTTCCAGGATCGCCGTCAACATTGCTGCGCGTGCTTTGGGTGCGGCGGCCAGGGCCTGGGCCAGCAGCTCGGCGGGCAGGTATGGTGCCAGCCCGCTCAGCGCCCGGGCCTGGGCGTCGCCGTCGGTGATGGTGGTGGCGGCGGCCAGGGCCTGGGCCAGCAGCTCGGCGGGCAGGTGTGGTGCCAGCGCGGTCAGCACCCAGCTCCGCTCGGGGTCGCGGATGGTGGTGGCGGCGGCCAGGGCCTGGGCCAGCAGCTCGGCGGGCAGGTGCGGTGCCAGCCCGCTCAGCGCCCGGGCCTGAGCGTCGCCGTCGGTGATGGTGGTGGCGGCGGCCAGGGCCTGGGCCAGCACGGCGGGCTGCTCGTCGGCGGGCAGGTGCGGTGCCAGTACGGTCAGCGCCCGGGCCTGAGCGTCGCCGTCGGTGATGGTGGTGGCGGCGGCCAGGGCCTGGGCCAGCACGGCGGGCTGCTCGTCGGCGGGCAGGTGCGGTGCCAGTACGGTCAGCGCCCGGGCCCGGCCGTCGCAGTCGGTGATAGCGGTGGCGGCGGCCAGGGCCTGGGCCAGCAACTCGGCGGGCAGCTCGTCGGGCAGGTGTGGTGCCAGCGCGGTCAGTGCGTCGGCGCGGTAGTCGTCGTAGATGGTGGTGACGGTGGCCAGGGCCTGGGCCAGCAGCTCGTCGGGCAGGTGTGGTGCCAATGCGGTCACTGCGTCGGCGCGGTAGCTGTCGGTATAGATGGTGAGGGCGGCGGCCAGGGCCTGGGCCAGCAGCTCGTCGGGCAGGTGTGGTGCCAGCCCGGTCAGCGCCTCGGCCCGGGTGCCGTCGGTATAGATGGCGGTGGCGGCGTCCAGGGCCTGGGCGAACACGGCGGGCTGCTCGTCAGCGGGCAGGTGTGGTGCCAGCCCGGTCAGCGCCTCGGCCCGGGTGCCGTCGGTATAGATGGCGGTGGCGGCGTCCAGGGCCTGGGCGAACACGGCGGGCTGCTCGTCAGCGGGCAGGTGCGGTGCCAGCCCGGTCAGCGCCCGGGCCCGGGCGTCGTCCCCGGTGATGGTGACAGCGGTGGCCAGGGCCTGGGCCAGCAGCTCGTGGGGCAGGTGCGGTGCCAGCCCGGTCAGCGCCTCGGCGCGGTAGCTGTCGTTATAGATGGTGGTGGCGGCGGCCAGGGCCTGGGCCAGCAGCTCGTCGGGCAGGTATGGTGCCAGCCCGCTCAGCGCCTTGGCCCGGGTGCCGTCGTAGATGATGGCCAGCAGCTCGTCGTCCCCGGTGGCGGTGGCGGCGGCCAGGGCCTGGGCCAGCAGCTCGGCGGGCAGGTGCGGTGCCAGCCCGAGCAGTACCCGGGCCTGGGCGTCGCCGTCGGTGATGGTGGTGGCGGCGGCCAGGGCCTGGGCCAGCAGCTCGTCGGGCAGGTGTGGTGCCAGCGCGAGCAGTGCCCGGGCCTGGGCGTCGCCGTCGGTGATGGTGGTGGCGGCGGCCAGGGCCTGGGCCAGCAGCTCGTCGGGCAGGTGCGGTGCCAGCCCGCTCAGCGCTCGGGCCTGAGCGTCGCCGTCGGTGATGGTGGTGGCGGCGGCCAGGGCCTGGCCCAGCACGGCGGGCTGCTCGCCGGCGGGCAGGTGTGGTATCAGCGCGAGCAGTGCCCGGGCCTGGGCGTCGCCGTCGGTGATGGTGGTGGCGGCGGCCAGGGCCTGGGCCAGCACGGCGGGCTGCTCGCCGGCGGGCAGGTGTGGTGCCAGCCGACTCAGCGCCCGGGCCTGAGCGTCGCCGTCGGTGATGGTGGTGGCGGCGGCCAGGGCCTGGGCCAGCACGGCGGGCTGCTCGCCGGCGGGCAGGTGTGGTGCCAGCGCGGTCAGCGCGTCGGCGCGGTATCCATTGCCACGGATGGTGGTGGCGGCGGCCAGGGCCTGGGCCAGCACGGCGGGCTGCTCGTCGGCGGGCAGGTGTGGTGCCAGCGCGGTCAGCGCGTCGGCGCGGTATCTATTGTCACGGATGGTGGTGGCAGCGCCCAGAGCTTGGGCCAGCAGCTCGCCAGGCAGGTGTGGTGCCAGCTCGGTCAGCGCCCGGGCACAGAGGAAGCCGTCGTCGCGGATGGTGGTGGCGGCGTCCAGGGCCTGGGCCAGCACGGCGGGCTGCTCGTCGGCGGGTAGGTGTGGTGCCAGCGCGGTCAGCGCCT
Organism: uncultured Actinomycetota bacterium; assembly: GCA_963695645.1. Classification (GTDB taxonomy): domain Bacteria; phylum Actinomycetota; class Actinomycetes; order Streptosporangiales; family Streptosporangiaceae; genus DATBGO01. The sequence continues at coordinate 372,481 of CAVOHC010000007.1, read as the reverse complement.
GGGCGCACGGGTAGTCACTGGTGATGGCGGCGGCGGCGGCCAGAGCCTGGGCCAGCAGCTCGGCGGGCAGGTGTGGTGCCAGCCCGCTCAGCGCTTTGGCCCGGGCGTAGTTGTCGGGGATGCGGTCGTTGCCCAAGGTGATCGCGATCGTGGTGGCGGTGGCTAGCGCCTGGGCTAGCACGGCGGGCTGCTCGTCGGCGGGCAGGTGTGGTGCCAGCGAGGTCAGCGCCCGGGCGCGGAGGGAGTCGTGGTCGCGGATGGTGGTGGCGGCGTCCAGGGCCTGGGCTAGCACGGCGGGCTGCTCGTCGGCGGGCAGGTGTGGTGCCAGCGAGGTCAGCGCCCGGGCGCGGGGGTAGTCGCTGGTGATGGTGGTGGCGGCGGCCAGGGCCTGGGCCAGCAGTTCGGCGGGCAGGTGTGGTGCCAGCGCGGCCAGCGCCCAAGCCCGGGCGCCGTCGCTGATGATGGTGGTGGCGGCGGTCAGGGCCTGGGCCAGCACGGCGGGCTGCTCGTCAGCATCGAGGCAGTGGTGCACTGTGAGCAAGGCGTCGAGCCGTTCGCTGGGATCGGCGATGCGGCGGGCATGATCAAGCGCGCGCCGCGGTGACCAGATACCAGCGGAAATCAACTGTCCAAGGAGATCATCAGAGATGTTCGCGGTAAAGCTTGCAATGCTGGCGGCCATCAGCGCATAGCGGATCTCCATACCGAGTGTCGCTGCAGGCCGGTGCCGGGCCAGATCTTTGTCCGTGGTCATAGCGCTGTCGTCGCGGGCGCGGGCCAGGTCATTAAGGTAGCTGATGATGCTGTCAGCGTGATCATGAGCGGCGAACCAGGTGTTGACCGCATAGTTCCCGCTAACTTGGTGTTCGGCTGCGAGCAGCGCATGCAGGTCCGCTGCGCGGCCTGCCTGGCTTAGATGCTGCGCTAGGTGCCGGAGCGGATAACCACCGTCGATTTCGGCGGTGCTGGAATTTTCCGCCAGCACAGGCAGCGCGGTCTCCAGGCCACCGAAGCAGGTCAGGTAGCGATCGCAGATACGGTTATGGGCCGTGAGCGCAGCTTGTCCTAGTTCGTTGGCCACCGCGAGCAAGCCGAAGGGATACTGATCACCAGGCGCTGCAGGCGGGTTACCGTGACGCCCGGTCAGTAGCTCACGGAAACTGGCATGGTAAATCTCATACCGAAGCGGCATACCCGCCGCGGACCCTTGTCCGGTGGTCAGCATAGGACGGATCGTCAGGTCACACCAGCGCTGGACGGTAACAGGGTCGACTTCGCCAGCCAGCCGGGCCAGCGCCGCTATCGGCAATGCTTCCCCCGCGACGCCCAATGTGGCCAGCAACGGCAGGAGGCCGGTGTGCCACGCAGGGTCCTGCTGCCAGCGGCCGATCTGGTCAGCGTAGTAACGGCGCAGGTCAGTAGGGAGATCGCTGATCTCATCGGGCTGTCGTAGCCCGTCCCGCAGTTCATTTAGCACATACCGCAGGTAAACCCACACCCCGCCGCAACGCTTGGCCAGCAGGCTGATGAACTCTGCCTGGTCCATCCCGGCCTCGGCCAGCCGCGCCGCGAGGACATCTTCACTCGCAGTCTTGGCAAGGTAGACGAGGATGTCGTGCTGGTTGCGCTGGTCATCCTTGCCGATCCGCAGGGTCGCTACCGGCGCATCGGGGCGCCGGGGCGACCAGCCGGTACGGTACGTGCCGATCACATACACCCCATCGGGCAACAGCAACGGTAGACCCAACGGGAAGCCTTGTCCGGGCACGTCCGCCTCATCTAGCCCATCCACCACCAGCACAATCGGACGACCGTGCTCGTTGGCATGGTCAGCGGCCAGCGCTAGCAGCGACTCAAAGCCGCCCGGGACCTGGAACCACTCCGGCAGCATCCCCGCGGGTGCCCGATCATCCAAGCCGAAATTCTCGATCAGCTGAGCCGACAAGTTCGCCAATGCCACCTGCACAGACCCGCCACTCGAATAGCGGGAAAAATGTGACAGGTATCCGCGCGTTTTAACCAGCCACGCGGCGAAAGCTGTTTTGCCCAGGCCCGCTTCAGCCTCGACAAGCACATAGCCACATGGATTTCCTGCGATAAACGCGTCCACCTCCTTGGCCAGCCACTCCCGGCCGGTAAAGGCGTCGACACCCACCGCCGTGAACACGGACCGGGGATCCTTGGCCGCCGTACTTAGCGGCACCGACGACATGCCAAGCACCTGAGTGCCGACATAGGTCGTGGTCACTGGCGCGTTAGCATCACCAGTAATGCTGACTCCAGCATTACCCGAAGTATTCGCTCGGTCACGCCTGCTCATCTTGCGCAGTTCCGCCCGTAACGTTCGTTGACACCTGCGCTGCCGCGTCGCCGCCAATGCTGACAGCCCCAGGCCCTGATGCCGACACACCATCCTGTTCTTCGGTTACAGCCGACTGAATATGGCTCCCATGTACGCGGGTCTGCACCGGAGCCCGAGCAGATCCGCCGATCGCGACCGCGCCAGCCCCAGACGACTGGACACGAAGCGTATTCCGTCGTTCACCATAAGTGATCACCGCCTGGAGTCCGGCCCCGACGATCACGACAATCCCCAAAGCCACCCACAGCCCGCGCGATGGGTGCGCCGTGACCAACGCCGTCACCACCCCGACGACCGCCGCCAGAACCACCGAGACTCCCGCGGCCACTGCACGCCACATCTGCCCTCCCCGATCTACGCAACTATTGTCCACCCCCTGTCAACTGCGGATTCCACGGCAGCGAGTCACCTTGGCGATCGTAAACACAGCAGCTGACCACAGGCATGCACATGGCAAGCAGCGAGACAACATAATCTTTTACGGTCCCCACCGGCGCGATTCAGGATGACGTTTTCGTTTCAATTTGCGGGAGTACAGGGAATGGTGTTCTGACCCGATTCCGGAATAGCGCGGTGAGCCGCGTCGGTCGCGGGCTCTTGGCTCGTATTGTGCGCTGCCTCTCGCTCCGCGGCGATCTGCCGGGCGGTTGCTGCCGCAGTGCGCAACTCACCTGCTGCTGCATTGGTGGCGGTGGTCTGGCTTCCCTGGCTCATGGGACGATCCAACGCGAGCCAATCGGCCCGCAGGCCGCGGCATCCGGCGTGACGGGCAGGAATTCTGGCCCGAGCCCGTCAGCCCGAGCCTCGACTGGTATCAGCCGAACTCGCTGGATCTGGCCGACCGGTCTGGGTGTTATCGGAAGCCCGGAGACGGCGGGGCGGAGTCGTGCCGGGGATGACATCCATCTTCAGGTGCTCCTTGATCAGCTGCTTGAGCTCGGCTCCGTTGATGAGCGTGACGCGGTTGCGGTTGGCGAACTGCTCGCTGGCACGGCCGAACCACGAGGTGGTGACCAACACTCCTGTCGTGGCGTTGTGATCGGCCATGACCCCTGTCAGGGCGTGCACCGACTCCAGGCCGACGACTCCTGTCCAGCGTTTGGCCTGGATGAGACAGACGCCGCCGAAGAAGAGATTCTTACTGGTGGCCACGGCGTCCACGCCCCCGTCCTTCGAGGGGATGGTCGTCCATGCCTCCGCGCCCATCGCCACGAACAGCTGCCGCACGAGGTGTTCGAACTCGGTTGGGGACAGGTTGAGCAGGTTCTTCCGGGAGTCCAGGCCGGCGATCACGTCCATGTCGTCGGTGAACCGGAACCGCTTCAGGTCGAAGGCAATGAATGGCTCGACGGCTTCCAGATCGAATGGATTCGGGGACACCAAGGCGTTGAGCCGCTTCAGGCAGGCCGCTGGTTCCACCGCCGCCAGCACTATGTCCTCGAAGACCGATCGCTCGGCTTCCACGCTGAGCAGATGGGGGCGGTCGGGCTTACCCGTCGCGCGGTCGATGGTGCTGACGCGCCCGTTGAACACCACCGCTTCCACCACGTCCCCGGGCGTGGAGACGAAAACCTCGTGCAGGATGCGCAGAGCCACGCAGGCTATGAGCCGTGCATAGCGTTGCCTGACCTCGGTGGCGAGGCGGGGAAGCGGGTCAATCGCATCGCGTGTCCTGATGTAGCGGTATCCGCGCACCACCGGAACGACCCGCTGAGGAGGTAGCTCGAACTCCACCACGACGTCCCGATTCTCCGGCCGGTAAGCGACCTGGTACTGGCGGGGGAAGTCGGCGGGATACCGGGAAGCGTCCAGCACCCGGCTGACGAACCACTCCACCGCCTCGGGATCCCCGGCGGCGATGGCCGCCCGGCGAGTCTCGATCTCGGCATTCTGGGTAGCAGCCTGCGCGCGGACGTCGGCAAGCCTGCTTTCATGAGCGGCTCTGGCCGCCGAGAGTGCCCGTTTGCGCTGAGCCTCCCGCTGACGATGCTCAGCCATGGCGGTATCGAATCGGGTTCGCGCTCCCGCCGTCTGCCGTTCGTGCCGGGCCACCCCGCCGAATAGGCGGCTCAAGCCCCCAGGCCCGGGAGGCTCGTAGTCAGTCCATCCGGAGCGGGCTCAGCGGTTCCCAAGTGCCCGGGGTCAAAGGCCGGGAGTTCGGGCGTCACCTTCAGGCTGTCGAACGTCAGCGCTGGCGATGACAGAACGCCGGTCAATATCTCGTCGAGGGTCTTGACCTGCTCTTCGACCCCGGCTGTCTTTCTGTCTGCGGCGCGCAGTTGGGCCTGGATGTGCCGTTGCTGCCGGGCCTTTTCCTGCTCTTTCGCTAACCGGGCCTGCTCGCGCGCTTGCCGATCGGCCTCCCGGCGCTGCGCCGCCATCTCGCGCTCCCACTGCGAGCGACCACCGCTTCGGGCCATGGCTACCGTCCCCTTGTCCTGGGGCCTCGAACAACTTGCCTGCCAAGACGCTACTTGGGCCTAAAGATCAAGAGAAGCCCCGATGCAAACCGGAGGCAATTCAAGGTCCTGCGGTATCCAGGGGACGCGGACGCCTTGACCTGGTCGCTGACTTCGGCGACCGGACCGTCAGGCTGCCTGGCAGCGACACCGCCACGAACGCCGCCTAACGAGCGTGGTGCCTGCCTGGTGCACCTCTCACTGCGCGCTGCGTGGCTCCATCCCGAAGCGGGAGATGGGCCGTGGGCTGAGGCTCAGCCGGGCCGCAGCCAGCGGGTCTGCAGCCAACAGTGATACAGTGAGAGAGTAGGAAAATCCGATTACCTGGGGGTGCGCTATGGGCATGCCCGCGGCCAAGATGGAACCGGAGCCTCGCCTGCGGACCAGGGCGAAGGTCCGGCCCAAGGCGCAGCTCACCCTGCCCGAGGAGATCCGCCAGGCCCTTCACATCGGTGAGGGCGATGAGGTGGAATTCGCCGTGCACGCCGACGGCACAGTCACGATCCGCGGTTACGTGTCCATCCCCACGGATCAGGCGTGGTTCTTCACGCCTGAGTGGCTGGCCGGGGAGCGGGAGGCCGATGAGGACATCACGGCCGGACGCAGCACGGTTCACGAGTCCGCTGAGGACATGTTCGCTCACCTCGATTCGCTCGGCTCAGCGGATGAGTGATGCCGACCTTCGAAACGCTCCCCCGGTTCGAGCGCGACTGGAAGCACCTCACCGCACAGCAGCAGGCGACCTTCCGCAAGGTCATCACTGACGCGTTCGTGCCGGACCTGGCCTCGCCTGACCGCCCGTTCCGCCCCGGGCTGCGCGTCAAGGGCGTGACCGCCCACCCCGGCGTGTTCGAGATGACCTGGGACAACGACGGCCGCGCGACATTCAGCTACGGCGAAGAGCGCGTCCCCGGCCAGGCCCATGTCATCTGGCGGCGGGTCGGCACCCACGCGATCTTCACCCCACCGCCTGGCCCATAGCCTCGGCCATGCGGTGGCGGGCCCAGCGGCGGGAGGTCTTGCCGAACAGGGCGGCGAGCTTGCGCTCAGACAGCGGCCTCCCGCTGTCGATGCTGGCGCGGTAGGCGGCCGCCGCGGCCTCGTTGATGTCCTTCGCACCGTCTTCGCCGACAGCGTCGGCTCCGTCCACGTCGGACCGGCCGGTCGTCTCCTGGGCCGGGAGCCGGTGTTCACGATCCGCGCCAGGCTCAGCTGGTCCGCCGGCCCGGCCCGGGCCGGTCATCGACCCGGCCGCCCGGCCGCATCCGGAGCGATCACCGGCCGACACCGACCCTACCTTGGGATCGATACGAGCTATGCCGCCATTGAAGCTAACTGCCCGCAGACACCGCAGCTCAGCAGCCCGCGCCCCGGCTCATGCCGCCGGCACTCCTGGCCTGCACGCTGGCTTCGGGCCGGAGCGGTGCCTCGCCGGGTCTATGAACCAGCGACAGGGTTTGGCTGTGCCTCAGTGGCTGCCGTGATCACCTCGGCGGCCACTTGCTCGAAGGCCCCCTCCCACGCCGGGTCCTGAGGTATCCCTACGGGCGGGACGGTGACCGCCTTGGCGGCAGCGGTGTTCAGCTCAGCGCCCCACAGGGGCCGTTCCAGTTGCGCCGCGACGGGGGCAACGCGGGTTCGGACGACCTTCCAGATCGCGGAGATAGTGCCTGCGGTCGCAACGACGGCCGTGGCGGTCCTCGCCACCGCCGAACCAGGGATGAACACGAGCACGAGGACCACCGCTACCAGGAGAAACAGCAGCAGGATGAGGAGCCATGGCATGATCCGCAAGGCCCGGACGGCCAGGCGGCATAGCGGCGGGCTAGCCGGTCTCCGGCACGCAGGTAGTCCTGGTGGGTGAGCAGGTCGGTACACAGCTTGTCCCCGTCGAGTACGCCCCGCCACACAGCTCCCTGGCGGGCCACTGCCACCGCGAGGCTTACTACAGTGGGCGGATCAGTCTGGCTGGCCCGGGCCCGCCAGCGGTGCGGCGAGGGTGCAGCAGCGGCCTGCTTCCAGCGGGATCGCCGGCTGGCGGAGCTGCTCAGGTAGCTGGGCAGGCAGCGAGCTAGTGCAGCGCCGCGTTAATCCTTGACGGGGTTCGCCCGGCGCTTTGGTGCTGTCATGCGGCCCTGGGGAGTTCACTGATCGGTGCAGGGCGTTGCCCTGGGGCTGTGGAGTTGGGGTGGCGGGCGTGGCGGGCGAGGTGGCGGGCGTGATCGGCGCGGGCGTCACAGGCCCAGGTATAGGGGTGGGCAGTGCGGTTGTAGCGGATGGTGAAGCTGGTGATCTTTTCGGCGAGGTCGGCGCGGGAGGTGAACTCGCCGCGGCGCAGCAGGCCGCGGGTCAGCACGGAGAACCACAGTTCGGCCATGTCCAGCCAGGAGGCGTGTTTCGGCGTATAGGTGACCTTGATCCGCGGGTGGGCGGCGATCCAGGCCCGGGTCGCGCGGGAGGTGTGGGATGAGCCGTTGTCCATGACCAGGTGGATGCTCAGCCGCGGGTCGGTGCACTGATCGAGGCGGTGCAGGAAGCCGGTGAAGGTGACGGAGTCGTTGCGCGCGATCGGCTCTGCGACAACTTGCCCGGTGGCGACCTGCAGCGCGGCGATGATGGAGACGGTGCCGTGGCGGACGTATTCGAACTCGCGGCGGGCCAGCCGGCCAGGCCGGGGTGGCTGCAGGGGGTATCTGCGGCACTTGGCCTGGATGCCGGTCTTCTCGTCGATGCAGATCACCACGGTATCTGGCGGGGGGCGCAGGTAGATATCGCAGACAGCGGCAGCCTGGGCCCAGAACTGCTCGTCATCGCGGCGGTTCAGCCAGCCCCGGACCCGGTGCGGCGCCAGGTCCAGCCCGGCCAGGATCCGCCCGACCTGGGAAACCGAGATGCCCGTGCCGGCCAGGCTCGGCGGCGATCATGCCGTGCGTCCACGCCGGCTCGCCGTCCGGTGGCGCGGAGGTGGCGGCGGCCACCACCGCCAGCCGCACATCTGGCCCGTACACCTGCGGCCGCCCGCTGCGTGGCCGGTCACGCAGAGCTGGCATGCCGCCGCAGGCGAACCGGCGCCGCCAGGTCCGCGCCGTGGTCACCGAGCAGCCCAGCTCAGCGGCAATCTGACCGTTCGCCCGGCCCTGGCCTGCCAGCAACGCGATCCGGGCCCGGCGCACCAGCGCCTGCGGCGAGGACGGCAGGCGCACGATCGCCTCCAGCTTCGCCTTGCGCCGCGACCCTAAAACCACGATGTCCTGGCTGGCGGCACGCACCATGCCCCACCTCCGGGTGATCAGTGATGATCGCCCGAGAATGCCCGGCAAACGACCACGCCTGGCGGCGGCGCGCCGCACCCGGCGACAATGACCCCATGCCTGTGCCCGCCCGGCGCCTCAAGGACCTCATCGAAGGAACCGTCGACCATCACGCCTCCCAGCGCTGGCCCGCGCTGGAAGAAGTCACCATCACCTGGCGCGGCTCCTACGGCTACCTGACCGGCTACCTCAGCGACAACGACGACGACACCATCAAGCTCTGCCGCATTCAGTACCTCGGCGACCCCGACGACTGGGCGTTCGCGATCTGGCAGGCCAGCAGCGACAGCTACACCGAAGCAGTCCTTCTCGACGGGCAGTTCACCGGCCACCCCAACCTGGCCCTGGACACCGCCTGCACCCTCTACCTCGCAGACGCCACCGACCACACCCAGTAGCGGGATAAACCCCTCAATGACTTACGCGGTGCTGCACTAGTGACCACCCGACGCGCGGCTGGCCCGCGCGGCAGGTATCCAGTGCACCGTCAACCTGATCCCATGAGCGCCAATGCAGAACCCCTCCCAAAGATCCCTGGCACGTTTGAACCCAGCACAACATTGTTCGCATCGAGGGGGCCAGGGGTATCAAATCCCCTCAGCTCCACCGGCTGATTCTGGTGTTTGGCCAGGTCAGAAGCTCGTTGGCTAGACCCCATCCTAGTTCCTAGGGTGGGTCTACCGCTATTTTGGGAGGAATTTGGGAGATCATCTTCTCCCTGTCTCCCGGTGCCGTTGGCTCCTGCTGTGTCGTTGGTGGTGTCACTGGCTGCGTTGGCGGCTGGATTTTCGGGCGGAACGGGGCCAGCAGTTCGTTGAGGATCGGTAGAGGCGAGTGCGGGTGGATGGCCGCGCGCTCGCGCAGCGAGTCCTCCCAGCGGGCCTGGAGGGCGGCCTTCAGGTCGTCGCGCATCCGGTCGGAGGCGTGGGCGTAGAGGCCGCGCATCCCGGGCACCTCGTGGCCGAGGCGCTGCTCGGCGAGGATCTCGGGGATGCCATCTTCAGCCATCCATGTTTTGTCGCCGTGCCTCAAGCCGTGCGGCGTCAGGCCGGGCTTCAGCGGCAGCCAGGAGGCGAGCGGGGTGCCCTCGGGAATGGCCTGTATGCCCCGGCAGCGCGGCGGCGCAAAGGGGGCGCCGGGCTGGCCTGGTGGCCAGGCGGCGACCGGGAGGCCCGGCCAGATGTTGGCGTCCGTGACGATCAGCCGGCCGGGGCGGCCGGGTGACACGTCCCGCCGCCCCCGTCGCAGGCCGGGCGGAACACGCGGCGGGCGTAGCCGCTGCGCCGGTAATGGCCGCCGTCGGGGCCGAGGAACACGTACTGTCCGCTGCCGCCGTGCTGGTTGGCGCAGGCGCATCGTTGCCGGGGCTGGGCCTGGATCTGCCGGGCCCAGCAGGCCGGCCAGGAACGGCGGGAGGTCGAGGGCAGGCACGGGTTCCCAATTCGGGCTGCGGTAGGAGTCGTCCTTCGGGGGGATCCGGTGGAACGTGCTCCCGATCTCGCGGAGCTGCCATTCGACGTGGATCTCGTCCTGGCGGACGTACCGGGTTCGAGGCCGATCGTCTCCCCGTAGCGCAGGCCGGTGTAGCCGATGGTGATGACCATGGTGAAGTCGTCGTGCCGGCCGGTGAGCAGCGCGGCCCGCTCGGCGACCAGTAACGCTTGCAGTGGCGTGGCCCACACCCGCTGCGGGGCGCGCTCAAGCCTGCGGCCTGTCCTTCGGCCGCGGTTACGGGGGCGGAGCGCGGGGTTGTAGGGGATTAGGGGGCGGCTTGGCGGCGGCCGCGTCGCCCAGGATCGTGCACAGCAGGCTGCGGCCATCACGGGCGACAGCCGGGAGACGCCGGTCCAGGCGGGTATGGAGTTCTCCCATTTGGTGATCTCCTCGGTGCTGAGCGAGTGCAGCTCGCTGGCACCCCACGCGGGCCGCAGGAACCGGCGGATCAGGTATTCGCGGTTCTCGACCGTGCTGATGCCGACGTCCTGCATGGCCAGCCACCGCTCGATCCACTCGCTGACCGTGATGTTCCCCGCGTTCGGGTCGTTCCAGCGGCCTTCGCGCATCCTGGCCTCCTGGTCGCGTCCCCACGCGAGCGCGGCGGCCTTGGTCCTGAACCCGGACTCGCTGACCTCCATCCCGCTGGGCAGCTTGTACTTAACCCGCCACGGCTCCGGGCCCTTCCCGCGCTTCTCCGCATACGCCACGGCTGCTCCTTCGTCTGGACGCCACTCAGGCGGTGCTGCGCCGCGATCCGGGCTGGCGTGACGTGACCGGCTGGCGCGCCCCGGCCTTCATGATCTCGGCGATATCGTCATCGCTGAACCGCAGGTGCTTGCCGATGAATGTGCAGGGAATCAACCGCGCCGCGGCCTTCGTCTTGAGCCACGACTCGCGCACCTTGAGGATACCCGCGGCTTCTGCGGCAGTATGGAGTTCAGCAGACATTATCAACCCACCTCGGCCTGTCCCCTGGAAATGTCCCCGCTCCCGGCACCTTCTCCCCTGTGCCCACCTGGCGCGACGGGATCGTGACTACAGTTATGCCAATAGGCCATACCGATGTCAAATGATGTGAACACGATCCAATGCCTATCTGTGACAGTAATTAGTGCCGCTTAGTCCGCCATGGTCCACCGGAGTTCGCCACGGTTCGTTTAGCACCACTGGGTGCTAAAAATTTCTGCGGCCTAAAATGGCCTTTCGGCCGTGACGGCCGGCCGGATTGTCGCGCCGTCAGCGCCTGGCGCGCTCGGTCACGACCGTCAGGCGCTGTTCGAGATGGCTCCGGGCCTCGTCGGCATCTCCCCCGGTGACGCTGGTCATGGCCACGGCAGCAGTGATGATCACATCGCCCAGTTCGGCGAGCAGGTCATCGCGGCTGCGGCAGACGCCCTTGCGTGAGTTCAGGCCGTGCATCCCGATGAACGCCTCCGCCGCCTCACCGGTCTCTTCGGTCAGCTTGAGCAGCTGTATCTCGACCGGGACTTCGCGATGGCAGGCGTGCAGGTCCCTGATCTGATCCCACATAACTTTCTCCGTCTCCGGAAAATACCTCCGCGGCGATACGCCCTTCTCCGGCGCCGTAGTAGGAGTCCAGCCGTACAGACCTACCCGCCGAGCGGGCTGCGGCGATCCGCTCATCCGTCCTGATCGGGGAAGATGTCTTTCAGGAGGAGCCCGAGCCGCGCGGGCGGTTCCTCCTCAGGGAATACCTCGCGCACCGAGGCGAGGACGTCATCGGCTGTGTGCAGGCCGAGCACCTGGGCGAGTTGCCGGATGTCTTCCGCGTCACGGGGCCGGGCGGCGAGCGCTTTCATAGCCAGAAGATGCTCAGGAGAGGCAGCGAAGACGCGAAGACCCGGGTGGTCGAATACCCGGGTGGCCGCCGAGTCCCCGCCCGGCACGACCTAGGAACTGGCCTGCTCGTTCAGCCACCAGCGGGGCAGGTCAAGCTCGGCCGCCACCGCCACTGCTTCCTCAACAACGATGCCGTGCGGCTTGAAGAGGGCATCGACGTCACGAGTGGCTCTGCGCGAATCGTACGCAAGGGCCATCGCAGCACCGCCGAACACGTAGAGATCTGCCACTACGCCGCGCCTGGCCAGCCGGTCGCCCAGACGGCGGAACGCCTCCTCGATGGCCGCGCGGTCGAGCAGTGGCGAGGGATCGCTCACGCGGCGTCGATCTCGTAGTCGGCGACGAACACGCCCCGCCTGCGGAACGCGGCCGGAGCATGCACGAGCGCCTGGGCGCGCGCGCCTGGCGTATCGAACGGGAACCAGAATCGCCGCAGCCCGCCCGATGCCGACCACTCCGGCGCGTCCTGGCCGTCTCGCATGGCAAGGTGCTCGGCAAGCCCCGCCAAAAGCACGTCCCAGCGCTCATCGCCGGTCGGTCCCGGCGCATCCGCGAGCAGTCGCTGCCGCGCCCCCGCCGGCTCCCGGTGATACTCCTTTAGGAACTCGACAACCAGCCGCCACCGCGTGTCGAAGTCCGGCTCGGCCGCGATGAAGCGAGCAAGCTGAGCAAGGCTCATCGGCTGGTAACTCACAACCACACAGTAGCGAACACGGCCCATGCCGCACCGCTTCCGGGACGTGGGCCCTTGAGCGGGCATGCCATCGGCGCTGAGGCGGCAATGCCTGCGCCTCAAGCCACATCCGTCAGCTGTTTGCCCAGCTCAACAGCACATACCAAAGCAGCCACACGCCCGCATGTCAGCGATAACCACACACGTTGTCCTTCCAGGCTCATTTCCCAGGGTCCGGTCCTGGTGCTCTCTCTGGTGCCGGGACCGGTCCGGGGTCATAGGTACGTGCCAAGTCCGGGAACTCTGCGTGCATTATGGCCATCGCCTGCTCTCCCAGGAGCGGCACCTCGTCCTGCGCGATCTTCCAGACAACCGCCCAGCGTGTCGCCCACACCGGCCCAGCAGGCCCACGTCGCCCGCATCGGCCGCGAGCTAGCCGCCCTCGGCTTCGCCCTGCCCGGCACCCTCGCCGACCGCAAGACCCGCTGCGGCCACCCCACCTGCCGCTGCCACGCCGACCCGCCCCAGCTGCACGGCCCCTACCACCAGTGGACCCGCAAGAAAAACGGCAAGACCGCCACCCGCATCCTGACCGACGACCAGCTCGCCGACTACCAGCCCTGGTTCGACAACCACCGCCGCCTGCGCGAACTCATCACCGAACTCGAGGAACTCAGCCTCGCCATCGCCGAAGCCGACCCCCGCTGGAACCGTTGAACGCCCCCGCTGTGGTGTGGGCTACGCACGCTTAACCTGTGGGCGGGGCCGAAACAGGGCCGCAACCACGCAGGTCAAAGCCAAACGTGAAGACCTCACCTACCCAACCCAAACCGCAGGTCAGAGGCCATATATGGCCTCGTAAATGGGTTTTGAAGATCGTTTGTCACCCAGATGTCACCGGGACAGGCCGCGCCAGGTGACACTATGCGTGCGTAAACGAACTTCCTGTCACGCTCCGGCACCTGATCCGCCGGATCCGCAGGATCAATCTGAACTCCGATGTTGTGATCACCAAGTCGGCCGCCCCTGTAGCAGGTGAAGGCCACAGAGACCGCTAGCCCGGCCTCAGCGCGGCGTGTTACCGGAAGTGCTAGCCATGCTCGCCCGGAAGTAGCCAAGGCACCAGCCCGGTTGGGAGGCTGGGGCATGAACTTCGAGGGCCTGACCGCACTGGTGAGCCGGGTCATAGCCTGGGCGGACCGCATGCAGCGCCGGCATGGCGTGTTCGGATTCCCGTACGCGGTGATCAAGAAGTACGGGGACGACGATGGCGGGCGCGAGGCCGCGCTCATCACCTACTACGGCTTCCTCAGCGTCTTCCCGCTGCTGCTGCTCGGGGTGACGATCCTGTCCCGGGTGCTGGCTGGCAATCCGGACCTGCGGCAGCGGCTCATCACCGAGACCGTACCGCCGGCGCTGCAATCCACGGTCGAGCATTCCGCGGCCACGTTGCCGACATCGACTATCCCGTTCATCGCCGGCCTGATCGGCTTGCTGTTCTCAGGCACCGGCGTTGTGTTCTCCGCGTACCAGACGCTGAACAACGTCGCCGCCGTCCCGCGGCGCCTTCGCGCCGGGTTTTTCCCCCGGTACATCCGGGTGTTCGTGATGCTGGCGGCGCTGCTGCTCGGGGCAGTGGCGGTCGGCGCGCTCACGGTGGCGGTCACGGCGCTGCCCGACCTGCCGGGAGCGGAACGCGCCGTGGCGGCGCTCGGGTCGGCCCTGATCGTCTTCGCCGTCCTGCTGCTCGGCGGCAGGCTGCTGCTATCGCGGCCCGCGCCGGTCCGTGCCCTCTGGCCAGCCGCCGCGCTGGGCGCCGCGACGGTGACCCTGCTGATCAACATCGGCCCACCGTTGCTGGCACGGATGGTGACCAAGGCCGGGGCGGTCTACGGCAGTTTCGCCACCGTGGCAGGCATGTTCGCCCTGCTCTACCTGGTCAGCCAGGCGCTGGTCTACTCGGCCGAGGTCGCCGCCGTATGGTATGCCCGCCTGTGGCCACGGGCCCTGGATCTAAACCGCCCCACCGCGGCCGACAACCGCGCGCTGGCTCTGCTCGCCCGCGAGCAAGAACGCATCCCGGATGCCCGGGTCGACCTCCGCCTTGTCCCCCGCGATCTATCCCCGGCCGACAACGATCCGCCCGAGCCACGCCGTCCTTAAGCGTCCCGCTACTGGGCCCTGAACAAAGACACGCCCGCAGCCTGGCTTCAATCCGCCGCCGCCACGTTGCATGTATTATTGCATGCATGGTTGCCCTTCAGATTCGTGACGTGCCCGAAGTAACTGCGCGACCGGCTCAGTGAGCTGGCCAGTCAGCGCGGCCAGTCACTGCAGGCCTATCCTGTTCGACGTCGTCAGCGACGAGGCGCGCCGCCAGGAAACCTGGAGGTCAACCGCTTCGGGAAAGTGCCGCGTATGCACCACCGCTCACCGGCCGACCTCCCGCGCCACCAGCCACAGCCCCCGCGGAACGCGGCACGGAACCCGCCGGCGCGGCGGCGCCGAGGGTATAGTCCTCGATGCAGTCCGCGACTGCCTTCGCGCTCCTGGACGAAGGCGAAACCGGACCGGCCCGCGATGGCCAGCGGCGGCCGCAGTGCTGTCCCCGACCCTCGGTGCTGGGAAGTCCTGTCGGTGATCCGGGGAACCCTCCACGGCGGGAAAATCAAGCCCGACCACGCAGCACAAGCCGCCGCGGCGGTGACCGAGATGGACCCCGTCGCAGTGCGCACGCGGCTGCTCGCCGCCCGGATCTGGGAACTCCGCAACAACCTGACGACCTACGACGCGGCCTACGTCGCGGCCGCCGAGCGATACCGCTGCGCGCTGGTGACCACCGACGCACGGCTGGCACGCGCGGCAGGTATCCAGTGCACCGTCAACTTGATCCCATGAACCCCTCCCAAAGCTCCCTGGCACTGGCGGCCTTTTTGCATCCTCCGCTAACCGCAACGGACCTGGGCATGGTCCCGAGCGCCATCCCGGCGGGCATCGGGAGGCCACGCCGCCGCGAACGATGCGCGGGCTTGCAGCGAGCCCTGCGCGGCGCGGCGGACGCACCCGCGGTCCGGGGGTTCACTGCCCGGGTGGAGCAGCGCCTGCCCGCAGCATCAGCGCGTGCTGCACGCCGATTACGGTAGCGGCCCCGGGGTGCTGATCGAGATCGAGGGTACTGCAGGTCATCGCCGTTACGTTCGTCGTCCTGGCGGCTCACGTGATCGACAGCTTGGTTACCGACATTGCGGTTGCGCTCACCCCGGGGAGATCACCGAACCGTGCGTTCGCGTCGAAGGTGAGCACAACGCGATCGGTCTGCAGGGCGTGCGCCGCGATGATCAGATCATGCGCGCCCCGGACCTTGCCGGCCCGGCGGGCATGCGCGATCAGGCGGGCATGGCAGGCGGCGGTGGCTTCGGTGTAGTCGAGGATGTCCATGGCCGAGGCAATCGCGACAAGGGCACTAGCACGATCAGCAGCGCGACCGGGAGTATCCGCAAGCTCGATACCCACCCGGTACTCAGCGATAGATATGGCTGCGATGGCCAGCTCGTCAGTGTCCAGGGCAGCTCGGTCGATCGTTCCGCGTTCGTAGGCGATCAGGACGTTGGTATCCAGGATCAGGCGCCGGCCCACGGATCGGTCCCCTCACTGGAAATCTGGGCCAGCGCGCCCGCGATGTCCTCAGCGAAACGATCATCCGGCGGCGGGATATGCTCCAGCGCCGCCCGCAGGTCTGTCCCCGTACGGCGCCGGGCAGGCCTCATCTCGGCCACCACATGGTGCCCGCGGGTAATGATTACGGTCTCCCCCCGCTCGATCGCATCGAGCAAGTCTGAGAAGTTGCGCGAGGCCTCGGTCGCCGTCATCGTCCGCATGCCATCATGATATCTGATAATCAGATCGTTGCAGCACAGCCGGTACTTGGGAGCGCTTCGTTCGCATCGAGGAGGGTCAGGGAATCAAATCCCCTCAGCTCAACCCAGAACTGCAGGTCAGAGGCACATTCTGGCAGAACCGGAGGTTCTGTTTCCGGCAGCCAGGTGGGCCAACGTGCCGGGCCGGTGACGCCTTGCTCCCGATCACTCGGCCATGGAGGTCTTGTTATCCCCGGAGACCCGCCTCCGGGGAGTATCCGGTCGAGGAAAATTCAGCATGATGTGCGCCCGCCTCCGGCAGCCGGAAGGGGGAGCAGCTGGCTGATGAGGATATCGGTCAGCCATTGTTCGTACCGCTGGGGGGACCAGCCCCGGTCGCAGACGAGCAACCGGTATACCTCGGGCAAGGTGAGCGCGTGGATGATGTCCGCAGCGTCGCGTTCGCGCAGTTCCGGCCGCAGAGCGCCGGCGCGGGCCAGGGAACGGGCGATCTGGCCTTGGCCCTGTTGCCTTTGCCGGGTCAGCTCGGCGAGCAGCGCGGCAGCGTCAGGATCGGAGCCTGCTGCGCTGAGGAGGATCCGGTAAAGGGGCTCGGCCCGCGACATGATGCCGCGGATGATGCCGGCGAGACCCGACAGCTGGTTCCTTGGGTCTGGGTTCGCAAGCAATGCACGGACATGGGGCCGGTCCTGCATCGTGACGGCCTGGTCGTCACCAGCTATCAAGACGTGGAGCAAGGCTTTGAGGATCCCGAGTTTCGAGGAGAACAGCCGGTACACCGTCGCAGGCGGGACATCTGAGAGGTCGCTGATGGCCTCGACCGTGGTTGCCGCGTAGCCGCGTTCGAGGAAGAGGGTCCTTGCCGCCTCGATCACCGCGGCGCGGGCCAGGCGGGTCCGTGCCTGGCCGCCCTTGCCGGCGCGGGCGCGGCTGCGTGTGATGTCAGTAGCCATGGTTGTGAGACTACTACTCTCGAATTAGGAGTGCTACTCTCGATTTAGCTTTAGCGTGTTAGGAGGTACGCCGATGGCTGCCGCTCAGAGCCTGACCGCTGCCCGGCGATCCCCGCGGGATGCGCCGCAGCCGTGGAGTCACGGTCCGGGACCCGCGAACGGCGCGATCAAGATGCCCGATAGCCGGGGCGAAACCGGCCGCGCCGGGCTCTCCCGGAGGCGCTGATGCGCAAGCCAGCAGCAGTGGCCGTCAGCGCTGCGTGGGGCGTGACGCTCGGGGGAACCTTCGGCTGCCTGCTTCCCTACCTGCTGGGCGACTGGCACTTTCACCGGCCCCTGCCTTACTGGACGGCCGCGCAGGCGGCGGGCGGGTTGCTCATCTGCGCGGGCCTAGTCCCGATCGTCCAGTCGTTTGCGGAGTTCATCAGGGTGGCGGGAACTCCGGTGCCGGTGGCATCGCCGCCACGTCTTGTGGTGAGCGGGTTCTACCGCTACGTGCGCGACCCCATATACGTCGGCTTCCTGGCCGTCCTTGCAGGCGAGGTGCTGCTGTTCGGCTCGCCAGGCCTGCTGGAGTACACCGCGCTGTCCTGGTGCATCGGGGCCGCCGCCGTCCGCCTCTACGAAGAACCCGTCCTGGCCCGCAAGTTCGGGGCCGAGTACCAGGACTACCGTCGCGCGGTGCGCGCCTGGATTCCCCGGCTGCATCCATGGACGCCCGGTCAGCCGACGGAGCCGGCTGCACCCAGCGAGGCCGAAGGCCGCTGATCGACCGCCCGTGAGGAGGAGTCGCATGGCCCGCATCAAAGGAGTCCCGCCCGCCCAGGCCGCGGCGCGGCGCGGCGCGCTACCGGGGCTGAGACGGAGCAGGCGGCCCGGCGCGGCTGGGACGAGCCACCCCAGTCCAGCCGCGAATGGGCCTGTTCCGCGGTCAGTGCCTGGCGCGTCGGTCACGACCGCGAGGCGCCGTTCGAGATGGCTGCGGGCCTCATCGACGTCCCCGCCGGCGACGCCGCTCATCGCCGCTCGCCATCGGCATTGCCGCAGCCGCGCGAGGCCCGTAACTTTAGCCCGGCTGGCACGGCTGCGCGCCGTGTGTGTTCATGCGGAGACGAACTGCTGCCCACCGTCGATGTCGTACGTCGCGCCGGTGAGCGCCGTGTTGCTCATGATGTGGACGGCGAGCGCGGCGACGTCGGCGGGGCCGACGACGCGGCCGATCGGGAGCGTCGCCCTCAGCTCATTGCGGCGCTCCTCGAGCCGGTCTCCGAGCAGCGATGCCGACAACGGGGTGTCGACGAAGCCGGCGGCGATGAGGTTGACGCGAACCGGCGCGAGCTCAAGCGCGAGGGCCGCCGTGAACGGAGGCAGCGCGGCGGTGGCGGCGGAGGCGATCCCGAGGCCGTGGCCGACGCGCCGGCCGCCGGTGCCGCCCATGAGTAGCAGCGTGCCCCCGGGCCTCATCTTGCCGGCCGCGTTGCGCGCGACGTCGAGGGCCTGCACCACGTGCTCGCTGATCGCCTGGCGCACCTGGGCTGAGTCCATCTCGAGCAGGGGCCCGTAGCGCGGGCCGCCGGCCGTGATCATCACATGGTCGATCGGTGTTGGCAGGTCATGGAAGAACCTCTCCAGGGCAGCCGCGTCGTTGGCGTCGAAGGCCGCGGTGCGTTGCGCGCCGAGTTCCAGCGCCGCTTGCCTGAGCCGGTCGGGATTGCGGCCGGTGAGAATGACATCGGCGCCCTCAGCCCGGGCGCGCCGGGCTGTCTCGAGCCCGATGCCCGCGCTGCCGCCGATCACGACGACGGTCTGTCCGGCCAGTTCCGGTTCGCGCGGCGCGGGAACAGCAGTGGTTGCGCCGGTCATGATTACTCCGATGGGTGGTGCCGGCGACCGGTCACCGGGTCGCCGGCGGCGCTTGCGAGCTGGAATCCCGGCACTATCCTGCTCACCCCGGCAGGCTCGCCCGCTGCGCGTCCATCGGTCTGGTCGGCGGCGGCATATCCGCGATCTCCATGCGGAGCGCCTTCAAGGCCGCGTCGTAGATCCCCGAGAAGCTTGGGAAGGGCTGGATCGTGTCGCTCAGCACCTCGAGCGGGATGTGTGCGCGGATGGCCAGCGTCGCCTGCTGCATCCATTCACCGGCTTCGGGCCCGAGCGCGTAGGCGCCGGTCAGGCGCTCGCCGTCGCTGAGGAGCGTCAGGAACCCGTTGGATTCGGCGTAGGCGTGCGTGTAGGTGGCGGTCTTCGGCACCTCTGACACCGGCGCGGTGGCGCTGTACTCCGCTTCGACCGCGCCGACTGCCGCGGCCTGCGGATCTGTGTAGGTGACTCGCGGAACGGCTTCGTAGTTCGCCGGGCGCGCATCGCCGGCGATGTTCGCCGCGACCACGTCGCCCTCGTATTCGCCGACGTGGGTAAGCGGCCAGATGCCGGTGACGTCGCCGATCGCCCAGAGGCGCTCGCCGGCGCGCATGTGCTCGTCAACACCGATCCCGTGGGGGCCTGCCTCGACACCGACGGTCTCCAGGCCGATCCCCGCAACGCGCGGGCGCCGGCCGGTTGCCACGAGCAGCCGGTCGCCCCGCACGTCCGTGCCGCCATCGAGCTGCAGGACATACTCTTCACCCTGCCGCCGCGCGGCGGTGGCTTGCATCCCGAGCATCAGCTCGATTCCGTCCCGGCGCAGGGCCTCGCCGAGCGCCTCGCCCAGCGGCGCAGGCTCGCGGGGAAGCACGCGGTCGGCGCCCTCGATGAGCACCGCCTCGCCGCCGAGACGCCGCACGACCTGCGCCAGCTCGACGCCCGCGGGCCCGCCACCCAGCACGAGCAGGCGGCGCGGGACAGCCTTCATGCTCGTCGCTTCACGGGTCCCCCAGACGCCCTCGAGCTCGCGCAGTCCCGGGATCGGAGGCACGATCGGATCTGCGCCAGTCGCCACGACGATGTGGTCCGCGGTGTGGCGGATGCCCTCGACATCGACCACGCCGGTACCGGCCAGCCGGCCCGTGCCGCGCAGCAGGTCGATGCCCCGGTCCGCCAGCCAGCGCTGCTGGCCGGCGTCGGAATAGCCCGACACCATGAAATCCCGCCAGGCCAGCGCGGCCTGAACGTCGATCTGCGCGCTCGCGCCGGCCTCGCGCGCGCCCTGTACCGCCTCGCCCGGACGCAGCAGCGACTTCGACGGAATACAAGCCCAGTAGGAGCACTCGCCGCCGACCAGCTCTCGCTCAACAACGGCGACGCGCAGCCCGCGCGCAGCCAGCGCCGCAGCGCAGTGCTCGCCGGGCGCCCCGCCGCCGAGAACGATCACGTCATAGTCGCTCATGTCGGCAGCTCCGTCCCGGCCTGCTCCGCCACCATGTACTCGGCGTACCAGTCGGGCCAGTTCGCGTCTGCCTCGCCGATGCGCTTCTCGTGTTCGCCGTGCGCGGCCGACGCGCGCCGCATCGCGTTCGCCAGGTCAGTCGTGGATGCGAAGGCCGTCTCCGCGGCGTCGATCCGGCCGGGCAGCCGCGTCGTGACCTCTTGCAGCAGCCAGCCGTTTCCGTCAAGGTCGCGGAACGTGCCGAAGGAGCCGTAGCTGGCGTGATCGGGCGCAGGGCCGCTCACGCGGCCGCTCGTGCCGTCAGGCTGGAACTGAGCGCCCGGCGTCCCAGCGTGGAACACCTCGCTGACCTCGACGCCGCGGGCGGCGAGCTCGTCGCGCGCAGCCTGGATATCGGAGACGATCAGGTACAGGCCCTGGGCCGAGCCGGGCGCGGCCGGCGTGATGTTCGCGCCGAATTGGATCGAGCACCCCGAGCCGGGCGGCGTGAACTGGACGACCCGGACGCCGTTATCGAAGGGGAAGTCGGCGTCGAGCCTCCACCCGAGTCTCCCGTAGAACTCCTTCGCGCGGTCGACATCCAAGACGGGGATGACGACCACCTCAAGCTTGCTGTCCACGATGCCGGCTCCTCTCCCTTTGATGTCAGTGGCCTGTGTCAATGCCTCCGGCTCCGGTGCCACCGGGGCTGGTGCTTACGTCCACCCTTCCGCCACACCGCACCGAAATCCACCAACAGCGCTGGACGGCTTCGGCCCACTCGGCACTCGAGCACAGGGTGAGATGCTCCCGGTTCATCGCTGCCCCCTGTGGCGTCGTCGAGTCGTACTGTAGGACATCGCACAACGGCGGTGACAACCCGGCCGAGGTGGTGGAGACGATCCGGCCTGGGCGCCCGCTGGTGCTGATGGAGTGCAAACGGCAAGGCAGACCCCTGACGCCCCTGACCCTGCGGCGCGCCAGGCGCCCTTATCGGCCCAGGCGCACGCATCCGCGATGAGCTGTCAACTCTTGCCTACTGACGAAATGGGTGACGAGCTTGGGTCCAGGGAGACTGCACGCCCTTATCGACGGCGTCTTCGCAATCGCCTTGACCCTCCTGGTCCTGGACTTGCCGAAGCCAGACCACTCCGCTCAGCTCGTACGCGATCTCCTGCACCAATGGCCCTCGTACGTGGCCTACCTCGTGTCGTTCGTGACGATCGGCATCCTCTGGATCGAGCATCACGGAATGATGAGCGCCGTTCGGGGCATCAACCGGCGGTTTCTGGAGCGAACGCTGGCCTTCCTGCTGTTCATCTCCGTCATCCCGTGGCCAACCGCCATTGCCGCTAACTACGCCGACCACAGTGTCCCGCAGGCGCGGGCGGCGGCAATCCTCTATGCAGCAACGATGCTCATGATGGGCCTGTCATTCGCCTGGGGATGGCGTTATCTCTCAGCGCATCCCGAGCTGGTCGCCGAGCCGGCCCGCGCCGCGTTCCCAGCGGGGGCCCGCCGGGCGCTCCTTGGCGGCCTCGTCTATCTCCTGGCCATCGCCGTGGCCTTCCTCAGCCCCACCGCCTCCTTCGCCATTGACGCCATCGTGGCTGTCTACTTCGCAGCCTCCAAGAGCCAGGTCCCAGGATCGATCGTCCGATCGGCGCATACAGGTGATTCCGGCTAGAACCGCATCGCCCGACGCCAAGAGCCGGCCGTAGCCGTGGCCTTCCGCGTGGCGGCTGCCCGCGCCGGTGGCTGGCCGGGCTGCCCAGCCGCTGTCCCGCCTCGTGCCAGTCCGGCCGCGTTCGGGCGTAAATTGACCTTGCTAGCCCGTTGCCGCGCTTGACCTGATCAAAGGCTTCGGAAGATCATGGAGCGGCAGACCTTCTGGGGGCATTGTCGGGCATGGGCGAGAGTGACAAGCGTCAGCGGGCCGGCCGATCACAGCGCCCGGGCGGGCCGGCGTTCGACCTTGTCCCGTCGAAGTTCCGTCGTCCGCTGATGCGGCCCGGGACTGTCGGTCGGCTGCCGCTGATCGAACGGCTGGCCGGGGGCGATTCGCGTCCGATTGTCTCGGTGGTCGCGCCGCCGGGTTACGGGAAGACGACGCTGCTGTCGCAGTGGGCCGAGCGCAACGGGCTGTCCTTCGCGTGGGTATCGGTGGAGGAGCCGGACAACGATCCGAAGGTCCTGCTCGCCTACATCGCGGCAGCGCTCAATGCGGTCGAACCGGTCGATGAACGGGTGTTCGACGCGCTTGCCTCCCCGGGCAGTTCGGTGCCTGGCTCGGTTGTCCCGCGGCTGGGGTCAGCGTTTTCGTCGATGACCTCGCCGGTCGTGCTTGTCTTGGACGACGTGCATGTGCTGCGCAACCGGGAGTGCCTGGCCGCGCTGTCGGTCCTGGCCGATCATGTGCCGGCCGGTTCGCGGCTGGCGCTGGCCGGCCGGGCCGAGCCGCCGCTACGTATCGCGCGGCTGCGCACCGAGGGCAGGATCCTGGAGATCGGCCCCGGTGACCTGTCGCTCACCCGCGAGGAGGCGTCGTCGCTTTTGCGCAGCGCTGGCGTGGCGCTGGACGAGGATGAGGTGGCGGAGCTGCACCGGCGGACCGAGGGGTGGCCAGCCGGGCTGTACCTGGCAGCTCTCTGCCTCAATGAAGGCGGCCCCCTGGCGAGCGCGGCGATCTCCTTCGGCGGCGATGACCGGCTGGTGAGCGAGTACATGGAGGCGGAGTTCTTGTCGCGGATCTCCGGGCGGCAGCGGGCGTTCCTGACCCGGACGGCAGTGCTGGAGCGGATGTCCGGGCCGTTGTGCGAGGCGGTGCTCGAGCTGAGCGGATCCGCCGTGACTCTGGCGGATCTGGCCGGGTCGAACTTGCTGCTGGTACCGCTGGACCGGCGGGGGGAGTGGTACCGCTACCACCACCTGTTCCGCGACATGCTCCTGGCGGAACTGAAACGCCAGGAGCCAGGTCTGCTCCCTGTCCTGCGGCGCCGCGCTGTCGGCTGGTGCTTGCGGAACGACCTGCCCGAGGAGGCGCTGGAGTACTCGATGGCGGCCGGGGACGTCGACGCGGCCGCGGGCCTGATCGAGAAACTCGTGGTGCCAACCCACCGGCAAGGCCGGGTTACCACCATCCAGCGGTGGTTCCGGTGGCTGGAGGATCGGGGCGGAATCGAGGGACACCCGATGGCCGCCGTGCTGGCCTCACTCTTCTGCGCGTTGACGGGGCGGCCGGTCGAGGCCGAGCGGTGGGCCGACGCGGTCGATCGCTGGCAGTACCAGGATCCGGTGCGGCCCGATGACCCTGCCACCGAAGCGTGGGCCGCCGTGCTGCGGACCTTCCTGTGCCGGCGCGGGGTCGAGCAGATGCGCGCTGACGCGGACGAGGCCGTGCGGAGGTTTGCAGCGCAGAGCTTCGTGACGCCGGCACCCGCGTTCCTGCGAGGGATCGCGCGTATCCTTTCCGCTGACCTCGATGGCGGCGATGCGTCCCTGGAGGATGGGGTGAGCGTCGGGGAGAAAGTCGGCGCGCACGAGGATGTCGCGCTGGCGCTGTGCGAACGATCGCTGGTGGCGATGGCGCGCAGCGAATGGGGCCGGGCCGAGGCCCTTGCCGGACAAGCACGCGCCGCCTTGCGCCGGGCCGGGATTGAGGAAAGTTACGCCACGCCCCTTGTCAGCGCGGTACAAGCCCGCGCGGCCATGCACCGGGGAGATGTCCAGGCGGCACGCCAGCAGCTCGTCAGCGCTCAGCGTCAGCGGCCTCTGCTGACCTACGCACTGCCCTACTTCGCCGTTCAGGCCCGGATCGAGCTCATTCGCGTCCACCTCGCGCTCGCCGACCTGGCGGCTGCCAGGACGCTCATGCGGGAGGTCGATGAGCTGCTCAGGCGCCGGCCGGGCCTGGGAAACCTGGCCGACGAGGCTGAGGCACTACGGGCCCGGCTGTTGCGGGAACACGGTTCCATCGTCCTGGGAGCGTCGGCGCTGACCGGCGCCGAGCTCCGCCTGCTGCCGATGCTCACCACCCACCTGTCGTTCCGGCAGATCGCCGAGGAGATGTTCCTTTCCCGTAACACCATCAAGTCGCAGGTGTACTCGCTGTACCGGAAGCTGGGCGCGTCGACCAGGAGCCAGGCGGTCACCCGGTCCCGCGAGCTGGGGCTCCTGGAGGGTGACCATCCCCTTTTCACCCCATCAGGGGGATGAAACTCGCCCCGACCCGAGGTGGAATGGTGCTCGGCGGCGAGCGGAGACGTGTGGGCCAGACGGTGAATTTCCAGGAGACTTTGCGCAGGCTGGCGATGATCGACGAAGGCTTCGTCGAAGACCAGGCCGGTCTCGGGCTTGGCCTGGCCGGGGCATCGGCCCTGGATCCCAAGACCGCGGCGCTGCTGCAGGTAGGGGTGTCGGTGGCCCTCGGGTCACCGGCGGTCTGCCTGGAATGGAGCGTCGCCCGGGCGTTGGCGGCGGGCGCGACGGAGGACGAGGTCGCCGACGTGCTGCTGGCGATCGCGCCGGTGGCCGGTCTCGGGCGGGTCGTCTGCGCCGCTCCCGACCTGGCAACAGCGCTCGGGTATGACATCGCGGCCGCGTTGGAGGAACAATAGCGGCGAGTGAACCGCACGAGCAAGGAAGGATCGACTGGGGGTCCAATGACTGGCTCCGACCTGCACATCGCAACCGATACCCGCCCGGCTGACCGTTCCGAACACGTCCCGGGACCGTGCGGCCGCCATGATCCCCGTGATCCGTGGCTGCGCATGGACGATCAGGGCCTCATGCGGCTCCCGCTTGCTGGCCAGGCCGGTCACGGCTGCACGGCGAGCCTTCGGCGCCAGCCGGCCCGCATCGTGGACGGCCGGATGGAGGGCGGGTACACCAGCGTGTTTGAGCTCATCTGCTGCCAGTGCGGTGATCACCCTTACCTGGATTACGCCGAGATCTCGCCCCGGCTCCAGCGGATCCGCGGGCCGTACCCGATCGAGGCGGGCCTCGCCGCGTATGCGAAACACCTCGGGCTGACCAGCTGAGCTCGCCGGTCATGCACCGCAGCCGGGGATGCAAGCCTTGGCCGGCGAATTTAGCTGCGGAGCGGCACGGTCACCGCTATGGAATCGGGAAACCAGTGGGCTCCGCCAGGGGTTGGCGGATTTCCGCAATTCACCTGCAGGTATCTCATCGCCGGGCCGAAACCGAGCAGCAGGTCCCGCGGCGG
Organism: uncultured Actinomycetota bacterium; assembly: GCA_963695645.1. Classification (GTDB taxonomy): domain Bacteria; phylum Actinomycetota; class Actinomycetes; order Streptosporangiales; family Streptosporangiaceae; genus DATBGO01. Next base: position 346,960 of record CAVOHC010000007.1, on the reverse strand, counting down.
GAAACCATAGCTGTCGCGGATGACATAGGTCAGCCTTCCCGTATACCTGCGGTCGGTCATCGTGCCCGTGCCGCGGACGTCCAGGCCCTGGGTGCCGCGGAAGCCGAGGTAGAGGTCATGCGAAGAGGCCGGCCGGGCAAAGCTGATCGTCCGCAGCGCGGGTCCCGTCAGCCGCAGCTGCGACCTGCCCGCACTGAGCTGGCTGAGCACGGCCGCCTGGATGTGCCGGTTGAGGCTCTGGAAGGCGCTGCTAGCCTGTGCCTCCAGCGAGATCTGCGACCCTGCGCCGAAATGCATCGCCGTTCCCGTACCTGCGAGGAAATGGGCGAGAAGCGCTGCTGAGACCGGCGCCCCCGCGAAGGCAAAGCCCGCGGCAGCGGCCTTCCCCAGGGCCTCGTCGCGGCGGAATTTCCCTGGCTGGCAGGCTGTGGCCGGGTCTTGGGCGTGCGTGTCCTGGCTCGGGCCGGGCGCCACGGGAATCGTGCCGCTGACGGTGAAATCAGCGCTGCGTGGGTCTCGCCGCGGGTGGCTGGTGACCGCTGGTGTCCGAGATCCGGCCGCCGGATGACGCGGCGCAGGCGCTGCGGGGGCGGAACCCGCGGCCGAGCAGCCGCCGGCTACGAGCGCTGACGAGACGACGGCGATGATCTGCCACCGGCAGCTACGTCCAGCGGGCTGACCAGCCCGTGTCGAGGGACTCACGGAAGCCTCCGCGCTCTTAGGCATCGCTCATGGTTCCTGGCCCCCGCAGGCGCCGGGGCGGCGGGGGGCACCATCGCGTGGGCCCGGACCAGCGTCCCATCTAATCAGCAGGGCCGCGGCTGACCCAGTTGACCGCGCCGGTTTGCAGAGTGCGCTGCACGTTCTGCTGCGAGGCGGGGACCAGCGGTGTCGGCAAGCGCTGTTCAGCGGTTTCGGCCTGCCTGCGGCCAGGGCCGCGTCGGCGTGGCCAAGCTGCCCTTAGCTCCCGTCGCCCTGGGCAGCGGCGGCCACTGGCTGCCATTCGCGCCAGCTAGCCAGCCGGGACTCGTAGTCCGCGGTAGCGATGCCAAGCGGTGCCTCGCCGAGGAACAGGCGCAGTGGCGGGCTCGGGGTGTCCACGAGCCGCAGCACGGCGTCACGGGTCGCGACTGGATCTCCGGGCGTGAAGCGCCTGGCGCGCGCCCGCGCGGCGTGCTGCCGGACCGGCTCGTAGGCTGGCAGCTCCGTCGCGCGCTTCGCGGACGATCCGGCCCAGTCCGTTGCGTAGCCGGTCGGCTCGATCAGCGTGACCTTGATGCCGAACCCGGCCACTTCCTGGGCCAGGCTCTGGCTTAGCCCTTCCAGGGCCCACTTCGAGGCGTGGTAGGCGCCGGTGTTCGGGAATGCCGAGATGCCGCCGATCGAGGACACCTGCAGGATGTGTCCGCTGCCCTGCTCGCGCAAGTAGGGCAGCGCCGCCTGGGTGAGCCAGAGCGCGCCGAGCAGGTTCGTTTCCAGCTGCGCCCGGATCTCCTGCTCGCTGATCTCCTCGACCATTCCGAACTGTCCGTATCCGGCGTTGTTCACGATGACGTCGAGTCGCCCGAAGTGCTCACGCGCCTGCTTCAGCGCAGCGAAGTCGGCGTCGCGGTCAGTAACGTCCAGCTGGATCGGCAGGATCGCGTCACCGTACTTGGCCACGAGATCATCGAGGCTGGAGATGTCCCGCGCCGTCGCTGCGACCTTGTCGCCGCGGTCGAGCGCCGCGATCGCCCATTCGCGGCCGAAGCCACGCGACGTACCGGTGATGAACCAGGTCTTCACAGCCATCGGATGCCCTTCCGTTCCGTCCTCGCTCCGTCACCAGTCTTTAACCAGGCGACGCCAAGCTAATTCCGCGGCAGCCAGGGCACGGCGGCGGCCTCGGCAGCAGCGAGAACCGAGGCGATGATCACGTCAGGTGCCCGGCGGGGCGTCGGTGTCCGGCGCACGGCGATTCCGTCGGTCCCGGCGTTGCGGGCGCATGATGGCGAAATTCTCGCCCACTACTGCGGCGCGCCTTAGCCGCGCTGACGGCCGCCGCGCTGCGAACCAGCAGGCTGCGGGCCGCCGCGCCGCGGGGCGGCGCTGCACGGCTGCCGCCGGCGCGTCTTCGCTGCAGCATCCCGGCGCTCGCGGGGCCTAACCATCGCGTGCCGCAAGACATAGGCTGCAAATGCGGAGCACGTTCGCGTGACAGCATGTGAGACGTTACGGAGGCCGGCCGGTGGCGCCGGCCTTGGTCCCGTGTGGTACTTCAGCGGAGGTGCGTCATGAGCTCGCCGTACGATACCTCAGGGGTGACCAGGGGCGCGGATGGGATCAAGCGCTACGACGAGCTGCCGGTCAGCCTGGTGCACATGCTGCGCGACGTCACCAGCCAGCACCCGGACCGCGAGGCCTTGGTCGAGCTCGGCGGCCGGCGGCTGTCCTACCAGGAGCTGTGGGACGGTGCCGCGCGGGTGGCGGGCGGGCTTCGCGCGGGCGGCGTGCAGCGCGGCGACCGCGTCGCGATACGGCTGGGCAACGGCATCGACTGGGCGCTGGCCTTCTTCGGCACGGTGCTCGCCGGCGGTATCGTCGTGCCCGTCAACACCCGGCTGGCCGAGCCCGAGGTGGCGTACGTGGTGTCGGACAGCGGCGCCAGTTACGTCTTCGTGCCGGGCGAGCCGCTGCCCGATGGCGATCCGCTCGCGATCGAGGACGCGGGGCACCGCGACGCGGCGGCGATCTTCTACACCAGCGGCACGACCGGCTTCCCCAAGGGCGCTGTCACCACCCATGAGAACTTCCTGTCGAACTGCGAGAGCTGCCGGAGAGGCCAGGGCCTGAGCCGCGAGGGCGAGCCTTCGCGCACGCTGATCTCGGTGCCGATGTTCCACGTCACCGGCTGCAACAGCCAGCTTCTTCTCTGGGCGTACCTGGCGGGGACCAGCGTCATCATGCCGCAGTTCGAGGTCGGCGCGTTCCTGCGGGCCATCGAGGCCGAGCGGATCGACGTGCTGACCTCCGTGCCGGCCATCTACTGGCTGGCTATCAGCCAGCCGCAGTTCGCCGAAACCGACGTATCCAGCGTGCGCGGCCTGCTCTATGGCGGCGCGCCGGTCGCGCCGGAGCTGGTGGGGCGGATCATGAAGGCGTTCCCCAACGCACGGTTGACGAACGGCTTCGGCCTGACCGAGACCGCCAGCGCCGTGTGCAACATGCCGCACGAGTACGCGGCCGCGCACGCCGATGCGGTGGGCTTCCCGTTGCCAGTGATCGACGTAAGAGTGGATGCGCCCGGCGCGCAGGACGTCGGCGAGTTGCTCGTCCGCGGGCCTAACGTGGTGGCGGGCTACTGGAACAACCCCGAGGGCACCGCCCGGGCCTTCGTTGACGGGTGGCTGCATACCGGTGACCTTGCCCGCATCGACGCCGAAGGCCTCGTTTACATCGTCGACCGGGTCAAGGACATGATCAACCGGGGCGGCGAGAACGTGTACTGCGTTGAGGTCGAGAACGCCCTGGCCGGCGCGCCGGGGGTGTTCGAGGCGGCCGTGGTCGGCGTGCCCGACGAGGTGATGGGAGAGAAAGTCGGCGCGGTGCTCGTGCCCATCCCGGGCGCGACGATCGACCCCGACGCGGTCCTTGCCTACCTGGGGGGGCGGATCGCCCGCTTCAAGGTGCCGCAGTACGTCGTGGTACGGCCCGATCCGCTGCCCCGCAACCCCGCAGGGAAGCTGGTCAAACGGCAGATACGCGACGACACCAGCTGGGGCCGGCCGGTCCGCTAGCGGTCCCGGCACCCGGAGGCTGCCGATTACGCCGGTGCCAGGCCTGCCGGGCCGTCTTGGCACCGGCCGGATGCGGGAGGCTGACGCAAGCTTCAGCATTCCGCCGGATCTTGCTGCTCAGCAGGACGGCGCCAGGAGGGCGGCGCCCTCATTTACTTCAGCCTCGGTTCACTAAGGTCAGCGGACGTCGCTGTCATGCGCCGGGCTGCCGGCCTACTCGCGGAGATTCCCGGGACCCGGGCCATTTGTCCTTAGGATGAGCTGATGAGCGAAGACCTCGGGCTCGATGTGGTGGTGTTCGGCGCGACGGGTTTCGTGGGGCGGCTGGTCGCTGGCTACCTGGCCCGGCATGCGACGCACGATGTTCGGATCGGGCTTGCGGGTCGGTCTTTGCAGCGGCTGGCTGCCATCCGGGCTGGGCTCGGCGGTGCTGCGTCGGCGTGGCCGCTGCTGGCGGCCGATTCGGCTGATCCGGCATCGGTCGCGGCTCTCGCGCACGCGGCCCGCGTGGTGGCGACCACGGTGGGGCCATACCGCCGTCAGGGGCTCATGCTGGCCGAGGCCTGCGCCGCCGCAGGCACCGATTACGCGGACCTGTCCGGTGAAGTGCTTTTCATTAGGGAAAGCATCGACCGATGCCATGCGGTAGCTGGGAAAACGGGCGCGCGCATCGTGCATTGCTGCGGGTTCGACTCCGTCCCCTCTGACCTGGGCGTGTTGCTCTTGCACCAGGCAGCCCGCGCGGATGACGCCGGTGATCTCGCGGACACGACGCTGGTCGTGACGGCCCTGAAAGGCGGTGTCAGCGCGGGGACGCTGGCATCAGGGCTGGGGCAGTGGGACGAGGCCGCGGCCAGCGCCGAGCGGCGCAAGGTGATCGAGGACCCGTATGCGCTGAGCCCCGACCGCGTGGCCGAGCCCGACCTTGGCGACGAGCGGGACCTGGAGTGGGCCCGCTACGAGTCCGAGGTGGGCAGCTGGGTCGGGCCGTTCCCCATGGCGGGCCTCAACTCGCGCGTAGTGCGCCGCAGCAACGCGCTGCAGGGCTGGGCCTATGGCCGGCGATTCCGCTATCGGGAGGTCACCGGCTTCGGCGCCGGCCCGGCGGCGGCCGTGCAGGCCGCCGCGGTCGCCGCCGCGAGCAGGGCTATGGCGGCAGGGCTCAGCTTCGGGCCATCCAGGGCGCTGGTCGGGCGGCTCTTGCCTGTGCTCGGCGAGGGCCCCAGCGCACGGACCCGCCGCACGGGCTTCTTCCGGATCCAGATCCACGCCGCTACCTCGGCGGGCGCGCACTACCTCGGCAAGATCGAGGCCAGGGGCGACCCGGGCTATGCCGCCACATCGGTGATGCTCGGCGAGAGCGCGCTCTGCCTCGCGCTGGACCGTGACCGCCTCCCCGACCGCGCCGGGGTCCTCACGCCAGCGACAGCGATGGGCGCGGCGCTCGCCGACCGGCTCAGGTCGGCGGGGCAGACCCTCGCGGTGCAGCGGATCACCCAGTAACTAGCAATTCATTTCTGGAGACACTGTGGTAACTTCTTGAGCGTGGCGAGCTGGAGTTTCCTGACCAACCACGCCCGGGTGCTCCTATGCATAGCCCACGACCCGGGGATGCGCCTGCGCGATATCGCGGCGAACCTGGGCATCACCGAGCGCAGCGCCTACGGCATCGTGACCGACCTCACCGAGGCCGGTTACGTCGTCAAGCAAAAGGACGGCCGGCGCAACCGCTACCAGATCCAGGCGCACCTGCCGCTGCCGGAAGCCACCGCCCGGAGCCGCACGGTCGGAGAGGTCCTGGACCTCCTCGCCGGACGGGATCACCTCGTCAAGCTGCCCGAGCCCGGTAACGCCCAGCCCCGCAAAGGGAGTCGGTCAGAGCCGGCGGCTCAGCTGGCTCCACCGGCGGCGGGCTCCAGCTAGAGCCGCCAGCACCGATTTCCTGCTCGAAGACTAGCCGGATGTCAGGGGTTAAAAAACGATGCGCTCGCCGGGAGCTATCACATGAATACCTTTATAACCGAGATTCGTGACACGATCGTCTCGGATAGCAACGGCAGGCATGGCCCGCTGCCGCCAATCCTGATCAGCATGACTTTAGTTACCGGACTGGTCGACGCGTTCAGTTATCTAATTCTGGGACATGTTTTTGTCGCGAACATGACTGGCAATGTCGTGTTCTTGGGATTCGCCCTGGCCGGCGCGCCCGGGTTTTCGATTGCCGCCTCTGTAGTAGCCCTTGCGGCATTCGCTCTCGGTGCCCTGGCCGGCGGCAAGCTCGGCGCGCGGTACCACGAGCATCGAGGTCGGCTCCACAGTTCCGCTGCTGCCATCCAGGCCATATTCCTCGCGGCCTCGGTCATCTTTGCCGTCCTCAGCGGCAGCCCCGTGACCAGCGGATACCGCTACGCCCTCATTGTCGTTCTTGGCGCCTCCATGGGAATCCAGAACGCCGCCGCCCGTAAAATCGCCGTGCCTGACCTCACCACCACCGTTCTCACCCTGACCATCACCGGGATCGCCGCGGACAGCGCCCTGGTAGGTGGAACTGGATCGAAGGCGGGACGGCGGCTTGTCGCAATAGCCACAATGCTGGTCGGCGCTCTCCTCGGCGCAGCCCTTGTGATTCATTCGCAGATCTATTACCCGCTCGTGATCGCCCTCATAGTGATTACGCTGGGCGCAGCTACGACCTTTGTGCTGGGAAAGTCGGAACCGGCGTGGGCCCGCGCGCCGAGTTGATACCGGCCGGTCACTGAGGTCACGTCGGCGCGCCGGCCGATGATCCAGTCGTTGACCCGCAGGACCCGGCCGCCGCAGGTCGCCGCCCTAGGCGTTGGCGGGTGCTGTGACGAAGTCGATGAGTTCCTCTACCCGGCCGAGGAACTCGGGATCCAGGTCCGCGAAGCAGGTCACGGACCGCAGGATGCGCTGCCAGGCCGCGGCCGTGTCGGCCCGCCACCCGATGGCCTGCAGCACGCCTTCCTTCCATGGTGTGCCGGGCGGAACGTGCGGCCAGCCGCCGATTCCCACCGCGGCCGGCTTGACCGCCGCCCAGACGTCGATGAAGGGGTGCCCGACGATCAGGACGTGCGGTGATCTAACCTGCGCGGCGATCCGGCTCTCCTTCGACCCAGTGACAAGGTGATCGACAAGGACGCCCAGCCTGCGCCCGGGCCGGGGCCCGAACCCGGTGACTATCGCGGGCAAGTCATCGATTCCGCCGAGGTACTCGACGACCACGCCGACATCGCGAAGGTCGTCGCCCCAGATCTTCTCCACGAGTTCAGCGTCGTGGCGCCCCTCGACGTAGATCCGGCTGGCCCGGGCGACCTTGGCCCGGCTCTGCGGAGCGGCGACCGATCCTGAGGCGGTGCGGCCGGTGGCTCTGGCGGTGCCGGCATGCGCATCCGGCGCGGCAGCCCGGCCCGGCCTGACCAGCAGGACCGGCTGGCCCTCGAGCAGGAAAGCGCCCGTACTGAGCGGGAACACCCGCTGCCTGCCGCGGGCGTCCTCAAGGGTGACGGCGTCCTTCTCGCAGAAGACTACGGCGCCGCAGAACTCACCCGCGGCGTCTTCGACGACCAGCCCGCGGTCTGCCGCAACCCGCGGAAGCTGAGTCCGCCCAGGGCGACGGCGTCCCGCCGCGAGAACGTCCGGGCCGTACTGCCTGCTCCGCACCGGTTACCCTCCTCGAGGATCGGGCGCCCGGCCGGGCTAAGCGGACATCCGGAGCCGGCGGCCAGGCATTCCCCAGGAACCCTGGGAAGGTACCGCACTGGGCACGCAAGCGGTGATCTGCCACTCCGTCCCGGCTGCTGGCTTTTGTTTCCGTCGCCTCGTGATCACGGTTCCTTGGCATCCGTGCGGACGTTGGCGGCCCGGCCGTGCATCCGGGCGAGCTTGAGTCTGGCCTGCGTACCCGACTGTCGTCCCGGCCTGCCTGGCTGGCCCGGGTTCACCGATGACGATCAGCCGGCCTGCCTGGTACGCCGCAGCCGGCAGCTTCCCCGCCTTACACCAGCGGCGTGCAGCCGCGTACGAGACGTCTTGAGATGCCGCCCATTCCGTCAAGTTCAGCGCCGTCATTCCGGCACACTCGTGAGCGCTAAAGCTCACCCAGTCCCCCGCTGCTTACGATCCCCTGGCCCGGATGTCCTGATGGTCGTCGTGCCTGGCAGGCTGATAACCGTGACGCAGCCGCCCGCTGGCCCGTCGGGCGCGGCCCGCAGCGGCCGTCCGTCGAAGGAGACCGTTACGCCGGTCGAGCCCGTCACGCCTGTCACGCTGTTCGCACTCGGCGGCACGATCTCGATGGCCGGACATGCTGGTGGCGGCGTAGTCGCCCGGCTAACTGGGCGTGACCTGGCGGACAGCGTCGGCGCGCTGGCCGGCGTCGCCATCGACATCCGCGACGCGAGTGCCAAACCGAGCGCTAACCTGTCATTCGCTGACATCCTCGATGTGGTTGACGCGGCGAGTGACGCGGCCGCGAACGGCGCCCGCGGCATTGTGCTGACGCAGGGCACGGACACGCTCGAGGAGACCGCCTTCCTTGTCGACTCGGTATGGCAGCACGACACGCCGTTCGTGCTCACCGGTGCGATGCGCAATCCGACGCTGCCCGGTCCGGACGGCCCGGCGAACCTGACCGCGGCCCTCCTTGTGGCCGCGTCGGCTGCGGCTCGCGGCCGCGGCGCGCTCGTGGTGTTCAGCGACGACATCCACGCTGCACGGCTGGTACGAAAGGCGCATAGCACCAGCACCGCGGCGTTCACCTCGCCCGACGTGGGCGCGATCGGCCACGTCGTCGAGCGGATCCCGCGATTCCTCGCGAATATCGGTCGCCGGACGCCGGTCGATATACCAGCGCGGCAGCGGCTGGCCGCGACCAGGATCGCCCTGTACACGACGACCTTCGATGACGATGGAGCGCTGCTCGATCAGGTCGCGCAGACCCATCAGGGGCTTGTCGTCGCCGGATTCGGTGCCGGTCACGTGCCCGCTGCGCTCTCGCCAGTGCTCGGGAAGCTTGCCGCCACCATGCCGGTGGTCCTGACCTCCCGCACCGGAGCTGGCCCGGTGCTCAGCGCGACCTACGGCGCGATCGGCTCCGAGCGTGATCTGCAAAAGCTGGGGCTGATCAATGGCGGTTTCGCGCATCCATACCAGGCCCGGGTGCTGCTGCGGCTGCTGGCCGCCCAGGGAGCTTCGGTAAGCGCGATCGCGGATGCGTTCGCTGAGCTCGGGTAACCGGGCAAAACCCGGCCGGATTAGCTGGGCGCGAGTGGCCGCTGATCCGCAGCGCGAGCCTTAGCAGGCCATCACCAGGCCGCGCCCTGATGCCGCTGACCTGGCTCTTTTACCAAAACCCGGACAAGACATGTCTGGGCACCGCACGGTAGATGCCGACAGCCGGGTAGTAACACCCGGAAGTCAGGCCGGGCGCGGCAAAGCGCCGGCCAGCAGCGAACGCGGGCCCTCGGGCCCCGGACAGGGGCCCGAGGGCCGGGCCCCGCGAGCACGGAAGGGACGGCGAAAGCCCCTGGACCACCGAGATCATTCCCACGCAACAAAGGAGAACAGATGTTCCACCGGAAGTTCGTGATTATGATGTCCGTGGCCCTGACAGCGCTGGCATTTGCCGTTGCCTTCAGCACCGCGCCCGCGCATGCCGCAACCCGCACCATCCGCTATTCCAGGAGCTGGATCGCATACAAGTACGCCACGGCACAGCGTGGCAAGTGGTATTGCTGGGGCGGCGCAGGGCCGTCCTGTTATGATTGCTCCGGTCTTGTCTCCGCCGCCTACAGGCACGCTCACATCTGGCTGGGCCGGACCACCTACGACATGCTCAACAGCGGCCGGCTGATCCGCATCAGCCACGCCCAGGCGCGGCCCGGCGATCTGGCCTTCTACGGCACCGGGCACGTGGAGTTCTTCGTTCGCGGCGACATCACGTTCGGAGCGCACGACACCGGCAGCCGGATCGGCTGGCTGCAGTTCAACGGCTACTGGCACCCCACCGCCTACTATCGCGTCCGCGGCGCCACGCAACGGGTGGCAGTGGGCACCTGACTCGTCGCCGCGCGCTGCCCGCCCGGAGGCACGGCGCGCAGGGACATCTGCTTTCCAGTGATCGTGACGACTTTCCGGTGCTATGTGCCGGAAAGTCGTCACGATCGCGGGGTCACGGGACGGTGGCGCCCACGACGGAGGCGCAAGCGTGCCGCGGGGCGGTAAGCGGACGTCGCTGACACCCGGGACAGGCGCCGCGGCCCCCCTGGACGGCCGCGGCCCCGGGACGAGCGCCGGATGCACCGGAGGCCCGGAACAAGCGCCGGAGGCCCGGAACAAGCCCGACGGCGGTGCTGATCTGGCCGAAGACCAGCAGTAATTCGGCGCCGATGGAATCAGCGTGACCCGGAATCGCGTTCTTCGTAGTGCGGCGGCTACCGAGCGCAGCCGCCGTCACGGGTTGCCCGGCACCTGGCCAGCCCGGTCGGACCGCACCCGTCGGCTGCGTATGACGGTCATCATCTCACCGCCAGTAGCGGAACGGAGAAACCTCAACCGGATAAACGTTGCAAAAGTGCCGGACATACGATCTTGCCCGGCGCGCTCGGCATGACAAGCCCCCCGAGTGAGGCGCGGCCGCACTCGACCTGCCCCCCGGGTTCCGCCCCAAGGCCTGGTCATCGAGTTGATCGCCCGAGCTGTTAACTCTGTGCGCTGCCACGCGTCTTCTCATGTCGAATGGGAAAGCGATAATGCGTCGTCCTGGCCTCGACCACCGCCACGCACGCCTCCGCTCCTTCAGCTGGCCCAGGAGCCTGACCGGGCCCCGCCGCGTGATTGCGGTCGCCGGCGGCGCCACCGCACTGGTGCTGATGCTGGTCGGCGTAGCCATGGCTGGCGTCTTCGCGGGTCCGGGGACTGGCACCCAGACGGCTGGCGCTAAAACCGCCCGTCCGGCTGGCCACCCATCCGCCGCTACCCCGGCCGGCCATGCCAGCAACGGACCCGCCTCCAGCCGCGCAAGGGCGGCTGGCCGTAAGGCCGCGAGCGGCCCGCCGAAGGCCGCAGCTCCTGCCCGCGCCCGGGCCCGGTCGCAGGCCCGCACGGCGGCGCTCGCCACTTCCTGCCGCTCGGTAGCGCATATCGGCGACTCGACCTCGGTGGGCATGGTCTCGCCGGACTACCTGCCCGACCCGGCCCAGCGGCTGGCTGCCAGGTACGCGGACGTCGGCGTCAGGCACCTGCGCGTGGACGCCTCAGGCGGGCGCTCCATCGTCGAGGAAATGCCCGGCCAGGTCAACGGTTACGGCGTAGCCAGCGCCTGGTGGAGCGAGGGATACCGGGGGTGCTGGGTATTCGCCCTGGGCACCAATGACACCGCCAACGTATCCGTCGGCTCCTCCGTCGGGCTGATGGGCAGGGTCGAGCAGATGATGTCCGCGGCGCACGGCGAGCCGGTCCTGTGGGTCAACGCGCGGACCATGCTCTCCAGTGGTCCCTGGTCGGAGGCCAACATGGAGGCCTGGAACAACACGCTGCTCCATGCCTGCGCGAGGTATCCGAACATGCGGGTGCTCGACTGGGCTTCGGTGGCGAATCCCGGCTGGTTCAGCTCGGATGGGATTCACTACACCTCGGCCGGCTTCGCAGATCGGGCCCAGGCGATCGCGGACGGGCTGGCAAGGGCGTTCCCCCGCGGCGGCCACAGCAACAGCTGCGTCGTGCGCTAACCGCAACAGGCTGACCATATCGGCCGCCGTGCCGCCCGGTTCCGTATCTTGCCAACTACAATACGTAATCATTAGGTAACTCTGGGTAGTGACCCCCTTGCCGCGCGGCCCGAGACGCGCCGGACAGCAAGGAGTCCGGCGGACCGGCCCGCGGCAAGGGGGAACTACCATGCCGGAACCGGTACGCACCGGTCAGCGTTATATGCCGGGGCTTGACGGGCTGCGCGCGCTCGCGGTGCTCGCTGTCATCGCGTATCACGAGCAGCTCGGGTGGGCACCCGGAGGGATGCTCGGAGTCGGGGTGTTCTTCACCCTCAGCGGCTACCTCATCACCGACCTGCTGCTCGGGCAATGGTCAGCTCATGGAAGCCTGCGCCTAGGCGACTTCTGGCTCAGACGGGCACGCCGGCTACTGCCCGCGCTGTTCGTGATGCTGGCCGTCGTGACCGCGTGGGTGACGATCGCTGACCGGGTCCGGCTGGCCGGCCTGCGCGGCGCGGTGGCCGCCGCCGCCACGTACTCAAGCAACTGGTACCTCATCGCGGCGAACCAGTCCTACTTCGCGAGGTTCGCGCCGCCCGGCCCGCTCGATCACCTGTGGTCGCTGGCCGTGGAGGAGCAGTTCTACATCGTCTGGCCCTGGCTGCTCCTGCTGGGCGTGTGCTTCCTGCGGACCCGCCGGGTCGGCACGCTCAGGTGGCTGGCGCTGCCTACGCTCGTGCTGGCCGGCGCGTCGGCGTTCGCCATGCTCCGGCTTTATCATCCGGGCCTGGATCCGACGAGGGTCTATGAAGGGACGGACACCCGCGCCTTCGGCCTGCTCGCGGGCGCGGCCCTCGCGATGGTCTGGCCAAGCCGGAACCGGGTGAGGCCGGCGATCTGGGCCCGCCTGCCGCTCGACGGCGCCGGGCTCGCCGGCCTTGCCGTGATCGCGGTCATGATCTGGCGGGTCGGTCAGTACTCGCCGTTCACGTACCGGGGCGGACTCGCTCTGCTGTCGATGGCGACTGTCGCCGTCGTGGCCGCGGCGGCTTGCCCGGGCACCGTGGTGGGCGCTGCGCTTGGCTGGCGGCCACTGCGGTGGATCGGCGTCCGCTCCTACGGCATATACCTCTGGCACTATCCGGTCATCGTGCTGACGTCGCCAGCGAACGCCGCGGAGGATCTGCCGCGGGCCGCGCTCCAGGTGACGGCGAGCGTGGCCCTGGCCGCTCTGTCCTGGCAGTTCGTTGAGGAGCCCGTGCGGCATGGCGCCATCGAGCGGCTGGCGGCGCGGGTCCGCGCAGCAGGCTGGCGCGCCCGGCCCGTCAAGCTGGGTGGCATAGCCGCGGCGGTGGCCGGATCCGGGGTGTTCATTGTCGCCTGCGGCGGCCTCGCCGGCGCCTTCCCGGCCCCGACCCCGGCCGCGGGCAGCCCGGCTTCTCTTGCCGCTAGCGCCTCGCAGTCGGCCATCAAGTCGGTCTCGACTGCCAGGGCACGCCCGGCGACTGCCGGATCGCCGCGGTCGTCCCTGGCGGCCGCGCCGAACACCGGGCCGCTGCGCACCTCCTGCCGCGCCGTCGCGCACCTTGGTGACTCGACCTCCGATGGCCTGGTCTCGCCCGACTACCTGCCTAACCCGGCCAAACGGATCCCCGCACGGTATGAGGACGTCGGCGTGCAGACCGTCCGCACGGACATCTCGGGCGCGCGGTCGGTAGTCGAGGTGCTGCCCGGGCAGGTCAACGGTTACGACGCAGCCCGCGCGATGGCGGCGGCGGGATTCCGGGGCTGCTGGGTGATCGCCCTGGGCACCAACGACACCGCTGACGTGGCCGTCGGCTCACAGATCGGGCTGATGACCCGGATCGAGCGGATGATGTCCGCGGCCCACGGCGAGCCTGTCATGTGGGTCAACGTGAAGTCCCTGCTCGTCAGCGGCCCCTACGCCGAGGCGAACATGCTGAAGTGGGATAACACCCTCCTTCGCGCCTGCCCCAGGTACCCGAACATGCGGATATTCGACTGGGCCTCCGTAGCGAAGAACAAGTGGTTCATCGCGGACGGAATTCACTACACCTCGGCCGGTTACGCCGCCCGCGCCAAGAAGATCGCCGACGCCCTGGCCAAGGCATTCCCGCAAACCGGCCACAGCAGCGGCTGCCTGGTCGGATAGTCAGCGGCGGCGCCAGACGGCTGCGGCGCCAGCAGCGGCGGCTCGCGGCACCGGCAGCCAGGGCCGCCGCTACCGTCTAGCCCGCGGCGCTGATCCCTGGCGTCCGCCGTCCCGTCACTGAGGTGGCCCGGATCCGGACCCAGAACGGATGTTCCACGTTGGCGGCCCACCGGTCCAGCCCGAGGCGGCTGAGCCGCTCGGTTTCGGGCGCCTCGTACACTACCGTCGCGACGCCGGTCACCAGCACACTCCACCCCGACCGGCTCTGCTGATCATAGAAGTCGGCCTCGAACGCGACTACGCCCTGCTCGCCCGCTGCGGCGAGCTTCGACCCCCGGGCCGTGCGGAAGGCCACGTCCTGTCCGTCCATGACATGGTTCACCGGCAGGATCACCAGCTCACCGTCCGCGTGGAAGCCGACTCGCCCCAGCGGTGCCGAGGCAAGCAGCTCCAGGCAGGTGTCAAAGGGCAGCGGCTCGAGCCCCGCATGGTCGATCGGTTGACCTGGCATGTCCCTCTCCGGTTCAGCTGGCCGCCAGCCTGCGTGGTCACCGGCGGCGCTTCCGGCGCGATCAGGTACTCCCCTTACGGTGCGCCGCCGCTGCTGGCGACCGCAGCAGGCCGAGGTCCCGGGAAGCCGGGCCCTTCGGCTCTGCGTGCGGCCCGAACGATCGCGACTCCCGCGCCGCTCCGCATGGCAAGAAACCTGTCACGCCGGGGACGCGACAAGCGTCCCGTCCGACACGCTACGCGCCCGGGGCCGCGATAGGCCCGGGACGCACACGCTCCGCACGGACAGCGGGCAGCCATTCCGCGACCGCTCACTCGCCGGTGCAGCCGTCTAGCAGTTCGCGCGTCGCGTCGGCGTGTCCCGCGTGCCGCGCCGTCTCGTTGATCAGGTGCAACAGCACCCAGCGGAGGTCGGCGTCGGCGGCCCGGCCGCACGGCGCGGTGAGCGGCATCGACATGACGACCGCATCAGTGGCAGCCGCACGTTCCCGGTAGGCGGCGACCGCGGCGCTCACCGTCAGCTCCGGTCCGGGGCTGAACTCCGTTTCACTCCTGCTGACTTCCTGCCCGAGCATCCCGCCGTCGATCCACCGCCACTCGACGTGAGTGAGGTGGTTGACGATGCCGAGCAGCGGGATCAGGGCATTGCCCGGCCGCCAGCGGGCCTGCTCATCGCTGAGACCATCGACTTTGCGGATCACCGCGCCCCGGAGGAACCGGAGCCAGCGCAAGAACAGCTCTCGCTCGTCGGGACTGCCGCGCGGGAAATCACGCTCTGAGGCGGACGACATTGCTGCACGATACACCGGCAGCCGATGCGGGCGGCCGGGGGCGAGCTCGCTAGCCGGGTGCGCGCAGCCCGGGCGCTACCTTCTCGGCGATCAGCTCGAAGGAACGAATCCGGTCCTCGATGTCATACACCATCGCGGTGAGCATCAGCTCATCAGCGCCGGATCGCTCCCGAAGCGCGGCCAGCTGCCGGCCGACCGTCTCCGCCGAGCCGACCGCCTGGCCAGCAAAACGCTCCGCGGCGAACTCCAGCTCCCGGTCCGAGTACGGGTAGGCGGCTGCTTCCTCGGGGGTTGCCAGCGGCTGCGGCCGCCCGGCGCGCAGCTGCAGGAATGACAGGGCAGCCGGGCCGGACAGCCAGCGGGCCCGCTCATCGGTGTCGGCGCAGATCGCGTTCACCGCCACCATTGCCTGAGGCCGCTGAAGCCACCGAGACGGCCGGAACTGCTGCCGGTACAAGGCCAGCGCGGGCACCGTATTGGCGGCGCTGAAATGGTGGGCGAAGGAGAACGGCAGTCCGAGCAGCCCGGCCAGCTGCGCGCTGAATCCGCTGGAGCCGAGCAGCCATATCGCAGGCATGTCCCCCCGGCCGGGCGTTGCGGTGATCCGCGCCCGCGGGTCCTCGCCGGTGAACAGCCGGATCAGAGCGTCGAGCTCCTGCGGGAATGCCTCGGCCGACAAGCCTTCCATCGTGCGGCGCAGCGCCAGGGCGGTGAGCTGATCAGTGCCAGGGGCCCGGCCGATGCCCAGATCGATCCGGCCCGGATGCAGCGCTTCCAGGGTGCCGAACTGCTCGGCGACTACCAGCGGGGCGTGGTTGGGCAGCATTACCCCGCCGGACCCGACCCGGATCCTGGACGTGGCCGCCGCTAGATGCGCGATCAGCACGGCAGGCGCTGAGCTGGCGATCGCCGGCATGTTGTGGTGCTCGGCCACCCAGAACCGCTGGTAGCCAAGCTCCTCGGTGCGCCTGGCCAGCTCGGTCGTCTGGCGGAGGGCCTGCCCGGCAGTGGTTCCCGCGGCTACCGGCGATAGGTCAAGAACGGAAAGCGGCACGTCAGTCACTTAGCAGCTCAACTCAGGCCCGGAGCTGTTTCTTCCGCCGCGCTCCTCCCGGTCAGTTGCCGCAGATCCGGACGGCCTCGATCAGGAGCATTCTCGCCCACCGCAGTGCTGGCGGGCAGTTCCCCGGGTACGGGAGACTTGACGGGGTGCCTGCCGCCGTTACCTGGGCCCGGTGGACACCGGGGTAGGGGGTGGGATGTCCGGTTGGTTCGAAGCGCAGATCGTGCAGACCGGCCGGCTGCCGCTGTTCTGCTTCTTCGTGGCGTTCGTGGCCGGCTTCGGATTCATCCGGCTGTCGGTACGGCTGATCCGGGCGCAGGTCCGGTGGTGGCCGGGCAATGTCGTCGCCGGCGCGGTGCACATCCATCACATGGTCTTCGGCGTGGTGTTCATGGCTATCGGCGGCGTAGCCCAGCTGGCAGCGCCGCTGTACTCGCTCGGCTGGCGATCGGGACCCGCGGCCTTGTTCGGCCTCGGCACCGCGCTGGTGCTCGATGAGTTCGCGCTCCTGCTACACCTGCGCGATGTGTACTGGAGCAATGAGGGACGGCTGTCGATCGACGCCGTCTTCGCCGCCGCGGGAGTGACGGCGCTGCTGCTGATCGGGATCAGCCCGGTCGGCGTCAGCCCGGCCGGCGTGAAAAGCGTCGCCGACTACGAATGGCTGCCTGGAAGCCTCGGCGCGGTCCTGACGTTCATCGCGGCCGTGGCGGTGCTCTTCGTGCTCGCCACGATCACATTGCTGAAGGGCAAGGTCTGGACCGGGCTGTTCGGCCTGTTCGTGCCACCGCTCTTCATCGCAGGCGCGATCAGGCTCGCCCGGCCAGGCTCCCCGTGGGCCCGCTGGCGCTACCGGGACCGGCCGGGGAAGCTCGCCAGGGCCGGCAGCCGCGAGCAGCGACTGCGCCTGCCGGTGATCCGCGCGAAGGTCCGTGTCCAGGACCTGCTCACCGGTCGGCACGACCAGCCGGCCGTGCCTGGCAAGCCGACCTGAGCGGGCGGCAAATGCCCTTGCCGCGCCGGTTCGCCGCGGTCTACTCTCCGGGCATTAGCTGTCCTGGCGCATCGACGCAGGCCGCGATGGCGCATCGGACGGCGCATGCGGTGAGGACAGCCGAAGTGTCAGTGCCGGCGGGAACGCTCGCTTCGCGGACTCGTAAGCAGACGGATCGGCCGTGCCCGCATATGGTGCAGCTATGAATGCGACAGATGGGGCGCGTGCTGCGGTCCACGAGGCGCGGGGACCTGCGGCCGGCCCGTCTGGGGGCGCGGCGCCGGCGGCTGAGCCGCCCAGGAGCGGCGGCAGCACGATCCTCGACGCGATCGGTAATACGCCCCTGGTCATGGTCGACGGGATATGGGTCAAGCTCGAGCACCTCAACCCGTCCGGATCCATCAAGGCACGCATCGCCAAGTACATGATCGAGCGGGCGGAGCGGGAGGGGCTGCTGCGGCCCGGGGACACCATCGTCGAGGCGAGCAGCGGCAATACCGGGAACGCGATGAGCATGGTCGCCGCTGTTAAGGGCTACCAGATGCTCGTCGTCATGCCGAACGGGATGACCGGCGAGCGGGTGGCGATCTCGCGGGCGTTCGGCGCGCAGGTAATGAAACTCGGTGACTTTCACGTCAATGACGCGCTGGCCAAGGCCAGGGAAATCGGCGGAGAGCCCGGGCACTTCGCGCCGCGGCAATTCGATTCAGAGTGGAACGTCGAGGAGAACCGCACCTGGCTTGGCCCGGAGACGCTCGCCCAGCTGCCGCCGGGCGTGGTCCCGGACGCCGTGGTCAACGGTGTCGGCACCGGAGGGACCATCGTCGGCGTCGGCCAGTGCTTCCGCGCGCGCAACCCATCGTGCCGCGTCGTCGCCATCGAGCCCAACGAGTCGTGCACGCTGATGTGCGGCGAGGTCGGCCAGCACCTCATCGAGGGCATCGCCGACGGCTTCGTGCCCGGCATCTACGCCAGGCACCGTCATATGATCGATGAGATAGTGGCCGTGGACAGCGACGCGGCGATCAGCGAGATGCGCCGCCTGGCCCGTGAGTGCGGGCTGTTCGTGGGGCCGAGTTCCGGCGCGAATCTCGTTGCCGCCCGCGAACTCCGGGCGCGCCACCCAGACCTCGGGCACGTCGTGACGTTCTTCTGCGATGAGGGCGAGAAATACATTAACGACTACTTCCTCGACTCCTGACGCCGCGCCGTGGCCGGTGCCCGGCAATCCGGCCGCCTCAGTGGGCCGCAAGGCGGCCGATCCCGCTGGCCTCCAGGTCCTCAAGCAGCGCGGCAGCATCCGGGTAGATCTCGGCAGCGCCGGCCTCACGGAGCTGCTCCGCGGCGATCCCGCCCGACAGCACGCCGATACACGGCAGCCGCGCCCGCCTGGCCGCGATCACGTCCCAGACTGAGTCCCCGACCATGACGGCATCCGTCCGGGCGGTGCCTGACTCGCTCAGCGCCTGCTCGATGATGTCTGGACCAGGCTTGGCCTGCTCGACATCGGCCGAGCTGACGACGGTGCGGATCGAGCTGCCGGCCCCGAGAGCGCCGAGCATGAGGTCAAGGTCGTCCGCTTTCGCGCTGGTGGCAAGGACCACGTTGAGGCCGAGCCGCGCGGTCGCCACGAGCAGCTCCCTGGCGCCGGGCAGCCGGCGCATCCGGCCCAGGTACGGCGCGTAGTGCCGGCTATGCGCGTCGCTCACTGACGGATCTGGCTTGCCGATTACCCGCTGGATCAGCTCGCCGGACTCCAGCCCGATAGCCCGGTGGATGTCCGCGCAGCGGACGTCGTGGCCGCGCTCACGGAACGCCTCCCACCAGGCGGCAACGTGCAGGTAGCTGGTGTCAAGGAGGGTGCCGTCCACGTCGAAGAGGACCCCGCCGCGCCGCCTAGGAGCCATGGAGTGCCCGGTCCGCGCTGATGACCTGACCGGTTGCGGCCGTCATGATCCCCTCCAGCCCCGATGCTTCGTCGTATCACGTCGTGCTGCCACCGTAGGCGCCGGTCATGCATCGAAGCGCAACCGCGCTTAAAATGGGGTGATGCGAGTGCTCGGTCCCGAACCCGACATCGACGTTCCATCCTCGCGCCGGTGACAGGCCCAGAAGGCGCGGCGCGCCCGGCAATGCTGACCGTCGACGACGACCCAGGCGTGTCCCGCGCGGTCGCCCGCGACCTGCGGCGCCGCTACGGCGAGCGCTATCGGATCGTGCGCGCCGAATCTGGCGATACGGGCCTGGACGCGCTGCGGCAGATGAAGCTGCGCGGCGAGCTGGTCGCGGTGATCCTGGCCGACTACCGGATGCCGCAGATGAACGGCATCGAGTTCCTCGAGCTGGCGATGGACGTGTACCCGGCAGCGCGGCGGGTGCTGCTGACCGCCTATGCGGACACCAACGCGGCCATCGACGCGATCAACATCGTTGATCTCGATCACTATCTGCTCAAGCCGTGGGATCCGCCGGAGGAGAAGCTCTACCCGGTGGTCGACGCGCTGCTCGATGCCTGGCTGACCACGGACAACCGGCCGGTCAGCCAGATCAAGGTGATCGGGCACCGGTGGTCAGCCCGCTCCAACGAGGTTCGCGAATTCCTCGCCCGCAACCAGGTGCCCTACCGCTGGTACGCCTCGGATGAGCCGGAAGGAGAGCGGCTGCTCACGGCGGCCGCCGCCGACGGGCTGACGCTGCCGGTCGTGATCACGGCCGACGGCGAGGTGCTGGTTGCGCCGACCGACGCGGAGCTGGCCGCCAATGCCGGGCTCAGCACTACTCCGTCCACCGACTTCTACGACCTGATCGTGATCGGCGGCGGCCCGGCAGGCCTCGGCGCCGCCGTGTACGGCGCGTCCGAGGGGCTTCGCACCGTGCTCGTCGAGCGCACCGCGACCGGCGGCCAGGCAGGCCAGAGCTCACGGATCGAGAACTACCTGGGCTTTCCTGACGGCGTGTCGGGCGCACAGCTGACCGACCGGGCCCGGCGCCAGGCCCACAAGTTCGGGGCCGAGGTGCTCACCACCCGCGACGTCGTCGGCCTGGAGGTTAACGGGTCGGGCCGCAGCGTCCGGTTCGCGGACGGCGCGGCGATCAGCGCGCACACGGTGATCCTGGCCACCGGGGTCACTTACCGGCAGCTGGCAGCTCCCGGCCTCGCCGAGCTGACCGGGCGCGGCATCTTCTACGGGTCCGCGCTCACCGGGGCGGTCGGCTGCACGGATCAGGACGTGTACATCGTGGGCGGCGCCAACTCGGCCGGGCAGGCGGCGGTCTACCTGGCCAGGGTCGCGCGGTCGGTGACGATCCTGGTCCGCGGCGCATCGCTGCACACGTCGATGTCGTACTACCTCATCCAGCAGATCGATAACGTCCCCAACATCTCGGTCCGCGGCTGCACCGAGGTCACCGCGGCGCACGGGAGTGACCATCTGGAACGGCTCACGCTCCGCGACAACTCCTCCGGCGCTACCGAAACCGTCGACGCGCAATGGCTGTTTCTGTTCATCGGCGCCGCGCCCCTGACCGGCTGGCTCGACGGCGTGGTCGCCCGGGACGACCGCGGCTTCGTGCTTGCAGGCCCCGACCTGGCTCCGGACGGCGGCAAGCCGGCAGGCTGGCCGCTGGACCGGGCTCCCTACCACCTGGAGACCAGCGTGCCCGGGGTGTTCGTCGCTGGCGACGCACGCGCCGAGTCGGCCAAGCGGGTCGCCTCGGCCGTCGGCGAGGGCGCCATGGCCGTCATGCTCGTGCACAGGTACCTGGAGAAGCTATGACCGGTCCGGCGGAAGGCACCGGGGCCGGCTCCCCGGCCCGGCTGCCGTGCAGCGCCGATGAGCTGCGCACGCTGTTCCTGTTCGAGAAGCTCACCGATGAGCAGCTGGCCTGGCTGTGCCGCGAAGGGCACGTCGAGCACGCGGAGCCTGGCCTGGTGTACTCCGAAGGCGATCCGGCGGCCAATTTCTACGTACTGCTGGACGGGACCACGGTGCTGACGCGCCGGGTCGGGTCTGACGACATCGAGGTGAACAGAACCTCTAATCCGGGCACCTACGCGGGCGCCTTCAACGCCTACCTCGAACGGGTGCCGCAGCTCTACAACAGCTCGATGCGGGTGACCGAGCCATCCAGGTTCTTTGTGCTCACCGCGGCGGCCTTCGCGCAGCTGATGCGGGAGTGGTTCCCGATGCCCGTGCACCTGCTGGAGGGGCTGTTCTTCGGCATCAGGAACACCCAGCAGGCCGTCGGCCAGCGCGAGCGGCTGCTCGCGCTCGGCTCACTGTCGGCCGGCCTGACCCATGAGCTCAACAACCCAGCCGCCGCCGCCGTGCGGGCGACGGCGGCACTGCGCGAGCGGGTCGCGGGCATGCGGCACAAGCTGGGCACCATCGCGTCGGGGGCCTATGACCGGGTGGCCCTGGAGACGCTGATCCGGCTGCAGGAAGAAGCGGTGGACAGAGTCCCCAAGGCGGCTGCGCTCGACCCGATCGAGGCGTCCGACGCCGAGGATTCCATCGCCGACTGGCTGGAAAGCCGCGGCATCGCGGACGGCTGGGATCTTGCGCCCACCTTCGTCCAGGCCGGGCTGGATACTGCCTGGCTGGAGCAGGCGGCCGCGGCGGTCGACGAGCAGACGTTCGAGGGCGCAGTGCGCTGGCTCAGGTACAGCGTCGAGACCGAGCTGCTGATGGGCGAGATCGAGGACGCGATCACCCGGATCTCCGGGCTCGTCACGGCCGCCAAGCAGTACTCACAGCTGGACCGGGCGCCGTATCAGGTCGTCGACGTGCACGAACTGCTCGACAGCACGCTGCTGATGCTGGGCGGCAAGCTCGGGCCGGGCATTACCGTGGTCAAGGACTATGACCACGGGCTGCCCCCGATCCCCGGCTACCCTGCCGAGCTGAACCAGGTCTGGACCAACCTGATCGATAACGCGGCGGGCGCGATGGCCGGGACCGGCACGCTGACCGTGCGGACCGCCCTGGATAATGATTTCCTGCTGGTGGAGTTCGGTGACACCGGTCCAGGCGTGCCAGCAGAAATCCGGAACCGGATCTTCGAGCCGTTCTTTACCACCAAGCCGGTCGGCGAGGGCACCGGACTCGGGCTTGACATATCCTGGCGCATCATCGTCAACAAGCACCACGGGGATCTCCGGGTCAAGTCGGTGCCTGGCGATACCCGGTTCCTGGTGCGGCTGCCGCTGACCGCCGCGCAGCCTGCCGCCCAGTAAAGTCCTGGCTTCAGCTGACCCCGGCTGGAGCATTACGCTGTGCGCGTGGGACAGGCGCCCGACGAGACGATAGATCTCGCTGCGGAGCGTGCAGGACCTGCCCCGATCCCCTGCTGACGCTGCACGCGGCGGCGTCCGGGGGGGCAGTGCCGAACGTCCCATGATCAGGACCGAGTGTCATGCTGTCATTACCATCCGGTTATAGGTGGCAGCCGCCAGCCGTCCCTCACCTGGCCAGGGTGATGCCAGGGCCCGGCTTCCATGAGCAACTGTGTGGGTCCGCTTGGCCAGGTCGCTGTCGCGAGAAGGGGCTGCAAGGCGGCGCGGTCCCCGGCGGGACCGTGCCAGGTGTGCTGATGACTATCGCCGACATCGCGATCGTGGCAGCACTTGTGTTCGGCTGGGGCGCGATGTCGGCCCGGCTGGAACGATTCGACGTGACGGCGCCGATCATATTCCTGCTGGCGGGCCTGGTGCTGACGCACGGACCGCTCGTGGTCCTGTCGATCACGCCCAGCCGTGGCCTGATCAAGGGCCTGGCCGAAGCCACCCTCGTCCTGGTGCTGTTCGGCGACGCATCCCGGGTGCGGCTGGCCGGGCTGCACTCGGACCTGAGCCTGTACCTGCGGCTGCTCGGAATCGGCCTGCCGCTGACCATCGGCCTGGGCATGCTGGCTGCGTTCGCGCTTTTCGGGACCCGCGGCATCTGGCTGGCGCTGCTGATGGGAGCCGCGC
Organism: uncultured Actinomycetota bacterium; assembly: GCA_963695645.1. Lineage (GTDB taxonomy): Bacteria > Actinomycetota > Actinomycetes > Streptosporangiales > Streptosporangiaceae > DATBGO01. The sequence continues at coordinate 323,952 of CAVOHC010000007.1, read as the reverse complement.
TGGCCCCGACTGACGCCGCTCTGGGCGCTGGCGTGATGCTCGACCGGCAGGTGCCGGCCAGGATCCGCCGCCTGCTCAACGTCGAGAGCGGGCTCAACGACGGCATTACCACGCCCGTAGTGCTTGTCGCGCTCGCGGGGGCGGGGACCGGCCACGGTTCCCCCCTCGGACCCGGCGGGGCCGTGGCAGAACTGGTGATAGGCCTGGTCATCGGTGCCGCGATCGGCGCTGCGGGCGGCTGGCTGGTCAGGCTGGCACGGCGCAGGGGCTGGGCCGCCGACGGCTTCGCGGGGCCCGCAGTGCTGGCGCTCGCTGCGTGCGTCTACGCCTCGGCACTGGCGCTGCACGGCAACGGCTTCATCGCGGCCTTCGTCGGCGGCCTGGCCTTTGGCAGCACGGCAGGACGGCGCGGCGAACGGCTCGTCCCGTTCGTCGAGGAGACGGGCGCTGTGCTGTCGCTGCTGACGTGGCTGGCCTTCGGCGCTGTCGCCGTCCTGCCCGCGCTGGAGAGCCTGAGCTGGCAGGTGCCGCTGTACGCCGTCGGCAGCCTGACCGTGATCAGGATGCTCCCGGTGGCCGTCGCGCTGGCCGGCACGGGACTGCGCCCTGCCGCAGTCGCCTTCGTGGGCTGGTTCGGCCCGCGTGGCCTTGCCTCTGTCATCTTCGCGCTATTGGCGCTCGAGGAGCTTGGCGGGCGCGCGGCCAGCCCCGCGGTCACGGTCATCACCCTCACGGTCCTGCTCAGCGTGATCCTGCACGGTGCCAGCGCGGAGCCGCTGGCCAGACGCTACGGCGGCCTGCTTGGCCCGGCGGTAAAGAGCGCCGAGCCGGCCGGGGCGACGGCCGAGATCCCGGCGCGCCGGCTCATCCGGCGCGCCTCTCCCGGCCGGGGCGCCGGGCCCGGGTCGGGTGTCCGCCCCTAGCTGCCAGCGGTCGCAGCAGGTGGTGCGCTGGGCGGCGCATCCGGAGTGTGAGCCGAAACCCGGATTGCTCAGGCGGTGGGTGAACCCGCCAAGGTGCAGACCTGGCAGAGTTGGGTAGGCCGGGCCAAAGGCGCCGATGAGAGAGGCAGGCTCGTATGACCGAAATACCAGGAATCGACCCGACTGCAGCGCCGACCGGACCCGGCTGCGCCGAGTGCGACGCGAGCGGCGGCTGGTGGTTCCACCTGCGCCGCTGCGCTGAGTGCGGGCACATCGGCTGCTGCGACAGCTCGCCCTCGCAACACGCGAGCGCGCACGCTGCAGGCGCCGGGCATCCGCTGATCGCGAGCTTCGAGCCCGGTGAGTCGTGGTTCTGGAGCTACGAGACCCACAGGTTCTACGACGGCCCGGCGCTGGCGCCGCCGGAGCACCACCCCGCCGACCAGCCAGTCCCTGGACCAGCGGGCCGCGTTCCCGCAGACTGGCAAGAGCACCTCCACTAGAGCACCTGGACTGACGGAGGAGGGAGCACTGTGGGAATAGTGTCGCCCGGCTTCTTCGGCCGCAGGCGGGCCGCTAACGAGAAGCTCCCGCCCGGCCAGTACCTGGTCACCGACTTTCCCGTGCTGTCTGCCGGGCCGACCCCGCGGGTCGACGCCCGCAAGTGGCAGCTGAGCATCACGACCGAGACGGGTGTGGCGCGCACCTGGGACTGGGCCGCCTTCCGCGCGCTGCCAGCCGAGGAGATCACCGTCGACCTGCACTGCGTGACCAAATGGTCGAAACTCGGCACCGGCTGGCAGGGCGTGTCCCTGGACACGCTGCTCGCGGATATGGAGACCAGCGCCGGATATGCCTTTGTGCGGTCCTACGGCGGGTACACCACCAACCTGCCGCTGGCGGACCTGACCGACGGGCAGGCCTGGATCGCCTTCCGGTACGACGGCGACGACCTGGACCCGGAGCACGGCGGCCCGGCACGGCTTCTCGTGCCGCACCTCTATCTCTGGAAATCAGCCAAGTGGGTGCAGGGCATCGAGCTCTCCGACACCGACGAGCCCGGGTTCTGGGAAACCCTCGGCTACCACAACTACGGAGACCCATGGCGCGAGCAGCGGTACTGGGGAGACTGACCTGGCAGGTGGGCATGGTGGCGGCGGTCCGCGACGAGACGCCGACCGCCCGGACCATCTCCCTCGAGATGCCGGAGTGGCCAGGCCACCTCCCTGGACAGCACGTCGACGTAAGGGTGACCGCGCCGGACGGTTATTCCGCCCAGCGGTCCTACTCCATCGCCTCGGCACCTAGCGGCACGACGGTCGAGCTGACAGTCCAGCGGCTGGCCGACGGAGAGGTCTCGCCATATCTGGCGCAGGTCCTGTCGGTCGGTGATCCGGTCGAGCTGCGTGGCCCGATTGGCGGCTGGTTCGTCTGGGATCCCGACGACACCGGGCCGGTGCTGCTGGTGGGCGGCGGCAGCGGCGTGGTGCCGCTGATGGCGATGCTCAGGACGCGCGCGGCTACCGGGAGCCGGGCGCCGTTCCGGCTTGTGTACTCCGCGCGCAGCGCCCGGACAGCCCTCTACACCGACGAGCTGACCGGCGTCGAGCACGCGGAACCTGGGCTAGAGGTGACCCATGTTTACACCAGGACCACGCCCAGAGGCTGGCCATGGCCGGCCGGGCGGATCACCGGCGAACTCCTCACCGCAGCAGGCTGGCCGCCGGAGAAGATGCCGTCGGTGTTCGTCTGCGGCCCTACCGGGTTCGTAGAGACCGTGGCTGACCTGCTCGTCAACGCCGGCCATCGGCCGGGAAAGATCAAGACCGAACGATTCGGACCTTCCGGAGGCCAGCGATGAACGCCTGTCTGGACGGGAACGTGCTCGCCGGGGCGCTGAGCGAGCTGTTCACCTTCGACATCACCAGCGCGACCGGCAAATGCGTGTCGTGCGGCAACTCCGGCGCAATCGGGCGAGCGCGCGTGTACGCCGACGCGCCCGGCCTGGTCGCGCGCTGCGAGGCCTGCGGGCAGGTCGTGCTCCGGCTGGTCCGCTCTCCCAGCCGGGCGTGGCTTGACCTGCGCGGGATCACCTGCCTTGAGGTCCCGCTGCCAGGCTGACACCCAGCCGCGCCCGGAACCCGGCCGCGCTCGGTTCCGTTAACCGCACTTGGCGGACCAGGCGTTCTGCAGGTTGGTGGATGAGTTCATCACCTTCGCGGCCTGGCCCGGGCTAGGCCCGCTCGCCCAGAGTCGCCGGAGCCCCGTACTGGCGCAGCACCTCGGGAACGGTGACGGTGCCGCGCTCGTCCTGAAAGTTCTCCATGAGCGACAGGAGCGCCCTGGCCGTCGCGCCGGTGCCGTTCAGGGTGTGCGCGAACTCCAGCCTGCCCTCCCGCCTGAACCTGATGTTCAGCCGCCTGGCCTGGTAGTCGGTGGTGTTCGAGCACGAGGTGATCTCCCGGTACCGCTGCTGGGTCGGGAACCACGCCTCGATGTCGTACTTCTTGGCCGCAGGCGCGCCGAGGTCGCCGACGGCTATGTTCATCACGCGGTAAGGAAGACCAAGGGCCTGAACGATTTCCTCCTCGTTGGCCAACAGCTGCTCATGGAAGTCGGCCGACTGCTCGGGAAGGCAGTAGACGTACATCTCGACCTTGTCGAACTGATGCACCCGGAACATGCCCCTGGTGTCCTTGCCTGCCGCACCGGCCTCGCGCCGGAAGTTGGTCGTGAAGGCCGCGTACTTCGCGGGCAGGTCGCTTTCCTCCAGCCGTTCGTCGGCATGAATCCCGGCCAGCGCGACCTCGGACGTCCCGGTCAGGTAGAGGTCGTCTTTCTCCAGGTGATAGAGGTTAGACGCCTCGGTCGGCAGGAAACCGGTCCCGTACATAGCGCGCTCGCCGACCAGGATCGGCGGCAGCACCGGCAAGAATCCCTTCACCGCCAGCCTGTCGAGGACGAAACGGTAGAGCGCCATCTCGGCCAGCGCGACGTCACCGATCCGGTAGGCGAACCTGGAGCCGGACAGCCGCGCTCCCCTGGCCATGTCGATCCAGCCCGCGGGCGATCCCAGATCCAGCGAGTCCCTGGGCTCGAAGCTGAAGACAGGCGGCGTGCCCCAGACGCGGACAAGCTCCGCGTCCTCCTCGTCCATCCCGTCGGCAGCGGTCGGATCGGGCAGATTCGGTATCTGGGCCAGCAGCTCATCGCGCTCCCGGGCGGCCTGCGCCTGCTCCGCCTCGGCCTGCGCGAGCTCCTCCTTGAGCTGCCGCAGTTCGGTCATCTGGTCTGGTCCGGGCGGCTTGCCCTTCGACAACCGTCGCTGCACGGCCCGGAGTGCTTCCGCGCGCTCAGTTTGGCCCCGCCAGCTCGCATCGGCCGACAGCAACGCATCGAAGTCAGCGCCGGCACCGCGGCGCGCCAGTGCAGCCCGGTACCGGTCGGGCTCCCGCCGTGCGGCCTTGAGGTCAATCACCCGGGCGAGTCTAGCGGTGCTGCACGCGATGCGGGCGGCTGGACGGCAGGGTCCGGGGCCGGGCCGGCCGGTACCGGCACGGGCTCTGGCCGGCCGGCTCCCGGCGGACGCCAGACCGCGCCGCGAGCACCGATCCGGCCAGGATCAGCGCGAACGCTCCGGCCATCGAAAGTGTCAGCCGTTCGCCGAGGATCAGGACGCCTAGGGTCACCGCGACAGCGGGATTGACATAGGTGATCACGGTCGCCCTGGCCGGCCCGATCTCAGCGATCAGCCGGAAGAAGAGCAGGAAGGCCACTGCCGTGCAGAGCACGGCGAGAGTGCCGAGCGCGACGAGCACCCGCACCGACGGCATGGTGGCGGGCCAGGTCAATGCGGCGGCCGGGGCATAGACCACGGCCGCCATGCCCAGGCACACCGCGGTCATGGCCAGCGGCGGGACCGCGCTGAGCTTCCGGCTCGCGACCAACGGACCGATCGCGTAACAGACCGCGACGAGAATGACCGCGGCGATTGACAAGGCGTCGCCACCAGCGGCGCCAGGGCCGGCCAGCAACGCGACGCCGGCCAGGCCAGCGAGCAGCCCGGCCCAGCGCAGCGGGGTCAGCCGATCGGTATCGCCGGTCAGCCGGGCGAGGACCGCTCCGATGATCGGCACCGAAGCGACCAGCAGGCCGCTCATCGAGCTGGTGAGCTTGCGTTCGGCCTCGGACAGCAGCAGCCATGGCGTAATGATCTCTACTATGGCGAAAGCCGCGAGCCAGCCCCAGTACGGGCGGAGCGCGCCAAGCTGGCGTCTGCGCAGCGCGACCGGCAGCAGCAGCGCCGCCCCGATGGCGACCCTGGCCAGCACCAGCACAGGAACGGGCACGCCGCCCACCGCGACCTTGATCAGCAGGTACGGGATGCCCCAGATCACGCTCATGGCAGTGAAAAGCACCCAGCCCCGGCGGCTCACCGTTGGTCTCCTTCCAGCAGGCGCGATGCCACATCAGTGTGACCTGTCAGGAACGGCGAATATTCCGCCGTGCCTTGGCCACGGCAACTGGCCGCGGGAGGCCGGCCGGGCCTGAGTCGATGCGCAGCGCCGCTTCCCGGTAGTGCACTGCGGGACCGCGGCCAGATGTCACCGTCGTAATCCCGCAGCAGGACGGCACGCGCGGGCGCGGGCGCGGGCGCGGGGCGCGGGCGCGGGGCGCGGGCGCAGCCGGGTTGGCTAGCCCTTGAGGCACACGCCGAGTGGGCCCGCATCCTCGCACAACCCCCTGCGGGTCGGTGCCGCGGATGGTGACGGCGACGGCGCGGGGCCAGGTGAAGTACCTGGTGAAGGAGCGGGCGAAGGAGCGGGCGAAGGGCCGGGTGACGGGCCTGGCGCGGTCGGTGCGGGCGATGCCGATGAGGATGGAGACGGTTGGGGACGGGAACTCGGCCCCGGGTGCAGCCCGCTGCCGCGCTTCGGTCCCACACCGCCCGAGCCTGCGGCAGCCGACCGGCCCGGGGACGCCAGGGTCGCGGGCTGGCTGCCGCGAGCCGGAATGCCGGACAGTGAGTTTCCGTGTGCCGTTCCGAACGGAACGCCGATCTGGCCGGCGGCCCCGGCAGTCTCCGGCGGGCGTAACTGGATCGAGACAGTCGCGAGGAGCACATTGGCGACAGCCACGGAGACGACGACGATCATGGCGGGCACCAACAATGCTGGATGGACACGCACGGCCGCAAGACTGTTCCTGGCCGTCGTCCGGATCCGGTCCGCGGACCGGGCGAAGGCAATACCCGCCGTCGGCAACCGGGGACCGTGTCCCACCCTTGCGTTGCTCCGGGCGCGGTGCAGTGCGGCCCGCCGCTGCGCGGCGGTCAGCCCGGGAAGCAAGTAGAGAATCGTATGCCGTCCCTGGACAGCAGTCCGGACATGCAACCCGGCCGGCAGGTCTGAGTATCGGATCTTGATCACGGCCCGGACCTCGTTATTGTTCCTTAAAGGGGGTATTCGCCCGATGAGTGCTCCACAAACAGTGACGAGATTATCACGTTAGATAGCTGCAATCTCACGAAACCATCGCAACTGGCCTGGCCCGGGCCCTATGCAGCGGTCTATGTACCACCTGCTGAGGCACCGCCGCGGCGGGCACGGGCCGGCTCGCACGCCGCCGGCCGTGCGAGCGCGAAACGCGGATGTCAATGGCGCCATGAGCCTGAGCCCGGACATCCTTGGCGTGCCGGGCGCCACGCTGCCGAAACCTCAGCACCGTTGTGCCGTCGCTTCTGTTGTCGTGATCCTGGCCCCGGCTACGCTCGCATGATCAGGACTTTTCGGCAGCAGGCTTTCGGTAGCAGTTGGGAGGACCAGTGCGGCGCAGCGGCACGAGCGGCGAGGCGAGCGGATCCGCCGGGCCCGGCATCGACGCCGGGCAGGCCACTACGCCGCGGCCGGCCGCAGCCGACCACCCGGACCCGGCCCGCCCCGCCGCAGCCGAGTCCGGGCCGCCCCGCCCCGCCGGAGCCGACCACCCGGACCCGGCCCGCCCCGCCGCAGCCGACCACGCCGCTCCCAGCCGGCCAGCGACGGGCGGCCATTCGACCGGGCCCGGTTCCGGACCGGCCGACTCCGGTGGCGTCCGGGCCCGGGTAGCCCTTCTGCTCGCGGCGGTCGGCGGCCTGGCCCTGGCCGCGGCCTTCCCGCCAGTGGGGGCATGGCCGTTCGCCGCCGCCGGGCCCGCCCTGCTGGCCGTCGCGCTCTGGCGCAGGAGCCTGCGCGGTGCTGCGATGGTCGGCCTGGTGTTCGGCCTCGCTTTCTTCGTGCCGCTGCTCTCCTGGCTGGTCAACGTCGCCTGGTACGCGTGGGCAGCGCTGGCCATCGCGGAGGCGATCGTCTTCGCGGTGCTCGCGGTGGGCCAGCGGCTGCTGCTGCGACTGCGGGCCTGGCCGGTGGCGGTCGCTGGTTGGTGGGTCGCCGCCGAGGCCGTCCGTGACCGGTGGCCGTGGGCGTTTCCCTGGGGCAGGCTCGCCATGAGCCAGGCGCAGGCGCCGACCGCCCGGTGGGTGGCGATAGGCGGCCCGGCGCTACTGACCTTCCTGGTGGCGCTGACCGGCGCGGCACTCGCCTGGCTGCTCCTTGCCCGGCCATTCATCGCCTGGCCAGCTCACCAGGTACCCGGCACGAGGTCAGGCCTGGCGCGCGCAAAGCCGGGCCTGGTGCTTAGTCAGCGACCTACGCCGCGGCACGGGCGGCTCATTCCCGCCGCCGCCTTCGTCGTAGCGGCGGGCGTTGCCCTGGCTGGCCGGGCATTGCCGGTCGACCAGGGCGGAGCAGGCGCGCCAACCGCCGAGGTGGCCGCTGTGCAGGGCAACGTCCCGCATACCGGGACGCTGCAGAAGCAGTTGCAGGAGACGACCGTGACCCAGAACCACGCTGCTGCCACGGCTTCCCTCGCCGCGCAGGTCAGGGCAGGCTTGCGAGCGAGGCCCGATGTGGTGATCTGGCCGGAGAACTCCACGGACATCGACCCGGACCTGGACCCTGTCACGTACGCTACGATCGCCACCGCGGTCAACGCGATCAGCAGGCCAGTGCTCGTCGGCGCGGTGCTGCAGCATCCGTTGCGCAACGTCGGCCAGCTGTGGCTGCCGGGGCGTGGTCCGGTCGCGATCTACGTCAAGCGCCAGCTCGTCCCGTTCGGGGAGGTCATCCCGTTCCGCGGCCTGCTGGACAAGTTCACCTCACTGCCATCGCTGCAGCCGGTCAACTTCACCGCCGGCCACGGCGCGGTCGTCTTCCGGATCGGCAAGATCAGGCTCGGCGACGTGATCTGCTACGAGGTCGGCTTCGACAGCCTGGTCTCCTCCGAGGTAACGGCTGGCGCCAACCTGCTGGCCGTGCAGACCAACGACGCGGACTTCGAGCTGGACGGCCAGCTGGGCGAGACCCTGCAGCAGCTCGCTATGGCGCGGATCCGCGCCATAGAGTACGACCGGGCCGTGGTGGTGACGTCCACCACCGGTGAGAGCGCGGTGATCGCTCCGGACGGCTCGTTGCTCGCGCACAGCCGCACCTGGCAGCGGGCCGTGCTCGATGCGCGGGTGCCGCTGCGGAGCGATCGTACGCTGGCCGATCGCCTCGGTGGCTGGCCCGAGATCGTGATCAGCGGCCTGACCCTCGCCGCGCTGGCCTTGGTGCTGGGCGGCGGGATCGCCGCCAGGCGCCGGCACTCCCGGCCGTAGCAGCCCCGCCGCCCGGTGCCCGGCCACGCCAGCACCCCGCCACCCGCCAGGCCGGCCCTGCTAGCAACCGCCACCGCCACCAGCACTCGGCCCTGGCCGCACAATGGGTACGTGGCATTCTGGCGCGGCTTCGCTCAGCCAGTTCACTATGCCGCGCTGATCTCAGGCGCGCTGCCGGTGCTTGCCTTCCCGGCCCCGAACCTGGAGTTCATCGCCTGGTTCGGGCTAGTGCCCGGGCTGCTGCTGATGCATGCGGCACCAACGCAGCGGGCGGCCGCAGTCCGTGGCTGGTGGTTCGGCGCAGGTTTCCTGCTCGCCGCGCTCTACTGGCTGCTACCGAATCTGGGCCCCGGGTTGCTGCTTGTCGTCGCCGTGCTCGGCGCGCTGTGGGCCAGCGTGGGCGCGGCGACCTGGGGGCTGCTGCGCCCGCCGGTCAGCGCTTGGCGGGCGGTCGCCGCCCTCGTGGTCATACCGAGCTGCTGGGTGGCGGTGGACTGGGTCAGGTCCTGGCAGGGTTTCGGCGGCCCGTGGGCGGTCTACGGCACGAGCCAGTGGCAGCATCCGGCCGTCCTGGCCCTCGCTGCTGTCGGCGGTGTCTGGCTGGTCAGCTTCGCGCTAGTAGCAGCCAATACCGGGATCCTGATCTGCTGCGTTGCCCGCCGCATCCGGGTGCGGCTGGTGGGGGCCGCAGCCGCCCTGGTCGCCATCGGAGCTGGCCCGGTCGCGTTCATGCTGACGCCGCCACCGCCAACGGTGCGGGAGTTCAGGATCGCGCTGGTCCAGCCCGGGGTGGTGGGCAATCCGGCGCTCCGCGTCGATGCCAGCCGGCGGCTCACCACTGGCCTGCACGGCCACGATGCCGACCTCATCGTGTGGGGCGAGAGCAGCGTCGCCTACAACCTGGACACGGATGCCGCGCTACTCGGCCAGATCCGCAGGCTCGCGGCGGCGGACGGCGCGCAGATCCTGCTGAATCAGGACTCGATCGGCAGGAACGGGGCGAAATCGAAGGTGGCGGTGCTCGTCGGCAGCAACGGCATCGACGGCAGGTACGTCAAGACCAGGCTGGTGCCGTTCGGCGAGTACATCCCGTTCCGGCAGCAGCTCGGCTGGCTCGCCAAGATCAGCAAAGCGGCGCCGCAGAACATGATCCCCGGTACTGGAGCCCACGTCCTGCGGGTATCGCCGGCCCGCGGGGGGCCGCTGACGGTGGGCGTTCTCATCTGCTTTGAGTCCGCGTTCCCTGACATGTCGCGGGTGGACGCGGATCACGGGGCCCAGCTGGTCATCTACCAGACCTCGGACTCTACCTGGCAGGCAAGCTGGGAATGGGCCCTGGCGCAGCACGCGGCGCTGGGCGCAGTGCGCGCCGCCGAGACCGGGCGCCCGGTGGTCCAGGCCGCCCTGACTGGTGATTCCGCTGCGTTCGACGCGCGCGGCAGGCTGCTGGCGTGGGCGGGCGGGTCGTTCAACGGAGTGACCTACGTACGGCTCGGCCTTCCACCTGCCTCGGCCCGGACACTCTATGACCAGCTGGGCGATTACGTCCCCTGGAGCGCACTGGGAATCGTTGCCCTCGCGGCGGCCATCGCCGTGATCCGCACCGGCCGAGCGGGCCGGCTTCGGATTCGTCGCCGTGACCGGGCCCGCATAGTGTGGGACCGCAGCCAGCGCCACCGGTCTGGCTCTGCAGCCGGAACTTCATAACCGGCGACTGCCGTTACCCGGTCTGGGAATGACGACAGCGCCGTGCCCGGCCGCCGCGCGCGGACTGCCGAGGCTGGTTATTCGAGGAGACAACGGGTGAGCCGTCAGATTCGCATCGGGATGTCCAGCGTGCAGGCGAAGGTGACCACGCGGGCGCGCCGTCGTCGCCGGCTTGCGCTCGCGGTCAGCTGCGCCACGGCTGGCCTGCTCCTGACCGCGTGCGCGGCAGGCGGCTCGGGGGCGGCCGGCGGAACCTCCGCCGCCTCGAGCGCTAGCCAGACAGCTGGCGGCCAGCTGTCCATCGCGCCCGCCAATGGCAGCACACAGGCCAGGACTGACCAGGGAATCACCGTCACGGCAGCGCACGGCAAGATCACGAACGTGACAGTCCGAACGGCAGGCGACGCCGTCACCGGCTCGCTCAACTCCGCTGGCACTGTCTGGCACAGCAACTGGGCCCTGGGGGTCTCGCAGAGCTACACGGTCACCGCCGCGGCTACCGGGCCGACCGGCCAGAAGCTGACCCAGACCAGCTCGTTCCGCACGTTTACGCCTGCCCAGACAGCCCAGACCATGATCTTCGAGGGCTACCAGCAGACTTACGGCGTCGGCATGCCGATCATGCTCACCTTCAGCCACCCGGTCGTCAACAAGGCGGTGGTCGAAAGATCCCTCCAGATCCGCACGTCTAAGCCGGTGACCGGCGCCTGGTACTGGGACGGCAGCCAGGCACTCGATTTCCGGCCGGAGAGCTACTGGCCGACCCACACCCAGGTGAGCTTCACCGGGCACCTGAACGGCGTCGAGATGGCCCCCGGCGTGTACGGCGCCCACACGCTCACGCAATCGTTCAATATCGGCAGCTCGCTGATCGTGGTAGCCAGCACGTCGACGCACTATATGAAGCTGTACCGGAACGGGAAGCTGCTGCACCGCTGGCCGATCAGCACCGGGCGGCCAGGGGACAACACGCCGAACGGGACCTACCTGACCATCGAGAAAGGCAACCCGGTGCTGATGAAGGGCCCGGGATACTCGATCGAGGTGCCCTGGTCGGTGCGCTTCACCTGGACTGGCGACTACCTGCACGACGCCTACTGGTCGACCGGCGAGCAGGGCTTCACCAACGTCAGCCATGGCTGCGTCAACATGGCGCCGGCCGACGCCGAGGCGTACTACCAGATAGCGGTGCCAGGCGATCCGGTGACGATCACCGGCAGCCCGCGCGCGGGCGAGTGGGATAACGGCTGGACCGAATGGTTCTTGACCTGGCACAAGTACCTGAAGGGCAGCGCGACGCACCTGGCCGTGCAGGCCGGCCCGAATGGCAGTACCTTCGTCGATCCGGCAACGCTGCCCGCGCCCGCGGCCGCGCCGCTCGGGTCAGCCGACCCTGGTAACTGGGCAGCCGCCTAGCGGGCACGGACCCGGCCCGCGCTCATGGCAGCCTGGCAGCCAGGTTGCTCTGCGTTCCTCCCGGTGACTGTCCGTACTGGGCGGCGAGTTAGGCTGCTGGTGTGGCTTCCGGGGGACAGACGCGCCAGCGCATGATCACTGGTCTCTTGCGCACCTTTGCCGTCGACCCGATCGGAGTCGTCCGCGCGCTGCCCGGGCATGTCCGGATGCAGCTGAAAAGCGAGCCTCGTTACGAAGTCGACGAAGCGTGGGACGAGCATCTGCATTCGCTGCTCGGCGCCGCGTGGCCGTGCCCGCAGCGGCGCCGGCTCGACGATCTGCTAACGGAGATCGGCGCGCTGCTGGCCGCCAAGGGACTCGCCTATGGCCGCCACACCTACGGCGGGTACAGCGATGCTGACGATTCATTCGGCCGGGCAGCATGGTGCTCGGTGCTGCATAGCCGGCCCCAGACGGTCATCGAGACCGGCGTCGCACGCGGCGTCACCAGCCGGATCGTGCTTGAGGCACTACGGCAGAACGACCGTGGCCATCTGTGGAGCATCGACCTGCCGCATCCCTTCGATCGCCAGCTGCACGCGCAGACCGGCGCGGCCGTCACAGACTCCTGCAAGACCCGCTGGTCATACCTCGAGGGTTCCAGCAGCCAGCGGATGCCCGCGCTGGTCACCAAGGTCGGCCAGGTGGATCTGTTTATCCACGACAGCCTGCATACCGCGAAGAACACCGTATTCGAGATGGACCAGGCCGCATCGGCAATGTCGCCGCGTGGCGTCATGCTGGTGGACGACATCAGCACGCACGAAGGTTTCGCGACCTTCGCACGGCGGCATCCGAATTACGAGACGATCGTCTGTCCCTCGGCGGACCGGCAGGGATTGTTCGGCGTCGCGGTCAACGTCCCGAGCACATAAGAGGGCCGACACGCCAGGGCGCGGCGGGACGCGACCCCATGGCGCGGCGGGATGCGACCCCAGGGCGCGGCGGGATGCGACCCCATGGCGCGGCGGGATGCGACCCCATGGCGCGGCGGCAGGCGGCGCACGTCCCAGCGCGGCGGGACGCGGCGTGCCCGGCGCCGCCGCAGCAGAACCAGGTCAGGCGGGCTGTTGCACCCGGCCACGCAGGCTCGCCGTCCGGCTCGTGGCCGATATGGCGGCACTAACCTGCCGGGCGGTGAACGGCGTCCCGCAGACGAACCGCATCAGCGGACCGAACGTCGCGGCCGAGGCCAGGCTGACCACATACAGGCCCGGTACATCGGATTCGAAATTGGCCGACAGCCGCGGCCAGCCGTTCGGCGTCCGCAGCCGCGCCCGCAGGTCGGGGCTGAGGAAACCGATCTTGCTGACATCGGGCCGGTAGCCCGTGGCGGCGATAACGTGATCGGCCCGCAGCGTGAACCGGAACCCGTCTTCGGCCACCAGCCGCAGCGCCGCCTTGTCGCCGTCCTGGTACGCCTCCTCTAGCCGGTATCCCTCGTGCACGGGGAACTGGCCGGTGACGCGGTCTGCCAGCCACCACGCGCCCAGCGGGCCGAGCACCTTCCGCACCAGGCTGAGCCTGGTGCGCTCGGGCAGGTACCTGAACGCGCCCGGCAGGTAGCTGAACGGGTAAAGCCCCCATGACGGGCCGAGCGGCGTCCGCGGCGTCGGCCGCAGGGCGTGCGCCGGCCGGTCGGGATCGGCGGGCGCGTCACCGAACCGGACGGGTTCGCGTGCGATCAGCTGAACGCCGGCGCCCGCTTCATGCAGCAGTGCGGCGCTTTCCAGCGCGGACTGGCCAGCGCCGAGCACCGCGACCTCGCGCCCGGCGTATTCCGCCAGCTGGTCATGGTTCGAGCTATGCGACACCAGGCCAGCGGGTGACGGGCCGTCCGGCGCGATGGCAGCGAGCTCGGCAGGCACATGAGCGAACCCGGCGAGGCCGTTCGCGACCACCACTGATCCCGCCTCGATGTCCTCGCCGGTGTCGAGGCGAACAAGGAACCCGCCGCCCCGCTGCTCGATCCAGCGCACCATGCTGGGCTCCACCCCTGGCGTCAGGTCGCCTGCGAACCACTCGCCGTACCGGATGAATTGCTCGAGCGGCACCACCTCGTCGTCCCTGAGCTGCGGAATTCCCTGGGCAGCCTGGAAGTCGGCCAGCGTCAATCCTGGCTCTGGCGCACCCAGGCTGGACGCCCACGGCGTCGACTTCAGGCACATCCCGGCAGGCATCCGGTGCCGCCAGCTGCCCATTACCTCCCCGAAGATCCGGACTGGCACCCCCCGCGCCTGCAGGTGGGCGGCTATCGAGAGCCCGTACGGACCGGCTCCGACGATGACAGCAGGCCTGACTGTTGCGGTCATGACGCACCTTCCCTTCGCTGCCCGGCCAACGTGGGCGGCCTGGTGGCCGTCATGGGGACCAGGGCAATCTCGCTGATACCCACCGCCGAGGCGGCGATGGCGTGCCGGGCTGACGTCCCAGCCCCCCGGCTGAGCTGCTCGCTGGCCGTCGAGGGCTCGGGAGAACCTGGATCTGGCCCGGCGCCGTGAACCTGAGCGGCGCCAGCGCTGCCCGGAGGAACCTGCGCAGTGCCAGGAACCTGCGCGGTGGCAGGAACCTGCGCGGTGCCAGGAACCTGCGCGGCGCCGTCGCCTTCCCCGCCGGTCCCGATGTCCTGCGCCGCCTCCCGGGCCGCGCGGCGGCGCAGCTTGCGTGACCGCCACGTCCGGCTGAAGTGCCCTATCGCAGGACCGGCGAGCCGCGCTGACATCGCGACGAACGGGAGCAGGTCGTCGGGTGCTAGCCAGGCAAGTTCCTTCCGCCCCCGCTCGGTCCGCACCGCCGGGCCTGGCAGGCGGCCCTGGCCTCGGTAAGCCAGCTTCGCCAGCGGGTCGATGTTCTCCACCATCAGCTTCCGCCCGTTCACCTGCGGGCTGGCAGGCACCGGGCGCCCGGTGAGATCGAGATGCATGGCACGGACGACATCCAGGCCGGATGCGGTCTCGAAGAGCCTGAACTGCGCGCCCACCCTCGGGTTGAAGTCGAGCAGTTTGTACTGGCCATCACGCAGGTCAAGACGCCAGTCAAGGTCGGCGATGCCGCTGAAGCCGATCTGCTTGCAGAACTGCGCCGCCGCGCGCGCCAGGGCCGGGTTGGGCACCGTTCGCGCACACGCGGTCATCCCGGCGTGCGGGGGCCAGGACCGCACCTTGATGCCGGTGAACTCCACCAGGCAGTTGGAGTCCGCGTCACAGTACAGGTGGACGATCCAGTCCTGCGCTTGCTCCCGCGGGATGTATTCCTGGAGGATCACGCTTGGCTCAGTGCCCCAGTCCTCGGCGGCGGCAAGCAGTTCCTGCTCGGTGCCGAAAATGGTGGTGCCAGCGACCGCCGGCCGTTGCCGCCGCACCCAGGCCTCAAGATTCTTTGCCACCACCGGGAAGGAAGCCGCGCTGGCGAAGTCGGCCAGTGCCTCCGACGTCGAAGGGAAAGCAGAAGCGGGCGCGGGCACTCCGTGCTCGCGGCACAGTTCATAGAGCCCCCGCTTGCTGGCCAGCTTTCTGGGCAGGCCTGGCCGCACATCAGGGAGCAGGAAATGCGCCGAGAGCCGGCTGGCATGCTCCGCCAGCAGAACCGCGGCCTCCTCGTCGGTGGGCACCGCCACCGTCCGGCGGCCGAGCTTCTCGCCGATCGCCATCAGCCCGTCGACCAGCTGGTCCGGATCCTCCCGGCCAGTGGTAGGCCAGACGAACGAGCCGCGGCAGTACCTCGACACGGCGGCGGGGGTGAACGAATCCTCGGTGATGGCATAGACCGGGATACCAAGGCGCCCGAGCGTCCTGATGGCACCGACGCCGCCGTGGTGCAACGGATACCGCCCGATCTTCACGATCAGCGCGGGAACCTCGGTGTCCACGGGCACGGTCGCCCCGGGTGCGTCGGGTCCAAGCAGGCCAGCGCGGTCGCGCAGGTGGCGCGGGCCGCTCGGCGGGATGGTCCTCACGGTTACCTCCTCATGATGCTGGCCCCGGTGGGCCAGGTTGCTAATGGCGGCGGTCAGGACAGCACGACGAATCGCTCGGCTACGATCACGAGCAGCGCGACGAGCAACGGCAGAGACGCGACGGTCAGCGGCCTGATGAACCTGACGGCAGCTGGCACGGACACCCGGATGAACTCCCGTGCCAGCAGCACGAGCAGCAGCAGCCCGAGGACCGCGAGGCCGATCGGGGTCCAGATGGTGGCGGCGGCCGACGACCCGGCGGCGTTCATGCTCAGCCGCGATCCTGTGGTGCCTGGCGGCCAGCGCAGCGTGTAGATTGCCGCGTCCCGGTTCGCGAAGACTGTCCGCACCCCGGGAGCCGCGCTCATGTGCGCGCGGAACACCGGGCCCCAGCCGCGCTGATAGCTCGCCACCTGCTGGAGGTAGGCCTCCTGGGTCCGGGTAGTGATCACGTAGCTGTTAGGGCCGGCCGCACGCAGCTTGGCGACCAGCCCGCCGACCTTCGCCGGGTTGGCTGGCGCCTTGACGCCGGTGTACTGGATCTTCTCGATGTCCCGGTACTGCCATGGCATCTCCGGCGTGACGTCGACTGGTGGCTCCTGGCTCAGCCAGAGCAGCCGTTCGCCGCCCCGGTCATGGGCATACAGGTAGTTCATGGCGGTCAGCTCGCCACGTGGCGTCTGCTCCCACGCCTCGTTGCCGTACCTGGCGATGAAGAAGCCACCGGTCATCGCGATGGCGCACACCGCGGCGGCCGCCACGGCAAGCACTCTGGGCCAGGACCGGCGGGCCGGCGGAGCAGGTTGCGCGGCCCGGCCGGCCCTGGCGACTTTCGATCCCGCGGGCAGCGCAGCGGCGCCAGCCAGGGCGCCCGCGTCAGCCTCGGCGGACGCGGCAGCCTGGGCGGCCACGTCAGCCCGGCCGGCCGCCGCTGCGGGATCAGTACTGGGGAAGAAGAGGTAGGCGACGAGCACGCTCGCCGCGGGCAGCGCGAACATGTAGACGCGCAGCAGGATCTCGCCACCGTAGTTCTGCAGGCCGAGTGCCAGGAACGGAACGCAGGTCAGCACCAGGGCGAAGCGGTCGTCGATGAGAGCGCGCCTGCGGCGCAGCAGGCCGAGGCCGGCCAGCGCGAGCATCACCGCGGCGAAACCCACCCGCAGGTAGAGCACCAGCTCGTGGCCTGGCGACGCGCCGGCCAGCCGCCCGCTGACGCCAGAGGAAACATTGCCGCCCAGGTGGCCGACACCACCGAAGATCTCCGACAGGTGACCGGACCAGAACCCGGTCGCGGCGAAGCTGAGCCAGCCGACCAGCATCACGGCGAACAGCACCGGCAGGCCGGTCAGCGTGGTGCGGCGGGCCAGGACCAGCGCGGCGCACACGCCGACCATGAGGAATGGCGTGAGCTGATGACTCACCGTAGCGGCGGCGAAGATCGCGATGAGCACGCCGAGCAGCACCGCCCGCTCGCCGTTGCCCGCCGGACGGGCAGGCAGCTCGCCAGGCTCGAACCGGCCGGCCAGCCGCCACCTGATCCCGTTCAGCCTGGCACCGGCCCGGCCCGGCCGGCGCGGTGCCGGCAGGGTGCGGAACCATGTCAGCACGAACGCCACGAAGAGCAGGTACAGCAGGTAGTCGAAGGACTGCGGGGAGAAGTAGTCCTGGCCGACCCACAGGCCCACGGTGAACAGCAGGGCCGCGAACCACTTGGCTCGCCAGCTGGCACGCAGGTTCCGCAAGATGAGCCAGATCGGCACCAGGTAGGCCAGCTCCATGGCGACCGGCCAGAACCGCAGCACGGGCAGGAGGTTACTGCCGCCAGTGACGGCCTTGAGGAAAGCCACCAGCGCGAAGAAGCCCGGCCAGCTGAAGTACGCGTAAAGGGTGGGTGCACTATGCCCGGTCCTGCTGATGTACTCGGTGAAACCCGCTATCTGGTAGCCGGTGGCGAACCGCGGCGCCGACTCGATGACCGAGGTGACCCCGTGCAGGCACAAGACAATCGCTATCAGCATGCCGCCCAGCAACACTGGCCTCGCCTTGCCAAGCCCGAGGGCCAGCACAAACGCAAGCACCAGCAGGCCTATCCCGGCGAGGCTGGTAGCGGGCAGCACCGAAACCAGGCCGATCGAGCTCATCCGGCCCAGGTCGATGTGGCGCAGCGGGACAGCGAAGAGCGCGAGGCCGATCAGGGCGATGACGCCGATGACGGTCGGCGCAGCCCAGCTGGGCAATCTGGCGGCCGCCGGGCCGGGCAGCCGGACTGCGGCCCGGCCAGGCGGCCGGACCGCTGCGCGCCCGGGCACCGTAACGGCCTCGGCGGCCGGCGGCCTGCGGCTGGGGGTCCTGAGGTCCACGCTCAACTCAGCTCACCCTCCGCCGCGGTAAGCGCGGGCTGCCGCCCGCCGCCGGCCAGGATGGCGCGCAGGCCCGGCAGGATCAGGATCATCGTGATCAGCTGGCTGGCCAGCACCGCGACGCCCGCGCCCACAATTCCCATCAGCCTGGTCAGCACCAGGGCCAGGCCGAGCAGCAGGACCGCCCGGATCACCTGGACGATCGCGATCCGCGAGGTGCGGCTCTGCGCCCGCAGCGCCCCGAAGTACAGCTCGGTCAGGGCCTTCGGCAGGGTCGCGAGCGCCAGCAACTGCAGGATCGGGGCACCGTAGTGCGCGTACCCGGGCCCGAACAGGCCCAGCCCCCAGGGGGCGAGCAGCACCGTCAGGGCAGCTATCGGGACCAGGATGAGCAGGGTCCGGCGCAGCGCCGTCCTGGTGTTGGCCGCCAGCGCAGCGGCGTGGAAGGCGCTCTCGACCGTCAGCGACATGGCCATGTTGATGGCCAGCAGGTCGACCGTCGTCCCGATCGTCCACGCGATGTAGAAGTACGCATTGGTGCCGGGAGTGACCAGCATGGCCACCACGATCGGGACCAGGTTCGCGGTCGCCAGCAGGCAGACAGCGCCGGTGAAGTCACCGGCCACGAACCGGCCGACCTGCCGGTTGGTCGGCGGCTGCCGGTGACCGACCAGCCTCTCGTGCCGGGGTATCAGGCGCCTGAAGATCAGCATGTTGACCAGCGGCAGCGAGATGACCACCGGCAGCATCCAGGAGATGTAGATGCCGAGGTGCGGCAGGGCCACGGCGAACCCGAGCAGCAGGACGATCTTGATGACACCGAAGACGCCGTTCTCGATGGCCACCCACGGCGCGCTCCTGATCCCGATGAGCACGCCGTCCTGCAGCGTGAAGATGGCCCAGGCCACGACGGCGGCCGTGAACACGAACCCGGCAGTCACTCCGCCGAGTTCGGAGTATGAGGATCCCCAGTGCCCGACGGTCAGCAGGAATGGGACGGTGATCACCAGGGAGGCCGCTCCGCTGACCGCGTAGGCGCGCAGGATCAGCGCCCGGGTGGTCCCGCCTGACTGCGGGATGAACCGGGCCAGCGCGCCGGTCAGGCTGAGCGCGGTGATACCGGCCAGCAGGTTCATGGCGGCGTAGGCGGCCGAGGCCCGGCCGACGTCGGCCGCTGCGTAATGCCGCGCGGCCAGCAGCCAGTACACAAGGCCGAGCAGGCCGGTTGTACCGGTGTTGATCATCAGGGCGTAGGCATTGCGGAACAGCGGATCCGACAGGTGCTCTCGCAGCCGCATGGAACGCCGGAACAGGCCAGCGACGGCACCACCCGGTGCCGCGGCAGGCAGGTCTGTCGCCGCGGCAGGCAGGTCCGGCGCCGCGGCAGGCAGGTCCGGCGCCGCGGCAGGCAAGTCCGGCGCCGCGGCAGGCAGGTCTGGCGCCGCGGCAGGCAGGTCCTGGCGCCGTGACGGGCTGACCCGCAGCCCGGGCGGGCCGGACCGCAGCCGTGCCAGCCTTATCCCATGCCTGACCGGGCCGTCCGTCGGCCAGACCGTCCGGCGGCAGCTCGCGGCCCGCCACTGGGGCGGTCGCTGTCGGCGTCTTATCCACTGCGGCTGGCACCGCCCAAGGCAGCGCGCGCCCGTCGCACCACTGACCAGCCCTTGGTGAGCGACCTGTCCTTGACGAAGATGAGCGGCACCCGGCCGGTTGCGATCTGGTCGAAGACCCGCGGTGTCGTCGACTGCCGCACGGTGAGCCGCGGCAGCGCCATGGCGTCCCAGTGCGGGCCGACGGCGGTGTTGGCGACGGCGCAGGCGTACTGATGTCCGGCATCCCGCGCTGCCCGCCTGACCTGTGCGTTGGAGTAGCCGAACGGGTACGCAAGGCCGGGCACCGGCAGGCCCAACCGGTCCTCGAGCAGCGCCTTGCTGTGCTGCAGCTCGAACCGCAGCCTGTCTTCGGTGAGCTGGTCGAGCTCGGGGTGAGTGTGACTGTGCGCGCCGATCTCCACCCCCGCGCTGGCCGCCTCCGCGATCTGGCTCCAGCTGAGCATCAGGCCCGGGCGGCCGGCTGCCGGGCGCCGGGCATCGGTGTCGGCGTCGGCGATCCAGCCCGTCGTCACGAACACGGTCGCGGTGAAGCCATACCGCAGCAACAGCGGCAGCGCCCTGGAATGAAAGTCGGCGAACCCGTCGTCGAAGGTGAGCACGACCGGCCGCGCAGGCAGCGCGGGCCCGCCGTCAAGCGCGGCCGCAAGAGCCGCCGCGGTCAGCGTGCTGAAACCGCCGGCCGCCAGGCGCTCGAGCTGACCGGCGAAAGCGTCCGGGCCGACGGCGAGCCGGTCCGCGGCCTCGGGCCGGTCGGCTATCTGGTGATACATCAGGACCGGGATCCCGTTAATAAGCTCCCTTGCGGCACCCGCAGGCGGCATCTCGGTCGCCGGTCGGCTGGCGCCTCGCAGGCCGTTCATCGGTCCCCCCGGCTTTCTTGTGCGCGCCGGGTGCCCGCGCGCGGCAGCCGCCGCACCGCCGACCGCGCGCTGCCGACGCCATAGCCGGCCACCGCGGCGGCAAGGCCTGCCACGATGGCGGCGGCCCGGCCCAGGCCGGATTCGTCGCCGTGGACCGCCTCGGCCAGCCCGCGCCTGACCCCGGCTGGCAGCGCCCGAAGCGCGTGCGCGCGTTCGGCCGACAGTCCCTCGGCCATGCCGACATTGCTTGTCACCAGGGCCTTGGAAAGCCCTTCCGCATAGCACCTGGTGAGGAAGTAGGAGAACGTGCTGCGTACGTCGGGCACCCGATGCCAGATCATGGCGCGGTTGTCGAACAGCAGCGTGCTGCTGGGTGAGCGCTGCCTGAGCCGGATGCAGAACTCGGTCTCCTCGCCGCCGGCCGGCAGCCCGCGGCCGGACCTCCCGATACCGCTGCGGAAGCCGCCGGCCTTCGCGAACGCCTCGCGCCTGAACGAGGCGTTCCCGCCGAGCAGATTGCGCACCGGGGCCGGCGATGCCGACATGCCGATGTAGGTGCATCCGACGACCCAGTCGAACTCACCAGGGAACCACGACGGCCGCGACGTTTCCCATAGCGGCAGCGTCTGCCCGCCGACGCCCATCACGGCAGCGCCGGTGTAGGAGTCGACGAGGAACTTCAGCCAGTCGGCCGAGGCGACCGCGTCATCGTCGAGGAACGCCACGATCTCGCCGACCGCGGTGGCGATGCCGGTGTTCTTGCCGCCCGAAAGCCCGGGCGCCTCGTTGTTCCTGACCACGGTGACGTCCGGCAGTTCGGCCTTCAGCCGCTCGTAGAGTGACGGGTTGTAGTCGACGACGACGATGGTCTCCAGGGCCGGGCGGCTCTGCGCTGCCACCGAGGCGACGGCGGCGAGCGTGTCATTCCAGCGCCGTTCGGTGTAGGCGCAGATGATCACCGACACTTCCGGGCGGGCTGCCCGCGCGGCCTGTCGTCCGTCCGGGCGACCGGGCCCCCGGACGGTCTCGCGGCTCATGGCTGCGTCCTGGAGTCGCGGGCGACCCGGGCGGGCGCCATGAACGGCTTCGGCCGACGGTGCCGCGCAGCCTTGGCCTTCTCGTTCACGATCACCCGCAGGATCCGGAGGCCGTCGCTGATCGCGCTCAGGTTGCTGGTCCCGTGCTGCCGCGGGCGCTCGTGGCTCGGCACCTCGTGAATCCGCAGCCGCGCCTTGGCAGCCCGGATGCCCATCAGCGCCTCGACCTCGAAGCCAGGGCTGTCCAGCGCGAGCTTGTGCAGGTGCCGCGCCCAGAAGGCGTTATAGCCGTAGCACAGGTCGGTGTACTGGGTCCGGAACAGCCTGTTGACCAGGATGTTCAGCATCCTGTTGCCATAACGCCTGATGGCGGTGATGTCGTCGCTGCCGCCGTCACTGGCGAATCGCGAGCCCTTCACGAAGTCGGCGCCGGCCAGCAGCGTGCTGACGAACCTGACGATCTCGCGCCCGTCGGTGGACCCGTCACCGTCAATCGCGACGATGATGTCGCCGGTGGCCGCGGCGAACCCGGCGGCCAGCGCGTCGCCCTTGCCGATGCCGCCCTGGAGCACCACCTTGACATCCGGCCGGAGGCGGCGCGCTACCGCGATGGTGTCATCCTTCGAGCGGCCGTCCACGAGGACGACTTCATCGATCCAGCCCGGAAGGGTGGCGAAGACATCAGGCAGGTTGCGTGCCTCGTTCATGGCCGGGATCACGACCGTGATGGTTGGCGCGATCGCCATGCTCTCGGACACCCGGCGGTAGCCGGGCAGCGCGGACTGCGTGGCCGGGCGATCGGCGGCTGGCTCCGCGGCGACCGCCGTGCTGCCCAGTTCCGTGCTGCCCAGCGCTGTGCTGTCCAGCGCTGTGCCGCCCAGTTCCGTGCCGCCCAGTTCCGTGCCGCCCAGTTCCGTGCCGCCCAGTTCCGTGCCGCCCAGTTCCGTGCCGTTGCGTGGCGTGGAGCTAGCGGGGTTATCCGCACCGGGCTGGTTTGCCGAGTCATCCTCGCCGGGCTGATGCGGCTGTCCTGGCTGGCGCACGGCTAGCCCGGATTCGCGTCGGAATGCAATAGACATGACAATCCCCCCCGAGATGGTGTCAACATCAGGTAATCGGGCGCGTAGGCTCCCGGCCCGGTGGCCGGAGCGCCTGTTTTTGCGATAGAAGAGGTGAGCTGCCGTCGTGCCGAGATATGCGGCGCAGCAGTGGGTGAATTACTTTGCTTAAGTCAGCTCAGCCGGGCATCCTGGGCGCGCCGCGGCTGCTTGCTTCTAGGTGCGGCCCGTTACCCCGCCGCCGGGCGCGTGCCGGGCGGCTGCCCATCCTGGCCACCCGATACGGCCGCGTGCTGACCGCTGTCCGATCACGCCGATGATGGCGCTGACCAGGGCGATCACGACAAGCCCGGCGCGCGGCGACCAGGCGCCGGCCGCCAGCATGGCCTCAGCCACCAGCGTGTTGATGACGATCGCTGCGGTCACGGCGACGATGTACCTGGCGCCGCCGTCGAGGCTGCGCAGCAGGCCGGCCACGGCCAGCGTGGGCGCTGCCACCAGAAATAGCAGCACCAGTGGCCCACGGGCCATGGTATTGATTCCGGCGAGCGCGAGTATCACGCCAACGCCGCCTGCTCCTATTAGTCCGCCCCGCAGGTAGCGCGGGGCTGCGAATCCTGCCCTCATCTTGCCTGCTCCTTGCCTGCTCCTTGCCTGCTCCTTATCTGCGATCTGACGCTTATCAGGGCCCGGATCCGTAGCAGCCTCGGATAATTCCGCGTCATAGCAACTCGATGCAGTTAAACAGCTATTCAGCCTTGTGTCAAGTTAAGGTCAAGGGGCAGTGCCAGGAAGGTAAATAGGACTAAGCGAATTCATCACGAAAGCGATTCGGTATTATTAATGCGACATGCCCCTTATGTCATGCGCCAGCCCGGCTCACGGCCGGGGCTGCTTGCTGCGCGATCCGGCCGCGTGCCTGGCCTTGTCGCCGGCTGCTTCCTTCCTGAATTCGCGGAGCCTGTACACGACGAAACCTACGATGGCGATGACCAGGACAGCCACGATCACGTAGCTGCCGATCGAGAAGTAATGGGCCAGGCTGCCCCACGCGCTGCCGAGCTCGTAGCCGATCAGCGACAGCACCGTGACGTAGACCACCGTGCCCAGCAGGCTGAACGCGCCGAACTGCACGGCTGGCACCTCGATGAGGCCGGCGACCAGAGAGGTGAAGGCGCGAACGAAGGGCAGCGCCCGGCCGACGGCGACGGCCCAGGCGCCCCGGCCGGCGAAGAAGCGCTCGGCGCGCTGGATGTCCGAGCGGGTGATCAGGACGTACCGGGCAATCCGCTCCACCAGCGGCCTGCCGCCGATCCGGCCCACCCCGTACGAAAGGTAGGAACCAGCGAGTTCGGCGAGCGATCCGATGACGATGACGAGCACCAGGTTGAGGTGGCCCTGATAGGCAAGGACGCCGGCGAAGCCAAAGGTGATCTCTGAGGAGATCGGGACGCAGCAGGCCTCGAGGAATCCGAGGACGATGAGGGCTCCGTAGCCCGCGTGAGTCAGGGCATGACTCAGAAAGCTCTCCATGGGTCTCTGTTGTACAGCATGCGGGCGCGCAGCACGCGCGGGCGCGGGCCCGGGCAAGGGCAGCCACGCCCGCCCCCTGCACGCCGGGCCGTCAGGCCGCGTCTGTGCCGCGTGCCGGTCCCGTGGCCGCGCGTCCCGCCCGCCGGGCGGCGGGCGGGCCGCGCGGCTGTGCTGGGGGCCCGCCCTGGCCCCGTGGTGGTACCGCGGCCCGGCCGGGCCTACCGGCGGGGCCGGGCGCGCGGGCAGGGGGTTCAGAGGAGGTGGCGGGTGACGGCGGCGACGATCTGCGCCGCCTGGTCCTCCCACTGGGCGTAGGCGTAGGGGAAACCGGAGTTCTGGACGCCCTGGGCGGCCTCCCACAGCGGCTGGGTGGCCCAGCCGGGGTGCGCGGCCTGGTAGGCGTGCAGCGCGCGGAGGAACGCGTCGGAGGCGTACACGGGATCGGTGACCTGGGCCGGGGTACCCCAGCCCATGGAGGGCCGCTGCTGGAACAGGCCGAGGGAGTCACGGTCACCGTAGCCGAGGTTCTCCAGGGTGGATTCCTGCATGGCGGTGGCGACCGCGATGACGGCCGAGCGGATGCCCATGTGCAGGCGCAGTGCCTGGGCGGTGATGACGGCCGCGTTGGCGGCGCGCGCCGGGGTCAGCGGCAGGGCGGCCTGGCCGCCGGCCAGCGAGCCTGGCAGCAGCCGCTGGGCCGGGGCCAGCGGGCCGCCGCGGGGGTGCCCGGCAGCGGCTTCGGTGATCGCGTGCCAGTTGTCCAGCACAGGCGCCCGCCGGGCGCGATGACGCGCGCCGTGGGCATCACTCACGCTGTGCGCACGACGCACGGCGTGGGCAGGGCGCACGCCGTGGGCATGGCGGCGGGCCTGGCCGCTGGCGGTAGCGACGGCAGCCAGGACCGGCTGGCTCGACACCGGGCTCGCGGCCGGGGCCGCATGATGCGCGGGCGGAGCCTGGTGACGGCCGGCCGAGGCCGCAGCGGCGTGGCCGCGACCTGGCGCGTGATGCTGGCCGGCGGCCGCCCGGCCGGCCGTTGCGGCGGCCGGGACCTGGCTGCCCGCGGGCCCGGAGGCGGCTTTGGCCAGGCTGGCCGGGCTGGCCGGGCTGGCCGGGCTGGCCGGGCTGGCCGGGCTGGCCGGGCCCGCCGCTGCGGCCGCCGCGACGGCTACCGCGACCGAGGCCGCCGCAGCTACGGCGGCCTTGGCTCGGATCGGAGCCTTGGTGCGGATCGGGACAGACCTGGCCAGGCGCGCGGCGCGAGACCGCAAGGCTGCTGCGCCGGGGATGACAGCGTGGCTGACGGTGGTGACGGCCGCATGGACGGCGGCCAGGATGGTCGCGATGATCGTGCGTGTGGTCCGGGGGTTGCTGGCGCGCAGGGCAGCGCGCCGTGCGGGTGCAGGCACGGTGCTTCCTTCTGCGTATTCCCCATCGCCCGGCCATGCGCGGGGGGCGCTGGCCGGAGGGCGTATGTGGTTATCGGGGGTGCTGCCCGCTGCGGCGGCGCGGATCCGGCGGGGTGCCGGGTCGGGTGCCGGCCCGGGCACCGGGGGGTACCGGCAGGTGCCGCGGGGTAAGCGGCGGCCCGGGTGGCCGTGCAGGCACGGAGCGGGCGCACCGCTGGCGGGGGGAGCGCCGCCCCGGATGGGGATCACTATGTAAAACGTCCCAGCCGTCCCGCTGGCATCCCATTTCACTACCGTTATGACCCTAATCACTTACCGTACGTAACGGGAATACGGTTCGTAAGACTTGCAGCACGCTGCGGAAGCTCCGGAGGTGAGGGCCTGGGTGACAGCCGGCTAGTGCCGTAACATCCACAAACGGGCCGTCGGACGGGACACTCGCCCGCACCCGCTGGAACTGCTAGCCGTGAGGATACGGATGGGCGCTGAACGCGACCGGGTAGCCGGGTTCGGGCCGCTGGAGAACGGGCTTCGCCAGGCTGGCGACTGGTACCGCTGGGGACCTTACGTCAGCGAGCGCCAGTGGGGAACCGTCCGCGAGGATTACAGCGCCGACGGCGCGGCCTGGGACTATCTGCCGCATGATCACGCCAGGTCCCGCGCCTACCGCTGGGGCGAAGACGGCCTGGCCGGGTTCTGCGACATCGAGCAGCGGCTCTGCCTGGCGGTCACGCTGTGGAACGGCCGCGACCCGATCCTGAAGGAGCGCGCCTTCGGCCTGACCAACGCGCAGGGCAATCACGGCGAGGACGTCAAGGAGTACTACTGGTACCTTGACGCGCTTCCCAGTCATGCCTGGAACAGGTGGCGCTACCACTATCCGCAGGCCGCCTACCCCTATGAAGAGCTGATCACGCAGAACGCTGCCCGGAGCAGGCTCCAGGCTGAATACGAGCTGCTCGATACCGGGATATTCGATGCGGGGCGTTACTGGATCGTCGAGGCCAGCTACGCCAAGGCAAGCCCGGACGATCTGCTGCTCACCATCCAGGTGACCAACGCGGGGCCAGACGAGCAGGCCCTGCATGTACTACCGACCGCGTGGTTCCGCAATACCTGGTCCTGGGACCAGAGTTCGCCCAGGCCGGTCCTTGCCGTGGCCCCGAACCCAGCGGGCGCTGCGGCGGCAGTCAGCATCGATCATCCGTTTTGCGGTAATCTTGAACTGCTGGGCGGCACCGGGCCGGACGGCACCATGCCCACGGTGCTGTGCTGCGAGAACGAGACCAACAGCCAGCGCCTGTTCGGCAGCAAACCGTCCTCGCCATACCCCAAGGACGGCATCAACGATCACGTTGTCGGCGGCGCGGCCACGGTGAACCCGTCCGGGCACGGCACCAAGTGCGCCTTCTGGTATCAGCTGCACGTCGCGCCGGGGGCGACCGCGGAGCTAAGGCTCAGGCTGCGGCCGACGGCCGCGGCGGGGAAACGGGTGTCCGCTGCGCGGGCGCTCGGCGCTGATTTCGACCGGGTGATCGCCGAGCGGCGGGCGGAGGCGGATGAGTTTTACGCCGAGCTGACGCCGAATCGGGCCAGCGCCGACGAGGCGCTGGTGATGCGGCAGGCCTTCGCCGGGATGCTGTGGTGCAAGCAGTTTTACTACCTCGACGTTTCCCGCTGGCTGGATGGCGATCCGGCCCAGCCCGCCCCCGACCGGGCCCGGTCGCGGGGGCGGAACTCCGGCTGGCGGAGTTTTGACGCGTTCGACATCATGTCAATGCCGGATACCTGGGAGTACCCGTGGTTCGCGGCATGGGATCTGGCCTTCCATTGCGTCGCGCTGGCCCACGTCGACCCCGCGTTCGCCAAATACCAGCTGATCGTGCTCTGCCGGGAGTGGTTCCAGCACCCGGGCGGCGCGCTGCCCGCCTACGAGTGGGACTTCGGCGACGTGAACCCGCCCGTCCAGGCCTGGGCCGCGCTTGAGGTGTTCGCCATCGACGGGGGCACGGACGTCGGCTTCCTCAGCCGGATCTTCGACAAGCTGCTGGTCAATTTCACCTGGTGGGTGAACAGGGAGGACGAGGAGGGCAACAACCTCTTCGAGGGCGGCTTCCTCGGCCTGGACAACATCGGCCCGCTGGACCGCTCGCATCTGCAGGCCGGCAGCATCCTTGAACAGTCCGACGCCACCGGCTGGATGGGTTTTTATGCGATGGCGATGGCCTCCATCGCGGTCGTCCTGCGACAGTCCGGCCAGCGGCCCGCGACCGACCTGGTGCTGAAGTTCCTCGAGCACTTCGCCGCCATCAGGGACGCCATCGACAACCAGGGCCTGTGGGACGACGCTGACGGCCTTTACTACGACCGGCTGATCACGCCGGGCGATCAGGCAGTTCCGGTCAAGGTGCGGTCGATGGTGGGGATGATCCCGGTCCTGGCGGTCGGTGTGGTCGGCCAGGACACGCTGGAGCAGGCGCTCGTCGTCGGCAAGCGGTTCGCCGGCTTCCTGGCCGACCGTGACCTCGACGATCCGGACAAGCTGGCGGCGGCCGGCATGCTTCGCGGTGCCCCGGGCGAGCAGCGGCTGCTGCTCAGCCTGGCCGGGCGCGCGAAGTTGCCGCGGATGCTGGCCATGCTCTTCGACGAGTCCGGGTTCCTGTCCCCGCACGGCCTGCGGGCGCTGTCGGCCTACCACCGCGAGCACCCGTACGAGATCGATGTGCGGGGCATGCGGGCGACCATCGACTATGAGCCCGGCGAGTCCACCACTGCCATGTTCGGCGGTAACTCCAACTGGCGAGGGCCGATCTGGTTCCCGCTGAACTACCTGGTCATCAGTGTTCTTGAGCGCTATCACCGGTTCTTCGGCGACGAGCTGACGATCGAGTACCCGTCGGGCTCTGGCAAGCAGCTCACCCTGGACCTTGTCGCGGCGGACCTGCAGGACCGGCTGATCTCCCTGTTCACCAGGGGCCCTGACGGCCTGCGCCCGTGCCTCGGGCCGGACGGCCTGGCGCAGCGGGATCAGGCGTGGCGGGACAATCTGGTGTTCAGCGAGTATTTCCACGGTGATACCGGGGCCGGGCTCGGCGCCTCGCACCAGACCGGCTGGACCGGCCTGATCGCCGATGTGATCCGCCGCCGGCACGGAACGCTCCCCGCCGTCGCGGACGGCCCAGCGGACCCGGGCGCCGCCCGGAACTTATCCGGCAGGGCGCTCGCGAAGGCACCCTGAAGGGCTCGGCCACCGCCTCATGCCACGGGTACGCTGATGGGGAACCTGTGCTGGAGAGGCCGATGACGCTACATCCTGAACGCGACCCGGCAGCCGGTGGATACGGCCACTTGCGTGCCTCCCATGCGGACCGGGAGCGCGCGGCCGATGTGCTGAAGGCCGCATTCGCTGAGGGACGGCTCAGCAGGGACGAGTTCGAGGAGCGGACCGAGCAGGTCTACCGGTCGCGGACCTATGCCGAGCTTGCCGCGCTGACGGCCGACCTGCCGGCCGGCCCGCTCGGTGCTCTGCCGCCATCGCGGGCAGCCCTGCCAGCGGAACGGTCGCGGGCGTACCGGCCAGCGCAGCGGCCGCGTCCGCCGGTGAATACGCTGGCCGTGGCGTCTTTGGTGTGCGCGTTGATCCCGGGAATTACCTGGATCGCAGCCATTATTACCGGCGTCATCGCGCGCAGTCAGATCCGCGAGAGCGGTGAACGGGGCGACGGCGTGGCGACCGCCGGAATCGTGATCGGCGGATTCTTCCTGCTGGTGGCCCTGCTGTACCTGGCGTCTTAGGCAATCTGCAGATCGTGACGAGTATTCAGGCTGTGCTCAGCACCGGAGCGCAGCGCAGCCGACCTGGGATCGTCAACAAGGGTTGACAACTGTCGTGCGTCAACCTATGTTGCCACTATGAACGAAGGTACGCAGCTGGCCGAAGCAGCGAGCGGCAGCGATCCGGCGGAAGGACTGCGCGCGGCGCGCGCCCTGCGCGAGCTGGCAGAGCGTCTCGAAGTGCTGCAGGTCAATAACGCGCGCGCGCACGGCTGGTCCTGGCAGGAGATCGCGTTGTTCCTCGGGGTCAGCAAGCAGGCCGTGCATAAGAAGCATGCAGGGCGCGCCATCTGACGAAGGAAGGTCACATGTTCGAACGATTCAGCGTGTCGGCGCGGCATGCAGTGGTGCTGGCGCGGAGCGAGGCGGTGCAGGCAGGAGGGAACGCCATCGGCTGTGAGCACCTGCTTCTTGCCCTGCTCAACGAGCGGCACGGGGCGGCCGGTCAGGCGCTGACCGCGGCCGGGCTGGATCTCACCGACCTGCGGGCCAGGGTAGCGGCAGGGACGGACGGTGACCGCAGGCCGCTTGATGCTGAGGCCCTGGCGTCGCTGGGCATCGATCTGGACACTGTGCGCAGGGCGACAGAGGCCGCGTTCGGCCGCGGAGCGCTCGAACGGGCGGCCCAGCCGCCGCGGACCGGCCGGACGCCCGGCGGCATGCATCTGACAGCCGCGGCCAAGAAATCGCTGCAGCTGGCGCTGCGCAGCACGCTCGGCAGGCGGCAGCGGGAGATCACTACCGGCCATCTGCTGATCGGGATCATCGACCAGAAAGAGAACACCGCGCTGCGGCTGCTGGCCGCTGCCGGGGCCGACGCCGCATCGTTGCGCGCTGATGTCCTGGCCAGGCTCACCGCCGCCGCCTGAACTGCCCGGCCGGTCAGACCAGGCGCGCGAAGCGGCGCAGCGAGGCGGCCATCCCGACGCGGGCCACTGGCAGCAGCACCAGCTGCCGTAGCAACCGCGGCACCGGAAATGGCAGCTGGAGCCGCTCGGTCCAGGAGAATTGGCTGACGTCGCCGGCCTGCGCCACCTCGAACAGTCCAAGCCCGCGCACCAGGCGGCCGGTATGCCGGACAATGCAGCTGCGCGGCGGATCCCACTCAGTGATCACCATGGTGTCCTCGAACCCGATCGGGCCGATGCCCGTCCTGGCCACCACCTCGGCGCCGACGCCCTCGCCGCCGCTGACCTGCGTTCCCAGCATCCAGTCCCGCTGGCGCTGCCAGTTCATGGCCAGCTGCCAGACCCGGTCCGGCTCGGCCTGAACCAGTACATGCGCGGCTACTTCCAGCGTTGGCGCCATAACACCACGGTAACCTCGGGCTGCACGGCCCGGGCGCCCGGGAGCCGATCCGCCATCCCGCCGATCCGCCCGGCCGCCGATCCGCCGATCCGCCGATCCGCCGGGGCTGGGACGCTGGTACGCGTGACTCAGATCGTCCCCGGGCTGGGGTCCGGGGCCGCCTGACCGGCTAGCCGCGGACGAACCTGGCGACGACGGTTCCGGTCGCCTCCTTCGCGGCCATCCCCAGCGGGCTCCAGGTCATGTCGAAGACCGTGCGGTCGACCACCAGGTCGGCGCGCAGCGTAACGGCGTTCTCGCTTGACTCCTCGGCCTGCGCGGTGAAGCTGACCGGGGTGCTCCGGCCAGCCGCCTCGAGCGTGCCGTTGAAGGCGGTCTGGCCAACGGCTTCCGGGTCGGCTGCCCCGGTCACCGCCAGCACGACCGTCGGGTGACTCTCAACGTCAAAGAAGTCAGCCGACCGCAGGTGCTTGTCGCGCTGGGAGTTCTTGGTGTTCAGGGAGCTGGCGTCAATGGTCAGCTCACCGGAGATCGTGCCGGCCGCGTCGACCGAGCCCGCACCGGTCAGGCGGTCAAACCAGCCCCGGACCGTGACCGCGCCCCAGAAATGCTTGACCCGGAACTCAGCTGTCGAGGCGGCCGGGTCCAGCACCCAGCGGCCCTGCAGCGCGCCGCTATGGAGCCCGGCCGTCGCCGGGTGGGATTCCGTCATGACCTTTCCTCCTGCCATCGCCGTTATTTGCTTGAGACCAGGCGCGCCGCCTCGTCGCGCGCCCAGAGGCTGGTCAGGCCGCGGAAATGCGCGATGAACCGCTCGTGCTCGTTGCCAGGATAGGCCGCGGCGACGGTGTCGGTGATCAGCCGGTCGAATTCAGGCCCGGTCGCCCATTCGAGTTCGTGGGCGTTCCTGATCCGGGAGAGGCCCCGCCAGCCGCCGCCGTCGTCGTAGGGCTTCAGGTAGAGCGGATAACCGAGCTGCCCGGCCACCTCATCCAGGTCGAACCGCGAGTTATAGCGCTGCGACGGGTAGGCGTACTTGATGTTGTCGAGGGGGTTCTGGCAGGGGACGAGCACGGTCTCCGGGATCTTGAGGCCGAGCCTGATCATCGCGCAGTACGCCGCGTGCTTCTCCATTGCCTGGAAGCTGAATGGCGAGTTAAGCAGGTAGACGTTGTCCATCAGCGCGACCTTCTTCAGCCATTCACGCGGATGGTAGTACCAGTAGGCAAGCCGGTCGATGAGCAGGTCGGTGCGGGATTTCGCGCGCAGCGAGAACGGCTCGATGGTCAGCAGCTGGCGACCCCGTCAGGACACGATGTCCTTGGCGCGAAACCTGCGGAATGCCACGGCGAAGAGGACTATCGCGTAGGAGACCGACACCGACGCGCCCTCGATCATCCCGCCCCAGGTCACCTGCGGCGCCACCGCGTCCAGCCAGGCGAACTGCCAGTGGCTCGGCAGGATCTCCCGCCACGACCCGAGCGCGGTCACCGCGTCGAGGATGTTGCTGACGATCATCAGGCCGACCGCGCCGCCTACCGCGCCGAGCGGCGAGTCGGTCGACACCGACAACCCGAACGCCAGGGCCGCCACGACCAGCTCGGAGACCAGCACGTATCCCAGCACGACAGCGAGCCGGCCCAGGGCCGCCCCGGTGGCCAGGTCGACGCCACTGGGAGGCAGCCTGAGCGGATGCCAGCCGTAGGTAACGGTCCCGGCGATCAGGGCCATCAGCGGCAGGCTCAGCACCGCGACGGTCGAGTAGGCCAGCGCGACGGCCAGTTTCTGCCGCAGCAGCCTGGCCCGTGGCACCGGCGCAGCCAGCAGGTACCGCAGCGACGCCCAGCTGGCCTCGGTGGCCACGGTATCGCCGCAGAACAGCGCGACCGCCACCACCAGGAGGAATCCGGCCGACACGTAGACGCTGAAGATGGCGAAGTTGAGGCCGCCCTCGGTGGCGACGTCGACCAGGCCTGGCGCCCCGCTGCCTGGTGCCGGCGGCCCGCTGACCTGAAAGGCGCCGATCAGGATCCACGGCAGCACAAGCAAAATCAGGAACGCGATCAGGGTCCGGCGCCGGCGCAGCTGGCGAGTGGCCTCCACGGTGAGCGGCAGGGTGCGGCGCGGGTTGTAACCGGGCGCGCCCTCGCGGGTTGTCACCGGCGTCCATCCTGGCTGGGGACGGCCGCGCCGTCGGGCAGCCCGGGGCTGGCTGATCCCGCGCCGTCGGGCAGCCCGGGGCTGGGCAGGACCGGGCCTGGCGCGGCTGCGCCGTCGCCGATCAAAGCGAGGAACGCGTCCTCAAGGCGGCGCCCCCGCGTTACTTGTTCGACGGGTATCCCGGCCCGGACAAGCGCCGCCACGACGACCGAGGCAGGCACGCCGTCCGGGTGCACAAGGACGCCGTCGGGGTGCGGTTCGGCGCGCTCGATCCCGGGCAGGCCCTGCAGCACCGAGACGGCTTCGGTGGCCTGCCCGGTACCGATGACCAGCGGCGCTCCCGCGCCGACGATCTCGCGGACCGGGCCGGCCGCGAGCGCGCGGCCAAGGTGCATCACCACGACGTGGGTGCAGGTGAGTTCGACCTCAGCGAGCATGTGGCTAGACAGGATCACCGTCCGGCCATCGGCTGCGTACCGGACGAGCACCTCACGCATGTGCCTGATCTGCGGCGGGTCCAGGCCGTTCATCGGCTCGTCGAGGACCAGCAGGTCGGGCAGGCCGAGCATGGCCTGGGCTATGGCGAGCCGCTGGCACATGCCGCGCGAGTAGGTGCGCACCTTGCGGTCGATGGCCGCCTGCAGGCCCGCGACCTCGAGCACGTCCGCGAGCCTGGAGTCGGCGGCCGGCCGCCCGGTAGCGCGCCAGTACAGCTCCAGGTTTGCGCGGCCGGACAAGTGCGGCAGGAAG
This sequence comes from uncultured Actinomycetota bacterium, assembly GCA_963695645.1. Lineage (GTDB taxonomy): Bacteria > Actinomycetota > Actinomycetes > Streptosporangiales > Streptosporangiaceae > DATBGO01. Next base: position 290,294 of record CAVOHC010000007.1, on the reverse strand, counting down.
CCCGGGCCCTCCACGAAGGCGCCCAGCCTGGACAGGGCGGGCGACCCCTGATGAACCCGCCTGCCGAAGACGGTGATCGTGCCCGCGTCCGGGTGCAGCAGGCCAAGCAAGATGCGCAGCGTAGAGGTCTTCCCGGCCCCGTTCGGCCCGAGCAGCCCCAGGATCTGGCCGCGCTCGACCCGCAGCGAGAGGTCGTTCACGGCGAGCTGGCCATCGCGGTAGTGCTTGGTCAGCCCCATGATCTCCAGTGGCACGTCGGCCAGGCCGGGGATGAACATGTCGCGGGGCCGCCGGCGCCCGGCCAGCAGGATCGCGGCGGCCACCACAAGCGCCGCAGCAGGGGCTGCCCAGACCCACCAGGGCGCCCCGGCCCCAGCGACGACGAGCGCGGGATCGGACGGCAATGACAGGCCGCCGCCGCCCAGCGCAACCAGATAGGTAGCCGGGACCGGCGAAGTGGCATAGGCGAAGTCGGTCGTGGTCAGCACCAGGCGAAGCCGGTGCCCGGCAGCGAAGTCGTAGTCGATCGCGGGAAGCCGGATGGTCAGCACCCGCCCTGGCGGTGCGGCGCTGATCCGAAGTGGCGCGGCGAGCTGATGGGGCAAGGTCGAGTTGCCCGCCTGGTCGACGTCATACACCTTGGCGAAGAGCGTGACCTGTGCCGCGCCGCGCACCCTGATGCGCACCGTTGGCGCGCCGGTGACCTGGAGCGGGCTGCGCAACGGGGCAGAGCCGAAGGACGCGCTCTGGCCGGGCATGTCGAAGGCGATGCCGTCGCCTGCGGAGCCGCCTGACAACCCGCTGCCGCCGGCCGGGCCAGCGAAGGAGAGGCCGGGCAAGACCGACGTTGACGGTGGCGCGCCGCCCGGCGGGTTCTCGATGGTCTGAGCCGGCCCGGTGAGGGGCACGATCGTGCGCCGGGTGCCTGCCAGGCCCGGGTAGCGGGATGCGGTGGCGATGCCGAGGATCTCCTGATCGCTGGACGAGTCGAAGCCCAGGTCCCGGCTGACCGCGAATGCTGGCTGGCCGGTGAAAAGCTGACCACGAGGAATGCCGGGGCGCACCGGCAGGAGCGCCGGCTTGAGCCAGCGGTCAAACCACTGCGCAGTCAGCTCATCGATCCGGCTCGTTTCCGGGTCGCCGCCATCGTGCCCGCCGGCGAACCACACCATGTCGACCGGCGCGCCGTTGCGCCGGATCGCCGCATAGCTGGCATTGGCCTGGTCCAGCCCGAACAGCGAATCATTCTCTCCCTGGACGAGCAGCGTGGGGACCTCGATCCGGCTGGCCACGCTCGCCGGGCTTGACCGGGTCAGCAGGGCAATCGCCTGCGGCGTGGCTCGTCCCAGGGTCGCGGCCTGCTGGTAGATGGCACAGACCGAGGGCAGGAACCGGCCGCATCGGGCCGCCTGCGCAGCCGCGTCGGCCCGGCTTGCCTGCCCGCCCGTGGCGGCCCGCCCCGCTGGCCCGGCTGCGCCGGAGCCCGCCGATCCCTGCGTGAACAGCAGGCCCGCCCATTGCCTGGCGAAGACGCCGCCGGCCGGGCCGCCTCCCGCTGCGTCCGGGAACAGCGCGGTGGCCAGGTTGTTCCAGGTGCTCTGGGGAACGATGGCGTCGATGCGGTGATCGTAGGCGGCGGCGAGCAGGGCTATCGCGCCCCCGTAGGACGCCCCGGTGATGCCGACCCGCGGATCGCCGGGGTGATCAAGCAGCACCCGCGGCTGCCTGGCCAGCCAGCTGACCAGCTGCTCGACGTCCTTGACTTCGTAGTCAGGAGAGTCCAGCGCGATCTGGCCCGTCGACGCACCGAAGCCGCGCGCGGACCAGGTAAGGACGGCAAAGCCGGCCCTGGCCAGCTGCTCGGCCTCCGGCCGGACGGCGTCCTTCGTCCCGCCGAAGCCGTGGGCAAGCAGGACGGCCGGGATTCTGGCACCGCCCGGCGGGGTGAAGAAGGTCGCGTCGATCAGCACGTGATCATCGTTATGCGGCCCGTCTATCACCGGAATCATCACGTTGCGCGCACTGACCGGCCCGGGACGGGTGGCGATCACGGCGATCACCGAAGCGCAGGCGATCAGCAGGACGGCGGCCGCCAGCCCGGTCACGGCCCGCCATCGCGGGCGCCGGCGCGGTCTCATGGAAGGACCGTAGCAACGCGGCACGACCAGCCGGGACGGTCGCCGGGCTGGTGTCCAGCCGACCGGCGCCAGCCGGACAGCCGAACAGCCGGGCGGCCGCGGCGTCAGAGCAAATATCCCGGGAAAGTCGTCAAGATCTTGGGAATGGCGGTCGCCCCGCCCGCAGCGTGCCGCGCGCCGGCGCGCCGCGCGCCGGCGCCCCCCGGCGCGTCCGCTCACCGCGAACGGCCGGCGGAAACAAACCCGGCCCCCCGTTGTTGAAGCTTGAACAGTTGTAATCAAGTAAGGCAACCAGGGAAGTGACCCGACATGAGCGAAACCCTCTCGCTGCCGGTGCTGCCGCTCGACGACACCGTGGTGCTGCCCACCATGGTCGTGCCGGTTGATATCTCCGGCGCAGAGGTCCGCGCGTCCATCGAGGCGGCCCAGCTTTCGGCCGGGCCCGGCCAGTCCGAGGCCAGGCCGCAGGTGCTGCTAGTGCCCCGGCTGGATGGCAAGTACTCCCCGTTCGGCACGCTCGGGGACGTGGAGCAGATCGGCCGGCTGCCCAGCGGCGAGCCAGCCGCGGTGATCCGCGGCCTGGCGCGAGTCCGGATCGGCACCGGGACCGTGGGACCCGGCGCCGCCCTCTGGGTCGACGCGACAGTGGTTGACGAGCCTGCCGCGACCCCGCGCGCCCAGGAACTGGCCCGCGAGTACCGCGGCCTCGCCACCGCGATCCTGCAGAAGCGCGGCGCCTGGCAGGTCGTCGACGTCCTGCAGCGTCTCACCGACCCGTCGGCGCTGGCGGACAGCGCAGGGTACGCGGCCTACCTGAGCCTGGAGCAGCGCAAGGAGCTACTCGAGACGCTCGATCCCGAGCGCAGGCTCGAGCTGCTGACCGGGTGGGCCCGTGATCACCTCGCCGAGCTCGATGTGGCCGAGACTATCCACAACGATGTCCGCGAGGGCATGGAGCGCCAGCAGCGCGAGTTCCTGCTGCGCCAGCAGCTCGCCGCGATCCGCAAGGAGCTGGCCGGGCTGGACGGCGAGCCAGGCACCGAGGAAGAGGACTACCGGGCCAGGATCGAAGCGGCCGCCCTGCCGGAGAAGGTCGCCGAAGCAGCGCTGCGCGAGGCAGCCAAGCTTGAGCGGTCCTCGGACGCCTCACCGGAGGCGAGCTGGATCAGGACGTGGCTGGACACGCTGCTCGAGATCCCGTGGAACGAGCGGACCGACGACTCCTACGACATTGCTGGCAGCCGCGCCATCCTCGATGCCGACCATGCGGGCCTGACCGACGTCAAGGACCGGATCATCGAGTACCTGGCGGTGCGTAAGCGTCGCGAGGACAAGGGCCTGACGCTGGTCGGCGGCCGCCGCAGCGGCGCCGTGCTGGCCCTCACCGGGCCGCCCGGCGTCGGCAAGACGTCACTGGGCGAGTCCGTGGCCCGCGCCATGGGCCGCAAGTTCGCCCGGGTGGCGCTCGGCGGCGTCCGCGATGAGGCGGAGATCCGCGGTCACCGGCGTACCTACGTGGGCGCGCTACCGGGCCGGATCGTCCGGGCCATCCGCGAGGCCGGCACCATGAACCCGGTGATCCTGCTGGACGAGGTCGACAAGCTGGGGTCGGACTACCGGGGTGACCCGACTGCCGCGCTGCTCGAGGTGCTCGATCCCGCGCAGAACCACACGTTCCGCGACCACTACCTCGAGGTTGAGCTCGATCTGTCCGACGTCCTGTTCATCGCGACGGCCAACGTCGCGGAGGCGATACCCGATCCGCTGCTCGACCGGATGGAGGTCGTCAGCCTCGACGGCTACACCGAGGACGAGAAGGTGACCATCGCGTCCGCCCATCTGCTACCACGGCAGCTGGAGCGAGCCGGTCTTGACGCCGCAGACGTCACGGTCGCCGACGGCGCGCTGCGGCGGCTGAGCGCCGAGTACACCCGCGAGGCCGGGGTGCGCGGCCTGGAACGGGCCATCGCCCGGATCCTTCGGAAGATCGCCGCGCAGCTCGCGGCCGGCCAGGCGGAGCTGCCGATCACGGTCGGACCGGATGACCTCCATGGCTACCTCGGGCACCCGCGGCACACCCCCGAGTCAGCCGACCGGACGGCGGTGCCAGGAGTGGCAACCGGCCTGGCCGTCACCGGGGCCGGCGGAGACGTGCTGTTCATCGAGGCATCGCTGGCCGACGCGGCGACCGGGAGTACCGGGGTCACGCTGACCGGCCAGCTGGGCGACGTGATGAAGGAATCAGCGCAGATCGCGCTGTCCTACCTCCGTTCCCACGGCGCCGAGCTCGAGCTGCCGGTCGGCGACCTGAAGGACCGCGGCGTGCACGTCCACGTGCCGGCCGGCGCGGTGCCGAAGGATGGCCCGAGCGCGGGCATCACGATGACCACCGCGCTTGCGTCACTGCTGTCCGGTCGGCTGGTCCGCTCGGACGTAGCGATGACCGGCGAGGTCTCGCTGACCGGCCGGGTGCTGCCGATCGGCGGCCTGAAGCAGAAGCTGCTCGCCGCGCACCGCGCTGGTATCACGACAGTGCTGATCCCGGCGCGCAATGAGCCCGATCTGGAGGACGTGCCCGATAGCGTGCTCGCTGAGCTGGAGATTCATCCGGTCAGCGACGTGCGCGAGGTCCTGAACATAGCCCTCGAGCCCGCGGCCGCCCGGTCGGCGATCGCCGCCTGAGGTCAGGCAGGAGCAGCTCTCAGCTACCGCACGCCGCCCGCGGCCGCGAGGTGGCCGGTGAACCAGTCACGGGCCAGCTCGGCGACCGCGGGCAGCGCGCCAGGCTCCTCGAACAGGTGGGTGGCACCGGGAATGACGGCGATCCTGTTCTCGCAGCGCAGCTGTTGCTGCGCCCGGGCATTGAGTTCCAGCACCATCTCATCGGCGCCGCCGACAACCAGCAGGGTGGGCGCCCGGACCAGCGGAAGGCGCGGCCCGGCGAGGTCGGGCCGGCCGCCCCTGGACACCACCGCGGCGATGTCGCTGCCCGGCTCGGCGGCGGCCCACAGGGCGGCCGCCGCGCCGGTGCTCGCCCCGAAGTAGCAGACCCTGGTGCCGGGCTTGGCAACCTGCCTGGTGATCTCAAGCAGCCGCCCGGCCAGCAGCTCGATATCGAAGACGTTGCCCCGGTCCAGTTCCTCGCCGGGGGTGAGCAGGTCGAACAGCAGCGTGCCGAGGCCCGCGCTGTTCATGACCCCTGCGACAAGCCGGTTCCGCGGACTGCGCCTGCTGCTGCCGCTGCCGTGGACGAATAGGACCAGGCCTGCTGCCCGGGCAGGCACGGTGAGGTGGCCTGCGAGCTCCGCGGAGCCCGCAGCCAGCACGATCTCCTCGTCGGCGCCCGCTGGATCGGCCGCCGCGGTCCCGGACACCCGATTCCCGGTAACCGCACCGCCCGCCCGCGACGCGGCCGCATCCGACAGGAGGTTGATGACCTCCTCATCGGAGGTCTGCGAGAAGTCCTCGTACCACTCCCCGATCGCCAGCAGCGATCGGGGCTCGGTCAGGCAGACGACCTCATCGGCGTCGCCACGCAGGCTCGCGATCGCCTCGGAATGCCCGACCGGTACCGCCAGGATGATCCGACCGGCTCCCTGCGCCCGGGCGACCCGGCATGCGGCGCGGGCCGTCGAGCCGGTCGCGATGCCGTCGTCGATCACGACAACGGTCCGGCCGGTGATCGGGACCGGTGGCCGGCCAGCCCGGAACCGGTGCGCGCGGCGTTCTATCTCGGCCCGCTCACGTGCCTCGATCGCCGCCAGCTCCGGCGGGCTCACCCCGGCCATCGCAACGACCTCGTCGTTGATGATCCGCACGCCGCCTTCGCCCAGTGCGCCCATCGCGAACTCCGGCTGGCGCGGTGCGCCCAGCTTGCGGACGATGATCACATCAAGAGGTGCGCCCAGGGCGTACGCAACGCCTGCGGCGACCGGCACGCCGCCCCTGGGCAGCGCGAGGACGACGACGTCCTCGCCTTCGAGGTACCGCAGCCGCTCGCCAAGGCGCCAGCCCGCATCAACGCGGTCCAGATACCTCACCAGCCGTCGCACCCCAATCTGCGGAACGGGTCTGCCGCGATGGTAACGCTTAGATAGCAGCATGACACGGAGCCGACTGTCGTCGCTCATTCACCGCTCCGGGCACTGAGCGCGGCCGGAGCAGGCTCCAGCAATTCCCGGGTAGGCGCCGGCAGCAGCGCCAGCACCCGGTCGACCGCACCGGGCGGCAGGTGCCGCCTGGCCACCTCGGTGACCACGCCCGCAGCCAGCCAGACCTGCTCTTCGCGGATCCGCGCCACGTGGGCGTATTGCGCCGCGTACTCCGCCGGGCCGGATCTCACCGGCACCTTCCGGGGTTCCCACCCCTCGTAGTACACGCCGCGGAGCACCTCGGTCAGCTGAGCCCCGAAACGCACGGCGACGTCGACCGTCTGCTGGTCTCGCATCGTATGCAGCCACGCTCGCGCGATCCGGAAGGCTAGCCGGCGATCGTCTGTCCCAAGGCTGTCGGCAATATCGGCTAGCCAGGAATTAGTCCTGGTGATGCTGGTGTCGATGCAATGCACGCCAGTAGCTGACATGACGACCTCCTTGCCCTTCTTCCATTGCCGCTTATTTGCAGGCGGCGGCCCCAGGGCCGAAGGTCCCCGGCCAGATCCGAAGGTCCCCGTCCGAGTTCGCCGCGCCAGCCGGATGCCGGATATCAGCGGCTAGGGACGAATATCCGGCTCAGCCTGGCTCGGGAAGATGCCACCGGTACGGCGCAGGGATGCGGCGCGCCGAATCGGGGCCCCAGGAGCCCGGCTGGTACGGCTCGACCTCCGGCGGCTGGTCCAGCAGCGGCATCGAGATCTCCCACAACCGCTCGATGCCGTCCGAGCTGGTAAAGAGCGCCTGATCGCCCAGCATGGCGTCGAGGATGAGCCGCTCATACCCTTCCAATTCGTTCGCGGCGCTGAACGAGTCCGCGTAACGGAAGGTCATTTCCGCCGGGGCAATCCGTATTTCCGGGCCTGGCTCCTTGGCCAGGAACTGTGCCGTTATCGAGCCCGGATCGGCGAAGTCGATGACGATCTCGTTGCCCCGGCCCACCCGGGCGGCGGCATCGTCGAATGCAAACATCCGCATGGTGGGCTGCCGGAACCCGAGGGTGACGACCTGGCGGCTGGCCCCGAGGCACTTCCCGGTACGCAGGCAGAACGGCACTCCGGCCCACCGCCAGTTGTCGACCTCCGCCCGGACCGCCACGAATGTCTCTGTCTGCGAGTCGGGCGCCACGCCGGGCGCTGCGCGGTAGCCGTCGTACTGGCCGCGCACCACGTGCTGGGGGTCGATTGGCCGCATACTCTCGTAGACCTTCAGCTTCTCGGCACGCAGCGCCTTGGCCGACAGTGACGAGGGCGGCTCCATGGCCACGAAGCCGAGCACCTGCAGCAGGTGTGTGACGACCATGTCACGGTAGGCGCCGGTCTTCTCGTAGAAGCCGGCCCGGCCCTCGATGGACAGGGTCTCCGGCACGTCGATCTGCACATAGCCGATGTGCTGGCGGTTCCAGACGGGCTCGAAAATCCCGTTGGCGAAGCGCAGCGCCAGGATGTTGTCGACCGACTCCTTGCCGAGGAAGTGGTCGATACGGAAGACCTGCGACTCGTCGAAGACACTGTGGATCTCCGCGTTAAGCGCCTTGGCCGAGGCCAGGTCGGTGCCGAACGGCTTCTCCACGATCACCCTGGTAGGGCCGACGGCGAGCCCGGCCGCGCCGAGCATCTTGATCACTGACCCGAATGCCGCGGGCGGCACTGCCAGGTGAAACAGCCGTCGCGGCTGGCCGCCGATCTCGCCAACTGCCGTGCCGATGGCGGCGATCAGCGCCGAGGGGTCATCCGGATCGGCCGCCCCGAAGTGCAGCGCCGCCTCGAAGTGCTGCCAGGCATCGCCGGTGGGCTTGACGGTCCCGAATTCGGCCACAGCGTCGCGGGCGTGCGCGCGGAAGTCCGCGTCGCTGAGCGCGGACGCCACGGGTGCCGACCCGATGATCTGGTAGCGCTCCGGCAGCAGCCCGGCGGCTGCGAGCCTGAACAGCCCGGGCAGCAGCTTGCGCTTGGCAAGATCTCCGGTCGCGCCGAACAGGACAATGACGTGGTTGTCCGGCCGGGTGATCGCCGCAGCCCGGCGCCTGGTCGGGTGGCTCATGATGCCTCCATAGGCTGTCGGTGGCGCGGGTGCCAGGCACCACTACCCTGGTGTGAGCTTCCGGCCTTGCCGGGGCAGGCTCCTGGGCTCCGCAGCAGATCCAGTACGGGGAGATCGCGATGACAGCCGATGCCGAAGCGGAGAAGAAGGTTGCCGCGGAAGCCGCGGCCGAACTGGTCGAAAATGGCATGACCGTCGGCCTCGGTACCGGTTCGACTGTCGCCTACCTGCTTGCCGCGCTGGCTAGCCGGCGCCTTGCAGTCCGGTGCGTGTCCACCTCGCCGCGGACCGAGCAGACGGCGCGGAGCCTCGGCCTGCACACGGAGCCGTTCACCGGCATCGACAGTTTTGACATCGCGATCGACGGCGCCGACCAGGTGACACCAGCCGGATGGCTGGTGAAAGGCGGCGGCGCCGCGCACACCAGGGAGAAGATCGTCGCTGCGGCGGCCGACCGGTTCGTAGTGATCGTCGACTCGGCCAAGACGGTGCCTGCCCTGCACGGACCGGTCCCGCTCGAGCTGCTGGATTTCGGGCTCAGCGCCACCATCCGCAGGCTCGGCCCGGTGGCGCTGCGCGACGTGCCGCGCAGCCCTGACGGGGGCATCATCGCCGACTACGCGGGCGAGGTCGCCGACCCGGCGGCGCTGGCGGACTTCCTGTCGACGACACCGGGCGTCATCGAGCACGGGCTGTTCCCGCCGCAGCTTGTCTGGGCGGTTGTGGTTGGGCGCGGGCGGTCGGCCGAGCAGATCAGTATCGCTGCCACAACCTGACCGCCGCCGCCGCCGCCGGGCGGGCGGCGCTGGCGGCCCTGGTAGCAGGAGCTGACCTGGTCCATGCCGGTCACGGTCAGGTCGCCGGCTGGTCGGCGAGGATCAGCGAGCGGGCTGCCTCGACCCGGCCAGCCGGTATCGAGCGGTCCCCGGCGAGCAGCTGCGCCAGCGGCGCCTTCTTGTCGGCGCCGGTGATGAGCCAGAGGAGCTGATCCGCCCGGGCCAGTGCCGGGTAGGTCAGGGTCATCCGGCGGTGGCCCTGGTAGACACCAGTCACAGCGACCAGCCGCTCGGTCACATCCAGCACCGGATCCCCGGGCACCAGCGAGGCCGTGTGCCCGTCCGGCCCGAGCCCGAGGTGCACGAGGTCGAAACGGTCCGGCAGGCTGGCCCCGTACTCAGCCGCCGCAGCGGTCAGGTCGGGTTCGGTCACCGGCATGGCGCTCACCCTCGCCGGTGCGCCGCGCAAGCTGTCCCGCAGATGAGTCAGGTTGCGGTCCGGATCATTATCCGGGGCTGCCCGCTCGTCGACCTGGAACAGCCGTACCTGCTGCCACGGCACATCGCCGCCCGCCAGCTCGGCGAACATCGCCCACGGCGTATGACCGCCGCTGACGGCAAAGGTGAAGATCCCGCGTGCCGCTACCGCGGCGCGGGCGAGGCTGGCCACGAACTCCGCGGCGCGCCCGGCGACAGCGTCGGCATCGGGGAGGCTGGCAAGCTCGTGCTCCACCGGCTAGCTCTTCTTCTCGGCGTGACCGCCGAACTCGGACCGCATCGCGGAGAGGATCTTGTCGGCGAACTCGCCGTTGCCGCGCGAGTCCAGCCGCTCGAACAGGGCGGAGGCGATCACCGCGGCGGGCACGCCGGTGTCGATCGCCGCCTGAAGCGTCCAGCGGCCCTCGCCGGAATCGGACACCCGGCCGGAGAAGTCGTCAAGCTCCGGCGACCGGGCGAGCGCGTCGGCGGTGAGGTCCATCAGCCAGGAGCCTATGACCGAGCCCCGGCGCCACACCTCGGCCACCTCGGCCACGTCGATGTCGTATTGATAAGCCCACGGATCCCGCAGCGGCGTGGTCTCGGCATCCACCTCACCCTGATGCTTCCCGGCATCGGCATGCTTAATGATGCTCAGCCCCTCGGCGATGGCGGCCATCATCCCGTACTCGATGCCGTTGTGAACCATCTTCACGAAGTGCCCCGCGCCATTCGGGCCGCAATGCAGGTAGCCGTGCGGAGCCGTGCCGCCGGTCCTGGTGCGCCCAGGCGTCGGCGCCGCGCTGCCCTCGCCCGGGGCGATCGTGAGCCAGATCGGGTCCAGGCGCTGGACGGCCTCGGTCTCGCCGCCGAGCATCAGGCAGTAGCCGCGATCCAGGCCGAAGACGCCGCCGCTAGTCCCGCAATCGACGTAGTGCAGGCCCTTGGCGCGGCACTGGCGGGCACGCTCGATGTCGTCGCGGTAGTAGGAGTTACCGCCGTCGATGATCGCGTCGCCGGGTTCCAGCAGGTCGACCAGCTGGTCGAGAGTGGACTGGACGACGCCGGCCGGCACCATGATCCAGACGTTTCTCGGCTTGTCGAGCTTGGCCACGAAGTCAGCCAGCGTGGTGGCACCTGCCGCGCCCTCGGCTTCCAGCCCCTTGACCACGTCGGGGCTGCGGTCGTAGGCGACGCAGCGGTGCCCGTCCCGCATCAGCCGGCGCACCAGATTGGCGCCCATCCGGCCGAGGCCGATCATGCCCAGCTGCATCGGTCTGTCGGTTGGCATGGCGTTTCTCCTAGCTCTTGAGCGCGCGGTAACGCCGGATCAGGGCGTTCGTGGATGTGTCGTGAGTCAGCCGCGGCTCGGCCGCGCTGCTGAGCTCGGGGACGATCTGCTTGGCCAGCACCTTGCCGAGCTCGACCCCCCACTGGTCGAAGGAATCGACGTCCCAGATGGCGCCCTGGGTGAAGACGCTGTGCTCGTAGAGGGCGACCAGCGAGCCGAGCAGCCGCGGGGTCAGCTTCTCGGCCAGGATGACGTTGGTCGGGCGATTGCCCTCCATCACCTGGTGCGGCACCACCGCCACGGGCGTTCCCTCGGCCCGCACCTCCGCCTCGGTCTTGCCGAAGGCAAGCGCCTGTGCCTGCGCGAAGATATTGGACGACAGGATGTCCTGGTGGTCGCGCAGCGGGTTGAGGCTGTTGGCGAACCCGATGAGATCGACCGGGATCAGCTTGGTGCCCTGGTGCAGCAGCTGGTAGAAGCTGTGCTGGCCGTTTGTCCCCGGCTCGCCCCAGTACACCGCTCCGGTCTGGTATCCCACCGGCTGGCCGCCGAGCGTGACGTGCTTGCCGTTGGACTCCATCGTCAGCTGCTGCAGGTAGGCGGGGAAGCGCTTCAGGTACTGGTCGTATGGCATCACCCCGGCCGTCTGCGCGCCGAAGAAATTCCCGTACCAGACCGCCAGCAGGGCCATCAGCACCGGCAGGTTGGCCGCCAGCGGCGCCTCGGCGAAATGCTCGTCCATCTCATGAAAGCCGGCCAGCATCGCGCGGAAGTTGGCCGGCCCGATCGCGATGAGCGTGGACAGGCCGATGGCGGAGTCCATCGAGTAGCGGCCGCCGACCCAGTCCCAGAACCCGAACATGTTCGCGGTGTCGATGCCGAATTGCGAGACGCGCTCGGCGTTGGTCGACACAGCGACGAAATGCCTGGCCACCGCGGCCTCATCGCCAAGCTTCCCGATCAGCCAGTCGCGGGCCGAGGTGGCGTTGGTAAGAGTCTCCAGCGTGCCGAAGGTCTTGGAGGACACGATGAACAGGGTCTGCTCAGCATCCAGGTCCCTGGTCGCCTCGACGAAGTCCGTCGAGTCGACATTAGACACGAACCTGAAAGTCAGGTCCCTGCTCGAATAGTGCCGTAGCGCCTCGTACGCCATGACGGGTCCCAGATCGGACCCGCCGATCCCGATATTGACAACGTTGCTGACCCGCTTACCGGTATAGCCGGTCCAATGCCCGGATCGCACCGACTCAGCGAACTCGCACATCCGGTCGAGGACATCGTTGACCTCCTCGACCACATTGACGCCATCGACGATGAACGAGGCACCCCGTGGCATCCGCAGCGCTACGTGCCCGACCGCGCGGTCCTCCGAGACGTTGATGTGCTCGCCGCGCAGCATCGCGTCCCGCCGCTGCGTTACGCCCGACTCCGCGGCGAGGTCGAGCAGCAGCCGGATCGTCTCGTCCGTCACCCTGTTCTTGGAGTAGTCGAGGTAGAGCCCGCAGGCGCCGGCGGTCAGCCGCTCGCCGCGCCCGGGGTCCTGCTCGAACAGATCCCTCAGGTGGCGGCCGGCGATCTCGCCATGGTGCCGCTCGAGCGCCTTGTAGGCGACCCGGTCCGGGAGCGGGGTGAGCGACATGATTGGTGCCTCCTATCGGTCTGGCAGGCTCTGATCTGGCATCGTATTGATAGTGACCGCCCCGCAGAGACGGCAACCCCGGCCGCATCTCAGCACTGCTCCGTCTCAGGCTCGCAGGCCCCGCGAGCCTGGGCAGCATTCAGGCCCGTCCCCCGCACGTTATTGTCGTCCTCGCGCCCGTCGGCCAGCATCGGCTCCCCCGGCCCTGACGTCAGCGGGCCTGACGTCAGCAGCGCTGACTCATCGTCTCACGGGCCTGGCGGCCGGCCCGACCGGTAGCAGGCTGGCGCGCCGGCCGCCGACCGCCGCGCGGGCCGCGCGGCCCAGAAGGAGCTGAGCGTGGCAGCCACGATCAAGCTGGTGCTCGCCGATGTCGACGGCACGCTGGTGACCCAGGAGAAGATCCTCACCGAACGTGCCGTGGCGGCCGTCCGCAGGCTGCGTGCGGCGGGCATCGTGTTCGCCGTGACCAGCGGCCGCCCGCCGCGCGGTATGGCCATGCTGGTTGAGCCCCTGGACTTGCAGGCGCCGATAGCCGCCTTCAACGGTGGCCTTATCGTCGACCGCGACATGACGGTCATCGAGCAGAAAGTCGTGGCCAGCGATCTGGTGACGCCGATCATTGAGCTGCTGCGCTCTTGCGGCCTGAGTGTCTGGGTGTACCAGCGCGCCGAGTGGTACGCGCTTGACGCGCACGGACCGCACGTTGACCGGGAGGCCTGGACGGTTAAGTTCGCCCCGCTCATCACGGCGGACTTCGGGCACCTCACCCGCGATGTGGCCAAGATCGTTGGCGTCAGCGACGACCATGACGCCGTGGCCCGGGCATCAACTGCCGCCCACGATCAGTTCGGCGATCACGTCTCGGCGTCCCGGTCACAGCCCTATTACGTTGATGTGACCCATCCGGACGCCAACAAGGGAGCAGTGGCCAAATGGCTGTCGGCCCGCTACCGGATACCTGGCGGCGAGATCGCCACCATCGGGGACATGCCCAACGACGTGCTCATGTTCGCTCATTCGGGCCTGAGCATCGCAATGGGCAATGCGAGCACCGAGGTACAGCGAGCCGCGCGGCGGGTGACTACGTCCAATGAGGACGAGGGCTTCGCCAATGCGGTCGACCGGTTCATCCTGCGCGGCGGCTGAACCGGTCGCGAGCGCCGCGACCGGGGGCTTTCGCGCACCCCGGGGCCGGACCGAGCGGCGGTCGCGCTGGTGCCGGGGACTCGGGCACGGACCTTGATGGCGGCATGCCGGGCCATCCGCCGCGCCCCGATGCTAGCTGACCGCTGGCACGGGGCGCCCGTTCTCCAGGTAGCGGCACCTATTCCGCGTCTTGCTGGCGGCCTTCACCCGGCGCCGGACCGGTCCGGCGAGCAACGTCAGCGCCTCGGGGAGCCCGACAAGCCGGCACTCGGAGATCTCCTCAGGCTGCAGGACGACAGCTGCCAGCCTTCCGTCATCGACGGCACCACAGTCAAACAGGAACCGCATCCCGCCCAGCCTGCCCGCGCGCGGCGGGCGGAAGTCCACGCAGGCCAGCCTGGCAGTCCGCAGATGCAGGCCGCATTCCTCAGCGACCTCACGCCTGCAGGCATCCCACGGCGTCTCCCCGTTGGCCTCCATCACGCCGCCTGGGATCGTCCAGCCTGCCTTGTACGTTGGCTTCAAGATCAGCAGCCGGTGCTTGCGGTCGAAGATCATTGCCCCGGCGGAGGCCGGAATCGCCGGGAGGGCCACGGCCGCGCCGCCCGCCGGGAGCTGATAGCTGTCCGTCACGGCCTCAGGCTACGGCCCGAAAGCCGCCGCAGCCGGCGGCGGCCACGGCTCCGGCGGCGGCCAGGGCGCTCCGGCGGCGGCCACGAGAGCCGACGGCGGCCGATGTCCGCCGGCTCGGATCCATGCGCCTGCCGCCAGCCAACATCTCAATATGCCCGCCAAGCGATCGGTATGATCATCGCATGCTAGACTAAAGCGCTCACTAGGAAAATTGCATTTCAGTGAGATTGTTATTTCAAAAGGAAAGCTTTGCAAATGTTCTCCTACCGGTCCATCGTCATAAGCGGCGATCTCGGCAGCGGGAAGAGCACCGTGTCGAGAGAGCTTGCCCGGCGCCTGGCCGTGCGCCGGGTGAGCGTAGGAGACTTGTACCGGCAGATGGCTCAGTCGCGGGGAATGTCCGCGCTTCAGCTCAACCTGCATGCCGAACTCGACGATGCGGTGGACGGCTATGTCGATCAGCTGCAGCAGGACATAGCCAAGTCGGATGAGCAGCTGGTCGTGGACGGCCGGCTCGCCTGGTTCTTTTTCACCGATGCGTTCAAAGTCCATCTCATAACCGATCCCCTGGTTGCCGCGAGCCGGGTGCTATCCCGGCCGGCCGATGAGGTTGAGGCCTACTCCTCGCTCAGCGAGGCGAAAGAGCGGCTTGCTCATCGCAGTGAAAGCGAGCGCATCCGCTTCCTGACGAGATATGGCGCCGACAAGAATAGGCTGCGAAATTATGACCTCGTCTGTGATACGAGCCGGGCACCATCCGATGAGGTCGTCGACCGGATAATCGCGGCCTACCACGGTTCCATCGGCGCGGCGATACTGTTGCACGCACCTCCGCTGCTCCTGCTTGACCCGCTGCGGATATACCCGTCCCGCGACGTCAGGGATCCCCAGGATCTGGCGGTACCGGCAGCAGCCGAGCAGGCCGGCGACAGGACGGGCGACGGACTGGCCGGGCTCAAGCCGCTGACGGTCGGGTACGCCGGCACCTTCTTTTTTGTCGTAGCTGGCCACCGCCGCCTGAGCGCGGCGATCAGGAGCGGATTTAATCTCGTGGCGGCGAGGCTTCTCGCCGAGGGCAGTGATCCCGTCGCGGACGGCACGACGGCCCTGCAGTATTTCGACTCGAAGGTCAGCCCTCGCGTGATCCGTGACTGGGAAACGGCACTGGGAATCAAGCTCCCGGCACTAACCGCGCTGACCGGGCTCAGTGGCTGACAGCACCGCCGTCGGGTCCGGCACTGCCTGCTGCCCAGGCGGCCACTTGCGCGCGCGAGGTGAAGCCTAGTTTCTCCAGGATGTTGGCCACATGACGGGCCGCGGTAGCCGGGCTTATGAACAACTCGTCCGCGATCGCTTTGTTGCTGCGGCCGCCGGCAATGAGCCCGACGATCTCGCGCTCCCGCGTGGTCAGCCTGCCGGGCGCCATCGGCGCCGCAGCCGCAAGGCCGCCCGGGACACTCGCCGCGGCATGTTGGCCGCCTCCGGTCCCGGTCTGCTGGGCCGAATCGAGCGCCGCGGCGACCGCGGCTTCGCTGGTCATGTTGTAGCCGCGGGCCCACAACTGCGCGATGACCGGCTCGCCGAGGGGCCTGGCCGCCGCGAAGTACCCGTCGGTCCTTGATCCGGGCAGCTGAGGCAGGTGCGCGGCCTCGCGGAGCGCGGCGGCCGCGGCGATCAGCTGGATTGCGCGGCCGGCCCGGTCCTCGAGCAGAGCCAGCGCAGCGAATGCCTCGAGCCCGCGGGCCACGCCGATGCGCGCACCGGTGGAATGGCTCAGCCGGATACTCTCGGCGAGGTGCTCCCTGGCCTGCACGACCGAGCCCTGCTCCATGGCCACCCGACCGAGCCCGGCCAGGCAGCGAGCGGTCTCGGGCCGGGAGTCGATCTCCCGAAGGATGGGCAGCGCCTCGAGGTAGCGGCGCCGCGCCCCGTCAGGATCTCCGCGCAGGCGGTCCAGTTCGCCCAGGCCAAGCAGCGTCCGCGCCGCTCCCCATTGATGGTCGATCTCGCGCATGACGGCGATCGCGGCCTCCGCAAGCTGCCGCGCCTCGCGCAGGCTGCCCCGCAGTCCGACACATGCCGCCCTGGTCCCGAGTGCGTAGCCTTCGGCCAACCGGTCACCGACCGACCTCGCCAATGCGAGCGCCTCGCCGGCCAGCGCCTCTGCCTCCGCGGCCCGGCCGGTGTGCACGGTGATCTCGGCAAGCAGGTTGAGCGCGACCGCGGTCCAGACCTCCCCGCCAGCCACCCGGCAGGCTTCGAGCCCGGCCCTCGCCCAGGACTCCGCGCCCGCCAGATCGCTCGCCAACGTAAGCTGCGCGCGCCCGACCAGCGCCGGCCCCCGGACTCCGGCGGGCACCCCGGACGGGTTGATGGCGAGGAAGGCGTCGAACCGCTCGGTGCCTTCGGCATAGGAACCACGCACCAGCCAGCACGGCCGGATCGCCGTGCAGATCCGCAGGCCCGTCTCCGCGTCAGCCTCCGCAAGGCACTGGTCAAGCACTCCCCGCGCATTGTTGGCGTCCACGTCGTAGCGGCGGAAGACCTCGACCCTGGCCGACCACGGAGCCGGTATCAGGGCCATCCCGATCGCCGCGCTGTTCTCCACCACCCGCAGCACATAGTCGCGCAGCCTGGCCTGGATCGCCGCCGCCTCGCCAGCATCGGCGAGCCGCTGCGCCGCGTAATCCCGGATGGTGTCGAGCAACCGGTAGCGGGTCTGGCCGAGTGCCTCAGGCTCGACGACCACGAGTGACTTGTCCACCAGGCCGGCGATGAGATCGAGCACGGCGGCAGCCGGGAGATCGTCATCGGCGCACACCTGCTCAGCCATTTCCAGCGACCAGCCGGAGAAGACAGCAAGCCGGCGCAGCAGCATCTGCTCGCTGGCAGCCAGCAGGTCATGGCTCCAGTCGATGGTGGCGCGCAACGTTCGCTGCCTGGCCGGCGCGGTCCGGTCGCCGGTGGTGAGCAGCTGGAACCGATCAGCAAGGCGGTCCGCGATCTGGTCTGCCGACAAGGCCCGGACCCAAGCGGCAGCCAGCTCGATCGCGAGCGGAACGCCGTCAAGCGCACGGCAGATCGCCGAGATACTGGCGGCGTTGGCCGGGCTGAGCTCAAAGCCGGGGTGTGCCGCGGCGGCGCGGTCGGCGAACAGGCGCACCGACTCATAGCCGCTGAGCACGGCCGCGTCAGCTACCGCATCCGGCGGGGGCAGTGATAGCGGCGGCACCTGCCAGACGGCTTCCGCGGCCACCCGCAGCGGCTCGCGGCTCGTCACGATGATGCGCAGCCCTGCCGAGCTGGCCAGCAGGCGCTGGCACAATTGCGCGCACGCGTCGATCAGGTGCTCGCAGTTGTCCAGCGCCAGCAGCATCGTCCGCGGCCGCAGCGCCTCGGCGAGCGTCTCAACCAGCGGGCGCCCCCGCTCCTCGTCCACGCCGACGACCGACGCCACCCGCGAGATGACAAGATCCGGCTGGCGCACGTCGCCGAGCTCGACGAACCAGGCTCCGTCGGGGAAATCGTCGGCGAGCGCCGCGAGAATGCGCTGGGCCAGCCGCGTCTTCCCGATGCCGCCAGTCCCGCACAGCGTTGAGGCGCGCATCATCCGCACGAACCGGCACAGCTCGTCGACCTCGCGCTCACGGCCGACGAAGCTATTCGGCTCCTCGTGCAAATTAGTGCGAAACTGAGCTATCGTCATATGTCCTGAAGCCTGGATTCTCCGTTTATCGTCATTCTTGCACCTGTTTGGCCACCTCGCTCCGGGAGGAGCGGCATACAGAAATTATGCTGCAGTACCGTCCGCCGGGCTGCCACTTCGGGCGCGGCAGAACACGGCACCGGAACCCCGCCGGAAAGCCGCGGAGCAGGACCGGCTGGACCGGAGCGCGTCCGTCCCCGACACCACCGCTAAAGCCGTCTCCAGCCGTGCGGCGTCCGGCAAGCGCGCAGACCTGCATAGCCACAGCACGGCCTCAGACGGCATTTGGGCCGCCGCCAGGGTCAGTGTCCTGGGCTGCGCCCGTCACGGACCGCCCGCTGCGGCCTGGCCGGCCGGATGCCACCGCTCAGGGGCCGACCCGGCGGCCCGCACCAGCCCAGCCCTGCGCAGGCTGCGCAGGTGGGCGAGAGTCTCGGCGAGAGCGGCCCGGCGCAAGAATCCGGTCGTCTCCGCCCAGGACCGCGACCACCGGAGCGCAAGCGCGATGTCCCATACTGTGCCGCCCGGGCCGGCCGCGACCTGTCCGGCCACCTCGCGGAGCCTGGCCTGGTGATGCCGCTGGATACCGCCGACCCGATCGCGGATCCCGCGGAAGCGGTATTCGTGCCCGGGCAGCGCCTCGCGGTCGTCGTAGCCGCGAAGCAGATCGAGCGCGCCGAGGTAGTCATCAAGCGGATCGTCGTCGTCACCGTAGCTAGAGATATTCGGGGTAATCCTGGGCAGCAGATGGTCGCCGGTGAGCACCACGTCCGCGTCACCAACGACATAGCAGAGGTGCCCGGGCGTGTGGCCAGGCGTCCAGAGCGCGGTCACCCGCCATCCCGGAACGTCCGCCTTGTCACCGTCCTCAAGCAGGCGATCAGGAACGATGTCCATGAGCTCGCGCACCCGCTCTGGTTCCATGATCAGTCCGGCCTGCGCCGCTCGCGGCACGCCACAGCGGCTGAGCCAGCGCTCATTCCTGCCCGCCACGGCACGGACGTCGCGGATCCTGGCGACCTGCAGTTCTTCGGCCGGGTGCATGGCGACCCAGCAGCCGGATTCCGCGCGCACCCGCCTGGCCAGCCCATGGTGGTCGAGGTGAGCATGGGTGACCAGGACCCCGCGGGTGGCCGCCAGGTCCGAGCCGATGCTGGCCAGCCCGCCCGCAAGGGCGTCCCAGGCGTCATCGACTGGCCAGCCCGGGTCGACAATCACCTGGCCTGACCGGGTCTGGAAGACGTAGCAGAGCACGTAGCGCAGCGGGTTGTGCGGGATCGGGACCGGCAGTGACCACAGGCCCGGCCGCACTTCCTCAACTGGCGGCAGCACCCGGTCCCGCCACGCCTGCTTCTGCAGAACACCGGTCACCTCTACCACGACGGGCGCCCATGCCAGCGGGTCTCATGGCCGGGACGGCTACGCACAATAGGCTCCTCTGCAACTCGCGGCAGCGTGGCCCGGCAGACCGGCGCGTCCCGCGGCCTTGCCGCTGCGTCACGCCGGGGCAGACCCGCCTGAATGACACGCTAGACCAGCCTGGGTACGGCGGCCGCCGCGCACCCGGGCACGGCGCGGCACGGCACGGAGCCGACCGCGGCGGGCCAGCAGGACAGTGGTCTCCGTGCAGCCAGCCGCCCGCCAAGACACCATGATCATGGAAGGCGGGCCACGTCGATCTCGGCTGCGCTAAGGCAGTTTCCAGTCCATGGGCTCCGCGCCGCGCCCGGCAAGGAGCTGGTTGGACCGGCTGAATGGCCGTGAGCCGAAGAAGCCGCGATCGGCCGACATGGGGCTAGGGTGCGCGGACTCGACGCGCGGCACGTCACCGAGCAGGGGCGCGAGGCTGCAGGCATCGCGGCCCCACAGGATCGCCACCAGCGGGCCGCCGCGGCCGGCGAGCGCCCGGATGGCCTGGTCGGTAACCTCCTCCCAGCCCTTCCCGCGGTGCGACGCCGGCTTGCCTGGCTGCACTGTGAGGACCCGGTTCAGCAGCATGACGCCGTGCTCGGCCCACGGGCTGAGATCACCGGTGGCCGGCCGGGGATAACCGAGGTCCTCGGCGTACTCGCGGAAGATGTTGAGCAGGCTCGGCGGCAGCCGCCGCACCTCGGGCGCCACGGAAAAGCTGAGCCCGACCGGGTGCCCCGGCGTCGGATAGGGATCCTGGCCGACGATGAGCACCCGCACGTCCGAAAACGGCTGCTTGAAGGCCCGCAGCACCCGCTCGCCCGCTGGCAGGTAGCCGCGGCCAGCGGCGATCTCGGCGCGCAGGAAATCTCCCATCGCCCTGACCCGCCCGGCGACCGGCTGCAGCGCCGCCGCCCAGCCCGGGTCCACGATCTGCTCAAGCGGCTGCACAACCATGGAAAGCAACTCTAGGACTTCGCGTGCGCGCTCAGCGGCCAGATCTGCCTTGCCGTCAGCCGATCGGGCAGCCTGGCTTGGCGGCCGCCTTGCCAGAATGGCGGCGGACCATCAGGCACGCCTCGTTGACGGCCTGGAAGTCCCTGGCCGGGATGTCCTTCAGCAGCGAGACCAGGGCGTCCGGCCATTGCGGGAACGCACTGCCGCCGAAGTACCAGTTGCTGCCGTTGTCGGCCAGAATCAGCCCGTAATGCTGCATCTCGGTCAGCACGGCCTTCGCGTCCTTGCAGTAACGAGCGGAGTTGCGGCAGAACCTGGCGACGTCGAAGCCCGCCTTCAGCCGGAACCTGGCACCCATCGGCGGGAGGTTCCGGCTGGAGCTTGAGCCCGCCTCGTGACGGGCCGGCCAGAGGTAGGCGGTCCGGGTGGTCTGCGCTGTGAACCTGATCGCGTGGGTGATCGGCTGGCCGGCCCTGACCGCCGCCTCGACCTGGCTGAAGTCCAGCAGGCCCGGCAGGATCGGCAGCCCGGCCGCGTCAGCCGAGGTCCATCCCGCGGGTCGGAGCGCGTTGGAGCGCAGATTCCAGATCGCGCCGGAGCCCGCCGTCGAGCCTTCCGCGGAATAGCGGGCGTCATAGAGTTCGTAGAGCGTGCAGGTGCTCTTGTTGACCATGATGGCGTGCCGGTCGCCGCCGGCGTTGCTGCCGCCCTCAATACGCGTGCCCGGGCCGAACGGGTACGGGCCCTTGTCGCTCTGGGTTGCATACTCGAACCTGATCCTGACCAGCCGGTGCGCGTTCGTGACGACGTTGTACGTGATGCCGTAGGGGTATCCGCCCGCGTCCGGCCCGAAGTCCGGGTGCAGGTAGGTGCCGCCCGAGGCCATGCTCCGCAGCCATGCCGCATTGTGCGAGTTGACCGGCAGTTTCGAGATGTCGGTGTTCCATACGTTGTTCGCGGGGAACATCGGGCAGCCGCGGGCACCGGGAACCATGGTGCCTGGCGCCACGATCGCTGTGGCTGCCGCTGCCTCTGCCGCCTGCCCGCGACGGACGGCCCGGTGACTGGCGAGGCCGGCACTGGCCGCCGTTCGCGGGCCGCCATTGTGGCTAGTAACTTGCCTTGTTGCGGCGCTGGCCTGCGCGGCGGGACCGGTCTGCCCGGCGGGACCGGTCTGCGCGGCGGGAGCTGCCACGGTGCTGCAGGCGGCGATGAAAGCCACCGGGAGGGCCAGGACGACGCGACGCGCTATGCGGTGACTTCGGGTCCTTTGCATCGGCGACATCCTGGCATGGTTGGCCCCCCAGAATGGGCAAAACCGTCTCTGCGGCCGAGGATGGGCCGGACGGACGGCAGCCGGATGTGCGGGCGGCGGCCGGATGTTAGGCTTCCTGACGCGCCGGGGCGGCCCCCGTCGTCTGACGAGGGTCGCCCCGGCGACCAGAGCCGGCCGCCAGCGGCCGGGAGAACCGGCTATCAGCGGCGGGGAACTCGTTCATCGGCTTGGCCTGAGCATGGTCGCTGCTGACCGTGACTTAACGCATAGGTCAATCGGCGGCTAGGGCACGGCAAGCTCGGCGCGGACCCCGAGCAACCGCACCGGCCGCCGCGCGCTGAACTGATCGAGCGCTGCCTGGGCGGACCGCTCGATGATTGCCCGGTCGGCTGTCGGCGCCTCCAGCGGCTGGCCGTGGGTACGCGTGATAAATGGCGCAAAACGCACCTTAACCACCACGCGCACTGCGGGTCGCTGTTCGGCGGCCACATCGTCGGCGACGAGACCGGCCAGTCGCGCAACCTCGCGGCGCACCTCATCCCAGTCGTCCAGATCCTGCTGGAACGTGGTCTCCCTGCCACGCGAGCGGGCCTGGTACGGGGTGCTGGTAACCGGCGATGGGTCCAGGCCACGGGCCAGCTGGACGAGCCAGGGTCCGGTCGCCGGGCCGAGGCGGGCGGCAAGAGCACGCGGATCGGCGGCCGCGAGCTCGCCGACGGTGCTGATGCCGAGCCCGGCAAGCCGGCCCGCGGTCTTGGATCCGATGCCCCACAGCGCGTCGGTCGGCCGGCCCCCGAGCACCGCGAACCAGTTCTGGTGGGTCAGCCGGAAGATGCCGGCGGGCTTGCCGAAGCCGGTTGCCAGCTTGGCCTGCAGCTTGTTCTCGCCGATCCCGACCGAGCAATCCAGCCCCGTCCTGGCCCGGACGCGTTCGGCGATCTCGCGGGCCAAGCCCTCCGGGTCGGCGGTGTCTACCGCGAGGAACGCCTCATCCCACCCGAATACCTCGACAACCGCGTCGAACTCTCGCAGCACCGCCATCACCCGCCCGGAAGCCGCCTCGTATGCCTCCCGGTCTACCGGCAGGAAGACCGCCTCCGGACAGCGCCGGACGGCGAAGCGCAAGGGGAGCCCGGACCTCACGCCGTAGGCGCGGGCCTCATAGGAGGCGGTGCTGACTACCCCGCGCTTGGCTGGATCCCCATCGCCGCCGATGACTACCGGGCGGCCGCGCAGCTCAGGACGGCGCAGCACCTCGACGGCCGCGATGAACTGGTCGAGGTCCACATGGAGTACCCAGCGGGTCACACTCAAGTCTCCTGCCCCGCTGTGCCCAGCGTGAAGCACCGTTCCAGCTGGACGAGATAGCTGGACGAGGCAGCAGGACATGGCTCGCGGAGATGGCTGGACACGTTGCCGGAGGAGCTGGACATGGCCCGAGGAGCTGGACATGGCCGGAGGAGATTGTCAGCCAACGTCCAGAAGCCGGCGCAGGCGGCTGGCCGTAGCGGCAACTGCCGGGGTATAGGCGAGGGCGTGCTCGGCAAGGACTGCCAGCAGCGCACCGGCGGCCTCGGTAAGCAGCGCGTTGTCAGTGCGGGCGTAGGCGCTGGTCAGGGCGTGCAGGGCCGGCGCGAAGCGCCGGTCGGGGTCAGCATCGCGCCAGGCGTCGGCGTGCAACAGCAGGGCTGCGACGGCCGCGCGAAGCTCGGCGGCGCCCACGGCGCGGCCGGCGCGCTTGCCGGACACGATGATCTGCGCCCGCCTAGTCGCCGCCTTCGCGGACGGGCTGACCTGACCGGGCAGCGTGGCCGCGGTCGCTGCCTGGACCGTGCCAAAGACGTCGAACCTGCGGTGCAGGCCCATCGCGCGCAGCGCACTGGCGATCACTGGCGGTGGGGCGGCAAGCCTGAGCACGCCACCCAGAAGTTCCGCGCGCCGCCCGGTGACGACCAGCACGGACAGGCCGCTGGCGTCGCAGTAGCCCACCGCGGACAGGTCGATCACGAGCCGCCCAGAGCCCAACCTGAGCAGGCCGAGTAGCTGGTCGCGCAAGGCCGCGGCGCAGGCGATGTCGAGCTCGCCGCTCAGCGCGCCGACCGCGTAGCTGCCCTCGATTCGCCAGGACACACCCAGACCAGCCGACTGACTGGCACCAGGGCCCGTTGTTGCCTGCGCCGGTCCGCGCGAGCCAGCGGGTGCGGCCAACGACGTGCTTCCCGATGCTCCGGCTCGCCGCACGGTACCGGGAGTCCGCATGATCGCCGGGCCTAACTCGGTTCAGCCAGAACCGCTGTGGTGGTGCGCCCAAGACGACGCCGACACGGTTGCCAGCACGCGGGATGTCCTCGGTGCCCTAATTATACGGGCCTTAGCCCTGATTGTACCGTCTTTCCTGTTACCGTATTCGGTGCGGCCGGTTTACGCCGCGCGGCGGCGCCAGCTCGGCAGTTCGGGTTGGCCCGGATCGGCCCGGAATCCCAGACACATTGGCCGCCGATCCTGGCCTGGGTGAAGTACGGGTAGAAAGGCAATTGCCAGCGCGTCGCGCGTCCCGCCATTTCGCGATTCTCCACTGCCATGAATAACGAGGCCATCCAGGAGCGCCAGGGGAATCCCACCCCCGGGCCACCCGGCCAGCTCAACTGCGCTTTCGTATTAAACGATCAAGCTGGGACCAGAGGGCCGCGGCTGATCCGAGGCTAATCAGAGTGCGGGCGCTTTCGCGCCGTGGCGCGCAGCACAGGCAACGCGGCGAAGTAGGAGCCCGCCGATGCGATGGCGCAGACGCCGAGATCGACAGAGACCCGGCCCTGCCTGGTCCAGTAGACGTCCTTCAGGTCCAGCAACAGCGCGAACTCGTCGACGATCAGCGCGAGGCCCGACCCGTAGCTGATAGTCACCAGCGGGTGCCTGCGGCGGGAGTCCTGGCCGTGAACCGCGACCGCGCCGACACCGGCGAGCATCCCGATGCCCCACAGGTAATGATGCAGGTGCTCGCCTCCGGCGCTGAGGTTGCGGAACGGGCCGCGGCCCGACCGGATGCTCAGCGTGATGCCGCGGGTCGCGGCAAACGTAGCGCTGAACGCGAGCCAGCTGAGCAGGGCGGCCCGCTGGCGCGGGTCAAGTTCCTCGTAGTACGAGTCGCGCAGCGCGCGGGCCAGGGGCGCAAGGCTCTTCACATGCGCACCATACGCGTCCAGCCCGGCTCTTTCCAGGATCTCCCCGCGGACTACCCGGGCCACCCAAGCAGACTGCCGCCGCCCGGCGACTACGAAGTCCGCCTGCCCGCTGACGGACCGTAACGTCCGATGTGAGCGCGCCGCCGCCGCGCTGTCGCTAGGGTGCCGAAACGCGTGGGTGGTGCCTGCTTGACCCGGTTTTCAGGCGGGGCGCAGGCTGCCCGGCGCCAGGTGCGAGTACGAGCGCGGTCCGGGCCGTTCAGGTTCCGGCCGAGGTGATGTGGCCGTAGTGGCCGTCGTAGCGGTGATAGAGCAGGCAGCCCCGGCCGGTCTCGCTATCAACGAAGAACAGGAACGGCTGGCCGAGAGCCTCCAGGCGGTCGATGGCGGCAGCGGTACCGAGCCTGGGCGCGGGCTGCTCGCTGACAGTGACCGAGGCGGCCGCAGGGCCGGGCTGGCCGGGATGTGATCGGGCCAGCGCCAGCCGGTACCCGCCTGCTGTCCGGTAAAGCACGCAGTCCTGACCGGTAGCACGCTCGGTGAAGAGGTAGAAGTCGTAGTCGAGCAACTCCAGTTCGGTGGCTGCCTCGTCCGGCGTCTGCCTGGTCGGCGCGTACGACTTGTGCCTGATCACCGCGCGCTCCTCCGGCGGCCGCGGGAAGTAGGGCAGTCGCCGCGCCGGAGTGCTCTGATGGCGCCATTCATCGGGCAGCGGCACCGGCTTGCCGCCGCCGACCGCCTCCCAGTTCCGCGCCGCGCGGTCGAGCCGGATCTTGAGCCGGTCAGACAGCCTGTCGATAGCACCGCGCATCGATTCCGCGTCGGCCTGCGCGCGGATCAGCCGCCCGTTGAGATCGAGATTGACTTGCGCGATCGCCGGGCGCGCTACTGCCGGGTCAGCGGCCATTGTCAGCTTCACCCGGACGAAAAGGACCGGCTCGGACGCGTGCCGCAGCGCGGCACGGACCTTCTCCACGGCCACGGCCACCGAACTTGGCTCAACAGCGCCGCGGGCTTCGGTCTGCACCTGCAGCGTCTGTGCGATCTCCATTAGTGATCACCTCTCGTCACCTGAGGCCAGCGGGAAGCACGGCCGTGCGACGATTCCGGCTGGCGGATCTCGCCTGACCTCTCCAATCTCTCCATTACCGCGCCGGGGCCCCTGGGTTCACAGGGCCGAAGGTCCTGGCAGAGTGCCTATCCGCAGGCCAGCAGGTCAGGGCAGGTCAGTGCCTCCGGACGGCCCGTCCTATCACGTCATTGCGCGCGGGTCCGCTCCTTGAGCTGTGCCATGGCCGCCTCGACGGCGGTCTGCCTGCTGATCGCGTCGATCCGGCCGCTGCCCGCTTTGTCCAGAGCGCCGGAAACAACCAGGCCGTCCAGCCTGGCCGGAATGCCATCGGGCACCGGCCCGGGGCCCGTGACCGGTTGCGTCGTGGTGTACTCGGCACTGGCCGTTTCCCGGTGGATGCGGAATGCCTCGATCTGTGCCTGCAGCCGGCTGGCAATGGCCGAGAGCCGCTCTTCGCTCGTCCGCAGCGCCGCCTGCTCGGCGGTCAGTTCTGCGACGTGGTGCAATATCGTCGCGCGCCAGGCCATCGCCTGCCGGGCATAATCGTCCCGGCCGCCGGCTACCGCCTGCCCGGCCTGGCGCTGCAGCCGGTCGGCGGAGCGGCGCAGCCTGCTTTCCCGCATCCGGGCACGCTTGCGGCCGGCCGTCACATCCGTGATCGCGGTCCAGATTCTGTCCAGCAGGTCCTGCTGCTGGGAGCTGGTGTAGTCAAGCAGTCCGCGGGTCTCCTCGGCACGTTCGAGCAACGCGTCGACATCCACCTCGCGTAGTTCAGCGATGCGGTGCGCGGCGCCCACCGTGACCTCCGTGGCCTTGCCAGGCCTGGATCGGCACGGCCACGCGCCCGGATGGCGCCCCGGCCCGAAGGTGCCGTCTCCTGCCTTTTACCATCTCGGAGCCGGGGCGGTGTAGGGCAGGGTCTTTGGTCCCTGACGCGTAGAGATGTGAGTACCCGGCGCCCGGTGCCGGAAGGTCCGGGCGCTGCGGGGCCCGCGCGGCTATCTGACAGGCTGGCCGCCGGGGCCGCCGCCGGATGTGCCCGCCGCGGGTGGCCGGTGCACCGGGCCGTGCGGGTCGTTGCAATGCGGATTCTGGCCTGCGCTCGGCCCGGCGATCGTGAGAAGTTCCTGCGGCGCGTGATCGACCTGCAGCGTGGTGTGGGAAATCAGGTAGGTGCCTGCCAGCAGTTCCTCGAGATCGCCGCGGACCGCATGGCAGTCCCGGCCCGGTGCCACGAGGACGTGCGCCGAGGCCGCGGGCACGCCGGAGGTGATCTGCCAGATATGCAGGTCGTGCACCTCGGCAACGTCCGGGCGGGCTGCCATGGCCTGACCGACCTGATCTGGCTGCAGGCCGGCCGGGGCAGCCTCGAGGAAGATCCGGCCGGACTCGTGCAGCAGCCCCGTCCCCGCCTTGAGCATGAGCACAACCACGATGAGGGAGGCGATGGCGTCAGCGCGCGCGAACCCGGTTGTCACGATGACGACACCGGCGATGGCCGTGGCGATGAAGGCATACAGGTCGGAGAGGATATGCCGGACGGCGCCTTCGACGTTCAGGCTGGCCCGGCTGGCCCTGGAGATCATCAGGCTGGCACCGAGGTTGATGACGATGCCGACCAGCGCGGTGATCAGCACCAGGCCGCCTGCCACCTGCGGCGGCGAGATCAGGCGCGGGACTGCCTCGACCGCGAGCCAGGCCGACAGGAGTACCAGGGTGATGCCGTTGGCCTGGGCGGACAGGATCTCGGCCCGCCTGAGGCCGTAGGTGTAGCCGCCCTTCGGCGGCCGGGCCGCCAGCCGCATCGCGACCAGGGCCAGCCCGATCGAGGCGGCGTCGGTCAGCATGTGCGCCGCATCGGAGACTAGCGCGAGGGAGTGAGCCAGCAGGCCGACGATGACCTCGCCGGCCATGAAGGCGACGATCAGCGCCAGGGCGCGGCTTAGCCAGCGGGCGTCGGCGCCCGCACCGGCGCCCGCCAGGGCCGCCTGTCCCGCATGTCCCGCATGTCCGCCGTTCATCCGCGGGCCCGGGTCCTGGCGCCGTACTCGGGATGAGCGGCGGCGGGGGCGTGGCCGATGTGGGTAAGCGCCACGTCCAGCAGCATGCGGACGTGGCCATCGGCAAGCCGGTAATAGGCCATCCGGCCGGACCTGCGGGCTGTCACGACCCGGTGCGCGCGCAGCAGCCGGAGATGATGGGAGACCGCGGACTCGCTCGCGTGCGCGACGGCGGCCAGATCAGACACGCACGTCTCGCCCTCGAGGAGCGCGACGAGCACCCTCAGCCTGCCCGGGTCGGCGAGCAGCCCGAACACGTCCGCCAGGTCAGCCACCTGAGCAGCCGACGGCATGGCCGCCGCGGCCACGGCGACCCGGCCAGCGTCAACGACCCTGACCGCGTAATGCTCCAGGTCCGCCGAAACCTGTTCATCTGAACGATTGCTCATATGTCGCAAGCCTAGCTGGCCCGACCCGGCGGCCGGAAGGTACCAGGTGACCGGCGCGCGGGCGGCACACGTTCGACGCCGACCAGATCGCGGCGATCGACGACAAGACCCGCAAGCTCGTAGCGCCGGACAGCGCCCGTGGCTAGCCTCCATGATCGTGGTTATCCGGTGGGGTCCAGGGCCCACCAATGAACCACGATAATGAAATGCGGCGGCCCGCATCGCATAGCTACCCACGACGGCGCAAACAAAGATGAAATTCCCGCGGCGGCCAAGCGGGCAGCCGGCCTGGGCCGCAGCTGGCCGTTAATAGTCTTCTTCTAGCGGCCCTCATGGCTGGCCCAGGGGGCGCTAGGTTTGTTTCCCATGAAAGCACTGGTGCTGGCTGGCGGCTCCGGCTGTCGGCTCCGGCCCATTACGCACACGTCCGCTAAGCAATTACTCCTGGTGGCTAATAGCACCAGGCGGTGCGCCGCCATCCCGCGGCCGACCGCGGCATGGCGGGCCGACGGCACTGCAGGGCTATCGGAACCCGAACATGCTGGCGCCCGGATGGCGCCCGGCGAGAACGTCGATGCCCCATGACGGCCAGCCCGATACGGGTCGTCTGCGTGGCGGGAGCGCGGCCCAACTACATGAAGGTCAAGCCGGTCATGGACGCGCTCGCCGAAGGCGGGGCGGAGGTCATCCTCGTCCATACCGGCCAGCACTATGACCCGGCGATGAGCGACGTCTTCTTCACCGATCTGCGGATCCGCCAGCCCGACTACTATCTCGGGGCAGGCTCGGGCAGCCACGCGACCCAGGCGGGCCGGGTGATGACGGCCTTCGAGCCACTGATCGCGCAGGTACAGCCGGATGTCGTCGTCGTGGTCGGGGACGTGAACTCCACGATGGCCTGCGCGCTGGTCACCGCGAAGTCCGGCGGCTTGCTCGCGCACGTCGAGGCTGGCCTGCGCAGCAGGGACTGGTCGATGCCCGAAGAAGTCAACAGGGTAGTCACCGACCGGGTCAGCGACTTCCTCTTCGCGCCCTCAGCTGACGCGGTCGCCAACCTGGAGGCCGAGGGATACCGCGACGACCAGATCCACCTCGCGGGCAATGTCATGGCGGACACGCTGCTGGCCAACCTCGACCGGGCGCTCGGCGGCGATACCCTCGCCAGGCTCGGGCTCGAGGCCGGCGGCTACGGCCTGGCTACCTTGCACCGCCCCGCCAACGTAGATGACCCCGCCGCCCTGGCCGCGCTGCTCACCGCGCTCGACGATGTCGCGGCCCTGTGCCCGCTCGTGCTGCCTGCCCATCCAAGGACCGCAGAGCGGCTGCGCGGCGCCAGCCGGGTGCGAGTCATCCCCGCTGCTGGATATCTCGACTTCATCGCCTTGCAGGCGGCCGCGCGGCTGGTGCTCACCGACTCAGGCGGCGTGCAAGAGGAAACCACCGTCCTCGGCGTCCCTTGCCTCACCCTCCGGACCAACACCGAGCGCCCGGTTACCCTCACTGAGGGAACCAACCAGCTGGTCGGGCGTGATCCGGCCCGGATCGTCGCGGCGGCGCGCCAGGTGCTGGCCAGCCCGCCAGCACCGCGCCGGCCAGCCCTGTGGGACGGCCGCGCCGGGCAGCGGATAGCGGCAGCGATACTGGCGGGCAGCGGCCCTGCGGACCGCCTGCGCCCCACCAGCGTGCCTCAGCTGCGGCCTGCGGATACCCCGATCGGGGCTGATCGCCATTACGCCCGGGCCGCGCCTGGCAGCCGCTGATCAGCCGTCTTCCAGCACCGGACGGGCAGCACCTGAACCGGCCGGGTTTGCTCGGCCGCGCGCTCTCGTCCTTGACCTGCAGGTTCTCTGGAAGACGGCGCCTGCGGTATTCCGTGGCTCGGGAGCGTACAAGCCACTGGCCCCGAGGCATCGCGAGTCCGGAAGGTACGTTGATCACCGGCCGGGCCGATCCGCGGGTACTGTGGGATTGACAGTCCATCTGGGGGCGGCGGCGTATTCGTGACACGACCGCCTGACCCGGGAGAGCCGCCCGGGACCCCGGCGGTGCATCACAGCCGGTCACGATGTGCCTCCTAGGAGTTGCCTCGGTGCGATCCCCCGAAACAGACGCTGCCATGCCTGGACAGCAGCCCAGGTCGGCTGAGCCATCTCAGGCACTGCCTGCCCAGGCGCTGCCTGCCCAGACGGCAGCGTCGCCCGTGCCGGCCCGAGGCAGTGAGTACGCTCTGCTGTCGCGGCAGATCAAGCAGGCAGGGTTGCTAGAGCGGCGCCCTGCGTACTACATCTGGAAGATCACGATGACCGTGGCGCTGCTGGCCGCCGGGTGGGTCGCGTTCGTCCGCGTGGGCGACTCGTGGTGGCAGCTGGCCGTGGCGGTCTTCCTGGCTGTGATGTTCACCCAAGTAGGCTTTCTCGGCCACGACGCCGGGCACCGGCAGGTTTTCGGCTCGCGGCGGGCCAACTACGTCCTCGGCGTCCTGCTCGGCAACCTTGGCATCGGGCTGAGTTATGGCTGGTGGGTGAACAAGCACAACAAGCACCACGCGCACCCCAACACCGAGGGCGCGGATCCCGACATCATGCTCGGCGCCCTGGCCTTCAGCGGGGCGCAGGCGCGCGGCAGCCGGCGCGCGGCCCGGCTGGTCTACCGTTACCAGGCTTACCTGTTCTTCCCGATGCTGCTCGGCGAGGCGATCAGCCTGCATGCCTCCAGCATCCGCGCGCTGACCCGCAGGGACGCACGCCACCGGTGGCTGGAGACGACGCTGATCGTCGTTCATTTCGTCGGCTATCTCACCGTTGTGTTCCTGGTGCTGTCACCGGTCAAGGCCGTGGTGTTCATCGTGGTGCAGCAGGGCCTGTTCGGCGTGTACCTGGGCTCCTCCTTCGCCCCGAACCACAAGGGCATGCTTATTCTCGATGCGGACGACCGGACTGACTTCCTCCGCCGCCAGGTGCTCACCTCCCGCAACGTGCGCGGCGGCTGGCTGACCGACTTCGCCCTCGGCGGTCTGAACTACCAGATCGAGCACCACCTGTTCCCGTCCATGCCGCGCCCCAACCTGCGGCACTCCAAGGCCGTGATCGAGGCGTTCTGCCTGCAGCGCGAACTGCCCTACTGCGAGAGCAGCCTGGTCGGCTCCTACGCCCAGGCGCTCCGCTACCTCAACGCCGTCGGCAGGCTGGCCGCTGCAGGAACCGCAGCCTGATCTGACCCGCAGCTGACCTGACCCGCAGCTGACCCGGCCCGCAGCTGACCCGGCCCGCAGCTGACCCGGCCCGCAGCTGACCCGGCCCGCAGCTGACCCGGCCCGCAGCTGACCCGGCCCGCAGCTGACCCGGCCCGCAGCTGACCCGGCCCGCAGCTGACCCGGCCCGCAGCTGACCCGGCCCGCAGCTGACCCGGCCCGCAGCTGACCCGGCCCGCAGCTGACCCGCGATTGGCGCGTCCCGCGTTTGCGGGCCCGGCGGCTCGGGTCGCGGCTTTGGCCGTGCGATATCCTGCGGCCACGGGGTGCTTGGTCCATGTTCATAGCCATCCGCCTGACCGGCGATGCCAGCCGCTCCGCCCGCAGCCGCGTGAGCATGAGATCGGAAAGGCCATGACCCGCGACAGCCGTGAGCCGCCCGATCGGGGGCCCGACCCTGGCCCGACCGCCGTCCGGGGGCAGAATCCGGAAACCGTGCTGGCCTCAGCGGTCTCGGAGTCCACTCCGACCAGGTGCCAGGCCCGAACCCGGCTTTACCGCGATGGCGTGCTGGAGCTGGAGGGCTTCCCGGTCGCCGACATCAGCGACTACCTGGAGGACGAGTCGGTGGTGCTCTGGCTCGACCTGCGCGATCCGGACCGGGATGATCTCTCCGTCCTGAGCTCAGAGTTCGGACTGCATCCGCTGGCCATCGAGGACGCGGTGCATAAGCATGAGCGGCCTAAGCTTGATCGCTACCGCAGCCATCTTTTCCTCGCCGCCTACGCCGTCTACCTGAACACCGAGAGCGGCGAGCTCGCCACCAGCGAGCTGGCTGCCTTCATCACCGACCGCGCGCTGATCACCGTGCGGAAGGACGACAGGCTAGATATTGCCGCCGTTGTCGCCTACTGGGATGCCAGCCCCGATCTCGCCAAATTCGGGGTCGGCTACCTCCTGTACGGCCTGCTCGACAACATCGTTGACGGTTACTTTGCCGCCGTCCAGGCGCTCGACGACGCCATCGAGGATGCCGAGGACCGGCTCTTCGCCGATGTGCCCAAGGACCGGCAGGTCCAGCAGCGCAGCTTCACGCTGCGCAAGAGCCTGGTCCTGCTCCGCAGGGTGGTGCTGCCCATGCGCGAGGTGGTCAATGCCCTGATGCGGCGGGACCTGCACGTCATCAACGACTCGCTACAGCCGTACTACCAGGACGTCTATGACCACGTGCTGCGCGCGACCGAGTGGACGGAGAGCCTGCGCGACCTGGTCAGCACGATCCTGGAGACCAACCTGACCATCCAGAGCAACCGGATGAACGTCATCACCAAGAAGGTCACCAGCTGGGCCGCCATCATCGCGGTGCCGACCTTTGTCACCGGCTTCTATGGCATGAACGTGCCGTACCCGGGATTCAGCCGGTCCTCCGGCCTGATGGCCGCGGTGGCCATCATGCTCGTCACGGCCATCGCGCTGTACGTCGTTTTCAAGCGCAACGACTGGCTGTAGCGGCACGCCGCGGTCACGCTGACCCCGGCGAACTGCTTGAGCGTCGGTCGGCCGGGGCACTGGCCGGCTAAAAGTCGCACTCGCTGGCTTGAAAAACTCGGCCGGGCAAGCCCAGATCCGGCCTGGCTAGCCCAGGCCAGCGGCTCCCGCCGCAAGTTCACCAAGCCCCTGGCTCAGCGCCGCACGTCCTGCCTCGCTCATCCCGTCGAGCAGGCCGACCAGCGCCGCTTCCCGGCGCCCCCGCACCCACGCCGCAAGCCGCCGCCCCGACTCCGTCGGCACCAGCACGATCTCCCGCCGGCTCAGCACCGCCCGGTCCCGTGACACCAGGCCGGCCGCCTGCATCCGGTCACACAACCGGCTCGCCGCGGACGCCGACGCCCCCAGCAACCCCGCCAGCCCGCTCAGATTCAAGCTCCCCGCCCGGTCAATCACCAGCAGCGCCCGCAACTGCACCGGCGGCACCGCGGCACCGATCTCCTCCACGGCCCGCTCACACGCCTCCAGCAGCACACTCAGCCCCGACTCCACCGAGCCTAGTTCGAGCTCGTCGTCCCAGACGGCGACGGTTGTGTCAGATTGCATCAGGTACCACCCCCGGTGTCGGCCGGTCGGCCGACGCGCGCGGACCTGCCCGGCCGCTCGCGGGAATCACGCTCATCCCCGGGCAGCCCGGTCAGCAGCCCGGGCCATATCCATGGATTTCATGTTCCCCCCAGACCGAGCAGCTTCCCAAGGGCCGAAAGTCCTCACGATCACGACTGGGGGCGCGCCTTGATCTCAGCACACAACCCGCGACAGCGCCCGCCGCCGCGCCAGGCAAGAGCGCTGAGCACTCCTTCGGACCTTGTTCCACAGGGGCCGTTTGACCGGGGCGTCGACCGCGGCGCGTTGACCGGTTTTGCCGGCCAGACGATAATATGACGAAGCGACAGTGCGCGTGGGCGGGTTCACTGCACGTGAGGTCTGACGGTGCGACATAGTCTGGTAGCAATGCTGCGGGTCTGCTCTCGTCAGCGGCGGCGTACGGTATCGCTCCCGCAGACCCGCCTGTCCAGGATGTAGTTATGAGGCAGCGGACCGCCGGAGCTGCGCAGCCAGCGTCGGCTCTCCACGGGGATCTCGGAAGCAAGCATTGACGCGTGCCGAGGGGGTGGCTCTTCCGCAATGATGCGCGAGGGCGAGGTATATGACGACGGGATGTTGCGGATCGCCTGGGCAGGCAGCCCGCCGGTCCTCGCTATCGCCGGCGAGATAGACGAATCCACTTATCCGGGGCTGGTCGGAGTGCTGAAGGAGGTCGCGGACGAGCACGAAGCGGACGAGCACCAAGAGGTACACGTCAGCCTCGCCGAGGTGGACTACTGCGACCTAGCCGGGCTGCGGGCGATCGTCATGCTGACTGGCGCCGACGGCCTGGGCCAGGACGGCGAAGGCCAGAGCCAGAACGGCGACGGGCGCCACCGCAGGCGTGTTGTGCTGCATGAGATGCCGTCCCAGCTGCAGACGGTACTGCGGATCGTCGGCTGGGATTCCATACCCGGCCTGGCTCTGCTCGACGGACACCACGCCAGCAGCCAGGCGTGGTCGGATGCCATAGTCGAGGCCGGTCAGCCGACGGGGGGGCGCGGGTGAACCGCATGAGCGAGACGACATTCGAGCACCAGGCCTGCATCTACGGCTCGGACCGCCAGTTCCTCGCGATGGCGCTGCCGTTCTTCGAGTCCGGCCTCTCGAACGGCGAGCCGGTGCTCGCCGTGACCACCCCGGCCAACCTGGAACTCATTAGCTCGGCACTGGGGGACCGCGGCGAAGTGGATTACGCAGAGTCTGCTTTCTTCGGCCGTCGGCCGCCGCAGCGGATGGCCGCATTCCACCGTTACTGGAGGCGGCACGCTGGCGCGGATAACGGTACTCAGGTTCGTGTTCTCGCCGAGCCGGTATGGGCCGGCCGCTCTGCCCGCGAGGTTGCCGCCTGGACCCGGATGGAGTCAGCGCTTAACGTAGCGCTCGCCGGCACAAGCGTGTTCATGATCTGCCCCTACGACACCCGGGTTACCGCACCGGAGATCGTCGCGGCCGCCCGGCGCACCCATCCGGCACTGGCTGACGGACCGCACGCCAGTACCAGCCCGGACTACGCCGACCCGACGGCCTTCGCGGACGAATGGGACACCGGCCCGCTGCCCGACCCGCCGGCCAGCGCCGTGGTGTTCGAGTTCGACGGGGACCTGCGCGGCCTGCGCAGGTTCATCACCAGCCGCGCAGCCGCGCACGGCCTAACGGGAGAACGAGTCGGCCTGCTGGTCCAGGCCGCCGGTGAAGTAGGCACCTTCCTGAAGAACCGGTCGCCAGCCAGCGCCGCCGTACGGACCTGGGAGCACGCCGACGCGGTCGTTTGCGACTTCCGCCAGCCAGGCGGCAGTGTCGGCGACCCGTTCCTTGGCTTGCGGCCAGCCGAGCTGGACCCGAGGCCGGGCGACGGGCTCTGGCTGACCGGCCAGATCTGCGACTGGATCGACATCAGGTCAGGCGCCGACGGCCCTACCATCCGGTTGCAGGTGCCGGGCCGGCGCAATGCGGAGGCAGCCGAGCAGGGCATCAGGTACCCAGCCTGAGGCGCCGCGCCGCCAGCCGGGGTGGCGTCACTCAGGCTCGTCGCGGCGCATCAGAACCACCACCGAGCGGTCGGCGACCTGAAGTGCCGCGGAACTCGGCAGCACCTCGCCTTCGCGGTCCGGGCCTGCCGTCTCGATGACGAGCTCCCAGTACTGGCCCCACTGCTTGGGGAGGGTCCAGTCGATCGCCTCATGATGGGCGTTGAACAGCAGCAGGAAGGAATCGTCGGTTACCCGCTGGCCGCGCCGGTCCCGGTCGGTGATGGCCTCGCCGTTGAGGAAGACGCCGACCGAGGCGGTGGACCCGGCGTCCCAGTCCTCGTCGCCCATCTCGGTCCCGTCCGGCTTGGACCAGCCAAGGTCGACGGAGCCCCTGATGGGCAGTCCCTGGAACCAGCGCCTCCTGCGCAGCACCGGATGCTCGCGCCGCAGCGCGATCAGGCGCTTAGCGTAGCCGAGAAGCTCGGTGTCGACGTGCTCCCAGTCGTACCAGGAGGCCTCGTTGTCCTGGCAGTAGGCGTTGTTGTTGCCGCCCTGGGTGCGCCCGCACTCGTCCCCGCCGAGCAGCATGGTTACGCCCTGGGAGAGCATCAGCGTGGCGAGGAAGTTGCGCTGCTGCTGGCGCCGCAGCGCCAGGACCCGCTCGTCCTCGGTGTCGCCTTCGGCGCCGCAGTTCCAGGACCTGTTGTGGTTCTCCCCGTCGGCCCCGCCTTCGCCGTTGGCATCGTTGTGCTTCTCGTTATAGGAGACGAGGTCGCGCAGCGTGAACCCGTCGTGAGCGGTGACGAAGTTAACGCTGGCGCCTGGATGCCGCGCGTCGGCCTCGTAAAGGTCGGAACTCCCGGTCAGCCGCGAGGCGAACTCGCCGAGGGTCGCTGGCTGGCCGCGCCAGAAATCCCGGACGGTGTCCCGGTAGCGGCCGTTCCACTCCGACCACAAGGCAGGGAAATTGCCCACCTGATAGCCGCCTTCTCCGACGTCCCACGGCTCGGCGATGAGCTTGACCTGGGAGACGACCGGGTCCTGCTGGATCAGGTCGAAGAAGGCGGACAGGCGGTCAACCTCGTGGAACTGCCGGGCGAGGCTGGCAGCCAAGTCGAAGCGGAAGCCGTCGATGTGCATATCGACGACCCAGTACCGCAGCGAGTCCATGATCAGCTGGAGGGTATGCGGGTGGCGCACGTTGAGGCTGTTGCCTGTTCCCGTGGTGTCGTAATAGAAGCGGGGCTGGTCGGCCACCACGCGGTAGTAGGCGGTGTTGTCGATGCCCTTCATCGACAGCACCGGGCCCAGATGATTCCCCTCGGCGGTGTGGTTGTAGACGACGTCGAGGATCACCTCGATCCCTGCCTGGTGCAGCGTCCTGACCATCGCCTTGAACTCTGCGACCTGCTGGCCGGCCTGCCCGGCCGCCGCGTATCCGTTGTGCGGGGCCAGGAAGCCGATGGAGTTGTAGCCCCAGTAGTTGCGCAGCCCGCGCTCGACGAGATGCGAGTCGTCGACGAACTGATGAACGGGAAGCAGTTCGACCGCGGTGACGCCGAGCCCGGTGAGGTACTCGACGGCGGCGGGGTGAGCCAGGCCGGAGTACGTGCCCCGTTGTGCATCCGGGATGTCGGGATGGGCGGCGGTAAAGCCCTTGACGTGTACTTCGTAGATGACCGACTCGTTCAGCGGCACGTCAGGGGGCCGGTCGTTGCCCCAGTCGAAGTACGGGTTATGCACCACTGACCTGGGCATGCACGCAGCGCTGTCGTCCTCGTTGCGCGCCTGCTCGTCGCCGAAGGTGTACGGGAAACAGGCCTGGCTCCAGCGGACCTGGCCCTCGATGGCCTTCGCGTACGGGTCAAGGAGCAGCTTGGCCGGGTTGCAGCGGCGGCCGCGCTCCGGATCCCAGGGACCGTGCACCCGGTAGCCGTAGCGCTGCCCAGGGGTAACCATCGGGAGGTAGGCGTGCCAGCACGAGGCATCGATCTCCTCGATGGCCACCCGCTGCTCGGCCCCGTCGTCGTCGAACAGGCAGAGCTCCACGCCCTCGGCGACCTCGGAGAACAACGAGAAGTTCGTCCCGCCCCCGTCATATGCGGCGCCCAGCGGATAGGGCCTGCCTGGCCAGGTCTCGATGGCCTCGCTCATCTGCGGCCACGTCCTTTCGTCGCCGACGTCGGGCCGGTCACGACGGTGGTGACGGCACACCCGCCCGCATGAGGATCGAGACGGTATCAGGCGGCAGGACCAGGCCGTGGCGGGTCCGCTGGATACCGGGGTCCGATGCGGCGAGCTGGACCGCCGTCCGATCTGCCTGGAACGTCCAGTTTCTACCCCCGAGGTTACTGGCTACCGCGACCGGGCCCCTCCGCACCGCCAGCCACCCGGCTTCCTCGTCGTATTCGGTGCAGGTGCGGTCGAGGCGCGGATCGGTAAGCGCCGGGATCTTCCGGCGCAGCGCGATCAGCCGCCGGTGCCAGGCCAGCAGGCTCGCGTGCGGTTCCCTTCCGAGCTCGGACCAGTCCAGCCTGGAGCGCTCGAAGGTAGCCGGATCCTGCGGGTCAGGCACGCTATCGGGATCCCAGCCGAAATGGGCGAACTCGCGGCGCCTGCCCTCGCTGACCGCCCGGCCAAGGTCAGCGTCGTCGTGACTGGTGAAGTACTGGAACGGCGCGCTCGCGCCCCACTCCTCGCCCTGGAAGAGCAGCGGCACGAACGGCGAGGTCAGCAGCAGCGCGGCGGCCACCCGCAGCCGCCCGCCGTTCATCAGCGCCCCGCTGCGCTCGCCGGCCGCCCGGTTGCCAACCTGGTCGTGGTTCTGCGCGGCGACCACGAACTGGCTGCCGGACAGCCCGGCCGGCGAACGGCCGTGCACCCGCTGCCGGTGCGGCGAATAACAGCCGTCGTACACCCACGCCTGGCGCAGTGCCTTGGCCAGCAGCCGCAGCGGGCCGAAGTCCTCGTAGTAACCACTGGTCTCCCCGGTCAGGGCCGCGTGCAGGGCGTGATGCCATTCATCGGCCCAGCAGGCGTCCAGGCCGTATCCGCCTGCGTCCAGGCCGCGGACGAATCGGGGGTCGTTGAGATCGCTCTCGGCGACGACGAACAGCGGCCGTCCGACGTGCGCGGCCAGCGTGCCCACTTCGACGGCGAGCGCCTCCAGTAGGTGGGTGGCTGAGTCGTCGCGGATGGCATGGACGGCGTCGACGCGCAGCCCGTCGCAGTGGTAATCGCGCAGCCAGGCCAGCGCGTTGTCGATGACGAACCGCCGGACCTCGTCGCTGCCCGGGCCATCGAAGTTGACGGCGTCGCCCCAGTTGGTCTGGTGCCGGGCCGAAAAGTACGGGCCGAACTCGGGCAGGTAGTTCCCGGCCGGGCCCAGGTGGTTGTAGACGACGTCGAGTACCACGCCGATGCCCCGGGCGTGGGCCGCGTCGACCAGCCGCTTGAGACCGTCCGGGCCACCGTAGGCGTGGTGTGGCGCGAACAGGTCGACGCCGTCGTAGCCC
Organism: uncultured Actinomycetota bacterium; assembly: GCA_963695645.1. Taxonomy (GTDB): domain Bacteria; phylum Actinomycetota; class Actinomycetes; order Streptosporangiales; family Streptosporangiaceae; genus DATBGO01. The sequence continues at coordinate 251,131 of CAVOHC010000007.1, read as the reverse complement.
CAGCCCCTCGGCCCGGGGAATTCCGCGACTGGCAGCAATTCGATGGCGTCGACGCCCAGGTCAGCCAGGTGATCCAGATGCCCGATCACGCCGTCGAAGGTGCCAGCCGCCGAGAACGTGCCGACGTGGCATTCGTACAAGACGGCGCCAGCCAGCGGGATTCCGCGCCAGCCGCCGTCCCCCCATGCGAAGGCCGCGTGATCGACCACCCGGGACGGCCCGTCGATGCCCTCAGGCTGGAATGCCGAGCGAGGATCGGGCCGGGGCGGGCCGTCGTCGAGACTAAACGAATAGTCGGTGCCCGGCTCCGCCCCGTCAACGGTGGCCGCCCACCAGCCATCCCCGGCCGGCCGCATCGGAATCCGCTGGCCGCCTATGACGACATCGACCTCGCTGGGGCGCGGGGCCCACACCCGGAACTCGTGCATCAGCCCTTCCTGCCCGCCACGGCGACGCGAAACCACCCAGGCGCCACCACTGCCCCGGCGGCACCGGACCCGGGCATCAGCCTTCCCGGCCCAATACCGCGACGGGGAACCGCCGCAGCAACTGCGCAACGCTGGCGTCGCCGCCCGCCACCCGATCGCCGGTGAGCACGTCGGTCCAGGTCCCGGCGGGCAGCGCGGCGGTGGTCCCGGCCCAGGCGCCGATCCCGGTGACCAGCCGCGGCACCACCACGGCCAGCCCGGCGGTACGGGCGAAGGCCAGCGCGTTCGAGGCGGCCGGTCCGGCGACGCGGAGCGGCTCGTAACCAGAGCCAGGGCCATAGGCCTCCGGATTGCGGCAACGGTGCTGAAGCAGCCGGTGGATCAGCCAGAGCTTCGGGCCGCCTTCATCGGCCCGGTCCAGCGCGGCCTCAGGCCCGGCATCCGCGAGCGCGTCAAGCAGACGGCGACGGACCTCGTAGTCGACCGGCCTGCGGTTGTCCGGGTCGACCAGCGACAGGTCCCACAGCTCGCTGCCCTGGTACAGGTCAGGCACGCCCGGGCAGGTCAGCAGCAGCGCCGTCTGCGCCAGCGAGTTGACCCGGCCATGCTCGACGAGCCGGTGCTCCGCCAGGAACGCTCCCAGGTCGGCGACGAAACCCCGGTCCGCGAGAATCAAGGCGACGAAGGCCTGCAGGGCAGCGTCGTAGCTGTCGCTCGGGTCGCTCCAGGACGTGTGGACCTTGGCTTCCTTCGCTGCCTTCGCCATATACGCGGCGACCCGCGCCGTATCGATCGGCCAGGCACCGACCAGCGTCTGGTAGAGCAGGTACTCGGCATTACGGTCCGGCCATCCGTTCTGCTTATATCGCTCGTTATGCCGTGACCAGCGGTCTACGGCGAGTTCCCACGCTTCGGGGAGCTCGGACAGCAGGCTGAGCCTGGCCCGGACGTCGCCGCTGCGTTTTGTGTCGTGGGTGGAGAGGGTGAGCATTGCTTCCGGCCAGTGCCGGGCCGCGGCGATCATTGCCTGGTGAAAATCGGCCACCGGCAGGCCGAAGCGTCCAGGGTCGCCGCCGACCTCATTGAGGGAAACGAGCGGAAGGTAGCGGTAGAACGCGGTATCTTCCACGCCCTTGGCCATCACCGGCGCGCTCACCTGGGCGAACCGGATCGTGAAGGCGGCCTCTGCCTCGCCGGGGTGATCTCCGGTGACCAGCTCGCCGACGAAGTCGGCCAGCTCCGCATCGATGTCGGGCCGACGCCAGCGCGCCCCGGCGACAGCGGCGGCCACGTGAGCCCGGTCCGCATTGGTGGCGGGCCGGCCAGGGCGGGCGTAGGTGCGGTAGACGGGGAAAGCGGCGATGATCTCGCGCAGCGCGTCGCGCAGCTCGGAGTGCGTGTGGTCGCGCTGGCGGCGATGTCGCTCGCAAACCTCAGCCAGCAGGCCGGTGAGGCGCTCCACCTCGGCCGCCAGCTCCTCGCGCATGATCTGGAGCTTGGCCCCGTGCGCGATCTCGGTGTAGCCGGTCCGTTCGCCGGTGAAGCCGGCATACCCGGCCAGCAGGACCGCTTCATTGGCCGGATCGACGAAGAGCTGGTTGACCCTGGTCAGGAAGTCGTAGCCGCTGGTGCCCGCTACCGGCCACGATCGGGGCAGCTCCTCATCGCCCTCCAGGATCTTCTCCACCACGACGTAAGCGCCCCCGGTGGCGTCCCGCAGCCGCCGCAGGTAGCCCTCCGGGTCGGCAAGCCCGTCCACGTGGTCGATCCGCAGTCCGTCGAGCGTCCCGTTGCGGACCAGCTCCAGAACCAGGCGGTGGGTGTCGGTGAAGACGGTCTCGTCCTCCACCCGCAGCCCGACGAGCGATTCGATGTTGAAGAACCGCCGGTAGGAGAGCTCCTCGTCGGCGTTGCCCCAGTAAGCCAGCCGGTAGTTCTGCCTGCCAAGCAGATCGTCGAGGGCGTCGGGATTGCTGTTGACCGCCGCGATCTCCGCGTCGACGGCCGCCGCCACCTCGGGGTGAGTCTCGCACAGCCGGGCCAGGCGGTCCCGCAGCTCCCGGTTGCCCTGGTGCCGCTCGGCCACGGCCGCCCGATCGGTAAGGATCGAATGCGGCAGCTGGCCAAGGTCGGCGGCCAGGTTCTTCAGCTCCACCGAGCCTGCCCTGGCCGCGGCGCGGGCCAGGAACTCGTCCAGTGAACGCGGCGACAGCGGCGCCTCGTGCTCGTAGTAGCGGACCACTAGCGATCCGCCCTGCCGCTCGACGGCCAGCTGGCCCGTCTCGAGGACCCGGCCGTAGTGATCGCCGAGGATCGGCATTAGCACGGTAGCTATCAGCTTGCGCTGCGGTGGATCCCAGTCGATGTCGAAATAGCCGGCATAACGGCTCGAGGGGCCGTTCTCGAGAACGTCCCACCACCATGCGTTGGCCCGTCCGTCGAGTGCCATATGGTTCGGCACGATGTCGAGCAGCTGCCCGAGACCGGCCGCGGCCAGCCGCTGGCGGAACCTGGCGTGCGCGGGCGCGCCACCAAGCTCGGCGTTCAGCAGCCCGTGGTCGACCACATCGTAGCCATGCGTGCTGCCCGGGACGGCCTGCAGATAGGGCGAGCAGTACAGGTGACTGACACCAAGCGCGGCCAGGTAGCCGGTGATGGCGGCGGCGTCGTCGAAGGTGAAGCCTGCGTGCAGCTGGACCCGGTAGGTCGCGGACCGCTGGCGTGGACCTGGCGTCTGCGTGGTAACCATCGCGGCACTCCAGAACGAGGGGCGGACATGGTGGTGCGGGTTGCCGCCCCAGGATGGAGGCGATCCGTCAGGGTAGTCGGGCTAGCGCAGCCACCTGCTGTATTTATGCCGCGACGCCTGCTTCCAGACACGCCAGGCGCGCCGGTCGAGGCTCGCGGCAAGGTGGCTGTCATCCTCGTAGAGAATGCCGAAACTGAACGCGTTCTCGCCGGCCAGCTGCGCCTGCACGGCTAGGTCCCGGACGGTGCCCCTGGCCACAACGGCGTCGTGATGATCACCGAGCACCGACTGGATCCTCTTCATCTGGCTGGCGAAACGCCTGGCCTGCCTGCCGGAGGCGAGGCTGACTGCCTCGGCCGCGTACCTGGCGTCCTTGGCGGCCTTGCGGGCCTCGTGCAGGGCCGCGTCCCGGTCCGGCCCGGCTGGCGTCCGCTGGGCGCGGCGCATCCGCCTGGTCAGGCGGCGGCCCATCCGGCCGACCGCAGCGGGCAGCACGTCGCCGGCCTGGCCTGCTGCCGGAGCCAGCGGCGGGTCACTGAGCAGCAGGTCAAGGCGGTCAAGCAGGGCCAGGTAACGGTCGCTGTCCAGCGCCCTGAGCGCCGCGGCCCTGGCAGCGGCCTCGACGGGAGCGAAGTGGACCCGCAGCCGCGGCTGTACCGGCCCGAGCACAAGTTCTGGCGGCAGCTGCCGCACGCTGGCCGACAGCCGCTCGGCAAGGACCTCGGCGTCCCGCCGGGTGCCGAGCACGGTGCCGAGCCATTTCAGCTCGTCGCCGATCGGCCTCGTCTTCCCGGCGTCGAGAACCTCGGGGAACGACTTCAGCAGGGCGCGCAGCCGGCGGGTGGCTACCCGCATCTGATGGACCGAGTCCGGCGCATCCCTGCGGACCATGGGGTCCGCAGCCTTCAGGGCCGCAACCTGGACCGCCGCGTAGCCGTGAATGACATCAGCCGAGGTGGAGCGCCAAGTCGGCGGGGGCCGCTGCCCAGCTGACAGCACCCGGCCCGCCAGCGCGCGCTCCAGCTTAGCCTGCTGCTGCGCAGGCCTGAGCCCGCCCCGCCGGAGCGCCTTGTCGGCCGCCTCAAGCAGCCGCAGGCTGCCCCCGGTGAGCTCGACCTCAACCTCGTGCCACCGCGAAAGGGTCGCCTCCTCGCCCATCCCCTGGGCGGACACTTCGTCGGCCGCGACTTCGGCCAGCGGCGATCCGGTGTCGTCGAGCAGCACCCGGAGCTGGCGCCTGGTGGTGATCAGCGCCACCGGCCGCAGCGGCTCGCCGCGGGTATGCACGCGCACCAGCGCGGCAAGCTCCGCGGGCACCTTGCGCCCCGCTCGTCCCAGCGGCAGCCTGATTTCATCCCTTGAGTCACCGTCGGCCGGCACCTTCAGGTGCCAGCCCGGATCGCTGCCGCCGCGGCGCCTGCGCAGCGTGATGCCGACTCGGATCAGCCGCAGGTCGGCTGTGTCGTAGTACTCGGCCTCCAGCGTCTGCTCACCTGAGTCGGACTCCATAGCGACCATCGGCAGATCGCTCAGTGCCGGCAGCTGCGTTCCCGGCCCCGCCTCGTATTTTCGTTCGGTTTCTCTGATTTGGGTCACCATGCGCTTTCAGCTACCCACGGCAGGCGGCCTGATGCAGCCGCTCCGCCGCCCTTTTGCGGTGGTAGACCTGATATTCGCCTGAATCTGGCCGTTTCGACAGCACCGACGGCACATCGCTGCTGAATCAATCAGCGACAGCGTTGGCAGGCGCCGTCAAAATGATCGTTGTCCGGGGGGTCGAGATCGAACACCAGCTGATCCGGGCTGCCCAAGGTGCCGACCTTGCTGAGGAACACATGCAGCTCGATGCAGGCCTGGTTGGCCAGATAGATAAGGGTCGCTGGCTTGTCGCAGATGACGTGGTTGAGGGTGCCGTCCTGCTTGCCGACCTTGGCCCGGCTGACCCATTCAGGAAAGTACTCGGGGACGTTCTTCTGGAAGATGCGCTGGCCGGTGATGCCGTCCGGGTAGCGGGCCATGGCGACCGGCCGGTCCCGGAGGTAGGGCAGCATCCGGCTGGCCACCTCGCGGTAATAGCCGACTAGGTCGCCCTTAGTGATCTCATCGCCGGGGAAGAAGATCTTGCTGCTGTTGGACAGCTCGACCCGGATGCCACCCGCAGTCAGGCTCACCATGGCCGGCCTCCCTTGTCTTTCCGCACCACTGCCTCCTGGCGGGGTCAGATTCGTGGCTCGCCGGGGCATGGTCGATTGGAGCTACCCGCGCGGGCCCGTGCCATGCAGTCCAGGCACCGTGATCTCCAGGCGCACGCGCTCTGGGCCGTTCGCCACCTGGACTCACCCTGTTTGGGCCGGACCGCTGGGGGTAGCCGACAGTCTCGCAGCGCAGAGCACTGAGGGCAGCAGGGCCGGAGTGGCCGACGTGTTGGAGGAGCAGCAGGCGCCGCCGACCTGACAGATGCCGACCGGAACCATCCCGTCCCCGGCCGCCGGCAACCCCGGTCAGGGCCCAGACCCCGAGAGGACCGGAACTCCCAACCGGAGGGATGAGAGATGAAAAACGCAACTTCCCTGGCTTTACTTGCCATCGGGGCTGTCCTGACCTTCGCCGTAACCGGTCACCCGAGCTTCCTCAACCTTCAGGTCGCAGGGGTTGTGGTGATGGCGACCGGGGTCGCTGGGCTGTTCTTGCCCAAGCGCGGGCAGCAAGGGTGGCTGCGCCGCCGGATGGTCTTGCGGAAGGGCGCTCGCGGCCCGGTGGTCGGCCATGTCGATGAGACCCGCTATCCGCCCTACATCGTGCTCAACCCGGGAGCCTCGGGCGAGCAGTCGGCCGAAGCGGCACGCCGCGAACCGGGGCCGGACCTGCATCCAGCCGACCACACGGCGCCCCCGGCCAGCCCGGACGGCAGCATCAGGCCCGTGGAGTCGGAGATCGTCGAGGAATACCTCCAGGAGTAGCTCAACCCGAACGATTTGCCCGGGGCCGGTCATCGCCGGACCAGCAGCGCATGTCAGGAGAGCCGTTGTCCGCAACCGTGACGTCCTCACCAGATGACGGCGCTACGGGCCAGCCGGAGGCCCCGAACCGTACGCCCGTCCAGCCAGGGGTCCCGGACGCCGAGCAGGGCCAGCCGGAGACCCCGGACCGCATGCAGGAGGCGCTCGATACCGCAGCTGCCATCGCCGAGAAAACCAATGGCCTCGGCCACCCTGGCCGCCCGCTGAACAAGCGCTCACCTTTCTTCGTCGGGATGGCGGCCGCCGCCGGTGTGGCGGTCACCTACGGACTCGTCGAGGTGGTGATCAGGGCGCGCTCGGTCCTGGTCCTGATCGGCCTCGCGCTGTTCATCGCCGCAGGCCTCGATCCCGCTGTCAGCTGGCTCACCCGCCGCGGCCTGCCCCGTCCCGCGGCCGTGATCGTCATCGTCCTCGCCGCGGTGGCTGTGGTCGCTGGCTTCCTCGCCTCAGCGATCCCGCCGCTCACCGCGCAGGCCACCGCGCTGACCCAGCAGTTGCCCCATTACATGCACTCACTGCAGGACCACAATTCCGAGCTGGGCAAGCTGAACGCGCATTATCAGATCCAGCAGCGGCTGTCCAAGCTGCTCTCCACCAGGGGCACCGCACTCGTCGGCGGCGTGCTCGGAGCCGGGGAACTGGTGCTCAGCGCGGCAACCTCACTGCTGGTTGTGGCCGTCCTCACGATCTATTTCCTGGCCGGCATGCCCCGCATTAAGCTGTTTGCGTACCGGCTCGCACCGCAGTCGCGGCGGGCCCGCGTCATCTTGATCGGCGACGAGATCTTCACGAAGGTCGGCGGCTACGTGCTCGGCAATTTCCTGACCTCCGCGATCGCCGGGGCGGGCACTTACATCTGGCTGCTTGCCTTTGGGATCCCCTACGCGTTGCTGCTTTCGCTGCTTGTCGCCCTCCTTGACCTGATCCCGGTCATCGGGTCCACCATCGGCGGGGCTGCCGTATCGCTGGTCGCGCTCACTGTGTCGCTCCCGATCGCCGTGGCTACCCTGGGCTTCTATATCGCTTACCGGCTTGCTGAGGACTACCTGATCGTGCCAAGGATCATGGGCAGGACGGTGGAGGTCCCCGCGGTCGTGACAGTGGTGGCCGTCCTCGTCGGCGGCGCGCTGATGGGAATCATCGGCGCCCTGGTAGCGATCCCCGCGGCTGCAGCCATCCGCCTCCTGCTGCATGAGGTAACTTTCCGCCGCCTGGACGCGAGCTGAACGGGGCCACCGGGCAGGCCAGCGAAGACCGCCAGCCAGCCAGGACCACCGGGCAGGCCGGCCAAGGCACCCAGCCAGCCAGGACCACCGGGCAGGCCGGCCAAGACACCCAGCCAGCCAGAACCACCGGGCAGGCCGGCCAAGACACCCAGCCAGCCAGAACCACCGGGCAGGCCGGCCAAGACACCCAGCCAGCCAGGACCACCGGGCACACCAGCGAAGACCCGCAGCCGCGCCGTAGTCGCTGGCGTTTGGTCCTCAAGCACCCGGTACGACGCGGGGTGCTGATCTTCGCGCTGATCCTGATCATTGAATACCTGGTCATCCCCGAGCTCATCGGGGCGAGGAGAGACCTGTCCTTGCTGGGCGGCATCAACGGCGCATGGGTGGCCGCGGGAGTGCTGCTCGAGGGCCTCTCACTGTTCTGCTACGCGCTGCTGACCCGCGCGCTGCTGCCGGGTTCCGCGCCCAGGCTGAGCCTGTCCAGTCTCTTCCGCATCGACATGTCCGCTGCGGCTGTGGCGCATGTCATCCCGGCGGGGACAGTCGGCAGCGCCGGGATCGGGTACCGGCTGTTCACGAATCAGGGCGTGGCCGGCACCGACGTCGGGGTGATGATGGCGACCAAGGGCATGGGCTCGACGGTCGTGCTGAACGCGCTGTTGTGGCTGGCCCTGGTGATCTCCATCCCCTTTGAGGGCTTCCATCCGATCTACGCGACGGTTGCCATTGTCGGCGCGGTGGCCCTCGCTGCCATTGGGGCACTGGTCCTCGGGATTACCCGCGGCGAGAAGCGCGCAGCGCGCATCGTCCGGGCTATCGGCCGGCCGATCCCCCACGTCGGCGGCGACCGGCTCGAGCAGATCGTGCTGCAGGCGAGCGCATCGCTGCGTGCCCTGGCCACTGACCGGTCGGTGCTGATCCTGTCGCTGTCCTGGGCGTCGCTGAACTGGCTGCTCGACGCCGCTTCGCTGTGGTGTTTCATAGCCGCCTTCGGCGGTTATGCCAATCCGGTTGGGTTGTTCGCCGCCTACGGGATCGCCAACGTGCTCGGCGTCATCCCGGTAACGCCAGGCGGGCTCGGCGTCATCGACTCGGTGACGCCGGTGCTCCTGGTGAGCTTCGGTCTCACCAGGAGCATCGCCACCCTTGGCGTGCTCGCGTGGCGGCTGGTGAACTTCTGGCTGCCCATCCCTACCGGTGCGCTTGCGTACGTCTCGCTGAAGGTGCCCAGGGGCGCCGGCCTGACAGCGATGCGCCGGGCGCTCTCCGAATTGAACCCGAAAGATTCGCCCGATGAGCAGCTGCCATCGATGGCCAGGACCGAAGACACCCCGTCGTCCCAGAGCCGTTCCTGAGCTGCGGCGCGCCTTGCCTGGGGTAGCGCAGCTCGGCCCCGACGAGCCAGGGGCATCTGGAATAAGCCTCCGCCGGCGGGGTCAGCTCGCCGCGGCCAGCGCGGCGCCCGCGCCCGCGCCCGCGCCGGCGCCGGCGGCCCGGGCCGGGACCTGACCGGGAATGGCCAGCAGCCGCTCCCGCAGATACCCCAGCGCGTGCGCCAGCAGCCGCGACACGTGCATCTGCGAGATCCCCAGCCGCGCGCCGATCTCCGCCTGCGTCAGATCCCCGTAAAACCGCAACAGCAGAATCTTCTGCTCCCGCCGCGGCAGCTCACCCCAGTGCGCCGCCACCGACTCCATATCCAGCGCGTGCTCCATCCGCGGATCCTCCGCGCCCAGCACGTCCGCCAGGGTGCCGGCATCAGGCCGGTCCGCCAGCGGCGCATCCAGCGACGACGGCGAGAACGCCAGATCCGCCAGCCGCGCCTGCGCCACATCCTCCCGGCTGCGCCCCAGATGCTCAGCCAGCTCCGCCTCCCCCGGCAGATGCCCCAGCCGCTGCGCCAGCTCCCGCGACGCCTCCCGCACCTCAAGCACCAGCTCCTGCACCGGCCGCTCCACCCGCACCTGCCACCGCTTATCCCGGAAATGTCGTTTGATCTCCCCCGAGATACACGGCTGCGCATACGCCGCCAGTGACCCCCCCGCCCCCGGATCAAAATTATTGATCGCCTTCAGCAGCCCCACATACCCCACCTGCATCAGATCCTCCGCAGGCTCCGGGCTCCGCAGGTACCGCCGTACGCACGACCGCACCAGCGCCCGGTGCCGCGTCACCAGCAGCTCACATGCCGCCGAGCGGCGCCCGCTGCCCACCGGCAGCGACCGCACCAGTCCCAGCAGCTCCCCGTCATCCAGCCCCGACAGCCCGCCGCCTGCCGCCCCGGCCCCGGCCACTCCCGCGCCGGCCCCGGCCGCGCCCGCCACGCCAGACACATTCCCTGCAGCAAATGTTTCCATGAGGAAAGACTGCCACGGCCGGCCGTCCCAGGCAAGCCCACATCACGAAAAGGTAACAGCGCCAGGAGCGACCGCCGACGGCCCGTGGACTAGCCAAGCCGGGATACCGTCCCGTCACGGCGCTCTATGCAGGGAACGGCACCGGGGTCGTTATGTTTGCGTACTGTCACATAGGGCAGCGCGAAGGTCGATGGAAAGCTGCGTCCTTGCGCGATCGGCGCGGCGGCCGCGACGGCAGTCGTCGCGACCGCCCCGGCGGCAAACATGAACCCCGCAGAGCGCGTGCTCCGCCAGGTGGACGCGGTCCAGCAGCGGCACAAAATAACCGCCTTCGTGTTCGGCGTCGTCAAGAAGTACGGCGACGATAACGGCGGAGTGCTCGTAGCCAACCTGGCCTATTCGAGCTTCGTGTCCTTGTTCCCGCTGCTGCTGGTCCTGGTGACCATCCTTGGCCTGGTGGCGGCAGGGAACCCGGCAATACGCCAGGACGTACTGCGGTCGGTCGAGAACCAGTTTCCGCTGATCGGTCAGCAGCTGACAGGCAACGTTCACGTCCTCCGGCGGTCGAGCGTGATCGGGCTGGTCATCGGGTTGCTCGCGTTGATCTGGGGCACCAGTGGGCTCGCGCAGGCCGGGCTGTTCACGATGGCGCAGGTATGGAACCTGCCGGGGCCAGCCCGACCTGGATACGCGCAGCGCCTCGGCCGGGCCGCACTGTTCATCGGCGTGCTGGGTCTTGGCGTGATCCTCACGACGCTACTGACCGGCCTGGATGCATTCGGTCACCACGGCACGCTCACGGCCGTGCTCGTCGTAGTGCTCGCGGCGCTGGTGAACATAGCCATCTACATCATCGGCTTCCGCGTCCTGACTCCTAAGGGCGTACCAAGCCGCAAGCTGCTTCCCGGCGCGATCACTGGCGGCATTGCGTGGACGTTGCTGCAGGCCCTTGGCACCTTCCTGGTCCGGCACTTTCTGCACAGCGACTCCGTTTACGGCGTCTTCGCCACGGTGCTCGGCCTCATCGCCTGGATCTACCTGGCCGTTGAGATCACCGTCTATTCCGCCGAGATCAACGTGGTGCTCGCACGGCGGCTGTGGCCGAGAACGATGGTCCAGCCGCCGCTGACCGAAGCTGACCGTGCGTCCATGGCGCTGCAGGCACTGCAGAATCAGCGCAGGGAAGAACAGCACGTGGAAGTGTCGTACAACGATCGCCCGCCCGGTGCCGAGGCCGCTAGTCACACCCCTCAGACGCCCGAGGAGATCGCTCCTCCAGCTGGTGAGCCAGAGCGTGACAGCTCCGCCTAGCAGCCCCGCGACTTTTGGCAGCGAGTAAGCGGCAGCCACGCCCGGGGCCGCGCATAGCCGGCCATTAAATAGTCGTGCGTTAAGCAACGTGGCCGTCGGCTAGCACCCGTGCGGACCGGCTAGCCGATCCCGGCGATTCCTGCCCGGCCCCGCTGGCCGTCGGCCGACCGGGCGCCACCGCCATCAGCCAGCTCCCTGAGCCCGCGCGCCAGCGCCTCACGGCCCCCCGCCGTCATCCCCGAAAGCAAAGCCCCAAGCGCCGCCCGCCGGCGCCCCCGCACCCACTCCGCAAGCCGCCGCCCCGACTCCGTCGGCACCAGCACGATCTCCCGCCGGCTCAGCACCGCCCGGTCCCGCGACACCAGGCCGGCCGCCTGCATCCGGTCACACAACCGGCTCGCCGCCGACGCCGACGCCCCCAGCAACCCCGCCAGCCCGCTCAGGTTCAAGCTCCCCGCCCGGTCAATCACCAGCAGCGCCCGCAACTGCACCGGCGGCACCGCGGCACCGATCTCCTCCACGGCCCGCTCACACGCCTCCAGCAGCACACTCAGCCCGGACTCCGCCGAACCAACATCCAGCTCGCCGTTCCCCGAGCGCCCAGCCATCTCATATCCCATCAGCCACATCACCGATCCGGGCAACCGGCCCGGCGACCCGCCAGCATCCGGGCCGGACAGCCCGCCGCCCAGGCACCAGCCAGTACACACAGCCCTCATGCCACTACTGTCCCCGTCACGGCGCTCTATGCAGATCTTGCGTGACTGCTGACACGACTCTGTGGGACATCAAGCGACGGAGGACCCCCGCGCGACCTGCGCCGAAAGGTAACTCAGCGTACCAGCGGCGATAACGGCAGGTCCGGGCTACCGTGCCGGGTCGACGGCGCTATATCGGAGTGGTCAGCCGCCTGCCACGGCGCCGCCTGTCAGTCGTTGGGGGGACCCGGGCGAGGACGGCGCCCGGCGTTAGATGGCGTTCCGGTCCCGCTCGCCGGTCCGCACCCTCAGCACGCTGTCCACGGGCGCTATCCAGATCTTCCCATCCCCGACCGAGCCGGTATGGGCGCATTTCGCGATCGCGGCGGCGACTGCCGCGGCGTCATCGTCGAGGACGAGGACTTCCACCCGGACCTTGGGCAGGAGCACGGCCTGTCGCCCGGCCCGCGTGCTCGCGGTCAGGTGCCCGTACTGCTGGCCGAAGCCATGGACGTCGGTCATCGTGAGCCCGCTCGCCCCCTCCTCGGTCACGGCCTGGATGATCTCGTCGAGCTTGTCCGGCTTGATGATCGCGGTGATCAGTTTCATACGGATATCGCCTCCTCGCGCATCGCGCCCCCGTCGAGGACCACGGCTCCCGCGGCTTCGAGCGCCTTGCTGGATACCCGGTAATGATGCCCGCACATGAAAAGATCCGTGGTGTGATCCCGGCCTGGTGCCGGAGCTAGGACGACGACAACGGCAGGCTTGGCCGAGCAGCAGCAAGAGCGGTCGGCGGTCCTGAACGCGCGCCAGTCAACGGCGGGCCTGGCGCCTTGCTCACGAGCCGCAGGCTCACTGTGCTTGGTGACATGCTCAGGGATGCAAGGGGTCATAACAACAGCTTTGCGCACGACCCTGGCGGCCCGGCAGGGTCCTTGCTCCCTGGCGCGGAGGGCCGAAAGGCCCGGAGTGCCGACCGGGCCGGATCGTCGAGCAAGAACCAGCTGCGAAGAGAAGAGCTGCGAAGAGAAGAAAGGTGGCCACGATGACCGACACGACCGTCGGGCTCGAAGTGGTGTCCGTGGCGAAGCCGGACGACGTAAACGTCGTCATAGGCCAGTCCCACTTCATCAAGACCGTCGAGGACCTGCACGAGACGCTCACCGGAGTCGGCCCTCATCTGCGGTTCGGCCTTGCGTTCTGCGAGGCGTCGGGTGCCCGGCTGGTGCGCCGGTCAGGGAACGACGACGAGCTCACCAGCCTGGCTACGGCGATCGCCGTGGCGATCGGCGCCGGGCACGCGTTCGTCATCGTGCTCAGGGAAGGGTTTCCCGTCAACGTACTCAACCCGATCAAGGCCGTTCCGGAGGTCTGCTCGATTTTCTGCGCGACCGCCAACCCGGTAGACGTCCTGGTCGCCGTCACCGACCGCGGCCGCGGAATCGTCGGGGTCATCGACGGCTCACCGCCGCTCGGCGTCGAGACCGACGCCGATGTGGCTAACCGGCGCCGGCTGCTGCGCGACATCGGCTACAAGCTCTGACGACGGTGGTGAGCGGGCGGGCCCGCTGCCACGCTAGCCGACCGGTGCGGGGGGCTGCTGCGGCTAGCTGACCGGGCCTGGCTCGATGATCGGTGCCGGGTAGCCGAGCCGGCAGCGGCGCGCGCCACGTGCTGGCGGTCCAGGCCCTCCAGTAGGGCGTGAACACCTTGTAGTGGTCGCCGGCGGCCGGGCGCAGCTCGCCGGGCGGCACCACCGTCAGGCCGGGCGTGACCACAAGTTCGACCCGGTGAGCGGCGCACCCGGCCGCCAGCCCGGCGCGGCGGCGCGCCGCGTAACGGGACACGTCGTCAGCGATGAAGATCGCCTGAGCACGGGTCTGGGCGGCCAGCCGCATCACCTCGGCGACCGGCTCCCCGTGGCGGATGACCAGGTCACCGCCGCGTTCGCGGAGCCCATCGCGCAGGCCGGCGAGCGAATCCGCCAGGAAACGGGTCCGGCTTGGCGAGGTCATCAGCCGGGGGTCCGCGACGAAGACCGGGATTACCCGCTCGGCCTTCGCGCATGCCGTGGCGAGCGCCGGGTTGTCGTGTACCCGCAGGTCACGGGTGAAGACAACGATGGCTGTCTGCATCCGTCATCTCTACCCCACGAGCACGCGATCCGCCCGTGAAGCGGGCTGCATCCGTCGTCCCCAGCTGGCGAGCAACCAACCTGCCTACTGGGTCGAGCGCCGGAAGAGAATAGGCGTAGCCTGACGCATATGACCCCACCCGAGCGACGGGACGTCACGCCGCTACCCGATCTGCTGCACGGACGGTCCCGCGCCGGGCCGGTCCGGGATCAGCGCCCGCTCTACGTCGACCTGCTGCCGCCGTGCAACGCAGGCTGTCCGGCCGGCGAGAACATCCAGGCCTGGCTCGCGCACGCCGAGGTCGGCGAGCATGAGCAGGCCTGGCGGCAGCTGACCGCCGACAACCCGATGCCCGCGATTCACGGGCGCGTCTGCTATCACCCGTGCGAGAGCGTCTGTAACCGGGCCGACCTGGACAGCGCAGTCTCGATTCACTCGGTCGAGCGGTTCCTCGGCGACCTCGCGCTTGAGCGTGGCTGGTCGTTCGAGAAGCCGCCGGTCCGCACCGGCAAGCGGGTGCTCGTCATCGGCGCCGGGCCGAGCGGGCTGTCGGCCGCCTACCATCTGGCCAGGCTCGGTCATGAAGTCGAGATCAGGGACTCCGGCGACCGGCCGGGCGGGATGATGCGGTACGGAATCCCGTCCTACCGGATGCCGCGTGATGTCCTCGACGGCGAGCTTGACCGGATCGCCGCGATGGGCGTGCGCATCACCTGCGGCCACCGGGTGGAGGACCTGGACGCCGAACGGCGTGAAGGCGGTTTCGACGCGGCCTTTGTGGCGGTAGGCGCGCACTTGTCCAAGCGGGTGGACATCCCGGCCAAGGACGCGGGACGGATCGTGGACGCAGTGTCGTTCCTGCGCAGCGTCGCCTCCGGCGACCGGCCGGTGATCGGGCGCCGCGTCGCCGTGTACGGCGGCGGCAACACCGCGATGGACGCCGCCCGGGTGGCCCGCCGCCTGGGCGCTAATGACGCGCTCATCGTCTACCGCCGTACCAGGGCCCAGATGCCGGCCCATGAGGACGAAGCCGAGGAAGCCGAACGCGAAGGCGTGCAGATCAACTGGCTGCGCACCATTACCGCGTTCGACGGCCCCGAGCTGACGATCGAGGCGATGGAACTGGACGACAGCGGCTTCCCCCAGCCGACCGGGCGGTTCGAGACACTGGCCGCCGACACCGTTATTCTCGCGCTTGGCCAGGAAACCGATACCGCGTTCCTGCGCCGGGTTCCCGGGGTGGAGTTCTCGCGGGACGGCACGGTCCAGGTGTCGGCGGGCATGATGACCGGCTGCCCGGGCGTCTTCGCGGGCGGCGACATGGTGCCTGCCGAGCGCACCGTGACCGTTGGTGTGGGGCACGGCAAGAAGGCGGCCAAGAACATCGACGCGTGGCTGCGCGGCGCCCAGCCAGATAACCCGCCCAAGCATGAGCTTGTCGAATTCAGCCAGCTGAACCTGTGGTACTTCGGCGACGCCGCCCAGCGGCAGCAGCCCGAGGCGCCGCCGGAGGAGCGGACGGCTGACTTCAGCGAGATTCACGGCGGCCTGTCCGAGCAGGAGGCCACCTACGAGGCACGCCGCTGCCTTTCCTGCGGCAACTGCTGCGAGTGTGACGGCTGCCTGGGCGCCTGCCCCGAGGATGCCGTGATCAAGCTGGGCCCAGGCCACAGGTACCGCTTCGACTACGACAAATGCACCGGCTGCGGAGCGTGTTATGAGCAATGCCCGGTGCACTCTATTGAAATGATTCCGGAGGGCGGATGACACGTGCCACGGTCGACGGCAACGAGGCCGCTGTCTCAGTCGCCTACCGGCTCAACGAGGTCTGCTGTATCTACCCGATCACGCCGAGTTCGCCGATGGCCGAGCTTGCCGACGAATGGTCCAGCAAGGGGCGGCCCAACCTGTGGGGCGCCGTTCCCTCGGTAGCCGAGATGCAGAGCGAGGGCGGGGCGGCGGGTGCTTTGCACGGCGCGCTGCAGAGCGGGGCGCTGGCCACCACGTTCACCGCGTCGCAGGGCCTGCTGCTGATGATCCCGAACATGTACAAGATCGCTGGTGAGCTGACCCCCGCGGTGCTGCACGTCGCCGCCAGGTCGCTGGCCGCGCAGGGGCTGTCGATCTTCGGCGACCATTCGGACGTGATGGCGGTGCGGCAGACCGGCTTCGCGCTGCTCGCCTCGGCTTCGGTTCAGGAAGCACACGACCTGGCGCTGGTGGCGCAGGTGGCCACGCTGTCGACCCGGGTGCCGTTCGTGCATTTCTTCGACGGCTTCCGCACCTCGCACGAGCTGAACACCATCGAGATGCTGTCCGACGATGACCTGCGCGCCATGGTGTCGACCGATCTGATCCGCGCGCACCGCGCCCGGGCGCTGTCACCGGAGCAGCCGTTTATCAGGGGAACCGCGCAGAACCCGGACGTCTACTTCCAGGCACGCGAGACGGTAAACCCGTTCTACGCCGCGGTACCAGGCGCGGTGCAGGACGCGATGAACGCCCTGGCCGCGCGCACCGGCCGCAGCTACAAGCTGATGGAGTACACCGGGCACCCCGAGGCCGAGCGGGTGATCGTCGTGATGGGCTCGGCTGCCGAGACCGTCAGCGAGACCGTGGCGCACCTGAACGCAAAGGGCGAGCGGGTCGGGGTGCTGCAGGTGCGGCTGTACCGGCCGTTCCCGGCCCGGGCGCTGCTCGACGCGCTTCCCGGCACCGCGGCCCGGATCGCCGTGCTGGACCGGACCAAGGAGCCTGGCTCCAGCGGCGAGCCGCTCTTCCTCGACGTGGTCGCCGCGATTGCGGACGCCTACTCCAGCGGGGATCGCGCGGTCTTTCCCCTGGTGACCGGCGGGCGCTACGGCCTGTCGTCGAAGGAACTCACGCCAGCCATGGTGGCCGGGATCTTCGCCGAGCTTGCCCGCGAGCAGCCCAGGCGCCGGTTCACGATCGGCATCACCGATGACGTGTCAGGCACCAGCCTGCCGTATGCCCCCTCGCTCGACATCGAGCCGCCCGGGACGGTTCGCGCCGTCTTCTTCGGCCTCGGCTCGGACGGGACCGTCGGCGCGAACAAGAACACGATCAAGATTCTCGGCGCCGAGGAGGACCTGAACGCCCAGGGCTATTTTGTCTACGACTCCAAGAAGTCCGGTTCCCAGACGGTGTCGCACCTGCGCTTCGGGCCGCGGCCGATCCGCGCGCCCTACCTAGTGGAGCAAGCCAGCTTCGTCGGCTGCCATCACTTCCGGCTGCTGGACCAGGTCGACGTGCTCGGCCGGGCGGCGCCGGGCGCGACGCTGCTGCTTGACTGTTCGCTGCCGCCTGATCAGGTCTGGGATGCGCTGCCCCGCCCGGTGCAGGAGAAGATCATCGCCAAGCGGGTCAACGTATACGCGATCGATGCCGGGCATATCGCCCGCGAGGTCGGCCTGGCCGGGCGGACCAACACCATCCTGCAGACCTGCTTCTTCGCCATCTCGGGCGTACTGCCCAGGGATGTGGCGATCAGCAAGATCAAGTCGTCGATCGTCAAGACCTACGGCCGTCGCGGCGCCGAGGTGGTCGAGAAGAACCTGGCAGCGGTCGATCGCACCGTCGAGGCAACGCACCAGATCGAGGTGCCAGGGCTGGTCACGGCGACCAGGGAAATGGCCGTGATGATCCCGGCCGGCGCGCCGGAGTTCGTCCGCACCGTCACCGCGGAGATGATGGCGGGCCGCGGCGACGACATCCCGGTCAGCGCGTTGCCGGTAGACGGCACCTACCCGAGCGGCACCGCGGCCTATGAGAAGCGCAACATCTCCGAACTGGTCGCACTGTGGGATTCCGAGCTGTGCATCCAGTGCGGCAACTGCAGTTTCGTGTGCCCGCACAGCGTGATCAGGTCCAGCTACTACGACGAGTCGCTGCTGGCCGGGGCGCCATCGGAGTTCCGGTCGGCCCCGCTGGACGCCCGGGGGCTCCCGGACACCCGGTTCACGCTCCAGGTGTACGTGGAGGACTGCACCGGCTGCGAGCTGTGCGTGCAAGCCTGCCCGGTCAGTGCGCCCGACGAGCCGGAGCGCAAGGCGATCAACCTGGCCGCCCGCGCGCCGCTGGTGGCCGCCGAACGGGACAACATCGCGTTCTTCGAGACGCTGCCGGTGGCCGACCGGGCCCGGGTGGATTTCGGCACGGTGCGAGGAACCCAGTTCCTGCAGCCGCTGTTCGAGTTCTCCGGCGCCTGCGCGGGCTGCGGGGAGACGCCCTACATCAAGCTACTGTCGCAGTTGTTCGGCGACCGGCTGATGGTCGCCAACGCGACCGGCTGCTCGTCCATCTACGGCGGGAACCTGCCGACCACGCCGTGGACAATCGGGCCCGACGGCCGCGGCCCGGCCTGGTCAAACTCGCTGTTCGAGGACAACGCCGAGTTCGGCCTCGGGTTCAGGCTGGCTGCCGACCGGCATCACGATCTGGCCCGCAGCAGAGTCACCGAGCTCCGCGACGTGATCGGCGCCGAGCTGGCCGACGATATCCTCAGCGCGCCGCAGCTACGTGAATCGGAACTGCGCGCCCAGCATGACCGGGTCACCGAGCTGAAGCGCCGGCTCGACGAGCTAGGGCCGTCCGAAGGGGCAGCCAAGGACCTGCGCAGCGTGGTGGATCACCTGCTGCGGCGCAGCATCTGGATCGTCGGCGGTGACGGCTGGGCCTACGACATCGGATCAGGCGGCCTCGACCACGTGCTCGCCAGCGGACGCGACGTGAACGTGCTGGTGCTCGACACCGAGGTGTACTCCAACACCGGCGGGCAGTCATCGAAGGCAACCCCGCTCGGCGCCGTCGCCAAATTCGCCTCCGCTGGCAAGACCATGCCCAAGAAAGACCTAGCGATGCAGGCAGTCTCCTACGGCTACGTGTACGTCGCACGGGTCGCGATGGGCGCCGACCCGCAGCAGACCCTGCGGGCCTTCCGCGAGGCCGAGGCGTACGACGGACCGTCGCTGGTGATCGCCTACAGCCACTGCATCGCGCATGGCATCGAGATGCGGGACGGGCTCAGCCAGCAGTACCGCGCCGTGTCCAGCGGGTACTGGCCGCTGATGCGTTACGACCCGCTGCTCCGCGCGGCAGGCGGTAATCCGTTCATGCTTGACTCGCCAAGGCCGCGCACCGCGCTGACCGACTACACCCAGCGTGAGCTGCGGTACCGCTCGCTGAGCAACACCGACCCGGCGGAGGCGGAACGGCTGGGGGCGCTGGCCCAGGAGTCCGTGGACCAGCGCTGGGACAACTACGAGGACATGGCTACCCGTGGCGCCGGCCGGTTCCCCGCGGATGCGCGAAAGGAACGCTGATGGACCTTTCGACCGAATATCTCGGCCTCACCCTGCGCAATCCGCTCGTCGCCTCCGCCTCGCCGCTGTCGAATACGGTCGACGGAGTCAGGCGGCTGGCCGACGCCGGTCTCGGCGCTGTAGTGCTCTACTCCCTGTTCGAGGAGCAGCTCCGCCGCGAGGCCGCAGAAAACGCGCGGCTTGCCGAGGCCGGCACCGAGTCGTTCCCCGAGGCGCTGTCTTATTTCCCTGCCGAGGCCGAAGCCGAGGCGGCCGTGGAGAGCGCCGCGGACGAGCCAAGCCCGCGGCGCTACCTGAGCCTGATCGAGCGCGCCGCGGCGGCCGTCGAGATTCCGGTGATCGGCAGCCTCAACGGAGTCACGCCCGGCGGCTGGACCAGCTACGCGCGGGCGATGCAGGACGCGGGCGCCGCGGCAATCGAGCTGAACATTTACTTCGTTCCCGGGGACCCGCGGATCTCCGGCCGGGACGTTGAGCAGCGGCACATCGACATCCTGCGCCGGGTCAAGGACGCTGTGACCATACCGGTAGCGGTAAAGCTGAGCCCGCATTTCAGCTCGACCGGCGAGATGGCGATGCTCCTCGACGAAGCGGGCGCGGACGGCCTGGTGCTGTTCAACCGGTTCCTGCAGCCCGACATCGATCCGGAAAGCATGGCCGTCGTTCCTGCGGTGGACCTCTCCAGCCCCAAGGAGGCCAGGCTGCCGCGGACCTGGATCTCGATCCTGTGCCGGCGGGTTACCGCCTCGCTGGCCGGCACGACCGGGGTTGACGGAGCTCCCGACGTGATCAAGTACCTGCTGGCCGGCGCGGATGTCGTGATGACCGCGTCAGCACTGATCCGGCATGGTCCCGAGTACACGGCCGTGCTGCTCGACGGCCTGTCCGGCTGGATGGTGCGCAAAGGCTACGCGTCAGTCGGCGAACTGCGCGGCGTGCTCGCCGTGCCCGCCGATGCTGACCAGGCCAGGTATGAGCGCGCCGGGTATGTCGCTGCGATGCGGGTCGCCAACAACGCGCCCGGCCCCTGGTGACGCCCTGCGCAGGACACCTTTACGCACCAGCTGAAAACTCGTCACGATAACCTGGAGCGCCCTTGGGGGCACGCCACCCCTTCCGCGCGCATCGCCCATGGCCGACGGTCAGCGCGGCAGGCCGATGGGTCGAGAGGATCCGGCAACAGGCAGCTCGCGCAGGGATGAACTAGTTACCCCATTTCCTTGCGCAGCCTGGCCAGTTCGGCCTCAACGTCCTGCTGTTGCTGCACCGCGGTGGCCCGCACGTCAAGCTGGCGCTGCGTAACCGCCGAACGGGTCTGCTCGGCCTGGACCCGCCTGGTCTTCTCTTCCCGGCCTGCCCGCAGCCGACCGCGTGCCTTGAGCGCGACGGCAACGATAGCTCCGATGGCGACCGCCACGATGATCAGGTAGGCGAGGTGCACGAGCACCGACACCATGCTGAAGACCACGATGACGGCTATGCCAATAGCGATCGCCTTAATCCAACCCATTGGATACCTCCCCGCGCACCTGGCCAGCGGACATGGTGCCGCGTGCTCGGCCGGCGCGGCGTAGCTGCTGGTCTGATGGTAACAAGCCCGGCGCCGTGCGGCAGCACGCGAACGAGGCAAGGACACCAGCCGCCAGGTCGGGGTGCTCGGCCGCATGCCCATCTACCGCAGGGGAGCCGGCGGCCGCCGGCAGCCGTTAGCTGCGGCGCGCCCGATGAGTTTCCCTGCTTACCGGCGTCTACACCAGTGACATGACGGCGGCACGCTGGGCATCGACCAACCGGAGCGGCCTCCTGGCGCCAACGCCAGCCAGCTGGTGGATGCCCGCCGTGCCTCTATCCCGGCACCCTAGAAATGTCTAGGCACCGTCCGGGCCACGGAACTGACATGGCTGACGCCGCGGCGAGCGTCCCACCTGGAAGGCATGAGAAGCGTTATGTCCAGCACCTCCCTGGTCGTACTGGCGGGACGAGCGGCGGGGCTGATCGGCCCGCTGCCATGCAGGACCGAGGACCCGCGGTTGTGGTTCTCGGACTTGCCAGCTGAGCTTGAGCAGGCCAAGGCGTTCTGCCGCCAGTGCCCGCTGCGTCGCCCCTGCCTCGACGGCGCGATCGAGCGCGCCGAGCCCTGCGGCGTCTGGGGTGGCGAGATTTTCCAGCACGGCGCGCCCACCGCGGGTAAGCGGACCCGGGGCCGCCCTCGCAAGAGCCCGCGGAGAACCTCGTGCGCATCGTGAGGCGTTCAGCCAGCCGGTCCGGGCACGGCCGCTGCTGCCGACCAGCCCGCCGCGCAGGCCTGCCCAGCCGAGGCGCAGGCCTGCCCAGCCCGCCGCGCAGGCCTGCCCAGCCCGCCGCGCAGGCCTGCCCAGCCCGCCGCGCAGGCCTGTCCAGCCGAGGCGCTGCCCTGCCAGCTCGCCGGCCTGCCCAGCCGAGGCGCCTGCGTTGCCGGCCGCGCTCACGCTGCTGCCTCCATGGCTAGCAGCGCCTGCTTGGCTTCGGGGCCGCCAACGTACTGCCCGATCGACCCGTCGCTGCGCACCACCCGATGACACGGCACCACGACAGGCAGCGGATTGGTCGCGCACGCCGTACCCACCGCGCGGACCGCTGCCGGACTGCCGGCCGCCACGGCGACCACCGAATAGCTCTCGGTCGCGCCGTAGGCGATCCCGCGCAGGTGCGTGAGGACGGCCAGCCGGAAACCGCGGGAGAGCTGGAAGTCCAGCGGCAGCCCGAACTGGCGCCTGCGGCCGGTGAAGTACTCATCAAGCTCACGGGCGGCCGCGTCCAGCTTGGCCGGCGCATACAGCACCCGCGGGCTTACCGCGGCCGCCAGCCGGGCCAGGACCGCGTCGTGGTCTTCGCGTGCGTACGCCACCCGCACCAGGCCGCGCGGCGTCTGCGCGAGCAGCAGCGATCCGAGCGGGGTATCCACCGTGCGGTAAGCGATGTCGAGCAGGTCGCTGCCGCTCGCCAGGCCTGCCAGCCTGCCGCGCAGCCCCGCGTAACTGGCAGCGTGAGTCTCAGTAAGCGACATGATCAGGTCACGGTTGGTCTGGGTCATCATCGTCTTTCCTCTCCTCACACGTCTTGCGCAGCGCTATAGGTCTTGCGCAGCGTCGCGATACCGTCGGCAGCGCTGCGGCGTGCTGCTGCCTCGCTGCTGTCCAGCAGCGCCGCGATCTCCTGGTAGGACATGTCCGCCAGGTACCGGTAGGCGACCGCCGCCCGCTGCTTGCAAGGCAGCGCCCGCAGCGCGCCGCCCAGTTCCTCGTCTGGCAGGCCAGCCGCGTCCTCGGCATCAGCAACGCGGTCCTGGATCTCATCGGTCGGCCTCGGCGCGCGCCGCGCGGCCCGGTATCCGTCGATGGCCTTGCGGTGCGCGATCGTTACCAGCCAGGCCCTCAGATTGCTGT
Source organism: uncultured Actinomycetota bacterium (assembly GCA_963695645.1). Classification (GTDB taxonomy): domain Bacteria; phylum Actinomycetota; class Actinomycetes; order Streptosporangiales; family Streptosporangiaceae; genus DATBGO01. The sequence continues at coordinate 228,434 of CAVOHC010000007.1, read as the reverse complement.
CCGGCCGGACCTCCGGGTACGCCCGCAACGCCGCGAGGAACGTCTCCGACCAGGCATCCTCGGCATCTTGCGGCCCGAGGACAGCCAGGCAAACCCGCAGCACCGCCTGCCCGTGCTCGGCCACGACTTTCTCGAACGGTGGAAGGTTCACATCTAGTTAACGCTCGGCAGGCCACCCGTGTGAGGTTCCGGGGTGGCCCGGATATCAGCTCTAGGCCCCGGCGGGGCCGCCGCGGCACGATGATCATGCCAGACCACCACTTCCCAGCCTCCGGCATTTAGCACCGTCAGCTTGATCGAACCGCCGCGCCCGCTAATGCCCCGCCACGGCCGGTGCTGACCCGCCCGGCCGTTGCCCGTGCGCTGGCTGCGGCTGGAGCCTAGGCTGAGGGTGAGATGAGCGACTACCACTATGACGTCCTGGTGATCGGTTCAGGGTTCGGCGGCAGCGTAGCGGCGCTGCGGCTGACCGAGAAGGGCTACCGGGTCGGCGTCCTAGAGGCGGGCCGCCGGTTCGATGATCCCGCCCATCCGGTGCCGTCCCGGCGGCACCAGGCGCTGCCGAAGACGTCGTGGCGGATCGGTGGCTACCTGTGGGCGCCGCCGCTCGGCCTGACCGGGATTCAGCGCATCCACCTGCTGCGCGGCGAGAAGGGCTCGCGCGTGCTGATCCTCGCGGGTGCCGGGGTCGGCGGCGGTTCCCTGAATTACGCCAACACGCTGTACCGGCCCGCCCAGCCGTTCTTCGACGACCCGCAATGGAGCGCCGTCACCGACTGGCGCGCTGAGCTCGCGCCTTATTACGACCAGGCCGAGCGGATGCTCGGCGTAACAACCAACCCGACGACGACGCCAGCGGACGTCGCGATCAAGAGAGTCGCCGAACGGATGGGGCGCGGCGAGACGTTCCGGCCCACGCCGGTCGGGGTGTACTTCGGTGACCCGCCGGGGGATGAGACTCCGGACCCGTATTTCGGCGGCGCGGGGCCGCCGCGGGCCGCCTGCACCGAGTGCGGGTCGTGCATGACTGGCTGCCGCAACGGCGCCAAGAACATGCTCACCGAGAACTACCTGTACCTGGCCGAGCGAGCCGGCGCCAGGATCATGCCCATGACCATGGCGACCGCCGTGTGGCCATGCCCGGGCGGTTACGGCGTCGAGGTCAAGCGCACCGGAACGGCGACCAGGCGGCGGCGCACCATCACCACCGAGCAGGTCATCTTCGCGGCCGGGACATATGGCACGCAGAAGCTGCTGCACCGGATGAAGGCGACCGGCGCGCTGCCGCGGCTGTCCGACTGCCTGGGCGCTGTGAGCCGGACCAACTCCGAAGCGATCCTCGCCGCGGAACGCACTGCCCACCGCGGCGACGACCACTCCCGCGGCGTTGCGATCACGTCCTCCTTCCACCCGGACGACCGCACGCACATCGAGCCCACCAGGTACGGGCCGGGCTCGAACGCGATGGGGGCGCTCAGCTCGCTGCTGATCGACGGCGGCGGGCCGGCCCCGCGCTGGGCGAAGTTCCTCGGCCAAACCGCGGCCCGGCCCTCCGAACTGCCCCGCTTGTTCAACCTCCGGCACTGGTCGGAGCGGACAATCATCGCGCTGGTGATGCAGAGCCGCGACAACTCGGTCACCGTCCGGGCCACGCGGGGAGCGCTGGGCTGGGGGATGCGCTCACATCCAGGGCCCGGCGAGCCGAGCCCGTCATGGATCCCGGTGGCCCACCGCGCCGTCCGGATGCTCGCCGAGGAGATCGGCGGCTTCGCCCGCGGCACCTGGCTGGACTTGTTCGACATCCCCACCACGGCGCATTTCATCGGGGGTGCCGCCATCGGCGAGTCGCCGTCGACCAGCGTCATCGACGCTTACCACCGGATACATGGATATGAACGATTGCACGTGGTCGATGGCGCCGCCGTGTCAGCCAACCTGGGCACGAACCCGGCTCTCACGATCACCGCCCAGGCAGAGCGTGCCATGGCGCTGTGGCCCAACCGCGGCGATGACGACCCCCGGCCAGCCCCCGGCATGCCGTATCGCAGCATCGCGCCGGTCGCTCCGCGCTCCCCGGCCGTCCCCGCCAGCGCGCCCGCAGCCCTCCGCTTCGGCAACTGATTGTCTGCGCCTGCCCGTTGAGGTGCCTGCGCGCTCAGGTGCCCGCGCGCTCAGGCCCTCCCCGCACCGCCCCGCCGTAACCCGGCCCGCCGCCACGCCGCGACAAGCAAAAACCCCTTGTAACCCCGTTACAAGGGGCTAACCGCCGCGCTGCCAGGCCAGCGCGGCGGGTCCTATCAGTGCTTGAACGCGTCCTTGACCTTCTCGCCAGCCTGCTTCAGGTTGCCCTTGGCCTGGTCACCCTGGCCTTCGGCCTCCAGGTCAGCGTCGCCGACCGCATGGCCTGCCGCCTCCTTGACCTTGCCCTTGGCCTCGGTGACCTTGTTGGCTGCCTTGTTCTCCGTCGCCATGACAGTTCCTTCCGATTACTCGTTTGCGTCTTCACCACCTGTCCGGAGGATCGGGGGCTAAACACTTTGGCTGCATCCTCCAGTCCGGTGTGCCGGTGCAGGCAGCGGGCGCTGATCCGCCGCACTGCGCTAATCCGCTCATCCGGACCCCGCAAGCGGGCCCGTCACGGCGACGGCGCAGGATAGAGGAGAACAGCCTGCGGGGGAGGCCAGACTCAGCATGAAGAAGCTATTCAACTGGCGAAATTACTCGGTAGGGAAGAACTACAGGGGGCTGGTGCCTGACCGTGAAGGCAATCGATCAGGCACCAGCCCTACTGGTGCGCGCGGATGTGCACCCGTGCCATCCGCCGCGCGCCCGGACGCGCCCCCGCTGCATCCGGGACTCTCTGAATGCCTCTCGCCAGAAACTAATACTAAATTACACTAAGATATTCACAGGTAACAAACCCGGGGGCCTGGATGCAGCTTCGCGAAGCCGCCGACGCGCTCGGCGTGCACTACCAAACTGCCTACGCGTGGGTGCGGCAAGGTGTACTGCCAGCCCGGAAGCTGGGGCGCGGATACGAGGTCAATGACGGCGATGTGCGTGCCCTCGCCGCCCAGCGCGAGCTAGGCGGCGAGCCCACCCCCCAGATCCAGGTCCACGACTGGGCGGCGCCCGCGGACCGGCTGTACTCGGCGATCGTGACCGGCGACGAGACCCAGGCGCGCCAGCGGATAGAACGGCTCGCGGCTGGCGTGGCCGTGATGGATCTGTGCCAGCGTGTCATCGCCCCGGCGATGCGGCATATCGGCGATGACTGGGCCGCGGGCCGGGTGTCGATCGCAGAAGAGCACCGGGCGAGCGCCATCTGCGAACGGCTGATCGCGTTGCACACCCGCCAGCCAGCCGGCCGGCCCCGTGGCACCGTTGTCGTGACGACCCCGCCAGGCGAGCGGCACAGCCTGCCCGCCCTGATGGCCGCGGCCACCCTCCGCGAGGACCGTTGGCTGGTCCACCACCTGGCTGCCGACCTGCCTTTCGCTGAGGTCACCCGGCTGGCCCAGGAGGTCCGCGCCGACCTGGCCGTGCTGTCGGCGGCCACTCAGGACACCGGGCGCCGCGCCATGGAGGCGACCAGCGAGATAGCCGCTGCCTGCCCGGGCCTGGACGTGCTTATCGGGCTCCCCGGCGACCGCTTGGACGATCTACGGCGGTTCGCGCGTGATATGCGGGAGTCCGGGGCCGGGCAGGGTGATCAGCCTGACGCGCCCGGCGGCGCGGGCCGAGGCCCGGGCCGAGGCCCGGACCGAGACGCGGACCGAGACGCGGACCGCGGTGCCACCGGGACGATGGACCGCTTGCCCGAAGCCGCCCAGCTGCCCTGAGCCTGCCGCTGCGGGCCCCTATCGGTAGGGTGCTCTGCCATACGGCCCAGCCGCCACCCACGCCGGGACCAGCCTGGATCGGAGTGATGTGCCACTCACAATCCGCCGGGTTCGTCCCGGCGAGTATCGGGCGGTCGGGGAACTCGTGCTCGCCGCCTACCGCGCGCTGCCGTATTACCACCCCGAACCCGAGTACGAGGCCGACCTCCTCGATACCGGCCGCCGGGCCGAAGTAGCCGAGGTGCTGGTCGCGGTGGACGGCGAGGACCAGGTCCTTGGCGCGGTTACCTACGTGACCAGCAGTCACAACGAGTACGCGGAGTGGGACGACGACGACGCCGCAGGTTTCCGGATGCTCGCGGTCGCGCTGGACGCGCAGGGCCGTGGCGTTGGCGAGGCGCTGGTGCGGGCCTGCATTGCTCAGGGCCGGGCGGACGGGCGCGGCCGTCTCGTCCTGCATTCGACCCCGTGGATGACTACCGCCCATCGCCTGTACGCGCGGCTCGGGTTCAGGCGGGCGCCGGAGCGCGACTATTCGCCGCTGCCTGCGGTACCGCTACTCGGCTTCGAACTGGATCTGGCCTGAGACCCCGCTGCCCGGCGCACCTGCCGCCCGCATCACGCGCATCCCACGCATCGCGCCCATCGCGGGATCAGAGCAGCCAACGTGACTGGGCCACGATCTCCTCGTCCGATTTGCCGTCGGCGAGCTCGATCTCGGCACGCCGGGACGCCGCGAATGTGCTGATCAGCTGATCACCTGCGGCGGCGCGTAGCTCGTCGGATGCCTCCAGCGCCTTCAGCGCCTCACCGAGGCTGCCCGGAAGCCGGATCGCCTGATCCGCCTGGGAATGGCCAGGCGTGCTCGGGTCACCACTGACCTCCTCAGGCAGGCTGGCCTGCCGTTCGGCGGCGCTGAGCGCTACCGCAAGCACCGCGCCGACTAGCAGGTACGGGTTGGCGCTCAGGTCGAAGCACTTGAGCTCGACGTTAGCCGCGCCCGGGTTCGACGGGCTGGCCTCGATGAACCGGATCGCCGCCTCCCGGTTCTCCCTCCCCCACACCTGGTAGGCGCCGGCCCACCTGGACGGCTGCAGGCGCAGGTAGGAACCGGGCGTCGGCGCGCCGATCGCTAGCAGGGCAGGCAGCGACTCCAGCAGGGCCGCCGTCATCGACTCGCCGCGCTCGGTCAGGCCATAGCGGCCGGTCCCCCCTGCGAGCAGGTTCCTGCCGTCCTGCCAGAAGCTGGCGTGCAGGTGCCCGCCGTTCCCGACGTTGTCCGCTTGCACAGCGGGAGCGAACGAAGCCCGCATTCCGTGCCGGGCCGAGACCGCCGAGATGATGAGCTTCACCAGCACGCTGGTATCTGCCGCGGACACCGGGTCCTGCGCGGCCACCGAGACCTCGAACTGCCCGGGACCGAACTCCGGATGGACCTGCTCGACGCGCACGCCGGCAGCCTCAAGGCTGTCGGCCACGTCACGGACGTACTCGGCTGCCTCGACGAAGCGGGCCAGCCCGTAGCCCGTGCCGCCCACGGCGGGATGGAAGTCGTCCTCGTCCCGGCCGACCATCCATTCCGTTTCGAACGCCATCAGGGCGCTGATGCCCTTGCCCAGGCCTGCCGCCACCTGCGCCCTGGCAAAGGAGCGCTGACAGCCTGCGTACACGGTGCCGTCCTGGTGGAAGCGGTCGCCCGGAGCCCATGCCCAGCCGTCCGGGGCAGGCAGCACGGTCAGCCGGTCCAGATCAGGGACCATCCGCAGGTCCCCATCAGGCCTGGCAAGGGCCGACGCACCGTCAATGCTGCCCAGGCTGGTGAACGCGTCAAGGACCGGCGAGAACCCGACGCCCGACCTAGCGGCCCTGGCCAGCCCGGTCAGCGGCACGGCCTTCATCCGCGCCGCGCCGCTGTGGTCGACGAAGGTCGTCGCGACACCGCTGACCTCGCCGGCCAGCTGCCTCTCGAGGACCTGCGCCCGGCGCTCGTCGACGTCGCGGTCCGCGTCGCTGCGAGACCGGCTGAACGGCCGTGGCATTGGTCAATCCTCCTTCGCCGGGACGGGCTCCATGACAACGTCACGTCACCAGGTGACCGTCACGAGGTTACTTCGCCTTCCCTCGCGAACTGGCCGGCGGCAGGCGCAGCGGAGCCGCCAAGGCCCTCCGCGCCGGTCAGCATCTCGCCCGCGCGCCGGGTGGCGGCGGGCCTCGCGAGCACTCCGATGATCCCGATCACGAACCAGGCGATGGCCACCGAGGGCCCCCACCACGCTACCCCGGTCGGCAGCGGCCACACGTTCCTGAACAGCGTGTAGGCCAGGACGATCAGGCCAAGGACCGGGATGGCGATCTCCCAGCGCCGCACTGCCGTCTGGCCGGTGAAGAAGACCAGCCGGACCATCCCGATCGTCGCCAGGATATAGACCACCAGCAGGATCAGCGTCCCGATCACCCCGCTCTGGACAAACAGGCCAAAGGGATCGCCCCGGAGTCCGAACCAGGTGAAGGCGACGATGACGTAGACGGTCAGCGCGACTGCCGCGGCCGCCACCGTCGGGGTCCGGCGCCGCGGCGAGACGTGGCCGAACCGCTCGGGCATTATGCCGTCCCTGCTCATCGCGTACACGAGCCTGGAGGCCCCGACCGTGCAGGCGAGCGCGCACCCGAAGGCCGAGATCATCGCGCCGGCCGTGATCACTGTGCCGAGCCAGGAGGAGACGTAGGCGGTGCCGAGGTCGCCGATCAGGGAGGTCGAGTTGATGAACGCCGTGATCCCCTTGGCCGAGGTGCCGAAGCCCATCACCTCCACGGCGGTCACCACGAAGAAGTAGATCCCGCCGAAGATCGCGACGCCGAGGATGGCCCGCGGGATGTCACGGTTCGGGTGCCTGGTCTCCTCGCCGAGGGTGGCAGCGGCCTCGAACCCGGCGAAGGACAGGAAGCCGAATACGACGCCGAGGAACACCGTCGACAGCGGCGTGCCGGACGGGAGCTTGAAGACCGACCAGTCCAGGCCGAGCCCGTTCGGAGCGCTATGGCCCGCGAGCTTGCCGAACACGATGGCGATGACGATGACGATGAGCGTCACCGTAATGGCTTCGGCCGCGAGCAGCACCCGGGTGCCGCCGCGCGCCGGCGTGATCGCGAGCCACCAGACCAGCAGCATCCCGATCGCGCCGAGCAGGAAGCCCGACCAGGCCGGCGGGTTGTGCCAGATCCCGAGCGCGTTCAGGAAGTTAGAAGCGAACCGGCCGCCGGCCATCGACGTGACCACGCCGTAGAAGGCGTAGGTACCGGTCAGCGCCCAGCCGGAGATCACGCCGGCCCGCGGGCCCAGCGTGGCCCCGACGAAGCCGTACACCGAGCCCGAGTGGTGGAACCGCTGGGTGAGCCGGACGAACGTGTACGCCACCAGCAGCACGCCCACGAAGGCGAGCGCGAAGGCGACCGGGGTTGCCCGGCCTACGGTCGTCGCGGTGCCCTGCGGATTGATGCTCGCCGCCATAGATGGCGCCATCAGGGCAAGTGAGATGCCGATCGCTTCCCAGATGCTGAGGTTGCGGCGAAGCTTCTGCTGCTTGAGCTCGCTCTCGTTGAGCACCATCTGCTCGGTCACCTCCTGCTGTCGCCTGCCACGCGGCCTGGTTTCCGTGATATCGGCAACGGGATGATGACCCGCCCGATCGTCGCCGATCACGCGATCCGGCCCGTTAACTGATCCTGTCAGCTGGCTCACTAGCTGCAAAGACCGTATTTCCCAGTTGATAGTAGGACATACGGGTGCCCGAACGGAAGATCCCTGCCTTAACCCTGGCCAGGGCCCACGTCGCACCGGCGCGGTGACGCGCGGCTGTCATGATTGGCGGGTGACCGATAACCTGCCGCCAGCCAACACCCGGCTTGGCCAGGCTCTGGAGCGCCTCGGAGGCCAGGGGCATCCCGCTCCGGACCATCCTGGTCACGGCCGGGGTACTGGTCGCGGTCTTCCTGGCCGGCAAGCTGGTCTACCGGCTGCGCGACGTCATCCTCCTGGTGCTCGTCGCCGGGTTCATCGCGCTGATCCTTAACCCTCTGGTCGTGGCCCTGCAGCGGTGGCGAATCCCGCGCCGCGGCTGGGCAGTGACCGTGGTGACCCTGTGGGGCCTGCTGGTATTCGCCGGCCTCGCCGTGGCGTTTGGCTACCCGCTGACCAACGGGATCACCCATCTGGCCCACGGCCTCCCGACCTACGTGAACGAGGCGGAGCACGGCAGGGGCTGGATCGGGCACCTGGCGCGCAAATATCACCTTCAGACGTGGGTGCAGCACAACACGCCCAAGATCGTGAGCTTCGGGCAGGGCCTGGCCAAGCCGGCCCTCACGCTGGGCAAGGGCGCGCTCTCGCTGCTGATCGCGCTGCTGACCATCTTCGTGCTGGTGCTGCTCTTGCTGCTCGAGGGCCCCAAGCTCCGGAACGGCGTGCTCGGCATGATGTCGCCGGCCCGCGCGGACAGCTATTCGCAGGTGGCGCGTGAGGTCAACCGCTCGGTCACCGGGTACATGCTGGGGGACATCCTGACCTCGGTGATTGCCGGCGTCGTCGTGCTCGTGACACTGCTGCTGGTCGGGGTTCCCTTCCCGTTCCTTTGGGCGCTATGGGTGGCGCTCGTCGACTTCCTGCCGATGATCGGCGGTGCCCTGGCCGGCATCCCCACCGTGCTGTTCGCGGCCGGGCATTCCCTCACGGCAGGCATCATCACCCTGGTGGTCTTCATCATCTACACCCAGATCGAGAACCACATTCTCAACCCGATCGTGATGAGCCGAACGGTCCGGGTCAACCCGCTGCTCGTGCTGGTGTCCATCCTGGTCGGCGCGTCACTCGGCGACTGGATCGGCGGCATCTTCGGCGCTTTCGTCGCGGCGCTGCTTGCGATACCCGCCGCAGGCGCGATCCAGGTGATGGTCCGCGAGATCTGGCAGGCTACCGCCCCGGCCAAGGCCGCTGAGGCCGCCGGCCCGGATCAGGGACGGCCCGGTCCGGCCTGAGCCACGGTGGCCTGGGGGCCCTTCGTGAGTGCCCCGCGCGGCGATCCTCGATCCCGCCCAGCCGTCACGAAGCCCAGCCGTCACGAAGCCCAGCCGTGCGAAGAATGGCCCGACCGGACGGAGCAGATGACAATCGAAGGCTGCCCATAATGGGCGGTGACCCGAATCCTCGCGCAGGCCGGCGGCGGGCTCGTCATCGCGGGTAACGACCCCCAAAAAGGTGTCATGACGAGCGGCAGGCGGCCTGCGTAGGATCAGTTCGTAGATCAATGGTCGAGGGCGGGTATCTCCCAGGACCCTAACCGCAGGGGGGGATCTGTGGCTAAGGAAGAGGAGGGAGGTGCCCGTCCTCGACGGCTCGATAATACAGGTCCAATTTCGTTGGCGCAGCCCGCCCGGCGCGGGCGTACTTCTCCCTGACCCTTCCCACATACTGCTTGGCCGTCTCCTCGCTGATGTTCATCCTTCTGGCGACGGATTTCATCGGCATGCCGGTCGCGTAAAGGCGTAGCGCCCGCGTTTCCTGCGCGCTGAGCGCGGGCCGGTCCGGGGCGCTGTCGGTAGCGAAGATGTACGCGAGGCGCGGAGAGATCCAGTCCCGGCCGACGGCGACAGCCTTGATGGCCGCCCGTACTTGTGCGGTTTCCTCGTTCTTGAGGACATAGCCGAGAGCGCCCGCGCGCATCGCTGCCAGTACGGAAAGCGGCTTGTCAGAGGCGGCGAAGACGAGCACAGCTGGGCCCGCGGCGGCAATCGCGGCGATGTTGCGCTCGACGGTGGTACCGTCGCCGAGGTCGAGATCCAGCAGGACCACGTGCGCGTGGCGTCCTGGTCCGGCGAGGAGGCTGTCCGCGGTCGCCGCCGTGGCGATGACCCTAATGCCGCTCTCGGCGGCCGTCACCCAGCCGGTAAAGCCATCTAGGACGATCGGGTGGTCGTCCACGGCCGCCACGTCGATGACGCCGGTCATGTCCGCGCCGCCGGCCTGAGTGCCTCTCGCGCAGGTGCGGCCGTCCGCCATCGGACCTCGAGGCAGCCTGTCCCGGTGTCGTCAACATCGACCGTCGCGCACCACCGTGCGGTCGCGAGCACTGGCAGGCTCAGCTCGGTCATGTCCGGACTGACCAGCGGCGGCCTGCCGAAGGTCAGGTACAGTTCCACCGCATCGCCGGACGCGAGAACGGTGAGGGTCACCTGCTGCGCCGGTAGCGCGCTCAGGACGCCGCCGACCGCCGCCAGCGTCGCCTGGGCCACCTCCGGGATCGGGGCCGCCGGGTCGCCGACCACCTGCACGTCCACCCACAGGCCCCGGGCCCTCGCGGCGGATAGCGCAGGCTCCAGCTCGGCCAGCAGCCCGCCCGCGTCCTGCGGCCGGTCAGCGAGGGCACGCCGCAGCGTCGCGGCATGCCGCGCGCACCTCTCCCGCACCGCGCTGCCGGCTGGGTCCAGGGTGCCCTCCGCGACCCCGCGCAGCAGCGGGAGCGCTTCCATTTCGAGCAAGTCGCGCCGCGCGTGCCGGTCCTCCCGGACCGCGGCCACCGCTGCGCGCTCCGCCGCTGACCGGCTGGCGAGTAGCGCACGGCGGGCGGCAAGCCGCGCATGGGTGCGCCAGGTCGGCCGCAGTGCCGCGAACACGACCAGGGCGACTACCAGGACGTAGGCGGTGGCCGCGAGCCGGGCCAGGCTGAGGGACGTCACGCCAAACAGGCGGATGGCAAGGACGGCGTGTGCGGCAAAGACCAGGAGAGCTCCGGAAAGCCACTCGCGGGCCGGCCGGGTCACCGCGACGAGCGCGAGCATCCAGCACGTCCCGAGGACCGACCAGTCCACGGTTCCCGCCGCTCCATGCGAGCGACGGTCCCAGCCGACCGCCACGACCGCGGCGAGGGCGACGGCAACTGCGACCGCCGATTGCATGCCGGTGAGGCCGCCGGCCCGGGCCCGCGGAACCAGCCATGCCGCGGCCACGAGCATCCCGAGCCACACCACGACCGGCACCGCTGGCTGACGGTAGTCATTCAGGTAGACGAGTACCTGGACCAGCAGGGTCAGCTGCCAGATCGCTGCCACCACGGCGACCGCGCGGGGCAGCTCGGACTCATACGCCTCCCGCATCACTCCGTCGTGGCTCACCATTGCGGGCCCGACGTTACGGACGTGGCAACGTCGACGGCTTCGTGACCGCGGTTCACCGAAGCGGTCCAGCGCAGCCGCACCACGGTGCCCTCGCCCGGTGCCGACCATACCGATGCCTGCCCGCCCAAATCGGCCATGCGCTCGATGATCGATCGCTGCAGGCCCAGCCTGCCCGGATCGACGCGAGCCGGATCGAACCCCACGCCCGCGTCCCGCACGGTCACTTGCACGCCGCCGGGCTCCCCCGGCGGGCCTCCTGGCGCCGTCGGGCTAGCCTCGACCCACGCCGCACCGGTTCCGGCATGGCTGGCCACGTTCGTCAGTGCCTCGCGAACAGCGTGCGCCATCGCGACGGCGACCGGGACCGGGATAGCTGGCCCCGCGTCCGGTGCCCGCCCCCCGCTCCCGGCCGGGACGTCGCCCGTGACCTTGACGTGCACGTCCAGGCCGCGGGCGCGCATCTCACTGGCGACTGCCTCGAGGCCGGCGAGCAGTCCCCCGTATGGCCGGCCCACCGGGCTGACCGCGCCTCCTGGAGCGCTGAGCACGAACTCCATCAGCGTGACATCGTGCCTGCACCGGCCCACCACGCCGGCCGTGTCACAGCCCGGACGCGTGAGGGCGGTGAGAGTATTGAGCACCGTGTCATGCAGCAGCCGCTCATGCTCGCGGCGTTCGATGTTCCTTGACAGCACGACGTACTGCTCGCTGGAGTCCAGGTCGGCACGCGCGAGAGCGGCGTCCGCCCTGGTAGCCCAGCGGTAGAGAGTTCGCCGGCCAGCCCAGGCCGCGGCTGCCACGGCGAGGAGCAAGGCGCTGGCCGCAGCAGGCGAACTGCTCGGAGATCCCGCCTGCGGGGTCAGCACGGCACCCGCCCAGTAGGCCGCCGCCGAGGCAACGGCCAGCGGCGCGAGCACCGGGATGGGCGCGAACCACGCTGGCATGACGAGCTGGCCCGCCAGCAGGATGTACACCCAGTTGGCGGTATCGCCGCGCATGGCGGCCGGCACCCACAATCCCGCGGTGACCGCAAGAGCCACCAGAACGCCCGAATCGATGCACGGAAGCTGCCACCCGGGGCGGTGGCGCCGCAGGCAGGCCAGCACCACGAGGCCCCACGCCACCGCGGCGGCAGGCCCCGCCAGGCGCCATGGGCGGCCAGCATAGAACGAGTGCCAGATGAGGACCTGCGCGGCAATGTAGGCGATGGCGATACAGCGGATGAGAAACGCCGTCCGTACGGTCACCGCCCACAAGCTGGTCATCGCGGCCCCGTCCGGCGGGCTACCGGAGGCGCCGACAGCGGATCGCTGCGTTAAGTAACCAAGCGGCCACATGGCATGATGATAGGACCTATCGGGCCGCCTGGTGTGCGAACCTTGCCAGCCTCGCTAATGTGGCCCTCGGCGCGGGACTGCCGCCAGGTCAGAAGCTGTCTGCCGCCAGGCGAGCAATGCCGCCTCGATGTCTTTCGCGGTGACGTCGGCGTGCGTGAGCATCCGCACGTGCCCGGCGACCATCGTGACCAGCACCCCGTTGGCGGCCAGCCGCTGCTGCCATTCCTGCACGTCGTGGCCGGTGCCGGAGACGTCGGCGAACACTACATTGGTCTGCATCCCGGCGGGGTCAAGCGCGCCTGGCAGCAGCTCGGCGACGCCCTCGGCCAGCCGCAGCGCGTTCGCGTGATCCTCATGGAGCCGCCTGGGCCCCTCGGCAAGCGCGACAAGCCCCGCGGCTGCCATGCTGCCGGCCTGCCGCCACGCCGCGCCGTAGAGGATCTTCAGGCGGCGGGCCTCGCTGATGAACTCGGCATCACCGGCCAGCAGCGACCCGATCGGCGCGCCCAGCCCCTTGGACAGGCAGAACATCATGGCATCTACCTCGGCGGCATAATCCGCGACTGCCGAGCCCGTCACCGTGGCGGCGTTGAAGATCCGGGCCCCGTCCAGGTAGAGCGGTACGCTATGGCCGCGGCAGACTTCGGCGATGGCCGCGAGCTCGGTGACCGCCTGCACCGAGCCGCCTCCCAGCTGATGAGTATTCTCGACCGCCACGAGATCCACGACGCCGACGTCGTAGGGGTCGGGCGCCAGCGCCGCTTCGACCTGCCCGGCGGACAGCAGCCCGCGCCGCGCGGGAACCCGCCGGAAGGCGACGCCCGACATAACCGCCGCTGAGGCCGCTTCGGTGCCCCCGACGTGTGCATCGGCCTCGCAGACCACGAAGTGCCCGGGGCGCGCCAGCACGTGCAGCGCAATCTGGTTGCACAACGTGCCCGTCGGCAGATAGATCGCCGCCTGCTTCCCGGTCAGCTCGGCGGCGGCGTCCTGCAGCCGGTTGACGGTGGGATCATCGCCGTACCAGTCGTCGCCCACCTCGGCGTCGGCCATGGCCCGCCGCATGGCCTGCGTTGGCCTGGTGACGGTATCAGAACGAAGATCAACAGAGCCGTCCGCGGCCAGCGTCACCGCTGAATCCCCTCTGGTCACCCGGCACAGTCACCCGCTTCCCGGCACCGGCTTCCCGTCGGCCTCAGCCCAGCCTAACGCGGCCGGCCAGCGCGCGCCGGGCCGGCCAGCACGCCCGGACCGGCCAGCACGCCAGGACCGGCCAGCACGCCCGGACCGGCCAGCACGCCAGGACCGGCCAGCACGCCCGGACCAGCCAGGCTGACGAGCGCGGGTATGCGCCGGCGGCCCTGGCGCATCAGGCCCCGGGCGGGAGTCCCTGCAGCCCAGGTGGCGGGCCACGGGAGATAAGCTGCCACAGCGCGGCGGTGTCCAGATGTTCTTCGACCGCGTCGGCGAGCTTGTCGAACTGCGCCTGCCTGGCGGCGGCGAAGGAGACGTCTGGCGCGGCCTCGAATTGCCTGCCCGCCAGACGGGCCGTCTCGGTGAGGTAGGCCCGCCGGAATGCATCGTTTTCCAGTATGCCGTGCCACAACGTGCCGCGCGTCGCGTCGGCGCGGCAGCCATCCCGGGGTGCCCCGCCATCGGGATCGGCCGTGAACCAGCCCTCCCCGCCAGCCACCTCGACCTGGCCATGGTGGATCTCGTAGCCAGTCACCGGTTCGCCGAAGGCGAAGCCGGCCGGCCGTCCCAGCGTCTTGCTGGTGGCGAACCTGGTCCGAACGGGCAGCAGGCCGAGACCCGGTACGTGTCCGGCGGCGCTCTCCACGTTGTCAGCGATTGCCGTCCCGAGCATCTGGTAACCGCCGCAGATACCGAGGAGCGGCTTTCCCTCGGCTGCGTGGCTGGCCAGCGCCGCGTCAAGCCCCCTGGACCGCAGCCAGGCCAGGTCGGCGACGGTTGCCCTGGTGCCAGGCAGCACCACCAGGTCGGCGTCGGCCAGTTCCGCCGGGGTCGTGACGAACCTGACGGCGACCCCGGGTTCCAGGGCCAGCGCGTCGACGTCGGTGAAGTTCGAGATCCGCGGCAGCCGCACCACCGCGACCCGCAATACCTCGGCACCGCGCGGCACGCCAGGCCGCCGGCCGCCGTAGGGCCCTTCGACGGCGACCGCGTCCTCGGCGTCCAGCCATATCCCGGTGAGATAGGGCAGCACGCCGAGGACAGGACGGTGGGTCAATGCGCTGATCAGGTCGAGGCCAGGCGCCAGCAACGTGCGGTTGCCGCGGAACTTGTTGACGACGAATCCGGAGATCAGCGCCTGGTCGGCAGCCTCGAGCAGCGCGACGGTGCCGTACAGCGCGGCGAAGACCCCGCCCCTGTCGATGTCCCCGACCACGACCACCGGCAGCCGCCTGGCGCGGGCCAGGCCCATGTTGACGATGTCGTGCCTGCGCAGGTTGATCTCGGCCGGCGAACCTGCGCCCTCGCAGATCACCACGTCGAACCGCGACTTCAGGTCGTCAAAGGCAGCCAGCACCGTCTGGAACAGCTTCGCCCGGGCGGGATGGTCACCCCAGTACTCGCCGGCGTCCGCAGCACCAGCCGCACGTCCCATGACCACGAGCTGGCTCCGGTGATCGCTGCCTGGCTTCAGCAGCACGGGGTTCATCGCGGCCTCGGCCGCGACCCCCGCCGCGGCAGCCTGCGCCGCCTGGGCCCGCCCGATCTCGGCGCCGTCCGGGGCGACCATCGAGTTGTTCGACATGTTCTGCGCCTTGAACGGCGCGACCCGGACGCCCTGCCGAGCGAGCCAGCGGCAGATCGCGGCGGTCAGCACGGACTTCCCCGCATCGGATGTCGTGCCTGCGACCAGCAGCGAGCCGCTGGCCGCCGCTTCAGGCCCTGAGGTGCGGCGCATGTCTCTCGCTATTCGTGGCGGACTCGGCGACTCCCCAAACCATAAGCCGCCTGGCCCGGCGCCAGCCGGTGCCACGGTGCGCGCGGATCAGGCAGCAGCTCGGTTATGCAGTTCAGCCAGCACATCCCGGGCGCAACTTGACAGGCCTCCCCTTCACACCTAGCGTTCCTAGGTATGGAATCCGAGAAGCTCAAGGGCAATCTCGATCTGCTGCTGCTCGCGGTCCTCGCCGCAGGCCCGGGCCACGGCTACTCGATCATTACCCGGCTCAGGGAACGCAGCGCCGGTGCCTTCGACCTTCCCGAAGGCACTGTCTACCCGGCACTGCACCGGCTCGACGCCGCCGGCCTCCTCGACAGCAGCTGGGACGTCGTAGCGGGCCGCAAGCGAAGGATCTACCGGCTGACTGCCGCGGGCGAGACCGCACTTGCCCGGCAAACCGACCAATGGCGCTCGTTCAGCGGGTCGGTCGCGAAGGTGATCGGCGGATTCGTGATGGCGACCTCCGCCACCGGGTCGCTGACCCGTCCCCATCTGAAGGAGCTCAGATGAGCAGCGAGAACCCGGCCGTCGATGCCGAGCCCGTGGAGGACTACCTGGACCGGCTCCTGCTCAACCTCGGTGGACCGCCGCGGCAGGTACGCCAGACGCTGGCCGAGGTCGAGGCGCACCTGTACGACGCGGTGGCCGAGGGAACCGCCGCAGGTCTCAGCGAGCAGCAGGCGCAGCTTGCCGCCGTGCAGCGGATCGGCCCCGCGCACGAGGTGAGCGGCCGAACCGCGTTCTTTGCCAGGTCGGCCGCCGCGCTGGCGCGCCGGTCGGCGCTGGCAGGATCGCTGGTGGCCGGGGTTGCCCTGGTGGCGGTCTGCATTTCCGGCGCGATCAGCTGGGCCCTGGCCGCCATCAAGGGCGGCGCCTTCGTCACCGCGCCTTTCCCGCCCGGCAGCTATACGCGGGCTGACTGCGCGCGCTGGCTGGCCGGTGATCCCGGCACCCGCAGCTGCATCAAGGCCATGATCCACGACCACGTGGGCGACATCCTGCTGTCGAGTTTCGCCGCGGGGATCCTCGGCCTGCTGGCGCTGCTCGCGTTCTGGGCGATGCGGCGCGGCTGGCAGGACCGGAGCACGCTTAGCGCGCTGCCGATCGGCAGCGCCGAAGCCACCGGGGCGATCCTGGCCTTGCTGGTCATGGTTATCACCCTCGGGACGGCCATCGACGCCGAGATGGTGCGGCGAGGCGTGGGCGCCGGCCAGCCGTTCAGCCAGGCGGCCGCCGCCCTGGCCGCAGCAGTCTTCTTCGGATGGCGGCTGCACCGGGCGGTCAGGATCCGCGCCGCCTGATTCGCTGATCAGCGGGCGGCCAGCCCCTTAGCGGCGCTCAGCACGCCAAAACGCCGCTGCCCGGCCGGGCTGACTGACGCGGCGCCGGCCAGCGTGACCGCGCTCGTTACGCTTGGCCCGTGGGCAGGGACGCCGACCGTCAGCACGTGCCGGCGCCGATGCGCCGCGATGTAAGCCTGCTCGGCCGCCTGCTGGGCGATGTGCTCCGCGAGTCCGGCGGCCAGGGCTTGCTTGACGACGTTGAGCGGCTCAGGCGAGCCGTCATCGACGCGCGGCACGGTGAACACGGCGAACGCGGCGGGCACGGCGAACACGGGCACGGCGGGCACGGCGGGCACGGCGAACACGGGCACGGCGAACACGGGCACGGCGAACACAGGGCATGGCGAGGACGTTCACACCGAGATCGCCGCGCTGGTAGCCGCCTGGCCACTGGAGCGCGCCGAGGCCGTCGCGCATGCGTTCACTGTCTACTTCCACCTCGCCAACCTGGCCGAGGAGCGGCAGCGGATCCGTACGCTGCGCGAGCGGGATACGGCCTCTCCGCAGCACGAGTCGCTGGCGGCCACCGTCGCTGGCGTGGGCCGTGAGGGTGACCCCGTGCTGCTCGACCGGCTGATTGCCGGGCTGCGGGTGCATCCGGTGCTCACAGCCCATCCCACCGAGGCCCGCCGCCGCGCTGTTACCGAGGCGCTGCGCCGGATCGGGGCGCTGCTTGATGCCTTTGACGACGGCCGCCTCGGCGCCAGCGAGCGCGCCGAGACCCAGCGCAGGCTGTCCGAGGAAATCGACCTGCTGTGGCGCACGTCTGCGCTGCGCGTGGCGGCCATGCGGCCGCTTGATGAGGTGCGTGCCGCCATGACCGCCTTCGACGAGACGCTGTTCCGGTTGGTCCCGGCCCTGTACCGGTCACTCGACCGGGCACTGATGGGCGCTGCGTCCGGGCATGCGCCTCCGGCAGCGCCAGCGTTCTTGCGGTTCGGCAGCTGGGTCGGCGGGGATCGCGACGGCAACCCGTTCGTGACCGCGCGGGTGACCAGGCAAACGGCGGCCATCCAGGCCGATCACGTGCTGCGCGCGCTGGAGAACGCGACCGGGCGGATCGGCCGTGCGCTCACCGTGCATGCCGCTGATCCGGCCGGCGCGGTCATCGCGGGCGCGCTCACGGCCGCCGAGGGCGCGCACCCGGAACTGCTCGCCGAGATCACGGCGCGCTCGCCACAGGAGCCGTTCCGTACCTATCTCCTGTACGCCGCGGAACGGCTGCGCGCGACCCGCTTCGGCGAGGCGGACCGGCACGGGCTGGCCTACGGCGGCCCGGGCGAGTTCGTCGCTGACCTCCGCCTGGTGCAGCGGGCGCTCGCGCAGGCCGGCGCCAACCGCCAGGCGTACGGCGAGCTGCAGCATTTACTGTGGCAAGCCGAGACGTTCGGGTTTCACCTGGCCGAACTTGAGATCCGCCAGCACAGCGAGGTGCACGCGCGCGTCCTGGCCGAGATCGCCTCCGGCGGCCTGCCGTCGCCCGAGGCCAGCGAGGTGGCGGCGACATTCCAGGCGGTTTCGTGGATCCAGCGCAGGTTCGGCACTGATGCCTGCAGGCGCTATGTGGTGAGCTTCACCAGTTCCGCGGCCGACATCGCGGCCGTCTACGAGCTTGCGCGCCGTTGCGTCCTCAACGGGGCCTGCCCGCAGCTCGATGTCGTCCCCTTGTTCGAGAGCGGGGCTGATCTTCAGAACGCGACCCGGGTGCTGGACGACATGCTGCAGCTGGAGCCGGTTGCGGCCAGGCTCGCCGTGACCGGGCGGCGGATGGAGGTCATGCTCGGCTACTCCGACTCGGCCAAGGAACTCGGCCCGGTCAGCGCGACGCTGCGGCTGTTCGACGCGCAACAGCGGCTGGTCGCCTGGGCGGCTGAGCACGACATCAGGCTCACCTTGTTCCACGGCCGCGGCGGGGCACTGGGGCGAGGCGGCGGGCCCGCGGGCCGCGCCGTGCTCGCGCAGGCGCCCGGCACGGTAGACGGTGGCTTCAAGGTCACCGAGCAGGGTGAGGTGATCTTCGCCAGGTACGGCCATCCGGTGATCGCCCAGCGTCACCTGGAACGGGTCACCTCGGCGGTGCTGCTGGCCAGCTCAGCTTCCGCCGGCGGGCGAGCGGCCGGACGGTTCAGCCAGATCGCGGGCAAGCTCGACGCCGGTGCGCTCGGCGCCTACCGGACTCTTGTCGAAAGCGCCGGATTCGCCGAGTGGTTCGCCATGATCAGCCCGCTCGCGGAGATCGGCGGGATGCGGCTCGGATCGCGGCCAGCCCGCCGGACCGTTGCGTCCAGCCCGGCCAGCCTTGACGACCTACGCGCGATCCCGTGGGTCTTCGCCTGGGCACAGACGCGGGTAAACCTGCCCGGCTGGTTCGGCCTTGGCAGCGGTCTGGCGGCCGTGGCGGATGGCAAGCACGGCATACGGGCGGCGCGCGGAGCCTACCGTGACTGGCCACTGTTTGCCGTGCTCCTGGATAACGCCGAGATGAGCCTGGCCAAGACCGACCGGCGGATTGCCGCGCGGTACCTGGCGCTGGGCGGACAAGACGATCTTTCCGCACTGGTCCTTGACGAGTACGACCTGACCATGAGGCTGGTGCTGGCCGTGACTGGGCACGACCGGCTGCTGGCCAACCGCCCGGTGCTGCGGCGGGCCATCGCGCTGCGCGAGCCGTACGTGGACGCGCTGTCCCACCTGCAGCTGCGCGCGCTGGCCGCGCTGCGGGGCGATGACCGCGAACGCGAGCGGCTGGAGCGGCTGCTGCTGCTGACCGTCAACGGAGTCGCTGCCGGCCTGCAGAACACCGGCTGACCTGAGCGATCTGAGCCTGGCGCGGTCGCTTAGCAGCCGTCCGGGTGATCGATGTCCACCGGCGGCAGGTTCTCAATCTCTCGCTTGGTGATGTTGAGGCGGATACCGTTGTCGACGCCAGTTACGGCGCCGATCGGGATAGCCACTTCCTTGCGGCCCCAGAAATGCCCTTCCTGGAGGAGCACATGGGTCACGTGACGCCTGACGGGGTCAATAACTAGTCCCTGGACCTGGCCTATGTCGCCGTCGGTGGCGTGGACGTGCTCGTCCCGGCGCACCTCTACCTCGCCCAGGGGAACGGAGTCGTACGTGACGGTCTGCGAGATGTTCCTGTCGCTCATGCTGCCCACCGTGCCCAGGCCGCCGCGGTAATAAGGCAATGCGAGCACCTGTTGCGGCTCGTAGCCCGGGTAGCCAGGGCTGCCTGGCAGGAACTGCCGCTCCTCGGCAGGATCGAACTTCTCGAAATCCGCCAAGGCACAGCGGAGCCGGATATCGCCCGTCGTGGTGTCGACGAGGTCGAGAGGGACAAGCCGGCCATGGTCACGCCGGTGCTTGGGCTCGACGACGAGATGAGTGACCGTGCAAGCGACCGGGTCAACGACCACGCGGCTCACCTCGCCACAGATTCCGTCGGCACAGGCAGCATGGGCCCCGATCGTGAACGTCGTGAACTCTGCCATTGCCACCCTCTTCGTTTCCGATGGACTTTAGCGTGAAGCCGGCCAGCGCCAGTGCAGGCAATAATGCGCGCGCAATCAGGCGGCGGCTGGCTCGGAGTATGTCATAGCCAGTCTCGGGTTCGAAGGCTACGACACTTAAGAGTCCCCGGTAGCTCATATATACTCGCATCAATTCTATATACTCACACAATTCGAAGGCCAGTTTCCCGGGCCCCAAGATTGCTGATCCCGAATATGAACGCGGATGGGATGATTTTGCGCCACCTGTCTCCCCGGCGCAGCACCTGCGGTCGCACACGGGCGCCTGAAAGATGCTCGACTATTTCTGCCACTTGATGGCAGCGCGCCGATGGGCTGGCACGTAACCGTTATCGGCGAACCAGCGCGCCGATTCCTCGATCGCCTCCCGCGCTGGTCGCGATGTGTGGCCGATCTCGGCGCGAGCCCGCTCGTCGCTGAAGATCATTCTTGTGGCGGACATGCGCGCTGCTTCGAGCGGCACGCGGGGCTCGCGCCGGAGCAGCCGGCCTTCGATCAGATCTGAGGCGACGCCTGCCGTGAGCGCCAGTCCCCGCGGGATCGCCAGTCGCGGCATGGGCAGACCAGAATAGTTGGCCAGGATCTGGAGAACCGCGTGCATCGACAGGTTCTCCCCGCCCAGTATGTAGCTGCGGCCCTTGTTCCCGCGTTCAAGGGCGGCCAGGTGACCGCGCGCAAGGTCGTCGACGTGGGTGACGTTCATGGCGGTGTCCACGAACCCGGGCATCTTCCCGTTGAGGAAGTCGAGCACGAGCTTCCCGGTCGGAGTGGGAGCCACGTCGCGGGGCCCCAGCGGGAAGGTTGGCAGGACGATGCAGACGTCGAGCCCTTCGGCTGCGGCTCTGAGCACCTCATGTTCGGCGACGAACTTTGATCTCTTGTAGTGGCCGAACAGATGCGAGATGTCAGCGCAGCATGTCTCATCGGCCGGCTTGCCTTGCCTCGTGGTCGCCAGCCCGAGAACGCCGACGGTGGAGGTAAACACCAGCCGCTCGCATCCTGCGGCTCGGACGGCGTCGAGCACATTGACTGTCCCGCCGACGTTGACGTCGTAAAAGATCCGTGGATCACGCGCCCAGAAGCGGTAGATCGCGGCCAGGTGGACAACGAAGCGGGCCCCTGCGCAGGCGGCCCGGACGGCAGCGCTGTCCCGGATGTCCGCCACGGCCCGCTCCGCGTCGACGCCCTTGAGATTGCGGTCGTCGGCGCCCGGTTCGACCACGGCAACGACCGCTGCGCCCCGCGCTTGCAGCGCCCTGGCGACGGCGGACCCGATGAATCCCGAGGCGCCGGTAACTGCCACCCGGTCCCCAGGCTCGACCCGGGCGCCGCCGGTCACGTGCGGGACCGTGCGGGCGGGTCCGCGCCGGGTTCGCGGGGCAGCCCGGGATCGCGCTGGGCAGCAGCCCGGACGTCCTGCAGTGCCCACACGATGTATTCGGCCTCCTTGGACCCTTTGATGCGCGGCGGGACTAGCCTCACGATGTTAACGGCGCCCTAAGCTCTTCGGCTGTAAGCGCGCGCAGCCGGCCGGAACTCCAGTTCCTCGTCGCCGGCGGGCCCGCGGAACAGCGCCGCATCCTTACGGTAATGCTGCTGCAGCCGCCAGGGCGCCCGGTCACCCTGCAGCGGCAGGCTGGCGCGCGAGCGCTGGAAGTAGCCGGAGGTCATATCGATGAACGGCGCCGTGTTCATCGGCTCGGACGGCAGCCGCGGGGTGACGATCGCGTACCCGTTCTGCTCCATCAAGCGCAGCAGGCGGGCGACGTAGGAGGAGACACGGTCGACCTTGAGGGTCCAGGAGGCGTTGGTGTAGCCGATCGCGAAAGCCAGGTTAGGAACTCCGTCGAGCATCATCCCCTTGTAGGCGACGCGCTCCGGGATCTGGACGGCCTGCCCGTCGATGGCGAGCGCGATACCGCCTAGCGGGAGCAGGTTCAGCCCCGTCGCGGTGACGAGAACGTCGGCGTCGAGCTTGGCACCGGAGCGCAGCCGAAGCCCGCTCGCGGTGAACGCCTCCACGTGGTCGGTCACGATGTCGGCGCTGCCGGACCGGATGGCCGTGAACAAGTCACCCTCGGGCACCAGGCACAGGCGCTGGTCCCACGGCTCGTAGGCAGGGTTGAAGTGCTTGTCCACGTCATATCCGGCCGGCAAGTGCTTGCGGACGGCACTGCGGAGCAGCGCACGCATCCGGGCCGGGTGCTTGCGGCACATGTTGTAGATCGCGGTCGCCAGCCATACGTTCTTCCAGCGCACTGCCGCGTATGCCGGACGGTCCGGCAGCACCTTGCGCAGCAGATCCGCGATCGGGTCACCGGCAGGGAACGACAGGATGAACGACGGCGAGCGCTGCACCATGGTCACCTTTGCGGCCGTCCGCGCGAGCGCCGGGACAAGCGTTACGGCCGTCGCCCCGCTGCCGATGACGACGACCCGCTTGCCGGTGACGTCGAGGTCCTCCGGCCAGTGCTGCGGATGCACCACCACGCCCTCGAAGTCCTCGCGGCCGGGCCAGGTCGGCGTGTAGCCCTGGTCATATCGGTAGTAGCCCGAGCACAGGTAGAGGAATCCGCAGGTTCGCGTGGTGCGCGCACCCGACGGGACATGCTCGACCGTCACGGTCCAGCGGGCGTCCTCGCCGGACCAGTCGGCCCGCAGGACGCGGTAGTGGTAGCTGATGTGCTGATCGACACCGTGCGCCGCAGCCGTTTCCCTGACGTAGCGCAGGATCTCAGCGCCGCCGGCGATCGCCTTGACGTCCTTCCATGGGCGGAAGGCGTAACCGAGCGTGAACATGTCGGAGTCTGACCGGACGCCGGGGTACCTGAACAGGTCCCACGTCCCGCCGCTCGCGGCGCGTGCCTCGAGAATCGCGTACGAGGTGCCGGGGGCGTCCGCCTGCAGATGGCAGGCGGCGCCGATCCCGGACAGCCCGGCGCCCACGATCAGCACTGCTACGTGCCCCGCTGCTGTTCCCGCGTCCGCGGGGCGGTCGGGCGTCGTGGTCACGGTGCCCCCTGAGGCTGTTGGCGCTATGGGCGCATGTGTCAGGATGACACCGGCGAACGAGCGGTGCAACGCAGGCATCCCTGGCCGGGGGAGCAGCGCGATGACGGCCGCCGCACCGTCAGGCGAGCCTCGTCACGGCCACGATGACGTCCATCGCGGCGCCGGGGGCACCGTGATAGATGCCCTTCAGCGGTGGGACATCGCCGTAATCGCGGCCTGCCGCCACGACCACGTGGCAGTCGCCCACCTGGGCGAGGTTCGTCGGATCGCAGGCCACCCACTCGCCGGTCCAGTACTCGACCCAGGCGTGGCTCTGGCCCGCCACCTCATCGCCAGGCTCAGCTTCCGGCTGCGGATGCAGGTACCCGGATACGTAACGGGCCGGGAGGCCGACCTCGCGCAGCAGCGCGACTGTCAGGTGCGCGATGTCCTGGCAGACACCCTGGCCCTTGTCCCATGCTTCTTGCGCGCTCGTCTGGACGCCGGTGGCGCCCGGGACGTAGGCAACCCGATTGTTGACCCAGGAGGCGATCTCCGCGGCGGCTTCGAGCGGATCCGCATCGGCGGTCAACTGCCGTGCGGTGGCTGCCAGCGCGGCGTCGACGGTCGTGCGAGGAGTCGGCGCGAGGAACTCCAGCAGCCTCCCGCCCGCCGAGCGCTCAGTGAGCACCGGCCACGCCAGCGGCGGGCCGGGCCGGGGCGGCGGGCTGGTCTCGACGGTCGCCTGGGCACGGATGACCAGCTCGTGGTGCGGTGCCTGGATGTCGAAGGAGCTGACGATCGTTCCCCAGTAGTCGCTGTAGGTCGAGATCGCCGCCAGCGCGTCGATCGAGACCTGGCTGTCGAGTGCCGACTGCCTGGCCAGAGTCGGCGGCGTCATGCGGGCCTCGTTGTAGGACGCACGCGCCGATCCCTCGTAATGCACCCGGGTCTGGTGCACGATCCTCAGCCGCCAGCCCACGTCATCCTTCCTGCGCCCAGGTCACCGGCTGGCCGTAGCTGAAGTAGCGCTCGGTGATGGCCTCGGTGGCCTCCAGGCAGGTCCGCTGAAGCGCGCCGATCAGTTCATCGAGCTGGTCAGGCGGTAGCTGCTGGTCGGCGTACTCCAGGGTAGTCCGCATCCGCCCGATCGGGCGCCGGGCCAGGTCGCTCATGCCGGCCCTGACTGGGCCGGGATCGAGCCCGGCCAGGCATTCCTCTGCCGTCGTCAGCGCATGCAGCACCGACCTGGGGAATAGCCGGTCCAGGATGAGGAACTCAGCGACGTGCCCGGAACCCTCGGTCCAGCCGCGGGTGCGCATAAACGACTCGTAGGCGCCGCAGGCGCGCAGCAGCATCGGCCAGCCGAGCTCATAGGGAATGGCCGGCATCCTGGCCAGCAGCAGCCTGGCCGTCATATCCACCCGCTCCAGGCTCCGGCCGAGCAGCAGGAACCGCCATGCGTCGTCGCGGCTCATCGTCGAGTCGGCCAGGCCGAAGAACAACGCGGCACGCTCGCTGATGAACCGCAGGTAGGCGTGCGGGCCCAGGCGCTCGGCGGCCCGGCGCTGGCGAGCCAGCCGCAGCCCGGTCACGTTCAGGCACTGCCACATCTCGTTGGAGATCACCTCGCGCACGCTGCGCGCGCTGGTGCGCGCCGCCAGCATCGCTCCGGCGATGGCGCTCGGGCTTTGCTGGTCGTAGGCCAGCTGATCCAGGGCCAGGCCGATGTCGAGCCTGTTGTCCTCGGCCGGCTGGATCCCCAGCACCGCAAGCAGCGAGCGGCAGCCAGCGTCCTCGTCGGCGTGCGGCTCCTCCAGCATGCGGTGCACGTACACATCGACCATCCGGGCGGTGTCGTCCGCCCGCTCGATGTACCGGCCGGTCCAGAACAGCGTCTCGGCGATGCGGCTGAGCAGGCCCGCGAGCGGAGCCGGGCCGGCACTCATTGCTGCTGGTCTGTCGCCGGCCCGCTCTGGCGGGCGATGGCGGGGCCTTCCGGCGCCCGAGGAGCGGGCACCATCTGCTGCGTCATATCGGCGGCAATGTGGCGCTCATCGGCGGCAAGCACCCAGGTGTCCTTGGAGCCGCCGCCCTGGCTGGAGTTGACGACCAGGGCGCCCTCCTGCAGTGCCACCCGGGTGAGGCCGCCGGGAAGCAGCCACACGTCGCTGCCGTCGTTGACGGCGAACGGCCGCAGGTCGATGTGCCGCGCGACCAGCCGCTCGCCGATGAGGACGGGGGCGGTGGACAGGGCGACCGGGCGCTGTGCCATCCACCTCCGCGGCTGCGCGGCGACCCGGGCCCGCAGCCCCGCCAGGCTGCGCCCGTCCGCGTGCGGGCCGATAACGATGCCGCTGCCGCCCGCGCCGTCCACCGGTTTCAGTACCAGCTGATCAAGCCGGCCGAGCACCCAGGAAAGCACCTCGGGGTCGTCCAGCCGGTAGGACTCGACGTTGGGCAGCAGCGGCTCATCGCCCAGGTAGTACCGGATCAGGTCGGGCACATAGGTGTAAAGCAGCTTGTCATCCGCGACGCCGTTGCCGACGGCGTTCGCGATGGCGACGTTCCCCGCCCGCGCGGCGTTGAGGAGGCCCGGACAGCCGAGCACAGAGCCGGGCCGGAACTGCAGCGGGTCGAGGAAGTCGTCGTCGACGCGCCGGTAGATCACGTCCACGGGCCGGTTGCCCTGCGTCGTGTGCATGAAGATCTTGTTGCCCGAGCAGACGAGATCGCGTCCTTCGACGAGTTCCACGCCCATCAGCCGGGCCAGGAGGGTGTGCTCGAAGTACGCGGCATTGTTCACGCCCGGGGTGAGTACCACGACGACGGGATCCCGGGCTCGGGACGGGGCCGCGGCGCGCAGCGCGGCCAGCAGCCGCGCCGGGTAGTCATCGACCCGGTTGACGTGCTGGTCGGCAAACAGCGCGGGGAAGGTCCTGGTCATTGCCAGCCGGTTCTCCACCACGTAGCTGACGCCGGAGGGGATGCGGATGTTGTCTTCAAGGACGCGGAACCTGCCCTGCTCATCCCTGATCAGGTCGATGCCCGCGATGTGCACCCGGACGCCGTTTGGCGGTGTCAGGCCGAAAGCCTCGCGGCGGAACGTCTGGGAAGTGAGCGCCACCCGCCAGGGCAGCACGCCATCCGCGAAGGCCTGGCATGGCCCGTAGACGTCGGCGAGGAATGCCTCGAGCGCCAGAACCCGCTGGCGTACGCCGCGCGAGATCAGGTCCCATTCGACCGCGTCGATAACACGGGGTATCAGGTCCAGCGGGAACGGCCGTTCCTCGCCCGCGTAGTCAAAGGTCACTCCGCGGTCGGTAAAGACGCTGGCCAGCTGATCCGAATGGTAGCGAAGCTCGCTCGGATCCAGCGGCTGCAAAGCGCTGAACAGAGCGCCATAGCACGGCCGAGGCACCCCTGGCCGCTCGAACATCTCGTCCCATGCCGCCGCAAGCTGGTAGCTGTCGAAGACGTCCGCCACGACCCAAACGTAGCCGGGCTATGTTGCGCGGTCGTTACGGAAATAAACCAGGCAATTTTCGTCCCCCGGGCATCTCGGCCGGCCACCGCTCAGGCGGCGGCGAGGACGCCCACCCGGCGGCCGGCCGTAAGACGGCTGCGCGACATGCCGATGTAGGAGCCGGATGTCGGCGCCACATCGCAGTAGTCGCGGCCGGTCGCGATCGTGACGTAGCCGCCGCCTGCCCGCCGGCCGTTGCATGGGTCGAACGCGACGGCGACGGCGTCCCGGGCCCGCGGCACGACGACCTCAACCCAGGCGTGGGTGCCGCCCTGGCCGAGCAGATGGCCCGAGACGTATCGCGCGGGCAGCCCGACGAGGTGGCACACCGCCAGCATCACGTGCGCGTAGTCCTGGCAGACGCCGCGGCCGCCGGCCAGCGCCTCGGCGGCCGTGGTCCGCACCGATGTGACGCCATGCTCGTAACTGATCGCGGTGTGGACGAGGTCACAGATCCGCTCGGCAGTCCCGAGCGGGGAGTCCCTGCTCCCCGCGAGGCCGCTGGCGAGGTCGCGCAGCCGGTTGTCGGCGGCGGTGAGCCGGGTGGGCCGCAGCAGGCCCGGACTGCGCAGGGCCGCTGCGGGAAGCACGGCCGGCCCGTCGGCACGGACCCATTCGACGACGGCGGAAATCCGGAACTCGACCGCCTGCAGGACGCGCTCGGCGCGCAGCCAGGCGACGACGTTGCCGCGGACGTCCAGGCGCAGGTGGCGCCGGGCACGGGCACCGGCGACTTCCAGCCGGTGCGCGCGTCTGTGCTGGCCGCCGTGGCGGGACGGCGGCACGACCACTAGCCGCTGCCGCAGTGACTCCACCGGCGCGTCATACTCGTAGCGGAAGCTCTGCTCGAGCAGGTAGGTGATGCGCCCTGCGGCGTCGAGGTCGAGTCCGCGGTGGTCGAGCAGGGGTGCCGCGGGCGGGAAGCTGAGCGTCATCCGGCCGCCTCCTCGGCCTGGACCACCATCATCTCAAGGAGCGGGCCGCCGAACGTCGTCGCCATGGCCACATCCGAGGCGTCACGTCCCCGGCCGATGACGACGCGCCCCTTGCGCCGCGCGTTGTTGCGGGGATCGAAGGTCCACCACCGGTCGCCGAGCCAGACTTCCATCCAGGCCGCGAAATCCATCGGCGCAGGGTCGGCGGGAACATCGAGGTCGGGCAGGTAGCCGAAGACGTAGCGGGCGGGCATGTTCAGCGCCCGGCAAAACGAGATGGCCAGGTGGGCGAAGTCGCGGCAGACCCCGCGCCCGGCCGCATTGACGTCGGCGGCAGTCGACAGCGCTGTCGTGCTGCCGTACTGGAATTCCAGATGGCCGTGCACGTGGGCGCAGATCGCCTGGACGCGGCCATAGCCCTCAGGAAGGCCGCCAAAACGGGACCACGCTTCATCGCCCAGCACGTCGGGCAGGCAGTACCGGCTGGGCAGGATGTAGATCAGAGTGTCGTCAGGCAGCGCAACGGGCGGACACTGCGGTGCGTGCTCGTCGGCGTCCTCGGTGGCATCCGGAACGGCGGTCGCCGCGTAATACCGGAAACTCGACCGGCCCGCCGGCAGCACGGTACGTGCACAGGGGTTTCCGTACAGATCGCCGTAGTGGTGGATCGCCATCGGCGGATCGGTCGACCACTGCTCACGCTGCACGGCAACGTCCTGGGATCCGGTCGGCTGCACCTGGAAGATCACCGGCGTGTCGACCTCGGCCACATAGCCGAAGTGGCATCCGACCAGGACTCGCCGCAGCTTCACCACCCCATCGTGCTCGATCATTGTTTCCCCGGGGTTACGAACAGGCGCACGCAAATAGATTGCCGGACAACGAGGGAGCGCCAGTGAAGATTGCCATCGCCGGGGGCGGGCCGCGGGGTTGCTCGGCTCGCTGAGGCTGGCGCGGGCCGGGCCCGGGGTTGCCGTGTCCGAGCGGGACCGGCCAGAGCCCGCACCGCAGGTCATCGCTTGCGGGCCGGATTCCGCCGCAGCTCCCTGTCCCGCCGCGGCCAAAGCAATCCAGGGGGACCATCAGTAAAATCGACAAATACGATAGTGAACCAAACTGTAGCGCTGCTAACACTCGCAATAGCGCTATGTGGAATTCCGGTGGGCATTGCAGGAGGCCGCGCGTTCTCGACTTTGCTCGTGCTAGCAATCGCATCATGTGGCATAGTGGCAGTGCAGCTCGGATGACAGGTCTGCCAGCGGCCAGGCTGACGGCAGCAGCCGGGATGAAGGGCATCGAGCAGTGCAAACCCGACCGCCGCCGGCCGGCAAGCTGCCGGGGCGCGCATCCTGCTGGCCGTCGGGTCTGGCTGGTTCCGGCGCCACGGCGGCAATGGGATTGACGCCTTGGCTCAGCAGTGGAGATCATGTGTCGTGGAGGCGACGACCCGGCAGTTGCTAGCAGCTGCATCCGCAGGCGACCAGGGAGCGTGGGACGCCCTGGTGGAGCGCTACACCTCGCTGCTGTGGTCTGTTGTGCGCTCCTACCGGCTCCCGGCACCGGACGCGGCCGACGTGGTGCAGACCACGTGGCTCCGGCTTGTCGAGCACCTGGACCGCATCGCCGACCCGGACCGGCTGCCGGGCTGGCTGGCGACGACGGCGCGCCGGGAATGCCTGCGCTTGCTGCGTCAGGCCGGCCGGGAAGTCCAGTCGTACACCGCCCTGATCGACGTGCCGGACGACGCCCCCGAGCTGGACGCCGGCCTTCTCCGCGACGAGCGGGACGCGGCCCTGTGGCACGCGCTCAGCCTGCTGGAGGAGTTCTGCCAGCGGCTGATCCGCGTCCTGATGGCCGATCCGCCACCGAGTTACGCGGAGGCGTCAGCCATCCTCGGCATCCCGGTCGGCAGCGTGGGCCCGTCCAGAGGCCGATGCCTGGCGAAACTTCGGCGCGTCGCTGGTATCAGCAGCGTCGCCGGCGACTCTGTCATTAGTAGGGGGCCGGACCGAGCCGCAGACTCGGCGTAGCGGGCATCGAATGGAGGCATCATGAGCGGCCAGCAGCAGTCCCCTGACTCAGCCGATGATGCGCTCCTTGCGCGGCTGCGCCGGATCGCCGCGGAGGCTGACCCGGTGCCTGAGATGGTAATCCAGGCCGCCCGCTCGGCCTTTGGCCTGCGCGAGCTTGACGCCCAGCTTGCCGAGCTTGTGCGCGACTCGGCGGTCGACGTCCCCGCTACCTCCGTGCGGGGGCCGGGCGCACGACTGCTGTCCTTCGAGGTCGGCGACGTTGCCGTCGAGTGCGAGATCAACGAGCGTGACCTGCGGCGCGACATCCTCGGCCAGCTGGTGGGCGGCAATGCGTCGGGTGTCGCCGCAGAGGTGCCCGGCGCAGCAGCGGTGACCGTTCCGGTCGACGAGCGTGGCCGCTTCAGCGTCCGGGACCTTCCAGCCGGCCCGGTCCGGCTGCGCTGCCGGCTGGCGGACGGGACCACTGTGGTGACCAGCTGGGCAGCTGTCTGACGATCGGCTGGCGGGCTTCGGAGGGGCGAGAGGTGCAAGCAGCGGTCCTAGAGTCTGCCGCAGATGCTGCGAAGTCGGCGCTGGATCTGGTGCCGGCAGATCCGCGCCGCGCAGTCTGTGATGCCCGCCGCGCGGTCGAGCTCGCGCGCCTGGATGGCGACCGGTCGGCCCAGTCGACGGCTCACCGCGCATGGGGCCTAGCCGCGCGCGAGCTAGGGGATCTCGGTACGGCTCTGACGGAACTCGGCGCGGCGGTGCGCGTCGCGTCCAGCGCAGGACTGACCGTCCCTGCGGCGCAAGCACAGATGAGCCGCGCCTTCGTGCTGCTTTCGCAGGGAAAGACGCAGGCCGCTCTGCGGGACGCGGAGAATTCGGCCGCGAGCCTGCGCGGCTTGGATCGGGCCCGGGTGCTCGCCCAGCGAGGGCTCATCCTGCAGCGCGCCGGGCAGCTCGACGAGGCACTGGCCGTGTATACCGCGGCATTGTCATCGCTGCGTCGTCATGATGACAAGCTGTGGGAAGCACGGTTGCGTAATAACAGAGCCGTCCTGCACGCGTACCGAGGCTGCCTGCGGCTGGCCAAGGCTGACATCGCCAGGAGCGAGCAACTCTACGAAGAGCTGAACCTCCCGAGTGCGCAGGCGGGCGCGAAATGGAACCTGGGATTCATCGAGGGCCGCCACGGCGACATCCCGGCTGCGCTCGCGGCGCTCGATACAGCTGCGGAGGCCTCCCGCAAGCTCGGCATGCCCATTGCGCCGCTGCTGCTCGACCAGGGCGAGGTGCTGCTGTCGGCGGGGCTGGCTGCTGAGGCCACCCAGGCCGCCACCGTGGCGGTCGACGAACTGTCCCGGCGCGGCCAGGCGGCTGATCTTGCTGAAGCGCAGCTCTTGCTGGCCCGGGCAGAGCTGTCAGCCGGGACGCCAGCGGCCGCCATGCTCAGCGCGGCTGCCGCGCAACGCAGCTTTGCCCGTCAGCACCGGCCGAGCTGGGCGGCGGTGGCGCAGTACGTCGGCGTTCGGTCGGCCTGGGCAGCCGGGGAACGCTCCCCAAGGCTGTTGCGCTCCGCGGCGGAGGCGGCGGCACGGCTTGAAGCGGCGGGCTGGGCCACGGCGGCCCTCGACATTCGCGTGCTGGCTGCCCGGATGGCCGTTGACCTGGGACGGCTGGAGGTCGCGCGGACACAGCTGCAGACCGCTGCGCGGGCGCGCAGATCCGGACAGCTGGACCAGCGAGCGCAGGCCTGGCACGCGCTGGCACTGCTCCGGCAGCAGACCGGCGACCAGCGGGGCGCTTACGCTGCCGTGTCCGCAGGCCTGGACGCCGCCGAGCGGCACCGCGCCCTGCTCGGCGCCACCGAGCTGCGGGTTCACGTATCCGGGCAGACAGAGGAGCTTGCCTCGCTCGGCGTGCGGCTTGCCGTCGGCGAGGGCGCGGCGGCTCGGGTGCTTCGTTCCGCCGAGCGGCACCGCGCGGCAACCCTGCGGATGCGCCCGGCACTGCCACCGGGCGACGAGACTCTCGCGGACCTGCTCACGCAGCTGCGGATGGTCGCCGCCGAGGCGGAGGCCGCCCAGCTGGCGGGCTCTCCGACACGGGCATTGCACCGGAGCAGGCTCGCGCTCGAGGAACGCCTGCGGCGCCACCTCCGGCACGGGCACGGGACGCCCGCTGGTCAGCCTGGCCTGCCGCCGGTCCCCGTAGTACTGGAGGAGCTCGCCGGGGCCCTTGCTGCCCGGGTGCTGGTCGAATACGTCGAGTGCGACGGAATCAGGTACGCCGTGGTCGTGCGCGACGGCGAATGCTCGCTGCACGCGCTCGGCCCGGTCAGCGCGGCCGCGGTGGAGCTTGAATCGCTCCGGTTTGGCTGGCGTCGGCTGGCGGCTGGGCATGGCTCCGCCGCGTCGCTGCGTGCTGCCGTGGAGCTGGCGGGGCATGCAGCGGCCTGCCTGGACCAGGCGTTGCTGCAGCCGCTGTCGTCACTGCTGGCCGACCGCCAGCTGGTGGTCGTGCCGGCGGGCGAACTGCAAGCGCTCCCGTGGCCGATGCTCCCGAGCTGCGCGGGCCGACCGGTTACGGTGGCACCGTCGGCGGCAAGCTGGCTGGCCGCCCGCACGGCGGCCGCCCGTGATGGCCGCGGCCGCGCCGTGCTGGTAGCAGGTCCGGGCCTGCCGGGCGCCGCGCAGGAACTCGAACTGCTGTCCCCGCTCTATCCGGCGGCCCAGCTGCTCGCTGGACCCGACGCGACGGTCAGCGCGGCCCTGCGCGCCCTCGATGGGGCGGACGTCGCCCACGTGGCCGCGCACGGCAGGTTCCGCGCCGACAACCCGATGTTCTCGTCGCTGGTTCTCGCCGACGGGCCGCTGACCGCCTACGACATTGAGCGGCTGCACCGGGCCCCCCGCACGATCATGCTGGCGGCCTGCGACTCCGCGCTGGCACCGATCAGGCCGGGCGACGAGATGATGGGGCTGGCCGCTGCGCTGCTCGCGGTGGGCGCCGGTGCCGTGGTCGCTGCGCTGCTGCCGCTGCCGGACACGGTCAGCGGCCAGCTCGCGCACTCCTGGCATCAGCTCCTCAGCCACGGCAGCAGTCCCGCCGAGGCCCTGTCCGTGGTGGCCTCCCGCGCCTGCCAGGACGGACCACTGGCGCAGGTGGCGGCCGCAGCGCTGGTCTGCCTTGGCTACGGCGGGTAGCGCGGCCCGGCCGCGGCGGCCCGGCGGCGGCTACCCGACGACCCCGGGATTAGGTACCAGAACCGGGCCCAGCCCAGGCTGCTGCGTCGCTGACGCGAGGACAGCGCTGGCGGCGGCGCGGGCCGATCCCGCCGCGGGAATCAGCGTCGTGATCAGAGCGGCAACCTGCGGTGCGGCAAAGGATGTCCCGCTCCAGTAGGCGTAGCCGTCAATGTGCCGTGCCGTCCGGTCCCTCCGCAGTTTCCAGCGGGCCTGCAGGTATGTGCTCCTGATACGCACGCCCGGTGTGTAGACATCGACCCATGATCCATAGTTGCTGAATCCAGCCCTGCGCGGCGGCCCGTCGCGGGTATCCAGTGCGCCTACCGCCACCACCTGTTCGAAGGCAGCAGGCCAGAACGGCCGTGACTGATCGTTGTTACCTGCCGCGGCCACGACCACAATGTCTGGATTCCGGGCGAGAGCGGTCGACAGTGCCACCGGGGGCATGTCGTCATGGGTGTAACCACCGAGCGAAAGGTTGACTACGGGCGCGCCGGCCTGGGCAAGGCCGACGGTCACGGTGTGATCGTCTCCGACGCCAGCCGGGTTGAGCACCTTGACCTGGCGGATGCGCACCTGTGGTGCCAGCCGCATGATGATGCCATCGACAAAGGTGCCATGGCCGCCCTCGGGCGCGAGGTAACCGCTGGGCAGGACGGCGGTCTCCTGGTCAGCAGGGGTATAAACGAGCCGCCAGGCCAGGCCCTGGTGCAGCTGGTGCACCGCCGGATCGTAACCGGTGTCGAGGACCGCGATGGCGGGCGGGTCTTCGTCAGGCTTGGAGTAGGGGGTCTCGGAGAAGGCCTTCGCGTTGCGGGGCTCGCCGGACGGGCCGCCGTGATAGGTAGGCTCACCGGAGAACACGTGATTGGGCCCGAAGTTGGCGGGCGGCTGCCCGTCCGTGCTTCGCCGCAGCTCGTCGACAAGGGCCGGGATGTACACGTCGCTGGGCATGAGAAAGGCCCGAACCGGCAGGCCGGCCGCGGCGAAGCTGCGATCAAGCTCGTTGTCGGGCACGCCGCCGCGCTGCAGAAGTTCTTGCTGCACTCGCTCGGCTGCCATACTGCTGTCGGCTTCGAGTAGCACCTGCCGCGGCCGGTACAGATACCCCGGACCGTGCAGCACGCTGGGAGGCCGCCGACCGTCGTCGTCATCATCGTCGTCGTCATCGTGCCAGCGTCCCTCGCACAGATCCTCATGCCGCTCGTCGTGCCAGATCTCGCTCCGCTCAGCGGAGAACAGCTCTTCCTCTTCTTCCGAGAACATCCGTGACCCCCTGCCCGCCTGCCTGCCCTTCCCGGAGCCTGCCGGCCTTCCGGGTGAGCCAATGTCTAGCTTCCTGGTTATAGCAGGTAATTCTTTAGTTCTTTGAGCACAACTCAGGTCAAGCCAGCCGGCCTGGGGGGCTGGCCGTCCGCCCGGCACCGGTTGCCGGCCGGCACACATGCTTAGAGCATGCCAGCCTGCCGCTGATACATGCCGGGAGGCCCTGGTCCGGCCATGTTCTACAGGCCGGGAGGCCCTGGTCCGGCCTCGTTCGAGGCTGACGGGGACTCGATCGTGGTCTCCTACGTCAGACCTGCACCTGACCGGGCGCGGGCCTGGCCTTACCGCCAGGCCCGGATTCAGTTGCCGCAGGCGCCGCCGTTACGGCAACACCCGGATAGGCCGGCCCCTTGTGCGGCAGGAACGGGAGCATGCCTCACGGACAATGGTGGCGCGACGAGAACCGGGCTACCACATCCAGGGCAGCCCACGGCCGATAACGGCGGAACTTATGATGTCAGTGCCCGCAGGCAGAGCGCGGCTATCCGCTGGCTGATGCGCGCTCGCGTGCATGGGGCCAGCGCCGCCGTGCGCCTGCGATGCCAGTGCCGCGGCGCCGAGGCCGCCCAACACGACTGCCAGAACGAGAATTCCGCGCGTCCCCCGGGAGCGGGCCGTCCCCCTCGAGGATTCACGGCGAGCGCTGCTCACCGATCCGACGGTCCGCATGATGACATGCCATAACGACCTATAAGTCTTCATCGAGAAAGGTGTCCCTCATTGGTCACGTCTAGCCATCTGACCCTACGAGAGTCAGAAACTACACCAGGA
The DNA here is from genome assembly GCA_963695645.1 of uncultured Actinomycetota bacterium. Taxonomy (GTDB): domain Bacteria; phylum Actinomycetota; class Actinomycetes; order Streptosporangiales; family Streptosporangiaceae; genus DATBGO01. The sequence goes on along the minus strand of CAVOHC010000007.1, from coordinate 193,429 downwards.
TCCAGCTCGGGATGTGGCATTCGGATCAATTTGGGCGACGACGTGCCGCGGTGCTGGGTTACCCCCTGTTGCGTCCAGCAGGCGGTCTCGTTCCCGCGCTACCTGTCCAAGGCCAGGCATGGCGCTGCGCGTCATCGCGCTGACGCAGCCGGGCAGCTGCCGTGCATCGCGCCGATCGTCGCCGCTTCCAGGCAACGCCGCGAGGTGACCCGCTCCGGGGTCGCCGGAGCGCGGAGCAAAGGCCAGGCAATCCACTTGCGCCACCGGAGCCTCTCCCATGTCGCTGTAACAGCGGGCATCCCGCCCGTCATGTCGCGCCACTCCAGCCGCATACGGCCGACCATCACTCACCATTACCACGCCTCGTTGGTCCCGGCGGCCATCCGAATATGCTCTCCTATAAGGCATTACCGGCCGCCGAGCGGGAGGCATCATGAAACTTTGCATGCAAATTGCGCCGCGAGCCGACAGGGCGTGATCATTTCCTGTTTCTGCTAGTTCTCTCAAGATTTCGAGTGAGAAATGCCTGCAACGGGTATTAAGGCAGCGGAATGCTTCCGTACCTCTCGTTCGGGTACCGGCTGCGAGCTCGCCCGCAGGTGGTCAAGGATGCAAGGCGGTCATGGAATTTCGGGTGCTGGGGCCGATTGAGCTTTGGTCTGCCGGGAGCCAACGTGATCTTGGGCCAGCCAGGGCGCGATGTGTCCTGGCCGTCCTGCTGTTGACGCCAAGCACGATAGTGCCGGCTGAGGCTCTCATTGACCGGCTGTGGGATACGCGGCCCCCGCCAAAGGCCCGGGAGAGCCTCTCGGCCTACATCGCCCGGCTTCGAGCATTGCTCAGGCAGGCCCTCGGCGATAGCGTCCGGCTGGCGGGACGCGCCAGAGGCTACGTGCTCGACGTCGATCCTGAGGCGGTCGACTTGCATCAGTTCCGCCGGTTGCGCCGGCAAGCGGATGCACTGGCCGCAAGCGGCGACTACGATCACGCGGCCATCCTGCTGCGCGAGGCGGACGGGCTCTGGCGCGGCCAGGCGCTGGCAGGGGTCCGCGGTGACTGGGTGGCGCGGATGCGTGACAGCCTCGAAGAGGAGCGCCGGGCGGCGATCCTCGAGCGCATCGAGTGTGAGCTGGAGCTTGGTCGGCATGCCGACTTGGTTGGTGAGCTTCGCCACCTGCTGGCTCAGTACCCGCTGGATGAGACCTTCATCGTCCACCAGATGGCGGCTCTTTACTGGAGCGGCAGGCCGGGTGACGCGCTCGGCCTCTACCGGGAGACCCGCAGCCGCCTTATCGATGAGCAGGGCACCGAACCTGGGCCCATGCTGTCCGACCTTCATCAGCGCATCCTGCGCCGTGACCCCCTGCTCGCCGTGCGGCCCGCCGACCGACGTCTCGGCCGGGTGCCGCGGCCAGACACGCTTCCGCCCGAGACTGCGGAGTTCGTGGGCCGGAGCGAGGAACTCGGGCTGCTCACTGGCGAGCAAGGCGACACGCCCCGGGTCACCGTGATCGAGGGCATGCCCGGCGTGGGAAAGACCGCGCTGGCTGTCCACGCTGCCCGCAGTGTCTGCGGGCAGTACCCGGACGGGATGTTCTACCTCAACTTTCATACCCACGACCCAGGGCAGCCTGCACTCGACGCGGCGGAAGCGCTGCACCGCCTGCTCCGGATGCTGGCCGTGCCGGCTACGCAGATACCAGACACCATCGGCGAGCGCGCCGCGCTGTGGCGGGCTCAGCTGAGCCGCCGTCGTGCCGTCGTGATTCTTGACGACGCTGCCAGGCATGACCAGATCCGCCCGCTCCTGCCGGTGGCGGGCCGGTCGCTGATGCTGATCACCACCCGGCGCAAGCTTCCCGACCTTGCGGGCGCCGGCACGCTGACCCTCGGCGTGCTGTCCATGGCCGACGCGATCACGCTGTTCGGGCGGATCGCGGGGCAAGGCGGGGCCCACGACCAGGATGATGTCGCCACCGCCGTGCGCCTGTGCGGGCGCTTGCCGCTCGCGATCCAGCTCACCGCCGGCCGGCTCGCGAGAGACGATCCGCCCAGGCTCGCCAGCCTGGTCGAGGAACTGTCGCAGGCACCCGCTCGCCTCGGCGCCACCGGGGCGGCGAGCCCGGAAGTGATGTCGGCGTTCGACCTGTCCTACCATGCGCTGGAACCCGACCACCAGCGGTTCTTCCGGCGGCTGGGCGTGAGCCCTTGCGCTCAGGTCAGCCTGCAGGCTGCGGCAGCCCTGGGCGGCGGCACCCTGGCCGAAGCCGAAAAAGCCATCGCCGCTTTGCTCGATCATCATCTGCTGGCACCAGCCCCGGCAGATCAGTTCCGTTTCCACGACCTGATCCGCGGATACGCGGCCGTAGCGGCCGCGCGTGATGACCCCGAGCCTGAGCAGCGCCAGGCAGTCGGCAGGCTCCTTGACTACTACCTGCACACAGCCGATAAGGCCGACCGGGTGCTTCATCCGTTCCGGCGCCGGACGCCCGTGTCGGTCACCCAGCCGCCGACCGCGAGCCCGGCATTAGGAACGCAGGAGGACGCGGCAGGCTGGCTGGAATCGGAGTGGCGCAACATCCTGCAGGCCGCGCAACACGCGGGCAGGCGCGAATGGAAGCGGAAATGCGCCGATCTTACCCACGTGCTTGCGGGCTTCGTGGAGATCAGGGCGTACTGGGACGAGGCAATCGCGGCACACACACTGGCCCTGCAGGCCTGCCGTGATCTCGCTGATCCTGCCAGGATCGCGCAGGCGTCCCTGGAACTCAGCGTGGTGAGCCGGCAGACCGGCCGCCACGAGGCGACGCTCCCCCTGGCTGAGGACGCCGCGGCGATCTACCGGTCGCTGGCCGACCAGCGCGGCGAGGCCGGAGCCCTCGACCAGATAGGAATAGCACATCAGCGTGCGGCCCGGTCCCGTGAGGCCCTCGCCTATTTCCACGAGGCAAGGATTCTGTACCGCGATGCCGCGGACCAGCACGGCGTCGCCAATACGTTGAGCCACTCCGGGATCGCATGCTGGCATCTTGGGCGCTACCCTGACGCAATGGGTGACCTGCGTGACGCGCTTTCGCTCTACCAAGAAGCTGGCGACCGGCGCGGCGAGGCCAAGACCCTCAGCAATCTAGGCAGGATGCTGCTGTATTGCGGCTACCACAGAGACGCCCTCGAATTCTACCAGCAGTCACTGGAAATATTCAGTGAGATAGGCGGAGCGCAGAATCAGGCGATTCTCTATCACAACATAGGAAGCGTCCATCATTACAAGGGCAGCTACGAGGATGGGCTTGCCAATTGCCGGCGAGCACTCGCCATCTACCGTGACATCGGCGATCTCCCGGATGAGGCCGACGTGCTCAATGACATCGGCGCCATTTACCAGAGTACGGAGTGCTACGACGAGGCGCTGATTCATCACCAGAAGGCGAGATTGATCGCCGAGGAGATCGGGACCCTGTCCCAGCAGGTGATCGCACTTCGCGGGATAGCCGATGTGCGTCGCGGATCCGGCCGGCACGGCGATGCGTTTGATCATTACCACACTGCTCTCCGTCTGGCCAGGGAGATCGGCGACCCATACGAGGAGGCCAAAATCCTCGAAGGAATCGCGGAAACAACGCTCAGCACACAGCGGCCCGCTGCAGCGCGGATCGTCTTCAGGCAGGCGCTGGACATCTTTGAACGGCTCGGCGTGCCGGAGGCGGAGTCGGCGCGGATACGCATAGAGACCATGGATCCCGCCTTCGCCCGCCGCACCTCGTAGCCCGCGCGCAGCCGCTGGCCGTGCACGACGCCCCTGGATGCCCATCCGAGGGTGCCGTGACAACGGTTGCCTGGAGGTGAACGTTTACGGTATATAACGAGAACTCGTCCAGATTCCGCGCTGATGCCGCGTAAGAAGAAAGCGAGCCGTGTTTACAAGAATGTGACGTTCCAGAAATCCACAGGTAGCAAGATGAAATAATGGTTGATCTCGGAGAACGGGAAACGCGAGGAAGGACGTTATTCGGTGAAGCCGACGGAGTGCGCCACGGCACCGCGCGGTGTGCCTGCGGCTCAGCCGGGCGGCCCGGCGCTGCCAGGGGAGTTTCTCCTGCAGGACGGCACGCCTGCGCTGATCTGGCCGCTGCTGCCTACCGATGCCGAGATGCTCCGCGACGGGTTCCGCCGCCTGTCGAGGGAATCGCGCCAGCACCGGTTCCTCGGGGCGCTCGGTGAGCTTGATGACCCGATGATCCGGCGGCTTGTCGACAGCGTAGACGGGGTGGCGCACGTTGCGCTCGTGCTGATCGTGCTACCGCCAGAGGGCGAGGAGGGACCGGTCGGGGTTGCCCATCTCCTGCAGTACCCCGATGATCCGGCCACCGCCGACACCGCCGTCACCGTCGCCGACGACTGGCAAGGACGAGGCGTCGGCGCAGCGCTCGTCTCGGCGTTGCTGGAGCGACGCCCGGCGGCGGTCACGCGGCTGCGCACCGCAGTCGAAGCCGGCAACCGTAGATCTCTGGCGCTGCTCGCCGGCGTCGGGCGCGTGTCGTCGGGCCTGCCTGAGCGCGGCGTCCTGGACGTCACCGTCGAACTCGCCGCGGCTGCCCGCCCTGCTGGCCCGCCCGCCGCCCGGCCTGTCACCGCGAGCCCGTCCAGCATCGTGTCAGCACGGCCGTTGACCAGGCTGCTGCGCGGCTGCGGCCGGCTCGCTGCAGGCCAGGCTGTCCCGCACAGTGCCGTGGTACCCGCGGTCGTCCGGGGCCTTTCAGGCCGCATCGTTGCCTGCAGGCGGGCCCGAATCGCTGGCCCGCGCTCCCGCCGCTAGCTCCGCCCGGGCCGGGACATCAGCCTGGACCCAGGCCAGGGCGGCGCTGGCAGCGCTCCGACGCCGGGCCCTCGATGAGGCGCGCCACCCGGAAGTGACCTTCAGCCCTACAGCGGGCCGGCGTCGTGGGAGATGTTGAACACGTGACGGCATCCGGCCCGGATCACCGGCTCTAGCCCGGGTGGTCAGGAGCGGCCGGGGAGGCCGGGCCTGCGGGATTCCTCCGCGGGATGCGCAACGTGCTTGTGCTAGTGCACGCAACTGAGAGGTGGCCGCAATGGCTATGACAGAGGTCATCCGGGCAGACCAGGTCCCCGCGCTCATCCCGGACGGGGCAACGGTTGCGGTGAGCGGGATAGGGCTGTCCGGCTTCGCCGAGGAGGTGGCGATCGCCGTTGAGCAGTCGTTCCTCGTGAAGGGCCATCCCCGAGACCTGACGTTGGTGCACGCAGCCGGAATCGGCAATGCCATCCCGCCCGTCGCACCCGATGACTTCGCCGGGATCCACCACTTCGGCCACGAAGGACTCGTCGCGAAATGGATCGGCGCCCACACGGGCGTGGCGCCCAACATGGCGCACCTGATCGAGCAGGACCGGTGCCAGGCCTATTGCATCCCGCAGGGCGTTGTGGTCCAGCTCTTCCGCGAGATAGCAGCCCACCGCCCCGGCATCATCACGACCGTCGGCCTCGGGACCTTCCTCGACCCCCGTCTCGGGGGAGCCAAAATGAACACGGCCACCACCGCCGACTACGTCGAGCTCATCGAACTCGGCGGCCGGGAATACCTCCTCTACAAGTCGTTCCCGATCGACGTCGCGCTGATCCGGGGCACGACCGCCGACGAGCGGGGCAACATCGCGATGGACGAGGAGGCCCTGCTGCTCGAGCAGCTTCCGCTCGCCCAGGCCGCCACGAACAGCGGCGGGGTGGTCATCGCCCAGGTGAAATATCTCGCGCTGGCGGGCACCTTGCACCCCAAGCACGTCCGCGTCCCGGCTCCCCTCGTCCACTACGTGGTGGTTGCCGCGCCCGAGCACCATCCGCAAGCCGCCGGTGAGCAGTACAGCCCGGCCCTGTCCGGTGACATCAAGGTCCCATTGGCCGACATCCCGCCTCTTCCGATGGGCGAACGCCTGATCGTGTGCAGGCGGGCGGCCATGGAACTGATCCCGGGCGCCGTGGTCAACCTCGGCTACGGAGTCCCTGACGGGATCGGCAGCGTCGCTGCCCAGGAGGACGTGGCCGATTTGCTCACGCTGACCACCGAGGTCGGCGCGATCGGCGGCGAGCCAGGATCTGGCCTCAATTTCGGGACCTCCTCCAATGCCGAAGCGTTCATCGATCACCAGGCGATGTTCGACTGGTACGACGGCCGCGGCATCGACCTCGCCTTTCTCGGCCTCGCCCAGGTCGACAAGGAGGGCAACGTGAACGTGAGCCGGTTCAGCGGCAGGGCCGTCGGCATCGGCGGTTTCGTCAACGTCTCCAACGGCACCAAGGCGGTCGTCTACTGCGGGTCGTTCACCGCCGGCGGCCTGAAGGTAGCTACCGGTGACGGGGAGCTGCGCGTAGTCCAGGAAGGCAAGTCCAGGAAGTTCCTCGAACATGTCGAGGAGATCAGCTTCAGCGGCCCCTACGCGGCTAGCTCGGGGCAGCGCGTGCTCTATGTCACCGAGCGGGCCGTGTTCGAGCTCCGCGACGGGCGCATGACCCTGACCGAGATCGCCCCGGGCGTCGACCTGGAGCGTGACGTGCTCGGCCAGATGGATTTCGCACCGGTCATCGCCGAAGACCTGGCGCTGATGCCGGCGGAGATCTTCTGTGAACGCTGGGGAAAGCTGCGGGCGATCGCCGAGAGCCACGCCCCAGCGGCCGCACCGCAACGACGGATCTGACGACTACCCGATCCTGAGCCAGAGGTAATGAAGGCGGCGGCGCAGCGATCGAAGTCGTCCGGTCATCCGCGGCGCAGGACGAGGCCGAGGGAAGTGAACTGCTCGAATGGCCGGTGGTAGCCGCGTTCGATGTGGTGGATGCCGCGCAACGAGGAGGGCTGATCGGCGACGGCGGCGGCCAGCACGGCGGAGAAGCCGGCCCGCACGTCGGGCAGCGTGACATCTGCGCCGCGCAGTTTGGACCCGCCCCTGATCACAGCGGAATGCAAGGCGTTGGTGTCGTGGAAGCGGCACGCGGGCCCGCCCAGGCACGCCGCGAACACCTCTATCTCGCAGCCCATCTTCTGCAGCGCCGGGACGTACACGAGCCGGTTTTCAAATACGGTCTCGTGCAGCACTGACATTCCGTCGGCCTGGGTGAACAGCACCATCAGCGGCTGCTGCCAGTCGGTCATGAACCCAGGGTGGGTGTCGGTATGCACCGCGGCCGGCCGCAAGCCCCCCGGCGCCGACGCCGTGATCCATTCGTCGGTGATGTCGAACCGGGCGCCCATCCGGGCCAGGGTCGTGATCGCGGTGACCAGCCGGTCCTGCGGGCAGCCGTGCACGCGGACCTCGCCTCCGGTGATCAGCCCGGCCACCAGATAGGAGAACGCCTCGAGCCGGTCGCCGGCCAGCCGCGTCGTGGCGCCGCGCAGCCGTGGTACTCCCTCGATGATGATCCGCCGGTCGGGGCTGAGCTCAACGTGCGCGCCCATCCGCTGCAGGAATAGCGCGAGTTCTACCACCTCCGGTTCGGTTGCGGCACCGCGCACGACGGTCTTTCCCTCCGCAAGCACGGCGGAGAGCAGCGCGGTCTCTGTCGCGCCCACGCTTGGGTACGGCAGATCGATGCGCGCGCCATACAGCTTGGTTGCACGCGCCGTAATCCCGTTCGGGCCGACCTCCACCTCAGCGCCGAGGGCCCGCAGCGCCGCCACGTGAAAGTCGACGGGCCGCCGCCCGATCGGATCGCCTCCCACCAGCGGCACGAACGCCTCACCGGCCCGGTGCAGCAACGGCCCCAGCATCAGGATGGGAATCCGGTTCAGGCCGGTGAACGCCTCTGGGACAGATGGCTCTACCGCGTGCCCCGCCACGATCGTGATCTCGTCATCGGAACGGCCGACGTGATAACCGATGGACTCCAGCATCGCAGCGGTGATGTCGACCTCGCCGATTTCCGGGACGTTCCCGATCGTGCTCGGCGCATCGCTCAGCATCGCAGCGACCATGTGCTTGGACACCGCGTTCTTCGATCCGCGAACGCGGATATCACCGCGTAGAGGTCCAGAGGGTTCAACTTGCCAGATTTCGGTCACGCAGCTCACTGTACGGGCACTTTTTACCTCGCCAGGCTCGTATCTGCCCGGGCCGACCGTGGCGGCCCGGGCTTGCCCGCGCCGATGACCGCAGGTACAAACAAGTACAAATAGGACGCAGGCCCGGGGATCTGCCTGGCGGATCAGACGCGGCCGCCGCCTGGTCACGCCGCGAACGGTAAACCATGGCTGCGGGACCGCCGTCTAGTGACGGACAGCGCATTCCGTCATGCGTGCGGGATCAGATGGACAACGCCCAGCGATAAGGAGAAGAACCTACCGATGGCAGCCACACTTCAGGAGATCCTGCTCACGCCGGATACCCGGCCAAAGGTGATCGCCGACTGCTACACGCTGATCGAGCAGGAGGTCGCGGAGAAGTCAGGGATCTCCGGGACCGCAGTCAAGCTCGCCTACAAGACGGTGAACACCTTCGCGCCCGGCCACATCCGCTTCATGGTGGAGTCCCTGCTTCCGCCGATGGTGGACAAGCTTGAGCCGTACTGGGCGGACTTCAACACCTCCGGCGGCTCCGAGTTCGGCGACTACCTGGCCAAACGCGGCGAGGAGGTGTCGCAGGCACTGCTCTCGGTGACCGATGCCCGCGCGGCGGCCTCCAGTCGGCCCACAGTCATCAAGGCGTACGGCACCGTCCGCGGCAGGGCAGTTAAGCACGTTGAGGCCGCGCTCCCGCAGGTCGGCGGCCTGGTACTGAAATACGCGCCCTGACCACGGCCGCCACGGCTGTGATCTCCGGGCTAAAGCAAGATGACACCTGCACCGGTCCGCATCAATGCAGGCGGCGCCCTCCCCCGGGCACCGGCCTGGCTCCATGGACGAATGTCAGGCGCCCAGCGCAAGAAAGGAGTACGCGGTCGCTTCAGCCAGCGGATCGCCGCTAGTCGCCTTGCGCGCGGATAGCAGCGCGCTGGGGAGCGTCGCGCCTTGTTGAAGATAATCGTGGAGAGCCAGCATGAGGGGGACAGCAGCCGGATCATTGACGGGCACCACACTAGCCACGATTCCGACCGCGCCGAGCGGGACCAGGCTGCTCACCAGGCCCAGCAGCTCATCGGCGCCCACGGCCGCGGCTACCCCCGAGTCGCAGCTGGACAGGACGAGCCAGTATGGCGCCCGGCCCAGGCGCTCGAAGTCGTGCACGGTGAGCGGGCCGTCGTCGAGCTGCACGGACGAGAACAGGGGGTTGTCAGCCCGGAAGGTGCCGTGCGCCGCGATGTGCCCCAGCCACGCGCCGTCCAGGGCGCCGAGCACCTGCTCGGCCGTTGCGCTGCCCTGACCGAGCAGCACGGCTTCGGGGTAGCGAGCGCGCAACTGCATGACCTCCGCGCCCCCGGTGGCCAGCCCGGGCCCGACGACGAGCGCGGTGCGCCGGTGGGCCGGGGGCGTCTTCCGGCGAGCACGCATCCAGGTCGAAACGGACGGCGCCACCGTCACGATGCGATCGCGCAACGACGGCATCAGCGTCCACGGCACAGCCCGGAGCCGGCCCGGTGGTACCACCACGACCGGGCTGTCCCCGAGCTCTGCCGCAGCGGATCCGAGCAGCGAGGACTCCAGTGCAGCGCCTCGGTGGGCCAGCACCAGCTCGTCGCCTGGTCGCGACGGACCGTACGCGAGGCGGCGCAGCACGAAGCGGCTCAGCTGGACCTCGCGCTCGCGCTCGGGAACGCTCCCGACCGTATGCAACCGCACCCGGCGATTCGCGACGATGATCACCTGAAGCAGGCCGTCGACCTCGACGAGCTCGATGAGCCGGTGCTCGCCGAGCTCGTCGAAGAGCGCATCGAGGTCGAAGTGCCCTGCCTCCTGCACGCGGCTGGCCGGCGACCGCCGGGTGCGGGCCTGCACCGCCCTCTCGAGTCGCCGCCGCTCACGCTCGAGTGCGATCCGGCCATGCGCGGCCATCTCATTCTTCTCGAGGAGCCTGGTCACGGTGCGTAGCGCGGATAGCTCGGCCGCAAGCTCCCGGTCGTGCCGGAGCGGCGTGTTCCGGGCGGCCTGCGCAGTCGCTCGCCATCGCTCGCTCCAGAAGAGCAGCCGGTGCGCGTCACCGCGCCGGAGCGCATCGCGCTGGGCGAGCAAGGCCAGCTCGGCGCCGTGCGCGGTGCCGTACGCGCGCAGCTCGGTAGCCCCGAGCGTCATCTGGTGCTCGTCGAGGGCGTCGAGCCCGCGAGCGCAGGCAGCGAGGGTGGATCGGGTGTCGCCGCGGGCGTCGGCCTGCAGCGCCCGGGCCAGCCAGGCCACGCTGCGGGTCAGCGGCGGCCTGCGGCGGCGTGACCTCCCGGCGCGCTCGAGGTGCTGGTCTGCCTCGGTCGCGCGCCCCCGGTTCAGGGCGAGGCGGCCGGCTGAGCAGGTGCGCCCGCATGGCCTCGCCGGCCCGGCACGCCTCGAGACGCGCGGTGACCCGTTCGACGTCGTTGAACAGGCTGGCTGACCGCCCACCGGCTGCGTACCTGGCCTCGGCGAGGATAAAGTCGGCGCGCGCCTCCCAGACAGCCCGCCGCTGTGCCCGGAACAGCCGGCGCGCCTGCCCTGCCCGCTCCCTTGCGTGCGCCGGGTTGCCCGCGGCCAGGGCGGCGGTGGCGGCCGCGAAGAGCAGCTCGGCCCTCTTGTACGCGATCCCCCCGCCCGCAGGTAGCCGGCCGAGTGCGGTGTCGGTCTCTTCTGCCGCATCTGCGGCCAGCCCGGCGGCCAGCAGCGCCGAGCAGCGGTCGATGGCCAGCTCGGGATAGCTCTCGCCGAGCGTGTCGTAACGGCTCCCTGCTTCGTCGAGGTAGCTGAGCGCCTCGGGCAGGTCGCCGCGGCTCAGCGCAGCCAGTCCGCGGTTATGCCGGGCCTTGGCGTATTCGAGCTCCTGCCCGCTGGTTGCGAACAGCTCCTCGGCCCGGGCGAAATCCGCGCCCGCCCGCCCCGGGAGGCCGAGCCCCAGATAGACCTCGCCTCGATGAGTCAGTGACCGTGCCTCCCACACCGTGTCGCCCGCCCGGCGGAGGTAGGGAAGAGCGCGGCTCAGGTCCCCGTGTGCCTCGTGGAAACGGCCCAGGTCCCTGAGGACGGAGGCGCGCCGCATGAGCACGCGCCCGGCCGGGCCGCCCTGCGAGGCCTGCACCGCCTGGTCGAGCACGGCCAGCCCTTGCTGGCTGCGGCCCGTCCACGCGAGTGCGACCCCGAGGGTTGCCTGCACGTCGACCTCACGATCGGGCCGGCCTGACGCGCGGGCCAGTCTCGCCCCTCGCCTCAGCTCGAGGATCGCTCCTGGAAGGTCCCCGTGGTCGCGGAGCACGATCCCCATCGCGTGGTGCGCCAGCGAGGCGTCATAGGAGCTGGGCTGGCCAGCCAGCACGGTACGCGCCGCGCGCACGGCGTCCTTGGGCCTGGACAGCGCGAGCGGCAGGAGCTTGGCCGGGTCGAACGGCAGGTTCTCCCTGTCAAGATCTCCCGATGTCATGCAAATGATGCTAAACAGTTCCCGAAGCCGATCAAAGAAGAGATGAGGCCCGGTCATGCCGATTAATGGCGAGGATCACGACGAGCCGCGAAGCCGTCTCGACGCCCAAATCAGGCTGAACTTGTCCGGCATACCCGATGTTGAGGAGCGCCCGGAAGGCGCGGCAGCCTGGCCGCCTGATTGGGCCGAGCATGATGACGTTGACTACCTTTATCGCGAACGAACCCTTCTCGTTCGTGACGCCGACGTCGATCGCGTCCGGGCTATCGTGCCCAGCGCGCCGGTGGAACACGACAAGAACGTGCGCGGCCTGACTCGTCTCGAGTTCACCGATGACGAAAGCCGGGATCACGGGGACATCTGCGCAGCCGTGGACCGGGCGCTCGGGGAGGGGGTGGCCACCCCCGACCACATCTTCTACCTCTGCATTACCAGCACCTGTCCGGCCACGGAGCCGGAGGAGGTTCCGGCCGGCCCGGCACCGGACCCGGGCGTATCCACAGAGCCATGCAACGGCGACGGCGTCCGCGTGGCCGTTCTGGATAGCGGCTGGCTGCCGGACGCAGCAACGCGGCACACCTGGCTGGCCGGCGTCACTGGCGAGCAGGAGGATCCGATCGGCGGCATCCCGCCTCGCATCCTTCCCTATGCGGGCCACGGGACCTTCGTGGCCGGCGTCGTGCGGACCATGGCGCCGGGGGCCGACGTGTGGGTGGGCAGAACGTTTACGAAAGTAGCTGGGGGCTACGAGTCTGACCTGGTCCAGCAGGTATCCGCAGCGCTGCGGTCCGGCGCGGAGGTCATCTCGCTGGACTTTGGCACGAACACTCGCAGAGACATTGCTCCGCTGGGTTTCGAAGTTGTGGGAGAGCAACTGCGGAACTACCCCGGCGTCGTACTGGTGGCAGCTGCGGGGAACGACTCGTCGCGGCGCCCGTTCTGGCCGGCGGCCTTCCCCTGGGCGGTGGGCGTGGGCGCGCTCGGCGCTAACTGGCGTAGCAGGGCTCACTTCAGCAACTATGGGCCGTGGGTGGACGTCTTCGCGCCGGGTGAGGGACTGGTCAATGCCTTCGCGACCGGGCCGTACCTGTGCACCGAGCCACCGCACGCTGGCGAGTGGCGGAACTTCGACGGCATGGCGCGCTGGAGCGGGACCTCCTTCTCGACGCCGCTGGTCGCCGGGCTGATCGCAGCCCGCATGTCGGAGACCGGCGAGAACGGCCGCCAGGCCGCGGAGGCATTGCTGGCCCGGGCCCGGGCCCAGGCCATCCGCGGCGTGGGACCGGTGATCTTCCCGGGGCAGGCTTGCGATGACCGGCACGCCCGCGGCCGGCCCGAACACTGCCACCAGCGCTCAGGCCACTGCTGCTGCAGGTGACGTCATCCGGGCCGGGCCAGCCTAGACGGTTACCCACTCGGTGATGAACCGGTCGGCATCGAGGCTGCACTCGATGCGCAACGGCCCGTGCCCGGGCGGCGGGAACATGAAGCAGCCCGCCTCGTCCGCCCGCGTCGCCGCCCGCGCGCCATCGGCGGTCACCAACGTCACCTGGGCGGGCTGCGGTGGCGTCAGCAGCCCGGTGAGGCCGGCCTCATCGATCTCGATCTCCACGCTCAGCCGCTCGCCGTGGAAGGACAGCACGCCCTGACCGCCGCCGCGGACCGGCGCGCCAGCGGTCAGCCCGGCACCGGATTCGAGGCAGAGCAACTCAATGTCGGCATCTACCGTTCGCCAGGAGAACGCTGCCCGGGCCGCGCGGATAACGCCTTCATCCACCGGGGCTTCCTGCAGCGCGGTGCGCAGCTCCTGCAGCAATTCGTCGTCACTCCACCTCGGCGAGCTCACGCTGGTCACCTCCTGTCCCCCCGCTGGCGGTCGGAGCCGCGGCCAGATATGTCCGCACCGCGCTGGTTCCCCGTAGCTTGTCAAGGCTCCGCCGGATGGTCGGGCCCACGCTCCCGATCGGCATCCCTAGCAGCTGGCTGATCTCGTCATAGGACTTTGGCGGGTCGGCCGCCCGCAGCTGCAGGAGCCACTGATCCCGCACGGACAGCTCGCCGAGCCCGTCGCGCAGCGCCTGGCGAAGCTCGGCACGCAGGATGTCAGCGTCGAGGTCGGCGGTGGTGGTGCATTGCTGCATGGCGCCATCGGTGTGCGGATCCACGGGCAGCACCCGCCGCCCGCGCTGTACATGACGACGGCACTCGCGCTGGGCCGTGGTCGCCAGCCAGCCCGGCAGGGCCTCCGGCTCGCGCAGGTTTGCCAGGTTCTCGACGAGCCGCAGCCAGACTGTCTGGCTGACATCCTGAGCATCTGCGACGGCTAGCTGGTAGTGGCGGGTGACGGCCATCACGAGGGGCGAGTAGCGGCGCACGAGCTCATTCCACGCCGCCTCACTGCCGCTTGCGCTGTCCCGCACCAGCCGGGTGACTTCGGATGCGCCCGCCATGTGCACCATCTTCCTACCGAACAGCGGGTCCTGCACAGCGAGATCCCGACATACTCGGCTATCTCGGATAGAGCATGGCTCGGCGGCCGTGATACATCGACAGGTAATCTTCCGCGAAAGCCATCTGAGCAGCCAGCTCCGCCTCCTCCGCGGCGACCTGGACGTCAGCACCGGTTACCGGCACGAGGTCCCGCACCGGACTCGTACGACCTGCACTGGCCGAACGGTTCAAGCCCATCACGATTTTTTCGAGCCGTGATCAGGCACCGGGCACGCTGGCCGCGCAACGGGCGCCATAGCTGGTGCCGTAAGCAGCCGGCCTGCCCCAGTATGCCGACGCAGCTCCGGTGTCGTCGGCCTTGCCGGAGTCCCCTCGGCTGCGGTGGACCCGGCAGCCCTGGACCGGCCGCGCCCAGCATGTGACTAGGGTCACGGCGTCCTGCTTGTTTGCCGGGGCTTGAGCCGGCGATACAACTAGCAGGCCACAAGGCTTGTTTCTGCTATGGTGCCTGCCTAGTGTGGGTAGGCCTTACTGTGGGTAGGCCAGCGAGGCTTCGCCCTGCGACACGGGAGGATCACAGCGGGATCCCGGCAGGGTTCCCGCGGCCCAGGGAATCTCCCTGGCAGGCGTTCTCAACGGTGCTCACCAGACCAGATGGCAGCTCACTGCGTTCTTACCAGATCGTGCGCTACCTGCGGGAGAATGGCGGACAAGAAAATGGCTACTCAGCGCAATGTCTTGATCGTCGGCGGCTACGCGCGGCAGAACGCCGGCGACGCCGCACTGCTGCACGCAATCATTTTGCAGGCGGAAAGAGCTTTCCCAGGCTGCCTGATCGAAATAGCAGGTATGGAGGATCCGCGGGTTCACCGAAATTTCGAAGGCGTTCAGAACCTCGGCTCTATGCGCCGGTATGCTGACGACGAAGGCATCCCGCCGTTAATCCGTGCCGCCCGCAAGGCCCTTGTTCTTGCCATCGGAATGTCATGGTTCATCGCGCCTGCCCGTTGGTACCGATGGCCGTCCGCCTGGCTTCCGGCTGAAGTACGAGCGGAGCTAGCCGCGATCGAGCGGGCTGACCTGCTCGTCTCGCTGGTGGCCGCGGGTGGGTACCTGCAAGGAGCTGCCAAGCCGGGCCTCGGCCCGCGGGTCGTCTATCAGCTTCTGCCGCTGATGCTGGCGCAGCGGCTCCGCACGCCGGTCGTGTGCGCGCCGCAGTCCTACGGCCCGTTCGGCGCACGAATGCCGGCGTGGATCATCGGGAAGACGCTCAGCCGGGCGCGGCTGGTCCTTGCCCGCGAAGACATCAGCCTCGCGGAACTGAAGAAGCTGCGCCTGCCGGATGGCGTCGCCCAGCGTGCGGTAGATTCTGCTTTCAGCCTTGAGCTACCAGGGCGGGACCGGGCGGCTAAGCGCGCGTGGCGAGCCTCCCACGGCGTCGGCGCCGGCGATGTGCTGGTCGGGCTCACGGTCCGCCGCTGCCTTCCCGCGGCGCAGCAGGCATGCTATGAAACGGAACTCGCGGCATTCGTCGACCTGGTCCACGAGGTCCCTGGCCACCGTGTGGTGATCTTTCCGCAGGCCACCGCTGCTGATCGGCGGGACGACGACCGCATCGCGTCGCGGCTTGTCGCCGGACAGTGCCGCGGGCGCACCAGGCCCATCCTGCTGGAGACGGAAGCTGACTACCGTGGCGTGGCCTCGTTCATCGCCGGCCTGGACTACCTGGTCGGTACCCGGTTCCATTCGGTGATCTTCGCCCTGACGGCCCGCGTTCCCTGCATCGCCATCGGGTACGAGCACAAGACGCATGGGATCATGCAAGACCTGAGTCTCAATGGCTGGGTGCTCCCAGCACGGGAGCTGTCTGCTGCTGGACTTTATGGCCTGTTCCGCAAGCTGGAGAAGCACCGGTCGGATTACCAGGCACATCTCGATCATGTCATCCCTATCTATGTGGAACGCGGACGCGCAATAACGGACGCGCTAGGCCGCGCCTGCAATGGCGGACCTGTCCGGGCTGAGAGGGATGATTCCGCGGGCCCGATCGGATATGCAGAGGACTGTCACATCTGCCGCGAGTCCATAGCCGCCTAACCTCAGCGCGACCAGAGATCGCAAGTTCCGTCATCAGCTCATGCGGCCCTGGGGTTAGCGAATGTCACCGGGCACTACCGCGCCGTGTGCCCGCAGCGCCTTGTGGATGTCGTCGATGGCCAGCTGCTCAAGCTCGACACCGGAATGCGCCGACAGGGCGGCCATCGCGCCCGCCGCCTGGCCCATCGCCATGCACGACGCTTGCACCCGGTAGGCCGAGCTCGCCTGCTGGTCGCCTGCGATACAGCGGCCGGCGGCGAGGAGCCATTCACTGCCGACGGGGAGCATCGCTCCCCGGGGGATGGTCGGGAACGTACCTTCGGCCAGCGGCCGCAGGTCGACACCGTCGCCGCTCGGCCGGTGAATGTCGATCGGGTAGAAGCTATAACAGACCGCATCGTCCCACAAGCGCCCGCTTGCATAGTCGTAGCCGGTAATACGCTTCTTGCCACGGATTGTGCAGCTCTCGCGTATACCGCACTCCGCCGCGGTGAAGTCGATCGTCAGGTTCGTCAAGCCCGGCTGGCTGCGCAGGAAGCAGTAGATCCGCATCAGTGCCTTGCGCGCGGCGACCTCTGCCGCCGTGCGGCCCGCGCTCGTGCTCCCGTCGATACCGGTGACATGCATGGAGTTCTCGCCTCGCTGGCGCAGGAAGGTGCGCACCCGGTCGGCGTGCTCCGCGAGGTCGGCTGGCAGCAGCGAGCCCGCGGCCACCGCGTCTTCATAGGCGCGATCGAGAAGCAGGTAATCCAAGGTCGCAGGGTCGTATCCGCTGAGCCTGACGTTGAGCGTCCCTGGCTCGAGTTCCGCATTCCGCTCCGGCTCGTATCCCGCCAGCGCCACGGCGTTGGCGTCGCCAGTGCAGTCCACCAGCACGCGAGCGCGCTCTTCGCGTAGTCCCTCTTTGCCGCACAGCCTCAGGCGCCATTCGCTGTCCGTCCTGTCGACCGCCGCAAGCATGGTGTGGAGCGACAGGGCAGCACCTGCGCCGAGGACGGCGTCGTCAAGCAGCGCGGCGTAAATGGCGGTGTTGACGCGCACCTGAAGCACATCGACGCGACGGTCGTACCTAGCAAAGTCGGGCAGGTGGTCACCGGCGAGCTGCACCGCGCGGTTCACCAGGTGCCAGCCGATGCCCGCGATCACCTGTCTGCCCCATGCGTGAAAGAGGCCGGGAACGTTGATGCCGGCACTCGTGGTGGTCCCGCCGAGCATGCCGGTCTTCTCCACCAGCAACGTCCGCGCGCCCTGTTGCGCTGCCTGAACGGCCGCGACCGACCCGGCAGGGCCGCCCCCGACGACGGCGACGTCGTAGCTCAACCTCGCTCCCAACCCGCCAGGCGGTTCGCGGCGTCCTTTACCCACTCAATACAACGCCACCGCGCCGACGCCCGGCAAGGCGAGTGCCCTGGTCGATCGGATTCGTGGGGTCGACGACCATCGTCTCCCACAGCCCGGGCCCGGATGCGCCAGGTTCGGTCAAGCTTCGCCTGGGCCGCCGCCGCCGTCACGGCGTTGATCCCCACCGCCCGCGCACGGCCGACCAGTAGCCCATGCGCATCCGGCATCTGCGTCATGCCCAGCCGGCATTGTCAGGGGTTACGTATATTCACTTCATGGTTGCGTGCTCCAGTTCTGGTGCCGGATGCCCGACGTCGGTGCGGCCAAGGAGATGGACCTGAAGGCGCGTCCGCCTCCGCCGGGAAGCGCAGGCCCGACTTCGGCCGGTACGTCAACTGGCACTGACCCGAGCGACAGGCCACAGCCCGAGGGAACCCGCCATGGACTTCAGTTTCAATGACGACCAAGAGTCGTACCGCACGCAACTGCGGCGCTTCGCGGGGAAGGTCCTGGCTCAGCACTACCAGCCCGATGACCGGGCGGGGAGGCTGCGGCCCGCCCTCGCCGCCGAGATGGCCGGCCTGGGCCTGACCGGTTTGCGCATCCCGGAGCAGTACGGCGGCCAGGAGGCGTCGGCGGTTGTCGCGGGCATGGCGGCCGAGGAGGTGGGGCGCGCCGATTTCAACGCAACGTACTTGATCATCAACACCGCGCTGATCAGCGATGTGCTCGTCCGCAACGCTACCCGGGGACAGCAGGCTCTGTGGCTGCCGGTGATCGCTTCAGGGGAAGTGATCCCGTCGCTATGCGTGACCGAGCCGGGGCACGGCAGCGACGCTGCGGAGCTGGAACTGGACGCAGCCGAGGATGGCGACGGCTGGCGGCTGGAGGGCGAGAAGACCTCCATTACCTTGGGCATGGACGCGCGGACCGGGCTCGTGCTGGCCCGTACCGGTGGCGCCGGCGCACGTGGGGTGAGCGCCTTCTACGTGGACCTCGATGAACGGTACGTTTCCCGGACGGCCTTCGATGACCTCGGCAGCCGCTGTATCGGCCGGGCGTCCCTGCACTTCGGCGGCCTGCCAGTGTCACGTGACCACCTGATCGGCGAGGTGGGCGCTGGCTTCGTCTCGGTCATGCAGGGGTTCGACTACTCCCGGGCGATCATCGGCCTGGCGTGCCTGGGTGCGGCACAGGCCTCCTTGGAGGAGGCGCTGCAGTGGGCACGAGACCGGGAGGCGTTCGGGCAGCCGATCGGCAAGTTCCAGGGCGTGTCCTTTCCGCTGGCGGAATGCGCCACCTACCTGCGCGGCGCGAGGCACATCTGCTACGAGGCGCTGTGGAGGAAGGACCAGGGCATCGAGCACAGCGTTGAAGCCGCGATGGCCAAGTTCTGGGCGCCCAAGCTGTCGACCGAAGTCATCCACCAGTGCCTGCTGACGTTCGGGCACTTGGCCTACTCAACCGACTCCCCGATCGGGCAGCGGCTACGTGACGTGATCGGGCTGGAGATCGGCGATGGTACCGCCCAAATATCCAAGCTGGTGATCGCCCGCAGCCTGCTGGGCCGCGGCTACGCCCCCTGACCCGGTAACGACCTCGAAAGGCGGCAGCAGTGGGAAGGCTGGACAACAAGATCGTGATCGTTACCGGTGCCGGTCAAGGCATCGGCAGGGCCATCGCTGAAAAGCTCGCATTGGAGGGCGCCACGGTTGTCGTGACCGACATAAACGAACCCGCTGCCAGGGACACCGCTCAGGCGATCGGCGGGTCAGCGATCGGGATGCACGCCGACGTCACGTCACGGGACTCCGTCCGCACCGTGACAGAACAGGTGCGGAGCCGGTTCGGGCGGATCGACGTGCTGGTCAACAACGCCGGCTGGGACAAGGCCGTCCCGTTTGTCGACTCCGACCCCGCCGACTGGGACCGGGTCATCCAGATCAACCTGTACGGCGTCCTGAACACTTCGAAAGCCATCCTCCCGATCATGGCCGAGCAGGGCTTCGGATCGGTGGTGAACATCGGCTCCGACGCCGGGCGGGTCGGCTCGTCCGGTGAGGCGGTGTACTCGGCGGCCAAGGGCGGCGTGATCGCCTTCACCAAGGCGATCGCTCGCGAGATGGCCCGCTACAAGGTCAACGCCAACTGCGTGTGCCCGGGACCGACCGACACCGCGTTGTTCGCCTCGATGGGCGGCGATAACCCGAAGCTGCGGGAGTCGCTGACCAAAGCCATCCCCTTCCGCCGCCTGGGCCAGCCAGGCGATCTTGCCAACGCGGTCGCCTTCTTCGCTTCGGAGGAGGCTGCCTTCATCACCGGACAAACCGTCAGCGTCAGCGGCGGCCTCACCATGAGCTGACCGGAGCGTTGACAATGGCCGTTGACACCATCCTGACCGGGAAACGATCGACGATCACACCAGCCACGGCCACTGGGTGAACCGGCGTCATCTGCTATCCCGCCGAGAACTGGATCCACCTGCCGGGGGCGGGATCACCGGCGCACGGCCAGGTAACGCGCGAGGTGATCGATCACCTCACGCGCGTCGTCCTCGATACCGCAGATGAACGTGGACTTGCGCCGCCGCAGCACGGGCAGCCCCAGGGCGTACAGTCCCGGGCTGTCGACCACACCGCCCTCGTGTTTCAGCTGGCCCTTCGCGTCGACCACCGGCACGTCGAGCCATCCGTAGTCGGGCCGGAAACCCGTCGCCCACACGACCGTGCGGATCTCGCCGCTTCGCAGGTCAAGCTGCAACCGCGGCGACTCGGGCACGCGTGTCGCCGCCAGGCGCTCGGCAGGGCCGACCTCAGCGTCATACCCTGAAGTCCTGGCCCACTCGTCGAACGTGTCCAGCAGGCGCTCCATCTTGAGGTCCGCTAGCGAGAACACGTTGCGCAGGCCACCGGAAAACAGCGCGCTGCCGTCACGTGCCGTCGCCCAGCGGCCCACCAGCTCAACGCCCATCGAGGCGAGCGCGTTGAGATCCAGCGTCGTCCGCTCAGGGGCCCCGACCAGCTGAGGCGACGGCAGCCGCCTGGCCCGGGTGAGATCCTCCACCTCGTCGTACCGCTGGTCCCAGACGCCCGACGCGTCCATCCACCACAGCACATCGCGCCCGCGGTACGTGCGCGGCAACCGCACGTGCTCCCCCACCGAGAGAGTCACCGGCCGGCCCGACCGCCTCAGCTCGGCGGCCAGCTGCACGCCGGTCGCCGAGGCTCCCACGACGAGCACGCCGCCGTCGGGTAGCTGAGCGGGGTCGCGGTAGCGCAGCGGCGTCAGTTGCGCGACGGACGCCGGCACCGCATCGCTGAACGGCGGCACCGCTGGCTGATTGCAGGCGCCGCTCGCGATGACCACGGTGCGGGAGTGAATCTCGCCGTGGCTTGTCGTCACGCGGTATCCATCGTCGGCCTGTCGCACCGACGTGACGTTCACGCCAGTCCGGACCGGAGCCCCCGAGGCCTTGGCGAAATGCTCGATGAACTCGGTCACCTCGGCCACCGTCATGTAACCGTCTGGATCCGGGCCTTCATAGCGAAGGCCCGGCAGGCGGCTCTGCCAGTTGGGGGTGAGCAGCCGCAGGGACTCCCAGCGTTCGCGCCGCCAGGAGTCGGCCACCTCTCCGCGCTCAAGGACGACGTGGTCGATCGACCGGTCGCTGAGGAAGTAGCTCGCGGCGAGGCCCGCGTGCCCCCCGCCGATGACAACCGCGGTAGTGCGCTCGATGGCTTGGCCCCTCTGTGCTGTCCGGAGCGCGCGCGCCGGGCAAGCCGCCGCGCGGCCGCTCTGTGCTGTCCGGAGCGCGCGCGCCGGGCAAGCCGCCGCGCGGCCGGTCAGGCGACTTCGACAGTGACGTTCGTTGGATTGGTGAGAGCGTCGAATACGGCGGAGCGCTTCTGGGACTGGGCGACCAGCGCCTCGATCTCCTGCCTCGACGCGTCCGCGTCGATGCTGAACGTCACCTTGATGTCGTTGAAGCCGTTGCGGACGTCGCTGTCGGCGCCGAGGATCCCGCGGATGTCGTGCCCGCCCTCAACTGTGGACTCGACCGAGCGGAGCTGGATGCCGCGGTTCTCCGCTACGGACGCGATACCCCCTGTCAGGCAGCTCGCCAGGCCGACGAGGAGATACTCGATCGGCGTGATGCCGTTGTCCTCCGCTGCGAAAACCTCGGGGTGGTCGGCTTCGAATGTCCACTCTTCGTTGTGGCTCTGCTCCTGCCCGAGGCCGAAGAAGCTCTGGACCTTGATCGTGCTATGGACGCCGCTCTGCCACTTGGCGGACGCGCGCCAGGTGAACTGAGCGGCCTCAGGCGCACCCTTCAGCACTTCGCGCGCGTCGAGCAGCGCCTGTACGTTGACTCCGTTGGTGACTGTAGTCATGATGCGATACCCCCTTTTGCTCTCTTGCCTGTTGTTCCCTATGGAGATGGTTGACAATACACTGGATGGGCCGGGCTAACATAGCCCCCATGGCCGAGCCAGCCTCAACGCCCGCGGCCGGCTCAGTTGGCACGGTCGAAACACAGTACCTTGACCTGCCGCAGCCGGTGCGGCTCGACTGCGGGCGGGAGCTGCACCCGGTTCGCGTGGCGTACGAGACCTACGGTGCCCTCTCGCCCCGCCGCGACAACGTCATCCTGGTGTGCCATGCGCTCAGCGGCGACGCCCATGCGGCGGGCTTTGCGAAGACGCCGCCCGAATCCAGCACGCGTGACGGGTTCGGGGCCACCGATCGCGACGGCGCAGCACCCAGGGGGCTCGGCTGGTGGGACGGGATGATCGGCCCCGGCAAGGCGTTCGACACTGACCGCTTCTTCGTTGTCGCCACGAACCTGCTCGGCGGCTGCCGCGGGACGACGGGGCCGTCGTCGATCGACCCGGCGACGGGCAAGCCGTACGGGCCGGACTTCCCCGTGATCACTGTCGCGGACATGGTGCGGACCGAGCGCGCGTTCCTGAACGCACTCGGTATCGAGCGGCTTGCGGCGGTAGCCGGGGGCTCGCTCGGCGGGATGCAGGCGTTCGAGTGGGCCATCCTGTTTCCTGATCAGGTCGATGCCGTCGTGGCGATCGCCAGCACGCACGCCCTCCACCCGCAGGGCGTGGCATGGAACGCGATCGCGCGTGCCGCGATCATGCGCGACCCGGCCTGGCAAGGCGGCCACTACTACGGCACGGGCCGCACGCCGGATGCCGGCATGGGTGTGGCGCGGATGGTCGGCCACGTCACGTACCTGTCCGCACGGGCGCTGAACGACAAGTTCGGCCGGCGGCTGCAGTTCGCCGACGACATCCGCTACACGATCACCGAGCCGGAGTTCGAGGTCGAGAGCTACCTGCGGTACCAGGCGGACTCGTTCGTCAGGCGCTTCGACGCCAACACCTATCTCTACACGTCGCGCGCGCTGACGTATTTCGATCTCGCGCGGCAGCACGGCGGCGGATCGCTCGCACAGGCGCTCGAAGGCGTTTCGGCGCGGACGCTGCTGATCGCGTTCAGTTCCGACTGGCTGTACCCGCCGTCTGCGTCGGGGGAGCTCGCAGAGGCGCTTCGCGCTCTCGGCAAGCCGGCCGAGTTCCATGTGATCGAGGCGCCGTACGGCCACGACTGCTTCCTGCTGGAGGAAGCGCGGCAGACGCCCATAATCCGCCAGTTTTTGAGCAAGCGCAGCCAGGCCGAAGGCGGGGCCGGCGGGTGACGCCCGGAATAGTGGCGGGCGGGAGAAAGGAGCCTTCGTGACCGACCAGCCATCCCCTGCCGAGACTGTGCCTGCCGAGGCGGGCCGCGCATTCGGATTCGAGACACGGCAGCTGCACGCCGGGCAACGGCCCGATCCGAACACGGGCGCACGTGCGGTGCCGATCTTCCAGACGACCAGCTACGTGTTCGAGGACCCGGAATCCGCGGCGGCGTACTTCAACCTGCAGGAGTACGGGAACACGTACTCGCGCATCATGAACCCGACGGTCGCGGTGTTCGAGGAGCGGGTGGCGAACCTCGAGGGCGGCTGTGGCGCGGTGGCGTTCGCCAGCGGGATCGCCGCGCAGGCGGGCGCGCTCTTCACGCTGCTGCAACCGGGCGACCACGTCGTCTCGTCCTCGGCGCTCTACGGCGGGACGGTGAACCAGTTCAAGCACCTGCTGCGCAAGATGAGCGTGGAGCTGACGTGGGTCGATCCCGACGATCCGGCTGCGTGGCGGAAGGCGGTCCGCGCCAACACGAAGGCGTTCTTCGGCGAGACGATCGGCAACCCGGCCGGGAACGTGCTGGACATCGAGACTGTGGCGGCCATCGCGCACTCCCGCGAGCTGCCGCTGATCGTGGACAACACGTTCGCGACGCCATACCTGTGCCGCCCGATCGAATGGGGCGCCGACATCGTGATCCACTCGGCGACCAAATTCATCGGCGGCCACGGCACGAGCATCGGCGGCGTCGTCGTCGAGGCGGGCACGTTCAACTGGTCCAACGGCCGGTTTCCCGTCGTCGCGGATCCGTCGCCGGCCTACCACGGCCTGCAATTCCACGAGACGTTCGGGACGTACGGCTATCTGATGAAGCTCCGGGCCGAAACGCTGCGCGATCTCGGCGGGAGCCTCGCGCCGTTCAACGCTTTCCTGTTCCTGCAGGGGCTCGAGACGCTGTCGCTGCGGATGGAACGTCACGTCGCCAACGCGCGGGCGGTCGCGGCGTTCCTCGAGTCGCACGAGCTGGCGTCGAATGTGACCTACCCTGGCCTGGCAGGGAGCAGCTACCGGCCGGTCGTGGAAAAATACCTGCCGCGCGGTGCCGGCGCGGTGTTCTCGTTCGACTGCGCCGGTGGCCGGGCCGGTGGGCAGACCCTCATCCGCGGCGTGACGCTCTGGTCCCACCTTGCGAACGTCGGCGATGCGAAGAGCCTGATCATCCACCCGGCCAGCACGACGCACCGCCAGCTGGGTGACGACGAACTGCGGGCGGCCGGCGTCAGGCCAGGGACGGTACGGCTGTCGGTCGGCACCGAGTCCGTCGAGGATCTGATCTGGGATCTGGAGCAGGGTTTCGCGCGGGTCGCCGCGACAGCGGGAAGAAGGTAGCTACGGCGTGATCGGCCTCGCGCGATACCAGGACTCAATGACGATCCAGCGTGTGCTCCACACCGCCAGGACGATCGCGATCGTGGGCCTGTCGGGCAACGATCTGCGGGCCAGCTACTTCGTTGGCTACTACCTCAAGCGGCACGGCTACCGCGTGATCCCCGTGAATCCCCGCGAGACGGAGATCCTCGGCCAGACGTGCTACGCGAGCCTGCTGGACGTACCCGTGCCGGTGGACGTCGTGAACGTCTTCCGCGCGCCGGAGGCACTGCCGGGGATCGCGCGGGAGGCGGTGGCGATCCACGCCCGCGTGCTCTGGTGCCAGTTCGGCGTGATCAACGCCGACGGCGCGCGGATCGCCGAGGACGGTGGCGTAACGGTGATCATGGACCGCTGCCTCAAGGTTGAGCACGCGCGCTACGTGGGCCGGATGCACTGGCTCGGCTTCAACACGCAGCGCATCACGTCCGTCCGTTCCGGGCTCCAGTAGGCAGGCGCTTGAGGTCCCGTTCTACCGCGGACGCGCGCGGCCCCGGGCGGGCCGGATGCCTCCGATGATTGGTGCAGGTGGATGGTGGTGAGGTTGTCCCGCGTTCCATCAAGCGGTCACGGGTCTTGGGCGGGCCGCCAGTCCTGATGAGTTGCGGTGGAGAGAGTGCTGACCCTCGCAGCGAACTGCTCCACTGCCTGGTTGACTGCGGCGGACCGGATGGACTCGTAGAGGTCACCTCCGCCGGTACTGGGCTGGACGGTGCCGTCTGCGCGCAGATCGAGGTGATCGGCAGGGATGCAAGCGAGGCTGCCGCGCGGGACGCGGGTAAGGTTCCGGTATGGCTGTCTCGTCGTCGATGGTCCCGCTCGGCACCCAGGCGCCCGGCTTCACCCTCCCCGACACCAGCGGCACAATGACAGGCCGCGATGACTTCACCGCCGCGCCCGCGTTGCTGGTTGCCTTCTTGTGCAACCACTGTCCCTACGTCCGCCACGTCGAGACCGCGCTGGGCACGCTGCTGTCGCACTACCCTGACCTGGCCGTCGTGGGCATCTGCACCAACGACGCCGATGCTTACCCCGATGACCGGCCGCACGAGCTTGCCGGGCAGGCCCGGCGCGCCGGCTGGAATTTCCCGTATCTGGTCGACGCCGACCAGAAGGTCGGCCAGGCCTACCGCGCCGTCTGCACGCCGGACTTCTTCCTCTACGACAGCGCGCGCCGACTGGCCTACCGCGGCGCGTTCGACCAGTCCACACCCGGCAACGGCAAGCCGGTCACCGGCGAGCTGCTCCGCGCGGCCATCGAGCTGACCCTGGCCTGGCCAGTGCCCGAGCCGCACCGGCCCAGCATGGGCTGCTCTATCAAATGGCGGTCCTGACCATCCTCAGGGCAGGCGCAGCCCGTCGCCAGGCCGTTGACCCGGCACCGCCTGCGCCACCATGGCCCAACGCCCGCGCCGTGCCAGCTGCGCCCTGTGAGACTGCCTGGGATGGATGTCCGGGACAGCGGGAATCCGGTCCTGGTCAGTGCCCGCCGATGGCTGGGGCGGGTCAATGCGCGCCACCCGTGGAGTCACAACGAGCACTTCCACGGACGTCCGGCGCGGATGCCAACCGCTCCGGCGCGCGGAGCGTCAAGCTACCATCACCCAACTGGAGGACCAGATGAAACCCAGCATGATCACCATGTCCGCCGTCGCCGCTGGGGCGGGCATCACCGTTGCCCTGGCCGCACCTGCGCTGGCGGGCCCGGCTGCAACGGCGGCATTGAAGTCCTGTACGGCATCTGTGAGCAACAGCCACCCGGCTGACTACACGACCACCGATGTGAAGGTCCGCACCGCGGTCGGCGCCGAGGTGTTCACGGTGGCTCATTACAAGACCGTCAACCGTGCCTACTTCCGCGTCGCAGGCTCTGGAGGCCGCGCCACCGCCGCCTACTACGTGAGCGGCGCGACGCCCGGTTACAGGGTTGTCGTGCACGTCACGGTTGTCCGCGGGCATCAGGCAAACAGCTGCTCGACATCGTTCACGCCCAGGGGCTGAGGAATGATCACGAGCGGCGCACGGCGGCCCGCTGTGCCAAGCTGTCGTGAGGCACTCGCCCCTCAGTAACCGCTGATCTCCCCCGGGGCGGGGATGGAGGCGACTTCCCGTGCTGACTGTGACCGTGCTCGACTGTGCTCTGGTGGCCGGCAGGTGCTGCGGCCGCCCGCTGTGAGCCATGAGGGGTCGATCCGGATGGCAGGCCGGGGACCGCCTGCCCCGGTCCGGGTAGGTTCAGAGGATGAAGAAGCTTCTCGAGATTCTGGTCTGTTTCCTGCATCCCATCGCCGTTGTGCTGATGTGGATCGACTTGGCCGCCGACCGGCCCGACCTGGGGACGGGCGGGAAGCTGGCGTGGGGGATCCTCGGTATTATCCCGCTTGTGCCGTTCCTGTACGTGCTTACTGGCGGCGATCTGTGGTAAGCGATCCGCCTGCGCCCTGATGGCCGGCGGAACTGGGCAGGAGGCGGCGCAGCCACTGCTGCAGTTCGGCGAAGAAGCACCACGTGCCCAGCCGGTCTCAGCGTTCCCGGTCCGTGCTCACCTTCTTCGCCAGTACCGGATTAGGTTAGCCTTAGCTCAGTAAGCGGGATACGAGAAGAACTGGCGAGGATCGTGTTTGCTTGTATCTGTCACGCCGTCACCGACGATGAGGTGACCGCTGCGGTCGGCATGGGGGCGGCGACCGTCGAGGCGGTCGGGAGCGTGACGGGCGCCGGCACCGGCTGCGGGAGCTGCCAGAATCACATCAAGGCCCTAATCGGCGAGCACTGCCGCAGCTGCCCGATGGCCGGGCAGAAGGCCTGACCGGAACGCTTGCTGCAATTTGTTCGGTAATCGGACCGGCGGCAAGGCCGCTGATCCCGCTAGGGTGGGCCGATGCAGGGTGACAGGCGGGTCCTCGAGTTCCTGAACGAGCAGCTCAGCGCTGAACTCACGGCCATCAACCAGTATTTCCTGCACGCAAAAATACAGCAGAACTCCGGCTGGGTGAAGCTCGCGGCGCATACCCGCGCTGAGTCGATCGACGAGATGCGTCATGCCGAGGTGCTCACCGACCGGATCCTGTTCCTGGCCGGGCTGCCGAATTACCAGCGTCTGTTCCCGCTGCGCATCGGCCAGACAGTAACCCAGATGCTGGAGTCGGACATGGCAGTGGAGACGGAGGCGGTCAGCCGGCTGCGGGACGGCATCGAGTACATGCGCGGCGTCTCCGACGTCACCAGCGCGAACATCTTCGAGTCGATCCTCACCGACGAGGAGAGTCATATCGACTACCTGGAAACTCAGCTCGGGCTCATCAGCCAGCTCGGCGAGCCGCTCTACCTTGCGCAGCTCATCGAGTAGCCAGTCAGCTGACGGAGGGTACAGTTCGCGCGGCGACCCTGTGTGCAAGCGAGTGAATCGCCCTGGCCGGGACGGTGCGCAGGCTGCTGGCCATCCAGAAGGCAACCCCCCGCATGGCCACATACCGTCAGCGTCCGGACCGGCCGCGAAATGATCATCCATGGCGGCCTCGGCTAGTTGCCGACCGCGACGAATCTGGCGATCCCTCGCGGCTGGTCACGAGCTTTCAGCCCGTGGCGTACCTCTCCAGTCCGGCAGACTGGAGTTCCTCTGGCGCCATCGCGACCCGGTAATGCACAGAGGCGTCGAAGGTGAGCATCAACGGCTCGGTCACGTGCGGAACCTGGCTGGCGCTGTCCACCTCGATGATCATCATCGCGCCGCGTCCCACGCCGTTGTCGGTGAAGTAGATGACCTCAGGCTTGATAGCTCCGAGCACGTCGCCGATCTTCTCCCCGGCGGTGCCCTTGCGAACATAGGTGTTGAACGGCTCCAGCGGGAAATCGACTTCGACGATGAACTTCATGACGTCCCCCCACGGGTCAGCGAACTAGTGGGCGAATTCTTCTGCTGCTGATACCCATTGTCAACAGCCATCCATGATCATCAGAGGCGGCTGGGGGGAAGCTCAGGCGGCTGCTCATGTCAGCCAGATCTCCGTAGGCCCTGGCCCGGATGGCACCGGTGGCTGTCACGACACAGCCACCATGCCCCGGACCGCAGCCGGAACGGCGCCGCCTATCGGGTGCCATCTATATCCGGGTCGGCAAGCGAGTCTGCCGTAAACCGCTGGGTCACCAGCGCGTCGGCCGCGGCGCTACTCATGCTGTTGCCGGTAACCGCGACCAGGAACGCCTCCCGGTCCAGGGCCAGGGTGCGCAGCGGCTGGTCGGCGACAACCGTCGCCGTTCGCGGGATGCCGCGCAGCAACGCGATCTCCCCAAAGCAGTCGCCTGGGGCGAGTGGCGGCCGAGGCTCTCCCCGCACGCTGACCGCGGCGGATCCCGTGACGATCAAGTGGAACAGCTCGCCGACCTCCCCCTCATGCACTGCAACAGTGCCCGCCGGGAATTCATGTGGTTGGAGATCACTTGCCAGGAGGTCTATCACGGCTAGGGGCAACGGCGCGAACATGGCCTGCCGCCGGAGCAGTTCTACCTCCTGACCCGGAGCGGGCATGGTCTTGTCGAGCCGCACGAAGCGCCGAACGTGGGCCAGCCAAGCTCAATCCGGCGCACGTCCGGAAGCCTAAGCACGTCACAGGTGGTTCGCACGTTGTGATTGCGCAACATGCTCAGACGCCTCACCCGCCAATCAGGCGCTCGACAAGCTGACGTGCCCTCAGTGCCGAGACGACGTTTCCCTTACGCTCGAAGAGGCTGGCAGCTCTCTCGGCAAGAACCGCGGCATCCTCCGGGGCACCAGCCAGCTCCCGGACCTCGGCGAAATCCAGCAGCCCGCTGCCCTGCCAGTCAAGCTGGTCAGAGGTGCCGATGAGCGCCGTCGCCGCCGACAGCAGCGACTCGGCCTCATCGATTGCCCCCTGCCGGGCCCTGAGCTTCCCGCGTACGCAGCGCCACAGGAACTGGGAAGCGACGTCGTCGGGGGAGGCGAGGTGCTCGCAAACCCCGGCGAACTCGGCCGACTCCTCGTACCGGCCCTGCCCGGACAGGACGTCGGCGAGCAGGCCTGCCGTGGTCGAAATGTAGTTGCGCTCGCCCATCTCCTCAAGACACCGGTAGTCCGTCCGCAGCTCCGACTCGGCGGCGGCCAGATCCCCCGCCAGCACCTCGATGGCGGACGAGTCCAGCGACGTGAGCGCGGCAAAGAGGAGCCATCCGAGCTCCTCGAGCGACGCCCGGCTCCGGCGATAGAGCAGGCGAGCGCGCTCGAAGTCCCCGCGCATGGCCTCAAGGTGGCCGATCGCGAGCTCGGTGAGCGCTTTCGCCTTGCGGTCATCCTTCGTCCGGGCGAGCACTTCCTGGCAGGTGGCGATGGCTTCGGGAACGGGCATCGGGCCATAGAGGGCGGAGATCGCGAGCGAGCCGAGGAAGCGGCGCGCGGTCACCTCATCACCGGCGGCGGTCGCATGCCGGATCGTGCGCTCGGTGGCGGCGGCAGTATCGGCGAAGCGGAGTCCCGTCCCGTGCACCTGGGCGAGCAGGCGGAACGCCCGCACTAGAGCGCGGTCATCGCCCATCACCTCGAGCTCGGGGATCTCCCGTTCCACCAGCTCAACCACGCTCCCCTGCACCGCGTGGGCGTCAGTCATGTAGCGCAGCTGGAGGCGGGCGAGCGCCGCCGCCCGGGCGATCCCGACCTCGCCAGCGGAATGCGCCCGGTCCGCCGCCTCGGTCAGCACCGACTCGGCCCGCTCGAACTCGCCGATATCGACCGCCGCCTCTCCTGCATCAAGGAGGAGCAGCGCGCGGGCGGGATCTCCGTCGCCGAGCAGCGCGGCGGCCCGCTGCAACAGGTTCGCCGCAGCCGGCATGTCGCCCCGGTCCAGGGCCCGACGACCGGCCGAGCTCAGATGCAGCGCAGCCTCGGCGCCGAGCCGCCGCCCGTCATCGGCGATCGGCCCGAGCTCGGCCCGGTAGCGGAACGACTGCTCGAGGTGGTAGCCGAGGATCTCTTCATACTCGGCGAGCCGGGACCGGAACGTGTCGGTGAGCCAGGCCGCGAAACGTTCGTGCAGCCGGGCCCGGGTCCGTTTGAGCAGGCGCTCGTACGCCGTGTCCCGGACCAGAATGTGGCTGAAGCAGAAGTCGCCGGCCGCGCCCGCCTCCGCCCGGCGGATGAGCTGCTTGCGGCACAGCGCGACAAGCGCCGGCTCCAGGTGGGTCCGGGCATCGCCCTCCTGCACCAGGACCGACACCGCGGCGCTGGAGAACTCCAGGCCGATCACCGAGGCCGACTCCACGACCCTCCGCTCGGCGGACCCCAGGCGGTCGAGGCGGGCACCCAGCAAGGACGAGACGTTTCCCGGAACCGAGATGACCCTGGCGGCACCGGAGAAGACCCAGCGCCCGGCCTGGTAACGCAGGAGCCCATCGTCGATCAGCATGGAGAGCATCTGCTCGATGAACAGAGGGTTGCCTTCGGCGAGGCCGAGAATCCGCCGCTCGATCGGCTGGGGCAGGCTCGCCTCGCCGAGCAGGGCCCGCACCACGAGGCCGCTCTCGGTTCGGGAGAGTTCCCCGAGCTCGATCTGGGACGCCGCCTGCCGCCCCGCGGCGAAATCCGGCCGGTCGTCGAGGAGCTCACGGCGGGCCGCACAGACGACGAGGAGCGGCACACCGAGCGAGGCGTCCAGAATATCCTCGATGAGTTCGAGGAAGGTGGCCTCCGCCCAGTGAATGTCCTCGAAGATCACCACGAGCGGGCTACGCCGGGCCATCTCCTCGAGCGTCACCCGCACGCCCCAGAACAGCTCGTCCTTTCCGTACGAGTGCTGCGAGAGGCCCATGCCCGACTCGATGCGGCTGGTCGCATCGGCCAGCTGCGCTCCGAAGCAGGACTTGAGCTTGATCCGGGCGTCCTCCTCGCTGTCCTCTGGCACGATCCCGGCGGCCTGCCGCAACACCTCAGCCACAGGCCAGAACGTGATGCCGTCGCCGTAGGACAGGCAGCGGCCCCGAAGCACCGCCGCCTCGCCGGCGAGGCGTCGCACGAACTCCTCGATGAGCCGCTCTTGCCGACCCCCGCGTTGCCGATCAGCGTGACGAGCCGGCCCTCGGGTCCGGCGAGCGAACGACGGAACTCCGCGTCGAGAGCGGCGATCTCGCGGGCCCGGCCGACCAGCGGCAGGTCCGCCGGTCGGGCGCTCCTCGCGGCGGCGGTGACCGAGAGCAGCCGGTAGGCCGGGACGGGTTCTGGCTTGCCCTTCAGGGCCAGCGGCTCGACCGGCACGACCCCGACGGCGGCTCGGACCAGCCGGTGGGTGGACTCGCCGATCAGGATCTCGCCGACCGGGGCAGCCTGCTCGAGACGGGCGGCGACGTTCACCGTGTCGCCGGTGGCGAGGCGCTGGGAGCCGCCGGTGTCACCGGCGACGACCTCACCGGTGTTGACGCCGGTCCGGTTCTCCAGGGTGACCCCGAACTCGGCTCGGAGGGTGACGTTGAGGTCGTCCAGGGCCTCGCGCATCTCCGCCGCCGCTCGCACGGCTCGCAACGCGTCGTCCTCGTGCATCCGGGGCAGGCCGAAGATCGCCATGATCGCATCCCCGATGAACTTCTCGATCGTCCCGCCGTGGCGCTCCAGGACGGGCTTCATCGCCGAAAAGTACAGCGCGAGCACCTCTCGCAGGGCCTCGCTGTCGAGCCGGTCGCCTAGCTCCGTGGAGCTCTTCAGATCGCAGAAGACGACTGTGACGGTCTTGCGGACCTCCTGAGGTGGAGGCTGGACGGCGAGGACTGAGCCGCAGTAGCCGCAGAGCCGGAACCGGTCAGGGTTCTCCTCGCCGCAGCCCGGGCAGCGCTGCACCACCCAAGCCTACGTCTGGGCGGTCCCGGCGGCCATTATGACGTACGGCCGATCGGAGCGCTCGGGAGACCATCGACCGGGCGGCTACCGGTGGCCGCCCGGCGTGCCGAAAATACATCACCCGCGGTAGATGGGATCCGCGAGGGCGACAAACTTCAGCTGGACCGAGCCCGCCGCTGTGTAGCGTTGGGAGATGAGGCACGGCTCTGGATTACCAGGACTGAACAAGAAGCAGGGCAACAGCAGTCCCGTGTGGTAGGTGGTGCTGCCGATAGTGGTCGTCCCGCTGGTGCCCGGGATCGCCGGGAAGGGCGTTTGCGACCCGTAGCAGACCTGCCATAGGAGGAGCGGACGCGGTGATGACTCGACGGCCGACTTCGCGATGGTGAGGATGGCGATGGCCGACGAGCTCGTGACGCTGCCTCCCGAGGAGTTGACGACGCCGAAGGTCGTCACGTCCGACACCGCGTTGTAGTGGTTGCACGTGAGAGTGACCCCGCCGAGGCCGAGCGTCACGAAGTTGCCTGACGCCGACGACGTCGTGACCGACGTGGTCGTGACCGGCGTCGACTGCGACGCCGAGCACGACCCGGTGCCGCAGGCCTGGATCTGACCGGTGACCGTGAAGAAGCTTGAGGTGGCCGAGGTGAAGCCGGACGCGTTCGACGCGCTCGCGGCCAGGTCATACGCGGCGCCGGGGTTGTTGATCTGCAGGTTCCCGAAGTCGGCGACCCCGTTCGAACTGGCGACAGTCGTGGTGCCGGTAAGCGTCCCGTTGGCAGGGTTGGTCAGGATCGAGACCGTGACCGGGGTTCCGCTGGCCGAGAAGTTCGCCGGGTTGAGCGGGTCGTTGCTCGCGTCGAGGAGTTGCACCGCGAGAGGCGACCCGGTCGAGTTGAACCCGGTAAGGATGTCGGAGTTGACTGCCGTCTCGGCCGGCTGTCCGGTGAAGGCGAGGCTGCACTGCCCGCTGACCGACACGCTGAGCGGCGAGGAGCTCCACTGCACCTCGTTGGTCTCCCCCCGGCTGTCGATGCCGGATACCCCCCAGACCTCTGAGCTCGCGAATACGCAGGGTGCCAGCGCCTTGACGTCGACGGCAAAGGTACTCCCGGTAGGTTCACTCGGCAGGCTCAGCGTGACGGATGAGTCCGTCAGCGCCGAGACCGAGGTCCCGCCCGGACCAGTCGCACCCGTGATGACGAAATCGGTGGGCACGGTGAACGTCAGGCTCACGAGATACTCGTGCGGGTCATTGTTCGTGACCTGGAAGGCATAAATGTCGCCAGTCCCGGCGCCGGCGGTCGCCGGATTGATGGCGGGAGTGACGACGTAGCAGTCGGAACAGGTAGTGCTGGCGTATCCCGCCTGGGGAGGCATTGCGAAGAAGGCAATACCGGCGATGAGAGCACCGAAACCGGACATCAGCCCGGAGCGGAAGAAACGCGGTCTGTGGTTTACGGCAGGCTCCCTCTCGTGGAACGCGTATCAGCAGGATGCCGTTACGCGAGCCCTACACGGTCCCTCTTACGTGAGGCTTAGCAGCCTTACGTGAGGCTTAGCAGCCCCAGGGACTTTCGGCAACCTTTCCGCGCCTTTTTACCCCGGCTTGGAGCCGGGTCGAGACTACTTCCTCCCCGCCCCCCACGCTCTCCGGACTGCCCGTCACGGCGGCCAGGAACTCCGCACGGCCGAGGATCCCGGCTTCCACGCGGCTCAGGGCGGTGACCGTGGCAGTCCTGGGTACCTGTCGCAGCAGGGCGATCTCCCCGAACGAGTCACCCGGCCCCATCTCTCTCAGCTGCCCGCCATCCTTGGTGGCGCGCGTACGGCCCGACGCGATGATGTAGAAGCGCTCGCCGGGCTCCCCTTCCCGGATGATCACGTCGCCGGGTTCGTAGGTCGCCGGCTGCAGTTCGCTGGCCAGGTGCTCGAAAATGTGGGAGAGAAGTTCCTCGTAGGGCGGGCGCGGCGCTACGTCAGCGCAGGCCGGCCGGGTGATGGGAGGCAGCCGTGAAGCACCCACTGGCGATGGAGATCGAGGCGATGAGGCGCGCCGGTTATGCGACCGTCGATGCGCTCGTTGCGCGGCTGGCCAGCCCCGACGCCGATCCCGTGCTACGCCGCGCCGATGCAGCGCAGATGCGCTCCCGGCTCGGTGGCCCAGCGCCCGAACAGCCCGGGGACTACGACGCGGTCCTGTCGCGGGTGCTGGCCGATGTGCTGCCCTACGCCGCGCGGACCGATCACCCCGGGTACCTCGCCTTCATCCCGAGCTTTACGACCTGGCCGGCGGCACTGGCGGAACTGACGGCCGCCGCGGCTAATCCGTACTGCGGAGCGTGGCTGGAATCGGCCGGCGCCACCCAGGTCGAGCTCCAGGTCATCGACTGGTTCCGCACCTGGATCGGCCTGCCCGCCGACACCGCTGGCGTGCTCGTGAGCGGCGGTTCAGCCGCCAACCTCACGGCGCTGCTCGTGGCACGCGAGGCCGCCGGAGGGCCGTCTGCAGACACGGTGGTGTACGTGTCGGATCAGGCTCACTCGTCCCTCGCCCGGACCGCGCGAGCCATGGGGCTGCGTCCGCAGCAGGTGCGAGTACTGCCGACCGACGATCGCTGGCGTCTTTCGCCTGACACGGTGGCCGCGGCCGTCCGGGCTGACCGCCGCGCTGGCCGTGTCCCCTTTGCCTTGTGTGCCAGCGCTGGATCGACCAATACTGGCGCCGTCGATCCCCTCGGAGACCTCGCCGACGTTTGCATCGCCGAACGGCTGTGGCTGCATGTCGATGCCGCCTACGGCGGCTTCGCGGCTCTCACCGCCAGCGGGCAAGCGGTGCTGGCCGGCATCGATCGCGCCGACTCGGTGACGCTAGATCCCCATAAATGGCTCTACCAGCCCATGGAGTGCGGCTGCGTGCTGATCCGGGACGGCGCCCGGCTTGAACGCACCTTCGCCATAAACCCCGACTACCTCGACAGCGACGCCACCCACGGCGCCGGTGAGGTCAACTTCGCAGATCGGGGCCTGCAGCTCTCCCGAGGCTTCCGGGCGCTCAAGGTCTGGGTCACCGTGCACACCTTCGGCCTCGCCGCGTTCCGCGCCTGCATCCAGCGCAACCTCGAGCTGGCGGAGTACGCCGAGGATCTGATCCGCAGCCATTCCGAACTCACCCTCACGGCGCCGGCGACGCTCGGCATCGTCTGCTTCCGCAGAGAATGGCCCGGCTGCGACGAGGCAGAAACCGAACGCCGCGGCACGGCCCTCACCGAAGAGCTGGAACGCGGCGGCGGCGCTCTTGTCTCCACGACCCGCCTGGCCGGCCGCCACGCCATCCGGCTGTGCATTCTTAACCCGACCAGCTCGGAAGAGCACATACGCCGGGTCATCGAGCACTTCGCCGGCGCACCCGTCCCTGCGACCGCGTCGCGAGGCGGCCGAGCCTACGCCGATTCCAGGGCCGACGCCGTGGCGGATCCAGACAACGACGTGCTGCGCACCGTCCCCCTGCTGTCCGGCGTGCCCGATTCCACCATCCACGCCGTCCATGCCCGCGGCGTCTGTATCGACGTGGCGGACGGGGAGGAGGTCATCCGCCGGTGGGATTCCGACCGGTTCTTCTATATCGTCCTGTCCGGCCGCTACGACACCTTCATTGATGCCCGGCTCATCCGCACCATCCGCCCCGGTGACCACTTCGGCGAGCTCGCCGCCCGCGACTGGGGAGGCGGCTACGGCTACGCCCGTCTCGCGACCGTCCGGTGCGCTGAACCCGGTCGGCTCCTCAGATTGACCAGCGAGGGCTTTCAGTGGCTGGTCGACACCGAGCCGACCGTCAAGGCCAAACTCGCCACAACCGTGGCCGAACGCCTCCAGCAGCGTTAGTCCGCAGCGCCACAGACGCGATGGCGCAGCCGCCTCGCTGACGACCCATCATGAAAATGCCCAGAGCTACTGCCGTGCGGCGAACGTAGCATCGGCTGGTGGAGTTCAGCCGGGATCTGCGCGAGGCGGTGCTGGCGGGTGACATTACCGTGTCCTTCCGGCTGTGGCGCCGGCCCCGGGTGCGGCCGGGCGGCCGGTATTCCGTCGGCCCGGCCCAGATCGAGGTCGACTCCGTGGAGCTGATGCCCTTTGCCGCGATCACGCCGGCCGACATCCGCCGGTCCGGGGAACGCGACCGTGAGTCCCTGCGCCAGCGCGCGGCCCACGCCGGCCCGATCGCCGATGACACGCTGCTGTACCGGGTGGAGTTCCACCTCCTCAGGTGACCGGCGCGGTGAGCCCCGGAGCGGCCTGTGTCCTTGCGACTCGTAAGGGTTCTATGACAGTCTGTGCTGCCTACTGGCGGCAATCCAATACCGCCGAGCATGTAAAGGAATCGCCATGAAATGCTTTGAGAAGGATTTGCGTGGACTGGGGAACATTGATCCGGCTCGACTCCGGCGATTATTGTATTTCGTGTTCCCGCTCAGTGTGGCGACGGCCGTTGCCGTTAGTTCCGCAGCGCCCGCGGCAGCAGTGCCACGAGTAGCCGGCCCTGTTACCGTTCTTCGTGCATGCCGATCCTGGTATGAAAGCTACGACGATGCGACATACGCGGCCGCGGGTGCGGAACGCGCGGCCGCGGCTCAAGCCGCCAGAGCTGGCCGATTCGGCAGGAACCGGGCGCTAGATCAGGCGATGAGATTCATCGCGGCGCTTCCTGAGGCGAATGTCCCGGCCCGTGACATCGCGCAGGCCAAAGCCGATATGAAGATTATCCAGGTTTCTTGCGCGAGAGCCATGACTGGCCTGGCTAATTCAACTCCGCCGCTGAAGCCGTTTCCGAACGATAAGGCCGTCTATGCCTTTTTCGTGAAGAAGGGCCTGACCAGCTACCAGGCGGCCGGCGTCGTTGGCAATCTTGATCTAGAATCAAGAGATAATCCGACGGCAAAAGAATTAGGAAAGTGCCACCCGTGCGGAATGGGAATCGCCCAGTGGACCGGCGCGCGATGGAATAAGACTCCCATGGACAACTTGGTCTGGTATGCCGCTGCCCTGCCCCATCAGCCCCCTCCGCTGCGACTGCGCCCGCAGCTCGACTTTATCTGGTATGAGCTGACCAAGTACCCTAAATTTGGCTTCTCGCTCCTGAAGAAAGCGCCGAATGTCACCGACGCGGTGAAAGCCTTCGAAAGACACTTTGAGCGCCCCGAGCCGTCGCTGAGCCACGAAATCACCAGGATCGCGTATGCCGAAGTCAACCTGGCGGCATACGGGTGAGGCTAGCCTGCACCTTCGTGATCTTGGATGGGTGACTTGAGGCTGCGGCTGTCCCATGGACTCGGGGACCGCGGCACTCCTCTCAACTCGCAGCGCCGCGGCTCCGGCGCTCGGCTCACGAGGAGGGGTAGCCGACCAGCAGGACCCCGTGACAGTCCTCGTCGCCCGAGCGGTAGATATGGGGACCGTCGCCGTTGTACCGGGCATAGTCGCCCGGGCCGAGCGTGAGCGGGTCGCTGGCCGGGCCGACCGTGATCCTCCCCTGGTGGACGATCACCCGCTCGACGACGCCGCTCCCGTGCGGGCCTCCAGGATGCTCGGTCTCGGCCGGCAGGAACATGTCGAAGATCTCGACCAGGCCGCCGCGCTCGATCCGGTCCAGCAGCCGCAGGTCGAGCTTGCCTCCGGGCGTGGACCCGCGCACTCGCATGCCCTGCTGGGCCCTGACGACCGCGGTGGTGGTCTCGCGCCGGTCCTCAAGCAGGTCGCTGAAGGCCACGCCCAGGCCCAGGGCTAGCGACCACAGCGTCTCGATCGTCGGGTTGCCGCGACCCTGCTCCAGGTTCGCCAGCGTGGCCTTGGCCAGGTCAGCGCGAGCCGCGAGGGTGGCGAGCGACATCCGGCGGGCGGTGCGGAAGCGATGAAGATTCGCCGCGAGGACCTCGCCCACTTCCCCGAACGCCCGTTCTGGAGATTCGTTCGCCATGCTGGTGAACTATACCAATGGTCCATTATGCTGGTACGCGACCTGACCCAGGGCGCTGCGCGGGACTGACCGGCCCACCGAAAGCGAAGGAACGAATGGTGCTGCGAACCGGCAACGACTACATCGAGTCGGTCCGCGACGGTCGGGAAGTGTGGATCGACGGTGAGCGGGTCACGGACGTGCCCACGCACCCGGCGTTCGCGCCGATCGTGAGAGTGCGCGCCGGAATCTATGACCTTGCTCACCAGGACGGCACCAGGGACCTGCTGACCTACGCCGACGAGGCATCGGGTGAGCGCTGCGCTACCACCTCGCGTCCGCCGGGCAGCCGCGAAGACTGGCGGGCCAAGCGGTCGTCGGTCGACGCCATCCTCGACGACGCTGGCGGAGTGGTCACCCGCGTGGGCGACGAGACGGTCGGCGAGATGTGGTCACTGTTCGACGGGCAGAGTGTGCTTAACGAGATCAACCCGGCGTTCTCCGCGAACATCGCCGAGCACGTCCGGCGCGCGCAGCTCCTCGACCCGTTCCACGTCTCGGCCAACACCGACCCGAAGGGCGACCGCTCCCTGCGGCCGCAGGACCAGGACCCCGACGTGCTGCTGCACGTCGTCCGCGAGACCGACAACGGCATCGTGGTGCGCGGCGCCAAGTTCGAGACCGCGGCCGCCTACGCCAACCAGGCGTTCGTCAAGCCGACCATCGGCGAGTGGAACAACGAGGTCCTCAGCGACTACGCGCTCGGGTTCCTCGCCGACATGGGCGCTCCGGGCATCAGGCACATCTGCCGGTCCGCCTTCAATGGCCGGCACGCCCCCGATGATTATCCGCTGACGAGCCGGTACGACGAGATCGACACGATGATCGTCTTTGATGACGTGGAGATTCCCTGGGAGAACGTCTTCTTCTACCGGCACACCAAGGCGGCCGCGTTTATCCGCGCGACCCTGCACCGGTACAGCATCTTCCCTTACGTGCAGCGCTACGCTCGCTTCGCGAGCTTCCTCCTCGGTGTCGCTTATGCCAGCGCCAGGTCGACCGGAGTCACCATGCACCAGGGCGTGCGGGAGAAGATTGCGCAGATCGCGTGCTACCGCGAGGGCATCAACGCGCACCTGACCGCGGCGATCGAGCTAGCCGAGCCCAGCCCGGGCGGCCTGCTGATGCCCAACCAGCCGATGATGTACGCCGGCCGGGTCTTCGCGTCCACCCAGCTGCCGTCGATCATGCACATCGTGCGCGACCTGTGCGGGTGCCAGGTAAGCCTGATGCCGAGCAAGGCCATGTTCGACAGCCCCGGCGCCGGCGACTGGCTGCGGAAGTACTTCACGATCGGGGAGATCCCCGCCGAAGAACGACGCAAGCTGTTCGCGCTGGCCCGTGACCTGCTCAACTCCGACTACGCCGGCCACCGGCTGACGTTCCAGCTTTTCGCGCAGTCGCCACCGTTCTCGCACCTGCTCGCCGTCTACAACAACTACGACTTCAGCGGCCCGCTCGACATGGTGGCCAGGTACTCCGGCGTCGCGGACGCGGTGCGCAAATGAGGGAACCGATCATCGTCGGCGGTCACCTGCGGATCCGGCCGTTCAATACCGCCGACAGCTATCCGGAGCAGCGGCTCGACAACGACCTGTGCCAGGCGGTGGTCGCCGGCGGCACCATCTACCTGCGCGGTCAGGTGCCGCAGGATCTGGATACCGGCAAGAGCGTCCACACCGGGAACCCCGCCGCGCAAGCCCAGCAGGTGATGACGAACATCGAGACGCTGCTCGCGGAGGCCGGCGCGCTCGTCGAGCACGTAGTGACCTGCACCGTCTATCTCACCGACATCCGCCACCGCGAGCCGGTCTACCGCGTGCTCGGACAGCGGCTTAAAGGCGTCTACCCGGTGTTCACCGGCCTGGTCGTGGCCGCGCTCGCCCGGCCCGAATGGCTCGTCGAGGTCACTGTGGTGGCGGTGAGACCATGACGTTCTCACTGGTGGGCCGCTGCGAACGCACGGGCGCGGTCGGCGCCGTCATCGCCTCCGCCAGTATGGCGGTGGCCGCGCGGTGCGCGGCGGTCCGCGCAGGCACCGGCGCGGTGTGCAGCCAGAGCACGACCGACCCGCGGCTGCGCGAGGCGCTGCTCGATGCGATGTCCGGCGGCCTGACCGCGGGCAACGCGCTCGCGGCGCTCGCCGACCGCACAGCCGACGTCGGATACCGGCAGCTCGCGGTCATAGACGCGGTCGGCGGCTCGGCCGCCTACTCCGGCGATCTCGTGCTCGGCGAGGCAACCCACATTCACGCCACCGGCGCCGCCGCCGCCGGCAACCTGCTGGCCGACCGGGGCGTACCCGCCGCGATGCTCGCTGCCTTCGACAGCCGGCCCGGCGACAGCCTCGGCGACCGGCTCATCGCTGCACTGCGGGCCGGCCTGGACGCGGGTGGCGAGGTCACCTCAGTACGGTCGGCCGGGATGATCATCGCCGAGTCGATGCCCTGGCCGTCGACCGACCTGCGGGTCGACTGGCACGACGACCCAGTGGAGCAGCTCGCCGTCCTCTGGCAGCTCTGGCAGCCGCAGGCGGCGTCCTTCATCCAGCGCGCGCTGCGCCCATCCGAGATGGCCGGCTGATGCGCCAGGTCGGACAGATGGTTCCCAACGTGACAACCACCGCGCCAGAATCGAGGTCACCAGGATGCTGAAGCTGGCCAGCAGATCGGGACGCACATGATTGTCCTCAGCCTCGTTCTCATCGGCTTGGCGATCACGCTCGAACCGATCCCGCTCACCACGTTCATCCTGGTCCTCGCGTCGAAGGGCGGCGTGCGGAAGGGCGCCGCGTTCATCTTCGGCTGGCTCCTGTCGCTCGCGATCGTGATCGCGTGCACCGTCCTCCTCACCCAGAACAAGCCTCCGAAGCCCAGCACGGCTCCCTCGCTGGCTGCACTCGCCGCCAAGCTCGCCATCGGCGCCGGGCTGCTGGTGATCGCGATCCGGTACTACCGGAAGCTGGGCAAGCCGAAACCGCCGAAGAAGCCCCCTAAGTGGCAGACGCATATCGACAACATGACGCCGTGGTTCGCCATCGGGCTCGGCCCGCTCACCCAGCCGTGGGGACTAGTCGCCGCGGGGGTCTCGGTCATCGTCGAGGCGAAGCTCTCGTCCTGGGAGAGCTACCTTGCGCTCGTGGTGTTCAGCGTCATTGCCACATCCGCGATCCTCGCCATGGAGATCTACGCCGGCTTCCGCCCCCAGCCAGCGCAGGAGTTCCTCACCCGGATGCGGCACTGGATCGATACCCATACCGACCAGGTCATCATCATCGTGTCCCTGGTACTCGGCTTCTGGCTGGTCGCGAACAGCATCTACTACATCGTCACTTGACGCGGCCACCGCGGCGAAGCGCGCGATCACTCAGCACAGCAGCCAGCTGGTGCCATGGTCATCGTCCGCCGACAGCCCGGCCTGTGAGCCCGTCCGGCGCAAGGGCCGTAGGGAAGCTAATACCGTGCGGCACAGCGCAATGTAGTTGTGCTCGAGGGAGTTGCGGGCCAGGCCCCGTCCCGGGTCGCCGAGGGAGCCTGGCCCGTCGCCGGATTGGCGTCAGCCGATGATGGCTATCTGACCGTGAGCACCAGGCTGCCCAGGAAGCGCGCGACCGCGCCCTTCGTTCTTGGCTGGCCGTTGAAGTTGCACTGGCCCTTCTTCGGCCCGGACTTGGACCTCGGCGCCGTGGCCGCGAAGGAGACCTGCACCGCGCCGGGCCCGGAGGCACCGGCGAACGCGCCGGTGCTCTTGCTGCCCACGACGGTGAGCGAAATGTCCGTGGTGAACGAGAACCGGCATGTTCTGTTGTTGAGTGACTGGCTGTTGTGCGGCTTGGCGGTGACCTTCACGGTGAGGTTCCCAGCCCGGGTGGGGAGCGTCTTGACGCTGCCTTTGTGCGGGCCGCTGCCGCCCAGGTTGACGACCGAGCGGGTGTTCACCAGGCCCAGCAGCCGCAGCGGGACGATGGGAGCGTTAGCGAGTGCCTCCTTGCCGTGCACCGCCCCGGCGATGATCTCCGGGCCGGTGATGGCCTTGCTGGCGCTTGCCTGACTGCTCGCCAGCGCGGGTGCCCCCGCAAGCGCCACCGAGGCAGCGCCCGCAACGGCCACTGCGGCGAGCTTCATCCTGAGCTGCATGATCCCTCCTAGTGAGGCTGGTAACGGACATGCTGCAGCGCGATATAGGCCAGATAACGCCCACATGCCGACTCTCGCCGCGACGGCAGTACGCCCCGCTGCTCGCGCCGCTTGTTTGACGCGTCAGTCCCGGTGGCGGTTGACATGGGAGCTGGATAGCGGTTGGAGCGGATTTGGCATGATTCTCATCCTGATGCCACGTTCTCCCCGCCCCTGTCCGAGCCACTGGGAAAGCGGTAAAAGCGCTAACAGTCGTTCTGCACGGCTCTGGCCACGCTGATAGTTCAGCGTTACCCTCGCAGTCGGCGCTGGTCCCTGTCCCGCCTGGCCATGCCACCCGGCAGGCGCCGTGATCAGGACTCGAGTGACAGGGTGCGCCGCACTTCGTAGTCGATCGCGTCCATGGAGATCATGATCGATCGTGCGGCGAACAAGAGCCCGCCGAGCAGCGTCACGGTCCCGGCCAGAACCAGAGCCAGGGCGGCAGTCCCTGCCGCTCCGGACCTGTCCGTCACGGCGATGCCGATGGCGATCACGCTGAGCACCAGCACGGCCACGCCGGCATAGATGAGAAGAACGGCATTATGCAGCAGGCGATGACGGCGCAAGAGCATGGGCAGCTGGGTATCGAGCTGGGTCAGCCGTTCCCGGCCAGCCGGTGGCACCTCGGCGGCTGACAGCAGCGTCCCGGCGGCGCTGGTCAAGATGTCCAGGCGCTCACCATCCATGGCACGCATGCGGTCGTTGACCGAGCTGTACATCGTCAGCAGGGCACCGGACAGGATCGCAGCCGTCGTGATAAGCACCACCGGCGCCACCATCGCCTGGACTGCCGTGACGGCGATCGGGTTCATCAGCCCAGCCTAGGAGAGGAGCGCCGGGCGGATGAGAGCATGGCCGACCTTGATCCTCTCCGGGAGGGCCGACCCGCTGCGGGCATATTGACCGCTACAGCTATATGAGTAGAGTTACCGTTCATGCAGCGGAACCGTCCCCCGTCGGCGCAGACGATCAACGTCTTGCGGGCGCTGGCCGCCGATCCGGCCCGGTGGCGGTACGGCTACGACCTGGCCACCGAGGTGCACCTTAAGTCGGGTTCGCTGTATCCGATCCTGGTCCGGCTCGCCGACCGTGGCCTGCTGGAGACCTCCTGGGAGCCGGGCCTGGGCAGCCTGGCCGCCCCGGCATCTGTACCGACTGACCCTGACCGGCCGGGAGTTTGCGGCAGCGCTGACCGCCGCCCGCGCAGACCGGACGACCCTGAACCCGCACAATCGCTGGAGTGAGGCGTAATGCTCGGTGGCCTGTTCTTCGTCCCTATGCTGGGGCTGCTGGGCATCATGATCGCCTTGTACCGGCGTAACCCGCGGAGGTTTCTGGACGGACCCACCGAGGACGCGCCGCTGCGGCTGATGCGATGGGCGGTCGGCCTGCTGTCCCCGGAGCGCCACGAGTGGGGCCAGGCCATGCTCGGCGAGCTGGACCATCTCGACGGCCGCATCCGGCGGATGCGCTTCGCGCTGGGCTGCGCCGGTGCCGCACTTGTGCTCCCACCCTGGGGACGGGCCGCCGCCGGAGTCTGGGCGGTGATCACTCTCGCGGTCGCCAGCGTCGGCCTGTACGGCGGACTGGCGGTCCGCTACCGGCTCGGCGGCGGCGACTGGATCGCGGGAGCGATTTTGGCCGTCTTCGTGATCGGTGTCCTGCTCGGCGCCAGCGCCCTGGTACGCCGGCCCGGTGTCGCGATTCCCGGTCTGCTCGGCGGCCTGTTCATCGCCGTGACCTTCCTGACCGTGTCCGGGTTCACGTTCCTCGACCAGATCCTGCCGAATACCGTGCCCTGGCACCGGCTGGTGCAGGTGATCGTGGTGCCGTTCATCGTGGGCGCCGCCGGCACCCTGTGGGGCCGTGACCCGATCGTCGGAAAGCGCATCGCCCGGCTCGCCGCCATCACCGGCAGCCTTGGCCTGTTCGTGTACAAGTCGATCGCGGTCGCCGCGATCGGAGGCGGCGGACCGTTCGACCAGGACGGCGGCGGGACCCTCCGGGGCACCATCAGCGACCGGCTCGGCAACAACCTGGTCCTGCTGGCCTTCACCACCCTGGTCCTCGCCACCATCGGATGGGGCGGCGCCGCCGCGGCCGGCCGCCTGCTCCGCCGCACACCCGCACCGGCAGTTCCCGGCCCGATCAGCCCGAACTCCGAAACCCAGCAGGAGGCGTAACCCCGATGACCATAACGGACCAGACGGGCCGATCAGTTCCCGTACGACGCGGGCGCAGAGCCGTGCGCATCGCGGTGATGTGCCTCGCCGTGGCAGCGATACTGTTCCTCGCCGC
Organism: uncultured Actinomycetota bacterium; assembly: GCA_963695645.1. Classification (GTDB taxonomy): domain Bacteria; phylum Actinomycetota; class Actinomycetes; order Streptosporangiales; family Streptosporangiaceae; genus DATBGO01. The sequence goes on along the minus strand of CAVOHC010000007.1, from coordinate 148,544 downwards.
CACCAGCTGGCTAAGCGGGCGCTGAACGTCACGCCGCCCATCGACCGCGACGCTGACCGGGAAGGCGGCCGCGCTCATGCACTCGCTGGCCTGCAACCACGCGCTCGTCGACGGCAACAAGCGGCTCGCCTTGCTGGCCACGGTGGTGTTCTCGCGAATCAACGGCTACGTACTGGACCTGACCCACGACGAGGCGTTCGCTCTGACCATGTCCGTGGCCGCGGGCCAGCTAGACGCCGACGGGATCCAGAAGCAGCTTCGACTCGCGCAAGCACCCCCGTGACTCACCAAATCCCAGCATTCTCGCTCCCACGTGCGAGATGTTCCTCCTGCCGCGGGAGACAGACGTATGGGGCGACTGGCCACCGGGAAGAGTAATTTTGCTGCCCGCGTAGTTATGCGCTGACCGGGTTTCTCCCAATACAGCTCGACCCCATTCACATGGTCAAGGGGCATCGCGCTCACCTCCCGGACATGGCCACCTGGCATCCTGCTCCCGGACGCTACCCGCCTGCCGGGTGTCCCCTTGCCAGCCATGCCGGGTGATCCCAAGCGCTCAAGCCGCCCACGGCCAGGCAGCCGAATCGTCTTGGACGACTCGCGTCACACCCCCTGCCGACTCGGATTCTTCACCGATCTGTCTTCGCCATCGCCATGACACTCCTTCCCGCTATGATGGCGCGGATCGCCTCCGATTGGACCCCGACGCAAAGGTTCACTCGCTCATCACCGGTGTGACGCTTGCCGTTGTTGGCGATGTGCGGCCGAGACATTAGGTAATTCTCATGACTATTTCTGACATAGGTCGTCGCCTGCCGCGAGTTGTCGCCGCGTGCGGGGCAGTGGTGCTTGCGCTGGCCGGTATCGCGGTCCCTGCCTCAGTCATTGCCGCTGCGCCCGCCCAGGCCAGCGGGATCACTATTTCCAGCACGGGCCTGCGGCACGGATCAGTCAAGCACGTGTGGCTGATCATCTTAGAGAACAAGTCCTATGACGCCACGTTCACTGGCCTGAACCAAAACAGCTACCTGTGGAACACGCTCCCGAGCCAGGGTGTCCTGCTTAAGGACTACTACGGGACCGGCCATTCCAGCATGGACAACTACCTATCGATGGTGTCCGGGCAGGCGCCCGAGGAGGACACCCAGGAAGACTGCAGCGTCTCGAACAAGCCGATTGGGCCGAACTCCGACATCCTGGCCTCCGGCTCGCTGCGGACTAATCCCAACTACGGCCAGATGAACTCGCCGGCCAACGCATCCCAGCCGAGCGGCGCCAACGCCCCGCTGGGCGACAACGGGTGCACGTACCCGACCGACGTCCCGACGCTGTTCAATCAGTTCAACGCGGCGGGGGTGACCTGGAAGGGGTACGCCCAGGACCTGGGCGGCGCGCAGACGCCGGGCTCGACGCAGTTTGTGCCCAATACCGTGCCGGACCGGGAGGCCGCATCCTGCGGAGGCCCGGGGACGTCAGCCAATAACCCGGACACCAATCCGACCGACATGGAAGGCGACTACCCGCCCGGTGTCACCACCTTCACCGCGGCGCAGCCGGACGACCAGTACGTGGCCAAGCACTTCCCGTTCCCCTGGTTTGAGTCCCTGACCGGTGCCGTCAATGCCGATGGCACGACGACCCCGCCGCTCAACGAGCCATCCCGCCGCGGAACTAACTGCGACCAGGACCGCATCGCCAATCTCGACAGCCCTGCCGACGGCCTCTTCAATGACCTGCAGAGCGTCAAGACAACCCCGAAATTCAGCTGGATCACCCCGGATAACTGCAGCGACGCTCACGACGCCGTGTGCCACGGCAACAACCTCTCGGGAGCCTTCACCGCGAGCGGAACGCCGGATTACAACTCGCCGATCCCCAACGATCCCGAGTCGACCACCCCGAAGAACTACACCGGCGGCCTGTACGCCGCCGACCTATTCTTGGAGTACTACATCCCGATGATCGAGCAGTCGCCGGCTTTCAAGCAGGGCGGCCTGATCGACGTCACCTTCGACGAGGCCTTCGCTCCCTTCACCTACACCGGCAACAGCTTCAACAACGCCGACGACTACGGCCCGACCTCCTCCGACCAGCCGAACTACACGAGCAGCCTCAAGTCTGACTCGGCCGGCGAGAACCTCCACGGCCGCAACGTCGACTACGAGCCGACCGGCCCGAACTCCACGCTCGGCACCAACTCCCAGGGTGACCAGCTCTACCCCGGCCCGGGCAACAACGCCTTCATCGACCGCCCGCCGGCGTGCACCCAGACCAGCCCGACACTGGTGCCCTCAGACTGCGTGCCTGGCATCGTGCGCGGCGGAGCGGGAAGCCCGCCACGGGCCAGGACCGACACCATCACCGGCGGGCCAGGATCGAACGTCATCTCCGACAACTCGATCCTGGCCGATGACACCGGCCGGGAGGTGACCGGCACCAACATCCCGGCGAACTCCTTCGTCGGCGCCGTGACCGACACCGGGCCCGACTTCCCGACCACCAGCACTGGCTCGGCGACAACAGGGTCATTCCAGCTGGTCAGCCAGAACGGCAGCCCGGTCGACCCGGCCGGGCCGTTGACCAGCATCACGCTCAGCGCCGAAGGCGACCCGTCGGACCTGGCACCGGGCGAGACTCCCGACCCGCTGTTCAACGCCACCGGCCCGACGCCAGGCGGCGGGGACACCGGCAGCGTGCTGATCAGCCCGTTCATCAGGCCGGGGACGGTCTCGGACGTCTTCTACAACCACTACAGCTGGCTGCGCACGATCGAGGACATCTTCGACGTTGCGGCCGGCCATGACCACGCCCGGCTGCCGGCCGGCACCGTGTCCGGCGGGCTCGACGGGCTGGGCCACCTCGGCTATGCGGCCCAGCGCGGCCTGCGGCCGTTCGGCCGCGACGTGTTCAACAATCCGCGCGGCTACGGCCGGGCCAGCCTGGATGCGGTCACCGTCGTTGGCCGCGCCGATCCCGCGCCGCTGTGGCCGCGGACATCCCTGGCGGTGGGGGTGCCGCTGCTGGCCCTAATCGCGCTCGGCGGATGCGTCTGGTACCTGCGCCGCCGGCGCCGGACACTGCCCGGGATGTCATGAACCCGCTGGCCCGCAGGGCACGCTCAACCAGGCCCGCCCTGGCCTCCGCAGTCATTGCGGCGGCCAGGGCGAGGGGGCGGGCCGGCATGGCAGTGGCCGCGCTGCTGCTTTTCGTTCTTGCTGGCTGCAGCTCGGCGGCCAGCAGCTCTGCCAGCTCCAGCCACTACGGCGGCTACCCGTCCTTCTTGCCGCCCAGCACCCTGCATTATCACGGCGACACCGCGCTGACCGGCACCGTCCAGCGGCCCGCGCTGACCAATCAGGGCGACGCCGTGGCGGTGAAGACGCCGCACTGGTCGGTGCTGGTAACCGTGACCGGTCCACAGGTGCCCGGCGAGGGCCTGCCCTACCAGGCCCCGGCGGCGACCACCACGTGGGTGGTGAGCATGTCGGGGGCCACCGGACCAGTGCCCATCTCGGCGTCCGAGTTCACCAGCATCGACGATACGAACCACGTTTACCGGCCCTACTTCGTCCCCGGCCAGCCGTGGCCGCCGAAGATCCTTCGTTCTGGCCGGACGGTCAGCTTCGAGCTCCGGGCCGTCGAGGCGACCGGGGAGGGGCTGATGCGCTGGGCCCCGGACGGACGGAACATTGTCGCTAAATGGGACTACGTGGTCGAGAACGACTAACCCGCCCCAGACTGGCGGCTTTGCAGCGACTTGGCGCACCATCAGCCGCTGCTCCGAATAGTGCCCGTACTGGCCGAGCACCTCTACTCTCACGTTCTCAGGCCGGTTCAAGCGAAACGAGACACTCGGTCCAGAACTCGTCAGCTTCCCGTTCAGGTACCAGCGCACTGGTACGTGACACCTGGCGCGACATGTCTCGGTGCCAGGGTCGGAGCGGCATGCCCAAGACATATCCAGGTTCTGAATGCTGTGCGAGGACTCTGCCACCGGCTTTGGGGTAGAAAACTGACCCGCTAACTTTTGCAGGCCCAAGCCCAGTAGACGCTCGATGATCAGCTGACTGATTGGATCGATCATCTTCCCCCTATCGGTCGCCGGTAAGGTACAAACCTTGCTAGCTGCTCAGTTCATGCCTGGACGTGGGCTGTTTGGTACCACTTGATGGAGGTTTATAGTAGGCCCGAGCAATACGACGAAAATGGTACAGAATGGCCCAGAAGCATGGGTTCGGCGTCGGCCCGACCGCGCCCGTGACGATCGTGGGTGGAACTGCGCCGGCTAAACCCGGGGGAACTTCGGGCTAAACAGACAGACGCTGCGGTACGAGCTGCCGTTCGCCGACGAGCTGAGCGCCTTGGTACTGAAGTCGCGGCTGGCAAGGTGCTTACCGCGCTGCGATAGGGCTCCGTCCATTCCCATGCGGGACCGGGAATGCCGCCTACGGTAGGCCCGCGTGCGGAACCTCGACAGTTGCTGTCAGCAACGCAGCCTCGCGCGCAGGTGACCGCGTCTCTTCGTAAAAGTCGGGCGCGACGCATGCGATGAGCGTCCGCCCGTCCTCGCCGCCGAGTCCGCACGCGAACACGCTCAGCCCCCCGGGCATCCCGATCTCGTCGACGATCTGGCCGCCGGGGGCGACCCGGCACACCGCTGCGCCCAGCGCGTTCGCCGCCCACACATACCCCTCAGCGTCCAGCGCGCAGCCGTCGGGAGCGAAGCTGACCGCAGAGAGCATCGTCGCCGTGTCGGCCGGTTCGGGCGCCGCCTGGACCTGCGCCCACACGTGCCGGCCGGTCAGCGAGCCGTCAGACTGGATCTTGAAGGCGGTGAGCCGGGCGGCGAACGTCTCGGCTACGATCAGCGTGCCATCGTCGGTGATCACCGATCCGTTGGGGAACCACATGTCCCGCGCCACGATCGTGGCTGCACCGTCGGGATCGATGCGCACAAGGCTGGCTGGCGCCGGCTGGCCGCCGCCCATGAGGTCGAAGCCGAAATCTCCTGCGTACGCACGGCCCTGGCGGTCGACGACCATATCGTTGAGGTGACCATTGGTCAGGCTGGCCACGTCGGCATGGACCGCGACGCTGCCGCCGGGAGCCCGCCGCAGCACGCGCCGGTCCTTCATCGAGACGACGAGCAGGTCGCCGCCGGGCAGCCAGCCCAGCCCTGACGGCTGGGCCTCGACCTCCATCACCTGCCCCTCGCGTCCATCACGGTCGTAGGTGAAGACAGCGCGGCGGTAGAAGTCCGAAACCCACCACCGGCCGTCGTGCCAACGCGGGCACTCGAAGTAGCTGCCGCCCTCGAACAGCGGTGTCAGGGTTCGCGCGCGGGCCATGTCCGGTCCTTTCAGGCCGCAGCGGCCGCCTTCGCGGTTGTCATGAATACCTCGAGCTCCCGGCGGATGTCGGGCCCGCAGGGCTGATAGACCAGCTCGGTCACGCCGACGTCAGCGAGATCGCCAAGCCGCGTGCGGAGCTCACCGGCGGTTCCGCTGAGCGTCGCCTGCTCGAGCATGGCGTACCCGCCCGCGTCCCACGCCGCCTGGTCGGCCTCGTTCAGGCCGACGCAGTGCTGATCGTGGACAGCGAGGTGGCGGTCCACCGGCGGCGTCCGGTCAATCACCGCCTGCCACTCCGCCCCGCCCGGCAGCTCCGGCAGCGGCATATTGAACTCATGGGCACCGTGGTAGGCAAGCGCGAGCCCGGGTCCGCCCGCCGCGCGCACCCGCCCGGACTGGAGATCCTCGCCATCGTCCAGGACGGTCCCCCAGAAGAGGTAGGACACGCGCGTGAACTCCTTGGCGAACTGCGGGATCGACAGCGTCACGAACAGGCCGTCGCCCAGCTCACGCGCCACCGCGCGCCCTTTCGGCCCCAGCGCGGCGACGAGGACAGGCACGTCGACCGGGCGCGCGGCGCCGTGGCCAGGCGGATGGAGCATGCGCATCCGAGCGCCCTCCCACTCGATCGTCTCGCCGCGCAGCAACCCGCGGTAGGCGCGGATGTAGGCGTCCATGTACGACCAGGGAATAGCGCGATACCCCATCGCCCGGCGTCCGGTAAAGCCCGTGCCGAAGGCGACGGCGACGCGGCCGGGCGCCAGCGCAGCAAGCGCGGCGGTGGCCGCCGCGTTGACCATCGGGTGGCGCAGCGTGGGAACCAGGACGCCCGGGCCGAGGCCGATCCGCTCCGTTCGCTCCGCCGCCAGCGCTAACGTCATCCACACATCCGGGCTTTGCTGCGGCGTGTCGTAGAGCCAGGCGCGCCCGTACCCCAGCCGCTCAGCGAGCGCGACGTGCTCGGGCGAGTCGAGCGCCGTCGGAAATGCGCATGAGATCTCCATCGGCACCCCTTCTCCATGCCACGCAGCCCCCTCGGGCCCTCTCCAAGTATTGTTCCTTAATGACGGCCAGTCGAGGTTGTCCCGGACTTCGTAGAACCTGAAAATGGCGGTGGCGCCAGCTGTGGACGCGGCGGGTGCGCTGACTCGTTCCTCACGACGTCCCTCCTCAGATAGGCGCGTGCGAGCCTTCGCCCTTCTTTGCTTGTGCGTGCGCGGCTTCGGCGAGGCGTTTGATCGTGCCTAGGCGCCGGTCCCATTGCGCGGCGAGGTCGGCCATGGCCCGGGTGGCCTGGTCGAGACGGCCGGCCTCTACCTGGTAGAGAACCTCCCGGCCCTGCTTCCGCCGACTGGCCAGCCCGGCCTGTTCGAGCACGGCCAGATGCTTGGCGACCGCCTGCCGGGAGAAGGGCACGTGGCCGGCCAGCCAACTGGCGCTGACCGCTCCGTTGCTGACCAGCAGATCGAGGACCCGGCGGCGAGACGGGTCGGCGATCGCCGACCACAGCTCGTCATCGGCCTGCGCCGTCATCCCGGCTGGCCCGCGAGCACGCGGGCCAGCCGGTCCAGGAACTCGGCCCAGCCGCCCTGGTGCTCGTCGGCATAGCGCAGCTTCTCCGAATCGGGCCAGTCCAGCAGCTCGTGGCCGCTCTCGGTCACCCGAAGACGGGTTCGCTCGCCGCCTTCCGGCGTGAGCGTGAACTCGACGAGCATGGAGTTGCCGACCACCGGCTCTTCCCCGCGGGGATGGTTCCAGCGGAATGAGAAGCGAGCCGGCGGATCGACCGTCTCCACGACGACCGGGCCGCCCTGATCGCCGAACTGCATGAAGCCATGAGCGCCGGGTTCCGCGACCAGGTCCACCCGGTCGGCGAACCACTGGCTCATCTGATCAGGCTCGGTGATGGTGCGCCACACCACCGCCGCCGGTGCCTCGATCAGAACCTCCCGCTCAATCAGCAGGCCTGCCATTAGTCTCCGGTCCCTTCCTGAGCACACCGGCGGCTGTCGCGGGCCGCGGGTGCACCTGGCGTCGCGTGCCGGTCATCGCTCACTCCACTCTCGATCTGCAACCAAAAGTAGCAGGTCTACGCCAGACCTGCAACCGATGATTGCAATTGCTTCACGACGCCCCGATCCCAGACGCGCAACTTGTGGTTGCATGTATGGCCGACATGTGCAACTATGGGTTGCACGTTGACAAGGAGGAAGACATGCAGACCGTCCGCTGCCCTGAATCGGCCGCTGCCCGCGGCGCCAGAAGTCGCGATGATCGGGGCATGAAGGCCTTCCCGCACAGGCCGGCGCGCTCTCAACCCGGCAACTCGACGACTGGAGGCAAGGCAATGACTGCACGCGACGACCAGATGACGACCTTTGCCTATACGACCTACATCCGCGCCACGCCCGAGCGGGTCTGGCAGGGCCTCACCGACCCTGCGGTCACCAAGCGCTACTGGCGGCACCATAAGGCCGGTGCGAAGACCTTCCGCTCGGACTGGAAGAAGGGCTCGACCTGGGACCTGGCGCACGAGGAAGTCGGGCTCGCCGTGAGTGACTCCGAACAGGTGATCCTCGAGTCCGATCCCGGCCGCCGGCTGGCCTACACCTGGCACGCAATCACGCCCGAGTGGGCCGCCGCGGTGGGCATGGACGACGCGACCGCTGACGCGTGGCGCGCTGAGCCCCGCTCCAAGGTGGCCTTCGGCATCGAGGACGCCGGGCAGGGCGTGGTCAAGCTCACGGTCGTCCACGACGGCTTCGAGCCTGGCAGCGGCGTCCTCCAGGGCATCTCGAACGGGTGGCCTGCCGTCCTTGCCAGCCTGAAGACCCTGCTCGAGACAGGGTCAGCGTTGCCCTGGACGTAGCGGGCCGGCCAGGCCGGGAGCCTTGACCGGCCCCCGTCCCATCGGACGCGCCCGCCGATTGAGGCGGCCTGAGCGACGACTGCCGGGCTGCGCCGACCGATCGACCCCGTCGTCCACGCAACGGACCTCCACGATGACAAACCACGATTCAAGATGGAGACAAAGACCATGACCAGCAGCGACTTCACCGCTACCTTCACCGTCGACCGGACCCCGGAGGAGGTCTTCGCGGCGATCAACGACGTCCGCGGATGGTGGTCCGGCAACATCGAAGGCGACACCGACGCGCTCGGTGCCGAGTTCACCTATCGCTACAAAGACGTCCACTACACGAAGCAGAAGATCAGCGCGTTCGTCCCGAACCAGCGAGTCGTCTGGCACATCGAGGAAGCGTTCCTCAACTTCACCGAAGAGCCCGACGAATGGGCAGGCACCGACATCACCTTCGAGATCACACCGACCGGTGACAAGACCGATGTGCGATTCATGCACCGCGGTCTGGTGCCGGAGTTCGAGTGCTTCGAGGCGTGCTCGAGCGCTTGGAGCTTCTACGTCAACGGGAGCCTGAAACGGCTGATCACAACCGGTCGCGGCGAACCGAACCCAGAAGAAAACGCGGGCGAGTAAACCGTTAGCCTGGCTAATTGCACGCTAATGGCACGGCGATTTTGGCCCGACATGGAGGGATCGGCCGCTCCGCATGACGGCCGCAGCGCGGACGGCCTGATCTGCTACATCAACTGGCCATCGACTACCTCGACTGCGCGCCCGCAGCTCAGGGCCGGCGGTCACCGCCCACCCGGCGCCGCCGAAACGGGCACGACGGCTGTGCTTCCGCCGCATACGGGCGACGGAGAGTCAGCCGAGGAGACGCTCGACCGTCGCACCGACAGTTTCGTAGGTTGCGGTGGCCCGCTGGTCGAGACTGAGCAAGGTAGCCCGGTGCTCAGCGGCGGTGAAAGCGATCAGGGCATCGTAGGCGGGGCCGCCCAGGATCTGCCGGGCCGCCACTGTGGCGAGAAGCTCCTGGTGACCGGTCTCGGACAGGGTAAGGAATGGCTCGGTGAACCGCTCGGTAATGAAAGCGTGCACGATCGACGGATGGGCACGGTGCGGCGGCGGCAGCCGGGTCAGCACGGAGTAGGACTCAACCGCCGCATGCGCGACCAGGCGCGGCCGGCCTGCCATGGCCTTGCGCGCGATGGCGTGATGCTCGTGCCAGGTGGCGAAGGCCGCGATGACCACGCTGGAATCTACGGCCCTCATCGGCGGATGCGCTCTAGCGTGTCCCGCACCAGGTCGGCCGTCAGCACGGGCATATCCGCACCTGCGAAGGCAGCCACGCCGTCACCCTCATCCCCCAGCCTCATCGGCGTGGCGGCCGGCACGATCTCCAGCCGCCCGTCCCGCTCGGCTATCTCCAGCGGCTGGCCCGCCGTCAGCCCGAGAGCGTCCCGCAGCGCCTTGGGAATGACAACACGCCCGGCAGAATCGATGGCAGTTCTCATGCCACTAATCTACCATGCGCGCCGCGTCCTGACGGGCACTGAGAGGCACTGTTGCGTTGGCCGATCGCCCGGGCGGGCCAACCGTCGGCTTCCCTAGCTGACCTTGGCGGCCAGGGGCTCGTAGGCGGGGAAAAGCTCGCCCATCCGCGCACCGGCGTCGCAGCGTTCCCGCCCTGCGAGGTAAGCGCCGAGATCTTCAACATGGACCTGGATCCCCGCCCCGTAACCGGCGAGGTAGGCCACTGGCATGCCCCGCTCCTCCCAGACCACAGTGGCCTGGCCGCCGTCGGCGGTCAGCGTGACCTCGATGGACTGGTCCTCAGACTGGTCCGGTTCCCTGGTCAGCACCAGCAGCCGCCGCGGGGCCTCGCAGGCCTCCACCCGCCCTGTGCCTTCCCATCCGCTGGCAAAAACCCGCGCGCGATACTCGCCGCCCAGTCGCAGGTCTCCCTCAAGCTCGCCCCACCAGCTGGCCAGACGCGAGGGATCGGTGAGCGCTGACCATACGGTTTCGATATCAGCATCAAAGCGGTCCGCCACGCGCACGACGCCCTTGCCATCTGCGGTTCCCAGGGTGCCCAGGAGCCGGGCGCCCGTGCTTGCGTCACCAGTCATCTCGTATCCCTTCGTGAATTCCGATCCTTTGATCAGCGAGCGTCCACTGCGGTCGCGGGACCGTGGCGGCACGCCGCGGTGTCCCTCCCGCACAGCGCTCCAGGCGGTTACTGCACAATCTCCAAGCTGGGCAATCGGGTAGTGACCTAACCCTCAGCAAGCTGAGTGCGCAGCCGAGCCGACCTAGTTGATTTGGCTCGGTCAGGCTGGGTGACCGGCCTTGATCTACCGGGCTTGCAGAAGGGACGGCATCAGGCCAGTCAGCGCGGCCCGAGCCCGGTCTCGCCGTCGAGGAGTTCCCGGGCGATGTCCAGGTGACCGGCATGTCGCGCGGTCTCCTCGATCATGTGCAGCACGACCCGGCGCACATCCGGCGGTTCGTCTTGCCCGGGGACACCGTGCCTGCCGCGCGGTCGCGCCGATAGCGGTGTCACCGCCAGCACCGCATCCGAGCTTGCGCACTGGTCGCGGTAAAAATTGACAATCTCCGCGGAGGGCTGGTCACAGACGAATGCTGCCGTCGGATCGTAGGGAGTCAGGTCCTCATCCCCAGGCGCTGGCTCGGGGTGCTTGCCAGCCACGACCCCCTGGAACCAGTGCCATTCTGCCCCGCCCAGGTGCTCGACCAGCCCGGCCGGCGTCCAGCCCGACGGCACAACCGACCGGTGCCACGAGTCCTCGTCCAGCCCCGCCACGATGGACAGCACCGCGTCACGCTGGGCGGCGAGGACGGTCAGCAGCGCCTGGTTCTCAGCGTCCTCATTCCGATTACTTGTCATGGCCACCTTCCGGGGATTATCTCGTGGTACAGCAACTTGACGTACTTGTGCTAGCGCCCAGTGTCGTCTAGCGATCTGCCATAGAGCGCGTACCGCCTCCTCAAATGGTCGCGGCGCAGTCGCCGACGACCTGGCCGCGTTCGCGGGACGGCCGCCCCGCGGCTTCTCTGAGGCCCGCTTGCGACTGACGGATCTTGCCCAGTTCCGCCTCGGCCGCCTCTGCAGACTCGCCCGCAGAGTGTCCGCCTGGTCGGCGGACAGACCGAGCCGCGCGACTGCATGTGTCACTCCGGCCTCGACCGCGGCCGGGACGGACTTCGCCCACTCCAGGTAGGTGTTGGTCTTCTCCAGCCGCTTGAGATCCTCGAAGATCGTCTGCGTGCGACCGATGGTGAAGGCCCGGCTGCCGGTGTGCAGCCAGGATGGCTGGAGGCTGTCCCCGGTCCAAGTCGGTGACGCAGTGTCCGTCACTACGTCGCGCGGCGACAGCGTCCCGGGACGCGGGGTGTCAGGACGCGGGGCGTCACATATTGGGCCTTAACCGCGACCAGACGCGGTAAGGGGGAGTTCGCCGCTCAGGATGGTGCCATGTCCTGGCTGTGAGCGGACCTGGAGGGCGCCGCCGAGCGCGCCTAGCCGTCAGCGCGGCGTTGCGCAGGACCAGGCCTGCCTGCGACGCCAGGTGCCGCAACAGCTCGTCCTCGGTGCTGGCCAGGGACTCGTTCGGTGGCTTGCGCAGGGTCAGCGCGCCGAGCAATTCGCTGCCGTGGGTAACGGCGACCGCGCGCGATGCTGCCTCGAAGGCAGGCAGGCCGCCGCCGGCGCGGATCGTGACGGCGGTGGACGGGGGCGATCCGGGCGGCCAGATCGCGGCCGGGTGCAGTTCCGTTCCGACCCGGATCCACGCCTCGGCCTGGTCGGCCCCGGTCGCGCCGGCCAGGACGGACACCATCCGGCCGACGGCCTCGGTCAGGTCCAGCTGTCCGGCCATGTCCCCGGCGAAGTCGGCCAGCGCCTGGTACGGCGTGGCCCGCCTGCCGTAGACCAGGCGGTTCGCGAACAGCTGGGCGCGGCGTCGCAGCGGCTGGAACAGCAGGGCGATCGTGACCGCCGCGGCGATCGTGAGCACCGGGCCGCTGCGGTGGCCCACGAATGTCCCGATGCCGAGCACGATGCCCGCGTACACGCCGGTGGAAGCGGCTGAGAGCAGCCCGTAGACCACGGCGCGGCTGATGATGACGTCGATGTCGTACAGCCGGTGCCGCAGGATCGCGATGGCCATCGCCGCCGGGATGCCGAAGAGCGCGATGAGCTGAACGGCGGTGTACGCGGCCGTGGTCAGCCAGGCCTGGCCGTCGGCAAGGCTCAGTAGGGCGATGAGCAGGCAGATGACGAACCCGACGGCGGTCATGGTGAGCCACTTGACCTGCTGACGTAGCCGCTGGCCGCCGGTCCGGTACCGGACCGCGAGCGAGACGAACGTGGCCGCCAGGAACGGGGCGAACACCACCGAGAGCCCGTTCAGCGTGCCGACCAGGACCGTGCCCAGAACCGGTCCCAGACCGGTCACGGCCAGCGGGTTCGGGTAGCTCAGCGAGGCCCCGCCGGGGGCGAGGAGCGCCACCAGCCGCGGGTGGACGACCAGGCCGGCCGTGGTCAGGACGGCCAGCGCCAGGCCGGCCGCCGCCACCGGCCGCCAGCGCCGCGACGGCAGGGTCCCGGTCGGGAAGAGCAGGAACATGAACGCAACCGTGAAGACGACCGCCGGGAAGCTGCACTCGGCGAGCGTGCCGACCTGCTTCGCCGCCGGGAGCGACCCGGGGAACGTCGCGACCCCTATCACTGCGTACACCGAAGCGATCGCGAGAAACGCCTGCGCCGCGCCCGCGGCCAGCATGATCCAGCCGATGACGTTGCCGGCCTGGCGGACGATGAGGGCGCCGAGCGTGGCGTAGGCCGCGACCGCGACCGCGAGAGCCAGGTTGGAGGCCAGGTCACCCGTGGCCAGGTCGCCCCGGGCCACCACGGTCAAGGCCGCCCCGGCCATCGCGGCCAGGACGGTCGCGGCCCAGAGGGCGACGATGACCCGCACAGACAGGCGCCGCGCCAGGGTTTGCTTCGGCTGGCCGGGATCGTCGGCTTCTGCCACGCTCGCGGGCGCATCGGTGAGTTTCATGCTCGCCGCCGGACGATCACGGCCAGGACCAAGAACTGTGACCGCGACCCCGGCCAGGGTGAAGCCGAGGGTACGGAACGCTGGTCATCCACCGGGGCAGGCTGCGGTCACCGACCGAGCTGGCGATGGCCACCACGCACACCGCGAGGACGGTCCACCAGAGGTGGTCCGAGGATGGCCCGCCGGCGCCGGGGGCCGGGAACGTGCGGAGCCAGCGATCGACCTGCGGCAGGAGGCTGGGCGTCATCAGCACGAGTACGACGGCGGTGGCGGTCGCCGCGCCCGGTTCTCCGGTCCGTGTCCGGGCCACGCACGCCGCGGCGAATCCGAGCAGCACGTTGCCGGCCAGCGCCAGACCGGCCCCCGTCCAGGGCAGTGCCAGCCCGCGTATGGCGGCCGCCAGCAGCACCAGCGCGCCGGCGGCGACCGGCGCCAGCAATGCCAGGGCGCGGATCCTGGTGCGCCGGGCGGGCCCGGTCGGCGTCACGTCGACGACCGCGCTCGCCGGCTCGTCGAGGGTGAACGCCGCGGCGGCGGCGAGCAGCGTGAAGCAGATCGGGAGCAGCATGGTGGCGGCGGCCGGGAACGCGGCCCCGCAGCCGCCCACCACGGCTGCCACGCCGCTGAGGCCCGCGACCTCCGGCCACGCCCCGGCCCGCAGCACCAGCGTGGCCATCACGTGGTGACGGCGTGGGTGAGTCCGCCGGCGCTAGCCAGCACGAGGAGGATCGCCGCCGCCAGCAGGACGATCTGAAGGGTACGGGTGACCCGGGACCGGATCCGGCTCTCGGCTCCGCGCAGGAGTGCCGCCAGGACGGCGGTCGCGCACAGGGCGAGTTGCCAGCCGATGAAGAACCACGGGGAGCCGCGCCAGGTCGTGACGTCGGCGGTGTTCTTCATGTAGGTGAAGAACACGAACGGAGCGAACAGCCGCAGCACCGCGACGGGCGCCGAGTCCGGATTCAACATGGACAGGATCGTCACCAGGCTCACCCAGCCGTAGATGATCAGGAACAGCACGAGCGCGGCGCCGGGGAAGCGAACCCAGCGGCCCAGCGCGACGCCGAGCAGCGGGCCGCCGAGCGACGGGATGACGATCTGCCCGACGAGGACGGCGATCCGCGCCGGCGGGCTGAACGCCCCGTACACCGGCTCGCTGACCGGGTGGAGATGCAGGAACCAGAGCAGGGTCAGGCAGCCGCAGCCGAATGGCACGATCGCGACCGTGCAGAGGGCGGCGGTGCGCGCCGGCAGCGTGACCGGGGTGACGCCGGCGACCGGTTCGCTGGCGCGCATCGACCGGGTCAGCCAGGACGCGGCCATCATGCCGAACCCGCCCAGGAAGATCGCCGGGTACGGGTTCACGGTGTCGATCTCGGTGACCGACGCGCTCCGGCCGGCCCACGTCGTCCACCCGGTCATCGCCACGGCGAACAGGAAGAGCGGGCTGAGGACGAACCGGCGCGTCTCCCGGGCGGCGAGCGCGGCGAACGTGGCCCGGCCGGCGGCCGGCTCCGGGCGGGCGGGCGCGAGCGTGGTGGTCACGACGCCACCTCCCCGGCCGGCTTGCTGTCCGGCAGCTCGCCGCGCAGCAGCAGGAGGTACGCGTCTTCGAGGGACGGCTCGACGTGCTCGACGCCGTCCCGCGCGCGGGCGGCGACGTTGCGGTACCGGCCGGTGCCGGTCCGCCAGGAGACGGCCGCCGCCGGGTCCGGCTGGTCAGCGAGCCAGACCCGGCCCGCGGCCCGGCCGGTCAGGTCGGTGACCGGGCCGTCGTAGCGGACCCGGCCGCCGTCCAGCACGATCACGCGCTCGCACAGGGCCGCGACGTCCTCGGTCTGGTGGGTGGACAGCACCACGATCGATGTCCGCGCGATCTCCGCGAGCACCGTGCGCAGCGTGACGCGCTGTTCCGGGTCGACGCCGCTGGCCGGCTCGTCCAGGATCAGCACCGGCGGTGACCCGAGCAGCGCCTGGGCCAGCGCGACCCGCCGCCGCTGGCCGCCGGACATGGCCCGGATCCGCTTCGCGCCGAGGCCGGGCAGCCCCACCAGGCCGAGCACCCGGCGCACTTCCGCGTGCCGCGCGGCCGGCTGGGTCCACTCCTTCAGCAGCGCGATGTAGTCCACGAACGCGAACGCGGTGAAGCCGCGCGGGAAACCGATCTCCTGCGGCAGGTAGCCCAGCCGGCGGCGGATGCCGGTGCGTCCGGCCGGCACCTCCGGATCCAGGCCCAGCACGCGCACCTGCCCGTGGCTGGGCGGCAGCGCGGTGGCCAGCAGCCGCAGCAGCGTGGTCTTGCCCGCGCCGTTCGGGCCGAGCAGCCCGATCACGCCGGGTTCCAGGTCCAGGTCGACGCCGGCCAGCGCCCGGGTGGCCCCGAACGTGCGCCCGACGCCGCGCAGGCTGATCGAAACAGCCGGCATTGCTACCTCCACGGCCGGAGCTGGTACAGCCGGCGCCGGCGCACCAGGAAGATGGCGAACGAAGCCGCCGCCAGCGCCAGGAAGGCCGCCTGGGCCCGGGCCTGGAGCACCGCCGCCGGCGAACCGGACCGCGCCGCCAGCAGCCAGATCACCCCAAGCCAGAGGGAGCTGACCGCGACGGCCGAGCGCAGCGGGCTGACCCAGGTCGACGCGGCCAGCACCACCGCGGCGAAGCCGACCGCCGGCAGCAGCCAGGCGAACGCCGCCTCACCCGGCACGACCAGCCCGAACAACAGCACCGCCGGCAACGCGAGCGCGAGAACCGCGATCGTGCGCAGCAAGATCAGCCGGAGCGCCGGGTAGGGCGTGACCATCTCCGGCTCGAGCGCCGGGTCCATCCGCGGGTCGTAGCTGGACGCGACCACCAGGCACGGCACGACCGGCGCCACGGCCAGGAACAGCCACTCCCCGCGGGCATGCCCGGCCGCCGCCGCCAGCGCGGCGAACGCGAGGACCGCGGCCACCCCGGCCAGCCACACACCGCGGAACGCGCTAGCCACCGCGACCAGCCGCGCCTCGTGAGCAGGCAGGCCCGCGACCCGCAGCAGCCGCTCGAACACCGACGGCCGCGGCACTTCCACGGCGTCCCGCGTGCGGTCCCACACCGCGGCGAGGTCGATCACCCCGGCCGCGGCGAGGTCGATCACGCCGGCCGCGGCGCTGACCCGCGCCCGGCACTGCCCGCACGACAGCAGGTGCTGCTCGGCCGAGGCCCCTTCGGCCAGCGAATCGGTCCGCTCGACGTAACGCCGCAGCATGCCGTCGTCCAGATGCCAGCCGGTCATGACGATCCCTCCGCCAGGGCGGCCCGCAGGTGCGCCTTGGCCCGGTACAGCCTTGTCTTCACGGTGCTCACCGGCACGCGCAGCAACTGCGCCGCCTCCCTGGCGGACAGCCCGTCCAGCACCACGGCCTGGATGACGGCGCGCATCTCCGGCGACAGCCGGGCCAGCGCCTGGCCGATATCGCCGTACTCGACCGACAGCAGCACCTGGTCTTCCGCGGCCGGCGCGGCCTCGGCCTGCCCGAACACGGCAGCGACGCTGCCGCCGGCCCGCAGGCGGCTCACCAGCCGCCGGATCGCGATCCCCCACAGCCACGCCGCGATGTCGCCGTCGCCGCGAAAGCCCTCCGGTCTCTGCCAGACGGCGACGAACGCGTCCTGGACCGCGTCCGCCACAAGGTCCCGGTCGTTGCACCGCCGGGCAAGCCGGATAGCAAGCCAGCCCGCGTGGCGCTCGTAAAGCATGCGGAAGGCGCCCATGTCACGTCCGGCCACAGCCAGAAGCAGCGCCTCGTCGCCCGGGCGGCTGTCCATGCCCTAACTGTCGCCCCCCCGGGCCGGAAAAGTTTCACCCCGCGACGGGGATTTCCGCCGGGCCTGCCCACATCGGAGGCGTGGCATCCGGGCAGACTGCTTCCCTGTACCTGTTCGCGTACCACCTTTGGCCTTCCGTGTCCGGAGGCTGGACCAGCGCGCTGACCTGCAGGAACTGCGCAGCATGTGGAAGCATCGGGCGCACGGCGGCAGTCCCTGCTTTACCTGCTCATCTTCACATCGGTCAGCTGGCGTTGCCGTGATTTGGGGCCCCGGAGGTGCCGCAAGCCCAGGAAGCCCACAATCCCGGCGGTCGCCAGGACCGCCCCGGCCACGAGCAGGGCGGACTCGAAGCCTTGGAGAAATGAGGTCACCGCCGGATCATGCGCGTACCCGCCTACGTATGCGGCGGCCGCATGCACCTCACCGCCGGCCACCTCGGTGCCAACCTGGGCGGCCCGCTGTTGCCCGGCTGCGGGGAAAGTGCCGGCCTGGTGATGCCAGCTGGCCAGCGTCACGCCGGCGCCGATGGATCCCAAGATGGCCAGGCCCGTGGCAGTGCCGATCTGACGGCAGGCATTGAACAGGCCAGAGCCGATCCCCGATGACCCCGCCGGAACGCCGGCCATCGCCGCGGATGAACCCGCCGGGACCATGAGGGCGAAGCCCACTCCCACCAGGACGTAGCACGCAGCCGGCCAGGCAAACGGCGTCGCCTGCTTCAGCTGGCTCATGCCCAGCATGCCCGCGGCGGCGATCAGGCACCCCAGCCCCACAGCCGACGCCACCGGCAGCCGCTGCTGGACCCGCTTGCCGGACTGGGCCACAACGAAGTACGGGATGCAGAAAAAAAGCCAGGACAGGCCGGTGCGCAGCGCCGACCATCGGTCAATGTTCTGGAAAAAGAGCGTCAAGTAGTAGATGAATCCCGAGAAAGCAAGGTAGGCCAAAAGGTACACGGCACAGGCCCATCTGAAGCTCGGGGTTCGCAGCAATCCCGGGGGAACCATCGGTGACGCGGCCCGGTGCTCCCACACAAAGAAAACGACAAGGACCGCTGCGCCGGCGGCGACACAGGCGGCCACGGCCAGCGAATGCCAGCCGACGTCGGAGGACTC
Source organism: uncultured Actinomycetota bacterium (assembly GCA_963695645.1). Lineage (GTDB taxonomy): Bacteria > Actinomycetota > Actinomycetes > Streptosporangiales > Streptosporangiaceae > DATBGO01. Next base: position 130,324 of record CAVOHC010000007.1, on the reverse strand, counting down.
GACAAATCCGAAGGTCAGCAACAGCAAGCCGCAAGCGCTCAGCGCGACCCCGCCGGTATCGAAGGGGCGGGGTACAGGTTCCCTGGAATCCGCGACCGCGACCTGCGAGATAACCACGGTCACTATCCCGATCGGGACATTAACCCAAAAGATCGATGACCACGGGAACACGCTGAGCAGCAGGCCGCCAGCCACGCTGCCGCCCGCGACGGCCAGGCCGCTGACCGCGGCCCACAGCCCGATGGGGCCGGTCCTGGCCTCCGGCGGATAGGCCTCGGCGATCAGTGAAAGGGTCAAAGATGACATGACGGCGCCACCGATTCCCTGGATCACCCGGAAACCGATCAGCATTCCACCGGAAACCGAAAGAGCACAGCCGACCGAGGCAACCGTGAACAAGCAGACCCCGCCCATGAAAAGACGCTTGCGCCCAAAATGGTCGCCCAGCGCACCACCCGTTGGAATCAGCGCGGCCAAGGCCAGAGCATAGGCACTCACCACCCATTCCAGGCCCGCGGGCGACAGGTGAAGCTCGTGCTGCAAAGACGGGAGGGCGACGCTTACGATCATGACATCAAGCACCATCATGATCTGAGCGGTGCACGCCACAGCCAGGGTAAGCCGCTGACTGCGCGCTGTACCCAAAGTCATGACCCAACCCTGCCCCACCTGACCGGCAAGCACACCGTCACCAGGGTGTCGGCGAAGTCCGACTGGGCGGTCGATCGCGAATGGGCCGCCGATGCAGACCGGGCCACCCGGGATGCGCTCGGGATTACTGGCATCGTGCCACAGCGGATCCCGGTAGGCCAGCTGGCGTGACCTGGGTTTGCCCTCCACCCGGCTGTTTCTTATGAAAGCGCCGGGCACCAGGTTTGTCCATAAGCAGCTGCACCTATTGGCTGCAATAGGTGTCCTGGACTGGCCCGGCTCGCAGCTCGTTCTAAGCCGACGGCTCATCAAGGCCGGCGTCGTGCATCGTGATCGCCACTTGTACGCGGTTGGCCGCGTCCAGCTTGGTCAGGATGCGGGATACGTGGGCCTTGACGGTTGCCTCGCTCATGTACAGGCGGGCGGCGATCTCAGCGTTGGACTGGCCGCGCCCGACCGCTGCGGCGACTTCGCGCTCGCGCTCCGTGAGCAGCTTAAGCGCTTTCTCCGCGGCTACACGGCGGGCCGCAGTGGTGTCGGCGCTGTAGTGGTCGATCACCGTGCGGGTGACCGATGGTGACAGCATGGCGTCGCCGGCGGCGACGAGGCGCACCGCGCCGACGATGTCGGCCGGAGGGGTGTCTTTCAGAAGGAACCCGCTTGCCCCGGCCCGAAGCGCGCCGAACACGTACTCGTCAAGATGGAATGTAGTCAGCACAATCACTTTCGGCGGTTCGGGCAGCGCAGTGATCTGCTTGGTCGCGGCGATCCCGTCGACGCCAGGCATGCGCACGTCCATCAGCACCACGTCCACGCGATGAGCGCGGACGGCCGTGATGGCGGCGGCGCCATCGCCTGCGTCGCCAATGACGTCCAGGTCGCCGCCGGATGACAGAATGGTCCTCAGCCCCGCGCGGACAAGCGGATCATCGTCGACCAGCAGCACCCTCAAGGGCCGGGTGGTGCCAGATTGGCCGATAGCGCCGGTCATGCCGGCCATCGCAGCGCCGCGCTCAGGACGAAGTCCCCGGCCGGATCCGGGCCGTAGGAGACGGTGCCGTCGGCAACAGCGACTCGTTCGGCCAGGCCGGCCAGTCCCGTCCCGGTTCCGGGCAAGGGGGGCTCGCGCTCAGGCCGGTCTGGCAGCGGGTTGCGGACCGTGACCTGCAGGCCCTGGCCGGGGCGGCCGGCGACCGACACGGCGACCTTAGCGCCGCTGGCGTACTTGCTTGCGTTAGTCAGGGCTTCCCGCACGATCCGGTAGGTATCACGGCCGAGCGTTCCTGACGCTGCCTCCGGCATGTCCACCTGCATGTCCAGAGCGACATCCATGCCCGCCTGGCGGGTCTCCTGCACCAGCCGGGTGATGTCGCCCAGGGACGGCTGCGGAGCGAGCGGTGCCTGACCGTCATCGGCGGCACCGCGGAGGACCCCGATGGCGCCCCGCAGTTCCTCCAGCGCCTGCCGGGCGGTCGCGCGAATCAGCCCGGCGGCTTCGACCACCCGGGCGGGCGGCAGGTCCGGCCGGACTTCCAATGCCCCGGCGTGCAGGGCCATCAGCGATATACGGTGGCCGAGCACGTCGTGCATCTCCTGCGCGATCCGAGTCCGTTCGGCGTGCCGCGCCTGCTCGGCCAGCAGTTTCTGTGCCGCCTTGGCGTGGGCCACCTGCTCGCGCAGTGAGGCAAGGAGCTGTCGGCGGGCCCGGATGTACATGCCCCAGGCCACCACAGCGGCGAACTCGGTCACCGCCCACAGCCACGCCGCCCACAACGGGTACCGGCTATACCACAGCACGTAGTAGCCCGGAAAGGCGATCAGGTACAGGCCGGCGATGGCCAGGGCGACGTCGGCCCGCCTGCGGATGCTGACGTTGAGCACCGCCAGCAGGACGGCCGCCCCCGCCAGCAGCGACACCACGAACGGGACCAGCATCGCCACCGCGATCCCGGCCGGCCACCGCCGGCGGAACCACAGCGCCGCGCACGCGGCCCCGCCAAGCCCGACCTCGATGGCGACGGCCAGCGCATGGGGCCCAGGCAGCAGGCCCGCGCCGCGTAGGCCCGGTTTGATGATCAGGAACAGCAGGCCGCCGGCCACAGACAGCGCCACCCAGCCCGCGTCCGCGACCACGTCCCGCCGGTCGCGTGGCCTACGCTCAGCCATATTTCCAGCCTAGAAACATGTGCCGGAACCCGATACGGCCAATCGTCCCGGCTGCATCGACGAAAGTAGCAGGCCCGGCCCGGCTACCACCGGCGAAAGCCGGCCGTCTGGCCCCACGGCAGGCCCGACGGCCGGACCGGCATCGTGGCCGCCCGGCCGATGTGCCAGGCCACCTGCCACAAGCACGCTTCAAGCATGAACATGATCTCGGTCACCAGCCTCACCAAGCGGTACGGGCCGATCGTCGCGGTGGAGGAGGTGACCTTCACCTGCCAGCAAGGCACCGTCACCGGGTTTCTCGGCCCCAACGGTGCCGGGAAGACAACTACCCTGCGCGCGCTCACCGGCCTGACCCGTCCCGACGCCGGGCAGGCCATCATCGCCGGGCAGCCGTTCGCCGACCTGCCCAACCCGGCGCGGGTCGCCGGTACCTTGCTGGACGCCTCCGCACTACACGCCGGGCGCACCGGCCGCGCCACGCTGCGCATTGCCGCGACCATGACGGGAATGCCATCGCGCCGCGTCGACCAGATGCTGGACGCCGTCGGCCTGACTGGCGCGGCCGGCCGACGGGTAGGCACCTACTCGTTCGGGATGCGCCAGCGGCTCGGGCTGGCGCAGGCCCTCATCGCCGAGCCAACCGTGCTGATCCTCGATGAGCCCGCCACTGGCCTCGACCCGGAGGGCATCGCCTGGATTCGCGGCCTGCTGCGCGACTTCGCCGGCCGGGGCGGCACGGTGCTGTTGTCCAGCCACCTGCTGGCCGAGGTGCAGGCCACCGCCGACTACCTGGTGGTAATCAAGGCCGGCCGGATCGTCGCCGCCGGTGCGCTAAGCGACCTGCTGGCGTCACAAGGCCTAGTCGTGCGCGCAGGTGACCAGGCGGCACTGCGGCGGCTTTTGGCCCAGCACGCCGTGTCGTTCACCCCAGCACCTGGCGGCACGCTGAACGTCGACACCAGCACCGGCGTCAGCGCCGCACAGATCTCCGCGCTCGCCGCCACCGCCGGGCTCCCCCTTCTCGAGCTCCGGCCAGCACAGCACGCCGACCTGGAAGACCTCTTCTTCACCCTGACCAGCCCCGCGACCCGCACCGGCGGCGAGGCACCCATCCCGGAGGTGCTCCGATGACCACCACCATGCGCGCCCGCCCGGCAGGCGCGGCACAGTCCCTCCCGATCCCGTTCACCCGGCTGCTGCGGGCAGAATGGCAAAAGACCATCGCCACCCGTGCCATCCGCTGGCTCCTGGCCGCCACCGCCGTCACCACCATCGGTGCCCTGGCGGTCCCACTGCTGTTCCCCCGCGACATTACCCAGTCCCGCGCCTCCTACCTCGCCTGGGCCGGGCTCGGCCTGACCCGGCTGCTCCCGGTCGTGCTGATGCTCGCCATAACCGCCGAATGGAGCCAGCGGACCGCGATGACCACGTTCACCCAAGAACCCCGCCGCGGCCGTGTCCTGGCCGCCAAAGTCCTCACCGGGCAGGCCATCTGCCTGGCCGGCGCAGGCTTCGCATTCCTGGCCGCCCAGGCAGTCATCCTGGCCGCCCACGCCGCTGGCCGCCACATCACCGCGGGCTGGGACTGGCCCCAACTGGCAGGCTTCATCGCGTTCATCCTGCTCACCGGGGCCATCGGCATCGCGTTCGGCACCCTGCTGCATAACACCGCCGTCGCCGTCGTCACCTACTTCGCACTCGCCGGCGCGTTCAGCCTGCTCATGATCCCGGCGCTGCAAGCAGCCGGGCGTTGGGTCAACACCGGCCAGACCTACGGCTGGGTCCTATACGGCCAAGGGGCCGGCCACGGCGGCCAGATCGCGACCTCCTCTCTCCTGTGGATCGCATTGCCCCTGACACTCGGGCTGATCCGCAGCCTGCGCCGCGACGTGCACTGACAGCCGCGACGTGCACTGACAGCCGCGACGTGCACTGACAAACGTGACGCCCGCGGCAGGTCCATCGCCGACAGCGAGCGAGGGCCTGAGCACCAACCTCTCGCCCAGAACCATGTTCTGCAGGCGGTGCCTAGCGAACAAAGCGCGATTGCCAGCCGTTCCGGCGCGCACCCTGACCGCAGCACTGCACCAGGAAGCAGCACTGCACCAGGAAGAGGACTGGTTTATCGCGCAGTGCCTGGAGGTTGCCGCCGTTCTAAGCGCCGGTGGCCGCGTTACAGGGGTCGGCGCCGGGACGCAGATGAGAGTAATCTGCGGCTGCGTTTCCCGGAGGCAGGCAGTCCTCAAGGTGGACAATCGCGACAGTGCGCGGAGATCTGAGTTCTGGTTACCGGGATACGGCCTGGGGGTGTGCGGTCGGCGCGTAGGCCCGCAGGAACGCGGTGACCATTTTGCTGATGTGGTCGTCGAGGTCGGCGCGGGTCAGCGGGCGGCTGGGCTGCAGGAGTGCCTGGTCCTGGTACAAGCCCAGGACTGCGTAGGCAAAAAGCGCTGCCGCCGCCGCGGGATCGTCGGTGTCCAGCTCGCCCTGGGCGGCCATCTGCGTGAACGATTCGGTGAGAAGGGCCAGTGTTAGCGCCGGAGCGCGGTCCCAGTATGCAGTGACGATGTCGGGGAATCGCAGGGCTTCGGAAATGGCTAGCCGCCGCAGCTGCACGACGGCTGGATTGAGCGCGCCGTAGGCCAGGGCGCGGGCGACTGCGGTCAGCCGTCCGGCTACCGGCTCGTCCCCGCTGAGGGTGGCGCCCAGTTCCGAGATGATCTTCTCCGCGCGCTCGGTGACCGAGAGCACGACCTCGCTGAACAGGCTCTCCTTGTCGTCGAAGTTGTTGTAGACGGTGGTCTTCGAGACGCCGCTCGCAGCGGCGACATCGTCGAGGCTCGTCGCGTCGTAGCCCCTCTCCAGGAACATCTGCCGCGCGGTGTCGAGGATCAGTGCGCTTTTCCGGCCAGCCATGAGAACCTCCTTGACGCTGAACTGTACCGTACAGTAGCGTTTCATGCATGCACTGGTCAGTGCAGTTCAGTTAGACGGGAGCGCTCCAATGCCCACCGCAGCTATCCAGGACGGCCGCCCGGCCGCCGACTGCCCGCCCGCACCCGTGCGGGTCACCAAGTCACTGCTCGGCTACGGCGTGATCGCCGGGCCGTTCTATGTCGCCGCCTCTTTGGCCGAGGCGCTCACCCGCTCCGGCTTCAGCCTGGCCCATAACGACTGGAGCCTGCTCGCCAACGGCGCCCTCGGCTGGGTCCACGTGCTGGTGCTCGTGCTCACCGGGCTGATGGTCGGCGCCGCGGCCGGCGGCGTAGTGCGCCAGCGGCGCAGAACGGGTGAACGCCGCCAGCGGCTGGTTCCTCAGTGTCTATGCCGCTGGCCTCGTCGGCGCCGGTTTCTTCATCGCCGACCCAGCTGACGGCTTCCCGGTCGGCACCCCGCCCGGCCCCACGGTCACCCCGAGCTGGCACGGGACGCTACACATCATCTTCGGCGGCATCGGCTTCCTCGGCCTGATCACGGCCTGCCTCGTGCTGGCCTGGCAGTTTCACGTACAGCGCCAGCTCACCTGGGCGTTCTTCTCGCTGATCATAGGAGTGCTGTTCTTCGCGGCCTTCGCGGCGATTGCGACCGGGGGCGCCGCCAGCAGCCTGGGCGTCCTGGCCTTCACCGGCGCCGTCATCCTCGCCTGGACCTGGCTCGCGCTGGTCAGCGCACACCTATACCGTCGCGCGGCTTGACCGGACGCCTCAGCATCCATCCACGGCAGAGACGGGACAACCACCATGGAATTCGTCACCACCTTGCAGCTCGACGGCCAGACCGCTACCGGCATCCGCGTCCCTGACGAGGTCGTGGCGGCGCTGGGCGGCGGCAAGCGCATCCGGGTCAGCGTCACCATCAACGGCACGCGCTACGCCAGCACCATCGCTACCATGCGAGGCGAGCCCAAGATCCCGGTGAGCGCCGACATGCGCGCCGCCGCAGGCATCGCCGCGGGTGACAGCATCACCGTGGAACTTGAACGCGATGACGCGCCCCGCACGGCCGACGTCCCGGCTGAGCTCGCCGATGCCCTGCGCGGCGACCCCGCCGCCTCCGTCCGGTTCGCCGCGCCGTCCTGGCCGAGTATCAGGAGCACTAAACACCGCCCGCCCGCACCAGGGAATCGGCCAGCGCGTCCCCGACGCTGAACACCAGCCTCATCGCCTACGTGCTGCCGTGTCAAATGCTCGGCCTGGTCGTCCTTGGACACCGCCCTGCTGAGAAGACCGTACGTTCTGGTTTTCCTTGAGCACGGCACCCGCCGGATGCACCTCGGCGGCGTCACCGCCAACTCAAGCGGCGAGTGGACCGTGCAGCAGGCCCGCAGGTGCGGGTGGGTCGTGCGAGGCCGAGGCGACGGTGGTCAGGCGGAGCGAGCGCTTCCAGCGTCTTCGAGCTGGTGCTTCAGCCCGGCCCAGATCCGGCGCTCCATGCGTCCGCCAAGGGCCCTGACCAGCGGACCGAGCATCCGCATCCAGCCCCTCGGGCGCACCTGCCAGTCCCAGCTCATGACCGTGCCGTCGCCCTCGGCGGCGAAGGTCAGCCCTCCGGTCGTTTCCATTATCGAGCTGGCCGTGCGCGAACTGAGCCGGTGCGGCCGTTCGAACTCGGTCAGCTCAATAAGCATCTCGCCGCCAGCCTTGCCCATGCGCGCCCGGAATCGCGTGCCCAGCCCGATCGGCAGCGGGGTGAGCAACTCAACGCCGGTCATGGCCGGGTTGAACGATGGCTCGTTTCGCGAATCGGCGGCCGTGTCGAATACCCGCTCGACTGGCGCCGCAATGCGGATACGACCGCTGACACGGGCCATTGCTCCAGGGTACTTCTGCCCGCTGCCCGGATCGTCCAAAGTCCTCACAAGATCGTCCTGCTCAGCCAGCTCGGGCCCGCCGAACAGCGCCGAGAGACTACCGGCAGAGGTCCAGTCGCCAATACGGACCGTCCCTCAATTGCCGCAAGGAGCGCTTGAAACCGTCTGCGCGGTCGTTGCCCAGACCCGCCGCGCCGGCTGCAGAGTGCCCGACCTGGGGCCGGAGCCCGGAGCCATCAGTAAACCCGATTGGGGCGGGCAGCCCCACCCGCCCCCCGGCGCGTGCCCGCCCGGGCCGGGCGGCCAGCGCCCGGCGGACCAGATCCGGCGCGGTCACGCGCGGGTCGTCAGTCCCGGTCCGCACGTCAGCGGCCAGCACGATCTCAGTCTCCGCCCGCCGTTTCCTGCCATCCGAACGTTCACGCAATTCCATCTGTATAAATTCGAAGCAATTACCGCCAATCAGTTTATCAAATCATCCGCCGCACTCTTCTGCCGCGAAGTGCACGAGAATCTCGCGTAGTCGTTAATGTCATTCGTACTATGCCAGGCCACGAACGAGCAGCACGACGCCCGCAGTTGCCGCGAGGCGATCCTCCGAGATGTCCCGGTACTCCGCCGAGGTCGCCCACGTTCTGAACCTGTCCCTGTCCGGGAACGCCATGACGATGACCTTGTCGCCAGTCCAATGCCCCTCGACGATCTCGGGCCGCTCGTCGGCGGCCAGAAGCCGCCCGCCGTACTTCATGAGAACTGGCATGAAGGCGGCCACGTACCTGTCGTAGCGAACACGATCATGAATGGACAGCTGGGCTATCGCGTACACGGTCACCTGGCCACCGTACCGATGGCGCCGACCGATGGCGCCGCCCGGCGGACCGCGACCTCATGCGGTAGGCGCGTCACCTCGCAGTGATTGCAGCGGCGCACTCTCTTGGCTCCCCGCTGTGCCAAGACGCGGTCGGCAGGCTGGTTCTAAGCTTGTTGGTGGCGGGTCCGGGAAGAGACTGATCCGGCGAACGGGGCCGATCGGCGTTTCCCGGCACCAGCCCCTGCGATCGGGTAGGAAAAAGTCCGGCGGGGGATGTCGAGAACGTGGACGCGGCTCCGTTCCTCCGGTGAGAGCGCGCGGCCGCGCGCGCCGGCGGTGGCCCGCCGGGCTGTGATCTACCGGAGAGGAACCCGCGATGAAATACCTGCTCATGATCTACGGCAACCAGGAGAAGTGGTCCAGCATCCCGGCAGAGGACTGGCCGCGCGAGATCGCCAAGCAGGACGCCTACAACAAGAAGTACACAGCGACCGGGGAACTGCTCGGCGGGTACGGGCTGGCCGACGCGGCCGACGCGAAGCTGGTGACGCGCAAGGACGGGGTCCCGGCCGTCAGCGACGGCCCGTACCTGGAGACGAAGGAGTACATGGCCTCCTTCTACCTCGTCGATGCCGAGAGCCAGGAGCGGGCTTACGAGCTCGCCGCGCAAATGCCGTGGGCGGACCAGAACCCGACCGAGGTCTGGCCGATCCTGCACGAGTCCGCCAGCGACGCCTGAGGCCCAGGGCCGGACCGGTGGCGGACGAAGCCCGGCGGCGCGTTGAGGACCTGCTGCGCGAGCTGGCGCCGCAGGTCCTCAGCACGCTCACGCGCCGCTACGGCCAGTTCGGCGCCTGCGAGGACGCCAGCCAGGAGGCGCTGCTCAAGGCCGCGCAGCGCTGGCCCCAGGACGGGATCCCGCAAAGCCCGCGCGGCTGGCTGCTGACGGTCGCGTCCCGCGTCCTGATCGATGAGTCCCGCAGCGACAGTTCGCGTCGCCGGCGCGAGGACGCGATCATCGCCGCGACGCCGCAGTCTGAACTGCTCGGCCGTCCCGCGGACGCGATCGCGGACCCCGGCGAGGCGGTGGCAGACCGTGACGACTCGCTGAAACTGCTGTTCCTATGCTGCCATCCGTCGCTGTCGGTGCCCAGCCAGATCGCGCTGACCCTGCGCGCCGTGGGCGGATTGACGACGGCGCAGATCGCCGCGGCGTTCCTGGTCCCCGAGGAGACGATGGCGCAGCGCATCAGCCGCGCGAAGGCGACGATCAAGTCCAGCGGGATACGGTTCGAGATGCCGGAGGGCGAGGCCCGCGAACGGCTGCGCGCGGTGCAGCACGTCCTCTACCTGATCTTCAATGAGGGTTACACCGCGTCCTCGGGCCAGGACCTGACCGCGCCGGCCCTGTCGGACGAGGCCATCCGCCTTGCCCGCCTGCTGCGCCGGCTGCTGCCCGAGGACGGCGAGACGGCCGGTCTCCTGGCCCTGATGCTGCTGACTGACGCCCGGCGCCCCGCCCGCACACTGCCCGACGGCGCCCTGGTCCCGCTGGCCGAGCAGGACCGCGCACGCTGGACGCGGGCCTGGATCGCCGAGGGCGCCGCCCTGATCTCCCAGACGCTGCCCCGCGGTGCGGTCGGGCCCTACCAGCTGCAGGCAGCGATCGCGGCGGTGCACGACGAGGCGCCCACCATGGACGACACCGACTGGCCGCAGATCCTCGGGTTGTACGACCTGCTGGAAAAGACCGCGCCGAATCCGGTGACGACGCTGAGCCGGGCCGTCGCGGTCGCGATGGTGCACGGACCCGAGGCAGGGCTGGCGCTGGTCGCCTCCCTGGAGTCCGACAGCCAGCTGGCGCGCAACCACCGGCTCCTAGCCACCCGGGCACATCTCAGGGAACTGGCCGGCGATCACAACGGCGCCGCGTCCGACTACCTGGACGCCGCGCGGCGCACGGCCAGCATCCCCGAAAGGCGGTACCTCACCAGCCGCGCCGTCGCCCGCGACGCCTAACTCCCGGCAAGAACCAGTCGACTGAAAATCATCACAATCCCACGATCACCGCAGCCCGGTCGCACGCATGGCCACCGACCGTCGCGGCGACAACAGACTGACCCGCATCTCCACACCACCGGGCCCGCTGACCGCCGCCGCCCAGCCCCCCGCCCTCCGAGGCGGGCCAGGTCACCACGGCCGACCCCGTCAGACAAAGGCAGCCAGCCCGCAGCCGCAGCCCAGCCAGACACATAACCTAGCAGCATTGCAGGTGGCCATCTTGTCGGCTAGAGCGCTGCTTCGTCCCCCGGCTCTCTTGTGGGCCCCGGCGCAGAGGGCGTAGCGTCGGCAGCAGGAAGATGTACTCGTTTACCTGCGTATAGACGAGATTGAGACTCCTCCTCGCTGCTCTGGACTTCGGTGGCGCCAACGCGCAGCGAAGCCGAGGCGGCTTATGCGAGCATCTGCTGTTCATCGTGCCCTGCTTTTCGTCAGTGACCATCAGGTCCTGCTCGCCGACGACGCGCAGGCCGTCCTGGAGCTGATGGCGCCGGGCAGCACCGAGATCGCCAGAGCCTCTGGCATGCCCGTGCAGCCGTATCAAGCCGGGTATCGCCCGTTAGAAGTCCACGTTCGGGCCTCCCGGCACGCCGCTCGTCGCCGCTATCGCCGCGACCGTCGCCTGGTACCGAGTCCGGGCCCAAACCTAAAGGTGGTGAACGCATGAGCACCCCGGCGGACGGCAACCGGCGCGGTCCTGAGCTTCCTGGAGTCGGTGAATGGCCGTGCCTAGGGCATGGCTCATCCGGGCCAGCATGTCCGGGGAGAAGGGGCACACCTATAGCGGCCCGTGGAACGCCCCCACCAGCCCCATCCTGGTGATCGGCAACACCACCGACCCGTTCCTCCCGCTCCAGGACGCCATCGCCATGACCCGCCAGCTTGGCAACGCGCGGCTGCTGGTCGTCCGGGGCTACGGCCACACCGCGCTCCTCAACCCGAGCACCTGCGCCAGTAACTACATGACCGGCTACTTCCGCACCGGTGCTCTCCCGCCGAAGGGAGCCGTATGCCGCCAGGATCTCCCGCCGTTCTCGCCCCCCGCCGGGTGAGACAGCCTGCTTGGCAACGGGCCGGGCTTCGCCGCGCAGGCCAGGGACAGGCCAGCCGACCGCTGCCGCTGCAGGCCCTGCAGGCAGCGGCGGCCGGGAGCTGCCCCCGCGCGCGGGAGCAGACCTCGACGGGAGGTGCGGTGCAGTGACCGAGAAAGCGGAGGCGGTGACCTCGCGGGACGGCGCGGCCGGCCTTGTGCCGGGTCCGGCCGTGCGGCGGACGACGCGCCGGCGCCGCCCGACGGGTACGCCCCCGCCGCTGCCGCACCCGGTCTCGGTCACCACCAGGGCCTGGCTGTTTCTCGCGGTTGTCGTCCTCGCCGGCGTGATCGTGATCTCACTGCGGGCCCCGTCGCTCCGGCTCGATAATCAGGTCAACGCGGCGGTGCTCCGGCTCTTCGCGCGGGCACGGACGCCGTGGCTGACCGACGTCGCCAACGGGATCTACACGGCCGGCTCCGGCTGGGGGGCCACGTTGATCGGGCTGTCGGCCGTCGCGGCGACGATAGCGTTCCGGCGCTGGCGGCATCTGCTGGTGTTCCTGTGCAGCCTGTTCGCCCTCACGGTCGCCATGGATTTGATCACCGAGGGGATGACCCGGCCGCGACCGTACGGCGTGCTGATCACCGCCGGCTGGGCGGGGTATTCCGCGCCGGCGCTCCCGGTGACGATCCTCGCGTTCCTGCTGCTGAGCATCGCCTACTGCCTGGTCGTGCCGGGGCGGCCCCGCACTTACGCGAAGGCGGCCATCGCGGTCATCGTGACCATGTTCTGCTTGGCCTGCCTGTACCTGGCCGTCGATCACGTGGATGACCTGCTCCTAGGTGTGACGCTCGGCGTCGCGATCCCGGTCAGCGCGTTCCGTTTCTTCACCCCGAACGAGGTCTTCCCCGTCGCCTACCGGCGTGGCAACACCGCGCACGTGGATGTGACCGGCGCGCGCGGCAAGGCGATCCGGCAGGGTGTCCGCGACCAGCTCGGGCTCACCGTCACCGGCATCACGCCAGTCGGGCTGGAGTCCTCTGCCGGCTCCACCCCGCTGCGGCTGCAGGTCGAGGGCAGCCCGCAGGAGTACCTGTTCGCCAAGCTCTACACCAAGGGCCACGTCCGCGCCGACCGCTGGTACAAGCTGTGGCGGACGATCCTGTACGGCTCCCTGGAGGACGAGCACCCCTTCCAGACCGTCCGGCGGCTGGCCGAGTATGAGGACTATGCCCTGCGCCTGCTGCAGGACGTCGGGGTCGCGGTAGCCAGGCCTTACGGCATCGTGGAGATCACTCCGGAGCGGGAGTACCTGCTGGTCACCGAGTACTTCGACGGCGCCGTGGAAATCGGCGACGCCGACGTCGACGACGCCGTGATCGACCAGGGCATGCTGCTGATCCGCACGCTGTGGGATGCCGGGATCGCCCACCGCGACATCAAGCCGGGCAACCTGATGGTCCGCGACGGGCAGCTACTGCTGATCGACGTGGCCTTCGCCCAGGTCCGCCCGTCGCCCTGGCGGCAGGCAGTCGACCTGGGCAACATGATGCTGGTCCTCGCGGTCCGCGCCGACCCCGCGCGGGTATACCAGCACGCACTGAATTACTTCACCGAGGCCGAGCTGGCCGAGGCCTTCGCCGCCACCCGCGGGGTCGCCAGCCCGACACAGCTACGCGCCTTCATGAAACGCGATCCCCGGGACCTGCTCGCCGAGTTCCGCAAGCTCGCCCCGCAGCGGCGCCCGATCGTGCTGCAGCGCTGGAGCGTCCGGCGGGTCACCCTGGCCGTGGCGATGCTCGCCGTCTTCGCCGTGACCACCTTTTTCGGCGTCGGCTTGCTGGTGCCGGACACCGCGACCACAGGAGTGCACGTCACGCTGGGCGAGGCCACCCGTGCACCAGGATGCGGCCCGGGCCATGCGATGATCCTGACGGCCCAGGCGGTTCCCTCCGCGGCCTTCCTGCCCTGCATCGCCGCGCTCCCGTCGGGCTGGACCACTGCCGACCCCGAGATCGCCAGCGGGCGGGCCAGCTTCGTGCTGAACTCCGGCCAGGCCGGGCTGCAGATGGTGACGATCACCCTGACCGCGACCTGCGACATTTCCGGCGCCCAGCAGATCCCCTCCGGCCAGCCCGGCATGCGCCGGTTCGAGCGCCCGGCGAGCCTGGTCCCGCAGCACTCCGATGTTCGCTACTACACCTTCCCCGGCGGCTGCGCGACCTACCAGTTCGCCTTCGCGCGCGGTGCGTCCCCGGTCCTGGCCGCCGCTGTCGACAGCGCGGTGGCGTTCGTGCCGCGGTCGGCGCTGGTCGGTTACATCCGGCGCACTGAGGGCCTGGCGCTGTGCGGGCGGGGTGCCGCATGCCCGGGCTGACCCGGCCAGCCACGGCCCGGCCGGAGGAGGACGCTCTTCTGGCCAGCCCCCGGCAGGCCGCTCTCCTCACCGCCGGGGTGGCAGCGCTGACAGCCGTGGTGTTCGCCCTGGTCGCCGGCCACGGCACGCTGGCCCGGATCCAGCGGCTGGACGATGCGTGGCTGCGGCTGATGATCTCCGGCCGGGCGCCGCCGCTGACGGCGGTCGCCAAGGTCTTCAACGTCCTCGGGCTGGTGTACGTCACGCTGCCGGTACGGATCGCCCTGGGCGGGTTCCTCGCGTGGCGGCGCCGGTGGTGGCATCTGGCCGCTTTCGCTGCCGCCATCGTGCTGTCGGAGGTGCTGATCGGCTCGCTGAAAGGGATCTATGACCGGGCCAGGCCGCCCGGGTCGCTGGTCGCGACGAGCGGTGCGTCGTTCCCGTCGGGACACGCGGTCGCCGCGTCCGTCACCGTCGTGGCAGCGGTTATCGCCCTGGTTCCCGCCGGGCGGCGGCGCGTCATCTGGGGCGCGGCCGCGGCGGCGTTCTCGGTCCTGATGGGGCTCTCCCGCGCCTACCTGGGTGCCCACTGGCTGTCTGACGCCACGGCCGGGATCCTCCTCGGCACATCCTGCGCGCTGCTGGCCGCCCTGATCGCGGGCCTATTCCAGCAGCGGCAGCACCGGCGGCGGCAGCCTGCCGGAACGCAGCGCACGGCTGGCGTCCCCCCGCCCGAACACGCGGAACGGGGACGGAGACCGGCATGAACCCGAACCAGGCCCACCAGGGCAGCAAAACCCATCCAGGCGGCAATCTGGCGGCCGTCGATGAGCCGCACGGCGGCGCGGAACCGGTCACGCAGCAGGCCGGGCGGTTCCTGCCGGCCTCCCGGTGCCGTCATCCGGGCGACGTCATCCGCCTCATCCTCAGCGCGGTCGTACTGACCGGGACCCTCGCTGCAGTCGCGGTCGCGCACCGCCGGCTGCTCAGCCCCGGCGCGGCGGCGGTGACCTGGCCAGGATCCGGCCCGGCCGGGCGGCTGCTGACCGGCTCGGCGCAGTTGGCCTTCGTCGTCGCGGCCGCCGGGATAGCCGCCGCAGCGCTGCGGCGGCGCCGGGATCACCGAGATCGGCGCCGTCTACCTCGGCGCCGCACTCATCGCCGCCGCCTCCCCCACCCCCGGCGGCCTCGGCGCCATCGAAGCCGCCCTCGTCGCCGGCCTGACCGGCATCGGCATCGCCCGCGGACCCGCCGTACCAGCCGTCCTCACCTACCGGCTCGCCACCTACTGGCTACCCGTCCTACCCGGATGGATCTGCCTGCGGATCCTGCAGAAACGAGACTACATATGACGCCCGGCCGGCCAGAGACCTGCCATCATGAGCGCACTCACCTCCCAGGATAGCGAGAAACACGATGATGCCAGGACCCGGACTGAACCGGAGGGGAACATCAGCTCGGCACTACGGCTCACCGATGGAGGAACAGGCAAATGACCGAGACGGAGAACCTCAGCAAGCTATATAGAGAGAAACTGGCGGTCGATGGCCGGGATTTCGTTACCCATCCCGGCATCGTTCTCGGTCTGAATGGAGAAGTCAATGGATAATGCTGCCCGGGTACGCCAGCGGATACTGGCCCTTTTCCTTCCTCTTACTGCCGTGCTGTATATAGGTGCCGAGGGGCTGACCCCCAAAGGGCTCGACCAGGTGGTACAGACCAGGGCTACCGCGTTCAAGGTGCTGCCTATTGCGACGGCGCACCCGGCTCAGCTCTACCTCGCGGGCTCGCTCGCGCTTCTCGCGCTGGGGGCTTTGGCTGTCTCGTATGCGGCGATCGCCGCGCTGGTCAGAGACCGCGGTTCGGCTGTGGCCACCGTCGCCGCGCTGATCGGCGGAATCGGTGCCTTCTGCGGAGCCCTCGTCAACGTCCTAGTCTATCCCGGTCTCGCCGCCGTGGCGACGGCGCACCTGTCACAAGAGGCGGCCGCGCGATTCCTGGTGACCGCCTTCAATTCCGGTTTCGGCCATGCGTTCCTTTACGCCTATACCATCGGCATCTTCGCCGCGCCGGTCCTGATGGGTTTTGCCCTGTGGCGGAGCCGGAGCGTACCGCGCTGGCTGGCGGTCCTGTTCGTCGTCGGCCTGGAAGTCGCTCAGCAGGTGCAATCCAAAGGGATCGTCGTCGTCCTGGCGTACACGCTGCTGTTTGCGGTGGCGATGATCCTGCTGGCGGCCCGGATCTGGCAGGCAGCCGCCCGCGCGGCCGTACAGACGAACAACACCGTGCAGACACCATTGGCGGCAGCGTCGCCGGACCCCGCGACCACGCGGCAGCAAACAGGCCCAGCCAGCTGACCTGACAAACCGCGAACCCGTGCAAGGCACGCAGTAGCGCGCTGGAAACGCGCAGTAATGCCTTGAAACAAGGTCTCCGCCGCTGCGTATCCGGCGCCCGGTCGCCGCATCCCCGGGCCCCGAAGATCTCGTTGTCAACTCGATTCCGTCCGCGGCGTCGGAGAGTGCGTCTTTGCGCACCAGCAAGATGACACCGCTCACCAGGACGAAGACCAGGAAGAGCACGAACCCGGGATGACCTAACACAGAGGTTCCGGCATAAGCGGGCAGCGCCGGTCGATCACCGCCCGGTAAAGACCGGCCTTTCTGACCCGTAGCTCAGTGCAGCGTGTCCAGCCAGTGCCGTGGAATCCGCCTCCGCAGGTCATGGTTCATCAGGTGTCCGGCGGGACCGGCTGGATACGGTGTCGTCCGAGCAGTCTGTGAGAAGGTTGTGAGAGCTTCCGGCCAGGGTTCACCCTCCGTCGAGACTTCCGGGACCCAGCTCGGACAGGAAGGGGTTACGGCATGCGGGTGATGCTGATGATCAAAGGGGACCCGGAACCGGGTGCAGTGCCTGGCGAGGAACTGCTCGCCGCGATGGGCAGGTACAACGACGAGCTCAAGCAGGCCGGAGTGCTCGTCGACCTCGCGGGGCTTCTCCCGAGCGCTGAGGGGCGGCGAGTCAAGTTCTCCGGCGGGAGCCGCGCCGTCATCAATGGGCCGTTTGACGAGTCGAAGAAGCTGACCGCGGGCTACTGGATTCTCCAGGTGAAGTCGATGGAGGAGGCCGTGGAATGGGCCAGGCGTGCCCCGTTCGAGGCGCTTTCCCGGATTTACCCTGGCGAGTACGGCGCGGAGGGCGAGATCGAGATCCGTCAGGTGTTCGAGCCGGAGGGTTCTGACGCATCGAACTAGCGGCGGCATTGCTAGTGCCTGGCGAGTCGCCAGTGCTGGTCATGACTGCGGCGGGGGTGCGAGCCAGCGTTCCATGCAGGTGAGGAGTTCCTCCGTGTCGACTGGCTTGGTCACGTAGTCGCTCGCCCCGGCGGCGAGGCTCTTGTCCATATCGCCCGCCATGGCCCGGGCGGTGACCGCGATTACGGGCAGGCTGGCACACTCCGGCATCGCGCGAATCGCTGCTGTGGTGGCATAGCCATCCATCTCCGGCATCATTACGTCCATCAGGACGAGATCGATGTCGTGGCTGGCCCGCAGCACCCCGATGCCCTGGTGCCCGTCGGGTGCGTGGATGACGCTGAGCCCGTAGAGCTCGAGGATGCTGGTGATCGCGAAGGCGTTGCGCAGGTCGTCGTCGACGATCAGGACCTTCCTGTCGCGCAAGCTGTCGTGTGCCCCCGGCTTGGCGACCGGCTGGGCCATGGCCGCGGCCGGTGACTCCGGCGCGGGATCGGCCAGGCGACGATCCGGTCCTTGCGATTCCGGGATCTGCGGCACGCCGCCCGCCGCAGGCCCGGTCAGCGAGTCCGCTGCGCCACCCGCGAGGTCTCCTGTCCGTACTGGGGTGAGCCATTCGGCGGCACCCGGAGAGGCGGCCGGCAGGTAGAGGGTGAAGGTGCTGCCGCTGCCGGGCTCGCTCTCAGCCGTGATCCGGCCGCCGAGCTGGGCGGCGACTTCGCGGCTGATCGCTAGGCCGAGGCCTGTCCCGCCGTAGCGGCGGCTCGTAGTGCCGTCACCCTGCTGGAAGGCTTCGAAGATCGTCTTCAGGTTCTCGTCCGTGATGCCGATGCCGGTATCGGTTACCGAGAACGTGATCGCCGGTTCCTCGCCCGCGGCCCGGTGCCCGGTCAGGCCGATCCGGAGCTCGGCCCGGCCCTGCGGCGTGAACTTGACCGCATTCGACAGCAGGTTGTGCAAGATCTGGCGCAGCCGCTGCCTGTCGGTGACCACCTCGGCGGGGACATCCGGGGCCGTCTCCACGGCGAAAACCAGGCTCTTCTCAGCGGCCAGCGGCTCGAAGACGGTGCGGAGGTCGTCCGCGAGCGAAGCGAGGGCGAACGGTTCCGGATTGATCTCCAGCTTGCCCGCCTCCACCCTGGACAGGTCCAGGATGTCGTTGATGAGCAGCAGGAGGTCGGTTCCGGACGAGTGGATGACGTTTGCATACTCCACCTGCTTGGCCGTGAGGTTGTCGGCCGGGTTCTGTGCGAGCAGGCGAGCGAGGATGAGCAGGCTGTTCAGCGGGGTGCGCAGCTCATGTGAGACGTTCGCGAGGAATTGTGACTTGTACCTGGACGCCAGGTCGAGCTGCTTTGCCCGCTCTTCGATCTCCTGCCTTGCCTGCTCGATCTCGGCGTTCTTGGTCTCGATGGCACGGTTCTGGCGGGCCAGCTGGACCGCCTTGTCTTCCAGTTCCGCGTTCGAGCGCTGAAGTTCCTCCTGCCGGGCCTGCAGCTCACCAGAGCGGGACTGCAGCTCCGCCGCCAGCCGCTGCGACTCCGCGAGCAGGTCGTCGGTCCGCGAGTTGACGATGATCGTGTTGGCGTTGACGCCGATGGTCTCCATCAGCTGCCCCAGGAAATCCCGATGCACCTGGGTGAACGGGCTGAACGAGCCGGCTTCGATCACGCCGAGGACCTGTCCCTCGAAAACGATCGGCAGCACCACGAGGCTGACCGGCGCGGCCTGCCCCAGCCCGGAGGAGATCTTCATATAGCCAGCCGGGGCGTCGGTCACGACGATGGGCTTCTTGGTCTTCGCCACCTGGCCGACCAGCGACTGACCGAGCCGGAACTGGCTGGGCGCCGCGATGTCGGCTTGCAGGCCGTAGCCGGCGATAAGGCGCAGGATCGTGCCTTCGCTGGTGTCGTCGGCGATGAAGAACGTCCCGTGCTGCGCCCCGACCAGGGGGATGAGCTCATTCATGATCAGCTCGCCGACGGTGGCCAGGTCCCGGTGACCCTGCAGCAGGCCGGCGATGCGCGCCAGGTTGGTCTTGAGCCAGTACTGCTCCTCATTGGCCTTGGTCGTCTCCCGAAGGGACTGAACCATGGCGTTGATGTTGTCCTTGAGTTCGGCGACCTCGCCCTCGGCCTCGACGGTAATGGAGCGCGTCAGGTCCCCGGTGGCGACCGCGCTGGTCACCTCAGCGATCGCCCGGACCTGCCGGGTGAGATTTCCGGCGAGCTCGTTGACATTCTCGGTCAGCCGCTTCCAGGTGCCAGAAACGCCCTCAACTTCCGCCTGGCCGCCGAGCCGACCTTTGCTTCCCACCTCCCGCGCGACGCGGGTGACCTCGGCCGCAAACGACGAGAGCTGGTCAACCATCGTGTTGATTGTGCTCTTCAGCTCCAGGATCTCCCCGCGCGCGTCCACGTCGATCTTCTTCGACAGGTCCCCCTGAGCCACGGCGGTGGTCACCTGGGCGATGTTGCGGACCTGGCTGGTGAGGTTGCCCGCCATGAAGTTCACCGAGTCGGTGAGATCGCGCCAGGTCCCGCCCACGCCTGGCACCTGCGCCTGGCCGCCAAGGCGGCCTTCCGTGCCCACCTCGCGCGCCACCCGGGTCACCTCGTCAGCGAACGCCGACAGCTGATCGACCATCGTGTTGATGGTGCCCTTCAGCTCGAGCATCTCGCCCTTGACGTCCACGGTGATTTTCTGGCTGAGATCGCCCCTGGCCACCGCGGTCGCGACCTGTGCGATGTCGCGGACCTGACCGGTGAGGTTTCCCGCCATGGCGTTCACCGAGTCGGTGAGGTCCTTCCACGTTCCCGCGACGCCGGGCACCTGGGCCTGACCGCCGAGCTTCCCGTCGGTGCCCACCTCGCGAGCCACCCGGGTCACCTCCGAGGTGAACAGGGCAAGCTGGTCGGTCATGCTGTTGAAGACGGTGGCGATCTCGTCCATCAGCGGATCACCGGTGTTCGGCAGGCGGGTGCTGAAGTCCCCGCCGCGCACAGCAGTCAGGCCCGCCAGCAGTAATTGCAGCCGCGGATCGGCGGGCTGGCCTCCCGGCTGCTGCGCGGCCTCTGTCATCAGGCACTCCCTATGGATTCCGGCCGCGAGGCAAACCGCCGCCGCGCCGCGCTTGTGCGACAGGCCGATACTCCCACGGCCGTTAGGAGAATAACGGCCAGTACAGACGGATCGTGGCCGGTAGCGTGGTATTCCGGCCGCTGGTAGGCCGGTTCTGGGAAGGCTGGTGACCGTGTCAGCAGCGAGCGGCGGCGAATTCGCCAGGCTGAGTGGGCTGATCACACGTCAGCGGCGCGACCTGGACCGGATGCAGTCCGAGGCCGCCGCGCGTTCGGTCGTGGATCTTGCCAGGGGAATGCTGATGGAGCGGCTCAGCTGCTCAGCTGCCGAGGCCCGGGCCCAGCTCTCGCACCTGTCGGCGGAATCCGGGACGGGCGTGCCAGAACTTGCCGCCCAAATCGCCAGTCAGGTACCGCCGGCCGGCGCGGCCGGCCCGGGTATGCACCGGGTCGCCCTGGCAGGCGCGGCCGTAGAGATGTCCTCCGACGGCGCCGGCATCGCGGCCGCGCTGCTTGAGGAGGCCCTGGCTCCGGCGGGTGCGGTAGCGGTGGCGCTCTGGCTGACCGAACCCGACGGCGGCCTGGTACTCGCCGGCGAGGCTGGCTTCGGGGCGCGCGACGCCAGCCGCTGGCGGCGCATACACCCAGACATGGGCTCACTCGCCCAGCGGGCAGCACGCGACGGTCTCGAGTTCTGGTGGCCTGCAGGGCGCCCGGAGGAGGACCGCACAGCCCTGATGGGCCGCTGGCCGGCCGGGGCCCGGGCGGTGCTCCCGTTGCGCGGCGCCGGGCTGACACTTGGCGCCCTGGAGATCTGCTGGCCGGAGCCCGGTGAGATTCCAGCCCCGCTGCGCCGCGAGCTCACCGCGCTCGCGGAGGTGTGCGCGCAGGCCCTCGGCGCCCGGCTTCCGCATGGTGACCTGGCCGCCGACCACCGCGCAGCGTGGGCGTTCGGGCTCCTGGACGGCCTGCTTGAGTCGGTCCTGTTCGCGCACGCCCTCCGGGACGATGACGGGCATGTGGTGGACTTCCGGATCAGCCATCTCAGCGACGGTTTCCGCGACCCGGCCGGCCGGAAGGCAGCGGACCTAGCTGGGCGGCCCTTGCTGGAGGTGTACCCGGCGGTGGCTCTGCCAGGCGGCCTGTACGACCGGGCCGTCCAGGTGCTGGTCACCGGGGAGCCGCAGCACGTGTCCGGCGAGATCATCAGTATGCCGCTCCGCCACGTCGCAGTGGCGCCCGTGATGGAGGTCCGCATCGTCCGCCTCTTCGACGGCGTCGTGATCGCCTGGCGGCGGGCAGACGAGGTCGAGCGCCTTGCGGCGCTCCTCCAGCACGCCCAGCGGCTCGGTCACATCGGCGGCTGGGAAGAGAACCTGCTCACCGGGGACGTGCACTGGACCGAGCCGACGTTCGCGCTGTTCGGGCAGGAGGCCGGCGTGCCTGTCCCGATCGCGTTCCTGCACACCCGTGTGCCCGCCGACGACATCGCCGGAATCGAGCGGTTCCGCGGCACGCTGCTGATGGAGAAGAAGGCAACTGCCGCGGCCTTCCGGATCATCCGCTCTGACGACCGGAGTGTGCGGCAGATGCGCGTCTTCGCGGAGCCTGTCACCGATCAGGCGGGCAACCTGGTCGCCCTGCGCGGCGCCTATCAGGACGTCTCCGCCGACTACCACACCCAGGTGGCGTTCGCCGCAACCCTTGACCAGCTGGCCGACACTCAGGAGCGGGCCGAGGAGGAACACCGCCTGGCACTGCGCCTACAGCAGGCCATCACGCCGAGGTCAGCGCATCCGGTTGACGTGGCCGGGCTCGAGATCGCCGCGCGGTACCGTCCTGCCGGGCCCGGGAACCTGGTAAGCGGCGACTGGTACGACACCGTCCCGCTGCCTGGCGGGGAAGTGCTCCTGGTGGTCGGGGACATCGCCGGGCACGGGATAGACGCGGTCACCGGGATGGTCGCGCTGCGGAACTGCCTGCGCGGGCTCGCGATTACGGGAGCGGGTCCCGCGGCGCTGCTCGGCTGGCTGAATGGCGTCGCATGCCATCTAACCGACGGCATCATCGGCACGGCCGTCTGCGGGTTCTACAACCCGGCAAGCCGGGAGCTGCGCTGGGCACGCGCGGGTCACCTGCCGCCCGTCCTGGTGCGCGCTGGTGAGGCGCGGGAGCTCAGCCTCCCTCAGGGCCTGCTGCTCGGGGCAGACCCGGGCGCCTCCTATGAGGAGGTGACGACGTCGCTGCGGCCGGGCGACGCCTTGCTGCTGTTCACCGACGGGCTGATCGAACGCCGAAACGAAGCCATCGACGACAGCACGGACGCGCTGCTCCGCATCGCCAGCCGGCCGGTCAGCAGCATCACGCACTACGCCGACCACCTGCTCAGCCACGCGCCATCCGATACCGGCGACGACGCATGCCTCGTCGCCGTCCGGGTCCGCTGACGGCGCGCCCGGCCGCAGGATGTTGCTCGGCCTCCTAACCACAGTCTGCAGCGCGCAGCGGCCCGGCGCAGCCGAGCCGGAGCGGCACTGCCGCCATGCCGACTGCCTGGCTGAGCTAGGTCGCAGACCTGGGCCAGGCACACCGGGGTCACGTCGGGATCCGTGATCCCGCTGCCGGCCCCTGCGGCCCGTTCCTGGGACGGAGCCGGCGGGCGGTGTCGGCCAGGGCCCGGATCCGGGCGTTCTCGTGCCCGGTGCACCAGATCAGCCCGAGCGGCATCGACGGCAGGCCGTCGATGGGAATCAGGACGATGTCGTCGCGGCGGGACAACACGATGTCGGCCATCGTCGGGTGGACGGCGGTGCCCCGCGCGATCTCATCCAGCATCTCGTAGACGCCGCGGGCGTTGGTATGGCGAACCGGCCTGCCCGATGGAGTTCGCGGCGGCATGATCGCATCGAGCAGCGCACGCGGGAACGGCGACTGGATGAACCCGGTGTTCTCGTAGTCGGCGAGTTCCTCGGCATCGACCGTGCGCCGATTCGCGAGGGGATGCGCACGCCCTACCGCCAGCACTCGCTCCCGGCAGTCGATCACCGGGCCCACGGTGAGGTCCGGCTCGTCCAGTGCCAGCCAGTTGACCAGCACGTCCACCTCGCCGTTGCGCAGCGTCTCGTAGGGTCGGATGAGGTCCACCTGTGACAGCACGGCGCGGCAGCCGCGGTGGTTCGCCTCGAATGCCGACGCCAGCCGGGTCAGCGCCTCCCCCTGAGTGGTGACGGTAACGCCGATCCGCAGTTCCCCGGTCTTGTCGCTGGCCGCCTGCCGCGCATCGGCGAATGCCGCGATGATCTCGGTGTAGGCGGGCTGCAGCCGGGCTCGCAGCCGTGCGCCGAGCGGGGTCAGCCTGACCTTGCGGCTAGTGCGCTCGAAAAGCTTGCCGCCAGCGTGGCCTTCCAATGCGGCGATGACCCGGGTGACCCGCGGCTGGGTGAGGTGGAGCCGCTCGGCCGTCCGGCCGAAGTGCAGCTCCTCGGCGAGGGTCAGGAAGATCTCGATGTCGGCGGTGTCCACGGTCCTCCGGCCATGCGGAGCGGAATACCCATGGCTCATTATCCCATGCCCGCCATTGCCCGGGGCGGCACGCTCCCGGGCACATCGGCCGACCGCAGCGGCCCAGCCGCCGCGCCGATTGATTCACCGGGAGCATCGTACGTTGCAGACTTCGCCGTTGATCGGATGACCTCCTGCGGGCCATGGTGGGCAGAGCGAAGGGCGGCCGACCGTCTTGAATACTTGCCGGTGCCGGGCCTGGCTGCGCTATTTCCGGTGCCGACCGCCGCCGTACGGCGGCACCCGCCCATAGACCAGTAACGCGAAGGAGTCCCGCACATGCCTGAAGCGGTAACGCGGACACGCGCGAACGCGCTGATCACCGTGCACAAGTACGAGCCGGCGGCCTACGACGAGCCGGCCGAGGGACCGGCGCTGACCCGGATCCACGTCGAGGAAAGCTTCTCCGGCGATATCGCCGGCGCCGGCGCCGTCGAGTTCTTGCAGGCTGCCCGCGCTGACGGGGCGGCGAGCTTCGTCGGGATCGAGCGGGTAAGCGGCACCGTGGGCGGCCGGGCGGGCACGTTCCTGCTCCAGGACGCCGGGACGGTCAACGGGAACATCGTCAGCGGCGACTGGTCCGTAATCCAGGGCTCCGGGACTGGCGAGCTATCCGGGCTGCGCGGAGAGGGCGGGTTCCGGGCCAGCCTCGGCCAGGGTGCCCAGGTGTACCTGGACTACTGGTTCGAATGAACTCCCTGCGCGTGTTACCGGAGAGAGAATCGTGAGTAGCTCCGTCGCCTCCCTGGACGGCAAGTGCGCACTGGTGACCGGGGCAGCCACTGGCATCGGCAAGGCGATCGCCACGGCACTGGCGGCGGCCGGCGCGCGGGTGGTAGTGAACCACAACCACACCCCGGAGTCGGCGGAGAAGGTGGCAGCAGCGATTAACGCGGCCGGCGGGACCGCGATGGCCCTAGCAGCCGACGTCAGCAGCCGTGCCGAGTACCAGGCGATGGTCCAGCGGCTGCTGGCCGCGTTCGGCCGCTGGGACATCCTGGTGAATAATGCCGCGGTCGCGATCACTAAGCCGTTTTCCGAAGTCACCGAGGCGGAGCTCGACCTGAGCTATGCGGTCAACGTCAAGGGCGCCTTCCACGGTATGCAGTTCGCACACGCCCGCATGGCCGAGGAGGGGCGGATCATCACGATCTCCAGCTCGACCACCGCGCTCGCGCTGCCCGGGTACGCGGTCTACGACGCCACCAAGGGGGCCGTGGAGCAGTTCACCCGCATCCTGGCCAAGGATTTCGGGTCACGCAGGATCACGGTCAACACGGTCAGCCCCGGTGCCACGGAAACCGAGACCTACCGCACCGGTAAGAGCAAGCAGTTCCTGGCCAGCCTGGAACAGATGAGCGCGTTCGGCCGCCTCGGCCAGCCCGAGGAGATCGCCGCAGTGGTCACATTCCTGGCCGGCGACGCGGCCAGCTGGGTGACCGCGCAGAACATCAGGGTCAACGGGGGCACCGCCTGACGTGGATAGAGCGTCGGGGCGCCTGGGCTACACCGCCGCCAGCATCGACCCCCACGCACGCGGCGTGTCCTGGCTGCTGTCGGAGACCGGTGTCCCTCGCCGCGTCAAGGCCGCAGCACGAAAGGCGACACCGTCTCCGCGATCGTGGCGAACGCAGTATGCACATTCGCTATCGGTAATCTTGTCGGAGGTGGCGGGCCAAGCGCTTGACCCAATCCTGAGGCGGCCTCCCTGCCGACTCGGTACCGCTTGCAGGTGGTGGTCGCCGGATCCGGCATGCGTGATCCGGCGTGGTCTATCGCCGGTGCTAAGCCCTGAGCGGGTCGGGGCCCGGCGCTCGGGAGATCCTATTCTTCGATGGCCCCGCCGATGCCGCGCAGATGCCGCCGGAAAGTGTATGACGGGTCAGTGGCGCGCCGGGCCAGGTAGTCATCGAAATCCGTCTGCTCGCGCAGTGTCTGCCCTTCCCGGATCCAGCGGGCCTGGTCCCGCTCGGTCTGCCAGATCTGGTGCGCGGTGACCAGCACCTGCTCGGCGTGCTCTGCCGCGACGAACAACGCGCCGTCGTCATCGGCGAAGACGGTGTCCCCGGCGCTGACCAGGTGCGGCCCGAACCGCGCGGTGACCAGCGCCTCGGGCTCCCGCTCGTCCAGCCGCACCGGCCCGGCCGGGTAACTGCCGTAGCTGAAGACCGGAATGCCGATCGCGGCGAGTTCCGGCGTGTCGCGGTGCAGGCCCCACACCACCAGGCCCGCCACCCCGGCGGCCTCGGCCTCCAGTACCGCCAGGTCGCCGACGCAGGCCTCGTCCAGGCGGCCGCCGTTGTCGATGACCAGCACGTCGCCGACTTCGGCCCGGCCGAATGCCTCCAGGAACACGTCCACGCTGCCGTAGTGCCGCACGGGCAGGACCCGCCCAGCGATCCGCCGGCCGGCCACGACCGCCCGTATTCCAGAAGGGGCGGCCCGCAGCGGAACAGCACAGCGCACGCACGCATCAGCCACCAGCGGAGTGGACAGATCCGCGAACGCCTCCGGCATGGCGACCTCCCAGTCCAGTATCCGGTGCCGCGGACAGCGCGCGGGCGGGAAATGATCCTACTGCCGCCCGGGACAACGGCTATCTGTACCAGCCGACGGCCAGAAGCCACTCCATGTGACTACCCGATCAGGAAGGCGCGACGAACTATCCGCCTGGTCTGGTCGGCCCGGCACTCTGTCTTATCGATTTAAGTGCCGGTCCGGATCCGGACGTTCTGGACGGTCTGATGCGGCGGATACGGTGTCCCGGCTAGGGCACCCCGCAGGGAATCCTCACCGGGCCGGGTATACGGGACGCTCCTAAGCGGGCACGGCCTTGCATCTGCAAAGCTTCCCGTTGAGG
Source organism: uncultured Actinomycetota bacterium (assembly GCA_963695645.1). Taxonomy (GTDB): domain Bacteria; phylum Actinomycetota; class Actinomycetes; order Streptosporangiales; family Streptosporangiaceae; genus DATBGO01. The sequence continues at coordinate 103,680 of CAVOHC010000007.1, read as the reverse complement.
GTCCGGCTTACGAAACAGCGACGGTGGCTGGCTGTCGAGACACTTCGCGTGTGGATGTGGATACCGTCACGGGCCGTCGGGATCGCGCAGAGCCGCAGCGACCGCTACGGCCCGGGCCCGGTGCGCATGGCAGCGCGTGATCGACTGCTGCACGGTCATGCGTTCGTGCGCGACCGACCATAGATCGAGAGCGAGCGGTCGAGTGATCAGCATCCCCGGCAGCCGGAGCAGTTCTTGCTCGGACAGCGAGATCGAGCGGGTGTAGCGGTCGAGACCGCGGCGAGCACCTCGCGGCCCCGCCGCGAACAGCAGGAAGGCCAGCGGCCACACCCGCGGGCCGCGGCCCGCCCCGATCCAGTCGATGATCACCGGGGGTTGGTCGCCACGCGGGACGGCGTTCGGCGGTGTCAGGTCGGCGTGGATCAGCGCTTCGGGCAGACCGGTGCCGTCGTCGGCGTCGGCCAGGGTGTCAACGAGCTCGCCGACGGAAGGACCGATCTGGCCGCCGAGGCGAAGCGCCTCGGCGATTTCGCGCGACGGGGTGACGCCGAGCCGGTGCCAGCCGCCGCCGGACGGTAGGTCTCGTGCGGATCGGGTCGCCAGCCGAGCGAGCAGCCCGGCGCACCAGGCCAAGATGAAGCCTGGACCGGGAGCCGGTGTCGGCTCGACGTACTCGGTGACGAGCAGGTGCCGGCCGTCCCCGAGCGGCAGCACCGGAGAGTCGCTCGCGCAGCGCTCGGCGGGGAACGGCGTGCCCGCCAAACCGGTCAGAACGCGAGCGGCAGCATTCACCGTCGCGGCCTCAACACTAGCGCCGAAGGCTCGCGCAACGAGGTCAGGACCGCCGTCCGCTGGGCGCAGCCGGTACACGTCGACGTCCAGCACACTGTCCAGAGACAGCGGCTGGCCCAGCGACTCGGCCACAGCGTGAACGACGGTCTCGGCGTTCTTCACCACCGGCCGGACGCGCACACCCGAACGATCCCACGCACCCTTACCGGGATTGCCGGGGTTGAGCGCGGGCCGGCGGCCCGAGACTCGTCGGGATCCAGATGGCGCGGTTACCGATCCGGCCTGCCGAGATCGTCCGAACGCCCACGCGACCATCAGCGGGAACTCTTGTCGCCAGAACTCGTCGCCGTGCGATCCGACGCGCTCGCTCATGACGACGTCCGCACCTGCATCACGGAGCGCGGCCGCCCACCTCGTCGCGTTCTCAAGGAAAAACGGCTCCAGTGTGCCGGCGACGAGGTACGCGCGCGGAAGCGAACCCGGCATCAGCGCAGGCGGTCGGTAACCCGCGCCCGGCGAGGCGCAGAAGACCGCACCGTAGATGTCTGGATGCCGAAGCCCAATGGCGAGCGCCAGCTCTCCGCCCGCCGAGACTCCGCACACCGCGGTGCGGCCCGCGGGCAGCGCTACTCCAAACCGTGACCCCGTCCATCGGCGGACGTCCTCGACGAAGAACCTCGCGTGTGCCGCGAACCGTTCCGGGGCAAAGGCCGGTGAGTACTCGCGGAGCCGCGGTGTCTCGTCGGCCAGCCCGTGAACACCGACGATCATCGTGGACGGCACGTCGGCTGTTTCAAGGACCTCGCCCCACTGCGAGATGAACTGACCGTCACCGGCGAACACGACTGCCTCGGGCGGATCCGGCGGGACGTATACCGTGACCTGCCGTCCACCGTCGTAGTCGAACGTCTCGGTAACGAACTCCCCCGAGACCGCACCGACGATTGTCTGGTCCTCCATAGTCGCGCCCGATCGTTGAGAGCTTCGCAGGTTCGTACGCACAGTACGGCCCGGCATCTTCCGGGTCGACCTGCCAGTACCGATCGGCTGGCGTGTGGGCCGGGTGATCGATCCATTCGATCATGAGCGGGAGATCGGAACGCCGGCCGCTGCTTGATCGCCGTCCCGGTGGGGATCCGCTTGCGGCACACTTCGGGGCGATGATCGGCGGCAGAGGACAGAACCGGTCTATCGGGCGCGTCGGCCACGGCCTGGAGGTTTTCAGCGGAAACGCGCCGATTCGGCGCTCGGCGCGAAGCTATGACACTCGGCTCCGGGCAGATCGTCACCTTCCGTAGCCAGGTTGCCTTCCCCTACGAGCGTGATGCCCTCGTCTTGCTCGCCAATCTTCTGGGATGACGGATCGCGCGTTTCCCATTGGAGTAGATGAGGCCTTCAGCCAGGCCATCGAACACGAGGCGTCGGTCATGGCCGGGTGGCTTGGTTCACCGTGCCGTACGAGAATGGCTGATCTGGGCTCGCACTGCTGCTGTTTGGGACAGTCGCGATCAGTTACTGGCTGGCTGTGGGCAGCCCGGCACCGACGCCAAGAAACTGGCGGACGCCGCACTCCGAGCCCAGGTAACGGACCACTCGGACCAGGAACGGTCGGTTCGCCCGCACGTGCTGCACGGTCCCGCAGTTCGCGGCGACCGCCTGCTCGGCCGCTTCCCCGGTCCGCGGCGAGGTTGTCTTGCCGCCCGGCCAGTAGTTGTAAACGCGAGCAGCATGTGCGTGCCTGGCGCCGAGTTCCAGCACCCCTTTCCGGCCTGTACGGACATGGGGCGATAGTAGCGTTTAGGGCGCGAAGCCGGATTCGGTCCAGCGCTGAAACACCTCGATTTTCTCGGCTGGCCACGCGCCGTCGCAGGGCATGGTGCCATTGCGGAGGCGTTCGCGGATGGCGTCAGCGTGCGCCTGGACGTCAGCGTGCGACCAGAGGTCGAACGCGGCCGCCATGGACTGGCGGTCGTGTTCGCGGAACAACGGTTTGATGTGCGTCTCGAAGCTCACCGCCTGGGCGGGCCCGGGCAGTGTGAACGCGGGCTGCTCGCCGGACGGGTTGGCCTGCGCCCGCGCGGGCGTTTGGGCGGGCGGGCCAGCTGGACCCCAGTCCCATGGGGGTGGGGGTGCGTCGCTGACACGTGACGTCCATTCCACGTAGGACGTGAGGGCGGCGCGGAACTCGGGTTCAGCGTGCGCGGCTAGGGACCGCGCGATCTCGTCCAATGCGTCACGGACGACGCGCAGGCGGTCTGCCACCGAGCCCGGCGCGCCGGACAGGGTCTGACCGCAGAACGCGGCAGCTTGCTGGATGCGTTCGGCGAGCAGGAGCCAGGCGGCGTTCCGGTGCGGCAGCACGCAGTCGGTCTCGTAGAACAGCTCAAAGCTGGCACCTGCCGTTTTACCGGGGTACTCGAATCCCGCGGGCAGCGTGGTGATCAGCTCACCTAGCGGCTTGAGGGCCTGCACCATCAGGTTCACCGACACGTCGGCCAGCGCCTTGAGCTGGGCGTCGGTCTCCTCCGTGTGCGCGAAGAAGCGCTGCAGCGTCAACAGCAGGGTCTCGTAGCACACGTTGAACAGGTCCATGACCTGCGCGGTCAGCGGGTCGGTGGCCAGCGGGGTATCCACCCCGCGCTCGCCGGGCCTGACATTGACCGCTACCACGGGGCGGGCAGGGTCGAAGGCCGGGTTGGCCGCGCGGAGGGAGCCGTACTCGTCGAGGATCTGCACGAACTGGCCGAAATGGGCGTCCCGCCAGTGTCCGCGCGGCCCCTCGCCCTGCTCCAGGATCTCGTCGATGGCCCGCCGCGCAGAGGCCACGTCGGTCACCGCGATCAGCTCCGGCCAGCCGAAGTACTGGCGGGTGGCCTGGGCCCGCGGCGGTCCGCAGAACAGCCATTGCTCACCGAACTTGCCGGCCAGGCGGGCAATACCGGCCTCGATCGACCGGTACAGGTGCCCGATGGTGGCGAAGTCCTGACCGCGGGCCACGATGTCGCCTGCGTGCATGAGCGGCGCCGCCCGGCTGAAGGCAACCATCCCCTCTGCGTCGTCGAGGGCCATGCCCTCCGGGCGCTCGAGGAACATGAAGTGCTGCAGCGCCTGCTCCCCGAACGGCCGCAGCGCCAGGTGCACCCCGGCCGGGTAGTGGCGGGCGGGATGCGGGAAGTTCGGCCGGGACAGGTGCGGGGCGCCGCCGATGGCGGACAGCAGGTTCTGCACCAGCGCCAGGTGCAGCATTTCCTGGGTGGCGATGCGCGAAATCGTTTTGCGCCAGCTCTGGACTCTAACCGCCTCTTCGGCGGTGAGCCCCTCGCCGGCGGACTGCTTCAGCGAGAACGCGGCGAACAGGTACTGGCACATGATTCCGTGCTCGAGCTCGGCCGCCTCGCACAGCATGTAGTACAGCGCTTCACGGTGCTCGATCACGAACGGGGCCTCGGGCGGGGCCAGACCGCCCCGGGTCGCGATCACCTGCGCGAGCCGTCCCCGCGGTAGTGGCGCTTGCGTTTCGCTCATCGTGCGTGATGCCTCCCTGGCCTTAGTCTGTCTCCGCTGGCCGCACCCTCGCGATGCCCTAGGGTTATGCTTTCGACGAACAACGTCCCGGGCACGGCGCGGGCGCAGATGCCTCACAGGACACAGCTGTTGCGCGTTGCCTGGCAGGGCGAATGCACCGCGCCGGCCAGTTCGCGGATCCAGGCTAGCCGCATTGAGCTCGCCGATCGGCCGGGAATGGCTGCCACGATGCAGTTCGCCTTTCTCAGCGAAGGTGTCCTAGGTCGGCCAGCCCGCCAGCCGGCGAGCTGCGCCACGACCCTACGAGCGGCGTCCTGGACGGCCGCGCCCATGCCAAGGGTGGTCCCGGAGCCGAACGATGGGCCGGCGAACGGCAGGTCGCTGTCCCCGGGCACGCGCGTGACGTCCGTCTGCTCGAGCTCAGGCACGCACAACATGTCATTCTGCATCCGCTGCACGGCGCATCTGGCTAATGGCCCGCTAATGGCCCGGCGATCTTGCGTCCGTCTGGGAAAGGGGATAGCCTGCCGGGTCGCATGACGCCTGGACTATCAGCTGTGGAATGGATCCATGGTGGTAAGTGAGGCTGCTGACCAGCCCCTGCAGGCCCGCGGCAGCCATGTGGACCGCTCAGATCTGGCTAATTACACGCTCATGGCACGGCGATTGCCAGCGGTCACGGCAAGCAACCCGCGGGGACGCCATCGCCGCGGTGACCGCGAGCCCGCCTTGGCGGCCGGGGAAGACGGCTCCGCCCAGCTTCGGCGGTGTGCCGGTGACCGCGATCGACCGGCGGAAGCCCTCCGCCCGGATCGGCTGAGGGCAGGCGCCGGGACGCCTGACCGCCCGCGCCGGGTGCTGACCGCCTGCCGGAACGCTTCTCATGCCACCCGGCGATTATAAATCCCACGGCTATTACCAAAACGAGCGGGTATGTGAGGTTGCTCGCGAAGAACAGCAAGCCTATTGCCTGCGGCGGATCGCCCTCGGGATTCCCTGTCCCCCAGTGCGGGAAAAACGTGAACGCCCATACGCCTGCATTAAATGCGGTCGCCGCCATGATCACCGGCCCGGGCCGCAGAACTGGCTGCTCGCCCTGGGCCCGGGCGGGCTTGGGCGGCTGGACAGCGGTCGGCTCGGCGGGGAGGTCAGCGGTGACTGCGGCCAGCTCCGCGTAGGTCCGCGACGCGAACACCTGGCCTACCCGCAGGTCGAATTCGTCCTTGGCCAGCAGGCCCTGCACGAACGCGGCCTTGAGAGTGCCGATCACCTGCCCGCGGTCGGCGTGCGAGGCCCGCAGGCGCCCGCGGCCCGCCGCGGACGCCGCCAGTTCGTCTCCCGGACCTGTCGCCATCGCCGCCCCCAACCAGCATGACCCAGGGGAAAGCGTAGCGCGGTGCCGCCCTGGCGTCATCAGCAGCCGGGATCCTGCTCGGCACCTCCTGCGCCCTGGTAGCCGACCAGTTCCAGCGGCGGCAGAACAGGCGCCACCATCAAGCGCGCCGACGGGACGGTCCAGGCCACCTGGAACGGGCACCCCTCTACACCTACTCCGGCGACACCACCGCCGGACAGGCCAAAGGCAACGGGCTGAACCTCCCCGGCGGAGTGTGGCACGAGGTCACCGTCTCCGGCGCGGCACCCGCTCCGAGCCAGTCCTCCAGCTCCGGCGGAGGAGGCGGATACTGACATCCGGCACAGCCGACGGCCCGGCCCTGGCCGCGGTTAGCCAGGCTCTCCGATCTTGCTGTCCCAGTGATCGTAGTAAGGGCACACGCCGAAGATCTTCGCCAGTGCCCATAGCGGCGGGAAGATGACGTTCTGCACGGGGATGGGGGGCGAGGTGACCCGGCTTTCGCGGCGGAAGTGCCAGAAGGTGGCGCCGAGCTGGAGCGGGTTCCTCGGCGCGCCGCGGGGCGTGGTCCGGCCGTCGGCCACCAGGCCGGCGAGAGCCTCGTGGAACTCCTTGGTGCGCCGGGCCGGGCGGAGCTCGACCACGGCCGTGATCTCGGCCGGTCCGGGGTTTCCCTCGGAGTGCGGGACGCCAGCGGGCACGACGACCGTGTCGCCCGCCCGGGCCACCCTTTCCTCACCGCCCAGGGTGAAGTGGGCTTCGCCCGCCAGGACGATGAAGCGTTCCTCCTGGTACGGATGGATGTGCTCGGTGATCACGCCGCCGGGCACGCTGCGCCAGTTGAAGCGGACGAGCTCTCCGCCGTTGTCCTCGCCGGTGGCGGTGTACTGGATCCATTCGCCGGTGGCGGGGTTGAAGAAGGGCCGGAAGCCGGGCATGTGGCCGTCAGCCTGACGAGGCGTCCTGCTTCTTGCTGGCGATGTCCTCGGCGATCGAGTTCTTCTGGCCCTCATCGGGGATGATGATCCACGCCACCAGGTAGGCCAGTACGCCCGCGCCTCCCGTGATGACGGAGACGACCGCCCAGATCACCCGGACCACGGTCACCTCGAGGCCGAACTAGCGCGAGTGCCGTGCACACCCCGGCCAGCATCCGGCCGTCCCGGCTGCGCACCAGGACCTTGCTTCCGTTCCGGTCGGTCATGCGAACCATCTCCTGCGGTGAGCACGGGCGTAACTGGCCGCCGTTGGCAGCTGAGCCCGCTGCCTGGCCCCAGGCTATATTTGACCTATAAGACCAGCAATTTATTCTCCGGATAACTGATACCTTATTAGCCCGTTCAGAAATCGGAAATATTAGCGGGTACACATAGCGCTGGATAACCCGCCACCGCGCACGGGCTCGACGTCACGAACACTAGATGGTCACCGAGAACGTAATCGGTAAGCCAGGCCGGGCTGGTGGCTGCCGATCACGGCGGGCCAGACCGAGTTGCGGCGGATAGCGGCGACCCCAGTCACCCGGTACCGCTACCGCGGCAACACGATCCCCAGCCCCTGGGCTGCTGCAACAACCTGACCCTGCCAAATAGGCGCGGCAGGACCGTCGGGGGCGGACGTCGCCCGTCAACCGCAGATCAGCCAGGTCTGCGCGGCCAGTCGAGCACCGTGATCTCGAATGCTGCCGGCTCGCAAGCGGTCACCGGGGCAGCGGTCGCGCTCGTCCGGTCATTGTCGGCGGCCGCCTCGCCGCCCGATACGGCGCATTGGGACGGGGCGAGGTCGTAACTGCCCCTGCGGACGTCCTGCAGGCACGTCATGTATCCGACCTCGATTGCTCTGGTGAACATCTCCAGGATCTCCGGTGGGTGCGCTCAGGTACCCGAACCCTGACCACAGATAGGCCGTTGCGCTTCGGCTGCGCCAATGCGGACGAGGCTTACCAGCGGTACGGCGGCCTCCTGGACGCGATGTTCCCACCCGGTGGGCTCGGGCCCCCGCCACGGTCTATCAGGGTGCCGGAGGAGCCGGAGGCCGCTCCAGGCCTGGGAGAAGCCGGCGCGCCAGCCACCTGGATGATAAGCTGCAGCTTATGTCATGCATGCCAACTGACGCGACGATCAGGACCGGGCTGCTGCTGAGGCGGGCCCGCGAACAGGCAGGCATCTCCCAGCGCGAACTGGCCGAGAGGCTCGGCTGCACTCAGCCTGCCGTCTCTCAGGCCGAGGCGGGGGGCGCGAGCCTTAGCGTCGCCACCCTGCAGCGGTTTGCTGACGCACTCGGCTGCGATCTCGAACTGGCGATCGTCAGCCGCGACGTTGCATTCAGTCAAGGCGTGCCGACCCGCCTCCGCCAGGCGAGCTGACAATGCGGGAGAACCCATGGAGTGGTTCATAGGGTTCCTGGGAGCCGTTATCGGAACGGCAGCCGGAGGACTGTCAGTCTTCCTGACGACCAGGGCCCAGATGCGGCGCGAATTAGAGCACACCTACGACCAGGACCTCAGGGCGCGTCGTGTCGACGCCTACAAAGGGTTGTACAAGCTAACCGGCAAGATGCCGCGTTACTGGCCACACAATCCCGTCCGGAGCGAGATGCATGAGTGGCCCGACGCATTTGACGACTGGTACTTCGCCGAGGCCGGCGGCCTGTTCCTCTCAGACGACGCCCGGAAGGCTTACAACGTCGCGCTCGAGACGATGGCGGCCGTATCGAACGAAGGGCCAGACGATGACGCCTTGACGAGTGAACAGATCAACCGCATGTGGCGCGCGGGCCAGGCCCTGCGCCGCGTTCTTGCCGCCGATATCGGCGCAGCGGAGCGCCCCCAGCTGCCTGGGCAGCAGCCCTATCAAACACCCGCGGCTCAACAGCGGTTCCCGGAGAAAGATCCTCAGGAGAAGCGGGAACACCCATTTCCTGGAACGGATCAAGCCGACGCGGTATAAGAGCGAGCCCGCAACCGAGACCTAGCCCCCGAACACGATACCGGCGGCCTAAACGGCCGCCCGGCAAGCATGTCTTGCCGGGCGGCCGCGGCAGAAGAAGCGTCCCTGCCGCTACCCGGCGTCGGGAGGCGGATCGTCCTCCGCTGGGACGAATGACGCTGGGTTCAACGGCGCAGGACGGGCACTGAAACATCCGGTCATGCCGCGATGAGGTATGCCAGGAGGGCCAGGGTGCCCAAGCAGGCCCTCGCACTGGTTCTATGGGGATCAGGGCAGCACCGTAGGCGTTCGGCAAAGGTTCCGGCTGCGACAAGGAGGCATTCGACATGAGGGTGTGCGTGCCGATCACCACCGAGGGCCAGGTCGACCCGCGCTGGGGCCGAGCCGATCGTGTCGCAGTCGCCAACGTGGTCGACGGCCAGATCGCCGACTGGCAGGAGTTCACGGTCGCCTGGGGAACAGTGCACGACGAGGGCACCGAGGGCGCCCATCACGCCCGGGTGGCACGGTTCCTCCGGGACAACCAGATCCAGGCGATCGCCGTCCACCATGTGGGTCCCGGCATGCAGCGCATGCTCGGCTCGATGGCGATTCGGGTCGTCGACGGCCTTGGCGGGGACGCCCGCAGCGCGGCGAGCACGGCTGGCTGAATGCCAACCCGGCTCGGCAGTGCGCGCTCATAAACGGGCAACACTTGCCCATCTGCTGCTTTCCGCGACGCGGAATATGTCTACGGGCTTGAGCGCCGGGAACGTAGAACGCGCTGTTGCCGCTCTCAGCCCCATGACAGAGAACGGGTCTATCTCAGGAACGGTGTTCCGGCGTGGTTGGTTAGTAGGTCTCGGCGGCCGGCCAGCGGTCACCGAAGGTGATGGCGAAGGCGTTGATCACGGGCTTCCAGCGCATCGTCCACCGGGTGCGGCCTGTCCCGGTCGGGTCCGGGCTGCGGGTCACAAGATACAGGCACTTCAGCGCGGCCGGAAGATGCAGTAATGGCAGTCTCCTGCCAGCATCCCCCGGGCACGATCGAGGCACGGCCCTGCCTGGACTGGGTGCGAGGCGCCCGGTAGCGGGTGACGGCCTCCTCATGCTCAAGCCGCTGCAGGGTCACGCAAGTGACGGAGGCGGACGGTGCTGGGCTATGACTCGTTCGGTGCTCGTTGCCAAGGTGATTCCGGGCCGCCTAGCAGCGGGAGATGACTGGTTGTTCTGCGCGGGACAGTTTGCATTCCGGGTATCCCGGCGTGCCGTCGGTGGCGGTGGTTACCTGATGGTGTCGGGTATCTTCTCTTCCTCGACGAGCCGGGTAACAGTCTCGACGGATCGTCAGCTGCCATCGACTGGCCGATGTGCTCGGCGCGGGCTTTGGCTCGCAGCGCGGCACCAGGCCGGGTTGCCCCGACGAGCAGATGGCGGCTGATCGGGCACCATGCTCTGGCTCTTGGGGCGGGGCGACGCCTGCGAAATGTGCTCAGGTGACGGCTCGAAGTGCCATGCGGACGATGAGCTTGGTGGCAGTTACGGGCGAGCGTCGGCGCGCCGCGACGATCTGGTCCCATCCGGCAAAGGCGGTGGCGGCGACCAGCAGGTCGACGGCGTCGCGTCGGCTCAGGCCGGCTGCGAGCTCGCCGGCGTCATCGAGGCGCTGGACCAGGCGTTCCATGATCTGCAGCCGGCCGACTTCAAGCTGGTCGATTACTGGCAGGGCGTCGGCCTGGGCGCGGGCCAGGGCAAACAGGTTGCGGACTAGGTTCGGGTCAACAGCCCAGATGCCACACCCGAGCCTTGTCACCTCGGCCAGCGCGGCGACCGGCTCAGGCAGGCTGACGGCTGCCAGCAGCTGATCGAATCGGGCTCGGGACAGCAGATCTGCGGCTACTGCATCGAGGAGGCCGGTGATGGAACGGAAGTGCCGGTAGACGGTCGTGCGTGACACGCCGGCGGCGGCGGCGATCTCGACCAGGGTCACCGGCTCCGGGGATCCGCGCAGCCGCTCGGCAGCGCGCCACACGATCTCCTGGCGGGTCCGCGACACCGCGTCAGCCCTGGCCCGCATCGTGTAGACCCGCGCAGGCCTATCGCCGTCCACAATTTCACAGTACAGTATGTCCTGCCAATATTGGCTGGAGGCAGGCGATGATCGAGTTCGACACGACCGTCCGCATCGACCGGGCCCGCGAGCGGGTATTCGGCATCCTGGCCGACTTCGAGTCCAACCTGGCCCGCTGGGCCAAAGGACCAGTAGCAGCGACGAGGACAGCCGGTGATGGCGGGGCCGGCAGCCGCTACATAGTCACAGCCAGGGTCGGCCCCGCGAAGGTCCGCTCGCCGTACGAGGTAACTGGCTACGACCCGCCAGCGCGCTTCGCCGGCAACGGCATCGCCGGGCCAGTGCGCTTCCACGAGGAGTACAGCCTTACTGCAGACGGACCGGTGACGATCCTCACCCAGTCGATCCGGGCTACCCCGCGCGGCCCGTTCCGCCTGACCGAAGGGGCCTTGCGCCGTCAGCTTCAGCGGCTAATAGCATCTGACCTCGACCGGCTCAAGAATCTGGCGGAAGCAGACATCCCGCAGAACTAGCGCTCACCCCACGCGGCAGGCGTGGCGATGCGACAACTGGCCGATCTGTATCCTGACGCCAGCACCTTCGGAAGACATGCGATTGACACCGACTCGGCGACGCCCACCGGTTTGCTGAGACGCTATCGCCGGGAGCTTTCCGGCATTCCGGTGGCCGTATTCGGAATGCGACCGCGCAGCGATACCGATGACGCCTGGCAGCGCTCACGGGCCCAGCTCGACCGGGCGCTGACCAAGCGCGCCTGGCTGGACCCGGTCGCGGTCACCGTCTTCGGTGGTGTCGACCCGGCTGGGCGCAGCCAACACCCGCGGCGGGATCTGCGGAACTGGGAAACCATCCAGGCCTGGGCGGCAAACGCCCTTGCCACTGCGGGCGGAACCCGGCAAGGCCGCAGGATCGCAGGCCAGCGGGCACAGCATGCCGACGGCGCGGGGATTCTCACGCTGCTCGCATTTAGCCTGGCCGACCGCGGACTCGCACGAATTGTCTGGTCGCGAGTGGGCGCCAGGAAACCTCTTAGCATGCCGGTGATCTTCGTGTTGCTGAGAGGGTAAGCGATGCTGAAACGACTGGTGCGGCCAGCGCAAGCCGCCGGGTTAGCTGTGGTCATGCTGGTCGGCGCGGTGGGGACGGCACGAGCCTCGGCCGGCCCGACGAGCCCGGGCATGGCACCGGTCGGTGCGGCGCCGGTGCTTCCCGAGGGGGCCCGGGTCACTGGCCTGGAGTCCGGGTCAGCCACCCTGCACGTGACCGTGGCGCTGCGATCCGCCGATCCTGCCGGTTTGGGCCATCTGGCTACGGAGGTCTCCACGCCTGGGACGGCCCAGTTCCGTCGCTTCATGCGCCCAGGTCAGGTCCAGCGGCGGTTCGGCGCTTCGCCCGCCGCCGTGGCCGCGGTCGGCTCGTGGCTGCGCAGCCAGCACCTCGCCGTCAGCCCGGCCCTCGCTGACGGCCCTCTGCTGCCCGTCACGGGAACGACAGCCCAGGTCGAGTCGGCCTTCCGGACGACCATCGAGCGGGTCCGCCTCGCCGACGGCCGGATAGCGCGCGTCAACAAGCAGGCCCCGAAGATGCCGGCCGCGCTGCGCCGATGGGTATCGGCGGTCGCCGGCCTGGACAACCTGAACCTGGAACACCCCAACCTGGCGCGGGGCCGCGGGCCGGGACCGCGGGCCTGCCGCGCCGCCCGGACCACCCGGCACGTCTATACCGCCGCCCGGCTCGCGAACGCCTACAAGTTCAATCCCCTCTACCGGCGCGGCGACTTCGGTCAGCACGTCACGGTAGCCCTGTTCGAACAGGCCGACTTCGCCAGCAAGGACATCCGGGCCTACGACCAGTGCTACCGGATCAGCCCATCAGTCCGGCGGGTGCGGGTCGATGGCGGCACGACCATAGCGGCGGACGTCGCGGGCACGGCCGAAACCACCTCGGACATCGAGGTCGTCGCGGTCATGGCACCGCGCGCGAACATCCTGGTGTACGAGGCGCCCCTGTCCGGCGGGAGCGCGTCCGAGCTGGACGACTACGGCGCGATCGTCCAGCAGGACCGGGCCCAGGTGGTCAGCACGTCGTGGGGCGGATGCGAGCCGGCCAGCGGCAGCCGCCTGATGATCATCGAATCTGAGATCTTCCGCGAGATGGCGCTTCAGGGGCAGTCCATGATGGCGGCTGCGTCGGATAACGGCTCCGAAGACTGCCTGCCACCCTCGGGCAAAGTGCCCCCCGGCCCCGCCTTCTACAGCCTGCAGGTCGATAACCCGGCCAGCCAGCCCTTCGTGACCGCCGTCGGGGGCACCTCAATCACCCGCTACGGCTCGCCCCCGGTTCAGTCGGCATGGAACCAGACCCCCAGGGGCCACGGGTCCCCGGCCCCGTTCAACGGACGGCATCGGCATCCCCGAACAAGCCCGGGCAACATCGTCGGCGGCGGCGGCATCTCGCACCTCTGGTGGATGCCACCCTGGCAGACCGGATTCGATCACAGCGGCAACAGCAGCGGCTCCCCGTGCCATGCCCCGCGAGGGCGGGACTGCCGGGAGGTCCCCGACGTATCCGCCCTGGCCGCGATCGGCACGACAGGCGTCCGCGGCTACGTCATCTTCGGCACGACCGGGGGCTTCAGCATCAAAGGGTGGCAGACGATCGGCGGCACCAGCCTGGCCACCCCGCTGTGGGCCGCGCTGACCGCGCTCGCCGACCAGCAGCTCGCCACCCGCCGCCTCGGCCTGCTGTCACCCAGCCTCTACCGCATCGACCGGACCGACCCGCGGGCCTTTACCGATGTCGTCACCGGCAACAACGATTACCTCTCCCGGGACGGCCGGTATTCCCATCACACCTGCCGGTATGACGGAAAACGCAGGCAGCCCTGCTACCGGGCCACCCGCGGCTACGACATGGCCACCGGCCTGGGCACCCCGCAAGCCGTATACCTCGTCGCGGACCTCGTAGCCCGAACACAGAACCTGCGTCGTTAAGTACCGCATACGGGACCACATCCACCCCGCACTAGTGGCGCTCTGCGGGCGGGGTGCCGCATGCCCGGGCGGGCCGTCATCCTCACCGCCGGGATGGCGGCGCTGACGGCCGTCGTATTCGCCCTGGTCGCCGACCACGGCACGCTGGCGCGCGTCCAGCGGCTCGACGATGCGTGGCTGCGGCTGATGATCTCCGGCCGGGCACCGCCGCTGACGGCGATCGCCAAGGTCTTCAACGTCCTCGGGCTGGTGTACGTCACGCTGCCGGTACGGATCGCCGTGGCCGGGTTCCTGGCCCTGCGGCGCCGGTGGTGGCGCTTGGCCGCCTTCACCGCGGCCGTGCTGGCATCGGAGGTCTGCGCCGCATACGCCCCATCAAGCGCGGCAAGTTCCTCGACAATCAGCCGGATTATCTGGGCCTCGGTGTGCGGGCCGATCCCCCGGATCCGCCTACAGCCTGACGGCGCCGGAAGCCGGGGGCTGATGGCCGGTTGCGCTTAGGCTGCTGGGCATGAAGCGAATCCTATTGAGGACCGTCGTCGTTCTTACCGGGATGGTCGCGATTAATGCTGCGCTGGACCATGTGAACAACTGCGATTGCCTCGATGACTGTTGGTGCAAGACGACACTGGGCCGCCATGCGAGATGGTGGGTGCCCGCGCGCTACCACTCGCTGCGATCTTCGCGCGGCTGATCCTCGGCAGGCACTGGTGGAGTGGCGAAGGTGGGTGGAGTGGGCGAAGGGAATCGAACCCTCATGCCCAGCTTCGAAGGTGACCGCACAGCCCGGTCACGGGCTCTGGCCTGAGTGTTCGGGTAACCGGTGGGTGCCGTTATTGACCGGCGTTTGCCGCTACGCACTGACCACCCGCCATCCCTCGGCGGCCAGGTTGTTGATGGCCCGTTCGAGGCTCTCGGCAGCGGCTGCGCTGCTCGCCGCCACCCCGGCCGCGCTGAACAGCGTGCAGGCTGCCGCAGCAAGGACGCCCCTCCCGCGGGAACCGGAAACCAGCAAAGACCGAGTCCGTACGAGGTGCAGCCACCGCACCAGTCTCCAGCCATCCGGGATCGATCAACGCAACAGTGGCATTTCACCTGGTGGGTCAAACCTGGAGGACGTCGGCGGCAACGGCCTGTTCGAGGACGGCTTCCTCGGCCTGGACAACAACGGCCCAATCGAGCGCTCGCACCTGCCAGTCGGTGGCATCTTGGCGCAATCCGGCGCTACCGGCTGGATGGCTTTTATGCGATCGCCCTGACAACTATCGTCGGCATCCTGCAGCGTATCGGCCACCGGCCAACGCTGGATCTTGTCCTTAAGGTCCTCGAGCACCTCGCCGAAATCACCAAGGCCATGAACGACCAGGGCCTGTGGGAACGGACCAAAGCGACGGGCTACCAATAGGGTGACCTCGATCATCCCGGTAGGCGCCGGGCCGGTCGAGGTGGGGACCAACCCACTGACCAACGCCGCCTATGTCACCAATTTCGGCGACAACACGGTGTCGGTAATCTCGGGCTAACCAGCGCGGCGGCCCGCCAGTGGACGCCCTGATCGGGCCGCGATTGACTTAACTAAGTGGTCTCGGCCGTAAGTTCGTCGGGTGGTAGGCCCAGGCGGTGGGGTCGTTGAGGTAGAGGCCGCAGGCGGTGTCGAGGGCGTCTTGGCAGGTGCCGATGGGCAGGCCGGTGGAGGAAGATCGATTCGTCGTAGTCGTCGTGGCTGGCGCGGTAGATCGCGAACTGCCATTGGTGGCGGAGCCGACGTAGCACAGCCGGCGCAGCTTGAGCGCGGTGGCGTCGGTCAAGGTCGCCTCGACGTAGGAGGTCACCGCCGATGTCGCCTCGCTGGGCTTCGATCTTGACGGGCTGCAGCGGGACGGGCTGCTGGTCGTGTATGCGTTCCGGGCCGAGCCGACAGAGGTTGTCTGGACGGGGTTCGACTTCGGGCCGTTGTTCTTGCTGTTGGACGACGCGATCAAGTGCATCGGGGCCAGGCGGGTTGGCACCTGTCCCGGTTAATTGCTGCGGGCGGGTATACGCCGACCGGCCCGCCCGGTTCCACTTGGAGACCGCGCGCCCCAGCGCGGGGTTCGGCCATCGGGACTCACCCGCATACCGCGAAGAGGAATCAGGCAATGAGGACAGGACGCTTGGCTGCTTCCAGATCAGATGGCCTGTCTTGCCAAGGTTCCGCGGCAACGGCCTCCTTCCAAAGGCAGGCACGATCAAGCTCACACCGATAGCGCACGAAGCCGCGGCTGAAAATCCAGAGGCTCGCGGGGCGGGTCAGCCTGCGGTCAGGGCATCGGCACGATCTTGGCTGAGTTCGTCTGGTGCCGGGTCGGGCGTGTGTGCCAGCCTGCTCGGCCACCACATCCACCGGCCGAGGTCCAGGTTCAGCGCGGTGACCAGTACGGACCGCACGATGATCGTGTCGAGCAGGATGCCGAACGCGACTGCGAAACCCAGCTCGGTTAGGAACGTGGCCGGGATTGTGGCGAGGACGGCGAACGTGCCGGCGAGCACGAAGCCGGCTGAGGTGATCACCCCGCCGGTCGCGGCGAGCCCGGCGAGCGCGCCGCGCCGGGCGTCGCGCCGGTTCGCCTCCTCCCGTACCCGGGTCATCAGGAAAATGTTGTAGTCGATGCCGAGGGCGACGAGGAACACGAAAACGAATAGCGGGAATGCTGTATCGGCCCCGCCGAACCCGAACACGTGGTTAAAGAAGAAGGAGCTGACGCCGAGGGCGGCGGCGAATGAGAGCACCACTGTGGCGGTCAGGATCAACGGCGCCACCAGCGACCGCAACAGCAGCCCGAGGATGAGGAACACCACGATGAGGATGAGCGGGATGATGAGGTTACGGTCGTGCGCGGAGGCGCGCGCCACATCCAGGTTGATCGCTGTAGTACCGCCCACCTCGGCGTCGGCGCCAGGAATCGCGTGAACTGCGGAGCGGACCCGGTCGATCGTGGTGTACGCGGCCTGGCTGTCGGGCGGCGAGGTCAGCGTTCCCTCGAGGTAGGCCTGGCCCGCCCGGGCCGCCGACGGCATGACGGCCGCGATTCCCCGGGTAGCAGTGAAGGCGGCCCGCAGCGGGACCACCGCGCTTTCATTGCCGATGACGATGACGGGCTCGCCCGCGCCCGCGTCGAAATGCCGGGCGAGCACGCTCTCACCGATCACCGAATCGGGATGCCCGCGGAAGCCTTGCGCGCTGGTCAGGCCATCGGCCTTCAGGCCGGTCAGCCCAAGCGCCAGGACGCCCAGAACCACGACGGTGGTAATCCATATCATCCGAGGCCGGGGCGCGATGCTCCAGCCGACCCGCGCCCACAGCCCCCGGGCGGTCGGCTCGGCCGAGCCGTAGCTGGGCCGGGACGGCCAGAAGATCCCCCGGGGGAAGGTCACCAGCAGGGCCGGCAGAAGGGTGATCATAGCGAGCACGCCGACCGCGACGCCGATCGCCAGGACCGGCCCCAGGTCTTTCGTCGAATTCAGCTCGGCGGCGAACAGCGTCAGCAGCGCGACGACGACGGTAGCAGCGCTCGCGATAATCGCCGGGCCCGCGCGGCGCAGCGCCTCCGCCATCGCCAGGTGCCGGCGGTCGTGGCGGCGCAGTTCCTCTCGGTAGCGCGCGACTATCAGCAGCGCATAATCCGTGCTGGCGCCGAAGACCAGCACATCCAAGATCCCGGCGCTCTGCGCGTTGACCGTCAGGCCCGCGTGCACCGCCAGGAGGTAGATCACCGCCTGGGCGGTTATCAGCGCCACCCCCGATGAGATCACCGGCAGCAGCCACAGCACCGGGCTCCGGTACGTGATCAGCAAGATCACGATGACGACCGCCAGGGCCGAGTACAGCAGCGTACTGTCGATGCCCTTGAACACCTTGCTGTTGTCGGCCGCGTTCCCGAGCGGGCCGGTGATGTGAAAGGCCAGACCATTCGCGTTTGACGCGGCGATCGCGCGGATGGAGTCGGCGGCCTTCGCCGCGCCGTTCCAGCCTTGGCTGCCCAGATTGACCTGGAGGACGGTCTGGATGGCCTTGCCGTCAGCCGACTGGATCGGGCCAATGACCTGGCCGGGCACGACGCCGTGCACGCCGCCGAACCTCCGGGCGTCCGCGGCCGCCTTGGCCCGGTCCGCGGCAGTAAGGCCCGCGGCCCGCTCATACACGACAACCGCGGGGTAAATGTTGGGCGACTGGAAGCGTGCCTGCACATCGAGGACCTTGGTCGATTCGGCGTTGGCGGGCAGCCAGGCACTCGCGTCGTTCTTCTCCGCCCCGGTGAGCTTGCTTGACAGCGGGAAAGCGACAACGAGCACGACTACCCAGAAGCCCGCAACAAGCCACTTGGTCCAGCCCCCGGCCGGAATCTCCGCGACCTTGCTTAGCCTGCTCATCGATCCTCCCGGTTCCGCTCGCGGTCAGCGCCGTTCATCGGGCCCGTCTTCCTCAGCATCGGCCATCGGGCTGGTCCCGTCCGGCACCGTGCTGAGCACGGCCACCACCAGGGCCCGGCGGGAGCCGCGCGATGTCGTTGACGCTGCGGACCAGATTGGGCCCTGCGGCCTCGGCACAGACGCCGTTGCTCATCTGGCGCGTAGACGCGCTGCACGTACCGATCTGGCTACCCCGCCGGGTCTGTCGGCGGACAGAATTGCCCGGCACCCGGTACGCGCCGCCCCGCTGCGCCAGTGACAGGCCACGCAGGTCATGCTCGACCAGATCGAGTCGGCGGCCGGTCTCGTCAGCCACAGATCTCCTCGCCGACGGTCAAAAACGCTTGGCGCGAGCCTGCTACCGAGTATGACAGCTGGCTGCCCGACCGGGAATCCCGGACAGTGGTAGAGAGATTTCCAGGAGGCGGCCGCCCCGGAGGGCTGAGGCTGGCCCGCCGTGCGGAAGCGTGGAGGACTGCCGAGATCCTGATCCTGCGCCACAGCGTGATCCGAGAGCCCGTCGCCGCTCCTCAATGACTTCGTGATCTTCCGGACGCCGGGGGGCGACGCACGTCAGGAATGCCCTGGCCCCGGCGGCCACGTCATCGCTGACCCTGGCCAGGAAACTCGTCGACCGCTTCGAGACAAGCGCGAGCTGAAACGCGGGGTGCGGTTCAGCATCGCGATCACGCACCGGCTGTGTAATGTTGTAATCAGTCGACGTGGCTGGTAATGCGGGGGACAGTCTCCGATATCGAAGGTCCTAACAGGACGGCGGAAGCATGACAGATGCTAGGGATGCGGCTGGCCGCTCGTCAGCCGGAGGGCAAGGTCGGCTGGCCCGGCTGATCGCCACGAGGGGCGGCCTGGCCTCACCCGAGGCCCCGTTCGTGATCGAGCACCGCGAGGCACTGATCTACATGCTGTGCGAGGCGGCCGAGCTAGAGCACGGCATCATGTGCCAGTACCTGTTCGCCGCGTTCTCCCTGAAGCAGAGCACCAGCGAAGGCCTCACCGAGGCCGAGGCCGCCACGGTGACGCGCTGGCGGCAGCGGGTATCGCACGTGGCCACGCAGGAGATGCTGCACCTGGCCCTGGTGCACAACCTGCTGTCCGCCATCGGCGCGGCACCGCACCTGGCTCGCCCGAACCTGCCGCAGCCCGCCAATCACTACCCGGCGGGCGTGCAGCTTTCGCTGCTGCCGTTCGGGGAGCAGGCGCTGCGCCATTTCATGTTCCTTGAGCGCCCGGAGGGGATGGACCTGGCGGACGCCGAGGGCCTGGCCGCGGTCGGCCGCGCCCAGCCGCTGCTCAGCGAGCGCGACATCGTCCCCCGCGGCCAGGATTTCGCGACGGTCGGTCACCTCTACCGGTCCATCGAGGCGGGCCTGGCGCATCTGGCCGAGCGGCACGGCGAGGACTGGCTATTCGTCGGCCCGCCGCGCGCGCAGGCGACCGCCGGGCACTTCGGTTGGCCGGAGCTGATCGCGGTGACCGACCTGGCCAGCGCGCAGCGCGCGATAGACGAGATCCTGGAGCAGGGAGAGGGCCCGCGAGGGCACTGGCGGAACGCTCATTTCGGCCAGTTCGTCGAGATCCTCGACGAGTACCAGCAGCTGCGCGCGGCGAACCCGGCGTTCAAGCCGGTCCGCCCGGTGATGGCGGCCAACGTCCGGCCGCACGAGGGCGACATCGAGGTGCCGCTCATCTCCGACCTGCTGACGGCTCGGGTAACGGACCTGTTCAACGTGTCCTACGAGATCCTGCTGCAGATCCTGGAGCGGTTCTTCGCGCACACGCAGGAGACCGACGCCCAGCTGAAGACGCTGGCTGATGCGACCATTGGCCTGATGACCCGGGTCCTCAAGCCGCTCGGCGACCTGATCACGACGCTGCCGGTGGGTGAGGGTCACGCGGGGATGACGGCGGGTCCCAGCTTCGAGCTGTTCTACGAGAACGATTACCTGATGCCGCACCGGGAGGCCGCCTGGGCGCTGCTCGCCGAGCGGCTGGACGAGGCCGGCTGGCTGTGCTCGGAGCTTCAGGCCGGCAAGGGACAGCGCATCGCGGGCCGGCTCGATCCGGTCCTGGCGGCCCTGCGGGAGATGTCCCGGTCATTTGCCATCCAGCTGCCGGCGGGAAGCGCGCACGCCCAGCTCGTGACCGCACCGGACGGGCTCGGCTCCGGACAGCTTGACCAGCTGCTCGGTCGCGCCCGCGAGCTGGCCGACCGGGTCGCCGCCGCCGCCGAGGGCGAGCCACGCGAGCTATCCGGGCTGTTCGCGACGGCCTACGAGATCGTCACGTCCGGCGCGGACTGCGCCCGGGCCGACCAGGCGCTGATCGTGCCCCGGATGGTCAACAGCGTGCTACGGCCGCTCGCGGACGCGCTGAGCAGCGGCGCGGCGCAGCACACCGGCGCGGCGGGAACGGCGCGGGCCGCGGCCGCGCCGAGTCAGCCGGGTGCGGCGGCGGCCAGGGTGTGGGACGCGGCCAGGTCAGCGACCTCTGTGCGCACCCGGATGAGTCAGGCTGGTGACAGCCCGGCCGGCCTATCCGAGGCCGTCGCCGCGCTGCAGGACCTCGCCGGCCTGGCCCCGCCGGCCGAGGCGGCCGCGCGCCGCGCCGAACTGTGGCAGCTGCAGGCCGGACTGCCACCGGAAGTGCGAATATCGCGAAACGGCCCGTACCTCGTGACCAACGTGCCGCGGCTGGTCGACTACCTGGGAACCGAAACCCGCCCGGCGCCGCAGCTCGCGCTCTGCCGCTGCGGCAACTCGGCGCTAAAGCCGCTGTGCGACGGCAGCCACGCCCGGAGCGACTTCACCGACGCCAAGGACCCTAAGCGGATCGCGGACCGGCGTGACACCTATCCCGGCCAGCAGCTGACCATCTTCGATAACCGCGGCATCTGCCAGCACTCGGGCCTGTGCACGGACCGGCTGGCCGGCGTATTCCGCACCGGCCAGGAGCCGTTCGTGGCCCCCAGCGGCGGCCGGATGGACGAGATCATCCGCGCCGTGCGGGACTGCCCCTCCGGAGCGCTGAGCTACGCCATCGACGGCACCGAAGCCCGCGGCCAGGCCGACTGGGATGGCACCAGGGAGCCGGCCATCCAGGTCACCAAGGACGGCCCGTACCGGATCACCGGCGGCATCACTCTCACCAGCGCGGCGGGCCAGCCCGAAGACCGGGCCGAGGGAGCCTCGGTGGAGCACTATGCGCTCTGCCGGTGCGGCCACTCGCAGAACAAGCCGTACTGCAGCGGCATGCACTGGTATGTCGGCTTCCGCGATCCGGTGCTGCCGCCGGGGAAGGTGCCGACGCTCTACGAGTGGGCCGGCGGCATGCCCGCGCTGACGCGGATGAGCCGGCTGCTCTATGAGAAGCACGTGCCCGCCGACCCGCTGCTGACCCCGCTGTGCGCGGACATGCCAGCTGATCAGCCGCTGGCTTTGGCGGGCTGGCTGGCCGGGGCGCTCGGCGGGCCAGGCCCAGCGCAGGAGAACGGCGACCTCCGGCAGGTGATCATCGGCCCGGCGGCAAGCGAGTTTGACGAGCACCAGCGCGCCCGCTGGGTCGCCCTGATCGGCACCGCGGCGGACGAGGCCGGGCTGCCCGCTGACCCGGGATTCCGGTCTGCTCTGTCAGCCTGCCTCGAGTGGGCGTCGCGGACAGCGCTCGCCCAGGCAGCGCCCGCCCAGGCAGCGCCGGCCACGGCAGTGCGGCAGGCCGCTTCGGTGCCTCGCTGGGACTGGGGCCCCGGCGGGCCGCCCGCTGCCGATACGACGGCGGACGGCACGGCGGAGGCCGTGCCGTCGACGAGACCCCGCCGGGACCGGACCAGGCCGTGGGGTTCGAGGCCCATATCAAGCCGCTGTTCCGCCAGCGCGACCGGCAATCCATGAGCTTCGCCTTCGACCTGTGGTCCTATAAAGATGTCCAGGCCCACGCCGCTGATATCGCGCAGCGGCTGACGGAAGGCTCGATGCCCTGCGATGGAGCCTGGCCCGCGGCCAGGACCGAGGTCTTCCAGCGCTGGATCGACACCGGCCTGCAGCCATGAACCGCGTCGCGGGCCGGCGGCTGGCCTCGGCGGCGCGCTCAGCCAGGAAGTCCCATGGACAGCGGAAGGCTAGAGGCGTTCAGCGACGGCGTCTTCGCCGTAGCGATCACGATCCTGGCCCTGAACCTGGCGGTGGCCGGACCGGGTCCCGGCCACAAGTCGCTGGCTGACCAGCTTTTCAATCACTGGCCCGCCTTCGCCGCTTACGCGGTCAGCTTCGCGACCATCGGGATTATCTGGGTTAATCATCACACCCTGTTCAAGAACTTCTCCGAGATCGACCGGATGCTCCTGTTCCTTAACCTGCTGCTGCTGTTCTTCGTGGTGTCTATCCCCTTCGCGACGTCCACGCTCGCCGCCTTCCTCAAGTCCGGCGGACATGACGCCTCGCTGGCCGCCGCGATCTTCCAGGGCGTATTCGAGGGCATGTCCATTAGCTTTGGCGTGCTGTTCTGGTGGTCCATCCGGCACGAGCACATGAAAGTGGCCTTCACGCAGGCTGCTGCCCGCCGGGCGACGATCAGGTTCGGCATCGGCAACGTCGGCTACATCGCGGCCATCGGGATCGCCTTCGTGAGCGCGACCGCCTCGCTGGTGATCAGCGGGCTGGTCGCCATCTACTACATATTCGAGCAGACCCCGGCCCGCGAGACCGCATCCGCAACGGCCGAGAGCTTGCAAGGCACCGGCCCTGAGGACGGCTGATGCGCAGGCCGCTCCACTTCGGCTACCCCCGGGCCAGGTTCGCGGGTCCCCGCGCGGCCTGGGCGGGTGCTAGCGGGACTCGCCGTGCGGCCCCGTGAGGATCAGGTCCTTGGACGGCCGGCCTCCTTGTCGGTCGGCTCGCCCGAGTTCTGTCGCTCGCCTCGTTCTGACGGTCGGGTCGCGCGGTTCTGTCGGTCGGGCCGTCCCCGAGTTCTGACGGTCGGGTCGCCTGATTCTGACGGCTGGGTCGGGCGGCTCTGTCGGTCGGGGTCGTTCGGGTTGCGCCCGCCGCCGTGCTGCTGGGCTGGTCACCGGCCCTGAGTCACACCAACTCCCCCGAGCAGGAGCGAGGCCTGCGCATTTCACGGCTGCCGATATCGACTCCAGACCAGGGCGAGCTGGTGCAGCTCGGCATCGTCGTGGCGCCGTCCACCGTCTGGGAGATCCTGCATGCCGCGGGGCATCGATCCGGCGCGGCGGTCAGGGCCCACCTGGCGGCGGTTCCTGCATATCCAGGCTGCCGGGATTCGCGCGGTCAATTTCCCGCACGTGGACACCGTCCTGTGCAAGCGCTTGTACTGGTGTTCATCGAGCACGGCAGCCGCCGGATGCATCTTGGCGGCTTCACCGCGAACCCACCGGTGAATGCGCCATGAAGGGATGATCAGCCCGGCCTCGGCCAGCAACCCAGGGCGGCCGGTGCGTTAGCGATCATCCCGGAGCCAGAGCGCTCCCGCCGGAGGCGCACCCACGGTGACCGCGGCCTCTGGTCCGGTCCACTGCTCTCTGTTAGCGTTTGAGCTGCACCCCAGGGAAGGTGCCATGGCCAAACGAGTTGTGCTGATTGTGCTCGGGGGCGTGCTGCTGGTGATCGGCGCGCTGGCCGCGGTCGCTGGCGGCGCGCTGATGGCATTGTTCGGGTCGAATAACACCTTGAGTTCGGGCCTGCAGCAGGTGTCGACGCCGACCCGCGCCCTGGTATCACCGGCTGGCTCGATTCAGGGCGCATCGGGCGCGCAGACCGTCATTGGCAGCGTCCGGCTGCGTATCACGGCCACGCCGACCGGGGCCGGGCATCGCGTCTTCCTGGGCATCGGCCCGGTGAGTGCGGTGGACCGCTATCTCAGCGGGGTCAGCCACGATGTGGCCACCGACGTGTCTGTTACGCCGTTTCACCTGACGCTGACCCGCCACGGCGGCACCGCTACGCCACCGCCGCCCGGATCTCAGTCGTTCTGGGTGGCCAAGGCGAGCGGAAACCATCCGAGCCTGACGTGGACCGTTACCTCCGGCTCCTACCAGGTGGTTGCGATGAACACCGACGCCGCCGCCCCGGTGGCCTTCACCGGAGGGCTCGATCTGACCATCCCGCACTCGTTCGCGATCGGTATCGGCCTGCTCATCGGCGGCATCGTGCTCATCGTGATAGCGATCGCGCTGATCGTGCTCGGTGCCCGGGCCCGACCCCGGCCGCAGTCCCGGCCCGTTCCCGACCCGGCAGCCGGGCCTTAGCCAGACCCGGGCGCACCGGACGCGCCGGGCGCAGGAGCTGGACAGCGGCAGCGGGAGTCACGAACCGCCCGCCCGGCGAGGCCCTGACGTGGACTTCCTGGTTGGCGCCTGGCAGGATTCGGACACGCGACCCGCTGCTGAGAAGATCGTTTCAGGCCAGAGCGTGACATGCTATAGGCGGCGATGACCGAGTACGGCCCGGCCTGGCCGCGCGCCCAGTACCAGTCGTGCACCACTTTCATCAGGCCGGCATTGCCCGGGTTGTGGTCGTGGTAGCCGACCCCCGTCGTCTCGTGCCTCTCACCGCCGATGGAGTACGTGATTCTCACCGTGCCCTGGGGCACCGCGGGAAGCCAGGCGAATTCCTTCGACCGATCGGCGCCGAACAGGCCCAGCCGCGGTGATTGCCGTCCCGCACCGTGCCGTCTGCCTCGATCAGCAGCCGCCTGCGTAAGTTAATTGCGGCGGACGCTCAACCACCCCTCAGCCGAAGTGCCATGATCCCAGTCCAGTCATATCCGGCTGTCTACGGCTCCCGGAATGACATCAACTGCCCGCCTGCCAAGGGTTGATCAATTCGACTCCCGTCTTGCGGAAGTCCGCCAGATTCCGTGTAGCCAAGGCCGCCCGCTGCGCTCGGCAGATCGAGACGATCTGCGCGTCGAACCCGTCTATCGGCAGGCCCAGTCCATCGCGTTGGCTCACCACCAGCGCATACTGTTCCGCCGCCGCCGCGTCGAAGGGGAGCACCTGCTCGGCGAAGACTTCGAAGATCTCCGCCGCAGCCGACCGCAAGACTTCCTTGCGGCGCCCCTCAGGGAGCCGCTCAATGCCATAGAGGATCTCGGCCACCGTGATCGCCGTGGTGCACAGTTCGCTGCCCTCGTGGCTGCGTACCCATTCCTGCACTGCCCGCTCGGGGGACGGCCGCATCAGTTCCGAGGCGACATTGGTGTCGACGACTATCATCTAGCCGAGCTTGGCCGCGCGAGGTCGAGCGCTACGGGCCGGGATCTCAAGCTCCACTCCGCCCAGTTCGGCGAAGCGGTCCATAAGCGCGGGCACAAGACCCGCCTGGTCGCCCGCCTCGCGAACCGCCTCGGTGAGGATCACGCGCATCTCAGCCTCCATGGACCGGCCGTGCCTGGCCGCCCGAAGCCGGAGCCGTTCCTTTACCCGATTATCAAGGTTTCGGATACTTACTGCCGACACCGTCATCACCTCCCGAGGAGTGCTATCAATGCTAGCAAAGACACCGCGCGGTGGCGGTCGGCGCGGCCGAGGAACCGCTGGGCAAGCTGCGGGTCCGGGCCTGCCCGGCCCAGGCCGAGAAGCTGGTCGCCTGGGCGAGGGCCTGGCCGGAACGGACCTGGGCGGTGGAGGGCGCCGCCGGGCTGGGGCACCTGCTGGCCCCAGCCGCCGCGGCCGCCCGCTTGCGAGCCCTCGCGTCCGGCTGGTCAGCCCGGACCGCCTCTGCGGTCAAGAAGGAGAAGCCACCAGGGTCCGTGGGACTCCGCCCGGTGCGGCAGCCGGCCAGCCAGGCACTGTCACGACTTGGATATTCAGTACCTGGCCAGCGCTGCAGGCCGCTGCGTCACGGACGCGGAAGATTGAGGTTGGCTGCCGGCAGGGTCGCTGGCCCTGTCGCGGTCTCGGTTCAGGTGCTCATCTTGCGCGGCTGGCCGGCCTTGAGGGGGCTGGTGGTCTGGAGCGGGTTGGTAGCCTGCAGCGCAGCGATCTTCGAGTTCTGTACCCTGTTCTTGTCGGCGTCACCTTTCAGCTCACCGAGCATCGACTCGACATATCCGAATACGGCCTCGCCGTTCGCCGATCCGTATGTCTTATCCTCCAGGAATCCCGGCGCAGCCACCGTCCGGGTACCGTGGGTCGCGAATGCCTGAACGCTGTCGGGAACTGATCGGCGCCCGGCGGGGTTGCTGTCCATCGAGGTCACCTCGAACTCAACGCCGTCCGGCCTCCATTTCCGGTGCACGGCGAAGCAGCCGAGAACGTCCATGGGATCTATTCCGGTGGAGGCGACCTCCCGGGCATAGGCCAGCCTCGGAGCCAGGGCTTCCTGCACCGCGTATACTTCTAGCCAGCTCTTTACCTGGCATATGTAGATTTTGACGTCCTCCTCGCCGAAGTTTTTCTTCACGTCAAAGGGGAATAGCGCCGTCATTTCCGGCAGGAGGGACACGCATACGGCGGTGTCCTTGTCCAGGTCCATGTTGCCGAGCCGGAGTGCGACCGAAGGTGGCGTGGTTAACGGGCTGGTGCTGCGGTAGCGGGCAGCGGCGTCTGTTCTCGGCCAGAAGCCCTTTCCGAAGATTTCACTGTATGGGCGAGTGTCGCTCCTGAAGACGATAGGCCAGGAGCCATCGGCGGAGTCAAAGCGACGGAACTCGTCCTCGTACACGACGGCGATACCCATGATGTCAAACGTGCTGAGGTTCAGCCCCGTGGCCGACGACGCAGCTGTTCCCTTAACGTAGGCGATTGTCATAGCCTGACCATCGTCCTTCGCGGAACCTGTGTCAACGTGGCGTGACGGTAATACAATTCTCACACATCGGCCTGGTGGCGGGACTCGCCAAGGTCAGTGTGACTGTGGTAACCGATGAGGTGGCTGGTTCGCTGTGCTGAAGCCGCTGGGGATTTCCTGAGGGGAGCCGGGTACGGTTACTGCCTATGGTCGTCCTCGGTGGGCGGGATGGGCATGACACGTATCAATATATTCCGCAGATTGGAAAACAATGTGACGGCCCTGCTCTCGACCGCGCGGGAGTATTGCTGCGCCGAGATAGACGGCGAAGGCTGCCGGCGGATTAATAATTTTTCAGATTCGAACGCCGCACTTCATACAGCAATCAGCGCACTCGAAACGGCCTGCAAGAACGAAGGAGACACCGACAGCCGCCTCGCCGAAGTCAAAGCCGCGACGAGGAAACTTCGTGACAGCATAGCGAGCCTGCGTGAGCTGTGCAGTGAGCCTGCGTGAGCTGTGCAGTAAGCGTGAGGAGATCACCCGCGCAGCCCAGCCCGTCGTCTGAACAACCCGGTTACACGCTGCCGGGACCAGCCCCATTAGCGCTATGCCAGGACAGACGACGGACGAGGCACCGACCAACCTGAGTTAGGCCAACTTAGTCACTATGAAGCGGCCGGCTCCTGGTGACCGTCAAAGGGCCTCTTGGCTGATGTCGTGGGTCACCGGAAGCTGGAAGGTGCATCTACCCAGCGAACCGGAGCCACTATGGCGGAAGGGAGCCGACCGTCATGTCCAGTGTGACACCAGCGGCGGGGCCGATCCATCTGGGAATGGACACCTCGAAGAACACGATCGTGGTGGGCATCTTGATGCCCGCCGACGAGGTCCCGGTCATCGACCGGATCTGGAACGAGGAAGGCTCGGTGCGGCACCTGGTCAGCCGGCTGGGCGACCCGGCGGCCGCTGCTGCGGGCCTGTTACGAGGCCGGGCCGTACGGGTTCGAGCTGCACCGCCTGCTGGCCTCGATGGGGGTGGCCTGCGATGTGGTCGCGCCGTCGCTGATCCCGCGCCGCGCCGGGGACCGGGTGAAATCCGATAAGCGCGACGCCAGCCGGTTAGCGCGGCTGCACCGGGCCGGGGAGCTGACGCCGGTCCGGGTCCCGTCCGAGACCGAGGAGGTCGTCCGCGACCTGGTCCGGGCCCGGGCGGCGCTGCTGGCTGACCGTAAGCGGGCGCAGCAGCGGCTGACCGCGATGCTGCTGCGGCACGGCCGGGTCTGGCGGTCGGGGTCGTACTGGACCCAGGCGCACGAGCGGTGGATCGCCGGGCAGCGTTTCGACGAGCCGGCGCTGGCCGCGTCGCAGCTGAGTGCCGTTGGTTTCAGGCTTGCGGAGCACGGATTCCGTGTGTTCTCAGGACGCCTGTTTCCGTGCCCAGTCGCACGAGAATCTGGTGCGGGCTAAGACCTCAAGCCCAGCCTGGACAACCAGGGAGGCGCCGGTCCCGGTGCTGGTCTCACCGGCGTCATACCGCGCCTGGCTCCGGTCGCGCGTCACGGGGCGCCCGGCCCGCCCGGACGGGAATGTGCTGCCGGTGCTGCGGAGACTTGTGCGCCCGCAGGTCGGCGCGGGCCTGGTCGGGGCGGGGGCCGGGGGAAACCGTGCCGCCGCCCCGTTCGCCGTCCAGGACGTGGCCGCCCCGCCCCGGCCGGGGCGGCAGCCGCCTGCGGGAGCACCTCTGCTCCCATGAGGTGACCACCCCGTTCACCAGGATGCCGAGTGCCGCCAGTACGGCGGCAAGGACGATGAGAAGCATCAGGGGAGCCCAGTAATGATCGGGACTTGGGGCGGGGGGGCCCGGATCGACGATGGTGGCGCCCCAGAAGGCGGCGGCCGCGATGACCAGGCAGCCGCCCGACCCGGCGGCCGCCCTGACCAACGGCCAGCGGCGCGCCGGGGCGGGCGGGCGCGCCGGCCCGGCTGCGGCCGGGACGGGCGGGATGTCGGCGGCGAGCACGGCCAGCTCCGCGTGGGTGCGCGACACCAGCGTCTGGGCCACCCGCACGTCGAGTTCGTCCCTGGCCAGCATGCCCTGCACGAACGCGTCCTTCAGCGCCTCGATCACCTGCTCGCGGTCGGCGTGGCCCGCCCTGAGCCGGTCACGGCCCGCCGCTGCCGGGTCTTGCGGTCCTGTCGTCACCGGCACCCCTTCGCACGATTGCGGGTAAAGCCTAGCGCGGCTGCTCCCCGGCGGCCGTGCGCAGCCAGAGTCGCTGCCCGCCCTAGTCTGCCCTGTGGGCTGCGAGATCGCGGAAGTGCAATCACGGCGCCCGGCTGCCCGGCACGCTCGGCGGCTTTTGACCGCGGCTGCGTGGCGCCGCTGCTGGTGGCGCGAGCGCCCGGAGCGCAAGGGCGGTGACCGCGGGCTCGAGGCCTGCCGGCATGGCCGCCGTGCGCAGCCGGCGAGCGGACAGCACGGACAGCAGCAGCCAGGCGGCTACCTCGGGGTCGGTGTCAGAGCGGACGCTCCCGTCGGCTTGGCCGCGCTGGATCAGGTCGGCCAGGTGGGCGGCGATAGCGCGGAAGGCTTTGCGGGCTGGCTCGGTCAGCTCGGGCTCGGCGGCCAGTGCGGTCGCGTCGGCGAAGAGCACTCCGTATGCGGCGCCCGGGTGCTCGGTGCCTCCGTGCCGGGCACCGCGATCCGTTGTGGTCTGCTCTGATCGCCCGTCTGCATATGGAGTGAGCACGTGGGCCAGCAGCCCGGACGCTGAGCCGAAGTCTGTGGCCAGGGCGTCAAGTGATGCCCGGACCTCAGCTGCGGCCCGCTCCAGAACGGCGGCGAACAGCGCGGCCTTGGAGCCGAAATTCTGGAAGATCACTGGCTCGGTGACGCCGATCCGGGCCGCCACGTCGGAGACCTTCCCGGCGCGATAACCAGCCTGGGCGAACACCTCGGTGGCGGCGCGCAGGATTGTTTCCCGGCGCTCGGCCGCGGGCAGGCGGGTCCTGCTGGGCGCCTTGTCATCTCCGTGGCGGTCCATGTCCGCCGTGGTAGCCATCTTGCCCGATAACTTAGTCGCCACTAAAGTTAGTGGCAACTAAGTTTCTGGGCAAGGGAGATTGCCATGCATGACACGCTCAAGCGCCTGCACGGACGGCAGCGCGGCAAGGGCACCACGATCGACCACTTCCGGCTGAACGAGATGGTGAGCCAGATCGCGTTCGCCGGGCGCCGCAGCCGCGTGTACCGGCGAATCGTCTCCCTGAGCGGGGTGCGGCCGGGCGATTCGGTCCTGGACGTGGGGTCGAGCAGCGGGTATCTCGCCAGGAAGCTGGCAGCTGCCGCGGGGTCGGCCGGTCACGTCACGGGAGTGGACCCCTCGGAGGCAGCGATCGCGTACGCGCGGCGGCACGCACGCCGCGCCATGACGTTCACCGTGGGCGTCGCGCAGGACCTGGACCTGCCGGACTCGTCGTTTGACGTCGTCACCTGCACGCTCGCGGTACACCATATTCCCGCGAGGAAGCGGCAGGTGGCGTTCCGCGAGATGCACCGGGTGACCAAGCCCGGCGGGCGCCTGCTTGCCGCAGACTTCGACCCGTCACGGCGACCGCTCCCGCTGCATCCCGGCGGACGGCGGATGCGGCGCGCCTCCGCCACGGTCGATCCGCTGGAAGAACTGGCCGCTATAGCCGGGTACCAGGTCGAGTCCTCCGGCCACCTGCCCCTCCTGTGCTACGTCCTGGCCGTTCGCCCGAAAGACGAAGTAAGGCCATGATCAGTCGCGACCAGCGGACGAGCTGGTCCACGACGATGAGCGTGCCCAAACGGGGACCCAACGGATGTGCAGCCGGGGCATCAGCATGCGCGCGGAGAACGCGCTGTCATCGGCCTGTGCGGTACTGTGCCGAATGTGGCTACCACGTTCAGAAGGCGGAGCCGCGGAAGCCGTTCATGATCTGCAAGGAACGAATACCCGGTCGACTGGGTTGGCTGTCTCTTGGCCCGGCTGGGCCACCCCTCGGTTAATGCCATGTAGAAGAGCGTGATCGCGCTGGCGGTGATGAGCGGGCGGGCGGGCGGCCGGGCCGGTTACGGATTGTGGTCATCGAGGCAGGACGGGCCAGTGATCTGGCGGCGTGAGCCCGCCAGCCGTGGTACGCGCGAAGGATGCCGCAGATTTCCGAGATCAGATCACGCGGGTCGAGAGGGCGAGGCCGGTGACCGTCTCGATGTCGAAACCGGCTCAGATCCCACTGTCAGCGTAGTAACCGGACCCATTGATGCCGTTAACCATGCTGACCTCGGCGCCTGAGTGCGGCCAGCGGCCCTGGCTGGCCCTGGGCACCTGCGGACGGCCCCGGCTGATAGTAACAGTTGTTACCAGCGAAAAGCTGTCAGCGAAGCTAGGGTAGCAAACTACGGCCCGGTGAGGACACAGCCAGAAACCGCGTTGTCCCACTCTTCCTGCAGTATATAGGGATGGCCTTTGAAATAGATGTCGGCGCCCTTTGCGTCGAGCGGGCCAAAGGCACCGACGCATTTGTCAGCGATTTCATCAGTGAGGCCACCAGGGCCGAACCAGCCACTGGCCTCGGGATCGGTTGCCGCCTCCATCTGCTCATGAGAGGTGGCGTTAACCTCGGCATCGGCAGCTATATCGTGATTGGGACTGACGCTGAGACCGTAGCACTGCGCCAGGGAATTGCCCGCATACGGCATGCCCGCATAAAGTACCGGGCCGCCAGGAGTGCGGAAACCGAAGTGATAGCCACACATGCTGCCAAAGGGCGGGCTGCACGACCCGAAGAAGGGAACACAGATGGACTCTTTCAACGCCGTGTAGACGAAGAACATATGTGTGATCCCGGGCGTCCAGCCCTCCACGCTCATCGCGTGCGAGACTTCGTTCCGGATATCGGAATCCTGAAGCATGGGAGTGGAGGGATAGGGTGACCTATCCACAATCCAGCCCGCTAGCTCAGCGCCTGTAGGAGCCTGGCCGCTGCTGTCCGTGTACTGCGCGTTATTCGCATAAAGCCCGGAATCGCCAACATCTCTGAAGTAACGCCTTATGAGCATATTAAACTTTGAGCTGACGAGCGAACCGCGCGGCTCCCAGAAAATGACATAAACCTGCATCCCGCCTGTCATCACAGGGCCGCCGTGATAGAGGACATTGCTGGTCGTGACGGATCGGGGAGCATCCCCGAGCGCCCATAAGGCGCCCGGGGCCGGCTTCGGCACCCGGCTGGAAGCCGCCCGGACACCCGGCACGTTCATGACCAAGCCCGCAACCACCGTCAGCGCCAGCAAAGGAAGCAGGAGGAGCCTGAGTCTTTGCCTCATCACAAACACCTTCTTCCGAGCCCGCCCCGACACGGCTGGGCGACGATGCTGGCAGGAGCACAGCCGCCGCAAGGGGCCGTGCTCCCGGCACGGTCGCCCCCTCCCGGCCGCGCCGCGCAGACACCCACCCGCTCACCGCTTGCCGACGTTGCTAGTGTCCTCCACTAGACCAAAACGTCAAGGCGCGCACCTCCGCCTGGCGTGAGCAGCCAGCCGGTCCTCAGCCCGAACCCGCAGTGCACGCAAGCATGTGAGATGTAGCCCGATGGCATACCGAGCCCCCCGGCGCCGCATGCCGCCGGAGAAGGCCGCGGGCTGGCTTGCCCGCCGCCCCGGTCAGCTCCAGCAGCTCCGCGCCCGCCGACCTCCTTCCCGGCGGTTCAGCGCGCCCATCATCAACATCACCGTGCTGCACAGCGCCGCGGCCATCCTCACCATCCCGCTGTGTGCGGCGCTGTTGCTCCTCGCCTGGAACCGGCGAGAGCAGACCCATAACCTGGCCGCAGCCCTCAGGCGATAACCGCCACACCGGACAGTCGGCAACGAACCGAGCAGAAATAGATGCGCCAGCTCACCGCTTACGAGATTCTGGCGCTGGTCCTGACCAGCCTCCTCCGAGCCGATGAACAACCAGTGCCAAGCCAAGAGCACAGCTAGGAGGTACATCAGATGAGCAAGGTAATCGCTGGGTTCTCGATGTCACTCGACGGCTTCGTCGCCGATCCGGAGGACGGGACCGAACACGTCTTCAAATGGTATTCGGTGGGCGGCACGGACGCCGAGGTCATAGCCGGCGGCCACGCGACCGGGCTGACACGTGAAGCCGCCGAGTTCATCGAGGAAGCCGGCCGGGCTGCCGGCGTGCTGGTGACCGCGCGGCGGACCTTCGACATCGCACACGCGTGGGGCGGCAAGCACCCGATGGACGTGCCGATGGTCGTCGTGACCCACCGGGTCCCCGAAGAATGGGCCAACCGCGAAGGATCGCCCTTCACGTTCGTCACCGACGGCGTCCGGAAGGCCATCGACGTAGCACGGGAGATCGCCGGCGACAAGGCGGTCGTGGTGGGTGCTCCCAGCGTCGTCCAGCAGTGCTTGCAACTCGGG
Source organism: uncultured Actinomycetota bacterium (assembly GCA_963695645.1). Lineage (GTDB taxonomy): Bacteria > Actinomycetota > Actinomycetes > Streptosporangiales > Streptosporangiaceae > DATBGO01. The sequence continues at coordinate 70,317 of CAVOHC010000007.1, read as the reverse complement.
CTCCTCGATGCCATCCACATCGACCTGGTGCCCATGGTGCTGGGACGTGGGATCCGGCTCTTCGATCATCTGACCAAGCCGGTTGAACTGCTGGTCACGGAAGCTTCCGGGAACCCGTACGTCACGCACATCACCTACCGAGTCATCAGGTAGCCGCGAGTTCCCGGCTCATCCACCGAGGATGAGCCACGGTGCGCGAACCGGCACGTCACCCGCCATCAACCGAGCGACCCGGCCGGCAAGGCCGGTCGCCCGTGGAGGAACACGATGATCTGCCCGTTGTTGACCTACGCCGACATGCGAAGGGCAATGGCCGAACTAGCCGAGACATTCCAGCTGCAGATCGTCTGGTTCGGCGACGATGTCGCCGAGATCAGATGGAACGGCGGGGTTGCCGTGGCGCAAACAGATCAACCGGAGGCCTTGCACGGCAGCCACGTCGGCCATGGCTGGACCTATGCACGAGTCTCCGATCCCGATGCGCACTACGCAGCAACGCTCCACCGTGGCGGTCAGGTGCTCAACGAACCACACTCTGACCCGAGCGGTGCGCAGCGCGGATACAGCGCCCGCGATCGAGAGGGCAACATCTGGACCTTCGGATCCCACGAGTTCGGCCGCTAACGCAAGAGTGATCACCACCACGACGTGCCGGTCTTCGTACTCAGCCGCGGCAAGTCCGCCTCACCAGAAGTCACCCCGCGAAGGCCAGGCCACGCTTCCCGCATCACTTTCGACGGCCACCGCCCACGGGCAGAGACGACTATCAAGATCGAGCTGAACCTCAAATTGACACGGCCACATTCAGAACAGGGAGATCTGCGACCAGGCCGCATCCTCCAGGCGCGACAGCTATCGCGCAAATATTCGTTATGTGCCCATTTGCCAGCCATCCCGTGTCGCGGACGGTGACCGTGAGCGCACCGGGATTGAGATACGTGCGCTCCGCTGCTGTCCGCGCTGGAGTGCCGGGCCATCCTGCAGCTGGCGCGCCGACTGCACCCAGGCGACGAAGCAGCAGGCGCCACGACGAACTGTGATGATCATCGCTGATTGTGTTCCGTGCCTGTCCGTCAAATGGGCGCTCGGCACGGCAACAGCCCACGGCGGCGGATCCGCCGCGGTCGGTCCGGCCGGTATCACTGCAGCCCAGGGCCATGCTGGCCGGCGATGACCAGCGAGGACCGGGGCAAACGCGCGGTGGCCCGGGCCGTGCACTTTCAGCGTCACGGATGGTCTCGCGTCCTGGGCCTGAGCTGGGACTTTGCTGGTGGCAGGTGTTGGGTTCGAACCAACGTAGGCTTAGCCGACGGTTTTACAGACGGATCTCCTTTACGGCCCTGCGAGCCGCTGGCCTGCGACTTTACAGCCAACGATGTGCTCGTACCGTGACGATGTTCCGTCCAGGTTCCGCCCCGGAACCTTCAGCATGTGCGCCAGATCCGGGCGTGAATGAAGCCGCCCTCGACGCGGCGTGAGCAGCGGATACTCCGGCCGGGCGATGCTCTATAAGGAAAGAGGTCTCGCCGCAGACCGGCTGGCACGCCGGGCGGAAACGTCCATATCCCGCCGGAGTCGCCGCTCCTGGTGCTCGCCGTGAAACCTGCGGAAGATCACCTCAACTCGGCGTGCCGCCAGGCGCAGCTGGCCTGCCCACGGCCGCCCACGGCCGCGCAGCCGCGGCCGCGTGAGCTGACAGCCGCACCCCGCCGGCCCGCCGCAGCGTTCGCCGGCCGCCGAGAGCTGGTCAGCTTGCCCGAGCGGTGAGCTGGGAGACACGCTGGGGGCTGATGCCTAGCAAGGCGGCAGCATCGCGGACGGACAGGCCGCGGGCCACAAGCTCCGCGGCGGCCTGGCCGGTGCGCGCAGCCGCGGCCGCGGCGAGCTCGTCGGCCTGCCGACGCAACTGCCGCACCTCCAGGGCGGTGGCGTCGAGGTCCGCGTCCCCGGTGTGATAGTCGTAGTCCAGGGTCAGGCCGGGCATGGCCTCATCCGGCAGGTCAGCGGCCAGCACCACGACCTCGCGCACCGCCTGGTCCAGCGCCGGCAGGCTCCGGGCGTAGGTGTGCGCGCCCTGCAGCCCGGGCAGGTCCGCCAGCCAGTGACCGTCCTCGCGGGTGACGACCACCCGGTAGGCACCCTCGCTCATCGCAGCCATCCCTTCCCGAGCGCCGGCTCCAGGTCACGCTCAATCGCGCGCAGCGTCCCCGCCGGCATGTCTCCGGCGTGCTGCGGCACCGTCGTGGCCACCTTCGCCGCCGCCCCGGCTGCATCTGTGTAGGTGATCACGTAGCGCCGGTGCGATCCGGCCTGGCGGGCCATCACCCCGCCCAGCCGCTCGATCCGCCGGTTCACCTCACGCGCTCTCACCACGATATATCTAGCGGCTAGACACTGCAACTGTCAAGTCGTTAGACACCTATTGCCCGCACGTTACGCCAGTGCAACATCGCCACCGTAAAGACCGGCGCGGCTGCGTCGGCGTTGCACGTGGCTGCGCTGCCGCTTTGTGTCAAAGCTCAGCAGCGTCCGGCCGATTCCGGCCTCGTCCCCGACGAGTTGCCATCCACGTGTTTCAGGCCAGTTGGCCCGCGTTTCTCGTGATCTTCGGCCGTCACGCGCCAGGTTCGCGATAGGCCGATGTAGCCAACAGGCGTATGCCGCGGGTGGCGCTTCTCATGATCCGATTCGGCCTGCGCGGCGGTGACATGTCCGAAAGCGTCTACGGGCGCATCTGGCAGGCCGCCCGGCTGGCGGCGCTCATGCCCGCCGAAGCCGCATCACCGCTCGCCCGCCGGCCGTACGACATGCTCGCTCACGGCCGAGGCTGGATTGTCAACATCGGCTCCTGGATGGCCCGCGCCGGCTCCCCCGCCCTCCATCGCCGAACTGCACGACGGCCGCATCGCCCAACTACGCGAATACGGCGGCCCCTCATCCGCGTCGACCGACAAGTCGACCGGGCCCACTCGAAGTCTGCAGGAGGGTCGTCTCGTAAGCGGACCCGGCGGCGGGCGGCGTTGGGCCGTCGCCCGGCCGCTGTCGACCATGCGAGGCGGCGAGCGGTCCTGCCGGTATGCGCCCCTACGGGACAACAGAGCCAGTCACCACCCGCGCATATCGACGCGCCTTCCATACCGTGCCCACCTGGCGGGTGATCAAATAGCGGATACCGGGCATTACGTTGTACTGCGAAGCTTGCCGTTCTTGGCCACCGCTGGGTCTGTGCATGCGGCAAGGTCGAAGCAGCACGGCCGCCGCTTGCCGTTGTTAATTTTGGAGATGGTCACCTCGACACGCCGCTGGCGGGTCGCGGGACTTGCGGTCGCGTTGACCCAGCGCACCCATTCCCAGCGCGCCATCGGCGTGATGTCGTTCCAGATGTCTCTGATCTCCTGCGGCGCGCCCGCCAAAGCTGCGGCCAGGTCTGGTGGCATGTCCGGCTCCGGCCAGTCTCGTGTCGCCTGAACGGTGACGTTGACGGTGCCGCCCCCGCCGATGTGAGCGGCTTGCCGCAGTGCCGGGTCAATCTTTATCCAGTGGCCCTTGATTCCGTCCGGCTCGAGCACGGTGCGGAACTCATGGCCGTTCATCGAGCCCCGCACTGCTACCTGCCCGCGTGAGGGCAGCAGTCGGCTCGCCTCCTCCGGCAAGCGCATGACGGTCGATTCGTCGATGGAGTCGAGTGTGGCCGTGAATCGGATCGTCGCCGTCGCGGTCTTCTGAGTCACGCTAGTCATCATTTCACTCCATTCCCAGGCGCGCGTTCCGCGCCGACTATCAATGCGCTGATGAGCTACCGGACACGTCCTGCCAGGCGTGCTCGGCGAAGCTGAACAGCCGCCGTGGGGTGACCCGCAGCCAGGCCGTTGCCCAGTCCAGGCTGGCGCCGGCGTTGCGCAGTTCGGTGGTGTTCCGGACGTCCTGCGGAACGGCGGTCAGCACCTCGGCCGGGCCTTCGGTGAGCACCGCGGCGTGGGTGACGTGCTCACCTTCGATGATGGACAGCGCGAGCCACGGATTGGCCCGGACGTTGTCGAGCCGGAGCGCGTCGCCGAGCGTGGGGAGCCAGAACGCCTCGGCGTAGCTGGCGAACAGCGTCGGTGCGGCGTGCGCCCGGCCGTCGGGCCGGGTGCAGGAGGCGAGCGCGTAGGTCCGGCGCGTCAGGTACTCGGCCAACCGGGGTCCGGTCATCCGCCGGCCGCGTCGAACTCGACGTACTTGCCGCCGAAGCTCTTTGCGGCGGCCAGGCCGCGGGCGACGTAGAACTGCTTGCCGTACCGAAGGTACCAGCGGACTGCCACAGCGATCGCCTCCCGCGGAAACCGGAAACCAGCAAACGCTGAGGACGAATCTGACGACGTCACCGAATCAGTCTCCCGCCCGCTGCGATCGGCTAACGCAACAGTGCCCGCCGCGCCACTCGCCCTGCTACCACATGACCACGCTGGCCGCCGGGATCGAAAGCATGGGCGTACGGGCGACGTCAGTGGGAAGGGCATCGGGTACCCGATTGGTGCCGGCTCAGCCTGGATACCCGGGTAACGGGAATCGCTGATGCCCTGCAAGGAGATCCTCATGAAACGGAAGCTAAACCTCGCTCTGTGGATCGTTGCCGGAATCCTGGCCGTTGTCTTCCTCGTCGCCAGCAGCACTAAGATGTTCGTGCCCAAGGAGAAGCTGGCCGGTATGGGCGGCGCCGCCTCGAGATGGGTTGAAGACTTCAGCCCCGGTGCCCTCAAGGCCATCGGAGCCCTCGAGTTCCTGGCTGCGGTCGGCCTGATCGTGCCCGCCGCGCTCGGCATCGCGCCGGTTCTGGTGCCGCTGGCTGCTACCGGTGCGGTGTTGCTGTTTGCCGGCGCGGTGATCACGCGCCTCCGCCGTGGCGAGAGGGCAACGATCATCCCCGACCTGGTCTATCTCGCCATGGCCGCCTTCGTGGCGTGGGGCCGCTTCGGCCCAGGGTGTTTCGCCCGGCTGACCCAGCGAGCCGCCTTTAGCCGGCCTCGCCGACGCCGGATGGCACCAGGAGGCCTCCCGGACCGCGGTCGGCTCGTTCCCTGACCAGGCTCCGAGGCGCTGATCGGACGGTTGGTTCAGGCCGGTTTGCCCGACGTCACAGCCTAAGCTCTATCACTTCAGGCTTTCCGTGACGGTCACCAGCGCCCTCGCCTTCCAGCGTTTGCCGGGGATGGACCGGGGGATGCGCTCTGCGCGGTCCGGGTCGGTGGCTGCCAGCGCCCTCGCGACCTCGTTGAGTGCCGACGTCTTAGAGTCACCGCTGGGGATGGGCTTGCGGATGCGTTCCGCGCGGTCCGGGTCGGTGGCTGCCAGCGCGCTCGCGACGTCGGTGATCATACCGTCGGCTCGCACGACGGTGGCGCTGGTGGGGGCGTGCAGGTGAACACCCACGAGCCGCTCTCGCGGGCCATGGTTGCGGGGCCGGGGGCGCCGTTGCCGGACTGGTAGGTCGAAAGCAGGTATTGCGGCACGGCCCCTGCTCACTGGCGGGTGTACTGAGCGATGATCACGCCCTTGGTGGTCGTAACGCTACCGGTGAGCTCGAACTCGCCTCGCGGCGCCGGGCCCTCGAACAGCCGCGTGCCGCTGCCCAGGGTCAGCGGGCATATCACCAGCGTGTAACGGTCGACCAGGCCCGCGGCGTGCAGGGTTCGCACCAGCGACGCGCTGCCGATGATCCCCAGGTCCCGATCCGACTGGGCCTTCAGTTCGGCCACGGTGTCGACCGCATCGCCGCGCAGCAGGATCGAGTTCTGCCAGGCATCCGCGTTCTCCAGGGTCGTCGAGACGACGTATTTGGTGGTCGCGTTCATGCGCGCGGTGAACGGGTTGCCGTCGGTCGCCCGTCCCCAGACGGTGATGAAGTCCTGCCAGGTGCGCCGGCCGAGCAGCATGTCACCCGGTTTGGCCATGGCCTTGGCCATCTCCCGGCCCAGCACTTCGTCGTCGTACCGCGGGCCCCAGCCGCCATGCGTGAAGCCGCCGCGGGTGTCCTCGTCGGTGCGGCCCAGGCCCTGCACGACGCCATCGAGCGTGATCCACATCGTGGCCGTGATCGAACGCATGGAATGCTCCCTTCCGTGCCGCGGGCCGCCGCCGCGGCCCCGTCACCCCCTACACGAACGACCACCGCCGAAATCGACACCGGCACGCGTAGCCGCAGATCATCCATTCCGGCATGCCGCTGACGAACTCCCGATCATCAGCCTCGCCGCGCCGATCGGCGGCTCGCGAGCGGCCGGTGACGTCACCGCCGGTGATCCGCCTGGCCGGTAGCCGACCAGGCGGATGATGCCGGACCTGGGGCTATCGGGCAGCACCCGCGACGTATGCGGCGACGATATAAGACGATATAAGTGGCGTACCGGTCCAGCGAGGTGCGGGCCCGGTCGTATCGCATCGTGGTGCGCGGATCAGCGTGCGAGGCCGCCTCTTGCACATCGCGGAGCGGCACGCCTGCGTCCAGCGCGGCGGTGATGAACGCGTACCGAAGCGTGTGCGGCCTGGCGTTCTTGCCGATCTCGGCCTGACGGGCGGTGCAGCGGACGATCCGGGCGGCGCCGTGCCGGTCGAGCCGCCGCCCGTCGGCGGCCAGGAAGATCGGGCCCTGGCTGCGATCGCCGGTGGCCAGGTCGATTGCCCGGGCGGTGCGCGGTGCCAGCGGCACCGTGACGACCTTGCCGCCCTTGCGGGTGACCACCAGGGTGCGGTGGCCGCGCTGGATGCCCAGGGCTTCGATGTCGGCACCGATGGCTTCGGAGACTCGCAGCCCGTTGAGCGCCAGCAGCGAGATCAGCGCATGCTCGTCCGCCGGCCCAAGGCCGACCGCCACCAGCAGCGCGCCGAGCTCGTTACGATCCAGGCCTATCGGCTTGTTCGCGCCTAATCATGATGATCCTAGGGTACCTAGCCATATCCCATCGCAAAGGGGGACATTGGCTAGTCCAGAACTGGATGATCTGCACAGAGCTGTGCTGCGCGATCTCTTAGTCATTAGCCGCCCATAGTCGGCATCGTTATGCGCCGATTTGCTAGCCATCCCGTGTCGCCGACGGTGACCGTGGGCGCACCGGGATCGGCATATGTTCGCTCCGCTACTGTCCGCGCTGGAGTGGGGGGCCATTCTGCACATGGCGCCCGACGGTACTCAGGCGACGAAGCGGCAGGCGCCACGTCGCACTGTGATGATCACGGCTGATTGTGTTCCGTGGCTGTTCCGTCAAATGGGCGCCCGGCACGGCAATGGCCCAGGGCAGCGGATACGGCGCGGCCGGTCCGGCCGGTATCACTGCAGCTCAGGGCCATGTTGGCCAGTGACGATCAGGGAGTACCCGGGCGGACGCGCGGTGCCCAGGACCGTGCACTTTCAGCGTCACGGATGATCTCGCGTACTGGGCCTGACCTGGGGGTACGTGGTGGCAGGTGCTGGGTTCGAACCAACGTAGGCTTAGCCGACGGTTGTACAGGGAGCGCCCGCCACGGCGCTAAATTGGAACTGAGCTGCGACGACATGAGCAACGGGGTTTTCGTCTCACTCGCTCAACCGCTACTCAGCCACGAACATCCGCCAAGCCCCGCTCCCAGCCGGACGGCACCGGATTCGGGCATAGGGCTGCGAAAGGATGCGGGCGAGCGGTCATAGACGTCATCGACCGCGGCCGGAATACAAGGCGGGAGTCGCCCAGGTACTGATACCTGCAGGCTGTAGGGCGTCCGGTCCTGACCGGCGGGCTTTACGGTAGTTAGCGTGAGCGAGATACTCGCCGACGGCGAGGTGCCTGCGGCGGTGGCCGGGGAACTCGCGCAGCTCCGGGCGGAGAACGCGCGGCTTCGCCGGCTGCTGAAGCTGACCCCGACAGAGGCCGCGCCGCCGGGGCCGGCGCAGGCCGGGTTCTTCGAGGCGCCGCCGGGCCCGGTTCATGCGGGATCGCCGGCTGAGGCGAAGGTCGCCTTGTTCGGCGCGCTGTTTGCCGCCCGTACCGACGTCTACGCGATCCGGTGGGAGAACGCTCGCAGCGGGAAGGCAGGCTGGCTGCCCGCGGTCCGGGGCGGCTGGCGCAAGGGGGTTCCGCACGCTGAGCGAGACTACCTGCCGCTTTCTGTGCAGGTGCTGACCGCTCACCTTTCCGGGCAGGCCCACGTCGGCTTGTACCCGCTGCTCGACGGGGATCTGTGCTGGTGGCTGGCGGCCGACTTCGACGGGCCGGCCGCGATGCTGGACGCGCTGTCGTATCTGAAGGCAGCGCGCTCGCTGGGCGTACCGGCGGCCGTGGAGGTGTCGCGGTCTGGGGTTGGGGCGCATGCGTGGGTGTTCTTCACCGCTCCCGTTCCGGCGGAGACGGCGCGCCGGCTGGGCAGCGGCCTGCTGCGCGAAGCGATGGCACTGCGCGGGCAGATGGACCTGGCCAGCTATGACCGGTTGTTCCCGTCGCAGGACGTGCTGCCGGCCGGCGGGGTCGGCAACCTGATCGCGGCGCCGCTGCATGGCAGGTCCCGCCGTGACGGGATGACCGTGTTCCTGGATCTGGCCACGATGGAGCCGCATGACGATCAGTGGGCGTACCTGTCCACGCTAGGCAGGATGAGCCCGCGGGAGGTGACCAGGGCGGCGGAACGTGCCGGGAAGGTCGCGGTCGGGGCACAGGTGAACCGGATCACAGCGCCGTCCTCGACCCGGACCAGGCCAGCGCCGGCGCCGGTCATCCATGCCCGTCTCGGCGCCGGGGTGCGGCTGCAGTCGCCGTAGTTACCGGGCATGCCCTGGGCGTCCTGGTGGCACCGCCCGGCTCCGGAAAGACCGTCATCGCCTGCGCGGTCATCGCCGCGCATGCGGTCTCCACCCTGGTGCTAGTGGACCGCAAGGCCCTAGCCGACCAGTGGCGGGGCCGCATCCGTGATCATCTCGGGGTCACGCCCGGGCAGATCGGCGGCGGCCGGGCGAAACTGCGCGGGATCATCGACATTGCCACTTTGCAGACCCTGGCCCGTCACCAGGACGTCGCCGCGCTCACCGCGGGTTACGGCCTGATCGTCGCCGACGAATGCCATCACGTCCCGGCGGCGGCGTTCGAGCACGCGGTCAAGCAGATCCCCGCCCGCCGCTGGCTCGGCCTGACCGCCACCCCCTACCGGCGCGACAAGCTCGACGACCTGATTTACCTCCAGGTCGGCCCGGTCCGGCACACCATCTCCCTGCCCACCGACCGCGGCCGGGACGCAGACGGGCAAGCAGCCCGGCTGGAATTCGGGCCAAGCGAGGCAGCGTCCCGGCCGACTCCGGTCCTGCGCGTGCACCCGACAACGTTCTGCTACGCCGGGGAGGCCGAGCCGTCCGCAGCCGGCGGGATGGCAGCGATCTACCGGGACCTGGCCGCCGACGACGCCCGCACCGCCCAGCTCACCGGCGACGTGCACGCAGCCCTGGACAGAGGCCGGCACTGCCTGGTGCTGACCCAGTGGACCGGGCATCTCGACCGGATCGCCGACGCACTCCGGGACCGCGGGCACGACCCGGTAGTACTCCGCGGCGGGATGGGCGCCAAAGCCCGCGCCGCCGCTCTTGCCCGCCTGCAGCCTCAGCCCGGCTCGCCGCCGCCGCTTATCGTCGCCACCGGGCCCTATGCCGGGGAAGACTTCGACTGCCCAGCACTGGACACCCTCTTCCTCGCGGCCCCGATCGCGTTCAAAGGACGCCTCGTCCAGTATGCCGGGCGGATCCTGCGCGCCTACCCGGCCAAGACCACCGCTGAGATCCACGACTACCACGACACCGCCACCGGCGTGCTCGCCGCTTCCCTGGCCAAGCGCGCCCCCGGCTATACCAGCCTCGGCTTCCCCGACCCCCGCCGCCTGCCCCTGACCCCAAGCCACCGCCCGTAGCATCCGGGTCGCCGCGACGGCGTTCCCTGCAGATTTCCGCGCGGCGCGCAGCAGATTGCGGGCGTGAGCACGCATCCATATGTCCCCACGGGCCAGTGGATATCCTGGCCGCACTGCTAGGCCAGGTATGAGCCCGCCGCCATCCCGAGCTGATTGGTGGCCGCTTGCAGCGTGCGTATCCCCGATCGGATGGCCGGCGAGCGTTCATGGATGCACAACGCTGAGCGTGCCCAGAACAGAACCCGGACCGAACTTGCTGACGGGATAGCGTGAGGTAAGGACGCGCCGTCGCCGGGGTCATCGGACGGGATGCGACACTGGTAGCAAGACTATGACGGAGGTGGTCGCGACGAGCACCAGCGCCGAGCACGAACACGACCGGGCCGACGAGGACCTGCTGCCGATCGAGAAGCTGATCCGGCAGACGCCTGGCGCGCACCCGATCAAGTCAGCTGATGAACTGCGCTGCGACGCGTTCGAGACCGACGAGGAACTCAGCGAATTCCTCGCCTTTGTCTCCGCGTCGCGCCATGCCGACCTTGCCTGAACCTTATTCAGCGGCGGTTGTCCTCGACACTGACGTCGCATCGCGTTCCTTCAAGGGCCTACTGCCGCCCAGGCTGGCCGCGCGGCTGGCCGGCCTGCAGCCGCTGCTCACGTTCGTAACCATCGGGGAGCTGACCCAGTGGGCGAACCTGCGCCACTGGGGACCGCGCAACCGCGGCATGCTGGACAGCTGGCTTCCCGACAAGCCCGTGATCCCCGGGGCCCGCGCGGCATCCCGGTAGGACAGCGCGTAGGGCAGGTACCAGCGGACGGCGAGCGAGATCCCCTCCCGCGGGAACCGGAAACCAGCAAAGACCGAGTCCGTACGAGGTGCAGCCACCGCACCAGTCTCCAGCCATCCGGGATCGATCAACGCAACAGTGGCATTTCACCTGCTGGGTCAAACCTGGAGGACGTCGGCGGCAACGGCCTGTTCGAGGACGGCTTCCTCGGCCTGGACAACAACGGCCCAATCGAGCGCTCGCACCTGCCGGGCGGTGGCATCTTGGCGCAATCCGGCGCTACCGGCTGGATGGCTTTTATGCGATCGCCCTGACAACTATCGTCGGCATCCTGCAGCGTATCGGCCACCGGCCAACGCTGGATCTTGTCCTTAAGGTCCTCGAGCACCTCGCCGAAATCACCAAGGCCATGAACGACCAGGGCCTGTGGGAACGGACCAAAGCGACGGGCTACTACTACCGGCTTCTCACCCCTGACGGTACCGTAGTGCCGGTCAAGTGTGAGTTCATTAGGTCCCCGGTGAACTTGATTGTTCGCATGCGCGTCGAATTGGTGTGTACCAGTTGTCGGGGAAGGCACCTCCACGGTGCCAGGCCACGCGGTGATTCTTGCCGCAGAAGGAGGCAACCATGGTCAGCTCAATGGCCGGCTTGTCCACCGCGGCGCGCTGTCTTTGCGGCCGATTCGCGGTGCCCGTTGCGGTCGGCGTCGCGGCCGCGATCGTAGCGCCCACGGCGGCGGCCGCAGCTCCGGCCGGTGCCGCCCCGGTGCTCATCTCGACCATCCCCGTCGGCAGCGGGCCGTTGGGGGTGGCGACCAACCCGCTGACCAACACCGCCTACGTCGCCAACGTCAACGACAACACGGTGTCGGTGATCAGCGGGAAAGCCAAAACCGTGACCGCGACCATCCCGGTCGGCAGCTTCCCGCACGACGTGGCGGACAACCCGGTGACCAACACCATCTACGTCACCAACTCCGGCGGCACTACGCTGTCGGTGATCAGCGGGAAAACCGATACGGTGACCGCGACCATCCCGGTCGGCACCGGGCCGGTCGGCGTGGGCACCAACCCGGTGACCAACACCGTCTACGTCGCCAATTCCGAAAGCAACACCGTATCGGTGATCAGCGGGAAAACCGATACGGTGACCGCGACCATCCCGGTCGGCGCCGATCCGGGCGGGGTGGGCACCAACCCGGTGACCAACACCATCTACGTCGCCAATTTCGAAAGCAACACGCTATCGGTGATCAGCGGGAAAACCGATACGGTGACCGCGACCATCCCGGTCGGCGCCGCGCCGGGCGAGGTGGCGACCAACCCGGTCACCAACACCACCTACGTCAGCAATAACGGCGGCAACACGGTGTCGGCGATCAGCGGGAAAACCGATACGGTGACCGCGACCATCCCGGTCGGCGCCGGGCCGTTCGGGGTGGCGGCCAACCCACTTACCAACACCGTCTACGTCGCCCAGTTCGGCGTCCTCCCCGCCGCCACTCCCCTTGGCAACACGGTGTCGGTGATCAGCGGGAGGACCAATAGGGTGACCTCGATCATCCCGGTAGGCGCCGGGCCGGTCGAGGTGGGGACCAACCCACTGACCAACGCCGCCTATGTCACCAATTTCGGCGACAACACGGTGTCGGTAATCTCGGGCTAACCAGCTCGGCGGCCCGCCAGTGGACGCCCTGATCGGGCCGCGATTGACTTAACTAAGTGGTCTCGGCCGTAAGTTCGTCGGGTGGTAGGCCCAGGCGGTGGGGTCGTTGAGGTAGAGGCCGCAGGCGGTGTCGAGGGCGTCTTGGCAGGTGCCGATGGGCAGGCCGGTGGAGGAAGATCGATTCGTCGTAGTCGTCGTGGCTGGCGCGGTAGATCGCGAACTGCCATTGGTGGCGGAGCCGACGTAGCACAGCCGGCGCAGCTTGAGCGCGGTGGCGTCGGTCAAGGTCGCCTCGACGTAGGAGGTCACCGCCGATGTCGCCTCGCTGGGCTTCGATCTTGACGGGCTGCAGCGGGACGGGCTGCTGGTCGTGTATGCGTTCCGGGCCGAGCCGACAGAGGTTGTCTGGACGGGGGTTCGACTTCGGGCCGTTGTTCTTGCTGTTGGACGACGCGATCAAGTGCATCGCGGCCAGGCGGGTTGTCCTCGACACGATCGAAGCGAGGTTCGGGATGTTCAATCAGCGGCCCTCCCGCACCGAGGTGAGCTTGATGCTGGCCCGCAAGTTCCAGGCCCGGGGGTCACCGCGATAGCGACCGTCTTTAGCCCGGAGGATATCGAGACCACGATGGGCGTGTCGTCGCGGGCCGACACCTGGCTGCTGCTGCGCAACGTGGAGTCCAGGGGGGAGCGGAAGCGGCTGCTGTTCGTGCTCAAGCAACGAGGCAGCGCCCATTCCAACCAGGTCCGGGATTTCGTGCTGACCGATCACGGGATCGAGCTCGCCGACGTGTACGTGGGCGCCGAGGGGGTGCTGACCGGCTCGGCCCGGCTCAGCCAGGATGGCGGCGAGCGCGATGCCAGGCTGCAGTAGCGGGAGGAAGGGTCCACGTCGAGCACGCGGCTGCCGCGCTTCAGGACAAGGGCCCGGACGAGGCGCTCAGCCGCGTCTGGGAGAGCATGCCGGGGACGGACCTGGACACGTGCCTCGCCGAGGTGCGGGCCACCGGTCACCCGGATGCCGCGGCACTCTCGCGGAAGGTGGCGGAGTTCGGCGCCTCCGGCGCGCCGCAGCATCGACCAGGTGGCCGAGCTGAAGGTTTCGCTGTCGGGCTCCCGTCCGCCGATCTGGCGCCGGTCCGCCTGCCGGTCACCGCCACCCTCGCCGACCTGCACCAGGTCATCCTGGTGCTGTTCGGCCGGGACGGCGATCACCTGCACGTATTCCGGGCGGGGAAGAAACAGTACAACGACCCGTTCGTAAACCTGGAAGTGATTGCAGACGAAGGCGCGGTCCGGGTGCGGGATGTGCTGACGCCTGGCGGGAACATCAGCTACACGTACGACCTCGGCGCCTGCTGGGAGCACCAGATCGCGCTGGAGCAGATAGTGACGCGCGATCGTGACCAGGACTACCCGGTCTGCGTGGCGTACAAAGGCGACTCTCCGGTCGAGTACTGGTCCGAAGACGACCCCGGACGGGCAGTGCGAGCTGACCTTCGGCCGGGACGGGAAACCGATGTATATCTCCGGGCCGTACGACGAGGGGGAAAGGATCATCCGCACGCTGCGCCACGGCGTTGGCGACGGGAACTAAGACGTCGTGCACACGATCTCAGGCTGACCCGCAGGGCCCAGGGATGGCGCTGCCATCGGCAGCGCACGTGAATGAGAGGTCATCCCGGTGTCCTCCATCCGGCCTCGAATTCTTGTAGCGCATGAGTTACAATGTAGTACATGACTGCGCCTCTTTCTATCCGCTTTGACGCCGCCCTGCTGGCGCGGTTGCGGCGCCGTGCGGGCGCAACGGCCGGCTCAACGACCTCCGCGCTAGCGCAGCGGCTCATCGACGAAGGACTGCGGATGGCTGACCACCCAGGGGTGATCTTCAAAGACGGGCCGTCCGGCCGCCGGGCTGCCCTCGCCTACGGGCCAGACATCTGGGAAATCATCAAGTTCCTGCGTGAAGTCGACGAGCGCGGCCCAGCCGCGCTCGACGCGGCAGCCGAGGTGTTTGCCGTCGACGCCAGCCGGATCGCCACAGCCGTCAGCTACTACGGGGGCTACCGGGACGAGATCGATACCGAGATCAGCGACGCTGATGAGGAATCGGCCCGCGCCGAGGAAGCATGGCGGGTACAACGGCAGCTCATCGCATGAGCCACCCGGCCAGCGCCCGCCTGTTGCTGGACGAGATGTTCTCCCCCGCGATCGCTGCCGCACTGCGCGACCTGGGCCAGGACGTGATCGCTGTGGCTGAGCGCGGCGAACTGCGGGCAATGAGCGATGATGACGTCTTCGCCTGGGCAACTTCTCAACGTCGCTGGCTGCTCACCGAGAACGTCAAAGACTTCCGGCCCATCCTCCTACGAGCACTACAGGCCGACACCGCCACCACGGGAATTCTCTACACCAGCAGCCGCGCCTTCCCGCGCTCAAGGAAGAACCCTGGGCCCCTGATCCAGGCCATCCATGCCTGGATGCTCAACGGGCCACCGGAGGCACCACTCACCGAGGACTGGCTCCTCAACCCGGCAAGTCGCTGATCCTCCGGAACCGTCAAAGAAACCGGTTCCCGGGGGGCCTGCTGCGCGGCAGGCGGGGACACCCGCTCACCGCCCGCGCTGCAGGCGGCGTGCCCCGGCGGTGTCCAGGAGCTCGGCGACGGTCCGCCGGGGACGGGAGTCGCACTGCTTATCAGGATCCGTGCGGAAGCCCCGCAGCAGTTCCATCCGCGCCCTTGCCGCCTGGTCTTCTGCAACCAGCGTCAGAAGCCTGTCCTTGTCACTGACGGGCAGCTTCGCGATATGCCTGGCCAGCGCGTGCATCGCCGGTCACCGTGGGGAGCGCCGCGCTGGTCTCGGCCGCGACCTCCAGAAGGTCGCAGTCGAGGCGGAGGAAGTCGGCCAGGGCGCGCTGCGGAGCGGTGAGTGATCCCAGGCCGGCCGGGACCTGTGGCTCCAGCTCGTCCTCGTCCTAGTCGCCGAAAGCGTCCTCATCGCGTTCCCACACGTCGTAGCCCGAGGCACCGGATCCACCAGATGCACGCGGTACCCCTGCCTGGCCAGCGGTGCGGCATAGGCGCCCGGGCCGCCACCGACATCCAGGACCCGCGCGGGCGGCCGGGGCAGCAGCCGGTCCAGCAACTCCATCGACCTGACGTACTCCAGGGACGGATTCCCGCCGGGGAACAGGCGGGAACGTTCGTAGCCGGTGCCGTAGTGACTATCGATCGCCGGATCAATCACCGTTACAGACTGCCGCGAATATCCCGCCAGCGCTACCGGAAAATCCGCCTCGCCCGAGCTCGCAACCGACACTCTCATGACCCTCCGGTCGCCCGCATCTGCCGCGAATCGTGCGGTTAACGGCTGTTAGATCTCGGTGAAGAAGGCGGCGTCGACTGTGACGTCTTCAACGGTGCGAGTCGCTGTGTGGACGGCAAGGTCGTACCGCTTGAGGAGGTCGCAGAGCCGGTCGCCGTCGATGAGATCGATCGGCGGGGCGCCGTCACGGGTTGCTTCCTTCTTGGCGTCCGCGGTGAACGTGCCCGTGGTGATGAGCAGGCCTTTGTCGCGGCCCGCCATGGCAGCGCGGAAGTCGCGGACAGCGCTTGGGCTCACGCTGCCCCGGTAGCGCTTGCACTGGAAGAACACAGGGAAGCTGACGAGCCCGAGCCGGTAGACGCCAAGTCCGTCGATCCCGCCGTCGCGCTTCTGCCGGTGACGTTGACGCTGTCGAAGTCGGCCTCGCGCAGCAGCCGCCTGGCAAGGCGCTCGAAGGCATCGGGTGCGATACGCATGAGCTGATCGAGCAGTTGCTCTTTCCAGCTGCGTTCCGCGGCTGGCTCAGCGTCAAGGTCATCTTCATCGTGCGGGAGCCTGCTCTTGCGCGTCGTCCGCAGGCCAGTCAGATACTGTGCCCGAAGATCGCGGATCCGTTCGCCGCGCTGGATTTCGGTGACGGAAGGGTCTGTCAGCATCGCGGTGCCGTTTCTGTCAGCGACCAGACGCCCCGGGAGCTGTTGGTCAGGAGGCCCATGCCCTTGAGGTAGGTGCGTGCCCACGCAAGCCGGTACCCGATCTCGGTACCAGGCCCATCGTTGTGCAGCACGGCCTGCTGCGCGTCGCTGAAGCCCTCGCTTCTCATGACCGTCTCCACGATCTCGCTGATCGACGCCGAGCCGCCCAGCTCGAGCACCGCCTGGAGCGCGGGTTCTAGTAGCTCGTGATACAGCGGTACGTCCGCAGCGGTCATGATCTGCCAATCTCGCGTGTCTGTAGCTTCGGTCTCGCGACTCATCCTCGTGATGCCAGCCTGCACGCGCACGAACTTGCCGCCGATTGGTCGCGCCGCTTGTCCGGTGGCGATCTCCGAGCCTGACCTCTAATTCAACGGCCAACTTCGTCACGGAACGTCACTTAGAATTTGCCTGCAGGCTCGCGATAACTGCCGATCTGCGCGTCTGAGGACCTATCTGAGGATCGCCGGTCGGGGCGTGCAGATCAGGTCGTTCTGCGCTGACTAGCGTTGCCGTCCCGTGGGCTTTCGGAGGAGGAGTTGACAGAGCGCGGTTGTCGAGTGGCAGGCGGATGAGGCAATGGGCGGCCGATTGGCTATCCGCCTTCTGTTATCCGCCTTCCGTTACCCGGATGATCGTTTTGCCGGGCACCCGGCGGTCGGGGGCGAACGCGGACGGCGCCTCGGCGAGCGGTCGCACGGCCCCCACGACCGGCTTCAGCCGCCCGGACCGCACCCGCTCGGCGAGGTCGGCCAGCCGGAGCCGGTCCGGCTCGACGACGAAGAAGATCGCCCGGCCGTCGGCGGGCCGCACCTTCGGCGGTGCAACGGTCGTGACGAGCGTGCCGCCGGCGCGCACCAGTGGGGCCGAGCGTTCGAGAACCTCGCCGCCGATCACGTCGAAGATTACGTCGACCTCGCCGATGTCCTCCAGTCGGTCGGCCTCCGGTTGGCGGGCTGCTCGGCGTCCGGGAATTCCCGGTCACCACGGCCGGCTATTCCGGGCTGCTGGGCTGGCTGGGCGGGTTCGGGACGGTGTGCCTGGTCGGGATCGAGGGCACCGGCAGCTACGGCGCCGGCCTGGCCGCCACATCACCACGGCTGGCGTTAACTGCTCCCCCGCGTCCAACAGCATCCTGACCTGGCCAAACAAGGTCAGGAACCGAGAAGTCCCGCACGGGGAGCGGTGATTCCAGACCGCTCCCTCAACGCATGAGGCCGGGCCCACCGGACCGGGTCTGACCGGGAGTTTGCTGGTGGCAGGTGTTGGGTTCGAACCAACGTAGGCTTAGCCGACGGTTTTACAGGGAGCCCATCCCGACCCATCGGAATAGCCGCTGACGTGCATATTCTTCAATGACGGCGACGTGAATAGCGCTTTCTGTCCGCCATTTGTCCGTGTAGGCGGAGGAGGCCTGGTCTGCACTGGTCGTGTTCTGGATCTTGTCCCACCGAGTCCAGCTGAGTCCCGCGCTGAACTCGCCATGCGACTCGAACCTGGACAGCGGCCAGATTGACCTCCCGGAGGTGGGCCCTACCGCGCTGTGCGCGTGACGATCCGCACCGTGGGCACGGCCGAGGCCAGGCGCAGGATGTCATCTGGATCGGCGGTCACGATCACCGCGCGGCCCTGCAACGACGCTACGGCGACCGAATGTGCATCGACGATGTCCGCTGTGCTCGCGCCGGCGCCGTGAAGTATGGACCCAACACGGCGGGCGAGGTCGAAGTCAGTCGGCACCACGCGGACCGCCGGCCGTCCGGCGCGGCTGCCGCGGTGTCGCGCCAGCGATGCTTCGACGGCGCGGGTGCGTCCGGCGCCCCGGCAGCACTCGGCGCAGACCAGAGCCGGGACCAGGACGTCGCTCTGGCGCTCCCAGGCCTCGGCCAGCAGCGCGCGCAGCCGGTCGGGCGGGGGCTGCTCGGTCAGCGCGTCCAGGCCATCAGCATCCAGGATGAGCGGCGCGCCAGTCATCCTGCGGCCACGCGCGGGCCGTCCCCGGCCTCGTCGAACGCGGCCGCCGCGTCTGACCGGACTTCGGGCGGTACCGGACCCGCCGTGGCCTCCCACCGGTCAAGAAGGTGCCGCAACGTAGCCAGCCGGCCCAGGCGCTCGACGTGTTCGGCTAGCGCAGTATTAACGACGGCGGACAGCTTCTCCTCGCCGAATGCGTGCACGAGGTCAACAAGCTCCTCGTCTACGGTGACAGTTATCTTACGCTTCGCCATACGATCATACTACCCTGCGCCCGGCCGGCCGATGCCCGAAAAACATCGAGGATCACGGCGCGCTTGACGAGGTAGTTGCCCAGCTGACGCCTCGGCCTGTACCGCGAAAGAACTCGGAGGAGGGGATGTGGCCCGCGATTCGGCCAGATGAGCAGGTTGAGGCAAGATCGTGGGTCTATGCCTCTCCGGCTCCTCTGTCTGTTCATAATCCGGGTTCTTGGGCTGCCTGGTGCTGCTGCGCCGCAGCCTGTGGGGTAAAAAGAACGACCTCTGATCTGCAGTTTCCTGAATCAGCCGGTGATCTTCATGCCGCCCGCTCGTACTCGTTGATCAGCCCGCCAAGTCAGTCCACCCGGAAGATCACCTACGATCGCTATTTCAGCGACTGGATCTCCAGCACGAGCGAGCTGTCGGCAGCCGCTGAACGCCTGCTTGCTCTGGAGATCGAACTGGCCCGCAGTTTCGGCGTCACCTGGGATGAGGTGGGCGCAGTGCTGGGAGTCAGCCGCCAAGCTGCATGGGATCGGTTCGCTTGCCACGAAAGGTGGCAAAAGAGCAGGCGCATCTCGCAGCTACGAACCTCACGCACGGCCGTCCTGAAGAAGGCAGCGATTCTGCGGGAAGTACGTGACCAGATCGACGGCAGCGATATGGAACTGCTTGCTCTGAAGAGATGGCTCCTGCCACTGGCGGCCGGTCTGGTCTGCGCTTTCATCGACCAGTCCCTGCTCTTGATCTCGTGGATACCGTTCATCTTGGGGGTTGCCAGCGCAGCCCTCCTCCGCTCCTGGTGGGCTGTTCTGCTCACGCCCATCGCATTGAGCATCGGAACCCTCTTCGGGCTCGCCGCTGCCGGAAGCCGCCTGAACGACATTGCTGACCCTGGCTTCATTCCGAGCCTCACCTTCTTCGTGCTCCTCGCCCTTCTGCAATCGGCCATAGGCGCAGCCATCGGCGCCCCCCTCGGCAAGCAGATCGAGCGGGCCACCGTCCGGCCCTCTTCTATACGCGGGTAGCCCCTACACGTTCCGAACACCCCCGATTCTGCACAGCCAGCCAGAGTGCAGACTCGGCGATCCGGCGCGGAGTGGGATAGCTGCTGAATTACGCTCCGTGGTCAGCGCCGGTTATCGCCCCGCGATCCGTATCCGCCGATCGGATCGGCCGGAACGCGTCCCCAGCGGTGTTCTGCGTGGGCGTTCGGGCTACCTCCGGCTATCACCCAGGTTCAAGACGGCAGGTCGATCGAAGGCCCGGCGCCGCGCTCGCCCCTTATAGACCGGGCGTTGTCCGTGGGTCGCGTCCCATGAAGGCAGCGAGGCGTTCCCAGTCGTCAGCACCGGGAGCTGGGTAGACCTCCGCCCCGAAAGGGGCTCCAGGCTCGGCCATGTTGCGGTACTGAGGCTTGATCATGGCCCGTGCCCCCTCGAGTGCCGGCAAGGCGAGGGAAGGATCCAACCTGCCGGTCTGTCCGGTGGCCCTGGCCAAGTCCCAGGCGTGCGCGGCCAGCTCTGCCAGGTACATGTCCACCAGGGTGGCCGCCGTGTACTCCTCGCCCCACGGCATTGCGTACCTCAACGACAAGCTGGAATTGTCGCCCCATGCTTGTGCCGCCTGTTCCGCAGCGCTACGTAGCTGACCGGGCGCGTCGGACAGCTCCACGTGAGGGGACTCGTCTCCGGGCGGGGGTGCCTGCCCGCGGCCGAGAGCGGCCGCCCGGTGGCCCGCTTCGACGAGGTGGTCGATCAGTCCGGCCACGTCGTACCTGGGACACGGTGTCGGGTGGCCGAGCTCGTCAGCAACTATTCCTGACACGATCACCGCAGCGTTCTCGTAAGAATCCAGCAACGTGCTCCGGCGGTCAGAATCGGCCATGCGGTTCCTCCTCGGCGACAGGCCAGCCACGCCGGTCGCCGGTTCGCGAGCGCACCGAAGGACGACTATCTCACTACCCGCACGGGCGCGCGAATCGGCGCTCGGGTGCTGTTTACTGAGCGTGCCAACCCGCCAGGGCTGTGACCTGGTGTGATTGTCGCGGCCGGCTTTAACGTGGGGTTCTCATCGTCTTGCTGGGGCCTCGGCTGGCCCAGCTCTGGGGTCTCAGCCTGAGTCCTCGGAGGTGCCTGATGGCTACCACGACCACATCCGCTGCTCTCGTCCCGGTGGCGCCGGTGTTCAGCAACACCGAACGGCTGGCGTTAGCCGGGTTCCTGGCCGGATACAGCGGCCTGACCCGGCAGGCTTATGAGCTGGACCTGCGCCAGTACGCCAGCTGGTGCTCCCAGCATCAGGTCCGCCTGTTCGCCGGCCGCCGCGCCGACATCGAGTGCTTCGCCCGCGACCTGGAAGCCCGAGGCCGCGCCCGGGCTACCATCACCCGCCGGCTGTGCACGGTGGCGGGGTTCTACAAATACGCGGTAGAGGAAGAGCTACTCGACCACTCACCGGCGGCGCACGTGCGCCGGCCGCGGCTGGATTATGAGTCTCACGCCACCGGGCTGGACCGCAACGAGCTCGGCGCGCTGCTGGTCTCGGCCGGGCTCGGACCGGCGGGCGAGCATGCGCTGATCTCGCTGCTGGCACTCAACGGACTGCGGGTGTCGGAAGCTACCGGCGCGGATATCGAGGACCTGGGGATCGAACGCGGCCACCGCACCCTGGTGATCACCCGTAAGGGCGGAAAGATCGTCACCATCCCGCTCGCCCCGCGTACCGCCCGCGCGATTGACCTGGCCGTCGGCGAGCCGGGCCGATGATCTTGGCGACCTACATCGTCGCCGCCTACGTCGCCGGAGCAGCCCGGTAATCGCCAGGTGCCCGGCATCATCCGCCTGGCCGATCTTCGGCCAGGCGGATGACCGGCAGTAACGCCATCGGCCGCTCGCGAACCGCCGATCTGGAAGCTGCTTGGCTCAGGGTCGGACACGACGGGCAGCATCCGGATTTGGGTGATCTGCGTGCTTGCCGTGGAGGGTGGCGTGCCCGGCAGCACCCTGCACCGGGCTGGACCGCTGCGGGGCTGGCGCTTTCCAGGGCAAGCCCGTTGTCGTTGGCAAGCCGGGCCCGGTACCTGACGGGGGCTGCAGGGTTACCGGGCCGGCGGTCTGCGCCTGGTATTACCGGGTTTGGGGGGCGTTGCGGGTGTCTTGCTTGATGGACAGCCTGCCGTTGGCCATGACGCCGAGCCGCTGGGCGCGGCGGGCGATGGCGCTGTCGTGGGTGACCAGGACCAACGTCAGGCCGCGTTCGCGCCAGAGGGTTTCCAGCAGGGCGATGATCTCGTCGCGGGTGGTTTCGTCGAGGTTGCCGGTGGGCTCGTCGGCCAGCAGCACCTTGGGCTGCTTGACCAGGGCCCGGGCGATGGCCACCCGTTGCTGCTGCCCGCCGGACAGTTCCGACGGCAGGTGGTGGAGCCGTTCTGCCAGGCCGACCCCGGCCAGCGCCTCGGCTGCCCGGGTTCTGCGGTCGGCTCCAGTCACCCGCAGGGGGGCCAGAGCGGTCTCGACGTTCTCGGCGGCGGACAGGGTGGGAATGAGGTTAAAGGTCTGGAAGATGAACCCGATCGAGGTGGCGCGGACCTTGGCCAGCTCGGTTTCCCGCAGCGTGGCTAGGTCACGGCCGTCGAACTCGGCCACGCCGCTCGTGGGGCGGTCCAGGGCGCCGAGGATCTGCAACAGGGTGGTTTTGCCGTGCCCGGTGGGGCCCTGGATGGCCAGCCATTCACCGTCCTCGATGACCACGTCCACCCCGGCCAGCGCGTGCACGGTATCAGGGCCCTTGCGGTAGTCCTTGGTGACCCTGGTCAGCTTGTACATGAGTGCCCTTTCTTGTTGGCCGTGCCTGCTGCCTACGCCACCTGGGCCAGCGCCGCGGCCGGGCGCAGCCGGGCCGCGCGCCACCCGCCGAACGACCCGGCGATCAGCCCGCCAGCGATCGCCAGCAGCACCGCCAGCAGCACCACGCTGAGCGTCACCGACGTATCCAGGGGGACGCTCACGGTGTGACTGCCGGCCCCGGCCAGGCCCCGGAACCCGCCGCCCCCGGGAGGGGCTCCGCCGCCGCCGCCGAATCCGCCGCCGCCCGGCGGGCCGAACGAGCCCGCCCCGCTGGGCACCCGGGTGCTGAGGCTGGTCGTGGCGGTCAGCGGCGGGGCCAGCGCGGACACCAGCCGCGCCCCGGCGAACCCCAGCGCGACCCCGGCGACCCCACCGATCAGGCCCAAGGTCAGTGCCTCACCCATCACCTGGCCGACCACCCGCCGGGTGCGCCAGCCCAGCGCCTTGAGCGTGCCGAACTCCCGCACCCGCCGCGACACCGCTGACATGGTCAGCAGGCCCGCCAGCAGAAACGCCGCGATCAGCACCGCGATCGCCAGCCACCGGCCCAAGTTGCTGGCCAGTGAGGAGGCGCTGGCCAGCGAGCCGGTCACCTCGCTGGCCAGGGACGAGGAGGTGGTCACAGTCGCCTTGGGCAGCAACCCGGAGATTTCCTTCGACACCGTGGTGATGTTGGCGGCACTGTCGGCAGCCACGTAGACGGTGGTCACCATGCCTTTCATGCTGGCCAGAGCCTGCGCCCGGGCCAGCGGAATGTACACATTCGCCGCGGTGCTGGCCGGCACGCTCACCACGCCGATCACGGTGAACGTGGTGCCCGCGACAGTGATCTTCGACCCGGTCTTGAGGCTGTGCTGCCTGGCGTACCCGGACGAGACCAGCGCCACATCCGAGCTAGCGTCCGAGCTCTGGAATGTCCGCCCCGAGATGATCTTTCCCGAGCTCAGCACGCCAACCTTGCCGGTGGCCAGGTCCACTCCGTCCACGCTGAACGAGCTGATCTTGAATGAGGAGGGGCCGCCCCCACCGCCGCCCCCGCCCGGGGCGAACCCGCCCCCGCCCGACGACGAGGAGGACGGGATCTTGCCCGAGATCCGGGTGTCGGTCAGCGTCAGCCCGCCCGCGGCGGCCGAGACATGACCCATCCGTGCGATCGCGGTCACCGACGAGGCTTTCAGCGTCCCCTGGCCGGCCGCGATCAGCGTGTTCCGGGTGAACGTGGTGCCCGCCTGGGGCCGCGACGCCTGGCCCGACCCGGATCCGACCCGGAAACCGAACGGGCCGCCCGACCCGGCCGTTGGCGACTTGGTGACCGTGATATCGGTGCCCACCCCATACAGGGCGTGCAGCACCTTGCCCTGCGCGTTCTTGACTCCCGCCGACGCCGCGGTCACGGTGATGACCAAGCCGATCCCCAGCGCAAACCCCAGGGAGATGACCACCGCCTGGCGGGCCCGGCGGCGCAGCTCACGCCGCAAATATACGAAGAACATCCACGCTCCCAACCGAATGTCACGCAAGGCCCGGCCTTGTCGCTGGCGGGCCCGGGAACATCGCCGTGGCGGTACCGGGCCCGGGCATCATCCTCACCGGCCTGGCTAGAACGGATGTTGAGCCAACCTGAAGGCACCCTGGAGCCCGGCGGCCCGTGCGTTCCTGTGCCCAGGACGGCTCACCCACGCCGAGCCGGTGCCACAACCGCCCCGTGACCTGCCTGGAACCGCCCGGGCAACGGGCCGTGGCGCAAACGCGGCTGCCATCAGCGGGCGCCGCGCCGCCTGCCAGGACGATGGTGGCGGGTGACACACCGCCGCGCCCGCAGTCCATCACAGTTCTCCCAGGTCACGGCGAGTAGGCCGGTGCCTGCGGCCGGACGCGGGTACCGCGGGCCTCTTAAGGTTTCCCACAGCAAACGGGCAGGAGACGGCAAGCTGACGGGTCCACCGTGGAGGGATGAGTTCCGCACCGGCGCAGCGTGGGGCCCGGCTGCTGGTCGTCGACGATGAACCGGTGATTCTGGAACTGCTGGCCGGGGCGCTACGGTTCGCCGGCTTCGACGTGCTCACCGCGGCCACCGGCGCCGAAGCGCTGCGCGCCGCCGCAGCCGGCCAGCCGGACCTGATCCTGCTGGATGTGATGATGCCCGGCTGCGACGGATTCGAGGTGATCCGCAGAATCCACGACAGCGGGCCCCGGATCCCCGTGATCTTCCTGACCGCCCGTGACACCCCGCGCGACCGGGTCGCCGGGCTGAGTCTCGGCGGCGACGACTACATCACCAAGCCGTTCAGCCTCGACGAGGTCCTGGCCCGGATCTCGGCCGTGCTGCGCCGCAGCACCGGCGAAGCCGAACCCGCGTCCCGGCTGGCCATCGCCGACCTGGAACTCGACCAGGACAGCCACCAGGTGCGGCGCGCAGGCACCGAGGTTACCCTGGCCCCCCGCGAGTTCAAGCTGCTGCGCTACCTGATGACCAACGCCGGGCGGGTGCTCAGCCGGGAACAGATCCTCGACCACGTGTGGGACTACAACTTCACCGGCGACAGCAACATCATCGAGTCCTACATCTCCACCCTGCGCCGCAAGGTCGACACCGCCGAGCCGCACCTGATCCACACCATCCGCAGCATCGGCTACGTGCTGCGCATCCCGCCGCCGTGAGCATGGTCAGCGCGCTGCGGAAGGCCCCCCGGGCCGCCTCCCTCAGAACCAGGGTCTTGATCGCGACCAGCCTGGTGGTCGCCGCCGCGCTGGCCATCATGGGGTTCGCAGGCACGTTCCTGCTCCGTACCTACCTGATCAGCCGGGACGACGCGCAACTGCGCGCGTTCGCCCAGTTCACAGCGAAGAGTCACGCCTTGCCGCCCCGCCCGTTGCCATCGAGGCCGCCCCGCCCCGGCGACACGCCGCTCCCCAGCGCATTCCTGATCGAAATCGTCAGCCAGGGTGGGTCCATCGAGGACGTGGTCCGGGCCGGATTCCACGGGCAGGACCCGGCTCCCGCCCCCAGGCTCGCCGCCAGCGAGCTGCGGGTGACCACCACGCCATTCACCGTGCAGACCGGCTCACACGCCTGGCGGGTGATGGTCCAGACACTGCCGGGCCACCGTTACGGCGTCGTGGCGCTCAGCCTGGACAACATCCTGCCCGTCGTCGGCCAGCTGGCCCGCATCGAGTTGCTGGTGGGCCTGATCGCGCTCGTCCTGCTCATGGTGACTGGTTTCTGGCTGACCCGGGCCAGCCTGGCACCACTGAGCGACATCGAGCGGACCGCCGAGTCCATCGCCGCGGGCGACCTGTCCCGGCGGGTCCCGGACTACCGGCGCAGGACCGAGGTCGGGCGCCTCGCCGCGGCCCTGAACACCATGCTCGGCCGCATCGAAACCGCCTACCGGGCCCGGGCAGAGGGTGAGATCCGAGCGCAAGGCTCCGAAGAGCGGATGCGCCAGTTTGTCGCCGACGCCAGCCACGAACTCCGGACACCACTGACGTCCATCCGCGGGTTCGCCGACTTCCACGCCCAGCAAGGGGACGCCGCCGACCGGGCCGAAACCAACCGGCTGATGAGCCGCATCCGCCAGGAAGCCACCCGTATGGGCAAACTCGTCGACGACCTGCTGCTGCTGGCCCACCTCGACGAACAGCGCGCGCTGGATCTGCAGCCGATGGACCTTTCCAGCCTGGCCGCCGACGCGGTGCACGACCTCCAGATCCTGCATCCGGACCGGCGGCTGGCCATGCAAGCAGAACCCGAGCCCGTCATCGTGAACGCGGACGAGGCCCGCGTGCGGCAGGTCATCGCCAACCTGCTCAGCAACGCAATGCACCACACGCCACCAGGCACGCCCATCGATGTCAGCGTGCGCTTCGGCAGCAGTGAGGCGCACCTGACGGTGGCCGACCAAGGACCTGGCATGAGCCAGTGGCAGGCCGAGCGCGCGTTCGAGCGGTTCTACCGCGCCGACCCGGCTCGCAGCCCGGCCAGCGGAGGATCCGGCCTCGGGCTGTCCATCGTGGCGGCCCTGGTCAGTGCCCACGGGGGCCGGGCGGAAGTGGACACCGCGCCAGGATGTGGGTGCGCGTTCCACATCTGGCTGCCCCTGGCCGCGAATGAACCCGACGGCTCGGCAACCGGCACCAGGCACCCCGATACCCAGGCACCTGCTGGGACGCCGCGGGCACCGGCACGACCTCGAGGCTAGACCGCCCCCTAAGCCGGCGCTCCGCTCCCGACGGGGGGTCTACCTCACGACCAATGTTAGGTCTATCTCACGAACGGCGTTTCCGGCTGTTGGGTTAGCAGGTCTCGGCGGCCGGAACCGGTCGCCGAAGGTGATGGGGAAAGCGTTCAGGGCCACCCCGTTGGCACCCTGGAATGGCTGATCTGCGCGCCGCTGGCGACACCGGGCATCAGGTAAGTCAGCAGCGCATATTCGGCGGGAGCCCATTTGCCAGCACCCCGTGTCGCCGACGGTGACCGTAGCGCACCGGGATCGGGGGGAGGTGCGCTCTGCTCCTGTCCGCGCCGGGATGCCGGGTCATCCTGCCGCTGGCGCGGCTACTGCACCCAGCCGACGAAGCGTCAGGCACCATGTCGCACTGTGATGATCACGGCTGATTGCGTTCCGTGCCTGTTCCGTCAATTGGCGCCCGGCCTGGCAACACCCCATGGCGGCGGATCCGGCGCGGTCGGTCCAGCCGGTATCACTGCAGTTCAGGGCCATGTTGACCGGTGATGACCAGGGAGGTCCCGGGCGAACGCGCGGTGGCCCGGACCGTGCACTTTCAGCGTGATGGATGGTCCGCGTACTGGACCTGAGCTGGGGTTTTGCTGGTGGCAGGTGTTGGGTTCGAACCAACGTAGGCTTAGCCGACGGTTTTACAGGCAGAGCACCTTGACTGTCGGCCAGACTGCTGACCTGCGCATTCACGGATCCGGCAGGCCCGTGCCACGGCGACGTTCCGCCCAGGTTCCGTGCCCTGGAACATCCGTCTGTACGCCAGTTCTGATGCGTCATCAGACATGCCCGCATCTCGTAGATTCCCGGCGGTCAGGCCACGATACAGCCCTGGCCCCGGGGGCCCGGAGTTCACGTCCACGGGAGTGGTGTATGGGGTAGCTGATCCGGCTGTGACTGCCGCCCCCCCTGCGCGCTCGGCGGTCAGTATCACCGGGCGGCGGGAAGTGCTTGCGGAGTGTGAACGCGCCGGGCGTGGGTGCCTCGCCGCGGGTGATCCGACGGCTGTAGTAGAGGGTAGTCGCGCACACGGTCTGGCTGGTGCGTTCCCGGGGCGCCTCGGCCAGCCGCTCACGCGGCACCGATTACTGGGTGCAGGACCATCCCGAAAACCGCGCGGACGGCAGTGCGGCCAGCTTCGAGCGCTGCTTGCAAGACCGCGCCATCAGTGGCCAGGCCGCTGACCCTAGGACAGGCAGTGGCGGGCTGGATGGATGCGACCGACGGCTGCCCGCTGATCCCGGCATCGTATCCGGCCAGCAGCCGGTCGTTGGCGGCCAGCCGCGCCGCACCGGCGAGGAACGCCTCGCGGAGCGCGGGGCTCTCACCCCGCAGCGCGATACGGGCGATCACCCGGGCCGAACGCGCCGGGCGGCCGCCACCGGCATGAACCTCAGCCCGCTGAGAACGCAGCACCAGCACGTGCGTAGCACCGTGGTCGAGCGCACTCCGGTACGGAACCGACTCGGACAACCCGGCGTCGTAGAAACGCCTGCCGCCGAGAATGACCGGCGGCCCTGCGAGCAGCGGCATGGCGGCGCTGGCGCGCAGCGCCAGGCGCAGCCCGGCCGGGTCGCGGATCAGCGGGCGCAGGTCGGCTGACCGCCCGGTGACGGCATCGGTGGCCAGCGGGTGAAACTCGACTGGGCTGCCCAGCACCGAGCCGAAGTCCATCGGGAAGACGGTCTGGTACACGTCCTCGATCAGGGCGCGCACGTCGACGACGGGGAGGCGACGCAGCAGGCGCGAACGGCGGATCAGCGCCTTCGCGTACGCGGGGTCGGCCCAGCCGCGCAGCCCCTCGGGGGTGCTGCTCAGCAGCCACGCACCGGAAATGGCACCCGCCGAGGAGCCGTAAATCGCGTCGAACGCGGTCACCAGGCCGAGCTCATGCAGCGCGAGAGCCATACCCGCGGAGACGGTACCGCGCATGCCGCCGCCCTCAATTGCGAGGGCGACCCGCAACGCGTCGTCACGCTTCCCCGGCCGGCTGCCGGCGAGTGCCCGTCCAGCGAGCGCCCGCAGCACGTCATGCGATTCCAAGTGCATCGGCTCGCTCCCGTATCAGCAGCGGACGGCACGCGTCCCGGAGCCACCGCGCCGTGGCGACCAGCGCACCACCCAAAGCCTATCTTCGCCGCAGCCGGGCGCGGACCCTCTAGCGTGGGCATCAACTGCCTCGCCGATCCGGCGGCGGACTGGCTTGTCCAGGGACAGAAACGCTTTGCGGGCACGCGGCCGCCACTGAATGGCACGCACACGAAATGCATGCGCCGCGGCCGCGGCGCAGTGCTGGCTGCACGGCACCGCCATCACGTAGGAGATCCCGCTGTCCTCCAGCCACTCCCGCAGGCCCGGGTTCTGCCTGTAGGCCTAATGGGCACATGGCAAGCCACCGCTTCGGGCCCCCCGGGCGTGGGAGTCCTGAGGGAAGATCGCGGGGCGTGCCGCTGACAGATCGACGCCTGTCCAGGACTGAGCACATGGATGCCTTGGTGCAGAGCGGCGGGATCTGTAAGGCGTGGCTGGTGCCGGGTGGACCCGCATCGTAGACCGGGGCTTGATCCTCATGATGAGAGGCCAGCCATCTCGGGGAACTGCTACCCGCACCACACCACGGCACGCCCCGGCGCGGGATGCCCTCGTGCGGCAGGCCGCGGCCAGGGTCGCTCGAACCGGAACCAGCTCGCTGCCCGGGCGCCGCGGAGGAGGCGACCATCCGCTCAACGAGCTGCAGAAAAGCATCCTTAGTCGCGGACCTTTTTCACTTCATCCGAAGTGAGCCGGGCAACGACCGCGGCCTGCGTGGCCGGATCCAGGGCGTCGAGCTGGTCATGGATGTTCTGCACCGCCACCGCGCCAGCTTGGCAAAGAACTCTTCCCGGTTCATCCGCTTGGGAGGCATGCCAACTGATGCTAGCGGGAGTTTCTCCCTTAGCGTGATCTTGATGCGGTCCGGGGCTGGGGAGTCCGCGCGGATTGTCGCTGTGAACTGACCAAGCCAGGGCTGTACCGCAATTGAGCTACGTCGGGGTACACTGATGGCGAGATGAAAGGAGATGGTCATGGCTGCCAGCACATCGTTTCGCATCAGCGACGCCGCCAGGACCCGGCTCGCTACACGCGCCGGCCGCGAGGGCATGACCGCTACAGCCCTGCTTGACCTGCTCATTGTCGAAGGCATTGATCAGCTCGACTACCCGGGGATCATCTTCCGGGGCCCAGCACATGACCGGCGCGCCGCGCTGGCCGCCGGCCCCGATGTCTGGGAAGTGATCGCACGCCTTCAAGAGCTCGACGGCAGCGAAGAACAGCGGATCAGTCTGCTGAGCGCAGAGTCCGATCTGCATCCCCGGCTGATCAGGATCGCCCTCGACTACGCCGCCGAGCACTCCGCCGAGATCAGGGAGCGAATCGAGCGGAACCAGGCCGTGGCAGAGCGAAGCCGCGGCATATCCCAGCAGCGGCAGGCGCTGCTGGCATGACTGCATTCCTGCTCGACGAGATGTTCCCCACGGGCACGGCCGTGATGCTGCGCGAGACATACGGTCATGACGCAGTCCACGTCGCCGAGATCGGTCTACGCGGTGCCGAGGATGCGCATGTGGCGGCGGCCGCCCGGGCCGAAGGCCGGGCGGTCGTCACCGAGAACGTTGCGGACTTCGCGTCCGAGCGCGACATCATCCTGGCATTCGTGCTGAAGAAGAATCTGCCTGCCGGAGGTGGGCAGGCCGCTGCGCTGGCGAAGATCCTTGACCGCTGGGCACAGGATCACCCAGAGCCCTACCTCGGCCACCACTGGCCGACCACGTAGCACTTCAGGCGAGCTGGAGCCTCCAGCCGGCT
Source organism: uncultured Actinomycetota bacterium (assembly GCA_963695645.1). Taxonomy (GTDB): domain Bacteria; phylum Actinomycetota; class Actinomycetes; order Streptosporangiales; family Streptosporangiaceae; genus DATBGO01. Next base: position 39,792 of record CAVOHC010000007.1, on the reverse strand, counting down.
CCTGCCGGATACTCCTCCTTTATGACGCGCCCGGCAGAAACCGAACGGCCAGGCCGTACCGTGGTTACTGTGAGCGAGCAAGTCGCCGATGGCAACAGGCAGTCAGCCCTAGCCGTGTAGTTGGCGCGGTTGCGGGCGGAGAATGCCCGGCTGCTGCGCTTGCTGAACCTGGCCCGGCAGGAGGCAGCCCCACCAGAACCGTGGCAGTCCGGGCTATTCGAGGCGCTACCCGGGTGGTTGTTGACGGCCTCTCCGCCTGAGGCGAAGGCTCCGGGGCGGGATGGGAGCCAAGGCCCGGACCGCTGCCCTTGCCCGGCTCCAGCCCGAGCCAGGCCAGCCACCATTGCTAGCGGTGGCCACCGGGTCCTACATCGGGAAGGCTTCGACTGCCCCGCCTTCGCCCGCAGCCCGCGGAAATCACTGACTCACTCGCTAGATAACCAATGCGCCATTGCCCGGAACCCAGGTCTCGCGCCCCTGGAACCCAACCATTGCTCAACCACGCGCGACAGCAACGCGCCGAGTGCCGCCAACCACTCCCATCGCTCACAGCATCCTGACCAGCCGAACAAGGACCTCAACCGAGACGTCTCGCACAGGGAGCGGTTACCGCAAACCGCTCCCGCAGCGCACGAGACCCGGCCACTGGATCCGGCCTGACCTGCGAGTTTGATAGTGGCAGGTGTTGGGTTCGAACCAACGTAGGCTTAGCCGACGGTTTTACAGAGAGCCCCCGGGCCGCAGACAAGACAGGACTTAACCTGCGGAAACGTTATCCGTGCCTAACGCGAGCACGGCGCTCAACCGCTCCTCAGCCACGAGCACCCGCAAGCGGTCGTTGCCCGCCGGACATCACCTGGACACAATGCCGGGGCGGTGGCGGAACGGCATGGCAGCGGACGCCCCAAAGGGGGAGCGGCAGTCTGATGCCGCGAAGTGACTGGGGGGACTATGCCTGGTCCTGTTCTTCGACAAGGAGCCGGGCGACCGCATCGCGCAGCTCGCTTAGCGGCGTCTCCACGGTGCGGCGGATGATCTGGGCGTCTACGCGGTAGTAATGATGAGCGAGCAGATCACGCAGCCGCGCGATCTCGCCACGGGACCTCGGGCTGCCGCGCGAGCAGGTCCTCGGGCAGCGCCTTGACGGCCTCGCCAATCACTACCAGCCGGTACAGCAGCGCGTCGAAGGCCAGCTGCGCCTCATCCTCCGTACCGTCGGCCTCGGCCCGCTCCAGCGCCGCCACCGCCCGGCCGACCCGCTCCGCCGCGTCGCCGATGTCGGCGAGCCGGTCCGATGACGTACGGGTCACAGCGGGACCGCCTCGGCCAGCGCCCGCTCGCGCACCTTCCCTGCCATCACCTGCACCGCCGCCACATCAACCGGCCTGCCCACCAGCTCCTCGATCTTTCTGGCCAGCCTCAGCAGCGGGAACAGCCCGCATTCCTCGGCGGGAAATCCACCAGCAGGTCGACATCCGATTCAGGCGTCTCCTCCCCTCGCGCCACCGACCCGAATACCCGGACGTTCCGCGCGCCCACAGCTTCCGCCGCCGCACGGATCTCCGCGCAGATTGCGCTAGGTAGGGGCGGTAGCAGTCGGGGCTGGCGGCGGCCTGAAGGGACGGTTCGCAAGACCATGGCTGCCTCCAGTAGCGGCGGCACCTGACGGCACGAGCCGCTTGGCGGATGCTTCCGGTCATCGCGCCCCCGCGGGGCGGCACGGGCCACCCGGCCGTGCTCATGTCCCGATCTTCCCGGCACGGCGGACCGTAGGTCAGGGCCGGAAGGCATGCTGTCGGGCTGGCCGGTACTGGTGGTGCAGTTCGTTACTCGGGGCGGCCGAGCAGGCGCTTGGCGAGATCACGATCGGGATCGTGGTCGCGCTCGCCGCGCAGGAACTGGATACCTGCCATGACTGCCTGCTTGACTTCATCACGGACGGTGCGGGCGGCCGTGTCGTCGTTGCGGCCGGCGAAACCGGTGGTGTCGATCGGCTCGCCGAACCAGAAGTAGAGGCGTTCGGGGCGGGGGATGGGGGTCAGCCCGACGCCACGGACCACCGGAGGCACCGGGAAGCCCGTGACCTTCTTGGAGAGACGCGCGAACTCGCCGTATACCGGTGTGTCCACGTCGGCGATCACGTCGAGCATATCCTCGGCACCGGCCGCCGCGCACGGGACGATTGGGTAGCCGTGCTCGATCGCGAGCCGGGCGAAGCCCATACGGTCCCTCCATAGGAGCTGGTACTGCTGGCCGCGGCGCTTGAAGACCTCGCGCGAGCCGCCGGGGAAGACCAGGATCGTCTGATGGTCGCGCATCAGGGCGCGGACGTTGTCGCGGGTGCCGCGGACCATCCCGCACGCGCGGAGGAAGTCCCGCCAGACCGGGACCGCGTAGTGGGCGTCCTCGCCCAGGCCGCGGACGACGATCCGGCGGCGCTTCCAGATCTCGGCCAGCATGAACGGGAGATCGAGGAAGCCGTAGATGGTGTGGTTCCCGACCAGGAGCGAGCCGTCATCGGGCAGGCTCTCGATGCCGTAGAACTTGGGCTGGGTGATGCGCCGGTAGGGCTCCAGCAGGGATACCAGGCGGTCGATCGCCTGCTCGGAGGGCAGTTCGGGGATCTCGACGGGGTTATCGGCCATGCTCTTCTCACCCGTTTCCTGTGCCCGGGTTGGCGCGGCGGAGCAGGCGCTTGGCGAGATCACGATCGGGATCTTTGTCGCGCTCGTCGCGCAGGAACTGGATACCTGCCATGACCGACTGCTTGACTTCATCACGGACCGCGCGGGCGGCCGTGTCGTCGTCTTGGTCGGCGAAACGAGTGCTGTCGATCGGCTCGCCGAACCAGAAGTACAGCCGTTCGGGGCGGGGGATGCCGGTCAGCCCGACGCCACGGACGACCGGCGGCGTCGGGAAGCCCATGACCTTCTCGTAGGCCAGGGCCAACTGACCATATAGGGGGGTCGTCTGGTCGACGATCACGTCGAGCATGTCGTCGGCGCCGACCGCCGCGCACGGGACGATCGGGTAGCCCTGCTCGAGCGCGAGCCGGGCGAAACCCATGCGCTCACCCCAGAGCAGCTGGTACTGCTGGCCGCGGCGCTTGTTGACCTCGCGCGCACCGCCGGGGAAGACCAGGATCGTCTGCCGGTCGCGCATCAGCGCGCGGACGTTGTCGCGGGTGCCGCGGACCATCCCGCACGCGCGGAGGAGGTCGCGCCAGACCGGGACCGCGTAATGGGCGTTCTCGCCCAGGCCGCGGACGGCGATCCGGCGGCGCTTCCAGACCTCGGCCATCATGAACGGCAGATCGAGGAAGCCGTAGATGGTGTGGTTCCCGACCAGGAGCGAGCCGTTATCGGGCAGGTTCTCGATACCGTAGAACTTGGGCTGGGTGATGCGCCGGTAGGGCTCCAGCAGGGATACCAGGCGGTCGATCGCCTGCTCGGAGGGCAGTTCAGGGATCTCGGCGGGGTTATCGGCCATAGTCTTCTGACACGCTTTCTGTGCCCGGGTTGGCGCTCCTGGTGATCGGCGCCCGGTCGAGTGCCCGTCACCGTCCACCGGCTCGCCGCCGACTCATGGGAACCTGACAAATGCTGCTAGGAGGCGCGGTCGCCATCTAGGGCGGCGATCTGGTTCGCGTACTGCTGCATGATGACGAAGCGGCGCAGCTTCAGCGTGGGTGTCAGCTGGCCGACGGCGAGGCCGCGGACCTGCCCGGCGAACTCGCGCCAGGTCACCGGCGTCCAGGCGCCGTTCACCTTGCGCTTGAAACCGGCCGCGTCGGGCCGGTGCTCCGCATTCGCGAAAACATCATCCGTGACAATGTCATCGGGCTTCACGACGTGTATCACGGGCCCAGAGAATTCCTGCATCGGTGCTCCCTGATGAGCGGTGGCTTGTGCTAACCCATTCCCACTTAGGTGTGACGGAACTCACCAGGCCAGGGCAGAAGGTCCACAACCCAGGGCCTGCAGGCCCCCGCCGATGGGGCCTTTCGTCCCTAGCCCCAGTTTCCTGGCTATCTCCACCTTGATGGACTGACGACTGCCCGTGCGGGCTCTGGCCTGGGGAAACCCGGCGTGTCGGCTTGCTTGTGATCGCAAAATAGCCTTTGACCTAAAGAGTGGCGCACTTGTACAAGAAGGTGATCAGCGGGAAGCCGTACTGGTACCTGCGCGAGATGGGCTGGGTAGATGGCAAACCGAAGATGATCTCCGAGCGGTACCTGGGCAGCGCGGCCGACATCGAGGCCCTGCTGGATGCCCGCGAGGCCGCCGTGCTACCCGAGCGCACCCGTCGCCTGGCGTTCGGGGACGTGGCCGCAGCCTGGGGAATGCTGCAGGAACTGGGGGTCGCGGGCATCATCGACGAGGTGGCCGGGGCCAGGCGCGCCGATGCGGGTGCCTCAGCGGGTACTTACCTGGTGCTGGCGGCGCTGAACCGGCTGGTCGCCCCCTGCTCGAAGCTGGGGTTCGCGGACTGGTGGAAGACAATCTTTCGCGTTGACCAGCAACGTCTCGAACCCGTTGTTATCGGCCTATTTATCTGGGGCACAGATCGATGATCAACGGCAACGCTCTTTCGTGACGGGCTTCCCAGGGCCGCCCGGCTTCAGGATCACGAAGACATCCGGGGCCGTATGCATGCAGGACGCCCCGTCAGCGAGTGGCCGTCGGCGGCCAGAACGTCGCCTCCGTGGCGGCTATCACGGAGCGTGATTGACTCGGTCGGCCGACGGGCGCCGAGTTCGCGCTGCCGAATGGGTATTGACTGGCGCCAATTGAAGGGTGCGATGGCGGCGCACAGATCTCCATTTATGCTGGGCCGGGCCGTAGGTCAGGGCCGAAAGGCATGCTCGGGCTGGTCGTTACTGGTGGTGCAGTTCGTTACTCGAGGCGCCGGAGTAGGCGCTTGGCGAGATCACTGTCAATCACGATTGGGATCCTGGTCGCGTCCGTCGCGCAGGAACTGTGATACCTGCCAGGACGGCCTGCTTGACTTCATCGCGGATCCTCCGGGCGGCCATGTTGTCGTGGCGGCCGGTGAAGCGGGCGCTGTCGATTGGGTCGCCGAACCAGAAGCAAAGGCATTCGGGGCTGCCCCTGCCGGGGGCAAGGCCGCGCCGGGCTAGCGGAATGCCGTGAGGTGGGAACGGGACGTCCTGAGCACGTACGCAGGGCAGGACCTGCCAGTCGCGGGGGTGGGGTCTGGCAAAGTCAGCGGAACAGCCCGGAGATGAGGTTGACTGAGCCCGCGACGATGACCACGCCGAACACATAGGACAAGATGGCGTGAGCGAGCGCGGTGCGCCGGACATGAGGGTCGCGCAGCGTCGTGTCGGACACCTGGTAGCACATGCCGATGGTGAACGCGACGTAGGCGAAGTCGCGGTAGCTGGGATGCTGCTGGTCGTCTTCGGTGCCGAACGCGATGCCGCCCGGCTTTGACCGGAAGTTCTGGTCGGCATAGCGCATGGTGTAGATAGTGTTGATCACGGTCCACGACAGCACGACGGTCAGCACGGCGAAGCCGATCAGCAGCACCCGCGGTGCGCCGCTGTCCCGTCCCGCGAGGTGAAGCGCGTAACCGGCCCCCAAGAGGCTGGCGACGCTGGTCCCGACCAGCAGCGCCCTAGCCGAGCCCTCTGTCTCGTCTTCGCGGGCAGCCAGTTGCGGCGCGAGTGAGCCGTCGGCTCGGATAATGATCGGCCAGATGGTCAGGAGGACGGGGATCGCGGCGGCGTCCCAGCCCGCGACCAGTGCCAGCCCCCACGTCACGAACGGCAGGAGGACAACGGCGACGATCAGCCCGACGATGAATGCCGTGAGCGCACGACTCATGGCGGGGGCGTGCCAGCCAAGCCATCGGTGGTACAAGGTGGGTGCCGGGACGCCAGTCATCGTCTGAGTGTTCCCCTATTGCCCTCAGCGAGACATCCGCGCTACCCCGCCGCGGAAGCAAACAGGCCCGCGATGTCGCCAAGCCCGGTACGCAACCGGCCCCGCAGACAACTGGTGCAACTCAAGGACACGCGCAGATCACCCATAACTGCGCACATTACCGGCAGGCCATCACACGCAAGTGGGGCGCGCCGATCGGGGCGGCGATGTGCGCCTCGACTACAAGCCACGGCGGCCACGCTGAGTGACACCGTCTTGAACGACCACCGCCTACCTGCATCGCCGAATACGGGTTGCCCGGCGCTGGTGACTTAGCCACGGCCGGGCGGCACAGACCGCCGTTATGGTGTCGAGCTCAACTGGCAGGGCTGGGTTGGCTGCGGCCCTGGCGAGGTTGCTGTCCTGGGCAGGAGTTTGATGCCCGCCGGTCCGCCCTTCTCGGCTCAGGACGGCCCAGCGGACTTGCCCGGTGCCGTGGCGGCCCGCCCCGGGCACGTGCTCAGCTGGGCGGCGACGCTGCTGCTCTCGCATCGGCCCAGGCGCGAGCATCGGCGGCATCGAGTATCGCCACTTCTGCCTGGTCGACCGCCCAGGCAGCGTAGTCCAGCGCGTCGGCTGCGTTGTCCTCCGCCTGCTCGGCGTCTCTCTCGGCCGCCTTCACATCGCCCTCGTCGCGTTTGCGCTCCATCCGTTCTTGCAGCCTGCATCTTGGCCGACGTGTCGGCCTTGAACGACTGCCACTGGGTGTGTGCCTGGTCCGCCGCCTGGTCCACCTTGCCGTGGACGGTTTCCCTCGCGGCATCGGCCTTTGCCTTGGCGGTGGCCACCCGCGCCTTGATCTGCTCGTTTGTTTCATGCTGGGAGGCGTCCAGCGAGCTCTTGAGGTCGGCCACCTTGGCCTGCAGCGCGTCAACCTGCTCGGACAACGTCATGTCGTCCCCCTCGCCACACTCAGGCCGGCTTGTTCACGTCAGGTGACCGGCCGTCCCACAGCCGACGTCTCACCGCGCGCGAAGACCGTCAACCCCGCGCTCGTCGGCAATGTGCCGCCAAGGTCTCCCAGGCCCCTGGCCGCGGTGTTCACCGTGGGGCCGATGGCCCACACGTCCTCGCCGCTCAGCGCGCTGACCGTGAGCAGCCCTGCGGGCAGCCTCACCCAGCCAGCCCGCCCGTGGTAGCGGGCGCTGTAGGGGACCACGAGATTCAAGCGGGGGTCGATCACGCCGAAGGCCCACACGCCGGCGGGGCCCAGCGCCGCCGCAGCCTGCACGATATGGAGCGTCGCAGCGACCGAGCTGCGACCTGCGAATGGCGTACCTAACGAGGCGGATATCGCACGTCGGTACTATCCCGTCCGTCACAACGCGTGACCGTGATAGCCGTCACCTCGCAGTCAGTGATGCCGCGACTGATCTCCTCGCTGTCCTGCGTCTTCGTCAGCACCTGACCTCCCTCACCATGGACCGGGACCAAGGGCGGCTGCCCGCGGGAACCATCGGGACGGTTGGAGGAATCTGATCCTCGCACTGACGGCAGCACGGAAGGGCCCAGGGCAGGCCCCCAGCACCCGGCTGAAAAACGACCTCGAAGATCATGGGTAACCGGCGTCAGCGGACAGCAGCCACACCCGATTTTCCGCCCAGAACGAGCGTCATGACTGCTGTCGTCCTAGGCAACGATGTTGGCCCGGAAGTCCCGATGGGAACCTCTCGGCCGACCAATCTCAAGCTCATTCCTAGCTTCTCGCCGAGCTCGCCCAAATGGTCAAGGACGTGGCCGCGCTTGCGGCGTTCGGGGCTGATGCGGGTGGCGTAGAAGTAAGCGTAGAAGTCGCTGCCCAGATCGGCCTGTAGCGTCGTTTTCGTGGCGGTCGACAGCGGCGAAGCGGCCGGGAAGCCGGGACAGGGACGTTTCTCGGCGGCCAGCACGAGGCGGACGCTGGAGGTCGCTTGTGCAGCGGCGAGCGTGGCGCCTCTCGTCCGGTCCTATCCCAAGCCAGTTCGGGGCGTATTTGGGGCGAGCACTCACCGACGCCCAGCACCGGCCACCGCTAGCGGCTAGCCACCGTCGCCGGCGGCGGGACGCAGACACCCGCTGACCGCCTATGCGCTGGCCAGAGGGTATTTTCGCTGGTGGTGGCAGGTGTCGGGTTCGAAGTCGGGCGTGTCAGACCGGGGCGTGTTCCGCCAGCATCGCGAGATCGGCGATCTGGACGCCTCGCTGCTGCTGCTTCTGCTCATGGGTTTCGGCGACGGCACTATTGCCGCCGCAGCAGCGAGTTTCCGGGGATACCTAGCCCGCTTGCAGGGCCGCCCGCGTGGCGCAATACGCGCATCAGCAGCCGCATTGGCCACCCGGGAGCCGACCCCACACACCAGCCTTACGACCTGCTGCAAACCGGCAAGGCATACCTGCGGACCAGCAGGACGCCGAGTGGATGAACGAATATCACCAAGCACTTGCCTATGCCAGCGAGCGTGCCTGACCAGGAAAGAGCCGAGCCTACTCTCAAGCCGGGAAGGCCTAAGCCTGTTACCGCTCCACGCAGCGCCGACCTAGCATGATGGCCACCAGCCAGGCTCAGTGCTCCTGGACGCGGCTTCTGCGTCCCGATAGTGTGGTCGCGGTCACGTCATGCAGGAACAATCCTTGGGGCGAACATGGCGGATGAGTATGACTGGACCATCCGGGGCAGTCAGCCCCGCAACGAGGAGGAGCGCAGGAAGAGGAAGATCTTCTTGGGCTACCTTGAAGCTCTCCTGGAGCCCGTGGACATGAAGTCCCGGTTCGCGACCAGCTTCTGGCCGCACGACTTGCTCCCCGGCGATCAGCGCCCGCCCGAAGGCGCGGGGATCGAGGCCATGGAGCAATTCCGCGAGCGCATCAACAGCGCCTGCACCACTGTCCGCTCTGCCACGGTGACGTGGATCGAAAACGGCGCGGCCCTGTCTACGCTGGCCGGAGGTGCTGACCCCGGAGACCTCGTGGGTGCAAGCATGGTCGTGACCTACGTTCATGACCGCGGCCCGCTGGTGCTTCCCGGTTCCGATCGGGTATACGAGCCGACCGGCAAGGACCTGGTACTCAACGTCTCCGACGCCGTGCGCATCGACAGTGACGGCATGATCACCGACCGCTGGAGCGGGCTGAGCTTCGCGCATCTCCACTGGCAGCTGGAGCTAAACACCACGCTCTGACCCTTACCCAGCGGTCGGCAAACCAGGACCAGCTCTGCGTTGCCGCTTGCCGTCACCGATCGTCGATGGACCGTTCGAGGCCGTTATTTAGATCAAGCGGCGCCGCTGCGCGGCCCCGGGCCCGGCGCTCCCCGCGCAGTCCCACTTTCGACCGTTCCCTGATCGAGCAGGTTCACTCGTCACGCACTCGGCGCAGCAGGCAGCCGTCTTGCCCCTCGCTTCCGATTGTCCCGCTAGCGGCCACAGCCGCATGGCGTGCCTCTGGGCGCCGACGTCCTCCTAAGCATGGGTCGAGCACTCTTCTGCACCCGTTCCCTCGCCTGGCTCCGCACCCGCATTTCGGGAGCATGAGGATACCTCGCATGCGGCCGCCCGGGCGTCGCTTGCCGCCCAGATCAAAGACCTGCTCCCGGACCTGCGGGCGGTGTGCGGTGAGGGCGCCAAGCCGGTGCTGTGCTTTGACCGGGGCTGCTGGTCCCCGGACCTGTTCGCGGACATCATCACCGCCGGGTTCGGGCTGCTCACCTACCGCAAGAACCAGGCGACGACGCGTTCGCCGTGATGACCTGGACCTGGGATGACGGCCGCGACCGCAGCTACGACCTCGCCGACGGGACCATCGAGGTGCCCGTCACCTCCGGGAGCCGTAAAAGGCGAGACCCTGACGCTGCGGCAGGTCACCCGCCGCGACAAGGGCCGCCAGGTGCACATCCTGACCACCGTCAGCACCACCCAGCTGCCCGCCCCCCGGCGTGGTCTACCGGATGACCGGGCGGTAGCGGGAAGAGAAACTTCGGCTACGGCCGCGCCCACTTCGACCTGGACTCCCCTGACAGCTACGCCGTCACCCCGACGACCCGCCCGGATGGTCCCCACCTGGCGAAGAAGACCGCAGCCGCCGCGGTCAAGGCCGCCAGGAAGACCCTCGCCGACGCCGAAGCCGCCCGCCAGCGCAAGCTCGGCGAATGCGCTCAGCAAGATGACGAAACGGGAGCACCGAAACCAGCAAGCCCGCGCCGAACAACATGGCCTGGCTGGCGAAGTCGAGAGCCCTCTGAGTGGGTGATCCCGTTCACCAGCGGCACGCCGAACGCCGCGGCCAGGCCGATGAAGACCAGCGCGGCCCAGAGCGTGACGATCATCACCGCGAGGCCCCGGCGCGGGACCCGCCGCTGCGCTTTAGCCACGACCGGGTTGAGCAGCATCGCGACGAACCCCGCCACGAGCATCAGCAGCACGATGTCCCGCAGCAGTACATCACCTTGCCGGCCAGGTAGGTAGCGACGACCACCCCGACCGTGACCAGGATGGTCGGCAGCGGGACGTGGCGCCGGTCGGCGGCCTCGAACAGGCGCGCTAGCCGGCCTCGCGGCGGCTGCTCACAGCTCACCGGGCCACCATGCCAGGTCCCGCCGGGACCTGCGGGGAGCGGGTCACGCCCAGCTGATGAGGGCGATGGCCAGGTAGGCGATGGTGATGGCGAGGGAGAGCATGGCCGGTGCCATCTCCTTCCCGCCGTCTGCCGCGCGCCGGTGGGTGATCATCGCGCCGAGGAGCAGCACGGCCATCCCGGCCGCGGCGGCCAGGCCGAGGGGATGCCACCACAGGCCGATCAGGATGCCTGCGGCGGCGGCGAGCTCGGCTACGCCGATGAGCCGGTACCTGGGCCAGGGAATCCCGAAGTGCCCGGCGGACTGCCGCATCTTCGGCTGGCCCAGCAGCTTACCGACTGCCGGAAGGAGACAGACCGCGGTCATGAGCAGCGAGATCGTGACAAACATGGGAATTTCCTAACGGGTAGTCGTGACCGGAGAGGCGTGATCGGGCTGAGCGGGCGGCTGAGCCGTGACCGGAGACCCACGGCCGGCCGTGGCCGGGACAGGCCAGGGCAGGCGCGGCAGCCGCCCCCGGGGCTCCACCGCTGCGACCACGCGGTCCGGGCGCACGACGACGGTCAGCGCCGGGTTGGACCCCAGGACCGCCAGGGCCCGCAGGCCGGCAGGCCGCAGCTCGCCGGCGAGACGGACGTCGATCCAGCTGGCGTCTGGGTCCGCGGCGGGCCGGCCGGTTGTTCCGGCGGCGTGTGAGCTGCTGATCCGCACCAGGACGAGGCCGTGCTGGCGGCAGAAGTCCACCAGCCCGGTGCCGGGGCGCCGCGCGGTCAGCACGGCGGCGCGTCCGGCCAGGATCGCGTCCAGCCGGACCGGCGGTCCGTCGCCGACGGACACCCGCGGGTTGGGGATCAGGCCGCCGATCCGCAGCGCGGAGGGGATGCCGGAAAGGATCAGGCGCCGCGGGGGGCGCTGCAGGGCGCCGGTCTTCAGCCGCGGTGTCGCTGTGGAGCCCAGGGCCTGGCAGACGCGTTCGCTGCGGACCGCGGCGGCCAGGGCGATCCGGCGGATGGCGGCGACCCGGTCCTGGCCGCCGGTCATCGCCCAGCCGACCCGGACGGCCTTTTTCACTAGGGCCTTGGCGTGCGGGCGGCGTTCGGCCTGGTAGCTGGCCAGCAGGTCCTCGCCGGCCCGGCCGGTGAGCACGTACGCGAGCTTCCAGGCCAGGTTGTCGGCGTCGCGCAGCCCGGCGGCCAGGCCCTGGCCGATGAACGGCGGGGTGAGGTGCGCGGCGTCGCCGAGCAGGAAGACGCGCCCGGCCCGGAACCGGGACGCCAGCCGGGCCCGGAAGGTGTAGCTGGTGCTGCGGATGATCTCCAGGCCGGCCAGGTCGCTGCGCCCGGTCCAGGGCCGCAGCAGCCGGCCCAGGGCGGCCGGGGTGATCAGTCCGGCTTCGTCCTCGCCGTCGAGCAGCCGGAACTCCCAGCGGTACCGGTCGCCGGTGACCTGCATGAACGTGGCGGCCCGGGCCGGGTCGCAGACCTGCTCCACGCCGACCCAGGCATCCAGGCCGGTCTCGGCCCGGATGTCGACCACCAGCCAGCGCTCGGTGAAGCCGAGGTCCTCCATGGTGATTCCGGCCAGTTCCCGGATCGTGCTGCCGGCGCCGTCACAGCCCAGCACGACCCGGCCGGTGAACGTCTGCAGGTCTCCGGCGATGCGGGCGTGCACCCGGACCGGGTCCGCGGTGAGCGGGCCGGCGGCGCCGTCCATCCCGCAGACCTCGGCCCCGCGGCGCAAGTCGACCAGCGGGTGCGCCTTGACCCGGGCGAGCAGCAGCTCCTCCAGGTCCGGCTGGTGGAACATGTTCGCCTGCGGGAAACCGTGCTCACTGGCCTGGTGCTCGCGCCGGAACTCGGCCATCACGCGGTGCCCGGCGTCGAGCAGGCGCAGCCCGCTGCCGGGCCGGGACCGGGCCAGGAAACCCTCGCTGACGCCGACCCGGTCCAGGGTCCTGGCGACCTCGTCGTCCAGGTGCACCGCGCGGGGGAGGGGGTGGGGCCGGATGTGGCGTTCCAGCAAGGTGACGGGGATCCCGAAGTCGGCGAGCAAGAGGGCTGCGGTGCAGCCGGCCGGGCCGGCGCCGACGACGATGACGGGCTCGTCGGCCGCGGGGTGCTGGTCGTTCATGGCGGTTGTTCCTTTTCTTGGCGGGTCAGTTCGCGGCGGTCTGGCGGGCCGGCGATGGCCCGGAGCGGACGGTGAGGGCGAACCCGGCGACGGCGTCGCGGACCCGGCCGGGGTCGGCGCCGGTCACCGTGACGACCAGCCGTCCGTTTTCGTGCGCCGCGGCGGCCCGGGCATCAGTCAGGCCCGCCGCGGCCAGCGCCTCGGTCACGGCGCGGACGGCGGCGTCGGCGATCAGCGCGGGCTTGAACGGCTTGCCCACCGCCGTGACCGGGATCGCGGTGATCGGGTAGATGCGTTTCGGCCGGGCCGCGGGCTCGTCGATGGCGGTGCCGGCCCACGCCAGCAGGCCGGCCTCGTCGAACCGGTCGGCGTCGGCGGGGACGACGTAGGCCACCGGGACCTCGCCGGAGTGCAGGTCCGGCCGCCCGACGGCCACTGCGCCACGGACGCCGGGGTGACGCAGCAGCGCCTCCTCGATCACCCGGGGGTCGATGTTGTGGCCGCCGCGGATGATCAGGTCCTTGGCCCGGCCGGTGAGGTACACGAAGCCGCCGGCGTCGACGCGGCCGAGGTCCCCGGTGTTCAGCCAGCCGTCCCGGACGGCGCCGTCCCGGCTCGCCCGGGGACCGCCGAGATCGGGGCCGGTGAGGTAGCCGGCGAATACGGCGGGCCCGCCGATGGCCAGCACGCCGGTCTGGCCGGGGGCGCAGTCGGCCCACGTCCCGTCGTCGCCGATCCGGACGGCTTTGACCTGCTGCCCGGGCAGGGCGCGGCCGACCGACCCGGGCCGTTCCTCGCCGGGCCTGGTCCAGGTGCTGGCGCAGGTCGCCTCGGTGAGCCCGTAGCCTTCCAGCAGGTGCCGCCCGGTGCGCCAGGCGAAGGCTTCGCGCACCGACGGCGGCAGCGGGGCCGCGCCGACGATCGGCAGCCGCAGCGAGCTGATGTCGGCGTCGACCGGGACCTGCGCCAGGGTGGCGTAGACGGTGGGGACGGCGGACATCGCGGCGATCCGGTAGTGCTCGATGATCGTCCAGAACCGGGCGTACAGGGCCGGGTCGCGGTAGCCCGCCGGGCCCGGCCACACCACCCGGGTACCGCTGAACATCGGGGCGATGCCGGTGACGATCAGGGCGTTGACGTGGAACAGCGGCAGCCCGCCCAGCACCCCCTCCCCGGGCGCCAGCTCGCTGCACAGGGCGATGCCCCGGCCACAGGCGAGCTGGTTGGAGTGGGTTTGCGCGGCGACCTTCGGGGCGCCGGTGGTCCCCCCGGTGTGCACGAACGCGGCGAGGTCGGCTGCCTCCGGCAGGTCCGGGCCGGCCAGGCGGCAGGCCGGCTGGCCGGCGATCACGTCGTCCAGGTAGGCCACGACCGGCCCGCGGCCGTCCGGGTTACCGCCGGCAGATGTGTCACCGGTGACGCCCAGGGCGGGCGGGTCGCCGTGCGCGCCGTCGGGCCGCAGCGCGAGGACGGCGGTCATCCCCGCCTGGCGGGCCACCTCAAGCATCCGCGGCCACAGCTGCGGGTCGAGCTCGGGCCCGGCCGTGACGAGGACCTGCGATCTGGTCCGGCGGATCAGCTCGGCGATCCGCTCGCCAGACAGCGCGGGGTTGACCGGGGCGGCGATCCCGATGGCCTGCACGGCCAGGGTGGCGGCGTACAGCATCGAGGTGTTGACGCTGGCCAGCGTCACCGCGTCCTGGCGCCGCACGCCGAGAGCGGTCAGCGCGTTGGCGATCCGGGTCACCGTGCCGGCCAGCTCGGCGTAGGTCCAGGCCAGATAGCGGGTGTGATCGGCCGGGTCGGGGATCCATTGCGTGGCGACGCCGTCGGGCCAGGTGCGGGCGGCGTCCAGCAGCAGCTGGTAGGTCGATTCCGGCTGCGGCAGTATTTCTCGTGTGGTCATGGCAGCTTCCCGATAATGGTGTTGTGCTGGGTGCCGAGGTCGAGGCGGCCGTCGGGCGAGGTGATCGTCGCGGTGATGACGTCGCCGTCACGCAGGTAGCGGGGGTTGGCCGCCTCCCGGTTGAAGAACAGCCTCCATCGGGTGGCGGGCGGCAAAATCCCGGCGATCGTCCCGGCGATCTTGGCCGGTGCCTTCAGCGCGGTGCCGCCGGGGGTGCCGGTCAGCAGCAAGTCGCCGGGGGTCATCGGCTGGAACCGGGACAGCAGGGTCAGCGCCTGCGCCGGCCGGACGATCATGTCCGCCGCGGTGCTGTCCTGCCGCACCTGCCCGTTCACCGACAGCGTCAGCCGCAGCGAGCCCAGCCGGGCCAGGTCGGCCGCGTCCGCCAGGGTCAGCCACGGGCCCACCGGGGTGAACGTGGGGTAGGACTTGGACTCGTAGAACTGGGTCTTGACCAGCTGGATCTGCCGGGCGCTGACGTCGTCGGCGATCACCAGCGCGGCGACGTAGCGGCCCAGGTGCGCGTCGGTCACCGTGGTGCCGACCGGCAGGTCCGCCCCGATGACCAGGCCGAGCTCGACCTCGTAGTCCAGGAACCCGACCCCCTCGGGGCGGATGATGTCCCCGGCCGGCCCGGTGATCGAATGCGAGGCCTTGCGGAAGAAGGCCGGCGGGACGGTGTCCGGGTCAAACCCGGAGTCCACTGCGTGGGACCGGTAGTTCACCGCCTGGGCGACCACCCGGGCCGGGGCGGTCACCGGGCTGAGCAGGTCCAGCGACTCCGCGGGCACCGCGTGCCGCGGCGCGGCGGCCGCGGTGGCCTGCGCGGCCTGGATGGCCGCGGTCAGAGCTGTGCGGTCGGCGAGCAGCCCGGCGGTCGTGGCGGCGGGCAGGTCCAGCCGGGCCAGCCCGGCCTGCGTCACTGCCCACCAGCCGTCCGCGGTGCGGGCCAGGCGGGCGCTCACGAGCTCATCGCCTTGATCAGCCCGCGCAGCGCGCGCAGGTCAATCTCGTTGCCCGCCTCTCGCAGGGCCTTGATCGCCGCGACCACGACGCGCGGGTCGTTGGCGCCGGTGAACTTCGCGGTCGCCTTCGGTCCCCACTGGGCCAGGCCGCTGACCGACAGCGGGGCCCAGCCGGGTGCCATCGCGGAGTCGAACACGTCGCCGTCGGTGTAGTGCTCGAACATCGCCCGGTCGCTGTCGCGCCAGTAGTCGAAGATCTGGCTGCCCTGGATGTGCCAGGCCCAGGCCCCACACGTGCCGGTAGCCGCGCTCGCGCAGGTACTGCCCGCTGGCGGCCACCTCGTCCAGGTCGGCGAGCTGGTAGGCCGAGTGCACGTAGCCGGTGTGCGGCTGCAGGGCCATGGCCAGGGTGTGATGGTCGGCGGGGACGCTGCCCAGGTCGCAGCGGATGAACGCCATCGCCGGGCCGCGGTCGCGCTGCCCGTCCAGGTACAGGAAGTCGCTGACGATCAGCCCGAGCGTGTCCAGGTACCAGTCCAGCGCCGCGCGGAACCGGGTGGTACCGAGCACCACGTGTCCCAGCCGCTCGATCTCCGCCGGCCGCCGGGCCGGCCGCTGGGTGGCGTTGACGCGCACCGGCTCGGTTCCAAGGTTCAGCAGCAGCGGGGGGCGTTCGGGCAGCGCGGGGAACTCCGGGATGCCGTAGACGACATGCACCGGGTACCCGCTGGGGTCACGGAGCAGGACGCCGTGGCCGCCCCGGTGCTCGGTGACCGCACCGCCGGTGCCGCGGGCCAGCCGGTCCAGGTCGTCCCGGGCGGCCGCGGCGAAGGTCGGCCCCACGAAGCGGGCCTGCGGACCGCGGCGGACCACCAGGCACGCGGCAGCTGCCTGCCGGCCGCGCAGCAGCACCGTGTCCGGCGTCCGGTCGGCGACGGTGAAGCCGAAGTCGGTGCCGAACCGCTCGGCGCGGTCCAGGTCCGGCTTCTCGAACTCCAGCCAGGCCAGCCCGGCCACCTTGACCAGGGGATTCCGCGACCGACCCGGGTGCTCCCCGGGCCGCGCCCCGGTCTCGCTGTGCAGCGAGCGATGCGGGTCCTCGGCCTGTCCCACGCCGGCCAGGACCTCCGTCTGGCTGTCCTGTTTCATCATGATCAGCTCCTTCGCGCCCCAACCTACTGTCAGGACTCATCAGTCTTGTAATAGGTTATCAGACATGATCGTATGATTGTCAAGAGCGCAATGGCACGGGTGAATGCCGCACTGCCGGGCGCAGGCATCTGGGGGGCATCGCGGCTGGCGGGCACGCCCGAGCGCCCCATCATCGACCTGTGAGAAGTGACGTCCCTGGTCACCGCCGCCCCTCACCTGGCGGCGGGGCTCTAGTGATCACCGGCCAGCCAGGGTGGCGCTGCGATGCGTGTGGTCTACCCGGATCGGCGGTTATCCGGGGGCAGAGGGAGCCCGACAAGGCAGGCAGCCGTTTCGGAACAGTCTTTCCGCCGAATGAGCGGGGTTTCACGGCCGACCCGGGGCTTGACACGGCGGCCGGCCACGGACACCGGGTGGCCTGCTCAGCTTCCGGCGAGCAGGGCCCGGCGGGACGCCACGAGCGAGGGCGTGAGCGGCTGGAGCAGCAGCTCGAGCGTGGCCCCGCGGTCGGCCTGGCAGGCCACGAAAGCGCCGTCGATGGCGGCGAGCGCGAAGCACGCGAGCTGGCCGGTGACCGGGCTCGCTGGATCGTCGCCGAACGCGCTGGCGATCTGCTCCCGCAGCAGATCGAGCGCGTGCTCGCGCACCCGGCGCACGACCGCCTGTATCTCTCCCCCACCCGCGGCGGGGGGCTGCGCGGCGAAGACGATCAGCAGCCGGAGGAAGTCCGGGTGGCGCTCGAGCGTGCCGCCGACGCCCGACACGACCCTGGCCAGGTGCCGTGCGGGGCGCCCGGACCGCCGGGTCAGGTCGGGCAGATCGGCGAAGAAGCGCTCGGCGCCGCGTTCCATGACGGCGATCAGGATCCCGTCCTTGGACCCGAAGTAGTGGTAAACGGAGCTCATCGGGATGCCGGCTTCCTGCACCACGCGGACCAGGGTCGCGGCGTCGAAGCCGTGCTCGGCCATGACCCGTTCGGCGGCGTCCAGCACCAGTTCGCGGGACCTCACGCCCCGGCGGTTGGGCGTCACTTCGGTTCGTACTGCCATGCGCCCAGGATAACGCAAGTATTGGAGTTGACACTCCAATACTTATTATTGTAGTTTTCACTCCAGTTCTTGAGAGAGGGGGCGCCATGCGTTTCACCGCAGGTGCTGAGGAAGAAGTCCCGGTTCTCATCGTGGGCGGCGGCGGCGCGGGCCTGACGAGCTCGATGCTGCTAGCGCGCCTGGGCGTGGAGCATCTGCTGGTCAGCGCGCGCCAGCAGACCTCTGATCTGCCCAAGGCCCATGTCCTGAACCAGCGGGCGATGGAGGTGCTGGACGACGCGGGCGTGGCGGACGCGATCGCCGAGCGCAGCACACCGCCCGAGCAGATGGCGGCCACGGCGTTCTACGCGGGCTTCACCGGTCCCGCCTCGGACTATGGGCGCCGTCTTGCGCGCCTGGAGTGCTGGGGCGCCGGCGGGGCCGATGAGAGCTGGCGGGCGGCGAGCCCGTGGCGGCAGCTGAACCTGCCGCAGATCCGCCTGGAGCCGCTGCTGAAGGCCCGGGCGGAGGAGCTCTCGCCGGGGCGGATCCGGTTCGGCCATGAGCTGACCGGCCTCGGGCAAGACGGCGAGGGGGTGCGGGCCACGATCGGCGACAACGCCTCCGGCCGCCGCTATGTCGTGCGCTGCCGGTACCTGCTCGGCGCGGACGGGGGGCGGCGGGTGGCCAGCCTGGCCGGCGCCGGGTACGAGGGGCTCGGCGTGGTGACGCAGACCGCGACGCTGCACGTGTCCGCCGACCTCTCACCCTGGGCGCAAGACCCCGACGTGCTGATCCGCTGGATCTTCTCGCCGCAGGCCGGGGTCCTGGTGGTGATGGTCCCGATGGGGCCGCAGCGGTGGGGTCCTCAGTCCGAGGAGTGGGTGATCCACCTGAATTACCCCGTCGGTGATCCCCGGGCCCAGTCCGACGCGCAGGTCGAAGCCGACGCCCGCGAGGCGCTGGGCGTCCCGGATCTGCCAATGAAGATCCACAAGATCACCCGCTGGCCGGTCGAGGCGGTGATGGCCTCCGCGTTCCGGGCCGGCCGGGTGTTCCTGCTGGGGGACGCCGCGCACCGCCATCCGCCCACCGGCGGCCTGGGGCTGACCAGCGCGATCCACGACGCGCAGAACCTATGCTGGAAGGTCGCGCTGGTGCTCGCCGGTCACGCGTCACCGGCGCTGCTGGACACCTACGAAGCCGAGCGGCGCCCGGTCGATCAGCGCAACGCGCAGCGCTCGCTGGAGAACGCGGTCAACCATCTGGCGATCGGCGCGGCGCTCGGCGTCTCCCATGAGAACACGCCAGCGCAGAACATGGAGCAGCTGCGCCGGATGTGGAGCGGCCGGCCGGAGGACGCCGGGCACCGCTCGGGCGTGCTGCGGGCGATCCGCGCGCAGTCGATGGAGTTCAGCGAACTCAACGTCGAATACGGCTACTGCTACCAATCCGCGGCCGTCGTGCCCGACGGCAGCGAGCCGCCCGTGCCGGCCGACGACGTCCGCGTGTATGAGCCGTCCACCCGCCCGGGTGCCCCCCTGCCGCACGCCTGGGTCGAGGACGAGGACGGCAACCGCCGCCCGGTCAAGGACCTCCTCGCGCCGGGGCGGTTCCTGCTGATCGCCGGCGAGGACGGCCAGGCCTGGTGCCAGGCGGCCAGGCAGCTCGCCGCGGAGACCGGCCTCCCGCTCGACGCGGTGCGGATCGGCCACCTCGACGGCGACAACCACGACCCGCGCTGTGCCTGGCATCGCCAGCGGCAGATCGCCAGCGACGGCGCGATCCTCGTCCGCCCGGACCGGTTCATCGCCTGGCGGCACCCGGCCGGCGCCAGCGACCCCCGGGCCGTCCTGGCTGCCGCGCTCAGCCAGATCCTCGCCCGGCCGGTGGTTCGGGCGGCCAGTCCGGCACGGCCTACGGTACGGAGCGCGCTGCCGCCGAGGCGGCCGTAGTCGGCGTGACCGGTGTCCGCAACGTCATCAACGACATCGAGATCAGCTACGCCATCGATCCGATCGACGTCGACCTGCACGTCCAGGAGGCACTGGACCGCTCCGCGGTGGTCCCCGACGGCAGCGACGTGAAGGCGGACACCAAGGACGGCGTCATCACGCTGACCGGTCATGTCCGCACCTGGGCCGAACACGACGCGGTGGTCGGCGCCGCGTTGATGGCCCGCGGGGTGGTCGACATCCGCGACGAACTCGAGCTCACCGGCTGACGGTCGCCAGCGGAGCCCCGGTGCTAATGTCCGATAGATGGCGGCAAGGACACGGCCTGCCTTACCCGCGACGGGCGGGCGCAAGACACCCGACCTCGGTGCACATCCTGCTCGTGAGCACAGCGTCGCGGCAGGCAAGGCGGCGCGCCGGCACGCACCGCTGGAATCCCACCGGGACTGCTCTCCTGCGGCGTCCAGGGACCCGATAGGGCTGCTCCTCCGCCAGGCCGAGTCCCGCGTACCGGAGCTGGTCCCTGTGCGGCACGGACGGATGCTGGTGTCGCCGTTCGCGTACTTCCGGGGCGCAGCGCTGCCGATGGCCGCCGACCTGGCCGGCACAAGGTCCTCAGGGCTACGGGCGCAGTTGTGCGGTGATGCTCACCTGTCGAACTTCGGCGCCTTCGCCTCACCCGAACGGCGGCTGGTCTTCGATCTGAACGACTTCGACGAGACGCTGCCCGGCCCGTTCGAGTGGGATGTCAAGCGGCTGGTGGCGAGCATGGCCGTGGCAGGCCGCGGCAGCGGCTTCACCGCTAAAAAACGGCGCGGGGTTGCTCTAGCGACCGCGGCGGCTTACCGCACCGCGATGCGGGAATTCGCCGCCATGTCGATCCTGAACGTCTGGTACGCCCACTTCGACGTCGAAGACGCTCTCGCCCGGCTCAAATCTGACCTGCCCAAGAAGGCGGTGCGCCAGACCAAGGCTCAGATCGCGAAGGCTCGTACGCGGGACAGCACGCACGCGCTGGCGAAACTGACGACCGTTAAGGACGGACGACGGCGGATCATCAGCGACCCGCCGCTGATCGTCCCGCTCGAAGAGCTGGCCGGCAACCTTGACGTTGACGCTGTCTACTGGTTCCTCCGCCGCCTCTTCACCGGGTACACGCGGACTCTGCCGACCTATCGGCGCCGGCTGGTAGAGCGATTCGCCTTGACAGGCGTGGCCCGCAAGGTGGTCGGCGTCGGCAGCGTCGGCACCGAGACGTGGATCCTGCTGATGGAACCCAACGACGGCTTCGAGCCGCTGCTCCTTCAGGCCAAGCAGGCGCAGCGCTCGGTGCTGGCCGACTACACGGGCCAGAGCGAATACCACAACCAGGGCGAGCGTGTCGTCGCCGGCCAGCATCTGATGCAGGCCGTTGGCGACATCTTCCTCGGCTGGCAGAGCGCCACCCCTCCCGGCCGCAGCTCCGCCGACTACTACTTCCGCCAGTTGCGCGACTGGAAGTACTCCGCCGAGATCGAAGGCATGAGCGCCGCCGCGATGACTGACTATGGCCGCATGTGCGGCTGGACCCTCGCCCGCGCGCACGCCCGCACCGGGGACCGGATCGCGATCGCTGCCTACCTTGGCGGGTCAGACAAGTTCGACCAGGCCGTGGCCGAATTCGGCGAGACCTATGCCGATCAGACCGAACGCGACCACGCGGCACTGGCCGACGCGGTTGCCTCCGGGCGCGTCCAAGCCCAGGCGGGCGGCTGAAGCCCGGCCATGGCCAGGTCAGGCGCCCGACGGGCGTTCAGAGGGTGGTGGTGGCTCCGGTCGAGCGGGCGCCGGCGGACTGGACAGCCGTCGCGGCCGTCCGCCGCCGCAGGACCGCTTGGCGGATCTCGGCGGCGGCGACGACCGACAGGGCCACGGCGGTGCAGATCAGCCACTGCACGACGTCGAGCGTGATGGTCTTCATCACGGTGTGGAAGATGCTCAGGACGGTGGACAGGCTTAGCAGGACGAAGGACCCGCTGGTCGGGTGTCGAGGGAGAACGCCGAGTCCCGTTCGTCTTTGGACTCGATCGAGAAGAACAAGGTGAGCAGCGCGAACGTGACCATGCCCATGGTCCGGGCGATGTCGAGCCCGTGAGCCTGGTCCGCCCACCTGGCCCTCCTGCCGCAGGTTCATGACCGCGTTGAACAGCGTCAGCAGCCGAGCTGCACCAGCCGGGCGACCTGGTGCCAGTCAAGGTGGTGGGCGTTGACCTCGGCCAGCGGTCCGGGGATGCCTAGCCAGTGAGCCGTGCCACCCGCCAGTTTCCTCGTGGGCCGGGCTCGGCTGCGGCGTCATGATCGGCTCCTTCACTCTCGATACTGAATTTTACGATCAGTCTTGTAATCTACCATCAATTATGATTACCATCTCGTCAAGAGCTGGCCTGGCGGAGTCAAGTACCCCGGGTGACCAGGGCAGCGAAGCGAAAGGAACTGTCATGCTCAAGTCACTGAGCACGTCCCTGATCGTGCGCGGCATCCTGGCCGTGATCGTCGGGATCATCGCGCTGGCCTGGCCCTCGGTCACGGTCCTGGCGCTGGTCATCTTGTTCGCCGTATACGCGTTCATGGCCGCCGGCCTGCAGGCCGCGCGGGCGTTCAGCAGCCGCAAGGCCGGGCCGGTGTTCGGGCACCTGCTGCTCGGGCTGGTCGACCTGACCGCCGGGGTCGTCGCGCTGGCCTGGCCGGGGCCCACCGCGCTGGTCCTGGTGCTGATCATGGGCGTCTGGGCGATCGTCGCCGGCCTGGTGGAGATCGCCGCCGCCTTCGGTCACGGCGAGGCCGCCGGGACCCGGGCGCTGTTCATCCTGGGCGGGCTGATCACGGTCGCGTTCGGCGTGGTGCTGTGCGCCCGCCCCGGCCTCGGCGCGGTCACCCTCGCGCTGCTGTTCGGCCTGTTCAGCCTGATCTTCGGGATCTGGATGCTCGTCCAGGGCATCGAGCTGCGCCGCGCCGGCGAGACGCTGGACCCCGCCGCGCGGGAAAAGACCTCGGCCTAGGGCGAGCCCGCCACCAGCGTGGTTCACTGTCACTCAGTGGGAGGCAGGCGTGCTGACGGTGAAGAGCCGGCGGTGGCTGTTCGCCGCCGCAGTACTCCCGCTGATCCTCGCCGCGTGCACGAGCACGGCCGGCCGCCAGAGCGCCGGGACCGGCACGGTGGCCGGGTACGGCTCCGCGGCACCTGGCGGCCCGAGGGCGGTCCGGCACGTGTGGGTGATCGAGCTAGAGAACCAGGGGTACGCGCAGAGCTTCGGCACCCCGGCCGCGGATACCTCGGCTTCTACTTCGCCGGCGGCTTCGCCGCGATGATGCTGCAGACCGCGATGACGCTGCTGTTCGGCACGGCCGCTGAGACTAGAGCGCTCCATTGCGTAGCCCGCGGGATCCTTCCCTCGCCACGCCGGAGACACAGGACCCGGAAGCGGAGATGCGTATCGGCCTCGTATCTGGTAAGTTCAAAACTGTCATAAGTTATCAGCATTGATTACAGGTATCATCTGGATGGATGCTGAGCACCGCTCGGCAGCGGCGGCTGCGGACTGGCTAGGCCGGGAACCGTGGCCGCTAGTGTGCTAGGTGAACGGCGGGAGGAGCAGTGATGGCAGAGGCGGCATCGGCAGTCGGCGCGCCGAGGGTGTCGCGGCTGGACCGGCGTAAGGCGCGGACCCGGCAGGCCCTCATCGACGCCGCGGTGCGGCTGATCGCCGAGGGCCGCGGGGACCGGGCGAGCATCCAGGAGATCACCGAGGAGGCCGACATCGGCTTCGGGTCGTTCTACAACCACTTCGACAGCAAGGAGCAGCTGTTCCAGACCGCCTCCGAAGAGGTGCTGGAACGCTGGGGGCAGCTGATCGACCGCGCCAGCGCCGGCATCACCGACCCGGCGGAGCTGTTCGCCGTGGGCACGCGGATCACCGGGCGGCTGGGCTGGACCCACCCGGAGATCGCCGGGTTCCTCGCTGGCGCCGGCCTGGATGTCCTGGACATCCCCATCGGCCTGGCGCCGCGTGCCCTGCGCGATATCGACGCTGGGAAGGCCGCGGGCTGCTTCACTGTTTCCGATGCCGAGATCGCGCTCAGCGCCGCGGCCGGCGGCATGCTCGGGCTTTTCAAGATGCGCCAGCGGCACCCGGAACGCGTCACGGAGACCACCGTCGACCAGCTCGCCGAGGCCGATCTGCGCATGCTCGGCGTCCCCGCACCCGAAGCCGCCCGCCTCGCCGCCCTCCCCCTCCCGGACACAGGCACGTGGTAACAGCCGCCACGATGCTGTCGGCCGCGTCCGGTCAGCAACCCCGGGTCGCCGCGGGGAGCGCAGGCCCGAGGGATACCAGGCGCGGAGACATATCTTGGCCTGCACCCGAACTAGCGTCGTGATTCGTCCATGCTCCCCACGCCCGCGATGAACCCGTCCAGGCCACAGCTATCACGTTATGGCTGGCGGCCCGCCGATCCGCCGCGCCGGCCGGTGCTGTTCGTCAACCCGAGGTCGGGTGACGGCAAGGCCGCACGCGCCGGGGTGGCCGAGAGGGCGCGCGCAAAGGGGATCGAGGCCGTCGTCCTCGCCCCGGGCCAGGACCTGGCCGTGCTGGCCCGCGAGGCCGTGACGGCCGGCGCGGACACGCTCGGGATGGCCGGCGGCGACGGGTCGCTGGCGGTCGTAGCCGCGGCGGCGGCCGCGCACGGGATCCCGTTTGTGTGCGTCCCGGCCGGGACGCGCAACCACTTCGCGCTCGACGTGGGCGTGGACCGGCACGACCTGGCCGGCGCTCTAGACGCGTTCACCGGCGGGGTCGAGCGCCAGATCGACACGGCAGAGGTCAACGGCCGCTTGTTTCTCAACAACGTCTCGCTTGGCATCTACGGCCAGGCGGTCCGCAGCCCGGCCTATCGCGACGCCAAGGCGCAGACGCTCCTGGAGATCGCGGCTGAGGTGATGGGACCGAGCGCGGAGGCGCCGGCGCTGTGCCTGGCCGACGACCAGGGGCGCGAGCACCATCATCTCGCCGTCGTGCTCGTGTCGAACAACCCCTACGCGCTCGATCGCCCGCTGATCGGAGGCACCCGCCCGGCGATGGACAGCGGCCAGCTCGGCATCGTCGTCCTCGACGCACCGGGCGACAGCCCGCACTCTCCAGGGCGAGCCTGGAGCGCACCGCGCCTGGAGGTGAATGCCCCGGCACCCGTGCACGCCGGGGTTGACGGCGAGGCGGTGGACCTCAGCCCGCCGCTGCGGTTCGCTATCCGGCCGGCGGCGCTGCGGGTCCGGATCTCCCCGCGCCACCCGGGCGCCTCGCCATCAGCGCTCCTCCACCTCCCGGGCTACCCACCCGCGTGATGGCGCGGCCGGGCAGTGACCAGCCAGCGCTTCGCACTGCAGGTTAAGCACCGATCAAAGGTGCCGGCAAGAGAATCATGGTTTTTGCTGGTTGTTCCGCGCTCGTCATAATTGACCTCTCCGGCGTTCAGCGCCATCCCCGTATAGCGCCGGATCGGATCGGTTGCTAGCTCAAAGGCTTGCCGCTGTAATCCTGCAGCACCGCGACCAGTGCCGTGCCGGAGGGAGTGATTCAGCATGCAGTCCGCTCCGGTCGCGGCGAAGGCCGCCGCGATCGACGCCGCGCAGGCGCGCCCGCTGACCTGGAAGACCGTCGCCAAGCGGGCCCTGGCCGTCGCGGTGGCCGGCGCGGCCATCTACCTGGTGCTGCCCAAGCTCATCGCGGTGCTGGGCGCCTGGCCGCGGCTGTCGACACTGAGCCCGGTCTGGTTCACGGTCTGCCTGGCTGCCGAGCTGGTCTCGTTCACCTGCAACTTCGCCTTGCAGCGGCTGGCGCTGCGCACCAAGGAATGGTTCAGTGTCGTCACCGCCGGGCTCACCGGCAACGCGGTCACCAACAGCCTGCCCGGCGGCAGCGCAGCGGGCGCCGCCGTTCAGTTCAGGATGCTCACCACCGCGGGGTTCGACACCGACACCGCCGTCGGCGGCCTTACCGCGTTCTCGCTGCTCGAGGTCGGCGGCCTGCTGGCGCTGCCCATCTTTGCGCTGCCCGCCATACTGGCCGGGGTGCCGGTCAGCCGGGGGCTCGTCCATACCGCCCTGCTCGGGATCGCCGCGTTCGTCCTGTATGCCATCTTCGGCGTGATCGTGCTGCGCGCTGACTGGCCGCTGGCGACACTCGGGCGCGTGGCGCAGAGCCTGTGGAACCGGATCACCCGCCGGCACCGGCCGCCGGTGACCGGCCTGGATCAGCGGCTGCTGGCCGAACGCGACACGATCAGGACGGTGCTGGGCAAGAACTGGCGGCAGGCTGCCGTGCTGACCGCCGGCCGCCTCGGCTTCGACTACGGCTGCCTGCTGGCCGCCCTGCGCGCCACCGGAGCCAGCCCCCAGCCCTCTCTGGTGCTGCTGGCCTACTCCGCCGCCGGCATCGTCGCGCTGTTCCCGCTCACCCCGGGCGGGCTGGGCATCGTGGAGGCCAGCCTCAGCGGCCTGCTGATCCTGGCCGGCGTCCGCGCCGGCTACGCCGTCCTGGCCATCCTGGCCTACCGGATCGCCTCCTACTGGCTCCCCCTCATCGCCGGGCCGCCGGCCTACCTGCTGTTCCGCCACCGCTACGGGCGGCCGGCCCCCCGGCGCGCCGCGGCGGGCGAGGCCGGCTCCACCGCATAGCCCGGGCCTGTGTCGCGAGAGCCTGCGTCGGCTTCCCCGCCGGAAGGGCCGGTGGGTTGACTAGCCAGATGCTAGATGACAGCAGATACGGGCCATCCCCCGGGCGACGGGGAAGTGGCAACTGGCTGACGCACATCCTCATCGCGGTGCTGGGGCTGCGCTCGCGGCAGGCCCACTCCTGGCCTTCAACGGCCCGGGGTCCGGCGACTCAGGCAACCCGCTTGTAGGGATGAGCAGTGCTCGGTCTCCACGCCGCGCCTACGGGCACGCGCGCCGGTAGCGAGCAGCTCGGCCCGGGCCCGTTTGGCAAAGCCGACCATGTCGCCGGCCTGCCCGACCCCCAGTCAAGCAGCGCCGTCTTGCCGATGCCCGCTTCCCCCGCAGCACCAGCATCCCGCTCAGCTCGTTACGGGCCGCCGCCAGCACGCACTCCAGCGCGAGCGGTCCCGGACCGGATGGACGGCCTATGGCGTTCATGTGAATTCGGCAGTTTCGTTCTCGGTACTACCGACGATCGCCTACGTGAGCGTTCGCGTCGCCCCGGCAGCCTCCCAACTCCGCCTACCGGCCAGCCGGAATAGCGCGAACCAGCCCGGACGGCAAGGCTTGTCCGCCCGGGCCGCAATGACGCCCTGTCCAGCTGGCGCGCAGGTCCGACGCCGCGCGATACCGCCACGCCGTGACTGTAGTCACCGGTCGGTGGCCGACCCCCGGAACAGCACCGGGCGCACCAGCTCGCCCCAGCGATGCATGAGCCCGGGCCCGAACGGAACGCCGGTCAGCTTCGGCGCGTAGTACAGGAACGTAAACCCTAGCCGATAGGCGAGTATCCCGTCGGTGGGGAGCTGATCACCTGCCACGGCGCCCGGCCGGGGAAGGTCGTGGTACGGCGCGGTCCGCAGCGGCTTCCCGGCGGATGCCAGGTACCTGACCTGAAGGCCGTCGCAGGCCGGGACGGCGGACGGGCGGCGAGCCGAGTTGGTCGCGAAGACGACCACGCGCACCGACGGGACCGTACTGGCGTCGCCGAGGATGCGCGCTACGCCCTGGTCAAGTGATTCCTGGCTGCCGTGCCAGGGCGCGACCAGCGGTTCCACGTCGAAAATCATCGTCCTGACCGACAGCTCCCTGGCCGCGGCGAACAGGCCAGCCAGCCCGGTAACGCGTACATAGTTGGTTGTCACCGGATCCCGCCTTTCCGCCGGAATACGTCCGCTTGCTCAGCCTCTGGCGTCGGGGATTCCTTGGGCTGGTCCGGGGCGGTGGCCTGCCAGACCTCGTTGACCAGCACCTGCAGTGCCCCGGCTGTCGGGATGGCCAGCAGCGCCGCGACGAAACCGCCGAATATGCCGCCGATCAGGCTGCCGATCGAGGCGCCGACCAGCACCGCGATGAATACGAGCAGCGGGTTGATCCGCACCGTCTTGCTCATGACCACCGGGTTCAGGACGTGGTTCTCGATCTGGGTGTAGACGGCGAAGACGACCGCGGTGGCGATGCCCGCGGTGAGGCCCCCGGCGATGAAAGCGAACAGGACGGTGGGGATGCCGGCCAGGGCCCCGCCGATCATCGGCAGGAAGTCCACCAGGGCCACCCACAGCCCCCACAGCAACGGGAACGGCACGCCGAGGATCAGCAGCGTCACGAACACCACGATCCCGGCGATGAGCGAGGTCAGCAGGTCGCCGAACATGTACCCGGTGACCTTCTGGCTGACGTCGGCCGCTATCCGGGTAACCGTGGCCTTGCGGCCCGGGGCCATCTGGCCGAGCGTCCAGCGCCACATCTTCGGGCCCTCGAGCAGCAGGAGCAGGACCAGGACGAAGATCGTGAACAGCTCGATGATCAGGGAGAGCGCGCCCTTGCCGAGGGTTAGGGCCGCTTGCTGAGCGACTGGGCGTAGCCGACCAGCTTGGGCGTGTTCCGCTGCACCCAGCTCTGGACGTGGTACTTGGCCACAAGGTGGCCGATCCAGCCCCTGCCGTGCTGCGCGCTGGCGATATAGCCGGGCAGCCGGTCCGCCAGGCGGGTGATCCCGTTCACCAGCGGCACGCCGAACGCCGCGGCCAGGCCGATGAAGACCAGCGCGGCCCAGAGCGTGACGATCATCACCGCGAGGCCCCGGCGCGGGACCCGCCGCTGCGCTTTAGCCACGACCGGGTTGAGCAGCATCGCGACGAACCCCGCCACGAGCATCAGCAGCACGATGTCCCGCAGCAGGTACATCACCTTGCCGGCCAGGTAGGTAGCGACGACCACCCCGACCGTGACCAGGATGGTCGGCAGCGGGACGTGGCGCCGGTCGGCGGCCTCGAACAGGCGCGCTAGCCGGCCTCGCGGCGGCTGCTCACAGCTCACCGGGCCACCATGCCAGGTCCCGCCGGGACCTGCGGGAAACTGCATCTTGAGCCGCTCTTGGTGAACTTTACTCCCGGATCCTTCTGTGATCGGCGGGTCATCGACGTGCGCGACGAATTCCAGGTCACCGGCTGACCGGCATAGGCGGTGACACCTCCGGGCAAGGACGCCTGCCGGCGCGTGCCGACGGGATGTGTCGTCATGATCGGTCCCTCACACCAGATTGCTGAATTTCTCAATCATTCTTGTAATTAATCATCAGTTATGATGGTCGTCGTGTCAAGAGCTGGCCCGGCGGGGTGAGGCACCCCGGGCGCCCGGGCAGCGACGCAAGCGAAAGCAACAGTCATGTTCAAGTCACTCAGCACGTCCCTGATCGCGCGCGGCATCCTGGCCGCGGTGGTCGGGATCATCGCGCTGGCCTGGCCTGGGGTCACGGTGCTGGCGCTGGTCATCGTGTTCGCCGTGTACGCGTTCATCGCCGCCGGCATACACGCCGCGCGGGCGTTCAGCAGCCGCAACACCGGGCCAGTCCTCGGGCACCTGCTGCTCGGCCTGGCCGACCTGGCCGCCGGGGTGGTCGCGCTGGCCTGGCCGGGGCCCACCGCGCTGGTGCTGGTGCTGATCGTGGGCGCATGGGCGGTCATCGCCGGCCTGGTGGAGTTCTTCGCCGCCTTGCAGTCCGGCGAGCCGGCCGGGACCCGGGCGATGCTCATCCTGGGCGGGCTGGTCACCATCGCGTTCGGCGTGGTGCTATGCGCCCGGCCCGGCATCGGCGCGATCACCCTCGCGCTGCTGTTCGGCCTGTTCAACCTGATCTTCGGGATCTGGATGCTGGTGCAGGGCATCGAGCTGCGCCGCACCGGGAAGACCCTGCACTCCGTCAGGCCGGGAAAGCCGGAAAAGAAGGCGGCCTGAGTCATGTCCAGGCAAGAGGAACCACCCTCGGAGCGCAGAAGCTCCTCGGACCGCAGGGTAGATGCGAGGCAGCTGTGGTCTGGCGGCGCGGCGACGGCGGTCGTCGCGGCGCTGATAGCGCTGGCCGGCATCCTGGTATGCCGGTGGCTGTTCAACATCCCCATCCTGGCGCCACGCCAGGACGGCGCGTGGGGCGATGCGTCCACTGCGGGGTATGCGATCGCGGCCGCCGCCGCGCTGGTCGCGACGGCGATCATGCACCTGCTCCTGATCGCCACGCCGCGGCCGCAGATGTTCTTCACCTGGATCGTCGGACTGGCGACAGTGATCGCGGTTGTATACCCGTTCAGCACCACGGCCCCGCTGTCCCAGAAGGTGGCCACCGCGGTGGTCAACCTGGTGCTCGGCGCCGCCATCGGATCACTGATCTACGGGACTGCCGCGCGGGTGATACGGCGACGAGCGATCGCTGGTGGCTAGCAGCCCAGCTATCCGTCGTCGACACTGGGGAACTGAGCTGCCGAGGTCAGACCCGTCGCCGCTCGCGCCGGTAGTTCGCATCCAGGCGGCGTGCCGCGTCCGTGCCAGAACGCCAGCGCGATCGCGGTGGAGCGGATGCGCAAGCTCGTGGCGCTACCCGTGCTGTCGGCGGACGCGCTGTCCTCGGTCGCCTACGGGCCCCAGGCGATGCTGGCCGTCCTGGTCCTGGCCGGCCTGCCCGGCTTGTTCGTACTCGCTGCCCGCCGGCGCGGCGATCGTGTTCCTGATGCTGGCGGTAGGGGTCTCCTACAGGCAGACGATCCGGGCCTACCCGCAAGGCGGAGGGTCCTACATCGTCGCGAGCGAGGAACCCGGCCTGATGGCCGCCGCGGGCCTGCTAATCGACTACATCATGACCGTCGCAGTCTCGATCGCCTCCGGCGTGGCGGCCATCACCTCTGCGTACCCGTCGATGCAGCCAGCGACCGTATGGATCGGCGTTGGCGTGATCGCGATCCCGCTGGCCGGGAACCTGCGAGGGGTACGTCAGGCGGGGGCCATGTTCGCCGTACCGACGTACGCCTTCATCGGGGCGATCGCCGCCCTGGTGGTCGCGGGGCTGGTGCACGCCGCAGGCCCTGGGTTCCACCCCGTCCCGGTTCGCCACCTGGCCATCGTGCAGGCCGTTACCGTGCTGCTGGTGCTGCGCGCGTTCGCGGCCGGCTCCACGGCCATAACCGGCATCGAGGCCATCTCGAACGCCGTGCCGGCGTTCAAGCCGGTGGAGTGGCGCAACGCCGGATCACGCTGAGCTGGATGATCGGGCTGCTCATCGCGATTCGCCGGCGTCCTGGTGATCACCCGGCTCGCCGGGATCGTGCCCGTGGCCAGCCAGACCATGCTGTCCCAGCTAGCCCACCTCAGCTTCGGCGACGGCCCGGTGTACGTGTACATCCAGGCCGCTACCGCGGCGGTGCTGCTGCTGGCGGCCAACACCTCGTACAACGACTTCCCGCGGGTGCTGTTCCTGATGGCCCGCGACCGGCAGGCGCCGCGCTCATTCCTGCGCATCGGGGACCGCCTCACCTTCCGCAACGGCAATTGCTGCTCTCGGTCACCCCAGCTGCCATCTACATCGAATTCCGCGGCAACACCGAATCCCTGCTACCGCTCGGTCGGGGTCTTCCTCGCGTTCACCTGTCCCAGGCTGGTCACGCCAGCTGACCTGCCGATACGACTGGTCAGCGCACAGCGCCCATTGCACCAGGCCACGGCTCTCGTACTGGCGGATGCTCGTGACGGCAGACTACCGTTGGACCTGTCCATCAGATAACCCGCCCGGGGAGATGCCATGGCTGAGAAGAAACCGCTGCTCGTCTACGCCGCAGCGTACGAGACTGTCGAAGCCGCGCTGGCGGACCTGGACGCCATCGAGCAGGCGCACAAGGACGAGATGATCGGCCAGTACGACGCGGCCGTGATCGACAAGAAGGACGGCAAGCCCCACGTTCTCAAGCGGATGGATCGCCCGCACATCCGTGTCATCCCGGAGTGGTTCGGGGGCGGGGCTCTGCCGCGCAAGGAGCTCCACGAGGCGGC
Organism: uncultured Actinomycetota bacterium; assembly: GCA_963695645.1. Classification (GTDB taxonomy): domain Bacteria; phylum Actinomycetota; class Actinomycetes; order Streptosporangiales; family Streptosporangiaceae; genus DATBGO01. The sequence continues at coordinate 8,095 of CAVOHC010000007.1, read as the reverse complement.
GGAGCAGCTCACCGCCAACCAGGCCGGGCTCATCGCGGTCGGCGAGCCAACCATCGAAAAAGGGCTGGACAAGGCGCTGACCAAGGCCGCCAGAGTCGTGAAGCGCACCGTGGAGGCGACGACCGACGAAATCACCAGCGAGCTGCAGGAAGCACTCAAGAGCTGACGCTGCCGCAGCACTCGAAGGCGGCCTTATCCGGGGGCCGCCTTCCTGGTAGAGGTGGCTCAGACCGCTCCTACCTGCACCTCCATATGGCATCTGACCTGCGCAAACGACGCTAGGTGGCGCTTGCGTAAGGCGCGCTTTCCGCTATATGTACGTGCGCCCGGGCTCCCGCGTCACCGATCGCACGGACAGCCACGTACAGGCCGCCGCAAGGCTGGAGAACCGCCAACCCGCAGGCAGGACCGCTGGGATGCGAGGCTCCCTTCCAATGAGAACACCTGGGCACTGGCCACTCAGCCGGCTGGGCTCGGTCGCGGCCGGCTCACCGCGAACAGATGATCGAGCCAGTCGTGCATCGCCGACTGCGTGACGGCCATCAGCATCTGTTTCGCTGTGGCGCGCGGCGGACGGTCTCGCCGATCTGTGGGGCTCGATTACTCGATCTCGCCTGGCAGGGTCCTGGCCAGTGTTGTGGGCTGGGATCATCCCTGAGTGATCTTTTCGGTCTTCTGCCTGGTCGTACGTTGTCTGCTCGTAACTGGATAGGTGTTGCGTCACCCACTGTGAACATGCGCGTCATTCATCTTCAACAGGACGGGGACCGGAATCCTTGCGTCGGCGGCGACAGCTCCGTGAACATAGTGACCATCGGGACCGTTCGGCAACGTTCCGCGTCTCGCGGGGGAACGCTCGGCTGTGGCATGCCGGCGACGCAGAAGCCCCTGCCGGCTAGCGCTTCCTCTAGGGGCGGTGATCGGTAGCGCGTCTGCATCTTCGGCGCTCAGCCGAGGCGGGACAGCTTGTCGGGGTTGGTGACGACGTATATGCCGCGTACCTGGTCGCCGTCGGGGATGAAGTCGAGGGATAGGAGCATGTAGGGGGTGGTGCCTGACAGCAGCAGTGCTGCGGGTTCGCCGTTGACGCGGCGGTAGCGGATGCTGAGGTCGGGGATGGGGTGCCGGAAGGCGTCGCCGATGATGAGGCGGGCGACCTTGTCCCGGCCGTGTACCGGATGGGTGCCCGCCGCCCGTGCCTTGCCGCCGCCATCGGCCCACACGGTCACGTCGGGCGCCAGGGCCTGCATGAGGGCATGGAGGTCACCGCCCATGACGGCGGCGAGGAACCGTTCGGTGACCCGCTGGCGGACCTGCGGATCGGTCCGGTAGCGGGGACGCCGGGCGTGCACGTGCTCGCGTGCGCGGTGGGCGAGCTGGCGGATCGCCGTCGGGCTGCGGTCCGGGATGCCGGCGATCTCGGTGTGTGCGTAGCCGAACACTTCATGCAGCACGAACACCGCGCGTTCCAGTGGGGTGAGGGTTTCCAGCACCACCAGCAGCGCTATGGACACTGATTCGGCCCGCACTACTGTCTCGGCGCTGTCGCCCGCCTGGTCCTCGGTGATCAGCGGCTCGGGTAGCCAGGGGCCGGTGTAGTCCTCCCGGCGGCGGCTGATGCTCGCCTGACGGGCCAGCGCGCGGTTGACCGCGATCCGCACCAGGTAGGCGCGCGGGCTGGTGATCTGCTCGCCGGAGGCCGCCTGCGTCCGGGCTGCCCACGCCAGCCAGGTCTCCTGCAGCACGTCTTCGGTGTCGGCGACGCTGCCCAGCATGTTGAAGACGATCGAGAACAGCAGCTCGCGGTGATCGACGAAGACCCGCGTCGCCGTCTGCGCCGGGTTTCCCCCCGGTTCTCCAGGCGGGCTGCCGGCTGGGATACCGGGCATCGCGCATTCCTCCCTCCGGCCGCAGGCGCGGCTTCCAGGGCAGAGAGCAACGCGAGCCCTGGAGTGTGACATCGGCAGGGCCCCCGATGTCACACTCCAGCCCGCCAGGTGCTCTCAGGATGCAAAGGCCCCCGGCGAAGGCAGGAAAAAATGACCAGGAAGCGCACCTCCGGCAGCCCCGGCAGCGCAGCCCGCATCGCGCCGGGCGACACCATTACTGCCCGCGAACTGACAACGATCCGGTCGGCGCGCATCGTCCTGCCGGCTCCCGGCATCCTCACCCACCTGCAGTTCCGGCGCTATGCCGGCTGTCCCATCTGCAACCTGCATCTGCAGTCGATGGCCCGCCGCCACGATGAGATCGCCGCCGCGGGGATCCAGGAGATCGTAATGTTTCACTCCACCGCCGAGGACATGCTGCCCTACCAGGGCCAGCTTCCGTTCGCCGCGGTCGCCGACCCCTGCAGAAAGCTATACGACGAATTCGGCGTGACCGCCTCACCGCGGGCGGTGCTGCACCCGAAGGCCTGGACCTCACCGCTGAATCCGCGGGTCTACCCCATCATCCTGCGGGGTATCCGCGCCGACGGATCGCCTGCCCCCCGGCACGGGGATACTGCCCTCGGCCTGCCCGCGGACTTCCTCATCGAGCCGGGCGGACGAGTACGGGCCGCCAGAAACGGCCGGCACGCCAGCGACCACTGGTCCGTCGACGAGCTACTGCAGCTGGCGCGCACTCCACCAGCAGGCCATCATCCCGCAACGCGCAACACCTGAGCTTCGAGGGCACTCCCCACGGCCGGCGCTCCGTCACAAGTAGCGGCCTCCGGAGCCGCCGCTCCCAGCATCCCGCAGCGCGGTCCAGGCGGGCTGACCCGTCACGATGAACAGCACCGCGTCATCGTTGTCGTCGGGGATATCGGTCAGGCATCATCAGATGCCCGCCATGTCCATTCGGAGTGACGTTCTGTGTTCACAATGAATGGCGAGTACTAGGTTGCAGCGCCGGAATGTGGGGTGAGGCGCTGCGGTGGATCCTGGGGAGCTGGCCCGGCGTAGTCGTGTTGATTACGTTCCGCCGACGATGATCATTGATGGTTTGTGCCCGATGTGCCGTCTGCCCCCGATGAGGTCGCTGCCCTGCGCGTGGCCAATGCGCGGCTGCGGCAGGTGATCGAGGCCAAAGACACCGAGGTGCTGGTGATGCGGGAGCAGCTTGAGGTGCTGCGGGCTGAGGTGGCCGAGTTGCGGGCCAGGCTCGGGGCGAGCTCCCGGAACTCCTCCAAGCCGCCGTCCTCCGATGGGCCTGGCCGGCCGCCCCGCGGTCACTGCGGGGCAAGTCCGGGCGCAAGCCGGGCCGGCCGAAGGGCCAGCCGGGCGCGACGCTGGAGATGACCGGCCTCCCAGATGAGGTTGTTCCGCATGAGCCGGGCCGGTGCGCGGGCTGCGGCAACGACCTGGCGGGCGGGCCGCTGGCCGGGGTCGAGCGGCGGCAGGTGATCGACTTGCCGCCTGATATCCGGGCGCTGGTCACCGAGCACCGGCTGATCTCCTGGCGGTGCGGCTGCGGGATGGTCACCGCCGCGGCGGCGCCGGCGGGGGCCGCCGCGCCGGTCCAGTACGGGCCGCGCCTGTCGGCGATGGGCGCATACCTGTGGCACGGGCAGTTCCTGTCCCGGAACCGGACCTGCCAGGCGATGGCCGAGCTGTTCGGCGTCCCGGTCTCCCCGGGCGCGGTGAGCGGGATGGTCACCCGGATCGCCGCCGCGCTGGATCCGGCGCTGGAGGCGATCCGCTCGGCGGTCGCCGGCGCTGAGGTGGCGCATTTCGATGAGACCGGGTTCCGGGTCGCCGGCAAGCTCGCCTGGGTCCACTCCGCATCGGCCGGGAGCTACGCGCTGATCACCGTGCACCCTAAGCGGGGCACGCAAGGCATGGACGCAGCCGGGGTGCTCCCTGAGTTCTCCGGCATAGCCGTCCATGACGCGTGGGCACCGTACGACACCTACGCTGGCGTGGCCGGGCACTCCTTGTGCAACGCCCACGCACTGCGGGAGCTTCAGGCTGTCACCGACGCATCCCCGCCCGGGCAATGGTGCTGGGCCGCGCAGGCCGCTGACGCGCTGCGCCAGATGAAGGACCTGGCCGGCGCCGCGCTCGCGGTTGATGGCACCCTGAACGGAACCGGCCCCGGCCGCATGGCCGCCGCCCGGCACAAGTTCCGCTCCGCCGTCCTGATCGGCAAGTCACAGACCGCCGCCCGCGCCGGGCCACTCATGCGTAAGCACCACGCCCTGGCCCGCCGGCTCAGTGAGCGCGAGGACGATTACCTGCGGTTCACCGCTGACCCCCGGGCGCCGTTCGATAACAACGCGGCCGAGGTGCGACACGAGGTCGCACGTGAGGAGTGGGCTATCAGGAAGGAGGGCCGTCTGATGATGGCGGCAGGGTAGCCCCGGGCCCGTGCTCAAGGCCCGTCCCCGCCCGGACGTGCGTCGCTGGCAACGGCGGGGTGCGGAGCTCCGGGGAAAAGCCCAAGAGCCCCCGTTCCATCCGGGGGCCACAGGCGAGGGGAAGACCGGACGGGTGAACGTGAGTGAACCCTCGATGATGCCTCGTTACGTTGACCCCCTGCGATGGGATGCAGAACAGGGGTGCAGGGCTGGCCGCTGAGAAGCGGCAGGTGCCGGCCAGGGATTCGGCGCTGGCCGGGTGAGCACCGCCGCCCCGGGGCCGAGAGGGCACCCAACCCGGTCGCGTCTTACGCGTGCGGAACGTGGAAACCCCGTCGGGGTCCAGGCTGCGGCCTGGTCGGCTGACCGTGAGGAAGGCTCAACTCCCCGGCGGGACAGGATGACCCGGGAAGCCAATGACGGCAGGCCGAAAGGCCGCGGGAAACCGGGACAGCGATGGCTGGCTCCTCCGCTGGCCGTCCCGGATAACCGGCCGGATACCGGGCCTGGTGCCCGGACCCGAAAGGGTGCCCACGCGGGTCAGGTGAGTCTGCGGGAAACGATGACGGCAAGCACCGGAACCGGAGGGCAAGTTGGACGCCATGACCGCCGTGACCGCTGATGCGGGCACCGGCACCGTGGTGAACGGACCGAAGGACGCCCGGGACTGGTACGCCACTGACTGGGACCAGGCCGAGAGGGACGTACGGCGGCTGCGGCAGCGTATCTTCGCGGCATCGCAGGCAGGGGACCTGAAGACGGTCCCAGCAATTCCAAGCTATGCTCCGGTCCCGCGCGAACGCCGTGATAAGCGTGCGGCGGGTCACGGAGGTCAACGCCGGGCGCAGGACCCCGGGCATCGACGGCAAGGTGGCGCTGCTGGCGTCCCAGAAGGCCGGGCTGGCCGACTGGGCGCAGCAGCGCTCCGGGCTGTGGACGGCCCGGCCGGTCAGGCGCGTGTTCATCCCGAAGCCGGGATCAGCGAAACGAAGAGCGCTGGGAATTCCCGTGATCGCCGACAGGGCGCTTCAGGCCATGGCGGTGAACGCGCTGGAACCCGAGTGGGAAGCCCGGTTCGAGCCGAAGTCCTACGGATTCCGGCCCGGGCGCGGCTGCCATGACGCCATCGCGGCCATCTTCTGGACCGTGGCGGGCAGCCGGACCAGACGTCGCTGGGTACTGGACGCGGACCTGAAAGCCGCGTTCGACCACGCCAGCCACGACCACATCCTCCGCCAGATCGGCACCTTCCCCGCCAGGGAGCGGATCGCCGGATGGCTGAAGGCGGGCGTGATCGAGGATGGCCGGTTCGCCCCGACCGAGGAGGGAACCCCGCAGGGCGGCGTGGCCAGCCCGTTGATCTTCAACATCGCGCTCCACGGGATGGAGGAAGCCGCAGGAACCGCCTACCGATGGGATCCCTACCGGGAAACCGAGGCGACGGTCCCGGGCAGTCCGGTGCTGGTGAGGTACGCAGACGACGCGGTCGCCCTGTGCGACAGCCGGGAGCAGGCCGAACAGGTCAAGGCCCGGCTCCAACCGTGGCTGGCGGCCCGGGGGCTGGCATTCAACGAGGAAAAGACCCAGGTGGTCCACCTCGGCGAGGGCTTCGACTTCCTGGGCTTCAACGTCCGCCGCTACGGGCAGAAGCTGCTGATCAAACCCAGCGCCGGAGCCGTCAGGCGCATCCGCAGGAGGCTGGCCGACGAGGTGCGCGCCCTGCGCGGGGCCAACGCCGCGGCGGTCATCCGCACGCTCAGCCCGATCGTGCGGGGGTGGTCCGCCTACTATCGGGGCGCGGTGTCCACGGAAACGTTCCACAAACTGGACCGGTACCTGTGGCAGCTGCTCTACAAGTGGGCGCTCTACCGCCACAACCACAGGTCGAGGCACCAGATCGTGAGCAGGTACTTCGGCCAGTTCCACCCGCGCCGGAAGGACCAGTGGGTATTCGGCGACCGGGAAACCGGCGCCTGGCTGCCCCGGTTCGGGTGGACGAAAATCATCCGGCACGACCTGGTCAAGGGCCGGGCGTCCCCCGACGACCCCGCCTTGGCCGGGTACTGGGCCAGCCGCCGCAGGAAGAACCAGCCCCCGCCCATCGGCGCGACCCGGCTGCGCCTGCTCAGGCAGCAGCAGGGACGCTGCCCCCTGTGCGGGAACCTCCTCCTGCACGCCGACCGCCAGCCGCGCAGCCCCGAGGAATGGGAGCAATGGGCATCGGCGATCCGGAAAGCGATCACCAGGCACGCGATCACCGGGACAGGCAGCCCAGCGGATGAGAAGGAACAGCGCCTTGTCCACGAATACTGCCGGAAGCGGCACGTCCGCTACCGGCAGGACGGCACCTCTGGCCAGCCCGCGAGCCCTCCGGGACTTGCTTGAGCCGAGGTGCGGGGAAACCCCGCAAGCCCGGTTCTGAGGGGGCGGGAGTGCAGTAATGCACTCCCGCTACCCGACCGCGAGATCAGGATGGGCAAGCTGCGGATCAAGGTCTCCGGGTGCATGCGGTCCGTGGCCGGCGCCGAGAACTTCTGCGCCATCCGCTCCTACCTGTCCACCGCCAAGAAGCACGGCATCGGCATCCTCGACGCCCTCACCCAAGCGGCCACCGGAACGGCCTGGATCCCCGCTGCGGCATAACAATCGGACAGGCAACCTATCCAGTAACGTCTGCTCGGCAGTCTGATGGTGCTGGCCCGGCGCCAGGTGTCCAGGCATCCTCGCGGTCGATTTCGTCCATTCGGCTCAGCTAGTGGTTATGTGCAGTCAGGCGGCGTGATCACGCATGCTTGTCTTGCACTGGCGGGTTTGAGGTTGCCTGGCTCTCGCCGTCGCCGCACATAATCGCGACGTTTCTTGTGTCCGGTCGGCTCGGAAGACAAGGAGCAGCTGATGGTATCTGGTGATCGATTGACGCGGGAGGAAGTGCTCGCGGCCTTCGACGAGCATCTGCGCCGCGCGCATGCCTTATGTGCGGGGGCACGAAGCAACTACGGCAGGTTCGGCGGGGCGTTTCTGCAGAGGGCATGCCCCGGCGGCCCGGTTGAGGTCGCGCGGATTCACGCGCGCGACGTGGCCGGCTTTATCGGCTCGCTCGCGGGCTGTTACCAGCCACGGACGGTGGAAGCTTGCGGCGTCGTCGCTGCGCTCGTTCTTCCGGTTCCTGCGCGCGGCAGGGCTGCGTGAGGATCGGCTGGCGGACGCGGTCCCGATGATTCCGCATCGACCGGCCGGGCTTGTGCGGCACCTGGACCCTGGGCGTTTCGCGGAGCTGACCGCCTCGCTGGCCTCGTCGTCGCCCCGGGGCCTGCGGGACATGGCGATCATCTTGTTCCTGGCCCGGCTGGGGCTGCGGGCCAGCGAGGTCGTGGCGCTGCGGCTGGAGGATCTCGACTGGCGCAACGCCACGGTGCGGGTGCGTGCTCGCAAGACCGGTCATGGCGCGCTGCTGCCGTTGCCTGGCGAGGTGGGGGCGGCGCTGGCGGACTACCTGCAGCACGGCCGTCCCAGTACGCCGGCGCGTCAGGTGTTCGTGCAGGTCCAGCAGCGTCTCGGCGCGCCGATCAGCAGCAGCATCGTCGGACACGCCGTGGACAGCGCGCCGCGGCGGGCGGGCATGGACGCGCCGGTACGCGAGGCTAACCTGCTGCGCCATTCGCTGGCCACCGGACTGCTCGGCCGCGGGGCCAGCTTGCGCGAGATCGCTGACCTGCTCGGCCATTCCTCGCTGGCGACGACCCGGATCTACGC
>CAVOHC010000006.1:0-255410 GCA_963695645.1 uncultured Actinomycetota bacterium | reverse complement strand
ATGGCCAGACTTCACGCGCGCCTGGACGGCCAGGTACCCGCTGGCCGGCGAACTCGGCCTCGGCCCGCTGCGCCGTACGGGGCCCGCGGCGCGTCCCGCGGCTCGGGATGCCGCTGATGGTGCCGCCCGGGGTGGCGCGAGGCCGACCTACCGAGGCTGCCGAGAACGCTGGCCGACGCCGCGATGACCACCCGGCCGCGTTCGCCACGACTGCCAGGCGTCGATTCGCAGGTGCTCGCGGAAATGGCGGCAGCCTGCTGCTCCGCCTCGCGATCCGCTCGCTGCAGCTGGCGATCGGCGACCTGCGCCGCCTGCCCGTGTTTCGACCCCGACCGGTCAGCCGCGCCGCGGCGACGCCGGGCCGGTTGCAGTCGCTGATCGCCCAGGCCGAGCCTGCCGACGTGGCCAGCCGACGGCCGCCGTGCGCTGCGCGACGTGGCGGCCGGCCTGCGGGCCGTCGCGGCTCCCCGTTCCCGAACTGGATCGCCGGCTGCGCGCCACGATCGACTCGTCCACCCACCGCATCGACCCGTGGCTGATCGCCGTCCCGCAGCGGCGGCTGGACGCGGCGCCCGCCGCGGCGTGCCCCGGCTCGGCGCGTACGGCTGGGTCGACGCGCCCGCGCTGGGCAACCCGGGGCCGACCGCGGCCGGGCTGCTCACCACGCCGTCCCCGTCGACGGCGCTCGCCGCGGCGGTGCTGCGCGACCGCGCACTCAGCGACCCGTCGCCGCGCTGGCAGCTCGACATCACCTCGGCCTCGGCCCGGGCGGCCGAGCGGATCGCCGCGGAGGTCCGGGCCGGAGCGCACCTGGCCGAGGTGCTCGGCCGGGAGGTGGAAGGGGTCGTCAGCGACCCCGCCGCCATCGCGCAGCTGCGCCACGACTTCCCGGTGCGCACCGAGCATGCCGGCCGACGGGTCTGCGACGGTCTCGAGGTGCTGGCCCACGACCCGTTCCCGGTGCCGCTCACCGACGGCCAGGCGTCCGCGGTCGCCGACCTGCGCGCCGCGGTGGACGCCTACGGCGACCTGCTCGTCGCCGACGCCGTGCACCACCTCGTCGAAGGACGCGCCGACATCGCCGGCGAGGTGATGGCCGCGGCGGCCGGGCTCAGCGGCCCACCCGAGCTCAGCCTGCTGCGCACGCACGGGACGGTCGGCGCGTCACCTCCGCCGCCTGGTGATCCCCCATGTGCAGCCTCGCGCTCGGCGCGCCCGACCCCGCGCAGCTCTCGCCGGCGGCCACCCTCGACCCGTCGGTGACGGCTTCCTCGCCACGCGCACCGGCCCGGCGGCCGACTGGGATGTGCGTCGGGCCGCCCGGAGCCGTCACCGTGTCCGCCGCCGACCTCGGTCTCGCGCCCGCCGACGCACTGACCCTCACCCGGTCGAAGCTGCAGCGGCTGGCGGACGGCCCGGCTCGCCGGGACCGGTGACCGGCGGCAGCGCCGCCGACCGGTACGAGCGGGCCGCGGAGCTCGCCGGGCTGATCGGACGAACCCGGCGGACCCCGCACGCACTCGGAGACCCCGCGCGGCCGGCCCGCCCGGCGACCCGGTCGATGCCGAGCTCGTCGCCCGCTACGCCGCCGCACGCTCGGCGGCACTCCCGGCTGCTGGACGACCAGGTCGACCAGCCGGCGGCGGCGGCCTGGGCACCGCCGACGGCCACGCTGCGCCGGCTGCTCGGCGCGTGCGCGGCGTGGGGCATCGCCCCCGACGCCCCGGCCCGGCCGGGCCGAGCGGCTCGCGGCCGCGGCCCGGCGCGCGCTGCCACAGCTGCGAGGCCCGGCTCGCGGCCGCACCGGACGGGGCCGCCGCCCAGCTGTCCCGCGCGGCCTTCCTCGACGCCGCGGCAGCGCTCGTCAGCCCGACCGGCCAGGTCGGCCTCACCGCCGCACACCGGCGCAGACATCCCGTCCCTGCAGCCCGCCGCCGGCCTCGACGAGCAGTGGCTGACCGTGGTCGCGGCGGTCCGCCCTCGCTGGCCCGGCTGGAGGCCCAGCAGTTCACCGGCGAGCAGTTCACCGGCGGGCCAACCGCCCGGCGACCCGTGGCAGACCGACCCGCAGGACCCGCGCCCGCTGGTCGCCGTTTACGCCGACGCGGCACTGGACCTCTCCGCCCCGTCGCCCTTGTCGCGGTCGCCGCCCTGGACCGGTTCGAGGAGGTCGTACCGGCACGCCGACCAGGCACCGGCGCCGCGTTCGGCTTCAACGCCCCGGCAGGCCCGCGCCCAGCAAGCGATCCTGCTCGCGGTGCCGCCCGTCGACGGCCGCGCAGCTCGACCACGCCACGCTGGCGCAGATCCTCGCCGAGACCCGCGAACTCGCGCACGCCCGGATGGCCCGCCCGGTCGACCTGGACGAGCAGTTCTGGGGCCTCGCGCCGACCTGCCTGCTGCCGGCCACCGGCGCGGTCGCCACCCCGCTGGAGGCTCGCAGATGATCTTCGACGTGCTGCTGCGGCTCGAGCCCGACCCGTACCAGCGCGACCTGGCCCGGGGCTGGGCCGCCGAGCTCGCCGACCCGGCCTGGATGCTCGGCCGCCAATGGCAGATGGGCGAGCACCAGGGCGAGGACGCGTCCTCACCTGTCGGCGTCGAGCTCCGGTCGCGGGCCACGCCGATCGGCCCCGTCGCCGGGCAGCCCGGCCTTGACCCGGCGACGGTCCCCGCCCAGGCGATCATCGAGTCCGAGCCGGGCGACTGGTGGACGGCCGGGCGCCGCGTACGCACTCGGCCGCGCCGTCGCCGCCGCGGCCGCAGCGCACGGCGTGACGCTGCCCGCGTCGGTCACGCTCACCGGCCTGCCCGTCCCCTACGACCCTCAACGGCACCGGCCCGGACGGCCGCGCGCTGTGGCAGCGGCGCACCACGCTCGGCCTCGACGACAGCTGGTTCGGCCAGCCCGGCCCGCCGCCGCACGAGCCGGCTGACCTCTGGGATCCCGCCGAGCTCGCCTACTCCGCGAACTCCCCGCCGGCGTCGACCACGCTCACGATCATCCGGCATGACGGCGGCGACCTGGACTGGTACCACGCCGACGCCACCGCCCCCCTGGGCCCGGCCGCCACGGACCGCCGTCCGGATCGACGCCCGGACGGCTGCGCTACCCCAGCGCGCCGCTGCCGCGCTGGTGGCAGATCGAGGACGCCCAGGTCTCCATCGGCGGGCACGCGCCCGACCGGGCCGCGCTCGCGACCCTCGTGCTCATCGACCTGATCGTCAACCACTCCGACGACTGGTTCACCTTCACCCTGCCCGCCCGCGCCGGCCAGATCATCACGCTGGACGACGTGACCGTGACCGACTCCTTCGGCGACACCTGGCCGCTCGCCGCGCCGCAGGGACTGGAGCCTGTTCGCCACCCGCGGCCTCGGACCCGAGCTCCATCGTCCTCTGGGCGACCGCCCGCACCCCGCTCGCCGGGCCCGTCCTCGACCAGGTCGTCATCGGCATCGACGAGGACGCCAACCTCGTGTGGGCCGTCGAGCAGGTCGTCGCCGGCCGGACGCTCGCCGACCCCCGCCCCGCCGCCCGATCCCGCCAGCCGTGCAGGGCGACCCCGCCGTCCCGCCGACCTTCTCCTACCTGCCGATGACACCGATCCCGCGGTACTGGCACCCCTACGTCGTCGAGAGATGTCGACGGCCAGCCGCCGTTTCGTCCAGGGCCGGGCCGCCGACCTGTCCGGGCCGACCCCCGCCTTGCTGCCGGCGCCGGTAGCGACCTGCTGGCCGACCCGCAGGCTCCCGAGGCGGGGCCGGTGCACCAGCTCGAGCCGGCGGCGATCCCGCCTGAGGGCCTGCGCGTGCAGCGCCGCGCGATGCTGGCCCGGTCCACCACCGGCGAGCCGGTGTTCTGGACGCAACGACGCCGCGAACAACTGCTCACCCCGCCCACCTTCGCGCTGCGCTTCGACGTCCTCCAACCCGATCCACCCACACCAGTCACCTGACGGACCAGCGAGTGGCGCGGCCGCTCCTACGGGCCAAGGGTCAACGGGGAGATGACATTACTGAAAACCCGGACACGCATAAGGCCGCAGTTGAGCTGTACGACACCAGCGAGAAATGGAAAGTAGCGCGAAGATGGAGCGTGCTCGGGCTAGCCTTCATCGCCGCGCTGAGCTTAATCGGGCTGATCATCGCTTGGTCCGGCCATCCCGCTAGCAACACCCTCCGCTATGAGTTTGCGAAGACCTGCATGCAGGTGCTAGCCGTCGCCTTCTTCGGTGGCCTGGCCGCCATAGCGACGTCCAGCTTCCAGTACGCCCGCACTCAGGAGACGGACCACCTCCGGCAGCAAGCCGCGAATGAACGCGATGATGCGCGCACCGAGGCCGAAGCAAGCGACCGAAGGCTGGAGCAACTTCGGCGCGACGTGGACAGGGCTCGCGAGGAGCGCCGCCGCCAAGACGATCAGCTGCGCTCGGTAATGAGGGAAACATTGACCGCCTACAACCGAGTCAAGCGCATTCGGCGACTCCTGGCGGCCGAGACCAACGACAGCGCTGCCGGGCATCTCACGCTCGCGGTCTACGACAAGCACATGGACAGACTTATCGACGAACAGCTGGCGTTCGAGAGTCTGAATAGATTTACCCCGTTCATCGATGACGAACGCCTCAGCGTTTCCCCCACTCGCGAGGCCGAGGCTACATCCCAGACGGCAATGAGCAAAATGAGCAGCCAAACCCTGGTGGACTTTTATACGGCCATCGAGAAATATCTCAACGAGGTGATCAATGAGTATAAAGAGAAACGCTACACCGTGGCGGCTGCGGACACCGGAGTGCCAATGAAGGAGTTTGGCACGCTTTCGGCGTTCATCCACAAGGAGAATTTCGTGCCAGGCGCAGCGAAAAAGATGGACAAGATCATCGAAGCGCTGCAGACGGCGCTATGCCAGCCTCCAGACCACTACCTGCTAGTCAACACGCCCGTGCTGAAAGACGGCCAATCAGGCGGCTGATCAGCCTAATGCTCCAGAGACTGCCAGTTGCTGACTACCTGAGCGATCGCCCCTTTGTTGAACTCCTACCCACCCCAGACAAACGCCTCCGCCTCCGCTTCCGCCTGATTCACTCCATCCGGCAGCCCTCGGGTCCAGTGATCCTGTCCCGCCCCATCCAGTATCGTCACCGTGACCGCCACATGCTCCAGCCGCCCACCGACTAGGACAACATTCAGGCCGACTGTCGTCGGCTGTTTCGGCTTGCGGCGGAGCCTTACAGGCCTCAAGGCCCATCCGACTTCATCTCGATGCCGCGCGGCCCAGATCTGCCAACCGACATTGATGGCCATCCGCGACAGACTCTCGACTGTCAGGCAGCGCTCATTATTTTTGCGGTTTGAAGGCCGGCAAGGCAAGAAGAGCATCTACCTCGGCCTTTATCCGGCGTATATCATCCAGATAGATCTCAATTTGCTTCGCATCGTTATGAATTAAGGCCTCTTGAAGATTCTCTACGATCGCCTTGACGAAAGTAGTGCCAAAGACGATATTCTTATCCAGATCACCTGATTGAATGAGCAATTGCGCCGGTGATAGTTTATCCAGGCCAGGAATCTCCTTTATCTGTGGCTGAACTGCGCCAAGTACGCTTGACAGCTGATCTCGATGTTTAAATGCCAGAGCTTGTAGACTGTGGATAAGGCCGGTTACCTCCATTGCAGAGTCTTGCACAGCGTCGACCATCTCGCTGCTCTGCTTGAGTGCCTTTTGAGCTATAGATATTGGTCTAATTTCTTTCGCATAGAAGAAATAGCAAGGGATGAGTATAAGAACTAGTCCGATACCTGCGAGGGGATACACTAGGGGGCCAACCGAGAAAACGGCCCCCGCGAAGATCATGAGAGCGCCAAGCAGCAGAAAGGCTAGGCCAAATCCACCTACTCGGTACGCTTTCGTTATTGGTTCGCTTATGGCTTCCGACAGGGCTTGAAACTGGTTCGTCATTCGTGCCCCCCGTTCAGGTTTCTCGATTACTCGTATTAAAACCGAGTGATATTTAGCTTATCCAGGTAATTAAAGCAGTTCTGATTATGGAATTCTCGCTGGCTTGTAGAAAGTTAAGAAACATAATTCTACCCAGGGCCGGTGAGATTCTTGCCCAGAGACATCAATAGTAACTCCTGCACCATGAAAAGTCTCTTGCCCAGTCAACCCATGCCGCCCATCTGGTCTCGAGAAGCTTCACTATAGGTATATGCATCTCCTCCTTAGTGTCACGACATGACGAGTTCTGATAACGAGCATTATCCAACCTGTTCAGTCACACTGGAAGGGTTTTAACTTCGAGAATGATCGGTAGCGGCGCGGAGGCGAGTGCTACATCATGATGCATGAGTATGCACCTCTGCTGGGCACTCTAAGCGCTCGCATCTCGCCACATATGGCGCAAGCGTGACGTGGCGCCTGTCGGTCGCGGCGCAAGATCGACAGGCCTGTCGGCCTGTGCCTCTCCCCAGGCCGCGACTCGGACTGGTCCTAGATCGGCGTTGGCTATGTCGATCGAGAGCATGACGCTGAGTGAGAGAGAGGCCCGAAGAACGCGCACAGTCCCGCCTCGAGAAAGGCGGGTAGGCGATTCAGCTTCACTGCGTCCGGGTCGCTGATAACGGGGCATTGTGTGAGCCCAGGGGGCACGGGCTCGCTCGCCGTCCACGCTGTTGGACTTGTTCCGCACGTCAGCCAAGCGTGGTGCGTTCTTCGGCGCGAGGGGGCTTCCATGTCTACTCCGGATCACATTCGCCTGCCGCCGCTTCCCGGTATCCCTGAACCACTGACTCACGGTCCGGTGGTTTGCCTGGACGGAGCGGCGCTGGCGACGACGTCCGCTGAGGTACCCGTCGTCTCGGCAAGGGTCGATGATCTGCTCGGCCGCATGCGTGGCGTGGCCACGCCTCTGCTGTCCACCTGGCGTGCCGCGACGACGCTGGATGTCCCGCACACGCATATGGCCCCGTCGATCCGCTTCCGGCCGTCGCCGACCACATGGTGCTCGGCGACCTTGACGAGCGTGGCCAGCGGGCTTTTCTGTCGAGCGCGGATTCGCAGTCACCCCTGGTGTCGAGCGAGCTACGGCAGCTGGGCGGCGCCTTTGCCGACGAGGCTGCTGCAGGTAGTGCCCTCAATCACCTGGAGGGTGCGTACTGCTACTACGCGCTCGGGTTCCCCGCCGATGCGGGGCAGGCGGCGGCCATCCGTCGTTACCTGGCGCAGGCGCGTACCGCGCTAGCGCCATGGGACACGGGCCGCGTCGTCCCGACCTTCATCGAGGATCGCGCCAACCCGGGACGATGGATGGACGAGGAGCGTGCGGCCTTCGTCGACCTCGTACGCCGAGGGATCGACCCAGACGGGCTGTTCCGGCGAGGCGTCTGGCCAGCGCGTTAGCCCCCGCCGACATGCCTTGGCTCAACCACAGCTCAACCACGCCGAGCAACGCCGCGGCTGTGCAGCTCTCTGCTCGGGTCGAGGCGCTAACGCTCCGACCTGGCCAGACGCGGGATTCTCTCGGTCCTCCAGACAGACGCAGCGGTATCTCAGACCGCTCCCTGAGCCGACGGGCAAGATCGCTCTGTACCACGCTTGAGCTGGGGTTTTGCTGGTGGCAGGTGTTGGGTTCGAACCAACGTAGGCTTAGCCGACGGTTTTACAGACCGCTCCCTTTGGCCACTCGGGCAACCTGCCTGGCGCCGCTTCGCTGGACGGCAAAGTGAAGGATAGCGGAAGTCACGCTCGCAGGCCGCACGCGGACCCTGTTCCCAGGCCGTTACGCCGTTACGTCCCGCCAGTATGCGCACGCGGGTGCTAGGCGTCTAACCTGGGACTCGTGGCATCCGAATCCTCTTTCGACATCGTATCCAAGATCAACCGGCAGGAAGTCGACAACGCCCTTAACCAGGCTGCCAAGGAGATCGGCACCCGATTCGATTTCCGTGGCGTGGGTGCGTCCATCGCCTGGTCGGGAGATCACGCCGTAGAGATCAAGGCTAACAGCGAGGAACGAGCCAGAGCTGTGCTCGACGTCTTCAAGGAGAAGCTGGTCAAGCGCTCGGTCTCGCTGAAGGTCCTCGACCCGGGCGAGCCGAGGCCATCGGGCAAGGAGTACCGGCTTGCCGTAACCCTGAAGGAAGGCATCTCCCAAGACGACTCGAGAAAGATATCGAAGATCATCAGGGACGAGGGGCCGAAAGGCATCCGGGCCCAGGTGCAGGGCGACGAGCTACGCGTCTCTTCCAAGAAGAAGGACGAGCTTCAGCAGGTCATCAGCCTGCTGAAGGACAAAGAATTCGACCTGGCGCTCCAGTTCGTCAACTATCGCTAGCGACCGCCGGGCAGTAGTCAGCGGCGGCCCAGCGTAGCTCTCAGGACACGATCGGAGCCCGGCGCCGGTAGCCCGAGATGTCGGTCGGCCGCTGGATTGGCGTCGGAGCTGGACCCGTGGCGTGCTCGTTGTCGAGGTGGGGCAGAATTCCGCCTGCGGAGAGCAGGGCCGCCAGATCGGCGTAGTCCCGTGCCCGCTCGAAATCCCTCGAATGTTCGGCGCAGCGCCCGCCCCGGACTTTATCGCAGTCCCAGCAGCCGACCGTATCGACGCCCGCAACGCGATGAACCACAGCGTCCTTGAGCGCGGCCAGAACCGTCTCTAACTGAACCGCAGTGAGCCCGGCCTCATTGCGTCCCGCGAGTCGCGCACGCCTGAGCAGAGAGGCCGCCGAAGCCGCTTTCCGCTTGTCCCAGTGCACCAGCTTGCCGAGGAACTGACGGTCCCCGGTACTGAGCGGCACCCCGGTTAAGACAGCGTCCAACTCGTCCCGGACCGAAGCCCTGCTGGGAATCGGACTGGGTTGCGGCAGCCGGACTTCAGCCGTCCGGGACGTGACCAGCGCCGGTGTCACCGGCATTGGTGCCGTTGGCACAGGTGGTGCTGACGGCCTCGGGACCGACGGCCTCGGGACCGACGGCCTCGGGACCGACGGCCCCGGGACGGTCCCTTCCCACGAGATCCCCGTCACCTGGGGCGCGAGCGACTGCGGCCTGCCGGGTGACTCCGGTCCCTCGTACGGGTCAGCCGGCCTGGGCACGGTGGTGACCCGGCTGGCGGCATTTCCCTGCACACGATCGCTCATACTCCGCGGCCTCCTCGTGGGGCGGGAGATCTGGTTGCGGATCACGCGAGTAAGACGCCTCGCAACGCGATCAGGTTGACACTCTCAGTAATCAGATTCTGCCCGCGCAGCATCCGGCCAACCGGTAGTGCGCACCCAAGTCTCGTAGCTGTCGGCAGCGTGCGATGGACCTGGGCGACACTGGCCTGCACTCGCCATGGGCCGGCACCGCACCGGCCTCGGCCCGCACAGCCTCAGCCCAGCCGCGCCGCCCCGGCAGCCCGCTCAACCCGCCCGGGCCACGAAAGGCCGCCGGACATGAACCGGCCGATCAGGCAGTGCGTCATGTTTACAGAGGCAGGCCGGTAAGGCATGGATACGTCCTAGAATCACGCAGAGCCGCCGCACCGACCGCGTGACCTGGCCATGAGTCAGGTAATGCGGCCATCGCAGCAATTGGTGGCCGTCCGTACCCGACCTGCGACCCAATGCCGCGAGTAGGATATAGCTCTAGTCCCAAGCCTTAGCGCCCCAGCCGACATAGGCATCGGGGCGGCTGTCATAAGATGCACGCCGTCACCGCTCACCAGTGGTAGCACTGCCCGGCCTCGGCGCGTGGAGGAGGTCCTCCCACTGTGACCAAGCAGGTCCAGAAACTCGACCACGTCATCATCAGGTTCGCCGGCGACTCCGGGGACGGGATGCAACTGACCGGCGACAGGTTCACCCAGGAAACGGCCACGTTCGGCAACGACCTGTCGACGCTGCCCAACTTCCCCGCCGAGATCCGCGCCCCGGCCGGCACCCTGCCCGGCGTATCCAGCTTCCAGCTGCACTTCGCCGACCACGACATCCTGACCCCGGGCGATGTCCCTGACGTCCTGGTGGCGATGAACCCGGCCGCGCTCAAGGCCAATCTCCTCGACCTTCCCCGCGGCGCGGACATCATCGCCAATACCGACGAGTTCACCAAGCGGAACCTCTCCAAGGTGGGCTATGCCGCGAACCCGCTTGACGACGGCTCCCTTAGTGCCTACCAGCTGCACGCGCTGCAGATCACTTCGATGACTGTCAAGGCCCTGGAAGGCTACGAGATCTCCAGGAAGGACGCCGAGCGGGCCAAGAACATGTTCGCGCTCGGGCTGCTCTCTTGGCTGTATAACCGGCCAACCGAGGGCACGATGAAGTACCTCGCGTCCAAGTTCGCGGCCAAGCCCGACATCATGCAGGCGAACATCGCGGCTTTCCAGGCCGGTTGGAACTACGGCGAGACCACCGAGGACTTCTCCGTTCAGTACGAGATCAAGCCCGCGACGCTGCGGCCAGGCAGCTACCGCAACATCACTGGCAACACAGCCCTCGCCTACGGACTCGTCGCAGCATCAAGGCGCTCAGGCCTGCCGCTGTTTCTCGGCTCCTACCCGATCACGCCGGCCTCCGACATCCTGCACGAGCTGGCCAAGCTCAAGCGGTTCGGTGTCCGCACATTCCAGGCCGAAGACGAGATCAGCGGCGTGGGCGCGGCGCTCGGCGCGGCCTTCGGCGGCGGTCTCGGCGTCACCTCCACGTCCGGGCCAGGCATGTGCCTCAAGGCCGAGACGATCGGCCTGGCGGTCTCCGTGGAGCTGCCGCTGATCGTCTGCGACATCCAGCGGGCGGGCCCGTCCACCGGCATGCCGACCAAGACTGAGCAGGCCGATCTGCTGACCGTCCTGTATGGCAGGAACGGGGAGTCACCGGTCGCGGTCCTGGCGCCTGCAACCCCGGCCGACTGTTTCGAGACTGCCATCGAAGCGGTCCGGATCGCGGTGAAGTACCGCACGCCGGTGATCATCCTTTCCGACGGGTACCTGGCGAACGGGTCGGAACCGTGGCGGATTCCGGCCGTTGACAGCCTGGCCAAGCTGCGGGATGAGTTCAGATTCGCCATTCCGGACGAAGGGCAGGGTGCCGATGGCACGCCCGAGTTCCTGCCATTCAAGCGTGATCCGCGGACCCTCGCCCGGCCGTGGGCTATCCCGGGAACTCCCGGGCTCGAGCACCGGATTGGCGGGATCGAGAAGGCCGACGGTGCCGGGACGATCTCCTATGACGCAGATAACCACGACAAGATGGTTAGGCTGCGCCAGGCCAAGATCGATGGGATCGCCGCCGACATCGCCCCGCTCGAGGTGGACGATCCGGGCGGCAGCGCCCGGGTCCTTGTGCTCGGCTGGGGCTCGACCTATGGCTCCATCGGGGCAGCGGCGCGCCGGATCCGGCTGGCCGGGGGCGCGGTCGCCCAGGCGCACCTCAGGCACCTGTCCCCGTTCCCCGCCAACCTCGGCGACGTGCTGCGCTCCTACGACAAGGTGCTCGTCCCGGAGATCAACCTCGGCCAGCTCGCGCTGCTGTTGCGCGGACGTTACCTGATCGACGTGATCTCCTACAACAGGGTCCGCGGGCTACCGTTCCGTGCGGCCGAGCTGGCCGGCGTTATTCAGGATGTGATCGCAAATGTCTGATCTGCCCGCAGCAGGCCGCGGCCCGGGAGGCGACGGCGCGGGAGTGAACGGCGCGGAACACGCCGTCGAGTCGCACAGGTTCGCCTCGCTCACCCTGGTGCCGAAGTCCGACGAGAAGCTGGCAACCAAGGACTTCAAGTCTGACCAGGAAGTTCGCTGGTGCCCTGGGTGCGGCGATTACGCCATCCTGGCCGCGTTCCAGTCGTTCCTGCCTGAGCTGGAAATCCCGCGGGAAAATCTGGTCATCATCTCCGGCATCGGCTGCTCATCCCGGCTGCCCTACTATGTCAACAGCTACGGAATGCACTCGATCCACGGGCGCGCTCCCGCGATCGCCACCGGGCTCGCCTCGTCCCGCCCCGACTTGTCGGTCTGGGTGATCACCGGTGACGGCGACGCGCTGTCGATCGGCGGGAACCACCTGATCCACGCGCTGCGCCGGAATGTCAACATCAAGATCCTGCTCTTCAACAACCGGATCTACGGCCTGACCAAAGGCCAGTACTCACCCACCTCGGAACAGGGCAAGGTCACCAAGTCCACGCCGTTCGGATCCCTGGACACGCCATTCAATCCGATATCCCTGGCGCTCGGCGCCGAGGCCAGCTTTGTGGCCCGGACGATCGACTCCGACCGCAAGCACCTGACTACCGTGCTGCGGGCGGCGGCCGACCACAACGGAACCGCGTTCATCGAGATCTACCAGAACTGCCCGATCTATAACGATGACGCGTTCTCGGCAGTCACCGAGCCTGGATCGCGGGAAGACCGGCTGATCAGGCTCGAGCACGGCGCGCCGGTGCGGTTCGGCCCGGGCGGCAGCAAGGGCCTGCGGTTCAGCCGCTACGGCAGCCTCGAGGCGGCCGACGTCGCGGCATCCGATCCCGACACGCTGCTGACCCATGACGCGCACGCAGCCGATCCGTCGTACGCGTTCGCCCTGTCGCGGCTGGATAGCTCGGACTTCGCGCATACCCCGATCGGCGTGTTCAGGCAGGCGCCGAGGCACAGCTATGACGAGCTGATGTCGGCCCAGATCGAGTCCGCCCGCGTGCAACAGGGCGATGGCGACCTAGCCGCCCTGCTCGCGGGCAGCGACACCTGGCAGGTCGGATAGCTGCCGATGACGGTGCACGTCGAGCGCAGCGGGCCGGTCACCACCGTCATCCTGGACCGGCCCGAGGTGCGCAACGCGGTCAACGGCCCGACCGCTGCCGCGCTCGCTGAGGCATTCGCCGATTTCGACGCTGACCCGGACGCGTCGGTCGCGGTGCTGTTCGGCGCCGGCGGCACGTTCTGCGCCGGGGCCGACCTCAAGGCAATGGGCACCCCGGACGCCAATGCAGTGCGGCCCGATGGCGCCGGACCGATGGGCCCTACCAGGATGGAGCTGGCAAAACCGGTGATCGCGGCGATCTCCGGGCATGCCGTAGCGGGCGGTCTTGAGCTTGCCTTGTGGTGCGACCTGCGGATCTCCGAGGAGGACGCCGTCCTGGGCGTATTCTGCAGGCGCTGGGGCGTGCCGCTCATTGACGGCGGCACCGTCCGGCTTCCTCGTATCGTCGGACTCGGCAGGGCGCTGGACCTGATTCTCACCGGGCGCGCCATATCCGCCGCTGAAGCTGCTCAGATGGGCCTGGTCAACCGCGTCGTGCCCCATGGCAGTGCCCGGGCGGCCGCTGAGAAGCTGGCCCTCGAGCTGGCCATGCTGCCCCAGGGCTGCCTGCGCAGTGACCGGCAGTCCGCGCTGGAGGGGGTGTCACTCTCCGGCGCGGAGGCGATGGCCAATGAGTTCCGCCACGGACGAGCTGCCCTGGCCGACGCGGCGGTCCTTGCGGGCGTTTCGCGGTTCCGCGGCGGCGCCGGCCGGGGCGGCGCGCCCACCTAGCCCGGACAGCTACGAAGCGCCCGGCGAGATGAGCTTCAGGATCCGCGGCGTGGAGATCTGTTCCGGTCAGGCCCGGCCAACCACGCGGCCGCGCCGAACGTCTTTAAGCCGACCGTCTTTACTTGAGCGCGGGCCGTGCCCAGCAAGCGCGGGACATGCCCGGCAAGAGCAGGGGTGACTTCGTGGGCGCAGGCAACCATTTTCCGCGAGCGGGCCTGGCCCTGGGGCTGACAGCGGCCCTATCGCTCGGCGCGGCGAGCGCGACGGCAACCGCGGCCACCGCGACGACCGCGACTACGGCTGCGGCTGCCACCGCGACCACGACCACGACCACGGCTCCGACCGCGACCACGACCACGGCTCCGACCGCGACCGCGGCTGCGGTTACGGCTGGGGCGGCCCGGCAGGCGAGTACCGGGAAGCAGGCGGACGCCGCGGGCACGATCTGCTGGTCAGGCCCGCATCCCAAACTTGCCGCCCGGATTTCCCGCGGCGTACTGACTGCACTGCGCGGGCGTTCCTCGGTTGTCGGGCTGAAGGTCGACGACACAGTCAAGCAGGTGATCTGCGAATACCATCAGGACCTGCGGTATTACTCGGCCAGCGTGGTCAAGGTGACGATCCTGGCCGCGCTGCTCCGCAAGCTGATGCAAGAACACCGCCAACTGACCTCGGCCCAGCGGGCCCTGGCCACTGAGATGATCACCGAGTCGGACAACTCCGCCGCCTCGGCGCTGTGGGCCGAGGTCGGCCGCCGCAGCCTCCAGCACTTCCTCAGCCTTGCGAGGCTGAAGCAGACGGTGCTCGGGCCGGGCGGCTACTGGGGCCTGACCCTGATCACCGCCCACGACGAGACGACTCTCCTGAAGCTGCTGACCAGCAAGAACCGCGTGCTCGACTACGCGTCGCGAGCCTACGAGCTGTCACTGATGGCGCGCGTCATCCCGGCGCAGCGCTGGGGCGTGCCAGCCGGCGCCCCGGCCGATGTCACCGTGCACGTGAAGAACGGCTGGCTGCCCTACCCTGGCGACGACTGGCACATCAATAGCGTCGGGAGCTTTTCCGGCCGCCACCGCAACTACATGATCGCCGTGCTGACGGCGGACAATCCGAGCATGACCTACGGCGTCGATA
Source organism: uncultured Actinomycetota bacterium (assembly GCA_963695645.1). Taxonomy (GTDB): domain Bacteria; phylum Actinomycetota; class Actinomycetes; order Streptosporangiales; family Streptosporangiaceae; genus DATBGO01. Next base: position 240,765 of record CAVOHC010000006.1, on the reverse strand, counting down.
CGGTCCAGGACATCGCGGAGGTGATCAACCGGGATCTGAACCAGGGGGTGACGGCCGTCATCCCGGCGTCCGTGCCGGTCCCGTCGTGGGGCACGGCCGACGAGCTGATCCCGGCACCGCAGGCAGGCGATAAGACCGGCGCCGGGCCCCGTTAACAAGTCGCAGTCAATCTCTCAGGCCCGACCGGGAAGGGTCCGCCGACCAGCCGCTCGGCAGCGGCCGCCCTCGCGAGCCCGGCGTTCGCGCGGGCGGCTGCCTGCCCGGCCGGCCACAATGGTCCGGTGATTGCCGACACTGTCCAGGTTGCCGCGGCGCTGCGGCGTGGCGCGGCATCTACTGGCGATTGCGGCGTGCCCGGCACCGGGGGCGCCCGCGGCGCATTCCCCGACTGGAAGTTCGCCCCCAACATCGGCGGCCATCCAGGCACCTACGAGATCGAGAATCAGGCCGTCGACGCGGCCGGGCATGTCCTCGCCGCCATGCGCGCGCTAGCCCCATGGGACGGCCGCACCCTGGTTGACCTGGGCTGTGGCACCGGATTCTGGCTCAGCAGGTGCGCCGATGAGGCCAGCGAAGTGATCGGGATCGAGCCTGATCCGGCGCTGCGGGCCGCCGCGACGATCCTGGCAGCGCGGCTGCCGCGGACAACAGTACTGGCAGGATCGGCGGAGCGGCTGCCGCTGCCAGCCTGCTCGGCGGATGTCGTGCACGCCAGGTTTGCCTATTTCCTCGCGCCCGGCGGTGACGCCGGGCTTGCCGAGGTAATGCGGGTGCTGCGCCCCGGTGGGAGCCTGGTCGTCGTTGACAACGACCATCGATGGGGCCAGTTCGCCGAACTGCTGGCCGCTGGGTCAGCCACCCGGCCGGACCGGACCGCCGCCGCCATCAATGCCTGGTGGCGGGAGCGCGGCGCGATCCGCCTCCAGGTCCGGTCGGAGCTACGTTTTCGCAGCCGGGCTGACCTCGCGGCGGTCCTGCACATCGAGCTTCCCGCCCGCGTTGCCAGGTCCTGGCTCGCCAGGAACCCGGCGGCAACGGGCCTCACCTACGGCTACGTCCTGTTCGCGGTCAGCCGCACCACCGGCATTTCCGGCAGTCACCGTGGCGTCCGGATCTGACCGCGCATTCCGGTATAACTAGCTTTGGCCGCCACCTGGAGGCCGACAGCGACGATAGCTACACTTAGGGTGACAATGAGTACCTCACGCCGTCGCGGAATGGAACTGATTCTCCGCCTGACGGCCAACTTCGTGATCATCTGCGGCGGCATAGCGCCCATCTATGTCGGCATCGTGGACGGCGTCCGCTGGGGCGCTGCCGGAGCATTAGCGGGGGTCCTCCTCGGGCTCGCGGCCGGAGTCCTGCTGGCGGGCCTCCTGGGAGCCGCATCGGACGCGGTGATCACGAGATTCCGGCGGCGCTACAACCCGGGCCGCTAGCGATCTCAGGTGCCGTGCTCGCCGCCCGGTCAGTCCTGTGGTCGGCACGACAACAAGCCCAGCAATCGCAGCGGTCGCGGGGCGTGTGCCGCAGCTGACAGGGCTGTCGTCCGCCAGGGCCATCGAGGTCCGGCCTGACGATGCGCGCGGTGTCCTCGGTCAGCCCACCAGCTGGCTAATGCTGATTACCGCACTGGCAGGCGGGGCGGTGATGGCTGGCACGGCGTTCCACTCGCTGAAATCGAGGGCGCCAGCGTTGTCGGGTTTGGGGGCAACTGCCCGGAGCGGATACCTGGTGCCGGTCGTGGCGACGTACAGCGTCGAGCCATCCGATCCGTGCAGGACCAGTGCCTGCTGGCCAGTGATCGTCGTCATACCGACCTTGACGTAGCTAGGCAGCGCCTGGCGAACGTATCCCAGCAGCCTCTCCATGGTCAGATCACCGCCTATCGAGTTCGCCAGGCCAGCGGGGGCCGCCACGAACTTGCCGCAGGCTCGCTGGCAGGCACTGGCCTGGGCGCCGCTGAGCTTGAGAAAGGCGCTGGTCACCTTGACGTACACGCGCTTACTCGCGTCGACGATGTCCAGCCGCGCCCCCTCGTTGTCGATGGATCCGGAGAATGCACCGGAGCGGTCCATGGAGACGTCGAGCCCGACTGCGGTCCCATGGCTACGCAGGTTCCCGGCCAGGTGCACGCTCGTGGCATCGAGCATCGCCGTCTTCATCTGGCTGATGATGGTTGCGGCGCTCTGGGTGGCGGCTGCCCCCGAGGGGCTAGAGGTGGAGGTGGAGGCCGAGGCCGAGGTCGAGGTGGAGGTCGAGGTGGAGGTCGAGGTGGAGGTGGAGCGAGAACTCGGGCTCAGGCCTGCACCCCCGCATCCCGACGCCGCAATGACTACCGCTGCCAGCAGGACTGGCGTACGCGCCCACTTCCCGATCATGCTCTCCCACTCCGAGACCGGCACCGGCCTCGCGGGCCAGGTTTCCAGGTAGCACGCTAACAGAGCATAAGCGGATCAAGGCCGCATCGTCGGCCGCGGTCAGCCGGCCGCCGCCACCGAGGTATCTGCCGTCGCTAGCATCACTGGCACCACAGGAGTCCCGGCACAGACCGGGCAACCGGGCCTGATCGGGCGCGCCTACCCGGTGGCTTTCAGAGATCTTGACCACTAAGTAACGCCCGGGGCGCTGGGGCTGGGGAGACTGCTGATGCCAGCGTGACCCGATTGCGTGCCAGATCAGCCACCCAGCTTGCTAAGGTCGATCACCTGGCTGGCGGGCGGCGTGGCCGGCGGCGGCACGCTGTTCCACCGGGAGAAGGTAATGCTGCCGCGGCTGTCGTGCGGAGAGATAGCCTCGACCGGAAACGGCCTCCCCGTCGCCGCGACGGCGAGCGTGGATCCATCGGCGCCGCGCAGCACCTGGGCAAGCTGGCCGTTGATGGTCTTCGTCCCTGCGTTGGTGAAGGCCGGTAGCCTCCCGCTGATCGACCCGAGCAGCCGGGTCATGTTGAGCTGACCCGCAAGCGCATCACCTTGCGCCGACGACATCGCGACATATTTCCCGCACATCAGCGAGCAGACCGCAGCCGGCACGTTGAGCTGGGCGAGAAAGGCGCGGGTGGCCTTGATGTAGACCTTGCCGCCCGCGTTAATGATCGTCAATGTCGTCCCGCCCTCGGCAACCGTGCCGGAGAACAAGCCAGACCGGGTCAGGCCGACGTTGAGGCCGACGGTCTTCCCGCCGGTCTCGCTGAGCGAGCCGGTCAAGTGCACGCTGGTCGCGCTGCGAATCGCGGACTTCATCCCGGCAATGGCCGCAGTCGCCGGGCGCGCCGACGCTGACCGGGACGAACCGGACTGGGACCGGGCGGCTGAACCGCCGCAGGCCGCCAGCGCCACCACCACCGTGACGACGGCGGTGGCGGCGGCCGTCATCCTCGGACGATTCCCCATTCTGGTACCCCCAGGGTGAAGGCCGGCCGGAGCGCGAGTCAGCCGGTCCGCTCCACCACGTAATCGCAGAGTGCCTCAAACGCCGCCCGGGCTGGCACGTCAGGCAGGGCCAGGATCTCGTCCCTGGCGAGTTCCGCCCAGCGTGTCATGTCCGCTCGCGCCATTTTCATCCCCGGATGCGCCCGGAGCAGGGCGAGCGCCTCGGCATGGCGGGCAGGATCGGTCAGCTCGCCACTGCCAAGCAGCTCGACGAGCCTGGCATCGCCGCTGCCGGCCGAGCGTAGCGCGTGCAGCATCGGCAGCGTCCGTACCCCCTCTCGCAGGTCCGTACCTGGAGTCTTGCCCGACTGCGCCGAGTCGCTGGCTACGTCGAGGATGTCGTCGGAAAGCTGGAACGCCACGCCGAGCGCCTCGCAGGCCGGCCTGATCCGCTCGATGACCTGAGCAGGGGTTCCGGAGAACATGGCCCCGAACTGACCGGCGGTAGCGATCAGCGACGCGGTCTTCTGCGTCACGACGCTCATATAGTGCGCCAGCGGATCCTCGTCGGGCCGCGGGCCGACGGTCTCCGCGATCTGCCCGCTGACCAGGCGGCTGAAGGTCGCAGCCTGGATCCTGATCGCTTCATCGCCGAGATCGGCCAGGATCTGCGAGGCACGGGCGAAGAGGAAGTCGCCGGTCAGGATCGCGATGGTGTTATCCCAGCGCGAGTTCGCGCTAGGATGCCCGCGCCGGACGGCGGCCTCGTCCATCACGTCGTCGTGATACAGGGTCGCCAGGTGGGTGAGCTCGATCGCCACCGCGGACGGCACTATCCGCTCGTCCTTCGGGTTGCCGAACTGGGCGGCCAGCAGCACCAGGGTGGCGCGGAACCGCTTGCCACCCGCATCGATGAGGTACCCGGATGTCTGCGCGAGCAGCTCATGCTGGGCGCGCGCCGCATCCCGCAGGCCCTCCTCGACCAGCGCCAGGCCGTCGACGACATCGGCTGCCAGCGCCGCATCGGACAGCTCCACGGGCACCACAGTGATCACTCAGGCTCCCTCGATCTGGCCGCCCGCTGGCGGACTGGCGGCGGACGCGAAATTCGCAACGCCACCCCCACGATAAGTGCAAGGCAAAGTAATAGGGATATGCCCGCGATGTCGGCGGCGGACACCAGCGGCCTGGCCGCCGCCCGGCCTGTCAGCGCACAAACAGCTGGCTGGCGGCATGGTGGGCGAGGTTAAGCAGCGGCTCAGGCGCCACGCCCAGCCACAGCGTGACGGCTGCGCCCGCGGCCACGGCGACCCCGGTGTAAAGGCTCGGCCGGACCACGGCGGCCCCGCCTGTCGCAGGCTCGCTGAAGAACATAAGCACGATAACGCGGACATAGGGAAAGGCCAGGATCGCGCTGCTGAGCACCCCGATGATCACCAGCGGCAGCGCCCCGCCGCTGACCGCGGCCTGGAACACGGCGAACTTTCCGCTGAAACCGCTGGTCAAGGGTATCCCGGCGAACGCGATCAAGAAGAAGGCGAAGGTCCCGGCGATCAGCGGCGAGCGCTTGCCGAGCCCGGCCCAGCTGCCCAGGTGCGCTGCCTCGCCGGCCGGGTCGCGCACCAGCGTGACCACAGCGAAGGCGCCGATGACCGCCGCGCCATAGGCGGCCAGGTAGAACATGCTGCCGGACAGGCCCGCCGTGCTGGCGGCGGCGACCCCGGTCAGCACGTACCCGGCCTGGGCGATGGATGAATAGGCGAGCAGCCGCTTCACGTCGGTCTGGGTGATCGCGACGATCGAGCCGACCAGCATGGTGAGGATCGCTACTGCCCACAGCGCCGGCCGCCAGTCCCAGACAAGCTGCCCGAAAGCCACGTAGAAGATGCGCAGCACGGCCCCGAACGCGGATACCAGGGTGCACGAGGCCATCAGCGCGGTCACCGGCGTGGGGGCACCCTGATACACGTCAGGCTTCCAGCTGTGGAACGGCACCGCGCCGATCTTGAAGAACAGGCCGAGGCCGAGCAGCGCGATCCCGGCATAGAGCAGCGTCGCGTTGCCGGTGTTGGACGATGCCTCCGACGCGATGGCCGCCAGCCGCACCGAGCCCGTGAAGCCGTACAGCATGGCTATGCCGAACAAGAAGAACGCCGACGAGTACGCCCCGAGCAGGAAGTACTTCATCGCCGCTTCCTGGGACAGCAGGCGGCGGCGCCTGGCGAGGCCGCAGAGCAGATACAGCGGCAGCGACAGGACTTCAAGCGCGACGAACATGGTGAGCAGGTCGTTGGCGGCGGGGAACAGCAGCATGCCGCCCACCGCGAACAGCGTCAGCGGGTAGACCTCGGTGTGCGTGATCCCGGCCTCGAGCCCCTCGCGTTCCTCCGGGCTGCCGGGCACCGCGGCCGCCTGCGCCACGAACGGGCTCACCTCGTGTGAGCTCTCCGCGATCAGCAGCATGCTGATGAACGCGAGCACCAGGATCGTGCCCTGGATAAACAGGGTCGGCCGGTCCACGGCGACCGCGCCCACCGCGGCGACATGCCCCGGGCTGCCGTGGCCGAAGACGGAACTGCTGAGGCTGACCACGATGGTGAGGACAAAGGCCCCGGCGAGGCCGCCGAGCGCCAGGGCAACGTGTATCGGCCGACGCAGGTGCCTGGGCAGGAACGCCTCGACCAGCACCCCGGCCACCGCGACACCGAAGACCAGCAGCATCGGCGAGAGCTGGCCCCATTCGATCCGCGGCGCCGGGATCACCCGGGTGAGGCTCGCTACGGTCCCCAGGCTCGCTACGGTACCGCTCACGGGTTGCTCCTCGGGTAGAGCGCGTTAGCCGGATGCGGCGGGACCGGGTCGGTGGAATGCAGCTGCACCATCGTCTGGTGGACCGCGGGATTGATGATGTCGAGCACCGGCTTGGGGTAGACGCCAAGCGCCACGATCAAGACGATCAGCGGGCCGACCGCCCAGAGTTCGCGCGCCTTCAGGTCCGGCATTCCCTTGACCTCCTCGCGCACCGGGCCGTTCATGGTGCGCTGGTACATCCACAGGATGTAGATCGCGGCGAGGATGATGCCGGCCGTGGCCAGCACGGCAGGCACGACGTACCTGGTGAACGTGCCGACGAGGACGAGGAACTCACTGACGAACGTGGACAAGCCGGGCAGCGCCAGGCCTGCCAGGCCCGCGATCAGGAACAGGCCCGCGAGCACCGGGGCGACCGACTGCACGCCGCCGTAGTCGGCGATCAGCTGCGACCGGCGGCGGGCGATCATGAACCCGGCGATCAGGAACAGCGCGCCGGTCGCGAACCCGTGGTTGACCATGTAAAGGGTGGCGCCGGACTGGCCCTGGGTGGTCATCGCGAAGATGCCCAGGGTGATCAGCCCGAAGTGGGAGACCGAGGTGTAGGCGATCAGCCGTTTCAGGTCCGCCTGGCCGATCGCCACGATCGCGCCGTACAGGATCCCGATCACCGCCAGCGCGATGACCAGCGGCGTGAAGTAGTGCGCGGCGCCCGGGAACAGCTCCAGGCAGTAGCGGATCATGCCGAAGGTGCCGACCTTGTCGAGCACGCCGACGAGCAGCACCGCCCCGCCCGGCTGAGCGGCGGTGGCCGCATCGGGCAGCCAGGTGTGGAACGGCCAGAGCGGCGCCTTGATGGCGAATGCGACGAAGAAGCCGAGGAACATCCATTTCTGCGCGACCGGGCTGAACGTGGTGTGGATCAGGTCCCTGAACAGGAACGTGCCCGGGTGCCCGCCATGCGCCGAGTACACGTAAAGCGCGATCACCGCGACCAGCATGAGCAGCCCGCCGAGCAGGCTGTAGAGCAGGAACTTGACCGCCGCGTACTGGCGCTGGCCGACCCCGTAGCTCCCGATCATGAAGTACATCGGGATGAGCATGGCCTCGAAGAACACGTAGAACAGGAACACGTCGGTGGCCGCGAAGACGCCGATCATCATCGTCTCGAGGACAAGCATCAGCGCGAAGTAGGTCTTGACGCTGCGCCGCGGCGGCGGCTGCTGCGCGGGACCCGAGCCGCCTTCGGCATCGTTCCACGACGCGAGTATCACCACCGGCATCAGGACCGTAGTCATCAGGATGAGGACGAGCGCGATGCCGTCCACGCCCACCGCGTAGTGCACGCCGAACTGCGGGATCCACTGGTAAGTCTGGTTGAACTGGAAATCAGGGCCGCCCGGCTTGAACGCGACCGCCATCGCGATCGTGACCCCGAGCGTGGCCAGCGTGAATACCAGGGCCAGCCGCTTGACCAGCAGGTCGCGGGCGCGCCGGTCGGCCGCGCCGCCTGGTGCGGAGCCCCCCGGGGTGAGGGCCACCGCCACCGCGCCGACCAGCGGGACCGCTCCCGCTACGGTCAGCCAGGGGAATGTGCTCATGGATTCTCTGGGCCTTTCGAGGTCTTAGATCCGCACCAGCAGCAGCGCGCCGACCAGCAGGACCGCGCCGACCAGCATCGACAGCGCGTAGGAGCGGACAAACCCGGTCTGCAGCCTGCGCATCCGGCCCGAGGTCCCGCCCATGGTTGCCGCGAGCGTGTTCACCAGGCCGTCCACGCCCCGGTTGTCGAAGTACACCGACAGCCTGGTCAGCCACTGGCCGGGCCGCATGAGCACGGACTCGTTGATCGCGTCGCCGTAGAGGTCCTTGCGCGCCGCCACCGTGGCGAACCGGCCTGCGGGCGCCAGGGCTGGCACTTCGCGCCGCCCGTACATTGCCCAGGCGATCGCGGCACCGACCACCACCAGCGCGAGCGCCCCGATCGAGACGGGCGTGAACAGCCCCTTGGAGGCCGGCGGTGTCCCGACTACCGGTGCGAGGAAGTTCACCAGCCGGTTATCCAGGATGAGGAACGCGCCAGCCCCGGCCGAGCCGATAGCCAGTACCACCATCGGCGAGGTCATCACCGGCGGCACCTCGTGGGGGTGCACGGCATCGTCCCAGCGGCGCTCCCCGGTGAAGGTCATCAGCACCACCCGCGTCATGTAGAAGGCGGTGATGCCCGCGCCGAGCAGTGCCGCGGTGCCCAGGATCGCCCCTGACGTGCCGCCCTTGGCGAAGGCCGCCTCGATGATCGGATCCTTGGTGAAGAAGCCGGAGAACGGCGGCACTCCGATGATCGCCAGGTAGCCGATCACGAAGGTGACGAAGGTAACCGGCATGACGACGCGCAGCGCGCCGAACCTGCGCATGTCCACCTCATCGTTCATCTCGTGCTTCACCGAGCCGGCCCCGAGGAACAGGCCGGCCTTGAAGAAGCCGTGCGCGAGGAGGTGGGCGATCGCGAACGCGTACCCGGCCGGGCCGAGGCCCGCCGCCAGCGTCATGTAGCCGATCTGGCTCATCGTTGACCCGGCGAGCGCCTTCTTGATGTCGTCCTTAGCGCACCCGATGATCGCGCCGAACAGCAGCGTGGCCGCGCCCACGACGGTGACAGCAAGCCGGGCGTCACCGGACAGGTTGAAGATCGGGTTGGAGCGCACGATGAGGTAGACCCCGGCGGTCACCATGGTCGCCGCGTGGATGAGCGCCGACACCGGTGTGGGGCCCTCCATGGCGTCCAGCAGCCAGGATTGCAACGGCAGCTGGGCAGACTTGCCACAGGCCCCGAGCAGCAGCAGCAGCCCGAGCGCGGTCATCACGCCATGGCTCGCCGCGCCCGACTTCGAGAAGACGCCGATGAAGCTGACCGTGCCGAAGGTGGCGAACATGAGCATGATCGCCAGCGACAGCCCGGCGTCGCCGACCCGGTTGGCGATGAATGCTTTCTTCGCCGCGGTGGCGGCGGCGGGCTTGAACTGCCAGAACCCGATCAGCAGGTACGAAGCGAGGCCGACGCCTTCCCAGCCCGCGTACAGGCCCAGGTAATTGTCGGCCAGAACGAGGAGCAGCATCGCGGCGACGAACAGGTTCATGTAGCCGAAGAACCGCCGCCTGCCCGGGTCGCCCGCCATGTAGCCGACCGCATAGATGTGGATCAGCGATCCGACGCCGGTGATCAGCAGCACGAAGCACATCGACAGCGGGTCGAGGAGCAGGCCGATGTCCACGTGGAAGCCGGCCACCGGGATCCAGGTAAACAGGTAAAGGTCCCTGCTGCGCTGGCTGGCCGGGTAGGACAGCATCGTGAAAAAGGCGATCAGGCCGTAGCAGAACGCGGCTACCGGCATCGCCACGCCCACCAGGTGGCCGAACTTGTCGGTACGCTTCCCGCCGAGCAGCAGCACGACCGCGCCTGCCAGCGGGAACGCCAGCAGCAGCCACGCGGCGCGCTGAACGCCTGCCGCGGCCATCGGGGCCATGGCCGGGGCCGCGTGCGACGCATACGCGACCGCAACTGAGCCTGTCACGGGCTACCTCTCTGCAAGTGCTGGCCCGGGGGACGCTGCCCCGCGGGGAAGCCCCGGGCACAGCTGGCCCCGGAGCCATCCGGGTCAATATTTCAGCAGGTTCGCCTCATCCACCGACGCGGACCTGCGGGCACGGAAGATCGCGGTCAGGATGGCCAGCCCCACGACCACCTCGGAGGCCGCCACCACCATCACGAAGAAGGCGATGACCTGGCCGTCGAGGTTGCCGTGCAGCCGGGCGAAGCCGACGAACGCCAGGTTGACCGCGTTCAGCATCAGTTCGACGCACATGAACACCACGATCGCGTTCCTGCGCACGAGGACGCCGACGCTGCCGATCACGAACAAGATCACGGCTAGGGCGATGTAGTGCGCCGGGCTTACCATCGGGCCTCCTCGCGCTCGCCGGCGGTCCCCGCGTCGGCAGCATCGGGCGGGACGCTGCCGGGCTCCAGCTGGCCAGGGTCGGCCCTGCGGGTGATTACCGGGCTGACCGACTGCTGCGCGGCCGAGCCGTCGGGCAGCAGGGCAGGCATGTCGACCGCGTTATGCCTGGCATAGGTTCCCGGGCCGGGCAGCGGCGCCGGGCGGCCGCTGGCCACCCGCCGTCCCGCCAGGTCCCGCTGGGTCGGCTTCGGGCTGGTGCGCTCCCGGTGCGCGAGGACCATCGCCCCCACCGCCGCGGTGATCAGCAGCGCGCTCGTCACCTCGAACGGGAAGACATAGGTGGTGAAGATGAGCGTCGCCACCCCTTGCACATTGGCGTTGCCGAACTGCGCGGTGGCCGGGGCCGCCGGGCCGATGACCGCGTGCCCGACCGTCACGGCAAGCAGCACGAGCAGGCCGATCCCGGCGAGGCCAGCGGCGAGCCGCTGCCCCCTGATCGTCTCCACGATCGAGTCCGAGGCGGCCACGCCGACCATCATCAGCACGAACAGGAACAGCATCAGCACGGCGCCGGTGTACACGATGACCTGAACGAAGGCCAGGAATGGCGCGCCAGCGAGCGCGTAAAGCACGGCAAGGGAGAGCATGACCACGGCGAGCAGCACGGCGCAGTGCACCGCGCGCCTGGCCAGCACCATGCCGAGCCCCGCCACTACCGAGATGACGGCGAGCAGCCAGAACGTGATGCCCTGGGCAGTGGCGGCAGCTCCGGCGGCCAGCACCGCGGGGTGACTCATCGGCCCGCACCGCCCCGGCCGTCATCGTCAGGCTTGCCCGGGCCAGGACCCGGCCCTGCCGCGCCGAGCCGGTAGTAATCCTCCTCGGTGTCGCCAAGGCGCATCGGGTGCGGCGGGGCCTCCATGCCCTGCTGCAGCGGAGCGACCAGCTGCTCCTTGGTCCAGATCAGGGCCTCCCGGCTGTCATTGGCTAGCTCGTAGTCGTTGGTCATGGTGAGCGCGCGGGTCGGGCACGCCTCCACGCACAGCCCGCACAGGATGCAGCGCAGGTAGTTGATCTGGTAGACGCGGCCGTAGCGCTCGCCGGGAGAGTACCGCTCGTCCGCGGTGTTGTCGCCGCCCTCGACATAGATGGCATCGGCCGGGCAGGCCCACGCGCACAGCTCGCAGCCGATGCACTTCTCCAGCCCGTCCGGCCAGCGGTTCAGCTGGTGACGGCCGTGGAACCGGGGCGCCGTCGGCTCCTTCACCTCCGGGTACTCAACCGTGTCGACCTTGCGGAACATCTGCCGGAAGGTGACGCCAAATCCCTTGATCGGGTTGAGGAAGTCAAGCACCGGTGACCTCCTTCGTGGTCTCGGCCGGCTCCGCCAGCAGCGGGCCCGCGTGGACGCCGACACCGACGCCGTGATAGTGCGGCAGGTCCATCGGCGGAACCGGGAACGAGCCCGCCGCCTCGCCTGCCGCACCGGGTTTGGCGGCCGCACCGGGTTCGGCCTCGGCGGCCTCGCGGTCAGCCGCGCCGCGGGCGCTGGCGTTATCCCAGCCCCAGACCAGCACCATCAGCACGACCAGGACGGTGCCTGCGGCGATATAAACGGCGGGACTGCCGCCCAGCCGGCGCCACACCCGGACGGTGGCGATCATTAGCGTCCACACCAGCGCGGTCGGGATCAGGACCTTCCAGCCCAGCGCCATCAGCTGGTCGTAGCGGATCCTCGGCAGCGTGCCGCGTAGCCAGATGAAGCAGAACAGCAGGATCACGATCTTGCCGAGGAACCACAGGACCGGCCACCAGCCGGTGTTGGCATCCGGCCAGACCGAGATCGGCCACGGAGCCTGCCAGCCGCCGAGGAACAGCGTGGTCGCGAGGGCGGACACGGTGATCATGTTGACGTACTCGGCCAGGTAGAACAGCGCGAACTTGAGCGAGGAGTACTCGGTGTGGAAACCGGCGACCAGCTCGCCCTCGCCCTCGGGCAGGTCGAACGGGAGCCTGTTGGTCTCGCCGACCATCGTGATCAGGTAGATCACGAACGACGGCAGCAACAGGATCGCGAACCAGGACGGGTAGTGCAGGATCACCCCGGCGACGTGGAACTCGCCACCGTGCGCCTGCGCGGCCACGATCTGCGAGGTGGACAGCGACCCCGCGTAGAGGAAGACCGGGACGAACGACAGCCCCATAGCGATCTCGTAGCTGATCACCTGGGCCGACGACCGCAGCCCGCCGAGCAGGGAGTACGGCGACGCCGACGCCCACCCGGCCAGCACGATCCCGTACACGGCCATCGAGCTCATCGCCAGGACCAGCAGCACCGCCACCGGCAAGTCGGTCAGCTGCAGCGGCGTCTTGTGGTGGAAGATCGAGACGATCGGGCCGACCGGGATGATCGCGAAGCTGATAAAAGCGGGGATCAACGCTATCGCCGGGGCGATCACGAACAGGACCTTGTCCACGCCGCGCGGCACGATGTCTTCCTTCAGCGGCAGCTTCAGGCCGTCCATCAGGGACTGCAGCAGGCCGAACTTGCCGGCCCTGTTCGGCCCGGGACGCTGCTGCATCCGGCCGATCACCCGGCGCTCGGCCCAGATCATAAACAGCGTGCCCAGCATGAGGAATAGGAAGATCACGACGACCTTGAGCAGGATCAGCCACCAGGGGTCGTGGCCGAAGCTGGCCAGCGTGGGGTAGACAGGGCCGGCGCTCCGCGCCTGCGCCGCGACTGCCAGGGCAGTCATTCCGCGCTCCTCACCATAACTAGGGTGCCGTGGCCCGCGCCCAGCCCGCCGCGGACCGCGCAGCCGGCCGAGTTGGCCGGCAGCCAGACGACCCGGTCCGGCATGTCGGCGATCTGCAGTGGGACGGTGATCTCGCCCCGGTCGGTGGCCACGGTGACCTTATCGCCTTCGGCGGCTCCGGTCTCCGCCGCGGTCGCCGCCGACATCTTCGCGACGCTGGCGCGGGCCGTGCCTGCCAGGTTCGGCTCGCCGTCCTGCATCCGGCCGACGTCGAGAAGATTATGCCAGGTCGCCAGCACCGCATGGCCGGGGCCCGGATGCGGGCGGCCGAGGTGGCCGATCTGGCCGGACGGCACGGGCGCGTACACCGCGCCGCCCCCGGCGGTGGCACCGGCCCGGCCGGCCCTCGGGCCGGCCGCGGCCGGCCTCAGCCCGGCCAGCTGATTGAACTCGCGGATCGCGGCCGCGGCGTCCGGCAGTGCCAGGTGCACGTCCATCGCGTCGGCGATCGCGGCGAGTATCTGCAGGTCGGACCGGGCCGCCGGGACCTGCAGCGCGGCGCCGAAGGTGCCGGGCCTGCCCTCCCAATTCACGAAGGTGCCCGGCTTCTCCGCGACCGCCGCCACCGGGAAAACGACATCCGCCCGGTCGGTCACGGCGCTGACCCGCAGCTCAAGGCTGACGATGAAGGGAGCAGCCTCGAGGGCGCGCAGCGCGGCCTCAGGGTCGGGCAGGTCGGCCGGGTCGACACCGGCGACGACCAGCGCGCCGAGCTCGCCAGTCTCGGCCGCGGCCAGGATCTGCGCGGTTTCCATGCCGGGGTCAGCGGGCAGCGCCGCCACCCCCCACGTCCTGGCCACCTCGGCCCGCGCGGCGGGGTCGGTGACCGGACGGCCGCCAGGCAGCAGGGTCGGCAGTGCGCCGGCCTCGATCGCACCGCGCTCGCCTGCCCGGCGCGGGATCCAGGCCAGCTCGGCTCCGGTCTGATCGGCTAGCCTGGCAACTGCGATCAGCGCGCCAGGCACCTCGGCCAGCCGCTCGCCAGCCAGGATCACCGCGCCGGGCTGGCTCAGCGCGCGGGCCGCGGTGCGGCCCGCGTCATCCAGGTCGATGCCGTCGGCGAGGCTGCCGAGCGCGGCCGCCTCGCCTCCCGGCACCACCGGCAGCAGCACGCCGGACAGCCGGTCAAGCCCGGCGCTGGCCAGCGCGGCCAGCGAGTACACGGCGATGCGCCGGGCCCTGGCTGCCTTGCGCAGCCGCAGGAACACGATCGGCGACTCATCCTGCGGCTCGAACCCGGCCAGCAGCACCGCGGGTGCCCGCTGCAGGCTCGCGTAGCTGACGCCGGACCGGCGGCCGGCGACGTTGTCGGCCAGGAACTGGGTCTCCTCGGCCGAATGCGGCCGGGCTCGCATGTCGATGTCGTTACTGCCCAGTGCCACCCTGGCGAACTTCGCGTAGGCGTAGGCGTCTTCCAGGGTGAGCCGACCGCCGGTGAGCACGCCCGCGCTGCCCCGGGCGGCCAGCAGCCCGGCCGCGGCGGCGGCCACGGCCTCCGGCCACGATGCGGGCACCAGCATCCCGGACTCGTCCCTGACCAGGGGCGTGACCAGCCGGTCCGGCTGGGTCGCGTAGGTGAACGCCCACCGGCCCTTGTCGCAGTTCCATTCCTCGTTGACCTGCGGATCGTTGCCTGCCAGCCGCCTGGTCACCGCGCCGCGCCGATGGTCGGTCCGCTGCCTGCAGCCCGAGGCGCAGTGCTCGCACACGCTCGGCGTCGACACCAGATCGTACGGCCTGGCGCGGAACCGGTAGGACACGCTGGTCAGCGCGCCGACCGGGCAGATCTGGATAGTGTTCCCGGAGAAATAAGAGTCGAAAGGCACTCCGTCAGCGATCGCGATCTGCTCCTGCGGCCCGCGCTCGATCAGCTCGATCAGCGGGTCACCGGCGATCTGATCAGCGAACCTGGTGCACCGGGCGCACTGCACGCAGCGTTCCCTGTCCAGCAGCACCTGGGCCGACAACGGCACCGGCTTGGCGAACGTCCGCTTGTGGCCGTTGAACCTGGTCTCGCCCTGTCCGGTGGACATGGCCTGATTCTGCAGCGGGCACTCGCCGCCCTTGTCGCACATGGGGCAGTCAAGCGGATGGTTGACGAGCAGCATCTCCATCACGCCGCGCTGCGCCTTCTCGGCGATCTTGGACGTCAGCTGGGTGCGGACGACCATCCCGTCGGTGCAGGTCGTGGTGCAGGAGGCCGGCGGCTTGGGCTGGCCCTCGATCTGGACGAGGCACTGCCTGCAGGCGCCGATCGGCGCGAGCAGCGGGTGATCGCAGAACCGCGGTACCTGGATGCCGAGCAGCTCGGCGGCCCGGATCACCAGCGTGCCCTTGGGCACGGTGATCTCGAAGCCGTCGATGGTCACGCTCACGCTGTCGGCCGGCCTGGCCAGCGCCGCACCGGAGTTCCCCGGAGTCTGCACGGTCATCGGCGCATCACCTTCCGGCTCCGGCGAACAGCGTGGAAGCCGCGGGGTCGAACGGGCAGCCGCCGCGCTTGCGGTGCTCGATGTACTCATCCCTGAAGTACTTGATCGACGATATGACCGGGCTGATGGCGCCGTCGCCGAACGGGCAGAACGCGCGGCCGATGATGTTGTCGCAGATGTCGAGCAGCTTATCCAGGTCGTCGTCGCTGCCTTCGCCGCGTTCCAGCTGCTCCAGGACCTGGACCATCCAGTAGGTGCCCTCGCGGCACGGCGTGCACTTGCCGCACGACTCGTGCTCGTAAAACTCGGTCCAGCGCAGCGTGGCGCGGATGATGCAGGTGGTCTCGTCGAAGATCTGCAGCGCTCGGGTGCCGAGCATGGACCCGGCCGCGCCGACCGCCTCGAAGTCCAGCGGCACGTCCAGGTGCTCGTCGGTGAAGATCGGGGTGGACGACCCGCCCGGGGTCCAGAACTTCAGCCGGTGCCCGGCCCGGACGCCGCCGGACAGCTCGAGCAGCTCGCGCAGGGTGACGCCGAGCGGCGCCTCGTACTGGCCCGGGGTGGTCACGTGCCCGGTGAGCGAGAAGATGCCGAAGCCCTTGGACTTCTCCGTCCCGAGCGCGGCGAACTCGGCGGCGCCGTGGCGCACGATGAACGGGACGCTGGCGATCGACTCCACGTTGTTGACCACCGTGGGGCAGGCGTACAGGCCGGCGATCGCCGGGAACGGCGGCTTGAGCCGGGGCTGGCCGCGGAAGCCCTCCAGCGAGTCGAGCAGCGCGGTCTCCTCGCCGCACTCGTAGGCGCCCGCCCCCGCGTGCACGACGATGTCCAGGCTGAAGTCGGAATCCATGATGTTGCTGCCCAGGAAGCCGGCGTCGTAGGCCTCGGCGACCGCGTGGTGCAGCCTGCGGATCACGTGCAGCACCTCGCCGCGCACATAGATGAACGCGAGCCGCGCCCTGATCGCGTACGCGGCGATGATCGCGCCCTCGATCAGCGCGTGCGGGGTGGCCAGCATGGTCGGGATGTCCTTGCAGGTGCCAGGCTCCGACTCGTCAGCGTTCACCACCAGGTAGTGCGGCTTCCCGTCGCCCTGCGGGATGAAGCCCCACTTGGTCCCGGTCGGGAAGCCGGCGCCGCCGCGGCCGCGCAGCCCGGACTCCTTCACCATCTTGATGATCTCGTCCGGATCCGTGTGCAGCGCCTTGGCCAGCCCCTGGTACCCACCGGTCCGCCGGTAGCCGGCCAGCGTGAACGAGTCAGGCTCGTCCCACCGCGCGGTGAGCACGGGCGTGAGTACGGTGCTAGCCCGGGGGCCGACCCCCGGAACCCCAGTGCTAGCCCGGGGGCCGACCCCCGGACCCCCAGACCGGGGGGCTCCGCCCCCCGGAACCCCCGTGCCGTCCGCTCGGGCCGGCGAGCCGGCCGTCGCATCCGGCATATCCGCGGTCATCGCGCGCCTCCCGGGCTCGTCTGCGGGGAGTCCTCCGGCTGCCGGACGGCGACCCCCGGACCCCCAGACCTGGGGGCTCCGCCCCCCGGAACCCCCGTGCCGTCCGCTCGGGCCGGCGAGCCGGCCGTCGCATCCGGCATTCCTGCGGTCACTGCTGCACCTCGCTTCTCTGATCACCGGGCTCGGGCGTCCAGCCGTGCTCTTTTGCGATGCGGAGGCCGGCCAGGGTGCCGTGGCCGGCGGTGTGGCCGTCGGCCGCCTGGCCGTCGGGGAAGCCCGCCAGGATCCTCGCCGCCTGCCGCCAGGTACACAGCCGCGGCGCGCCGCGGGACGGGGCGATGTCCGCGCCCGCGCGCAGCCCGTCGACCAGGCCCCTGGCCGACTGGGGTGTCATGTCGTCGAAGAATTCCCAGTTGACCATCACGACGGGGGCGTAGTCACAGGCGGCATTGCACTCCACGTGCTCGACCGAGACCTTGCCGTCCGGCGTTGGCTCGTCGGTGCCGACACCAAGGTGCTCCTGCAGGTCGGCGAGGATCGTGTCGCCGCCCATGATCGCGCACAGCGTGTTGGTGCACACGCCCACGTGATACTCGCCGACCGGCTGCCGCTTGTACATCGTGTAGAACGACACGACCGCGGTGACCTCCGCCTCGCTGAGGCCGAGCTGCTCGGCGCAGTACGCGATCCCGTCCTGCGACACGAACCCTTCCTCGGCCTGGACCAGGTGCAGCAGCGGCAGCAGCGCGGACCGCGACCGCGGGTACCTGGCGATGATCTGCCCGGCATCCGCGGCCAGCCTGGCGCGGTCAATCACCTGTCCACCCCTCCCATCACGGGATCAATGCTGGCCACCGCCACGATCACGTCGGCGATCATCCCGCCCTCGGTCATCGCCGAGACCGCCTGCAGATTGGTGAACGAGGGATCGCGGTAGTGCACCCGGTACGGCCTGGTGCCGCCGTCGCTGACCGCATGGCAGCCGAGCTCGCCGCGTGGCGATTCCACCGCGGCGTACACCTGGCCGGCCGGCACCCGGAAGCCCTCGGTCACCAGCTTGAAGTGATGGATGAGCGCCTCCATCGACTGTCCCATGATGTGGGCGATGTGGTCAGGTGAGTTGCCCAGGCCGTCCGGGCCGAGAGCCAGCTGCGCGGGCCAGCCGATCTTAGCGTCCCTGATCATCACCGGGTCGTCGGCCGGCCTGCTGGCTGACAGCCGGTCCACGCACTGCTCGATGATCCGCAGCGACTGGTCCATCTCATCCATCCGGATCAGGTACCGGCCGTAGCCGTCGCAGCTGGTCTGCACGGGCACGTCGAAGTCGTAGGTCTCGTAGCCGCAGTACGGCTGGCTCTTGCGCAGGTCCCAGGGCAGCCCGGTGGACCGCAGGATCGGGCCGGTGACGCCGAGCGACATGCAGCCGGCCAGATCGAGATAGGCGATGCCCTTGGTCCTGGCCAGGTAGAGCGGGTTGACGTCGAGCAGCCTGCGCAGTTCGGACAGCAGGCCGGGCATCACGCCAAGGAACTCGCGTACCTTCTCCAGGGCACCGGACGGCATGTCCTGGGACACGCCGCCTGGCCGGATGTAGGCGTGGTTCATCCGCAGCCCGGTGATCAGCTCGAACAGGTCGAGCACCTTCTCGCGTTCGCGCATTCCGTAGAGGAACACGGTGGTCGCACCGAGCTCCAGGCCGAAGGTCCCGATGGCCGTCAGGTGCGAGGAGATCCGGTTGAGCTCCATCATCAGCACCCTGATGACCGACGCCCGCGCGGGAACCCTGTCCTCGATTCCCAGCAGCCGCTCGGTGGCCAGGCAGAACGCCGTCTCGTTGAACAACGGCGACAGGTAGTCCATCCGGGTGCAGAACGTCACGCCCTGCGTCCAGGTGCGGAACTCCATGTTCTTCTCGATGCCGGTGTGCAGGTAGCCGACGACCGGCCGGAGCTCGGTCACCGTCTCGCCATCCAGCGTGAGGATCAGCCTGAGCACCCCGTGGGTGGACGGGTGCTGCGGGCCCATGTTGACGACCAGGCGCTCCTCGCCAGGCCGGTCGCCGTCATCGGCGGCCGCGACGATCTCGTCCCAGTCCTGGCCGCCGACCGTGTAGACGCGGCCCTCCGCTTCATAATCCGGCTGGGCGGTCATTCGTATGCCCTCCGCTCGTCGGGCGGCGGCACCGTGGCGCCGCGGTACTCGACCGGGATCCCGCCGAGCGGGTAGTCCTTCCGCTGCGGATGGCCCTTCCAGTCATCGGGCATCTCGATCCTGGTCAGCGCCGGGTGCCCGTCGAAGATGATCCCGAAGAAATCCCAGGTCTCCCGCTCATGCCAGTCGCACGTCGGGTAGACGCCTACCACCGTGGGTATGTGCGGGTCGGCGTCGGGGGCTGACACCTCGAGCCGCAGCCGCCGGTTACGGGCGACCGACGCCAGGTGGTAGACGGCGTGCAGCTCACGGCCGGCCTCCGCCGGGTAGTGCACGCCGGAGACCCCCATGCACAGCTCGAAGGCGAGCGTCGGGTCATCCCGCAGCCGGCCCGCGACCGCGGGCAGGTGCTCACGGCGGACGTGCAAGGTCAGCTCGCCGCGGTCGGCGACGACCCGTTCCACCGCGGCACCGAAGCTCAGCCCGGCCTGCTCGAGTGAACTCCCGAGCGCGTCGGCCACGTCGTCGAAGTAGGACCCGTAGGGCCGCGGCGACGACAGCGGGGGCGGGCGCCTGACCTGCAGGCCGCCGTAGCCCGACGTGTCGCCGGTGGTCTCGGTGCCGAACATGCCGGTCCTGACCACCTGCTCGGCGAGCCGGTCACGGCCAGCGACCTCGGCGGGGTCACTCTGGCCGTCCTGCCCTGGCTGGGTCACGGCTGCACCTCCGCTTGCTGCTGCGGCGTGGCGCCCGCCACGCCGCCGGGCAGGTTGCCTGGCACCAGCGGCAGCCGCCGCAGCCTGGCCCCCTCCAGCTCGGTGATCTGATGCTGGCGGTTGGCGCCGAGCTTCATGTTCTGGATCTTGTCGTGCAACTTCATGATCGCGTCGATGAGCATCTCCGGCCGCGGCGGGCAGCCGGGCAGGTAGATGTCGACCGGGACGATGTGATCCACGCCCTGCACGATCGCGTAGTTGTTGAACATGCCGCCGCTCGACGCGCAGACCCCCATCGAGATGACCCACTTGGGCTCCGCCATCTGGTCGTAGATCTGCCGCAGCACCGGCGCCATCTTCTGGCTCACCCGCCCGGCCACGATCATCAGATCGGCCTGGCGCGGCGTGTTCGAGGCCCGCTCCATGCCGAACCTGGCCAGGTCGTGCCGGGGGCCGCCGGTGGCCATCAGCTCTATCGCGCAGCAGGCCAGGCCGAACGTGGCAGGCCAGACCGAGCTCTTACGGGCATACCCCGCCACCTTCTCGACAGTGGTCAGCAGGATCCCGCTCGGCAGCTTTTCTTCCAGACCCATGGGCTATTCCCATTCCAGACCGCCGCGCCGCCAGACATAGGCGTACGCGACAAGAACCGTGGCGATGAACGTGACCATCTCGATCAGCCCGAACGCGCCGAGCCGGTCGAAGGCGACCGCCCAGGGGTACAGGAAGATGATCTCGATGTCGAACACGATGAACAGCATCGCCGTGAGGTAGTACTTCACCGGGAAGCGGAGGGCGCTTTGCCTCGGGGTGGGCTCGATGCCGCACTCGTAAGCCTCGAGCTTGGCCCTGTTCCAGCGCTTCGGGCCGGCCAGCGATCCCATGACCAGCGAGAAGATGGCGAAAATCGCGGCGAGTGCCCCCAGCACGATGATCGGAACATAAAGGCTCACCGGCCATCACCTCCTATCGGCTTGCCGCGCGCGGCCGCCCGCGCAGTTGTGTCCGGCTGGCTATGCCGCCGGCGTCATCTTAGACAGTGCGTTAACCATGCGATCCACTGCGTCGCCGCCGCGGGTCTCGGTCAGATTGCCGAGCAGCTTCATCGTGATGCGCATGATGGCCGGGCGCTTGACGCCGTGCCTGGTCGCGAACTGCATGAACGACGGCTGGCCGATCAGCTTCACGAATTGGCGGCCGAGAGTGTAGTAGCCGCCGTAGGCATCCTTCAGCGCGCGCGGGTAACCCTGCAGCACCATCTCGGCGCCAGCAGCTGTCGGCCTGGCCAGCGCCTGCGCGATCACCCTGGCTGCGATCTCGCCGGATTCGAGCGCGTAGGCGATGCCCTCGCCGTTGAACGGGTTGATCATGCCGCCCGCATCGCCGACGAGCAGCAGGCGATTGGTGTAGTGCGGCGTCCTGTTGAACCCCATCGGCAGCGCTGCACCGCGCACCGGCTCGGTCCTGTTCTCCTCGCCGAAGCCCCATTCCTGCGGCATCGCGCCCAGCCAGCGCTTCAGCAGGTCCTTATAGTCGATGTTGCCGAACGCCGAGCTGGTGTTCAGCAGGCCGAGGCCGACGTTGGACGTCCCGTCGCCCATCCCGAAGATCCAGCCGTAACCGGGCAGCAGCGAGCTGCCGTCCCACAGGTCCAGCCAGGCCTCCAGGTAGTCGTCGTCGTGGCGGGGGCTGGTGTAGTAGGTCCGCACCGCGACGCCGAGCGGCCGGTCGTCCCGCTTGCGCAGGCCCATCGACACCGACAGCCGTGACGAATTCCCATCGGCGGCGACGACAAGACGGGCCCGGAACTGGCGCTGCCCTGCCAATCCTGACGGAGCCGCCCGCCCGGCTCCGTCCGCGGTCCTGGCAGACACTTGGCCTGCCGGAGCCTGCCGCGCGGTGACCCCGACGATCGATCCGGTGCGGTCGTCGAGGATCGGCCCGGTGACGTTGGTCCCCTCCAGCAGCCGGGCGCCCGCCTTCTGCGCGTGCCTGGCCAGGATCTCATCGAAATCCAGCCGGTGGCGGACCAGGCCGAAGCCCGGGTAGCTGGACAGCTCCGGCCAAGGCAGCTCGATCCGGCCGCCCCCGCCGATAATCCGCAGGCCCTTGTTGCGCAGCCAGCCGTCCTCCTCGGCGATGGGCACGCCCATCCCGGTCAGCGCCTTGACCGCCCGCGGGGTCAGGCCGTCGCCGCAGACCTTCTCCCGCGGGAACTGGCTCTTCTCCAGCACCAGCACGTCCAGGCCCGCCGTCGCGAGGTAGAACGCCACCGCTGAGCCGGCCGGGCCGGCGCCGACGACGATCACGTCGGCGCTATCGCCACCGCGCGGGGAGTCGGCAGGGGGAGCTTGCTCGGTCACGAACGCGTCCTGACTATCTTGTGAACCACTTCACAAGTACTTTTCGCGGTTCAGTCTAATCCGTCACGCGGCCTGGCTATCCGCCGCCCCCGCGCAGCGCGGGCCCTCGCAGCCGTGATCCGGGGACCGCCGCACTGCCTATCCGGGACTGCCCGATCCGGGCCGCTGAGCCTTGTGGATCGCGACGACGCCCATCGTCAGGTTACGCCAGCGCACCGCCCGCCATCCGGCGCCGCTGATCCGCCGCGCCAGCGCCCGCTGGGCCGGCCAGTCCTTGATCGACTCAGTCAGGTAATCATACGCCGCCGCGTTGCCCGACACCCGGCGGGCGATGCGCGGCAGCACGGTCGTCAGGTAGGCCTCATAGAGATCGTTCAGCCTGCCGGGGAGCTTGCCGAACTCGCAGATCACCAGGCGCCCGCCGGGCCTGGTGACGCGCAGCATCTCGGCCAGGCCGGCGTCGGGGTCGGCCAGGTTCCGCAGGCCGAACGAGATCGTCACGGCGTCGAAGGACGAATCCCGAAACGGGAGCACGAGCGCATCGCCCGCTACGAAGCGGACTCCGCCAGCCGGCTTGCGGGCCCCCACCTGAAGCATGCCGAGCGAGAAATCACACGCCACGCAGCGCGCCCCCGCGGCGGTGAAGGTGCGTGATGAGGTACCTGTCCCCGCCGCGAGGTCCAGGACCAGCTCGCCGGCCAGGGCGCCGACCGCCGCGGCCACCGCGCGCCGCCAGAGCCGGTCCTGGCCGAGCGACAGCACGTCGTTCAGCAGGTCATAGCGCTCCGCGACCTGGTCGAACATGGCCGCGACCGCGTCCGGGCGCTTGTCCAGCCTGGCACGTGTCACTGGCCAAGCCTGGCATACCGCCGGCTGGCCCGGCCGCCTGGGAGCGGGACGAGGATCGGTATTGGACGGTGGCCCGGATCGCCGGGATGGTACGGTTTCGCGGTGTCTTGCCGGTCAGCACGTTGCGCTACTTCCCAGTCAGCACGTCGCTCCCCTTCCGGCCGTCCTGATGTCTCTCGAGAAACTAGCATTCCCATAAATAGAAACTGGCATTCCCATAGATGAGGCAGCGATCATGAATAAGAGGAAGTTCTTGGCAGCCGGATCTCTCCTGCTGTCTGTCAGCGGGCTGCTTATCGCCACGCCCGCCTCTGCGGGAACCTACACCCTGGTATCCACCGCGTCATCACCAATGGCAACTACGAACGACGAGGTGACCGCGCTGGCTTATGCCAATCATGTCGTTTACGCGGGCGGGTATTTCACGAGAATGTATTTCAGGGGACATGGTTACGTCCGGAACCATATTGGCGCAATCAGCTCATCGGCCAGGCACGCCGACGGCCTTCCGGCCCAGCATCAATGGCGTCGTCAAGAGCCTCACGCTTTCTGCGGATAAGAAGGTGCTGTACGTCGGAGGGATTTTCACCAAGGTCAATGGGGTGACCCGCACCAATATAGCCGCCTTTCGCACCTCCACCGGAGCACTTACCAGCTTCGCGCCAAAAGTGGCGGGTACGGTCGTGGCAATCGCCGCAACCCCGTACGGGGTCTACCTCGGCGGCACCATCAGCCAAGTGAACGGGCATCGGCGGACCGACGCCGCAGAAGTCACCCGGGCGGGCAGGCTGACCGCATGGGCGCCCGTGCTTGACGGGTACGTGCACGCCCTGCTGATTTCGCCGGATAAGACCCGCATCTTCCTGGGCGGCGGCTTTCACCATGTCAACGGCGTGACCTACGAGGGACTCGGCTCGGTGAACCTGTCCACTGGCAAGAACGAGCCTTTCCGCAATGGCTTGATACCCACATATCACGACGGCCGGGTCAGTCAGGCGACTTCTCTTGCTACAAACGGACGATGGATTTTCGCGGGGGCTGAGGGAACCGGCGCCCGGGCGTTTGACGGCACCCTGGCCTTCAGGCCGGACAGCGGACGGCTAGTCTGGCGCAACACCTGCCTGGGAGCGACCCAGACCGTTTTGTACCTTCGCGGCGTGCTTTATAAAGGCAGCCATGCCCATAACTGCAGTAGCGTCGGCGGCTTCGGGCAGATACGGCCGCGTTGGCAGCCGCATCACCTGCTCAGCGAGAATCCTGTTAACGGCCATCTGCTGCCCTGGGGCACGTCCGCCCGATCGGTCCCGCAGCCCCTGCCGGATACCAACGGTGGGGTGCGCGTTGAGCTGGGCCCGTTCGCCTTCGCCACCGATGGCCGCCAGCTGTTTGTGGGCGGGGACTTCACCACCGTGAATGCCCGGCCCCAGGAAGGCCTCGCCCGGTTCAAGTAACCGCGATGCCGCGCTCGCCGCGGTCCAGATCAGGCAACCTCGCGAAACGGGCACCAACAGAGCTCTTCGGCGCGAGCGCCGGCGGGCCACCAGCGGTCGCGCCCGCCGCCATGGGTTCGCCGGCATCCGCGCCCTGCGCGAGCCGTCACCGGGCCCTGACCTCCGCCGGTAAAGTGCTCGCCCCAATCGCATTCCGTGCGTAACGGGAGGATGCGTGCGCTCTATTGGATATCGTTGGCTGGTGCTTAGAGCGGGTGCACCGAGGCCAGCGAGTATCGTCGGCACGCTTGCAGCGGGCGGCGCGGCCACGCTGCTGACATCGTGGGCCATCGGACGGGCGGTGCAAAGCGAATCCGTGACGCGCCCGTCACGCCGACTGTACGAGTATTGCCGAAAGCACCGTAATGCGCG
Organism: uncultured Actinomycetota bacterium; assembly: GCA_963695645.1. Classification (GTDB taxonomy): domain Bacteria; phylum Actinomycetota; class Actinomycetes; order Streptosporangiales; family Streptosporangiaceae; genus DATBGO01. The sequence continues at coordinate 215,973 of CAVOHC010000006.1, read as the reverse complement.
CCTGTCCAGGCGGCTTGACCCGGTGACCACCCTCGGTGACTATGCCGTCATCGGCTCATTCACGGTCCTGGTCGGCGGAATCTTCGCCTATGACCGCCGGGACTGGAAGCCGCTGCCGCTGCTGGCCGGCGGCGTCGTGGCCGAGGTCTACCTGCAGAAGGCGCTGCAGCACCTCGTCAAGGGAACCAAACCGGCGGCGGAATCCTCCATCGGGCCGCCCGGGGACTACCCCTCCGGCGGCGCGGCTCGCACGGTCATCACCTTCGGGCTGCTGGCGCACCTGCTCACCCAGCGCTGGGACACCTCAGCGGAGCGGCGGGCGATCTGGTCGATAGTCATGGCACTAGTGCTCGCCCAGGGCGGCTCCAGGCTGTACCTGGGGCGGCACTGGCCGGAAGACGTGCTTGGCGGATGGCTATTCGGATATCTCGTCCTGCAGACTCTGACCAAGGTGGACCGGCTCGTCTCGGCGGGCGCCGACAGCTGACGGCAGGCAGCTAGGGCGCTGCCACCGGCGCCCCGGGCGCGTTGGTGTTAGTCGAGCTTGGCCGCGGGCATCTCGCTGGTGATGATCCGGCTGGCCGCTGGCGTGCCCGCGATGCATTCAGCCGCCTCCTGCTCAGATCCCGCGTCCGCGGCGGTTCGCCAGACGCACGACCGATGCAGCCGGGATGACACCTGAGGCTACGGCCAGAGCTAGGTAGGCCCGGCGTTCCCCGGGGTTGCCGCGCAGTGCGCGCCAGCTGGCCCGGCATGCGGCAGGGCGGCGCGCCAGGGCGGCCTGGGCGAAGGCGATCTGACCTTCGATCCGCGCCATCCCGTGCGGATCCGCTCTCAGCTCGGGATGCTTGCCGAGCAGATAGGACAGCGCATTGGCGATCGCCTCCCAGCGCTCAGCGAAGAACGACTGCTCGTGCCAGTAGACATCGACGAGCGGCTGCTGCACCGAGACGATCGGCATTCGCCGGGCCGCGCGCAGCAGCCAGTCGTAGTCCTCGCCGTAGCTGCCCGGGATGTCCTCGTCAACCAGGCCCAGGCCGGCTAGCGCGGTCCGCCGCATGACGAAAGTGGACGGGTGCAATGCCGTGACGCGTTCCCGGACCAGCTGCTCCAGCTCGACCCGGGCAGGCGGCACCCGGAGCACGACACGGTCGGAGTGATGGATGCGCACTCCGCTGGCCGCGAACTCCGCCGACGAGCGCTCCAACAGCTCGACCTGCAGTAGCAGCTTGCCTGTGTCCCATTCATCGTCATCATCGCAGAACGCGACCAGCGCTCCGTCGCTGGCAGCAATGCCGGTGTTGCGCGCGCCGGCTAGCCCGGCGGTGCGCGTGTTCGTGATCAAGCGCAGCCGCCGCCCCACGGGCACCTCGACGGGCACGGCCGCTGGCGTGCTCTGGTCAAAGACGATCACGCATTCCAGCTCACCCGGATAGGACTGGCCGAGCATGCTGCGGACGGCCCGGGCCAGCAACGCAGGCCGGTCGCGGGTCGCCACGATCGCGGTCACCGTCGGCCAGGATTTGGCTCCGGCCGTTGCTTGCAGCCCGGCCGGTCGGTCCCGGGGCTCGCTCACCGGCCTCGTGGCACCGGTCAGTGGCGCTGTCACCGAACCGGCTGCTTACTCGCTGGCCACGGCAGGGATCGCCCCAGCAGCTCTTCAAGCCCGCTGTTATGATCTGCGAGAGCCTCCCGGAGACGCTGGCGCGTATCCGGCTGAATGTCGGGAGCTGGCAGGTAGTTGTGCCGGATCCGGCTGCGGAGCTTGCCGGGCGTGAGCCCGAGGAACGACCACACCTCCTTCACGTGACGCTCCGGGTCTGCATAAAAGTCCTCGCTCGCCGCGACATGGAACTGCTCGCGCGAGAACAGCCCGAACCAGCGCGGCAGCATGTCGAGATAACGGCCCTGGGCGAGGTACGAGTGATTCTCATGCTCTGCACTGCGGTAACCGGGCTCGGCCACGATCCGCTCCGTCTCGCCGCGCAGCCGGTCCTCCTCGGCATCCAGCGCGGCCTCGAACCCCAGCGTCTCGCCGCCATGGTGGGTGCGCTCCTTGAAGTGGGAGTAGGCCCGCTCCACCGGATCGCGCAGGAAGATGATGATCCGTACCTCGGGGAAGTCCCGGGCCAGGCGTTCCGCCGCCAGCGGGTGGAAAAGATAGTACGGGCTCGCATCGCCGGAGATGGCCGGGTTCACAGCGGGCCGGGCGAGATGCCGGCCGCCGACCTGAAGCGGGAAGTGCGAGCGATACCAGCGCAGACCGCAGGCGTACTGCGAGTCGTAGTAGTGGACGCCCTTGATGTGCTGACGGCCGGGGAAGAGCGGCTGGATGGACGGATGCTCGAGGACGTAGTTGTACAGGGAGGTAGTCCCGCCGCGCTTGGCGCCGATGATGACGAAATCGGGCCCGCGCCGGAGCCCGGAGCTCGCCTCTCCGTATCGGCGCAGCACGCGCTTCGTGGACTCACGAGCTGCACTGCTCACTGGCCCTCTGGCTGGCTGGGTCATCACGTCCTCCTCGGCCTAGACCGCCTAGTCATCTCAAAGCCGTCCTTCGCTAAGCCGCCTGCTGACCCGCCTGGCTTGTCGGGGCTGGAACGCCTCGTGCCCGCAACACCGCGGCGATCCCGGTGAGCTGCAGGGGCGCCCGGGCGAGATACAGCACAGCCGCGAAAACGGCCAGTCCTACGGCTAGCGCCACGGCCAGTCCGGGCAGCGTCTCGCCCAGCAGGGCACGCGCAGCGATGCTAGTGATACCGAAGCAGCCCACCGTGACCGCGACCACCAGCCCGTATCCGGCACCGAAAGGCGCGAGGCCGAGCACCCAGCGGACCTCGATCATGGCCGCCACGTTGTCCACCACGATGCTCGCTCCCCAGGCGATCGCCGCGCCCAGGATGCCGATACGCGGAAGCAGCACCAGGTTCAGCCCGATATTGACGATGAGCGCCGCCGCGGCGTTCATGGCGCCCCAAGAGCTCTTCCCGCCCATCAACAGGACGACGGTTATGTTACCGGTACCCAAGTTGACCAGCATGGCGAGCGAGAGCACGGCGAGCGCAGCGGCGCCTGCCGTGTAGCGCGGGCCGAAGATGCCGAGGACGACGGCGGGAAAAACCGCGAAGACGAGGTAGAGCGGCCAGGACGCCAGCATGAGCCAGCGGGTGGCGCTTTGGTAGAGGTCCGCGGCACGACCGTACTCACGGCGGGCAAGCAGCGCGCTCAGCTGGGGGCCGATCGCGAGCCGGTTTCCCTCCAAGGCGAAGGTGCCGACCATAGCCAGCTTGCTGACCGCGCCGTAGACGCCGGCCGCATAGCGCGAGACCATCGCGCCAACCAACAGGACGTCCAGCCACAGGATGACGACCTGGAAGGTGCCCTGCAATGCGCGCGGCGCGGTGAAGCTCCAGAACTCAGCGGCAAGACGGCCCCGCGGCAGGCCTGACGCGGCGCGGTGTCGTGCGCGGCCGTGACGGAGATAACCGCTGGCCGGAACCGGAGCCGGTACCGGAATCTCCGGGATCGCTGGCAGCTGCATTGTGCCGGCAGCCTCCGGAGTAGCCGGGAACTCTGCCGTCGCCGGTCGCTTCGGCTCCCGGACCGGTAGCTCGCCAGCCGGCCGGGCCAGATCCGGGCCCGGAATCTCCTCGGCCGACCCGTCCGGCTGGGCGGCTACCTCGCGGACCCGGACGGCATGTTCTACCCTGGCGCGGCGCCGCGTGGTGGCCCGGATCCGGGGTCTGACCGGCACCTCGGCGCTGATGATCCTGGCGAAGATGAGCCAGCCGACCGCCAGGCCGACGACAATAGGCAGTCCCCAGGCGATGATGGCGCCGTGCAGGCCCCAGCCGACGGCCAGGACGGCGATAACCAGCGCAACCCGGGCTGCAGGCTTGCCCAGGCCCTCGATCACCAGATACGGCCACATCCGCCCGAACCCGCGTGCACCATCGACGATGCAGGCTGAGAGGGCTCCGAGAGGCACCAGCGGCGCCACGATCCTGATATCGCCGGCGCCGGCTCCTGGAGCCAGGCCGTGCAAGAAGATCCTCCCCAGCTCCGGCGCCGCTACCCACAATGCAGCGGCGGCGGCAACGCCGATCATCAGGACCGGCAGCAGCGCGATCACGACAACCCGGCGCACGTCGTCCAGGCCGCCGATCGCCCGCGCCCGTGATATCCAGCGGGTGAGACCGGTATCAGCACCGAGTTCGAAGGTACTCGACAAGATGGTGAACAGCGCGATCAGTTCGAAGAATGCGCCCGCCCCGCTGGGCTGGAGCCAGCGGCTGACCAGGACCGTCAGTCCGAATGCCAGCCCCGCTCCGGTCACCATAGCGGCCAGGTTGACCAGCGATCCGCGCGCGACAACACCGGCCTCCGCCGACACCGCGGCCGGCGCGCCCGTGCCTGGCTCCATCACGAGACAGCGGCCGGAGGCACGAGGCGTGATTCCGGCGCCAAAGCGCCCGGCGACCGGAACGGGTCCAGCCCGGGCGGATCCGGCGCTTGACATGGCCGCCGGGCGCCAGCAGCGGCGGTAGGCGAGCGCGGCAACCACCATCATTACCTGAAGCTCGACGGGAAGATAGCCGTAGACCGCGATCTGCGCCAGGGCAATGACGACGACCGCATGCAGCCACAGTCCGTCCACGCCGCGAGCACGGCGCGTCTGCCAGAAGACAGCGATGAAGAACCCGAGGAAGAACACCGTGGCCGGGTAACCATTGGAGTACAGCACCGTCCACAGCTGCCCCTGGGTACCGATGGCCGGAGTACCGGCCAGCACCGCGCCGCTGGCCGCTTGCGGCTCGCCGTGGCCGAACCACGGAGACTGGTTGGCGCCGGCCCACGCCTGCTGGTACAGGCTGGCGCGGGTGGCATTGCTGTGACCGTGGCTGCCCGAGGTGCCGGATAGCAGGAGATGGCCGAGCGGCGTCACGGCCAAGATGGCTGCCATCAGCGCGGTCAAGGCGAATACCGACACCAGCGCGCCGTGGCGGCCGCGCATGGCCAGCCGAATCGTCACGTACACCAGGCCCGCGCCGAGGCTGAGGAACATGCCACGGTTCAGTGAGAACACCATCGGAACCAGCGATGCGACGAGCACGGCGATGATCAGCTTGCGGCGCGGTCCCGGCCCCGCAGCGCCCGCCGCGGCAATCGCGACCGGCGTCAGCACCGCGATGTTGCCGCCCCAGTTATTCGTATAGGTGAACGGCGCTGAGGGCCGCGGGACTGGATAGCCGAGGAATCCTTCCACGTTGGCGAAGACCGGCTGGACGAGCTCCTGTACGAATGGCTGGCTGCGTAGCCCATGCGGCAGGATATGCATGAAGGGCGGCACGAAGGTGTGGGAGCCCAGCAGGATGCCCGCATAACCGCCGGCGACGACCACCATCCAGAAGATGGTCAGGATGCGCAGCACCCGGGTATCCAGCCGGCTGCTGCGCGGCAAGTTATAGACGTACAGGAACAGCACCCCGGCCGCAGCGTAGAGCGTGAATCGGTAGCTGAACGTTATGATCTTGGTGGTGCTCTGCAGCTGAAGGCCCGAAAGCAGCACCCAGCTGGTAAAGGCGAGCCAGAAGATAAAGGCGACGGGAGCGCGGGATTGCCGCCGCCAGATAAGGGCCAGCAGCATCGGAACCGCAATGATGGGCCAGATAAAGGCGCTGACGCCGAGCAGCCACCAGGCGGGAAATGCGACGAACAATGCCACCAGCGGCCAGGTGACAGGAAAGCGCGGGCGGCCCCCGGACGGTGCCGCATAGCCAGGCCGTTCTCGTTCAGGCCCCGCTCCCAGTCGACCGCGATCGCGCAGATCCTCACCGAGAAGGATGCTCACCGCTGTCGCTTCGCGAGATTTCCCGCAGCCCCGGCCTGCTCATCATCAGTAACGGCCGGCATCGGCCGCGTTTCCGGCGGTTGCGGACGGCGAACCAGCCGCGGGTCGGCCGGCCGGCGCTCCGGGCTCCCGACAGCCGGGCTGGCCGGTGGCCAGTCCGCACGGCGCTCCGGGGTCGCGACAGCCGGGCTCGCCACCGGCTGGGTACCTGGGGACCGGTGCCGGTGACGACCCAACCGGCCCTTGCCGATGAACACCCCGCCGATCAGCAACGCGCCGACTTGATCGAGCCGACGGCGCACATCCGCCACGGTACGCCCCCTGCTGGACGCGTCCCTGGCGATCACGATCACGCCATCGACATGAGCTGCAAGCGCGTAGACATCCGCGGTCGTCGGCGGCGAATCGAGGATCACGAACTCATACGCCTCGCGCTGGCTCTTCAGCAATTCGAGCATCGCACCAGAGTCAAGTACCGACAGTGCCTGGGCCATTTGCGGGCCGCTCGGGAGCAGGGCCAGCCGCTTAGCGATCGCGCCGGGGAGGATGGCTCCGGCCGCCTGGTTCGGCTGCCGGACGAGCACCTCCGGGTCACCGCCGGCAACGAGCACGTCGCTAAGCCCGCTGTTATTAGGCACATCGAATATCTGCGGCAACGACGACCCGCGTATGTCGGCGGCCACCAGCAGGACGCGTCGGCCAGATTCGGCCAGCGCCACGCCAAGCTCAGCCACGATACGGCTGGACGACACGCTGGTATCGGCGCCGACCAGGAGAAGAGTCCGAATCCTGCGCCGCGCCGCGATAGCGACCACAGTCGCCCGCAGCGCCCGGACGGCCTCGGCGGCGCGGCTGTCCGGGCTGGCCGCGGTGGCGATCGCTGGCGCGAGGTGCCGCTGGCCGCGATCACGGCTCGCATCTTCGGTAGCTCCGCCGCTTTGCGCAGGGGGCAGCACCGCCAGGGTAGCGGCGCCTAGCTCGCGCTCTAGCTGTGCGGGGTCGCGCAGCCGGTCGTCGAAGGCATCTCGGAGGTAGGCCGCCACGAGCCCGATCAGCAGGCCAAGCAGCGCGCCGATGACCACCATGACCAAGTGGCTGATACCTGATGGCGCGCTAGGCAACGCGGCGCCGATGACACTGCCGCCCGTGACGTTGTAGGTGGGAAGCGAGGTGAGCTGACTGTCTGCCGTGCTCGCCTGGTTGGTCAACTCGCTGAGCCTGATCTCCAGGCTCTGATGCGAGGAGGAACCGAACGGCGCCTGGCTCAGCTGCGTCGTGAGGCGCGCGATCTGCCTCTGCAGCGACACGACTTCCTTGTTGAGGATGGACTGCAGGGCTGCGACCTGGCCTGCCAGCTCGCTGTGCCGGTATGCCAGGTAGGCGCTGGCGAACGCGTTCGCGCCCGCCTGGGCCGCCCGCGGGCCGCTGGCCTGCCAGGTGACCTGCAGCACGTTCGAGGTGGTCAGCGAGGTGGCAGGCACCGCGACTGCTAGCCGCTTGGACGCGGCGGCCAGCAGCGTCGCCGCCGGCACGTGCAACAGCCCTGCTGCCCGTTCGATGACCGGGGGCGATTGGGCGACCGCCTGCTCGGTGCTCATGTTGACCTGAAGGTTGACCTGCGTCGATGTGTTTAGCGGACCCTGAGTGACCCCCGTGACAACTACCTGCGAGGTCGCCGAGTAGACAGAGCCAGAAGAGACCGCGTACCCGGCGCCCAGCACGGCGCCGACCACGGTGAGGGCCAGCACGAGCAGCCAGCGGCGCCGGACGATCAGCCAGTACTCGCGCAGGTCAATCGAACGCGGCTCGGCCAGGTGGTCGTCGTATTCATGCGGTTGTCGTGTGGCCATAGTGAGGGTCCTTCGTCAAGCCATTCAGCGGGGCAGCTCTGCTTCAGATCGATGGTCGGACACGGAAATACGGGTCATTCGCGAAAGCACGGAACGCCGCGAGGGCCGACGGTGATGACGTCACTCTCCAATCAAAGTACTTGCCGAAGTCCGGATGGTCGGAGTTGAAGTAGACGACTGCGCGAATTCCGGGGAACTGCGTCCTGAGCTGGCGATCAGCCTGTGTGAACCAGGCAGCCTTTGCTCCCGGTGCTCCCTCCACGGTGCCATATTCACCCACGAGCATCGGCTCGCCTGCTGACAGGCCCCAGGCATAGAAAGACGAGAAGATCTGAGCGAAGGATCGCCAGCTTGAACCCGGCAGGCCCCAATTGTAACCGTCCGCACCAATCCAGTCTACGTAGGATTTGCCGGGATAGTAGGCCTGCGCGATTCCAGGGGCGAAGGCTGACGCGCTGGGACACCAGACCCAGCGGACGTTGGCCGCACCGACGCTCGAGAAGATGTCGTGCATGTGCCGCCAGGCGGCGACGAAACCAGCTGGCGAGATAGTCTGCGAACGGTGCTTGCCGAGGTCCATCTCGGCGGACCAGCGCAGCATCACTGGTCCGTGCAAGGACTTCAATTGCTGCGCCACTGCACGGATCCGAATGTCGTAAGCCCCCTCCGTGATCAGGTTGGAGGGCGCGCCGTCCCAGGAGATCATCGGGACGATGCCGTGCTGCAGATCCCAACCGGCCACCGCGACCGGCATCTCGCCCCCCCACGACACGTAGAGCTGGTCAATCGCCAGCTTCCGGCCGATAGCGTGCTCGAAGGCGGCGACGGCTGACTGCTCGGTGTAGGCGCCCACCCAGCTGGCCGGTTGCACCCACGCACCGAACAGCGCGCCGTGGGATGGGGCAAGCGAGCTGGCCGGGAACACAGGCACCTGCCGGGGGAGATTGCCAGGGTTCGAAGCGTTCGCCTGCGTGCGCGCCGGGCTGCACGCGGATATCGCGATCGTAGCCAGCGCGACGACGGCCATCGCTACCAGCGCGGACCACTTCTGGCCGCGCGACCGCCCCCGGCGGGCGACTAGCAGCCTCGGCCTCAGATCTCCCATGGCTGGTTTAGTGTCCGGGTGCGAGGGTGCTTCCCCGAGCGCGGCCGCGCAGGGAAGCACCCTCTCGCTAGCGGATTTTGTCAGAACTGCCGGACCCTATCTGGTTAGTTGTTCTGCTGCAGGGCAGCGGCGTAGTGAGCCTGGACCTGGGCCGCTGACAGGGCGGTCGGGTAAACGGCGACATCGGCGATCGACCCGTTGAAGTAGTAGCTGGCCGGCTGGGTCGTGCCCTGGCTGTTGCTGCCCCAGGGATCGAGGTTCCAGCCGTTAAGGTTGTCACCGCCTGCCCGCCAGTAGCCCGTGAAGCCCTGCGCCGAGCCATTGCTGTTGGTGCCGACCAGCCTGCCGTCGACGTACAGCTTCATCCCGCTGCCAGCGGAAATCGAGGCCACCACGTAGTGCCACCGGCCATCGTTGTAGACGTTAGGAGTCTCGATGGTCTGGGTCTGCCCGGTCCACACGCCGAACACGAGCTGGCCGTCGTTCATCATGTAGATGTGCCGGTCGTAGTTGCTGCTCATGCCGGTCTGGTTGTTGCCGAACCCGATAATCTTGCCTCCGGTGTCGGTCGTGGTCTTGAACCAGCCCTCGATCGAGATGTTCTCCGGGTCATTGACCGCGGCGGCCGCGGCCACGTCGCCGGAGCTGCCGTCGAACGCGGTCGCCGTGCTGCCGGTGATCGGCCCGGGCACTCCCTGGGTTGTGCCGGACTCGTAGATGCCGTTCAGCCCATTAGGCGAGGCGTCCTGGGCCGTGGTCCCCGAGGTCTCGTTGAGCGGCCAGAGGAATGATGGGTTGTCCGCCAGCGCGGTCTTCTGGTAGGTGAGCGTCGGACTGGTCGAGGAAACGGTAACGGACGCGGATGCTGGCGACTTCGCCGTGGTGTGCGGGCCGTCGCTTGCCGTGTATGTGTAGGTGTGGCTCGAGCCTGGCGCCAGACCGGTGTCCTGGTATTGCAGAACCGGCAGCGCCCATGGCCACGAGGTCGCGGTCAGGGTCGCGATGGGCTTCGTGCCGCTGTCCCGGTACAGCGCATAAGTCAGCGTGCCGACGTCCCGGCTGCTCACTGCGGGGAAGCTCACCGTGTCGATGCCCGCCGATGTGCTGGTGGCGGTCGGGGCAACCGATGGGCGCGTCGGGTACTGGGGGTCGACCGCGGACGGGAAGATCGCGAAGCCCTGCTGCGCCCCGCCGTTGATCAGGGTGAAGTCACCGCCGAGGAACAGCTGGCTGCCGTCGGTGGCCATCACCCGCGGGCCAAGGCCACCGGAAGGGCTGCTGGTGTCCGGGGTGAAGTGCCCTAGCGTGCCGTCGGTCAGGGACTGGTCGAGCAGGTGATGCGTGACCCAGCCACTGCCCGAGTTGACCTGCGGAAAGCCGCCGGGGGCATACGCGCAGTCGTGCGCGTGCGAGCCCTTGAACAGCCAGTTGTTGATGAGCACGAGCGACTGGGTCGCGCCCAGGCAGTCGTTCTGCCAGACCAGCGAGCCGGTGCTGATGTTGACGGCGAAGTCACCGTCGAAGCAGCCGCCGCCGGTGCCCTCCGCCGCGATATAGGCGGTGCCGGCCGGAGCTGACGGGCTCGCCGGCCCGATGATAACGTCCTTGACCGATGACGAGCAGCCGCCGGAGTCGGGGACGATCGTCGCGGTGAAGTCGGGGTCACTCGCGCCAGTGGTCGCGAACGTCGACCCGATCGCGTTCTGCGTCACCCCGTTGAACTGGGTGAAGTAGCCGCCGACCATGACGTGGGAGTCGTCCGGCGAGACCGCGACAGAGGTCACTGAGTTGTTGAGGACCGGATCCCACGGCTCGATCGTGCCGGTACCGGACGCGGTCACCGCGCCCGCGAAGGTGCGCGCCACGCCGTCCAGCTGGTTGAAGCTGCCGCCGAGATAGATCTCCGAGCCGTCGGGCGACGGCGAGATCGACAGGACCGTGCCGAAGGCCGTCGGCGCCCAGCTGGTCAGCGCGCCGGTGGTCAGGTTGAACGCGGCGAGGTTGTCCCGGTACACCCCGTTGATGTGAGTGAAGTTACCGCCGACGTACAGGGTGTTGCCCGACACGGCCAGCGCGGTCACCTCGGCGGCTGACCCTCCGGTGATCGTCGGGTTAAAGGACGTGTTCAGTGCGCCGTTGCTGGAGCTGAAGGCTGCGAGAAACGTCCTCGGCACCTCGCCGGTGCCAAGCGGGTCCCCCGGCGGCCGGACCGAGGTGAACTGGCCCCCCGCGTAGACCACGCCGCCCGAATAGGCCAGCGCCCACACCGTGTTGTTCGTCTGCCAGGTCGACAGCGCAGTCGAACTCACGCCTGCATCCGAGCTGCCTGCGGTGCCCGCCGACGCTTGCAGCGCCGGCATTGTTGTCACCGTAGCGGTGGCGAGCGCTAGTGCGGCGGCTCCAAAGAGAACCCTTATCTTCATTCTTGCTCCTCGTTAGCCATTCCAGCGAGGCTGACGCTTGCTGACTGTCCGCCTGGATGCCAGTTCGCACTCGCTGCCGGGGAGGGTCCCGGCAAGATGCTGCCGACGACGGCGGTGTTGCCGGTGTCGGTCCCGGGACGACGGCGGATCTGCCGCCCCCGGTGGGTTAGCAGCCGGTGTCGCGGCCGGCTGACCAGTTCGTCGACGAGTTCCCCGAACCGCGCGACTGCTGCCGTGACATCGGCTTCGGCCATGGTGGTGCGGAAGCGCGTGTGGTCGCGTGCTGCCTCATGCAGGAGTGCGGCCAGCTCGGCCGGCTTCTCCGCTAGCCTGACGCGGCCGAGTTCAGCGAGCTTCTGGCAGAAGTCAACCTGATGGTCATCCACCGCCTCGCCGAGCCGGCGCAGGCGCGGCACGACGATCGGCACCTGGCCGCGCTTCCAGGCGTCCGCGATGGACCCTGGGCCGCCGTGACAGAGCATAACGTCAGCCGCATCAAGCAGGGCCTCGAGCTGACCCGCGTCAAGGAAATCTGACCCGGCACAGGCAGGCGGGACCGATGCCGCGCCTGATTGCACGAAGAACGCTGGGATGTGCTCAGGATGCTGCCTGAGCCAGTCATTGATCCACCTGATCAGCCGGTTAAACGGGTGATGGTCAGTGCCGACGGTCACTACTATCCGCGGGCCGATAAGCTGGTCCGCTCGCGGCGCCGCTGTCATAGCAGGCTCCCGATGACCTCGCCGCGCGGATAGCTGGCGGCCTGTTCGGGCCATTGGAGCAGGAAAAGCCCGGCGAGCGGATAGCAAAGCCGACCCGTCAACGTCGGACGCGAGATCCGGTCGTAGACCTCCATGTAGACCGTAGGGACTCCCAGCGCCCGGCCCACCAGGAAGAACGGGAACGCAACCCCGGCGCCATCGGACACCAGGACGTCCGGGCGCTCAGCGCGGATCAGCCGGGCCGCGAGGCCGGTATTCCTCATCGCGTTGCCAAGGTTGCGTGTTGTCGGGAAAAAAGCAGCTGCCCATTTCTCGCCGGCCAGCAGCGACTCGGTCTGCGGGCCCGGGAAGGTGACCCAGGTGCGTTCATGCTGCCGCCACCATGGCTGTAGCCGGTACAGCTGGGTGAGGTGGCCGCCCGCCGAGCAGACCAGCATGACCTTCATGCGGCACGCTCTGCAGGGTCAGCGCTGCCCGTCGCGGACGGGGCCGCGAGGGAGGCCGCGAGCAGCTGCGCCACGGCCGGGTAGAAGCGGGCGTCGATAACGTCGGTGCTGCTGCGCGCTTCCTCGTGCCGGGTGAACAGCTCTACCAGGTGCAGGGTCGCGACGAGGTCACGCGTATCCGGAGTGATGCCGAGCGCGTCGAGGGCCGACGCGGCGCACTGCCTTGCCCGCGTCGCCGCCTCCGCGAGCGGACGCCGCCGGGCGACGAATGCCACCTCAAGGTAATAGTGCAGGGCGTCGAACCCGACCGGCGTGTCCGGGCTGCTGCTCTCCCAGTCCCAGGCGTAGACGCGCTCGCCACGCCGGGCCAGGTTCCACGGCACGAAGTCGCCGTGCCAGCTGCCGAACTCCAGCGGGGCGCGGCCGTAGCGACGCTCGATAATGTCGGCGATCTGCTCCAGCTGAGTGCGGGCGGTACTGTCGGCGACGCCCTGCCCGATCCTGGTCCGCAGGCTGCGCCACCAGGGGCTGCCGTCGAGTTCGCTGACGTAGGCCGGGGATAGCTGGCTGATCTCGCGCAACAGGCGGGCTTGCGGAAGCGGGGCGGACAGCCCCAGCCGCCGCACCCCACCAGGCAGCGGCGCGGTGATAAGGAGATCGAGCCCCCGCCATACCGAGTGCCCAAGAAGCTGGGGGACGCCGAGCCGCATCGGGCGGGCCGCGCAGCCGCGCAGCGCCGCGGCCTCCCTGCGGACCCCCTCCCGCGTCCAGTCGTTCCAGCCGACCTTGACATAGGCGAGTGGCGTCCCGTCCGCGCTGAAGACCTGCAGGACGGGCTTACGGTACGGGCCGCCCCCACCGCCGAAGGCGAGCACCACCGGGCCACGGCCGAGCCGGCCGCGCAGATGCTCGGTGAGCAGCTCACCGCCGAGCTGCTGGAAAGGCGCACCGGAGGCGACGCCCACGTCAACCTTGTCCCAGATGAACGGCCTCGCCAGCCCGGTGCGCAGCCCGAGGCCGAACACATCACGGACGAGCCGCCTAGGCGCGGTCCGGAGCGCATTGTAGGACGTCAGCGCCGACGCGGCGCCCCGTCGGGAAGCAAGCGACACCATGAATTTGCGGCCTGCGATGGCCGGCAGCACCGCGAACTGGTCGACCCGCTCATATCCGGCGGGAAGCTCGCCTGCGGCGGACCAGGTCACGGTGGGCCCAGCCGCAAAGAGCAGGTCGAAGATCCAGGCATAGCTCGCCGCAGCGTGCCTAGTGCGCCGTCGCGGCACGAAACTCCCCTCACCACTGTCGATTCACCACTGTCGATCTGGTCCGCGGACCGGCAGCTGCGGCCACACCGGAACGGCGCTGGCCACCATTCGGCGTCATTGATGCCGCCACGGCAACCCGGTCCTGCCGCCACGACCCGCATCCCGCCACCGGGTCGCCGTTGCCGCGCCCATCTCATGACACATCGTTCGCCGTGAAGACAATACGCCTACCAATCGGGATGGTTGACACGTTTGGGTAACTACGTCTTCATGTGGGGTTCATGTCGGGCAGATCGAAGCTCTCTGGCCGATGCCCGTCGTCGTCCACGGCAGTGACGTATGGGGTAGCTGATCCGGCTGTGACTGATCTGGCCGGTGGTGGGCGTGTCGACGTGACCTGAGACGGCCACCTCGTGATCCTTGGTCGGGGCCACAGGCAGCATCGATAAGATTCGGGCTTATAAAACTGCAGTTGGACAGTGCCCCGTTCCGCGTCCCACAGCGCAGCGTCACAGCCGGAGATAACTGGCTCAGTACGATAGTCCCGTTCATCGTCCACGGCCCGAATTATCAGAGCGGCGACACCGTAATCTTCATTACCAACGACGAAGGGTGCACCGGTAACATCGTCATAAGAACGCACTAGTCTGAGTGGGCCGCACTGCCCATCGGAATGTTAACCTGACTGCATGTGCTTAGCGTGGCGTACGTCGCCAGGTTGTGCTGGGCCGAATAATTTCCGACGTTAGTCCGGGCAACAGTTGGACGGCATGTCCTCGCTATAGTTACGCCAACTCTTGCCAGCAGTCGCGGATCTGCTGAAAATGTTCGGACCGGAGTTTACGCAGCAGGTTGCGCTTGGATTTGGTAGGCACTCGCTAGTGCAGACTGTATTCCGAAAATTCTAGCCACTGATGGTGGCAACGTAGTTGACCATCGACCATGTAAGTTGTTATAAAAATTAGTTGGCAGCTCGCATTTGTTCGCCAGGGAGGTCCGGCAAATGCGTCCGGGTGCAGCCATCGCTGCGTCGGGGTCGGCAAAGTCGTGCCCTGAGATTCGGGCCGGCGCCGTCGGCCGGGTCCTTCCGCGAATCGGCATACCGGTCAGCGAAGTAGTCATCGGAGAAACATCGCGTGCCCACGATCAGCCGGCTGAGGAGCCTTCCCGCGGCCGGTCCTCCGTGCTATTGACCCGAGGCTGGACCGTCTGCCGCAATTCAGCCCGCGTCGCGACGACGAGCGCCGGAGGGAGCCGGCCTACCAGCCGCTGGTGCGCCGGACGGGCAAGGCGACCTGTCCTGGCCGACGCCGAACGCTCTCCCTGCCGAGAACGTGCCTGATGCGGGTGCCAGTGTACGCGCGGGTGCCGGCCACCGGCCAAGCTCAGGCGCAAACTATCGAGCAGCAGATTGACCGGCTGCGCGCTGTTGCCCGGCGCGGCTGGCTGCTGACTGGGATGACACCGGGCTGGCCAGGAACGGGACCGCGTCGCCGTGCGTGGCCCGGCGTACTCCGGGACGCTTAATGCTGGGCAAGGCGGGCAACAGCCAGACTGGGTTCGCGTGTGCCGGCCTGGAGCCCAGGCCGCGACGTGCTGGCGTGGGCGCGACCCGGCCTGAGCGCGGCGCTGAATCAGGCATGAAGGTCACATTTCGGGTAGCGTCGCGAGCGGTGCTCGATCCGCCGAACATCCCGAATCGCGACATAGTGATGAATCTCAGCCGTTCTTGCTGCCGCGTGCCGCTGTTTCCGTTAATGTCCTAGGCTATTACCCGCTTCTGCCCGCTCCGCCTGGGGGGGCAGCGAACCGCCGAGTCCCTGGAACGGCCAGGGAGCCGGGGACCCACCGTCTCCCCGGGGTGAATCGGCGGGCCGTCCGCCTTAGGCAGTACGGCCCGCTGTAGGGCTACTCCAGCCCGAACCCGTCAGCTAACCCGGCAGGCGGCCGAGGAGAGGAGTTCCAACTTCCATGCCCGGAGCAGACACGCGCTCAGCATGGCCACCAGATCACTCACGGCCAGATCGGGCTCCGTACAGCCCGCGACGGCACGGGAAACCTGTCGCTCCAGAGCGATAGCCCAGGCAGCGGCTTCGCCCTGCTGGTGGCGACCGCCGCGATACGGGCCGCGGCACCGGCGGTCGCATTGTCTGCGCACTAGCTGCACGTCAGCCCCGCTGGCCGCCGACAGCGCGCCGCCCCATCGCTCGGCGTGGCTCCAGCGGCCCGCGGCCGCTCGCGACGGCAACATCAGAATTCGGGCGCCTGCCGGTCTTCCGCATCTACTACACCGCGTGCTACCGGGCCCCTAGGCGTGGAGCTAGGGCGCGCTGGGGATCAACCAATCTGCGGTCGTGGTGAGCTTCGATCCGTCGCCGAGTTCGGTATTGTCCGGCGCAGATGACGCCACGCTGTCCCATTTCTTCGACGCCGCGCCGACCGGACATGCCATCTACTACTCGTATTATGCTGAGCCAGAGCAATTCATCGTATCAGGTCAGTTCTCGTTCGCTGGCCTACAAGGCGGCCTGGGCGCACATCGTCGCGCTGGCGAATGCGGCGCACAATCCGTATCTGCACTCCACGCTGGTGCTGACCAAATGGCCTCAACCCGGCGTCGGGCACAACTGGAAGGACTACCTGCCCGGCGGCGGGGTTATCAGCACCATCGGCTGGGATGCGTACCCAGCGGCACCGTGGAGGCCCGACCCCGCAGCAGACTGCGCCCGCCGAATTCATGGGTGCGGATGTAGCCGCCGCGAAGAGCGTGGGACTGCCCTTTGGCTTCGCCGAGTTCGCCCTCGGCACGTCGGCCGGCCAGCCGCAGTGGCTGGCCGATGTCGCCAGCTACCTGACAAGCATCGGCGCTCTGTTCGGCACGCTGTTCGATTCCACCGGGTTCCCCTGGATGATGATCCACGACTAGCGCGTCGATCCAGGCGTGGCGGGCCGCCGTGGCCCAGTCAGCTAGCGGCACCCCCGTGTCCGGCCCCTCAAGCAGCGCCGCCCCGCCTGCCCCGACGCCGAGGAGCACGCCCGCCACGAGCACGCCTGCCCCGACGCCGACCACGAGCACGCCCGCCACGAGCACGCCTGCCCCGACGCCGACCAAGTCACAGAGCCCGAGCGCCTCGCCCGCTCTGCGCGGGCTGGTGATCACACGGCTCACCATCACCCCGTCGGCACTTTCGGTCACCGGCGCCGCAGCTGCCACGATCAGGTTCCGGCACGTGCGGATCAGGTTCAAGCTCAGCCAGGCTGCTGGCGTGTCCATCTGCGTGCTCAACAGTCAGGGTGATTTGGTCCGCGAGCTGGACCGGCCAGGTTTGCCCGCCGGATGGGCCACCCAGCGGTACTACGGCTACGACCAGCATCACCGGCTGCTGCCAGCCGGGCGTTATCCAGGTCTTGGTCATGGCCAGCAACGCTAAGGGCAGTGCTACCGCGGAGCGGGCGCTGACGGTGACCGGCTGGGGTTGTGACTGCGGGCTCCCCAGGCTGACCAGGCGGCAGTGAGTCCCCCCGCCTGGTTGGCGCGGAGCAGTCGCTCGCTGACCGCGCCAACCAGGCGGGAAGTCTGCAGGTACCTCAGCCGGCGTCAGTGATCATGCCAGCGCCGACGGTGACGTTGGACGCCTCATCGATGAGGATCAAGCCTCCGGTCAGCCGGTTGCGGTTGTAGGGGTCACAGAAGATGGGCTGGGTGAGGCGCAGCGTCACCCTGCCGATCTCATTGAGGCCGAGCCGGGTGGCCGACTCGTCCCGGTGCAGCGTGTTCACGTCGAGCCGGTAGTGCAGGTCACGGATGATGGCCTTGATCGTGCGCGTCGTGTGCTTGACGATCAGCCTGTTGCCCGGGGCCAGCGCCCTGACATCGCTCATCCAGGAGACCATCGCCTCGATGTCCTGCGAGACGGCCGGCTGGTTGTGCGGGCGGCAGAACATGTCGCCGCGCGAGACATCCAGGTCATCGGCGAGCAGCAGGGTCACTGACATCGGCGGGAATGCCTCGGCCGCAGGTCCGGCCGCGGTGTCGATCCGGGTAATGGTGGTGGTCAGGCCGGACGGCAGATGCATGACCTCGTCACCCGGCTTGAGCACGCCGCCCGCCACCTGGCCCGCGTAGCCGCGGTAGTCATGCAGCTCCGGGTCGGTGGCCTGGTGCGGCCGGATCACGTATTGCACGGGGAACCTGACGTCGATCAGGTTCCGGTCGGAGGCGATGTGCACGTGCTCCAGGTGGTGCAGCAGCGAGGGACCGTCGTACCAGGGCATGTTGCCCGACCGTTGCACCACGTTGTCGCCATGCAGGGCGGAGATCGGGATGAAAGTGAGATCGCCGATCTCCAGCTTGGCCGCGAAGGCGGTGAACTCTTCGGTGATCCGCTCGAACACGGCGCTGTCATAGTCGACGAGGTCCATCTTGTTCACCGCGAGGACCAGGTGCGGCACCCGCAGCAGGGTGGTCAGGAAGGCGTGCCGCCTGCTCTGCTCGGTGAGCCCGTTGCGCGCGTCCACGAGGACGATCGCGAGGTCGGCGGTGGAGGCCCCGGTGACCATGTTCCGCGTGTACTGGATGTGCCCTGGCGTGTCGGCGATGATGAACTTCCGCCGTGGCGTCGCGAAATACCGGTAGGCCACGTCGATCGTGATGCCCTGTTCCCGCT
This sequence comes from uncultured Actinomycetota bacterium, assembly GCA_963695645.1. Classification (GTDB taxonomy): domain Bacteria; phylum Actinomycetota; class Actinomycetes; order Streptosporangiales; family Streptosporangiaceae; genus DATBGO01. The sequence goes on along the minus strand of CAVOHC010000006.1, from coordinate 197,644 downwards.
CGGCCCGCAGCCCGTCGGTGAGCAGCGCGAGGTTGGTGTATTCCTCGCCGCGCTCCCGGCTGGTCCGTTCCACGGCGGCCAGCTGGTCTTCGAAGATCGCTTTCGAGTCGTACAGCAGCCGCCCGATGAGCGTGCTCTTGCCGTCGTCCACCGAGCCGGCCGTCGCCAGCCGCATGATGTCCATGTGCCGGCTGCTCTCCGCGGAGAACTCCGCCGCCTGCGCAGATCCCGTGGTCATCAGAAGTAGCCCTCCCGCTTACGATCCTCCATTGCCGCCTCGCTGGTGCGGTCGTCCGCCCGGGTCTGCCCGCGCTCAGTGATGCGGGTCGCCGCGATCTCAGCTATCACCTCGGCGATGGTCCTGGCGCTGGATTCGACCGCGCCGGTGCAGGTCATGTCGCCGACTGTGCGATAGCGGACGCTGGTCTCGAAGACCTGCTCGTCATCGGACCTGGCCAGGTGGGGCCCGTCAGCCAGCAGGATCCCGTCTCGCTCGAAGACCGGTCGCTGATGGGAGAAGTAGATGGACGGGATCTCGAGCTGCTCCCGGTCCATGTAGTACCAGATATCGAGCTCAGTCCAGTTCGACAGCGGGAAAACCCGTATGTGCTCCCCCCGGCGGATCCGGGTGTTGTACACGTTCCACAACTCAGGCCGCTGGTTCTTCGGATCCCACTGGCCGAACTCGTCGCGGAACGAGAAGACCCGTTCCTTGGCCCTGGCCTTCTCTTCGTCCCGCCTCGCCCCGCCGAACACCGCGTCGAACCTGTGCTCGGTGATCGCGTCGAGCAATGTGGTTGTCTGCAGCCGGTTCCGGCTCGCCCAGCGGCCCGTCTCCTCGACGACCTTGCCCGCGTCGAGCGAGTCCTGCACGGACGCGACTATCAGCCTGGCGCCAGCCTCGGCGACCCGGCGATCCCGGAACTCCAGGACCTCGGCGAAGTTGTGCCCGGTGTCCACGTGCATGACCGGGAAGGGGATGCGGGCCGGCCAGAACGCCCGCTGCGCTAGGGCGAGCATCACGATCGAGTCCTTGCCGCCGGAGAACAGCAGCACGGGCCGCTCGAACTCGGCGGCGACCTCGCGCATCACGTGGATCGATTCGGCCTCGAGGACATCGAGCTGGGAGAGCAGGTAGTCGGAACGCAGCACTGCCATGAGCGAACTCCAGATCGTGGTGCGGGGACGGGTCGGACCACGCTGCCGGTCCTAGCCGCTGGCGTGCGCCGGTGCACGCCTAGCCCTGCGGGTGCCGGACGGAACTGATCGTCTCGAGCAGCGTGCCCGCGAGCGTGGCTCGACAGATCAGGATATCCGGCACCGAGGGCTTGGCCTGGTTATATCGGAGCTCAGCTCCGTCAATGCGCGACGCATGCAGCCCGGCAGCCCGGGCCACAGCGACCGGCGCCGCCGAATCCCATTCGTACTGGCCGCCGCTGTGCACGTACGCGTCGGCGTCCCCGCAGATCACCGCCGCGGCCTTGGCCCCGGCTGAGCCGAGCGGCACGAGCACCGCGCCGGTCCGGTCAGCGAGCTGCCGGGCGAAATCGGGCGGCCTCGTGCGGCTGACCACGTACCTGAGCTGGCCGCGGGCCGACGCTGAGCGGCTGATGCCCGCGGCGGGGCGGGCCTGCGCCGCGACAGGCGGGCCGCCGGCCGCGCCAGGCCGGGCGCCAGCCGGGCCGTCCCCCTGCAGGTCTGCGGTGCTGAGGACGCATCCCTGCGCGGGGAGCGCCACCGCGCCCGCCGTCAGCTCGCCCCGTTCCCACAACGCCACATGAACGGCCCAGTCGGTCCGCCCAGGCTCACCAAACTCTCTGGTCCCGTCCAGTGGATCCACGATCCACACCCGGTCGGCGCTCAGCCGCGCCGGATCGTCGCGGCCTTCCTCGGAGAGCACCGCGTCACCAGGCCGGGTGGCAGCGAGCTTAGCCACGAGGAACTCGTGCGACTGCCGGTCGCCATCGCGGCGCAGCTGCACGGCGTCACCGTCGGCCGCTCTGAGGGCAAGCAGCAGCTGGCCGGCCTGGTCGGCCAGCTCGCGAGCCAGCCGATCGTCAGCAGAAATCAATGCGAAAGCTCCGTCGGTAGAGTCGCCGGGCAGCAGGTTAATACGCGCCGGAACCGCGCCGGACAGCCGCCAGCGTCTTCCACAGGATCTGCAGGTCAAGGACAAGCGACCAGTTCTCGACGTAACGCAGATCCAGCCGGACCGTTTCCTCCCATGGCAGGTCTGACCTGCCGTTGACCTGCCACAGGCCCGTGATACCCGGTTTCACCGCGAGCCTGCGCCGCACCTGCTCACCATACGCGGCTGCTTCCTCCGGCAGCGCGGGCCTGGGCCCGACCATCGACATATCGCCGAGTAGCACGTTGACCAGCTGCGGTAGCTCATCCAGCGACCACCGGCGCAGCCGGGAGCCAACCGGAGTGACCCGGGGATCGTTACGGATCTTGAAAAGCACGCCATCGTACTCGTTGCTGGCAGTGAGCTGCGCCTTACGCATCTCGGCGTCTCGCACCATGGTGCGGAACTTATACACGGTGAACTGCCGGCCGTCCTGTCCCACCCTGGTCTGCCTGAAGAACGGCGGACCGCCGTCGCCGGCCCAGATGGCGACGGAGATCACGGCGAACGCCGGGATGCCGAGCGCAAGCGCCGATATGGCCAGTACCTTGTCAAACGCAGTCTTGATCACCCGGCGGCCGCCGGTGAACTCCGGATGATCCATGTGCAGCAATGGCAGCCCGGCGACCGGCCTGATGGTGGTACGCGGTCCGGCCACATCGAGCAGTGCGGGCGCGACGCACAGGTCTGTCCCGTTCTTCTCCAGCGCCCAGGCGAGTTCCCTGAGCCGGACCCCGCTCATCTCCGGACAGGCAAGCACAGCCACGGTGTCGGCGCCGAACCTGGCCACCAGGTCCGGAACCAAGCCGAGGTCTGCGATCACCGGGATGCCGGCGATCTCGCCGTTGCCGTCCATGCCGGTGACACAGGCGGCCACGACCCGGAGGCCGTGGTGGCTATCCCGGTGCAGCTGGGTGGTGAGCTCCGCGGCGACCCGAGCATCGCCGACCACCACCGTCTTGCGCATGCAGGCGCCAAGCGCGCGCCGGCTGTGCAGCCGCTTGCGCAGCGCGAACCTGGAAAGCAGGTCGAACAGCGTGGCACAGGGCAGCGCGATGAGCACGTAGCCGCGCGCCGTCTCGATCTTCACGGCGTAGGAGAAGATGGCCACCGTGGCGGTCAGGCCGACGCCAGCGTTAAGAACCCTGCGGAACTCATCGGACCCGACGCCGATGAAGCGCGTGTCATATGCCCCGGAGAGCGCCAGCATGAGCAGCCACAGGACCGGCAGGCCAAGGCTCAGCACCAGGTAAGCACCTGGCGGCCGATACTGACTATCCAACGGCACGGCGAACGCGAGCAGCCCGGCCACCAGCGCGCAGAGGCCGTCTGCCATTGCGGCTTCGCGCAGATAGCGGCTCATCCAGGAGGCTGCGTTGCCGACTTCGGGCTGAGCGAGGCGGTCTGCCGGAAGCGGACCGGTGATCGCGGTTCGGCCTGACACCCGCACCGTCCTTCCCGCCCCGCGCGTTCGATCACCGTTGCCCGGACGCCTAGGCCTACCACCAAAGACGCGCGGGCAAAGCGGGCGGTTGACACCTATTACGACCGATGTCTGACACAATTCGGCAGTCAGCCGTTAGTTACCAATTGGTAATATCCCGGCTTAACAGCCTGAAATTCGACGGCCCCCTGCCGCGGCTACCACGCGCGAGTACGTGAGCGCGGCTAGTAAGCGCGGCTACTGGGCAGAGTGAAACTGGTTCTGGGCCGCGGCCAGGCCGTCGGCAAGCAAGGCCGTCACTGCGTCCGCACAGCTGGCCAGCAGCTCAGGGACCTGACCTCGCTCCGCAGGGGAGAAGTCCCGTAGCACGAAGTCGGCCGGGTCCATCCGGCCAGGCGGCCGCCCGATGCCCAGCCGTGCCCGGTAGTACTCCCGCGTCCCCAGCGCCGCGGTTACCGAGCGCAAGCCGTTATGCCCGTTGTCTCCGCCGCCCAGCTTGAGCCTGATCGTCCCGAACGGGAGGTCGAGCTCATCATGAACTATCACCACGCGCTCCGGCGGGATCTTGTAATAGCTGCACAGCGCCGCCACCGGGCCGCCGGAGAGATTCACGTAGCACATCGGCTTGGCCAGCGTGACGGGCAGCCCGGCCAGCCTGCCCTCCGCAATGTGGGCCCGCGACCTGTGCCGCTTGAACTGCGCGCCGACCTGAGCCGCGAGCACATCGGCCACCATGAATCCGACATTGTGCCGGTTGGCCGCATACTGAGGGCCCGGATTGCCAAGCCCGGCTACCAGCCACCGTTGCTCGCCCACGCCGTGCTCACCTCGGTTCAGTGCTCACCTCGGTTCAGTGCTCACCTCGGTTCAGTGCTCACCTCGGGCCGGGCTCCGGGCCGACCGCCGACACCTGCCCGCCGCCGGGCAGGTCAGGCCGGCCTCGCTCAGGAAGGCTCTTCTGCCGCGGCCGCAGGCTCGCCCTCGGGTGCTGGTGCCGGAGCCGGCTCCGCGCCCGCTGCCGCCGGCGTCTCCGCCGCCTCGCCCTCGGCTACGCCCAGATCGGCTTCATACTGCTCGGCCGTGGGCGCGGCCACGACGTGCAGTATCAGCATGTCAGGCTCGACCGCGAGGGTGACGCCCGTGGGTAGCCCAAGGTCTCCGGCGTGCACCGCCGAACCTATCGCCAGGCCGTCGATGCTCACCTCGACGCGCGGCGGGATGTTGGTGGCCTCGGCCTCGACAGGAACTTGTACCACCTGCTGATCGAGCAGCCCGTCAGGAACCACCTCGCCGGTCACCTGGATCGGGATTTCCACCGTCACCTTCTCGCCCCGCCGGACCAGGATCAGGTCCACGTGCTCGACGCTGCCCTTGATGGCATTGCGCTGTACCGCCTTGGGCAGCGCGAGCTGGCTGCCCCCGGGCAGGCCATCCAGCCGGATCAGCACATTCGCGGTCCGCAGCGCCAGCAGGACATCATGACCTGGCACGGTGACATGCCGGGTGTCGGTCCCGTGACCGTATAGAACGGCAGGCACCTTGCCCGCGCGCCGCGCCCGGCGGGCGGGCCCCTTGCCGAACTCGGTGCGGGGTTCGGCGTCGATACGTACCTCGGGCACGGTAGGGCTCCTCAAACGACAGGGAGATTTCCTCGGAAGTCTAGCCCAGATCAGCTAGCTCCCCGACCGCAGGACACTTCCGCCCCGGTCAGCCCGGCCGCCGCGCTGCTCAGCGGCGGCCGCTTGACTTGGCGCGAGTCATGTCCTAGTCATGCCACGGGGCTGGCTTCTCCGCCTTGCCGGGCTCGGGCTCATCTTGCGACGGAGCTGGCGTCGCCTGCTTGCCCGGCCCGGGCGCGTCGTGCCACGGGGCTGGCTTCTCCTCAGCGGGCGGGTCACCCGGCTCGGGCGCTCGATCTTCCATGACCGTCCCCTAACTGGCCTGACCCCCGGTGAGCCAGGACCGACGCGGTAACTGGCAATCAGAATCGTAATAGGTCGCGCAACGGAAACCCGGGAAATGGCCACCATTGGACCGCATCGATGCACCGCATCCCGATAGCCGGATCAGGCCTGCTGGGGCTGCGCCCCGGAATCTCGCAGCCGGGAGCGCACCTCCTCAGCCTGGCTGTCATCCCCGAGGCTGTCGAAGATGCTCCAGGCCCGGGCCCACGCCTCCCGCGCATCGTCGGGCCGTCCGGCCCGGGCGTACGCGATGCCGATCTGATGCAGGTCCTGCGCCTCACCAAACTTGTCCCCGCCAGCGCGATGGATGGCCTGTGCCTGCTCGAGCAATCCGACCGCCTCGGCGGTGCTGCCGAGTTCCAGGTATGCCCGGCCCAGGTTGTACCTGGCATAGCCGTCCAGCCGCGCCGAGCCGATTTCGCGGGCCACCGCCAGCGCTTCGTGCGACCAGGAGATCGCGTCCTCACAACGCCGGAGATCCAGGTACGCCTCGCCCAGGTTGCACAGCGCGATCCCTTCGCCGTACCGCTGGCCAACCTGGCGCTGCAGATCGAGCGCGGCCAGCAGCGCCTCGACCGCTTCGTCGTATCGTCCGAGGAACCGGTAGCTGAAAGCCAGGTTGTTCGTAGCCTGTGCCTGGCCCCAGCGGTCCCCGATCTCACGGTAAATGGCCAGCGCCCGCTCGAAATGGCCGATCGCGTCGTCGACGTGCTGCTGGCCGAGGACCACGCCGAGGTTGTTCAGCACCCGGGCCTCGCCAAGACGGTCTCCGAGCTCGCGGGCGCTGGCCAGGGCAATACGGTGGGTTGTGATCCATTCGGCACGGTATCCATGCAGTTCAAAACAGATCATCGCGGTCACCGGAAGCTTCCAGGCGATGTCATGCAGCCCCTGCGCCGCTGCCTGCCGGGTAGCCGCCACCAGGTTGGCGCGCTCCACCTCGCACCAGCGGAGCGCCTCGTCCGCGGTGTCGAACCCTAGCGGCTGGATGTCCGGCTCCGGCGGCCCGAGCGGTACCGGATTCCGGTGCGGGGACACCGCCTGTGCTGCCGCATCGGCGCTGCGCAGATACCAGGTGAGCACCCTGCGCGCTGCGTCCTCGATGGCCGCGGCGGGCTCTTGCGCAACCGCTTTCTCCTCAGCGTAGGCGCGCAGCAGATCATGGAACCTATACCTGTCCGGGGCCGGGGAGTCCACCAGATTGGCGTCGATAAGCAGCTCAAGTGCGTCTCCGACAGGACCCTCCGGCTGGCCGAGCATGGCCGCGGCTGCCCGCAGCCCGACGGATGGCCCCTGCCACACGCCGAGCAGCCGGAACACGTGTGCCGGGTCCGCCTCATCCGGGCCGCCCGGGCCGGGCAGCTCGTCATAGCTGACCTGGAAGCATGCCCGGATGGCCAGGTCGCCCGCCGTGAACTCATCCATCCGGCGGCGCTGGTCAGCGAGCCGTTCGGCGAGCGTCCGGACGCTCCAGCTGCGGCGGGCCGTCAGCCGGGCTCCCGCGATCCGGATAGCCAGCGGCAGCCCAGCGCAAGCGGCCAGCACGTCGCGCACCGCGGCCGGCTCGGCGTCCGCGCGTTCCGTTCCGATCATGCGGATGAACAGCAGCCGGGCCTCATCCTCGTCGAGCACATCGAGATCGACAAGCCGGCTCCCGGCGAGGTCGGAAAGCCGGTGCCGGGAGGTCACGATCACGGCGCACGAGGCGGTCCCCGGTAGCTGCGGCCGGACCTGGGCGGCGTCCCTGGCGTCGTCGAGCAGGATCAGCGTACGCCGGCCGGCCAGCCTGGTTCGGTACAGCGCGGCGCGTTCTTCCTGGCCAACCGGGATACGGCCGCCCTGCACCCCGAGGTCCCGCAGCAGCCTGGCCAGGACCTCGTCAGGAGGAAGCGGCTGCCGACTGGCGCCGAGCAGGCTTACGTAGAGCTGGCCATCGGGGAAGAACGAGCGCATCGCATGCGCGGCATGCACCGACAATGCGGTTTTGCCGAGGCCTCCAGCACCGGCCACGACCGCCACCGCCACCGCGGCAGGGTTGTCCGAAAGCCGTGCTTCCGTAAGCAGCCGGCGAAGCTGCCGTACGTGCCTGTCACGCCCCGTGAAATCGGCCACGTCGGCGGGTAGCTGCGCAGGCACCAGCGACGGCTCCCGGGCAGCCCCGAGCGGAACCGCAGCCTGTTCCGCCGCGGCAGGGCGCGCTGTCCGCGGCGCAGCGACCGGCCCGGCCGATGCGCGTTCCCGCGCTGGCCCGTTACCGGCGGTGAGCATGGCCCGGTACAGACGCTGCAGCTCGGCACCGGGATCCACGCCGAGCTCGTCGGCGATGACCTCGCGGGCCTGCCCGTACGCACCCACCGCCTCGGCGTGTCGCCCGGCACCGTCGAGCGCCCGGATGAGCAGGCCCCACAGCTCTTCCCTCAGCGGCTGGCCGGAGACCAGCCTGCGCAGCTCAGGTACCAGCTGATCATGCCGCCCGCAGCCTAGCTCGGCCTCGGCCCGCAGCTCCAGCGCGGCCAGCCGTGACTCCTCCAGTCGGCCTGCTTCGGCGGTCACCAGCGGCGAAGGCGGCACATCCGCGAGTGCGGTGCCCCGCCACAGGGCCAGCGCCTCGGCCAGCACGACGGCCGCGCGCTGCGGGTCCCCGGCGCCGAGCGCCTGCCTGCCCTGCGTCACGGCCAGCTCGAACGCTCGCGCATCCAGATCGTCAGCGGCCAGCCTGAGCTGGTACCCGGGGGCCCGGGTGGCGAGGACGCTGCCCTCCGGGTCGCCGAGTAGCCTGCGCAGCCGCAGGACGTAAACACTGAGCAGGTTCGGCGCGCTAGCTGGCGGCTGGTCGCCCCAGAGCTCGGCGATTAGCCGGTCGGCCGAGACCGCCTGTCCCGGGTTGATCAGCAGCGCGGCCAGGAGCGACCGCCACTTGGGCGCGCCGATCCCGCCCCAGTCCTGGCCCGTCCAGACCTCCAGCGGCCCCAGTACCCGAAACCGCACTACGCCGTCCCATCCGGGAGCGCCAATTCCGTCATTCCGAGCAGGCCCACCATTTCGCCCGGGCTCCTGCCACCTGGCCGGTGCCCGGGGACCGAAGTGGCTCCATTATCACTCAATCATGCGGCAAGCGCCGGTACTCATGCTTATCTGCAACCGAGTCGTCACAGATTGCCAACTCCAGTGGTCCCGCTGCCCCCGTCCGGAACCGCACCGGCCGGCTCAGCCAAGCCGCGCAACCAGTACTCAATCGGCGCGCAATACCTCATTGGCACACTTCGTACCAGGTCACCTGCACGTCGGCGGAAGCTCAACCAGCCCAGCCACCGGCGACTCGCCGAAACGCGGCCAGGTCCTGCTGCGGACCGCCTTGCGGGGGCGCAGTCCGCAGGACATCGAGCTGGTGGCCGCTGCTGTCCGTTCAGTTGGGGGGGCGGAAGCAGCGGTCACCTTAGCGTCAGCTCTGGCCGTCGAACAGGCTGGTCACCGAGCCGTCACTGAATACCTCGTTGATCGCCCGGGCGATCAGCGGCGCGATCGACAAGACAGTGAGCTTGTCAAACCGCTTCTCCGGCGGGATAGGAAGCGTATTCGTGATGATCACTTCGCTGATACGCGAGTTCTTCAGTGAGTCCACAGCCGGGCCAGACAGCACCCCATGGGTAGCTGTGACGATGACCTGCGTCGCGCCCTGGTCGAACAGCGCTTCGGCGGCATTGATGATCGTCGAGCCCGTGTCGATCATGTCATCAACGATGATGCAGGTGCGTCCCTTGACCCGGCCGACAACCTCGAGGACCTTGACCCGGTTGCTGGCGTCAGGGTCGCGTCGCTTATGGATGATCGCCAGCGGGCAGCCGAGCCTGTCGGTCCACCGCTCACAGACCCGCACCCGGCCAGCGTCCGGCGCCACGACGGTGACCTGCGACATCTCAAGCCGGCCCGCGATGTACGAGGCCAGGATCGGCAGCGCGAAAAGGTGGTCCACCGGACCGTCGAAGAAGCCCTGGATCTGTGCGGTGTGCAGGTCGACAGCCATCAGCCGGTCGGCTCCGGCGGTGGCGAACAAATCCGCCATCAGACGAGCCGAGACTGGCTCTCTCCCCCGGCTCTTCTTGTCCTGGCGCGCATAGCCGAAGAATGGGGTTACGACCGTGATCCGTTTCGCCGACGCCCGCTTCAGCGCGTCGACCATGATCAGCTGCTCCATGATCCATTTATTGATCGGAGCTGTGTGGCTCTGCAGTACGAACGCGTCACACCCGCGCACCGACTCAAGGAAACGCACGAAGATCTCGCCGTTCGGGAAGTCGGACTGCGTGGTCGGGGTCGGCTCGATACCCAGGCAGCCAGCAATCTCATCGGTCAGCCCGGGATAGGCCCGGCCGGAGAAGAGCAGCAGCTTCTTCTCGCCGGTCGTGGTGATTCCGGTCACGGCTTCCGCCTTCCCTCGCGCCGCGGCGCGGCGCTCTTGCCTGCGGTGCTCGCCTGGTCCGCGGCGCCGCCGTCCGCGCCGCGCTCACCTGCCGCCTGGCCACCCGCCGCCTGCTGGCCAGCGGCCAGCCGGGTGCCGACGGTCAGGTGCGCGAACGGGCCCACGCTCGCGCCCGCGCCCACCTCGGCGGATTCGCAGAACGACTGAACCACGGTGGCGCCCTCAGCCACCGCGGTGTCGCGCAGCACGCAACCCGGCCCGATCCTGGCCCCGGCGGCCACCGCGGTGCTGCCCTCCAGCTGGGTTCCCGGCCCGATCTGGGCGCCGGGCTCCAGCGTCACGTCAACGTCGATCCAGGTGCTCGCCGGATCCACGATCGTGACCCCGGCACGCATCCACGATCCGAGCAGCCGCTCGTTCAGCACCCGTCGGGCCCAGGCCAGCTGAGCCTGGTCGTTGACGCCAAGCACCTCCTCCGGGTCCTGGCACTGGACGGTGGCCACCGGGTAACCGTCACCGCGCAGGATGCCGGCCACATCGGTCAGGTACTCCTCGCCCTTGGCATTGTCGGTCGGCACCCGCTTGACTGCGTCGGCCAGCCGGTCGCCGTCAAATGCATACATTCCCGAATTGATCTCGTCGATGGCCCGCTGCTCCGCGGTGGCGTCGGCCTGCTCGACGATGGCGCTGAACGCGCCGTCGGCGTCCCGCACGATCCTGCCGTAGCCGGTGGGGTCGCTGAGCCGGGCCGTGAGCGCCGTGACCGCCGCGCCCTGCGCGCGGTGCGCCTGCACGAGATCGCGCAGTGTCCCCCCGCGCAGCAGCGGGGTGTCGGCGTAGGTCACCAGGACCGTCCCGTGGATAAGGCCGACGGCCTCGATCACCGTGCGGACCGCGTGCCCGGTGCCGCCCTGCCGGCCCTGGACGACAATTTCGGCGTCGGGCGCGCACTTGGCGAGATGCGCGGCGACCTGCCCGCGGCCGCGGCCGACCACCACGATGAGCCGCGCGGGCTCAAGCTCCCTGGCCGCGGCCACAACGTGATCGAGCATCGTGCGCCCGCACACCGTGTGCAGCACTTTCGGGGTGCGGGTCTTCATCCGCGTGCCCTCGCCCGCCGCAAGGATGATGACGGCGGCCGGACCGCTCACGCTCACTCGGCTCGGCTCCTCGGTATCGCTGCAGGCACTGGGCGGGGAATCGCCCCGCCGGCTCACGCTCTCGACCCCCGAAGGATACCGTCAGGTCGCCGCCGGCAGGCCTGCACGGCGGATCTGCCGCGAAACTGCTCCCGGGCGAGGATTCGAACCTCGGTTCAGGGCTCCAAAGGCCCTAGTCCTGCCGATTAGACGACCCGGGATGGTGAACTGCCCAAATACTCTACCGACGACCGGCGGCCGGCCCGGCAGCACTTGCTCGCCCGGCGCCGCCGGCCCGCCCTGCGCTCTTCGCACGGCGCCGCCGGCCCGCCCTGCGCTCTTCGCACGGCGCCGCCTCGCCCCGCGCTCTTCGCACGGCGCCGCCGGCCCGCCCGGCACTCTTCGCACGGTGCTGACCCGGCCCGCCCGGGAGCTGCCTGACGGCGTTCCTGGTGATCGTGACGACTTCCCGGCAGGTATCGCGGCCGGAGGAGTCGTCACGATCATGCCATGGGCTAGCTCGGCAGGCGTGCTCAGCGGCCCCGCCGCGCCCGCCTTGGTGAGTACCGGCCACCTGGACGGGTAGGGCCTGCTCCGCCGGGCGGGGGCCTACATGACAACTTCATGAATTATTGCCCAGGTACTTGCGCAACCTACGGTCGCGTAGCCTACGGTTACGTAAGCGTATTTGCATCGCCCATGATCTCGGTACATGCGGAGCGCTCACAGTCTCCGGCCGCACGTCTCCGACACTGAGCGAGGATCGCTATGACAACTTCCGTAGACACCACGACGCGCAGCGCCGTGGCCGCACCCCCCCGGCCGGCGGCCCCGCCCGGGCCGCGCCCAGACATTGACCGGGAAGGGGCTAGCACCGGGGAACGGATCCTGGTCGCCACCTTCGTCGGCGTACCCATGCTTGCTCTCCTCGCGGCGGTGCCGCTCGCCTGGCGCTGGGGGCTGCTCAACTGGCACGACGTCGTACTTGCCCTGGTCTTCTACGCGGTGTCCGGGCTGGGGATCAGCATGGGCTTTCATCGCTACTTCACCCATGGGTCCTTCAAGGCCGTGCGGGGATTCAAGATCGCCCTCGCGATCGCGGGATCTCTCGCCATCGAGGGCCCGGTGCTCACCTGGGTAGCCGACCACCGGAGGCACCACAAGTACAGCGACAAGGAGGGCGACCCGCACTCTCCGTGGCGCTTCGGTGAGGACTGGAAGGCCCTCACCAAGGGTCTGGTATTCGCCCATATGGGCTGGATGTTCGATGCCAACCGCACGTCACAGGAGAAGTTCTGCCCCGACTGGCTCGCCGATTCCGACGTGCGGCGGATCTCCAGGTCATTCGGCTGGCTGGTCGCGGCCTCGCTGCTGGCGCCGGCGCTCATCGGCGGCCTCTGGGCGTGGTCATGGCAGGGCGCCGTCCTCGCATTCTTCTGGGCCAGCCTGGTGCGGATCTCCTTCCTGCACCACGTGACCTGGTCGATCAATTCGATCTGCCACACCTTCGGCAAGGAGGAATTCGAGGTCAGGGACAAGTCAAGGAACGTTGCCTGGCTGGCAATCCTGTCCTTCGGCGAGTCGTGGCACAACCTGCACCACTGCGACCCGACCTGCGCGCGTCACGGGGTGCTCAAGGGGCAGATCGACATTGCGGCCCGGCTCATCTGGGCTGCCGAGAAGGTCGGCTGGGCCTATGACGTGCGGTGGCCGGAAGAGAACCGGCTGACAGGCAGGCAGATAGGCAGCCCGAGCAAGCCGAGGAAGCTGGGATCCATGACCAAGCGGGCCCGCTCAGGAGCGACTGGCTGAGTGCGCCGTCGGCCGACATGATGGAGCTGTGACAAGCCAACCGCCCGGCCCAGGTCGCAAGAGAATGACAGGTACAGAGCGCCGAGCCCAGCTACTCGATATCGGCCGCCGCCTGTTCGCCGAACGCGGCCTCGACGGCACGTCAATCGAGGAGATCGCCGCGAAGGCAGGTGTCTCCAAGCCGGTCGTCTACGAGCATTTCGGCGGTAAGGAAGGCCTGTACGCGGTCGTCGTCGATCGTGAGGTGGAGCGCTTCATCACCATGGCGACCCGCCTCCTGGAAGGCGAGGACACCACCGCCAAGTTCGAGGTGGCCGCCGTGGTCTTGCTTAGGTACATCCAGGACAACTCCGATGGTTTCCGGATCCTCGTTCGCGACTCGAACCCCGCGTCCGGATCCGGGACCTTCGCCAGCCTGATCAGTGACATCGCCAGCCAGGTCGAGTACATACTCGGCGATGTGCTCAAATCCCGCGGCTACGATCCGAAGCTCGCGCCGATGTATGCGCAGATGCTCGTCGGCATGGTTGCGTTCACCGGCCAGTGGTGGCTAGACGCGCGAAAGCCGAAGCTGGAAGAGGTAGCCGCGCACCTGGTGAACCTGGCCTGGAACGGCCTCTCCCAGCTCGACCCCAAGCCAAGTATCTCGGCAGAGGCCAGGCGGCTGCTCAGCGACCTGGACTAACCGCCGCACCGGCCCGGGCGGCCAGGAAACCACGGCCATACCGAAGGCCCGCGCGCCCGCCACGCCCGTGCGCCGCCAGGCCCGCACGCTAACCGCGGACCGCCACCGCGAAGACCCGCCGGAAGGCGAGCACTGTCCCGTGCGGCCCAGCCGGATACGCTTCGCGCAGCCGCGCCCCGTATTCCGCGGTGAACTCAGCAGCGGCCCCGGGCGGCAGGGCGGCGAGCACCGGGCGCAGTCCCGTGCCGCGGTACCAGTCGAGCACCGGATCGGCGCCGTGCAGCACATGCAGGTAGGTCGTCTCCCACGCGTCCACCTGGCAGCCTGCGCCTGCCAGCACGTCCAGGTAGGCGGCAGGCTCAGCCGCCTGGCGGTTGAGCCGGACGTCCCCGAGCAGCGGTCGCCAGGCCGGCGAGCTGGCTAGCTCCCGGAGGATGGCGTGGCTGGGCTGATCGAAGTTGCCGGGCACCTGGATCGCCAGCCAGCCGCCCGCGGCGAGAAAGCCAGCCCACCGGGCCAGGACCCGCAGGTGGCCGGGGATCCATTGCAGCACTGCGTTGGAGATGATCACATCGGCCGGGCGGTCCGGCCTCCAGTGCGCCGCGTCGGCAAGCGTGAAGCTGAGCCGGCCGCTGCCCGCCTCCGGCGCCCGCCCCCTTGCCCCGTCCGCTGGCTCGGCGGCGAGCAGTAGCTGCGCAGCGGCGATCATCTCGGCCGAGCTGTCGATGCCGCGCACCTGCGCATCCGGCCACCTGCGGGCCAGCGTGGCGGTCAGCTCGCCAGGCCCGCAGCCAAGATCCACGACGTGCTCCGGGTCCTCCGACCGTACCCGGGCAAGTAGCTCAGCGAAGGGGCGTGATCGCTCGTCAGCGAATTTCCGGTACTGGCCAGGGTCCCACATGATGGCGTCCGATCTACCTTGACATCGAGATATCTTTGTTACCTCCCACGAAGTCTCGATGTCAAGAGATATGCTGCACATCATGAAGCAGCAACGGCGCGGGCCGACGGGCGCCAGGCGGCCGGCCATGGTCACGCAGCCGGTGACCGACGAGGTGGACGACCTGGTGGCAGGCTGGCACACCGAGCGGCCCGATCTCGACGTCGAACCCTTGCAGGTGCTCAGCCGCATCTCCAGGCTGGCCAGGCATCTGGACCGGGCAAGGCGGGCGGCGTTCGCCGCGCACGGGCTTGAATCCTGGGAGTTCGATGTCCTATCCGCGCTGCGCAGGCAGGGCGCGCCCTACCAGCTGAGCCCGGGAGCGCTGCTGCACGCCACCCTCGTGACATCGGGCACTATGACCAACCGGATTGACCGGCTAGCTGACGCCGGACTGGTCAGCAGGCAGCCTGACCCGCAGGACAAGAGGGGCGTACTGGTCGTCCTTACCCAGCGCGGGCTGTCCACCGTCGACGCCGCCCTCGCCGACCTGCTGACCAGCGAGCGGGGTCTGCTCACCGGGCTGGACGCTGGCCAGCAGGGCCACCTCGCTGCGCTGTTGCGGGTCCTGCTGGCACCATTCGACGCTCCCAAGCGCCGGGCATCCGAATCACCCGGGGGCGCCGATGCCGGGCCATCGCTCACTCAGCGAGCTGCTCGGCAAGCGTGAGCCAGCGCTCCTCCATGCTGGCCTTTTCCGCTTGCACCGCGCGAAGCTCAGCACCAAGCTCGATCAACTTCGCGTAGTCGCTCGCATGCTCGGCGAGTGCCGCGGTCAGCTCAGCCTCCCGGCCAGTGACTTTGCCGAGCTGACGTTCCAGCCTGGTGAGCTCCTTCTGGCCATCGCGCCGCCGCGCCGCGGCCGATGCGCCGGCGGCGGCAGGGCCGGTGTCCGCGCGGCGCTGCGGACCAGGCGCGACCGCAGGCTCGCGGTCCAGCCGCTGCAGGTACTCGGTCACGCCGCCGGCCAGGAATGACAGCTTGCCATCGAGCAGGGCCACCACGTGGTCGGTTACCCGCTCAAGGAAGTACCTGTCGTGGCTGACCACTACCAGCGAGCCTGGCCATCCGTCGAGCAGGTCCTCAAGCTCGGTGAGCGTCTCGATGTCCAGGTCATTGGTCGGCTCGTCCAGGAGCAGCACATTCGGCTCGGCCATCAACAGCATCAGCAGCTGCAGCCGCCTCCGCTCGCCACCGGAAAGCTCGCCGACAAGGGTCCACTGCCGTTCCCCGCGCAGGCCCAGTAGGTCAAGGAGCTGACTGGCGGATACCTCGCGGTTGCCGAGGCGGACGGAGTTGCGCACCTGCTGCGCGGCTTCGAGCGCGCGGAGACCCGGATCTACCGTGCCTGGCTCCTGAGTGAGGTATCCAAGGCGGACGGTCTTGCCCCGCTGTACCCGGCCGCTGGCGATCAGGCGCCCAGGCAGATACCCGCTATCCGCGAACTGCCCGGAACCCTGGCTCTCACTCCCGCCGGCCGGCAGGTCGCCGGCGAGCATCCGCAGCAAGGTGGTCTTCCCGCTGCCGTTCACCCCGACCACGCCGACCCGGTCACCGGGACCGAGCCGCCAGGTCACATGGCCGAGCAGCACGCGCTGGCCGGCGGACACCGATCCATCCTCGATGTCGATGACGGTCTTGCCGAGCCGCGCCGCGGCAATCCGGGCCAGCTGAACGCTATCTCGTGGCGCTGGCTCGTCAGCGATCAGCGCGCTGGCAGCCTCGATCCGGAACTTGGGCTTACTGGTGCGGGCCGGGGGCCCCCGGCGCAGCCAGGCAAGTTCCTTGCGCAGCAAACTGCGCCGCCGCCGGTCGGCGGCCTCGGCAAGCCTGGCCCGCTCCGCCCGGGTAAGCACATAGGCGGAATAACCGCCTTCGAAGGAGCGCACCTGCCCGTCTGCGACCTCCCAGGTGCGCTCGGTCACCGCGTCAAGGAACCAGCGGTCGTGCGTGACCACCACTACCGCCCTCACTTGGTCGCGCAAGTACCCCGCGAGCCAGCGGATCGCCTCCAGGTCCAGGTGGTTGGTCGGCTCGTCGAGCAGCAGCAGGTCGTGCGTGCCGAGCAGCAGGGCGGCCAGGGCGACCCGGCGGCGTTCGCCCCCCGACAGCCGTTCTACTGCCGCCTCGGCGTCGACACCGGAAAGCAGCTCTGCCACCACGCCGCGGCTGCGCGCATCCGCTGCCCATTCGTGCTCGGACAGGGCCCCGAAAACGAGATCCCGCACCGATCCGGTCACTTCCGCGCGCTGCGGCAGGTAGCCAAGCCGCGCGTCACGGGCATGAGTCGCCCGGCCGGAGTCGAGTTGAACGACGCCAGCGAGCGCGGCGAGGAGCGTCGTCTTGCCCGCGCCGTTGCGGCCGACCACGCCGATCCTGTCCCCGGCCGATACCCCCAGCGACACGCCATCGAGCAGCACCCGAGGGCCGTAAGCCTTAACGGCCGCCTCCAGGTTGACCAGGTTCACTCAGGCTCCCCCGCGGCCAGGACCGCCGCGCCAGCCACCGGCCCCTTGACGCTGACGACCGCCCGGCAGACCCCGGCGCCCGTCAGCGAGACCGCGAGATCCTTGGCGTGCGCCGCATCCGCTGCAAGGAAGGCGCAGGTCGGGCCCGATCCGGAGACGATCGCGCCCAGGGCGCCGAGCTGGCGGCCGGCAGTTAGCGTCCGTCGCAGCTCTGGGCGCAGCGACACCGCCGCAGGCTGCAGGTCGTTCATCAGCTGGGCGCCTACCGCGATGGGATCGCCAGACCGGAGTGCCACCATCAAGGCGGTACTGAGCTGCGGCGCGCTAGCAACGGCCGAGCCAGGCGGCCGGTCCGCAGCGGCACCCGGCAGCTCGGTAGCCGCCGTCGACCCAGCCGGAAGCGTTCCGGATGGGGTGGCGGCGGCGGCCCGCGCGGCCCGGAGCCGGTCACAGGCCGCGTAGACCTCTGGCGTCGAGAGGCCGCCCGGCGCGAACGCCAGTACCCAGTGATAGACGCCGGTGACCAGGGCCGCTGTGAGCTGCTCGCCGCGGCCCTGGCCGACGGCAGTGCCGCCGAGCAGCGCGAACGGAACATCGCTGCCAATCTCAGCGGCGACCGCGCGCAATTCCTGCGCGGACGCCCCGGCGCCCCAGAGCTCGTTGCAGGCGACGAGCGCAGCCGCCGCGTCGGCACTGCCGCCTGCCAGCCCGGCCGCCACCGGAATCCGCTTGCGGATCTCGATCAGCACCGCTGCCTTGCCACGGCGCCGCGATCTGGCGGCCCTGGCCAGCGCCGTCGCGGCCCTGGCCGCCAGGTTTGCCGGCCCGCTCGGCACCGAGCCCGCGCCAGTCCCGGTCACTACCACCTTGGTCCGGTCGGCCGGCCGCACCGTCACCTCATCGAAGAGCGAGACGGCATGGAACACCGTTACCAGATCGTGATAACCGTCGGCGCGCGGCGGCCCGACGGCGAGCTGGAGATTTACCTTCGCGGGTACCCGCGCGGTCACAGGAGTCACAGTCACGACCAGACGATGCTACGCGGGCGCCCGCAGTTGGCGGGCCGCCGGATCGGCCGCGGATCAACTGTTACATCCGGCCGCGGCGGCCTGTTCGGTCCGAGCCCAGATTCGCAGCAGGGCCTCAGCGGATCTGAGGCCGCCGGCCGCGTGCGGCAGCTCGAACGCGGCCCCTCCCGGCCACCGCGATCCGGGCGAACTCCGCCACGCTGAGTGACTCGCCGCGCAGGGCCGGATCGAGGCCGGCGTCCCTGAGTATCTGCTCTGCCACTGCCGCAGCGCCGGCCCATCGCGCCAGGGCAGCCCTCAGGGTCTTGCGCCGCTGCGCGAAGGCGGCGTCCACCACCGCGAAGACCTCATCCCGGCTTGGCTGCCCGGCGCCAGCCGCGCCGACGGCACCCGGCACCACTGGCGGGTCGCGCCTGGTGAAGGCGACCAGCCCGGAATCGACCCTCGGCACCGGCCAGAACACGGTCCGGGGCACCGATCCAGCCCGCTGCACGTCAGCAAACCACGCCAGCTTCACCGAAGGAACGCCGTAGATCCGGCTGCCCGGCACAGCGCTCATCCGGTCGGCGACCTCGGCCTGCACCATGACCAGGCCACGGCGAAGCGACGAGACGGTGGCCAGGAGGTGCAGCAGAACTGGCACGGCCACGTTGTAGGGGAGGTTGGCTACTAGCGCGGTCGGCGGCGGTCCGGGCAGCTCGGCGACGCGCGCCGCGTCCGCGGTCACCACGGCGAGCCGGCTTGCCAGCCCGGCGCCCCGCGCCGCGACGGTCGCAGGAAGTTCAGCAGCTAGCACCGGATCCACCTCAACCGCGATGACCCGGCCTGCCGCCGCGAGCAGCGGCAGGGTGAGCGACCCGAAGCCTGGGCCTACCTCGAGCACGGTCTCACCTGGCTGCAGCGCCGCCAGCGCCGTGATCCGGTTGACGGTGCCCGCGTCGATGACGAAGTTCTGGCCGAGCCGCTTGGCCGGGGCGACGCCTAGCCTGGCCGCGATCTGCCTGATCTCGGCAGCCCCGAGCGGGGGCGCCGCAGCGCTCGGCGCCACGTCAGGCACCGAGCCACAGCAGGCGCTGCCTTGCGCCCGTCACGACCTGGCCCCCGTCACGACCCGCGTCACGACCCAGCGCCTGTCACTACCCAGCGCCCGTGACGGCGCTGCGCCCGTCCCGGCCGCCACCCTGCGGCCGTCGCGCCTTGCGCGTCAGGCCTTATCCACGCCATGGCCCGAAGAGCCGCTCCCCGGTCGCTGCGACGGCTGCGCACAGGTCG
The DNA here is from genome assembly GCA_963695645.1 of uncultured Actinomycetota bacterium. GTDB lineage: Bacteria > Actinomycetota > Actinomycetes > Streptosporangiales > Streptosporangiaceae > DATBGO01. The sequence goes on along the minus strand of CAVOHC010000006.1, from coordinate 178,344 downwards.
GCTACCGGCATCTGCTTCACCCCGGCGAGCGCCCGCAGCGTTGCGGCCACCATGGCCGGCGAGTTCGGCTTGCCGCGGTGCGGCATCGGCGTCAGGAAGGGCGCGTCCGTCTCGGCCAGGATCGCGTCAGCTGGCGCCGCGGCCGCGGCGTCGCGCAGCGGCTGCGCACTGGAAAAAGTCACGTTCCCCGCGAAACTCAGCACGTACCCGGCGTCCGCGCAGCGCTTGGCCATCGCGGCGTCGCCCGAGAAGCAATGAAAGATCACCTGATCGGGAGCGCCTTCGGAGTCCAGGATCCGCAGCACGTCGTCGTGGGCGTCCCTGTCGTGGATCATCAGGGCCTTCCCGGCCTGCTTGGCGATCTGGATGTGCGCGCGGAACCACTCCTGCTGTACCCGCGGCGCGGCGCTGTCCCGGTAGTAGTCAAGCCCTGTCTCGCCGACGGCTCGCACCTGATCAAGCTCGGCGAGCGCGGCGATCTCGGCGAGCACGGCATCGCGCTCGGCCACTGAGGTGGCCGCCCTCGCTGTCTCGTTCGGATGGATCGCCACCGCGGCGTAGACATCCAGGCGCTGGCTCGCGCAGTCCGCCGCCCACCGGGAGGAGGGCACATCGCAGCCGACGGTCACGACCCGGGTGATGCCCACCGACAGCGCGTCGGCGAGCACCTCGGCCACCGGGCGCTCGATCATGTCGAGATGGCAGTGGCTGTCGAGCGCCTCGCCGGGCAGCGGCTCGGGCAGCGGGGGCGGCTGGTCAGCCCGCGGCCGGCCAGCCGGACGACCGCTGCTCACGCCCGCTCCAGCCGGGCCAGCTCCTCGGCGGCGACGGAGGGCTCGAGCTTGGCGAACAGCGGAGTCGGCTGCGCCAGCGGAGTCCCCGGCCGGATCGGCGCCGACGCCCATCGGGCCGCCGTAGCGTACTGGCCGGTGATCACCGGGTAGCCGGAGCCGCCGTCCTCATCGACCTCGTCGATCCGCGGCACTCCCGACCATTCACCGGTTCCGCCCAGCATCTCGAAGACCTTCTGCGAAGAGTTCGGCAGGAACGGGGTCAGCAGCGTCTTCCCGTCGTCGACGAGCTGCAGCGCCACGTGACAGATTGTCCGCATCCGGTCGGGATCGGCCTCGCGCAGCTTCCACGGAGCCTGGTCGGAGAGGTACTTGTTGGCATCGCTGAGCGTCCGCATCGCCTCGGTGATTGCCACCTTGAAATGGGACCGGCCGAGCGCATCTCCCACGGCGGCGAACGCGGCCGCCGAACGCTGCAGGATCTGCGCGTCCGCATCGGTCAGGTGACCGGGTTCCGGGATCGCGCCGATGTTGCGGGCCGCGAACGAGACCGACCTGTTGACCAGGTTCCCCCAGTTGGCGAGCAGTTCGTCATTGGTGCGCCGGACGAACTCGGTCCAGGTGAAGTCGGTGTCCTGATTTTCCGGCCCGGCCACCGCAATGTAGTACCGCAGAGCGTCGACGTCGTAACGCGCGATGAAGTCGCGCACGTAGATGACCACGGCACGCGAGGACGAGAACTTGCGGCCCTCCATCGTGAGGTACTCGCTGGAGACCACCTCGGTCGGCAGGTTCAGCGCGCCGAGAGACCCGGGCGTGCCGCCCTTGCTGCCCTGCCCGTTATAGCCGAACAACATGGCAGGCCAGATCTCGGCATGGAAGACGATGTTGTCCTTGCCCATGAAGTAATAGGTCTCGGCGTCCTGCGACTGCCACCACGCCCGCCAGGCATCCGGCTCGCCGTACCTGCGCGCCCACTCCACCGAGGCCGACAAGTACCCGATCACCGCGTCGAACCAGACGTAGATCCGCTTGTCCGGGCGGTCCTGCCAGCCGGGCAGCGGGATGGGCACGCCCCAGTCGAGATCGCGGGTGATCGCCCTGGGTTGCAGGTCGCCGAGCAGGTTGAGGGCAAACTTCAGGACGTTGGGACGCCACCGGCCGCTCTTGCCCTGCAGCCAGGTGCCGAGCACGTCAGCGAAGGCCGGCAGGTCAAGGAAGAAATGCTCGGTCTCCACGAAATGGGGCTTCTCGCCGTTGATCCTCGAGCGCGGATTGATCAGGTCGGCCGGGTCGAGCTGGTTGCCGCAGTTGTCGCACTGGTCGCCGCGCGCTCCGTCGTAGCCGCAGATCGGGCAGGTGCCCTCGATGTAACGGTCGGGCAGGGTGCGGCCGGTTGACGGCGAGATCGCGCCCATCGCCGCGCGCGGGAAGATGTAGCCGTTCCGGTACAGACCGCTGAAGATCTCCTGGACCACCGCGTAGTGATTGCGGGTCGTGGTCCGCGTGAACAGGTCGTAGGACATGCCAAGTCCGGTCAGATCCTCGGCGATGATCCGGTTGTACCTGTCGGCGAGTTCCCGTGCCGTGACCCCTTCGGAATCAGCCTGCACCTGGATCGGGGTGCCGTGCTCGTCGGTGCCGCTGACCATCAGGACCTTGTTGCCAGCCATCCGCTGGTACCTGGCGAACATGTCGCAGGGCAGCCCGAATCCGGATACGTGCCCGATGTGGCGCGGCCCGTTGGCGTACGGCCACGCGGGCGCGGCCAGGATGTGACGGCTGGTGGGGGACATGGCCTCCAGCCTAGAGCCTGGCCGGCCGCCCGCGGCCCCCGGCGGCCCGGCGCCCGCAGCACGGCCCGGCGGCTCAGCCGCCGTCCGCCTGCTGCGAGCCAGTCGGGGCAGCGGGCGTGCTGATCGGAGCCGGCGGCAAGACCGCGCGATGCCGGACGACAGCATCGTAGAGTTCCCGTTTCGCCATCCCGTGCTCCGCGGCCACCGCGGCGATCGCGGCATTGCGCCGAGCCCCGGCCGCCACCCGCCGCTCTACCTCGGCGGCTGCGGCCCCGGCCTCGCCAGGGCTCCCCGCCCGTGCGGCCACCCTCGCTCCCTCGACCACCACCGTGATCTCGCCAAGCGGATTATCCGCTGCCCAGGCTGCCAGCTCGGCCAGGGTGCCGCGCCTGACCTCCTCATGCGTCTTGGTGAGCTCCCGGCAGACGACAGCGCGCCGTCCGCCGCCGAGCGCCTCGGCCAGGCCGGTCATGGTGGCACCCAGCCTGCGGGGCGACTCGAAGAAGATCAGCGTCCTGCGCTCAGCGGCCAGCTCAGCGAACCTGCGGGCCCGCTCGCCTTTTCGACGCGGCGGAAAGCCCTCGAAGCAGAACCGGTCGCTGGGCAATCCGGAGACCGCCAGCGCAGCGGTAACGGCAGACGGCCCGGGCAGCACGGTGACCCGGATGCCTGCGGCGGCGGCGGCCGCCACGAGCCGGTAACCCGGATCGCTCACGCCTGGCATGCCCGCGTCGGTGACCAGCAGGACGTCGCGGCCGGCCTTGAGCTCGGCCAGCAGCGTGGCCGCTCGTGCCGTCTCAACATCGTCGTAGTAGGACACCACCCGGCCGGTCAGCGCGGCGCCCAGCGAGGCTGCCAGCCTGCGGAGCCTGCGGGTGTCTTCGGCGGCAACGACAGGTGCCGAGCGCAGCGCCGCAGCCAGCCGCGCCGAGGCGTCTGCTGGCTGGCCGATCGGGACGGCAGCCAGGATCAGCGTGCCGCCGGTGCGCTCGCCAGGGCCCTCCCCGGTGCCGCCGACGGCGCGGTCCGCGCCCGCAGCGCCGCAACGTTCCATGACGCCGCCCACGCTAACGCCCGGCGCCCATACCATGGCAGTCGATGATGGCAAACGAGGCCGAGCTGCTGGCAGGTGCGCCGGCCGACCGGGGTGCCGACCTCCGCGCCCGGCTGGTGCCACCGATCGCCGGGAGTGCCTTCTGGGGCTGGGCGGGGCCGCTCCTGGTCACCGCGCTGGGTACCTTCCTGCGTTTCAACAGGCTCAGCGTCCCCCCGTCCATCGTGTTCGACGAGACCTATTACGTAGGCGACGCCTACGGAATCCTGCGGCACGGCGCCGAGATCAATCACGTTAAGAACGCGGACGCGCTGCTGGCCCACGGCAATACCAACATCTTCGCCCCGGGCGGCGAGTTCGTGGTGCATCCGCCGCTCGGCAAGGTGGCGATCGCGGCCGGCGAGTGGCTGTTCGGGCTGACCCCGTTCGGCTGGCGGTTCGCGGTCGCCGTGGTCGGGTCCCTGTCCATCCTCATGACGGCGCGGATCGCCCGCAGGATGACCCGCTCGACCCTGCTCGGCTGTGTCGCAGGGCTGCTGCTAGCGCTTGACGGGCTCGAACTCGTGATGAGCCGCACCGCGCTGCTGGACATCTTCGTGATGTTCTGGGTGCTGGCAGCCTTCGGCTGCCTGGTGATCGACCGGGACCGCGGCCGGGCCAGGATAGCGGCCGCGGTAGCCGACGGGGCGGCCGACGATGTCGGGCCGGGGCTCGGGATCCGGTGGTGGCGGGTGGGTGCGGGGCTGTGCCTGGGCTTCGCCTGCGCGTCCAAATGGAACGGTATTTACTACATAGCGGCCTTCGGATGCCTGGCCATCGCGTGGGACCTGGGCGCCCGCCGGGCCGCCGGTTTCCCTGGATACGTCCGCGGCGCGCTGGTGCGGGACGGGAAGTGGCTGCCGGTCTCGTTCGGGGCGGTGCCGCTTGCCGCCTACCTGGCCTCCTATAGCGGCTGGTTCGCCGGGACGGTCGGCTACGACCGGGAATGGGCCGCGCAGCACGGTAACCACAATCCGGTGCTGTCCGCGCTTGACTCGCTGTATCAGTACACCCTGGCCATGTGGCATTTCAGCGTCACCCTGGACGCGGGTCACCCGTACAAGTCACAGCCCTGGACCTGGCTGATGATGAGCAGGCCGGTCTCGTTCTACTATGCGACGCCGAAGGGCTGCGGCGCGAAGAGCTGCTCCCAGGAGGTTCTCGCCCTCGGGACGCCGCTGATCTGGTGGGCGTCGATCCCGGCACTGCTGGCGTGCGTCGTGTGGTGGCTGGCCCGCAGGGACTGGCGGGCGGGCGCGGTGCTGCTGGCCGTAGCGGCCGGCTGGCTGCCGTGGTTCTGGTTCGCCTGGCACGACAAGCGGACCGAGTTCTCGTTCTACGCCGTGTCGTTCGACCCGTTTCTCGTCCTGGCGATCACGCTGTGCATCGGGGTGATCATCGGGCCGTCCCTGGCCAGCCCGGTGCGCCGGACGACCGGCGCTATCGTGGCCGGCGCCTACATGCTGGCCGTGCTGGCGGATTTCTCCTACATCTATCCGGTGCTCGCCGCGAAGGTCCTGCCGTACAGCTCCTGGCTGGCCCGGATGTGGTACCACGGCTGGATCTGATCCGGGGCGCTTTACGCAGGGCGTAATCACGTGGTTCGTCTGGCGGGGGGAAATAGACGTCTTTGTCGGTGTTCAGCACCGCGACAACACGGCCGCGCAGATCACTCAACGTGACGGTTCGTTGCCACATCCATTAGGTTGGCTTTAACTAGAGATGGGGTGACGATGAGGCAGGAAGAGCAGACGCGAGAACAGGACATGCGTTTCGAGCGAGACGTTATGCCCTATTTTGGCCAGCTTTATCCTGCCGCGCTCCGCATGACCAGGAACGCCAGCGACGCTGAGGATCTGGTCCAGGAGACGCTCGTCAAGGCATATTCGGCGTTCCACCAGTTCAAGCCGGGCACCAACCTGCGTGCCTGGCTGTACAGGATCCTCGCGAATACGTTCATCAACAACTACCGGCGGAAGCGGCGCGAACCCGTCCAGCCGCTCGGTATCGACTTCCAGGAGGACTGGCAGGTCGGGACCGACCCGCTGAGCGCGCCCGCGGCGTCGGCCGAGGCCGTGGCGCTTGACCGGATGGCTGACTCCGATGTGCTCCGGGCGCTACGCGACCTCCCGAAAGAGTTCAGGGTGGCGATCTACCTCGCCGATATCGAGGGCTACCCGTACAAGGAGATCGCGGAGATGATGGGGACGCCGATCGGGACCGTGATGTCGCGGCTGCACCGCGGCCGCGAGAAACTGCGCGACCGGTTGCGTGCTTACGCGCCTGGCCGTCGTTTCGCCGCAACGTCTTCCTGAGCCTTCCGCCTGAGCCTTCCGCAGCACCCTTCCGCGGGGTGGCCCGTCCGCCTGAGCCGTCCGCGGGAGCCCGTCCGCGGGAACCGCCTCCTCCGCAGCCTCCCGCCGGAGCGTTCCGCCGGGGGCTCAGGGGCCGAAGATCCGGTCGCAGGCCCTCGCGCTGGCCTTGCCGTCATCCAGCGGGCAGAACTTCGCGATGAACGCCGCGTACGCGGCGCGGCGGCTGGCCGCAGCGTCGCCGATAGCACCGATCGCCTCGATCACCTCATCCGAGGTGGCGAGCAACGGGCCTGGTGCCTCGGCCTCGAAGTCGAAATAGAAGCCGCGGAGGTTATCCCGGTACTGCTCGAGGTCGTAGGTGAAGAACAGCATCGGCTTGCCAGTCGGCGCGAAGTCGAACATCACCGATGAGTAGTCGGTCACCAGGAGGTCGCTGACCAGGAAGAGTTCGGAGATATCCGGATAGCGGGTCACATTGACCGCGAAGCCGGGCCGCGCGCCCGCCGGCACGTCGTCGGCCATGTGATGATGACCCCGGACCAGGATCACGTGATCGTCGCCAAGCTGCTGCCAGGCCCGCTCCAGATCGAATCTGAAATCGAAACGGTACCGGCCTGACGCGTAATACTGGTTGTCCCGCCAGGTCGGCGCGTAGAGCACCACCTTCTTGCCGTCCGGCAGCCCGAGCCGGCGCCGCACATCGGCCGCCACCCTGGCGGCGTCGCCGCTGTGCAGTATGTCATTTCTCGGGTACCCGGACTCGCAGATCTCGCCGTCGTAGTGGAACGCCCTGCGCATGATCGGCGTGCTGAACGGATTGGGCGACAGCAGCAGGTCCCACCTGGCCACGTCCTTGGCAAGGTGATCGAAATAGCTGGTGCCTGAGATGAACTGCGGCTGGTCAATGTCAAAGCCGATGCGCTTGAGCGGCGTGCCATGCCAGGTCTGCACGTATATCTGGCCATCGCGCTTCTGGTAGTGGCCCTGCATGTCGTCGTTGGCGATCAGGTACCTGGACCGGCCAAGCGCCTCGAAGTACTCCTCGGTGTTGGTCAGCACCGCGCGGGCTCCGGCAGGCGCAGGCACCGACCAGTCCGACACCGCCCAGATGTGCTCCCGGTCATCGCCGCGCTTACGTAGCTCGTCGGCGATCGCCCGCGGATTGTCGCCGCATTGCTTGCCCTTCCAGCTGACGAACATGACCGCGTCCTTGACCGGGAGCTTCATCTGCAGCGGATAGTAGACGCTGCGCAGCACCCGCCGCTGCACCCGGCCCTGCTCAGCGAGCTTGAGCGCGGCGCCAACGGCGAGGATCGGCATGTCGTAGCCAGAGGTGGTGAACCGGTAGCTCTTCGGCCCGAAGATGAGCCTCTGGTCATCGATATGAGCCAGCCGCCCATGGTCGTAGCTCGGCACGATCAGCTGGCCGTCGGGCTGGTCCGCGCGGCGGACGAGAATGTCCCAGGAACCATCGCGCAGCGGCAGCAGCCGGCCGAACGACGGCATCCCGGTTGCAGGGATCTCGATAGTGAAGCGATCGCCGTCCCGGCTGAACCCCAGCAGGTGCTGATCGGTCGAGCCCCGCCGCCGTAGCAGGGTGTCATAGCGGCTCTCAACAGCGGCCGGGAAGCTGCCGGTCAGCGTGAGCCGCCCGTCCTCGCTCCAGGCGTGCTGCTCGATCACGGGCCGGACGTCGCGGTCGACGATGATCACATTGCCGTCGCTGGACCGCTCGACGCCGATTTCCCGCGTTCCGAGGGGACGCCTGAACTCTGGCAGCGCGGCCGGGAACGCCACCCGAACGGGACCTCTGCTGTCCGCCTCGGCATGCAGCTCCCACTCGACGGCCGGGCCTGCCGTGGCCTCGGCGGCGCCGTCAGCGGCCTGGCCCGGTCCGCATGCCGCGCCGATCGGCACCTCACCGCACAGCCGCAACGTTCGGGCATCCAGCCGGGAGACGGTCGCATCGAACCGCTGCGTCGCCGCGCCTTTGGGCCAGCTCAAGATGAGATGGGTGGCGCTGGCCGCCGTCGCGGTCGTGACATCCACCTCGATCGCGAGCTTGCCGTCCGCCTCCTGGCAGCTATGCAGCACCGCGGGCGTGTCGACCACCTGGACGTGCAGCTGACGCCGCACCCACCGGGCCCCGAACCGGATCCCGGGAGCCACCTCGCGGAACTCCGGCCGTTCGGCCGACCCGCGGATGGGCGTGTGCAGCCGCGAGAGCCGCCAGACCCCGTGGCCCCTGACCAGGATCAGGCTGTCCCAGTCCCCGGTCAGCCAGCGGCTCCCGACCCGGAACCACCTCGGGCTGACCTCAAGGCGGAATCCGGCCCAGTCGTAGGAGTAACGGCTCTGGCCCGACCATGCCATCGCCTCGGGATGCGGTACTGACCTGGCGAACAGCACGATCGGCGGAAGCCGCCGGCCAGCCGCGCGCAGGATGACGATCTTGGAGGCATGCCTCCGCTTGGTGATGTCGATCGATGGCACAAACGCGCAGCCGGAGACGACGAGCTTGGTCCCGTCCCAGCCGATGCCGTCGACCCTGACGAACGGATCGAGCTCCCGCCAGTGCGGCCGGTAGATGCTGGCCGGTATCTTGAGCGCGCGATCACCACGGAACGGAAGGTCGGCGCGCAGCCTGCCAAACCGCCTGACCACCGGGACGGTCTTGATCGGCTGCCATGACTGCCAGGCATTGAACTCGATGAGCTGATCCAGCCGGCCGGTCCTGACCAGGTAGTACGCGAGCTTGTGGGTCGAGGGCAGCTTCGCGAGGACCCGCCGGTCGACCTGGGCCAGGTACTTTGCGGTCAGCTCGACGAACTCGGCCTGGTACTCGTCGCTTGTCCTTGTCAGGTCAGCGACATACAGCCACAGGTCATTGACCAGGGCCTTGCGCTGATGCTCACGCAGCAGCTTGGGCGAGCCGCGTTCGGCGAGGAACCGGTCAATGGCGGTCAGCGCGGTGATCCGGTCCCTGAAGTTGGTGATGTTTGTCCGTGACTGGGTGATCGACAGCTGGCCCTTGCCCCGCTCGCGCCAGTAGTAGATCGTGTCGGGAATGACGTCGACGGCCTTGGCAAGAACGTGCGCCCTCGTCATGGCCTGCAGGTCCTCCCAGATCATGCCCTCGGGGAAAGACAGGCCGCTGGCGTCCCAGAACGACTTGCGGAACAGCTTGTTCCATACCGAGACGTCCCAGAAGAGCTGCGGCGTCCTGCTGATATGCGTTCGGATGCTGCGGCCCTTGATGGCGCGCGAGTGCAGTTTCGACTGGGTGACCCCGGCCGGGCCGATCCGCTCCACGTTGCCGGAGACGAAATCGGATCCGGAGGCCTCCAGGGTGTGCAGCATCCTGGAGTAGGCGTGCGCGGGCAGCACGTCATCGGCGTCGACGAAGGCCAGGAATTCGCCGCCGGCCCGCTCGATGCCGCGGTTTCGGGCGTAGCCGGGTCCGCCATTGGGAACCTGGATCAGCTTGAACCTCGGATCGGCGGCCGCGCGGGCCTGTGCGATTGCCACGCTGCCGTCGGACGAGCCGTCATCCACCATGATGACTTCGAGGTCGGTGAAGGTCTGGGCCGCGATCGACTGCAGGCAGTCACCGAGCAGGTCCTCGTTGTTGTAAAACGGCACAACAACGCTGATCCGCGGAGCCGTCATCTCATCTCCCTCGTCGCCTGGCCACACTGGCCCCTGCCGGAAAGCCTAGGAGACCTGGCACGGTACGCATCAGTTCAACAGCCCACCGCAGCGAGGCAGCCGATCTGCGGCCAGTCAGCGACCGCCGCGGACCGGCCGCTGAAGGGGCCGTGTTACCGCAGGCGCCTAGCCCAGTTGGCCCGCAACCCGTTGACGCAACCCGGGCGAGCGCACGCCCGGCCACCGCAGGTCCCGCTCTCTGGACCGGAGGCACCAGCCTACTGACAGCGGCCGCCCGCTGCAGCAGGTCAGCGCCGATGGCCCTGTTACGAGACGAAGACTGCCGTTACTTGCCGAACGCTACCCGTTACTTACCGGATGACGGTCGGTACCCGCTGAACGCCGCCGGTTACTTGCCACGCCAGACCGGAGCGCGCTTCTCGGCGAATGCCACGGCGCCCTCGATCGCGTCCGCAGAGCCGAATACGGCATTGATGATCTCGCCCTGCAGGGCGAATGCCGCAGCGCTGTCCCAGTCCGCGGACTCCACGATGACCCGCTTGCTGGCGGCCAGCGCGAGCGGTGCGCCATGAGCGATGCGGGCGGCAAGCTCCCTGGCCCCGGCAAGGGCCTGGCCCGCGGGTACGAGCCGGCTGACGAGGCCCGCTTCGGCAAGCCTGGCAGCCGGGAAGTGCTCGCCGGACAGGACGATCTCCATAGCCAGGTGGTAAGGGACCCGGCGGGCCAGCCTGAGCAATCCGCCCGCGCCAGCGACCAGCCCGCGCCGGACCTCAGGAAGCCCGAAATGGGCCGCGTCGCTGGCCACCACGAGGTCGCAGGCCAGCACGATCTCGAAACCCCCGGCCAGCGCGTACCCTTCGACCGCCGCGATGACCGGCTTCAGCGGCGGGCGTTCCGTGATTCCCGCGAAACCGCGGCCGGGAGCCACCGGAGCGTCCCCGGCCAGGAAACCCTTCAGGTCCATGCCAGCACAGAAACTGCCGCCCGCGCCGGTGAGCACGAGTACCCGGACATCGTCGCGGGCGTCGAACTCGTCGATGGCCGCGGCCATGCCGCGGGCCACCTCCCCATTAACCGCGTTGCGCACCTCGGGCCGGTTGATCGTGATGACCGCGGTCCCGTCGGCCACCTCAGTGACCACCGCGTCGGCCATCGCTACCTCGCCGCCTCGCTTGCTCCTCAGGTCACTTGGGCTGGAACCTGATGCCGCCGTCGAAGCGAACCACCTCGGCGTTCACGTAGTCATTCTCGATAAGCGCCCGGACCAGGTGAGCGAACTCCGCCGCGGTGCCCATCCGCTTGGGGAAGACCACCGGAGCCGTGAGCTTGGCCTTGAACTCCTCGCGGGCCGGCCCCGATCCGTAGATGGGCGAATCGTAGATGGGCGTGTCGATGATGCCAGGACAGATCGTGTTGACCCGGATGCCGATCGCGGCGAGGTCGCGGGCAGCAGGCACGGTCATGCCGATGATCCCGCCCTTGGAGGCGGAGTAGGCGACCTGGCCGGTCTGCCCCTCGAGGCCGGCGACTGACGAAGTGTTGATGATCACGCCACGGAGCCCGTCGGGGTCGGCAGCCGGCGTCTTCGCCATCGCCGCCGCGGCTATCCGCATCAGGTTGAACGTGCCGATCAGGTTGACATCGATGACCTTGCGGTAGGCGGCCAGGTCATGGGGGGATCCGTCGCGGCCGACCGTGCGGGCGGCCCAGCCGATGCCTGCGCAGCTCACCGCGACCCGCAGCGGCGGGCCAGCGCCGGCGGCCGCATCAACCGCAGCCTGCACCGACTGCTCATCAGCGACATCGGTCCTGACGAACTCGCCGCCCACCGCAGCGGCGACCGCGTTGCCCTGGTCCTCGCTGAGGTCGGCTACCAGTACGCGGCAGCCTGCCGCGGCAAGTCCGCGCACCGTCGCCTCGCCGAGGCCGCTCGCACCGCCGGAGACTATCGCTGCTACGCCGTTCAGTTCCATGGCCGGAGCATACTTGCCGGCCCGTCAGGCAAATCCGGGCGGGCTGGGCGCTGCCATCGAGGGGCTGGTCAACTGCCATCCTGGTTTTGTCGGTGCCGCGGCCTAGCATCGCTGATGTAAGGCTTGACGCACAGGCGCGGTAAGTGCGCCCTGGCGGGTCGCGTGAGGAGGAACGGTGAGGAAGTTCCGGGGGAACCCGTGGGCCGTACTGCTAGTGGTCTCGCTCGGGTTCTTCATGACGCTGCTTGACCTGACGATCGTGAACATCGCGATCCCGGACATGATCACTAGGCTGCATGCATCGCTTGACGACATCCTCTGGGTCATCAATGCCTATGCGCTTGTCCTCGCGGTATTGCTGATCACTGCCGGACGGCTTGGTGACCTGTTTGGCCAGCGGAAAATGTTCGTCATCGGGATCGTGGTGTTCACTCTTGCGTCGGCTGCATGCGGGCTGGCACCCAACGCCGCTGCCCTGATCGCCTTCCGTGCCGTGCAGGGCCTCGGTGCGGCGATCCTGGTGCCGCAGACGCTGGCGATCCTGACCATGGTCTTCCCGCCGGAGCGGCGCGGCGCCGCCTTCGGCGTCTGGGGCGCGGTGGCCGGAGGTGCGACCATCGCGGGCCCGACCCTTGGCGGGCTGCTGGTGACCGCTTTCGACTGGCGGTACATCTTCTTCGTGAACCTGCCGATCGGCGTCATCGTGATAGCGCTGGCCGGCGTCCTGATCCCGGATCTCCGCACCGGCCGCAGGCACCGCCTCGACCTGGCCGGCGTCCTGCTGGCGAGCGTGGCGCTACTAGCCATCTGCTACGGCCTGGTGGAAGGGCAGCGCTACAACTGGTCCACGATCACCTCGTTCGTGAGCATCCCGCTCGTGCTCGCCGTGGGCGTGGTCCTGCTTGCGGTTTTCCTGCTGGTCCAGCGGGCCAAGCAGGCGGATGAGCCGCTGATACCGTTCTCGCTGTTCCGGAGCCGCAACTTCTCGCTGATGAACTGGGTTTCCGGCACGGTCACGATCGGCATGATGGGCATCTTCCTGCCGTTCACCATCTACCTGCAGTCGGTGCTTGGTTTCTCGGCACTGAAGGCCGGGCTCGCCATGGCACCTGCGTCGGTTATCTCGATGTTCATCGCGCCGGTGGCCGGACGGCTGTCCGACCGCATCGGCGGCAAGTTCATCCTGATGACCGGCCTGAGCTGTTTCGCGCTCGGGATGGGCTGGATCGCCCTGACCGCGCAGCCCAATTCAGCCTGGTACCACTTCCTGCCCGGGCTGATCGTGGCCGGCTTCGGTATGGGCTGCACGTTCGCTCCGATGACGACCATCGCGATGCGCGACGTCCAGTATCAGATGGCCGGTGCGGCCTCCGGTGTGCTGAACACGACCCGTCAGGTCGGCGCGGTGATCGGCACCGCGGCCGTCGGCGCGCTGCTTCAGAACAGGCTGGCCGGCTCGCTGACCGACCAGGCCAGGACGCGCACCACTAACCTTCCGCCAAGCGCCAGGGATCATCTCATCGCCGGGTTCAGCGCCACGGCCCATAACGGCATCGGCATCGGCGCGGGCCAGGGCGGCAGCAGCGTGAGCCTGCCGGCAGGCGTACCGGTACAGCTTGCACGTGAGATCGAGCACATCGCCCAGGCAATCTTCACCAATGGGTTTGTCGACGCGATGCGGTCGACGATGCTGCTGCCCATCATGGTCCTTGTCGTCGGCGCCGCGAGCTGCGTGCTGATCAAGCGAATGCCGACGGCGCCGTCCCTGGCGGCGGCTGGCGGCCGCGACGGCGCACCGGCCGCGGTGAACGGCCAGGCTGCCGGCCCTGCAACGGCGGCCGCCCCGGACGGGGTGCGGGCCGGGCACGATGACGCGATGGTGGGCTCCCAGGACGGCACGCTCGGCCAGGACGGCACGCTCAGCCAGGACGCCGGGCTCGCAGAGGACCTTGGCAGTCTTGATCGCTCTTGATCACTCTTGATCGCTGCCGGAAGAGCCCGGTCAGCCGGCCGGCTCGAACACCGCCGGCGCCCACAGGCCGGGCAGTTCCTCCGGATCGGGCTCGAACGGGAACCTCGAGCTGAACGCGGGCTGGAGGTCCGACAGCCAGATGGCCTGCGGATCGAACCGCGCGAAGAACGGCTTCCCTACCAGCTCGGGGTCGCGCGCCTGGATCATGTGCAGGGCGAAGACCTTTTCGCCGGCCACCTCCACGACGCCATCGACGCATAGTTTGCCCGGAGTGGCCGACATGGATGGCCCGCGCACTGTCCTGCATAGCCCAGAGACACTTCGGTACGCGTCGCGATAGATGTCATATCCCCTGGCCAGCGGCACGGCGAAGTACCCTTGCGGACCCGTGTCACGTTCGACGAACATGTAGTAGGGCACCATCCCCATGCGGCTCTGCGCCCGCCACATGGCCGACCAGACCGCAGGATCATCGTTGATGGACCTGATCAGCGGAGCCTGGGTACGAATGATTGCTCCGGACGCCCTGATCCTGCGCACCGCCTCTGCCACCAGCGGAGGCTCAAGCTCACGCGGATGGGAGAAATGCGCCATGAAGGCCAGCGCCCGCCCTGACTGGGCGACTTGCTCGAACAGCCGCAGCGTGTCATCGGCATCCGGATCGCTGACAAAACGCTGCGGCCAGTAGGACAGTGACTTGCTGCCGATCCGGATCGACTCGATGTGGTCGAGCCGAGGGTCGAGCAGCGGCTCGATGTAGCGGCGCAGCACGTCGGCGCCCATGATCATCGGGTCGCCGCCGGTGATCAGGACGCTCGAGACCTCGGGATGGCTCCGGAGGTACGCGGTGACCCTGCCCATATCGTCCGTCGCCATCTTCATGTCTGGCTCATCGACGAACTGCGGCCACCGGAAACAGTAGGTGCAGTACGCATGGCAGGTCTGCCCCTGTTTGGGGAAGAGCAGCACAGTCTCCGGGTACTTATGCTGCACTCCTGGTACCGGCTCATCGCCCAGGTCAGGAACGTTGAGCGCGAGCTGGCCTGCGGGATGCGGGTTCAGCCGCATCCGGACGTCGTGTACCGCAGCGAGCAGCGTGCTCTGCGGCGCGCCGCCGGCCAGCAGGTCCGCCAGCCTCCGGATATCTGACTCGGGCAGCATGTCCGGCTGCGGGAAGACCAGCCGGTAGATGGGATCATCCGGTGCCGCATCCCAGTCGATCAAGCGCTCGACGACATAGGAATTGGTCCGGAATGGGAGGACCGTTGCCACGGCCCTGACGGCCAGCCGCTCAGCAGGCCCCAGTCCGGCCCGGCCGGCTAGCACATCGAGATGCTTGGCCGTGAACGCGCGGAACCGGCGGCCCGCCGCCGGAACTGCGGCGGCTCCCTGCTCATACCCAGTCACGCATCTCCCTCCGTCGGTCGCCGCCCGGTGCGGGTGCCGGGCGCGCGAGTGTCGCCAGCTGGCGGCAGGATGCGATCGTCAGGACACTTACCCTTGGGACGCAGATGGCATCATCTGCGCCAGTGATTATCCATACAAAAAGGTCACGTTTAGAAGACACTCAAGGAGCGCCCAGGGTTCCCTGCAGTAGTCGAGAGCCACCACATGCCCCCAGATGACGGCCGCCCGCTCTGACCAGACGCTTCCATGCTGACATCGCGGGCTCAGTCACGCATCCCTCGTTTTGGATAACAGTTGATCATCGCTTGATAACGAGATGTCAACGCCCGTAGTCGCGGCTTACCCGGCGAGCGGGCCGACCACACTCGCACCACCCAGGTTCACCGCGGCGGGTCGCGAATGGCCGGTTGGGCAGCAGGACGGGTCGCCATCCGCGAAAGCGCTCGTCTGGGACAGCCGGGCACCGGGCAATGCAATGCCGGCCATCTGCGGAGCGGGCAGCAGTGAGAGGCTGGCCGGATGCGGGACACCGGTGACTCGCGGCCGTCAAGCGCCCCAGGTTCGCAGGGCGGCGCCTACGATGGTCGGCCACCCGGTGATCTCCTCCAGACTCGGCCACCCGGCGGCCCGCTCCAGACTCAGCCACCCGGCGGCCCGCTTCAGAATGGTGGCCAGCGGGGCAGCCGCCAGCAGGACAGCGGCCCGCAGGACAGCGGCCCGCAAGCCAGCGGCCCGCAGGGCGAGGCGGCACCGCGCGGCGCCGTTCCGCACGGCGACCCGCCGCCGCCCGGCGCACTCCCGCCAGTCCTGATCGCGGTGGATGCGATGGGCGGAGATAACGCCCCGGCGGAAATCGTCGCCGGGGCTGTCGCGGCGGCACGGTCCGGCGGCCCGCGCATTGTGCTGACAGGCAGACCCGGCCTGCTGCGCCCGCTGCTGGCAAAGCACGGAGCCATCGACGAAATGCGGATCGTCGGCGCCGAGGAAGCCCTCGGCATGGGCGAGGGCGCCCTCGCAAGCTGGCGCAGGCCACGGTCTAGCATTGCCGTCGCATGCCAGCTGGTCAGGCGCGGCCAGGCAGCCGCCGTGGTATCGGCCGGATCGACCGGCGGGATCGTGGCTACCGCTCGGCTCCGGCTGCGGCCGCTGCCCGGAGTCAACCGCCCTGCGCTCGCGGTCGTGCTGCCCACCAGGCCCGGGCCGACGCTGCTGCTGGACGTCGGCGCGATCGCCGACCCGAAGCCGGAGATGCTTGTCCAGTTCGCCCAGCTCGGCGTGGCCTACGCGCAAGCCGCGCACGCCATCTCCGAGCCTCGCGTAGGCCTGCTGACGATCGGCGCGGAGCCTGGAAAGGGCAACAAGCTCGCGCGGCGCGCGTATGAGCTTCTGGACGTCGCGCCCCCGCATGGCGCCGCGCCGATCAGTTTCGTCGGCAACGTCGAGGGTGCTGACCTGCTGACCGGCAAGGTGGACGTGATCGTGACCGACGGCTTCACGGGAAACGTCGCCCTCAAGACGCTGGAGGGCACCGCAGCGTTCGCCGGCCGGGAGCTGCGGGAAGCCCTGACCGGATCGGCCTCGGCCCGCCTCGGCGCCCTGCTGCAGCGCGGCGCCCTGCGTGACCTCAGCGCGCGGCTAGATGTGGACCGCTACGGAGGCGCGGCGCTGCTCGGCCTCGAAGGGACTGTCGTGATCGCGCACGGGGCAGCCACCGCACGCGCTGCCGCTGCTGCCTGCAAGCTGGCGGCCGCCCTGGCAACGGGCGAGATAACCGAGCGGATCAGGGAGCGGCTTGGCCCGCAGCGTGGCGGCCTTTTCCTGCGACGGCCCTGATGACCGGCGCCGGCCGCGCCGTTACGTGGGCGCGGGATCGGGCTGCTGGCCGATAGGCTGAGTTCATGACCGATCCGGAGGTGGCCCTCGGCGGCCTCTTGAGCGCAGCGCTCGCCGCCGAGTTCGGTGCCGACTACGCCGACGCGGACCCGGTCATCAGGCCGTCGCAGTTCGCCGACTTCCAGGCCAATGTAGCCCTGCCGCTGGCCAAGCGGCTTGGCCGTCCGCCGCGGGAAATCGCCGCTCAGCTAGTCGGCCACCTGGACGGCAGCGACGTGTGCGAACGGGCCGAGGTGAGCGGTCCCGGATTCATCAATCTCACGCTGCGCGGTAAGTGGATCGAGGCCCAGGCCTCCGGCCAGCTCGGCGACACCCGCCTCGGCGTCCCGGCGGCTGATCCACCGCAGCGGATGGTCGTCGACTACTCCGGGCCGAACGTCGCCAAGGAACTGCACGTCGGCCACTTGCGTGCCACTGTGGTCGGCGACGCGATCGTGCGAGTGCTTGAGTACCTCGGCCATGAGGTCACCAGGGCGGCGCACCTCGGGGACTGGGGTACTCAGTTCGGCATGCTGATCGAGCACGCGCTCGACATCGGCGAGCGGGCCACCTACGAGCAGCTCGCCGACGGCGAGTTCACCGCCTTCTACCAGGCTGCCAGGGCGACGTTCGACTCCGATCCGGCGTTCGCCGACCGGGCCAGGCGCCGGGTCGTCCAGCTGCAGTCCGGTGATGAGCAGACGCTGCAGCTGTGGCAGCTGCTGGTCGGTGACTCCATGGAGTACCTCCGCATGATTTACGCCAGGCTGCAGGTCACGCTGACCGATCAGTTCATGGCACCGGAGAGCTTCTACAACCCGATGCTCGCCGACGTCTGCGCCGAGCTTGAGGCTTCGGGCGTGGCGGTGATCAGCGACGGCGCGCTCTGCGCGTTCCCGCCCGGCTTTACCGGCCGGGACGGCAGGCCGCTGCCGCTGATGCTGCGCAAGAGTGACGGCGGTTACGGGTACGACTCCACTGACCTCGCTGCCATCAGGTACCGGCTGAGGGATCTCGGCGCCACCAGGATCATCTACGTGGTCGGGTCCGAGCAGCATCAGCACTTGCAGATGGTGTTCGCCACTGCGCGTCAGGCCGGCTGGCTGACCGGCGCGGCCACCGCGGAACACGCCGTGATCGGCTTGGTGACCGCGCCAGGAGGGCAGCGGCTGCGGACCCGTAGCGGCGACCAGGCCAAGCTGATCACGCTGATCGACGAGGCCGTCGGCCGGGCCGACAAGGTCATCGAGGATCGTTACGAGGACCCCGCCGAGCGCGGCCGGATCGCCGAGGCAGTCGGGATCGGCGCGCTGAAGTACGGCGACCTGTCGGTTGCCCGAGACTCGAGTTACGCGCTCGATTTCGACCGGATGCTGGCGCTGACCGGCAACACCGGCCCCTACCTGCAGTATGCGACCGCCCGGATCCGGTCGATCTTCCACAAGGCCGGGCTTGAGCCCGACGCTGCCGTCGGCCCGATCAGGCTGAGCGACGCCACTGAGCGGGCGCTCGCACTGCATCTGCTCGGTTTTGGCGCGAGCGTCACCGCGGTGGCGAGCGCGGCTGAGCCGCACCGCCTCGCCGGGTTCTTGTTCGGGACGGCGAGCGCCTTCACCGCGTTTTACGAGCGCTGCCCGGTGCTAAAGGCCGGCGACGAGTCGGTGCGCAACAGCAGGCTGGCGCTGTCCGCGGTGACCCTGCGGGTGCTGATGACCGGCCTTGGGCTGCTCGGCATCCCGGTTCCCGACCGCATGTGACGAGGTTTCGCTGGCATGGATCCGCTCGGGATGCCGCCGCGGACCGCGCTCTCTGAGGCATTTGCCGGGATGTTCCCAGCCTGCTCCCAGGATCCGCTGCCAGTCGTCCCAGGCCGACCCGACATCGTTCAGGGTATGGACAACATGTATCAGCCGCCCAGCGGCGGCCCGCAGGACGACTGGCGGCCGCCGGGCGGTGACCCGCAGGACAACTGGCGGCAGCCGACCGGCTGGCAGGACAACTGGCCCACGCAGGAGTTGGGCGCTGGTGGCGGCGGGTCGCGGCGCCCTGGCGGCCGTCGGCCGATGCGCTGGGGCGCAGGCATCGCGCTTGTGGCGCTGCTGGCAGGCGGCGGAGCTCTCGCCGCGACGGAACTCACCAGCGGCCCTGGCCTGGCCACGGCAGGATCCGGGCAGGCAGCCGCGCTGAACACCATTCTCAGCTCGGCTTCATCACCGGCCTCAGGCGCTGCATCGAGTTCGGCACCCGGCGCGACCGCCGCGTCCAGCACGACCGCCGCGTCCAGCACGACCGCCGCGTCCGGCACGACCGCCGCGTCAGCCACGACAGCCGCTGCGAGCTCAGCTGACTCCGCCGCGCTCTCCCCGGCCACCCCCGTATCCGCGGGCGGGTCAACAGTGGCCGGGCGCTGCGGGCGAGCCGTCATCAGGCTCCGGGCAGCCAGGCACCCGCGAGCCGCTGTTATCGTCGGGCGATTCTGCCGCGACCGCCTGGTCCGGCTCCGCGCACTCGGGGGCATGCACGGGCAGTTCACCTTCAGGACCAAGTCAGGGTCGCGCACCGTCGCCTTCGCACGCGGCGTCCTCGAGTCGGCCACCGCAGGCCAGGTGGTCGTCAGGTCGGCTGACGGCAGCACCTGGACCTGGTACCTGGTGGCCAGCACCGTGGTCAGGGAGAAGGGCAAAGTGGTCGGCCGCAGCGTGCTTGCCAGCGGCGAGCAGGTGTTCGCCGGCGGTCCGGTGGAAGGCGGCAAGAATGACGCCAGGCTGATCGTGATCCGCCCGGGCAACGGGTCGTCGTCAGGCTGACCGCAGCCGGTGACGGCGGGTACGCCGGGAACGTGCCGTCGTCCCGGGACGTCCGATGCCCGGGCACGACGGCATTGCTTCCGCCACCTGAGCGCCGTCCGCTGCTAACCGAACGCCGGTATCGGGTTCGGCGCGGTTGCCCCGGCACGCAAGAATGAACCCGGTATCTCATGACAGACAATGACCGCATACCCCAGGTGCTTGTCGTAGACGACGAGCCGAACATCCGCGAGCTGGTTCAGGTCGCGCTGAAGTTTCATGGCTGCGCGGTCAGCACCGCGGCCAACGGGACGGAAGCGCTGCGCCACGCCGAGACCGACCGCCCTGACCTGATCGTCCTTGACGTGATGCTGCCGGACATGGATGGCTTCGAGGTCTGCCGCAGGCTCCGGGCAGCGGGCAACGAGGTGCCGGTGATCTTTCTCACGGCCAGGGACACCTCCTCAGACACAGTTACCGGCCTGGCCATCGGCGGCGACGACTACGTGACCAAGCCATTCTCCGTTGAGGCGCTGGTGGCCAGGGTCAGGGCGGTCCTGCGACGGGCGTCGCGGACCGCCAGGGACGGGCAGCCTGGCGGCGAGGCCGGCCGCCTGCGGGCTGGCGACCTGGAACTCGACGAGGCACGCTGGACCGTGCACCGGGCAGGCGTCCCCGTAGAGCTCTCGCCGACCGAGTTCCGGCTACTCGCCTATCTCATCCGGCACCAGGGACGCGTCCTGACCCGAGCCCAGCTGCTGGAGAGCGTGTGGGGCTGGGACTACGCGGGCGAGTCTCAGATCGTCGAGACCTATGTCAGCTACTTGCGGCGCAAACTTGACCCGCTGGGGCCGCCCATGATCTACACGCAGCGGGGCGTTGGCTACAGTCTCCGGCCACCGGAACAGGGGCACGCCGGACCCGGGGAATGAGCCGGCCCCGGGGATGAAGAGATCACACAGGCTGTCGCTGCGCGCGCGCATGCTCGTGCTGCTTATCGGCGTGACAGTAATCTTCCTTCTCATCATGGCCACGGTGAGCACCATCGTGCTGAAGAACCAATGGACTAAGCAGTTCAGCGCGGGCCTCGTGGCCGACGCCACCCGCAGTCCGGCTGAGCTCAGCGCCAAGCCGAACGGCTACTCGGCCGTTCAGGTCACCGTCAGGTACCTGCTCACCCCGCACGTTCTCATCAGCCCGCTGACCGGCGGCAACTCCAGCACCCAGGACCTCGGCACGCAGGAGCTTGTCGACGGGATGCAGCAGCTGGCAGCGACCGGCGACCTGACGAGATACCTCGGTCACGACCAGCCGTTCACCGTCCCGGACTCGGGCGGCGGCCCGAGGCTGCGCGCCGCGGCGGCGAAATATAGCCCGAGGGTCTACGTCGTCGTTGCGCAGCCGGTCAGCGCCGTAGCCGACCACGTGCGCGGATTCGTGCTCGCCGAGCTGATAACCGGCGGCGCGCTGATCGCCCTGCTCGCCATCGGCGGCGAATGGCTCATCGGCCGCGGCCTGCAGCCGCTCGACAAGATGGCCACCACGGCCAAAGAGATCACCTCCAAGGGCGACCTGACCACCCGGATGCCGGATGCGGGCGACCGCACTGAGGTCGGCCAGCTCGGATCAGCGATCAACACCATGCTCGACAGGATCCAGCAGGCCTTCGGCGCGCGGCTGCGCTCGGAGCAGAAGGTCCGCGAGTTCGCCGCCGACGCCTCGCACGAGCTGCGCACCCCGCTCACCACCATCCGCGGCTATGCGGAGCTTTACCGTCAGGGTGCGCTCGGGCCGGACCAGCTGCCGAGCGCGATGCGCAGGATCGAGCAGGAGTCGCAGCGGATGAGCACGCTGGTGGCCGAACTGCTCGAGCTGGCCAGGCTGGACCGCACGTCCTCACTCGACCTGACCGAGACCGACCTGGCCAGCGTGGTCCGGGACGCCGTCGCCGACGCGGTCGCCGTAGAGCCGGGCCGGCCGGTGCGCGCCGAGGCCCCGCCGCGGCTTGTCGCCGTGGTGGATGAGCCAAGGATCCGCCAGGTCCTTGCCAACCTGCTCGGCAACGTCCGTGCGCACACGCCGGTGACTACGCCGGTGGCGGTGCGGCTCGGCCAGCTGACCGGTGGCGTGCTGATCGAGGTGGCGGACGCCGGGCCCGGGATGTCCGCCGAGGACGCCGCCCGGGCGTTCGACAGATTCCACCGCGCCACGGACCGCGCCGACGACAACGGCCACGGTCACGACGGGCCGATGGCAGGTGCCGCGGCAGGCCGCGTGCCGAGCGACGCGGCCAACCAGCGCAACGGCGGCGGCAGCGGTCTAGGCCTGTCGATCGTCCAGGCGATCGCCGCCGCTCACGGTGGCCGCGCGACCCTGGAATCCTGGCCGGGCCGGGGTACCAGGGTGCGGATCTGGCTGCCGGTCCGCACCCCGACCTGACTGGCAGGCTGGTGGCTGGAACGCCGCCTTGCGCCGGGACGGACGCTCCTCAGCTCGGCCGCCCCGGCTCAGCCGGGCTGGCCGAATGAGTTCTCCGCTTCGCCGAATGCGCCCGGCGGCTCCCCGCCGCTTGGACTGGGACCGGGCAGGTGCTCGAACAGGTAGTAGACCGCGATCAGCGCATATATCGCCAGGGCCACGCCTGACGACCAGAACGCCGCGACCAGCGTGCCGATCACATAGCCGATCAGGCCCGCGCTGAACCGCAGCGTCGCCTGCCGCGGCGCCCTGATCGTCGTCGCTCCCAGCGATTCCTGATGCGCGGACAGGTACATCCACATGCCGGAGTAGGCAACCGAGATCGCGATCAGGACCAGCCCGTAGACGACCGCGGCTACCTGGCCGCCCGCTGGAGCGTCCGCCGTGAGGTGATCGGCTATCAGGGCCGTGGGGAACGGCACGGCTACCACGCCCATCAGCAGGAAGGTGTTGAGGACCAGCGTGACCCTGTCGACCCTGGAGACCAGCGACAGCATCGTGTGGTGGTTCAGCCACATGATCCCGATCGTCAGGAAGCTCACGACATACGCCGCATACTGCGGCCAGCTGTCCAGCAGCAGCCGGTAACTGAGCGCGCCGTGGCCGATCGCCAGCAGGTTGAACACCAGCACCGTGATCGCGACGGCAAAAACTCCGTCGCTGAATGACTCTGCGCGCCGCGTGTCCATCCTGGGCCCTCTCCCAGTCCGGTTGCCTTCCGGTCAGCTGGCCTCAGGGGAAGCCGGGGCCACCGGGGTCCCGGCAGGCGGCTGCACCGACCTGGCCAGCAGCTGCGCCACGTCAACCACCTCAAGCGACTGCGCGGCCTCCCCGGAACCCTGCTTCGCGCCAATCGCGTCCCCCAGCATGACCAGGCAGAACGGGCAGGCCGTCGACACCGTGTCCGGATTGGTGGCCAGCGCCTCCTCGATCCGCTCGGCGTTGATCCGCTTGCCGATCCGCTCCTCCATCCACATCCTGGCCCCTCCGGCCCCGCAGCAGAACCCGCGCTCCTTGCACCGGTGCATCTCCTGCGACTGCACGCCCGGCACTTTCTCCATGATCTCGCGCGGCGCGGTGAACACCCGGTTATGCCTGCCCAGGAAGCACGGGTCGTGGTAGGTGATCTTCTCGTCCACCGGCGTCACCGGGTTGAGCCGCCCGTCGGCGATCAGGCGGGCCAGTAGCTGGGTGTGGTGGATCACCTCATAGTTGCCGCCCAGCTGCGGGTACTCGTGAGAAATGGCATTGAAACAGTGCGGGCAGCTGGCCACGATCTTGCGAGCGCCCGCCTCGTTGAGCGTCTCCACGTTCTGCTGCGCCAGCATGCTGAACACGAATTCGTTGCCCATCCGCCGCGCCGGATCGCCGGTACACGTCTCGGCCGGCCCGAGGATCGCGAAGTTGACGCCAGCGGTGTGCAGCAGCCCGGCGATCGCCCTGGTGGTCTTCTTCGCCCGGTCCTCGAGGGCGCCCGCGCAGCCGACCCAGAAGAGGTATTCCACGTCGTCGCCGATCGGGCCGTCCACCACCGGCACCTCGAAGCCGAGGCCCGCGGTCCATTCCAGCCGCTTGGCCTCGCCCATGCCCCACGGGTCGCCCTTGTTCTCCAGGTTCTTCAGCATCCCCGAGGCCTCGGCCGGGAACGCCGACTCGATCAGCACCTGGTGCCTGCGCATGTCCGTGATGTGGTCGATGTGCTCGATGTCCACCGGGCATTCTTCGACGCAGGCACCGCAGTTGGTGCAGGACCAGAGCACGTCGGGGTCGATCACGCCGCCTGCGGCGGCATCGCCGACCAGGGGCCTGTCTGCTTCTTTCT
The DNA here is from genome assembly GCA_963695645.1 of uncultured Actinomycetota bacterium. GTDB lineage: Bacteria > Actinomycetota > Actinomycetes > Streptosporangiales > Streptosporangiaceae > DATBGO01. The sequence continues at coordinate 154,370 of CAVOHC010000006.1, read as the reverse complement.
TAACGGCCTCCGGCAGCTGATCACGTTCGTCATCCGAGCCGGCCAGCAGGTAAGGAGCCTTGGCGAACGCGTGGTCACGGAGGTCGAGGATGACCATCTTCGGTGACAGCGGCTTGCCGGTCGCCCAGGCGGGGCACTGTGACTGGCAGCGCCCGCACTCGGTGCAGGTGGCCATGTCGAGCATGCCTTTCCAGGTGAAGTCCTCGATGGTCCCGCGGCCGAAGATGTCGGTGTCCGGGTCGGCTTCCTCGAAGTCGAGCACCTTGCCGCCCGAGCGCATCGGCTGCAGCCCGCCCAGCCCGTTCGGCCGGCGGGAGAACAGCACGTTCACCGGGGCGGCGAAGATGTGCAGGTGCTTGGAGTAGGTAACGAGCACCAGGAAGCCGAGCACGACCGCGAGCTGAGCCAGCACGAAGGTCGTCTCGAAGACCTTGTCCGTGCCCACCCCGAGCGGGTGCAGCCAGTGCCCGACGATCTGCGAGGCGAACGCGTCGTGGGCGTAGGGGAAGACCCCGGTGTCGATCTGCGCGCCGCGGTACACCAGCAGTGTCGCCACCACGCCGAAGATCAGCACCAGCACCAGCCAGGCGGCGCCGGTGTGCGAGCCGGCGAACCGCGAATTCCGGCCCTCGCGCTTCGGATCGTGGCGCCACCGGATCACCGCGAAGGTGATGATGCCGGCCATGACCGCCACTGCGAGGAGGTCCTCCAGGAACCCGATCCACGCCCAGTGCCCGATGCCGGGGATCGCGAAGCTGCGGCTGAACAAGTCCCCGTAGGACTCGATGAGCGTCAGGATCAGGATGATAAAACCCCAGAAGGTGACGAAATGTGCGATACCAGGCACCGTCCACTGCAGCAGCTTGCGCTGGCCGAGCACCTCGGTGGCCTCGGCCTCCGCGCCGCTGGCCGGGTGCGCCCTGAGGGCATCGATCCGCTCCGGGGCTGGCTGGCCGGTGCGGCCAATCCGGACGAGCCACCACAGCCGGCGGCCCGCGATCGTCAGCGCGATCACGGTGAGGGCAAGGCCGATGATGATGCGCAGGGCCACGGGGACCTCCAGGTGCGGCGGCGGGCCAGGCGGCGCCTGGCGGCACGGCGCCGGTGCCAGCGTAACGCGGCCGGGCTTGCTGCCGATGATCTAGGTGGTGGCTCCCGGCCGCCATTGCGGTAACCTCGGAGCCATCGCAGCGGCGCGGCCGCGACCATTCCCGGGCCTTACGGCCGTCAAGGAACGGCACCGATGACGACCCTCGATGACGCATCCAGCCGTGATAACGCCTCCAGCCGTGCCGCGCCGGTGGGCCGGGTCCTTGACCGGCTGCCGCGGCCGTCGCCGACTGACATGGCGATGCTGCGCATCTGGCTGCTGTCCCGGTGCGCCGTTCTCGCCCTCAGCTGGCCCGCGCTTTCGATCCTGCAGGGCAGCGCCAAGGCATCAAGGCCCTGGCTCGGCCTCTGGCAGAACTGGGACGCGGTCAACCTGCAGTCGATCGCCCAGTACGGCTACTTCGGCCCGGCCGGCCACGTGACACCCAACCAGGTCGCTTTCCTACCCGGATTCCCGATCGCGCTGCACGTCGTGCAGCTTGCCGTGCGGCAGTGGACGGTGTCGGGGCTGCTGATCTCGTTCGTCGCAGGGGGCGTCGCCGCCGTTGCCCTCGGCCGGGTGGCGGAGCTCGACTACCAGCCAGGGTCGGGCGGCAGGGCCGTCCTCTATCTGGTAGCTTCCCCGGCCGCGATCTTCCTGGCCGCTGGCTACACCGAGTCGCTGTTCCTCGCCTTCGCACTGTGCTCCTGGCTGGCGGCGCGGCGGCATAACTGGATGCTGGCGGTGCTCCTGGCTGGCGGGGCCTGCATCATCCGGGTGGAAGGGCTGTTCCTGTGCGCGGCCCTGCTCGTCGAGATCGGCCGCCGGGCAGGCGGCCAGCGGACCCGGTCCCTGGCGATGTTCGTGCCCGCGCTGCTCCCGCTGGCCGGATACGAGGTCTACCTGCGGCTGCGGACCGGCGACTGGCTTGCCTGGCTGCACGCGGAGGCGGCCGGCTGGGATCGGCACCTCACCAATCCGGTCGTCACGTTCCATACCGCCTGGACCGCCGGCTTCAGCCGCGAGTTCACCGCGCCGGTCAACTTCGTGTTCCAGCTGGAGATCCTCGCCGTGCTCGTCGGGGTGATCACCACGGTCGCGCTGCTGTGGTACCGGCGCTGGCCCGAGGCGGTTTACGCGGGCCTGACCATCGGGTCACTGGCGACATCGGTGTGGTATGAGTCGGTGCCGCGTGCACTCCTGCTGCTGTGGCCGCTATGGTGCGGGCTGGCCGCGCTGGCCGCGAGACGCCCCTGGGCGGGCCAGCTCTACCTGGCGGTCTCGGTGCCCATCAGCGCGGCGATCGGGCTGCTGTTCCTCACCGGCAACTGGGCTGGCTAGCCGGTTGCCGGTGCGGAACCTCGGCGCGCCGCGGGCCGCGCTTATGACCTGGGTCACGTAATCGACGAAGATGATCGAGTGAAATGTCTGTATTGTTGTAATTGATGGTGGTTTTTGGGCCGCCAGCGCGGGAATGTCCGGCGCCTCCGCAAAGTTGAGTACAGCAGGCTCAAGTCACTTGCCAAGCTATCGACAGCGTGGCAGGCTTGCGCCAACCAGACTCAACTTAGGCTCACGATCAAAACAAGGGACTGAACTCATGGCACGAGCGGTAGGCATTGACCTGGGGACGACCAACTCCGTGGTCGCCGTTCTCGAGGGCGGCGAGCCCACGGTCATCGCCAACGCGGAGGGCTCGCGGACCACGCCGTCCGTCGTCGCCTTCGCGAAGAACGGTGAAGTGCTCGTCGGCGAGGTCGCAAAGCGGCAGGCAGTGACCAACGTTGACCGGACGATTCGCTCGGTCAAGCGCCAGATGGGCACCGACTGGACCGTCTCCATCGACGGCAAGAAATTCACCGCGCAGCAGATCAGCGCGTTCGTGCTGCAGAAGCTGAAGCGGGACGCCGAGGCATACCTGGGCGAGACGATCACCGACGCGGTGATCACCGTGCCCGCTTACTTCAGCGACGCGCAGCGGCAGGCCACCAAGGAGGCCGGCCAGATCGCCGGTCTGAACGTGCTGCGGATCATCAACGAGCCGACGTCAGCCGCGCTCGCGTACCACCTGGACAAGGACACCGAGGCCACGATCCTCGTCTTCGACCTGGGCGGCGGCACCTTCGACGTCTCGCTGCTCGAGGTCGGCGAGGGCGTCGTGGAAGTCAAGGCGACCAGCGGTGACAACCATCTGGGCGGCGACGACTGGGACCAGCGCATCGTGGACTGGCTGGTCAAGGACTTCAAGAACAATTACGGCACCGACCTGTCCAAGGACAAGATGGCGCTGCAGCGGCTGCGGGAGACCGCGGAGAAGGCCAAGATCGAGCTGTCCAGCTCGACCGAGTCCCAGATCAACCTGCCCTACATCACCCACTCCGACCAGGGCCCGCTGCACCTGGACACCAAGCTGACCCGCGCCGAGTTCCAGAAGATGACCGCTGACCTGCTCGACCGCTGCAAGTCGCCGTTCCAGCAGGTGATCAAGGACGCCGGCGTCAAGCTCAGCGACATCCACCACGTGGTGCTCGTCGGCGGATCCACCCGGATGCCCGCCGTGGTCGACCTGGTCAAGGAGCTGACCGGCGGCAAGGAGCCGAACAAGGGCGTCAACCCGGACGAAGTCGTGGCGGTCGGCGCTTGCCTGCAGGCCGGCGTGCTCAAGGGTGAGGTCAAGGACGTCCTGCTGCTCGATGTGACCCCGCTTTCGCTGGGCATCGAGACCAAGGGCGGCATCTTCACCAAGCTGATCGAGCGCAACACCACGATCCCGACCAAGCGCTCGGAGATCTTCACCACGGCCGACGACAACCAGCCCTCGGTGCAGATCCAGGTGTTCCAGGGCGAGCGCGAGATCGCGGCCTACAACAAGAAGCTCGGCATGTTCGAGCTGGCCGGCCTCGCACCCGCGCCGCGCGGGGTGCCGCAGATCGAGGTCACCTTCGACATCGACGCGAACGGCATCGTCAACGTGTCCGCCAAGGATCTGGGCACCGGCAAGCAGCAGTCCGTCACCATCTCCGGCGGCTCGGCGCTGAACAAGGACGACATCGAGCGGATGATGGCCGACGCCGAGAAGTTCGCGGACGAGGACCGCAAGCGCCGCGAGGAGGCCGAGGTCCGCAACCGCGCCGAGACCCTCGCCTACACGACCGAGAAGTTCCTCTCCGAGAACGCTGACAAGGTCCCCGACGACGTCAAGTCCGAGGTCGAGTCCTCGATCGCCGAGCTGAAGCGGGCTCTTGAGGGCACCGACACCGAGGCGATCCGCGTGGCCAGCGAGAATGCGGCTCAGGTCAGCCAGAAGATGGGCTCGGCTATCTACGCGCAGTCGCAGCAGGCCGCCGGGGACCATGCTGAGGGCGCGCAGGGCCAAGACGCTCCGGCCCATGACGACGAGGTCGTCGAGGCGGAGATCGTCGATGAGGACAAGCCCGGCGAGCAAGAAGGCGGCGCCGCCTGATGAGGCCTTCAGACGAGGAACCCCAGGGGCCGGTCATCCGTGACCGGCGGCGTATCGACCCGGCCACCGGTCAGGTGCGTGATTCCGGCCAGGCTGGCCAGGCCCAGCGCGGGCCAGGCCAGCCCAGGCCGGGCAGGCACTCGGTGTCAAAGCCGGGCGGCGGCGGCGCGGGCGCGGCGGGAACGTCTGCCGCGCCGGGCGCCCAAGCCGGGTCCGGTACCGGCAACGGCGGGAACGGCGCGGCAGACAAGATCGCGGTGCAGCTGGCCGAGCGCACCGCGGACCTGCAGCGGCTCCAGGCAGAGTACGCGAACTACCGCAAGCGGGTCGACAGGGACCGGGTGGCGGTCAGAGAGCAGGCGCTGGCCAATGTGCTCACCGAGCTGCTGCCGGTGATCGACGATATTGGCCGCGCCAGGGAGCACGGCGAGCTGACCGGAGGGTTCAAGTCCGTCGCCGAGTCCCTTGAAGCGGGGGTGGCCAAGCTCGGCCTGACCAGCTACGGAGAGAACGGCGACCCGTTCGATCCGACCGTGCACGAGGCGCTGATGCACTCCTACTCGGCCGACGTGACCGAGCCCACCTGCGTTCGCGTCCTGCAGCCCGGCTACAAGGTCGGCGACCGGATCCTGCGGCCGGCCAGGGTGGCGGTCGCTGAGCATGGAGACGTCACGGAGCCGGGTGCCGGCGGTCCCGCGGAGCAGCACAATGCCGCGGGCCCTGGCGCCGCCGCCGGCGCGGCCCAGGCCGAAGACGGCAGCCACGCTGACGGCAGCAGCCCGGCTGCAGGCAGCCAGGCCGCGGCGGAATCTGGCGAGGCGGCCCGCGCTGACGACACGGCACGCGCACCAGGCACTGATTGAATTCCGCGAGAAGAGGACCGTTGAGCACCAAGGACTTCCTTGAGAAGGACTATTACAAGGTCCTCGGCGTCTCCAAGAGCGCGACCGCCGACGAGATCAAGAAGTCGTACCGCAAGCTCGCCCGCAAGTATCACCCGGACGCCAACAAGGGCGACTCAGCGTCGGAGGATCGCTTCAAGGAGATATCCGAGGCGTACAACGTGTTGTCCGACGAGAAGCGGCGCAAGGAGTACGACGAAGCACGCTCGCTGTTCGGCGGCGGCGGAGTCCACGGGCCCGGATCGGGCGGCGGCTACAACTTCGACCTGGGCGACCTCTTCGGCGGCGGCCAGCCTGGCAGCACCGGGGGACGCCTGGGCGACCTGCTCGGCGGCATGTTCGGCGGCGGCGGCGGCCGGACCACCCAGCAGCGGGCGCGGCGGGGCGCCGACATCGAGACAGAGACGTCGCTGAGCTTCAGCGACGCGATCGACGGCGTCACCGTCTCGCTGCACCTGGCCGGCGAAGGACCCTGCAAGACGTGCATGGGCACCGGCGCGAAGGCCGGAACCGTCCCCAGGGTCTGCCCGACCTGCGAAGGAACCGGACAGGCCAGCAGGAATCTGGGCAATTTTGCGTTCTCGGAGCCGTGCCGGACCTGCCGCGGCCGCGGCCTGGTCGTCGACGACCCGTGCCAGGTCTGCTCCGGCAGCGGGCGTGCCATGAGCACCAGGACCATCCAGGCGCGTATCCCTGCGGGTGTCGCGAATGGCCAGCGGATCAAGCTGAAGGGCAAGGGCGCTCCCGGCGAGCGCGGCGGCCCGGCCGGGGACCTGTACGTCAAGGTTCATGTCGCACCGCATCCGGTATTCGGGCGGTCCGGTCACAACCTGACGGTAACCGTGCCGATCACCTTCCCCGAGGCGGCGCTCGGCGCCGAGATCAAGGTGCCTGCCCATCGCGGGATGCCGGTCAGCGTGCGCATTCCGGCGGGCACCCCGAACGGCCGGACGTTCCGGGTCCGCGGCAAGGGCGTCCGCCGCGCTGACAGCACTGTCGGTGATCTATTGGTTACTGTCAGCGTCCAGGTGCCGCAGAACATCAACGGCACTGCCAAGCAGGCGCTGGAGGCCTTCAAGCAGGCCACCGCGGGCCCAGACCCGCGAGACGAGCTGCTGCGCCGCGCCAGCGCGGGATGACCCGTGGTACCGGTGCCCACCACGCTGGAAGGAGATGACATGACGAGCGAGTTCGAGCTTTCCGACGACACGCCCGTGTATGTCATTTCCGTGGCGGCCCAGCTGTCTGGGTTGCACCCGCAGACGCTGCGCGCCTACGACCGGCTTGGCCTGGTCTCCCCGGGCCGGGCGCCAGGCCGCGGGCGGCGCTACTCGCTGCACGACATCCTGATCCTGCGCGAGGTCCAGCGCCTCTCGCAGGAGGAGGGCGTCAATCTCTCCGGGATCAAGCGGATCCTGGAGCTGGAGCACGAAGAGCACCGCAGCCGGATGCTGCTCGCCGAGATGCACGCGGAGATCACCCAGCTCCGTGCCGAGCTCGAGTCCACCCGCGCCGTGGCCGCCAGGCTGGCAGGCCTGCTCAGGAGCCGCAACCGGGGCGCTGCCCTGGTGCCGGTGCGCCGCGCTGATAGCTCCGCCGCGGTTCCGGCTGGCCGCGACGCAATAGCACAGCCGACTGATCCCGGGGAGACCGGAAATGGATGACAAGCTGACCCGCAAGAGCCAGGACGCACTGTCCGAGGCGGTCAAGCGCGCCGCGGCGGCGGGTAACCCCAACGTGGACGGCCTGCACCTGCTCGCCGCGCTGATCGAGCAGGATGGCGGTACTGCCGCCCCGCTACTGCGGGCCGTCGGAGCTGACCCGGCCGCCGTGCTGGGCTCGGCAGGCAGGCTGCTGGCCAGGCTGCCGAGCGCGTCCGGGGCCACCCTTAGCGCTCCCGAGGCCTCCAGGCCGCTGCTGGCGGCGCTCGCCACCGCGGGGCGGCGCGCCAAGGAAATGTCCGATGAATACGTATCTACCGAGCACCTGCTCGTCGGGCTCGCCTCCGACGGCGGCCAGGCCGCGACCGTGCTGCGCGACGCCGGAGCAGGCCCCGACGAGTTGCTAGCCGCGTTCGAGAAGGTGCGCGGCGGCGCCCGGGTCACGACGCCGGACCCGGAAGGTACCTACCAGGCGCTGGAGAAGTACGGCGTCGACCTCACCGCCAGCGCCAGGGAGGGCAAGCTCGACCCGGTCATCGGGCGTGACGCCGAGATCAGGCGCATCATCCAGGTGCTCTCCCGCCGCACCAAGAACAATCCCGTCCTGATCGGCGAGCCGGGCGTCGGCAAGACCGCCGTCGTCGAGGGCCTGGCGCAGCGGATCGTCGCCGGCGACGTGCCCGAATCGCTGCGCGGAAAGCGGATCGTCGCGCTTGATCTGGGCGCCATGCTGGCCGGCGCCAAGTACCGTGGCGAATTCGAGGAGCGGCTCAAGGCGGTCCTCGGTGAGATCAAGCAGAGCGAAGGCCAGGTCATCACCTTCATCGATGAACTGCACACGCTGGTGGGAGCTGGCGCCGCCGAGGGCGCCATGGACGCTGGCAACATGGTCAAGCCCATGCTGGCCCGCGGCGAGCTGCGCATGGTCGGCGCCACGACGTTGGATGAGTACCGGGAGCGGATCGAGAAGGACGCGGCCCTGGAGCGCCGGTTTCAGCAGGTCTTCGTGGGCGAGCCGTCCGTCGAGGACACGATCGCGATCCTGCGTGGCCTGAAGAGCCGCTACGAGGCCCACCACAAGGTGCAGATCTCTGATGCCGCGCTGGTCGCCGCGGCGACGCTGTCGGATCGCTACATCACGGCGAGATTCCTGCCGGACAAGGCGATCGACTTGATCGACGAAGCGGCATCCCGGCTCCGTATGGAGATTGATTCACGGCCGGTCGAGATCGACGAGCTGCAGCGCACGGTGGACCGGATGAAGATGGAAGAGATGGCCCTTGCCAAAGAGGCCGACCCGGCCAGCAAGGAGCGGCTTGAGCGGCTCCGTGCTGACCTCGCCGACCGGCAAGAGCAGCTGACGGTGCTGATCGCTCGCTGGGACCGGGAGAAGTCGAGCCTGAACAAGGTCGGCGAGCTGAAGAAACGTCTCGACGACCTCAAGGGCCAGGCGGAGCGCGCTCAGCGGGACGCTGACTTCGAGACAGCCTCCCGCCTGATGTACGGGGAGATCCCGGCCGCCGAACGCGAGCTGGCTGCTGCCGCCGCCGCTGCCAATGACGGCGTGGCCGCTGGTTCTGGCGGGGACGGTGCCGGCTCCGCCAAGGGCGGTGCTGGTTCCGGTGCAGACCGCGCAGCCGCGGACGGTCACGGCACGCTCGCCGATGCCCGGCCGATGGTCAAGGAAGAGGTTGGCCCCGACGATATCGCTGATGTCATCTCCGCGTGGACCGGGATACCAGCGGGTCGGCTGCTGGAAGGCGAGACCGGCAAGCTCCTCCGGATGGAAACCGGGCTCGGCAAGCGCCTTGTGGGGCAGGCCAGAGCCGTTCAGGCAGTGTCCGATGCCGTCCGCAGGTCACGCGCGGGAATCGCTGATCCGGACCGCCCAGCTGGCTCGTTCCTCTTCCTGGGACCCACCGGAGTAGGCAAGACCGAGCTGGCCAAGGCGCTCGCGGAGTTCCTGTTCGACGACGAGCGGGCAATGATCCGGATCGACATGAGCGAGTACTCCGAGCGGCACTCGGTAGCCAGGCTGGTCGGCGCCCCGCCTGGCTACGTCGGGTATGAGGAAGGCGGCCAGCTCACCGAGGCCGTCCGGCGCCGACCGTACTGCGTCATTCTGCTCGACGAAGTGGAGAAGGCGCACCCTGAGGTCTTCGACATCCTGCTGCAGGTACTCGACGACGGACGGCTCACCGACGGCCAGGGCCGCACTGTTGACTTCCGCAACACCATCCTGATCCTCACCTCCAACCTGGGATCGCAGTTCATCGCGGATCCCGCGCTGGACGACGCGGCGAAGCGGGAGGCTGTGATGTCGGTCGTCCGGTCGACCTTCAAGCCTGAGTTCCTCAACCGGCTTGACGATGTCATCCTGTTCGACGCGCTGAGCACCGAGGAACTCACCGAGATCGTCGGGTTGCAGGTGGCCAGGCTCGGCAAGCGCCTTGCGGACCGGAGGCTGACGCTCACCGTCACGCCGGCTGCGGAAGAGTGGCTGGCCGTGACCGGTTTCGACCCGGTCTACGGGGCCAGGCCGCTGCGCCGCCTGATTCAGTCAGCCATCGGCGACCAGCTCGCGCGGCAACTCCTGGCGGGCGAGATCACCGACGGGGACACGGTGCTGGTAGATCTCGATACCGCGGCCGATGCGCTCACGGTCCGCCCGGCCCGCAGAACTGCCCCGTCAGCCCCCGGGCGCTGATCAGCGGTCAGGCATCGTCGAGCAGCTTGTCGTACCTGTCCTCGCCAAGCCCGAGATCATTGCGGATCCGGTAGCGGAGGCTCAGCAGCATCCGCAGCTCGGCCCGGTCGTCACCGGACGCGCCCTGCGCAGCGACGCCGACCGGGCGCAGCCCGCTCACCGCGTGCAGCCGGGCCGCCGGGCTTCCGCCGCTAGTTGAACGCAGCGTGCCAGTATCGTGCGGGGCGTCGCCGCCGGGGCGGGCCAGGCAGAGTTCCACTCCCGCGGTCGCCCAGTCCAGGGCACCAGTCAGGTCAGAGAGCTCGACAAGCAACTCGGCGACGATGTCGCACGTCCTCGGGTCGGTTCGGCCCTCGGCCCGCAGCTTCTCGATCAGCGCCCGCGCTTCGCCTTGCCTCCCGAGCTGGAAAAGTGCGCGCGCCAGCGGGACGCGCGGATCAACGAAGACCGGGCCCCCGTCCGCCATCGCAAGCCGGAACCCGCTAGCGGCTGCGGCCGGGTCGTCAGCAAGCAGCCACTGCTCCCCGGCCCGAAGAAATGCCTCTGACCGGGGCATCGAATCGGTCTGGATTCCGGTGACCGCGAGTCGGCTCATCCGCCTCGCAGCGGTCTGGTGGTCGCCGCTGCACGCAGCGTCGAACTCAATCGCGTCGAATTCCTCACGACTCAGCACAGCCACGTTAGGTACGTTACCCAGTCAGGAGACGGTTCAATTACGGCTCCGGGCTATTACATGGACAATCCCGGCGTGGTCAATCCGGGCACCGTTACCTGCGGGAGCGCTCGAGTGCGTCCCAGAACCCGCGGCGGAGCGCATGCCTGACCTCATCGTGCAGCAGCGAGTCGATCGGCAGTGTCGATCCCTGAAGCAGCCTGGTCTCGAGGTCAGAAGGCATCCGGGGCTTGCGGGCGAGGACCGCCTCCAGCCACAGGGCCGGGGCATCCCTCGCAACCGCATCGCCGAATCCGAAGCCCTCGGCGTGCGCGGCCTGGACGGCATCGGCCAGCGAGATCGTCACCGGTTGTGACACCGGTGCCGATGAGGCTGCGGGCTGCGGTCCGCTGTACGGGCCATCGGGTTGCACGGGAGGGCGATAGAACTGGCCCGACGGGGCCTGCTCGCTCGGCAACGGAAATCCGGACTCCGGCGGCGCAGGCAACCGGGCAGCCAACGGGTGCTGGCCGTGCAGTCCGGCCACGCGCCGCGGCAAGCCGGTCTGGCGTTCCGTCGACGCCTGCAGGCCCGATGGGCCGCCTAGCCCCGGCGCGGCTGGCTCGTCTGGCTCGTCTGGCCCGGGCGCTGGCAGCCCGCCAACGCCACCGCGGACCACGCCCGGGTCAGCCTCGGCCGCACCGTACGCGACATCAGACCTGGGCCGCGCCTGTTCGTGCAGTCCGGCAGCGGCGCTCTGAGCCTGCTCCTGAATACCTCCGGACTCAGCGTCCCTGGACTGCGCAAGGCCACGGTCGGCGTGATCCTGTTCGGGCATCGCGGCGGGCGCGGCCCGGCGGCTGCGCGGCTCGACACGATCACCCTGGTCCTGCCCCCAGGCATCCCCGAGCTGCCCGTACCCGAATCCCTGCCTTCTCTCGGACGTCTCCCGAGGCGGCGATTGCTGGCCGCGGGATTCCTGAGCGGCCGAATAATCCGGTGGCTGGGCGGTGCGCTGATACTCAGCGATAACGGGGCCGGGGTAAATGGTGCCGCCAGGAGGAAGTGCCGCAGCCGGAGTTCCCTGATGAGAGAGCGCGCCGATGTTAGGTCCGTGACCGTTGGCGAGGGCGCGCGCGGGATAACCGCCATTCGCGCGCTGATCGTCGAGCCCGCCAGGCTCAGCACCGGCGATGAGGTCAACGAACGGCCGGAGGTGCGGGCCGGTGATCTCGACAATGTCGTCGCATTCCTGGCGGAGTGGCCGCGATATGGTCCAGGCCCCGTCCACCGTGATGTGCAGCAAGATTACCCGGACGCCCAGGTCCTGCACTTCGGCAATGACCTGCGCGAGGTCCTCCTCGGCGCTGACGATGACTGCGTCACAGATCGCGTCGTTCCTGGCCAGCGTGATCAGGTCACGGTGAATCTCAGTCTCGACGCCCTCGCGATAGCCCGGCCGCATCCGCCCCAGCCGCAGCTTTAGCCCGGGCAGATCTGCGAGCAAGTCATGCTCGGGGGTGCGGCGGCTCTCGACCGTCGCCTCGTACCAGTAGCAGCGCAACAACGGCAGGCCGGTCCGGTCCCGCGAGAGTCCGGCCAGCAGTTTGAGAAGGCCTGGATAGTTCCAGGAAACAGAATCCCGGCGGTGGGTGCCGTGGACGGCCATTGTGCCATCGGCGAGCACATAGCCCGCATCGACGAACAGCGCACAGCGATCCACGCGACACCATCCTTTCTCTTGACGCGAGACGCTACCAGCGCCTGGTTGCCGTCGTGACATTTCGCGCGGATCGTGCTCAATGCACCACACCGGGCTTGTGTCACCGGTCCGGGGCGCTTCCGCTGATTCCGTACGGTCACGACATCGCGCTATATTAATCAACTGGGCGGCACGCCCATGCCTTTCGGTGCGCTACCGGCAGAACGTATCAGATCACCTGAGAGCGGCCTTACGCCAGGGCAGCCGCGCACGCCACGGCAGCCGCGCACGCCACGGCAGCCGCGCACGCCACGGCAGCCGCGCACGCCACGGCAGCCGCGCACGCCACGGCAGCCGCACCCGCCAGCGCACCCACCCGCCAGCGCGCCCTCCCAGCGCACCCGCACGCACGACACCGCTTACGCGAGCGCACCGGATGGCTCCGCCAGGCGACGGCCCTGCAGCAGGGCGACGGCGCTGCGGCAGGGCGACGGCGCTGCGATAGGCTCAGCTCCTGTGGCTGACCGTGACGACCTGCTCCGCATGATGAAGGCGGAGGCCATAGTCCACGGCGAGGTGATCCTCGCATCAGGTCAGCGCGCGGACTGGTATATCGATTTGCGCAGGATTCTCCTGGCGGGCCACGCTGCCCCGCTGGCCGGGCGGGTCATGCTCGAAGCAACGGCAGACTTGTCCTACGAGGCTGTAGGTGGCCTGACTCTGGGCGCAGATCCCGTAGCGACCGCGATGATGCATGCCGCAAGCGCCCAGGGCAGGGTGCTCGATTCCTTCGTGGTACGGAAGTCGGGGAAGGCGCACGGCCTGCAGCGCCGGATCGAGGGGCCCGACGTGGCAGGCCGCCGCGTCCTGGCCGTGGAGGATACGTCGACCACCGGAAACTCGGTGCTGACCGCAGTCGACGCATTGCTTGAGGCGGGCGCGGACGTGGCGGGTGTTGCGGCTGTCGTCGATCGTGGCGCGCGCGCGCGGATCGCCGAACGCGGCCTTCCTTACCGGGCGGCCTACGAACTGGCCGACCTGGGCCTGGGCTGAGTGCCGCCAGGTCGGCTAGCCGCTTGCCAGGGAATGCAGCGCGGAAATCCCGACGACTAGCAGCGCGATCAAGACCAGCACGACCATCGCGGCCAAGGCGTATCGCAAGCGTTCCCTGGGATCGGCATCGTGGCGTCCCATGAGCCGAGACTAGACCCGTGGCCTGCAACTTTCCGTTATCACGGCTACGACGGCCCGGCGGGTTCCGGCCGGGACAGCCAAGGCCAGGCGGTTCCGGCCCGCGCGATTGCAGCGGCATCGGGACAGGCTGAGGCGTTTTAGCAAGCGGTTCTGGCCAGGTGGGTTACGGCGGGGTGGGGGGCTTCGGGATACTGGGATAGTCATCAACCGAGAGGGGACAGCCGTGCCTATCGCGACCCCGGAGATCTACGCACAGATGCTTGACCGCGCGAAAGAGCACGGTTTTGCCTATCCCGCGATCAACGTGACATCCAGCCAGACGCTGAACGCCGCCCTGCACGGGTTCGCCGAGGCCGGCAGCGACGGGATCATCCAGGTATCCACCGGCGGCGCCGAGTACCTGTCGGGCGCCGCCGTGAAGGACATGGTCACCGGAGCGACCGCGCTTGCCGAGTACGCCGGCGTGGTTGCCCGGCGCTATCCGGTGCATGTCGCGCTGCACACCGACCATTGCCCCAATGACAAGCTGGATGGCTACATGCGGCCGCTGGTCCAGATTTCCAAGGAGCGGGTCGCACGCGGCGAGGAGCCGTTGTTCCAGTCGCACATGTGGGACGGCTCCGCCGTGCCCCTTGCCGAGAACCTGCGGATCGCCGCGGAACTGCTGGAACAATGCGCCAGCGCCCGCATCGTGATGGAGATGGAGATCGGCGTCGTCGGCGGCGAGGAGGACGGGGTAGTCGGCGAGATCAACGAGAAGCTGTACACCACGCCGGAGGACGCGCTGGCGACCGCGGAGGCGGTGGGGCTCGGCGAGCGCGGCAGGTACATCCTGGCCGCGACCTTCGGCAACGTCCATGGCGTCTACAAGCCAGGGCATGTCAGGCTGAGGCCTGCCGTGCTGAAGGAGATCCAGGACGCGGTTAGCGCTAAGTACGGCAAGGAGAGGCCGTTCGACCTCGTGTTTCACGGCGGCTCCGGCTCTGCCCTCGAGGACATCAGGGAGGCTATTTCTTACGGAGTCGTCAAGATGAACGTGGACACCGACACGCAGTACGCGTTCACCAGGCCGGTAGCTGGTTTCATGTTCACCCACTACGACGGCGTGCTCAAGATCGATAGTGAGGTCGGCAACAAGAAGCAGTACGACCCGCGGGCCTGGGGCAAGGCCGGCGAGGCCGCGATGTCCGACCGGGTCGTGCATGCCTGCGAGGACCTGATGTCGGCAGGCAAGCAGCTCAGCTGACAGCCAGGCGGGCAGCTCAGCTGACAGCCTGGCTGTCAGCCTGGCTGTGCCGCCAGCGAGCGATCCCGCGGTACGTCGCCGCCAGGCGGACCGGCCATGGCGGCGGGACAGGCGCCGGTTATCCGTTATACCTGCGCCTGAGCCTGCGGGGTCAGCTGGGCCTTCCAGGACACGGACAGCATCCGCGCGGCTGAACGCGGCCCGCAGCGACGCCTGGGCGGCCAGGGCTCAGCCGAGGCCGGAGAGGGCGCCAAGCTGTTCGTTGGTCAGCTCAAGCTGCGCGCCTGCCACGTTCTCCGCCAGGTGCCCCACCGAATTAGTTCCAGGGATTGGCAGCATCACCGGGGACCGGCGCAGCAGCCAGGCCAGGGCCAGCTGGGCAGGCGTCGCACCGACCTGCTTCGCCAGCACGGACAGCGGGCCGTCCCGCCCGGCCAGCCGCCCCGTCGCTACCGGGTGCCACGGTATGAAGCCGAGTCCTTCCCGCTCGCAGTAGTCGAGTACATCCTCGGACTGGCGGCTGATCAGGTTGTAGCGGTTCTGCACGGAGGCGATCGGGGCGATCAGCCGCGCCTCGCCGATCTCCGCGACGGACACCTCCGACAGCCCTATGTGGCGGATCTTGCCTTCCCGCCGCATATCGTCCAGCAGTCCGAGCTGGTCGGCTAGCGGCACCAGCGGGTCGATCCTGTGCAGCTGGTACAGCTCGATCGTGCCCAGGCCGAGGCGCCGCAGGCTCATCTCGACGCACTGGCGCAAATACGCTGGCCGGCCGAGCGTCTCCCACTTGTTAGGGCCGCCCCGGACGAAACCGCCTTTGGTCGCGACCGTGATCCCGTCGTAGGGATGCAGCGCCTCGCGGATCAGATCCTCGCTGACAAACGGGCCATAGCTGTCAGCCGTATCGATGAAGTCGACGCCCAGCTCGGCTGCCCTGCGCAAGACACGGACCGAAGCGGACCGGTCGGGGGGATCGCCCCAGATGCCGGGCCCGGTGATCCGCATCGCGCCATACCCGAGCCGGGTGATCGCTACATTGCCGCCGAGCGCGAAAACTCCGCTCGCCGCGGCCGGGAGGTTGCTATAGGACATGGGCCAAACCTACCCAGCCAACGGCGAGCCCGGAAACCATGGGAGCGGGGCAGGGTGCAGGATTGCTGCCATGGCACACCCGAACCTGTTCGGCGGACCTCCGCCCACCTACCTGCCGGAGAACGATGAGGCCAGGGCGGAGCTAGCGGCCGCTCCCGATCCGGCCACGGTCGCGGCCCGGTATCCCGGCTATTGCGCGGCATGGGCAGCACTGGCCGAACGGGCGATAAGAGCCGGCGACCCGGTCGCCGGCTACGCCTTCGCGAGGACGGGCTACCATCGCGGCCTTGACCAGCTGCGCCGGGCAGGCTGGAAGGGACACGGGCCGATCCCGTGGGAGCACGAGGCCAACCAGGGTTTCCTGCGGTCGCTGCATATGCTCGCCGTCGCCGCCGCTGCCATCAGCGAGGACGATGAGGCCCAGCGCTGCCGCGACTTCCTGCGCGATTCGAGCGAGTCCGCGGCCGCAGCGCTGCAATCCAGCTGACCGGTCCACTCTGCTGACCGGTTCGCCCTGCTGACCGGTTCGCCTGCTGACCGGTTCGCCCTGCTGACCGGTTCGCCCTGCTGACCGGTTCGCCCTGCTGACCGGTTCGCCCTGCTGACCTGCGGCCTAATAACCACCGATCCGGTAACATCGCAGGGCAAGAGCCCCTGCCGCGCCTGCACGGATCGTGCGCCTACAGCGGACAGGGGCTTCGCTGCGACCGGAAGGGCCTGATGAGATGCCCGCCATCGTGATCGTAGGTGCGCAGTGGGGCGACGAGGGCAAGGGCAAGGCGACCGACCTGATCGGCGACAGCGTCGACTACGTGGTCAGGTATCAGGGCGGCAATAACGCCGGGCACACGGTCGTCATCGGTGCTGAGAGCTACGCCCTGCACCTGTTGCCAGCCGGGGTGCTGTCGAACACCGCGACGCCCGTCATCGGCAACGGCGTCGTGATCGACCCCGCCGTCCTCCTCGATGAGATCGACGGCCTGCAGGCCCGCGGGATCTCCTGCGACCGGCTGCTCATCTCCGCCGACGCGCACCTGATCATGCCGTACCACCGGGCGCTCGACAAGGTCAGCGAGCGGTATCTGGGCGGCGCGCGGATCGGCACCACGGGCCGCGGCATCGGCCCGACCTACGGCGACAAGGTCGCCCGGATGGGGATCCGGGTGCAGGATCTGTTCGACCCCGGAATCCTCTGCCAGAAGCTCGAACTGGCCCTGCGCGAGAAAAACCAGCTGCTCACCAAGGTCTACAACCGGCGCGGGACGGAGGCGGCCACGATAGCCGATGAGTATCTTCGTTACGCCGAGCGCCTTGGGCGCTACGTGGCCGATACCGGCCTGGTGATCAATTCAGCGCTCGACGACGGCCAGGTGGTGCTGCTGGAGGGCGCCCAGGCAACCATGCTCGACGTTGATCACGGTACGTATCCATTCGTCACCTCGTCCTCGCCCACGGCGGGGGGTGCCTGCGTGGGTTCCGGCGTCGGGCCGACCAGGATCACCAAGGTGATCGGGATCGTCAAGGCCTACACGACCAGGGTCGGCGCGGGCCCGTTCCCGACGGAGCTGACCGGCGACCAGGGCGATTGGCTGCGCAAGACCGGCATGGAGTATGGCGTGACCACCGGCAGGCCGCGCCGCACCGGATGGTTCGACGCAGTCGTCGCCAGGTACTCCACCAGGGTCAACGGGATCACCGACTACTTCCTCACCAAGCTCGACGTGCTGTCCGGGCTGGACCGGGTGCCGGTGTGCGTGGCCTATGAGGTGAACGGGGTCAGACACGACGAGATCCCCATGACACAGACCGAGTTCCACCATGCGGTACCTGTCTACGAATACCTGGACGGCTGGTGGGAGGACATCACGTCGGCGAAGGAGTTCGGTGAGCTGCCATCCAACGCCCGGGCCTACGTGCGGGCGCTCGAGGAGATGATCGGCGCCCCGTTCTGCGGGATCGGCGTCGGCGCGCGCCGTGATCAGACCTTGCAGCTGCGCCCGCTGATCTGAGGCCCGCGGCCGGTAGGCTCGCCGCGTGCGAATCCTCGTTCTCGGCTCAGGGGGCCGCGAGCATGCCCTGGTGCGTGCGCTGCTGCGTGACAATGACGTCACGGAGCTGCATGCTGCGCCGGGGAATCCGGGCATTGCCGCGGCTGCCGAGATCCACCAGGTCACCCCCACCGACCCCGCTGACGTCTGCGGCCTCGCCCGGCGGACCAGGACCGACCTGGTCGTCATCGGCCCGGAGGCACCGCTGGTGGCCGGGGTGGCCGACGCGGTGCGGTCGGCGGGCATCGCGTGCTTCGGCCCGGGCAGGTCCGCGGCAATGATCGAGGGATCGAAGTCCTTCGCCAAGGAGATCATGACCGCGGCGGGGATCCCGACGGCGGCCGCCGCCAGCTGCGTGACCGAGGCGGAGGTCAATGCCGCGCTCGACGCGTTCGGACCGCCCTACGTCGTCAAGGCGGACGGGCTGGCGGCGGGCAAGGGCGTCGTGGTGACACCGGATCTCCGGGAGGCGCGCGCACACGCGCGCCACAGCGGCAAGGTCGTCATCGAGGAGTTCCTTGACGGACCCGAGGTATCGGTCTTCGCGGTTGCTGACGGGATCACGGCGGCGACCTTGCTGCCCGCGCAGGACTACAAGCGCGCGCACGACGGTGACGCCGGCCCGAATACCGGCGGGATGGGCGCCTACGCCCCGCTGCCCTGGGCACCGCCCGGACTTGCCGACGAGGTCCGCGCGGCTGTCATCACGCCGGCGCTCGATGAGCTGCGCCGCCGGGGGATCCCCTATGCCGGATTGCTTTACGCGGGCCTGTGCCTCACCCGGGCGGGGATCAAGGTCGTGGAGTTCAACGCCCGCTTCGGTGATCCAGAAACCCAGGTCATCCTGGACCGCCTGGAAACCCCGCTGGCGGGGCTCCTGCATTCGGCGGCCGTCGGCGGGCTGGCAAGCGCCGGGCAGCTGGCCTGGATGCCCGGGGCAGCTGTCACGGTGGTGATCGCCGCAGCGGGTTATCCGGGCACGGCCGCGGCTGGTGACGAGATCAGCGGCCTGGAAGACGCAGAACGGCTGCCTGGCGCCTATGTCCTGCACGCGGGTACCCGGGTGCGCGGCGATGGCGCGCTGGTATCGGCCGGCGGCCGGGTGCTCGACGTCGTCGGCGCCGGGGCGGACCTGGCCGCGGCCATGCAGGCCGCGTATAGCGCGGTCGCCAGGATCAGCATGCGCGGTGGCTGGTACCGCACCGACATCGCCGGGCGCCCGGCATCGGCCCGGTCCTGATCCGCTGGGGGCCATGCGCGTCACGGAGCATTACCAGGCCGGGGCTGGCCAGGCCACGAGCGCGGCTGCGGCAGGATAGAGCATGTGATCGAGCGGTACACCCTGCCTGAGATGGGCCGTGTCTGGAGCGAGGCACGCAAGTACGAGCTGTGGTGCAAGGTCGAGACCCTGGTTCTCGAGGCGCACGCGCAGGCGGGCACGGTGCCCGCCGGCTGCGTAGCGCCGGTGCGGGCCGCGCCGCCGCCCGCGCCGGAGGCCGTCGCCGCGCTGGAGGCCGTCACCGGCCACGACGTCATCGCGTTCCTGTCGGCGTGGGCGGACAACACCGTCCCGCGGGAGGCGGCGGCTTACGTCCATTTCGGGATGACTTCATCCGACCTGCTCGACACGGCGCTCGCGCTGCAGCTCACCGAGGCCACCGACCTGCTGGCAGCCAGGTGCGCCGCGCTCACCGCGGCGCTGCGCGCGCACGCACTGGCGCACCGGGGCACGCTCCGGGTCGGCCGCACCCATGGCATCCACGCCGAGCCTGACGTGTGGGGACACCGGGTAGCCGATTTCGCGTTCGCCATGGCACGCTGCACCGACCGGCTGGCCCGAGCCCGCGTCTCGATCGCCGTCGGCAAGCTGTCCGGCCCGGTCGGGACGTACTCCAACATCGACCCGGCCGTCGAGACGGCGGTCATGGCCGAACTCGGGCTGGCGCCCGCGGACGTCGCCAGCCAGGTGGTGCTCCGCGACGGGATCGCCGAGTGGGTCAGCGTGCTGGCGCTGATCTCGACGGTCTGCGACGCTATCGCGCTAGAGGTCAGGCACGGTCAGCGGACCGAGGTCGCTGAGCTTGCCGAGCCGTTCGCCGCAGGCCAGAAAGGCTCGTCGGCGATGCCGCATAAGAAGAACCCGGTCCGCTCCGAACGGATCTGCGGGCTGGCCCGGGTGGTCCGAGCTCAGGTCATCCCGGTGATGGAAGGGATACCGCTCTGGCACGAGCGAGACATCTCACACTCCTCTACCGAACGCGTAGCCCTGCCCGATGCCGCGATCGTTACCGATTACCTGCTCGAACAGACCACCGGTCTGGTCGAGGGACTTGTCGTGGACGCGGCGCGGATGCGCGCCAACCTGGACGCGACCCATGGCCTGATCTACACCTCAGCCGTGCTGCTCGAGCTGGTTGCGGCCGGGATGTCACGGGAAGACGCTTACGCGCTTGTCCAGGAGGCCGCAATGGACACCTGGGGAACGGGGTCACCGTTCCGCGAGACGTTGCGCAAGCACGCCGGCGACCGTGGCCAGCCGCTGGACGAGGCGAGGTTGGACGAGGCCTGCCGGCCGGAGCGGTACACCGAGCGGCTCGGCGCCGTCTTCCAGCGGCTGGAACGCCTCTCATGACCGCCCGCGCCCGGCGCGGCTGGTCATGAGGCATCTCTACTCAGGCAAGGTGCGCGAGCTCTACGAGACCGATGATGGCGTGCTGCTGCTCGTCGCCACGGACCGGATCTCAGCCTTCGACTTCGTGCTCGGCACCGAGATCCCTGATAAGGGGAGGATTCTTACCCAGCTTTCGCTCTGGTGGTTCGGGCAGCTCGCTGACCTGGTGCCGAACCATCTGGTTGAGGCCCCCGTGCCCGCCGAGTTCGCGGGCCGCGCGATGGCCTGCCGCCGCCTGTCGATGGTGCCCGTGGAGTGCGTGGCCCGTGGTTACCTGACCGGCTCCGCGCTGGCCGACTACCAGCGCACCGGCATGATCTGCGGCACTCGGCTACCGCCCGGGCTGGGCGACGGATCCAGGCTGCCCGAGCCGATCTTCACCCCGGCGACGAAGGCCCCGCGCGGCGAGCATGACGAGAACATCCCGGTGTCCGCCGTCGCTGCGGGGCACGGCGCGGAGGTGGCCGCCGAGCTTGAGCGCATCACGCTTGAGGTGTACCGGCGCGGCGCCGAGGTAGCCGCCCGCCGTGGCATTATCGTGGCCGATACGAAGATAGAGCTCGGCTTCGACTCGGGTGGCGTGCTGCGGCTGGCCGACGAGGTACTGACCCCGGATTCGTCCAGATTCTGGCCCGCACGGCAATGGGCCCCGGGCCGTCCCCAGCCGTCATTCGACAAGCAGTACGTCCGGGACTGGCTCACCTCGCCTGAGGCGGGCTGGGACCGCAGGCGACCTCCGCCGCCGCTGCCCGTCCGGGTGGTCGAGCAGACTCGGAACCTCTACGTTCAGGCCTACGAGAGCCTTACTGGGCTGCGCTGGGACTAACGAGCAGAGGCCGCCTATTACTCGCTGAATTCGATCAGATACGTTACGTAACACCGTTGACATGGTTTAGGGGGCGGGGACGCGGTGGGATACTTGTCGCCACAGGAGATGGGCCGCCGCCGGGCGGCCGGGGGCCGGGCTGGCCACAGGCCGCGCCGTCACTGTCGGCTGACGAGCGCAGTGGCATGACACAGCAATTGATGGACAGGAGCCCTTGCGATATGACCAGCGGCCCGCAGAGCCGGTACCGCGTACGGGGCGGAATCCCGCTCCAGGGCACGGTGTTCGTGCAGGGCGCTAAGAACGCGGCGCTGAAGATGATCGCCGCCTCCCTCCTGGCCGAAAAGGGCCGCACGGTACTGAGGAATGTCCCGGTCATCGAGGACGTGCGCCGCGCGGTCGAGCTCGCCCAGGCGGTCGGTGCAGTGGTCAAGTTCCACGAGGCGGAGCGAACCCTCGTCGTCGACGCCTCGAAGCTGACGAGCTCAGTCCTGCCAGCCGAGATAACGAGCAGGTTCCGCGGTTCGGTGCTCTTCGTGCCCGCGCTGCTGCACCGGCTCGGGGAGGCCACCCTGGAGGGCATCGGCGGCTGCAACCTCGGCAGCCGCAACCTGGACTTCCACTACCGGGGCTTCGCGCGGCTCGGCGCCATCGTGGAAGAAGGCGAGAGCCAGATCCACATCAAGGCAGACGGGCTCCGCGGCGCGCACCTTTACCTCGACACGCCCTCGCACACCGGCACCGAGAATCTGATCATGGCAGCGTCGCTGGCACCGGGTGTCACGGTCATCGACAACGCGGCGCTTGAGCCAGAGGTCCTCGATGTCATCTCCTTCCTCGACAAGATGGGCGCCAGGATCAGCGGCGGCGGCACCGGTTTCGTGACAGTTCACGGGGTGGATGAGCTCACCGCCGTCGAGCACACCGTGATGCCGGACCGCATCGACGCGTGCGTCTTCGCGATGGCCGCCGCGATCACCGGCGGTGAGCTCAGCCTGGTTGGCGCCTCGCTGGACCATTTCGGCGTCGTCCGGTGGAAGCTGGAGCAGATGGGCGTCGAGTTCGCCAGCCAGGGCGCGATCCTGCAGGTCCGCAGGGAGCGCCCGCTCCGCTCGATCAACGTCATCACGTGCCCGTTCCCCGGGTTCGCGACCGACCTGCAATCACCCATCATGGCCGTGGCCAGTCTCGCCGACGGCACCAGCTACATCAGGGAGACCATCTTCGACGGGCGGTACACGCTCGTCGGCGAGCTGAACAAGATGGGCGCGAAGGTAGAGGTCGTCGGGAATGCCGTCGTCGTACACGGTCCGATGCCGCTGAAAGGCACCGAGGTCATCGCGCACGACCTGCGCACCGGGATCGCGCTCGTGCTCGCCGGGCTCGCAGCGGACGGCGAGACCATCGTGGCCCCCGGTTACCCGATCGATCGCGGCCACGCCTCGGTAGCTGCCAGGCTCACGACGCTTGGCGCTGACATCGACCTCGATGTAGCCAGCTGACGCCCTCCCTGGTTCGCCGTCAGCAGGACGAAGACCGGGCGGCCGTGGCGGCCG
Organism: uncultured Actinomycetota bacterium; assembly: GCA_963695645.1. GTDB lineage: Bacteria > Actinomycetota > Actinomycetes > Streptosporangiales > Streptosporangiaceae > DATBGO01. Next base: position 131,560 of record CAVOHC010000006.1, on the reverse strand, counting down.
GCCTTGCCAGGCCTGGTGAAACGCCGGGCCACAGCTGCTTACCGGTGCTGCGCACGGTCAAAGGCGGGCCGGGATCGGCCGGGAGCGGGCCGGCATCGGGCCGGCATCGGGCCGGGAGCGGGCCGGCATCGTGCCGGGAGCGGGCCGGCATCGGGCCGGGAGCGGGCCGGCATCGGGCCGGCGAGGCACATGGACGATGTGCTGGCCGCCCCGCGCCGGCCACTGACTCAAATGTGACAAGGCGCGCCACCAGGCAGCGACCCGGTCACCCGGCAGCCTTTGCCCGCCTTTTTCGTTCACTTTTATAATGATTTCCATAGCGACACGGCCGGAGCGCGGATAATTGCCTCTTCCGGTGATCGTCTATGTGAGCTACGAAATGTAACAGCAGGCAGTCGCACACATCGCCGGGCGAGCGGCCGGAGACAGGACGGGCATGGAGCAGATTACGGGCGCGCGGCTGGGAGCGGGACGAGGTATGGAGCAGATCGCGGGCAGCCGCGCTGCCTGGGCGGGATGCGCACCAGCGATGGGATGCGACATCGCATGAGTGCCTTACGGCAGGTCTCCGGCGAGCTCACCATCGGCGTCATCGGACCCCACGATCTCGTGGAGCGAGTCATGCTGGCCGGCACCTCCGCGGCCGGGTACCAGGGCGCCGCCGGCGCGACCGGGCCGGCCAGGCGGCTTGTCGCGGCGGCCTACCGGGACGAGCATGAGGCCGCCGACATGGTCGTGCGGCTGGGCCCGGCCATCGATGCGTGCCTTTTCGCGAGCCAGGTACCCTACGAGGTCGCCCGCAAAGCCGGGGTGCTGAACGCCCCTGCCACCTTCGTGCCGCTGGCCGGAAGCGCGCTCTATGCCGCATTGTTCCGCGCTGGCCGGGATGGCGACCGCGATCTGGGCCGGGCCAGTATCGACGTGCTGAGCCGTGCCGATGTCGAAGGTGCGTTCGCCGAGCTCGGTATCACAGCACGCCACCTGCACGTCCGCGAGGAGCCCGCCAGCCCGGCGGTACTGGCCTCATTCCATGAGCGGCTCTGGCGCAAGCACGAGTCCTCCGTCGCGTTCACGTGCCTGCAGTCTGTGGCGAACCGGCTATCCGCTGCTGATGTCCCGGTCTTCACCGTACGGCCGACCGGCAGTGCGATCCAGGGGGCGCTGCAGACCGCTGCCCTGCTTGGTGGTAACCGCAGGCTCGAGGATGCGCAGCTCGCGATGGCCATCGTGGAAATCCCGACGCTACGGGACTCCGCGCGGCGCGCATCCCCGCGCCAGTCGCAGGAGGAACTGCGGCTGACCGTGCAGAGGTTCCTCGTCCAGGAGGCGCAGCGGTTGCATGCGACGGTGAGCCCGGTGAGCGATCACGGCTTCCTGATTACGGCTACTCGCGGCTCGCTGGCCGGCCTGACAGATGGATTCCGGGCGCCGCTATTCGCCGATCGCGCGCGCAGCGAGCTCGGGATCACGATCGAGTCGGGGGTGGGAATGGGCCGGACGGCCCTTGAGGCGGAGGCATATGCCCGCGCCGCGATGGGACGGGCTCATCTAGGGCCTCCCGGCCGCGGGCTCGTCCTGGGCCGGGAGGGCCACCAGCTGATCCCCACGCCGCGCCATCCGGCCACCGGGACTCCCGGCAGGACGCGGGCCCTGGATACGCTCTCCCGGCTGGCTGAGAAGCTGCCTGAGGCCAGTGCCACGCTGATCGTGGACGCCGACACCGCGGGCCGGCTGCTTGCCGTGACGCCGCGCACGGCGAGGCGGCTGCTGCACGGCCTCGTCGAGGAGGGGCTCGCCTGGCCGCTGCCGCCGAGCAGGTCCCCGCAGCCCGGCCGGCCACGGCAGTTCTACCGGCTGCTGGTGGAGAAGCTCGAGCATCGCCAGGATCGCTGAGCGCGGGTGCGGGCCGGGCGGCCAGCCCCGGATGACCTGAACCTGGACCGCTGTCCGGTTCCTGGTCAATGACGGCGCGGGTAGCCCGCGGTGACTTCGAGGAGCGCGTCGTTGGCCGCCCGGGAACCGATGGAGATCCGGGCGCCTTCGCCGGCGAACGGGCGGACGCTGATCCCGGCGCGATCACAGGTGTCGGCGAAGTCGGCAGTATCGTCCCCCAGCCGCAGCCAGACGAAGTTGGCCTGGGTGGGCGGGACCGTCCAGCCCTGGCCGGCCAGCTCGGCGGCGACCCGGTGCCGCTCGGCGACGACGGCCTCGACCCGCCCGAGCAGCTCCGGCTCGGCGGCTAGCGACGCGACCGCGGCCGCCTGGGCCAGCGAGTTCACGGTAAAGGTCAGCATCGTCTTGCGGACCGCGGCGGCCACCGGCTCGTGCCCGACCAGGAAGCCGACCCGCAGCCCCGCCAGCCCGTAGGCCTTGGAGAAGGTCCGCAGCACCGCCACGTTGGGCCGGTCCCGGTACAGGATCAGCCCGTTCGGCACGTCGCCGTCACGGACGTACTCCGAATACGCCTCGTCCAGGACGACCAGGCAGTTAGCGGGCACCCGGTCGAGGAAGTCCGCCAGCTCGCCGCGGTGCACCACCGTCCCGGTGGGGTTATTCGGGTTGCACACGAAGATCAGCCTGGTCCGGCTGGTGACCGCGTCCGCCATCGCCGCCAGGTCGTGCGTCTCGTCGCGCAGCGGCACCCGCACCGAGGTGACTCCGGCAAGGTCGGACAGGTACGGATAGGCCTCGAACGATCGCCACGCGTAGAGCACTTCGGCACCCGGCTCGCCGACGGCCTCGAGAAGCTGCTGGGCAACCCCTACCGAGCCGCAGCCGACCGCGACGTGCGGCGCCGGCACCCCGAAATGCGCCGCGATGGCCGCGGTGAGCTCCGCTGCCCCGTTGTCGGGGTACCTGTTGACGTCCCCGGCGGCTTCGGCGATGACCTTCAGGACCGACGGGAGCGGGCCGAACGGAGACTCGTTGGAGGAGAGCTTGAAAGACCTGGCGCCCGGCGCCGGCGCCTTGCCCGGCTTGTAGGGAGCGAATCGGTCAAGAATCGGCCGGAAGCGCGGAGACTCTGCAGACACAGGCCCAGTGTCGCATCTGGGCGGCACCGGCCGACGCATGCACCTGCGGCACCGGCAGCACCGCCAGCCGATGGCGCTGGGCGAGCAGGGCAAGCAGGACGACAGCGTCGGTCCAGGCAAGTGGCGCGACCGCGACAGCCTTCCCGTGGACGACCTGCTCAGACAGCGCTCCCAGCCGGGTCCGGTGCGCGGCCAGCCAGGACAGGATCGCGGCACTCCGCTGATGATCTCCGGCTGACGCCCACAGCAGCGCGAAGAACGCCGTTTCGGCTGTCCAGGCCGAGGCCGGGTTGCCAGGCCAGGAGGTGCCGGGCCGCAGCCCCCCGCCCGGCATGGTCAGCGCGGCTTGCGCGGTGCGAGCCGCAGGTTCGAGGCCTGGGCTTGCCGCGGCGAACGGCGGGCCGAGGAACGCGATGGCCGCGTCCGCCCCCGACCTGTCTTGCGGCAGCCGGTGATATCCGGAGCGCCCGAACTTGATCGCTATGGCGCCGGCCAGCCGCACCGCGGCGGCAGACCAGCGCTGCTCCGCAGCCACGGCGCCGACCGTGGCAGCCAAGTCCGCGGCAGCCCGCAGGCCGGCCAGCAGCGGCGCCGCAGTACCGAGCGTGACCGTCGTAGAGTCCTCCCAGTAGTCCATCGAAGCGGCAGGCAGGCCGTCTGCCGTCAGGGCCCGGTCAGCGGCGCCCGCGGCCGCCTCGACCATCGGCCACAACAGCGCCAGCTGACGGCGCCGCGCGCGGTCGCCGGGGCGAAGCGCCGCGGCCCAGCACCAGACGGCCCACGGGACCCATCCGGTAGCGTCCAGTTCGGCTGGGCGGCCATCCTGCACCGGACCCGCGCCATCCGGCCAGTACCTGGCCGCCCAGGTGCCATTGGCAAGCTGCATGCGCTGCAGGAAACGCAGAACGCGGAACGAATCCGCCTGGTGACCCGTGTCGGCCAGCGCGACAGCCACCCAGCTGGAGTCGCGCGGCCACGCATAGCGCCAGGCTGAGTGCCAGGCCGCCACGACGGCCCCGTCGGGGCGGGTCAGCAGCCGCAGGTCGAGGAGGGCCCGGGTGGCCATCGACCGCTGCTGACCGGTAACGCCAGGGATGGTGCCCGCGGCCAGCCACTGCCGGCTCGCGCGAACGGCCGCCCGGACACATGACGCCTGCGCAGGGGTCATCGGAGTCCCCTGCCCCGGGGCAGCGTAGACACCGCCGCGGGTCCGTAGCACGCTGCTGCCCGGCAGGTACCAGCCCTGGATGCCGTCAGGCACCGCGAGGACCGCCTGCGGTGCACATGGGTCCTGGACGATCCCTTCAAGCGCCAGCGACGGCTGGGCCGGCGGGCCACTGGCGGCGACGACGAGCACGCCGCAGGCCAGCGCCAGTCCGGCCGCGATGGCGACCAGGCGCCCGCGGGTCGTATGCATCTGGGTGCGCTACTGTCCGGGGACTGACCGCAGCGGGCGGGCGGACGCGTTGGCCGGGCCGCCGCGCCGGTGGATGGCGGCGCCCAGCCTGCCGCCGGGCAGCAGTGCCGAGCTCGCCTCGCTGACCACGGCGTCGACGTGCTGCTCGGTAGCATCGCCGGTCGGTAGAGTGATCCTCACCTGGGCAGGCTACTCAGCAACCACGCGCGAAGGTAACCTGACGCCGTGAACCGCCTTGGCGAGCTTGAACGCGCGATCATGGACATTCTCTGGGAGAGCCGGGACCCGCTGACAGTCCGCGAGGTCAGCGCCGGGCTGACCGAACGCGACCTGGCGCATACGACAGTGATGACGGTGCTCGACCGGCTCGCCAAGAAGGGCTTCGCGCGCCGCGAGCGAGATGGCCGCGCCTGGCGTTACCGCGCGGCCGAGAGCCGGGAGGCTTACGTGACCGAGCTGATGCTGAACGCGCTGGAACAGACCGGCGACCGGCAGGAGGCACTGGCCAGGTTCGCCCGCAGCGTCTCCGATACCGAGGCCGCGGCATTGCGCCGGGCGCTCGGGGCCCTGGGCAGCGGTACCGGGGAGTGACCGCGGGTGCCCGCCGCAGTTCTGGTCCTTGCCGCCGTCGCGGTGGCCTGCTTGCCTGCCGCGTCGGCCCTCGCCGCCGCTCGCTGGCCGCGCAGGTCGCCCGCGGTCGCGATCTTGCTCTGGCAGGCAATCGGGCTCGGCTGGGGACTCGCCGCTGTCGGGGCGCTGGCCGGCCTTGGCGCGGATCAGCGGCCCGGTGTGGTCAGGGGGGCTTATGCGCTGGCCGACCGGCTCATCGCGGGCCGCGGTCTGGCTGCCGCGGGTGCGCGCGGCCTGCCGGCGGGGATCCGCCTGCTGTCACTGGCGACCGGCGTCGTGCTGCTCCTGCTGCTGAGCGGCACGCTCCTCGCCGCCTCCGCCGCGGTGCTGCGGGCGCGCAGGCGACAGCGCGCGCTGCTCACGCTGCTCGCCCATGGCGACCCCAAGGTTCCCGGCGCGCTTGTCGTCGATCACCCGGCGGCTGCCGCATACTGCGTACCCGGCCTGCGGTCGGCGATCGTGATCAGCGCGGGGGCGCTGGACCTGCTGGATCAGGCTGAGCTCGCGGCTGTGCTGGCCCACGAGCGGGCGCACCTGCGGGCCCGGCACGACCTTGTGCTGCTGCCGTTTACCGCTCTGCTGCGGGCCTTCAGGTGGTCGGCGGCGGCCCAGGAGGCCCATACCGCGGTGGCCATGCTCGTCGAGATGCTCGCCGACGACCGTGCGCTCCGGCACCGGCCGGTGGGCGCCAGGGAACTCGCTACCGCCCTGATCAGGGTTGGAGCGGCGGGCGGCGGCCGTGCCCCGCTTGGCAGCCTCGCCATCTCGGACCGCGGGGCTGACGGCCAGGTCGCTGCGCGGGTCTCCCGGCTGCTCCGCCCGGCGCCGAGGCTGCGCTGGCCGGCCATCGCCGTGGTCTGCGCTGGGGCGGCGCTGGTGGTCACCGTCCCCACCGCGTTCCTGCTGCTTCCATCCTGAGGGAGAATCGCAAGGCCAGAGGCTGCAGCAGCCGCGCCGGACAGCGGGGAAACGGTGCCGAACGCGGTCGCCCCGCCATGCCGCCGAAGCAGCCGGCGCCGCCCGGCGGGACCAACGGTGCCGAACAGCTGCTAGTCGGCGATACGGATCCGCAGGCGGCGGAAGCCTTTCCCCTTATTCTCGATCTTGACGACCTGGATCTCGCCGATCTGGCTCGTCGTGGCGACGTGCGTGCCGCCGTCCGCCTGCTGGTCGAGGCCCACTATGTCGATGATCCGCACGTCTTTCACGTCGAGCGGAACCAGGTTGGTGGCGGTGCGGATGATGTCAGGGAGATCGAACGCCTCCTGCCGCGGCAGCACCCGTACGTCGATCCGGCGCCCGGCGCTGATCTCGGCGTTACACGCGGCTTCGACCGCGTCCCTGAAGCCCTCCGGCAGCTGGGGCAGATCGAAGTCCATCCGAGCGGTGAACGGCTCCATGTTGCCGCCGGTCACCAGCGCACCGTAGTCGCGGAACACCACTCCGCACAGTACGTGCAGGCCGGAGTGGGTACGCATAAGTGCCGTGCGCCGCTCGTCCGCGACGGCGCCGCGCACGGTAGTTCCGGCGGGAGGCACCGGGTCATCCTCGGCCGGGATGAGGCGGAGATCGTCGGCCTTGCGGGCGCCGACGATGCGGGTCTGCACGCCGCCCCAGAGCAGCACGCCCTGGTCGGGTGGCTGCCCGCCGCCGCCGGGATAAAACGCGGAGGTATCAAGCACGATGCCGTCCCCGCCGGAATCCAGCACCGTCGCGTCCCATTCGCGCAAGGTCTGGTCGTCCAGCTCAAGACGGTGCGTCCGCCAGCTCGTCTCGCTCATCGGGCCTCACCCACGGCCAGCAGCCTAATGCAGGCAACGCCAGCCGGCGCCAGGCCTCACCAGGGCCCGTACGGACCCTGGTGCGATGACCCGCCGCGGAACTCCCTGACCTTGGGCCGGACATCAGTCAGGTAGATGGCGGCGGCCACGAAAGCGGCGATGGGCAGGATGGATAGCGCGCCGAGGTGATACGCGGCGAAGCCGAAGCCTACGGCCGTGGAAACGCCCAGGATGATCAGCCAGAGGGGCTTGGTCTGCTTACTGACGGCCACGAAGGCGCCGGACGGACGCCGGATAGCGTCCAGCAGAGCCCAGGCCTCGACGACGAAGGCCGCGAGGAGGAGCACCTCGAAGAACCAGCCGAGCGCGGTGTACGCGCCGAAGTTCGAGAACACGGCTTCAGGCTATCTGGTGCGGGCCGCGCTCGGGCGCGCTCTCCCCGCCCGGCCGCCGTTGGCTGTGGCTGCGCTTGACTTGGGCTTCGCGGGCCGGATCGGTCCGGTCCCGTCCGGTCCGGTCCCGTCAGATCCGGCCCCGTCCGGTCCAGCCTGCGGCGCCGGGGTCCGGTGCGCGGGCTGCCGCGCTTGGGTCTTGACAGGACCGGCCTGCCTCCTGGGCGCCTGGCTCTTGGTGGCCCGCGCTGGTGCGGATCGCTTCGCCGCGCCCTTCGGGGCCGCGCCCTTCGGGGCCGCGCCCGGGCCGCGATCCTTCGGCGCCTGCCCCCGGGCTGCCTGGGCTATCGCCGCCTGTTCCAGGATCGCCGCCTCCAGAGCCGCCTGCTCCAGAATCGCTTCCTCCAGAGCCGCCGCCTCTAGAGCCGCCGCCTCCAGATCCGCCTCCAGATCCGCCTCCTCCAGATCCGCTTCCAGAGCCGCCGCCTCCAGAGCCGCCTCTTCCAGGGCCGCGTCCGCGAGGGCTGCGTCCTTCGAGACCGCCTGCTCCAGGGCCGGGTCGGCCTGCACCGGTCCGGCCGGGCCGTCGGCCAGCTCTGGCCAGGCCAGCACCGCCGGATCGAGTCCCGCGTCGGCCGTTTCGGCCGTCTCGGCGTCTTCAGCGTCCAGCGCCGTCTCGTTCCTGAATGAGTCGTAGATCTCGAGGAGCATCTGCTTCTGCCGCTCGGTAAGCTCCGGGTCGGTCCGGACTGCCTCCCGTACCGCTTGCCCGGACGGCCGGTCCTCAAGGAAGCCTGCTTGCACGTATAGCGCCTCCGCCGAGATCCGCAGTCCCTTCGCGAGCTGCTGGAGGATGTCGGCGCTTGGCTTGCGCAAGCCACGCTCGATCTGGCTCAGGTAGGGGTTGGAAACCCCCGTCACCTGGGCTAGCTGGCGAAGCGAGATCCTGGCCTGCTCGCGTTGCTCGCGGATGTAGGCGCCTATCGCTGGAACGTTTACCGGGCTCATGTAACTAATTCTCGCCGCTAGTGCTTGCAATTGCAAAACCGGCCGGCCCCAGCATCGCCGTTAAGGCGCTCCCGGCCGGGAACGGCCGACTTCCGCGACTCGGCGCCGGTAGCCGCGACGGTTATCAGAGCAGCCGGCCCGGGCCGGTGAGCGCTGACTGAGGTCATGGCGGAAGAATGCCTTCTCGTGCGAGCTGTAGTCCAGCGTGCCAGTGCGGCGAGCGTCGAGGTTGCCGGGGTGACGGTTGCCGAGCTGCCGTCGCCCGGCCTTGTCGTGCTCGTCGGCGTGACCCATTCGGACACCGCGGGTGAGGCCGCCCGGCTCGCTCGAAAGATCTACCATCTCCGGATTCTGCCGGACCAGCAGTCGTGCGCTGCAACTGGAGCGCCGCTGCTGGTGGTCAGCCAGTTCACCCTCTACGCCGACACCAGCAAAGGCCGGCGGCCGAGCTGGCAGGCTGCGGCCCCGGGCCCGGTCGCGCAGCCCCTCGTCGATGCGTTCGCCGACGCGCTCCGCGAGCTCGGCGGCCAGGTGCTCAACGGCGTTTTCGGAGTGCACATGCAGGTGAAACTGGTCAATGACGGGCCTGTCACGCTGATTATCGACGCCTGACCCCGGCTGTCTCGCTCCCGCCTGTATCGCCCTCGGCCGTCTTACTGCCGCCCATCTTTCTCCCGGCCGTCTTCCGGGCGGCCGTCCTGCTCCCGGGCGCCTCGCTCCCGGCCGTCTCGCTCCCGGCCGTCTCTTCGGCAAGCCTCACCTCGCCCGACAGGTGGCGGCGCGCGAACGCGAGCGACTCGGCGAGGTCCGCCTGGCGCTCGTCGCGAGTAGCGACGCGGCGGGTACTTACTTCCAGCACCACCATTCCGCGATACCCGATCGATCCGAGCCGTGCGAGCACCTGCGCGCACGGCTGGCTGCCGCGGCCAGGGACCAGATGCTCGTCCGGCAGGCCTGGCTTGGTGCCGTCCGCCAGGTGAAGATGCGCCAGCCTGTCCCCGAGCTGCTCCGCCATTTCGATGGCATCAGAGCCGGACACGGCGGTGTGGGAGAGGTCCAGCGTGGCATGCGCGTAGTCGAGCTCCACCGGGTTCCAGTGCGGCGAATAGGCAGTCACCTCGGCGCCCCTGGCCCGCAGCGGATAGAGGTTCTCGACGGCGAAGACCACATCGGTCTCCTGGTCAATCCGGCTCAGGCCATCCTCGAACTCCCTGGCGTACTCCCGCTGCCAGCGGAACGGCGGATGCACCACGACGACTTTCGCGCCGAGCTTCTCGGCTACCTCCCTGGCCCTGACGAGCTTGCCCCACGGCTCACGTCCCCAGATTCGCTGAGTGATCAGCAGACAAGGCGCGTGCACGGCGAGAACGGGCACGCCGTGATAGTCGGCGAGCCTGCGCAGCACGTCCACGTCCTGGCTGATCGGGTCGCCCGAGACCATCACCTCGACACCGTCGTAGCCATGGCGGGCCGCGGCCTCGAAGGCGTCCGGCACTCGTTCAGGGAAGACCGAGGCGGTCGACAATGCCACCGGCACATCGCCTACCCGGGCGGCGTGACCCACGACGCCTCCTCCGCTCTGATCGGCCCTGCTCTGGTGATCCAGATCGCGCTCAGCTTTCCGTTTCGCCGTCTGGCTTTGCGGCAGCTGGCCTGTTGAATCCCTGCCTCGCCAGCTTATGCCGACCAGCGCGCCGGCCCGGCCATGCCGAGCCGGTATCAGGACGAGCCGGCTGTCAGTACCTGCCGTTACCGTGCACGCCATGGGAAAGTCGGCAACGGCGCTCTACCAGTGCGCGGACTGCGGCTGGCAGAGCACGAAGTGGGCGGGCCGGTGCGGCGAATGCCAGAGCTGGGGCACCGTCGCCGAGGCCAGGGCCCCGGCGTCAGCCCTGGCGCTCGCCTTGGCGCGGACCGGCTCGCGGGTACCGCTGCAGGCCGCCCGGCCGGGCCGCGGCGGGTCGCGCGCGGTGCCGATCGCCGACATCGACGCCACCGCAGCGCACGCCAGGCCGACCGGGCTCGGCGAGCTGGACCGGGTGCTCGGCGGCGGCCTGGTCCCCGGCGCGGTGGTGCTGCTCGCTGGCGAGCCCGGTGTCGGCAAGTCCACGCTGCTCCTGCAGGCCGGTGCCCTGGCGGCGGGCGGCGGTCCGGTCCTCTACGTGACCGGGGAGGAGTCAGCCGCGCAGGTCCGGCTCCGGGCCGACCGGACCGGGGCTGTCAGCAAGGGGCTCTTCCTGGCCGCGGAGACCGATCTCGCCGCGCTGCTCGAGCACGTCGAGGCGGTCGATCCCCGGCTGCTCATAGTGGACTCCGTGCAGACCATCTGCGCCGCCGGGGTCGAAGGCGTTCCTGGTGGCGTCACCCAGGTCCGCGAGATCACCGCGGCACTCACCGCGCTGGCCAAGCAGCGGACGCTGACCACGGTGCTGGTTGGTCACGTCACCAAAGACGGTTCCATCGCGGGCCCGCGGTCACTGGAGCACCTGGTCGATGTCGTCCTGCATTTCGACGGGGACTCCCGCGCGCAGTTGCGGATGGTCCGCGCCCTGAAGAACAGGTACGGGCCGACTGACGAGATCGGCTGCTTCGAGCTGGGCGAGTGCGGCCTGGCAGAGCTGCCCGATCCGAGCGGGCTGTTCCTTTCCCGGCTGCCCGACCCGGTGCCCGGCACCTGCGTCACCGTCACCCTCGAGGGCCGCCGTCCGCTCGTGGCCGAGGTGCAGACGCTTATCTGCGCGTCGGCGCCGGAGCTGACCCGCAGAGTTACATCCGGCCTTGACTCCTCGCGAGTGGGCATGATGGTCGCCGTCCTGCAGCGGCGAGCATCGGTGGCCATCGGCAACCGGGACGTCTACGCCGCGACTGTGGGCGGAGTCCGGCTGACCGAGCCGTCGGTGGATCTGGCGATTGCGCTCGCTCTGGCCAGCGCGGCGTCCAACCTCAGCGTGCCGGCCAGCGTGGCAGCCATCGGCGAGGTCGGGCTGGCGGGCGAGATCCGCCGGGTGGCAGGCTTGCCGAGACGGCTGGCGGAGGCAGAGCGGATGGGTTTCCGGCGCGCGATAGTGCCGCCGGGCAGCCTGGAGCCGCTACGGCAGGCAGGCTCCGCCGGCGGCCTGGCTGGCATCGGGGCTCGGATGGACGTCCGGGAGGCGGCCGATGTCGCACGCGCGATCGCGCTGGCGCTTGGCGGCTGAGCTTGCCTGGCCCGGGCCTGGCCGCCCCGAAGCCGTAGACGCACATCCAGCCGCCGATACACTCGCGGTAATGACCAACTTTCCGGAGGTCACGTGCCCGCAGTGAGCGAAGGCCGAGAAATTCGCCGCCGCGCCGCGCTGGCTGCGCTGGCGCCGGGGACTGCGCTCCGCGACGGCCTCGAACGGATTCTCCGCGGCAGCACCGGAGCGCTCATCGTGCTGGGTCACGACCAGGCGGTCGAGGAGATATGTTCAGGGGGCTTCGAGCTGAATGTCTCCTTTTCTGCGACCCGGCTGCGCGAGCTGGCGAAGATGGACGGCGCGATCGTCCTTGACGAGTCGGCGAGCAACATCCTTCGGGCCGCGGTCCAGCTCGTCCCCGATCCCGCGATCCCGACCGACGAGGCGGGCACCCGCCACCGGACCGCCGAGCGCGTCGCCATGCAGACCGGGAACCCGGTGATCTCAGTGAGCAAGTCGATGCGGATCATCGCGCTCTACATCGACGGGGACCGGTGCGTGCTCGAGGACTCGGCGGCCATCCTGTCGCACGCCAACCAGGCGCTGGCGACCCTGGAGCGGTACCGGCTCAGGCTCGACGAAGTCGCCGGCGCGCTGTCCGCGCTCGAGATCGAGGACCTCGCGACCGTGCGGGACGTTACCGCTGTGGCGCAGCGGCTGGAGATGGTCCGCCGCATCGCGGCCGAAATCGAGAACTACATGGTGGAGCTCGGCACCGATGGCAGGCTGCTCGCGCTCCAGCTCAACGAGCTGATCGCCGGGACGGCACAAGACCGCGCGCTGCTCGTGCGCGACTACGTCCGGGTGCCGGCCAGCGAGCGCGCGCATGCTGCTGCCACCGTGCTCGCCAAGCTGGAGCAGGTGCCGCCTGACGAACTCCTCGATCCAAGCGCTGTCGCGGCGGTCCTGGGCTTCAGCGGGCCCGACGCGCTTGACGAGCTGGTCAGCCCCCGCGGGTACCGGCTCCTCGCGATGGTCCCGCGGATTCCGCGGCACGCGGTGGACAGCCTCATCGATCACTTCGGCGGGCTGCAGAAAGTCCTGGCCGCGAGCGTCGAGGACCTGCAGCGAGTGGAGGGCCTCGGCGGACCGCACGCCCGCAGCCTCCGCGAAGGCCTGTCCCGGCTGGCGGAGGCGTCGATCCTCGAAAGGTACGCTTGACGTCCTCCCCGGCCTGAGCCCGGTCAGCTGATCCGGAAGGACACCTTCTTGCTGACGAGCCGTCCGTGGGAGGCGGCGGCGGCGTAAGTGCCACCCGGTACCGGCGTGGCAGCGGCGGCGCATCCGGGAGTCGAGGTCTGCCGCCCCCAGGAGATGGGCAGGACCGCGGGTATGCCCTTGACCAGATCGGTCACCATTGACCCCGCCCCCGCGACGCAGTCCGCCGAGCTCCAGATCTTGGCGCCACCGGAAGTGATCACAAGCGCGAGGAACTTGGGACCGACGTTGAAGGTGCACTTCCTGGCCGAGGTGGAGACCACGTCCAGATCGAATACCGGGAGCTGGCCTGGCCCGTAGCTGTCCTGGCTTGCGAAGAGGCTCAGCACGACGCTCCCCGGCCTGCAGGCTCGCCGGAAGGCCGGCCACGGCGGCCGCGGCCGCTTCGGAGCCCGCGCGCGGGAGGAGTCCCTGGCCCGGCCGTCGGCCGGGAGTCCGCCTGACCGGCCGCCCCGCGCTTGGCGCGCCGAGGTGCGCGGCCGGGCAGAGCTGGCCGGGGCGCCGCTCGGCCGCGGGATGACGGACTCGAGCGGGTGCTGGTGCTGCGCGGCTGACGCTGATCCCGCGCCAGGCTGGCCGACCGCCCTGCTGACGGCGAGCGCGCCTGAGAAGGCCCAGGCGACCAGGGAGAGAACACCGAAGCCGACGACGAGCGCCACGAAACGGCGTCTCCAGTAGATCGCGGGCCGCACCGCACGCATCTGCGTTTGATTACGAAACGCCTTCAGGCCCATACGACGAGTATGCAAGCGTTCAGCGGGCTGGCCCGGCCGACCCGCCGGCCCGGCGATCTGAACATCACTGCAGGTAGGAGGCTTGTCCGGGTTGCCGTAGCGAGTCCGGGAGGCGCTCATCCTGAGGGTCCGCTCCGTCCGTGCATAGTGCGGTGCGGCTCGCATCGTTGTCACGTTCTGTAGTCATCCAGGCCTGCTTGACCGGGCCGTCGGGCGATCTTGCACGACCAGGCCGGAGATCGGCACGCGCCTGCCTGACAATGGACAGGTGATCGAAGTAGCACCCGCCCGGTTCGAGGAGATGGTCAGCACCGCCCTCGACGGGCTCCCCGACGAACTCGGCCAGATGATGCAGAATGTCGCGGTTACGGTCGAGCATGATCCCGGCCCCCCCGGCTTGCTCGGGCTATACCGGGGCCTCCCGCTCACCAGCCGCGGCGCGAGCTACGCCGGCGTGCTGCCCGACCGGATCACGATCTACCACCAGGCGATCTGCGCCATCTGCCGGACCCCGGCGGAGGTGGTCGAGCAGGTGCGCCGAACCGTCATCCATGAGGTCGCCCACCATTTCGGCATCGGTGACGACCGCCTCGACGAACTCGGCTGGTGAGCTGAACACGGCGGCAGCCGCCCAGCCTTCGGGCAACCGTGCAGGCCCGCGGATGACTACTTTCCTGGCTACCGCGTCACCGCTGGCCCGGCCGCCTGCCGCTGCGGGCTCGGGCGCCTGCTGCTCAGGATCAGCCCGGTTGACCAGGCAATCTCGACGCTGACTAGGTCCGGGTGGCCGAGTAACCGGCTGCGCACCTCGGCGGTCTTCCTGGCGCGGCCGCCGTCGATGAAGACAGCGGGCGTCATGTCGTCAACCAAGAGGTGGGCGCGCGGTCGTAGCGCGGCGACTGTGCTGTCCAGTCCCTCCCATTTCCCGCCCTGAGCGTCGGCGAAGATCAGGTCGAAGCTCCCCGAGCACCGGGTGATGTCCACTGCGTCGCCGACGATGAGCTGTACCCAGCCTGGCCAGTCACTCGCTGCGGCGAGTTCGGCGGTGGCCGGGTCGATCTCGACGGTACGGACCTCGACGTCGGCCCGGCCTTGCAGGCCATGGACAATCCAGGCAGTGCCGACGCCGGTCCCGGTGCCGAGTTCTAGCACGCGCCCGCCGGGCGGAACGGCTGCGGCGAGGACCGCGAGCAGCCGCCCGGTGTCCGGGTCGCAGGACATCGTGAATCCGGCGTCAGCGGCTCGCTCGGCAGCCAGCCGGACCTGCTCAGGCAGCGCTCGAGCAGTCACGCGGCAACCTCCCGATCGTTGGGTCGCATGCGGCCCGCGAGGCGCATGGATGGCCGTGTGCCGGATTACCGGGCCAGCAGCTGGTCAAGGATGGCCTGCTGGCCGCCTGCGACGTCGACCACCTTCGTCCGGCTGCCTGCGCCTGCCACCAGAGTCACTGACCGGCGGTGGACGCCGAATGCCTCGGCAACTGCGGCCAGCGCCGCCTCGGTTGCCTGCCCGGCCACCGCCCGCGCACTCACCCGGACAACCAGGGCACCGCCGTAATCACCGCCCACGCTGGTGTTCCTGGCGCCCGGCCGGACGCGGATCGTCACCCTCACTTCCGCAGTGTGCCGCATGACCGGGCGGCTCCGCGCGCGGGTAGTCATCCACTGTCCTCGCGCGGCGCGTTCCGTGGTGAGCCCGGCCAGCCTGCGTACGGGGCCAGCAAGGCCGGCCTGAACGCCTTCGGGCAGTCCCTGGCGCGTGCGCTCGGCCCGCACCGCATCGCCGTCGCCACCGGGCGCCGGGCTACGTCGAGACCGACATGGCGAACGCGCATCTCAAGTCCGCCAGGGGGCCGAGATCCGGGCACAGAGCCCGTTCGGCCGGGTCACGCGGGCTGACGAGATAGCCGCAGCGGTGCTGTACCCGGCGGCCCCGCAGGCCGAATGCTCCAGCGGCGCGATCCTCGACCTGAACGGCGCCTCGTACCTGCGGTCCTGACTACTGGTGGTACGACTCAAGGAAGGTGCTCAGCCGCCCGATCGCGTCGTCAAGCACGTCAACCCCGGCGAGGAACACCAGCCGGAGGTGGTCGGTGGACGGCAGGTTGAACCCGGAGCCGTGGGAGAGCAGCAGGTGCTGCTGCTCAAGAAGGTCAATCACGAGCTGCTCGTCGTCACTGACCTTGTAGACGTCAGGGTCAAGGCGCGGGAACAGGTACAGCGCCGCGGCCGGCTTGACGCAGTCCACCCCGGGGATCTCAGTCATCCGCTGCCACGCATGATCACGCTGATCGCGCAGCCGACCGCCGGGCTCTAGCAGGTCGCCGATGTCCTGCGGGCTGCTGAGCGCGGTGTGGATCGCGTACTGGGCGGGCACGTTCGGGCACAGCCGCATGTTGGCAAGCAGCTCAAGTCCCTCGAGGTACTCTGCCGCGTCGCGGCGCGGGCCGCTGACCACCAGCCAGCCAGAGCGGAATCCGGCCAGCCGGTAGGTCTTGGATAGCCCGCACAGGGTGAGCACCGTGAGGTCGGGGGCGAGCGCCGCCGCGCACTCGTGCACCGCGTCCTCGTAGAGGATCTTGTCGTAGATCTCGTCGGCGAGCACGAGCAGGCCATGGCGGCGGGCGAGGTCGAGCAGGCCGAGCACGGTGTCCCTGGAGTACACGGCGCCAGTCGGGTTGTTCGGATTGATGATCACGATGGCCCGGGTCCTGGCCGTGATCTGGGCGGCGGCGTGGCCGAGATCAGGCGCCCAGCCTGTCGACTCCTCGCACCTGTAGTGCACGGCCCGGCCACCGCACAGGCTGACCGCACCGGTCCACAGCGGATAGTCGGGACTGGGGATCAGCACCTCGTCACCCTCGTTGAGCAGCGCCTGCAGCGCCATGACGATGAGCTCCGACACCCCGTTGCCGAGATAGACGTCGTCCGGGCTCACCCCGGGCATCCCGAGCGCGGCATAGCGCTCAGCAACCGCCAGCCGCGCCGGGTAGATGCCCCGGGCATCGCTGTAACCCTGGGCGGCGAAGATGCTCTGAGACACGTCGTCAAGGACCGTCTCGGGCGCGTGCAGCCCGAACGGGGCCGGGTTGCCAAGATTCAGCTTGAGAATCTGATGCCCCTGCGACTCCAGCTGCCTGGCCCGGCTCAGCACCGGTCCCCGGATGTCATACCTGACGTCGCGAAGCCTGTCGGCCTGCGGCACTATCACTGCGCACCTCCCGTTCCCAGAGGCTATCGTGCCGGAAGTACCTGCTCGGCGCATCGGAATTCCCGAGGCCCGGCCGACAAGCGAGCGCAACAGGCCCGCCGAGGTACCTTCCGCCCCGTGATGCACATCAGACAGGCATGACTTCATTACTGGACAATAAGGGCATAGTTAACGAGTAACTCCGGCCACGCGGTCTCTGGGGGTGCCGTGGCGGGCCACGCGAGAGGATCGGTCCCGACATGGCTGACGACCTGGTGGTACCTGTGCTGCGCTGGTACGCCTCGCACGCCAGGGATCTCCCGTGGCGCCGTCCCGGTACCAGCGCGTGGTCGGTGCTGGTGAGCGAGATCATGCTGCAGCAGACCCCGGTGGCCCGGGTACTGCCTGCCCATGAGGCCTGGCTGGCACGCTGGCCGAGGCCGGAATCGCTGGCGGCGGCCGGTCCCGGCGACGCAGTCAGGCAGTGGGGCCGGCTGGGCTACCCGCGCCGTGCGCTGCGGCTGCACGCCACCGCGCGCATCCTCACCGACCAGTACGCCGGGCAAGTGCCGGCGTCGGTGACCGATCTGACGGCGCTGCCCGGCGTCGGCGCTTACACGGCCGCCGCGGTGGCCAGCTTCGCCTTCGGCCAGCGGCATGCGGTCCTCGACACCAATGTCCGCCGGGTGCTCGCGCGCCTGACGCGCGGCGAGCATCTGCCGCCGCGCGCCGCCTCCGCCGCCGAGCGGCGGCTCGCCGAATCGCTGCTGCCCGCCGCGCCGCGCCGGGCGGCGCGATGGTCGGTCGCCGTGATGGAACTCGGCGCCCTGGTCTGTACCGCTGCCAGGCCGCGCTGCGGCGGCTGCCCGGTCGCGGGGCACTGCTCATGGCGGCTGGCGGGCAGCCGGCAAGGTCCAGCCAGACCGGCGGCTGCGCGTTATGCAGGCAGTGACCGCGAGTGCCGCGGGCGGCTGCTCGCCGTGCTCAGGGCCGCCGCAGGGCCGGTGCCAGCGGCGCGGCTGGACGCCGCGTGGCCGGATGAGGACCAGCGGGCCAGGGCGCTGGCCGCCCTCATCGCGGACGGCCTGGCAGCGCCGGCAGGTCCCGGATGCTACGGCCTGCCAACGCAACCAGCGCGCCCGGGCCGCCAGCCAACGCCATCGGAGCGCCCGCCAACGCGTCTCGGGCGCCCGCCAACGCAACCGGCCCGCCAGCCGCCCGCCAACGCAACGAGGGACGCCACCCGCTTGCGCGGCTAGCGTCCCTCGTCGGTACCTCGCGGGCGCGGCGGAAGCCGGCTACTCGGCGCTCCGGTGCCCTTCGGCAGCGCTGGCTGAACCGCCGCCCGCGCCGCTGGCGGCAGGCTTGGTCACAGCGATCTCGGCCGGCGGCGCGTCTGGGACCGCGTCGGGCTTGGGCTCGCCCTTAAAGGTGAACTTCGCCTCCGCCCCGCTGCCCTCGGCGTCGACCATCACGATCTGGCCGGCCTTGAGCTCGCCGAAGAGGATCTTCTCCGACAGGCTGTCCTCGATCTCGCGCTGGATCGTGCGGCGCAGCGGCCTGGCCCCGAGCACCGGATCGTAACCGCGGGTAGCCAGCAGCGCCTTCGCCGCGGGCCGGAGCTCCAGGCCCATGTCGCGATCCCGCAGCCGCTCGTCCACCTTGGCGATCATCAGGTCCACGATACGGACGATCTCATCCTCGGTGAGCTGGTGGAAGACGATGGTGTCATCCACCCGGTTCAGGAACTCCGGCCTGAAATGCTGCTTCAGCTCCTCGTTCACCCTGGTCTTCATCCGGTCATACGAGCCGCGCGACTCACCCGCGGTACCGAAGCCGACCGAGACGCCCTTGGAGATGTCCCTGGTACCGAGGTTAGTGGTCATGATGATCACGGTGTTCTTGAAGTCCACCACCCGGCCCTGAGCATCGGTCAGACGGCCGTCCTCCAGGATCTGCAGCAGCGAGTTGAAGATATCCGGGTGAGCCTTCTCGATCTCGTCGAAGAGCACCACGGAGAACGGCTTGCGGCGGACCTTCTCGGTCAGCTGGCCGCCTTCCTCGTATCCGACGTATCCGGGAGGCGAGCCGAACAGCCGCGAGACCGTGTGCTTCTCCATGTACTCGCTCATGTCGAGCTGGATCAGCGAGTCTTCGTCGCCGAACAGGAACTCGGCGAGCGTCTTGGACAGCTCGGTCTTGCCGACACCGGAGGGACCGGCAAAGATGAACGAGCCACCAGGCCGCTTCGGGTCCTTCAGGCCTGCCCGGGTCCGCCGGATCGCCTGCGACAGCGCCTTGATGGCGTCATTCTGGCCGATGACCCGCCGGTGCAGCTCATCTTCCATGCGCAGCAGGCGCTGTGACTCCTCCTCGGTGAGCTTGAAGACCGGGATGCCGGTAGCCGTCGCCAGCACCTCCGCGATCATCTCCTCGTTCACCTCGGCGACCGCGTCCATGTCGCCGGCCTTCCACTCCTTCTCCCTGGCGTCCTTCTTGTCGATCAGCTGCTTCTCCGTGTCCCGGAGCCTGGCCGCCTTCTCGAAGTCCTGGGAGTCGATGGCCGACTCCTTCTCGCGCCGCACGTCGGCGATCTTCTCGTCGAACTCGCGCAGGTCAGGGGGTGCGGTCATCCGGCGGATACGCATCCGTGACCCGGCCTCGTCGATCAGGTCGATCGCCTTGTCCGGCAGGAACCTGTCGCTGATGTAGCGGTCGGCCAGCTGCGCCGCGGCGACCAGCGCGTCATCGGTGATGGACACCCGGTGGTGCGCCTCGTAGCGGTCCCGCAGGCCCTTGAGGATCTCGATGGTGTGCTTGATCGTCGGCTCGGCCACCTGGATCGGCTGGAACCTGCGCTCAAGCGCGGCGTCCTTCTCCAGGTGCTTGCGGTACTCATCCAGCGTGGTCGCGCCGATGGTCTGCAGCTCACCGCGGGCCAGCATGGGCTTGAGGATGGAGGCCGCGTCGATAGCACCCTCGGCCGCGCCCGCGCCGACCAGCGTGTGGATCTCGTCGATGAACAAGATGATGTCGCCGCGGGTGCGGATCTCCTTCAGGACCTTTTTCAGCCGCTCCTCGAAGTCGCCGCGGTACCTGGAGCCGGCCACCAGCGCGCCGAGGTCGAGCGTGTAGAGCTGCTTGTCCTTGATGGTCTCGGGCACCTCGCCCTTGACGATCTTCTGGGCGAGGCCCTCCACGACCGCGGTCTTGCCCACGCCTGGCTCGCCCACCAGCACCGGGTTGTTCTTGGTGCGCCTGGAGAGCACCTGCATGACGCGCTCGATCTCCTTTTCCCGGCCGATGACGGGATCGAGCTTGCCCTCGCGCGCCGCGGCGGTCAGGTTCCTGCCGAACTGGTCGAGCACCAGGGACGTCGACGGCGCGGTCTCCGACGGCGCGCCCGCCGCTGCGGGCTCCTTGCCCTGGTAACCATGCAGCAGCTGGATCACCTGCTGGCGGACCCGGTTCAGGTCAGCGCCGAGCCGGACGAGGACCTGGGCGGCGACGCCCTCGCCCTCACGGATCAGGCCGAGCAGGATGTGCTCGGTGCCGATGTAGTTGTGGCCAAGCTGCAGGGCCTCCCGCAGCGACAGCTCAAGGACCTTCTTGGCCCGCGGAGTGAACGGGATGTGCCCGGACGGGGCCTGCTGGCCCTGCCCGATGATCTCCTCGACCTGCTGGCGCACCGCCTCCAGGCTGATCCCGAGCGACTCAAGCGCCTTGGCGGCGACGCCCTCGCCCTCGTGGATCAGACCGAGCAGGATGTGCTCCGTGCCGATGTAGTTGTGGTTCAGCATCCTGGCTTCTTCTTGAGCCAGGACCACGACCCGGCGCGCCCGGTCGGTGAATCTTTCGAACATCTGGTCGCTCCCTCACAGAGCGGTCGGGGGAGGCGCTGGGATGTACGCCACCGTCCTTCCGCATGCTAGCCCGGCGCCGGGCGACGCCTCGGGTGCGAAATGTCGCACTCCTAAGACGTTCCCCGTAGGCCGGGCGTTCACCCCATCCAACCTAGGGCAGAAGGACCATGTTCCCAGGTACGCCTGGAGCGAACGCGTCATGCCCTGCGCGAACGCCGCGAACGCGGAGCAGCCAGCCCACAGGACGCCGAGCGGCCAGCCCACAGGACGCCGAGCGGCCAGCCGCGCACCGAAGTGCCCAGCTGGCCGCTGGCGTGCTTGCCCAATGACGGCGCGGGGTGACTTCCCCGCCGGGCCGGGGCTGCGAGCAATCGCCCGGGCGGGGTCGCGATACCGCTGCTCGACGACCGTCGCCCAGTATGCGACGCCGCCGCCCACCCGGCCTCGCCCGGTGGTTAGTGGCTGGCCTCGTATTCGGCGATGATCGTCGCGGGAATACGGCCGCGCTCGCTGACCTTATGGCCGTGAGTCCTTGCCCATGCCCTAATTTCAGCGCTCCGCTCCCGACCAGGGCCAGAGCGCGCCCGGCGGCGGCGCCCCGTCCCGCTTACCTTGCGCGCGTTGTCGGTGTACTCGCTGAACCTGTCATGCAGTTCCTTCGCGTGCGAGGTGCACACATCGATCTCGTACGCGGTTCCGTCAAAGGAGAAGGCAACTGTCTCCCTGCCCTCGACCTCGTCGTCGTGGGGAAGGTCGCAGACGACCGTCACCACCGTCTTCTGAGCCATGAGTGCCAGCCCTTCCGTTGAAGCAAGCATTTATAGATTGCCAAACCTATACTAGGATCCTTGCATTTGACAATTCAAGCCATGCTCATTGACGTGGGAGAGTTCCACATTGCGGATGCACGGAAGCAATCCGGAAGAGGCCTGTAACTCTCCGTAATCATATTAGGATCACCCGTCCATCAATCAGCGCCACGCGCTTCCTCATCATCAGGTGCCGTAGCCGCTTCATTGCCCTCCGTACCCGGAATCGGGCCGTTGGGCGAAATATCATCAGACACATCCTGCTCGCCCCGCCGGCGGCGGGCGCCCATCTCACGCCGTAGGAACGCGCCGACGCCGATGAGGAATGCAACGCACACAACGAGCGGCGGCGTGAGCACACTCAAGTCCCTGATCACGTCGCGCTCCTCCTTTCGGTCCCGGACCGTCCAGCTTCCTTTCGGCCGGTGCTCAGCCAGCTTCCTTTCGGCCCCGCACTGCTGACTTGGCTTTCCCGCCACCTGCAGCACCATGGCCACCCGCCCGGGTAAAGCTGGTGGTGCTCAATTGGCATTCTGGCCCATGACGGTCCCCGGCCTCCGGCCGGATCCCGGAGCTCAAGTAGGCCGGCAACCGCGCCGGGGCCGGCCAGGGCACATGACAGGACCGGACCAGCCGCCCAGGCGGGAGCCAAGGAAACGTCAATTCCAGCGCGAACGCCTACTGCATGGTCCAGGCCGACCTGCACATTCAGGCCAGGCAGTCCGGTGCCTGGAGCAGGACTCCAGCAGCACCTCACGCGATGGGGCCGGGCCGGGCAGCCGCGGCGGGCGCCGGGGATTTACTCATCCCGGCATGGACGCAGGGACTTAAGGAAACGCCCGCGCCGGGCGGACACGCTCATCTTTGGCGTGCACGCCAGGCAGCGGTTGCCGCCCGCCACGCCAACCAGCTGCGCGGGTAGGTCCGCTTCATGCCGGCCGCCGAGATATCCAAGAGAATTCGACCACCTTCACTACACGCCCGCATTCGAGGCAGCTGATCGCATCACCAGATCGCATCACCGCCGCTCTGGCAAAGGTCTCCAGGCTGGCATCCGGCGGCCGTCCGATTCCCCGCCCGGACTCGCGCCATCTGCTCGAGGTCACGCTCGAGCACCGGCTGCTATCTGGCGCCAGCGCACCCGCGGACGCGATGGTTGCCGTGCTTGACGCCAAATCCGGCTTCGATGCGGTTGGGCCCGCTACGGCGATCTCGCCGCGCGTATATTCGGCATCGAGACTGGCTCTCCGTGGCTCCCGCCAGTGAACCCGGCAAGCTCAGAACTTGATGCCCAGCCCTGGTGACCAACTCGGACCTGCATTACCTCTGATGCTCAGGCGCGAGCCGATCGCGTTCGCTACGGAGCCGATTACTTCCCAACGGACCCGGGCGACGCAAGCAACTCAGGATGAGCAAGCTCGCCCGGCGACTGATCTTGCCAACTGGCCCGCAGGCTATCGGCCGCCCGCAGCGGCCGGATTACCAATCTGGAGCAGTTGCCGCTGATTGTCGGAGAAATTCGCGGCATCGGCCCGAAGAGCAAGAAGGCTGCCGCCAAGTAGCGCGCCGCCGTCGGCCGCCAGGCAACAGGCGCAGGGAAGCAAGAACCAGCGGCCGAGCGGAGCCAGCGGCCCAACAACTACCAGCGGCCCAACAACAACCAGGGGCTCAGCAACAACCAGCGGCTCAGCAACTACCAGCGGCACCGCAACCGGCCCGCAAGCACAGCAATCGGCCTGCAAGCACAGCAATCGGCCCGCAAGCACAGCAATCGTCCCGCAAGCACAGCAATCGGCCCGCAAGCACAGCACTCCAGCCAGCGGCGCAGCAGCACTCGGCGGCGCAGCAGCACTCAGCGGCGGCATCCTGGCAAGGTGCAGGCTCTGCAGCAGCACTCGGCGGCGCAGCAGCACTCAGCGGCGGCATCCTGGCAAGGTGCAGGCTCTGCAGCAGCAGTCAGAGGCGCAGCAGCATCCGGGTGTTGCCGAGAGTGTTCGGCTTGACCCGGTCCAGGTCGAGAAACTCGGCGACACCCTCGTCGACGGAGCGCAGCAACTCGGCGAAGACGTCAGGATCGGAGACGTCCGGGTCGGTGGAGGCTCCGCTAATCTCGCCGAAGCCGAAGCGGCCGAAGAAGCGCACGGCGAAGGTGAGCACGAAAACCCGGCGGACGCCGAGTTCGCCCGCCCTAGCCAGCAGTGCGCCGACCAGCAAGCCGCCAATGCCCTGCCGCTGGCAGTCCGCAGCCACGGCGACCGTCCGGATCTCAGCGAGGTCCTCCCACATGACGTGCAAAGCACCGCACCCGATCACGTGCCCCTCCGGGGCACTGTCCCCGTCCGGCGCACTGTCCCCAACCGGCGCACTGACGGCAACCACGAACTCCTGGATATCCTCGTACAACTTGACCGTCGGCTTGTCCAGCAGGCCGGACACGAGATTGGCGTCAATCAGGCGCCTGATGGCCCGGACGTCGCCGGTGCGTGCTGGCCTGACCGTATAACCCACCGCGGGCCCACCTTCGGTTCTTTCGGCGTCATCGTCGTTCTGCTTCGGGACAGCATGGCAAACGGCAGGGCGGCGTGGCAATTCGTTTCTCCACAGAGCGTCACCAGGCTGATACGTATTGCGTCGCAGTCTCGGCCCTGCTGGCTATTCATGCACATCACGCGCAGATCACATGCGCTTGCTTTGCGTCGAGACACGCGGCGTGACCTGCGAAAACTCCAAGTTAAGCTGCCGAAGAGCCGCGCCGGTGGAGCATGGTCAGCATGGACGCGGACGCGTTGGTCCAATCGTGGGCCTGCGCCCGGCCGAAAAGTAAAAATTTCGCCGTTCGGGTTCGCGGCAAGCTGTCGCTCCATTAATGTCCAGCGCTGTTAACCCAGTCGTCGACCGCCTCCGAATCCGGGGACGGACGGCACGACCCGCCGAGTTCCCGGCCAGCCGAAACGCGATCCGGGAAGCCGGGGAACCAACCTTCCCCGGGGTGAATCGGCGGGTCCTGGTCTGCTCCACGGGACCAGGGCCTGCCGTAGGGCTGCTCCGGCCCGAACCCGTCAGCTAACCCGGTAGGCGGCCTAGGAGAGGAGACTCCACGTGGAGCGCTTGCCATCGGGCAGGCACAGCAAGACAGGTTCACGGGGGACTCGTCTCCGCGCGGCTGTCCGCGCGACATCCCGCCGCGCATGGGGGCGCACGGCCATCATGGCGAGCGCTGCGGTGCTTGTGGGCGTGGCATTGCCGAGCGGGATTGGAGCCGCGAGCACGGCAGGCTCGCCCCCGAGCATGAGCACCCTCCTTGCCGAGGCAGCGAAGCTTTCGAACCAGATCGACAGCCTCGGCGAGCAGTACGACGGGCTCAAGATCCAGCTGACCGAAGCGCGGTCCGAGGCGAAGATCGCTCACCAGACCGCCCTGCGCGACGAGATTCAGCTCGCCGCAGGCAGGCTTGCCGTCGGCCAGATAGCGGCCGAGGGTTACCTCACCGGCGGCGTCGACCCATCGCTTGAGCTTCTCCAAAGCAGCAATCCGCAGGCATTCCTGGACCGCGCCTCGATCATGCTGCAGCTCCAGCAGGAAAACGGCACCAAGGTGAACCTGCTCGCCGCCGCTGAGGCGGCAGCGCAGCGCGCCCAGCTGGCCGCTGCCCAGGAGACGGTTCAGGCCGAGAAGCTCACGGCGGCGATGAGCGGCACGGTCGCGGCGATCCAGGCCAAAGAGAACGTGCTGAACAGCGCGGCGTATAAGCAGGCATTCGCCCAATTCCGGCAGACCGGCAAATACCCGGCCATCAACGTGCCGGGCGGCAACTCCATCGGCGTGCAGGCACTGCGGTGGGCGCTGACCAGGCAGGGCGATCCCTACATCTGGGGCGCCGCGGGGCCGAACGAGTTTGACTGCTCTGGCCTGGTGATGTGGGCCTACGCCCATGTCGGCATCAGCCTGGATCACTACACCGGCGACCAGTGGAACGAGGGCGAGCACATCTCGCGGAGCCAGCTGGAGCCGGGCGACCTGGTGTTCTTCTTCCCCGACATCGGTCACGTCGGGATGTACGTAGGCGACGGCATGATGATCGACGCGCCGACCTACGGCCAGCCGGTCCAGGTCCAGCAGGTCTTCTGGAACGCGTACGTCGGAGCGGTACGGATCGTCGCCTGACCTGGCCGTCGCGCTCGGCCGGTACCCCACCGGCTGAGCGCGGCACCGGGCTGGCCTTACTCCGCTGGCCTTACTCCGGCCGGACGAGCGGGAACAGGATCGTTTCCCTGATGCTGGCGCCGGTCAGCATGATCAGGACGCGGTCGATTCCCATCCCCATCCCGCCCGTTGGCGGCATGCCGTACTCAAGCGCGCGCAGGAAGTCCTCGTCCAGCTGCATCGCCTCCGGGTCGCCGCCTGCAGCACGCAGCGACTGCGCGGTGAGCCGGGCGCGCTGCTCCACCGGATCCACCAGCTCGGAGTACGCGGTCCCGATCTCGGTCCCGAATGCGACCAGGTCCCACTTTTCCGCGAGCCTGGGATCATTCCGGTGCGCCCTGGTCAGCGGGGCGACTTCGACAGGGAAGTCACAGAAGAAGACCGGCTCGACGGTCCGCGCCTCGACGAGGTGCTCGTACATCTCCAGCAGCACCTCGCCGCGGCCCCAGCCCGGGTCGAGCTCGATCGCGGCCCCGGCGGCCAGCTTGCGCAGCCTCTCCTCGCTCGTGTCCGGTGTCACTTGCTCGCCCAGCGCATCGGAGACCGCGTCATGCACGGTCTTCATCGGCCAGGTGCCGCCGATATCGTGCTCGGATCCGTCCGGCCTGCGCACCACGGTGCCGCCGAGCGCGGCCCGTGCCGCGCCCTGGATCAGCTCTCTGGTCAGCGTGGCCATGGTGGTGTAGTCGCCATAGGCCTCATAGAGCTCGAGCATGGTGAACTCTGGGTTGTGCGTGGCGTCGGCACCCTCGTTCCTGAAGATCCGGCCGATCTCGTAGACCTTCTCGATGCCGCCGACCACCAGGCGCTTCAGGTAGAGCTCCAGCGCGATCCGCAGGTACAGGTCAATGTCGTAGGCATTGCTCCGGGTAACGAACGGGCGGGCGTTGGCACCGCCGTGCAGCACCTGGAGCACCGGTGTTTCGGCCTCGAGGAAGCCGCGGGTGTGCAGTTCCTCGCGCAGCGCCCTGGTGACGAGGGACCGCAGGTGAGCCATCTGCCGCGCCGCCGGGCTGATGATCAGCTCCACATACCGCTGCCGGACCCGCGCTTCCGCATCGGCCAGGCCTGCCCGCTTGTCCGGAAGCGGCCGTAGCGATTTGGCGGTGATCACAAAGGAATCGGCCAGCACCGACAGCTCGCCGCTGCGTGAGGTGATCACTTCGCCCTGCACGCCGATGTGATCACCTAGGTCAACGTCCTGCTTCCAGGCGGCGAGCGCGTCGGGGCCGACCCGCTCCAGCGAGATCATGACCTGGATGTCGCCGGTACCGTCCCTGATCGTCGCGAAGCAGAGCTTCCCGCCATTGCGGTAGAGCATCACCCGCCCGGCGATCCCGACCCGCTCGCCGGTCGAGGTGTCTGGCGCCAGCTCGGGATGGCGTGCCCGCACCTCCCCGATCGTCGCGGTGCGTGCAAAGCCGACCGGATAGGGATCGAGGCCGGCCGCCCGCATCCGCTCCAGCTTGGCGACCCGTACGTGCGTCTGCTCGGGCACGGTGCCGCCCGGCCGGGCTGATCCGCGGCCAGCTGATCCGCGGCCAGCTGATCCGCGGCCAGCTGATCCCCGGCTCTGCTCATCGTCGGTCATCTGCCAGAGGTTACCGGCGCCTACCTGGCGCCTGCACGCCGGTTGTCGGTGGCGAGCTGGCTATCCGAGATCAGGAAGGCGTGATGTTGCGTTCGTAGACCAGCCGCAGGCCGATCAGCGTCAGCCAGGGCTCGAAACCGTCGATGATGGCGACCTCATCGATGACCAGCGGCGCCAGGCCGCCGGTAGCGATGATCGTCACCGCGTCCGGGTCGCCGGGCGAGAGCTCCCTGGACATCCGCTTGGCGATTCCCTCAACCTGGCCGGCGAACCCGAACACGATCCCGGACTGCAGCGCCTCGACGGTGTTCTTGCCGATCACGTGAACCGGCCTGGTCAGCTCCACCTTGAGCAGCTGCGCCGCCCTGCGGGACAGCGCGTCCACCGAGATCTCGATGCCAGGCGCCAGTGCCCCGCCGACGAACTCTCCCCGCTCGCTGACCGCGTCGAAATTGGTCGAGGTACCGAAATCCACTACGATCGCCGGACCACCGTACAGGTGCACCGCCGCGAGAGCGTTCATGATCCGGTCGCTGCCGACTTCCTTGGGGTTGTCCATCCTGATCGGGACGCCCGTCTTCACGCCTGGTTCGACGATGACGGCGGGCACCTGTCCGTAATACCGCTGGAACATCTCCCGCATCTCATGCAGCACGGACGGCACCGTCGAGCACAGCGAAATGCCGGTGATGTCAGTGTCCTTGAACAGGGTGCTCTGGGCGAGCAGTCCCTGCAGGATGACCGCGAGCTCGTCTGCCGTCCGGACCGGGTCGGTGGCGATCCGCCAGTGCTCGACCACCTCGTCGCCTTCGAACACGCCCAGCACGGTGTTGGTGTTCCCCACGTCGATCGTCAGCAGCATTGCTCTCCCGCGTGACCCTGCGATGCGGCCGCCGACGGCCGGGCAAGTGCGCCGCCAGCTGCCCTGGCCATCAGCTCGGGCTCCCTAGTACCAGCGCAGTATTGTCGATCAGCCTGGTAGTCCCCACCTTCGCCGCGACCAGCAGCAGCGCCGGGCCGGCTGTGCCGTCCGTTATTTCAGCGAACGTATCCGGGGCGACGAGTGCCAGGTAGTCAAGAGCCAGCGGCGGCTGTGCCGTGGCGGCCTCGGCAAGCACCGAACGCGCGGCGGACCGCGCAGCGGAGGGCCCGTCGGACGCCGCCAGGCGGCCGGCGCTCATCGCCCGCGACAGGGCGAGCGCAGTCGCTCGCTCGCGGACCGACAGGTATGCGTTCCTGCTGGAGGAGGCGAGGCCGTCGGCTTCGCGCACAATGGGCGCCTCGGCTATCTGCACGCCCAGGTTAAGGTCGGCCGTCATGCGCCGCACCAGGGCGAGCTGCTGGGCGTCCTTCGCGCCGAACACCGCGACGTCCGGAGCTGTCAGCTGGAAGAGTTTCAGCACCACGGTCAGCACCCCGGTGAAGAAGCCAGGCCTGGAGCTGCCTTCTAGTACCTGCCCCATCGTTCCGGGATCAACCTTGATCATCTGCTCGGCCGGGTACATCTGCGCCTGGTCCGGCGCGAACACGACGGCGGCGCCTTCCGCGGCGCAGGTGGCGAGGTCCTGCTCCAGGGTGCGCGGGTAATGATCGAAGTCCTCGCCCGGCCCGAACTGCAGCGGGTTGACGAAGATGGACACCAGCAGGCTGCCATTGGGCATCGAGAGCTCGCGCGCCCGGCGCAGCAGCACGCGGTGGCCGGCGTGCAGCGCGCCCATCGTCGGGACCAGCACTACGGGCTGCGGCAGCGTATCGCGGGCATCCGCGAGCGCGGCACTGGTGGTGGCCAGAACGGGAGTCATAGGCCGGTCCCGGCGAGCACGCCCAGCAGCCGCTGCGCATCGGGAGGCGCGAGGATGCCGGCGGCGAGCGCCCGTTCAGCGGTGAGCCTGGCCATCGCGAGATAGGCGGGCAGCACCTCGGGCGCTGCCGCCCGGAGCGCCCCGATGTGACTGGCGACCGTCTCGCCATCACCACGCGCGACCGGCCCGGTCAGGGCGGCATCGCTGAGCCGCAGAGCGTTGTCGAGCGCCGCCGACAGCAGCGGGCCGAGCATCCGGCCAGGCTCCGGCACTCCCGCCTGCTTCAGCAGTTCACCGGCCTGCACGACCAGCGTCACCAGGTGGTTGGCGCCGCCCGACAGGGCAGCGTGGTAGAGGTCACGGAGTTCTTCGCTGATGAACACCGGCTCGCCGCCCATCTCGACGACGAGCGCCTCCGCGACCGGCCGGAGCGCGTCGGGGGCCGTCACGCCGAAGCAGATCCCGACCAGCCTGTCCACGTCATCCGGACGCCCAGGGAAGGTCATCACCGGGTGCAATGCCAGCGGCATCGCACCCTGGCGGGTTGCGGGCTCGAGCACAGCCAGCCCATGCCGGCCACTGGCATGCGCGAGCAGGCGGCCCGCCAGCCCGGCCCCGGTCGACGCGAGCCCGGCGACCAGACCGGGCAGCACGTCGTCGGGCACGGTTAGCAGCACCAGATCGGCCTCGGCGACCACCTCGGCTGGCTGGCGTATCGGCGTGTCTGGCAGGTTCTTCTCGAACCTCCTGATCGATGCGTCAGATACGGCAGACGCGGCCACCACCCGGTGCCCGGCCCGGCTGAGCGCCACCGCGAGCACGGTTCCGACCCGCCCTGCGCCCACCACGCCGACCTGAAGCTGCGCCGGATGCCGCCGGCCCGGATCCGGCGGCCCGGGCCTGGCCTGGCCGCTCAGTTGGTCATCGTCCATGTCGTTCCAGTCCTCGCCGGGTACCGGACGGTCGCGGTCAGCATATCCGCGCTGGATCACCGGCCGATCCAGCCGAGTGGATCCGAGGTTCGGTACGAAACACCGTACTGATGCGCGGATTCACCAGGTCCCGCGGGCCGCCGATCACGCGTGCAACGGCCGATCCAGGCAGGCCACGGCTGCACGGCGAGCCTGCGGCGCCAGCCGGCCACGGGTGCGCAGGCCCTCAGCGGAGGCAGCCTATCGCACACCGTTCTGCGTGCCGGGCTGCGTGCCGTCCTTCTCCTCGTCAGGCGGCTCGGGGGTGCGGCAGCAATGCTCAAGGTACAGTGCGGCGGCGCCGAGGACGATAGCGGAAGCGAGAGTGGCACCGGCCGAGTAAGCGTCGCCGCGGGGCACCGTCTTCTCCAGCGAGCCACCGACGTAGGCAACGAAGCCAGCCGCGAGGCCAGCCACGATAGCGGCCGCGACCGAGCTTGCCTTCGCCAGCACCGCCATCCGCGCCATGGCTATCGGCGGCATGGGCTTGGCTCCCCCCCGGCCGAGTATCCTCGCCCGCACGTTCCGCCCGCTCAGGGCTTCCGCCACCGCGAGCAGCAGCAGGGTAGGCACCGAGGTCCACGGCAGCGGGGGCAGCGAGGCGAAGGTGGCGCGCACGACCAGCCACGCGGCCAGCGTGCAGCCGATGACAATCGCAGCCAGCGTCCAGGTCCGGGTCGGCTTCATCGGCGGATCAGCTCTCCTGGCCGCTGGCAGGCGGCCGCAATCTGGCGTCAGGCAACCGGCGGAGCCCGGCGCAGCCGACCTTAGCCAGCAGGTCCGCGATCCTGCCTCGCCCGGGAATCTGCGCGTCGGGCTCCAGGTCATGCCACGGAGCAAGGACGAAGGCACGCTCGTGCGCCCTGGGATGCGGCAGCGTCAGCTCCGGGTCATCGCTGGTCTCCGCGCCGTAGACGATGACATCCACGTCAAGGGTCCGCGGACCCCATCGGCCTGCCCGGACCCTGTGCAGGGCTGCCTCAGCCCGCTGTGCGCGCCTGAGGATCGCCCGGGCCGGCAGCAATGTCTCGGCGATGACCACCGCGTTCAGGTAGTCGCCTTGAGGCGGGCCGCCGACCGGGACGGTCTCGTAGACGGGCGAGACCGCAAGGGGGCCAAGCCCGGGTGCGGCGCCAAGGACCTCGAGTCCGTCCTGCAGGTGTGCCAGCCGCTCGCCGAGATTGCTGCCAAGCGCCAGTACCACGCGGCGCGGGCCAGCCGCCGGCCCGGGCGCCGCGCTCATCCGCGGCGCCGGTGAATTGCCACGCTAATGTCCCGGAGCGGCTGGCCGACCGGCGCATGCGGCTTATGCACCGTAACGTCAACTTCCTGCACGCCGGGATCGGCCAGGCAGGCTGCCGCGAGGCGGGCGGCCAGGGTCTCGATCAGTGCCACCGGCTCGCCGGAAGCTATCGCGGCAAGGCGGTCCGCCAGCTGACTGTAGTCGACCGTGAGGGACAGCTCATCGGCGGCCGCGGCGGCAGTCGTGTCCACGCCGAGCGCTACGTCGATAAGAAATTCCTGGCCGTCAAGGCGCTCCTGCGGCAGCACCCCGTGCCGACCGAAGACGCGCAGGCCGACCAGCGAGATCCGGTCCAGGTTCATCCGCGCACACCTGCCCTCTCGGTGGCGGCGCGCCACCCGGCTGCGACGCGCACCGCATCGGCGTTGCCCGGCACCGTGTGCACCCGCACGCACCACGCACCGGCGGTCGCCGCCAGCGCCGAGATGGCGACCGTGGCATCGTCACAGCCAGCAAACGGCCGAGGCTCGCCATCGGCAGCGGCCAGCAGCCTGCCGAGGAAGCGCTTCCTGGATGCCCCGATAAGCACCGGGAAGGGCGATCCGGCGCCGCCGAGCCGCGCGATCTCGCTGAGCCCGGTCAGCAATGCCCAGTTATGCTCGGGCAGCTTGGCAAACCCGAGACCAGGGTCAACGACGATCATCGCCGGGTCGACCCCCTGCGCGACCACCGCGTCCACGCGCTGCCGCAGTTCGTCGCGCACCTCGCGCAGCACGTCCCCGTAGACCGCCCTGTCCTGCATCTGGCGGCTGTGCCCCCGCCAGTGCATCACGACATAAGGCACCCCAGCGCCGGCCACCAGGCGTTGCATCTGCGGGTCCGCTAGCCCGCCGCTGACGTCGTTCACCAGCCGCGCGCCCGCTGCGAGGGCGGCCTCGGCCACCTCGGCCCGCATCGTGTCGACACTGACCGGAACGCCCGCCTGGACTAGCGCGCTGACGACCGGGCCGACCCTGCGCAGTTCCTCGTCGGCGTCGATCCTGGGCGCGCCCGGGCGGGTTGACTCACCGCCGACATCGACGATGTCCGCGCCCTGGGCGACGAGGTCGAGGCCATGGGAGATGGCGGCGCCCTCCTCGAACCAGGCGCCGCCGTCGGAGAACGAGTCCGGGGTGACATTGACGACGCCCATGACCAGGCACCGGCCGGCCTCCGGCAGGCCAACAGGCGACCGCGCGCCTGCTTGATATCGGGGCGCCTTCCCGGCCCGCTTGTCGCCAACCATAGGGGCCAATCTACGATCTGCGCCGCAGTGCGTCAGCGAGTGCCGCGCCCCGCGCCCTGGCCGCAGCCTGGCGGATCCGCGGTTCGTACCGCGCGGCCGGGCTAGCTCGCCGCGCTGGGGCCGTGCTCGGTGCGACGCAGCCGCCGCGCCACCGCGCCGAGCCCGAGCTTCCGCGCCACCCTGCGCAAGCCGACCTTCGGCCAGACCAGGAATGCCTCCGCCTCCATCGCGGCCAGGCTGATCCGCGGCAAATCCCCGGTGCTGGGGTAGACCAGGAACCTCGGCACCCATTGCGGGCTGAACTTGGCGTTGAACTTGTACAGCGATTCGATCTGGAACCACCTGGAGGCGAACAGCAGGACCCGGCGCCAGGCGCGCAGCACCGGGCCGGCGCCGATCCGCTCTCCCCGCTCAAGCGCGGCGCGGAATACCGCGAAGTTCAGCGAGATCCGCTTCACCCCGAGGTCGTCGGCGTGCTTGATGGTCTCCACGATCAGGAAGTCGTTCAGGCCAGGCTGAGCCGCCCGGTCGCGCCGCATGAGATCCAGCGAGAGGCCATCCGATCCCCAGGGCACATAGTGCAGGATCGCCCGGAGCACGCCGTCCTCGGTGGCCGTCGCGACGACGCAGCGGTCGTCGCCGCGGCCGCCGACCCGGCCGAGTGCCATGGAGAAGCCACGCTCCGTCGGGCTGCCCCGCCAGGAATCCGCCTGCCTGATCATCCGGCGGATCTCCGCCGCAGGGATATCCCCGATCCTGCGCACCTGCGCGCAGTAACCGTGCCGCTCGACCCTGCTGCACATCTGCCGGACGTTCCGCATCGACCGGCCCTTCAGCGAGAAGTCCGCGATCTCGACGACCGCCTCGTCGCCCAGCTCAAGGGCGGTCAGCCCGCCTTCGCGGCACCAGATCTCCGCGCCGAGTTCGCCGCAGCCGATCACCGCAGGGACCCAGGCGTGCCGCGCGGCCTCGTCGAGGAACGCGTGAATCGCCCCTGGCCAGGCCTCCGCGTCCCCGATGGGGTCGCCACTGGCCAGCATCACGCCGGACAGCACCCGGTAACCGATGCAGGACTTGCCGGTGGCCGACCAGATGATCCTCTTGTCATCGCGGAGCGCGAAGTAACCGAGCGAGTCCCGGTCCCCGTACTTGGTCAGCAGATCCCTGACCTGGGTGGTATCCCGCGCCGCGTGGCGGTCAACCGGCCTGGCCGGTCGCAGGAACAGGTAACCGGCGAAGACCAGCGTGAAGAGCCCCAGGCCGCTGGTCAGGAAGCCGAAAAGGTCGCCGCGGGTCTCCGACGTGAAGGCAACCGGACCGGAGAAGCCGGCCAGGTGGAAGATCACGGCCTGAACCCGCTGGATGAGCGTGTAATCCTGGGCCAGCCCGCGGGTGACCGCGAGGTACGCGAGGCCGATGGCGATGTCCGCCACCAGCAGTCCGATGAGCGTCCCCAGCGCCCGCCACCGGGTGAGCGGATCGCCGATCGCGTAGAACTCGCGGCGGTACAGGCACAAGACCACGAGCAGCGCCGCGGTCACGATGATCGCGCCGACATGGGGGTGCATCAGGTGGATGACCACGCTTGAGGCGAGCAGCAGGACAGCCGCCTGCCAGGCCCGGCGCTTTCGCCTGCGCAGCCCGTGCGAAAGCATGAGGAGCAGCAGCCCGATGATGACGTCGGCCGTGCGGGTCAGATTGGACAGCGTGCCAGGTGCGATCTCGGACAGCCGGTGCAGCGGGTGATTGACATGCCGGTACAGGACGCCGGTCCGGAAGCCGACGATGATGTCGGCCAGGCCGATCAGCAGGGTGAACCAGCCCGCCACGACCGGCACCCAGCGGCGCTGCTGCCTGCGGTCGGGCGGCCGCGCGGCAGGCAAGCCGGTGCGCCGGTCCTCGTCGCCGGAAACAAGCCCCGCCGCGCCCGCCGCGCTCTGGTTGGTCATCTCAGACATGTAGGTTAAGACCCGGCTCACGGGGGTTCAGCGTAGCCATCGACGCCCCGCAGCGGGGCCAAACTCGCCGAACGCGGCATGCCTGGCGGGCTGTCCGGGGCGGTAAGGCAACGCAGGTGTCCATTGGCCGTCAGGTCCTCTTCAGGTTCCTGGTCTGGATCAACTGACCGCCCCCCGGGCAGGCCGAACAGTCCTAGCGCCGGCCGACGAGCAGGCTCATCGCCTCGGCGCGGGTGCGGTCGGAGTCGCGGAAGGATCCGCGGACCGCGGATGTCACCGTCTTGGCGCCGGGTTTCCTGACGCCTCGCATGCTCATGCACAGATGCTCCGCCTCGACAACCACGATAACGCCGCGCGGCTCCAGTACGTGCATGAGCGCCTCGGCGATCTGGCTGGTCATCCGTTCCTGCACCTGCGGCCGCCTGGCGAACAGATCGACCAGCCTGGCGAGCTTGGACAGCCCGGTGATCTGGCCCTTCTCATTTGGTATGTACCCGACGTGCGCGAAGCCGAAGAACGGGGTGAGGTGGTGCTCGCAGGTGGAGTAGAGCTCGATGTCGCGGACCAGGACCATCTCGTCATGATCCGCGTCAAAGACCGTCGTGAGCACGTCCTCGGGCCGCATTCGCAGCCCGGAGAGCTGCTCCGCGTAGGCCCGGGCCACCCGCGCCGGGGTTTCCCGCAGCCCGTCCCGGTCCGGATCCTCGCCGACGGCCAGCAGGATCTCGTGGACGGCGCGCTCGATCCGCCCCAGATCGACCTGCGGGCTCACCTATCCCCGCCGTACGGGGACTCGTCGGGCCCGCGCGGCGGAGTACCCGGGCCAGGTCCGGGCTGCGGCCCGATCGGGCCGCTGGAGCCTATCGGCCTGATCGAGCTGGCCTGCCCGGATGGGCCAGCCGTCTGCGAGCCGTCCGGAGCCGCGCCAAGCGCCTGCCCGTTGCCCGCGGCGGGCAGGTCCTTGGGGTCCGCCGCTGCCGTGAGGGCCATCTCCTTGGCGGTCAGCACCGGGGGACGGTCGGACGGCAGCCGCTTGCCATAGCCGGTGTAGGAGCCGCGGGAGGGACGCTTGCGCACCGGCGAGAAGATCGCCAGGACCTGGTCCCTGGACAGCGTCTCGTGCTCCATCAGCTGCAACACGAGGTTGTCGAGCACATCCCGGTACTGGACCAGGATGTCCCATGCCTCGTCGTGCGAGGACTCGATCAGGCGGCGGACCTCCTCGTCGATCGTCGACGCGATCTCCTCCGAGTAGTCCCTCGCATGCGACATCTCCCGGCCGAGGAACGGCTCGCCGTCCCCGGTGCCGAACTTGCGCGCCCCGAGCCGCTCGCTCATCCCGTACTCGGTGATCATGCCGCGCGCGATCGAGCTTGCCTTCTCGATGTCGTTCGCGGCGCCGGTCGTCGGCTCGTGGAAGACGAGTTCCTCCGCGGTCCGGCCGCCGAGCAGCATCGCGAGCTGGTCCATCATCTCGGCGCGGCTGACCAGGAACTTGTCCTCGGTCGGCGCCGATGCCGTGTAGCCGAGTGCCCGGCCGCGCGGAATGATGGTGATCTTGTGTACCGGGTCCGCGTGCGGCAGCGCGTGCCCGACCAGGGCGTGGCCGCCCTCGTGGTAGGCGATAATCTTCCGTTCCTTCTCCGACAGCAGCACGCTCTTGCGCTTGGGGCCGGCCGTGACCCGGTCGATCGCCTCTTCCAGTGAGGCCATCGTGATCTGGGTCATGTTGCCGCGCGCCGTGAGCAGCGCGCCCTCGTTGATGACGTTGGCCAGGTCCGCGCCGGTGAACCCGGGGGTACGGCGCGCGATCATGTCGAGATCCACGTCAGGGCCGAATGGCTTGCCCCGTGCGTGCACCCGCAGGATTCCCTTGCGGCCGGTCAGGTCGGGCTGGGCCACCACGATCTGGCGGTCGAACCGGCCAGGGCGCAGCAGCGCGGGGTCAAGGATGTCGGGCCGGTTGGTGGCCGCGATGACGATGACGCCGCCCTTGGTGTCAAAGCCGTCCAGCTCGACCAGGAGCTGGTTCAGGGTCTGCTCGCGCTCGTCATGGCCGCCGCCGAAGCCCGCGCCGCGATGCCTGCCGACGGCGTCAATCTCATCGACGAACACGATCGCCGGCGCGTTGGCCTTGGCCTGCTCGAACAGGTCACGCACCCGGGAGGCGCCGACACCGACGAACATCTCCACGAAGTCAGAGCCGGAAATCGAGTAGAACGGCACCCCGGCCTCGCCGGCGACCGCCCGGGCCAGCAGGGTCTTGCCTGTTCCTGGGGGCCCGTACAGCAAGACGCCCTTCGGGATCTTCGCCCCGATCGCCTGGAACTTCGCCGGCGTCTGCAGGAATTCCTTGATCTCCTGCAGTTCCTCGATCGCCTCGTCAGCGCCGGCCACATCGGAGAACGTGGTCTTCGGCGTGTCCTTGGTGATCAGTTTGGCGCGGGACTTCCCGAAGTTCATCACCCGGGAGCCGCCGCCCTGCATCTGGTTCAGCATGAACAGGAAGATCAGGATGAGCAGCAGGAAGGGCAGCCAGCTGATGAGCAGACCCCAGATCGAGCTGCCTTTGGGCACCTCGACGTTGTAGCCCTGCGGCAGGTCGCCCTTCGCATAGGCGGCCTGCAGGGTGTTGGCCAGCTGCGTGCCCTGGCTGCCGACCCAGGACGCCTGCAGCGACTGGCCGCTCTTGGTCGTGATCTGGATCGTCTGGTCGGTGTCGATGAGCAGGGCCGACTTGACCTTGTGCTGGTTGATGAGGCTGATCACCTGATAGGTGTCTGCCTGCTTGTACGAGGTGCCTGAACTGGCGTACCTGTACAGGAAGAAGAACACCAGCAGGACGACGAGGACAGCCACGAACGGCCCGCGGAAGTAGCGCTTCAGATCCATCGATGAACGGCCCCGCGGTCCGGGGCCGATCCCTCCTGCCGAGCCTCATGTCCCGCCGACCCCCGGCAGGACTGCCATGCGTCCCAGCGCCCACGCGCGGCTTCCTTCTAAGCCTGCCCGAAACACGGGAACAATCGACGTTACACCGCTGAAGTCACAGCTGGCACGCAAGAGCACCGCCAAGCGCCTCAACGGGCCCCCGACAGCCCTCTACCCAGCTGAACGTGTTTCATCGCGGATTGTGTTCCCGCCGTAGACATGTGGGGCAAGCGTGCCGATAAACGGCAGGTTCCGGTATTGCTCTGCGTAGTCAAGGCCGTAGCCGATGACGAACTTCTCGTCGATGTCAAATCCGGTATAAGCCACCTCGACGCTCATCTGCGCAGCGGTCGGCTTGCGCAGCAGCACGCACACCCGCAGCGAGGCCGGCTCGCGCGACTGCAGGTTGTGGACCAGCCAGGAAAGCGTCAGGCCAGAATCAACGATGTCCTCGACGAGCAGCACGTGGCGGCCGGTGATGTCGGAATCAAGGTCCTTGAGAATCCGCACCACGCCGGAGGATCTCGTGCCTGACCCGTAGGACGAGACCGCCATCCAGTCCATCTGAACAGGCAGCCGCATGGCGCGTGCCAGGTCGGCCATGATCATGACCGCGCCCTTCAGCACGCCGACCAGCAGCAGTTCGCAGCCAGCGTAATCCTGATCGATCCGGGCGGCGAGCTGCGCGACGCGCTGCTGCAGGAGCTCGGGGCTGATCAGCACTTCCTCGAGATCAGCGCCCATGTCAGTCGCGTCCACCCGCGTCCTTCCCGTGCTGGCCGATCCCGGCGTCCGCCGTCGCCCCGTCCAGCCAGGCTTGCGGCCCTGGACCGGGCCCGGCAGCGACGCTGAACGTCAGCTTGCCACAGCTGCGCTGGCCGCGGATGCCACCGGGCAGGTCTGTCCAGCGCTGGCCGTGCCAGCCGGTGACCAGGTCGTCGAGCCCGGCGATGTGCCGGGCGGTCAGCGCGCCGGGCGGGCACCCGGCGGCGACGGCGGCGAGCCTGAGCACCCGGGTCCTGATCGCCTCCGGCAGCGCCGCAACGGGATCAATCGCAAGCGCTGAGTCCGCGCCGGTTAGCCGTTTCGCTTCGGTCTTGGCCAGCGAGTCGAGCAGGTCCGCATCGGCCCGCAGCGCCCGGGCCGTTCGGGCGAGAGCTTGCGAGATCCCTGGGCCGAGGGCCGCTTCCAGCGCCGGGATCAGCTGGTGACGGACCCTGGCCCGGGCATAGGCGGGATCGCTGTTGTGCGGGTCTTCCCATGGCGCCAGGCCGAGCGCTGCGCAGGCGTCCCTGGTCTGCGCGCGGCTGACGGACAGCAGCGGCCGGAGGTAACGGCCGTTGCGCGCCGCCATCCCGGCCAGCGAGCGGGCGCCGGAGCCGCGGGCCAGCCCGAGCAGCACGCCTTCCGCCTGATCATCACGGGTATGGCCGAGCAAGACCGCGTTCGCGCCCGAGGAGTCGGCGGCCTCCTCCAGCGCCGCGTACCTGGCGGCCCGCGCAGCAGCCTCCGGCCCCGGGTATCCCGGCTGGCCCGCTTGCGTGACGACGGCGGCAGCGCTGAGCACCGGGCCGAGCCCCATGGCGGCGAGCGCCCGCGTCACGGTGAGCGCCTGGCCGGCCGAGCCCGGCTGGAGCCCATGGTCCACGGTCACGCCGCCGGCTCGCAGCCCGAGCCTGGGCGCCTCGAAGGCGACCGCGGCCGCCAGCGCCAGCGAGTCGGCGCCACCGGAGCAGGCGGCGAGGACCAGCTCGCCGCCGGTCAGGCCGGCCAGCGCGCGGCGGACGGCGAGGCGGACCGCCGCGACCGCGGGATGGGGGCCCATGACCGGTCAGGCGCCGGCGGTGCCGTTGCCGCCCACCCGGTCGAGCCAGGTCTGCGGGCTGGTGATCTCGGTCTTGGTCGGCAGGGTTTCCGGGGAGATCCATACCTTGTTGAAGGTTGCCATGCCGGCCTGCTCGACGATGGTCTTGACGAAAACCGAGCCCTGCTCGTATTGCTTCATCTTCAGGTCGATGCCCAGGATCCGGCGGATCGCCTGCTCCACCCGTCCCGCCGTGCTCCGCCGGGCGGTGAACCTGGACCTGATCTCGGCCACCGACGGCACCACGGCGGGGCCGACCGCGTCCATCACGTAGTCGCCGTGGCCCTCGACCAGGGTCATCACGGCGGTGAGCCGGTCCAGGATCGCGCGCTGGCGCGGGCTCTGGATGGCTTCGATCAGGCTCTCGCCGCCGCCCTTGCGGACTGCTCCCGCCACCGCGTCCGCGGCGCTGCGGAGCCGGTCGAGGATCGAGGCAGGGTCGAGGTCCGAGGCGAGCAGGAACTCGGTCATCTGCTGCTGCACGTACGGCCGCAGCCAGGGCACGGCGGTGAACTGGGTGCGGTGCGTCTCCTCGTGCAGGCAGACCCACCGCCTGAAGTCGTGCGGGTCGACCCCGAGCTCGCGCTCCACCATCACGATGTTGGGCGCCACCAGGGTCAGCCGTCCGGCTGGCGCATCGGACACCGGGGCATCGGGATTCGGCGGCAGGAACAACTCGTACTGGCCGAGCACCCGTCCCGCCAGATAGGCGAGGATCAGACCCGCCTGCATGCCGGTGACCCTGGACCCTACGGCCCCGATCACCGAGCCGGCCGGCGGGGCGGTGCCGGTCTCCCGCATGTGGGCGACCAGCGGGTCGAGCACTACCCGGAACCCGTCGACATTGGCCCGGATCCACCCGGGCCGGTCCACGACCGCGACCAGGCCGACGTTATAAGCGTTGTCGAGCCCGGTGACGGCTGCGACTGGCTCGGCGACGGCAGCCGCGATCTGACGGAGCTCCGCAACCACCTTCCTGGCCTCGCTCATCGTGACCTCGGGCCCCGGGCGCGCCCAGCGGACCCCGGTAGCGGTAGCGACATCCCAGTCAATCATCTGCGAGCTGCTCACCCCACCACCGTACGTTGGCCGGCCGCCTGGGGGGGACTTAGTGGCACCCGCACCCCGCCAGCGCCGTGGCAAGGCTCGCCATGTCCGCACCCGCCGCTGCCAGTCCCTTGGCGGGCAGCCGGTCGGCCATAAACGCGAAGCCGAGGAGCTGGCCGTCGCTGGCGTAGACGAGGCCGGCCAGCGCGGCGACGGTGGACAGGTTGCCCGTCTTGGCCCGTACGACGCCAAGCCCGGCGTTCCCGGTGGGCCCGAAGACACTTCCGCCTGGCGCGAGCGTACCGGCGAAGCCGGCTACTGGCAGGCCGGTGATAGCGGGGCGCAGCTGCGGGCTGCCAGCAGCCGCGAGCCGGATGATCTTGACTAGCGCGTCCGGGGCGATCTGGTCCTCCGGGGACAGGCCGCTGCCGTCCACCAGGCTGATGCCGCCTGCGACGCCCGCCTGTCGCAGCACCTTCAGCTCCGCGGCCGCCGCCCCGCTGAACGATGCCTGCGCCCCGGTGGCGATGGCCACCTGCCTGGCCAGGTTCTCCGCTATCACGTTGTTGCTTTCCATCAGCATCCACTGCACCATCTCGGCCACAGGCGGCGAGCTGACCTTGGCCAGGGCGCGGCTGCCCGGCGTAGCCACCGCCTGGCTGACCGGGCCGGCCACCCGGATCCCATCGCGGGCCAGGAAGCCGGCGAACGCGCGTGCCGCATCGGCGGCGGGAGTCAGCGTCCGCGGCCGGAAGTTCTGCGGGTCGTCGGCGTCCTCCGGCGCTCCGCCGGGGGTCAGCCTGCCCTGATCCACCTCGAGCGCCTGGATGGGGGTGACATTGCCGGTGCTGACATAGGCGGGCTTCCAGCCTGGTGCCATCCCGGGCCCGGTGTACAGCGAAATGTCATAGCCGAGCCGCACCTGCCGGACATGGGCAGCCCGCAGCCTTGCTGCCGTGGCTGCGGCGAGCGAGGCGAGCGTCGCCGGCTGCGGGTAGTCAGCGGCGGGCGGCGGACCGGCGGCCAGGGTCGGGTCACCGCCGCCGACCAGCACGATGGCGGACGGCGTGCGGACGGCGACGACGCTGGTCTGCAGGCGGGCGCCCGGGCCGAGCGCGTCGAGAGCCGCCACGGCGACGGCCAGCTTGGCGGTCGAGGCGGGCGCGAACAGCGCGGAGCCAGCCTGCGAGAAAAGCACCTTGCCGGTCGACAGGTCGGTAACGGCAGCCCCCCTGTCAGGGCCGAGCGCGGCCGACCGGAGACCGGCAGCCAGCGCCGCGGCCACCCCGGCGGGCGTCGCGGCGCTGCCAGCCGGGACGGCGGCAGGCGCCCCGGGAGGCGGGCTGGCCGCCGGGCTGAGCACCTGGGCACCCGCGGCCAGCGGGCGCGGCGCCACCGTAGGCAGCCGCCACAGCGCCAGCCGGCCGGGCAGCAGGTGCGCGACCGCGGCACCGGCGCCGATCGTGAAAAGGCTGAGCAGGGCGACGGTTAGCCACGCCGCGCGCGCGAGCCGGCTCACCGATCAGCCTCCGTCCGGGAGATGCTTGGTCCCGGTAGGGGCGCTAGGTCCGGACCGGGTAGACACTCAGGCAACGGAGTCAATCATCTACGCGACGAAGGGGCGGCATCGTGGAGTTCGAAGTGATCATCGAGATCCCGAAGGGACAGCGCAACAAATACGAGATGGATCATGATTCGGGCCGGATCAGGCTGGACCGGATGCTTTTCACCGCGACCCGCTACCCAGCTGATTACGGCTTTATCGAACACACGCTTGCCGACGACGGTGACCCGCTTGACGCGCTGGTGCTGCTGGAGGAGCCGACGTTTCCCGGCTGCCTGATCCGGTGCCGGGCGATCGGGATGTTCCGGATGCGGGACGAGAAGGGACTGGACGACAAGGTGCTGTGCGTGCCGGCGACAGACCCGCGGGTGGCGCACCTGACCGATATCACCGATGTCTCCGAGTTCGACCGGCTGGAGATCGAGCATTTCTTTCAGGTTTATAAGGCGCTTGAGCCCGGCAAGGAAGTCGAGACGGCCCGGTGGGCGGATCGGGCGGCAGCCGAGGCAGAGATCGCGGCCTGCAGGGCACGGCTGGCCAGCAGCGCAGGTCATTGAGCACACGCCGACGCGGCGTAGCCGGGCTGTCGCCGCCGGCGGGCGGTGACAGCGCGGGCGCACGGACCTACCTGGGCGAAGCCCGACATTAGCCTAGTAGCGGCAAGGTGACCGATGGGCCACACTAAGTAGTAGCTGGACGCGAGGAGGGTCCGTGGACCACGTTGACGACGTGCTCGGCCGGACGCCGCTGTTCGGGGCGCTGGATGCGGACGGAGCGAGCGCGCTCCGGGCCGAGATGCGCAGCGTCGAGATCGCGCGTGGCGAGCGGCTGTTCAGCGAGGGCGAGAGCGGCGACAAGCTGTACATCGTGCTGGACGGCAAGATCAAGCTGACCAGAACGGCCGCCGATGGCAGGGAGAACCTGCTGAGCGTCCTCGGGCCGGGCGAGATGTTCGGCGAGCTGTCGCTGTTCGACCCGCGCGCGCGGACCCAGGCCGCGACCGCGCTGACCGACGCCCGGCTTGCCGCGCTTGATCATCAGGCCCTGCGCGCATGGCTGACCGGCCGTCCGGACATGGCCCTGCACCTGCTGCGCGCTCTCGCGCAGCGGCTGCGCCGCACCAACGACGTCATGACGGACCTGGTCTTCACCGACGTGCCCGGCCGGGTCGCCAAGGCCCTGCTTGACCTGGCCGACAGGTTCGGCGTGCAGCGCCCGGAGGGTCTGCAGGTCAATCACGACCTGACCCAGGAGGAACTCGCCCAGCTTGTCGGGGCTTCCAGGGAGACGGTCAACAAGGCGCTCGCCGATTTCGTCGGCCGGGGCTGGATCCAGCTCGCAGCCAAGTCAGTCCTGCTGGTGGACCTGGAGCGGCTGCGCAAGCGGGCCAGGTTAGCTGATCGGGACGCCGCCCCGCTCAGTAGCTCGTCCCCGGCG
The DNA here is from genome assembly GCA_963695645.1 of uncultured Actinomycetota bacterium. Taxonomy (GTDB): domain Bacteria; phylum Actinomycetota; class Actinomycetes; order Streptosporangiales; family Streptosporangiaceae; genus DATBGO01. The sequence goes on along the minus strand of CAVOHC010000006.1, from coordinate 88,373 downwards.
GCAGCCCGCCCCGGTCAGCCAGGTACGCCAGCTGGGCCCGGATCGACCAGTGGGCAAATCTCCACAACGCCCGGTCCACGTCCGCGTATACCCGCGCCGCGATCTCGCCCACCGTCCGATCTCCGGCAGTGAGGGCGGCCTCGATCTCGGCGAGCCGCTCCGCGCGGTGCGTGATGTAATAGTCCAGAGTCCCGGCCGGGTCCGCCAGCAGCGGCCCGTGCCCGGGCAGTAGCGCCCGCAGGCGCGCGGCGTCCGCGATCGCCCTTAGCTGGTCCAGCGAGCGCAGGTAATCGCGGAGGCTGCCGTCGTGGGCGATCACGGTCGTACCGCGGCCGAGTACCGTGTCGCCGGTCAGCAGGGCGCCATCCGCCTCGATCAGCAGGCAGACCGAATCGGGCGTGTGCCCGGGCGTGACGATCACCCGCAGCTCGCATCCGGCGCCCCCGATCGTGGTGCCGGGACGGAGCTCACCGGGGCCAAGCTGGTGAGCCGGATCCGCGGCCAGCACATCGGCGCCGGTCAGCTGGGCGAGCCGCCGGGCGCCCGCCGAATGGTCTGAGTGGCCGTGGGTGAGCACGATCCGGGCGATCCGCTGTCCGGCCCGCGCGGCGCTCGCCAGCACCCGGCGCAGGTGACCCTCGTGAGCCGGGCCCGGATCCACCACGATCGCAGCCGCCGAACCTGGCTCGGCGATGATCCAGGTGTTGGTGCCGTCCAGCGTCATCGGGGACGCATTGGGGGCCAGCACGCAGCGCGCCCGCGGCGTGCCTGAACCGTCGATCCCGGCCCGTGACGACCGCGTGCCGTCCGCGTCCTGGCCGCTCACAGCGGGTACTCCCGGCCCGGAGGCAGCGTCAGCCAGACGGCGCCGTCAGCCGAGACGACCCCGGGCTGCACCGGGCTGAGGTCGCGCGGCGCCGCCATCGCCTCGGTCAAGGTCGCGCAGGCCCGGAGTTCCGCCAGGGTGACCGCGGTGGGCGGCCAGAGCACGATCTCGCTGCTGCGCGCCGCGGCGATCGCGTCAGCCGGGCGCAGCCAGGCCACCGCTGCAGCCTCGCCGCCGACATCCCTTGGCTGCTGCGGCCATGGCAGTGCCGCGGCGAAGAACCTCGTGTCGTACCTGCGTTTCTCCATGATCGGCGTGATCCACCGTGACCAGGGCCTGAGCAGGTCGGACCGGAGCACGAGGCGGCGCCTGCCGAGCATCGCGGCCAGCGAGAGGGAGCGGTCGAGCAGGGCGCCCCGGTCTGCCTCCAGCTCCCCGCTCGCGGTGTCGGCCACCACCGAGTCGGCGGACGGGCCGGCCAGCAGCACCCCGGACTCCTCGAAGGTCTCCCTGACAGCCGCGCAGACAAGGGCGCGGGCCAGCTCGGGCGGCGCGTCAAGAATCCGGCCCCAGTCCGCGATGTCAGGACCCGCCCAGGCGACCTCGCTGTCGGCGTCCCGGTCATCGACTGACCCGCCGGGAAAGGCGAAGCTGCCGGGGGCGAACGCCATGCTGGGTTTCCGGCGCAGCATGTAGACCTCGATGCCCGCGGCCGGAGCCGCCCGGGCTGGCCGCAGCAGCATCACGGTCGCCGCGTTGCGCGCGGCGACAGGCGGCTGCCGGCCCGCCAGGACCTCGCGGCCCCGTTCCGCGAACTTCCCGTTCAGCCGGATCCTGGCATCCACCACCAGTACTCCTCATCAGCCGGGCGTGCCCGGCGGATCAATCTCTGACCTCGGCGATCAACTCGATCTCCACAGGCGAGTCCCTCGGCAGGACGGCCATCCCCACGGCGCTGCGCGCGTGCCTGCCCGCGTCGCCGAACACCTCGAGCAGCAGCTCGCTCGCGCCGTTGACGACCTGAGCCTGCTCGGTGAAGCTAGGTTCGCTCGCCACGAAGCCCGTCACCTTCACGATCCGCAGGACGGCCGAGAGCCCGCCGGTCACGGACACGACGGCGGCGAGCGCGTTCAGCGCGCAGGTCCGGGCGAGCGCGCAGGCCTCGGCCACGCCGACGTCCGCCCCGACCTTGCCGGTCGCCAGCAGCTGTCCGTCCGCCATCGGCAGCTGACCGGAGGTGTATACATAAGAACCACTGCGGACGGCGGGAACATAGGCCGCAAGCGGCCTCGAAACGGCAGGCAGCGTCAGGCCGAGGGCGCTGAGCCTGGCTTCCGGCGATTGCCCGGATTGCTCCGCCGGACCGCCCGCGCTCATGGCCCGGCCCGCTTCTGGGCCAGTGGCCCCGCCCGCTTCAGGGCTCATGGCTGCCCGCTTCAGAACTCCTGGCCTGGCCCGCGTCAGGACTCATGGTTTGGCCCGCTTCAGGTAGGCGACGAGCTGCTCGGGATTGGGCCCGGGCACCACGGCCACCAGCTCCCAGCCGTCGTCGCCCCAGTTGTCCAGGATCTGCTTGGTCGCGTGCACCAGCAGCGGCACGGTAGCGTACTCCCACTTTTGCATGACGAAACCCTAGCCGGGCCTGCCCAGGCCAGCGTCGCCCGGCCTGAGCACGGCGACCCCGGTCTGGTCGGGGGCTATGCGCCGGGTTCCCCGGCTGCGCCCTCGTTCCCGGCGGCGCGCCTACTCCCGGTGACCCCCCTGTCGCCGGTGGCCTGCTTATTCCCGGTGGTCCGCTCGGTCCCGACGGCCTGCTCGGTCCCGGCAAGGGCGGCGCCGTTCCCGAGAGCACCGCCATCGGGCGCTGCGATGGCCTCCTGGCCGGAGGCGCCCAGCTTGCTGGTCCCGAGGCTCTTGCCAGGCGCCAGATCCTCCGGCAGCTCCGGGATGTCCGGGACGTCGGGTATCTCAAGCGGGGATTCGGCGATCTCCGCTTCGGCCTTGGCCACCTCGGCGTCACCGAAATCGGCGAGCGACGGCGACGCCTCAGGGCCGCCCGGCGTAGCGGGGGTGAATTTGTCGAAGAACCTGAGCAGCTCGACCGGAACCGGCATGACCAGGGTGCTGTTCCGCTCGCCTGCCACCTCGACAACGGTCTGCAGGAGCCGCAGCTGGAGCGCGGCGGGGTCACGCGCCATCACGTTGGCGGCTGCGGCCAGCCGCTTGGACGCCTGGTATTCACCGTCGGCGGTGATGATCCTGGCCCGCCGCTCCCGCTCGGCCTCCGCCTGCCTGGACATAGACCGCTTCATGCCCTCGGGCAGCGAGACATCCTTGATCTCTACCCGCTCCACCCGGATGCCCCAGGGTCCCTCGGTCGGCTCGTCGATGATCCGGCGGAGCTCCCTGTTGACGGTGTCCCGCTCGGCAAGCAGCTGATCCATCTCAGACTGGCCGATAATCGACCGGAGTGACGTCTGCGCCTGCTGGGAAATGGCGAATAGGTAATTCTGCACGTTGATAGTGGCCTTGATCGGATCCACCACCCGGAAGTAGACCACCGCGTCCACCCGGACGCTGACGTTATCCCGGGTGATGCCTTCCTGGGCCGGTACTGCCATGGCAACGATCTGCATATTGACCTTCTGCATGCGATCGCCCCAGGGCCTTATCATCGTCAGCCCGGCGCCGCGCGGCCCAGCCAGGACCTTTCCGAACCTGAAAACTATCCCCTGCTCGTACTGCTGCACGACGCGGAACGAGCGGCCAACAGCTACGAGCCCGCCCACGACAAGGATAATCAGGATGACCAGTAGAGCTTCCATCGGCCGACACCTCTTCTTCCGGCCATGCCTTGAGCTAATAACACCAGCCTAGTGACATCCCGCCGCAGCGCGACCCCCGCGTCCGGCGAGGCAGCGGACCACCAGGTGACAACCACGGATAGCCTCCAAGGGGTGAGCACAAGGGATACCGACTGGGAAGGCGTGCGGCTGCACGTCGTCACCGGCAAGGGAGGAACGGGCAAGACGACCGTGGCGGGTGCGCTGGCTCTCGCGCTTGCCTCGGGCGGCAAGCGGGTGCTGCTCATGGAGATGGAGGGCCGGCAGGGGATTGCCCAGCTGTTCGACTGCCCGCCGCTGCCCTATGAGGAACGCAAGGTGGCCGTGGCGCCCCCGACCTCGACCCAGCCAGGCGGCGACGTGTACGCGCTGGTCGCCGACCCCGAGTCCGCGCTCCTTGAGTACCTGGAGATGTTCTACAACCTGCGGCACGCGGGCCGGGCGCTGACCCGGCTCGGCGTCATCGACTTCGCCACGACGATCGCTCCCGGCCTGCGCGACGTGCTGCTGACCGGCAAGGCGGCGGAAGCCGTACGGCGGACAGAATCAGGCCGCCGGGTGTACGACGCCGTTGTCATGGACGCGCCGCCAACCGGCCGGATCGGCCGGTTTCTCAACGTGGCGTCGGAGGTATCCGGCCTGGCCAGGGTGGGACCGATCCGTGGCCACGCGGACACGGTGCTGAAGGTGATCCGGTCACCGGAGACTGCCGTGCACTTTGTCACCGTACTGGAGGAGATGCCGGTCCAGGAGACCCTGGACGGTATCGATGAGCTGCACGGCCTGGCAGGCGGCGGGATCCAGGCCGGCGGCATCATGATCAATATGGTTCGCCCGGTCATGCTGCCGCCCGGGCCGCTCCGCGCCGCGGCGAGCGGCTCGGTGGACGAGCATGAGCTCGCGCTGGGGCTGAAGGCGGCGGGTATCGAGGACAGCTTCAGGATGGCGGTCGACCTGGCCGTCGAGCTGACCGAGCACGCCAGGACGGTGGTGGCGCAGCGAGAACAGCACCGCAGGCTGACGGCGCCTGACCAGCCTTTTTACGAGCTGCCGATGATCAGCGACGGCATGGACCTGGCCGGGCTTTACCGGCTTGCGGCCGCGCTGCGGGACCAGGGAGCCGCCTGATGCGCAACGCTACCCCCCGGCGACTCGACATCGAGGCGCTGATCGACGATCCCCGCAACCGCATCATCGTGTGCTGCGGCTCCGGCGGCGTCGGCAAGACGACCGCCGCTGCCGCGATCGGCCTGCGGGCCGCGGAACGTGGCAGGCACGTCGTCGTGCTCACCGTCGATCCGGCCCGCAGGCTGGCCCAGTCCATGGGCCTGACCTCGCTGGATAACACCCCCCGCCCGGTTCCGTTCGCAGCCAGACCGCACGGCGGCCGGGGGCAGCAAGACGAGGGGCATGACGGGGACGTCGGGGGCGGCAGCATGCACGCGATGATGCTCGACATGAAGCGGACCTTCGATGAGATCGTCGAGGCCCACGCCGACCCGGACCGGGCAGCCCAGATCCTGGCTAACCCGTTCTACCAGTCACTGTCGTCAAGCTTCGCCGGCACCCAGGAATACATGGCGATGGAGAAACTCGGCCAGCTCCGGCGGGCCGACGAATGGGACCTCATCGTCGTCGACACCCCGCCTAGCCGGTCCGCGCTCGACTTCCTCGACGCACCGCAGCGGCTCGGCAGGTTCCTGGACGGCAAGCTGCTCCGGCTGCTCACGGCGCCGGCGAAACTGGGCGGCCGGGCCTACCTGAAGGTGCTGAACGCCGGCTTCGGGGTGGTGACCGGGGTGCTGACCAAGGTGCTCGGAGGCCAGGTACTCAAGGATGTGCAGACTTTTGTCTCCGCGCTCGACACCATGTTCGGTGGATTCCGCGAGCGCGCCGACTACACCTATCAGCTGCTCCGCGCGCCGGGAACAGCTTTCCTGGTGATCGCCGCACCCGAGCCCGACGCGCTCCGCGAGGCGTCCTACTTTGTGGAACGGCTGGCGCAGGACGGGATGCCGCTGGCCGGGCTGATGCTGAACCGGGTGCATAGGTCGCCTGCGGCCCGGCTGTCCGCCGCCCGCAGCCTCGCCGCGGCCGAGACTTTGCAGGGCATCGATGAGCAGCCCGGGACCGAGCCCGGCGGCCGGCCTGCGCCAGGTGAGCCAGCAGCTGGCAGTTCCGCCACGGCCGGGCACACGCCCGGCCGCCGACCGACCCATGCGCTGGTGATCGCGGCTTTGCGGCTGCACGCCGAACGGATGCAGCTTGCCGCTACCGAACGGCGGGTGACGGAACACTTCACGGCAGCGCACCCGCTTGTCCCGATCACTGAGGTGCCTGCTCAGCCTGACGATGTACACGATCTGGCCGGGCTGCGGATCATCGGGCAGAGCTTCCGGGCCGACCAGGGTCAAGCAGCCGGTTAAGGCAGGCTCGGGTCAGCTGGCCACGAGTTCATCGCCGGAGCGCTCGTACTGATTGCGGGCGTTCTCCAGCAGGTCACGCCAGCAGGTAACGTCCGGGCGTCGGCGGAGCAGCGCCCGCCGCTCCCGCTCGGTCATGCCGCCCCAGACTCCGAACTCGATCCGGTTGTCGAGTGCGTCAGCGAGGCACTCGGTCCGTACCGGACAGCCGCGGCAGATCAGCTTGGCCCGGTTCTGCGCCGCCCCCTGAACGAAGAGCTCATCGGGGTCCGTGCCCTTGCACGCGGCACGCGCTGTCCAGTCCGTGATCCACATGTAGCCCAACTCCTCCTGATCGTCACGCCCGCACAGGGTCGTCACGCCGGATGGCGTTTAGTTACGGTCCCGGGCCATTGGCATGTGCCGGGCCCCGAAGCGATGGTCGCGAAAGAGTAACTTACGGGTGCCGGGCCCGGAGCGCTAGACCCCGTTGGGCCCATTTCCTGGATAGCCCTCATGGGCTATGCGGACACATGTGACTAGTCACTCGTCTCTCGCGGTGCCTGGCCGGGCAGTCTCGCTTGGGCGGCGGCCGGTGCGCCCGAAACCGCCTGCCGGTTGCGTTCTAGCGCTCTCAGCTGTGGATTCGATGTCCTGGTTCGGTCCGGCCAGCGTCCAGCGTACTCTTATGGGCGTGCTGAAAACGCCGCGCCGCGCCGGCCTTAACGCGGCTGGCTTCCTCGTCCTCATGGCCGCCGTGGCCGGTCTGCTGCTCGGCGCCGTCCTCGTTCCCGTCGTGGGCGCGATCGGTGTCGCCGCCAGAAATGCGGCAAGGACGTTCCAGACGCTGGCCGTGCCGTCCCTCGGCACGCTGCCGTCACGCTCGGAGATCCTGGACGCGAATGGCAACCTGATCGCCTATTACTACCCCAATGACATCGACCGGGTACCGGTCGGCTTTAACCAGATCGCACCGGTAATGCGGAACGCGATCGTGGCGATCGAGGATGCCAGGTTCTACGACCATGGGGCTTTCGACATCAGGGGGACCGCCCGCGCTATCGTGAACGATCTGCAGAACACCGCGGTACAGGGCGGGTCCACCCTCGCGCAGCAGTACGTCAAGAACGCGCTGATCCTGACCGCCACCAATGCGCAGCAGGTAGCGGACGCAAGCGCGCAGACGCCCGAGCGGAAGATCCGCGAACTGCGGATGGCCGCGATCGTCGAGCATGAGATGACCAAGAATCAGCTGCTCGCCGCCTATCTCAACGCTGCCTACTTCGAGAACCAGGCCTATGGCGTCGAGGTCGCGGCGCAGCGCTATTTCGGGACCACCGCCGCCAAGCTGACCCTGACACAGTCCGCCATGCTGGCGGGCATGGTGGAGTACCCGACCTTCTACAACCCGGTCACCAACCCGAAGAACGCGCTCAACCGGCGCAACGAGGTCCTGCAGAAGATGGCCCAGCAGGGTTACATCACGGTCGCTGCCTCGCGCTCAGCCCAGGCTGAGCCGCTCGGCCTGCACTTGCACTACTCGACGCTGCAGAGCGGCTGCACCAGCAATTCAGCCAGGAGCGCCGCGTTTTTCTGTGACTACGCGCTCGCGGCGATGCGGACCGACCCGGGATACGCGAGCGTGTACTCGGCGCTGAAGAGCACCGGCGGCCTGAAGATCTACACGACGCTGAGCCCGACGGACCAGCGGGCGGCGCAGAACGCGGTCGATTTCGTCGAGCCGCCGCATTCGTCCGCCTACAACCCGGGCGGCAACGTCGATACCGAGGTGCTGATCAGGCCGGGTACCGGCGCCATTCGCGCGATCGCCGTGGACCGGCCCTACGGCAACGGGCGCGGGCAGACCACGGTCGACTACGCCGTGAACCAGCCGTACGACGGCAGCGGCGGGGTGCAGACCGGCTCCTCGGCCAAGCTCTTTACGCTGCTCACCGCGCTCAAGCAGGGCACGCCGTTCGGCTTCAACCTGCCCATTGTTTCCCCGAGTTCGCTGTTTGGCTACGACAACTGCAAGGGCGGTCCCACGGGACCGTTTAATGTCAGCAACGCCGAAGGAGCGGGCAAGGGAACCTTTACCCTCTACAACGGCACGACCGGCTCGATCAACGTCTTCTACGCCGAGCTGGAGCGCAAGGTCGGCCTGTGCAACGTGGTCAAGACCGCAGTCAGCCTCGGGATGACCCGCGGCGACGGCACGTCGCTGCTCCGCCCCGACCGAGGGTCAGATCAGCAGTACTCGGCTGACAACTACCCTTCGTTCACGCTGGGCTCGGTCAATGTCTCGCCGATGAACATGGCGGCCGCCTACGCGACGGTCGCGGCCAGAGGCATCTACTGCAAGCCGATCGCGATCGCCAGGGTCGTGACCGCGACGGGCAGCACGCTGCCGGTGGAATCCGCGGGCTGCCACCGGGTCCTGTCCAGCGCGGTAGCGGATGCGGCCAACTTCATCCTGCAGGGCGTCCTGACCAGCGGCACGGCGAGCAACCGTGGCATTAACCGGCCCGCTGCAGCCAAGACCGGCACCGCCAACAGCGGCTTTTACGCGGCCTTCGCCGGCTACACGCCGCGGCTGGCCGGCTATGTGTCAGTCTTCAATCCGATCGACCCGACCACGGGTGGCCAGATGCTCGGCTACCCCCACGCGTGCTACCGCGAGATCGACGGCAGCCTGCAGTGCCCGGGGCAGATGTTTGGCGACAACGCGCCCGGGGCTACCTGGCAGATGACGTTCCTGCACGCCGCCCTCGGAGCGCCGGTGCCGTTCGTCGGCGTATCAGGGAGCAGCCCGTTCTTCCAGCTCGGCAACGGGTTCGCGTCACCAAAGCCGCCAGCGCCGCCCAAGTCGCCAGCGCCGCCCAAGTCGCCAGCGCCGAAGTCGCCAGCCCCGCCCAAGCGTGGCCGGGGCGCTGGCGTCCCGGTCCCGCCGACGAAAGCCCCGGCGAAGCCGGGGCACAAGAAACCGGGGCACTGAGCGCCATGGATCGGCCCGCTAGTTCCCGGCCAGGTGATCAGGACGAGCCGGCTAGCTGCTGGCGGACTGCTGCCGCTACCCTGCCGCCTTCGGCGTGGCCTGCGACCTGCGGCGTGACCGCCTTCATCACCGGGCCCATCGCCGCCATGCCCGAGGCTCCGGTCTCGGCGATGACCCGGGCGACGATGGCGCTGAGTTCGGCGTCGCCGAGCTGGGCAGGAAGGTAGCCGGCCAGTACCTCTTCCTCGGCCCGCTCGGATGCTGCCTGGCCCGGCCTGCCCGCGGCGTCGAACGCGTCGGCTGCCTCACGACGGCGCTTGGCCTCCCTTGAGACAAGCCGGAGCACCTCGTCATCGTCAAGGTCGCGGGCTGCCTTCCCCGCCACTTCCTCGTTGGCGATCGAGGTGAGCGCCATCCGGAGGGTCCTGGTGCGCACCTCATCACGGGCCTTCATCGCCGCGGTCAGGTCGCCGCGGAGCCGATCCTTCAGTCCAGTCATGCGCCCATCGTGCCGCCACCTGGGCCGCATCCGGCATCCGGGGCGGCCCGGCGGGGCGGCCGGCCCCGCCCTGGCCGACCAGTGGCCGCGGCATGGCACCATATTGAGATGCGATCACGAACTGTCGTCGGGACCGCCGCAGTGGCGGGCGCCGCCACGCTCGGCTACGCCTCGGTGATTGAGCGCAACTGGTTCGCCGTGCGGCGCTGTGCCGTCCCAGTGCTTCCGCCCGGCGCGGAGCCGCTGCGACTCCTGCACCTCTCCGATGCCCACCTGACTCCCGGACGGCACAGGCTGCTCTCATTTATCAGGTCGCTGGACGCCCTTGAGCCCGACCTCGTGGTCAACACCGGCGACACGATCGCCCATCGCGAGGCCGTCGGCCCGTTCCTCGAGGCGCTCGGGCCGCTGCTGGACCGGCCCGGCGTGTTCGTCTACGGCTCGAACGACTTGTTCGCGCCGAGGGCAAAGAACCCGCTGCGCTATCTCTGGCGGACGAGCGCCCTCGATCGCGACCAGGGGCCGCCGGACCTGCCCTGGGCTGACCTGGGCGCGGCCATGACCGCGGCCGGCTGGCTGGACGCGAACAACCGGCGCGGCCGGCTCAAGGTCGGCCAGGCCGACATCGAAGTGGGCGGCGTACACGACTCGCACGTCGACCTTGACCGCTACGACAAGATCGCCGGGCCGACCGACCCGGCAGCCGACCTGCGGCTCGGCGTGATGCACTCCCCCGAGCCCGCCATGCTGGACAATTTCGTGGCCGACGGCTACGACCTGCTGCTAGCGGGCCATACTCACGGCGGGCAGCTCCGCCTGCCGGGAATCGGCACGCTGGTGACCAACTGTGGAATCGACCGGGCCCGTGCCAGCGGGCTGCACCGGCATCCCCCGGCTGGCAGCGGCGCGAGGCGGAAGGCCTGGCTGAACGTCTCAGCCGGCCTCGGCACCTCGCCGTGGGCACCGGCCCGGTTCTGCTGCCGCCCGGAGGTAACGCTGCTCACGCTGGTTCCTGCGATCGGCTAGAGTTATCGAGCGGTCGGCGGGGTGTGGCGCAGCTTGGCAGCGCGCTTCGTTCGGGACGAAGAGGCCGCCGGTTCAAATCCGGCCACCCCGACCACGAAGCTGCAGGTAGCAGCGCTATTTCGTGACTAATTTTGGTTGCCCATCCTGGCCCGCTTGCCGGTTTTGGGAGCGAACGGGAGCCGATCTTGTTCAGCCCGCCTCGCTGACCAGCGGTAATGCCCCTCTTTTCGCGAGGCGCGTGGGAGCGGCGGCATCAGAAAGGCAGATTCGGCTTCTGGTGCGGCCACCCCGGCCGTCCCGGGTATGCGATCACGCAGGGGCTAGGCGGGCAGCTCGCTGGCGGTTTAGCGCGGGCCGACGGTGGCGAGCGCCTGGGTGAGGGCGCGGATGTCGTCGCTGCTGTTGTAGGCGTGCAGGGATACCCGGATGCCGCCGGCGCGGGAGCTGGTGTGGATGTTGTGCTGGCTCGCCAGCGCGGCCTGCACCTGGCCGGCCGCGGCAGCGGGGTGGCTAAGCGAGACGATGTGCCCGCTTGCGGCCCGCTCGCCTAGCGCCCGGTAAGGCGCCCATCCCAGCGGCCCGGCCTGCTCGGCCAGATCGGCCGCCAGCGCGCTGGCGTGCTCGCTGATCGCCGTCAGCCCGATGCCGGTGAGCAGCTTGATCGACGTGAGCAGGCCCGCGGCGGCGCTGTAGGACATGGTCGACAGCTCGAACCTGCGGGCGTCAGCGGCGAGAGACAGTTCTTGCGGGGTGAAGTCGAACGGTGTGGCGCTGCCTTTCCAGCCAACGATCACGGGGGTGGCCGCCGCCAGTTTCTCGGTAATGGCGAGCAGCGCCACGCCGCCCGGCGCGGACAGCCACTTGTAGCCGCTGCAGACCAGCGCGTCCACCCCCCAGCCCGTCATCGTGACCGGAGCGGCACCGGCCATCTGGGTCACGTCAACCACCACCCGGGCACCAGCGTCTCGGGCGCGCGCCACCAGGGCCGCGACATCGACCTGGCTGCCGGTGGCGAACTGAACCGCGCTGACGCACACGACCGTTGTCCGTTCGCTGATGGCATCGCCCAGCGAGAGCGTGAGGTCACGGGCCGGATTGTCGCGAACCCAGCGGATGTGCATGCCCAAGCGGTCCCGAGCGGCCAACCACGGGTAGGTCACGCTGGGGAAGTCACTGGCCACCAAGACCACCTCACCCCCGGCGCTGGACAACAGCGCGGCGAGCTGGCCCAGGCCCTCACTCGCCCCGCCCACCACCGCGACCGACGCCACCGGCGCGCCGAGTAGCTCGGCCGCGGCCGTCCGCAGCCCGTCCAAGACCCTGGCCTCGGCCTGGTCGGACAGGCGGAGGTTGCCATGCTGGGCCACATCGGTCAAGAACCGGACGCTCGCCTCCAGCGAGGCGCGAGGTATCAGCCCCAGCGAGGCCTGGTTCAGATAGGTGCAATAGGCAAGCGCCGCATACTCCCCCGGGTCAATCAACGGGTCCATCATCACCCCTCGGCTGCCGCTGGACCGCCGCCAAGCCTGGGTGCTGGCACCCCCAGATTGCGGCGAGTGCACTCATCACCGTGTCTCCACGCGGGGATACACGGCGTCGCCCGCCCGGCGGCATGGGCGCGCAGTTTCCGCGTGGCCGGCCTGGTCATGCTGGTGGTCTCGTTGTCACCCGGCCATGTAGAAGAGCTCGAGCTGGATGTTGTCCGGATCCCGGAAGACGACCACCGAGTGCGGCATCGGATCGCCGGTGTCGACCACACCGGAGTTGGCGACATCGAGGGCATCGAGCCAGCGCGCCCACGCGTCCAGATCGGCGCGGCCAGCGACCGCGAACGACATATGGTCCAGGCCCGTCCGGCTCTCATCGAAGGACTGGCCAGGGTTGCCGTCATGGTGATGCAACCCGAGCACGATACCCGAACGCGGCTCCAGCAAGACCACGGCATAGCCGCCCTTCTCCCCGCCATGATGGGGGAACGCGACCGGCAGCCGGGTCATCCCGAAGACCCGCTCATACCATTGCGCGCTTGCCTCCACATCGGAGACGGTCGGCGCGAAAAAGGCAGCTCCAGAGGAGCGCGCATGGTCAGCAGCTCAAGCTATCGCAGCGCATCAGCGGAGCGCAGCTCGTGCACATCGCCGACCACCAGTCAGACTTGGTCATCGAGCGCGGAGCCACGGCGCTCGGGGAGCGGCGTGTCTACCGGGCGATGCGCTGCTGCTCTGCCGGCTCGGGCACGCTTCCCTCGAGCTGGATGTTCGGCACCACCGGCTCCAGCCAGCGCGGCAGCCACCAGGCGCGGGCGCCGAGCAGCGACATGATCGAGGGCACCAGGCACATCCGGACTAGTGACGCGTCGATGAGCACCGCGAACGCCATCCCGATGGCGAGCATCTTCACGGTCGGATTGGGGTTGATCACGAAGCTGGTGAACACGACGATCATGATGAGGGCCGCGGTCGTGATGACCCGGGCGGTCGCGCCGATCCCGATCGCGACGGCGCGGTGCGCATCTCTGGTGGCGAGCCAGGCCTCGTGCACCCGGGACAGCAGGAACACCTCATAGTCCATCGAAAGGCCGAACACGATGCAGAACACCAGCATCGGCACGTACGCCGGGATCGGCAGGGTGGATTGCAGCCCGATCACGCTCTTCGCCCAGCCCCACTCGAAGATCGCCACGATCACGCCGTAGGCCGCGCCGATGGACAAGATGTTGAGGATCGCGGCCTTGGTCGCGATCACCACCGACCGGAACGCCGTGGTCAGCAGCAGGAATGAGATCGCGACCACGGCCAGGATCAGCCACGGCAGCCGGCTGGTGGTCTGGCTGGTGAAGTCGACGGCCCCGGCGGTGGTCCCGGTGACGTAGCTGGTCGCGTGCTCCTTGGGCAGCACCGTGTCGCGCAGCGTGTTCACCAGGGCGGTGGTCTGCTGTGCCTGCGGCCGGGTGGTGGGGATGACATTGAACACCGCGGTGGTGCCGGCCGAGTTGATGGTCGCCGGGGTGACCGACGCGACGCCGGCGGTCTTGGAGATGTCCGACTGCATGCCGGACAGCAGCGAGCTGTTCGCGGAGCTCGATTGGTTCGGCAGCTTGACCACGACGGTCAGCGGGCCGTTCACGCCGACCCCGAAGCCCTGGGTGATCAGGTCGTAGGCTTGCCGGTTGCTCTGCGACGTGGGGTTCGTCCCGTTGTCCGGCTGGCCCAGCGTGATGTGGAACAGCGGGATGGCCAGCACGACCAGCACCGCGACGCTGGCCACCCCCCACGGCCAGGGATGCGCGGTCACCATCCGCCCCCACCGGGCGAACGCGCTGCGCTCGTGCTGCTCCTGCGTGGCCGCCGCGGTTTCCGCGGCCTGCTCTTGCGCGGTCAGCCCCTCCTTGTGGGCCCGGACCCGCGCCGTCAGGGCTCGCACATTCTCCCGGGCCAGTCCCATAAGGGCAGGCACCAGGGTCAGCGCGGAGATCATGGTGACCACCACGACCAGCGCCGCGGCCAGGCCGAGTGCGCCGATGAAAGCCAGTCCGGAGATGTACAGGGCCAGCACGGAGACCGCGACCGTGCTGCCCGCCACGACGATGGCAGCCCCGGAGGTGCCCGCGGCCCGCCGCACCGAGGACAGGACGCCCATCCCGGAATCCACCTGCTCCCGGTGCCGGGCCACCATGAACAGCCCGTAGTCCACCGCCACGCCGAGCCCGAGCAGCGTGGCGATCGTGGGACCGGTGGTCGGGACCGTGACCACCCGCGCCAGCAGCGCGAGCAGCGCGAGCCCGGACAGCACGCTGAAGATCGCCGACACCAGCGGGATCGCGGCCGCGACCAGCGACCAGAACATGAGCAGCAGCAGTACCAGCGCGCAGGCCAGCCCGATGATCTCGGACTTGGTGTCGCTGGTCTTCTGGCCGATCTCCCCCGCGCCTGCTCCGTATGCGACCTGCAGGCCGACTTTCGTGGCCGGTGCCACCGCGTTGTTCAGCTTGTCTAGGTAGGAGGTGTCCAGCGAGTCCGGGTTCACGTTCCAGCTGACGCTGGCGTACGCGATCGTGCCGTCCTTGGACACGGTGCCGGTATTGGACGAGGCGAACGGGCTGACCGCCTTGATCACGTCCGGCAGCTTGGAGACGTTGCTGACGGACTGGTTGACCGCCGACTGCTGCGCCGAGACCTTCCCGCTCTTGGCGTGAAACACGATCTGCCCGCCGTACCCGCCCTGCTGCGGGAACGTGCTGTTCAGCACGTTCAGCCCGTTCGCGGAGTCGCTGCCCGACACGTTGTAATTGTTGACGTACTCGCCGCCGAACGCGTTCTTGGCGGCGAGCAGCCCGCCGAGGATGATCACCCAGGCGATGATGAAAACCCAGTGCCTTCGGGCCGCGACACCGGCGAGCCGCTCCAGGAACATATTCACGACGTCAACTCCCTTCCCGCGCAACAGCCTGCACAGCGCATGGGAAGCCCAATGTGATAATGACGGCGGCACCCCGCTCTGGCAATACCCGTAGCGGGTGAGGCCGCGTCATGCCCGTCCCGCACCTCTCTTACGGTGGTGGAACGATCGCGTCTTACGGTGGTGGAACGATCGCGTCTTACGGTGGTGGAACGATCGCGTGGTACGGGGAGCCTGGCCCGCGTCAGGCCGGTCTTGGGGCGCAGCGCTGGAGCCACTCGCCCAGCGTGCTCGCGTCGCTGCTGGATGCCGACCGGGGCGGGTATCTCCGGGTCGCCCCGGACACCAGTGACTACGTGAGCCGGCAGCTGTATTTCCCCGACACCGCCATGCTGATCACTCGGTTCATGACCCCGGACGGGGTGGGTGAGGTCACCGAACTTCATGCCGGTGGCTGGGGGAACTCCCACGGACCGGCACCAGCTGGTGCGGCTGCTGCGGACCGTGCGCGGCAGCATGCGGTTCGTGATGGAGATCAAGCCGCGGTTCGACTACGGCCGCGCCCGCACAAGCTGCAACTCTCCGACGACGGCGCAGTCTTCTCCGCCGGCGGGATGGAGCTGACGCTCAACCCGGTGGGCGAGCGGACGGTCCCGCTGGGCGAGCAGGGGCTCGGCGTGGAACGCCAGGGAGATGATCTGCGCCTGACCCGGACTTTGCGGGAGGGCGAGACCGCGGGGGTGGTTCTGGAGTCATTAAAACAGGAGTCATCCAGTGCTGGGACACCCATGTGTGCTCGGCACGGCAGTGGCAAAACGGACCGACGTGATGATCCGGGCGTGGCAGGCTAGCGTGGCTGCAGTCTGCGGAAAGGTGTTGTGATGGTTACGGTGGAGGAAATTCGCGAGCGTTCAGCGCCTGAGGGCGAGCGCTGGTATGCGCTCGACCCGGCGGACGTCGCGGGCAGGCTCGCGGTTGTCCCTGACTCGGGTCTTTCTGCTGGTGAGGCCACGGACAGGCTCAGGCGTGATGGCCCGAACGCGCTCCCGGTGGAGGAGCCGCCGTCGGCGGTGCGCCGTTTCCTCGCCGAGTATTCGAGCTACATGCAGCTCATCCTGGTCGGGGCGGCGATCGTCTCGCTGGTGATCAAGGAGTGGAGCACGGCCATCGTGCTGTTGGTGATCACGCTCTTCAACGCCCTGGTCGGGCTGCGCCAGGAGGGCAAGGCCGAGAGCGCGATGAACGCGCTCCAGTCGATGATGAAGGCGACAGCGCGCGTGCGGCGCGACGGCGCGGAGGCCGAGATCGGGGCCGAGCAGCTGGTAGCCGGCGACGTCGTGCTGATTGCGGCGGGGGACGAAGTGCCGGCGGACGGGCGGATTGTTAGCTCAAGCGCGCTGCAGATCGACGAGTCGGCGCTGACGGGCGAGAGCGTCCCGGCGGCGAAGGACGCCGCAACGCTGTCCGCCGGTGAGATCGGGCCCGGCGAGCAGTCGAACATGGCGTTCATGCACACCCCGGTCACGCACGGGAGCGGGGTGGTGATCGTCACCGGGACGGGCAGCGGCACACAGGTCGGGAAGATCGCGCACATGCTCTCGGCGACGGCGAAGGAGGAGACGCCCCTCACGAAACAGATGAATACGCTGACGCTGTGGATCGTCGGCGCTGCGGGACTGACGATGATCGTGATGTTCGCGCTCGGCCTGAGCCGCGGGCAATCATGGACGACGCTGTTCGACACCGCGGTCGCGCTCGCGATCGCGGCGATCCCGCTGGCCCTGCCGATGGTGGTCCAGGTCGTCTTGTCGCTGGGCAGCGTCGAGCTGGCGAAGGAAAAGGCGATCGTCAAGGACCTGCCGTCGGTCGAAACGCTCGGGTTCACCTCGGCGATCAACTCGGACAAGACCGGGACGCTGACGATGAACCAGATGACGGCGGTCGAGGTCGTCGACCCGACCGACCGGTATGCGATCACGGGCACCGGCTACGGCCTGGAGGGGAAGATCAGCCACCCGGCCGGCAAGACCGACACCATCGACGCCGCGATCTTGCCCTACGTCGTGGCGAGCGACGCCAAGCTCGTCGGCGGCAAGGTCGTCGGCGATCCGACCGAGGGCGCGCTGCTCGTGCTGGCGCACAAGGCGGGGGTGTACATCGACGCGACGCGCGAGCAGCTGCCCCGCCTGGCCACGTTGCCGTTTGACCCCTCCTACAAGCTGATGGCCACCTTCAACCAGGCCAAGGACGGGTCGGGGCACGATATCGTGCGCTGCTTCGTCAAGGGTGCGGCGCCGGCGGTGATAGCCCGCGCGGCGACCGCGCTGTCGGGCGGCACCAGCGTCCCCTGGGACGACGCGCTCAAGCAGCGCGCCGAGCAGAACGTCACGCGGATGGAAGAGGCGGGCCTGCGGGTCATGGCCGCCGCCTTCCGCGATCTGGATGCGGCCAGTTTCGACCCTGGCGGTGATCTGCTCGCCTTCGTCCAGGACCTGGAGATGACCAGCCTCGTCGGGATGGTCGATCCGCCGCGCGAGGAGTCGAAGGCCGCGGTCGCCGATGCGCAGCAGGCGCACATCCGGGTGCGGATGGTGACCGGCGATGACGTGGTCACCGGCGCCGCGATCGCCGGGCAGCTCAACATCCCCGGGGAGGCGATCCTCGGTGCCGAGTTCGCGGCGCTGCCGGAGGCCGAGCGGCTGGACCGGATCGACCACATCGGCGTGGTCGGCCGGGTCGCGCCCGAGCATAAGGTGCTGCTCGCCGAGACGCTCAAGAAGAAAGGCGACGTCGTCGCGATGACCGGCGACGGCGTCAACGACGCGCCCGCCATCAAGGCAGCCGACATCGGCGTGGCCATGGGCAGCGGCACCGAGGTCGCGAAGAACGCCGGCCGGATGATCCTGTCCGACGACAACTTCGCGACGATCGTCTACGCGGTCGAGCAGGGCCGCAAACTGTACGACAACCTCAGCAAGTACATCCGCTTCGTCCTGCTCGAACTCGTCGCGTTCGTGCTGACCTTCCTCGGCGCGACCCTGCTCAACATCGCCGCCGGCCAGCCATTCACGCCGGCGCAGATCCTGTGGATCAACTTCCTCGTCAACGCCCCGTTCGGCGTCGCGCTCGGCTTCGACAAGCAGACCCCCGGCTTGATGGACCGCCGGCCTCGCCCGCGCGGGGACTCGGTCCTGACCAAAGGCGTGATGATCACCTGCGGCCTGGTCGGGCTGTTCATCGCGGTCGCCAACCTGGCGCTGATCGCGACCGGGAAGAACCACTACGGCAGCCTCAAGACCGGCCAGTCCATGGGCCTGGTCGCCTTCTGCCTGATGCTGGTGGTCGCCGCCTTCGAGGCCCGCAGCGAGACCGATACGGCCTTCGACACAGACATCTTCAACAGCTCGAGGATGAACGTGATCGCGCTGGCTGAGGTCGCCGGGGCGTTCCTCATCACCCAGGCGGACTTCATGCAGCGACTGCTCGGCACCGCCCGGCTGACCGGCGGGCAGTGGGGCCTCGCGCTTCTGGCCGCCGTCGCGCTGCTCCTCGGCTGGGAGGCCGGCAAGTGGATCGCACGCCGGACAATCCGGGCCAAGCGCGCCGCAGCGCCGGCCCGATGACCACAGCCGGGCTCCCGCCGGTCCTCCCGTCCTGCGGAGGTTACCCGCCGGCATACGCCGCCCCGCGGACGTCGCACGCACATCACCGCACCCATTGGAGGTAAACGAGATGGGCAAGAAGAAGGACAGGCAGAAGCAGCACGACGCGGACGTCCAGGCGCCGCCGTCCGTAGCCCAGCAGGGGGCCGGGGCCGGCCCGCCACCGAAGATGAAGCGCAAGGAGTACGAGCGGGAGATGAGAGTCCTGCACGGCGATCTGGTGGCCATGCAGGAGTGGGTCAAGGCGTCCGGGGCCAAGGTCTGCATCGTGTTCGAGGGCCGGGACACCGCCGGGAAGGGCGGCACGATCAAGCGGATCACCGAGCGGGTGAGCCCGCGGGTGTTCCGGGTCGTCGCCCTGCCCGCTCCCACCGAGCGGGAGAAGTCGCAGATGTACATCCAGCGGTACCTCGCCCACTTCCCGGCGGCCGGCGAGGTCGTGATCTTCGACCGCAGCTGGTACAACCGGGCCGGCGTCGAGCCGGTGATGGGCTTTTGCGCGCCGCAGGAGACCGAACGGTTCCTCGAGCTCGTCCCTGGCGTCGAGAAGGCGATGGCCGATGACGGGATCCTGCTGCTGAAGTACTGGCTCGAGGTCAGCGCCGACGAGCAGACCCGGCGGCTGGAGAGCCGCATCCACGACCCGCGGAAGATCTGGAAGCTCTCGGACCTGGACCTGAAGTCCTACAGCCGCTGGTATGACTACTCCCGAGCCAGGGACGCGATGTTCGCCGCCACCGACACCGCGTGGGCGCCCTGGTACATCGCGCACACCGACGACAAGAAACGTGGCCGCCTCAACATCATCAGCCACCTGCTCAGCCAGGTCCCCTACAAGCCCCTCGCTCCCCGGGACATCACGCTGCCCAAACGCCAGCGGCCAGGCGGCTATACCGAGCCCGGCCTGCCGCTGCGGCACATCCCGACACCGTTCTAGAAAGCGGGCAGCCGTCGACCGCTGTCTGACCCTCATAGATCGGACACGTAAACGATCTTCTTCCCATCATGTCGTTAAGCCTGAGCTGCGGAGACAGCGTAACCTCAGCGTCCCGGTCAGCAACGTCTTCTTGTGGTTCATCGGGGCAGTGCGAGCCGACCCCAAGCCCTATTCGGCGAACACCCATATTGTGATCCTCTCCATCCCGCTTCGACGCGGCACGGGCGGCCGGACGAGCCGTCCCGGCGGTGGATCGGCCATCGTCAGGTGACCTCGGCCCAGCCGCGCACGGGTTGTGTCTGACTGAAGTTGGCGATGTCGCCATAGAGAGCCGCAGCGTGCTCCGCGAGCGTCGCGCCGAAGGCTTCTGGCGACGTGACCCAGAAGTATGCTGCTGCGACGAACGGCGGGGGCGGGGCACCCGGGCTGGCGAGACCTCGGTGCACCTCGAACCGCACGCAGTTCTCGCCGAGCAGCTTGGCGAACATCGGCGCGTGGCGGCTGCGGAAGTAATCGAAGTCGAAGCCTTCGGCGTCGAGCGGGTAGGCGACGGAAGCGCAGAACATGGCACCATCTTGCCCCAACCGGCCGGCTGCTACAGGGCTCCACGCCGTGTCCGGTAGAGGGTCCGCTTGCGCGACGCGCGCTGACCTTTGGCGTCGGCCGGCGTGGCTCGTGGACGTCATCGCTTGATCGGGGACCGGAGGTGAGTGATGCTGTCCGGTGCCACGGTGACATCGGCGCGAGCGGCTCGCTGTCGAGATCCCCGATGAGAGCCGCTGTAGCCTACCGTCATGAGCACGCGCGAGGACTACCCAGCCGGGGTGCCGTGCTGGGTCGATACCAACCAGCCCGACCCCGTAGCCGCCGCCCGGTTCTACTCCGGGCTCTTCGGCTGGCAGACCGAGGACGCCATGCCCCCCGACGCTGGGACTCACTACTACATGGCCCGCATCGACGGCCGGGACGCGGCCGCGATCTCCTCGCAGCCCCCCGGTGCACCACCGCAGGCGGTGTGGAACACCTACATCCGCGTCGAGTCCGCCGACGATGCTGCGGCGCGGGTGCGCGAGGCGGGCGGGCGGGTGCTCTCCGAGCCGTTCGACGTGTTTGACGCGGGGCGGATGGGCGTGTTCGCCGATCCCGAGGGCGCGGTCTTTTGCGCGTGGCAGCCCGGATCGCACCGCGGCTCGGCGGCAGTCAACGAGCATGGCGCGGTGAACTTCAACAACCTGCACACCGACGAGGTCGAGGCCGCTCGTGCCTTCTACGGCGCCGTGTTCGGCTGGACGACGATCGACGCCGGCTCGCCGATGTGGGCTCTGCCGGGCTACGGCGATCATCTCGAGGAGCTCAACCCCGGTCTGCGCGCGGGGATGAAGCAGATGGGCGCACCCGAGGGTTTCGAGGACGTCGTAGCGACGATCTTGCCCCGCGAGGGCGGCCCAGTGCGCTGGAGCGTGACCTTCGCCGTCGACGACGTGGACGCGATAGCTGCGCGAGCCCGCGAACTCGGAGGCTCGGTCCTCGCCGAGCCGCAGAATGCGCCGTGGGTGCGATTCGCCGTCCTCGCCGACCCGGCTGGCGCATCCTTCACCGCCAGCCAGTTCGTGGCGGAGAACCGCTAGACGATCCCATACCGGGCAGCCGAGGTCCGTGAGATCTGAAGGGGCTAGCGTGGCCTGTGTGAGACTGTTCTTCGAGGATGAGGCCTTCGATGGTCAGTTGCAGCGCAGTGTCGGAAAGGCCGATTCGGGCATGGCCAATGTGGGTGAATGCCTGACGATCGCTGCACAGATCACGCCGGGTGACCGGGACAGCTGGTACCGGGCGTGGATGGCGTTCGGCTCGCGGCTGGCAGAGCAGGCTGATGCGGCCCGCGATGCCGGTCACCGCGTCAGTGCCCGCGGGGCATATCTTCGCGCGGCAGAGTATTTGCGGCAGGCGTTCTTCTTCCACCGCGATGATCTGGACGGGGCAGAACTGCGCGCCGCCTACCCCGCTAGCGTACAGGCGTTTCGTGCTGCGCTGCCGCTGCTCGACCACCCGGCCACGATCTTGTCTGGCGAGCTGTCGGGGTACCTGTTTGCCCCGAGCGGCCCGAGAGCACCGCGCCCGACGATCCTGCATCTCGGCGGCTATGACGGCACAGCCGAGGAGCTGTACGCATCGGCCGCGCCCGCGCTGGAGCGCGGATACGCCATTGCCGCCGTCGACGGGCCAGGTCAGGGTGCGATGCTGTATGAGCACCGTGTCCCGATGCGCCCGGACTGGGAACATGTCGTGCCCGGGCTCCTGGATGCCCTGATCACTCATTCCGAGGTCGACCCGGACAACATCGTGCTGGTCGGAAGATCGTTCGGCGGTACCTCGCGCCGCGCGGGGCGGCGGGGGAACCTCGACTGGCTGCCATGATCGCTGATCCCGGCCAATATGACATCGGGGCGGCCACCGCCAGGTTTGGCGACCTGATGAAACATGTGCATGACCCGGCGGCCGACGACCGGTTCAACGCCCTGCTCACCATGCCGGCGGTGCAGGCGCTGCTGGCCCCGCGGATGGTGACCCATGGAGTCTCCAGTGTCCGGGCCTACTGCGCGGACCTGCTCCGGTACACCAACGCGGACACCATTACCCAGGTCACCTGCCCCAGCTATGTCACCGACAATGAATCCGACGTCGTGTCGACCGGCCAGGGCAAAGAGCTGTTCGATCACCTCACCTGCCCGAAGGACTTCCGCCTGTTCACCCGGGCCGAGGGCGCCGAAGGCCACTGCGAGGGCATGGCACCGGTCGTGTTCTGGACCGCGGCCTTCGACTGGCTCGATTCGAAGAAGCCATAAGTCCACCTCGGCGGCGCCTTCTGCGCGTCGCTGCCAGCGTTGCCACGTCAGCGACGGGAGGATTCGTGCGGTGCCGTACGATCCCGAGCAGTGGCACGACTTCGCCACCTCGTTCGCTGGCGCTGCAGGCGCCCTGCTGGGGCTAGCGTTCGTCGCCATCTCCTTCAACCTAGATTCGATCCTGCGGGACAAGACGCTGCCCGGCCGGGCGATCGAAACCCTGGCGTTCTTTGCCTACCCCCTGGCAGGGAGCCTTCTCATCCAGCTGCCAGGCCTGTCCAGGACGGCCCTCGGCACCTGCGAGGCCATCCTTGCCGCGGGAATCGTCGGACTGGCTGCCGCAATCGACCTGCCACGCTGGCGACAAGAACGGCACAACCCGCTCAGCTGGCGTCTCGGCCACATCGCGCCCGCCGTAGTGATCGCCTTGCTGGCAATCGTCGGTGCCGCAGCCACCATGACGGCCAGCTTCGGTGGCCTGTACTGGCTGGCCGCCGCCATGGCCGTCGCTACCGCCTCAGGGCTTATCAACAGCTGGGTCTTGCTCGTCGAGATCAAGCGCTGACCCATAGCGCCCCGGGCAGCGCGCTGGCGGCCCTGCCGGGTTGCCTATTGTGGTGTCCCGTGACCCGATCCTGTGCCTGCGTGCCCGCGCCAGGCCTTGGCTGCCCGCGCCGGGGCGCCCCCCGGCCCGCATGGCCGCTGGCAGGCGGCATCATTGCCGGCCCGGTCCTGGACGCTGTTCTCGGTGACCCGCGGCGGGGACATCCGGTGGCGGCCTTCGGGAACGCCGCTCAGGCGCTGCAGGATCGCATGTACCGCGACAGCGTCCGTCGTGGCGCGGGGTACGCAGCGACTTGCGTGCTCGCCGCCATGGCGCCCGGCTTCCTGGCGCGGCACGTCACGCGCCGCCATCCGTGGCTCAGGCTTGCGGCGACCGCCGCAGCGGCCTGGACGGTTACGGGGGCCGCCTCGCTCGGGTCCGAGGCCCAGGGGATCCGGCACGCGCTGCAAGCCGGTGACCTTGAGCTGGCTCGCGCTGCCCTGCCGAGCCTGTGCGGCCGTGATCCCCAGGGCCTGGATGAACAGGAACTGGTTCGCGCGGTGATCGAGTCGGTTGCGGAGAATACGAGCGACGCTGTCGTCGCTCCGCTGCTGTGGGGCGCGGCCGGCGGCCTGCCTGGCCTGCTGGGCTACCGAGCGGTCAACACGCTCGACGCAATGGTCGGCTACCGGTCCGCAAAATACGCGAGGTTCGGCCGGGCCTCCGCACGGCTCGACGACATGCTGAACTGGGTGCCGGCGCGAGTGACCGGAGTGCTGGCTGGCGCCCTCGCGGGGGTAGCGGGCGGACGGCCGACCGCGTCATGGCAGGCCATGCGCTCCTACGGGCCGTGCCATCCCAGCCCGAACGCCGGACGCTGCGAGGCTGCGTTCGCCGGTGCGCTCGGCGTCACTCTGGGCGGGACAAACACCTATGCGGGGCTGGCCGAGGAACGCCAGTCACTGGGCGACGGCCGCGTGCCGGAACCTGCCGACATCGGCCGGGCCGTCCGGCTCTGCCGCGCGACGACGGCGGCCGCCGCGATCGGAGCGGCCGCAGCTGCCTGGTTGACCAGGCGCGGCCTGCGCGCCACAAGAACAACGGCCGCCCGGTGAGGGGAGCAATCCCGGTCGCCGGACTGTCCTGGCTACTGCATTTCACCGCGACCAGGACGATCAGCCCCGCCATTCCGGTCCTGATGACGCGATCATCGGGACCCCTCCCCGAGCCGGTCCAGGCCTGAGCCGGCTGACCGCTGTGCGACACCGCCGCCCTCAGCACCTCAGGCGGCCCGACCCCGGAGGCCCATCATGCCCACCTCCCATATCGTGCTGGGTGCTGGCCCCGTCGGCCGCGCCGTCGTCGCCGCCCTTGCAGCCCGCGGCATCGAGCCCGCCGTGGTAACCCGCTCGGCGACGCCCGTGCCCGGGGCTATCAGCCGCCCCGCCGACCTCGCCGATGCCGGCCAGGCAGCGGGCGCGGTCGCCGGCGCAAAGGTCGTCTTCCAGTGCGCCTCGCCCGCCTACCATCGCTGGCCCGAGCAGTTCCCGCTCCTGCAGGCCCGGGCCATCGCGGCCGCCGCATCCGCCGGGGCCCTGCTCGTGGTAGCAGAGAACCTCTACGCCTACGGACCAGCTGCCGGACCCCTCACCGAGGACCTCCCGCTCATGGCCACTACCCGCAAGGGCGCCGTACGCGCCCAGATGTGGCGCGATCTGGAAGCTGCCCATAGGGCTGGCCGGCTGCGGGCCGTGGCCGGCCGGGCTTCCGACTTCTTCGGACCACACGTCGGAGCCGGCTCTGTCGTGGGCGACCGGTTTTTCGGGGCCCTGGTCCAGGGCAAGGCCGCAGCCGTCACCGGCGACCCCGACCGGCCGCACACTTATACCTACATCGCCGACTTCGGCAACGCCCTGGTCCGGCTGTCCGAGGTTCCCGAGACATGGGGCCGGGCATGGCACGTGCCCAGCGCCCCTGCAGTCTCCACCCGCGCCTTCGCGGAGCGAGCCGCCGCCATCGCAGGCACCGAGGCCCGGCTGCGCAGGCTGGCGCGCTGGCAGCTGCGGCTAGCCGGCGTGGTCGTGCCGGCCGCGCGCGAGATGGTCGAGATGCTCTACGAATTCGAGGACGACTGGGTAGTCGACGACTCGGCCTACACCGCGGTCCTCGGCGACCGTGCCACCCCCCTGGATGTGTCGCTCACCGCCACCATCACCTCGTACCAGGCCCGCAGCAAAGGAGGCCAGCACGCCGCCCCGGGCGGCGGCCAGCCGCGGTAGGCCGCGGCCCGACGTCGCGCAGCCGCGCCGCCCGACCGGGCGCGGCGCACAACAGCACCCGACCGTGGCTGATCAGGAAACTCAAGCTCGTCACCACCAGCGGAGGCGGTGGTGGAACTCCGCCCGGCACTGCGCATTAAGCAGTGGCACGAGGCCCTGGCCGGCCTGGTCCCGGCCGCACCGCAGGCGCCACCTGGCCCGCCGCCGGCTGGCCGACCGCCGCCCGCGCCGGAGGTCGGGCGCAGTCGCGCCAGAGGCGCTGCTCAGCGGAAACTAGGAGACGTGCGCCGATTTGGCACCTGCCACGGACTTCCTGAGCTCAGCGATACCGGCGTGGATCCCGTCGATGAGCACACCGAGATCGGACGCGGCCCGCGATTCTGCGGTGATCCCGAAGGAGAAGCGGTCCAGGTAGGAGAAGATCGCGATTGTGATCTGTACGCCGTTGCCGATCCCCGCGTAGGGGTGAGCCTCGAGCATCCGGCGCCCGAGGACGTACAGCGGGACCCGTGGCCCCGGCACATTGGTGGCGACCGTCTGCATCATGTACTGCGGTGCCCGGAACGCGGCCTTGGTACCAAGCGCGAGGAGCGTCGGCGGGGCAAAGCCCATCATCTTGCCCATGACCTCCGCGCCGACCGCCTGGTGCGTCCGCTTGATCTCGTCCATCTGGCCGTGCACATCCGCTAGCCGGCGCCGTGGATCGGGCTCGCTGACCGGCAGGTTGACGAGCACTCCCGTAACCTGGTTGGTCTTCCCATCATCGTCCCCATCGCCGCGGACGGAAACGGGTACCAGCGCCCGTACCACCAGCCCCTTCTTCAGCTCGCCGCGGGACTCGAGCAGGTCACGGAACCCGTTAGTGATCGCGGCGAGCATCACGTCGTTAACGGTGCTCCCGGTAGCGCGGCCGATCTCCTTGACCTCGCCCAGGCCCGCGCTCGCCCATGCCCACCGCCGATGCGGCCCGATCGGGCCGTTTAGCGAGGTTACCGGGGGATTGGTGAGGCGCTGGGTGCTGTTGACCATGCCCACGGTAAATCCCAGCATGTCCCGCGGGGTGCGCAGTTGCTTCGCGACCGTAGCCGGGACGGTGACAAGCCCGCCGACCGGTTCGGTGACGGTGTTCCACAGCCCGTTCGCCGCCTGGGAGATGGCGGACGGCGCGGGCTTCGGCTCCCATGGGACGAGCGCGGGCAGCTCCGCGTCGGCCTCGCGGTCAAAGATGTCCGACATGAGGTCCGTGGCACCCTTGCCGTCCACCATGCAGTGGTGCGTCTTTGACAGGACGGCCCAGCGGTCACCTTCCAGGCCATCGATGAGCCAGTACTCCCACAGCGGCCTGGCCTGGTCAAGGCGATGGACGAAGATCTTGGCAGCCAGCTTGCGCAGCTCCTCAGTCCCCCCGGGCGCGGGCACTGCGACGTTCTGCACGTGATAGCTGATGTCGAACTGCGCGTCGTCCACCCAGATCGGGCGGAAGACATGCAGCGGCGCGGTGCGCACCACCTTGCGGTACCGCGGCGCGCGCGGCAGTTTCGCCGCGATCAGCTCGACGAAGTCCTCGTAGGACGGAGCCGGGCCTTCGAACACGGAGAGCATGCCGACATGCATGGGAACGTTCTTATGCTCGGCAAAGTAGAATCCGGCATCAGCCGTGTTCATCCTGTCCATGCCCTACCTCCGTGCTGTGTCGCGATACGGGCCTTCCGCGGCCGAGCGTGCTCGCGCGGCATCGTGGCCCTTGCCCCTACGCTATGCGCCGCCGCTGTGGCCCACTACCGCGCGGCCGCAGAATTCCTCGCCCTCCCAGGGTTTCTTGGCGCGCTGGCCGACGGTCGCTAGCGCACCCCGTTTTCCGGGGCCCAGCACCGCGCCGGTGATGAGATCCGCGATCGTCGCCGGCTGTTCCAGATAAGGCTGGTGCGCCATCCCTGAAAGGACGCGATAGCGCCCCTGGGGCAGCCGATCGGCCAGTCGGGCGCCGCGGCTTCCGCTGCCCTTGGTTATATGGGCCCATGGAACTCGCCCTGCCCATCTGCAGTGCTTGCGGCGTCCAGTATTCACGCCCGCGCGATGACTGCCCGGTCTGCCTGGACGAGCGCCAGTACGTCGGCTGGGACGGCCAGCAGTGGACGACGCTCGCCGGGTTGCAGGCCGCTGGCCACAAGGGCCAGCTGGCAGACGAAGGCCCCGGCGTTGTCGGCATCGGCGCTGACCCGCCGACCGCGATCGGCCAGCGCGCCCTGCTAGCCCGCGCGCCAGGCGGCAACGTGCTCTGGGACATGATCACCTACATCGACGACAGCCTGATCGCCCGCGTCAGGGAACTGGGCGGGGTCAGCGCCATCGCGGTCAGCCACCCGCATTTCTACGGGTCGATGATCGAATTCTGTGACGCGTTCGACGCCCCGGTCTACATCCACGCCAAGGACCGCAAGTGGGTGGCCAGGCCGCACGACGCCGTCGTCTTCTGGGACGGCGACACCCGCGAGATCGGCGACGGCCTGACGCTGATCAATGCCGGTGTGCACTTCGATGGCGGCCAGGTGCTGCACTGGGCTGCCGACCCGGATGGCAGGGGCGCGCTGTTTACCGGCGACATCTTCACGGTGGTCCAGGATCGCCGCTGGGTCAGCTTCATGCACAGCTACCCGAACCTCATCCCGGAGCGCCCGAAGACGATCCGCCGCGCACTGGACCTGATGCAGCCTTATGACTTCGACCGCGTGTATGGAGCCTGGTGGCGTCGCGTCGTTGCAGCCGACGGCGCCGCTGCGGTGCGGCGATCAGCGGAGCGTTACCTTCGTTTCGCGCTGGACGACGGCTAGTCTTCGGTCGCTGGCGGGCCCGGGTAGCCAAGCCCACAGCCTCCACGGCGTGTCTGGCGGCAGTCGAGCACTGATAGTTGTCAGCGTCCAACTTCACAAGACCGGCCTGGGCGAGACCCCCAGCTAACGGGTCCGACTAGCACATCAAGTCCTCGCAAGCCAAGGATGCCTTAGCAAGCGTGTTCTAATCTTGGCATGGCAGCGGCCACGCTACCTGACTGGTGGGCGCCGACTTCGTCAGAGCCGACCGTCCGCCACCCCAAGCGGGTGGCGGACGGGCAGGGTGCGAACTAGGTCAGAGCTTCTTCGTCATCAGCACTGACCGGTACGGCGGCGGTCATTAGGAGGATGTCGGTGGGGGAACGTCGGTCAGATGTGCGCACTGACCGATCGCCTTGCCGCCGACGACGTTGTGCTCGGTGCCGAAACCTCCCGACACATATGGGCCGAGTCCCCAACAGATTAGGTTCCGCCGGACCTGGTTGCTAGCGACAAAGATGGTCGGCATCGGGTCGTTGTTCGGGGGGAGCCCGTCGGTGATGTGGACGTTGGTGAGAATCACGTTGCCACCAACCTTGTTGACGATCACGCCGAGCCAGTTAGGCGTCATGTCGCTCACAATGAGGTTGCCGCCGATCGTGTTGGTCTTGATCGACCAGGGAATCGCGCCACCTCCTCCGATCAGAATGACGTTCCCCTTGACCGTGTTTCCGTTCAGCAGAACGGTGTCCGCGTCTATGGCGGTGATGTTCCCTTTGACGGTGATGCTGGAGCTGAAGATAGTTGGGTTGCCGTTTGCGTCGACGCACGGATGCCCCGTCGTGTGTCCCAGTGGATTAGGCAGGCAGCCCAAGCCGAGAAGCGAGCCCGAACCGGCCGTGACGTTGTGTCCGACGGTGATCGTCGACGGGTAGCTTTGCGCGTCGAACACAGCACCAGCAGCGACGTTGATGTTGCCGGCGACGTTGATCACGGCATCCGGCGCTGGCTGGCACGCGCCCTTAACCGTGATGCTGGCGTAGGTCCCCGACGACCAGTCTCCGGCCTCCGCTCCCGCGTCAAGGGAACCTTCGGACCCGCTACCGCCAGACCTCCGCGACGCCCTCACGCTCATCAAATAACCAGGCGAGTGCGCACTAACCGTAGTCCCGCCGGGCAGCCGCCGATCCCGTCCCCTGCGGGCAAAAGCCGGCCGGGGCTCGTCCATCGATTAACGCCAGCTGGCCGCCGGAATTGTCGCCCCGGGCCAGCAGAGCGCCGTCGTCCGCGCGCTCACCGCCGCCGGATGCGCGCGAGCACGAGGGTGATGTCGTCCTCGCCATGCTCGCGCAGTGTTTCAGTGACCGTCTCGCAGACGTCGGCCAGCGCCGGCGCGGGTCCTCCGAGCGCTGTGCCGAGGGCTTGGCTCAACGCGGCCACGCCGTCGTCGAACGGCCGGCTGCGGCTCTCCACCAGCCCATCGGTGTACAGGGCGAGCGTGGCACCTGGCGGCAGGCTGATCTCGGTGGCATGGAACGAGCCGGCCTGCAGGCCGAGGGGCAGCCCGGGCGGCAGATCGAGCACCCGCGTCGTGCCGTCCGCCAGCGCCAGCACCGGCGGCAGGTGCCCGGCCTGGGCGATAACGCATGAACTCGCCAATGGGTCGATGACCGTATACACACAGGTCGCGAACGGGGCAGCCGCCAGTCCCGCCGCCATCCTGTCGAGCCTCTGCAGGATCTGCTCCGGCGGCAGCTCAAGGTCAGCCAGGGTGTGCGCAGCGGTGCGCAGCTGCACCATGACGGCCGCGGCCTCCGGGCCGTGGCCCATCGCATCGCCGACTATCAGCGCTGCCCTGCCGCCGGGCAATGGGACGATGTCATGCCAGTCACCGCCGACCATGCTGGCGCCAACCGGCAGATAGCGGTGCGCGACCTCCAGGCCGGCCGGGACATGCGGCCTGCCGGGCAGCAGGCTGCGTTGCAGCGCACGCGCGGTGCGCCGCTCCCGGTCGTACAGCCGGGCGTTGTCGATGCAGAGCGCGGCTTGTGCGGCAAGCTCGGCGGCGGGTCCCAGGTCATCCGGCCCGAAGACAGAGCTGGCCTCGATGCGTCCGAAAACCGCGCATCCCACCACGGCCCCGCGGGCAGCGAGGGGAACGGCCAGGAACGAGGTGTAGCTTGCGATGATCTCCGGGCCGCCGGGATAGCGGCCGATCTGTTCGGCAATCGCGCCGTCGAGGTAGTCGGAAAGCACCGGGCCGCTCGCCGCCATCGCGCGGAAGCAGGCCGTGTCCTCGCCGAGGACAAGCACCTCGCCCGGAGGCAGCAGGCCGTCTGCGACGTCGCCTGGCAGATCGCCGTAGCGGGCGGCGAGGCGCCGCACCATGGTCACTGGCCGGGCCCGGAATGCGGCGAGGTCGTCGGCGGCCAGCAGCCGCTCCGGCACGTAAATGGCGGCCAGGTCGGCGAACCTGGGAACCGCCACGTCTACGATCTCCCGGGCAGTCTGGGCGAGGTCGAGGGTACTGCCGATCCGGGCGACAGCGTCGCTCAGCAGTCCCGGGCCCGGCGGCGGCGAAGCGCGCTGGGCGATCACAAGTGATCCGGCTGCTGATCCGGTCAGCGGCTCCCAGCGGATGGCGACGTGCCCGCCGGGGGCGGGCATTACCAGCATCCCGGTCCAGACCCGGCCCGCTGCGACCTCGGCGAGCGCGCCGTGTAACAGCTGGCTCTGGCCAGGCCCGGCCATCACCACATCGCACACGTCGGTCCCGACGGCCGCACCCGCCGGGTGGCCGAACAGCCGCTCCGCGGTTACCGACCATGACGCCACTCGGCCCCTGGAGTCGAGGGTGAACGCGGCGAGCTCAGCCAGGTCCGGCGCACGCGGCCGCGCCGCCACGGGCGTATCCCCCCGGATCTGTGACTCCACCGGCAACTGCACCAACCTTGACGGCCAAATTTGCCGGGCATGCGGCGCTATCCACCCACGTCGCTGCTCATGCCGCAGCCTTGCTGCATGGCAGCCGTTCGCCAATGCCCTCAGATATCGTGCGAATACGAAATGTACCGCATCGCAGCGGCAAAGTGGGCCAGCCGCCAAGGCCGGTGATCAGGGCTCCGTCCAGGCCTCGCGGTGCCGCCAGCGGAGCCGGCCGAGTTCCGGTGGTGGCCCGGCTCGGCTGCCGCTCATGGCAGTCGTGTAGTAGCGGCCAGTGGTCCCGGCGGCCTTCCTTCCCGCTAGCGAGCTTGCGAGCCGATCGCACGGCGGCCAGCGAAGCCATGCTGAGCCTTGTGGTACCAGCCGAGTTCCTGGTCGCCTTCCAGCCAGCACAGCAGCACGGGTTCCCCGTCCAGCCGCGCGGGGAAGTCAAGCAGCAGCGGAGCGATTCCCTTGACGTCAAGGCCCTGGGCCGGAAACCAGCCGAGCAGCTCGCTGAGCCGGGCCTGGAGGCCTTTGGCCTCCGGCAGGCCGCCGAGCGCCGAGTTCTCGCCTACGGCCAGCGCGGCCTGCACATCGATGAGGTCGGCCCGGACTGTGATCAGCTCCGCCGCACGCGCGAGCACCGCGGGCATGAGCTTCCGCGCCTGCTCAAGGGTGAATTCCTGATCCATGACCGGCAGCCTGCCGGACCGGCCCGGCCCGCGTCCACCCCGCCGGCCTGCATGCACCCCCGCAAAGGCCGCCGAGTCCGGACTAGACAACCCCCAAGTGGCTTTTGTACCGGATTTGCTGACCTCATCTGCTCCCAGGTCGGGTGTTCCCAGGCTCGCGGTGGCTTCAGGCAGCTGCGGCTCAGCTGTCGGCAGGCATAGAAGGGCGCCTGACCGCGGCGAACTCAGGGACGAGCAGCTCCGCAATCTGGGCGGCGTTCAGGGCGGCGCCCTTGCGGAGGTTGTCCCCGCAAACGAACAGATCGAGGGCGTGCGGATCGTCAAGACTCTGCCGCACCCGGCCGACCCAGGTCGGATCGGTGCCCGCCACGTCGGCTGGGGTCGGGTACTCGCCGCGGGCCGGATCGTCGGCCACTACAACGCCTGGCGCCTCGCGCAGCACCCGGCGCGCGGCCTGCTGCGTTACCTCGCGGTCGAAAACTGCATGGACGGCCGCCGAGTGCCCGATGACGACCGGGACCCGCACGCAGGTCGCCGACACCTTGAGCTCGGGCATGCCGAGAATCTTGCGGGTCTCATTGCGGATCTTCAGTTCCTCCGATGACCAGCCTTCATCCTTGAGCGATCCGGCCCATGGCACGACGTTCAGCGCCAGCGGAGCGGGAAACGGGCCGAAATCACCGACGGCGGCGCGCAGGTCGCCTGGCCGCTGGCCGACCGACCTGTTCCCGGCGATCTTGCTCAGCTGGTCGTAGAGGGCATCGGTCCCGGCCTGGCCTGCGCCGGACGCGGCCTGATAGGAGGCGACGACTAGCTCGCGCAGGCCGAACGCCCGGTGCAGGGCCGCGACCGCGACGATCAGCGAGAGGGTGGTGCAGTTCGGCACCGCGATGATTCCCTTGGGCCGGCTGGCTGCCTGTCCCGGATTCACCTCAGGTACCACGAGCGGGACGGCCGGATCCATCCGGAACGCCCCTGACTTGTCGATGACCACGACGCCGCGTCCGGCCGCGACCGGCGCCCAGGCCGCCGACACCTCGTCGGGCACGTCGAACATCGCGAGGTCTACGCCGTCGAAGACCTCAGGCGTGAGCTCGCGTACCTCGGTGAGCCGACCGCGTACCGGCAGCAGCCAGGGCTGACCGGGCCGAAGCGACCAGCCGGATCTCACCCCATACGTCGTCCCTGGTGGAGACGACGTCGCGCATGACGGTACCGACAGCCCCGGTCGCGCCGACGATGGCCAGCACCGGCTTCGCGGTCATCGGCCGGTCCCCCCGTAGATCACGGCTTCCACGTCCCCGGCCTCCAGGTTGAACGCCCGGTGCGCGGCGGCGACGGCCAGATCCAGGTCGTTCTCGTCGACCACGACCGAAATCCGGATCTCCGAAGTGGAGATCATCCTTATGTTGATGCCGACGTCCGCCAGGGCGCCGAAGAACGTGGCGATCACCCCGGGCTGCGACCGCATCCCGGCGCCTACCAGCGAGAGCTTGCCGATCCTGTCGTCGTAGATCAGCGAATCGAAGGCGTCGCCGTTCTGCAGCGCCCGCAGCGCGGCGATCGCCGTCTGGCCGTCAGCCCGGGGCACGGTGAACGAGATGTCGGTGCGCCCGGTGGCGGCGGCCGAGATGTTCTGCACGATCATGTCAATGTTGATCCCGGCCCCGCCGATCGCGTGGAAGATCTTGGCGGCCTCGCCTACCTTGTCCGGCACGCCGATGACAGTGACCTCCGCCTCGCTCCGGTCGTGGGCGACCCCGGTGATGATGGCCCGGTCCATCTCGTCTCCTTCTGTCTGCGATCCTGGCGGCCGCGGATCTGGCGCATCGGTCACCAAGGTCCCGTCGCGGCTGCTGAACGAAGATCGCACGTGGATCGGGATCGCGAACTTCCGTGCGTACTCCACGCATCTGACGTGCAGGATCTTCGCTCCGGATGCCGCCATCTCCAGCATTTCCTCATAGCTGATCCGCGGGATCCTGCGCGCTCCTTGCACGATTCGCGGGTCAGCGGTGAACACTCCGTCAACGTCGGTGTAGATCTCGCAGATCCCGGCGCCCAGCGCGGCGGCGAGGGCGACCGCGGTAGTGTCCGATCCGCCCCGGCCGAGGGTCGTGATGTCCTTGCTGTCCTGTGACACGCCCTGGAAGCCCGCGACGATCGGGATCGCGCCATCGGCCAGCGCATGAGATATCCGGCCGGGCGTCACGTCGATGATCCGTGCCTTGCCGTGCGTGGAATCGGTGATGACCCCGGCTTGCGAGCCGGTGAACGACCGGGCCTCAAGGCCGAGATTGGCAATGGCCATGGCTAGCAGCGCCATCGAGATCCGCTCACCGGCGGTGAGCAGCATGTCCAGCTCACGGCCTGGCGGCAGCGGGCTGATCTGCTTGGCCAGGGCGTGCAGCTCATCGGTAGTGTCGCCCATCGCGGACACGACCACCACGACCGAGTGACCGGCCTTCCTTGACGCCGCGATCCGTTGCGCTACGCGCTTGATACCATCCGCGTCGGCGACCGATGATCCGCCGTACTTCTGCACGATAAGAGCCACGGGACGGCCGCACCTCCGGTTCGGCTGGCGACGGGCGGACCTTGAGTCTACCGAGATCAGCGGACCTCAGCCCGCCGTGCTCTCCTCGGCGACGTCCAGCCGGGCATGAGCGACGACCGCGTGCAGTGCCCGCAGCGCGGCACCGCCGTGAGTCCCCCAGTGGTTCACGTACGAGTACTGCCACCACCACAGCGCCTCAGCGGACCTGGCCGCCTCGTAGTGCTTGAGACCATGGATCAGGTCCGCCGCAACAGCGGCCAGATCATCGGAGAGGCGGAACGGCGTGGCCTGGGTGTCCTGGTAGGGATCGAAGAGCTCCGCGTACTCGTCGCAGTCGAGGAGCCGTGCTGCGAGGCCGCTTCGCAGCACGTCCAGATCCGGATCGGCGCCCACGTCGGGCTCCCAGTTGCCGGGCAGGATGACGTCCTTGCTGGCACCCAGCTGCGCGCCGGCGAGCAGGATCTGCGCGACCTCGAGCAGGAGCAGCGGAACGGTCTCGTCCTCGCCCTCGCCCCTGGCAAGCGCCGTGACCCCGTCGAGGAAGTCCCTCGCCTGTCGCGCAATCCGGTCCGCAAGCGGCTGCCAGTCCTCGCCCGCCCCGCTGGCTGCTGCGCGTATCCCGTAGCGCGGTGCGCTAGACATCAAGAAGTCTCCGTCCCTCGAACGCGCGCCCGAGCGTCACCTCGTCGGCATACTCGAGTTCGCCACCCACCGGCAAGCCGCTGGCTGGTCTGGTTACCCGAAGCCCCATCGGCTTGATCAGCCTGGCGAGGTAGGTAGCTGTCGCCTCGCCTTCCAGGTTAGGGTCAGTCGCCAGGATCAGCTCGCTGACCGTGCCGTCAGACAGCCTGGTCAGCAGCTCTTTGATCCGGAGATTCTCCGGCCCCACCCCGTCAATCGGGCTGATCGCGCCGCCCAGGACATGGTAACGGCCCCTGAACTCGCGGATCTTCTCAATGGCCGCCACGTCCTTCGGTTCCTCGACAACGCAGATCACCGCCGGGTCGCGGCGCTGATCCGCACAGATGCGGCACTGGTCGTCCTCCGCCACGTTGCCGCAGGTACTACAGAACTTCACCCGCTCGAGGACCTCGATCAGCACCGACGAGAGCCGCCGGACGTCCGCCGGGTCGGCCGCGAGCAGGTGGAACGCGATCCGCTGCGCGCCTTTCGGCCCGACGCCGGGCAGCTGACCGAGTTCATCGATCAGGTCCTGTACGACGCCCTCATACACCTCAAAGTCCGCTCGAAGACCCGCCTGGGTGATCACCAGGCGGCTCGCTGAGGCCAGGCAGCCCGGGGAAGCCAGGCAGCCCGGGGATCCCCGGTGCGCCCGCGTCATCGCCCTGGTCGCCCATACCGCCGGCGAGCGGCCCCATCATCTCCTGCTGCAGGTCGCTGACGCCGTCGTAGGCATCTCGTACCGCCGCGAGCACAAGATCGGCAATTGTCTGTGCCGATTCCGCCAGGTCGGCCGCGTCGATCGCCGCAGCGGCGATGGTCAGGTCCACCAGTTCGCCCTGCCCGTTGACGACCGCTGTCACCAGGCCTCCGCCTGAGGTGCCTTCCACCTCGGCATCGGCAAGCTCCTGCTGAGCGTTCATCAGCTGGTTCTGCATCTGCTGAGCTGCCGCCAGCAGCTGCTGCATGTCCAACTGGCCGCCAGGGTCCACGTCGTCCCCAATCAGTTGCTTTACCGGGCGCCGGTCCGCTGGCCGGTCGCCCGCGCGGCACGCCTCGCGATCTGATGTCGTTCTGAGCCTACGGCCTACGGCACGCTCCGGGTAACACCGCACCGCCGGGGCGGCGGTCGCCGAGCTTGACCGCTAGGTTCAGGCCCCGCCGGTCTCCTCGATGACCTGACCGCCGAGTTCCCGCTGGACGAGGTCCGCCCCGGTCAGCGCGTCTGCCTCAGTCAGCGCGTCTGCGTCGAAATCGCCGCCCAGGTACGCGCCGCCCGACCGCGCGCCGCCTGACCCCGCGCCGCCTGACCGCCCGCCTGACTGGGCGCCGCCTGACCGCCCGCCTGACTGGGCGCTGCCTGACCGCCCGCCTGACTGCGCGCCGCCTGACTGGGCGCCGCCTGACTGGGCGCCGCCTGACCGCGCGCCGCCTGACTGGGCGCCGCCTGACCGCGCGCCGCCTGACTGGGCGCCGCCTGACCGCGCGCCGCCTGACTGGGCGCTGGCTGACCGCGGGCCCGGCTGCCCGCCAGAGCGGTCCGATGCTGCGCCGGCCTGCTCATCGCCGCTCTGCCAGGCAGGCGGGCGGGGGTCGTCGCCTGGCTCCCTGCCGCGCTCGCTGGCTGCATCGGCCGTGCCGGCGGCCGCCCTCGGACCCGCCGCCGCAGGCACTCCGTTGGCGGCCCCGACGACCGCCTTGATCTGCGGGCTGATCCCGAGCATCTCCTGCAGGACCCGAGACAGCGCGCGGTCGTGCCCGTTGCCAGCGAACCCCTTGGCATCGCCTTCCCGCGCGAACCTGAGCGTGAGGACACCGTCGGTCAGCGAATCGACCGTGGCGCCGCGCAGCAGGATCCAGGCGACCTTGCGCTCGCGCATGACCGCCTCCAGGATGGCGTCCCACCGTTCGCCGATGGACCCGGCGTCCGCTGCTCCGGAGCTGGCCTGACGCGAAGGCGCCGCAGCCTGGTCGGTGCGCTCGGCCGCCGGCCTGGCGCTGGGCCGGGCGGGCGATCCGGCTGCGGCATCCGATGCGGCACCGGAATCCGTTATCCGCGATTTTCCTTGATCCGCCTCCCTGGCCGCCACAGGCGCAGCCGACCTGTCGGGTGCCCGCCCGGTAACTTCGCTGTCAGCCTGGGGAGCCGGCCTGCCAGCATGGCCTGCCACTCTAGGGGTCGCGTCGTCGGCCTCGCCGGTGCCGATCCGGCGCTCAAGCCGCTCCATGCGAGCCAGCAGCGCCGCCGCCGCGGCGTCCGGGGCGGGCAGCAGCACCTGGGCGCACATGAGCTCAAGCAGCAGCCTGGGTGACGTCGCGCCGCGCATCTCGACGAGCCCGGCGCTGATCGTCTCCGCAGCCCGGGTGAGCTGCGGAGACCCGAGTCTTGCCACCTGGTCCCGCATCCGGTCCAGCCGGTCGGCGGGACAGTCGAGGAGCCCCGTCTGCCCCGCGTCGGGCACTGCGGCAAGCACGATCAGGTCGCGGAACCGGTCAAGCAGGTCCGCAGCAAACCGCCGCGGGTCGTGACCGCCCTCGACCACGCGGTCCACCGCATGGAAGACCGCCGCGCCGTCTCCGGTCGCGAACGCATCAGTGACCTCATCGAGGAGGCTGTCGTCGGTGTAGCCGAGCAGCGCGACCGCCCGCTCGTAGGTCAGCCCGGACTCGTCGGCGCCCGCCAGCAGCTGATCGAGGACCGACAGGGCGTCCCGCGCCGAGCCCGCGCCCGCCCGGATCACCACCGGCAGCACCGCTGGCTCGTAGGCAACGCCTTCGCTCGCGAGGATCTCCTCGAGTAGCCCGCGCAGGACGGCGGGCGGCATCAGCCGGAACGGGTAATGATGGGTGCGCGACCTGATCGTCGCGATGACCTTCTCCGGCTCGGTCGTGGCGAAAACGAACTTCAGGTGCGGTGGCGGCTCCTCGACGAGCTTGAGCAGCGCGTTGAAGCCCTCGCGGGTCACCATGTGCGCCTCATCGACGATATAGATCTTGAAACGGCCGGAGACCGGGGCGTAGAAAGCCCGCTCGCGGAGATCCCGCGCGTCGTCGACGCCGCCATGCGACGCCGCGTCGATCTCGATCACGTCGATGCTGCCGGGGCCTGTCGGGGCCAGCGCCACGCAGGAGGCGCACTTCCCGCACGGATCCGGCGTCGGGCCCTCCTCGCAGTTGAGCGAGCGGGCGAGGATCCGGGCGCTTGAGGTCTTGCCGCAGCCGCGAGGCCCGCTGAACAGGTAGGCGTGGTGGACCCGGCCATTGCGGAGCGCCTGGCGCAGCGGCTCCGTCACGTGTTCCTGGCCCCTGACCTCGGCGAAAGTCGCCGGACGGTACCTGCGGTAGAGCGCGATCGGGGCCCCGGGAGCGCCACGTTGCGCCTGTTCCGCAGGGGATTTACCTGGAACGTCGGCTGCCATGACCTCATCCTCACCGGACGGAAAGGGACCCCCCGCACACCCGCCAGAGCCCGCGTACCCTTGCTGCCTTCCGGCCCTGGGGGAGTTGGCGGGATAAACGCCGTGCGAGGGGTCTGCGGCCAGTTTAGCTAGCCGGCCGACCGGGCGGTGCCCGATCCCGCCACGCGGCCCCGGTCCCCACGGCGCGGTAGCCCGATCCCCACCACGCGGC
Source organism: uncultured Actinomycetota bacterium (assembly GCA_963695645.1). Lineage (GTDB taxonomy): Bacteria > Actinomycetota > Actinomycetes > Streptosporangiales > Streptosporangiaceae > DATBGO01. Next base: position 49,824 of record CAVOHC010000006.1, on the reverse strand, counting down.
CCCGGTCCTGCACAGCCACGCCGCGGACCTCGGGCACATTTCATGATCATGGTTGATCAGGTGGGTCCGGGCCCTACCACAGACCACGATCATGGTCGCCAGCCAGCAAGGTCTGAGTCCGGGCCCGCGCCGACGGGCGGGCGGTGGCGTTGCCGTCGCCGGCGCCGTCAAGCCTTGCGGGCGAGGTGAAGAAGTCGCCGGCCAGTCGGTAGGCTTGCCGACGGAGGATTCGCCTAGTGGCCTAGGGCGCACGCTTGGAAAGCGTGTTGGGTGCAAGCCCTCGCGAGTTCGAATCTCGCATCCTCCGCTACGCTGGCCTGCGGCTATGTGGCGCCGTTTTGATGTAGCAGGTCCGGGAGCGATCTCCGGATGGCCCGTGGTCTCAATTCGTGTCGCCTTCGGGTGAATACACGCCGTCCGAGCCAGGCTCGTCAGCGCCTCCGGCGAGTAGCGACTGCACCTGCTCGACGACGGGCCGCGCGCTGGCGATGGTGGCCTGGTCGGCATGGGCCAAGCCGAGCTCGGCGAGATCCAGGATCGTCGCCAGCGTCGCCCTCGGCGTGCGCGCGTCCCGGCTGCCGGCCCGGGACCTCGAGCCGCGCAGCGCCGAGGCCGCCGCCCGGAGCGGCCAGCCCGTGGCCTGACGCCCGGAGCGGCCAGCCTGGGGCCCGGATGGCACCGACGCCACCCGGGCCCCAGGCGTCTGTATGTCATCCCGGCGCCAGCACCGGTGCTTTCCGGTCCGGCCGGGCGCCCGTGATGATGGAGAGATGTCCACGGCACACCTTCCGGAGGGGCTGCTCGAACGGGCCGGGCACAGAGGTGAACACCGGCTTCTATCGGACGGTTGCGGGTCGGCTGGACGCGGTGGCCAAGGCCAGGCTGGCGCGGCTGCTTCTGGTCGATCCGATCAGTCGGCGGAGCGAGATCGACCGGTTGAAAGGCGTGGCGAAGTCGGCGTCGATCAGCAAGTTCAAGGAACGGCTGGAGATCCGGGAGCAGCACCGTGCCGAGTCCGAGCGGCTGTTGGGCGTGTTCGGCGACGTCCACCACCTTGCCCGCGGCAGAACAGACTCGGCCAGCGGGAGAGACATGTGAGGACGATCCTGCGGGCGGCACTGCTGCGGCCGGGGCTGAGGGCGGCGCCCGGTCGACGGACCGGGTGGAGGCGAGGCGTAGCAGAGGAACAGGCGGAAAATAGCACTAATAAAGCTGTCCGGAAACGCGGGGCGGCCCAGTCGAAGCGTGCGCCCCACTGTTCAGGGCAGGCCGGGACCGTCCGCGACCTGTATGGGTGCAAGGTCGCGATCGAGTACGGACGTGGTGACATGCGCCGAGGCGGTGGGCGTGCCGCGCTGACGGCTTTGGCCGCTGGGCGGCGGGGGCCGTGGGATGCGGTGGCGGCGAAGGGTTTCCTGGACGCGCCGGGTGGCTGGGGCGCCGATGCGCTGGTAGGTCGTGAGTGCCTGCTGCGGGTGCGCTGCGCCGTCACCGGGGTTGCCGTCCAGGAGGTTCAGCGGCCGATGCCTTCGAGGGCGCGTGCTTCCTCCAGGGGCGCTGATGTCGCGGGCGATGGCCAGCGCCCGGGTGGTGGTCGCGGGCTCAACAGCAGCTGGACCAGCGCGCCTGCGCGCGGCCGGAAACGCTGGCCCGGCTCACCCGGCCGCTGGGTACATTCTGGGCGTCCCCTGATCCACTGCTTGCCTGGCTCGGAGGATCATGCCAAGGGCGTGTGATGGGTGCTGCGATAGGGTCTGTGCTCGGTGGCTGCGCGCCGTCCGCCCTGCTCAGGAGGGAAAGTAGTGATCCGCGTTCTGGTGGCCGAGGACATGCGGATTCTGCGTGACACGCTGGTCGCGGTGCTGAATCTGGAGGATGACATCGACGTGGTCGCCCAGGTGGCAGATGGCGAGGCGATCGTGCCGACGGTGGTGGCGGACCGCCCGGATGTGGCGGTGGTGGACATTGACCTGCCGGGCGCTGACGGGCTGTCGGCCGCGGCGGTGCTGCACGAGCGGTGCCCGCAGTGCCGTGTGCTGATCCTGACGGTGCTGAGCAGGCCCGGGGAACTGCGCCGGGCGCTGGCGGCGCACGTCTCGGGTTTCCTGCCTAAGGACACGCCGTCCGGGGAGCTGGTGGATGCGGTCCGGCGGGTCGCCGCCGGCGAGCGGGTGATCGACCCGCAGCTGGCCCTGAAGGCGCTGGAAGTTCCCGGGAATCCGCTGTCACCACGCGAGGTGGACGTGCTGAGACAGTTCGCGGCAGGGGCCGGGGCGGCCGAGATCGCAGCTGCACTGCACCTGTCCTATGGCACGGTGCGCAACTACCTGGCCTCAGCGGTCACTAAGCTCGGCGCGCGCAACCGGGTGGACGCGGTGCGGATCGCCGCGGAGGCCGGCTGGCTGTGACCCGCGCCGCGGCCGCTGCCGGTCGGGCCTTGGGGGGCTGGGTGCCGGGATGTGCAGAATGCATGGCCTGGGGTGTGGTTTGCATGCCCGTGTCGTGCCGGGTGCCCGTTACGCGACGGCTGGCCGGTGGCCGAGACTGGCGGAAATGGGCGGCATACAGATTCCGGCGTCACCGGCCCGTCGCGCCCGGCTGGACGCCCGGGCGGTGCGGAGTGCCCGGTGATCCGCGTCCTGGTCGCCGAGGACGTCGGCGTGGTGCGGGACTCGCTGGTTGCGCTGCTGGGCCTGGAGGCGGACATCGAGGTGGCCGTCGCGGTGGCATCCGGTGACCTGATCATGCCCGCCGCGCTGAAACACCGCCCGGACGTCGCGCTGCTGGATATTGGCTTGCCCGGCGCCGACGGGCTGACCTCCGCGGCCGAGCTGGCCATCCGGCTGCCCGGATGCCGGGTACTGATCCCGACCGGGCTGGAGGCCTCAGGCCACCTGGGCGCGGCCATGCGCGCTGGGGCGTGCGGGTTCCTGCTCAAGGACAAGCCGGCGGAGGAGCTTATCGGCGCGGTGCAGGCGGTCGCCCGGGGTGAGCAGGTCGTGGACTCGCGGCTGGCCGGCCCGCCATGCCAGCCGGAGCGGGACCGGGGGCCAGCTCGGTAGCCGGGCTAGGGCCGGGGGGACGGGGCAGCGGGATCTCCGCGCTGAGGTCGAATCGGTCGCCGGCCTGGCTGACGGTCAGCCACCCGCCCGCGGCGCGCACCCGGGCGGCCAGGTTAGCCAGGCCGCTGCCGGTACCATCATCAGCGGCCGGCCAGGCTGCGTGGTTCTGGGCGGCTGTCTGGCCGGACACGCCGTCGTTGCTGACATGCAGCCGCAGTGCGCCGTCTGCGGTGGTCGTCTTGATCGTGCATGCCTTCGCGGTGGAATGGCGCAGGATGTTGGTCACCGCCTCGCGCAGCACCGGCACTAGGACGGCGTCCGCCGCGGGCGGCAGCGGCCCGGCGCCGGTATCGGCGCGGACGGTCACGCCAGCTGAGGCGAGGATCTCCCGGGCGGCGGCGAGCTCGGCATCCAGCGGCAGATGCCGGCTAGCTTCGGTGACCAGCCGGATGTCCGCGCGGGCATGAGCGCAGATCTGCCCCATCTCCGCGATCTCGGCTTCTGCCCGGGCGTCGTCCCGGCCGATCAGCCGCCCGGCCAGGTCGGCTTTCAGCGCGATCGCTGACAGGCCCAGGCCGAGCAGGTCGTGGACGTCCTGCGCCACGCGCAGGCGTTCTTGCAGCACCGCCATCTTGGCCAGCTCACCGCGGAGTGCCTCCAGCTGGCGGGCTGTCCCGGCCAGCCAGGACAGCCCGTACACCGTCAGGCCGACTCCTACGGCGGCTGCCGCCTCGTATAGCACGACGGCCCATCCCTGTTGCGGCGGCTGGCCGACCTGGGGCACCTTGGCATATAACGCGGTCCAGCTGGCCACTACTGCCGCATACCCGGCCCACCGCCACCGGCCGGGAACAAGCAGCAGGAATGAGCCGGCGGCAAACCCGACCAGGCTGCCGACGTAGCCCCGGTGCAGAACAAAGGGCATATATACCAGCGCTGTCTGAATGGCCAGTGTCAGCGGCCACGCCTGAGGTGGGCGGCCTTCCGGCGCGTGCCGGGAGTGATACAGCTGCAACGACACGCACGCGGCGATGCTGGCCAGCAGCGCGGCGGCGCCCCCCGGATCGAGGTGCGCGAGATAGATGTTGTTCGCGATCCCCAGCCCGAACCCGCACAAGATCACGACCAGGATAGCCCACGCCAACCGAGGGGCGATATCCGCTCCGGTCGCCGCAGCCGCTGGCTCGGGGCTGGGTGCCATGTGCCGGTCTGCGGTCACCGCCCGCGCCCGGGCGACCGCGTCCCTGGCGGCCACGCCCGCCGCCTCCATCTGCGCCCGCGCTCCCGCCGGGTTACCGGGCAAGGCCTGCTGTGCAGCCGCTGTCATCGCCGCGACGCCAACCAGGCGCTCGCCGACCGCGGCCTGCAGATCCTCGGCGGCCTGCAGCCGCTCGCGGGCGACCGCGAGCTCGGCGAACCGCCCGCGCGCTGACTGCAGTTCCGCGACAAGATCGGACAGCCGGACCAGCCCGAAAAAAACCAGGCCGTCGTCCACGAAGACGACGACCACCCACAGGGCTCCCGACCAGGCGGGCGCCAAGGGAAGGCCGACAATACCGGCCCGTACCGCGACATCGGCCACGAGCAGCAAGCCAGCCAGCGGCCACGACAGCCGACCCGGCAGCGTCAGCAGCGCCAGGCCAGCCAGCAGGCCCGCCACACCCTGCGCCCACTGCCCGCCGAACAGAGCGAAAGGAACAAAGGTCAGCACGCCCTGCACGGCCAGCAGCGGCCAGGTGTAGCGGGCCAGCAGCGGCCGGGTGCCCGGGACGGCATACAACAGCGGCAGGACGAACAACGCCACGATGAACGGCGCCTGGGCACCCTCGTCCGAGGCGACGGCGCCAGCCAGCCTCGCGACCAGCAGGGTGCACAGGACCACGACGGTGATCGCGCTCGCCCGCCGGGATGCGTTGCCGCCTGTCCCGGCGGCTGCGCTGGTCCCGGTCATGTGCACCACTATGACCCGCGCCGATCTGTCCGGCAACCTAGCCAGCAGGCACCCTGGGCGGCCGGGCGTGCACTCTGCACGCACCGTCAGTGCAAACACCACGCCGACCTCGCGCCCGCCGCACTAGCCGCGCCGGCCGTTGCCGTCCAAGACTTGCGGACATGAGCGTATGGATCCTCAACCTCGTCATCCTGGCCCTGGTGCTGACCGCCGCCCTCGGCCGCGGCAAGATCACCCCGATGCGGCTGCTGCGCCCGGTCATCGCCGCGGCCATCATCATCCCGTTCTTCTTCAAGGGAGCCGCTTCCCCTGGATACGGCCTGCTCCTGGAGACCACCGGGCTGGCGGCAGGGCTGGCGCTCGGCACCCTCGCCGCCACGCAGATCCACGCTACCTACGACGACCAGGCCGGCCGCCCCGTTTCCCGGGCCGGCCTGCCGTATGCCGCCGTCACGGCCGGCCGCATCTACTCCACCTACGGGCTCGTTGAAGGACGCGCGTGATGTCCGGCTTGAACGCGCCCCCAGTGGTCGTCCCTGGCCGGCGCGGCCGGCCGGGGGCCTGGTTGCGAGGACGGGCAGCGCCAGGCGGCGCCGACCGGGTGCATGCCCGGCGGTGGGCGATACTCGCCGTGCTGTGCCTGAGTGTTTTCCTCGCGCTGATCGACAACACGATCGTCAACGTCGCGCTGCCCTCGATCAGCAGGCAGCTCCACGCGACGACCAGCGACCTGCAGTGGATCGTCGACGCTTACTCCCTCGTCTTCGCGTCGCTGCTGCTGGCGGGGGGGAGCCTGGGCGACCGGTACGGGCGCAGGGGCGCCCTCCAGATCGGGCTGGCGGGCTTCGCCGGGTTCTCGGCCTTCGCCGGGCTCTCGGGCAGCACCCACGTGCTGATCGTGGCCCGCGGCCTGATGGGCGCGGCAGCGGCCCTGATCTTCCCGGCCACGCTGGCCATCCTCACCAACACCTTCACCGACGCCAAGGAGAGAGCAGCGGCGGTCGGCGTGTGGACCGGGATCACCGGCCTCGGCGTCGCGCTCGGCCCGATCACCGGCGGCCTGTTGCTCGAGCACTTCTCCTGGAGCTCGGTCTTCTTCGCTGCCATCCCCATCGCCGTGCTGGCCCTGGCGCTCGGCGCGTGGCTCGTGCCGACCAGCCGCGACCCGGCGGCCCCGCGGCTGGATCTGGCCGGCTTCGTCCTGTCGATCGCCGGGGTGGCGGCGGTTGTCTACTCGACGATCGAGGCGCCGGCGCGTGGCTGGTCGGCTCCGGTCACCCTGGCCGGCTACGGTGCCGGCGTCGCCCTGCTGGCGGTGTTCGCTGTCTGGGAGCGCCGGGTCAGCGAGCCGATGCTCGACATCACCTTGTTCCGCAACATCCGCTTCAGCGCCGCCAGCTTCTCGATCACCGTCGCGTTCTTCGGCCTGTTCGGCTTCATCTTCTTGATCACCTTGTACTTCCAGCTCGTCCACGGCTACAGCCCGCTTTCGGCCGGCGTGCGCACGCTGCCCTTCGCCCTCGGCGTCGGCGCTGCCGCGCCGGCCGCTCCGATTCTCGCCCGCCGTCTGGGCACCAAGATCGTGGTCCCGGCTGGGCTGATCCTGATGGGCGCCGGTTTCTTCGTTGCCTCGACCCTCGGCAGCGATAGCGCGTACTTCGGCCCGGTCCTAGTCTCCATGGTGTTGATGGCAGTCGGGCTCGGCCTGGTCACCGCGCCGTCGACCGGTGCCATCCTTGCGGTCCTCCCGCTGGGCAAGGCGGGGGTCGGCTCGGCGGTCAACGACGTCACCCGGGAGCTCGGCGGAACCTTCGGGGTGGCGGTGGTCGGGGCCGTGTTCTCATCGGTCTACGGCCCGCGTCTGGCCCAGCTCCTGCACGGTGCGGACTTGCCGGCGCCAGCCCTGGCCGCCGCCCGGCAGTCACCGGCGGCCGCGCTCCGGGTCGCGGGGCGGGCGCCGGCGAGCGCCCATGCGGCGATCATCGACGCCGCCAACCGGGCATTCGTCGCCGGGCTCAGCCGGGGCTCGCTGGTCTGCGCCGGTGTCGTCGCCCTCGGAGCCGTGTTTGCCTTCCTCGTCCTGCCCCGCCGGCTTCCCGGCACCCCGCCGAGCCCGCCAACTTCACCGGGATCCAAGCCCAGGCAGATATCCTCAGCGAAATTAGGCCAGCCATGAAGTACGTCAAGCTGACAGACCCGCCGCAGAAGGTTCGCATTCGCAGCGATGAGAGGCGAGGCCCAGGGGATGGCCTCCCGCTTCAAGGTGCGCGTGATCCGGCTGGACCAGCGAGGCGACCAGCTAACCCGCGCAGAACACAGCGAAATGGAGCAACCCATGTGCGAATCCACGATCCGAGCCGAGAGCCCGGTGGTGACCCTCATCAACGTGTTCACCGTCGAGCCCGAAGACCAGGACCGCCTGATCGAGGCCTGGCAGCGTTCCACCGATGAGGCGATCCGCCACCTCCCGGGCTTCGTCTCCGCCAACATCCACGCCAGCCTCGACGGCACCAAGGTCGTCAACTACGCCCAATGGGAGAGCCAGGAGTCGTTCACCAGCATGCTCGCCGACCCGGCGGCCAGCGAATGGCTCCGCAAACTCGCCGAGATCGGCACCCCCGCACCCGTGCTCTGCCGAGTCGTCTCCGTCCACCACGCATCCGAGTAACCGTCCGGGTACAGCGCAGCGGTAATGGTCAATATGCGCGGTGCTCACTCGTCTGGCCGAGAACATACCCAGTCGCTCCGGTCCCTGTTCCATATGGCTATCGGATCGTGGACCGCCGGAGGCGTTTCCACCGGCGCGAGACGTGGACGACCAGGTACCCGACGAGCACGACAGAGGAGAGCAAGTGCCACCTGTCGAAAGGTTGTGGGAGCAGGGGCAGTAGCAGCGGGGCTCCCCTGCCCCAGTCGAGGATCACGGAAACCACGACGTTGACCGTGACGAAGGCGAGGATCGCATCCGACGCCGAGAGACGCAACTCGCGCTCGATCCGTGGGCGAAAGCGCATGAGCTGCGCGAACATCCGCGCAATCCGGTGGCGGCGCTGTGCCAGGTGGGCAACGACGAGGCCGGCGAAAGCCAGCCCTACATCCGCATGGATGGCGTTCCGGATGTGAAGGAGTTGCAGGGTCCCCAGTGCCGCCGCAACGAAGGCCAGGAGGCCCAGGTGCACGAGCCAGCGAGACCTGGCACGCCACGCGGTCCGCGATCGGGCTGGTCGTTCGGCCGGGGCGCCGGCCGAACGCCCTTGCGCAGCTCCTGGGTTCTCGGTGTCCATGGACGTCACCTCTCCACGCCCCCGGCGCAGCCACGGACGGAGCTGTACTTGTTGCAGTAGGACTGTTGTCGACCCACTCGGGCTCGGCTCATGACGTTCAGATCGCGCGTCGCCGGACCAGCCAGACGGTCGCGGCGATGAGCAGCATTGACAGCGCGAGCAGCCAGCCGCCCTCGATCCACTGGAATGGCCAGAACCGGCTGGCCGGCTGATAGGTGGTCGACAGCGTGTACCCGTGCTGGACGAGGTACTGCCACGCGCTGAGCGACTCCGGGACCCCGCCTTTCCCGGCGAACTGTGGCGGCGCCCCCTGGAGGACCTGGCCGAGCGCGGACTGGCTGACCGGCTGGCCGCCCTTGTTGAACCACTGCTGGCTCAAGATCCACGCGGAACCGGGCAGGTTCAGGTTGGTGGTGACCAGCGGCGCCAGGTAGTGCTGGCGCAGGTACAGCCCGGCCGCGACGGCGAGCCCGGCGTAGACGGCCAGAGTGGCGGCGATCGCGGGGACGACGCGGCGGATCAGCATGCCGGCCAGGCCGCCGATCGCGAAGGCGGCCAGCGTCCAGGCGGCGAACGCGACCCCGCGCAGGTCGAACAGGCCGGGAGCGAGCGGAGTCCACTCGGTAAGGGACAGCGACTGGTTGCCCGCGGCGAAGTATGGCTGGTAGTACCAGGAGAACAGCACGCTGAGGGCTCCGGCCGCGGCGGTCACCACAGCCGCGAGCAGCACCAGCTTGGCGAGCGTCCAGCGCCACCGCCCGAAGCCCTGGGTCCAGGCGTACCGGAAGGTGCCGGTCTCCAGCTCCCGGGCCAGCACCGGGGCACCGATGAACGCCCCGATCAGCGCGGGCACTGCCTGCAATACGAAGCCATTCGCCAGAAAGTCGTTCATGCCATTGAAGGTGCCGGCCATCTCCCCGCAGGCAATCGAGCTTGCCGGGTGGCAGGCGGTCACGGCGGCGTAGGCGTGGTGCAGCTGAAGGCCGGTGAGCCACAGGTACACGGCCCACGCGCCGAGCAGCGCGGCCATGCCGGCCAGCGCGATCCGGTGCTGCCGCCAGGTGACCCATACCATCCGCCGCCACGGCACCGGCCGCAGGCTCGCGTCCTGGCCCGACTGGGCGGGCATGGTCAGCGCGGTCATTTCGCCACCTCCGACGGCTGGGCGTTCCGGCCGCGCGCCGGGCCGGGCAGCGCCGCGGCGCCGGGCTCGCGCAGGTAGGCCAGGGCGAGTTCCTCCAGGCCGACCGGGTGCGCCTCCCAGCCCGGCGGGACCGGGTCGTCGGCGGTGGCCCGGACCAGAAGGTGGGCCTGGGCCTCACCGCGGCGGGCATGCACCACCGGCCACTCGGCGTACCTGCCGGCCTCGGCGGCCGGGCCGGTCAGCACACGGTGGCAGGCGAGCAGGTCGTCCACCTGGCCGGCCACCTGAACGCGGCCGTGCGAGAGCACGATGAGATAGTCGGCCACCCGCTCCAGCTCGGCTAGCACGTGCGAGGACAGCACCACCGACACGCCGTCGTCGGCCATCGCCGTCAGCACCGTGGCCATGAAGTCGTGCCGGGCGACCGGGTCCAGCATCGCCACCGGCTCATCGAGCACCAGCAGCCGCGGCCGGCGGGCCAGCGCCAGGGTCAGCGCGAGCTGCGCCTGCTGCCCGCCGGACAGCCTGCCCGCCTTCCGCGTCAGCGGGATGCCGAGCTCGGCCAGCCGGGCCCGCGCGTAGGGCTGGTCGAAGCGGCGGTTCAGGTTGCGGGTCAGGTGCAGCATGTCCGCGGCCGGCAGGTTCTTGTACAGCGGCGTGTCCTGCGCGACGAACGCGATGCCGTCCAGCGCGGCCGGGGACCCGGCGGGTCGGCCACCGAGCACGGTCACGCCGCCCGCGGTCGGCGCCGTCAGGCCGACCGCCAGGTTCAGCAGCGTGGTCTTGCCCGCGCCGTTCGGGCCGACCAGCGCGGCCACGTGCCCGGCAGGGACCGCCAGCGTGCACTCCCGTAGAGCCCAGGTGCGGCCGTAGCGCTTGCCCAGGCCGCTAGTTTCGATGACGTTCATGCGACGCCCTCCGTTCCGCCGCTCGCCGCGCCGCCGCGGGTGCGCGACCCGCGACGGCGCTCATAGAAATCCCGCAGCGCGGTGGTGAACAGCGCCACGATCCCGTCCTCGTCCAACCCGGCCCCGTCCGCGGCGGTCAGCCATCCCGACAGGGAGCGGCGCAGCGTGGTCAGCTCGGGGAGCGCGACCTGGCTCAGCGTGGCCTGGATGAACGTGCCCTGGCCGGGCCGGCCGGCCGCCAGGCCCTTGACCTCTAGCTCCTTGTACGCCTTCAGCACCGTGTTCGGGTTGATCGCCAGCGAGGCCACCACGTCCCGGACCTTGGGCAGCTGGTCGCCAAGCTTGAGATAGCCCAGCCGCAGCGCGTGCTCCACCTGGTGCACAAGCTGCAGGTAGGTCGGCACCCCCGAGACCGCATCCAGCCGGAACGCGATCGGTGACCCCGGCCCGCGCGGCCCGCCCCCCGGCGTGCTGCCGTCACCCCGCGGAAGCTCTGGGACTGCCGGAGCCCCTGTTTCCGACAGGTCGGCGAACAGCCCGCTCAGGTCGGCCCGGGTCTTGGCGCTCATGGCCCGCCCGACCCGGTCGTCGAACTCGTCCTGGTCGAGGCGGCCAGCGGCGAAGTGCTCGGCCAGCCGGTCGGTGACCGCCGAGCGCTCGGCGTCGGAGACGCGCAGGTGCTGGTCGGAATACATGCCGCCGCTCGCAGGCGAAGTACCAGTCCCGCCGCCCCTCGCGCCGTTGCCTTTATCTATAACCATAAGACAAGGGTACATCCGGTGATCCCGCTGTCAACCTGGCGGCCCCACGGCAGCAGCGCAGCTCCACGACCGTGGTCTCAGTTTTGGTCTCATTCACCGCCGTCCGGCACCGTTCACCGAGGACCCCATATGCTCCGTCAGCAGAACCGGTCGTGACGGCAGGAAGTCAGGGGCAGAACTCCGCCGCTGCCGCGAGGTTCACCTGCAATGGGCGATGTGCGGCCGGGCGGAACTGGCGAGGGTGCACTGTGGACGCGCGCCAGGCGAGTCCAGCCATAATGGCGGGCCTGCGGCGCGCTCGGACGGGGAGCTGCCATGCGCAAAACCGCGGTCGCCAGCGGCATCATCGGGGTCGTTCTTGTTGTCGCCGCGTTCCTGCTTGCGTTCTGGATCACGCCCGCATACATAGCCCGCCTGCAGAGCAATTCCAATACGGTGCGGAACTACGACGGGCAGATCCGCACCCTGCTGAACCCGGTGGCGCTGCGCCAGGGGAACTTCACCGGGGCGATTAAGGTCGGGCTTCCCGAGACGCTGCGCCGCCAGGTCAAGGTCCTGCAGACATCGGGCAATACCGCTCTGGTGCAGGACGCTACTACCGTCACCGCCTCCGGGCGCCAGGTTGGCGGGCTTACCTCGAAGTACGCGATTGACCGGACAAGCCTCCAGGCGACCTCCAGCCACCCGAGCAGTTGGAGTGTCACCGATGCCAGGGGGCAGACATTCAACTGGCCCATTGGCACCAAACAGCAGAATTACACCGGATGGGTGCCTTTCACCCTGACGACCACTCCGCTGAAGTACACGGGGCAGGCGCAGCGCAACGGCATCAACACCTACGTCTATCAGGCCACGGTGCCAGCGACGCCGATAAAGAACACCCAGGTACTTGCGAGCCTGCCGAAGTCAGTGCCGGTCAGCCTGCTCCAAAGCGCCGTCAAGGCGGCCCTGATACCGGCAAGCATGCTCACCAGCCTCGGAAAGGCCTTCCCTGGCGTGTCCTCGGTCCCGTTGGGATACGTGTACCAGGCCACCAGTACCTACTGGGTCGCGCCCGCCACCGGCATCGTGGTGGACGCGAATACCAACGAGAATGAGATCGCCGGCGTCGCCCTGCCGACCGGGAAGATAGTCCCGGTGCTTCCTGTCCTGTCGGATAGCTACAAGTACAGCTCATCCAGCGTGCAGGGAGCGGTGACCGACGCCAACAACGGCAGCAGCGCTATCAACACGTTCGGCACCATATTGCCGATCGTGGCCGGTGCCCTCGGGTTCGTGCTGGTCGTGCTCGCCGTCTTCCTGTGGATGCGCGGCCGCAGGCACGGAGTGGGCGGCCGCGGGGAACGGGTCAGCGGGCCAGACCGGGACCCTGTCCACACAGGCCCCTGACCAGGATCGGGCACCCGCCCGCCGACCGGGCTGCCCGTTCCCGGCCCTGGCGCTGCTTGAAGCGCTACCCGCGCACGCATGCCGGCCGGAGCCAGCGACGGCCGTTAATCGAGGGTGAGGCTCGCCAGTAGTTCGTACAGGGCCATGTAGAAGGGCTTTGGCGGTATTGGCCATCCCGGGCCGCGACTGCGGCGCCGGTCCCGATCTCAGCCTTCTTGGTCGCCGACGGTCGCGGTTGCAACTGGCGTTGCCCGGTGCAGCGTGACTGCGATGAGGGGGTACACCAGGACTGACAGCACTCCCGCGCCGACCAGGGCGGCCGCAGTGGCGGGGAGCATTACCCCGTCCCGCTCGCCGATCTCCGCGAGCGCGACCAGCAGCGGCATCGAGGTCGCCATGATGAACGTCATCTCCAGCCGCTGCCGCCCCGTCAGCCTCCGCCGGTAGACAAGCAACGAGGGCAGCCCGCGCACTAGCAGCAGCAGGACGAAGAAGATCAGCAGCCGAAGCGGATCCTGAATGATGGCATGGAGGTCGAGCGTCATCCCCGAGGCAACGAAGAAGATGGGAATGAAGATACCGTAGCCGACCGCGTCGAACTTGTGCTCAAGGCCGGTGGTATCCACGTTCATGCGGCGGGTCCAGCGACGCATTACCATCCCGGCCAGCATGGCGCCGAGCACGACATCGAGACCGAACCGGCTTGCGACCGCGAGCAGCAGGAACAGCAGCACCAGGGCCCAGCGCAGCATGGTCTGCCCGGTGGCGTCCTGGCCCTCCCGGATTATCCGCTGGATCCCGCGGCTCCTGGCCAGCGACGGCATGGCGGACAAGGCAAGGGCCACCACGCCGACCAGGGCCACCGAGACAAGCGCGACGAAATGGCCTCGCTGAGTGAGGAAGACGGCGATGACCAGGATGGGGAACAGTTCCCCCACAGTGCCGGCGGCGCTCACAAACCGGCCGAACTCGCCGCCGAGCATCGAATTATCGCGCAGGATCGGCAGCAACACGCCCAGCGCCGTGGTGGTAAGGGCAAGCCCCACGGGCACATAGTCCTTGACGTAGCCTGCCGCGCCCAGCCCGGCCACGACGCCCACGGCGATCGCTGCCGAGATCAGCCAGCCGAGGATCCCGAGCTTCCCCGGGCGCAGCCGGAGCAGCAGGGGATCCAGCTCGTACCCGGCGAGCAGGAAGAGGAAGCCGAGCCCGATATTCGACAACAGCTGGATGTTGGCTGTTTCGGCCAGGCCCAGCCCGTGCGGGCCGATCAGGATGCCGCCGAGCAGGAAGATGACGACCTGCGGGATGCGCGGGCCAGGTAGCACCGCGGCCACCAGCGGCGCGAGCGCGGCCACCAGCGCGACGGCGACCAGGTCTTCCAGTCCCCTGGTGAGGTCCATGATGGCCGCTCAAGCCGCAAGGGCGTTAATAGCGCCAGCGGGCGGCACCGAATCGGTGACCCACCGGACAACCAGCTGATCTCCTCTGATCAGGCCAAGGATAGCGATACGGCCGGATCTGGTCGAGGTGGCCGGTCTGAGTAAGTCGAGATGGCCGGTCTGAGTTAGGAGCCTGGGTCGCCACCGGGCAGCGGCTGCCTGCTAGCACGCGATCCGGGTCCTTTGGCCTGGTTCTTCTGGGTAGCCTGGGGAGACTAGGTAGCCGTGGTCCTAATCGCTGAGGCTGGTTGATGAATCCGCTTTACCGTATCGCTGGCAGGGCAGTCGACCGCGCGATAGGCCTTCCCCCCGTAGCGTCGCCTTACCTGCGGCGGCGCGACGTAGCGGTTCCGATGCCCGACGGCGTCGTCCTGCTCGGTGACCACTACCGGCCTGCCGGGGATGACCAGCCGCTTCCGGTGGTGCTGATCCGCTCGCCTTACGGCAGGGCGGGTCTCGCGGCGGTCCTGTTCGCCACGCCGCTGGCGCGGCACGGCTACCAGGTGTTCATCCAGAGCACTCGCGGGACCTTCGGCTCGGGCGGTCAGTTCCGGCCGTTCCTGTCCGAGCGGGAGGACGGTCTGACCACCATCGCGTGGCTGCGTGATCAACCGTGGTGTGACGGCCAGGTGTCGATGACCGGCGGTAGCTATCTGGGCCACACGCAGTGGGCCGTTGCGCCCTATGTCGATCCGCCGCTGCGGTCGGTGTCGATGAACGTCACCGCCGCGAAGATCAGCGACACCTTCTACCATAATGGCGCGCCGGGTATCAAGGGAGCGCTGACCTGGACCGGGATCATCGGGAATCAGGAACGAGGAGTCCTGCACATTGTCCCGACCCCCCGCCAGCTGGGCAGGATCAAACGAGCGTTGCTGAAGGTTCCCCTGCAGGCCGCCGACGTGGACGTCACGGGCGCGCCCGTCCCCTTCTGGCGGGACTTCGTCGAGCATGCCGCACCGGACGACAAGTTCTGGACAGGCGCCAATCATGACAGCGCCGACCTGACCCGGCTTCCGCCGGTGAGCATGGTGACGGGCTGGTGGGACATCTTCCTGCCCGGGCAGCTGAGTGACTACGCCGCCATCCGGGCGGCCGGGGTCATGGCGCGGATCACCGTCGGACCGTGGCTGCACAGCGAGCCCGGCGAGATGAAGGTTGCCATTCAGCAAGATATCGCCTGGCTGGACCACCACCTGGGCGGCGGCCCGGCGCCGCAGGGCGCACCAGTGCGGCTCTTCCTCCAGAAGGCCGGCACCTGGCTCGATTTCCAGGAGTGGCCGCCGCCGGACGCCGTCGGCACTACCTACTTCCTGCGTATCCCAGGCGGCCTGAGCCCGGACCCCGAGCCCGGTGACGCCCCGCCCGACACGTTCGTCTACAACCCGGCGGACCCGACGCCGTCGGCGGGCGGGCCCTTCTTGCAGCCGCCGGGCGGACAGGTCGACAACTACCCGCTCGAAGTCCGGCCTGATGTGCTGACCTTTACTACCGCTCCGCTTCCCGCCGACCAGGACCTGGTGGGGCCGGTCAGGGCCCGCATCTTCGTGCGCGCCGGCCGCCGGTACGCCGACCTTTTCGTCCGGGTCTGTGACGTTGATGCCGCCGGCCTCTCCCTGAACATCGTGGACGGCATCCGGCGGCTCTCGCCGCAGACTGTTCCCGCTCCCGACGTCGCAGTCGGCGACGACCAGGTCCTGGCGGTGGACCTGGAGCTCTATCCGACGGCCTACCGGGTCCAGGCCGGGCACCGGATCCGCGTGCAGCTCAGCGGAGGTGCCTTCCCGCGGTTCGCCCGCAATTTCGGCACCGGGGAGCCGTTCGGCACGGCGACCACAGCGGTGCGATGCCGGTTCGAGATCTATCACGACTCCCAGCACCCCTCACACGTCGTGCTGCCGGTCCTGCGCCGCCCGTGACGCCAGCGTCACGGTAAGACCGGTCGCTCCAGCCCACGTCGTTGAGAGCCTGCCCTGCGTGACCGGCTCCACCAGGTGCTCTGAACAGAGCGAGCTGCCCGGAAGCCGCCCGGCTGGCGGCCTGGTCAGGCGCCGCTTCTGGTCTCGGCGTCGGCCACATCCGAGACCTCCTCGGCAGCCGCCAAGTCCGGCCCTGGCGCTGGCCGGGCGGGGGGCACAAGCGCGGCGTAGCCCGCCGGATCTTTCCGGTGGATCATGGCGGCCGCGTTCCAGCGCGCCGCGCCGGCCAGGTCTCGGGCGTGCTCGAGGAGGGTGTAATCCTGGCGCATCGCGGCCTCGGCGACGGCCCGGTAGAGATCATGGTCGCACTGGTCAAGCAGGGTCGAGAAGTCCCGCCGCACGGGCTCAAGCAGGTCGTATCCGAAGGAGCTGTGCATCCGGGCGAAGAACGGCTTGTATAGCCTGGCCCGCTCGTGCAGGCCCGATGAGTGCGACATCGGGTTCTTCGGCCGCGTCCTGATGTAGTCGGGAAGGATGCTGGAGAACGCCTCGCGCAGGATCCATTTCTCCTGCCCGTCTCGCATCTTGAAGTCCAAGGGCAGCCGCATCGCCAGTTCGACCAGCGAGAGGTCCAGGAACGGCACCCGGGCCTCCACACCGCTGGCCATGCTGGTGCGGTCGACGCGCTGCAGCTCAGTCCGGCCCAGGTTGCGGATCTTGTGGAGGAACAGGCGGCGTGCCTGGCGGGCCCCGATCCGGTGGTACATCGGGTAGCCGCCGAAGAGCTCGTCCGATCCGTCGCCGGTCAGCACCACCTTGATGCCGAGCTCATGCACCTTCCGGAACAGCGGCACCGACACCACCGCGTTGATGATGTCGCCGTACTCGGTGAGCTCCGATATCCGGATCGCCTGCCGTATCTCGCGGCGGCGGATATCGCGCGGCCGCATCTCGATGACCTCGTGCGGCACGCCGAGATCAGCGGTCAGCCGCCGGGCATAAGCGAGATCCTCGCTGCCCGGGGCGCCGACCGTCAGCGCGACGCAGTCAGGGTGCATCTCCCGCACGTGCAGCAGCGTGAGCGAGCTATCCAGGCCGCCGGAGAGGATCACCCCGACCGTCAGGTCGGTGTCCACGCGCACCCGGATGCTGTCCTCAAGCGCGGTGCGCACCAGCTTGGCCGCCTCATCCGGATCGTCGATCGGCCCGGCCTCCTCGCCGAGATGCAGCAGGTCGACATAGGGCACCAGCTCGGGTATCGCCGTCGGCTCGGCCCAGCCGAGATGGCCGGGAGGAACCTCCGAGACCGGCGCGCCGACCGCAACCAGCGCCTTGATCTCCGAGGCCACGTGCAGGCAGCCTGACCTGAGCGACCAGTACAGCGGCTTGACGCCGAGCGGATCGCGGGCCAGGAAGGCGCGCCGGGTGGCCCGGTCCACGATCACGAATGCAAACTCGCCGCGGAACCGGCTGACCGCGGCCGCGCCCCATTGCAGGAAGGCCTCGAGAACGACTTCGGTATCGCTGTCACTGCGCAGCTGGCAGCCCATGTTGACCAGCTCGGCGCGGAGCTCGTGGTAATTGAAGATCTCGCCGTTGTAGCAGAGCACCCAGCGGCCGTCTCCGCCGATCCACGGCTGCACCGCGCGATCGGCGTCCACGATCGGGAGCCGCTGCACCCCGGCGAGCACCGAATCATCGCAGCCCGCCTCGGGGATCTCACCGCGGGTGGCCAGCGAATCGAGCATCGCCAGGAAACTCGAGTGGTCGCCACCCGGGCCAACGATGACGGCGATACCGCACACCGGCCTCAGCCGCCCACGCGTGCCCCGGGAACGCGGCGCAGCCCATGTCCCCCGGCCGGGCTGATGCACACATGCCAGGCCTGGCCCTCGTCGATGACGTTGATCTCGCCGGCGCGCTGCCGGTCTGCGAGGAGGTGCTGCAGCACGGCATCCGCTCCTGACCTGCGGAACCATTTCATCTCAACGTCGGCGGCGTAGCCGGCGCAATGCGAGCTTGGCAGCGCGGCGGCGTAGCCCAGGGCCCTGAGGTGCCGCTGATGCTCGACGCTGCGCGTCAGGCTGGTGACCCACAGCGGCGGCGTACCGGCGGGCGCCAGCGCGGCGAACTCGGTAGCTAGCTGGTTGAGCATGGCCGCCGCCTCCGGGCGGACACGAGCGAAGCGCAGGCCCGCTGTGCACGGTGTGCGGCCGGGCCACACCCGCCGCTCGGCCGACCGCCCGGCCCTGGCCACCAGGGTGGTGGCCTGGCGACGATAGCGGAACCGCAGCAGCTTGCTTCGCCGGAGCGGCTCGAGGTCGGCCAGGTCACCGGCACCGAGCACATCCGCGTCCGTCAGGTAGGCGGGCGCGCTCCCCCACCACATCGCGTCGATCTGGGCGAGCAGCGAGACGCGTATCTGCGCGGTCAGGTCGGCGGCTGAGCTGCGGGCGCTGGGCTCATAGTTCCTGACCTCGAACATCAGCCGCTTGACCGCTCCGGGGATGCCGTGCGGGGTCCCGGCCAGGACCGTTGCTAGCTCCGGCTCGTGCAACCGCCCGGTAAGAATCCGCTCGGCCCGGACCCGTTCCACCAGCCGGGCACCGCCCGACCGGCTGCGTGCCGCTATCTCCGCTACAACGTCAGCGACCGCCGAGCGGTAACCAGCGAGGTCGGCACCCTTGGCCGCCGCGGCGGATACCGGGGCACCTAGTCGTGCCTGATCCTGGTCAACCAGCCACATCGTCACGAGTAACTCCCCCATAGTTTGACTCGGATTCCTTGGCAGCTCGTGGACCGAGGGTAGCAGCGGCACTACGCACTGTGGTGTCGTTTGTTATCGGTTCGGGTTTGGCCTGCGATGTCAGCAGTTCCCGCTATCCGCCAATGCCGCCGATTCGGCGCGGGATGCACTGACTGGGCAACGTCCCTGTCGGACGCCGCGCATGCCCGGCGGAACCTTGCGCGCTGATCTAGACTTCATGTGTGATCTTCAAGCAGGTCGGGGAGGGACGGCCCTATCCCGACCATGCCCGGACGGCGCGCGAATGGGCGGCAATACCGCCGCGTCCGGTCCGGCTGGATCAGCTTGTTACCACCAAGAATGTCCTTGATCTGAATACGGTCCTGGCATCGGATTCCACGTTTTACGGCGACCTGTTTCCGCATGTCGTCCGGTGGCACGGGGAGCTTTACCTGGAAGACGGCCTGCACCGAGCGCTGCGGGCCGCCCTGCACCAGCGATCCGTGCTGCACGTCCGGGTGCTTGAGCTGGACTGAGCGGCGTCCGCCCGGGGTCGGTCCGCGCGGCTAGCGCCGCCGGTGCTGCTTCGTGGCCGGGACCACCGGCCTGACCGGGATAATCGCTGTGGATGGCAGAGCCGGGTAGCCCGGCCTGGCTGACGGCACCGGAGTCGCGGCGCGCCGGCGAGCACTGCGCGCAGCACGCTGACGAGCCAGCTGGGCCGCGGCGGTCGTGAGGCGTGGCGTCATCCACTCCAGCATCGGCGCCATTAGCGCCCGCCAGGTGAACATCGTGTGGCCGCCACCGGGCACGACCCTCAGTGTCACGCCGGGCTGCCTCGACTGCACCAGCTGCCCGAATATCTCGGCATTCTTGGTGTCCGCATGGTCCAGGGCGCCGGTGCCGAGCCAGAACTGCGGGACCGGCGTGCCAGGCCCCATCGATTCCAGCAGGTCCACCGGGGTGTTGCGGTGCCGGAGCGCGAGATTCCTGCCGAACGGGCTGACTAGCCGCGGCGGATGACCCAGCTGGTTGTCGTATGGCTTGAAGTATCCGCTCAGCACTCCCGCGTATCCGTATCTGCTGCCATATTGCAGGCCAAGGTTGGCAGCGCAGAAGCCACCTTCCGAGTAGCCCGCGATGCCCCAGGCGCGGCCGGGTGGCTGCACCCGCAGGATGCGCGAGATGTAATCAGGGACGTCCCTGGCGAGGAAGGTCGCATCCTGCGGGCCGTTCACCTGATTAAGGCACTGCAGCGAGACCGCGCGGTTGCCGCTGGCGTCTGGCATGACGAGCACAGCGGGCTGCGCCTTCCCGGCTGAGATCAGGCTTTTCAGGATCGTGTTGACCCCGATGACAGTGATCCAGTCCTGGGGCTGGCCGGGGAAGCCGTGGATGAGCTCGATCACCGGGAACCTATAGCCGCGGTAAGCGGAGCGGAAATACTGGGCCGGCAGGTAGACGTAGACGGCGCGAGCCAGGTGGCTGGCCGCCCCGCGCACGGTCAGCCGGACCATGTAGCCGTCCTGCTGCGCCAGGGCCGTGTCGATGTTGCTGCCCAGCAGGCTGCCGAATCTGACCACACCGCCGCCCGCGGCATCGGGCAGCTCAGCCGCCTGCGCGCTCGATCCGGTCAGGTCCGAGATGGCGGCATTCCAGTTCTGGTAATAGTCGTAGTACTTATTGACCGCCGCGATGCCGAAGGTCATCGCGGGAAGGAACGCAAGGCAAGCCGCGAGGACGCGGAACACAAGCTGCCTGGCGACGGCCAGCCACCACATCAGGGCGCCGAATACCGCCATCATCAGCAGGAAGAAGGCTGTGCTCTGCGGCTCTGGCAATCGCTTCTCCGGCGGCCCGGCTAGTCGGCCTTCGCTCTTGCTTACCCCCGCGCGTCACACCTGCAGCGAATGCGCTGCACCCAAGCGCGCCGGCGGTGGAGGTGGGATTTGAACCCACGGAAGGGTTGCCCCTTCACACGCTTTCGAGGCGTGCGCCCTCGGCCACTAGGCGACTCCACCGCAGCTGAGCCTACCCGACCTGCGGGCGTGGGCGGCGGCACCTGACGGTGGCGGGTCCGGCTACCTGCGCTGCCCGAAGAAATCGCTGAGCAGGCTTCCGCACTGGGCCGCGAGCACCCCGCCGATCACTTCAACGGAGTGACCGAGCCTCCGGTCGCGGACGAGGTCCCAGACCGAGCCGGCCGCACCCGCCTTCGGGTCTGCCGCGCCGTAGACAAGGCGGTCCAGCCGCGCGGCGATGACCGCGCCCGCGCACATGGTGCACGGTTCCAGCGTGACGACCAGCGTGCAGCCATCAAGCCGACGGCTCCGCAACGCAGCGGCCGCCCGCCGGATCGCCACTATCTCGGCGTGCCCGGTCGGGTCGGTGTCAGCCTCTCGCCGGTTGCGCGCCGTGGCGATGATCGAGCCGGCGGCATCCAGGATGACGGCGCCGACGGGCACGTCCACGGCCGCTGCCGGCGGCGCATCCGGTGCGGCGTCCGCCGAGGCCGCGGCCGCTGCCGCGATGGCCGTGCGCATGGCCGGCTCATAGGCCATCGCGTAACCTGCCGTCACGGGGTGCCGCCTCAGTGGCCGAGCGCGACGTCCAGCGCCCGCTCCAACGCGAGGCCGAATCCAAGCCGCCGGGCGATGCTCATAAGCATCTCATCGGGAAACAAGTCCAGATCGCCGGAGATGGCGCCTAGTTCCATCTCGTCAATGCCCAGGTCGGCGAAGATGGACAGATCCCCGGCAGGAAGAACCTGATCAAGGTCTTCGTCATGCGGCACCGGAATGTCCAGGTAATCGAGGACCTGTCGGGCCAGCGGCCAGTCGACCGATGCGGTCAGGTCGGAAAGAAATACGCCAACATCACTTCCGAGGACCCGCAGCGCTACGAAGAAATCGTCGCTTATCGCCGCCATGCCGATAGTTCCGCCGATACTCGGCTGCTGCCGGAGGGCATGGATGAGGCCGTCCAGGCTCTCCGTGAGCGCCACGGGCAGCACTTCGGCGTCCCAGGCGTCGTCCTCTCGGTAGACGACGACTGCGAAGTCGCTACTGCCCACATCGGTCATCATCACCTCGCCAGCGCGGCACCACGGTTGCAGGCACGGCGCCCGGAAGGAATCGTGTCAGATTCGGGTCGCCAGCGTGGCTTGATCGCTTGGGCCGGTCGCCCAAAGCCTGGCATCGGGAGGTAACCGCTACAATACGATACAGTCCGATCACGCTTCGTAGCCGCTGGTGTGGCGGCCGAACGGCTGCCTGCGGAGGCAGGAATTCTCCGTGTCGATCGGCGCGGGATAGCGCACGCGCGTCGTTGATCCACTAGGGTTATGTTCTGCTCGCTCGTTATTGGCCCGCTAATTACTCTAAGCTATGCTGAGGTCGACGGCCAGCCACGGTTCGCCGTTGCGCGACTGGGAGGTGATCAGGATGTTGAAGAAGGTCATCACATGGGCGATCGTTCTCTTCATCGTGTACTACCTCGCTACCCGGCCCACTGGCGCTGCCAATTTCGTTCATCACGTTTTCAACGGGTTGCACTCGGCTGCCAACTCGATGGCCAAGTTCGTCGACACCCTCTAAGCAGATGAGGCTGCCAAGTTCGGGCCCGGCCTGCCCGGCAGCCGTCAATAGGTACCTGTTGCCACATGAGCACCAGGTCATCACGGTCCGCAAGCACCCAGCCATCCTGATCGGCCCGAGCATCGAGGCGCTTGCCGGGCTGCTGGTCGCGGCCGTACTGACCGCGACGATCCTGCACGGCAACGACCCATTCGTCTTCGTGGTGTGGATTGCCTGGATCGCGCTCTTTCTGCGTATGGTCTGGAAGACCGTCAACTGGGCGGTCGACTTCTTCGTCGTCACCTCGCAGCGAATGCTCCTCACCACTGGCGTTCTGACCAGGAAGGTGGCGATGATGCCGCTGGCGAAGGTAACTGACATGAGCTTCCGGCGCTCGTTCGCGGGCCGACTGTTCGGATACGGCGAGTTCATCGTGGAATCCGCCGGACAGGATCAGGCGTTCCGGGTTGTGGACCATATTCCCTATCCTGAGCAGCTATATCTGGAAGTTTGTGGGATGCTATTTCCGAGCAGTGCAGGCGAGGCCACCGAGGACGCCCAGGCCGGACCGGACCAGTCCGACGACTAAGCCCGCTGCCTCGCCCCCTTCCCCGGGGTTCGTGCGGCCGGACGATTGATTTCAGACGTCCGGCCGCACGAGCCTGTCCGGGCCGGGAACCTTACGGTGCCGTCATACGGTCACGAGCAGGGCGCACATATCACGGCCGCCAGGTCGGAATACTATGATTTCAGGGAATTATAGCGACCGCAGGGCAGCCAGGCTGTCCCCCAGTTGACGGCACCGGATAGCTGGGCGAACCTGCTGTAACGAGGGCCTGGCGGACGCCCGTGCGTTCCGAGCCGGACGAGCGCAGCGTCTTCCGGAAAGGAGCAGCTCGATGGCCGATGAGCAGGAGAGCACGCCCGGCGGGATTCCGGGCCTGACCCAGGACTTCATGGCCCAGCTTCGTGGCCTCAACGAGAGGCTCGAGAGCCTGACCGGGCTCGGCGTGTCGTTCCCGACACTGCCGGCACTGACGTCGCTGCCCGGCTTGCGGAACCTGCCGGTGCCGGGCGCGCTTACGGCGGCGCAGTTCAAGTCGATCGCGAGCAGCATCGCCGCCCAGCGACGCAGCGTCGAAGCACTGAGATCCCAGTTGACGGCCTTCGACGAGCAGCTCGATGTGCTGGAACGGATTCTCGGCCCGCTCGCGGAGTGGAGCGCGAGATGGGCTCAGGTTGAGGACCGGCTGATGAAGCTCGGCCACGGGCCCGGTGATCACGGCGGTCCCCGGACCTAGCGGATTCATCCCAACGGCTCCCGATGGTTTCCGGCCGGTCGCGGGCCCTGGCTACGCTGCTCAGCATGATGCGCAGGGTCTCGTCCGGCACTCCGTGGGAACCTGTCGTGGGCTACAGCCGCGCCGTCGCCGTCGGCGATTTCGTCTTCGTCTCGGGCTGCACGTCCGTCCGCGACGGGACGCTGATGCACGAGGGGGACGCATACGCGCAGACGTCGCGGGCTATCGGCAATGTCGACGCGGCGCTGCGAGCCCTTGGCGCCTGCCTGGCTGACGTGGTACGCACCAGGATGTATGTCACCGACATATCCCGCTGGGAGGAGTACGGCCGGGCGCATGGCGAGGCGTTCGGTACCGTCCTGCCTGCCACGTCGATGGTCGAGATATCCGCCCTGATCGATCCCCGGATGCTGGTGGAGGTAGAGGCGGTGGCATACCGGCCAGGCGCCGGAGCCTGACCGGAAGCCGCGCCACCCGTCGGGACCAGTGCTTCGGGACATTCCCCTGATCAAGTCACCAAGTTCGGCTGCCGTACTGGCCGCCCAACTGCCTGACGCCACGCAGCAGGGCAGTTATCTGCGATCAGGGCCGGAATCCCGGTGGGTTCGTTCACTCAAGAGTGCGTGGCGGATAGCGGCCCCTCCGCGTCTGCCACGCCGGTGCGATGGCAGTGCGGGCGTTGGTAATAACCCTGTCACCACGGGGCTATTTGGAAGGCCGGCCCTGGTCAGCCGCCTTGGTCGAGGATGCGGTGGGCTTGGCTGGTTAGGCAGGTCTGTCTGCGGGGCCTTCGGGAAGCGGGCCTCGGCTCGTCGTCGAGCCAGGCGTTGAACAGCGCCAGTCACTGGATGACGTCGCTGCGGGTCTGGCCGGTTGCGGTGGCGCACCAGTCGAGCAGGATCTGGGCGACGATGGCGTGCATCATGGTCTCGCGGCTGCGCAGCTACAGCGGGCAGTGCCTTGATGATGCCAGTTCCGCGTGGCCCCGCGCGGGTTCAGCCAAGAGAACTACTTACCAAGAGAGTACTTTTGGAGTATTCTCTCGGTTGTGAGTGTTCCGCTGACGCTGCTTGGCCTGCTGGAGCGGGGGCCAAGTCACGGGTACGACCTGAAACGGGACTACGACGCGTACTTCGGCCGGGGCAGGCCGCTGCGCTACAGCCAGGTGTACGCGACCTTGTCCCGGCTGGCCAGGGACGGGAAGGCGATCCCCGGGCCGGTCGAGCAGGGGGCCGGGCCGGAACGCCGCCGGTACGTGATCACCGAGGCGGGCGCCGACGAGGTGGAGCGGTGGCTGGCCGAGCCGGTCCCGCCGGAGCCGGACCTAACCAGCGAGCTGTTCGCCAAGGTGGTGCTCGCCCTGATGCTCGGCCGCCAGGCCGACAGCTACCTCGACATCCAGCGGGCGGCGCACCTGCAGAGGATGCGCGAGCTCACCGAACTGAAGCGGGACGGGGAGCCCCTTGACGTGCTGCTCGCCGACCACGCGCTTTACCGACTGGAGGCTGACCTGCGATGGATCGACCACACCGCGGCCCGGCTGGACCTGCTCGAACGGGCGGTGCACTGATGACCGCGAACCTCCCCGCCGCCGCGGAACCCAAGACCGGGAACATCGTCGAGGCGCGGGACCTGGTGAAGTCGTTCGGCGAAACGCCGGCGCTGCGGGGCGCGTCGCTGCGCGTCCGGCAGGGCGAGATCGTCGCGGTCATGGGGCCGAGCGGATCGGGCAAGTCCACCTTGCTGCACTGCCTGGCGGGCATCCTGGTCCCCGAGCAGGGCGAGGTCTGGTTCGGCGGGCAGCGGCTGGACACGCTGAGCGACGACCGGCGCAGCGCGCTGCGCCGGGACCGGTTCGGGTTCGTGTTCCAGTCCGGCCAGCTGGTCCCCGAGCTGACCGCGGAACAGAACGTCGCGCTGCCGCTGCTGCTGTCCGGTACCCGCCGCGGCCCGGCGATGATGGCGGCCAGGAAGTGGTTCGCCGTGCTCGGCCTGGACGGGCTCGAGGGCCGCAGGTCCGGGGAGCTGTCCGGCGGGCAGGCGCAGCGCGTCGCGCTGGCCCGCGGCCTGGTCGCCGGGCCGCAGGTGCTGTTCGCCGACGAGCCGACCGGGTCGCTGGACTCGGTGTCCGGGGAACTGGTGATGGACCTGCTCACCGCTGGCGCCCGCGAGCACGGCACCACGGTCGTCCTGGTCACCCACGACGCCCGGGTCGCCGCCTACGCCGACCGCGAGGTCGTCGTCCGGGACGGCAGGGTCGGCACGCTCACCGGGGCCAAGCCGTGATCGGGCTCGGATTGCGGCTGGTGGTCAGCGGCCGCGAGGCGATCACCCGGCTGGTCGTCCTCGCCGTGGCGGTCGGCCTGGGCGTCGGCCTGCTGCTGACCGCCCTGGCCGCGACTAACGCGGTCACCACCTGGAACAGCCGCCACGCGTGGTTCTGGACCGGCAGCGCGTGGGTGCCCCCGGGCCCGGCGGCGGGCGTCGCCCCGCTGTGGTGGTACCCCAGCGGTGACATCTTCGACGGCCAGACGATCAGCCGGTTCGACGTGGCCGCCACCGGCGCCTCGTCACCGGTGCCGCCGGGCATCCCCCGGGACCCGGGACCCGGCCGGTACTACGCCTCCCCTGCGCTCGCCGCGCTGCTGCGCGCCGCCCCGGCGGACCAGCTGGCCGGCCGCTACCCCGGCCACCTGGCCGGGGTGATCGGCGACGCCGGGCTGCCGTCGCCGGACTCGCTGGTCATCATCGTCGGACGCACCCCGGCGCAGCTGGCGCACACCCCGGACAGCGTGCAGGTGACGTCGATCTCCACAACGGAGCTGGGCTGGCCGGCCCCCCGGACGGAGGCTAACCCCAAGGGCCTGACCTACGCGCCGGCCGACCCGGGAGGCGGGCATAACGCCATCGACCTCATCCTGTCCGTCGTGGCGCTGGCCATCCTGGCGCCGGTGCTGATCTTCATCGCCACCGCGACCCGGCTGTCGGCCGCCCGCCGCGAGGAGCGGTTCGCGGCGATGCGCCTGGCCGGCGCGACCCGCAGGCAGGTCTCCCTGCTCGCCGCCACCGAATCGACCGTGGCCGCGATCCTGGGGGTGGCCGCCGGGTTCGGGATCTTCTTCCTGCTGCGCGTCCCGGTCGCGGGCATCCCGTTCATCGGCCAGCCGTTCTTCCCCAGCGAACTGTCGCTCAGCCTGCCGGACATCCTCGCGGTCGCGATCGGCGTGCCCGTCTTCGCCGCCGTGGCGGCCCGGCTGGCGCTGCGCCGGGTGCACATCTCCCCGCTCGGCGCCGCCCGGCGGGCGACCCCGAAGCCGCCGCGGGCCTGGCGGGTGGCGCCGCTGCTGGCCGGCCTGGCCGAGCTCGGCTTCTGGACCGTCCACGGCCACCCGGCCTCCATCCCCGGGCAGATCCAGGCGTTCTTCTCCAGCTTCCTCCTTATCATCGTCGGCCTGTTCATCGCGGGCCCGTGGCTCACCATGGCCGCGGCCAGGGCCACGGCCCGGTGGACCAGCCGCCCCGCCACGCTGATCGCCGCCTGCCGCCTCGCCGACGACCCCAGGGCCGCCTTCCGCGCCGTCAGCGGGCTGGTGCTCGCCCTGTTCATCACCACCGTGGCCGTGGTGGCCATCACCACGCAGAACGCCAAGAACCTCACCCGGTGGGGCAGCACCGCGGAAACGAACGTGCTGACCGACCAGGTATCGGCATCGAACCAGGTGGCCGGCAACAGTGGCCCCGGAATCACTGCGGGCACGGCGCGCCCGGGGCCGGCCGCGCCTGCCGCGCCGCTGACGGCACAGCTGAGCGGGATCCCCGGCGTGCAGGGGGTGCTCGTGGTCCGCGCGGACCCGCGGCTGACCATCGGTGCGACATTTCACAACCTCGGCGCCAATCAGGGCAGCACCGGTCCGTTCCCGGCCGGCGTGGTCTCGTGCGCGCAGCTCGCGGCCGTCCCCGCCCTGGGCCGCTGCCCGGCCGGGGCGACAGCGGCGGCGTTCCCTTCAGACGGGTTCATCGGCCCCCTCTTCGGCATAGACGCCACCACGATCACCTGGCCAGCCGCGAACGTCGCGGCCGCGCGGCTGAACACCCTCGGCGTGGACGCCATCAACGTGGCGACGAACGGCAGCACGCCGGCGGTCGAGCAGGCAAGAACGGTGCTCGAAAACGCACACGCCTACCCCGGCGTCAGCACGCCGTCCACCCTCGGCGACCTGATCGCGCAGGACAACTCCGCCAACAGCGACTACCAGCAGCTCGCGAACACGGTGATCCTGGTCAGCCTGCTGATCGCCGGCTGCACGCTCGCCGCGGGCATCGCTGGCGGGCTCGCCGACCGCAAGCGGCCATTCAGCCTGCTGCGGCTTACTGGCGCCCGGCTCGCCACGCTGCGCCGCGTCGTCGCACTGGAAGGCGCCGTGCCGCTGCTCTCCGTCGCCGCCGTCGCAGTCGGCACCGGGTTCGCCGGCGCCGCGATGTTCGCCACCGAGGCGCAACAGCACCCGATGGTCGCACCCGGCGCCGCCTACTACCTCCTCATCGCGGGCGGGATCATCGTGTCGCTCGGCATCATCGCGGCCACCTTCCCGCTGCTGGCCCGCATCACCGGACCCGAAGTCGCCAGAAACGAATGAACCTGCTCTCCCGGGGCGCGTGCGCGACCTGGGGCATGCCGGGCAGCGGCTCTTAGTACCGGCATAATGAGGACGGTGGTCCCTTACGACCGGGGAACCGTGGCACTCTGTGGTCATCGGGATTAATATGCTTGGCGACCCGAGGCTCGGCCCAACTGTGCTGCCGACTCGCTCAGAACAGGGGCCGATCCGAGGTCGGCCACGGGCCACTGTCGAACGACAGCACCACGTTGAGTAACAGCGGACGTCCGAGAGCACGCTCGCCGAGCCGCCGCTATGCGCGGGCAGAGGGACTGTAGGCGTTCATCAGCTTAGGTGCGCATAGCAGAATAATCTGCGGCTGCGAGTCCCCCACGGACGCACTGCAGCTTGGCGTGGCAGTCTTGAGAGTGCATGCTGGTCTGGTGTCAGGTCCGGTGCAGCTGGTGACCGCGTCAGGGGGCGGGGTGGATGGCTGACCGGCTGCTGGTAGATCTGGACGGCGATGGCCTAGTGACCGTAGGCATTGCGTCGTCGGATGGCAGGTTTCACGAACGAGTCTCGCGGCGGCAGCTGACGTGGCCGTTGGATGAGGTGGTGCTGGAGGATCTGCGCTGGTACCTCGAGGATTATCTGCGGGCGCCGTTCGGGGTGTGGGAGGGTCGGGGCCCGCAGATCAAAGCGCGGCTGGCCGGGTGGGGGGAGTCAGTATTCGCGGCGGTGTTCAGCTCTGGGCCGACGCGCGAAGCCTACCGGTGGGCCCGGGACCACCATCTGGAACTGGTGTTCCGGTCTGCGGAGCCGACGTGGCTGGGGCTGCCATGGGAGCTGATGCGCGACGGTGTGGGACCGACAGCGCTGCGGCTGGCAGGAGTGAACCGCGCTCTGCCGGTCGCGGACTTGCCCTCAACGGCGGCAATTCCAGGTGGGCGTCTGCGGGTGCTAATGGTGATCTCCCGCCCGGCGGGAGTGGGCGATGTGGGGTATCGAATGATCGCGCGGCCGCTCTTGGAGCGGCTGGCGGCGGTCCACAGTGAAGTAGATTTAGTGGTCCTGCGCCCGCCGACGCTCGATACCTTGCGTGAGGTTTTGGCGGGTGCGCGGGAGGCGGGAGAGCCGTTCCACGTAGTGCATTTCGACGGGCATGGCGCACTGCCTGGTGGCCACGAAGGGCTGCTGATCCTTGAACGTCGCATGGGCGGTCCTCATCCTGTTTCCGCATCGAAAATGGCGGTGGTGCTGAAGGACGCCGGTGTGCCGGTGGTGGTGCTGAACGCATGTCAGTCTGGTGCGGTAGGAACTGAGCTAGGCGCATCGGTGGCAACGGCGCTCATCAGGGAAGGCGCAACGTCCGTGGTGGCGATGGCCTACAACGTGCACACGATCGCAGCAGCGGAGTTCATGGCGGTGTTTTATGAGCACCTGTTCGCCGGTAACACGATCAGCACAGCGGTTACTGCGGGCCGTAAGCGGCTGTTTGAGCGGCCTGGACGGCCCAGCCCAAGAGGGGAGCTGCCGCTGGCCGACTGGCTAGTGCCAGTCCACTACATGCGCGCAGACATCAGTTTCCCCCAAGTCCGGGGGCACCGCCCTGCACCAGATTCGTCTCTGAATGCGGTCCTGGACCAGCTCCGCGTACGCGGCGCCGATGGCGAGGCGGGAAACCTCGATCCGGTCGGGTCGTTTGTGGGCCGCGATGACCTGTTCTATGAGTTGGAGACCGCAGCGCGGCTTCAGCGGGTGGTAGTGCTTCAAGGTCCCGGCGGGACCGGGAAGAGTGAGCTGGCGAAGGCGTTCGGCCGGTGGTGGCGCGACACGGGCGGAGTAGAACGGCGAGGCTGGGTGCAGTGGCATTCGTTCGAGCCGGGCGTGGCGTCGTTCGGCCTGGACGGGGTCATCACCTCTACGGGTCTGCAGGTGTTCGGCCCTGAGTTCGCCCAACTGGATGTGGCGGAGCGGCAGATGGAGGTGGAAAGCCTACTGGCGCACCGTCGGCTGCTGCTGATCTGGGATAACTTCGAAGCTGTCCACTCGATGCCCGATCCGGCCGGGACGACTCCGGCGCTCGATAATGCCGGATGCGCGGCGGTGAAGGGATTCCTGGCCCGGCTGACTACGCACGGGAGTAGTGCGGTGATCATCACCAGCCGCACGGCCGAGGACTGGCTCGGACCGGCCCGCCGCATCGAGGTTGGCGGGCTGGCGCGGGAAGAAGCCATCCAGTACGCCGACCAGTTGCTGGCTCCCTACCCGGCGGCGGCTCCACGGCGGGCACGGCGGGCCTTCGGAGAGCTCCTGGAGTGGCTGGATGGGCACCCGCTGAGTATGCGACTGATCCTGCCCCGCCTGGACTCAAGCGAACCCGAGGCGCTTTTGGAGGGGCTGCGCGGAACTATTCCGCTGCCCGACGGTGAAGAGAGCGGAGCCCTCGCGACGTCGCTGGCCGCGAGCATCACTTACTCTTTCAGCCACCTTGCCGAAATAACCCGCCGCCTATTGCCTGCAGTGTGCTTGTTTCATAGTGTCACCATGGCTGATGCCCTCACCCTCTTCTCTGGAAAGCGGGGCGTCCCGGGCCGGTTTGCCGGGGCTAGCGGCCGTGACTGGGCACAGGCCCTTGAGGACGCGGCCCGGGTGGGGCTGCTCGCACCGCTGGGCTCGGGCATGTACCGGATCCATCCGGCCCTACCTGCTTACCTCGCTGCTGAGTGGCGTGCTGAGGACCCCGATGGCCACAACAGCATCCGGGACACCGCTACTCGGGCCCTAGCCGTCTCTTACGCCGATCTCGGCGACTGGCTAAATGAGCAGATTAGATCCGGTGATGCCGGATTCGCGTACGCGGTCATTGAGCTGCAGCAGCATAACCTCGGCGCGCTGCTCGGTTATGCCATTGACCACCAAATGTGGGAGCAGGCACAGATGATCGCCCAGCCGCTCAGCAGCTACTGGGAAGTCCGCGGGCTCGATGAGGAAGCCGACGCGTGGACTGACCGGGTACAGCGTGCGTCTGAGGATCCAACTGGCACTCCGCCCTGGCTAGACACGTCGGCCGGAGCGCTGTGGGTATTCATAACGGGGGCTCAGGCTGACCGGCAGCAGCGGACACTGCGCCTAAATGACGCTGAGCACACCTGCCGTCGGCTCCTGGACATGTTCAACGCCCAACCTGTCTCGCCCCAACAGCAATCCGACATCGGCACCTTCTCCCACAACCTCGGCATCGTCATCGAGGGCCAAGGGCGGCTGGATGAGGCCGAAGGCTGGCACCGCAAATCGCTGGCCATCTTCGAAGACCTCGGGAACCGGCCCGGCATGGCGGCGAGCTACTACCAGCTCGGCATGATCGCCCAGCACCAGGGACGCCTAGAGGACGGCGAGGACTGGTACCGCAAATCCGTGGTCATTGAAGCGGACCTCGGGAACCGGCCCGGCATGGCGAACAGCTACCACCAGCTCGGTATCGTTGCCCACCTGCAAGGGCGGCTGGATGAGGCCGAAGGCTGGCACCGCAAATCCCTGGCCATCTGCGAGGACCTCGGGAACCGGCCCGGCATGGCGGACAGCTACCACGAGCTCGGCATGATCGCCCAGGACCGAGGGCGCCTAGAGGACGCCGAGGACTGGTACCGCGAATCTCTGGTCATCTATGAAAGCCTCGGGAACCAGCAGCGTATGGCGGTCAGCTATGGGCAACTCGGCCTGCTCGCCGAACAGCGGGGACAACCCCGTCAGGCGCTGGAATGGACGATCCGGTGCGTCACGATGTTCGATCAGTTCCCTCACCCGATGGCCGGCCCCGGACCGGATCATCTGGCGCGCCTGACTGCCCAGCTTGGCCTGAGCACCTTGGAAGTCTGCTGGCAGGAAGTAACCGGCAGCCCGCTGCCGTCGGACGTCCGCGGCTATGTCAGCGCTAGCCGGCCAGGAACCAATTAACTGCACTGGGAAGACTATGACCGACCCGATCGCCGCCGCCGCCCGCGCCGCCGCCGAACGCCTGGCCGCCGACTACAGCCCCGGCCTGGTCAGCGAAGTCGAAGCTGCCTTGCGCGCCCGCAGCACGTCCCGGCGCCCAGACCAATACCTCGACATTGTCTCCGTAGGCGCCCTGATCGTCGCCATTGCCACCTTGGCCTGGTCCGTCTATTCCGAGCTCAGGAAGAACACGCCCAAGCCGTCGCCCGAAGTCCTGACCCGTCAAGTCCAAACTGAACTTCGCGAGTACGACAGTCCCGGCACAGAAGACTCTAGTCATATCACCGAGATCGTCGTCACCGAGATCATCCACGCTGTCCGCGAATCTCACTAGCCCGCCGTCAGCCCGGGACTCCGGCGCTGCCTGCCTGAAGTTTTCCGGAGCCGTCTTCAGGCTCCCATGGACCGAGCCTGTGTCGGTAGGCGCATGGCCAGGCTGCGCCTCGAACCAACTTCGGCATCGTGTCCAGAGACACTGGCTCGATAGCATTGCCTTACGCTCAGAACAGAACAACCCGAACTCGGTCCGCCAATGTTGGCCGCCAGGCTGGTAACCGCGCCGATTCGGCAGGTGCCGAACGTCGGTTATGGTCTGCGTTGAATCCTTACGCTCCGTGACACCCACGGCGTCAGGAAATCCTGGGCCATAGCACCGTAGCGTTCACGATGGACGTGTACACCGAGGTCGCCGAGGAACTGGCCGAGGCCGCTGCCGAGGCGCTCGCCGCCTACGTGCCGCGCAGCATGCGCAAGCCGGCTGGCGATTCTCGTTGATTGTCCCCCATGAGACATGAGGCCGGAAGAAGCCGAGCACATGCTGAGCGAGTGGGCGATCATTCCCCGGGACCGGGACACTCGCGTGCGCACTGCTGTCGCGGCGGGCTCAGCAAGCACCGTGCGCACTGCATCACGGACATCGGCCGGTCGACCATCGATCGCATCCTGGCTGGCACTCCTAGCGCGGAGTGTGCCAACTCTGTGCCAGATGGAGGCCAAGATGATCAGTGACAAGAGAGCAGGCACCCTGCACTTGCGGCAGAGTGCCTGCTCAGCTGCGGAGGCTCGGGGATTTGAACCCCGGATGGGCGCGAACCCAAACCGCATTAGCAGTGCGGCGCCATAGACCGGACTAGGCGAAGCCTCCCAATGACCCGGTAGGTCCGCCCAGCGTACCGGTACCCCAGGAGCGGCAGCAAAGCAGATCACGGTCGCGGATCACGGTCGCGCGGCCGCCGATCCCGGCCATATGCTGCCATCTGGCCGATGGCACCCCGGCCAGGGTAAGGTGCGGCACGTGGAGCTAAAGGTCTCGACTTGGTCACAGGGGGAGCAAACTGTCATGTCGGTGGCCGGTGAGATCGACTTGTACACTGCACCGCGGTTGCAAGGCGAGCTGATCGCCGCCCTGAGCGGCGACTATCCCGTCCGCCTTGTGGTCGATATGTCGGGCGTCGAGTTCTGCGACTCGACGGGCATGAACGTGCTGCTGGCAGCGCACCGGCGGGCCCACGAGCACGGCGGCGACCTTCAGCTGGCCGCTCCGCGCGCAGCAGTCAGGAAGATCTTGCAGGTGACGGGGCTCGAATCCGTGTTCACCGTCACCGACGACCCGGCAAAGGTGGCCGGGTCGTAGTCCTGGATGGCTGTTACGGCTGGTCTCCGGGCGCCATCTCCGCACTAAGATCGCACCCATGCCGCGAAGCGGCGACGTAGCCGTCGTCATTCCTGCCAGAAATGAGTCCGACCGGATCGGCGCCACCGTGGCCGCGGCCACGGGCCTCCCCGGAGTGGACATCGTCGTCGTGGTCGACGACGGCTCAGATGACGAGACGGCCGCCGCCGCCGAGCGCGCTGGAGCCTCGGTCGTGCGCCATGCACGCAACAGGGGCAAGGCCGCGGCTATGGAGACCGGCGCCGAAGCTGTCCGGCTCCTCGAGCAGCCCGAGGCCCGGTCTGTCCCCCATCACCTGCTCTTCCTGGACGGTGACCTGGCCGAGACCGCGGCCCGGGCCGGTCCGCTCGCCGAGCCGGTCCGCAGCGGTCAGGCGGATATGACGATCGCACTGTTCAGCGACCGGGTCCGGCAGGGCGGTCACGGCTTCGTCGTCGCGCTGTCGGGTGCCGGCATCAGGCGCGCCACTGGCTGGCGGCCTGACCAGCCGCTCAACGGCCAGCGGTGCCTGACCAGGGCGGCGTTCGAGATGGCCTGCCCGCTGGCGCCCGGATTCGGCGTGGAGACAGCGCTCACCATCGACCTACTGCGCAAGGGGCTGCGGGTCACGCAGGTGGAAGTGCCGCTTGCGCACCGCGCCACCGGCAGCGACTGGCAGTCCCAGCTGCACCGGGCCAGGCAGTTCGCGGATGTCGCGCGGGCGCTGGCGGTCCGGCAGCCGGGCAGGCGGGCGGCCCGGCCCGCTGGC
The DNA here is from genome assembly GCA_963695645.1 of uncultured Actinomycetota bacterium. GTDB lineage: Bacteria > Actinomycetota > Actinomycetes > Streptosporangiales > Streptosporangiaceae > DATBGO01. Next base: position 15,328 of record CAVOHC010000006.1, on the reverse strand, counting down.
GGATGAGCAGCCAGGCATCCGGCGGCCGGGCCGGCCACGCCGGTCTGGCGCTCACGGCCGTCAGCATCGCGGCCACCTTCGCCGTGGGAGTGCTCGGCCCTTCCGTGATGGAACCGGCACTTCCCGGCCACGGCGACCAGCCTCCCTGGGCGGCTAACGCCCTGCCCTCGCCCTATCTCGTGGTCGCCCTCACGGCCTTCGCGATCGCGGCCGGAACGGCCGGCCTGGCCCTGACCCTCCGTGCTACCAGGCGCGGCTGGACGGTGTCCCCATGGATCATCCTCGCGGCGGGAATCGCTGCCGCGGCTGCGCTGGCGCTCGTGCCCCCGTTTGGCACTTCTGATCATTTGAGCTACGCGGCGTACGGCCGGATGGTGGTCACGGGCCACGACCCGTACACGACCACCCCGGCCGCACTGGCCAGGCTTGGTGATCCCGTCGCACGGGCAGTGCAGGACTGGCGGACCAGCCCGTCGGTGTATGGCAGCCTGGCGACCGGCGGGCAGGCCTTGGCGTCCATGATTGGCGGCACGTCAGTCCGGCTTACTGTCTTCGTGCTGTCGTGGCTGAACGTCGCCGCATTCGCGGTGACCGGGCTGCTGCTGCACTGGATGGCCCGCGGTGACCGGCGCCGCCAGCTCCGTGCCGCACTGCTGTGGACCTGCAACCCGCTCCTGCTCCAGGTGCTTATCGCCGGAGCGCACGTCGACAGCCAGGCGATCGTATGTGTGGCCGGCGCGCTCGCGGTCTTCTCGCTCGGCACCGCGCCCGGCATCATGGCCAGCTCGCGGTCCCGCTCCGCGGCCCACCCGCGATCCGGCACCACGGCCGGCTCCCGGCCGGCCAGCGCGGCCCGCCAGGCGCTGGCGGCAGCCGGGGCTGGCGGACTAATCGGGGCCGGCTTCGCGGTCAAGGCGACGACTGCGCTCGCCGGTGCTGGTCTCGCCATCGGCTGCATGCTCGCCTGGCGGGCCCGGAAACGGGCGACGGCGGGCGACGGGCGGCACCTGGCGCTGACGCTTGGCTGGCTGGCCGCCGGATTCTGCGTGACGGCTGGTGCCTCGCTAGCCCGCTGGGGACTAGGCTCGCTCGCCCCCGCGCTGCGCGAAGGCAGCTATGTATCGATCGGTTCGCCGTGGCGTGCGGTGCGAGCGGCGTTGGGGATCGCGACCGGCGAGAGCATTGCCGAGAATCTGGTCAAGGCCGGCGCTGTCGTGCTGGCGTTGGCGCTGCTTGCGTTGCTGCTGCGGTCGATCAGCGGGGCAGCACCCGGCCCCTGGCCACAGGTTCGCGGGCTTGCCGATGCCGGCATTGACCTTGACCTTTCTGGCGATCGCCGCGATAACACAGATACGGCCATGCTCGCGGTGACGGCGTCGTTCGCGGTGGTCTTCGCCTGGCTGGTCGCATGGCCGTACGTGCTGCCGTGGTACGACGGCATCGGCTGGGCGCTTCTCGCATTGCTCCCGTTCTCCCGCCTTGACTGGCTGATGCTCGCGCGCACTGCCGCGCTGGCGTTCGGCTACCTGCCGGGGCGCACCGTCCCCATGCCCGCGGGCCTTGGATGGCTCCGCACGGTGATCAGGACCGGCGTCACGCCGGTGGTCCTGCTGGCCGTCACCGTGGCACTGGTGATAATGCTGTGGCCGCGCCGCGGCGCGCCGGTGCCCGCTCCCCCCGATGGCAATCCGGATGGTAGCGCGCAGGGCGCACTCCGTAGCCAGAGTGGCAGGCTGGCATCATGATGGCCATGCCATACCGGTATGCATATCTCGGGCCAGCAGGCACGTTCTCCGAGGCCGCGGTTAACGCGCTGAACGGTGGGGGGCAGGCCGACGCTGTGCCGTTTCCGACCATCCAGGCCGCCCTGGACGCAGTGCGCGACGGCGCGGTCGACCGCGCCGTCGTGCCGATCGAGAATTCGGTGGAAGGCGCGGTCACGGCCACGCTCGATGAGCTAGCGACCGGCCAGGACCTGGTCATCTGCGCCGAGCTGCTGCTCGACGTGGCATTCGCGCTGCTGGTACGGCCCGGCACGCAGCTACCGGATGTCAAGCTGGTCGGCGGCCATCCGGTGGCCCAGCCCCAGTGCAGGCGTTGGCTTGCGGCCAACCTGCCCGACGCGGAGTGGCGGCCTGCGCTATCCAACGCCGAGGCAGCCAGGCAGGTGGCCGACGGCCAGCTGGATGCTGCACTGGCCGGGGCGTTCACCGCGGACGTTTACGGCCTCGCGCTTCTCGCCAGCGATATCCACGACAGGGACAGCGCGGTGACCCGGTTCGTCGTGGTGCGCTTGCCCGGGCCATTGCCGCCGGTCACTAGCGCAGACCGGACCTCGGTGTTCGCATTCCTTGCCGACGACCATCCCGGTGCCCTGATGGAGATCCTCAGCCAGTTCGCGGTGCGCGGGGTCAACCTGACCCGGATTGAGTCAAGGCCCACTGGCGAAGGGCTCGGCCGGTACTGCTTCTTCATCGATTGCGAGGGCCACGTCGGCGAGGCGCGGGTCGGCGAGGCGCTGATGGGCCTGCGGCGGATCTGCGCCGAGGTCAGATTCCTCGGCAGCTACCCGCGCAGCGATGGCGGCCGCACCCAGGTCCGTGCCGGAACGTCTGATGTCGCGTTCGCGGACGCCGGCGCGTGGCTCGCCCGGCTCCGCGACGGCCGCACCGCCAGCTAATCCCGCCCGGTTAGCCAGTCCCGCCCGGTTAGCCAGTCCGGGCTGGTCAGCCAGCTAGCGCCGGTTTACAGATACGGGCCCGGCGCCCCTGGTGCCGGTGGCCGCTGCTGCATTTCCTCCTGGCCGGGCATCATTCCGGGCGGCAGCGCCCGGCGCATCTGCTCTAGCTGGGCTCGGGCAGCCATCTGCTGGGCGAACAGCGTGGTCTGGATTCCGTGGAACAGGCCCTCGAGCCAGCCAACCAGCTGCGCCTGGGCTACCCGCAGCTCGGCCTCACTGGGCAGGTCATCTTCGGCGAACGGCAGGGAGAGCCGCTCAAGCTCAGCGATCAGCTCGGGCGCCAGCCCGTCTTCAAGCTCCTTGATCGAGCTCTTGTGAATTTCCTTGAGCCTCGCCCGGCTCTTCTCATCAAGCGGCGCCGCCCTGACTTCCTCAAGCAGCTGACGGATCATGCTGCCGATGCGCATCACCTTGGCTGGCTGCTCGACCATCTCGGTAACAGGGCGCTCGCCGCTGGCGTCTTCCTGGCCAGTCTCGACGGCCACGCCGTCGGGGCCCACCACCACCACCCTGGCGCGGCCCTCAGGCTCGGAGTTCGTCTCGTCGCTCATGTTCCTAGTCTGTCCGAGTACCGCGAGCGGCCGCACTTCAGGGGCGGGTCCCGGAGCGGCCTACCCAGGCGCCGCCGCCATAAAGCCCAACCGTCCACTTAGCTCTCAGTAACCGCTCGCGCCCTCGCGCATGTTAGAGCATCTGATGCCGAGCCTAGTCGATCCGCGGCCTGCCGCCATTGTCGGCGATGCGCTCGCCCGGCCAGGGGAGGATTCTGCCGCCGTGCGGCCGGCTTATTGCTAGTACGTCTTCGATCTATCCGTTGACGAAAAATCGGTCAGCGAGCTGAATCCTCGCATGATCCGGCTGATCGATCAGCAAGTCATTATGCCGCATCTGAGCAGGCCAGCGCGCACCCGCGCGGTCGCGGCGTCCTGCTGACCACTCGACGGAGCCCTCAAGGCCCGGCCCGGCACGCGGCCACGGGCTATGCGAGGCTGGAAGGGCCGGCGACCGGCAGACCGCCGTCAGGGGCAGCCCGCGACTGATAAGGCAGGACAATGGAAGACACGTGGGGATCACGGGATGTGCCTGTGCTCAACTCGGCCGTTGCACTGCTCGAGCAGAGCTACATGGTTACGGTCAGCGACATAGCCGAGCGGACCGGCCTTGAGCTCGCCGACGTGGCGCGCTCGCTGGACGCGCTGGATCCCACCTACGTCGACTTCCGCAAGACCACGACAGGCGGAGACCCCCGATATTGGTACGTCTACAAGGTGACACCCGCGGCCAGGAAGGTGGTCGGCCAGTGGCCGACTCCCGAGAGCCTCATCGACCGGCTAGCGACGGCTTTCGGCGAGGCGGCTGACCGCGAAACCGATCCCAGCCAGCGAGACCGGCTCCGGATGACCTCCAGGTTGCTCGGCGACAGCGTCCGGGCAGCCGCCATCGAGATAGTGACCGGTGTCATCGGGGACTCAGCCCCGGCCTGACAACGCCCGGCACCCGCGGCCGCCTGGCGGGCGGCACCCGCGGCCGCATGGCGGGCGGCAGCCCCCGCTGATGAATGCCCCGGCGTGCTGGCACCCGGGGTCCGTCAGCCCAGTGGAACATCGCCGCGCAAAAGCCTACAAATACGCAGGGAGGCCCTGCTGAGCGCGTCCGACAGGCTCTGGCGTATTACCAGGCCACGACCGCATCGCTCGGCGACTACGTCGCAGATCCCTGGAGCGACGCCCTGGTGCCACCGCACACCACCGGGGGCGCCGTGGACCTGACGCTCAGCTGGCGCGGCGCACTTTGCCGGGCTGTGCAGAACCGTCAATGAGTACGTGGGCCGGGTGGCGCGGCCCGCCTACCGGCCTGTCCTCGCGGGCGCTGACGGTCGGCTCCTGCACAGTTCGGCATCAGTGGCGGCGAAGCTGGCCTAGCACTCTCCCGGGCCTGGTGCCTCGGCTTCCTATCTGGTTAGCAGCCCCCCGGAGCACACGTTGGCAACGTCAACAGTCGGCACGGTGAGACCTAACTAATGCGTTCCCAGATGGCCTATGAATAGCCCACCAGCTGCCGGTGACATTGCGAGACCTCTCATCAACTAGAAACGTCTCGTGACTGAAGAAATTCTTGTAGTATCCGATGCATAAACACGAAGCCCGCCCCCGACCGGTACATCAAGCGTAGCTGAACCATAGCGTTAAGCCATCTTACATATCGGCCAGGCCCAACACCCCAAACCGCGATCCAGAATCTTAGAATCATATGAGCGAAGACAAATCCCCAGCCACCAAAATATGCCATAAGCAAAGCAAAGGTCAGGCTCACGTGAAGTGCCTGATCCCATCCAGCATTGCTAAGATTAAAGAAAAAATACGGTGTTGCACTAAGAAGCTTTTCTGAGCCGGCAATCTTGTAGATCAACAGTATCGCAGAAAATATGGCAATACCCGACAGGGAAAATACCCAGCAACCCGTCCAGAGAGACGAGATCACGCTTTCATAAGAGCCCTGCTTCGATTCGGTCACTACACCAGTAAAACCCACCACAATTATTCCGGTTATAGCGCCGAAAACAGCTCCTATCACCGCTCCAGTCAAATACTTTTCTAGGTTGAACCCGAATGGCCAAATCGTAAAGTAAGTGATGTCCGATGCGACTCTTAAAACTATTACCAGCAGGCCGGCAGCTCCGCCGCCTATGGATAGCGCAAGCGTAAGACGCCATTTTACCAAAGCAGTCCGCAATGACCAGTGAACGTCCCAGCCCTGGGGAAAGAAAGCAAATCCGAAAAAAGCAGCCAGCACACCTACGTAAAGAGGTGCCCACAAGTAATTGAACTGATGCCGCGGGACGTAGAGAAGGATAATCGGAAAAAGAATCAGGGTTAGGCAGAGTCTTACCAGAAACGCCCCAGTCCCGGGGAGCCAATTAGGCTGCATTCGTTCCAGCAGAAAATCTGCTTGACTCCGCTCCGCCAAGTTCCGTGAAAGCCATGAGAGCCACTTAAGGGACCGCTCCTTATTGCGGCCGATAAAGGGCAGTGAGACGGGGTCTCCACGCAGCAATGCCTGATTGAATCGCTCATCGACGTATGCTCTCAGCAGCCGCGCCCTGGTGTTGAGTCCGGGGCTCTGCGAAGTTAGCCGTTCTGCTGATTGAAGCGGATACGCAAACATAAGCATGCTTAGAAAAAGCGGTGAAGTACATAGCTTCAGCATTTCCGCATCATGTGTCAGCGATTCAGCCAGGCCGCGATAGGCTGTTCCTTGTCCGCCAACGAACTCCAGAACGTCGTCCGCCTCCAGCGCCTGGATGACTACAGCGCGCTCTAGTTCGGCCTTCAACTCAACAGCTTTGTATTCTGCCAAGCGGCAGCTAAGAACCACATTCGTGGAATACTTCGCAACATATTCATTCATGGCGGCCAGGAAAGAAGATCGCTCGCTATGGATGACTATCTCGTCAAGACCATCGAGAAGGAGGATCAGATGGCCGTCCGTGAGCCAATTCAATCCCAGCCATCTCGGAACTTTGTATAGCTCCTCGAGCAGCTCAGCGAGCCAGCTGGTAAGCTGGCTCGACAGCGGGCCCTTTCTCGCTTTCCTTCCTCGACGCTCCCATGTCGAGAGCGGGACCATAACAGGCACCTGTTCCAGTAGGTCATCTTTACTGAGGAGCATTTGAACAGCAAGATCAAGGAGCAAAGTGGTTTTGCCGGAGCCGGGCTCTCCGAGAACGAGCAGAGACTGCCTTTCCTGGTATATCTGCAGAATAGAGGTATGCTGCGGCACTGTCACCGAAGCAGCTTGCCGCGGAGCCTGAATAAAATCTAGCCGGTCGGGTATGGCCTCCGGCGCCGTTCTCAGTTTCGCCCGCGGATAACCTCTGGCTTGACCCTGGACCTGCTCAAGACGCTCCTTATATTCTATTCTTATCTTTGCTGCGAGCCGACGTCGCTGCTCTGTAGCCCGACGATTCGACCAGTATCGGGCCTCATCTGAAGAGCCGTTCAGAAAATTCCGAATGTTATAGATAATGTCGCGACCAGCCGCATCCCGGCCTGCGTTCTGAGTCACCTCTCCGGCCGAGGTTATACCAGAGTCCTGACTGGTTACACCGGTCTCCTGGGGTCTTCTTGGCATAATCAGTCGTCTTTGGCGTTCTTGACTATGTCACGGCCCGCAGCATCCCGGTGCGCGGCTTGTCTGATGTTCCCGCCCGCGGTGATTCCCGATGAGATTGCGTTGACGGAGGGTATTTCGCCGCCCGCTGCCTTAACGTGATCCAGCAATTCTTGGGCAGCAGCGAGGATCTCCGGACGGGAGGCGGCGTCCGTGGCACTGACTTCTTCCTCGACCACAACCCGGCGGGCGTTGGAGTCCGGCTTTTCTTCTAGCGTATCCACGGCTTTGACTATTCCGCTGTCCCGGCCAAAGTGGTGCGTTAGTAGGCGCTTAAGAGTTCGGTACGCATCAGCGATCGCTGTCTCCGTTAGACCGGACGCGACAGCAGCTACTATTGCTGCTGAGATGGGATCCACGTTCCCCCCTGCTTATTCCTCTATCATGGTGCCGACGGACAAATAGCTGACCTGCGCTGCCGCTCAGTACGTCCGATTTCACGAACTGGCTGGACAGCAACCATGCTAGAGGCTAGCTCGGTCGTGCACTAGTCTCAATCTGCCGTGCCCTCGGCTGGGTGAGCGAGATTGGCGGCTGACCATTTATTCAGCACTAGTCGTGGCCGCCGCTTCGGGTGTCGCATCGGTGCGCGTGGCTCCATCGGACCATGGTTGTTCTGCGCCAGGGTCCCGGACTGCCATCCCTTCGGAGGCGCCGCTCCTGAAGGATGGCCCCTCTTGCAGCCACGCTGGAGGAGCTGTCGGCGGGGCTGGGCGGGGACAGCGCTAATCGCCCGGCTGGAGCCTGCCGTCGGGCCCGGGGAGATCGCCGGGTGGCCGGCATGCCGGGCGTTTCCGGACGGCTACTCGCGCGGCCCGGGCCGGCGATCTGCCCGGCGGCTTGGCCAGGTGAAAGATCCCCTCATCAGGCGTAACAATTTGTAATTATGCTGCTACTTTAAGCGACGCGGGCTGGCCGGGCCGCCGCTGCGGGGCGGCGGCATCAGGGCACGGGGACACAGTTGGGGGCGGGTTATGCGCGCACTGCGGGACCATCAGGCCGGTACCGGTCATCGCGGCGGCGCCTCGGCCCGCTGGCGCCGCGTCGTCGCCGTGGCCGCGGCGGCCGCGGCGGCCGCGCTTTCGCTGGGAGCCGGCGCGGTGCCCGCCTCCGCGGCGGGCGGCGGTTACACCGTGACCGCCACCATCCCCGTCGGCACCTTCCCGGACGCGGTGGCAGCGGACCCCGCCGCCGGGACCATCTACGTGGCCAACTACTACGACAACACGGTGTCGGTGATCGACACGGCGACCAGCACCGTAACCGCCACCATCCCCGTCGGCAACCCGGACGCGGTGGCGGCGGACCCCGCCGCCGGAACCGTCTACGTGACCAACTTCGCCGGCGCGGTGTCGGTGATCGACACGGCGACCAACACCGTAACCGCGACCATCCCCGTCGGCCAGAGCCCGGACGGGGTGGCGGCGGACCCCGCCGCCGGGACCGTCTACGTGGCCGACGCCTACTCGGTGTCGGTGATCGACACGGCGACCAACGCCGTGACCGCCACCATCCCCGTTGGCTCCGGCCCGTTCGCGGTGGCGGTGGACCCCGCCGCCGGGACCGTCTACACGGCCAACGCCGACACTGACTCGGTGTCGGTGATCGACACGGCGACCAACGCCGTGACCGCCACCATCCCCGTCGGCCGCTTCCCGGACGGGGTGGCGGCCGACCCCGCCGCCGGGACCGTCTACGTGGCCGACGACGGCGATGGCACGGTGTCGGTGATCGACGCGGCGACCAGCACCGTGACCGCCATCATCCGCGTCGGCACCGGCCCGGACGCGGTGGCGGCCGACCCCGCCGCCGGGACCATCTACGTGGCCAACTACTACGACGACACGGTGTCGGTGATCGACGCGGCGACCAGCACCGTGACCGCCACCATCCCCGTCGGCGCCGGCCCGGAGGCGGTGGCGGCGGACCCCGCCACTCACACCGCCTACGTAGCCAACTTCTACGATGACACGGTGTCGGTGATCAGCAGCACGCCCGTGCCCGGGCCGATCGTGTCGGGCTACCACACGGGCACGGGCACGTGCGTCCAGCCCGGCGCCAGCCCGGCGGTGAACGGCACCCCCGCCGTGCTCGAACCCTGCGACCACGCCTCCGCCCAGGACTGGACCATCGCGCCCGACGGCACCATCCGCTCCGCCGGCGGCCTGTGCCTGGACACCTACCGCCAGCAGAAAACCAGCAAGACCCCCGTCGACCTGTACGCCTGCGACGGCCGCCCCAGCCAGCAATGGAAACCTGCCGCCGGCACCCTCGTCGACACTGCCTCCGGCGAGTGCCTCGACGACCCCCGCTTCACCACCCCCGGCGCCCGCCTGGAGATCTACACCTGCCACAAGGGCGCCAACCAGAAATGGAAGCTCCCCGCCTGACCGGCAGCCGCCCGGGCACAGCCCAGGGTCATTGTGTCGGGGGTGACCAGCAGCGGCAGCCCGAGGCGGCGGGCCTTCGTGACGGAGGGATTCCGGCGACTGCGCACGCCAGCAGCAGCGGGACGGCCATAGCGATGACCGAACGTGTGGCGAGCTTAGGCGTGCGCACCGGGCCACCACCTCCCCCTGAAGGGCCCTGCGGGCTCAGCTGGTCCCGTAACCGGGACAGGCCGCCCGCTGACATCGGCGGAACGGCGCATGGGCAGGGGGACACCGCTCGCAGACCGCGATCACCATCGCCCCCGATACCGATGCCCGCTACCGCCAGGACCTGCCCTACGGCTCACCGGCCTGGCACAGGTCCTACGCGACCTTGCGCAACACCATCGAAGGCCTCAACGGCCTAGTCAAAGATCCCGCCGACGAAGCCCGCGCCCAGCCCGCCCGACGCCGCGTCCGCGGCATCGCCGCCCAGTCCATCTTCACCGCGCTGCTGCTCATGGCCGCAAACATCCGCAAGATCCGCGCCGGCCTGGCCCTGCTTCGTGGTAGACGGCCGCCACGGCCGCGGCTGGCAGGCCACCAGGCCAAGCTCCCGCATGATCCTCCGGACCAGCTCGGGGCCGGCCACGGTGCCCTGCCGGGCCAGCTGCCAGGCAATGCGCCGGTACCCGTACGTGGAATCAGAATCGTCGAAAATCTTCCTGATAATTAGCGCGAGCTTAACTCGCCTCTCGGTCGTTGCGCTTTCCGGGCGTGATTTCCAGTCATAGAACCCGGACTTCGATACTTCCAGCCATGCGCACATCTGTGTGACAGCCGGAGCATTCTCGCGGGTGGCGTACTCCGCATCGATGAACTCGTACACGTCGGTCACCGATGCTCCGCCGCGAAGTACGCCGCGGCTTTTGAAAGAAAGTCGGCCTTCATCCGGAGTTCCCGGTTCTCCCGTTCCAGCTCCCGCAGCCGCGCCCGCTCCGATAGCTGCAGCGGCGGCTCGTCTTCCGCATGCTTTTCCCGGTACGCCCGGACCCAGTTCCCCAGCGACGTTTCGCTGATCCCGAGCTCCCGCGCGACATCGGCAATGGCACGAGAGGTCTCGACAACCATCCGCGCCGCTTCCTCGCGGAACTCAGGAGAAAATGTCTTGTACTTTCCAGCCACGTGATCCAGTCCTTTCCGATGAAGATCCTATAAGGATCCGCAGTCCGGAAAGAAGGAGGCACCCCACCCTCAACCCTGACCGCAACTACCAGCCCACCGGACGGCCACCCGGCCCACCACCCGGAACCCCCCGCCCGCCCCGCCAGCACAAGAAAAACCCCGAACCCTGACGTGGGTTCGAGGTGTCCCCGATGTCTTGAGACATCACACAAGCGGGTTAACGACAGAACTCGCTCACCAGCGGGTTCGGCTGGTTTCGGGCGTGGTGATCCCGTGCTGGGTGGTGTGATCTCCCGGGGTTTTCAGGTAGTTGTGGTTTCTTTGGCCAAGATGAGCTCGGCGGCCTGGGCGGAGATGGCTTCCATCTCGGCGACGGTGCGGCGCAGTTCGCGCTGGTTGGCGGTCCATTCGGCGTAGCGGGCGGCCTGGGCGCTGGTGAGCCGCCGGGTGATGGTCTTGCCGGCGATCTTGCGGGTGAGCTGGTAGTAGGGGCCGTGCGGGCGGGGCGGGTCTGCCTGGCAGCGGCAGCCGGGCTTGCCGCAGTAGGTGTAGCGGCGGACCAGGCTGCCGGGGACGGCGAAGCCGAGCCCGGCGAGGCGGGCGGCCGCGGCCTGGTACCGGGCGCGGAGCCGGTCGATGTCGTCGGCCATGGTCTCATCCTTGCGCCCGCCGGGCGTGTCTTCCATCTTCGCGGATCGGACAGTATATAGGCTGTCCGAAACCGGGGAGGCCGGAGGCAGACCGTGAGGACGGCGGCGGGGTCGTGGCAGGAGGTGCTGCTGGCCGGGCTGGCGACCGCGCCGCGGGAGCTGCCGCGGGCGCGCAGCGTGCTGGCTTGCCTGGCGCGGTTCGCTGAGGTGCGGGGGGTTCCGGCCAGCCGGGAGCACCTGCTGGATTATGACGTGATCGAGGCGTTCTGCGTGGCGGGCTGCGCCAGCGCCGCGTCGTCCACGCGGGGGACTTACCGCTCGGTGCTGTATCAGCTGGCCGCCCCGGTGCACGGGGAGCCTGGCTGCCGGGCGACGCCGTTCGCGGGGGCGCGGGCGCCGGCGCCGTACTCGCCGGGTGAGCGGGCGGAGCTGGCCGCGGCCGCCCGGGCGCAGCGGGATCCGGCGAAACGCGCCTCGGCGCTGGCCATGGTCGTGTTCGGGATCGGGGCAGGGCTGCGGCCCGGGGAACTGGCCGCGCTGCGCGGCAGCGACGTCACGGGGCTCGGCGGCCGGGCCGTTGTTCATGCCTGCGCCGGCCTGGCGCCCCGCGCGGTGCCCATGGCCTGGCGTTATGCCGGCCGGGCCCGGGAGCTGGCCCGCCGCGCCGGGGATGACTACGTGTTCCGGCCCGGCCCGGCCAGCCGGGCCTATAAGAACTTCGTCAACGGGTTCGCTGGCCGCCTGGCCGCTGACCCGGACGCGCCGCTGCTGTCGATGGGCCGGTGCCGGGCCAGCTTCATCTGCGATCACCTGGCCGCCGGCACCCAGGTTCCGGCGCTGCTCGCGGTCACCGGGATCGCCGAGGCCGGGTCGCTGGCCCGCTATGCCCGCCACGTCCCGGGCATCAGCTCCTCCAAGGGCGACCTGCGGGCCCGCTGCCGCGAGGAGACCCGGTGGTGAGCCAGGCCGGCCTGGGCCTGCCCGCCCCCGGTGGCGTCAGCGAGGAGACAGTGGCTTTCGCCGCCGAGCTGATCGACCGCAGCGGCAAGGCCCCGGTTCTGGAGGCCGCGCTGGCCAGCCCGGCCGGGCGCCGCCGGCCGCTGCCGGTGCGGGCCGTGCTCGCCGCGCTGGTGTGCCTGGCCCTTGATGACCGGCCGCTGTTCCTCACCGACGCGACCCGGCTGCTGTTCCAGCAGGCCTCCGGTGCGTCCCGGGCGCTGCTCGGCGTCCCTGGCACCGCCACCGGCGAGCGGGCGTTCCTGGCCGCCTACCGCCGGGTGCGGTACTGCTTCCACGCCATCTTGTCGGTCGTCGATCCCTCCGCGCTGCCGAAAAACCGGCGCCTGGCCCCCGGTCAGCTCACCGCCAGGACCAGGAAAATGACCGCGGCCCAGGCCGAAGCCGCTCGCCAGCGGCTGGAAGAGTTCATCAACTCCCTGCTCGAGGCCAGCATCTCGGTCCTTGACCAGCAGGAACGGGCAGCCTACGACGGATCGGCAGGCCTGGACGCTACCCCGGTGCCGCTGTTCTCCCGCGGCCCCTCACGCCGGTCCGGCCTGTGCGCCAGCGACCCCGACGGCGGCTGGTACGTCCGCGAAGGCGACCACCGCGACCGCGAAGACAACAAGGGCAAGACCCTGCGCAAGATCGCCTGGGCGCTGGAAGCCACGATCGCCACCACTGCCCGCCCGCCCGGCGCCGAGCCCGGCTGCCCGAACCTCGCGATCGGCCTGGCCCTGACCCGGCCCGGCGAAGACCCCGGCGGCACCGGAACCCGGGTCCTGGCCTCCGTCGCCGCCCGCGGCCATAAGACCGGCTGGCTCGGCTTCGACCGCGCCTACACCGCCGCGCTGCCGGAACGGTTCCACCTGCCCGCCAGGGCGCTCGGCTATAAGCCGGTCATGGACTACCGCGCCGACCAGCTCGCCATCCAGGCCACCACCGGCGGCGCCCTCCTGGCCGAGGGCAGCTGGTACTGCCCGGCCATGCCCGAACCGCTTATCACCGCCACCACCAGCCTGCGCGGCCACGCCATCGACCGCGGCACCTACGACGCCCAGATCGCCGCCCGCCGCCCTTACCAGCTCAAACGCAAAGACGGCCCCGACGCCGACGGATACCAGCGGCTATCGTGCCCCGCCGCCGGCGAGCACCCCCGGCTCATCTGCCCCCTGCGCGAAACCTCGCTGTCCCCGCGCGACGGCCGGCCCAAGATCTTCCAGCCCGCGCAAGAACCGCCAAAGGTCTGCCGCCAGGCCACGATCACGATCCCGCCCGGCGCCGGCGCCCGCTACCGCCAGGACCTCCCCTACGGCAGCACCGCCTGGCACGCCCGCTACGCCACCTTGCGCAACACCATCGAAGGCCTCAACGGCTACGTCAAAGACCCAGCCCGCGAAGCCCTCGCCCAGCCTGCCCGACGCCGTGTTCGCGGCATCGCCGCCCAGTCGATCTTCACCGCGCTGCTGCTGATAGCCGCCAGCATCCGCAAGATCCGCGCCTGGCGGGCCCTGACCGCCCGCGACAAGACCCGCATCACCCAGCGCGCACGACGGCGCCGTTCAAGCCTGCGCGACTACCTCCCCGACGGCTGACACGCACCAGCACCCACGCATCATCCTTGATCACCTCCACCCGGGCGGTCAGCCACGCCCCAGGCCGGCCAGCAGCCCCGCAGCAGGCCCGCAGGCGCTCCCCGGCCAGGCCGCACAGCGATCAGCGCCGGTGTCAGAGCCCCGCGCCATACTAAAATCGGGCCACCGCCACAGTTCTGTCGGTACGAGACCGGCAGTTCTGTCGGTAACCCGGTGCGGAGGGTGTGGTGCCCAGCCGCAGGACATCCAGGACAGGTGTCTCAAGACATCGAGGACAGTCTAGGTATGTTCTGAGTCCTGCCTGCGGGACGGCGTGTCTCAAGACTTAGAGGACAGCCAGGTCAGAGCCTGCGGGGATGTCAAAAGCCCGTCTGGTGATCACTGCTGTCACTGTTGAGAAGCGCCAGGTCAGCGAGGTGGCGCAAGCTTATGGCGTCGCCCGGTCCTGGATCTACGCGCTGTTAGAGCGCTACCGTGCCGAGGGCGAGGCGGCGTTCGAGCCGCGGTCGCGGCGGCCGAAGACCTCACCCATGGCGATCGGCGAGGACGCCGTGGAGCTGATCATGCGGCTGCGCAAGGAGCTATCCGGGCAGGGCCTGGACGCCGGGCCGCAGACCATCTGCTGGCACCTGGAACACCATCACCAGGTCCGGGTGTCGGCGGCGACGGTCGCCCGGTACCTGACCCGGCAGGGCCTGGTGGTACCCGAGCCGCGCAAGCGGCCGCGCTCGTCCTACCTGCGGTTCGCCGCCGAGCAGCCGAACGAGTGCTGGCAGTCCGACTTCACCCATTACCCGCTCGCCTGCGGGACCGATACCGAGATCCTGGCCTGGCTGGATGACCACTCCCGGCTGGTGCTCAGCCTGACCGCGCACTGGCGGGTCACCGGCCAGGTCGTGCTCGCCGCGTTCCGCGCGGCCTGCACCGGGCACGGCGTCCCGGCCGCCACCCTGACCGACAACGGGATGGTCTTCACCACCCGGCTGGCGGGCGGCAAAGGCGGCCGCAACGGCTTCGAGCACGAGCTGCGCCGTCTCGGCGTGCGGCAGAAGAACGGGAAACCGAACCACCCCCAGACCCAGGGCAAGGTCGAGCGGCTCTGGCAGACGTTAAAGAAATGGCTCGCCGCCCGCGACCCCCAGCCCGCTGACCTCGCCCAGCTCCAGGCCCAGCTCAACGCCTTCACCAGCTACTACAACACCGCCCGGCCGCACCGCTCCCTGCCCCGCCGGGCCACCCCCGCCGCCGCGTATGCCGCCCGCCCGAAGGCCGGCCCCGGCGACCGCGCCGCCGACACCCACGACCGCGTCCGCACCGACATCGTCGGATCCACCGGCACCCTCACCCTGCGCACTGGCGGCAAGCTCTACCACATCGGCGTCGGCCGGACCCACGCCCGAACCCACGTCATCATGCTCATCCAGGACCTGGACATCCGCATCATCGATGCCGCCACCGGCGAGCTGCTGCGCCAGCTCACCCTCAACCCTGACCGCAACTACCAGCCCACCGGACGGCCACCCGGCCCCCCGCCCGGAACCCCCCGCCCGCCTCGCCAGCACAACAAACACCCCGAACCCTGACGTGGGTTCGGGGTGTCCTCGATGTCTTGAGACATCA
>CAVOHC010000005.1:0-216591 GCA_963695645.1 uncultured Actinomycetota bacterium | reverse complement strand
GCAGTATCCACTGCTGGTTGCGGCTGTGATTGCAGGCATAGATCTCTAGCTGTGTGCCATAAGCAACGTTGAACCTCGGGTCATCCAAGCACTTATTTGAAGCTAGGTTCACCAGTGTGCCGTTGCTGGCCCGCCACTGCTGGCTGGCGCCGCCGTTGCAGCGTAATATCTTTACCCTCGCCCTATTTGTTTTTTGGCCGCTTTGGACTGCCATGCATTTGCCGTTGATACGAATCGTTTCGTCATGGCTAATCGTCCAGTTCTGCTCGCGGCTTCCGTTGCAATCCCATGTCACCACCGGTGTGTCGGTCGCAGCGGAATCGCCACTGTCATCGACGCATTTAGCCTGGCGATAGCGCGAGACGATCGGGCCAGTGCGCTCATATATGCTGGTCGCTGGCGTGATCGCGATGCCAAACGGACTGTTTCCAAGTATGAGCGGCGTGCCCGCGGTGTTAGTAGCGGTCGTGATCGGGGTCACGGTCCCCGAGTCGTAGTTGGCGACGTAGGCGGTTTTGCCGTCCGGGGTGATCGCGATGCCAGTCGGACTGTGGCCTACGGCGATCGGCGTGCCCACAGTGTTGGTGGCAGTCGCGATCGGAGTCACCGTGCCTGAGTAGGTGTCGTTGGCGACATATGCAGTCTTGCCGTCCGGAGTGATCGCGATGCTAATAGGACTGCCGCCGACGTTGATTGGTGTGCCCGCGGTGTTAGTAGCGATCGTGATGGGAGTCACGGTCCCTGAGCCGTAGTTGGCGACGTAGGCGGTCGTGCCGTCCGGGGTGATCGCGATGCCGACCGGATCGTTGTCGCTGCCAATTGTGATTGGTGTGCCCGCGGTGTTGGTGGCGGTCGTGATCGGGGTCACGGTGCCTGAATAGTTGTTGGCGACGTAGGCCGTCGTGCCGTCCGGGGTGATCGCGATGCCATCGGGTTCGCTGCCAACTGTGATCGGCGTGCCCGCGGTGTCGGTGGCCGTTGCGATTGGGGTCACCGTGCCCAGGGCCGAGCCGCCGGGGCCCATGTTGGCGACGTAGGCGGTCGTGCCGTCCGGCGTGATTGCGATGGCGCGAGGGGCGGTTCCGACCGCGATCGGCGTGCCCGCGATATTGGTGGCCGTCGTGATCGGGGTCACCGTGCCCGAACCGACGTTGGCGACGTAGGCGGTGTTGCCGTCTGGAGTGATCGCCACGGCAACTGGTTCGGTTCCCACGGGGATCGATGCACCGACGGTGTTGGTGCCGGTCGCTATAGGGATCACCGTACCCGGGCCATAGTCGGCGACGTAGGCAGTGACCGGGTTGGCTGGCGCCGCCGAAGGGGCGAGTGACGCGGCCGCACGGGCCACCGCTGCCGCGGCCTGCGGTGTGGGCACTACCGAACTCGGCCCAGCACCGCCACCGAGCACAAGCAGCGTGCTTGCTCCGGATACAAGGATGGCCTTGGCTGAGAGCTGCTTCATAAGCCGCTATCGTAGAGTCATTGGAAGATCACTCTTAGTCACTTTACGAGACCAGCATCGACACCCGCAGCCTGCGGTTCGCGTCTGGCGGGCACTCACGGACACGGCAAAGCGCCATTGAGCTGCGACGATGCTGGCCACAGCACTTGCCGCGCTCATTCCCAAGCTGATAGTCCTGCAGGGCACTTTCCGGGGCACATGGTGTCGCCATCTGCCCGGAGACGACGAGAACTGCTGAGATCGCAGCGGCAGGTCACGGCCCGTTTGACGTCCGTCGAGGCAGGTCGCGATAACCTGGGATTTGGGCCCGGCCTACAGGCCGACTCACCCACGGCTGCGGCCCCGGGCGGCGTACAACGGGCCGTCGGCTACTCCCCCTTTGACAGTTAAGCGTCAAGATCGCAAACGTGCAGCACGAGCGTGCAGCAACCGGACCGACATCCGATGGCGCCACCAACCTCGGATGCCTGACACCAGCGGATGCGACCGCCATCGACCAGGCTGCCAGTAGTTCCCATCGAGGGCGCAGTCTCGAAGTTCGGACCCTGGGTCAAGCCGAGCCTAGATCCCGATGTCCGGGAGGTGTCTAGGACAACGTGTCTAGGACGCATCTGCCGAATTGAGCCGTACTAGATCAAGGCGGCGCCGCTCCGCGCCGCCGCTGGCCCGGCGTCGGCGCCGGGCTTGGCCTTGGGAAGGCCCGCCCGGCGCACGCCGGGCCGCATGCCCCGACTCGCAGCCTGAAATTGGCCAGAGCCTGGGATACGGCCTGGGCGTCTAACTAGGCTAGCGATTGTCCAGCGCGCGTAAGAGGTCTCCGCCTTGTCGCAGGCGATACGCTCCGCTGACCACTGAAGCAACGACCTGTCGTAAGGGACTGGTGCCTACGAGGAAAGCGGAAAGAACTGATGATGTGGGGCGAGACCGGTAAGCCGAGCGATGAGCGGAGACAAAAATGCCGGAGTTGCGCCGCAACCAACGGCCCGAGAGAACCAGGGGCTTGGCTCAAGCAACGCTAGAACGCACGCCGAGGTAGGCAAACCGGCCATACGGCGTGGGAGGCTGCGGTACTAGGCGTCTCCTGGATTGACCCAGGTAGACTATCTGAGTCGATTCCCCCCCGCGGTGCTCCGACATCAACATAATTGATCAGGCGGCGGACACGCGCTGGCGACGATCGCTCACCGGGTGAGCATCGCTGAGCTGCCGAGGGTGGTCAGCGTTACGGCCCACGATCGCCGGAGCTCGGATCCGCCCGAAGTACTGGTCGACCCGCCTCGCTGGGAGTGGCTGGCCCTAGCTGGTCAAAACACGCCCGCAACCGTTCCGCCCGCGACGATCTTATATGTGATACAAAAGTCCTAATGGCACCATTGCAAGCACGGTCGGGAGAGTAACAGTGCCGCCATCATCGGATCGCGAGCAGAGGCGGCGACTCCAGGCGCTCAGAGTACATCAGTGGCTCCCCGACTGGGACGAGGTGGACTTCGATCCGAAGCAGTACCGGGCCCAACCTCCAAAGGACTTTTACCTGTTCACTTTGCCAGCAGCTCAGCTAAGAGCGCTCTGCGGCATTTTCCGTCGTAGCACCGCCGAGGGCAGGGCTAGGTCACGTGATCTCGGAATTCAGAGGCGTCACGATGAGGGTCGCTCAGTGGAAATCCACGAATTTGTGGAGCATGGATTTCCCTGGTCCGCCCTAAGCGAGCAGCGTCGAAAGTCCGGCGAATTTGATGACCTTAAGAAGCCCGGATGGCTGCCAACGGCGATAGTGGTTAACATCCTTAAGCGGGACGAGACCCGTAACGGGCGCTCCGTACATGTCACAGACACAATCAGAGTTAGCGACCAAAATCGCGAGATGGCCGAACTCCATCTGCCCTTGGGGTTTGACGACTCCACATGGGAGCCATCATCTCTAGCTCCGCTCGAAGTAATAGATGGTCAACACCGACTCTGGGCTTTCAATGACCGACGCTTCGCGGAGGGGTTCTCGCTGCCAGTTGTGGCATTCTATGGCCTAGACATTAGTTGGCAAGCCTATCTATTTTATACGATCAACATAAAACCCAAACGTATCAATACTAGCCTTGCTTTCGACCTGTACCCTCTTTTGCGCACGGAGGACTGGCTAGATCGGTTCGAGGGTCATCCCATCTATCGGGAGACACGCGCGCAAGAAATCACAGAAGCGCTGTGGTCCTATCCGAAGAGTCCCTGGCACTATCGCATTGACATGCTCGGTGGCCGAGGTGGTTCAGTTACACAGGCTGCTTGGATCCGTTCTTTGCTCGCTACCTTTGTCAAGGCTTATGAGTCGCGCCGTGTCAGGGTCGGCGGTTTGTTCGGGGCTCCGCTGGGTGAGGACCGTCCAGTTTTGGAATGGAGTCGAGCCCAACAGTCGGCCTTCATTATTCTCATATGGCAGGAACTCCGTGAAGCGGTGTCAGCCACTGACGCGCCTTGGGCTAGTGAACTTCGCAATCTTCCCAACAGTACATCTCTACCAAGTGACGCGGCGGCTCTACCAAGTGACGCGGCGTTCTCGGGCAAATTTACTCTACTTAATAATGACCAGGGCGTCCGGGGAGTTCTCGCAGTCTTTAATGATCTTTGTTATGTCTTGGCTGACACACTCAATCTGCGTGATCTTCAATCAGATGAAGTGGGAGACGGAACTTCCGAGGTGGCTATCTCTAATGCCCTTGACGCATTCCGTCAGGCTAGAATAGGAGATTTTGTCACGGCATTGGCATTTCACTTGGCAAACTATGACTGGAGAACCTCTGGAACACCCGGGCTAACGGAGGCCGAGAGGTCGTCGAAGGCCAGGTTTCGCGGCGGGACCGGCTACAGAGAGTTGCGGAGTGATCTTCTCCATCACGTTGCCACATTTAATGACGATACCTCCGTAGCTGCGATTCAGGTCGTAGAAGCAATGGATTTTTGACAGTGCCACTAAACGCCGCGGAGGTGCAGGTCCTCTCAAGAGCCTCTTCACAGGAACTGACTTCCTGCGTTCAGCGCTCCCTCCGGAATATAAATCACCACCGATGGCTTTCTAGCTGGAACCGCTATCGCGTATCGACAATCCAGTCGATACGCACTGATCTCGACGCAAATAGATTGAACTCCAACCAGCTAGGTCAATACATCGGGGCGTCAGCTGCCTTGCATTGTTGTGACGGTTGGTCATATCTCGGCCGCGCGATAGGCTGTCATCTTCACGGCGACCCAGACACGGCCAGACATCTTGGGTATTACGCAGAGCTGCGTGCAACGATGGCACTCTTGGCTACTCAAGGCGTGGGAATTTTTAATAACAGACATTTCATCATAAATAACTCGGGAACCGCCGAATTGTTGAGTAGACGGTCAACCCACGAGGTCGTATGGCTGGCACTGGAATCATGGGCTCAACTTCCTGACTCCGGCGATCTGCTCGGCGAAATCCTGCGACCAGCGGGTAGGCCTGTGAGGGACTGGCTAGACGCCATGCCTAGTGGGGCGTCATGGCAACCAATCGCAACGCAATGGCTATTGCAGCTGGGTCTTGACCTCAGAGTAATGAGCAAGGACCACGATGCCCGGAATGAGGCGAGCTATCGACCGACTCGCCTAAGCTATCGTCCGACTTTAACTTCGACGGAGGCTGCGTCGGCAGTGGTCGAAATGTGGGAGCTCCTTGAGCCGGTTGCCTCGCAATCGTTTAGCCAGATCGACCGATATCTACTACGCCTCACGGTCGAAGCCGCATTCCAAGGAACCACTGGGAGCTCGCCGCGGCAGGCCCCCAAGCGTTTTGCCGCCGCCGTTAATGCTGTCGTAGGAGCTAATATCTCAGCTAGAGAAGTACCTCTTTGGGAGCACTTTCTAAAACGGGCAACGACCCCGCAGGACCCTAACGTAATCAAGCTAATAAAGTTGTCGCCACATAACGTGGGTAGGGCGGTCGGTGAAGCTAGGCATCACTTGGCGGTAATGGGTCGCGCACTCCTGCTGCTGCGCTTGGCCAGTGGCGCGACGAGACGAATGCTGGTAAATGCAGGGGTTGCATTCGACGATCTAACTTTCTGGTGGGAACCTTATGGCATGAGCCGCGGACTTTGGGAACAGCCTCCAGCAGCGATGAATCTTACCGACGGTTGGGCAGACACAGAGGCCCAGCTTTCTGGAATTATTGACTGGCTTGAACGTGGAGTTATGCCGACATACTACAAATTGCTGTCTGAAGTCCCGTGGTCATTTGCTGGCCTTACAAGTCTTGAGTTGGTCGGTCTATGGAGCCTTGCGTCATGAAATATATGGGCTCGAAGCGCTGGATGCTCGGGAACGGGCTTGGCCATCTTCTTATCGATAGGGCCAAAGAAGCCGATAGATTCGTGGACTTGTTTTCTGGTGCAGGCGCTGTATCATGGCACGTCGCGGAGCAGACCGAGCTCCCTGTCCTGGCCGTTGATCTCCAATTCTATTCGGCGATTCTCGCAAAGGCGATTATCGGACGGACTAAGGCGCTCCCTTCAGAGTTGCTCGCTACAGAGTGGATCGAAGGCGCCAGCAAACTGCGTTCTGATGATGCCCTGTGGGCGAAGGCGTGCGAGTTCGATCCCCTCTCGCTGGAGCGCAACGATGTCATGATCGCACGCGACTTGTGTGGCTCCTCGAATACGTTGGTCACGCGGTCATATGGGGGTCATTACTTTTCTCCAGAGCAGGCGTTGACTGCCGACGCACTATTGGCAACGATGCCCACATCTGATCCTCAACGGTCAGCATGCCTGGCGACCCTGATCTGGGCCGTGGCACGATGCGTCGCGGCTCCTGGTCATACAGCGCAGCCCTTCCAGCCAACTGGCGGAGCGTTGCCGTACCTTAGGGAAGCATGGTCCAAGGAGCTCCTTGAGATCTGCAACGAGGTCCTGCCAATGATTTGCGGGCGTGTAGCCAGAGTTGAGGGCGACGCAATAGTCGCGGACGCTATGGAAGTTGCCCGGCGCGAGGTTATGGCAGGGGACTTGGTCTTTCTGGATCCGCCCTATTCCGCGGCTCAGTACAGTCGCTTTTATCATGTGCTTGAGACCGTCGCTCGAGGCTACTGCGGTCAAGTCAGTGGTGGCGGAAGGTACCCGCCTTTTGGCGAGCGTCCTCGGTCGGCTTTCAGTTTGCTAACTGAAGCGAACAAGGCAATAGGCGAGCTACTGTCGAGTCTGGGTAAGTCTGGCTGCGGTGTGGTTATGACGTTCCCGCAGCATGGCTGCAGTAACGGCATCGTGGGGGAAGAACTGATTGTGTTGGCTAGAGAGTGGTTCGAGGTTGACGTGACCTCGGTGAATACCAGGCATAGCACCCTGGGTGGAAACAATACTGGGCGTTCAGCCCGGCGTTCGTCGATTGAACTCATCCTCTCTTTGACGCCACGGAGCCGACGGCACTTCAGCCGGCCAATAGGGCCAAGCGGAGTTGAACGATCAAGCGTTGTGACAACTCATGAGTGAGATCCGCGCAGAGGTGCTTGGCGGGGATTTTGTCACGGAGAAGAGCATTCCGCGCGAGATTAGAAGGAGGCTTTCGCAGTATGAATATGTAACTACGTCTCCGCTGCATCAAGCGGAGTACGAGGCTGACGGCTGGGTTTTGGATCGCACACTGAGGCGATCGGTGGTCATGAGAAGAGTGAAGCCCGAGAGGATGCTCTTTGAGGACCGCGTCTGGGCTGCAATGGCGAAGCTAAGTTTTCCACAGCTGAACAAGGCTCGGGTCTTCGATCTTGCATATGGACCAGGAGCCGATGAGAGAAAGGATGTCCAGGTTTTTGCTGCAGATGACGAGGTCGCCCTGGTTATCGAATGCAGATCGACCCAGACTCCTGTCTCTAGCTCGTTCAGACAGGAAATCGAGACCACTCAAGAGGTCCGCCCTGGAATTATTCGCACACTTAGAAATAGCCTGCCTGGCAGGAAAGTAAAGTTTATCCTTGCTACGAACAACTATGTCGTGTCCGAATCTACTTTGGAACGGCTCAGGGAAGCTGACGTCGTCCACATGGACGAAGATACGGTTGATTATTACCTAGAACTGGCAGAACACCTCGGCCAGGCGGCACGATTCCAGCTCCTAGGGAACCTGTTTGCTGGTTCCAAGATTCCCGGTCTGGAGCCACGGGTGGCAGCGATTCGGGGAAAGATGGGTGGGCATATTTATTATTCGTTTGCGATCGAACCAGCTCGTTTGCTTAAATTGGGATACATCCTTCATCGTAATAAGGCGAACAGCGAGCTGATGCCCACGTACCAGCGCCTTATTAGGAAGTCAAGGCTGAAGAAGGTTACACAATTTGTTGATGGCGGAGGTTTCTTTCCGAACTCGATAATTGTTAACATTGAATCTGGCGCTCGGGGGTTGCGATTCGACCGAATGGGCTCTGCTGATACAGAGGCTACGCTGGGTGTTCTCCATCTCCCGCAAACTTATCGGGCTGCTTATGTTATCGACGGCCAGCATCGCCTCTACGGGTATGCCGATTCTTATCGGGCTGAGACAGATCTAGTTCCTGTTGTCGCGTTCGTTGGTCTAGCTCGAGCGGACCAGGTTCAGCTATTTATGCAGATCAACGAGAATCAGCAGGCAGTTCCCAAGAATCTGCGTAACACGCTTAACGCAGACCTTCTATATGGATCCTCTGATATGAAAGAGCAGATAAGAGCGCTTCGATTGCGCCTTGCGCAACGTCTTGAGGAGCATAAACTGTCGCCATTGCGTGGTCGCATCATCATAGGAGAGGAGAAGGGTACTACGCTTCGGTGCATAACGATAGACTCTATAAGTCTAGGTCTCGATCGCGGCAACTTTATCGGATCTACAACTAAAGTTGCCATGAAAGATCCAGGCACGTTCTATATGGGCGCGAACGATCCTACTTTGAAGCTACTGGTTCCGTTTCTTGAAGTTAGTTTCCGATACTTGCGGGATAATCTTTCAGACCAATGGGAGCTTGGCAAGGCCGACGGAGGTTTCGTATTCGTCAATAACGGGGTCGAGAGCTTCCTGCGAGTTCTTAGTGACATCGTAGATCATGTCGTGGGCGAAGGGCGGGCTAATCCGCGGACAGACCCTGCAGAGTCGGTATTTGCGGAGGTTCAACCATATCTAGAGCCGCTCATTCGCTTCCTTAGAGGACTGAGCCGCGAAGAGACAACGGAATTCAGGCGTCTTTATGGCAGTGCGGGCAGAGCTAGATACTGGCGCAAGCTTCAAATAGCTATTAATGCGGAGATCCCAGAGTTTAACCCTCCTGGATTGCCCGCTTACGTTGCAGATGAGACGAAGACTTTTAACACCGAATCTTTCAATATGATCCGCGACATTGAGACTTTCCTCAATGCCGATATCCGACGAAGGTTGCAGGATCGCTTTGGCTCAAGATGGTTCAAGGACGGTGTCCCGAGAAACGTTTATCAAGACGCCTCAACCCTCGCTATTGAGAAGAACCGTGAGAGGGACACGGATGACGAAATTGATCCTTGGGACTGCTTGCATTTGATTGACTATCAAAAGATTCTTCAGCGGGATTTCGCCACATGGCAAGAGGTTTTTGAGAGGCAGTACACGCGACCCGGTGAAGAATCGAAGCCCGGCGGCTGGAAGGCAAGGACGTCCTGGTTGAGCGACCTAAATCGGATTCGTAATGAGAATGCGCATACTTACAGTGTTAAGGAATCAGAATACAACTTTCTTGTTGCTATTCACACGTGGCTTGAGCCGAGCAGAATGGTAGATGAATCATAGAATAAGGGAGGCTGAGGGGCGGGGGAGCGAGGCAAGGATCGGACGGAGCGGATGTCGGACGGCTGCTGGCAGCTATGATCGTCGCTTCGGGCATTGCTGGGCGAATCGTCTCCAGTCGTTGCGCCACTTCCGTACCTGCTGCGGATAGATCACGGCGTGCCTGTTTTTCGGGTTTCGCGGACGGGAGCCGCCCTTTTTGTTGCTGACGAAGTCGTCATAGCGCTCGCGTACAGCACTGCGCAATGAATCGCCCGGGCAGATGTAGAATTGACGCAGGCCGTCTGTGATGTCTACCAGCACGATGCGTTCAACCGTGGCTGAGGTGTGGTTGCCGACGTTTTCTATGGCACGCGACTTGGACCTGAGCCTTGTGCCCGTTCAGTTCTATGCATGAGGTTCACCCTACGAGGATAACGGTGTAGCCATGTAGTGGTGCGTCCGCTACGGCAAAGTGTCGGCTCTGCCGTAGAGGCGGGGGGCATGCCCTCGAGCCCGTTCCAGTTTTCCGCGCGACCCCGGCGCTTCGTGGGATATCTGTGGATGTCGATGTGAGTGAGATGCTCCTCAGGACGATGTGCGTGGCTATAGCGTATGTCAGCGTTTTGCGATGGGTCATCGTCTGTGAAGCCTTCGGCCTGTCCAAGCCTCGGTTGCCCCTGGAAGGACCAGGTAACTCGTCCTCCTCGCTTGGACATGATCTTGCCCGAGGCCGCCCTGTCCAGGCCATGCAGCTTCGCCGTCGTTTCGCGAGCCTGGACACGGCGGTCACGGCCAAGGGCGAGCAGCTACGAGGAGGATTGGGGACGACCAGGGCACACAGGCACCCGAACCATCATCAGGTCGGCGCATGATTTGCCGGGCCATTAGCGGGCCATTAACCAGGGTGACGAGGGGTCAGCCACAGCCACTGGCGGTCAGCTGACCTGGCTGGTCAGCGCCCCTAGCGGCCGGAACAGCTCCGCTTCCCAAGCTGATAGTGCGAGTTCGATTCTCGTCACCCGCTCCAGTTTTTCGGACCAGGGTCAGGTCAGGCCATGATCCCGGCCCCGAACCTCGCCTGATCCTTGGCTGGCAGCGGGCGGCGGCCCATTAACGGGCGTGAGATCAAGAACGCTCACACGTCTCACCGGCCGGAGCCGGTCTGTGTCGCCTTCCCACATCCTGTTGTCCAGCCCTGTTGTCCAGGCGGTGCGGCGAAGCTTCCTCCGGCGTCGCGTGATGGCTTCGCCAGCTATGACATTCGACCGCTCCCCCGAGATTGGCACCTGCGAGGATGACGCCAGGGCGGCACCGCGCTACGCTTTCCCCTGGATCATGCTGGTTGGGGGCGGCGATGGCGACAGGTCCGGGAGACGAACTGGCGGCGTCCGCGGCGGGCCGCGGGCGCCTGCGGGCCTCGCACGCCGACCGCGAGCAGGTGATCGGCACTCTCAAGGCCGCGTTCGTGCAGGGCCTGCTGGCCAAGGACGAATTCGACCTGCGGGTAGGCCAGGTGTTCGCGTCGCGGACCTACGCGGAGCTGGCCGCAGTCACCGCTGACCTCCCCGCCGAGCCGACCGCTGTCCAGCCGCCCAAGCCCGCCCGGGCCCAGGGCGAGCAGCCAGTTCTGCGGCCCGGGCCGGTGATCATGGCGGCGACCGCGCTTGATGCAGGCGTATGGGCGTTCACGTTCCTGCCGCACTGGGCGACAAGGAATCCCGAGGGCGATCCGCCGCTCGCAATAGTCTTGCTGTTCTTCACGACTAACCTCATATACCCGCTCGTTTTGCTAATAGCTGTGGGATTTATGATCGCCGGGTGGCGTGAGAAGCGTTCCGGCGGGCGGCCACCGCGGCGCCCAGCACCCGGCGCGGGCGGTCAGGCGTCCCGGCGCCCGCATTCAGCCGATCCGGGCGGAGGGCTTCCGCCGGTCGATCGCGGTCACCGGCACACCGCCGAAGCTGGGCGGAGCCGTCTTCCCCGGCCGCCAAGGCGGGCTCGCGGTCACCGCGGCGATGGCGTCCCCGCGGGTTGCTTGCCGTGACGGCTGGCAATCGCCGTGCCATGAGCGTGTAATTAGCCAGATCTGAGCGGTCCACATGGCTGCCGCGGGCCTGCAGGG
Source organism: uncultured Actinomycetota bacterium (assembly GCA_963695645.1). Classification (GTDB taxonomy): domain Bacteria; phylum Actinomycetota; class Actinomycetes; order Streptosporangiales; family Streptosporangiaceae; genus DATBGO01. Next base: position 205,243 of record CAVOHC010000005.1, on the reverse strand, counting down.
GCTGGTCAGCAGCCTCACTTACCACCATGGATCCATTCCACAGCTGATAGTCCAGGCGTCATGCGACCCGGCAGGCTATCCCCTAGCCGAGACGGACGCAAGATCGCCGGGCCATCAGCGGGCCATTAGCCAGGCGGACGAGGGGTCAGCCACGGCTAGATCTGACCCGCAGTCTCACCAGGTCAGGCCCGTAACGAGGCGGAAGGCTCGGCTTCCCAAATTAGGTGAACTGACGTTCGGCCGACCCCCGCGGAGCCCGCCAGCGCAGCAGCGTGATCGCGATGAAGTACAACACGGGCGCCGAGGCGTAAACGGCTAGGCTGGCCTGCGGCGAGACCCGGGCGATCACAAACGCCAGCACGTAAACCACTACGGGAAAGACGGACAGCGCCAGCCCTGACCAGAATGACGCCCGGTCCAGCGGCTCATGCACCAGTGACGGCTTCTGCGCCGCGTAGGCCCAGATGACGGTCCGGGCCAGGGATGTGCCCATCAGGATCAAGCCGAACAGGCGCAGCGCGAGCGGATCTTCGTGATAGCGACCGAGCAGCGCAGACCCGAACGGCAGCAGGCACACCGTGAACAGGGTCAGCAAATTGAGCCAGATGATGCCACGGTCGGTGTACCTGATCAGCGTGAAAAGGTCTCGATGGCCAACCCATTGCATCGCCGCGACGATGAAGGCGAGCACAAAGCTGATGAAGCTGGGCCGTATGTCCGTTATCGCGGCCCGGAGGCTCTCGTGCGAGGTGAGTTCCGGCACGTGAATGTCGAGCACGAGCAGCGTGATGATTATGGCGAAAACCCCGTCGGTCAGCGCCAGAACGCGCGAGGGATCCCTGCGCCGCTCCTCACGAGTCGTGCCGCTGCCCGGAGTGACCTCGTCGTCTTCCTGCACGGAGCGCGCGCTCAATTACGTCAGTGCCGCGGTTGCTGGCGTGGTGTCCACGAGCCCGATGTGCAGATGGAACGCTGCCAGCCCGCTGGCCAGCGACTCACTCGGCACGCGAAGCTGCTGGAGGTCGCGGGGCACCTGGTGATAGCTCAGGTTCGGGTCGTCGCCGCAAGCCGGGCAGATGACCTCATACTGGCCGGTGTAGCCGCCATCAACATGACCGTCGATCATGCGAGCGGGCTGCGCCCGGAGAATCGCGGTGCCGTTGTCATGCCCAGGGACGCCGTGACGGATCGCCATGAAGTCATTGTGCATTGCGAGCAGGATGCCCAGCAGGAAGGCTTATGAACTTCAAGTGGCTAAATGGTTATGTAACGGCGAACGGCAGGAAATGCGAAGTTCTACGCGCCGCAAGATAGCATGCATCGCCGAGCTGGTCCCTGGCGAGCAGTGCAGCTCGCGGTCCTGCCGTGCCGCCCTAAACGGGAGGCGAGTAAGTGGGCGACTGCGGCTGCCGCAAGTGGTGAGTTGGACTCCAGAGGCGACGGACGGTGGAAGCAGATCAGCCCGTGTAATGGCAATAGCACATCACATCGCAAGTTGGCTTCGGGACGAAGAGGACGTATGCATGATTACTGACCACCAAGGCTGACCACAACGGGGACCGGCGCGGACCGATCTCGACGGACTCACCACTTGCGGGTCCTCCGTGACAATAACGGGACCCTACGCGCCATCGAGCGAGATCTAGAGGCGGCATTAGGAAAGGGATGGCTGCGATGAGCGGCGATATGTATCGCGTAGCCGTCACCCGTGAAGACGGCCACTGGCTCGCTGACGTTCCTTCCCTGGAAGGTGCTCACACCTACGCTCGCAGCCTGCCAACGCTGGACCAGGCGGTGCGAGAGGTCGTGGTCCTGGCTGCCGACCTGCCCGATGAGGTCGGCGCGCTCTACCTGGTGATGCGGCTGGCCCGCACCGCCGCCCGCGACGGCGTCTACACCGCCCGGGCCGCTGGGCTGGTGCTGATCCTCGGCTGGTGGCTGCTGGCCGGCGGGCTGGTGGCCACCATGGCAGAAGCGTTCGCCCGTGTGAGCCTGCTGGGCCAGCTGGTCACCCGGAACGTCGACTGGGGCCAGTGGCAATGGGCCTGGTCGGTCTCGTGGCCGGTCGTCTTCATCGGCCTGGGCCTGATCATCTTCGCCCGGGTCATGCGGATCAGCGCCGGCATGCGCGCCGACCTCGAAGGGACGGTGTAGTGCCGCCCACGCCCCCCGATGGCGATGGCCACGCCATCGCCATCCACCTCGACAAGCTCCTGGCCGACCGGGGCATGACCTTGACCGAGCTATCCGAGCGGGTCGGCGTCAGCGTGGTCAACCTGTCCATCCTCAAGAACGGCCACGCCAGGGCGATCCGGTTCAGCACCCTGACCCGGCTCTGCCAGGCGCTCGGCTGCCAGCCCGGCGACCTGCTCAGCCATAACAGCGCTGGCGGCCAGCCCCGGCCGCCAGCCCCGGACGGCTGAACCGGCCGGGCACCCTGAACTGCAAGCCTCCGGGGTTACGCGCATGCACGTTATGCCTGTGATCTTCGTTGACATTTCGGCCACCCTTGACGGGTGGGTCGTCTGTGACGATGGGGGAAGCGCCAGTTCGCAGCTACGCGCTCATCCGCTACTTGAGTAAGCCAAGTTCGCGCCTCCCTTTGCGCCATCACCCGCGGCGGGGTGCAGGCGATGGCCCACCAGCCTGGGTGCAACAATCGGCGCATGGCGGAACGACTCGAGGTGCAGCGGGCTGTGGCCGCATCAGCGGGCGAAATCTTCGCTGTGCTCACCGATCCCCGGGGGCACGTTACCATCGACAGCTCCGGCATGTTGATGGAGGCCAGCGGGGACATTGTGGCCAAGGCGGGCGACACCTTCGTCGTGCACATGGACCGGGAAGCACTCAACGACTACCCTCTCGGTCTCTACGACGTCACCGTCGAAATCGTCACGTTCCAGCCGGACCAGGAAATTGCCTGGACCGTCCACGGCCAGCTGGACCTCGGCCACGTGTACGGCTACCGGCTGGAGCCAATCGAGCAGGGCACGCTCGTGACGTCTTACTACGACTGGTCGTCCGCCGGGCAGAGCTGGAAGGACGCCGCCATCTTCCCGGTGATCCCAGAGAGCGCGCTGCGGGCCACGCTCGGGATCCTGGCCCGCACTGTTGCCCCCGGCAAGCCCCGCCCCGCGCCCTCAACCCGGTGACCTGCCGCTGCGGCATCCCGGCCATCGCCCTGGCGAGGAGGACGAGCCCCAGCCCGGAAGATCGGTGCGGCGCCGCGTAGTGGCGCCGCCTTAATAAGAAGTCCTTAGATTTATTCGGCAACTTGGCGGTATGCGCCTGCTACCGGAGGCCATGGCGGTGCGTGTGCTGGTCGGCAACGCCTGATGGCCCCCCGACGAGGGGCTATCAGGGAGACCGGGGCCGACCAGCCATCTACAGGCCGCCGAGCAAGTCACGCAGCGCCTGGGTGTAGGCACCGAGTGCTGCCCGGCCGTGGCCGGTGAGAGCGACCGTGGTGATGGACACGGTCCCGTTCCTGGTCTTCTCGCTGCTGATGTAATCGGCGTCTTCGAGTTTGCGCAGGTGGATGATGAGGTTGCCGGGGGTGAGCCCGATCATGTCCTGCAAGCGGGTGAAGGAGAGCGTGTCCCCGTTGGGCAGTGCCGCCAGCGTCGCGACGATCCTCAGCCGGGTGGGGACGTGGATCAGCGGGTCGAGCGTGTCGTCAGTCATGGCACCGTCATGCGCGCTGCCGCCAGGCGACGGCGGCGGCGTTGCCCAGGAGCACGGCGCACAGGCCTGCGCCGGCGACCGCCCACGCCCCGGCCGGTCCGGCGAACGCGCCCGCGGCGCCGACGACGGCGACCGCGAGCCCGGTGCCGCAGCTGCGCCAGCCTGCCCGTGCCGCCATGATGGCCGCCCAGGCCAGGCCGGGGACGATCAGCACCGTGGTGGGGTACAGGCTGTAGCTCACCCCGGCGGCGGCCAGCGCCCACATGACCACGGCCGCAGCGGCCCATGCCAGCGCAAGGACGGTGATCTCGGCTGGGCGCAGCCGGGTTCGGCCGCGTACCCCGGCGATCGCGCGTTCGCGAACCGCGACTGTGGCACCGAAGTTGATGACAATGAACGCGACCAGGATGGGGATGTCCGCGGCAGTCGGGCCGCGGTAGGGGTGCTGTCCGCGCACCGACAGCCAGACCGCGGCGCATGCGGCCAGGACCATGACTGCCCTGGTCATCAGGAGCCACGGCGGGGAGGGCTCAAACCGGCGCCGGGCCTGCTGCGTGGTCTGGCCCAGCAGGGCGGCGGCCCGCTGGGGGTCGAAGTTGCCGCCGTTGCCGGCGGAGGCGGTGGTGTCGGTTGTGTGGTTCACGGTGGCTCCCTCCATCGGCTCTACGCCATAAAGTAGACTCTGCTTTATGGCGCAAAGTCAAGGAGTCAGGGCCAAGAACTTTGTGACGTAAAGCCAGCGGCCAGCGGCGGCGGGATGGAGCAAGCACGGACGAGGGACCGGGCGACGCTCGGGATACCGGCGCTGGCCTGCACGGACGAGCTGGAGCGGGTGACGAGAATCGAACTCGCACTATCAGCTTGGGAGGTTCAAACAGTCACGGGTGCCAGGGGCGCTGACCAGCCTGGTTAGCTGTCTCCTGGTAGCCGTGGTCGACCCCTCGTCACCCTCGTTAATGGCCCGCTAATGGCCCGGGCACCTCGACAGGATCGCTGCGTTTGTCGGCGCGCATGATCAGGAGCCAGGGCAGGTTCCGGTCTCCGTGCTCGCGCAATTCGGTGATGATCATGCTGTTGCTGAACAGCGCTGTTATGTAAGCGCTCAGCGGCCGGTGCATGCTGACAAAGGTCATCGCAAGGCCGTCGCGCTCAAAGTGATCCTGGTACCGCCGAGGTTGCTGATAGGGGTAGGGAAACCGGAACAGCTCGCGGTCCGGCAGCTGAGCATCTCCGGCCGTTTCGAACGGATGAGGCACCGCAATGCAGAACTGCCCTCCGGGCCGCAAGACGCGCGCTGTCTCCTTGATCGCGCCGTCGAAGTCATCCATGTCCAGCAGGGACATGCATGCGATCACCACGCTGATGCTGTTGCTGGCGATGGGCAGCGCGGCGGCATCCGCCAGGTCGACGGGCGCCGGCGGGGAACCGCTAGCTGCCGCGCGAGCAAGCGTTGGTGACCGCTCGACGCCGATCACTCGCTGTCCGGCCTGTCCGAGCAGCCGAGCCACCCGGCCCTCGCCGCAGCCCAGGTCTAGCACCGTGCCATCGGTGGCCGGGCATATCTCGCGGAGCAACGGCCAGGTGCCCTGCCAGAAGACGCCATCGTGCAAGGGGGTGCGGGCCCACGCGATCCAGTCCCGGGCGTTCTCCTCCCAGGCATCAGCGAGCGTCATGGCCCTGACGCTACGTGCTCCTGGGTCGCCTGGCGAGGTAAGGGCACGCAGGAAGAGGCTGAGTCGAATTAGGTCCGTCCTCGCCTGATCGCTGCCGCCATGAGCGAGCGGAAGGTCGGGGGTGCTACTTCGCTGTGACCAGCGGGAATATTGGTGCGGGCCACCAGTCGGCGAGCGCGTATGAGTGACCGCTGTAATCCATACGAGTCCTTGGCTTCTGGCCCATGTGTGGCCCGTGGCCGGACACGGCCGGTGCGATGCAAGGGGATGGCCCGCGTCCGGTCCGGGCAGGCTCCTTTGCTTGGCTATTTGCGCAGTGACCTGAAGCCCGCGCGGACCTCTTCTGAAAAGAGTTGCGGCTGTTCCCAGGCGGCGAAGTGCCCACCGTTGTCTACCTCGTTGAAGTAGATGAGGTTGTGATACGCACGCTCTGTCCAGCTCCACGGGGCCTGGTAGTTCTCGCCGGGAAAGACGCTGACGGCAGCCGGGACGGAGACGTCGGCGTCGTTGTAAAGGCCGAGCTTATTTTCCCAGTAGAGGCGGGCCGACGAAACCGCCGTGCTGGTCAGCCAGTAGAGCGTGATGTTGTCCAGGACATCGTCTCGGGTGAGGTCGCCTGCGGGGTGTCCATGGCTGGTGTACCCGAGCACGGCGGAAGTGACCGGCGGCGCCGGCTGGCCCCAGCCGTCACCGTGGTCAAGGAGCCAGGCTGACAGGCCGACGGGTGAATCCGCCATCATCGCGAGGGGGACGCCTTGCGAATCATCGGTGACCGTTTCCCGTTCGGGCCACTTTGCCGCGTTTATGCGGCTGCGCAGATCGGTAAGCTCTGCTTCCAGAACATTCACATGAAACGGACGAACAGCCGTCTTATCATTGCCTGTCTGTCGTGCGTCTTCAGCCATAGCTCTAGACCTCCTGCAGAACTGGCGATGGCCTGCGGCGTTCGGCCACAGCGCGCCCTTCTGCGGGTCCCCGGCCGGGTGGGGTACGAGGCCCTGCGCGTCGAGACCCGTGGATGTCCGCCGGGGCGATCGTGTCGGCAGACTGCACGCCGTGCCACTGCATGCCGGGTCAGCCCACGCGTCGGCTGGCTCACCGCGCTGCGAGCGCTTCGTCCAGGAAGGCCCGTGCAGCGGCAAACGAACGGCGGTCCGTCTCGGCGTGGTACGCGACACCTGGCGTCGCCCCCTCGACGGCGTGGGCGTGAGTGAAGCCGTGCATCGCGCCCCCGTACACGTTGACCTGCCAGTCCGCTCCGGCCGTGGTCATCTCCCCGGTGAACGCGACCACGTCCGTCATGGGGACGTGGGGATCGAGTGCTCCGTGACAGACGAGCACCTTCGCGGTCACCGCTCCCGGCCCGGCGCGTTTCGTGGTCGCGAGGCTGCCGTGCATGCTGACCACCGCGTCGAGGGCGGCACCGGAGCGCGCCAACGTCAGTGCCGCCATGCCACCGAAGCAGAACCCGACCGCCGCGAGGCGCCCGTTCACCTCCGCACACCCGCCGAGCGCAGCGAGCCCGGCGGCCGCACGTCGTGCCAACCGATCGGGGGCGTCGCGGAGGCTCATGAGCGTGGCCATGACACGGTCCCGGTCCCCCGCGACGCCACGCCCGTACATGTCGCAGGCGAAGGCCACGTACCCAAGCTCGGCATATCGATGGGCCTGGCCTCGGGCGTGGTCGTCCAACCCGCCGCCACCGTGGATGACGAGGACGCCCGGGCGCTGGTCACTCCGACTCTCATCGAGGACGACGACGCCATCGAGCGTCGTGCCGCCGTCTGTGTACTCCAGATCGCGCGTTGCGAGGTTCATCGGGACCTCCAGTGATCACGTAGCCGGTGGCTCCGCGTAGAGTACCCGCGCAGAATGACGATCTCCGGCCTCCGCAGGCTGACGATCCCCGCCGGTCGTCGGCCTGCCGGGCGTTGACCGCGAGGCGAACCGATGACAGCTGCCGCCTCCGACGGAGCATGAGCCGGCCGACCTGTCCCGCACGTGGCCATGTCCTGACCGGCTGTGCCAGACTGGGGAACGGGCGGACCGGTCTGGAGAACCACGTTGAACAAGGTCCTCGTATTGATTCCCGTGCTCGTGCTCGCGGCTGGGTTCGTGGTGTTCTGCGAGGTCGACATCGCCCGGGCGGAGGAAGTGCGCTACCTGCCCAAGTGGGTATGGGCGATCTTCTGCATGGGCATAGGGCTCACGATTCCGTTCGGCGGGATTGCCTACCTGGTGTTCGGGAAGGTCCGCAGGCCGCGCCCGAGATGACGATCAAGGAGACTTGGGGTACGTCGTCCAGTTGCAGCGCGCTGGCGATTCCGTCAAGGACGGCCTCGGAGGCACCGGCCCTTCCGACCTGCCGCAGACCAGGGTTACCGAGCAGCGCGGCGACACCACGAACCCGACAGTCCCCGCGACCGGTTAAGCGGCAGCATCTCTGATGCGGGATGCGGGCTTGACAGGTTCCGGAGCGGCGCGCTACTAATTTCAACTTAGTAACCGGTACTGAATAATCGAGGTGCTGAGTGCACGGCAAGTTCGATGATCTCGGCCGGTTCGCCGACCCGTCGGCGCTGATCTTGACCAGCCTGGCCGACGGCCCCAAGCACGGTTACGCGATCATGACCGACATCGCCGCTTTCAGCGGGGTCGGCATGGAGCCGGGCACCTTGTACGGGGCGCTGTCCCGGCTGGAGCGCCGGGGCTGGATCCGGCCGCTGGCCGCCGACGAGCGCCGCCGCCCGTACGAGATCACCGCCGCCGGCCAGCAGGTCCTGGCCGAGCAGTTGCATTCCATGCAGCAGATCGTGCGCACCGGCCGCCAGCGCATCGCCACCGCCTGAGCTCCGATGAAGCCCGCCCTGGCCGACCGGCTGTGCCGCGCCCTGGTCGGCTGCTATCCGCGCCGCTGGAAGCAGCGTTACGCCGAGGAAATGCTCGATGTTCTCGACCAGTACCCCGCAGGACCGCGAACCGTGCTCAGCCTGGCCGGCGCCGCCCTGACCACCCACCTGGACCCCGACTACCGGAGGGAGACCCGCCTCATGCCCCGCCTGAGCAAGAACGCCAAGCTAGCCGTCGTCATGTCTGTCGCCGTGCCCGCCGTCCTCGTGGCGCCCGTGGCCGTGCCCATCATCGCCCAGAACATCAGCGAAAGCAGCTGGCACCTGTCAAACAGCGGCGCGGTGGGGCCGGTCGCGTTCTCGGGCGACCGGCGCATCTTGGCCGGCGCCGCAGACGGCGCGCCCTGGTCCGGCACCAGCATCCTGTGGGATGTCACCGACCAGGCTCTGCCGCGGCGGTTGGCGGAGTTCGAGGGCGGCAACCCCACTACGATCTCGCCGGACGGCCGCACCGTGGCCACGATCGCGTTCGGTGGCCAGCCGATCCTGTGGAACGCGACCCGCCCACGCCACCCAGCCCGGTTGGCCGTGCTGTCAGCCGGCTTCGCCGGCAGCCTATGGGGCGAGGCCTTCTCCCCCAGCGGCAGCCTCCTGGCCACCGCCTCCACCAACGAGCTGGCCCTGTGGAACGTGGCCGGCCCAGCCCGGCCCCGCCTGCTGGGCACCCTTGCCGCCCCGGTCCAGACCGGCAACCCCGGCAACTTCGATCTCGGCGACGGAGACCTCGTGTTCTCCCCGGACGGCCACATCCTGGCCAGCGCGTTCGGCACCGACCAGATCGCGCTGTGGAACGTGACTCACCCGGCCCATGCGACCCGCATCGCCACCCTGCCCGGCCGCCCTGGCGACTACTTCACCGCCCTCGCGTTCTCGCCCCAGGCGAACCTGCTGGCCGGCGTGACTTTCCACGGCAACGTGCTGGTGTTCCGCCTGGCCGGCCCGGGCCACCCGGTCCGCGTCACCACCCTCGCTCTCCTGGCCAGCGCCCGGTTCCCGGGCGGAGCGGGCGGACCCGTCGACCCGTGCACTCCTGGCTGCGCAACCGCCGCCTACGCAATCGGCTTCACCCCGGACGGCCATGCCCTGACGGTCGTGATCGACCGTACCGAGGCGTTTCCCAGCACGACGGATCGCGACACGGTATACACCTGGCAGGCAGCGAGCTCCGGCGCTCTCTCCGACCTCACAACCATCTACCGCAACGTCAGCGACTCCCAGCCGACCCTGGCCCCAGGCGACCGCATCGTGGCCGACGGCTCCGAGCTAGGCGGCAAAGTACACCTGTGGACTCTGCCCTGACCTGATGCCCGCCAGCTGATGACGCTAGCCCGGCAACACCCAGTAACGACCAAGGCCCAGGTCCGGGAGACAACCTCCCACCGGGGCCTTCTCATCGGAGCGGGTGACGAGAATCGAACTCGCACTATCAGCCTGGGAAGCCGAGCGGTTCCGCCTGGTTACTGGCCTGACGTGGTCAGACGGGGGTCAGCTCTAACCGTGGCTGACCCCTCGTCACCCTGGCTAATGGCCCGCTAATGGCCCGACGCTCTTGCGTCTGTCTAACTAAGCCAGGGGATTACCCGTCTGGACAGCCTGTCGGCTGGGCATGGCTCTCGTTATTGGTGGCTCAGCATTGGTGGCTCAGCGGCGTCCGCTGACTGCTGAGGTCAGCTTATCGATCAGCCGACGCAAATGAACACCAACCTCGTGCCAGGACATTTCCCATTCCCCACGAGCACCTGAGGTGGACCCCGTTGAGGGGAAATTGTCCTGGGAACCGTCATCGTGACCGCCGTGACCGCCGTGACCGCCGTGACCGGATGACCGCCGAACCCGCCTCCGTGACCGCCGCCTCCGCCGCCACCTCCGTGACCGCCGCCTCCGCCGCCGCCTCCGTGGCTCATGTCTCCTCCGCATCCGCGCCATCACGATTTCGCGCCCACGCGGTCGTGATCCGCTGCCGAACTCCGGGTCGCCTCCATAATGGACTCGATTCGGCTATGGCGCCAGGTAAGGATCTCTCCGGCCTGCGGCTGGACTGTGAAGCCGCACCGTGGCCGGATTCGTTGATGTCGCCATCGCGACTGTGGTGCGTTGTTTGTCCGTTCTTGTGGTGAGCTGGAGCTCGCCGCCGGATAGCCACGCCCCGCAGACGCCGAAAATCCTGTAGAAACGGGACTTGCGCCCATTGATACATGACCCATTACGGCCTACGGTCGGCTTGCTTTCCCCGCGAGGAGGCGGGCAGGCATGGCCAAACAAATTACGCCGCAAAGCGATGAGGGCTGGCCACCACAAACCGCGGTTGGCAGCCAGCCCAGGCAGGTACCGCCCGCGTGGGCCCCGGCGGAGCGCTACCTTGCGTCCGGCGTGGGCAGCCCAGTACCCCCGGCCCGATCACCGCAGCAAGCCACGGGCAGCACGGCGAGACGGTCCACGTTGGTGTCTTCCCGGAAGGAATCGCCCTGCCGCCATTGCCGCCGCGGCGTTCGCGCAGGCGCGGGGCGATCGCCCTCGGCCGGATCCACGCCGGGCAGATAGTCACCGTCTACGTCGACCACGACACCATGACCATCGACCTAGGCGGCGACGACACCCGTACCGTCCGCCGGAGCACCACCCAGCCAGTCCGCACCTTCTAGGCACAGCAGCACCGCAAGGCCGCCCATGTTTCCTAGGGCATCTGGAAAGCATGTGGTGGGACTGATCCGTCAATCATCTGGTGGGACTAGACAGCGGCCCTGCGCGTCTGCCCTTCGCATCGTCTACACATCGGGCTCTCGACTCGGCTCGGCCGTAGCGTCGGGTGTAGAACTTCGAGCGCCGCGCCTCTCGCTGCGAACTACTGGCGGTGCGGTCAGTGAGGGTCGCTGGCGCATATACGTAGCTCGAGGGCGTTGGATGAAGAAAACCGGGCGTCAGGGCGATTGCTGCACCTTCGTGCTGCATGCTCGGGAGCCAGGCCGGGTGTCCCGCAGCGGCCAGGCGCTGCGGTTGTAGACGACCTGCCCAACAGGTTCTCCTGACCAGGGGCTCCGTGCAGGAACGTGGCCTTACCTCGGCATCTGCTTCTCGGTTTTTCTCAAACGCGTATATGCGGCAGGCCCTCCTGCCCCGGCTTCGATCGACCATCTCGCCGGCCTGTGGGCGCTGTACCATTGGCGCGCCATTTTCACTCGCGCCCCTCAGTGACCGGTCGTTAGGTGGATCACGCCGACGTCGGACAGTCCGTTCAGGACCAGTTGCACCCCGAGCGCGGCCAGCAGGAAACCGAACACTTTCTCGGTGACTAGCATCCGGCTCGCGTCTAGCTTGCCGCTGACTTGCACCGCCCAGCGGAAGACAACGACGTCGAGCACGAGCACCGCGACGAGCACACCGACAGCGACAGCGAGCACCGCGATTGAGCTTGCCTCTGCCGACAGGGTGACCAGGACGACGATCCCGGCGGGGTTGAGCAGGTAGGGCACGGCCAGCGGGAAGACGGCGACCTTCATCGGGTCCTGGCCTTCGACCGGGTGGTCGCCGCTCCCGGTCTGATGGCCGAGCACCATGGTGACCGCGATGATCAGCAGGATGATGCCGCTCGAGACGCCCAGCGCACCCGGCGAGAAGTGCAGCAGCCTGGTCAGCAAGCCACCGAGGATCAGCAGCAGCGCGGCAACGGCGGCGGCGGTGGTCAGCATCTTGCGCAGGACGCGGCGCTTGGATTCCTCCGGCATGTCCGCGGTCGCGTCAAGAAATGGCACCAGCGCGATCTTGGGTCCGATCCCGATCAGCAGCAGCAGGAAAGTGTCGATGACGAAGGCGGCATCCAGCGATTCGAGGTCTTTCATCCCTGTTCCGTCCGGCGTGTCTGGAGATCCGTGCTGACGCGGGTTGCGGCTGACCGCTGGCGGCTTCCCGCAGGTGCGGGAGATGCGGCCAACTCGCAGACGATCACATATGTGCTGAGAACTCTAGATCACCGCGGTCCACCAACGGAACGGAACGCTACGCGCCGGGACGGGCCAGACTGTGTTCACCGGCCATTACTGTGGCCCCGGTGAACAGGGGTCTCGCGGTTACTCCCGGACAAACGCCTCGTAGGTAAGGCCACGTGACCGCCCGCACGGGCGCAGCTTCCCAAGCTGACGGTCCGGATCATCTGAATTCTGCGCGCACGCCGGTTGATGGCCACCAGAATGCGCTGCCGCTGGTGGTAGCTGACGAGGCGGCACGGATCGTTCGGGATGAATCGGAGCATTAGCTGACGGAGGCGGCTAGCCCGAATGAGGAGCGCGGACCCGGATGCCGGCAGACGGGGAAGGCCAGCGTGATCCGAAGGCCGTGCGGGCTGACCGCCTCCGCTTGCGCGGCGCCGCCGTGCGCGGACGCGATCTCGGCCGCGATGGCCAGCCCGAGGCCGGCGCCGGGGCGGCCCGACCTGTCTCCGGCTCGGTAGAAGCGCTCGAAGATGTGCGGCAGCTTGTCCGGCGGAACGCCGGGCCCGTCGTCGCTGACCTCGATGGTGACGCGATCGCCGACTTCGGACGCACTGATCGTGCCCACGGTCTCGCCGGGAGTGTGCACGAGCACGTTCATGAGCAGGTTGTCGATGGCGCGTCGCAGCAGCTCCTCGTCACCGACCGTGACAAGGCCGTCAGCGATCTGCGCCTGCCAGGCCCGCGCGGGGTCGGCGACCCTCGCCCGGTCCGCGCATCCGGTGACCACATCGGTCAGGTCGACCGGCTCCTGGGACTGTCCGGGATGCTGGCCGAGCCGGGCGAGCCTGAGCATGTCGTCGACCAGCCGGCCCATGCGCCGGGTTTCCAGCACGATCCGTTCCATCACCTCGTCGACCTCGTCGGCGCTGCCCAGCGCGCCCTGCTGGTAAAGCTCGGCGTTGGCCCGCAGCGACGCCAGCGGTGTGCGCAGCTCATGGCTGGCGTCAGCGAAGAACCGCCGCATCTGCTGCTGGCTGGCCTCGCGTTCGTGCATGTCGGCCTCGATCCGGGCCAGCATGCCGTTCAGGGCCGCGCCGAGCCTGCCCACCTCGCTTCGGGGGTTTTGCGGGGCCACCCGGTCGGTGAGGGCGCCGCCGCTGATCCGGTCGGCCTGCCCGGCCATCGCCTCGATCGGGCGCAGGCCACGGCGCAGCACGACGAAGACGCCGAGGCCGATGAGCAGCACCACGGCGATCGAGCCGAACGTGACGATTGCCTCGACCTGGTCGATGGTCGTCGCGACCTGGCTGAGGCTGGTGCCGGCGACCAGGGAACCACCTCTGACTTTGATCGACTGGACGCGGAGCGGGGTCTTCCCGCTTCGCGTCCAGTCGAGCACGGTGTGCGGGCCGGGCCGGGCGACCACCCGGGCCGCCCGGCTCGACAGGACCCAGGTGGGACCGGGCGCAATCCCGATCGTGCTCATCTGCAGGGTCACCTGCTGGCCACGCCACGGCAGGAAGACCATGTCGAAGGCGCCGGGGAGGGCCGGAACCATGGCGTTGGGCGGTAGCCGGACCTGCTCGGGCACGCCGCCTGCTCCCCCTGGAGCGCCAGGCGGAGGGGCGGCGGACAAGATGGCGTGCAGCCGTGGCACGGTCAGGGTCAGCGCGCCCTGCAGGTTGTTGTCGGTCTGGCCGAGCAGGTAGCGGCGCATGGTGGTGACCGCGCCGACGTCGAACGCCACGAGCGCGACCAGCGTGACCAGCACGACGCCGACCATCACCTTGAGGCGCAGCTGGACCCGCAGCAGTCGGCTGAGCAGCGCCGTCGCGCGGGAAGTTGCCCTGGGAATCATCGGAACCGCCTGACTTTCATCTCGGCTGGCCTAGGTCGTGGGCGCTGGGTCGTGGGCGCTGGCCTCCCCTAGACCGGCGCTGGCTTGATCGCGGTGGCCAATCTCACCGGCATCGACGTGGCCGGGGCTGGCTTCTTCGCCGGGGCGCGGCAGGCGCAGGCTGTAGCCGACGGCGCGCTGGGTGTGGATCAGGTCCGGCCCGTCGCTCATCAGCTTGCGTCGCAGGTAGGTGACGTAGGTCGACACGACCGTGCTGGATCCGCCGAAGTCATAGTCCCACACGTGGTCCAGGAGTCGGGCCCGGGTGAGCACCCGGCCGGGGTTGAGCATGAAGTAGCGCAGCAACCGGAACTCGGTGGGCGACAGGTCGATCGGGCGGCCGCCGCGGCGGACCTCGTAGGTCTCCTGGTCCAGGGTGAGGTCAGCGAAGGACAGGACCGGCTCGGCGAGCGCGGGGCGGGTACGGCGCAGCACGTTGCGGACCCGGGCGGCTAGTTCCTCCAGCCCGAACGGCTTGGTCATGTAGTCGTCGCCGCCGATAGTGAGCCCGGTGACCTTGTCGTCCTGGGTGTCCTTCGCGGTCAGGAAGATCACCGGGACTTGGTTTCCGTCGCGGCGCAGCCTGCGGACGATCTCGAACCCGTCGATATCGGGCAGCATCACGTCCAGGATGAGCAGGTCAAAGGGGCGGGTCCGGGCCAGCCGGAGGGCGTCCGTTCCAGTCTCCGCGGCGGTCACCTCGAAGCCGAGGAAACGCAGTGATGCGGCGACGGCCTCCCTCAGGAAGATCTCGTCGTCGACCACGAGGAGTTTCCCGTCATCGTGTGTCATCGCGTCATCGCAGCATAAGGCGATAAACGTCGCGTGCGAGAAACCTGAAAGTTTCGTGTGAACGCTGCCCTCGGCAGCCCGGAAGGGCGGCGGATGGCCCGCGCGGCGGGGTTGACATGAAACTCACACAAAGATCATGCGGAGGCCTGAGAACCACCGTAGAAGGTTGCCAGTACCTGGGCTCGGCCGTGTTCCGGCCGCTTCCCGCGCCCTGGGCGGGATGCGAAGCAATCGGAGGACCTCGTGACACAACTTGGCTCCCCGGCTACGGAGAGCGACCCCGGCGATAGCAGCCGGCCGCCGGTGCGCGGATCACGGCTCGTCCGGCGGCGCCGCGTGCTGCTCTGGGTAGGTATCGCGGCGGCCCTGCTGGCGGTCGGCGGCCTGATCGGCGCCTCTTTCGTGAAGTCGCCTCAGCAACTCGCTGCGGACACCGCAGCCCCGCCCCCCACGGTGACCACGGCCCCTGTCGTCTCCCAGATCCTGACCTCGTCCGTTCAGATGCGTGGCGTGGTTTACCCGGCGACCGAGTTCGACGTGTACGCGAGCGCTCCGTCGGCAAGTTCGTCTTCGGACGCCGGTCCGGAGTCAGGCGCGGGCAACTCAGCTGCCGGAGGGGGATCGTCGGCGGCGGGCGGCAGCGGGTCCGCGGTTTACATATCAAAGCTGGACGTCGCGGCCGGGGATTCGGTCGCCAACGGCAAGCAGCTGGCCGAGATCGACGGCCAGCCGCTGTTCGCGCTGGGCGGCACGGTGCCGGCGTGGCGCGACCTGACGCCAGGCGAGAGCGGGCCGGACGTCACCGAGCTGCAAAAGGCCCTGGCCAAGCTCGGGTATTACGACGATGGCGACACGCCCGGCTACTTCGGGTCAGCCACTGAGTACGCGGTGCAGGAGTACTACGAGCACCTCGGGTACCCGCCGCCGTCCTCGGGCGGAGTGCCCGCGGCGGATGTGGTGTTCCTGCCGTCGCTGCCCGCGACCGTAGTGGCAGTGAACGGCGCGACCGGTGAGCAGCCCGGCCAGCCGTTCCTTGAGCTCGCCGCCCGCGGGTCGCTGGCGCTGACCGGCGAACTGCCGCCCGCCTACGCCGGTCAGGTGAAGTCCGGGCTGAAGGTCACGATCTACGACGAGGTCACCGGTCTGCACGCCATGGGGACCGTGGCTGACCTGGGGACGGCCACCACCCTGGCACCGACCGGCGCGGTGGTGGACATCGGGGGCGGCCCGGGCTCGGCGGGCTCTTCGGGGTCCGCCGGCTCCGGGTCTGCCGGGTCAAGCGGCTCAGCCAGCTCTTCGAGCAGCTCTAGTGGTTCTGGTAGCTCAGGCGCGACGGTGTTCGTTCCGCTGGCCGTGCGCCCGTCCAGGCCGCTGGTGGCGGCGCTGAACGGCGAGAATGTCCTGGTCACCGTGGAGACCGGGCAGACCGAGGGGCCGGTGCTTACGGTGCCGGCGGCCGCGATCGTCACCACGGCGTCGGGCACCAGCTACGTCACCGTGGCGGGCGCGCACGGGAAGGGAACCGAGGTCCGGGTGACGCCGGGCCTTTCCGAGAACGGCTATGTCCAGGTGACCCCGGTGACCTCAGGCTCGCTCGCCGCCGGTGACCACGTGGTGGTGAGCGGCTGATGACCACGCCGGTGATCGACCTGCGCGCTCTGGCCCGCACCTACCCAGGCCCGCCACCGGTGGCGGCGCTCCGCCCGGCCGACCTGGTCATCGAGGCGGGCGATTACATCGCGGTGACCGGGCCGTCCGGCTCGGGCAAGTCGACGCTGCTGCACCTGCTCGGCCTGCTCGACTCGCCGACCGAGGGCCGCTACCTGCTGGACGGGGTGGACACTTCCGCGCTGAGCGACCGGGACAGGTCCGGCCTGCGCGGCCGGCGGATCGGGTTCGTCTTCCAGGCCTTCCACCTGCTGCCCTACCGGACGGCGCTGGAGAACGTGCTGCTCGCCGAGCTGTACAACCAGACGCCCCGGGGCGACCGGTCCCAGGCGGCGGTCGACGCTCTCGACGCGGTCGGGCTGGGGCACCGGCTCGACGCGCTGCCCACCACGTTGTCGGGCGGGGAATGCCAGCGGGTCGCGATAGCACGGGCCCTGGTGAACCGGCCGAGCCTGCTGCTGTGCGATGAGCCGACCGGGAACCTGGACTCGACGAACGCGGCGACGCTCATGGAACTGCTTGACCAGCTGAACGCGGCCGGTTTCACGATCGTAGTGATCACCCATGACGAGAAAGTGGCGTGCCACGCCGGCCGGATGGTCGCGATCAGCGACGGGGTGCTGTCCGAGCGAGTCGAGGTTGATCATGCCTAGGTCAACCACTGACCTGCCGTCGCCCCGGCTGACCACCCGGGATGCGGCTGCCGAAGCGGTCGCGGGGATCGTGCAGCGGCCGGGGCGGTCGGCGGCGACTATGCTTGGCACGGTCCTCGGCGTGGGCGCGTTCG
Source organism: uncultured Actinomycetota bacterium (assembly GCA_963695645.1). Lineage (GTDB taxonomy): Bacteria > Actinomycetota > Actinomycetes > Streptosporangiales > Streptosporangiaceae > DATBGO01. Next base: position 187,907 of record CAVOHC010000005.1, on the reverse strand, counting down.
TGGCCGTCCTCGGCCTGACCGCCACCGGGGCGGGCCAGATTTCGCGCCAGTTCACCGTCCTCGAGGACACCACGGTCACCGTGGAGGACAACGGGCCGGTGAACAACGTCGCCGCGCCAGGCACTAATCCCGCGATCGGCTTCCCGGCCGACGCGGACATGGTCGCCGACCACCTCAACGGCGTGGCCGGCGCGGGTGTCTGGTGGCCGGTTTCGCTGCCTGATGGCACGAGCTTCACCGGCTCGCTCGCGCTGTCCGCCACAGCCTCCCAGACGGTCAGCCTGCTGGCCGCCTCGCCGGGCGCGGTACAGGCGATGGGCCTGAAACTGGTGGCGGGCTCGCCGCTGAGCAGGTACGAGAACAACACCAGGCAGCACGTCGCGATGATCGACACCGCGACGGCCGCCTCCCTCGGCATCTCGCCCGCTCGGCTGGCCAGCCATCCCGCGGTGTTCGTCGACGGCATCGCCTACACAGTGGTGGGGGTCTACAGCTCCGCCCAGCGCGTGGTGACCCAGGAGAGCACGATGCTCATCCCCGAGCAGACGGCCCTGGCCGACTTCGGCAACCCGGAGCCTGGCATCGGGAACCAGGATGAGGCCCAGATGGTCGTCGCGACCAGGGTCGGCGCGGCGCAGGCGGTGGCCCGCCAGATCGGCGCTGCGGAGCTGCCGGCCGACCCGGGCCGCCTGGTCGTGACATCACCGTCCAGCCCGCAGACCCTGCAGGGTGAGGTGAACGGCGACCTGGCCGGCCTGTTCCTGATCCTCGCCCTGGTCAGCCTGCTGATCGGCGCGGTCGGGATCGCCAACACCACGCTGGTCGCCGTGCTCGAGCGCACCGAGGAGATCGGCCTGCGCCGCGCCGTCGGCGCCAGGCCGCGGCATATCGCCGCGCAGTTCCTGGCCGAGTCGACGGCGCTCGGCACGCTCGGCGGCCTGGTCGGCACCTGCATCGGCGTCGCGACCGTGGTGATCTTCGCCGCGGCCAAGGACTGGACCGCCATCCTGAACCCGGCTTATACGCTGCCCGCGCCGCTGATCGGCAGCGTCGTCGGCCTGCTGGCCGGCGCGTACCCGGCGCTGCGGGCGTCGCGGACCAGCCCGCTGGCGGCGCTGCGGAGCGCGTGAGCCGCGGCTTGCGACGGAGAGGAACGATGATGCGCACCCGCACCAGCCGGTGGCTCCTGATCTGCTGCTGCGCGGGCCTGACCGCGTGCACGGTCGGTGCGCCCAGCGGACCGAACGTGACCGTGACCACGCCCAGCGTCGGCCGGCCCGCGCCGCCGTCCTCCGCCCAGGCGGCGCTGTCGCGCGACGCGTTCACCCCCTACGCCGCGCTCGGCGTGTCCAACAACGACGGGCTGGCACCCAACGAGTCGACGAGCGCGCTCGCCATCGCCTGCATGACCGTCGCGGGCTACCCCAACAGCGGCAATGCCCCGTTCGCCATCAGTTTCGGACCCGGGGAGCTGGCGTTCTCGCAGCCCTGGGGGGACTGGGGATACCTCGGAGTCGCCGAGGCTGAGCAGTACGGCTTCCGGGTTCCCCCGGGCTCCGCGCTAACCACTCTGGGCATCGACGTCTCGCAGTCGGGGGCGAACCCGGCCAGCGTCACCGCGGCGGAGCAGTCCGCTATCGGGAAATGCGCCACGGTCACGCAGGACTTCGGCAACGCCGCGCAAAACGGCCCGCTGGCCGGCATCGCGGCGCTGAGCAACGACATCTACAACGACATCCTGAAGGACGCGGCGGTCAAGAACGCCACGAACGCCTGGTCCGCCTGCATGGCAAAGAACGGCTACCACGACGACCAGCCGCGGGACGTCTTCTCCCAGGAGCAGCATGCCATGTACGGCAACGCCCGTGAAATAAACCCCGGACAGCCGATCAGCACCGCCGCCAACCAGGCGCAGCTCGCGGCGGCCGTCACGGATGCCACCTGCACCCAGTCCGCGGACCTGGCCGGCATCTACTTCGCCGTCCAGGCCAGCTACGAGCAGCAGCTCGTCAACGCCAACCAGCAGGCGCTCACCGTCGCGGTCCAGCGGTACCGGACCGCCTACCACAAAGAGCTGAGCCAGCTCCCGGACCTGCTGCGGACGGCGAAGGCCGTACCGGTCGGCACCGGCCAGACCGCGCGGGCCGGTTGAGGTGACCCGGGGTGACCATGGCCGTCCGGGCCCGGCTCGGTGTCCTCATCTGCTACGGGGCCTGACCGCCTGCACCGCCGCCGCAGGTCTGGTACGCCGGGGCCATCGCTTTGCCGCAGCCGCCACTGGCGCGAGCTGGGGCTTCGCCAGCTCTGGGCGGGCGACGTCGTCCAGGCCGGGCCCGCTTCCGGGTCTGCCAATCCGGTATCAGGGAGGCGGCTCGGACTCCAGCGCGCTAGCGGAGGCCCGGCGGATCGTGGCCGCGCCGCTGATCAGGGCCCGCCGCCACGGCGCAACGCCCTCGATCTCGGTTTCCAGCGAGAAGCTCAGCAACGTCCTGATCAGCACGATCAGACCGAGCACGAGGACATTGTCGAGGGTAGGCGCGACCGCCACGGTGCGGACCAGGTCGGCGGCGACCAGGATTTCCAGCCCGAGCAGCAGGGTCCCGCCGAATGCCTGGCGCAATACCACGTAAGTCTTTGCCGACCAGCCGGACCGCCGCGAGGTCAGCGTCGCGAGCACGAACGACCAGATCACGCCGACTACCAGGATCGCGGCTCCCAGCGCCTCGAAACCCTGGGCAACGTGATCCATCAGCCCATTGAACGTCTCAGCCGACGCCTCGGCAGCAATCGCGGCGAGGATCATGTGCCCCTACCCCGCATGCCATCCCCTCAGCTAGCCTAGCGAGCCGTCAAGTAGTCTCTCACCCGCCGAGCAGTCCCGCGCACCACGGGCCCGGCCATGCGCGCCGCCCAGCTCAGGCGTCGACCAGCCACGGCCCGGTTCTGTGGCCTCCATACTTGCCAGCCCTGGCCGCTGCGGCCCTCCCGTGCGGCGGCCATCGGCGCCGGGGCCCGCATGACCGCCATGGAGCAGGTATGGCGCTCGGCGGGTGATCAGCGACCGGAGCCCCGCTGCACGGCAAAGTCCCTGCTGCGGATAAGCGCGAGGGACAGGATGCCGGAAGCAAACGCGATGATGGCCGCGATCAGCAGGATGTGGTCCAGTCCCGCGGTGAACGCCGCCTTGGTGATCATCTCGACGGCATCCCTGGCGTGCGCGGGCAACTGCCCGATCGTCTGCTTGATGGTCCCGGACTGCACCGCGGTGGCGATCCGCCGGCCCTCGCCCGACAGGCCCGGCACGGCGGGCACCTTGGCAACGACCTCGGCGGTGACCTTGTTCGAGAACAAGGTGCCCAGCAGGGCTATCCCGGTGGCGATCCCCACCTGCCTGAACGTTGAGTTGATGCCGGACGCCATGCCGGCCCTGTCCGGTTTCACGACTCCCACCGCGGTCGAGGCGAGCGGCGGGTTGAGCATGCCGACACCGAGGCCGGACACGAGCAGGCCCGGTACCAGGTGAGTCCAGGATGACGTCGCGTCGAGTCCGCGCATGAGGAGCAGGCCAACGCCGACAATGAGCAGTCCGGGCCCGATCAGCAGGCGCACGGGAACACGCGAGGAAAGCCGTCCGGACAGCGCGGAGGTGGCCAGGATGCCTCCGGAGAGCACCAGCAGCCGCACGCCCGTGGCCAGCGCGCTGTAACCGAGGATGTCCTGCAGGTACAGCACCAGGTAGAGAAGCAGCGCGAAGATCGACGCGCTGACACCGAAGGCCGCGATCGAGCCGCCGCTGAACGTCGGCAGGGTGAAGAGCTTGAGGTCGAACATGGGGTGCTTGCCTCGCCACTCCACCAACACGAAGACCACCAGCAATACCGCCGCGGCCGCGAAGCAGCCAAGCACCAGGCGGTCGGTGAAGGACCGCTCGTTGGACTCGATCAGCGCATACACCAGGCTCGACAGTGCCAGGGTGAAGAGCACGAAGCCCGCCCAGTCAGGGCGCCTGGCGTGCGGCGCACGTGTCTCGGCGACCTTGGTCATGGCGATGACCACGGCCACGACCCCGATCGGCACGTTGACAAAGAAGATCCATCGCCACGACAGGCCGGACGTCAGAACGCCGCCGAGCAGCGGACCGATGGCTACGGCCAGGCCGGTAATTGCTCCCCAGACGCCGAAGGCGATGCCGCGATCCTTCCCACGGAAAGCTTCGGCCAGCAGCGCCAGCGATACGGCGAACATGATCGCTCCGCCGACGCCCTGCAGCGCGCGGGCCAGCTGGAGCACGAGCGTGCTGCCGGCCGCGCCGCAAATCAGGGAGGCGCCGGTAAATATGACGAGACCGATCACATAGAACAGGCGCCGTCCGTACATGTCAGCAAGGCTGCCTGCCGTCAGCAGCAGGGCGGCCAGGCTCAGCGCGTAGGCGTCCACTACCCACTGCAGGCCCGAGAAGGTCGCGTGCAGCGATTGCTGGATGTCTGGCAGCGCCACATTCACGATCGTGATATCAAGCAGCAGCATGAAAGTGCCCAGGCACACGGCGACCAGCGTCCACCATTTGCCGCTGCCATGAGCCTGCCCTTGATCGTGGGCGGCGGCGTCTCGCTCATGCTTCCCGTGCTCACCGTGCACGGGAAGCGGGGCATGAGCGCCGCTCACCACGGCCCCTGGTGACCTGGCTGGCGCGGCTGCGCGGGCGAAGATGCCGGCACGGGCCCCCTTAGCGAGCGCGGGTGGCTGGAACAGCTGGCACCGGGCGTTACCGGCGCCTTACCGGTCAGTTCTGTCCGTCTACCCGGTGGAGAGGCAGCCAACCGGCAGACCCTCAGCCTAGCTGCCCGGCCCGCGGCTACAACCGGACGAAGTGGTAGCCGTGCACGCGGAAGAAGTGAATGATCGCCGGCAGGGCCCTGACGGTTGCGGGATTGCCGGCCGGCTGGTTGTGCATCAGCACGACGGGGTGGCGCAACGCCCTGCCTTCCTGCTCCGCCAGCCGCGTGATGCGGGCAACCCAGAACGGCGAGCCCGATCCGTCGGCCATCCAGTCCTCGGTGTCCACCGACCACAGCCACACCCCCATGCGGCGGTGCTGTGCCAGTTTCAGTGTTGTCCTGGTGTAGGTGCCATAGGGAGGCCGGTACAGGCACGGCGGCACGCCCACGATGGACCTCTGCTCGTCGATGGTCTCGTCCATCTCGACGGCCTGCTGGCCGGCCGACAGCCTGGTCATATCGGGGTGATTCCAGGTGTGATTCCCCAGCGCATCGCCAGCCCTGAACTCATCCCTGACTAAGCCCCGGCGGACAGCCTCGTTCTCGCCGATGTTGAAGAACGTTCCGGGCACGCGGTACTTGCGCAAGATCCCCAGGATCTGCGCGGTGCTCCGGCCTGGCCCGTCGTCGAAGGTGAGAGCCACCGTCCGCTTCCGGCCCGGCGCGTAGAACTCCGGCCCGTACCGAGCCCGCGGGCAATGCGATGTCGGGGCGGCCAGCGCGGGCCGCACGGGCAGCTGGCCACGCCGCGGGGCGGCAGGCATCCCGGCTGGCCCTTCCCTTACCGGCCGGGGAGGACCCGGGCTTGCGGCGCCGGAGAGGCAGATGGCGGCAGCACCGGCCACTGCGCAGGTGAGAACGGACCGCAGTGGTGATCGTCGGGTTAAGATGGCGGGCTCCCTCGTTGAAATGTCGGATCGCGACCACGATGACCCGGGCTGTGGAGGCGGGTCGCCGCTCAGATACAGAGACTTCAAACTAAGACGCCTGGTTGAGCGGAACGACGAGCGGGGCTGCCGTGGCAGGGTGAGCGTGGCAGCGGCAATTGCCGGGCATGCACACCATTGTGCTGCGCTCCCGGATTTTCCTCGGCGGCCAGGCGGTCTCGATGCTGGGGGACGGGATTGCGGTGCTGGCTATCCCGCTGCTGGTGCTCAGGCTGACCGGCAGCCCGGTGCTCGCGGTGCTCGCCTCAGCACCGCGCAGCGTCGGGTACGTCGTGGCCGGGGTGCCGGCCGGGATCTTAGCCGACCGGCTCGACCCGTGGCGGGTGCTGGTGGCCGCGGACATCATCCGGGCGTCAGTCTTCTTCGGGCTGTTCATCCTGGCCGGGCAGCACCGGCCGGCGGTCTGGCCAGTTCTTGTGCTGGCCTTCGCGGCGGGCGGCGCGACGGTCGGATTCGAGACCGCGCTGGCCATCACGGTGCGCGACCTTTTCGCTGGTCCCCGGCTGGTGCCGGCGAACTCCTGGCTGGAGGCGGCCAATCAGGGCGGCCAGGTGATCGGGCCGGGCGTGGCCGGGCTGCTCGCCGCGGCCGGCTTACTGCGCGGGGCGATCCTGATCGACGCGCTGACTTTCGGAGTCTCGCTCGCTTCGCTGGCGGCTCTTCGCGGCGGCTACCGCGCGGCGGCCAGGACCGGTAGGCCCGTTGCCTCGCTGGCAGCGCTGCGCCGCGACCTCGCTGACGGGGTCAGGTATCTGGCAACCACCCGGCTGCTGCTGGCGCTGATGGGTTTTGTGCTGGTGCTGAATCTGTGCCTGGGCACCGACAAGCTGTTCGTCTTTTTTGCCAGGGACACCCTGGGCCTGCGCGCCTGGCAGGTTGGCCTGGTCGTCGCGGTCGGCGGGGCAGGCGGCGTGCTGGGGGCAGCTGCCACGGGCTGGTGGTGCCGGCGGCTTGGCCCGTTGCCCGGCGTGGCGTCCTGCGCGATCGCGTCCGGAATCGCGCTGATCATGCTGAGCACCGCCTGGTCGGTGCTGGTCATGATGGCCGCCAACCTGCTCTACACCTGGGCGATCGTCACGGCGAGCGTGACGTTGCGGGCACTGCGGCAAGTGCTGGTCCCGCGGGAACTGCTCGGCCGGGTGACCGCCGCGTGGCGGTTGGCCGCGCAGGTTGTCACCCCGATCGGCGCGGTAGCTGCCGGCGCCATGACAGGCGCGCTTGGCGGGGATCCACGGGCCGTCTTCGCCGTCGCGGGCGCGCTCACGATCCTGACCGTCGGGGGCGCCTGGGCAGCCGGGGTCTGGCACGCGGACGCGGCCAGCGTGACCGCCGCATCGGTGCTCGCCAGGTGAGACCCGCTACGCCGGCGGAGGCCGCTGCCAGGCAGGCCGGCTTCTGGCGGCGGGGCGGATTCCGACGGCGGGCCTGGCGGCAGGGAGCGGCCGGCGGCCTGCGTGGCGCGCCGCCCGGTGTGCTTGGCTTCTGCCATGACCGCTCCCGTGACAGCAAGCTCGTTTCGTGACCGCCTGCTGGGCGGCGAGATCGCCTATGGCGGCTGGGCCACGATCCCCGGCGCCGTCAGCACCCGGTCGCTGGCCGCGGCCGGCCTCGATTATGTCGCGGTCGACTTGCAGCATGGCGCGGCCGCCGAGACCGACCTGCCGGAGATGACCATGGCGATCCGGCTGGCCGGGGCCACGCCCCTCGGCCGGGTCAGGCACGCCCATCCGGCCGACATCGGCAGAGCCCTCGATCTGGGCTGCGATGGCGTCATCATTCCCAACGTGGAATCGGCCGAGCAGGCGCGGGCGATCGTCGGGGCGTGCCGCTACCCCCCGGGGGGCTATCGCTCCGGCGGCGGTGTCATGGCGACGGGCAGCGACCCGCTCTGCATCATCATGGTGGAGTCCGTGGCCGCCGCGGCTGATCTCCCTGCGACTCTCGCCGTGCCCGGAGTCGACGGGATCTACGTGGGCCCGAGAGACCTGTCGCTCTCGCTCGGCTGCGCGCTGGACCCCCATGACCCCGTGCTGCGGCGGGAACTCGAGCGCATCTGGTCGGCGTGCGCGGCAGCGGGCAAGCCGGTAGGAGTGCATGCATCAGATGGCGCGACCGCGCGCCTGTACCGGGACAACGGATGCCGGCTGATTACGGTGGCAAATGACGCGCTGGCCGTGAGCAGGACGGCAGTCGCGGAGCTCGCCGTGGCACGCGGCCCGGAGGAAGGGCGGCCATCATGACCCAGGATCGCTGGGCTGCCGTCGATGAGTACCTGGAGGGCAAGCTCCTGGCGGCTGACGAGGCGCTCGAGTCAGCGCTGCTGGCCAGCGCGGAGGCCGGCCTGCCGCAGATCAGTGTCTCGCCTGCTCAGGGCAAGCTGCTGAACCTGCTCGCGCTCAGCCAGCGAGCGCGCCGGATCCTGGAGATCGGCACCCTCGGCGGCTACAGCACTATCTGGCTGGCCCGGGCCTTGCCGCGGGACGGTCATCTGATCACGCTGGAAGCCGATACCAGGCATGCTGAGGTCGCCAGGGAGAACCTTGCGCTGGCCGGCCTGGCCGGCCTGACCGAGGTCCGCGTGGGCCGCGCCCAGGAAACCCTGCCGCACCTGGTTTGGACCGGTGCGGGGCCGTTTGACCTGATCTTCATTGACGCGGACAAGCCGGGGTACCCCGACTACCTGCGCTGGTCCCTCGACCTGGCCAGGCCGGGGACACTCATCATCGCGGACAACGTGGTGCGTGACGGGGCAGTGGCCGATCCTGCGAGCAGTGACCCGAATGTCCAGGGTGTGCGGCAGTTTATCGAGTTGCTGGCGGCCGAGCCCAGAATCAGCGCGACGGTGCTCCAGACTGTCGGCAGCAAGGGGTATGACGGGTTTGCGATCGCCGTGGTCGAGGCCGGGCGCTAGGCGCGACGCGGCGCCGGTGCTTCGCGCGTCCCGCCCGCTCGGTAGCGGGCGGGACGCGGTTCGCCTCCGGGACGCGGTTCCGCCTCCGGGACGCGGTTCCGCCTCCGGGACGCGGTTCCGCCTCCGGGACGCGGTTCCGCCTCCGGGACCGGGAACGCCGGTCGGCAGACTCGCCTGAGGCGGCGGGAACCACATAGCTAGAGGAGGTGGCGGGTGACGGCGGCGACGATGTGCGCCGCCTGGTCCTCCCACTGGGCGTAGGCGTAGGGGAAACCGGAGTTCTGGACGCCCTGGGCGGCCTCCCACAGCGGCTGGGTGGCCCAGCCGGGGTGCGCGGCCTGGTAGGCGTGCAGCGCGCGGAGGAACGCGTCGGAGGCGTACACGGGATCGGTGACCTGGGCCGGGGTACCCCAGCCCATGGAGGGCCGCTGCTGGAACAGGCCGAGGGAGTCACGGTCACCGTAGCCGAGGTTCTCCAGGGTGGATTCCTGCATGGCGGTGGCGACCGCGATGACGGCCGAGCGGATGCCCATGTGCAGGCGCAGTGCCTGGGCGGTGATGACGGCCGCGTTGGCGGCGCGCGCCGGGGTCAGCGGCAGGGCGGCCTGGCCGCCGGCCAGCGAGCCTGGCAGCAGCCGCTGGGCCGGGGCCAGCGGGCCGCCGCGGGGGTGCCCGGCAGCGGCTTCGGTGATCGCGTGCCAGTTGTCCAGCGCCACCCGCCAGGAGTGATGAGAATGATGCCGCCGGTGAGCACGCGCGCCGGCCGTGCCGCTGTGGTGCGCCGGGACCGCGTGCGCGGCGATCTGGGCCGTGGCGCGGTGGTGGCGTGGCGCGGTTGCCCCCGCGACCCGGGCGGTCGCCGAGTGGCTGGCCGGGGCCGGACCGGGAGTGGCTGGCGCGGTCGGGCGCAAGGCGGCGGCAGCGATCGCCGGGCCGATCGGTCCGGCAGCCGCGGCCGGGCCGATCGCCATCGCCGCGGCAGTGACCGCGGCTGCCAGGGTGAGTATCGCGGCGGCCGCAGCCGGGATCCTGGCGCGGGGCGGAAGGGCGTAGTTCGCCCGGGCAGCGGAACTGCGGATTGCCGATGCGCCTGCCGAGGCGGCCGACCCGACAGCGCCGCTCGCGGCCCGGCTCGCGGCGACCAGGCTGGCGGTCCGGCGGGCGGCCCGGCTCGAGGCCAAGCGGGCGGCAAGGTTCGCGGTCACGCTGGTGGCCCAGCTGGCGGCTCGGCTCGAGGCCAGACTGGTTGCCCAGCTGGCGGTCCGGCGGGCGGCCCGGCTCGAGGCCAAGCGGGCGGCAAGGCTCGCGGTCACGCTGGTGGCCCGGCTGGCGGCTCGGCTCGCGGTCAAGCGGGCGGCAAGGCTCGCGGTCACGCTGGTGGCCCGGCTGGCGGCTCGGCTCGCGGCCAAGCTCCCCGCCCTGCGCGCGGGGGCGGTGCGGTCGCGCAGGGCTCGGGCGGCCGACACGATGGCTCGGTGGATTGCGTTCAGGATGCTGGCTGTGATGCGGGGGGTGCTGGCGCGCAGGGCAGCCAGCCGTGCGGGTGCGGGCACGGTTGTCCCTTCTGCGTGTTCCCCATCGCCCGGCCGTTCGCTGGGGGGCGCTGGCCGGAGGGCGGATGTGAGTTGGCGGGGGTGCTGCCCGCTGCGGCGCGGATCCGGCGGGCGCCGGGTCATGCCATCCCGGGTACCGAGGGGTACCGGATGGGGTCCCGCTGGGGTAAGCGGTGGCCGTGCGGGCACGGAGCGGGCGCGCCGCTGGCGGGGGGAGCGCCGCCCCGGATGGGGATCACACTGTGTAACGCCCCAGCTGTCCCGCTGGCATCCCTTTTCACTCCGGTTATGACCCTAATCACGTACCGTACGTAACGGGAATACGTCCCGTAATGCTGGTGTATCCTTCGGCCCGCTGACCTGCAGCGTTTCGCGAGAGGACTGCCGGGTCAGCCCCAGCCGAGCCCCGTGGCCCCCCGGACGGCGGCCAGTGTTGCCGCGGCGGATTTCCTCGCCAGGACCGCGCCGCGGGCCAGCGTTTCCTTGAGGAGCGCCGGATCGGACATCAGTTCCGCATGCCTGGCGCTGGCGGGCGCTACCAGCTGCTGGATAACCCCGGCCAGCAGCGCCTTGGCCTCCGCATAGCCGACCGTCCCCTGGCGGTATCTGCGGGACAGATCGTCGGCATCCGCGGCATCGGCCAGCTGGCGGTAGAGCGCGAGGATGGTATCCGGATCCTTCGGCTGCGATGGGGAGCGCGAGTCGGTCACGATCCTTGAGACCAGGCGCCGGATCTCATCGGGAGCGGCGGAGAGCGTGATCTGGTTGCCGTAGCTCTTGCTCATCTTCCGGCCGTCGATTCCCGGAATCGTCATGACTGCCTCGTCTACGGCCGGCTCGGGCACTATCAGCACGGGGCCATATACGCGGTTGAAGGCCTTCGCGAGGTCCCTGGCGATCTCGACATGCTGACGCTGATCGCTGCCAACCGGCACCCGGTCAGCTCGGTGAATGAGGATGTCGGCCGCCATCAGGATCGGATAGTCGAACAGGCCCATGCCGACGCCCTGGTCACGATCGCGGCCTGCCGCCACGTTCTCCTGTACCGCGGCCTTGTACGCGTGCGCACGGTTCATCAGCCCCTTCGGGCAGACGCAGCCCAGGATCCACGCCAGCTCGCAGATTTCCGGCACGTCGGACTGGCGGTAGAGGATGGTCCGCTCCGGGTCCAGGCCGAATGCGATCAAGGTGGCGGCTAGATCAAGGACGCCGTCCCGGATAGTGTCCGGCGGCGGAACAGTGGTGAGAGCGTGATAATCGGCAATGAAGCACAGCGCCTCACTGGTGCGGGCCATCTCGAGCGCCGGCCGGATCATGCCCAGGTAGTTGCCGAGGTGCGGTCGGCCAGTGGGCTTGATCCCGGTGATGGTTCTTGGCACGGGACTCTCCTCCTGCGTGAAGTGCCCCTGCGCGCGCACAAAAAAGCCGCCTCGCAGGCGGCTCAACGGGCATGGCTTCCGCGGACGTCGCCTAGTGCGGCATCCGCCAGCTAGCGGCTCGGTCGCGCGGAATCACCCTGACATGGTGTCACGCCGAGGCGTTCCGGCTCAACCAGTTATCCGCCGCACGCTCGGGGGCACTGCCTGGCACCCGGGGACAGCCCACCTATCCTGGCAAGACACGCTTCGGCGGGCGCTGCCGGCCGGGAGCGCCGCCACGAACCCTAAGGAGGCACACCGTGGGTTTGATGGACAAGATGAAGGCCCAGGCTAACCAGATCGCGCAGAAGACGCAGGAGACAGCCCGCGACGGCAAGGTCAAATTCGATCAGGCGCAGGCCAAGCGGCGCGCTGATGCGATGCTCCGGAATCTCGGTGCGGTCGTCTACGCCGAGCGCACCGGACGGGCGGGCGCTGACAGTCAAGCGCAGGTCGACAAGCTAGTCGCGGACATCTCGGCCCATGAGGCGGAGAACGGCATCAGCCTGTCGCCCGAATCAGCTGATCATCACGCCGGTGCAGCGGCCGATGGCCAGCACCAGCAGGCAGGCTCTACCGGCTTCCCGCCCGAGGCAAGCACCACCCAGGTCTGAGACCGGCAATCTCGCCGCCGAAAGCGGTCCGCAGCAGGCCTCCGGGCTGCGGGCTGCCGGGCGCGGCCGGCCCCGGCGGCGGGGGCGGCCGGCTGTCGGCCGGACTGCGGACTGCGGACTGCGGGCTGCTGGCCGTTGACCGGATCGCCGCAGGACGCCTACCTTTTGGTCAATATGGCTACATCTCGGACATCCGGCGTCTGACCGGGTCACGGCCGTCTCCACCGGGATGTCGACGAAGACGCCTTGAATGCTGGCATGCGGCCCATCGCCACCGGTCAGCAGCGCGTCTAGGGTGGTGAGGCCGGATAGGTCCAGGTCGTCAGCAGGCCAGCGGTTCTGGTTACCTGCAGGCAGCCTGGGCGGCGGTCCGCTGCGTCGCGCCGCCGCCACCCGGGCTTGCCGTAGCCTGCGTACCACTTGCCGTAGCCTGCGTACCGGCAGTGACCTGATATCCGGCCGAACCGAGCAGGATCCTGATCCGCTTCAGACCTGGCACCTGCCGCAGTGTCGCACCAGCCATTACCCGCTGCACCAGCCGGGCGGCCTCCTTCATGGCCGCCGGATACTCGATGAGGGTCTGCGTGAGGTCCTGGCGGGACCAGGTGAGGCCCGAACCGTGCACGCGGAAGCCGAACCCGGCCAGCTGCGTCCCGGTGGCCGCCGAGAGTCCGCCGATCATGGTTCCGTTGTACACGTCAAGCGACACTTGTCTCCGGCTCAGGCCGTGGCGGGCCGGTGCCGCCTTGACCGGAGCATTATCGTTCTTCAGCTGACCGAACAGGGCACCCGCGGCGGCCGCGTTCCACTGCAGCGCTGACTGGCCGGTCGGCGTCGTGTAGTTGAAGTTGCCGATCGGCACGGTCGTGAAGGTGACCTCGCTCATCGAGACCCCGCGCAGCTCGTCGGCGAGCTTGGCGACATTCAGGTTCTGGTCGACCGTGATCGCGGAGGTCGCCGCTGACAGGAAGCTTGCGAACTTGACCGGGTTGGCAAGCGTCCCCGAGCTGATGGCCTCTCGGAACATCGTCGAGAGCAGCTGCTGCTGATCCTCGATCCGGGCTAGATCGGACGTGGCGAACGAGTGCCGGTCACGGGCGAACTCAAGGGCCGTGATGCCGTCCACATGATGCATGCCCGCCGACATCTGCAATCCGCTGTAAGAATCGTTCACCGCGTAGGGGAGGCAGATATTCACCCCGCCAAGCGCGTCAATGACCTTAACGAAGCCGAGGAAGTTGACCTCGATGTAGTCGTTGATGGTGAGCCCCGTGTTTTGCGCCACCGTTTTCACCATTAACGCCGGCCCGCCCAGCCCGAACGCCGCGTTAATCTTGTTCATCCCGTAGCCAGGAATGTTGACCCAGGAGTCGCGCGGGATGCTGACGACCTGCACGTGGCGATGGTCGGCCGACACGTGCACGACCATGAGGGTGTCTGAGTTACTGCTGACGTCATGGCCCACGTGCAGGGCGAGTTGCTGCTGCGGGGTCAGGCCGGCCCTGACGTCGACGCCGGCGACAACGATGTTCAGCGGCCCGCTGCCCGACGTTCCCGCAGTCCCCGCGTTCACCCTCCCGACGTTGCCGTTGACCCAGCTCGTCACCGCCCAGGCGCTGCCGGCAGCCAGCAGTACCAGCGCAGACAACGCGCCGCACGCGACGAGCAGGGCACGGCGCAGCCGGGCCTTCCGGCCCGCTGAGATCCGTGCCATCAGTTGCTGCTGTGCCGGGGCCGGGCCGGGCCTGCGGCGCGCCCCGGTATGCCTGACCTTTCCGCCGGGCACCCGCGGGGCCGCTGCATCGGCGAAGGCCGATGGCGTCATCCCCGCCGATACGGAGAACTGCCCAGGTTCGGGCGCCGGACCTGGCGACGCCCGCCACGCGGGCCCGGCCGGGTAGAGACCTGGCCGGGGGCCAGGGAGACGCCCATCTGGCACGGATTCCAGGGTCGGCTCAGCCCGCCGGGGCGTATTCAGCGGCTCGTCGAGGCCGCGTTGCCCGCCCGGCGCGTCACCGCCACTGTCGGTCATCAGGTACCCCCGGGACGCTGCTTTTCGTAGGCTAGCGCGGCGAGCTGGCCGGTGCGCGGTTGGCGCGGCCGGCGGGTCGGCTTCCAAGCCGGCTGGATCGTCGGCTGGGCCGCCGGCTGTACCTGGGCCGGGCGCTCGGCGATCAGGCGGCAGGCGGGTCCGGGTCGCGAGCCAGACCGAGGATGCGTTCGCCGATGATGTTGAGCTGAATGTCCGTGGTGCCGCCGCCGATCGTCAATGCCCTGGTCGTGAGCACCTGGCGGGCCCAGTGCGGGCCGTTCGGCCCGTCCGGCCGGCGGACGCCGGCCTCTGGCCCCGCGCCCAGGGCGCCGTCTGCCCCGGACGTCGCCCAGCAGAGTTCGGCGACCTGCTGAGCGTGGCGCATTCCGAGCAGCTTACGAACGCTTCCGGTGGCGCCTGGCTCCGTCCCTGATAGCCGCTTCATCGTCACCCGGATGCCGAGCAGGTCGATCGCATGGCCCTCGGCAACCAGCCTGCCGATCTGCCCGGCGGGCACCTGGCTCCCGGCCTGCACCTGCTCCAGCAGCTCGGCCACGCCGCAACCGAACATCCACGACCGGGAGAGCGATACCCGCTCGTTGGCCAGCGTCGTCCTGGCTACCCGCCAGCCGCCGTTGACCTCACCCACCACCCGGTCGTCTGGGACGAAGACATTGTCAAGGAAGACCTGGTTGAAGAAGGACTCACCAGTAATCTCCCGCAGCGGGCGGACCTCAACTCCCGGGTCGGACATGTCCACGAGGAAGTACGTGATCCCCGCGTGCCTGGGCTCCGCGGGATCGGTGCGCGCGATGCAGATCGCCCACGCCGCCTGCTTGGCCAGCGAGGTCCAGATCTTCTGTCCGCTCAGCCGCCAGCCACCGTCGGCACGCACCGCCCTCGTGGTAAGGCCCGCCAGGTCAGAGCCGGCTCCCGGCTCGCTGAACAACTGGCACCAGATGATCTCGCCGCGCAGCGTCGGCGGCAGGAACCGGTCCTGCTGCTGCGGCGTGCCGTACTTGATCAGCGCCGGGACTACCCAGGCGCCGATCAAGAGGCCGGGCGCCTTGACCCCGGCCGCGCGCATCTCCTGATCGATGACGACCTGCTCGAGCGCATCGGCACCGCGCCCCCAGGGACGCGGAA
Organism: uncultured Actinomycetota bacterium; assembly: GCA_963695645.1. Classification (GTDB taxonomy): domain Bacteria; phylum Actinomycetota; class Actinomycetes; order Streptosporangiales; family Streptosporangiaceae; genus DATBGO01. The sequence goes on along the minus strand of CAVOHC010000005.1, from coordinate 172,508 downwards.
GGTGCGGAGTGACCCAACCGCCATCCGCAAGGCGATGCGCCCGTTCCCGGCCGGTCAGCGCGGCGATCCCGGCGAGCTCGCCGGCCAGCCGCGCCCGCAGCGGCGCGTCACCGCCAGGCAGTTCCACCTGCATGGGCCTGCGAACACCGGCAACGGCAAGGTCAGCCACCCGCTCCGCCCAGCTGACGGACGGGCCAAGCAGGGCACGCAACGAAAGCGCGCGCCGGTAGTAGAGCTGAGCCTCGTGGTCCCAGGTGTAGCCGATGCCGCCGAGGACCTGGATGCATTCGCTCACGCAGGAGACCGCCGCGTCAACGGCCAGCACGGCAGCGACGCTTGCGGCGAACTCGCGCTGCCTCCCGGCGCCCGGCTGGCTGGGCGCGTCTCCTTGAGCGGCGGGCGCATCCCCCTGAGCGGCGGGTGGCTGGCCGGGTGCCTCCCCCCGGGCCGCCGGTGCCGCATCCTGCTCTGTGCGCGCCGCGTCCCAGACAGCGGCGGACGCAAGCTCGGCCGAGGTCAGCATCCAGGCGCAACGGTGCTTGACAGCCTGGAACTGCCCGATCGGGCGGCCGAACTGCCGCCGGATCTTCGCGTATCCGGCTGCATGGTGCACGGCCCAGCCGGCGATGCCGCTTGCCTCCGCGCCAAACAAGATCGCCGCCAGGCTGGTCACCGTGCTCCGGTCGAGCCCGGCCAGCAGCCGCTCGGCCGGTGCGGTAACGCCTCCCGCGCGCACCCGGGCGACCGGGCGGGTGACGTCGAGGCTGTCAAGCGGGGTAATCTCCAGGCCGCTCGCATCGACGGCGGCCCACGTCTCGCCGTGGCCGGTTTGAACCGGCAGGATGACCAGATCGGCCAGGCTGGCGCCGAGTACCGGCGCCGCCTCGCCGTCGATGATCAGCCCGCCGTCGCGGCCGACACTGCCAGTAACCCCGCTGGCCAGGCAGACCGCGCCGGTCCTTGACCCGTCGGCCAGGCCGGCCACCAGCTTGCCTGCAGCGCCCGAAGCGCCCAGGACCGCGCTCGCGAGCACGGTCGGCAGGAAGGCACCCGGCACCAGCGCACGGCCGAGTTCTTCCAGTGCGACAGCGAGCTCAGGAAGGCCAAACCCCTGGCCGCCGTCCTCCTCTGGAAGGTGCAGGCCGAGAAGGCCCTGCTCGGCAAGGCTGGGCCCGAACGACTGCAGATAGCGTGCCGACCCGCTGTCCGGGCCGTCGGCGGCCAGGCGGACGGTCTCCGGCGGGCAGTTGCGCCGCGCCCAGTTGCGGACGGTTTCTGCCAGGTGATGATGCTCTTCGGTGAGGCCGAGCGTCATGACGCACCTCGTTCGCCGGGGCCGCTTTGCCGATGCCGAACACTCTAGAACGAGATTCGGTTTGTGCCCAGATCATGGCGCTGACCTGGCTTCCGAGGAAGTTCCTGGGACGCCAGAGCCAGCGAGAGCGGCCCCGCCGATCATGAACCAGGCTTCAGCCCCGGCTCTAAACGATCATTACTTCGTGCTGCGCGCGGCGGCTGTCAACGGCCTCTGGCTGCGAATACCGCCAGGAGGCATTGAGAATGAACGCATGTCGCAAGCTGGACCGGCACCAGAGCCTGGTGCGCAACCACCGACAGAAGGCGAGCCAGGCCCGGCCCCCGGCGGCCACCGGCCCGGCGAGCCATGGCATGAGCTGGCGAAGCTAGTCGACGAGGTCGCGGCGGGCAGGGCGGCCGTGCTGCCGGCCTGGCGCCGGCGGACCATCGCCGAGACCCGCTGGCCGGTCACGATCACCGTGATCGCCGCGGTCGTCCTGCAAGGACTGCTCCCGCGGCGGCTGGCGCCCCAGCCGACCTTCCTGCTGCCAGTGCTGGAGATAGCTCTGTTCATCGGGCTGCTGATAGCCAATCCGGTGCGGTTCGAGCGGCGGTCCGCGATGGCCAGGGCCGGCAGCATAGTGCTGATCTTGCTGGTGACGCTGGCGAACGCGTGGTCAGCGGTGCGGCTCGTGCTGGCGATCGTGGAGGGCCGCACGGTGGGCTCGCCGGCGCAGCTGCTGGCGGCTGGCGGCACCGTATGGGCCACCAACGTGATCGCATTCGCGCTGTGGTACTGGGAGTTCGACCGTGGCGGCCCGGTGCACCGGTCGCTCGGCAAGGCGCAGTTCCCGGATCTGATGTTCCCGCAGATGGCCTCGCCTGAGCTGGCGCCGCACGACTGGAGCACGCGGTTCGTCGACTACCTGTACCTGTCGTTCACTAATGCCGCCGCGTTCAGCCCGACTGACGTCATGCCGCTGGCGCGCTGGGCGAAGCTCACCATGCTCCTGCAGTCCGCGGTCTCGCTAGCGCTCGGCGTGCTGGTGATCGCCCGGGCGATCAACATCCTCCCCTGAGGCGCGCGGCGCCCGCTACTTTTGTCCCGGTGAGGGCTTGTTACCTGCTGGTAGGATCGCTTAAGTTACTGGCCAGTAGCGCGTTGTCGCGCACGGGTTGTCGCGCAAGGAGAGGCAAGCGTGGGTCACTACAAGAGCAACCTGCGGGATATCGAATTCAACCTGTTTGAGGTGCTGCGGCGGCAGGATCTGCTGGGCTCCGAGCCCTACTCCGAACTGGATGAGCAGACCGCCAGGGGGATCCTGCACGAGGTGACCAAGCTGGCCACCGGCCCGGTCGCCGACTCGTTCGCCGAGGCTGACCGCAACCCGCCGGTGTTCGATCCGGCCACCGGATCCGTCCGGATGCCTGAGGCCTTCTCGAAGTCCTACCGGGCGTTCCTTGACGCTGAGTGGTACCGCCTCGAGCTGCCCCCTGAGCTTGGCGGGACCTGCACGCCGCGGTCCATCGCGTGGTCCGTAGCCGAGCTGATCCTCGGTGCCAACCCGGCCGTCTGGATGTATTCGAGCGGTGCCTCCTTCTCCCACGCGCTCTGGCGGATGGGCACGCCTGCCCAGCAGCGCTTCGCTGAGCGCGCCATCGAGCGCAAGTGGACGGCGACGATGGCGCTGACCGAGCCGGACGCAGGATCCGACGTCGGCGCCGGCCGGGCGAAGGCGATCCAGCAGCCCGACGGGACCTGGCACATCGAGGGCGTCAAGCGGTTCATCACCGGTGCCGAGCACGACATGGCGGAGAACATCTTCCATCTGGTACTCGCCCGCCCCGAGGGGCCGGCCCGGGGACCAAGGGCCTGTCGATGTTCCTCGTGCCCAAGTACCTGGTGTCGGAGGACGGCGAGCTTGCCGAGCGCAACGGCGTCTACGCCACGGTCGTCGAGCACAAGATGGGCCTGAAGGCCTCGACCACCTGCGAGCTGACCTTCGGTGCCAACCAGCCCGCGGTGGGGACTCTGGTCGGTGATGAGCACGACGGCATCAGGCAGATGTTCGTGATCATCGAGCACGCCCGGATGATGGTCGGCACCAAGGGGATCGCCACCCTCTCGAGCGGGTACCTCAACGCCCTGGACTACGCGAAGAGCCGCAAGCAGGGCGCCGATCTGACCCAGATGATGGACAAGACCACACCGCGGATCCCGATCATCAACCATCCGGACGTCCGCCGGATGCTCATGCTGCAGAAGGCATACGCCGAGGGCATGCGGGCGCTCGTCCTCTACACGGCGTCGTTCCAGGACGCCGTGCAGGTCGGCCTGGCCAATGACGAGCCTGACGCGCTAGCCGTCGCGGTCAACGACCTGCTGCTGCCGATCGTGAAGGGAGTCGGCTCGGAGCGCGCATACGAGATGCTGGCGCTGTCCCTGCAGACCTTCGGCGGCTCGGGCTTCCTGCAGGATTACCCCATCGAGCAGTACGTCAGGGACGCGAAGATCGACAGCCTGTACGAGGGCACCACCACGATCCAGGGGATGGACCTGTATTTCCGCAAGATCCTGCGGAACCAGGACCAGGCCCTGCAGTTCCTGCTCTGGCAGATCACCAACTTCGTGGCGGCCGAGGCGGGCAACGGGCGGCTCAAGTCGGAGCGCGCCGCCCTCGGCAGGGCGGCGCAGGATGTCCAGGCCATGGTGACTGCCATGCACGGCTACGTCGGCCAGAGCGTGCAGCAGCCTGCCGAGCTGTATAAGGTCGGCCTCAACACCACCAGGCTCCTGCTGGCCCTCGGTGACCTGGTCATCGGCTGGCTGCTCGCGCGCCAGGCCGAGGTGGCCCTGGCCAGGCTGGACGAGCCTGGGCCGGTCGCAGACAGCGCGTTCTACCAGGGGAAGATCGCCGCTGCGCGGTTCTTTGCCGCGACGGTGCTGCCCAGGCTCGCCGCGGAGCGGGAAATCGCCGAGGCGACCGGGCTCGACCTGATGGAGCTGCCTGAGGACGCGTTCTGAGCCTCCGCGGCACTGGCTAGATCTGAGCCTCCGCGGCACCTGGCTAGAGCTTGCCGTGCGGCGGCGCGCTGGCTCCTGCCGGTCAGATCTCGTACTGCACCGCCACGCGGGCTCGCGTGATCGGGCGGATAGCCTCTTCGACGACGGCCAGGTGAGCTGGATGCACGCGGAAAGCGAGGTAGCTTTCGGCGTCGTCGAAGTCCCCGACGACCGCGAAGTCGTAGTTGCCCTCGACGAGGCCGGCGTCCGTGCCCAGCTGGTATGACCTGAGCCCGGGCATCAGCGGCGGCAGCGCGCGTAGTTCATCGGCTACCCGTTGCACCTGCGCGGCGGTAGCCTCCGCGGTCCATGCGAACAGCACCACGTGTCTGATCATCGGATTCCCTTCGAAGCGGCTGATGGAAGCGGCTGATGGAGGCGACCGGCCGGCCTTCGCCGGGAACGCCGCGGCCGGCCGGTCACTCAGCCACCCGCCAGGCCGTCAGGACCAGGCGAGGATGCGCAGCGGATCCTCCAGCATGGCAGCCACGTCGCGGAGCACCGCGGAGCCGAGGTCACCGTCGACGATGCGGTGATCGAAAGACAGCGACAGCGTCGTGACCTTGCGCACGGCGAGCTGACCCTGATGTACCCAGGCCGCATCCTTCACCTGACCGAACGCGAGAATCGCGGCTTCGCCCGGGGACAGGATGGGGGTGCCCGCGTCCACCCCGAAGACGCCCACGTTGGTGATCGTGATGGTGCCGCCCTGCATATCCGCCACGCTGGCCCGGCCAGCCCGCGCGGTCTCGGCGAGCTCCGCCAGCGCGCGGGCGAGATCGGGTAGGGGGAGCAGATGGGCATCCTTGATGTTCGGCACGACCAGGCCCCGGTCGGTGGTCGCGGCAATGCCGAGGTTCACGTAGTTCTTGACCACGATCTCCTGGGCCGGCTCGTCCCACGACGAATTGATCATCGGGTGCCTGGCGGCAGCCACCAGCAGCGCCCTGGCCACGAACAACAGCGGCGATACGCGGACCCCGGTGAACTCGGGAAGCGTCTTGACACGCGCGGTCGCGGTCATCGTCTCAGTGACGTCCGCCTGCAGGAACTCGGTGACGTGCGGGGCCGTGAAGGCGCTGCCCGACACCGCGGCCGCCATGTGCTTCCGGACGCCGCGGACCGCGATGCGCTGCTCGCGGGCCCCGTCGGCAGCCTGCGCGAACCGTGCCGGGGCGAATCGCGCCTGCTCGGGGGTGACCTGCTCCCCGGTACCCTGCTCCCCGGTACCCTGCGCCGCGGCGGCAGAGGCCGCCAACGCTCCGGCCGTCCGGCCGCTGGCCGCCGCCTGCACGTCTTCGCGCGTGATCGAGCCGTTCGGGCCGGTGCCGGCCAGTCCGGACAGGTCGATGCCGAGATCCTTGGCCAGCTTCCGCACAGGTGGCTTCGCCAGCGCCCGCGTGTCGCCCGCAGGAGCTGGGCCCGCGGGTGCGGTGCGCGCGGGAGTTGTGCGCGCGGGAGCTGTGCCCGCGGGTGCGGTGCGCGCGGGTGCGGTGCGCGCGGGCGGTCCAGCGGCTACGGCAGCTGCCTTCCTGGCGCGCCGCGCGGTCGGCCCGAGCTTGACCCCGTAGCCCACCAGCACGGCCTGGCGCTCCGGCTTCGGCGCTGTGCTGCCGTAAACGCCCGGCTCGACCGCGCCTTCGGCTGGCGGCCCCGGGACCAGATCCTCCGGGGCGGCGCCAGCTACGGCGTCCGGCGGCGGTCCGGCTACCGCGGCCCGGGGCGGTCCGGCGGCCCGCGGCCCGACGGCGGCCTCCAGGCCGGCTCCGCCCGCGGCCGCGCCGACCTCCACGGCGATGATCGGCGTCCCTACGTCGGCGGTCGTGCCTTCGGACACCAGCAGGCCGGAGACAACTCCCGCGTACGGGCACGGAAGCTCGACCACGGCCTTGGCGGTCTCGATCTCCACGATGATCTGGTTGACGCTCACCGTGTCACCAGGCTGGACATGCCACTTGACGATCTCCGCCTCGGTCAGGCCCTCGCCGACATCAGGCAGCTTGAATTCCTTCAGCTCTGACATGCGGAACCCCTCAGTAGCCGAACGTGCGGTCGACGCCGTCAAGCACCCGGTCCAGGTCGGGCAGGAAATGCTCCTCCAGCCGGGACGGAGGGTACGGGGTGGAGAAACCGCCGACCCGCAGCACCGGCGCCTCCAGCTGGTAGAAGCACTGCTCGCTGACCCTGGCGGCGATCTCGGCCCCTAGCCCGCCGGTGACCGACGCCTCGTGCACGACCACGCACCTGCCGGTCCGCCGCACCGAGGCGAAGATAGCCTCGGTGTCCAGGGGCGACAGCGACCGCAGGTCGATCACCTCAAGTGACCGGCCGTCCTGGGCGGCCGCGACCGCGGCCTCCACGCACGTCCGCACCATCGGGCCGTAGGCGAGCACGGTCGCGTCGGTGCCTTCCACGACGGTCCTTGCCGCGGTGAGCGGCAGCGCCGCGGCAGTGTCCGCAGCGGTGTCGACCTCGGCCTTGTCCCAGTAACGGCGCTTGGGCTCGAAGAAGATCACCGGGTCATCGCAGCTGATGGACTGCTGGATCATCGTGTAGGCATCCACGGGGTTCCCGCAGGCGACGACCCTAAGGCCGCTGGTGTGCACGAAGTATGCCTCGGGGGATTCGCTGTGGTGCTCGACAGCGCCGATGCCGCCGCCGCACGGGATCCTGATCACCACCGGCAGGCTCAGCTTGCCCAGCGAGCGGAGATGCATCTTGGCGAGCTGCGTGACGATCTGGTCGAACGCGGGGAACACGAACCCGTCGAACTGGATCTCGCACACCGGCCGGTAGCCGCGCAGCGCAAGCCCGATCGCGGTCCCGACGATGCCGGACTCGGCGAGCGGCGTGTCAACGACCCTGGCCTCGCCGAAGTCCTTCTGCAGCCCGTCGGTCACCCGGAACACGCCGCCGAGCTTCCCCACATCCTCGCCCATGATGAGGACCTTGGGATCGTTCTCCAGGGCCTTGCGCAGGCCCTCGTTCAGGGCCTTGGAAAGGGTAAGCGTGGTCATCGCGCGGCCTCCTCGCCGACAAAGGTGTCGAGGTAGGCGGCGAACTGGTCACGCTCGGAGTCAAGCAGCGCATTCGGCTCGGCGTAGACGTTCTCGAAGATCGCCAGCGGCTGCGGGTCGGGCATCTCCAGGCACGCGGTCCGCACTCTGAAGCCGACCTCCGCCGCTTCCGCTTCGATTTCCTCGATGAATTGCATCTGCACCAGGCCGGACCTGATCAGGTACTGCTTCACCCGCTCGATCGGGTCCTTCAGCTTCCACGCCTCAACGTCGGCGGCCAGCCGGTACCTGGTCGGATCGTCGGTGGTGGTGTGCGCGCCCATCCGGTAGGTGTACGCCTCGATCAGCGTGGGGCCCTGGCCCTCCCTGGCGGCCTGCATCACCTTCCTGGTCACCGCGAGGCACGCCAGCACGTCGTTGCCGTCGACCCGGACGCCCGGGAAGCCGAAGCCGTGCGCCCGCCGGTAGAGCGGCACCCGGCTCTGCCGCTCCAGCGGCTCGGAGATTGCCCACTGGTTGTTCTGGCAGAAGAAGACCACCGGCGCGTTGGTGACCGAGGCCCAGATGAACGCCTCGTTCACATCGCCCTGGCTGGTGGCGCCGTCGCCGAAGTACGCGATGGCGGCCTCACCGTCCTCGCCCACCGCGCCGTCCCGCTGGATTCCCAGCGCGTAACCCGTGGCGTGCAGCGTCTGGCTGCCGATCACGATCGTGTACAGGTGAAAGTTATGCACCTTGGGGTCCCAGCCGCCGTGGCTGACCCCCCGGTAGAGCTCAAGGAGTTTCGCCGGGTCCAGGCCGCGGCACCAGGCGACGCCGTGCTCGCGGTAGGTCGGGAACGCCATATCCCGCGGGCCGAGGGCCCGGCCGGAGCCGACTTGCGCGGCCTCCTGGCCGAGCAGCGACGCCCAGATCCCCAGCTCGCCCTGGCGCTGCAGGGCGATCGCCTCGAAGTCGATCCGGCGGACGAGGACCAGGTCCCGGTAGAGCGCCTTGATCTCCTCGGTGGAGATCTCGAGCGGGTAGTCCGGATGCTCGGCCCGTTCTCCCTCCGGAGTCAGGAGCTGGATGAGCTCATCTGATTCCGCTCGTCTTCCTTGACGGGAATCATGTGCTGCGGCAACCCGCCCGGCAGCTTTGACGGCCACGTGCCACTCCTTGCCTGCTCAGGGCCGGCCGCCAGGGCGCGCCCTGACCGCCAGTCGTCCGTCGGAGTTCCTGCGACAGTACCCGGCGGGCGTCGCCTTCGGTCAACCTGTTGAGTGCCCGGGCCGCCAGTAATTGATGGCCCGCCTCACTCGATTATGCGCGCGCGGCAGATGTGCCGGAATCGGCCGACCTGCGCGGCCCCGCTTGGCGGCCGTGCTGCGGCGGTCGGTGCCAGCGGGAGCAGCTGGCACGATGGTGGCGGACGGACGGCCCGGTGATCGCGCCCGAATGGCGCCGCGGCCGGGCTGAACCGGGATCGTCGTGACCAAGCTCACAAATGAACGGAGGGTCAGTTGGCCAGGGTCGTCGTTGAGGTGATGCTCAAGCCCGAAATTCACGATCCGCAGGGCGAGGCGATCGCCAGCGCTTGCCAGCGGCTCGGCTTCGGCGAGGTCACGAATGTCCGGCAAGGTAAGCGATTCGAGGTGCATACCAGCGGGCCGGCCGGCGAGGCCGGGCTCGCAAGGGTGGCTGAGCTTGCCGCGGAATTGCTCGCGAATCCGGTTATCGAGGAGTTCACGATCCACCCCGGGTGAGCCATCCAGGCCGCGTTTTCCTGGCGTACCCCGCCGCGGACAGGTGCCGAACGGCACTGTTCGTCCAGAGATCGCCCGAGTTCATGATTACCTCGGCCGGTCTCGGGAAACCCTCACAATGTGATCAGCATCGCTGATGAAGGTGGGGAGCAGAGGGGCGGGGAGTGCAGGAGCGGATGCGTACTCGGGTGACAGGGACGCCAGAGCCGGCAGTGGACGCTCGGTTTTGCCTAGTGTTCCCTCGGGAGGCACTCAGTGTCCCGGTTATGCGCCGGGTACTCGGTGACACGCTGAACCGGCTGGGCGTCGACGAGAAGTGCGTCGCGGACTTGCTGCTCGCCGTGACGGAGGCGTGCACCAATGTGCTCAGGCACAGCGGCCCCGGGCTGCGGTACGAGGTGGTGGCCAGGGTCGGCAGGACCCGCTGCGTGCTCGAGGTCCTTGACAGCGGGCGCGGATTCGACACCGCCAGCCTTCCCGCCTACCGAGGGCCCGCCCGGCCGATGTCGCGGCTGCGCCGCCGCTGGGCCGGCTCGTCGGCATCGCCGGGGCTCGCGCCGACCGCGCCGTCCGCGGTGCGCGCCCGCCTCGCCCGGGTCAGGCGGGCCGCCGACGACCGGATCGTCGCCCAGCTACCCGAGTCCGGCCGTGGCCTGGCCATCATGCAGGCCTGCGTGGATGACGTGACACTGAGCAGCCGCCCGGGCCGCGGCACGGTCGTCTCCCTGCAGAAGCGGATCGAGCTGCGCAGTGATGCGCCGCTGTCGCGGGCGGGCAACCTGCAGCTACGGGACGCTGGCTGAGCGGGTAACTGGCCGAGCGGGTAACTGGCCGAGCGGGTAACTGGCCTAGCGGGTAACTGGCCTAGCCGGTGACCTTGAGCCGGTAGCCTGCCAGCATGCCCGGCACGCGACGATGCTCATGACGGCCCGCGTGGGCGTCATCACCTTCCCAGGATCTCTCGACGACCAGGACGCGGCGCGCGCGGTCCGGCTGGCGGGCGGCACCGCGGTCCCGCTCTGGCACGGCGACCGGGATCTGCGCGGGGTCGACGCGGTGATCCTGCCCGGTGGCTTCTCCTACGGCGACTACCTGCGCTGCGGGGCCATCGCCCGGTTCGCTCCGGTGATGGCGGAACTAGTGCCGGCGGCCCGGGCCGGCCTGCCGGTGCTGGGCATCTGCAACGGCTTCCAGATCCTCTGCGAGGCGCACCTGCTGCCCGGCGCGCTGACCCGGAACGCGGGCCTGCGCTTTGCCTGCAAGCCGGTGCGGCTGCGGATGGAAGCCACCCGCACCTCCTGGACCAGCGGGTACGTGCCTGGGCAGGAGGTAACCCTGGTGCTGAAGAGCGGCGAGGGCGCGTATGTGGCCGACCCGGCCACGCTGGCGGCGCTTGCCGAGGGCGGTCGAGTGATCGCGCGCTACGCCGACGGCAACCCGAACGGCTCAGCGGCGGCCATCGCCGGGATCAGCAACGAGGCGGGCAATGTCGTCGGACTGATGCCGCATCCGGAGCACGCCGTCGACCCGATCACCGGGCCCGGCACTGACGGCCTCGGTTTCTTCGCCCAGGTCCGGCCGGGCGCACTGGTGCGCGCGTGAGCCCGCTGGACACGGTGGCGCAGGCGGCCGCCACGCCGGACCGCCCGCAGCCGCATGCGGAGCTCGGCCTCACAGCGGCGGAGTACGAGCGCATCGTGGCGGTACTCGGCCGCCGGCCGACCGACGCCGAACTGGCTATCTACTCCGTGCTGTGGAGCGAGCACTGCTCCTACAAGTCGTCCAAGGCGCACCTGCGGCAATTCGCCGACAAAGCGCCGGTCTCGCCCGCGCTACTCGCGGGAATTGGCAATAACGCAGGCGTCGTGGATATCGGGCACGGATACGCGGTCACGTTCAAAGCTGAATCGCATAACCACCCGTCCTACGTTGAGCCATTCCAGGGCGCGGCGACCGGCGTGGGCGGAATCGTGCGGGACATCCTCGCGATGGGCGCGCGGCCGGTCGCGGTGCTTGACTCACTGCGATTCGGGCCTGCCGACGCGGCCGACACCCGCCGGGTGCTGCCGGGAGTAGTGGGCGGGATCTCGTTCTACGGCAATTGTCTCGGCCTTCCTAATATCGGCGGCGAGCTGGCCTTTGACTCCTGCTACGCGGGCAATCCGCTGGTCAATGTCGCGTGCCTGGGTATCATGCGGCACTCCGACCTCAAGTCCGCCGTCGCCACCGGCCAGGGCAACCAGGTTGTGCTGCTCGGGTCGCGGACCGGCCCGGACGGCATCGGCGGCGCGTCGGTGCTGGCCAGCGCGTCGTTCGCCGGCAGCGGCGAGGGCGCTAAGCGGCCCAGCGTCCAGGTCGGCGACCCGTTCTTGGAGAAGCTGCTGATCGAGTGCTGCCTGGAGCTCTACGCCGCCGATCTGGTGGCCGGCATCCAGGACCTCGGCGCAGCCGGGATCGCCTGTGCCACCACCGAGCTGGCCGCCGCGGCCCGCGCCGGGATGGTTGTGCGCCTGGATGCGGTGCCGCTGCGGGACGCATCGCTCGGGCCGGCTGAGATCCTGATGAGCGAGTCGCAGGAACGCATGATGGCCATCGTCGAGCCGGCCGGAATCGAGCGCTGCCTGGCGATCTGCGCCCGGTGGGACGTCCAGGCCACCGTGATCGGCGAGGTCACCGGGACCGGGCGGCTCGAAATGACCTGGCATGGCGAGGAGGTCGTGGACATCCCGCCAGGCAGCGCGGCCGACGACGGGCCGGTCTACCTGCGCCCGGCGGCGCGCCCGGCGGCCCAGGACCGGCTCCAGGCCGACGATCCGGCGCTGCTGGCCAGGCCCGGCACCGGCCCGGAGCTGCGCGCCGATCTGCTGGCCGTACTGGGCGCCCCGGACGCAGCCGACAAGGCGTGGGTCACCGAGCAGTACGACCGCTATGTGCGGGGCGACACGGTACTCGCGGCGCCGCACGACGCCGGGCTGGTCCGGGTCGACGAGGCGAGCGGCCTCGGTGTCGCGCTGGCCACCGACGGCAACGGCAGGTACACGCTGCTGGATCCCTACGCGGGTGCCCAGCTCGCGCTGGCCGAGGCTTACCGCAACGTCGCGGTCACCGGGGCGCGGCCGCTCGCGGTCACTAACTGCCTCAACTTCGGCTCGCCGGAGGACCCGTCGGTCATGTGGCAGTTCACCGAGGCGGTGCGCGGGCTCGCCGACGCGTGCGCGGCCCTGTCGGTGCCGGTGACCGGCGGAAATGTCAGCTTCTACAACCAGACCGCCGCCGCGGCCATCCACCCGACCCCGGTCGTCGGCGTGCTTGGCGTCCATGACGACGTGCGGCGGCGGCTGGCGATCGGGTTCGGCGAGGCAGGCGCGTCTATCGTGCTGCTCGGCCGGACCGGCGCGGAGTTCGGCGGCTCGCTGTGGGCGCACGTCGCGCACGGGCACCTTGGCGGCCGGCCGCCCGTCGCCGACCTGGACGCCGAACGGGACCTCGGCGCGCTGCTCGTCGCCGCGGCTGGCGCGAGCGTGCTCGCGGCGGCGCATGATCTTGCCGAAGGCGGGCTTGCCGTCGCGCTCGCCGAATGCTGCCTGGCGGGCCGGGCGGGGGCGGTGGTGCGACTGCCGGGGGACGAGTTCAGCTGCCTGTTCAGTGAGTCCGCCGCGCGCGCGGTGGTTACCGTCCGGCCTGGCTGCGAGGACGAATTCGGTGCGCTGTGCGAGCGGCACGGCGTGCCGGCCACTGCCATCGGGACGACCGGCGGTGCGAGCCTGGAAGTCGCCGGGGTTTTCGTTATACCTCTTGACGAGCTAGCCGGCGCGCACCGCGGCACGCTGCCGCGGCTGTTCGGTCAGTATCCGGACCAGAACGCCATGAGCTGACGCCAGGACACGCCGCTGCCGCAGGGCTGAAGGTCCGCGCCGGACCCGGTGGCCGCGGCGGCAGCGACGGGACCGCCGACCGTGAGGCACCGGCCGTCCGCGGCGTTACGCAGCCGCCAGAGTTCCTGCCCGCTGGCGTCCGTGCCGTGGTACTCGCGGGTCCAGCGCTGTCGCTCGGACAGATCGCACCGCTGCAGCGTGGCCTGGCCGGAGGCCGACGACAGGCACCGGCCGGTTGAGATGTAGATGAAGATGTAGCTGCCGCCGACCATCTGGTCGGCCGTCCACTCCGGATAGCCGGCCGGGAGGTCCGTGGGCTTGGCGGATCTGAATGTGAGCCCGTGCGGCAAGGCAAGCAGCAGCTCAGCGGCGGTACCGGCGGCCGCCTGGCGGGCCGGGCCCGGCGCGGCCAGGCCAACCGTCTGCACGCTGGCCACCCTGGCCGAAAGCCGGCTGGCATGCCTGGCGGCGTGCACCTGGCCGACAAGCAGGTACCCGGCGGTGCCGCCGGCCGCGAGGAGCAAGGCCACGCCGATCCCGGCCAGCCGCAGTGCCCATGATCCGCGGGCGCGAGCACGTGCACTGCGCTGACCTGGCATACCGAACGATGACCGCCATCTGGTCCGTAGTTATTGCCCATGTCGAGAATGCCGAGAATACCTTCCGGCTCGCGGCCGCCACCGCGGTCGGATACGGTCGCAGCGATGCCCGTGCGACACCCGGACCTGGCCAGGCTGCTCGCCGCCGTCAATGCCCAGCGAGCGGCGCTGCCCGCGCCGCCCTGGGCCGGGCCGGTCGCCGCGGATGAGCTCGGCGCCGGCTGCGTCAGCGCGGTCCTCGCGGCTGTCGACGGCGGTCTTGCGCCGCAGCCCGAGGCGTTGCGCTGGGCTGTCAGGTACCTGCTCGGCGTGCTCGTCGCACGGGCCCCTGGCCGCGCCGTGGAGGTGCGGATCCTGCCGTACGCGGCCGTCCAGTGCGTGGCTGGTCCCCGGCATACCCGCGGCACCCCGCCGAACGTGGTGGAGACCGACGCGATGACCTGGATCATGGTTGCCACCGGACGGCTGGGCTGGGCCGCCGCCGTGGCCGACGGCCTGCTCCGGGTCAGCGGCCCGCGGGCGGACCTGTCCGGGCAGCTGCCGCTGTCCGGACAGCCGCCGTTGGCTGACGACGGTCCAGTCAGCTGACCGCCGTCATTAGACTTGGCAGGTGATGAAGCCTGATGGCCATCTGACGGACGAGCTGGACCCAGCCGACCGGCCGAGGGACGCGTGCGGGGTCTTCGGCGCGTGGGCGCCCGGCGAGGAGGTCGCCAAGCTGGCCTACTTCGGCCTGTACGCGCTGCAGCACCGCGGCCAGGAGTCAGCGGGCATCGCGGTCAGCGACGGCAGCCGGATCGTCGTCTACAAGGACATGGGCCTGGTGCCGCAGGTCTTTGACGAGTCCATCCTGAACACCCTCCGCGGCCACATCACCGTGGGGCACTGCCGCTACTCTACGAGCGGGTCGTCAGTCTGGCAGAACGCCCAGCCGACGTTCCGTGCGACCCCGCGGGCCAGCCTGGCACTGGGTCACAACGGCAACCTGATCAACACACTGGAGCTTGCGGCGCTCGTGCCTGCCGAGCCGGGGATGGCGAGCGGCGCGACGTCCGACACCGACGTGCTGACCGCCCTGTTCGCCCGTCCCGCCGGCCCGGGCGCGGCCGATGCCGAGGGCAGCGGGATCGAGGAAGCCGCCCTGGCCGCGCTGCCGCTGGTCCGCGGCGCGTACTCGCTGGTCTTCATGGACGAGCACACCCTCTACGCGGCGCGTGACCCGCAGGGTTTCCGGCCGCTCGTGCTCGGCCGGCTCGACCGCGGCTGGGTGGTGGCCAGCGAGACCGCCGCGCTGGACATCGTGGGGGCGTCGGTCCTGAGGGAGGTCGACCCTGGCGAGCTGATTGCCATCGACGAGCGGGGGGTGCGGTCACATACGTTCGCCGCGGCCGATCCCAAGGGCTGCCTGTTCGAGTACGTCTACCTGGCCCGGCCGGACACGGCCATCGCCGGCCGGAGCGTGCAGGCCACCCGGGTCGAGGTCGGCAGGACGCTGGCGGCGGAGCACCCGGCCGAGGCCGACCTGGTGATCCCGGTGCCCGAGTCTGGCACCCCGGCAGCCATCGGCTATGCGCAGGCCAGTGGTATCCCGTACGGCCAGGGACTGGTCAAGAACTCCTACGTCGGCAGGACGTTCATCCAGCCGAGCCAGACGATCAGGCAGCGCGGCATCAGGCTCAAACTGAACCCGCTGCGGGACGTGATCGCCGGCCAGCGGGTCGTTGTGGTCGATGACTCGATCGTGCGCGGCAACACCCAGCAGGCGATAGTCGCCATGCTCAGGGAAGCCGGAGCCGCCGAGGTGCACATTCGCATCTCGAGCCCGCCGGTGGCCTGGCCGTGCTTCTACGGCATCGATTTCGCCACCCGCGCTGAGCTCATCGCGGGCAGCCTGTCCATCGCGGAGATCGAGGCGTCGATCGGTGCGGACTCACTCGGCTACGTCTCGCTCGAGGGCCTGCTCACCGCCACGACGCTGCCCGCCGGCCGCCTGTGCCGGGCCTGCTTTGACGGCGCGTACCCGGTACCTTTCACCAGCGCTGACCAGGGAAAGCACGTGCTGGAGGCGGTCGCGATCAGCGCCGGGGAGGAGCGCTAGTGGCGGACGTCAGCGGCGCCCGCGCCGGGACAGGCGGCGAAACCTGCCCGGCCCCGGGCGGCACAGCTGACGTCCGGCCGGGCGGGACCAGTTACGCGGCGTCGGGCGTCGACATCGCGGCCGGAGAGCGCGCCGTCGAGGCGATCAGGCCGGCCGTCGCTCGTACCGCCGGGCCCGAAGTGGTCGGCGGAATCGGCGGGTTCGCCGGGCTCTACGACGCTTCCGCCATCCGTCGCTACAAGCGGCCGCTGCTGGCGACGGCCACCGACGGCGTGGGCACCAAGGTTGTGATCGCGCAGCGGCTCGGCAGTTACGACACCATCGGCATCGATCTCGTCGGCATGGTGGCCGATGATCTCGTGGTGTGCGGGGCTGAGCCACTGTTCATGACCGACTACCTGGTCTGCGGGCGGCTGATCCCGGAGCGGGTGGCCGCCATCGTCGGCGGGGTAGCCGACGGGTGCGGGCTTGCCGGGTGCGCTCTCGTCGGCGGCGAGACCGCCGAGCATCCTGGGCACCTCGGGCCCGATGACTTCGACCTGGCCGGCGCGGCGACGGGCGTGGTCGAGGCGGACCGGCTGCTCGGGCCGGACCGGGTGCGGGCGGGCGACGTGGTCATCGCGCTTGCCTCCTCGGGGCTGCACGCCAACGGGTTCTCGCTGGTGCGGGGGATCATGGCCAGCGCAGCGGCCGGCCTGGACCTGATGGGCACCCCGGCCGAGCTCGGCCGGACGGTTGGCGAGGAATTGCTCACCCCGACCCGCATCTACGCCAGGGACTGCCTCGCGCTCGCGGGCGCATGCGCCGTGCACGCGTACGCGCATGTGACCGGCGGCGGCCTGGCGGCCAATCTCGCCCGGGTGCTGCCTCCGGATGCCGTGGCGGTGCTCGATCGCGGCAGCTGGAGCCCGCCACCGGTGTTCGGGATGCTGGCCACGCGAGGGCAGGTCAGCGCCGAGGAGATGGAGCGGGTCTTCAATATGGGGGTTGGCATGACGGCCGTTGTGGGTGCCGCGGACGCCGACCGGGCGCTGCGCCTGCTCGCAGCGCGCGACGTGCCCGCATGGCACATCGGCGAGATCACCGCAGGCACCGGCACGGGCACCGGCAAGGTGTCGCTGCGCGGCAAGCATCCGCCCACCGGCTAGCGCGGCGGGGTCAGGTGCCGGTGCTCAGCCGTGCCTGCCCGTTGCTCAGGCCATGCGGGTATTCACCAGCCGGATCGCCGAGGTCATCGTCCAGATCCTCGTCGTCGTCCAGCTCGTCATCATCGGAATCGGATTCGTCGTCGTCCACGGCGTAGCGGTCCGCGAAATCCGCGTAGGCGGCATCATCCTCCGCCTGCTGGTCCGTGCTGACGCCCAGCTCAGCCCGCAGCCGGTCAAGATCGGTGCCGCCGCCGCCATACTTCAGCTGACGGGCAACCTTGACCTGCTTGGCCTTGGCTCGGCCGCGCCCCATTGGCTCGACCCCCTCGAACGTACGGGGCCCGCCGGGCCCCTGGTCACCGCACTGAGTCTTGCTCTCACCGCGCTGAATGCTTGCGGGCTTTCCTGCACGGCAGACCGACCCGCTGCCCCCCACCGCCGGGAGCGCAACGCGCTTCGTGCCTCCGTACATAGATAACCGTACCTGCTTTGCGCTGCACGCGCCTCCGAGCGCTGCTGAAGGCCATGGTCAGCTGCCCAGCCAGATTCCCCGCAGGCGCCCTACCTCGGACATCCGCCGCTCAGCCAGCCGGTCTGCCGCCACTGCAGGGGGCACGCCCTCCTCGTCGGCGATCGCGAGGATCTTCTTCGTGGTACCGAAGATCTGCGCGGCCCGGCTCTTGGCCCGCTCGAAGTTGAAGCCCTCGAGCTCGTCCGCGACCTGGATGACCCCGCCTGCGTTGACCAGGTAATCGGGCGTGTAGCTGATGCCGCGCTCGGCGAGGAGCTTCTCCAGGCCGCTGTGGGCGAGCTGGTTATTGGCGCCGCCGCAGACGATCCGCGCGCTGAGCATCTCCACGGTGTCGTCGTTTATCGCGCCGCCGAGCGCGCACGGTGAGTAGATGTCGATGTCGCCGGCGAGCAGCTCCGCCCGGCCGGCCACGGCCTCGACCGCCGGATGAGCGGCCTGCACCTGCTCGACCGCGCCCGGGTTCACGTCCCAGATAACGACCCGCGCGCCTGCCTGCACGAGATGCGGGACCAGGTGGCGCCCGACCTTGCCGACTCCTTCGACGCCGACCCGGCGGCCATCGAGCCCCGCGGTGCCCCAGGCGTGCTCGGCGGCCGCGCGCATGCCCTGGAAGACGCCGAACGCGGTCAGCACCGACGAGTCGCCAGAGCCGCCGTGCGGGGCCGTCCTGCCGGTCACGTGGCTGCACTCGCGCGCCACGATGTCCATGTCCTCGCTGTAGGTGCCGACGTCGCAGGCGGTGATATAGCGGCCGCCAAGGGACTGCACGAACCTGCCGTATGCCCGCAGCAGCGCCTCCGACTTCAGCCGGGCCGGGTCCCCGATGATGACCGCCTTCCCGCCGCCCAGGTCCAGGCCGGCCAGGGCGTTCTTATAGGTCATCGCCCGCGACAGGTTGAGGACGTCGGCGAGGGCGGCGTCCTCGCTCGGGTAGGGGTAGAAGCGAGTACCCCCCAGCGACGGCCCGAGGACGGTTGAATAGATGGCGATGATGGCGCGCAGCCCGGTCGGCGCATCTTGGCAGAACACGACCTGCTCGTGGCCGGTCTGGCCGCCAGGGCCCGCCGCCGGTACCCGAGTTGCGTCATCTTCGTCACCGACGGTGGGCTTGTCGGCTGTCCCGAACACCTTGGTCACGACGGTTGGCTCCCGGCTCAGTCCCGCATCCCCGTTGATGCGGGGTCAGGCATAAGCGTATGCCCGGGCGGCGGGCGGGTAGCGTGCTCCTGCTATCTCCCCGAGTGCGGGGTCTTCTAAGGAACGCTGCAGCATGTCACGATTGATCATGCTTCCGTGTGCTGCCTTTTTGCGCGTGTATGAGCCGCTATCCGCTTTCAGCCCCGCGGAGCGGTCACGCTGGGAGGCCTACGCCACGGCGGCAAGCCGGCCGCGCCGGGCAGATTCGCTTGCGGCGGAGCGGATCGAGGCGCTGCGCCGGATTGTCGCCCTTCCTCCGATCGTTGCCCCAGCTCAGGAAAGCCCCCACGCCTACGTGCGGTGGGCGGATGGGATCACGTACGTGTGCCCATGGCAGACGCGGCTGCGGTCGTGGCTTGCGCTGGGGCGCCTGCGGGCGACCGCCGGGCCGTTGCTCGCAGACGCTTTCGCTCCCACGCAGGCGCAGCAGGCCGCCGAGGAGTTCGTCCAGTGGGAGGGGAAGGAGGCGCCGCCGCCGAAGGTCTACATCCACAGCAGCACGTGGTCGGTGCCGCAGGCGTGGTTCGTCCCGTTCGCGCCGACCGAGCGGTGGCTGGTGCTTGGTTCGGCGGCCGAGCGGGAGAGCAAGCAGCCCGCAACCGCGTCGGGCACCCGCACGCTCATCTACGCGACGACGATGGCCCAGGCACGCCGGCGAGTGGCGCGCGCGCTCGCGACCATCCGTCGCGTGTCGGCACCGAGGCCGAAGTCCCGTATCATCGGCCCAGGTCAGGGGGATAGTGCGCCAGCCACGATCACGATGATCCAGGTCAGCGCCGGGCTTGAGGAGGTCGGCCGCTGGCTTGAGGAGTTCCATCCGCATTCGCTGGTGGAGCTTGACTACGGGGGACTTGTGCAGCTGCTCGACGACGACGCGCTGCGCGCCGACCAGTCCGTAGCCGAGGTGGCCGCTGCTGTCAGTGCCCTGGCCGACCAGGAGTACGAGCTGGCGACGGCGATGTACAAGCGGCTGCGCGCTAGATGGCGGGAGCTGGAAGCGATTCAGCTGGGGAGCTGAGTGGAAGCGGGGATGACTTTTCCGAATCCGCCCGTTGCGACGCTGCGTGTCGCTAGAATCACGCAGCGTGACTCAGATCAGTGGAGCAACGGGGCAACTCGCACCAGAAACTTTGCTCCTGGTGGTCGACTTGTCACGGCTGGTGATGGCAATATGGTCTGAGTAGACCATATGGGACATCCACGGCAGGCTCCGCGAGGGAGCCAGCACGGCAACACACGCAGGATCGCAGTACCGGTCCAGGAGGAGAGGCCGTAAATATGTCTGCACGTACACCAGAGGCCGAGCCGCTGCTTACGCCAGCGGAGGTCGCAACGATGTTCCGGGTTGACCCGAAGACCGTAACGCGGTGGGCCAAGGCCGGAAAGCTGACGTCGATCCGAACCCTCGGCGGCCACCGCCGATACCGGGAGACAGAGGTTCGAGCCCTGCTGGCGGGTATTCCGCAGCAGCGTTCGGAGTGACACCTGGCCGCTACCTGGCGCTCACCGTGCCGGGGATGCAGGCGCACGCTGACGTGCGCCGGCGCGGCCAAGTGCAGGGAGCAAGGGGGGGTCGGCCCCGGCGGCCAGAAATGCGCCGCGGCGGGGCACTGTTCACGGGGCGCGCTCCCGAGCGTCGTCCCCGCGGACATAGCCGGGGTCGATCCGGCCTCCTGATGTACCAGCTGGCCTGAACGGGGAAGCGGGGAACCTGGGATCCCAGCCCAGATCAGCGGGGAACGGCCAGAGCAGCGGGACTGCCAGAGCAGCGGGAACTGCTAGAGCAGCGGGAAACTGCCAGATCATCGGCGGGCAGACTGACGGCGCCGCCAGTGGCGGCCGCGGAGAGCCCGCCGTGATGTACCCAACGGGCGAACCCGGTGAGGGTCAAGCGGATCGCGTGTGTCGCGGCGGATCTCCATGAGGCAGAACCACCGGTCAGTCCGGCCACTCGATGTAATCAACTCACGACTTTCGGTAATTCCACCTGCTCGGGCGGGGGTTCCGCAATACTGGTCGCCAGGTCACTGCCGGGGAGATCACGCGGTGGCAGACAAGGTGTCCGGGCACCAGGCACCGCCAGCCGGGGCCGCTCGCGTAGCGGCCGCGGCGGGGTGCGCGCGCTCCGGGGGGCCCGCCAGCTGGGCGGGGCGAGCCGTCGCTCTGAGGGGAGGATCGCACGATGCGTGATCCAGATTTGGTCTTGCGGGCTCAGCGAGCTGCGGCAGCTTTGGAGGGGGCCTGGGACCGCTACCGCACGATGCACGGCCTTGGCGCAGATCCGATGCCGCCCATCTCTAGTTATGTGGGCTACTCACTTGAGGAGCCGTGGGGCCAGCCGCGAGTAGTGTTCGGCGTGGCCGCCGAGGAGGCCGAGCAGCTTGCCATCCTCCTCGAATCCCATGAGTGCGCAGGGCCGGCTGCGGCCGGTTCATCGCGTGCGGGTGCCGAGCTGACCGGCGAACCTGCGGCATTGGTCGACGCCGACGCAGTCAGCGGCAACGGGCTTGTCCGCGTTCCTGCGCAGCCCCGGCCAGTCCCGGCTAAGCGGGTCAGGCCCAAGGAGCAGCCGCGACCTGACCGGTCCGGCGGCGACCGCGAGCAAGGGAGATCAGCCGGCCGGCCGACGACTGCACGCAACCTGAGCCCGCTGGAGCCTGGCAGCAGCAGGGAGCCCGCCCGGTCATTGGACCCAGGCAGCGCCCTGGACCCCAGATCCGTCCTGGACTCCGGAACCGCGCTGGACTCCGGAACCGCGCTGGACCCCGGAACCGCTCTGGACCCGCGAAGCGGGCTGGGCCCGGGAACAGCGCTGGACCCGCGAAGCGCGCTGGACCCCGGGCGGTCACTGGGGCCCGGCAGCCCGCTCGCTCCCAGCCGCGGGCTGGAGCCGGGTGGCGGGCTGATCCCGTCGCCGCCTGCGGCGGCACATCGGCCCGCGATCGTCCAGCCGCACCCCGCCGCCCAGCTGTACGGTGCGGCCCGGCCAGCTGGCCTGCACGCGACACCGCCGAGTTATGCGGGCCTGGCGGCCGTGCCGGGTGACACGGACCTGATTGCATTCCGGCCACGGCATGAGCCCGCGTCTTACCTGGACGAGGGCCCGGAGCCAGACCCGTTCTTCACCGGGCCAGATGAGCGGGCTCCCTCCGGCCGGACCCGCGGCGGCCGCGTGGTCGGCAGCCATGCCATGCCTAGGCAGAAGCGGCCGAACGCCTCAGCGTCAGTGTCGGGAGGCTCCCAGCGAGCCGGCCGCCTGCAGGAGGGCACCGGCCGCAGGGGTGTTACGTCGATTGCCGCCGAGCTTGCCGGGTGGGCGTCAAGCGAATTGCCCGGCCAGGCTGCGCACCGGCTGGCACCGCACCCGTCTGCCGGTAACTACGGCCCGGCCGGGGACACTTATGTCCGGCCGAACGGCGGCGTGTCAGCCGACGGTGGCATCTGATCTTTAAAGCCTGGCCGGCCAGCTGTGGCGGCAAGCGTGGTGCGACCGCTAGCTGTCCGGCCCGGGGGAACATCGGTGGATGCACGGTCCCGCAGCCGTGCATCCACCGATCCCTGGCCGGAGAAACGCGGAATGCAAGGCGCGCGCTTCTTGGCTGGGCGAGAATGTCGGAGCTGGATCTGTGCTCCTGTTCAGCCTATTTTCAGGTGAGAACGGGAATCTTCCTGCTGAGGCGTGCGGAGCCAGGTGCCAGGAAGGAGCATTCTTCCAAATGTCGGCGCAGTCTTCGAATAACGATCAGCCCAGCGCGGCTGAACCGGCGGGTCGGCCTGCCGGTCCGGGCCCGTCTGGCCATGCAGATCCCTGGAGCATCGCCTGGGCGTCAGATGCGATCCGTACTGTCAGGTCGATAGGCCCGCTCAGTTCGTTCGCGTCGCTGGGGCCGCGGTTGCGATCCCGGCGGCCCATCGTCATCGCCGGCATCACCGTGGTGGGATTGCTAGGCGGCGCGGGCGCGGCGCTGGCTACCACGGGATCAGTCATTCGGGCTGTGCCGTCCACGGCGGTGGCCGCAACCCCGGCCCCGGCCCCGGCCCCGGCCCCGGCCCCGGCGCCGACGCCGGGCCCGGCCGGGCCGGGCCGGGTGCGGCACCGCGGCCTCGGCGGCCTCGGGTTCGGCGGGCTGGCCGGTGCCCTGCACGGCCAGTTCGTGGCCGGCAAGGCAGGCGGCGGCTACCAGACTGTCGACTTCCAGAATGGCAAGGTAACCGCGGTTTCCGCGACGTCGATCACGCTCCGGAGCACCGACGGGTACTCCCATACGTACACGATCGCGAACTCGACCATCGTCGACGCGCAACGCAATGGGATCGGCTCAGTCAAGGTCGGTCATCAGGCTTCGCTGTCGGCGACAGTCACGGGAAGCACAGCGACCGCGGCCAGCATCGTGGATTTCACGCTGCTGGAGCAGGGCCGGCGGGCTCTGGGATACCCGGGGCATGGCTGGATCAGCTGGGCCAGCCCTCCCGTGGCGTCCGGTAGCCAGGCCGGGTGATGGAGCCGGAGTTCGCCGCCGCCAAGGGCCGAATGGCTTCCCTGACCTGTTAATCGTCTGGGCCCGGCCCGCCCAGCTACCGGGCCGGGTCCCAGACACCAGCATTGTCAGACCCATGCCCGACAATCAGCACTGTGCGGGTTGCTGTCGCCCCGGGGGCTTGCCGGGATGGGCTGGTGTGCGAACTAGGAGCAGACGGCAGCCGAAGAGGATCTCCCGTTAAAGTACCTGATCTTCCACGGGCAATCGCCGAGTACGAGCGAGCTGGCGGCGACGGCGTCCGTTGGGTCTGGTCAAGCACCGCCCAGCTCTATCCTGCGCTGCTAGGGGCTGGAGTCCGGGTCGGTCGTTGTCATGATGTCGCGCTGGCCGGGGCGCTGCTGGCCACCCGGGACGCCGTAGCCCGGGGGAGTACAGCTGGCCACCGTGCGGCCCGCGATCGTGCGGCTGGCGGTGATACAGCAAGGGACGGCGCGGCGAGCGGCATGCGGGAGGCTGCCGCCAGCCGCGGTGCGGGTCGCAGCCAGGGCGCGCTGTTCGAGCCTGAGGGCCGGGCGCGCGCTGATCCGGAGGCCGAGCTCGACGCGGTGATCGAGGCGCATGCTGGCCAGTTGCAGGCGATAGCAGCTGATGAGCATCCGGCGCGGTTCGGCACCCTTGTCGCGGCTGAGTCGGCTGGCGGCCTGGCGGCCGCCGAGATGAGTTACGCGGGCCTGCCCTGGCGCGCTGAGGTGCACGACGAACTGCTGACCGGCCTGCTCGGGGGCCTGCCGCTGGCGGTCCCGCCGGGGATGCGCCCGGCCAGGCTGGCCGTGCTCGCCGCGCAGGTGTCGGCAGCGTTCGGCGGCCGTCCGGTCAATCCGGACTCGCCGGCGCAGCTGGTCAGGGCGTTCGCGGCGGATGGCGTCCGGGTGGCCTCGACCAGGTATTCAGTGCTGCGCGAGATTGACCACCCGGCGGTCCGGCCGCTGATCGAGTACAAGGAGCTTGCCAGGCTGCATGCCGCCCATGGCTGGGCCTGGCTGGACACCTGGGTATCCGGCGGCAGGTTCAAGCCGGAGTACGTGGTGGGCGGCGTCGTGTCCGGCCGCTGGGCGTCGCGCGGCGGCGGGGCGCTGCAGATCCCCAGGGTCCTGCGTCGAGCGGTGCTGGCCGACCCGGGTTGGGCGCTGGTCGTGGCCGACGCGGCGCAGCTGGAGCCGCGGGTCCTGGCGGCGCTCGCGGGGGATCGCGCGTTCGCGGCCGCGGCGGCAAGCGGTGATCTCTACGAGGCGCTCGCCAGCGTCTTCGGCGGCGACCGCGGCAAAGCCAAGATCGCCCTGCTATCCGCGATGTATGGCGGGGCGGGCGGCGAGGCGGGACAGCTGCTGGCCGTGCTCAGAAGGCGGTTCCCGCAGGCGGCGGGTTATGTGGAGAAGGCGGCCCGCGCGGGCGAGGAAGGCCGCGTGGTCAGGTCGGTCCTCGGCCGCTCCTGCCCGCCGCCGTCGGCGGCCTGGCGCAGCGTCACCGAGGAGTCTGGCGACCCGGACGGCGAGCGGGATCCCGGAGCTGGCCGGGCGTCTCGCGCCAGGGGCCGGTTCACCCGGAATTTCGTGGTGCAGGCGAGCGCGGCTGACTGGGCGCTAGTGCTGCTCGCGGGCCTGCGCAGCAGGCTGTCCGCCATTTCCAGGAGCAACGGGGGCGCGAGCCCGGTGCGGTCATCGCCGCAATGGTCGGCCGGTGCCCGCGACTGGGGCCCTCATCTGGTGTTCTTCCAGCACGACGAGGTGATCGTGCACTGCCCCGCGGCTCTCGCGGAGCCCGTCGTGGCGGCCGTGGGCGAGGCCTCCGGCGCGGCAGGACGGATGGTCTTCGGCGAGACTGGCGTCCGGTTTCCGATGACAACCGCGGTCGTGAGCTGCTACGGCGACGCGAAGTAGCGGTCGTGAGGGTAGCGCGCTGGCCCGCGACTGCGCTCGAACGTGAGCTGATCGAGTCGTGGTTCGAGGCGTCCGGCCGGGAGATCGGCGAACGAGCTCTCGAACGATCTCTGCCAACGAGCGAAGATTGCGGCGCGTCGTACTAACGATGCGGCGTGTCCGTGCTCGAACCTGCCCCTGGGGGCGGCAGCAGGCATGCAGGGCCGGTTGGGAAGGCCCGGAGCGCTGCTCCGGCCGATTCGAGAGGCGGAAGTAGCTATGACCTGCTCGCAATGCGGCAATAATGTGGCCGAGGGGTCGGCGGTGTGCCCCATGTGCGGGGTGCAGTTGGCCGGTAACCTAGGCCAGCCGTTCGCGGGATCAGTAGCGCCCGGAGCGGCGGCAGCCCCGGCCTTCAAGTTCGACCTGAAACGGCTGACGAGGAACGATCAGATCGTGGGCGGCGCCACGCTTGTCCTCCTGATCTCGCTGTTCCTGCCGTGGTTCGTGGCGAGCGACGCGTTCATAACCGTCTCGGTGAACGGCCTTTGGCATGGCTGGGAGTACATAACTTTCATCATCGCCCTGGTGCTGCTGGCGTACCTTGTCATGCGCGCGGGTTTTGCCAAGCCGCCGGTCAACACTCCGCTCCCGCACGAGCAGCTGCTGCTGGCCGGCACGGGCATCAACTTGCTGCTGGTGGTGATCGGCTTCCTGATCAGGCCCGGGGCCGGAATCGGCTGGGGCTTCGGCGCTTTCCTCGGGCTCATCGCGGCGGCAGTGGCGGCTGCCCCGTTTGCGATACCAGCGATCCGGGCGCGCAGCGGCCGCTAGCCTGACGGCCCGGCCGGCCCGGTGCCGGGCCCGGGTGCCCCGGCTCGGCTGCGAAGTGGTAGGCAGATCCGGTGACCGATGATGAGCTGCGCCGCGGCGGGGGCCGGGATGGCGCTTGAGGTCAGCGTCCGCGGCACGGCGATCCCGCCGGACGAGTTGTCCTGGCGATTCTCGAGGTCCTCGGGGCCGGGCGGCCAGTCGGTGAACACCGCCGACAGCCGCGTGGAGCTCTCCTATGACCTGGCAGCGTCTGAAGCGCTGCCGCCCGTGCTGAAGGACCGGGCCATGCGGGCGCTCGCGAGCCGTCTCGTCGAGGGAGTGCTCACGGTGACAGCGTCGGAGAACCGCTCCCAGCTTCGCAACAGGGAGGTCGCTGCGGCCAGGCTCTCCGCGGTGCTGACCGAGGCGTCCGCGCCGCCGCGCAGGCCGCGCCGCCCGACCAGGCCGAGTCGTGGCGCCGTCGAGCGCAGGCTGGCCGCCAAGCAGCGGCGCTCTCAGCTCAAGCGGCTACGCAGGCCAGCCGACGAATGACCAGGCGGCGGGCGGATCCGGCGTCATCCATTGACCAGGCTTACCAGCTTGTTGACAGTGTTCCAGTTCCTCGAGGTCGTGGTGACGCCGAGCCGTTTGTCGAGGCCCTTGGTCACCGGGCTATCGGCGGCGCCGTTCGGGCACCACAGGTATGCCTCGGCGCCGCTGATCCAGATGCGGTCGTCGCCGAACGTCTGCGCCTCCATATCCCGGACCGCCGCTGGATCCGGCACGGCGGACAGGAAGGCGACAAGGAACCGTGCCGGGTTCTCCGGGCCGTCCGGCAGCGGGCTGCGGCTGACCACGTCGGCAAGCTCGATGCCGGTCCTGATCATCACTCGCATCCGCACGCCAAGCTCGGCCGCGACGCGTTCTTCGATCGCGGTCGCCAGCGCCAGCGGCGGCTGATCGGGAGCGCTGAAGACGGCGTTGCCGCTCTGCAGGTAGGTGGTCACGTCCTGGAAGCCGAGCCCGGCGAGTAGCGCACGAAGCTCCGCCATGGCGAGCATCTTGTTGCCGCCGACATTGATGCCCCGAAGGAGCGCCGCGTATCGCATCGTGTCCGAGCCCCTTCCTTGGACGACGGCAAACCTCGGGGTCAGGGCGCGCTGGTGCCGGACCGGCCGTAGGAGTCCTCGAGCCGGACGACGTCCTCGCGCCAGCCCGGGCGGGCGGTCGAGGCTTCGGCGAAGGTGAGGTCGGAGAGTGCCCGCACCCGGTGCAGCACGCCGGGCGGCAGATGGATGGTGTCGCCGGGCCGGAAACGCCGCTCAGCCAGCTGGTCAGCCGCCGGGCCGTACTCGATCAGCGCCTCACCGTCAAGGACGCTGATCGTCTCTTCCTTTTCCCGGTGGTACTGCAGGCTCAGCGACTGCCCGGCGTTGACGTGGATGACCTTGCCGGCGTACTTGTCGCTGACCACTGCGAAGATCAGCTCGTATCCCCACGGCTTCTCCTGCCGGGCGGCCGGATAGATCTCAGCAGGCCCGGGACCTGACGGTGCCGGGCTGGAAGCATCTTGCACGCTAGCCACCCTAGCCTTCCCGGCGGGCAGCGGGGGCTAGGCTCAGCCGGGCAGTGATCTCGTCGACGAGCCGGGCCGAGGTCTTCGTGGCATCGAGCACGAGCACATTCTCGGGTGGCTTCGGCGGCTCCAGGTCGGCGAACTGACTGTCCAGCAGGTTGGCGCTGAAGAAGTGGCCATGCCTGGCCGCCAGCCTCGCATGCAGCACGGCGCGGTCAGCCGTAAGGAAGACCGCGCGGGCGGCCGGCCGGCCGGTCAGCAAGAGGTCCCGGTAGCTGCGCTTGAGTAGCGAGCAGGGCACGACCGCCGACTCGCCCGCCGCGATCCGCTCGTCCATCCACTGGGCGATGATTCGCAGCCATGGCCATCGGTCCGAGTCGGTCAACGGGAAACCTGCGCGCATCTTTGCGATGTTGGCCGCCGGGTGGAACGAGTCGCCATCGGCGAAAAGCCAGTTCAGCCGCTTGGCGAGCAGGACACCGACCGTCGTCTTGCCGCTGCCTGATACCCCGCCCATCAGTACAATCATGTTCCGCGAGCATAGCTATGCGAGCGTCCGTGACTGCCGGCCGGGCCGTTCAGATTT
Source organism: uncultured Actinomycetota bacterium (assembly GCA_963695645.1). Taxonomy (GTDB): domain Bacteria; phylum Actinomycetota; class Actinomycetes; order Streptosporangiales; family Streptosporangiaceae; genus DATBGO01. The sequence goes on along the minus strand of CAVOHC010000005.1, from coordinate 144,565 downwards.
GCGTCCGTCGGTCCTTCCGCCGGGGCTGTCGTCGCGGTCAGGTTTGCGTCCGTCAGGTCTGGCCGCGTGGCCCACGGGGCCGGTCCGCGGAGCAGCCAGGGGGCCTACCCCGTCGCCTCAATCGGGCCCGGTAGGGCCCGGCCCCGGCCCCGGCCCGTGGCGGGCAGTCGCGTCGCCGCGGCAGGAAGCGCGCGGTCGCGACCGTGCACAGGAGTTGTCTCCGCCAGCACATCGCTCTCTCTTCGCATGCCAGGACTGCATTGATACGACCGATATATAGCATGCGGCGAGTCTTTGACGGGCTGCTTCCGATCAGGAAGTCGCACAATTCGGCCGCGCCAACGGCGTCCTTAGCGCGGCCCCGAGATAAGGCGACCAATACGCGCTTCTGCCTAATGTCGCCCGGTTGGATCATAGTGCTTGCGTGGCGGAGTGGCCGGAAGAAGCGGCTGCTGCGCTCGCCGGAAGGGCTGAGCCAGCCGGTGGGCTGCCCGGCCGGAAGGCCTGCCCGGCACGCGGGCTGCATCGGCCGGAAGGCCTGCCCGGCAAGCGGGCTGCATCGGCCGGAAGGGCTCAGCAAGCGGGCTGCATCGGGCGACATGAGTAAGGGGCGGCCCGGACCCGGGCCACCCCTTACTGTTTCGGCGAGCCCGTAGCCAGGCCGGGCCCTAACTGTTGTGCCGGCAGGTCAGAGCGGGCGGACCTGCTCAGCCTGAGGGCCCTTGGTGCCCTGGCCGGCGGTGAACTCGACCCGCTGGTTCTCCTGAAGACTACGGAAGCCATCGACCTGAATCGCGGAGTGGTGAACAAAGACATCTGCGGTGCCATCGTCGGGGGCGATGAAACCATAGCCCTTGTCGGCGTTGAACCACTTCACGGTGCCCTGAGGCATGTACTTTCTCCTACTTGAGATCTCCGCATCCACGGATGAGGACGCGGCGCGCTGCGAACGCAGCCAGCCACATCAAACACCATCACGCGGCTCGATGTTCCCTGCTCTGGCCAGTTGGGCCAGAAATCGTGCCGCTAATTTACCCGAAGAGCGGCAAACCTGTCGGCCAGCGCACCGATAGCGGCACGATCGGAATCGCTCACCGGGATGCGGCCGGTGCCCTTCGGGGCATAGCTGATGTCGTCCAAGCTCGCTGGCATCGCGGTGGCCAGCAGTCGGTCGAGAACGCGGCGCGAGCGCGAGCGACGCTGGATCTGGCTCCGGCCGAGAACGCGGCGCGAGCGCGAGCGACGCTGGATCTGGCTCCGGCGCCCACGACAGCCCGACGGTCAGGTCAAGGCAGTGAACGGCCCCCTCGACGGCAAGGGTGCCGACGAAGTCCCCGGTCGCGAGGACGTGTCCCTGGGTAGTCACCGCCTTCTGCGAACAGGCCCGCGGACTGCGGGCATGCCGCCGCGGCAGTTTCGCGCATCTGCTTTGCCTCGCCCAGTCCGCCGGCCACCGTCGTGATGGTCTGGCAAATCGCCTCGAGGGCGTCCCCGGCAGCGGTTCGCGCGATCTCGCTCGCGAGGCGATCCTGCCAGTGCCGACGGGCTTTGGCGCCCTCGCAAGTCGCCGCCGCCCCAGATTCGACTACTCAGAGTGGTTTAGTCCCCCAAGAATGGTAATATTGTGATATAAATCACGTTCATAACAAAGTCGGCTCATATAACGACGCTATAACGGCGCGGCTGCAGGTCTGGATCGATATTCGCACAAGACCTCGCCAACAGTGTCGATTAGTGTGATTCAGGTCATGGTCTTCTTTTCCTGTTTCCGGGCGCCGGTACTCGTCGACTTCGGCAGTGTTGGGCTTAACAGCACCCTGCGTGCGCGACGGCTGCCACCGAGTAGCAACCGACGCCTTGCCCCGCGACTCGTCCGCACGCCACCGCTAACGCCGCACCCCACTGTCGGCCGGCGCGTGCCCGGGTGGAAGCTGAGCACGCTCAGTGCCCGTCAGAAGGCCCGACTTGTCCCCCATCAGGACACCCAGCCGTAAGTCAGTCAGCCGTAAGTCAGCCAAGTTCACTATCGTCATCGCAAGCTCGGCCATGGCCATGGCAGCCGTCACCGTCGGTACGGCAGCCGCATCGTCGGCCAGCCCCGCCGCCCGGCCCGCCATTGCGGCCGTCGCATCGCAGCCAGCCCAGGCAGCCGCTGCCCCAGCAGTGCAGACCTTGAATTTCGGCACGGGCGGCAATGCCTCCCTCGATGGATCGGCACAGCCCTACCTTCAGGCACAGCGCGCCGGGGCCCTGACCTCCGCCGCGGTGCAGGCCACCACCACGAGGCGCCTTACGCCGCGGCAGATCGCCAGGAAGCTGTTGCGCTCTTATCACTGGTCCTGGCGCCAGTTCAAGTACCTGAACTGGCTGTGGGACAGAGAAAGCAGCTGGAACGTGTATGCGGCCAATCCGTCCGGCGCGTACGGGATCCCGCAGGCCCTCCCGGGATCAAAGATGGCGAGCGCCGGGCCGAATTGGCGGACCAGCGCTCGCACCCAGATCCGGTGGGGCCTCGGGTACATCCGCGCTGTCTATCGCTCCCCGCTCCGCGCCTGGGATCACGAGCTGGCCGTGGGCTGGTACTGACCGGCTAGCTACCCGCAGCACCGGCTAGCTACCCGCAGCACTGGCAGTATCGCCGGTGGCCCTCCCGCGCCAGCGGGAGGGCCACCGGCGGTCAGCGCTAGCCGAGTGGATGCTGTCAGCCGGCCCGCCAGCTATCGGGATCGACCCCGCCTGGCACCGGCGCTTGCGGATCGTAAGGGGCGCGCGTGTAGATGTGCGTGGCGAGGTCCAGGGCGCGGACGCTGCCGTCAGGCCCCCGCAGCGGGACGAGCGGCTCGCCAGCGTAGTAGCCGTCGACTCCCGTCCAGTTGCCGTCGTCATCCTGACGGAACCTGAACATGCGGCCCGCTGCCTGGCCGGCACCCTGGAACTCCAGGCCGCCCGCCGCCAGCCGCAGCATGAACTGCACCGGGCCGCGGTACCAAACGCCGACCAGCTCAAGAACGTCGTCGGCGACCGCGGCGGGCGCCCACTCGTGCTGAATCCGCGGCTCGTTGTCGGCCAGGATCCGTAGCAGGTCGGTGGTGAGGGAGTCGCTGAACCCGGCTGTCGAGCTGGACAGTGCCATGGCCGCGTCCCCGCCATCCGCAGTGATCTCGAGCAAGCCGAAGAAGCCCGGCATGGAGCCGGTGTGGCCGTAGCTCCTGACACCTCCGGCGTTCCACACCTGCAGTCCGAGCCCGTACCCTGCCGTCCACGGCTCGCCCGGCAGATCGGAGATCCCGAGCGGTTCGCGCATCTCGGCCAGGCTGGCGCCGTCCAGCAGGCCGCCAGTGTCCCCGGCCAGGAACCGCGCCCAGCGGGCCAGGTCGGCGACCGTGGTCCAGAGCTGGCCCGCCGGGCCCATCGCGCCTGAGTCGTGTTCCGGCTCGGGCAACAGCAGGTCGGCGTGCGGGTGGACGGCGAAACCCGTCGCGTACGGTGCCTGCGGTGCCGGGGTGGTCCGGTTCATGCCGAGCGGAGCGAGCAGCTGCTCGGCGATGACGTCATACCAGGGCGCGTCGTGCAGCCGCGCGATGAGTTCGCCGAGCAGCGCGTAGCCGACATTGGAGTAGTGGTACATCCGGCCGGCCCGCATTCGCCTGGTGCCCGCGCCAAGTGATCCGGCCGCCAGCTCGGCCAGCCCGGCCCCCGGCGTGCGCTCCCACCATGGTCCGGCCGGCTCGGCCCGCAGGCCCGAGGTGTGCGACAGGAGCTGGCCAATAGTCGCGTCGGCGGCGCCGGACGCATCGATGTGCCTGCCGACCGGGTCGGACAGGTCGATGCTGCCTTCGTCCCGCAGGCGCATCACGGCGACGGCGACGAATGTCTTGCTGATCGAGCCGGCCCGGTACTGTACGCCGGCGTCCGGTGCGGGTCCGGCAGTCCCCCGGATCCGGCCGCGGCCGGCCGACCAGATGAGGCCGCCGCCCCTGACCAGCCCGGCGCTGACCGAGGGCAATCGCTGGACGGCCTGTTCTGTGGCCAGTCGGGAAGTGAGCAGCCGGTGCGTGTACTGATCGATCACGGGAATCCACGCTATCGGGGGCTGGCCGGCCGGCCGCAACCAAGGTCGGGTGTGTCACCGCGCGGCAGGTAAGAGCGCTAGCCTCCGGGCGAGATCGGAGGTGAACACGCCGCCCGGATCGGCCTGGGCGCACACCTTGCGGAACTCCTCGAGCCGCGGGTACATGCGGGCGAGAAGGCCGGGCGGTACCCGCGAGTCTTTGGCCAGGTAGACGCGGCCGCCTGCCTCGAGAACCAGGCCGTCCAGCCAGTCCAGCAGCTCGGCCAGGCCCGGGGTACGGGCAGGGAAGTCCAGCGCCAGGGTCCAGCCGGGCATCGGGAAGGACATCAGCCCGGGATCGCCGTCGCCGAAGCGCTTCAGCACGGTAACGAACGACGGCGCTCCTGCCTGGCTGATCCGCTCGAACGACCTGCGCACGGCGTCTTCCTGGCCGAACGGCACCACGTACTGGTACTGCAGGAAACCCGCGGGGCCGTAGACCCGGTTCCAGTTCCTGATCCCGTCGAGCGGGTGAAAGAAGGCGCCGATGGTCTGGATCTCGCCTGTTCGCCGCTTAGGAGCCTTGCGATACCAGGCCTCATTCAGCAGCGCCACGGTGCGCCTGTTCACCAGGCCGGCCGGGAACACCGCCGGGGCGCCGGCCAGCGCGCCCGGGCTGAAGGCGAACCGGTCGCCCCTGGACTTGGCCGGCAGGTCGGCCACCGCGGCGAAGTCGCCGCTGGTGATGACCGACCGGCCGAGGTTCCCGCCGCGGGCCAGGCAGTCCGACCAGGCGACTGTGTAACCGTAGGCGCTATCGGTTTCCGACAGGTAGGCCATGGTCTCGTCGATGTCGCGGGTCCGGACGGTGTCCACCCGGACTCGCGACGTCTCGACCTTCGTCATCGCCACCGTGGCGCGCAGGATGATGCCGGTCAGCCCCATGCCTCCTGCGGTTGCCCAGAACAGTTCCGGGTCCGACTCCGGCGTTACGTGCCGTACCTGCCCGTCGGCCGTCAGCAGGTCGAACTCGGGCACATGGACCGCGAAGCTCCCGGCGACGTGATGGTTCTTGCCGTGGACGTCAGCGGCAATGGCACCGCCGACGGTCACCTGGCGGGTACCTGGAGACACCGGCACGAACCAGCCGAGCGGCAGCATGGTGGTCATCAGCTGTTCGAGGCTCACGCCGGCCTCGCAGGTCACCAGGCCGCGCTCGGCGTCGATGTCGGTGATCCGGTCCATCCTGGTGGTCCTGATGACCAGGCCGCCGCCGTTCTGCGCGGCATTGTTGTAGCTGCGTCCCAGGCCTCGAGCGATCACGCCGCGCTGCGTCGCGGCCAGCAGCAGGCCGGGTATCTCGGCCGGGTCGGCGGGCTCGGTCACCTCCGCGACCGTGGGGGTGGTCCGGCCCCACCCGGTGAGCGCTTCGCGGTCGGACATCTTCTCACCCCAACGTCGGAAGATGGAAAGGCTACCCGACACCCGGCGCTCATTAAGATCGCGGTGTGCCTTACCTGACCCCTGGAAGCGACATCGCCTCGATAGTCGACGCCCCGGCGACGCCCCTGGCGATGCTCGCGCCAGGCGGCCGATACGTCGCTCTGGTGCACTACGACGCGCATCCGCCGGTCGAGCAGCTGGCCAGGCCATACCTGTCACTCGCCGGAGTCCGCGTCGACCCGGTGCTGGCCGGCCGTCAGCGGGTGCATCCGCTGACGGGCCTTTCCGTCCTGCGGCTGGCGGACGGGACGCAGCGCGCGCTGCAGGTACCCGGCGGCGCCCGGGTCAGCGTTCCTGCCTGGGCGCCGGACGGCCGCCGCCTGGCGTTCACGGTCGACCAGGGCCACGGTATCGGCGTCTGGGTTGCCGACGCCGAGACGGGCACCGCCAGCCAGGTGGCCGGGCTGGTTGTCCGCGATGTGCTCGGCGGTGATCCGCTCAGGGCGGGCGCGGCAGCCCGGTGGGCACGCGATGGCCGGTCGCTGCTTGCGCTCGGTGCTCCCGACGGGACCGCCGTGGTGCCCGAGGCGCCGGTAGAGCCGCACATCGAGGAGACGGCGGGGAAGCGGTCGCAGATGGCGACCTTCCAGGATCTGCTGCGCACCACCGCGGACGAGGACGCGTTCGAGGCGCTCGCGACCACCGTCCCGCTACGTGTCGACCCGGTGACGGGCGCCCGGCGCGAGCTCGGGCCGCCCGGCCTCTACCGGCAGCTCACCGAGTCGCCCGATGGCGGGCATCTGCTGGTGCACCGGCTCCGGCGCCCGTTCTCGTTTCGGGTGCCTTTTTACTTCTTCGCCCGCAGGACGGAGGTGTGGAGCGCGGCGGGCGGCCTCGAGCGGGTCATCGCCGATCTGGGCGTCAGCGATGAGGTGCCACGCCAGGGCGTGCCGGCCCGCGCCAGGCATCCTGGACGGAATCGGCCCCGGCCAGCCTGGCCTGGGTGGAAGCGCTCGACGGCGGCGACCCTGTCGCTCCGGCCGAGTATCGCGACCGGGTCATGCGGCTGGACGCGCCGTTTACCGGCGAGCCCGTTCAGGCGGTGCTGCTGCGGCACCGCTGCCTGGGCTGGGCGGACCTGGACGAGCCGGACCGCGTGCTGCTCACTGAGCACGACAGGGACCGCCGGTGGCTGACGACCTGGCTCTGCGACCTGGCGGCGGCGGACCGCAACCGGGTCGTGTTCGACCGGTCGGCCGACGAGGCATACGCCGACCCGGGCACGCCGTTGCTAGCCACCCGCCCGGACGGCCGGCGGACCGTCCTGCAGGACGGCCAGGACATCTACCTGCGCGGTGCCGGCGCGACGCCCGAGGGAGACCGGCCGTTTCTCGACCGGCTTGACCTGCAGTCGCTGGAGACGACGCGGTTGTTCCAGAGCCCGCCTGACTGTCTTGACGAGGCGTTCGGCTTCGTCGCAGCCGGCCGTGACGAGGTGGTCGGCTGGCACGAGAGCGCGGCGGATCCGCCGAACCTGTTCGCCGCGGCGCTGGACGGATCCGGCCGCAGGCGGCTGACCTCCTGGCCAGATCCGCACCCGCAGCTGACCGGGCTGACCAAGCAGCTGATCACCCATGACCGCGGCGACGGGGTGCTGTTGTCCGGCATGCTGCACCTGCCGCCCGGGCACCGGCCGGAAGCAGACGGCCGGCTGCCGCTGGTGATCTGGGCATATCCGGTCGACTACGGTGACGCAGGCACCGCGGGCCAGGTCCACGGCAGCAGCAAGCGGTTCACCAGGCTGAGCGGGCTCGAGCCCGCCTGGTTCGTCCTGCGCGGCTACGCGGTGCTCGCGGCGGCGACAATTCCGGTCATCGGGGACCCGGAGACGATGAACGACACTTACATCGAGCAGACCTGCATGGCGGCGCGTGCCCACATCAGGGCGCTCGACGAGATGGGGATCATCGACCCGGCCCGGGTCGCGGTAGGCGGCCACAGCTACGGCGGCTTCATGACCGCCAACCTGCTCGCGCACACCGACCTCTTCGCGGCCGGGATCGCCCGTAGCGGCGCGTACAACCGGACCATGACCCCGTTTGGCTTCCAGACCGAACGGCGAAGCTTCTGGGAGGCCCCGGAGATCTACGACCGGATGTCGCCGTTCCGCTACGCGAACAAGATCACTGCGCCGCTCCTGCTCATCCACGGCAGCCGGGACAGCAACTCCGGCACCTACCCGATGCAATCGGAGCGGCTGTTCCAGGCGGTGCAGGGCAACGGCGGGACCGCCCGCCTGGTGCTGCTGCCGCATGAGAGCCACGGTTATCTCGCCCGCGAGTCGGTGCTGCACGTGATCGGCGAGCAGTTCGGCTGGCTGGAGCGCTGGCTCGGGCTCCCGGCAGGCCGGAGCGGGCTGCCGGTGCCGGAGCTGCCTGCTGTCCCTGACAGCGACCGGGCCGGGAGTTAGGTGCGGGCGGTTGAGAGGCCCTGGCGAACCCCCATTGTCGCCAGGGCCCTCGCCCCCGCGGCCAAGACTGGCCGGATACGCGGATCGCCCTCTTGCGCGCCCCCCGGCGCCCGGGTGATCCCCTCCGCGCAGACACCACAGAACCAGCGGCTCATGCAGCCGGACTGGCGATGAGATGAAGATCGTATGGAGGCGGCCCGGCCGGATCAGGCCAGGTCAGCCCTCATTTCCGGCTCCGTCCCGCAGCCGGTCAGCGCCGGATTCCCGCCGGGTGAACGTGACATCGCGCTCAATGCCGCCGCGCTCGTTGAGCAGTGCGCTCAGGACACGTAGGGCTGCGCGGCGAGCTGATAGGCGTGCAGTTCGCCGGCGGAGAACCAGACGTCGATCTCGCGCCCGGCCTCTTCACTGTTGCCGGATGCGTGCACGAGGTTGGCGACGGCGAGGCCGTGGGCGTTGGCGAACGCCTTGCTCTGGTGGGCGAAGTCCCCCCGGATGGTGCCCGGCGGTGCCTGGTCCGGATAGGTGGAGCCGACCAGCTTACGGACGCATGCGATGGCGTCGACGCCTTCAAGAACCAGCGCGATCACCGGGCCAGTCTGCATAAACGCCGACATAGATGCATAAATTTCAGAGCCGAAACGTTCTTCGAGGTCGAAGTAGTGCTGCCTGGTCAGCTTGGCGTCCATCCACACCATCTTGGCGGCGACGATCTTCAGCAGCGCTGCTTCGAAACGGGCCAGCACCCGGCCTGACAGCCCGCGCGCTACCGCATCGGGCTTGAGCAACACAAGCGTCCGCTCGATTCCGGTGACGTCACTCATGTTGGTCCTCTCCGACGAGTTTGCCCGCATAGCTTAGCGATCTGGGCCACGACGCCCCCAGGCCGCCCTGCCCTGCCAGCTTCGGCTGCCCCGGCGACGCCAGCCTCGGTGCTGGCTGCGGGTGCCCGCCGGAGCTAGCGGCGCAGCACGCCGGGGACGACGAAGCGGGGCTAGCTCGCGGAGTATGGCGAAGCGGGGCTAGCTCGCGGAGCATGGCGAAGCGGGGCTAGCTCGCGGAGTATGGCGAAGCGGGGCTATTGGCGCAGCTCGCGGGGCACGACGAAGCTGACCAGCCGCGCGCCTCCCGCCGACAGCTCGGGCCAGCCGCCATCGAACTCCAGCACGGCTATGGCGGCGGTGGGAAATTTCGCGGCCGCCCGGCCGAGCGCGCCCGCGGGGTTGTCGTCGGTGCCGGCCGCCAGGTTGAGGGCAAGTTCCTGGATGCCCGGGTTGTGCCCGACGAGCAGGAGCGTCGCCGTCGCTGCCGGAGCCTCGCGGATGACGGCCGCAAGCTCATCGCCGGTCGCTCCGTACAGCCGGGGCTGGTAACTCACCGGCGGGTCTGCGCCCAGTTCGGCGGCGGCCAGCTGCCAGGTCTGCGCGGCCCGCCGCGCGGTGGAACACCAGACGAGATCAGGGACGCAGCCCCGTTCCCGCAGCCAGCGGCCCATGGCCGGGGCGTCGCCACGGCCGCGCCCGGCCAGCGGCCGGTCATGATCAGGCAGGTCTGGCCAGGCGGATTTGGCATGCCTTAGCAGGACGACGTGCCGGGCCGGTCCGCGAGCCATGGCGACAGCCTAGTAAGAGTCGGACCTCAGCCACCGCAGCCGGCCGGTCCCGGTAGCGGCGCAGCAGGTGGCGCGGGTGCGCCGTACCGCGTGCTAACCCTCCAGCAGCCTGACCGCTCCGGTGACGGCGCTGCGGCTTCATGAGCTGCTCGAGCAGCACGCGAGCGGAAGTTAACCTGAACTGGCTGGCTCAGCCGGAAGCGGCGGCCCGCAATGCCCGGTAGAGCAGCTGCTGATCACCGAGACGGCGGCGAAGCTCCCGCTCAAGGCCGCCGATGGGCACCAGGTTCTGCGGCGCACGGGAGTCCTTGTGCGGCGCGCTGGCCAGCGGTGGGAGCAGCCGAGCGGTCAGGTCGGCGAGCGCCGTGGCTTGCGCGGGCGGCAGGTCTGCCGAGCATTCAAGCCGGACCACCCCGGCCCACGGGGCACCCTGCGCGCCTGGCAGCTGGAGATACCAGGAACTGCGCCGCCACGAGGTGCCCATCATGAATACCGGGCTGCGCTGCCCCGGACGCAGCGCGCCGATCACGGCGGCCGGGCCGGGTGGCAGGTAGGCGGCATGATGGGTCTTGATGTAGCCGACGGTACGGTCCAGGTGCGTGCGGCCGCGCAGCGGGCCGTCCACCACCAGCAGGTCGTCGGCTGCGCGGCTGCGGGCCCGGAACGCGTTAGCCAGGTCCACCTCGGCGTCGGTCAGCCGCTGCTGCAGGGCGAGCGACAACTTGTCAGGTCCCGCTCCGCAGGCCATCCGTGCCGGGTAGACGGCGTACCGGGTGCCGATGTCGGCGGCGTGGGCGGCGGGGCTGAACAGGCCGCGTTCGGCCATGACCTCAGTGATGTGCGCGGCGCCGTCGCAGCAGACCAGCCCGGCGGCGATGGACGCCGCGATGCCAGGGACCGGCTGCGGGCCGTTCCCGTGTACCCAGATCCGGGCATCGATCCGGCGGACGCCGTCCAGGAAGAGCACCTTCGCAGGAAGGGCGGCCGTAAGGTCGGGGTCGACCGGGCGCCACTGGTCGGCCGGGAGTTCCAGGTCAAGGTTGAGCTCGGCGTCTGACGCCTGCAGCGAGCCGCCGTCAAGCTCGCCGCCGAACGCCATCCCGTAGGCCGGATCCCACGGGTCCACGGTGAACGTGAAGCCAGCCGGCCCGCCCGGACGAGCGCCGGCGCCGGGCTGCATCGCGGGGCCGGGCTGCATCGCGGGGCCGGGCTGCATCGCGGGGCCGGGCTGCATCGCGGGGCCGGGCTGCGCGGCGGGGCCGGGCTGCGCGGCGGGGCCAGTATGCGCGGCGGGGCCAGTATGCGCGGCGGGGCCAGTATGCGCGGCGGGGCCAGTATGCGCGTGCGGTGTCACACCCGCTCCTTGCTGAGCGTCGACGAGGAGCCGGCGTGGCCAACCACGAAACGGACCGGCACGCGTTCGGCCAGCGCGGCGACATGCGTCACGATGCCGACCATCCGGTCGGAGTCGGCGGCCAGCCGCTCCAGCGTCGCGGCGACCGTCTCCAGGGTGTCGGCGTCCAGCGTGCCGAACCCTTCGTCGAGGAACATCGAGTTCAGGTCGCGCTGGCCGGCCGACAGCCCGACAACCTGCCTGGACAGGGCCAGCGCGAGGGCGAGCGAGGCCTGGAACGTCTCGCCACCCGACAGCGTATGCACGGGGCGGCGGGCACCCGCGTCCGCATAGTCGATCACCACAAGGTCGTTGCGATCGTCTCTGTCCAGCTGGTACTGGCCGCCTGACAGCTCCATGAGAGTCGCCGACGCCTCCTCGACCAGCGAATCAAGCGCCTCGCCGCACAGCCATCGCTCGAACGAGGTGGCCCGCAGCAGCGTGCCGAGCCCGGTGGCGACCTGCTGCTCCGTGCGGTGTGCCACGATCTGCCGGTCCAGCCTGGCGGCTCGCTTGCGGTCCTCGCGGACCTGCTTCAGGCCCTCTTCGGCCCTGGCCAGCTGCCGGCTGATCGCGACCGGCGCCTGGGACGGGCCGGACAGCCCGGTGATGCCGTGGCCGGCCAGCAGCCCGGTGAGGCTGGCGGCGCCGCCCGCTGCCCGCTGGTGCAGTTCCCTGGCCGCGGCGTCGAGTTCTCGCTGGCGGCCCGCCAGGGCGGATCGCTTGGCCGCCGCCCAGCCGGCCAGCTCCGCCCATGCCTTGGCCAGGTCCGCGGCGTCCGCTGGCGGCGCGCCCAGCCGCACCACTCGGTCGCGGGCATCGCGGAGCGCTGTCCAGGCTTGCCGTTCGGCGCCCGCCAGCGAGGACCGGTCCCGGTTGGCGTCGCCGGCCGCGGCCCGCCCGGCCGCGGCGGCCTTGCGGGCCCTGCGGATTTCCTCCTCGGCACGAGTGATGTTCTTGATCGTCGCCGCGACCTCGTCCTCCGGCGGGCACTCGGCCAGGACCTCGGTGAGTTCGGCAAGCTGGCGCCGGGTGGCCTCTGCGGTACCGTGGGCGGCCGCGGCGGCACGGTCGGCCGCCGCGTGCTCGGCCTTCGATCGCCGCGCTGCCTTGGCCGCCGTCTCCGTAGCAGCCCTGGCCCTGCCGAGATCAGCGGGGGTGGCGTGGTGCGGCACCTCGGTAAGGCGCCGCAGGCAGACCGGGCAGTCCGCACCGGCATGCAGGCCGCTGGCGAGGTCGGCGGCGGCGTGCTCACGCTGGGCACTGGCCAGATCGTGCAGCGCCAGCTCCGATAGCCGTTCTGCGTCTTGCAGTTGTGCCGCGCCTGCCTGCTCGGCTGCCGCCGTCGCGGCTTCCGCGCTCTGCTGCCCCGTGAGCAGCGACGCCAGCCGGCGCCGTTCCGCGTGCGCTGCCGCCATCCGGTCCATCAGCGTCTGGTCCGGGAGCTGCGCGCGGGCGCGTTCGGCGTCGGATTCGAGCTGGTCGGCGTCGGCCTGCCCCGCGGCGCGCTCGGCGACCAGCGCGTCGGCGCTGCTGATCCGCTCGGCCAGGCCCGGTACCTCGGCGGGCATCCGCACCGCGGCCAGCAAGGCGGCTTCCTCGAGGGCCGCGTCGGCCAGCTGCGCTGCCTGCTCAGCTTGTTCGGTCAGGCCGGTCAGTGCCGTCAGCCGGGCATCGACGTCGGACGACAGGCCGGCCAGCGCCTGCAGCCGGTCGGCGGCTGCCGCCTCCGCTTGCTCGGTGGCGCCGGTGAGCTCGGCCCGCGCCGAGGTGGACAGCTTGACCGCGTCGTCGGCGCGCCTGGCCCGTTCCCTGGCCCGCTGGCCGACCTGCTCGTACACGCCAAACGCCAGCAGCTGGACCAGCAGGTCCTGCCGGTCGCCCGGCTTGGCGTGCAGGAACTCGGAGAACCTGCCCTGCGGCAACAGCACTGACTGGGTGAAGTGCTCGTAGCTGAGCCCGAGTATTTCCTGGACAGCCGCCTTGACCTGGTCGGGCCCTTCGGCGAGCGGCTCGACGCTGGCCTGGAGGATCTCCTCGATCGGCGCGCCGGGCGGAACCGCCTTATCGAGCCGCTCCAGGCGTGCTTCCTTGGTGTGCACCTGGCCCTTGCGGTCCCGGGTGAGCGCCCGCACCGCCGCATATCGCTTCCCGGCCGCCTCGAATACCAGGCAGACGCGGCAGGCGTTGGCTGACGGCGCGAGTGCGTACGCGATCGCGTTTTCCTTGCCCCAGCGCGGCACCGTGCCGTAGAGCGCGAAGCACAGGCCGTCGATCAGCGTGCTCTTGCCCGACCCGGTGGGGCCCACGAGGGCAAAAAAGTCAACGTCGCTGAAGTCCGCCTCCGCCGGGTGGCGGTAGGCGCCGAAGCCGTCGAGCACCAGCCGCAATGGCCGCATCGCGCCTCCCGTGCGGTTTGCGGCGCGAGGGGCGTACGCCGACCGCAGCACCTATCTTGCCGAAACTATTGCCGCGCTGATGCCCGACCGCGCCCGGATGCGGTCACCGTTCTCTTGAAGCGTCGAGGTTCTGTTGCAGCGGAGCCGGGCGGCATTGGCGCCGAACGGCTGGAGGAGCAGCGGTGCTGCGCCTCCGCGCTTACACTTTCGGGTGGCGTGCGCGTACCTGCCCGCGACGGGCAGCCGCGTATTTCCTGGCCTGACCGCGTACTTCCGACGGCGACCGCGGGCCCGAAGACACCGACCACCGGCGCCTTCGGCCATATCGAGGAGCTGGGCCGTGACTGGTGACCATCGTCCGACGCGAGGTCCGCACGCTCGCCCTCGCTCTCACCTCGCGCTTGCGGCGGCCGCGGCGGCCGCGGCGGGATTGCTGGCATCGGCCTGCGGCACCGCCGCCGGGCAAGCGGGCTCGCAGGCAGCCAGCCCGCGCGCGGCGGATGCCCCGGCGGGCGGTTCAGCCGCAGCCGGTTCAGCCGCAGCCGGTTCAGCCGCAGCCGGTTCAGCCGCAGCCGGTTCAGCCGCGGGCGGTTCAGCGGCGGCCGGCTCGTCCTCGGCGGGCCAGCAGGCGAGGGCCCTGGCCGGGAAGGTCATCGGCATCGACCCCGGTCACAATGGCCGTAATGGCACTGACCTCGGCTACATCAACCACTTGATCTGGAACGGCAGGGAATGGGAAACCTGTGACACCACGGGAACCGAGACCGACGGCGGCTACACGGAGGCGCGGTTCACCTTCAATGTTGCGACATACCTGCGCGAAGATCTGCAGCGGGACGGAGCGCGGGTAGCTCTGACGCGGCGGAGCAATAATGGCGTCGGGCCCTGCGTGAACCGCCGTTCGCAGATCATCAACAAGGCGCACGCCAACGTGGCCATCGATATTCACGCCGATGGCGGTCCGTCGTGGGGCCGCGGGTTCACCGTTCTCGAGCCCGTCGCGGACGGGCCCAACGACAAGGTGATCAGATCTTCAGAGCGGTTCGGCCGCGACGTCCGCTCGGCGTTGCTGAGCCACACCTCGATGCCGACCAGCGACTACTACGGGCACGACGGGCTCATCTTCCGCGACGATCTCGCCGGGCTCAATCTCACCCGCGTCCCCAAAGTGCTCATCGAGACCGGCAATATGCGCAACTTTGCCGATGCGGGGCTGCTCACCTCTCCCAGTTTCCAGAGGCGGATAGCAAGGGCGCTTGAGGCGGCGATCATTAGCTTCCTGCGCTAGTGCGCGTACGTGGTGCACCGCAGCGCGCCGGCGCGTAGCCGCTGGCCATGCGGGCGGGCGATGTCGGGTCGGCTACTGTACCGACCTGATAGCAATGCCCGTGGGCTGCGAGACCGGGAGGATCGGTGCCAGCGGCGAGCCTGAGATCGGCGGCGGCTGATGACGAGTGAGGACCCGGCGGAAGATGTGCCGGACGACATGAACCAGCCGGACGACGTGAACATGGCGGCGGCGGATGCGCCGGATCACGCGGGACAGCAAGCCGGGCGCCGGGATCCGGTGGCACGCTTGCTGGCCCGGTCGGGGAACCTGGAGTACGACCGCGTGCTGTTCTTCAGCGACGCGGTCTTCGCCATCGCGATCACGCTGCTCGCCATTGACCTGCGGGTGCCCGCAGGCGTCACCGTGCAGTCCGGGCATGAGCTGCACGGTGCCCGTTCCGGAATCCTGAGCTTCGCGATCAGCTTCTTGGTGATCGGCCTCTTCTGGCTGGCTCACCACTCGATGTTCCGTTTCATCACCGCCTTTGACCGGCCACTGATGCTGCTCAACCTGCTCTTCCTCGGGACTATTGCGTTCCTGCCCTTCCCGACGGCGGTGCTGGGCGCTTCCTCGACGTCCCAGGCGCCCGCGGTCATCTTCTACGCTGCGTGTGTCGCGGCCACCGGGCTCCTGGAGGTTGCGGCCTGGCTATGGGCCACGCGGCCTGGCTCCGGCCTGGGCGCTCCCGGGGCCGCCCAGGCGCGCTTGCCTTTTCTGCTGCAGGCCGCGCGCGTTCCCGTCGTCTTCCTGCTGTCGATCCCGATCGCCCTGGTCTCACCCCCGGCGGCGTGCTTTTTCTGGATCACGCTGGTGCCCTCGGCAATGATCCTGCGTCGGCTGGCCCCGGAGAACCAGGACCCGGCCGGCTGACTGGCCGGGCAGCCGTAGCCTGGATGATCAGGATGGGAGCGCAGAGAGGTGAGCCGATGGTCCAGCCATCGTGGATCGAGCCAGAACTCGCGACGCTGACCAAGGAGCGGTTTTCTGATCCCGCGTGGATCTCCGAGCGGAAGCTGGACGGCGAGCGCTGCCTCGCCTTCGCGTCCGGTGACAGCGTGCGGCTGCTGACGCGGAACAAGAAATCCATCACCGGCACCTATCCGGAGCTGGCCGCCGCGCTCGGCGCCCAGCGGGCCGGGGATTTCATCGTGGACGGCGAGATCGTCGCTTTCGACGGGCCGCAGACGAGCTTCGCGCAGTTGCAGCAGCGCATGCAGCTCGCTGCTCCGCTGCCCGAGCTGGTCCGGCGTGTGCCGGTGTACTTCTACGTCTTTGACGTCGTGTACGCAGAGGACCAGGATCTGCGGCGTTTGCCGCTGCTTGAGCGCAAGCAGGTGCTCCGCCTGCTGTTGTCGTTCGGCGGCCCGCTGCGTTTCAGCACGCACCGGACCGGCAAGGGCGAGGCGCACTGGCAGGACGCCTGCAAGAAAGGCTGGGAGGGCGTGATCGCCAAGCGCGCTGACTCGCCATACCGGTCCGGGCGGACCAGGGACTGGCTGAAGTTCAAGTGCGAGAACGCCCAGGAGTTCGTGATCGGCGGCTACACCGACCCGCAGGGCGGCCGGGCCGGGTTCGGTGCGCTGCTGATCGGCTATTACGACGAGGCCGGCTCGTGTACGCGGGCAAGGTGGGGACCGGTTTCGACCAGCGGATGCTCCGCTCGCTGCACGCGACGCTGCGCGGGATCGAGCGCGGCTCGGCGCCGTTCAGCGGGGGTGAGGTGCCACGATCCGGGGTGCACTGGGCCGAGCCTCGCCTGGTCGGCCAGGTCGGCTTCTCCGAATGGACCACGGCGGGCCAGCTCCGCCATCCGCGGTTCCTGGGCCTGCGGGACGACAAGGACCCGGCCGACGTGGTCAGGGAGAGTCCCTGACCAGATGGCGACGCCGCCCGGACGTAACGCCATCGAGCCAGTGCCCAGTTCTACGCGCTGGTGATCTCGTCGAGTAGCTCGGCGAACATCGCGCGAACCCGCGGGTCGTCGATGTCCTGCTCGTGCAGGTAGTCGTCGAAGAGCTGCAGCGGGGTGCGCCCGGCCCGGCTGGGCCGATCGCCCCCGTGGCTGCCTGGCCGCGGCCGGTGCGCGTCGTCCAGCTGGACTTCCAGGGTGTTCGGCAACTTGTCCCTGACCAGGTCACCGAGCCCGGCCCGGCCCGGCTCGGCGAGGATCACCCGCAGGTAAGCGTCGCCCGCCTGCTCACCTGCGGCGATCACCTCATCCAGGGTGCCGCGCAGCGTCCGTAGCGGGCGGCCGCCGGTGACCGGGACCGGCTGGACGTCGGCGCGGATGCCTGGCGCGGCGGTGACGAGCAGTGCGACCGGCTCGTTTGCCTCCTCGCCGAAGTCGATGGCCAGCGGCGATCCGGAGTAGAAGGCCGGGCACGGCCCGGGGATCTCCTGCTGGCGGTGCAGGTGCCCAAGCGCGGCGTAGTGCGCGCTGGCCGGGAACATGCTGGCTGGCAGCTCGTAGTCCAGGGTGGTCTGCACGTCCCGCTCGCCGCCGCCGCGCCGGCCGCCGAGCAGCGTCACGTGCGCCATGACGACGTTGACCGTGTCGGGGGTGAACCCGGCGGTGAGCAGCCGGACGATGTCGGTGATCCGGCGGGCGTAGTCCATGGTGTGCTCGGAGCTCTCGTGCAGCAGCACCTCGGCGGCCCGGACCGCGTAACGATGCGAAAGGAACGGCACCGCCGCCACGGTGAGCGCCTCGCCGCCGCGGGTCCGGAGCGCGAGGGTGCCGCCCGAGTCGGGCCGTTTCGGCGTGCCGAGGACGTGCAGCCCTAGCTCGCCGAGCACCGGCCGGTAGACGGCGTCGAGCAGGCCCTGGCTGTCGTGGTTCCCGCCGATCGCCACGACGAGACGGCCGTCTTCGCGCAGTGCCAGCAGGGTGCGCATCACCAGGCCCTGGGCTTTCGGGCTCGGTGCCGCAGTCTCGAAGAGATCGCCGGCCACCAGCACGACATCGGCACCGGTGTCCCTGGCGGCCGTCACGATGCTGGCCAGTACCGCGACGTGCTCGTCGTGCCGGTCCCGGCCCTTGAGCACCTTGCCGACGTGCCAGTCGCTGGTGTGCAGGATCCTCATCGCACCTTCTTCCGCACGCTCACGAAGAACCCTAGCCATCCCGGTGCCGCCATCAGGGACCAACGACCCTGGCGGGGAAACCTCTTGCGGAGGTTTCCTCTATATGAGATAGACTCTTAAAAAAGAGAGAATATTGAACGGAGGAACCCCTCATGCGCCAGGGTAACCGCAGATGGTGGGCACTGGGCGGCCTCAGCCTGGCGATCCTCGCCGTGGGACTGGACGGGACCGTGCTGAGCGTGGCGCTGCCCACGCTCGCTACCGCGTTGCGCGCCTCGGAGTCTGACCTGCAGTGGTTCCAGTCCGGCTACCTCCTCGTGCTGGCGGCGGCCATGCTCCCGGCCGGGCTGCTTGGCGACCGGTACGGCCGCAAGAAGGTGCTGATGACGTCGCTGGCGCTGTTCGGTGCCGGATCGGCGCTGACCGCCTACTCAACTTCTCCAGGTGACTTCATCGCGGCCCGGGTGGTCCTCGGCGTGGCCGGGGCCGGAATCATCGTGATGGTCCTGTCGGCGCTCACCGTGCTCTTCACTGAGGAGGAGCGGCCCAGGGCGGTCGGCATCTGGTCCGGCGCCAACTTCATCGCCTTGCCGGTCGGGCCGATCCTGGGCGGCTGGATGCTGACGCACCACTGGTGGGGCTGGGTGTTCCTAATCAACGTGCCGGTTGCCCTGGTCGGGCTGGCCGCAACCGCGCTGCTGGTCCCCGAGTCCCGGGCGTCGCGTCGCCCCGGCGTGGACACGGTCGGCATTGCCGCCTCGGCCGTCGGCCTGGTCACCCTGACCTACGGCTTCATCCAGGCAGGGGAATACGGCTGGGGGAGTGTCGGTGCGGTGGTCCCGATGATCGCGGGCGTCGTGGTGCTGGCCGGATTCTTCCAGTTCGAGCGCTGGCTCGGCCGCCGGGGCGGTGAGCCGCTGCTCGACCTCAAGCTGTTCTCGTCGCCGTCCTACACCTGGGGCGTCATCCTGGTCGCGGTCGCGGTCCTCGCCATGATCGGGGTGCTCTTCACGATGCCGCAGTACTTCCAGGGCGTGCTCGGCACCAGCGCGATGGGCTCCGGCCTGCGGTTGCTGCCGCTGATCGGCGGCCTGATTCTGGGTGCCGTGCCCGCCGACCGGGTCGCTGCCATGGTCGGCGCGAAACTGGCGGTTGTCGCCGGTTTCGCGGTGCTCGCGGCGGGCCTGCTGGTTGGCGCCACGACCAGCGTGACGTCGGGGACCGGGTTCGTAGCGGCCTGGATGGCCATCGGCGGGGCCGGGCTGGGCCTGGCCCTGGCCACGAGCGCGTCGGCCGCGCTCGCCGAGCTGTCGGAGGAACAGAGCGGGGTGGGCTCGGCCGTGCTGCAGGCCGTGAACAAGACCGGCGCCCCGTTCGGCGCGGCGATCCTCGGTAGCGTGCTGCTGGGCGCCTACCGGTCGGGCGTTCACCTCGCAGGCCTTCCGGCACCGGCCGCCAGCGCCGTCAAGTCGGGCATCTTCGGCGGCGTGGCGGTCGCCAGCAGGGCCGGGTCGGCCGCGCTGCTTGACTCGGTGCGCACCTCGTTCGTGCACGGCATGGATCTGTCGCTGGTCGTGTCGGCTGGGGTCGCGGTGGCCGGCCTTATCCTGGCCGCAGTCTTCCTGCCGCGACAGACGGCCAGGACGATCACCGCCGGAGTGCAGGAGGCCGACACTGTCCCCGTCAGATGACAGCCAGGCGACCGGGCTGCGCGAGCGGAAGAAGGCGAAGACGCGCGGCGCCATCCAGGCGCAGGCGCTTCGCCTGTTCCGCGAGCAGGGCTACGACGCCACCACCGTCGAGCAGATCATCGAGGCGGCCGAGGTCTCGGAGAGCACGTTCTACCGGTACTTCCCGGCCAAGGCCGACCTGGTGCTGACCGACGAATACGACCCCCTGCTGGCCGCCGCGCTGCGGGATCAGCCGCCGGGGCTTGCCACGATCCCCGCCCTCCGGGCCGCGGTTCGTTCGGTGATGACCGGGCTGACCGCGGCCGAGGAGGCCGAGCAGCGCGACCGGCTGGCTCTCATGATGTCCGTGCCCGAACTGCGCGGCGCGATGCTGGGCCAGTTCGCTGACGGGATCAGGATGCTCGCGGAGGTAGTCGCCGAGCGGGCCGGCCGCGCGGCCGGCGATCCCGCGGTCCGCGCCCTGTCGGGAGCGGTGGTCGGCGCGATGATGACGGTCATGTTCGACTCGGCTGACCAGCCGGATGTCGATATCGCCACCCTGATGGACGGAGCGCTCGCCCATCTTGAGGCAGGCCTCGCGCTGTGACGCTTAGTGATCAGGCCTGCTTGATCGTGAGGCCCGCTGCGCGTGGTCGTTCCGGATAAGTTCCCGCAGCGCGGACGGGCTCTCAGCGGTCAGGAGCTCGGCAGGCGCATCCATCGGGTGCGCCTGCCACGTGCCGTCGATGACGGCCACCGAGTAGTGCGATCCCCAGTGCCACTGCAGCCAGATCAGCGACGACTGGTCCTGCCGGTCAAGCATCCTGCCTCCACTGACCTCAAATCCAATCTACATGTAGATGCGAGTATACACAAGTAGAGACGACTACAGCTATGGTGTATCGTCGCAGGTCAGCTAACGTCGAGGCGTGTTCAGGCCGGACGTGCCCAAATGGCTCCAGCTCACGGAGATGATCAAATCTCGCATCGATGCGGGGGAGTACCAGCCCCGGCATCCGATCCCGTCTGAGCACCAGCTAGTGCAGGAGACAGGGCTGGCGCGTACAACCGTGCGCAAGGCTGTGGCAGCGCTGCGGGATCAGCATTACGTGTACAGCGTGCATGGCCTCGGGACCTTCGTGACACCGCCCGACGAGCGCTTGCCGAGTTGCTAGAGGACTTCGCCCACGCAGCTGCCGCACGCGAGGCCCGTGCCAGCATCGAGGCGGGCGAGCCGCCATGGGACAAGTCAAAGCCGACGTCGGCATCTGACGCTCGTGACATACAAAGTCGTCTTCCGTGATGAGGCCCGGAAGGCATTTACCGGCATGCGAGCACTGCCGTCAGTGGGGCGAGAGCAGCTAGAACGGGGGTACCTCGTCGTCGGCCCCCGGGATGGTGGCGAACGGGTCGGCGGGGACCGCAGGCCCGGTGTCGACGCCGGCCCAGCTGCCCTTCTCGCTCGGCCGCGTGGCCCAGGCCGGGAACGGGAAGTCGACCGCCAGCGGTACCGGGATGTCCGGCTGCGCGATGAACATCGTCCCCGGCTTGGCGAGCGTCGCCCGCTGGCGCTGCGCGGGGGGCAGGTAACCGTATTCGGGCCGCTCGGCTTCGGCGGCGTCCAGCCGCCCGGCCACCCGGATCGCGCAGTTGGCCAGGATCCGCCGCTCGACCTCGCTGGCGGTCTGCTGGGCTCCGATCAGGATCACGCCAAGCGACCGGCCGCGCTCGGCGACATCCAGCAGGATCTGCTTGATCGGGCTGTCGCCGTCCCGCGGCGCGTACTTGTTCAGCTCATCGAGCACCACGAACATCAGCGGCCGTGACGTGCCCTGCCGTTCCTTCCGGGCGAACTCGCCGCGCAGCGTGACCCCGACGACGAAGCGCTGCGCCCGGTCGGGGAGGTTATGCAGGTCGACGACGGTCACCTGGGCGCGCGATGTGGTGATCGAGCGCTCGCCCCGATGCGACAGGTCGCCCCGGATCACCACTGACAGTGGCCGCGCGGCGGAACGCAGCCGCCGCAGCAGCGCGTTCACGCTGCCGGTCACGGCGCTGCCTGCCACCCACGCGCCGCGGGTGCTCTCATCGCCTAGCTCGGCCTCCAGCAGTTCGACGAGGTCGCCGAAGGTCCGGAGCACGCCGTCGCGCGCCGGGTCGACCCCCCGCACCTTGACCGCGCCGTCGGGGCCGGCCGGGATCGCGTCCCGCCGCAGCCGCGCGGCGACCTGCGCGATCAGCATGGTGTACTGAGCCCGCTCGTCCTCAGCGTCGGCGAATGCGAACGGCAGCAGCTCATCGGCGCAGAACTCGGCCAGCGTCCAGTAGAACGGACTCACCGCCCGGTCCCGGGCGGATACGTCCGGCGTGCCCGACGGATCGTCGCGCCGTGGCGGCGCGAAGACCCGGACATTGCTAAACGGTGCCGCCGGCAGCCCGAGCGCACCGTAGCGGTCCCGCTGGGCGGCCGAAAGCCTGCTGTTGGCGTAATCAAGGAAGAGCAGGTCCTCGCCCTTGACGGAGAAGATCAGGGCCTTGGTGTTGTGCGCCTCGCCGGCCAGCACGCCGCAGTTGGTGATGGCGTGCAGCAGGAACGTGGCGAACGAGGTTTTAGTGGCGATGCCGGACACCCCGGAGATCGACACGTGTGCGCCCCGGGTGCCGTCGACGAACTCGAAATTGAGATAGACCGGCTGCCCGTCCCTGCCGAACCCGACCGGCACCTTCGCGGTGCCCATCTCATCGAAGTACAGCGCCGAATCCCGTTCCGAGCCGGTCGCCCGCGCCACCGCGGCGCCAGGCAGCGGCGGCACGTACACCTCGGGCTCGACCCTGGTGACGGCGACCTCGGCGATCTCACAGACCTCGGCGGGCAGCGCGCCCTCGGCAATGAGGAACACATCGGACGCGAAACGCGCCCCCTCGTGCACCGCCTCCACGTTGGTGACCACTCCGGCGATCTGCACGCTCGGCTGGCCCGGCAGTTCCCTGCGGGTCACGACGACGTCGTCGAGTTGCAGGTACTGCCCTGGCGCCAGGCCGACGGAGAACTGCAGCGGCGTCGCGGGCACCGTGCCGACCACCAGCCCGACCGGCTGCTGGGCCGTGGTCCCCAGCGGGTGCAACGCTGCGATCCCGGCGCGGCTGCTGTGCGCGCCCGGGCGGCTGGCCGTTCCCCGGCTCATACGGCTGTGGTTCCCCCACCCGGCCCCCTCACCGATAGCGACTAGCTGTCCGGGAGCCTACGTCCGGCACCGTCTACTTTCCGTGCCTTTCGCGCACCTGCCGTCAGCGCTTTCGATATCAGGCCCAGCCAATGCCTGAGATCGTCAGGTTCAATGCGCCTGACGGTGCGAGGCGACATTCGCTCGCCCGCTTTGGCCGGGCCTGCCCAGTCAGCCAGTGCCCGGGTGGCAAGCTTGGGTTGAGCAATGGTGGCCGTGCCCGCCAGAGTGGCGCCTGTTGAATGACGGAATACCCAGGGACCTAGGAGACGCTATGCCCACCCGCACTGCCGAAACGACATGGACCGGCGGCCTTGATGATGGAATCGGCACCGTAGAGCTGGTCAGCTCGGGTATCGCCAGCTACGAGGTCTCGTTCCCCAGGCGGGCGGCCGATGACGCCGGCGGCTACACCAGTCCCGAGGAGCTCATCGCCGCCGCGCACAGCTCCTGCTTCGCGATGCAGTTCTCGGGCCTGCTCGGGGCGGCGGGCGGCACCAACCAGTCGATCCAGGTCCGGGCCGACGTCACGCTCCGGCCGGACCCGGCGGGCGGATTCCGGATCAGCGGCAGCACGCTGACGGTCCGCGGCACGGCCGGCGGCATTACCCCGGAGCAGTTCGCCGCGATCGCCGAGGACGCCAAGAAAAGCTGCCCGGTCAGCAAGGCCCTCGCAGCCACCGACATCACCCTCGACGTGATCTGAGCGCTCCTGCGGCCGACAGCACCAGGTCGGGCCGGGCCCGGGTACTTGCGTGCTCCGCTGTCCAGCCAGGGCGGCCAGTGTCAAGTCAGGCGCTCGGAATCCAGGTCTCCCGCAGGTCTCCTGCCTCGCGGTGAGTCGGCCGACGCCGACCGGCCGCGCGGCCCGGGCCGCCTGCTCAGTCGGTGACCCTGGCCAGTGAGAGGACGTACTCGCGGACGAACTGGTCCGGGTCGGGCCAGGGAAAGCCCGGCAGCGCGGTGCGGAGGCTGACCGTCCCGTGCATCGCGACCCACACGGCCGTGGCGTCGGCGACGACATCGGTGCTCGCGGAGACGCCAGCCTTCACGCAGTCCTCGATCGACTGGACCAGCAGCGCGAACGACTCCGCGCCGAACTCCATCACCGGCTTGCCGTCCGAGCCCAGCTGGACCGGCTTGCAGTAGTCTCGCGCGCCCAGCCGCCGCTCGGAGAACAGCACGCCGTACCGTGCCGGATGCTCTAGCCCGAAGGCCACGTAGGCCTCGCAGCCGGCGATTAGGCGGGCGGCCGGATCCTGGCCAGCCGATTCCACTTCGGCCTCGATGGCGTCGGTCAGCTCATCGAAGACCTGCAGGACCGCGGCGATGATGATGGCGTCGCGGTCGGCGAAGTGGGCGTAAATGGACGGGGCCGCGATACCTACCTCGCGCGCCACCGCGCGCAGCGTGACAGCCTCGTCCGACCCGGTGCGCTCGATCAGGGCAAGCGCCGCCGAGACGATCTCGTCCGTCAGCCTGGCTCCATGGCCGCGGGCATTCCGCTGCCGCCTGCGCAAGCCGGGAGCGGCCGGCGCCGAGGGCCCGCTCGTGGTCTGGGCCGCCGAGGCCGCGACCTGGGGTCCCGCCGTGCCGAGTACTGATTCCATATTCCTACTTTACAGCTGTTAGCTCATCTGTCTATGCTTACGAGTGTAAGCCAACGAACGTAAGCCAACGATCGTAAGCAAGCAGTCGTAAGGAGAATCCGATGAGCAGAAGCTCGACGAAGCGGCCGGCCTCCGCTGCACCCGCCGGACAGGCCGCTGCGCCCGCTGCACCTGCCGGACAGGCCGCTGCGCCCGCCAGGCAGGCCACTGCGGCATCGGCCGGGACGACGCCTCGGCGACCCGCCCGCCAGGACCGTGGGGTTCCGGCCCGCCGGGCTCCCTGGGCGCTGGCCCGCCAGGCGCCTGCCGCCCAGGCCCGCCATGCAGACAAGTGGCCAGGCGGCCACCCCCGACGCAAGCAGATCCTGCTCGTGCTCTGCCTGAGCCTGCTGGTCGTGGTGATTGACAACACCATCCTCAACACCGCGCTGCCCACCCTGGCCAGAGTGCTGCACGCCGGGACCAGCTCGCTGCAGTGGATTACCGATGCCTACACGCTGTGCTTCGCGGCGCTCCTGGTCCCGGCCGGAGCCCTGGGTGACAGGTACGGCCGGCGACTCTCGCTCATCGGCGGCCTGGCTGTCTTCGCGCTCGGCAGCACTGCGGCGGCGTTCGCGTCCGGCACCGGCATGCTGATCGTGGCGCGGGTAGTGATGGGCCTGGGCGCTGCGTTCGTCATGCCGGCGACTCTGTCGATCCTGAACGCGGTCTTCCCGCCGAAGGAGCGCCCGCAGGCGATCGCAGCATGGTCGGCCGTGGCCGGCGTCGGCATCGTGGTCGGCCCGACCCTTGGCGGCCTGCTGCTTACGCACTTCTGGTGGGGCAGCGTCTTCCTGATCAACGTCCCGCTGGTCGCAGTCGCGCTTGCCGGAGTGCTGATGACCGTGCCGGAGACCGCAGAACCCGGCAGCCACCGGCTCGACATCCCAGGCACCCTGCTCGTGGCGGGCGCGCTCTTCGCGATCGTCGACGCCATCATCGAGGCGCCGGGCCGCGGCTGGACCTCAGCGGCGACCCTGGCCGAGACCGCCGCCGGGCTGGCCGCGCTCGCCGCCTTCGTCTGGTGGGAGCTGCACATCGAGCACCCGCTGATCGACCTGAGGGTGTTCGCCGTGCGTGCCTTCTCCGCGTCCGCCGCTGCCGTGACAGTGATCTTCTTCGCCCTCTTCGGCAGCCTGTTCGTGCTGACCCAGTACCTGCAGCTGGTGCACGGCTACAGCCCGCTGGCGGCCGGAGTGCGCGCGCTGCCGTTCGCCATCGCCATGGGCGCCGCCTCGCCGGTCTCCCCGATCCTGGCCAAGCGCCTCGGCACCCGCGTGATCATCCCGGCCGGCATGGCGATGATGGGCCTGGGCCTGCTCGACCTGTCCACGGCGGGCGTGCACACCGCCTACCTGCCGATCGCCATCGCCATCGCGATCATGGGCGCCGGAATGGGGCTGGTCATGGCACCCGCCAGCACCACCATCATGAGCACGGTCCCCGCGCACCAGGCCGGTGCCGGAAGCGCGATCAACGACACGATCAGGGAGGTCGGCGGGGCCCTCGGCGTTGCCATCGTGGGCAGCCTGGCCGCCGCCGTCTACCGGTCTCGGCTGGGCAGCACCCTCGCCACGGCGCACGCGCCCGGCGCGGTCGTCCACCAGGCGACCAGCTCGGTCGCCGCGGCCGACGCCATCGCCGCGCATGCCGGCGGCCCGACCGGCAGCGAACTGCTGACCGCGGCGCACAGTGCCTTCGTCGACGCCATGGCGATGGGCATCCGGGTGGCCGCCGCCGTGGCACTGGTCGCCGCCGTCGCCGCCATCTTCGCCCTGCCGCGGCGCAGCCGGCCGGTGGCCGCCGAGGTCACCAGCCCGGCCCTGGAGCCAGTCCTCGTCCCGGCCAGCTAAGTCCCGTCCCAGTCGGCCCGGCCAGGTTCCAGCTGGCCGGGCCGGCCCGCGCCCGGTGCCCTCGTCCCGGTGCCGGTGCCGCCCGGACAGTCGCCGGCCGAGGGCAGTGCCGGCGCGCCGGCGCAGCCCTCTCCGGTGCTGGAAGACGGCTGCCGGATCACGCATCATGAACAGGTCCACTTTCCGCTGGGGGGGCGAACGTGGCAGTCGTTCGATGGTGCGTCATGCTTGGCTGCGCTGTTCTGGCCGTGGTGTTACTGACGGCCGGCTTACCATCGGCGCCGAAGGCGGGTCCGCCGCAATGGCGGGTCTTCATGGCCGTCCGTGCGGCCAGCGCGGGACTGAACGATGTTGTGGCCACTGGCCGCGACGATGCGTGGGCGACGGGCATGTCCGGCAGCAGCACCCCGGTCGTATACCGGTGGGACGGCAGCCGCTGGCGGGCGATATCGCGCCCAGGCGCGCGGGGGTCGTCGGCGGCCAGCGTGGCGGCATCGTCGGCCGCCAACGTCTGGGTAGCCATCGCCGGCGAGGCGGCGGTGGATCACTGGAACGGTCGCGCCTGGTCCAGGGTCAGCTTCGGCTCGCCCGCCAGGATCGAGATCGACGGGGTAGCGACGAGCGGGCGCAGGGACGTGTGGGCGTTCGCCTATAGCCGGGCAAGGAAGCGGGAGACCGCGTATCACTACAACGGCACTGCGTGGCGGCGCACGCCGCTGACCGTGACGCTGGGGGGCGGCGGCACCGCGCGGCTGGTCAGCGCCTCGTCGAGGGCGAATATCTGGGCGTGGGCGTACGACGTCGCCCGCGGCGGCTGGGTGTCACTGCACTACGACGGCCGCAGTTGGCGGGTGGTCCCGCTGCCCGCCAGGCTGCTGCCTGCCGGGCACACGATCTTGCCTGAGCAGATGCTGGCCGTGTCCGCGACCAGCGTGTGGGGGACCATCTACGCCGCCGCCGGGAGTTCACGCGGGCCGGTGGTCCTGGTGCACTGGAACGGGCTCCGCTGGAGCCTGGTATCCGGCCCGCCGTCCACGGGCGCTCTCGCGGGGCCTATCGCCGGAGACGGCCACGGGGGACTATGGCTCTACGCCGAGCGCCCGGCCGGGACCGGCTACCTCGTGCATTACCTGAACGGGAGGTGGACGAGCGCAGCCGTGCCTGCCGGTTCAGGCAGCACCGCCTCGGTGACCGCGCTGACGCACGTCCCCGCCACCAAATGGATGTGGGCATCCGGCACGATCGGCGTCGGGTCCGGAACGAGCCGCGGGGCCGACATCCTCTCCTATGGGCGCTAGCCTCCTGGCCGGTTCCGCCCCAGGCCGGTTCCGCCCCAGGCCGGTTCCGCCCCAGGCCGGTTCCGCCCCAGGCCGGTTCCGCCCCAGGCCGTACGCCGCCGCCGGACATCTGGTGGCTGAGCCGTAGCCTGGGACTCACGGGCTAGGCACGCCAGGCGCGCGCGGTCAGCCGTCCTGGCGCGCCGCGGTTACCTGCATGAGGGAGAGCTGGCGATGGCTGACGGTCGCGGCGCGGAGGACACCGCGTCCTCCGGTCGGGCGGATCTGCACCCGCTGCAGATCGAGGTCAACGGGATCAATGTCATCAGCGACGCGGAGCGTAAAGGCCACCCGCGGGACCTGTTCTGGCCATGGTTCGCCGCCAACGTCTCGGTCCTCGGCCTCAGCTACGGCGCATTCGTGCTCGACTTCGGCATCTCCTTCTGGCAGGCGCTCGTCGTCGGGCTGGCCGGCATCATCGTGTCGTTCCTGCTGTGCGGGTTCATCGCGGTCGCGGGGAAGCGCGGGTCGGTGCCGACGATGGTGGCAGGCCGCGCGGCATTCGGGGTCCGGGGCAACAAGTTGCCGTCAGCGATCTCATGGCTGCTTACCGTCGGCTGGGAGACCGTGCTGATCATCCTCGCGACGCTGGCCACGGCGACGGTATTCGCCCGCCTCGGCTGGGGCGGCGGCACCGCAACCAAGGTCATCGCGCTGATGGTCGTGACCGCGCTGACCGTCGGCGGTGGCGTCATCGGCTTCGACCTGATCATGCGCATGCAGGCCGTCATCACGGTGGTGACTGGGGTGCTGACCGTGATGTTCATCGTGCTGGCCGCCGACAAGATCCACTGGCACGTCGTGGCGGCCATCCCGGCAGGCTCGGCGGAGAAGATCATCGGCGCACTGGTGTTCATGATGACCGGCTTCGGCCTCGGCTGGGTCAACGCGGCCGCTGACTACTCGCGTTACCTGCCAAGAAGGTCGTCAGGCGCGGGGGTGATCGGCTGGACGACGTTCGGCTCGTCAGTCGCACCGGTCTTCCTGTTCGTCTTCGGCCTGCTGCTGGCCGGCTCATCGGCCAGCCTGAGCAGCGCCATCGGCACCGATCCGATCGGGGCGCTGACCACCTTGCTGCCCACCTGGTTCCTGGTGCCGTTCGCGATCGTGGCCGTGCTCGGCCTGGTGGGCGGCGCGGTGCTGGACATCTACTCGTCCGGCCTGGCGCTGCTGACCGTGGGCCTGCCTGCGCCGCGTTTCGTCGCCGCGCTCATCGACGGCACGATCATGGTCGCCGGAACCATATATGTAGTGTTCGTGGCCAAGAACTTCATCGTCCAGTTCGAGGGCTTCCTGATCACGCTGGGCGTACCGATCGCCGCCTGGTGCGGGATCATGCTGGCCGACATCATGCTGCGGCGCCGCGATTACGCCGAGCCTGAGCTCTACGCGCCGTCCGGCCGCTACGGCGACGTCCGGGCGGTTCCGCTCGGGGTCATCGTCATCAGCACCGTCCTGGGCTGGGGCCTGGTCACCAATGGCAACGCGGGCTGGCTTACCTGGCAGGGCTATCTGCTCAAGCCGTTCGGGCTTGGCGGGAAGAGCGGCGCCTGGGAATACGCCAACCTGGGCGTGCTGGTGGCGCT
Organism: uncultured Actinomycetota bacterium; assembly: GCA_963695645.1. Lineage (GTDB taxonomy): Bacteria > Actinomycetota > Actinomycetes > Streptosporangiales > Streptosporangiaceae > DATBGO01. The sequence continues at coordinate 115,464 of CAVOHC010000005.1, read as the reverse complement.
CGTGATCGGGTTCTTCGCGACCTGGGCGTTCAGCCGCTCGGTGATCCGGGCCCAGGAAGCGGCGCCGGTGCTCGAGCCGGCGGCGGCCTAGGCGCGGCGGGAGCTGAGACGAAGCTGTGGCTGAGGGGTGGCAGGCGCCGTGGCTTGGCGTCATCGACATGCAGCGGGTATTCGGGGAGGCCGGCAGCGCCTGGTTCGCCCCGCGGTTTGCCGAGATCGTCGCGAACGTCGCCGAGCTTGTCAGCGCGTTCCGGCCGCGGGTCACCTTCACCAGGTTCGTCGCTCCTGAGGTACCCGCCGGAGCCTGGCAGCGCTACTACGAACTGTGGCCGTTCGCGCTGCAGCCGCCCGCGGCCCGGATCTATGAGCTGGTGGACGATTTCTCCGGCGAGCCCGGGCCGACCCTGGACGCCACCACGTTCAGCAAATGGAAGGCCGGCCTTTCCGAACAGGTCGGCGCCGGTGGCCGGCTCGTCCTGGCCGGCGTGTCCACCGACTGCTGCGTGCTGTCCACCGCGGTGGCGGCCGCCGACGACGGCGTGGCTGTCCAGGTCGCCGGCGACGCCTGTGCCGGCGTCACCGATGAGTCCCATGCCCAGGCACTGGACATCATGCGGCTCTACGCTCCGCTGATCGAGGTGGTCAGCGTGGCCGACGTGCTGCGCGCTGCGGCACGCCCTGGCGCATCCGGGTGATGCAGGCCGGCGGCCGCGCTGCCGGGGCCCTGTACGGGCTCGCCATCGGCGACGCGCTCGGGATGCCGACGCAATCGCTGCCCAGGGCCCGGATCGTGGCGAGGTACGGCGGGCTGATCGCCACCTTCGAGAACGCTCCGGCAGGCCATCCGCTCGCGGCGGGGCTGCCGGCCGGGAGTGTCACCGACGACACCGAGCAGGCGGTGCTTGTCGCGCGCGTCATCATCGCCCGCGGCGGCCGCCCCGACCCCGCCGAGATCGCGACGCGGCTGCTGGCATGGGAGGAGTCGATGCGCGCCCGGGGATCATGCGACCTGCTGGGCCCGTCGACGAGGCAGGCGATCAGCGCGCTGCTGGCCGGAGCAGACATCGAGCAGTCCGGCCGGCACGGAACCACCAACGGTGCCGCGATGCGGATCACGCCGGTCGGCATCGCCACGCCCTGCGCGGATCTCGGCGTCCTGGTGGACATGGTGGTGGCGGCCAGCAGCGCAACCCACAATACGAGCGTCGCCCTGGCCGGAGCGGCAGCCGTCGCCGCCGCCGTCAGCGCGGGCGTTGCGGGTGCCACCGTGCCCGACGCCATCCGGCTGGCCATCGCCGCCGCGGAGCGGGCCGCGGGCCGGGGGTACTGGGTGGCTGCCGCGGATGTAGCGTCGCGCATCGGGTGGGCGACGGGCCTGGTGGCCGGGCTCGGCGCGGCCGAGGTCATCGACAAGGTCTACCACCTGGTCGGGACCAGCCTCGCGACCCAGGAATCGGTGCCTGCCGCGTTCGCTGTGGTCGCGGCGGCCCCCGATGATCCGTGGCTGGCCTGCCGGATCGCTGCCTCGCTCGGCGGCGACTGCGACACCATCGCCGCCATGGCCGGCGCCATCGGCGGCGCGTGCCACGGCGCGGGCGCCTTTCCGGCGAGCGCCCGGGCCACCATCGCCAGCGTTAATGGCCTTGGTCTCGATGATCTTGCGCGGGATCTGCTGCTGGTGCGGGCCGGCGCGATAGCGGCGTCAGGGCCGGATCCTTGACGGGTCCCTTCGGCCGGCTGCTGCATCTGGGCAACGTCGTCGTGGACCTCGTGCTCGACGTTCCTTCGCTGCCTGAACGCGGCGGGGACGTACTGGCCAGCGGCGCCCGGATGACGCCGGGCGGCGGCTTCAACGTGATGGTCGCAGCGGCCAGGCAGGGCCTGCCGGTCGGTTACGCAGGAGCGCACGGCTGCGGGCCGTTCGCCGCGCTGGCCCGCGCTGCCCTGGACGCCGCGGGCATCGAGGTGGTGCAGCAGCCGAAGGCGGGTGTCGACACCGGGTTCGTCGTCAGCATCGTCGAGGCCGACGGCGAGCGGACGTTCGTCACGAGTCCTGGCGCCGAGGCGACATTGACCAGCGCGGATCTCGCGGAGGTTCAGGCCGGCCGGTCAGACGCCGTCTACCTGTCCGGGTACGGGCTCGTCCACCCGGGCGGCCGGCGTGCCCTGCTTAGCTGGCTGGCCCGGCTCGGTGACGCCACCGTGGTGTTCTTCGATCCGGGCCCGCTCGTGGCAAGCATCCCGGCCGCGGCGGCAGACCAGGTCCTTGACCGGGCGGACTGGCTGACGTGCAACGGCAGGGAGGCCGCCGCGCTGACCGGCCGCCCGGACCCGGCGGCGGCGCTGAGCGCACTCGTGGCCCGGGCCCAGCAGCGGAGGCCGGCCTGGCGTGGCGGGCCCGGCCTGGCCAGCCTGGCCGGCCGCTGGGCGTCCTGGTGCGGACGGGCAAGGACGGCTGCCTGCTCGGCCGCGCGGGCGCGGATCCGCTCCGGGTACCAGGGTTCGCTGTCGACGCGATCGACACCAGCGGCGCGGGTGACGCGCACACCGGTACATTTATCGCCGCGCTTGCGCACGGCAGCAGCGAAGCCGGCGCCGCGCGCACCGCGAACGCGGCTGCCGCGCTGTCGGTCACCAGGCGCGGCCCGGCCACCGCGCCGACCGCCGCCGAGCTGAGCCGGTTCCTGGCAGCCAGGGACATCACCCGGGCTGGGTGATGTCCCTGCCGCCACGGACCGGATGTACTGCGGGTCGAGGCGCGTGCACGCGGCTACCGGGGGGGAATCGCGTGCACGCGGCCTCGGCCTCGTCCGTATCCGGAAGCGCCGGTGGCGCGTTCCGCAGTAGCCAAGGAGAAGTCCATGCCTGCAGAGACTCCGGTGCTCGACACCCTTACCGATATGACGGCCGCCTCCGCCGACCACGGCTACCTGGGCTCGCGCGACATGATGCTCGCCAGGCTCAGCGCCCTGATCGCCGTTGACGCGCCGCCCGCGTCCTATCTCGCCAACGCCGGGGCCGCGGCCGACACCGGGATCACCGCTGAGGACCTGCAGGGCATCATGATTGCCGTCGCCCCGGTGGTCGGCACGGCCAAGGTCGTCTCGGCCGGCGGCAACCTGTTCAAGGCCCTCGGCTTCGCGATTGCCGTAGCCGACGAGAACGGCCAGGCCTGACGGCCAACCGCGAGCGCGAGTTCCGCCGCTGCCGACGTGGGCCGTGACGCCGGGAGGCGGCCGGCTGCCTCGGCCGGCTACCCGGGCCCGGCTGCCTCGGCCGGCCATGTGGGCCGCCTGCCTCGGCCGGCCATGTGGGCCGCCTGCCTCGGCCGGCTACATGGGCGGGCCGCCTCGGCCGGCTACGTGAGCCGGCTACTTCGGCGGGCGGATCGGCGGGATGACCTTCGTCATATGCCGGCGGGGGCCGGACCAGAGCGCAGGAACGGCGTCGGTGGCGTAGGCGAGCGCGTAGGCGGCCTGCTCATAGTTGACCCGCCAGCCCACAAAATCCGGCCACGCCTCGGCTGGCTTCCGCTCGATCGGGAAGTCAACTTCGTGCAGCCGCCCGACGGCGTCGAGGAATTCCTGGTAGCTGATGCTGATTCCCAGCGACGCGTCGGGCTTGTCCGGGACGTCAATGCCCAGGGCCCGCGAGACGTCCCTGAAGCACAGGAAACCGCTGCGCAGGCAGAGCCGCGCGGGCACCGTAGGCGCCTTCTGCGGGGACAGCGAGAGGATCAGGGCGGCGGAGTCCAGGACGGCGAGCAGCGCGGTGACCCACGATGACAAGGCCCGGGGCGACCGGAACCGCACGAGCGGGATGTAGGTGGTGTGGCTCTCCGCTACGTCGGCCGCCCAGCGCTCCCATTCCGCGTAAAGGTCGGGCAGGGTATCGATGGTCGACACCCCCGAGCCCAGCGCGTAATGGGTCCGGGCCAGCAGTTCCGGTCCCCACGAGGGGACGCCGGCCCGGGCGTTGAGCAGCGCGATGTCAGTCTCGCGGCGATTGAACTCCGAGTAGAGGGTCGGCAGGTAGGCGATCTGCAGGGTGACGGTGACGATCCCGGTGAGCGACGCGAAGTCGATGATCGTCCGCTCCGGGGCGCCCCTGGCGACATCGCTGCCGATCTGCCACAGGCCCGGCCCCGCCGCGGTGAATGCGCTGGTAATCCCGCCGGCGACGAACGGCCACAGCAACAGCGCGTATCCGACGAAGAAGAACGCCAGCCAGGCGATCAGCTGGCAGATCAGGATCGCGGCCGCCTGAGCGGCCAGCATCCTGTCCCGCCGGGCGTAGTCCCGGATCAGGCTCGCGACTAGCTGGAATGTCCAATTTACGGCTACGTCGACCATGTTGGTCAGCCGGCTTCCCGATGGCCGGGGAACGATCAGCGTGCCGATGACGCTGCCCGCGGTCACCAGGACGATCAGCCCGCCGACCACGGCGGCCACTGCGCGGGCGGCCAGCGGCACCACGATGGTTCCCCCTGCTTGATCAACCTGAAGCCGAGGGCACGAGTATGCCAGGTGGCCGGTCGGCCCGGGGTGCGAGGGCGGCCGGCCCGGCAAGGGGCGGCAGCGCGCCCTGGCGCCAGGGTCCACGCCAGGCTCGACCTCCTGGCCGCCGCGCCGCTGCCATCGAGGAGCGCGCAGCCAGCGATAATGACGCCGGGGGCACTTTGACATAGGAGGCCGGGGCAGCGTGACCGAAGGCTGGGCGTATAGCGGCAGTCCGCACTCGCGGGCCGCCGACGGGACGATGACGCTGGTCGAAGGCGTCACGTTCTGCATCTGCGACACCGGCGGTGACATCGGCCCGGGGGCGGAACGGGGGCTGTTCTTCCGGGATACCAGGTTCCTGAGCCGGTTTGAGGTGGAGATCGACGGCGAGCGGCTCGACCCCCTTACCGTGAATTGCCCGAATCGCTATACCGGCATCTTCATCGCCCGGCGCCCGCCCCGGTCCGGTGCCGCCGACAGCACGCTTCTCGTCGTCCGGCGCCGCTACGTGGGCAACGGCATGATGGAGGAGATCACGCTGCGCAACCTTGGCGGGGAGAACGCCGGGGTGATCCTCAGCCTGACCGTCGAAGCTGATTTCGCTGGCCTTTTCGAGGTCAAGGAGGACCGGGTCCGCGTCCGCGAGGCGACCGAGCGGGTCACCGACAATGGCGCGCTGCGGCTGATCTACCGGCAGGGCACCGAGTCACGTGCGGTCACCGTGGCAGGTACCGCCGGTCCCACCGTGACCAGCCAGCAGCTGATCTGGCGCCCGGTCCTGCCGCCCCGCAGTGAGTGGACGGCCACCGTGCAGGTGCTTCCCGCGCTCGACGGAGTCGACGTGCCGCCCAGGTACCGGCCCGGGCAGCCGGTCGAGGCGAGCGGTCCGGCCGCCCGCCTGGCGGAGTGGCGGCAGGCGACTCCGGCCGTCAGCACGCCGGATGCGCGGCTCAACGCGATGCTCGCCGTCAGTGCCGAGGACCTCGGGGCGCTGCGGATCTTCGACGGGGACCGGCCGGACCGTAGCGTGGTCGCGGCGGGCGCGCCGTGGTTCATGACGCTTTTCGGCCGTGACGCGCTGCTCACCAGCTGGATGCTGCTGCCGCTCGACCCGAGCCTGGCGCTGGGCACCTTGCACACCCTGGCCCGGCTGCAAGGCAGCAAAGTCGATCCGCTGAGCGAGGAGGAGCCCGGCCGGATCCTGCACGAGGTGCGCTCCGGGCTGGACGGCGGATATGCCCTCGGCGGCCGGGACGTCTATTACGGCAGCAGCGATGCCACGCCGCTGTTCGTCATGCTGCTCGGCGAGCTGCGGCGCTGGGGGCTGGCCCGCGGCGAGGTTGATGCGTTGCTGCCGCACGCTGACCGGGCGCTGGCCTGGATCGAGCAGTTTGGCGATTCCGACGGCGACGGGTTCGTCGAGTATCAGCGGGCCACCGACCGCGGCCTGGCCAACCAGGGCTGGAAGGACTCTTTCGACGCGATCAGCTTCGCCGGCGGTGCCCTCGCCGAGCCGCCCATCGCGCTGGCTGAGGTGCAGGGCTACGTCTATGCCGCATATGTGGCCAGGGCGCACTTCGCCAGGGAGGCCGGGGAGGAGGACGTGGCCGGGCACTGGACCGAGGCGGCCGCGGCACTCAAGCGCCGCTTCAACGACGCGTTCTGGCTGCCCGATCGCGGGTATTACGCGCTCGCGCTGGACCGGGACAAGCGGCCTGTTGACGCTCTCGCGTCGAACATGGGGCACTGCCTGTGGACCGGGGTGGTCGACGAGGACAAGGCCGCTGCCGTCGTCGGCCGGCTGCTCGGGCCGGACATGTTCACCGGGTTCGGGGTGCGCACGCTCGCCGAGACGATGAGCCGTTACAACCCGATGAGCTACCACAATGGCTCGGTCTGGCCGCACGACAACGCCATCCTCGCGGCCGGCCTGATGCGGTACGGCGCCGTGGACGCCGCCCAGCAGGTCGCTATGGCCGTCTTCGACGCCGGCGAGAGCTTTGGCGGCCGGCTGCCCGAGCTGTTTTGCGGTTTCGACCGCACCGAGTTCGGCGAGCCGGTGCCCTATCCGACGGCCTGCTCACCGCAGGCCTGGGCCGCCGCGGCCCCGCTGTACCTGCTGCGCACCTTGCTGCGTTTCGACCCATGGATCCCGTTCGGCCGGGTGTGGTGCGCGCCGGCCGTCCCGGAACGCTACCTGCCGCTACGGATCGCGCGGCTGCACCTGGCCGGCGCCGCTCTCACCCTGGACGCGCGAGAGGGAGCCTGGAACCTCGGCGGGCTGCCCCGCGGCATCGAGCTGATCCGCAAGCCGCGGCGGCCGCTGACCGCGGGCACTCCGCCGCACCTGACCAAGAAGGCCACCAACATATTGACACAGATGTAGTTTCTCTTTAACTTTCGGGCGTATTTCCGTTTCCGGCAGAGGAACAGGACGTCCTGCTGTATTCGGTCGGGTAATTCGCGGGAATGATCGCGGCGTGACAGGCGAATATGCGCGGCCTGGACGAGAGCGATGCGGTTACTTCGTCCGGCCCGGAAGGCGGCGGGTTCCGTCATTCCCGTCGCGATATCGACCGGGTCCGGCGGGTGGCCAGTCTGGCCGGCGAGGAGGCGCACGCTGTCCGGTGGAAACCGGGTGCCTGCCCGCTCAGACCGTGTCGCCGGGCTTGACGGCGGGCGCGAAGCCCCGCGGGTGCCTGTGGATAACTGGCGCCCGCCCGGCCGAGCGAACCGGATGCCAGCAGCCGCATCGCCATCGACACCGATAAGGAGGCATCTAGTGAGCGTGCCAACCTCGACGCTCTTCCGAACGCCAGAGGTGGCCGCCACCCCCCAGCGGCTGCATATAGCGATGATCGCCCCTCCCTACTTCGACGTCCCGCCGATGGCATACGGCGGTGTCGAGGCGGTAGTGGCCGACCTGGTCGACGCGCTAGTGGGCCGGGGTCATCAGGTGACCTTGGTCGGCGCGGGCCAGCACGGAACCCGTGCGCAGCGATTTCTCGCCAGCTACGACGTCGGTCCGGCGGACCGGCTCGGCGAGCCGCTGCCCGAAGTCATGCACGCGGCTCAGGTCGCACGGCTGCTCGAGGGGCTCGATGTCGATGTGGTGCACGACCACACGCTGGCCGGACCGCTGCTTGCCCGCCGGCGGCAGACCCCGACCGTCGTGACGGTCCACGGTCCGGCGTCCGGTGACCCGGGCGACTATTATCAGGCGCTCGGCCAGACTGTCCGGTTCGTCGCCATCTCAGATGCCCAGCGCGCCACGGCACCGAAGCTGCCATGGGCGGCGACGGTGCACAATGCGATCCGCGCGGATACATTCCCGTTCCGGACCGATAAGGACGATTTCGCGTTTTTTCTCGGCCGGTTCTGCCCGGACAAGGCACCGCACCTCGCCATCGAAGCGGCCCGCGCCGCCGGCCTGCCGATCGTGCTGGCGGGCAAGTGCACAGAACCGCCCGAGCTCGCCTACTTCGCGCGGGAGATCGAGCCAAGGCTCGGCCCGGACACCACCCTTTTCGGGGTCGCCGACGCGGCCGCGAAGCGGGATCTGCTGTCCCGGGCCGCCTGCCTGCTCTTCCCGATCCGCTGGGAGGAGCCATTCGGCCTGGTCGTCATCGAGGCCATGGCCTGCGGTACTCCCGTGGTCGCGCTGCGCCGCGGCGCCGTGCCTGAGCTCATCGTGCCCGGGCAGACCGGCGTCATCGTCGACCGTCCCGAGGAGCTGCCCGCTGCCATCAGCGCGGCCCGGCGTCTTGACCCAGGCATCTGCCGCAAGCACGTCGAGGCCAACTTCACCACCGACCTCATGGCCGCCGGTTATGAAGCCGCTTACCTGCAGACGCTCGCCGAGATCGCCGAGCCGCGCGTCCTGCCGGCCGAGCGGGCAGGAACCGGCCCAGGGTCCTCCGCTGAGGACGCGGCGACCGTGCAGGATCTGATCGCGCTGAGCGACGATCCGAGACCGGTCGGCTGGTAGCGCCAGGCAACCAGCGGTAGCCAGGCAACAGGCAGTAGCCAGGCAGCCGGCGGCCAGCGGGGCGCTGGCTGCCTGGCGGATTCCTGCCGAGCGGGGCTGCTGCGGCGCCGCTGCGGCGCGGCTGCTACAGCGGCGCGGTTGCTGCGAAGGCCGCAATAGCCTGGGCGCGTGCGCTCCCATCAGCTGGTGTTCCTGCACGGGCAGCCCGGTTCAGGCGCGGACTGGCAGCAGGTGCTGGCCAGGCTCCCGGCCCGGATGCCCGCCATCGCGGCGGACCGGCCCGGATACGGTTCCAGCCGCCTGGCCGCCGCCGGGTTCGCCGCCAACGCGCGCGCCGTGCTTGACGAGCTGGACTCGCGCGGGATCGGCCAGGCGGTGCTGGTCGGGCACTCCTATGGCGGCGGGGTGGCGCTGTCGGCCGCTAGCCTCGCGCCGGAGCGGGTCGAGGCGCTGGTCCTGCTGGCGAGCATCGGCCCTGGCTGTGTTAGCGGCTGGGACAGGCTGCTCGCTGCCCCGGCAGCGGGGCCGGTGTGCGCGCTGGTCGCGTGGCGGCTGACGCCGTGGATCGCCCGCGCGAGGCTGGCCAGGATCGCGCGGCTCCGCGGTCACCCGCTCGGCCCGGACGAGCATGTCAACTGGCATATCTGGGGAAACGCGAGCAGCGATAACGGGCCGCTGTGGCGGACCTTTCTCGCCGAGCAGCGGGCTCTGGTGGGTGAACTCGACGAGCTGATCGCGGTGTTGCCGTCGGTCAAGGCCCCGGTGCTGCTGCTCGCCGATCCGCAGGACACGCTGGTTCCCGCTGAGACTGCCCGGCGGCTTGCCGAAGCACTGCCCGACGCAGGCCTGCAGCTGATCGACGGCCCTGGCCACCACCTGCCCCGGCGAGCCGCCGGCACGGTCGCGGAGACGATCGTCACGTTCCTCGACACGGTGGACGCCAGGACGTGACGCGGCTAGCTGGCGGCGGCTGCCGCGCCGCGGCGGGTTCCGGCCGGGCGCGGCCCGCGCCGCCGGCCGCCCGGGCTGAGTTCGTCGTGTCGCACCTGCTTGCCCTTGCCGCCTTGGCCAAGATCTCCGTGCCGCAGCTGACTGGTGCTCTGGCCGTTGGCTGAGCGGCGCGGGCGCCCGCCGTCTGCGCCGCCGTCGGGGCCACGGCCCCCGGGGCGCCGGGCAGCCGGACGGGTGCCTGCGCCGGGTGCCTGCGGCGGCCGGCTTGCCGCGGCCGGAATGGGAGTGCCTGAACTCGCGACATCCCGGACAGCATCGTGGCCCGGCTGGACCTGGTGGCTGGTGGGGGTGACGCCGGCCGCCTGGTGCAGCCGTCCGACTTCACGGACCTGGGCAGGCTCGACGAGGGCCACGACGGTACCGCTTGCGCCCGCGCGAGCGGTGCGGCCCGAGCGGTGCAGGTAGTCCTTGTGGTCGTTGGGCGGATCGAAATGCACGACAAGCCCGATGTCGTCGACGTGGATGCCGCGGGCGGCCACATCGGTCGCGACAAGGACGCGAGGATGCCCCGCCGTGAACGCGGTGAGCGCGCGCTGACGCTGGTTCTGGTTCAGGTTGCCGTGGATGGCTGCCGCGTCGACGCCCGCCCGGGTCAGCTGCTTGGCGAGCCGGTCCGCGCCGTGCTTAGTGCGGACGAAGAACAGGGTCCGGCCGGGCCGGCGGCCGATCTCCGCGGCAATGGTCACCTTGTCCTGCGCGGGCAGCACGAAGACCTGGTGGTCCACGTCATTGGGCACGATGTCGGAGGCGACGGCGTGCAGTGCGGGGTCGCTCAGGTAGCCGGTCACCAGCCGGTCGACGCCGCGGTCCAGCGTCGCGGAGAACAGCATCCGCTGGCCGCCGGCCGGGGTGGCGTCGAGAATGCGCGTCACAGCTGGCAGGAAGCCGAGGTCAGCCATGTGGTCGGCCTCATCGATGACGGTGATCTCAATGTCGCCGAGCGTGCAGGCGGTCCGGTCGATCAGGTCGATCAGGCGGCCAGGGGTGGCGACGACGATGTCAATACCGCGGCGTAGCCGGTCGATCTGCCGGCTGATCGCGACGCCGCCATATACCGTCATGACGCTCACTCCGAGCCGCTGGCCGAGGGGCGCCAGAGCCCCTGCGACCTGCACCGCGAGTTCTCTGGTCGGGACCAGCACGAGTCCGCGGGGTGCCATCTGGCGCCGGGGCCCCGCTGCGGCGGCCAGCCTGGCCAGCATCGGCAGGCCGAAGGCGAGCGTCTTGCCCGACCCGGTCTGCGCGCGGCCGAGGATGTCCCGGCCCGCCAGCGCGTCCGGTATGGCGCTGGCCTGAATGGCGAATGGGGCGACCATTCCGCCGGCGGTCAGCGCGTCGGTGAGCCTGGCGGGCAGGCCAAGCTCGCGGAAAGAGGTGGCGGCCGGCGCTGGCGCGGCAGCTGCGGCGGTCAGCGCGCGGTCCAGATCGGAACGCTGATCTTCGCGCGGGTCCTTGCGCGGCGCGGAGACCCGGCCCGGCGTGCGGGCCGGGCCGCGGTGCCGGTGCGAAGGCGCGCGGCGGCGGCCGGAATACTGGGGCATGGATGAGCTCCATCTGTGGTTCAGGGGCCGCGTCATGCTGGAGACGTCGACGACAGCGGCAAACTGGGGCTCACCGAGAAGCGGACTGCTCACACAAGCGACCGCGCGGGCTTCTCGCCCGCGGGAGTTGGCAGCTGCGAACGCTGCCGTGCGTTACGAAGACTATCAGTGCTACCGGTGAAGATTATCAGTGCCGCCGGTACTGCGGTGCGGCCGGTACTGCGGTGCGGCCGGTACTACCCGGCCAGCGGCACCCCCGGCGCAGCCGGGCGACTTGCCGCGGGCGGCCAGCCTGGCGCGCCGGTCGCCGTACCCAGCCTGCCCGGCACTGGCGTACCGGGCAGCCGTGTACTCTCGGGCGATGCGGCCGCGGCCGGACGGCCTGCCGCAACTGTTCAGAGCTTGGTCATCTTCGGGTACGGTGCCGGGATCCGCTCCTGCTGAGAGCCGAAATCGACGAGCACGGCGGTGTCATCCTCGACACCGATGACCACGCCCAGGCCGTAACTGTCGTGCGTCACCTGGTCGTGCAGCGCGAACTGCTTGACTGGCCGCACTACGGCGGGTGTGTTGAAGGGACTTCCTGGCAGGTAACGCCGGGTTGCGGCGCGGGCCGGTTTCATCATCTCCAGTATGCCCCCTACCGGGCAGTCCCGTGGGCAGCTGTGCCGGGATCACCATGGCCAAGTTCAAAATGGATGGAACGAGGCCGACGGCCGTAGTGCTGCTACCGCTCAGGCCGAGTGCCTTGTGTCAACGCGCGCCGTTCGCGCCAGGCGGCTTCGGCCTCGCCGATCGGGGTGGACGCCGGGCCCTGGACGAACGGCCAGATCTCCTCGGCGATGGCGCGCCAGTTGGCGGTGGCGGACAGCTGGCCGAGCACGGCGAACAGGCCCAGGTTGATGCGCTGGAGGATGACATACGACCGTGGGATGCTCACATACCCGGCCACCGGGCTGCGGATGTCGAAGAACCGGCGCACGACCGCGGACGCGTAGTCGCCGGTAATGGTCAGCGGACCGGGCTCGCGGATCGTGTCGTAGAACACCGCCATGTGCTCGACGACCGTCTCGGTGCTCAGCGGTGCTTCGGGGCGCAGGAAGCCGGCCAGCTCCATGTTCCGGCGGAACTCCTCGGGGTCATTGCGGACGCACAGCTGGCGGGCCATCTGCATGAGAGGCTGCAGCTCGGCCGAAGTGAAGTGCTTGACCAGGCCGAAGTCGAGGAAGGTGACCTTCCCGCCGCCGTGGAACAGGTAGTTGCCAGGGTGCGGATCGCCGTTGAAAGCGTGCACGTCGTACAGGCTCCTGAAGACGAACCGGTAGATCGTCTCGGCGGCCAGATCCCGTTCCTCCTGTGACCAGCTGGCAAGCTCGGCGAAGCGGGCCCCGTCGACCAGTTCGCTGGTCACCACCCGCCGCGCCGACAGCTCGCCGATGATCGCGGGAATGCGAATCGTCGGATGACCCTCGTAGTAGGCCGCCAGCAGGCGCTGGTTGTCGGCTTCCCTGCAGTAGTCGAGTTCTTCGAGGACCCGGTCCCTGAGCTCGGCGATCAGCCCGTCGACATCCTGGCTGGGCGCGGTGACGCGCAGCATCCGGCGCAGCAGCGCGACATTGCGGAGGTCAGCCGCCATGGTCTCGGCGATCCCCGGGTACTGCACCTTCACCGCGACGGCGCGGCCATCCAGCGTGATCGCGCGGTGCACCTGGCCGATCGAAGCGGCCGCGATCGGCTCCGGGTCCCAGCGGGCGAAGGCCCGCTCTGGCGGCAGGCCAAGCTCCTCCGTTACTACCTGCGCCGCAAGCTCAGCGCTCATCGGCGGGACACTGTCCTGCAGGCGGCTCATCGTGCGACGGACACCCGGCGACAATCCGTCGTCGATGTAGCTGGCCATCTGGCCGAGCTTCATCAGCACGCCCTTCATCGCCCCCAGCGTGTTGGCTACGTCTTCGGCGGTCTCTAGGGCGAGATCGTTGCGCAGCTGTTCCCGGTGCTGCCCGGCGGCCGCGAACAGCCGGGGCGCGCTGCCCGCGTAGCGCGCCGCGCCGCGCCCGGCGAGCTGGAGCGCCGCCAGGCCACGGTCAAATCGCAGCCGCCCGATCCGGCGCCGCACCAGGAGCACGGCCGTAATGGTGCCTCCGGCGACCGCTGCGGCGGCCAGCCGCTTGACCGGAAGCCGCCTCACGCGAGCCGCGCCGTCCGCATCCGCACGGTGATCCGCTGGCGGGCCTCAAGCACGCCTGGCTCACCGAGAAATACCGCATCGAGAATGCCGAGTGCCTGCCGGATCTCGGTCCGGCGGTCCGGCGTCAGATCATCCGGCGCGACGTAGCCGTACATTTCCCGCGCCCAGGCCGGCAAGGCGGCGATCGCGCCGTCCCTGATGTCCTGCCAGATCTCCGCGATGCCGGAGTCAAGGCCGGGCGGATCGAGCAAGTAGGTCATCGATTCCGCCGCCGCCTGCGTGCAACGCAGGTCCGTCCGGACCGAGCTGACGTACTGGTCAAGCTCGGCGAGGCTGGCGGGGACCATCGCGCGGGGCACGCCGACAAGCTCGGCCGCGACGGCCATCTCAGCCACGTAGCGATCGCCATCCTCCGGTGATAGCGGCGTCCCGAACAGGCGCGAGGCAACGATGGCGGAATCGACCAGGGCCGAGTGCACCCACAGCAGCAGCGCGGGATCGCCGGCCGCATAGGGGCGGCCAGTCACCGTGTCGACACCCTTGACGTGCTCATGGATCCGGCGCACCCGGGCCGCGGCCTGCTGCGCGGCCGCCCGTTCGCCGAAGCTGACCGTCGCGACGTACGCGGAGGTGGCGGCCAGCCTGCCGACCGGATCCCGGCGCCAGTCGCTGTGCTGGTCGACTCCAGCCATCGCCAGCGGATGCAGCGCCTGCATCAGCAGTGACCGCAGGCCGGCCAGCGGCGACGCCAGGTCGGTGCTCACCCGCCAGGCGACGCTGCCAGGGCCGAAGAAGCCGTCGTCCGCCGGGCGGTCCGGCACGCTGGACGCGTAGGCAGCCGCCGAGCGTCCGACCAGGTCGGCGGCGCTCGCGTACGGGTCCGTGGTCACGGTGCCGCCGCTGGCAGGATGCCGGCCGCAGGCTGATAACCGGGACGGCCGATGATTCTCAAGGTCACACCAGCCACGCTACCTACCGCGGGCCGGTGGCCCGGCTCCGGCATGCTTGGGCGGCCGGGCTCTGGCAGCCTCGGGCGGGCCGGGCTCTGGCAGGCTCGGCGGCCGGGCTCCCGTGGTGTGCCGGTCGGCTCTCCGGTGCGTACGGCTACCTGGGAGAGCGGCATCGGGAAAACTGGTTGTCATGCGCCCGATGCGCGGCGTCGACCTCGAGCGGCCCGCGGAACAAGCCTGCCGTGAGCGGCCGCGCTCGCGCCTGCCTGCCTCGTTGCGGCTGCACTGGGCAGGGGACTGGTGGCGGTCTTCGGCCGGGCTCGCCCGGCACGCGGTCGTCCTCGGCGTCCTGGCGACCGCCGCCGGGGCGATCGTCTGGCTGACCGTCTTCCCGCGGATCGGCACCGACCTGTCCGCGCAGATCGCCCGGGCGGGCTGGGCGAGCCGCTATCCGGGTTCGGCGTATCTCTTCAGCTGGTATGGCGGTATCTATCCGGCGAGCTATTCGCTGCTGGCGCCGTACCTGCTCAGCGTGGCCGGCACCCGGCAGGCGATGGCCGTCGCGGCGGCGGGATCCGCGGGCTTGCTTTCACTGCTGCTGGTGCGGCACCGGGTGCCCAGGCCGCGGGCGGCCGCGCTGTGGGCGGCGGTGGCCATGCTGACGGAGCTGACCGCCGGCCGGGCCACCTTCGTCCTCGGCCTGGCCGCTGCGCTGGGCTGTGTCGTCTTCGCCGACGGTGACTGGCCGCGAGGCTGGCCCAGGTGGGCCGCCGTCGCGGGCCTGGCCGCGCTGACCTCGATGCTCAGCCCGGTGGCCGGCCTGTTCCTCGGTGTGCCCGCCGCCGCGTTGCTGATCATCGGCCGCTGGCGCGGTGGCCTGGTCATCGGGGTGGCGGCGGGGCTTCCGCTGGGCCTGGCGGTGCTGCTGTCCGACGGCGGGGCGCAGCCCATCAGCATGAAGAACGGGTTGCCCGCGCTGCTGGCCGCGGCGGGCGTGGTGGTCCTGCTGCCGCGCCGCTGGCGCCTGGTGCGGATCGGCGCCATCGTGTACGCCGTCGGCGTGATCATCGTGTGGGCGGTGCCGACGCCGGTCGGTTCCAATGTCGAGCGGCTGGGCCTGCTGCTGGTCGGCCCGCTGCTGGCCGGGATGGCCAGCGTCCGGTGCCGCTGGCTGCTGGCCGGAGCGCTGATCGCGGCCGCGACCTGGCAGGTCGCCCAGCCGGTCAGCGATTTCGCGCACGGCAACGCGCCGCCGTATGCACCGCAGACCGCGGCGCTGGCGGCCGAGCTGCGAGCCCTGGACGCGCAGACGGCGCGGGTGGAGGCGGTGCCGCAGTACGGGCACTGGGAGTCGCAGGAACTTGCGGCGACGGTGCCGCTGGCACGGGGGTGGGAGCGGCAGGCCGACATCGCCAGGAACCCGCTGTTCTACGCAGGCACGCTGACCCCTGCGGCGTATTACGGCTGGCTGCGTGACAACGCGGTGCGGTACGTCGCCATCTCAGCCGCGAGCCCCGACTTCGCCGCGGTGGCGGAGGCCGCCATCGTGCGGTCCGGCCAGCCCTGGCTCATCCCGGTATGGCGGGACGCCTTCTGGCGGCTGTACCGGGTAGCGGGCGCCCTGCCGCTCGCCAGCCCGCCCGCGACCGTCATCAGCACCACCCCAGGCCAGATCACCTTGCGGATGCGCCAGGCCGGTACCACCGTCGTGCGGGTGCACTGGTCATGGCTGCTGCGCAGCACGGGCAACGCCGCCGTGGCCGCTCACGGTCAATGGACCAGCCTGACCGTGAGCAGCCCAGGCGCCTATACACTGTCCGCTCGCTATTGAACGCGATCAGGCTCCGGCGGCTGGCAAAGGGCGATTTAGATCGCGCCGGCATCGCCCAGCCCAGCTAAGCCCAGCCTTGTCACCGTCCTAATCGCGGATTCGGGTCTAGCCCTATCGGGGGCTAACGCCGCCATCATCAACAGCACCGGCAGGCGCAAGGTGAAGTTCACGTGTTGTTTGCCTGCATTTAACGATCCCAACCCTACGGTGGATCCGCGGCATTACACCGGAATCACCGGAGGACCTGAGGTCACTGACGGCCTGTTCGAATCGGGCGCTAGCATCGTCCCCGATCTAGCCGAGAACCGGCTTCACACCACCGAGGAAAGCCTTGTGGCCATGCTCGGCGGGTAACGAAAAGAGGAGCATCTGATATGCAACGTGTGCGCATCCATGGGGTCACGACGGCGGGTGTCGCCCTCGTCGCGATGGGCTTGTCGCTTGCCGCCTGCGGTTCGTCGGGCAGCAGCAGCTCATCGCCGAGTGGCAGCAGCTCATCCTCGTCGAGCAGCTCCGGCAAGCTCTCGGGCACGCTGAACGGGAGCGGATCGACGTTCCAGCTCACCTTCCAGCAGTCGGCCATCCAGGCCTTCAAGTCGGTCCAGCCCAGCGTGACGGTCAACTACTCCGGCGGCGGCTCCGGCAAGGGGCGCACGGACCTGGCCTCGGGGACCGTGAACTTCGCAGGCTCGGACTCGCCGATCCCCGCCGACGAGACCGCGAACTTCAAGGGCAAGACGGTGCTCTACTTCCCCGTCGTGATCGGCCCGATCACGCTCTCCTATAACCTGTCAGGCGTCAGCAACCTGAAGCTATCGGCGCCGGTCATCGCGCAGATCTTCGAAGGCAAGATCAAGACGTGGAACAACTCGGCGATCAAGGCGGATAACCCCGGTGTCACCTTGCCCAGCACCGCGGTCACCATCGCCCGCCGCTCGGACTCCTCGGGTACCACCGCCAACTTCTCCGAGTTCCTGGTGAAGGGCGCAGGCAGCGCATGGACGCTCGGCACCAATTCGACGATCAACTGGCCCGCCACCAGCCGAGGAGGTAACGGCAACGGCGGGGTGGCGCAGATCGTCAAGTCCACCCCAGGGGCCATCGGGTACGTGGACTACGCCGATGCCAAGGCCTCCGGGCTGACCTTCGCTTCGGTCAAGAACCAGGCCGGCGACTATGTCGCGCCTTCAGTGGCGTCGGCCACCGCCGCCGCCGGCCAGGTCACCGTCAAGCCCAATCTGACCTTCAGCGCGATCTGGGCGCCCGGCGCCGCCTCGTACCCGATCACCTATCAGTCGTGGGACCTCGTCTACCAGGCTCAGTCGAGCACGAACAACGCGAGCATGCTCAAGGCCTACATCGGCTACCTGCTCGGAGCCGGCCAGAAACTGCTTCCCACCCTGAACTACGCGCCGCTGCCCGCCAGCATCGACCAGCAGGCCACGGCGCAGCTCAGTAAGATCTCCGGCTAGTCATCGTGAGCAGCGTGATGCACACGGATCAGATCGGCTCGCCGCCGTGAGCACCGTGACGAAGGCGGATCCGGCCGGGACGGCCGGATCCGCCCAGGCCTTGTCCGAGCGGCGGCCGCTCGGCGACCGCACCTTCCAGGCCATCGCGCTCGCGTCCGGCCTGCTGGTGCTGGTGATCCTGGCCCTCATCGCTATCTCGACCACCCAGCAGGCCTCGTCCTGGTTCAGCACCGAGGGCCTGAAGATCTTCTCGAAAACCTGGAACCCCTCGGCCAACCAATTCGGCGCGCTGCCCTTCATTTACGGCACCGCCGTCACGGCCGTGATCGCGCTCGTGATGGCGGTCCCGGTCAGCGTGGGCATCGCCCTGCTGCTGACCGAAGTCGTGCCATACCGGTGGGCGCGCCCGATCGTGTACGTGATCGACCTGCTGGCGGTGGTCCCGTCCGTGGTCTGGGGCCTGTGGGGGATCCTGGTGTTCGCGCCATGGATCCAGCATTATTACAGCTCGGTAGGATCGGGCGTCACTAGCGTCCCGGTGCTGGGCTCCCTGTTCGGGCCGCCCACCAGCGGGGCCTCGTTCTTCACCTGCGGCATCATCCTGGCCTTCATGATCACTCCGATCGTGACCTCGCTGTCGCGCGAGGTCATCGCGACGGTGCCGACGATCGACCGGGAGGGCGCCTACGCGCTGGGCGCCACCCGGCTGGAGATGATCCGCGGCGCCGTCTGGCCGCATAGTCAGGGCGGCATCGTCGGGGCGGTGCTGCTCGGGCTGGGCCGGGCGATGGGCGAGACGATCGCGGCGGCGCTGGTGATCGGCTCGTCGCCCACGATCACGTCGCACCTGTTCGCGCCCGGCTACGACATGCCCGCGGTCATCGCGAACGAGTTCGGCGAGGCCACCGGCCTGGACCGCGCCGCGCTGATGGGGCTCGGCGTGCTCCTGTTCGCCTTCACGATCATCATTAACGTCATTGCCCGCGGGGTCGTGGAGCGATCCGCCCGACGGCATAGGGGGGCCTGATGGCTGTCACCGCCGAGCACCGCAAGCCCGACCTGAGCGAGCCGACAGGCTTGCGGCGCACCGCGAACCGCTTCGCGACAGCGCTGATGTGGCTCGCGTTCGTGCTCGTGATCATCCCGCTGGGTTTCGTGCTGTTCACGGTCATCGCCAAGGGCGCCTCGGTCATCAGCTGGTCCTTCCTGACCGGCTCGATCCCGGTGCAGGTGGAGCCCGCGAACCAGGGCGGAATCGGGCCGGCGGTGGTCGGCACTGTCGAGATCACGGCCCTCGCCACGGTCCTGGCCGTGCCGCTCGGCATCCTGGGCGCGGTCTACCTCAACGAGTACGGCGGCAACAAGACGCTGGCGCGGCTCATCGGGTTCATGGCCGACGTGATGACGGGCGTGCCCTCCATCATCATGGGGCTGTTCATCTTTACGATCTGGGTGCTGCACTTCGGCTACTCAGGCCTGGCCGGCGCCTTCGCCCTCGGCTGCCTGATGCTGCCGATCGTGATCCGCTCCACCGATGAGATGCTGAGGCTGGTGCCGGACCCGCTGCGTGAGGCGAGTTATGCCCTGGGTGCCACCAAGGCCCGGGTAACGATGACGGTGGTGCTGCCGACGGCGCTGGGCGGGATCGTCAGCGGCGCGCTGCTCGCCGTGGCCCGGGCCGCGGGCGAGACGGCGCCGCTGCTGTTCACCATCGGGCTGGGGACCACCTTGGTAAACAAGAACGTGTTCAGCGGTGCCAACACCGCGCTGCCCGCGCAGATCTTCTCGAACGCGAACTCGCCGTATGTCGGCGCGCAGGCCCGCGGCTGGGGCGCGGCGCTAACGCTCATCGCGATCGCATTTATCCTGATGATAGCTGCCCGGTTCATAACCGCACGGTTCACCAAATACCTGCGCTAGGAATGTGATGGAAAAGCCTGATCAGGACATCGTCGCCACTCAGCCGCCCGCGCCAGTGGCCCAGCAGCAGGGGCAGGGGCAGCCGGAGCCGGGGCCAGAGCCGGACGCGCCTGTCTTCTATGTGAAGAACGTCTCGATTTACTACAGTGCGTTCCGGGCCGTCACAGATGTCTCGCTGTCGGTGCACCAGCATGAGATCACGGCGTTCATCGGCCCGTCCGGGTGCGGCAAGACGACGGTGCTGCGCACGCTGAACCGCATGAACGACCTGGTGCCTGGCGCTCGCGTCGAAGGTGACGTGCGTTACCACGGGGTGCCGCTGTACGGCAAGGACGTCTCCGCGACGGCCGTACGCCGCCGTATCGGCATGGTCTTCCAGAAGCCGAACCCGTTCCCTAAGTCGATCTACGACAACGTCGCCTACGGGCCGCGGATCAACGGCGAGCATAACCGCGGCAAGCTGGACGAGATCGTCGAGGCCTCGCTGCGCCAGGCCGCGCTGTGGGACGAGGTGAAGGACCGGCTGAAGGCGTCGGCCCTGGGCCTGTCCGGCGGGCAGGCCCAGCGGCTGTGCATCGCCCGCACGCTCGCCGTCGAGCCGGACGTGGTCCTCATGGACGAGCCCTGCTCGGCGCTCGACCCGATCGCGACGGGCGCCATCGAGGACCTGATGCGCGACATCAAGTCGCGGTACACCATCGTCATCGTCACGCACAACATGCAGCAGGCCACCCGGGTCAGCGACCGAACCGCCTTCTTCTCCGTGCTCCGCAACGAGGAAAGCGATACCCGCACGGGGGTGCTCGTCGAGTACGGCCAGACGGAGCAGATCTTCCAGGACCCGACAGACAGCCGCACCAGGGCCTACGTCACCGGCCGGATGGGCTGAGCCGGGCGACGGTCAGGCTGGCCGCGCAAGGGCTGGCCATGACCCGCGGGGTCGGCGACCGCTCCCAGCCAGGCCGTTGCCAGGTCACGCGGTCATCAGGATGAATCGGAACAGATCGGGAACCTGAGGAGCAGAGATGCCCGGAATAATCGTCGGGGTGGACGGCTCAGACAATTCTCGCCGTGCCCTTGGCTGGGCGATGCACGAGGCCGTGCAGCACCATCTGCCGCTGGAAGTCATGACGGTTGAGCCGGGCCCAGTTCGCCCGGTCACCGGGATCTACTGGGGGGTGCACCCCGGAAACAGCTTCAAACCGGAACACGCGCAGCAGGCACTCCAGAAATTCGTGGATAGTGCCGCCAGTGAAATCGATGGGACGGTGCCTGAGATCACCCTGAGCGTGGCCACCGGAGAGGTCGCGGAAGAACTCATCAAGGCCTCGCGTGACGCCGACCTCCTCGTCGTAGGGTCCCGCGGCAGCGGGGGGTTCGCCAGGCTCCTGCTGGGCTCGACGAGCAGCCAGGTCACCCACCACGCGGCCTGCCCCGTCGTGGTCGTCCCCGGGACTCACCAGGCCGCACGCGGCAAATGAGGCAAGGGCATCAGCCAGTTCTGTCCGGCGACGCTCCATAACGGTCACAGCTACTGCGGGGGCAGGGATCCGGCAAGGTAGATCACCCGGCGGGCGATGTTGACGGCATGGGCACCAAGACGCTCGTAGAAACGCGCCACCAGCGTCATCTCCATTGTCACCGGTATGGCCATCTGTCCTGAGGCAAGTTCGGCTACCAGGCTGGCGTGAAGGTCGTCCATCTCGTTATCAAGTTCGCTTAGCGCAACCGCGGCGGCACGGTCGCGCTGGTACCAGGAGTCCGCCGCCTGGCGCCACATGACGGATGCGAGGTTCCCCATTCCCTCGACGAGCCCTCGGCTGCGCGGCGAAAGGTCCTGGCTAAGGATGTGATTGGCCCGACGGGCGATGTCCATGACCAGGTCGTGGGAGCGCTCGAGTTCGGGCACGATCCGCAGCACGGAGAGCAAGAAACGCAGGTCCGAAGCGACCGGCGCCTGCAGCGCGATCTCCCGGTTGACCAGGTTCTCGATCTCCGGGTAGAGGGCGTCGATGACCTTCTCGCGTTCGGCCAGCGCCTGGATCACATCGTCGCTGCCGCTCAGCAGAGCATCGGTCGCTCCGGGCAGGTCCTCAGCGACCATGGCGAACAGTTCGATGACCTTGGCCTCGATCGCTTCCAGATCACGCTGAAATTCCTGTCGGTGCTCGCCCACAGTCAGAGCCTACGGGCCGCCCAAGTCCGTCAACCAGCCAGGCACGGTGAACAGTCGGCATCGCCTGCGTCCGGTAGCTAGAGATTCGCTCATCGGCACCTGCATGATGGTGCACATTCCCTGGCTACTGCGCCGATCGGAGCCATCGCATGGCGGTCACGCCCACCTTTCCCAGCCGGGACTCGCTGCGAAGGCTGCAGTTCCGGCCGATGGACGCCGTGGTCGGCGCGGGCGTCTTCCTGCTGCTCTACGCGGTCGTCCGGGTGGGCGCAAGCGCTCGGGTCCCGCTCCATCCAAGCCAGGCCATGACGATCGATACGTCACCGTCGCGGCTGCCCTACTACGCCGCTCGCAGCCTGCTGCGCATGTTCATCGCGCTGTTCTTCGCCTATGCGTTCAGCTTCGGCTACGCCTACGCGGCCGCGCGGAGCAGGCGTGCCAGGCGGGTGCTGATCCCGGCTCTGGACATCCTGCAGTCGGTGCCGGTGCTAGGCTTCCTCGCCGTCACCGTGACGTTCTTCCTCGCTCTGTTCCCCGGCTCCCAGCTGGGCCTGGAGGCCGCCGCGATCTTCGCGGTCTTCACCTCCCAGGCCTGGAACATCACGTTCTCCTTCTACCACTCGCTGGTCACCCAGTCCGCCGAGCTTGACGAGGCGAGCAGGCTCATGGGGCTGTCGCGGTGGAAGCGGTTCTGGACCGTCGACGTGCCCGGCGGCGCGATCGGGCTGGTATGGAACGGGATGATGAGCTTCGGCGGCAGCTGGTTCTTCCTCACCGCGTCCGAGCTGATCATCGTGGGCGGCCACCGGTACACCCTGCCCGGAGTGGGCTCCTACGTCGGCGTAGCCGTAGAGCAAGGCCGGCTCGGGCACGTCGTCTGGGGCATCGTCACCATGATCATTATGATCCTGGTGGTCAACGTCGTGTTCTGGCGGCCCATGGTGGCCCACGTGGAGCGCTTCCGCCTCGAGCAGACGGAGGCCAGCCAGAAGCCCCGGTCCCTGGTCCTCAGTGCCTTGCTGAGATCCAGCTGGCCGGCCCTGGCCGGCCAGGGCAGGCGGGCCATCGCCGGACCGGTCAACCAGCTGATGGCAGCCGTTACCGGTGTCGACGACCGCAGCCTGGTCAGCCACGCCGCCCGGCGGCGCGCCGCGGACTTCGCTTTCGCGGCGGTGGTCGCCGCCGTGCTGGGATACGGCCTGTACAGCATGCTCGCCTATATCGCCGCCGGGCAGCAGGGCCTGGGCGTCCTCGGCCAGGCCTTCGGCCTCGGCTTCCTGACCTTCCTGCGGGTAGCCGTGGCGGTGGCGGCGGCGTCGGTGATCTGGGTGCCGGCCGGCGTCTGGATCGGCTTCAATCCGCGGGTCGCCCAGTACCTGCAGCCAGTCGTGCAGGTGTTCGCGAGTTTTCCGGCAAACTTCATCTTCCCGTTCGCAATTGTTATCTTCCTGGACATCGGGCTCAGCCTGAACTACGGCAGCATCCTGCTGATGGCCCTGGGCACCCAGTGGTATGTCCTGTTCAACGTGATCGCCGGTGCCAGCGCGGTCCCGTCCGACCTCAAGGACGCCATGGACAACCTCGGCGTGCACGGCCGGGAGCGCTGGCGGCGGATGATCCTGCCGGCCGTCTTCCCCGCCTATGTCACCGGCGCGATCACCGCGGCTGGCGGCGCCTGGAACGCCTCCATCGTCGCCGAGATTGTCATCTACAACCGGCAGGTGCTCAAGGCCAGCGGCCTCGGCAGCTACATCGCCGAGGCGACCGCCCGCAACAACTTCCACGAGATCATCGCGGGCATCCTGGTCATGGCCGTCTACGTCACCGGGCTGAACGCGCTGCTGTGGCGACGGCTGTACAGCATCGCCGAGTCGAAATACACGCTCGCATGACCAGCCCGCTGATCAGCGTCAAGGCCCTGAGCAAGTCGTTCTCCGGGCCGGACGGCCGCTGGGTGCCCGTGCTCGACGGGATCACCCTGGCCGTCGAGGAGGGCGAGTTCGTCGCGCTCCTTGGCCGCAGCGGCAGCGGCAAGTCGACCCTGCTGCGGTGCATTGCCGGACTGATCGCGCCGACCGACGGCGAGGTGCTGTTCCGCGGGAAGCTGCTGACCGGCTGCAACCGGGACACCACCATGGTGTTCCAGACCTTCGCGCTGCTGCCGTGGCTAACCGTGCAGCAGAACGTCGAGATCGGCCTGGAGGCGCGCGGCGTTCCGCCGGCTGAGCGATCCAGGCGGGCGCTGCATGTGATCGACATCGTGGGCCTGGACGGCTATGAGTCCGCCTATCCCAAAGAGCTGTCGGGAGGCATGCGCCAACGGGTCGGGTTCGCTCGGGCACTGGTGGTGGAGCCTGCGGCGCTGCTCATGGATGAGCCGTTCAGTGCGCTGGACGTGCTGACGGCCGAGAACCTGCGCGGCGAGCTGCTGGAGCTCTGGGAGGGCCAGCGGTTCCCGACCAAAGCCATCGTCATGGTCACGCACAACATCGAGGAAGCTGTCCTGCTCGCCGACCGGATCCTCGTCCTGGGCACCAACCCCGGCCGGATCAGGGCAGACATGCGTAACCCGCTCGCCAGGCCGCGTCGTAGGCGAACGCCGGACTACGAGGCGCTCGTCGACCAGATTTACCGGATGATGACGCAGCGCGACAGCGCGCCGGCCGCGCCCCCCGCCCGGCCGGCCGGCGGCCCGGGCACCCTCGGCGATTCGCCGCTGCCGCAAGCCACCGTGGACGGGCTGTCCGGCCTCGCCGAGATCCTGCTCGGCCGGCATGACGGCGCGGCTGACCTCCCCGACCTGGCCGACAACCTGGGCCTTGAGGTCGACGAGCTGCTGCCGCTCGTCGACGCACTGGTACTGCTCGGGTTCGCCGATCTCAGCGGCGAGCGGCTGGCGCTGTCGGGCGGCGGCAGGGTCTTCGCCGGCGCCAGCATCCAGGACAGCAAGGAGATCTTCGCCAGGGCGTCGCTGGACCGCGCGCCGCTGGTGCGCACGATCTACCAGGCATTGCGCGGCAGCGTCGACGGCAACCTGCCTGCTGGCTTCTTCACCGACGTCTTGCGCACCAGTTACGGCGAGGACGAGGCAGCCAGGCAGCTTGACGTAGCGGTGAACTGGGGCCGCTATGCCGAGCTTTACGCCTACGACGCGACCCGCGGCCAGATCATCCGCGAGGATCACGGCATCGGTGCCGCCCTGCCGGACCTGCCGGAGCCGGTCCCGCGGGGAACCCTGCACCTTTACCTGGGCGCCGCGCCTGGTTCCGGCAAGACTTTCACGATGCTGCGCGAGGGCCGAGCGCTGCGGGACAGGGGCGAGGACGTGGTGATCGGCTTCGTGCAAACCCGCGGGCGCCCCCGCACCGCCGAGGCCATCGGCGGGCTTGAGATCGTCCCGGCGCGCCGGGCCGGGGGCGGGGGTGCGGAGCAGGGCAGCCGCGAGGGCCAGGGCGGCGAGGGCCAGGACAGCCGCGAGGGGCAAGACAGCCGCGAGGGCCAACACAGCCGGGGGGAGATGGACCTCGACGCCGTGCTCGCGCGCAAGCCGGCTGTCGTGCTCGTGGACGATTTCGGCCAGCATGCGGCAGCCATCGCGGCGCTGCGGGACGCCGGGATCGACGTGATCAGCACCGTCGACGTATCCGACACAGAGCGGGCTGCCGCGACCGTTGCCGAGATAACGGGAGAGCGGCCGGCGGCCACGGTGCCTGACGCGGCCCTGCGCCAAGCCGATGACATCAGGTTCGTTGACAGCTCGCCCGAAGCGCTGCGCAAGCGGCTAGGGCACGGCAACATCTACCCGGCCGCCCAGGTGCCTGAGGCGCTTGGCGGCTTGTTCCGGACGGCGAGCCTCGCCGCGCTGCGCGAGGTCGGGCTGCGGATCGTGGCGGAGACGCTGACCGCGCCCAGCACCGCCGCGCGCCGGGAGCCGCCGGACGTATTGGTGGCCGTTGCCGAGCGGCCCTGGCCGATGCGCTGGTGCAACGCGGCCTCCGGCTGGCCAGGCGCAGTGGCGCGAAATGCACGGTGCTCGCGCTGAAGCAGCCCGCCCGCGCGGCGGGTGACGGCGCTGCCGCTATCCGGTCCGCAGCGGGTGACTCGGGAGCCGGGGTCATCGTCCGCGAGGGGCGGGATGCGGCCGCGACGATCGCGCAGGCCGTCCGGGAGACGGGTGCGGGGCACCTGGTCGTGGCCACGCCGGCCGCCAGGCAGCTGCAGCGCTGGCGGGTCAGCCTGCTCGAGCAGCTGGCAGACCAGCTGCCCGACGCCCACCTGCACATCACCGCCGGCCTGTCCGCGCCCGGGGGCGGCGACGCTGGCAGCGGGGACCGGCAGGACGGCGCTCCCGCAACGGCACGGCGCCCGCGGGGTGCCGTCCGGCTCTATCTGGGTTACGCGGCTGGCTGCGGCATCACGACCGCAATGCTCGAAGAGGCAGGACGGCGGCGGTCGCGCGGCTCGGATGTGGTGGTCGCGGCGGTTGACAGCCGAGGCAGGGAAGGGGTGAGCGCGCTGCTCGACGGCCTGGAGATGATCGGCGACGGGACCAAGCTCGACGCCGACGCAGTCCTGGCCCGGCAGCCCGAAGTGGTCTGTATCGACGATCTGTCGGTTACCGATCCGGGCGGGGAGAGCCGATTCGCCGCCGCACGGCGGCTCGCTCAGGCCGGCATCACCGTGATCGCCACAGTGCACCTCGGTAGCCTGCACAGCCGCGATGGCGCGGCCGACGCCGGCCCGCGCGATGGCGATGGCGATGGCGGCGGCGCGCTGGATGAAGCGGCGGTCGTCGCGCTGGCCGATGAAGTCGAGCTGGTGGACGCACCGCCTTCGGTGCTCGCCGACCGGGTGCGGCGCGGCGAGATCGTTCCTGCGGCGGAGATCGAGCAGGCGTTGCGGGGGGATTACGCGCTAGGAAGGCTCGACGCCCTGCGCGAGCAGGCGTTCAAGTTGGTGGCCGAGCATGCCGACCACCGGCTGGCCGGATACCGGCAGGCCGGCCTCACCGCCGGTTCGGGGCAGCTGCCCGGCATCCTCGCCTGCGCCGCGCCGCGGGCCGGCATGGAGTCGCTGATCAGGCGCTCGGCAGCACTGGCCGCCCAGCTGGCAGGGGACTTCCGGGTGGCAGTCGTCCTGCAACGCGCACCGTCGGCCGAGCTGGAGCGGGTGCTGGCCGGTTATGCGGCGCTGACGTCGCAGCTTGGCGGGGAGTTTGTCCGGCTGAAGGGGACGCACGTGGCCGCTGCCCTGGCCGAATTCGCACGCCAGCACCAGGCAACCGAGCTGGTGCTGGCCCGCGATGCCGACGCCCCCGCGGGCCGGCGCCCCGTCGTGCGCGAACTCGGCCGCCGGGCGGGCAGCGCTGAGGTGCACGTCCTGCCCGCCTCAGGGCGCCAGGAACTAACCGTGCCAGCATCCTGAAGGCCACCGAGCCCCGTCATGGACGACGAAGGCGACCGCTGCTCCCGCGCGCGCTGAGCCACCTGTGGCGCGCTGGCCGGTCAAGAGCAAGGATGGCCCCAGGTGCCTGGCGGGTACGGACAGCCTAGGGGGATGGTCACGCGAAGCGTCACGTCAGTGCGAACCAGCCGGTGGGCGATCCTGGCCGGCTACGGCCTGCTGGCCGCGTGCACCCAGCTGCTGTGGCTGTCGTACGCGCCGATCACGGCGCAGGCGCACCGGGCGATGGGCGTCTCCGAGGGTGCCGTCGGCGACCTCGCCGCGATCTTCCCGCTGATGTACGTGGTCTTGGCGCTGCCCGCCGGCCGGTGGCTCGACGTCAGGTTCGGGCGGGCGCTGTCGGTCGGTGCGATCCTCACCGGCGCCGGCGCGCTGATGCGGCTGGCGGGCCCGGACTCGTACGGGTGGGCCTTCGCCGGGCAGTTCGTGATCGCGGCCGGCCAGCCGCTGGTACTGAACTCGATCACGAAGGTCGCCGCGCGGTACTTCCCGCCGGAGGAACGCACGGCTGCCATCTCCGTCGGCAGCGTGGCGCTGTTCGCCGGGGTGCTCGCGGCGGTGCTGTCCGGGGGGCCGCTGCTGGATGCCGGCGGGCTCCGGCTGCTGGCCGGGTCGCAGGCCGCGCTGGCCGTCGTCGCGGCCGTCTGGGTGCTGATCGCCGTTCGCACCCCGGCGGCGTTCACGGGTGACCCGTCAGCCGGCGGGTCGCTGCGCTGGCTCCGTGGCGACCGGTTCATGTGGCTGCTCGGCGGCCTGCTTTTCGTCGGCATGGGCATCTTCAACGCGGTCGCGACATGGCTCGATTCGATACTCGGCCATTTCGGGCGGGGCGGCGCGGCCGGCTATCTGATCGCGATCATGACGGCGGCCGGGATCCTCGGCGCCGCGGTGCTGCCGCAGGCGGTCGCGACCCGGGACCGGCGCCGGGCCATGCTGCAGACCGCCGTCAGCGTGTCGGTGCTGGCGTTCCTCGTGATCGCGGCCGTGCACAATGCCGCCGTCATCGGCTGCGTGCTGTTCGTGGAAGGGTTCTTCCTGCTGGCCGCCCTTCCCGTGGTGCTTGACTGGTCGGAGCTGCATGCGGGGCCTGAGCGGGCCGGCGCCGCTGTAGGATTCCTGCTGCTCGCCGGGAACCTCGGTGGGGTCGTCCTGGTGCTGATCGTCCAGGGCCTGATCGGGAATCCGTACCTGTCACTCGGCGCCCTGTCGGCAGCCGCGCTGGTCGGGGCCGCGCTGGCCACCAGGCTGCCGGCGCGAACCGCGGGCGCCGCTGCGCAAAGGAGCCCATGATGACCGGTCCTGGCGAGTTCATGGCCAGCCTGGATGCCCAGCTCAAGCCCTACCGCGGCGCGTTTCCCTCGTTCCGCAGGCTGCCTGCGGACGGCCTGCCCAGGGATGAGGTCGCCGGGCTTGTCGAGCGCCTCGCTGCGGCTGAGGAGCACCGCTGGCGCGACGGATTCGCCTCCGGGGCCGTCTATCACGGTGATCCTGGGCACATCGCGTTCCTCAACCGGGTGTATGCGGCGCAGTCGCAGAGCAACCCGCTGCACCCGGATCTGTGGCCGAGCGCCACCAAGTTCGAGGCGGAGATCGTCTCGATGACCGGGAACATGCTCGGCGCGGAGCACGCAGCTCCCGAAGCCCCGGTGGTCGGCGCGGTGAGCTCGGGCGGGACCGAGAGCATCCTGCTGGCGATGAAGGCCTACCGGGACTTCGCGAGGGAGCGCCGCGGCATCGCCGAGCCGCAGATCGTCGCGCCGGTCACCGCGCACGCCGCGTTCGACAAGGCCGCGAAGTTCTTCGACATGGAGCTGGTCAGGGTCGGCGTCGATGCTGACTTCACGGCCGACCTGGCCGCGACGGCCGATGCCGTGACCGACCGGACGGCCGTCGTGGTGGGGTCGGCTCCGAGCTTCCCGCACGGCGTGATCGACCCGATCCCGCAGCTCGCCGCGCTGGCCGCCGAGCGCGGCGCGGGCTGTCACGTCGATGCCTGCCTCGGCGGGTTCATCGTGCCGTGGGCCGAGCGCCTGGGCTATCCGATCCCGCCGTTCGACTTCAGGCTGCCCGGCGTGACCTCGATGTCGGCGGACACGCACAAATACGGTTACGCGGCGAAGGGCACGTCGGTCGTGCTGTACCGGGGCAAGGAACTCAGGCAGTTCCAGTTCTACGCGGTCACCGACTGGCCGGGCGGCCTGTACCTGTCACCGACGTTCGCCGGCAGCCGGCCCGGCGCGCTGTCGGCCGAGTGCTGGGCGGCACTGGTGTCGATCGGCGAGCGGGGCTACCTCGACGCGGCCAGGCGGATCCTGGAGACCGGCGCGCGGGTCCGTGCGGGCATCGCGGCCGTCCCCGGGCTGCGGGTGCTCGGCGATCCGCTGTGGGTCATCGCGTTCGCGGCCGACGAGGGCCTCGATGTGTTCCAGGTCATGGAGAATATGGGGCGGAGGGGATGGAGTCTTAACGGGCTCCAGCGGCCAGCCGCCGTGCATATCGCGATCACGCTCCGGCACACCCTGCCGGGGGTGGCCGACCGGTTCCTTGCCGATCTCGCCTCCTCCCTGGCGGAGGTCCGGGCCAGCCCGGACGTTCACACCGGGATAGCCCCGGTCTACGGCATGGCCGCCGCGCTGCCCGACGAGCTCGTCCGCGGGATGCTCGGCGCCTACCTTGACCTGATGTTCGAGGTGTAGCGGTGCGGCGCCACATCCTGGCGATCGACCTCGGGACCTCGGCGCTGAAGGTGGCGCTGGTCTCGGTGAGCGGCGAGGTCGTCGCGTCTGAGCAGGAGGCGTGCCGGGTCGAGCTCCGGCCTGGCGGCGGCGCCGAGCAGGACCCGGAGGGCTGGTGGGCGCTGATCGCCGGGGCTTCGTCCCGGCTGCTGAGCCGCGGCGTCGCCGCGCCGGAGTCGGTCGCCGCCGTCTGCTGCACCGCGCAATGGTCGGGCACCGTCGCGGTGGACAAGGACGGCGCCCCGATCCGGGACGCCATCATCTGGATGGACTCGCGCGGGGCGCCGCAGGCACGACGGATCACCGGCGGGCCGGTCCGGGTGCAGGGCTACGGCGTGGACAAGCTGGTGCGGTGGATCCGCAAGACCGGCGGCATCCCGGCGCGCAGCGGTAAGGACCCCATCGCGCACATCCTGTGGCTGAGGCAGGAGGAACCGGAAACCTATCGTTATGCTCATCTCTTCCTCGAACCGAAAGACTGGCTTAACCTGCGGCTCACCGGCCGGGCGGCGGCGACCTACGACTCGATAGCGCTGCACTGGGTGACCGACAACAGGGATCCCGGTGCGATCCGCTACGACCCGGCACTACTGCGGCTCGCCGGGCTGGACCGTTCCCGGCTGCCTGACCTGATGGCCGCGACGGACATCGTGGGGCCGCTGCTGCCCGGGCCCGCGGCCGCGCTCGGCGTTCCGGCTGGCCTCCCGGTGGTGGCCGGCACGCCCGACCTCCAGTCGGCGGCGATCGGGTCCGGGGCGACCAGGGACTTCCAAGCCCACCTGTACGTCGGCACGTCCTCCTGGCTGACCTGTCACGTTCCGTTCAAGAAGACGGACATGCTGCGGAACATGGCGTCGCTGCCGTCCGCGATACCCGGCCGGTACTTCGTCGCCGACGAGCAGGAAACCGCGGGCGCGGCGCTGGCGTTCCTGCGCGACCGGGTGCTGTTCGCCGGCGACCCGCCGCCGGACGCCTACCGGGAGTTCGACAGGATGGCCGCGGCCGCCCCGCCAGGAAGCGGCGGCGTGATCTTCACGCCGTGGCTGTACGGTGAGCGGACCCCCGTGGAAGACAGGTTCGTGCGCGGCGGGTTCCACAATCTGTCGCTGTCGGCCGGCCGTGACGAGCTCGTGCGGGCGGTGCTCGAAGGGGTGGCGCTGAACTCGCGGTGGCTGCTGCAGGCGGTGCAGCGCTTCACGAAGCGGCGGCTCGACCCGGTCAGGTTCATCGGCGGCGGGGCCCGCTCCGACGTGTGGTGCCAGATCTTCGCCGACGTGCTCGGCGCGACCATCGAGCAGGTGGCCGACCCGGTGAACGCGAACGCGAGGGGGGCCGCGATGCTGGCGGCGGTGGCTCTCGGCGAGCTGACCTTCGATCAGGTCCCTGAGCGGGTCCTGGTGGCACGGAGCTACCTGCCGGACCCGGCGGCCGCCGGGCTCTATGACGAGCTGTTCGGCGAGTTCGTGGGACTCTACCGGCGCAACCGCAAGGCCCATGCCCGGCTGAACCGCGACCGCGGCCGGTGACGGCGCGGCCGGTAAGGGGCAGCAGGCCACGCCCCGTCACGCGCTGTGCCCGACGGGGGAGCCCGGGCAGCCGCCGGCGGGCTCGCCGCTGCTGGCGCGGCGGTAGTTTCTTTAGGTGAGCTGGCGGCCGAGAGGATAAGTGCTGGTGTCCAAGGCGAACAGGAACCGGCAGGATGCCCGGGCGAAGATCGCCCAGATGCGGGCCATGGAGGCGCGGCGCAGGCGGCGCACCTGGTGGCTGGCCGGAATCGGCGCGGCGGCGCTGGTGATCATCGCTGCGGTGGCCATCACCCTGGCGGTGACCGGCGGCAAGGGCGCGTCTGCCGGTTCGGCTGCCGGGAGCGGGGGAGCGGCTAGGCTCCGGCTGGGGTCGGTGGCGGCGCTGGGCGCGCTCAGCGCGGCTCCTGCTCCCGGGCCGGCTGGTCCCGAAGGCGTGCCGGTCCCTGCCGCCGCGCCGCTGGCCAGCACGGCGACGGCCGCCACCGGTAAGAGCGTCGACGGAATCAGCTGCCAGTCCAGCGAGCAGACGATCTTCCACATCCACGTTCACCTGACCATCTTCGTCAACGGCTCGCCCCGCCAGATACCTGCAGCCATCGGGATCCCCGGGGCTCAGGCCCAGGCCACCGCGCAGGGCCCGTTCATCGCTGGCGGTACCTGCTTCTACTGGCTGCACACCCACGCCGCCGACGGCATCATCCACATCGAGTCCCCGGTCCAGCGCACCTACACGCTGGGCGACTTCTTCGACGAATGGGGCCATCAGCTCGGGCCAGACCGGGTCGGCCCGGCTACCGGGCATGTGGTGGCCCTCTACGACGGCAAGCTCTATCAGGGCAACCCGAGGGACATCCCGCTGAACGCGCATGCTCAGATCCAGCTGGAGGTGGGCACCCCGCTGGTCGCCCCGGAAACAGTCACGTTCCCCAACGGGCTGTAGCCTCCGGCTATGCGTCAGCCACGCCCGCAGCGCCTGGTACTCGCCATCGCAGCGATCCCGGTGCTCGTCCTCGCCGCGACGGCGGCCGGCGCGTGGGCGGTGCTGGCGACGGGCGCCCTGCCGACCTCGGTGCCGGCGGACCGCCAGGGGCGCCGCCTCGGTGCCGCTGAGCGGCAACGAGTTTGACATTGACGTCCTGCCCGGCACCACGTAGCCGCTTTCCCGAGGCCTGCCTCAGGCGACCGCTTGCGCGATGCCCTGGATGACTCGAAGCCGCCCGCTGGCAAGACCTCGGGTGAGGTTCTGCGCTTTCTCGGTGAAGGCCTCGACGAAGGCGTGCAGCCCCAGCGGGCTCGGGGGGCGCGAAAGTACGGCCTCCATGAGCGTGACCGCCTCGCCGGTGAGGTCGTTCCAGTGGTCGACTGCGAACCCCGCGGACTCAACGGCGGCATGCAGCCGGTCGGCGGAGGCGAGATGGCTGAGGTCGGGCCGATCGGCCCAGGGAAGCGGATAGTCGAGTTCTCCGGGCGTCCCGGCGGTGATGTCCCAGATGGCGAGCCGGCCCCCGATGACGAGCACCCGGCGTGCTTCGTCGTAGAGGCGGCCCTTGTCGGGCACGTTCATCTGAACGTGCTGGCTGGTGATCGCCTGGAAGGTGGCGTCGGCAAACGGCAGATCGGTGACGTTCCCTTGACGGACGGAGATCCGGTCGTCTAGCCCGACGAGCCGGTCGAGCCAGCGGGCTGTTTCGCAGTATTCCTCGGTCAGGTCGATGGCGGTTACTTTGCAGCCGTACCGGCCGGCGAGGAAACGGGCCGTCCCGCCGATCCCGCTGCCGGCGTTGAGCACTTCGTCCTCGCTTGTGATCTTGGCGAGGTCGGCTAGCCGGCTCGTGGCGACCCGGCCCATGGTGTGGAAGTCCTCGAGCATGCCGAGGTCCACGGGCTGAAGGTGATCGAGGTCCATGCCGGCGGCGATGAGGGCCTGCTCGATGTTGTGCCGGGACAGCCCGGTTGAGTACTGGGCGTCGATCTCGCTGTCTTTCATCCCTGCTTCTTTCGGGTCTGGCGGCGGGCAGGAGGTGACGACTGGGTCATCGCCTACTGCAACAGGCGGGGAGTTGGTCAGGTCGACCGCTTGAGAAGATCGGCGACGACCTCAGGCTGATCATGTCGCGGATAGTGCGTGGCGTCTTGCGCTAGTTGCAGCGTCGGGTTCTCGAACAGTCCGGATAGCTCGGCTGCCTGGGAAGGGTTTCAGCTAGCGGTCCGTTTTGCCGGAGATGATCGAGACCGGGACCTGTAGCTGGCGACGTGCCCCGCTGTCGAAGAGCGCGTCTTGTCTGTCCAGAGAACCGAACAGGCCTGCCGTTCAGCCGCGGATGGCTGCGAGCGAGTCGGGCTGAGCGGCCCCCGGAGAACTGCCGAGCGCCGAGATGGATGATCCGCGCGTTCCCGCGTTAGCGCTTGGGCGGAAGCGACCGGGCGTATCCGACGGCCCGGTTGACCAATTCGGTGAGCTGCTCGTCGGTTTCCAGGTCCTCTGACGTTACGCGCAGCCACCCCTGCATCGTCCGGCCGCCCATCACCGCCAGGGTGGCGTTCGCCGTCGCGATCAGGGCGTCGGTTTCGGCGGGGTCGACCCGGATCAAGGCACCGCCCTGGCCACTGGCGCTGATCGCCATATTGCCGCGCACTAGGAACGCCAGGCCGCCGAACATCTTCTTCTCGGTTACGCCCGGTCCGGTGCCGATCAGGAACCGGATCCGGTCAGCGAGCTCGGTGTCGTAGGCCATGTCGGCCAGCCTAACGTTAACCAGCGCGTCCCCCTGTTAGCTGCGGACTGAGGTGGTGCTGGGCGAGCGAGGCGCGAAGATCTATTACCTGGCCGGGGCGTATCTTGCAGGCTGACAGGCCTGTCCTTATGGCGATGGAGGGCCAGCGTGCCTGTGAGATATTGGGCGCATGACGGCGTGGACGGACGTCGAGCGCGCGCAACCGGAGTTCGCGCAGCGCGTGCGGGGGCTCTTCGACGGGCACAGGCACAAGACGATTGCCACCTTGCGAGCCGACGGGTCGCCACGGATCTCCGGGATCGAGGTGGCCTTTGAGGACGGCGAACTCGCCTTCGGCTCGATGCCGAACGCGCGCAAGGGTGCGGATCTGGGCCGGGATCCGCGGTTCGCACTGCACAGCGCCACGATCGACCCGGTGGAGGGCGCGGAGGCGCAGTGGCCGGGTGAGGCGAAGATCTCTGGGCGGGCGATCTATGCCGGGCCGCTCACCGAGGGATCCGATGGCGACCGCTTTTACGCTGACATTGCAGAGGTCGTGCACACGCACCTCAATGAGAAGGCCACGATGCTCGTCGTTGAATGGTGGACCCCCGCGCACGGGCTGCGCAGGATCGAGCGCGAGTAATTTTCGACCGAGGCAGTCCTCAGCCGGCTTCGCTAAACGACGGAAATGCGCAAACGGAAAGATGGTTACGCTGCCATTGCGGACGTTTCGGCGTTAACAGGCCAACGGAGGCAGCGCATGGGCACGATCACGACGGCCGATGGCACCGAAATCTTCTATAAGGACTGGGGATCGGGCCAGCCGATTGTCTTCAGCCATGGCTGGCCGCTTTCGGCCGACGACTGGGACACCCAGATGCTGTTCTTCTTACAGCACGGCTACCGCGTCATCGCCCATGACCGGCGCGGGCACGGACGCTCCACGCAGACCAGCGACGGTCACGACATGGACCACTACGCCGACGACCTGGCTGCGCTGACTGCCCATCTCGATCTCCAGCACGCCGTCCATGTCGGGCACTCCGCCGGCGGCGGCGAAGTCGTGCACTACATCGCCCGGCACGGTGAGAGCCGCGTGGCGAAAGCAGTACTGATCAGCGCCGTGACGCCGCTCATGGTGCAGACCGACGCCAACCCCGGCGGCCTGCCGAAGAGCCTCTTCGACGACCTCCAGGCCCAGCTGGCCGCCAACCGGTCCGAGTTCTACCGGGCCCTGCCGTCGGGCCCCTTCTACGGCTTCAACCGGCCCGGCGCGCAATCCTCCGAAGCGATCATCGAGAACTGGTGGCGCCAGGGAATGATGGGCGGAGCGAAGGCCCACTACGACGGCATCGTCGCCTTCTCCCAGACCGATTTCACCGAGGACCTCAAGAAGATCACGGTGCCGGTCCTGGTGATGCACAGCGACGACGACCAGCTCGTTCCCTACGCCGGCTCCGGACCGCTGTCCGCCCGGCTCGTGCAGGACGGGACGCTGAAGACGTACAAGGGATTCCCGCACGGCATGCCGACCACCGAGGCCGAGACGATCAATACCGACCTGCTGGCCTTCATCCAGTCCTGACCGACTCGGCGGCTGCGCCTGGGCTGCGGCTCTGCACTCTGTGTACTCGAACAAGACGGGCTCTAAGTCACCCACCGTCCATTGGAACGAGTCGTCGTTCCAGGACTGTTGCGGCGCCGGACCCTGATAAGGGGAAGAAACCGCAGGTCAGGGTGAGTGAGTGGGGCGCCAGGGGCTCGAACCCTGAACCCACGGATTAAAAGTCCGCTGCTCTACCATTGAGCTAACGCCCCGCGGCACCGGGCGAGCCGGCGGCCACGGGACGAAGCGTACCGACTCCGGGGACCTTACCCCCCGCCCGCCCGGACTGCTGTTATCAGGACGACGCATAAGCCAGCGCCGGATACGTCCGGTAATGGGGCCATGAGCCAGTCGCAGGTTCGCGAGCGTGACGCTGCAAGCAGCCGCTATCGCGCCGGAACCGGCATCTCGCGCTCCCCTCGGGACGAATCGTCGGGTAGCGTCCGTCCGTGCACAGCGTTTTCTATGAGCCGTCCGGGGCAGGCAGTTTCGTGGCCACGGCGGCGACCGCGGGGCCGTGGACCCCGCACGCGCAGCATGGCGGGCCGCCGTCCGCGCTGGCCGCACGCGCGCTCGAGCTGCATGAGGCCGACGCGGGCCAGCGGCTTGCCCGGGTCACCGTCGACATCATGCGCCCCATCCCGGTCGGGAAGATCACTATCCGGGTCCGGACCGTCCGGCCGGGCCGCCGGGTCACGCTCCTTGAAGCCGTAATGGAAGCGGACGGCCAGGAAGTCCTGCACGCTCGCGGCTGGCGGATCGCGCGCCCGGGCGGCGGAGTGCCGGCGATCGGGACGGCGGGCACTCCGCCGGCCATCGCCGCGGAGCCGTCACAGGCCGACTTCGGCCGGGCGCATGCGGAGGGCTACATGTCGGCGATCGAATGGCGGTTCGTCAGCGGCCGCGCCTTCCAGGAGCATGCTGCGGGCAGTGTCTGGACGCGAGCCCGCATTCCGCTGCTGCCCGGCGAGGATTCATCGCCGATGTCAAGATCCCTGCTGGTCGCCGACTCGGGGAGCGGCATTGGCTCGGCGCTCGATCCGGCGAAGTTCCATTACCTCAACGTCGACCTGACCGTAGTGCTGCCGCGCGACCCGGCCGGCGAGTGGCTACTGCTTGAGTCGGCGACCTCGATCGGCGCGGAAGGCACCGGGCTTGCCGAGTCGGTCCTCTCCGACACCAGCGGCCGGTGCGGCCGGGCGATGCAGACGCTGTTCGTTGCGCCGCGCGAACGGAGCGGTCAGGCTCTCCGCGACTAGCGCCGCTGACCGCTCAGTCAGCGTGTCCAGGACCGCAGCCGCCGGTCCCAGCGCCCGGCAGCGGTCCCGCCCAGTAGCGGATCGGCGAACGGCCTGACGATGCCGAGTGCCTCATCGAGGCTGTGCCCGTGGCGAAGCAGCGAGCCCGCGGCAGCCGCTGCATATCCGCGCAGCCAGAGGTTGCGGTCGGGGACGCCGAACCTGGCTGGCAGCGTTATCCCGCGCTGAACTGCCTCGGCGGTCAAGGCGGCCATCTGGGGTTCGGCCGGGATGTCCGCCGTGGTGACGATGGCGACAAGATCCACCAGGTCGCGGTAGCGGGTGGAGGGCCGGCGCAGCTCGCCATGGCGCTGGTAAATGGCCGCGACCTTGTCGGCAACGTGATCGACGAGCGGGTACGCGCGATATCCGCGCTGTTCGACTCCCGGCATGGCGAGCGGCACCAGCGGCGGCACGCCGTCGGGCTGGCCGGTCATCCGGACGTCCGGGCCGAGAAGATCGATGTGAAACTCCGCCCACTGGGTGCCGATGTAGGCGGTGACCGGGATGCGCACGCCGCGCCGCCGCTCGAGCATCGGCTGGCCTGCCGCGAGCTCGAAACGGAACCAGTCCCCGATGTCCTGCCTGGCGGAATCGCGCAGATCGCGCTCGGCCGCGGCCCGGTCGCCGTCACGGAACAGGTCGATATCGCGGGTGCCGCGGACGCCAATGCGGCGGGCCAGCAGGGCCGTGGCGCCCCTGAGGACCCAGCTGTCATCGGCACGGTAGAGGCGTTCCAGCAGGCGGTCGTAGGCGATCCGGCGCTGCAGCTGCGGAAGGCCCCACACTGCGGACTCCGCGGCGGCCCGGAGCCTGTCGGTGAGTCCACGGCGGAACGCCGTAGGGCTCGCATACATGCCGCCGGTGGTCACGGGATCACCTGCGGTCGCGCCTCCGGCCCGGCCAGCCGGCAGCCCAGCTCAGGGCGGGCCTCAGCCTGGATGATCCAGCGCGGCGCATCGGTGTCGCCGGTCAGATCGAGCAGCCAGCGCAGCAGTGCCACGCCGTCACCACGGCGCAGCCCGAAGCGGGCGGCGTGCCTGGCAAGGGCGTCCGCGAAGGTACCCGGATACTCCAGGCCAGTCCGGACGGCATCGGCGATGACGTGGCCAACCGCCTCTGGGTCCTCATGCTCGGCCAGCAGGTCGTCCGCGATCCGGGCCGGTAAGGTGACCAGGAGGCCACGGGCGGTGGTCCAGTCGCCGTCACCGAGCTTGCGGTGGTGGAGACGGATGTCGGCGCGCCGGGACTGACGCCGTGCGGGGAAAGTGAACTCGTGCTCGTCGGCGGCCAGATGGCCGAGGCCGTACAACTCCGCCGCCGACCGGTGCGAGACGACGCCCTGCTCAGGGCCGCGCCGCCAGGCGACAGTTGCCGGATCCAGCTGGAGCCAGGCTGCTCTCAGGCCTGCGTGATCGGGCAGCGGCGCGCCGATAATGTGGTAGACGCCATGGGCCACCCGCTCGAGGACGGATCCGTCAGTCGCGGTGAGGCGGTCCAAAGTCGCAGCCGCCACTCCGGCGCTGCTGGCCTGCCGCCGCGTGATCAGACCCCATTGATCCTCCGCTATTTGCGCGATCGGGTTCAAGGTCCTCGTATGCGGCATGCTGCAATATATCCCTCTCCTGACGGAAATCGGAGCATCTGTTAACAAGTATTGCTTCAGTTACTATCAGTAATAGAGGTAGCCGAAGCAGCGTATGGCCCGGAGCTCACGCTGAAGCCGGCTGCCCGGCCTGCTCGGGAAGCCTGGGCCGCCTGGGCAATCTGGGGCTGCCCGGGTCGCTGGCTGTCGATTTCTGCGATCTCATTCGTCGTTAGGGCAGGGGCGCGTGTCCTGCCCGGTGTAGCGGCTGCCGCAACGGGCCGCCGGGTGACCAACCCGGGCATCCGGGGAGGGGTGGATGCCCGGGTTTTCCCGGCTCCAGATGGCTACGCAGCGTGATGCCCCGGGCCGCTTATAGCTTGGCTGGATGCGCCTTCGGGACTACCGGCCGGGCTGAGCGGACCATTGGCCCGTGCCAGGCCGCCCCTGATCCTGCCACTGTCGCTCGTAACGACACGGTAAGGAGGCCCGTCATGCAGGTCCTCGTCGCTTATGGCAGCAAGCGTGGTGGCACGGCAGGACTGGCCGCGATGGTCGGCAGAGCGCTGGAAGCCGCGGGCGTCAGCGCGGAGGTGCGTACTGCCGACAAGGTGCACTCCCTCGACGGCTACGACGCGGTCATCGTGGGCGGTGCCCTGTACGCGACTCACTGGCACCCCGAGGCCCGCCGGTTCGTCAAGCACAGGGCGGCTGAGCTGTCCAGGCGCCCGGTATGGCTGTTCAGTTCTGGCCCGCTGGACGACTCGGCCGCGCAGCACGACATCCCGCCGGTTTCGCAGGTCCGCAAGGCCATGAAACTCTGTCACGCGCGTGATCATGCGACATTCGGCGGCAGGCTGACTCCGTACGCGCGCGGTATCCCCGCGAGCAGCATGGCGAAGAAGCACTCCGGAGACTGGCGCGATGAGGCGCAGGTGACCAGCTGGGTGAACACGCTCGTCAAGCAGCTCGGCCAGCAGACGGCCCGCCCATAGCCCACCGGATCACCGGACCGGCATCAGCAGCGATTCACAGCCGACGGGCGCGAAACCAGGCCGCGAGGGGAGGAGTCGCGGGCGAGTGAACGATCAATGCGCTACCGGTAGGCGGAGATCCCGGTGATCACCTCGCCCAGGGCGAGCGTGTGGATCTCCTCGGTGCCTTCGTAGGTGAGCACGGACTCCAGGTTGTTCGCGTGCCTGATCACCGGGTACTCGAGGGTCACCCCGTTGGCACCGAGCACGGTCCTGGCCTGGCGGGCGATCTCGATGGCGGCTCGCACGTTGGCCATCTTGCCGAGGCTGACCTGCACCGGCGTGATCTTGCCTGCCTCCTTGAGCCGCCCGAGGTGCAGCGCGAGAAGCTGGGCTCGCTGCAAGTCGGCGAGCATCCAGGCGAGCTTGCCCTGGATGAGCTGGAACCCGCCGATCATCTGCCCGAACTGCTCCCTGGTCCGCGCGTACTCGGCGGCGGACTCGAAGCAGGACCTCGCGGCACCGGTGACCCCCCAGGCGATGCCGAACCTGGCCTCGGACAGGCAGGACAGCGGTCCCTTCAGGCCCTTCACCCCGGGCAGCACGGCGTCCGCGGGCAGCCGGACATCGTCGAAATGCAGTTCTGAGGTTACCGAGGCGCGCAGCGACAACTTCTTGTGGATGACCCTGGTGGTGAAGCCGCGCGCCCCGCGCGGCACCAGGAAACCGCGGATCCCCTCGTCTGTCCGGGCCCACACGACGGCGATGTCGGCGATCGACCCGTTGGTGATCCACATCTTGGTGCCGTTGAGTAGCCAGTCGCCCCCGTTAAATTTTGCCTGGGTTTTCATGCTGGCCGGATCGCTGCCATGGTCCGGCTCGGTCAGCCCGAAACAGCCGATGGCCTCACCGGCAGCCATCCTCGGCAGCCACTCGTTCTTCTGCTCTTCCGACCCGTACTTCCAGATCGGGAACATCGCCAGTGAGCCCTGCACCGAGACCAGGCTGCGCAGCCCCGAGTCGGCTGCCTCCATCTCACGGCAGGTCACCCCGTAGGCGATCGGCCCCATGCCGGCACAGCCATAACCCGTCAGGTGCATCCCGAGCAAGCCCATTTTGCCGAGTTCGGGGACAAGGTCGCGAGGGAGCGTGCCTGCCTCGAACCAGTCGGCGATGTTCGGCATGATCCGGTCGGCAGCAAAGGCCCGTACCGTGTCGCGGACCAGCCGCTCCTCTTCGCTCAGCTCGTCGTCAATGCGGAGCAGGTCGGAGCCTGCGAGGTCGGCACTACGCGTCATGTGGCTGGTCCTCTCTTGATGCCCTCGCCGTCAGGGTATGCGCGGGGGACCCGGCCACGGCAGCCCGGCCCGGCAATCGGGCATGATGGCTTGCATGAGTGACGTTAACGGCACCAGGAAGCTGATGCGCACCCGCGACGGCCGGATCGTAGCCGGGGTGTGCTCAGGCATCGGGGAGTATCTCGGTGTGGACGCCAACGTGATCCGGCTGGTTCTCGCCCTCATCTCGGTCTTCACCGCAGGCTTCGGTGTGCTGCTTTACCTGGCCGCGTGGGTGGTGGTCCCGGAGGAGGATGAGCCAACGTCCATTGCCGAAAGGGTGATCAAGAAGAACCAAAACGGATAACCCTCGGCTGGCCTGCCGCGACGCGAGCCGGTCGGCATGGCGCGGAACGGGATAATTCGGGCTGGCCTACCAGGCTGCGGGCCGGTCGCGCACGATGGTGGCGCCGGCGCGCCTGGCCCAGAGCAGCCGGTCGTGCTGACGGTCCCAGATCCTGCCCATAGTCGCGGCCGCGGTCAGGCCGAGTAGCCCGGCAAGTGCCACCGCTGCCTGCGGGCCGATCAGCTGGGCCAGGGCGCCGGCCGCTACGAAACCAAGTGCCTGCGCGGCCAGCAGCCCGGACTGGACCGAGCCGAGTGGACCGGCCGCGGCAGGCCGGTCGTCATCCCGCACCGCCTGGCTGAACGCGGCGGCCACGACAAGCTGATAGGCGGTTCCGGCGCCGGCCAGGCCCCACAGGATGAGTAGGACCCACATCGGCGGCCGTAGCGAGCAGAACGCCAGTGGCATGCAGCACAGCATCGCGAGCCAGCCGAGCAGCTGGGTCCCGGCTTCAGGCTTGGTCGCCCTCGTGAAGGTGATGATTCCGGCGACGGCCCCGGCGGGCATGGCCGCCATCAGCAGGCCCACGGACAGCGGCCCGCCGCCCAGCGCGTGCGCGTACGGGACCGCGAGGCCTTCGGGCACCACGTAGAAGCCGGCCAACCAGCCGAACAGCAGCAGGGTCCGCAGCATGGGGCTGCTGCGAAAAGTGGCGGCTACACCGGGCCCGTCGATCTCGCTGACTGATGCTGCTCCGGCACCCGCGTCCGCGTCATGACCGGTGATCTGCCGGCCGGTGACATGCTGGCCTGCCGCGCGCCGGCCCGCCGGGCGATGGCGTACCAGGGCGGCCAGGAACGCCGCGGAGACGCCGAACGTGGCGGCGTCGATCAGCAGCACACGGCCGGGCTGCAGGACAGCTACCGCCGCCGCGCCGAGCAGGAACCCAAGTGCCTGGCTGGTCTGGAAGCTGATCGCTCCGGACGACAGGCCGGCGCCGGGTCTTCGTACCGCTGGCGAGGAGCTTCGCAGCAGCGCCGCTCTGGCCGCAGAGAACGGCGTGCCGAGCAGCATCACGGCGAACAGCAGCATGCAGAGCCCCGCCACCGGAAGGCCAGCCAGCG
The DNA here is from genome assembly GCA_963695645.1 of uncultured Actinomycetota bacterium. Taxonomy (GTDB): domain Bacteria; phylum Actinomycetota; class Actinomycetes; order Streptosporangiales; family Streptosporangiaceae; genus DATBGO01. The sequence goes on along the minus strand of CAVOHC010000005.1, from coordinate 73,237 downwards.
CCATGCTCGCCACGAGGCCGGCCCGGGCCAGGTCGAGCGCGAGCATCACGCTGCGCGGCGGCAGGTCAGCGGTCAGCCTGGACAGGAGCCGACCGCCCAGGACAGGGGGAAGGTAGGTCAGCGCATAGGCCAGCGCGGTCAGGAATGGGGATCTGGTCTGGTCAAAGACCGCGATCGCGATGGCGACCTGCGCTACCAGGTCGCCGGCGGACGACAGGTTCTGCGCGGCCCATAGCGCTCGCAATTCACCGAGCGTGATGGTCCTCGGTGCGGGCCGCTGGCCGTTGGCATGCCGCCTGTGCTGTCCTGGCTGGCCCGGCCTGTGGCCTAAGGCTGGCTGGTCGCGCTGGTCTCTCCTGCTATGCGGGCCGTCGGCAGCCCGGTCACCGGTTCGTTCCCAGCTGGGGGAGGGCTCCCAGGGTAAGGAGCCGCGGCCGCCGGGACGGCCCGCTCGGCAGGCGGAGTGTTCCCCCGCCGGATGGGACCTATGAGCCCGGTACCGCTCGTCGCCCTCTTTGGTCTCCCCCACCTCCTTGAGCCTCCTGGCTTCTCTGGCCTCCTTGGTCGGCAGCAGTGGGGGGAGCCGGCATGGGCTCTCGGACTCCTGTACCGGCGAGCGAGCTAAGCCAGGTGCTGACTCGGCGGACCGGCCCGTCTCGTCGAATCGCCCTGCCGGGTCACCCTGACGCCCGCCAGGCAGCAATCGCAGTTGCCGCCCGTTCGCCATGAACCGGCGCGTGACAGCCTTGGCGCGAACCGGAACCGGGAGCGGCGGCCTCGGGGTGACCTCGCAAGCGGGCTCGCGCGGCCCCGGCGGCTGCCGGAGTCCGCTGGACAACAGGACCGACCAATAGACGGGTTCGGACCCGGCGCCCTTGGCTTGCCCGTCACCTGTGGTGTCGGAAGGCGGCCGCACCGAGCCCCGCGATGGCCCGACGTCGTCGTTGCTCATGTCCGCCTCTCGCTGGGACTCGGCGATGCGGTGTGTGGCTCGTCACGGGAGTTGTGTGCCGATCTTCAGCACTTTGCCCGGACAGTGACATTAAGTTGTCCTTCAGTTGCATAGAGTGTCGGATAAGCGCAGACTGCGCAAGCGATCTGGCGAGATCGGCCCTGGGACGTAGCGCTTTGCCGGCAACGGGGTCCGTCCCCTATGCTGGGTCGGTCCCCGACGGCGGGCGCCACGGGCTAACGGCGGCGGAAGCCGTCGAGCCCCCATCGTCTAGTGGCCTAGGACACCGCCCTTTCAAGGCGGCGGCACGGGTTCGAATCCCGTTGGGGGCACTGCTGGCAACCGCCAGTGCGCATGGTCCTGTAGAGCAGCTCGGAGTGCTCGCCACCCTGTCAAGGTGGAGGTCGCGGGTTCAAATCCCGTCAGGACCGCTCGGGTCGGACGCCCAGGACCTGCTGGTGCCAGTGACCCGGTCGAGGTCAGGTAGCTCAGTTGGTATGAGCGTCCGCCTGAAAAGCGGAAGGTCGGCGGTTCGACCCCGCCCCTGACCACGCATTTTGCAGTGTAATCAGCGAATTTGATCCGCTGCTGGGAGCCTAAGTGTCGGGTCTCGCACGACAGTGAAGCCGATTTGGCTTCCGTTTCCAAGAGCTGCATCTAGTTCAGCCATGAACGCTGTGAGGGCCCCCGCGGAAGACTTACACAGGTGACGCTGCAACCGGATGTAGCTTTCCTTCGCGGTTGGCTGCTGCGAGGCGGTGGTGTGCTGGCCGGCTCGGCGTGCTCACCGGCAAGGGCGTCACCGCCTGGCAGCGTGCCCTGGCTTATCTGACCCCTGCCACCCGCCCGGCCACCACGCGAACACCACCTCAGGCCGCCAGGCGGGCGATGCTGCGTGACGTCGGAGGCCGGCCGGGCTTGCGGCGTTTGCTCGTGTCGTACCTTCTGCCGGCTAGTTTGCGATGCCAGGCCAGGAGGGTCGCGGGCGTCACGGCAAAGACTTCGGCCCAGCACCGGCGTGGGATGAACCGTGCCAGCGTGGCGAACCAGGCCCGATCGCCCAGCTGGTACCGCACCCGGTCGGTGTGCCGTCGCAGCACCGCGTTCTCGTGCCGGAGGACCAGCAGCTCGGCATCCCTCGCCTGATCGCGGAACACCAGCACAGTCATGCCGAATAACCAGCGCATGAGCAGATAGACGATCTTCAGCAGCACCCAGCCAGCCAACCACCACCGCCCCAGCCCTGCGGCCAATAAACGGGAGGTCAACCCACGCAATCGAGTATCCGGGCGGCACACGGTTTGAAGCCGCCTCCCGCAAGGCGACTCCGAAGGGCCTACCTTCATCTCTCACGCAGCACCGCATCAAGAAACTCTGCCTACATCCAGCTCATCTCAGCGTTCGTGACACACATCAACGAATACACACACGCCGCCTGACGCCACCGACGAACCGCAGGTCAACACCCGAAGTCCTATTTTCGAGCGGGACAAGCTCTTGTCCAGGGAGGTCGGCTCTCGCTGCGGGCTTGAAGTCGAAGCTGATGGGATGTCTTGACAGGATTTTTCCCGATGATAACACTAAAGGAGTCCTAATGCGCGGCTATTCCAAGGAGCCCCGTCATGAGCGTCGGTATTGAAGGGTCTCCTTACGACGCAGCTATCTCCGCTGAGTTAGTCAAGATTCACGCGTGCGGTGAGGGCCTGTACAGTTCCGCCTTGGTGATCGTCAACGGCCAGATTGCTTACACTACGCGGGTCACCGGGTCCGGCTCCGGCGGGACCGACACCTTCTTGCCGCTCAGTCAATACACCAAAGGCACCGACGAGTATAACGAAGCGAAACTCTCCCAGACGGACAGCGAGGTCGCCACTCTGCAGGATGTCTGGGACATGCTGAGCGAAGGGGGAGTCCAGGGCCTACCAGAATCAGTCACCATCGTGCTCGTGTGCAATATTGGTCCCTGCAACCCGTGCAAGAAACGCCTGGCGGCATTCCGCGACAAGGTCGTCCAACTCTTCCCGCAGGCGGCGGCGGGCGTGGAGGTCGTTTACGACCAGGAGGGAAGATCTGAGTTCAACATTCAGCGACGCGGGTTGCCGACGACTTACGGCTATCCGGATCTCCCCGGTGACGACCAGCTTTCCGACGGGACGCTCGTCTGGCGGCGCAAGGTCTAGTTCTCGTGCAGCGTCCAGCAAGTTCCCTGCGTCGCAGGCCTGCTTGACGCTTTCGGTATCACGCCGACCCGGGCCGCGAGCAGCGCGCGGTTCGGCCACGCCAGCTTAAGGCGTGCCGCCGACTGGCGCTGCAGGACCAGGAGCTGGTGGCGGAGGATCAGGATCTCGGCGATCTTCCACGCATCCTCACGCTGGGGCAGCCGCGCACAGAACCCCGCCGCTTCCAGCTGACTTCCGTGGCGCTCTGCGGCCCGGGACGGCGTGTTCGCGTACGTAAACCGTTCGCCGGCCGGACTACTGCTGTCGCGGCGGGAAGGTCCCAGGCGCCGGGGTCACCTGCGGCCGTCCGGAACGCCTCCCACGCGAGCGCGACCGCCTCGACAACGTTGGCCGCCTCGACGGTCTGCGTGACGCGGATGCGCACGTAGTCCGCCCCGCGCCGCGTCTCGGTATCGATCCCCGCGGCCAGGACGGGCCAGGTCGCCTGCGCCGCCAGCCGCTCCCCGAACTCTCCGGCGGCGGCGGTCCAGGCGCGCCAGCCGTCCGAGCGGGGCACGTCGAGCGCGACGGCGTACCGGCTCGGTCGTGGCTTCCTGGGCGGCGCCATACCGCACGCTACCCAGCAGTCTCTGCTGGTAGTAGGTCCGGATGCGGAGCGGGCCGCCCATCGGGGCTAGCCATGGCGGCGAGCGAGGCGGCGGTTGACATGCACGCGTCGGGGTGTCCTTCTTCGACGCACGGATCGCTGTGACAGTCTGGCGCACATTCTCGGCGGCATCGCGCGCTCAGTGCACCGGCCGCCGCGCTCGCTCGTCATAAAAGTGCGGGATGGCGGCGCATCACGCCCAAAAGGGCGGTCCCTACCGCGACCGTTCCGTTCTGAGGGAGCCCGGTTGAGATTGCCCGGAGCACCCGGCGGTCTGGCGGGGTTTGGTGCCGTTCGGTGTGGCAGGGTTGTATATAGCAATACTTATGTACCTATACCTTGCGACCCAACCCGGGTTGGGACCTCGACGAGAAGGGGTTACCGCAGATGAACCTGGACGACTACCTGGTCCAGCTGGACGGCGGCAACACGTCGGCGCCGGACAAGCTCACGCTGCAGCCGACCTTCGTGAAGCAGCTGTTAGGCCTGTATACCGACGCGGAGGCCAGGGGACTGGAGCGCGGCGGCCCGCTGCTGTGCGACCGGGCCACCCGGACCTTCGCCCTGGGCGAGGTAGCAGAGGGCTTGAAGACGTCGATGAACATCCCGGTCACCAACCACGCGGGCAACTTCGGCGACGTGCACGCGCACCCGTCGACGTCGATCGGGCACGCCGGCGGCTACTCCGCACACTCGATGGCGGACCTGCGGAACTTCAGCAAGACCACGGGCAAGCCGTTCTGGATCCAGTTCGTCACCTCCGGCCCGTGGCTCTACGCGATGGTGCAGGTCAACGGCGTCTCGAAGTGGGACGACACAGTGCAGAAGTTTCTCAGCGACCGCGTCCAGGAGGAGGAGTCCCGGATGAAGGAGACCGTCAAAAAGGCCGTTGGCGGGGAACCCAGGGACAAGATACTCAAGCAGCTCGGCACCGACCCGGACCCGGCCGAGTACGAGAAGCTGTACGATACGTACAAGGCGAAGGCCCAGGTCGGCGCGCTCATGCAGGACCTGTCGGTGAAGCACTGCGCGGAGTTCGCCCGGGAGTACAGCTTCTTCTTTTACACCGGTCAGGCCGGGACGCTGACCCGGATGCTCGCGGTCGGCTGAGCCGAGACGGGGAAGGGCCGTAGCGCCCACCGAATCGGTTAGCGGAACTTTCGTTTCGATGTTCCTCAAGCCCGGCACTGCGCGGCGTGCGGGTGGTGCGCAGCCTAATGGGACCGGGCTGCACATGTTGCGCGCCCATGCGGCAGCGTCGTGCGCGGAGCAAGCGGCCCGCCGACGACGACAACTTCGCCACCATCATGGTGGCAATCCAAGGCGGCCGCCGCGTCTTCCGCCGGGGCCCGGCCCTCAGGATGGCTGCCGGTCGGTGTAGTACCGGCCCCGGTGCGAGCGCCGCGGTCAGGACAGGAAAAATGCTGACTGTTTAGAGATCGCACGGCCGGGTTACTGTGAGCCTGTGTACGACCGGATGATCAGCGTTCCTGCCTTGCCCTCCGTGGTCAGCGAGTACCTCATGCCGACTGAGAACGTGGTCCTCAGTGTACGGATGCATCCGGTGGCGATCATCCGCCCGGTGGTCTTGATCCTGCTCAGTTTAATGGGCGCAGCCTTCGTGGCCGAGGCAGCCCCACCCGCCGATAGCGGGATCGTGACATTGACCTGGATCCTGTGGGGCGTGGTGTTCCTGTGGCAGGGCTGGAGGCTCATCACCTGGTGGCGGAGGTACTTCGTCGTCACCGAGAATCGGCTGATGCTGATCACCAGCCTGTTTGACACGGACGTCGGGATGATGCCGCTCGCGAAGGTGACCGACATGAGGCTGCATCGGACCACCTTCGGCCGCATATTCGGGTACGGCGAGTTCATTGTCGAGTCCGCGGGGCAGGACCAGGCGCTAAGCCGCGTCCAGCCGGTGCCTTATCCAACGCAGATGTACCAGGAGATACTCTCTCTGATCTTCCCGAACAGGCCCGCGGCTGCGGGGCCTCAGGGGCCGCCAGGGCCTCAGGGGCCCCTGGGGCCTCAGGGGCCGCCATCCGGATCTCCTCAGGGGCCACAAGGTCCGCCCGAATCTCCCCAGGGGCCTACTGGGCCGCCGCCTTGGCCATCGGGGGCTGGGTGGGAGCCTCCGGAGCGCCCGGGGGACGATCCGGGATTCTGAGGTCTGGTGGTCTGCGAGGCGTCGCCGGGTATTGCGCCAGGTGCGGCTTCGGTGCGTAGAGTGCGGCAGCACGTTCGATCTTCAATACGATCACCTCATCCCGGCGGCGCTCGTCACATACGGCATCTCAGCTGGCGCTTGGCTGGTCAAGCCCCGAATATGTTCCGCGGAACATATTCGGGGATCACGACCTTGAACACCCCGCCGAAAAACGCCCACGCCGCGTCGAAGCCGGCGATGACTGCCGGCAGGTCCTGGCGGAAGCTGAGATAGACATAGCAGTGCCGGCTGTAGCAGGCGGTGAAGATCAGGGCGTGCACCACCCGCCGCCGCCCGGCTTCCTTGTCCTCCAGCAGGCCCATCTTCCCGAAGTCGGTCTGGCATTCTGCGCCTGGCTCGCCGTCAGCGACGCGCACCGTGGTAGTCTCGGCGCCGCGCCCGTGGCCTAGGACCTCCAGCGCGTACCAGTGCAGCGTCCGCTCGGTAATCATCACGCCCCGGCGGGCCAGCAGCTCACCGGCCTTCACTACCGTCAGGGCCTGGTCCAGGAAGCCTTTGATCTCCTCATGATGGGCCGCCAGCACCGCCCAGCTCTGGCCGTGACCGCTGCTGCGGTGCGGGCGGACCCGCTCAGCCACCGCGCCGATCAGCTCATCGCTCAGCTGCCCCTCGCCGCCGGCCTGATCCAGCCCGCACGCTTGCGCCGCCGCCACATAACGGCGGACGGTCTTACGGTCCAGCCCGGCCAGCCGCTCAGCAGAGCGGATTCCCGCGCCCCGCAGCCACAGCCGCAATACCTCTCGGATCTCGTGCACCCCAACCTCCCGGAACGCCATCGCTGCCTTCCCAGATCCGCTGATCGGTCTGGCAGCGAGTGAACCGGCAGCGGCGCACCACTGCTGATCGGCTTCCAGTGGTCCCATAACTGGCGGACAAGTGGTCCCATGCCGCTGGCGAAACCCAGCTCAAGGTGGTCCCATGCTCCTGGCGGGCGACAATTTGACCGGCCGGACCGCAGGTCCGCGCATATCGTGACTGATCCGCCAACGCCGCACAGATGGGCTCGTCATGTCTGGTGGTGTTGACATCAAGTCGGGCCAGACCGTGCTGAGACTCACTCACAAGTGGCCGCAGGTCGGGCATGGTCAGAATTGGCGCGGTCTGTAGATGTCGGAGCGGTGTTCGATGGTCACGACGGTGACTTGCCGAAGGGGGTCATCGATGCGGTATATCACTCGGTAGTCGCCCCGGCGAGCGCTGCGGAGTCCCTCAAGGCCGAGCTTCAGCGGCTTGCTGGCACGGTGCGGGTTCTCGGCCAGCGAGCCGTACAGGAATTCGACCACTGCCGTCGCGGCTTTCTCGGGGAGCCTGGTCAGCGCCCGGCGCGATGCGGTGGTCCAGGCGATCGCGAAATCGTTCCCGCTCACCGGCCGGAGATGAGCCGCAGCGCGTCTTCCTTGCTCAGCACGGTCTCATCGGCGGTGCCGAGTTCGGCCAGGCTCTCGCGGATATCGCTGAGCAGTCCGGCGCTGTCCATGATGTCGAGTGTTTCTTCGAGCGACTCCAGGTCTTCCACGCTGATGACCACGGCGGCAGGATGTCCGTGCTTGGTGATGATCACGCGGCCATGTTCTCGCTCCAGGCGGTCTACGACCTCTGAGAGCCGGTTCTTGACGTCGGCGAGGGGCATCTGCTCGGCTATCGACAACAGCCCAGCAAGACAGTTCCTGGCCCAGACCGATGTCATGGTCCGCCACCGACGTAGCCGTGGCCAGTGAACTCCTAGAAGCGCTGGCTGTCGTCCGCCAGGGCCGAGGCATCGGCGGCCACGCCGAGCCCTTCGGCGGCTCGTCCCTGGTTTGCTGCTCCTGCTAGTTGCCCGGCTCTGGGCCCGGGATAGCAGGAGAGCACACAGTGCTTGGCGCATCATGGCGATACCTTATTCGAGGATTCGAACAACAAAAGATCTCAAGCTCCCGTGGGAGGCTAAATGGGAGCCATCGACCACACCACTGGGGACCATTCCAGACCACTCAGGACTGCTTGTCTGCAGGTCAGCGACATATCAACTGGTGCTTTTTCCCGCCTGAAAAGCGGAAGGTCGGCAGTTCGATCCTGCCCCTGACCACCATTTTCTCCGGGCATCGCAAGCCCTCTCACCTGCGAGGATGCAGGAAGAGAGGGATACGCCATGGCGCAGACTGCGCTCTCGCGTTCCAAGATCACCACAAAAAACCCACAACTGGCCCGCGGCGGCCCCGCAAACCGCACCCCTGCGACGCCACGCGGGCGCCGTCCCGCACAGCGCGCCGCCATCGTGACCGGCGACGTCCGTGAGGGCACCCGCGGCGAAGGTCGTGTGGTGGTGGAGGTGGCGGGGGGATCACGGTGTACCCGGCGCGGGGGGAGGGGGACCGCTGGCGGGCGGTGTGGTACGAGAACGGCAGACGGCGGCAGTGCCAGTCGGCGACCGAGGACGGCCTCGCCGCCCGGATCGAGAAAGTCGCCGCGCGGCTGGCCGCGGACGCGCCGGGCCTGGAACTGCCCGGAGCCGACCTGATCGGCTACTACCTGTCCCCGGGACGGCACCCGGCCGCTGCGCCGTGGTCGCGTAAGCACGCCGACACCCAGGCCCGGCTGTGCCGCAGATACGTGGCCCCGGTGATCGGCGGGCTGGCGTGCCAGGACATCAAGGCCGGCCACATGCAGGCCGTCGTGAACGCCGCGCCGACCGCGCAGGAAGGCGCCCGGCTGCGGCGGTGCATCTCCGCCCTGGTCACAGCCGGCCTCGCCGGCGGCTACCTGGCCAACCCGCGGCTCAAGGAAGTGCACTGGCAGGCCGGCGACCGGCCCGCACCACAGCCGCAGGCCAGCATCGCCGGGGAAGCCGGCCTGTATGTCGACCCGGCCGAGATCCCCGCGGCGGCTGATGTCGCCCGGCTCGGCGACGCCCTCGCCGCCCTGGCGCAGGGGTATGAGCTGATGGCCTGCTTCGCTGCCTACACCGGGCTGCGGTGGGGCGAGCTGGCCGCCCTGACCATCGGCCAGATCAACCCCGCCGCGCGGACCGTCACCGTGGACCGCAAGGTCATCGAGATCGGCGGCACCTTGTATGTCGAAGCGCCCAAGGGCCGCAAACAGCGGCGCACCATCTACCCCACCCGCACCCCCAGGGGATATGGGCCCCCTCGCCGACATGATCGCCGCCCGCATCGAAGCCGCCCAAGCCGCCCAGCACGCCGGTACCAGCCCCCTGGGGCTGGTCTTCGCCTCCCCGCGAGGGAGGCACTGGCGGTCCTCCAACCTTCGCCCGGCGCGTCCTGGCACCGGCCTACCTCGCGGCGGGATGGCGCGACGCCGACGGCAACGGCACCTGGGTCTGGCACAGCCTGCGGCACGTGTTCTGCACCACCGCCCTGTTCACCTGGAAGATGGACGCCGCCGACGTCTCCCGCCTGGCCGGGCACGCCAACATCCGCATCACCCTCGACATGTACGTCGGCGCCACCGCCGGCACCCTCGACCGCGCCCGCACCGCCACCGAATAACACCAGCAGTGGCACGATGGCGACGTCCCAAAGGCTAGAGCGGTCTGCCTTCGCTGGCACGGCCTGAGCACCAGGAGTGCCCCGCCACCATGTCACGACTCACACCCTCAAGTCGTGACCCAGGACCGCGACGGAGCGTGAGCGGCATCCCTGCCGATTAGGCGCTGATGATCGAGATGAAGCGACCAAACGGGTAACCGCACAGATCATCCAATTCTGGCTGCTGATTCGACACGGTCCGGCTTAGCGATTTTCCGGAGAGCATGGTCATACGCACACGGCTCCGGAGGGCGCTGCTCCCTTTGAGATGACTACGGCGCTGACCTGGCCAAAGCGTCTTGCGCGACGTAGGCACACGCATCGTCTTCCGCGCATAATTCCGGATCTTGGTACTCGCTTGGCCCTTCATGCCGGCTGTCCGGGACCGGCTGTTTAGAAGCTACCGGCCAAGTGGCCAGGATGGTTCCTGACCTCGGGTTCGGCCTATTTGCCGACCGGCCAAGTTCGCCTGGGTTCGAGATGGTTGCTACAGCAACCGGCTACAGATCCCGGCCGCGTGTCGGACCTGGCCGTCCATCCGATAGGCGCCCCTGAATCCGTGGAGAGCTACCATCCGCTCAGCAATCTTCACGATGTCACTCGTGTGCGCGATCCTGCGCAGCGCGTCGAGCGTGTCAACAAGCCGTGGCATCCCGGATGGAGGAAAGCTCTCCAACACTCCTTCTTTTACGGCCTTTCCTGCTCGCGCGATTAGAGCAATCTCGCGCAGGCGTTCCGCATCCCGCGTCACCTGTTTGTGGGCATCCCAGAAGGCATCATAAGTGGCTTTGCGCTCGTCAAGAAAACGGTCCGCGTCCGCCCGCTTTGACTCGGTCCGCTCTCGAAGCGAATCGTAGGCGATCTTGAGCACTACACCGCCGAGTGCTGATGCGGCTCCGATCACGGCCGCGACCTCGGTTGTGTCCATCGATCATCACCGAGCCCAATTCAAATGCCAAAGCCTGCGCTGGCTATCGAACAGACTCTCGAAGTCTAGTTCCCGCTACGAACGGCTACCCGCCAAACCGCTAGATCTGCGGGATTCGATGCGCGGTTCGCGGCCTGCGCTGTGCATACACGTGCGCTCCGCTTGGGTCACGATGTGCGCGGTCATCGCGCCCTCCCTAATTGTGGGGCAGCGGAACCTCCCGGTTCCAAGTCCTTGCTGCTGCCGCTGGGTTGCTGTGGGCTCTAGCGAAGCGGCGAAGGTAGCGGTTCATAATTGGGCTCCTCGCAGTTGAGGGTGTAGTCGTGGGCGCGTCGCTGACGGGGTGGGGGTCGAGGTCCGTCGAGGATCGGTAGTTCTCACGCTGCCGATCTGAAGGACCTCGACGTTGCTGGACCGCTGCGTTCGCATGCGCTGACCTGACCACGTTCTGCCGACTGGACGAGCTCAGGCTGGAGGTCACCGGGCAGCGTCTGGAGCCCGGTCGCGCGGTGCTGGCCTGCCGGGTCCTGGCGCCCGATCAGTGGTGCCGGCGTTGCGGCTGCGAGGGCGTCGCCCGCGCCAGCCTGACCCGACGCCTCGCGCACGAACCGTTGGGCTGGCGGCCCACGACGCTGCTGGTCACGATCCGCCGCTATCGCTGTTCTGGGTGCGGGCACGTGTGGTGTCGAGGTGGAATATTTCCCCACGCGAGGAGCTGTCATGAAATTTCGTCCGTCTTGACGAGGCCGGTCCACGTCCAAGAGGCACGAGCAGTCAGCGTCGGCTGAATGAGCTCACGGAAACCAGACCTGAGCAAACCCACCGGGCGCGCCGAGGCGTCCTGCATCACGAACGGCAACGGGTCCGCGAGCGCATCGTGTGGATGCACGTGTATCATCCAAGAGCCGTCCTCGGCGATGGTTGTGAACGAACCCGGTTTGGGCTCATCTGCCGATGGCAAGGGCGAGGAGGGTATCGACCGCAGTTTCGAACGGACGCGGATCCCGAAGTACCTGGGAGAGTAGAAGTCCTCCCTGGAGCGTGGCGAGCAGGGTAGTGGCGAGGTCGTCCGGGTCGATGCCGGACGGGAGTTTCCCGTCGGCATCAAGGGATCTGAGTGCATCGCCGATGGCGGCTGCCCACCGATCGAACCCTGCCGCGATGAGCGCCCGGGCCTCGGGGTCACTCTCGGCGAGCTGACCGACGAGCGAGCCAAGTGGGCAGCCCCCCTTTGCTTCGGTGCGCTTCGCTGCGGTGATCACCATGCTCCGCCAGGCTTCGACCCCGTTCGCGCCGCGGAGCGCGTGCCCCTGGTGACTGACGATGGTGTCGGCTTGGTAGTCGATGACCGCCTGCACGAGGTCGTTCTTGTCGGGGAAGTAGTGGTACATCTGAGAGCCGCTGACTTCCGCCGCCACCTTGACGTCTTCCAAGGTGGTGCCCGCCACCCCGCGCTCATGGATGAGGGCGGCGGCCTCCTCCACGATTCGTGCCCGGGTGCGCGCTCCCTTGGCGGTGAGCCTTGGCCGGTCACTCGTCTCGCTGACCATGCACCCATATTAGCAGGATTTTGAGTTTGACAACCCAGTCCCATACTGTCAGAGTGAGTTGCACAACTCATTCTGGAGCGAGGGGACGACGTCACGTGACTGACCTGAAGGGCAAGACAGCTCTGGTAACGGGCTCGACGAGCGGGATCGGCAAGGCGACGGCCATCGCCCTGGCCGCCCGCGGCGCTCACGTGCTGGTAGTGGGACGCGATGAGCAACGAGCCCAAGATGTGGTCGCCGAGATCGAAGGCAGCGGCCGCAGCGCAGCGTTCCGGCTCACTACGTTGAGCGACCTCGAATCGGCCCGGGACCTGGTCGAGTGGGCCACTGAGGCAGGCGACGGTCACGTCGACATCCTCATCAACAACGCCGGCGTCGCCTTGCTCGGACCAAGCAGCGCAGCCACCGAAGCAGAGTTCGACGAGACCTTCGCGCTGAACGTCAAAGTGCCGTTCTTCCTCGTCGCGTCACTGGCACCAGCCATGGCCGAACGCGGATGGGGATCGATCGTCAATCTCTCCACCATGGTCGCCAGCTTCGGAGAGGCCGGCATGGCTCTGTACGGCGCCAGCCGAGCGGCTCTCGAACTGTTCACTAAGGCCTGGGCCGCCGAATACGGCCCGCGTGGTGTCCGGGTCAACGCCGTTGCCCCCGGCCCGACGCGCACCCGGATGATGGAAGCAGTCCCCGGCGAGATGGTGAATCAGCTCGCAGCACTAGCACCAGCAGGTCGCGTAGCTGAGCCCGAGGAACTGGCTGCGGCGATCGTCTTCCTCGCCAGTGATGATGCCAGCTTCGTCCACGGCGTCACTCTTGCGGTCGATGGAGGCCGGGTAGCGACGTAACGCCTGTCGTACCTGAAGTTTAGGTGAGAAGACCTAGAACACGGATCGCAACTAACAGCTGAGGAGTATCCACATGAGCGCATACCTAATTGTCGAATTCACCGTCAAGGACCCGGATGTTTATCGTGAGAAATACGGCCCCAACGCTGGGCGGACGGCCAAAGAGTACGGAGGCGAGGTTCTCGCCAACAGTATCTGGGAGATCCTGCACGGCGATGCCTCGCTCACTTCAGGGGCACTCATGGGTTTCCCGACCATGAGACGGCCATCAAGTGGTACAACTCGCCTGAATATCAGCAGCTGATCGATGTCCGAAGTGTCGCGATGGATGCTCGGTTTAGCTTGCTCGACGGCCTCCCTAGCTGATCGAGGTGGCTCCATAGGAAGGGTGGCACTCAGATGGCATCAGATCTAGATTCCCGAACTGCACTAGTGACGGGCGAGAACCTGTCCGATGGGAGAAGCGAATGAGCAAGTTCGACGCCCAGTTCGCGGGTCGGCTGGACGGTCAGACCGTGCTAGTCACCGGCACCAAGGGCGGTATCGGCCGCGAAACCGCCCAAGGCATCGGGAATAGTGGGGCGACTGTGCTGGTGCACGCCCGTCGTGCCGACGACGCCCAACGCGCTGTCGACCTACTGGTCAACAACGGCAACGGCAAGGGCCAGTACCTGCCCGTAGCCGGAGACCTCGGATCTCTGGCGGGTGTTCGGGAACTCGTCGACGCTGTGCACGAGGCCGCGCCGAAGGGACTCAACGGACTGGTCAACAACGCGGGCGCCGCGTTCTCCAGCAAGGCGCTGTCACCCGACGGGTACGAGCGGACCATCGCCATCAATCACGTCGCGCTGGCGGCACTGACCGACGGGCTGCTCGACCTGCTCCGGAAGGGCGCTGATGATTTCGCCGCGCCCTCGCGGGTGGTCAACATGACCGCCCTGATCGAGTCGCGGGGCAAGCCGATCACCGACTGGAGCTACCCGGGTAAGTACAAGCAGATCCAGGCCTACGCCGATGCCAAACTGCTGGCCCTGATGTACACCTACGCCCAAGCTCGCCGCCATGAGGGCGAGGGCCTGACGTTCAACGCAGTCAGCCCGGGCGCGGTCAAAACCAGTCTCGGCAGCAAGGCCGGCGGGCCGCTCAAAACGATTCAGGCGTTGACCAATCCGTTCGTCGGGCCTCCGGAGAAGGGGTCACGCGGCTGTGTGCGGCTGATGGCCGATCCGGAGCTCGCGACCGCGACCGGGGGCTACTACAGCTCCGCGAAGTTGAAGAAGTCCTCGAAGAAGTCCCAGGACGCCGAAGGCCAGGAACGCATCTACGCCCAGACCGAACGGGAATTGCGCGCCCACCCCTGAGCCGGCGGTCACCTACCGATGAGACCCGCCGACAAAGAGCTCACGCAAGCGGTGCGGGCACTACGTGATCCTCGCTCCTGGGGTCGGCGGGGCGTTCCTGGGCCCGTCGCCAAGCGCGCCGACGCCATCGCCGGAGCTGCAGCTCACACCCAGGGCCCAGTCCGTGACGGGGCGGCACTCGCCCCGCCCACATCACCTATAGGAGTTGTGTCGTGGCAGACTTTCCCGCCCCAGCCGAGGGCATCGTGCTCACCCATTTCCTCGTCTCCGACGATGTCGACCGCTCGCGGGCCTTCTACACCGAGGTGCTCGGTGGCGAGGCGCTGATGGATGGCGAGCCGACGATCGTCGCGCTGGCCAACAGCTGGATCATCATCAACACCGGCGGCGGCCCCACGGACGACAAACCCTCGATCACGCTCGAGGCCCCGCACGATCTGGACCGGGTCAGCGCGTTCCTGAATATCCGTGTTGCCGACATCGCCGCCGTATACGCCGACTGGTCGGCCAAGGGCGCGCAGTTCCTGACCGAGCCGATCGATCGTGGCCCGGAGATCCGCTGCTACCTGCGTGACCCCGACGGTCACCTCATCGAGGTCGGGCAGAGCCGACGCTGAGTGCCATCCCCGCCATCACTCCTAACACTTGGAGTTAGATATGCAGGACAAGTGATTGCCGTCACTAGAGCCAACTGGGGTTGGCACAGACGGTCACACCTGACCTGACACCGGATAGTGCGGCGGACCCAAGCTATGGGTGCCGAAAACCTACGCCACCAGGCGATACTCATGAATCACGCCCCCGGCGCGGTCACGCCGCTGAACCTGGAAATGGTCCAGGTCGGTGACGCCGTCGGGCAGCTGGCGTCCCGGTCATGCAGCACGAACTTCACCCGCGTGCCGGTGTCCTCCAGGTCCATCAGCAGGTTCCGTGCCTGCTGCACGACCCAGGACTGGATCGGGTTCTCCGTGGCGCCCAGGATCCGGATCCGGCGGGAGCCGTGCTCAATCACGGCCAGGACATAGACCTTCGTGCCGTTGAGCAGGTCGGCGGTGAAGAAGTCCAGCGCCAGCATCGCCCGGGCCTGGGACCGCAGGAATTCGGCCGCCCGGGCCGTCCCGGCGCGGTGCCGGGCTGATGCCAGCATCCTTGAGGATCTGCCAGACCGTTGACGGCGCCACGGCAATGCCCAGCCCGGCGAGCTCGCCATGGATCCGGCGGTATCCCCATGACTCGTTCTCCCGGGACAGCCGCAGCACCACCGACCGGACATCACGACGCACCGGCGGGCGGCCCGAACGGCCGCACCGCGACCTGCGCGCCCAACGGCGGCGGACGATGTCACGGTGCCAGCGCAAGATCGTGGCCGGGGTGACGATCAGCCGCATCCCGGCGAGGCGGTCAATGGGCAGCGTCCCGGCAAGCAGAGCCAGCCACGCCCGGTCCGGCCATGTCAGCCTCGCAGGGGCGCGGGGCCGCTCGCGCAGGGCGACAGCGAGCTGATGGCGCAGCATCAGGATTTCGGCGTCCTTCCACCATTCCTCCCGGCGCGACAACCTGAGCAGCGACATGGCACTGGATACGGTCAGGAAGATCAGCTTCAAGCCCAACAAGCCGGAGATCATCGCACGTCCGGACGGGCCAAGACCGGCTCGCCCGGCCACTGGAGGCGGGACCGCGCTGTGCAGAGCATCTGCCCAGGTGACACATGTTTTCGGCACCCACAGGCTGGTGTCCGGCCTTGGCAGCCCGGTCCCGCCCGCCAGCGAGCTGGCCAGCGGGTTCGTGATGTTATGACGGGCGGGATCGGTGCCGCCGGTGACCAGGTGCTCGCCGGCGAAGCGCGCTGATTCCAGCAGCGGCTGGTGGTAGCGGGCCAGCACCGGCACTGTCCGCGGCCTGCGGCCGCGGACAGTCACGATGACGCCGCCGGAGCGAGCGCTGACGTCGCTGCCGCGCACGGCGCGCAGGTCGGCGCGGATCAGCCCGGCGCCGGCGCCCAGGCAGACCAGGCCCGCGGCGCGCATGCCCGGGAGGTCCTCCGGCGAGGCCTTCTCGCCCAGATCGCCCGGGCGGGGCAGGACATCCGGGCAGCCGCCCAGGATCAGCGATCTGCTCCAGGACTGGTCCTGCGAGTAGCCGGCGAACGGCTGCGCCGCATCGAGCTCGACCGGCGCCCGGGCGCCCGGCAGCCCGCCGGCTCAGCGTCCAGGGCCGGGCTGGGAGCCGGGTGATGGCCGCGCCGGGTTCGCGTGCGCACCGGGAGTATGCCCGGCGGCGGGCCAGGCAGATCGCCTATGGCCGGTGGGAGCCATGGGCGGCGGCGGCGCCGGTCCGTGAGCACGTGCGGGCGCTCAGGCAGGCCGGGGCCAGCTATGAAGCGATCGCCCAGGCAGCCGGAGTTGCCACAATGACCGTCCACCGGCTGCTGAACGGCGAGCCTGCCAAAGGACGCCCAATCCCCGGGCGCATCCGCGCCGCGCACGCGAAGCAGCTGCTCGCGGTCACTGGCGTCGCGGTGCAGGACGCAGCCGCCCGCCAGGACGCCGCCGGGACAAGACGACGCCTGCGAGCCCTGATCGCCATGGGTCATCCCGCGGCGAGCCTGGCCCGCCCTCGGGCATCCCGCCGCGCGTGGTCTGGGGGATCATAAGGGGGACCACGGCCACAGTCAGCCAGGACGTGCACGCCGAAGTATCCGCCCTATACGAGAGAACATGGCACCTGCGGGCGCCAGAACGCAGCGCAGCTGAACGGCGGGCGGCTGACGCGGCCCGCCGAAGGGCTGCGATACAAGGGTGGCCGGCCCCGATGAGCCTGGATGACGAGAAGATCGACGACCCCGCATACCGGCCGCGCGCGCAATGGCACCCGGCTACCGGCACCGAGGCGATCCCTCCGATCTGTTCTGGCAGCAGCTTCCCCTAGGTGAATTGCCTCAGGTAGGTGATGACGGGTCACCTGCCTGGGGGCGAGCCTGATGACCGCGACGCAGCGGCCGGGTAGCGGCCGAGGCGGAGCTGAACTGCCTGGCAAAGGATGCCAGCGAAACTGGAGGAGGGCCCCATGACCGCCGATACACCTGTCCTTGACACCCTCGCCGACATCACCGCGGCGTCGGTCGAGCACAATTCTCTTGCCCCGCGCGAGCTCATGCTCGCCAGGATCGCCGCCCTGATCGCGGTGGACGCACCGCCTGCCTCCTACCTCGCCAACGCGGGGGCCGCCGAGGACAGCGGGGTCACCGCCGAGGACGTCCAGGGAGTCATGATCGCGGTTGCGCCGGTGGTAGGCACGGCCCGGGTGGTCTCGGCAGGCGGAAAGATCCTCCGGGCGCTGGGTTTCGCGATTGAGGTGGCCGCCGAGTTGGCTGACGACGGCGGCTGACTCGCTGCGGCTCGCCACGCCCGTGCCGCCAGGTCTTGAGCTGACGTTGGCGCTCTGCCGGGCCAGCGGAGCCGGGCATGGGCGCGGTTAGCGGCTTCCTGCGGTTCGGCGATCACCCTGGCTCAGGTGGGCGCCGCTGCGGGGTCACGTTTAGTCCGGGGAGCCGGCCGCTCGTGCGGCAGTTCTCGCGTGAACCCGAGCGAGAAGCCGCAAGCGTAGATGATCAGTCCGATGACGAACGCCCGACGGCGGCCGATCATGTCGCCGATCTTGGCCCCGGTGAGGATGAGCATGGCCATGACCAGGCAGTAGAGGGTGATGACGGCCTGGATCGTGGTGACCGTGGTGTGGAAGTCGTGGACCAGCGCACCGATCGAGACGTTCATCACGGACTGGTCCAGCACCATGAGGAACTGCGCCGTGGCCAAGGCGACGAGCGCCAGCCAGCCCTTGCTCGCCGCAGCGTTGGTCACGTTGCCTGCCCTTGGGTGCTGCGCGCTCTTGCCCGGCACGGGTCGTCTCCGGAAAGCGGCGGAGGTCCTGCCTCTTCCGTGCGTCCTCGACGGCTTCCCGCCGTCCTGAGCGGATTCCCTGCCGGAACGTCAGTAAGTATGGCATTTGGGAGACGGCCTTCGGGTGCGGAGTCCCGTGACCGCGGCCAGTCCCACGACTGCATCGTTCTGGATGGCATCGTCGACGGCCAGCGCCAGCCTTCAGCCAGCTCCTTAGCTGGCATTACCTGGTCCTTCGGCCTGCACACCGGTGCTATTCGTCCCTACAACCTCACCACATTGTCTGAGCACAGTGGTAGCGGATCGGCGGTTGCCCCTCAGGTGACCTCCGGTGCCGTTGCTGCTGTTGGGCAGCAATATGAGCGTTCGGTACGAACGCTAGGAGGGCACGTCATGTTGATCTTGTGGATTCTGTGTGCTGTCATCTGGGTCGCGATCGCGTTCTGGCCCGCCCGTGTCGCCGGCCGGAAGGGCCACAGCTTCATCGGGTACTTCATCTTCAGCTTGTTCTTCTTCCCGGCCGCGCTCATCGTCGCTTACCTCGTCCCGCCCCGGGTTGCGGCTGTGAGCTAGCCCGCCAGCCGTGCTACAGCCCACGCCCTGGTGATCGGCACCAGATCCATATCACCGGCGCGGCGGATGCCCAGGAGCGCTACATGGTTCCTAGGCATGCATGCGCCTGGCCTGCCCGATCGGCAGTGGTTTTTGCCACGCGTCCGCGGCGGCAGGGAGGCCCAGGACGGGCGTTCAGGCCCGGTCTGGGACATCGGCCGTGAGCTGTATGTGGCCACAACACGGTGCACAGCCACGTCAGGTCGATCTACCGCAAGCTCGGTGTCTCCTCGCGCGCCGACGCCCTCCAGCGCACTCGCGAGCTCAGACTCCTCTAGCCAGACGGTTCGCTACCAGCCATGCGCGCCAGCGGGGTGCCCGCACGGGCGGTGACACGGCAGCAGCGGGGGTGCTGCTGGCGCGGCGCCTGAGCCGGAGATCTTCTGCGCGCTTCACCTAGGTGGAAACGGCCGCCAGGTGGTGACAGTTCACCTGCCTGAGTGTGAGCGTGCAGGTAATGGACAGCGACCGGGCACGACGCAGACGATACCGGCTAGTTCTGCGCGGCGAGCTGGGCGAACCTTTTGGTTTCCTGTTCGAAGGGATGCAGATGGACCAGGTCGCGGGCACGACGGTGCTGACCGGCAGCGTGATTGACCAGGCGCATCTGCACGGGCTCATCCAGCGGACTCAGGAGCTAGGCTTTGAGCTCATCTCCATCCAGCCAGCGGGCGAGGGGTCAGATGAGACCGAACGTCCGGCTAGCTGACCGCGGCTAGGGCTGCGGCACGGCGGAATGGGGAGGTGGTTCGGATGACACCCCTCAAGGGCGAGGTCATTGCCATCGTTGGCTGCGGGCTGCTGTTCGTGGCGGCAGCGGCGGCACTGGCCAGCGGATCACGGACCGAGCGGGCCACCTCGTGACTAACAGGCAGCCGGGCATCGTGCCCTTCTTCTGGGACAGCCTCGGCTGGGGCGAGGCCAGCCGCTACGGCGCTGAAGAAGGGCGAGGCCGGCCGGATCGCCGTTTACGTGGCCAACATGGCCGGCCAGAACGACCGCGACCACAAATCGCTTGTTGACGCCGTCGCATCGGAACGGATAACCGCCGAACCCGCAGGTAAGATCCCGACCGGCCAGCACTGTCAGGAGCAGAAGGCGATGACGGGTGTACCGCCTGAGAGCCTGGTCACCGAAGGAGTCCGCAGCCTGGAAGTGCGCTGGATCTTCTCAGGCCAGCTCGAGGCCGCGGTGGCCCGATGGTTCGGGCGGTTCCCGGCCGGGACGGAGTCACGCCAGGACACCTACTTGCTGGATCCGCAATTGCCCGGGCTGTCGGCGAAGGTCCGCGCGGGCGGGGCACTGGAGGTGAAGGTGTACCGCGGCAGCCCGGGAATCCTGGAGGTGGCGGGCCACGCCTGCGGTCGCATGGAGGCCTGGCAGAAGTGGTCCTTTCCTTTCAGCCCCCTCAGCCCCGGCAGCGGTGACCCGGCCGGCTGGACGCCGGTACGCAAGAGACGGCGCATCAGCCGGTTCTCCCTGGCTAGCGGGCCGGTCGTGGCGCGTGGCCCGAGGGTGGGCCAGGAGCCGCAGTGTCAGGTGGAACTCACCGAGGTCCACGCGCGTGGCCAGGATTGGTGGTCGCTGGGGTTCGAGGCGACCGGCCCAGCCAGCCTGCTGCGCAGCGAACTCGAGGCAACCGCCGCGCTCGTGTTCGCCCAGGCCCTGCCCGGTGGCGTGGAACCCGGCCCGGATCAATCCAGGATTCTCGATCGGCATGAAGTCCACGACCTCGGCCACCCCACCCGGCGACAGGAACCTCGTCACCAGGATGGCGGTATTGGGCAGGTACATCTGCCTGGTTACATGCCTGCCGCCTGCCGGCACCAGGGCGAAACGGCCGCCGCCCCGGCGGTCCAGCAGGGACGCGAACACGCTCGGCGAATCGAATCGCGGCAAGCACATCCAGTCCACCGTGCCATCCGTGGACACCAGCGCCGCCGTCTGCAGATCCCCGATCAGCCCATGATCCTCGATCGCCGGATAACTCATCGATTCCCTCCTTGTTGTGCGGCCTTTCCTTCTTATGCCGCCCACCTGGGACTCGTACCCGATGGTTCCGCCGCCGCAGGTGACCTGTCGCCACCTGCCCGTCGTTTTCACCTAGGGGAAACGACGGGTAGAGCCGGTCGGTAAGGGGGCCGAGTTCGAGAGCTCGTCCGAGTTGGTCCTGATTAGCGGTCCGCTGTTCAGGCAGACACCCCCTGGGAATCACCGGGCCGATGATGGCTAACGAGATGGGCGACTGGACTGCCATCGCGGTCTTGGACACAGTTCTTAGCCACGTCAGGTCGATCTACCGCAAGCTCGGCGTCTCCTTGCGGGCCCACGCTCTGCAACGGACCCCGAGTTCAGACTCCGCTAGCCGTGATGACGCGCCGCCCACGTGCGTGCCAGTGTGGTCAGCTGGACGGTGAGCCCGCGGAGTGGGGCTGTCGCTGGTGTGGCGAAACGCCTGAACCGCTGAGTGTGAGCCTGCGCGTGATGGACAGCGATCGGGTACCAGGCAGGCGGCGTCCCAGGGGTGGAACGTAGCCCCACGCCGCTGGCCAGCAGCACGTTGGCATCATTGGTGAACTTGGCCTGGCCCGATGGTGATAGCGGCTACCAGGCGTATCATCGCGGCCGCATTCGCTAGGGAGATCACGCCGATCAGCGTGCTTGTCGTGACCCGCAGCCAGGTGGAGTTGCGGTGGATGCGGCCCGGGTCGCCGACGATCAGTGTGGCGAGCAGCACGACCAAGACCAGGGGAAGGACACAGCGGGCTTCTCCGGTCCTGAGCTGAGCCGGCAGGATCGCGCGCAGCGCCCCGGCGGCCAGCACGGCCAGCGCCATCGGCCAGCGCGGCTCGCCGACCCTGAGCGGTCGGGGGGGGCGGGGGCTGGCCAGCGTGGGCCGATTAGGCATCGTGACCGGGTGATCTGACGAGCATGCCTAGGCGCCGGCCGGAGGGACTTTCCAGGCCTGAGGGCTGGTTCGTCCCGCCGCGATGACGGCATCAACGTTGCGGAGGAAGTCGATCAGCGCGATCGTGAGGAACCCCGCACCGATAAGCGCCAGGATGTCCGCCTCGGGCCGCCCGGTCCGGCGGGCGATCAGACGGGCGACCGGCTGAGCGGCGGTCCTGGTCCAGCCAGTCAGTCCTGCCTGGCCCATCGCCACGAAGCTCCATTTCGCCATATGAAGCGCTCCTTGTTGATATCGCCTGGCCATGGGACTGCCGCGGTCACAGAGTGGTAGCCCGGGGGTCGGCTTGATGGCCAGCGCGGCGCGGCGGCGGCGGTGATCTCACAGGCCCTGCTCGGCAGTGAGCCGTCCTGATGCGACAGCGTCGACAAGAGCCTGGTGGTCGCGCTCGTTCTGGTCGGCGTAGGAGGCGGCGAACCGGGTGATCGCCTGGTCGAACACGTCGGAGCCGCCGAGGTAGGCCGCGATCGCGATCCGGTCCCCGGAACGGGCGTGCGCCCGCGCCAGCGACCATCCGCACAGCTCCCCGTAGATCCGCATGCCTTTCGGTATCAGGGCCTCGATGGCGATGGAGTATTTCCAGTCCCGCAATTGGCGGACGTAAAAGTCGCGCTGCTGGCCGTCCAGCCCGGCCTCGATCCGCTGCCAGCCCAGGAAGATGTCGCTGGATGCCTGCATCAGCCGCTGGCCCGCGACGACGCGCTGGCCCATGTTGGTGTACTTGCTGGCCCCCACGAAACGGCTGAGCACCGACGCCTCCGCTTCTTTGATTTGCAGGAACAGCGGATCGGACTCGTCGCGGCCGAGCATCAAGACGATCCAGCAGCGGGTGCCGACGCTGCCGACGCCGACGACCTTGCGGGCCATGTCGGCGAACTCGTACTGCTCGAGCAGGTACCGGCGGTCGGTTTCCAGCGTCCGCCGGTACCTGGCGAGCAGGTCCTGGATCTGCGCTTCGAAGGCCGCCTGGTCCATTTGCTTGGGCATCAGGTCCGCGATCGGGACCAGCAGCGGCGGTTCGGTGATAATCTGCGGCCGACCGTCCACCATGCGGGTCAGTTTCGCCACTTCCTGCATGCTGTCCCTGGTCCGCGCCTTGGCCATGCCCTTGTCCACCATCTTGCGCTGCCGCGCCTGAAGCTGCGAGTCGAACTGCGCCCGCAGCTGGTCCAGATCCGCATGCGCGTACCAGACATCCAGGTTCGTCATCTTGGCGAAGTCGCGCATCGCCTGCCGGTACCGGGTGACCGAAGCTGTGACGATCTCGCGGCGGTCCTTGCCGCCGAACCCGTTGCCGCGCCCGGCCACCTCCATGCTGGCCGCCAGCCGCTTGACATCCCATTCCCACGGGCCCGGCGTCGTCTCATCAAAGTCGTTGACGTCGAACACCAGCCGCCGCTCGCCGGAGCCGAAGATGCCGAAATTCGACAGGTGCGCATCCCCGCACGCCTGCACCGCCAGCCCGGACACCGGAGTATGCGAAAGGTCGCTGGCCATCGGCAGCGCCGCCCCGCGGTAGAACGTGAACGGCGACACCATCATCCGGCCCCGCCGCACCGGTACCAGCTCCGGCACCCGCGACTTCGCCTGCTCTTCCAGCAGGCCGACCGGGTCGGCCCGGCCCGGCGGCGGGTCGAACACCGCATGGCTCTCCCGCGGCACCGCAACCCGCGCCTCCTTACCGCGCTCCGCACGCTCCGCCGGGGTCAGCCGATCCGGGCCCGACTCCAGCTGATACCGCTGGGTGCCCCGGGGCGGCGCCCCATCCGTCACAACACTCATCATCGGCTCCTCTCTCCGCAGCCCTGCGACCAGCCGGGGCACTTGTTCGCTAGCATTTGCCTGATCCTGATACGGCACTTTGCAGAGCGCTGGCCGAGTTCTTCACTTGCGTGACCGATGACGCGACCGCCGAGGCGGCGGTCAGGGAAGGCTGGCTCTTCGCGGACTTGATCGCGGTCCCCAGGCCGGACAGCGAGTTTTGCAGTGCCGTGGTCTGCGGCGCGAATGCCGACTTCGCATCCGCGGCGAATGTATGCGCGTTGCTGGTGACGCTGTTCAGCGCAGTCTGCAGGGAACTGAGGCCGTTCTTGGCGACGTCGACATTGCCGAGGTTGCTCACGGAGGTCTTGAGGTTGGTGGCGGCGGTGCAGTAGGCCGGGGTGCTGCTGCTGCATCCGGCGGCCAGCCCGGACAAGATCAAGGGCAAAACCACGGCCGCAGGTAGCAGCCGTGGGCGCGTGCCCGGCCGGTACGCAGGTCTCATGTGTCCTCCAGGGTGTCGGCATTCCGGCGTGCGGGCGAAACAGCCATGCCCTGCCGGGGACCGGCAGGGCAGCTGACTTCCGTGGCGGCCGCGGTGCACGGCGCCGGCCAGCACCGGCGGCCGGGGGTTACATCTCCTTGACTGCCTCCTGCAGAGCCTTGTCGATGTCCTTCGGGTCCACGCCGAGCTCCTGGGCTGTCTGCTTCTCCGCCCTGGTCACCGCGTTCTTAATCGCGTCCTCGACCTTGCTCTCGCCGACCACCACAAGGCCGGCCTGGCCCGGGTCGATGAAGTCCCCCAGCTGCTTCGCGTCCGAGCGGGACATCCCCTTGGACAGGTGCCCGCTGACCCCGCCGACTACGCCACCAACCGCGGCCGCGCCCAGCACCGCCGGCGCGAAGATGACCCCGACCGCCGCCCCGGCGGCCACGCCCCACCAGGCACCATGGCGGGTGGCCGTCTCGTCCTTATTCTCATGGACCTTGCCGCTGGCGTCCTTGGTGACCACAGCCGCATCGTAGGAACCCACCAGGCCCGCCGCGTGGGCGTCCTTGACGACCTGGTAGTCCTCCCGTGCTGTTGCCTCATCCGGATATGTCGCTACCAGGATGAACGTGCTACCGGATCCGGACATGCCGACCTCCTCCAGTTCCGCCGGCATCTCTTGCCAGGCGGTTCAGCGACTCCGCCGCAGCCGTTACCCGGCCGCTGCGTCACGATCTCAGGCTCACACCTAGGCAGGTGACCATGCATCACCTACCGCCCGAATTCACCTAGGGGGAAGCCGCGGCCAGAGGTGGTGACGGGTCACCTGCGACCGCGGAACGGTTGGGTTAGTTCGAGCCCATGGAAGGAGGGCTGCGCAGCCAGGCGGAGGAGGCTGCGGTGGCGCCGAACGGGACCGGGCGGCTCGAGGACGGGCCGGCAGGCCAGCGACGCCCTCGCCCTGGCCATCTACCTCGACGGCGACACCTACGACCCCGCCAGACCCGCCACTGCGGCCCTGCTGCACGGGCGGCCAGCTGACCGTTGACCCCCGCTCGATCGCTGTGCTCCGCGGCCCCCTGCCCGCCGGCGCCCGCCCCGCGTAACCCGCCCGGAAGACCACGCCCGGGATGGAGCACCCGAGCGGACGAGGCGCACCGCGCAAAAGCCACGAACGCGCACCTTCCAGGGCGCGCAGCACAACCAAAGGAGATGGAGTGGAGGGTCGGCTGGTCCCGCGCGCGGAAGCATTGGCCCAGGCCGTCGCGGAGCGTGCGGTCGAGTTCGTGGTTTCCGCGCTGGATGTGAATGCGCTGCTGGACGAGGTCGATCTGAACGCCGTGCCGGACTGGGTCGACATCAACGGGTGCTGGACCGGGCCGACCTGGACCGCCTGCTCGGGCGGGTGGACATCACAGCGATAGTCCAGCGGGTTGATGTGACCCAGGTGCTGGAGCAGGTCGATATGAATGAGGTGATCGCGAAAGTCGATGTGAATGCCGTCGTCGACCGCCGCATGGCGCTGTTCGGCGTGCGGGTCGTGCGAGACGATGGCGCCGACGCAAGCGGGCGCCGGGCCGTCGTCCGCACGCTCGCGCCCCCGTTGAGCTTCCTGCTGTTGGGGCTGGGGTTCGCGGGCATCCTCCTGGGCGGCCGGCGCCGGGCACTGCACGACGTCATCGCCGGGACGGCCGTCATCTACTCGTGGGACGCGCGGGCGGCGCGGCTGCGGTACCTGTCCCGGGGCTGATCTTGCAGCGGCATCCCGGCACAGCCGCTGACAGCCATCAGCGCCCCGTCCATGCGCAGCGTGACCTACTCTGCTGCCTCTGCTGCCTCTGCTGCGCATGAGGTCGCGGTCGTTGAGTTTGCTGGGCGGCCGTCATGTGGCGGCCGGGCCGGTGCTGCCGCCGGTGTCCGGTCTTTGCTGGCGGCCGCGCTGCACGGCGCCGAGGAGCACTCGTATGCCGGCACCCAGGATCGCGAGGTCGCCGAGCATCTGGACGATAAGTAGTACCCGGGCTGCCTCGGCCTTGGGGGCGATGTCCCCGAAACCCACTGTTGAGAACACCTCGGCGGCGTCACCGCCAACCCCGACCGGCGGATGGACTCTGCAGCAGGCCCGCAACCTCGCCATCAGCGACGCGATCTGTGAACGCCTCGTGGGCACTCTGCGCCGCGAGGCCTTCGATCGGACGCTGATCCTCGGCGAGGCGCACGTCCGTGCTGTTCTTACGGGGTATCGAACGGCACAAGATCGGACCGGCAGCGCCGGTGGCTGCGTGTCGACGCCCGGGAACCCGCTGATGTGGCGGGGGCGCGGTCTGTCAGTTAGGTCGGGTCTGGACGTGTCGTGGAAGGAGGCCTGGTGGGCGAGCAGGAGTACCTACCCGATGTGTACGTGAGCTTCCGGGACCGGTTTCCGGCGGTGGCAGCGGCTGTGGACAAGCTCGCGGAATCCGCCGATGCGGCGGGTCCGCTGGACTGGCCCTGGCGGTGACCACGAGTGGGTTTCCCTCGGCTGTCGCTGCCTACGGCTGGATCCGTGAGGTGCTCGAGCCGGGGGGAGCCGACCGCAGCTGATGGGGCCGCCGCGTCAGCCCCGCGTGGCGATGGCCCGGTGCCTTCCGTCGGCCAGACGGATCGTTGCATGGGCTGGCGCTCCGGCTGCGGAAGGCGGCTCCGGCGGGCCCGTGGCCTGCGGTCACGGGCGGTACCGGCGGTCCTTCCGTCCGGTGCTCCGGCGTGCTCGCCTCGGCGCCTGTTGGTCTCGAAGTTGGTGGTTCTCCTTCACCGGGTGAAGTCTTCCCACCATTCCGGATCCGGACGGAACGGCGCTGCCGGCCGGCCGGTGGCATCTGTGTCCACCCGGTAGACCAGGCCGGCGGCCAGATCGGAGCGGCGCTGCTCGTCGGTCCAGCCCTCTGTCGCTGTCGTGACGAAGAGCCGGTGCAGGCCGGGGCCGCCGAAGGCACAGCAGGTGCACTCCCGGGCCGGGATGGGGTACACGTCGCGCAGCGAGCCGTCGGGTGCGTAGTGGTTGACCCGGCCGCCGCCGTAGATCGCCACCCAGAGGTCACCCGCAGCGTCGACCGTCATCCCGTCTGGTGCTCCGATGTCTTCGGGCACGGTGACCAGGACTCGCCCAGCGGAGATAGTGCCGCGATCACCGTCGTACGTGAACGCGTGGACCACCCGTGGGCCGCTGTCCACTAGGTACATTGTCCGCCCGTCGGGGCTCCAGCCAATTCCGTTGGAGATCGTCAGGCCCTCGAGCATCACCTCGGTCCGCCCGGTCCGGTCCAGCCGGTAGAGCGCGCCCCCGCCGGTGTGGTGGTCGTCGGCCAGGGTCCCGCCCCAGAACCTGCCCTGGGGATCGCAGGCGCCGTCGTTCATGCGGGTCCCGGCCGGTGCCACCTGGGCGATGGTGCGGTGGGTGCCGTCGAGCGCGAGGTGGACGAAGCCGCGCCCGGCCCCGAGTACCCAGCCGTCGTCCCCCTGGATGGGAGCGATCATCCCGACCGTTTCAGGCAGCTGGTAGACCCCGACGCGCTCGATCAGGCCGTCGTTGCGGAGCAGGCCTCGGGCGACCCGTCCGGCCAGGATGTCGACTGCCAGCAGCTCGCCGCGGCGGCCGTCCCACCGGATGCCCTCACCGAGTTGGGTCTGCTCGGTATTGCAGGCGACTGGCTGGCCGTCTTTCAGGGGACCATTTTCCGTGCTAGTTGCCATGTCAGCCTCCGAAGTCGACGACGACCTTGATGTCGTCTGGCCCGTGCTGCAGGGCGTCGGCGATGTTCTGGGGCGGGACCCGGCGGGAGATCAGCCGGGCCAGCCAGGCCCGGTCGGCCCGGGCCAGCTCCTCGGCGGCCCGGTAGAAGTGCCGCCGGTTGGCGTTGACTGAGCCGAGGACCACGTTGTTCTGCAGGACCACCTCTTTGGCGACGTCGGCCGTGGATAGCCCGCTCGGCGGCCCCCCGCTGCCCACTCCGGTGAGGCAGACCACCCCGCCGGCGCCGACGTGGCGGATCGAGTCGATGATCACCGAGCCGACCCCGGTGCACTCGATCACGACATCGGGTTCGAGGCCCAGGGCGTCGATGGCCCCGGCATGGTAGGTGGCGCCGAGGTCGGAGACGAGCTGAGGTTTAGCGCCCTCGGTGACCTGGTCGAGGACGTGGACGTCGAGCCCGTGCTGGACGCCGATCAGGGCGGCGAGCATGCCGATCGGGCCGGCGCCGGTGACCAGCGCGTGCCGGGGTTCCCAGAAGGCCCGCGCTCGCATGGCCGCGACCAGTTCCCAGGCCTTGGCCACCACGGTGGCCAGCTCGAGCAGCACGCCGAGGACGCCGAGGGAGGAGTCGAGCTTGGTGAAGTACCCGGGCTCGATCCGCCAGCGTTCGGACATGAACCCGTCGATCTGCTTGATGCCCCGCTCGGTGTACTGCCCGTTGCGGCACATGTCCCACTCGCCGACGGCACAGTTGGGGCAGGGCACCGGGTCGGGGCGCCGGACGATCCCGACGATGAGGTCGCCGGCCTGCAGGCCGCTGCCCGGCCCGGGATCCACGACCCGGCCGAGCGACTCGTGGCCGAGGATGAGCCGGTCCCGCCCGGGGGGCGCCCAGCCGTAGGCGCCCGAGGTGATCTCGACGTCCGTTCCGCAGATGCCGGCGGCCACCGCCTGGACGAGGACCGAGCCGGTGCTCTGGTCCGGTTCGGGGACCTCCTCGAAGCGAACCGACCCCGCGACCCCCGGCTGCACCGTTACTGCTTTCATGACTGCTCCCCAGATAGTCTTTTTCGCTGGTGCGCAGGCGTGATCGGGATCACCGGGAGTTGAGTTCTCCGTCGCGGGAGAGCCGCCGCTGCCCCTCGCCCGGCGGGACGATCGGCCCGCAGCCGCGCGCATGACGAGCAGAGCTCGCGGTCCAGGAGGGCCGCCATGTGATCCGGCAGGCGATCGCGGATGAATTCCCGGTGCGCGGGCGTCTGCGTCGGCGCGCCACATTCGCTGCAGGTCAGCAGCGGCTGTTCGCATACAACGGTTCCCGTGATGATCGTGCGGCGCACGAGGTCCGGCGCGGCGCCGCCGGGCACGCCGCCGGCCGATAGGCCGGCCTCATCCTCGATCCGGATGGCGCCGGTCGGGCATACCTGGCTGCAGGCGCCGCAGCCGATGCACAGCTCGGCTGGGCGGGTGAAGTCGAAGTAGGCCAGCCGGCCGGCGTCGGTGTCTGACATGCGCAGCGCGTCGACGCCCATCTCGCTGCACGCGGCCATGCACAGGCCGCAGCCGATGCAGACGTCGCAGCGCAGGCAGCGGCGCGCCTCATCGTGTGCCATCGCGTCGGTCAGGCCCTCCTCGATCTGGACGTAGTTGCCGAGGCCGACAACTTCTTCGGCGGTCCGCTCGGGCATCACGGCACGAGGGAGATGCGTGCGCTCACCCGCCACGACGGTCAGCGGAAGGACGTCGGCGCGGCGTACCGGCGTGCCGGTGGCGACGTCCATGGGCTCCCCGCGCAGCCAGGCATCGATCGCGTTCGCGGCGATCTTCCCGGAGCGGATGGCCTCCACGACCGTCCGCGGGCCGTGCTCGACGTCGCCCCCGGCGTAGACGCCTGGCACCTTGGTCATCAGGGTCTTCGGGTCGGTGAGGATGAAGCCGTGGGTGGTCTCGACCTCGCTGCCGTGCAGGATCGTCAGGTCGGTGCCCTGACCGGTGGCGAGGATCACGTGGTCGCCCTCGAGCGTCAGCAGGCGGGCGGCGTCGAACTTCGGATCGAAGGTTCCGGTCTCGTCGTGGACCTGCTCGCAGAACTGGAAGGTGGTCTCGCCGTCCGCCCCGATCCGGACCGGGCCCCAGCCGGGGTGCAGCTGCACGCCTTCCCCGACGGCGTTCTCGATCTCGTGGGCGCTGGCCGGCATCTCGCGGCGGTTCTCCAGGGAGACCATGTCGACGTGCGTTGCGCCTTGGCGCAGAGCCGTCAAGGCGACGTCGATCGCGACGTTGCCGCCGCCGACGACGATCACCCGCGGCCCTACCCGGACCGGCTCGCCGCTGCGCACGTCCCGCAGGAAATCGATGCCCCCGAGCACGAAGGGCTGATGGACACCTTCGATCGGGATCAGGCGCGAGCGCTGGGTGCCGAGGCCGAGGAACACGGCGTTGTAGTTCTTGCGAAAGGCGCCGAGGCTGCCGACCTCGGCGCTGGTGCGGATCGCGATTCCGAGCGCCCGGATCTGGTCGAGTTCCTGGTCGAGGAGGTCGGGCGGCAGGCGGTAGGCCGGAATGCCGTAGCGCAGCATTCCGCCGGCCTTCTCCTGCTCCTCCAGGATCTCGACCTGGTGACCGAAGGTTCGCAGGTAGTAGGCGGCGGTGAGGCCGGCTGGGCCGGAGCCGGCGATGCCGATCCGCTTGCCGGTGTCCGGCGCGATCTCGGGTTTCGGGTAGCCGCCGTCGGCGAGGCAGTGCTCGGCCGCCTTGGCCTTCATCGGCCGGATGAACACCGCGCCGTTGCTGCCGCCGCGAACGCAGGCCGATTCGCACGGCGCCGGGCAGACCAGGCCGCAAGTCAGCGGCAGCGGGTTGTCGAGCCGCATGACCTCGATCGCCGCCCGGTAGTCGCCATGGCCGATGTGAGCGACGAAGCTCGGGATGTCGATGTTGGCCGGGCAGGTGCCGTGACACGGCGCGGCCTGGTGCTCGAAGCACAGCCCCTCCGGGCAGGACTCGCGCCGGGCGTGACGCTCCCACTGCTCGCGGTAGTAGCGCAGCGAGCTGCCCAGCGGCCATGCGGCCGCCAGCCCCTGCGCGGCCAGCTTGAGCGCGACTTCGTCGAGCGCCCGCAGATGGGCGGCGTCGCCGCGGCCGAGCGTCAGCTCGGCCACCAGGCGGCCGGCCCGGGCGAGCAGGGGGCGCACCGGATCGCCTTCGGCGTTGTCGGCCAGCTGCCAATGCCGGTAGAGCGCGCGGCGCGTCTGGCGCAGCAGGCACGCGCCCTCGGCCATCACCATCAGCGTGGACGGCACGGGCTCGACGCCGGCCGAGGCGAGCGACAGCGGCCGGCACGATACGCCGGCCGCAGACAGCGGCAGGAAGCCGCCCAGGCCGTCGTCGAAGACGAGCACCGGGTCCTGGCCTGCCACCTCAACGCCACCACCCCAGGCGTCGATCTGCCGCCGCAGGCTCTGTGACTGGGCGAGCTCGACCAGGCCGCGCTGCTTGATGCCGCGCCGCAGCGTCAGCAACGACGCCCCGGGGCCCGGCGCGCCGGCGAACAGCAGGGCGATCCGGCACCAGGTCTCAGGCGTGTGGATGAGCCGTGCGGTGCCGGCGGGCGGCTCCTCCGCCCACGGGCCGGGGTGGCTGTCGCGCTGCACCTCCAGCTGCATGCGGGGCGTGGTGACGTGGGCGAGCGAACGGATCGCGTCGACGGCGTTCAGGAGGGCGGCTTCGTGACCGTTCAGGCCGGCCGGGAGGCGCAGCTGGACCTCGCGGCTGTCGCGCAGGCCAGCGGCGATCAGCACCCCCTCGGCCAGCAGCCGCGGAGCGCCGTCGAGGACCGCGGCTGTGCCGCGGGCGCGCACATCAAGGCCGGTGGCATCGATCACCAGTACCGTAGGGCCGGCGCCGCGCAGGAACCGGCGCCAGGCCGCAGAGACCGGTTCGCCCGCACGGCTGCTCTCCGCGAGGCCCGACTCCTGGACGCGCTGCAACCGCTGCAACGGCGTCAGCTCCCGCGCCTGGGCCAGGCCCGGCAGCGCGCCGGCGAGCGTGGCCCCAGGCGGCACAGGACCGGCCAGGGCGGCGGCGCCCTGGTCAAGCCAGCCCGGCAGCGTCTGGACCGCGCTCATGGCGAGGTGTCCTCGCCGCCCGGCGGCTCGGCGATGTAACGGGCGTAGCGCTCGCGGCGCGGGTCCGGCACCTCGTTGGCCTCGCCGAAGGACAGGCAACCGGTCACGCATTTGGTGACGCAGGCGGGCTGCAGCCCGGCGTCGACCCGGTCCATGCAGTAATCGCACTTGACCACCTTGTTCGTGGCGGGGTCCCACTGCGGAGTCCCCCACGGACAGGCCGCGATACAGCTCTTGCAGCCGATGCAGAGGCTGTCCTCGACAAACACGATGCCGTCCTTCTCACGCTTTTGCATCGCGCCGGTCGGGCACGCCCGGACACACCACGGGTCCTCGCAGTGGAAACACGGCATGAACACGAAGTGCATCCGGGGCAGTCCGTCGACCTCGACCGGATCCAGCGCGATAACCCGGCACGGATCGGGACCGGGACCAAGCTGCTTGTTGGTCTTGCAATGGACTTCGCAGGCCAGGCAGCCGATGCAGTTGGCCTCGTCGTGGCGAAGCTCGTACTTGCTCATCCTGCAACTCCTTCTGGTGCCCGGCGCTTCACCTGCACGACCGTCTCGGTCAGCGCACAGCCACCGCCGGCCGGATCGAAGTCATACAGCTTGCCGTGCTGCAGGCGCTGGTCGGCGACGCCGAGGCCGAGGGCGCGCGTGGCCAGCGGCACCGTGGCGCCGTAGCCGTGCAACATGAACACCGCGTCGGGATGGATCCAGCGCGTGACCTTCGCCGGCAGGCAACCGGTGTAGCGGCCGCCGCCGTTGACCTCCACCTCGTCGCCGTCGGCGATCCCGAGCGCCGCGGCACGGTCGGGGTGGATCCAGAGCACCTGCTTGGGCGCTCTTTCGTTGAGCAGAGGATTGTTGAGCGACTGGCCCTGCGCGAGCGTCGCGGTCTTCGCGAACAGCAGCGTGAACTTCTCGCCCGCCGGCGCCTCCTTGGGGACGTACGCCGGCAGGCTCTCAAGCCCGGCCTGCTTGAGGACCTCGCTCTCGATCTCGATCTTCCCCGAGGGCGTCGGGAACGTGAGCTCATCGCGGGGGATCAATTTCGGCGCCGCCGCCAAGCCGACCAGGCCGGCCTCGCGCATCTCCGCAACTGTCACGCCGGTGCCATCGAGCTGGTAGTTCCACAGCTCCTCGATGGTCTCGAAGTCAAGCGCCTGCCTGATGCCCATCCGGTGCAGGATCTCGCGGAAGATCCACCACGCCGGGCGGCTGTCGAAGCGCGGTGCGATGGCCTGGTCGCGCATGGCGAAGACCGGCACCGGGCCGTTCATCTGGCACAGGATGTTCGCGCGCTCCAGGTAGGTCGACTCAGGGAGGATGACGTCGGCGAACCAGCCCAGTTCCGAGTAGCGCACGTCGATCGAGACGAGCAGCTTCAGCTTCTCGACCGCGCGTTGCGTCGCCTCCGGGTCAGGCATGCCGGTGAACGGGTCGTGGCGGTAGGCGAAGTAGGCGCCGATCCCGTACGGCTGCCCCGTCTCCATCGCGGCGAAGGCCTGATGCAGCATGCCGATCGCCGGATCCCACTGCGGCCGCTCGCCGCCAGCACCATCGACGCGCGGCTCCTTGACCTCCGGCACCCGATCTGTCAGATGGTTCAATCCCTTGCGGCCGTAGTGCTCGGGCGGCTTCCCCAGCACGCATCCACCCGGAAGCTCGATGTTGCCCATCAGCGCGTTCAGGATCAGCGCCGAGCGGCTCACGTAAAACGACTGCCTGTGCCGAGCTGACATCCACCCCGGATGGAAGATCACATGAGGTGCGTCCGCGGCGATCTCGGTCACGAACGCGCGAAGCTCGGCGGCGGGAACGCCGGTGTGCGGCTCCTGCCACTCGGGCGTCGTGTCCTTGACCGCCTCCCGCAGGTAATCCAGGCCGGAGACGAAACGGGCGACGAAGTCCTTGTCGTAGGCATCCTGCCTCAGGACCTCATGGATGATGGCGAGGTTCAGCGCGTAGTCGCTCTTCGGCCGCACCTGCCAGTAGCGGGTGGCCTTGGACGCCGTGATCGTGGCGCGCGGATCGATGTAGGTGCAGCGCATTCCCCTCGCCACCGCGGCCATGAACGCCTTAGCCTCCTTGACCATCAGCGATTCGACGACGTTGCGGCCGTAGAGCACGAGATGCTTGCAGTGCTGGTAGTCAAACAAGAGCCCCGCGGCGCCGAAGCCGTACAGCGAACGCGTGGCGTTATGCACATTGCCGGCGCAGGCCGCATCATGATCGAAGTAATTCGGCGAGCCGAGCGCCCGGACGAAGGCCTGGGTCAGGTCAGTAAAGGGGCCGCCACGATCGGAAAGCGCGATACCGCGCCCGCCGAAGACATCGATCGTCTCCGTCAGCTTCCCGGCGATGTAGTCGAGGGCCTCGTCCCAGGACACCCGCCGCCACTGGCCGCCGCCACGCTCGCCAGCCCGGATCAGCGGCGTCTGCGGCCGCTCGTCGTCAGACTCCAGAAACAGGCCGGCCGCGCCCTTCGCGCACAGGCTGGCGCCCAGAGCCTGGTCGTGCGTATTGCCCTGCAGCCAGCTCACCCGGCCGTCCTCGACCGTCACCGCCATCGGGCAACGCACCGCGCACATGCCGCACATGCTGTAAACCGTGCGCCGGCCCGGAGCACCCACACCACTCACGTTCGGCGCCATAGGAGAAGTCATGGCAACCTTCCTCCACACCTCTGGGCAGCGCAGGCGCACGTCGCCGCCTACAAGGCCGGCCGTCCCCGACCCGGCAACGCGTCAGAGTCCTTCGGCCTTAACGTCCCAAAACCGATGGTTCCGCGGCCGCAAGTGACCTGTCATCACCTGCCAGTCTTCTTCACCTAGGTGAAACTACTGAACCGCGCTGTCCCAGCCGCGCTGTGCCACCACCTACTATCTGGGGCTCATCTGCCGGCGCTGACGTGGACTTCCCGATCGGGCTGGCTGGGCGTATGCTGCCCGGCTGGCTAAGGCACCCGAACGGCGCCTTTACCGTCGCTCCCCAGCCGGCGGCCCACCCGGGGAATGACGGGGTGCTAATGACCACGGGATCAAGCGCTGATCGGGTGGGCCACCGGGACGGGCGACGGGCCCGGGCCCAGGTCGCGCGGTGGCGGCGCCGGGACGGATCGGCAGCCACTCATCGCAGGCCGCGCACGTGACGATGAAGCAGGGATCGACCGAGATCAGCTGCGTCGCGCTGGTGTCCCTGGCGTCGCACATAGTGCGCCAGTCCAGGATCGAGACTCGGCGACGCTGTCGGCCCAGAAGAACGATGGCACGTGCACAAGATGCCCGCACGCGCAGTCGCAGTTGCCCGAGTGCCCGGTCCGGTAGACCGTCTCGGTCCCCTTGATCACGGGGCTCGCCGATGGTGCCGCCGTGTTTGTGCCGACGTGAAGAACCGCAGCTTGTCGGCGACCATAAGACCGCCAACCGCTGCCGCGCTGCCGCCCAGGAATGTCCGCCGCGAGGTGGTCACCTGAGTCCCGCTCTGCTCGGCTCCGGGGGGAGCGCCAAGCCAAGAGCGCCCAGCCAAGGCCGCCCGCTCTTCCAGTACGAACCTCGTCGTCCGACCATGTGAACCGGCGCGCAGCGGCCGGGAGAGGCCGAGGGCCCGCTATATCCGGGACAGATGGCACTACGGTGTACGGGAAGCCGCCGGGCGGCAGGAGCCCGGGCGCGCGAGCAACCGTCGCTAAAGTGTCAGATCATGGCTCAGAACATGCAGGACTGGCTGGCGAGGTTCGCCGCCGAAATCGGCACAATCCCGCCGACCAGCGAAGAGCTGGACATGCTGCTCGAACTCGCCGGGATCGCCGCGCACGCGTCAGAGCGGCCTGCCGCGCCGATCACGTGCTGGCTGGTCGGCCGGGCCGGCCTGGATCCCCGGGATGCGCTCGCCGCCGGTCAGCGGCTCGCCGGGGACAGCGAGGCGAAGGGCGGCTGACTCCGCCCGCCGGGCCGCGTCGGTGCAGCTGCGCGCTTGCTTGGTGTGCCTGTCGCTCGCGGAGACGGCGGGGTGCTGACCTTGGGCCGAATGTGGCGGGACCTTGTGCCCTGCTGATAGGGATGCGTGAGCACGGAACCTCGATGGGTGACGACATTGATCCCGGTAGCGCAGGCGCGTCGTCTTGTCCTGGCCGCGATCACGCCGCTCGCGCCACGCCGCGTCGCCATCGGTGATGGGCTGGGGCACGTCCTGGCCGAGACGGTGCGCGCCACCGAGCCTGTGCCCCGCTTCGCCAATGCCGCCATGGACGGATATGCCGTAAGGGCCGCTGACGTGGCTACTGCTCCGGTCCGCCTGCGGGTGACCGGAACCGCAGCGGCCGGCGACGGGCCGAAGCCCCCCCTTTCGCACGGCGAGGCAATGCGGATAATGACCGGTGCGCTGATGCCGCCCGGTGCCGACGCAGTGTGCATGGTGGAGCATACGCGGGCGGAGGATGGCGCGCTGGCCGTGCTCATCGAGCAATCGGTGAGCCCCGGCACGAACGTACGGGAACCTGGCGAGGACATCGCCGCCGGTGCCGAGGTCTTTATACCGGGGACGCGGCTCAGCCCTGCGCACATCGGGGTGCTAGCGAGCCTCGGCATCCAGGAGCTGCTCGTCTGCCCGCGCCCGGCGGTCGGCGTCCTGTCCACCGGCGACGAGCTCGCCGCGCCCGATGCTGTCTTGATGCCGGGGAAGATCCGTGACGCCAACCGCCCGGCACTGCTGGCTCAGCTCGGATCCGACGGATTCCGCCGGGTCGATCTCGGCACCGTGGGGGACGACCAGGACATGCTGGCGAACCGCCTGCGGACAGCCGCGTCGCGGTGCGATGCCATCATCGCCACCGGAGGGGTGAGCGTCGGGGACCATGACCTGCTGAAGGTTGCCCTGGGGAAGCTGGGCGGCGCCACGATGCACTCCCTGGAGATCGCCATGAGACCCGGCAAGCACGTGGCTGTGGCATCGCTCGGCGAGCAGCGCATACCGGCCTTCGGGCTGCCGGGGAACCCGGTGGCCGCCCTGGTCACCTATGAGCTGTTGGTCCGGCCGGCGCTACGGGCTATGGCCGGCTGCCCGGTGCTCGACCGGCCACGGCTTGCCGCGATAGCGGAAACCGACCTGCCTCGCCGGCCAGGGCCCGAACTTCACCTGATGCGGGTGACAGCACGGACCGGGGCAGACGGAGTGCCGCGGGTACGGCCCTCAGGCGGCCAGCAATCGCACATGCTGATGGCCATGGCCAGGGCCAATGCCCTCGCACTGCTGCCGGACGGCGACGGCGTCCGGGCCGGCGGGCGCGTCGAGGTGCTGCTACTCGATACCGACGGGTTCTAGCTCACCGGCAAGGGATGGCCGGCGACCGCGAGCAGCACTCCCCACCGGCGGGGTGATCTGGGCCACGAACCTGATCGCATTCGGGCTGTGTACTGGGACCTGGATCGCGGTGGCGCCGCCGCCCGCGCACACCATCCGCAGGCGAACCCGGCGTTCGTCTCCCCGGAGATGCTGCACACCGATTAGGCGCCGGCCACCTGGGTGCCGGAGTTCGCCGACTGCCTGTCGCTGTCATTCTGGACCGCCACCGCCTTCGGCCCACCGACATCTCGCGATCAAGCGGTGAGCCAAGCTGCTGATGATGATCGAAGCGGACGTCTCCGTCAGCATCGGCGTGCTCGTGATCGCCCGCGCGATCGACATCTTGAAGTAGCAGCAGGAATCAGCCACCAGCCAAGCAGGTGCAAGTTATGCCGGCATCGGGCGGACCCAGTGCTGGTAGGCGGGGCTTGCCGCCAGTAAGCCCTGCTGGCCGGTCGCTATACTCGCAGAGCCGGATGAATCGCCGCAAGGCCCCGCCCGGGGGCAGTGGCGTGGCCTGAGTGGCCCGCGGGCTTGGGGGTGGCGATGGCAGGGACGCCAGTCCGCGGAAGGCCTACGCGTGGCGGGCGAGCGCGGACGTCGCTGGCCCAGTTCACCGGGCGCGAGCGGGGCCGGGGCGCGGTGATGCCTGGCACCTTCCGGGCCGCAGTCGCCGCTGAGATGGGGCAGGCGTTCAGCCCGCCCTACCAGGTGCCCATCGTGGTCGCGGTCAACGGGCTGCTCATGGCCGGCGCGTGGTTCCTGCTGCCGCGCGGCTGGCTGTTCACGCTGCAGAGCCCGCTCGCCTTTCCCGTCATCCTGTCCAGCTGGATGTATGCCGACGTCCCGGCGACGAACGTGCTCGCCCCGGACCGGATCCGCGTCCTGGCGGCCCTGGGCGACCGCACCATGATCAGCCGGCTGCTGCTGGCCAAGACCGCGGTGCTCTGGGTCTTCGTGGCCCCGCTGTGCGTGGTGCTGGCCCTCGTTGTCGGGGTGGAGCACCACGACGCGCTGCTCGTCGGCGCCGAGATCATCGCGATCTGCGTCGTCCCCGTCGCGTGCCTGCCAGTCGCGGCGCTGGTCGGCATCCGCTGGCCCTACCACCCGCTGCAGTTGCGTTACCGCTGGGACCATCGCGTCCCGCTGCGCCGGATGGTCGTCCGCTGGCTGATCCTCGCGGTCGTCCCGTACGTCCTGGTGCCCGCCCTGTGCTTGCTGATGGTCGTCCCAGCCGTCGTTCTGCTGGTGCTCACCCATAGCGCCAACAGCCACGTGATCAGCTTCATCGATGCGGAGGGCAAGCGGTTCGGCCTGGTACTGTCCGGCCACGGCCACCCGCTCTCGGGTGGCATGTTTGCCGCGTGCGTCGCGCTGACTTGCGGGGTCGCGGTCGTGGTCTGGGTGCTCGGACGCCGCGCCGACCTGCGGCTGATCGCGCGCCGGCAGTCGGCGATCGCCGCATACCTGGCGGACCCGGCGCAGGGCTGATCGCCGGACCGGCGGCCGCACTCCGGTCAGCCGTGGGCTGCGGACGGGACTGAGTTGTGGTTTCACCGTGAATCCCTGGCCGGCTTGGCATCGCACCTCCACGAAGGAAGGGCACCACGGCGGCGGCCTGGTCGACGGTCAGGAACCGGACGGACGGCCCACCTGTGCCTGGGGCGGCGGTCAGCTTGCTCAGCGGCCTGTGGCTGATCGCGTCTATCACAGGCTGGAGCAGGTAGCGGTTCACTGTGACCGTTTCTCGGATCTGCCCTAAGCCCCTGGGCGAGCCACCCGTTACCGCATCAGCGACCGTGTACTCGGCCCTCGACGCAATCCCGGTGTGCAACTCCTCGCTGAGCGCGCGGAGCTTTTCTCGCCTTGGTCTTGCTGCGGGCGAAATGATTATCCGCCAGGCGACTGGGGTGGAAGCGATGCAGTAACGAATAGTGGCGGCGACCTGTGCTCGGATACTGGCTCAAGAATCCGCATCGTGGCTCGGCCTAGCGCAGCGAACAACGCCACCGCCGCAGCCAGAAGCCGCCGGGCTGAACGGGAATCATAAGAGTGATGATACCCAAACTGTTCCAGCAAGATTTGGAATAAGCCACCGGCTAGTCTCGGTGAAAGGCTCAATCATCCCGGCAGCTGTGCGGAGTGGCACGCCGGGCAGAGGGGGAAGCATGGTGGCGAGCTGACGCGTCGCGAGCTGTTCGAGACGACGGGTATTGCGGCCGCCGCGGCTGCCGTGGCCTCGTGGGGACCGGCGTCGACCCTGTTCTCTGGCCCAGCCCAGGCCGCGACCATAGCGCGGAACCACAACCCGGCGTCGCGGATCGGGCCCCTGCGCAGGGCCTCATCAAGGTCCTGACCTGCAGCAAGGGCATGAAACCAGTCTCCTGTCGATATCAGGACCAGCACGGTGGCCGCTTATCGCGGCTCTCCGCTGCAGTAGCGGCTCTCCGCTGCAGTATGGGCCGTCCGAGCTGGCATCGAGAACACCGGGCACTACGTGGAGGTACCGATCCCGGCCGATGTCAACAGCACGCTGCAGATCGGCAGCGATCTGTATCCACTGGTGCAGTACCACTACACGTGCCAGCGGAGCTGGCTGGCGGCATGTAATGTTTTCTCGCCAACTTTTGGCAAGAGGGAGCTGGCGGTGGATACTGGCCTAGCGATTGTCGGCCTGACGCTACTGCTCGTCGCGGCCGTATCCCGACCTCTGTCGAGCACGCCTATCACGCCCGCGATGGTGGTGGTCGCGGTCGGTGTTCTGGTCGGCCCGCTCGTGCTTGACGACCTGACGGTGCGGCCCACGAGCTCGACGGTGCAGACGCTCGCCGACGCGACGCTCGCGGTGGTGCTGTTCTCGGATTCCTCGCGCGTGAACCTGCGGGCGCTGCGGCGCGAGGCGTCGATGCCTGTGCGCTTGCTTGGCGCTGGTCTGCCGCTGACGATCGCGCTGGGAGGGCTGGTCGCGGTTGCCCTGTTCGGCTCGTTCTCGATCAGCGAGGCGTTGATCCTCGGCGTCATCCTCGCTCCGACCGACGCCGGGCTTGGCAGCGCGGTCGTCACGGACACGAGACTTCCGCAAGTAGTGCGGCAGTCGCTGAACGTCGAGAGCGGCCTCAACGACGGGATCTGCGTCCCGCTGCTGCTGATCGTGCTGGCGACAGTCTCCGGCGCTGGCGGCGAGTCCCACCCGTTGCGGGTGCTCGCCGAGGAGATCGGCTACGGGCTGCTCGGCGGCCTCGCCGCCGGCGCGCTCGCCGCGGCAGTTGTGATCCTTGCCGGACGACGGCACTTGATCGACGCCGCGTGGCGGCAGATCATTCCGTTGGCCGCAGCGGTGCTCGCGTACGGGATCGCGAATGCCCTGGGCGGTTCGGGGTTCATCGCCGCGTTCGTGGCCGGCGCGCTGTTCGGCCTGCTCGCTGGCGACCAAGCTGCGGGAATGATGCCGTTCACGGAGGAGACCGGGGCGGCGCTCGACACCGTTACGTTCCTGGTTTTCGGTGCCGTCCTGCTCGGCCCGGCGTTCGAGCACCTGAGCTGGCAGATCGCGCTGTATGCCGTGCTGAGCCTCACGGTCGTGCGGATGTTGCCGGTGGCGATCTCGCTGTGGGGCACGCATGCACGGGTTCCGACGGTCGCGTTCATGGGCTGGTTTGGCCCACGCGGGCTTGCGTCGATCGTGTTCGCAGTGATCGTCGAGGACGCGCATCTCCCGCACGCCGGGACGATCGTCGCGGCGAGCTACCTGACCGTCGGGCTGTCGGTCCTCGTACACGGGCTCTCGGCGGCGCCGCTGGTAAGTCGCTATGCCACCTGGTACCAAGCCGCCGCGGAAAAGAGCCCTCCTGTGATGGAGAGCCAATCAGCGCACGAGCACCGGTCGCGGGGATCCGCCGCGGTGCCGAGCAGCTGACCGCTGGACTAAGCCAGTAGCGGGTCGGCCATCATAGCCAGCCATTTCTCGGCAGTGCGGTGGATGTGACCACGGTCGAGGTGCGCTGGTGGCGTTCGGCGCAGACTGCAGAAGTCGGCGGTCTCGGTCGCGTCGAGCGGCTGGCGCGCGAAGTCGTCGAGGAACAGCAGTTCGGCTCCGGCCAGGCGGCGCATCTCGTCGTCCAGGATGTTGTCGAGCCGGGCTGCCTTGAGCCGCTTGCCGGCCGGGGCCATGTGCACGATGCGGTGCCGGATCGCCATGTGCCCGAGCGAGCTTGACCAGCGCGGAGTCGGCGCGGGTGCCCCGGGCGGCAGCCCAGGTACTGCTTCGGCGCCGAGCACAGCGCCGCCTCGCCCACCTCGGCGTGGAAGTCGCGGTGCACCTTCACCGATGTGAGCACCGGCATGTCATACGGCCCGCATCTGGGCAGCGCAGACGCCCGTCGCGGCCCACGAAGCCGACCGTCCCCGGACCCAGCGATGCGTACTAGAGTCCTTCGGCTTAACGCCCAAAATCGATGGTTCCGCGGCCGGAAGTTGACCTGGACTGCCAGTCTTCTTCACGGGGGCATACGGCATCCGCAAACTTGGCTTCAGTCAACTGAACTGATCAACGAACCGCTGTGGCCTTCGGGCCTTTAGCGCCCCCGACGACGCGCACGCCGGTGCATCCCGGCTACGGAGACTGGTGACAAAGGACGCCCGAGCGGGTCGATGAACAGCGCACATGGCCCGGTGGCGGCCGGCACGGCGCCGTCGAGGAGCTTGATGCTGTAGCTGAGCGCGTCTCCGTCCAGGTGCGGATCTTGGATGACCACGACCGCATCCTCGGGAGGCCGGTCGCCCGGCTCCGCGAACGACAGGACCGCGTTCGGGGGGTTTTCCGCGAAGCTGTTGTCCCCTGCTGCCCAGTTGGCGACGAAGTGACGAGACAACATGTGTCCGACCTCGCGCTGGGGACGGTCGGCGAAGTAAAGCGTCGACGGCGACACGCCCTGCAACGTGATGGTTCCCCGGTCGCTGGTCATGCTCGCCGCGGTCTGGACGAACAATGCCTGCATGTCCTCAA
Organism: uncultured Actinomycetota bacterium; assembly: GCA_963695645.1. Taxonomy (GTDB): domain Bacteria; phylum Actinomycetota; class Actinomycetes; order Streptosporangiales; family Streptosporangiaceae; genus DATBGO01. The sequence goes on along the minus strand of CAVOHC010000005.1, from coordinate 31,075 downwards.
GCTGTTGCTCGGTGACCTCACTCATCGTGGCTCCTCTCGCACGCCGCTTTACCCGGCTGGGCCCTTGCCGCGTGATCCGATCGTGACCGTTGGCAGCTGTCGGCAACCCTTCCCGAACGCTCAAGCCATCGATAGAGCCGAACGTCCCAGCAAAGGAACAACCTGCTGGTTCCGGCCCTTCGCCTTGACGTCCTGGTCGTACCGGCAGCGGGATACCGGTTCTACGCGACACCCCGCACGACACCACGCATTCGCGAGGCCAGTCCATGGCAGGACTATGGATCTAACGGCGTTTCTGGCCCGATCACGCCGAGCCTGGCGGTTTGGCGGGAGAGGTACCGTGTAGCAGCCGGAGGCGAGTGCTGAGTAACAGGTTCGCCGAGATCTACGCCGCGTCAATGTCGAAGGAGACGATCTCGAAGGTCACCGACAGGGTGATCGAGGAGATTACTTACTGGCAGAACGGGCCCCTTGATCAGGTCTGCGTGGCGATCTTCATCGACGCGATGGTGGTGAAGGCCCGGGTCGGGCAGCGCCTGCGAGCGGCCTCCAACGCAGCTGAGGCACTCCATACCTGCCTGCGTCCGGCGCGGTCTAGCGTCCGGCTCAGTGTCAGGGTGGCTGGACGGGTCGGGTGACTGCCAGCAGACGATGGCCACGCACTTGCCAGGCGGTGGTACGGCTCCAGGTCGGCCCGGGAAGCCGGGGCGTCAGCTGGCCTGGTTCTCGCCTGGAAAGATGATCATCAGTGGTGTTTTCGGCCGCGGCGGAGCTTGATGATCCGTCCGTTGAGGGGCTGCAGCGGGCGGTTGTTGTTCGGGTAACCGTTGTAATTGGGGAACTGTGCGATCAGGTGGTGATAGCGGGTCACCGCGGCGTTCGAAACGTGCCCTCCGTCGGCGAGCACCGACCAGAGCACCCCCTCGGCGCATCCGGGTGTGGTGAGCGATCCAGCGTAAGAGTAGAACGAGTCCACCGTGACCGGGCACCCGCGTTTCGTGCTGACTCCGCGGATGTGACGGAACAACTCTGCCGGGCTGGCTTTCCCGGCGCTGACCTCGTCGCCTGCAGTTTCGGGCGCTGTGAGGAGGATTTTGTCGAGCAGCGCGTTCGGGCGGGGGCCAATGCGGAAGAAGATACCGACGACGGCCGTGACACCTTGCGCGTTCGTGTGGACCAGGTGCGCTTCCAGATCAGCCAGCCGGCCGTTGACGGCGTGCTCCGCTGGCGCATGGAAGTGGTACTGCACCAGCGGATAAACGTCGCTGCCGATCTGCAGCGTGTCGTTGACGCCGGCCGGGATGGGCACTTCCGCGTAGTGCCCGGTGTTCTCGATGCCGAGCTCGGACGGCTCATAGTTCAGCAGCAGCGGGGAGCCGCGATAGGCCGCCACTGTATGAGTCCTGATGTTGACAGGGGACTGGTTCATGCCGGTGCCGCAGGCCGGGAAGCCGATGTCGCCCCAGTGCAGGGGCCCGATCGAGGACGCTGGGTTGTGGTTCCATGCCGTGGTGGTCGGCGCCTGGGCGTGGCCGGAGAACAGGGTCGAGGCCGGTCCCCGGAGCGAGACCACGGCGACCGCGGCTGCTGCACCGCCCGTCGCCCTGAACAGCTCGCGACGTGTTAACTCAGCCATGATGCTTCCCCTTCCGCTCGGCGTGCCACTCTGCGTAGCCGTCGGGGTGATTGAGCCCTCACCGGGAATGGCCTGTGGCATAATCCGGATTTTGCCGGAACAGTCCGGATTGTCATCACCCCTCTGCGGCTGGTTCCTGCCAGCCCCGGGAGCACTGCCTGGGGCCTGTTGTGCTATCGCTGCCGCCGCGCCGACGGCTCGCATCGTGAGGTGGGGGCTGACCGGGCAGAAGTCAGTAGAGGTAGCAGTACCGGCCGGGGATCGGGCACAGCCGGGAAGGGCCGAACGTCGAGTGAGGCGGAGGAGTCGGCGGCGCGTTCTCGCCGCTCCTGGCAATTGCAAGCCTGATGGCATTGAGATGTCTGAGTTCCGAGGAGAATGCCGGAATGGTTGCCTGCGACGTAATCGCTTGGCGTCTGGGCGGCTGATCCAGCTGGGCTGGTGCGTTGTGCCTATCTGGGCGCCTGCCTTCCTCAACGGCCGCTATGTGAACTCAGCGGAAAGGCAGATCAGGTCCGGGATCACACTCGGTCTGCCCTGGAAGGGTCCTCGGATGGCGGCGCGAGCTGTCTGACCTCGGTGACGGAACTGGGGCCAACGGCCGCTAATGCCTGTGCGCCGTGCCGTGGGCGGCTTGGGCATGCATGGTGATCCACAAGCGGGACCTTGGACCCTACCCAGTAATGGCAAACATCGGCTAGTGGAGAGAACAAGTAAGTCGAGGTGCAGCAGCTGGTGCGAACACTCCTGCACTCCGGCGTTGGGAGCAAGTAGTCACCGGGCGCGCGTGGCTGGGGAGTTGTGAGCCGACGGCAGGAGGCCGGGAATGGCTGATCCGCTGCCGAGCTGGACTGACGGGCCGGCGAAGGCACAGATTCTGGAGTTCGTGCGGTCGGTGACCGAGCCCGGCAGGTCGTTCGTGCCGCCATCGGATCGAGTCGCGGCATTCGACAATGACGGCACGTTGTCGTGTGAGAAGCCGATGTCCGCGCAGGCCGATTTCCTGCTGCGGCGGTGGAAGGAGATGGCCCGGGCTCATCCCGGCCTGGCCAAAAAGCAGCCGTGGAAGGCCGTCGCCGAGGGTGACCAGAAATGGCTCGCGGAGATCCTGGACCATATGCCCCAGCTGGCCAGGGGCCTGGCGGAATCCTATGCGGGTGTCACTACCGAGGCGTTCGAGCGGGCCGTGCGGTCGTTCTTCGACAGCGCCCGTCACCCGGCATTCGGTGTTCCTTACACCCGGCTGGGCTACCGCCCGATGCGGGAGCTGATCGAGTTGCTGATGGCCGCCGGGTTCGAGGTCAACATCTGCTCGCCGGGCGGCCGGGACTTCATCCGGGTGGTGGCGCAGGAGATGTATGGCATCGACCGGCAGCATGTGATCGGCTCGGGCACCACCTTGGAGTACCGCCACGGTGCGGTGTACCGCACGAAAGGCGTCGAGCAGCCGGTCGACGACGGACCCGGAAAGCCGGTCCACATCTGGGCCCGGACCGGGCGCAAGCCGCTGCTGGCGGGCGGTAACGGCGACGGGGACGCCGCGATGCTGCGCACGGCCCGGTTCGGCCTGCTGATCCGCCACGACGATGCCGGGCGCGAATTCGCTTACGACGCCGGTGCGGAGAAGGCTCTGACCAAGGCCAAAGAACGCGGCTGGACGGTCGTGAGCATGCAAAACGACTTCAAGGTGATGTTTGACCTGTGATGCCACTAACTCCGCCAAGGACAGCCACGGCCGCCAACCGCCATGCCGCGCTCGGCCGCTGCGGCGGCCGCCGGCGCTCTGCCCGGCACGTGTGATCCGCTCTGACCGGCAGACCGTCTCCGCGTTCCCGTTCAGCCTGGATGTCAAAATCCGCCGATGGCAACACAGGATGCCGCCCGCGAGCCCGCTGGCGCCGTCGAGGCGGTCGCGGAGCGACTGGCCGACTGGCTCGCGCAACTAGGGGGGCCGGTCTGCCATCAGGTTGCCGATGGGCCGTGCGAGCTGGGGGTGGTGGACCGGGCGATCTACGCCGCCGTGGCGTCCACGCCCACCCCGTCCCTCGGCGTACCGCTGCGCCGGGTCTCCAACGCGGCCAGCAACTCCCGCCTCTGGCTGGCCATGGCGGCCGGGCTCGCCCTGGCGGGCGGCCGGACCGGCCGGCGCGCGGCGGTGCGCGGAACGCTGGCCATTGGCGTCACCTCCGCGCTGGTGAACCTTGGTGTCAAGTCGCTCTGGTCCCGGTAGCGCCCTGACCGGGCCCGGCGCCGGAGTCCCGGAGCAGGTCTATGCCTTTCGTGCGGTACGCCTCACCGCGGTACTCCACAGTGGTGCCCGGGCCGATACCCGATCGTGAGTTGACGGCGCGAGGGTGGCGGTTCCACCGTGGGCATACGGGCAATGATGTAGTCAGGGCCGCCCGCACTCCGCTGTCGGGGGCGGTGCGCGGTCGGCAGAGCAGTGGAGGCGCCGCGTGCCCATCGGTGAAACCCTGGCGGAAGCGCGCCGCCAGGCCGGTCTCACCGTTACCCAGGTCAGCGAGCGGACCCGCATCAGGGAAACGATCATCAGGGGATCGAGGACGATGACTGTTGGGCTCCGCTCATCCGCGCGACCACAAGCGATCATGAGTGTGGCGGCGCGGCGTCCCCGGTTGTGTGGGCAGCCGGCCGCCGGAGCGTTCCCGCTGGTCATCGGCTCGCTCCGGTTTGATCTGACCGTCCTGCCCAAGCCATCGGCCTGTCGCGCCGATGAGCGTCCGCTTATGGATGAGCGTCCGCTTATGTGGGCACCTGTGGGGCAAGTGACGGCCGCGCCGGTCAGGCGCGGCGCGATTTCCGGGAGGCGGCCTTGTCATTTGTCCCTGCGGCAGTACCAGTCCCAGATCGTCGATTCTTTGCTGGTGACTCAGTGAGTGCCGGGATTGCCGTCGGTGCCCAGATCAACCATTCGGGCGCCTTCCCCGGTAATCACCTCAGACCCAGGTGGCCGCTGCGAGTGCCTGCCTGTTCGAGTGCGCCTGGCTGGGGATGCCCGATCCGGCAATCGATGCGGCTCTCGGGTAATGCGAACCGTCGAGGCAACCGGCGCGAAGGCAGCCGGGTGACCGCCGGAGCCAATCATGGGGCGGGTACTTCGAAACGCCCGGCCGGGGACTTGTGCTCTGTCGCTGAGTGAGCGAGCGGCACTAGCATGAACGTGCCCGCGGTTACGTCCCGCCCGAGCTCGAATACCGGGGTTGGAAGCCCTGCGGGGTGTCATGCGTGGCTAGGAGAACTGATGAGTCAGCAGGTTGAAGAGAAACAAGCGGGCCGGCGGCTCGGGGGCGGGGCGATCGCCTCGCTTTCTGGCCTGGCGGTACTGCTCATCTTCGTCATCCAGAACCGGGAGCGCATCAAGATCCACTTCCTTTTCTGGAGCTTTATCTGGCCGTTGTGGCTCTACACCATCGTGATGGCGGCATTCGGGGCATTGGTGTGGTTCGGGCTGGGCGTGATGCGCCGTCACAGACGCCGCAAGGAACGCCGCGACAACCGGCGGTAGTGACTGCCAGCACCGTCCGCAAGCGCGAGGCCAGAGCCTCAGCAGCGGTGTCCCGATGCCAGTACGGTCATCACCAGCTTGCGCAGCGGCCCGAGCAGGTCTAGATCGGCGATCAGGACAGCGCGTTCACCCGCCCGTAAGTGATAGAGGGACCTGCCCGGCACCGGCCGGTACGGTAGCGGGGACGCCAGCACCTGGCCGATAAAGTCGTCCCAGATCTTCGCGTCGCCCAGACACGGAACACGCGGGGGATGTATACCGGGCGGCTGGCCAGTCGTGCCCGGCGGCCGGCACGACCCCCGCTCGGCCAGGAGCCAGAGCGGCCGGCGGAGGAAGCCCGCTCGGTGATCGCCCACGCAGCGGCGCGGTGGCGTGCGCATCGTGATCACTGATGTGCTGACCTTGGGGCCCTTCGGGTCCCGGGCCCGGGCAGAGTGTCGCCGGTGCCGGTACGGTGATGCTATGACCGCGCAGCCAGCCAGCAGCCCGGACCCGGCTGTGCCGTATGAGGTGATCCACCTCGGCGGCGAGGCCGCCGCGATCGTCCCGCTCGCGGAGTTGCGGCGGCTGCGGGCGGTGGAGCGGCACGCCTCGCCGCAGGCCCTGCAGGACGCCGAGATCGAGGCGACGCTCGCGGCGCATGACGAATGGGTCGCCGCGGGGTGCCCGGGCGCGCTGTCGCATGAGGAGGTCATGGCCGGGCTGCTCGGCAATGACTGGTGAAGATCAGGTGGACACCCGCCGCGGCGGCGTCAGCGCGCCGCTACCTGCGAGACCAGGACGGTATGCGCGCTGTCGGCGCGGCGGTCGCCGGCCTGATGGATGATCCGTTTGTCGCTGAGGGATTCCACCGGGGCAGGTACCACCGGCTGCGCGTCGGCCCGTACCGGGTCCTGTACGTCGTTGACGGTGACATGATCACCATCTCCGGACTATGGTTTCAGGGGCGATAGGACCCCTGAAAAGCGGAAGGTCGGCGGTTCGACCCCGCCCCTGACCACGCGTTTTGCAGTGTAATCAACGAATTTTATCCGCTGCGGGGAGCCTAAGTGTCGGGTCTCGCACGACAGCGGAGCCGATTTGGCTTCCGTTTCCAAGAGCGGCATCTAGTTCAGCCATGAATGCTGGGAGGGGGGCGGCGCATGCCATGAGCGGCTGGGGCCGGAGTCCGCGGCGACCGTTCATGGGACTTCTGGTCCCAGCTTCTCCCGGCCGCTGCTTTCGCGGTCTCGGGCTGATGCGGGCGTAGGACGGTACCTGGGGTGACCAGCCGGTGCGCTTGCAGCCTTCCGGGTAGGAGCCGGATCAGCGCGGCGAAGACCGCGCGGTTAGCCCAGTCCAACCGGGGCTGGGGATGTGCCCGGCGCAGCACGGCGACTTCTGCCGTAGCACGAGCAGTTCGGCGTTCTTTGATGCCAATGACCGGCCGAGCAGGACTAGCCAGCTGCTGAGTCGGACGAAGACGAGATAGAGCAGGCGCAGGGACACGGATGATCATGATGCCTCACGGCTGAAGCCACCATCTCTGCAGCTCACACGGCACGCAGACTTCTGGCACCCCACAGGGCCGCAACCCGTTCCGTCACGTCACGAAACGCTGGACCGGCAGTAACCTCCGGCACCCAGTGCCCGGTCTGCGGCCGGCAGCTCCCCCGCGCGCGACCGCGCGCACGGCGGGCGCAAGGCCCGGTACTGCTCCGGCGCATGCAAGGCGAAGGCCTACCGCGTCCGCCGGCAGGCCGGCGGGCCCCCAGACACGGACAAGCCGCCGCTCGCGCCCGCGGCCCGGCACGCCCGCGCCGTCGAGATCCGGCAGCAGGTCAGCGAGCTGGCCGGAGCCCTGGCTGACACCGCCAGCGGCCAGCAGGCGCTATTCGCATCACTAGGCACCACCCGCCGCACCCGGCCCGCCGAGGCCGCCCGGATCCTGTACCGCCTGATCACCGAGCTCAGGATGCTCGCCACCGCCACGACCGTCACGAAACGCCGCGCCAGATGGAGCGCCCCAGACCTCGCCCCTGTTCGAGGAGGCAGGCCTAAGCGCGGCTAACGACGGGTGAACGTGACGTGGGTGACGCCGCTGGGGGAGCTCACCGACTCGATGGCGAAGCGCTCCTGCAGGCCTTCCAGGCCGTCCCAGAGGGACTCGCCGCGGCCGAGGAGGATCGGCACGAGCGCGATGTGCATGTGGTCGATCAGGCCGGCGGCGAGGAACTGGCGGATGGTGGCCGGGCCGCCGCCGATGCGGACGTCGAGGCCACCCGCAGCCTCCTTGGCCGCCGCGAGCGCCTGCGCCGGGCTGGCGTCGATGAAGTGGAAGGTGGTGCCGCCCTTCATCTCGATCGAGGGCCTGACGTGATGGGTGAGCACGAAGACGGGGGTATGGAACGGCGGCTCCTCGCCCCACCAGCCCTTCCACTCCTCGTCGGTCCACGGTCCGCGCTGCGGGCCGAACTTGTTGCGCCCCATGATCTCCACGCCGATGCCTGGCCCCCAGCTGCTCGCGAAGGCGTCGTCGATACCGGTGCTCCCGCCTTGCTGGCCCTGCATGACGTGAAATGAACGGGTGCCCATGAGCCATCGCACCAGCCTGTCGGCGGCATGCCCGAAGGGTGCCTCCAGGCTCTGGTCAGCACCGGCGCTGAAGCCATCGAGCGAGACGGAAATGTTGTGAACACGAACAAGTGACATGACGGGTAGACCTCTCTGGTCGAAGCTGAGTTCATCGGTGCTCATGATGTGGTCGTAGCCAGGATTGCTTTCTCGACATCTGAGCAGCCTTGACAACGGCTTCTCATGCATCCAGCCAAACAGCGGCGCGGGCACCTGTCCGGCAGCCCCTGCTCGATCGCCCGGGGCGGCACCGTTGCATCTGGAACCCGGTCACCACGTCAACGCGACGGCGGCGTCCGCGGCCGAGGCGAACAACTCCCGGCGCGCGGATTTGGCCGTCATCCACCCACGGTGCTGCCACTCCCGGTCGGCCAGCGAGTCTCCGGCCATCACCACCTCGCCGAACGGGATGGAGCGGTAGCGGGCGATCGCCCTCAGCGCGGAAGCTGCCATCTCGACGACTAGACACCCTTCCTCCGCCCGGCGCGAGACTCGGGCCCGGGTCTCGCGGTAGATGGCGACCATCGACCACCAGAAGCCGTGGTGCGCCCACTCCTCGTCCAGCACCACGTGCACGCACTCGAGCACCGGCCCGCTGGCACTGGCGCGGCCACCGACAGCTCATCGGGCGTAACGGTCGACAGCCAGCGCTCTAGCTCGGCGCCCTGCTCGCCGCGCGCGGCCAGCACCTCGTCGAGGCTACAGGCGTGGTCGGAGTTCGGACCCTGCCATTCCTCCGACAGGTGCCCAGTTGTTCCTGGCCTCCTTCACGGTCGCCCTCCTGACCGGCCGGCTGATCGGCAAAGTGGCGATGCGGGTGCTGCTGGGCGTGGCCATGGCCGCGGCTGCAGCCGGGCTGGCCTCGATGGCCCACCTGACCGCCACGTCCAGCTGGCTGGTGCTGGTGCCCGGCTTCGTCCTGGCCGGGATCGGCCTGGGCATCACCTCCACCGGCCTGGCCTCGGCAGCGCTTTCGGCGGTGGAGCCGGCCCGCGCCGGGATGGCCGCCGGCCTGACGAACACGCTGCGCCAGGTCGGTACCGCCGCCGGCGTGGCCGTGCTCGGCGCCCTCTACGGCTCCCGCGTCACCACCGCGACCCTGCACGCCCTGGCGGGCCTGCCCGCCCCGCCCGGCGCCGTCCACCGGCTGGCCGCCGCCGTCGCCTCCGGCGCCGGCACCCGGGTAGCCGCCGGGGTGCCGCCCGCCGCCCGTGCCGCGGTCACCCACGCCGCCCACGCCGGCACCGCCAGCGGGCTTAACGACGTCCTGCTCGCCGCGGCCGCATTCGCCGCGCTCGGCGCGATTGCCAGCCGTGCCATGAACCGGCGGTCTGGCGGGGTTTGGTGCCGTTCGGTGTGGCAGGGTTGTATATAGCAATACTTATGTACCAAGCGACCCAACCCGGGTTGGGACCTCGACGAGAAGGGGTTACCGCAGATGAACCTGGACGACTACGTGGTCCAGCTGGACGGCGGCAACACGTCGGCGCCGGACAAGCTCACGCTGCAGCCGACCTTCGTGAAGCAGCTGTTAGGCCTGTATACCGACGCGGAGGCCAGGGGACTGGAGCGCGGCGGCCCGCTGCTGTGCGACCGGGCCACCCGGACCTTCGCCCTGGGCGAGGTAGCAGAGGGCTTGAAGACGTCGATGAACATCCCGGTCACCAACCACGCGGGCAACTTCGGCGACGTGCACGCGCACCCGTCGACGTCGATCGGGCACGCCGGCGGCTACTCCGCACACTCGATGGCGGACCTGCGGAACTTCAGCAAGACCACGGGCAAGCCGTTCTGGATCCAGTTCGTCACCTCCGGCCCGTGGCTCTACGCGATGGTGCAGGTCAACGGCGTCTCGAAGTGGGACGGCACAGTGCAGAAGTTTCTCAGCGACCGCGTCCAGGAGGAGGAGTCCCGGATGAAGGAGACCGTCAAAAAGGCCGTTGGCGGGGAACCCAGGGACAAGATACTCAAGCAGCTCGGCACCGACCCGGACCCGGCCGAGTACGAGAAGCTGTACGATACGTACAAGGCGAAGGCCCAGGTCGGCGCGCTCATGCAGGACCTGTCGGTGAAGCACTGCGCGGAGTTCGCCCGGGAGTACAAGTTCTTCTTTTACACCGGTCAGGCCGGGACGCTGACCCGGATGCTCGCGGTCGGCTGAGCCGAGACGGGGAAGGGCCGTAGCGCCCACCGAATCGGTTAGCGGAACTTTTCGTTCCGGACGTCACAAAGTCCTCGGCGGGCTGATCCAAGAGTACGAACAGGCCGCATAACGGTCACCAGCCCAGCGGCGCTGATCCACAAGCCACACCGGGTAGGAGAGCCGGGCCGACGGCAATTCCCAGCTTCGTCAGTTCGCCGTGGATCCGGCGGTATCCCCACAGCGGGTTCTCTCTCGCCAGCCGAACGGCCAGGCGGGCGATGCTGCGGGTCGTCGGAGGCCGGCCGGGCGTGCGGCGTTTGGTCGTGTCGTACCTTCTGGCGGCTAGTTTGCGATGCCAGGCCAGGAGGGTCGCGGGCGTCACGGGAAAGACTTCGGCCCAGCACCGGCGTGGGATGAAATGATCCCCGCGGAACACCAGCACCGTCAGGCCGAATAACCAGCGCATGAGCAGGTAGACGATCTTCAGCAGCACCCAACCAGCCAAAAACTACCGCCCCAGCCCTGCGGCCAATAAGCGGGAGGTCAACCCACGCAATCGAGTATCCGGGCGGCACAGGTTGTCCTCTGGTCCGGCGCTCCGGTGCGGCGCCAGGTCGCATCTGGCTTGCCGCGGGATAGGTAGTTTCATCCTGTCACGCTGGCTGTTGGGCCGGTGCCGGGCTGATGCGGCGGATCCGTTCGCAGCGCTTGGCGCGGCCGTTCCCGGCCGCAGCCCTAGCCCTGGCGTGCGGGGCGATCGCCAGCGCCTCGGGCTGGTGCTCCGGCAGCGGCTTGCCGACGATTCGGTAGACGGCCTCGCCGTCGACTGTCTCCTTCTCCAGCAGCAGTTCGACGAGCTCGGCCTGGTGCGCGCGGATGAGTGCCACGGCGGATTGTTCCGCCTCGCGCAGCAACTGGGCCACCTCGCTGTCGATGGTGGCCTGGGTTACCTCCGCGAACGGCCGGCTGGACAGGCCAGGGCCGCCGCCGCGCAGGAACACCGACCCGCCCTCGGGATAGCCGACTGGCCCGAGCGCGGGTGACAGACCGAACTCGCGAACCATCTTGGTCGCCAGGTCGGTGGCGCTGGCCAGGTCGTTGGCGGCGCCGGTCGAGCCATCGCCGAATTCGACGAGCTCGGCGGCGCGGCCGCCGAGCCGGACCGCAAGGGAGTCGGTGAGATAGTCCTGACGGTAAAGGTGCCGATCGTCCAGCGGGAGTTGCTCCGTGACGCCCAGCGCCTGGCCGGCCGGCAGGATGGTCACCTTGGCGACCGGGTCGGCGTGCTCCGACAAGGCGGCGACGAGCGCGTGGCCGGCCTCGTGCACGGCCACGTCTTGCTTTTCGTCGGGCAGCAGTACGTTGGGGCCTTCACGCCGGCCGAGGGATCCGGTCTCTGGCCGCGGCGAAGTCGGCGGCCGTGAGCACTTCGCGGTTCTCCCGCACCGCGACAATGGCAGCCTCGTTAGCCAGGTTGGCCAGGTCGGCGCCAGCGAATCCTGGAGTGCCCCGGGCCACGACGGTCAGGTCGACTGCGGGGTCCAGCCGCTTGCCGCGGCAGTGTACGGCCAAGATCGCGGCGCGCTCGGTCAGCGTGGGCAGCGGGATGGTGACCTGCCGGTCGAACCTGCCTGGCCGCAGTAGCGCCGGGTCGAGGACCTCGGGCCGGTTGGTCGCGGCGAGGACCACCACTCCCGGTGCCATGTCGCAGCCGTCCATCTCTGCCAGCAGCTGGTTGAGCGTCTGCTCGCGCTCGTCGATGGACACAGCGCCGGTGCCTGCTCGCCGCTGGCCGATGGCGTCGACTTCGTCGACGAAGATGATCGCCGGGGCTTGCGCGACGCCCGGGTTTTCCGCCGGTGCCGAGCCCGGGCGGCAGCGAACAGCAGGTTGGGCTGACGCCTTTCCAGCCGCAGCAAAGCGGGCCGAGGGTAAGCGAAACCTCAACCTCAGCCTCCTGTCCTGTACAGATGAGTGACAGTTAGAGTGTACAATCTGGTTATGGATGTCGCCGTTACTGAACTCCGGGCACACCTTAGCGATTGGCTGCAGCGAGCACGCCAGGGCGACGAGGTGGTGATCACCGATCGCGGCGTCCCGGTCGCGAGGCTGCTGGGTTTGAGCGCGACCGCCGTACTCGAGCGCCTGGCTGCCGAAGGCGTGATCGGCCAGGCGGGCGCGGGCCGGCGGCCGGCCGCGTCGGGGCGTCCCCGTCCCCGTCCGCGCCGGCCGGTGGCCGACATCGTCAGCGAACAGCGGCGCTGAGGGATGCCGCTGGTCTACTTCGATTCCAGCGCCCTGGTGAAGCTGCTGACCGAGGAGGAAGGCAGCGATTTGGCCGCGGAGCTGTGGGACGGATGTGACGCCGCGCTCGCGAGCCGGCTGGCCTATCCCGAGGTGCGTGCCGCGCTCGCCGCGTCCGCCCGCAACCACGATCTCGATGACGGAGACCTCGCCGCGGCTGAGCGGGCCTTCGAGGAGTACTGGGCGGCCAGCCGCCCGGTCGAGCTCACTGCGGCCGTGGAGCGGCACGCCGGGCTGCTTGCGGGCCGGCACGCGCTGCGGGGCGCGGACGCCGTCCACCTCGCCAGCGCCCTGGCTATCGCCGACCCCGAGCTCATCGTCGCGGTCTGGGACCGGCGCCTGCACGCTGGCGCAGCTGCGGCTGGCCTGCTCGTTGCCCCGGCGCAGCCCGCCGGCTAGATCCACGCCATGACCTACGTCCCCAACGGGCCATCAGCTGTCCGGCAGGTTGGTGCGAGGCAGTCCAGCGAACCGCATGCGCCCGCGCCGTGCTACCGCGAGGCCCACAATTTCCCCACAAGTCCGCGGATGAGTGCGAGGAAAGTCCTCTTGCAAGCCTTGCCAGCTCGTCGATCCTGGCGTGCCTTCCAGAGGGCCTGCGCGCAATTGATATAGCTGAGCGCCGCGCCGGCAGGCTCTGGCGCCTAGCCTGGCTCGCCGGCGTACGCCAGTATCACTGACGCCGTAGTCCGCGTACAGGAATAAGACCACCCGGACTGCTAGCGCAGGCTCGCTCGAAGCTCAGCGAGTGGTTCGCCCGAGGCTTGTTCGAGGGCACGGTATCGCGGCAGACGCATCGGAGCAGACCGCGCGAGCACGGAAAGCCTTGTGTCGGGATGAAGGGTTTATTACCCATTGGGAACGTCGACCGCCACTGCGCCGTGCCAGTGTCGTAGCGATCTCCCATGACATATGTGTTTCGTCCGAAGAAGCCTGTGCCAAGAGCGCTCTGCTTGCAAGGCCGATCCTGATCCGCGATCTGAGTTCCTGATGGTCGTCCGCACTTTTGCTTCATCATTGACTCGAACCTCAAGAGGACATGTCCGCTGACCTCCCCAGTGGGCACTTGCAACGTGCCTCGGTCAGTCTAAGAATCGTCCGGCGGGTATGTGGCGAATGGCGTATGTCACAGCCGAGGGGCAGCCGCCCGCATCTCTATGCATCGCCAGCGTCGCCCGTGATCGCACTCTTCTGCCGCGGACAGATCGCGGCCCGGCTTCCCCGAGCTCGTACGTCCGGTCAGAGCGGCCGGGCCGACCGTATACCAAGATCGACGAGCACCCCGGCCAGCAACGCCCTGGGCGTCGGCTGGCCGGATCTGTTGCCGGCCGCTGCGCCTGCCCTAGGCTGTGGAGTGATGGCCGAGACGGATGTGATCCGCACGCCTGACCAGCGGTTGCGGGTCTTTGTGAGTTCCACGCTGCAGGAACTGGTCGCTGAGCGGCGGGCAGTGCGGGACGCGGTGACCCGTCTGCGGCTGGTGCCGGTGATGTTCGAGCGGGGCGCCCGGCCGCATCCGCCGCGGCAGGTATACCGCTCCTACCTGGCGCAGAGCCAGGTGTTTGTGGGCGTGTACTGGCGGAGCTATGGCTGGGTCGCGCCGGGGGAGCAGGTGTCCGGGCTGGAGGATGAGTACCTGCTGTCGGCGGGGATGCCCCGGCTCATCTACGTGAAGTCGCCGGCGCCGGAGCGTGAGTCGCGGCTGGCGGAGATGCTGACCCGGATCAGGGATGACGGTGAGGTGTCCTACCAGCACTTTTCTGCCGCCGCTGAGCTGCAGGGCCTGGTCGAGAACGACCTGGCAGTGCTGCTGAGCGAGCGGTTCGAGATGGCGTCATCGGGGGACGTCGCGGCGGGCGAGGCGTCGCTGGCAGGGGCGGTGCCGGTGTCGGCCACCCCTGCTGTGGGCCGCGACGATGACGCCGCGGCGGTGGGCGACCTGGTGCGTGCCGAGGGTGTGCGCCTGGTGACCCTTACCGGCCCGGGCGGGGTCGGGAAAAGCAGGCTCGCGGTGGAGGTCGCGCAGCGGCTGGGTCCGGGTTTTGAGGACGGGGTGCGGTTCGTTGAGCTCAGCTCGGTCCGGGCGGCCGAGCTGGTGATGGCCGCGATCGCCGCCGCGCTGGGACTGAGCACCTCGGGCGGCGCGCTGATCACCGACCTGAAGTCGTACCTGCGCGCCCGGCGGCTGCTGCTGGTGCTGGACAACTTCGAGCAGGTGATGGGGGCGGCTCCGCTGGTGGCTGAGCTGCTGCGCGCCGCTCCGGGCGTGGTGGCGCTGGTGACCAGCCGGATGGTGTTGCGGCTCAGCGGTGAGCACGAGTTCCCGGTGCCGCCGCTGCCGGTGCCTCCGATTGGTGCCGGCGGGGACGCCGCGGACGTGCAGCGGTGCGCGTCGGTGCGCCTGTTCGTGCAGCGGGCGCAAGCCGCGTCCGCGGGTTTTGAGCTGACCAGCGGGAATGCTGGGGCGGTCGCTGAGATCTGCCGGCGGCTGGACGGGCTGCCGCTGGCCATCGAGCTGGCCGCCGCCAGGGTCAGGCTGCTGCCACCGCAGGCCCTGCTGGCCCGGCTTGACGACAGGATGGGGCTGCTGACGGGCGGAGCGCGCGACCTGCCCGAGCGGCAGCGGACATTGCGAAACACCCTGGACTGGAGCTTCGGCCTGCTGTCTGCCCGCGAGCAGGCGCTGTTTGCCCGCCTGGGGGTGTTTGCAGGAACCTTTGACCTGCCCGCCGCAGAGGCCGTCGGCGGCGCTGGGCCGGCGGTCCCGGGCCGGGCCGGGCACGTCATGGACACGCTGGGCTCGCTGGTGGACAGCAGCCTGGTGCAGCCGCAGGTGCGCGACGGCGAGCCGTGCTTCGGGCTGCTGGAGACTATCCGGGAGTACGCGCTGGAGCGCCTGCGCGACGGCGCTGACTGGCGGGAGGCGCACGACAGTCACGCGGCCTACTTCCTGGCGCTCGCTGAGCCGGCTCCAGCCGAGCTGCAGGGTCCCGGACAGCTGGTGTGGCTGGACCGGCTCGAGACCGAGCACGGCAACCTCGGCGCTGCGATGTCCTGGCTGGGGGAACAGGACCAGCTCGAGTCGGCGATACATCTGTCCTGGGCGACATGGAGGTTCTGGTGGCTGCGCGGCCACGCCGAGGAACTCGCCTCCTACGTGGACATCCTGGCCAAGAGCGAACACCTGCCGCCGCGGCAGCGTGCCCTGGCGCTGAGCGGCACCGGCTTCGGCCTCTTCGCGTCCGGGGACCAGGCCACAGCGCAGCCGCTGTTGGAGCAGAGCCTGCCGCTGTACCGGCAGGCCGGGGACCTGCTGGGCGCAGCCACGACGGCAGCCATGCTGGGTCACCTCCTGGCATTGCAGCACCAGGACGCGCGAGCCAGCGAGCTGCTCGAACAGACGCTCACCCCGCTGCAGGACGCTGGCAACGACCGGCTCGCCGGACCCGAGCGTGCACAGCACCTGCTGGACGTGGCGCTCGTGTGCAACTTCCTCGGCCAGATCCGGCTCAGCCAGGCAGATCACGACCGCGCAGCGCAGCTGTTCACCGAGGCCCTGAACGCGGCCCGCAGCGCGCAGGACCGGTTCACCATCCTCGTCTCGCTCTACGACCTGGCGCTCAGCAGCCAGGCACAGGGCGATCTGACCGGCGCGGCGGAACGCCTGCAGGAAGGGGTGTCGCAGTCGGCCGAGGCCAGGGACGAACCAAGCGTCGCCTACTACCTGGAGGCGCTCGCCGCGGTCGCCATCCGGCAGGACAACCTGGAGCGCGCCGTGCATCTGCTCGCCGCCGCAGGCGCGCTCCTGCAAGCCAAGGGCAGCGGCTGGCTGCACGCGCTCGTGCCCCGCGCCGCCCACAACGACGATCTCCTCGCCACGCTGCGCTCCCGCATGGGAGATGCGGCATTCGAGCAGGCCTGGACACGGGGCCAGTCCCTGGGAGGCAGCCGCGCCGTTGAGTACGCGCTAGCGGAAGCATCACCTGAACCTACCCGCTCAGCCGGCCCGCCGAGAGCCGGCGATACCGGAGCCATCAGCTAGGCGCCCAAACCCGCCGCCAAACGCGTCCCCGGGACTGCCAGGCAGGACCGCCGCCAGAAGGCCGATACGCCCGGCCGGACTTGGACCGCTCCGAAATGGCTGATCTGCACTCGCCAGCTTGCGCCGTTCGCCCGGGGAAAGCAGCGTGCTTGCATCTTCGGCAAGGTCCGCTGTGAGCGCGCAGACCGGCGCGCACCGCCCGCACATGCCGAATAGAGGACGTTGCGCGCTCGCATAGTTATTCGCTGGCCCGTATGCCCAGTCAGTGACTGTGATCGTCAACTCAGCCGTGCGTCCGGAACGAGGACCGCGCTAGAGGCCGAATGTTTCCCGCTCACGCTGAGTTGCCACGACGTCGCATTGGTGCGCAGATCCCCGTTATGGTTGTACAGGATCGGCATCTTGCGATCGGCTGGTAACGGCCTTGCGGCTGCTAGCCCGCTCCGCCGTTTCTGGAGAGTGATCATGCTGCCTGCATGGCCCTAGTCGACGTGATATGACTGGGGCGCTCTTGGGTGGAAGGGACGAGAAAATCATGGTCATTGAGGCCGGGGTGGTGGCCGGGTACATGATCGCCTGGGCAGTCCGCAAGGCCAGGCGAGTAGGCGGCCGCCTAGATGCCGAAGCGGACGAGGTCATCGACGCCAGCCTGGACCGGCTACACGAGGTCGTAGTGGCAAAGCTGGGCGGTCACCCGGTGCTGGCCGAGTTGGTCGAGGAGGCAGAGGCTGCCGGTAATGGTGGCGAGGTCAGCGATCTGACCCGGCAGCAGGTGGAGTTGGCGTTGACCGCGGCGGCCCGGAAGGACGACGATTTCGGACAAGCGGTCACGGAGATGGTAGCGCGCCTACGTGAGGCGGAGCAGGCCACGGGCCGCCCGGTAATAGCGGGCCCCGGATCGGCGGTCTTCACCGGCAGCGCTAGAGTGAGCGGCAAAATTGCGTTCGGCCAGGTAGCCGGGAATGTCCACATCGGCCACCCGCTGGGCCCTTCCCAGCCGGGGCGGACCAGCCACTGACCGCACCCGGCGTACCGCCTGGCATCGCAACTAGCGCCAGGCCTGAGTGGCGCGACGGTACTGTCGGTATCCCGCCAGACTTGCTCCTTGGACTAGCCCGGGCCCACGGAGCCAGGATCGGGTCTGCGCGGGATGTCTACGTGCTCGGCGAAGCACCCCTTACGGTGGCGCGGGACGAGCCGCAGGACCGGCTACCGACGCCGTCCGAGCAATTCTCTGGTGCATATCTTGCAGAGGTCCGTGCTATTGCGCCACAGCAGATTCATGGCCGTGAAGAGGAGCTGAGAACCCTTGCTGATTTCTGCGTGGGAGAGAATGCTTATCAGTGGTGGCAAGGTTCGCCGTGGGCCGGCAAAACCGCCCTTGCGGCCTGGTTTGTCCTGCACCCACCTCCTGGAATCCGGGTCGCGTGGTTTTTTATAACTGGGCGGGTGGACGGTCGGGCCGACAGTAACGCTTTCACTAGTGAAATGATCGAGCAGCTGGCTTTGCTGGCTCAACTTCCAATTCCCCGTGGTGTCCTAAAGGCGGCACGCAGCGATCTGTTCGATTACTTGCTCGACGCAGCGGCACGCCGTCTCCGGGAAAGGCACGAGCGGCTCGTCCTCGTGGTGGACGGATTGGACGAAGACGCTGCAGGTCGCCCGGGGAGCGGTCTGCAGTCAATCGCGTCCTTGCTACCTTACTCCCCTCCCGACGGGGTCCATGTTCTGGTAACTAGCCGCGAGCATCCCCCATTGCCGGACGATGTGCCAAGCCGCCATCCGCTGCTTACGAGTCCGCGGCTAAAGCTAAACGAACGCGCCGAAACGCAGACCATTGCGGCAGAAGCCAGGAAGGAAATACTGGCCGTGCTTCAGGATGTCGGTCTTGACCGAGACATCCTCACGCTTATTATCGCGGCCGGAGGCGGGCTCACAGCTGCCGAACTCGCCGAACTCACCGAGCGAACGACACTCGAGGTCGAAAACCGGCTGCGCACTGCTCTTGGCCGCAGCCTTAGCATGCGACCAGCTTTGGGCACCACGGAAGCGATCTACATCTTCGCGCACGAAACGCTCCGAGAAACCGCTAACCAGATCCTGAACGCGGATCTGGACTTGCACCGAGCGCGCATTCATAATTGGGCAGAAAAGTACAGGTCAATGAGATGGCCTGAAAGAACACCCCGGTACTTGTTCGAGCCCTACGCTAGGATGCTAACAACGGCCAAAAACAGGACGAATCTGGCTGCGCTCGCCACCGATCGCCTTCGGCATGACCGTATGCTCACCCATGCCGGTGCTGACACCGCCGGGATTATTGAGGTCACCGGCGCCCAAGACCTTCTTGAGGAGCCTGCACCGGACCTGAGCGCCTTGGCATTGCTGGCGGCAGAAAGGGACCGCCTAGCCAGCCGGAATGAGAATATCCCAGTCGAGCTGCCGATGGCCTGGCTGCGGCTTGGCCATCCTATCCGAGCAGTTGATCTTGCTCGGAATATCCCTGAGGCAGAAACTCGGGCAAGGGCAATCGCCGCACTGGCGGCTGACATCGGCCGCCTTGATCCGACTGAAGCTACGATCCTGGCTGCGGAAGCGGAGCGGTCTGCTTTCGACCCAACTCGTGTCTCGACGGAGGACTGGGCACTCACTTATGTTGTGCGGGCTTTTGCGATTGCTGGCGAGCGGGAGCACGCCGAAGAGATCGCGGCCGAAATCGGTGATCTGCGGTACCGGGCACAGGCACTGGCTGAAGTCGCCGTTTCTTGGGCTGCGGAGCACCCTCAGCGGGCTGCGCGACTGGCTAGTGAAGCTGACCGTCTCGCACACGCGCTCCTCAGCCCTGATGTCTTCTCCGTTCAGGCTCTGGCGGGTGTCGGAGCAAGGTTGGCAGAATGCTATCCGAGCCGGGCCTTGCGCCTGATACGCGACGCGGAGCGTGTCGCTCGTGACGTCAGTAAACATCAGCAGCGTGGCGAGCTTCTAGCCGAGATCGCCGCAATTATAGCCGTCTCGCATCGAAGCCGCGCGGTGCGGCTCGCTCGCGAGGCGGGGCGCGACGCTCGTAGCTTGAATGACTGGTGGCACCGAAGAGAAACATTTCGGCGGAGCACCATTGCGTTTGCCGCGGTTGGGATGCTGGACCAGGCCGAAGAAACTGCTCGTGAAATCACTGATATTGACGACGAAGGGTACGTCCTCGCCGAAATCGCCGCCGCGCTCGCGAGAGCTGGCCTAAAGGCTCGCGCCGAGCGGGCCGCTCGTAGCATAATGTCTTCAACATGGCAAAAAGCAACGGCCCTTGCGCGTGTCTCCGCCGAGCTGGCGAAAAGCGATCCAGGATATGCAGCTCGTACGGCCGATGAGGCCGCCCGCGTTGCGCGACTAGATGCCAATTATCTGGAAGAACAACTACTGTTGAGAGATATAGCCACAGCCCTTGCTGTGGCTGGGTTCGTGAATCAAGCCCGCGCTGCTGCGTCTAACATTGCCAGTTCCTCCGTCCGGGCTACGTCGCTGAGCGCTATAGCTGCGACGCTGGCGGTAACTGAGCCGGAACAGGCTAATGACCTGGCGCGCCAGGCAATCGCCGCCGCTCGCGATATCACCAACCAATCAAGTTACCAGATGACGCTCTGTGATATCTCTGAAATGCTCTCAGAAGCCGGTCTATATGAATGCGCCAAAGGTGCCATCATCGACATCGAAGAACCTCACAGGCGAGTTATCGCACTAGCTGGCCTTGCGGTTGCTCTGGCAGGAAACGATCGCCAGGCGGCAGCCAAGGTAGCCCAGGAAGCCGCGAATATTGCCCTCTCCATTGATCGGCATCTAAGCCAGGATTACGCGATCCTACGGGCGGTTCGGGCCTTGTCCACCGCAGGGCTGTTGGATCATGCGCGACGCGTTACCCTTAATATGGCAGATCCCCAACTTCAAGCACAGGCATTTGCGGCCATCGCCGCCGCCATGGTAGCGGATCATCTTTACGATGAAGCCGAAATCCTCGCTGCCGATATCACTGACCCAGGTAGCGCTCATACTATGGCAATAGTCGCTGCGGCCACCAGCGCTGATGACCCCGACCGGGCATCGCGCATCGCACGCACTGCTTGGATAACGGCCGCAGATCTTACCAATAGCCACAGTCACCAGGAGTCTCTCATCGGGACAATTAAAGCTCTCAGTGCCGCGGGCCAATGGAACCTAGCCGAAGACCTCGCAGAATCCCCTGTTTGTTCTGAAACCTCTCGGCAGCAGGCCTTCGCGGCCATCGCCGTCTGCTACGCCCGGACGCGGAGATGGAAGCGCGCTGAAGAGACCCTGCAAAAGGTCACAAGTCCAGCGTATAGCGCTGAAGCCCTCACTGAGTTCATCAGCTTCCTTGCAGAGATAAAGAATTCGGATGCCGGGACGGGAAGCGTGAACTTGCTGCGGATGGAAGCTTTTATTGGTCGGCTTCTCGTCACCTCCTATTGGAAGAAGGCCCTGGTACATCTTGGACCACTTGCTCCAGGCTCAGTCACTGGGCTGTACGAATGGGTGACTTCGCCCTGATCCGCGCGCGTCCATTGTCACCCGTTAGCCACATGCGACCGCTACGGCCCGGCATGCAGCCAGCAAACCGGGCCGCCACCGTCACAGACGCGGGTTGGGGACAGTACGTAAGAATCATTTAAGCATGCCATTGACAGATGCCTAGTAGATTATGATCACAGCGCATTAGGCGGGTATTCGCACACTTATCACGTCGTCAGCATTCCGATCGTCATTAGCCACCAAAGCAACATGACGCGTGACCTGCATATTATACGGAGCGCCCTGTACCAAAGCCCGCCCGCTCATCAACGTAAGGCGTTTTTGTCAAGTTGGTCTGGCCGGTGCCCTGCGCCTGTCGCTGGTTCCCTGCATAGCTGTGATGGGGATGGTGCCCGGCAGGGTGTAATCGGGTTGATCCGGCGACAGGCCGGGGCTGCCCAGGATGAGCGGCGAGATCGCGGCTCTGGCGTCTCGATGCCGCCTGGGGCTCGCCCCGGCCGCCAGCTCGGCGTTCGGCCTCGGGCCGGTGTCAGGCGGCGATCAGCGGCTGGCCTGATGTCCCGCCGGATGCGATGAGGGGGTCCCATCGCCGACTGGTGGTGATGACGGCGTGCAGCTGGCGCAGCAGCGCGGCGGCGAGGACCGCGTGCGCCTGCCGGTAGACAGCCTGTTGTGGTCGCGGCTGGTCAGGTAGGCGAACCGGGCAGCGTAGACGGGATTGGATTTCAGCGCTCCCCAGACGCCGCGCCATGCCGCCAGCCGCAGTCGCAGAAACGTCCTGTCATGCCGCGATCAGGTACGCCGCACCGGTGAGCAGGATCGACGATGTGGTCCGTCGAGGCCTTGGCCGGGACGGGCGGAGCCACCCGCTCACATCAATCGGCGCCCTCTGTGGACGGTGACCGAGCTGGCCGTTGATGACGGGCGGTACTGGTTCCGCGGCGTCGCGGCCGGGGAGCCGATCGAGTTCCCGGCAGGCGAGGACCCCGGGTGACTGGTCGGGCCGGCCATCGCGGCCGGGCAGGTGTTCCGCCTCTACCGCGAGGAGATCGCCCGGGCCAATGCGATCATCGCGGCCACGCTCCTGGATGCGCTGGCCCGGCGCCGGGATCCGCTCTGGGATGCCTAGGGCTGGCCGGAGCCCGGGCAGCCGGTGACCCTGCGCTGGATGATCTTGCTCATGATCGAGGAAACCGCCGGGCACGCCGGGCACCTCGACACCGCGCGGGAGCTTCTCGAGGGCCGCACCGGCCTGGGCTGACCAGTACGCTACCGGGGGGCAGCGGGCGTGAGATGGTGCCGCCACGCCGCGCCATTATGCGATGTGCTGCCGGCCGGGGCGGTCTGCCTCTGCCATTGGAGCCGTGCCGAGTCCGCACCCTCAACCGCCTTATGCTCGGCCGTCCCGGTTCATTGGGTGGCCATGCTCGCGGCTCCAAACAGCCGTTCTTCGCTTTCATCTCGGCCGACTGCGCTGGCTCTTGCTTTGCTGCCACGGTCCATGGCGATCAGCGACCTCGCGCCGAGGCTCGCGTAGCTCACCCACGCGATGACGCAGCCGGTCGCCGCGGGACCTGTGGTACCGTCGAAGTGCCCGAATGAACATTCACTCAGGGAGTCATCGTGAGCTGGTGCGCAGCAGACATCCCCGACCAGCACGGCCGCACGGCCGTCGTGACCGGGGCCAACGGGGGGCTCGGGCTAGAGACTGCACGTCGGCTGGCGGCGAAAGGCGCGTATGTCGTGATGGCAGTACGCAACCAGAAGAAGGCGGCGGCCGCGGTCGACGAGATCCGCACCAGCGCGCCGGATGCGCTACTGGAGCTGGTGGCGCTAGACCTCGCTTCGCAGGCGTCGGTGCGTGCCGCGGCCGGGCAGATCATGGACGCGCACAAGGGCATCGACCTGCTCATCAATAACGCCGGGGTGATGGGGATCCCCGAGGCCAAAACCGCTGACGGCTTCGAGATGCAGTTCGGCGTGGACCATCTGGGGCATTGGTCGCTGACCGCGCTGCTACTGCCCGCGCTGCTGCGCACACCCGGCGCGCGGATCGTGACCGTGACCAGCACGGCACATCACATGGGCCATGCCGTCAACCCGGCCAACCCACACCTTCAGGGCCGCTACCGGCCATGGCGCGCCTACGGCCAGGCCAAGCTCGCGAACTTCCACTTCGGCCTGGGGCTTCAGCGCGAGCTGGAGAAGGTCGGCGCGAGCACGGCCAGCCTTATCGCGCATCCGGGGCTGTCGAACACCGACCTGCAGGCGGTCAGCGTGCAAGAGACCGGCGGCGGCGCGAGCCAGCGGTTGTTCCTCTTCCTCGCCCGCCACACCGGGATGTCTGCGGCCAACGGCGCGCTGTCTCAGCTGCGGGCGGCGACCGACCCGGCCGCAAAGGGCGGCGAGTTCTACGGTCCGCTGTTCGTCAACAGCGGGCCGCCGGTGCGCAAGCCGATCGTGCGCAGGCTCGGCATGGACAAGGCGATCGCCGCGCTGTGGAAGGTCTCCGAGCGCGAGACCGGAATCGCGATCGACGCGCGCGCCGCGGCGGCGGCATGACGGTCCCGCCGATGGACCGCGCCGCCGCGGTGCGCGGCGCGCTGCGCACGCTCGTCGCGCGCAACGGCTTTCATGGCGCGTCGATGAGCGCCGTCGCCAGCGAGGCCGGCGTGGCGACCGGCACCGCCTACACCCACTACGCCTCCAAAGACCAACTGGTGCTCGCCGCTTACCGCGAGACCAAGGCGCAGATCGCCGAGGCCGCCGTGGCCGGCCTCGGCGCGGGCGCGGAGGCCGGCGCGCAATTTCGCAGCATCTGGCTGGCCACCTACCATCACCTGAAAGCGAACCCCGATCACGCCCGCTTCCTGCTGCAGGTCGACCACTCGCCCTATCGCGGCACCGCGCACGAGGCGGCGATCGCCGACGGCGACCCGCTGGTGGCACAGGCGGCAAGGCCCGATTTCGCCGCCCGGCTGCTGCCTCTGCCACTGGAGGTGATCTACGAACTCGGATTGAGCCCGGCTGTACGGCTCGCAGTCGGCGGAACCGAGCTGACCGACGAACAGCTCAGCGAGATCGCCGACGCTTGCTGGCGGGCGATCAGCCAGCCGGCCTGAGACGACAGCGGCGACAATGACCTGGTACGGCGGTACCGGCCGCACTGTCGCCGGCTGAGGTGGATGCGCTGATGGCGGCGCTGCGCACGCACCGGGACCGGGCGATGGTCGCGGCGATGGTGCTGGGCGGGCTGCGCCGCTGTGAGGTCCTCGGGCTGCGCCTGGGCGACCTGCATATTGCGGAGCGGCAGGTGTTCATCGCCGAGGGCAAGGGCGGCCGGGAGTGGCTGATCCCGGTGTCGGGCCGGTTCTTCGCCGCGGTGGCCGCCTACCTGGACACCGAACGGCCGCCAGGCACTGGCAGCGACCGGGTCTTCGTGGTGCTCAAGGGGCCGCGGCGCGGCTTGCCGCTGTCGGCCAAGGGGAATGGAAGAGATTCTTGTGGCCGCACGGCGGCGGGCTGGGCTGGAGCATGCGACCTGCCATGAGCTGCGGCATACCTGCCTGACCCGGCTGCGGGAGGCGGGGATGGCGCTGGAGGCGGCGCAGGCCCAGGCCGGGCACGCCTCGATCGAGTCCACTTGCCCTGGGCCGGGGCCCCGGGGCGGCGAGCGCGCGGCCGAGATTGGCGAACGCCTGCCGGGCCAGGCGGCCAGGCCCGTTCTCATTCCTGGCTGGCACGGTCCCCGCGAGACTTGCCGATTTCCTAGTCGATGGCCCGGCCCCATCCTGGCTTGTTCGGGTCGGGACGTGCCTCGCGCTTCACTTCCCGGGCAGCCACCGGCTGTGCCTTGACCGTCCTGGCCTGCTCGTTCACGAGCTCGGCCGCCGCCTTTTCGCGATCCTTTCCGGCCCTGCCGCGAAAGAGGCCCATAGCGCTGCGAAAAAGACCCATAGCGCGATCATAGGCCGCCGGCTCGCGGACTTCTCGCATCCTGAGGGGCAGATCAGCCGGCATGTCCAAGTGTTTCGTACGTGCCAGAGGCGATCGGGCGAGTGGCCCGGCTGCGAGTACCGCGATGACCGGCAGGCCAACCGCTGTTGCTACCGCCGCGTCGTTGCGCCGCACATGCCGCGAATAGGTGCATCGTGCCGACGGCGCCGACCTGTGGATGCCAGGATCCTGATGGCTACGTAACGCCCGGTAACGCCCGGTGCTGTCCAGGATCCCAGCGTGGCGATACCTGGCAGCGGCGACTCGACGCCGATTGCGGAGAGTGACCAATTCTCTTCTGGTAACCGCGCGACGAACCGCCTTATAGAGACCGCCCGACTGGGCGCTGCGGTTTGCCGTAGCGTCCCGGAAGGTCCGACGGGGCTGGCTCCCGAACCGCCTGCCGGCCATGTGTGCCTGGCTTTAGATCGATGTGCCTGCTCCGTCGGACCTTGCCGTGGCGTGGCTCGAAAGAGGGACGAGCGCCCAGCGCAGATCCGGTATAAGGCATGCCCGCTGCGGTCCTGTCCGGTCGCTTAGTGAGGATGTGGAGTGCGCTGATGGCAGTGATGATCGGGATCGACCCGCATAGTGATGATCGGGATCGACCCGCATAAGGGCTCGCACACCGCGGTGGCGGTCGGCGCGGCCGAGGAACCGCTGGGCAAGCTGCGGGTCCGGGCCTGCCCGGCCCAGGCCGAGAAGCTGGTCGCCTGGGCGAGGGCCTGGCCGGAACGGACCTGGGCGGTGGAGGGCGCCGCCGGGCTGGGGCACCCGCTGGCCCAGCAGCTGGTCGCCGCTGGTGAGCGGGTGCTGGATGTGCAGCCCAAGCTGGCTGCCCGGGTGCGGCTGCTGCAAACCGGGAACACCGGCAAGAGCGACCCCAACGATGCCCTGTCGGTGGCGGTGGCGGCGCTGCGGTCCAGCACCCGGCGAGACGTGATCGCCGATGACCAAGCCTCGGTGCTGAAAGTGCGGGCCAAAAGGCACCGCGACCTTTCCCGGGCCCGCAATCAGGCCGCCTGCCGGCTGCATGCGCTGCTGTGCGAGCTGATTCCCGGCGGTGTGCCAGACGAGATCACCGCAGGCCAGGCCGCCAGGCTCCTCACTCAGATCACGCCATCGGGCGCTGTTGCCGAGGCGCGCTGCGAGCTCACCTCGGGATCGGCGGGGGAGGCATGCTCTTGCAGCCGGGCCAGCTCCTGGGCCACGGCCGGGGAGACCACGTCGGGGCGGGTGGACAGCATCTGGCCCAGCTTCACGAACATGCCACCCGCTTCCTCCAGCGCCAGCCGGGCCTGGCGCGCCGGGTTGGCGGCCCGGCCCGCCCCCGGGCTGCCGCTGACCTGGCCCCACCGTACGAACTGAACGGTCCGTGCCATTTCCCGTTAGGGGTCTCGCCGCCGCCGTGTACCCCGGCTCCCTGGTTGCACATCGAGCACTCGCCTCGATGAACAGTGGCACGGTAGCCCTGCGCAGCCGGTAAGCCGACTGGCCCGCCTGACTCTGGACGACATCATCACCGGCGACGACGTCCAGGTCTTCATCCGGCTCGGCGACCCGCCGACTCCAGTCCCCGAACCGTTCGCCGCGATGCTCACCGAACTGGCCGGCAACCACGTGAACATGAACACCGCCGCCAATCCTGGCTGCCAGTGGCTGTTCCCCGGCCAGCGCGTCTGCCAGCCCCTCATGCCCATCGGGCTCCGCCGATAGCTCCACGAACTCGGCATCCCGCTCACCCAGGCCAGGACAGCCGCCTTCCGCCAGCTCGTGCTCCAGGCCCCGCCTCCGGTCGTCGCCCGCTCCCTCGGCTTCGACTACGGCACCGCCACCGAACACGCCATCGCAGCAGGCGGCACCTGGAACCGCTACCCGGCCGCGCGAAGGGACAGCACCCTGGCGCCTCTGCACCCCAGCCGGGGAGGGGCGCCTTGACCAGCCGTCTGACCGCTGTGCTCCGCGCGGCCGCTGACGGCCTGCCCGCCGGTGAGGCAGCCCAGCTCACCATCACACGCAGTGATCGGGTTCGCTGGGCCTCGGCCGTGCAGTATGCCACGGCTTGGGCTGCATCCAGCACCGGACTTCTCTGAGCAACGGCTGTCCCGCAGGCACAGGCTCCGTCTACAGGTGGTGCCGCGGCCCGCGTGAATTCGTCCTTACCTGGCTGCTGTGCCGTATCGCGGGTGATCGGTTTGCGCCCGCGAATCATTCAGTGTTATACATGACCATAATAATCTTTCGGCCGGTCCAGTCCGGGATGGGACGTGCAGTGTGATCGACTTCCATGTCGATAAGGCGGGCAGCGTGCCCGTCTATGCGCAGCTGGTGCGCCAGGTGCGGGAGGCGATGCGGCTGGGCCTGCTGCATCCCGGTGACCGGCTGCCAACCGTGCGAGAGGTCGTCACCTCGTGCACAGTGAATGCGGCCACCGTGCTCAAGGCGTATCGCGAGCTGGAGATGTCCGGGCTCGCCGAGTCCCGGCAGGGTTCTGGGACGTTCGTCACCGGCACTCTGGGATCTGCTGATCCCCACGTCATGGCCCGGCTGCGGGGCGGTTTGTCACGCTGGCTGGATCAGGCGCGCGAGGCAGGACTCGAAGACGAGGACGTCCAGGCGCTTGTGGCCTCCGTGCTCGCCCAGCAGGCAGCGGGCGCGCCACGAGCCGGAGATCCCGGTCCGGCACGGCGGGCCGCCGGTGCAGAAGTGGCACCGCGTGCCGCCGGGATCGGAGGTGCGGCGTGAGCGAGGAGCCGAGCGCCCTGGAGGCCAGGGGCCTGACCAAGCGCTACCGCGACGTGGTGGCGCTGAGCGAGTGCAGCTTCCAGCTGCCCGCGCACCGCATCATCGCGCTGGTCGGGGCCAACGGCGCGGGCAAGTCCACGCTGATGAGCATCGCCGCCGGGCTGCTGCCGGCCACCAGCGGTGAGGTCCTGGCCGGCGGGCAACGCGTTGACCCGCACCGTCGGCCCCGCCCGGCCGACACCGCGCACCGGGTCGCCATCCTCGCCCAGGACAAGCCGCTCTACCGCGACTTCACCGTTGCCGACATGCTGAAGTTCGGGCAGCACACCAACCGCCTCTGGGACCAGCGGCGGGCGGTGAACTGGCTGGATCGCTTCGAGGTGCCGCTCCAGCGGCGCTGCGGCCGGCTGTCCGGCGGGCAGCGCGCCCAGGTCGCCCTCGCGGTCGCGCTCGGCGGCTGCCCCGAGCTGCTGCTGCTGGATGAGCCGCTGTCGAATCTGGACCCCGTCGCCCGCAGCGAGGTCACCGGGGAGCTGATAGCCGAGGTCGCCGACAGCGGCATGACCGTGATGCTTTCGACCCACATCGTGGCCGAGCTGGCCGGGGTAGCTGAGTACCTGCTGCTGCTGGCTGCTGGCCGGCCGGTGCTGGCCGGTGACATCGAGGAACTGCTCGCCGGCCATGTGCGGCTGGCTGGCCCCCGCGCGGACCTGCCACCGTGCCCCGGCGAGATCGTCCGGGCCCAGCACACCGAGCGCCAGTCCACCTTCATCGTCCGGCTGCCTAGCCAGGCCGTGCCCTCCGCTGTCGCCCCGGGGTGGAGCAGCGGGCCTGTGACCCTCGAGCAACTGACCATTACCTACCTCAAGACGTCCGCGAAGCCGCCCCGAGTCCTGGAGGCCGCCGTATGAGCGCACTGAGCACACCCGGTTCTACCACCCCTGCGGCGTATCGCGGCCGGGGACGCGGCGGCGCGCGCCTGGCCGACCTGGTCTGGCTCACCTGGCGTCAACACCGCCCGGTCATCGTCGCGGGCCTGGCAGTCGCCGGCGTGGTCACCGGTTCCATGTTCTACGTCGCAGCGCGCATCGCGACGATCAACCAGGAGTGCAAGAACACGGCCTGCCCGCCCGGCTCGGCCCAGGCCGCGTCCCTCACAGGCCTCTTCGGACTCACCAATCTGTCGATCTACCTCACCATCATCGTGATGTTCCTGCCGTTGCTGACTGGCGTGTTCCTCGGCGCCCCGCTGCTGGCCCGCGAACACGAGCAGCGCACCCTGCTGCTGGCCTGGAGCCAGGACATCACCCCGCAGCGCTGGCTGTGGACCAAATTCGCGCTGCTCGGCGTCCTGACCGCAGCGGCGGCAGCGGCGGTGTCCGCCGCTGCCGACCACCTGGCCCACATAGTGAGCATCGCGACCGGGAAGAGCTTGTTCTCCCTGTTCTCCGGCGCCGGGTTCCTGGTCACCGGCATGCTGCCGCTGGTGCAGACCATGACGTGGCTCGCCGTCGGCGTGGCGCTGGGCGCCGCGTACCGCCGCACCCTGCCCGCCATCTTCACCGCGCTCACCGGGTACATCGCCGTCCTCTTCCTTGTCGTGTGGCAGTATCCGTCCCTTATGACGCCGCTGACAGCCCTGGTCCCCATCAGCGGCAACCAGGACTTCACCTCCCGGCTGGGCGCCAACATCCTGGTCATCCACCAGGGCATGGACACGATCTACGACGCGTCCGGCCACGCCATGAACCCCGCCGCCGTGCAGTCGCTGTGCCCGTCAGCGAACAGCGACGAATGCAGGGCGCAACACCACCTTATGGAAGCCCTGCGCTATCAGCCGGGGAGCCGGATTCCCGACTTCCACCTCATCCTGGCCTGCGGCTATTTCGCCCTCGGCGCGATCACCGTCGCCGTCGTGTGGTGGCTGGTCCGGCGCACCAGCCTGAGCGCTGGCTAACGAACCCAAACGTGGGTAGCTGACCTGGGTGGCTAGGAAGGACCGGGCGGCAGGAGTGTCCAGCCGGATCGAAACGTTGTGGAGCGGCAGATGTTATCGCCGGTGATGCTGGCACCAGCAGCCGCAAACCCCAGTACTACGCGATCTTGCTAACAGAGTGCTAACAACGGTTCTGGAAACACGGCGACGGTCCTGGATTCCGGCAAGGAGCGAAACAGCATCCTGGCCGCCCAGGCGGCCAATGATGGACTGGGCTGGACCTGCACAGCCTCCTGAAAAGCGGAAGGTCGGCGGTTCGACCCCGCCCCTGACCACGCATTTTGCAGTGTAATCAACGATTTTGGTCCGCTGCGGGGAGCCTAAGTGTCGGGTCTCGCACGCCAGCGGAGCCGATTTGGCTTCCGTTTCCAAGAGCGGCATCTAGTTCAGCCATGAACGCTGCGAGGGGCGCGGCGCATGCCATGAGCGGTTGGGGCCGGAGTCTGCGGCGACTGTTCATGTGACTTCCGGTCCCCAGCTTCTCTCGGCCGCTGCTTTCGTGGTCTTGGGCTGATGCGGCCGTGGTCAGGGCCTGGGTCCCGGCCCTGACCACGGCCGCGGCCGACGCTGCTCGGGCTCGTTCCGCGAAACGATCCGCTCCTCCGTCGCCCACCGCTGCGCGGTGGGCTCTGACTTGTCTTTCCCCGCTGCCCACGGCGATAGCGTCGCGGTCATTGCGGCACCTTTCCGGCTAGGCCCTCACCAACTACCGCCACAGCTGCGGTACTTGTCGTTTCCCTCGGGTCACGCTCAGCGTCCTCGTGCCTGTCGATGCCCTGGTAGCCGAGGGCAATTGCCGGGAGCTGCCGACCGGGTGGCGTGTGCACGGGCAGCCGGGGTGTCCGGCGCTCGGCACACGACGGGCCGTCCGGGCCCGGGAACCTCAGATCACGGCCGGCCGCCGCGCACGCATCGACCGCAAGCGGGCACGGCCATACGATGGCCACGGGCGACACCGCCCCGGATCCCTTCTCGCGGCCGGCGCAACACGGGCGTTCCCGACCCCGGGGAATTGCCGCCAGCGGTTGTGCCGACCGGCACCACGTCGACCTGCTGCCCCGGGCCGACGGCACGTTGCGTTCGTCGCCGAGCAGCCAGAGAAGCGCCGTTCAGAAACAAGAGGAGATCAACAAATGCCGGCGACGCTGAAGTTGACGCATAAGGCAATAGGAGCGGAGGTCCGTCGTGGCCCGTACGATGTCTTGGTCGACGGTGAGCGGGCCGGGTCGGTCGAAATGAACCACACGATCGAGATACCAGTCGAGCCTGGATGTCACGCCCAGCAAGTTCGCAATGGACGAAACTCGAGCAGCACTCAAACCTTCGACGCCGCCGAGGAAGAGATCGTCGCCTTCCGATGCACCGGAAAGAGGTTCTTGCCGATCTTTCTCGCATCCTTTGTCGTGCCCAGGCTGGCACTGAAACTCGTTCGCGATTGAGTCGGCGTCACCGTCGTGGCGCTCACCAGCACGTCGTTATCGCCGCCGGGGTGTCGCTCCCGGCCCGGGACAAAACGCTAGCCGGAAAGGGTCAGG
>CAVOHC010000004.1:0-231450 GCA_963695645.1 uncultured Actinomycetota bacterium | reverse complement strand
CCCAGCGCCGCGAGGAATATGACGCCGAGGACCAGGGTGGCCAGCGGATGCGCGGATCACGATGTCGGCCAGCCTGGCCCAGACTCCCTCGCGCTTGGCGAGCCGGACCGGTCGCGGCCAGAAGGTGGCCCGGCCGAATACCGCGATCAGCGCAGGTACCAGCGTGAGCGCGGCGACGAGCATGATCGCGACGCCAAGGGCCAGGGCCGGACCGAGCCCTGAGTACAAGCCGAACGACGCCAGCAGGAGGCACAGCAGTGCCACGATCACCGTGCCGCCGGAAAACGTGATCGATTCCCCGACGTAGCGTCCGGCCCGCTCGATCGCTGCGTGCGGAGTGGCGCCGCGGGCCATCTCCTCCCGCACCCGCATGATG
Source organism: uncultured Actinomycetota bacterium (assembly GCA_963695645.1). Lineage (GTDB taxonomy): Bacteria > Actinomycetota > Actinomycetes > Streptosporangiales > Streptosporangiaceae > DATBGO01. The sequence goes on along the minus strand of CAVOHC010000004.1, from coordinate 231,074 downwards.
AGGAACAGGCCGTAGTCGGTTCCAGCGCCGAGCAGCAGCACGGTCAGCATGGTCTGGGTGATGGTGGACACCTGGAGCCCGGCCGTGGACATCTCGGCAATGATGCGCCCGGACATCTCCAGCACGAGAATCGCCGGGAGCAGGGTCACCAGCGGCGCGAGCAGCGCGCGGAACACGATCGCCAGCATGACCAGGATGACGAGAATCGATAGGTTCTCGGTGAGCTTCTGCGCGCTGGCCTGGGAGTTCTGGTTGTCCACCGCGCTGGGCAGCTGCCCCGTGAGGTAACCGGTGAGCCCGGCCTAGACCGCCGTGCGCGATCGTCGAACGGATGGCGGCGACCGTCGGTGATGCCTTGGTGCTGGATGTCAGGACGTTGATGACCACCTGGGCCTTGTCGGCCTTGCCGTTCTTGGACAGGCCCTGATCGGACACCGATACGACGTGGTCATCTTTGGCGATCTTGCCCTCGAGGCTGGTGATCGCGTTCTGGTCGCTGCTGGTGAGCTTGGATGTGCCGAGGACGACGAGCGTGCCGGTCGTGTCGTTGGTTGGCTGGAACGGGGCCGCCAGGGCCAGCGCATGCTCGCTCGGCGTGCTGGCAGGCAGGAACGTGCTGTTGTCGGTGTTGATCGCAGTGGACAGGGCCGGAAGCAGCGCGATGCAAAGGGCGCCCGCGATCACCCAGCCAGCGATGATCGCATAGCGGAACTTGATCGCGAACCGGGCGAGCCCCGCCATGAACATGCCCCATCAACCCCCCCCGGTGGCGTGGCTCCGTGCAATCAGCGCGGCCCCGAGCGCCCTGTCGCGACTACATTAAGCTTCCCTTCGACTGCATTTAGTAATCACCGTCCTCCAGAGCACTATCCAGCCAGCCCGGCCCGGCCCTTGTATAATGATCTTGACGAGTTCTCAGCACATATCACGGAAACGTCGTCGAGGATCATTTCCAGTGGGGCCATACCGAGGCGGCGGGGCTGGCCGGGCAGCGGGGCTAGCGGGGGCGAGGGCGAGGGTCATCTCCTCGACGGCGAGCAGCGGCGCCACGCTCGCGGCCAGCCGCTCCCGGCACGCCATGATCGCCTCGATCCTGCGCACCGTCGCCTCCGCCGAGCCCGCGGCCGCGAGCCTGCCCAGACTCCTCGTGCTGCGCCGCGTTGGCGAGTTCCACGTCGGCGCCGAACTGGACCGCAAGCACGTCGCGGTAGAACCCGGCCAGGTCGAGCAGCGCCCGGTCAAGCGAGTCGCGCTTCAGCCGGGTGGCGCGCGATTTCTGCCGGTCCCAGCCAGGTCCTTCATGGCGCCGGCCGAGCCGCGGACAGCGGTGGCCACGCCCTTGCCGGTCGAGCCCTCGCCGAACGCCTGGCGCATCGCTTCCCGCTCCGGCACGTCGAGCTCCTCGGTCACCGCGGCGGCCTCCGCTTCAGCCGCCTTGACCAGCGCGGCAGCCGCCGCAAGTGCCTGGCCCAGGCCGCCTCCCGGCAGGGCCATGCCGACCTGGAGCGGGACCCGCAGCACTTCGGCCCGGCGCTTGGCTGCCTCCGGGTCGGTGGCCAGCCGTCTGGCCCGGCCGATGTGTCCCTGCGCCGCACGGGCAGCCGCGAGGGCCTGCTTCTCGCTGACACCCTCGCGGGTCAGCACCTCAGCGACGCCGAGGTGGGCGGAGTGCGCAAGGTGATCAGGCGGCATCTCGACCTGATCGTCGTGGGCAGGTCGGCCGCCGACGGCGCGCAGAGCAGCCACACCGTCCGGGGCGACGGCTCCTCGATCGCCTTGAGCAGGGCATTCGCCGCCTGTTCCGTGGCACGGTCGGCGTCCTCGAACAGACCACCCGCCAGCGTCCGTACACCGGCGCGGCAGCGGCGCGCAGCACCAGGTCCCTGGTCTGCCGCACGCCGTAGGACAGGCCGTCCGGGCGTACCAGCAGCAGGTCGGCGTGGGTCCCCCCGGCGACCTGGTGGCACGACGAGCACTCGCCACAGCCCTGACGATCGCAGAGCAGCGCGGCGGCGAAGCCGCGGGCAGCGACCGAGCGGCCAGACCCGGGCGGCCCGGTGAAGAGCCACGCGTGCGCCATCCCCAGCCCGGAACCTGATCCTGCGGCGCTGCCCGGGTCCCTGGCCGCAACTGCGGCGGCGGCGGCTGACGCGGCGGCGGCCGGCTTGGCCGACCACCGCATCCTGGCCAGCCAGTTCGCTGAAGACCGGGCCGCCGGTCAGGTCGGCGCCGCCGGGATGACCCTGGATCTGGTCTCCGCCGGTCAGGTCGGCGCCGCCGGGATGACCCTCGATCTGGCTCCCGCCGGTCATTCCAGCACCACCGGGATGCCGCCGGTGATCTCCTCAGCGGTCAGTGGTACCGGATCGGGCAGCAGATCCCTGACCCGGCTCTGGATCTCCCGGCTGAGCTCCGCCGACGGCCTGGTCGCGTCCAGCACGGGGTAGCGGCCAGGCTCCGCCTCGGCCAGCGCGAGGAACCCGCGCCTGACCCGCTCGTGGAACGCCGTGGGCTCGGCCTCCAGCCGGTCACCCGACCGCTCCCGCCGCCGCAGCCCCACAGTGGGGGCCAGGTCGAGGAGGATGGTCAGGTCGGGCATCAGGCCGCCGGTCGCCCACTGGTTCAGCGTGGCTACTTCGCTGACCGGCAGCAGCCGCCCCGCTCCCTGATAGGCGAGCGAGGAATCCACGTACCTGTCGGTGACCACGACCGCGCCGCGTTCCAGCGCCGGCCGGATCACCGAGGTGACGTGCTCAGCCCGGTCCGCCGCGTACATCAGCGTCTCGGACCGAGCCGAGAGGCCGGTGTGCGTGGTGTCGAGCAGCAGGGCCCGCAGCCGCATCCCGATCTTGGTCGCGCCAGGCTCGTACGTGGCCACGACGTCATAGCCCTGGTCGCGCAGCCAGATGGCCAGCAGCCTGGCCTGGGTCGACTTGCCTGCCCCTCGCCGCCCTCCAGGGCGAGCAGCAGCCCGCGGCCGACGGCGGGCCGACTGCCGTTACCGTGCGCGGGCGCCGGCGCCGGCAGGAACGGCTCGCTACGGAAGACCGAGGTCAGGTCCGCGAGCAACGGCACCCCCCGGCGGTCATCCATTTGCCGGTAGGAGACGATGCCAAGGATCAGCGCTACGGCCGCGCCGAGCAGCAGCACGATATTGATGCCCACGTCGGCATAATCGACGTTGCCGATCCGCACGGTGGCCGAGCCTGTCATCGCCCGGATCGCCGCGCTGAGCCCCGCCGCGACGACCGCCGCTATCGGAATCACGGCAAAGAGGATCACCTTGATAGCCGACTGCAAGAACGCGAACGTCCGGCCGCGGGTGTCATCGTCCACTTCAAGGCCGACGATCGTGTAGCCGGTCACATACGCGATCCCCGCGCACGATCCGAGCGCCACAACCAGGATGGTCACCACGACAAGGTTCGGGATCAGCGCGATCAGGACCAGCATGATCGCCGCGAACACGATGGTCACCCCGAAGAGCCGGCGCCTGGAGAAGCCGCGCAGTACCCGCAGGCCGACGACCATGCCGAAGGCTATCCCGACAAAGATCGCCGAGAAAACCACGCCCCAGCCCGCATCGCCGCCGTGCAGCGTGTACGAAACGTAGGACCGGCCGAGCCCCACGATCACGCCTGCCGCGGCGAACGCGCCTGCCAGGCCGATGACGATGCCGCGCACCACCTGGTTCCGGCCGATGAACCGCCAGCCATTCAAGATCGCCTTGGCCACCGACGGCTCGGAGACCTCGGCGCTGCGCCTGCGCTGCCCGATCTCCCTGAGCGTGAAGACCGTAAGAGCAGATACAACGAAGGTCGCCGCGTTGAAGTAGAGCGCCAGATTGACCTGATTAGTCGTGAAATAATGCGATATCGAGCCGAGCGCCCTGCTGACCACCGCGAGCAGGCTGAAAACCAGCCCAGCGATCGGGGCGGTGCCGTAGGTGGTGAGCAGGCTCAGCTGATTTGCCTGCTCGAGCCGGTCCGGCGGAACCAGGTTCGGAATGACCGCGTCCTTGGCAGGCGTCCAGAACAGCGAGGCGCAGGATGCCAGGAACTGCACTACGTACATCCAGGTCAGCTTGTTGACCAAACCGAGCGACAGGTTAACCGGGATGGACAGGTACAACGCCGCGCGCAGCACGTCGCCGACGATCATGTTGAGGCGCCGGTCGAACCGATCAGCGACCGCTCCGGCCAGCGGGCCGAGCACGAGCGCCGGAAGCAGCGAGGCCAGCCAGACGCCGCTGACCGCGGTCACCTGCGCCGTTGATCCGTGCCGTCCGGTCAGGTCGAACGCCAGCGCGGTCAGCGCCAGCAGGCTTAGCCAGTCCCCCAGACTGGACAGCGAGCCAGCGACCCAAAGCCGCCGGAACGGCTTAATGGACAGCGCGCCGCCCCGGCCGCTGCCCAAAGGGGATCTAAAGTTCACGGCGCCAGGGTATCGGCAGAACAGTCCCCTTACCCATCAGCCGACAGGAAGGCGCACGGATGTCCGGCACGCCGATGCCGCAGGGAATCGGCCCACGCCGCCGAAATCAGGTCTTCTTGCCGCGCGCACCCGCGGACGGCGCCGACGCCGGCTTGGCGGCTGCCGACTTGGCTGTGGACTTGCTGGCCGCGGACTTGCTAGCCGCGGACTTGGGGGCCGCCGATCTCGCGGTCGGCCGGGCGGTCCTAGCGGATCCGGTGGTTCTCCGGCGCGGCGCGGGCGTCGCCAGCCTGCGCTCGGCGAGCAGTTCGACAGCGCGCTGCGGGGTGATCGATTCCGGTGCGTCGCTCTTGCGCAGCGAGGCGTTGGTCTCACCGTCGGTGACATAAGGCCCCCAGCGGCCCTCCCTGAGGACGATCGGCTTGCCGCTGGCCGGATCGCTGCCCAGCTCGCGCAGCGGCGGCGCCGCCGCGGCGCGGGCCGCCCGGCCGCGCGGCTTGGGCTGGGCGAACATCTGCTTCGCCTCGTCCAGGGTGGCGGTGAACATCTCCTCCTCTGTCTCCAGCGAGCGGCTGTCCGTGCCCTTCTTCACGTACGGACCGTAACGCCCGTTCTGCACGGTCACCGGCTCGCCGTCAAGCTCGCCGAGGGTGCGCGGCAGAGTGAGCAGCCGCAGCGCGTCATCCAGTGTCACGCTGTCCAGGTCCATCGATTTCAGCAGCGATGTCGATCGCGGCTTCGCCACCGCGCCTTCGGCGAGCTGCTCGGTGACGTACGGCCCGAACCGGCCGCCCTTCGCGATGATCGTGGTACCGGTCTGCGGGTCGGTGCCGAGCACCTTGTCCCCGCTGGGCCGGTTCAGCAGCTCGGTCGCGAACTCGGGGGTCAGTTCGTCAGGCGCGGTGCCGTCCGGCACGTTGACCCGCTGACCGTCACGCTCCAGATACGGGCCGTACCTACCGACCCTGACCACGATGTCGGTGCCCGCCAGCGGGAATGAGCTGACGTCCCTGGCGTCGATGTCACCCAGGTCGCTGACCAGTTCCTTGAGGCCTTCCTCGCTGTCCGTGCCGAAGTAGAACCTGCGCAGCCACGGCACCCGGGCCGCCTCGCCCCTGGCGATCTCGTCGAGGCCCTCCTCCATCCGGGCGGTGAAGTCGTAGTCGACCAGCTGGGTGAAATGCCGCTCCAGCAGAGTGACCACGGCAAACGCCACGAACGACGGGACGAGCGCGGTGCCCTTCTTGAAGACATAGCCACGGTCAAGGATGGTGCCGATGATCGAGGCGTATGTGGACGGCCGACCGATCTCGCGGTCTTCAAGCTCCTTGATCAGCGACGCCTCGGTGTAGCGGGCCGGCGGCCTGGTGGCGTGCTCGGCGGCAGCGAGGCTGAGCGCGGTCAGCGGATCAGCCTCGGCGAGCGCGGGCAGCCGACGCTGGTTGTCATCAAGCTCGGCGTCCGGGTCGTCGGCCCCCTCCACGTAGGCCTTCAGGAACCCGTAGAAGCCGATCACCTTGCCGGACGCGGCGAACTCCGCCTGCTCCTGCGCAGCCGACATGCCGGTCACCCGGACTGAGACCGACTCGCCGGTAGCGTCCTTCATCTGCGATGCCACCGTGCGCTTCCAGACCAGCTCGTACAGGCGCAGCTCGTCCCCGTGCAGGCCGGTCTGGGCCGGGGTGCGGAAGGCATCGCCGGCCGGCCGGATCGCCTCGTGAGCCTCCTGGGCGCTCTTCACCTTGCTGGCGTAAACGCGCGGGGCGTCCGGCACGTACTCGGCGCCGTAAAGGTCACGGGCCTGCGTCCTGGCGGCCGTTATCGCGGTCTGGGACAGCGTGATGGAGTCGGTCCGCATGTAGGTGATGTGGCCGTTCTCGTACAGCCGCTGCGCGACCTGCATCGCGTACTTGGCTGAGAAGCCGAGCTTGCGGGATGCCTCCTGCTGCAGCGTCGTCGTCCGGAACGGGGCGTACGGCGACCTGCGGTACGGCTTGCGCTCCACCGACGAGACGGCGAAGTTCGCCTCGGAAAGCCGGTCGGCCAGCCCCGCGGCAGCCTCACCATCGAGATGCAGGATGTCGGCGCGTGATCCTCGCTCGGTCCCGCCCATGTCGGCGGACCGCAGCTCACCGGTCGGGCTGAAGTCGCGGCCCTGGGCCACCCGCCGGCCGTCGACGGCCACCAGGGCCGCGGGGAAGGACGACACGTCGTCGGCGTCCGAGGACCTGGACTCGCCGGACGGCGCGTTACTGGCGGGAGCGAACACGGCCTCCAGATCCCAGTACCTGGCCCCGCGGAACGCGATCCGCTCCCGCTCCCTGTCCACCACCAGCCGGATGGCCACCGACTGCACCCGTCCAGCGGACAGCTGCGGCATGACCTTCTTCCACAGCACAGGCGAGACCTCGTAGCCGTACAGCCGGTCCAGCACCCGCCGGGTCTGGTAGGCCTCGACCAGCCCGTTGTCCATGTCCCGTGGATTCGCCACGGCCTGGGCGATCGCCTCCGGAGTGATCTCGTGGAAGACCATCCGGTGTGCCGGGACCTTGGGCTTGAGCTCTTCGAGCAGGTGCCAGGCGATGGCCTCGCCCTCGCGGTCCTCATCAGTGGCGAGCAGCAGTTCGTCGGCGTCCTTCAGCAGGTGCTTGAGCTTGGAGACCTGCTGCCGCTTGTCCGAGTTGACGACGTAGAGCGGCTCAAAGTCGGCGTCTACGTTGACCCCAAGCCGAGCCCAGGACTCTTTACGGTACTTCGTAGGTATTTCAGCTGCTTTATCTGGCATGTCACGAATGTGGCCAATACTCGATTCGACCACGTAACCGTTGCCGAGATACCCGGCGATAGTCCGCGCCTTGGCAGGCGACTCGACAATCACGAGCCGCCTGCGGCCGTTCCCGGCCGGGGCACCGTCAGCTTTCAGCTCTTTGGCGGCTGAACCTGTCCTTGCTGCCACGCTCTTCATCCTCACATCCGCGGTCGCCCTGGAGGCTACCGCAGGCGGCCCGCGCTAGCGCCGACACTACGGCTACTGCGCTACCGCTGCGACCAGGTCGCGGCGTCCGCCCCGGTGGCGACCGTCCGCTGCCTGGTCCTTCTCCATCAAACCCGTCGTGGCAAGGCCGGTGTTCCCGCCATCGCCCGACGCGTTTCCGCAACGCTGACTGAATCATCGCGCGAGTCGAGCACAATGAAGGTGATGGCTGACTACTCCTACCTTGTGCTCTATCTGCCGCGTGGCACGACCAGGGACGTGGCCAGGCGCATCCTGACTGACCACGCCGAGTACGGGCGCTGGGAACTTGCCCGTGTCGCGTTGAACGCCGACGGCAGCAGGAAGGCCACGCTCCGGCGGCAGATCATCCGCCCGGCCCGGACGCCGCAGCAACGGTTCCGGACGCCGCAGACCCGGTTCTGGACGCCATAGCCGCAGCTCCGCCCTGGCCGCGCCGACCCCGGCTCCGCCTGGCCGCGCCGTCTGGCTGGCCGCGCGCGTCTGGCTGGCCGCGCCGTCTGGCTGGCCGCGCCGCCCGGCGGGCCGACCGGCCGGGTATGACGTGCCCTTGCGCGCCGCCCGTGCCCCGAGCCTGCCCGGTCCCAGCTACTCATCGGGTAAGCACCGGGCAGACCCCCCGCGCCGCGGGCGACGCGCAAGGAGTTGGTGGTCAGCAGCGTGCCGTGCGGAGCGGCACGGCTGACCGTGAACCGTCTGGTCAGCCCGCTCGCGACGCTGACCCGGCGCTGACCAGCGCGCGGCCGGCGAACAAGCCACTCATCCGGCCCGCGAAGCCAGCGGGGGGCGCCGCGTGCCGCGGTGCGCTGCGCCTTAGCTCAAGCCGCGGCTGCCGGATGGCGCTGCCCTCCCCGAGACGGTGCCTGCTCTGATAGCCGCCCGCGCCCTGGCCGTCCTGGGCCCCGTCGGCCGCCTTGCCGTCCTGGCGCGACTCGCCCTGAACCTGATCCGGTCCGCGATCGACCGAGGGCACTTGGCGGCCGCGCTCGGGCTCGAATTTCTCCGCCGCGATGAAGTACCTGCTCCAGGCGGCTGACGGCTGGACGGCATCATCGGCCGCGCGAGCGGCTCGCCGCCTGGCCCGCCCACGTGCGGCGATCATGGTGATGCACGCGCCGGACGTCAGGGCCCCGACAACGATGCCGTCCGTCGGGCCCGTCCCGATGGCCGGAACCAGGCCGGCTCCGAAACCGCTGACAACGGCGGCCTGCTTTGCCGCCAGCACGGCCATTACGCTCATCATTTGCTCCTCGCCCTTAGTTACGTTCTGTCCCTACTATTTGACGGATAGCTACGGACCGGCCGCGTCGTATGCACTGAATCGGCCTTCACGGCTTTCAGTGAACCAATGAGGAGTGGAAACGGGCGGTCACGGCCGAACCAGGCGTCGCTGGGACGCGGCCGGCCGTGACCGCGGGAGCGGGCCGTGGCCCGCTGCCGGCTCCGAGGATCAAGCAACCCAGGTACCCGGCCCTCGCGCCGGGCCGGGCACAGTGCCGCCACGGCTCGGCGGGGCCGTCCGCTGACGGCAACGGGACCCGTACCTGTTCCGGCGACACAGGCGACCCTCCTCGTCGATGCCGGCTTAGCGCTCGGCCGCCAGCCGGGGGACCATTGGCAGGGGCGCCCCCCGAATGGCAGCCTCGCACAGTGAGTAACGATATCACTACTCATTGTGGGCGGCCACCAACTGCCGAAACAAAGGCCCGGGTCCGGACACCTCCCAGGTCGTCCGTCGCTGGTCCTATCCGTCCTGACCTGGGACGACGAGCTAGCAGCGGGTCAAGAAACCGTCCAGGACCCGGACTCCGAACTGGAGCGCGTCCACCGGGACACGCTCGTCCACGCCGTGAAACATGCCCGCAAAATCAAGCTCGGCGGGCAGCCGGAGCGGGGCAAAGCCGAAGCACCTGATGCCGAGCCTGGAGAACGACTTCGCGTCGGTGCCGCCGGACAGGCAGTACGGCACGATGCGCGCCTGGGCGTCCTCGGCGAGCAGCGCGGCGCTCATCGCGGCGCACAGGTCGCCGTCGAATGTGGTCTCAAGCGCGATGTCGTGATGGACCCACTCCCTGCGGATGCCAGCACCGAGCAGGCCGTCAAGCTCGGCCAGGAAGTCCTCCTCGTGACCGGGCAGGAACCGGCCGTCCACCTGCGCGGTAGCCGTCTGCGGCACGACGTTGACCTTGTAGCCCGCCGTCAGCATGGTCGGGTTGGCGGTATTGGTGAGCGTCGCCCCCACCAGGCGGGAGATCGGCCCGAGCTTGGCGACCGTGTCCCGGCATCCGTTATCACTGAATTCGATGCCCAGCGCTGCACAGGCTTCCGTAAGGAAGGCCCGCACCGAAGGCGTGAGCCGGACCGGCCAGGAGTGCCTGCCGATCCTGGCCACGGCCTCGGCAAGCTCGGTGACCGCGTTGTCCGGGTTCAGCATCGAACCATGTCCTGCCTTGCCGCGCGCCGTCAGCCGCATCCAGGCCATGCCCTTCTCGGCGACCTGGATCAGGTACATGCGCTGCCCACCGATCGTCGCGCTGAAGCCGCCGACTTCGCCGATCGCCTCGGTGACTCCATCGAAAAGGCCGGGGTGGTTGTCGACCAGCCAGCGGGCACCGTAGCTACCTCCCGCCTCCTCGTCGGCGAGGAACGCCAGCACCACGTCGCGCGGCGGCCTGCGGCCTTCCCTTAGCCGCTGCCTGACCACGGCCAGGATCATCGCGTCCATGTCCTTCATGTCCACCGCGCCGCGGCCCCAGACGCAGCCGTCATCGATCTCCCCGGAGAACGGGTGTACCTGCCAGTCCGCCGCATCTGCGGGCACCACATCCAGGTGACCGTGGACCAGCAGAGCCGGCCTTGACGAATCCTCCCCGGCGATCCTGGCCACGACGCTGGCGCGGCCCGAGCGGGATTCCAACACCGTCGGCTCCAGGCCGACCTCGGCGAGCAGCGCGGCGACGTGCTCGGCCGCCTTGCGCTCGCCCGGGCCTGAGTGGTCACCGGGATTAGTGGTGTCGATCCTGATGAGATCACTGGCTAGGGCGGCGACCTCGTCGCGGGCGGAGATGCCGCTGGCGGCCTGATTCTGGGTCATCCGGCCATCGTCGCACCAACCGCCGGGCTGCTCCAGCGCCAGGGCCGGGTCGGCTGCGACGCCCGGTGCCTGCCGTTTCGCGGCTTACCCTCTCGCTGCAAGCCGCCGGATTTGCTATCGTGAGGCGGCCGGTCCCGGCGCTGCCGGTGCCGTGCTCGTCCGGGTGGCGGAATAGGCAGACGCGCTAGCTTGAGGTGCTAGTGCCCGTAAAGGGCATGGGGGTTCAAGTCCCCCCTCGGACACATACCACGTAGCTCTGACCGGCTTGTTCGCAAGCCGCCCTCTGGCGGGCCTGATAAATCCGCAGGTCACATACATGGGGGTTCAAGTCCCTCTCGGAGTCGTCCGATTGCCCCATAGCCCACTCGGTACGGCAACGGCGGCGCGAGTGGGGTCGCGCCGCCGTTGCGTGGTGTCCCGGGCGATATGCCGGCTGGATTTCCTGGCCGGAAGATCAGGGGGCAGACTGTGTTGGTCGGCTTCTGGCCGATGGACAGGCTGACCGCCGATCCGAGTGCCGCTTGCTCGCCGCCTTGCGGGCTCTGCTCTGACACCTTGCCGGGGCTGTTGCAATCGGTGCCGACACGATGCTGAGCGTAGGTCCACTCAAGACCTGCCAAGTCTTGAGTCCGCCCGACTGCCCTTGCCGCATGCTTTGGGTGGTTGGACGATAGCGGTATGGCGGGCGGCACCAGCGAAGAACGCTGCCGACATGGCGAGGTCGCGGCCTGGTGTGGCGAGTCGGAGTGCATGGCGGCTCGTACGGGGTTACCCGTACGAGTGTGGCGGACACGGCAGGGCAGCGCCTACCACCGTAGGCCGACATGCCAGGCACTTGTCGAGGGACAACGCTTAGCGGAGCGTCACGGCCGGAACGCTGATACCCCGGAGTGCTTCCCGCTGGCGGTCGCAATGTCAGCTGGCCTCGGCGAATGCTTCCACTGCTTCCCCGACAATGTCCCGCCGGGCGCCAAGCCCTGTCAGGTCCTGGTGGCTGGACGGTGGACAGATGGGTTTCTGCTGGAATGGCAGCGTGGAGCAGATCACCGGTGGAAGGGCTTGGTGAACTATCGCTATAAGGCTGAACGGCGTATTGCGCTCAAAGACCAGGATGAGCTCGGGCCCGCTGGAGACTGAAACACAGTTCGGCCGACACGCCGTGAGGCACCTGGGAAGGTACCAAACCCGCCCTGACGGAAGCCGATCAGCCGGTATCGTGCGGTCCTGTGCTGGACGGCGAAGCGGTCTTCGTACCTGGCGAGATCCCCCGCCACGGCATGCTCGCGCTCTGGGGAACCGGGACCGGAACCAGCAAGATCGAGCTGGTCTTTCCTGGCGGCACCTACGGGGTCCGCAAGCGCCTGGTCTCGGCGACGGTGCTGCCCCTTTCCGATGCGCTGCCACAGCTGCTGGCCATCAACCCCATTACCGCTGGTCCCAGTCTGCCCGAGGTGCGGCGCAGCGTCAGCGTATGGGCGGCCGCAGCGACCGCCGGGGTAGGCCTGGTCGCGCGTGGCCGACTATTGCCAACGGTCGGGCCGGATGGCGTTGCTACCTGGCAGGCTGGGCCGCTGGATCCAGCCGACCTGGCATGGCTCCGCGAGCTTGCCGGCTCCTTCCCGCCGGCCGCGCATGCGCTGGGTGTGCCCGGCTCCCGCCCGATGCGGATTCGCTCGCCGGAGTCGCTGGTTCGCGCGCTATGGGATGCGATCGCGGACACGCTGGTGCGTACCGCAGCGGCAGCCCGCACCGTGTGTTCACCCGCGTTCGCCGCGCCAGAGCCGACTGCCGTGCCAGACCTGGCCGAGTGGCTGGCTGACACCACAGACGGCCTGTCCGCAGGCGCGCGCCTCGGCCTTCGAGTGGAGCCGGTCCCGGCGCCGGCCGAGCCAGGCCAGTGGACCGACGACGAAGAGGACGAGGACGCAGAGGAGGACACGCAGAAGGCAGCGGTGCGTGCCGAGGAGGAGGGTGCCCACGACGAGAACCAGCAGCCAGCGGCCGATGACGTGGCCGCGCCGGCATTCCAGCTGGTGCTCCAACTGCGCAGCACGGCAGACCCGAGCCTGATCGTCGACGCCGCCAACTTGTGGGAACAGCCAGAGCGAGTGATCACCAGGTTCGGCGCGCAGGCCGAGACAGACCTGCTACTTGCCTTGCGCCGTGGAGCGGGAGTGTGGCCGCCGTTGGCTCCGGTGCTCGAACAGGCCAGCCCGTCGGCGCTGGCGCTTGACGACGACGGGATTGCCAGCCTTCTCGGGCCGGCCGCCGAGGAGCTTGCCGGTGCCGGCATCGAGGTCCTGTGGCCGTCCAGCCTCGTCGGCGACGGCCTCCAGCTGCAGGCGGTCATCATGCCGGCCCCTGAGCGGCTGACCGAATCGGGCTTCAGCCTGGAGTCGCTGCTTGAGTTCCGCTGGCAGCTCACCCTAGGCGGGGAGGCGCTGGACGCCGACGAGATCGCCGAACTCGCCGAGGCGAAACGGCCCCTGGTCAGATTGCGGGGCCGCTGGGTGACCCTCGACCCTGTGCTGCTGGAAAGGCTCCGGCGCCCACCCCGGATGCGGATGCGCGCGATGGAGGCGCTTGGCGCCGTCCTGGCCGGCTCGGCGGAGATCGACGGTGAGACCATTCCGGTCGTCGCCCAGGGTCCGCTCGCTGGCATCGCCGAGCGGATAACGAACATCGCCGCGGCACCGGCCCAGCTCGGCCCTCCTCCGGGACTTCTCGCCACGCTCCGGCCCTACCAGCAGCGCGGCGTTGCGTGGCTGGCTGCCATGTGCGATATCGGCTTGGGTGGCTGCCTCGCTGACGACATGGGGCTCGGAAAGACAATCCAGGTGATCGCCCTGCATCTGCACCGGCGGGAGGTAAAGGCGGGGCCGATGCTTGTGGTGTGCCCGGCGTCTTTGCTTGGCACCTGGGAACGGGAGGTGGTGCGATTCGCCCCCGGCACCCCGGTTCGCCGGTACCACGGCGGTGGCAGGCACCTGCGCGATGTCGCCGATGACGAGATCGTTCTGGTGACGTACGGCGTAGTGCTGCGGGACTCGGCGGAACTCGCCGCGCAGAACTGGGGCCTGGTAGTCGCCGACGAGGCACAGCACGCGAAGAACCCGCTGTCGCGCACCGCCAGGGAACTGCGGGGCATTCCCGCGCCCGCCAGGATCGCACTGACCGGTACCCCGGTCGAGAACCGGCTGTCGGAGCTGTGGGCGATCCTCGACTGGACCACGCCAGGCCTGCTCGGCCATCTGGAGACGTTCACTCGCCGAGTGGCGGTCCAGGTCGAGCGGTACCGGGATCCCGAGGCAACGGCCCGGTTCGCCGCGCTGATCCGGCCATTTCTGCTGCGGCGCCGCAAGTCCGACCCCGGCATCGCGCCGGAACTGCCGCCCAAGACAGAGACGGACCAGTTCGTCCCCCTGTCGGCCGAGCAGGTCACACTGTATGAGGCCGTCGTCCGCGAGACGATGGCGGCGATCGCCACCAAGCAGGGCATCGAGCGGGCTGGCCTGGTATTCAAGCTGCTGACCTCGCTCAAGCAGATCTGCAACCACCCGGCGCACTACCTTAAGCAGCCCGGGCCGCTGGCCGGGCGGTCCGGGAAGCTCGCGGCGTTTGACGAGCTGCTTGACGTGATAATGGCGGCCGGAGAGTCGATGCTGGTTTTCACCCAGTACACCCAGATGGCCACCCTGCTGCAACAGCACCTGGATGCCCGCGGCATCCCCTCCCTGTTCCTGCACGGCGGTATTCCGGTACGCCGTCGCGAGGAGATGGTCGAGGAATTTCAGGCCGGGAAGGCGCCGGTGTTCCTGCTGTCGCTGAAAGCCGGCGGCACTGGGTTGACGCTTACCCGCGCAAATCACGTTCTGCACTATGACCGGTGGTGGAATCCCGCGGTAGAGGATCAAGCGACCGATCGCGCCTACCGGATTGGGCAGGACCACCCGGTGCAGGTGCACCGGCTGATCGCGGAAGGCACGCTGGAAGACCGGATAGCTGCCTTGCTGGAGAAGAAACGTGACCTTGCCGAGGCAGTAATCGGGTCTGGTGAGCGGTGGATCGCCGAGCTTTCGGACGCCGAGCTCAGCGAGCTGGTTTCGCTGCGGGCCGCGTCGTGACCGCCGGCAGCACCGCAGCAGGGCACACTTGGTGGGGACGTTCCTGGCTGGACGCGCTGGAGCAGAGGGCCAAGCTCGACCCTAACCGGCTGCCCCGCGGCCGGGACTACGCCCGCACCGGCGCGGTCGGTGACCTGGTTCTCGTGCCGGGCGAGGCCCGGGCTCGGGTACAGGGGCGCCGCAGCCAGCCATACGAAACTCGCATCCGGGTACGGCAGTTTACTGAGCAGGAATGGGACCGGGTACTCGATTCCGTCTCCGCCCAGCTCGGCCGCGCCGCCGCGCTGCTGGACGGCGAGCTGCCTCCCGAAGTTGCCGACGACGTGACCGCGGCCGGGCTTGACCTGCTGCCCGGGCCAGGCGAGGTAGGGCCGCGGTGCAACTGCCCGGACGACGCTGACCCGTGCAAACATGCAGCCGCAGTCTGTTACCTGGTCGCCGGAGCACTGGACGCCGATCCGTTCGCCCTGCTGCTGCTGCGTGGCCGGACCCGCGGCGAGGTGCTATCCGGGCTGCGGACCCGCCGGCGCGGCGGCGCGCGGCAGATCGCACCGCCCGGCGAGGCCGCCAGCACCACCGTCGGAAGGAGCGAGGCTGCCAGGGACAAGGGCGTGGACGCCAGGGCTGTCTTCGCCGCCATGCCGCGATCGGGGCCGGTTCCGGTCCCGACGCTGCCGCCCAAGCGGCCTGGGCATCCGGCGCCGCTGCCGGTCGATCCCCCAGCCTCGCGGCGCGGACTGCGCGAGGACCTGCTGGCGCTGGCCTCCGATGCTGCGGCACGTGCCTGGGAATTGGCAGTCGGGCTGAGCAGCGACGGCGGCCTCGGCCTCGACACGGACGCCGACCTGGCCCGCCGGGCCGAGCGTGCGCTGGGGAAGCCCGCCTTCACCGTGCTAGCCGGGCGCTGCGGGATGGACGGGCGTGGGCTGGCCCGCATGGGCCTGGCGTGGCGGCATGGCGGTCCCGAAGGGCTTGACATGCTTCGCGCCCAATGGAATCCAGCTACTGATGCATCCGATGTGGTGGACCTGATCCAAGCTGCACAGGTGGTGTTGCGAGATGTGACAGGGTCGAGCACCCGGGTCACCGGCAACTGGGTCACTGCGGGCCGGGCCCAGCTACGCCTGGGCCATGACCTCCTGTGGTACCCCTACGCGCGGCCAGAGGACGAGTGGGAACCGGCCGGCCCGCCTCAGCCTGACCCGGCGCGGGCCGCAGGGATGCTGTAACCGCACCAACGGGGGTGAGGCGGCCAATATGGTGTCGATCGCCCGTTCGCCGAAACGCCTCCTGCTGGCCACCGCTCGGTGATCGCAGGCCAGGCAGGCGGCCAAGTGTCCAGTTCTCTTGCGGCTAGATGTCCATCACTTGGCCGGCCAAATGTCCGCGTGTCGTGCGGCTATCTGGCCATAGCAACTCTTTTGTGAACCATACTGGTGCCGTGGATCGAAGCCGGGACTTGGTGCCACGCAAAGCGGAGAGCCTCGTGACTGAGGCTCTGACCGATACGCGTGTCGTCACACTGAACGGTGCCCGACAGGCGGGCAAGAGCACCCTGGCCAGGATCGTTGCGCAGAGATACTCGAACGCGCTGGTCCGCCTCCTGGACGATCCGGCCACGCTGCGCGCCGCCCGCGACGATCCGGCAGGCTTCGTCGAGCACGACGGCCTCCTAGTGATCGATGAGGTACAGCTAGCGCCGGAACTCTTCCGCTCGATCAAGGTGGCCGTTGACACTGACCGGCGCCCGGGACAGTTCCTGCTCACCGGGTCCGCACAGGTACTGGCGCTGCGCGGGCTTCCCGACGCCCTGCCGGGCCGGATGGAGATCGTCGAGCTATGGCCGTTCTCCCAGGGCGAATTGGAACAATGCCCCGACGCCTTCGTGGACGCCGCATTCGCCCGCGGCCCAGGCCTGTCCCGGACCACGGGCCTGCGCAAGCGCGACTATCTCGACCTTATCGTCCGCGGCGGCTACCCCGAAGCGATCCGCCGGTCCCCCCGCCGCCGCGCAGCCTTCTTCGACTCCTACCTGACCAACCTCATCGAACGCGACGTGCAAGAGCTAGCTGCGATCGAGCGCCGCGGCGACCTGCGCAGACTGCTGGCCCTGCTCGCCGGCCGCTCCGGGGGGCTGCTAGTCCCTGCGACGCTTGCGACAGCATCCGGCATCCCCCGGACCACGCTGAACCGCTATCTCGAACTGCTTACGGCGGTCTTCCTCATCAAGCAGATCCCTGCTTGGTCAGCTGGCCAGGCCCAGCGGGCCATTGGCACCCCCAAGCTGACATTCGTCGATACTGGCATCGCCACGCACCTGCTCGGCCAGGACGCGAGCCGCCTCGGTGAACCCGACGGGGCAGCGGGACCCATGGTCGAGACATTCGTGCTGATGGAACTCGCCCGCCAGCTCACCTGGTGCCAAGAACGGGCACGCTTGCACCATTACCGGACCAAGGACAAAGTCGAGGTAGACGCCGTCTTGGAAACCGCTGATGGCCGAGTGGTCGCCATCGAGGTGAAAGCCGGAGCGACCGTTCGCACCGAAGACCTGGTCGGCCTGCGCCACCTCGCGCAGCGGCTGGGCCCACGGCTGATAGCTGGATACGTGCTTTACACCGGACAGCAAACCCTCCCGTTCGGGGACCGCCTGCGAGCCCTCCCGATCGACGCTCTGTGGAACGCCGCACCCTGACCCGCCGCCCAACTACCCAGCACCAAAGCCAGCCTCCGCAGGCGCAGCGCACGCGCGCTCCGGCCCGACTGCCCGCTTACCAGTGGCACCAGTACGAACTCACCCGTAAGAACGCATTGGGATTTGGGTGCATTCGCCCCTCGGACACATACCACGCAGCTCTGACCGGCTGGTTCGCAAGCCGCCCTCTGGCGGGCCTGATAAATCCGCAGGTCATATACATGGGGGTTCAAGTCCCTCTCGGAGTCGTCCGGCTACCCCATGGCCCGCTCGGTACGGCAACGGGCGGCGCGAACAGGGTCGCGCCGCCGTTGCGTGGTATCTCGGGCGCGCCAACCGGAGCGCACCGACCGGGCCCGCGCCGAACGCGACTGGCTCACCGCAGAACTCGCCGCCGCCACCGGGCTCGGGGGACGGACCCGCCAATTTACCGACGGCAGGGAACGCGCAGGCATCGCGGTCGGCAAGTCCATCCGCCGTACGCTCCAGCACATCGCCGAGGCCGATGCCATGATCGGCGAACACCTACGCCGCCCAGTGCGCACCGGCGCCAGATGCTCGTACTGGCCAGGCTGAGACCGTTTGGTGGCCAGAACTTGCCAGGCAGCGCTAGCGCCGGACGATTCCGCGAGCCCCGCCGCGGGGTAGCGGGGCCCGCGAGATCGCTGCTACCGGATGGAGATGGCCGGATTGCCAATCGCATCGCCGGGAGCCATCGTGAACGCGCAGGAAGTGGCAGTGTCGGTCGCTCCGTTCGCGGGAGAGCAGGCAGAGCCCTGGAATTCGGCTGTACTTCCACCCAGCACCTGGATCGTGACTGCGGACCCGTAGGGAATCACCGCCGTGGCGAAAGTTGCCGCATTAATGCTGCCTGGCAGCGAAATCGCGGTGCTGTCGAAGTTGATGCTGGCATCCGCGAAAGAGAAGCCGTTGCCGGTAAAGTTGCCTACCGTCAACTTCCCGGCGAAGGTCGCGGTCACGCTGGTGTCGGCGTTCATCGTGACCGTGCAGGGCGGATTGCTGAAAGCAGGCTCTACCGCGGCCGGGCAGCCAGAGGCGCCGCCCCAGCTGGTCACCACGTCGGTGTCGCCGGCCGATGAAACCTGCGTGGCGGTCAGGGTGACGTCATACCCCATCGGGAACGACGCGGAGCACACTGACCCGGCGTTGCCCGGGTTGCAGTCGATGCCGGCCGGGCTGCTGGTCACGGTGTCGTGGCCGTCACCGCCGGCGATCGTGACGGTCAGGGTGTGCAAGGTGGTCGGCACGCAGGTGAGGCTCACCGAGCCCTGGCTGCCATAGGAGACCTGCAGCGTGCCCTGGTCCGGGCTGCCCACGTTGCAGACCGTTCCGGCCAGGCTGTCCAGGCTGGCCGCACCTGGCGGTCCTTGCGGTCCGGCCGGTCCCTGCGGGCCTGCCGGTCCCTGAGCACCATCGTTGCCTGCCGGTCCCTGAGCGCCGGTGTCCCCCTTCGGCCCGGCCTGCCCAGCCGGGCCCGCTGGCCCGGTAGCCCCAGCCGGGCCCGCCGGACCCTGCTGATTCCAGGAGATGGCCGTGGTGCCCTTCGGGCACGTCGTCCCGGCGTCCTGCAACACGAAGACGTGCGTCCCGTTGATCGCGGTGTTTGTCCAGCAGCCGTGAATCACGCCCGAGCCGTCGACCGGGCCCGCGGCGATTGCCGCGCCTGCCGCGGTCCCCCCGGCCACCAGCGCTAGCGCCGCCGCCCCGGTGATCATTGCCTTGCGCAGTCGTAATCTGGCCATTTCCCGCTCTCCTTTCGATGCGCGGCCTGCCGGCCGGAGGAGGTGGCCGGCAGGCCCGCTGACGCAAAGGATGCGCCCGCACGGGCGCGTTTACAACGGCTCAGATTTCCGTACACCACACGCGGTGATCGAGGCCATCCTTGCCGACCACGTCGAGGCGGCGTAGCCGGGCGCGACACCCGCCAGGGGCGGCTACGTCGCCTTGATATAGGTCAGGCCGAAGTCGGGCTTCCAGTCGCGGCCGTCGGTGGACCCCTCCCAGGCGCCGGCGATCATGGTGCCGTCCTCGGAGACCACGCCGCTGTAGCGCTGCCAGAAGCCGGGTGCCTCGCGCCACAGCTTCCAGGTCGCGCCGTCCAGGCCGGCCTGGTACACGCGGGCAACGCCGCGCGAGTCGTAGTAGTGCTGCTCGAGCGCGCCGGGCACGCCGCCCGGCCCGATGATCGCGATGCCGCTGGGGGCGGCCGGATGGTCGACCACGAACCGCTGGATGAGGAAATACCTGCCCTCCAGCCACTCGAAGGTGGTCAGGCCGCCGCGCTGGGTGGTGGCGGGCGTCCCCGGGCCGAAGTACCCGGCGCCGAACGAGGCCTCCATCTCCCACCGGCCGATCAGCACGTCCAGGCGGTCGAGCGTCGCGGGCCGTCCCGCCGGGACGTCGCCAGGGCCGCCGGACTGAACCTGCGGCGGGTTCGGGTCTGTCATCGGGTCGCTCCTTTCGCATGGTCCGGCCTGCCGCGGTCGCCGGCCTGCAGCGCCGCGAGCAGGTCGTCGAGCCGTTCGTGGCTCCCGTCCCAGAACCGCTGGTAGCGGGCCAGCCAGGCCGTCACGTCCCGGAGCGGCTCGGCCTGCAGGTGGCTGAGCCGCGCGGTGGCGCGGCGGGTACGGGAGATCAGGCCCGCGTTCTCCAGCACCTTCAGGTGCCGGGAGATGGCCGGCTGCGACACCAGGAACGGCTCGGCGAGCTCAGCCACGGAGGCCTCGCCGTTCGCCAGCCGGGTCAGGATCGCCCGCCGGGTCGGATCGGCGAGCGCCCCGAAGACGAGGCTGAGCCGGTCGGCCGCCATTTCTATAACCATCCTATTTTAGAACTGATTAGTTATAGAATCTGTCGCCCGGCGGCGGTTTGTCAAGATGCAGCAGCCTGTAGCCGCCGTCATACTCGGGACTGATGCGCCCAGCGGATCCGCCGGTTACCGTCTTTATGTGTCTGACTATCCGGCGCAGCGGCCGCCGCGGGCGCCCGCCCGCGCCTTCGTTGGGCGCCCGTGGCTGGCCACCGCCGTCCTCGCCGCGTGCACGGCGCTGGCCGCGCTGGCCATGACGGCCGCGCGCATCTCCGTGCGGGGGCCGCAGCTTCCGGTGGCGGTAGTCGGGCAGCGGCTCCCGCTGGCGGTCCTGGCGTGCTGCCTGATCGTGCTGCTGCGGCGGTGGCCGTCACCGGTGCTCGCGGTCACCGCCGCGTCAGCCGGGATGCTCATGGCCTCCGGCACCGCCTCGCTGCCGTTCGGCATCCTGCTCGGGGGGGCGGTGTACCTGACCGCCTCGAACCTGCCGCGCCGGACCTCCATCCGCGCGGCCCTGACCGTCGCGGCGGTCCTGAGCGCGGCACTGCTGTACTCCGCGCTCGCCTTCCCGCACCCGCCGCTGCTCCTGGAGGCCGTGGCCGGCTACTCGCCCCTAGTGGCCGGGTGGTTCGTCGGCGACAGCGTCGCGACTCGACGGCGCTACCAGGCCGGGCTGGCCGAGCAGGCCGAGCGCGAGCGGGCCGCCGAGGTCGAGCGCGCCCGCCAAAAGGTCCGGGAGGAGCGGGTGCGCATCGCGCACGAGCTGCATGACGTCGTCGCCCACACGCTCGCGGTGATCACCGTCCAGGCCGGGGTAGGCCGGCGGCTCATGGACCGGCGCCCGGAGGAGGCCAGCGCCGCGCTCGAATCGATCGAGACGATCGGCCGGACCGCCCAGGACGAGCTGCGGGTGGTGCTCGGGCTGCTGCGCGACGAGCAGGTCGGAGCGGCCGCGCTGGCGCCGGCGCCGAGGCTGGTCGACCTGAAGGAGCTCGCCGACAACGTGCGGGCCTCCGGCTCGCCGGTGGAGCTGCGGACGTCGGGCACCGACCGTCACCTCTCCCCCGCGCTGGAGCTGACCCTCTACCGGGTCGCCCAGGAAGCGCTAACCAACGTGGTGAAGCACGCGCCGGGCGCCCGCGCCTGCGTCGACCTCGCTGTGTCGGCCGGCCGGGTACGCCTCGAGGTCACCGACGACGGCGGGCCGGCCCGGCGCCCGCCGGGCGGCGAAGGGCCGGCCCGGGCACCGGCCACGGCATCGTCGGTATGCGCGAGCGGATCGGCGCGTTCGGCGGCTGGCTGGTGGCCGGACCGCTCGCCGGCCGCGGCTTCCGCGTGCTCGCCGAGATCCCGCTCGAGGCGTCGGTGTGACGATTCGTGTCCTCGTCGTGGACGACGAGGCGCTGCTGCGCACCGCGTTCTCGTCGCTGATCGACGCCGAGGATGACCTGGAGGTCGTCGGCGAGGCGGCCGACGGGCGGCAGGCGGTCGAATCTACGCACCGGCTCGCCCCGGACGTCGTGGTCATGGACGTCCGGATGCCGGCGATGGACGGGATCGAGGCGACCCGGCAGATCACCTCCAGCCCTGGCCCGGACGCGCCGCGGGTGCTCATCCTCACCACGTTCGACCTGGACGACTACGTCTTCGACGCGCTGCGGGCCGGGGCGAGCGGCTTCGCGCTGAAGAGCCGCCCGCTGGAGGAGCTGCTGAGCGCGATCCGCACCGTCGCCGGCGGCGAGGCGCTGCTGGCCCCGAGCGTCACGCGCCGGCTCATCGCCCACTTCACCGGCAGCACCCGGAGCCCGTCGAAGGCGCCCCGCGGGCTGGACGAGCTCACCGAGCGCGAACGCGAGGTGCTGTGCCTGGTCGCCCAGGGGCTGTCCAACGCGGAGCTGGCCGAGATCCTGAGGGTGAGCCTGCCCACGGCCAAGACGCACGTCAGCAGGATCCTGACCAAGCTCGATGCCCGCGACCGTACCCAGCTGGTCATCCTCGCGTATCAAGCGGGGATCGTCACCGCCGTGTGAGCGGCCGACCCGACTAGCTCTGCCGAGCGACTCGCGCCCGGCTCGGCGTCGGTCTCGGGAATGACGCCAAGCTGATCCCCGCGCATGATGACAGCGCCTCGCGGTTCGTTCACGATTACCTGCGATGAATACCTTTGGCACGCGAGTCATCTCGCAACACGCAACCGGCGCGGCCCGGTGGGCGACCGCCGCTTCCGTCCCGGCGGGTCACGGCGTTCACTTCGGCGGCGGGGGGATCCTTCTCGCGCTCCTCGGGCTCGTCGCGCTGGGGTTCGGCGTGTCCCGCATGCGCCGCGAGCGGCACACCAAGGAGCACGACGATGACTGGGGCCGCCGGCAGCCGCCGTCGGCACCCGCCTCTCCGGCCTCGACGGCCGCGCCCCCCGCCTCGGCCACGCCCGCTATGCCGCCGGCGCTGTCGACGCCGGCCATGCCGCACGCGCCGAATGGTGACGCGAGCCCCGTGCCGGCCCGCGCGCCGCGCCCCGCCATCTCCTTCGAGCGCCCGGCCGACGGATGGGCGGTGGAGACCCACGGCCTGACCAAGCGGTTCGGAGCCAACGTCGCGGTCAACGATGTCGAGCTGCGGGTCCCGCGCGGGTACGCGCTCGGTTACCTCGGGCCGAACGGCGCGGGCAAGACGACGCTGATCCGCACCCTGCTCGGCCTGACCCGGGCCGACGGCGGCACGATGTCGCTGCTCGGCATCCCCCTCCCGGCCGAGCGGAGCCAGGCTCTGGCCCGGGTCGGGGCGATCGTGGACGAGCCCCGGTTCCATCCCCACCTGACCGGGCGGGACAACCTCCGGCTGCTGGCCGCGGCCCGGGGCGGTGACGCGGCGAAGCGGATCGCCCCGTCGCTGGAGCGGGTCGGCCTGGCCGAACGCGCCGACGACAAGGTCGCCAGGTACTCGATGGGCATGCGCCAGCGCCTCGGCGTGGCCTCCTGCCTGCTCGGTGACCCCGAGCTGCTGATCCTGGACGAGCCGATGAACGGGCTCGACCCGGCGGGGATGCACGAGATGCGGGCGATGATCATAAGCCTGGTGGACGAGGGCCGGGCCGTGGTGCTGTCGTCACACCTGCTGGACGAGGTGGAGCGCACCTGCGACGCGGTGGCGATCGTAGACCGCGGCCGGGTCATCCGCCAGGGCCCGATCGACGAGCTGATCCGCGGGGCGGGCGGGGCGGCTCTGCAGGTGGACTGCGCCGACCCGGCGCGGGCCGGGCGGCTCATCGACGAGGCGGGGATCGCCGCGGGCACCTCCCTCACCGATGCCGGGCTGACGGTCACCCTGCCCCCGGGGGCCTCGCGCGAACTGGTCGCCGACATCAACCGGCGGCTGGTCGGCGCGGGCATCTCGGTGTACGGCCTCCAGGAGATCCGCGCCTCGCTGGAGGACTGGTTCCTGTCCGTGACGACCCGACTGGGAGATAACCCGTGACCAGCCCCGCCCCCGCGGCCGAGCCGCTGCTGTCCGAAGGGCGATCCCTGACCCGTCCCGGCCGCACCTCGGTCTCGCGGCGGCTCGGCGCCGCGCTGCCGACCTGGGACCTCATCGCCACCAGGCACCTCGAACTGCGCAAGCGCCGCGGCCTGATGATCACCGTGCTGGTGTTGACCGTCGCGCCGACGATGCTGATCCTGGGCCTGCGGCTGGCGTTCCACCTGTTCGACCCCGCGCACTACGGGCCGACCGGCGCCCCGAGCGTGTTCGCCGCCATCGCCAACCTGAGCGCGGAATTCGGGTTCATCATCGCCGCCGTGGTTGGCGCGGCCGCCGCGACCACGGACCTGAACGACGGCGTGTTCCGCTACCTGGTGGTCACCGGACGGTCCCGGCTGGCCCTCTACCTTGCCCGCATCCCGGCTGGCCTGGCGATCCTGGTCCCGGCGGTCGCCGTAGCGTTCACAATGCTTTGCCTGGTCTCGAGCTACGAGGCGTCTCCGCAGCCGACCTCGGTCAGCATGAACAACAACATCCCGGTCCCGCCGTACCTCGACCAGGCCCAGCTGCAGACCTGGGAACACCAGCATCCGCGGCAGGCGGCGCAGGCGTTTCCGCCCGGCCAAATCAGCGACAACGCCGCCCCGATCCAGCCGGGGACCAAAAGCGGTATCGCCACCGACTACGCCAGCTACATCGGGTCCGAGGACCAGCAGTTCGAACCGCCGGCCAACGAGATGTTCAAGATCGGGCTGTGGCTCGAGCTCGAGGTCGGGATCGGGTTCCTGGTCGGGCTCGGGCTGGGCTCGCTCACCGGGCAGCGCACGCTGTCGACGATCCTGCTGATCGGGCTGGAGATCATCGTGACCCCGATCTTCGCCCGCACCGAGATCCCCGACTTCATAAATGGCCAGCGGCTCGACGTCGGCGTGGCGATGGACCAGCTTCGCCCCGCAGGGCTCGCCCCCGCCACCGGCGGCGGCCCCGGCGGCGGCGTGCTGTTCGGCGGGCGGGGAGCCCTCGGCATACCCCCGATGCCGACCTGGGCCATGATCTCGGTGATCGTCGGCTGGATGGTCGTCTGGTCCGTCGTCGGGGCGTGGCGGATGATAACCCGCGACACCTGACCCAGCGGTATTTGTTACGCCCCGGCGCGGGGTCAGACGGTCAGGAGCGCGGCCGCGGCAGGCCCGGCGGAAATCCCCGTCGCGGGGTGAAACTTTTCCGGCCCGGGGGGGCGACAGTTAGGGCATGGACAGCCGCCCGGGCGACGAGGCGCTGCTTCTGGCTGTGGCCGGACGTGACATGGGCGCCTTCCGCATGCTTTACGAGCGCCACGCGGGCTGGCTTGCTATCCGGCTTGCCCGGCGGTGCAACGACCGGGACCTTGTGGCGGACGCGGTCCAGGACGCGTTCGTCGCCGTCTGGCAGAGACCGGAGGGCTTTCGCGGCGACGGCGACATCGCGGCGTGGCTGTGGGGGATCGCGATCCGGCGGCTGGTGAGCCGCCTGCGGGCCGGCGGCAGCGTCGCTGCCGTGTTCGGGCAGGCCGAGGCCGCGCCGGCCGCGGAAGACCAGGTGCTGCTGTCGGTCGAGTACGGCGATATCGGCCAGGCGCTGGCCCGGCTGTCGCCGGAGATGCGCGCCGTCATCCAGGCCGTGGTGCTGGACGGGCTGTCCGCCAGGGAGGCGGCGCAGTTGCTGCGCGTGCCGGTGAGCACCGTGAAGACAAGGCTGTACCGGGCCAAGGCGCACCTGCGGGCCGCCCTGGCGGAGGGATCGTCATGACCGGCTGGCATCTGGACGACGGCATGCTGCGGCGTTACGTCGAGCGGACCGATTCGCTGGCCGAAGGGGCCTCGGCCGAGCAGCACCTGCTGTCGTGCGGGCAGTGCCGGGCGCGGGTCAGCGCCGCGGCCGGCGTGATCGACCTCGCCGCGGCCGGGGTGATCGACCTCGCCGCGGTGTGGGACCGCATGCGGGACGCCGTGGAAGTGCCGCGGCCGTCGGTGTTCGAGCGGCTGCTGCGGGTCGCGGGCCTGCCTGCTCACGAGGCGCGGCTGGTCGCGGTGGCTAGCGCGTTCCGCGGTGTGTGGCTGGCCGGGGTGGCCGCGGTCCTCGCGTTCGCCGCGCTGGCGGCGGCGGCCGGGCATGCCCGCGGGGAGTGGCTGTTCCTGGCCGTGGCGCCGGTCGTGCCGTGCCTGGTGGTCGCGTCCAGCTACGACCCGCGGATGGACCCGGCGCTCGAGCCGGAGATGGTCACGCCCTACCCGGCGCTCCGGCTGATCTTGCTGCGCACGATCGCGGTTCTCGCGCTCGCGTTGCCGGCGGTGCTGTTGTTCGGGCTGGTCGTGCCGGGTGAGGCGGCGTTCGCCTGGCTGCTGCCGGCGGTCGGCTTCGCCGCGGTGGTGCTGGCCGCGTCGACCTGGGTCAGCCCGCTGCGCTCGGCCGTCGCGGTCAGCTCCCTCTGGCTTGGGGTGATCTGGCTGCTGGCGGCGCGGTCCGGTTCGCCGGCGGCGGTGCTCCAGGCCCGGCCCAGGCGGCCTTCCTGGCGCTGGCGGCGGCTTCGTTCGCCATCTTCCTGGTGCGCCGGCGCCGGCTGTACCAGCTCCGGCCGTGGAGGTAGCAATGCCGGCTGTTTCGATCAGCCTGCGCGGCGTCGGGCGCACGTTCGGGGCCACCCGGGCGCTGGCCGGCGTCGACCTGGACCTGGAACCCGGCGTGATCGGGCTGCTCGGCCCGAACGGCGCGGGCAAGACCACGCTGCTGCGGCTGCTGGCCACCGCGCTGCCGCCCAGCCACGGGCAGGTGCGCGTGCTGGGCCTGGATCCGGAGGTGCCGGCCGGACGCACCGGCATCCGCCGCCGGCTGGGCTACCTGCCGCAGGAGATCGGTTTCCCGCGCGGCTTCACCGCGTTCGCGTTCGTGGACTACATCGCGCTGCTGAAGGAGTGGACCCAGCCGGCCGCGCGGCACGCGGAAGTGCGCCGGGTGCTCGGCCTGGTGGGGCTGCCCGGCCTCGGCGCGAAGCGGATCCGGGCCATGTCCGGCGGCCAGCGGCGGCGGGTCGCGCTGGCCCAGGCGCTGCTCGGGTCACCGCCGGTGCTGATCCTGGACGAGCCGGCCAGCGGCGTCGACCCGGAACAGCGCGTCACGCTGCGCACGGTGCTCGCGGAGATCGCGCGGACATCGATCGTGGTGCTGTCCACCCACCAGACCGAGGACGTCGCGGCCCTGTGCGAGCGCGTGATCGTGCTGGACGGCGGCCGGGTCCGCTACGACGGCCCGGTCACCGACCTGACCGGCCGGGCCGCGGGCCGGGTCTGGCTCGCTGACCAGCCGGACCCGGCGGCGGCCGTCTCCTGGCGGACCGGCACCGGCCGGTACCGCAACGTCGCCGCCCGCGCGCGGGACGGCGTCGAGCACGTCGAGCCGTCCCTCGAAGACGCGTACCTCCTGCTGCTGCGCGGCGAGCTGCCGGACAGCAAGCCGGCCGGGGAGGTGGCGTCGTGACCACCACGCTCGCGCCCGCCCGCCCGGAGCCGGCCGCCGGCCGGGCCACGTTCGCCGCGCTCGCCGCCCGGGAGACGCGCCGGTTCGTCCTCAGCCCGCTCTTCCTCGCCGCTGCCGGGCTCACCGCCTACCTACTCTGGAGCGGGCAGCGAAGCACGGTCACCGAGATCGACAGCGTGGACGCGATCGCGGCGACCCTTTTCGGCGGGCTCGGCATGATGGCCGCGTCCTGGCTGACCCGGTCGATGCGCGCCAGCGAACCGGTCGCCGGCGTCACCCCGGTCACGCTGCCGGCGCGCACCGCCGCCCTCTGCACGGTCGCGATCGTGCCATTCGGCTGCGGCTGCCTGACCCTGCTCTGGTTCCTGCATCTCCACCCGGTCAGCGAGCCGGTCTACGGGGCGTTCAGCCCGCCGGCGCAGGTCGCCGTCCTCGTCGGGCAGATCGTCATCCCGTCGCTCGGCGGCCCGCTGCTCGGCGTCGCGCTGGGCCGCTGGGTCCGCTTCCCCGGCGCCGCGCTCGTGCTGTTCCTGCTCCTGTCCGTCTGGATAAACCTGGTGACGTGGCTGACCCTAGTGCATCCGGACTCGGCGCCCGTCGCCGTGCTGCGCCTGTTCGCGCCGTTCGCCCTCTTCACGCTGCACAGCAGCGCCGGCGGCGTCACGACCTGGCGCGGGTCACCGTGGTTCTTCATCGGCTGGCAACTCGCCCTGTGCGCGATCGCGGTCCTGGTGGCGCTCCTGCGCGGAGCCGAGGGACGGACGCGCTCCCGCATCATCCGCGCCCTCACGATCGCGCTGGCGGCGGCCGCGATCATGCTCGTGCTGGCCGGCACCGGCGGACTCACCCACGCCGTCACCACGTGATGACCGGGGCGGTGCTGCGGGCCGGGGCGTGGCCGGAGGTCGCGGGCGTCACCGGCGTGGCAGCCGTGGTGGGCGGCTGCGGGGCCGCGTTCCCGGCCGCCGCCACCGCGCTGCTCCCGATCTGCTTCGCGCTGCTCGCCGCCGCCGCGGCGTTCACCCTCGACGAGCCGGCCAGCGCGGTCGTCGACGTGACGCCGACCGGGCCCGCCCGGCGCACCGGGATCCGCGCCCTGGCGCTGCTGGCGCCGCTCGCCGCCGGCGCGCTGGTGCTGCTGGCGGCGGCCATACGCGGGCTGGCACTGCCCTCGGCGGCGGCCGGTCTCGCGCTGGCCGGCTACGTGCTGCTCGGATTCGCCGCGGCGTGCGTGGCCCGGACACGGACCGGAGAACCGGGCGCGGCGGCCGCCACCGCCGTCGTACTCGTGCTGATGGCGCCCAGCCTCCTGCCGCAGGTCGATCGCTGGCTCCGCACGTTCCCGGCGCCCGGCGCCGGCGGGCCATCCTCGGACCACCTCTGGTGGACCGTCCTCGCGGTGTGCGTGCTCGCTATCACCATTTCGACCGGTGGCCGAGGGCCCCGGTGGAGGGCTCACCGTGGAGCGCCCTGACGACGTGAATAGCGTCCGGAACATCCGCGCCGCGGAGGGCCGGACAAGCACGCGGTACCAGGCGCTGACTGGGATCCGCGGCCCACAAAATGAAGGAGCGGCTGAGATGAGCGAGAGCAACACGAGCGTGACCAGCGAGCACGACGTCGGTGCCGCCGCGAAGGCGCGACCAGGCGGCGTCATGCTGACTGTCTATCGCTGGGCGCTGCTGGTGTTCCTGGCCGCCGGAGTGGTCCAGATCTTCCTGGCCGGCCTGGGCGCCTTCAAGCTCCTGCACGGGGCCGGTGACCCGGCGCTGGATCCGCACCGGATGCTGGGCTTCGCGATGGCCGGGGCGGCGATCATCATCCTGATCCTGACGCTGATCGCGCGGCCGGGCGCGCGCGCCATCGTCGGTGCCGTGCTGCTGGTGCTGATGACGGTGGTCTTGCAGAGCCTGCTGGCCGAACTGGCCGACGACCACGTGATCTTCGGAGCGCTGCACGCGACTGACGGCCTGCTCATTCTCGCCATCCCGGCCTACCTGTACGTCTGGACCGGGCGCAGGGCGCATGAACGTCACAGGCCTGGCGGCAGAGCACCATCGCGACGGCAGCGTGGACCGTCGCCGTCGTCCTCCCTTTGACCCGACGCTCGGTGACGCCATGTAGTTATCACATCTGATATCATCAATTTCATGGCGGGAAGTCTTCCGGACCGGCAGCCAGCGCGCCGTGACTCTCTTTCCGGGGCCAGTCCTGAACTGCTGGCCGTGCTGGAGTCCGCGTCGCGTTTGCAGCAGATGGTTCCCGACGCCGTGCTCGTGGGGGGGTCGGCTGCAGCCCTGTATGCGGGTCACAGGGACTCCTACGATCATGATCACGTTCTCGCTGACCTGCGGAACCGCTTCGACGTCGTGCTCGAGGCCCTTGAATCCGAAGGCGAGTGGGTGACCAACCGGGTGGTCCCCGGGAAACTCATCTTGGGGCAGCTGGGGGACATCGAGGCCGGCGTGCGCCAGACGATCCGTACCCGGCCGCTGGAGACCACGCATGTCAGGCTGCCGTCGGGACGCGTGCTGACGGTTCCCACGGCAGAGGAGGCTCTTCGGATCAAGGGGTTCCTGATCGTGCGGCGGAACCAGACCCGTGACTACCTGGATGTCGCCGCCCTAGCCGATCGTCAGGGCCTTCGTGAAGCGGCGGGAATCCTGGCCAGGATCGATGACTACTACGCGGACCAGCACGGCGGCGGCCGGGGCGTCGCGGCGCAACTCGTCCGCCAGCTCGCCGATCCCCGCCCGAAAGACTCATCCGTGACGGGGCAACTCGGCGCGTACCGGAACCTGGCGCCCCGCTGGACCGACTGGGATGAGGTGCGCTCGGTGTGCCGGCAACTGGCCGCCGAGATGCTCGAGGCAGAGGTGTAGCCCCATGCCCCTGGCCTTCCGGAACCTGACCATCAGCCCCGACGCTCCCGTTTCACTGTGGCCGACGGAGGCCGTGCAGACCGCGCTCGAACGGGGTGACCTCGCCGACTGGCACCGGATCACTGCCGAGGTCCGGGCCGATCCCTGGGGTAGGACCGCGCGCCAGGTGGAAGAGGTGCTCAGCCACTCACGCCCCTATGGCGTCGCCGAAGCCATGGAGACGGTGCTGTCACGCGCCCGTGAACGAGCTGCGGCCGGCGAGCGCGCAGCTGTCGCCGGCGAAATCCGGGAGGCTGTTAAGCGCTCAGGGCTGAGCCGGGCGGCGTTCGCCTCCCGGATCGGGACCTCCGCCTCGCGGCTGTCCACCTATACCTCCGGCAAGGTAACCCCCTCCGCCACGCTCTTGCTACGGATTCGCCGCGTAGCCGACCAGGCAACTCTATGAGATCTACCTGAAAGAACGGGCGGAAGAGGAAACGGAGCGATGAGCAACTTCACCACCACCGAAGCTGCCTGAGAAGGTGTGCCCTGATGGCTCAGGTCGGGGGAAGAGGTCGTTCGGGCCGTTCATGGATCCATTCCGCTGGCCGCACTGCGGAAGCGCCGCCACGAGTCCGCTGCGCGGATGCGCACTAGGAGTGGATTACCCCGGTGTCGTGGCAGAAGTGCACCCGGTCGGGCCGCAGCGCGTGCACCCGGCCGACCGACTCGCGCCATGCGGCCGGATCGCTTGCCTGACCCGGCGGCAGGTCACCGTCATCGGGTTCCAGATACTGCCGGGGCCTATACGCGGCATCGCCGATCAGCACCTCCGCGCCATTCTCGGTGCTCACCACGACGCTCTGATGCCCGACGGTATGACCCGGCGTCGTGACGACCGACAGGCCGGGCAGGATCTCGGCGTCGCCGTCCAGCAACTCGAACCGGGCATCCATGAAATCGAACCAGTCGGCCAGCTGCTGTGACTCCCGGCGGGCCCGCGCCAGCTCGGCCGTCTGGACGTAGAAGGCGGCATGCTTGAACACGGCGTTCTGCCCGCAGTGGTCAAAATGCAGGTGCGTGTTGATGACCAGGCCGATGTCGCCTGGCGTCATGCTGTGCTCGTCGAGCGCGTCGGCGACCGAGCGGTTCACGACGCGCC
This sequence comes from uncultured Actinomycetota bacterium, assembly GCA_963695645.1. Taxonomy (GTDB): domain Bacteria; phylum Actinomycetota; class Actinomycetes; order Streptosporangiales; family Streptosporangiaceae; genus DATBGO01. The sequence goes on along the minus strand of CAVOHC010000004.1, from coordinate 199,871 downwards.
AATCGGCCAGCACCTGCTGCGGGCCGCCGACCCCGGTGTCAACTAGGACCGCTCCGCCGGGGTAGGTCACGAGAAACCCGTGCACCGGCCATTCCTCGTCCGTGCCGGCCCCCAGCGTCGCCAGGCGCAGGCGCCTCACCTGCAGAGACATCCGTCCTCCTCGATCACCAAGCGCGAGCCTACGGCATCGGTCAGAACCGGCTGAGACTGGCGGTGGGCTGACTGCCGGCCCGGCGCAGGCCCCGCACGCCGCGGAACGTGAAGCTGGCCGGGGGCAGCGTGGTGAGAATCTGTGACTACTTAAACTACTCATCGCATCATGGCCTAGAACGTGGCTCGCCGGCCAGGACGGCGGGCCAGGGACCGGATAGGCCGGTACGGGTGATGCGCCCAAAGCCCTTCTCGCCCTAACTCTTGTTATGTAGCGTTAGAGCCCGGAGAGCTGCTCGCCGGCCACCGCGACTCAGCCGGCCCCCACGATGCGGCGAATGCGGTCGCGGCTGGAGAGGTGAAATGGTTGTCCTGCTCGCGGTCGTCGTGGTCGGCGGCCTGGTGTGGCTGGCGCGGCTTGGTCGCGGCGGCACGCGCACGGACCGCGCGCGCACGGACGGCGCGGGGCCGGGTTTCCCTGGCCGGCCGCTCGGCGGAAAGCGGGTCTCGCCCGCGCTGCTTTCCCAGGGACGGATCGATGTCTGCGGGCTGACGAAGGAATACCACGGCGTCAGGGCCGTCGACGACTTGTCGTTCACCGTAGAACCGGGCCGGGTTACCGGGTTCCTCGGCCCGAACGGTGCGGGGAAGACGACGACATTGCGGATGCTGCTCGATCTGGTCGAGCCGACCGCGGGAACGGCCACCATCGGCGGCGTCCGCTATGCCGACCTGGATCAGCCGATCCGGCGCGTTGGCGCGGTCCTCGAGGCGGGCGCGGCGCATAAGGACCGCACCGGGCGCGATCACTTGCGTATTGTCTGCCAGTCCGCGGGCATCTCGCTGGCGCGGGCGGACGAGGTGCTTGAGCTTGTCGGGCTCACCGCAGCCGGTAACCGGACGTTCCGGGGCTACTCCCTCGGCATGCGCCAGCGTCTCGGCGTCGCGGCGGCGCTGCTCGGGGACCCGCAGGTGCTGATCCTCGACGAGCCGGCCAACGGGCTGGACCCGGAGGGCATCCGGTGGATGCGCGACCTGCTCAGGACCCTGGCCACGCAGGGCCGGACGATCCTGGTGTCCAGCCACCTGCTCGGCGAAATGGAACAGCTCGCAGACGACCTCGTCATCCTGGCGGCCGGACAGCTGGCCGCCCAGGGAACGGTGGCGTCAGTGATCGGTTCAATGACATACCTGAGCCGTACCCTGGTGCGCACTCCCGAACTGGAGAAGCTCGCGGCCGTGCTCGGCAGCGGTGCGGTTGTAACGCCGGCCGGCGACGGCGACGCGTACATCACCGGGGCGGACGCGGTTGCGATCGGCGACGCCGCGCTGCGGGCGGGCATCGCCATCCACCAGCTAGTCTCGCAGCTCCCTGACCTGGAAGCCGCGTTCCTCGAGCTCACCGCGGGAAAGGCGGCGATCCGGTGACAGCGCTGCTTGACAGCCCCGCCCTGGACCAGGCTGACGACACCGGGACCACCCTGATTCGCCTGATCAGGGCCGAGTTCATGAAGATCCGCACCACGAGCACCGGGTGGCTCTTCAGCGCCGGCTTCATCGTGTTCACGGCGATGGCGCTGACGATTAACGCCTTCGGCAGTCACTATCAGCTTCACCCGCAGCAGGGCCTCGGCAACCGGGCGCAGGCCCTCGCGCAGGCGGCGCAAGCCCACACTCCCGCGGGCGTGGCCGCGATCACCGCCAGCATGATGACCTCGGGGCAGCGCATCGGCGTCCTGTTCGCGCTGCTCCTCGGCGTGCTGGTCGTGACGAGTGAGTTCGCGAACCAGACGGCGGCCGTGACGTTCGTGACCGTTCCGCGCCGGACCACGGTCATCACGGCCAAGCTGGCCGCCGCGGCCTGCTGCGGAGCGCTGTTCTGGCTGGTGGGAACGGTCATCGCCGCGGTGGCCACGCCGCTGTTCCTGTACAGCCAGCACGTCAGCACGTCACTAGCCGGATGGATCGTGGCCCGTTCGGTGCTGCTGAACTTGCTCGCGTTCGTCGCCTGGGGCGTCTTCGGGCTCGGTCTCGGCGCGGTGCTGCGCAGCCAAATCGTCTCCGTCATCGGCGCGATAGCCGTGTACGCGGGCAGTTTCGGCACCGAACTCGTCTTTACCGCGCTCTACAACTTCTTCCACCAGGGCTGGATGCTCGGGGCGCCGGTCATCGGCCCCGCGGTCGCCTCAGAGGTCATGACCACCTCCGGGCAGGCATTCCCGTACGCCCCGCCCGGGTGGGTCGGCGGGGTCATCATGATCGGATACACAGCGGCTCTCGTCGCTGGCGGAATCGCCCTGACCAAGCGGCGCGACGTGATCTGACTGGGCCCAGACGCTTCGCCCCTGAATGGCTTATCGTGATCGCCGATCTCTGCTGGACGGGTCCCATAACGGGCTCGGTTCCCAGGTGCGGGCCCGTTGAAGGGCGTCAGCCCTTTCGGCTCGGTCCCGTGCGGTCCGCATACCGTCAGGACATTCTGAGGATCGGCTTTATGACCTCGCCGGAATAGGACCTATCGAGTGCGGTCACGATATCGGCGAAGTCGAAGTACTCGACTAGGCGGTCGAAGGGAAACCGCCCCTGGGCGTAGAGGGCCATGATGGCGGTGATCAGCTCCTGGCTGCGGCCGCTGCCGCCGAGCACCCCGACGATGCGCTTGCCCCATAAGGTAGAAATGTGATCCAGGCAAAACTCGGCACCAGCGGGAGCGCCGCCGATAAGGATGCATGTTCCGAGCATCCCCACCGTGTCCGCAGCCTGGCGGACGACGCTGATCACACCTGTGCATTCCAGCGCGAAGTCCGCCGGTCCGCCGCAGATGTCCGTAACTGCCTGCACCGGCTCATCCTCGGTCACGTTGACGATGTCGGTGGCGCCGAGCTCGCGCGCCATTCGCAGCCGCGACTCGTGCCGGTCAACGGCGATGATGCGAGTCGCGGGCGAGTTACGGGCGGCCATCACCGCGGCCAGGCCGACGGTGCCGGCCCCGAACACCGCCAGTTGCGCCCCCGGATCGGGGCGAGCGGTGTTGAAGACAGCGCCGGCACCCGTGGAGATCCCGCAAGCCAGCGGCCCCATCAGCTCCAGTGGCAATCCATCCGGCACAGGGACGAGCGCCGTGGCGGTGGTCAGAGCGAAGGTCGCGAACGAGGACTGGCCGAAGAAGTGGCTGGACACAATGGAGCCGTCCGGCCGCTTCAGCGCTGACGCACCGTCCAGGCGCCGGCCACCGGCAAGCGCTTCGCCAAGACGGCTGCAGTAGCGAGGTTCACCCGCACGACAGTTGCGGCACACACCGCAGGACGGCCAGCCGATGACAACCCGATCCCCTTCGGAGAACTCCGTGACGCCGGCGCCGACGGCGGCGACCGTGCCGGCGCCCTCGTGCCCGAGAACCCCGGGAAGCGGGAATGGAAGGTCGCCATGCCGGGCCAGGCCGTCGGTATGGCAGATGCCCGTCCCGGCAATCCGTACCAGTACCTCCCCCGGACCCGGCTGGTCCAGGTCCAGTTTCGTCAGCTCGAAAGGGCCATCGAGGACCTGGACAACTGCAGCTGTCATCTCCACCGGAGCGCTCCTTGCCGTATCGTGACCGCCACCGGCGCTAGTTCGTCGAGCAGCACCTCGGGCGGCAGCTTCGTGCCGACGTGTAGGTCGAGGTCGAACGCCAGGCCGCCGCCGCGCTGGCTGCGGCTCCGGCCGACGTAGACGATGTCAGGGCCGTCGAGGACGGCCATGCTGGCGGAATAGCCGGTCTCATCCGACAGCGCCTGCAGGTGCCGGGCGGCGACCTGGGTAAGTTCCATCGTGAGCGCCGCGAACCCGAGGTCGATGACCTTCGTGCCTAGGGAGTACTTCCTGGTATCCGGATCCTGCTGAAGGTAACCGAGTTTGGCGAGCGTAGCGACATACCGGCACGTAGTGCTCTTGAGCTCGGACGGCCGGGCAAGGTCCGCGATGCCAAGGACGATCCTTGCCTCACTGAAGGACGACAAGATCATCAGGCCCGTTCCGGTGACCGGGAAAAGGCCGCGCCTTCCGAGCGGGCGCGGTCGGCGGCGTGTTCCTCGATCGGGGGGGTTTCCTGCGTGGATAAGGGTTGCATGGCTACGAATCATTATAGCGTTTCATATATTCGAACGACATGTTGACTTTTAGCACGCTGCCTCCATTGGTTCCCAGCCGCTCACCAACCACAGGGGCACCAGTGAAGCTTCTCCACCTCCCGGTCACCAGCGCGCCGACCTCGGCAGGCGGCAGCTCCTACGAGCGGCCGGCATCGGTATCCCGGGACTTGCGATGTCCGCGCCGCTGCTTCCCGCGTGCAGCAGCATTGGCGCCGACGGCGGCGCTGTCGGTCCTCTCGCGCCCATCCGAGAAGGAATTCAGTGCGATGTCGACCGGGCAGTCGGCAGGTCCGGCGTTGACACGGGCTGGCCAGACAAATAGGTTTCTAATGTTCGAATAAGGAACTGCTGAGCTACATGCGCACATAACCTGTCCCGCCACCTCGGAGCGGGTATCCGGGACTCCCAGAGAGCCGTCGAGCCAGCCTGATGAACTGAAAGCGATGGAGGAGCGAACGTGACTCTTCTCGACAAGTCAATCTGGCACGGCAAGGCGTTCTCTGGCGGATGGAAGCGGGCAGGCGGCGGCGAGTCGCCCGTCACCGAGCCGGCGACCGGCACCGAGTTGGGCCGGGCAGGCATGGCGAACCCGGCCGACGTCGCGGCGGCTGCCGCCGCAGCGGCCGGGGCTCAGAGTGCCTGGGCCGCCACGCCCTACACTCAGCGCGCCGCGATCCTGCGCAAGGCAGGCGACATCTGGCTGGCCAACGCCGCCGACATCGAGGACTGGAGCATCCGCGAGGGCGGGAAGATCCCGCCGGCCGCACAGTTCGAGACTCATGTCGCCACGGAGGAGATCTTCGAGGCGGCCACGCTGCCCGGCCGCCCTTGCGGCGACCTGCTGCCCAGCGAGCAGCCCCAACTCAGCTTCGCCGAGCGAGTTCCGGTCGGCGTAGTCGGGGTGATCTCGCCGTTCAACTTCCCACAGATCCTCGCAATCCGCTCGGTGGCCCCGGCGCTGGCCCTGGGCAATGCCGTCGTGCTCAAGCCCGACCCTCGGACCGCCGTCTGCGGCGGCGTCGTCCTCGCCAGGGTCTTCGAGGAGGCCGGCCTGCCCGAGGGTCTGCTGCACGTGCTGCCTGGCGGACCCGACGTCGGCGAGGCGCTGGTCACCGACTCGCGCGTCGGCGTGATCTCGTTCACAGGCTCCACCGCCGCCGGCCTGCGCGTCGGCGCCCTGGCCGGCCAGCACCTCAAGCGAGTCCACCTCGAACTCGGCGGCAACTCGGCGCTGATCGTCCTCGACGACGCCGACCTCGACGCGGCCGCGTCGGCCGGCGCCTGGGGCTCGTTCCTGCACCAGGGCCAGATCTGCATGACGACCGGCCGCCACCTGGTGCAGGAGGCGGTCTACGAGGACTACGTAGCCCGGCTGGCCGAGAAGGCAGCCCGCCTGCCAGTCGGCGACCCGGCATCGGGCCAGGTCGCCCTCGGGCCGATCATCGACGAGCGCCAGCGCGACAAGGTGCACGCGCTGGTCACCGGCAGCGTGCAGGACGGCGCCCGGCTGGCGGCCGGCGGCACCTACGAGGGCCTGTTCTACAAGCCGACGGTGCTGGCCGATGTGGCACCCGCGATGCCCGCCTACGCCAGCGAGGTTTTCGGGCCGGTCGCCCCGGTGGTCCGATTCTCGACCCTAGACGAAGCCGCAAAGCTGGCTGCCGATTCGGAGTACGGCTTGTCTCTCGGCATCTTGACCAAGGACGTGATGCGCGGCCTGGAACTCGCCCGCAAGATCCCGACCGGGATCGTGCACATCAACGACCAGACCGTCGACGACTCGCCGAACAGCCCGTTCGGCGGCATCCGCGCATCAGGTACCGGCGCCCGCTTCGGCGGCAACGCCAACCTGGACGCGTTCACCGACACGCGCTGGGTGACGATCCGCGGCGACATCGCGCCTTATCCCTTCTAGGCGCCGGCAACCGGCGACCGAGACAATGCTGGCACTGACAGCACGGACACCACCACCGACGCCATCAAGCGCGGTCGCACGCAGGGATCGTGGGCGGCGGCCCGGCGGGATTGCTGCTGTCGATCCTGCTGGACAAGGTCGAGGACGTCGTGACAGCCACGCTGGAGGACCCCCCGAAGCACGCCACGCACTGGTCGCTGGCCTCGATGGCCCGGCGCAGCGGTCTGTCCGAGCGGATTGCTGACCGGTCGCCGGACGACCGCGCCGGGGGTCTGCTCGAGGATCAGGCTCCGGAGGGTGCGAGCATGCTTTCCATGCCGCAACGCCACGTCGGCCGATCCGATCTGTTCGTCGCGCGCCCCGGGTCGGCGGGGTGAGCGAGCAGGCGGGCGGCCACCGGAGTGCCAGCTCGGGATGACACCCGACGTGTTGCTGACACCTGCGGGGGCAGCGGTGCTCGCGCAGGTCGAGCGGCGGCTGCGGGACGGCGAGACCGAGCTCCGAGTGGCGACAGACCTGCGCGTACGGCACCCGGCCGAGCTTGTCGCGACGGCGATGGCCCAGGTGGAACTACGCGCCAAGGCACGGGCCAAGTTCAGCCGCGCCGACGAGATGCTCTTCACCCGCGACGGCCTTGAGCAGGCAAGCTCGGCGGACACCGCGCGCTGGCGGGCGCGGCGGCTGCTTGCGATGACTGACGCGCGGATCATCGACTTGTGCTGCGGGATCGGCGGCGACCTGCTCGCTCTGTCCGCGCCCGACCGTGAGCTGCTCGGAGCCGATATCGACCCGGTGCACGCGGCGCTCGCCCGGCACAACGCGCAGGTCTACGCGGGCGCACCCGTTGTCTGCGTCGCTGATGCGCGCGAGGTCGGGGTTCGCGATGCCGCGGTGTTCATCGACCCGGCTCGGCGCAGCGCAGGTGTTCGGCACCGGGCGGGTGCCTATGCACCGCCGCTGTCCTGGTGTCTCGGGCTACCCGACCGGGCAGCCTCCGTCACGATCAAGGCAGCGCCCGGCATCGACGTTGATACCGTGCCGCCCGGCTGGGAGATCGAGTTCGTCGCGGTCGGCCGTGAACTCAAGGAGGCAGTGCTCTGGTGGCCGGGCGGCGCCGCACGGCGCGCTACCGTCCTGCCCGGTCCGCACACGCTAGCGGGTGACCCGGCGGCGCAGCCGCCAGCGGACTTGCGCGACCCAGGGCCCTTCCTGCTCGACCCGTCCCCGGCGATCACGCGGGCTGGCCTGGTCGCGCAGCTCGCCGCGGCCCTGGGCAGCTGGCAGATCGACGAGCACATCGCGTTCCTGTGCGCCAGCGAGCCGATGCCCACGCCTTTCGGCCGGTGGTACGCCGTCGAAGCCAGCCTGCCCTGGCACCTGAAGAGCCTCACCGCTGAGCTGCGGACGAGGGACGTGGGCGCCGTCGACATCCGTCGGCGCGGGCTTGCGGGCGACGTCGAGCAGGTACGCCGTGCCCTTCGGCTGTCGGGCAGGCGGCGGGTGCTGCTCACGATGACGCGGCGGCGCGGCCAGCCCTGGGCGCTTATCGCCACGCCCGTGCCCGGTCCAGGCTCCGCCGCGATCCACGCTGATCCGCCACCACGCGGCCAGGTAGCGCAAGGCGAGCGGGAGCCCGTGTGCCGGGAGGACCTTTCGCCTTAGCGGGACCCGCCACCGGGCCGGGATCGCAGTGCGGCTCGCGGGGGCCGGCGAGCATGCCCGCCGAGGCTAACCTGAACAACCGGGCGATGAGCACCCCAGGTGGGACCGCGCCGCCTACGGAACTGACGGCCCGCCGGAGCGGCTACCAGCTCGCCGAAGAACGCAAGCGCCACGGCCTCACCCAGGCCCAGCTCGCCCAAGCCCCCAAGTGCGAACTCACTGATCGGGATGTTGCGGGCGGCCCCTGACTGGTCAGGGCGCCCATTTACCCAATGTGAAGGTGGGATGCCAGAAGCTGAGGGGCCAGAAGAGGATGGAGATGAAGTACTGGACCCAGCTATGGAGCGTCGCCAGACTGCCCGTCGTCGTCGGCAAATGAGGAGACGCGGTGTTGGTGAATACACCGATCAGGATGTAGACCACGATGAAAAGGCCCGTCGTGCTGAAAAGGGTCTTTAAAAAGCCCATGTCAACTTACCTCCTCTCAGTGGATGCTGGGGCTGGTGCGGACGACTGACTTTCCTTACGCGTCCCCTCGCTACCGTGCTGAGGCTCCTTCGCCGCGCCAATAGGGCGGCGAGCTCAGGACCTCCGGAAATCGCTATCTCCTACCGCGGTGACCTCCACTTTTGCTTTAGTAACAACGTGCAGGAAGCGATCAATCCATCACATGGCACTTCCACCAGGGTAGTTCATACCCAGCTATCAGCCATGATGACACTCCGGGCGAACACCGACAAGCCAAAGTTCGCCCGCCAGCCCGCAGCCAGTACCCCGGACCGCTGCATGTTCGCGACATCGATCAGCCAGGAGCACTTCGGTGCAGCGGCTCCAGCCGACGACTGATCCCGCGCGCAGCTAAGGGGCGGCGGACCCGAACCAGGCCGCCGCGACCCACTTGGCCGTCCGCCTCGGCAGCTTCCCTGAGCACCTGCCTGGCACCTGCCCGGTCAGCCGGCGCCCCGGGATTGGGACCGGAGTGCCGTAGTTGCCATGGCCAGCCGGCCATCATCGAAGCGGGAAGAACTGCCGATACTGGACACCTCCCAGGCCTGCCGTCACTACTGTGACCCCATGGGACTGTTAATTCTCATTCTGGTAGTACTTGTCGTCGCGTGGCTGATATCTCTGCGTCTACACCCGTTCCGTCGCTGCCCCGCCTGCAACGGCACGGGGCGGCACAACGGGGCGATCTTCGGCTATTCGCACCGCCGTTGCCGCCGCTGCGCTGGTGGTGGCCGCCAGCACCGCCAAGGCGTCTTGTGGGGCGCGGCCGGCACCCGCGAGAACCTGCCCGGCAAGGGGCGCGGCGGCGCATAGGTCGAAGCCAATTGCTAGCTCCTGGTTCCGGCGCCAATCACCTGGTTCCGGCGCCAATCACAATGCTGGGCGGCCAGGGTGCTCCTCGCCGAACGGTACCGGACTGGCTAGCGGTCGAGGATGCTGATCGTTTCCCGTCCTCCTGATAGCCCCGGGCGGGCAAGGGGATGGAGCGGATGGCGGGCGAGGTGGGGTGGCGTTCGCGTTGGCTTGTCTTTGTAGACGAACGCACGGCGCAGCTGGGCGTGGGGCTCGCCCGGGCCGGAGAAGTTGTGGTGCATGATGGCTAGTTCGGCGGCGCGGTAGGCGGCCAGCGGCTGCTGTTTTTGCGCCGCGGTCAGTTGTTGTGCCTTTGCGGCCAGCCGCGCCGGGTATCGGGGGCTGCGGGCCAGCTGCGAGGCCAGGGCGGCTACCTGGGCGTGGTATCGGGCGATGTCGCCCCTGATGACCCGGTCGACCAGGCCGCATCGCAGTGCGGAGGCGGGGCTGACCGGCAGGCATGCCTCGGTGAGCCGGGCTGCCTGTTCCGCGCCGACGCGGCGGGGCAGCGTGTAGGTCCAGTATTCCGAGCCATGCAGGCCCAGCAGCCGGTAGTGCGGGTTGAGGACCGCGCCGTCTCGGCACCAGACTTCGTCGGCGGCGAGCGCGAGCATCAGGCCGCCGGCCGCGGCGTTGCCGGCGAGCGCCGCCACGGTGAGCTTGCCGGTGGTGGTCAGGATCGCCTCGGCCAGGTCATCGATGGCGTTGATATTCCGCCAGGACTCTTCCGCGGGATCGTCGGCGGCCTCGATCACGTTCAGGTGGATGCCGTTGGCGAACAAGTCCCGGGTGCCGCCGAGCACGATCACCCGCACCGGACGGGCCTGCGCGTGCCGGTAGGCGGCGAGCAGGCGGTGGCACTGGCCGGTGCTCATGGCGCCGCCGGGGAAGGAGAACTCCAGGTAGCCGACGCCGTCGGCCTCGCGGTAGCTGATCTGCTGGTATGTGCGCCGGCCCGGCGGTGCGGTCAGCGGCGCCCGGACCCGCGGTACGCCCGCCAGTGATCCGCGCAGCGCGAGGGTGGCCGGCAGCTTGACGGTTCCCGGCCCGCCGGGCGCCGGGCGGGCGCGCAGCTGCGGGATCCAGACCGCCCCGTCTGCGGTCGCCCGGCAGATCGCGCCGTCGCGCCGCGCGATGATCGCCCCTGGCTCGCCGCGCAGGTCGTCTTCCTCGTACCCGCCGAACAGGTAGTACCCGGCGCCGTCGATGACGTCCAGGACGCCGGGGCTGGAGTCGGCCGCCCGCAGCTTCGCCGCCACCGCGGCGGCGGGCTCTGCTGACCAGTCGATCCTGCGATCGGCCTGCCGGCACGGCGGGCGGCACTGACCGGACACCTCGGGGCGGCTGTAGTCCAGCGGCTCGGGCCGGTAGCGGCCCCCCGCGAACCGGGCTACCGCCAGCAGCACCGCCTGCAGCGCGGCGTCCGCGACTTCAGTGCGGTACAGCGAGCTCTTCGAGCAGGCGGGCATCGTGAACTCCGCGCTCGCCCAGATGTCACCGGCGTCCATCTGCGCGTTCGCCTGCAGCACCGTGACGCCCCAGCGCCCGGCGCCGCCCATGATCGCCCAGTCGAGCGAGGACGGGCCCCGGTCACCCCTGGGCCCGGGGTGCACGATGAAACACGGGCGGGCCGACCAGATATCGGCCGGGATCGCCGTGGTCAGCATCGGCGCGATAACCAGATCCGGGTCGCAGCGGCGGACCCCCTCGCGCATTAACTCCGCTCCGAGCGCCAGCTCGACCGCCACCTCGTGCCCGCGATCGGCAAGCTCGGCGTGGACCCGCTGCGTCATGCTGTTATAGGCGCTCGCCATAAGTAAGATCCGCATCTGCCTTCCCAGTCCCCTCTCCTTGGCCTGCGCGCGGATCGCGCAAGAGCCCGTCGGATGCTCGCCGGCGATCCATCGCCGGTTCTCCTCGAATGGCTGCTCAACCTGTGGCTCGTGCCGGTTCCGGTTCCTGGCCCGGCCAGCGTCATGGCGTCCAGCACGCGTGCGTGTGATGTGCTTCTCCCTCGCACCGGGCGCACGTTCGGGGTTACTGCGGTCTCGCAGGCTCAGAGGCGGCAAGCAGGCTGCCTGATACAAATCGCGGTTCACCTGTTGCGGGCGCGCCGCCTGGAGGGCCGGACCGGGATGCGCGGCCAAGTGCGGCCGTTCATCACATCGACCCGAGAAGGGAAGGCTGCCGTTCGGGATCGCAGTCCCGCCTTGAACGAGCAGGTGAGCGGGGTGGCCCGGGAGACCTGCACCGGCCGCGGGGCGAGCCATCCGGTAACCAGCCGTTCCGGCGGCCGTCTCGTTGCCCTGACCAGGCACTGCGGAATCCTCGACAGGCCAGCGGTGGTTAGGCTTCGATGATCGGCCTGGTGTCTCTAGCCGGGGGGGTGCACGATGCCAGACAAGCCGAAGGTAACTGCGGGGACGGCAGCGGAATCGCCGATGTTCTACGGAAGCCGCCTGGCGCTGCGCACCACGGCCCGGCAGGTCCAGGCACTCGGTGCCGCTCACACGCGGGACGGCATCCGGTCCGCGGCCCGCATCCGCGCCATGATCGCCCTGTGGATGGATGATCCGAGGCTGCGCGCGCGGATCGATCGGGTCGCCCGCGATTGGCAGTGAGGAGCGAGCGCTTGACCGGCAGCAACGTCAGCCGCCGGTCGCGGCCCAGGCTGACCGCATAACATCTGCCTCGTTCTCATGGCCGAGCCTGCGTCTCTTCCGTTGCCGGGCCAGCGGCGGCATGCTGGAAGCTACGCCGCCCCCCGGATGACCCAAGCGGCGCGAATGGGGCAAGGGACGATCTTGAAGTACACGGTGCGAACGGCCGACGGCAGGCGACTTTCCACCCAGGCGTACGGCGACTGCGACGGCAGACCCGTGTTCCTCCTGCATGGAACTCCAGGAAGCCGGTTAGGGCCCCGTCCCCGATCCGCTGTTCTGCACCGGCTTGGCGTCCGGCTGATCTCCTTCGACCGCCCCGGTTATGGGGAATCGGACCGTTTAGCCGGTCGGAGGGTGGTGGACGTAGCAGCCGATGTACTGACTATCGCCGATGCCTATGGGCTGGAGAAGTTCTCGGTCGTCGGCCGATCGGGCGGCGGCCCCCATGCTCTCGCCTGTGCCGCGTTGCTACCCGAGCGGACGACGAAGGCGGCAGTCCTGGTAGGACTCGCCCCGCACGGCGCTGACGGGCTTGACTGGTTCGACGGTATGGCGCGGTCGAATGTCATCGAGTACACGGCGGCGGCGAACGGCTACGAGGACATAGTCGCCCATACCAAGGCGGTCGCCAGCGCCGTCCGCGCCAACCCCGCTAGCCTGATCGCCAGGCTCCAGGCCGAGCTGCCCGACCCGGACCGGCGGGTGGTGGCGGACCGGGGCATCCGGTCGATGCTGATAGAGACCTATGCCGAGGCGTTGCGGACGTCGGACTATGGCTGGATCGATGACGTGCTGGCGTTTTGCTCGCCATGGGGATTTGACCCGGCCTCTGTCACGGTGCCCGTCCTGCTCTGGCACGGCGCGAGCGACGTGTTCTCCCCAGTCAGCCACGCGAGGTGGCTCGCCGACAAGATCCCCAGCGCGGCCGTGGTGGTTCAGGCGGGGGCTGCCCATTTCGGCGCGCTAGACGTGCTTCCCGACATCCTCCGGTGGTTGTCGGCAGGCCGGCGATCGCGCCCCGGCAGGAGCACGAGCCCAGTCGGCGGATAGATCTTAGATTTGCTGCGGTTCCAGATCGCGGTTGATCCGCTGCCATTTGTGTAGTTGCGCGACGTCCGGGTGACCTGCGCCCAGCACGCGGCTGAAGTCAGCGAAGATCCGTGCCCTGAGTTCCTCGGCATCCTTCTCCCGCCCTGCCTGGCGCAGGGTGACAGCGAGATTGGCCTCGCCGACCAGGGTGTCCGGGTGGTCCCGGCCGAGCACCTCCCGCAGTAGCGCAATCGCCTGGCGCTCGAGCGCTTCGGCCGCTTCGAGGTCCCCGCAGTCCCCGCGGCAGTTAGCCAGGTTGACTGCGCAGCACAGGGTTAGCGGGTGGCGGCTTCCGAGCCGTGGCTGCGTCCTGCCTAGCGTGTCATCCGTCAGCGCAAGCGCCTCCGGGAGCCGGCCAATGGCCCGCAGGTAGCACGCCAGGTTGTTGGCGGCGACCAACGTGTTCGGATGCTCGTCGCCCAGGCTGGCCTGGAGCGCGGCCTTGACGCCCGTCACCAGCTCCAGTGCCCTGGGCATGTCATCGACCGCCGCGTAGTCGCAGGCCAGGTTGAGCGCGCACGATTGGGCATCTGGCGCGTCGCTGCCGTAGCGGCGCTTGTAACGCTCGTAGGTGTCCTGCGCGAGATTCATCGCCTCGGACTGCTCCCCGGCCTTGCGCAGCGACACGGCCAGGCTGGTGGCGGTCCGCAAGGTGTCGAGCATGTCGTCGCCAAGCACCGCCCGGTATTTCTCCCATGTGTAGCGCAGCAGGTCGACGGAGTCCCGGAAGGCGCCTGCCGCGCGCATATCGTGAGCCAGGCTGGCCGCCGACAAGAGGGTATAGGGATGGTCGCTGCCCAGCACCTGCCGTTGACAGTCCAGCGTCTCCTCGTCGAGGCGGCGCGCCGCGAAGCAGTCACCGACCAGCCGCAGCGAGCTCGCCAGGTTATGGGCAGCGATCAATGTCCGCGGGTAATCCGCGCCGAACTGCTCCTTAAAGCTCTCATAGGTCTCCCGGTCCGAGGCCAGTGCGTCCTGGAAGTCGCCGAGCGCACGCAGATCAGCCCCCAGCCCGTTCGCGGTGATCAGCGCGTGCGGATGGTCTACCCCGAGTACGGCTCGCTGCCGCTCCAGGACATAGGTGTCCAGGTCGCGGGCGTCCTTGAAGCGGCCCTGGGAACGCAGCACGTTGGCGATCTGGAATTGCAGGTGCAGCGTCTGCTGATGGTCAGGCCCGAGCTGGTGGATCCACAGGTTCTCCAGGCGCCTCGCCAGGCTCAGGCCAGATTCGAACTCGCCGTGCTTCCACTGGTAGCGCACCCAGTCGATGAGCAGCTGCCGGGTGCGCGGATCGTCGCACTCGTCAGCCTGCGAAGGACCGAGATGCGGCCAGATGATGTCATAGGTGGACCAGTTCGCCGGGTCGTCTGTCTCCCCCTGGCGGGGCCGGGCGCCGACCAGGATCTTATGTACCTCATGCCGCGCGTCGGCCTGCGCCTCGTCGCTCATCTGGGAGCGGATCACGGCCTGGACCAGCCGGTGGATCTGCAGCGAGTTGCTGCCCTGGTCCACCTTGATCAAAGCGAAGCGGCTGATATCCCTGATCACCCGGCCGAGCATCAGCTTCTCGCTCAGCGTCTCGTCAAAGGGCAGCAAGGACTCGTTCATCTCGTCGCTGTAGAGCAAGTCCATGGAGATCGGCCCTGGCGAGAAGAATGCGCACAGCTGCAGCAGCCGCACCGCGGCCGGCGATCGCCCTTTGAGCTGGTCGAAGGACAGGTTCCAGGTGGCCACTACCGGCATCGGGTAGTCCGGCGGCTGGTTCAGCGCCAGGATCCGGGTGGACTGCGTCGCCAGCTGCTCGACGTAGGCCCGCGCGGGCATCCCGGTCTGCTCTAGCCACGCGCTGGCCTGCTCGACGGCCAGCGGCAGGTGCCCCAGGGCGTCGGCGACTCGCTTCGCGTCGGCCATGTCCAGTTCAGGCACGTGCCGGAGCAGGTGCGCCACACTCTCGTCCATCGTGAAGACATCCACCTCGAGAGGCTCAGCGGAGTGCGACCACGCCTGATTTCTCGAGGTGATGAGGACATGGCCCGAGCCGGTGGGCAGGTACGGCTCGAGCTGCTTGGGGTCGTCGGCATTGTCGAAGATCAGCAGCCAGTGCGGCGTGGAATCGCGGCGCAGCTCCTCCAGGGCAGCCTCCGCTGCCTCGGCCACATTGTCGCCGACCTTCAGACCCATCTTGCGGGCCAGCTCGGCGAGCGCCCCGCTGGTCTCCTCGGCCCGCTCGGACGGCACCCACCAGACCAGGTCATAGTCGGCCATGAAGCGGTGCGCGTACTCCAGCGCGAGCTGGGTCTTGCCGACGCCGCCCAGCCCATACAGCGCCTGCGCGACGACGACCGCCAGGCCGCCCCCGGCGAGTTTGTCGCGCAGCAGTTCAAGCGTCGCGCCGCGCCCGGTGAAGTCGGCATTCCTGGCCGGGACGTTCCATATCGGCGGGATCGTGCCGGGGAACCGGGGCTCCTCGGCTTGGGTTCCCGTGCTGCCGAGCGGAGGAACAGGCCGGTCCAGAGCCCACAGCAGCTTCGCGGTCGCCTGGGCCGCATCCATGCGCGCCAGGTCCACGGCGGGATGCTCGGTGAACGGCTCGATGATCCTTACTTCGCTCACCCTGACCGGCACCAGCTGACGATGCGTGTCGGCAGCATCGGCCGACGACAAGGTCTTCCAGATGGATCGGGCGTCGGGCGAATGCAGGTAAGCGGAAGAAAGCACGGCGATGGCCCGGGGAGCAGCCTGAAGTTCGCGCTCCGCCTGGATGCTGCCCCGGACCTCGGCACTGCCCGCGGCCGCCGTCGTCACCGTGCTACGCGGCAGCACGCGGAAGCCGGCGCGCGTCAGCACCGCCTCGATCCAGTCGGCCCACATGCGGTCCTCCGGCACGTAGCTCAGGTAGACCTGCGTGGAAGCTGCAGGCTGTCGCCGGGCAAAAGCCTCCTTGTACTGCAGCCGCAGGTTCTCGGCGATCGGCTGCATCGCCGTCACCCGTCCCTCGGTGAGCGAGTTCGTAATCCGCTCGAATGAGGACAGCAGCGACGCTGGCGAACCTGGGTCGTCACCGAAGGTCGCCAGGGTCTCCTCGAAGGCATAGAAGGGCTTGTAGGGCACTTCGACCGACGCCCAGTACAGCGCCGAGTTCTCCTGGGTCATGCCTGTCGGGAAGCCCTCGAACTTCATCCGGGCCAGGGCACGCCCGATGTCAAGCTTCTCTTTCTCGCCGTCCTCGATGCGCATCGGCACGGGCAGTACCCGGATATTTCGATCCCGGTACCGTCCGCTGATCTGGCGGGCGACGTTGGCTGCGCCCTCGATGCTCTGATCACTGAGCGTGAAGCAGATCGCTAAGACGTCCGGGAGCTCGATCGTGCAGATGTCCGCCACGTCGCTCAGCCCGGTACGGCTGTCTATCAGTACGTAGTCGTATTTCTGCTTCATGTCATCTCGCATCGCGCGAAAGAAACGCCCGCCGCCGAGCCGGTCGTAGAAGTTATCCCAGTCAAGGGAGCAGACGGCGGCAGAATAGTCACGGTTCTGGCGGCCGGCCGAGAGAAAGTCCAGTTTGCCGCCATGGGGGAAGGCCCATTCCAGAGATACCGCATCACGATCGACGCGCGCGTATTCCAGATGCCAATCATCGTCGCGCGCTCCCGGATCAACAGCGGCGGACGCATAATCATTGATTATTTCTATCACGCCAGGCGTGGCGCTCACAGTTGATTCGTCTAGGAAAGGATGAAAGAACTTGTGCAGTCCGGGTGATTCCAAATCCCAGTCAACGGCAAGGACCCGGTTGCCGTTGCTCGCGAGAATCCACGCGACATTGGCGAGTGCCATCGTACGGCCGGTACCGCCCTTGTAAGAGTAGAACGTAATGATCTGGCCCCGGCTCGGGTCGCTCATCGTGCATCTCCGGAATCCTGGAGTTCGGATCTCCTCAGCCGCGGGCGCTCAATGAAGGGACCTGCGGGCGGATGGGCAGTAGCTTCTTTGCGGAATCTCTTCAGCATGATCATTGTCATCTCGGGCAGGAGCTGCCCGAAATCGTAGAGAGTGGGGATTCCGTTCGCGGCCATCTGGCATCGTCTCGGGACGCCGGCAAGCTTACGGCCCAAGTGCTCATGGAGTTTCTCGCGAAGATCATCTTTGGCCTCGTGCATCCCCGAATCCTGGCTGTTCCACGGAACCAGCACGCTGACCCAGGACTCCTCGACCTGCTCCAGCCGGCTCAGCTGTTCCTGATGCGCGGCCGATACGCTCACCCAGGCATCGACGAGGCACAAACTCGGCGGCACCGGGTGCCCATTGCTGACCCAATTCGCCATGGCGTCGTCAAAAGCTCCAACCAGGGGTTTGCAGTCAAGGCACTTCTTGGCCAGCTCCAGCGCGTAGTCGGCCACCGGCTGGGTGTAATCCGGCCGGTACGGGCTCCAGGTGCTCGGCGTAGCGCCGTAGTAGTCGCGGGCCCTCCCCGGCGGCAGCGTCGAGGTGTCATGCGCGAGCACCGCGATCTGAAGCTGGCCATCTGCGGTCCGGCGCGCGCTAGCCGGGCCAAAGGCGCTCGGCAGCGACTCGAAATCCGCCTGCGTCATCGCGGGAACGACGTTTTCATCAGTAAATGCGACGCTCTCGTCGCCAATCGCGATGATTCGCTCGGCGAGCCTGTGCACTGCGCGCTGATAATCGGCGCGATAATTCTGCAGCTTCATGATCCCATAGAAACCCTCAGTGCAGTAGCGTTCACCGAGGAAGCCATGTTCGAACTGGACGGACTGCGCGACATGGGGGAGCTTCTGCCGATCCATTCTCGTCCAGAGCGCCGGCACAATGGCGTCAACTAGCTGGCGGCCCCGAGCCCGGTGAGTGATTTCGCGGCGCGCGAAAGCAAACCATTCTCTGCCGCAATTGTCACTTTCGAAATACCGCCGGGAGTACAGCGGGACGAAGACCCGGCATCTCGCGAGTGCCGCCGTCAGTTCTGGTGACCATTCGGTACCGAGCTTGTTCTCCCGGTCCATGAATCCAGCTTCTTCGGGCCGGGCGTCAGTCATTTGTAAGATGGCGCCGCACAGGTCTTTGTATAGCTTGTAGACCCAGCGATCTGGATCATCACGGTCGGATGGATCTCGTTTCGGCGTCCGTGCGTAGCTTAGGAAGAAGTACGGCCTGTCGTCGCGCCCCGAAACCATTGGCGCCTTCCCCCCCGTCACGCCACGCCAGTCCCAGCAGCCACTACAGTGCGGCCAGCGGCCAATTATCGCCCAATGCGGCGTGGCGAAATGATGATATAGGAGATCTTAGTATGTGACCAGGGGCGGCGTCCCATCCCGTGGCGGCGCATGCCGCGGTGACCTCTCAATCAGGCACCGCCGGGAAGAGCGAGACCTCGGCTTCGGGGACTCCAGCTGTGGCGGCTGCCAGGTATCGCGGCGCTCTGTCAGCTGTCGTGGCTGATGCTGGGCTGACCCCTTGCTACGGCCCTGCCGAATGGCGCATTTCATCGACGAACCACGCCCCAAGCGGTGTCAACGAGCCAGAAGTCGCCAGGATCTCGATCGCATCGCGGGTCCGAGCGCGCCAATGCACGAATCGCCGTCCCGCTGCCTGGTCGGCCGCGATGTGCTGGCGTGCGCGCCAAAAGTCAGTGACGGCCAGGTGCGCGTAGGTGCCTTGCAGGAGGTCTTCGATCTGGTGCTTGCCCTCGCGCCACGGGGCGTGGAAGAGACGGTCATCAGCGCGATCAAAAAGCTCGTAGAGATCGAGCACCGCACCGAGTTTCACATGCTGGAACTCGTGGATGAGCAGCAAGGCGAGGGTTACCGGATCGGCAGGTAGTGCCATGGCGACGGCGCCGAACGCGTCCCTGGCGGCGGCGCTGAGATCGCCACCGTCTTGGGCAGCGGCCAGGGGCATCAGCGTCGTTAGGCCTGCGGCAAGCGCCGGGGCGTAGGCACCATGCGCACGCTCGATTTCCCGCCAGGCATACCGGAATTGCCGCTGCCACTGGGCGAACTCAGCTTCGGTCAGCCGTGCCGCCGGCCGCCATTGGTGACAGTCGCGGTAGGGATCGGTGTCCTCCATCGCGACGCAGATGCCAAGTGCGCTGAGCCTGCGTACGGGCTCCCAGCTGGCGGGCCTGCCGCTCTCGGACGTGGCGCCCTGACTCGCCGCGCCGCTGAGCAGGTCGCTGCTGGCCAGTGTCCAGCGGCTGGCACCGAGCCGTACAGCAACCACCCCGCCGGCAACGTCGACGGTCGCCGTTTCGAGCACTTCTGCGGGCGACCGGGCAGCCTGCTCCGGGCCGATTGCTTGCTCCGGGCCGATTGCTTGCTCCGGGCCGATTGCTTGCTCCGGGCCGATTGCCAGGCGGCCCAGCGTGGGCAGGTGCACGGCGCCATGCAGCACAGGGATCCTGACGGTACCGCTAGTCCCAGCGTGAATAGCAGCAGCGGCAGCGATGGCGCCGAGATGCCTCAGGTCGGCGGTCAGCCCTGGCACCCTTCTTGCATGATCCTGGTCGCCGTGCCAGGCAGCGGCGGGCCGCAACTGCTTGAGGCAGCGCATAGCCCAGGCGCGAATATAGGGATGCCCGAGCGCCGTCTGCAGGGCTTTAGGTCGTTCACGGTCGAGTGTGGTCAACAACGACCAGGCGCGCCGCAGGTCCGTCTTGACCGCCGCTGAAACGGCGGCCCCGGTAATTCCTTCCTGGTACACCGCACCGAGCAAGCCGCGAAGCAGGCTCCGCTGGGCCCCGGCGAGCTGTGCCACCGCCGCGCCGTCGCCGACGCCCGCTGCCAGGGCCCGGAATTCCGGGCCGCCTATCGAGTGAGTCGGGATTCCCGGTGCGTCCGGGGGCACCTCACACAGCCGGCTGCTGATATGGGAAATAAGCTTCAGCAGGTCGGAGCAGTACACCGATGGATTGGCGAAGCCGTTACCTGCCCGGTGCCTGTGGGTGTAAAGGCCACCACCACAGCTGGTAACTACTGGGCATTTCTGGCACGTCTGGCATAGGCCGGAAATTCCTTGCTGACGAGCAAGAATACCAGGGTGGCGAGAAACAACATCGAGGGCATGGTCGAAGACGTTCATCCCGGTATCCGGCGCGCCGTCAAACGCCGCTTTCAGCGAGTCGACTTGTTCGTAGCTGCCGTCAGTTTCGATGACGATAAGCCCGGTTGGCCCGAGGCCTAGTGCCTCAGTAAAGCTTTCACCGCCCCGCATTGTGGAGATGATTGAATCGAAGGTGCGGATCGGGGCCGGGCGTCCCTCCGCAAGCCAGCGGTCGAAAATCGCAATCAGCCAGTCAGCGTACTCGCTGTCTGCGGCAAGCCCGCGCAACGGCGGATGATCCCATGTCGCGTGCGGCAGGAGAAAGTCGACCCGGGGCGGGCGCAAGTCCATTAAAGACTGATAGACCGCCAGCGGGTCGTTTGCGATGTCGATTGTGCATAGCAGTCCGGCATACAGATCCCGGAAACGGTCGGCGCGCAGCAACCCGATAGCACGGATCGCCTGGTCGTAACTGCTGCGCCCGTCTGCGTATCTGCGGTGCCGGTCATTGGCGACCCGGTCACCATCGATGGAGATACCGACCTTGACAGCATGCTCGGCGAACAGTTCGCAGAAATCCTCGTTGAGCAGCACACCGTTGGTGTGGATCCTCAGGTCAAGGCGGCATACGGCGCGGAGCGCCGCATGAAGCTCCGTGACCACCCGCCGCAGCCGGGCCGGGCCGGCGAGCAGGGGCTCCCCACCGTGCAGCACCACCTGCACGGTGCCGAGGGCGTGTGAAGCGGCATGTTCAGCGATGCGTTGCGCCGTCCGCGAGATCACCTCGTCGGAAATGGCCATGGGGCGGCCACGCCAGCTCTGGTCGGCGGCCTCGTAGACGTAGCAATGATCACAGGCGAGATCGCACCGACTGTGTACCTTGAGGACGAACTGGCTGAGCGGGCCAGGCGCGACGGAGTGGCTGAGCGGAACGGACGGCCTGCTCATGTCAGGCCCGCAGGCTTAGATGGCGGAGGCGAATGCCATGACCGGCACCGGAACTGCCTTCGAGCCCGGCATAATACCGTCAAACGCCTCATCAAGGGTCACCGCGCTCAGGGTCGGCATCTCCGCCAGCGGCACATCCCGGAGATCTGCCAGTTTAGACGGAACCGTCCTGCTGATGTCCTCGGTGATATGCATAACGTGCCAGCCAATCTCGCCCAAGGCTCCGGCACCACCCATGTGGTGCGTCTGTATAGACAGTTTTTGCAACTTTGTCCGGTTCCCCGAACACAGTGAGTAACCAGGTGCGCGTAGGTTATCACACCGAGTAACCAGAGCCTGCTACGAGCTAACGTGACCCGGCATCGCCTGGACTCGCCGCCCGATTCATGGGTCAGTACTCTCCCATGGCCCGGGTGCCACCGGATTAGGGTACGGCATGCGCGGCACGTCCGCATCAATCTGTCGCCGAGACTTTCAGGGCAGTGCCGCCGACGCCTGCCCGCCGGGGCCACGACCCGAACTAATCGGTGCCCCCGCGCGATGCCGGGGGTATCGATGGCCCCGATACAGGACTAGGCGGTTACGCCGTTCTGTGTCACCGTCGACGTAACGGCGGGCTTGGCTGCTTCCGCTAGAAAGCACGTTACTGATTGGTATCACGGGCCGGTGGATGGGGAGGCCGTGATAAGGACTCGCCTCGCCAGGCTCCGCTTTACTCGGCGGGCCGCGTGGGTGCCGCCGGCGGTCCTCGGTGCTGCTATTACCGGCTACCTCGCCTGGGGAGCCTGGGTCTCCGCTGCAGACAGCCGATGGCTGTATCTGACGCAGGCCTGGTGGCGGGCCTGGCTGCGGCCGGGAAGCGTCCAGGCGCCGCTGGCACTGGCCGGGGCGTGGCTGGTGGCGCTGCTGTGTTACTGGTGGCCGCGCCGACTCCAGCAGCATGCGGCGGTAGGGCTGACCACGGTCGCGGTGATGGTCGTGATCGGAGGCGCGCTCACCTGCTCAGCGCTGACCCCGTGCCGGGGTGGGCAGACTGAAGGCGCGGTAGCCGGCTGGATGCTCGACCTGTATGTCGGAAATCCGCCTCCGTACCCGTATGGCGGGTGCCAGGGAGCGCCACCGCTGGCCTTGCAGTTCGGGGGCGCCATCAGCCTGGCGGCGACACTGGTGGGAGCGCTGACGGTGGCGACGGTGCTGTGGCGGGAGCCGCTGGGACGCCTGCGGGCCCGGATGGTGGCGGACGCGACCGTCCTCACCGGATTGGATACATTAACGGTGCCCCTGCTGCAGCGCCTAGCGCAGACTCGCCGCCGGAGCAGCATCGTGGTCATCGAGCCGGACAGCGGCCACCCCCTGCTTGACGAGGCCCGCGCCACCGGCGCACGGGTCATGATCGGTGACCCGGCCTCCCCCAGAGTCCTGCTCCCGGTGCTGGCCGGCCGCCGCGGATGCGCCTTGCGCCAGCTATACGCGCTGCGCCAAGACGCTGCGGAGAACGACGCAATCCTGACGGCAGCCAACGGCGTACTGCACCGGTATCCGCCCGACCCTGAGCGGCAGCCGCACCTGGTCGCTCGCATCGATGACCCCAGGCATGCTGATCACTGGCGCGGCCGGCACAGCGGCAACTCCGGCTGGTCGCTTGAGGACGCGCTCAGCCCGCTGGAGTCGACCGCGTGCGCTCTGGTTAATCAGATCTTCTCCGCCGGGGCCCGGCACCTGCTTTTGTGCGGCGACAGTACGTTGGCGCTTGCCATCCTCCTGGAGCTTGCCCGTCGCGCCTGGGAGTGGCGGGAGCTTTCCCAAGCCGCGTCCATCGGCCGCGCCGCGCACCCGGATGCCGCCTGCCTGGATGAGACCGACCGGCAGGCCCTGGCCCCGCATCCGGTGCAGCGCGTGGTGCTCCTGGACCGGCGGGCGGAAGACCTGCGGCGTGAGTACCAGGCGACGTCCCCGCATTCCGTCGCCGCAGCGGCGCCGCAGGTGCACGCCGAGCCAAGTCCGTGGCGGGAGCACCTTCTCGCCACGCTGGATACCATGCCCCCGGCCGAGGCAGCCCAGGCGGCTGTTGTCGTCGCGGACGCCTGCACAGACGCCAGCATGCACGAGGCAGGGCGGGTGGCACGACTGCACCCGGGTATTGCCTTGTACATGCTCACGTCCGACGGGGCGGCCACGAACGGCGCGATCTTCGACCGGTTGCAGCCTTTTCAGCGGACCTTCATGGTAAACGGCGAGGAGCCCGAGGACACGTGGACAAGGGTGGCACGGCACTGGCACGAGTGTTACCGGATGAGGCACCCCGCTGTGCCTGGTGAGCCGAGGACCTTCACCGGACGCCCGTGGGCTGACCTGGATGAGTTCATCCGCCAGGACAACATCCTTCAGGTCCGCTCGGTGATGACGGCGGTGGTAGCCCGCGGGCGTGAATGGGTCCCGGCCCGTGCAGTGCCGCCCGGTAGCTTCATCGAGCTGACCGATCGCGACGTGGAACAGGTCGCCAGCGTGGAGCACACCCGCTGGTACCAGCGGCGGCTGGCGGCCGGCTGGTCCGCAGGCAGCGGCGTTGGCCGGTCGAGCGCTGGAAAGATGGGGAATGCGCTCGTGAACAGCAGAGCGGTGCCCTGGGCTGATCTTCCAGCTGACGAGCGCACGAGAAGCGTCAATTACCTGCGGTCGCAGCTCGCACAGCTAGAGGACGTCGGCTTCGTGCCCATCGTGCCGCCAGGCGGGCCAGCCGATGCGGCTGACTTTCGCCGCGTCGGTACGGTCCAGGCGAGACGGCTGCATGCCCGGCGGCCGTGGACCCGCCTGTCCGGTGACGAACTGCATGGCGATGTCGGAGACTGGCGAGTCGTCGATGACTCCGGCGATGAGCGCACGGTCCGCGACCGGGAGTTCCGCCAAAGTCACGAGCCGCTCGGCGGCGAAGTCTGGCGCCGCACGGGCACCTTCCGCGCATGGCAGGCCAGCGACCTTCTCGTCCTCCGGACGATGGAGGGGCGGGCGATCGCTCGGCGCGGGGACTGGGTCGTGGAAGGGCGCCGCGGAGAGCGCTGGCCCGTCACTGACAACCAGTTCCGGCGCAGCTACACCAGGAGCACGGATCCGGCAGCCGACATATGACGACGTGCACCAGGGGCTAGGCAGGGCGCTGCCACAGCCCGTAACGACGCCGCCCGGTCAGAGATGGCCGGTATCCGGCTGGCAGTATGAGAGTGCGGCCCTGAGCCCGTGGCGTGACCGCTACCGGGGCTGCCGCTGGTAGCCTCTCGGCCCTGTGACTACCCCCGCGTTCGCCCCCGATGATGAGCCAAACCTCCCCGGCGCACCCGTCAGGCCCGACTTGCTTCCGCCGCTGCGCGACTGGCAACGGGATGCGTATCACGCGTACTTTCGTCAGCCACGGCGTGACTTCCTGCTGGTCGCGACGCCAGGGGCGGGGAAGACTGCATACGCCCTGACGATCGCCGCCGAGCTGCTTGCCCGCCGCGAAATCGCCGCGGTCACCGTGGTCACGCCGACTGAGCATCTGAAGCACCAGTGGTCTCAGGCAGCGCACGCCCTGAGAATCCCGCTTGACTCGTCCTATCGCAACGCGCAAGGACGTGCCTCGGCTGACTTCACCGGAGTCGCTGTGACCTACGCGCAGGTGGCGGCCCACCCTGCACTGCACAGGCAGCGCACGCTGAACCGGCGCACGCTCGTTGTCTTCGACGAGATCCACCACGCAGGCGACGCGCTGTCCTGGGGCGAGGCGGTCCGGGAGGCCTTCGAGCCTGCCAAGCGGAGACTCGGGCTGACCGGCACTCCGTTCCGCAGCGATGCCAACCCGATCCCATTCGTCACCTACGCCGAGGGCCTGGACGGCAGCAGGCGTAGCTCATCCGACTACGTCTACGGGTACGGCCCGGCTCTTGAGGACGGCGTAGTCCGGCCAGTGATCTTCCTCGCCTACTCCGGCGAGATGCGCTGGCGGGCGCGTGCCGGCGACGAGGTCACCGGCACGCTGGGCGCCCCGATGACACCTGATCAGCTCGCGCAGGCCTGGCGGACCGCGCTGGACCCGGAAGGGGCGTGGATCGTACGGGTGCTCGAAGCCGCTGACCGGCGGCTCACCGAGGTGCGCAGGGACATGCCGGACGCGGCAGGCCTGGTGATCGCCGGCGATCACGCGGACGCGCGCGCCTACGCCACGCTGCTGCGCCGCATTACCGGAGTCCGGCCGGTGGTCGTACTCTCCGACGATCCATCGGCCAGCCGCAAGATCGCCGGTTTCGCGATGTCCGGGGACCGGTGGATGGTGGCGGTCCGCATGGTGTCCGAGGGCGTGGACATCCCGCGGCTCGCCGTGGGCGTTTACGCGACGAGCGTGGGCACCGCGCTGTTCTTTGCCCAGGCGGTGGGCCGGTTCGTCCGGGCACGGCGGCGCGGTGAGACTGCCTCGGTCTTCCTGCCATCGATCCCGGCACTGCTCGGCTACGCCGCGGAGTTGGAGGCCGAACGCGATCATGTGCTCAGCCGCCGCGACGATGCTGCAGCTGAGGAGCGTGAGCTCGCTGAGGCGCGGCGCCAGCGGAACACACCCGATGATCTTGACGAGCTTCCATTCAAGGCACTGGAGGCATCGGCCCATTTCGACCGGGTGCTGTACGACGGCGCCGAGTTCGGCGCGTCGGCCGAGGAGGAAGAGTTCCTCGGCCTGCCAGGACTGCTGGAGCCGGAGCAAGTCGCGCTGCTGCTGCGCAAACGGCAGGCCGCCCAGTTCGCGAACACGCGCGCCGGGCGTCCCGGCTGGGCCCCGGGAAGACCCGCTGCCGCGGCCGGGGCGGCCGGCACCGGCGCGGCTGGGGCGGCCGACACTGGCGCGGGCGTGGCAGCCGGCACCGGCGCGGTACCAGCGTCCGCCACCACCCGCGAGACGCTGGCCACCGCACGCAAGGAACTCAACCAGCTCATCGCGGCGTGGCATCACCGGACCGGCCAGCCGCACGGGGCGATCCATGCGGACCTGCGGCGGGCCTGCGGGGGACCACCGCTGCCGCAGGCCACCGGGGACCAGATCCGGGCACGCATCGCGATGATCCGCCGCTGGGCGGCACCCGGCGGCCGCTGACGGTCGATCAGGACGCCGGGCGGCCGGCTAATCGGTAGGTCCTGGCACCGAGGGTGGCCGCGAGGGCCAGGCCGCACGTGCCGATGACCACGCGCAGGGCTCGCGCAGGTAGCCTGCGGACCAGCGCCGGGCCGATCCACCCGCCGAGCAGGAAGCCTGCGGCGAGCGGTGCCGCGACGGCCCACTGAACCGGGCCGAACAAGGCGAATGCCACGCTTGCCGCGGCGTTCGCAAGCCCTGAGACCACGTTTTTCAGCGCGTTGATCCTGGCTAGCGGCATATCAATCATCGCGGTGAGCACAGTGAGGGCAAGAATGCCGCCGGCCGCCCCGAAGTAGCCGACGTAGCCCGCCACGGCAAACAGCGCTGCCCGCAGCATCGGGCTGCGCTCACCGTCTGGCCGAGCCGTGAGGCCAGTGATCATCGGCTGGACGAGCAGCAGGAGCGAAGCACCCCCGATGAGGCAAGGCGCGACCAGCTGGAATGCCATCGCGGGGGACAAGAGCAGCAGCGCCGCGCCCGCCGCCCCGCCCGCCGCCGTCACCATGCCGAGTCGCCGCACCCGCGCGGCCTGGCCCGCCAGTTCTTGTCGCGACCCGGAAGCGGCGCCGACCCCAGTGAATACCAGCGCCACCGTGTTCGTCACGTTCGCACTGACCGGCGGCAGCCCGAACGCCAGCAGCACCGGATAGGAGACAACCGACGCGAGGCTCGCGACTGTGCTGGCCACGCCGGCTAGGACGCCAGTCCCGGCGAGCGCGATGATCTCGGCCGGGTTCACCACATGACTCAAGCAGACCGCGCGCTGCCGCGGGCGAGGCTAGCGACGATTCCTCTGATGCGAGAGCCAGAACCGCCACGGTGAGCGGCGCCCGAGCGGATAGGACTGCCGCCGTGCCCGGCAGGCGATCGGTCCGCACTGCCGCAGCGCGGTTGGCGCCAGAACGCCTGCCTCATATCCGGAGTCTGTCACGAGCGGGCCTTAGACTCGGCCAATGGCCTCCCCAGGCACCGGTCCCGAAATGGCCGGCGCGCAGCTGGTGCTGCAGCGGGTGTTCGGCTACGAGTCGTTCCGGGACGGGCAGTGCGAAATCATCGACCATGTGACGGCAGGCGGCGACGCGCTCGTGCTGATGCCGACCGGGGGCGGCAAGTCGCTCTGCTACCAGATCCCGGCCCTGGTGCGGCCTGGCGTCGGCGTGGTCATCTCGCCGCTGATCGCCCTCATGCAGGACCAGGTCGATGCCCTGTCGGCGCTCGGCGTGCGGGCCGGGTTCCTCAACTCCACCCAGGACCCGCTCCAGCGGCGCCAGGTCGAGGCCGCCTTCCGCGCCGGTGAGCTTGACCTGCTCTACCTGGCGCCAGAACGACTGCGCGCCGAGCCGACGTGCAGCCTCCTGGATAGCGGCGTCATCTCGCTGTTCGCCATCGACGAGGCGCATTGCGTGGCCCAGTGGGGGCACGACTTCCGGCCTGATTATCTCGGCCTGTCCGTGTTGCACGAACGCTGGCCCGACGTGCCCCGTATCGCGCTGACCGCAACGGCCACCAAGGCAACGCGCGCCGAGATCGCCACCAGGCTGCGGCTTGCGGACGCCCGTCAGTTCGTTGCGAGTTTCGATCGCCCGAACATCACCTATCGCATAGAGCCGAAGGCCGAGCCGAAGCAGCAGCTGTTGCGGCTGCTCCGCACGGAGCACGCTGGTGACGCGGCGATCGTCTACTGCCTGTCCAGGGCGTCGGTGGAAGCGACGGCTGACTTCCTGGTCAGTAACGGGATCGGGGCGCTGCCTTACCATGCGGGCCTTGACGCGAGGACCCGGGCGGCAAATCAGGCACGGTTCTTGCGCGAGGACGGCGTGATCATGGTAGCCACGATCGCGTTCGGCATGGGCATCGACAAACCCGATGTGCGGCTCGTCGCGCACCTCGACCTGCCCAAGTCCGTTGAGGGCTACTACCAGGAGACCGGCCGGGCAGGACGTGACGGCCTGCCTGCCACCGCCTGGCTTGCCTACGGGCTCCAGGATGTCGTGCAGCAACGCAAGATGATCGAGAGTTCGGATGGCGACCAGGCGCACCGGCGCCGGCTCGCCCTTCACCTCGATGCCATGCTGGCGCTATGCGAGACGATCGAGTGCCGCCGGGCGCAGCTCCTCGGCTACTTCGGCCAGCCCGCCGCCCCGTGCGGCAACTGCGACACGTGCATCTCGCCGCCGCAGGCCTGGGACGGCACGGTCGCGGCGCAAAAGCTCCTGTCGGCGGTGTTCCGGCTGCTGCGCGAGCGGCATCAGAAATTCGGCGCGGGCCAGCTGATTGACATCCTGCGCGGCAAGTCCACGCCCAAGGTCGTCCAGTACGGCCACGATTCCCTTACGGTCTTCGGTGTCGGCACGGAACTCGACGACTCGGCATGGCGTGGCGTGGTGCGCCAGTTGCTGGCGCAGGGCCTGCTGGCCGTGGAGGGCGAGTACGGCACGCTAGTGCTCACGGACGCGAGCTACCCGGTGCTGAGCCGGAAGCGCCAGGTGATGCTACGGCGGGAGCCTGATCGGCCCGCGCGGGCCGCCAAGTCCCGCCGCGCCGAGGCGCCTGACCTGCCCGCCGCGGCTGCGCCCGTGTTCGAACGGCTGCGGGCCTGGCGCGCGACGGCCGCCAAGGAGCAGGGCATGCCCGCCTACGTGATCTTCCACGATGCCACCCTGCGGCAGATCGCCGCTGAGCTGCCGTCGACGCTCGCCGAACTGGCCGCGGTTAACGGCGTTGGCGACAGCAAGCTGGCTAGGTACGGGCAGCAGATCCTGGACACTCTCGCCGCCTCGATTCCCGCGCCAGCCTGACCGGCGGGACAGCCCAACCGGCGCGCCAGCCGCCGGGCAGCCCGACCGCGGGACAGCCCCGATACCGCCGGCCGGACAAGCCGGGCCGCCTCCCGTCGCCTCGGCCCCGTTGGCAGCCTCCCCGACTCAGCCAGCATCAGCAGGGCCTGCCATGAGCGCCGGACCCAGGCCCGGAAAGATCCGCAGCACGCGGTCAGCTCCCAGCACCTCCAGGACACGCAGCACGCCGGCGGACTGGACTACTACCCTCAGCTCGGCGTTGGCCGAGACCGCCATCTGATGAGCGAGCATCAGGTGGCGGACACCAGCGCAATCGCAGAAGACCGTCAAGCCAAGATCTGCGATAACGACGGCGACGCCTGGGGCGAAGGCGGCGCGCAGCTGCTCCCCGACGTCGTCCTCATTGGAGATGTCGATCTCGGCCGGCAGCGGAACGATCGCCAGCCGGGTCAGGCGCTCCAGATCACGCATTTCTGAGCTCATCCTCGGGTCCGGGAGGGTGGCCAAAAGGTCAAGCAGGGTGCTCGGGCTGCCCGGCGGCTGGCCCTCCAACCGCCGGCGTAAGTATCTCCGCTCACCGACCGTACGTCCACCCGTACTCTGAGTGTCGGAGCGAGCATTCCTCAGCACCGCCCGCTGGCTCGCAGCTTGCCCAAGTCGCGCAGTCGCGCTTGGTACGCTGCCCCAGCTGTGAGCAGGACGGCGCCGGTCACCGCCACCGCTAGCCAGCCGAATATCAGGCCAGCCAGTTGCCTGATCGTGGGCGCGAGCGATCCCCGCCACTTTGCAGCACCAGCTCACGAAGTGCGGCTCGCTCGCGGCATCCACGATTCCTGCTGCAGGTGCCGGTCCGACCTGAGCCGCCGCACTAACGCATCGCCGACGCCGACACGAGCCGCAGCTCAGGATGTCGCCCCTCAGATGTGGATACGATCCGCAACGTAATGATTACTCGTTGTGGATACCGGGGATCTGCGCTTGGTCCCGGCATCGAGGGGGATGCGGCATGCAGCAACGGGAGTTCTCAGTTGTCCGTCATTTCTTCCGCCGCACCGCTCGCAGCGATCTGGCCCGGCGGCTCTGCTCAATACGGTTCTGCTCAGCACGGCTCCGGTCAATACGGTTCTGCTCAGCACGGCTCCGGTCAATACGGTTCTGCTCAATACGGCTCCGGTCAATACGGCTCTGCTCAATACGGCTCCGCTCAATACGGCTCTGCTCAATACGGCTCTGCTCAATACGGCTCTGCTCAATACGGCTCTGCTCAATACGGCTCTGCTCAATACGGCTCTGCTCAATACGGCTCTGCTCAATACGGCTCTGCTCAATACGGCTCTGCTCAATACGCCTCCGGTCAATCCGGCTCTGCTCAATCGCTGTCAGATTAGGGATGACGGTCGCCGCGATCCCCGCCAGCGCCGCGGTCACCGCGATCCCCGCCAGCGCCGCGGTCACCGCGGCCCCCGCCAGCGCCACAGTCACCACGGCCCCCGCCAGCGCCGCGGTCACCGCGGCCCCCGCCAGCGCCACAGTCACCGCGGCCCCCGCCAGCACCCGGCCCGCCGCGGCCCCCGCCACGACGGCCGCGGCCGCCCTTGGCGACGTGACCGCCTCCCAGGACAACCTGCGTACCGGCTGGGACCCCGATGAACCCGGCCTGAGTCCAGCGGCGCTGCGCGGCGGTGACTTCGGTCGGGTGTTCTCCAGGAGGGTAAGAGGGCAGGTGTACGCCCAGCCGCTGATCGTCGGCAATACCGTGATCGTGGCGACCGAGCGGGATTGGGTGTACGGGCTGAACGCGGCGACCGGCCGCGTGAAATGGTCAGATCACCTCGGCACGCCCTGGTCAGCGGCGACCACCAACTGCACCGACCTGGTGCCGACGGTCGGGATCACCAGCACCCCGGTTTACGACCCCCGGACCGGAGCGGTGTACCTGATCGCCGAGATCGTCAGGCAGTCTCCCACCAAGCCCGTCTTCAGCATGTTCGGCATCAACGCGCATACCGGGCGTATCACCGAGCGGGTCCCGATAGGCGGCAGCCCGCTCAATGACCGGCAGCTGAGATTCGACGCTTTCGATCAATGGCAGCGGACTGGCCTGCTATTGCTGGGCGGCCGGGTCTACGCTGGTTTCGCCTCGCACTGTGACGACCGGCCCTATGCCGGTTTCGTGGCGGGTGTGGACGTCTCGACGCGGGCGGTCCGGCTGTGGACCGATGAGGCCGGGCTGACCGACGAGCAGGCCGGCATATGGCAGTCCGGAGGCGGCCTGATGTCGGACGGTCCAGGACGGATCTTCCTGGCGTCGGGCAACGGCGTATCCCCCGCGCCGGGAAAGGGCACCGCACCGCCCGGTCAGCTTGCCGAGTCGGTGGTGCGCCTGGCGGTACTGCCTGGCGGACGGCTGGTGGCCAGGGACTTCTTCAGCCCGCGGGACGCGCCGGCACTCGACGCCGCAGACATCGACTTCGGATCCGGCGGGCCGGTGGGGCTCCCGTTCGGGAGCAAGGCATTCCCGCGCCTGCTCGTACAGGCCGGCAAGGACGGCCGGGTATTCCTGCTCGACCGGGACGGCCTGGGCGGCCGGATGCGGGCCCCCGGCGGGGGCGACGCGTACGTGAGCAAGACCGGGCCGTTCGGGGGCCAGTGGGGTCACCCTGCGGTTTTCGGCGACACCACCACAGTGACTGCCAGCGACTCCCGCCGCTCCGCCGATTACGTGTACTACGTGGGCATGAACGACTACCTGCGCGCGCTGAAGCTCAGGGTTAGTAAGGCGGGCAGGCCGAGACTGGCCGACGTGGCCAACACCACGCTGCGGTTCAGTTTCGGATCAGGATCGCCAGTAGTCACCTCGGACGGGCCCGGCTCCAGGTCTGCCGTCGTGTGGGTGGTCAGGACCGCCATGCCCGCTAGCGGCAGCGGCACGACAGGCACGCTTGACGCGTTCCGGGCCGTGCCGTCCGCTCGCTGCGCACGGCCCTGCGTGATGCGGCCGATCTGGTCGGCACCGATCGGTACGGCCACCAAGTTCACGATCCCGGCTACCAGCAGTAGCCACGTGTACGTGGGCACCAGCGGCCAGGTGATCTGCTTCGCCAGGCGCACCAGGGCGCCGCTCGGCAGGGCCGAGCCCGTCACGTTCGGCGGGACCAGCCTCGGCTCGGCCGCGAAACGCACCATTACGCTCACCGCATCGACTCGGGTCACCGTGTCCGCCGTTGCCGCCCATGGCGACCGCTCGCCGGACCCTTTCACGCTGGGCCGGGTGAGGATGGCCGCTGGCGGCGGTAAGGCAGCGCCGGTGAGGTTCCCCGTCACGCTCAAGGCAGGTGACTCGCTGCGCGCCCCGGTGACATTCCGGCCGACGGCCCGGGGCGGCACGACAGGCGTGCTCTCGTTCATTAGCCCGTCCGCACGGTACGGCGGGACGCAGGTGCCGCTGTCCGGCGACGGTACCGAGCCCGGGCTCTATGCACAGCCCAGCGTGCTGTCGTTCAGATATTCCAACGAGCACGCGACCGGCGAGGTACCGGTCGGCACCGCCGTGCCCATGACCGCCGACATCACCAACGGCGGCACCGCCACCGAGACCGTCACGTCGGTCACCGGGCCCGCCGGCCCGTTCACAGCCGTCGGCCTGCCCGGGCCCGGTACCCCGATCCGGCCCGGGCAATCGATCGTCGTGCAGGTCACCTATGCGCCGCGGCGCGCCGGACCCGCCGCGAGCTCGGTCACCATCGCGGAAAGCAGCGGGATCAGGGTAACGGTGCGGCTGGCGGGCGCCGCGCTGCCGCCGGTCAGCAAGGTCGCGGCGGCCCGGCCCCGGGTGACGCTCGGCAAGGTGCGGCTCGGCCGCCGCGCGACGGCCACCATCGAGATCACCAACTCCGGCAACCTGCCCGCCACGGTGACCATAGCGGCGCCCCCCAGATCGCCGTTCGCAGCGATCTACCGGATCCCGCGCGGGCTGCCGCTCAGCCCGGGCAACGAGCTGCGGATCCCGGTCACCTTTACCCCGGCCAGGGCCGGTGCGACCACCGGCAGCTACCAGCTGAGCTGGACCGACCTGCTCGGCACCCACACGCTGCACGTCCGGCTCTCCGGAACGGGAGTCAGCTGAGGCATGCGTTCATAATGCGCCGCCGGTAGCATCACCAAACGGGCTGCCAGGCAGTTTCGCCAGCCCGCCGCGGCCGCGCGATCCGAGGACCTGAGAGGAACGGGAATGACTGAGCCCACTGACTTCAACGGCAAGATCATCGCGGAGTTCCGGGCCAACGGCGGCCGCGTCGGCGGCCCGTTCGCCGGTGCCCCGCTGCTGCTCCTGCACACAGTGGGGGCGAAGAGCGGCCAGGAGCGGGTGAACCCGGTGATGTATCGGGCGGTCGGGGACGACCTCGCGGTGTTCGCCTCGAAGGCGGGCGCCCCGACCAATCCGGACTGGTACTACAACCTGCTCGCCAATCCGCAGGTCCGCGTCGAGATTGGTACCGAGACCGTAGCGGCTACGGCCAGGGTGGCCGGCCTGCAGGAGCGGGACCGGATCTGGACGGCGCACAAGGAGGCCAATCCGGGTTTTGCCGACTACGAAAGGAAGACGACACGGCAGATCCCGGTCATCATCCTCCAGCCAGACCGGTAGCTACGAGCGGCTCACCGCCTGCTTGACGAGAGTGCGGCCGAAGTCCCACATCAGGCCCCCGCCCTGGTGCGCCTCCTCCATCACCTCGGCGAAGGCGTCCCGGAACAGTGCCACTTCGGTGGCACCGATCGTCAGCGGCGGCAGCAGCTTGACCACCTCCATGTAGTCGCCTGCCACCTGGGTGAGAATGCGGTGCCTGCGGAACAGCGTGCCGACGACCATCTGCGCGAACAGGCCGCGCCTGGCGGTCTGCAGCATGCTCCAGCCGGCCCGCAGCTTGAGCGAGCGAGGCTTGCTGAACTCCAGGCCGATCATCAGCCCGCGGCCGCGCACCTCGGCGAGCAGCTCATACTTCTCGACGAGCTCGGTGACCGCGGCCCGCAGCGCGTTGCCGGTCCGCTCGGCGTTGCTGACCAGCTGCTCGTCCTCGATGACGGCCAGCGATGCCAGCCCGGCTGCCATCGCGGCGGCGTTGGCGGCGAACGTGGAGTCGTGAACGAGGACCCGGTCCATCGACGAGTAGACCTTGCCGAAGATCCAGTCCTTGGCCAGCGTGGCGCCAACGGGGACGAACCCGCCGGACAGCGCCTTGGCGACCGTGACGATGTCGGGCTCGACGTCGTCGTGCTGGTAGCCGAAGAAACGCCCGGTCCGGCCGAGCCCGGTCTGGACCTCGTCGCAGATGAGCAGCGCGCCGTGATCGTGCAGCAGCTTGCGGGCTCCGGCCAGGAACCCGGGGGGCGCCACGTGAACTCCCTTGCCCTGGATTGGCTCGACGATGAGGGCGGCGACATCACCCTTGCGGAGCTCGGCTTCCAGCGCGTCGAGGCTGCCAAAGGTGATCATGGAGTCCGGCAGCAGCGGGTCGAAGCCGCGCCGGAACTCCGCGCTGCCGTTGATCGACAGCGACCCGACGGTGAGCCCGTGGAAGGCGTGATCGCAGTAGACGATCCGGCGCCGGCCCGTCGCGTACCTGGCGAACTTGAGCGCCGCCTCGACCGCCTCGGTCCCGCTGTTGCAGAAATACACCCGGTCAAGCCCGGGCGCCTTGGCGAGCAGCCGCTCGGCGAGCAGGCCAGGCAGCAGCGCGCAGTCGAACTGGACCAGGTCGGCCAGTTCGCCATCGAGGACGTCCGCCAGAGCGCGGCGCACGACCGGGTGATTGCGTCCCACCCCGAAGACGCCGAAGCCCGTCAGGAAGTCGGCGTATCTGTTGCCTTCGCGATCGAACAGATAGGCACCCTCGCCTCGCTCATACACCTTGTCGAAGCCGATCGCATGCAGCATGCGGGGCAACTGGGGGTTGAGCAGGCGGGCATGCAGCTCATATCCCTCCCCACGCCGGGCGGCGAGAAGGCCAGGCAGATCGAATCCCATGAGAGCAGTCTGGAGGGCCGCGCAACCGTTTCGCCGGCCGGCCCCGGCAGTTGGCGGCGATTCCTGGTCCAGACGATCGTTTGCGATGGCCGTGCGATCCGCGAGACGGCAGGGCGCGCGTCGCAGTGGGCCGGCCGGACAGGCTGCCCTACCGTAGGAACGTGACCACCTGCCAGGTCCCTGGCGACAGCTGCCCGCAGTGCGCCCAGGCCGATCTTCGCCCGTATGGGAACGGCTCGAAATGGATCTGCGCCCGCTGCTTCTTCGTCCTGCCTTGCTGCGAGGGCGGCGAGCTGCCGTCTCCCGCCGCCGCCCAGCAGGCGCCAGCGGGCGCGGACCGGCCCGGCCATGCGAGCTGAGCAGCTGCGGGCCGCCGCGGCGGCCCGCAGCTCCTGGATGCGGGAGTGCCTGGCCGAGCTGGTGAACTGCGAGTCACCCTCGGCGGAGGCCACCGCAGTGTCGCGGTGCGCCGCGCTCCTCGACGATATGGGCACGGAAGCGTTCGGGCGGCCCGCGGAGCGGCTGACCGTCGACGGGCGCCCGCACCTGCTCTGGCCGGCGGCCGCGCAGCGGCCGGTTCTCATCCTTGGCCACTTTGACACCGTGTGGCCGCTCGGCACGCTGGCGCACTGGCAGTACACGGTGACCGATGGCATCGCCTCAGGTCCCGGCGTGTTCGACATGAAGGCGGGCATCGTGCAGGCGCTTGCGGCAATCGCGCTGCTCGATGACAAGGACTCCGTGTCGCTGCTTCTTACCAGCGACGAGGAGCTGGGTTCCGCATCATCACGGAGCCTGATCGAGGATCAGGCCCGGCCCGCCGGAGCCGTCCTGGTCTGCGAGCCGGGCGCGGACGGCGGCGCCGTGAAAATCGCCCGCAAGGGGGTCGGCGGCTACCAGATCAGTATCGGCGGCCGTGCCGCCCATGCCGGGCTCGAGCCGCAGCTTGGCATCAATGCCGGCATCGAACTCGCCCACCAGGTGCTCGCGCTGGCCGCGCTGGCCGACCAGGGCGCCCAGACGACGGTCACGCCAACCGTGCTGGCCGCCGGGACGACCATGAATACCGTGCCTGAACTCGCCCGCGCGACGGTGGACGTCCGGGCCTGGACAGCCGCCGAACTGGAGCGCGTCGACGAGCAGATCCGGCTGCTCAAGCCGCACCTGGCGGACGCGGCTGTTACGGTCACTGGCGGCATCAACCGCTATCCGCTGGAACCGAGCGCGGCGCTTGGGCTGTACAGCCTGGTCCGCACCGCCGCCGGAGACATCGGCATCGTGCCCCCTGAGGGGGTACGGTCAGGCGGCGGATCGGACGGCAATCTCACCGCCGCGCTCGGCGTGCCCACCCTGGACGGGCTCGGCGCTGTCGGCGGCCGGCCGCATGCCCGCAGCGAGCACGCCGACGTCCGGCAGATGCCGGACCGGGCGGCCCTGCTCGCGGCGCTGATCGGCCGGATTCGCCAGGCAGCTGCCGGGCCGCCAGACCCACCCGGCTGACCGGGGCCGCCGGCCCGGTTCCTTGACCCGCCCGCTCACTCGGGCGCCCGCCTGGCCCGCTCCCTCGCTCGGGCGCCCGTCCTGGCGCGCCCGCTCACTCGGGCGCGGGACCGGCGGAGGTCGCCTCGGCTACCCTCGGCCAGGGAACCGAGTGTTGCTGGCGGAACGCCGCCGCAAGGAGTGAGCCAATGGATCAGATGCTGGTCAGGAACCTGCCGCCGGTCATGTCGCTGGGGGGGAAGCCGCTCCCCCTGGTCGGGCGGGCCCGGCTGTATGCGTGCGGGATCACGCCCTACGACGTCACCCACGTTGGCCACGCCGCGACATTCGTCTGGATCGACACGCTCGCCAGCGTGCTGCACGCGGGCGGCACCGAAGTGATCATGTGCCGCAACGTTACGGATGCCGATGACGTACTGCTAGCTGCCGCGAGCCGGGCCGGGGCACCCTATGACCGGTTCGCCGCCATCCAGCAGTTCTACTTCGACCAGGACATGGCGGCGCTCGGAGTCCGGCCGCCCGCGATCGGGCCCCGGTCGCACGCCTACGTGGGCCAGGCGATCGAGCTCGCGGCCGGATTGCTGGCGCGCGGCGCGGCGTACGAGCGTGGCGGCCAGGTCTATTTCCGCGGCGCTGGCGTCCCGCTCGCCGCCGGACTGGACACAGCCGCGGCGCTGCGGCTCGCGGCCGAGTACGGCGACCAGCCGGACGCCGCCAAGGAGAATCCGGCCGACGTACTCCTGTGGCAGGCGTCTGGCCCCGAGGCCCCGGCATGGGCCAGCCCGTGGGGAGCTGGACATCCGGGCTGGCATGCGGAGTGCGCCGCGATGGCGCTGCACATGTTCGGCCCGACCGTCGACGTCCAGGCGGGCGGCGCTGACCTCCGCTTCCCGCACCACGCCTACCAGGCCGCCCTGGCCGAGGCCCTGACCGGCGTTTCGCCGTTTGCCCGGGCACGGCTGCAGGTCGGCGTGGTCAGGATCGGCGGAGCGAAGATGGCCAAGTCCGCCGGCAACCTCGTCCTGGTCAGGGAACTCCTGGCCAGCTACCCGCCGGCGGCCGTCCGGCTGCTGATCCTGGACCGCCGCTGGGACCAGGACTGGGACTACGACCCTGCCGGGCTCGAAACCGCTGCGGCCCGGCTGGAGCGGTTGCAGACCGCTGCCGGGCGGACAGCTCCCGTCACGCCGGGTTCGGCGGACGCGGCCGTCATGGCCATTCGCGCGGCTCTGGCCAGCGACCTTGACGTACCCACCGCACTCGCCATCGCCGAAGAAAGCGGCGGTCAGGCCGCCCGTGTTCTTGGCGCCCTGCTCCGTCTTTGGTAACCGGCGTGCCCGGCCCCCGGCACGGGTGCCGGCACGATCGCGTTATAGAACGCAATCGCGTTATAGAAGAAGCCGGGGCACCCTGAACCGATCGTGACGCCGATCCCGGTGATGAGCAGGATCAGCTCGGCCAGCCGGGTGCATAGGTGGGCGGCCCGCCGGGCAGCAGGCCGCCGTGCTGCCCCGCCCGCAGCGGACATCGCCTGCTACGGCATGCGATCAGGCACGGGGGCATGCGCCGTGCCGGTGGCGGCTCCTTCTGCCCGGCTCATCTGCCAGTGGGCCCGCACCACCAGGGTCTTCGCTGCGTGGTCGCCCACCCGCTGGCGGTAATGCGAGCAGAGAATCGTGATCAGCCCGACCAGCCCGAGGAACAGCGTGTCGATGATCAGCAGGATCCACCTGATCACCAGCTGCATCTTGTTGGCGCGATCGCCATCCTTGCTGATGATCCGCAAACCGAGCCACTGCATGCCGAACGTCTGGCCACGGTGGCCGTACGGCCTGAGGACCCAGTACCAGATCATGATCAGCACCGCGACGACGACCGCGATCAGCCACCCGATGGCGTGCCAGACGCCGTGCCCACGGTCGCCGACGAGCCACCAGACGAGACCGGGCACGATCCCGACCAGGATGTCGTCGATGATGTACTGGATGACGCGGCGTGGTGTCACCTTCGTCTCGCGCCTCGGAACCGGCGATGCCGCACCGACCTGGGGTAGGCTGCCCCATTGCTCTCCGGGCCCGCCGCCCTGGGAGGCATGGCCCTGGGACGCGCCGCCCTGGGACCCAGGCGCGGCACCCTGCGCCCCGGCGCCCCACTGCTGCGGCCCCGGCGCGGCGCCTTCAGCTCCGCCGCCCCACTGCTGCTGTCCGGGCTCGACGCCCTCAGGGCCGCCGCCACCCCACTGTCCTGGTGTGCCCGGCTGAGGTCCGCTAGTCATGTGATCCCCCGATCCTGCGCCCGACCACGAAAGGCGGTTGCGCGACAGCGATCATCCCCGTGCTGCCGAAGGGCGCAGTAGGCTCTTACCCAACGTGATGGAGTAAACACGCTCAGTTCATGACATGAGGTCCGCGTAGGCGACTGCCACACCGGCTGCCAGCGCCGCGTTGTCGGCGATGAGCCGCTGGTTGACGTCGACGCTGCGGCCAGCAGTCAACTCCTCGACGAGGGCAAGGACCGCCGGGGTGATGGCCTGCCCGGTGACACCCGTGCCGCGCACGCGGTCGACGGCCTCGGCCAGGATAGGCTCGACATCCAGCTCAGCGGCGGGCTGCTGGGCGAGCAGCAGCCCGCCCGACGAGTTCAGCTGCCAGTGCGCGGCGGCGACCCTTGCGGCTTCCCCGCTGCTCGTCACCACGGCCGACACCGCCGGTCCACCGGCGGCGCTGTAGAACATCGGCAGCGTGGCGGTCCGCCAGCCAAGGACGGGAACGCCGAGGGTCTCCAGCAGCTCAGTGGTGGCGCTGACATCCAGGATCGACTTCGCGCCCGATGAGACCACCATCGCCGCGGTGCGCGCGATCTGCAGCAGGTCGCCAGAAATGTCCAGGTTGTGGGCATACCCGCGATGGACCCCGCCGATGCCGCCGGTGCTAAGGAACCGGATGCCGGCTGCCCGGCAGACCGCCAGCGTCCCGCCGACGGTGGTGGCCCCGAGCCCGTTCTGGACGACGCAGGCCGCGATGTCGCGTGCCCCTACCTTGCGGGCATGGGTACCAGCAGCCGCGAATCGTTCAAGCTCGGCCGCGTCCAGCCCGATCCGGACCGTTCCGTCAATGATCCCGATCGTGGCCGGGGTGGCACCCGCCGCGCGGACCCTGTCCTCCGCCGCTCGCGCCGCGTCAAGCCCGCGTCCGCCCGAGAAACCATGCGAGACCAACGTCGTCTCCAGCGCGACGACAGGATCCCCCCGGTCCAGGGCAGCAGCGAGCTCGGCGGCGATCCGCGGCGCGAACGTCATGGCATTGCCCCCATCTTCGCGACGGCGCGCGCCGCAGCCGCCAGGCCGAGGTGAATGCCGCCGACCAGATAGCCCGCCGCGAAGGCGTCGCCGGCACCGGTCGCGTCGGCCGGCCGCGTGGGCAGCGCCGGGTAGACCGTCCCGCCCTCGCGCACGCCACGCGCCCCCAGCTTAACCACGAGCTGGGCCCCGGGCAGGTCCCCGATCAGGTCCGCCTCGGCCTCGTTGCCGAACACCACCTCGGGGCCCAGGCGCGCGATCAGCCGCCGGAACCGCCCGACACCATAGCCAAGCAGCGCCGCGGTCGAGGACAGGTCGACGCTCAGCCGGGTCGCCACCACGGCCGCGGCGAGAGCCGCATCGCGCACCGGCTCGGCGACCAGGCTGTAGGCGGGGAGGTGCAGCCATTCGCAGCCCACTACCCACTCGCGGTCGACATGACTGGCCGTCAGTCGCGGGCCGACCCCGCGGTCAGTGAGCATCGACCGGGCGCGGCCCCCCGCTGACAGCGAGACGACCACGCCGGTACGCCCGTCGATCACCGGCCCGACAAGGTGCACCCCGCGGCGCGCGAGCTCTCCGGCCACCAGGCCGGCCGCCAGGTCAGTACCGCGTGCCGCGATCAGCCGCGCACTGCCGCCAAGCTCGGCCACCCACGCCGCGACATTAGCGGCCTGGCCGCCGACGGCGGCCGAGATGGACGCGTCGGTGTCGGTCTCCTCCGCAACTGGTCCGGCGAGGGCAACCACGACATCGAGATGGGCATCGCCGAGAACACAGATCACGGCGCCTGGCCCGTCGCCGCGCGCACCATCGCAGCGTAGCGCGCAGCCCGGCCGGGACGCCGCCCGACGCGGTTACGGCACGGGCATGACCAGGATCGGCGTGGTGGTCGGCTGGGAAGTGCCGCCTGCGGGCTCGACGGTCACCCCTACTTGATCGCCGGCACGCAGGCCGGCGGCGAGCAGCGGCGCAGTACGGCCCTCGGCGGCCAGCGGAATCAGCCCGGCCGACCGGGTCCGCGGCGGTCCCATCAGCCAGAGCTGATATACCTTGGCGGCGGACAGCGGCGGCAGACCGCTGGCCGTGAAGATCAGCTTCTGCTGGCTGACAGCGACGACGACCGTGCCGGTGCCGCCGACGGTCGAGTGCGCGGTAAGGATCCGGGCGCCCGGAGCGGTCAGCACGGCCGAGATTGCCTTGTCCTGCGCGCGGGCGTTGTTGCGATGCGCGCATATCGCTTGTGCTCATACCCACTATTCGGGGCGCTCCAGCGAACGGATCGGTCCCCTGGGCACCGGGTTTCCCGGCCGGAATGCCTGCGCCGTCGCGCCGTCGCGGGTCGTTTCAGGCCCCGGCAGATGGCACAGCGTGGCCACGCCGGGACTCGCAGGGCTGCCCCGCAGCTCGCTTAGCTGGCGCCAGCCGACGCCGATCCCGGCTAGCCACGGTGGCTTGCCGCACCGGCAAGTTCGAAGACGAAGAACCTGCTGTTCACGGTGCCTACCCCCGATGCCAGGTCGTATCCGGCGAGCGCGTCGAACCCGTGGACGGTGTGAAGCTTGCCCCCCTGGAGGAACGACACCGTGTTGTTTCCGCTGGTGATATCCGCGATGCCGGGCTTGTGGCCGGCCAGCAACTGGTAGAGGTAAGGGTTGATCAGGCCTATCGGGTGCCCCGCCACCTGGTCGGCCAGGGCCACGATGCCCGCGAACTCGGGGGTCGCCTCGCTCGTCCCGCAGGTCGGGTACCAGCGCCGGCTGGCCCGCGAAGCTCTGGTACATGTCGGCAGCGCCGTTGCAGGCAGCGCTCATCGAGATGTCGGGCACACCGCGGCTGCGCCCGACGACGCTCCGCACGCCGGCCTGATAGCCGGGGCGGCTGAAGACCACTGATTTGCCGCCGCCGCCAGCCAGCGGGTTCGGGCCATCGCTACCGGAAATGAACCTGTTGGTCGGGATGTTGTAGGTGTCGTTCCACGCGGTCGGCGGACTGGTAGGCTGGCCTGCCGCGTTCAGGTGCAGCTGGACCCCGCCGATGCCGGTCACCAGCGGGTCACTGTCCGGCCACGAGGTGACCGGGCGCAGGTAGTAGGTGCTCCCGTTGTACCGCACGTCCGCCGCGCCGCTGTCGCCCGATGCCGCCAGCACGGTCACGCCCTTCCGCGCCGCGTCAGTGTAGGCGCCGCGCAGGTTGAGCAGGGACCGCCTGGACGGGAACGTCTGCTCGGTCGCGCTGAAGCTCTGGCTGATCACACCGCCAAGGTGATGGTTGACCACGTACTCTTCGGCCTTCACGATCTGCGGGAATCCGGTCGTGCCCTCGTTCTCCGCCGTCGGGGTCTCGACCAGCAGGATGCCCGCGCCCGGGGCGATCGTGTGCGCGTACTCGACATCCAGGTCGGTCTCGCCTGCCCAGCCCACCCGGTCAGAGGTGGGCTTGTAGGGCGCGACCGTACCGGCCGGCTGGATCACCCGCAGTGACGGCGGCGCAGGGAGCGCTGCACGCTTATCGAAGACCTTCAGGTCGTGCCTGACCGTCGGGGAACCGAACGAGTCGACGATGACGATCGTCTGGCCGTGGCCGTTGAGGCGCCGTCCACGGACCGTATGACGGTACAGCGCGGGAAGGCCGAATGCCCGCTGGATCTGCTTGGGCAGATAGCAGGCGATCTGGTAATGCTTCTCACAGAAGGCCGTGGTGGGTGGTGACTTCAGCGCGCCGGCCACGTGAATCACGTCCGGCCGGATGACCACCGCCGAGGCCGATGACGCGGCCACGGGACCGGTGGCAGCGGCCGGCGCGATTGCGGCCGCGCTGGTCATGGCGAGGGTGAGGGTGACCGAGCCTGCAGCGGCTACCACAGGCATCAACAAGCGCATGAACGTTCTCCCTGGGGGGCAGGGGCCCGGGGGCCGGGGGCCGGGCGGGTCTGCCCAGCAGGCGAATGAGACGGCGGCGGCAGGTCTAGCCCAGATATTTCCTGGTGGGCACACTATCGCGGCCTTTGATTGATTCATAGCTACCGGGATCGAGACTGCCGTCCCGCCGCGGGCTTGCCGTCCCACCCGCGGGCGGTACGGCCGGATGGCCACTGCAGCCGGACAGGCTGGCGTCAGGATCGCTCGAGCACAACGACCGGGATCTCCCGCTCGGTCTTGCGCTGATACTCGTCGTACGCGGGCCAGACCTCGGTCATCTCCCGCCAGAGGGCCGGCTTCTCCTGCGGCGTCGCCGTGCGGGCCCGGGCAGCGAATTTCTCGCCCCGCACCTGTACGGTCACCTCGGGGCTGGCCTGCAAGTTGAGATACCAGGCGGGCGGCGCGTCGGAGCCGCCCTTGGACGCCACAACCAAGTAAGTGCCATCGTGCTCGCGGAAGATCAGCGGGTTCCGCCGCTGCTCGCCGGTCCGCCGGCCGGTCGTCGTGAGGATCAGGATGGTCGTGCCCTGCCAGTGGTACCCTTCCTCGCCATCAGTCGCAACGTAGCGCCTGACGTGCTCGTCCCCGAAAAGCATTAGATCTCCATTTCGCCTGGCAGACGGCAGGCCGCCGACTAGCACCGGCGCTCAGCGTAGCGTGGACGCATTAGCCGATCGGAGACGGCCAGATGAAGCTCAAGCTCGACCTGCACGACATCTATAATCGCGGCCAGGACATCGATCGCGCGCTGCAAGACATCATCGACGAGGCGGTCCGGAAGAAGGCGCCGCTGGTAGAGATCATCCCGGGGAAGGGATCTGGCCAGCTCAAGAAGCACGTGCTGAGGTTTTTGGAGCGTAAGGACATCAAAGCGCTGTACCACCGCGTCGAAAAGGATTCCAAGAACTTCGGTCGGCTATTCGTGCACTTCCGGTGGAAGTAGCGACCCGCCTGCGCTCACTTGCGGCGTTCCGTCGCCAATGGTCGATGGTGGTCACGGGCTGATCTGGGAGGTCGTCCGGTGGGGTACACGACCGGAATTTGGCTCGGCTTCGGTGAAGCGCTCGCCGCCGTTGCTGGTGCGCTGACGGGCCTGCTGTTCGTCGCGATCTCCGTCAAGAGTGACGTGCTGGCCGCATCACGCAGCAGCCGAACCGTCAGGATGTCCAGCTAATGCTCCACCATTGCGGCATTATCTCAGCCGCGCACGGTTGTGCTCGGGCCGGAAGTAGCTAGCGGTCACACGGTTCCGGCCGGTCCGCCAGGCTTTGCAGCTGGCTCCGCAGTCTGCTGACCCGCTCTCCCGTCGATCCGCTCGCGCAGAAAGCCGACCGTCAGCGCGGAACCGCCAAGCCGGAACCGCCAGC
Source organism: uncultured Actinomycetota bacterium (assembly GCA_963695645.1). Lineage (GTDB taxonomy): Bacteria > Actinomycetota > Actinomycetes > Streptosporangiales > Streptosporangiaceae > DATBGO01. The sequence goes on along the minus strand of CAVOHC010000004.1, from coordinate 155,835 downwards.
CGCGCCGCTAGCCCGGGTCCCGCGCGGGCCCGAGCCGCTCCCTGCCCGGTCCCGGGCCGCGAACCCCCTGCCCGCCCCGCGAGGATCGCAATCCCCTGGGCCGGGTAGCTAATCTCCGTCCGTTTCCCCGACTTCGAGCCCGTGTCCTCGGCCAGGCCGGCTAGCCGATGACCCGGCTGGTCCGGCGCAGGGTGCCGGGAACCCCGGACGCCCGCCGGGCAAGCCCGGCTACTGCCCGCAGCCGACGCGACCAGCGCGGCGGTTTACGGTGCCGGGGCGAGAAAGCCGCGCGCTCCCACATCTGCGGCATTACGAAGTCACTTGCATTTGCTGATACCCAGGCGAATCCCATTACTACTCCCCCGCGGCCGTGATCGGTCCCGATAACTGATGACGGCAGTCGTTTCCCCGGCCGCTTATAGTTCCATGCCGCTTATAGCGCCGTCCAGCGACATGCCGGTAAGCGTGAATCATCGCTATTCGCATTCCGGCACTGGCAAGTCTTATCTGTTTTCTTCAGCTATTGATGCCTGATGTCCGGCGTCGTAGACATCATCGCCAGCAGCCCCGTCTTGACGCCATCCATGAATCCGGGGGTACCTGGACGGCTGCGCGGCCCGGGGGCCGGGCGTAGGCCGGAGGCCGGGCGTAGGCCGGAGGCCGGGCGCAGGGCCGGGGGCAGGGCCGGGGCACGGCCCGGAGCAGGCCCAGGGTGCGGCCCGGGCTGGGCCGGGGGCAAGGCCCGGGGCAGGCCCAGGGTGCGGCCCGGAAAGGCGCGGCACGCCCCAGCCAACCCTGAGCAGGACGGTATGTACTTACTGTCCGGGATGCAGTGAAAAGATGGGGTCATGAGGGTCGTAATCCGGGTGCTGATCACCGCCTGCGCCCTGTTCCTCGCGACGGCACTGGTTCCCGGCATCGAACTGCGCGCCGGCAGCGCTGGCTCGCGGGTGGGAACGCTCATCGTCGTCGCGTTGATCTTCGGCATCGTCAACGCGGTCCTGAAGCCGATCGTGAAGACGGTTGGCTGCCTGTTTTACGTACTCACTCTTGGCCTGATCGCGCTCGTCGTCAACGCGCTCCTGCTCTGGCTCACAAGCTGGGTCGCGGGGAAGCTGTCGCTGCCGTTCCGCATCACCGGGTTCTGGCCCGCGTTCTGGGGAGCGATCATCATCGGCGTTGTCGGCTGGCTGCTGAGCCTGGCCCTCGACGAGGACAGGCTGCGCGACCGCCAGTCCAGGCGGCACCCCTAAAGGCAGTCCGCCGCCTATCCGCAGCCGGCAGCGCGTGTCGCAGGTGTCCGGCCAGCTTGCGCGGGTTAACCTCCGGCCGCTACTGGCCGGCTGAAAGCGGGGATGATCTCGCTGCCGAAACCGCGGATCAGCGCGCCCGGGTCATCGATCATCGAGTAGATGTTGAACTGGTCAACACCCAGATCCATCAGCTGTGTGAGCCGGTCCCGCACCTGCTCAGGCGTGCCGATAACGCAGAACCTGTCTACCACTTCATCGGTGACGAAATCCGCGTTGCCGGACCCGGCCCGGCCATGGTGAGCGTAGTCGTAACGCTCGCGCGCCGCGATGTAGTCGGTCAGCGCGCCCGGCAGCTCAGCGTCCTGGTACCGGCTGACCAGATCGACGACGTGATTAGACACCAGCGCGGGGAACCACCGCACTTGCTCCCTGGCATGGTGCAGGTCGTCGGTGAGGTAGGCAGGGGCGGCGGCCATCACCTTGATGTCAGCCTCGCTGCGGCCAGCCTCGCTAGCGCCCTCGCGCAGGTAGCGGAGCGCCCATTCGATGATGAACGGGTCGGCGAGCTGGAGGATGACGCCGTCGGCTACGCGGCCTGCGCAGCGCAGCGCGCGCGGCCCGTAGGCGGCGACCCAGATCGGCAGCCGGTGGCCCTGCGACCACTTCAGCTGGACCAGCGTGCCGTCGATGTCCACCTCGCGGCCCTCGGCCAGGTCGCGGATGACCACACAGGCCCGCTCGAGCGCCGCGACCGGCACCGGACCACGCCCGAGTACCCGCTGCGCCGAGTCGCCGCGGCCGATGCCGACCTCCATCCGGCCGCCTGAAATCTCGTTCAGCGTCGCCATGGCCGACGCCGTCACCGTCGGGTCCCTGGTCACCGGGTTGGTCACGCACGGCCCGACGTGAATGCCCGTCGTCTCCGCCGCCATCAGCGTGAAGATCGGGTAAACCTCCTGCCAGAGAACGTGACTGTCCCACAGCCAGGCATGGCTGAACCCGTTCTCCTCAGCGAGCGCGGTCTTGTCCACCACCTCAGAGACGGGCGGATCAGCCATGAACGTGACACCGAAGCCGAGCATCGCTACCCCTTTGCGAGTTTGGAGGAAGCCGGACACTATTCCTGATCCGGACGACCCGTCAACGGTCGCTCTCTAGTCGGCGCCGTACCCGCGCAGCCGGCCGGGGACGCCCCGGACCGGCCGAGCTAACTCAGCATCGCTGCCCGGCGGGCCACGATCGCCCCGGCCGACGGCCTGGCAGCATCCTGCCGCTAGCCCAGGCCCCTCACCAGGGAGGAAACTGAATCCGGTCGGCTCGGGAATACCGCTTATCGCTCGACATATTCGTCGTAGTGTGATGCTGCCACTGAGCGGAGCGCGGCGAGGGAGGTCTGGGTGCCCGGCGGACGATTATCACCGGCCCCACCAGCATGAGCAGCCAAATCAGCAACAGATGGGCTGGCGAGGCGCCGACTTCGGGCAGCTGGCCGCTGCAGTCGGGCACGGTGCCGCCGCCGGCCGCCTGCTACACCCCGCGGCCGGAGACCGGGTTAGGCACGATAAGCAACCTCGCAGCGGGCGAGACGGCCGTGCTCACCCGCCCCGAGGTGATCGACGGGCAGTCGCTGGCCAGCGCGGGCGGCACCGGAAAGACGCAGCTGGCCGTCGCGTTCGCGCACTCCGTCTGGCAGGCCGAAGCCACGGACCTGCTGGTCTGGGTGCCGGCAGTAAGCCGGGACGCCATCATGACTGGCTACGCCGAGGCGCTCGCCGGGATCGGCGCTGGCGACCGGGGAGACGCTCAGGACGCCGTGGCGGCCAGGTTCCTGACCTGGCTGGCCGAGACCAGCCGGCCGTGGCTGGTCGTCCTCGATGATCTGGCCGACCCGGCCGACCTTGCGGGGCTGTGGCCGCAGGGCGCTGCCGGAAGGGTGCTGATCACCACTCGGCTGCAGGCTGCGTCGATGCGCGCTCCTGGCCGGAAGATCCTTCAGGTCGGAGCCTTCAGCCGCCGCGAAGCGCTGGGCTACCTGACCGCGAAACTGTACGACGATCCCCACCAGCGGATCGAGGCCCTTGATCTGGTCGAGGATCTCGCGTGCCTTCCGCTGGCGCTGACCATGGCCGCGGACACGATCGCCGAATCCGGGTCCGACTGCCGGAATTACCGGATCCAGTTCGCTGACCGGAAGCAGCGCATTAATCTCAGCGCGGCGGACGGCTTCGGGATGACCACCGCCGCGGCCTGGTCCCTGGCCCTCGATCAAGCCGACCAGATGCCGCCGGCCGGGATGGCGCGCCCTGCCCTGGCGCTGACCGCGGTGCTCGGCTCTGGCGGCATCCCCGGCGCGGTCCTGACCAGCCGGGCCGCATGCGACTACATCACCGGGCGGCAGCACGCCGGGACGGCGGCCGACGAGGCTAGCGCCCGCGCCGCCCTGCAGAATCTTGCCCGTTCGGCGCTGGTGACCATCGACCCGGCCAGCTCCGCGTACACCGTCCGGATGCATCGCCTTGTCCAGGCAACGATCCGGCAGGTCCTGCCGCCTGCGGTGGTTGCACAAACCAGCAAGGCCGCAGCTGACGCGCTTGCCCAGGCGTGGCCGCAGCGCGAGACCAGCCCGCTGCTGGCCCAGGCCCTGCGAGAGTGCACAGCCAGCCTGCATCAGGCTGCCGCCGAACTGCTGTGGGAGCCAGAAGGCCATCCGGTGCTGCTGCGGGCCGGGCGCAGCCTGGACGGTGCCAGGCTCACCGGGCCGGCCATCAGCTACTGGCAGATGATGGCCGACACGAGCGGCCGTATTCTCGGTCCCGTTCATGCCCAGACCCTGCTGACCCACGACCACCTCGCCGCCGCCTACGAGACCGCAGGCCGGCTGGAAGAGGCGATCGGGATGCACGCGCAGAACCTCGCCGAACGAGAGCGGATCCTCGGTCCCGGCCACCCGGAGACGCTGACGGCCCGTAGCAACCTCGCTCACGTGTGCCTGGCCGCGGGCCGGCTGTCGGACGCGATCCCGCTCTACGAGCGCACCCTAGCCGGGCGGGAATGGGTGCTCGGCCCCGACCATCCCGACACGCTGACGGCACGCAGCGACCTGGCCGCCGCGTACCGGTCAGCCGGCCGCCTGTCCGACGCGATCAACGTCTTCGAGCGCACCCTCGCCGACCGGGAGCTGGCGCTCGGGCTGGACCATCCGAAAACGTTCACCGCCCGTGGCGACCTGGCCGCCGCGCTCCAGTCGGCAGGCCGGCTGCCAGAAGCGATAACGCTCTACGAGCGCACCCTCGCCGACCGGGAGCGCGTGCTTGGCGCGGATCATCCGGACACCATCGCCTCGCGCGCCGGCGTCGCCTACGCCTACCGCTCGGCGGACCGGCTGAAGGACGCGATCCCGATATACAAGCGCGCCCTCGCGGACCGGGAGCTCGTGCTAGGCCGCGATCACCCGGACACCATGACCTCGCGCGCTAACCTGGCATCCGCCTGCCACGCCGCACGGCGGTTCAAGGAAGCGATCGCCCTCTACCAGCAGACCATCGCCGACCGGGAGCGGACCCAGGGCCCAGATCACCGTGACACGCTGACCGCGAAGGGCAACCTGGCGTCCGTCTATCATTCGGCGGGAAAGCTGGCCACCGCCGTGCCGTTGTACGAGCAGACCCTCGCGGGCTGCGAGCGGGTGATGGGTGCCTATCACCCCGATACCCTCACCTCGCGAGCCAACCTCGCCGCCGCCTACCATGCGGCGCGCCGGCTCACCCAGGCCACCGCGCTGCTGGAGCGCACCTTGGCCGACTGCGAGCGGGTGCTGCCGCCGGATCATCCGCTGACCCAGACAGTCCGTGAGTATCTGGACGTGCTCACCCGGGCATGAGGTACAGCCCTGCGCTCAGCCGGCCGCCGGTCCTAGCCGTGGTGGTTGAGCATCCGTGCCGGGGGGAAGATCCGGCCATGTCATCGAAGTCATATCTCGCCACCGGGGCGGCGGCGGCGGCCGCAGCCGTTATCGGCGGCGCCGCGACCGATGTGGACAGCCACTGGTACTCCGGGCTCGACCTGCCGAGCTGGCAGCCTCCTGGCCGGGTCATCGGCCGGGTCTGGACGGTGCTCTATACGCTGATCGCCGCCTCGACCGGGCGGGCTGCGGGCCGCGCCGCCCCAGCGCAGCGGCGCCGCCTGTCGGCCGTCCTTGGCATCAACCTCTGTCTCAACGCGGCGTGGCCGTGGGTCTTCTTCCGCGCGCATCGGCCCGCATGCGGGGTGGCAGTGATCTGTGCCCTTGAAGTCTCGACCGTTGCGCTGACCAGGGAGGTGGCCAGGGTGGACCGGAAGGCAGCAGCCGGGCTCGTGCCCTATCTCGGGTGGAACCTGTTCGCCCTGGTCCTCAACGCCACCATCGCAGCCAACAACTCGCCTGGCCGCTCGGGCAGCTGATGCCGACCCGCTGTAGCCGGCCCTGATCGTGTCTGCGTTAGATTGGCCTGACGGGATGTGCCCAGGTCATCGGGGCGGAGAAGCAGCGAAGGCCCGGGCGTCGGGTACCAGCGGGAGCGCGTCAGGGGGCGGGTCGGCCTTCGGGCATGCGTTCGCCTCGCCGCATCCTGCCGCCTTCAGCCATCGGGGAGCGAAGGTCTCGGTTGAGCCGTCACGATAGCAACCAGCCAGATCACGGCGGCAGCGCCGGACGGCGCGGCCAGGCCCTTCCCGTCCGCGCGACAGTCGTGTCGGCCGCGCGCGCCGGCCGCTACAACGCCGGGCGGATACTCCTCGTCGCTGTAGCAGTGTCAACCGCGACAGCCGCTGCGGAAATAGCGGTTCACTCCTTCGTCGACCGGGCCAACGTGCCGGTAGCCATCGCTGCCGATCTGGGCGCCTCCGGTGTCAGCTTGCTCGGAGTGGTGTTCTTGTCCGGATTCCTAAGCCAGATAGTGGGCGAAGCCGGGCACGGCCGGCCACGCGCCCGGATCCGGGACTTGCTCAGGAAGCTATCGTGGCGCCGGCTGATCCTTGCCGACCTGGCCGTCGTCGCAGTTGTCGTCATTGGGCTGATTGCGCTGGTGATCCCTGGCCTGATCGCGATCAATCTGCTGGCTGTCGTCGGCCCGGTCGTGGAGATCGAGGACAAGCCGGTGATAGCCGCGTTGCGCCGGTCCGCCCAGCTGGTCCGCCAGCACTTCTGGAAGGTCGCGCTGCTCGCCACGCTGCCCGTCGCCATCGCGGACGAGATCACCTCCGCCGTGCCGCACTCGACCGGCCTGGGAGCCATGCTGACTGCGCTCGCCATCCGGGGACTCGCCGGTGCCGTGATCGAATCGGCACTTGGCCTGGTGCTCGCCGAGCTGTTCTACCGGCTCATCGAGCTGGACCGGCAGGGCTCGCCGGCGCCTTCGCCAGGACTTTCGGCGAAGGCGGAGACGGGCCACCGCTGAACCGGCTGGCCGGGCACGGAGCACGGCCGTGTCGGCGATGACTTTCCGGCTGTGGGGTGGTCTACCACTTCGTGCGCCCTGTTCGGGGGCCCACATCGTGGGACCGGCTGCGATGCGCGGCTGCCGTCCCTTCCCGAGGACAGGAGAGAACCATGTTGGCGAACAGCAGGGCATTCAGCGGCTTCTCCGTCGACGACCTGCAGCGGGCGCGGGAGTTCTACGGGGAGACGCTCGGACTGCCGACCTCCGAGCGATACGGCCTGATGACGCTACATCTCGCCGGTGCCAGGGACACGCTGGTCTATCCGAAGCCAGACCACCGGCCGGCCACCTACACGATCCTCAATTTCCCGGTGGACGACATCGACAAGGCGGTCGATGAACTGGCCAGGCGCGGTGTCCATTTCGAGAGGTACCCAGGAAGCGCGCAGGACGATAAGGGCATCCATCGCGGCGAGGGGCCGTATATCGCCTGGTTCAAGGACCCGGCCGGCAACGTGCTGTCGGTGCTTCAGGAGAAGTAGGTGGCCTGAGGCCGACAGCTGCCTCGCGCCGCATACCGCCGCCGCATGCTGCCAGGGGCGGTCAGGGCCGATGATCTATCGGCTACGGTCGGCGTATGCCTACCACGAAGCTCTTGGCTGACGGCAATCAGATGACAGTTGACGAGGACGAGTCAGAACTTGCTCAGCTGGACTTGTCTGCCTACCGCACCATCCGGCTATCGGTCGACAACTGGGTGAACAGCCCTGCGCCGGTGGTCATCGGTGTTTCGCACGTTGAACAGCCGAACACGATCAACGCCAACTTCATCACGGCGGTTGACTCCTTCACCGTCCCGCCCGGCGGATCGGTCAGCAGGGTGTACGAGGTGCCGGGTGAGGTGGTGGCGTTCCTGGCCAGCCCGGAGCACCCCCCGCTCGCTGGCATCGAGATCGACTTCACGGTCTACGGCCGGGCCGACTGAGGCCAGCTCGTCTAGCACCGGCCAGGCCAGTGCGGGTCGCGCGGACCATCAGCAGCCCCTGGGGGAAGATCGCTGGCGAGCGTCGCCCGCCTGCCACCGCCTCGCCGCGTACCCGGGCGCGCTCGGAGGGACTCGAACCCCCAACCTTCTGATCCGTAGTCAGATGCTCTATCCGTTGAGCTACGAGCGCTGGTCTTGAGTCGTCTACCTGCGGTTTTGCAGGCAGGTGTTACGATACCACATAAGCATAGCGGTGATAGAGCATCTGATTCGGTGCCCAGCGATGCCCAACCGCACGACTTAAGGGTAGGGCACGACGGACGCGGGTCGCATCGGTCGGCGGGAAGGCGTCAGCATGTCCGTCACCAGCATGGGAGAGGCGCGACGCAACCGGGGGCGCAGAAACGGCGCGCGAGCGTCCGCGGGCCCGCCCATCACTGCCTTCGTGACCTCATGGCAGCTCGCGCTTGAAGCCGCTGCGAAGAGCCCGCGAACCATTCGCTCGTACCTCGATTCGGCCAGGGCTCTGCATACGTTCCTGACCGCTCAGGGCCTGCCGTCCGACGTCGAGGGCATCGAAGCCGAGCATCTTCGCGCGTTCCTGCTCAGTGAGGAGCAGCGCACGTCGGCCGTGTCGGCCGCGGTGCACTTTCGCAACCTCCGGGTGTTCTTCGGCTGGCTCGCGCATGAGGAGGAGCGCTCGAACCCCAATCCCATGAGCCATGTCGAAGGACCGAAGGTCAACAAGAAGGCCAAGCCGTTCTTTGCTGACGACGAGCTGGCGCGGCTGCTCAAGACCTGCCAGGGCTCCTCCTTCGCGGATCGTCGCGATACTGCCATCCTGCGTGTGCTTATTGATACTGGGCTCCGAGTCTCCGGGCTCGCGAACCTGCGCTACGACCAGGACGACGAGACTCGCGATGATGTGTTCCTGACGCAGCGCAGGCTGCGCATCCGTCTCAAGGGAGGCGACGAGACCTGGGTGCCGATCGGCAAGAAGACGGCCGCCGCGATCGATCGCTACGTCCGTGTCCGCGCTCGCCATGGCCAAGCGTCGTCCCCCTGGCTATGGCTCGGCGTCCAAGGGCACAACACCGCGCACATGACCGACTCTGGGATTCGCGACATGGTCGGGCGACGCGGTGCGCAAGCCGGCATTCAGAACGTCCATCCGCACCGCTTCCGCCGGTCGTTCGCTGACAAATGGCTGGCGTCCGGCGGGTCCACCGACGATCTCATGCACATCACCGGCTGGAAGACCTACGACATGGTCCGCGAGTACACCGAAGCCCGTGGCATCGCCCGCGCCCACGATGCGCACTCACGCCTCAGCCCAGGAGATCACATCTGACCTACGGAAGCTGCTGGCGGCTGGGCCGATGGCGGTGCGGTCAGGCGGGCTGCCACAGCTCGACCCGACTGCCCTCGGGATCGGTGACCCAGCCGAACCGGCCGACACCCTCCATGTCCTGCGTCTCTGAAGCCACGTCCGCTCCCTTGGCGCGCAGCTGCGCGAGCATCGCGTCCAGGTCGCGGACCCGGAAGTTGAGCATGGTCTGCTGGGCGGGGGACCCGAAGTAGCCGGTCTCGGACTCGAACGTCGCGAACACCGTCAGCCCGCCTTCCTGACGCCACAGGCCATTCTCATCGGCGTCCAGGCCCAGGCAATCGCGATACCACGCGCCCAGGGCCGCCGGGTCGGCGGCCCGCATGAAGTATCCACCGATTCCAACCACACGTTCCATCCCGCTATCTTGCCAGGACGGCGATCGGGCGGGCTGGCACCACACCATCACCGCTTCACATTCCCATCTCAATCGCGGGGGAACTGGTAACCGGGTGACCATGCCGAGTGATTCGGGCCCCGGCACCTCAGTGTCCCGCCTTGGCCCGTTGGTGCCAGCTTGAGCAACGTGACCGGACCGATTGACCCTTGATGCCGGCGGCCGCCGCGCTCGCTACATCGGCGCCATGTCGACGAAGCGGCTGTAGTGCCCCTGGAACGCGACCGTGACTGTCGCTGTCGGCCCATTGCGATGCTTGGCGACGATGAAGTCCGCCTCACCTGCCCGCGGCGACTCCCGCTCGTAGGCGTCCTCGCGGTGGAGCAGTATCACGACATCACTGTCCTGCTCAATACTGTTGTGCAGGGCAATCCCATTGGCGATGAAATTACTGGTGCCAGGCACCGTGGCGTCATAGACACACTGCTCGCCAATGCTGACCACAGAGGCGATCTCGTCCCAGAACACGTCGTTCGTCGCGACCATTTCCAGATCAGCATCATCGAGAATCGCCGCCACGCGAGCCAGTGTCGGCCCGCTCGGCGCATGCCGCGACAGGGTGCTGCCGCAGAACTGAGTGCCGGGGGCCGCAGCGAACTGCCGGCGCGACATCTGGCGTTCCTGGAGGACCCTGCGGACCTGGGTCCAGACTTCGTGCGGTACCGTGTCGAGATTCACATTTCCCCTGATGGGCCTCAGCATCTCCGCACAGATGCCGGCCGCGGTCGAGCGATAGCCGAGCACGCCGATTGAATCCAGGAACCGCAGCTGATTGTCGGCGCCATTGATTTGCAGGTGGAAGCGGGGCCGGCCATCGGATTTCCGGGTTTCCTGCACCCGGGTCACGACATTGAAGCGCAGCAGTAGCTGGGCGACATCCTCGGCCAGCCGGCGGCTGGCCGAGGCGTAGTAGATCCGCGCGTGGCCGAGCTTGGCGTCCCACCATACGCATCCATCGGTGGCCCAGAGGTGGCGGAGAAACAGCGCAAGCTGTCGGTCCGGTAGCGAGAACATCTCTGCTGGAACGAGCTTCTCGTGGCTTCGGAGGCCGATCAGGTGCGCCAGCCGGACTACCTCGGGCTCTGGCAGTGCGGCAATCACTCTCGGAGACGGCACGCTGCGAGGCACCGCCACCCGGGAACCCGGGATCAACTCTCCGAGCGACCGCCAGCCATCGTGGGTAAGGAACGGGTGATTAGCCGTGGCCTGCACCTCCCGGCCCGACCGCAACCGCACCTGAAAGACTTCCTTGACGCCGCTGGGGAACGCGTGCGTCATGGTGCGTGAGCACAGGCGCAGCCGGTCGTCGAGCGACCACACCGGAATGTCACGCTCTCCGGACGCGATTAGCTCACCTAGCGTCACCTCCGCCCCGGTGTCGGCCCGCAGGATACGCGTTCCGGCCGTGAGGCAACCGGACTCTCTCAGGTCCGCGAGCAGCGGCCGCTTATCGGTGCGCTGCTCGGGGCCGCGGTTCAGCTGGGCGACCGCGACGACGGGTACCTCAAGCTCCTTGGCGAGCAGCTTGAGTGAACGGGACATATCCGAAACTTCCTGCTGCCGGTTCTCCACGCGCTTCGGCGAGCTCATCAGCTGCAGGTAGTCGATGATCACCAGGCGCAGGTCATGTCGTTGCTTCATCCGCCGGCACTTTGCCCTGATCTCCATCATTGACATGTTCGGTGAGTCGTCGATGAACAACGGCGCATCCACCACCTCGCTCATCCGGCGGGCCAGCCTGGTCCAGTCTTCATCGCCGAGCTGTCCGGTCCGCATCGAGTGCAGCGGCACCCTGGCCTCTGCGGACAGCAGCCGCATGGTGATCTCGTTACGGCTCATCTCCAGGCTGAAGATGGCTGCGGTCAGGCCGTGCTTGATCGAGGCAGCGCGGGCCAGGTCCAGGGCGAGCGTCGAGTTGTGCGTCGGGATCATCTGCCGGCCAGCGAGGTAGAGATGGTCAGGCCCGGTCACGTGAACGCAGCGCACCGGCCTCGTCGGCACTGGCCTGACCGCAACGATGTCGCGCCAGCCGGCTGGCCGCGGCTGGTGCCGGAGCCGCTCCTTGTGCAGCCGCTGCTTGCTGCTGAGCCAGAAGACCTGATCGTCAGTGCTGAATGCGGCCAGGTAGCGCGCCGCCGTCAGCCCCGAGCCCGCCGGCGGCCGGTCAGCCGTCACCGAGCACAGGTAGCCGAGGCTGAGGACCAGTTCCCTGACATCATCGGCCAGGCGCTCGCCGCACACCGCCAGCTGGACGGATCCCGAGCCGAGTACGGTGCCCGTCGCGTCGAGCAGACCCGCGAGAAGCGCCCGGCGCTGCGCCTGCGAACCGCGAAGATAACTGCACGGGATGTGCCGCTCGCCGAGGACGCCGATGCTGCGCAGCGCCGACTGCATGGCGCCGCGCCCGTCACACGTAAGCCGGCTGGCCCCGGCGCGCATAGCGATCTCTGGATCTGCCGTGCCGGAGTTTCGCTGCGACGGCAGTCCGTCACCCAGCCAGGCTCCCAGGGCATAGGGCGGGACGGCCAGCTCCGCATCGGGCAGCTCAAGCGGTCGGCAGACCGGTACGGACAGGCATGACGGCAGCGTCGCTGCCATCTCTGCCGTCGTCACAACCCGCGGCCCCATCGGCCGCCAGGAACCCCGTTCCCCGCCTTCGCGCGGCGGATCTGCGCGACCGGCTGACCAGGTCCAGGTGAGCCACTGGTGCTCAGCGTCGGCCACGATGATCTCGCCGCCGGAGAACTCCACTTCATAACATGGCCGCCCGTGCATCACCTCGGTGGCCGCGAGCACGCCCACCGGCCTGCCGCCGGCGCCGATCAGCTGATCGCCGACCCGCACCTCGCCCATCGTCGTCCAGCCGGCCGGCGTCGGAAGCGGGGTGTCCAGGGCGAGGGCCTTGCCGAGTGCGGGCCGGGCCGCGATAACGATCATCTGGCCTGGATGCAGCCCGTTGGTAAGAGAGTCGAGATCGGCGAACCCGGTAGGGACCCCGGTCAAGGCGCCGCCGCGGCTGCCGATGGCCTCGATCTCATCCAGCGCGCCCGGCATGATCTCCGCCAACGGCAGGTAGTCCTCGCTGACACGCCGCTCGGTGACCCCGTAGACCTCCGCCTCAGCGCGGTCCACCAGCTCATCAGCGTCCCCGTCACCTGCGTAGCCCAGCTGGACGATCCTGGTGCCGACCTCGACGAGCCTGCGCAGGATGGCCCGCTCGCGGACGATGCGGGCGTAGTACCCGGCGTTGGCCGCCGTCGGCACCGAGGCGATCAGCGTATGCAGGTAAGGCGCCCCGCCGACCCGGGCAATGTCGCCGCGCTTGGTCAGCTCCGCAGCCACCGTCACCGCGTCAGCCGGCTCGCCCCGGCCGTACAGGTCCAGAATGACCTCATGCACCAGCTGGTGAGCAGGCCGGTAGTGATCGGCCGGCCGGATCACCTCGAGGACATCGGAGATAGCGTCCTTGGACAGCAGCATCCCGCCGAGCACGCACTGCTCGGCGGCGAGATCATGCGGCGGAGTCCGTTCGAAATCCCCGCCCCGCGGCGCTATCTCCGTGACGCTCACCAGATGCCGCCCCCCTGCCGATGCAGTCCCGTGCAATCCCGCGGCGGCCCGCGCGGGCGATCACGTCCGTTCTATCGAACGGCTACGACAGTCTCTTGCCGCCGCATCCCGGCGTCCAGCCGTGCTGTGCACAGGCCTGTGGACAGCTTGTGCAGACACGCCGCCCCGGCTGTGCGCGGCATGGGGATGCCATTGTGGAAACCGACCGCCTGATGGCCGGGCAAGGCCTCCCTACCTGCGACTATTCCGTCCACGGGCTGTGCGCGGCAAAAAGAACTGCACAAGAATGCCAGTCCACAATGGCGGCAAGTTATCCACATTGGGAATTTGACGTCGAACGTAACATGCCAGCTCCGTGCCAGCTCCGAGGCCAGCTCTGTGCCGCCTGCGCCATGGCGGCGGGCTACCGGTGCGGATGAGCCGGTTTGGCGGCCGGCGGCGGCCGGCTTCGCCTAGTATTCGAGTATGTGTTCGACGACGGACGAGCTGCTCGCCCGGCTAGGCAGGGCCATCGATGATCTGGCGGCCGACTCACGTAGTCAGCCGCACGCAGCCGCGGCTGAGCACGTCGCCGACCGATTGGCGGACATCTGGGCGATGGTTGCCGAACTCGACCCCGGGCTTGCCAGGCGACTTGCCGGGTACCACGCAGCGCCCGAATGATCCGGCTGCCCGGTACTGGCCAGCCAGTACCGGGCAGCCGACACTGGTCAGCCGGTACTGGTCAGCCGGGCGCGCTGTACTGGTGACCGCACCAGCTCGGGCAGCTGTGCCGCGCCCCGGCCTACCGACCGAGGGTCAGGCCCCGATCACCAAGACGTCTAGGGTGGCGCTGACCTCAGGGTGCAACCTGATGGTGACCTGGTGTGCGCCGACCGTCTTGATCGGGTTGGCGATCTCGATCCTGCGCTTGTCGAGGTCGGGACCGCCAGCGGCGGTGACCGCGGCCGCGATGTCGGCAGGCGACACGGAACCGAACAGCCTGCCACCCCCGCCTGCCCTGGTCTGCAGCCGCACGGTCAGCGCGGCGAGCTTACCAGCGGCGGCCTTGGCATCATCGACGCTGCGGATCTCGCGGGCCGACCGGGCCCGCTTGATGAGGTCGATCTGCTTCTCAGCGCCACGGGTCCAGCGCATCGCCAAACCCCGGGGGACCAGATAGTTGCGGCCATAGCCGCCCGCTACCTCAACTACGTCGCCGGGGGCGCCCAGGCCCGTGACCTCCTGGGTGAGGATGAGCTTCATCGGTGAACCGCTCATCGGTGCGTAACCTCCCCGGCCTTAACGTGCCGTGCTTGTATAAGGCAGCAGCGCCATCTCGCGCGCGTTCTTGATCGCCGTGGCGACGTCGCGCTGGTGCTGCGTGCAGTTGCCGGAAACCCGTCGTGCCCGGATCTTGCCGCGGTCGGAGATGAACTTCCGCAGCAGCCCGGTGTCTTTGTAGTCCACGCGGGCGATCTTCTCCTGGCAGAACAGGCAGACCTTCTTCTTAGGCTTGCGAATGGGCGGCTTGGCCATCGTGGTGCTCCTTAGCAGAGCCCCGCTTGCGGCGGGGATGGTCGGTGTGTGCGGGATCGTACTCAGTGGCGGCTACCCGGGAGGGCGGCTGCTCAGAAGGGCGGCTCGTCGGAGAAGTCGTTTCCGCCAGACGCATCTGAAGCCCACGGGTCGTCGGCGGGACGGCCGCCACCGCCTCCACCATACCCGCCCTGGCCGCCGGGACCTGACTGGCCGCCGCCCGGGCCGGACTGGCCGCCGCCACCGCCGAAACCGCCGCCACCGGACCTGCTGGACCTGGTGACCTTGGCTGACGCGTTGCGCAGCGACGGGCCGACCTCGTCGGCCTCGACCTCATAGACGGTGCGCTTCTCGCCTTCCTTCGTCTCATACGACCGCTGCCTGAGCCGGCCAGAGACGATGACGCGCATGCCGCGCTGCAGCGACTCGGCCACGTTCTCCGCGGCCTGCCGCCATACATTGCACGACAGGAAGAGGCTGTCGCCGTCCTTCCACTCGTTGGTGGTCCGGTCCATGAACCTCGGGGTCGAGGCGACACGGAAGGTGGCCACCGCCTGCCCTGTCGGGGTGTAGCGGAGCTCTGGATCGCCGACGAGGTTGCCGATTATCGTGATCTGGGTGTCGCCTGCTGCCATCGGGGTTACTCCCGGTCGCTCGGGTGCTGTCGGGTCGGACTGCGCGGCCGTCGCGCGCTCAGTGCTGGCTGTGCCGGCTCCGCCGGCCGTGCTGATGCTGATCTGGGCTCAGCTGATCTGGGCTCAGTGGGCATCTGGCCGGAGGATCTTGGTCCGCAGGACTGCCTCATTCAGGTTCAGCTGGCGGTCCAGTTCCTTGACCGTGTCGGGTTCCGCCATCAGGTCGACGACGGTGTAGATGCCCTCGGACTTCTTGTCGATCTCATACGCAAGCCGGCGCCTGCCCCAGACGTCTACCTTGTCCACGCTGCCGCCGGCAGTCGTGATGACCTTCAGGAACTGCTCGAGCGACGGCTGGACGGTGCGCTCTTCAAGCGAGGGATCGAGGATGATCATCATCTCGTAGCGGCGCATACGCTTACCCTGCCTCCTTCGGACTCATGCGGTCACGGTCTCTCCGTGACAGGAGGAGCCGCACGCCGCCGTTTGCGGGCGTCGCGGCCGGGCCAGCCTACCAGCCAACTGCGGCCAGTCGTCCAGGCGGCGAAGGACACGGACCTATAACGGAGCCCGCGGCCTCCTCGCTGCCTCATGCCAGCCGGTCTCAGCCTGCCCCGAGTAGGGTTCCGCGCGGCCGCACGCGGGAAGAATCGCAACAGAGTAAGGACTGGCAACGGACCCGTCAGGGGGTCGAAGCGATGCCCGAGACCGTAACCGCCCATCCCAACCTTCACCTACCGCATGTCCACCTGCCGCATGTCACGCTCAACAGCGACGGCAAGCGGCACCCGCTGCTGAACAGCCTGACTGCCTTCACCTTCGTCGCGGGCGTGGCGGCTTTCGTGACCGGGTGGATCGTCACCATGCATCTGGCGGCGACCGTGATCGGCATAGCAGGCTTCGCGGTGGGCCTGTACGCGCAGATGATGTCCGAGACCAGGGAAGAGCGGATCATCATCGTGACCGGCCTCGTGGCGGCGTTTGTCGGCATGGGCCTGGGCATCGCGCACGGCGGCTTCAGCTAGAGCCCGCATGGCGCGAAGCAGGACGCCCGCACCGGAGCCCGGTTGGCGCGAGTCGGCACGCCCATACCGGATTAGGTGGCGAAACTGGTCCTTTTTGCCGGTAATACGTCCGCCAGGTCCGGTATCAGTGCGGACTGACGCCGCGTTTTGACGACCCCGCCGGCCTAGCGAACTCCGACTACGGGGCGGAGTGGGGCTGGTGCTGAAGAAGTACGAATCCTCGATCGAGACGACCAGCACCCGCCGGTGTACCACGAATGACTGCGTGGCGACATCGGCCAGATCCGGCCGGATCACCGTCAGGTACCTGACCCGGTCCGCGGCGATCTGCGACTGCGCGGAGCCGAGAGCCGCCGCGGCGAGTTCCTGCCTGCTGGCCACCCAGATCAGGTCGAGGCCGATCTTGCCCGCCGGCGGGGGCGGCGGTCCGGCCGGCCCGACCCAGTCAGCCGTGGTCTCCGGCATGACGGGCGGCGAGGCCGACCCCCGGGGGACAGTGGTGAAGCGGCCCCATCCGTCGGCTTTATGCAGGATCCGCTCCAGGTGGCGCTGCCTAGCGTGCTCGCCGCCAGTGACGGCGAGGTACCAGGTGTCCGTGCACTCACAGGACACGCTGGCGCTGATACCGCCGCCGAACAATCCGCCGCCGCCGCCGGACCCAGCGCACTGGTCGACCAGGGCGTGGCCAGCGAGCGTGAACCAGCTGGCCCGGCGGCTAGTCAGCCGGGAGCCCTCCGCTGTCAGCCATCGCGTGGCCAGCTGGTCGTCCGTCTGGACCACGGCGGACGCGCTGAAAGCGGCCAGGTCCGGCGCGGAGGGGGTACGTACGGCCCGCCCGAGCCACCAGATGCCAGCGGCGGCCAGTCCGCTGGCGGCAATTCCGGCCGATAACCATGCGATCCACCTAAGCACCGCGGCCGCCCTGGACCGTGCCCTGGCTGGGTGCGTGCTCCCCCCCGTCCGATGCGTCACCCGCATAGCATGGCACCTGCCGATCGGGCATCCTGGGCAGGCGCGTCGGGCCCTCAGGTAGCCGTTAGGCTCGGGGAATGGTCCGTATCGGAGCCCATCTTCACGAAGGCG
The DNA here is from genome assembly GCA_963695645.1 of uncultured Actinomycetota bacterium. Taxonomy (GTDB): domain Bacteria; phylum Actinomycetota; class Actinomycetes; order Streptosporangiales; family Streptosporangiaceae; genus DATBGO01. The sequence continues at coordinate 138,565 of CAVOHC010000004.1, read as the reverse complement.
ACCCGCTGCCGCAGGCGATTGCCCTCGGCGCCGACGTCGTTCAGTTCTTTCTCGGTGACCCGCAAGGCTGGAAGGGCCCGGTCTTCCCGGGCGAGCCCGGCGAGGTCCGCGCGGCGTTCGCCGATGCGGACGTTGATGCCTTCATCCATGCGCCCTACCTGATCAATGTCGCCTCGCCGAACAACCGGATCAGGATCCCGAGCCGCAAGCTGCTTGCCCAGCAACTGGCGGCCGCCGCAGCGATCGGCGCGAAGGGCCTGATCGTGCACGGCGGCCATGTCACCGCCGGTGTCGACCCCGAAGAGGGATATGACAGCTGGCGCAAGGCGGTGGAACGGATCGACCGGCCGGTGCCGATGCTCATCGAGAACACCGCCGGCGGGGACGGCGCGATGGCACGAAGCTTCGACGCGATCGCGCACCTGTGGGAGGTGGTCGCCAGTGCGGCCGAAGGCGGCGGCGAGGTCGGGTTCTGCCTGGATACCTGCCACGCCTACGCCGCCGGCGAGGATCTCGCCGGGGTCGTCGACCGGATCAAGGCGATCACCGGCCGGATCGACCTTGTGCACTGCAACAACTCGCGCGACGAGTTCGGCTCGGGCCGGGACCGTCATGCTGGCCTCGCCTCGGGCACCATCGACCCCGCGCTGATCGTCGATGTCGTACGCGCCGCCGGCGCGCCGCTCGTCTGCGAAACCCCGGATCCGGGCGCCGACATCCGCTGGCTACGCGGTCAGCTGGCCGGCTAACGGCCGTCCGTTGTCACGCTGCCTGACGGACCGGCACCGGCACCGCCTTGCCCGCCGCGACCGCCAGGATCACGCCCTGGCACGCCATGGAGACGGCCGGTCCGCTGCCTGGCAGGCCCGCGCGAGACAGGCCCGCTAGCCGCCGTCGAGGTATGGTGCCGCCGCGGCGAAGGGGTTCTCCGCGGCCTGCGCGAACTGGGTGATCGCGGCGGCCTGACCGCCATGACCGCGATGACCGCGATGACCGCCCTGGACAGGCTGCCCCGGCGGGGCCGGCGAACTTGTTGGCGGGCACGGCGATCCCGGTGCGGGCGAGCAGGATTTCGTCCCGCCCGGGGACGCTCCATGGTTGGGGTTCTGGGGCGGGCACGGCTGCCCGAACAGGCGTCCGTGCCGTGGCTCGCACGTCGTCCGGCCGGGGTTCGGCTTCGGCTTGGGCTGCGGAACGGCCTGGATCCACTGGGTGAAGCCTGTGTAGTCAGGAGTCGGCAGCGGATCGACGCTGAGCTGCGAGAACTCGTTCGTCATAAAGGCGTGCCAGATCGTCGCCGGCCATCCGCCACCCATTCCGCCGGTGGCCTGGTTAGGCAGGAGCGGCAGGTTGTCGAGTGTCTGGCTGGTGTGGTCGGACTGATTCTGGGTGAACATCCCGACCGCCAGCGAGTACTGCGGTATCGACCCGATGAAGAAAGCTGACTGGGCATTGTTCGTGGTCCCGGTCTTGGCGATGATCGGCCGGTTCCACGCGGCCTCCGGATACGCCGTCCCGCCGGGGACATTGTCGAACGACAGCGCGTAGTCGACGTCCGCAGCCTGCGCCGGGGTGAGCACCTGCCGGTGGACGATCTTCGGCGGGATCGTCCGGCCGTTCTGCGTGATCTGGGCGATAACGTGCGGCGTGGCGTACTGCCCGGCTGCGGCCAGCACGGCAAAGGTGTTGGCCTGGTCCTCAACGGTGAGATCGCCCTGCCCGAGCGCCATCGTGACCGAGCCAGCGTCGCTGCCGTGCGGGCCGAACATACCTTCCAGTCCGGCCATGTCCGTGGGTGCCACGCCGAAGTTCCGCGCCATGTCGAGGACGTTCTGCACGCCCACCCGGTGGGTGAGATCCTCGAAGGCCGGGTCGGAGGAGATAGCGGCAGCCATTGGCACCGGCAAGGGGCTTGGGCTGTTCTCGCCAGGCTCGTTGAACTCCCAGTAGCCGTACGGGTTGGCGGGCGGCGACTGGGTAGACAGGGCCAGCCGGTCGGCCGCCGTCCAGTCCGGCGGTATCCAGATCGGCGAGTAGCCGTTCAGCATGCTGTTCTGGACATCCATGCCCTGCGACACCGCGGTGGCGAGCACGTAGGGCTTGAACGAGGATCCGACCTGATTCGAGCTCTCCATCGCCATGTTGTAGTCGCACCTCAGCCGCAGGCAGTGCCGCGCTCCGTAGCCCGGGCCGCCGTACATGGCCAGGATCGCCCCGGTGCCCGGCTGCTCAAGCAGCGCGCCGATGTGCACGTAGGACGGCATCGGGCTGCCGTCGGCCGCCATCTGCTGCCGCTCCTCGGCGACCGACTTGTACAGGGTGCTCATCATGGACTGGTTGAACGTGGTAACGATCTTCAAACCGCCGGTGTCGATGTCCTGCAGCGTGTAGCCGTAGGTGTACCTAAGCTCGTCCCTGACGGCTTGCATGATGTAGCCGCGGTAGCCGGTCCCGCCGTCGTTCAGGTGCCCGGGCACGATCTTCGGGAACTTCTGCGCAGCCGCCTGCTGCGGGGTGAGCGCGCCGTCCCTGACCATGTTGGCCAGCACGTAGTGCCAGCGGGCGACCAGCGACGTATAGGCCTGCCCGGCGTGCGGGTCCGGGCTGAAGTAGCCCGGCTGCTGGATCATCGCGGCCAGCATCGCCGACTGGGCGACGTTGAGCGCGAGCGCCGGCCGGTTGAAGTAGGTCTGCGCGGCCGCGCCGACCCCGTAGGCTTCGTCGCCCAGGAAGACCGTGTTCAGGTACTGCGTCAGGATCCAGTCCTTGGATTTCTCGTGGGAGAGCTTGATGGCGACGAAGATCTCCTTGAGCTTGCGGCTCATGGTCTGCGCGGTGCCGATGTTGGCGTAGTAGTTCCTGACGAACTGCTGGGTGATGGTCGACCCGCCCTGGAACGTCCCGCCGGTGAGGTCCTCGTACCCGGCGCGCAGGATGCCGGTCGGGGATATCCCGCCTTCGGTGTAGAAGTGCCTGTCCTCCGCCGCGATCACGGCATTCTTCAGCACGGCCGGGATCTGCGCCGAGGTCAGCAGCTGGCGGTTGGTGCCGGTGCTGAACGTGCCGACGACGGCCTTGCCGTTCCCGAAGTAGACGGTCGACGACTGCTGCAGCGCGCTCTCGGACACGTCGGTAGGGATCTGTGTCTTGCCGTACGCGACGACCACGAGCACCACGACGAGCAGCCCCATCACGGCGCCCGCGGCTGCGACGACAGCCAGGGCCTTCCTCAACGTCCAATGGCGCCACCAGCTGCCCTTACGGCGCGGGCGGGACCCGCCGCCCCGGCCGCCTGGGCCGCCGCCTGCCACGGAGCCGCCGGGTCCCCGGCGGCCAGCCGGGCCGGCGGTGCCGGCGCGGCGGCCGGTGCCGGCGCGGTCCTTGAGCGCGGCTGACCTGGCCTGGGCGGTGGTGCCGCGGAACCCGACGATGTCGTCGAAGCTGTCGAAGGCCCTGGCGGCTTCGCCGGCTGCGTCTCGGTACGCCTGCCCTGGCCTCAGCCCGGCCCGTGCCCTGGTGCCGCGGCCGGCCGCCGGGCTGGTCCTGCCGATGACCGGGCCGCCCGCGGCAGGTCCAGCGCCGGCGATGGCCGCTCTGGCCGCCGGGCCGGCGCCGGTTATCGCGCCAAGCCGGGCCTTAATCTCCAGGCGGTCCCCATCGTCCGGGTGCCGGTGCGCGCCGCGCGCGCCGGGAGCATCGGTCCTGCCATTGCTGCGCGTGCCAGAACTGCCCACTCCTGCCGGGTCCTGCCAATACGACCCGGAAAAATCTGGATTGCTCACGCGTCCTCGCTGGTCGGGGATAAGCGGCCGCAAGCGAGCAGCGGTCCCGCCGGACGTCACACGGTACCCGGCACCACCAAGCCTCCCGGTACGTATCGTGAGTCACACCTGCTAGCTTGACCTGCCGCGAACTCTCCGGCCTGCCGCGAACTCCGGGAAGCCGTCAGCCCGCTCGCTCAGTCACCGGCACGGGCACGGGCACGCCGAGGGCGCCGGGTAACTGGTTCGCCCGTGCCGAGAACATAGGACGACGCGAGGTGGTTCCACGCACAACTCTGGCAGACCTCGACGACGTACACCTGGAACTCGCCGTATTCGGCGGCCATCTCGTCCAACTCAGGGGATTGCTTCACCCGGCCCTCGTACCGCCCGAGTTCGTCGCCGTACACGTAGGTGACGTGGGTGAGCTTCGCCTTCCTGCAGATCGGGCAGGAGGAGTCGGTTGGCTCGCCATGGAACTTCGCGGCCCGCAGCAGATAGGGGTGAGCGTCGCAGACATCCGTGACCGTCGTTCGGCCGGCGAACACGGCAGCGAGCGTGGCCCGCCGCGCGAGTCCGTAGTCAACGACCGATCGCCTCATGCCCGACAGGTTACGACGGAACCGCGCCCAGGCCGAGTCCCGCCTTGGCCCCGGCATCCCCCGGGAAACGGACCGTAGCCGCCGACTTGCGCCGAGGTGACCCAGCACATATCGTAGCGATGTATCGGTTCGATACATCGAATCGAGATAGCACCACCATGGTCCGCCCTGGGGTGGATGGTATCCAGGCGGATAGCGGGAGGTAGGACTGAGTGAGCAGCCAGCGATCAGGGGTGCTTGAGCTCGCCGTGCTCGGGTTGCTGCGCGAGACCCCGATGCACGGCTACGAGCTGCGCAAGCGGCTCAATTCGCTGCTCGGCGCGTTCCGCGCCTTCGGGTACGGATCCCTGTATCCCTGCCTGAAGGAACTGCTGCGGCAGGGCCTGATCGAGGAAACCCTGCCTGGCACCGCCAAGCCCCTGGCCGGACGCCGCTCGAAGATCGTTTACCGGCTGACGGCAGACGGCAAGGAGCGCCTTGAGGACCTCCTGACGCAGGCGGGTCCAGCGGCCTGGGAGGACGACGGCTTCGGCGTGCACTTCGCCTTCTTCGGCCTGACCCGGGCAGACGTCAGGCTGCGGATCCTTGAGGGCCGGCGCAGCCGGCTCGAGGAGCGGCGGGAGAGCTTCCGGGCAGCGGTGTCGCGAACCCGGGAGCGGGTCGACAGTTACACCCTGGAGCTGCAGCGGCATGGCCTGGAGTCGGTAGACCGGGAAGTCCGCTGGCTGAATGAACTGATCGCGTCGGAACGGCAGTCGGACCGGCAGCCCGGGGAACTTCCCGGGAACCACTCGGAAGCCGGAAACAACAACGAAGGCGGCGCAGCGAGCACCACTGGCTGATGGCCGGTGCTGTCGCTGGCGGCAGGACACAGTTAAAAGGAGCAATGCTCATGAGTGCGGTACGGGTAGCCATCGTCGGCGTCGGGAACTGCGCTAGTTCCCTCGTCCAGGGCGTGGAGTATTACAAGGACGCGGAGCCCGGCAGCCGGGTGCCCGGCCTCATGCACGTCCAGTTCGGCCCGTATCACGTTCGTGACCTTGAGTTCGTTGCGGCGTTCGACGTCGATGCCAAGAAGGTGGGCCGCGACATCGCCGAGGCGATCGTCGCGAGCGAGAACAACACCATCAAGATCTGTGACGTGCCGCCCACCGGCGTCACGGTGCAGCGGGGTCCCACCCTTGACGGACTCGGCGAGTACTACTTGCAGATCATCACCGAATCCGATGAGCAGCCTGTCGACGTGACGGCGGCGCTCCGCGACAGCGGCGCCGACGTGCTGGTTTCCTACCTGCCGGTGGGCTCGGAGCAGGCCGACAGGCATTACGCGCAGTGCGCACTCGATGCGGGCGTTGCGTTCGTCAACGCGCTGCCCGTATTCATCGCGTCCGACCCGCAATGGGCACGCAAGTTCACCGACGCGGGCGTGCCGGTCATAGGCGACGACATCAAGTCGCAGGTGGGTGCGACTATCACGCACCGCGTGCTGGCCAAGCTCTTCGAGGACCGCGGAGTCGAGTTGCTGCGCACGTACCAGCTCAACTTCGGCGGCAACATGGACTTCATGAACATGCTGGAGCGCAAGCGGCTGCAGTCGAAGAAGGTCTCCAAGACCCAGTCGGTGACCTCGCAGATACCGCACGAGATGGAGAAGGCGGCCGTGCACATCGGCCCCTCCGACCATGTGCCCTGGCTGGACGACAGGAAATGGGCTTACGTGCGGCTCGAGGGCCGGGCATTCGGTGACGTCCCGCTGAGCCTGGAGTACAAGCTCGAGGTCTGGGACTCGCCGAACTCGGCCGGCGTGATCATCGACGCGGTCCGGGCCGCCAAGATCGCCAAGGACCGCGGCATCGGTGGCCCGATCCTCTCGGCAGCCGCGTACTTCATGAAGTCACCGCCGGTGCAGTACAGCGACGACCAGGCGCGCGATGCGGTCGACAAGTTCATCCGCGGCGAAGTCGACCGCTGATTGACGACACCGGCTGACGGCCCGGCTCAGTGCCCGGCTGACGGCCCGGCTCAGTGCCCGGCTGACGGCCCGGCTCAGTGCCCGGCTGACGGCCCGGCTCAGTGCCCGGCTGACGGCCCGGCTCAGTGCCCGGCCGGGGCCTGACCGAGCGCCCGCCGCCGTAGGCTGATCACGTGTCCTCCCAGCCAGATCGCCACACCGGGCTGGCGGCCACGACGAGCAAGCTGAGGCGGTGGACGACCCGGTCGTCCTTTGTCTGCGATCTGCGCGTCGTCTTGGCCGTGCAGGACTTCAGGCGGCTGTTCGCGACCAGGCTGATCTCGCAGACTGGCGATGGCGTATTCACCGCCGGCCTCGGCAGTTATGTCTTCTTCAACGCAACGAGGTTCCCGAACCCGGCCTCGGCCGCCGGCGCGTTCGCGGTGCTCTACCTCCCTTATTCGCTGATCGGCCCGTTCGCCGGCGTGTTCATCGATCGCTGGTCGCGGCGTCAGATACTGGTGTGGTCGGCCGTCATCCGCACTGCATTCGTGGCGTTGACCGCGTCGCTGGTGGCCTCGGGCAGCCTCGGTGCCCCGCTGTATGCCGGCGTCCTCGCGACGCTGGGCGTCAACAGGTTCTTCCTGTCCTCGCTGTCGGCCGCACTGCCGCACGTGGTGGCCGGCGACAAGCTGGTGATGGCGAACTCCGTGGCACCGACCGCGGGGGGGATCATGGCCTCGGTCGGCGGCCTCGCGGCCCTTGGCGTACACCTGGTGACTGGCGGCGGCCAGGGCGGCTCTGCCGTCACCTTGCTGGCTGCCGGCTGCTGCTACCTGATAGCGGGCCTGGTAGCCGCCACCATGCGCCGCGATCTGCTCGGCCCGAACCGCGACCAGGACGAGCCGCTGCCCGGCCGGGTGGTCGCGGAACTTGCTGCGGTGGCGGCCGGCCTGGCCGCTGGGGCGCGCTACCTGTGGCACCACCGGGGCCCGGCGGCCGCGCTCGGTGCCACTGGAGGCAACAGGCTGCTGTACGGGATCTTGTTCCTGATGTCGATCCTGCTGTACCGGAACTACTTCTACCGGATGGCCGGGGCGAACGCCGCGCTGGGCAGCTATTCACTGCTCGTGGGCGCCTCTGCGGTCGGCTACGCGTCCGCCGCGCTGATAACCCCGGCAGCGACCAGGCGGCTTGGCAAGCCGGCCTGGATCGCGGTCCTGCTCGCGGCGGCCGCGCTCGTGTCCGGCCCGCTTGGCGTGACGTTCAGCCCGCTCCCATTCCTGATCATCGGCTTCGGGCTGAATCTGGTGTCCCAGGGAGTGGCCATCTGCTCGACTACGATCATCCAGGAAGCGGTGGACGATGCCTACCGCGGGCGCGTCTTCGCATTTTACGACGTGACGGTCAATGTTACCTTCGTGGCCGGCGCCGCCATCGGCGCGGCGTTCATGCCGGTGACCGGGAAATCGTATCCGCTGCTGGTCGTCGTTGCCGCGGGTTACCTGTGCACCGCGATCGGCTACCGGATCGTCAGCCGTCAGCCGGCCGGCGGCGGTTTCGGCGGTGCCGCGGGGCCGCCGAGCCCATCGGCTGCGGCCCAGGCCAGCAGCTCCTGAGTGGCCCGCTCGGTGCCGAGCGGGCCGTGCTCGAGGCGCAGTTCCAGCAGGTATGCGTAGGCCTTGCCGACCTGCGGCCCAGGGCTGATGCCGAGGATGCGCATGATCTCGTGACCGTCCAGGTCCGCCCTGATGCTGGCCAGCTCCTCGCGCTCGGCCAGCGCGGCGATCCGGTCTTCAAGGCTGTCGTAGGACCGGGCCAGCCGCTGCGCCTTAGCCTGATTTCTGGTGGTGCAGTCGGCCCTGGTCAGGGCGTGCAGCCGGGTCAGCAGCGGGCCTGCGTCCCGGACGTAGCGGCGGACAGCTGAATCCGTCCATTCGCCGGTGCCGAAGCCATGGAACCTCAGGTGCAACTCGACGAGACGCGACACGTCAGCCACGACTTCTGCCGGGAAGCGCATTGCCGACAGCCGCTTGGCGGCCAGCTTGGCTCCGACGACCTCGTGATGATGGAACGCAACCCGGCCGCCAGGCAGCCTGGAGCGCGTCTGCGGCTTGCCTATGTCATGCAGGAGCGCGGCAAGCCGGAGGACCAGGTCGGGCTGCAGGTCATAGCGTGGTTCCAGGGCGATGGCTTGCTCGAGGACGGTCAGCGAATGCTGGTAGACGTCCTTGTGCCTGAAATGCTCGTCCCGCTCCAGGCGCAGCTTGGGAACCTCGGGAAGGATCTGCTCGGCGACGCGGGTGTCCACCAGCAAGGCGATGCCACGGGACGGCCCCTGAGGGGCAGGCGCCAGCATGAGCTTGGCCAGCTCTGCCGAGATCCGCTCAGCTGACACGATCTTCTGGGACGCGGCCAGTTTCGGGGCCAGTCGGGTCATGGCCGCGCTCAGCTCGGGAGTGACGGCGAAGCCAAGCTGAGCGGTGAACCTGGCGGCGCGCAGGATCCGCAGCGGGTCATCGTTGAGCGAGTCCTCCGGCCTGCCAGGCGTACGCAGGACCTTGTTCTTCAGGTCAGGCAGGCCGCCGAACGGATCGACGAGCCCGTATCCGGGCAGCCGCGCGGCCATCGCGTTCACCGTGAAATCGCGGCGTGACAGGTCATCCTCCAGCGACGTCCCGTAGCTGACCTCTGGCTTGCGTGACTTGCGCGCGTACCGCTCGCTCCGGTAAGTCGTGATCTCGAAGATCGCGCTGCCCTTGCGCATCCCGACGGTGCCGAAGTCGATGCCGATGGTCCACAGCTGGTCCGGCCAGCCCTCGGTGATCTCGATGATGCGCCGGGGCGGTGCGTCGGTCGCAAGGTCGATGTCACCTGAGCGGCGGCCAAGGAAGGCGTCCCTGACCGAGCCGCCAACGAGCGCGAGCTCATGACCATGCTTGGCAAAAATCTCGCCAAGCTCGTCGGCGAGCGGTGAAGCCACAGCGAGCAGAGTAGCCGCGGCCGTTTGCTGCCGCGGGTTGAGCGGCGTTGAATCCGGCACGGGCATTGAGGGTAGGTGCTGCACGTAAGCTTGGGAAACCCGGGTAGCCCGGAGGGAGCCGATGCAGGACACTCTCAGGCACTGCGGGGTCCGGCCGCCGGGCCCCGCCCTGGCCAGCTGGGCCACCGCCGCCGGCCGGCGGCAATAGCATTTCCGCCATGCCGCCGCCGCACCGTGCCAGCCGCCGCCGGAGCCGCGCACCGGTGCGGCTGGCCCGCGCCGCCCTGGCGGCGTGCGCCGCGGGCTGTCTTTCGGCGGCGATCCCGCTGGCGGCCCTCGCCCCGCCTGCCGCCGCGGCCAGCACAGCGACCGCGGCCAGCTCAGCGACCGCGGCCAGCTCAGCGACGGGGGCGCAGCCTGTCGGAACGCCGCCAGTCTCCGTGGTGATCAGCTCGGTGAGCCCCGGCTACGCGTCGCCTGGCCAGACCGTCACCGTCCGCGGAACGGTGACGAACGCCTCCGCGGTCCCGGTCCGGGGCCTGTTGATCCAGCTCAGTTCCGCCGATCAGGCCTTTCCCAGCCGGGACGCCTTGCAGGCCTACGCGGCGGGCGGCTCCAGCGTCCCGACCGCGGGGGTGCCAGGGGCCGCCGCGCCCATCCGGCACCCGCTAGCGCCCGGGGCCACTGCAAGCTGGTCGATCCGGCTGCCGGTCAGGCGGATCCGGATAACCAGCTTTGGCGTTTACCCGCTGGAAGCCGAGGCGCTGAGTTCCATCGGGGCCACGCTGGACGCCAGCCGCACGTTCCTGCCGTACTGGCCGGGCAAGGGGACTCTGGACCCGCTGCCGATCGCCTGGGTCTGGCCGCTCGTGGACCAGCCGCGTCAGGCCGCCTGTCCTGGCGGTCTGGTCAACAACGGCCTGGCCAGCAGCCTGGCCAGCGGCGGCAGGCTGTCCGGGCTGCTGGCAGCCGGCGCGGCCTACGCCGCGAAGGCGCACCTGACCTGGGCGGTCGATCCGGCATTGCTGGCCAATGCGCAGACCATGACCAGTCAGTACCTGGTCAGCGTGAACGGCCAGTGCACCGGCGCGACCAAGCCGGCCAGCCCGGTGGCGAGTAGCTGGCTGGCCAGGCTTAAGTCGGCGACGTCCGGGCAGCCGGTATTCGTTCTCCCGTACGCCGACGTGGATGCCGTCGCGCTGGTCCACCGCGGCCTGAATAGTGATCTGACCAGGGCGTTCACCGACGGCAGGTCGGTGGCCGGACAGATACTGGGCCGCGATTTCCGGCCCGGACGGGCAGCACCGAAAGATGACTCCGATCTGCTGAATGGCATGTCCTGGCCGCCCAGCGGAATCGCCGACTACACGACCCTGCAGAGCCTCGCGGGCGTCGACGGGATCAGCTCGGTGATCCTGGACAGCCCGACCATGCTGCCGCTGGGCAGCTGGCCCCCGACCCCGAGCGCGCAGACGACCACGCCGGACGGGGAAGGTCCCGACCTGCACGTCTTGCTGAGCGACCACACGATGACGACGATCCTCGGATCTGCCGGTTCCGCGCCGGCCTCCCCAGGGGCCGCCCTCGCCGTCAGGCAGTATTACCTCGCCGAAACCGCGATGATCGCCGCCGAGGCGCCCAGCCTCGCCCGGTCGATTGTCATTGCCCCGCCAAGCCGCTGGGATCCGCCAGCCAGCCTGGCCATGGAGCTGCTTGCCGAGACGGCCGGCGCGCCCTGGCTACATCCGGTCGGCATCGCCCAGCTGGCGGCTGCCAACTCCGCGCCTGGCCAGGTCAGCCACCGGCTTGCGGTGCCCGCATCGGCGATCAGGTCCGGGCTCAGGCCAGGCTTTCTGCGCCGGGTACGCCAGCTGGGCCAGAGCATTCAGCTTCTGCAGAGCATCCTGGTACGGCCAGATCCCACCCTGGACGCCGCGCTTGCCAGTGCCGAATCCGCCGCATGGCGAGGCCACGGCGCGGCGAGCCGGACAGGCGACGAGCTGATCGACGCGATCTCGTCGTATCTATCTGATCAGGACAGCGCGCTGACGCTGGTCACTCCGGGCCGGGTCACGCTTGGCGGTCTCAAAGGCTCGGTGCCGGTGTCCATCTCCAACCGGCTGCGTTACCCGGTACTCGTGCGGCTGCAGGTGAGCGTGCCGCGTGACGGGAGGCTGTCAGTCCGGGATGCGCCTGGCGTCCTGCGAGTAGCGGCCGACACGGTGGTGACGATCAAGCTCGCGGTGAGCTCGGCTGCCATCGGCTCGACCACGCTGCACCTGAGCCTGCGCACGCCGGGCGGCGTACCGCTGCCCGGCCGGCCGGTGACCATGACCGTGCAGGCGACCCACTATGGCACCCTGGCGCTGGTGATCATCGCTGCCGCCCTCGGAGTGTTCATGCTCACCTCTGCGACCCGGGCCATCCGGCGCGGGCGCACCGCAAGGGAAGCCCAGGCCAGCCCAGCGCGCGAGGGCGCCTCGCCACGCGAGCAGGCCGCCTCGCCACGCCAACACGCCGCGTCACCTGAGCAGGCCGGCCAGCCGCGAAAAGCCGATAACGTCGAGTCTGGCCGTACCGAAACCCGCGGCGCAGCCGATGCCGATGCCCCGGAGGATGCCGATGAGTACGCCCGGACCCCAGGCCGGGCCGACTGCGACTGAGGTCGGTCCCGTCCCGGATGACGTCCGTGTGGACGCGCTCACCGACGCCGAGGCCAGCCCTCCGACCGCGGACGACGCCAGCCTGGTCCGCTCCAGCGGCATCATGGCGGTCGGCACCATCGCCTCCCGGGTCACCGGATTCCTGCGCACCGCCGTACTGATCTACGCGATCGGCACCCACGACCTCGGCAACGCCTACAACATCGCCAACACGCTGCCCAACGCGGTGTACAACCTGATGCTCGGCGGCATCCTCACCAGCGTGGTGGTGCCGTTGCTGGTGAGCGCGGCCAAGCGGGATGGCGACCGTGGCGAGGCCTACGACCAGCGGATATTCACCCTCGGCGTGCTGGCGCTCGGCGCGATCACGGTGGTGGCGACCCTTGCCGCAGAGCCGCTCGCCGACCTGTACGCGCTGCACATCAACAATGCCGCCACCCATCACCTCACGATCATCTTCGCCTACTTCTTCATTCCGCAGATCTTCTTCTACGGTGTCTGCTCGCTGGCCGGCGCGATCCTGAACGCGCGCGGCCGGTTCGGCGCGCCCATGTGGACGCCGGTGGTCAACAACGTGGTCGTGATCCTGGTCGGGCTGGCCTTCATGGCCGTAGCGGGCCTGAACCAGACCCCGGCCAGCATCACGCCTGGCGAGATCCAGCTGCTCGGGCTCGGCACCACGCTCGGCATCGTCGCGCAGACCGCCGCGCTCGTGCCCTCGCTGCGCCGCGTGGGTTTCCGCTGGCACCCGAGGTTCGACTTCAGGCGGTCGGAAGTCGGCGAGATCGGCCGGATGGGCGGCTGGATGTTCGGCTACGTGGTCACCACCCAGGTGTCATTCCTGGTGACCACCGTGGTGGCCAATGCCGCTGGCTCACGGGTCTCGCAGGCGGGCGCGGGCGCCGGGATCTCGGCCTACAGCAACGCCTGGCAGCTGTTCCAGCTGCCGTATGCGATCGTCGGCATCTCGGTGATCACCGCCATGCTGCCCAGGATGAGCGCGCACGCGGCCGAGCGCAGGTACCGGCTCGTGTCGGGCGATTTCTCGACGGCGGCCCGGCTCGCCTCCGTCATCGTGGTGCCGGCGGCCTTCGTTCTGGCGGTTCTGGGGGCACCCCTTGCCGTAGCCCTGTTCGGATATGGCAGCACCTCGCCGGCCGACGCCCGCTATCTGGGTGAGGTCTTCGCGGTGTTCTCCCTCGGCCTGCTCCCTTACATGCTCTTCCAGCTGCTCCTTCGGGTCTTCTACGCGCTGCACGACAGCCGGACTCCCGCCATCATTGGCGTCGGCGCCATGGCAGTGAACATCGCAGCGAACCTGGCGGCGCTGGAGATCTTGCCAGCCCGGCTGGTCGTCGCCGGCCTCGGTGCCGGGTTCGGGCTCGCGAACCTGGTCGGTACCGTCGCGGCATGGTGGGTGCTCAGCCGGCGCATCGGCGGTCTCGACGGGCCGGCCATTGCCAGCAGCCTGATCCGGATGCACATCGCGACGATTCCCGCCGTGATCTTCGCCGTTGCCGTATCAGTCATGGTCAACGCGGTCGTGACCGGCGGGACGATCGCCGCGATGATCATCGTCGTGCTGGCGGGCAGCGGCGCAGTGCTCCTCTACGTGCTGTTCGCCAAGGCCCTCCAGGTCGCTGAGGTCAGCGGCCTGACCAGCAGCCTGACCGCCCGGATCCGGCGCTGACGCTGTCACCACGCCGCGGCCCGGCGGTCGCGCACAACGTGCGCAAAGCGGGCCGGCATTATCTCTTGGTGGTAACGGTTTGCATTGGGGCGGGCTCGCCTCTCTCGGGGGCAGCATGCGCGGCCTAGCATGTTGTGCAGCATGATGGTGTAGTCGCACGCTGTAGATGACATACGGGGCCGGAGGGGAGAGTGGAGAGCTGCCCGCTCCTGAACAAGGCCTATGAGCACGTATACCTCTGAACCGGGTACCCGCCTAGGCGGGCGGTACCGGCTTGAGGACCGGGTCGCCGCAGCTGCCGGCTGGGCTGCCTGGAAGGCAATCGATGAGATTCTTGCCCGGGCAGTCACGGTTTTCACCCTCGCCCCTGGCTTCCCGCGGATCCGGGAGGTCGTCACCGCTGCGCGCGCCGCGAGCCGGCTGAACGATGCCAGGCTCGCGCAGGTGTTCGACGTCGAGGATGACTGGGACCGCGCCTACATCGTGATGGAGTGGGCCGTCGGAGACACGCTTGATGATCTGCTGACAGCAGGCCCGCTCGACCCGCGACGCGGTGCCCTGATCGTGGCGGAAGCCGCCGGAGCGCTGTCCATCGCGCACGCCGCCGGCCTCGCTCACCTTTGCCTCACTCCAGAGTCGCTGCGCTGGACCTCCGGTGGTGGCGTCAAGGTCGTCGGGCTTGGCATCGGCGCAGCCCTTGCGGGCACGACCGCGGAAGACCCGGCGCTGGCCGATACCCGCGGGCTTGGCAGGCTGCTGTACGCCGCACTTACCGGGCACTGGCCGGGTCCTGACTACCCGGCCCTGCCGTCGGCGCCCGTGGCCGACGGGCGGCCGCGCAGCCCCAGGCAGGTACGGGCCGGGGTGCCCGCCGCGCTTGACGACGTCACCTGCCGGGCCCTGATGCTGCGCGGCCGTAATAATGGCCAGCCGCTGACGACACCAGCCCAGCTGGCCTCGGCCCTGTCAGCGGCGATCCCGCCCGCTCCGCTGCCCCAGCTTCTCCCGGCGCCACCGGCCAGGCCCGCTGCACCGCGCGAGAGCCGTCGCAAGGTCGCCCAGGACCAGTACTGGCCTGGCCAGCAGGACCGCCCGGCGCAGGGGTCGCGGCCGTCCAGGGCCGACGGCGGCGAGCGCCTGGCCGGAGTACGGATCAGGGCAGGCGCGGTGGCCGTGCTTGTGCTGTTGGTCATGGTGGGGGTCGTGGCGGCGGCGTTTCAGCTCAGGAAGCATCCGGCCCCTGCCGCCGCGAGCCAGACGACCAACGGGACGACCAGACCAGCCAGCCCCGCGGCTGCGTTGCTCACCCCGCTGAGCGCCAGCGGCTTCGATGCCTACAACCTCGCGGACACCGGGGACGAGAACAGTCAGTCCGCCCCCGGTGCGATCGACGGCAATCCGGCCACCGCCTGGACTTCCCAGTACTATTTCAGCCCGGTGTTCGGCAGGCTCAAGCCGGGCAGCGGCCTCATGCTGGACATGGGCAAGCCGGTCCGGCTGGCCTCGCTGCAGGTCCAGTTCGGCCCGGCTGCTGGCGCAAACGTGCGGATCGAGATCGGGAACACCGATACCCGTGACCCGGCGACAGTCCAGGACATGACCACCGTAGCCAAGGCCGCCGACGTGGGCGGCTTGCGGACATTCCCGGTGCACAGCGCGGCGACCGGCCGGTACGTGCTGATCTGGTTCACCAGGCTGCCGCCCAGCCAGGGCCATTACATGGCGGAGATCTTCAATATCGTCCTGCGGGGCTCGGGCTGATACCCGGTGGCCCGTTTAGGCGTGCGCGGTGGCGCAGCATCGGCGGGCGGGCCAGGGAGCCCGGCTGGCGTTTGGCCGGGCACTGGGCCGCGCCGCCCGCGCGGAGCCTGACGGGAGGACAGCCACGGAGCATCACGAGCCGGGCATGCCCGCCGACCGTGGGCCGCTGCCCGAGCCAGGCGAGCCCGCGGACGTGCAGCCGACCGACGCGGAACTACTGCACAGGCACATTGACGGTGACCCAGAGGCCTTCGGAGAGCTTTTCCGCCGTCATCGTGACCGGCTATGGGCAGTAGCGGTCCGGACCCTGGGCGATCCTGAGGAGGCCGCGGACGCGCTGCAGGACGCGATGATCTCGGCGTTCCGCCGGGCCGGGAGCTTCCGCGGCGATTCCGCCGTCACCACCTGGCTGCACCGGATCGTGATCAACGCCAGCGTGGACCGGCTGCGACGCAGGGCAGCCCGTCCGGTGACCAGCGCACCCGATGAGCGCGTCCTTGACGGTCTCCCGGCGGGACGCCCCCACCCTGACCCTTCCTCCGCCAGCGATACCTCGCTTGACGTAACCGCCGAGCTGCGCAAGCTGCCGCACGGCCAGCAGGCCGCACTGGTGCTCGTGGACATGCTCGGCTATTCAGTGGCAGACGCGGCGGAGATCCTTGGCGTGTCCCAGGGCACCGTGAAGAGCCGTTGCGCGCGCGGACGGACCAGGCTGCTGCCCCGCCTGGCGCACCTTCGGAAGGCCGCGGGCGGGTCCCCCAGCCATGCCGCTGGCCGGCCCCGGCGGAACCGATCAGCTGCCGAGAACGTCCTACCTGGACGGGAAGGGGGTGATCCGTCGTGATCAAGCGGCACGTCAGCGCTGCGGAGATCGCCAGATTCAGCGAGGGTGACGTCAGCGCGCGCAAGGCCGCGCGGGTCAGCTCCCACTTGGCCGGGTGCCGCCGCTGTGCCGGCGTGCGCGAGGATCTCGCTCGGGTGCCTGCTCTGCTAGCCAGCACCGAGGCACCGCCGATGCCCGAACATCTCACCGCCAGGATCCAGGCAGCGCTGGTCACGGAGTCGGCCAGGCGGGCCAGCCACGGTGCCGGGCCGGACAGCGCGCAGCCGGAGCGGAAGGCCGCCGGATGGTCCTGGCCACGGGTACCCGGGATGTCAGCGCAGGCGGCCGGATGGGCAGCCGCCGCCGCGGCTGTGGTCGTTGCCGGAGGCGGCACGTACCTGATCGTCGCTGGCCAGGGCAGCGGGGGCAACAGCGCTAGCTCCGCAGCAGCGCCAGCGGGCGCCGCGCATCGTGCCGCTGCCAATGCCGGTGCCAACGTGCCGACCGCCCCGGCGCTGCAGGGGGCGGGTCCGCAGCTTGAGTATCGGCGGGCTGGCAAGGCGGCTGAGTTCAGCCCGGTGGCGACCGGCAAGAACTACCTACCGGCCAAGCTCGCGGCGCAGGTCAAGACGACGCTGGCCGACTCTCGCGCACCGTCACCAACCTCGGCCGGACCGGGTACTGCCGCCCCGCTGGCGCGGCCGGATCTCGGCACTAACGCGAGCAGCGGCCGGTCATCGCGGATCGGCAGCTTCAGTGTCGGCGCCCTCGAAGGATGCGTCTCCCGGGTCTCGGCAGGCGCCCGTGTACTGCTCGTCGACCTCGCGAGCTACCAGTCCGCGCCTGCCGCCGTGATCGTGACGGCACCTACCAGCCAGAGCCCGCGACAGGTCTGGGTGGTAGGGGCGGGCTGCTCGGCAGCGGACAGTGATGTGCTCAAGACCGCCACGCTCCCGGCAAGCGGCTGACCCGCCTGCCGCGGGAATCTCCGGGCCCTAGGATCGGTTGACGCCGGTGCACCTGAGCGAAAGGCAATCCAGTGACCGAGATTCGGGATGTCATCATCATCGGGTCCGGGCCTGCCGGTTATACGGCAGCGCTGTACGCGGCGCGGGCCAGGCTGAACCCGCTGGTCTTCGAAGGCTCGGTTACCGCGGGCGGTGCGCTGATGAACACCACCGATGTGGAGAACTTTCCCGGGTTCCCCGACGGCGTGCTCGGCCCGGATCTGATGGACGCGTTCCGCAAGCAGGCCGAGCGGTTCGGTGCTGAACTCATCGCTGAGGACGTCACAGAGGTTGACCTGGCCAGGACGCCGAAGGTGATCAGGGCCGGCAGTGACACGCACCTGGCCAAGACCGTGATCATCGCCACTGGCTCGGGCTACCGCGAGCTTGGCGTGCCTGGCGAGAAGCGGCTTTCCGGGCATGGCGTGTCCTGGTGCGCGACCTGTGACGGCTTCTTCTTCCGCGATCAGGACATCGCCGTGGTCGGCGGTGGTGACTCGGCGATAGAGGAGGCGACGTTCCTGACCAGGTTCGCTCGCTCCGTTACGGTAATTCACCGCCGGGATGCGCTGCGCGCTTCCAAGATCATGCAGGACCGCGCCATGGCGAATCAGAAGGTCCGTTTTGCCTGGGACAGCGAGGTTGCCGAAGTGCTCGGTGAGGACCGGGTGAGCGGAGTGACGCTCCGTAACGTCAAGGCCGGCGAGACGAGCACGCTCGCCGTCACCGGCTTGTTCGTGGCTATCGGCCATGACCCGCGCAGTGAACTGTTCACGGGACAGCTCGCCGCCGACCCGGACGGGTACCTGCTCGTCGAGCAGCAATCCACGCGGACCGCGGTTGACGGAGTCTTCGCGGCCGGCGACGTGGTGGACCGTACCTATCGGCAGGCTGTCACGGCCGCTGGTACCGGTTGTGCCGCGGCCCTGGACGCGGAGCGCTGGCTGGCCGACCACGAGTCCTGAGGAGCAGGCCTGACGGGCTTGCTGCTTGTTTACAGAACCGCATATCGGGCCATAAGGCTGGCACAACGGAGAGGAAGTCCCCGCTATGGGTGGAACAAAGATCGTCACCGACGCGACCTTTGAGGCCGACGTGCTGAAGAGCGATAAGCCGGTCGTCGTGGACTATTGGGCGGAATGGTGCGGTCCTTGCCGTCAGGTTGCCCCGGTGCTCGAGGAGATCGCCGGAGAGCACGGCGACAAGATCGAGGTCGTCAAGCTCAACGTGGACGAGAATCCCGTCGTAACGCAGCGGTACAGCATCATGAACATCCCCACTCTTGGCGTGTTCAAAGGCGGCGAGGTTGTCAAGGAAATAGTCGGGGCCCGGCCTAAGTCGGCGCTGCTTCGTGAACTCGCCGACTTCATCTGATCCCGATCTGATCCCGCAAGCCTGCGGGGGCTGACCTGGCAGGCGCTTCCCGCTTGCGCCGCGAGGCGGATGGCGCGGCCAGGCGGATGGTGCCGCGGTTCCTAGGCCAGGCGCAGGGCACGCTCAGGGGTCATCGAGCCGAGCAAGCGCTCGAGCGCGACTTCCACGTCCTCGCGCCAGGAGAGCGTGGTCTTGAGTTCCAGCCTGAGCCGGGGGAAGCGTATGTGCTGGCGAACGGTCTTGAATCCGACCGCCAGCAGGTAGTCCGCGGGGACAACGCACGACGGGCCGTTCCATTTCAGGTCGCCGAATGCCTCGATGGCTTTGACCCCGCGCCTCGTCATGTCCTTCGCGGCCCCCTGAACGAGCATCCGCCCCAGGCCGCCGCCGGCGAACTCACCGAGGACATGGGCCGTCATGAGCAGCACCGCATCCGCACTGACCGGGCTGGTGGGGAACGCAACCGACCTGGGCACGAGGTGGGGCGGCGCGTACAGCATGTAGCCCGCCGGGACGCCATCGACATACGCGACCTTGCCGCAACTTCCCCATTCGAGCAGGACCGACGAGATCCAGGCCTCCTTCTCCAGCGCCGGATCGCCTTCCTCATGCGCACGGGCAAAGCCGACTGGATCAAGTTCCCAGAAGATGCAGCGGCGGCATCGGGACGGCAGGTCATCAAGATTGTCCAGCGTGATGTTCGCAAGACGGCGCGACAACTGGCACCTCTGAGATCGCTACGGCTACGTTCCTGCCAGGCCGGCCAGGAAGATGGCCGCCGTCCGTAAGGCGTGCTAATGGTCCGGCCCTGGGGACATCGTACCTAGGTTTCGCCGGAAGCGCCCGTCCCGGCCGATAGCTGCCGGACGCGCGGATGACATGGCTGGGCCGCCGACGCCTCCGGCCGCGATGAACCAGGCCACCGCGACAGTTTCACGTGAAACGGCGCCCGGGCTCGCCTCACTCGCCGGCGGCCAGCTGGGCTGGCACGCTCGAGGCGCTTCGCGCCTGAGCCCAGCCGGGTGACATCGCCGTGACGATCCGTTCGAGGTCCGCAAGCGACGCGAACTCAACGACTATCTTTCCCTTGCGCTGACCCAGCTCGACCTTGACCCGGGTCTCGAATTCGTCCGACAGCCGGTCGGCAAGGTCCTTCAGGGCCGGGGCAACAGGCTGTCTCGGCGCTGGGCGGCGCGAGGGCTTGGCAGGCTGGGCGCCGAGCGCGACGATCTCCTCGACTGCCCGGACGGAAAGCCCCTCAGCGACAATGCGGTGCGCCAGCTGCTCCTGCGCGGCTACCTCAGCAACGGAGAGCAGCGCCCTGGCGTGTCCGGCGCTGAGAACCCCGGCGGCTACCCGCTTCTGCACCGCCGCCGGCAGGTTGAGCAGCCGGATGGTATTCGAGATGTGCGGCCGGGAGCGCCCGACCCGCCGGGCGAGCTCATCGTGGGTGGCGGAGAAGTCGTCGAGCAGCTGCTGATAGGCGGCCGCCTCCTCCAGCGGGTTGAGCTGTTCCCGGTGCAAGTTCTCGATCAGCGCATCCCGCAGCAGATCGTCATCGGAGGTCTCCCGCACGATCGCGGGAATCAGCTCCAGGCCGGCCAGCTGGCCCGCCACCGCCGTTCGCCCATCACGATCTCGTAGTGACCGGGCTCCGTCACGCGGACGACGACCGGCTGCAGCAGGCCGACCGCGCGGATCGAGGCGGCCAGCTCCTCCAGGGTCTCCTCGTCGAAAACCTGGCGCGGCTGGCGCGGGTTCGGGGTGAGCAAGCCGACCGCGATCTCATCGAAGTACGCGCCTGGGCCCGGCCCGGACGGCTCCTGGGCCGCGGTCTCGCGCTGGGCAGCGTCATAACCAGCCGGCTCGGTCAAAGCGGCCAGACCAGCCGGGCCGGACGGCGCGGCCAGACCAGCCGGCTCGGTCAGAGCAGCCAGACCAGCCGGGCCGGACGGCGCGGCCGGAGCCGACGGGATGAGCGCACCCAGGCCCTTGCCCAGGCCCCGCTTCTGCTGAGGCATCGCCTCTCCTTGCTCTGCGCTCCAGCCCTGGCTCGGGACCGCCAGCGGAGACTCATTCTCCCAGGGATAGCCATTGTGCGAAGCCGACTGCGCGGCCCAGGCACCTACCCGGATTCCGACCCTATCCAATTGAGCGGGCCAGCTACCCTACGTCATTGTAAATGTCCACGTGAGAGGTAGTAAATCAAATATAAATTTGGACGATAACAGGGGCTCGCCCGGACGTTTCAGCCGATCCGGCCCGACCTGGCGTTCCGGTGCGCCATCTCCCTGGCTGCCTCCATGTACGCGACCGCGCCGCTCGAGCCTGGATCGTAGGTCATCACCGACTGGCCGTAGCTGGGCGCCTCTGAGACCCGGACGCTGCGCGGGATGACCGATCCGAGCACGATGCCGCCGAAATGTTCGCGGACCTCGTCCGCTACCTGCGAGGCCAGGCGGGTGCGCCCGTCGAACATGGTCAGGACGATCGTGCTGACCATGAGGCCAGGATTCAGGTGGCTCTTGACCAGTTCCACGGTGCGGAGCAGCTGCTCGAGCCCTTCCAGCGCGTAGTACTCGCACTGAATCGGGATCAGCACCTCCGGCGCCGCCACCAGGGCGTTGAGGGTGAGCAGGCCCAGGGAGGGCGGGCAGTCGATGAAGATGTAATCCAGGCCCGATGCGTTGTACCCGGCCAGCGCCCTGGCAAGCCGGGACTCACGGGCGACCAGCGGCACCAGCTCTATCTCCGCCCCCGCGAGGTCAATCGTGGCAGGGGCGCAATAGAGCTGCGGGATACCGACAACCGGCTGGATGATCGACGCAAGCGGCTGCGCATCCACCAGGACGTTGTAAATGGACGAGACTCCAGCGTGGTGATCGACGTCCAGGGCGGTCGAGGCATTGCCCTGCGGGTCAAGATCCACTACGAGTACCCGGGCTCCGTGCAGCGCCAGGCCGGCGGCCAGGTTCACCGCTGTCGTCGTCTTTCCCACGCCGCCCTTCTGGTTCGCGACAGTGATGACCCGGCAGGAGCCAGGGCGCGGCCAGGCCGGGCCCCCGGCGCGCGCTGTCAGCGCTGCCCGGGCGGCGCGCGCGATAGGCGTGTCGAGCGCGACTCCCGTGACGCCAGCGTCCGCCACGCCGGCGTCACGACTGCCAAGGTCTGCACCCGGTCCAGCGTGGCGCGCCCGCACGGGCGGAGTCCTCATCCCGGCGGCATCCATCCGGATGGCATCAGTGGTCCGCCCGCCGCCCGGCATTTGCTGATCGGCGTTCATCCACGCACGATCTTCGGCCATTTCCGTCTCGCTCTCCTGCTCCGTCTCGTAATCCGGCCAGCCGGCCGTGCCGCCCCCGCCTCGCGCGCCGGTTCCACGTGAAACCGTCCCCGTCTCGTGCGCCGGCCGTTGCCGCGGAACCCGCGCCCGGTCGTCCAGCCGGCCAGGATAATCGCCTGGCCGGCCTGAAACGTGCGAACCGCTCCGGGACACTTCATCACGTGGCCCGCTTCCGCGAGCCCATTCGGACGGGCTGCCCCCCATTTCATCGGGTGGCATGTCACTACCGACCCGATCGTCCAGCATCTCGCCGGGCATCTGACCGCCCGGCCCGCCGCCCACGGCCGGCTGCCCTGCTGTGGCCCCCAGCCCGCCGGGCCACCCCAGCCCGCCGGGCCACCCCAGCCCGCCGGGCCTTAGCCCCCCGGGCCCCAGCCCGCCGGGCCACCCCAATCCGCCTGAGCGCAGCAGCTCGGCCGGGCCCGGATCCCACCTGGTGGCCGGCGCCGGTCGCGGGCGGTCACCTGAGGCCACGTTCGCGCCACCGGGAGGGCGATCTGGCGGGCGCTCAGCCGAATGCGGACGAGCCCGCCAAGGAGCGCGCTTCCCTGTCAGCTCCGGCCAGCCCAGGCCGTGCGCGGAGCCCATCATCACGCCTTCTCCTCCCGACGCCCCGGCACCGGACGGTTATCCATCCAGTTCCGCTGCGACCAGGCCGGGCACCACCGCGACCCACCTTCATGGGCCGGGCGGCACGGAGCCGTAACCCGGCGGATGACACCAGGTTGCTGCCGTTTCCGCGGTAGCGACCCGGCC
The DNA here is from genome assembly GCA_963695645.1 of uncultured Actinomycetota bacterium. Lineage (GTDB taxonomy): Bacteria > Actinomycetota > Actinomycetes > Streptosporangiales > Streptosporangiaceae > DATBGO01. Next base: position 115,851 of record CAVOHC010000004.1, on the reverse strand, counting down.
GCGCCAACCGCCGCAGCAATCAGCGGGCCAGGCTCACCGTAGTCCTGTCACCGCTAAGTTAACCGGGCCGCAAGCGACGAGTCAGCCATTACTCTCCCGCGCGAGCGGCTAGGCACTCCCGCGCGAGCGGCTAGGCACTCCCGCGGTAAACCGGACCACGGTCGCGGCGGGACTCTCGCCGCCGCCGACCTGCACTACACGCAGATCGCGCGCGCCAAGCCGCTGGAGCACCGGCGTAGCCCGAGCCACCTCTTGCGCCGCAGTCGCTCCCTTTATGGCCAGGATCAGAGCGCCTGGCCTCGCCACGCCCAGAGCGAGGCCAGCAAGGCGGTCGAGCGGAGCAACCGCGCGAGCGGTCACCACGTCGGCCGCGATCTTGCCGACCGCGTCCTCAGCGCGGCCTCGGTGCACCGTCACATTGGGAAGATCAAGATCCCGCACGCAATCCACGAGGAACGCGACCCGCCGATCCAGGGGTTCAAGCAGCACGACCTGAACATCGGGAAGCAGCATCGCCAGCACAAGGCCGGGCAACCCGGCACCCGAGCCAAGGTCGACAAGGGCCGACGGCCGGGGCACGAGATCAGCGACAGCCGCGCAATTGATCAGGTGCCTGTCCCACAACCGCGCGGTCTCCGCCGGGCCAATCAGGCCCCGCTCGACGCCAGGGCCAGCCAGCAGCTCGGCGTAGCGCTCGGCCAGGCCGATCGCCGGGCCGAACATCTCCCGCGCTTGCTGCGGTGGCTCCGGTGCCAGGCGGATCGGGCCGACCGGTTCAATCTGCAGGAAGAACGACCACCTTGCGGTCGGGCTCATCGCCTTCGGATTCGCTGCGCAGCCCAGCCGCGGCGACAGCGTCGTGAACGACCTTCCGCTCGAACCGGTTCATCGCCCACATCTTCTTCGGCATGCCCGTCTGCTTGACCTCTTCAGCGGCCTCCCGGCCCGCTTCGGCGAGCTCGGCGCGGCGGCGCAGCCGGTACCCCCCGACGTCGAGCATGATCCTGGTCCGGACCCCGGTCTGCCTGTGCACCGCCAGCCTGGTCAGCTCCTGGAGAGCTTCAAGGACCTCTCCTCTGGGTCCGACCAGCTCATCCAAGGTGGCGCCGACCACGGACACCAGCGCCCGGTCACCCTCCACGTCCATGTCGATGTCGCCATCCAGATCCGCGACATCGAGCAGCCCTTCAACATAGTCGGCCGCTATCTCGCCCTCGAGCTCAAGGTCCGCGACATCGTCGGAGCCCTCCTCAGCACGGGGACCGGCCGCAGCGCGGGCGCCTGCCACGCTGAGGTCGCCGTCCTCATCGTCCTCATCGAGGTCGTCGCCGCCGAGGTCGTCGTCCCCGCCGCCCGCCCCGCCGTCGCCACGGTCGATGACCTCGCCGCCCAGTTCCACGGCGGTACCGGCATCGCTGGCCGACCCAAGGGGCGCCGGAACGGGGTAAGTGTCCGACGAACCGGCCGGGCCGGTCTCGGCCGACGCGGCCGCTGCGGCTGCGGGATCGGGGGCGGCCGCTCCACCAGGCTCGCCGGCCGGGGAATATGCGACCTCGGCGCCGGTCAACTCGTCGGCGTCGCGTTCCCCCGTCTCGCGCTCCCCGGCGTCCTGGTCCCTAGCCGATTCACTCGGCTCAGCGACCGCGTTGTCGCGTTGGCTCACGACCTGGCCCTCCTACGTTCGGGGTCGAGTTGTGCTGACAGCAACCGGGACCGCCCGACCGGCTTAGTCCCGCTTTACCGCTTGCCGGAGCGCTTACTGCGGGACTGTCGCTGCGGCTGTTGCCTGACGAGCTTAACCTCGGGAGCCTCGGGCTCAGGCGGAGGCTCCTGGCGGCCCTTCCCGAGCCTGCGCAGCATCCCGCCGCCGTTCGCGGCGGGCGGGGCAGCTCCCGACGTCCCGGATCGCGGGGCGGCTGGACGAGCGCCTCCTGGACCGCCACCCGGCTTGCCGCCGGCCGGGCCGGCCTTGGCGCCGTCCGAACCTGGCTTGGCCGCCGGAGGCAGCGCCTTCTGCCCCCGTGCTCCGCTGGATGATCCGGAGCCATTCTGGCTCAGCGCCGACGTTCCTGGCTTACCTGGCTGCAAGGCCGGCGCCCCGGCCGTCGCGACGGTGCCGCCGCCTGCCAGCCGCGGCTGCGGGTACTTCTTGAAGAGCACGTACTGCTGGCCCAGCGTCCACAGGTTGGTGGTGACCCAGTAAAGCACGAGGCCAAACGGCCAGTACAAGCCGGACAACGCGAACAGCGGCATGATGTAGGCCATGAACTTCTGCGACTGCCCCATCGGGTTGTCGGGGGTAGCCGCCGGCATCATGCCGCGTTTCATGCTCTGCCGCACGGTCAGGTAAGTCGTGGTCATGCTGACAAGGACCGTGATCAGGATCACGGCCTTGGCCTCGAGCGGCACCCCGTGCGAGAACAGGAACTTGTCCGATATGGTCACGCCGAGGATCTTGGCGTGCTGGGCGCTTACCATCATCTCTTCGGTCATGCCGTACTTCGGCGGCTGGCCCGGCTTCCACTCCGAGATCGCCCGCAGAACGCTGAACAGCGCGAAAAACATGGGCAGCTGCGCGACCACCGGGAGGCACCCCATCAGCGGGTTAACGCCCGCCTCCTGGTAGAGCTTCATCATCTCCTGGTTGAGCGCCTGCTTGTCGTTCTTGTACTTCTTGCGCAGCGCCGTCATCTGCGGCGCGAGCGCCGTCATCGCGCGCGTCGTGTGCATCTGCTTGATGAACAGCGGCACCATGATCAGCCGCATCAGGACCACGAGGAAGACGATCGTCAGCGCCCAGGTCCAGCCGCTGCTCGCGCCGAAGACCGAGCTCAGGCCGGTCCAGATCTGCTTGAAGACCCAGGCGACGGCCTCGTAGAGCGGGTTGAGTATGCCCACCAGCTAGCTCCCTTGCGATCTGATCGACAACAGCCGCTCGCTCTCCTGAGGCTCAGCGCCCGGGGACCCGGCAGCGCGGCGCGGCACCGGGTCAATGCCGCCCGCATGGAACGGGTGGCACCGGCCGAGCCGCGCCACCGCCAGCCAGGATCCCCGCAGGGCGCCGTGCACCTGCACCGCCTCTAGCGCGTAGGCGCTGCAGGACGGATAGAACCGGCACCGCGGCAGGAACAGCGGGCTGACGAAGCGCCGATATCCGGCCAAGAGGACAACAAGCACCCGGGCCGCAGCTGCTGGCCGGGCCCCCGCCTGTCGCTGTGCCTTGCTGGTCACCGCAGCGCCTTACTCTGCCGCCGACGCAACGCTTCGATTACCAGGTCGAGGTCGGCGGCGAGATCCGCCTGGCGTGCGGCCGCACTCCGGGGATTGGCGCGTACCACCAACAGGCTACCTTCAGGAAGCGAGCCCAGGGACCGGCGGGCCAGATGGCGGAGCTGGCGGCGCACCCGGTTCCGCGTGACGGCGTTGCCAACGGCACGGCTCACCACGAAGCCGACCCTGGCCGGCTCATCGTGATCGGCGCGGACTAGCAGATGACCGGACAGCAACGGTCTTCCTGCACGGCTGCCGTCTCGCATGGCCCGCGAGAACTCCGAGCGCCGCCGCATCCGGGAAGCGGCAGGAAGCATCGTGGCTCACCGATGGCCGCTGGCGCTCGCGCAGATCAGACACTGACCCGCGTGCGGCCCTTACGGCGCCGCGCGGCGAGTATCGCGCGCCCCGCCCGGGTACGCATGCGCAGCCGGAACCCGTGCGTCTTGGCACGGCGGCGGTTGTTCGGCTGGAACGTACGCTTGCTCACTGGGGTCTCCAGGTACGGGTGCACAGGTCAGGCCGCCACACCTGAGTCTGACAGCACGCTGAATGGCCGCCGGGTGTGGCCGGACCTCAGAACGTTACGCGGCCGGGCAGCCGCCGGTCAAACCGGCGCACTAGCAGTCGGTGCGCCCCGTCACCGCGGGTGACACTTGCTGTTTGCCGAACGGGCGCCGAACCCGACCCCTAGGCTGTGGACAGCGGTCCGGCGAGCGGGGATCCGGAGTCAGATGATTGTCGGCTTCCCGCGCCCCGACGACACAAGATGAGCGGCCACCGCACGAAACTTGCAACGTGCACAACCTGTGGAAAAACCTGTTGATCACATGTGGGGGCGCGAGGTGAACGGCCGATGAGCGAAACAGACCTCGCGGAAGTATGGGCCAGGTCGCTCGATGAGCTCGCCGATTTGCATATCGAGCCAGCTCAGCGTGCTTGGCTGCAGCTGACGAGGCCGCTTGGCCTGGTCGAGAATACCGCCCTGATCGCTACCCCGAACGAATTCGTCAAGGAACAGCTCGAAACCAGGCTCCGCTCGCTGATCACCAATGCGCTCTCCAGGGAACTCGGTCGCAGCATCCAGCTCGCGGTCACCGTCGACCCCACCGCGGGAGCGGGCATGGGACCCGGGTTCGGCGGCGGCGAACATCGGCCGCCCGACCGGCCGCCCGGTGAGCACGGGAACGGCGGCACGATCGGGTCAGCGCTCGAGGCCACCGACCTCCACGATCAGCCGCGCACCTTCGGCGAGGCCAGCGGGCATGAACGCGCCGACCGGCCCGGCCGGGCCGGCGGACGAGCGTTTCCTGACGGGCATGCGCATGCCTACGCCGACCGAGGAGCCTTCCGTAGCAGGTCGGCCTATCCGGAGAACCGGGCCTACCCGGAGGGCCAGGCTTTCCCGGAGGGCCAGGCTTTCCCGGACGAGCGGCCGTATCCCGACGGGCAGGCGTTCCCGGACGGACGAGAGGTCTCTGGCAGGCCGCCATACACCGACGAGCAAGGCTATCCAGGACAGCAGCGCTATCCAGGACGGCCGGCCTATCCCGACGACCAGCCCTACCAGCGGCCGCCGGGCGGCGGGGCCTTTCCCGGGCCGCAGGCTTACGCAGGCGAGCAGGCCTATCCGCAGCGGCAGCCTTACCCGGCCGAGCCGGTCCACGCCGACGGACCGGGCTCCGGGTTCCCCAGGGGATCCGGCCTCACCGGCGGCGGCCAGCCAGCTACGGCCGGTACCGGGGGGACATCGCCGGCGACCGGCCCGGCTCGGGGCGGCCACGGCGTACCACGTCCCGCGCAGGCGCGCCTCAACCCCAAGTACACCTTCGAGACATTCGTTATCGGATCGAGCAACAGGTTTGCCCATGCGGCAGCGGTCGCCGTCGCCGAGGCACCAGCCAAGGCATACAACCCGCTGTTCGTTTACGGTGACTCCGGCCTTGGCAAGACGCACCTGCTGCATGCCATCGGCCACTATGCCCAGAGCCTCTACCAGGGCGTTAAGGTCCGCTACGTCAGCTCGGAAGAGTTCACGAACGACTTCATCAACATGATCAGGGACGGCAAGCAGGACGGCTTCAGGCGCCGGTACCGGGACGTCGACGTGCTGCTCGTCGACGACATCCAGTTCCTGGAGAACAAGGAAGGAACCCAGGAGGAGTTCTTCCACACGTTCAACACGCTGCACAACGCCAGTAAGCAGATCGTCATCTCCAGCGACCGCGCGCCGAAACGGCTGGTGACATTGGAGGACCGGCTGCGCAGCAGGTTCGAATGGGGCCTGCTCACCGACGTCCAGCCGCCCGAACTCGAGACCCGCATCGCCATCTTGCGGAAGAAGGCAGTCCAGGACCGGCTCAACGCGCCGCCCGAGGCGCTCGAGTACATCGCGAGCCGGATCTCCACCAACATCCGCGAGCTCGAAGGCGCGCTCATCAGGGTCACCGCCTTCGCCAGCCTCAACCGGCAGTCCGTCGACCTCCAGCTGGCCGAGTTCGTGCTGAAGGACCTGATACCCGAGGCCCAGGGGCCGGAGATCACCGCGTCGACGATCATGGGCCAGACCGCCTCGTATTTCGGGCTGTCCATTGACGATCTATGCGGGACGTCCAGGTCCCGGGTCCTGGTTACCGCCAGGCAGATCGCCATGTACCTGTGCCGCGAGCTCACCGAGCTGTCGCTGCCGAAGATCGGGCAGCAATTCGGCGGCCGGGACCACACCACGGTGATGCATGCGGACCGGAAGATCAGGTCGTTGATGGCCGAGCGGCGGTCAATCTATAACCAGGTCACTGAGCTGACCAACCGGATCAAGCAGCAGGCGCTGTCCGGGTGAAGATTCCCATATCAGCGCCTCGCACCACAATCGGCGCACACAGGCTGTGGACAACTCTGTGGATGAGCTTGGGACAGCCAGCGGAAAACATCAGCCATCCGGGGGGTAAACAGCTGGCAACCGCCGCGGCCGCGGCGGCGTTCCACAGCGGCACCACCGCGGCGGGGCGCCAGACCACACCCCCTGTGGACGTTCGCAGCAACCCTCACCTGGGCAGACGCTGGATGTCCCCAGGTTCCACCGACCCTATGACGACTACCTTTATCTATTTCACTCCCAGACCAAGTACCAAGCAGGCAAGGCGCCTGGTGGCGCTGGCCGCCTGCCCGCTCACTTGCACGACTGCCAGAACGGGAGGCAGCTTCCTGTGAAGATCCAACTCGACCGGGATGTCCTGGCCGATGCCGTGGCGTGGACCGCCCGCGCGCTCCCGGCCCGTCCCACCGTCCCGGTGCTTGCCGGAATGCGCTTGCACGCTGGCGACGAGCTCACCTTGTCCAGCTTCGATTACGACGTCTCGGCGCAGGCCACCGTGCCCGTAACGACCGAGGAGCCGGGCACTGCGCTGGTCTCGGGCAGGCTGCTTGCTGAGATCAGCCGAAGCCTGCCATCCCGGCCGGTGCACATCACCTCCGATGCCGGTCGCGCCGTGCTCACCTGCGGGAGCGCCACGTTCACCTTGCTGACGATGCCCGAGGAGGAGTACCCGGCACTTCCCGAGATGCCGCCTGCGGCGGGATCGGTGGGCAGCGACGCGTTCGCCTCGGCGGTCAGCCAGTCCGCGACCGCCGCGGGCCGTGACGATACGCTGCCTGCGCTGACCGGGGTAAGGATCGAGATCGAGGGCGAGACGCTCACCCTGATATCGACCGACCGCTACCGGCTCGCGGTCCGCGAGCTGCGGTGGTCACCAGCGCGGCCCGACCTGTCAGCGGCGGTGCTCGTCCCGGCCCGGGCGCTGGCCGAGACTGCCCGCTCGCTGACCTCAGGCGCCGAGGTGTCGATCGCCCTGGCGCTCCCGGGGGATGACGGGCCGGGCGGTGACGGCATGATCGGCTTCGAGGGGGCCGGGCGGCGCACCACGACGCGGCTGCTTGGCGGCGAGTTCCCGCGCTACCAGGCGCTGCTGCCTACCGAGCTGACTTCGACGGCCGAGCTTTCCACCGCGGTGCTCGCGGAAGCGGTCAAGCGCGTCGCGCTTGTCGCCGAACGGAACACGGCGGTGCGGCTGGCGTTCTCGGCCGGCCAGCTGCTCCTCGAAGCGGGCACCGGCGATGAGGCGCAGGCGGAAGAGGTCCTTGAGGCCGGCTACGAGGGCGATGACCTCTCGATCGCGTTCAACCCGCAGTACCTGCTCGACGGGCTGTCCGCGCTCGACTCCGACACGGTCCGCTTCTCGTTCACCCAGCCGGGCAAGCCCGCGCTGATCACCGGCAAGCCAGGACCGGACGGCCATGCCGACTACCGGTACCTGCTGATGCCGATCCGCCTCGGCGGGTAACAAGCGTCCGGCGACGCCCGCCGGGCCCCGCGGACCGGGCGATCAGACCCGGTTAGCCAGAAACCAGGCGAAAAGACCCGGCCAGCTGGAAACGGGGCGGCAAGGACCAGGCGACGGCAGCGCGATGTAGCCTCTCAGCCGTGCACCTGACCCGGCTCGCGCTGACCGATTTCCGCTGTTACGCGGCCGCCGACCTGCTGCTGGCCTCCGGCGTGAGCACGTTCACCGGCGCAAACGGCCAGGGTAAGACCAACCTTGTGGAGGCGGCCGCCTACGCCGCGACGTTTGCCAGCCACCGGGTTGCGGCAGACGGGCCGCTAGTCCGCCGCGGCGCCGACCGCGCCATCCTGCGGGCAGCGGTGACGTCCGCGGCCCGTGACAGCCTGATCGAGATAGAGGTCAACCCGGGTAAGGCCAACCGGGTCAGGCTGAACAGGGTGCCGGTGCCGCGGCCGCGTGCGGCGCTTGGGACACTGCGCTGCGTGCTGTTCGCGCCCGAAGACCTCACCATGGTCAAGGGCGACCCCGATCAGCGGCGGCGTTACCTCGATGACCTGCTGGTGGCGACCAGGCCGCGGTACGCGGGCGTGCGGGCCGACTACGAGCGGGTGGTGCGGCAGCGTACCGCGCTGCTGAAGTCGGCACGGGCCCGCGGCGGTGCGGCGCCCAGTGCGCTCGATGCCTGGGACGAGCAACTGGTCCGGGCCGGCGCGGAACTCACGGCCGGCCGGCTGAAGCTCGTCGCGGCGATCCGCCCGCTCGTGGCCGCGGCTTACGGTCAGGTGTCCGGCGAAGCTAAGGAAACCGGCATGAGCTACCGGCAACCGTTTAATGCTGGTCTTTCAGCTCAGGATGGCCCATCGCGTACGGCGGACCGGCAAGCGGCCCGCGTAGGACCGGCTGATCAGGCGGACGACCGGGCTGCGGTGGACCGGGAGCAGCTGGCGGCGGAACTGCGTGCCGCCCTGGCCGGCGTGCGCGGCTCCGAGCTCGACCGCGGCGTCTGCCTCGTCGGCCCGCACCGGGACGAGCTTGAGCTGCGGATCGGCGACCTGCCCGCGCGTGGTTATGCGAGTCACGGCGAGTCGTGGTCGCTGGCGCTTGCGCTCCGGCTCGCGTCCTATGAGCTGCTGAGAGCCGGAGGAGAGGATCCGGTGCTGCTGCTTGACGATGTGTTCGCCGAGCTCGATGAGGGGCGCAGAGACCGGCTGGCCGGGCTGGTGGCAGGCGCCGAGCAGGTGCTCGTCACCGCGGCAGTGACCGCCGACGTCCCGGACCGGCTGGCGGGCGCGCGATTTACGGTGGCGGGCGGGGCGGTCACGGGTGCCTGACGACGAGCAGCGGGCGGCGCGGCCCGGCCTTCCCGACGACGAGCGGCCGCCGAGGCGGGCCCGCGGGCCCGACGGCGCAGCGCGAGCGCGGCTGGCTGCCGAAGCGCTCGCCGTCGCAAGGGCCGACTCGCTGGCCAGAGGCAACCATCCCGCGCCGCCTGGCAGCCCACCTGGCGGGGCTTCCGGCAGATCCGCTGGCGGGGCGTCCGGCGGCCCGGCAGGAGGCGCCTGGACCCAGCCGGCCGCCGCAGGCCAGGAACAGGCCGCCAGCGCCGCCGCGCCGCCGCGGTACCGCCGCCGGCCGCGCAGGGATGACCCGCAGCCGCTTAACTCGGCCATCGATGGGCTCATCCACGAGCAGGGCTGGCGGCTGGCTGCGGCAACCGGGTCCGTCTTCGGGCGATGGGTGCAGATTGTCGGTCCCGAGCTGGCTGCGCACACCAGGCCCGAGGGCCTCGCCGACGGTGAGCTGACCGTGACGGCAGACTCGACCGCCTGGGCGACGCAGGTTCGGCTGCTGGCCGCCCATCTCGTCCGCAGGCTCAACGCCGAACTCGGCGACGGCGCCGTAAAACGGGTGAAAGTGCGCGGTCCGGCCGCGCCGAGGCAGGCCGGGCAGTGGCGAGTCCGCGGCGCCCGGGGCCCACGTGATACGTACGGCTGATGCTGACGGTACGCGCAGGTAAAATGGTCATGCGCACCAGGGCAGGCGGCGGGGGCTGCGGTGCCCCCGTGCCGGTCAGTCCCAGGAGGAGCTTCCACCTTGTCGTATGACGCACGCTCGATCACGGTCCTCGAAGGTCTGGAGGCGGTCCGCAAGCGCCCGGGAATGTACATCGGCTCTACCGGCGAGCGCGGGCTGCACCACCTGGTCTACGAGGTAGTCGACAATGCCGTCGACGAGGCACTGGCGGGCTATTGCGACCGCATCGAGGTGACGCTGCTGGCCGACGGCGGCGTCCGGGTGGTCGATAACGGTCGCGGCATCCCGGTCGACGAGCATCCGGTGGAGCACCGGCCGGCTGTCGAAGTGGTGTTGACCACGCTGCACGCGGGCGGCAAGTTCGACGGCGAGTCGTATGCGGTCTCCGGCGGCCTGCACGGCGTCGGAGTTTCCGTGGTGAACGCGCTGTCGGCCAAGCTGGACGTCGAGATCCGCAAGGACGGCTTCGTGTGGCGGCAGTCCTACCTGGTCAGCGCGCCGGCAGGGCCAGTGACCAGGGGCGAGCCGACGGACGAGACCGGCACCACGATCACGTTCTGGCCAGACGACGATATTTTCGAGGAGACCGTCTGGTCCTTCGAGACGCTGTCCCGGCGGCTGCAGGAGATGGCCTTTCTCAACCGCGGCCTGGCCATCATCTTGACCGACGAGCGGCCGGATCACGTCAACGGCGAGCCGCGCGTGGTCAGCTACTGCTATGACGGCGGCATCGCCGACTTCGTGCGCTACCTGAATGCTTCCAAGGAGCCGGTGCACGAGACGGTCATCGAGTTCGGCGACGAGGCGCCGGGCATCTCCGCTGAAATCGCCATGCAGTGGACCGGTTCGTACGCCGAATCTGTGCATACCTTCGCGAACACCATCAATACGGCCGAGGGCGGCACCCACGAAGAGGGATTCCGTGCCGCGCTGACCACGATCGTGAACAGGTACGCCAGGGAGCAGAAGCTGCTCAGGGAGAAGGACGAGAACCTGACCGGCGAGGACGTTCGGGAAGGCCTCACCGCGATCATCCACGTCAAGCTCGCCGAGCCGCAGTTCGAGGGGCAGACCAAGACCAAGCTCGGCAACACTGAGGCCAAGTCGTTCGTGCAGAAGGCCTGCAACGACCATCTGCGGGACTGGTTCGAGCGCAATCCGGGCGAGGCCAAGGCCATCATCATCAAGGCCACCCAGGCCGCCAGGGCCAGGATCGCCGCGCGCCAGGCCCGTGATCTGACCAGGAAGAACCTGATGGGCGGCTCCGGGCTGCCCGGCAAGCTGTCCGACTGCCAGTCCGGCAACCCGGCGGAGTGCGAGATCTACGTGGTCGAGGGCGATTCGGCCGGCGGCTCCGCGAAGGGCGGCAGGGACCCGAAGTTCCAGGCCATCCTGCCGATCAGGGGCAAGATCCTGAACGTCGAGAAGGCCAGGATCGACCGGGTGCTGAAGAACAACGAGGTCCAGGCGATGATCACCGCCCTGGGCACCGGCATCCACGACGAGTTCGACGTCTCCAGGCTGCGCTACCACAAGATCATCCTGATGGCAGACGCGGACGTGGACGGCCAGCACATCAGGACGCTGCTGCTCACACTGCTGTTCCGGTTCATGAAGCCGCTGGTCGAGGCCGGGTATGTGTACCTCGCCCAGCCGCCGCTCTACAAGATCAAGTGGGAGCGTGCCGCAGCCGAGTACGCCTTCTCCGACAAGGAGCGGGACACGGTCATCGAGGCGGGCATCGCCGACGGCCGGAAAGACCCGCGGCCGCGCGATGGCGTGCAGCGGTTCAAGGGCCTCGGCGAGATGAACGCCCGCGAACTGTGGGAGACCACGATGAACCCGGCCAGGCGGGTGCTGCTCCAGGTCACGCTGGACGACGCGGCGCAGGCCGACGAACTGTTCACCGTGCTGATGGGCGAGGACGTGGAGGCCAGGCGCTCGTTCATCCAGCGTAACGCGAAAGACGTTCGGTTCCTGGACATCTGACCGGGTCTTTCACGATTTCGTCAGATCCGCGTCGCATCCGGGCCGGACCCTTCGCGGTCACGGTTCGCGGGATGCCGCGCGGTTGAGAGAGGGGATGGAAGGTGCCCGACGTGAGCACGCCTGACGCGCCAGCGGAGGGTCACGACCGCACCGAGCCGGTCGACATCCAGGTAGAGATGCAGCGCAGCTACATCGACTACGCGATGTCGGTCATCGTCGGCCGCGCCCTGCCCGACGTGCGCGACGGCCTGAAGCCGGTGCACGTCCGCATCCTGTACGCGATGTACGACGGCGGGTTCCGGCCGGATCGTGGCTACTTCAAGTGCGCCCGGGTGGTCGGCGAGGTGATGGGCGTCTACCACCCGCACGGTGACTCCGCGATCTATGACGCGCTGGTCCGGATGGCCCAGCCGTGGTCGATGCGGATGCCGCTGGTCGACGGCCAGGGCAACTTCGGCTCGCGCGGTGATGACCCGGCGGCGGCGATGCGCTACACCGAGTGCAGGCTCGCGCCGCTGGCAATGGAGATGCTGCGGGACATCGACAAGGAGACCGTCGATTTCCGGCCGAACTACGACGGTCGCTCCAGCGAGCCCGTCGTGCTGCCGAGCCGGTTTCCCAACCTGCTGGTCAACGGCTCGGAGGGGATCGCGGTCGGGATGGCCACCAAGATCCCGCCGCACAACCTGCGCGAGGTCGCCGAGGGCGTCCACTGGTACCTGGACCACTTCGACGCCTCCGACGACGACCTCCTCGACGCGCTGATCGCGCGGGTCAAGGGCCCCGACTTCCCCACTTACGGACTGATCGTCGGCCACCGGGGCATCGAGGAGGCCTACCGCACCGGGCGCGGATCGATCACCATGAGGGCGGTCGTGGAAGTCGAGGAGGACATCAAGGGCCGCGCCTGCCTGGTGGTCACCGAGCTGCCCTACCAGGTGAACCCGGACCGGGTGGCTGAGAAGATCGCCGAGCTGGCCAAGGACGGCCGGGTCGGCGGGATCGCCGATGTCCGGGACGAGACCAGCGACCGGACGGGCCAGCGGCTGGTGATCGTGCTCAAGCGGGATGCGGTCGCCAAGGTGGTGCTGAACAACCTGTACAAGCACACCCAGCTGCAGGAGACGTTCGGCGCCAACATGCTGGCCCTGGTCGACGGGGTTCCCCGCACGCTGCGGCTCGACCAGATCATCAGGTACTGGGTCACCCACCAGATCGAGGTCATTGTCCGGCGGACCCGTTACCTGCTCCGCAAGGCGCAGGAGCGGGCGCACATCCTGGTCGCGCTGCTCAAGGCAATCGAGGCGATCGACGAGGTCATCGCGCTGATCAGGGCCAGTGAGTCGGCCACCGCCGCGCAACAGGGCCTGATGGATCTGCTGGAAATCGACGAGATCCAGGCCCGCGCGATCCTGGACATGCAGCTGCGCAAGCTGGCCGCGCTGGAACGGCAGCAGCTCACCGACGAGTACAACGAGCTGATGGCCCAGATCGCCGACTACGAGGCTATCCTCGCCTCGCCGGAGCGGCAGCGCCAGATCGTCGGCACCGAGCTCGGCGAGATCGTCGCGAAGTATGGCGACGACCGGCGCACTGCCATCATCCCCTACGACGGCGACGTGTCGATCGCGGACCTGATCGCCGAGGAGGACGTGGTCGTCACCATCACCCGCGGCGGCTACGCCAAGCGGACCAAGACCGACCTGTACCGGGCCCAGCGCCGCGGCGGCAAGGGGGTGCGCGGCGCCCAGCTGCGGACCGACGACATCGTCGAGCACTTCTTCGTCACCAGCACGCACCACTGGATCCTGTTCTTCACCAACAAGGGCCGGGTGTACCGGGCCAAGGCCTACGAGCTGCCCGATGCGGCCCGGGATGCCCGCGGTCAGCACGTGGCCAACCTGCTGGCCTTCCAGCCGGACGAGCGGATTGCCGAGGTGCTGGCGCTGAGTGACTACTCCGTCGCGCCCTACCTCGTGCTCGCCACCTCCTCCGGCCTGGTCAAGAAGTCGCGGCTGACCGAATTCGACTCGCCGCGATCCGGTGGCATCATCGCGATCAGCCTGCGCGAGGACGACGAGGTGATCGCCGCCCGGCTGGTCTCCGCCGAGGAGGACCTGCTGCTGGTCAGCAGGCAGGCCCAGGCGATCAGGTTCCACGCGACCGATGAGGCCCTGCGGCCGATGGGCCGGGCGACCTCAGGCGTGATCGGGATGAGGTTCAGCGACGGAGATCAGCTGCTCGGCATGTACGTGGTCCGGGAAGGCTCGGACGTGCTGGTCGCCACCGACGGCGGTTATGCCAAGCGGACGCCCGCCGATCAGTACCCGGTCCAGGGCCGGGGCGGCCGGGGCGTGCTCACCGCCAGGATCGTCGAGGCACGCGGCGAGCTGGTCGGCGCGCTGATGGTGCTGCCCGAGGAAGAGGTCTTCGCCATCACCTCGGCAGGCGGGGTTATCAGGACCTCCGTCGCTGAGGTTAAGCAATCGGGCAGGCAGACCATGGGCGTGCGGCTGGTGAACCTGGCCAGCGGGCAGAGCCTGGTCGCCATCGCGCGGAACGCGGAGTCCCTGGATGCCGTTCCCGATGACGTAGTCGCCGAGGATTTCGGCGCCGGTGAGGATGGCGGCGCCGGGGATGGCGGCAGCGAGGATGGCGCTGGCGGCGAGGGCACCGCTGAGGACAGCGGACTCAGCGATGATGGTCCGGCTATCGGCCCGGCGTAGGGCGGTGACCAGGGAAAAAGGTGCTAGGGAAGACCGGACTATGACCGACAGTTCCGGGGATAACCAATCGCGGGGCGATCGGGGTTGGCCGCAGGATGCCGGGTGCAACGTGGCGGTGGTTTGCGGCGTCTTATAGATGTTGTCACGGATGACATCGGATCCTAGGGGGCCACAATCGCCATCTGGGGATAACCTCATGAGAAGCTTAGTTTCCTGAGGAGGACGGGGTGGAGCACCGCGTAGAGCCGCAGCCGTGGCTGGCCGACGGGGCGGCCGACCGCGCCGACGCAGGCCGGGAGGACGAAAAGCCCCGGCCAGCTGAGGAAACGCCGCCCTACGCGGTCGCGTCGGCTTACCCCCCGAACGCCGCCGAGGCAACACCTTACCCGGCCGAGTCGGCTTACCCGGGCGACTTCGCCGGCGAAGCCGCCGGGGGGGCCCCCGAATATCCGAACGGGCATCCGGGCGACAGCGGATCCGAACAGCCGGGCGGGGGGGTCAGGATGCCGTTTCCATACCCCGCTCAGATGCCACCGCCGCGCGGCCTTAGGGCCAGGCTGAGGCCTTCATTCCTTGTACGGTCCAAGACAGGTGCCGCTGAAACCGCGCGGCCCGACGAAAGGTCCTCCAGGCCGATGACAGCCAGGGTCACTGCCCCGTTCCAGGCGCGGGCGAAGCCCGGTGCCGCCAAGCAGGGAAAGCCAAAGCCAGCCGCAGCTGCGGGCGCTGCGCCCAAGGGCCCGCAGTCGACGCGTAAGGCACAACTCATCCTGTCCAGGATCGAGCCGTGGTCAGTGATGAAGTTCAGCTTCATGATCTCGCTAGTGGGCTGGGTCATCCTGTTCGTTGCCGTGTCCGTTCTCTACTTCGTACTCAGCAAGCTCGGGGTCTTCCACGCGATCCAGTCCACCATCAGCAGCGTGACGTCAGGCAAGGACTCGCCTCCCGCCGATGCGGGCGGCGGATGGTTCTCCGCCTCCAGGATTCTCGGCTACACGATGCTGGTCGGCGCGGTAAACGTTGTCCTCATCACCGCGCTCGCCACGGTGGCCGCGGTTATCTACAACCTGGTGACCCACATCGCAGGCGGCATTGAGGTTACGCTGAAGGAAACCGACTGACCGACCTGTCCCGGCGTAGCGTAACCTGGCCCGGCGTGCCCAGCAGTAGGCACTAAGATGCCAGAGGCACGGGCCTGTAGCTCAGTCGGTTAGAGCGCTTCCCTGATAAGGAAGAGGTCGGACGTTCAAGTCGTCCCAGGCCCACCCAACCAATCCCAGGCCAACTGGCACGCAGGGTGCTCGTAATGAAGTTCTCATGATCCTGTAGCTGTGCTCTGTGCCCGCTGCGTGCCCGGTCGATCAGCAGTGGGGCGAAACCCAGGTCAATTGGCCCGCAGGGCAATTCGCACGGTAGCTCTCATGATCCATCGTGCGACTGGCCGCCGTGTTCTCGCGCATACCGGCGCTGCTCGTGGGCGGAGTCAGCGTAATTAGGGTACAGGTCTTCGGCGGTCCGGTCGGTCCTGCGCGTGAGCGTTCGGGTACGGAAACTGACGATCGAGATAAATCCCCAGATCGCTACGGCCACGGCTAGCAGGAAGAGCACGGTTTCCCACCACGGCAATTTGAATCACCTCGATCCGGGCATCTGTGCCGATATGGTGTCGCGCTACCCGGCGCGGCCCCTAGCAAACACGTGCCGGGCGAGAGTCGGCGGAACCCTCAACGCCCTGAGTCTCGGCTGGGCGGGGTGGCCTTGGCGGGGCACCGTTGGCGGGCACCGTTCGTGGGGCCGGGCCTCGGGCGGTTGGCAACCAGGGGTCAGGGGGCAGGCCAGCTAGTTGCTGATGTTGGCCCTGGCGGCGGCGAGGTCCCATTTCTGCTCGATGTGGCCGAAGTGCCAGATGGACAGCGCGACGGCCCAGGTGAGCACGAACATGCCGATGATGACGAACCCGGCGGTGTTGATGTTGAAGTTGCCCATGAACGACCAGAACCCGCCGTTGAGACCGGTTTCCTGGCCGATGAGCCCGATGATCTCGATGGTGCCGATGAACAGCGCGACGAAGACGGACAAGCTGGTGATGGTGAGGTTGTAGAAGACCTTGCGGACCGGGCGGGCGAATGCCCAGTCGTAGGCGAAGTTCATGAAGCAGCCGTCGGCGGTGTCGAGCAGGCACATCCCGCCTGCGAAGAGGATCGGCAGTGACAGGACCGCGTAGAACGGCAGGCCGCTGATCACGGCGGTCCCGGCGAGCACCAGGAGGGTTACCTCGGTGGCGGTGTCGAAGCCAAGCCCGAACAGGACGCCAACCGGGTACATCTTCCACGGGGTGTCCACCCGCCGGGCGATGGGGCCGAAGAACCGGAACATCAGGCCGCGCTTGTTGAGCTGATCTTCCAGCTCCTGGTCGTCGTACCGGCCGGAACGCAGTTCGCGGAACACCTTGACGATGCCGACGAGAATGATGAAGTTCAGCGCGGCGATGATGTACAGGAACGTCCCGGAAACTGACGTGCCGATGATCCCGGTCACGGTGTGCAGCGAGGAGTTGTCGTTCTTCACTGCGCTGTTCAATGCCCGGATCCCGAAGTTCAGCAGGAACGCCATGACGAACACGATGGTGGAGTGGCCGAGGGAGAAGAAGAACCCGACCGACAGCGGCCGCTTCCCGTCGTTCACCAGCTTGCGGGTCGTGTTGTCGATCGCGGCGATGTGGTCGGCGTCGAACGCGTGCCGCATGCCTAGGGTGTAGGCCAGGATGCCGGTCCCGAAGCCGAAGATCTTCGTTCCGGTGATGTGGTAGTGGCCGCTGACGGCGGCGGCGAGCATTCCCCAGCCGAGCACGTTCAGGCCGACGATCACCGCCGTCATCCCCCCGGCCCTGGCCCACTCGGCCGGCGTCAGCGCGTTCCGGACTCGGATCAGGCGGGCACGCGGATCAGCCATCGGTCGGTACCTTCCCTGGGCAGGAGCGATCACCCAGAGTCTAGAAACGCTGCAACCTACTTGCAACAGCGACCCATGGGTAGTTATGACCTGCCCGGTCTCATCGCTGGGACTGGTCCAGCCACTTGTCAACAGCCACCGGCGCCCACGAGCCGAGCAGCTCGATCAGCGACGCAGGGTCGGAGTCCGTCACTACCAGGCCGCGGTGCTCAGGATGAAGGAAGCGCTGCTGAGTGGCGGTATCCAGCAGCGCAAGCAACGGATCGAAGAAGCCGTTCACATTGAGGATCCCGCAGGGCTTGGCGTGGATTCCGAGCTGGGTCCAGGTCACCACTTCGAAGAATTCATCCAGCGTGCCGAACCCTCCCGGCAGCATGATGAAACCGTCCGACCGGTCAGCCATCGCCGCCTTGCGCTCGTGCATCGTCTCGACGACATCGAGGGCTGTCAGGCCACTGTGCGCGACCTCCCGCTCCTCCAGTGCCCGCGTGATCACGCCGTACACCTCGCCGCCTCGGGAAAGAGCGGCGTCGGCAAGCACCCCCATCAGCCCGACGTGCCCGCCGCCGTAAACGAGCCGGATCTCGCGCTCGGCCAGCAGCCGTCCCAGCGATGCGGCAGCCGCCGCGAACCAGGGATCGGCCCCTGGGCTTGACCCGCAGTAGACGGCAACGGACGACAGATTTCGTGGCATCACCATCTCCAGCTGCGGCTTCGGGGCTCGGGGGACCGGGATGACGATACGCGAAGCCGCTACCTCGCTGCTCCGGGGCGCGTGCTTGCGCGGGGCGCGGGGGCGCGTGCCTGCGCCGCACGGATGGCCACATGGGCGCTGCTCGCGCACGGACAATGCTGCAGGGGGCGATAAGAGAACCCTTAATCCGGCGTCGCCCGCACTGCCAGCAGGAATTAGAGTCAGGCCAGGACAGCGGCAGCGGCCGGAAGGTAGCTGAGGATGAGTAATCAGCCTGATGAGGCCATCGAGGTGCTTCGCGGGGTATGGCGCGCTCAGGGACAGACCAGCACGGACCTCGATGAGGCGTGCGGCAGCACCAAGTCCTGCAAGAGGATGGCGGACGTCGGTTTCGACGGGCTGGCCGGCGATGACGGCGACCTGCGCGCCGCGTGGCGGGCCAGGCTGGAGCGCGAAGGCAAGCTGAATCCCGCAGCCGACGGCCTCAGGGACCTTATCCTCGGCTCGGCGGAGGCCAGCTGATAACCACGATGCCGACGGCGAGGAGAGGGCTGGATGGACTGTCCGGAGACCGTCGGTAAGCTCACCGAGATCCTGCGCCACGGCGGTTACCTGGCCGATCGCGGACTGGCCACCGCGCTGTTCGTTTCGCTGTCCCTGCAGCGCCCGATCTTGCTGGAGGGCGAGGTCGGCGTCGGCAAGACCGAGGTGGCCAAGGTCCTCGCGTCGGTATTCGGCCGGAAGCTGATCCGGCTGCAGTGCTATGAGGGCATCGACACCAACCAGGCACTGTACGAATGGGACTACGCCCGGCAGATGCTGCACATCAGGGCGCTATCGGAGCATCAAGTCGCCGATTCGGACGCGGTCGACAAGCTGTTCGGCCCGAAGTTCCTGCTGGAGCGGCCGCTGCTGGAAGCGGTCCGCGCCGGTGCCCAGGCAGTGCTGCTGATTGACGAGGTGGACCGGGCCGATGACGAGTTCGAGGCGTTCTTGCTCGAGGTGCTCTCCGACTTCCAGATCACCGTCCCCGAGATCGGCACGATCAAGGCGGATAGCCCGCCGATGGTGGTGCTCACCTCCAACCGCACCCGTGAGCTGCACGACGCGCTGAAGCGGCGCTGCCTCTATCACTGGATCGGATACCCGGCACCCGAGCGCGAGGTGGAGATCGTGCTCGTCAGGGAGCCCGGGGTAGCCGAGGGGCTGGCCCGCAAGGTAGTCGCTGCCGTCAACCGGCTGCGCGAGCTTGACCTCGCCAAGCCGCCGGGCGTCGCCGAGACCATCGACTGGGCCCGCACCCTCGACTTCCTCGGCGAGACCGGCCTGGATGCCCAGGTCGCCGAGGACACCCTCGGCACCGTGGTGAAGGAACGCGACGACCTCGACTTGGTGCGGGAGAACCTGGAAGAGATCACCTCCGGTGGCTGAGCGCGCTCCGTTTGTCGGCGTGCTGGTGAACTTCGCAGCCGAGCTCCGCTCCGCCGGGCTCGCGGTGGGCTCCGGGGACGTCCGGACGTACTGCGCGGCGCTGACGCTGCTCGACCCGGCCGATCTGCTGGACCTCTACTGGGCGGGGCGCACCACGCTTGTCACCCGCCACGAGCACATCCCCGTCTACAACGAGGTATTCAAACGGTACTTCCTCGATGCCGCCGACCCGGTCCGTGAGGTGCTGACGCTCAGGGCACAGGTGACGGCGGAGACTCAGGCGGTGCTTGAGGTTCCGGCCGCCGATCCGGGCTCCGACGGGCGGCAGGAAGAGGCGACGCTCGGCCTGATGGCCGCCGGGGCGGAAGCTCTCAGGCACAAGTCGTTCGCCGCCTGCACTCCCGAGGAGCTGGCGGCACTGCGGCGGATCATGGCCAGGATCCGGCTGATCCCGCCGAAACGGCGTACCCGCCGGACCGCGGGCGCGCGCTCGGGGCGATCGCCTGACCTGCGCCGCACGGTGCGGGAGTCGATGCGCATGCACGGCGAGCCTGCCGAGTTGTTCTGGCGGCGGCGCAAGGTCAGGTTGCGGCCGCTGATCCTGGTTCTCGACGTGTCCGGCTCGATGGCCGACTACTCGCGCAATCTCCTGCAGTTTGCCTACTCGGCGAAGCGCGCGGCAGCGAAGGTGGAGGTGTTCTGCTTCGGCACCCGGCTGACCCGGGTCACCAGGGCGCTGGCCAGCCGCAGGCCGGACGACGCGCTTGAGCAGGCCGCGAAGGCGGTGTTCGACTGGGAGGGGGGCACCAGGATCGGTGCATCGCTCGACGCCTTCGTCAGGGACTGGGGGCGCCGCGGCCTGTGCCGTGGCGGGATCGTGGTCATCTGCTCCGACGGCCTGGACCGCGGCGATCCCGGCGTCCTGGCCACGGCGATGGAACGGCTCGCCAGGGTCAGTCACCAGGTGGTGTGGATGAACCCGCATAAGGGCGACAACCCGGTTTTCCGGCCGAGCACGCTCGGGATGATGGTGGCCGCTCCGCATATTGACCTGTTGCTGTCCGGCCACGATCTGAGCAGCCTGGAAGAGCTGGCGGCCCTGTTGCCGACACTGAGTTAGCTGCCCGGCACTGAGCCAGCCCTGGCACCGAGCCACCTGGCACCGAGGCAGCCGGCACCGAGGCAGCCGGCACCGAGGCAGCCGGCACCGAGGCAGCCGGCACCGAGGCAGCCGGCACCGAGCGAGTTAGGAGCATCCGGTGAGATGGAGCGTGGGCATCGAGGCCGAGGGTGACCGGGTGCTGTCGCGTGAGCAGATCGTTGAGCTGGCGGACGCGGTAGCTGCGAGCGACGGCATCGCGACAGGAATAGGCACGAAACGCTACGGCGCTCAGCTGGTCGTGCAGGCCTCCGGCCGTGACGAGGCGGTCCAGAAGGCGACCGGGGAGTTCGCGGCCGCGGTTGCCAGGGCGGGGCTACCGGTGGGCCCTGTCGTCCGGGTCGAGGCTGTCAGCGAGGAGGAGGATTCCGGCGGATGATCAGGCTAGGCTCGCTGGCCGGTTATCCGTTCGAGGGCCCGCGGCTGCTCGGCGGCTGGACTCCGCCGCATGCCGCCGCCGTATACGCGGTCGTCTACAAACCGGATCCGGACACCAGGCCGGACCGTTACGCGGTCATCTACGTCGGCCACTCCGACGACCTGTCCGCGGACCGGTTCCCTTTTCAGCACCCGCGGGCGCACTGCTGGGTGCGCCGGGCTGGCTCCAAGTGGAAGGTGTACATCTGCACGTACGAGGTGCCGGGCGGTGGCCGGCCGCACCGGGAGCAGATCGCCCGCGAGCTGACGGCGATCTACCAACCGCGCTGCAACACCCAGCAGTATGACCAGTCATGGAAGGACGAGTGGATCGGCGGCTCGCCCCGGTAGCAGATCGTCGGTCAATACCTGGTTGACCTCGTCCTCGGCGTCGGCGAGCACCGCCGGGGCCACGGCACCGAGCGCCGCCCCGTTTCGTCCCGCACCAGCGTGCCGTCCCCCTCGGTCGCTGGCCCCCACATCCGGTAGGCCCAGCGACTCGCGGGTTCGTTACCGGTGCGGGGCGAAGCCTACGGCGTCATGCAGGCGCGAGCGCCTGGTTCCCGATGCGGGCCGGGCCGGCTCTGGCAGGTCCGGCTGCCCGGGGCTCGGGGTGACGTCAGTCACGATCTCCTCGGCCATCCCGTACAGCAGCGGCAGCGCGCCGGCGACCACGCCGCCGGTCTGGTTGATGTGCTCCACGCCCGGCCCGATCAGCTTGGCGTGGCCGACGATGGTCCGCACGATCTCGGCGCATTCCTCCAGGTTCCCGGCGATCCGGGTCAGCAGCGTCCCCACCCAGAACAAGTAGAACGCCAGCCCGGCGATCAGCAGCACGATGTCGACGACCGTCAGGACGACCAGAGTGGTCACGATTTCACCTTCCCCAGTACCCGGCCGAGGAACAGGTGGTGCTGAAGGCCTTCGGCCAGGACCGCCTCCACGCCCCCCGCGACCTGCGGGATCAGCGTCGTGTCCGCGGTGTTCGCCGCGGCTGCCTTGAGCGTGTCCCGGACGGCGCCCACCCGGCGGTCGATGATCTTCACGAGGTAGATGAGCAGGCTCAGCAGGGCCGCGACCGCGAGCACCACGACGAAGCCGATGATGATGGCCCAGACCCACAGGGTGTGCTCAGTTCCGGACATAGCCAGCGGATGCATCGCTATCCTCCCAGCCTGGCACGGCCGCGCTGCAGGCCGCCGATGATGATCGTGGCGTGCTCGATGGTCGTGCGCAGTGCCCCGAGCGGCGCGGTGTTGCGCACCGCCTCAGTCAGCGCATCGTTGATCTTGGGCGCCTCGTTGCCGATCGAGCGGGCCAGCAGCAGGATCGGCACCACCAGGGCCACGACGACCACGACGATAACGCCACCGATCACGTAGCCCACGACCCAGCCAGTGGTGCTGGTGCTACTTGCGGCGGCCAGAACGTGTCCGGTCACGGCTCCTCCTTCTAGAAGTTCAGACCGTCTCGCAGAAATCCCGGACCGGTTTCAGGCTCGCGTTGACCGAAGTCAGCCGGTCCGGCACGGTGCTGGTCAGCTGAGCGACGGCCTGAACCCCGCCGGTGGTCAAGACGAGCGTCGCGCGGATCGCCCTGAGGTGGAAGATGACCCGCAAGAGGCCGACGGCGGTCATCGCGATGATCAGCGCGGCGATGATCAATGTGACCCAGGCGGCTGCTGGCATGACCGTTCTCCTTTCTGCCCAGCTGAAGTGGTCAGCTGAAGTGCTCAGCCGAGAAGCTTGGCGACCGAGCCCGCGTACCTGACCGCGCCGACCGCGACCTCCCGGACCGTGCGGTCGGTCGTGGCCAGCCCGTCAGGGACACCTTCGAGCTCGCTGACGAGGGCGACGCCGCCGCTGAGAATGTCGTCGGTCGCTGCCCTGGCCCGCTCCAGCGCGGCTAGCACGCGGTTCAGCAGGATGACGACGACGGGAAGTACCACCAGCAGCAGGACGGCGTTGCCGATCCACCACAAGACCATGGCTCGTTCTCCTCAGCTCGCGGCCCGGTAGGGCAGGAAGAAGCGGCGGAAGACCCGGCTCAGCGCCATCAGCGCGGCCCGCAGGCCGAGGGTGAAGCCCCCGGCCGGAGTGGCGGCGGCAGCCGCCAGCCGCTCCGGCGACTCGCCCCGCTCGATCCGGTCGATCCGGTCGGCCAGGTTGGCGGAGAAATCGCGCATCAGCACGGACGTGACATCGGAGATCATGCCCCGGCCGTACTGCGCGGCGGCCCCGGATAGCTGCAGGTCCTGGGTGACGCCGACCTTTGTGCCGCGGCCGGCCCGCGCCAGCGTCGCGGTGACCACCATGCTGGCCTGCCCCCGGCCCTTTTCCTCGGCACCGCTGGCGCGCACGACCACGCGCTTGCCGGCTTCATCGCGCTCGGTGATCTCGGCCTTCCCGGCGAACTGCAGCCGGACCGGGCCCATCCGCACGGCCACCCGGCCCTCGTATCTGTCCTCGCCGAGGTCGCTGGTCAGCTCGGTGCCCGGCAGGCAGGCGGCTACCTGCGGGATGTTGTCAAAGAACTGCCAGACCTTGTCGAGTGGCGCCGCCACCTCGAAGTCGTTCTTGATCAGCATCGGGTCTCTCTCTCCACGAAGGCAGCGGGATCCTTCCCGAACCGGCCGCGGCAGCCGGCGCTGCAGAAGTAGTAGGTGCTGCCGTCGTGTTCCAGCGGGTGGCTGGCCTGGCTGGCCGTCACGGTCATCCCGCAGACCGGGTCAGTGGCCTGCGCGGGTTCCGCCGTTCCGGCGGGCAGGCCGGCCGGAAAGGCGCCGGACGCGCGCAGCTGGACGAGCTCGGCCAGCACCGCGACCGCGATCTCCCGGTGCGACGTCCGGCCGAGGTCAAGCCCGGCCGGGACCCGGACCCGGTCCAGCTGGTCGCGGGGCAGGCCCCGGTCCGCGAGGTAGCCGAGCACCGCCGCGCCACGGCGACGTGATCCGACCAGGCCCAGGTAGGCGGGCCGGGCCGCGATCGCCTGCGTGACTGCCTCCTCGTCGCCATGGCCCTGCGTCGCGACCAGGACCATCGAGCGCTCGTCCGCATCGGCCGCCGAGAAGTCAGCGCCGTCGATCACCGTGGCGCGCCAGTCGAGGGCCCGGGCCAGGCTGGCCAGCGTGTCCGCCATCGGGGACCGGCCGACGATCACCAGGTGCGGCACCGGAAGCACCGGCTCGATGTAGACCTCCAGGGCGCCCTCGCTCTGGCAGGAGATGGGCACGACGGTCATCCCCTCCGGGATTGCCGCGCCGAACTGTTCCGGGGCGCCGAGCAGCAGCAGCCGCGGCGAGCCCTCGGCGATCACTTCGCGGGCCACCCGGATCACTGTCGGCTCCGCGCAGGCCCCGCCGATCCAGCCGTGCAGCTTCCCGGCGGCCGTGATGATCGCGCGGGAGCCCTGCTGTCCCGATGACGGGCCCTGCCGCCAGACCACCGTCGCGAGCGCGAACGCCTGGCCGCGCCGCATCAGCTCACCGGCCTGGTCGAGGACCCGCCAGCCATCCATTTGCTGTCTCCCGTCAGTCCTCGGTGCGCACCGGCGGTGCACCGGAGACATCGCGGCGGTAGGTGAGGGCTTCCCAGACCCGGTCCGGAAGCAACGGCATGTCGATGTTCGCGACCCCGGTGCCCTCGATCGCGTTCATGACGGCGTTGACGAAGGCCGCCGGGCCGCCGACCGCCGCGCACTCGCCGATCCCCTTGGCGCCGATCGGGTGGTGCGGGCACGGCGTGACCACCTCGCTGTGCAGCTCGAAGCCCGGCGTCTCCCAGGCGGTCGGCAGCAGGTAGTCCATGTAGTTAGAGCCCACGCAGTTGCCCTCGGCGTCGAAGGTGATGAACTGCATGTTGGCCATCGCGTAGGCCTCGGTGAGCCCGCCCATGATCTGGCCCTCGACGATCATCGGGTTGATCCGCACGCCGCAATCGTCGACCGCCACCATGGTCAGGACGTCCCAGACGCCGGTGGCCGGGTCCACTTCGACCGTGACGATGTAGACGGCAAACGGCCAGGTGAGGTTGGGCGGGTCGTAATAGGCGGTGTTCTCGAGGCCAGGCTCCATGCCGTCGGGCATGTTGCTGTACGCGGCCATCGCGCATTCCTGGATGGTCACGCCCCGGTCGGGCGCGCTGCGGACGTAGAACCGGCCAAGCTCCCACTCGATGTCTTCCTCGGACACCTCAAGGAGGTGCGCGGCCAGCTTGCGGGCCTTGGCGCGGATCTTGCGGGCCACCATCGAGACCGCGGCGCCGGCCACCGGCGTGCTGCGCGATGCGTAGGTGCCCATCCCGAACGGCGCGGTGTCGGTGTCGCCCTCCTCGACCACGATGTCCTCGGCCGGGATGCCGAGCTCGTGGCTGACGATCTGGGCCCAGGTGGTCTCGTGTCCCTGGCCCTGGCCACGCGCGCCGGTCCTGACGATGGCCTTGCCGGTCATGTGCACCTTGAGCTCGGCCGAGTCGAACATCTTGATGCCGAGGATGTCGTACTCGCGGCTGTTGCCCGCGCCAAGCGGCTCGGTCATCGTGGAGATGCCGATGCCGAGCAGCCTGCCCTTCGCCCTGGCCTCGGCCTGCTGCCGCAGGAAGTCCTGGTAGCCGGCGGCCCGCAGGCCGACCTCGAGGCACTTGCCGTACTGGCCCGAGTCGGTCAGGAAGCCGAACGGGGTGCGGTGCGGGAACTGATCGTCGGCCACGAAGTTCATCCGCCGGAATTCCGCCTGATCCATGCCGAGGTCGACGGCCGCGGCCTGCATCATCCGCTCCTGGAAGAACATTGCCTCGGTGACCCGGAACGAGCACCGGTACGCGACGCCGCCCGGCGCCTTGTTGCTGTAGATGCCGCGCGCGCTGAGATGCGCCACCGGGATGTCGTAGGCGGCGAAGGCCGAGTGGATCAGCCCGATCTTGAACTTGCTCGGCTGGGCATCGGAGAAGAACGCGCCGTGGTCGGCGTCGGTGTGCATCCGGACCGCGAGGATCTTGCCGTCGCTGCGCAGCGCCATCTCGCCGTCCAGGTAGACGTCCCGTGCGAACCCGGTGGAGATCAGGTTGCCTGATTTGTCCTCGATCCACTTCACCGGGCGTTCCAGCAGTATGGAAGCGAGGATCGAGCAGACGTATCCGGGATAGACGGGGACTTTGTTGCCGAACCCGCCGCCGATGTCCGGCGAGATGATCCGGATCATGTGCTCGGGCAGCTCGGCCACCAGCGCGACCGCGGCACGGATGATGTGCGGCGCCTGCGTGGTCATGTACACCGTGAGCTTCGAGGTCGACCGGTCGTAGTCCGCGATCGATCCGCAGCACTCGATCGGGGACGGGTGCGAGCGCGGGTAGTGCAGCCGCAGCTTCGAGACCACGTCCGCCTGCGCGAAGGCACGCTCGGTGCCTGCGCGGTCGCCGACTTCCCAGTCATAGATGACGTTGTCGTGCTGGCTTTCCTTGTCGTCGCGGATCACCGGCGCGCCGTCGGCGACGGCCTGCTCCGGGTTGACGATCACCGGAAGCGGCTCGTAGTCGACGTCGATCGCCTCGCAGGCGTCCTTGGCGACGTACGGGTCGTCGGCGATGACGCAGGCCACCTCCTGGCCCTGGAAGCGCACCTTGTCGGTGGCCAGCACGGCCTGGGTGTCATAGGACAGCGTCGGCATCCAGGCCAGGTTGCGGGTCGCCATCATCTCGCCGGTGAGCACAAGGTGCACTCCGGGTATGTCCCAAGCCTTGCTGGTGTCGATTGACACGATCCGCGCGTGCGCCAGCGGGCTGCGCAGGACCTCCATGTGCAGCATGCCCGGCAGCGTGATGTCGTCGGTGTAGTTGCCCTTGCCCCTGATGAAGCGGTTGTCTTCGACGCGCTTGCGGCTCGCTCCCAGCCCGCCGATCTTGATCTCGTCCAGCGCCTGCGTCACGTTCTACCTCCCGTCCTTGGTCAGCTAGCGGCCCGCTAACTCAGCGGACTGGGATCTGAGCTTGTCAGCGGCCCAGAGCACGGATTTAACGATGTTCTGGTAGCCGGTGCAGCGGCATAGGTTGCCCGACAGCGCCCAGCGCACTTCTTCCTCGGTCGGGTCGGGATTGGCATCGAGCAGCGCCTTGGCGGCCATCATCATGCCGGGCGTGCAGAAGCCGCATTGCAGGCCGTGCTCCTCCTTGAAGCCCTCCTGGAGGGGGTGCAGCTCGCTGGCGGTCGCCAGGCCCTCCACAGTCGTGATCTCGTGCCCGTCGGCCTGCACGGCCAGCATGGTGCAGGACTTCACCGGGCGGCCGTCGACGAGCACCGTGCACGCGCCGCAGTTCGTCGTGTCGCAGCCCATGTGCGTGCCGGTCAGCCCGGCCCCGCGGCGGATCAGGTGGGACAGCAGCAGCCGGGGCTCCACCTCGGCTATCTTCTTCGCGCCGTTGACGGTGAACCTGATCCGTCGTATCTGGATGTCGTCGGCGGTCCCGTCGCCGTGGTCCTCGTAAACCATCGTCATGTCAGGCCGCCCTTTCCGCGGCGGCGTCGCCGCGGTTCAGGATCCGCTCGACGAACGTCGCCACGATGTGCCGCTTGTATTCCGCGCTGCCGCGATGATCGGTCCGCGGCCTGGCCACCGCAGCCGCCAGCTCCGCCGCTTGCCCGATGGTCTGCGCGCTGAGCGGCTTGCCGACCAGTGCCTCAGCTGCCGCGGTAGCCCCGATGGTGGCTCCGCCGACCCCGGTCAGGGCGATCCCGGCCCGGGTCACGGTCTCGCCGGAGGTCTCCACCGCCACCGCGACCCCGACCGTCGCGAAGTCGCCGACGCGGCGCTCCAGCTTGAGATAGCCGCCCGAGCGGGTCCCCTTGGCGGCCGGGATGACGGCCTCGACGGCGATCTCGTCCGGCTCGAGGACGTTCTGGAACGGCCCGGTGACGAAACCGGCGGCCGGGATGGTGCGCCTGCCGCCTGGTCCCTGCGCGATCACCGAGCCGCCGAGCGCCAGCACCACCGACGCCCAGTCGCCTTGCGGATCGGCGTGGCAGAGCGAGCCCACGAGCGTGCCCCTGTTCCGCACGATGGGATCGGCGATCAGCGGCGCCGCCGCGGCCATGGTCGGCTGGGTGCTGGCCAGCAGCGCCGAGCGCTCCAGGTCGACGTGCCTGCAGAGGGCGCCGATGCGCAGCGTGCCGTCCGGGTCAGCGCGATGATAGGCGAGGCCGGGCAGGTTGTTGATGTCGATGATCAGTTCCGGCGATGCGAAGCGCAGCTTCATCAGCGGGACCAGGCTCTGGCCGCCGGCCAGTACCTTCGCGTAGTCCCCGCCATCGCGCAGCAAGGTAATCGCCTCGCCGAGCGAGCGCGGTGCCTCGTACCGGAACCGAGACGGATACATGCGGTCCTCCAGAGTCCTGTCTGGACGTTGAGCGCGGGTCAGCTCTGATCGCCGGGGCCGGATCCGGGGGGCAGCAGCCGCTTCGCCGCAGGGTCCGCTTCCGGGTCGGGCACGGCCACCGGCAGTGAGTCTTCCTCGGGATCGGGGCGCGGCTCCTGGTGCGGCGGCCACGGTCCGGCCACCGGCTGGCCGGCGATCTTCAGGTAATCGATCAGCTCGGGCCAGGCCCAGACGGTCGGGCTCTTGCCTGTCTTCGGTGCGTTCTTCACCAGTTCAAACAGGCGGGGATTACCCCGGCTGTGGCCGCTGGACTCGATCCGCATGAGGCGTGCTCCTGCCGGTAGCCGGCCATATGTGTACCGTCACTGTGACGTGAAGGACACTATGTGCCCGGCTGACCAGGCCCGCAACCGGCGAATAAGCTCTTGCTTACATGGCGGCGACCTCCGGGAAGCGGCCGCCACCGCCGCCGGCCCGGCCCCTTAAGCTCCAGATCGTTACGTAGACCGGGGGACGGAACCTGGACGGCGGAACCCCGGCCGCCGGTGAGCGCATCAGGTGCATGGCCTCCGGGGTGCTGAGGAAGCGGCGCAGCGCGCTCGCTGCAGTGCTCCGCTGCTGCCGTTCCAGGAGGGTCGCGTGCCAGCAGGCATCGACAGGCACCGATCCGGGCAGGTCCACCAGCGATAGCTCGCCCCGGCGCAGCTGCTGGGTAACGAGGTGCTCGACCGCGGGCGCCACCCCGGCGCCGTCGGCTGCGGCCGCCCAGGCGGCGGTCTGGTTGGGAAACACGCCGATCCTGTTCTCAGGTACCCGCAGCGCGGCCAGCAGCTGACCGGTGTCGCTGCCCGGGTCGGTGCCAGACGGATCCACCAGCCACCGCCACTCCCTGGCATTCCCGCGCAGCCGGGACTGGCCCGCGCTGACCACCACGAGGCGGTACCTGAAGATCGGCTCGCTCACCACCGGGATCGCGGGATCGCGGCCCACGCTCGGCCCGATGGCCACATCGGCTAGCCGGCCGCCGACAAGCACCGCCATCTCGTTCGTCACCGCCACCCCGGCCGACACTTCGACCGAGCCCGCGAATCGCCTGGTGAACGCCTCCATCAGCGGGCTGACGACGAACTCGGCGATCGTCGAGGTGGCCACGACGCGCAGCTGCTCCGGCGCGCCCTGCGCAGCGCGGACCGCGGCATGGGCCTCGGCACCGAGCACGACGATCTGCGAAGCGGTCGCAAGCAGCCTCGAGCCGCCCGCGGTCAGCGTCATTCCGGTGGGCCCGCGGCTGACGAGCGGGTCACCAAGATGCTGGCGGAGAGCCGCCAGCGCCTGTGATACGGCGGGCTCGCTGACGCCCAGCGCGTTCGCGGCGGCCGTCACCGAGCCCAGGCGAGCGACCAGGACGAACGCGTTGAGCTGCGTAAGAGTCATGACACTGTCGATTATCGCGCAACGCGGCCGGCGGGCCGCCGCGGTGGTCGCTGCCATTGACCCGCTCGTAAACTGCAGACGCGCGGCGTGGTGGGAGGGAGGGCGCATGCAGGTCCCGGCGTATGTCGAGTACGAGAAGGCGACAAGCGTCGAGCACGCACTTGCGCTGCTTGCCCGATTTGGCCCAGAGGCCCGGATCCTGGCGGGCGGCCATAGCCTCATCCCGATGATGAAGCTCCGCCTCGCGCAACCCGAGACGCTGATCGACATCAACGGGCTCAGCGAGCTCTCTTACCTCAGGGTGACCAATGGTGAGCTGCGCATCGGCGCACTGACCAGGCATGCGCAGCTCCTTGACGCGGCGCTCGCTGGCCGGCATTTCGCGATCCTGCATGACGCCGAGAAGGTCATCGCCGATCCCATCGTGCGCAACTGGGGCACCGTCGGCGGCTCGCTCTGCCAGGCCGATCCGTCGGAGGACCTGTCCGCTGCATTCGCGGCGCTGACGGCGACCATGGTCATCCGGGGCCCTGGCGGTGCGCGGACGGTATCCGCCAGGGACTTCCACACCGGGCCCTACGAGACGGTAGTGGAGCCAGGTGAGCTGCTGACCGAGATCAGGATCGCGATCGGGCAAGGCGGCGGCAGCGCGTACGAGAAGGTGGGCCGCCGGGTGGGCGACTGGCCGGTCGGCGCGGCCGGGGCAGCCATCAAGCTGGCCGGTGACACCATCGCGGCAGCCGGGATCGGCCTCACCGCCGTCGGCGCGCGGCACTTCGCGGCGCCCGAGGCCGAAGACTTCTTGCGCGGCGCCCCGGTCACCGAAGCGAGCTTCGCCCGGGCCGGCGCGCTGGCGGCGGAGCACTGCAGGCCAAGCTCGGACCAGCGCGGCCCGGCCGACTACAAGCGGCATCTCGCCAGCGAGCTCACCATCAGGGCGCTGCGCCGTGCGGTCCGCCGGGCGCGGGCAGGAGACCGGCCGTGCAGGTGACGATGAACGTCAACGGGACCGAGTACTCTCGCGACGTCGAAGCCAGACTGCTGCTGATCCATTTCCTGCGCGACAACCTCGGCCTGACCGGCTCGCACTGGGGCTGCGACACTTCCAACTGCGGGGCCTGCGTGGTGTGGCTTGACGACACTCCGGTGAAGTCGTGCACGGTGCTCGCGGCCATGGCTGACGGGCACCGGCTGCTGACCGTGGAAGGCCTGGAACGGGGCGGCAAGCTGGACCCGGTCCAGCAGGGCTTCTCCGAGTGTCACGGGCTGCAATGCGGATTCTGCACGCCGGGCATGATGCTGACCGCCCGGTGGCTGCTCGACCACAACCCGGACCCGTCACCCGAGCAGATACGCGAGGCACTGTCCGGGCAGATCTGCCGGTGTACCGGTTATGAGAACATCGTGCGTTCGATCCGCTGGGCCGCGGAACACGAGGCGACCGAGGCGACCGAGGCTCCAGCGTGAGAGGCGAACCGCTCAACGGGGCCTACGGGCCGGTCCGCCGCAAGGAGGACGCTCGCTTCATCCGCGGCCGGGGCTTGTTCGTGGATGACATCCAGCTGCCGGGAATGCTGCACGCCGCGATCCTGCGCAGCCCGCTGGCGCACGCCAGGATCGTCTCGGTCGACATCGCCGCGGCGCAGGCCCATCCGAGGGTCGAGGCCGTCATCACCGGCCAGGACCTGGCCGGGCGGGCCCTTGCCTGGATGCCGACGCTGTCGCAGGACGTGCAGGCCGTGCTGGCTACCGACAAGGTCCGGTTCCAGGGCCAGGAAGTCGCCTTCGTCGTCGCGCGGGACAGGTACGCCGCGCGCGACGCGCTGGAACTGATCAACGTCGAGTACGAGCAACTGCCGATCGTGATCGACGCCAACCGGGCGCTCGATGATGGCGCCCCGGTGATCCGTGATGACCTCGAAGGACGGACCGATAACCACATCTTCGACTGGGAGGCCGGCGACAAGGCCGCCACCGACGCCGTCTTCGCCGCCGCGGACATCGTCGTCGCACAGGACATGCTGTACCCGAGGTCGCATCCGGCGCCGCTGGAGACCTGCGGCACGGTCGCCGACTTCAACGTGGTGACCGGCCAGCTCACCGTGTGGTCCACCACGCAGGCACCGCATGCGCACCGCACGCTGTACGCGCTGGTCGCCGGGATTCCGGAGCACAAGATCCGGATCATCTCGCCGGATGTCGGCGGCGGATTCGGTAACAAGGTCCCTGTTTACCCCGGTTACATCTGCGCCGTGATCGGCTCCCTGGTGACCGGAAAGCCGGTCAAGTGGGTCGAGGACCGGTCAGAGAACCTGATGTCCACCTCGTTCGCCCGCGACTACCACATGCACGGCGAGATCGCTGCCACCCGGGACGGCCGGATCCTGGGCCTGCGGGCCAGGGTCTTGGCCGACCACGGCGCATTCAACGGCGCGGCGCAGCCGACGAAGTTCCCGGCCGGGTTCTTCCACATCTTCACCGGTTCCTATAACCTGCAGGCCGCGCACTGCGAGGTCACCGGGGTGTACACGAACAAGGCGCCCGGCGGGGTCGCCTACTCGTGCTCGTTCCGGGTCACCGAAGCGGTCTACCTGGTCGAGCGGATGGTTGACCTGCTAGCGCATGAGCTCGGCGCGGACCCGGGCCAGCTCCGGATGAAGAACCTGCTGCGACCCGAGCAGTTCCCCTATACCTGCCCGACCGGATGGGAGTACGACTCCGGTGACTACCCGCGCGCACTGCGGCTGGCGATGGACATCGCCGGATACGACAGCCTGCGCCGCGAGCAGGCGGAGAAGCTGGCCAGCGGCGAGTACATGGGCATCGGGGTGAGCTTTTTCACCGAGGGGGTGGGCGCGGGCCCCCGCGCGCAGATGGACATCCTGGGCCTCGGCATGGCTGACGGCGCTGACCTGCGGATCCACCCGACGGGCAAGGCCGTCCTCGCGATCGCGGCGCAGACCCAGGGCCAGGGGCATGAGACGACCTTCGCGCAGATCGTCGGCCAGGAGCTCGGCTTGCCGCCCGACGATGTCGAGGTCGTGCACGGCGACACCGACCGGACGCCGTTCGGGCTCGGTACCTACGGGTCCCGCTCGACGCCGGTCTCCGGCGCCGCCGCCGCGATCGTGGCGCGCAAGGTGCGCGAGCGTGCCAGGATCGTCGCGTCGGCGATGCTGGAGGTATCGCCAGCTGACCTTGAGTGGGCGAACGGGAAGTGGCAGGTCCGCGGCGACCCGGAGAAGGCCAGGAACATCGCCGAGATCGCGATGGCAGCACATTCCGCGCTCGAGCTGCCTGACGGGATCGAGGGTCACCTCGACGCCGAGACCGTTTACAACCCGCCGAACCTCACCTTCCCGTTTGGCGCCTATATCTGCGTCACCGACGTGGACCCAGGTACCGGCCAGGTGAGCTTGCGGCGGTTCATCGCGGTGGACGACTGCGGGGTCCAGATCAACCCGATGATCGTCGAAGGGCAGGTGCACGGCGGCCTTGCGGACGGGGTCGGCATGGCGATGATGCAGGTCATCGCCTTCGATGAGGACGGCAACTGTTTGGGCGGCTCGTTTATGGACTACCTGCTTCCCACCGCGGTGGAGTGCCCGTCCTGGGAGCTCGGCGAGACAGTCACCCCGTCCCCGCACCATCCGATCGGCGCCAAGGGCATCGGCGAGTCGGCCACCGTGGGATCGCCCGCCGCCATCGTCAATTCCGTGCTCGACGCGCTGAGACCGCTCGGCGTGCGGCACGCCGACATGCCGCTGACACCGGCCAATGTCTGGTCCGCGATCCAGGGCCGGCCGCTCCGCACCGACCTGGCGATCACGTGACCGGAGGCCACCGATGAGCAAACTCGCGATGAGCGGACTCGCGGAGCAATTGCCTGATGTCGCCGCGCTGCTCAGCGCCCTTGAGGCCACCGATTACCTGGCCGACCAGCCGCTGGGCACCGCGCTGTTCCTCGCGGCGCGGATGGGCCAGCCGCTGCTGCTGGAAGGCGAGCCCGGCGTCGGCAAGACAGCGGCCGCGAAAGCCCTCGCGGAGGCGCTGGATACCCCGCTGATCAGGCTGCAGTGCTACGAGGGCCTCACCTCGGCCGAGGCGCTGTACGAGTGGAACTATCCGAGGCAGCTGCTGGCCATCCGGCTGGCCGAGGCCAGGGGCGAGACCCCGCACGAGGCCGACCTGTTCGGCGCGGACTTCCTGCTCGCCCGGCCGCTGCTGGCCGCGATCGACCATCCGGGACCACGTCCCGCGGTGCTGCTGATCGACGAGGTGGACCGGAGCGACGATGAGTTCGAGGCTTTCCTGTTCGAGCTGCTGGCCGAATCGGCGGTAACCATTCCTGAGCTCGGGACCAGGCGGGCGGCGCTGCCGCCGGTGGTCGTGCTGACCTCCAACCGCACCCGCGATCTGCACGACGCGCTCAAGCGGCGCTGCCTGTACCACTGGATCGATTACCCGGACATCAGCCGGGTGGCGGCGATCATCCGCCGCCGGGTGCCCGCCGCCGCTATCCCGCTGGCCGGCCAGGTGGCCAGCGGCGTCGCCCGGCTGCGCGGCATGGACCTGGCCAAGCCGCCGGGCGTGGCCGAGGCCATCAGCTGGACGGCCGCGCTGCAGGTGCTCGGCGCGGAGCAGCTCGATGAGAAGGCAGCCGAGCAGAGCGCGGGCGCGGTACTTAAGTATGCCGAGGACCTGCAAGCTGCCCGCGAGGCCGGGTTCGCCGCCCTGGTCAGCGGCGATGGCTGACGACCTCGCCGAGGTCGCGGCGCGGTTCAGTGCTGCCCTGCGGCTGGCCGGCCTGCCGGTCGGGCCTGGCCGGGCCGAGCGGTTCGCGACTGCGGTCACGCTGGCCAGGCCGCGGACACCGGGCTCGCTCTACATGTGCGCCCTCGCGACACTTGTGTCCAGTAAGGACCATGGTGAAGTGCTGGCAGCCGTTTTCCGCCAGGTCTTCGGCGGGCTGGCCGATCCGGCGGACCGGCGCGGTGACCAGAGCGCCGCGCAGCCGGCAGCCCGTAACCCGCGAAGTCCTGAGGACCTGCTCGCGCAGGCGGCCCGGGCGGCTAGGTTGCACGCCAGCGGCGCGCCTCCGGACGTTCCGCAGCTTGCCGACGGCGGCAGCAGTACCGGCGAGCCGCAGACGGGCCAGGAAGTCCAGAACCGGTACCTGGGCAGCAGTGCTGAACGCCTGGCCGCCAAGGACTTCGCCGATCTGTCCCACCTGGAGCTCCGGCAGCTGGCGGCGCTGATGCGCGGGATCACGCTCGCCGTGCCTGTGCGGACGTCCCGCCGTCAGCGGCGCAGGCCCGGGCCGCGCACGGACATGCGCTCGACTCTGCGGCAGGCGCGCCGTACCGGGGGTGACGTATTCCAGCTGATCTCGCACGCACCCTCGCGGCGACCGCGCAAGCTGGTGGTGCTGTGCGACATCTCCGGGTCGATGGAGCCGTACGCGCGTGCCATGATCCAGCTGCTCTACTGCGCGGCGGGCGGCGGCAACGCGGAGGTCTTCAGTTTCGCCACCCGGCTGACCCGGCTGACCCCGGCGCTTGCACGATCGCTGCCCGGCCCGGCACTGCGGCGGGCTGGGCAGGCGGCGCCCGACTGGCTGGGCGGGACCAGGATCGGGGCATCGCTGAAGGAGTTCAACGACGCCTACGGGCGCCGCGGGATAGCCAGGGGAGCGGTCGTGGTGATCGTCTCCGATGGCTGGGATACTGGCGATCCGCAGCTCGTCCGGCGCGAGATGGAGCGCCTTTCCCTGGTAGCGCACCGCATCGTCTGGGTCAACCCGCGCACCAAGAGCGCCAGCTACCAGCCATTGGCAGGCGGCATGGCGGCAGCCTGGCCGCATTGCGATGCGGTGGTGAGTGCGCACACGGTGCAAGCCCTTGACCAGCTCACCGCGGCGCTCGCAGACCCGGCCCGGCGCCGCGCCGCCGTCCGTCCGCTGATCGGCCGGATCGACCCGGCCGCTGGCTATTAGGCTCAGTCGTGCTTGTTCTTGCGTGCCTTGTGCTTGACGCCGATGCCCCCGAATATGCATGCACCGGTCAGGCGCAGCACGGGCGCGTCGGGCCTGGCCGACTCCTCGCTCTCGCCGGAGACATCACGGCCGCCGAAGATCGCAATACCCGAGTCGATCACGTGCATCTCCGGCGGCACGGTGATCCCCAAGCCGCCGAACACCGAGAAGGCCCTGATGGTGATCTCGCGGGCCGGGAGCGTCGCGTAACGCAGGTCGATGTCGGCGCCACCGAAAACGGTGACCACAGTGGTGGTTTGCGGCACCCGCCAGGCACCCTTCCTGGTCGCGCCCCCGAAGATCGCGATGATCGGTCTCGGCGACTCCCCGGACGCGACGGCTCCAGCTGGCCGCACCGCCGGCGAAGCGAATTCGGATCTGGCCGGGAGGTCGTCGATGAGCGGCACGATCTCGGCGTGAGTGCGTGCGGCGTAGATCGAGTCAAGCCGCTGGGAGTGTTCCTCCGCGGTGAGGCGGCCTTCGGCGAGAGCCTCGTTGAGCACCGACGCCGCACGATCCCGGTCGGCATCGGACGCTCGCAGCCGCGAATTTGCCTTGAAATCGTCGGGTTCCATCGGGCCATTGTCGGCCCGCAGAGGATGCCAGCGAAAGTGGTGGCAAAGGCAGTCCCGTCAAGGCACCGACGTGCGGCACTCCCCAGCAGCGCTCATCGCTGGCGCCGGGGCCGCGCTGCCAACGAAATTGGGTTGAAGTCCCTGGGTTCCGTCCGGATATTGTCGGCCGCAAGAGAACCTGTAGGGGGCACGGTGGGTCACGTCGAGGCTGCGCACGTCAGCCACGCGCTGCCGGATGGCCGGGTGCTGCTCGATGACGTCTCCTTCCGGGTCGGCGAGGGTAGCAAGGCGGCGCTGATCGGCCCCAACGGGGCGGGTAAAAGCACGCTGCTGCGCCTGATCGCGGGTGACTCCGCAGCTCAGGCGGGCACGGTGACCTCTAGCGGCGGCCTCGGGGTGATGCGCCAGTTCGTCGGCGGCCTGGCCGGCACCAGTCCGGCTGCCGGCCTCGACCGGGACGGTGCCCGACCGGGCGCGGAAGCTGTCGGCGCACCGGGCGACCCGGGCGTGAGCCGCCTCAGCAATGAATCGACGGTGCATGACGTGCTGGTGTCCGTCGCCCCGAGCCGCATCCAGGATGCGGCGGCCAGGCTGGACGCCGCGGAACTCGCGATGATGGAACGCGACGACGAGCCGACCCAGTTCCGTTACGCCGCTGCGCTGACGGAGTGGGGCGACGCCGGTGGCTACGAGGCCGAGGTGCACTGGGACGCCTGCTGCACCGCAGCTCTCGGCATCCCGTACGACCGCTGCCGCTGGCGCGACGTGCGCACCCTCTCCGGCGGCGAGCGGAAGCGGCTGGTGCTTGAATCACTCCTGCGCGGCAAGGCCGAAGTCTTGCTGCTCGACGAGCCGGACAACTACCTGGACGTGCCGGGCAAGCTCTGGCTCGAACAGCAGCTGGCCGCCACCCCGAAGACCGTGCTCCTGGTCAGCCACGACAGGGCGCTGCTGGCGAACTGCGCCGAACGGATCATCACGGTCGAGGACGCGAACGTCTGGGTGCACGGCGGCGGATTCGCTAGCTATCCGCAGGCACGCAGGGACCGGATCGAGCGCCTGGACGAGCTGCGCCGCCGCTGGGACGAGGAGCACGAGAAGATCAGGCAGCTGGTCCGGATGTACCGGCAGAAGGCTGCTTATAACGCGGACATGGCATCACGCTTGCAGGCGGCCGTCACCCGGCTGCGCAAGTTCGAGGAGGAAGGGCCGCCTGAGCTGGCGCCGCGCGAGCAGAACGTGCGGATGCGGCTGCGCGGCGGGCGCACCGGGAAGCGCGCGGTGATCTGCGAGAGCCTTGAACTCAGCGGGCTGATGAACGCATTCGACCTGGAAGTCTGGTACGGGGAGCGGGTCGCGGTGCTCGGTTCCAACGGCTCAGGGAAGTCACATTTCCTGCGGTTGCTCGGCGGGGACAACGTTGCACACACCGGCCTGGCGCGACTCGGCGCTCGAGTGGTGCCGGGAATTTTCGCCCAGACGCATTTTCGTCCGGACCTGGACGGACGAAGTCCGCGCGAGATCGTGATGACCGAGCATGCGATGTTCGCCAACGAGGCAATGTCCGCGCTGGCGCGGTACGAGCTGCAGTCATGTGCCGGGCAGCCCTTTGGCACGCTGTCCGGCGGGCAGCAGGCGAGACTCCAGATCCTGCTGCTTGAGCTGGCCGGATCGACACTTCTGCTCCTCGACGAGCCAACCGACAACCTCGACCTGGCCAGCGCCGAGGCGCTTCAGGCGGGCCTGGAATCGTATGCGGGCACGGTGCTCGCCGTCACGCATGACCGCTGGTTCGCCCGCTCGTTCGACCGCTTCCTCGTCTTCGGGGCCGCCGGGGATGTGTACGAGGCGGACGGCCCGGTGTGGGACGAGACTCGCGTAGGCAGGCCGCGCTGAGCGGCCGCTTGCTAGGCTTCTTGAATCTCAGGGAACCCGGCCACGCCAAGTCGGCCGGAATCCGCCGCTGTCCAAGCTTGAGGGGTGCAACACCGTGAAGAAGCTGGTCCTGCTGGCCCTGGTCGGGGTCGGCGTCCTGGCCGTCTGGAAGAAGGTCCAGGCCGACCGTGCCGAGCTCGACCTGTGGACCGAGGCGACAACAAGCGATAACTGACCTCCGGCTGGACCGGCGATGGCACCACATGCGGGCGAGCAGGTGAGTGAGACTCCACAGGTCTCACTCGTCTGCTGTGGCCTGATCGGGACAACTGTCACCGACGATGGCATGGTTGAACGTGCCTACTCGGAGGCCATCGCAACTCAGGGCGTGGTAACCGGCACGGCCGCCTACGCCAGGTGCATGGCCCAGGTGCACCGGGCACGGGGCCGGGCCATCATTGACGTTCTGCAGAGCCTGTTCCCGGAGAGCCAGGCCCGGGCGCAGGCGGCTCAGCTCGCGTTCGACCGGTCCTACAGCGCCGCCGTCGACCGGACCGGCCTCGTCGCAGTGCCAGGCGCCGAGCAGGCAATCGACAAGCTGACTGGGATGGGTGCGCGCGTCTGCCTGATCTCCGCGTTCTCCCGGCGGGTGCTCGGGCTGGTGCTCGACACGCTCGGCTGGTGGGACCGGGTCGACTTGACGATTTGTCCTGACGATGTGCCGCGAGGCAGCCCCGCGCCGGACCTTGTGCTGTCAGCAATGCTCCGGCTGGGCGTGCGGGATGTACGTGACGCAGTGGTTGCGCATGGTACCGAGAGCGGCATCCTGAGTGGGAGGCGTTCCGGTGCCGCGATCGTGGCCGGAGTCCTGACAGGGATACATACGAGGGAGCGGCTCCGCCGGGCCGGCGCCACGCACCTGATCGGCAGCGTCGCCGGCCTTCCTGAACTGCTCAGCCCTGCCTGGGCCGGTACGGAGCGGTTAGCGGCATCCGAGTTATCCGCCGAGAGGCCGCCCGATCAGGCTGCTTTGCCGGTTCCGGCGCAGGCCGCAGCGCGCGAGCCAGCTACTCGTCCGTCGTCTCCAGCCACGGGCCGGCAGACCGGACGCTGACGCGCGTTCCCAGGTACCCTTGGAACGCCGCAGTGCGGGGCTATAGCTCAGCTGGAAGAGCACCTGCTTTGCAAGCAGGGGGTCAGGAGTTCGAGTCTCCTTAGCTCCACCAGTACCAGGAGGTCTTCATCCCTGAAGGGGCGGAGCCGTGTCAAGCCGGGGTTTTGGGGGGTTTGGCGCTTTGCTGGGCGTGCGTGACTGGCGTCTCCTGTTTCCCGGTAGCTGCCATGTCCGTGGCGAGCGGCCGGGCGGGTCAAGGACCGGGCGGAGCCCGGCCGCCGGGAGCGGCGCCGGAGGCGTCCTTAAGGCGACCGGCCGGGAGCCCGATGATCTGGCTGCGGAAAACGGGAGCCGGGGGGTGCTGGTGTTCGGTTGTGTCAGGTCCGTCCCATGTTCGGTTAACCGGATGCGGGCGGTGCCGCTGGCTGCATTCATCCCTTCGCGTGTCCCGGCCGGGGCCGGGGGCATGGGGCGGGTCCGCGTCAGAGGGCGGTCAGGCGGGGTCAATCACGTTTGGCGCCCGCGCCGCCGGGGCGGCGGGGCAGAAGACCTAGCGACCTCGCGCCTGGCCGCTGGCCAGGAGCAGCTGTTCATGCCGCCCGCTCCGCGGCCTGCGCCGCCGGCTGGCTGGCGGGGGGCCGGGACAGGCAGCGGATCTGCCCGTCGCGCAGGCCGTAGAAGATCAGCGTGAGGATCCGGCGCGCGGCCGCGACCTTGGCGATGTTGCGGGCTTTCTTCCCGCGGCGGGCGATGATGCCCTCCTTGACGGTGCCGGCCGGGGTATTCCCGCCTGCCCGCTGGACAGCCTCGATGAGCGCCCAGCGCAGCATCCGTGATCCCTGCTTGGTGATCTGCCCGCGGGTCACCTTGCCCGGCGCGGGTGCGCCTTCTGGCAAACGGTGATTGATAGTCACTTGTCCGGCAGGCTGGCGGGTTCGATAGCCGGGAGGGTGAATGAGATGGTGGCGCCGTGGCCGACCGCGCCCTTGGCCCACGAACGGCCGCCGTGGCGCTCCACGATCTGCCGCACGCTGGCGAGGCCTATCCCGGTGCCAGGGAATTCGCGCGTCGTGTGCAGTCGCTGGAAGGGCTTGAATAGCTTGTCCACATAAGCGGGATCGAAGCCTGCGCCGTTGTCGCGCACGTAGCAGCAGACGCGTGCGTCTCCGGCCGGTGTTGTCCCGAACTCGATCGAGGCATTGTCCCGGCCGTATGTGAATTTCCAGGCGTTATCCAGCAGGTTTTGCAGTACCGTGCGGATGAGCACGCGGTCGGCCAGCACCCAGGCTGGCTGCTCGATGGTGAAGCGGACGCGGCGGTCCGGGCTCTCCCGCTGGAGTTCCTCAGCAATGCTGGCCACCTCGGCACCGAGATCAACCTGCTGGATTTCAATCTTTGCCCGTGCGACCGTGGATAGCCGCAGCAGGTCGTCGAGAACCTGGCCCATGTGCTGGCTTGCGGCCTCGATCCGGTCGGCGTAGTCGCGGCCAGCATCGCCGAGGCCATCCGCGCAATCTTCCATTAGCGCTGCGCTGTAACCAGCGAGCGCGCGCAGCGGGGTACGCAGGTCGTGAGCTATAGAGGTGGCGAACGACTGCAGGTCCCGGTTGGTCCGCTCAAGGTCCGCGTTGACCGTCTGGAGGGTCCGGTTCGCCTCCATGAATCCGCGGTGGGCCATCTCAAGGGGAGCAAGGCACTCGACCAGGAAGGAGATCGAATGGGTCCAGATGGCGGTCTGGCTGGTTCCAAGTATGGACCCGAGAGCCTCGGCGTGGGCGCCGACGATGTCTGTAACCCCGATACCGTTGTCTAGGGCGGCGCGGCCGAGTTCGTAGGCTGCCTCCAGTGCGGGCTCGTCGGGGTGTTTGAGATACGCGCGGAGGGCTGTTGCGTAGTCAGGCTGCGAGTGGGAGTTCATCGTCGGCCGCCGTCGTAGCGGCCGACCACGACAAGCGCATCGTCGTAGCCGCGGCTACCCTCGTCGAGGATGCGGGAGGCGATGATCTGGGGGGACAGGATGGGCTCGACAGAGCTGGCGAAGCCATCTCGGATCCCATCCGTCGCCATGATCACCAGGTCACCTGCGCCCAGACGAGCCCCCCTCGCGCGAAGCGTCGGCATCTGCCATCCGACGACGCCACCGCGGCTCAGTGCTCCCTCATGACGGTACGGCGGGGCCGAGCGGACCACGTACCCCGAGACGTTGCCGACGCCCAGCCACTCCAGCTGCCCGTCGCCCGCGATCGCCGCGATGGTCATCACCACCCCCCGGGTCCGCCGCAGCGCCTCGTTGCAACTCTCAAACAATGACCGGAGTGGCGCGTCAGGGCTCTCGGCGATGGCGGCGATGGCGGCGCTCGTAGCCTCGTGCGCGCAGGGTCCGTGCCCGAGGCCGTCCATGACCGCTATGAGGGTCCGGAGTGGCCGGGAGACGACGAGATACCCGTCGCCCGAGGTGATCTCGCCGCGGATAGGGGTACCAGCCGCTGCCCACACGACCCAATCGGTAGTGCCGGTTGTCACGGTCATGTCCGGCGCGTCCATCTCGTCGCGGTGACCGTTGTTCCCTGCCCGACCTCGGAGACCAGGTCGAAGTCGTCCATCAGGCGTTTTGTTCCCGGCAGGCCCAGCCCGAGTCCCTGGCCCGTCGAGAATCCGTCGGTCATCGCCAGTGCCGTATCTGTGATTCCGGGTCCTTTGTCGGCCGCGATGATCGTCATGCCCTGGGCGCCGTTCCTGGCGGCCGGTCGCAACAGGATCTCTCCGCTGCGTGCGTACTTCAGGATGTTGCGGGCCAGCTCCGAGATAGCAGTCGCGATCAACGTCTGGCTGGTGAGGTCAAAGCCCAGATCAGCTGCTAGTGCGCGCGCGGTCTGGCGGGCCTTCAGGATGTCCGATTCATCGTCGATCTGGACTCGCGTGTCATTGTCCACGGTCCACTGTCCTGTGCGGTCTCGCACGCAGGTAGGCGAGGCCTGCTTCAAGGTCCAGCGCGGTGCGGACGTCCGGCATTTCCAGGCCAAGTTCCACCATGGCCATCGCCACAGCGGGCTGGATCCCGGCGATGACTATCTCGACGCCGCGAAGCCGGAGCATGGCGGCCAGGTTCTGCAATGTCCGTGTTGAAAACGAATCGATCACGTCGAGGGCTGTCACATCCACGACGATCCCATTACAGCGGCGCTTTTGCGCCTCCGCGAAAAGGTCGTTCTGGAGGCCGATAAGATCGGCGTCGGTCAGGGCGGTTTGCACTGAGGCGATGAGGTACGGCGCTTGCGCGAGGATTGGGACCGGCATAGCCGCGTCAGACCACGGTCGCAGGCGCGACCGTGGTCACGGCTCTCTCCTCGACGACTACCCGGTAGCCGAGTAGCCGGTCGGCGAGGTCGAGGCCGCCCTGCAAGTCTCCGACCGTCTGTATACGCGAAAGGTCGACCCCAACGGTGACGATGGTCTGGGCGATGGCGGGTGACACGCCGGTCACGACGACGGTGGTGCCGAGCAGTCGCGCTGCGTCGACCGTCTGAATCAGGTGGTTCGCGACTTTCGAGTCGACCGCGGCGACGCCGGTGATATCCATGACAACAACCCCGGCACGGAACTCCCTGATCGCTCCGAGCATCTGCTCGGTCAGCTGCCGTGCCCGGTCAGAATCGATCAGGCCGATGATCGGCAGGAGGAGCAGCCGCTCGCGAATCCGCAGCACCGGAGTCGAAAGGTCCTGGATCGCTGCTTGCTGTTCGGCAATCACCCGCTCCCGCTGCATGCTGAACGCCAGCGCCACAATGACAAGGATTTTGTTGACGACAGGCTCGAAGAGCTTGCGGACCTCATCGAGCCGATCGGGCGCCTCCAGGTAGTGCGTCAAGAGGCTGCGCCAGTACATGTCTCGCAA
Source organism: uncultured Actinomycetota bacterium (assembly GCA_963695645.1). Taxonomy (GTDB): domain Bacteria; phylum Actinomycetota; class Actinomycetes; order Streptosporangiales; family Streptosporangiaceae; genus DATBGO01. The sequence continues at coordinate 72,548 of CAVOHC010000004.1, read as the reverse complement.
CGCGAGCATCCCGCCAAGCATGCGCTCGGACGTAATGGTTCCCCGCACCGACCGCTGCGCCATTTGGCCCGCGAATTCTTCGGCATCTCGGTAGTCCAAGGTGTCGAGGCAAGCGACACAAGCGTCGTAGACCTTCGCAGACTCCGCTTCCTGCTCTGCTGTCGTGGCGCCCATCCACCGGCCGCCGTCGGCCGTGACGGTGTTAAGCCATTCCCGGAGCAAGTCCTCACGGTCCTGGCGCAGGTGGGTGACCAGTTCGTCTTTCAGCGTCTCGGGCGATGTCGCGGTGGAATTGCCGTTCGAGCGCGCTCTGGCCTTTCCTTTAGGGGCCGGTGTCACTGACGCTCTCCTCTCCGTCCCGCGGCGTTTCGTCGGGCGGATTAGCTGCCTCGGGCCCGTCGGTCACCCGAGCCTGTGGGATGAGCGACCTCGCGCCTGGCGGAATCAGTCGGACCGCCACAAGCCATGTGATTACTGAAAGTCACAACTACATCACAAAGAGTATCATGCGTCGGCGTGGGCGTGCTCCAGCCAGGCTGCGTCGAGGCGGTCGAGGAAGTCCGCGCCTTCCGCTGCGTCCGGGCGGGCGGTGACGGCGAGCACGGCGGCGGCCTGGATGATGTTGGCATAGAACGCGGCCGGGCCGGCCTGCGCGGTGGCGAGGAGACTGAACAGCACGATGACACGGCAGCGCCCATAGCGACACCGTGGCCTCGCCTGGCCCCTTCGCGATCCTGTTCCTGGCCGGGCACGCACTCGGCTCGGCGGGGCGACGGCAGTCAGGCAAGCAGTATGACAGTGAGTACATGCTAGATTACGAAATGTGACGGATCTGAGGCTACCCGGCGGCAGCAGGGCCCCTTGCGCTTTCGGCGTGGCTCCAGATGCGATGCTGTGCGTGGATGTCGGCGGCCGGATCACCCTGGTCAATGCCCAGGCGGAACGGCTGTTCGGGTCCCGGAGGGAAGAGCAGGAGGGCCAGTTCGTCGAGATGCTGGTTCCCGACATCGCCCGCATGGCGCACCCCCGGCGCCGGGCCGAATACATGACAATTCCCATGCCCCGGCCGATGGACGCCGGCATGGGCCCCGGCACCGGCCTCGGCGTCGGCAGAGTGCGGCTGATGGCCGAGCGCCACAGCGGTCGTGCATGGGCCGTGGGTCCCGTCGGCGACGGCGCGACCTCCTATTTCGCCGTTGGGTGGAAGGAAATCGCGTGACGGACCAAACCATCCTGCTAGTAGAGGACAACCCCGACGATGTAGCACTGACGCTGCGCGCCCTGAAGAAAACCAACATCCTCAACACGGTCACCGTGGCCCACGACGGTGCCGAAGCCCTCGAACTTCTCCTCAGCGACGCCAGCGTCCACGTCACGCCTCCCGGCCTCATCCTTCTCGACTTGAATCTCCCCAAGATCGACGGACTGGAGGTATTGCGCAGGATACGTGCCGACGAGCGGACCCACATCATCCCCGTTGTCGTCCTTACCAGCTCCGCACAGCAAGAAGATATCCTGCGCAGCTACCACGGCGGCGCCAATGCATATGTAAGAAAACCCGTAGACTTCTCCGAATTCAGCGCGGCAATTAATACCATCGGCATGTTCTGGATGCTCCTGAACCAGCCAGCACCTGAGTCCGCGTCGCCATCAGGCTGACACGACCAGTGTCACCGGGCAAAGCTGCGCGCTGTTTGCGGCCCTGCAGGAACGGAACCAGCCCGAACACAATCGCCGCCGCGGCGCCCACCACACCCGCCACAGAACCGATCACCGTCCAGGCAAACACATTCATGGTGTGACCATACGCACACCCGGGCGGCTCAGAGAGGCATGTCCTGGCCTCTCCTGCGGGCAGGCGGTTCGCAGACATCCCTGGCCTGGAAGAAGCGACGGGCTACCCGGTTCGCAGTGAGTACAAGAATCCGGGCGAGCCGGATGTGCTGCCGTCCCCGGACGCGATCATCGTCGCCCCGGCGGCGGTGAACACGATCAACAAGTGGGCGGCGGGGACCTGCGACATGCTGCCGCTGGGCATCCTGGTCGAGGCGATCGGCAAGCGCCTGCCCATCGTCGCGATGCCGTTCACCAACCGCGAGCACGCGGCGCACCCCGCGTTCCCAGAGAACATCGCCAAGCTGCGGTCATGGGGCGTGACAGTCCTGTTCGGCCCAGAGGTATATCCGCTGCACGATCCAGGGACCGGCAGCAGTTACCTGGGCCTGTTCCCATGGGCGCAGGCAGCCGAAGCCATCAACGTGCGGGCGCGTAGTTACGACCCTGCGGAGCCATTCCAGTGCAGCAGCGCGCCGCTGGAAGGCGGAGTCGTGGGCGCGGTGCTGGTGCAGGTGTAGGAATTAGTGTTGATGAGCGCTAGCGCGGTGTCGTCTCCGTTCGAGACCTGGAAGGCGCCTACGCTGAGTTCGGTTCCGGCGGGCATGGTGGCGGGGTTGATCGTGACGGTCGGGTTCTGCACGTGCTGCTGGCCGCTTTCCCCCTGGAATGCCGGGGAGAACGTCACGACCTGCGAGAAGCCGCTGGGGGCAGGATCGCTGGAGCAGAAGCTACCTGTGGTGACCTTGGCCGGGATGCCGTACTGGGCGAGGTCGCTTTGCAGCGTGCTGGGGTCGAACAGTACCTGCGGGTTGATGGTCAGGGTCGCGGTGCCGTTGGCGTTGCGGGTGATGGTGAAGGCCGCGGTGCGAATCGTGCCGGTCCCGCGGGCCGGAGATGAGCCGATGCCGCCGGACAGGCCCAGGCCCAGCACCACCGATCCAGCCGCCGCGGCGGCGGTGATGCCTGTGGTGAGCCGCCGGTGGCCGCTGCCGGGCCGGTAGTTGCGCTGCAGCAGCCGCTGCCGGGCCTGTTCCGGGTGTTGATATCCGGCCGCCGCTGAGGCGAAGGCGCGTCGGAGTTCGTGTTCAAGTTCGTCGGTGGGCATCAGGGACGTCCTTTCATGTGCGGCGCGGCGGGCCTGGTGGCGGGTGGCTTGGCGTGGGCGAGGATCTCGGCCAGGCGGGCGGCTGCCCGGGATGCGGTGCTGGTCACCGTGCCCTCGGTGCAGCCAAGGATGTCGGCGACCTCGGCGACGGGCAGGTCAGACCAGTAGCGCAGCACCAGCACAGCCCGCTGGCGGGCAGGGAGCCGGGCCAGCGCCCAGCGGAACTCGGCCTGGTCATCGACCTCCCGCAATGCCCGGGCTCCGTTGTGGTCGGCCAGCTCAGCCGCGCCCTCATGCGGCTGCAGCTCGGTCTGCTGCCGGGCCGGTGCGGGAATCGTGGTGAGCTAGCTGGCTGGTGCCGGGTAGCCCTGGTCAGCCAGCGCCGCCGGAGGGGAGGCCGCTACTGCAGGTATAGGAGCTGGTGTAGACGAGGCCGCCGATCAGCGCATGCGCGCTGTTGACGTAGTCGAAGAGCAGCTCGGTCCCGGCGGGCATCGCCGCGGGGTTGATCACGGTGAGGGCATCGGCGGGAACCGGCTGCTGATGGCCAGGGGTGGACGGCTCCACGGGAGTTCCATCGCGCAGCTGAACGGACAGGACCCCGGTGCTATGCGGCGAGGGCGGGGCGGGGCTCGACGAGCAGTACGTGTCGATCTTTACCAGGGCCGGGATGCCATCTTGCCCCAGTGCCTGCTGGAGCACGCCGGGATCGAAAATCTGGTCCTGGCTCAATTTCAGCGTCGCGGTGCCATTGGCGGCCTTGGCCAGGGTGAACGCTGCAGTGCGGATCGTGGTTCCGGTGCGCGCCGGGCTGTGACCGCCGAACACGCCGGCCAAGCCCAGAGCCAGGGCCGCGACGCCCGCGGTGCCAGCCAGGCCCAGCCCGGTCACGGTGCGACGGCGCCGGGCACGGCCCCTGGCCATGATCTCCGCTGCCGCTGGGGGCCCGGCTACCGGTAGCGTCGACAGAGAGGTGGCTGCGGCGCGCAGCACGTCGTCGTCGCTCATGTCGTCGTGGATGTTCATTGCTCTGCCTCCGTGGGGCTGGTAAAGGTAAGTTCGCGCCGCAGGGCTGCGACGCCACGGGACAAGTGCATCCGGACCGTCCCCGCTTCGATCCCGAGCTGCCGGGCGATGGTGCCGGTGTCCAGGTCCAGGAAGATCCGTAGCGCGATCACCTCACGCTGCCGGGCTGGCAGCCGCCACAGCGCAGTCAGCAAGGCCGCATCGACACCGCTGCCGGGCGGCGCAGCGGGCAGGTCCTGACCGGCCAGGGGCAGCTCCCGGTTGCGGCGGCGCCACCACGATGCCCCCGTGTTCAGCGCGGTGCGCACCACCCAGGCCTGCGGGGCGGGGTGACGACTGACCTTCCGCCAGGACGCCCAGGCCCGGGCGAACGCCTCCGCCACCTGATCCTCGGCCAGCTGCTGGCTGCCGATGACCGCCGCCACCGCTCGTAGGCAGGGCTCCCAGCTCGCCTGGAAGAAGTCGGTGAACTCCGCTCGTTCGTTGCTCACAACCCTTTAACTCCGCCCTCTCCCCGATCGCATAGCCGCGGTCCAGCTTTCTGATCGCGGATCGCGCTGGCCTGGCGGGCGACTAACCCGTTCATGATGCAAGGCCCCGGGTTGCCAGGGCCCACCGCTGATCTTGGCTGATGGCAGCGCCGGTGGCGCGCGCCGGGGCGCGATGGCAAGGCGCTGGCAGTGGCCGCGTGAGGCGGCCCAGGCCAGGAAGTCCCGGGCCAGGGCCGCGGACGGCCCCGTCATCCGGGCCGAGGAAGACGTACTGGCCGCGCAGGGGCAGGGAGCTCTCGGTGACGTCCCCGTCCCCGGGGTGGCTGCCCAGCTGCTGACGATGGATGCCCGCGGACTAGCAGCCCTGCCACAACCTGAGCTCAGCGCGTTCGGCGGGGCCTTGCTGCACGCTGAACAGGCACTAGATAACAAGCTGAGCAGGCACTAGATAAAGAGCCTGGTGAGCAGCCGTCACCGTGATCAGCCGGTTAGATGAGGGCTCGCTGGCCAGTGCGGCCGCCTGCATGTCGGTGATGGAGTCGCCGATGAGAACACAGCCATCTGCAGGCCGCGGAGTTCGGGCCACACCATAGGGCGCGTAGATCAAGAGGGCTTGCACGTCACGCAGTCCGGTGCAGGGCACGGCCGTCGCCCGGCTGTCATTCACCCACGGCTGGCGAATCCGGCTCCATGAGATCCCGGCCGGCTCCCGGGCGGGAGCGCTGCTGATGCCAGGTGCCGAGCATCTGTGCCCCGACTGCCAGCCAGGCGATGAAATAGACCACCGTGACCAGGAAGAGAATTTTGCCGATGGGTCTATTGTCGGTGGGCGTGGGGTCGGGGACCGCGACAATGGCAGCGAAAAGGGCGGGCGTGATGAGCCCCCATGCGCTCCACACGACTGCCTTGTCCACCGGCTGCCGAGGGTGCGCCTGGGCGGGCTTGCGCACAGGGTCGGTCCTGGTCAGCCCGGCGGGGAGGTCGGCGGTAAGCGCGGCCAGGTCGGCGCAGGTCCGCGCGGCGAACGTCTGGCCCGCCCGCAGGTCCAGCTCCTCTTTGGTCAGCCTGCCCCCCGCGAACGCCGTCTTGAGCATGTCGACCACCTTCTCGCGGTCGGCGTCGGAGGCCATGAGGCGGCCCAGCGGCTGAGGCGGTGAAAGGGCATGCGGGCCGCTGATGCCACGGCGGCGGGCGCCGGGCGATTTGCGGGCGAGTCCCCCGCCGAGGACGCCGAGCCAGGCGCCGAAGAAAGGCGCGATCAGGAGCGCGGCCAAGGGCGTCTCACCTGCTTGGCCGACGCTGAGTTCCACCCAGTACTCGTGCCGGAGGCCCGGCGGGATCACGACCTGGTTCGGGTCGCAGGTTTCGCACCCGCCGCCAGACGGGGGCGGGGGACTTTGGAGCGGCACGTGGTGCGGGAACAGCGCGATCGTGACCGAGGTGAGCACAGCCAGCAGCAGGGCAGCCGTCGCCATGGCGCAGCTCGCGGCCAGGCAGCCCTGCCCGGTCGGGCCCAGGGCCGCCGGTCGCGTGTCCCGGGCGGACAATCGCGCCACCAGAAACCCGGTCGCCAGGGGCAGCATCAGCGCGGCCAGCCCCCACCACTTCAATGACGGGCCGCTGGGGTCGACATTTACGCCGAGAGGTGCGAGGGGGTACAGCACACCGGCGGTGGCCGCGCCGAACCCGATTGCGGTCGGCAGGATCCAGCGGGCGAGCCGGACGCGTTGCTGGGAGGTCAGGATGAGCAGCCCGGCCACGTAGGCGGCGATGACCAGCAGCAGCAGGATCTCCATGGCCCAGATGCCGGGAACGACCGCGAAGTAGGCGCCGAGCTTGCTGCCGTCGCGGTCCTTCACGGCCTTAGCGGCGATCAATGCGAGCACCATCGCGTACCCGCCCACCCGCGCCGCACGCGGCGCCCAGCCGGAGCGAACCGGCCCGAAAGACCGGCGGACCACCCACGGCAGCACGGCCAGCAGCACCACCGTGCCGACGGCGTACACCCGGTTCAAAGGTGTGGCCGAGTTCGACGACGCGCCCGGCCAGCCGATCCACACCATGCCCGCCGCCGCGACTGCGAACGCCAGCACCCGGATGACCCTGCCCATCACGACCTCCCGCGCCACCAGCCACAGCCCCCCGCCCAGCCACGCCACCCGCCCCGCCCCGGCCCGGACCTCACCCGCCTCAGCCAGCACGGCCTCCGCCCAGTCGCGGCGGGCCTCCGAAAGCAGGCCGGCCGAGCGCCCCAGCAGCCCGGCCAGCACCCGCGTGAACCGATCCATCACGCCCCCTCCACCGCCACCTTGCGCTTGCCTGCCCGGCCCGCTGCGGCCGCGCGACGGTGCCGCTCCGGGGCCGCCGCAGCTAGCGCCGCCCTGGCCGCGGCCAGGCCAGCAGAGCTGAGCCGGTACAGGTGCCGCCGCGGGCGCCCGGCCGGCTGCCCGTCCTCCCAGCACGCCTCGACCAGGCCACGCTCGGCCAGCCGGATCAAGATCGGGTACAACGTGCCCGACCGCAGCCCGGTCTGCTTGGCGAGCAGATAGCCATGCCGCCAGGCGGCGGGGTCTGCCTCCAGCGAAGCCAGTACCGACAGTGTCTGGGCAGAGAACCCGGAACGACGAGCCACGGAGCCAGACTCTACCTAGGTAGGCACTCTGAATCCACACTTAGCGAAGAAAACTCTCATCCCACCGGCAGCCATCCGCCAGCACGACGGCAAGCAGCTCCTCTAGCCGCAGGACAACAGCCACCACCCAGCGCTGCCGCTAGTCCGGGACGAAGAGGCGCAGCGCGAGCCCGGCACAGCAGCTCTTACGTGGCTAAGCCTGGTCTGCGGCAGCATTGATGGCAGCCACGTTGAGCTTCTTCATGCCGAGCACAGCTTGCATGGCTCGATCGCGGCGTCCCTGGTCAGGGTCGCACATCAGCTCGGCGTACTCAGCCGGGATGACCTGCCAGGACAATCCGTAGCGGTCCTTCAGCCAGCCGCACGTGCCTTCCTCGCCGCCTTCGGAAAGCCTGGTCCAGTAGTAGTCGATCTCTTCCTGGTCGGCGCAGTGGATCACGAACGAGATCGCCTCGTCAAACGTGAACTGAGGACCGCCGTTGATCGCGGTGAACTCCTGCCCGTCCAGTGTGAAGTCGACCGTCAGGACAGTACCGGCCGGGCGCGGTCCAGCCGCACCGTAGTAAGAGATCATTTTGATCTGCGAGTTCGGGAACACCGAGACATAGAACTCGGCAGCCTGCTCAGATTCAGTGTCGAACCACAGGTTCGGGGTGATCCGGGGCATGGCACTCTCCCATCGAGCTAGATAGCTTGTCGTTACCGGTGTAACGGTCCATGAGGCAGTGAATCATCGGTCCGGCGACAGCAGAAGCGGGCGCTGAAGGTCAGCGGTACCCCGCGGGCAGGCCTGAAGCGGCCCGCTAGCCCTGAAAGCGGAGGTCGGCGAGGCCAGCGGCTGACACCAACGAGCCCGGAGTCAGACTGGACCCGGGCGCCGGACTCATCGGCCCGCTGACGGCATGGTCCAGCGCTGCCGGCTCAGTGCCTGGTGGGGGCGATGTTGTGGTTGAGGTGAAAGACGTTGTCCGGGTCGTAGGCGTCCTTGACCGCGGTCAGGCGCGCGCGCTTGGCATCGGAGTAGGCGCGACGCACGCCCGAGGCGCCCTCGTCGCTGAGCGCGTTGACGTAGGCGCCCACGGCGAACGGGTCGAGCTTGGCGGCCTCCCGCCGGGCGGCTCCCATCCGCAGGCTGTCCTCGCCGGGATCGCTCCACCTCACGGCGGCGACGTACTCGAAGCGCGTGCGGCGATGGCTGAACGCCGTCGCGTCATCGTCGACGTCGGCGATCGCGCCGCCGTAAGCCTGGAGGCTGAGGCCTGGCAGGGTGGCGTCCGCCAGGTCGCGGTCCACAAGCGCGCCGATCGCGTCGTCGGACAGGTCGGGTAGGTAGTGGCCCTTCCAGTAGCGCCGGTACGCGTGGCCCTCGATGCTGTCGTCGCGGGTTTGCAGCTCCAGGTACGAGAACTCGCGCACGACCTCGCCGCTCGGCACGCCGATAGAGCGCAGCGCCGGCAGCATCGCGCGGCCGGCCTCCGGGTCGCCTGCCCATACATACCCGAGGGTGACGGTATCGCCGGAGACCTCGGCGGTCAGCGTGGCCGGGCGGGCGGCCTCCTCGGCCAGGTCGCGCCAGCCACGCAGCGCTGCAGCGGCGCGATCGAGCGGGAAGGTGAGCTCCGCGACCAGGGTCCGCGTGCCGACGGGATGCAGCCGGAACTCGAACTCGACGACGATTCCGAAGTTGCCGCCGCCGCCGCGAAGACCCCAGAACAGGTCGGGGTGCTCATCGGCGGACGCGCGCACGACGTCGCCGTCCGCAGTGACGACGGTACAGGACACGACGTTGTCGCAGGCGAGACCGTACTGACGCGCCAGCCAGCCCATACCGCCGCCCAGCGTCAACCCGCCGACGCCGGTATGCGAGACATTGCCGGCCGTGGTGGCAAGGCCGAAGGACTGCGCGGCTCGGTCCAGCGCGCCGAGCATCGCGCCGCCCTGGATCCAAGCGCGCCGCATGACCGGATCGACGGTGACGCGGCCCATCGTGGTGAGGTCGATCATGAGCCCGCCGTGCGGGACAGCGAGGCCGGCGATGTTGTGGCCGCCGCAACGGACGCCGATCTCCAGGTCGCGCTGTCGGGCGGTGCGCACCGCGGTGACGACGTCGGCGACCGAGGCGCACTGGACGATCAGCTTCGGGTGGTGGTCGATCATCCCATTCCAGACCGACCGGGCGGAGTCGTACCCGCGGGTGCCGGGAGCGAGGACCTGGCCGTCGAAGTGCGAGCCGTGAGCGGTGGTGGCGGGGAACTGCGCTGTAGTAGTCATGGCACGATGGTCTCCAGGAATCGGTTCCCTTGATAAGGTCCAGTTCTGTGTCGAGCTTGAGGACCAATTTGTCGCCGGTCTCGGAGCTGGCGATCGACTTGGACCGCGACGGCGGCGGTGCGCTGCACCGCCAGATCGAGACGTCGATCCGCCAGCGGATCCGCTCGGGAGCCCTGCCGGCCGGCGTTGCGCTCCCGCCGACTCGCGCCTTGGCCGCTGAGCTGAGTGTCACGCGCGGCGTTGTCGTCGAGGCCTATGCGCAGCTCGTGGCCGAGGGGTACCTGACCAGCCGCAGCGGCAGCTACACGCAGGTGGCGTCCGCGCCGGCCGCCGCCCCGGCGCCCGCCGCACCCAGGCCCGGGCGGCCGGCCCGGTCGCGCTCGCCGCGCCCGGTGGTCGACTTCGGCTACGGCCGCTGCAACCTCGCCGCCTTCCCGCGGGCCGCCTGGCTGCGCTCAGTGCGCCGCGTTCTCACCGAGGCCGCCGACGAGCGTCTCGGCTACCTCGACGGCCACGGGGCGGTGGAGCTCCGGTCGGCGCTCGCCGCCTACCTCAACCGTGTGCGGGGGACCAACGCCGATCCTGAAACGATCGTCATCACCAACGGCTACGCGCAGGCGGTGTCGCTGCTGATAGGGGTGCTGGCCGCCCGCGGCGCGAGAATGGTGGCCGTCGAGGACCCGTCGGCATCGGACGATGCCCGTCCCATCACGCACGCGCTGGGTGTCAGCGTGGTCGGCGTGCCGGTGGGCGACGACGGCGTGCGCGTGGACGCCGTGGCCGAGCTCGGCGCCGACCTCCTCATCCTCACCCCGTCACACCAATGGCCGACCGGGGGCGTGCTCTCCCCCCAGGCACGCGCGGAGGTACTCGCGTGGGCGCAGCGGACCGGGGCGCTGGTCCTCGAGGACGACTACGACGCCGAATACCGCTACGACCGCGCCCCCATCGGCGCCATGCAGGGCCTGGATCCGGGCCGGGTCGCCTACGCGGGGACCGCGAGCAAGACCCTGGCGCCGGGGTTCCGGCTCGGCTGGCTCATCCTGCCGCGGGAGCTCGTCGAGCCGTTCGCCGAAGCCAAGCTGCTGGCCGACCGCGGCTCCCCCATCCTGGACCAGCTGACCTTTGCTGACTTCCTCTCCCGAGGCCAGTTCGACCGCCATCTACGGCGCATGCGCCCCATATATCGCTCCCGCCGCGACGCGCTCTTGAGGGCGCTGGCCCAGCACCTGCCCGACCTGGAGCCGGCCGGGATCGCCGCTGGCCTGCATCTGGTCGCGTGGCTGCCCCAGGATCTCGACGAGGCGGCGGTGATCGCGGCGGCGGCCCGCGAAGGAGTTGCCGTCGCCGGCGTGACGCCCTACCGCCTGTCCCCGGCGCCGCGTGGCGGCCTCATCTTCGGATACTCGAACCTCAACGAGCGGGTGATCGCAGACGGCGTCACGCGCCTGACCCGAGCCGTTTCAAGCCTGCGTGAGGGCATGACCTTGCGCGCCTTACCATGGCCCGGTGGCCTACGACGAGCAGCTCAACAACCGGCCCAGGCGCGTTCTTAATGACCGGGCCCCAGCCGAGCTCTTCAGCGCGCTGCTAGCCCCGAGGATCCGTCGGTGGTGCGACGTTGACTAGAACCCGCCTGATCTGCGTAGGGTCAGTAAAGGCCTGATCTGCGTAGGGTCAGTAAAGCAAGCGGAGCCGACTCCGCCGGTCTTGCATGCGGCGATTGCGAGCCGCCGGGCGATTATGGGACTGCTTGGGTCGATGGTGAGGCTTTCGGCGGCGAGCTGGCGGGAGAGGGCAACGACGGGGACGGTGACGGGGTGGCCGTGACTGGAGCGGTCGGCGACGGCGCGGTCCGCTGTGCAGGGGTGACCGCGCCCGTCGGCGTGGCGGAGGCCGGCGCGCTAGCAGCCGGCGACGCGGATGGTGCGGATGGTGTTGCGTACGGCCTGGCAGTCCGTGATGGTGCGGGACTGGATGACCGAGGGCCCACAGTGCCGCCCGTGAGCGATGTGCCCGAGCCGCGTGAGTGGGTGACGATTGCGGCGACTGGCTCGCGTGCTGCCAGCTCCAATGTCACGATCACGGCGCCGGACAGGATTAACACTGCCAGGGCGCTGGCTGACAGCGCCCGGTAAGGGATGCTGAGATGGTAACGCGGGACAGACCGGGGGGTCTGACGTCCCGGCTGCATGCCCTCGCGCCGGGCTGCCCTGAGCTGATCCGCTTTCCGCTGCGCTGTGTGGTGGGCGAGGGTAACCCACTGCTCATAGAAGAACGCGGACACCTGGGAGATCACGGTGCCGGCGATGAGCCCGGTCAACGTGCCCGCCACGCCCAGGAAGCTCATGGCTACCGTGACGGTGAGGGTGGCGCCGACCTGGGCGGCTATGACCGGGGTCTTGGACCGGAGTTTTTCGCGTTCGCTTTCCGCCAAAACTCGTAACCTCTTCCTGCTCATCTTGCGCGTGCCTGGCCGGTGAGCCAGGTTGCGCTAGGGGCTGCCAGGCGATGGGGACGGTGAGCGCGCTGCTGACGGTTTCACCCGTGGGCTCGCATCGTTCACAACCAGCCCGAGCAAGGAAGGCTAAGAGCCGTCGTCACCCGGGCGGCGAGGGACGAGCGCGCACGTGACCAGGCCTGGCTCCTGGCTCAGCGGGATCTGTCCACACCCCGCATGTGATCGAGCGCGTCGGCGATGGCCATGGAAGCGGAGGGTGTCGGCGACGTCTGCGCCGCATTCGGGTTTCCCGCCTTCATCCCATGGCTCCGCGACATACTTCAACGTACCCGACGCCGCCGGGCCGTTCGTTCAACCCCGCGCAAGGTGCCGCGTCTATCGTTGCCGCGCAATGTCACCTCCGTGGTGGAGCACCCGCTGCGGCTTCCTCGGCCGCGGCGAAGATCATCCAGCTGATGCGCCAGGTCCACGCCTGGCTGTGCGAGATCCTTCGCAACGAGCTCGGAATCTAACTACGCGCCGCCACTCAGGCCGTTTACGACCACCTGCTCCGGGCCTAACCTCCTTGACATCGAAATCGTCAAATCGGCGAGAAGCCAGCCTCAACAGAGGCACGCGTGATACCAGCGGCCGGAGCGCTGAGCAGGTCGCGCAGGGCGCGGCGGGTGGGACCCTCTGGCATCATCGATGCGTGACCAGTATTGGCCTCGAACACCTCGCACGAACCGCCTACGAAGCACACCGTCAAGCCCGCCCTGGATCTCTCCCGCCGTGGGAAGACACCGCCGATCAGGAGCAGCAAGCCTGGAAGGCCGCCGTCTCCGCCGTCGCCGGCCAGACCGGCGTTACCCTCACCGAAGTTGATGCCATTTCCGCCAAGGCGCTCGTCGTCCAGGCCGGAGAACAGCGCCACACCTTCCACAGCGACTTCGTCGCGGGCCGCCAAGGCGCGCTGGCCGTTAGCGACGACTATGCCTCCAACCACCACGCCCGTTTCCAGATCGCTCACGGCCTCTGGTATGTCCAGGACCTCGGCTCAACCAACGGCACCTCGCTCAACGGGCGACGCATCCATGCACCTCAGCGGCTGAAGAAAGGCGACAAGATCAAGATCGGGCACACCGTCGTGACCGTGGTGTCAGCATGAGGCGAGGATGCTTACGGCAGCGGTGACAGTAACGCCAGCATCCATCAGGCCAGCCCAGCTTCGGCAGCCGTCTCGATGAGCCGTGCCACGTCCGCCGGGCGCGAGATCATCGCCACGTGGTTCGTGGGGACCTCGATGGTCGATGCACCCATGCGACCGGCGAACAGGCGCTCGACGTCGGGCGGGATCGCCTGATCGGCGCTGGCGACCAGGTACCAGGACGGCAGCGTCTTCCAGGCCGGGACACCCATAACGTCCCCGAGAGCGGCTGCGGACAACGGCTGCTGCACCGCGTACATGACGTTTGCCTTAACCGGATCTACGTCGGCCGCGAAGTGGTTAACAAAGTCGTCCTCTGGCAGCCAGGCGAAGCCCTGCTTGTCGATGAACAGGTGCGCCAGTGCCGGGGTCACCGGTCCCTGCGCCAGCAGCGCACCGATCGATTCGCCTTCGTCCAGCCCGAACGCCGCGATGTAGACCAGGCCGACGACATTCGGCGCGTCCGTGCCCAGAGCCGTGATGATCTGGCCGCCGTACGAGTGGCCGGCGACGATGGTCGGGCCTTTCTGGAGGGCCAGCACCTGGCGCAGCCGGGCGACATCATCCGCCAGCGCGGCCATCGGAAACTGCGGTGCCATGACGTTGTATCCGTCGGCCTGCAGGCGCTCGATGACCGCGCTCCAGCTGGAGCCGTCGGCCCACGCGCCGTGGACAAGGACGACGTTCGGTACAGCAGTCATTTCAGCGGTTCCTTCCTGGGTGGCTCGCAGGTCAACGACCTGAGAGCCCGGCGCCTCAGCGGGGCTGGTGATGCGATCAAACTCGCTGCCGTCAGGACCGGCGAGCGTCACCTGTGCGCCGTCCTGCTCGATGCCGCGAAGACTGGTGCCTCCTGCCTGCAGCAGCTCCTGACTGAAGGATCGCACAGCCAGGAGAGCCGGGAAAGGCACGCACTGAGCGGCATCCACGCGCGACATCTCGCGGTCGACTACGGCTAGACACAGGCCTCAGAAGCCACTCGCACATCCGCGGCAGCAGAGATCTCCGCTGTTCCCGCTGCTGTGCCGGAGCCGCTGTTCCCGCTGCTGTGCCGGAGCCGCTGTTCCCGCTGCTGTGCCGGAGCTGCTGTTCCCGCTGCTGTGCCGGCACCAGCGCCCGAGATCTGGCACGGATGCTCCACTACCGCGCCGACACCGCCGCACGGGGGGAGTTGCCGGAGCAGCGCGTCAGGGCCTTGCCCGCTACCGTGGAACCGACCTGCCCGGCTCCGGTTAAGCGGGTTGCCTGATTGGCGGACATTGTCTTAGCCCGCCAGTGTTCGCTGCGGGCGGTAGCCGTCATCAGGGCGGCCCTGACGATGGCCGTGTCCCGGTCCCACAGCACGACCGGGCAACAGGCCCGGAAGCCGGCGCAGCTCTGCTGGCATCGGGGGCAGGCCAGCCGACCGAGGGCATCGACACGCCAGCCGGCCAGGATCGCGCGGGCGCGGATGTCGGCCTCGCCGAGCGCCGCGCGATCGGCGTGGCGCCGGATGCAGGAACCCATCTCGCACCATGCGACCGGCAGCCGCAGCTGGTCGCCGATCGCGGCCCGCTCCGTCATCGGTACCCGCGCGCCGACCTCGGCGCCCGCGGTGAGCTGGCTGGCGGCCCGGGCAGCGGCGGCTTCCGGTCTGGGGCCGCCATCGCCGGGTGTTTCGGGGTAGCCATGGCGGGGCGCTTCGGGGTAGCCATGGCGGGGCGCTTCGGGGTTGCCATGGCGATGCGGTTCGGGGTGGCCATGGCGGGGTGGTTCGGGGTGGCCATGGCGGGGTGGTTCGGGGTGGCCATGGCGGGGTGGTTCGGCGCTGCCGTTTTCACGCAGCTCGGCGAACCAGTCGTTCATCTCAAGCCATTCGTTCGTCTCGATCGCGCTGGCGTCGTCTCGCCGGATCTTGATTTTCATGCGCAGGCCTCCAGTTCAAGAGAGGTGAGCCGGACAGGTGCCGTGACCCGCTCCGGGGAGCAGGCGCGGGCGCCGGGGATAGCGTCATGGGCGGGCCTCGGGATGCCAGTGATGCAGCGGGCCGACCGCGGTCATGCCGGGCCGCTGTTCATCTCCCGGCATGAGGGAAACGCCGCCTGCCGTCAGACAGGCCGGGTTCGCCCTGGTGCGTTGTACGCCATCGTGACGCTTCTCCTCCCCTGCAAAGCGCCCGGGCTCACCGTCTGGGCTCTCGAATCCCTTACGCTCCTGCCGCCAAATAACAGCCTGATCAACATAAGGTAACCGTTCGGCTTATTTATTACCACTTCGGCGTGGCATGTGGACATTTTCTGTTTTCTCTCGCTGCACAGGGAACGGATAGTGTTCTCGCAGCTAACGGCCCTTCCGCAGGCGCGGCCGACCGGGAATCCACACCGTTATCCCCATATTGCCCACAGATTCGCCGCAGGTTTGCACAAGTCATCTACAGGTTTGCGCACAGGGCAGGCCCTGGCATGCCGAGGCGTCGGCCGAGAATTTGCCCGCCATACGCAAGCCGCCAGAACGCCGGCGGAGGCAACGGGATCGGCCGCAGCGGGGCACGGTGACCGGGCTTAGTCGTTCGGCTGAGGTGCTCCTCATGGGCAGCCGGCGCGCCGCACGCACCTGGTTCCCGGCACGATTGCGTGCGGGAACCTGCCCGGCGCGCCGCACGCACCTGGCTCCCCGGCACGACTGCGGGCGGGGAACCTGCGGGGAGGCGCGGGCGTTCTGCTGCGGCGCGTCGCATCAGCGGGCCACCGATGCCGGGCCTGGCAGCGGCACGCTCCGTGCGGCCCGTTCCAGGCATGTACCGGCCGCCTCCAGGTCGTCCGCATAGCAGGCACCGCGCGGCCAGCCCGGCGAGGTCACCGCGGGCCGGACCTGCGATCTGGAAGCCGCGCCGACGCGAATTAATTGGCGCGAGAACCTTTGCCGGCGGCTCGCGAATCGCATCGCCTTAGCCCGACCCAGATCGGCCAGGAACATCAGCCAGGAGAACCGCTCCAAGAAAGAAGTACGCCAGGCTGAGCGAGGTGGTGGGCAACTTCCCCGGCTGCGATGCGAAGACAATCGTCAGCAATGAAACCAATGAGAAGGACGCGGACCTGGAGGCCACTGGCGGCCACCAACAGCTCCTGCGGAACAAGGGCAGCTGGCCTCTGCCGAGGCCCTAGATCAATGCAGGAGACAGACGCGCGCGCAGCAGCAACGGAGGGTGCTGCTCCCGCGGCGATGTCAGGAAGCAGACCTGAGGGGCATGCATCGCCCGGTGAGGTCCCGGGCAATGCAGCGCCACACGCCCCGGCCGGCATCGGGAATCGGCATGCCGAAGCTCTGCGCGTAAATCTCCAGCCTCGGCACGGTCGTTCCCAGCACGTCATAGCCGAGGCCTTCGAGTGCCTCCCTGGCGTAGGCGGTGGAGTTCGCGCGGGCAACGCAGCGGTTCAGCAGGACGGCCGAACGGGCGGGCCGGTCCCGGACCGCCTCGACCTCGCTGATCTCGTCTCGCACTGGCGTAGTGCGGTTGATCTCAATGGGGCTCGGCGCACACGGGATCAGGATCTCGTCGACATACCGCAGCGCCGACCGGGCGATAGCGGCGTGGTCCTCCAGCTGCGGCGCGTCGATGATCACCACATCATCCGGCCCGGCGATCTCGGGCACGCGGCGGTGCAGGTCGCGGGACGGCAGGGCCACGATCCGGAACGGGAACGCCGCCTGCGGTGGCAGCCCCGGGTACATGGCCGCGAAGTCGGACCATTCCAGAGCGCTGCCCGAAGGGTCCGCATCCACCAGCAGCACGGTGTTCCCGGCCTGCGCGAAAACGTGTGCCAGCCAGACCGCCGATGTGGTCTTGCCCGTGCCCGGTTTGAGGTTGACCAGGGCGATGCTGAGACTCGCCATCCACGCAGTATTGCAGGGCCGCCGCATTTATGGTAGGCGCGGGCCGGCAGGCGGGGCCCAGCGCCAAGCCCTCACCCATCCGAGCCGGTGGATACCACGGCCGTGGCGGCCCGGGCGGAAAGCGCGTGCTCGGAACGCCCAGGTGGCCCTGCCGTCCGGCTTGAGGCTGGCCAGGGCGACGCCGTGAGTCAATGCAGTACTGCAGTATCTACTGCGTTACGGCAATCTGGTCGCGGGCATGCTGCAAGCCGGCGCTGGCGCCGCCGGCGGGATCGATCAGCTTGCTGGCGGCATTCGCGCAGTACGGCAGGACCACCTGGCCGGACGAGTTCACCGAGCTGCTCGCGTCCGCGGGTGACCGCACGGTCAGGGTGGCCACCCCGCCGTGGTCGCCGCTGCGGCGCGTGGGCCGGCTGGTATGACCAGCCACGTGCATGAGTTCGACGCCCGCGAGGGTGGCGCGTTCCGTATCTCGCTGATGCAGAACGCGGCGACCGCGGCCGGCCGGAAATACCGGGGGAAGGTGGAAATGGCGGAGCTCGGGGTCAGTGCCGGACGATCTTGCGCCCGTCCGTGGTCCATGAGCGGTTACAGCCCGTGCAGCCCAAAAGATCCCCGGGCTGGCCGGGTATTCTGCCCACTGTGCCCCCGCAGACGCAAAGATCTCCCGGCGTGACTCTCGGAACTCTCCGCACGACCTTCCGAACCACCACCCGAGATGGCCGGGGCATCGGGCGTGTCTCGGCGCGTACATGCATGGCACCCGCGACGGTGAGGGCCAGCGCCAGGACAATGACAGCCGTCAGCGCGTAACCCAATTGGGCCTCCAGTGCGGAGATGTAGGTCAACGGTACAGGGCGTGCTGACGCCCGCGATAGCCGTAACGGTGGCAAATTGGCCAGGCTATTCATCAACGGCGGCGATTGGCAGGTTCCCGAAATTGGCAAATGGCGGCCAGCCGCAGCAGCCCCTCCCGGCGGCCTTGCACAGCCTCTGGCGTGGTGTCATCGTGTAGCTAGGCGGTCGAGGCCGATGTGCCCGGGCAGGCTCCCTGCCCGGTGGCAGAGCCGACACCTGGAGGCGGGCCATGGCCAGTAGGCAACAGGCGCGAGACCGGGCTGTGGGCGTCTGGGGACCGGCTGCATGCACCTGGACAGGCGAGGAGCGGCAGCGCGCTGCGGGGTTCCCGATAGACCCCTCCGGCCGCCAGCGCGTCCTGGGATTCCCACCGGATTCGTTCGAGGTGGTCAAAGGCGATTGGCACCGTGCATTCGCCCATGCGGTCAGCAGTTGCCGGCGGCTCGGGGCACGTTTCAGCGGTTAGCCGAACGGGCCGGGGCGACGGCGGCGCCGGGCAGCGTTTCCTGCAAGGCGGTATCAAGATGAGTGCTGCGGCGAAGCTGGCGGGACCGTCAGAGATCTTGGTAGACGCGGACCGCCGTGCCGCTAGGCGACGAGCAGATCTGCACGAGATCGCAAAGCTGGTTGGCCAGCCAGAGGCCGGCCCCGATTCCGCCATCAAGAGTCGGAAGCAACCGACCAACTAGCGGCGCCGTTATATGGCCCTGGTCGGACACCTCGCAGACCAGCGAGTGATCGTCGGTCCACGCGCGGAGCTCCCCCCGGCCGCCGCCGTGCCGCAGGCTGTTGGTGGCGATCTCGTTGACCGCCAGCACGAGCGACGCTGTTTTCTCCGGGTCAAGCCTGGCCAGTCCGGCCTGCCAGCTAACGAACGACCTCAGCCGGCCCAGGCCACCGGGCTCGAAGGACAACCGTGCCGCATCGGCGGGCGCCGGAGGTAGTTGCCGGCCGAACGGACCGGCCGTGCCGACCACCTGGAAGGTGCCGCACGCCTGCCGGTCCGCGCCGCGGACGACGAACGGGTGGGTCCGGTGCATCTCGTCGATCACGTCGTCGGCGAGTGCCTCGAGGTTGTACGGGCACAGCAAGGTGAACGGCGTCGCGGCGTCAAAGGCCACGTTCAGCAGCGCCTCATGCAGCTGGCACTCGGCCAGTTCGGCGGCCGACCGCTCGGGGTAGATCGGCTCCCCGATGCCCCACAGCTGCGCCGCCCCGGCATGGGCCTGTACGAACGCCTGCCAAGCGGAGATGATCCGCGCCGGGTTCCCGACCTGGGCCATGTCGGCAAACTCCACCCGCCGCGCCGCCGCGCCCAGTTCCTGGCGGAGGGTCTCGATCTTCGGGGCGCTCACGATGACGAGGACCGGATCGCCCGCGTCAACCGCCCCGCGGATGAAGGATGTCGTCCCGGCCACGAACTCGGCCATGCCTGAATAGAGGAGCGCCTCGTGGCTGTAGCCGCCGACGCTTCTTTCGACCGTGGCCTGCGACATGCGCATCCCTAGCTCAATAGCACGTAACATCCTTGCCTGACGTGATTCCACCTCGCTGCCAGGCCCGGAGCGGGAGCCTGTTCCGGTATTCGGGTTTCCGGGCATCCCTGGGCAAGATGATAGCTGGTGGACACGCGGGGGGCCATTCGCGGTAGCGGTCCCGACGGATCCGTGACCAGCCAGCCCAGGATCTCAGCGCTTGTGCTTGCCGATCTGGGGCCTGCGCTTGTGCAGCTTGCTCTCCTCGGCGGTGAACGGGTCGGCCGCCGCCCCCCTGGGTGCCTCGGCCTCAAGGACCTTCTTCGCCGCCGCCAGGGCGCGCTTGTCGTCCCGGCTTACCGTCGGGTACTGCGGGTCTAGGTCGATCAGGGAATTCGCGATGACCGACGACACGCAGATCCTCGCGAACCACTTGTGATCGGCCGGGATGACAAACCAGGGAGCCCATGAGGTGCTGGTATGGCTGAGCATCTCGGAGAATGCCTGCTGGTAGTCGGCCCAGTACCGCCGTTCTCTGATGTCGTTCGCGGAGAACTTCCAGTTCTTGTCCGGCAGGTCGAGCCGTTTCAGGAACCTGGTCCGCTGCTCCTCCTTGGACAGGTTGAGAAACAGCTTGACGATGCGGAAGCCGTTATCGGTCAGATAGCGTTCCCAGTCGTTGATCTCGCGATAGCGGCGACGCCAGACGGCCTTGCCCTGGTCGATGGCCGGAAGCCGCTGGCGATCCAGGTTCTCCGGGTGGACCCTGACCACCAGCACCTCCTCATAGTGCGACCGGTTGAAGATGCCGATTTCGCCCCGGGCCGGAAGGTGCTGCGAGTACCGCCACAGGAAGTCGTGGCTGAGTTCCTCCGCGGACGGGATCTTGAAGCTGTGTACCGTGACACCCTGGGGATTGACCCCGCTCATTACGTGGCGGATAGTCCCGTCCTTGCCGCCCGCGTCCAGCGCCTGGAGCACCACGAGCAGCCCGTAGGTGTCCTGTGCCGCCAGCCGTGCCTGGTACTCCTCAAGGAGCTCCACGCCCTGGTGCAGCAGCTGCGCCCCGTCCTTCTTGTGCAGGAAGCCGGCCCTGAAGCCGGGGTCGAAGTCCGTCGCCAGGGTCACCTTCGCGCCCGGCGCGACACGCAGCGGCTTGATCAGCTCTGCGGCCTGCTTGACCCTGCCGTCGGCCATCACGTGTCCTTTCCTGTGCCGCCTGATCTTGCCCGTCTGATCCTGTGCCGTCTGATCCTGTGTCTGATCCTGTGCCGTCTGATCCTGTGCCGTCTGATCCTGTGCCTGATCCTGTGCCGTCTGATCCTGTGCCGTCTGAGGCTGGCAGGGCGCCGGCCCGGCGGGCGCCTGGCCCGGTCGGCGCAGCTGGGTGTGCTCGGTTACAGGCCGACGATCGCCTCGAGTCGGCCCGAGGACACCGCGTCTACGAGGCGCCGGTAGTCCAGCTCGTTCTGGTCAGCGTAGGAGATGGCGAAATCGCCGATCGCCCGGTCAAAGGTGTCGGCATTCCCGAGATAGCCGGTGATCATCGCCGCCCGGCAGGTCCGGGCGTGCGCCCGGGCCAGCGCCCAGCCGCACAGCCGGGCGTAGTAGGACAGCTGCCCGGCATCCATCGCCGGGACGTTCATGTTGCCTTTCATGTCACGCAATTGGCGGACATAGTAGTCCCTGGTCGCCACCTGGTCCGCGGCGATGCCCTTGGTCCAGCCGAGGAACGGGTCAGCGGCCGCCTGCGTGAGCCGCTGGCCGCGCACTACCCGCTCGCCCTGGTGCTGATACTCGCTGGGGCCGGCGTATGGGGCGAGCACTGACTCCTGGGCTTCCTTGAGCTGCAGGAACAGCGGTTCGTCATCACGGTCGCCCATCAGCAGCACGACGAAAGCCTCCGTGCCAACCGACCCGACGCCCACGACCTTGCGCGCGAAGTCGCCGAAATAGTAGCGGCGCAGCACCTCCCACCGGTCAGACTGGAGCGTCTCCTTGTACAGGGCGACAGCCGCGCGCAGCTCGTCCAGGATCCCCGGGTTGTTGTGCACCGGGTACCTGACGATGACCGGCGGCGCGACCCGGACCCGATAGTCCCCGTCGACCTGGTCACACAGCTTCATCAGCGCTTTCCTGCTGGTGCGGCCGCGCGCCTTCTTGATGTCCCGCTGGCGCCTGCGGACTGCCTTCCGCGGCTGGACCGCGTCGAACAGCCGGGTGACTTCCTCGATGTCGATCCGCGAATACCAGACGTCCAGGAATCGCATCGCCGCGTACCTGGCCATCTCGGTGCGATAACTATGCGCGCACTGCTGCGCTGCCGCCCGTCCGGCGTGATCGGAGAGCCCGTTGTCGCGGGCGGCCACGGCGAAGCTCGCGGCGAGCCGCTTGACGTCCCATTCGAACGGGGCGGGCAGCGTCTCGTCGAAGTCGTTCACGTCGAAGACCAGCCGTCGGTCGGGCGCCGCGTACATGCCGAAGTTCAGCAGATGCGCATCGCCGCAGCACTGGACCCGGATATCACTCGTGGGCGTCTGTGCGAGATCCCATGCCATCGGCGCGGCGGCTCCGCGGAAGTAGGCGAACTGGGAGGCCATCATCCGCCCGTGCCTGATCGCGACCAGGTCGGGGACCCGTGACTTCGCCTGCTCCTCCAGGATGGTCACCGGATCGGGCCGCTCGGCGGGCGCTTCCCAGGCCGCGTGACTTGACCGGCTGGCCGCCCGCCGCCGCCCGCGGCCGCGGCTGTACCACTCCTGCGGCGTGAGTACCTCGTGTGGCGGCGCGAGCACGCCCGGCGACATCCTGCTCATGATCCCCCCAGATCACGGCCATGCGACCGCATCGTCGCAACTGGTCCCAGGCATCCCCCGGTAAAGCGGTTCTAGCTGGCCTGGCCAGGCAGTCAAGTCTACGGTCGGGGCTGCGGCCGGCCCGGCCCAGGGTGCACGGGGTGATCCTTGGCCGAGGGCGTCATTGCGAACCTTGCGGCCGGATCGTAGCCGCGCCGTGAGCATGGCCGGACTGCTCATCCGGGCTGCCCCCCATCATCTGGAGCATCGGGCCGCCGCCCGACGTGAAGAATCGCACCAGGAGCGCGGCGGCGAGCAGCAGGAAGATGATGTTAAGGATGGTGGTGTAGTTCCACTGGATGGTTACCTCGGCGATCCGCGCGGCCCGGTGGGCCGGAATCAGGCCGAGGCTGCCGAACAGGAATTCGACGATGTAGCCGGCTATGACCATGGTGGCGTAGAAAATCCCGAGCAGGACCAGCATCATCTTCGTGCCGTAGTACTTCCGGTAGATGATCAGGATCGGGATGATGATCAGGTCGGCGAAGATGAACGCGATCACGCCGCCGAAGCTGATCCCGCCATTCCAGAGCACTGCCGCCAGCGGCACGTTGCCGATCGAGCAGACGAAGCTGAGCAGCGAGATGACCGGGCCGATGATCGGCCCCCACAGCCTGGCGGCGAGCGGATGGCCGGTCAGGAACAGGTGCTGCCAGAAGCTCGCGGGCACCCACGCGCCGACCGCCCCGGCGATCAGCAGGCCGATGACCACGTCGCGGATGACGGCCGCCCATTCCATCACGAAAATGTGGCTGACCGCCGTGTAGCCATCCCCGCTGATCAGCCTGCGCCAGAAGCCGCCCGCTGATCTGACGCTCATGTCCATGGCGGCGTGCCCCTCCATCGAGCCCGCCCGGCCCCGTTCCGCCTGCCGCCTGGCCTCGTCGATGAGCTGGCGCCTGACGAACAACCGGAACGCTACCGCCATCGCGACGATCATGATCGGGCCGCCGACGAACTCGGCGAGGGTGAACTGCCAGGAGATCAGCAGGGCGAGGATGATGCCCAGCTCGATGACCAGGTTGGTGCTTGCGATCTCGAACGCCATCGCCGCGGTGAAGCTGGCGCCCCTGCGGAACAGCGAACGCGCCAGCGCGACCGCGGCGTATGAGCAGGACGACGAGGCGGCGCCGAAGCCGGCGGCGGCGGCCAGGTTCGCCGGGGAGCCGCCGCCGAGGTACCGGACGATCGTCTCGCGCTTGGCCACCGCCTGGACGACCGCCGACAGGCTGAAGCCCAGGATCAGCGACCAGGTGACCGCCCATGTCATAGATCCGGCGACACCCAGGGCGTGGCCAAGCGCGTTAAGAATGGACATCATCGGCCTCCGGTGCCGCGATGGTCAGCAACTGGCGCAGGCAATGCTCAAGCAGCGGATGCGGAAAGCCCTCGCTTAGCCGGTAAAACACCATGCGGCCTGCCTTGCGGTAGCTGACTAGGCCGGCGAAGCGCAGCATTTTCAGCGCATATGTCACCTGATCTTGGGTGACATCTAGCACTAGCGCCAGGTCGCCCACGCACAGTTCTCCACCCGCGACCAGAGCGAACAGAATCCTCGATCGCACCGGATCGGAGAGCATTCCGAGCAGGCCGGCCAGGCGGCCAGCCTCATCGGCCGATAGCACGCCCTCCCGTGCGGCGGCGACCCGCTGTATGTCGACGGGATGATCATGACTAGCTGGCGACATGGTCCTTCTCCGGGTCCGGTCATTTCACAGGCGCGTCTCACGTTTCCAGCGCTACCGCGCCCACCGCCGCCCCCGCGCCCACCGGGTCCGCGCCGGCGCGCCCGCGCGCCGTGTCCAAGCCGCCGTGTCCGCGTGCAAGCCGCCAAGTCCGCCCCGCCATGGCCAAGCGCAGTATTGCAGTATTACAGTATTGCAGTACCGTCATCCCGTTCCCACAAAGTCCGCAAGTCCGTATGGTCGCACGGATGTACAGGTCTGTCAAGGGGGCCGTCCTCGCGATGAGGCTCGCAGCTTTCAGGCTTGTACCGGATTTTGTGGCCCAGGATGTACCTGATGACCGCTATGTCCTCGCCAAATCCAGCACAAGCAGCCGGGCCAGGGATCGGGCGAGCCAGGCGGGATCGGCAGTCGTCAACTCGGGATCGGCAGCGGTCAGCTCTTGTGATACTCGCGTTCCGGCTTCCAGAACTCGATGGC
Organism: uncultured Actinomycetota bacterium; assembly: GCA_963695645.1. Taxonomy (GTDB): domain Bacteria; phylum Actinomycetota; class Actinomycetes; order Streptosporangiales; family Streptosporangiaceae; genus DATBGO01. The sequence goes on along the minus strand of CAVOHC010000004.1, from coordinate 48,314 downwards.
ATCGTTGAGGAAGAGGTGCACGTATCCGCACTGGCTGCAGATCAGGCCGGTGGCTGACTGGCCGCCCCAGCCGTGATCGGGTACCTCGGCGTCGGCGCTGCTGAGCTTGACCGCACGGTCGAAGAACTCGTCGTTATGGCATAGCCCGCACCTGAACGGCCGTCCGTCAATGGTCACCAGCGCCGGCTTGCGTGCCATCTCTCCCGCTCCGAGGCCTGCCGGGTCCCCGATACCGCCGGGGACATCCCGTACGTTACGTCCCTTTAATAACACCTGTCCGGTGGCGCACCGCACCTACCGTTTCGTCCGCATCACTGCGGATCATACCCAGAGTCCGCCGCCGGTGATAGCCGCCGAATGATGTCACGGCGCGACGACAAGAATAATCATGGACGTTCCGGTACAGAAACGGGGCAGGAATTCACAGCTATTGTCATCCGGCCCGGCCGGTCCTGTTTTCCTTAAGCGCTCCCGCCGTCCGCTGGTCTATCCTCGGACCTGCACTTACTGTGACGGGGGACGTCGCAGCCGGGCCAGTGCCCGTTGGCCAGTGCCCTACTGCCTATCGAAAAACACGCTATAGCGCTTCGGTGGCGGATTGTTAGTCGCCCCGGGCGAATTGCTCAGCCGGGGGAAAGTTCATGCTCAGGGGGGGTGGCGTGCGACGGCCCGCGCACGCGGGCCGGCTCACACGGTGGGAACGGTTAGCCTTCGCTGTGGTATTCGTGCTGATGGTGGCGTACGTGCTGGCAATCACCATCTCAGCGGTGCGGTCACACGGCGGTGCGCCGAAGCCGCATGGCTCGGTCAGCGGGGGCCAGTCGCCAGCGGCGGTCCGCAGCCAACCAGGCCAGGCGGCCGACGCTGCCATGACGGCGGGGCACCTGCCGTGGCATCGTCGCGGCGCGATGGGCTCGCGAGAACCGGGTCAGGCCGGCCGGAGCGGCCGGTAGACGGGCTGCCACATCAGGGCCTTGACGCGATCGCGCAGGTTCTCATCGGGCTCGGCTGACACGCCTTCCTCGGCTGCGGCCACGGCGACTGCCTCGGCCACCGCGACAGAGGTCTCCCGCAGTCTCCCAACGAGAGGCAGCAACTCCGATCCAGCAGCCGACGTGTCGACCAGGTCCGCCACCGCGTGGGCTGCGGCGGCGAGCATCCCATCGGTCACCCGGCTGGCCCGGGCGGCGATGACTCCGAGCCCGAGGCCGGGGAAGATAAGCGCGTTGTTGGCCTGGCCGATCACGTAGCGGGTGCCCTCGTAGGTAACCGGTTCGAAGGGGCTGCCGGTCGCCAGCAGGGCCCGGCCCCTGGTCCAGCGGATCACATTGGCAGGGGCTGCCTCGGCCAGCGAGGTCGGGTTGGACATCGGCAGGATGATCGGCCGCTCGGCGTGCGCCGCCATCTCGGTGACGATCTCCTCGGTAAACGCGCCAGCCACCGTCGACGTGCCGATCATGATCGTCGGATGCACGCGCCTGACCACCTCGGACAGGCTGATGCCGCCGGCGGGCTGACCGGCCGTCCAGCTCGCGACCTCGGCAGCATCCCGAGCGTACCGCCGCTGAGACTTGCTGAGGCCGGGCGTCTTCGTGGTGAGCAGGCCAGGTCTGTCCACCGCCCAGAACCGCTCGGTTGCCTGCTGCCGCGTAAGTCCCTGACGCATCATCGCCGCGGCCAGCTGGTCGGCGACTCCGGTACCCGCCGTCCCCGCGCCGAAGATCACGACGCGGTGCTCCGCCAGGGCCGTGCCCGCGGCCTTGACGGCAGCGAGGACAGCGGCCAGGTTGACGGCGCCGGTGCCCTGGATGTCGTCATTGAAGGTGAGCAGCCGGTCCCGGTAACGGTCAAGCAGCCGTCTTGCGTTATTCATGCCGATGTCTTCCCAGTGCAACAGGGCGCCAGGAAAAAGCCGGCAAACTGCGTCCACGAACATGTCGACGAAACGGTCGTAGTCGGCAGCGGCTACCCGGGGGTGGCGGTTGCCGATATAGAGCGGATCGTCAAGCAGGCTCTGCCGGTCGGTGCCCGCATCGAGCATGACGGGCAGTGCCCGGTTCGGGTTGATCCCCCCCGCCGCCGTGTAGACGGCGAGCTTCCCGACGGCGATGTGAATCCCGCCGACCCCCCAGTCCCCGATGCCAAGGATGGCACCGGCATCGGTGGCAACGATCAGGTCCACCTCGCCCGCTTCCATGCCGGGCGCGCGGAGCGAGGTCTCGATGAGCTCGGGGTGATCGACGGACAGGTAGACGCCCCGCGGGCGACGGTATTCGTGGCTGTAGTGCTCGATCGCCAGGCCGATGGTCGGCGTGTACACGATCGGCAGCATCTCGCTCAGGTGACTGGTCAGGAGCCTGTAGAAGAGCACCTCGTTGCGATCGTGCACGTCGGTGAGGTACACGTTCTTGGCCAGATCGCCCGACTGCCTGAGGTACTGCGCGTAGACCCGGGTGACCTGCTGTTCGAGGGTGACGTGACCCGACGGGATCAGGCCGGTGACGCCTAGCGCCTGCCGCTCGCCGTCATGGAACGCCGTCCCCTTGTTGATCCTGGGATCGGAAAGCACCTGGCGGCCGCGCAGTGTCGTGCACAAGGAGCCGTCAGAGTCCAGCCAGACCGTCCGCATGCAGGTCCCTCCGGATCAGGGTTGCTGTCCCCTTATCTTCGCCGCACCCCGCGACCGAGCCGCGGATCGGGCTGACCTGACGCCGGGCGCGGCAGCCGGTGCCTACTCCCGGAGCGGTCCGGACAGCAGCGGAACCTGCGCTGTCCCCAGCCCGTCCGGCTGCCGCTGCCGCGGGTTCCATGCGCCCGTCGAGCACAGCAGCAGCAGGACGGCAACAGCACCGAGCCGGACCACCGGGGTGATGGCCGCCCCCAGGTAGTGGTTGGTCCAGTGCAACCAGAACGGGCTGAGCGGATGCGTGGCGCCGCCGGCCACCAGGCCCAGCGTGGCGGGCACCGACCGGACAAGGACCAGCCAGTCGAGCCGAGAGGCCGGGAAGATCGCCAGCAGTACGAACATTATGACGTCGTACCAGGCCCGCTGCAGTGGCCAGATGAACAGCCACGCCACCGCCGCCACCAGGGCAGGCCTGATGGCCGGCCACCCGGGCGGGCCCGGCGGCAGCCGCCAGGCCAGCAGCGCGGCCAGGGCCAGGCAGGCCAGAGCGGCGATGAGGGTCAGCCCGCGTGGTTCAGTGCCGTAGCCGAATGGCGGGTAGAACAGGCGCCAGAAGCTGTCGAAGGTCACCAGGTCGCCGCCGCGGGTGGCCAGATCCCTGATGGCGGCGGGCCCGGCGGCCAGGTAGCCAGGCACCAGGACAACCGCTATCCCCGCTGCCCCTGCGGCCAGCGCGGCAGGCGAGCGCCGCAGAGCCCACCCAAGCCCGATGACGAGCAGCGCGAACGGGCTCTTGACGGCGACGGCGGCGCCAACCAGCATCCCGGCGGCCAGGGCCCGGCCCGGGCTGATCATCGTCGGCCGCCGCCCGGCACCGGGGCGGGCGATGAGGAGGCCGGCCACCCCAAGGCCGGCGGCCAGCGCGTCAATGTGACCGCCGCCGAGCACGGCCCACAGCATCAGCGGGTTGACCGACCACAGCAGGTGTGCGCGGGCCCGGGCAGCCGGGTCAGCGCGCAGCAGCCGGTCGAGGATGAGCGCGATCGCGCCGAACGCCAGCGCGAACAGTACCTTCAGCCAGAAGATGATGCGGCCGATTGAGGTACCGCCCAGCTTGGCGGCACCCCACTGTGCGGCGGTCGCCAGAGGGCCGTAGAGGGACGGGTCATTCTGCCAGTTCCGGGTCGTCTGCAGGCCGACCGGGTCGCCGCTGGCGCGAAGCTGCGCAGGCGTCATGACGTACGGGTTGTGTCCGATCTCGGCGATCCTGCCGTAGGTCGCGTAGCTGATGCTGTCGGTCGATCCGGCAGGCGGCAGCACAGTGAGGACGGCGACCGCGACGGCCGCACCCGCGAGCATCGCCCGGGTGGCTGGCCTAGCGCCGCGCCGGATGGCGAGGAGCCCGCAAGCGACCCCGGCGGTGCCCAGGATCACCGCGGCATAGATGGCGCCCACGGAGGATAGATCCGATGGGTCCATGGCGAACCACCAGGGCGGCATCGGCCAGGTCCGCGTGATCGGCGCGACGATCGCGCTCGGCCCTGCGCTGGTGGCGGCGGCGATGAGCACGATGGAGACAGCGATGGCGGCCGCGGAGGCCCAGCCCAGCACACGGGTAACCGTCGTCGGCCCGGCCCGCGATCCGGCCGGCCGCCCCTCGGGCCCGCCAGCAACGGTAGTGCTCAAGACGGCCGTTCCACTCTGCCCTGCTTCCCCGCACGGGCGACGCTCGCGCCGCGGGCGACGGCAGACGGCATCTCCCCGTATCTCCGCTGCCTATCCCGGGTGAGCTTAGGAGACATAGGCACACAAACGATCATGTTGCTAGTTTTCTAACGAATGACGTCACGGTAGCCGCTGGCCGGACCGGCCCGCGCGGGGCGTCAATGAAGCCTGCCGCTCCCGGCAATTGCCGCTCCAAAGGGGCAGGGTACCTCACTGACAGCACTCGGCACCGCCCGCCCGCCGTCGCATCAGCGAGTGGACGGGTCCTGACGCCTGGTAACGTTCCGCTGCCGCGGAACCTTCGGACTGAGCCGCGCGCGGCGGGGGTGCGGCGGAACATGGCGGACCGCCGCCGGGCCGTCACGCCGGCCGTCATGCCGGCCCGTCATGCCGTCATGCCGGACCGGACACTCCGCCGTGGCTCCAGATCGCCCGCACGGCATCGATGGTGTCCGCCTCGGCGGGAGTCTTGTCCGGCCGGAACCGCACCACCCTGGCAAACCGCAGTGCCAGGCCGCCCGGGTAGCGACGGCTAGCCTGGACGCCGTCGAAGGCGATCTCCAGGACCAGTTCGGGGCGGACCCGCACGACGCCGTACTGGTCAAGGCGGTCCGCCCCGGCCAGCGGCTCGCGCGGCGGGTCCGCAAGGTCGAGCAGCCGGGCGGTCTGCCACGCCAGCATCTCGTCGGTCAGGCCCTTGAACGTCTTGCCCAGCATCACCAGGTCGCCAGTGGCTGGCTCGCGGGCGCCCAGATGCAGGTTCGACAGCAGGCCGCGGCGCCTGCCGTGGCCCCATTCGGCAGCGAGCACGACCAGGTCAAGCGTGTGCCTGGGCTTCACCTTGATCCACTCACTGCCTCGCCGCCCGACGCCGTACGGCGCGTCAAGCGACTTGACCACGACGCCCTCGTGCCCGCGGCGCACCGCGTCACCGTAGAACGCCAGCGCGGCGGCCTGGTCCGCGGTGACGGTGCGCGGGATGAGTAGCTCAGCGGGAGCCACCAGCGAAAGCATGCGGAACCGCTCGCTGCCAGGTGCGTCGATCAGGTCGGTCCCGTCCAGGTGCAGCAGATCGAACAGGAACGGGGTGAGCGGCATTTCGGTGCGCTGCTTACCGACGTCGGTCTGACTGGCCGCCCGCGCCGAGGTGACCTGGAACGGGCGGGGCCTGCCGTCCGGGTAGAGTGCCACCGCTTCACCGTCGAGGACCGCGGCACCGGCGCGGAGCGCGGCGGCCGCTTCGGCGATCTCCGGAACCCTCGCGGTGATGTCGTCAAGCGTCCTGGTGAATACGGTTACCTTGGCGCCGTCCTTGTGCACCTGGATCCGGATGCCGTCGATCTTCCACTCGACGGCGGCAGGTGACACCCGCTCGAGGGCCGCGCCGACGCTCGGCGCCGAGGCAGCCAGCATCGGCCGGATCGGCTGGCCGACCCGCAGGCTGAATCCGCCCAATGCCGCCAGGCCAGCACCGCTCAATGCGGTCCGTGCGACCTCGGTCAGCGAGCCGCTCAGCTGGTGCGCGCGGCGGACATCTCCGGCAGGCAACCCGGCCGCCCGGGCGATGGCCTCCGTCATGATGCCCTCCAGTGCGCCCTGCCGGAGGTCGCCAGCGACCAGCCGGGCCAGGAACTCGCGCTCGCGGGGGGTTGCGCGGCCGAAGAGGCTGCCCAGCAGCCCGCGCCGGTCCGCCTGCGATCCGGGACCAGTCACCGCGCCAATGGCTTCGAACGCGGCGTCGGTGTCGGTGAGGGTCAGCACGGGTTCCGCAGGGGGGTGGCTGCCAGCGGCCGGGTCGGCCTGCTGGCCGGCGTCATTGCGCAGCAGGCTCGTCAAAGCCGCGTAGCCAACGCCGATCTGCCGCTGCCGCAGCTCACCGGAGAGGAAGGCGACCGCGATGCCTACCTCGCCAGGCGGTACCCGGCTCAGCAGGCCGGCGATCTCGGTGATCTTCACCCGTCGCCCGGGCGCGCTTGCCACGGCAGCCGACGCTTCGACGAGTTCATTGAGCAGCACGGGGAAATTCTGCCCGACGGTCGGCCGCCGACGCCTAGCGGCACCAGCGCCAATCAGGTCACGCCGGCAGCAGCAGCCTCCTCAGCCCCAGCACCCGGATGCCATTCAAAGATCTTGACGACTTTCCAGCAGATACCGCTGAGAAGTCGTCAAGATCTTGAGGCCGGCCCCACCGCAGATCTCGGTAGAGCCGGCCGCCCCGTGTGGTCAGGCCCCCGTGTGGTCAGGCCCCCGTGTGGTCAGGCCCCCGTGTGGTCAGGCCCCCGTGTGGTCAGGCGCCCGTGTGGTCAGGCCCTGGTGTGGTCAGGCCCCCGTGTGGTCAGGCCCTGGTGTGGTCAGGCCATCCGGTGCTGGCCGTTGACCTCAGACTCGCGCATGGCCTGGTCGCCGTTGACCGTCTCCTGCCTGGCTGTGGCGCCAGGCCCGGTGTTGTCAGGCAGCGGGCCCGCCGGGTCATAGCCAAGCGAATAGGCACGCCGGCGCATAGCCACCGCAGCGGCGGCACTTCCGGCCGCGGCGAGCATGGCCATCGTGGCCAGCATCCGCGGCCAGCGGCGCGGCCTTGGCTCTGGCTTCTCCAGCCTGCGCGCTGTCGTTACCAGGAGGGACGAAACCTTCGGCGCCACGTTGTCGCGCACGGCGATGCCGGTGCGCTCCACGTGCGGTGCCGCCCAGACGCGGGCGCTATCGATATACGGCATGGCCCAGCCGAGCACCGAATCCGCGCGGTCCTTCGCTGCGCGGCTGGCATTCTTGGCTATCGGGCTGGCATTCTTGGCGATCGGAACTAGGCGCGCCCGCACCGTAACGGTCTCGATGATGTCCGGGCGCTTCCTGGTCAGAACAGACACGTAACCTCCCCGTCGATCCTTGTCGCCTCACACACTTCCCCCATCGCGGGCCGTCAACCGTAGCCCGCCGGATTCGCGGCAAACCCCGGGAGGTGGGAAAATGCTGTCGTCGCGCCCGGACAGGCGTCATGCGCTGGCCGCCCGGCCGCCCGACTGCCCGGCCGTGCGAGGATTCCTTTCATGACGAACACGCTCACCGCAAAGCTGCGGACAAACCGCGGGACGGTCACCGTCCAGCTTTTCCCCGACCAGGCGCCCAAGACGGTGCGGAATTTCGTCGAGCTGGCGGAGGGGACACGCGAATGGACCGATCCACAGACCGGGCAGCCCGCCCACGGCAAGTTCTACGACGGGACGATCTTCCACCGGGTCATCCCCAACTTCATGATCCAGGGCGGTGACCCGCTGGGCACCGGTACCGGCGGACCAGGCTACAAGTTCGCCGACGAGATCCACCCGGATCTTCGGTTCGACCGGCCCTACCTGCTGGCCATGGCCAACGCTGGCCCGGGGACCAACGGCTCGCAGTTCTTCATCACCACCGTTCCCACCCCCCACCTCAACGGCAAGCACACCATCTTCGGCGCGGTCACCGAGGGCACTGACGTAGTGGATCAGATCAGCAAGGTGTCGACGGGCCGTGCCGACCGACCCGTCGACGACGTGGTCCTTGAGTCGGTGCAGATCGACCGCGGCGACGGCGCCGGGAACGCCGCCGGATAGCGCGGTGGCCGTCCCCCCGGGCCCCGAATCCAGCCCGGCCACCAGCAGGGTTCCGACCTGCTACCGGCATCCGGGCCGCGAGACATATGTGTCCTGCGTCAGGTGCGGCCGTCCTGCCTGCCCGGATTGCCTGCGTTCCGCGGCGGTCGGTCAGCAGTGCGTCGACTGCATCAGGGAGGGTAACCGGGGCTCCAGGCAGCCGCATGCGGTCTTCGGCGGCCGTGCGATCAGCGGCGCGGCCGTGACCTGGACTCTTGTCGGCCTCAACTTGGTGTTGTGGATTGTCGAACTGGCCCGTTCCAGCATCGGCTACGACTGGGCGATGCTGGGGCGGGCCTTCTATGACGGCCGGCTCCAGGGCGTGGCGGAGGGCCAGTATTACCGGCTTTTCACCTCAGCGTTCCTGCCGCCGCCCGGCCTGAACGGCTCCGGCGTGCTGGACATCGCCTTCAACATGTGGGCGCTGATCCTGGTCGGCCCGGCGCTCGAGCGGCTACTCGGCCACCTGCGCTTTCTCACCATCTACGTGGTGAGCGCCCTCGGCGGCGGGGTGATGTATTACCTCATCGGCCCGACCAACGTATTCGCGCTGGGCGCCTCGGGCGCGATCTTCGGCCTGTTCGGCGCCTGGTTCGTGGTGGCCAGGCGACTGCGCCTGGACAGCAGGCAGATTGTCTTCCTTATCGTGATCAACCTGGTATTCGGCTTCGTGGTACCGAATATCGCCTGGCAGGACCATCTGGGCGGAATCCTGGCCGGAGGCCTGCTCACCGCGGCCTATGTGTACGCCCCGCGAAACCAGCGGGCACTCGTTCAGGCCGGGGCGACAGCCGTGACGGTCGCGGTGCTAGTCGCGGCGGTGATTATCCGTAATCACCAGCTTGCCGTGGCCCTGACCAATTTCGGCTGAGACCCCGGCGCGGCCGGAGAGGTGATCGCGCGCACCTCGGCTTGGCGCGTGCGCGGCGGGGACTCAGTGCCACTTCGTGGCGAGCATCACGCTGGCGATGATGAAGCCGAAGCCGACGACCAGGTTCCAGTCCCCGATGGGCTGCTGGATGGGCGTGCTGCCCTGAGTGACGTAGAACAGCGCGATCCACGCCAGCCCGAGTAGCAGGCAGCCCACCATGGTCGGAGCCAGCCAGCGCGGGCTGACTTTGGCCTTCGTTGACCTCGGCGGCGGCGTGTAAACCGCCTTGCTTCGCACGCGGGACTTGGGCACGTCATTCTCCTGGTCGGGTCAGGGGGTGGACGGTGGGCTTGATGGGCTCGGCGAGTTTGTCGACGGAGACGGGCTCGGGGTGCTGGTGCTGGTGCTCGGGCTCGGGCTCGGGCTCGGGCTCGGTGACGGCGCCGCGGCGACGTAGATGGTCACGACGGAACCGGACGGCGCGCTCCCGCCGCTCGGACTCTGGTTGAACACGTCGCCGGGAGTGGCCGAGGCCGGCCCGGGAATCGTGTGCATCGCGACCTTGAACCCGTCCCCCGCCAGGACCTGCTGGGCCGTGCTCGCCGGATCGCCGATCACGGATGGCACACTCACGCCGCCGCGTGAGTAGTAGAGGGTGACGGTGGTACCTGGGGCCACCAGCGTGCCTTGCGCAGGGCTCTCCTTCACCACCTGGTTCGCCGTCTGCGTGCTGCTCACGGACACCTCATTGACCTGGAGGTTCTTTCCGGTCAGGATATTCGCCGCCGCCGCCACCTGCTGTCCGCGCACATCCGGCACGGTCACCTTCGTGGGGCCGGTGGAGACGAACACCTTGACCACGCTGTTCTTCTGCACGAACTGGCCATTGCCAGGGGTGGTGTTGATCACGTGGCCCTTCGCCACGCTGCTCGACGCCCGCGGGATCAGGTCGGGCTTCAGATGGGCGGCCGTGATCGCCTGCACCGCCGCCCGCTGTGTCTCGCCGTTGACCGGCGGCACCGCAATATTGCCGCCGTTGCCGGAGATGTACTGGAAAGCGAAGATGAGCCCGCCGACGAGAGCCAGCGCAACCACGGCCGCGACGATCCACGGCCAGCGCCGGCGGCGGCCGCCTTGCGGAGGCTGATCGTCCGCCCCGTAGTCGTAGGCCGGGATCGCGCCGGTCGGGCCGGCCACCGCGGTGGCCGCCCCCATCCGCCGGGTGCCCTGGTAGCCCGCCGCGCGGGTCGGCGCGGCCACCGGCATGCCGGACAGCGCGCGCTGGATGTCGTTGCGCATGTCCCCGGCGGACTGGTAGCGGTCGCCCGGATCCTTGGCCATCGCCTTGAGCACGATCGCATCCGCCCAGCCAGGGATCTCCGGGTCCACCACCGATGGCGGTACCGGCTGCTCGCGAACATGCTGATAGGCGATGGCCACCGGGGAGTCGCCGGTGAACGGCGGCCGCCCGGTGAGGAGCTCGTACAGCAGGCAGCCCGCCGAGTACAGGTCGCTGCGGGCGTCCACCCGCTCGCCCCTGGCCTGCTCCGGCGACAGATACTGGGCGGTGCCGATGACCTGCGCGGTCTGGGTCATCGTGGCCTGCGTGTCGCTGACCGCCCTGGCGATGCCGAAGTCCATCACCTTGACCTCGCCGGTCCGGGTCAGCATCACGTTGCCCGGCTTGATGTCCCGGTGCACGATGCCGTTGCGGTGGCTGTAGTCCAGGGCGCGCAGCACCCCGTCGGTGATCTCGAGGGCGCGCTCAGGGAGCAGCCGCCGGTCATCACGCAGCAGGTCGCGCAAGGTCCGCCCGTCCACGTACTCCATCACGATGTACGGCACGGGGGTGGCACCGACCATGTCCTCGCCGGTGTCGTACACGGCCACGATCGACGGGTGGTTGAGCGACGCGGCGGACTGCGCCTCGCGCCGGAACCTGGCCTGGAAGGTCTGGTCCCTGGCCAGGTCGTCGCGGAGTGTCTTCACCGCGACGATGCGATCGAGACGGATGTCGCGGGCCCGGAAAACCTCGGCCATGCCGCCACGGCCGACGATCCCGTCGAGTTCGTAGCGGCCGCCGAGCAGCCGTGGCTGGGTCATGTCTCGCACCTGAAGTTACCGCCCTGCGTGTTGGTGTTCCTGCCCGGCCGAAGCGGCGGCAGCCACCGTCGTTCGCCGTTCAGTGTTCTGTCCTGTCAAACAGCGGGATCCGTCGCGCAGCGGCCGCGCGCCCGGCTGGCGCGCGGTCATTTCAGCCCCAGGTAGGCCCGGATGATCTGCACGGCGATGGGCGCGGCGGCGTCAGCGCCGAAGCCGCCGCCCTTGACTATGACGCCGACAGCTATCCGCGGGCTGTAAGCAGGCGCGAAACAGGTGAAGACCGCGTCGTTGAGGCCGGTGTTGTTGACCCCGTTCTGGGCCGTGCCTGTCTTGCCCGCGATCAGGACGCCGGCGACCTGCTGATTGGCGGTGGCGTACGCGGTGCCGGCCGGATTGTTCGTCACGCCGACCATCATCTGCCTGACGTAGCCGGCCACCTGCGCGCTGACCGGGTGCGCCAGGGCCGACGGGCTGGCGTTCTGGATGGTGGTGAGGTCGGGCGCCTGCACCTGCTGGACCAGGTACGGGGTCATCAGCGTGCCGCTATTCGCGATCGCGGCGGCCATCATGGCCTCCTGCAGCGGCGTCACCTGGTCATCGAACTGGCCGATCGCCGAATACGCGGTCAGCGCGGGGTCGGTGACGTGCGGGAACACGCTCGGCGTGACCGGCAGCGGGATGGTCAGGCCCGGGTTGTTGAAGCCGAATCTGCCCGCATAGGAGCGCAGCACCGGGCCGGTGAGCCTCATGCCGAGCGCGCCGAAGGCGGTGTTGCAGGACATCGTGAACGCGAGAATTATCGGCGGGTGCCCATTCCCGCACGCCTCGTTGCCGTCGTTGATCAGCACGTGGGTCGTGCCGGGCAGGGCGAGGTTGGTCGGCGCGGGCACGGCCGTCTGCGGATTGGCGACCTTCCCGGTGGAGAATGCGGCGGCGCTGGTGATCACCTTGAACGACGACCCGGGCGGGTAGGCCGCGTTGATGGCGCGGTTGAGCAGCGGCTGGGCCGGGTTCTTCCGGTACGCCAGGTCGATCTTGTCGAGCTTCGTGCCGTCGAGCGTGGTGTAGGCGTTCGGGTTGAACGACGGATAGGACGCGAGCGCCAGGATCGCGCCGGTGCTCGGGTCGATCGCGACCGCTGCGGCGTCATGGCCGCCGTCGGCCTTCAGCGCCTGGTAGGCGGCCTGCTGCGCCTTCGGGTTGATGGTGAGATAGACGGTGGCGCCGAGCTTGGGCTTGCCGGTCAGCAGGCCGATCAGGTTGTGCACGGCCAGCCGCGGGTCGGTGCCGGCCAGCAGCTTGTTCTCCGCGGCCTCGATCCCGGTCGCGCCGTAGATCGAGTCGTATCCGGTCACCGGGGCGTACGCGGACCCGAAGGGATAGTAGCGCTGGTATTCGTTGGTGCCCTTGATCAGCCGTGATTCGGCGACCTTGACGCCGCCGGCCTCGATCGCGCCGCGCTGGTACTGGAACTGCTGGTCGAAGGTCCTGGTGTTCAGCGGCTTGGTGGAGAGGCTGCCTGCCTCGAAGGCCTGCACGTAGTTCACGTTGAGCAGCAGCAGCACGAACATGACCAGGCAGGCCAGCGAGAGGCGGAACAGCGCGCGGTTCATCCGGCCCGCACCACCTGGGTCATGCCCTCGTCCTGGATCGGCTGCGGGGCCGGCCGCCGCGCGGTATCGCTGACCCGCATCAGCAGCGCGATCAGTGCCCAGCTCGCGATCAGCGACGAGCCGCCCTGGGAGAGGAACGGGGTCGTGACTCCGGTCAGCGGGATCAGCCCGGTCACCCCGCCCACGATCACGAAGACCTGCAGCGCCACGACGAACGACAGGCCCCCGGCCAGCAGCTTCGAGAACGGGTCCCGGACCGCGATGGCGGCCCGCAGCCCGCGCTGCACGATCAGGCCGAAAACGAGCAGCAGCGCCATCAGCCCGGTCAGCCCGAGTTCCTCGCCGAACGCGGTGATGATGAAATCACTCTGCGCCAGCGGGGTCAGGTACGGCTGGCCATGGCCGAGGCCGGTGCCGAACACGCCGCCGAAGCCCATCCCCTCAAGGCCCTGCACCAGCTGATAGGCGGGGCCCGCCGGATTCTTGCCGGCGAACGGGTGCAGCCAGATCATGAACCGCTCGCCGACGTGGCCGAAGAGCTTGCTGGCCGCGAAGGAGCCGAAGAGGAACAGGCCGATCCCGATCAGCAGCCACGAGGTCCGCTGGGTAGCCACGTACAGCATCGCGACGAACATCCCGAAGAAGATCGCCGAGGTGCCGATGTCGGTTTCGAAGACCAGGATGAGCAGGCTGGCCGCCCAGGCGATGAGGACCGGGCCGAGGTCGCGGCCACGGGGCAGGTCGATGCCGAGGAACCGGCGGCCCGCCAGCGCCAGCACATCCCGCTTGGCGACGAGGTAACCGGCGAAGAACACGGCGAGCGCCAGCTTGGCGAACTCGCCCGGCTGGATGGAGAACCCGCCGATAATGATCCAGACCTTCGCGCCGTTCACCACGCTCATGCTGGACGGCAGCAGCGTGGGGATGGCGAGCAGCACCAGGCCGACCGCGCCGAGGGTGTAGGTGTAGCGCTGCAGCACCCGGGGTTCCCTGATGAAGGCGAGTACCGCGACGAAGGCCGCCACTCCCGCCGCGCTGTACAGCACCTGGTAAGTGGTGGAGGACGCGCTCATGGTGCTGATCCGCAGCCCGGGATTGCCGCCCCGCCCCGATACCTGCAGGCGGTAGATCATCACGATGCCGAGGCCGTTGAGCAGGGCCGCAAGCGGCAGCAGCAGCGGGTCCGCCCACGGCGCCAGCCACCGGACCGCCAGATGGGCCCCGCCGACGATGGCCGCGAACGCGGCACCGTAGACGACCAGGCCGGATGGAAGCTTGCCGTTGAGCCCGAGCCCGACGCTGGCGTAGGCGAACAGCACGACAGCGAGCGCGAAGACGAGCATGAGCAGTTCGGTCCCGCGTCTGCCACGCGGCATCGGGACCGGTGCGCCAGGCGCGGCGGCGGTACGGGCCGTGTTTGGGGCGGCCGTCACGCCGGCGCCCCCTGCTGGCCGGAACAGTACGACGGCACCGCCGGCTTGGCCGGGTACGGCTTGGGCTTGGGCGTGATCAGGGTGCCTTTCACCCTGATCGGCTTGGGCGGCTTGGGCCTGCCCGCTTCCCACTTCTGCACGGCGGCCGTCGCTACCTGGCAGCTGTAGGCGCGGCGGATGTTGACCACGACCTGCTTCGCGCCGCCCAGGCTGTCGGCGGTGATGGTGGTCTTGATCTGCGGGAGGTCGTTGGCGGTCACGTGCGAAAGCGGGATGCCGGTCCGCTGGTAGACGCTGGACAGGCTCAGCCCGGCTACCTGCTCGTTGACGCCACGGTAGATGACCACCTGCTGGCCGTCGGTACCCACGTAGTACTGGCTCTGGGTATAGCGCCAGGCCGCATACCCGCCGCCGGCGATGACGATGACGAGGACCACAAGGACAGATGTGACCACCGGCCAGCGCCTGCGGGGCAGGTCAGTCACGGCCGTATCAGCGTCGTCGTCGGGTTCCGGCTCGGCCAGGCCGGTTGCCGTTCCCGGCCTGGCTGCCGTCTCGGGCGTGATGGCCTTCTCTGGGATGGTGGGCGTTCCGGTCCTTGGCGTGGTCACGGGCCCGACCGTCGTGATCCCTGGCGGGGCGGCCGTCAGCAGGCCAGGCTCGGTGAGCTGCCGGGCGCGGACCGCAGGGTTGTCGCCGCGCAGCCTGGGGCGCCCGTCGCCGTTGGACGCCGCGCCCGCGACGACCGACGCCTCGGTGGCGACGCCCGGCTCGGCGGCGGTGTCCACCACGTCGGCGACGATGCAGGTGATGTTGTCCGGGCCGCCGCCGCGGATGGCGAGATCGATCAGCTGGTGGACGGCTTCCTCGGGGTCGGCGTACTGCACCAGGGTCTTGTGCAGGGTCTGCTCGCTGACCACGTCGGACAGCCCGTCGCTGCAGAGCAGGTACCGGTCTCCGGCACTGGCCTCCCGTACCGTCAGGTCAGGCTCGGCCTCGGTGCTGCTCTGCAGCGCCCGCATCACCAGGGATCGCTGCGGATGGGTGTGCGCCTGTTCGGGGCTGAGCCTGCCGTCGTCGACCAGCGACTGGACCAGCGTGTGATCATGGGTGATCTGATAGAGGCTGCCGTCCCTGAGCAGGTAGGCGCGCGAATCGCCGATGTGGCAGAGCGCGACAGTCGAGCCGGACCAGAGCATTGCTGTCAGCGTGGTGCCCATTCCCTCGACCGACGGGTCCTGCGTGCTCATCTCGTGCAGGGTGGCATTGGCGCTGGCGACGGCTGCCGACAATACCTTCAGCAGGTCGCTGACCGGGACCTCCCCGTCAAGCCCCGCCAGCGCTGAGATGGCTACCGCGCTGGCCACCTCACCCGCGGCATGCCCGCCCATGCCGTCAGCGATGGCAAGCAGATGTGGGCCCGCGTAGGCCGAGTCCTCGTTCCCCTCGCGGAGGAGGCCGACATCCGAGCGGACCGCATAGCGGAGTGCAAGTGTCATTTGCGCAGTTCCAGAACGGTCTTGCCGATACGGATCGGCACGCCGACCGGCACCGGGGTTGGCTGGGTTACCTTCTGACGGTCGAGGTAGGTGCCGTTGGTCGAGCCGAGATCCTCGACAATCCACTGACCATCCTGCGGAAACAGCCGGGCATGCCGGGTGGAAGCGTAGTCATCGTTCAGCACCAGTGTGGCATCATCTGCCCGGCCGATGGTGATTTGCTGGCCGCCCGCCAGGTCCAGTGTGGTGCCGGCCAGCGCCCCTGCGGTCACCAGCAGGTGCTGCGGGGACCCGCGGCCGCCTGCGGGCCGTCCTGGCCGGCTCTTCCTTGCTGGCTTGGCCGGCGCCGGCTGCCTGGGCCGCGCGGCGGCGCGCTGCCGCCGCTGCCTGCGCGCCGACGCCGCCGAGCCGAACAGGTCGGTGCGCACCACTCCGACGGCCGCTATGACGAACAGCCACAGGACCGCGAGGAACCCAAGCCTGATGAGGGTAAGGGTGAGCGCGTTCATCCGGTCATAAGTCCTTGGCTGGTGCCTGCGGTCCCAGGCGGGCGTGGCTGGCGGTCGGGTTGTCGGGGCGGGTTATCGCAGAGGTCAGTAAATGCCGTCCCTGCGGAATACCAGTGTGGTGCGGCCCAGCGTTACCTGGGTGCCATCATTCAGCGACACCCTGCGCACCGGCTGTCCGTTGACGAAGGTTCCGTTGGTCGAGCCTAGGTCGACGAGCACGACCTCGCCGTCCTCTACTCGCAGCTCAGCGTGGTGCCTGGACACGCCGGGGTCGACGAGTCGCAGGTCACAGTCGGTCCCACGGCCGAGTATGGTCAGCGGGGCACTGAGCTCGAAGGTGCGCTGCGTATTGCCGTCCGAGCCTGCCTCAGGCCCGGAGACAAGGAGCCTCGGCCGCCCGGTGAAGTTACCCGGCGGGCTGGGCAGGTCGCTGGTCGGCCTGCGGATCTCACCGTCCTCCACCGTCGTGCCGCGGATGACTCCCGAGCGGATCCTGAACGTGCCGGTGGTCAGGTCCGGGATCCCCTCGAAGCGCATCCGCACAGGTCCTACGAAGGAATAGCCCTGCTCCCTCGCGTGCTCACGGGCGAGGGTGGCCAGCTCGACGCCGAGACTGTCCGCGTACACGTTGAGGCGCTCGTGGTCGGTATCCGCGAGTTCCACGACGAAATCATTGGGCACCAGGGTCCTGCCGTGCGCCACGATCGCGGCACGGTCGTCCATCTCGCGCTGCACCGCGCTCGCGATCTCGACCGGCTCAAGCTCGGACTTGAACGCGCGCGCGAAGGCACCCTCGACCATGCCCTCCAGGCGGTGCTCGAAGCGCTGCAGAACGCCCACCAGGGGCACCTCCTTCCCCTACTCGCATCCGATAGTATCGGCGCAGCGCTACAGGTGGAGTCCGTGCTAAGGTGACTCCTTGCCCAGGGCGGGTGGCGGAACGGCAGACGCGCACGGTTCAGGTCCGTGTGTCCGAAAGGACGTGAGGGTTCAAATCCCTCCTCGCCCACCTTCCCGCCCCACCCAAGGCCAGCCGAAAGCGCCCAAGGCCAGCCGCAAGGCAGAATCAGATTCGTGCCAGAACTTCCCGAGGTGGAGGCCCTAGCCGCCGACCTGCGCGAGCGGGCGACGGGCCGGGTGATCGACCGCGCCGGCATCGCAGAGATCTCGGTGCTCAAGACCTACGACCCCGCGCTGACCGCGCTGGGCGGCAGGGTCATCAGGGAAACCCGGCGTTACGGCAAGTTCCTTGATCTCGTAACTGAGCCAGCCAACCCGCGGGCTGGTGCCGCTTCGCAGGGTGGCGCTGGTCCGCAGGGTGGCGCTGGTCCGCAGGGTGGCGCTGGTCCCCAGGGTGGCACTGGTCCGCCAATGCTGCACCTGATCGTGCACCTGGCCCGGGCCGGCTGGCTGCGCTGGCGGGACAGTCTGCCCGAGGCGCCGCCCCGGCCCGGTAAGGGGCCGCTCGCCTTCCGGCTGCGTTTCACCGACGGCTCGGGTTTCGATCTCACCGAGGCTGGCACCCGCAAGCGGCTGGCGGTCTACCTGGTGACCGACCCGGCAGCGGTTCCAGGCGTCGCGGCGCTCGGGCCGGATCCGCTGGACCCGGCATTCACCCCGGCCGTCCTTGCCGGGCTTCTTGGCGGCCGCAGGACACAGATCAAGGGCGTGCTGCGGGACCAGAAGATCATTGCCGGAATCGGCAACGCCTACTCCGACGAGGTCTTGCACGCGGCCAGAATGTCGCCGTTCCGGCTGGCCTCAAGCCTCAGCTCAGCGGAGGTGGCCGAGCTGCACGCAGTGATCGTAGCCACCCTGCGGGAGGCGATCGCCAGGTCTGCCGGGCTGTCGGCGGGCGACCTGAAGGCGGAGAAGAAGGCCGGCCTGCGGGTGCACGGCAGGACCGGCCAGCCTTGCCCGGTCTGCGGCGACATCGTGCGCGAGGTGTCGTTTGCCGACTCCGCGCTGCAGTACTGCGCCACCTGCCAGACCGGCGGCAAGCCACTAGCTGACCGGCGGATGTCACGGCTGCTGCGGTGAGCAGGTATGTACCGGCCGGCTGACCGAAGCTGAGCCTGGCCAGTTAAGAGCTGGTCAGTTAAAGATCTGCCCGACCTCCGCCCATCGCGACAGCCAGCAGCCGCCCTGGCTCATGGTCAAGTTGATGGGCTTGCCGTACCAGCTGCCACGGACCGTCGCGACCTTGGTGCCCGCGACGATCATCGGGCACATGATGCCCCTGGGGATCGGCGCGAACGGATCTTTCGCGTGCGTCAGCACCCTGCAGGCGCTGGCCGGGTCCGGGTGCGTGCCGCCAGCAGGCTGGCATCGCAGTGTCCAGTGCACGACGGGGGTGCCTGGGCCGTGGCTCACGTCGACGCTGAGGGAAATCTTGGCGGCCTGCGTGCCAGTTCCCGGGCTTGGAGTCCCGTTGGGGCTGCTGGTGGCCGAGCCGCTGCCGGGAGCCGCCGCGCTGCCGCACGCCGTGACCACAATCGCGCACACCGCCGCGATGAGCAGGTACCAGGCGCCTGCCCGCGCGCCACGCTTCTCTCGCCTCATGCCCCTTGGACGTGGCCGCTCCCGGATCGGTTCCGCATCCAGTTCCGCTGCGACCTGACCTCATGGCCCTGCACAACCCTGATGGCCTGCACAACCCCGGAGTGGGCATCGCGCCCGCTGAGCCCGCCACCGGCCTTGGGTTTTCGCTGACGTGAGATTGCATCCCGGTAGACCATGGGGTCGTGGGGTTAAGACTGGTGGCATCGGCCGGGCGGGACCGGATGGATGCGACCGCGCGCGCGATCATCGAATGTGCCGCCGATGCCATCATGGCGTACGGCTCGGACCGCAAGGTGCTGGCGTGGAACCCAGCGGCTGAGCGGCTATTCGGCTGGTCGGCGGCCGAGGTGGCCGGCACCGATCCGCCGATGGTGCCTGAGGAACTCAAGGCTGAGCACAACGCGGTACTTGAGCGGGTCCGTGGCGGCGGCCGGATCTCGTTCGCAACCCGAAGGCTGTGCAAGGACGGCAGCCTGCTCGACCTGCGCGTCGATATCAGCGCCCTGGTGAGCCGCGGCGGCGAGACGATCGGCTGGGTGAGCGTCTGCCACCAGACCGGCGACGACGAGGCGGTCAGGCACTACATGGCTGAGCGGGCCAGGGTGGTCCGCAGGCTCGGTGACGTGGTCGCCGACATGAACGCGCAGCTCCACCTGGAGGCGGTTCTCGACCGGATCTCGGCGAGCCTGCGGGAGCTGACCCGGGCCGACGCTGGCGGTTTCGTGCTGATCGAGGGCGACCGGCTGCGCCTGGTCAGCATGGACGGGCTGCCGGCCAGGCTCCGCGGCCGCACCGCCGACCTGGCCTCCAGCATGGTCGGCCAGCTGATGCGGTCAGGCAAGACGGTGATGATGGCGACCGGGGAGTCCGGCAACTTCGATGACCTGATCTGGTCCGCGCTGCCCGGGCTGCATACCATCACGCTGAGCCTCTCGCACGTCGCCGGCCGCCCCTACGGGGCGCTCTACGCCCTCTATTCCAGGCGCAAGGTCGGCCATGTCGAGCTGGAACTCCTCGAGCTGCTGGCCGGTCACGCCAGCGTGGCGCTATCCAATGTGACGGCGTTCGAGGAGGTCGTGAAGCAGCGGGCGCACGAGCGCGCGGTGATCGATGCCAGCGCGGACGGCATCGCGGTGCTCGACGGCGATGGGCTGGTCCGGCAGTGGAACCCGGCCGCGCACCGGCTGACCGGCGTGACCTTCGAGGAGGCGATCGGCAAGCCGCCGCCGTTCCCGCTGCCTGAGCCGGGCGCCAAGCTCACCTACAAGCTGGCCAACGGCCGCTGGCTCGACCTGCTATGCACCGGGCTGCCCGACCGTGACGAGCAGGTACTCGACTTCCGCGACGTGACCGCCGCCAAGGAGCTGGAGGAGGCCAAGGACCTGTTCCTTGCCACCACGAGTCACGAGCTGCGGACGCCGATCACCGTGGTACAGGGTTTCGCGAGCACGCTGGCCAACCGCTGGGACAAAATGCCCGACGCCGACCGCCGCGGAGCGGTGCAGACGATCGCCGAGCGAGCGGGCTCGCTGGCCAGGCTGGTGGAGCAGCTGCTGCTTGGCTCGAGGGCCGGGGCAGACCAGCTGGCGGTCAGCAATGGCCTGTTCGACCTCGCCGGGCCACTGCGGGCCGCGGTGACCGCGTTCCAGCCGCTTTCGGACCGGCACACCCTGGCCGCCGAGATCCCCGATGACCTGCCGCCCGCCCACGGCGACGCGATGGCCACCGACATCATCATCGGCCAGCTGATCGAGAACGCCTTCAAGTACTCGCCGGACGGCGGGACCGTCACCATCCGGGCAGGACAGTCCGGAGACTGGATAGAGGTGACGGTTGCGGACACCGGCATCGGCATCGCGCCCGCCGACCGCGAGCGGATCTTCGAGCGGTTCGTGCAGGGTGAGACCGGCGACCGGCGCCGGTTCGGCGGGATCGGGCTTGGACTCTATATAGTGCGGCAGCTCGCCCGCGCGCAGGGTGCCGAGGTTACTGCGGGTGAGCGGCCCGGCGGCGGCACGGTCATGCGGCTGCGCCTGCGCGCGGGCGACCCGGCCAGCGCGGCGTCGGCGTCTGTGCCGGTTGCGGCCACTTCCACGGCGGCGCCGTCTGTGCCAGTTGCGGCCACTGGCGCGGCGGCGGAGTCTGTGCCGGCAGCGGCGTGTGCTCCGGCGGCGGTTCCGGCCAAGGCCAGGCCGGCCCCCCCGGTCCGGCCCAGGCCGCTCCGCCGACCGCTCCGCCGCCCCCGTCCACTAGCGATCCATCCGGCCAGCCCGCAGGCTGACGGCCATCGCCGTTCTCCTGAAAAGGGCGTGGCCCAATCGTTATAGTCAGTGGGCCATTGCGAATGTCAATTGGCATTCTGGCGCGATCAGAGGCTTGATTGGGTAGCTCTGGACAAGGGCATTTAATAGCTATTTAACGGTAATCCGGGCGGACTGTCGTAGCTTCAGCGGCTCGCCAGTCCGGCGGAATAACCGTGCTGCGGAGGATTCATGCGCAAGGCCGGATGGTCTAGGCGGCGGCCAGTGTTCCCAGTGTTCGCGCGGCAGATCGGCGCATCCGCCGGACTCGCGATAGTGGCCGTGACCGGCGCGACAACGTTACCCGCGACAGCCGCGACAACGTTACCCGCGACAGCCGCGATGGCAACGACAGCCGCAGCGAGCCAGGGCGGCCCGGGCCTGGTGTCGCCCAGCCCTTCGCCGAGCCCGGCTGGTCCGGGGCCTGCGCCCGCCAGCCGGGCTGGCCCATGGTCTGCGTCGCCCAGCCCCTCGCCCAGCCCGGTTGCCCCGGGGCCTGCGTCACCCGGCCGGGCCGGCGCGGGCCCGATATCGCCCAGCCGGGGCCCCGTATCCGGTACCGCCGCCGGGTCCGTCGGCTCGGCACCGCAAGTGCCCGCCTGGGCCCAGTTCGTCAATTCGCCACGCACGATCCCGGCGTCCGGCGGCGCCAGGCAAGCGTGCCCCACCCCATCAAGGCCCGGCCAGATGGCCTGCATGGCCCTGGTGCCTGACCAGGCGCAGAAGACGTCCCGAGCAGGGCCGCCTGCCGGGGCTTACGCCCCGGCCGACCTGCTCAGTGCCTACGGCCTGACCTCTGCGGCTGGCATACCGCTCGGCGGAGTCGGCGGTGTAAAGACCGTGGCGATAGTGGACTCCTACAACGATCCGAGGGCCAGCAGTGACCTGGCGGCCTATCGGGCACACTTCGGCCTGCCCGGCTGCCCGGTCGGCGGCGCGGCACCCTGCCTGCGCATCGTTAACTCCTCGGGCGGCTCGATGCTGCCGCCGGCCGATCACACCGGAGACTGGGAATTCGAGGAATCTGTCGACCTGGATATGGTCTCGGCGATTTGCCCGAACTGCCATATTCTGCTCGTTGAAGCCAGATCCGACTCAATAGCCAGCCTTGCCGCTGCCGAAAGCTACGCAGCCCGGCACGCGAGGGTTGTGTCCAATAGCTGGGGCAGCGGTGCCGAATTCACTGGAGAGAATGCTTTCGACCCCCACTTTGACCACCCTGGCGTGGCGATAGTCGCCGCCGCAGGTGACGCCGGGTACGGGACTCAGTACCCCGCCGCGTCGCAGTTCGTTACCGCGGTAGGGGGCACGACGCTGCGGGGGGCGACGCCCACGAGCCGCGGCACCGAAACCGCCTGGAGCGGCACCGGCTCAGGCTGTTCCTCGCTCGAGCCCAAGCCGGCCTGGCAGCAGGGAGCGACGCCATCCCGCTGCCAGAACCGGACCGAGACGGATGTATCCGCCGACGCTGACCCGCGCACGCCGGTGGCCATCTACGACACGGTGACTTCAGCTGTCCCTGGCGTCTCGGCGGGCTGGAACCCGGCGGCCGGCACCAGCGTCGCGACTCCCATCATCGCAGCGGGTTACGCGCTGGCGGGACCACCGGACGCGGGAACCTACCCGGCTTCCTACCCGTACCAGCATCGGCGCGACTTCACCGACGTGACTTCGGGATCGAACGGCCGGTGCGAGGCCGCCCGGCGGTACCTGTGCAACGCCCGGGCCGGCTATGACGGCCCGACGGGTCTCGGCACGCCGTACGGGACGGGCGGTTTCACCGGACCCGCCGACGGCGTGACTGTCACCAACCCCGGAACCCAGGACATCACGCTCGGCCGGCGGATCAGGCTGCGGATCGCCGCGATCAGCAGCACCGGCGGCAGGCTATCGTTCGCCGCGGAGGGACTGCCAGCGGGCTTGCGGCTGAGTCGTCGGGGCCTGATCTCAGGAACGCCGGCCGCCGCCGGGATCTCCAGGGTGACGGTCAGCGTTACCGGCCAGGGCTCCGGCTCGGGTTCAGTGAGGTTCGCGATCGTGGTTGTCCGCAGCCTGGCTGCTGACCCCCCGGCCGCTGGCCCGGTCCGGCTCGACGGGCGCGGCAAGTGCCTGGCAGCGGCCGGCCGCCGGCGCCGGGCCGGAGCCAAGGTTGAGATCGGCCGCTGCACCGGCCGCAGCGCTCAGGACTGGCGGTTCCGGCCGGCGCCATACCCCGGTGGGGCTGGCACGCTGCGGCTCCAGGGCCGCTGCCTGAGCACAGGCACCGGCAACGGTGCCCGGGCAACGCTGCGGGCCTGCTCCGGATCAGCGGGCCAGCGGTGGCAATACCGGTCGAGAGACCAGCTTTACAGCCCGGCATACGGGCAGTGCCTGACCGACCCGGGCAGCGGCAGGACCGGAACTCAGGCGGTTATCTGGCCGTGCAGCCACAGTGCCGCCCAGTCCTGGGAGCTGTCGGCTGGCCCGGTCCTATCCGCGGTGGCAGGCCGCTGCTTGACCGATCCGTCGGACAGCGGCGCTCCCGGAACCAAGATCATGCTTTCGCCGTGCAGCGGAAGCGGCGCGCAGCGGTGGACCATGCAGCGAAATGCCACGCTGCGGATCCGCGGGGAATGCCTGGCTGTGGCCGGCGACAGCCGCCAGGACGGTGCCGCCATCGACCTGGCACGCTGTTCGGGCACGGCCGCGCAGAAGTGGTTCACCGGGCCAGCCGGCGAGCTACTCAACGGCAACTCGGGCCGCTGTCTCGCCGATCCGGGGAACGCCCGGTCCGGCGGCGCTGGCCTAGTCCAGGAGGATTGCTACGGGCAGCCAGGCGAGCTCTGGGCGGTCAGCTGACCAATGGCAGTCCGCAGTCCGGTTCGCCCGGGCCCGGCCATCGGCGGGCCCGGGACCCGGACGGCCCGCTTTCATGATCCCGGTCGATAGGTGGCGCCGCGGCCCCACCTATCGACCGGGATCATGAAGTCATTTCGCCCGGGCCCGGCGCTGAAGTTACGCAAGGCTGGCGGAATGGATTGTCAATGGTGTCGGTCACTTAGTCGAATCCGTGGCAGGTGCTCTGCCAGGATGAGTGCTGTCCGGTAAAGGGGTACGGCCGGGTCGGCCGGAGCGAGGGGATGGACATGCCTGAAGTGCGCACTGCTGGGCTGCGCGGCCGCCGCCCGGTCAAGCCGCCGGCCGAGCGGTTCAGGATCCAGTACCTGTCCAGCTACCTGAGCTCGCCGCTCCCCGCGCCTTCGTACCCGGTGGACGTCACGGCCGGCATCAGCGAGTGGGGGATGCTCGGCAACGGCCCTGACCCCACATGCACGACAAATCCGCAGGGAGTGGGCGACTGCACGTTCGCCGGCCGGCAGCACTACAAGATGGCCAAGGCCGGGGCGGGCGGTGAGTCCGAGCAATGGGAGACCTCGGATCAGCTCGTGGCCGAGTATCTCGCTTATGACAACGGGGTGGATCAGGGCGCAAACATCGCTGATCTGCTGTTGTTCTGGTACAACGCCGGGGCAATCCTGGCTTTCGCGCCGGTCGATCATACTGACCCGGCGGCGGTGGACGCGGCCATGGCCGCGTTTCATGGCTCCTACGTCGGCGTTAACCTGACCGATGACGCTGACAGCCTTTTCGGGCAGGGGCAGCCGTGGACGACAGCCGACGGCCAGCAGCCTGATCCCAGCGACGGGCACTGCATCGTGAAGGTCGCGGCTGACGGGAGCCAGCTCGATACCTGGGTAACCTGGGGGGCCTTGCAGACGTCCACCCTGCCGTGGACGGCGGCGTGCCTCGACGAGGCCTGGGTCATCATCACCCAGGAAGACGCGGACGCCGCTAACCTCAATGTCGCCGCGCTGCGCGCGGACATCGACGCCCTGCACGGCACCGGGGGCAGCTGACCGTTACGCCTGTCCGGGCGCCACGCCAGGTCCCAGTGTCACGCCAGGTCCCAGCGTCACGCCTGTCCGGGCGGCACGCCAGGTCCCAGCGCCAACTCAGTCCTGGCAGCACTCAGGACTGGCGGCGGGACCGGTGATCTGCGCCCGGGCCGGTCCTCGCCTCGCCGCGGCCAGTCCCCGCGGCGGGACAGGTGATCTGCGCCTGGGCCGGTGCTCGGGTCGCCGCGGCCAGTCCCCGCGGCGGGACAGGTGGTCTGCGCCTGAGACGGTCAGGCCTTCGCATGCTCGCGTGCTCCGGCACGCTCGCCGGTACCTGGATCGCGATCAACCGGCTTGCCGCCGGATGCGGCGATGTACTGGTCGATGATGCCGATGACATCCTCGCCTTGCGTCACGATCTCGCCGCGCTCCATCCAGATCACCCTGTTGCAGGTCATCTCGACCTCCTCCAGGTTGTGCGCCACAAGGAATACGGTGCCTGCCTCCCGACGCAGCTCCTCGATCCTGGCGTGGCTCTTGACCCGGAACTCGGCGTCACCGGTGGCGAGCGCCTCGTCGACGAGGAGCACATCGTGGCTCTTGGACGCAGCGATCGCGAACCGCAGCCGGGAGCCCATCCCGGAGGAGTAGGTCTTCATCGGCAGGTCAATGAAGTCGCCGACGCCGGAGAAGTCGACGATGCTCTGGTACTTGTCCTTGGCCTCCTGCTTGGTCATGCCCATCGCCAGGCAACCGAGGATCACGTTGCGCTCACCGGTGAGGTCTTCGAGCAGCGCGGCGTTGACGCCGAGCAGCGACGCCTCGCCCGTGGTGTAGACGTTGCCCTGCTCGGGCGGCAGCAGTCCGGCGATCGCGCGGAGCAGGGTGGATTTTCCCGATCCGTTCCTGCCGATGATGCCGACGGCGTCGCCGCGGTTGGCGACGAACGACATCCCGCGGATCGCGTGCACCTCGCGGATGGACCCCCTGGTCTTGCGGCCCAGGATCCGCAGCAGCGCGGTCGCCGCCGTGCCCCGGTCGCCGCCCGCGCCGTAGACGCGGTACACGATGTGCAGGTCATCGACGACCACCATCGGATCAGCCACGGCCGTACTTCGCCTCCGCCCGCCAGAAGAAGAAGAAGCCAACGACGAGGGCGAGCACTGCCCAGGCTATCCCGAACTGCCAGAAGTGGTCGGGGTTGGCGTAGTAGTGACAGTACGCGCTGTCGTACCAGTACTTCTTTGCCTTGGTGTTCCACAGGGCGCACCGCGCCGCGTTGTACGGCTTGCTGCCCGGTGCGCTCATGCGCTGCGACAGGAGCAGCGCGTTTCGCATCAGCGTGATGTACAGAGCCGCGGGATTGATCTCCAGCAGGGCGATAGCCCAGCGGTGCGTGCGGATCTGCAGGGCGGCGATGCTGAACAGCACTCCGGACAGGTAGAGCCAGGTGCGCATCAGGAACGGCAGCAGCTGGCTGAAATCGTTGACCGTCGACCCGACCCGCGCGACGAACAGCCCGATGCCGATGTTGAAGATCGTCTGCAGCACCAGGGCCGGGATGGCGAGCAGCCAGTACCAGGTGATCGGCTCATGGCAGAGGGGACTAACGAGGATGATGGCCAGGACTGCCATCGACAGCAGCATCTGCTGGAACTCGATCATCACGTACGCGAGCGGCAGGCTCGCACGCGGGAATTGCAGCGCCCGGATCAGCGGCAGGCTGTTGGTAATCACGGTCGACGACGAGATGACGGCCCGCTGGGTGAAGTTGAATACGAACACGCCGGTGACGAGGAATCCCAGGTAGTCCGGGATGCCTCTGTTGATCTTCAGTAGCACGCCGAAGATCAGGAAGTAGACGCCCGCGTTGAGTAGCGGGGTCAGCACCTGCCATAGCTGGCCGAGCCTGGCCTCGGTGTACATGGCGATGTTGCGCGCGGTGGCGAAGGCGATGATGAAGCTCGTCCGCCGCCAGAGCTGGCGGATGTAGCCCAGAACAGGTGGCCGCGCGGCGCTCGGCCGAAGGCCGTGCTCGGCTGCCAGCTCGGCCAGCGGCACGTCCGGTAGCTCCGCGGTCAGTGTGCCGTCGGCTGGGAGGTCCGCCCCGACCAGCAGCTGTCCGGGCGCGCTGAGGCGCCGGTCGTTGCTCATGAGGCCGGCTCCCTGGTCGGCGGGATAGCGGCCGGGCGGTACACCCGCCGCAGCCGCGCCTGCCCCGCCAGGCCGAGCTTGGCGGGGCGGCCGCGCCGGCCCGCAATCGAGCGATCCGGCTCGGCGGCCCTTGAGTTGTACGGGGCAACAATCACGTCGCGACTGTACCACCACGACGGTTGTGCGGTACAACTATAGGTGTGGTGAGTGACTCCCTGGAAGATACCGAACTCGCTCGGTTGCTGGGCCAGCTATTGAGAGTGGTCAGTCCCGCGATTACGGCAAGTGCGGCTGAGGCGCTAGCGCGGGCAGAATCTGCGCAGCTCAGCGCCGTGCCGGGCACCGCTCAGGCGGATGGCGCGGCGGCAGCGGGCGCAACCAGGCACGACGTCGCGGCGGTCAACGGTGCCGTCACCGCGGGGGTTACTCCCGGCGGCGCCGGCGCGCTGGTTACTCCCCAGCCCGAGGCTGGCGCCGGCCTGGCTGCCATATCGGCGTCCGAGGCCCGCGCGCTGATCGAGCTCGTCGCAGCTCGCGGGATCGCCCAAGGTCAGCTGGGCGGCCTGCTCGGCCTGGAGAAGAGCACGATCAGCAGGCTGGCCGCCGGCCTGGAGCGGAAAGGCTGGGTACGGCGCGGCCGGGACGAGGGCAATCAGCGTTACATCCGGCTGTACCTGACACCTGAAGGCAGGGCTGTAGCTGCCCGGGTACTGAACGCGTGGCAGTCCAGGCAGGAACGCATCCTGGGCGCCCTCAGCGCCGATGAGCGCGCTGGCCTGGAGGCAGGGCTCCGCGGACTGGTCCGTGGTCTCGCGGCCGAAGGCATCATCGGCGGCCCCGCGGCCGCTGGGGAGGCTACCGGCTAGCCCGTCATGGAGCGCGGGTCACGAGGCGCCCTGCCGGGCGTAGCAGATGAGCGACAAGCGCTGGTCTGGCCGAGTCGCGCCGGTTACCGGCTGAGCCGGTACACGGAAATGCCGTCCGCCTGGTAGTCGAACCGGAATCCGGTCGCGGTCAGGTATCGGACCGCATAAGGATGCTGGGCGGCGACATACACCAGCGCCCAGTCGGCGTGCATGGCGCGAACGTCCCGCCGGGCTGCCGCCAGCTGGGCCGGAGAGACCTGCTGTCCGTTGCCGTTGGCAGCGGGCGCGAGCGGGATACCGTGTTCGGACCTGATCAGCTGCGCGTAAAACGCATGCGCCTGGATGGCGTCGATCGTCTTGGCCGGCACCCACGAGGTGTAGGACACTGCCCGCGGGTGACCATCAGCAGTCGCCAGGAGCAGCGCCTTCGGGGAGAACTGGCTTCCGTCTTGCGGGATGCCGCCGCGCAGGCCGAAGGGCACGTCAACGACTATCGAACCGGAGTGATCTGCGGCGATCGGCCCGTCGACATGGCGCAGCGTGGTCGGCATGGTGCCGATGGGGCCGCTACCTGACCAGCCTGCCTCGACGATGGCGAGCGCGGCCACCACGATGATCACCGGCCAGGCGTGCCGGGCGAGCCAGTCGACAGCAGCGCCGGCTAGCACGGCGGCACCGACCAGCCCAAGCAGCGCGAACCGGTCAGCCTCCCGGAGCGCTGACAAGCCAGGGACATGGGTGAACCAGGTGTACGGCATGAGCCAGGAGATCGACACTCCGTGCCACCGCATCAAGAGGGGCAGGTACTGGTGCCTGCCGATATACAGGGAGGGCCCGAGCGCCAGCACCGCGCAGCCCAGCCACAGCAGCGCGAAGAGCCAGGCCGGCCGCCGCCGCCAGCTGGCAGCCACCCCGAGCACAGCGAGGACAGTCAGCAGCAGGCCGAACATCGGCATTCCCTCGCCCGTGCGCCCGTTGTGCAGTGCGGACGCAGCGGCCAGCCCCTTCAGCCCGAAGTCTGCGACTCGCGCCGTCGGCGCGAACATGCCGGGCAGGCTGATCCCGTACTCGACGTCGTTGAAGGCAAGCAGATGCGAGTCTGCACTGGCCCCGCCCGCGAGATACTGCTGGAGCATGGCGATCAGCTGAGGGCTGGCGAGCACGGCGCCGACAAGCGCGCCCAGCGCGACAAGCGCGAACCTGGCCCTGGCCGGATAGGAAGCCCGGGCCGGCGCGCTGGCCGGGACGGAACCGGCTGGCGTGGCGGCCGCGCTGCCGCGCAGCAGCCAGGGCAGCAGGATCACCACGGCGAGGATCACCGCCAGGACCGCGGATTCCTGGTTGACCAGCACCGAGGTGCCCAGCACCACGCCGAGGATGACCGCGCTGCGGCGGTTCGGGCGCCGCCGCAGCCGGACCGCGGCCTCCAGCGTCATCGGCAGGAACAAGGTGCCCAGGGCGATGTTGAGGTGATACCAGTCCTGCCAGCCGAGCATCGAGGACAGCCCGAACAGCGCGCCGGCGGCGATCGCGCCCGGGCCGGCCAGCCACAGCCGCGCGGCCCGGTACATCACGTAGCACGCGAGGCCGGGCGTCACGATGGTGAGAAGGGTGAACGCGGCCGAGGGGCCGAACGCCAGGGTCACCGGGGTCATCACCAGGCCGACTAGCGGCATCGTGGTATCAAAGCCCAGCTGGATGCCGGCCGGGGCAGCCATCTGCGTGGTGAACCACGGGTTGCCCAGGTGGATGACCTGGTGGGCGGTCCATTGCAGGTCCCATACGTAGCTGGCCACATCACGGGTTGCCGGCAGCAGGCCGCGGATGTATGTAGCCCGCGGCCAGGTCGCGGCGACGCCGGCGGCGAGATAGCCAATGATCAGCGCCGCGTGCCGCACCACCCGGCGAGACGCAGCGGTCCGCAGTCGGCTGCCAGGTCCGGCGCGGCCGGTCAGCCCGGTCGGGCCAGCGCCAAGTGCGCGCTGGCCCTGGCCGGTCGCGCCTGCGGCGGGGCCTGCCTGCCCGGTCCCGCCGGCGCCGCCTTCGTCCGCGACGAAGGGGCCCGCACTGGCGTGACCCGGCTGGTTCATAGGCTCACCTGTCCGCTTTTATCCGGCAGCTCGCCGCCCCCTGCTAGCACGCCGTCGTCCCCTGCCGGCAAGCCGGGCCCAGGCGGCGTGCCAGCGACGTTGCGGCGCCGCCCCATGATAGCGGCAGCCGGAACGGCGCCCGGCCCGGGTTGGGTGCGCAGCTGAGGCGGCCAGCGGGCTCGCCGGCACCGCTTCGGGGGCCGCCAGCTGCATGTCCTGCGGCCAGGCAGACTGCTGGTACTCAAGGGGCCTGAGCCGGTTTCCGGCGTGATCCGCCGGGGCATTTTGGCTCCCAGCGGTTCCGTCCTCATCCATGGGACCGCAGCATCGGGGCGGGTGCGCGGGAGGTGAGAGAGTCGAGCATTGTGCTCCTGCCCTGGGCCCCGGCGAGCGTCGCCGTCGCCCGGCGCCAGCTCATCGAGGAACTGCATGCGGCTGGGATCTTTGACGCCGCCATCGGCGATGCCGCGCTGTTGATCAGCGAGTTACTGGGCAACGCGATACGGCACGCCCGTCCACTGCCCGGAGCGCAGGTGCAAGTGGCCTGGGTGCTGGCCGCGGGGTGCCTCGAGGTCGCGGTCAGCGACGGTGGCAGCCCGACCCGGCCCCATGATTCACATCCGTCCTTGTCATCTCTCGGGGGCCGCGGACTCGGCATCGTGGCGCATCTTTCGGATAGCTGGGGGATGCGGGACGACGAAAAGGGCCTGACTGTCTGGGCGCTCTTACGGGTCACGGCTGTGCCATCCGGGTACCGAGCCGGCGCCGCCGGGCAGTCGAACTCAGCAACTGGGGCACGAAACGCCGGCGTCAGGCGTAATCAGGCCACGAACTGGTGATACTCCCTCACAGGGGGCATCGCGCCGGGTCACCGGCGACTGCGGGGGGAATCGTGAGCCACACTCATGGCGTCGACAGTGAAGTTGGCAAGCTCAGAACGGTCATGGTCCACCGGCCCGGCCTTGAGCTGCGCAGAATCACCCCGCGGAACCGGGACTGGCTGCTCTTCGACACCATCCCCTGGGTAAGCCGCGCCCAGCAGGAACATGACGTCTTCACCCGCGCGCTTCGCGACCACGGCGCTGAGGTCGTGTACGTGACCGAGCTGCTGCAGGACGTCCTCGAATACCAGCCCGCCAGAGACGATGCGATAGCTTCGGTCCTGGCCGACGCGACGCTGGGCGATGAGCTCCGTGGTCAGCTTCACGGTTACCTCGACGGGCTAGATCCGGAAGCCCTGGCCGAGGTCCTGATCGCAGGCCTGACCCCAACCGAGCTGAGGATCGGGCGAGGCCTGGTATTCGAGCTGCTCGACCGGCACGACTTCGTCATTGACCCGCTCCCGAACCTGGTCTTCTGCCGGGATTCAAGCTTCTGGATCAGCGACCGGGCCGCCGCCGCCAGTCTGGCCGCAGCCGGGCGGTCCCGGGAGTCCGAGCTGATCCAGGTGATCTATGAGCATCACCCGAGGTTTGCTGGCACCAAATGCCTCTACGTGCCGCATCTTGAGCACCTGGAGGGCGGCGACGTGCTGCTGCTGGCGCCTGGCGTGGTGGCGGTCGGCGTGGGGGGCAGGACCACCGCGGCCGGCGTTGAGCGGCTGGCGCGCCGAGTATTTGATGCCAGCCTTGCGCACACAGTGCTCGCAGTTCCGATGGGCACAGCAAAAGGTCACCTGGACACCGTCTGCACCGTCGTCGATGTGGACACCGTCGTCATGTACCCGGCCCTGGCCTTCACGCTCACGGCCCACACCATTACCCCGCGTGCAGACGGCATGCGGGTTACGCGGCCGCAGCCGTTCATCGAGGCGGCCGCACAGGCTATGGGAATCAGCCAGCTCAAGATCATCGACACCGGCCTCGATCCGCTTTCCGCACCGAGAAAGCAGTGGGACGACGCTGGCAACGCCCTGGCACTCGGCAGCCGCGTGGCGGTCTGCTATGAGCGCAATGCCGAGACCAATGCCCGGCTCGAGGAAGCGGGCATCGAGGTGATCCGGGTGCCCGGCAGCGAACTCGGCAGCCTGCGTGGCGGCCCGCGCTGCATGTCCTGTCCGGTGACCAGAGACCCGGCACCCGAACCGGAGGGGACCGACTCCGCGGCCTCGTTCGGCGAGCTGGCCGGCCTGCCGCCTGGCCGCACCCTGGCAACTGCGGCTTCCGGGCCGCAGGACGCGCTCACAGATCCATGCCAGCCGGCCGTCCGCAGGCATGAGTGGCTAGCGCCGACTGGCTAGCGCCGACTGGCTAGCGCTGCAGGCAACGCGCAGCTCGCGCCGGCTAGCTTGCGTCCGCCGGCTAGCGCGCGACAGGCATGAGCAGCTCGCGCCCGACTGGCTAGCGCGCTGCTCAGCGACCCTATGGAGCCTCAGCGAGCCTCGATCACGTCGTAGTCGCCGTTGGCGTACGCAGCACGGATCCTGGTCTTCGCGAACTTGCCGACGCTGGTCTTGGGCACCTCGGTAATGAACGACCACCGTTCCGGCAACTGCCAGCGCGGCACCTTCGTGGCCAGGAACGACCGCAGCTCCGATGCCGTGACCGTGGCACCCGCCCGGACCACCACGGTGGCCAGCGGCCGCTCGCCCCATTTCTCATCGGCTACCCCGATCACCGCCGCCTCGGCCACATCCGGGTGGGCCATCAGCGCGTTCTCGAGTTCCATCGAGGAGATCCACTCACCGCCGGACTTGATCACGTCCTTGGCCCGGTCGGTAAGGGTGACGTAACCGAGCCGGTCGATGGTCCCGACGTCCCCGGTACGCAGCCAGCCGTCCCTGAACTTGACCGGATCGTCGTCCTTATAGTACGAGCCGGTGATCCACGGGCCTCGGACCTCCACCTCGCCGACCGTCTCGCCGTCATGCGGCAGCACGCCGCCCCCGTCGCCGACGAGCCTG
Organism: uncultured Actinomycetota bacterium; assembly: GCA_963695645.1. Taxonomy (GTDB): domain Bacteria; phylum Actinomycetota; class Actinomycetes; order Streptosporangiales; family Streptosporangiaceae; genus DATBGO01. The sequence goes on along the minus strand of CAVOHC010000004.1, from coordinate 15,557 downwards.
CCTTCCACTGCGCAGAGCAGCCGGCCCTGTGTGTCCCGGTATCGCCAGGCGTCGGCGTCGGGGACGCCGGCCGGCGGATGCGCGACGCTGCCGACCGGCGAAGTCTCGGTCATTCCCCAGGCCTGGACCATCCGCACGCCTAGTTCCTTCTCGTACGCCTCCTGCAGCGCGTGCGGCACCGCGGATCCGCCGCAGGTCAGGACCCGGAACGAGGAAAGGTCCCCGCCATTCGCCCGGATGTGCGCCAGCAGGGAGTTAAAGATCGTCGGCACCGCCCCGGCCAGCGTCGGCCGCTCGGCCTCGATCAGCGCGAGCAGCCGGTCAGGCTGCAAGAACTGGTTTGGCAGGATCAGATCTGCGCCAGCCAGGAGCGCCGCGTACGGCAGGCCCCAGGCGTTGGCGTGGAACATCGGCACCACGGGAATGACCCGGTCTCGCTCCGACAGCGCGAAGACGTTGCCCATGGCTAGGGTCATCGAGTGCAGGTAAGTCGACCGGTGGCTGTAGACGACGCCCTTCGGCCGTCCGGTCGTCCCGCTGGTGTAGCACATCGCCGCCGCATCCCGCTCGTGAAGCTCGGGCCAGCTGAACGAATCCGGCTGGGCCTCGAGCAGGTCCGGGTAGGAATGCACCTGCGCGGACTGGGCGGTGAGCTCGGCCAGCGCAGAGCTATCCGTTATGTCCTCTGGCCTTGCCACGATCACGTGGCGGATGCTCGAGGCATAAGGCAGAACCTGGGCGAGCAGCGGCACCAGTGACCCATCGACAATGACCACCTCGTCACCGCCGTGACCGGCGATATAGCCGATCTGCTCCGGATCGAGCCTGAGGTTGAGCGTGTGCAGCACCGCGCCCATTGATGGGACGGCCAGGTAGGCCTCCAGGTGCTCGGCGTTGTTCCACATCAGGGTGGCCACCCGCTGATCGGAGTCGATCCCGAGCCCGCGCAGGGCATTGGCAAGCCGCGCCGCGTTGGCGCCTGTCTGGCCGTAAGACTGGCGGCGCGCACCATCTGTGGTGGCAGTGACTACTTCGCGGTCACCATAAGCCGATACGCCGTAGCGCATCAGCCCGGCAACGGTCAGCTGCGTGTCCATCATCGTGCTGCGCACTATGGCCTCCTGACATGGGCTATCCGGCGGTCTGCGCCCTGGGTGCGCCGGAATCATCCTTGGGGGGATAGTGCCATGTCAGCGGCGAAACGTCACTGTGCCGGCGGGCCAAAACCTCAGTCAGCGAGCAGCTCGGCATCGACCCTGAGCTTGGCGACGGCGCGCGAGACCGTGCTCTTGACTGTACCCAGGCTGACCCCGAGAGCGTCAGCGACCTCGGCCTCGGTCATGTCTTCGTAATAGCGCAGCACTACAGCGGCTCGCATCCGATACGGCAGCCGCTCGACGGCACGGCGGAGACTGTCCTGCAGCTGGCTCTGGTCCGCGTGATCAGCGACCGGCTGGTCGGGAATCTCGTCGGTCGGGTACTCGTCGAGCTTGCGACGGCGCCACCACGAGATATGGGTGTTGATCATGGCCCGGCGAACGTATCCGTCAAGCGCCCCCCGGTCTTCGATCCGGTCCCAGGCCAGATATGTCTTGGCAAGCGCGGCCTGGACCAGATCCTCGGCGTCAGCCCGGTTCCCAGTCAACAGGTAGGCCGCACGAAGCAGGGAGGGCCCGCGCGTCGTCACGTAGTCACGGAAACCCCGGCCGTCTAAGGCGCGGGCGGTGCTGTCGGCGTAGGCGGTGCTGTCGGCGTAGGCGGTGCTGTCGGCGTAGGCGGTGCCCTCGGCATGCCTGGCGCCATTCGCGCGCGCATCCCCGAAAAAGTGATCGCCCCCCACGCTCACACGGCAACGGTATCGGTGAAACGGGCCACGGACGAGCCGCTAGCCACTGTAACGGCGAGTCTGGCTGCCGAATATAGACAGACGAGCTTTGCAATTTCGGCCTATCCGCAAAGAGGCGCTTGTGTGACGTTCAGCCTGAAGCCGGCCGAATCGCTTGACGCGAGCGCGGCAATTACGCAATGTCATGACGCGGGACTATCCGCCCGGGGAGGGCCGATGCTCGATGTTCGCGGGAGGGGCACGTGCTGCGATCGCTGCGCGAGCACGTCAACCGCTGTGCGCGTCGCGCGAAGGCGGTTGCTGAAGGCCGCGGTCTTCCGGCCTGAGGAAGGTCCCGCGAGCGGCCTTCCCCATCCTGATCCCGGCGGCATCGGTTTTCCTGAACCCGGCAAGCTGCCGCGCACCATCATGGGCAGGATCGTGGATGTCAGCCCGCATGTCCTCGCCATCAGCTACGGAACCAGCGAGACGCGACTCACGCTGACCGCCGATGCAGCCGCCTGGCGTGGCGGTCCGGTTGATCCTGCCGGGCTCCTTCCCGGGGACCTTGCCGTGGTGCGGCTACGCCCTTCGCGGCGCAGCGTAGCCGACCGGATCTGGGCGAACATCGGCCGCGTCACGGGCACGATCATCGAACATAACGGAAATCTGCTCGTCGTTGACGTGGGCACGACAAAGAAACGTGAGTTAGTCCTGGTGCCGTCCCGGGCGGCCAGCCGGATTCAGGTCCGGTTCCCGAACCTGGAGCCCGGCTACCTTATCGACGTCATCGGACTCCGCCGGGAGGGCTGCCTTGAGGCGCTGGTGCCGGCCACCTCGCAGCCGGCCTACCGGGCCAGCAAGCTTCCGGCGCCGCCGCTGGTGAGCGGCCATGTGCCCGACGCGATCAGTGGCTCGGCCACCTGGCATGAGCCATCGGGCGAGCCGTACGGGTTACTCGGCGTGTGCTATCCCGCCCTCGACCCAGACGCGGGCTGCGCCGAAGAGCCCGCCGAGGGCCCGGTACCCGGCTTTGCCCGGATGCCCTACCTCTCCGTGGGCAGCCTGCTGCTGATCCGCAACGACTGCACGGCCACATCATGCGTGCTTCCCGTGACCGGATGCGCCCCGGTGGCGCGGCTGTTCAACGACCGGTGCCTGACCTGCGGGACGTCGCCCCGCGGCCGGATTGCCGACCTGAGCCTGGCCAGTTTCGTGGCCCTTGGCGGCGAGCTTGAGCGCGGCTGCTTCAACGCGACGATCACGATCGGCCGCTGATGACCCTGCTGACCGCGGCCGAGGACGTGCAGATCCCGCTGCTGTCCGCGATGCTGCTCAGTGGCTGCTTCGCGAAGCTGGTCCGGGTGCTGCGGACCCGGACGGTCACGGCCGCGCTCGGGCCGACCGCCCTGTTCCCGTTGCACCTGCGGCGCCCGGCAGCGGTATTCCTTTGCGCTGCCGAATTCGGCCTCGGCGTCGGGCTCATCGTTACCGCGGGCCGGCTTGGCAGGGGCGGGCCAGCAAGCGCGGTCAGGCTCTTGGTGGCCATCTTGTTCGTCGTCGCTACCTGTGCCTTACTTGAACTCCGCAACACCCGGCCTGACCTGGGCTGCGGATGCTTCGGCGAGTTCAGCACGGCACCGGTCAGCAGCCGTGCTCTGGCCAGGTCGGCGCTGCTGGCCATCGCGGCGCTCGCCACCATCGGGCTTGCTCCGCTGCAGCCGCCGAGGGCGGGAATACCCGCTGCCACCATGCTCGGCTTCCTGGCGGCCGAACTGGCCCTGATCGGGGCACTGTCGCCGGAGCTCGGCGAGGGCCTGGTGCGGCTTGGTTACACCGAGCCATGCGAGCTGCGCCTGTTGCCCGCCGAGCGGACGCTGGCAGCATTGCGGAAGAGTTCGCAATGGCGCAGGTACGCCGGGATCATCACCGCTGAGGTGCCCGGCGATGTGTGGCGGGAACTTTGCTGGCGCTATGTGGTGTTCCCCGGCCGGTGCCGCGACCGGGATGTTGAGATCGTTTTCGCCGTCTACCTGAAGCAGCGCCGTCCGCCGATCCGGGCCGCCGCGATCGATTCCGTGACGGGAGAGGTGCTCCCCTGGCCGCTGCCCGGACGGCCTGGACGGGCGCCGCAGCCGGGACCGGGGCCGCAGCCGGGACCGGGGCCGCAGCGGGACCGCGGCCGCAGCCGGGACCGCGGCCGCAGCCGGGACCGGGGCCGCAGCCGGGACGGGCGCCGCAGCCGCGACCGGGGCCGCAGCCGGGCTGTGGATCGCAGCCCGCTGCATCAGGCCGAGCAGCCGCATCCGCGGGTCCAGCGTTAACGACTGCGCCGGGGGCCCGTGGCAGCTCTCTGCCGTTCTCTAGCGATCTCTAGCCTGAGCTGAAGATAGCGCGATAGTTCTGCAGACACCTTGGGCCTGGCATCGGGTCAGGCTGGCTGAGCGCGCAGGAACTTGCCGAAATGCGGCACGGTGAAGGCGATGAGGCCGCGCTCGGAGCTGTAGATCAGGCCCTTCTTGATCAGGCTGTCCCGCGCGGGGGAGACACTTGACGGCTTGCGGGCCAGTTCGTCGGCTACCTGCGCGGTCAGCACCGGCTCGTCGCCGAGGGCAGCCATAGCCCGCATGTACTCCCGCTCGGCCGGGGTGGCGCGCTCGTACCTGCTGCCAAAGAATCCGATGGCCAGCTCGCCGGCCGCCACCGGCGCTGCAACACCGACATCTCCCGCCGTGACCGGGCTTGCCGCCGCGACATCCCAGGTGACCTTGCCGTAGGCCTGCACGAAGTAGGGGTAGCCATCAGCGGCCGTATACAGGGCCTCGAGGGCAGCAGGCTCGAAGTCAGCGCCTTCCCGCCGGGCCGGCGCAAGGAGCGCGAAGTCCGCGGCGTCCCGGTCCAGCCGGTCGATTGGCACGTACCTGAACAGCCGTTCCGAGTAGCTCTTGCTTGCGGACAGGACAGACGGCAGGTGCGGCAGCCCAGCCCCCACCACGATCAACGGGCCGCCGTTCTGGGAGAGCTCGTGGCATGCGGCGCAGAGCGCGGAGACATCACGCGCCGGAACGTCCTGCATCTCGTCGACGAAGAGCGCGATGCCCACCCCGAGGTCGGCGGCTACGGACGCGGCATCGGTCAGCAACTCGGTCAGGTCGATCTCGAGATCCCCTGAGTCAGCCCGGCCACGGATCGCGGGCACGTCGATGCCGAGGCCGGCCCATGGCGCACCCTTCGGAGTACCCGGGTCACGGGCGCCGAACGCCTTCAGAATGCCGAGGAACTGATCGATCCGGTCTGGCGCCCGGTGCCGCGGCGCGAGCTCGCGTACGGCCATGTGCAGAGCGCCTGCTACCGGCCTCCTGATCGACTGATCGGGCCGCGCCTCGATCTTGCCGGTACCCCACAGGTGCTGCATCGCCATCGACCGGAACGCGTTGAGCAGCACGGTCTTGCCGACTCCGCGCAAGCCGGTGAGCACCATGCTGCGCTCGGGCCGACCGCGTGCCACCCGCTGAAGCACTACCTCGAACTGGGCGATTTCGCGGTCACGGCCGGCCAGCTCGGGCGGGCGCTGACCGGCACCTGGCGCATAAGGGTTGCGAACCGGATCCACGGTATTAAAGCCTATGGGCTGATCTAGCGGACTCCCTAGATTCCGCTAGAAAGCGCTAGCCGGCGTGTCGCGGGGCCGCCGTCCCCAAGTCGGCCCCCGGACCCGCCGGGCCGGCCGGGGAAAGGGCGACTTGCCCCCGGCGACGGCCCGGCGGAGATCACTTCCGGGACGGATCCAGCTGACTGCGGTCAGTGCAGCAGGCGGAGCATGTTGGTGACGTCGTCCACGAAGTAGACGCCGGACCGGTTTGGCGCCACGGCCAGGCCGAACAGTGCGCCCGCGCCCTTCGGGCTGCCTGCGGAGTCCAGCAGGCGCTTGGCCACCTGAACGCCGCCAGGGGTGGTCTCGACGATCAGCCCGTTGTTCCCGTTGACGGTCAGCACATTGCCGTTGGGCGCGATGGTCAACCCGAGCGGCGCGTTCAGCGATCCGTTCTTGGTCACTACCGCGCCAGTGCCCGCACTGCTGTGCCTGGTGATCGCGTGCGGGATCGCCGTGATCCGGTTCTCCGAGGTGTCGGCCACGTAGAGCGTGCCGCCGCGGCCGACTCCGACTCCGGTAGGCCCGATGACGAACGCCGCGGCGTTAGTCTGCTCGGCGAAGCCGGAACCCACCTTGGTGCTGGCCACGACCTGCGGCGCCTGGTGGCGGAACAGTCGCAGTCCCAGCCTGACCACCGTGCCGCGGTGCACGACGTGGCCGTTCGCCGCGACCGTACCGTTCAGCACATTGGTGACGAACAGGTCGGCACGCCGCCCGCGCTGAACCGCGACTGCGTCCCACGGTCCGTTAATGCCGTGGCCGGTTATCGTCTTGCGTACCACGCCGTTGCTGTCCAGCACGATCAGGCAGCCGGCCTTGGACGTCGCGGCGGTCCCGTCGGTGGACGGCAGGCTGCCGACGATCACCCAGCCGCCGCGCAGCGCGACGAGTGCGGTGGTCAGCCCGACGCCACCGGGGCACTTACCGGGCAGTTGCGAGGCCCTGACGTGGGAGAACAGGGTTCGATGCCCGCCGGGCGAGATCTCGACGATCGTTGTGCCGGTGCCCTGCTGATTCGCCTTGTTGTTGAAGTTGCTGACCAAGACGTCGCCGCGGTGCAGCCGGCCCCGGCTCTGCCCGACTACGGCCACCCCGTAGGGGTTGACGTCGCCGTTGCCAGGCACTGTGGAAGCGATGTTCGTGAGCTTGTGGAGGTGGGCGATGAACGGCGAGATTGGAGTGGGCGTGGCCCCCGCTGCAGGCCCCATTACCAAGCCCGCCGCCGTCACTGAGGCGGCCGCTACCGCCGTGGTGACCATCCGGTTGAGCAATGACATAGAGTCCCTTTCTCGAATGGAACAGGTTCAGCCGCCGGTACGGCGCCTGCGGTCAGAGAGTGAGCAGGACTGGCAGGCCCGCTCGCGCTGCTGTAGCTGTAACGGGCGCTGCACGTAGCCGGTTCACCCAGATGTGGTGACGATCGATGTGGGCTTGCTCCTACTGGGACCAGCCCCCGCACCTGGGCCGCGCATCCGGGCCGCCCTACATGATCGCGGTTGCTAGGGGGAGCCTGCGCACCACCAATCCACCGTGATCAAGGAAGCCGCCTGCCGCCTGCTCGCGCCGTCGCGGTCTGCTCGCGCCGTCGCGGCTGCCGACGCCGTCGCGGTCTGCTCGCGTCATCGCCGCTGGGGCCGCCGTACGGGCCTGCGGCCCGGCGTCATTGCGTTCGGTCCCGCCGGTTACGGCCTCGGGCCCGGGCCGGCCTCATTCAGTCTGGCCAGGAACGCGTTATAGGCGGCGAGGTGCTCGTCATCGTCGATGCCGCCCGGGCCGTCCCGCCAGGCTACCGCCGCGCTTGCTGGTTCAGGTTTGGTGCTCACCTCGCTGCCGCCTGCGCCGCCGGGCCGTCCCGCTGCGTCGCGGACCGGCTGCGATGCGACCAGGCTGGCCAGGCTGGTCCGCCGGGCGGCCTCCAGCCAGCCATGCCCGCTGACGGCCGCCCGGTCGTCCATGCTCCAGAGCATGTAGACAATCATCATCAGCGCGAACATGAGCCCGTCTCCCGCCACCCACATCACTGCACCGCCCGCGTGCAGGTCCGCCACCGGGCTTGGCGCCCAGGCGGGCCGGCCGGTTGCTGCGGTCCCGGGGGCTCCGGCGCTGCCATAGCCGAGCATCAGGCCGGTGAACGTGTCGATCGGCATGGCCAGAACAAGAATGATGAATCGCACTGGGTAGGAGAGCCGCCAGCGGATTGGCTCGTTGCCGATGACCGGCAAGAAGAACAGGTAGCCGATGATCAGGAATCCAGCATGTTCGGCGTTGTGCACCGCCTGGTTAGACTCGACGAGGTTGGCGATCCCCGTCAGGTGGGCCGCGACGACGGCGGCCGTGTAGGCGGCGAATCCGAAGACCGGCCAGGTCAGGAAGGTGACGATGCGGGAGCGCAGCACCCGCTTGGTCCAGGTGTGCAGCGGGTTCCTGCTCGCGTGCAGCAGCAGGGTCACCGGCTGGCCGAAGATCAGCAGCGGCGGCGCGACCATCAGCAGCATCAGATGCTGCACCATGTGATCCCAGAACAGCACATCGTCGTAGGCGCCGATTCCGCTCTGTGTGGCCAGCACCACCACGGCCAGGCCGCCAAGGAACATTACGGTCCGCCAGACCGGCCATGGCCGGGCAGGGTGACGGCGGGCTACCCGGACGACGCCCCACAGGTACGCGACAGCCGCCACGGCACTGAACCCGGTGACCACGGGCGCGAATTGCCAGACCGTGACGATGGCGTTCCAGCCGAACGGCGGCAGCATCCGACCTCCCTCCCAACGGGGAGCCTACCGCGCCGCGCATGCGGCGGTCGCGCCCCCCGCGAGCGGCAAAGGCCGAGGCGATCAGGGTTCTGCCTGCAGCTGGCCCGGTCCGGCTGATGAGCGCATCGTGGCAGCGCTCGAGGATGGTGGGGGTATGAGAGGCTATTGATGACAGACGGCTGCGCAAGCCCGGTGCGTGCAACTGCGAGTCAGCGGCGACCAGGTAGGCTCTCGTGGCCGAGATCAGGACGAATTCGCAGCCAGGAGGGTTCGCCTAGTGGCCGATGGCGGCGGTCTTGAAAACCGCTAGGGCGTTGACGCGTCCTCGTGGGTTCGAATCCCACACCCTCCGCACTGTGATGTCTCAAGACATCGAGGACACCCCGAACCCACGTCAGGGTTCGGGGTGTTTGTTGTGCTGGCGAGGCGGGCGGGGGGTTCCGGGCGGGGGGCCGGGTGGCCGTCCGGTGGGCTGGTAGTTGCGGTCAGGGTTGAGGGTGAGCTGGCGCAGCAGCTCGCCGGTGGCGGCATCGATGATGCGGATGTCCAGGTCCTGGATGAGCATGATGACGTGGGTTCGGGCGTGGGTCCGGCCGACGCCGATGTGGTAGAGCTTGCCGCCAGTGCGCAGGGTGAGGGTGCCGGTGGATCCGACGATGTCGGTGCGGACGCGGTCGTGGGTGTCGGCGGCGCGGTCGCCGGGGCCGGCCTTCGGGCGGGCGGCATACGCGGCGGCGGGGGTGGCCCGGCGGGGCAGGGAGCGGTGCGGCCGGGCGGTGTTGTAGTAGCTGGTGAAGGCGTTGAGCTGGGCCTGGAGCTGGGCGAGGTCAGCGGGCTGGGGGTCGCGGGCGGCGAGCCATTTCTTTAACGTCTGCCAGAGCCGCTCGACCTTGCCCTGGGTCTGGGGGTGGTTCGGTTTCCCGTTCTTCTGCCGCACGCCGAGACGGCGCAGCTCGTGCTCGAAGCCGTTGCGGCCGCCTTTGCCGCCCGCCAGCCGGGTGGTGAAGACCATCCCGTTGTCGGTCAGGGTGGCGGCCGGGACGCCGTGCCCGGTGCAGGCCGCGCGGAACGCGGCGAGCACGACCTGGCCGGTGACCCGCCAGTGCGCGGTCAGGCTGAGCACCAGCCGGGAGTGGTCATCCAGCCAGGCCAGGATCTCGGTACCGGTCCCGCAGGCGAGCGGGTAATGGGTGAAGTCGGACTGCCAGCACTCGTTCGGCTGCTCGGCGGCGAACCGCAGGTAGGACGAGCGCGGCCGCTTGCGCGGCTCGGGTACCACCAGGCCCTGCCGGGTCAGGTACCGGGCGACCGTCGCCGCCGACACCCGGACCTGGTGATGGTGTTCCAGGTGCCAGCAGATGGTCTGCGGCCCGGCGTCCAGGCCCTGCCCGGATAGCTCCTTGCGCAGCCGCATGATCAGCTCCACGGCGTCCTCGCCGATCGCCATGGGTGAGGTCTTCGGCCGCCGCGACCGCGGCTCGAACGCCGCCTCGCCCTCGGCACGGTAGCGCTCTAACAGCGCGTAGATCCAGGACCGGGCGACGCCATAAGCTTGCGCCACCTCGCTGACCTGGCGCTTCTCAACAGTGACAGCAGTGATCACCAGACGGGCTTTTGACATCCCCGCAGGCTCTGACCTGGCTGTCCTCTAAGTCTTGAGACACGCCGTCCCGCAGGCAGGACTCAGAACATACCTAGACTGTCCTCGATGTCTTGAGACACCTGTCCTGGATGTCCTGCGGCTGGGCACCACACCCTCCGCACCACACCCTCCCCACACCCTCCGCTCCAGGGTCACCGACAGAACTGTCGGTCTTATACCGACAGAACTGTGGCGGTGGCCTTGTCTTTAGTATTGCGCCGGGGTCTGACGGTGGCGTTGGTGTCTGTCTGGCCTGGGTGTGCGACACATCTGTAGGGGTCCCGCATTTGGGCTGGTTATGATGGGAGTCTGGTTGTGGCATAACAACCAGATGAGGAGTGCCCATGACCGAGCCGTCGCTTCCGGAGCTGGAGGCCGAGCGGGACCGGCTGTATGCGCGGCTGGCGGCGGTGGGCGACTTCCGCCGCGGGTCGGTGAGCGAGAACTACCGCAAGTGCGGCAAGCCGAACTGCGCGTGCGCGGCCCCTGATCATCGCGGGCACGGGCCGCGGTTCTTGTGGACCCGGTCAGCGGGAGCTCGTAAGACGGTCGGCCGCCAGCTCGCGGCGGCGGAGGTGGGGAAGGTGCGGCGGGAGGTGGCCCGGCATGCGGAGTTCACGGCGATCAGCGAGCAGATCGCCCGGGTGAACGAGAAGATCTGCGAGGCCAGGCCCGTTGCCGCAACGGACACGCCCCCGGTGCCGGAGGGCGAAAGGGGGGGCTCTGGGATGCGCTCGCGCAGGAGAGAGCCGCTGAGATAGGCCGGCTGGCGGCGGAAGCGGCCAGGTCGCTGGGCTGTGATGCGGGGCTGGAGGCTGCCGAGGCGGTGATCCGCGCCGGGATGCTGCAGGCGGGCTGCGGCATGCTGGCGCGGCTGCTGGCCGCCGATCCCGGCTACCGCGGCCCCCGGGTGCCGTGCGGCCAGGGACATGAGGCTGAATTCATCGCCTACCGGGGCAAGGTCATCGACACGGTGCTCGGGCCGGCCGCCCTTACCCGCGCCTGGTATCACTGCGCGGCCTGCGGTCACGGCTTCGCGCCGCGCGACGCCGAGCTGGGCGTGGCGGGCGCGTCCCTGTCACCGGGACTGCGGGTGATGAACGACAAAGCCGCAGCGGCCGGGCCGTTCGCGAAGGCCGCCGGGCTGCTTGAAGACCTGGCCGGAGTGCACCTGACCGCCAAGCGCGTGGAGCGGGCAGCCGAGGCCAGCGGCGCCGCGCAGGGCGCCGCCACCCGGGAGCGCGCCACCCTGATCACCGCCCGCAAACTGGTCCCGCTGCCGCCTGCCCCTCTGCCGGACAAGCTGTATGCCGTCATCGACGGCACCGGCGTGCCCATGACCGCGAAGGAGACCGCCGGACGGGCCGGCAAGGGCGAAGACGGCCGGGCCCGCACCCGCGAGGTCAAGCTCGCTGTCTTCTTCACCCAGGACCGGCTTGACGACGACGGCTATCCGGTCCGGGACCGGGGCTCCTCCAGCTACATCGCCACCTTCGAGCCCGCCGCCGTGTTCGCGGACCTCGTGAAAGCCGAAGGCACCCGCCGCGGCGCGGGCCACATCCGCCAGTTCACGATTCTCGGCGACGGCGCCGCCTGGATCTGCTATCCCGACATCGGGATAGCAGATCTAATCCCGGTGCCGCCATTATCCCGGCAGTCTTCGCCCCTGGCGCGGTGCAGGGCGGCTTGAGGGATGCGGGCCGGGATAATCAGAGGCGGTCGAGGAAGTCGATGATGTCGTCGGGCGGGCAATAGCGGCCGGGCTCGCCGTCGATGGGGACGGTGCGGTCGAGGGCGCGCTGCTTGAGTTCAAGGTCGGCTTTCAGATAGATCATTGTGGTGCGGGTTGATTCGTGACCCATCCACAATGCAATGACGGCGACGTCGATGCCTGAGCGGAGCATCCTGACCGCGCAAGAGTGCCTCAGGACATGGGGCGTGATGTTCTTGCTGGTCAGGGAGCGACAGGTGAGCGCGGCGGTGGCGGCGTGGCGTTTGACGCAGTCTTCAATGGCGTCCAGGCTCATCGGCGTGCCGCGCCGGGTCGGGAACAGCGGGCTGCCCGGCCCACCGGGGTTTTCTCCGAGCCATGCGGCCAGGACGGCGACGGTGTCGCGGAGCAGCGGTGTCACCCGGTCTTTCCTGCCCTTGCCGTGACATTCCAGGTGGGGGCCGTCGCCCAGGTGCGTGTCGGCGCGGGTAAGGCCGGTCAGTTCGCTGGCGCGCAGGCCCGTGGTGACGGCGACCAGCATCAGGGCGTGGTCGCGGCGGCCTGTCCAGGTGCCGGGATCGGGTGCCTGCAGGAGAGCAGCGATTTCCTCCTCGCTCAGGTGGGTGACGACAGTGGGCCGGAATCGCTTGCCGGGGACGGCCAGGACACGGGCGATGTCGTCGGCGTGCTCGGGATGCTGCGGCGCGGCGTAGGCGAACGTCGAGTGGATGGCGGCGAGCCGCAGATTCCGGGTCCGGACAGTGTTGCCCCGCTCGTGCTCGAGATGGTCGAGGAAACTGGTGATCAGCGGCGTGCTGAGATCGGCGAAGTCGAGTTCCGAGGGCGCCTTGGCCTTCCGGGCGGCGGCGAAGAGCAGCAGGAGCCGCCACGTGGCCCGGTAGGAGCGGATGGTGTGGCCGCTGGCGTGGAGCTGCCGAATCAGCCTGTCGGTGAAGAACGCCTGCAGGGAAGGCGCGAGGAGCGTCATGACTGCCCAGTCCGGGAAGCGCTGGCAGCGGACTGGCCGGCCCGGTCGATGTGGGACTGCAGCCGCTGCGCTGCGAGCGCCATCAGTTCCGTCGACGCTGACACGTACCAGTACGTCGACGCTGGCCCCGAATGCCCCATGATGGTGGACAGCCACGGCAGGCGGGCCGGCACGTCGGCGCCGTCGCGGTACCAGCCTGCCAGCATGTTCACGGCGAAGGAGTGACGCAGCCCGTGGATGGTAGGACGGCACCGTCGGGTCCTCGGCCCGAGCCCGGCCGCGGCGACCAGGCTGGTGAAGGTCTTGTGAACGGCGTTGTAGGCGAGGCGGCTCCCGGTGCGGGAGACCAGCATCGCGGGTGCGGCCCGTTCGGGCAGAACCTGGTCGCGGCAGTGCCGGTAGCCGGCGAGCGCGGCGAGGGTAGTCGGGTGGACAGGGACTAGGCGGAAGCTCTGCGCCTTGTCCTTGCGGACGATCAGCATGGCTTCCCCGGCGTCGATGTCGCCGTCGTCGAGTGCGAGCGCCTCGCTGATTCTCAGCCCGGTGACTGACAGCAGTGCGATGAGGACGGTGTAGGTCTCAGCACGCAACGGGCCTCGCAGCCGTCCGGCCGCGGCCTGAAGCGCGGCGATATCGGCAGGCGAGAACAGGTAGGGCACGGGCCGCTGCCGCCGCCGGGGGAACAAGCCCGGCGGCGGGATTTCGTGAGCCGGGTCATGGGCGTGCAGGAAGGTGGCGAAGCCGCGGATTGCTTCCATGCACAGGCCTGGAGCCACCGACCCGTGCCGGGACCGGCCCGCCCAGTCCGCTGCCGCCTTGACGGTGAGCGTGTCCTGCTGCCGCTCGCCGAGGTAGTCCAGGAACTGCCGCAGATACCGCTCGGGCCTTAAGAGCTCGCAGCCGAGCGCGCGGCGCAGGGTGAGGTAGTCGTCGAGGTGACCGGCGAGCGTGCGGGCCGGCGGGTTCATGACGCACCGGCCGGAAGCGCGGGCGCGGACGGCGCGGCGGGCCAGGGAGGGGCCAGTGGCCGCAGGGCGGCGACATCGACTTTGGCATACAGCGACGTGGTGCGCTCGTCTTCATGCCGCAGGACCTGGCCGATCTCGGCCAGGGGCGCGCCGGCGGCCTGCATTGCCGTCGCGGCGAGATAGCGCAGCTGATGGGGCCGAACCTTGTCCAGGCCGGCGTGACGGGCGGCCCTGGCCACCGCATGCCCAACGGCGTAACCGCTCAGGCCGCGGTGCGGCGCGACGCTGCGGACGAACAGCTTGCGGTCAAGCGCGGCTGCTGGCCGGCCGCCCCGCAGGTAGGCGATGACCGCCGCGGCGACGTCACGGGGAAGCGGAAGCTGGTCACGCCTGCCGCCTTTCCCGATGATCACCACGATCCCCGGGCGCCAGTCCACATCCTCAAGCGTCAGCGCGGCGATCTCGCCGGCCCGCAGGCCCATCCGCTTCAGGATCAGCACGATCGCGTAGTCGCGCAGCCCCTGGGCGGTCGTGCGGTCGCACGCGGCCAGCAGCTCGGCAGCTTCCGCTTCGGTCACGAGCGCGGGCATCCGGATCCGCCTCCTGCGGTACGCTCCCGGCACCGTCCCGGCAAGCGGACCCGCGATCCGCCCTTCGGCATACAGCCAGGTCAGGAACGTGCGCAGCATGCTCGCGGTGTTCTGCGTTGTCCCCGGGGCCTGGACCCGTGCCCGGCCGGCCAGGAACCCGGTGACGTCCGGGGCCGTGAGGGCGCTCAGTGACTCGCCGTCCGGAATGGCTGCCGCCAGGAACCGGCGCGCCGAGTCCAGGTGAGCGCTGCGCGTCTTGCCTGCCAGCCCGCGCTCGTCCGCAAGGAACGACCCGAACCGCTCCAGCATCAGCTCGGTGCCGGGCGCCGTCCTGGAAACCGCCGCTGGCCGGACGGCGCCGACGCCGCGCAGGTAGCCGAGCATCCAGGCCAGCGACTGCTCGGTCAGCTGGCTGGAGTGTCCGGCAGCCCGCCGTGCCGCCACGAACTCACCGATCGTCTCAGCCTCGATATCGCCGGCGGTCATGCCGCGTCCGGTGAGCCAGTGGCTCAGGTGCGCCACAGCCTCAAGCTTGCGCCTGGTCCCCGCCGGCGTATAGCCAAGCCGGGCCAGCTCCGCGTCGAACCCGGCAGCAAACGGCTCCAGCGGCCCGGATAACCGCACTCGCGACTTACTGTGCATAACTAACCACCTTCCGTGATAGATCACCCTCAGGATCACCGCGCGGAAGGTCGGCTCCCAGAGCCAGGACAGCCGAAATTATCCCGGCATCTCTGGCAAGATCGGCATTGCACTCAGTACCGTCACATGAATCACGGGATAATCGCGGCACCGGGATTAGATCTGGAACATCGCTAGCAGCAAGTTCCCCGAGGCCACCCAGATCGTCGACCTGTTCCATGCCCGCGAGCACCTGCACGACCTCGCCCGCCTCCTGGAGTTCATGCTGCTGGACCGCAAGGACGAGTGGCTCGCAGCCCGCCTGGAGGACCTCGACTACGGCGACATCGACGGCATCTGCCAGGCCGCCCGGCTCTACCCGCTGGAAGGCGTGAAGAAAGACGCGCTGGACACGGCCCTGGGCTACTTCGAAAACAACGCCCCCCGCATGCGCTATCACTGGTTCCGCCAGCGCGGCCTGTTCGTCGGCTCAGGAGTCGTTGAGGCCGGCTGCAAGACAGTCATCGGCCAGCGCCTCAAACTCTCCGGCATGCACTGGACCGCCGCCGGCGCAGACGCCATCACCACGCTCCGCTGCCAGCAGGCCAGCAGGCCCGAAGACCGCATCTGGATCCCCGCCGCACAACCAGACACCAGCCGCCTGACCAGCCGAGCCCGCTAAACAATCTTGCTCACCTACAAAATTGACGTGCACCCGTCTGGCCTGGCCAGGGGTGCGCTGTTTGGTGCTGGCTGGTCTGGGGCGTGTCTGACTGATCGGGCGGTCAGGGTGCGCCAGGCGCG
>CAVOHC010000003.1:0-117340 GCA_963695645.1 uncultured Actinomycetota bacterium | reverse complement strand
CCGTAAACCACCTTGAACAGGGTGGCATCGCGGAACGCCGCCAGCTGCCCTTTCCGCCGGGAGCACGCCGCCTTCTCCACGTAATCGTCGGCGGCGTCGAAGAACGTCTGCAGCTCAGCCCGCGTCAGCGGGCGGCGCTCCGGCCGGCCCTCGTACTCGGCGGCGTGCACAGCGGTGTTGCCCTCGTGGAACACCTGCACCGGCACGCTGCCTACCCGCTGACGGCACTCGGCCGCCCACCCGTAACGCGGATCACAGGCATAGTCCAGGAACATGCTCACCGCGCCCTGATAGGAGCGGACCGTCGAATGCGCCCACCCGCCGCCGGCCGTCCACGCCTCCGCCTGCGCCGGTGCCCACTGCCACGGCCAGCAGCCAGTGAACTCAGCGAACCGGCGCACGACCCGCTCCCGCCCCTCGACCAGCGGGCCGCTCAGCCGCCGGGCCTGCTGCTGGCGCCGCCAGCCGGCCAGCATCTCCTCAAACAGCGCAGGCCCCGGCGAGACCGGTGCCGATCCCTCGGCGGCGGCCAGCGCCAGCGCCCCCCTGCGTCCCCCCACGTGAACCCCTCCCCGCATACGCCCGGCGCATCAAGCAGTCACTCAGCGCAACCGAATCAGAGGTCACATCCTGGCATCCAGCGCAACCAGAAGCTGGAAACCCCGTGCCCGTCGCGTGTCCAGGCTCCATCCCGCGAACCAGCACCGGCCTGCACCAGATCTCAGGCCCTTACGGCGCCGTCATCACGTCTTCCGGGGAATGATGCATCTGATGCATCTCCGCTCATTTGCAGGAGCGTCGCATTCGTGTGCCGCAAATCATGAAGCCGGATCGCCGGGACGTCGAGCCCATCCCGGATCGCCCGCGCCAGCGTCTGATTCCAGTGCCGCGAGAACCGCTCCGGGTGACGGTGGCGCCCGTCGAGGTCACCGAATACCAAGCTGCCATCGCGGGCCAGCGCCAGGGCCAGCGTGCCCCTGTCGCGCTTCCAGCTCCGCAGGAGCGCCACGGTGGCGGGGTCGACGTCGACCACCCGGGGGCGGCTGGTTTTGGTCTGCCCCTCGACGACCCGGGCGCCCTCGCCCTTGACCCGGACCACGCCCACCGACCGGCGGACCGCGATCGTGCCGGCATCGAGGTCGACGTCCCTCCAGCGCAGCGCGAGGCATTCGCCGCGCCGCATCCCGGTCATGGCGAGTGAGATCTGGGGCGCCAGGTTCCGACGCGGCTGGTACTCCGAGCTCTCCAGCCACCTGGAACGGAACCGTGACAGTTTCGCCCATTCGTGCATCTAGCAGGCTGGGCAGGTAGACGCGGAACTGCCCGCTCATCCGCTGTCCCAGGCACAACAGTGTCACCCGCTGGCCGTCTTGAGCGAGAAGCTCATAGAAGGCACTCAGTGTGTCACGCATGGCAACTACAGGCTCTTCAACCGGATCCAGCAGATAGCTCAAGAGAAGACGGGTGGGGGTACGAGTAAGCACGTCCAGACCAAGCCAACCAGCTGGTAGTGCATCGGATCTTCTTGCCACGATAAGGCTGGCGGGAATGTCCGCGCAGGCGAGAGACTCCGCCAGGTAGTGAGCAACTACCGATACATTGACCAGGCCCATACGGTCAGCCCGGGATTCGCCTGCCAACCAGTGACACAGATCCGTGGCTAGGTCCGGCCACACGATCATCTCCGGAACGCGTAGCGGGGTAAAATCCGGGAGTTCCCGTCCACCTGCTCGCCAAAGGGGTAGGAGGGGGCGATACGGCTCGGGGAACAGCTCGATCACCGTTCGGGGGATTGCCTCAAGCACATCGTCGCCGAAGAGACAGGCCAATTCGACCATCTCGTCAACCCTAAGCAGGTGATCACCTGCGGCGATGCGCTGCGCTGTCCGGGCGCTGACGCCGAGGAGCCGACTCAGGTCCGCAGTGACGTCCTCACCCACCAGGCGACGAATCCCGCATAGCACAAGGTGCTGGAGACTCAACGCCGCAACATGCACAGCGTCGTGATCATTCGACGGACGCCAGCGGACGTCTGGAGTTCCGTAGTCGCTGGGAGCAGGAGGTTGTACCCCCCGCCGCCGCCGGGTCACGCATCTTAGCTTAGCGTCAGAATCTGCGTGTCAGCGACAGATTTTGTCGCTGCTAGCTTATCCTGAATACACGAGAGGCTGGTGTTTCGTGCCTCACAGTCAAATGTCTCAAGGGAGGGCAAGTGGTGACTGTGGAGCAGGACCTGGTTCGCTCAGCGGTCGTCGCGCGGGACGTGATCGAGTCGTACCGCCAGTCTCACATCACAGTCCCCGCGTGGAGTTCGCTCCTTGAGGAAGCTGCCCAGTCCTTCACGCGGATCTCGACTCACCGCCCCGTGGCCGGCGGAGCCGTGCTTACCCAACTCGCCCACACGCTGAGCGTCACCGCCAGAACGGGACTCGAAGTTGATCATGACATTCTCGATGGACTGAGCCGTGACCTCCGAGCGATTGTGACTGCCACGCGGATTCCGGGTATTCCCCGGCCCGAGGACAAGGACTGGTCTTTCTAGCAGTTGGGGCCCTACCCTCTGATCGTTCGTACGGCAACGAGCCCGCAAGCTCGCGCTGCTCCTGCCGCCGTGACCGCGGAGCCCACAGCCGACATGGTCGTCCCCGTGCGGAAGACATCGTCCACGAGCACCGCGGTCGTGCCTGTCAGGTCCTCGAGGACCGCGAATTCAGCCCAAACGGCGTCATTTCCATTACCAGCCAGGTTCTTCGCTGGTGGCCGGAACTCACGTGGGGTTGTCACCCCAACGAGGGGCAGTCCAAGGGCCTTGCTAACGCTGGCCGCGATTCGTTCCCCGAAGCTGAGATAGGTCCTGTCATGGCCAGGCGTGGCTACTATCACATCGGCTGAGGCCATTACAGGATGCCGCTCGATGACCCCGAGCAGGCGCCGGACGAGTGAACGGCCCGCTTCTGCCATGGCCGCCGGGCTCTTGGTCCAGTACTTGCCCACGGAGACACGCTGCCCGTCAGCTGTGTTTTGCCAGTCTTCTGGAGCGACATCATCGGCAGGAAGCTTGTACCAGTCCCTGGCAATCGCGAACTCCACGAAGGGCAGCCGGGGCAGAGTGATGACCTCGGAGAGCAGCTCTGCCAACACGCGCGCCTTCTCATGGGGAATGCCCGGAGCCTCAAGGCAATGAGTCCAACCCAGCGAGGTCAGACCGGCCCTACCGGCCAGCTCGTAGCTCGGGCTGGCCGGGGCGATATTGCGGAACTGGTCGGCGATCTCGGCGGAGGCACGCAGCAACAACCGGTGGCGCCGCCGGTCAGCAGCCACCTCGAAGGAGTAGCGCTCCAAACGGTTGCCGCGGCGGTCGGGTATGAAGGCCTGCTCTCCGGCTGCGGGTGGCATGTGTTGACGGCCTGACTATCTGATCGTCTAGGCCTGGTGCCCGGCCGTGCTGTTTGGTGATGTTGCTGCCTGAGGGGTCTTGTGCGGGCCAGGATCGTTGGCGTCCTTGTCGAGACGTGAGGGATCCCTCCTCGCCTTCGTTTGGCCACGGTCGCGGGGAGGGATCCGAGGCGGTGTCGCCCGTGGCCATCGTATGGCCGTGCCCGCTGACGGTCGATGCGTACGTGGCGGCCGGCCGTGAGGTGAAGTTCCCGCGCCCCGATTGCCCGGTGTGCGCGGAGGCGATGACGTTCTGGTCTGGCTACCGGCGTCACGTCCGGGCGGGGGGCCGCTGCCAGAAGATTTTTGTGCCGCGGCTGCGGTGCGGGTGCTGCCGGGTAAGCCATGCGCTGCTGCCGGCGTTCGCGCTGGCCTGGCGGCTGGACGTGGCCGAGACCGTCGGCATGGTCATCACCGAGGTGGCCGGCGGGGCGTGCGGAGTGCGCCCGGCGGCGGCGAGGGCGGGCGTGCCGTATACGACCGCGCGCGGCTGGGTGCGCCGGTTCGCCGACCGCGCCCCGGAGCTCGGGGTGGCGTTCGCGGCGCTGGCCGTCGAGCTGGGCGGCCAGGCGATCCGCCCGGCCGCTGACGCGGGCGGGTTCGCGCTGGCCGCGATCGGCGCCGCGTTCAGCGCGGCCGCCAGCCTGCCGGGATGGCTCGCGGCCGGGGTGTGGCGGTTCGCGTCGTCGGTGAGCGGCGGGAGGCTGATCGCCGCCAACGCAGGCTCGCCCTTCCTGACCGTCGGCAAACGGCGTTTCATGCCTCCTGTCCCGCCATAACCGGCATGAACGGAGAAACGCATGGACCCCAAGGGGCAGGAAGAGAACGCACTGCACCGCTGGGCGGTGATCGCCGAGGCGGCCAGTGACCGGCTCACCGCTGCGGAGCGGGGGGCGCTGGTCCGCCAGATAGCCGCCCGCGCCCACACCCACCCGGACGGTTCGGCCCGCCGCTACTCGCGGGGGACGATCGACCGCTGGCTGCGGGCATGGCGCAAGGGCGGGCTGGAGGCGCTCCAGCCCTCGCCGCGGGCCGATACCGGGACGGTGCGCGCCCACCCGGAGCTGTTCGCCGAGGCTGCCGCGCTGCGGCTGGAGCTGCCGGGCCGCTCGGCCGCGCAGATCGCCTCGATCTTGTATCACCGGCACGGGATCACTGTCGCCGAGCGGACCATCCGCGCTCAGCTGCGCCGGGCCGGGCTGCACCGGGAGGCGCTGGCCGCCGAGCCGAAGACCTACGGCCGGTATGAGGCCGCACGCCCGAACGAGCGGTGGATCAGCGACGTGCTGGTCGGCCCGTGGGTGCCCTGGCCTCGCCGGGAGGGCTCGGTGCGGGCCCGGCTGTTCCTGATCGTGGATGACCATTCCCGGCTGCTGATCGACGGCCGGTTTTTCGCGCACGAGAACGCCCGCGCCTGCCAGGACCTGCTGCGCCGGGCGGTCACCCGCCGGGGCATTCCAGAAGTTTTCTATTGTGATAACGGCGCGCCTTTTTCCAACGCCTGGCTGGCCCGCAGCTGCGGCGTGCTGGGCATCCGCCTGGTCCACAGCCGGCCCTACTCCCCCGAAGGGAGGGGGAAACAGGAAAGACTCAACCGCTATATCCGCGAGGCGTTCCTGGCCGAAGCTGCCCACCACGGCATCGAGTCCCTCGATCAGCTCAATGACCTGTTCGCCGCCTGGGCCGAGCGGATCGCCAACCGCCGGGCCCACGCCGAGACCGGCCAGGCCCCGATCAGCCGGTTCGAGGCCGGCGGGCCGCCCCGCCAGGCAGACCCGGCCCGGCTGCGCGAGGCATTCCGCTGGTCGGTGACCCGCAAGGTCACCCGGACCGCGACCGTCCCGCTGGAAGGCAACGCCTACGCCGTCGACCCGGCGCTCACCGGCCGCCGCGTCGAGCTGCGCTACGAGCCCGAGAACCTGTCCCGCATCGACGTCTACCTGGACGGCAAGCGAGCCGGGGCCGCGGTCCCCTTCGTCACCCGGCGGCACGTGCACCGGGCCGTCCCCCAGGCCGCCCCCGAGCCAGCCCCGGCCACCGGGATCGACTACCTGGGCATGGTCGCCGCCGCCCACGAGGAGGCCGCCGGAACCGGCGCGAAGATCGACTTCGCCCAGCTGGGCATGTTCACCCGCGACAGTAACGACCAGGAGGGACGGCCGTGACCGCGGCGCCATGGGCCGCCCACTTCGGCCTGGCCCGCACCCCGTTCGGCAAGGCCATCCCCGCCCGCGACCTGTTCGCCCGCCAGGCCCACGCCGAGGCGATCGCCCGAATCAGCTTCTGCGTGGTCGAGTCCGCGCTCGGCGTGGTCACCGGCGACACCGGCGCGGGCAAGACCGTGGCCCTGCGCGCCGCGGTCGCGAACCTGGATCCGACCCGCCACCAGGTCATCTACATCGCCAACCCCGCGTTCGGCACCCGCGGTCTTTACGTGACCATCGTCCGCGCGCTCGGCGCCCAGCCCCGCTACCTGAAGGCCGAGCTGATGGCCCAGGCGTCCGACCTGCTCGCCGCCGAGACCGCAGAAAGGCACCGCCGCGTCGTATTGATCTGCGATGAGGCCCATCTCCTCCAGCCCGACCAGCTCGAAGAGCTCAGGCTCTTGACCAACGCCGAGATGGACTCCGCAAGCCCCTTCGCAGGCATCCTCGCCGGGCAGCCCACGCTGAACCGGCAGCTGCGGATGGGCATGTTCGCCGCCTTGGACCAGCGGATCGCCACCCGGTTCACCATCAAGCCGATGGACCTCGCTGAATCCGTCGCTTACCTGCGGCATCACCTGAAGCTAGCGGGCCGGGAAGAACCACTATTCGCCGACGACGCGATCGCCCGGCTCCACCGCGTCGCCTCCGGGCTGCCCCGCGCGCTCAACAACGCCGCCACCGCGGCGCTCATCGCCGCGGCAGCCGCCGGCAAAGACCTCGTCGACGACGCCTGCGCCAAGAAAGCCGTCGCCGAGCTCACCCGGGACTAGCCATGGCCCGGCCCCGCCACCCGGCGCCGGCCACCACCAGCGCCGCGGTCGCCGCCCGCCTGCACCAGCTCGCCGCCCAAGCCGAGCACCGCCGTGCCATCGCCGACTACCAGGCCCGGCACGCCGCCGACCAGCAAGCCCGCATCAACGCGCTGCTGCTCGAAGTCATCGCCGCGCTCGCCAGCCTCCTCAGCGCACCCGATCACCCCAGTCACCGCCCAGGCTGATCTGGGGTGACCGTCAACCAGGCGGGCGCCGGCGCCAGCCAGCGCGATACCGCGCCGCGCACCGCCAGCCACGACAACCAACAGGTCGCCACCAAAACCTGCCGAAGCATGAACACAGAACGCTGCCGACTCATGTTCAAACAGCGCGGCCGCCAACAGCGGGTCTTGCGGTCGGTGTCGATGCGGCTGGCGTAGTAGCCGGCGCCCAGCTCACTGAAGCGGGCGCTGGGGTCGGCAAGCAGGTGCCAGACGATGACCAGGATGGAGCGGGCGACGGCGACCAGGGCCCGCAGCTTGCCGCGGCGGCGGGCGATCCGCCGGTAACGCTCGCCGAGGAAGGTGTCGGTCCTGGCCGCGGAAGCGGCTGCCTCGCCCAGGACGCCCTTGACATACGGATTGCCGTCGCCGGTGCGCCCGGACCGGTTCTTCGGCCCGGACTGGATGGTCCGGGGCGACAGCCTCGCCCAGGACACCAGGTGCCCAGCGGTGGGGAACCGGGACATGTCCAGGCCGACCTCGGCAATGATCACTTGCGCGGCGTGCCGGCTGATCCCGGGGATCTCATCCAGGCGGCCGATCGCCGACCGGACCGCCGCGTCCGGCCCCTCGCCCGCGCCCGGCCCGGTGACCCCGCCGGCGTCCACGCCCCGGGCGGCCGGGATCGCCGCGATCAGCTCCTCGATACGAGCGGTGAGCCGCTCGATCTGGGCGGTGAGAGCGTCGATCTGGTCCAGCAGCATCCGGGCCAGCTCGCCGTGATGGTCATCGAACCGGCCGGTGAGCGCCTCCACCAAGGCGGCGCGCTTGGCTTTCATCTTGCCGCGGGCCAGGCCGGCCAGCACCCCCGGGTTGCGCTCGCCGGCGATCAGCGCCTCGATCATGTCGCGGACCGACTTGGTGTCCAGTGAGCTAGCCACGCTGGACACCTTGATCAGCGAGTCCTCCAGCAGCTTCTCCAGCCGCGAGAAGCACCGGGTCCGGTCGCGAGTCAGGTCGGTCCGCAGCCGGGTGTAATCCCGCAGCCGCCGGATCTCGGCCGGCGGGACGAAACTGGGCCGCAGCATCCCCCGCTCGGTCAGCTTCGCCAGCCAGACCGCGTCGAGCTTGTCCGTCTTCGGGCGGCCCGGGGCGTTCTTCACGTCCCGGGCGTTCACCAGCTGCACGCTCAGCCCGGCCGCCTCCAGCAGGTAAAACCAGATCCGCCAGTAATCGCTAGTCGCCTCCAGGGTGATCATCTCGATCCCCTCACCCGCCAGCTGGCCCGCCAGTTCCAAGACCGCGCCGGTCGTCGCGGCCACGTCCCGGACCATGGTGCGCCGCTTCCCCGGCCTCGACGGGTGCGGCACCCGGGTGCACACCATCCCCGAAGCCTTCGCCACGTCGACCGCGGCGACCCGTCCCAGGACCTGCTCGTACTCCTCGTCCTCGATCTCCTGCGGCTCCAGCATCACCGGGCCCTCTTCCTCGCATCGCACCATCAGGACACACGCGGATGCCCGGGGGCCTCGGTCGGGAACCGAAATTCTGACCGGCGTGCTCGAAGCAACAATGCGCGACCCATAGGTCAAGGCCCCAGCGCCAGACTTGCATGCGGGCTCACGTCCCAGAGAGGTACCGGCGTCGCGGGCAGCCACCTGCACCCTGCCAGCCGCGCTCCCCCACCGCCGGAAAACCACCTAACAAACCCACCGGAACCTCAGCCAGCCCCGCCGACGCACAACGGACACCGACCTCCGATTTTCACGCCCGCGCGACGTCCCAAGCGGACACCAGGACTTGCATGCCATGCAGTGGCAACACGTCCACCCGCGTCCATCTCCGCAGGTCACTGTCTCAGGGCGTCCGCACGAGTCCCCCGGAATCAAGGCCGGTTGCTGTACTTTCGTGCTGTACCGTCCCGAGCCGCCACCCGCGCAAACTGAGTGGGCTCAGCTCCCGGGAGACACACGCTGGACATAGCACCAGAGTGTATCTGTCAGGCACCCAGGATCGCGGTGACGAACCGGCCTAACTCTTCTGCGAAATGAGTGCGTTGCACGCAAGCATAGGTATGCGCTGACCCAGATCTTCTGTCGCGGTCCTAGGCCAATCGCAGCCCTCGGCAATAGCTCAGCCCAGGATCAATATCTGACATCGACGCAGCGCTGGGCCAGCCCGGTCCGGCCATTTAGATCGGGTGCTCCATGGGCTTCCAGCTAGTGCGCCACAACGGCATGGCACTCTGTCAATCCTTGAACTTCACAGGCCGATCGGCCGACCTATAGCGCATGATTATGCGCACGCCATGTGACGCGCGAGGTGACCGCTATTGCCGAGATGAGGTACGTCCGTATAAGCGAGCAGATCCACGAATGCGCTCCGAGGCCTTGCCGGGACTACAGAGCCATGCGGTCACATCAGGCGGCACCGCTGTTGACGTGACCGACCTCGTGGCCCTGTCGGTGTCGCCTAGCTTCTCGGCGGCCTGCTTGTCACGCTAAGTAGTTGCCCGCAAGGAGGGGCAAGGCAAGTGGCGCGCGCCGAGCCGATCTGCGCGCCAGATACCCGGACAACGGTTGTGCCAGTGCCGCACGGAACAGGCCGTTCTGGTTGGTGTCCGTGCAAACTGACTATCGTGGTCTCGCGCTCCTCCTTAAAGGGAACTGCTGGCCAGCTCGTGGGCTGGTGTGAACGGGCGGCGGCGCAGCGTCTACGGGCTGACCAACCGGGGAACAGCGGCCCTGGCCGCCGAGCAGACCGAGTGGCGCAGATTCGCCGTCGGTGTTCAGGCCGTGGTGGGGTTGCCGGCATGAGCGGCCCGCGCGACTGGATCGAGGAATAACTCAGCGAGCTGCGGGCCAGCCTTCAGCTCGCTCCGCAGAAGGCCGAGCTCGTCGTGGCCGAGGCCGAGGATCACCTGCGCGAGACCGCTGCCTGCGGGCTGGCGACCGGGATGACCGAGCACGAGGCGCAGCTGGCTGCGATCTCGGCCTTCGGGTCGTTAACGCGGTAGTGGGCGCGCACGCGTCCCGGCCGGCCGGCTTCATCAACGGCAGGACGCCAGCGGCCGTCCTCGGCAACTTGATCCTGGCGGGCTGGAAGCTGGCGGGCACTGGGCTGATCGCGGTCGGTGTCAGTGGGCTGGTCGTCGGGCAGGCTGGAGGACCTGCTCGGCACCGGCTCATACGAGTTCGAGGTGGACGACGCCCACCGAGCCGAACAGGCACTGCGCGTGGTGGACGGCGTGGAATCGGTCGATCCGCGCGGCGAGCAACTCCTGGTCCTTGCGCCGGGCCGCACAGTGACCGAGCTTAATCAGGCGCTGGTCATGGTGGGCGTGGGCGTCGGAGCCGTGCGCTCGAGGCGAAGTCTCGAAGAGGTATTGCTCGGATTGGCGTAGCGGTCGATCAGCTGCTCGCAGCTGAGCTGGCCCTGGGTCTTCAGCGCCTGCGGGCCCCCGGCAGCGCCCTGCCCGGCAGGCGGCAGGGCGCGGTGACGCCGAGCGCGCGCCTTTGGCCGAACAGCTCGGCCGTGCATTCGACGCGGTCGCCGACCTGATCAGCAACATCAGGGCCGGCCAGTGGTCAGCGCCGACCCTTTGCCCGGACTGGACGGTACGCCAGATGGTCAATCACCTGACCGGCATGAACCGGGTCTTCGCCGCGCTGCTCGCCTGCCAGCCGCCTCCGCCCAGGCTGTCCGCGGACCATGTCGAAGACGACCCGGCCGGCGCCTACCGCGACGCCGCAGCCGCGCTGCAGGCCGCGTTCGGCCAGCCCGGAGTCCTCGAACGCACCTACCACGGCCAGCTCGGGACCGCCTAGCCGAGGCCTGGCACTGCCGGGTGATGGCTGACGAGATAGCCAGCCATGCGTTCAGCCACGGCTTTCCATCCGCTTGGTAGTCATGGCCTGGGCCGACTTGAGCCGTGCTGGCGCGCTGGCCGGCCGGTCATCGGTAACCGTGCTCATCGACTCATTCCTCATTCCGGGTACCGCTTCCCCAGGGTCACCGCACGCCCCCCGGGCGGGGATACCGCCTGTTCGTCGCGCTGCGGTCAGGCCGCAGCCAGGCGGTAGTCGCCGGCCTCATCAAGCGCCGCGGCGATCGCCTCGCCCGTGACCGGCGCGTCACTAGTCACCGTTACCCGGGACTCCCCGCCGGGGACCAGATCGACCGTCACCCCGCGCACACCGCCCAGCTTCCGCAGCTCCTGCGTGATCGCGCGCACACAGTGCTCGCATGTCAGCCCGGTCACGGCGTAGATCGTCGTTGCCATGGCACGCTCCCCTTACCGCATCGCTCTCCGCTCACCACCGCGCCAGAATGGCCGCACCCGGGCGGCGCCGCCGATCACAGCAGCGGCACCCCGGCGCTGATTTCCGGATGCTTCTGTCGTCTGAACACTGCTAGCGCGCACTCAACATGCCCACTCGGCGACGGCCGCAGTTAGAGCCGTCGGTCCCACCCGGCAGGGACGGATAGCCCCTGCACGCGCCGGGTACCCGACGAAGGCGTCCCCGTTTGCACGAAAGGCCAGGCGCTGCTGCTGCCCGCTCATGGACCGGGATCTAAAGCCGGCCGTGCGTACTCCAGAGAGCGCGTGCTGCTCAACACCCCATCGTCGGGGCAAAGAGCACCAGGCCAGCCAAGAGGCGCCGCGCCGCTGAAACCCGCGGCCCGCGCCCGTCGATCTGGAGCAGCACCGCGTCCCAAGACACACTCGCGCTGGCGGCCTGATCAACGAATATCGCCTGGTCGCGTGACGTGGATGAGGTTTTCGGCACCCACAGGCGCTACCGGACTTGTTGTGCCATTTGCCCGTGGCGACTGGACTTGTTCTGCTAGCGTTCAGGATTGGCCATTGGCGCCGGTCAAACGCCTTCGCCGCCACCTGCCAGCCCGGACCTCGCCGCAGCGGGTTACGTCGCCGTGGCATGTACGAACCGGGCGGAGAAGCCGGCGAAGCGGGGGAAAGTCCGATGAAGCTGCTCGCGCCAGCGGGAGAGCCGGGAGTGACGGCGTGGTCACGCCCATCGGCTGGGCATGTCGCAACGGCAGCGGCGGCCCTGTGGCTGGTCCTGTTCGCGGTGCTCGACGCGACGACAGGGCTAATGGTGCTCTCGCTGTTCAGCGTCGCGCCGCTGATGGCGGCCACCGTCGCTGACGAACGCCACACGGCCGTATTCGCGGCCGCTGCGGTGGCGCTTGCCGTCGGGGCTGGGTGGTGGGACGGCGCGATGGGGGAAGTGAACTACTGGACCCGGGTTGCGGCAGTCTGCGCCATCAGCGCGATGGCGGTCGTGGTGGCGGGAATGCGCCGTCGGCGCGAGGACCGCTTGGCGCGCATGACCGCGATCGCGGAGGCCGCGCAGCTCGCGCTGCTTCCGCCGCTGCCGCCGGAGATGACGGGGATCACCATTGCCGCCCGCTACCGCTCTGCGACACGCGAGGCCTCGGTCGGCGGCGACCTTTATGAGATCATCCCCACCGGGTACGGGATCCGGGTGATCATCGGTGATGTCCGCGGCAAGGGCCTGGACGCCGTCCTGCTCGCCAGGCAAGTGCTCAGCGCATTCCGCCGGGGCGCCGTCGCGATGCCCGCACTGGAACAAGTGGCGGGCGAGGTCGGCCGGGCCATTGGGCCGCACCTGGGCGAGGAGGATTTCGTCACCGCGGCGCTGGCACAAATCACCACCACCGGGGAGCTGACCATCGTCAACTGCGGCCATCACCCGCCGCTGCTGTGCCACCGCGACCGCTTGTCGCCGCTGACCGACGGGAAGGTGGCCCTGCCGCTTGGCCTTGAAGATGATTTCACCGCGTTCGCCGCGACCTGGTCGCCCGGCGACCGGCTGCTGCTCTACACCGACGGGCTTGTCGAAAGCCGCGACAAGCACGGAGACTTCCTCCCAGCAGACGCAATCGACACGGCGCTTCGCGCATCCGGCTGCGACCAAGCACTGGACAGCCTGATAAGAGCCGTGCACCAGCACACAGGGGGTCACACCGACGATGACATGGCGCTCCTGCTGCTGGAACACAGTGCATCTTCGCGCAGCAGCGCCAATGGACACGCAGCAGCCGTCGCTGCTGCTGTCGCGCTTTGAACAGACATCCCTGACCATGGCCGTTGCGGGGCCGCGGCGAGTCGCGCCCGCCGGGCCCGCGATGGCCTTCCTCGTCACCGGGGCCGGCACCAGCATCGGCGCGATCACCGGAGCCTTCGTCATCGCCCGCGCCCGCGTCATCGGCCTCGTCGTCGCGTTGCTGTTCGCAGGCGGAGCGGATCTCATCGTCGGTCACGGCGGCGAGCGCGAAGGGGTCAGCACGTCCCCGCCGCGGGTCGACCTGGCCATCGGCGGTGATCGGTACACACGCCCTCATGTCGAGAGCCTCCTCCTCGGAACCGGGGTCCTTGCTGCACGCCTCCGGCGTTGCCCCGATCCCGCTCGAACCAGGTACGCGGATAGCGCCACCTAGCCGAGACGACGGGAGCACGTCGGGTTGCCGTTCTATGTGAGGTCGCTGATCACGGCGACGGCCAAGCCGAGGAGGATCAAACGGGGTCCCGATGACCTGCGGGCCCGTGAGGCACCGGGAAGGGCGGCGGCAACTGCACGATCGTCAGCCCCGGCCGCCCACGAGGGCGAGAGCGGTACGGCTCCAGGCGAGGAGGGTTCGCTTGTTGGCCAGGGTAAAGCGGGCATCCGGCTCGGTGCCTTCCGCGGATTTCGCGGCACGCTACCGGGTTCTGGCGATGCCCTGTGTCCCTCATCCCGCTGTCCGTCCCGGCCGCCGGTCAGCCGGATTCTCCGCTTCCTCGCATGGAGTCCAGCGCGGCCCGGAGCCGGGTCGCGGCTTCGTCCGCGACCGGCTGGAGGGCCGGCTGCCCGGCTACTGCGACCATCGTCTGCGGGTCGAGCGCCTCGATGACCGTCTGGCCTGCCTCGGTCCGTACCACCACATTGCAGGGCAGCAGCAGCCCGATCCTGCGGTCGGCGGCCAGCGCCCGGTGCGCCAGCGGAGGGTTGCAGGCGCCGAGAATGAGGTACTCCTCCATTTCCGCACCGAGCTTGTCGCGCAAGGTGGCCTGCACGTCGATCTCGGTCAGCACGCCGAAGCCCTGTGCCTTGAGCGCCTCGCGGACGCGCGCCGCCGCCTCGGTGAACGGGATAGGCGCGCGGATGGTGATCCCGTAGTCCATGTACCCATTCCTTCCGGATCGCCGGGCCCGATCGTCAGGTAGTCAGGCGAGGGTGAGGAACATCTTCTCCAGCTGTTCCTCCGACATCGGGGAATCGCCTTCTTCTGCGGACAGGCACTGCCGCATCCCGGTGGCCACGATCTTGAACCCGGCCCGGTCCAGGGCCCGGGATACCGCGGCCAGCTGGGTGACCACTTCCGCGCAGTCGCGCCCGGACTCGATCATCGTGATGACCCCGGCCAGCTGGCCTTGCGCGCGGCGCAGCCGGTTGAGCACCGGGCCCGCGGCCTCCTCGTCGATCTTCATGGGGTGCCTCCTTCGGCGCTGTCCCCAGTATACCCTACAGGGTATCGGTCCGTTCGGCGGGCGGTCCGCCGCTTTTACTCGGCTCACGCCACCCGGCCGGGACGGCCGCCGAGGCGATGACCCGGTAGCCCGGCCGGCGTCCAGGCGCGCTTTCCTCCCTGGAGGCTGGCCCCCTCGCGGCCCTCGCGGGCCAGCATCGCGTCCGCCAGGGCGGACCGGGGGTGCCCGATATAGTCAGGATTGCCAGGGTGATCCCGATCAGGCGCGCCAGTCCGTAGACATGTTTCCGCTTCGGTAGCCCCTTAACGACGCCGCGGGGCCGGCCGCGGGCCGATCAGCGTCCCGCCGCTGATAACGAGCGGCCTGCCGCCGCGATGATCTATGCTTACTTACCAATAGGTCAGTCCGGCCCACCGATTAGAGAGATCCCAGCGGTCTCGTGGAGGTCACACCCGCGTTGGCTGCGCATGAGCAAGGCAAGCCCGGCACCGCGTCACAAATCCTTGATGTGGCCGAATTGCTGGTCCAGGTCCGCGGGTTCAATGCGTTCAGCTACGCGGACATCGCCAGGGAGCTGGGCATCTCCACAGCCGCGGTGCATTACCATTTCGCGGGCAAGGCGGAACTCGGGGAGGCGCTCATCGCGCGTTACGCGGCGCGCTTCGCGCAGGACCTGGCCGGTGTCAGCGCCAGGTTCACGCTGGCACCCGCCAGGCTCGGCGGCTTCGCCGGGCTGCATCTTGCGGTGCTGCTCCAGCGGCGGATGTGCGTATGCGGCGTGCTGGCAGCCGAGTACCAGGCGCTCCCGCAGTCCATGCAGCCGGCCGTGATCCGGTTCTTCGACCAGAGCGAGGCCTGGCTGCGAGGCGTCCTGGAACGGGGCCAGGAGGAGGGCAGCCTGCAGCTGGCCGGATCCGCGCGGCAGGCCGCGCAGATGATCGTCAGCGGCATTGAAGGGGCCATGCTCGTCGCCGCGCCCTACGGTGATACCGGGCGCTTCCAGGCAGCCGCGGCAAGCCTGCTGGCAGGCCTCGTCCGTGGCAAGACTGAATCCCCGTCCTGACCGCTCACCACCTCAATTAATACCCCTGTGGGTATACTTGGCGCATCTTCTCTTCCGACTGGGAGCGTCCTATGTGCAGTCCGTCCGCCTGCAGCCGCTGCAAAAAGATCACCTGGACCGGCTGCGGCCGGCATGTGGAGCAGGCCCTCGCCGGCGTTCCGCCCGAGAACCGCTGCACCTGCCGGGAAGGCAGTCCGGGCACTGGCCAGGCGGGGGGGCACGTGACACCACCGAGACGGGGCGATCGCCGCCCTGGACTAGGCCGGTGGCTGCGCTAGATACCTGGACGAAAGCAGGGCACCGCGCTACGGCCGCGACCTGAATCAGACGTTCGGCGAGATCGGCCTGGCCGGGCACTGGATCAAGATCCTGCTGCACCGCATGTGTCTTTACCAGGCACAGCTCCGCGCGGGCTGGGCCCTGATCCCGGAGTAGCCCCCGCCATGGCCGTTCCCGACTCCCCCGCAGCCGTCCCCCA
Organism: uncultured Actinomycetota bacterium; assembly: GCA_963695645.1. Classification (GTDB taxonomy): domain Bacteria; phylum Actinomycetota; class Actinomycetes; order Streptosporangiales; family Streptosporangiaceae; genus DATBGO01. The sequence continues at coordinate 101,668 of CAVOHC010000003.1, read as the reverse complement.
GCCTCCCGGTGCCGCCGCCCGAAGTTCGGCCGCGGATGCGGGCGCTCCCGGCGGGACGGCCGGGACGGACGCCGGGGGTTCCGCCAAGGGTGACGGCCGACAGCGCACCCTACGTCACCCGCCCCACCCGCTGGACGATCTTCCTGCGGACGTTCATCCCCGGCAGCTGTGGCGATTTCGCGGTTCATTGTGGCGGCGCGCTGCGCACGATCCCGCGGGATGGCCCGCGAGGAGACCGCAAGGCGAGGGCGCCGACGTGCAGTCGCAGAGCGGCAGCAGCCCTGGTCGCTGGCCAGGCGGGCAGCCGGCTGCGTCACAATACCTGGTCCAGGGGCGTCATGCCCCTCTGACCTGGAGCTTGCCTTACCTCACCGGATCGCCCTCATACCCCCTAGGGTATACTGGCAATATATCGGCCGAGGCGGCCACGCGACGCGCCGGCCGCCGAGCGCGGGTCACCGGGACCAAAGGCCCTGGCGGGCATGACCGTCGCACCTGCCGCTGGTACCCCGGCGGGTATTGAACTGAGGAAAGCGGTACCGAGCCCAGCAGGGAGCGTTGACATGGACCAGGTGCAGACGACAGCGTTGCTGCCCGGCACGGGGAAGACCCAGCAGATGGACGTGCGGTTCGTGGCCGGGGAGGCGTATGAGGTGGCGGTGCGCGGGCACCGGGTGCTGGCGGACCAGCCAGCCGAGGCCGGCGGGCAGGATGCCGCGCCGACCCCTACCGAACTGTTCGTGGCCTCGCTGGCCACCTGTGCCGCTTTCTACGCAGGCGGCTACCTCACGCGCCACGGCTACAGCCGCGACGGGCTGGCGGTATCGGCCAGCTTCGACATGGCCACTGACCGCCCGGCCAGGGTGAGCGGCATCCGGCTGGCCGTCCGGGTCCCGGCGGGCCTGCCGGCCGCGCGGTGGCCGGCGCTGCGCGCGGTGGTCTCGCACTGCACCGTGCACAACAGCCTGGCCAGCCCGCCGGCGGTCGCCATCGACTTGACATGAGCGGCGGCCGGGCCGGGAAGCTGACGGAGGCCGCACCGGTCACAACCGTCACGGCGGACGCCCCTGCCGCACGGCCAGCTTCGGCGCTGGTGGAGCGGATCCGGGCCGGTGTCATCGGCGAGGGCGTGGTGCTGGATGGCCCGTACGGGCCGCGGCGCATCACCTACGCCGATTACACGGCGTCGGGCCGGTCGCTGGACTTCATCGAGGATGCCATCCGCGAGCAGGTACTCCCCCGCTACGCCAACACCCACACCGAGAGTTCCGGCACCGGCCTGGCCACCAGCCGGCTGCGGGAGGACGCCCGCCAGATCATCCACGACGCGGTCGGCGGCGACGGCGACCACCTGGTGATCTTCTGCGGATCGGGGGCCACCGCGGCCGTCAACAAGCTGGTCGCCATCCTGGAGCTCCGCCTGCCCGAGGGCCCAGCGCAGCGCTACCGGCTGCCCGGCCAGATCCCGCCCGCCCAGCGGCCGGTGGTATTCGTCGGACCCTACGAGCACCACTCCAACGAGCTGCCGTGGCGGGAAACCATCGCCGACGTCGTGGTCATCGGCGCCGACGCCGACGGGCACATCGACCTGGCCGACCTGTCAGCCCAGCTGGCGGCCTACGCGCAGCGGCCGCTGCGGATCGGCAGCTTCTCCGCCGCGTCCAACGTCACCGGGATCCTGTCCGACACCGACGCCATCGCCGCCCTGCTGCACGCCCACGGCGCACTGTCGTTCTGGGACTACGCCGCCGCCGCGCCCTACGTAACGATCCGCGCCCGCGAGTCAGCGCCCGGCGCCGGCGACCACAAGGACGCCATCTTCCTGTCACCGCACAAATTCATCGGCGGCCCGCAAACCCCCGGCGTCCTGGTCGTCCGCCGGGACCTGGTGCGCAACCAGATACCCACCGTGCCCGGCGGCGGCACCGTCGCGTTCGTCGACCCGATCGGCCACCGCTACCTCGACGACCCGGTCGCCCGGGAAGAGGGCGGCACCCCGGCCATCGTCGAGTCGATCCGGGCCGGGCTGGTGTTCGCGCTCAAGGACGCGGTCGGCACCGAGGTGATCCAGGCCAGCGAGGAACGGCTCTGGAAACGCGCCGTGGCGCGCTGGTCGGGCAACCCGCACATCGAGATCCTCGGCAGCCCGGATGCGCGACGGCTGTCGATCGTCTCGCTGCGGATCAGCCACAGCGGCCGTTACCTGCACCACAACTATGTCGTCGCGGTGCTCAACGACCTGTTCGGGATCCAGGCCCGCGGCGGCTGCTCCTGCGCAGGCCCCTACGGCCACCGGCTGCTCGCCATCGGAGACGCCCGCTCGCACGCCTTCCGCGACGAGATCAGCCACGGCTGCGAGGGCATCAAGCCCGGCTGGACCAGGATCAACTTCAACTACTTCATCTCCGACACCGCCGCCGACTACCTCACCGACGCGATAACCGAAATAGCCATAAACGGCCACCGGCTGCTAGCCGACTACCGATTCGACCCCCGCACCGGGCTATGGCGCCACCGGGGCGCCATCCCGCAGCCGCCGCTGCGCCTCGCCGACCTGCGCTACGCCCCCGACGGCACCCTGACACGCCCCGCCCGGCGGGCCAGCGTCAGCGAGAACGCCCTCGCCGGCTACCTGCGCCAGGCACGCAGCCTGCTGACCAGCCGCCCTGAGCAGATCGACGACAGCCCGACCGGCCTGCCCGGCGACTTCGAGGCGCTGCGCTGGTTCCACCTGCCCCCGGCCTGCCTGACCGGCACCGACCCGGCCAGCCACACCGCACCGTGACCGGCCGCGGCCCCAGGAAGCGGGCCGGAAACCGCCTCGCGTTCCCTCGCGGATAGCGGATACGACCGCGCCGGCGGCATCGGCGGCCGAGCGCGACAGCAAGAAAAATCCACCGCGGTGGCCTGCCAGCCTATGCCGTCCGGCTATAGCGCGCTGCGCCCCTGGCCGGTTACGGGCCGCTGACCTGGCGCTGCGTCCGCCGTTGCCGCGCGCGTGGCAGCAGGCCGGCGGCGCTGGGTCCGCAGGAACCAGATGACGCCGGCCAGGGCGAGGACGGATGCGACATAGGTGTTCAGGCGCAAGCCCAGGAAATGCTCGGACGGGTCCACCCGCAGGGATTCCTCGAAGATCCGGAATGCCGAGTACCCGCTGACATAGAGAGCGAACAATCCCGGGGGCGCCAGCGCGGCGGATCCGCCAGGCCCCGGCTACCGCCGCCAGGGTGACCCCGCCCCAGATCCCGAGACCGCCGTCCCACACGGCGAATGCCCCCCACCAGTGGTGCGGGATGTACTTCGGCGTCGTGAGGTCGAAGTAGATGCGCCCGCCGATGATGCCCGCCGGCGGGCGCCTGGCCGCCGGCCCGGAAGGCCTGGATGAGCACCCAGGCACCGATCGTGATGAGAAGCGCTCCGCCGATGTAACCGGACACGTGACCCAGTGCCCGCGCGGCGCGCTGTCGTGTGGACGGTGCTGGATTGCCCGGGCGGCTGGACGGTCGATGTGGTTGGCCGGCCGCTGGTGCTCGGCCGGATGAGCGGGCAGGTGCTCGCGGCACCTGGAGTCGGTGAGCGGTGCGTGGTCATGGGACGGCTGGACGGGCGGGAGCCGTCAGGCATTTACCTCGACCACCGCATACGGAACCGGCGGGCGCGTCCTTGGTCATGCCAGGCGGTCTGGATCGAGATCTCAGCGCCGTAGGTAATGGTGAGTTCGCCGATCTGCGTGCCAGGTATAGGGCGTCGCCATCTGGCCCAAGCCTGCTGATCAGGCAGGCCCTCAGGTCCGACAGGCCCGCAGCGCGGCAGGGGTGGCCCGGCGGGGTGGCGTACACCACGTAGAGCTCAACCACGGGATAGGAACGCAACGAATATGCGCTCTCGAGCGCGCTATCCACATCCCTGAGCGTAGTGACCCATGTCCTTGTGCATGAGGGCCGACGCCCCTACCCCCAGGGGCATGCGGAGGGCAGTGTGTAGATCGGCCAAAGGGATAGAAACCCCCGGCACTCAGCTACGACGCGGGCGGGGAGGAAGGGAGCAGGAGGCTGATGGGCACGGTGACCGGTGACCGGGCTACTGTCGCGCCGGATAGTCCGGGACGCAGCGTGGAGCTTGCGATCGGCGGGATGACGTGCGCGTCGTGCGCGGCGCGGGTCGAGAAGAAGCTCAACAAGCTCGACGGCGTCACCGCGACGGTCAACTTCGCCACCGAGACCGCGCGGGTCAGCTACCCCGGCACTGCCAGCCCGGATGAGCTGATCGCGGCCGTGGAACAGGCCGGGTACACCGCGGCCCTGCCAACTGCTCCGCAGGCTGAGGACGGCGAGCCTGCCGGAGGGCCACCGCCCGCGGGCGGGCCGGACGAAACAGCGTCGCTGCGTCAGCGACTGCTGGTGTCGCTGGCGCTGACTGTCCCGGTGGTGGTGCTGGCGATGGTGCCGGCGGTCCAGTTCCGCAACTGGCAGTGGGCCTCGCTGGCGCTGGCCTCCCCGGTAGCGGTGTGGGGGGCGTGGCCGTTCCACCGCTCCGCCTTCACCAACGCGCGGCATGGCGCCGTGACCATGGACACGCTGATCTCGGTCGGGGTCGGGGCCGCCTATCTGTGGTCGCTATATGTTCTGTTCTTCGGCACCGCCGGGCAGCCGGGCATGCACATGAGCTTCGCGCTGCCGGCCACCGGCACCGGCGCCGGCGACATCTACCTGGAGGTCGCCTCCGGGGTGACGGTCCTCATCCTGCTGGGCCGCTACTTCGAGGCCCGTGCCAAGCGGCGCGCGGGCGCGGCGCTGCGGGCGCTGCTGTCGCTGGGCGTTAAGGACGTCGCGGTGCTGCGCGACGGCCATGAGGTGCGCATTCCGGCGGGGCAGCTCGTGGCGGGTGACCGGTTCGTGGTCCGGCCGGGTGAGAAGATCGCGACCGACGGCGTGGTGGAGTCCGGCAGTTCCGCGGTCGACACCTCGATGCTGACCGGGGAGCCGGCCCCGGCCGAGGTGACCACCGGGGATGCGGTGACCGGCGCGACGGTGAACGTAAGCGGCCGGCTGGTGGTCCGCGCCACCCAGGTAGGCGCCGGCACCCAGCTCGCGCAGATCGCCCGGCTGGTGTCCGATGCGCAGGCCCGCAAGGCGCCGGTGCAGCGGCTCGCCGACCGGATCTCCGCGGTCTTCGTCCCCGTCGTCATCGGTATCGCCATCGTGACGCTGATCGGGTGGCTGGCCGCCGGGCAGCCGGCCGGTGCGGCGTTCACCGCCGCGGTCGCGGTGCTGATCATCGCCTGCCCGTGCGCGATGGGGCTGGCGACGCCGACCGCGCTGCTGGTCGGCACCGGGCGGGGCGCCCAGCTCGGCATCTTGATCAAGGGGCCGGAGATGCTCGAATCCACCCGGACCGTCGACACGGTGGTGCTGGACAAGACCGGCACGATCACCACCGGGCGGATGAGCCTGGTGGACGTGGCCGCCGCACCCGGCGAGGACCCGGAGCAGGTGCTGCGCCTGGCTGGGGCGGTGGAAGACGCCTCCGGGCACCCGATCGCCGCGGCGATCGCAGCCGGGGCCGCCGGACGGCTTGGCAGCCTGCCCGCCGTGGCGGGGTTCACCAGCCACGGCGGGCTCGGCGTCTCCGGCGTGGCCGCCGGTCACGCGATGGTGGCCGGCCGCCGGGACTGGATCGAGCGCCAGTGGGCCCAGCCCATCCCGGCGATCCTGGCCACCCGGGCCGCCGCCGCGGAGACGGCCGGGCAGACGGCAGTGCTCGCCGGCTGGGACAGGCAGGTCCGGGGCATGCTCGTGGTCGCCGACACGATCAAGCCCACCTCGGCCCAGGCCGTCGCCGCCCTGCGCGGGATGGGCCTGCGACCGGTGCTGCTCACCGGCGACAACGCCCGCGCCGCCCGGGCAGTCGCCGACCGGGTAGGCATCGACGAGATCATCGCCGGGGTGCTGCCAGCCGGGAAAGCCGACGCGATCAGGCAGCTGCAGGACGCCGGGCGGGTCGTGGCCATGACCGGCGACGGCATCAACGACGCCGCCGCGCTCGCCCAGGCCGACCTCGGCCTGGCCATGGGCACCGGCACCGACGCCGCGATCGAGGCCGCCGACCTGACCCTGGTCCGCGGCGACCTGCTCGCGGTACCCGACGCGATCCGGCTGTCCCGGCGCACCCTGCGCACCATCAAGGGCAACCTGTTCTGGGCGTTCGCCTACAACACCGCCGCCATCCCGCTAGCCGCCCTCGGGTTCCTCAACCCCCTCATCGCCGCCGCCGCCATGGCATTCAGCTCCGTGTTCGTCGTGACCAACAGCCTGCGGCTGCGCCGCTTCCAGCCCGGCACCACAGAACCGCCGCACGCCACCTGACCCGACGACAGCCTCGTCATCGAGCGTGCGCAGGCAGACGCGCACGCGTTGCCTTTCGGTACGCGAGGAGCCAGGACCGTTCAGGTGGCTGTGGTGACCACAAAGATCGTTATGAGCGCTTGGTGGATCGCAACGCAGGCCCTACCTGGGCCGGGCGCCGCGCGCCATGTCCGGCAAGCTTCAGGTCCTGGACCGCGGCACTGACATGGTGCTGGCCGAGCATTACACGCCGGTGCAGTACGGCAGGCTTACCGACGCCACACTCGAGACCGTCACCGGATCGCGTGCAGCTGCCCGCCGATGAGGAGGGCGGCGGCGAGAGCGGCTTGCTGCCGCGCGTCCTGCACTTCAGGACGCAACATTGGTGAGATCGCTAGCAGCACCAAGGCGGCGGCGAGCAGTGTTCTGGCCAGCGTCGCCAGGTGCGGCAGATAGGTCCAGATGCTGAACTGCACGCCGCCGCCGCGGTGAATCAGCTGGTAGCCGAACGTCGAGTCGAGGAACTGCGCCGCTCCGGAGGTGATGAGCGGCCAGGCGAGCATCCCGGCGAGCGCGGCGACGAGCGTCAGCACGTAGCGCCAGCGCCCACCTTTCACGCCCAGGAATTGGAATGCGAGCAGCGCCGGGACGAACTTCGTCAGGGCGGCTCCTGCGATGAGCAGCCCGCGGGCGACCGGCCGCTGCGCTGCGACGATCGTCCATACGCACAGGGCGGCGATCAGCGCATCGTTGGTTTCCGCCAGCAAGGACAGGTCGGTGAACGGGTAGAGCAGATACGCAAACATGAACGCCTGCGCGAGCGGCCGGCCTCCGATCCGGCAGCCGAGCTTGTGCAGTCCCGCGAGCGTCGCCGCGTCGAAGCACGCGGCCGGCAACAGCGTCGCGATCGCTGCGGGCGCTGGCGGGAAGATGGCCGCGAACGGGATGTACGCGTAGTAGGCGAACGGCCCGTAGGAGTCAGGGCGGTAGATTCGGAGCCCGCCGGGACCCGGCCAGGACGCCGCTCCGTACAGGTGCAGTCCGTGCAGCAGGCGCCACGCGCCGAGCGAGCTGGCACGTCCGACATCCAGGATGTTCCCGGCGGCGGCGCTCCCGAGCCGAACGAGCAGGAGCATGGGCCGGGCTCTGGGTCATTTCCTGCTCGGCTCAGCTAGTGGTTTCGGGGGGGTTGTCGGCTAGCCGGTCGACCGCACCGGCCAGGGCGGCGAGAGCGGGCACCGCGGTGGCCAGCGCCCGCCGCTGGGGTGCGGGCAGGGTGGATAGGGCCAGGTGCAGCACTGCGGCGTTGGTGGCCTGCCAGGCGTGCACGGCCTGCTGCCCGGCGTCGGTCGCGGTCAGCTCCACTGCCCGCCGGTCGCCGTCGGCGGTGGTGCGGCTGACCATGCCCCGGGTGGTGAGGCTGTTGACGATGGTGGTGACGGTGTTGGGCCGCATGTGCAGCAGCCGGGCCAGCTGGCCGGGCCGGGCGCCGGGGTGTTCTGTCACTGCGGACAGCAGCTCTAGCTGGGCTACGGCCAGTGGGTTGCCCGGGTCGGCGACGCGGGCGCCGCGGCGCAGTGCGCGGCGCAGCCGCGCGATTCCCTCGGCCAGCCCGTCAGGCCGGTCGGCGCTGCGGGCAGTGATGCCGTCAGCCGCGGTCGTCTCGTTCACCGGTGACCTCCTGGCCTGGATTGCCGGCCGCGCCTGCGAGCGCGGCGGTGCAGCGGGTGCCGGCCCACGTCGCGGCCAGCGCGGCTGCGGTCAGGGCTGCGATGGCCAGGCTCCCCCCATCAGCATGGCTGAGGCGCGCTCCGGCGTGCAGCCCCAGTGTCACCACCGCGACGCCCAGGGCGGTGCCCAGCCCTCGGGTCATGTTCACCATCCCGCCTGCGGTGGCTGCGTCGCGGATCGGCACGGCTGCCATGATCTGTGCGTTGTTCGCCGGGATGTAGACGCCCAGGCCCGCGCCCAGAAGTGCCAGCGACACCACCGTGACAGCGGCGGGGCCAGGGATCGCCAGCGCTGCCACCGAGCACGTGGCGAGCAGGCCCCCGGCGACGCAGCGCCGCCGGGTAGGCCAGCGCGCGGGCAGCGCGCGTTCGGCAGCCACGGCAGCCAGCCCGAACCCGGCCGGCAGCGCGGTCAGCAGCAGCCCAGCCCGCAGCGCACCGTCGCCATGCGCGGCCAGGGTCTGCGGCAGGAGCACCAGCGGGCCGAACAAGACCATGTAGACACAAAGGGCACCGCCGAGCGCGGGCGCGATCCCGGCCGCGGCCAGCAGCGGCAGGTCAATCAGCGGCGCCGGCGAGCGCCGCTCCCACCAGATCAGGCCCGCCGCGGCCGCCGCCGCGGCCGCCGCCGACCCGGCCAGCGCCCGGAGCGGCAGATCCAGGCCGGAGAGTGAGGATACAGCGATGAGCAGGCCCATGACGGTCAGGGCCAGCAGCGTCATCCCGAGCGGGTCGCTGCCCCGGTCGCGGGCGAGCTGGCGGGTGCGCGGAAGCAGGAACCATCCGGCCACCACCGCTACCACTCCCACCGGCACGTTGACGAAGAAGATCCACCGCCAGCTAGCCGATGCGACCAGCAGCCCGCCCGCGACCGGGCCCAGCGCGAGGCCAAGCGCCTGCGCCGCGGCCTGGATCCCCAGTGCCGCCCGCCTCCGGCCGCTCGGCGCGCTGGTGGCCACCAGCGCCACGCTGTTAGCCTGCAGCATCGCGGCCCCGGCCGCCTGCACGACCCGCAGCCCGATCAGCACGGGCAGCGACGGTGCCAGCCCGCACGCCGCCGAAGCTCCGACGAATACCACGAATCCGTACAGGTACATCAGCTTGCGGCCGTACCGGTCCGACCAGCGGCCCGCCGGCACCAGCAGCGCCACCAGCGCCAGCAGGTAGGCCAGCGACACCCACTGAACTCCAGCGAGGCTCACGCCGAACTGACGCTGCAACGCGGGGAACGCCAACGTCACGATGCTGGCGTCGAGCTGTCCCATGAACGCCCCGAAGCAAACCGTGGCCACCGCCAGCCACGGCGCCAGCCGGTGCTCACGGACCACGGCCGGCCGGGGCGGCTCACGCAGCAGCATCCCCGCCATGCCTGCGCCCCGCGCCAAGCCAGAACTCCCCACGTTCGCCAATTAGTCCTGCAGGAGACTCGCCAGATTACTTCTGTGGAAGAACTGTTTATAGTTCTATCACAGAAAAACGTACGCCGACAAAGCCCGCGGCCGGGCGACGGCCCGGCCGCCGCAGGGTCCTGAGCGGGTCACGCTCAGGACGCTCCTGATACGGGTCTGGTCGCCCACGCCGCGATCCGGCTGACTCAGATGGAGGCCTTCGTGGATGAGGCAGCTGGCAGGACTTTGCTCCGGCGGGGCTTTGTCCTGGAGTTGGCGACGCTGGGCTGGAACGTGATCGGCGTGGTGGTCCTGGCAATCGCCGCCCTCGCGGCGCGGTCGGTGGCGCTGGCCGGGTTCGGGCTGGACTCACTCATCGAGATCGGCGCATCCACGGTCGTGATCTGGGAGTTGTCCGGCACCGGGCAGGCCCGGCAGCACCGGGCTCTCCGCCTGATCGGCTACGCCTTCGCCGCGCTGGCCGTCTACCTGCTGGTCCAGTCGACAGTGGTACTGGCCCTCGGCCATCACCCGCGCCACTCCGCCATTGGCATCGGATGGACGGCCGTCACCGCCGCTGTCATGTTCGCGCTCGCTTCCGGCAAGGCCCGCACCGGGGCCGCTCTCGGCAATCCGGTGCTCCAGACCGAAGGCCGGGTCACCCTGATCGACGGGATCCTGGCCACCGCGGTCCTGGCCGGCCTGGCGCTGAACGCCGCCCTGGGCTGGTGGTGGGCCGATCCCGCCGCCGGGTACGCCCTCGTCTACTACGCCGCCCGTGAGGCACGCGAGATCTTCACCGGCCTCTGACTGACGCCGCCGAAGACGGCACGCACCGCTCAGCGCGTGAACAGCCGCCCGGCGGTGAGGTAGGCCCAGGCTGGCTCGGCGCGACCGCCGCGACCTGCCCGGCGCGTCCCCCTGAGGTGGTCGCTGATCCGGTGCCCGAGCGCAAGCCCGAGCTGGCGGGCCAGCAGGCCTGCACGGCGATGGCCCCTACAACAGGGTTACCGGGAGCCGGATCAGGCTGAATCCTCTGGGGGAACGCCGGCCCGATGTGGATGCCGTTGACCGGCGGGCTGGGGGGTGAGCGCCATGGCAGCAGGCCAACACGGCTAGCTCGCCCGGTCATGTCTGTGACAGAACTAATCATAGTTCTGTCACAGAGATAAAGAGACAGCCAGCCGCGAGGTTCTGTTCCCCGATGGTCCAGTTGCTGCCTACCCACGCCATCACGTGTGGCTTGCCGTTGGCTGAGGCGAGCCGCACACGACCCCAAGGCGAGGTCACTGCCGGGCGGGGCACGCCTGCCCAACCGCACCGAGGGGGCAGTAAGCTCGCCGACCGGATCGCCGCGGCTCTCGCGCACCACGAGCCCGGGTGGCGGCTGCTGCGGTACGCCGCCCTCGCCCGGCGCCACAACGTCAGCACATGTGAAGCCGAGATGGCCGTCGGCGAACTGATCTCCCGGCATGTGGTCGGCCGCCTGCCGGACGGCCAGCTGCCACTGGGCACCACCGCGCACAAGCAGGGCCGGATGGCCGGCGGGAATGCCCTCGGCCGGAACCGGGAGTTCGCGGGCAGCCTCGGCACCCGGGTCGTGAAGATCTTCGACCAGACCGCCCCGACCGGGCCGCGTGACCATGGAGCCAAGGCGGCCGGGTTCGACCCGGTCACCGTGGCCCCGAGGCCGATGACCACAAGGCTTACTACCCCATGACCGTCGATGGCCCAAGCGACCTTGGCCTGTCCTGCACCCCGCCGCCACGCAGCCCCTGGGAAGCGGCCCAGATGGGCACCCAGGCCTGGGCCAGAGGCACCCAGCGGCCCTAACCCGCCCCGGATTTGAGCAGAGGAACAGCCATGTCAGCGCATCACCACCGGCCCGGGCCTCAGCCCCGCCGCAGAGCGCACCCAGCCATCCAGGCCACCGTCGCCGCGATCATCCTCCTCGCCCTCGCCGCATGCGGCAACGCGACCACCACGAGCGCCCCGGCATCGGTACTGGCCACGGGCAGCCCTGGCCACAGCGGCCATACGGGCACCCTCACCGGGTCGGGTTCGACGTTCGTCGCGCCGTTCTTCGCCGTGGCCTTCGCCAAATACGTTCAGCAGCATCCGGGCGTGACCATCAACTACTCCGCCGTGGGCAGCAGCGGCGGTATCGCCGCGGTCAGCGCCGGGCAGGTCGATTTCGGCGCCTCCGACGTGCCCATGACCGCCAGCGAGCAAGCAGCCGCCAAAGGAGGTCCCGCCGTGCAGGTGCCCGACGCCCTGGGCGGCGAAGGCGTGGTCTACAACCTGGACCTCCCGGCGGGCGCCCGGTTGCGCCTGACGGGCCCGGTGATCGCCCGCATCTTCCTCGGGCAGATCACCAGCTGGCACGACCCGGCCATCACCGCCCTCAACCCGGGCCTCCGCCTCCCGAGCGCGCCGATCTCCGTCGTCCACCGCTCCGACGGGAGCGGCACCACCTACATCTTCAGCAACTACCTGTCCAGCGTCGACCCGGTCTGGGCGGCCAAGGTCGGCACCGGCAAGACGCTTAACTGCCCGTGGGGGAAGGCGCCGAAGGCAACGCCAGTGTGACCTCCACGGTGTACCGCACCCCCTTCTCCATCGGATACATCGAGCAGTCATATTCGCGAGGCCTGGTCCTGCCGTTCGCCGCCCGCGATGGTCGCCATCATCATCTGGCTCGCCGCGTGCGGCGGCGGCGCGGCGCTCCTCATCGCTACCCCGGCGCCCTTCGCGCGCGCACATTTCGCGCGCGAGCGCCGTCGCGCTCGGGCACCAGCAAGCGCCCCGTGCCAAGACCCGGTTTCGCGCCGGCCGGACCGGCAGACGCCCGCTGAGCGCCCCGCCGATCCTCGCCCCGCTCAAGGTCACGAGTGACCCGCCGCACGCTCTCATACAGCCACCAGACCTGAGCATGTCAACGGCTGCCGTGCTGGCCGGCCAAGACTCCGATCACTGCCGAAGGCTGCTGTGGACCATGGGCTGACGTTCCGGGGCCGGGCCGGTGTCGTCGCCGAGTGAGAGGTAGCTTTCGTCTTCCTGTGCGGTGTGCAGCCGGAGGACCGCGTGCAGCCCGTAGAGGAGGCTGCGCAGGTCGGCCAGGTCGGCGTCGTCGGGCGGGTCGTCGCCGATGTCCTCGATCAGCTGGCCCAGCCGCCGGATCTGGTGCGTGATCTCGGCATGCGCCCTGCTCATGGTGGCGGTCGGCTCGGTTCCGCCGAGAAGCCTGTCGAGCGCGGGGTAGAGCTCGGCTTCCTCGGCCTGCTCGTGCGGCTCGATCTGCTCGACGAGCAGCCGGTGGGCGTCCCTGACCCGGGTCATCGCCTCGCCTGGCGTGCTGAGGCCGAGCGAGTCGGCGACCACGCGGAGCTGCTCGATGGCGGCCCGGATGGTTTCATGCTCGCCCCGGAACCGTCGGGTGAGCGCCGCGTCCTCAGCCGCCAGGCGGGTACCGGTGGTGCCGGGCCGCAGCGCCCGTAGGGCATTGAGGATGACCGCGACATCGATGCCCTCTTGCAGCAGCGCCCCCCAGACCGCCGGGAGCAGGCCGGCCGCGGCCGCGGCCATGGCCGCCAGGGACATGGCCATGCCGACGACGACGCTCTGCAGGGCGATCCGGCGGGTCCGGCGGGCCAGCGCCGTCACTTCGCCCAGCCGGTCGAGGCGGTCCACGGTGAGCACCGCGTCGGCAGCCTGCGAGGAGGCAGTCGCGCCGCGCGCCCCCATGGCCACCCCGACATCCGCGAGCGCCAGCGCGGGCGCGTCGTTGATGCCGTCGCCGACCATGATCGTGGGCGCCCGGCGGCGTTCTATACCGACAGCGTCGAGCTTCTCGGCGGGGGTCCGCTCGGCGAGAACGTCATCCACCCCGATCACCGCCCCCACGGACCTGGCCACTTCGGCGCGGTCGCCGGTGACCATGACGATCCGGCTGATGCCGCCCCGCCGCAGCGCCCGGATCGTTCTCCCGGCGTCCGGCCGGACCGGATCATCGAGGACCAGAACACCGGCCGGCTGGCCGTCAACAGCCACGAATACCGTCAGCGCACCATCGAGCCGGGCCTGGCGGCGAGCTGTCTTAGCCCACCGCGGGGACCCGGTGACACCGGCCCAGGCGGCCTTGCCCACGGCCACCCGGTGACCGCCGACGACGCCGCGGATGCCCTGGCCGGCAACCTCCGCCACCTGCGTCGGCAGCGCCAGCTGGCCGCCGCGCCCGGCTGCGGCCCGGACCACGGCGCCGGCCAGCACGTGCCGCGAGACCTGGTCCAAGGACGCAGCCAGGTGCAGTACCTCATCCGCAGGCCTCGCGCCCGCGACCACGACACCGGCCAGCGCCGGCCGCCCGCTGGTCAGCGTGCCCGTCTTGTCGAGCAGCAGGGTCGTGCACCCGGCCAGGCGCTCCAGCACGCCGCCGCCCTTCACTATCACCCCGCGGCGGGCCGCGATGGACAGCCCAGACACCAGCGCCACCGGAGCGGCCAGGATGAGCGGGCATGGAGTGGCCACGACCAGGACCGCCACGGCCCGCTCCGCCCCGGCGACCGCCCAGGCCGCCCCAGCCGCGGCCAGGCTGACGAACAGGAACCACAGCGCATACCGGTCAGCCAGCCGGACAAACGGGGCCTGCGACTGCTCCGCTTCCGACACCAGGCGGACAATCCCCGCATAAGTACTGTCGGCGGCCGTGGCCGTCGCGAACAAGTCGAACGGCCCGCCGGCGTTAACAGTGCCGCTGCGGATCTGCTCGCCGGCCGAGCGCTCGACCGGAAGCGGCTCGCCGGTGAGCGCGGACTCATCCAGCACAGCCGGCCCGCCTGCCACCGTGCCGTCGACGGGAACCAGGTCGCCGGATGCCACCAGCAGCCTGTCCCCGGGTGCCACCGTCTCCAGCTGCACCGTCTCCAAGCCGGCCGTCCGGTACCGCCGCGCGGTCCTGGGCACCCGCTCGAGCAGGGCCTGCAGGTCCCGGCGCGCCCGCCCGGCCGCCCATCCCTCCAGCGCCCGGCCGCTGGCCAGCATCACGCTGATCACCGCGGCAGCCAGGTACTCACCAACGGCCAGCGCCCCGCACACGGCCAGCAGCGCGATCACGTCCACGCCCATCCGCCGCCGCCGCAGGCTGTCGACTATCGCCCACAACGCGTAGGCCGCCCCGCACGCCCCGGCAGCTATCCAGGCCCCGTCGCCCGCACCCGCTGCCCCGGCCAGATGCAAAACGGCCCCGGCGAACAGGCCCGACACGGTCACGATTAGCGGCGCCATCTCGGCAGCCCCGGCCAGCCACAGCCGCGCGGCATGAAGATGCCCCGTATTCATACCTGATCATGCTCCGTCACCATGACCAGAGCTGAAGAGGAGCAGGTCCGCCGCGTGCGGGCCCTTCGGCCCTGACCGGTCACCTGACGCCGGCCAACGATGACCTCGACGGCAGGGGTCCCAGCATCATCGCGACCGCTGGACGAGCTCATCGCCAGGCAGCGGCAGGCCGGGGCGCTTGTGCTCCAGTCTGCCGGGCTCGGTACGTGGCAGTGCGGTTCGACCGAATCCTGCCGGTTCCCGCGACACGGCCAGCATGGGTCCATATCCTGATTGCGATGATCAAGAGACCGCAAAGAGGGTTGAATAGTGGCAATTAGGTCGGCGCGCTAGCCGCCAGGCGGTCCTCGCTCCTCATGCGTCGCTGCTGGCGCTGTGCCGGTGGGTGATGATCCAGAAGCCGGTGAGGGCAGCGGCCCCTAGGGCCGCGACCAGCAGCGTGAGCCCGAGTTCGCCGCGGGGTAGTTCCAGCGCATAGAACCTGCGCACTGCGGGCAGCGGGAACAGCAGCATGAACCCGGCCAGCGCGGCGCACACCAGCACGATCCGGCGCCAGGTCAGCGGAATGGCCAGCAGCACCAGCACGCACAGGCTGAGCACGAGCGTGACCAGCGTGGCAGCGGTGCGCTGCTGTGCTAGCGGCAGACCATGCCCGCGAGCCAGCGCATATGTCGCGAAGGTGGCCGCGGCGACGATGACACCCGCCGGGATGGCGAACCGCAGCACCCGGCCGACAAATCCGGCCCGGTAGCGGCGCCGGTTGGGCGCGAGCGCCAGGAAGAAGGACGGGATGCCGATGGCCAGGGTGTCGATGATCGTGAGATGACGCGGCAGGAACGGGTACGGCAGCAGCGTGACGCCCACCGCGACCGCGAGGAGCGTCGCCCAGACCGTCTTGGTGAGGAAGAGATTAGCGACGCGCTCGATGTTGGCCGTGACCCGCCTGCCCTCGGCCACCACGCCGGGCAGGGTCGCGAACCTGCCATCGAGCAGCACCAGCTCGGCAACCGCCCTGGTGGCCGACGCGCCGGAGCCCATGGCGATGCCGATGTCGGCGAGCTTGAGCGCGAGCACGTCGTTGACGCCGTCGCCGGTCATGGCCACCGCATGCCCGCGGGCCTGCAGGGCCCTGACCATCGCCTGTTTCTGATGCGGTGTCACCCGGCCGAACACTGAGTGCTCCTCCAGCATGCGGCCGAGCGCGTCCAGATCGTCGGGCAGGTCCCGCGCATCGACGGGATCGCCGGTGTGGGGCAGGCCCGCGGACGCAGCGACGGCGCTGACGGTGCGCGGGCTGTCGCCGGAGATCACCTTTAGCGCGACGCCCTGCGCCGTGAAGTAGGCGATCGCGTCGGCGGCGTCGGGCCGCAGCCGCTCAGCGAGCAGGACGAAGGCAGCCGCCCGCGGATTCCTGGGGAGGGATTCGCCGTTCAGCGGACTCTCAGCATGCGCCAGCACGACGACTCGCTGCCCGCTCGCGGCCAGCACGGCGGCCTGGGCCAGATACTCTCGCTGCCCGGCCGGCAGCACCATCTCCGGCGCGCCGAGCACCCAAGTGCCCTGCCCGGCGAAGCTCGCTGCGCTCCACTTGCGGGCCGACGAGAACGGCACCGCACCCAGGCGCACCCAGCCGCCGGGCGGCGGGAACGCCTGCCCGATCGCCGCCAGCGTCGCGTTCGGGTTCTGGTCATCGGCGAGCGCACCAAGGGCCTCTTCGGCCGGTGCCTGATCGTCAAGCCGGATCAGCCGGCCGAAGACGATGGTCCCGTCGGTGAGGGTGCCGGTCTTGTCGAAGCACACCACGTCCACCCGGGCCAGTCCCTCCACCGCCGGAAGCTGCTGCACCAGGACCCGGCGCCGGGCCAGGGTGACGGCCGCAACGCCGAAAGCGACGCTCGTCAGCAGCACCAGGCCCTGCGGCACCATGCCGACCAGCGCCGCGACCGTCCCGGTGAGCGCCTCGCGCACCGTGTCGCGGGCGTGCAGCTGGCTGACCACCAGCAGCACCGCCACCGGCACGATCGCCCAGGTGACGTACCGCAGGATCTGATTGATGCCCGCCATCAGTTCCGAGCGCACCACCGTGAACCGCTTCGCCTCGGCCGCCAGCTTGCGGGCGTAGGCCTCGGCGCCTACCTCGGTGGCCTGATAGCCGCCCGACCCGGCAACCACGAAACTGCCCGACAGCAGCCGGTCACCAGCCCGCTTGTCCACCGGCTCGGACTCGCCCGTCAGCAGCGACTCATCGGCTTGCAGGCTCGCGCTGGCGCGGACCACGCCGTCGGCAGGCAGCTGGTCGCCGGGCCGCAGGTCGACCAGATCACCGGCCACAAGATCGGCCACAGCGATGTCCAACGGCGCACCGTCGCGGATCACCCGGACCCTGGGAGCGCTGAGCACCGCCAGCCGGTCGAGCGTCAGCTTCGCGCGCAGCTCCTGCCCGATACCGATCACCGCATTGGCGACCAGCACGATCCCGAACAGGGCGTCCTGCGGCTCGCCCACGGCCAGGATCACCGCCAGCAAGACGCCCAGGATCAAGTTAAACCGGGTCATAATGTTCGCGCGCAGGATCTCGGCCACCGACCGGCTGGTGCGCTCCCCGCCCGCGTTCCCCAGCCCTCGCGAGCGTCGCTCGGCAACCTCCGCGCCGCTCAGACCGCCCGCCCGCGTCACCTCAACGGGCAAAGCCGGCACCCCTGGCGTCGAGGCAGCCGGATCAGCCATGTCCGATCCCCCATCGGTGCGGCGGGCAGCGAACGGCGCAAGGGCGCCCCGCTGGGAGACAGCCAGGCCGATCGCTTGGCCAGGGACGGCCACCTGCCCGCCGAACGGTCCTGCTGGCTGCCAGCCCCAGATTACCGACGGCTGTCATGCCGCAGCTCGATCATCGAGCCACGCATAGAGGAGGCGGGCCAGGCCCAGGAACGCTCTTTTGGCCTTAGGACCGGCACGGCATTCTGCACGGCCCTCCTCCGCTCTCACGGCGCAGTCGCTGTGGACACATCGGCTCCGCATGCGGGCATACGCTGCGAGATGACAAGGCGATGACCGAGGGCGAGAAGACAGCGAAACACGTGCACCCGGTGCTCCTGTGCTTCGACGGGTCGAACGATGCTGCCACCGCGATCGCGAAGGCGGGCGAGCTACTGGGTCCGCGCACCGCAGTGGTGCTCACCGTATGGGAGCCAGCGGCGCTGTGGGTGCCACATGACCCAGCCACCATTCTCACCGCACCCCTGTCAAAGCTAGCTTCCCAGGAACTCGGCCTCGATGAGATCGCCCACCAGGTGGCCCGCGAGACGTCAGACCGGGGAGTAGCGCTCGCGCGCACAGCCGGATTCGAGGTTCGGGGCAGTGTCGCGAAAGGCAAGAGCTGGCAAGCGATCTGCGACGAGGCTGGGAAGCTTGACGCCGAGCCGATCGTAGTAGGTGCCCGTGGCCTGTCGCGTGTCCAGTCAGCGCTCCTCGGCAGCGTGTCGTATGCCGTCGTCGTGCACGCGCACCGCCCAGTGCTCGTCATCCCGGGCCGCTGAAAGTCGCACCCCCGGATGGCTACGTGACGAACTTTGGCGCCCGGGGCAAGAGCCACCCAGGGAGCCAACCAGCCGATGCCCCTGCCACTCCCGCTAGCCGCTGAATCACCCGCCATCGCCGCCAACCCATCGTTCGCGAACAGCTCGGGCCCAGCGCGCCGGCTGCGCCAGCGTCCAGATCTAACGCCAGAGCAAGGCCCGCTCCCGGGACTGGCGCCAGATCGTCCGCCAGACCAGCACCCGCGACCTGTTATCCGTCAGTCCTGCACCTCGACCTTGCCCTGCAGGTAATCCTCCCGGCTGATCTCCCCGCGCGCATAGCGCAGCTGCTGCCCAGACCCCTCGGCCACCGCCAGCACGACGCCTAGGACGATCCACACCAGCATTCAGGAACCCGTCGCGGTCATCATGCCGCCCATGGCATCTCACCTCGCTCAGGCGATGCGGACCGGCTAGCCGGTCCGCGCCGCGGGCCGTACGACAGGAGTCCCCCTGGCTAGCATGCTCCGGCCGATGTCGCGGCGATCGCCGCCGGCTCCCGTATTTCAGGCTGGCCAGGTTCCGCCGTGCCGCGCAGGCCGGTAAGTCCCCGGCCGCGATGACCTAGGACCCGGATCCCGGATCTTAGCACCCGCCGCCCGGGCTCTGGCCATCCTCCCCGCGGTACCGCCGCGACGTTCGGCGAACTCCTGCGCAATCACAGCTGACCCTCGCCGACGCGCTGCTGGCCGGGGGTGTCTTACCAACTGTGCAGGTGACGTGGCCTGACGATGAGCCTCGATGAGGTGTTGCCGCGCCAGCCTGGCCACGGCCAAAGCGTGGCCTTGCCTCTAGACGCGCGCCGAGGAGGCCGGCGGCAAGGACCGTGGCCCTGATGCTTCCTTCGCCGGTGCCGGGTGCGCGCATACAGGCCAGTCACCACGGCCACTGCCCGCAGCGCGACACCGCTGGCTGTAGGCGCCGATGACTGCGAGAGGGCTGTGTCGCGTGTCGCGCTTTGTCGGAGGGAAGCCCGAACGGGGGCGCCTGCAGGGTCGGGACGGCCCCGAACTGGCCCTTCTGTGCCGCTCACCCCGGCGAACTAGCCATCGGCCCGCACTGGATGGCCGACAGCCACCGGCGCTGGCTCCGTGCTCAGGACGGTGTTCACTCAGCGTGACGGAAGTACCTTTGCGCGGCCAATGCAAGGCGCCCGGCTGCCATCTTGGGCAGGACCCGGATCACCATGCTGGCTGCGCGGGATCCAGAGCGCCGCTGCGCCTTCTGCCGGGGTGGAGCGGGAGCGGCACGGACCGGCCGACCGGCCGATCGCCTGCCCGGTTACGGGCATAGCGAGCTGCCTGGGGCAGCCGCCGGTCTCGTTCCGAAGCCGCCACTCGCCATGAACAATTCCGGAGTGCGCTGAGCGCCTATATCGATGACGTGCTCGGTCTTGACGGCGAGTTGGGTGGGTGGAGCGCCAAGCGGAGGCAAATTCTGCCGCCTCTCGCCTTCGCTTTCATCTCTCTGTAATGACCGCCCTCTTATCGTTCGGTGCGGACGTTTAGATTGGAGGACTATTGCATCCTGGTCGCTCGGTTTCGCCACCCGCTGAATCCGACGCGCCGCACAGCTGTCGGCAGCCCGGCCAGCACCGGGCCAATCAGCAAACGGCCGACGTGCTGGCCGGCCGTGACCGTCTCTACGAGATTGACCTGCTGCGGATCGCCGCAGCGCTGGCTGTCGTCTGCTACCACTACACCTTCTCCGGCTACGCCGGTCATCTCACCTCTATCGCATTCCCTGCCCTCAGTACTGCCACGCGTTACGGCTACCTGGGCGTCGACATGTTCTTCGTGATCAGCGGCTTTGTCGTCCTGCTCAGCGCGTGGGACCGGCGGCCGCACCAGTTCGTCATCTCCAGGATCGTCCGCCTCTACCCGGCGTACTGGGTAGCCGTTAGCGTCACCGCGATCGTCGCGGTCACGCTCAGCCACGGACTGTTCAAGGTCACGCCAGTGCAGTACGCCGCGAACCTGACCATGTTCAACTCGCTGCCCAACATCGCCAACGTCGATGTCGTTTATTGGACCCTCTGGGCCGAGATCCGGTTCTACGCGCTCGTTTTCCTGCTCGCGTGGATCGGCCTCGCCCGGCGCCGGGTGATCGCCATGCTGTGGCTATGGCTCGCGGCGACGGCGGTACTCGAGTTGCATGTCCTGCCGGCCGGCCTGGCGGGCACGATGGACCTGGTCGTGCAGTCGCAGTGGTCGCACTACTTCATCGCGGGCATGGCGCTGTGCCTGATCTACCGCACCGGCATGTCCTGGCCGCTCGGCGCGATCTTGCTGATCACGTACGGAAACGCGGTATATCAGGCGATCAACTTTGCGCACCGGGTCTCAGGCCGTTATCACCAGGCCCTGCATATCCCGGTGATCGTCGCCGTCATCACGGTCATCTTTGCCGTCATGACACTCGTCGCGCTGCGGGTCACCAGCCGGTTCGGGCGGCCCTGGTTCGCGGTAGCGGGCGCGCTGACGTACCCGCTTTACCTGGTGCACGCCTACAACGGTTTCGTTCTCTTCAACCTTTTTGGCCGTATGGTGAACCGCTGGGTGCTGCTGGTTGCGATAGTCACAATCATGGGCTGCTTGGCATACGCGATCCACAGGGTCGTGGAAACAAGGTTCGGGCCGCGGCTCAAGGATGCACTGGTACGGCTCGCCAACGCACTGGAACGGGGAGTACGAGGCGGCGGAAGCCGCGCTGCATGGAGCGACGCGCCTCGCAAAGGGGACTTTAGTGCCCGGATCAGCCGGCGAAGGTGATGCCGCTGGTGTGCGCCTCGCTGCCATCGGCACGGATCAAGTATCCGGCGAGGCCGTCAAGCCCGGCCACGATGCCGAGTACCTCGTCGCCGCCTACCGCCATGGCGGTTGCAAGCGCGTCGGCGAGCGCAAGGCTCGGGCCCGTGATGGCTGCAGATACGGCACGGCTGGCCAGCTGGCCCGTGAAACGGATCGAGCAAGTGCGGGGCCCGCTCGTAGCTGCCCGAGGTGGCCACGGCTGCCGACACTTCGAGGATGGCGGCCAGCGCGCCAGCGCGCCACGGATGACGGATGCCTACCCGCCAGGCCTGGCGCCGTGCAGGTGCTCCGAAGATCGCAATATCGCCGCCCCCGTTAACCATGGCGGCCTCCATGCCTGCCTCATGCTGGGCCGTACCCTCCCGCAGGCGGCTGACCGGGCTCTGCGGATCCCAGGTGCTGAATATCGCGTCGGCTCTGTGCAATACGGCGCACGCGCACCTCTTGGGATATGCGCTCCTAGATCATTTCTGGGGCTCGGCAGGCGCCGAACCAGCCCGACGGCCAGCCGCGGGCGTGCCGTCCCGGGGTCATGGCCACCCGCGAAGCGGATCTCGTGCTTCGCGCAGAGGTCAGCGAGCTGGTCAAGAGCCGCCGGGGCACGCTGGCATCGGTGGGCTTGCCGGTGCCTATACCGGCGCCGGGATCCAGTCCCGGCTGCCTGACGTGCTGATCCGTCGTCTTGTCGGCGCACTGGTAGTCGCAATCGCCATCCGTTATCTGTGGGCTGCCCCGGGGCTGATCGCGCCATCACGATGGCCAGGAAGCCAGCTGCGATCGCGCCCGGCGGGGTCTGCGGCGGCAGCGCGCTTGACCTGGTCCACCGTGCCGGGACAGGCCCGAGCTGATGCAGGACGCGACTGCCGGCTGAGCCGGTCCTGCTACCTTTTGCGGTCGTGCAACGGGTATGCCCCACCATTACGCGCTGCTTCATTCCGCGCTGCTTCATTCCGCGCTACCTCAGGGGTCGTAGATACCGTGGTTGCCGACACGTAGCCACACCACAACCGTTTCGCCTGCGACTTCTGCTAACCGGAACAACGCTCGGCCATCGGGGCCCGCGAAGCTCCATGTCATCGAGTAATTCACGCCGATCCGGTGGATGCGCAGCGCCCGCGGCCACGGCACCGCCCCCTTGTGCGCGCCAGCGTCCAGCGCGGGACGGAGAATCTCATGCACGGCCGGCACGAACAGCTTGCGATGCTCGTCAGGCAGGCGGCGCAGGTCAATCAGGAAGCCAGGCGTGCGAACACACTTCATTCGCCTGCGCCGAGATCGGCCACCAGCGCTTCCATCGAGTCGTAAACGTTGCCGCCAGGGACGTCATCACTTGGCCGGGACGGGTACCTGCTCTCATGAGCGACCCAGTACAGCTCAGCCTCACGCTGCTCCAGCGCCTTGAGCGCGCGGTACTCCTCCAGGGGAACCACAACCGCCTCGACCTGGCCTGCCCTGAAGATCACCTGATGGTCAGCGACCTCTGCATCGAAAGACAGGGACCCCTCGCTCATACGTACGAGAGTACTCCCTGCGCGAGATTCCGGCGCCGGACCTCGGCGAGCGTGTCGGCATTGGCACCCCGGCCTGCGCCGCTGGAGGAAGAGCCTCGCCTTGCCTCGTCAGGCTCAATCTGGGGCTCATCTCCGGCGCAGGCCGCAGCCGGCCAGGCTGCCGCCCTGCATCCGCACAGACCCCAGATCCGAACTGGCGTGCGATGCTTTCGTGGCGGCTACTGCTGTACTTTGCTGCTGTACGAGGCCCTGGAACTCAGTGATCAGGTTTTCGAATTATCTTATTTGAGCTGGTGTGGAGCTATGGGGATTCGAACCCCAGACCTCTTGCATGCCATGCAGTGGCAGCACGTCCACGGTAGTGCATCTGTGCAGGTCAGTGTCTCAGGACGTCCGCATCAGTCCCCCGGAATCCAGGCCGGTTGCTGTACTTTCGTGCTGTACCGCTCTCGGCAACCCGCCGGTGACACCAGTGGCCCGTACAGCCTGCGTTCCAGGCGATGGCGGTTCATCACCCTATGCTCGGTTTGGAGGACCGCGAGTGATGGAGGACCTGTTGTGACCGGTTACCGTCCCATGACCCTAGCTGCCCTGGCCTGCGGCTGGGCCGGACGGGTGATGGCAAGGTGCGGTGGAAACTGGTGTGGGAGTTCCTGGAGGAGTACCGGTGGGAGCTCGCTGACGTGCAGCTGTCGCTGTTGCAGGACGAGCCGTCGCTGACGGGTGACGAGCGATGGGACACGTTCTTGGCGGCGCTGGCTGAGCATCTTGCCGCAGGGCACGATGCCGCCCCGCCTCAATGGGCTGATCTGCGGGTGCTGCGGCGGCCGTGGTTCCCGGCCGAGCTGGAGATTCAGCGGGCCGAGGCGCTGGTGTGGGCCCCGGCAGCCTTCCGCAAACACGGGGTTTACCTGTCGGCCCGGGATCTGGAGGCTGCGTGAGCGAGGCCGGCGATGGCCGCGCTGGGGCGTGCATCGCATCAGCTGTGATAACCGCGCCGCCGATCTCTATGCGGTCACACAGCACAGTGAACATCGGGATTTCGTTCGTCTTCGCCCCCACTTCCACCTGGCCCAGGACGGCGCTATGGGCATGATCGAGGGCCGCCAGCAGGTGATCACCGGGTTCGCCGCCGCTGGCCGAGCCGCGTAACGTCTTGCCGTCGACCGCGATGACCCGCCGGCCTCCCGGCCTGGGTGCGGTGCGCTGAGCCGCCCAGCTGCCAGCCAGCCCATCGAAGGCAACCGCGTCCAGGTGCTGCAAGGTCCGCCGGAACGTGGGACTCTGATGGCGCCGCACCGCTCGCCCCCAGCACGCGCAGCGTCTCCGGGTCGGCGTCGGCGCCCCATTCCGCGGTCGCGGTGAACGAGCGCGCCCCGGCCAGCACCGCGCACACCGCCAGGCCGAGGATCGCTGCGAGCCGGTGACGCACACCCCGCCGGTGCCGCGGATCAGCGACCCCGGCCAGCACCGCCAGTAACCCCGGCTGCTCCTCTGCGGCGTCCACGGCCAGCTGAACCAGGTGGCCGAGAGCAGGGTCTATCCGTGATGATGGCGGCGCGGGCATGGTCCCTCTGGAAGCGATCTGGCTGGGGTGAGAACCGCCATGATCACCCCAAGGGCCGTGCCCGCACTCTTACCCGCCCATCACCGGCGTGTCGGTACCCCCCCCCGGTCAGCACCAGACACGACTTTGCCCACCCCTGCCTCCGGAAGGACGCCGCGCACCCCGCCTCGTCGTCGAGGCGTCGAACACCCCGAGGCAGGCGCCGGACCGGCGAAACGCGAACGATTTGACAGTCCCTGCCCCTGGTACGCTCCGGTCACGGGGGCCGCAGCAGCGAGCTGACGATCCCAGCACAGGTCGGTCGGGAGCGGGCGGGGCGGTCGGAGCGGTCCGCTTCAGTACTGGTCTGCCCGTCAGAAGGATGAGAATGAAGGACGTAGCCGACTCCGGGCTGCGCGGCCGGCGCGACGAGTGCGCGAGGCTGGACGGCTTGCTGGCGGGGGCGCGGGCAGGTCGCAGTGCCGCGCTGGTGATGCGGGGCGAGGCCGGGCTGGGGAAGTCCGCCTTGCTGGAGTACGTAGCCGAGTCGGCGGCGGATCTGCGGGTGCTGCGAGCGGCGGGCGTGGAGTCGGAGATGGAGCTGGCGTTTGCTGCTTTGCACCAGATGTGCAGGCCGGCACTGGATCGCCTCGGGCTCCTGCCGGGTCCGCAGCGTGCTGCGCTCGGGACCGCGTTCGGCCTCCAGGCTGGGCCGCCACCGGATCGTTTCCTGATTGGCCTCGCCGTGCTCAGCTTGCTGGCCGAGGTGGCCGAAGACGGCCCGCTAGTGTGCCTGATCGACGATGCGCGATGGCTTGACCAGGCGTCGGCGCGGGTGCTGGCCTTCGTGGCCCGCCGGCTGGTCGCCGAATCGGTGCTGATGATCTTCACCGTGCGCGAACCCGATGCGGAACTTGACGGATTGCCGGAGCTGCTGGTGCAGGGTCTGCGGGAGGACGACGCCCGGCAGCTGCTGAGGTCGGTGGTGCCGTGGCCGCTGGATGAGCAGGTGGCCGAACAGATCGTGGCCGAGACGCGCGGCAACCCGCTGGCACTGCTCGAGTTGCCGCGGGGCCTGTCCCCCGCCCAGCTGACGGGCGGCTTCGGCCTGCCGGAGGCGCCGCCGGAGGTGGTGCCACCGCCGGGCCGGATCGAGGACAGCTTCCTGCGGCGCGCGGAGGCCCTGCCCGGCCCGGCCCGGCTGTGGCTGGTGGTGGCGGCAGCCGAGCCGACCGGGGACCTGGCTCTGGTGTGGCGCGCCGCCGCCCAGCTGGGCATTCCGGCGGCCGCCGCGGACTCGGCGGCCCAGGATGGCCTAGTGGAGATCGGCGCCAGGGTGCGGTTCCGGCACCCGCTGGTGCGCTCGGCCATCTACCGGTCGGCGTCGCGGGCCGAATGGCAGGCCGCGCACCGCGCCCTGGCCGAGGCGTCCGATCCGCAGCGTGATCCTGACCGTCGGGCCTGGCACCAGGCTCAGGCCGCGTCCGAGCCCGATGAGGACCTCGCCGCCGAGCTGGAGCGCTCAGCCGACCGGGCGCAGGCGCGCGGCGGCTTGACGGCGGCTGCTGCCTTCTTGGAGCGCGCGGCGGCGCTGACTCCGGATCCGGCGAGGCGGGCCGGCCGGGCGCTGGCGGCCGCGCAGGCCAAGGCCCAGGCCGGCCTGCCCGCCGCGGCGCTGGAGCTGCTGGCCCAGGCGGAGGCGGGGCCAGCCGATGAGCTCCTGCGCGCCCGGATCGGCCTGCTGCGCGGCCAGATGGCGTTCGCCTCCAGCCACGGCGCCGATGCCTCGAGATTTGCTGCTTCATACGGCTCGGCAGCTGGAGCCGCTCGATGTCCGGCTGGCCCGCGAGACCTACCTGGACGCGCTGGCGTCGGCCATATTCGTCGGGCGCCTGGCCGGCGGGGCCGGCCTGCCCGAGGTGGCCCGGGCCGCGCTCGGCGCGCCACCCGCACCGCAGCCGGCCCGCGCGCCGGACCTGCTGCTGGACGGACTGGCCGTCCTGATCACCGACGGGTATGAGGCCGGGAAGCCGGCCCTGCAGCCCGCCGTGGCCGCGTTCCGCAACGGTGACCTGACCCTCGAGGACGAGCTCCGCTGGTTCTTTGTGGCCTGCCACGCCGCCCACGACCTGTGGGACGACGAAGGCTGGTACGCACTCTCAGCTCGGCATCTCAAGCTTGCCCGCGACGTCGGCGCGCTCAGCGTGCTCCCTCTCGCTCTCGCCCAGCGGGTCGGCGTCCACCTGCACACCGGCGAGTTCGGGGCGGCTGCCGCGCTCGTCGAGGAGACCACGGCCATTACCGAGGCGACACGGAACGACCTGCCGCCCTACAGCGCGCTGGCCCTGGCAGGCTGGCAGGGTCGCGCGGCCGAGGCCACCAGCCTGATGCACGCGGCCATCAACGGCCTGACAGTCCGGGGCGAGGGCATGGGTCTGGGCCTGGTCCGGCACACCAGCGCGGTGCTCAGCAACGGACTCGGGCGCTACCGTGATGCGCTGACCGCCGCCGACGAGGCCAGCGCCTACCCGCAGGAGCTTGGCTTCGCCAACTGGGGGCTGGCGGAGCTGGTCGAGGCGGCCGTCCGCTGCGGTGAGACCGCTCGCGCTGCCGACGCCGTCGAGCGGCTGGCCCGCACGACCGGGCCCAGCGGCACCCCTTGGGGGCTGGGCATCGAGGCGCGCTCCCGCGCACTGGTGAGCGAGGGCGAAGCCGCCGAGCTGCAAGTCAGGCAACCTGCCTGCCAGCGACGATAAAGGCCTCTACCTGCTGACCTAGTGCACCGGCGTGCCCGTGTGTGCCTGCCGGGCGCTGGACGTTGGCTGTCAACTTGGCTGTCCGCTGCCTCTTTGATCTCCACTGTTCGAACGCCAGAAGGCCGGGTCCGTGGCACACGCCCTGGCCACAATTCAGATTGCGACGGCGGTGATTACCCTGTCCCCGGCCACTAGGCGCATGTCTCCCGGGTCGCTGGTCACGACGGTGACCTGCTGCCCGGCCGGCGCTGACTGGATAACCGCGCCGAGGTGCGCGTCGGCTACCGAGACCCCGGTCCGGTGCCGGATGGCCGCTGCGGTGCTGGCATAAGCCGCGTCGAGCGGAACATCGGCGATGCGCAAGCGGTTCGGGAACACCCACGCCGGGGAGGTGCGGTCCCACCCCGCCTCGACGCGGACCGCGGTGGGCACCGCCACCTCAACCGTGACGGCACGCCGCTTCCGGCTCGCCACGACCTGGGCCAGGCTCACCACCCGGCGATGCGTCGGATGAGCCGGATCCCGCAGCGCCTGGACCGCCTCGTTATCCAGCACAACGAACCGGCTCATGCCGCAGACACCGCCCGGGCCTCAGCCCACAAGAGCACCTCGTCAGGGCTGGCGTCCGGGTGCGTCGCAACGATCTCCGCAGCCGCCCGGCGCAGCCGCTCCGGCTTCCCCGCCAGCGGATGACCGTCGAGCTCTGCCGCCGCGACGGCAAGATCACCGAGGTCGGGGCGCGCCTGCGGATGCTGCTCATAGTGGGCATCGAGAGCGGCCTGCATCACCACCGCCTCCAGCGTCGCCCGCAGCGCGGCACTCGTCAGCGCGGTCCCCTATCAGCCGCACGCGCTCGGCCAGGTCCGCCTTGTTAGCCGATGCGCAAGAGCTCAGTCGGTGCCCTTGCCGGGCGGGCCTGCGCCAGGGCCGGCGTTCCCCGGACCGGGCCGGCGCGCCGATGGGGCAAGTTCATGTTCAGGGCCCTGGTGACCCTCGAACCGCGCGAGCCAGCAGGCGAGACGGCCTGGCCGTAGCGCCAGCCTGCCCGTTCCCGGCTCGCACCGTCCCGCCGTTCCGGATGATCAGGAGCATCGCGGCGTCGTCATGCAGGGTGTGGCCGACGTGGCGGATGACGTCAGCGCGGATATCATCCAGCGCAGTATCCGGATCCTGGCCGCCGGAGAACCCGCGGCAGCGGTCTAGCGGGTAGAACGCCCCGGACTTGTCCCGTGCCTCGCTGATTCCGTCGGTATAGAAGAGAATGCCCTCGCCCAGGGCGAGGTCGATGGTCCTCGTCTTGCGGGTACTGACACAAAGCTGCGCCAGCCCGAGCGGCAAGCCGGGCTCGACGGGGTTGAAGAATCCGGCTGCCCCGCCGCTGAGCAGCAGCGGCGCGGGATGCCCGCAGTTGAGGATCTCGATTGCTGGCCCGCCGTCTTGGACCTGGGCCAGGACGGCGGTCACAAACTCCTCATCAGCCGCCTGCCGCTCCAGGCTGAGCTCGATCCTGGCGGCGATCGCCGCCAGGTCTGGCGCGTCGTAGGCCGCCTCCCGGAAGGCACCCAGGACCACCGACGCCGTCTGCACCGCCGCCAGGCCTTTGCCCTGCACATCAGCGACGATCAGCCGTACGGTGTCTCCAGCCGCGATGACCTCGTACAGGTCACCGCCGATATGCGCGGAGGCGCTCGCCGAGATGTAGCGCACCGCCGCCCGGAACTGGCCGATCTCGCGGGGCACCGGGCGCAGCAGTACCTGCTGCGCCGCCTCCGCGACGGCGCGCACGTCGGCCAGCTCCCGTTCCCGCCGGTGCCGCCCCGCGCTGGCGACAGCCCCCGCTGCGGTGATCCCGGCAATGGTCGCCAGGGCGATCACCAACCGGCGGGATCCCAGGAGATCGTCATAAGCGGCCAGCGGCAGGCACAGCAGCATGGCCACGCCACCCACCAGCGCCGTGTGTACCGGGCGCAGTGCTACCGCCGCCAGCGCAGGACCAAGCGAGAGCAAAGGCAGGAACCCGAAACCCGGCCCAGCCAGCACGTCAGCGATTGCGACCGCGCCCATGATCAGAAACGGCAGCACGCCCAGGAGGACCTGAGCGCCCGGCCGCTTCCCGGCACCCTCCGGCGTCTCCAGCTCGGGCAGCACCTGCGAGCGCGCCGTCATCAGCAACGTCCGCAGCCGGGCACTGCGGGTCCCGGACGGCTGCCGCCCAGCATCTCGATCCCTCCCCGCCGAGGCCAAACGCCTCCGCGGCGGGCACAAGTCCCGGCAGGCGCGCCCCAAAACATCCATCTTTATCATTGCATACAGCAACGGTCGCTAGCGCACAGTTGCCTAGATCCCCGCAGCTGCCCGGGCAGCCGAAGTCCCGCAGCTAATAGGGGCGTCAGGTCTGTGCCAGCAGAGCGAACAGCAGGAATGTTTCGGCCACGCCCCTAGCGCCCAGAGCCGTGGCTACCACCAGCACGGTGCGCATGTCCCAGGCCGCGGGCGTATCCGACCCGCGCACATGGTCGTAGGCGATAGACAGGATCGCCGCTTCATTGAGTACTGCCAGGAACACGATCATCACTGGCGTGACCAGGAAGAGGTTGAACGCGACGATGGCCAGGGTGATCAGCAGCAGCACCCGGATGGTCTCGGCTATCCGGTAGGCGGCGTAACTGGTCATCCGGGCGAAGATCTCCCGCGCCTGGCGGATCGCGGCCACGATGACCGACAGGCGCGGCGCTGCGCGTGTCCGGCGTGCCGCACCAGCGGCTGTCCCAGCTGATCACCATCGAGAACCTGCTCCCGGTCACCATGGGAATCCTGCCCGGCCTCATCCCCTCGGCCGACTGGCCACCGCAGGATTCCTCGGCGCGTTCAACAGCGACCTCATGCGTTTCCACACGGACATCCGCCCCGCCACCTGCGCCTTCTCCGCGGCAGCCGTCGTAGCCGTGGCACTCCTCGCCCAGCTGCCAGGCCTGCGCGAACTCGCCCGGCTCAACCTCGCCGCCGTTGTCCGCGAACGCGCCGGGTGAACCCTCAGGCGCCAGCAACTGTCGCCGAATGGCTGGCGCAATACCCGTAGCCGGCGTGCCTGGCCAGATCCGAGCGCCGAACGCCCCTGTGGCTGGATCCGCGGCAACGGCCGGCACCGGACCTGCCGAACGGACCCTGCCGCCATAGGGTTGCCTGCGCGGCTCACAGCCTAGGGACAGCCCGCTGAGGACCACTGTGGCGGGCCGCAGCCCTCCTCAGCGCATAGTAGAGAGCTCCCGTGACGATAAAGCCGACGTAGAAGGCCAGATCGGCGCCCTGGAGCGCCTTCGCGACCGGTCCCACGATGATCGAGGTGTTCATGAACGGCATCATGGCCCCGAAGCCGAGTACGAAAGCCACGACCGCGGGCCAGCCGTTGCCAAGGTTGCGCCACATCAGCGCGTTCCGCAGGAGCGACGGCGTGTACCAGTCCCGCTGGTAGTGCCAGTCGATCATCACGATCGCGCAGAACGGCGCTATCCAGTAGCCGATGAACAACAGTATGTTCTCGAATTTGCCGGAGGTATCGCCGGCATGCATCCACAGGATTGCCGCGAATGCCAGCACCGCCACGAGGGCGGCAGTGACCGGCCGCCTCACGCGGGCGCCCAGCGCCTGGAACGCGAGCGATCCGGTGTAGTCGTTCATCGAGTTGGACGTGATCGCCCCGAAGACGATCGCGATCAGGGCCAGCAGGCCCAGGATCCCGCCGCCCATCAGCGCTCGCACGCCGGCGGCGGTCTGGTTCCCGAGTACGCTGGCCCCGGCCAGCCCGATCGTCTCCACCCACACGTACGAGGCGGTCAGGCCGCCCAGGGTCAGCCAGAAAATGGCCGCCCGTGAGGATGTCGGCCGCAGATACCGGCTGTAGTCGGATGCGTAGGTGGCCCAGGAGATTCCCTGGCTAACGGCAATGGTCATCATCAGCACGAAGGCGCCGACCAGGGCGCCGCCATGAACGGTGTTGTGCGGCAGCACGATGTGATGCTGGAAGATCCGCACCGTGAGGACAGCGAACAGCACGATGAGGACGGCCGAACCCCACGACTGCAGCCTGTGCACGAACTCGTGACCGTAGATGCTGACCAGGCCCTCCGCGGCGAGAACTATCGCTACACCGGCCCAGAACGGGACCCCGAACAGCAGCTGGGCCGCTTGGCCGCCGAACAGCCCGACGAGCGCGTCCCAGGCGATCGACGACAGCCACTGCACCGTGCCCGACAGGACGATGGTCTTCCCGAACGGCAGGCGCGCCAGCGGCACCTGACCGGTGCCGGTCGTCGGTCCCCAGGTGCACAGGATGGCCACCGGCACTGAGCCGATGACCGTTCCCAAGATGATGGCCACGATGCCGGCCTGGAACCCGAGCCCGAACACGACGGCCAGCGTGCCCGCGAAGACCCCGGACAGCTCCATGTTGGGCGTGAACCAGACCGTGAACATCCGGTGGATGCCGCCATACCGGGAATCTGCGGGGATTGGGGCCATCCCCTGGCCCTCCAGCACCAGATCGCCGGTGCGAGTGGGCCGTGCTCCCTCGAAGACGCTAAGCTCGTCGATTGCTCCAGCCACCGAGACGCTCCCTTCGCCGGCATGACCCGGATCAGGTTCCTGCGGTCGGCAGCTGGCCAGCCGCCCTCTCAGCCCGGTCCGCACCGGACTCCCGCGCGTGACTCGCAGTCTATTCCCGAGGCGACGCCCGCGGCGAGCGGCGCCGCGCAGCGATCAGGCCGCCGTACCTCCGTACGACGCCTTCGGCGGGCGCATCCAGCATCGCTGAAGCGGTCATGGACTGGGGCGGCGACGACAGGGCACCAGGGCCGTCGGCGCTGCGCCCGTCATCCAGTCAGCCAGGTCCGCGTCCGGGCTCAACGGCGGGAACCTTGTCAGCGTTGGTCGTCGCTCAGCCGAGTGGCCTCCAAGTCGAGGTTGCGCTGCAACCGTTGGCGGGTCGCTGCGCTGATGGTGCCGTCTTCGTAGAGCTGGCTTAGCTCGGCATTCTCGGCGGCGATGAGGTCACGGCGTAGTTCCCGTTCGGTTAGGCCGTCCGGCTCCGGCGCCAGGACGCCGTCGATGCGGGCACGGGTGTGCCCGATGCGGGCCTGCAGGCCGACGCGGGCCCGGTCGATCACCGCGTCTGGGGCGGCATCATCGCTGGCGAGCTCGTCGAGCCGGGCCAGGGCGGCCTCGGCCAGGCGCACCCGGGCGACGATTTCCTCGTGACGGTCGTCAGCCGGGCGGGAGATGCCGGCGAAACGGGCCAGCGGCTCCAGGGTGAGCCCCTGCACGATGAGCGATACCACGATGACTGTGGTGGCGAGCACCAGGATCAGATCCCGCTCCGGCAGCGGAACGCCGCTAGCGGAGGTCAGCGGAATGGACAACGCCGCGGCCAGCGGCACTACCCCGCGGGTGCCCGCCCAGGACACTACGGCGGGCACCGGCCAGGACGGGCGCCGGGCGCCGCCGCGCCGCTGCATGACCGCCGATAGCGGGAAAACCCACAAGATACGCGTCGCCATCAGCGTTCCGGCCACGGCGAGCGCTTCGGCTGGCCACGCCTCGGTATGAACCAGGTCACGGATCAGGGCTGGGAGCTGCAGGCCGATGAGGCTGAACACCACGCTCTCGAGCAGGAAGATCACAGTCTGGTAGACCGAGTGCAGCTGCAACCGGGTCTGAGCGGTGGTGATCCGCGGCCGCCGCGCGCCGATAGCTAGCCCTGCGACGATTACCGCCATCACCGGTGAGACATGCAGCGCCGCGCCGAGCACGTACGCCGCATACGGGGTGATGAGCGCCAGCACGGTTTCCAGCACCGGATCGGTGATGCGCCGGCGTACGGCGATGACGCCGGCCCCCATTACGCACCCCGCTGCCGCGCCACCCGCTGCCAGGACCACGAACTGCCCGGCGGCATGCAGCAGCATTCCAGCTGGCGTCGTCGCGCCGGCCGCCCCCGCGACCGCGATGGAGACTGCGATCTGGAACAGCACCAGGCTGGTCGCATCGTTGAACAGGCTCTCCGCCTGCACCAGCGCCTGCACCTTCGGCGGCAACGACAGCCGCCGTCCCAGCGCGCTGACCGCCACCGGGTCCGTGCTGGCCAGCACCGACCCGAGCACGAACGCCATGCTCGCCGGAACGGCAGTCACCGCCCCAGTCACCGCGGCGACCGCAGCCGCGGACGCGAGCACCAGGCCGACCGCGAGCACAGCGACAGGCCTCCACACCGCCCGCAGATCACGCCAGGGCAGCTCCTCGCTGGCCGCATACAGCAGCGGCGGCAGGACAACCAGGCTGACCACATCGGGTGCCACGCGAACCGGGGGCACCCCCGGCAGCAGGCCGACAACCAGCCCCGCGATCACCAGCAGCGAGGGGGCCGGAATACGCATCCGCCCGGCGAAAGCTGCGACAACTGTGCCCAGTAGCACAAGAAACAAAACGGTCTCAATACCCCGCACGCAGCTAACCTCGTCAGATCGATCCACGAAGTGGTTGCCGACCAGACTTCCCGGCGCGCCAGCACCAGCCTACCGGGCCCTGCGCGCGTTCTTCGAGCGGATCATCGAGTGGGACTGGCCCGACGCCCCGCCGCGCAACCCCGTCCCGGGCGGTGACATCCCCAAGAAGCCCGAGCCGCTCCCGAAGTTCCTCGACGACCGCGACGCAGCCAAGGTCATGGCCGCCGCCCGGGCCTGCGCCGACCCGCGGGACCGGCTCGTCATCGAACTGCTCGCCCGCACCGGCATGCGCGCAGGCGAGCTCACCGCGGCACTGGACACCCTCGCGCTCACCGCCCACAACATCGCGCAGGGTAAAGAACATCTCCTTGATGAGGTTGACGGGCAGCCGCCCCAGGAAACAGCCTGGTGATGTTGCACGGCAGTCCCAGGTTCTCGGCGCAGCGCTCGTCGTCTGGCTGGCGAAGATCACCCCGGGCGCTCGTCGTGCTGGCTTCCTGCAGCTCGCAGCGGGTGGCGGACCTGGCCGCGGCGCTGGCCGTCACGCCCTCGACGGCCGGGCGGATGTGCGACATTCTGGTACGCAAGGGGCTGACTTGCCCGCCGGCAGCGGGCCGGGGCGGACCGCCGGGCCGTGCAGGTCTCGATCACCGCGGCCGGCCTGCAGGTCGCCAGCGAGGCGCCCGCACGGCGCCGGGAGCTCGTCGCCGGCATCTTGGGCAAGCTCCGCCCCAGGCAGCAGCCAGCGATCGCCGATGAGCAGCAGGCATTCGCCCGGGCCGCCGGCCAGGTCCCCGGCAGCCGGTGGCCCGCAGATCCCGCCGGCCCCAGCCGGCGGAGCCCGCTGATGTGAAAGGACGGTCATGACCGGCAGCATCCAGGCGCCCGCGCCGCGGGCTCTTCCGTGGACCGCGCGGGCAGGCGGCTGGCTGCGCGGTTCGCGTGGCGGGCTGCTGGCAGTCGCCGTGGTGGTCGGTGCCGGGTCCGGGCTGGGCGCGGTGGCGTTCCGGTACCTGATCTACTTCGTCACCTGGCTGGCGACGGGGCATGTCCTGTTCGGCCAGCAGGGCCGCGTCCCCAGCACGCACCTGCCGTGGCTCGGGCTGGCGTTCTTCGTGGTGATCCCGGTGATCGGCGGGCTGGTCTACGGGCCGCTGATCTACCGGTACGCCCGCGAGGCCCGCGGCCACGGCGTGCCCGAGGTCATGATCGCCGTCGCCGACGAAGGCGGCCGGATCCGGCCCCAGGTCGCCGCCGTGAAGTCGGTCGCCTCCGCGATCTGCATCGGGGTGGGCGGGTCAGTCGGCCGGGAGGGCCCGATCGTGCAGATCGGCTCCGCGCTGGCCTCCAGTGTCGGCCAGTGGGTCCGGATGCCGGAGAACCGGCTGCGGATCCTGGTCGCCTGCGGCGCCGCCGGCGGGATCGCGGCGACGTTCAACGCGCCGATCACCGGAGTGTTCTTCGGCGTGGAGATCATCTTGCGGGCGTTCTCCATCGAGGCGGTCTTCACCGTGATGCTGTCGGCGATGGTCGCCGACCTTCTCAGCCGCCAGCTCCTCGGCGATGCGCCGTTCCTGTCCGGGCTGCCGTCCGGGATCGCGCTGCATCACCTGAGCAGCTACCTGCTGATCGCTGGCCTCGCGGTCGTCGCGGCGCTGATCGGGCTGACCTTCTCCAAGGTCCTGTACGCGACCGAGGACCTGTGCGACCAGATCTGGCGCAACCGCCCGGAGTGGGCCCGGCCCGCGGCCGGCGGCATTTTGCTCGGGCTGCTGCTGCTCGCGCTGCCCCAGATGTACGGGGTCGGCTACCCGGTCCTGTACAAGGCCGTCGGCGGCAGCTACGCGCTGTGGTTCCTGATCATCCTGGCCGCCGGGAAGATCATCGCGTGCAGCCTGACCATCGGCATCGGCGGGTCCGGCGGGGTGTTCGCGCCGTCGCTGTTCATCGGCGCCACCTCCGGCATGGCCTTCGGCGAGACCGCCCGCCACCTGATCGGCCCGGCGGCCGGGCAGCCCGGCCTGTACGCGGTCGTCGCGATGGGCGCCGTGTTCGCCGCCGCCGCCCGGGCGCCGCTGACGTCGGTGGCCAGCGTGGTGGAGATGACCGGCGACTTCACCCTCACCCTGCCGGTGATGCTCGCCGTCGCCATCGCCACCGCCACCTCCCGCGGACTGAGCTACGGCACCATCTACACCACCAAGCTGCTGCGCCGCGGCACCGACATCGACCGCGTCCCGTCCGCTGACCCGTTCCAGGACCTCACCGCCGCCGATGCGATGCGCCGCTTCCCCGCGCCGCTCGCCGCGGCGAACGGACCGTCCGGGCCGCCCGGCGTGCCTGCCGCTGGCCATCCGGCTCTGCCGGGACCGGTCACCCGCCAGCGCTCCCCGCAGGTGCTGTTCGCCAGCGAATCCCTCACCCAGGCCGTGCGGCAGCTGGAACTCTACGGCCGCGACGGCCTGCCGGTCATCTCCGACGACGGCCAGCACGTGAAGGGCTGGCTCACCAGCCAGAACGTGCTGCAGGCCGTCGCCCGCCAGATCAGCGCCGCCCAGGCCGGCACCACGCAGACGCGGCCCGCCGCCGGACCCGCCCGGCCCGGCCAGCAGGATGATCTCCGCCGGGCGCCTACTCCGCTGGGCGGCTTCACGGTCCTGGAAATCGCCATCCCGGCCGGCTCGCCTGCCGCCGGCCGCAAACTCGGCGACATCACCTGGCCGCCGGGCTGCGTCCCGGTCTCAGTGCAGGACGCCCGCACCCTGCGCGACCCCGACCCCGGCATCACCCTGGCCCCCGGCGACCACGTCAGCCTGCTCGCCCGCACCCAGCCATCGCCTCACCGCGTCGAGCCGGGCAGCCGGCCAGGCGACCAGCCCATCGGTGCCCGGCCGGCCGCACAGGCACCAGGGCCCGAGGACAACGACCAGCGAGCACGGCCACCGCAATGATGCCGGACCCGGCCCGGCAAGCGCCTTGTGCAACTAACGCCGATTTTCGCGGCCGCCGCCGGTGCAGTTCCCCCTGGCTGACTGGACGGTGCCTGCGGAGAAGCGCTGCAGGTCGCCGCTGGGCAGGCACTCTGTGCGGAGTATTCGCCGTTGATGACCTATATCTGGGTAGGTACCGCTGACTGCCCGGGCAAGGCTGCCCGGCCCGGCGGCGACCGGGCTGCGCGCTGTCTGGCATATGCGGCAGTCCTGGTGGCAGGTTTCGCAAGCGGGACCGTGCGGGCTGGCCGTATGGAGGGAGCGCTGCCACGTCAGGCGTACGTCGGGTGATCGTCGGGACGAGCGGCTCACCGGGCAGCCTGCGTTAACTGGTACCGCACGAGGGCGCATCGCCGCACAGCCAGTCAAAAGACCAGGTCCGGCGATTCTGAAGGCGTTCGCCCGGTGTCGAAGCCGCTGGGAGCGACCGCGGCTTTTCAATCGGCAACGACCGCGCTCTTTGCGGCCAGCGTGGTGGCGTCTATCCTGATGACCAGGTGAGCCGGGAAGCCTGGTCGGCGCGACGTTAGTATCTTTCGGATTCGTCCCGCCAGGAGCCCGCGATGACCACCCAGAACGCGCCCGCCGGCCCAGCCGTCACGAGCGAGACCACACCTGACAGCCCGCCGGTAGCCGCTCCGCCGAGCTGGCCATGGCGGCGCGCGGCGCTGCTGCTGGCTGGCGCCGCGCAGCTGATTACCATCTCGGCGCTGGTGGGCGCCGATCCCCCGCCCGCGACGTGGGCGTCGCTGCTGCTGGCCATCGCGCCAGCCCCGCTTGCCGCAGCGGCGGCGTTCGCGCCGGCCGCGGGGGCCAGGCTGGCTATCATCGTCGCCGCGGTGGTGGTGGCCGTAGGCACTGCGGGCGCGGCCGGGCACACGGGCTTGTTCTTCGTCCCGGCGCTGGTCGCCTTGGTCGGCGGAACTGTCAAGCTCTGGCGCGAGAAGCCCGCAACGGGCCGGAGGTGACACCGGTGAGCCGGTACCTGACCAGGGACCGCATCGCGATCCTGGCCGCCGTGGCGGCACCGCTGGCGGCGGCGGGGATTCTGCTGCCGTTCCGCGCGAGCTGGTCCAACACCAACGTCGCGCTGCTACTGGTCGTCGTGGTGGTCGCGGTCGCGTCGATCGGGAACCGGGCGGCCGGCGGGATCGCCGCGATCGGGGCCGCCATCTGGTTCGACTTCTTCTTCACCCTCCCCTACGAGCGGTTCACGATCCGCAACTCCACCGATATCACGACCGCGATCCTGCTGCTGGTAGTCGGCCTGGCGGTGTCGCAGCTCGCCGCCCGCGCCCGGCGCCTGAAAGTCATCGCGATCACCGACGCCGGCTATCTCGCGCAGATCCACGAAACCGCGTCGCTGGCCCAGACAGCCAAGTTCCCTGACGCCGTGATCGGGCACGTCAAGGAACAGCTCACCAGCCTGCTCGATCTGGAGGCCTGCCGCTTTGAGTACGGGTCCCTGCTCGGCCACCCGCCGCGGCTGGAATCCGACGGCACCGTGATGACGGCCCACGGCCGCTGGAACGCGGAGGAATCAGGGCTGCCCGGCGAGGAGGTCGAGTTGCGTACCGTCGGCAACGGCCAGTACTTCGGCCGGTTCATGATGAAACCGAATCCAGGGTCGAAGCCGTCCCTGCAGGCGCGGCTGGTCGCCGTCACGCTCGCCGACCAGGCCGGCCGGGCACTTGCCGCCAGGCAGCCAGCCCGGAGCGGGCATTGACGAACCGGCGAAAACGGCGCCCCTTACCCCGGCGTGCGGCTGGGCTTGCCGCCGGGCTTGGCCTGCCGGCGGGTTAGCGCATCTGGTAATTGGCGGCTCTAGCCAGGCTGTTCCTGGCCCGTACGCGGCCCAGCCAACCTAAGTCAGCTGCTCCCGCCGTGGTTTGTAGGCTGTCGGGGAGCCGGGCAGCCCCGCCCGGAGCGCCGCTTCACGGGTAAGGAGCCGAGATGGGCATGTGGCCGGGAAAGGCCACCGCGGACGATGCGGCGCCGACTGCCCGGCCGTCCTGTGCGGCTTGACCGGGATGCCGGTCGCGGTCGCGGTGTCGGCGTTCCTGGCCGGGGCGCTGGTAAGCCTGGCCACAAGCTGGGTTCTTGTCACACGACTGGAGCGGGTGGGCGAGCGGCTTGGCCTGTCTGAGGCGCTGCTGGGCATTGTCGCCGCGCTCGCGGCGGACGCGCCCGAGGTCACCTCGGCCGTCACCGCGATGGCCAGCCACCAGCAGCGCCTAGGCGCCGGGGTGGTCATCGGATCGAATGTGTTCAACCTGGCCGCCCTGCTGGGCCTGGGCGCCGTGGTCGCCGGCCGCATCCGCCTGCACCGCAAGGTGGTCGTCCTCGGCGGGGCGGTCGCCATGTGCGTGGCCAGCGTGTGCCTGGCCGTGGCGCTCGGCTTCCTGGCACCCGGCGCGGGCCTGGTGCTCGCGCTGGCCACGGTAGCGGTTTACGCAGTGGTACTGGGTGCCTCCGAGCGGGGTCTGGCCCGCCTCCGGCTTCCCGGGCCGTGGATCACCTGGCTGCGATCTGCCGTAACCGAGGAAGAGGCTGAGCTCGAAGACGCCATCCGCCCCGAGCGCGGCAGGCGCCAGGATGTCATCATCGCGGCGCTGTCGCTGCTCGTCGTGATCGTGGCCAGCGTGACGATGGAGCGCGCCGCGGCCGCGCTCGGGAACCGCTTCGCGATACCGGAGATCGTCGTCGGCGGCCTGGTGCTAGCGGCCGTGACGAGCCTGCCCAACGCGGTCGCCGCCGTCTACCTGGCCGCTCGCGGCCGCGGGGCCGCGACCCTGAGCACCGCCCTGAACAGCAATAACCTCAATGTCACCATTGGCCTGCTGGTCCCGGCAGCCTTGATAGGCCTGGGCGGGCCAACCAGTCAGACGACGCTTATCGCGACGTGGTACATCGCGCTGAGCGGCGTGGTGCTGGCGTTCGCCTACCGCGACCACGGCATCCGCCGGTACGTCGGCGTGCTGATCATCGCCGCCTACGTTGTCTTCGCCGGGTCACTGCTCGTATCGGCCTACGCTCCGACACTCGGTTCTCCGATCGCGATCGCGGGCGGGGTCGCGGTGGCGGTCCTCGCTGGTGCCCTCCTGGTACTCGGGCGCCGCCCAGGTCCTGGCGAGCCAGAAACCGTAGCTGCACTTGCGCTATCCGGCAGAGAACCTCAAGGCCAGGCCAGTGACTGGCTGCCTAAGGTGTCGGGGAATGGCCGCGTGGAGACGAGCGGGCCTTCCCCTATGTCTGAGCGTTCTCAGTCCGGGCTGGAATCCGAATCTCTGCTGCCCGGCTGGTCGGTCAGGCGGCTGTGGATTCTCGGCCTCGGGCTGTCGGTCCTCGTCGCCATTACCGACGCCGGGCTTGGTCACCGCGCCGTGCTGGTCGGGCTGCTCATCATCGGGCCCTGCTGCGTGCTCCTGACCGGCCGCTGGGTGCCGACCGGGCTCACCGGACTGTGGGTGATCAGCCTGGCGGCGGTCCTGGGCCTTCCCGACGGCATCTGGGGCACTAGCACCCACCTGGTATTCCTGGGCGCGGTGGCCGGGGTCGCACTGATCAGCACCGCCGCGGCAGCGTTCATCGAGGTCCTCAGGCGCTCACGCCCCTGCTGAGCAACGCGACGACCGGCCTACCGGCTTTGTGTTTGCCGGGCCGCTGGTGGCGCTGCCCCGGTGCGGGCAAGTTCCGGCGCGAGCGGCCGCGACAATGGCCGAGCTGCGTTCGGCGGCGGCGCTTCGCACGCTGCGCGAGGCATGCGAACAGGCAAGGCTGGACGGCGACGCCGCTGAGCTGCTGAGACTGGGCGAGAACGCGACTTACCAGCTGGCCGCCGCGCCAGTCGTGGTCAGGATCACCTGCTCCGCTGACCAGCTGCGCCGGGTGGAGAAGGAACTGTGCGTAGCCCGATCACTGGCGCCGCGCGGGCCCTGACCATTCGCCGCAATGCCGCACCTCCGCCGGTCCGCGCCGGGGAGCGGCCTGGCTTGCGGGAGGCCCGGGCTGCCATGCGGATGCGTTATGCGAACGGGGATCGCGGGCAGCGGAGACCCGCGCCGCCATCGTCGTGGCCGCCGCCCTAGCCATCACCAGCGCCGTGATCATCGCCCAGGCGGCCGTCGCGCTCGCTACCGGATCCCGCCCCGGCATATCGAGCGTGACCCTTATCGCGGCGGGCATCTCGCTTGCCGTCCTCACGCCCCTGGCCTATGCCAAACGCCGTCTCGGCACGCAGATGGCCAGCCGTGCCCTGCAAGGAGACGGCGCTCTGAGCGCCCGCCACCCCCCGGCGGCGAGAAGCAGGCCCACAGCGGCCTGCCGCGCCCTGGATCCCGATCGCCTTACCGCGGGACTTCCCGGGTACCGCCAGTAACGATGATGGCGACGCTGTTGGCCTGCAGCAGCGCCGCGCCCACCGCCTGCAAGACCCTGAATCTCGCCGGCGCGCCCAGGCCGGGAGCCAGGCCGCATAGCGCCGAGCCGATCGTGAAGACGACGAACCCGTACACGTAGAGCAGCTTCCGGCCCCACATGTCGGCGAACCGCCCGATTGCTGCCACGGTAGCTACCAGGACCAGCAGGTAGCTCAGGCCAACCCAGGTGACCGCGCCGATGCTGGCCTGGAAGACCGCTGCAAGGCGGGCAGCGCAACAGTGACGATGCTGGCGTCGAGCTGGCCCATGAACGCCCCGACGCATACCGCCCGACCGCCAGCCACGAGGCACCCGCCCAGTTCCGCACCGTCAGGGGTACTGGCTTAGGGTGCCAGCATGACTGACAATGTGGCATCACAGCCGCGCAAAAGGATCGATAGCACTGTTGTTTTGCAGTCGAGGTGGGTAACGCTATACAAGGACCGTCTCCTAAGTAATGGCGGTTACGAGCTGGAATACTTGCGCGTCGATCGTTCAGATTCTGTCATTGTACTCGTGCGCCAAGCTGGAAAATTCGTGCTCCCTAAGCCGCAATTTCGCCCAGGGATTGGTGAGCGTACCCTTGATTTTCCAGGTGGCCGCATTGATGGCACCGAGCCAGCAATATGCGCCGAACTGACCGTGCATCGAGAGCTCCAGCTGGAGGAAAAAGTCTACGTTCGGCTCGATCAGCTGACCGTACGTCCACTTTACGTAGATAGTGCTTTTTCAAGCCAAAAAGTATTTGGCTTTGTATCAGAAATCCCGGAAGGTACATCCTTGCGGGGCAAGCTGTATACGACTAGCGAGCTCATGAAACAGCTACAGTGCCTGCAATGCCGAGCTATGCTGCTTGAATGGCGCTATCGAACCGGCAACTGAATAATGTGCGGTGCTAGAACTCGCGCAGAACATCTGATCCGGCCCTCTACCCCAACACCGCGTACTTTAGGCGTTTTGATTGCTCCGGGGTATTACTGCTTTTGTGTTCCGTGTCGTTCTTTGAGTCTGTTTTTTTGATGGCGTGATCGGGTTGCGGGCATTGTTGCGGCCCGCGTGCCGCAGCGGGGGCGGCGTGCGGTTCCACGATCCGCGGCCCCGCATGCGCGGGGCGGTCCCTCCTTCCTGACGGCTGTGCCTGGGATAGCGGCTAGGAGAAGCCTGGCGCGAACACAGTAACCTGGGGTTTTCCGGTGACGGTTGTCTTCGTGGCGGTGGCGTGCGGGAATTTCGGCCGTGCTTTCTGTACCCGTTTTGAGTGCCGCTGCCGGCCCGGCAGGCTGAGGGTGTGCAGGCAGTCAGGGGCGGCGGCGTCCGCTGCGGCGGTGAGTGCCTGCAGTGATGATGAGGCCGTGACCTGCGTGGATGTCATGGACCGGATGGCGTGGTGCAGGCCGGCGGTAAAAGACTCCTCATCGGCGGTGACCGGGGCGCGGGACCTGCGGCGCAGGGCGCGGGCTGCGGCAGCCTCGGTGCGGAGCGCGGCGGCGGCGCTGGCGCGGACGAGTTGGGTGGCGGTCAGCCAGGCCCAGGCTTCCTGGACAGATGACCAGCCGCGGCGAGCCGGACCGCAGGACCGGGCCGCTGGTGCGGTTCCCGGCGCCGGTGATAGTCGTCTTGTCCTCGCCGAACGTGGTCTCCGATGCGCTCCACCTGGTGAGATAGGTGTCCCGTACCTGGTTGGCGGGCGCGGCCCGGTGATCGAGGAGGGTGGTGATCACGGTGCAGGTCTGGGAGGCTTCTTCCGTCCCGTCCGCGGCGGGCATGATCACGTTG
Organism: uncultured Actinomycetota bacterium; assembly: GCA_963695645.1. Classification (GTDB taxonomy): domain Bacteria; phylum Actinomycetota; class Actinomycetes; order Streptosporangiales; family Streptosporangiaceae; genus DATBGO01. Next base: position 58,990 of record CAVOHC010000003.1, on the reverse strand, counting down.
TGCTCGGCGGCGCGGACGGGGAGCCGGTCGGCCTTCCTCCCGGACGGCGCGTTCAGCCAGGTCATGCGGGATCCATCGGGCAGCCAGCCGCGGGCACGAGCACCTCGACCGCGCGCGGGTCGTCCAGGTGCCCGGCGCGCGCCGCGGACGCACGCTGGTACAGGTTCCACAGCGCCGTCTCCGGCACGCCCGTCAGCTCTACCTTCGTCAGAGGAGCGTTCATTCGCCAAGTTTAGTTAGTCCGCTCAGAGCCGGCTTCCGGGAAGTTCATGGCTTGGCCTGCTGTTATTGCAGCCCGTCCGCGGCCGCGGTGGACCCTCACCCTTAAGTACGTGGTGTTGGCCCTCTACCCTCAGCAACTCGTGATCTTCCGCCTCGTCTACCTGCTCACGGTCCGGTTGTGCGGCTGGCTGGCGCTCCTCGCGCGCGGAAGCCGTAGAAATGAGCGGTGGACGGCCGGAACCAAGCCCGAAACCGGCGATGGCCCCGGTGGGAGCGGGAACGCGAAAGGCGGTGCTAACCGGGCCCTGAGATGGTGAGGCAAGAGGCCAGGGCGGCCGGCGACGGCTGGCGCCCGATCACGCACACAATCTGCGAACTCACCCTCATCTACGGCGCTGGGATCTCGATCCAGACCGCCCTGGCATGACCAAGGACGCGCCCGCCGGTGCCGTATGCGGTGGTCGAGGTAAATGCCTGACGGCCCTGCCGCCCGGCCAGCCGTCCCATGACCACGCACCGCTCACCGACTCCAGGTGCCGCGAGCACCTGCCCGCTCATCCGGCCGAGCACCAGCGGCCGGCCAACCACATCGACCGTCCAGCCGCCCGGGCAATCCAGCACCGTCCACACGAATTCGGGCCGGACCTGACCTGCCGCATCGGCCAGCGAGCCGTCCGGCTGCCAGCTCGCCGCCGTCACGCCCTCGGGGCCGGGCAGCAGCCCGGGCCGAAGACCAAGACCATCCGGCGCGGGCCGGGCGATCCCGCAGCTAAAGCACGCCGGGAACGGGTGCTCGACCAGCCCGCCGTAATACTCCGCGGCCTTCCGGGCCTCCTCGAAGCTGACCGGCTCGACCTCATCGAAACCGCCGGAGAATGGTTCTGCCTCCGCGACGACGACGGTGCCGATTTTGGCCACCAGGGTTCCCGGGGCCTCCGCCCAGACCAAGTCCATCGGCTCCTGCAGTGGCGGCGGTTTCCGGAGCGTGACGGTGACCGCGGCAGAAGGCGCGCCCCCGCCCGACGCAGCCAGCAGGCACGCGGCCAGTCTCCCGGAGAAGTACCCGCCGTTCGCCGAGCCGGGCGGCCCGTTGAACCGGGCCGGGACGATCAGGGTAGCTCCCGTCATGGCTGCCATTATGCCTCGGCCCAGCTGCCCGAAGCCGCGGCCCGCACCGGCGGGGCGACCGGAGGCAGGCGCATGGGCACCTGCCAGCCATCGGCCCAGGCATGCCGAAGCGCCGAGAACCATCCGCAGAGATGAGGGTCAGGCTCGGCTTTCACCCGTCCCTTCCCCGTGCGCAAGATGAGAACAACACTGACCTGCCCACGCTTTCCAGCCGGCGATCAGTAGACGCGGCCGTGGAGCATGCGGTGCCAGTACAGGGCCGGCAACCCGTACCGCTTGAGCAGCCACATGTCGTAGCGCGGCGCCAGCTCCCCCTGTCGGGCCATCCTGTCGCAAGGAGGGCCGCTGCCCGGGCGCACAGAGCTTAAGGGTTGCGGGTGGCCGTTCCGCGCAGGTGGGGCGTGGCCGGCATGGTCAGGCGGGTGTCGGGGAAGCGGAACTCGTCTACCTGGTCGATGGTGAACCCGGCGGCTTGGATCGCTGCGGGGGTGTCACGGCTAGTGTGGCAGCCTCCGGCCAGGGCTGGCCAGATGGTGGCGTCGAACAGGCGCTGCAGGCACCGCAGCCTTGGTGTGTCGGCGCCGACGTGTTCCAGGAAGCGCAGTTGGCCGCCGGCGCTGACGACGCGGTGGATCTCGCGCAGCGCCGTGTGCTGATCGGCGACGCTGCACAGGACGAGGGCGGCGACCGCGGCGTGGAAGGCAGCATCCCCGGCGGGGAGTTCCTCGGCGATGCCGTCGCAGACCGCGACCGGGACGGGGGCTTGCGCGGCGTGGTGCTGGGCGATCTCCCGCAGGTAAGGGTCTGGTTCAATGGCCAGCACGCGGGTGACGCCGACTGGGTAGTGGGCGAAGTTCAGGCCGTTCCCGGCGCCGATCTCGATGACAGGGCCGGTCAGGCCCTGGAGGAGTTGCTGCCGGTGCGTGGCCATTCCGCCTTTGTCCATCGCTGGGCTGAGCCGCGCGTAGTAACGGGCGAAGACCGAGTGGCTTAGGCGCTGCGCGAGCATGGTTTCCCTCCTGGTCACCAGCCTGGTCGGGCGGCTAGTGCGGCCACTTTCTGCCAGCGGTGGCTGCGCCAGCGTTGCGGCCAGGATGGAGTCATTGCCCTGACCCTATGGGCTGTGATGGGTGCTGGCCGGCCGTGCCGTGGTGCCTGTGCAGCTGGGGTCGCTGAGGCCTGATCGCCTTGGGCCTTCGCGGCCAGAGGCGTGGTGGTCTCCCCGCCGCACTGACCGAGCTCAGCGAGCCGGCGCATCCCGCCACCTGCTCACGCCCCGCGACGCGGGACTCGTCTTCGCCGCCCGGCACGGTCACGTTGCCTGCTGCCGCCTGGACTGAGCTCAGATCCGCCCGCCGTGGATAGCGTGGCCTCGCCGAGACGACAGGCAGCACGTAGGGTTGCCGTTCCACTCGAGGTAGCTGATCACGGCGACGGCGGAGCCGAGGAAGATCAACGGGGTTCCGATGACGTGCAGGCCCCATGGGGCACGGGGGAACGGCGGCAGCAACTGCACGATCGTCAGCCCGGCCGCCATCAGGGCGAGAGCGGTACGGCTCCAGGCGAGGAGGGTTCGCTTGTTGGCCTGGGTAAAGCGGGCATCCGGCTCGGTGCCTTCCGCGGATTTCGCGGCACGCTACCGGGTTCTCGCGATGCCCTGTGTCCCTCATCCCGCTGTCCGTCCCGGCCGCCAGTCAGCCGGATTCTCCGCTGTCTCGCATGGAGTCCAGCGCGGCCCGGAGCCGGGTCGCGGCTTCGTCCGCGACCGGCTGGAGGGCCGGCTGCCCGGCTACCACGACCATCGTCTGCGGGTCGAGCGCCTCGATCACCGTCTGGCCTGCCTCGGTCCGTACCACCACATTGCAGGGCAGCAGCAGCCCGATCCTGCGGTCGGCGGCCAGCGCCCGGTGCGCCAGCGGAGGGTTGCAGGCGCCGAGAATGAGGTACTCCTCCATTTCCGCACCGAGCTTGTCGCGCAAGGTGGCCTGCACGTCGATCTCGGTCAGCACGCCGAAGCCCTGTGCCTTGAGCGCCTCGCGGACGCGCGTCACCGCCTCGGTGAACGGGATAGGCGCGCGGATGGTGATCCAGTAGTCCATGTACCCATTCCTTCCGGATCGCCGGGCCCGATCGTCAGGTAGTCAGGCGAGGGTGAGGAACATCTTCTCCAGCTGATCCTCCGACATCGGGGAATCGCCTTCTTCTGCGGACAGGCACTGCCGCATCCCGCTGGCCACGATCTTGAACCCGGCCCGGTCCAGGGCCCGGGATACCGCGGCCAGCTGGGTGACCACTTCCGCGCAGTCCCGCCCGGACTCGATCATCGTGATGACCCCGGCCAGCTGGCCCTGGGCCCGGCGGAGCCGGTTGAGCACCGGGCCCGCGGCCTCCTCGTCGATCTTCATCGAGTGCCTCCTTCGGGGCTGCCACTCAGTATACCCTGCAGGGTATCGTTCCGGCGGACTGGTGATCCGCTGCGCTACCCGGCTCACGCCACCCGGCCGGCCGGGGCGCGATCAGTGCGCGGCCGCTGATATCGCGGCCTGCCGCCGCGATGATCTATGCTTACTTACCAATAGGTCAGTCCGGCCCACCGATTAGAGAGATCCCAGCGGTCTCGTGGAGGTCACACCCGCGTTGGCTGCGCATGAGCAAGGCAAGCCTGGCACCGCGTCACAAATCCTTGATGTGGCCGAATTGCTGGTCCAGGTCCGCGGGTTCAATGCGTTCAGCTACGCGGACATCGCCAGGGAGCTGGGCATCTCCACAGCCGCGGTGCATTACCATTTCGCGGGCAAGGCGGAACTCGGGGAGTCGCTCATCGCGCGTTACGCGGCGCGCTTCGCGCAGGACCTGGCCGGTGTCAGCGCCAGGTTCACGCTGGCACCCGCCAGGCTCGGCGGTTTCGCCGGGCTGCATCTTGCGGTGCTGCTCCAGCGGCGGATGTGCGTATGCGGCGTGCTGGCAGCCGAGTACCAGGCGCTCCCGCAGTCCATGCAGCCGGCCGTGATCCGGTTCTTCGACCAGAGCGAGGCCTGGCTGCGAGGCGTCCTGGAACGGGGCCAGGAGGAGGGCAGCCTGCAGCTGGCCGGATCCGCGCGGCAGGCCGCGCAGATGATCGTCAGCGGCATTGAAGGGGCCATGCTCGTCGCCGCGCCCTACGGTGATACCGGGCGCTTCCAGGCAGCCGCGGCAAGCCTGCTGGCAGGCCTCGTCCGTGGCAAGACTGAATCCCCGTCCTGACCGCTCACCACCTCAATTAATACCCCTGTGGGTATACTTGGCGCATCTTCTCTTCCGACTGGGAGCGTCCTATGTGCAGTCCGTCCGCCTGCAGCCGCTGCAAAAAGATCACCTGGACCGGCTGCGGCCGGCATGTGGAGCAGGCCCTCGCCGGCGTTCCGCCCGAGAACCGCTGCACCTGCCGGGAAGGCAGTCCGGGCACTGGCCAGGCGGGGGGGCACGTGACACCACCGAGACGGGGCGATCGCCGCCCTGGACTAGGCCGGTGGCTGCGCTAGATACCTGGACGAAAGCAGGGCACCGCGCTACGGCCGCGACCTGAATCAGACGTTCGGCGAGATCGGCCTGGCCGGGCACTGGATCAAGATCCTGCTGCACCGCATGTGTCTTTACAAGGCACAGCTCCGCGCGGGCTGGGCCCTGATCCCGGAGTAGCCCCCGCCATGGCCGTTCCCGACTCCCCCGCAGCCGTCCCCCAGCCTCCCGGTGCCGCCGCCCGAAGTTCGGCCGCGGATGCGGGCGCTCCCGGCGGGACGGCCGGGACGGACGCCGGGGGTTCCGCCAAGGGTGACGGCCGACAGCGCACCCTACGTCACCCGCCCCACCCGCTGGACGATCTTCCTGCGGACGTTCATCCCCGGCAGCTGTGGCGATTTCGCCCGGATCAGCATGAAGATGATCAGCATCATCCGCCGCTCACGCAAGCAAAGCCGCCCACCCGCCAGGCTCGCCGGCCTGCGGATACCACCGGCCGGTCATGCTCCGGATGCTGGCCGGGAAAGCCAGCGCAGGTGCTCGCAGTCACCTTGCAGCTGCAGCCGCCGCCATAGCACCGCGGTGGGCGAGATCTGGCTGGCGTGCATAAGCGCAGCCCTGCGCTGCGCGGCCCGGTCCACGCGGACGCACAAGTCAATACGGCCAGCCGGCTGGCCGGCGAACGCCCCGCCGGTCTCCTCCCGCAGCCGTCCCGCGATAGCGTCGGGCAGAACCCAGGCCAGCACCGGCAGCCCCGCAGCGCCAGCCGCATGCACCGCAGCGCGGGTGGCAGCCTGGTGGTCAGGGTGGCAGGTGATACCGGTGTCATCAAAGACCAGCAGGCCATCGGGCCGGTGACGGCCGGCCAGCCGGGTGACGTGGGCCGCCAGCTCGGCCGGCGGGATGCTGGCCAGGCGGCTATCGGGATAGTCCAGCAGGGTGACGGCGGCCACGCCCAGCGCGCTGCCCGCCTGCCGGAGCTCGCTGGCGCGGGCCGCGAGCAGATCGCTGTCGTTCTCGTTCAGCGTGGAAGCCTCACCACGGGTGAAGCACAGCACATGCACCGCAGTGCCGCTCGCGGTCAGGCGATCTATCAGTGCGCCGAGCCCGAAGGTCTCGTCGTCGGGATGCGCGACGACCACCAGCGCCGACCGCCAGCCAGGGAGCAGGCGCTCCGGCCTGGGGAAAGCGTCGCCGCTGCTGGTGCTCGGGCGTTCGCCCGGGCCAGGATGCCGACCGGCCATCAGGCGCCGCCCGTCACCGGGCCCGCACGGGCGCCCGGAACAGCGGCGCGGCGAGGCAGCGGCCAAAGGCTCCGGCCGCCAGCGGGACCAGGCCGGCTACCGCGAGAACCACGCCGCCGGTACCGCCAGCGGCTACTCCCGCCGCGATCAGCACCAGGCCGGCCAGCGCCCGGCCCGTTCGCCCGGCGGCTGAGTTCATGAGCTGGACGATTCTCATCACGCGCCTCCTCAAGAATACCCCCACGGGTATCTGTTTCATGGCAACAGGCCGAAGACACGGGACATTCCCGGCGGCACGGTGGTTCATTGTGGCGGCGCGCTGCGCACGATCCCGCGGGATGGCCCGCGAGGAGACCGCAAGGCGAGGGCGCCGACGTGCAGTCGCAGAGCGGCAGCAGCCCTGGTCGCTGGCCAGGCGGGCAGCCGGCTGCGTCACAATACCTGGTCCAGGGGCGTCATGCCCCTCTGACCTGGAGCTTGCCTTACCTCACCGGATCGCCCTCATACCCCCTAGGGTATACTGGCAATATATCGGCCGAGGCGGCCACGCGACGCGCCGGCCGCCGAGCGCGGGTCACCGGGACCAAAGGCCCTGGCGGGCATGACCGTCGCACCTGCCGCTGGTACCCCGGCGGGTATTGAACTGAGGAAAGCGGTACCGAGCCCAGCAGGGAGCGTTGACATGGACCAGGTGCAGACGACAGCGTTGCTGCCCGGCACGGGGAAGACCCAGCAGATGGACGTGCGGTTCGTGGCCGGGGAGGCGTATGAGGTGGCGGTGCGCGGGCACCGGGTGCTGGCGGACCAGCCAGCCGAGGCCGGCGGGCAGGATGCCGCGCCGACCCCTACCGAACTGTTCGTGGCCTCGCTGGCCACCTGTGCCGCTTTCTACGCAGGCGGCTACCTCACGCGCCACGGCTACAGCCGCGACGGGCTGGCGGTATCGGCCAGCTTCGACATGGCCACTGACCGCCCGGCCAGGGTGAGCGGCATCCGGCTGGCCGTCCGGGTCCCGGCGGGCCTGCCAGGCCGCGCGGTGGCCGGCGCTGCGCGCGGTGGTCTCGCACTGCACCGTGCACAACAGCCTGGCCAGCCCGCCGGCGGTCGCCATCGACCTGACATGAGCGGCGGCCGGCCATCGTCGAGTCGATCCGGGCCGGGCTGGTGTTCGCGCTCAAGGAAGCGGTCGGCACCAAGGTGATCCAGGCCAGCGAGGAACGGCTCTGGAAACGCGCCGTGGCGCGCTGGTCGGGCAACCCGCACAACGAGATCCTCGGCAGCCCGGACGCGCGACGGCTGTCGATCGTCTCGCTGCGGATCAGCCACAGCGGCCGTTACCTGCACCACAACTATGTCGTCGCGGTGCTCAACGACCTGTTCGGGATCCAGGCCCGCGGCGGCTGCTCCTGCGCAGGCCCCTACGGCCACCGGCTGCTCGCCATCGGAGACGCCCGCTCGCACGCCTTCCGCGACGAGATCAGCCACGGCTGCGAGGGCATCAAGCCCGGCTGGACCAGGATCAACTTCAACTACTTCATCTCCGACACCGCCGCCGACTACCTCACCGACGCGATAACCGAAATAGCCATAAACGGCCACCGGCTGCTAGCCGACTACCGATTCGACCCCCGCACCGGGCTATGGCGCCACCGGGGCGCCATCCCGCAGCCGCCGCTGCGCCTCGCCGACCTGCGCTACGCCCCCGACGGCACCCTGACACGCCCCGCCCGGCGGGCCAGCGTCAGCGAGAACGCCCTCGCCGGCTACCTGCGCCAGGCACGCAGCCTGCTGACCAGCCGCCCTGAGCAGATCGACGACAGCCCGACCGGCCTGCCCGGCGACTTCGAGGCGCTGCGCTGGTTCCACCTGCCCCCGGCCTGCCTGACCGGCAGCGAGAGAAATCCACCGCGGTCACCCGCCAGCGCCCATACCGGTCAGCTATAGCGCGCTGCGCCCCTGGCCGGTTGCGGGCCGCTGAGCTGGCAGTGCATCCACGGCGGCCGCGGGCGTGGCAGCTGGCCGGCTGCGCTGGGTCCGCAGGAACCAGATGACGCCGGCCAGGGCGAGGACGGATGCGACATAGGTGTTCAGGCGCAAGCCCAGGAAATGCTCGGACGGGTCCACCCGCAGGGATTCCTCGAAGATCGGAATGCCGAATACCCGGTGACATAAAGAGCGGACAATCTCCGGAGGCCGGACGTGCCGGTGGTGGCCGAGACAGACCAGCAACGCCGCGAAGGCCAGATCGAAGATCAGCACATACAAGAAGACGGGCTGGAACGTTGCGTACGCCTGGGTAGCCCGGGGGCCGGAACGTCGGCGCGATCTCTCCCGCCGCGATCACTTCCTCGATGATCGCTGCAAGCCCCACGGCAGGCTGGCCGGGCGGCCGAACAGTTCCTGGTTGAAGTAATTGCCGATGCGCCCGATCGCCTGGGCGACGAGCAGCGCGGGAGCCACCGCGTCCATGAACTGGCGGGTGTCCGCGCCAGCGCGGCGCACCCGCCAGGCGCCGGCCACGGCCGCCAGCGGCGACCCCGCCCCAGATCCCGAGACCGCCGTCCCACACGGCGAATGCCCCCCCGTGGTGCGGGATGTACTTCCGCCAAGGCAGTTCACGTATCCCGGCCGTCGTTGTCGCTACCGGTCAAAGGCCTCGAGAACGAACAACTTCTCCATCTGCAGCCGGGCTCCGTCCGGTGCCGGCGCCAGACCGGCCTGTCCGTCTCAACATTCCGGACGCCGGCCCGGCTCTGGCTGCGTCACGCCCCGGCGGCCTGGGCGGATGCCGCCCGCTTCGCGATGGTCGCCCGGACCTCGTCCATGTCGAGTTCACGGGCCCTGGCGATCAGCTGCTCCAGCGGGGCCTCCGGCAGCGCGCCCGGCTGCGCGTACAAGACGACGCCGTCCCTGATCACCATCAGCGTCGGGATCGAGGAGATGCCCAGCGCCCCGGCCAGCTCCGGCTGGGCCTCAGTGTCGACCTTGCCGAACACGGCGTCCGCGTGCTTGGCCGACGCCCGCTCGAACACCGGGCCGAAGCTGCGGCAGGGCCCGCACCACGCCGCCCAGAAGTCAACAAGTACCAGGCCCTGGCCCTGGGTAACGGCGTCAAAATTCGCTGACGTCAGCTCGACTGTCGCCATGGAAGCCTCCTCAACTCACGGCCATCCTCAAGATACCCTGGGGGGTAAACCCCGCCACTGGGCCTGGCATTCCCACAGCGGCCCGGAAACCGGCTCGCGGCCCCGCCAGCCACAGGCCAAAGCGACGGCGCGCCCGCTACCGCGATCACGACCAGCGGGCCGCGTTCTTCGATCGTGCCTGGCGCGCAACGGCCTGCACTCCGACGGTGCGGGGCAGTCACGCCAGGCGAGGGAGGCTGCGCGCGAGCGTGTACCCGGCCACGATAACGATCAGCACGGTGAACGCCGCGCTCAGCCGCTGCGGGCTGACGCGGCCGGCCAGGCCGCCGCCGGCCAGGACGCCGGTCACCGCGGCCGCGGTGAACACCCCGATGAGCGGCCAGTCCAGTGCGAGGCTGCCCTGACCGGCCCGCATCGCCAGCGCGGCGGCGCTGTTCACCGCGATCACCACCAGCGAGGTTCCCGCCGCGGCCGGCATATCGAAGCCGAGGACCAGTACCAGCGCGGGGACCACGACGAACCCGCCGCCGACCCCGAAGAACCCGGTGATCAGCCCGACGCCGGTGGCCGCGGCCGCGACCACGATAGCGTGCCGTGGCCTGGCCCTCCGGGCGGTGCCGCGGCGGCCTGGGCCCTGATCGCGGCGGCGGCGGGCGATCATGACGGCCGCTACCGCGAGCATCAGCACGCCGAACCCGGCCAGCAGCACATCGCCGGGGACAGCCGCGCTGGCCCGTGACCCGGCATAGGAACCCGCGATACCCAGCCCGCCGAAGATCGCGCCTGCCTTCAGCCGCACCCGCCCGGCGCGGCCATGCGCGATCGCGCCGACGACAGCAGCGATGCCCACCACCAGAAGCGAGGCGGTCGTCGCCTGATGCGGGGACTGGCCGAGCAGGTAGACCAGAGCAGGGACCGTCAGGATAGAGCCGCCCCCGCCGAGCGCGCCGAGGCTGACCCCGATCAGCATCCCGCACGCGATGGCGACCAGGGCCACTGGCTCACAGCACCCGGCCGGCGCGGCCCCCGGAAGCCACAACTGGCAGCCCGGCCCGCGCCCAGGCATGCATCCCGCCCGACATGCTGACCACGTCGCGGCCCTGGCGGGCCAGCAGCGCGGCTGCCCCCGCGGACCGGTGGCCTGACCGGCACACCGTTATCACGGCGCGCAGCGGCGGCAGGTCCCCGATACGAGCGGGAAGCCGGCTCAGCGGGATATGCCGGGCACCCGGAGCATGCCCGGCCCGCCACTCCGGGGCTTCCCGCACATCCAGCAAGATAGCGCCCTGCTCCTGCAGCTGCCTGGCCTGCTCCGCGCCGGCCTAGGCCGGCGCGGGAACAGCCGGCCCAGCCACCCGCTCATGCTGCCCTCGCGCCCGCTTCGCCGGTAACCGAGACTGTGGTGCATTCCGCACGCCTACCTCACCTGCCATGATCACCCTGTATACCCCCATGGGTATCAATCTCGACTATAGCCGGCCAGCGGAACGGGGCGCGCAGGCTCACCGCGCCTGTTCGCCATGCCCGCCAGGGCTGGCCGGGCCGGCCACCTGCGGCACCGGGACACGGGATGCCTTGCGAGAATGACCGGCAGGGGTGGTCAGGGTGGATAGCCAGGAATGGGATCGTCGTTACGCAGGAGCCGAGCTGGTGTGGACGGCCGAGCCGAACCGGTTCGTCGTGGATGAGCTACGGGACCTGCCGCCGGGACGGGCATTGGATGTCGGTGCCGGTGAGGGACGCAACGCGGCGTGGCTGGCCGCCCGCGGCTGGCAGGTGACGGCGGTAGATTTCTCCGCGGTCGGCCTGGACAAGGGCCGGCGCCTCGCCGGCGCGCGGGGCGTTGCCGTCGACTGGGTGCGGGCTGACGTGCGCCAGTATCAGCCTGAGCCGGGTTCTTTCCAGCTGGTGCTCGTCGCCTACCTGCAGCTTCGCGCGGCCGAGCTGGACGGCGTGCTGCGCAACGCCGTGACGGCGCTAGCGCCCGGAGGCGTGCTGCTGGTCGTGGGCCACGACGTGACCAACCTGGCCGAGGGCGTCGGCGGGCCGCCGGATCCGGAGGTGCTGTACACGCCCGAGTCCATCACGCGCTCCCTCAGCGGGCTCACCGTGCTGCGCGCTGACCGGGTCCGCCGCCCTGTCTCCGGCAGTGGCGGCCGCGAAGCGGTGGACACCCTGGTCCGCGCCGTCCGGGACTGAGCCGCCAGCCTGCCGGCGGCCATGCGCGGCCAGACCCTGACGCCCGCCCGACCCTCATCACCGCACATGATTGTCGGCGCCTTGGCATGCCCGGGCCGATGGCTGGCAGGTGACCATGCGCCTGGCTCCCCCGCAGGCCCGCCGGTGCGGGCCGCGGCCCCTGGCAGCTGGGCTGGGCAGAATGGCAGCCATGACCGGCGCTGCCCTGATCGTCCCCGCCCGGTTCAACGGCCCGCCCGGCTCGGCGAACGGCGGGTACTTCTCCGGGAGACTGGCCGCGTACCTGCTGGCTGTCTCCGGCGGGAACCCGCCTCCTGCGGCGATCACCGTCACGCTCCGGAAACCGCCGCCACTGCAGGAGCCGATGGACTTGGTCTGGGCGGAGGCCCCGGGAACCCTGGTGGCCAAAATCGGCACCGTCGTCGTCGCGGAGGCAGAACCATTCTCCGGCGGTTTCGACGAGGTCGAGCCGGTCAGCTTCGAGGAGGCCCGGAAGGCCGCGGAGTATTACGGCGGGCTGGTCGAGCACCCGTTCCCGGCGTGCTTTAGCTGCGGGATCGCCCGGCCCGCGCCGGATGGTCTTGGTCTTCGGCCCGGGCTGCTGCCCGGCCGGGAGGGCGTGACGGCGGCGAGCTGGCGGCCAGACGGCTCGCTCGCCGATGCGGCAGGTCCGGCCCGAATTCGTGTGGACGGTGCTGGATTGCCCGGGCGGCTGGACGGTCGATGTGGTTGGCCGGCCGCTGGTGCTCGGCCGGATGAGCGGGCAGGTGCTCGCGGCACCTGGAGTCGGTGAGCGGTGCGTGGTCATGGGACGGCTGGAAGGGCGGGAGCCGTCAGGCATTTACCTCGACCACCGCATACGGAACCGGCGGGCGCGTCCTTGGTCATGCCAGGCGGTCTGGATCGAGATCTCAGCGCCGTAGGTAATGGTGAGTTCGCCGATCTGCGTGCCAGGTATAGGGCGTCGCCATCTGGCCCAAGCCTGCTGATCAGGCAGGCCCTCAGGTCCGACAGGCCCGCAGCGCGGCAGGGGTGGCCCGGCGGGGTGGCGTACACCACGTAGAGCTCAACCACGGGATAGGAACGCAACGAATATGCGCTCTCGAGCGCGCTATCCACATCCCTGAGCGTAGTGACCCATGTCCTTGTGCATGAGGGCCGACGCCCCTACCCCCAGGGGCATGCGGAGGGCAGTGTGTAGATCGGCCAAAGGGATAGAAACCCCCGGCACTCAGCTACGACGAGGGCGGGGAGGAAGGGAGCAGGAGGCTGATGGGCACGGTGACCGGTGACCGGGCTACTGTCGCGCCGGATAGTCCGGGACGCAGCGTGGAGCTTGTGATCGGCGGGATGACGTGCGCGTCGTGCGCGGCGCGGGTCGAGAAGAAGCTCAACAAGCTCGACGGCGTCACCGCGACGGTCAACTTCGCCACCGAGACCGCGCGGGTCAGCTACCCCGGCACTGCCAGCCCGGATGAGCTGATCGCGGCCGTGGAACAGGCCGGGTACACCGCGGCCCTGCCAACTGCTCCGCAGGCTGAGGACGGCGAGCCTGCCGGAGGGCCACCGCCCGCGGGCGGGCCGGACGAAACAGCGTCGCTGCGTCAGCGGCTGCTGGTGTCGCTGGCGCTGACTGTCCCGGTGGTGGTGCTGGCGATGGTGCCGGCGGTGCAGTTCCGCAACTGGCAGTGGGCCTCGCTGGCGCTGGCCTCCCCGGTAGCGGTGTGGGGGGCGTGGCCGTTCCACCGCTCCGCCTTCACCAACGCGCGGCATGGCGCCGTGACCATGGACACGCTGATCTCGGTCGGGGTCGGGGCCGCCTATCTGTGGTCGCTATATGTTCTGTTCTTCGGCACCGCCGGGCAGCCGGGCATGCACATGAGCTTCGCGCTGCCGGCCACCGGCACCGGCGCCGGCGACATCTACCTGGAGGTCGCCTCCGGGGTGACGGTCCTCATCTTGCTGGGCCGCTATTTCGAGGCCCGTGCCAAGCGGCGCGCGGGCGCGGCGCTGCGGGCGCTGCTGTCGCTGGGCGTTAAGGACGTCGCGGTGCTGCGCGACGGCCATGAGGTGCGCATTCCGGCGGGGCAGCTCGTGGCGGGTGACCGGTTCGTGGTCCGGCCGGGTGAGAAGATCGCGACCGACGGCGTGGTGGAGTCCGGCAGTTCCGCGGTCGACACCTCGATGCTGACCGGGGAGCCGGCCCCGGCCGAGGTGACCACCGGGGATGCGGTGACCGGCGCGACGGTGAACGTAAGCGGCCGGCTGGTGGTCCGCGCCACCCAGGTAGGCGCCGGCACCCAGCTCGCGCAGATCGCCCGGCTGGTGTCCGATGCGCAGGCCCGCAAGGCGCCGGTGCAGCGGCTCGCCGACCGGATCTCCGCGGTCTTCGTCCCCGTCGTCATCGGTATCGCCATCGTGACGCTGATCGGGTGGCTGGCCGCCGGGCAGCCGGCCGGTGCGGCGTTCACCGCCGCGGTCGCGGTGCTGATCATCGCCTGCCCGTGCGCGATGGGGCTGGCGACGCCGACCGCGCTGCTGGTCGGCACCGGGCGGGGCGCCCAGCTCGGCATCTTGATCAAGGGGCCGGAGATGCTCGAATCCACCCGGACCGTCGACACGGTGGTGCTGGACAAGACCGGCACGATCACCACCGGGCGGATGAGCCTGGTGGACGTGGCCGCCGCACCCGGCGAGGACCCGGAGCAGGTGCTGCGCCTGGCTGGGGCGGTGGAAGACGCCTCCGGGCACCCGATCGCCGCGGCGATCGCAGCCGGGGCCGCCGGACGGCTTGGCAGCCTGCCCGCCGTGGCGGGGTTCACCAGCCACGGCGGGCTCGGCGTCTCCGGCGTGGCCGCCGGTCACGCGATGGTGGCCGGCCGCCGGGACTGGATCGAGCGCCAGTGGGCCCAGCCCATCCCGGCGATCCTGGCCACCCGGGCCGCCGCCGCGGAGACGGCCGGGCAGACGGCAGTGCTCGCCGGCTGGGACGGGCAGGTCCGGGGCATGCTCGTGGTCGCCGACACGATCAAGCCCACCTCGGCCCAGGCCGTCGCCGCCCTGCGCGGGATGGGCCTGCGACCGGTGCTGCTCACCGGCGACAACGCCCGCGCCGCCCGGGCAGTCGCTGACCGGGTAGGCATCGACGAGATCATCGCCGGGGTGCTGCCAGCCGGGAAAGCCGACGCGATCAGGCAGCTGCAGGACGCCGGGCGGGTCGTGGCCATGACCGGCGACGGCATCAACGACGCCGCCGCGCTCGCCCAGGCCGACCTCGGCCTGGCCATGGGCACCGGCACCGACGCCGCGATCGAGGCCGCCGACCTGACCCTGGTCCGCGGCGACCTGCTCGCGGTACCCGACGCGATCCGGCTGTCCCGGCGCACCCTGCGCACCATCAAGGGCAACCTGTTCTGGGCGTTCGCCTACAACACCGCCGCCATCCCGCTAGCCGCCCTCGGGTTCCTCAACCCCCTCATCGCCGCCGCCGCCATGGCATTCAGCTCCGTGTTCGTCGTGACCAACAGCCTGCGGCTGCGCCGCTTCCAGCCCGGCACCACAGAACCGCCGCACGCCACCTGACCCGACGACATGCTCGGTCCAGCATCACCGGATGCCAGCACCCTCGACAGCGCCTACAGCCGGCGCAACGCTCGAGGGCATCACCGCTGTCGAGCTCTCCGGCAGCACGGCCCGCGCAGCCGGGTGATAGCAGTTGCCGCTGCGGCGTAGATGACGGCGGTGCCGAAACGTACACGGGCCACCGACGCAGCCTCACAAGGAGTCCAGCGGTCCGGAGCCGGTTCGCGGCACCGTCCGCGACCGGCTGGTGCGCCGACTGCCGGGCTACAGCTGGCACGGTGAAAGGAGGCGATCTGCGACCTGGAAAGAAGACCTGCCGCCCGCCCGATCTACGCCGGGCAGCCTCTGCCACCTCCGCGATCACCTCGCACGGGCATGTTCAGGAGCCCCTCAGGCCGCGGTCTTGGCGGGTGGTCAGGTGGCTGGGCTGGCCAGTCCGGTCTGGTAGGCGTACCGGACGGCTTGGGCGCGGTCGCGGGCGCCGGTCTTGGCGAAGATCCGGTTGATGTGGGTTTTCACGGTGGCGTTGCTGACGAACAGGCGCTGGGCGATCTCGGCGTTGCTGAGACCGGCGGCGAGCAGGGCCAGGACCTCGGCTTCGCGGGTGGTGAGCCCGGCGGGAAGCTGCCGGGTGGGGATGCCGCCTTCGGGAGGGTCCGGCGGGCGGCTGGTGACCGCGGCGACGAGGTGTTCCTGGACGGCGGGGTCCAGGTGGGTCTGCCCGGCGTGGACGGCGCGGATCGCCGCTTCGATCTGCTCCGCGCTGGCGTCCTTGGTGAGGTAGCCGAGCGCGCCGGCGCGCAGCGCGGGGACGATGGTGGCGTCGTCGGCGTAGGTGGTCAGCACCAGGACCCGGGTGGCCGGGATGCGCTGGCGGAGTTGCCCGGTCGCGGTGATGCCGTCCGTGCCTGGCATCCGCAGGTCCATCAGGACCACATCGGGGTGGTGTGCTTGGGCCAGCGCGAGCGCCTCACTGCCGTCGCTGGCCGTCCCCACCACCTCGACGCCGTCGATGAGCGCGACCAGCATGCTCAGCCCGTCGCGGACCACCCGCTGATCATCGGCGATCAGGACGCGGATACTGGGCCGCTGCCCGGATGCCGTCACGCCGGGATCTCCACCTCGACGAGCCACCCGCCCGGGGCGGGACCGGCCCGCGCGGTGCCTCCGGCCCGGGTGGCCCGCTCACGCATGGCGGTCAGCCCGTGCCCGCCGCCCGCGCCGGCCAGCACGCCGCCGCCAGCCGCGGAGCCGGTTTCCGCGCATGTCCCGGGCGGCTGCGTGTCCTGCACGGTCAGGACGGTGCGATCGGGGGCGTAGCGCACGGTGACCGTGGCGGCCGCGCCGGGAGCGTACCGGGCGATGTTGGTCAGGGCCTCCTGCGCCCCGCGGTACAGCGCCAGCTCCGCTTCCGCGGGCAGCTGCCGTGGCGTTCCCTCGGTCAGCAGGCTGACGCTGGTCCCGGTGTCGCGGCGGAAGTCCGCCACCAGGGCGCCGAGCTGGCCGACGGTGGGCAGCCGGCCGCCGCGCAGCGCGCCGACGGCCTGCCGGGCGTCCGCGAGCCCTTCCCGGGCCAGTTCCGCCGACCGCCCGATCGCAGCCCGCAGCCCCGGGCTGGCCGGCTCGGCGTGCCAGCCGTGCCCTCATGGTCACAGTCTGGCGCGCGGCTGGCGCCGAAGACAGATCAGACATGGGTACCAGCGCGGACCGGCGCCGGGAGCGCGGCTGCCCCGGCTGTCATCCGGCGGCCGCGCACGAACAGCACGACCAGCCGGGTCAGCACGTCGGCACCGCCGCGGCGCAGATATTTTGCCAGCCCGGCCAGGCCGCCCATGACCGCCGCGGCCGAAACACAGACCAGCTCCAGCGGGATGTCGTTGCCCCCGGCCGGCACGGAATGCAGGAACAGGACGGCGGCAGCGCCGCCGCCGAGAATCACCATCGGTTCGTGTCTTCACCCTGCCGCCGGTCGGCCGAAGCGGCCAGGGGCCTTGGCCCGCGACCAAGGCGCCCATCGCCGCGGCCAACCTTTGCGCCAGGTGCGCAGGGGATGGCGGGGCTTTGCCGCCGGAGGACCTTTGGCTCTATGCGCGGCGGAGGCTGCCACGCTGGGATGGGCCCAGCCTCCGAGGGAGACGCGGCGATGATCGCCGCGGACCGGCGGCAACGATCCGCCTTAACAGTCGTCGAGGAGCAAGCGATGTGTGACACCGGTGACCGTGCCGACGTCACGCCGGCCGAGGCATTGCCGGCGAGCGTGGAGTGGAAGGGTGAGGTGCTTGCGCTGGAGCCGGTCGATGAGCTGTCGGCCCTGATGGTCTGTGACAACGTCATGGACATTCTGCTGCCGGACCAGGGGCCCGCCAAGCGGCTCCCGCTGGCCGGGATGGCCCGGCTGGCTCCGATGCTGGAGGCCCCGACGATAGTCGGGGGCAAGGCAGCCGACGTGCCGCTGGCCCAGCACGGGTTCTCCGCGCTGGTGGAGATCCGCAAGGGCAGCCAGGTGCGCCGGCTGCTGTTCGACACCGGGATCACGCCCACTGGATGCGTGGACAATCTGCGCCGCCTGGGTAAGGATCCGGCCGACATCGAGGCGATCGTCTGCAGCCACGGCCACTTCGACCACGCCACCGGGCTGTCCGGCCTGATCGGCCAGCTTGGCCGCACGAACCTGCCGGTCCTAATCCACCCCGAGTTCTGGGCCCGGCGGCGGCTGGCTATTCCCGGCGAGCCGTTCGAGCTCCCCACCACCGGCCGCCGCGCGCTGGAAGAGGCCGGCTTCGGCATCATCGAGCAGCGGCAGCCGTCGTTCCTGTACGACCAGTCGGTGCTGATCACCGGGGAGGTCGACCGCGTCACCGGATTCGAGAAGGGATTCCCGATCCACCAGGCCTGGCGCGGCGCAAGCTGGGAGCCGGACCCGCTGATCCTGGACGATCAGGCGCTGATCGCCCACGTCGCGGGGCGCGGACTGGTCGTGCTCACCGGCTGCGGGCACGCGGGCGTCATCAACATCTGCCGTTACGCCCAGCGCCTGACCGGCGTCGAGAAGCTGCACGCCGTCATCGGCGGCTTCCATCTGGCCGGCCCGCTGTTCGAGCCGGTCATCGGGGACACCGTCAGCGCTCTTGAGCAGCTCGCCCCCGAGGTGATCGTTCCCGGTCACTGCACCGGCTGGAAGGCCACGCACGCGATCGCCCGGCGCCTGCCCGGCGCCTTCATCCAGAACAGCGTCGGCACCACCTTCCACCTAACCGCCGCGTGAAGATCGCCGCGGCACATGAAAGACTCTTCTGCATGAAAATAGTGCGCGCTCATTTCGCATGATGATGCTCGCCTGTGCATTCTTATACGCCCAAGGCGGTGATCGACGTTGCCCCGTCGATGACGGCGTTCGCGATGCCAGTTCGGGTCCTGGGATATTCGCAGCGGTCAGATTACCGATTATCTAGAGTCCTGTTTGGGTGTCTTCTCTGTAGCTGACGGCTCCGATGCTACGGCGTGGACACGTCCAGATCCGGTCCCTCCCTGCCTACCTGAAGCGGTGTCGCCTTCGTGACCTGCGCCGATCCCCTTCTCGTTGCCGCTTTTTGATCCGCGTCTCGCGCAGGAATGCTCCGCAGCGACATATCTACACCGCAGACACGCAGCTCAGCGGGGCTGTTTCGCAAATGACTCGAGATAACGCCGAATCGGTGCGGTTGACAGGCCCGCCGACCGCGCGAGGGGCCGCACCCAGCGCCGGGTCCGGCGAAGCCGGTGATGAGCCCGCCCGCCGGACAAACGGCCACCGCTGCTAGCGGCCGTAGCCATTCGGCCCAGGCCGAGGACGGCATGCTCCCACCGGCTCGCCAATGGCCGGCTTCGAGGACGGCGCCGACTGCCACCGCCGCTTCAGACCGCGATACCTTCGCAATGGGCCGGGAACGATGGGATAAAGCCGCGATATCCTCGCTCGCACGGGTGCCCGACCGCTCTAGCTCCCTGCAGACCTGAGCCGTCGCCGACCCGAAGCCGGACCTCTCGCAGATCCCGCTCTCGCCCCCCACGGCTCTCGCCGGGCGAGCTCAAGGGCCACGATCTCCGATACCGCTCAGTCACCCGGCGCGGCGCGGTCCGCCTCCGCCTCCGCCTCGGCTTCCATCTTCGCAAGACGGGTGTAATAGTCCGGGAACTCGTTGAGATGCGCCCGGGCGATCTTCGCCGTCATGGTGACATCGTCACCGGTCACATTCGTCTCCAGATCACGCGTGCCATGCTCAAGCTCGATGTCCATCCCCTTCCGGAACTGCTCGAGATCGAACGCCGAAGCGTCCCAGTCGATGCCGATCCCCTCGCCCGCAGCGCGGGCCTCATCGAGGGTAAAGCGCGAGTGAGAAGTCATGCCGTTAACACTACGGTCTGGACCGTACCGCCAGTTCACGGCCGTCTACGGCGCCTTCTTCCGGGGCCGGCTCCACCGCGTGTTCCAGCTTGCCAATGACCTGCCCGCCGCCAATTTCGCCCCGATGCCCGGCATCCACATCAGCGCCGCCGGCCGTCGGAGGGCGTCTCCAGAACAGCGCCCTGGATCAGGAGGCGGCTTCCGGATGCCCTGCACGACCCGCGGACCCACGCCCAGCCGCAACTCTCGAGAGCCAGCCAAGTCACCGCGGACATCCCGTCGCGCGAGCGCCGGCAGCCTCCCCGCGAGTTCGAGCAGGCTGAACGGCTTGACCAGGTAGTCATCTGCCCCCGCGTCCAGACCGCGGACCCGGTCACCGATGTCGACGCGGGCGGTGAGCATCAGCACCGGCGCCCAGACGCCTGCAGCCCGCAGCGGGCGGCACGGCTCGAAGCCGTCGGAGCCCGCCAGCATCACGTCAAGGACGATCGCGGCGCAGGGATTCCCGGTCGCTATCCACAGGCCATCGGGACCGTCAGCGGCGACATCCCCGGCCTGCCTCCTCGAGGGGCGCGCCTGAGCAGCCGCGCCATCCTCACCTCGGCCTCAATCACGAGCACCCGCACAACGCGAGACTACGCAGCGTCAGATGTGAAAACGACGAGCACAGCGGACCGGCGGGCCGATGTGAAAACTCACATCGTTCTCTCACGGCCGGTTCATCACCGATCGCGCACTATCGGATAGCCGGGCCGGTCCCGGCCGTGACGTACCTGACACACGCCATGGCAGAAAGGAACGCACATGGACTCCGAGCGTGATTCCCGCAGCGAGCAGGGGGCGCCGCTGCCGGGATTCGGCGAGGCTGCTCCGCACGACCGGGACCGGACGGACCAGCGACAGACCGGCGTCTGGGACCGACGCTGCGGTGCCCTGACCGGCACACTGCCACCCCGTCGCGACATCCCGCCGCTGCCGCCGGTACGCGCGGCATCCATCGCCGTCGCGACAGCGGCGTTCGTCCCCCGCTATCACCAGCCCGCTGCGATACTTGGGACTTAGCCGACTGTGGCGTAGTTCGCGGCGGGTGCGGCGTCGCGGGCAGCCTGGCAGACGCCGCAGCGGATGGTGCGCGCGGGCGGCTCGACAGCGACGACCCGGTTGATCACCATGGTGCGGGTCAGCCAGCGGGCCGTGACGTGCGCGTGGTCGTAGCAGATGGCGGCGCCGCAGTCGGCGCAGATAGCGACGGCATCAGTGTGCTGACCGTGCGCCGCGCAGTCGAAGCAGTTCACGGGGTTGCCTCCTCGGTGGGGTAGAAGCGGCGGCGGGCCCACAGCGCGACGTAGACGAGCGCGACCATGACGGGCACCTCGATGAGCGGCCCGACGACGCCGGCGAGCGCCTGCCCGCTGGTCACCCCGAACACGCCGATCGCGACCGCGATCGCCAGCTCGAAGTCGTTGCTGGCCGCGGAGAACGACAGCGCGACGGTGCGCGGGTAGGACAGGTGCAGGCGGCGGGAGATCGCGAACCCGCCGAACCACATGATCGCGAAGTAGGCGAGCAGCGGCAGCGCGATCCGGGCCACATCGAGCGGTTCGGAAGTGATCTTCTTGCCCTGCAGGGCGAACAGGATGACGACCGTGAACAGCAGGCCGTACAGCGCCAGCGGGGCGATCCTGGGCAGGAACTTTGTCTCGTACCAGTCCCGGCCGCGGGCCCGTTCCCCGATGGTGCGGGTCAGGTACCCGGCCACCAGCGGGATGCCGAGGAAGACCGCGACCGTGCCGGCGATCTCGGCGATGGACACGTGCAGGCTGGTGGTCGGCAGGCCGAGCCAGCCGGGCAGGACCTGCAGGTAGAAGAAGCCAAGCGCGGCATACAGCAGGACCTGGAAGACCGCGTTCAGCGCGACGAGCACGGTCGCCATCTCGCGGTCACCGCACGCCAGGTCGTTCCAGATCAGCACCATCGCGATGCAGCGCGCCAGCCCGACCAGGATGACGCCGGTGCGGTAGGCGGGCTGGTCGGGCAGTAGGAGCCAGGCCAGCGCGAACATGACCGCCGGCCCGATCACCCAGTTGAGCACGAGGGATGCGGTCATCATCCGGCGGTCGGCGGTGATCCGCCGGATCTCGCCGTAGCGGACCTTGGCCAGCACCGGGTACATCATCAGCAGCAGCCCGAGCGCGATCGGCAGGCTGGTGCCGTGGATCGCGACCCGGTTCAGCGCGCTGTTCAGGCCCGGGACCACACGGCCCAGCAGCAGCCCGGCCACCATCGCCGCCCCGATCCACACCGGCAGGAACCGGTCCAGCCGGGACAACCCGGCCACCACCGGCCGCTGCCCGGCCTGGCCGGTGACCTCGCTAGTCCTCGTGTCAGTCACCGCACACCCCCTCGCCGTCGTCCTCGCATGGCGACCCGCGCCGCTCGGTGATGACCTGATCGCCGGGCAGGGGCATACCGGCGGCGGACGCCTGCGCCCACAACGCGGCGAACCCGTCACCGTCGAGGCGATAGTCCACCCAGCGGCCCCGCCGGGCCGCGGTCACCAGCCCCGCCTCGCGCAATACCCGCAGGTGATAAGAGAGCAGGTTCGCCGCCACCGGCACCTGCTCGTGCAGGTCGCACACGCACCGCTCACCCTCGGCCAGCACCGCCACGATGCGCAGGCGCACCGGGTCGGCCAACGCCGCGAAACCGCCCGTCAGCTCAACAGGGCTCGAATCAACAACCGTTGAAGCGTTCACACCCTGACCGTACGGCGCACGGCGCCCCGCTTGGCCGGGCCCTTCGTCACCACCTGCCCGCCGTCCGTCCCGAATCGTCCGCACGGGCACAACAACCGCAGCCACCTACCGCGCCAGACAGTTGCATGTCTCACACGGTGGCCGCGCTTGGATCGCGCCGCTTACCAGCGACACCAGGCCGCCGCCAGCCCGCTATGGTCAGCACTGGTCACACCTGCAGTTGCTCAACTCCTGGACAACGAAGCGTGGCGTGGCGGCCGGCCGGGTGGGGATGATCCTCTCGACTTGCGTCAATGCGGATGAGCCGGCCGGTAGCGCCCACGCGGACCCATGCTCGCCCGTTTATAGGGTTTCCGTCTCTTCTATCGGCTTGACGAGGGCTCAATGCGGCAGCTGGCCTCCGGCCGATCCGCTACAAGGGCGAGCCGGTCGAACACTTTGCGCGGCCGTGTCGGGCCGCGCTGACCGGCCGTCGGGGCAGCGGAACGCGCCGGCCGGGCGGGCCGCACCGTAGCGACGGTGACCCGGGACGACTTCGACCTTGCCGAGTTCCGTGCAGGCATAGCGCGGTGGGTCGGGGACCTGAACAACGGCCGCGGCTTCGTGCTGCTGCGCGGATACCTACGAGGACTACGACGATCCCGATCGCCGCCGTCATCTCCTGCAGCTGTGGCTGAGTGCCCATGACTTCACCAGCGTTGAGGAGGTTCTCCGCGGCGGGATCCCGCAGCGCACCTGACCGGCCCGCCATGCCAGGCGATGCCCGGGCTATATGGGAGCGGTGCCCCGGGCTCATCTGAGCGGGTCAGCAGCAGCGTGACGTCGGCGCGTCGGCTGCTGCGTCGGGCTGCTGGCTCTCGGCGCCGTCCCACCGGGCCGCCGCTGCGGCGTCCTGGCCGTAGAAGGTCGGGCTGTCCTCCAGGACTGTGTAGATTTCCCAGAGTTCGCCGTTGGGGGCGCCTTCTACCCAGAACTTGTCCTGCTTGGCGTAGCAGCAGGTCGTGTCGCGCTCATTGCCTGACGCCAGGCCGGCCTGGGCGAGCCTGGCCTGCTCCGCGTCGACGGCGTCGGTGTCGGCGACCTCCACGCCGAGGTGGTTGAGGCTGCCGCCCTGGCCCGGGTTCTCCATCAGGATGAGCTTGAGCGGCGGCTCGGCGATGGCGAAATTCGCGTATCCGGGCCGGATCTTGGCCGGCTCGGTGCCGAAGAGCTTGCTGTAGAAGGCGATGGACTCGTTCAGGTCGTTGACGTTCAGAGCGAGCTGTACGCGGCCGGGCATGAGAACCTCCTCAGTCAACACATAGACGCTTATCTATGTCTCGGTCAACCGAGCTTGCCACAAGACATCAACCTCTGTCAATATAGACCCATGCCTAAGCCTCTGATCGTGCTTGGCCAGGCGGATGCGGCGGTGTGCTGCTCGCCGCTATCCGACAGCGCCCTGTCGGCCGAGCAGGCCGAGCAGGTAGCGCCGCTGCTGAAAGCACTCGGCGACCCGGTCCGCCTGCGGCTGATGTCGCTGGTCGCCTCGCATCCCGGCGGAGAGACCTGCGTCTGCGACCTGACGAGTGCGTTTGACCTCTCCCAGCCCACGATCAGCCACCACCTGAAGGTCCTGCACGAGGCCGGCCTGCTAGCGCGCGAGAAGCGCGGTGTCTGGGTGTACTACCGGGCCCGGACCGAGGCCCTGGCCAGTCTCAGCGCACTGATCGGCAATCCAGCCGCGGTCGCGGTCGCCTGACCCTCGTGCGCTGTCCTTCTCGCGCTTAATCGTGTATCGTCGATTAACGATGAATGATCTAACGCAGCCTCTCGACAGGGCGACAGCGGCCGAGTATGCCACCTGGTTCAAGGCACTCGCGGACCCCACCCGGATCCAGGTCGTCTCGCTGCTCGCCCGCCGCGGCACACCCATGAACGTCGGCGAGATCGTCGCGGCCGTCGACGTCGGCCAGTCCACCGTCTCCGCTCACCTGAAGATCCTCGCCGACGTCCGGTTCCTGCTCGCTGACCATCGCGGCACCGCCACCTACTACCGGATCAACGACGCGTGCGTGGACTGCTTCCCCACCGCCGCCGACATCGTCATGGGCAAGCTCGTGCCCGCCCAGCCTGTCCCGGCCGCGCCCAGGTAAGGAGCTAGTCAGTGACAGCAGACAACCCCTCCGCAGGCGAACCCATCATCAGCAGGTACTCCAAGCTAGCCCGCGCCGCCCTGGCCGGCGAAGCGATCACCGACTGCGAGCCCGATGTGTTCGCCGAACGCTGCTTCGGCGCAGCCGCCTACCCAGGAGCCTCCGCCGATCTCGACACCCCGGAAGCGGCGCTGCGCGCCAGCCTCGGCTGCGGCAACCCGACCGCCGTCGCCGGGCTCAAGCCCGGCGAGACCGTCCTGGACCTCGGCTCCGGCGGCGGACTCGACGTCCTGCTCTCAGCCCGCCGGGTCAGCCCGCACGGAATCGCCTACGGGCTGGATGCCAGCGCGGACATGCTCAGCCTGGCCCGCGCCAACGCCGCGCAGGCCGGAGTCGCCAATGCCCGGTTCCTGCTCGGGCACATCGAGGACATCCCGCTGCCCGATGGCCACGTCGACGTCGTCATCTCCAACTGCGTCATCAACCTGTCCGCCGACAAACCGCGCGTGCTCTCCGAAGCATTCCGGGTCCTGCGGCCCGGCGGGCGCCTGGGCATCAGCGACGTCACCGCGGACGAGGGAGCCGATCCCGGTCAGCGCGCCGAGGCCGAGCAGCAGGCAGGCTGCCTGGCCGGCACCCTCACCCAGCACGAATACACCGGCCTGCTGGCCGCAGCGGGATTCACCGGCATCAGCATCACCAGCACCCGCAAAGCGGGAGCTGGCCTCAACTCGGCGATCATCCAGGCGGTCAAGCCCGGGACGCGGCAGTTTTAGCATCAGAGCCGTGGAACGCTTCAGGAACCCACCTCACGCGATCTTGACCGAAGGACGAGGAAGACATGCGGATCGAGCCGATGACCGACGCGCATGCCGCCGCAGTGCTAGCCATCTACCAGACAGGCATCGACCAGGGCAACGCAACCTTCGCGACCCGCGCGCCGGCCTGGCAGGAATTCTGATCCACGCGGCTGGCCAGTCACTGGTTCGTCGCCGACGGCGGCCGTAACGCGTTCGGCTGGGTCGCCGCCTCCCCTGGTCTCAGACCGGTGCGTCTACGCCGGAGTGGTCGAACACTCCGTCTACGTGCAGCCCTCATCCAGGGGACGCGGCGCCGGCCGCCGCCTCCTGGTGTCGTGACGGGGCGCCCGGCGCGCCGTGGGCCGTTGAGCAGTACCAGGCGGATCACTTAGCGTTATCAGTGACGGGCATCCACCGCCCAGCGTCAGTGCAGTCCGCCTCAGCCGCCGCCAGAACCCTCGAACAGCCGGCGCACGGTACTGGATCCGCCTTCGCGCAGCACCGCCAGAGACTTCGAGCAACGTCTATTTTGACAAGTGTCGATGCCACGAGGCAAGGTTGCGCTATGCAAGTCATCGACAACTGTCGATATCTTCTGGAGGTTCCAGCGTCGCGTGTCCATCTGGTTCTTCAGCTCAGTGGCCAGGACGAGGCCACGCTAACCCGGCCTGCTAAGAGGAGAATCCCATGCCCGTGATCAACGTCTACGAGCCGGCCTTGTGCTGCAGCACCGGGGTGTGCGGCCCTGACCTCGACCAGGCCCTGGTGACATTCACCGCGGACCTCAATCATCTCAAGAGCCTGGGTGCCGACATCTCCCGGCACAACCTGGCCAGCGACCCGGCCGCCTTTGCCGGGAACGACAGCGTGCGCTCCTTCCTGGAGGTGGCCGGATCTGAGGGGCTGCCGCTGACCATGGTCGACGGGGTCACCGTTGCCACCGGCAGGTACCCGGCCCGGGATCAGCTGCTCCGCTACGCGGGCCTGGCCAGCGCGGCAGCGGCGGCTGGCGTGACCGAGCTGGGGCTGACCGCCGTCACCGGCGACAGCTGCGGGCCGGCCGGATGCTGCTAGGGAGCGGGATGAAGTTCCTGGAGGCCCCGCCGCGGTTCCTGTTCTTCACGGGCAAGGGAGGGGTCGGCAAGACGTCCGTCGCCTGCGCCGCAGCCTTACACCTGGCTGGCCGCGCCAGGCGGGTGCTGCTGGTCAGCACTGACCCGGCGTCCAACGTCGGGCAGGTCCTCGGCGTCCCGATCGGCAACACCGTCACCCCGGTTGACCAGGTGCCTGGCTTGTCCGCTTTGGAGATCAACCCCGGGCAGGCAGCTGAGGCCTACCGCGAGCGGATCATCGCCCCGGTGCGCGGGCTGCTCCCGGACAAAGAGCTGGCCATGATCACCGAGCAGCTGTCCGGTTCGTGCACGAGCGAGATCGCCTCGTTCAATGAGTTCACCGCCCTGCTGGCCGACGAGAGCCTGACCGCCCGGTATGACCATGTCGTCTTCGACACCGCGCCGACGGGTCATACCATCCGCCTGCTGCAGCTTCCCGGGTCGTGGACCGACTTCCTGGCGGCGGGCAAGGGCGACGCGTCCTGCCTGGGCCCGCTCTCTGGCCTGGAGAAGCAGAAAGCCGTGTACGCGCGGGCCGTCGGCGGGCTGAAGGACCCTGGCCAGACGAGGATGGTCCTGGTCGGCCGCCCGCAGGCCTCAGCGCTGGCCGAGATCGAGCGCACCAGCGGTGAACTCGCGCAGATCGGCATCACCTGCCAGTACGTCGTCATCAACGCTGTCCTGCCCCAGACGGCCGGTGAGGATGACCTCACCCGGGCCGTGCGGGCCAGGGAGGCCAGCGCCCTCGCCGCCATGCCGCCCGCGATCGCTGGCCTGCCGCGCGACATGCTGTCCCTCAAGGCAGCGAACATGATCGGCGTGGAGACCCTGAGCACGCTTTTCAGCGCGGCGAGCACGACCGCCGGAGCCTGCCCGCCGCCGCTGCCGGATCTCCCCGATGCGCCCCTGGCCAGGCTGGTCGGCGAGATCCTGCGGGCCGATCACGGGCTGGTCATGTGCATGGGCAAGGGCGGGGTCGGCAAGACCACCATCGCCGCCGCCATCGCCGTCGCGCTGGCCCGGGCCGGCCGCGAGGTGCACCTGACCACTACCGACCCGGCGGCGCACCTCACCGAGACACTGCACGGCACCGTCGACGGCCTGGAAGTCTCCCGCATCGATCCCATAGCGGCGGTCCGGGCCTACCGTGACCATGTGATGGCCACGAAGGGCAAGGACCTGGACGACGCCGGGCGGGCGGTGCTGGCCGAGGACCTGCTGTCCCCTTGCACCGAGGAGATCGCGGTCTTCCAGCAGTTCTCCAGGGTGCTCAGCGAATCCAGGCGTCGCTTCGTCGTGGTCGACACCGCACCCACCGGGCACACGCTGCTGCTGCTGGATGCCACCGGCTCCTACCACCGCGAGGTCGCCCGCCACATGGGGGACTCGATGAACTTCACGACTCCCCTCATGCGCCTGCAGGACCCGGCCCAGACGAAGGTCATCCTGGTGACCCTCGCCGAGACCACGCCGGTCCTGGAAGCCCAGGACCTGCAGGAGGACCTGGAGCGCGCGGGCATCCATCCCTGGGCGTGGGTCATCAGCAACTCCATCGCCGCGGCCCGCCCCGAGGCGCCCTTCCTGCGGCTGCGCGCCGCCAGCGAGGCCGGGCAGATCGAGCGGGTGAGCGCCCTGGCCGGCAGGATCGCCCTCGTGCCCCTCCGCGCCACCGAACCCACCGGGGAGGAACACCTGGCCGCTCTGGCCGCTCTCGACCACCAGCCCGCTTAAGTAAGTGGTAGATGCTGCCGCCTGGCCTGGTCAGGGAATGCTGGTGGTGAGGGCGCTGTCCTCATATGGCCTGGCAAAGTCACCCGGCCCGCTGGGGACCGCGCGCCGGCAGGCATGCCAGGGTCAGGGAGCAGCGGTCAGGCTCGGCGCGAACCGCTCGATGCGATGACCCAGCTCAGCCAGGGACACGTCGAAGCTGCCGGGGTCGCCGGCTGGCATCGGGTCGGGGACTGACCAGTGCACTGCCGCCAGCGGGCCGAGTTCCTCGCGGGCCCGGTCGCACACCGTGACGATGAGGTCGCCGTCCTGGCGTACCCGGCTGATATGCCGCGGCTGCTGGCGGCGCAGCGGCAAGTGATGACGCCCCGCTGCGGCGATCGCGCCCGCCGCGATCGCCGCGGCGGGATGGGTTCCGGCTGATGCCGCCGGGACCTTACTGGCCCGGCGCCACAGCGCGGCCGCCAGATGCGATCGCGCCGAGTTAGCGGTGCACACGAACAGCACCCGCCGCGCCCGGCGCGACGGCGGGCGGTGGAGCGAATCGAGCGCGCCCGGCACCAGACGCAGGTAACTGCGGCGGCGGTCCCCTTCGGAACGGCGGCGCGTGAGCAATCCGGCCTGCTCGAGCACGTGCAGATGGTGGGCGAGCAGGTTGGACGGCATCGCGAGCATGGCCGCCAGATCTGACGGGGAGACGTCGCCGACGGCGAGGGTGTCGGTGATCAGCAGCCGGGCCGGGTCGGCCAGCGCCGCATGCACCGCGGCCCGGGCTGTCACGCCAGCCATTTGCTCAGTATTCATTGACTCAATCTTGACTGAGATATTTTTCTCCGTCAAGATGGGCGCTGTGACCAGGACACCGCCACCGGAACCTGTCGCGCTGTGGCGCCGGCTGGCTGCCGAGTTCCTCGGCAGCGGCTTCCTGGCCGCGATCGTGATCGGCTCGGGCATCGCCGCGCAGCACCTGTCCCCGGGTGCCACCGGGCTGGAGCTGCTGGAGAACGCGGCGGCGACGGCGGCCGGCCTGTTCGCCGTCATCCTGATGTTCGGGCCGGTGTCGGGCGGCCATTTCAACCCGGTGGTGTCCTTCGCCGATGCGGCATTCGGCGGGCTGAGCTGGCGCGAAGCGGCCGCCTACCTGCCCGCTCAGGTGGCCGGATGCATTGGCGGTGCGGTGGTGGCGAACCTGATGTTCGCCCAGGCGGCGGTCAGCATCTCGGCGAAGCACCGGGCGACGCCCGCCCATTTCCTGTCTGAGGTGATCGCCACCCTCGGGCTGATCCTGGTGATCTTCGCGCTGGCCCGCTCTGACCGCAGCCGGTCCGCTCCCGCGGCTGTGGGCGCGTATATCGGGGCGGCGTACTTCTTCACGTCCTCGACCAGCTTCGCCAACCCGGCGATCACCGTCGGCCGGATGTTCTCGGCTACCTTCGCGGGTATCGCGCCGTCCTCGGTGCCGGCGTTCATCGCCGCCCAGATCATCGGCGGCGCCCTCGCCGTAGTGGTGATCCGGGCCCTGTATCCCCGCCTGACCCCGGCGCAGGCCTCCGACATCCTCTTCCCCCACCACGCCAGCCAGGCTGGGGCGGCGCAGGCTCACGCGCTGCCCGGCGGCGCCACGGCGGCTGCCGGACCGCTGCCCGGCCACGACCCGTCCCGTTGACCGCACGACCCGGAGGGATCCAGCCATGCAGCTGGTCATGATCGGCGGCAGCGACGCGGGGATCAGCGCCGCGCTGCGGGCCCGCGAGCTCGACCCCGGCGCCGAGGTCAGCGTGGTCGTCGCGGACGCCTACCCGAACTTCTCGATCTGCGGCATCCCCTACTACGTCTCCGGGGAGGTGACGCACTGGCGTAACCTCGCCCACCGCACCACCGCTGACCTGGAAGCCACCGGGATGAACCTCCGGCTGGACACCACCGCCCGCCGGATCGATGTCTCTGGCCGTAAGCTCCTCGTCACCGGCCCCGGGGGGCATGAGGAGCTGCTCGCTTACGACAAGCTCGTCATCGGTACCGGCGCGGTGCCGGTCCGCCCGCCGATCGGCGGCCTGGAGGCGCTGGGCCCCGATGATGGCGTGCATCTGCTGCACTCGATGGGCGACACGTTCGCCGTCGTGCGCACCCTCGAGGAGAAGACACCGGGCACCGCGGTGATCGTCGGCGCCGGGTACATCGGCCTGGAGATGGCCGACGCCCTGACCATCCGCGGCCTGCACGTCATCCAGATGGAACAGCTGCCCGAGGTGCTGCCCACCGTCGATCCCGCGCTCGGCCATCTCGTCCACGCCCAGCTCGCCGGCCGCGGCGTTCAGGTCCTGACCGGCACCACGGTCCGGCAGATCACCCGCACGGGCGGCGAGGCAGGAGGGCTCCAGGTGGAGGCCACCGCCGCTGACGGCACGGCGGTGACCCGGCAGGCTGACATGGTCCTGGTCGTCGTGGGGGTCCGCCCCGACACCACCCTGGCTGCCGGCGCCGGGGCGGCGCTGGGGGCCAGGGGCGCGATCGCCGTGGACCGCGGCATGCGGACCAATCTCCCCGACGTATACGCCGCCGGGGACTGCGTGGTCACCCACCACAGGCTGCTCGGCGAGACCTACCTGCCGCTCGGCACCACCGCGCACAAGCAGGGCCGGGTTGCCGGGGAGAACGCCCTCGGCGGGCACCGGGAGTTCGCGGGAAGCCTGGGCACCCAGGTGGTGAAGATCTTTGACCAGGCCGCCGCGCGCACCGGGCTGCGCGACCACGAAGCTGCCGCCGCCGGGTTCGACCCGGTCACCGTCGGATCCGAGGCCGACGACCACAAGGCCTACTATCCCGGCAGCCACCGCATCACGATGCGGTTCACCGGCGACCGCGGCAGCGGGCAGCTCCTGGGCGTGCAGCTGTTCGGGCACCGGCACGCCGAGATCGCCAAGCGCATCGACATCGCCGCCACCGCGATCTTCCACGGCATGACCATCGACGCAATCAGCGACCTCGACCTGTCCTACACCCCGCCGCTCGGCAGCCCCTGGGAAGCGATCCAGATCGGCGCCCAGGCCTGGACCCGGGCCACCCAGCGGCGCTAAACCCGCCCCGGATCTTCAAGCAGAGGAACAACCATGTCAGGGCACAACAGAGGGCCCGGCTCTCAGCCATGCCACACAAGGCACCCGGCCATCAGGGCGGCCGCTGCCGCGATCATCGTCCTCGCCCTCGGCGCGTGCAGCAGCACGACTACCACGCCTGCCACGAGCACCGCGACCAGCGCCAGCCGCGGGCCGGGCACCCTCACCGGGGCGGGTTCGACGTACGTCGCCCCGTTCTTCGCCCTGGCCTTCGCCAGATACCATCAGCAGCACCCTGCGGTCACCGTGGACTATTCCCCCGTGGGCAGCAGCGCGGGCATCGCCGCGATCAGCGCCCGGCAGGTCAGCTTCGGCGCCTCCGACGTGCCCATGAACGCCGCCGAGCTAGCAGCCGCCAAAGGAGGCCCGGTCACCCAGGTGCCCGACGCGCTGGGCGCCGAAGGCGTGGCCTACAACCTGGACCTCCCGGCGGGCGTCCGGCTGCACCTCACCGGCCCCGTCCTCGCCCGCATCTTCCTCGGGCAGATCACTCACTGGAACGACCCGGCCATCACCGCCCTGAACCCGGGTATCGTCCTCCCGGCCGCGTCGATCGCCGTCGTGCACCGCTCCGACGGCAGCGGTACCACCTACATCTTCAGCAACTACCTGTCCAGCGTCGACCCCACCTGGTCGGCCAAGGTCGGCACCGGCAAGACGCTCAGGTGGCCGGCCGGGGAGGGGGCCGAAGGCAACAGCGGCGTGACCTCCACGGTGTTCCGCGCCCCCTTCTCCATCGGATACGTCGAGCAAGCCTATTCCCAGGGCCTGGTCCTGCCGTTCGCCGCCATCCGCAACCAGGCCGGGAACTACGTCCTCCCGTCCACCCAGACCATCGCCGCCGCCGCCGCCCGGAAACCCCGCATCACGCCGACCGACTTCTCGATCGTCAACCAGCCCGGCGCCAGCAGCTACCCGATCAGCGGCTACAGCTGGGCGCTGATCTACACCCGCCAGCCCAGCCAGGCCACCGGGCAGGCCCTGGTCACCATGCTGGACTGGCTCACCCACGACGGCCAGGCCTACGCCGCCGCGAACCTCTACGTACCCCTGCCAGCCCAGATCCGGCAACTCGCCCGCACCATGCTCCAGCAGGTCACCGGCCCCACCGGGACACACCTGGCGAGCTGACCGCGCCGCGCGCCGCCGCCCTGGCCGGGCGCCGGCCTGCGCCTCGGGTGATCGCGGTCTGGACCTGCGGGCGGGCCAGCGCCCACAGCATGCTGAACGACTTCGGCACGGTGAACGTCAGATCGAACCCGGCCACGGCCGGCGGGGTGCGTCGGCGGCGTTTGAACCGTTCGATCGCGGCGACCTGATCGCGCGCTGACATGCGCGGTCTACGCTCGAAGGGTGAGTTCCCCAAGCGCGCCGCGAACCGCTGTACAGGAGCCGTTCGACTGGATGAGGGAGCCGAACCGCTTTCTGCTCTGCACGGGTCGGCAAGACCACCTTGGCCGCAGCGACGGCGGTGGCGCTTGCCGAGGAGGCAGGCGGGTGCTGTTGGTGAGTACCGATCCGGCACCGGACCTGGATGACGTACTGGCCACTGTCAGCGGGAGCACCTGGCACCGTCTGCTCCGGGGAAGCACGGGAAGCAGTGCAAAGCGCTCGAACGCGCAGGGCATCACCTCTTGGCCGGGAAGCAGGAGGTTCATAGTGCGCTCGGCCTTCTCCTGCCGACTTCACGAATGTGGCCGGGCCAATCCGGCCAGCCAGGACCACTGCGACTGAGAGCTAGCATCGCCGGTCATCGCCCGCGGTCATGACGCTGCTTCCAGCCCTTGGCCCTGTTCCGGGTCGTGGTGCTGTACCAGCCGGTCTGGCGAGTCCGCTTCGCGGGCCGACCAGGCCACCCCGGTCCCGGTTGCCGGGCGCCATCGCGTGCGCGGCCGGTAGCCGGGGTCGTCGATCCGCTCGTCGTCCAGGCCCATCGGGGCAGGCCAGCCCTGCTCGCCGACTCCGCGGCGCTGGTGGAGCTCGATGCGGTGAAGCCATTCACTGGCTGAGCACAGAACTAGCCATTGGGCGCCTGAATGTCCCGCCCTACCTGCCTATCTGGGCGAGAAGCCCGCGCCGGTATATCTCCCGGGCGCCTAGCCACGGCGAACACCGCGAGGCCGCTGGCCAGGTCAGCGGCGTCGGCCTCGATCCCGCGCTGCGACGCGGCCCAGCTCATAATGACCGGGTGGACTGGCTGCCCGGCATCGGCCAGGTCGCACATGACCTCATACAGCTCGCCATGCACGGCCCGGGAAAAATCGCCGGGCTTCAGCCCTGCCCGGACGGCGCTGATGTGAGACGGTCCGGCAGCCAGGTCCCGCAGGACGCGTGCCCCCGCCTCCTCGGCATCGGCCGGACCTGAACCGGCCTCGGCTGCTGCCCCAGCCCGCGACTGCCGGCCGCGCGGGCCCAGGCCTGGCGCCGCCACGTCCGCCAGGCGCGGTTCCCGCCGCACCGACTCGGGCAATGCTTCCCATCTGGCCTGGCAGCGGTCAAGTTCCTGCCGTGTCAAGCCGCCAGGGAAAGCGCGGTTTCAAGGTCTCGGCCAACTTCAAAGAGGTGACACCGCGTGCTCATCGCGAGCGACGCCTAAGCCTCAGCTGAGCGACTCCACAGCCCCACCGCGAAGGCCGGTGTACGACCCGCCGCGCTCCGGCAAACCCGGCAAAAGCGACCCGATTTCGGCCGCCACAACCGCGCCCAAGGAACACCGATCTGGATGCCTGCTGGCCGACTTCTGCTACCCAATGTGCTACCCGGGCGGGTAGCAAGCGACGGGAGCTGTTCGAAAATTGACTGTGACCTGGTGTGGGCTAACGACACAGAACCCTGCTGATCAGCGGTTACGGGATGTTCACCGGGGGCTGGTCCCGGCTTAAGCGCGCTGATCTCCCGGCGTTTTGGGTGCTGGGGGCTGTTCGGCGAGTTCGATGGAGACGGCTTCGAGTTCGGTGATGAGCTGGCGCAGCCGGCGGTGCGCGGCGAAGTAGGGGCGTAGCCGTTCGGCGTCTTCGGGGGTGAGGGTCTTGGTGATGGAGCGGGCGCCGGCTTTGCGGGTCCAGGTGGGGTAGGGGCCGTGCAGGATGGCCGGGCTGGCGTGGCAGTGGCAGCCGGCCCGCTGGCAGCGGGGTGCCCGCGGCTGGCCGCGGGCACCCCGGTCGGCGTGCTGCTGGCCATCACCGGGATCGCCGAGGCCGGGTCGCTGGCCCGCTATGCCCGGCACGTGCCGGGGATCAGCTGCTCCAAGGGCGCCCTGCGGGCCCGCCAGCGCGCGGAGCGCACCCGGTGAGCGGCGCCGGGCTGGCCCTGCCGCCCCTGGCGGCGGGGTCAGCGACCAGATGGTCACCTTCGCCGCCAAGCTCACCGACCGCTCCGGCCAGGCCCCGTCCTGGAGGCCGCGCTGGCCCACGACACCGGCCGGCCCCGCCCGCTGCCCGTCCGCGCCGTGCTCACCGCGCTGCTCTGCCTGGCGCTCGATGACCGGCCGCTGTTCCTGACCGAGGCCACCCGGATCCTGTTCCAGCAGCTGAGCCCCTCCTCCCGGGCGCTGCTCGGCGTCCCCGGCACCGCCGCCACCGAGCAGGCCTACAAGGCCGCCTACCGCAGGGTTCGCTATTGCTTCGCCGCCATCGGCTCGGTCATGGACCCCTCGCCGCTGCCGAAAAACCGCCGCCTGACCGGCCAGGACCTCAAAGCCCGCACCACGCCGATGACCCCAGCCCAGGCCGAAGCCGCCCGCGGCCGGCTGGAAGCCTTCCTCAACGCGCTGCTGGAAGCCAGCATCTCCGTCCTCACCGACGAAGAACACACGGCATTCGACGGCTTCGGGCAGAGAGCGAAAGACGCGCACCCGGTGCTCTTGTGCTTCGACGGGTCGGACGATGCTGCTACTGCGATCGCGAAGGCGGGCGAGCTACTGGGTCCGCGCGCTGCAGTGGTGCTCACCGTATGGGAGCCGCGGCGCTGTGGGTGCCATATGACCCAGCCACGATTCTCACCGCCCCCCTGTCGAAGCTAGCTTCGAAGGGACTCGGCCTCGATGAGATCGCCCACCAGGTGGCTCGCGAGACGTCAGACCGGGGTGCAGCGCTCGCGCGCACAGCCGGATTTGAGGTTCGGGGCAGTGTCGCGAAAGGCGAGGGCTGGCGAGCGATCTGCGACGAGGCTGGGAAGCTTGACGCCGAGCCGATCGTGGTCGGTGCCCGTGGCGTGTCGCATGTCCAGTCTGTGTGACCGGCTGCCCGCCGCCGCCTACTGGGTGCTGCCCGCCCTCGTGGCCGCCCCGGCCGGCGGGCGCTCGGCCGCCCGCCACCGGCACTCACGGGCGATGCGACCACAGCTGCCCGAGGCTGACAGATAGACAAGCTCGACGACCGCGCCGAAGCCCGGTGTGCCCGGCCTCCGCTAGTTACCGAGGGTCGCCGGGGGCGCGGGCGGGCGCGGATGCCTGCCGGTGGGCG
The DNA here is from genome assembly GCA_963695645.1 of uncultured Actinomycetota bacterium. Classification (GTDB taxonomy): domain Bacteria; phylum Actinomycetota; class Actinomycetes; order Streptosporangiales; family Streptosporangiaceae; genus DATBGO01. Next base: position 23,477 of record CAVOHC010000003.1, on the reverse strand, counting down.
GCAAGGATCTGGTGGGGGTCCGCGCCGCCGTCGGGCTGGGGGTCGGCGTGAACGAGCGCGGCGGCCAGCCGCGGGATGGCATGCAGCAGGGCGTGCTCGGCGGCGACGGCCACCTGGTGGGCCTGGACGGCTGTGATGTCCGGGGCGACGATGACCTCGCATTCCGCGCGGATCTTATGCCCGATCCAGCGCATCCGGACCTGCCCTGTATCCAGCACCCCGGCAGTAGCGCGCAGGGCCTGCTCGGCCCGGCCGACGAGTCCGGGATCGACGGCGTCCATCAACCGCCGGTAGATCTCCCGGGCGGCCTGCCGCAAGACGGCCAGGATCGCCACGGTAATGAGCAGCCCGGCGACCGGGTCGGCCCAGTCCCAGCCCAGCGCCACGCCGCCCGCGCCCAGCAGCACGGCCAGCGAGGTGAGCCCGTCGGTGCGGGCATGCAGCCCGTCGGCGACCAGCGCCGCCGAGCCGATCTTCTGGCCGGTGCGGATGCGGTAGATGGCGACCAGCTCGTTGCCGGCGAACCCGATCAGCGCCGCGGCGGCCACCGCGATCAGGTCAGAGACATGCCGGGGGTGCATCAGCCGATTGATCGTCTCGTAGGCGGCCAGCGCCGAGGATCCGGCGATGGTCGCCACGATCGCGATCCCGGCGAGGTCTTCCGCGCGGCCGTACCCGTATGTGTAACGGCGGGTCGGCGGGCGCCGGCCGACGACGAACGCGACGCCGAGCGGCACGGCGGTCAGCGCGTCCGCGGCGTTGTGCAAGGTGTCGCCGAGCAGCGCCACAGAGCCGGACAACGCGGTGACGGCGGCCTGGATCAGCGCGGTGGCACCCAGCACCGCCAGCGAGATCCACAGCGTCCGCATGCCAGCCGCGCTGGCTTCCAGGGCCGCGTCGACCTGGTCGGCTGGCTCGTGGGAATGCGGGCGCAGCAGCTGCCGTAACCAGGCCGCCAGCCCCGAGTCAGGCTGGTGATCGTGCCCATGCCCGTGATCCTGGTCCGGTCCGCTGGCATGGGAGTGCGGGTCGCTCATGATCCCAGCATGGCGGGCGAACCTCCTTGCAGCACCTCGGCCACAGCGGAACGCAGGCACCTGCAACCACGTCGCGGCGCTGGCCTTGTCGGGTTCCAAAACTCGGTCTATTCCTGTGACCTGGGGCGACAGGCGAGGTGTAGCCATGGGGCATGATGATCAGCCGTGTCTCTTGGCCTGCTCTACCTGGTCTTCGTCCGGCTCTGCAGCTGGCTGGTCCTGCTCAGCCGCTCGACGGCGTCCAAGAACGCCGAGCTGCTGGTACTGCGGCACGAGGTCGCCGTGCTACGCCGCACCCGGCCGCGGCCCCGGCTGGACTGGGCCGACCGGGCAGTACTGGCCGTGCTGATCCGGCTCCTGCCCAGAACGCTGCGTGCGCACCGGCTGGTCACGCCCGGCACCGTCCTGCGGTGGCACCGCCGCCTGGTCCGGAAAAAGTGGACCTACCCGAACGGCACGGGACGACCGCCGGTCAGCACCGAGATCACCACGCTCATCGAGCGGCTCGCCACCGAGAACAGCAGCTGGGGGTACAAGAGAATCCAGGGCGAGCTGCTGAAGCTCGGCTACCGGGTCGGCGCGTCCACGATCCGCCGGGTCTTCAAGGCTTTGCGGATCCCTCCGGCGCCGAAGCGGCACACCGATACAACGTGGCGGCAGTTCCTGCATGCCCAGGCCGCGACGATGCTTGCCGTTGACTTCTTTCACATCGATTGCGCGATGACCCTCCGGCGCCTGTACTGCTTCTTCGTCATCGAGGCCGGCTCCCGTTACGTGCATCTCCTCGGCGTGACCACGAACCCAGACGGACCGTGGACAGTGCAGCAGATCCGGAATCTCCTGATGGACCTCGGCGACCGAACAGCCGACTTCCGGTTCCTGATCAGCGACCGGGCCGGGCGGTTCTGCGCATCTTTCGATGCGATCCTAGCCAGCGCCGGCATCGAACCGATCAAGATCCCGCCGCGCAGCCCTCAGGCGAATTCCGATGCGGAGCGATTCGTGCTCACCGCCCGGACTGAGGTCACCGACCAGATACTTATCCTCAGCGAGCGACAGCTGCGCACCGTCCTGGCCGAGTACGAGGCCCATTACAACGGACGACGACCCCATCGCAGCCGCCAGCTCCGCCCGCCCCGGCCAGACCACCCCGTCGCCGACCTCTCCCAGCAGCGGATCAAGCGCCGGCCCGTCCTCGGTGGCCTCCACAACGAATACGAGCGGGCCGCCTGAAAGCCCAGCTCAAGACCGGTGGCACAGTTCTGGAACCCCGCACGTCTGCCTAGGCCTGGCCTGTCATGTCGTATAGAGCGCACAGGTCCCGGACATCGCGGGCAGGCTGAGCCGCTTGTGGAACCCACGTCGGCACAACGCCAGAGCTGGTTGCTGCGTCTGGGCCAATGCGCGGCAGCGCTCAGCTCACGCGAGGCTGACCTGGCGCTCATACGGTGCCTAGCACCCAGGTCGCCGGTCTCTTGCACGCTCGCGGCCACCTGCTCGGGGCCAGCGCGCCGACATCGGTGGCGACCGCGCGGACGGCCAGCTTCTCGGCCAGACCCAGGTCCACCCCGGCGAACTCCGGCGCGATCAGGCCCTGGCACAGTTAGCAGACCGTGGGCAGCAGCCCGGCCGGGGTCGCCGCCAGCAGGCCGGCGAGACGGCCGGTCAGCGCCAGTCGGCCGCCCGCCTTGTCCGGGTCACGGTAAGCCTCGGCGACGTCTCGTATTTCACCGCGCTCCCGTCGCTTGCCCTACTCCTCCACCCAGCCCGAGGGCCGGGGCAGCTCCAGTCATCCTGTTCAACACACGCGGCGGTCATCCGCCTCCGGCGTGCCATCTTGAGTCAGTCCGTGAGGCTCAGTGCCAGCCGGGCATGTCCGCCGCGACGGTCAGATGACGGTCAAGCAATCTTGGAGCACTCTAGATGATCTTAAAACTAGGCCTTGACCTGGGAAAACGAGTGGAGCTATGGGGATTCGAACCCCAGACCTCTTGCATGCCATGCAGTGGCAACACGTCCACCGCTGTCCATCTGCGCAGGTCACCGTCTCACGACGTCCGCATCAGAACAAGCTCGCGGTCACGAACGAGACGATCCGGCGCGGCGCCTTGGCAAGTTTGGCCCAGACTGGAGTCACGGACGTTAGCTCACGCAGCCGCCCCGTGTTCACCATAGCTAGATATTAGCTGTCTAGGCCTGCTAAACTATCTGTATGGCGAAAGCTATGAAGTACAGGGACGTCGAGCGGATGCTCCTGGCCAACGGCTGCACATGGAAGCAGGGCAAAGGCGACCACATTAAGTGGTACTGCCCGTCATCCTGCGGCAAGCACGTTGCAGTCGTAACGCAGGCGAGGAACGTCTCAGCTGGCGTAGTCGCCGACACGATCACTAAGCTCGCCTGCCTCCCCGCCGGGTGGCTTCAGTGATCGTGCCGACAACGGTACATAGCCGGAAGCCACAGAAAAGGAGAGGGAGAAGATCATGACCGGAAGGATGACCACTACCATCGCCGACAGGAACACGTACAACGTCACCGCGAAGCGGTGGAAGCACGGCTGGGAACTGCACATCGACGGCGTCGGCGTGACTCAATCCCGCACACTCGACACCGCCGAGCAGATGGTCCGCGACTACATCGAGACACTCACCGACAAGGACGTCAGCGGCGACAACGTCGTCATCACACCCGACCTCGGCGAACTCGACCGCAAGGTGACGACCGTCCGCGAACTGCTCGTCGCAGCGGACCGGCAGCAGCAGGAAGCACGGAACTCCTACCGTGCGCTCGCAGCAGACCTGCGGGCGGCCGGGCTGTCCGTGTCGGATACCGCCGCGATCCTAGGCGTTTCCCGCGGACGCGTGTCCCAGCTCAGCAAAACGTCATAGACCCGCCGACCGAACTTGTGCCGCTCGAATACTCGAATCCTGGTCTAGTCGATCACCACACTCAGCGTGGTGATCGCCCTCCCGTTCGGGATGTCTATTACCCACCAGCATCTGGACCGCCCCGGGAAATTTGGAGGCCCTTTGCTTACCGAATGCAGCTATGCTGCCAGCGCATCATGCTGGGTGGTATAGCCTGCCTCGAATTCTTTCGGTGGAATATAGCCGCAGGCGGAGTGAGGTCGCTAGTTGTTGTACCAGGCGACCCATTCCATAGTGGCGAAGGTGATATCCCTGACGCCATCCCACGGACGTCCCGGTCGATGAGTTCTTTCTTGTAAAGACGGTCTGCTGATTCGGCAGAGCACCCCGCGCTGTCCGACGCCGAGCTGGCCTGCGTCGCGGTGGCCCAGCAGCTGCTGGGCATCGCCAGCGAGCGGCGCTGGATCCGGTACGCCCGCCAGAACCTGACCGGGATGTTCCCCAGCTGCCCGGCCAGTCCGGTTACGGCAAGCGGCTACGGGCCTGCGGCGGGCTGCTGGCCGCGGTGATCACCGAACTGGCCCGCGACACCGCCTCCTGGCATGACCTGCTGCGCCTGGTCGACTCCACCCCGCTGCCGTGGGCCGCCAGCAGGGAAACCGTGAAGCGCTCGGACCTGGCCGGGCACGCCGGCTGCGGGTACTGCGCCAGCCACTCCCGGTTCTTCTGGGGGCTCCGCCTCTACTTGATCACCGCCGCCGATGGCATGCCGGTCATCTGGCGACTGGCCCACCCCGGACTCGGCGAGCGCGAGGTCGCCCGCGCCCTGCTGGAACGCGACCACGACCTGATCCGCTCCGGGCAGGTCATCCTCGGCGACAAGGGCTTCGCCGGAAAGGACTTTGAGGCCCTCATCACCGGCGAGCTTCACGCGCTCCTGATCCGCCCCGACCGCAAAGACGAGCCCGCCCGGTTCGGCAAGCTCGCCCGCTGCCGCCAGTGGATCGAGGCGATCTTCGACACCCTCAAGGGCCAGCTCACGCTCGAACAGCACGGCGGACGCACTCTCGCCGGCGTCTATGCCCGCGTCGCCGCCCGGCTGGTCGTCCTCGCCGCCGCGATCTGGCATAACTGGCGCGTCGGCGCACCAGTCAAGCGCTCCCTCATTGCCTACGACCACTGAAGATCAATAGGACTCACTCATCTAGTGCACCGGCGTGCCCGTGGGTGCCTGCCGGGCGCTGGATGTTGGCTGTCCACTTGGCTGTCCGCTGCCTCTTTGATCGCCACTGTCCGAACGCCTGAAGGCCGGGTCCGTGGCACACGCCCGGGCCACAATTCAGGTCGCGACGGCGGTGATTAGCCTGTCCCCGGCCACCAGGCGCATGTCTCCCGGGTCGCTGATCACGACGGTGACCTGCTGCCCGGCCGGCGCTGACTGGATCACCGCGGGAACCTTCACCGGGCGGGCCTTGCGGGACGCCCCTGGCCAGACGCGGCTCCGCAGCTGCAACGTTCCAGCGCCACGCTGGTCTTCCCGCCCCGCCCCGCCCCGGCCGCGCAGCACCACCACCTGCGGCCCTTCTGGTGCTCGGGGATCGGCGAATTGGGACAGCTGAGTGGCGGCCTGATCCTGGTTGTCAGGTGGCTGGGCTGGCCAGTCCGGTCTGGTAGGCGTACCGGACGGCTTGGGCGCGGTCGCGGGCGCCGGTCTTGGCGAAGATCCGGTTGATGTGGGTTTTCACGGTGGCGTGGCTGACGAACAGGCGCTGGGCGATCTCGGCGTTGCTGAGACCGGCGGCGAGCAGGGCCAGGACCTCGGCTTCGCGGGTGGTGAGCCCGGCGGGAAGCTGCCGGGTGGGGATGCCGCCTTCGGGAGGGTCCGGCGGGCGGCTGGTGACCGCGGCGACGAGGTGTTCCTGGACGGCGGGGTCCAGGTGGGTCTGCCCGGCGTGGACGGCGCGGATCGCCGCTTCGATCTGCTCCGCGCTGGCGTCCTTGGTGAGGTAGCCGAGCGCGCCGGCGCGCAGCGCGGGGACGATGGTGGCGTCGTCGGCGTAGGTGGTCAGCACCAGGACCCGGGTGGCCGGGATGCGCTGGCGGAGTTGCCCGGTCGCGGTGATGCCATCGGTGCCTGGCATCCGCAGGTCCATCAGGACCACATCGGGGTGGTGTGCTTGGGCCAGCGCGAGCGCCTCACTGCCGTCGCTGGCCGTCCCGACGACCTCGACGCCGTCGATGAGCGCGACCAGCATGCTCAGCCCGTCGCGGACCACCCGCTGATCATCGGCGATCAGGACGCGGATACTGGGCCGCTGCCCGGATGCCGTCACGCCGGGATCTCCACCTCGACGAGCCACCCGCCCGGGGCGGGACCGGCCCGCGCGGTGCCTCCGGCCCGGGTGGCCCGCTCACGCATGGCGGTCAGCCCGTGCCCGCCGCCCGCGCCGGCCAGCACGCCGCCGCCAGCCGCGGAGCCGTTCTCCGCGCATGTCCCGGGCGGCTGCGTGTCCTGCACGGTCAGGACGGTGCGATCAGGGGCGTAGCGCACGGTGACCGTGGCGGCCGCGCCGGGCGCGTACCGGGCGATGTTGGTCAGGGCCTCCTGCGCCCCGCGGTACAGCGCCAGCTCCGCTTCCGCGGGCAGCTGCCGTGGCGTTCCCTCGGTCAGCAGGCTGACGCTGGTCCCGGTGTCGCGGCGGAAGTCCGCCACCAGGACGCCGAGCTGGCCGACGGTGGGCAGCCGGCCGCCGCGCAGCGCGCCGACGGCCTGCCGGGCGTCCGCGAGCCCTTCCCGGGCCAGTTCCGCCGACCGCCCGATCGCAGCCCGCAGCCCCGGGCTGGCCGGCTCGGCTTCGGCGAGCTTACGCGCGCCCTGCAGCTGGATCGCCAGCCCGGACAGCGCGTGGGCGAGCACGTCATGCAGCTCACCGGCGATCCGGCTGCGCTCAGCAAGCGCCACCGCGGCCGCCTCGCCCTCGCGGGCGTCCTGCAACTCGGCCAGCAGGAACTCTGCCTGGTCCTGGCTTTCCCGGCCGCGGCGGATGAACCGCCCGGTCACTCCCAGCAGCAAGCACAGCAGCACAGCAGCGATCACCGGCTGGGCCGCCGGGTGCTGGGTCAGCGCGATCGCGGCGGCCAGGGCCACCGTGATCGCGCCCCCGGCGGCGGCCGCGGGCAGGCCCGGCAGGCGGACCGCGGCGATCCACACCCCCAGCGAGGCCGCCAGCCCGGCCGCACCATGCGGCTGCAACGCGGCCAGCGCCACCCCGCCCGCTCCCACCAGGCCGATCACCACTGCCTGAGCCGCCAGGCCGCGCTCACCCCAGCCAGGTGTCAGGCCCACGACTGCTGCCCCGACATATACGGCGATGGCGCCGTGATGGCCAGCCGGATCCCGGCCAGGCCCGCCGCAGGATGACTGTTGAGACCGGCGACCACCACGACCGCGATGAAAGCCCAGCCCAGCGGGCGCAGCATCTGGCGCTGACGGTACCGGCGCTCACCGGCGCGCGACCACGCCTGCGCCACCCGCGCCGAAGCCTCCCCGGCGCCCGCCGCGGGCGGCGGCTGCGCGGGATCCGCCGGGCCACGCGTAAGGCCCGCCGCTGCCAGCCGTGACCTCATGGTCACAGTCTGGCCCGCGGCGGGCGCCGAAGACAGATCAGACATGGGTACCAGCGCGGACCGGCGCGGGCAGCGCGGCTGCCCCGGCCGTCATCCGGCGGCCGCGCACAAACAGCACGACCAGCCGGGTCAGCACATCGGCCAGCGCCATCATCACCAGCGCCGCGGCCCATGCCTGCGCGCCGGTGATCTGATGCGCGACACTGAACCGGCCGATCGCCGGCCCAGCCCCGTGGGTGGCAGCGAACACGAACGCCATCCGGGCACCCACCCCGGTGATCCACAGACCGGCGGCCAGCCAGCCCGCCCGGCCCAGCACCCGGCCGTCACCGCCGCGACGCAGATACGTGGCCAGCCCGGCCAGGCCGCCCATGACCGCCCCGGCCGACACACAGATCAGCTCCAGCGGTAAGTCGTTGCCCCCGGCCGGCACCGAATGCAGGAACAGGACAGCGGCAGCACCGACCACCAGCACCGGGACGCCCAGGCTACGCAGGTCCAGCCGGCGCTCGCGGACCTGGCGGACAACCAGCAGGACGAGGATCGCGTTGATGATGTAAGCAGAAGTCGTATTCATGACCCCGAGCCTGCCGCCCGACAGCCTTCCGGGCGTCAGCCCACAGACGGGCATCCGGGTTGACCAGCACCTCAACCCACCGGTTGACCAGCATCAACCTAGACTGACGAACAGCCCGGCCGGCACGCCATTAACAGCACCGGCCTGGCCTTCGTGCCTGGCTTTCCGCCGCATGCTCCCCACATCGAAACCGCCCGCACGTCCACGCCAGGGCATCGGCTGACAGCCCCAACCGTCGCCGGCCGCCGACACCGAATGCCGGACATGAGGCAATGGCCCGCCGGCCTGCGAAACCCTGGCCTCTGATCTCGCGCGGAGGTCAGCGACGCTGGGTGAGTTCATCGCCACCCCGTCGCCTGCGCGGCGCCCGGCAGTGCACGCCGACACGGCCGACCCGCACACCCGGTGCACACGCTCTGACAGCCCCCCCGGCCGCCCCGGCCCGCTGACGCCACCGGCCAGCGACGTCACCCCCGGCCTGACCGATGCACCGGACTGCCGGCCGATCCGGCCAGGGCTCGAAGGACCGGAAGATCCACAGTCCCCCGGAGCAAGCAAAACGCGACATGAGGCAGGTCCGCCGACAAGCGCAGCCCACCGATCTGGAGTTGTGTCTGTCACGGAGTAAGCGATCGCCAGGCACTGCCAGCGTCCTCGATCTGTTCACGGCCGGGTCGGCCACCCCGGCTTGTCAGTCCGTGGAATGAGGTCGGGCGGCTATCCGCGCGCCATCGAGTCCATGCAGACTGTGACCGCGAGGATGAGCGCATCATCTTGGTCCGGCGCAATCTCGACGCCGTAGGTGTCACGGACCCGGAACCAGCTTTTCGAGACAGTTGCGACCGTGTCGCCGTCTTGCTCGATCTTGTATTCGTGGTCGACGACGTTTCCGTGGGCACTCAGGTCAGGCCCGCCCTCTATGTCGATCTTGTAGCGGTCGCGGATCCCCGCCATGGCCTTGTGGATAGTCGCGCTGCGGCCGCCCATCTCGATCTTCATCTTGTCGCGCACGCTCAGCTTGCGTTCTTGGATCTTCGCGACCTCGCTGCCCGACGCGTCCTTGAGCACGAAGGTGTCGCGGACCCGTACGGCCTTGCCGTCGACCTTGAAGACCCGCTGACCGGTCTCGTCTTCAATCCAGTAGTCGTCACCGATCGACAGCAACTTCTCCTGCATCCGGTAGCGCCGGCCGGCGTGACCGTCGTCGCCTCGTATCCGGTCTCTCAGGCCCATGTTCACCCTCCGCGTTGTCGGCGAGCCCGCGCCGAGGTCCTCCCGCCACGGCCCCAGGCACTACGGTAGTCCCGGTCTATGGGACGTAGTTGAAGGCCTTGCCGCCAGTCGGAGCCCTGGTAGCAGTTGAGGTCGTCTTGCATGACGTGGCCAGCTTGCCGGTCTTGTTCCGGGGAGACGACCAGGTCTCGGTCCCTGCAGAACCTGTGGGGCTCGAATACACGATCGTGGCGGTGACCTGCTCCTTCTCGCAGCAGGGCGTGGCCGTCAGGCGGCGATCTGGTACTCATGCGTGAGTCCGCCGAGGACTTGTTTTCGGTGGATCCGGTACTCGGCGAGGTTGATCTCCGGTGGCCGGGTGTCAGCTGGAGCCGGTGGGAGCTGGCCGAGGGAACGATGCGGCCGGGCGGTGTTGTAGTGCAGCAGATGCGCTGATCATCTCCCCGGCGGCCGGCGCAGTCACGGAGCGCCAAGCCTGCGGCTCTTCGGCTAGCCGGATTCAGCGCCGGTAAGCGAGCCGACCGTGTCCGCTGTCGCGGGCGACGCCGCGCCGTTTACTGCGGCCGGTTCCGCCGCCAGCAGCTCTTCCAGGACCTGGACGGCGCCGCCGATACGGAGCAAGGTCTGCTGCACGTCGAGCCGCCGGGCGTCCAGGTCGACCAGCATCTTCTGGCCGGCTTGGAGTTCCTGCCTGAGCGCCGTCAGGCGCTGGTCCAGCCTCTGGGCCAGCGGCAAGTACACTTCCACCTTCGCGTCATCCTCCTCTGGTCGGCTCAAGCGCGTGCTTCAAGCGCCGCGACCCTGTCCAGGAGCGGGTCGAGCGCGCCCTTGAGTTCCTTCACCGCTTCCAGGAGCACGGCGGTGAGACCGCCGTACTCGACTCCCTTGTACTGGCGTCCTTCGATCGTGGACACAAGCTCAGGAAAGACGGCTTCGACTTCCTGAGCGATAACGCCGATCGCGGGTTTGACCGGCAGCTGGCTGGCGGTCTCGCCGACCTGCCGGGGAATGTAAGTGACGCCCCGGATCGCGGCCAGCTTGTCGAGAGTGCTTTCGAGTCGCTTGATGCCTCTCTTGAGCCGCGCGTCGGAGGCCTGGCTCAGCGCACCCTCGACAAGGAGATTGCCGTTGCCGCCCCATTCCTTGCCAACGACGACGCCGCTCTTGTTCAGCAGGTACAACAGCTCCGGGCCGGAGATGTGCAGACGGGCGGCACTGGAGATGGTGCTGGCGGTGGTGTTCAAGAAGCTCAGGTCGCCTTCGACGCTGAGTTGCGTTGTCGGCGCCGTGGTGCCGACGCCCACGTTGCCGTTCCGGCCGACGAAAATTCTGGACGTGCCGTCTGACGCCGCGTATACGTTCGTCTGGCCGGCTACCAGCGTGTCGTGCGTCCTGATGTGCAGGCCATTGCCGGTGGTATTGCGTTCGTCGAATTCTATGGAATAGCCGAAGTTCTCCACGAAGGTCCACAGCTTCAGCCCGCTGCTGTAGGCATTGCCACCGCTGACCTTGAACGTCAGGTATCTATTCCGGGACTGGAAATCGCCGATCTGCAGGTCGCTGTTCGGGCTGCTCGATCCGATGCCGACGTTGCCGTTGGCATGCAGGAACAGGGCCGCGCCAGCGCGGACGGTATTGTCGACGTCCATACCCAGCCCGAGCGCTGACGTCGTCCAGTCGGACCCTTTCGCCGTGCGGATCGCGCGGACTCCGAGGCTGACGCTGTTCGTGCCGACGGTCAGGCCGGTGCTGCTCAGGGGCAGTTCGCCACCCTGGGCCGTGTCCAATGTCCCTGCGGACGTGCGCAGTACCGGGCTCTGCGCAGTACCCGTGATCTCGCTGGCCTTAGGCGCCACAACGCTGAGCTGTGCCGATGGCTTCGCCGTGCCGAGGCCGGTGTTGCCGGTGACGCTAAGGTTTCCCGTGACCGACGCCGCGCCGCTGACGCTGAGGTTCCCCGTGACCGACGCCGCGCCCCCGGCGGCCAGATCGCCCTCGACGGTGAGGCCGCCGGTACCGCCCCACTCCTTGCCCACGAAAACGCCGCTCTTGTTCAGCAGGTACAGGCGTTCCTCGCCCGAGATGTGCAGCCGGGCGGCACTGGAGATCGTGCTGGCGGTGGTGTTCGTGAAGCTCAGGTCGCCTTCGAGGCTGAGCCTGGCTGAGGCGGGTGCCGCGCCCAGGCCGACGTTGCCGCTGACGCTGAGGTTCCCCGTGACCGACGCCGCGCCCCCGGCCGCCAGGTCGCCCTCGACGGTGAGGCCGCCCGTGCCGCCCCACTCCTTCCCGACGATGACCCCGCTCTTGTTCAGCAGGTACAGGATCTCCTCGCCCGAGATGTGCAGCCGGGCGGCACTGGAGATCGTGCTGGCGGTGGTGTTCGTGAAGGTCAGGTTGCCCTCGACCGTGAGGCGGTCCGACGTTGCCGCCGCCGCGCCTAGGCCCACGTTTCCGTCGATGGTGAGCGAGCCCTCCATGGCGACCTGGCCGCCGGAGGTGCTGCGCAGCGAAGAGGCGTCGCCGCTTGGGCCGGGAAGGCGCACGCCCGAGTAGGAGCGGACGGTCTCGTCGATCGTGACCCGGCCGGCGTTGTCGAGCGCCACCGTGGCCAGCAGGACCGGCGGTGTCGCCCCGGCATAGGAATCCCCTGGCGCGAGGGCCGTGCACTGCGGGCGTTCCAGCCAGCGGGTAAAGTCCGCGCTGCCCGCCTCTGTCTGCTCGTCTTCAGCACTCTCTGAGTAACTGATGTAGATCTCAGCGCCCTGCTTGTCGTTGAACTTCGCGGCGGGCAGGTCAACCGTCGTAGCCTGAGCCAGGGCAAGCTGGCGGCCGTCGCTGTCGACGGCCGTGCCGGGCGCGACGGTGACCTGGTTCGGACTTCCGGCGGTGACGTCAAGCCCGTCTGCGATCCCGGCCACGTACAGCAGGCGGAGCGGCCTGCGCTCCCGGTCAAGGTGATATATCTGCTCGTCGACGAAATCCTGATCCTGCAGGAATTGCCCATCAAAAAAGCGGGCCCGCTTTTCCACGACATCTGGCTGGTCGTAATTGGCGGTCATCAGGGTCCTTCCGTCAGCGACTGCGGCTCGTTGGTCCCTAGCAGGGTGTTCTGGCCGAGGATCAGCAGCGGCGCGTTCGTCTCCTGGTGCAGCGCCAGGGACACCAGCCGCATCGTCGGCACCGCGACCTGCAGCGCGTAGAAGGTGTGGGCCGGCTTCTCCTGGTCGATGATGGCGCGGGCGATCTGCTGCTTGAGCTGCAGCAGCGCAGGGTCGGCCTCGGTCAGCTTCAGCCGCACCTGGAAGAAATAGCTCGGATCCTCGAAGTCGTCGTCGATCTCAGGCAGCTGCCCGGTGTAGAGCTCGAGCAGGCGCTCCAGCCCCGTTTGCGTGCCGCGCAGGCGGTAGAGCGGCACGATCTGCTGGATGAAGCTCCGCTTGGTGGCCTCGTCCCAGTCGGCGCGCAGGCTGAGCGTCACCCATCCGGCCAGCCAGGGCAGGAACTCCGCCGTGGTCGTCATGGGGTCGAGGTAGTCCCCGAGGTTGCCGATGGTGGTTTCCAGGCCAGGAGGCTCCGCGCCGAGACCGCTCAGGACGGCCTCGAAGGCGAGCAGGAACCGGCCGGCGAACGGATCCTGCCGGAAGATCGCCGGGAGGTAGCCGAGATAGCTGCTGGCAGCGGGCTGGGCGGCTGGCTGGCTGGTACCGGGATCGGTCATGCCGGCTCGCTGTACTGCTTACCGTGGACGTCGTAGGCCACCAGGGTTGTCGCCTGAAGCCGCACCAGTTCATGAGCGTCCAGTTCGATGCCCACGACCACGGTGCTGGCGTCGCCGGTCTCCCCGGACTGCACCCGGTCGGGGTTGGCGGGCGCGGTCAGCTGGACGTCCTCGACGTAGTCCACCAGCAAGAGCCCTTCCAGCACGGCGGTGACCTCGGATGCGTACACAGCCCGGCCGAACGGCCAGCCGGCCTGGTCGCTGCCGCCAGTGAGCGGGTCGAAGAATTCGGTGAGCGCCTGGCGTGCGGCCTGAAGCGTCTCATCGGGCGGCGAGTCTTCCAGCAGGGCCAGGTTGGCCGCGACCTCGATCGGCAGGAAATCAGGACCCACCACATGGTGGCGGGTGGTGAGGGTGCGGCGGGCGTCGAAGAACGTCCACAGCGCCGCGAGCAGTCCGGCCGGCTGCTGGTCCGGCATCGGCTGGGTCCCGGGTTCGGCCACCACCACGAGGCTTACGTGTGCCGGTGCCGGGGCGGCGCGCACGGCCGGGTCGGTGGCGGACAGATCGCGCCTGGGCACGCACCGCACGCGCCTGATCTGCCCGACATTATCGAGCTGGGCCGCCGCTTCGCTCTCCGGCCAGGCATTCAGTGCCAGCCACTCGTAGTCATCGGAGGTGACTGCGCGGTACCGCTCCCGCAGGCTGAGCACGGTCTGGCGGATGGCATCTTCCAGGCTCGCCGACCCAGGGCGGACCCATCCAGGGCCGTTGAGCAGCTTGAGGAACTTCTCGGTGTTCGCGGCGGGTATCTGGTTGACCTGGAATATCAGCATCTCGGTCAGCCAGGCCAGCAGCTCGATGAGCACGATCCCTGGGTCGCTCGGGTTGTAGTTGGTCCAGGCCGGCTGGAGGGCCGGAATCAGCGCCTGCGCTTGCGCGGTCAGATCGGCGTAGGTGCGGTCGTCGAGATCCGGCAGTGGAATAGACATCAGCTCGTCCTCACGGTTCGCTCATTGCAGGGCGACGCTGATCACGTGCGCACCGGAGTAGACCAGGGCGCGGTCGAGCCAGCGTTGCAGGTCGATGTCGAGCTCTGGCTGATCGTTCGGCTGCGTCAGCGGCTGCTGCAGCATGCGCTGAAGCTGCGGGGCGAAGTCCACGTCGCCGGTCTCGGGTTCCAGGTCGACGGTCAGGGTACGGACATGATCGACTCCTTCGACCGCTTCCAGCAGCGCGCAGATATCGGATCCGTGCGGCTTGCGGCCGAAGTCCCAGCCCTGGCCCGCTCGCCCGCCGGTTAGCGGGTTCAGAAACGCCTCGAGCGCGGCCCTGACCCGGTCACGGACCGCGTCGGCTTCCCCGAACGAGGTGGGAACCACCGTGGCCGTGACCGTCACGGCGATCCATTCAGGCCCGGCGACCCACAGATCCGCGGTCGGCGGGCACCGCTCCTGCAGGTACCCCTGGACCTGGCTGAGCAGGCCCAGGCTCGGCGTCGGACGGGCCGTGTCGGCGTTCGGCACCACGATCACGCCCATTCTGCCGCCGTCCGCGGCGGCATGGTCGGAGGTCGGGACCGGCGCCTGCGGGTCGAGCCAGAGATTGAAGGGACTGAACTCCGGTACGATCGCGGCCGATCTGGCCACCTCGGCGGACGCGGCGACGGCCAGGTCCTCCAGGTCCTGGGCGGCAACGGCACGGTCGCGGTGACGCAGCACGCGCGGTCCGCGTGCCTGCAGCCGCTCGATCGGCTCGATCGGCGCGCCACCCCCGGCCGGCTCGTAGTTGGTGACGCTGTCCAGGTAGGGAACTCCGGACTTCAGCTCAACGATCGTGCCGGTGTCGCGGTTGCCTTCCTCGCCGCCGCCCGTGCGGTAGGTGATGCGCATGTTGTTCTGGCCCTGGGGCGGGATCATCCCGGTGGCGCCGTCACCGAACTGGATCTCGCCGGTCAGCGCGTCGGCGGTGTAATGGCGGTCCCGTGGCCCGGAGTCGTAGAAGTCCGGCACGGCGTGCCAGCGCACCCAGATCTCGTCGGGCTGGCCGGCCGCGTCCAGGGTCACGGTGACGGCGTCCGCGCCTTCCTCGGCGATCAGCGCCTGCTCGTCGGCCGGGGCTGGCACATCCGGTTCGCTGACGAGTACCTGCTGGCCGGGCTGGATGGGCGCCTGCGCGGCGGTGAACCCCTGGCCCGGGTTGCCGTTGCTCGAGCCGAGGATCTCGCCTGCGACAGTGGTGATCTGCGCTGCCCAGGTGGTGTTGAGCAGGGCCCGCCGCAGCCGGGGTGGCAGCGCGAAGGTGCCCTGCTGCCAGCGAAGGCGCAGCCATGACAGGTCCTGCCCGAAGCACGTGTGGGCAACCAGGTCGGCCGGGCCGATGAACTCGACCACGCCGCGGCCGCTCAGCGCCTGGGTCTGGTCCAGCGACCCCAGCGGCTGCCACCCGCCGGCGCCTGAATACTCCCAGGTGAGCCTGGCGGGCGTGGCCGGATCGACGGTGGCGAGCTGGTCGGCGCCCACCTCCTCGGGTAGCGGCGGCTCCACCTGGAGGTAGAGCGTGACCGGGCGGGCGGCGAACGCCCGGTCGAACCCGAGGTACAGGGCGGGCTCGTTGTCCGCGGTCGGGCTGAACGGGGTGAACGTCGCTCGCTGGGCCGCGGCCGCGGCCGCGCTCTGATCGGCATACGCGAAGTCGTTGTATGTCAGGCAGGCCGTGACGGAAGCTTCGGCGGGCGGCGCGCTGGCCGGCGTGAACGACAGCGCCTTGATGACCGGGGGTGCGAGATTCCCGGGAGTGACGCCATAGCTCCCGCCGGACTGCAGTTCATAGGTGGCGGGCTTGCCGTAACTTCCCGCCACAAGGCGGGCCCGCACCCAGTACCGCTGATCGCCGTTGACGACCGCGGGAGCGATGGGATCGGGCAGCGTTATGCTCACCTCGCCGTTGTCGGTCAGCGCATAGCTGACCGCCGTCGCGAGCCAATGGCTCCCGTCGGACACCTCCCATGCGAGCGCCGTGCCCTTTGTCGCGGAGACAGCGTCCACCGGACCGCCGAGGGATCCCGGCGGGTTGGTCAGGGTGACGCTGAGGTTCACTGCCGCGCCTGGCTGGGCCAGCGCGTCCGGGCAGGCGAGGTAGAAAGTGTCGTTGAAGCGCGGCTGCTCGCCCAGGGGGTAGAAGTCCATGCTCAGGTCGATCGGGCTGGAGTTGCAGAACGCGGCCGGGGACGGCACCGCCGCCGGGGCGGCCTGCGGGATGGCGGCGGTGATCTGGCCAAGCCGCGGTAGCTCCCAGCCGAAGTCGACCGAGAGCGCGGAAATCACGGGCGGCGTGGCGTACTGGCCGGCCAGGATGTCCGCCCGCAGCCAGCGGCCGGTGCGGGTGCGGTACAGGCTGTCCAGCCACGGCGGCGACATCGGGACGTGGAAACTGACCTCGCCGTCGTGGGTGAGGCCCAGGGTGCTGTCGGTCAGCGCGAAGTCGGTGGCGCCTGCCTGCCCCGCGGCTGAGCTTGATACTCCGAGCGGCAGCCACTCGCTTTCAGGCTGGGCACCGCCAGGCCGGTAGGACCACCGGAGCTGCAGGCCGGCGCTAGGGTCGGCAACTCCCGGCTGGGAGAGGCTGAAGCGCAGGACAACGCGGGCGCCGGCTGCGGCGAAGGCGTCGTCCGCGCTCAGGTAAAAGAACGTAGTGCTGTCGGAAAAGGGAGCCAGCGGAGTAGCCAGGTCTTGCGGGTTCCTGGCGCCAACCGCAATCGACTCCGGCAGCTGACCCGTCTCGCCCGGCGGAAATGGCATCTCAAGCTGCGCCCGCAGCCAGCCTGCCTCGATCCCGTTGATCGGCTGCGGGGTCGGCGGCGGCAGCTGGGACAGCGTGACGCGCCAGGCACCGGAACCGATCGCCGCGCTGCTGGCCGCCGCCTGCCACTGCGCGCCATCCCAGTACGCCCAGCTGATCGGCCAATTTGCCCACTGCCAGGTGTCCGGCGAGGCCAGCGTGAGCGTCACGTCCTTGGGGCCAGGCCGGGTCAGCAGCGGGTCGCAGGCCAGGTAGAGCTGGTGGGGCAAGGGCTGGTCGCCGTCGAAGACGGCGAAGGGCTCGTCGGCCAGGCCCGTGGCCTGCGCCGTGCGGTCGCTGTAGGTATCCGTCCGGGTGTCGCTGACGTAGGCGGCCCGCAACTGGGCGCGCGTGACGACCAGTTCCTGTTCGGTTTCGAACACCACGTCGTCGGACTCCCCGTCGGGTGGCGGTGCCGCGACCTGGGTGCCTGCAGGGACGACGGCGTCTACCGGGCTGTTCGCGGCGAGCAGGAAGGTCAGCGGCACCCTGGCCGGCTGCGGAGGAAGAAGCGAGGTGCCGATGAGGTTGAGGAAGGCCAGGTAGCTCTTGTCCGGCGCCCGGTTGATGCGGTCCACAACCAGCCCGGCCAGGCGGGCGAAGATGCGGATCAGCGCGCCGCCGGCGTCCAGCTGACCGTCGGTCCGTGGCCGCCAGCCGCTCAGCTGCTGGGCCAGCTGCTCGGTCTGGGTGACCAGGTCCTGATAGCTCCGGTGGTCGATGGGAGGCGCGGCCATGCCTTACTCCAAATAGAAGGGGTAGACGAGGTTGAACCGGCTGTTGGTCGACCGGACCTGGTAGTTGATCTCGATGACGAGCAGGCCAGGATGGGACGGATCAGCCGCGGCGTACACGTCGAGCACGTCGATGCGCGGTTCCCAGGTGGTGAGGGCCTCCCGGACCGCGCCGGCCACCGCGCTGGCCGTGGCGGCGTTGTTGACACCGAAGACCAAGTCGTAGATGCCGCAGCCGAATCCGGGCCGCATCACGCGCTCGCCTGGCGAGGTGCCGAGGATCGTCCAGATCGACTGGCGGATGCCCTCCTCTCCGTCGGCCGCCAGCTCGACCTGACCGTCGTCGTCGAGGCCGATGGGGAAGTTCCAGCCCAGGCCGAGGAAGTCGCCGCTGGTCATGGCTCAGCCGATCATCACGGTGCCGACGGCGATCACCGTGCCCGCCGGCAGATCAGCCGGATCGTTGCAGGTAATGGCCTTGTCGCCGGTGCGGGCGGCGGGCTTGCCGTTGATCATGACGGTCTGGCTGCCCTGCTGGATGGTGGCCTTATTCGACGGCGGTTTCTGAAAAGTGGTGCCCGGCGGCGCCGGCACATGGGGCGGCGTGTTGTCGGCGGTACTGCCCACCACGGCGGCCGGCTTGCCCATGATCTTGACGTCAGTGCTGAGCCCGCCGCTGAGCAGGCCGGCGAACGGGTGCGGCAGCGGGGCCGGCCCGGCACCGGGCACCACGACCAGATGGGTGTCGACGCTGACGACCCGGTCGCCTTGCTTGGCTGCTGGCTGTCCCATCGCGAACCCCGCTTCCCTGGCCTAGTTGATGTTGACGACCTGACCCTTGACGTTCAGCTGCGCATTTGCCTTCAGGTCCATGCTCTGGGTGGCCTCGATCTTGACGGCGGCCTGTGAGGTGATCTCCACGCCGTTGCCGGTCAGCTTGAGCTTGCCGTTGCCGGACTTGATGATCACGTCGGCGTCGGCGGTGATAGTGACGGTCTTGTCCTTGGAGCTGACAACGATGCTGTTGTTTCCCGTCTTGTCGATGATCTCGATCTTCTCTTCGCCGTCGGTGTCGGTCAGGCGGATCAGGTGGCCACTGCGGCTCTTGAGTGCGCGCACGTTGTTCTTGCCGTCAGCGTTGCCTTCCGGCGGCTTGTCCTTGCCGTTCCACAACCCGCCGAGCACGTACAGCGAGTCCAGGCAGCCGTGCTCGAAGCCGACGAGCACCTCGTCGTCCACCTCTGGCAGGCAGTACAGGCCGCGCCCGGAGCCGGCCATGGCCGCGACCACGCGCGCCCAGTCGCTCTCGAACGCCTCGTCGAGCCAGGGCAGCCGCACCTTGACCCGGCCGAGCCCGTCGGGATCCTTGTTGTTGGTGACGATCGCGATGGCGACGCCGGTGAAGCGGCCCTCGGTGCTGGCCGGCGCTGGCCGGCGTGAGACCACGTCCATCTCAGGTGGCGTTCCTCTCGACGGTGAAACTAGTCCGGTAGCCCTGATCCTGGGCAAGCGTGTGGGTAGCCGAGGTGACGTAATACCGCCCGCTGAATGCCTGGCCCGCGCCGTCGATCTGGACGACGGTGCCGGGGCGGAGCTGGGGGCGCCCTGAGCCGGTCACAGTACCCCGGACGTAGCCGAGGGCCAGCTCATTGAACTGCCCGGCCGCGATCTGATCGGCCTGGGCCTTGTTCGCTGGCAGGTCGACGATGCCGGCCGATGCCTTGCCCCAGGCGCGGTTCGCGGCCTTGGGACCCGACGTAGCCCCCATGGCCTGCTCCTGGCCGATGGCCGCGGAGCCGGTGACCGCCTGCTTTTGCCTGACATCCCAGCTGCGTACGGCCACCTGCCCTACCTGGCCGAGCGCGCTGAGGCGGGGGGAGAACTCGGTGACATCGGCGCCGAGCGACAGCCGGGCGGCCGGCTGCGCGGCGTAGCCGGGCGGCTGGAAGTACAGGGTCTTGTCCCTGACATAGACCTCGAAGCCGAGCAGCCCGGCCCGGTCGCGCAGGAACTCCCAGTCGGTCTGGTTGCCCTGGGCGACGAAATCCAGCTGCACCTTAGTGTCGCTCACCCGGGCGAGCAAGCCCGCCTCGCGCGCGATTTGGGCCACGATGGCGCTGTCCTTGATCTTGGCGAAGCTGCGGGTCTTGCGGCCCCTGGTGAAGCGGTGGCTGAGGTCGTAGCCGCGGACGGTCAGGGTCGGCGGCTGGTCCGCGGTGAACACGGGCTCCAGGCCGGTGATCTCCGCCGTCATCACCCGCTGCAGGTCGTCGACGTACCCGAGCCAGATCTCGACCTGGCTGCCGAGGGCGAACAGCCTGGAATCGGACCAGGAGACTTGCAGCTTGTCGTCGTCCCAGTTGTACAGCTCCAGGGCGAACATGCTGAGCGCGTCGAGATCCTCCTCCACCGTCACCGCGCGGACGTCGGCGCGCGCCTGCAGCGGCAAGGCCGCGCCGTTGACCTTGACGCTGAAGTCGGGGATCTCAGCCCGCGGCAGGACCATCCCGGTCATGGCCCCGCGGCCGGTCGCCGTCTCGGGCATCCAGCTGCTCATGGCTGCAGGCTCGGGATGATGAGCACGGTGCCCGGCTGAACGTCGCGCGGGTTGATGATGCCGTTGGCGGTGGCAATGTTCCGCCACAGCGACGGATCCTTGTATTCCTCGCCGGCGATGCTCTGCAGGGTGTCGTTGCGCCGCACCTGCCGCGTCTTGATCACGTCCGAGGACTCAGGCTCGCCCTTCCCGCGCCAGTCCAGGCTGACGCCGAGGAAGCTGCACGACAGCGTGGCCCGCACCGGGGTGCCGTCGTCAAGAAACAACGTGAACCGCTGGTCGAGGCTGGTCAGCACCCCGGTGAAGATGTCGAAGGCGCCCCAGTACAGGTGGCAGACAGGTGGCCGGTGCAGCGTCGGGTCGACCTCGGCGAGCTGGGCGACCTGTTCGGTGTACCGGCTGACATCGGTCGCCTGGCTTCCCGGTGACGTCGCTGGCAGCAGGGCGAGGGCAGCGTCCGTGAAGGTCATGCTCGCCCTGGACTCGTAGGTGTCGAAGAAGAGCTCGACCGAGAGCGTCTGTGCCTGAACCGACCGGAACTCCAGCGCTATGGTCGCCGCGTTCGCGCCGCCGTAGCTGGCGGGCTCGGACTGCTCCCACGACGCGGCCGCTGAGACGCTGATCTCGCCGGGGTTGAACAGCGCCTCGACCGGATCGCCGCCTTCCCGCTCGATGGTCAGCCGTTGCAGCCCGGCGCCGCCGGTACCCAAGCCCAGCAGGTCCGAGACGGCCTTCGCCTTGTTGATGCTCATCGCGCCAGCCCCCTGCGCTCATCCTCGATCGCCAGCCGGCGGGTGAGCTTGCGCTGAACCTTGTCGGCGATGCGGTCGATCTCGGCCGGCGCGAGCACGGCGCGGGACCGGCCGGGCCGCGGCCGGTCGCGGTCGGCACCCGGACCGCGGGCGGCGGGCACGGCTGCGGCGGCCCTGGTGTCCCGTCCCAGCGGGGGCCGCCGCGGACTCCGTCCGCCGCCCGGAGTGACCGGCCAGGCCGGCACGCCCGCGGGCTCGCGCCCTGACGTAGCCCGCGCGAGCGGCAAGGACGCCCGGCCGCCGGCCGGGACCGGCCGCGCGGTACCGGCCGGGCCAGGAACAGGTGCGACGCGTTCGTGGACTACCGGCAGCGCGGACGCGCCAGCGCGCCCGGCCCGCGGGTCCGCCGCCTGCGGCACCGGCCGTGCCGCACCCGGCACCGGGCGGTCAGCGGCCGTACGGACCGGCAAGTAGGAGGTCATGCCGCCCGCCGTGACCCATGGCTGCGGCGATGGCTGCGGCGACAGCTGCGCCGACGACGGCCGGGAGTGCGGAGCCGCGGCGACCAGCATCGGACCCGGGGCGGGCGCGGGCCTGACCCGCGGACGAGCGGCCAAGGCGGACTCGGCCGCCGGCTGGCGAGGGCCGGGCGGCGCTGTTAGCTCGCCAGGAGACGCTAGGCCCGCGGGCGCGATACGGGTCGCGGCCAGCGGCTGCTCTGGCGCGGCCGGCCGGGCTGCTGGCGGCCGCGCCTCCCGGGCCGCGCTGCTGGCGGCGGTTACTCCGGCCAGTCTTTCCTTAACGAACCACGCGGCGGGCGGCCCTGCCCGCGCAGGTGCATGCGGCGGCGCTGGACGGGCAGGCGCGCGCTGCAGCGGCGTGGCCATGCCATCCCGATTCGCCGCGGGCCCGGCGGTGGCGGTCGCCGGACCTGGCGCGGTCCGCGTGGCCATGGCCAGGGCGACCGGGCGCGGCGGTGCTCCCTCCCGGCTGGCCAGCGTCGGCCCGGCTGCGGTCCGGGCCGGCCCAGACCCGGGCGCGGCGCGTGCCGGGAGCGGGACCGCGGGCCGTGCGTAGACGATCGGCGCCCACGCCGGGCTGGCGTCGGCCAGCATCTCCGCGCGGCGCTGCAGCAGCTCGGCCAGCGGCAGCCTGCTGACCATGCGACGGTGCCGCTCGAGGATGGCGTGGCCCTGCCAGGGGCGGGCAAGCCCAGGCCGCTCGGCGCGCCGGTGCAGCCTGGGCAGCAGCTCGGCGCGCAGGGCCCCGGTTCCGGCCTGATCCGGCGGCGGCACAGTGCTGGATGCCATCGAGCCCGCCTACCTGCTGACCGCGCCGGCGATGCCCTGCGCGAGCCCGCTCGCCTTACTCAGGAACGGCGCGGTGAGCCCCTCATGGACTAATTCCAGCTCCTCGACACCCACCTCGTCGCTGGCCGCGTCGAAGATGGGACCGGTCCAGCGCACCGGCAAGGCGTTGCGGAAGTCCCACCACATCACCGGGACCTGGCTGGCGCTGAGCAGCACGATCGTGCCGTTGCGCCGGCGGATCGCGCCCTCGGTGGTCTGCTTGTGCCAGTCCCAGAGGGTGGACAGGCCGGTCAGGCCGTGCCGGAGGACGAGGTTGGCATAGGTGGTCTTGCCGGGAAGCTTGTGCACGAAGTCGTTGACGCCCCCTTCGCGGTACTCCTCGACCTCGATCTGGCTCTCGAGCCCGGATACCTCGGTGAACCCGCCGACTAGCAGCCCCTCGATCTCGACGGCGAAGTTGAAGGTCAGGTACGGCGGCAGCGGCCGGACGCTCACCGCCCAGTTGGCGGCCGCGGTCGACTCAGGCCAAGCGGAGCACCCGTCGAGCTCATCGCCTCATGCCCTTCCTTCGTTCAGCCGCTGATTGATCCTGGCCACCTCGGCCACCCACCTCTGCCGTTCCCTGTGATCAAGCTGCATGACCTCCCTGTAGGCCCAGTGGAAGTGATAAGCGAGGTACGCCACCTCCTCGTGCAGCCGGTCCGAGGGGTAGCGCGTCATTCCCCCAGGCTGGCTGTCTCCACCTCGAACTCCCCCGCGCAGTGCGGGCAGCTCACCTGCAGCCGGCTGTGCCCGTTGGCGTTGACCCGCTGGTAGAAGTCCTGCAGGTAGGCCAGGTCGGCGGCGTAAAGGTTCTCGACCGCATGCGTGCTGACATGCTCGAGGCCGCCCAGCCGCGTGATCACCCGTGCGAGCAGGATGATCACGAGATAGCCGGGGTTGGCGCGCACCCGCGGGTCTTTGAGCGGTTCGATCTCATCGAACCCGGTCGCCAGCCGCATGGTGCCCTCCCGGTGCACCGTGCCCTCGGGGTCGGCCAGCCCGTGCGGCAACGTGAACGGGAACTCGGTGACCTGGGCGGCGGGAGCCACGCTCAGCTCCACTGGTCGACCTCGATGCGCTCGCAGGCGAGGATGAGCTGCTCGACGGCTACCTCGTCGTTCGCGGCGTTCAGGCTCGGCCGGTCCACTGCCGTGGCCAGCAGTCGAACAGGTTCCACGTGATC
>CAVOHC010000002.1:0-72847 GCA_963695645.1 uncultured Actinomycetota bacterium | reverse complement strand
TCGAACGGTAGCCCGCGTTCACGTGCTTCGGGGATGACCGCCGCGGCTGCGGTGATGGCTGCGGCAGGGTCGCGCTGCGCAAGGCGGAGGGCGGCTGCGGCGCGGCCGGCGGTGATTCGCGCCCACGGGTGGTCCAGCCGCCCCGCCGCCAGTTCGCGGGCGCGCTCGAGATTGCAGCGCCTCGCCACCACCGGCCCCCGCGCGAGGCCGCAGACACCTCGAACCGGTCCTGCGTGACCCGGCACGCCGCACCGCCGCAGCCTGCGGACGCCCAATTGTGCGTGTTGAGCAGGCGCTCTCATCTGGGTTATGCCGGTGATCCGGATCTGCCGAATAGTGGCCATCCTCGGATGCGCAATGAGCGAGGCTCGCGCGCCAGAATGTCGTTTGTCCCTTCGCCGTTCCTTTGCTGCGATGGCCGCCGGGTTTGCCGGTCGTCAGGCAGCTGCCCTGGGACTGCGCCCGGCTAGGCCGTGACCTCGTTGTAGATCTCGAACCCGGTCTCCTCGGGCGGCGCCGTGAAGCCACCGGCGATTCCTTGCGCCATGCGGGGCATGAGGATGCCATCGCGGAACCGCTCCCAGCCCTCCCGCGAGTCATGCACTGCGATGATCGTCCAGCCATCGGCCGATGGGCCCGCGGCATGGAACAGCTGTCCCTCAGGCAGCCCCCCGCCCTCCGGATGCACTGCCGCTATCGATGCTTCGTACTGCTCCTTGGTGCCACCAGCGAACTTATGGACCACGCCGTACGCCATGTGATTCCCCCGATCCCATTAGCCCGGACCCGCGAGCGCCTCCCCAGACGATCTCCAGGCGGATGTCTTGCGGACTTTACGCCGTCGCCGTCGATCATGTCGAGTCACGATCACGGCCTGGCGCCTGGTCTCCCGAGATCTCGCACCCTTCCCGGCGGCCGGATCCGGTCGGCATCACCGTTCAGCAATGTGCCCGTCCCACAGGAGCCGGGTGACCACCACGTACCCGCCCGCCGGATCCGCCATGCAGCGATCATAAGAACGCGGTCAGCGTGACCCAGCGATGACTCCTGTTCTGGCTCCCACACGCCTGCCCACGGAGCAGTCTGCCTCCCGGTACAAAACCTGGCAGCAGCCAGAGCCGCCACCAGCACCGCCAACGCCGGCACACCCGACACGGCCCTCCGCCGGTGCCCGCCCTGACCTGCGGAGCCTGCATAATCCTCGGACGACGGGAGCCGGGGGCGTGGCGCCCCCGGCTCCGCGCTTGGCGAGTGAGCTAGTTGACGACGATGCCTGCGGGTGCGGCGCCAGCGGGCAGCGGGGTCGGGGAACTGGCCAGTTCGGTCAGGTTGCCGCCGTGGACGGCGAACGCGCCGACGGCGCCGATCCTGCTCTCGTCGACGAACAGGGTGCGGCCGCCGGGACTCAGGCGGGCGTCGACGGCGCCGACGCCGCCGGTGGCGCCGACCGGTGTGCTGCCCAGCAGCGTCAGCGCGCCGTCGGGGGCGATCGAGTAGCGGGAGATGGTGCCGGACCCGGTGTTCACGGTGAACAGGTACTGGCCGTCATGGCTGATCTCCACCCAGCACGGAGCCGTCTGGAGATCGGCGAAAGGGGAGGACCCGATCGATGACAGCGTCCCGTTGGCGGAGTCGCGGAACGCCGAGACCGTGCCGCTGGTGCCGCCGTTGTGGGCGTTGGACACGAACAGCTGATCTGGGCTGGTCGGGCGGAACTCGCTGCCGAACGGGCCGAGGCCCTGGGCGGGGAAGGGTGATCCTGGCGCTGCGGTCAGGCGCCCGCCGGAGCCGACGGTGAAGCTGTCGATCTGGGAGGTCCCGACGCGGGTCCCGGCGAGCTTGGTGCCATCGCGGTTGAACAGCACGTCGCCTGGCTGAGCGCCGTCGGGCAGCGTGACGGTCGAGCCGGGAATCGGCTCCAGGCGGCCGCTGGGCCGCAGGCGGAAGCCGGTGTAGTTGCTGCCCCCGGTCCCGGCGTTGGCCACATACAGCAGGTCATCGTGGATCGTGAGGCTGACGGGCAGGGCACCGCCGGAGGAGACGACGCCATGGTGCACGAGCCTGAGTGAGCCGTTGTGCTTGATCCGCAGCACCGAGATCTGGTCGCTGCCGGCATCCGCGGCGATCAGGAACCGGCCGTCCGGTGAGATCTGCACCGCGCCCTGGGACGCGAGCCCCGCTCCGGTTCCGGCGCCACCAGCGGTGAACGGAGATCCGGTCTCCGGGGTGAGCGTCCCGTCCGCGTGCCGGTCAAACGCGCCGATCGTGTTCGTCCCGGCGGTGTTGTCATTGACATACACGTGTCCGACCACCGGGGAGGCATGGGTCGAGGCAGAGGCGGTCGCGGGGATGGCCGCAGCCGCCGCCGTGGCGATGGCCGCGAGGCTGAGCAGTACCGGCCTCCTGCGAGTCGGAATGCGCATTGCTTCTCCTTTGCATCTTTGGCGACAGTTGGCCGCCTGGGCGAGTGGTTCCTGCCGGGTCGCCTGAGCTCTCCCTTCCGGATCGGGCGCAGGCGCCGGCCCGGCGTGGTTGCCGTTTCTGCTGGGCCGGGCCAGCAGCGGCCGGGCCGGCCGGGACGGCGGAATGATGAGCCGTCGCCGGCCCGGCCTGCTGACGTCGGTCACAGAAGGTGTTCGTCGCCGGCACCGATGTGCATTGGCCCGCCGGGCGGAATCCTGCCGGCCGCCCGAGCGGGATCAGCCACGGCCGCCATCAACGGATGCGGGGCGAGACGGGCCGGCGGCCCGCGCATGCCGCCGGGGGCAAGGAGGATCAGAGGGTCACTACCATGATCATTGCTGAGGTGGGCTGCCGTGATCCGCTGGCAGGTTCCACGGTCAGGCCCAGCCGGTCCCCGGATTCCAGGCCGGGTGTGATCACCGGGCCGGTCATGCCGTGCCTGGGCGCGGGGAGCAGCCCGGCGGCCCGGTCCCGGGCCGGGCCCATCAGCCACAGTTCATAGCAGCGGGATGCCGGCAAGGCCCGCAGCCCGGCGGCGGCGAAGACGAGCGTCCGCTGGCGGTGGGACATCACCACGGTGGCGGTGCCGCCGGTCTTCACCAGCGCGCTGATCATGGTCGCGTCCGGCGCGGTCAAGATCGCCGCGATCGCAGGACCGCGCGGCGATTCCTTGGCCAGCGGGGACGGGGGTGTGTGGCCCGTCACCCAGATGGCTGTGGCCGCGATGAGCAACACACCGGCCAGCGCCAGCGCCAGCGTGGCCGGCCACCCCGGGCGGCGGGCCCGCAGCCACCGGGAGCGTGCCCCGGCCGCGATACCATAGTGCCGAGCCGGGCGGTCCGGCGCGCCCCGGGTGAGCGGCGGGAACTGACGCGCCATGGCCGTTTCGGCGAGCAGCCGATCCTTCAGTGCGGCGGTCGGCTGGAGCGCCGCCGTGGTGGCTAGGCGTGCGGTTGCCTCGCGCAGGCCGCCGACTTCCCGGCAGCACTCCTGGCAGCCGGCCAGGTGCCGTTCGAACCGCGCCCGGTCCCGCTCATCCAGGGCATCCAGCGCGTAGGCACCCGCCATGGTGTGCGGTTCAGGCCGGCCGGATCTCATCGCCCACCTCCAGGCAGTCCCGCAGCCGGATCAGCCCGTCGCGCATCCGGGTATTCACCGTCCCGGCCGCTACCCCGAGCAGCCCGGCGACTTCCCGGTAGGTATAGCCGCCGTAGTAGGCGAGAGTGACCGCCTCGCGTTGCAGCTCGGTGAGCGATCCCAGACAGCGCCGGACCCGTTCGCGGTCCAGGTTGCCCTCGACCGTCTCGGCGACGTCGTCATAGGCGATCAGGTGCGCGGCGACGCGCCGCTGGCGTTCGGTGGCTTTTTGCTCTGACCGGACCCGGTCGACCGCGCGGCGGTGCGCGATGGTCGCCACCCACGCCATCGCGCTGCCCCTGCCAGCATCAAACCGTGACGCAGCCCGCCAGACCTCGATTAAGACCTCCTGGGTGACCTCCTCGGACTGCGACGGATCGCGCACCACGCTGCGGATGGTGCCGAACACCGCAGCGGCGACCTGGTCGTACACCGCCTCGAAGGCAGCCCTGTCGCCCCTGGCCACCTGGGCCAGCAGGGCCGCCAGATCCGCGCCGGGCGCATTCCCGCTTCCGGCGCCATGCGGCCGCAGCACGCGGCCGGGTCCTGTACCCATGTATGTAATTCGCCACCAGCACGGTCCTGTCTTGGCCGGCCGCAGTCCAGAAATACCCGGGACGCCAGCGCCGCCGCGCTCGGAGGTCCTGACGCCGTGACCTGATCGGGCCAATTCGGCCGCCGAGTTGCGCTTGCGCGGCCGGGACTCAGACGGCTTAGACTTCGCCCGTGCGTGAGCTGGTGGGGGTGGGCGGCGTGGTCGCGGCGCTGTCGGTCACGAGCGACCTGACTCGCGGTCATCCGCCCGGCGAGGCGATGCGCGCGTGCCTGCTCGCGACGGAGCTGGCCAGGCGGGCCGGGCTGGATCTGGTCCGGCAAAGCGAGGTCTATTACGGGACGCTCATGCGGTTCGTGGGCTGCGCGGCGACGTCGCATGAGGTAGCGGCGGCGCTCGGCGGCGACGACATAGCGGTGCGAGCGGCAGGCGACCTGATCGACCCGACGGTGCCCGGCCAGGCGCAGCAGTTCCTGGCCGGCTTGGGCGTGAGCCCGGATCAGTTGCGGGCGCTGGGCGGGCCTGCGGGCGTGGCCAGGCTGAAGGCCGAGGGGGCCCGGGCGGACTGCGAGGTCGGGGCCGGCCTGGCCGGGCGGCTGCGGCTGCCCGAGGAGGTCGGCCGGGCCGTCTTGGACGCGTTCGAGCGCTACGACGGCAACGGGGTGCCTGGCGGGCGGGCCGGGGATGAGATCACGCTGGCGGCGCGGTTCGGGGCAGTCGGATTCACCGCGGTCATGTTCGACGCCGTCGGCGGCGCGAAGGTCGCGGCGCAGACAGTCGCGCAGTGGTCAGGGCGGGCCCTTGACCCTGCGGTCACCGCAGTCTTCATCGACGCTCCCGAGGAGCTGCTGCGGGCCAGTGATCCCGATGACCTGTGGGCGGCAGCGGTCGACTGCGAGCCGCAGCCAAGGAGGGTGTTCCGTGATGACGCGGCGCTCGACGATGCCCTGGCCGGGTTCGGGGACGCGGCCGACCTGAAGAGCCCGTGGTTCACCGGCCATTCCGGCGGTGTCGCGCGGCTGGCCAGGGCTGCTGCGGGCCAGCTGGAGCCGGCCGCGGCAGGGCTCGTCTACCGCGCCGGGCTCGTGCACGACATCGGCCGGGTCGCGGTGCCGACCGGCATCTGGGAACGGCCAGGCGCGCTGCGGCCGGAGGACTGGGAGCTGGTCAGGCTGCATCCCTATCACTCCGGCCGGATCCTGGCCCGCTCGCCCGCGCTCGCGCCGCTGGGCCAGATCGCGTGCCGGCACCACGAGCGCACCGACGGCGGTGGCTACCCCGCCGGGATGCGCGGTTCCGAGCTGGACGCGGCTGCCTGCCTGCTGGCCGCCGCGGACGTCTTCCACGCGCTTGGCGAGCCCCGACCGCACCGGCCGGCCGTCGGCCGGGCCGAAGCGGCCAGGGTTCTGTCCGGGCTGCCGCTTGACCGGGACGCCGTCGGGGCCGTGCTCGCCGCCGCCGACGTGCCGGCTGCCGCTCTGCCGCGGCTGCCCTCCGGCCTGACCGAGCGGGAACTTGACGTCCTGCGTCTGCTCGCCGCCGGGCGGACGAAGCGAGAGATCGCCGCTGACCTGGTGATCTCGCCGTCCACCGTCCATACGCACACCGTCCACATCTACGGCAAATGCGGCGTGTCGACCCGGGCGGCGCTGGCCATGTTCGCCATGCGGCACGGGCTCGCGGCCAGGACAAGCACGGCTCGGGCAGGGAACGGGCTGGCCGGGCGGCCATAAATCGACTGAACGATCGATGGTCCGGGCGACCGGGCCTCCTTAGCGTTGCGACCAGGCAACCAGCAAAGGAGACCGCCATGACCACCCGCACCACGGCCGATGAGGACGTGAGAACCGTTAAATCAGTCTTCGACACCTTCGCCAGTCGTGACCTCGCCGCGCTCAGCACGCTGTTCCATCAGGACGCGACCTGGTATCACCGCAACGACGACCGGCTCGGCGGCCGCCACCGGGGCAGCGACGGCATCGCCGCGTACCTGGCCGAGGCCGCGCAGCTCACCGCGGGCACCCTGCGCCCGGCACCGCGGTCCTTCATGGCCGGCGGCGCGGGCCGCGTGTGCGTGCTCGTCCAGGTCAGCGGCACCCGCCCGGACGGTCGCTCGTTCGACGATCCGCAGGTCGCCCTGTTCACCGTCGAGGACGGCCGGGTGCGCAGCGTCGAGCAGTACGTCGGCGACCCGGCCGCCGTCACCGCGTTCTGGGCATAGCGCCGCGGGCCGACACGCCAGTAACTACCAGCAACAGGAGCACTTCCATGAGCCAGCAGGACAACCTCGCCATCGTCAGGGAAATCTACGACGCCGTCGCGCGCGGCGACGTGACCGCGATCCTGGAACGGGTCAGCGATCACGCCGACTGGGCGGCCGAGGCCGCCAGCAAGACCGCGCCGTGGCACGGCCCGCGGGCCGGGAAGGACGGCGTCGCCAGCTTCTTCAGCGACCTGGCCACCAGCATCGAGATCGGCGCGTTCACGCCGCACAGCTTCGCCGCCGGCGACGACGACGTGCACCTGCTCGTCGACTGGACCATCCGGTCGCTCAAGACCGGCCGCGAGGCGTCCATGACCATGCACCACTACTGGCGCCTGCGCGACGGCCAGGTCACGTACTTCCGCGGCAGCGAGGACACCGAGCTGACCGCCGAGGTCTTCGCCGCCTGACCGGGCAGCCGGCCAAATCGGGCGCGCGCGTGCCCTCCGGATCGGCGCGTCGCGCCAGGGCCGGATCGGTGCGCCGCGCCGCGCCCGGCTCGCGCCCGCAGCTGCGCCGCGCGGCCACAGGCGCGCCCACGTGCGCCGCGGCGCGCAGCAGGCGCGCCGCGCCACCGGTGGCGAGCGCCGCGCGCCGACTTGCCCCTGGCACCCGCGCCATGCCCGGCGCGCCGCCCCCAAGGCGCCGGAGATCGTCATGGAGACGTCATGGCTGTGACGAGTGCCTCGTCGAAGGCCGCTCCACTAATTCGTGCTACTCAAGCCGATCACCCAGACACCGGCGCCGCGAGCGGCCATAGCGCAAGCCGCCAGCTACAGGCAGCGCCCTAACCCCCTAACCGCGCCATGATGCTCGCCCCGCCGGCCAGGCCTGCGCTACGCGGTCGCCGTGAGGATTCCTCCCGCGATCTGAGAAAGGAGGAAGTTGATGCGCTGGCCGGCCGCGCGCATTCGCCAAGTGTCTGCGTCGCCTGGCACGGCGCTATCTCCTTCATCTCGGTCACGGTGGCAACCCCTATCGAGACGGGCCCTCCGATACGGCGACCGGGCGGCACGCGCCTAGTCTGCCTTGCTGGCTGCGGTCAGGCTGCACGTCAGCTGGCAGATGAGACCTGGGGCAAAGTGACCAACGACCCTAGCGGGTCCGGCAGTTCTGCTGCTTACGATCCTGGTGACGTAGCTATCACTATTCGCGGCGCAGCTGGACCGGTGGTGCGCGCTGGCCTCGAAGACGTGGAGCTCACCGTGGCAAACGACACGATGGTGGTGCACCGTTCGGGCGGCGGCCAGGCAGCCCTGTACGGGATCCTTCAGCGGGACCTGGGCCTCGAAGTTGCAGAGGTGCACCAAACGCAGGGGACATCGAAATGAGTCTTCCCACGGGTGCGAGGAGCGACAGACCGGTGGCGATCAGCAGCTTGAGGCCGATCGTCCCCACGCAAGAGTGGAGCAGCAATCCTAGACTGCGGCGGTCAACGTCGGGTTGCGGGCCTACATCTCGAGTCTTGGTCACACCGCACCGACTCCCGGAGGTCCTGCAGTTCTCTCCTTGCCCGAACTCCTGAGACGAATGGAGCATCTTCTATGAGCACCTTTCCACCGATCGCGGACTACGGGTTCTTGTCGGATTGCGAGAACAACTGTCTCGTGGCACCTGACGGTTCGATCGAGTGGCTCAGCCTGCCCCGGCCGGACTCGCCGAGTGTGTTCGGCGCGCTCTTGGACCGGAACGCCGGGAGCTTTCGGCTTGGCCCGTTCAACACCCATGTGCCCGACCATCGCCGGTACGTACCGGGGACGATGGTACTAGAGACGACATGGCACACCCCGACGGGCTGGCTGGTCGTCAACGACATGTTCGTCGTCCGGCCGGTAAGCGACGAGGGGCGGCGTGCTGGCTACGAGCGAGTCCCCAGGGTCGGCGCCGGGGTCGGGACGATCCTGCGCACTGCCACCTGCATCTCGGGGAAGGTCGACGTAATGGTGTCGTGCCTTCCGATGTTCGACTACGGGTCCACACCAGGCGCCTGGAGCTACGACGGTGACAGCTACCACTCGGTGGCGTTGCGCCAGCCCGGCGGGGAGGTGACCCTCAGGCTGCACTCCAGCTTTCAGCTCGGCGAAGTCGGTGCCCGCGCCTACGTCCGGTCCGCCCTCAACAAGGGCGAGTCGGGCTTCATCGCCCTGACGTGGTCGGGGCCGGCGCCGACGACCCAGCAGGAGGCGGACGCCGACCTCGAGTCCACCGTCAACTTCTGGCGGGACTGGCTCAGCACGGGAACTTTTCCAGACCACCCGTGGCGCCCGTTCATCGAGCGCAGCGCGCTGACGCTGAAAGGGCTCAGCTACGCTCCCACCGGCGCCATCATGGCCGCGTCGACGACCTCGCTGCCGGAAACGCCGGGCGGGGCACGCAACTGGGACTACCGCTACACCTGGATCAGAGATACCGGGTTCACCCTGCGCGCCCTCTACCGGCTCGGCTACGACTGGGAGGCGCTCGAGTACTTCGCCTTCATACTTGAGGCCCTCCGGGGGAAGGACATTGACGAGCCCTTCTCCGAGCTCCAGATCATGTACGGGATCGGCGGTGAGCGAGACCTCACCGAGAGAACGATCGACCACCTCTCGGGCTGGCGCGACTCCAAGCCGGTACGGGTCGGCAACGGCGCATGGAACCAGCACCAGAACGATGTGTGGGGCATGCTGGTTGACGCCGTGGACTCCCACCTGCACCAGGGCGCCGAGCAGATCATCGGGCCGGTCTGGGAAGGCCTCGCCGGTTTCGTCGATGAGGCCATCAAGCACGCAGGTGATGCAGACCAGGGCATCTGGGAAATCCGGGGTGAGCCGCAGCATTTCACGGAGTCGGCGGTGATGTGCTGGGTCGCCGCTGAACGTGGCGCCGACCTTGCTCAAGAACGCGGAGACTCCGAGCGCGCCATCCGATGGCAAAAAGCCGCCGATGCGATGAAGGCCGAAATCCTCGACAAGGGCGTTGACGAGCAGGGCCGGTTCCGTCAGGCCTACGAGAACGACGAGCTCGACGCCTCGCTGCTTCTGCTCCCCATCATGGGGTTCTTGCCTCCCGACGACGAGCGCATCAGGGCCACAGTGCTGGCCATCGCCGACGAGCTGACCGACGACGGCCTTGTCCTGCGCTACAAGGTAGACAGCACTGATACCGGATTCGCCGGCAAGGAGGGGACCTTCACGATCTGCTCGTGGTGGCTGGTAAGCGCCCTGGCCATGATCGGCGAGACCGACCGTGCCCGTGCCCTGTGCAAGAAGCTCCTGTCCTACGCGGGCCCGCTGAACCTGTACGCCGAAGAAATCGACACGTCGACCGGTGAGCATCTCGGGAACTTTCCCCAAGCATTCACTCATCTCGCCCTCATCGAGGCGGTGTCCCAACTCATCGAAGACGAGAGGTGACGACAGACGTTGTCATCCCACGGGCGATCTGAAGTTTCGTGGTTATGCGGCGGCATCGGTCCAGGCCGCGAGCACGGCGCGGATCTGGCCGCCGGTAGGGTGAACTCGGCGACTGCCGGAAAGCCGGGCGGCGATCAGGGTGCGGCGCAGTTTGATGAGCATGTCCTCGAAGGCGGGCTCGGTCTTGGTCCGGTACCAGGGCTGCGCGGCGCGGCGGTCGTCGATGTCAGCCCGGTGACCGTAGCGCGTGTACCAGATGATGGTCGAGGTGTGGACCAGAAGCGCGAAGGGGGCCGCATACCCGCCGTCGGCGATATCGATCCGGAAGCTCTGCCACGCTCATTGGGAGCCGGGCTCGAGCGGGGTCTGGGTGGCCTGTTTGACAGTGCCCGCCGCTGGCCAGTGCCCGCCGCTGGCCAGACGCCGTCAATTTCGATCTCCAGGGAGAAGCTGAGGAATGTCCTGATCAGCACGATCAGCCCGAGGACCGGGACGTTGTCGAGCGTTGGGGCAACTGCGG
This sequence comes from uncultured Actinomycetota bacterium, assembly GCA_963695645.1. Classification (GTDB taxonomy): domain Bacteria; phylum Actinomycetota; class Actinomycetes; order Streptosporangiales; family Streptosporangiaceae; genus DATBGO01. The sequence goes on along the minus strand of CAVOHC010000002.1, from coordinate 62,516 downwards.
CGGTCCTGACCAGGGCCGACGCTGATCGTTCCCTTGAACTGCTCGCTCTCCTTCACCGCTCCTTCAGCCCAAGACGTGTGAACTGGTTCCGGCCTCCCGTCACCTGCCAGAGGCAGAACGTTCCTGACCATTAGGGCGGTGAGCATGCCAGGGTCCTGACGATGGCTCCGGTGGGCGGGTGAAGCTGGGGCCCGCCCTCGGGCATCTGCCCAGCGGCCCGGGTGGCCGCAATCCGCCATGAGCGGACCCCCTGCCAGGGTAGTTGGCAGCCGCCGAGCCGGCGGAGCAGGACCTGGTAGACGCGGGCCACCGGGTTGGCCTGAAGGATCTTCTCCAGGCGCCGGAGCGCCGCGGTCGCATCCGTGAGCTCGTTGCGGTCGATGAGAACTCCGGCCAGCGCGAGATGGGCGTCAACCGTGCCCCGGTGGGTGTCGAGGCCGAACGCGCGGGCCGCTTGGAGAGCAGCCGCAGCCTGACGTTCAGCTTCTGACAGCCTGCCGCGACTGCGACGTCCGGTTCGCCTGCAACGGCGGCTGCCCCAAGGACCGGTTCGCCACCTCCCCCTACGGCGAGCCAGGCCAGCATTACCTGTGCCCGGGCTACAAGTACTTCCGCCGCCACGTCGCCAAGTCCATGCAAACCATGAGCCAGCTCCTGCGGGCGAACCGGGCCCCTGCCGAACTCATGGGCGCCTACGCCAGGCAGGACACGCAGCGTGGCCGTAACGACCCCTGCTCCCGCGGCAGCGGGCGAAAATGGAAGCGCTGCCACGGCGCACCGATCACCCAGGCGACGGCCGTGTGAGGCCGCAGATGCCGCGTGACAGCCATGCGGTGTTCGACCGGCCGCAGGACCTGCGGGGTGACCTTCGGCCGGTGTTGGCTCCGGCGGATCTGTCGGCACTAATCTGGCAGCTATCGCCCGGGATGGGGTACTGCGAGCGTTGAGCTAAGGAACCGGAACAGATAGGGGAGGTGAGCCGGATGGCGGTAAGAAAGATCGCGCATCCGAGCATCGATGATCGCAAGGCCAAGGGCTTGGAGGCCCGGGACCGGACGGCTTTGTCGGGCCATGCGAAGTGGCGGCCCGCCGCGGACCGGCCTGATCCGGTCGGCCTGCTGGAGGAGCAGGACACCACCCGCGAGCCGGACCTGGTGCCGGTGCGGCATGGCCGGATGATGGTCTCGCCATTTACGTTCTACCGGGGCGCGGCAAAGATCATGGCGGCGGACCTGGCGGAGACGCCGGTGGCCGGCCTGGAGGCCCAGCTGTGCGGGGATGCGCATCTGTCGAATTTCGGGCTGTTCGCCTCGCCGGAGCGGGTCCTGCTGTTCGATGTGAACGACTTCGATGAGACGCTGCCGGGGCCGTTCGAGTGGGACGTGAAGCGGATGGCGGCGAGTTTCGCGATCGCGGGCCATAACAACGGGTTCGCCAAGGCAGACACGCGCGCGGCGACGCTGGCGTCGGTGCGGGCCTACCGGGAGGCGATGGCCTCCTTCGCGCAGATGGGCACGATGGACATCTGGTATGCCCACCTGGATGAGGACGAGCTGATGGCCGCGATCCGCACCGCGGTGGCCGGGACGAAGCAACAGGCCAAGGGGGCGAAGAAGGAGAAGGGGAAGACGGAGAAGAAGGACGAGAAGCAGGAGAAGACGGCCAAGATAGCGGAGAAGCGGGCGGGGAAGATCGCCGCGAAGGCGCACACGCGGGACAGCCTGCAGGCGCTGTCCAAGCTCGCCGAGCTGGTCGACGGGAAATACCGGATCGTCAGCCAGCCGCCGATCGTGGTCCCGTCGCGCGACCTGGCGTCCACCTATGGCCTGTCCCCGGACCAGGTCGCGCCGGTGATCCATGAGCAGTTCCGCGCCTACCGGGCCACCTTGCAGGACGACCGGCGCCGCCTGCTGGAGCGCTTCGAGGTGGTGGACATGGCCCGCAAGGTCGTCGGCGTGGGCAGTGTCGGCACCCGGGCGTTCATCGTGCTGCTCGAGGGGCGTGACGCGCAGGATCCGCTGTTCCTGCAGATCAAGGAGGCAACATCATCGGTTCTCGAGCCCTACCTGGGCCGGAGCCGGTACAGCCAGCACGGTGAGCGGGTGGTGCAGGGGCAGCGGATGATGCAGGCCGCCAGCGACATCTACCTCGGCTGGACCAAGGGCCTGGACGTGCGCCGCCACTTCTACTGGCGCCAGCTGCGCGACATGAAGGGCTCGGTCGAGGTCGAGGCGATGGCACCAGTCGGGCTCACGTTCTACGCCCGCACCTGCGGGTGGACGCTGGCCCGCGCTCACGCCCGGTCCGGGGACCCGGTCGCTATGGCCGCCTACCTGGGCGACAGCGATACGTTCGACAAGTCGATCACCGACTTCTCGGAGCGGTACGCCGACCAGAACGAGCGGGACTACCAGGAGTTCGTGACCGCGGTCAAGTCCGGGCGCCTGGAAGCGGTCGAGGGCGTCTGACGATCCGGCAGGGCTTGCTGCGGCAAGGTACGGCGGGTCGCTGCCGAGTAGACAGCGGTATGTGCAGGTCGCCGCCAAGTCGGCGGAGAAAGGGGATCAGGATGAGCACGGACAGGGACATCCGCACGGCCGTGTCCCCGGAGCTGGCCACCGTCCCGCTCATCGACGCTGACGACATAGTGGTCGGCCTATTCAATGGCGCTGTAACACTGAACGGCACGGTACCGAGTCAAACCCAGTCCGCAGCGGCAGCCGCGGCGGCGCATCGGGTCGATGGCGTGACCGGAGTGGACAATCTGCTGGCCGTCGCCCTGCCGTCCCGCGACTTCGGGGATGACCCGGCGCTGGCACAGTTGGCGAACCAAGCGCTCGCAGCGAATCGCGCCGTGCCGGACGCGCGCCGGTCATTTCCCGCCCGCCGGTGCATCGGTGTCGGCGATGCCCGGGGGGACGACCTTGCCCTGCTCGATTTCCTCGGCCAGTTCCGCCTTGGCGGCGAGCGCCCCCTCGTCCAGCACACCGGAGCCCGCCGCGCGCGAGATGACGTCGCCGCCGCGGCCGCGCAGCACCAGCGCACAGCCCACCGCGATCAGCGCGCCGGCGACCGGCCCCGCGACGTACACCCAGTAGCTCGTCCAGTCACCGCTGACCAGGGCAGGACCGAAGGAGCGGGCCGGGTTCATCGACACCCCGCTGACGGGCGCGGCCCACAGCCCGGCCAGCGCGATGTACCCGCCGACGCCGAGCGCGGCGATCGCGCCGACGTTCTGCGCGGCGGACGCGGTGCCCAAGATCACGCTGACCAGCAGCGCGGTGAGCACGATCTCCATCAGCAGAGCCTGCCAGTTCTTGTACCCGGCGCCCGGCAGCGTCGCCCCCAGATGCTCGATGTTCCCGAACACCCAGCGCAGGAACAGGCAGGCAAGCGTCGCGCCGATGAGCTGGATGACGATGTAGCCCGGGACCCGTCTCCACGGGAAGTCGCCGCGCAGCGCGAACGCCAGCGACACGGCCGGGTTCAGGTGCGCGCCGGAGACCGCGCCCATGAACAAGATGATCGCCATCACCATCAGGCCCGGGGCGACGACCGCCGCGGAGAGGCTGATCTGCCCCTTCGCGTGCAGCAGCCCGCCGCCCGCGGCGGCCAGGACCAGCGCGAAGGTGCCCAGCAACTCCGAGAACAGCCGCCGCCATTCCCGGCGCGGGTCATCGAAGTCCTTGCGGTCACCGAACTCCAGCTGAAGCACGTGGTGCGTACGCGGGAACGCCGTCCTCAGCGCCGCCGGGTCGACCTTCTGGGCCGTCGCGTCACTCACCGCGTCCATTCCCCGCGGTCCTGTGCTCCGGCTTCATGGCCATGGCACCCGAAACCAGCGAAGGCGTGAAGAACACGGCGGCGCGTCCCCACTTCTTGTAGACCTCCTCCCCCTTGGCGACGACCTTCTTCCGCATCTTCAGGGCGGGCCCCGGGTGTTCCAGGAGCTGCCGGCCCCACCGGTCCCCGATCTTGTAGCCCAGCAGCCCGCCGACCTCGTTCCCTATGGCCGCCACGATGAGCACAGCCGCGATGTTCAGCCGGCCCTGGCTGGCGAGGACGGCGGCGGTGCCAATCGCGGCCGTCCCGATCAGCGGGATACCCATGTACCCGGCCGCGGTGGCAGCGAAGCCGGCTAGGTAAGCCCAGGTACCGGTGCCACTGCTCGAACTAGCGGCGGCGATTGAGTGCATGACACGCCTCGAAGCTGTGGAATGCCACGTTCAGCTGCCGCGTGCACTGGGCCTCCACGGTGTAGTTTGTTGAAGCGGATCGCTCCGCACGGGGGAACGTCGATCTGCGGCGTGGGGGTTCCCTCCGTAGACCCGAAGTCACCGAGCCCACGTTATTGCACAGAACGAACACGATGGTCGGCTTGCTGTCACCCCCACCGCACCCCTTGATACTCGCTCGCCAACGCATCAGCTTGCGCCCGGCTGCCGTCCATCACCGCTTAAGCCTCACACGCAGGCAGGTGACCCGCATCACCCGCCGACCATTTTCACACCCAGGTGGAAATGTGCTGCAGAGATGCTTGCCCGGCGATCCGGGTTTGCTCGCCCGGCCTGCAGCCGCCGCGACAGTCTCCCCGGTGCTGCCGCGACAGCGACGCCCGGTTAGCGTGCCATGGCGGCTACCCCAAGACCGGTTCGCCACCTCGTATGTCGGGGAACCAGCCGACACTGCCGCGGCTCGCGGCCGCAAGCGGCATGCCAAGACCGACAAGATACACCTTTAAGTTGACAGACCCCATTGGCGCACTGAATCGATATGTAGGCGACGAGATTCGGCGCACAACCATTGTGCTCACCTTATGTAGCCAACGGATTGCCTGCGCCACCCGGTCGGCGGGCAGCTGACGACGGTCGTCCGCTATTGGCATGGCAACAAGCCGGCCGAGACGGCTGCCTGGCACCCCGGCCAGCCTTGCCGGTCAGCGAGCATTCCTTCGGCCGTGAGCCAGCGCCGCCCGGTCCCGGGCCCGCCGACGTGCGCCGCGGCGCGCAGCAGGCGCGCCGCGCGATGTCGGCCTGACCATACGCGCGCCGCTCCGCCGACGCCCCGCGGACCCGATCGACGCCGTCCGCGCGGCCCGCGAGCTGCTAGCCCGCCCGCACCCTGCGCAGATGCGCGCCGATGGGGACCGCGAAGCGCTGCGGCTGCTGATGATCGACCGGGACAACGCCGTCCAGTCCGCCGAGACCGCCCGCACCGCGCTGGCCGCCGTCCTGGTCACCGCCCCCGCCCCGCTGCGCGAACGGCTCCGGCCTCTCCCCCGGGAGCGGCGGGCCCGCGAATGCGCCGCGCCGACCTGCCCACCCGGCGCCGACCGGCAGAACCGGGTCCTGTACCAGACCCTGTTCCGGCTCGGCCAGCGGATCGCCGCCCTCGCCACGACCGCCGCCGGGCTCGAGGCGCAGATCACTGAGATCGTCGAGGAAATGGCCCCGGGCCTGGTCGCCGCCGAACCCGGGCTTGGCGCACTCAGCGCCGCGCAGATCCTGCTGTCCTGGTCTCACGCCGGCCGGATCCACAGCGAAGCTGCCTTCGGCATGCTCTTGGGCACCGCACCAGTCCCGGTGTCGTCCGGCCGCACTGACCGCCACCGCCTCAACCGCCTCGGCGACCGCCAGCTCAACCGCGCCATCCACGTCATCGCCGTCAACAGGATGCGCTGCCACCCGCCCACCATCGCCTACGTCCAGCGCCGACGCACCGAAGGCAAAACCGACAAGGAAATCCGCCGCTGCCTCAAGCGCTACCTCGCCCGCCACCTCTTGAGATCATCGACGACTCGGTCGAACACATCCGGCAGCACATCTCTTCACCGAGATCAGGGAGCGCGACGCGACGAGGCTTATCGATGACCGGAACGATCAACGCGTCCGCGTGCTGACCGGCACGCTGGTCACGACGTACGAGTACTCACTGGCCGTGAGTAAGGAGATTTGGCCTCGGCGGAGGTGCCGCGCCTCGCAAGCAGGGACAGTGGTTCCACGCCCTTGGACCCGTCGCGGTCGTGGTGCACAGCAAGGTCGTGCTCCCGTTGCAAGCCTCCAGCGATGCACCAGCTCTCCTTGCGGGCCTCGAGGAGGAAGGCTTCGACAACACCCTTGTGGTTGCGAACTCACCCGATTTCGGGTTTTCTGCCCCTACCGCTCGTTGCTCGGCTCACGGTGTCCGCCGGTCGCGCAACCGTTTCCCCGGCTCTCTTGTTTCCTCGACTGATGGGGCGTAGCGTCCGAATGCGAAGGTGCCGGGAGGAACCTGAAATCTCGTCTGCATGCAGATAAACGAGCTGCTCTGGACCTCGGTGGCGCCTAGCGCGTAGCGAAGCCGAGGTGGCATGGGGCAGCTGTCCTTCATCTGGCCCGCTCTTGGTCAGCGACCATCGGGTCTTGCTCGTCAGCGACGTGCAGGCCGTTCTGCAGCCGATGGTACCTGCCGCGCACTAGCGTCACCCAGAGCTTCTGGCATGGCCGCGCGGCCGTATCAAGCCGGGCGCTGGCCTGATTCTCACCGGCTCCCGCTTTGCCTTAGGGTCCGCTGACGTGCCCCCTGCCCGAAACTCCTCGCCGGCCACCTGGGGCCAGCAGTGAACGGGTACCGGTTGCACGTGGTGTTCGGGACCGGGCAGGTCGATCACGCGCTTGCGAGCTGGCCGGGCCGGGCCAGGCGGTGCCGGCGGTGCCGCGGCGCCGGCCACCTCGGCTGGCGCGCGCCCGACGCGACGGACCCCGGGCTGTTCCGGTGACACCGACAATGGCGCCGACTTTCTCGGCAAGCCCGACCTGCCGCACACCTACAGCCCTGTTCCGGATATCGCCGTTGGCCTGGCCACGTTGGGAACGCACGAGCGCGCCGGCCTTGCCCCGGGTGCCGCTGCGCGGGCGGTGCGCCGCGGAGACGGTGGGTTCGTGGGCAGAGCGTGCTTGTCCCGGCTGGCTCATCGGCATGACGGCCCCGGCGTGGGATTCCCGCCCATGAAGGATTCGCCCCCGATACAGCTGGCCGTCGGCGAGCCGAAGACGCCGCCGCGGGGCCAGGTCCTGCCGCCGACGCGGTACCGGCATCCAGGTGACGTGATCCGCCTGATCGCCGCGGCCCTGGTGCTGGCCGTCGCGGCGGTGATCGCTGCGCTGTTTCCTGCCCTGCTCCGGCCAGCCGCGGCCGCGATCACCGCGGTCGGGCCCGCCACTGAGGCCGGGCAGGTGCTGACTGGCCTGGTCCAGGTGACGATCGCGGCGGCGGCGCTCGTGCTGCTGGTCGCCGCGCTGCGGTACCGCCGGTTCCGTGTCCTCGTTACGGTGGCGGGCGGGTTCGCGGCCGCGGCGGCGCTGATGGCCGGAATCACCTACCTGGCCGAGCCGGGCGGCTCCGCCGAGCTGCCCGCAGGGCTGCGCCAGGGTTCCTGGCTGACCGGCGCCGGCTTCCCCGATCCAGCCGTCCTGGCGGGACTGGCGGCTGTCGCGGTCGCGGCCGCGCCGTGGCTGAGCCGGCCGTGGCGCCGGGCGGCCTGGGCCGGGCTGCTGCTGATCGGCGCGGCCCGGCTGATCACCGGCGGGCTGCTGCCGATGCAGCTGGTGCTGGCGCTGGCCACGGGTGTGACCGTTGGGGCGGCCCTGCTGGTGGTGTTCGGGGTGCCGGACCGGCGGATGGGCCCCGCCGGGGTGGCAGCAGCCCTGCGCGCGGGCGGCGTGCCGGTCCGCCAGGTGACCGGGCCGCTGGCCGCCGCGAAGGGATCGCGGCCGTTCCGGGCGGTGACCGGCGACGGGCAGGCCCTCTTCGTGAAGGTCCTGGGCTCCGACCAGCGTGACGCGGACCTGCTGTACCGGGCCTGGCGCGGCATCCGGCTGCGCGGCGTCGGCGACACCAGGCCCGCGGCCTCGCTTTTCAAGGCCGTCGAGCATGAGGCGCTGCTGGCCGTGATGGCCGAGCGGGCCGGCGTCGCGGTGCCGCACGTCGGCGAGGTCATCAGGGCCGACGACGGGTCCGTGCTGCTGACCATGGAACTGATACCGGGCCAGTCCCTGGACGACATACCGGCCGGCCGCATCACTGACCAGCTTGCCGGGGACCTGTGGCGCGAGGTCAGCCGGCTGCACCAGGCCAGGATCGCGCACCGGTCACTGCACGGCAGCAACATAATGATCAGCCAGGACGGCTGCCCCCGGCTGGTCGACTTCAGCTTCGCCGAGCTCGCCGCGACCAGCCGCCAGCGGGCCATCGACGTGGCCGAGCTGCTCACCTCGCTGGCCGGCCGGATCGGCCCGGACCGTGCCGCCGCGGCCGCGGCGGCCGTGATCGGCGCCGATGGCGTCGCCACCGCGGTGCCGCTGCTGCAGCCGCTTGCCCTGTCGGCCAGCGCCCGGCGCGCGATCAAGGGCCAGGACGGGCTGCTGAAGAACACGCGCGCGGCCGCGATCGCGGCCTCCGGCGACGACGCGGACTCCGACCTCGTCCGGCTGCAGCGGGTCCGGCCGCGTACCCTGCTGGCGATTGCCGCGCTGGCCGGCGCCTTCTACTTCCTGCTGCCGCAGCTCGCCCAGGTGAGCAGCAGCTGGCACGCGCTGCTGCACGTTAACTGGGCCTGGCTGCCGGTGATCCTCGCCCTGTCCGCACTGACCTACGTGGCCAGCGCGATGGCGCTGATCGGCGCGGTGCCCGGCCAGGTCCCGTTCGGCCCGGCCGTGCTGGCGCAGGGCGCATCGTCGTTCATCAACCGGGTGTCGCCGGCCAACGTCGGCGGGATGGCGCTGAACGCCCGGTTCCTGCAAAAGAGCGGGACCAGCACCCCGGCCAGCGTCGCGGCAGTCGGGGTGAACGCCCTCGCGGGCGCCGTCATGCACGTGGTGCTGATCGTGGTTTTCTTCGCGCTGGCCGGCCACGACCTCACCAAGGCGTTCAAGCTGCCGTCCGGGAGCAAGATCCTGCTTGCCCTGGCGGTGATCATCGCGGTCATCGGGGTGGTCCTGGCGACCCGGCCGGGCCGCCGCTGGACGCGTAAGCAGCTCGTCCCCGGCGCCCGTTCCGCGGCGGCCAGCCTGCGGCAGGCCGCCGCCAGCCCGGTCAAGCTGGGCCTGCTGTTCGGCGGCTCGGCCCTGATCACCCTCGCCTACATCGCCGGGCTGGACGCCTCGGTTCAGGCGTTCGGCGGGGGCCCTGGCCTGGTCGTGCTCGGCGCGGTGTACCTGGCTGCCGCGGCGCTGGCGGCGGCAGCTCCCACGCCGGGCGGCCTCGGCGCGATCGAGGCAGCGCTGGTCGCCGGGCTGACCGGCGTCGGCATGCAGCCCGGACCCGCCGTCTCAGCCGTACTGCTGTACCGGCTGTCGACTTACTGGCTGCCCGTGCTGCCGGGCTGGCTGTGCTGGCGGTCCCTGCAGCACCGGGGGTACGTGTGAGCGCCAGCCCGGCGCCGCCGGCTCAGCGCACCCCGGCACGGGCGCCGGGCTTGCCGCCCGGCCGCCGCCGTCTCTTAGGCGGTGCCGCGCCCGGAGAAGCGGGTCCCAGGCTCCGGGCAGGCGCGGAGCAATCCTTTCTTCTCGACCGGCACGGAACGTGATGAGAACAGTGCTGGCACGACGGAACATGGTGCGCGCAGCCTGTCTGGCGCTGGCCGCCGCGTGCTGCGCCTGCACGTCCGCCAGCGGCAGCGGGCCGGCTGGCCGGGCGGCCGACGCCGGCCAGCCCGGCGCGGTGGTCACGGTCGGGTCATTCGATTTCCCGGAGAGCGTGCTGCTCGCTGACCTCTACGCAGGCGCGCTCGCGGCGAAAGGCTTCCCCGTCCGCGTCCTGCCAGACCTGGGCCCTCGCGAGCTGGTGGATCCGGCGCTGATGAGCGGGCTGGTCCAGGTCGTGCCGGAGTACTCCGGGTCAGCGCTTGAGTTCGTCAGCGTGGGACGGCTGTCCTCGACGTCAGATGCCGCGGCGACTGGCACGGCACTGGCCGAGCAGGTGGCTGGCCGGGGGCTGGTGGCGGGCCGGCCGTCTGCCGCCCAGGATGGGAACGTCATCGTGGTCACCGCCGCGACCGCTGCCCGCTATGGCCTGCGATCGGTCGCCGACCTGGCCCGGGTGGCGCCCCGGCTAGCGTTCGGCGGCCCGCCCGAATGCCCGGAACGTGCCTACTGCCTGCTCGGGCTGAAGCAGGTTTACGGGCTCCGGTTCCGGGCGTTCATCCCGCTCGACGCCGGGGGTCCGCTGACGCTGCAGGCCCTGGAGGCCGGGGACATCGGCGCCGCGCTGCTGTTCAGCACTGATCCGGCCATCACCGCGGATCATCTGGTGGTGCTGGCCGACGACCGCGGCCTGCAGCCGGCCGAGAACGTCGTCCCGCTGGTGCGCCGGGCTGTCGTCGCCCGCTACGGCCCGCGGCTGCTCGCGGTGCTCAATACCGTGTCGGCGCGGCTGACTACCGGCTCGCTGCGCGCCCTGGACGCGCGGGTGGAGCTGCGCGGGGAGAATCCGCGCCGGGTGGCCGGGACCTGGCTGCGGATGCAGGGACTGGCCTCCATGGGAGGTGCGTTGCATTGAGCGAGAAGGCGGAGAAGGTAACCACGCAGGCCGGCATGGCGAGCCTTCCGCCGGGTCCCGCCGTGCGTCGGACGCCGCGCCGGCGCCGCCCGACGGGTGCGCCCCCGCCGCTGCCGCACCCGGTCTCGGTCAGCACTAGGGCCTGGCTGGTCCTCGCGGTTGCCGTCCTCGCCGGCCTGGTCCTGGTCTCGGTGCGCGCGCCGTCGCTGCGGCTCGATGATCAGGTGAACTCGGCGGTGCTCCGGCTCTTCGCGCGGGCCCGGACGCCATGGCTGACCGGCATCGCCAGAGGGATCTCAGTGGCCGGCTCCGGCTGGGGGGCCACGGTGGTCGGGCTGTCGGCGGTGGCGCTGATGATGGCGTTCCGCCGCTGGCGGCACCTGCTGATATTCGGATGCAGCCTGGCCTTCCTCGAGCTCGCCGGGTTCTGGATCAACCGGGAGCTCGCGCGGCCGCGCCCCTACGGTGTGCCGATCATCGCGGGCTGGGCCGGGTACTCGGCGCCGGCGCTCCCGGCGGGGATCCTCACCATCCTCCTGATGGGCATCGCCTACTCCCTGGTGGTTCCCGGGCGGCCCCGCTCTTATGCGAAGGCGGTCATCGCGGTCATCGTGACCGTGTTCTGCCTGGCCTGCCTGTACCTGGCCGTCGATCACGTGGACGATATCCTCCTGGGGGTGGCACTCGGCGTCGCGGTCCCGGTCAGCGCGTTCCGTTTCTTCACGCCGAATGAGCTGTTCCCGGTTACCTACCGGCGTGGCAACACCGCGCACGTGGATGTGACCGGCGCGCGCGGCGAAGCGATCCGGCTGGGCGTGCGCGATCAGCTCGGTTTCACCGTCACCGGCATCACGCCGGTCGGGCTGGAGTCCTCTGCCGGCTCCACGCCGCTGCGGCTGCAGGTCGAGGGCTGCCCGCAGGAGTACCTGTTCGGCAAGCTGTACACCAAGGGCCACGTCCGCGCCGACCGCTGGTACAAGCTGTGGCGGACGATCCTGTACGGTTCGCTGGAAGACGAGCACCCGTTCCAGACCGTGCGGCGGCTGGCCGAATACGAGGACTACGCCCTGCGCCTGCTGCAGGACATCGGGGTCGCGGTAGCCCGGCCTTACGGCATCGTGGAGATCACTCCGGAGCGGGAGTACCTGCTGGTCACCGAGTACTTCGACGGCGCCGTGGAAATCGGCGGCGCCGACGTCGACGACGCCGTGATCGACCAGGGCCTGCTGCTGATCCGCACACTGTGGGATGCGGGGATCGCCCACCGCGACATCAAGCCGGGCAACCTGATGGTCCGCGCCGGGCAGCTGCTATTGATCGACGTGGCCTTCGCCCAGGTCCGCCCGTCGCCCTGGCGGCAGGCGGTCGACCTGGGCAACATGATGCTGGTCCTCGCGGTCCGCACCGACCCCGGCCGGGTATACCAGCGCGCGCTGCGCCATTTCACCGAGGCCGAGCTGGCCGAGGCCTTCGCCGCCACCCGCGGGGTGGCCAGCCCGACGCAGCTGCGCGCCTTCATGAAACGCGATCCCCGCGACCTGCTCGCCGAGTTCCGCCAGCTCGCCCCGCAGCGCCAGCCGATCGTCCTGCAGCGCTGGAGCCCCCGGCGGGCGAGCCGGGCCGCGGCGATGCTCGCCATCATCGTCGCGATCACCTATGTCGGCTACAGCTTGTTCACCCCGGCCCACAACCTAGGGGCACAGGCGCCCGACTGCGGCACGGGCCACCCGATGATCCTGGCGGCCCAGGCGGTTCCCTCGGCGGCCCTCCTGCCCTGCATCGCGGCGCTCCCGTCGGGCTGGACCGCGCCCGGCACCGACGCCGAGATCATCAGCGGGCAGGCCACCTTCTGGCTGGACTCCGGACAAGCCGGAATACAGGCGGTGACGATCACCCTGACCGCCACCTGCGACACCTCGGGCGCCCAGCAGATCCCCTCCGACCAGCCCGGCACCCGCCGGTTCGAGCGCCCGCTGAGCCTGGTCCCGCGATATTCCGGCGTCCGCTACTACACCTTCCCCGGCGGCTGCGCGACCTATCAGTTCGCCTTCGCGCCCGGCGCGTCCCCGGCCCTGGCTACCGCCGTCGACACCGTGGTGGCGTTCATGCCCCGGTCGGCGCTGGTCGGCTACGTCCGGCGCACCGAAGGCCTGGCCCTGTGCGGGCGAGGTGCGGCATGCCCGGGATGACCCGGCCAGCCGCGGCCCGGCCGGAGGAGGACCCGCTTCTGGGCCGTCCCCGGCAGGCCGCCCTCCTCACCGCTGGCGTGGTGGCGCTCACGGCCGTGGTGTTCGCCCTGGCCGCCGATCACGGCATGCTGGCCAGCATCCAGCCGCTGGACGATGCGTGGCTGCGGCTGATGATCTCCGGCCGGGCGCCCCCGCTAACGGCCATCGCCAAGGTCTTCAACGTGCTCGGGCTGGTGTACGTCACGCTGCCGGTGCGGATCGCCCTGGCCGGGTTCCTGGCCCTGCGCCGCCGGTGGTGGCACCTGGCCGCCTTTGCCGCCGCTATCGTGCTGTCGGAGGCGCTGATCGGCTCGCTGAAAGGCGTCTACGACCGGGACAGGCCGCCCGGGTCGCTGGTCGCCACCAGCGGCGCGTCGTTCCCGTCGGGCCACGCCATCGCCGCATCGGTCACCGTCGTCGCGGCGGTCATCGCCCTGGTGCCTGCGGGGCGTCGCCGCGCCCTGTGGGCTGCGGCCGCAGTCATGTTCTCCATACTGATGGGGCTCTCCCGCGCCTACCTCGCCGCCCACTGGCTGTCCGACGCCGCAGCCGGGATCCTCCTCGGCACCTCCTGCGCCCTGCTGACCGCCCTGGTAGCCGACCAGTGCCAGCGGCGGCAGAACAGGCTCCAGCGGCCTGCCGGAACGCAGTATCTGGCGGGCATTCCCCCGGCCCACCGCGCTGAGGACAGGCGATGACCGGCAGGAATCCGGACGGCGCCGAGGACTTCCCGTCCGAGGCCGCCTACGGCCCGCAGCGGCTAACGCCATCATCGGCGCCTGCGAGGACTTGCGGGACCGGTCCGCGGCACCGACGACCTCCGCTTCCACTTCGTGCTACAGGGAGCGGCTCCGAGGGGCCCGAAGTGTCAGGATTCTCACAGTTGGCGCCTGCCGGCGTGGCGTGGTGACGGTGGCTACCGGCGGGGCTACTGCGGTGTTATGAGGTATCCGGATGGTGGTGGCCTGTCCGCCGCTGGGCGGGTCAGGCGTGAGGAAGTGCGGTTGCAGGCCGCGGAGGGGTTCGCGGAGGGGTTTACGCCGCCGGAGGTGGCGCGGCGGCTGCGGGTCTCGTTGAATTCGGCGTATGCGTGGCGGCGGCGCTGGCGGTGAGGCGGCGTTGGCGTCCAGGGGCCCGGACGGGGCGGTGTGCCGGCTGGGCGAGGCGCAGCTGGCCCGGCTGCGGGCCGCGCTGGACGGCGGCCCAGCTGCCTGGGGGTGGGATGAGGATCAGCGGTGGACGCTGGCTCGGGTCACGACGCTGATCGGCCGGCTGCTCCATGTCCGTTACACGCTGCGGGGCACCTCGTATCTGCTGCACCGCATCGGGTTCACCCCGCAGGTGCCGGTGCACCGGGCCGCCGAGCGCGACGAGGATGCGATCGCGGCGTGGCGGGCGGTGACCTGGGCGAAGGTACGAGACTAGCGGCGGCGACCGGGGCGTGGATCTGCTTCGAAGATGAGGCCGGGCGGAACCTGCGCCCGCCTAGGGCCCGGACCTGGGCCCGCGGCGGCCGCAGCCCGGTGGTGACGGTGTCCGGCAAGGGCTCGGGACGGGTGCCGGTGGCGGGGCTGGTGTGCCTCAGGCCCGGCGCGCGGGGCCGCTTGTTCTACCGGGTGCGCATCCACCGCGGGCGCAGGGGCGAGCGCCGCTCGATGTCCGAAGCCGACTACGCTGACCTGATCGCCGCCGCTCACCAGCAACTGCATGCCCCCGTCGTTCTGATCTGGGACAACCTGAATACCCACATCAGTGCCACGATGCGAAGGTTCGTCAGCTCTCATCGCGACTGGCTGACCGAGGTGCGGCTGCCCGCCTACGCCCCCGATCTCAACCCGGCCGAGGGCGTCTGGGCGAACATGAAGAACGGCCTGGGCAACCTCGCCGCCCGCAACGTCGATCACCTGGCCGCCGTCGTCAAGAACCGGCTCAAGCGCATCCAGAACCGGCCCGAGCTCATCGGCGGATTCCTCGCCCAGACCGGACTGACCCTCGACCCGGACCGCCTTAGCTGGATCGTTGAGTGGCATCCGCCTGCCGCGCGGGAGCGCGCCGGCTCACCTGCTGGCCGGCGGCGTCCAGACGTAAGGGGTGGTGGAGGCAACCGGCTTGAAGCCGAGCCGCTGCAAGATCGGCCGGCTGGCAGGCAGCGCGTCGACCTGAAGATAGCGGTAGCCACGGGCGGCGGCCAAGCCCGCCCGGTACGCGACCAGGGCACGGAAGATCCCCCGGCCGCGCCAGGCCGGAACGGTTCCCCCGCCCCACAGCCCGGCGAAATCGGTTCCCGGGATGAACTCCACCCTGGCCGCGCTGACCGGCTCCTCACCGGCCATCGCGACGACCATCTGGACCAGCTCAGGTGCTTCCCCGAGCAAGGTCACCAGCCGCTCGCCGAGCTCAGGAGACGAGTGTCCGGTGAACGCCAGGTCATGCACGCCCATCATCGCCTCGACGCCGGCATAGTCGGTCACCAGGTCCAGCCGCACGCCGTCTGGCAGCTCGACATCGGAGTCGAGGGCAGCGGTCTCGGCGACCAGCACCAGCTCCTCGTCATCGGCCACGAAGCCGGCCGCTAGCAGCCGCTGGGCCAGATCGGCAGGCTGGTCGTAGTCGTAAAGCTTCCACTCGACGGGCGTACCGCGAGCGGCGAAGTACCGCACCTGCGCGGCGATCACGGCATCGGCGGAGTCGCTCGTGAGCTCGGACCAGGTAATGCACGACGTCTGCGTCCCCGGCGCAAGCCAGCGCAGCACTCCAGCGTCGGCCTCGACGACCGCACCCGGCTCGCCGGCCCGGCTGTTCCGCCGGATCTGGGCATCGAATGCCGCACGCACAGCGTGAGTGTGCACCAGCGCACCCCACCATAGCCATGCGGGCCGGCGCAACTCAGATAACCGCTACTGATGCTGATCTACTACCAGGAAAGACTCAAACGCTGGCCTTTCAATCTCTGTAGTAACTGCCCGCCACCGAAACCCCACCAGCGTACAGACATCCAAGCCGCACCGAACTGGATGATCTGGATGGCTTCCGCTTCACCGGTGGTCAACGTGAACTCTGCGCTTACTTCAGGCTCGAGCCGCAGCCGACGAGGCTGCCGCCTTCGTCCGCATAGACGACAGATCCCGAACTGGCGTGCGATGGTTTTTCGCTGCGGCTGCTGCTGTACTTTCGTGCCGTACCGCCCGGCGCCCCTGCACGCCACGGAGCAGATCAGCCGCCCGGCTACCCGAGACAGAAACCATACGGGCACCATCATGCCGGCCAGGTTCTCGTGTCAGCGGGGCCGCTGCAGACGCCGCCCGGCCCATCCGCCGACCGCCGTTCACGACGTAACCAACTGCAGGCGGCCGTTCAGGGCATGCGCCAGCCGCTGCAACGTCGACTCGGTCGGGTTCCCGGCGCCCCGCTCGATACGGCTGATATCCGCCTGCGGGATGCCGGTCAGCCCGGAAAGCTCAGCCTGCGTCAGGCCCTGCCCGACCCGGGCATCCCGGAACTGCAGCCCAAGACCGACGCCAGCGGCGAACATCACCCGGACTGCGGCATCCTCCGCAGAATCGGCCGCCTCGGAGTCAGCCAGGTAATCACTGAACTTGGTTCCCACAGCTAACCCAACCTCCCTGCCGCACCCACGCCTGCTTTCAGTATGTGCCATAACACATATCCCGGTCAACGTAATGCCTGCCCACCCGCGCTAGCAGTGCCCTGCGCTTTCCCGCGACGCCGCTCCGACTCCCGATGAGCCGCCAGGAGCCGCGCACCGGCGATCTCCCTGCCCTGCCGCCGCTCCCCCGGATCCCTGGCCTTGTCATAGCCGCTCAGCAGCAAGATGATCCTTCGGCCCGACGTACAGAAGAACACCCGCAGCATGATCTTCTCAGCCTTACCAGCGCTCGCCGCCGAGACACCCTCCACCTTGCGCCGCACCTCATCAGCCGACCAGCGCAACCGGAACTCATACAGCCCGCCGCCGAGCGCGGCGAGCAGTGCGCCACAATTGTGGCCATGAGCATTGAGTCGCTGCGGTCAGTTCGTGATCACCTCTCGGAGTTTGTCGACCGCGTCGAGGGCCAGCACGAGCGCATCGTGCTGACCCGGAACGGCCACGCGGCTGCCGTCCTGATCAGCCCCGAAGACCTTGCCCAGCTCGAAGAAACGATCGACGTCCTGAGCGATCCGGCCGCGCTTGCTGACATCCGCGAAGCTGACGAAGCCTACGCGCGGGGTGATGTCGTCCGCGGCGTGGATGCCGTCCGCCAGCTGCGCAAGTGACCAGCGAGGGTGCTGGCGATTACGAACTCGTCCTGACCCCGCCCGCGCCCCGTGCCCTGACAGGGAAGCTGCCCGAACCAGTCGCCGCAGCGGTCATAGAGTACCTGACCACCGCGCTGATCCACCAGCCACACCGGGTAGGAAAGCCATTGCGCGATGACCTGGCTGGCGTATGGTCAGCCCGCCGGGGGACCTACCGCGTTCTCTACCGCATCCGTGACGATCTCCGCGAAGTAATCGTCCTCCGCGTCGAACATCGCCGCGACACCTACCGGCCGTTGTAGCAACGGGGACGTCCAGGCTCAATCGATATCCGGTGCGCCGAGGGCTTGCCCGGGAGTGACAGAGCCGTCGGTCACATCAGGCGGTACCGGTGCTGACGTTACCGAGCCCGTGGTGCTGTCGGTGTCGTCCAGCCTCTTGGCGGCCTGCTTGCGGCTGCTGCTAAAGGCCGAGCCGGACATCACAGTGGCAGGCGAGCAGGCACCGGCAGCGAGGCCGTGCCTAAGGTGTTCATCGAGTGCGGGAACACGCGCAACGCCTTGGACGCCGCCCGGCTGACCCGCCCGGCGTTCAGGCAGCGGATCGCCGTGGCGCTGCCGCAGGCTGCACGGCCTGCCTGACTTGCCACCATGGCCGGGCTCGGTGACCGGCACCAGCGCACCCGTGCGCCGGGCCGGCTGGTCCCCTGTCGATTCGCATGGATTCCGAATCATGCTCTCAATGAGTCTTCAAAGTTCCGGCAGACGATGAGCCAAGGAGCTAGTGATGCATCGGTGGGAGGCCCGTCATGATCCCTGCGCGAGTCAGGCCCGGAAGGCCCGTGATTGTCGCCGCGGTGGCGGTTACCGCGCTCATCGGCGGCGCCGGGGCCAGCTTCGCGGCGACGTCGTCTTCGCTGTCCGCCCCGCAGACGGCATCCAAGGCAGGGACGGCTGCTGCCACACCGCCACCTACGCCTTCCCACTGCCAGATCAGGCTGCCCCCGGGACCCCTTTTCGCTCTCCCCGGGCCGCCCGGGGCATTGGGCTTCGGGCCGTTTGGCGCCATCCACGGCCAGTTCGTGGCGCCTAAACCGGGCGGCGGCTACCAGACGATCGACGCCCAGCGCGGCACCGTCACGGCCGTCAGCACCGGTTCCATCACCGTCAACAGCGGTGACGGCTACACCAAGACCTACCAGGTGACAAGCACCACCAACGTGGACGCCCAGCGGGCTGGCATCGGCTCGGTCAAGACCGGCCAGACGGTATCCGTGCTCGCCACCGTCAACGGCTCGTCGGCCACCGCCACCCAGATCGTGGACTTCGCCGCGCTGCCCAATCCGCCCAAGGTGCCCAAGACCCTAACGCCAGGCTCCCGATACGTGCTCCCCATCGGGCTGTGCGCAAGCTGGAGCATCAGCCGGTAACCTGGCCAGCTCGCCAGCCGGGCCAGGCCCCCGCGGTCGGCAACCAAACGGGACAATCTGAGCAGTGCGAGCTGCCGTGCCCGGCTGGCGGCGGCAAGGCTGACACTCTCAAACCGTGGCCAGCCAGGTCATTCGCCGACGTCACTCACCGCGGCCAGCCTGGCAGGAACCCCGCGTACCGGCTACACCACCCAGCCGCATCGGCACTCGTCACAGGAAGGCTTAGGGTCTCGGTGCGAGGCCGCAATGTCAAGCTCACCACTAAACACACAGACGGTGGCTGACGATCACGGACGTAACCGCGCACCGAGCCGCCTCGATATGCACGCGGGCCACGGCGGCCTGCTTCTCCCTGGCGGCGCGCATGAACGCGTGTTCTGCGCAGCGCACAGCTGCCGGCCGCTGATCGTCATCGGCGGCTCCAAGGAGCTGCGCGGCATGGACCGGCCGTGGGTGGGCCTTTGGCGGTGGTGTTTGACCGTATTCGGGGCAGTCGCGCGTGACCGGGCATGCTGCTTATGACCTGCGAACCGGTCGGCGCAGCATGAGGGGGAGACTGGAGTAATGGCTGCCGATTCCCTGCGGCGGGTGACTCTTGCCGAGTTGGTGGCGATGCTGTCGCTTGTCGCCGATCTTGGGATGGGGCGGCCGATGGAGCGGGTGCTGCGTCAGACCGTTGTTGCGATGCGGCTCGGGGCGGCGGCCGGGATAGATCAGGCAGCCTGCACGTCTGCGTATTACACGTCGCTGCTGGCGTGGGTGGGCTGTGCCGTCGACACCACCGAGCTGGCGGCGTTGTTCGGTGATGAAATCGGGCTGTACGCCGATACCCGCGATGAGGACCTCGAGCGTGTCACGCTGGCGGTGTTCGTCGGCCGCCATCTTGGCCGCGGTCAGTCGGGTTTCCGCCGGATCGGGCTGGTTGGGAAGTTCTTGGCGACCGCCGGACGCTCGGTGCAGCAGGTCATGGAGTCGCACTGCCGCGTGACGAGCGATCTTGCCGAGCGGCTGGGGCTGGGCCCGGCGGTATGCGAGCCGCTGCTGCAGACGTTCGAACGATGGGACGGGAAGGGGGTGCCAGGGTCGATCGGCGCCGGTGATCTTGCCCCGGCCATCCGCCTGGTTCACCTGGCCGACGCCATCGAGGCGTTCCATCACACTGGCGGTGCCGGAGCCGCACTGCATGTGGCCCGGGAGCGGCGGGGCACGCAGTTCGACCCGGAGCTGGTCGACTGCTTCTGCGCCCAGCCCGCCGAGATCCTGGAGGGTCTCGGCGGAATCTCAGCGTGGGAGGAAGTGATCGCGCTCGACCCCCGGCTGGGCGCGGGATTGAGCGAGGACAACCTGGAACGGGCGCTGGCTGCCTTCGCTGATTTCAGTGACCTGAAGTCGCCGCTGCGTCTTGGGCAGTCCCGCGGCGTGGCCGAGCTCGCCGCCCAAGCCGGCACGAAGCTCGGGCTCCCAGACGCTGACCTGGTCATGCTGCGTCGGGCGGCGCTGGTCAAGGACGTCGGCATGATCGGGATCCCGAGCAGTGTCTGGGACGAGCCCGGCGAATGGAGTCTCGCCCAGCGCGAGCGGGCGCGCACCCACCCGTACCTGACCGAACGGATGCTGGCCCGGGTCCCGCTGCTGGCCGAGGTCGGGCGCTGCGCGTCGCTGCACCACGAGCGGCTTGACGGGTCTGGCTACCCGCACGGGCTGCGTGGCGACGCCATCTCGCTGCCGGTGCGGATCCTCGGTGCCGCCGACGTTTACCAGGCGCTGCGTCAGCCCCGTCCGCACCGTCCGGCGCTCGGTGCCGGTGAGGCCGAGCGGGTGATGCGCGAAGAAGTGCGCGCCGGGAGGCTGGACGGCGAGTGCGCCCACGCGGTGCTCGAAGCAGCCGGCCACCGTGTCCGGCGCCGGGCCGGGCTGCCGTCAGGGCTCACCGCCCGCGAGGTGGAGGTGCTGGTGCGGCTCGGCCAGGGCCGGTCCAACCCCGAGATCGCCGCCGAACTGCACGTCAGCCGCAAGACGGTCTCCTCCCACCTCGAGCACATCTACGCCAAGCTGGGTGTCAAGACGCGGACCGGTGCCGCCCTGTTCGCCATGCGCCACGGCCTGACCGGGACAGCGGGCGAGCCCGGAACCTGACAGAAAGATCGGGCAGTTACCCGATTCGCCGCCGCTGGCCGGTCCGTACAACGGATTCATGACCACAACCCATGACCACAGCGCGGCCAGCGTGGTGCCGCAGTTCGCCCGGGCCGGTTCGCTGCTTGAGGGCCTGGCGGGCCAGGACTTCGCTCAGCTCGGCGGCGCACTCGCCGCCGGCGCCCGGCTCCGCGCCCTGCTGCCCTCCGGTCTGCGGGAGTGGACCGGCGCTCAGGTGATCGCCGACCGGTTCACGCTCTGGTTCGGCAACACTCAGGACTTCGACCTCGTCGAGGCCACCGTCGGCGAGGTCGGCGGCCGGCTGCACCTCCACTGGCGGCTGCGGCTGCGCGCAGAGCGGCTCGGCGCCGGCTGGTTCACCGTCGAACAGCAGGCCTACGCCGACACTGACGACGGCGGCCGCATCGCCCAGCTCGACCTCCTTTGCACCGGCTACCGGCCCGAGGGCGACGATGACTGACACCCTGGCCACCTGGGGCGGCTGGGAGCCGGCGATCCGCGACGACCCGTTCGGCCTGTTCGCCGAGGCCCGCGCCCGCTGCCCGGCGCAGCGGGTACGCCTCGCCGACGGTCGCCCGGCCTGGGTCGTCCTCGGCTACGACGCAGCCCGCCAGGCGCTGGCCGACCCCCGCGTCTCCAAGGACATGCTCGCCGCGCTCAAGGACAACGGCGATGTCGTGGCCGAGGGCCTGCCGGGGCCGGAGTTCTCCCGGCACATGCTCAACGTCGACCCGCCCGACCACACCCGGCTGCGGCGGCTGGTGTCCCGGGCGTTCGTGCCGTCCCGGGTCGCCAAACTCGAGCAGGCTGTGCGGGACATTGCGGACGCCCTCCTCGATGAGCTCGACGACGCCGGTCCGGATGCCGCGGTCGATCTGGTCCAGGGATACGCCCATCCGCTGCCTTTCAGAGTGATCGGGGAGTTGCTGGGCATCCCCCCGGCCGACCGCCTGGAGCTGCATGCCCGGTTCCAGGTGCTGCTGACCGGATGGGCGGGCGAACCGCCAGCCGAGGCGGTCAAGGCATCCGACAAGATCGTGGCCTACCTGCGCGAGCTCGTCGACACCAAGCGGCGAAATCCGGCCGGGGACCTCGTCAGTGTGCTGGTCGCCGCGAGCGACGACGCGCTCACCACTCAGGAGTTGTTGTCGACCCTGTTTCAGCTCGTCGTGGCCGGCCACGACACCACGGCCAGTCTCATCGGCAATGGGGTGGTGGCCCTGCTTGATCATCCTGGCCAGCTGCAGGCGCTGCTGGCCGACCTTCGGCAGCTTCCCGCTGCGATAGACGAGCTCATCCGGTTCACCGCCCCGGTCCCCCATGCCACGTTCCGGGTGACGGCCGCGCCGGTGACCATCGACGGCGTGGCAATCCCCGCGCACGAACAGGTACTGGTGTGCCTTGGCTCGGCCAACCGCGACCCGGGCCGCTTCCCCGCCCCCGACGTCCTGGACATCGGCCGCAACAACGGGCCGAACCTCGGGTTCGGACACGGCGCGCATTACTGCCTCGGCGCGCCCCTGGCCCGGCTAGAAGCCCGGGTCGCTTTCGAAGCCCTGCTCGGGCGTCACCCCGGCCTGAGGCTCGCCGCCGACCGCGACACCCTCGCCTGGGCGCACGGCGACGGCCTCGTGCTGCGCGGCCTCGTCTCGCTCCCCATAGTCCTCGGTCCGGCCCGGCACCGGGCCGAATGACCATCCCATCGCGCCGAAATCAAGTCCACATCAAAGGAGACACCGATGACCATCACCGACCGTCCCGTCGACAACGGCGTGAACGTCCAGGCCCTGCTCGACGCCCGCAACGAGCTGTCGGCCGCACCAGAAGCAGCGCAGTTCACCTGGCGGGCCAGCTGCACCTGGCGCAACGGCACCCACAGCCACTCCACCGTGGCCAGCTTTGCCGGCCTCGGCGCCGAGCAGCAGCACCGCACAACATATGAATTCGACACCGACCATCCCGAGTGCTTCGCGTCCGAGGACAACGGCGCCACCCCGGTGGAGTTCGTCCTGGTCGGCCTCGCCGGGTGCCTGACCGCAGGCGTCGCCGCGGTCGCCCAGCACCGGGGCATCCAGCTCCGCTCGGTCACCGCCACGATCGACGGCGCGATGAACATCCTGGGCATCCTCGGCGCCGACTCTGACGTCCGCAACGGATTCGAAGCGATCACCGTCCGGTTCGCCATCGACGCCGATGCCTCCCGTGACGAGCTTGAGGCACTGATCGCCCAGTCACAGAAACGCTCGGCGGTCTTCGACGTCGTGGCCAACCCGACGAACGTGCTCGTCGAGCTGGCCTGAGCCTGACGACCACGGTCCAGCCACCCGCATGATGCAGACCACGGCAGTCGTCATCGGCGCCGGCCACGCTGGCCTGGCCATGAGCCGCCGCCTCACCGAACGCTCCATCGACCACGTCGTCCTCGAGCGCGGTGCGGTGGCGAACTCGTGGCTGAGCCAGCGCTGGCCCAGCCTTCGGCTGCTCACCCCCAACTGGCTCACCCGGCTGCCCGGCTACGACTACGCCGGGGATGACCCCGACGGCTACATGCCCGCCGCCGGCATCGTGACCACCCTCACCCGCTACGCCCGCCTCGCCGCCGCACCGGTGCGCACCGGTGCGACGGTGCACGCGGTGCGCACCACACCGGGAGGCTTCGAGATCCAGGCCAACGACGACATGCTCCACGCCCGGGCCGTGGTGCTCGCAACCGGGGCGTGCGCCCGGCCAGCGATCCCAGCCGTCACCGGCGCCGTCCCCCGGCCGATCACGACGCTCACCCCGCTCACCTACCACGATCCCAGACTCCTGGCTGGACATCCCCGTCCGCGACCACGCCGGCCACATCCGCCATTTAGGACGGCTTGAGTCGGCCCCACCATGACGGCTTGAAGTGGACCCACCCCTATCGTCGGGAACAGTATGTCAGCTTGACTTGGCGCCACCCCTGACCTGGCCCTTTCTTCTCGATGCCGCCTGAAACGGGGCCACATCGAACCGTCACGTCACCGCCGAGTGGGGCCACATGGAGCCGTCATGGTGGGTCCAAATGAAACCGTCATAGCCATCCGCCACGACGGCGGGGTGATCACCAGCGCCCCCGGGCTCTACCTCCTCGGCATGCCGGTACTCCGCACCCGCGCCTCCACCTACATCCACGGCGCAGTCACGGACCGTGGTCCGGTCGCCAAAGGCGCTGCCGTCCCGATCAGGGCATCCGAAGCCTTGGAATGGCCCGCCTGGCGGCAGGCCGACGCGCGAAGAGCGGCACATCCGCGGCGGGCGAACGACGGCTCGCGATCGGCGGGCCACGGGCCGACGTCCCGATCCGGAGAAACCCGTTCCCGCCCCGACCAGGAACGGACCCAAGCTCGCCGGCCTCGGCCGGGGAACCCGGCAGGACAGGCCGGGCAGCGGCCACGCAGGTCGGTGCGATGACACGCATCCGGCCGGTGCCGCGGGCCGCCATCTGCCCTCAGCGTGCCACCGCCCCCGGCGCTGAACCCGAAACTGTTCGCCATTGACCTGCTGTCCGTGAGAGCCGGCGGCCGGGCCTGATGTTCATGTGCTCGTGGTGCCGGAAATCGTGCCCTCGGCACTTGAGCTAGGATTCCTGCTCCCGGACTGGTCTCGGGGGACCAGCCGCGAGGCCCGCTGCGGCTCCGGCACGATCAGCTCTCGTGACCTTCCGTCTGCCCGTCTGCTTTACCTGTTCTTCGTACGGCTGTGCGCCTGGCTGGCCCTGCTGCCCCGCTCGGACAATGTCAAGAACACCGAGATCATGGTGGTGCGCCACCAGATCGCCGTCCTGCACAGTCAGGTCAGAACGCACTGGCTGACCTGGGCCGACCGGGCGGTCCTGGCCGCCCTCCCCAGCGCAAGCATCGACCCCGTGCCGAACGCAAAGCGGGCGGGATGGATGTTGTCCTGTTCGGCGCGGCCCCGCTACAGCTCCCGCATGGGCGCGAGGGTGGGTGAAACACACACGACGCGCGTAACATTGCTGGTTCAGAGCGATTGCCACAACCATCTATGTGGGGTACGAGCGGGCGAGGGCACAAGGGCTCTATTCAGCGCTTATCCGTGCGGCCTTTAAGGCGCTTGCGGTACCAAAGGACGTCCGTTCCTGATGGGAAGTCATTGACGCAACCCACTAGTTCATAGCCGTTCCGCTCATAGAGAGTCCGAGCCTGAAAGCCGTAGGTGAAATGGACGGTCTGCGCGCACCCGCGGGCCGCCGCCGCGGCTTCGGCGGCGGCGAGGAGCCGCGTAGCGAGGCCACGCCCGCGGAGACCCGGCTCCACCCAGAGGCTCTGCAACTCGCAGCAGTCACCCCAGGTCCACCCGCTAATACCGGCCACCACCGTGCCCGCGTCGCGCACGAAGATCGCCAGATCGACCTCGTCACCGAGTCCCATCGCGGCGGACGCCTCACGGCGGATCTGCGTTTCGAGGACGTCGATGTCGAGCGGATCCGGATGGTCCTCGACGCGGAACTCCACGGCGACCGGCTCGTCAGACGCCGGCGATCTGCTCGATCAGCGAGATGTCGTCGAAGTACGTCCGGAACGACCGGATCTTCCCCTCGCGGAAGTCGGCCACGGTGACGCCGGCCAGCTGGACATGCCGTCCCGTCGCGTCCAGCACGGCATCCTCGCCGAGGACCAGCGGCCCCGTGTGATCGGCTTCGACGAGCCATTCGGCGAACGCCTTGTTGCCCACTTCGTCGAGTCCCCGGAGCATAATGACCACGTTGGAGAACGCGACTTCGCGGAGGGCGGAGATGCCAGCGAGTGCTGCCAGCCCTGACACCGTCGCGTACGGCGACCAGCCGACGACATCGTCAGTGAACACGGTACCCAGATCAACCGATGCGTCACCGGCCTCGGCCTCAAGCGCCTTCAACAGCACGTCTTTGCGCGATTCGCTCATTGCAGCCCCTCTCCCTGTCGTCTTTGGCAATCCGACGTGCGCTCAGGACCCGAGTATTTTCGCCTTGGCCGCCGTGAACTCTTCGTCAGACAGCGCGCCCGAGGCGTGCAACTGCGCGAGGTGCTCGATCTCGTCGGCCGGGTCCGCCGGAGGCGGCGCATACTGCGCCTGATCCTGGCCGTCGTCGGCAGGCGCCTGGTCGTCGGCCTGCTGCTGCTCCCCGCCCCTCGTGGCCGCGTGGTGAGCAACCGCTGCTCCGCCTGCCGCTCCGACAATGAGCGCCCGCCGCCGTACCCGTCGCCTGAAACCCATCGAGAACCCCTTCCCGTTCGTCCGGCCGACCTGCGTCTGTCCGGGCAGTGCGCGTCCATCGCCGCATCACCAGTCTGACTGTCGATCCCGCTACGCGCGGCCCTGGCCCATGTACCTCGGCTCGCGGTCAGGATCAGTACATCTCATGCCGAAGCGGATTCCATCGTCCTGATGGGATGAAAGACCGGGTAGTCATCGCTTCAGGAGCCCCAGCTCACGGGACCGGGCGACTGCCTCGTTGCGTGAGGAGGCCCCCAGCTTGCGGTAGATCAACATCGCCTGCGACTTGATCGTGGAGCGGGACAGGAACATCTGCTCGGCGATCTCGGGGAACGACAGGTGGGTGGATAGCAGCGGCAGCGGCCATCCAGCGGGCTACGATGCTGGCGTGCGGACGCCGATCAGGAACCCGCCGGACCCGATGTACGCGGAGTTTGAGGTACACCGGACGATGATCTGCGACCGCGTCCGCACCGGGGCCTTCCGGCGCGCGATCGACTCGGTGGTGCGCCCCGGCGACGTCGTGCTCGACGTCGGGGCCGGCAGCGGCATCCTGAGCGTATTCGCGGCGCGGGCAGGCGCTGCGCGCGTCTACGCGCTGGAGCGGACGTCGGCAGCCGTCCTGGCCCAGGAGCTCGCCGCCGCGAACGGGGTCGCGGAGATCGTCCAGGTGATCCACGGCGACGTCACAGACGTCGAGCCGCCGGAACGTGTCGATGTGATCGTCTCGGAGTGGCTCGGCGGGTTCGGGATCGACGAAGGGATGCTCGTTCCGGTCATCGTCGCCCGTGATCGCTGGCTCAAGCCAGGCGGGGTCATGATCCCCCGCTTGGTCATGGCATGGGCAGCGCTGGTGCACGACAGCTACCTCGCGGAGATGGTGGAGTTCCTGCGCGACAACCCGTACGGCCTCCGGTTCGACGACCTGGTAGAGAAGACCGTCAGCGAGATCCACTATTCCGGCACCTTCCGGCACCTCGCGGCGCAGGACAAGCGCTCGGACGCGAGCCGGCTGTGGACAACGGACACCGGCCTGATCCCGCTGGCGCAGGCGCAGGCGCCGCACGAAGCCGAGACGGTGCTTCCCGTCCGCGACCACGGAACGGCCAACGCGCTCGCACTGTGGTTCAGCGCCCAGCTCGCGCCCGGCATCTCGCTGTCGGTGGGACCCGGCGATCCGCCGACGCACTGGGGGATGACGACCGCCCCGCTACGCTCGCCGGTGAAGCTCACGCCCGGCATGACCGTCCGCGCCAGAGTGCGGACCGCCCCAGCTCAGCCGGCCGGGACCTGGACGAGCTGGGCCATCGCGCTGCCAGGCGCCGACTGGGAGGAGCACGACGAGCAAGCAGTCTGGGAAGAGATCGACGACTGAGCAATCTCAGCAGCCCTGAGAACTACCCGGCCGCGGAAGCACGTCGTCGGAGAACTCTCATGGCTGCCACTCCCCCTGGAGTGGAGCCAACGCCGGCCGCTCGGTATTCGTGAACACCTGCACTGTCGGGAGACGAACGAGGTCGTGGTAGGCGTGGCGAGCGGAACGGCGGACCAGCCGGCTCGGCAGAGCGGCAGCCTTCAGCCGCCGGCGTCACTGTCGGGGCCCGGCCGCCGGCCCCAGCCATTCCGCATAGGACGTGGATTCATCCGGGCCGAGTTCCGCACTACCGGGCAGCGCCTGGTCGAACACGAACGCGGCGGTGGCCTCGAGTGCGGTGCGCAGCAGATCGGCGGGACCGGTCGCCTCGAACCCCAGGGTCCACCAGTCCTGGTCACACGTGCGGACCTCGGTGAGTTCTACCTCGCACCGCGGCTGCTGGCCCGGCCCCGGGGCACGCGCCACGATCTGCCCGCCAGCCAGTGCGAACCGGCTGATCCGCCGCCGCTTGGCCACCGGCCGCCAGCCGACCGGGCCGGCGCTGCCGGGGCGGAGCGGGCTGAACGGAAAAGACCACTTCTGCCAGGACTCCATCCGCCCGCGGGCGCGGCCCGCCACCTCGAGGATCCCCGGGCTCCCCCGGAACACCTTCACCTCCAGCGCCCCGCCCCCGCGGACCTTCACCGACAGCCCGCGCAGCTGCGGATCCAGCAGGTAAGTGTCCTCGCGTGACTCCGTCCCGGCCGGGAACCGCCCGAACCATCCGGCCACCGCAGCCTCCAGCTGGCCCGGGAAGATCCAGCGCACCTCAAGGCTGCGCACTGCTTCGGCGACCGGGCTGTCAGGCGGTTCAGCCGCCATCGTCACATGCTCCTGCACCGGCGATGTCGGCCGACCCCGGGCACTGCCACCACACGCCGGTCCCCGGCTCGGCGATGATTCCTGGGCCGAAGGCGCCTGATCGGGCTCTGACGTGCTCATCGGCGATGCCGGGCTGGCAGTTGCGGCTGGCGGCCTGCATTTTCAGTGGCCATCCTGGGACAGGGATGGGGTGTCAAGGATCGGCAGGTCGCCGCCTTCGGCGGCCTCACGCTCTTCCTTTTTCGGCAGTCCGCGCACGGCCATGATGATCGCGACGGCGATGGCGGCGCCGATCACCGGGCCGACGATATACACCCACCAGCCGGTGTAATTGTTGCCGACGATGTCGGGGCCGAGGGTGCGGGCCGGGTTCATCGACGCGCCGCTGATCGGGCTGGCGAACAGGCCGAGCAGCGCGACCGTCGAGCCGACCGCGATGGCGGCGTTGTGGCCGATGCTGCGGCTCCCGGTGGCGGTGTTGAGGATGATGCTGACCAGGATCGCGGTGAGGACGGTTTCCATCACCAGCGACTTCCACTGCCCGCCGTGGGTGGCGATCGGGTAGTTCCCGCCCGCGCTGACATCCCCGAACATCAGCTGCAGGAACAGCGCCGCGCAGATGGCCCCGGCGAACTGGACCACCCAGTAGGGCAGCACCCATTTGCGGGGGAACACCCCGCGGGCGGTGAAGCCGAAGGTCACGGCCGGGTTGATGTGCAGCCCCGACAGCGGCCCCCAGGCGTAGATCATGGCCATGACCACCGCCCCGGGCGCGATCACCGCCGCGGCCCGGCTGATGGGACTGCCGCCGGCGTAATGGTTGATCACCCCGGATCCGGCCGCCACCGTCACCAGCACGAACGTGCCCAGGAACTCGATGATCAGCCGGATCCACAGCGGCCGCTGCCGCAGCGTATCTTCCTCGAACCGGATCAGGTAGCGGCGCTGCAGCGAGGCAGCGTGCTCAGCGTCCATATCGGTGGTGACGTCAGCCATGGCGCGGGCCTTCCATGTTTCCCGTTTACGGATTGACGGGCGGACCAGGGTCCGGTTCTTCAGATGCCGGTGGCGGCTTCGACCTTGCCGTCCTTCACGGCGGCCTGGAGGGCGCCGTAGTCGCGTTCGTTCTGGTCGGCGTAGGTCTCGGCGAAGCCGGCGATCGCCTGGTCGAATGCGCCGGAGCCGCCGAGGTAGGCAGCCAGGGCGATGCGGTCCCCGGAGCGGGCGTGCGCCCGGGCCAGGGCCCAGCCGCACAGCCGGGCGTAGACGGTCATGCCGGAGGGGATCATCGCCTCGATCGGGGCAGAGAATTTCCAGTCCTTCAGCTGCCGGACGTAAAAGTCGCGGTCCACCTTGTCCGGGCCGGTGACGCGGGTCCAGCCGAGGAAGATGTCGCTTTCGGCCTGCATCAGGTGCTGCCCGGCGACCACCCGCTCGCCCTGGTTGGCGTACTGGCTGCGCCCGCAGTATTCGGCGAGGACCGACGGCTGGGCCTCCTTGGCCTGCAAGAACAACGGCTCGACCCCGTCTCCGCTGTCCATCAGCAAGATCCTGGCGCGGGTGCCGACGCTGCCGACCCCGACGACCTTGCGGGCCGCCTGGACCAGCGTGAACTGCTCCAGCAGGTGCCGCCGGTCAGACTGCAGCGTCCGCCGGTACTTGCCCAGCACCGTGCGGATCTCCTCATACAGCGCGCTGGCCTGCACATCGGAAAAGAGCTCCTCGACAGGGACGATCATCGGCGGGTCGCTGACGATCCGCCGCCGGCCCTCGACCAGGGTGGTCAGCTTGCCCAGCGCCTTCGTGCTGTCGGCGGTGTGTGCCTTGGCCAGCAGCTTCTCGGCCTTCTTGAGCCTTTTCGCTTTCATCTGGGACCGGAACTCGCCGATGGCCTGCTCGATGTCCAGGTGCGCATACCAGACGTCCAGGAAGGGCTGCTGCGCGAAGCCGAGCATCGCCGTCCGGTACCCCTCGGCCGCCGCGAGGACGATCTTGCGGCGGTCCTTGGCGGGGAACCCGTTGTCCCGCCCGGCCACCGCCAGGCTGGCGGCCAGCCGCTTGATGTCCCATTCGAACGGGCCGGGCAGGGTCTCGTCGAAGTCGTTGACGTCGAAGACCAGGTTGCGCTCCGGCGAGGCGAACGCGCCGAAATTGGACAGGTGCGCGTCCCCGCACAGCTGCACTCGCAGCCCGGAGGCGGGCGTGCTGGCCAGGTCCGCGGCCATCGGCAGCGCCGCGCCGCGGTAGAACGTGAACGGGGACACCAGCATCCGCCCGTGCCGGACCGGCACCAGTTCCGGCACCCGCGATTTCGCCTGCCCCAGCAGCAGCCCGACCGGATCCCGCTTCCCGGCCGGGGCGAACTCCGCATGCGACTCCAGCGGGGCCACCGCCCGGGCATCCTTCCCCTGAGCCACCCGGTCCGCGCGGCTCAGCTGCTCCACCGTCTCGGCCCGCACTGAACTTTTACCCGATGCCCGCCCGGCGCGGCTCGCCGGCATGCGACCCTCAGTTTTCACAGTCATGGCCATTCCTTCCGCCTAGGCCGGAGTCGTCAGTTACCGTCTGGTTCCTCCAGCGCGGCCGCGATGTCATATCCGAGCGCGATCGCCACATCGGGGGCCGCGGAGACGACCCGGCCGAGCCCGGCTACCGGGGCGATCGCCAGCAGCACGCCGGCGATCTCGTCCTCGGTCGCGCCCGTCGCCAGCGCCCGGGTGGTGCTCCATTCCAGGCACACCGCCGGTGACCCGATGGCCACCAGCACCGCCACGTGCAGCAGCGCCGCGGTCTTGGGATCGAGGGCCGATGTCTTGACCAGGCCAAGCCCGAGCCCGGCTTCGTCTTCGACGAAGCCTTCGTCGATCATCGCCAGCCTGCGCAACGTCTCCTGGAATCTCGCCGTCTGGCCCATATGCCTCCGCCCGCCGTCAGGCACCAGTCCACCTCGTGGCGGGGCGAGTTCCATCCTCCTGATGGGATGAAAGGAACGGTCGCACCCTTCCGGGAGTCCCAGCTCACGGGATCGGGCGATTGCCTGGATGCGTGCGGAGGCTCCGGCTTCGCGGCCGGGCAGTTTGTCCGGGTCCGCCCTCCTGGCCGCTGCCCGGCAGGCCGGGCTCGGTCCGCTGCCCGCAGCCCCGAGCACTGCGCCGGCCGGGGCGCCGAACAGTGCCGCAGCGCCGGGCGGGGACGTGGCTGAGTGATAAGCGTCGGATGGGGCTATCATCCGGCTAAACGCAGTTGCTTCCCGGCCTCCCGCCCGGCCTCGTGCCAGTCCTGCAGCGTTCGGAGTGGATTAACCCGGCGGGCGTATTGGCGTGCCTTGACCTGATCTGCGGCCTCGGCAGATCATGGAGCGGCAGACCGTTCGGGAGGGCACTGTCGGATCATGGAGGACAGCGACGTGCGTCAGCGGCACGGCCGGTCACGGCGTGCGGGCGGGTCAGCGTTCGACCTCGTCGCGTCCAAGCTCCGTCCTCCGCTGATCCGGCCCGGGACCGTGCGCCGTTCATCCCTGATCGAACGGCTGGTGGCGGGCGACCGGTGTCCGATCGTCTCGGTGGTCGCGCCGGCCGGCTACGGCAAGACGACGCTGCTGTCGCAGTGGGCCGAGCGTAACGGCCAGTCATTTGCCTGGGTGTCGGTCGACGAAGCGGACAACGACCCCAAGGTCCTGCTCAGCTATGTCGCCAAAGCGCTCGATGCGGTCGAGCCGATCGATGAGCGGGTGTTCGACGCGCTGGCCTCCCCCGGGAGCTCGGTGCCCGGCTCGGTTGTCCCCCGGCTGGGGTCGGCGTTCTCCTCGATGACCTCGCCAGTGGTGCTGGTCCTGGACGACGTGCACGTGCTGCGCAACTCCGAATGCCGGGCCGCGCTGTCGGTGCTGGCCGATCACGTGCCGGGCGGCTCGCGGCTGGCGCTGTCGGGCCGCGCCCAGCCGCCGCTGCCGATCGCGCGGCTGCGCACCGGGGGCAAGATCACGGAGATCGGCCCGGGTGACCTGTCGCTCACCCGCGATGAGGCGTCATCGCTGCTGCGCAACGTGGACCTCACCCTGGCCGAGGAAGACGTGACGGCACTGCATAAGCGGACCGAGGGATGGCCAGCCGGGCTGTACCTGGCGGCTCTTTACCTGAGGGAGGGGGGCTCGTTCGCGAGCGCGGTGAACTCCTTCGGCGGCGATGACCGGCTTGTCAGCGACTACCTGGAGTCGGAGTTCCTGGCGCGGATCTCCCGCCGGCAACGGGCGTTCCTGACCCGGACCGCGGTGCTGGAGCGCATGTGCGGGCCGCTGTGCGAGGCGTTGCTCGACATGGGCGGATCGGCTGCGATCCTGGCGGATCTGGCCGGGTCGAACCTGCTGCTAGTGCCGCTGGACCGGCGCGGGGAGTGGTACCGCTACCACCACCTGTTCCGCGACATGCTGCTGGCCGAGCTGCATCGCCTGGAGCCCGGCCTGATGCCCGTCCTGCGGCGCCGCGCCGCTGGCTGGTACTTGCGAAACGGCAGGCCCGAGGAAGCGCTGGAGTACTCCATGGCAGCCGGGGACCTCGACGCGGCCGCCGGCCTGGTGGAGAAACTCGGGGTGCCGGCCTACCGGCAGGGCCGGGTCGCGACCGTCCAGCGGTGGTTCGGGTGGCTGGAGGACCGGGGCGGGATCGAGGGACACCCGATGGTCGCGGTGCTGGCCTCGTTGTTTTACGCGCTGACCGGCCGGCCGGTCGAGGCCGAGCGGTGGGCCGATGCGGTCGATCGCTGGCAGTACGGGGATCCCGCGCGGCCCGATGACCCTTCCACCGAGGCGTGGGCCGCCCTGCTGCGGACCCTCTTGTGCCGGCGCGGGGCAAAGCAGATGCTCGCCGACGCAGACGAGGCCGTGCGCAGGTTCGCGGCGGAGAGCTTCGTGACGCCAGCGCCGGCGCTCCTGCAAGGGATCGCGCGTGTGCTATGCGGTGACCTCGATGGTGGCGACTTGTCCCTGGAGGATGCGGTCAATGTCGGGGAGGTCACCGGCGCGCCCGATGATCTCGCGCTCGCGCTGTGCGAACGATCGCTGGGGGCGATGGCCCGCAGCCAATGGGACCAGGCGGAGGTCCTCGCCGAACGTGCACGCACCGTTTTGCGCCGGGCCGGGATCGAGGAGAACTACGCGACTCCCCTCATCTGCGCGCTGCAAGCCCGCGCAGCCATGCACCGGGGAGATGTCCCGGCGGCGCGACGGGAACTCGTCAGTGCCCAGCACCTGCGGCCGTTGCTGACCTACGCCCTCCCCTACTTCGCCGTGCAGGCCCGGATCGAGCTGGCTCGCGTCCACCTCGCGCTCGCCGACACCGCAGGTGCCAGAACGCTCCTGCGTGAGGTCGGTGACCTGCTTAAGCGCCGGCCCGGTCTCGGGACCCTCGCCGGGGAGGCCGAAGCGCTCCGGGCCCAGCTCTCCAAAGAACGCGGTTCAAGCGTCCCCGGCGCGTCGGCGCTGACCGCTGCCGAGCTTCGCCTGCTGCCGTTGCTGTCCACCCACCTGTCGTTCCCCGAGATCGCCGAGGAGATGTTCCTGTCCCGCACCACGATCAAGTCGCAGGCCATGTCGGTCTACCGCAAGCTGGGGGCCTCCTCACGCAGCCAGGCCGTCGCCCGGTCCCGTGAGCTCGGGCTCCTGGAGGGGTAAGGACCGGTCTTTCATCCCATCAGGAGGATGGAACTCGCCGCGGCACGAGGTGGACTGGTGGCCTACGGCGAGCGGAGGCATATGGCCAAGGCCGCGCGTGGCGGGATCGATAGCGCAGGTGAGTAATGGGACTGGGGTCAAGATTCCAGCGATTCCGGCCAGGTAGGAGGTCACAATGACGTCGTCAGCAACCCAGCCAGCCAGGAGCACGGGCGGGCGCGACTCGGATGGCCGTGGCTATGGCCTGGTCTTGTTCGCGTCGGTGCTGCTGGTGATCATCGGCTGCTTCAACCTGATCTACGGCATCGCCGCGATCGCCAACTCGCACGTGTTCACCGCCCACGCACACTACGTGTTCGGCAGCTTGCGCACCTGGGGCTGGATCACGCTGATCATCGGCGTCTTGCAGCTGCTGGCGGCGGCCGGGGTGCTCGCCGGCAACCAGGCGGCGCGGTGGTTCGGCGTCGCGGTGATCGGGCTCAGCGCCATCGACCAGATGTTCTTCATCCCCGCCTACCCGTTCTGGTCGCTGGCGATCATCGCGATGGACGTGGTCGCGTTGTACGGGCTGTGCGCTTACGGCAGCCGCGCGAACCTGGAAACCGCCTAAGACCGCGCGGTGCGTGACATCCGGGCGGTAAACCGACAAGATCGCAGCGCCGACAGGTGCTGACCAGGAGGTTAGAGGATGAGCGAGCCTGACCGCACGAGGCTGCCGATCCGCAGGCCGCCGTTTGGGGGGGTGGCCAACAGGACGCTGGCGGGGTCGGAGCCTGACTGGAACCTGATCGGGCACGTCAAGCCTCCGGACGGGTCCCCGAATGTGCTGGTGGTGCTGATCGATGATGCCGGTTTCGGCAACCCCGCCACGTTCGGCGGGCCGATAGCCACGCCGAACTACACGCGGATCGCCGAGGGCGGCCTGCGGTACAACCGGTTCCATGTCACTGCGCTGTGCTCGCCGACGCGGGCGGCGCTGCTGACCGGGCGCAACAGCCACACCGTCGGCGTGGGCTCGGTCGGTGAGTTCGCGGGCGGGTTCCCGGGGTATTCGGCCACCCTTCCGCGCGATTGCGCGCCGCTGCCTCGTATCTTGCGGGACAACGGGTACAGCACCGCGGCGTTCGGCAAGTGGCACCTGACGCCCGACGGGCAGCAGGGCCCGGCCGGGCCGCTCGACCGCTGGCCGACCGGCTGGGGCTTCGACTACTTTTACGGTTTCCTCGGCGGCGGCGCCAGCCAGTGGGATCCGTGCCTGGCGGAGAATCAGAAGATCATCGGAACGGAGCCGGGGTACTACGACAAGGAGAACCCTTACTACTTCCCGGACGCGATGGCCGACAAGGCGATCGAGTGGCTGCACGGGGTCCGGGGCCAGGACGCGCGCAAGCCGTTCTTCCTCTATTTCTCCACCGGCTGCAGCCACGCCCCTCATCACGTGGCGAAGGCCTGGGCCGACAAGTACAAGGGCAAGTTCGACCAGGGGTGGGACAGGCTGCGGGAGGAAACCTTCGCGCGGCAGAAGGCGCTCGGCGTGATCCCCGCCGATGCCGAGCTGACGGCCAGGAACGAAGCGTTCCCCGCCTGGGACGACGTGCCTGAGCACCTCAAGCCGTTCTACGCCCGCCAGATGGAGGTGTACGCGGGCTACTCCGAGAACGCCGACCACAACGCCGGACGCGTGATCGACGCCATTGACGAGCTCGGCGAGCTGGGCAACACCCTGATCATCTGGATCTGGGGCGACAACGGCGCGAGCATGGAGGGCACGGTCACCGGCTCGTTCAACGAGCTGACGATGCAGAACGGCATCCCGCTCACCGATGAGATGCAGCTGCAGCTCTCCGAGCGGTACGGCGGCATCGAGGCCTGGGGCGGCGAGATGATGGATCCGCATTACGGGGCGGCGTGGGCGTGGGCCGGCAACACCCCGTTCCAGTGGGGCAAGCAGGTGGGCTCGCACCTGGGCGGCACCCGGAACCCGATGGTCCTCCACTGGCCGGGGCACATCACCGCCGCCGGCGGGCTCCGCTCGCAGTTCACGCACGTCACCGACGTCGCGCCGACCATCCTCGGCATCGCCGGGATCCCGGTCCCGTCGTCGGTGGACGGGATCGACCAGGAGCCGATGCACGGCGTGACGTTCGCCGGCACGCTCACCGACCCGGCGGCGCCGGAGCGGCATACCCAGCAGTACTTCGAGACCGTCGGCAACCGGGCGATGTATAAGGACGGCTGGTGGCTGGCGATGCGGACGCCGCGGATCCCGTGGGTTCTCACCCCCGAAGCCCTGAAACCGTACGCGCCCGGTGTCTGGGACCCGGACAGCGATCCGGCCGAGCTGTATTACCTGCCCGGCGATTACAGCCAGGCGCACGACCTGGCGGCCGGGCATCCGGAGAAGGTCGCCGAGCTGAAGGAGCTGTTCTGGGCCGAGGCCGAGCGGTACAAGGTGCTGCCGCTGCTGGCCACCATGTCCACCTTCTTCGGCATGCTGCCGCCGCTGCCCGCCGACGCGAGGTTCGAGTTCCGCGGGGACGTGCAGAACGTGCTGTCGGGGATGATCCCGCGGATCTACAACCACTCCTACGCGATCAGCGCGGACCTGGTCATCCCGGCCGAGGGGGCCGAGGGGGTGATCGTGGCCGAGGCCGACCACCTGGGCGGGTTCTCGCTCTGGGTCGAGGACGGCAAGCTCACCCACACCTACTCGATGATGGGCGTGTTCATCTACCGGCAGCAAGCCGACGAACCGCTGCCAGCCGGGGAGGTGAACGTGCGGATGGAGTTCGCCGCTGATGCGCCCAAGCCCGCCACCGGCGGCGAGGTGACCCTGTACATCAACGACCGGCCCGTCGGCAAGGGCCGCATGGACCACACCGTCCCGGTCCGCTTCTCCGGCTATGCGGGCATGGACATCGGCCGCGACAACGGCGGGGTTGTCGACCGCAGCTACGAGGACAAGAAACCGTTCCCGTTTACCGGCACGATCAAGAAGGTCGTCTTCGACGTCAAGCCGCACCTGTCCGCCCAGGACGAGCAAGACCTGCACGCGGCCGCCCACCACGGGGACGCGGCGCACGCGCTCGCACAGTGAGCCCCGCCCGTCCGGCTTGAGGAGGTTCTCCATGAAGTTCGATGACGAGACGACCGACGTGCTGATCGGCGGTTACCTGTCCAAAGATGCCGCCCACGACGACTACGAGGCGGCCCTGGCCAGCGGCGGCTACCTGCACGGCGCGGTGGTCGTCAGCAAAGACCTCAAAGGCGACCTGTCTGTGGAGCAGACCGACCACATGGTCCGCGAAGGCGCCGCGGGCCTGGGCGCCGTCGGGTTCGCGGTCGGATTGTTCGCACCGCCGCTGCTGGCCGCGACCGCGATCGGCGCGGTCATCGGCGCCGGGGCCGGCAAGCTGCTGCACCGCAGGACCGCCAGCAAACTCGAGGAACAGGCCGGGGCCACCATCCCGGTCGGCGGCGCCGGCCTGATCCTCGCCTACCCGCACTCCGCAGCCGCCAAAGTCGAGCCCGCCGTAACCCGCGCCATCAAGAAAGTCGTCGGCGAGGCAGAAGGCCACCACGTAAAGGCCCTCAAGGGCGCGATCGCCGACGCGCAGCAGAAAATGGCCGAAAGCGGCGTCTGACGCTGCATAGCGGGCCTTGACGTCACCGGCAGGCCGGGTCAGGGAGCAGATCGCTTACGTCCGCGGCAGGTGCGCATATGCCTACGGGTTCCCGCTCGTCATGATCGACGTTTCCAGGCAGGTGCTGCTGGCGATCGCCTCGATGGCCGGCCTCAGCCGGGTCGTCTGCGCCGCCCTCTGTGGCGACCGCACCCGGCTATGACATCGCGGCCGAGCTGGAGGAACGCGACGGTCACTGACAGTTCCGCAGAGATCGAAAAGGAGGCAGGCATGGCGAGCTGTGACCAGCCCGGAGACGGCTGGACAGCAGTTCTGAGGCGCCAGCCGGTCCGCATCGCGGAAGGCCGGCCAGAAGGCGGCTATACCAACGTGTTTGAGATCATCTGCTGCGACTGCGGCGACCATCCCTACCAGGATTACTCCGAAGTCTCGCCAGAGTTTCAGCGGATCCGCGGGCCATATCCGATCGCGGACGGCGTGGCCGAATACGACAGGCACCTCAGGCTGCATCGCCAGCCGGCATGTGCCCGTGCGGGGACGAGGACCGATGCTTGCTGACCGGCGATGAACGCCGGGTT
The DNA here is from genome assembly GCA_963695645.1 of uncultured Actinomycetota bacterium. GTDB lineage: Bacteria > Actinomycetota > Actinomycetes > Streptosporangiales > Streptosporangiaceae > DATBGO01. The sequence goes on along the minus strand of CAVOHC010000002.1, from coordinate 24,539 downwards.
CTTCGCGCTGGCGTTCGCCGCGGCGCTGAACCCGAAGCTGCTGGCCGTCGATCTGCTGCTGATCGAGAACCGGCGGCCGCGGGCAATGTTCCTGAGCCTGCTGCTCGGCGGCCTGACCGTAGCCCTGACGATCGGCTGGCTGGACGTGCTCGTCCTCCACGCCGATGCCATCAACTCCCAGAAAACGGTCAGCGCGGGCGTCGACCTGGCCCTCGGCCTGCTCCTGCTCGCCGTCGGCGCGCTGGTCGCAACCGGCCGCCTGCACGGCCGGCGCAAGGCACCCGTCCCGGCTAAGGACGGGCAGCCGCCGAAGTCAGAGAAGAAGGACGGCTGGGCGCAGCGGGTGCTGGCTGAGCCCCGGCTCGGGCTCGCCGTGCTCGTCGGCGCGCTGGTTGGCCTCCCCGGCGCCGCCTACCTGAGCGCGCTGCACAATCTGGTCACCGGGAAAACCTCCACGGCGACCCAGGTCGTCGCGGTCGTCCTCTTCGTCCTCATCGAGTTCTCGCTGATCATCATTCCCTTCGCGTTCCTGGAACTCCGGCCCGAGGCCACCAAAGCGGTGCTCAAGCACAGCCAGGACTGGCTGCTCAGCCACGCCCGGCGGCTGATGGCCTACACCGCCCTGATCCTGGGCGCCTACCTGGCCATCAGCGCCCTGGTACGCCTGATCTGACCTGCCGGCCCGGCCGTCGGCAACATCTGCGGCCGGTTCAAGAACCTTCCTCAGCGGCATTTGGAGGTCAGTTGCCGGACTTCGTTGACGACGGTGGCGCGGCGAGCGCCGAGTCCAGGTGGTGGCGCCGCCTCGGGCGCTCCTTCGTCTCGGCAGACAGCTACGGACTCGTGCTGCTGCTCGTCGTGGTGACCTACGTGGTGTCCGTCTCGGTGACCGAGGCGCGGGCGGCTTCGATCGTGCTCACCGTCCAGCTGGCCACGGTCTGGCTCACACTCCGGACTTCGCAGGCGCACCGTATGGTACGGCTCGTCGCCGACATCGTGCTGTGCCTCACCGCAATCGTCGCGGGCCTGAGCTTCTTCATGCACAAGCCTGGTGACCAGCTGGGCGGGATTTTCACCGTCTGTTGCCTGCTGTACCTGATCGCACCATTTTCCATCGTGCGCCATCTGATCATGCGGCGGCAGATCGACACCGAGACGCTGCTCGGCGCCGTCGCTGCCTACCTGCTGATCGGCATGTTCTTCGCCTTCGCCTACAAGGCGGCCGGCGAGTTCGGCAGCGTGCCGTTCTTCGGCCCGGCCGGGGACGGCTCGCTCAGCCAGGACCTGTTCTTCAGCTTCGTCACGATGACAACCGTCGGGTACGGGAACCTGGTGCCGGCCGCCAATCCCGGGCAGACGTTCGCGGTACTTGAGGCGGTGGTCGGGCAGCTGTTCCTCGTCGTGGCCGTCGGGAAGATCATCAGCAGTATGCGGCCCAGGCGCGGCGAGCGAACCGGCTCCTAACCATGCTGGGCGCTTCAGCATTCGCAATCGCGAGCGTCATGCCCGGCACTGGCAGCGGAGATCGGCATGCCCAGGATCGCCGCCCAAGCCAGCAGCATCAGATAGCTCCGGCTGCGCAGCAGGGCCACGGGATCCGGCAGGACCTGCGGGCTTGGCTCCCGCGGACCCGGCTCCGGGTGGTTTGCTGGCATTGTCGCCAGTCCATCCTCTCCATCCTCGCGGCGGTGAATCCAGAGGCCGGGCAAGAACGTCTATCTGGTCGCCCGATGGCCGGTGATGACCACGGCACGCAGGCACACATCGGCACCCAGTTACCTCAGGACAGGCCGGCGATGCCCTGCCCGATGAGCACGAACCCGAAGACGAGGAAGACCACGATCATGATGGCCGCGTTGTTGGCGGCCAGCCATTCACGCCCAGGGCAAGGTTCTTGGGGTTCACCCCCGACATTGCCGCACCCAGGCCGAGCGACTTGACCGGGGTGAAGCTGTCCAGGGCTGCCATCCACTTCGGCGCCGGGGCCTGCTCGCCGGGCCCGGGACGGCTGCGCCACTGCCTGACCGCCAGGAGCAGGAGCAACACCCCCAGGGCCAGCTTGATGGCGTAGGCCGCGGTGGAAGGGCCGCTGCTGCTGGAGACACCGGCCGCGTCAGCGATGATGAGCACCAGCCCGCCGACGACAACCAGCCCCAGTACCCAGCCCGACACGAACGCGGAACCGTTGCTGCGCGCCCTGGGCGTGATCAGCATCAGGATGACCGCGATGATGGACAGCACGCTGATGTCCACGGCAATCGCCAGCGGCAGGATGCCGCCGATCGCCTCACCGATGGTCACATCTGCCTCCTTCGCCACAGCTGGGCTGGCACCTGTCCCGGAGCTGCCCGCACCTGGGCCGTCCGCCAGGTCCGGTGGCTTGCGTTCCGGGAGCTGGATCACCTCATGCGGATGCGGCATCGTTGCCTGCATCGCGCCCCACTCTGCCGCCGAGAGGGGCAGCGCGCATCGTCCTGACGGGATGAAGCGAGGCAGCGCGCATCTGGCGCGGCCCCAGATTTAATCAGGCTGTCCCAAGCGCGACAGATCCGTGGCTCTCCGTGTTGGTGGCTGCAGCGGGATCCCCTGTCGGCTTGCGGAAGGCACGGGCGCAGCGCTGCAGGAATCGCCTGAACGACCTGCCCGGGGCCTTCATCGAGGTCCCCGAGTCGACGGTCGCCGTGCTCGACGAGTCCGGCGCAGCCGGGGATGCTCGAGTTCGTCCGGCCGGTGACCGAGGTGAAGCGGGCTCGTGCTGCCCTCTGATCGGGTTGCGGCGCTTGGCAACGACGGGACATTGTGGCGGGAGAAGAAGACGTGCCTGGACCGGTTGCCTGGCCATGCGCGGGAGCCGTGAGCATGAGGGACGACTTCAAGGTGGTGTCTGACCTATGACGGCCGGAATCCCCGATGCTGCCAGCACAGCGGGGAACCTGCCGCCGGCTTTCGCCGGCCCGGCAGATGATCCTGCGCGGCGCGGCCCGGTGCTGACGGTGCCGGGAGCTCCGCTGGCGTTCCATGTGATGGCCAAGCCCACCGGGGCGGTGTGCAACCTGGATTGCGAGTACTGCTTTTTCTTGTCCAAGGAGATGCTGTACCCGGGAAGCCGGTTCCGGATGGCCGCCGATCTGCAGGAGACCTACCTGCGGCAGCTGCTGGAAGCCCACGCCCGGGCCCCGGAAGTCGTGGTCGCCTGGCAGGGCGGCGAGCCGACGATGATGGGGCTGGATTTCTTCCGCCGCGCCGTCGACCTGGAACGCCAGTACGCGCGGCCGGGCCAGCGGGTACTGAACACGATCCAGACCAACGGCACCCTGCTGGACGACGAGTGGGGCGAGTTCCTGAAAGACAACGAGTTCCTCGCCGGGATCTCGATCGACGGCCCGCGGGCGATGCACGACGCCTACCGGGTGGACAAGGGCGGCAAGCCCACCTTCGACCGGGTGATCCGCGGCCTGGAGGTGCTCAAGCGGCATCAGGTCGACTGGAATGTGCTGACCACCATCCACGCGGTCAACGGCAGCCACGGGCGCCAGGTGTACACGTTCCTGCGCGACGAGCTGGGCGCCGAGTTCATCCAGTACATCCCGATCATCGAGCGTGCGACCGAGCAGACCCTGCCGATCGCCGATGCCGGGTGGGGCCATGGCGTCCAGGGACGCCCGCTCTACACGCAGGAGGGGAGCCAGGTCACGCACCGGTCGGTCGGCGGTGAGCAGTACGGCCGGTTCCTGATCGAGGTGTTCGAGGAATGGGTGCGCCGCGACATCGGCACCGTCTACGTGCAGATGTTCGACACGGCGCTGGCGAACTGGTACGGCGAGGGCGGCGGGATGTGCGTGCACGCGGAGACCTGCGGCAGCCAGCTGGCCCTGGAGCATACCGGCGACCTGTACTCCTGCGACCATTACGTCGAGCCCGGCTACCTGCTGGGCAACATCAAGGACAAGCACATGCTGGAGCTGATCGTCTCACCCGCCCAGGGCAAGTTCGGGCAGGACAAGCGCGACACCCTGACCCGGTACTGCCGGGACTGCGACGTGCGGTTCGCCTGCAACGGCGGCTGCCCCAAAGACCGGTTCGCCACCTCCCCCTACGGCGAGCCCGGCCAGCACTACCTGTGCCCGGGCTACAAGGCCTTCTTCCACCACATCGCCAAGCCGATGGACACCATGGCCATGCTGCTGCGCGGCGGCCGGGCACCCGCTGAGCTGATGGCGATCTACGCGGCGCAAGACTCCCGGCGCGGCCGCAACGACCCCTGCCCCTGCGGCAGCGGCCGCAAATGGAAACGCTGCCACGGTGCACCCCTCACCCCGGCCACAGCTCTCTGAGACCGAAGTGCGGAGCCGTTCCGGATGGACTGGCCGCCCGGGGGCTCTGGCTTACCACAGAGCCCTAGTACTCCCTGATCACGCGATCTTGAGCTGCTCGTCGCCGAAGTCCGCGATCAGCTTCAGGGTGCCGCCAAGCGCGGTGACGAAACGGTTCAGGACCTCCTGGGTGGACACATCGCCGCCCTCGATCTGAGACACCCGCGCCACCGACACGCCCATCCGTGCAGCGACCTGCTCCTGAGTCATCCCGCGCCGACGGCGCATCTCCGCCAGCCGCCAGCCGCGGGCATCATCGAGCATCCCGGCGACCGCCGCATCAAACGCCTCCGGCCCTCCGGCGGTGTCCACCGCGCGCTCTAGGTGCCCGGAGTCCCGCCACCGCGAAACGCCGCTCATATTGCCATCTCCTTCGCCCGCCCTGCCAGGTAATCCTCATACAACTGCTCAGCCTGCGGAATCGCCGTCCGGTACCACCGGGCCCATTGCCGTGACTTATCCCCCGCAACCAACAGCACCGCTGACCGCCACGGGTCGAAGACCAGCAAGATCCGCACCTCGCTGCGGCCGCCCGACGGCGGCCGCAGCTCCTTCATGTTGGCGATCCGCGATGCCGTCACCGTGTCCACCAGCGGCCGGCCCTCTGCCGGGCCGTTGCGCTCCAGGACCAGGATGGCCTGGTTGACCAGCTGGTGGCTCAGCGGGTCAGAGTCGTACAGGTCATCCAGGAACGCCTCCACCTGTGTGGTCATCAAGATCTCCCACTCCACGCGCTCCTCCCCCTGGACAACAACACATTAAGAATATCCTAAACATGGCCGGGCAGGCCGCCACCTCCCTCCAGCCCCCGGCGGGTGTGATCAGGGAGAACGCGTACGGAGCCGTTCGGTACGGCAACCAGTGCCGCCAAGCGCCAACGCTGAAGAGCGCAAAGTTGGCCGATCTGCGTGTCACGGGCATGACCTCAACACTGGACAGCTACATGGCAGTGCTAACGGCCCCTGCCCGACACCTCCGAGCCGGGACCGCAGCGGCTAACACGCACCGCGCCGAGCACAGGCGAGCGGGCATGGTGAGAGCGGTATCGGCGGCGGCGCGCCACGAGACCCAGGAGCATGCGGAGGGTAGTGGTCTTGCCGACACCGTTGGGCCCGAGCAGGGCCGTGACCTCTCCCGGCAGCGCGACGGCGCTCACCTCGTCGACCGCGAGAACGTCCCCGAACGACTTGGTGAGGTCGTGCAGCTTGGTGAGGTCGTGCAGCTCCACAGCACATGGCAAGGCTCTGGTCATGGCGACGTGTCCGAGTTGAGGTAGGACAGGACGGCGAGGACGCGCCAGTGTGCAGTGTCCGAGTAGTCGATGTCGAGCTTGGTGAGGAGATGGCTGACGTGCGCTTCGACGGGCCTCGGCCAGGCACCGCAGGGGCTGGCCACGTTCTACGCGATGATCTTCACGCTAGGCCCGCGAGCTGCGAGAGGTACGTCAGCTACCTGCTCAGCCTCCTTATGTGCCAAAGTTTCCAAAGTCACAATACTATAACCAATCGGTTACTTTATGAAACCTGGGACTGCTCTTATTGTCCACATTGGGCCACTGGGTGTGGGTCCACCGAGCCAACTTAAGCCGGATGCTGGGATGGGGATTAGCGGACCGGAGCGCACCGGGCCGAAGGCGGCGGAAACAAAGGCGCTGGCATGGCTGGCTGCCCGAGTCGTCCGGCACCGGGAGCACCACAGCGATGCAGCGCCCAGGAAGTGCTTCGATCGTTATGGCAGCCCTACCGGCGCCGTCGGCAGGCGCGCCCGATCCCCACCCGGCCAGCTCCCCACCACCCGCGTCAGCGCTTTCACGCACCCGATCCGGGCTGGTGAAGGTCGCTTCGGCGATGTGCGTCATCGGCATGTCCTCAGCTGACAGGCGGCACTAGATCCGATTTTCCCCAATGGGCAGATCTCACCTGGGCCTGACAATCCTTGAATCAGCCGACATGCATATCCGTCGGTCACTCTCTATTCGAGAAGGATCCCAAAATGAAGGAACACCACTTTCGCGCAGGCCGGTCACGGCGCTTGCTCAGGCTGGCCTTCATCGCCGCTGCAATCGTTGCGCCCATCCTAGCGGTCGGCGCCCCAGTACAGGCATCCACAGCAGCCGCGACCCATTCCGCGAAAACAAGCTCCAGCTTGGCGCTCGCGAACGAACTCGCCCCGGACACCCTCTACACCTCGTGTGGGTATGGATCGTCCAGCGGAAACGTCTACACCTGCGTAGTCGTCAATAGAAGCGGCGCCTACCTCGTGTCCGTGAAGGCATCGGCAAAAGTCATCAACGCGGCCCGCACAATTCAAGTCTGCACCCACGACCCACGGGGCACAGTGGCATGCACGGCGTTTTACACGGTCTACCCGGGGGCTACCCTCTCGATCACCTCGTATTATAACGTCTATGTAGAGGAGGGCGATTACTGCGCCAACACATGGCGACTCAACAGCAACGGTTCTCACACAGAAATCGGGCACCAATGCGAGAATATACCATGAGCTCATCCGGCGTACCGCCGAGCGGTGCATGAATTAGCCAGCCAGCGGTGATGAGATCCCGCCCGATCGGTGAGATCGGGCGGGATCACCGCACTCGACGGTGTATTGGCGGCCTCCTGCGCAAGCGAGCGAGCTGACCCCGCGAGGTTTGCGACCAGCACCAGCATCGATACCGTCGATGCGGCCGAACTCGCCGAACTGCTGCAGTTCCTCACCGACTAGCTCACCAGCCACGCCGACAACCTCGGCGCCTCCCTAGCTGCTTTCTCCGCAGCCGCGGCTAGGCGATCAAGCAGCTATGCATCGACCTGCACCGGCTCACCTTCCTGCTCGGCGGCAACGACGGCGAAGTCCTCGTCCAAGTCGGCGAGCCTCAGTAGCGAGGAAGCGAGTCGGCTTGCCACCGCGTCTTCGCGTGCAAATGAATCATGCAGCCTTTACCGAGGTGATCGCCCTGCGGCGACAGACGGGCTTGACGGGTTCCGGGAGCCACAGATACTCCTACGGCGGGCTCGGGGGAGGACACCAGCCCTTCCGCCCGCATACCGGCCGCCGGCCACCCGATCTCACCGCTGCCCGGCGCCCGTCGATGCGGGCATAACGCGTGTCGGGGGTCTCCATTTGACCGGAGTAGCCACAAGCTCTTGGCGCGGCTGACTGCCACGACCACAGCATCTTGCGGTCCTTGCTCGCCTGGTCCGCTCGAATGGAGACCCTGGACGCGTGTTACGTTGCCCGGGAAGGCATGTGGCGCGTGGAGGCTGGCATGGAGGAAACGCCGCACCACAGCCGCGGTGTGGTTATCGTTTTCGTGGACGATCTTGACCCGTCCACGATCGCCGCGCTGCGGTATGCGAGGAGCCTGCGGCCCTCGACGATGCGTGCTGTGCACTTCGTCATCGACAGCCAGCAGGCGGAGCGGCTTCGTGCTGCCTGGCTGCCAGACTGTGGCGTGTCGCTGGAGTTCGTGGATTGTCCGGACCGGAGGCTGACCCGGCGCGCCGCCGACCTCGTCCGCCACGAGGCGGAATCGCTGGGCGCTCAGGTTACCGTGATCTTCCCCGGGCGCAGTTTCTCGCCGCTGCTGGGCAGGCTGCTGCACGGCCGCACGGCGGACAAGATCGCCGGCGTGGTGAGCCGGGTGCCCAACGTCGCGGTTACCATCATCCCGCCGTAAGGGTCCAGTCGGCAGAGCCGGTGCTGCGGCGGCTGTTCGCCTGGGCGTGCGAGGAGCGAATCATTGTCGTCAATTCCGCGCTCGAACTGCGTACCGGCTGGGGCTCATCTTTCCCAGGTTGCTTCTATCAAGTTTATGCTGAGCGCTGGCAAGTCGGTGGGGTGGCTAAACCTGTCCAGCGACTACTAAGTGAAAGGCCTGACCTGGCCGACGAGTGACAAGCTCTCCGACGACGGGATTGCCCGCCAAGGGCCGACACGGTACTTCTACGCAAGCTTCTTGGAACAGCTAAAGCAGGCTGATCCGATATCGGTCGGTGATGCCGCAGCTGACGAGGCTGCGAACAAAGTGGTGGAACGCATGAAGGCCCTGGAGTTTACCAGCGCCACTTTGCCTTAGCCAAGTGGCGGACTGCCCGAGCGCAAGAGCCCTCGGCCTTGGAAGGGTGTGATGAAATGGCTTTTGGGTTTGATCCGTAAAGTCGGACGGTTCCTGGCCAACTCGATACGGGCATTCGGGCTACTCGCTGGCCGCCTCTTCGTTAACGCTGTCAACCAGATTCCGGTTGGCTTCAGCGCAGGCTTCCCCAATGCCGTGTAGTTGGGCTTGTTTAGGTGTGCCGGGATGTCGCCGCGCTGTCGGATGTGGCCGTCAGGGTGTTCAGCGGAGAGTGATCGCAGCGGGCGCGCATGGCGGTGGCCCGGCTGTCGCTCCGGGTGGGCGGGCGGTTCCGCGGCCGGCGAATACGTGAGGTGGCGGGCCGCGAGCGCGGCCGGGGTGGGAACGGGCTAGGCGGCGATCGGCTGGCAGATGCTGATCTGTGCGACCGCGGTCTGGGCGGGGATGCGCGGGCCGCCGGGCGGGAAGCCCAGCCGGGCCTTGGTCTTGCGGTCACGGTGCCGGTTGCGGTCGACGTCGACGCGGCGGCGGGCCAGGCCGGCCAGGACGCGGCCGCAGCTGGCGGCGACCGCCGGGGCGGGCAGGCTGGCGGTGGCCGTGCCGGACCGGGTGGTGGCGATGATCGCGCGGCGGGCGGCGGTGAACGATATCTGGCGGGGGTGGACGAGCTGGCCGGCGCGCTTGCCCTTGCCAGCCGGGACGGCGATGGCCGCGGCGGTGCGGGCCACCGCGCGGGCCAGTTCGACGGCGGTCACCCAGGCGGCGTGCTCCTGCGCGACCAGGGCCGGGGACTGGGAGCGGAGCATCGGCCCGGTGGACGGCCCGGCGCCGCTGATCGCGGACTTGGCTTCCCTGAGGGAGGTCTCCGACCCGATCCACCGCCAGTGGTAGGCGGCGGCCAGGGTGCGCGCGGGGTAGGCATCGTGGTCGTGCAGGTCGGTGATCAGGCAGAACAGCTCGGGGGCGTCGCGCCCGGCGACCGCGACGGTGTACTCGATGACGCGGACGGTCAGGGTGATCCCGCCGCCGGAAACCTTGGCCAGGTAGGAGCCGTCGGGCAGGAAGTCCCCGGTCCGCTCCAGGGTGATGCCGTCCCTGACCCGGATCAGCACGTGGGTGCCGGTGGCCAGCATCCGGGCGATGCGGGGGACGCCGGGGAAATTCCTGTCCATGGTCCACAATCGCCGCGCGGTGAACAGCCGCGGGTGATCCTTCAGCGCCTTATCCAGCAGCGCCTGCTCGGCTTCGCCCTTGTCCCGGCCGCCGCCGGAGCATGCGCCGGCCGGGCCGGAGGTCACGGCCAAGGTGGCGCGGGTGGAGGCGTGCGACAGCCACAGGTCCCGCTGCTGCGGGTAGGGCGAGGAGTCATCGGCGGTGCCGGCCGACCCGAACGCCTGCCGGTTCGCCGGGGTGTCAGGGACCCGGGTCAGCGACCCGTCGATCGAGCAGATGTCCAGGTCCCCCACCGTGATCGCCCGGTAATCGCTGTCACGGTGGCCGGCGTCGACGCCGGCCAGCACCAAGTCCCGCAGTTTCTCCAGCGGCCCGGGTCCGAGCGCTTTCCGCCACGTGCAGGCCACCGTCGCGGTCGGCGCCTGGTACCGGCGCTGCCACGGCACCAGCACCAGGTCCCCCAGCAGGGCCTGCACCAGCTCGGCGTAGTCCGCGTCCGGGGTCAGGGTCATCAGTAAGGTGAACCGGACCGCCAGCGCCGGCGTCATCGCCCGCCGCAGCGCTCCCTTCACCTTCCCGCCCAGCTTGACGCCAGCGGCGATCTGGCCGATCACGTCCGGTGTCCCGGCCAGCTCATCCAGCCGCTCCTCGGCCACGCCGAGCCGCACGTGGTCCGCCGGGTGCCCGGCAGCCTGCACCCGGCCGTCGCGGCGCACCACCGCGGCGGCGATGGCCACCGGCTTGAGGAACACCACCGTGTCTCCGGTAGTGACCGGCCCCGCCCCGGCCGCCACCAGTGCCGTCCGGCCGTCCTTGCCCAGCCCCCGCCGGGCCGGCGAGGACAGGTCCGCGACCCGGACCGCGACCACGCCCGCCTGCCCCAGCAGGTCCCGGCCGGCCTGCTCAGCAGCACCCGCAAGCAGGCCCGGCTCCGGCGGCAGGGCTGGTGGCGCGTTGCCGGCCACCGTCCCGGCACGGGCAGCGGCAGCGCAGGACGGCAAGGCGGCAGGCATGGCACAATGACTGGGCAACGAAGCTCCCTGGCTAGTAGTGATCTTGAGTAATCACCACAGCTACAGAGCCTGAATAGCCGGGTCTCGCTGATCTGATCATGTGCGGCGTGCCGGCGTGCTGTCGGCCAGTGGGTGATCTATGCCCGGGGGGAACGCAAGGGCGAGCGCCGCAGCGGCGCACCTAGTACCGGCCTCCGGCGCTTGAAGTTGCAGGCGACAGAGGGTCGGGTGTGCCTAGTCGCGGACGTCGGCCTCTTCATGGCTGCGAGCCGAGCTGGCTCGGCGCCGGCCTGTGCGCGGAGGCGGAGCGGATCTGGTCAGTTTCCCAGGAGTTGGCCTGTCGGTCGAGAGGGCTGGTTTCCTGTGGTGGGCGGGTCGAGGTCGATGCGTATGGTGAGCAGGTCGGTTCCCAGGAGCCGGACGAGGAGGCCGTTGAATGCGGGGAGACGCCTGAGCCGTCGCCGCGGGTCATCTTCGGCCAGCAAGCGGGCGGTGCCCGCGTGCCAGTGCCCTCTCACCTGGATACGGACATGGGGATCAGCCTCGATGTTGCGGACGTAGCTGGAGGCGCGCCCGTGGTCGCTGACCATCCAGAAGCTGGATTCCTCGATCCGGCCGCCAACGGGGGTCCTGCGGGCCAGGCCGCTGCGGCGGCCTGTGGTCTCCAGCAGCGCCTGGCCTGGCAGATGACCGGCGAGGTGGCGCATGAGCGGGTTGGCGAGGTGGCGGTGAAACCACGAGACGGACTGTCGCTTACGGTTCGGCACCGTGCCTCCCTGGCGGGACGGATTGCATCGAGACTAAGCGTCTCGGTAAGTCATCCTTGTCGAGACGAGTAGTCTAGTCAAGTGGGCTATGCTGCGGTCGTGGTCGGCATAGCGGGTGCGGCGGAGGGCGAGGCCGGGGGCGCGCGCGGCCGCCGACCACATACCGGGCGACGCCGGAACGAGGCTGCCCGCCGGGCCATTCTCGACGCGGCGCTCGGCCTGCTCACCGGCTCAGACGGCACCGCCATCACGATCGATGCGCTCGCCGCGGCCGCCGGAGTCGGCAAGCAGACGATCTACCGCTGGTGGCCATCGAAGGCAGCGGTGCTGGCCGAGGCCATGACCCAGCGGGCACAACACCAGGTACCTGCGGCCGACACCGGCACGCTTGCCGGTGACCTGACGGAGTTCCTGACTGCCACGTTCCGCAACGCGAGCCTGCGACCGGTGGCACGCGCATTGCGGACCATCATGGCCGAGGCGCAGAGCGACTCCGAGGCGGCCGAAGTGCTCCAGGCCTACACCGCAGAACGAAGACGGGCCATGCGGCAGCTGCTAGAGCACGCGATGGCACGTGGCGAGCTCGCGCTGGACACCGACCTCGACCTGGTCATAGACCAGGCATTCGGCTTCGTCTGGTACCGGATGATGATCGGCCACGCCCCGCTCAGCCCGCACACCTCCAGGGCCCTCGCAGAGGGACTCGTGCGCCAGACCCGCCGAGATAGGTAACGTGACGGCGCGCGCGATCGAGTAGCTCAGGAAGACAACGGGTTCGCCGCCAGACGTAGACGCCAGACCCCAGCCTTTCCGCCTCTGTAGCGGAGCTTCGCTTACGTTTCCCGCGTGACACGTCGGCGCTACTAGATCGTGATCAAGGAACCAGGCCGTCGCCACCCGGACGCGGCAGCTACGGCCGACCTCCGCTACGGCTTGTAACCGAGGCGCGCCGCCTCCAAGCCCCGGCTAAAGCAAGTCTTGCGGACCCACTGCGCTCTTCTATATGGCATTGCAGGCTTCCCCCTTGCCGTCGTCACCTTCGAGCCTGATTTGGCATACTTCACAGATGATAACAAGTGGGAAATTTTCAAGCGATTCACTGTACGCCGCGGCCGGCGCTTCGGCCAGCGAGACTCATGCGCCGCAAAGGACTCCGCCCGCTCGCCGACGGAAGCGGACACAACGCCGATGGCTCCACTGCGCCGATCACCGCGGCGCAGCGGGGCGGCAGCGAGCTGCGCATGGCGCCAGCGCCACCCGATGCCAGGCGTCGCCTACAGCCGAACGTCGTGCCCATCTGCGGCGGCGCGGAATCAGTGCGCTCGGTGAGCGGCGACGGTTGACGGGGAACCTGGATGCGGCCGCGGTACGCCCGGTGGCGCCTCGGCCAGCAAGCTGAGCAGGTCCAGCGGCTGACAGCCGACGTCTTGGACCTGGCAGCCCCGGCGGCGACGGCAGGCCTTGATGACCGGGCGGTCTTCCATTTCCTGACCGGCAGCCGACCAGCGGCGGTACCTGCGCACACCCTGGAATCGGCCACCGCCGCGGGCACGGCCGCCGTGTCCGGCCGCTTCGCCCCGGACGGGTCGGTGGCACTACGCGGGCCCCGGCATCCGCGCCGCAGCCGTTCGCCGACCTCGCTGACGCCATCGGCAGTTAATCGCCGCGCGCTCATGGCGGTTATCTCGGCCGCGAGCCGGGAGCTGGCGCCAGCCGGTGGGAGGCAAGGACCTGATGCGGGTCGGGCCCGCTATCGGACTGGGGGTCGGCGTCTACGAGCGCGGCCAGCCGCGGGATGGCGTGACCTGGTGGGCCTGCACGGCGGTGATGCCCGGGCCAACAATGACTTCGCATTCGGCGCGGATCTGATGGCCGATCCTGCGCATCCGGACCTGCCCGGTGTCCAGCACCCCGCCGTAGCCCGCAACGCTTGCTCGGCCTCGTCCACGGGCGCCGGCTCTACGGCGTCCATCAGCCGCCGGTAGATCTCCAGGGCGGCCTGGCGGAGGCAGTCGCCTGGCAGCGAGTGAAGATCACCACGGCCGGAACCACAGCAGCCCGCCAGGCGAGCCTTACCACCTGCAAATACGGCCAAGAGTCAACCCTGAAATCGCTGCCTGCGACCACCGCGCAGCGGCCATAGGCAATTGAAGCCCTCCTGTCGGTGATGTGGGTGGGTTGGTGATCATCTTCCTGGGAGCGGGGGCCTGAGTCCGCCGAGGGCGAGCATGGCCAGGGCGATGAGGGCGGCGGGCGGATAAAAGCCCGCGGAATGGGCGCACCCATCGACAGCTCGGTACCCGAGCAGATCCTCTCCACCCGTCCCGGCTCGGCCCAGGGCTGGCTCGATCCGATCTACGAGATCCGCAAACCAGGCAAGACAGCCGACTCGATCCGCATGATCGTCACCCGCGCGCTCGCCTGGCTCGCCGACCCCGCGGTGGCTGCCGCCACCACGCCCGGCCCGGATGAGGGATTCAAACGTCACCGAGTTCGTAACCGGACGCAACACCCTGTACATGACCGGGTCCAGCCCGGAGGAAGCGCCGATCGCGCCGCTGTTCCGTGCGGCGGCGCATGCAGCGCGGCATGATCCGCCGTGAGCCCGGCCACCCCCACCGCGGCGCCCGGACCTGGGCTGTCGGCCATGGTGACCTGCGCGTTCCGGTCGGCCCGTAGCGCCGGGCAATCGCGGAATCCCACTGCCCGAACTCATGACCTCTTGGCCTCGGCTTCCTCCGCACGTTACTCCTCGCCGATGTCGGCCAGGCTCTGGCGCAGTTCGGTGATCAGCGGATCGCCATCGGGCAAGGCGCGCTCCAGGCGGTCGACCGTGTCGCGCAGCAGCGTGCGGGCGTCACCATAGCGCCCCAGCCGGCGGTACACCTGGGCCAGCCCCGCGCGGCTCCGCAGCGTATCAGGGTGACGGGGGCCGAGCACCCGCTCCAGCCCGGCCCAGGCCTGCTCGCAGGCCAGCTCCGCCGCCGCCGTCTTGCCCGTCTTCTGGTAGGCGGCGCCGAGGTCCGTTCGCGCCGTAAGGGTGTCCAGGTGATCGGGCCCAAGGACGCGTTCCCGGTCGGCCACCACCCGCTTGTAGGCCGCGACTGCCTCTTTTGCCCGGCCGCTGGCCAGGTAGGAGTCGGCCAGACCGTGACGCGTAGTCATCGTCTGCGGGTGCCGGGATCCCTGGGCGCGCTCCCGGTCGGCCAGGGTGCGCCGGTAAAGGGTGATGGCGTCGGAGTACTGGCCGGCAGCCAGGTAGGCGGCGGCGAGTTCGTCCCGCGCGCCGAGCGTGTCGGCATGCCCGGACCCGCAGACCCGCTCAAATTGGGGAACCGCGCGTTCAAGGACGGTGATCGCGGCCGGGAGCTGGAGCGCCGCCACGAGGGCGTGGCCGAGGCGGCGCCGCGCCTCGATCACGTCACGGTTATCCGGCCCGAGCTTGTCGGTCAGGCTGTCGAGTACCCACTGGAACCACGGAATGGCGTCGTCCGCGCGCCCGGCCGCAAGGTAGGCGTCGGCCAGCCGCTGCCCGGCCAGCATCGTGTCCGGGTGCCCGCCGCCGAGCAGGCGGCCGCCGGTCGTGGCCAGGTCACGCCAATGGTCCACCGCGGGTTCGGTCAGACGGACGCGGTCCAGGCCGTCCCCCGCCCGCACCAGCAGGGGATGGCAGCCGCCGTGCCACAGCAGGTCTCCGGTGAGCCGCCGGAGGGCCGCCACGCAGGATCGCAGCCCGGAACAAGGCCAGCCTGGCAGCTCCCGTTCCGGCCAGGCCTGGAGCAGGGCGTTCGCGACCGAACTCGCCGCCTGAACCGGCATTTCTTCGGGCATCGTGGCCCGCAGCGCCGCTTGCAGCACTGGGCTGATCCGGACCGTCGCCGGTGCCGTCACCGGTTCGACGGTCAGCAGGCCGGCCTGTTCCAGCGCCGCCAGCGCCGCGCGGGCGCGCTCGCTGGTGGCCGGGACGTCGTGGCCGCCCGCGAGGAAATCGCCTGCCGCAGGAGCGGCGAGGACGGTTTGGGGAATGCCGTGCCCGTCCAGCAGTGCGGCCAGGGCCAGCAGCAGCTGGGCCGATCCGTCTGGCGCCAGCTGGGCCGCCTGTCCGAACGAGAACGTCCACGTCACCGTGGCTGCCGGCGGCCGTGCGCTGGACGACTCCGCCAGCTGCTCCCGCCTGCGCACGAAATTGGCCCGGTACTCGCGGCACGACAGCGGGGAGTTGGCGATCACCGCGCTAGCCTGGGCCAGCGCGACCGGCTCGAAGTCCAGGTCCTGAGCCAGTTCGATCGCGCCGTGCCGCTTGTCCGCGTAGGCCGACAGGCGCCCGTTCAGATAGTTAATGGCCTCACGCAGGCTGAACGGCCCGACCGGCACGACCCGCATGCCGCCGGGGACGGCCGCAGCGTCGGCGGCGGTCACCAGCACCCGCCCGGCCGGGCCGGCCGGCCACAGGCCATCCAGGGTCGCGGGGTCGGCCAGGTCATCGAATACCACCAGCCACGAACGGCTGGTCTCGCCCAGCCAGCTCAGCAGCTGGGCGGCGATTGACTCACAGCTGCTCGCCTGGTCCCGGCCGGTCGCGGCGGCCGTCGCCGCGGCGTAGCCGGATAGCACCGAAGCCCGGCTCGTGGCCTCGATCCAGACCAGCAGGTCAACACCGCCCGACTGCCACAGCGACGCGGCCAAAGCTGCGGCGAGCTGTGTCTTACCCGACGACCTCAGCCAGTCCTGCGCGTCGGGAGCCGCCACCGGGCCAGGGACGGGAGCCGGGGCCGGCGCCCGATCGGGGACGAGCGCGACCGCGGCCCCGGCCGGCAGCGCAGCCGGCAGGCCGGGGGCCGTCTCCAGCCTGGCACTGAAACCGTCGGCCAGCAGCGGCACTGTCCCGGACCGGATGGGCCAGGACGGCCGGCCGGGGGCCGCGCCTGGCGGGCCCGCGGGCGGCACTGCGCTGCTCATGGCGCGCTGCTCATGGCGCGCTGCCCACGGCCCGCCGTCTGGCTGAGCAATTCACGCCAGGGCGCACCGTCCGTGCAACCGTGGCATGGCGGGCCCCAGGCCGGCAGGCGCGGAGCCAGATCCGGCTCACTGGCTGCACCGACGTCGGCTGGCCGAGCTGAAGAGGCCATATCCTTTCCCCTCGCTGGCCCCGGCCGAGTCCGCCTTCGTCGGCGAAACCAGCGAGCGGCCAGACTGCACATCGCTGCCCTAGCCTGCCAATTACCAGCGCGGATAGCCAATCCCTCCAGTGACTAGGCTGCTTCCCGGGTCCATGGCATCTGGATGCCGCCCGCTCCGGCACGACGCGGCCCGATCCGGGAAAGGCGCGAGCGACGTGCCCGACGTCCCCCGTCGCGCGGCGGCGGACCCAGCGACGGCCCGGCTCACAGCTCCTGGCTGAAGACCAGCGCGGGAATGGTCCTGGTGAGTGTTTCCTTGCGGAAGAAGGCGTGGGCGGTGACGCGCATGAAGGAAAAGCCAATTACTCCGGCCACCGCGGCCAGCGC
Source organism: uncultured Actinomycetota bacterium (assembly GCA_963695645.1). GTDB lineage: Bacteria > Actinomycetota > Actinomycetes > Streptosporangiales > Streptosporangiaceae > DATBGO01. The sequence goes on along the minus strand of CAVOHC010000002.1, from coordinate 7,628 downwards.
CGCGATGATGAAGATACCGCCGATCTGCCAGTGCAGGACCGGCACCGTCCACGTGGTGTAGCTGTTGGACGCGACCCAGTCGCTCTGCAGGCTGTAGAAGCCAGCCGCGTACATGATCAGCCCGCCTAGCCCGGGCAGGATGCCGCGCATCCACAGATGCCGGCCGCTGCTGGTCAGAGTGGCCCGGTAGTACCAGACACAGGAGAACGCAGTCAGCCCATAGTAGAACGCGATGTACAGGCCAATCGCGGTGACCGCGTCAGCGATCGGGTTGCCGCCGGAGATGTAGTTCAGCGGGATGTACAGGATGATCGAGATCGCGCCCATCACGAGAGTGGACACCGTCGGGGTCAGGTACCTGGGGTTGATCTTGGCGAACGACTCGGGCAGGGCCCCGTAGGCGGCCATCGACAGCGTCGTGCGTGCGGTCGGCAAGATCGTGGTTTGGGTCGAGGCGGCGGCCGAGCTGAGCACCATGAGGATCAGCAGCCGGGACAAGACCGTGCCGAGCCCGGAGGTGCCGAAGATCGCTCCCCCGGTGACCGACAGCACGTCGAACTGGTGCCCCGGATTCGCCAGCCCCACGCCCCGGCCGCCGATGCCGGCGTACGCCTGCACGGAGACGATCACGATCACGTAGGTGACGAGCAGCACGACCGTCGAGATGATCGCCGCTCGGCCCGGCGTCCGGGACTTGTCCGCGGTCTCCTCATTCACCGACAAGGCAGTGTCCCAGCCCCAGTAGATGAACAGCATCAGGATGATCCCGGACACAAAGGCCGAGACGGGCAGGTGCGACGGCGACAGCCAGCTGAGGCTCGGGTGCAGCGACCCGGGCGGCGGGTGACTGCCGAACACCCGGACCAGCGCCGTGACCGACAGGACCAGCAGCAGGATGATCTCGATGGACAGCAGCGCCTTCTGGAAGTTGGCCGAGACCTCGATGCCGCGGTAGCAGATGTAGGTCATCGCGACGATCCACAAAATGCCGACCAGCAGCACCCAGCCGCTGGAGGCATTGCTACCGATCGCGCTGTTCGGTCCCTGGATGAGGAAGAACAGGTACTGCCCGGCCACCTGGGCCAGGCTGGCCATGACCAGGACATCCGCCGCCACGACGCCCCAGCCGCCGGCCCAGCCGGTTTTCGGCCCGAACGCCCGGGCCGACCAGATGAACGTGGTCCCGCAGTCGGGATCGGCCTTGTTCAGCTCGCTGAAGCCGATCGAGCACAGCAGCATCGGCACGAACGCCAGCACGGCGACCAGCGGGGACTTCAGCCCGACGGCGGCCACCACGAAGAACAGCGTCGCGGCCAGGCTATAGGCCGGGGCGGTCGAGGCCACGCCCATGACCACGCTGGACACCAGGCCAAGAGCGCCCGTCTTGAGACCCTTGTCCCTGGGCTCCCCCACTGGCCGCAGGCCAGAACTAAAGATGGCCATGGCTCGCCTTCCTGTTAGTCGCGCAATCGTGCTGCGATTCCCGATCGTGCCCGGGCTCACTAGCGCGGGACCGACTACGACGACTTTTCAGGCTAGTGCGGGTCGCTGTGGGACGGATGGTAATCGGGCTCGGTCCGGAGGTACCGCGCTGCGCGACATCGGGGTGCCCTCCTCAGAGCCGTGGCCCAGCAGATCGCTGCCCTGAGCCTTGGCCCTACGTTCCGGCCACGGCTACGGTCTGGCCATCAGATGGAGCTGGATCTGCGCCAGTACGCGGGCTGGTGCCAGCAGCATCACCTGGCCTGTTTCCGGCCCGCCGTGCGGGTATCGAGTGTTTCGCTCGCGATCTGGAGGCCCGCGGCCGCGCCCGGACCACGATCACCCGGCGGCTGCGGACAGACACGAACCGCGATCATGCACCGACCCGCCGACCGCGCCAAATCGCAGATCAGAGGCCCTGCATCGAGTTCTGAATCGGTACAGGCTATCACCAGGCTGTCGGCTTCGGCGCTCGCGTCATTTCGCGGAAGAGGCCAATTCGACTTTCGCGACTGCATCCATCTGGCAGGGCGACACGCGCCCTCACAGATTAGTGACAGTAGCCTCATAGTAGGCCTGTGATGAATCGATTGCATTCCCTTCGGGCGCCGGAACCGACGGCCTTCGGGCTGTCGCGCCGGTACGGCTCGGTAGTAGATCACTTGTACGGCGTGGAGGTGGTGGTGGTCGGCCGGGACGGCGCTCCCCGCGTAGTGGAGGCCACGCAGGAGCCGGGCGACCCGAACAGCGACCTGTGGTGGGCGCACACCGGGAGTGGCGGCCGGAGCCGAATCGGCGATATGTAGGCGACGGAGAATCCGCAGGCCTTTGACTTCCAGGGCGTCCTTGAGCCATAGCGCATCAGGTCAGGACCCGCGGCCGAGTAGCGCCGAAGCCGGAGCCCTGAAGGCCAACGGGATTAGCATCGACGACGGGAAATGGGCACCGACATGCCCGCCGGGATGATCTTCTGGGCGTAGCCGCGAATCCTGCAGCCAGGCTGCCACGGCCGGACCAGCGCTATGGCCCGCGCTACGAGGCGGCCGGAGCGACGCCCGCCATCATCAGGCCGATCTCCTCTCTGCTGGTGGTCCGGGGATCGGCCGCGCTGATGATCACGCCTTCGTAGATGACCAGGATGCGGTCGGAAATGGCCATCACCTCATCGAGGTCCTCGGAGATGACCAGCACCGCGGTGCCGTCGGCCCGCTGCCTGATCAGCCGCTCGTGTATGTAGACCGAGGCCGAGACGTCGATGCCGCGCGTCGGCTGGGCCACCAGCAGGACGCCGGGCGATCCGGACAGCTCGCGGGCCATGATGAGCTTCTGGATGTTGCCGCCGGACAGGTTCTGGGCCGGGGTATCCAGGCCCGGGGTCCGGACGTCGAACTCGGAGACCAGCTGCTGGCAGTGCCGGCGGATCGCCCGGTTGCGCAGGAAGCCGCACCGCGCGTAAGCGGGATCGGCGTTGCCCACCAGGATCAGGTTCTCGGCCACCGAGAACTCGGCGATCAGGCCGTCGCGCATCCGCTCCTCGGGTACGTAGGCCAGCCCCGCGTCACGGATGGCCCGCGGATGCCGGCCGGTGACGTCGGTTCCGCCGATCTCGACCCGGCCGCCGGACGGGTGGCGGAGCCCGGCGATAGCCTCGGCGAGTTCCCGCTGCCCGTTACCCGACACCCCGGCCAGGCCGACGATCTCGCCCGAGTGCACCTGCAGGGACAGCCCGCGCACTGCTTCGGCACCGCGGTCACCGGTGACCCGCAGGTCGCTGACGGCCAGCGCGACCGGACCCGGCTGCCGGACCGATGGCACCTCCACCGAGGTGACCTGATGCCCGACCATCATGTCGGCCAGCCTGCTCATGGTCGCATCGGCGCCGCGGACGGTGGCGATCTTCCGCCCGCCGCGCAGCACCGTGATCCGGTCGGACAGCTCGAGCACCTCGGCGACCTTGTGCGAGATGAACACCAGCGACAGGCCGTTATGTACCAGCCGGGACAAGACGACGAACAGGTCGCGGACTTCATGGGGGGTCAGCACGGCGGTCGGCTCGTCGAGCACCAGCAGCGAGACCTCGCGGTACAGGGCCTTGATGATCTCGACGCGCTGCCGCTCCCCCACCGACAGCTGCCAGATGTAGGCCGCCGGGTCCACCTTGAGCCCGTAGGTCTCCGACAGCTCGCGGATGCGCTGCGAAACCCGCCCGAGATCGGTCAGCGGCCCGCGCGATGACTTGACGCCCAGGGCAACGTTCTCCGCGACGGTGAGCGTCTGGACCAGCATGAAGTGCTGGTGGATCATGCCGATGCCGCGCTGGATGGCCACCGCGGGCGAGCTGATGTCCACCCGCTCGCCGCGCAGCCAGATCTCGCCTTCGTCGGGCTGGTAGAGGCCGTAGAGAATGCGCATCAGAGTGCTCTTGCCGGCCCCGTTCTCGCCGAACAAAGCGTGGATCTCGCCGGGTACCACGTCGAAGTCCAGGTGGTCGTTGGCGAGCACCCCGGGGAAGCGCTTGGTGATGCCGCGCATCTGAAGGAACGGGGGATCAGCGGCCGCGCCGCTCCCCGGGGCTGGTGCCGTCATCGTAGCTGCGCCTCAGTTCGTCGGTGGCGTGATGGTGCCGTTGATGATCTCGGCGGCCACATGCTGGCCCGCGGCCTTGACCGAGGCCGGCAGCGGATAGGAGGGGTTATAGGCGATCTTCTCGCCGTTGTTGCCCAGGGTGATCGTGTAGGTCGCCCCGCCGAGCACCCCGCCCCTGATCGCGGTGATCATCTGGCGCAGGATGCCGTTCCAGTCGTAGACCTGGGATGCGACCACCTGAGTCGGTGCCAGCGATGCCTGGTCCCACTGGGTACCGAACCAGCCGACCTTGGCACTCTTGGCCACCCCGATGGCCCCGACCACCGACTGCGAACTGCCGGTCAGCATGTCAGCCTTCTCCGAAACGTAGGAGTTGGCCGCGGTGGCCATCAGCGTGTCATCACTGAACGAGCCGGTGAAGCTCACGTGCACGGTGGCCTTCGGGTCCGCGGCGAGCGCGCCCGCCTTGAAGCCGACCACGTACAGGTGGGCATCGCCGACGTTGATCGGCCCGATGACGCCGAGCACCTTGCTCTTGCTGAGCTTGGCCGCCACGTAGCCTTCGACATAGCCGCCCTCCTGCGAATTTGCCTGGTAGGCGAAGACGTTCTTCAGCCCGTAGGTGACCCCGGCGGTGCCCCAGGCGAAGGACGTCTTGGGGAATTGCGAAGCGAGCTGCTGCACCGTGCCGCCGTACTGCGAGCCGTGCGCGATGACGAGGTTGTAGCCCTCGGACGCGTACTGCCGCATCGCGTTGGCCGCGTCGGTGACGTTGAACAGGTTGTCGGAGACCGACAGCGTGTAGTGCAACGGCCCGGCCAGCGTCGTGGCTGCCGCGTACATGGACTGGCTGAAGGCCAGGTCGTTACGCAGGCTCGGCTCGATCAGCGCGACCTTGAGGGTCGCCGTGGACGACGCGCCGGCCGCCGCCGACGTACTCGGAGTGGCCGAGCCGGAGCTCGCGCTCGGGCTTGAGCTCGAGCCGCAGGCCGCCGCGGCTAGCGCGATGGCCGTGCCCAGGATGAGCATCACCGGCCGCCGCAATGGGTGGGTCTTCATGACTAATACCTCCATCGGGGAGGGTGCAAAGGAATTGGATTTAACGGTAACCTGCGGGGTGGCCGATACGAGATCGCTAGTCCCAGGTACGGCCCAAGTCACGCCCCCCTCTCGTAGGGCCTGCCCAAGGCGGCGGGCTGCCGGTACCGGCGCGCGACTGAGAGCAGGGCGACCACGGTGAGGACGGCGGGTGCCATTGCCGCGATGTCGGATGCGGAAGTCGGAATGATGCCCAGGGTCTTCCACGTCACGACCACGGCGCCGACCATGCCGTACAGCAGTGACCCGCCCATCACGCCGAGCGGCCGCCAGGCGCCGAAGTAGACCAGGGCGACCGCAATGAAGCCCTCGCTGTTGGTGAGGTCCTCCTGGAAGATCCCGATCTGCAGGAGCAGCGTCGCGCCGGCCAGGCCGGCCAGGGCGCACCCGATGATGACGGTCGAGTAGCGGATCCGGGTCACGCTCACCCCGACGGTGTCCGCGGCCGCCGGATTCTCCCCCACCGCCCGGATCTTCATCCCGTAGGTCGTGCGGTTGAGCACGAACGTGAGCACCGGGACGAGCAGGAACGCCAGGTAGACCAGCCAGTTCTGGGTGAAGAACATCTTGCCCAGGTACGGGATGTTGTGCAGCAGCGGAATCGGCACCGCGGGCAGGGCAGGGAGCGTAACGGGTGACGGGAAGACTCTCAGCAGCAGGACGTTGGTCAGCCCGAGGCCGAACAGAAAGATGCCGATCCCGCTGATGCCCTGCTCGGCCTTGAGCGTGACATTCACGAACGCGGTCACCAGGCCCATCACCACGCCGATGCCGAGCCCCACCACGGCGGCCAGTACCAGGTTGCTCGTCTTGGCCGCGACATAGTAGGCACCGAACGCGCCGAGCAGCATGATGCCGTCGACACCGAGGTTGACCACCCCGCTGCGCTGGCCCATGGTCTCGCCCAGCGCGGCCATCAGGAACGGCGTGGCCAGCTGGACTCCGGCGGCCACGGTGGCGATCAGCACGGCCGCGGTGAAGAAGTGGCTCATGCCGGCACCTCCTTATCCGTGCTCCCGGTGGTATCGGTCGTCCCGCCCCCGCGGGCCCGGGGCGGTCCGGTCGAGGTCGGATCGCGCGCGTCCGGGCCGGCCGTCATCGCGGCCCGGATCCGGGCGCGGGCTCGCCGGCGCAGGTACTCGACCGAGACGACCAGCACGACCACCAGCCCGTTGATGGCGGTGATCAGGTCGGCGGGCACCCCGGTGACCACCTGCATGGCGGTGCCGCCGACCAGCAGGCCGGCGAACAGGAACGCGGTGACGATCGTCCAGAGCGGCTGCAGGCCGGCGAACAGGGCGACCACGATGCCGTTGAAGCCGGCGTTGCCGGTGAAGCCGGTCAGGGTGCCGTCGGTGACCATCCGGTGCGAGACGCTGCCGGTCACGAGCATCGCTCCGGCTATCCCCGATAGCGCGCCGGCCAGCGTCATGGCCAGCGTCATCGTCGGCTTGACCGACATGCCCGCGTACCTCGACGCCTCCCGCGATAGCCCGACGGCGCGAATCCGGAAGCCCAGGCTGGTCCGCCAGAGCAGCACGTACACGGCTACCGCCAGCAGCACCGCGATGAACACCCCGAGGTGCAGCTGAGTGCCGCCGATGAGCGTCGGCAGCCAGGAGTTCGGTGACAGCAGCTTGGTCTGCGGGATGAGCCCGCCCACCGCGTAGCCCGAACGCGCCACCAGCGGACCCGACAGCAGGTAGTTCATGAACTGTACGGCGACGAGGTTGAGCATGATCGTGCTGAGGATCTCGTTGACGTTGAAATATGCCTTGAACGCGCCGGGGATCGCGCCCCAGATCCCGCCGCCGACGGCCCCGGCCAGCAGCACCAGGGGCACCAGGATCACGGCCGGCAGCCCGGGCACCGCCAGCGCCGTCGCGGTGCCGGCCAGCCCGCCCATGACGATCTGGCCCTCGCCGCCGATGTTGAGCATGTTGGCGCGGAAGGCGATACAGATCCCCGCGCCGACCAGCAGCAACGGGACCGCCTTCACCGCGGTGCTAGTGAGGGCGTAAGTGCCAGAGAAGGCACCGGTCACGAGGGCGTGGTAGCCGGTGACCGGGCTAGCGCCGAAGGCCAGCATCAGCAAGGCGCCGAGCAGCAGCGCGATGATGGCTGCGGCCGGCAGCGCGAACCAGCTGAACAGGAGATCCTGGCGGCTGCCCAGCCGGCACCCCGAGATCTCAGTGCCGACTTCAGGTAGCTCATCCGCCACTCCTAACTGTCATGCAGTCGGGAGCACGTTAACTTCGAGTGACGGCTGTGGTCGCGGGGCAATGGACCCGCATTGAAGAGCCGAAAGTCCCCGGATGTGCCGCACTGCCCGGCACATGACGCTACGGGCTGCGGCTACCCTTGCTCCCTCGGGCGCTCGTCGCGGCGCGCGTACCGCTCGAACCAGGCCGACATGTGCCCGTCACACAGGCGCCGGGTGACCGCCACATGACCGCCCGCCG
>CAVOHC010000001.1:0-189264 GCA_963695645.1 uncultured Actinomycetota bacterium | reverse complement strand
CTCCTTACCATCCCGGCGGCCGGACTCTCCATGCGGCCATGGCCAGCCAGCCGGTTCTCGTAACCGCCGACGCAGCGGCCTTGAACTGGTCAGACGCTGGCTCACGCGAGCTTCGGCGAGCCACGCCAGCATGTTGCAAGCTGGGATTTGCCCCCCGACCTGTTGCACACGACGCTCATGATGGTAGGAGCGTCTTCCTACCATCAGCTACGATGGGGGCATGACCGTACGGAAACTCTCGATCTCAGTTCCTCCCGAGGTCGAGGAGACGATCAAGGCAGCGGCTGCCCGAGAGGGCAAGCCGGTGTCGGCCTGGCTCGCCGAAGCTGCCACCGAAAAAGCCCGCGCCGCCGCCCGCCAGGCGGCAGGCCGCATGGCCGCCCGCGAACTGGTAGCCGAATACGAAGCCGAGCATCGGCCCGCTGCCGGCGGCGTCCCGGCAGCGTGCCCGCCAGTTCCTCCTCGAGGCCGGGCTGGTCGATGACGAGCCACAGCAGGCCGCCGGGTAATGGCCACGATCGTCTATGACACCGGCGCGCTGCTCGCGGCCGAGCGGCGTAATCCGGACTTCCTCGCCCTGCATGACGAACTGACCGCCGCGCGCATCCGCCCGATCGTGCCGGTAGTCGTGCTGGCCCAGGCCTGGCGCGGCGGCCCCCAGCACCAGATCTCCCGGGTGCTCAAGGCCTGCGACATCGTCCCCGACGATGAACGCACCGGCCGCGCCGCCGGCGTCGCGTGCGCCGCCTCAGCCACCACCGACGTAGTGGACGCCATCGTCATCGCCACCGCGGTCCGCCACCAGGCCCCCATCGTCACCAGCGGCCGCGGCGACCTGGCCGCCATCGCCGACGCCATCGGCGTGAAAGTCCAGTTCTTCGCAACCTGACCCGCACTACCAGCCCGGCCTGCCCGCCGCAGGCCACATCCCCGGGCCAGCCCAGCTCCCCACATAACCACTCGCCCGCACAACCGGAAGCACACGCCCTAGGCTAGCCCGGCGAGCCGGGCCCGCTAACCAGCCAGCCGAGCGACTGTGGCTCGCCGCGCTCTCCCGGCCGATCACCCGGCGCCGATAGGCTGAGGTGCCCCCGCTTTCCGGATACCTGAATTTGTGTTATTTCACGCAGCTGTCTTTATCGTCTGGTACTCGTCCAGGACCCCTTACGGGGTCCGGTACCGAGTGTCGAGTGAAGACGCTTGCCATTGTGGCAGCTCGATGTAACGTGCATGATCCTCCCTGGCCCACTCTCGTCGGCTTCTATCCCGCGATACTCAACATGGAAATCATGTCACTCGGCTGGAACGGACTCCCGCTGTTCGGGGGACCGGGCATCCGTTGTAAGCTGGCCGCCGTGAAGGGCGGCGCAATAGCTGGACTGACTTCGGCAGCTGGACTGACTTCGCCGGAAAGTGAACTATCCTCGGGTATGAAGCGAAGCTGGATGTCCCAGGTGTCGGCGATGACCGCGGTTTTGTCCCCGACGCAGATCCAGCCCTCGTCCTCGTTGTGCGGCTCGCTAGCGACGAGGACGCCATCTGCCTCCTTCCGATAACAGAGGGTCTCGCCCCACGCGGTGGCGACGACCTGAGCGCCATCGGTGGCCAGCATATTCAGGCAGGCGCCGGAATCCAGCTCCACGACGTCGCGCAGCAGGCTCACGAGCGCCTTTTGCAGGTCCTGGCCCGTGTCCAGGCGCTGCCACAGCAGCGCGGCGAGTAGCGCCGCGTCGCAACTGGATTCCGGTTCACGACCCGAGCCGAGCAAAGGGCGCACCTTGTTGACGCTGAGATGCCCGTTGAGGCTGAGCAGACAGCGACCATTGGTGAACGGCGCGTTTGCGCTCTCCTCTATGGGCATCCCTGGGCTGGCGGCTCGGACCGCGCCCAGGACACAGCTCGAGGTGACCTCGCGGGCCAGCGTGGGGAACACACCGTCGTCCCAAATCGGGATCGTCGTACGATAGCGTTCGGTCCCAAGGGCGCGCCCGGCAGGAAACCAGCCGGCGCCAAAGCCATCCTTATTAACCAGCCCGACCCGCTGCCACCGCGGCACCCTGGCCTGTCGTGGCAGCCCATATCCCGCGTCGAAGAACAGCTCATGCAGCGTACGCTCCTGCCCGATCCACCCGAAATGACGGCACAATTACGATAGTTCCCTTCAGGCTGCCTAACCGCTCGTCCTTCTTGTTCTTTCCCCGCTCGTGCGTCTCCTCGACACCAATAACTCCCCTATATTCCATGGGTCTGCAGCCATAGCTCCAGCAGGGCCAGTTGCCATAGCGCGCTGGCTCCCAATGTGGTCCGGTAGTCGCTGGGCGCGGCCAGCAACCTTTCAAAGTATGACATTTGAAACAAGCGGCGCGACTTCGCCGCCGGGCAGGTCAGCGCCTCGCGGACCATCTCAAGGTACGGACCCCGCAGATGGCGGATCGCCGGCACCGGGAAGTACCCCTTGGGCCGGTCGATGACCTCGTCGGGGACGATGCCGCGCGCAGCGCTCTTCAGCACGCCCTTGCCGCCCGAGGCAAGCTTGAGCTCTGGCGGGCAGGAGGCCGCAAGTTCGACCAGGTCGTGATCGAGGAACGGGGTGCGTGCTTCCAGACCCCAGGCCATCGTCATGTTGTCGACACGTTTGACGGGATCGTCTACCAGCATGACGGCCGTGTCGAGCCGAAGCGCAGCGTCCAGCGCGGTATCGGCGCCTGGAGCGGCGAAGTGTCGCCGGACATACGCCGAGCTGACATCATCCGGTGTCATGTAGTCCGGACACAGGATTTCGGCCAGCGCGTCATGCGGACGATCGAAGAACACGCGGGAATACGCTGCCGTGGCGTCCTCGCGCGACACCCCGGCGAGTGGCGGATACCAGTCGTATCCCGCGAACACCTCGTCGGCTCCCTGCCCGGACTGGACCACCTTGACGTGCTGCGCTACCTCCTCGGACAGGAGGAAAAACGCTACCGCGTCGTGACTCACCATCGGTTCGCTCATGGCTCCGATGGCGCCACCGAGCGCCGGCAGCAGCCGCGAGTCGTCTATGCGGATCTTGTGGTGGTCCGTGTCGAAACGCTCGGCGACAAGGTCTGAGTAGCCGAACTCATCGCCGGACTCGCCGCCTGCCTCGGCGAAGCCGATGCTGAAGGTCTGCAGATCCGACTGCCCCGCCTCGCAAATGAGCGCCACTATGAGGCTCGAATCCAGCCCGCCGGACAGCAGCACGCCGACCGGCACGTCGGCCACCATCCGCCGGTCCACCGCCGTGCGGACACCGGCCAGCACCGCCTCCGTCCACTCCGCCGGCGCGAGATGTTGACTGCGGATGAAGTCCGGGCACCAGTAGACGTAGTCGTCGAAGGCGCTCCCGTCTGGCTCGAAGGTCCGGACGGTGGCCGGCGGCAGCTTGTCGACGCCTGCGAGGATCGTCAGCGGCGGCGGCACCACCGAGTGGAAGGTCATGTAGTGGTGCAGGGCGGTCCGGTCGATATCGGTGTTGACACCACCGCCGGCCAGCAGCGCGGTCAACGTGGAAGCGAAGCGCAGCCGCGCCGTGTTACGCGTCGTATAGAGCGGTTTGATCCCTAGCCGGTCGCGTGCGAGGATCACCCGGCCTGTATCGCGCTCCGCCACTGCGAAGGCGAACATTCCCTTGAAGTGATCGACGCACCGCTGCCCCCACCGGTGGTAGGCCTTCACCAGCACCTCAGTATCAGATGTGGAGAAGAAGCGGTAGCCATCCCCGCGCAGCGTCTCACGAAGATCCTTGTAGTTGTAGAGGCAGCCATTGAAGACGCCGGCCAGGCCAAGCTCGGCGTCTACCATGGGCTGGGATGCCCGCGCGGACAGATCGATGATCTTCAGGCGGCGGTGGCCGAGGGCGACCGGTCCCTGCGCCCAGATGCCGGAACCGTCGGGGCCGCGCGGTTCCATGGTGGCGGTCATCTGGGCCACCGCGTCCACATCGGCAGGCTCGCCGTCGAAGCGGAGCTCGCCGCTCAAACCGCACATCGCTGGCTCCCTGAGCGAACCGGTTTCCGGTACATACGGATCCTGTCTCAAGACATCAATACATCAGCCACGTGTCCTTCGCCCCGCCTCCGCGCGACGAGTTGACGATCCTGCTTCCGCCCGGCGCCACCCGGGTCAGGGCGACTGGAATAACCACGGGGCCGCCGCTAAGGCACACGAAGCAACGGAGGTCGACTGCCCGCGCCTCCAGACGGCCGTCGACGAGCGTCGGATGCGTCGACAAGGACACGGTCTCCTGGGCGATCCAGCGGTCCGGGTCGGCGAGGATGCGGGAGCGGACTGCCCGCAGTTCCGCCGGTGTGGCATCGGGGCCGATCACGACTCCGTGGCCGCCGTAACCGTGCACCGGCTTGGTCACCAGCTCCCCCAGCCGGTCGAGCACCTCCGCCCGCGACTCGGCGTCACGGCACAGGTAGGTAGGCACGTTGTCAAGCAAGGGCTGTTCGCCGAGGTAGTACTCGATCAGCTTCGGCACATAGGCGTACAGGCTCTTGTCGTCGGCGACGCCGTTGCCCGGCGCGTTAGCCAGGACGAGGGCGCCATTGCGGATCGCATCCAGCAAGCCAGGGCCGAGCAGCTTCCCGTCCGCACCCCTGGCGCCGAATAGCTCGTCCTCGTCGATCCGGCGATACAGCACCTCCACCCGGGCGGGCTCGGCGCCGTCGATCCACACGCCGTTGTCCGCCACATGTATCTCGCCCGGTTGTGCCAGGGGGATTTCTAGCTCGTGGGCCAGCAGCCGGTGCTCATAGAATGCCGGGTCCGCCGGGCCTGCGGTGACGAGGGCGGCGTGGGGCGAGGTCCTGGTCAGCGCAAACCGCAGTGCCTGCACCGCCATCCTGGGCGGCGGGGTGAGCCCCAGCGACGCGGGGATGAGCTCGGGCAGAACGCGGGCGACCAGCCAGCGGTTGGCAATGGCGTACCCGATGCCGGAGGGAACCCGCAGGTTGTCCTCAAGCACCGCCCACCGGCCGGCCCCATCGCGGACCAGGTCGATGCCCGCCATGCAGCACCGCACCGCCGACTGGGGGATCTGCCGCCCCGACGCCCGCAGACCGGGCGAATCGTCGATCGCCCAGGCCGGCAGCACACCGTCGCGGACCACGGCGCGCTCCCCGTACGCGTCGTGCAGGAACGCCTCCAGAGCGAGGACCCGCTGGGACAGCCCTGCCTGCAACGGATGCCAGTCTTCGGCGGCGACGATCCGGGGTATGAGGTCGATCGGAAGGAGCCGGCCGGAGTCCTCGCCGCGCACGTGGAAGATCATTCCCATGCGTCGCTGGACCTCGTCGCGATATCTCTGCCGCTCGCACAGGCCGTCGATACCGATCTTGTCAAGCGCGGACATGATTACTCCGTAAGGTCCGCGGGCGCTGCCGTCGAAGAGGATCGCTTCGTCCTCGGTGGCCGCATAGCCGTGCAGCATCGCGCTGACCGCGGTGCGGTCCGGGCCCGCGCCCGGCAGCCAATCGGTGTTGGCGCGAGTCTCCGCGACCAGCGTGTCGACGACCTCCAGCAGGCCGCCGCTCGCGTAGGCCGCGCGCTGCCGGGCCGCCGAGCTACCGCGGGCCAGCGCCGACTCCGTGAGCTCGGCCACGAGCTCCCAGTCGCCGGTCGACTCGAGCGTGGGCCGGAGCTCTGCCACCAGCCGCTCGATGAGCTGGCCGGCGGGCACCGGGGTGGCCGTCGCTGGATCGACAAGGTTGCCCTCCAGGCCGGACCGAGCGGCCCGCCACGTCGCCGCCTGGAGCAGCACCGGGCGGATGGGCATCGGCGGGGCGCCCGCGATCACCCTGTCGATCTCCCGCATCACCAGCGAGCGGAAGAGCCCGGCCAGCAGGACCACGTCCTCCAAACGCGGGCAGGCGTCGCAGATGCGCAGCTCCACCGTCGGTAGATGGGCCGAGGGCCGGACATCGAAGTAGATCATGCCGGGGTCGCTGATGACCTCGGACCGCACCAGGTCGGCCAAGGCCCGGTCGTAGTCCGCGGCCGACTCGAACCCGCCCAGGTCGCCCGTGGTCGGCCAGCGTCGCCAGACCAGGGTGCGGTAGCTAGCGTAACCGCTGTCCACCCCCAGCCAGAAGGGCGAGCTCGCCGACAGCGCCAAAAGGGCCGGCAACCATGGCGCAACCCGGTGCGCGACGGCCACCGCCAGATCGCGATCGCCCACGTCGACGTGCACCTGCGCGCCGCAGATCAATTGCTCGCTGGCCAGCATCTGGTACTCGTCCAGCATGTTCTCGTACCGGGGATCGGCGGTGACCTTGATGTCAGGGTCGGCAATGGGCGCCGTGCCAGCGGCCACGATACCCAGCCCGAGGGGCTCTGCTGCGGCGATTACGGCCCGTCGTAGGGCCGCGATGTCTTCGGCGAGGTCGACCAAGCGCACACAGGGACGGCTGTTTGCCTCCACCACGGACCGCTGGAGCTCCGAGCCGAACCTCTCACCGGGCAGCTGCTCCAAGACGCTGTCGGCCTGCGCAGTCAACCGCCGCGTCCTCAGATCGACCGTATGGAACTCCTCCTCGACCCCGGCAGCCACGAACTCCGGACGCTCACCCACTCTCAGAGTATGGGGCCTTCGCGTTTCATATATATTTCGTACCTGTTCTTGGAGGTTTACCGGACGGCGGCTACGGAAGCTCGACCTTCCACCCAGGCGCATACGCCACGGCTGATCAGGCACCATCGGCGGTCGTCATGGCAGGCGCATCTGCAGCTCGAGCAGGCGGCGGGCCGCGTAGTTCATCTCCTGCACAGTCAGGCGGAGCTGGTACCAGAGCCACCGAAGGGATCTCTAGCCTTGATGGCCAGGCGAGCCCAGTCTCCGCCGCCGACGCAGGCTCGTCGCGCTCAGGCACAACGGGCAGACGAGACCGCGATTGTCTGCAAGCCGAAAGTGTGACCCACGCCGAATCCGGGGCCTTCGAGGCTCGGGATTGTCAAGCGAGAAGGCTCGCTTCCACGTCTTCGGCGATCAGCTCGTCCCGCTCGCTGCCGCCGAGCCAGCGGGCTGTGCTGCCTGCTGCCCCGGCGGTGACAGCCAAGACCCGGTCCATGATCTCGGCAGTCGACCAGACGCGGCTGATCACTGCTACCAGTCGGCGGGTTCGTGCCTGGCGGCCGAGGACATCGAGCGAGTTCGCGTCGAAGGATCCGAAGCCTTCGTCGAGGAAGAGGGCATCGAGCCGACCGCCTCCTATAACCGGCGAGCTCAACCAGGCACAGTGCCAGTGCCAGGCTGGCAAGTTCATCGAGCGCTGCTAGAAGGCGCTGCGCTTGCTGGATCTTGTCATCCAGCTCAGTCGGTTGCGCCGTTGAGGTCGGCCTGGCGCGCTGCAGCATCGCAGCTGCTTCCTCAGCGTCATGCTCGGCGGGGCCTGCCGCGCTCGGGCGTCTGCCTCGCCGGGAGGCATGGGCGCGGCTAAGCCCGGCGGGTAGCGGCCGACGGCAGATCGGACAGGGGTCTCCTGGTTGGCACCCTTGAGCGGCGTGGGCCGCTGCGTTGGCGCGTTGGACCGCCTCTGGCGCAGACCGGGCGGCTTCACGCTGCACTGCGGCTGACTGGGCTCGCGCGGCGGCCGACTCGATGGCCTCCGCGGCTGCTGACCTCGCTCGCCGTACTGAACGTTGGGCCAGACTCTCGCCGAGCTCCAGGGTCCGCCGGTTGGAAGCCTTAGTCCCCCTGTTGTCCCCCACAGCCTGTTCAGATTTCTCGAATTCAGGTCTCTGACCTGCTGTTATATGGAATGGAGCCCCCTTACGGAATCGAACCGTAGACCTTCTCCTTACCATGGAGACGCTCTGCCGACTGAGCTAAGGGGGCGGCTGGCACGTATCGCGCCATCATGAACACGGCCATCGCCCTAGCGGGGCTGAGTCCGCCGATCGGTGCGGCCGCGCTGGAGAGCATACACGACCTGAAATCAGCGCGGCGCCCAGGGCGCAGCGCCCGATGTCCGGGCCGGTTAAGGACAGTGCGCGAAACGCCGCCACGACGTGCTCCCACGCATCCGATAGCGGGTCCATCACGTCGAAATGCCCCGCTCCTCGCAGCCTCGCGCAAGTGACGTCATCGCCTGCGGCGTGTGCGCGCGCAGCGTAGCCAATGCTCATCTGGCACGGCACTATGTCATCGTCGCTGCCGTGCAGCATCCGCACCGGAAGCCGGCGGGTATCAGGGCGGTGCGGTCGGTGATCGCATACCGGTCCGGGCGACCGTCCGGCCCGGCACCGAGCAACTTGGCCACCGCGCCATTCCCCAGTCCCTGCTGGTAGCAGGCGACAAGATCGCTGATGGCCGCCAGGGCCCACCACACCAGTGCATCTTGATGCGGCCCAATGCCAGCGGGCCTCCGGTGGCAACCGGTGCCGCCATCAGGCTGGCCAGTCCGGCGGTACTCGGAGGCGCAGACGGCAAATCCCTCAGCCGCGAGCGCGGTGGTTGGCGGTTCGGTGTGCCGGCAGTCGTAGGCGGCACGCCAGAAGCCGCCATGAAAGAACAGCGCAAGCGGAATGCCCCTCCGGCTGGCCTGCTGACCAACCCGACGTGATGCGGGCAGCCGCAGGTCAGCGATCTGATTCTCGCCGGGACCGTAGCGGATCACGTCAGGAGGCGGCGCGGGCCTGGTGAGAACGTCACGTGCGTCCACGGGCACCTCGCGGGTCCGGCGATGCCGCGCGCCCAGCGTCCAGCATCCAGCGTCCCCCGGCTCTGGCATCTGCGGCGCCGAAGGTGTCGAATGGATGCTCGGGGGGAATGCCCCCAACCTGCGATGCATAATGTTAGTAACCATGGGGAGCAGTGTGGCTGGCAAGGGGATAACAGCGGCGGGGTCAGGCTGGTGAGCCAGCGGCCGGCCCGGATAGCCACCCTCGGCGCCCTGGCCGGGGCTTTGATGATCTTCAGTGGGACGTTTGGCGAGGCACTCGCCGCCACCCAGGGGGTTCATCCCCCGATCCAGAAAACCGCGTGTTCCGCGCGCCCGGCTGTGACGGTCGCCGCCTACCCGCGCTCGGCCAGCGGGCAAAAGTCATCGGCCGCCTCAGTGACGGCCGTCCGGCTCGTCAGCAAGCCGCTGAACAGCCGGCCCGCCAGCGCTCGCACGACACCTTCGTCGACGCCCAGCAAGACCGCGGCCGCGACCACAACCTCGACGCCCACCAAGACCGCGGCCGCGACCACAACCTCGACGCCCACCAAGACCCCGACACCCAGCAAGTCCTCGACCGGAACTACGACACCAACAAAGACCCCTACGTCGAGCCAGAGCTCATCCCCGAGTAAGAGTCCGTCCCCCAGCAAGACCTCGACTCCCAGCAAGACCCCGACTCCCAGCAAGACCCCGACTCCCAGCAAGACCCCGACTCCCAGCAAGACCCCGACTCCCAGCAAGACCCCGACTCCCAGCAAGAGCCCGTCCCCCAGCAAGACACCGTCGCCGTCCCCCAAGCCGAAGACTGCCAAGCTCTGCGTGTCGGTCCAGCCGTTCTCGAACAGCACTGTCCGGCAGGGAAAGGCCGCGACCTATGCAATCTGGATCTGGAGCACCGGAGCGGATGCTCACGGCGTGACCGTCTCAGCCGATGTGCGGCACATCGCGCATGTCTCCGCGCCGCGATTCACCGTCTGCCCTCAGGCCAGCGGCCGGATCTGCACGGTAGGTGACGTGCCAACAGGTCAGTCTGACGAGCTTCTGGCCAGCGTTAACGTAGCTCGCGCAGCGTCTCCGGGCGCCAAGGTCACGCTGACTGCCACCGTCAGCGGAACCCACGCCGCCTCCTTCAACGCGACGACATCTGTACTGATCACCTCGACCCGGAGTCGCTCGTCCGCTCCGCCAAGCCCGGCCCTGCCGCCATCGACGGTGCCGGCCCTGCCGCCATCGACGGTGCCGGCCTTGCCGCCGTCGACGCTGCCGGCCGCGCCCGGCAACCTGACCACCCTGCCAGGCGTCGGCACTTCTACCCAGAACCCGGGCACCTTGTTCCCCACCGTCTCGCCGGGGAAAAGCGCGAACCCGGCCGCCCCTGCCACCGGCCCCGCCACCGGGCGGCCACGCCGCATAAGCGCCGCAACAGCTTCAGCCACTCTCCCGCTCGACCCGCGTCTTATTGGTGGCCAGCTGGCCGGGCTGGCTGTGCTGGCTGGCGCGATCGCCATCGCGATCGCGCGGCTGTCCTTGCGCTCGCCTCGGCCTCAGAGCAGTAAGCCCACCGGGAAATAAGCCCACCGGGAAATAAGCCCACCCGGAAATGAGCCTGACGGTGGGCATGGCCAAGCTACCCCGGTTTGCTGGTTCGCTTCTCGACCAGCGGGCGCACCGTACGCAATTCACTGGCCAGGGCAGACGCACTCAGCGTCGGCGAGGCGATTACCCCGAATGTGTCATCATCGGCCCACGCGCACTCCGCGAGGCGGCCCCCGACGCTCGGGACGCATGCGGCCGCGCCACCCATGGATCCAGGACTGGTAGTCGCGGCGCCTGCAAGTTTGCCCGCGAAACTGGTCATGAAGGAACTGGCGGATGCGCCTGACCGGTTCCCGCCGATGAACAGGATGATCTGCGGGCCGTGTTTCGCGGCACGGCCGGTAGCGTCCTCGTAGACGGCATACACCACGTGTTTGGCTTCACCGCTGCTGCTGGCGACTATCTGCTTCTGCAACGCCGCACCGCCCATATCCCGCGCGAGCGACGGCTCCTGAACATAGTTGCCGAGCTTGGTCGGGCTCACCATCATGTGCGCGACCCCGCTGCCGGCTCGACCCAACGATGCCACCACCGCCGCTGTCGCCACCAGCACCACGGCGCCGCCTGCCACGCCGACGAACCGCCAGCGGAAATGCTTGCCTGAGCGGCCAGCGCGGCGAGCCCGCGTTACCGATCGGGCTGCCTGGCGTCCAGGTCGGCCTTGTGCTCCCTTGCCTTCAGACCGGTCACCGGGTAGCGGTCTGGACGTCACATAGTCGTCCGGCAACGGCGGGGCAGGTACCCGCGGGGCCGGGACCGGAGCAGCGGAGACCTGAGCGACGGGCGCCCGACCCCGGACCGCTCGCTCAGCCGGCACCTGCATAGCAGCCGATGAGCGGGAGAACGGCACACCGGTATCAGTCTGGCGGGGGAACGGCACACCTGAGCGAGTCTGGCCGAGGGACGGCGCACCAGCGGTCTGCCCGGGGAATGGCTCACCTGAGGGAGTCTGGCCAGGGAACCGCGCTCCATCGGTCTGCCCGGGGAATGGCTCACCTGACCGAGTCTGGCCAGGGAACCGCGCTCCATCAGTCTGGGCGGGGAATGACATACCGGGGTGAGTTTCGTTGGCCGGTCCGGCCTGCTCCGGCCTGCGGTATCCCGGGTTGGTACGGTCCGCCGCGTGGGCATCACCGTCAGGCACCGTGTCTGAGGGCTTGCGTCGGCCCAACCGACGGTCACCACGGCGTGCTGCCTGGCCCGATTCGTGCGCTGACCGAGCTGAGCTGTTCCGTGTCGCCGACGGCCGCTCAGCGGGCGCTGAGCTGGGTTTTGCATTCGTCGAGAGTCCCTGGCCGAGATACCGGTACCAGTCGTAATCGGCGTCCTCAGCGCTATCGCCGCCAGCTCGGTCCCAGTCTTGCTGATACGCGGCCTCGGCCTGATCACGTGATTGCCCAGCACCATGCCGACGGCTTGATGCAACGGCCTGCGCAGCCTGCCCCGGGTGATCCGGCCCGGCCGACGGCTCCTTAGGCACCGGCTGCCCGGCAGACCACTGATCCGGATCCGGTTGCGCCCAGCCACCTCCCGGTGCGACAGTCGCGGCCACGTCGTAGCTATGGCCCGGGGCCCACGGCTCCGGATAACCGCCCGCCGGCCGACGCTCATGGCCCCGTCCCGGCGTCCAAGGCTCAGCCTCGCCCGGTCCCCCCGTCCAACTCTCGGTCTCGCCCGGTCCCGCCGTCCAAGGCTCGGCGCCCCGGCCCGGTCCCCAAGGCTCCAGGTAATCCTGTCCCTGCGCGACCCATGGCCCGGCCGAGTGCGGCTCCGCGTAATACTGTCCCGGCGGCACCCGCGGGCCCGCGTGCGACCCGTCCGGCTGAGGCTCCGCGTAATACTGTCCCGGCGGCACCCGCGGGCCCGCGTGCGACCCGCCCGGCTGAGGCTCCGCGTAATACTGTCCCGGCGGCACCCGCGGCCGCGCGTGCGACCCGGCCGGCTGAGGCTCCGCGTAATACTGTCCCGGCGGCACCCGCGGCCGTGCGTGCGACCCGGCTGCCTGCGGCTCCGCGTAATCCGCCCCGGTCACCCAGCGTCCGGCGCCGCCCTGCCCTTCGGGATCCTCCGGATCTTCCTGCCATGGCTTGGCCTGCTCGCCTCGCCCGGGCCAGGTGTCGTCATAGGGGGCATAGGCAGATTCCTGGTACCGGCTCTGCGTCCATCCAGTGCTCATTTAAGCGAGTTACCCCTGACACTGAGGCGGCGTCTCTGCCTTCCGAGATCACTACATCATGCGGCAAGATCCGCGTTGCCCGCTACCAAGTCGGCCGCTCTCGCGGCCACCGCCGGCGGCCCGGCCCGGCGCATCGCCCGCTCCAGTATCCGAGCCGGCCGATCTTATGACTTGTAGCGCAAAACTGGCGCTTGCCGGGCAACCGGGAACGGCCGAAGATTTCAGTAACGGGCAATTCGGGAGGCGCCCCGTGGAGAACAGGTATTCCGGCTTGGTGACCGGCCCAGCGGCGATGTTCCCACGGGGCTACCTGCTGCTGATCCCGGTGTGGTACGCGGTGGTCGCTGGCCTGCTGATCGTCAAGGGCAGGCTCCCGCTCTGGTATACGGCCATCGCGATGAGCGCGCTACTGCTCGCCATGCTGATCCTCGCTGGCGTCCTCGCGACGGTGCGGCAGAAGGCCTTCTGCGTCGACAGCAACGGCGTCTGGCTGGGCATCGTGCCCAGGCGGAGGCGATCAAGACGTCAGCGGGTTCTCGTGCCGTGGTCGCAGATCGGCCAGCTCAGGATCGCCCGCCGGCGCTACGGAGCCCGGCTTGAGGTGGTGCTCGGCCCGGCCGCGTCGATCATCCACCGCCACCGGCTGGCGTCAGGCATCTTCTTCGCCGGGGTGACGGTGATCATCCCGCCGCGCTGGATCGGCCGGCCGCCCGCGCTGCTCTCGGCCCGGGCAAAACCGCCCAGGTACGTGGTCCCGCTTTACGACACCGCCGACGCGCTCGGCTCCGCCCTTGCGGCGATCGCGCCTCCGACGGTCCAGGTGATCATGGCAGCGGGGTAACAACCGCGGCAACGGCAGCACCAGCTCGATCCCGGGCTGCCGCTGACCCGCCCGGCCTCCGGCCGCTGACCGCGCCGTATCATCGCCCCCACCGGCAACCTGCCGAGCACGGGGCACACGGGACTGACGCGCGGCCCCGTTTCGGAAGCTTGAGATCGGAAGCTACGAGAGAGGACCGGCGCGATGGCACATGAGGTAACCGGCGTCATTGCCCGCGGCAAGGGCGCTGAGGTCGAACTCACGACGGTTCTGGTGCCTGATCCAGGACCCGGCGAGGCGCTGGTCCGGATCCAGGCGTGCGGTGTCTGCCATACCGACCTGCATTACCGCGAAGGCGGAATCGGGGAAGACTTCCCTTACCTGCTCGGCCACGAGGCGGCGGGCGTGGTGGAGGCCGTCGGCGAGAACGTGACCGGGCTGGCTCCCGGCACCTTCGTGATCCTCAACTGGCGCGCGGTCTGCGGCCAATGCCGCGCATGCCGCCGAGGCAGGCCCTGGTACTGCTTTGCCACCCACAACGCGACGCAGAAGATGACGCTGGCCGACGGTACGCCGTTGTCCCCCGCGCTCGGTATCGGCGCGTTCGCCGAACTGACCCTCGTCGCCGCCGGGCAGTGCACCAAGGTGGACTCGAGCGTCCGGCCTGAGGTCGCCGGGCTGCTTGGCTGCGGCGTGATGGCGGGTCTCGGCGCGGCGCTCAACACCGCCGCGGTGACTAGGGGCGACTCGGTTGCCGTGATCGGCTGCGGCGGCGTCGGCAGCGCGGCGGTGCTGGGCGCCCGCCTGGCCGGAGCGCGCCGGGTCATCGCGGTCGATGTCGATCAGCGGAAGCTGGACTGGGCTCGCCAGTTCGGCGCCACTGACGTGATCAACTCGCTGGAGACCGACCCGGTCGAGGGCATCCGCGAGCTGACCCAAGGCAACGGAGCCGACGTGGTGATCGAGGCGGTTGGCCGGCCAGAGACCTATACCCAGGCGTTCTACGCGCGCGACCTGGCAGGCACCGTGGTCCTGGTCGGCGTTCCGACCCCGGACATGCGGCTCGAGCTGCCACTGCTTGACGTCTTCGGCCGCGGCGGCGCGCTGAAGTCGTCCTGGTACGGCGACTGCCTGCCCGACCGTGACTTCCCGATGCTCATCGACCTGCACGTGCAGGGCCGGCTGCCGCTTGAGCGGTTCGTCTCCGAGACGATCGCGCTGAACCAGGTCGAGGAGGCGTTCGGGAAGATGCAGCGCGGCGAGGTGCTGCGCTCGGTGGTCGTCCTGTGACACCGGCCGGCACGATGTGCGGCATCACGCCGGAGATCGCGGTGAACGGCCGGGTCATCGGCAGCGGCGCGCTGGCCCGCCGACCCGGCGCCTGACCGACTGCTCGCCGCGCTAACTGCATCCACCGGCACACCGGTCGCATGAAGGCGGACAATGGCCACATGAGCGATGCCCATGATGTTCCCGCCATGCCGCTGCGCGGCGGCGCGGAGATGCCGATGCTGGGGTTTGGCACCTGGCGGCTCCGTGGCCGCCAGGGCTGCGAGTCCGTCCGCTACGCGCTGCAGACGGGCTACCGGCACGTCGACACCGCGTCGATGTACGCCAACGAGGACGAAGTTGGCCGTGCGCTGCGCGACAGCGGCGTGGAACGCAAGGACGTCTTCATCACCACCAAGCTCCGCCCGGCCGACGCGGGCCGCGAGCGGGCCGTCCTGAAGGCTTCGCTGCGGGCACTCGGCACCGACTACGTCGACCTGTGGCTGGTGCACTGGCCGCCGCGCGCGCGGGCCGAGCGGCGGCACGTCTGGCACGAGTTCCTCGCCCTCGCCGCAGAGGGCCTGGCCCGGGCCGTGGGCGTGAGCAACTACTCCATCGCCCAGATCGACGACCTGATCACCGCGACCGGCGAGGCCCCGGCCGTCAACCAGGTGCACTGGGACCCGGTCCGTTACGACGCCGGCTTCCTGGCCGCCAGCCGCGACCGTGGCGTCGCCGTCGAGGGCTACAGCCCGCTGAAGGACACCAACCTGTCCGATCCGGTGCTCACCGAGATCGCCGCCGCCCACGAGGTGAGCGCCGCCCAGGTCGTCCTCAGGTGGCACATCGAGCACCAGATCACGGTCATCCCGAGATCCTCGAATCCCGGCCGCATCGCGGCCAATTTTGACATCTTCGGTTTCTCGCTCGACCCGGACGAGATGGCAAGGATCGACGGCCTGGCCGGCCGGTGACCATAGTGAGGCAGCCGGGCCTAGCCGCGCAGGCTGGTGCGCAGCGCGATGATCCGCTGGACAGCCGCCGTGAATGCGGCCTTGTTCAGCTTGCCACCGAGGTAGGTGGCCCGCAGCGCGGTGCGCGCCGCTGAGCCTTGGGAGACCTTCTGGGCCGAGCAAAGGATCAGGTCCATCCCGGCGCCCGCCGCCAGCACGCTCCGGTTCGCTGTCGTGCCGAACGCCCGCAGCGCGCCGGCCTCGAGAGCGTCGGTGACGGTCACGCCGCGGAAGCCGAGCCGCCGGCGTAGCTCGCCGCCGACAATGGCCGACGAGAGCCCGGCTGGCCGGTGCGGGTCGAGCGCCGGGTACACCGCCCACGACACCATGATCAGCCGGACCCCGGCGGCGATCGCGGCCGGGTACGGCGCCTCGTCGATCGTGCGCAGCGAATGCAGCGACACGTTCAGCGTCACCGGCCGCAGATCGGTGTTCTGCGACCTCGCCGCCGCACCGAGGCCGGGGAAATGCTTGCTGGTCGCGGCTACCCGGGTGGCTTGCTGCGCTGTGATGAAATCCCTGCCCAGGGAGGACACGGTGCGGGCGTGGCTGCTGTAGGAGCGCCCGAACTCATCGATGAAATTGCCCGCCGTCCGGTACACGTCAAGCACCGGCGCCAGGTTGACGTTCATGCCGACCCCGCGCAGGTTACGTCCGGCCCCGGTGCCCGCCGCGGCGGCGGCCGCCGCGGCGTGCGCGGACTGCGCGACCTGCTTTTCGGACAGCGACGGGGCTCCGGGCAGGCGGCGCACCACGCCGCCCTCCTGGTCGGTCATCAGCAGCAATGGCTCGCGCACCGGATTCAGCGTGCTCGCATTGGCCTGATCGAGCCGGCTGATGACGGACCTGATCTGCGCCCGGCTTGAAATGTTCTGGCCGAAGAAAATGACCCCGGCGGCGTCGCCGTGTCTGATCAGCCAGAGCAGGCGGGCCGGCGGCGTCCGGCCGCTGTAGCTGTAGATCACCCGCTGGCCGGCCAGTTGCGTGGACGACAGTCTGGGCAGCGCTGCTCCGGCCGCGCTCCGGCGGGCCGCTGCCGGGGCGGGCGCGCCGGCGGTCACCCGGCCGGGCGCGCCGGCGGTCACCAGGCCGGCGCGTCCGGCGGCGCACCCCCGGTGCCCGAACAAGGCGCGCCCTGCGGCCGCGCTCGAGGCGAGGGTGACCACGATCGCCACCACGATGGTTATGCCGCCGATCAGGGTCCAGGCCTTTGACCTATGCAACGGGATGCCTTCCGCGGCCGACGCGTTCGGGGGGGCCGGCCTGGTCTTTGCGGGCGCCAATCCGGAAAGCAGCGCGCGCAGTTAATACGCTACGGCAGCGCGACGCCTGACCTGCCGAATTCCGGCAGGTCAGTGGCATTCCGATGACGCGGCGGCGCGGGGGACGCCGCCAGTAGTTGAACGCGATCCGCACCGCGGATGCTTCCATGCCGCCAACATTTAAGGACTCGAAACGGGCCGCGGCGGTGGCCCGGGCTCCTCGGCGGGGGCCCTGACCGGGGCACGACAGGTCGGTGCCGGGGCCGTTGAGTGCAGGTCGGTCAGCCGACCAGCCAGCGGGCGCTGACAGCGAGGGCGGCGACGGCGACGATGCCGAAGATCATGACCCAGGCTCCGGCCGGCACCGGCGTGAGGCGTGCCAGCTGGTCGGCGTCCGAGCGCCGGGTCCGGCCCCGCCGGCGCTCGCGCGCCAGCTCGATCACCGGCCGCACGCCGCCGAGGAGCAGGAACCAGGTCATCGCGTAGCCGAACCCGGCCTGGATCACGGCCGGGGCGAACAGGCAGACCGCGGCGATCGCGCCCGCGGTGACCAGCACGGCCAGCATGCCGTAGGCGTTGCGGACCGCGACCGCGAGCCCGGCCAGCAGCACCAGGCTGAGCAGCAGCATCCCGGTCAGGTGCCCGACGGCCAGCAGCGCCGCCGCGCCGAGGCCCAGCAGCGACGGTGCCGGATAGCCGGCCGCGGCGGTGAGCACGATGCCGGGGCCATCCGGCCTGCCCGCCGAGACGGTCTCGCCGGCGGTATCGCGGTACAGCCGGATCCCGGCCAGGCGGCGGCCCGTGGCCAGCGCCACCAGCGCGTGACCGCCCTCGTGCACGATTGTCACCACGGTCCGCGCCAGCGGCCAGACCCGGGAGGAGGCCACGACGGCGAGCGCGACCGCGCCGCAGCCCACCACCAGCCAGGGCGGCGGCAACGGCTGGGCGTTGAACGCGTGGTGCCATACGCCGTCGGCGCGCTGCCCCAGGCCGCCGAGGACCCCGGACAAGCTGTGCGGCAGGCCAGCGATGTGGCGCGGCTGGCCCGGCCGCGCCGTGTCCATTCCGGTCCTCGCATTTCCTGTCCCTGGCATTCGCCCTGCCCCGAGGTTCGCGGCGGGCCGGTGGTCCCGGCGCCTGGTGCCGCCCAGCCAGGGTAGGCGAGCACCGCAGCCGCAGGTGACCCCGCACGAGCACCCGTCGCCCGCCGCGCCCGGAACCGTCCCCCCGGCCGAGGACGCCATCTGGCGAGGCGACGGCGCGCGGCCGTCACGGGCCAGCGCGGGCCCGGGATCTGCGGACCAGCGGCCGGGCCGGCAGCACCCGAGGCCGGGGAAGGTCAGGGCGCGCGGACAGGTACCTGCGCCGCGACAGGCATCAGCAAACCGGCGGTCCGCTCTGCGGTACCCCGCGCCCACCGGCCGCTGGTGATCGCGCCCACCGCGAACACGGCGACGCCACAGCCCGCGATGATGAGCCACCCCGCGTGACTGGCGTCTGCGAAACCGAACCTGAACGCCCCGGCCAGCGCCGACAGCACCACCGATCCGACCACCGCGACGCCCAGCGATGAGCCGACCTGCCGGCTTGTCGATGCGATCGCGGCGGCGACCCCGGCCTGCGTTCTTGGCATGCCGGACACCGCTGTATTGGTGATCGGAGCGTTCACCAGCCCGAACCCGATGCCGAAGATAATGTAGGCGCCGATCAGCCAGCTCATCGGCGTCGTGTTGGTCAGCCGTAGCAGCATGATCCCGCTGATCGTGATCGCGGCGCCCGCCACCAGCAGCGGCAGCCGCGGCCCGCGGGCAGCTACGACCCGTCCGGACAGCGGCGCGAACACGGCGGTCATCGCCGCCATCGGCAGCGTGTAAAGGCCGGCCTGCAGGGCCGAGTAGCCGCGGACATCCTGCAGGTAGAGGGTGTTGAGAAAGAGGAAACCGCCAAGTGCGGCGAACGCGCAGACCGCGATGACGGTCGCTCCGGAGAATGGCGCACTGCGGAAGAACCGCAGATCGATGAGCGGTTCGTCGCGCCGGGGCTCGTAGACCGCCAGGCAGACGACAGCCAGCGCCGCTAGCGCGAAGAAACCGATGATCGCACCCGAGCTCCAGCCAAGGCGCGGGCCTTCGATGATCGCGTAGGTCAGCGAGGCAAGCGACACGATCACGAGCAGCTGGCCGATCGGATCCACCCGGCGAGCGTGCGGTGCCCTGGACTCCGGTACGAACAGCGCGGTGAGGATCAGCGCCGCCACGCCGACCGGGATGTTGACCCAGAAGATCCCGCGCCAGCCGACCGATGTGACAAGGACGCCGCCCACGACCGGCCCGAGCGCCAGGCTGATCCCGACGACGCCGCCCCAGATTCCGATCGCACGGGCCCGCTCGGCCGGCTCGGTGAACGTGTTCGTGATGATCGACATCGCCACCGGGTTGAGCATCGAGCCGCCGACTGCCTGCAGCATGCGGAACACGACCAGCCAGCCAAGACCGGGTGCCAGGCTGCACAGCAGCGAGCCGAGGGTGAACAGGACCAGGCCGGTCTGGAACGTCCGGCGCCGCCCGACGCGGTCTGCGGTAGACCCTGCCAGCATCAGGAAGCTGGCCAGCACGAGCGTGTAGGCGTCGATGGTCCATTGCAGGCCGGACACCGGAGCGTGCAGTTCCCGCTGGATCGATGGCAGCGCGACGTTGACGATCGTCACATCGAGGCCGACGATCAGCAGGCTCATGCAGCAGATCGCCAGGATCAGCATCCGGCGGCCGTAGTTAACTTCGTCCGAGCCCATCTCCGAAGTATGCTCCCTGGCCATTTGCTGCGCCGCAACTAACTATCGGGTCCTGAGGCGCCCACATGATTGACTAACCGCATGCCACGCGACGAACTTCCCGTGCTGGGATTCGCCAGCCGGGCCGCCTGGGAGGCCTGGCTGGATGAGCATCATGGGCTGTCGGCCGGCATCTGGCTCAAGATCGCGAAGAAGGGCTCGGAAGCCGACACCGTCTCCTATGCCGATGCACTCGAGGTCGCGATCTGCTTTGGCTGGATCGACGGCCAGAAGGGCAGCCTCGACGACAGCCACTGGCTGCAGCGTTTCACGCCGCGCAAGCCCGGCAGCAAGTGGTCCAAGATCAACACCGCCAAGGCGGCCGAGCTGATCAGATCGGGCCGGATGCGGCCCGCCGGACAGCGCCAGGTCGAGCTGGCCCAGGCAGACGGCCGCTGGGCGGCCGCATACCAGGGCCAGCGCGCGATCACCGTGCCCGAGGACCTGCAGCGTGAGCTGGCGCGCAACGATGCGGCCCGCGAATTCTTCGCCACCCTCAGCGGCGTCAACAGGTACGCGATCCTCTACCGGATCGGCAACGTCAAGCGCCCCGAGACCCGCGCGAAGAAGATCGCCCAGTACGTCGCGATGCTGGCCGAGCACAAGACGATCCATCCGGCAACGCCGAGCCGACGCGGGTAACCGGGCCGGGGGCGACAAGCCGGTGACGGCAGCCGGGCCGGGGACCGCGGCTGGACACTCACGCTGCGACTTCCGCAGGCGGTGGTGCTGGTCACGGGCACTCGGGCGGCTGGCGCGATCAGCCGATGTCGCGACGTCGCAGGCCGATGAGCCCTACGGCGGCCAAAGCAACCGCGATGACGCTCAGCCAGATCAGCGGCGCGGCACTGACGGTGCCGCCAGGCAGCTTTGGCAGGTGGGTGAACGGCGAGATGTCCAGCACCCAGCGCGACAACTGGAGCGAGGCACCGAGAAACAGCATCAGGACGACTATGCCGAGCGCGGTCCAGCCGCCGGCCGCGCAGAACCGGGGGGCGAGCCCGAACAGCGCCGCGGCTACCCCGGCAATCACCAGCGCCGCCGGTACCTGGCTGAGCCCGGCGCCGACAAGCTCGGCAATCTCGCTACCGCCGCCCGGGGACCGCAGCGCGTAGCCCAGGCCCGTGCCCAGACCCGTCGCGGCCAAGATCAGGATTGTCCCGCCTGCCGCGATCGTGAGGTGGCTGAGCCCCCAACTGGTCCGCGTGATACCTGTGGCCAGCAACGGGTCTGCGCGCTCGTCCGTCTCTTCGGAGCGCAGCCGCAGTACGGCCGAGATAGCGTAACCCGCGGCGATCAGCCCGGTGAAGCTCATGATTGCCGCGAGGTAGGCATTGGTCAGCGCTGTCGTACCGCCCAGTCTGGCCAGGATGCGCCTGATCTCGGCGCTGCCGAGCAGCCCGGTGATTCCCTTGGCGGCTGACCCGATGATGACGCCGTAGACCAAGGCGCCGGTTACCCAGCTGATCAGCGTGGCACGCTGCAGCCGCCAGGCAAGCCCCAGCGGGCTGCGCAGCGTCCCAGGCGCCCGGGCCGGTCCTGGCCGGCGCGGCAGCAACCCGGCATCGTAGTCACGGCGAGCGGCGAGCACACCGGCGGCAACGCCGAGGGCGACGGTGGTCACCAGCGGCAGCGCCAGGATCCACCAGCGGATCACGCCGAACGACCGGATCAGCTCCGCCCAGCCGATCGGCGACAGCCAGGTGAGCCACCCGGGACCGGCTGCGCCCGCCGAGTCCCCGACGGCACGCAGCAGGTAGACCACTGCGAGCATGCCGATCGCGAGCCCCCTGGCCGAGCGGGCCGCGTCTGCCACCTGCGCCGTGACCGCGGCGACGGCGGTAAACACCAGGCCGCAGCCGGCGATGGCCAGCGCCAGGGAGATGGAACCGGCCGCGGGCAGCCCGAGCGCGATCAGGGCAGCGGACATCACCAGCGCGAGTGCGGCGTTCGCGGTCAGGGAGATCAGCAAGGCGGCGGTCAGCGCCGCGTGCCGTCCCACCGCTGCGGAGCCGATCAGCTCGAGCCGGCCGGTCTCCTCGTCGGCCCTGGTATGCCTGATCACGATGAAGATGCTCATCAGCCCGGCGCCAAGTGCAGCGAACCCGCCGTAACGCCAGGCAGTCAGTGACCCGAGCGAGTTGCCGTACAACGGACCGTAGAGGGACAGCAGCGATGGATTGTGGCCCGCGGCCGCCGCGAACTCCGCCCGGCCCGCGGCCGTCGGGTACAGCTTCCTGAAGCTATACGCGGTGCCTGCGACCAGCGCGGTGAGGATATAGATCCAGGCCGGCAGCATGATGCGATCCCGGCGTGCCGCCAGCCTGGCGAGCGCGCCGGTGCCCGCCAGAGTGCTCATACCGGGACTCCGTCCTGATCCGCGGCTGGCGGCGAAGCGGGCCCATCACCGGTGTAGTGGCGCAGGAACAGTTCCTCAAGCGTCGGCGGCTGGCTGGTCAGGCTGCGCACCCCGGCCGCGCTGAGCCGCCGCAGCAAGCCGTCCAGCATTCCGGTGTCCACCTCACAGCGCACCCGGTTGCCTTCGACGTCCAGATGGTGCACGCCGGGTAGCTGATCGAGCCCGTCAGGTGCACTTGCCAGCTCAGCGGCGATCGATGTCCTGGTGAGATGGCGCAACTCGGCCAGGGTGCCGGACTCCACGGCCCGGCCACGCCGGATGATCGTGACGCGGTCGCAGAGCGCCTCCACCTCGGACAGGATGTGACTGGAGAGCAAAACGGTGCGCCCGCGCTGCCGTTCCTCCTCGATGCACGCGCGGAACTCGGCCTCCATCAGCGGGTCGAGGCCGGCCGTCGGCTCATCGAGGAGCAGCAGTTCCACGTCGGAGGCGAGCGCCGCGACCAGCGCCACTTTCTGCCTGTTGCCCTTTGAGTAGGCGCGTGCCTTGACCGTCGGGTCCAGGTCGAAGCGCTGCAGCAGGCTGGTCCGGCGGCCCGGGTCCAGCCCGCCGCGCAGCCGCCCGAGCAGGTCGATGACCTCGCCGCCGGACAGGGCCGGCCAGAGCGCGACATCGCCAGGGACGTAGGCGAGCCTGCGGTGCAGAGCCGTTGCCTCGCTCCAGGGATCGCCGCCGAGCAGCCGGGCGGTCCCGCCGTCGGCCCGCAGCAGGCCGAGCAGGATCCTGATTGTTGTCGTCTTGCCTGAGCCGTTCGGCCCCAGGAAGCCATGCACCTCGCCACGCGTCACTGCCAGATCGAACCCGTCAAGCGCGAGCGTCTTGCCGTAGGACTTGCGCAAGCCGGAGACGGTGATTGCGTCGGTCATGGTTCAGAGCCTACACTTGATTTAGAAATTCCTGAAAGTTAAAAAAACGAGAAAACACAGAACTCGGGGAGCGAGACAGCCATGGGCGAGCGGGAGGACCCGGCAGGCGGCGCCGCTGGGGACGACCGGGCCGGAACAGCCGGCGGGCAGCATCAGGACCGGTCAGCCGGCGGGCAGCATCAGGACCGGTCGGCCGGCGGGCAGCATCACGACCGGTCGGCCGGCGGGCAGCATCAGGACCGGGAGAGCACCAGCGGCAACCGGGTCACGGCAGCCGATCGGCAGCATCAGGCCCGCGATGACGTGGCGGTGTACCGGTTTATCGAGCGCTTCTCTTCGGTGCTCGGTGAAGCCGGATTCCCCAGGATGCCGGCCCGCGTCTTCGTGGCGCTGCTCAGCTCGGACTCAGGCCTGCTGACCGCTGCCGAGATCGCCCAGCTGCTGCGCGCCAGCCCGGCGGCAGTGTCGGGCGGTGTTCGCTACCTCATCCAGGTCGGCCTGGTCAGCAGCGAGCGTGAGCCGGGCTCTCGCCGGCATCGTTACCGGATGCCCGCCGACGTCTGGCAGGAGCTGATCGGAAGCAGGGACCGGATGTTCACCCGGTGGAACCTCGTGCTGCAGGAAGGCATCGAGGCACTCGGCCCGGGTTCACCGGCCGGCGGCTGGCTGGCCGACACGGCGCGGTATTTCGAGTTCCTCCGGGCCGAGGCGCCGAGGATGCTGGCCAAGTGGCGCGAGCGCGAGGCCGCGGCGGGAACGGCCGCAGGTGACAGCTCAGCCCGCTAGGCTCCAGGGCACTTCCTGCAGCCCGTCGAGCCCGAGCGCGTGCCGCGCCCACTCCCGGTCGGCAGTGCTGGGCGTCCGGCGTCCGGCGTGCGCCTTCGCCAGGGTGCTCGCGAGTTCCTCGTCCGCGTCCCAGCGATCCATCGCCTGCGAGATATACGCCGACACCGAGGCAGCCCGGCCTTCGGCGACCGCCCGGCTCGCGGCGGCGATGTGCTGCGTCGGCAGCGTGACAGCGATTTCCCTGGTCATATTTGTCCCCGTACCTCCAATGCCCGGCGCCCCTCGCCAGGCCGACGCTGCCGCGGCGGGAAATCGCCCAACCCCCCGGTTGGCCCCCCAAACCCGCGCAACGCGACCAGACCAGCATCGCGGGATGAAACCAGGACGCAAGCGATATGAAGATCCTGTGGATGTCCCCCCTAATCACCGCAACATGACCAGCTGCCGGGTCGCTTCCTTCAGCAGATCCTGCCAGCGCGGGCCTAGGTGACGGCTCCGCATCCCTCGCTGCATCCCTCGCTGACATGCGGGGCGACGGCCTTCCGAGCCTAGCGACGCTCGGCGGGCACGCCCATGCCCCTGCAGTGAGGAAAGCGTGATCGCCCCTGACAAGCGAGGCAAGTGAGCCGGTGTAGGTACTCTGGTGCCGGGAGCCTAACCGGGGCGCCTACTGGCCTGGATTCCCCTGGAGTCTCTTGGATTCCCCTGGAGCCTAATCGCAGGCCAGTCCGGTAAATACGCAGGTCAGGGGCCTTCCGAGGTACACGTGCCGCATGACCCGACAGACCTCTTTACGGTCGATCCCGACGTGCCCGAGCTCGATGACATTGTGCTGCTTTATTACTTCGACGGCTTCATCGACGCGGGCGCGGCGGGACGGCTGCTCGCCACGCATCTGCTCGCCACCCTCGAGCACCGGGAGATCGCCAGGTTCGATGTCGACTCGCTGATCGATTACCGCTCGCGCCGTCCTACGATGATCTTCGCCAAGGATCACTGGGAGCAGTATGAGGCGCCATCGCTCACCATTTCCCTGTTGCATGACTCGCAGGGGACTCCGTTCCTGCTCCTGAATGGCCCCGAGCCTGACCATCAGTGGGACGCCTTCACCAGCGCGGTGCGCGCCGTCTACGCACAGCTCGGCGTCCGCCTCGCTGTCGGCTTCCACGGCATTCCGATGGGCATTCCGCATACCAGGCCGCCCGGCGTGACGGCGCACGCGACCAGCGCCGACCTAGTCGAGGGCTACCGGCCGTTCGTTGACAGGCTGCAGGTCCCCGGCAGCGCCGCCGGGCTCCTCGAGTTGCGGCTTGGCGAGGATGGGCGTGCCGCGATCGGTTTCGCCGTGCACGTGCCGCACTATCTCGCCCAGGCGGCCTACCCGGCAGCCGCGGTGACCCTGCTGGAGTCCGTGCAGCAGGCAACGGGGCTGGCACTGCCCTCCGACGCGCTGCGCGAGGCGGCCCGCCGGACCGACCTGGAGATCACCAGGCAGGTCGAAGGCTCGGAAGAGGTCTCCGAGGTCGTCAAGGCCCTGGAGCAGCAGTACGACGCCTTCGCCGAGGGCCAGGCCAACTCACTCGGCGGCGAGCCGGAGGACATGCCGACAGCGGAGGAACTCGGCGCCCAGTTCGAGCGCTTCCTCGCCGAGCAGCAGGGCCAGGGCGACACGCCGGAACTGTGACCGGGGCGCAAGCTAGCTCACTTCGCGGAGCCCGGCCTCGACGTCAAGACGAGCGCGCGCCGCGACGGTATGCGGCGAGTATGCGGCGCTGAACGGGCTCGCCTTGATGCGCGCGATCGCCTGGCGGGCACGGCGTCGGGAACGCCGGGCGCCTCGGCAGCCAGGACGACATTGAGCCGGGCATCTAAACCTGTCCATATCGCTGCAGATTCCGGTCAGCGCTACCCGGACAAACGCAATCTTGGGAGTCCCTAGGGCAAATCGGGAAGCGGGTCAGGGAATAGTCCGGCCACCGGCATCGCGGTGCTCCGGTCGCAGGGGGACGGCACCGCGGCCGGGCAACGTATGGGGCCATGTGCCCACGGAATGGGCGGCAATGAACCGATCAGCGGTGCGCGAGTTTCCCGCGTCCGGCGCTGGCGTTGCACCGGGCGAGATTCTGGTCGCGACCCAAATCGGGGATCAAGGGCAAGGCGGGCTGCCGAGCCCGGCGGCGGCGCTGGTCGGCGCGCTGCTGCAGCGCAAGGGCGGCCAGGTCAGGTACGCGCCGGTACCGCATTACGACGATCCGGTGCATCACGATGGGGGCGCTGTCCTGTTCGTCGCGACCTGCCAGCAACGGGACGGCACGATGGCCGCCATCGGGGCGGCAGCGGCCACCGCCGACCGGGTCGCAGCCGCCGCGGCCAGGTCCGCGGTGCGCGAATGGTCGGCTGTCTTTGCGACCAGACGGCTCGTCACGGCCCCGAGCCCGTGGTGCGACGGCGCGCAGCAGGCCCTCGAGATGGCTCGCCGCGCGGTGGCCGGCCGGCGCGCCGTGCACATCTGCGGCCAGCTAGCCGCCAGCCCCGAGTCGATCGCCGAGCTAGCCTCGGGCGGCGCCGTCTTCGTGGGCTCGCTTGACGACGTGCCCGATGGCGGCACCGTGTTCTTCCCCGCGCACGGCGTCACCGCAGCGGCGATGGCCGCGGCGCAGGCGCGCGGGCTCGAGGTGATCGACGTGACTTGCCCGCTGGTCGCGCGGACCCACGCCGAGGCGGCAAAGCTCGCCGGGCGCGGCGACGACGTGGTGCTGATCGGGCAGCTCAGCCACCCGGTCGTCGCCGGGATCGCCGGAACCGCCCCAGGCCGGATCTCGGTGGTCGGCACCCCGGCTGCCACCTCGGGCCTGCGGGTCGCTGACTCCAGGCGCGTCTCCTACCTGCTGCAGCCGGGTATCCCGGTGGAGGAGTCGGTGCCGGTGACCACTGCCCTTGGCTCACGATTCCCCGCGCTGCGCAGCCCGCATCCGGACGGGTTCTGCTATGCCGCATCCGACCGGGCCGAGACGATCCGTGCCATGGCGGCAGATTGCGATGTCATGCTGGTGCTCGGCCTCACGGACTCGCCCGACACCAGGCAGCTCTGCGCGCTGGCACGGAGCAGGGGGGCGAGGGCACACGTGGTCAGCGGGCTCGGCGACGTGCTCCCTGGCACGCTCGCCGGGGTTGCCGCCATCGGGATGGCGGAATCGACGTCGGCCAGCCCCGCGCTGGCGGGACTGCTGGCCGGCGCACTGTCGGGCGTCGGTCCGCTGAGCCTGCTGAGCCGGCGCGTCAGCACCGAGATCGTCGGCGTCCCGGACCGGGGTGCGTGATCAGGCTGCCTGGTTTCCGCGACGATCCCCTGGCGGCCGGGTAACCATTGCGGCCTCCTGGGTCCGTTGAGCCAGCGGACATAACGTAACGAGCGTGGGCCATTCCCCGTCGGTCTCCCGCGCTCCCCGCGGCCGGGAACGTGCGGATCCCGCTGCGCATCACAGGGTCGGCACCGCGCGCCCGCGAGGAACGGGTCCGCCTGATGCTCACTGTTGCCGGCCCGCAGGAGCGCCGCGATGGCCCCTCAGCCGGCCCGCGCGGCAGACCGGACGGCAACTATGCGGCGGGGCGTTTACAATCCGACAGTAATGTACCGGAAAACGCAGCAGCCACCGGCCGAGCCGCTCACCCGCCGCGACAAGCGGGGACTGGTCGTAGTCGGCGCTCTTGTCCTGGCCGGATTCGGCGGGGTGGGAATCTGGGCGGTGGCCCATCCGGGCGGCTACGGCCGCTCGCACGACGGATGTGTCACCGTTACAGCCGCGAGTACCACCGGCGGCGCGCTCATCCACGAATGTGGTGCAGGCGCGGTGACCATGTGCCGGGCCGCATTCACCCACAGCGACCAGCTCTCGATGCTGACCCGACCGCAATGCCGGCTCGCCGGCCTGTCCCCAGCGCCCGCGACTGGCGCGTCACCGCGCGGCTGACCAGACCAGAGACCCGGAGGCCGGAGATGCTCTTCCCAACCTCGCTCGTCGGCAGCTACCCGCAGCCGGACTGGCTGATCGACAGGGAGCGGCTTGCCGCGCGGTTCCCGCCGCGGGTGCGGGCCCGCGAGCTGTGGCGGGTGGACCCCGCCTACCTGGAGCAGGCCCAGCGGGACGCCACCCTGCTCGCCATCAGGGCCCAGGAAGATGCCGGCCTGGACATCATCACCGATGGTGAGATGAGCCGCGAGAGCTACTCCAACGCCTTCGCGACCGCGCTGGACGGGGTGGACATCGACAACCCGGGGACCGCGCTTGACCGCAGCGGGGAGCCGAACCCGGTGCCGCGCATCGTCGGGCCGATCCGGCGGCGCCATCCGGTCGGGGTGGAAAGTGTGGAATTTCTGCGTTCCCACACCGCCAGGGCCGTGAAGGCTACCGTACCGGGCCCGTTCACCATGGCTCAGCAGGCCCAGAACGATCACTACCCGACCGTGCAGGCTGCTGCTCTCGCCTACGCCGAGGCCGTCAACGAGGAGGTCAAGGATCTGTTCGCGGCCGGAGCCGACATCGTGCAGCTCGATGAGCCCTACCTGCAGGCCAGGCCAGAGCAGGCCCGCGAGTTCGGCGTGCAGGTCGTTGACCGCGCGCTGGAGGGCGTCGATGGCACCACCGCGGTCCATCTCTGCTTCGGATATGCCGCGATCATCCACGGCCGGCCCGAAGGCTACTCTTTCCTGCCCGAGCTGGCCGCGAGCCGGGCGGACCAGATCTCGATCGAGACTGCCCAGTCCGGCCTGGACTGCTCGGTGCTCGCCGCGCTGGACGGCAAGACGATCATCCTGGGCGTGCTCGACCTGAACGATCACGCCGTGGAACCGCCCGGCCAGGTGGCTGCGCGGGTGCAGCGGGCCCTGGAGTACGTCCCGGCCGAGCGGCTCGTGCTCGCACCGGACTGCGGGATGAAGTACCTGCCGCGCGACGCTGCGTTCAGCAAGCTGGCCGCCATGACCGAGGCAGCGGCCCAGCTGCGCGGCGCGGTGTCCGTCTGACCTGCTGGCGATGCTGGCAGGCTGGCCCGCGGTGGGTATTCAACGTCGACGGTCGGCTGCCGCCTGCAGGCCGGTGACCTGAGCCGCAGCCGTGACCTGAGCCGCAGCCGTGACCTGAGCCGCAGCCGTGACCTGAGCCGCAGCCGTGATCTGGGCCTCAGCTGCCCTGAGCCGCAGTCGCGACCGGGGCCTCAGCCGCGGAGCATGCCGCCGATGATCCCGCCGACCGCGCCCGCGCCAGCTGACTCGGGTACGTTCTGTTGCGGAAGGTAATGGGAAAGCGCGTGCGCGAGGACGGCAAGCGGCATCGACTGCAGCCAGACCCGGCCCGGCCCGGTGAGGGAGACGAGAAAGAAGCCATCCGCGCCGAAGAAAGCGTTGGCGATGCCGCGCATCCGGGTGATCGTGAACTGCACGCTGCCCTCGAACATCCCGACGTGACCAGGGTGCACCAGCAGCGTCTGGCCGGGCGGCAGGTCATAGCTAGTGAGTTCGCCGGATAGCTCGATCCAGGCCCGGCCCTGGCCCGCCAGCTTCTGCAGGATGAAGCCGTCGCCGCCCCACATCCCGCCGCGGAATGTCTGCTGAAGGCCAATGCTCGGAGTGATGCCCTGCGTGCCGCAGAGCCACCCGTGCCGATGCACGTAGTAGGCCTGCCCAGGAGCGATGTCCACCGGCATGATGTGCCCAGGGACCTTGGCCGCGAAGGTGATCGCGCCCGGCCCTTCGTAACGGGTAAGGAAGAGCCCGCCGCCGCCTGCCACGCGCTTGAGGCCCTGCATGAGGCCCCTGCCTCCGCCGCCGGTCGTAGCCGTCTGCGACATCTGGATGCTCGCCGTCATCCACGCCAGCTCGGCGTGGGTGGAAATAAGCTGCTCGCCCTGATCAAGCGCGACTTCAAGAATCGGCATGGTGGTGCCCTTGATCTCGGCCTGCATTGGCCCGCCCCTCGCATAGACGCCGGTAGCGCCGCAAGGACGACGCTACCCGACAAACTACTTGCGCCCAGGCGCCGCAGACAGGTCCCTTCGCTACTTGGCCGCGGTCGCTCCCGCAGTCGTTTCCTGAGGATCGCCGCAGGCGTCCAGCAGCGCGGCGATCGCGTGCTCGGCTTCCGCTGGTGCCGGTAGCACGGTCGGCAGTACGGGGATCGCAGGCAGCTGTCCTTCCGATCCATAACGGATGATCAGCCGCGGATCTATGTATGACGCGCGGGCCACGGCGGGAGTATCGCCGAGCCAGCGGGCCACCTCACGGACGCTGGCGGCTATGATCCGCTTGCGGCTCCGCGGCGCTGTCGCCGGGCCCGCGTTCGCGAGCACCAGCGCCATCAGCACGGTGGCATTCCAGGTGCGAAATTCCTTGGCCGTGAAGTGGCCGCCCGCCCGCCCGGCGATGTAGTTGTTGACGTGCTGGGAGTGCAGGACGTGCCAGCTGCCGCCGTCCTGGTAGCAGAACAGGGTCTCAAGGCCATTGTCGGCGCGGGCCAGGGCCCGGACGGTGGGCAGCACCAGCCGGTCCTTGACGACGATCGTCCGGTGCTTGCCCGCCTTGGCGATGTAATCGAACATCATGCCGTCACGCGTCAGCCGCACGTGCTCCTTCATGAGCGTCGTCGCGCCGTAATGGTGATCCAGCTCGGCGTACTTCTCGCCGCCGATGCGAAACAGGCCAAGGTCGATCAGCCTGACCACCCCGGCCACGACATGCTCGCGGGTCAGGCCCCGGTGCTTCAGGTCATCCGCCGCGGCCGTCCGCAATCCGGGCAGCGCGCTCGCGAACCGGAGCATGTGAGCGAACTTCTGGGCATCGCGCTGCTCTCGCCACAGCCGGTGATACAGGTACTGGCCCCGGCCACGGCTGTCCACGCCCGTGGCCTGGATGTGGCCGAGCGGGTCCGCCGAAATCCAGACGTTCTCCCAGGCCGGCGGGATTCGGAGCGCGCGAATTCGGTCCAGCGTCGGTGGCTGGGTGACCGGTGCGCCCGACGGGTTGTCATACCGGAAGCCTTCCGCGCCCCGGGCGCGGGTGATGCCCGGGCCGTGCGGATCGCTGCGCACCAGGTCTGCGACCGCAGCGGCCGATGACGATGCTTCGGGGCTCATGACTACAGAGGCTATGCGAGCAGATCCACACGTAGATCATCAAGTCTGGTAGTGAAATGCTGACCGTCAATCCCAGCTGGTTTCCTCGCGTATCCGCCGTTTGAGCAGCTTTCCTCCGGCGTTGCGGGGCAGCGGATCGGATCGCACGACGACGTACTGCGGCACCTTGAAGTCGGCGATCCGCCCCCGCAGGTAGGCCAGGACCGCGTCGGCGTCGATCGTGGCGCCCGGCGCGGGCACGAGCACGGCGCCGACCTTCTCGCCCATCATCTCGTCGGGCACGCCGACCACGGCCGCCTCGTACACCCCTGGCCCGCCGGCCAGGGCGTTCTCGACCTCGACGCAGTACACGTTCTCGCCGCCGCGGTTGATCATGTCCTTCACCCGGTCGACGATGTAGATGAGACCGTCGTCGTCGATCCTGGCCAGGTCGCCGGTATGCAGCCACCCGTCGGTGAATACCCGGGCGGTGCCGTCCGGATTGGCCCAGTAACCCGCCACCACGTTGGGCCCGCGGACGAGCAGCTCGCCGACGTCCCGCGGGTCTGACGCATCCACCTGCACATCACACACCGGTGCGGGAAAGCCCACCGAGTCGGCGTGCCCGGCCGCATACTCGTGCGGCAGGTAGCTGGTCACGCTGGACGTCTCAGTGAGGCCGAAGCCGTTGCCGACGCGCGCGGCGGGGAATGCCTTCATGATCCGCCCGACCAGCTCGGGCGCGATCGGGGCGCCACCGTAGGACAGTACCCGCACGCTGGACACGTCGGTCTCGGCGAACTGCGGCCGGTTGATGGCCAGCCAGTAGATGGCCGGCACCGTGGTCAGCACGTCGATCCGCTCCGTCTCGATGGCCCGCAGGAACGTGCCCACATCGAACTGCGGCATGATGACGCTGGTCCCGGCCAGGTACATGACGAAGAGCAGCTGACTGTTGCAGCCGGTGACGTGGAAGAGCGGCACCGAGATCAGCGTGCGCGGTGGCTCGGCCCCGCCGGCCGTGCGGAGGCACCGCTGGCAGGTCTCGCAGTTGGACAAGAAGTTCGCATGGGTGGTGACTGCCCCCTTGGGGAAGCCGGTCGTGCCGCTGGTGTAGAAGATCGCGGCCGCGTCGTCGGGTCCCGCGTCGTCGATGGCCAGCGGAGCACCATCGGGCAGCGGCTCACCGGGCGCGAAGACGTACCTGGCGCCGCTGTCCGATACCACGAAGGCCACTTCGGACTCGGTCAGCCGGGTGTTCACGGGCACGACGATGCTGCCCGCGAGTACCGCGCCGAAGAAGGCCAGGACCCAGTCGACGCCGTTGCCGAGCCGCAGCGCGACGCGGTCGCCGCGCTCTACGCCGGCTACGCGGAGGCCGCCCGCCACCCGCGTCGCACCGTCCCAGAGCTCCCGGTAGGACAGCCGCGGGCCGCCGCCGGTCTCGGCCAGCGCCTCACGGTCGGGATATCGCTCGACCAGGCCGCGCAGCATGTCGACCAGGCTGTCAGGCAGGCCGTCGTAGCGCTTGATGCCGTCTGCGCCCCTGGTCACCCCGGCGGTGTCGAACGGCGTGATCATGATGTTCCTCCACTGAAGTACCTGCGCGGGTTGCCCACGAGCATCTGCTCGATCTGCGCGTCGGAGACCCCGGCCGCGCGCAGGGCGGGAAGCACGTCGTCGCTGATGTGCGTGTAGTGCAAGTTCGGCGCGGTGGCCGCCGTGACCTCCTCCTCATCGGCCCCCAGGGTCGGGCCAGGGCCTGCGACGTCGACCGGCCCCCGTACCGTTTCGGCTGTTGGCACGGAACCTCCTCTGCCCTTCGCAGCCTATGTCTTGCGGCACAGGATGGTTAGGTGCCGAAACGGCTGGTCCAGACTGCCGGGCCTGGCTAGTCGCCGAGCTCGGTGCGGCGGCGGGTGACGTAGTCCGCAAGCTCGGCGCGGATCGCGTCGTCCAGCGGCGGCGGGGTGTACTCCTCGAGCGTCTTGGCGCAGATCTCGCTGGCGCGCGCCGTGGCGTCCTTGCCGCCCAGCTTCAGCCAGCGCTCGTAGTTCGCGGTAGACGACAGCAGCGGCCGGTAGAAGCACTCGCGGAACCGCTCCATGGTGTGCGCAGCACCGAGGAAATGGCCGCCATGGCCGACTTCCTCGTGCGCGCCGAACGCCAGCGAATCCGGGTCGATCTCCAGCGGGGTGAATTCCACCCGCAGCATCCGCAGCAGCTCAACGTCCACGATGAACTTCTCGTAGCAGGACACCAGGCCGCCCTCCAGCCATCCGGCCGCGTGCATGACCCAGTTGGCGCCGGCCAGGAAGGTCGGCAGCAGGGTCATCAGCGACTCATAAGCCGCCTGCGCATCGCACGTCTGGCTGGAGGTGAGCCCGCCCCCGGTCCGGAACGGCAGGCCGAAATGGCGCGCGAGCTGCCCGGTGCACAGCAGCCCGATGCCGGATTCCGGGGTGCCGAAGCTCGGCGAGCCCGACTGCATGTCGATGTTGGAAAGGAACGAGCCGAAAATCACCGGACAGCCGGGCCGGATCAGCTGGGCCAGCGCGATGCCGGACAGCGCCTCGGCCAGCTGCTGCACCAGGGCGGCCGGGATCGTCACCGGCGACATCGCGCCCATCAGCAAGAAAGGTGTCAGCACAACCGGCTGGGCCGCCGCGCAGTACTCAAACTGCGCATCCAGCATCCGGTCGTCCCAGCGCAGCGGCGAGTTGCAGTTGATCAGCGAGATCGTGGCCGGGGTGTCCTCGATGACCTTCCGGCCGCCGAACAGGATCTCTGTCATCGCGATCGTGTCGGCGGCGTTGGGCCCGGAGACCACATTGCCCATGTAGATCTTGTCGGTCACGGTCTGCAGCGCATAGATCATGTCAAGGTGCCTGGAGTCCAGCGGAGCGTCGTTCGGCTCGCAGATCACTCCCCCGGCTGAATCAAGCTCAGGGAAGGACTGGGCCAGCTTGGCCAGCCGCCGGAAGTCGTCCATCGCGGCGTCTCTGCGCACCTCGCCTTCGCGGACGAATGGCGATCCGTAGACCGCCCCGAAAGCCATGCAATCGCCGCCGATGTGCACGTTATTGGCGGGATTACGGGCCTGGACGTCGAACTCGCGCGGCGCCTTGGCCACTTGCTCGAGCACGAAGTCGGGATCCAGGCGGACAGTTTCGCCGTCCACGTCCTGGCCGGCCTTGCGGAACAGCTCAACTGCCTCCGGCTTAGCGAACTGGACGCCGATCTCGGAGACGATCCGGCGCCAGCCGGAGTCGAGGATGCTGACCGCGTCGGCCGAGAGGATCTCGTAACGCGGCATGCGGTTCAGGAACATCGCCACCTCAGTTAACCGGCGGGACAGGGGTCGCCGTGGCACCGGGCCTTGCTTGACCCCAATTATGTGGCAACTTAGGATCACATAGTAAAACAAGGTTCCGTAAGATGGAACTAATCTGGGACGAGGGGGCGGCGGTGACCAGCCCTACCGGAACGCAGGCCGTGGACCGGGCAGCGCAGCTGCTCAAGGAGGTCGTGCATGGGCCTGATCCGGTCACGTTCACCGAGCTGACAGCGGCCACTGGCCTCGCCAAGAGCACTACCTCCCGGCTCCTGATGGCGCTGGAGCGGAACGGGCTGGTCCGGCGGGACGCTCACGGCAGGTTCCGGCCCGGTGAGATGTTCGTCAGGTACGCGTGGCGGGGCGGCGCGGAGGCCGGCCTGGTCGCCGTGGCTCAGCCGTTCCTTGACCGGCTTGGCGCGCTGACCGGGGAGACGATCAACATCGGGGTCGCCAACCACGGCACGGTCGAGCAGATCGCTCAGGTAGACAGCCGATACCTGATCGGCGGCACCAACTGGGTCGGGCTTTCCGTGCCACTGCATTGCGCCGCGCTTGGCAAGGTGCTGCTCGCCTACGGTGCCGCCGAGCTGCCGCGAGGCCGCCTTGCGCAGCGCACCGCGCGGACGATCACCAGCCGCGCCGCTCTTGAGGAAGAACTGGCGCA
This sequence comes from uncultured Actinomycetota bacterium, assembly GCA_963695645.1. Taxonomy (GTDB): domain Bacteria; phylum Actinomycetota; class Actinomycetes; order Streptosporangiales; family Streptosporangiaceae; genus DATBGO01. Next base: position 154,432 of record CAVOHC010000001.1, on the reverse strand, counting down.
GGTCCGGCGGCACGGGTACGCGGTGACTAGCGAGGAGCTCGAGCCTGGCCTGGCGGCCGTGGCCGCACCCGTCTACCACGACGGGGCGGCGGTGGTAGCCGCGATGTCGGTGTCCGCGCCGGCCAGCAGGCTCACGCCGGATCGCATCGCCGAAGTCGCCGCCCAGTGCGTCGCGCAGGCGGTCGGCCTGTCGGCGGTGCTCGGGCACCAGCCAGGCCAGCCGCCGGGTGGACGCCAGCTAGCCCGCCAGCCGGACTCGGACTAGCCGCCGGCCGGCGCACAGGTTCAGGACGTCAGCCAGGGCGAGGAACGCCGCAGAGAGAAGGTGCCGCGTGACGCAAGAGGAACTCCTCCGGCAGCTTTACGATTTCACCCTGGTCGGCAACGGCCCGGCTGTGGTCGAGCTCACCCGTGAAGGTCTTGAGATGGGGCTCGGCCCGGAGATGCTGCTGTATGAGGCGCTCATCCCGTCTCTTGAGGAGGTCGGCGCCCGGTTCGAGCGCGGCGATTTCTTCGTCCCCGAGATGCTGATCGCCGGCAAGGCGATGGCCGGGGCGCTGGAGATTCTGCGGCCGCTGCTGGCCGAGACCGGCGCCCAGACGATCGGCAAGATCGTCATGGGCACGGTCAAGGGTGACGTGCACGACATCGGCAAGAACCTGGTGAACATCATGTTCGAAGGGGCCGGTTTCCACGTCATCGACCTCGGCGTCCAGGTCTCGCCGGAGAAGTTCATCGACGCGATCAGGGAGCACCAGCCGGACATCGTCGGCTTCTCGGCTTTCCTCACCACCACGATGCCGATGTTCAAGGCGAACATCAATGCCCTGCAGAAGCAGGGCCTGCGCGATCAGGTGATCGTGATGGTCGGCGGCGCGCCGGTGACCCAGGAGTACGCCGACGTGGTCGGCGCCGACGGCTATGCCGCCGATGCCTCTGCCGCCGTTGCCCGGGCCAAGGAATTGCTCGCCCGGCGCCGGGCTGTCGCGCCGGCCCAGGCATAGGCGACCAGGAATACGCGACCAGGAATAGGCGAGCTGCGGACGGCGAAATGGACACCATCCTCCGGTCACACTCTCGTGAGCTGACCATTGGCCCTGAGCATCCGTTTTGCATTATCGGCGAGCGGATCAATCCGACCGGCCGCAAGTTTTTCCAGGAGCAGCTACGGCGGGGCGACCTTTCCCGGGTCGAGATCGACGTGGCCGATCAGGTGGCGGGCGGCGCCATGGTCCTGGATATCAACATGGGTGCGCCGCTGGCCGACGAGACCGAGCTGATGGTGCGGGCCGTGCAGCTCGTACAGAGCCTGACCGACCTGCCGCTGTGCCTGGACTCCTCCATCATCGAGGTGCTGGAAGCCGGCCTGGCCGTCTACCAGGGAAAGGCCCTGGTCAATTCGGTGACAGCGGAAGACGAGCGGCTGGATGCGATTCTCCCCCTGGTGCGGCGGCACGGCGCGGCGATCATCGCGCTGCCCAACGACGAGGAGGAGATCCCGGCGGATCCGCGCCGCCGCCTCGAGCTGGCGCGCAAGATCATCGAAGTGGCCACCGGCAGATACCGGATTCCGATCGAGGACATCGTGATCGACCCGCTGGCGATGCCGATCGGGGCCGACACCTCGCTGGTACTGCGTACGGTTGAGACGATCATGCTGTTGCGCGACGAGTTCGGCGTGAACATGACGCTGGGGGCGTCAAACGTGTCGTTCGGGATGCCCGATCGCGCATCGATCTGCGCGGCGTTCCTGCCGATCGCCATCGCCAGCGGGCTGACCAGCGCGATCATGGACGCTCGCTCGCCGCAGCTGGTCCGCTCCGTCCAGGCCACCGACCTGCTTCTCGACCGGGACGCATGGGGCGCGGCGTGGATCGCTGCGCACCGGGCCCAGGTTCAGCAGGCACAGCAGGCCGCGGCGACGACGTGACAAGCAGGCCGGAAACGGAGCAGGCGCCCGGTCGGCCGCCGGAGGCCGGGCCTGCCGCGAACGGGGCGGCCGTCAGCCCGCCGCCGCGGGTTGACCTCCATTTTGAGCCAGCGGGAACCCGCGTCAGGGTCCCGCCCGGCGTCACGCTTTTCGACGCGGCCAGCTGGAATGGCATTGCCATCGACTCGACCTGCGGCGGACACGGGACCTGCAAGAAGTGCCGGGTGAAGATCCTGGACGGCAGCGCGGCTGCCTCGCCCCTCGACGCCAGGGCGTTCTCGCCGGGCGAGCTGCGCGCCGGCTGGCGGCTGGCCTGCCGCGTGCAAACCCAATCCGACCTGCGGATCGAGGTGCCACCGCTGGTCACCAGGCCTAAGGCGGCGACCGTCGGGGTCGGCAGGCAGGTCATTCTTCGCCCGGCGGCACAGAAACGCTATCTGGAACTCGACGAGCCCACTCTGGCCGATCAGCGGACCGACATCGAGCGCGTCCTGGCCAGCCTGGACGACCTCGAGCTCCGCGTCGACCTGCCAGCGCTCAGGTCCGTCGGCCGGGTCCTGCGCACCGCGGATTACAAGGTCACCGCGGTTGTCGTCGACGAGGTGCTGATCGCCGTCCAGGCCGGTGACACGACCAGCAGGCTGTATGGCATTGCCTTCGATCTGGGCACCACCACGGTGGTCGCCACGCTGCTCGATCTGAGCACAGGCACGCCGCTCGCGGTGGCCTCGATGCTGAGCAAGCAGCAGCCGTTCGGCGCGGACGTGATAACCCGGATCAGCTCGATCATGATGGACCCGGCTGCGATGGGCAAGCTGACCGGGCTGGCCCACGATACGCTGCGCGAGCTCACCGCCGACATCTGCGCGCAAGCCGGGGTGGACCCCGCCGACGTGCTTGAGGTCGCGGTCGCCGGCAATGCGACGATGACCCACATCGCGCTCGGCATCGACCCCGAGCCGCTGGGCGTGGCTCCGTTCATCATGTCGACCAGGCACTTCCCCGAGGTACTCGCGGCAGACTTCGGGCTCGCCGTGCATCCGCGGGCCCGGGCGGTGGTGTTTCCCTCGTTCGGCGCCTACGTCGGCGGCGACATCACCGCCGGGCTGCTGGCCTCGGGCATGGACCGGGACTCGCGGATCAGGCTGTTCATCGACATCGGCACCAACTGCGAGATCGTGCTGGGCAACTCCGCCTGGCTGCTCGCTACCGCCGCGCCTGCCGGGCCCGCGTTCGAGGGCGCGGCGATCCGGTGCGGGATGCGGGCCGCCGACGGTGCGATCGAGGCGGTCACGATGACCGCCGACAGCCTCGGCCTCAAGGTGATAGGCGACGCGGCGCCTGCCGGGCTGTGCGGGTCCGGCCTTGTCGACGCGGTAGCCGGGCTGGTCAGCCTTGGCCTGCTCGACGCGTCGGGACGGCTGGTCAGCGAGGAGCAGGCGGTCATGATCGCCCCCGGCCTGGCCCCCAGGCTGACCCGGCTAGGCCAAGAACGCGTCTTCGTCTTGCACTGGCTCGGCGAGGCCGGTGACGTCGAGCATTCCATCTACCTGTCCCAGCGGGACGTCCGCGAGCTCCAGTTCGCCAAGGCGGCGATCGCGACCGGCTGGAACATCCTGCTTGAGGAGGCCGGGCTGCGGCCGTCCGATATCCAGCAGGTGCTGCTGGCGGGCTCGTTCGGCAGCTATCTGTCGCCGGCCAGCGCGATCCGGCTGGGACTTGTCCCGCACCTCGCCGCACTGCGGGTGGTGAGCGCGGGCAACGTTGCCGGCGAAGGGGCCAAGATGGCCCTGCTGTCGATGCGGGAACGGGCCGGCGCGCTAGCCCTGCTCGAGGAGGTGAGATATGTCGAGCTTTCCGACCGCGCCGACTTCAACGACCGGTTCGTCGAGCAGCTGCCATTCCCTGCCTGACGCCTGGCGGCGCTCGGAAGTTGTCGGGCCCGCGGGCGCAGCGGTGATCGCCTGCGGGGCGCTCGGCGGCCACATCCGCGAGATCGCCGCACGCCGTGGCTGGCCGATTGAGCTGCATTGCCTGCCGTCGCTGCTGCACAACCGCCCCGACAGGATCGCCCCGGCCGCCGAGCGGCTGGCTCTGGGCCTGCAGGCGCGCGGCCTGCGGGTGGCGCTGGGCTACGCGGACTGCGGTAGCTACGGGGCACTCGATGAGCTGTGCCAGCGGCTCGGCCTGCGGCGGCTGCCCGGACTGCACTGCTATGACGTGCTGGCCGGGCCGGAGCGGCTGCGCGCGATGCTGGCTGCCGAGCCAGGGACCTACGTGCTGACCGACTTCCTGGTGCGCAGCTTCCGCCGAAGCGTGCTCGCTGAGCTGGGCCTGGACCGGTACCCCGGGCTGTGGCCCGACTATTTCGGCCACTACCGGCGGGTGGTGTGGCTGGCGCAGTCCCGTGACCCGGCGCTTGAGGCGGAGGCGGCAGCCATCGGCGCGATGTTCGGCCTGCCGCTGACCGTGCTGGAAGTCGGGACCGCCGGCCTGGAGCATGAGCTTGAGCTCCTGGTGGGCGAGCATGCTGGCGGCATGCCATGATCCGCGGCGGGCTGGCGAGGATCGCTCCGCTCCTGCGGCAGCCAAGGTATGAGGTGCTGCCCGCGGCGGCCGTCGAGGACACCGTGCTCGAATGGGTACCGCTCGGCATAACAGTGACGGTGACGGCCTCGCCCCTCAAGGGCCTGGACCCCACCCTGGCTCTCACCGAGCGGCTTGCCGCGCACGGCTATCACGTGGTGCCGCACCTGTCCGCCCGGCTGGTCAGGGACGATACTCATCTCGCTGACATCATTTCCCGCCTGACGGCCTGCGGAGTGGACGACGTATTCGTCCCTGCCGGTGACGCGGACCGGCCCACCGGCCGATTCGACAGCGCGTTGTCCTTGCTCGACCAGCTGACGGCGATGGGCCGTCCGTTCTCTCGTGTCGGGGTGACCGGGTACCCGGAGAGCCATCCGAGGATCGAGGACGACATCACGATCCAGGCGATGTGGGACAAGCGGCATCAGGCCAGCTACCTGGTCAGCAATCTCTGCTTGAACCCGGCGACGCTGCGCAAGTGGATCTCCCGGGTGCGGGCCCGCGGTGTGACGCTGCCGCTGTTCGTCGGGCTCGCGGGCCCGGTGGACCGGGCCAGGCTGCTCCGGATGGCGGCGAAGGCGGGGGTCAGCGATTCAGCCAGGTTCCTCACCGGACACAAGGAGTGGTTCCTGCACCTGGGCGCGCCCGGCGGCTACAGCCCGGAGCGGCTGCTTGATCGCACCGCGACCGCCCTGGTCTCTCCCGCGTCAGCCGTCGAAGGGCTGCACGTATTCACCTTTAACCAGGTCCGCCAGACCGAGCAGTGGCGGCGCTCGCTGCTGGACCGGCTGACCGGGCAGACCGGCGCCGAACCCGCGACCGGACCGGCCGAGCCATTCTCACCCGCCCCGGACCAGCGGCCAGCCTGACCACCGCGGCTCGCGTGCTTACTCCTCCTGGGTCGCCCAGGTGGTCGGAAGCCCGTGCGGGGGCGCAGTGCCGAGGATGCGCTGATCGCCGCCCGGCCAGGTGGTCAGTGACACCAGGCACTCGCTTTCGGCGGCAGGACGGTCCGGCTCGAGAAAGAGATAGGCGAACCGCGCAGCGGGGGTGGCATTGGCGCCCAGTACGGCGATCCGGTCCCCGACCGCCGTCCGCTGTGCATCGTCAAGGTACTGGCGCACGATCGAGTGCCACAGCACGGTCCAGGTGCCTTCGGCCAGCGCGGTGCGGTGCAACGTCTCCGATGCCGCCTCCTGCCGCAGGTCGGCCGGGACCGCGGCGGCGACAGTGAACGCTCCGCGGAGCCGGGCCATCCGGTCAGGCTGATCGGGCCAGACGTAGGCAGCCAGCGTGAGCCTCCCGTCCGGCGTCGCCGGATCGATCGGCGCGCGGTCCCCCCCAGTCCGATCGATCACCTCGACCGGCGCGTCCGGCGGTGGCTGGCCGCGCCATCCGCTGGCCAGCACCACCGGCGACGATGGATCACCGTAGCTGCCAGCCTCCCCTGGCACGTAGAAGCGGTCAGCGCGCAAGTTCAGCCCGGCGCTGGCGCCGATCTCGACCAGCCGGACCGGCAGCCGAGCCTGCGCGGCGATGTGGCAGAGGCCGCCAAGTAGCGCTGCCGCTCTGCCCACCTCATTGGTTTGCGGAGGCCGGCGGAGCCACACCCGGATGGCGGCAGGCTGCTCGGCGAGCACCCGCCGCAGTGCCGCCCAGGCATAACCGCTGCCCGGTCCTGGATCGGCCGTGCCACCGGCCGACGGATAGAAGACGGCCAGCCCGGGCGCCCGCCCCGTCAGGACAAGCGCATGAACTCCGCCCAGCATCCGCAGGGCCAGCGCACTGCGCCACGGATCGGCAAGGTGGCCCTCGAGCACCTCCGCAGTCGGGCCGCCGGACAGCAGGTCGTCCGCCGCATGATCGAGCAGTTCTGCGTATAGCGGGCTGCCCAGGTGGGCGCAGGCCACCGCCTGCCTGCGCAGCCGCCGGGCAGTCTGCGCGGCAGGCGTCTCATCCAGGCCCACGCCACAACTATCGCAGCACGCAGCACGTCCCAAGGGCACGCGTTATCCATGATCATGGTCGATTGGGCGGCCGCGAGCCCCACCAGAAGACCACGATCTCGGAAACCAGCCGCGGCGCCGCCGTCTGGAGCCAGCGGTGCGCGGCCGGCCAGTTCTTCCGCTGGCCTGCCTGCCGCAGATCGAATGCGGAGGGCCCCGCCGACGGGGGGGTCGTCGGCGGGGCCGCCAGGGCCGCCGGTACAGGGACCCTAACCGGCGGGCCGTTCCGCCACCGGCGGGGATCACCGGCGGGCGCTGACCACACCGGCCGCGGGGATCACCGGTGGGCTGTTCTGCGCTCCGGCTTGATGACCACCGGCGGGTTATGCCGCCACACCGGCACGGGGGATCACCGGCGGGCAGTTCCTACGCACTCAGAGGGAGACCGTCTATGGCAGGCTAGCCGCCACGGCACCGGGCCCGTAAGGGGGTGACCCGCATTGGGGGCTGCGGTGTCAGACCCGGAACTCGCTATCGTTCTCCATCAGGCGTACTCTTACCTACCAGTAGGTCAGCGTGCTACCCGCTGGTAGGTAGGCCAACAACTTACCTATCAGTAGGTCAGCCGTCAAGCGGGGATGCCGGAAAGAAGGCTTATGGCGACCGCAGGCAAACGTATCCATACGCCCACCGTCGGCACGGGCACGGTCGGTACGGGCACCGCTAGTCCGGGCACCGCCAGTCCGGGCACCGCCAGTCCGGGCACCGCCAGTCCGGGCACCGCCAGTCCGGGCACCGCCAGTCCGGGCACCGCCAGTCCGGGCACCGCCAGTCCGGGCACCGCCAGTCCGGGCTCGGCTTACCAGGGAACTGCATCGCGGATCCTTGATGTCGCCGAGGCACTGGTGCAGACCCGCGGGTTCAACGGCTTCAGTTATGCGGACGTGGCGGCCGAGCTAAAGATCACCAAAGCGGCCCTGCACTATCACTTCGCCGGCAAGGCCGAGCTTGGCGAGGCACTTATCGCCCGTTATGCAGCACGCTTCGATGCTGCCCTGGCGGCCGTGGACGATGCCGACGGGCAGCCGGCGACCAAGCTCGATGCCTACGCCAGCCTCTACCTCGACGTGCTGCGTAACCAGCGGATGTGCCTGTGCGGCATGCTGGCCGCCGAATACCAGACCCTCCCGGAGCCGATGCGAGCGGCAGTGCTGCGGTTCTTCGACGCCAACGAGACCTGGGTGGAGGATGTTCTTCAGCGCGGCAAGGCGGCAGGGAGCCTGCGGTTCGAGGGCACGGCGCGAGACACCGCACGGACAATCGTCGGCAGCCTGGAAGGTGCCATGCTGGTTGCCAGACCCTACGGCGACCTCGAACGGTTCGAGGCCGCAGCGCGAAAGATTCTCGCCACCCTGGCGCCCGCACCCAGTGTGCCTACTGGTCAGGACGAGCCGTCGCGGGCACGCAGCGCCGCGACAAGCGCAGGAATGACCTGATTCAGGTCACCGATCACCGCGTAATCGGCATGTGCGATGATCGGCGCGTCCGGGTCGGTGTTGACCGCGATGATGTGCTTGGCGCTCAGGCACCCTGCCATATGCTGGATCGCCCCGCTGATCCCGCAGGCTACGTAGAGCTCCGGTGAGATGCGGGTGCCAGTCTGGCCGACCTGCTGCTTGTGCGGCCGCCAGCCCTGGCTGGTCACGACGCGCGAGACGCCGACCACGCCGCCGAGCAGCCCGGCGAGTTCGTCAAGCGGCCCGAATCCCTCCGGGCCGCCGACCCCGCGTCCGCCGCCGACCACCACGCGAGCGCTGGCCAGCGAGACTCCGGCACTGTGCTCGGCCGATTCCCGCGCGACGATCAGCAGATCCGCCTCGTCAAGCTCCGGCCGGAATTCATGCACCTGCGCGGGCGCCGACCCCGCAGCCGACACTGCCCCTGCGGCCGACACAGCCCCTGCGGCCGACACTGCCCCTGCATCGGACCCCGCGGCCGACACTGCCCCTGCGGCCGACACAGCCCCTGCGGCCGACACTGCCCCTGCATCGGACCCCGCGGCCGACACTGCCCCTGCGGCCGACACAGCCCCTGCGGCCGACACTGCCCCTGCATCGGACCCCGCGGCCGACACCGAGCTCGCAGCGGACCCCGGAGCCGATCCCGCAGCGAACCCGGCAGCCGGCACCGACCCCGCAGCCTGCACGGGCTCCGCCGCGACCGCGTCCACCGCGACGGTAAGCAGGGCCGGTGCGGCCTCCAGCACCGCGTCTTCCAGCAGGCTGCCCGCCCACCGGTGCCGCACGATCTGGTAGGAACCGTCGGCACTGCGGCTTGCGGACGTGCAGTTCGCTGCCATTGGCAGGCCAGTGATGGCTCCCAGGTGGGCGAGCACCTCGCTGCCGTGGTCGGTGCCCGCGGCGACCACGGCAGTTGCCGATATCTCGCTGCTCAGCGCGGTGAGCGCACGCGCCCAGGCCTGCGGAGCATAACCGGCCAGCCGATCAGCCGTGACAGCGTAGACATCGGCCGCGCCATACGCGGACACCTCGGCGGCTAGGGGGACGCCGACCGAGCCGGACCCGGCAGAGCGGACCGGGCCGGGCGCTACCGCGCCGATCGCTCCCCTACCGAACGTCACCGCCGCCACGCTCTCGCCCGCCGGGCCAGCCAGCCTGCTGGCAAACGTGAGGGCGCGCAACGACGGCTCGGCCGGCCCGTCGCCGTCCAGCTCAACCAGGCAGAGTACGGTCACGACGCCACCCGCCCAGTCAGCCCAGTCAGCCCAGTCAGCGCGGCCAGCCATGTCAGCGCGCCCAGCCCAGTCAGCGCGCCCAGCCCAGTCAGCGCGGCCAGCCCAGTCAGCGCGCCCAGCCCAGTCAGCGCGGCCAGCCCACTCAGCGCGGCCAGCCCACTCAGCGCGGCCAGCCCACTCAGCGCGGCCAGCCCACTCAGCGCGGCCAGCCGAGGCAACCGGATTCTCACGACAGCACCCCCAGCTCATCGAGCAGCCGGACCAGCACGGGCACCGCGTCCGGCCCGGTCCCCAGGATGTCGGCCCGGCGGTGCTCCCCCGCCGGAACCCGGAGCCGTGTCGTCCGCAGGCCGTCGTCCCGCCGCTGCACCGGGTATCGCTCGATCGCCGTGCGCTTGGCTCGCAGCCGACCCGGCAGGGACGGGTATCTAGGCAGGTTGATGCCTTCCTTGACGGAGATCACCGCGGGCAGCGGAAGGTCGAATACCTCCTCGGTGCCCCGGTACTCGCGCCTGGCTGAGGCCCGGCCATCGTTAATCTCAAGGTTCTTGATGCCGGTGACACATGGCAGACCGAGTGCGTGCGCGACCCGGACGCCAACCTGGTAGCCACCGGTATCAGCAGCCTCGTTCCCGAACAACAGCAGGTCATACGGGCCCTCAGGGTCCGCGGCGCGGCGCCGGGCCTGCGCGGCGATCGCCTCGGCGGTGGCAACCGGGCCCCATTCGGCGCCGTCGGTCTCCAGCAGCACGGCGCGGGACGCGCCGATCGCCAGCATGTCCCGCAGCTGGTCGGCGGCCTCGGGCGGCCCGAGCGTCAGCACCGATACGTTGCCGCCCAGCCGCTGCGTGATCTGCACGGCCTCTTCAACTGCGCACTCCTCGTGCGGGCTCACCGTGAACCCGGACATCCGGGTATCGACGTCCTGTCCATCAGCGGTCACGACGATCTTGCCGCCCACCATCGGGATCCGCTTGACGCAGACTGCGATCTCCATCGCGGTCAGCTCCTGATCCGCTCGTTCTGCGGATCGAACAGCGGCATGGCCCCGGCCACAGCGACGGTCACCGGATACTGTTCGCCGAGGTACTCGACGGCGAGGTGGTTGCCTGCCACCGCCCGGTCGGCCGGCAGGTAGGCCATCAGCAGGTGCTTGCCGACCGATGGCCCCGAGCCCGCGCTGGTCACGTAGGAATGGCGTCCCTTGGCGTCGATCAGCGGCTCGCCGGACCGGGTGAGGACCGGCTCGCCGCCGAGCGGGTACCGCAGCAGGCCGTCAGCGCTGCGATGGTCATCCACTGTCAATGTGCACAGCACGGCGCACGGCGGAGTATCCCGCTGCGCCAGGTAGGCGGCCTTGCCGATGAAGTCGTGCGCCTTTACCCGTGGCCTGGTCATCCCGGCCTCCACCAGGTTGTAGGACGCCTCGAGCTCGGCGCCGTAGGCCCGGTACCCCTTCTCCAGCCTGCCGGTAGTCCCGTAGACGCCGATGCCGACCGGGACCAGGCCGCGGGGCTGGCCCGCCGTCCAGAGGGTGTCCCAGACCCTGGCGCCCTGTTCCATCGGCACGTGCAGTTCCCAGCCAAGCTCACCCACATACGAGATCCGCGACGCCAGTACGCTGGCGCCGCCGACCTCGATCTCGCGGCAGGTTGCGAAGCCGAAACCGGGATGCGAGACATCGTCTGGCGTCACCGCGGCCAGCACGTCCCTGGACATCGGGCCCCACAGGCCGATTGTGGTCCACGCCGAGGTCAGATCGGCGACCGCGGCGTCGGCAGGCAGGTGGTCGGTGAACCACTTGAGGTCCATCATCCCGGTGGCGCCACCGGTGACCACCCGAAACCGCTCCGGCCCCAGCCGCATGATCGTCAGGTCGGCCACGAAGCCGCCGGCGTCGTTCAGCAGCGAGGTGTACACGACCCGGCCAGGCCGGACATCCAGCTGCGCGACGGCCAGCGACTGAACAGCGCTCAGGGCGCCGGGGCCGATCACGTCGAAGATCGCGAAAGCGGACAGGTCGATGATCCCGCAGTGCTCGCGCATGGCCAGATGCTCGGCGTTGATGATCGGCGACCACCAGCGTGACTCCCACTCGGCCTTGCGCTCCATCAGCCGTCCGGCATAGCGCTCGAGCAGGGCCCCGTTGGATGCGTACCAGAATGGCCGCTCCCATCCGGCGGTCTCGAAGTAGACCGCGCCGAGGTTGCGCTCACGGTCGTGCATCGGGCTGAGGCGCAGCGGCCGGCCCGACTCCCACTGCTCGTTTGGGTGCACGATCCCGTACATCTTGTTGAAGCCCTCGCGCGCCCGGCCTGTCACGTGCGCTGTCGTCTTCTGGTGACTGTGGAACCTGGCGATGTCTGACTCGTGGATGTCGATATCAGGGACCTGGCCGCTCATCCACTCGGCGACCGCGCGCCCGATGCCCGGGCCTTCCTTGATCCAGCTGGCCGCGACCGACCAGAGCCCGGGAACCTCCGGGGTTTCGCCCAGCGCAGGATGCCCGTCCGGCGTCATCGCGATAAGACCATTAATCGCATAACGAATGCCCGCCAGTTCATCGCCCAGCAGATCAGGCATCAGCTGCAGGGCTTGCATGAGCTGCGGGTCGAAGTCGTTCTGGGTGAACGGCATCTCGGTGGGCGACATGACGGCTTCCTCGATCGACGGTATGTCGTCGGGCGCGACGATGATCGGCCGGTGCGCATACGAGCCCACCTCCATGTCGCCGCCGTGCTGGCGCTCGTACATGTTGGTGTCCACGTCCCTGACGATCGGATAGGAGATCTCACCGGTCGTCTCGGCGAACAGCCCGATCGGCCCGACGCTGATCATCTGGTGCACGATCGGGGTCAGCGGGATGTGCGCCCCGGCCATCCGCGCGATCCGCGGGCTCCACACGCCACCGCAGATCGCGACGACCGGCGTCTCGATATCGCCCCTGCTGGTCTGGACCGCGCTGACCCGGCCGCCTGCCGACCTGGAGATCCCGAGCACCTCGGTGCCCGCCAGCACGGTCAGGGCGCCGAGCTGCTGCGCCTGCTCGCGCATCAGCGTTCCGGCGCGCAGCGAGTCGACCACGCCGACGGTCGGGAAGCTGGCGCCGCCCAGGATGACGGACGCATCAAGATACGGGACTAGCTTGACCACCTCATCCGGCGTCAGCAGCCGCGCCGGGATTCCCCAGGCCTTGGCCGCCGAGCAGCGACGGCGCAGCTCGGTCATCCGCTCGGCGGTCCGCGCGACCTCGATGCCGCCGCTCTCGGTGAACACCCCCAGTTCCTGGTACTGCCTGGTGCTGTCGGCGGTCAGCTCCATCATCATCTTCGAGTACTCGATCGGGAAGATGAAGTTGGAGGCGTGCCCGGTCGAGCCGCCCGGATTGGGCATCGGGCCCTTGTCGACCAGCACGAGGTCGCTCCAGCCCAGCCGGGCAAGGTGAAAGGCCAGGCTGTTGCCGACGATGCCGGCGCCCACGATGACGGCGCTGGCCCGGGTGGGGATGTCGTTCATACCGCTGCTTACTCCTTTGCGAGGCCGGCCCCGCCACCCGGCAGGCGGCGGGGCCGGCTGAAACTCCCGCGGCGCAGGGCCCGCCGCCCTACTCGACCGGGATCTCCTTGTTGATCAAGCCGAGATCGATGCCCTGCCTGCGGCGCACCAGCCGCGCCGCCACGTAGAGGACGATGGCCAGCAGATACATCGCTCCCATGAAGTACAGCGAGTCGCGGTTGTTGACTCCGTAGCTGGCATTAGTAAGCCACTCGTACAGATTGAAGCCCAGTAGCCCGATCGTGACCCACCCGGCCACCGGGACGATCTGTACGCCGAAGATCCTGATCTTGCTGGCCGGTGAGGCTCGCCAGAGATCCCGCTTGACGAACGGCAGGAGTACGACCGCAATCGCGCTGAACAGGAACGTCACGGCTATCACCAGTGTCGCGTCGTAGGTGTAGGTCACGAACGTCGAGTTGAAGGCATACACGGCGCTCAGGCCCACCGCCGGCAACAGCATCAGGATCAGGGAGTAGAACGGGACCTTGCGCTTCTCCGAGACCTCCGCGGCCCGGTCCGGCAGCACCCGGTCGAAGGCCGCAGCGAAGATGACCCTGGTCGAGGACAGGAACAGGGTTCCCACCCAGCCGAAGAACCACAGGCTCATCACCAGGATCAGGGCGACCTGGAACGCGGTGTTGTGCACGAGCCAGGCTGCGAACAGGACCGGATACGGCCAAACCGGCAGGACCGTGGTGACATGCGGAGTCAGAATGAAGGCCTGGTAGTTCAGCTGGTTGGAGTTCTGGTAAAAGGCCCAGCCGAAGGTCTTGTCAATCAGCAGCAGGAAGGTCACGGTCAGGGCCACCGTGATCCACAGGCCGCCGAACATGCCGGTGAAGACCCGCTTGTAGTCATTCGCCCCGCGGATCTCGCCGTACAACGTGGCGCCCCAGTTCGGCCACAGGATGAAGAACATCATCACCGGAACCAGGAGCATGGTCGGCCCGAGCGGGCCGAAGCCGATTGCCGGGGCATGGTAGCCGATCTTGGCGGCCATGGCCTGCGTGTCCTGATAGGCGTGGCTGCTCACGCCGCTGCTGCCGAAGAGCTTGTGCGCCTCAAGATTGAACGAGCTGACGAAGTTAGCCTTCGAGTTGACCAGCAGCAGCACCACAATGACGCCGAACCCCACCAGGCCGCCGTAAATGCACCACTTCTGGATCTTGGCGTAGCCCGCCATCCCGATCGACACCAGGACGCCGGCCAGCACGATGGTGATCATCGAGACGGTAAAGACCCCCGCGTGCGTGCCGAACCAGGCTGCGCCTGCGGTTGCGCCCGAACCAGGCCAGGTCCACTTCAGCGTCGCCCACAGCGGCTCGAAGAACTGGACGGCGAGAATATTGCCGTAGATCGGCGCCCACAGCCACAAGATGAACCACCAGCCGGTGGCGGACATCACGAAACCGATGCCGCTGCCCAGGATCCTGGTCTGCCATACGTAGTCGCCGCCAGCCCGCGGGATCGTGACAACAAGGCCCGCGTAGGCGACCACGAGGAACGACACCCAAATCCCCGAGATCAATACCGACGTGATCAGCTGCCCCTTGGGAAATGCCGGGGCAGCGAAGGCGAACTCGTAGATCGCCAGCGTGACGAAGTTAGTCGCCAGGACCGCATAAATCATCGAGTCCCGGACCGACCAGCCCCTGACGAGACCGGTCGCCTTCCGGAGGAATAGTGTCGGCGCCTCGCCGCCGACGGTACCCGCCGCCATGCTCACCTCCAGGTTGGTGGGATTTATCGTGATCATTTACTGGCCAGCACCTTAACAGGCGACAAGGCAAGCTTGCGGTCAGTTGGGCTCAGCCGTTAACAAGGAGGTATTTGGTAACTTTGGCCTTCTTCGGATTCAGCTCGAGCACAGCGCCCTGCAGGACGCCATCGCCGTATACGCTGCCCGGATTGATGGCAAAAGTCCTGCCTAGCCGCTTGACGCCGCGGCTTTCGTGAATGTGACCGTGCACCGACAGCATCGGCTGGTGCTTCATGATCGCGTCCCGAACCGCGGTCGAGCCCACCGGCTTCATGACCGCGCCGCCATGCGTCGGCCGCAGCGTCGCATCCAGCGCAGGCGCCTCGTCAAGGCCGGAGCCGTACGGCGGGGCATGGAAGTTGAAGATGGCCCGTTCCATGTCGGGCACCCCGGCGACGATTGTCTCGATCTTGGCTGCCAGTTCCTCCTCCGGTGCCTCGCGGAAGGTGTCCCACGGAGTCGGGTTGGTCCAGCCCATCGATACCAGGTGGAAGCCGTCGAGTTCGAGGACCTTTCCCTCGGCGAAACTGACGCACGGCGAAGACTCGATGACGTCATCGATCTCCCAGATGTCGTCGTTGCCGCCGTTGAGGATGCACGGGATGTCACCGCCCTTGAGCTTGCCATCGGCCATGTCGAGCCACCGGTCCAGCGACTTGATCATCTCGACGGTGAACCTGCGGTCGACCGCGCCCTGTTCCTCGCTGAGCACCGTAAGCTCGTCAGGAGTGACGATCGCCGGGTAGGAACCGCGGTTGCGGATCAGGCGCTGGACCTCGTCAAGCTCGGCCTGAGTCTCCAGTCGCTGGGCCTGGCCACCCAGGGTGACCTGCCAGTACCCCGGGTACGCGACGATCGGCACCATCACCTTGCCGGTGACGTCGCCGCCCAGCACGACCATGTCGGCCTTATAGAAGGCGGCGGAGTTCAGAAACTTGCGCCAGCAGATCTCAGAGCCGTGGATATCGGTGGCAAAGAAGATTTTCATGTATCCACCATGTCTATAGCACTGCTATCCGTGCAACCTGTAGCATCCGGCGCAACTCAACGTCAAGCACTCGTTCCGGTCGGAATGGTCGTCGGCGGCTTAGTGGCCGACCTCTTCTGGCAGCTCATACCAGCGAACCCGGTCGCCGACGTTGGCGCGCAGTCGCCACTTCACGCTCTTGGGAGCGGACTCGGCGAGTTCCAGCAGGCGCTGGCATGCCTGCGCCGCGTCGAATGGCGGCTCGGGCGGCTGCAGGTGCGGGCGCTCGGCTGCGAGCGCAGGAAGCTTCTCCAGGTTGGCGGTTACGGTCCGCCACCAGCCCCAGTCGGCGCCGAGCACCTTGCTGAACCTGTCGGTGTCGATGAACTGAGCACCCGAGTGCGGGATGCCGCCGTCCGCTTCCCTGGCATGCCGACCCGGGTGCCGTGCTTCACCGCGGTCCTCCCTGCCGCTCGTTTCCCTGCCGCTCGTTTCCCTGCCGCTCGGTTCCCTGCCGCTCGTTTCCCTGCCGCTCGTTTCCCTGCGGCTCGGTTCCCTGCCGCTCGCCAGCGGCATCGCCGCCAGGAGCTGGAGCAGGTCCCTGGCATCCTTCTCGTTGAGTTCCACGATCTGCAGCTTCGAAAGCAGCAGGTCGACCACGTCCAGGGTGAAGGGCAACCGGTCGAAGGTGGGCCTGAAGTCAAGGATGTGGCACATGGCCAGCCGGTCCACCATGACATCGATCGGCCGGCCCGACGAGGCGGTGAAATACATCTGCCGGTCGCCGTTGAGATTGTTGAACCTGCGGTCCGGCTCGCAGCCGTTCCGCTCCAGGTAGGCGGCCACATTCTTGCGGCCCTTCGACAGGCAGGCGAAGTCGATGTCCTGGTCGCGGCGCAGCCGTGGCGGGAAGCTCGGGCAGATGACCCGGACCGCCAGGCCGCCGAGCAGCTTGAGGCCGAGGCCATCGGCTGCTGCACCGCGGGCAAGCCCGAACGCCTCGGGCAGCGGGTCGGATACGGCTGCGGTAGCGGCCTGTCCGGTAGCGGCGTCCGCAGTAGCGGCCTCGGCAGTGGCGGCCTGAGTGGTCTCGGCCTGGCCGGGGGGGTCTGTGCCCACGGTTGCTCCCTGCTGCCGAAGCGGTGCAGTTGCGGCGATCTGGCTAGCCACCCGCACAATACCGCTAATCAGGCACAATGAGTGACCTTCGCCCTGTTGACTTCGGCTGTTGCAGCTGACCATCCTTGTTGCGTGGTTAGAGCTGAAGTTGCTTCTGGCGCAACGTACCAGTCAGCGGAGCGCGTGCTGGCTTTGCTCACGAGTTTCGACGAGTCCCGCGCCGAACTCGGTGTCACCGAGATGGCCGCGTCGCTCGGCGTGCACAAGTCGACCGCCTCGCGCCTTGCCGGGGCGCTGCAGCGGGCTGGCCTGCTCACCCGCGCCGGACGGCGGTTCCGGCTCGGCCCGGAAGTCATCAGGCTGGGCACGCTTGCTCTGCGTGACCTCGATCTCATCACGATGATGCAGCCCGCAATGGACAAGCTGTCCCGGCAGACCGGCGAAACGGTGAACCTCGCAGTCCCCTATGGCGTCAACATTCTCAACATCGCCGAGGTTCCGAGCACCTTCATCCTGAGCTGCTCCGGCGGCTGGATCGGCCGACGGACCAAACCGCATGCGGTCGCCAACGGCAAGGTCCTGCTTGCCTACGGCGCCATCCCGGTACCGCGCCAGCTGGAGCGGTACACCGAGCACACCGTCACCAGCCACGACGCGCTCGCCGCCGAGCTGGCAGCGGTCCGCCGCGACGGGTACGCTACGGCGGTTGCCGAACTCGAGGACGGGCTGGTGGCGGTAGCCGCACCGGTCTTCGACGCGTCTGGGACCTGCGTCGGGGCGTTGTCGGTCTCCGGGCCCGGCTACCGGATGCAGCCGGAGAACCTGGACGAGCTAGGAAGGCTCTGCGCGACCTCCTAGACCGGCCCGCCCCCTACCACCGCCAGACCCCAGCACCACCGCCAGACCCCAGCACCACCGGCCAGACCCCAGCACCACCGCCAGACCCCAGCACCACGGCCAGACCCCAAAGAAGAGGCGAGGAGCGTGCGCGAGCACCTGCTGTATATCGACGGCAATTGGCGGCCCGGCGGCGCCGGCACCGCGGTCGCGACGAGTCCGTCCTCTGGCGAAGGGTTTGCCGAGCTTGCAGTGGCCGATCCGGCCGATGTTGATGCAGCCGTCACGGCGGCCACCGCGGCCTGGCCAGCCTGGGCCGCCACCTCGGCCTTCGACCGGGCGGCCTGGTGCGGCCAGATCGTCACCCGGATCGGGCAGCGGCGCGACGAGCTAGCCCACGCGCTCACCGAAGATCAAGGCAAGCCGCTGGTCGCCGAGGCTTTCGATGAGGTCGACGAGCTGGCCGAGTACTTCAGAATGGCCGGCGAGGACGCCAAGCGCCGCGAGGGCGCGCTGCCCGCGTCCACGTCGGCGGACCGCCGGGTGCTGAGCACGCGGGTCCCGCTCGGCGTGGTCGGCGTGGTGTCCCCGTGGAACTGGCCGTACACGATGGGCGCCGAGCTGTTCGCGCCCGCGATAGCGGCGGGCAACGTGATCGTGTGGGTGCCCGCGCCGACCACGACTGCGTGCTGCGCGGTCCTGGCCGAGGTCATCGCGGAGGCCGGCCTGCAGGCCGGCGTGTTCAACTTCATCCCCGGCCCGGGCCCGGTGGTCGGGGACGCGCTGGTCGGTCACCCTGGCGTGGCAGGCGTCGGCTTCGTCGGCTCAGTGGCAACCGGCGCGAGCGTAGCTGCGCGGGCAGCCGGCAAGACGCAGCTGCTTGAACTCGGCGGCAACGGCCCCATGGTGATCCTGGACGACGCCGACCTTGAGCTGGCCACCGATGCCGCGCTTGAGGCCGCCTACCTGTGCGCGGGGCAGAGCTGCACGGCAGGCGAGCGCTTCCTGGTTCATGCGGGCGTCCGCGATGAGTTTGTCGAGCGGGTGGTCACGGCGACCGGGGACCGGGTCAGGCTGGGGGATCCGTTTGATCCGCAGACCACGATGGGGCCGCTGAACAACGAGGCCACCGCGGCCAAGTTCGACAGGCACCTGCATGACGCCGTCGCAGGCGGCGCGCGGATCTGCTGCGGCGGGCGGCGGGGGCGGGCGGCCACCGGGTTGCCGACAGAGCTGTACGCGCAGCCAACCGTGCTCGACGGCGTCCTGCCGGGGATGGTGATCGAGCAGGAGGAGACGTTCGGGCCGGTGGTGCCGGTCGTCACAGTTCGCTCAGCGGAGGAGGCCCTTGAGCTGACCAACGCGTCCCCGTTCGGGCTGACCGCCGCGGTCTTCACGGCAGACCTGGAGCGCGGGCTGGCCTTCGCGGAGCAGGCCAGGGCCGGCTGGGTCAACATCAACGCGTCGACCAACCTGTGGGAATCCCACCTGCCGTTCGGCGGCCGCGCAGGCAGCGTCAGCGGCCGGGGCCGGGTCGGCGGGCGGTTCCCGATGGAGACGTTCTCCGAACCCAAGACAGTGCTCTATCCCGCCCCGAGATACCGCAAGAAAGGCGGCGATGATTGAAATGGGAATGCCAACCGCGCTGGAGATCGCCAGGCATGCGAAGCTCAAGCCGATCGCCGAGATCGCCGCGGAGATCGGGCTTGGACCCGGGCTGCTTGAGCCATACGGCGAGCACATAGCAAAGATCGATCTGGCCGCCATATCGGCGCTCGCCGACCAGCCCCGCGCCAAGTACGTTGTCGTGACCGCGGTCACGCCAACGCCGTTCGGGGAGGGCAAGACCACCACCACCGTGGGCCTTGGCCAGGCGATGCACCACATAGGGAAGCGCGCGACCATCGCGATCCGGCAGGGCTCGATGGGCCCGACCTTCGGGATCAAGGGCGGCGCGGCCGGCGGCGGCTACAGTCAGGTGGTCCCTTTCGAGGCGCTCAACCTGCACCTGACCGGCGACATGCACGCCGTCACCGCGGCGCACAACATGCTGTCCGCCATGCTCGATAACCACCTGCACATGGGCAATGCGATAGGCCTGGACCTGCACAACATCACCTGGCGCCGGGTCCTCGACGTGAACGACCGGGCGCTGCGGAATATCGTCATCGGCCTCGGCGCCAAGGCGGACGGGGTGCCGCGACAGACCGGCTTCGACATCACGGCCGCCTCAGAGGTGATGGCCGTGCTTGCGCTGTCGGTCTCGCTTCAAGACATGCGGGCCAGGCTCGGCCGGATCGTGGTGGGCTACACATCCGCGGGCGAGCCGGTCACCGCGGAGCAGCTCAAGGCGGCAGGCGCGATGACCGTGATCATGCGGGACGCTATCAAGCCGAACCTGCTGCAGACGCTGGAGAACACGCCCGTCCTGGTGCACGCGGGCCCGTTCGGCAACATCGCGCACGGCAACTCCTCGGTCGTCGCCGACCTGATCGGCATCCACTCCGGGGACTTCCTGATCACTGAGGCCGGTTTCGGTGCCGACATGGGCGCCGAACGCTTCTTCAACATCAAGTGCCGGGTGTCCGGGCTCAAACCTGACGCGGCCGTGGTCGTCACCACCGTGCGGGCGCTCAAGACGCACTCCGGCCGTCATCACGTCGTGGCGGGCAGGCCGCTGCCCGACGCCATGCTCGCCTGCAACCCGGACGAGGTCCTGGCTGGCGCCGCCAACCTGCGCAAGCATGTCGACAACGTCCGCATGCACGGCGTCACGCCGGTCATCGCGATCAACGCGATGCCGGAGGATTTCCCGTCTGAGCACGCGGCCATCCGCCAGATCGCCGACTCGATGGGGATCCGCTCGGCCGTCTGCACCAACTTCGCCGACGGCGGGCGCGGCGCCGTCGAGCTCGCCGAGGCAGTTGCCAAGGCGGCCGAGGAGCCGGTCGACTTCCAGTTCCTCTACCCTAGCGAGGCCTCGCTGCGGGAAAAGATCGAGACAATCGCCACTCGCGTCTACGGTGCCGACGGCGTCGACTACCTGCCCGCTGCCGCCAAGCAGCTGGACAGCTACGAGCGCAACGGTTTCGGCAGCCTGCCAATCTGCGTGGCCAAGACGCCGCTGTCATTGTCCTTCGACCCGGCGCTGAAGGGCGCCCCGACCGGCTGGCGGCTGCCGGTGCGCGAGGTCCGTGCCTCGGTCGGCGCCGGGTTCATCTACCCGATCTGCGGTGATATGCGGACCATGCCGGGCCTGTCCTCGCACTCAGCCGCGGAGCGGATCGACATCGATGAGGATGGCCAGGTTGTCGGTCTCTCCTGATAACTCACCGGACGACCCGCTAAACGACCCGCTGAACGACCTCGCCGGACGACCCGCTGAACGGCCCGCAGAATGACCGACCGGACGACCCGCAGGATGACCGGCCGGACGACCCGCAGAATGACCGGCCGGGCGACCCGCAGGACGACCGGCAGGGCGGCCCGCTGGGCGGCCCGGATCCCGGGCCGCCCCGTTACCTTGACCAGACGCTCGGCGCGTTCCTTGGCATGCTGTCGGCTGGCCACGCCGCGCCGGGCGGCGGCAGCGCCGCGGCCCTCACCGTCGCCCTCGGGGCGAGCCTGTGCGCAATGGCGGCCCGCCTGTCGGCGCAGCAGCTGCCCGCGCTCGACATCGAGTTCCTGGTGACCGAGGCGGAGCACCTGCGCAGCTCAGCCGAATCGCTCGTGCAGGCCGATGCCGAGTCATACCGGGACGTTGTCGCCGCCCTACGCGATGAGGCCGGCGAGGACCCCGGCGCAACCAGCGATGCCCGGGCGCCCGGTCGCCGAGCGCCGGCGGCAGCGGATCGACGCCGCGTTGTCTGAGGCGGCCACCATCCCGATGGAGGTGGTCGAGATCGCCGCGCAGACTGCCCGGCTCGCCGCCCGGCTCGCCGTCGATGGCAACCCCAGACTGCGCGGCGACGCCATCACCGCTGCCCTGCTGGCACAGGCGGGTGCCCGCGCCGCCGCGGTGCTGGTCTCGATCAACCTTGCCGCGTTGCCGGGTGACGACCGCCCGGGGCGGGCCGACACACTGCTTATCGAGATCACCAGCGCCGTCCAGGCCGCCGAAGCCGAACGCAGATCAGCCACTCCGGGCGACATACACCTCTAGTCCTGGCCGACTGCCTCGCCGGGTCCTGACCGACTGCCTCGCCGGGTCCTGACGACTGCCTCGCCGGGTCCTGACGACTGCCTCGCCGGGTCCTGACGACTGCCTCGCCGGGTCCTGACGACTGCCTCGCCGGGTCCTGACGACTGCCTCGCCGGGTCCCATGATCACGGTTGTAAGGGGGTGCCCGGGCCCCACCGATCAACCACGATCATGCCGGCGGGCGTCCAGGACCCGGCCGGGCCAGCGAAAGGCTGCCCACATGCGCACAGTCGAGCCACGGCGGGACCTGCGCCGGCTGACGCTGAAGGGGCCGTCACTGCCGGGCGATCACCTGGAGGGTCGCCAGGCTGGGATCGGCGGCGTACGCGATCCGGCCCCCGTCGGCCTGCACCTCGCGGAGCGCGTCGATGGCGGCGCTGGTGACCCGCTCACCGGGGGCGAGCACCGGGACGCCGGGCGGGTAGGGCGCGATCAGCTCAGCGCTGATCCGCCCGACGGCCACATCGGCGCCGACGGTCTCGTTCCGCGCGAAGAACGCCTCCCTGGGCGATAGCACCGTCTCGGGGAGCACCGTCCAGGCCGCGGCCGCAACCGGCCGGCGCGGCGCGCCGCGGTGCCGCTCGATCGCGGCCGCGAGCTCTTCGGTGAAGCGAGCGACCTGGTCCTCGTGGTCGGCGATCACGGGGATCGGCACCATTGTGTCCCGGTCGGCCATCTCCACCGGCATCCCGCGCGCGACCAGGTCGGTCTCTATCGCGTACCCGCTCGCCCCGGTGCCTGCCAGCAGCACCACCAGCTTGGTCGGCTCGACGCCCGGACCATCCAGGACGTCCACCCCGGGAACCTGGCGGAGCCGCCGTCTCGCGGCGGCCACCGCCTGTATCAGCCGGCCGCACAGTTCCTTCCCGTCCCTGGCCAGCAGCGCCCGCGCCGCGTCGATGCTCGCCATGATGGATCCCGCCGGGCTGGTCGTATGGGTGGCCTCGAACGCCCGGTCCAGCCGGGCGGCGTCCAGCAGGCCGGTCCGCGCGAGCACCAGCGCGCCCTGGGTGTAGGCGGGCAGCGCCTTGTGCGCGCTGGTCACCATCGCGTCGGCGCCGGCGGCCAGCGCGTGCGGCGGCAGGTCGGGATGGAAGCCGAGGTGCGCTGCCCAGGCAGCGTCGACGACCAGCGGAACGCCGGCCTCGTGGGCCGCCGCCGCCTGGCCGGCCAGGTCGCCGGTCGTCCCGACGTACGACGGCTCGCCGAGGTACACGGCGCAGGCGTCCGGGTGGGCGGCGAGCGCGGCCCGGACGGTGTCGACAGCCACCGCGGCGGGCAGGCCGGAAGCCGGGTCGACCGCTGGCCGCACCCAGACCGGGCGCAGTCCGGCGAGCACCAGGCCGAGCAGCAGCGAGCGGTGCAGCGTGCGGGTGATGATCACTTCCTGGCCCGGCGAGCCGATGGCCAGGGCCAGCGCCTGGTTGCCGTGGGTAGACCCGGCGACGGAGAAACGGCACCAGTCGGCACCCCATAGCTGAGCGGCCAGCCGCTCCCCTTCGGCCCGCAGCACGTCGGCGTGCTTGATGGAGTCGAGCCCGCCGTACAGCGGAGCGTCGCCCGCCACCACGGTGCCTACCAGATCCAGGCGCTGCTTGTGCCCGGGCACGCTCATCGGCGTCAGCTTGCCGGCCTCGGCTTGCGCGGTGGACCGGAGCCAGGCATCGAGCAGCGGCGCGTCGGCCCTGAGGCCACGAGGATCGCGCGGGTCGCCCATATCGCGCGGGTCGCGCGGATCCGGTGCGCCGGACTCCGTCATCGGCCCGGTGCGGAGCGGGCCGCGTCCCTGGCGTGCTGATAGAACTCGGCCGTCGATGGCGGCAGCGGAGTATTGCCGAGGATCAGGTCGGCGGACTTCTCGGCGACCATCATCACCGGCGCGTAAATATTGGCGTTCGTGACGTACGGCATCACCGACGCATCCACCACCCGGAGGCCGTCCAGCCCGTGGACCCGCATGGTGGCCGGATCGACCACCGACAGCTCGCCGGTGCCCATCTTGCAGGTGCACGACGGGTGCAGTGCGGTCTCACCGTCGCGGGCCACCCAGTCCAGGATCTGCTCATCTGTCGCCACCTCGGGCCCGGGCGACAGCTCCCCGCCGTTGAACCTGTCGAAAGCCGGCTGGTTCAGTATCCGGCGCGCGACGCGGATCGCCTCCGGCCACTCCCGGCGGTCCTGGTCAGTGGACAGATAGTTGAACCGCAGCGCGGGATGCACGGCCGGATCAGCCGACGTGATCCGCACTGACCCCCTGGAGTCTGAGTACATCGGCCCGATGTGCACCTGGTAGCCATGGCCGCCGGCCGGCGCGGAACCGTCATAGCGGATCGCGATCGGCAGGAAGTGGAACATCAGGTTCGGGTAGGCCACCTCGTCGTTGCTCCTGGCGAACCCGCCGCCCTCGAAGTGGTTGGTCGCGCCCGGGCCGCCGCGCAGGAAGAGCCACCTGGCGCCGACGATCGGCCGGTTCCGCCATTTCAGGGCAGGCGCCACCGAAACCGGCAGTTTCGCGGCGCACTGCACGTAGACCTCGAGGTGATCCTGGAGGTTCTCGCCAACGCCCGGCAGGTCAGCGACCACCCCGATGCCCCGGGACGCGAGCAGGCCCGCGCTGCCCACCCCGGAGAGCTGGAGCAGCTGCGGGGAGCTGATGGCGCCACCGCACAGGATGACCTCCCCGGCCCTTACCCGCTGCTGGCTGTTGCCGCGGGTGAACTCCACGCCGACGGCCCTGGTGCCATCGAAGAGGACCTTCGTCACGAAGACCCGGGTGGCGACGGTCAGGTTCGGGCGCCGCATCACCGGGTGCAGGTAGGCCCGGGCGGCGGACAGCCGCCTGCCACGGTGGATGTTCCTGTCGAAGGGCGCGAAGCCCTCCTGCCGGTAGCCGTTCACGTCGCCGGTCAGCGAGTAGCCAGCCTCCTGGACCGCCGCGAAGAACGCCGTGAACAGCGGACTGGTAGCGGGCCCGCGCTCCAGCACGAGCGGGCCGTCGGTGCCGCGGTACTCGTCCCCGCCGGCCAGGCAGTTCTCCATCCGCTTGAAGTACGGCAGGCAATGCGCGTAGTCCCAGGCTGCCATCCCCGGGTCGGCGGCCCAGCGCTGGTAATCCAGCGGGTTGCCGCGCTGGAAGATCATGCCGTTGATGCTGCTCGAGCCGCCGAGCACCTTGCCCCTGGCGTGGTAGATCCGGCGCCCGTTCATGAACGGCTCCGGCTCCGACTCATACTTCCAGTCGTAAAAGCGGCTGCCGATCGGGAAGGTCAGGGCGGCCGGCATGTGGATGAACACGTCCCAGGGATAGTCAGGCCGCCCCGCCTCCAGGACCAGCACGCGGTGCGACGGGTCAGCCGACAGGCGGTTGGCGAGCGCGCAGCCTGCCGAGCCACCGCCGATGATGACGAAGTCATACTGCCCTGGTGTCATGGCACCCCCTGCTGAGCCTGAATCGGGATGTTATCAGCGCGCCTGTCATCATTCGCCTGGTCTAAGCCAGGACATCCGTTCCGCCGGCGCAACAGCTACCGGCGCGCCGCGAAGGCCCCGGCCATCCCATCCGGCCGACGAGAGCGCCCGGCTGGCTGGCCGGCCGGTTCTGGCGGCCGGGCGGCTGGGCTGGGCGTGCGGGTGCTCACCCGGTGCCCGTTATATGTTCTGGCCTTACCGGGACCCGCGCGAGATCGAGCCCGGTGGCCGCGCGGATCGCGGCTGCCACGGCCGGGCCGGACGAGATCGTCGGCGGCTCACCGACACCGCGGAGGCCGTAGGGCGCGTTCAGGTCCGGGTACTCAAGCAGCTCGACCCGCATCGGCGGCATGTCGAGGATGGTGGGAATGAGGTAGTCGGTAAACGACGGATTCCTGATCACCCCGCCGGCTACCTGGATCTCTTCCATGATCGCCAGGCCAAGGCCCTGGGCCGTGCCGCCATGGATCTGGCCGAGTACCGCCTGCGGGTTGATGGCCTTGCCGACATCCTGCGCGCAGGCCAGCTCGACCACCTTGACCAGTCCGAGCTCGGTATCGACGTCGACCACGGCGCGGTGCGCGGCGAACGCGTACTGGACGTGCGCGAAGCCCTGGCCGGTCTCCGGGTCGACGGGCCGGGTCGGCCGGTGCCGCCACTGCACCGTTTCCTCGATGACCTCGGCGCCGATCAGCTCGGCGATCGCGGCCAGCCGCTCGCCGCCGGACGCTACCACCCAGCCGCCGGCCAGCGTCAGCCCGGCGACGGTCCGGCCCAGGCCGCGCTCAGCCAGGCCGATGACGCGCTCGCGGATGAGTTCGCAGGCGGCCCGCACCGCACCGCCTGTCACGTAGGTCTGCCGGGATGCCGACGTGGAGCCCGCCGAGCCGACTCCGGTGTCCTTAGGGCTGACCAGCACCTGGTCCACGCCCAGCTCGGTGCGGCAGATCTGCTGCTCGATCGTGACCAGTCCCTGGCCGACCTCGGCAGCCGCGGTGTGCACCGTCGCGACCGGCTCGCCCGCGATCGCCTGCAGCCGGACCCTGGCGGTGGAATAGTCATCGAAACCCTCGGAGAACCCGACGTTCTTGTATGCGACCGCATATCCGATGCCGCGGGCCACGCCCTCACCGTGCGTGGTGTTCGACACCCCGCCCGGCAGCTCCCGCAGGTCATGACCTTCAGCCGGGCGCCCGGCCGGCAGCGGCATCGCCTGCAGGCGGCGGAGCAGCTCGGCCACCGGGGCCGGGCTGTCCACGATCTGCCCGGTCGGCGCCTCGCAGCCCAGGCTCATCCCGTTCCTGCAGCGCAGCTCCACCTGGTCCATCCCGAGTGCGGCCGCCAGCTTGTCCATCTGCGCCTCGTAACCGAAGGCGGCCTGGACCGAGCCGAAACCGCGCATCGCGCCGCACGGCGGGTTGTTGGTGTACACGCCGTAGCAGTCGACGTGCACGCTGGGCACGACGTACGGGCCGATCCCCATCGTGCCCGCGTTGCCGACCACCGCCGACGTGCTTGAGGCGTACGCCCCGCCGTCGAGGTAGATTTCCGCCCGGACGTAGACCAGGGTTCCGTCCCGGTCCGCGCCGTGCTCGTACCGCAGCACCGCCGGATGCCGGTGCACGTGCCCGAAGAAGGATTCCTCCCGGTTATAGACCATCTTCACTGGCTTGCCTGTCCGCAGCGCCAGCATGCACGCGTGCACGTGCATGGACAGGTCCTCGCGGCCGCCGAAGGCCCCGCCGACCCCGGCCAGCACCAGCCTCACCTGGTCAGGCGGCAGCCCTAGCGCGGTGCAGATCTGCCGCTGGTCGGCATGCAGCCACTGGGTGGCCACGTAGAGGTCGACCCCGCCCTGGCCGTCGGGAATCGCGAGCCCCGCTTCCGGGCCGAGGAACGCCTGATCCTGCATCCCGACCGTGTACTCGCCGGTGACGACCACCGGGGCGGCAGGCGCCGGGCTGCCCTTGCGGATCTTGAGATGGCGGACCAGGTTGCCGCCTGGATGCAGCCGGGGTGCGGCCGGGCCGAGCGCGGCCACCGCGTCGGTGACCGGCTGGAGGGCCTGGTAGCTGACGATGATCTTCTTGGCCGCCCGGCGGGCTATCTCGGGGTGGTCTGCTGCTACCAGGGCGACAGGTTCGCCCTGGTAGCGGACCACGTCGGCGGCGAGGACCGGCTGGTCGGCGTGTTCGAGCCCGCAGCGATTGGCACCGGGGACGTCCGCGTGCGTCAGCACCGCGAAGACGCCCGCTGTGGCCAGCGCAGGCCCGATGTCGATGGACTCGATTTTCGCGTAGGGGTGCGGGCTGCGCAGCGTGACGCCCCAGATCATGTCCTGCGCGAAGAGGTCGCTGCCGTACGCGAACTGCCCGGTCACCTTCGGCGTGCCGTCCGGCCGCCGCGGGCTGGCGCCGATGCCACCTGCCACCGGCTCCCTTAGCCCGGCCGGCGCGGTGCCCGGGAACGTGGCGGGCGCCTCGCCCGCCGACGCGGGGCCCGGGACCGTGGCGGGGACTAGGGCCGTGGTGAGCGCCTCGCTGCGGCGCATCAGCGCTTCGCCGCCAGGGCGACGGCGGCCCGGCGGGCCGCGGCGGCGGCCTGGTGCTCGTCGACGGTCAGCACCCGATCACGAGACACCACCTGCTGCCCGTTTACCAGCAGCAGCTCAAGCGGGGGGCGCGGGCCGAGCACGAGCGCGGCTACCGGGTCGGCGATGTCCGCGTGCGGCAGCGTGTCCAGCCGCCAGAGCGCGACATCGGCCAGCTTGCCAGGCTCCAGCGAGCCGATCTCGGCCTCCCGGCCGAGCAGCCTGGCACCCCCGCGGGTGGCCAGCTCCAGCGCATCCCTGACGCCCATCGCCCGCGGGCCGCCCACCGCCCTCGCGAACCGCGTGGCGGCCCTGACCTCGCCGATCAGCGAGGTCTCCTCGTTGGACGCGGCGCCGTCCACGCCGAGCCCGACCGGCACGCCGGCCTCGAGCAGCGCGCGGGACCTGCAGATACCCGAGCCGAGCCGGGCATTCGACGACGGGCAGTGCGCGACGCCGGTGCCGGTCGCGGCGAGCCTGGCGATGGCCGCATCGCCCAGGTGCACGGCGTGCGCCAGCCACACATCGCTGCCCAGCCAGCCGAGCGAGTCCAGGTACTCGATCGGCGTGCAGCCAAAATGCTCTGCGCAGTAGTCGTCCTCATCGGCTGTCTCGGCGATGTGGGTGTGCAGCCGGACTCCCCGGCTCCTGGCCAGCTCGGCCGCATCGGCGAGCAGCCCGCGGGTGACCGAGAACGGCGAGCAGGGCGCGACACCGACCCGGAGCATCGATCCGGGCGACGGGTCGTGGTGCTTGTCGATCGCCGCCTGGGTGGCGGCCATGATGGTATCCCGGTCCTCCACGACGTCGTCTGGTGGCAGCCCGCCCGCGCTGGCACCGAGATCCATCGAGCCGCGGGTCGGATGAAACCGCAGGCCCACGTCGCGCGCGGCCTCGATGGTGGCGCCCAGCAGGTCTCCGGCACCTGCCGGGAACAGGTAGTGGTGGTCCATCGTGGTGGTGCAGCCGGTCCTGGCCAGCCAGGCCAGCGCGGCCGTCGCCGCCGCCGCGACGATCTCCTCGTCGATGCCCGCCCAGACCGGGTAGAGCTCGGTCAGCCAGTCGAACAGGGTGGCGTCCACCGCCCGTCCCCTGGTCGCCCACTGGTACAGGTGGTGGTGGGCGTTGATCAGGCCCGGCGTCGCCAGGCAGCCGCTGGCGTCGAGCTGCCTGGCGCCGGCCAGGCTGGCCGGCGCCGGTCCGGCGCCGGCGCCCACGATCCGGTTGCCGTCAATGGCGACGTACCCGCTGGCGTGCTCATCGCGGCCGGTGTTCATGGTCACCACGTGACATCCGTTGAGCACGAGAACGGTCACCGCTGCCTGCCCTCCCTGTTCTCCCTGTTCTCCGCCGCCAGGCCCTCCGCCGCCAGGCCCTCCGCCGCCAGGCTCTCCGCCGCCAGCGCGACCGCCGCGAGGATCTGCTCGTACCCCGTGCACCTGCACAGATTGCCCGCCAGCGCCTCACGGACCTCCGCCGTAGACGGCCGGCCGCGCCTGCGCAGCAGGTCATGCGCGGCTACCAGCAGGCCAGGCGTGCAGAACCCGCACTGCACCGCTCCGGCCGCCACGAACGCTTCCTGCAACGGGTGCAGTTTCGCTCCGTCGGCCAGCCCCTCAACCGTGACGATGCTGCGGCCCTCCGCCTGGCCGGCCGCCACCAGGCAGGCACATACCGGCAGGTCGTCGAGATACACCGTGCAGGACCCGCACTCGCCCTGCTCGCAGGCGTTCTTGGAGCCCGGCAGCCCCATCCGCTCCCGCAGCACATACAGCAGGCTCTCGCCTTCCCAGACATCATCGGCCTGCCTGGCCGCGCCGTTGACGGTCGCCGTGATCCGCACTGATCAGCTCCTTCCGGCCCGCTGGCCACCGGCACGGTAGTCCCGCCAGGCCCACGCCAGCGTCCTGCGGGCCATCACCGCGAGTGCGTGCAGCCGGTAGGCGGCGCTGCCGCGGACGTCGTCGATGGGCTCCGCCGCGGCCTTGACCAGCTCGGCGAACTGGATGGCGACCGGCTCGGGCAACTCGCCCCCGGACTCCCACAGGCCCGCCTCGTCCAGTGCGCTGGCCAGGAACCGCTCGGCATCGGGGGCCCGCCGCGGGGTCGGCGCCGCCGATCCGATGCCCGTCCCGACCGTCCTGCTTACGGGATCAAGACCGATGCTGAACGCGGCGACGGCTATCACCATCGCATTGCGGGTCCCGATCTTGCTGAACTGCTGGGGACCTGCCGCGGGCGGGATCAGCACTGCCGCGATCAGCTCGTCGGGGGCCAGCGCACAGCGCTTCACGCCGGTATAGAAATCGTCCGCGGCTAGCACTCTCGTTCCGCGCACCGAGGCCACCTCGATCAGGGCTCCGGCCGCAAGCAGCGGCGGATGGCAATCCCCGGCTGGCGAAGCGGAGCCGAGGTTACCGCCGACGGTGCCGCGATTGCGGATCTGCGGCGAGCCGACGGTGCGGGCGGCCATCGCGAGGCCGGGCAGCAGACCGCCGAGTTCGTCGATGAGCTGCGCGTAGGTCACGCCAGCGCCCAGCCGGATCTGGCCGTCGGCGGCGGCCCAGTGCGTCAGCTCTGGAATCCGGGTGAGATCGAGCAGCGCGTCCGGCCTGCGCGCGTCAAAGTTGAGCTCGACCATCACGTCGGTGCCGCCGGCCAGCGGCAGCGCCGCCGGCCTCGCTGCCTTGGCGGCCAGCGCTTCCGCCCAGGTGGCTGGCTGAATAAAGTCCACGATTAGCTCCTCGGACCTCATCCTCCCACCTGCGGGACATTAGGCCCTGGCTCGCTCGGCCCGAGGACAAGGTGACGAGCGCGCTGGCTCCGTGTCATCTGCCGACCGGAGTGCTGTACGCAGTGCCCGGATCGGTCGGTGGTGCGCTAGCCCTGGCCGCGCATCTCGGCGACGCGACGGCAGCCGCCCAGCGGTCGCGCTGGTGGCGGGGGCGCCCGGGGATTCCCGGGCGCCCCCGCCACACGAGCGGATCAGAATCTCGAGAGCGCGGCGATGAATCTCCGGCCGGCCGTTCCGAGCCCGGTCAGGCCGTCAAAGCCCGGAGCGGTGGTAAGGGTGACATTACGCGTCGCGCAATTGCCCGTGCCGTCGCAGTAGGTCTCGGGTCCCGCGTAATCGATCGCCCGGAGGCTCACGATGTACCCGCTCGAGGAGTCGACCGTGTTCGCGTAGTCGACCCGGACCACGGCCGTCGAATCCGGGCTGGCCGGCGACAGGATGTCGTTGAACGCCGCCGGGGTCTGCGTCGAGGCCTTGTAGAGCACCGGGTTCAGGAGGCCGAACGGCGTGCCCGCGGCCTGGACGGCGTCCGCGGTCACGCCGGCCAGCAGCGGGGAGGCGAGGCTCGTTCCGCCTTCCTTGAACTGGCCGTAGTAGACGCCGTCGGGGAACGTCTGGGTCAGGCCGATGAGCATCCCGCTCTGGGCGTCAGCGTCCATCGAGATGTCCGGGATGACGCGCAACGGCTGCGGCCCGAAGAGCGCCTCGTTGCGCAGTGTGAGGGCACTCGGCACGACCGGCACCTGGTAGTAGGGCTCCAGGTAGTTGTAGCTCGTTCCGCCGCCGCCGCCGGCCTGCCAGGCCAGAGCGCCTGACGGGCTCGTGGTGGAGCAGGACGTGGTCGTGCCCGTGCAGAGCGTCTGCTTGGCCGTTGACCAGCCGTACTCGGCCTGACGGGCGTTCTTGGAGTTCACTTCGAGAGTGGTCCCGCCGACCGCGGTCACGAACGGGCTGGATGCCGGGTAGTCCGGGGACGTCAGCCCGAAGTCGGCGAAGTTGTCACCGGCGTCACCGCTGGAGAACAGGACGCTGACGCCGGTGGCGCCCGCGAGCATGAAGGTGTTGTCGAACGCGGTCTTCGTGGCCGCGTCGGTGAGGAGGTCACCCGCGGAGTCACCCCACGAGTCGCTCACGACGGAGGCGCCGCTGGTGACCGCCGTCTGCAGCGCCGCCAGGAGGCTCGAGTCGAGACAGTCCTGCGCCCCGACGAACTGGATGTCCGCTCCGGGCGCCATCGAGTGCGAGGACTCCACGTCGAGAGCCTGCTCCGAGTACCAGTCGCTGCCGTCGCACTCAGCCTGGTCGTCGACGGTCGACGGCGCCAGGTTGGCGAACTGGCCCGACGACAGCGGGTGGGACGGGTCGTTCAGCTTGAAGTAGTGCTGCGCATCATGCAGCAGGGTTGGCGAGTCGTACGCGTCGACGATCGCTATGGCCACGCCCTTGCCGTTAGTGCCCGAGGCCACCGACCCGGCCAGTCCGTAAGCACCTCTGAGCTGAGCAGGCTTGTAGCCGCAGATGTCATAGGGCAGCGGATGGGTGTAGGGCGCGTAGAGGGAGCCCGCGTCCTTGGTGTCGGTCTTCTGACCCCAGTACGCGGAGCACGGCTGCGGGTTGCGGAACCCCGCCGGCGGCGCGGGCTCCTGGGCCGCCCCGGCCGCCGGGCGGGCCGGAGCCGCGCTCGCCTGGGCGAGGCCTGGCCTGGCCTGGTACTGGCTGACGCCGACGGCGCCCGAGACGATGCCGGCGACCGATGATGGCACGGTCAGCGTACCGTTAGCGAGCCGTACCTTCTGGCCGTTCACCTTGTAGTAGCCGAGCTTCACGCCGAATGCGTGCTCGACGCTGCTCACCGATCCGCCGGCGGCCACGAAAAGGCGGTCCTTGGGAACCGAAACGACGGTGAGGCCTTCGCTGCGAAGCCAGGCCTGCGCCCGTGCGACGGTGGCCTTGGTCGGCGCGAACCGGGACTCCCACTGCGCATCGGTCAGGTAGTGGTGGTACAGCGCCGAGCCCGGGCTCGAGACCTCGCGGAGGAACGCCTGCGCGCCCGAGGCGTTGCGCAGCGACAGCACCAGGTCGAAGCTGACCGAGCTCGCCGCTGCGACACCCCCGGCTGGGTGCTTGCGCGCCGCGGCGGGCGGGGCCGACCCGTGCAGCGCCTTACGCGGCGGCACCGGGGTCGGCTTCGCGGCGGCCGGGCCAGCCATCGCCCCCAGGCCCGCTGCGGCCAGCCCCAGCGACCCTACAAGTGCCCACCATCGGGCAGCTTTCATGAAAGTGCCTCCTTCGTACGTCCTTGCAACGAGAATCCCGCTCATCAGGGGTTCTGTCCGGGACCCTAGCGACGGCCGGCCGCTAAGGCAATGGGCAACTCACGAGACAGTGCGCCATTTTTGGTGCCAAATGGCGCTTACGGTAATCCGGCGCCATAACTGTCCGCCTGAGCGCCCGGCCCCGCCCGCCCGCCCCAGCTGACGAACGGCCTGGCCGTCATCGCGTCCGATTCTCGCGCGCTTGCGCCCGAACTTTGTTGCGGGCGAGCAGCCAGTACAGGCCGCCGCCGACGATCAGGCCGAGGAAGACGCTGAGGTCGGAATCGCCGATCCGGCTCGACAGGGGCGACACGTAAGGCGGGTAAGCGTTCAGCCAGAGCGCCGCGGCAACCATGCCGCACCCCAGAGCGATGATCCCCGGCCAGTGCACCCCCCCGTTGCGGTAGTAGCGCCCGCCGCGTTCGTCGAGCAGCGCCAGGTGATCGTAGCGGTTCCGGCGCAGCAAGCTGTCCACCAGGTAGATCGCGCACCACGGGCCGAGCCAGACGATGATGAACAGCAGGAAATCCGTCAGCAGCGTGAAGAACCGCGAGGAGAAGACCGCGTAGGCGACGAACGCGCCGCAGATCACCGTGTCGATCAGCACGCATTGCAGCCGCCGCAGGCGGGGTACCATGCTCTGCAGCGTCACGCCGGAGGAGTACAGGTCGAGGGTGTTGATCGCGAACAGCTGGAACATGGCCACGATCAGGTACGGCACGATGAACCAGCTGGGAAATCCCTGAGTGAGCCCGGTGATCGTGGTCGCTCCAGGCACCCCGGTGGCCACCGCCGCGCCGAGGATCTCCAGCAGCGCGGACGGGATGGCCGCGCCCAGGGTGACGGCAAGCACGATGTTCCGCTTGCTGGTGCAGGGCGGCAGGTAGCGGGAGTAGTCGTTACCGTTCTCGCTCCAGCCCAGGCCGCCAGCTGCGATCACCAGCGCGAGGAAGACCAGCATCGTGCCCCACCCCGCGCCGTGCCCCGCGGCGTGCAGCTTGACCTTCGAGCTCGTGATAACGGCCATGATCACGAAGAGCACCACGAACGGGATCGCAAGCCACCTGAGCACCTTGACCACGGCGGCATGCCCGAGCAGCGGCAGCACCGCCTGGACGGCCACCGCGGCCACAATGAAGATGACCTTCGCGGGGGCACCGGCGGCGAAGCCAGCGCGCAGCGACAGAGCGATCGCCGCGAAGACGACCAGGGCGATCCCCTCGATCTCGAATCCGACCTGGGTCACCCAATTGAAGAATGACGGGATCCTGTTGCCGTTCGGCCCGAATGGGGCACGGCTGATCGCGAAGGTCGTCGTGCCCGCCTGCGGGCCCTGCAGGCTTGCCAGGCCGGTGAGCAGGTAGGACAGATTGCCGACCAGGATGACCACGACGGCCTGGGCGAATGACAGGCCGAAAACGAGGACCGCCAGGCAGCCGTAGATGAGGAACTCGACGTTCCAGACTGCCCCGGCCCACATCCAGAACAGGCCGCTCGGCCTGCCCCAGCGGCTATCGCGGGGCACATGCTCGATGCCGCGCTGCTCAACCGCGGTGATCGGCGGGCCGTCAGACCACGCCGTCGCGTTGCCGGGCGCTGTTTCCCTCGCCATCGCCGAGACCTTCCTGCCGCGGGCCTGCTGCGGGCCGCCCCAGCCCGGGCAGGCACCATCTGCCGGCACCGACTGGAGGGGCCGGCCAGAGGCTCCGAAGCTGACGTTGCGCCGAACCGGACGTTACTACGCAGTCAGTACCAAAGAAAATCTTCCGGGCGGGCCAGCGGCACCCGGGCAGCGATGCGGCGCAGCCACCGGGCCTTCACCGGCCTTTCACCGGGCTGCACCGGGCAGTCACCAGGCAGTCACCAGGCAGTCACCGGGCGAATGTGACGCACGTCACCAATCCAGGACCTTGCCCCGCGCCGAACCTGGGGCATGAGTGCAGGAGGGGATGCCGCGATGCCGGATATGGGGATGTCCTGGGGCAGGGGCCTCGCGGCAGCACGGGCGTGGGCTGGCCGCCGGTCCGGATGAGCAGCCGCCGCATTGCCGTGATCGGCAGCGGCGTGGCCGGGCTGACAGCCGGGTATGTGCTGGCACGGACCGACGACGTAACGCTGTTCGAGGCTGGCGACCGGCTCGGCGGTCATGCCCACACCCATCTGCTTCCGTTGGCGGATGGCCGGGAGCTGCCGGTCGACACCGGCTTCATCGTTCACAACGAACGCACCTATCCCCTGCTGACCAAGCTGTTTACCGAACTTGGCGTGACTACTACCGAATCGGAGATGAGCATGTCGGTCCGGTGCGCCGGTTGTGGCCTGCAGTACGCGGGCCAGCGCGGCCCGCGCGGGCTTGCCGCCGGGGTCCGGCATGGCCGGGGCCGCTACATCAGGATGCTCGGCGAGGTGCTCCGGTTTCACCGCAGCGCGCGCGGGCTGCTTGCCGAGAGCGGCTATAACGAAGACCCAGCCGCTAATCCGACATTCGGCGAGTTCCTGGCCGCCGGGGGTTACTCGCGCTACTTCATCACGCATTTCGCGATGCCGTTCGTCGCGGCGGTGTGGTCATGCCCGCCGCGGACCACGCTGAGCTATCCGGCCAGGTACCTGTTCAGGTTCCTGGACAATCACGGGCTGCTGTCGGTCACGGGCTCGCCGCCGTGGCGGACGGTCGCCGGAGGGTCCCGCAGCTATGTCGAGCGGATCTCCAAGCAGCTGTCGACGGTCCGGGCCGGCGTCCGGGTACGCGGCGTGTGCCGGTTTCCCGGCGGCGCCGAGATCCGGTATGACGGGGATCACGCGGACCAGTTCGATGCCGTCGTGATCGCGACTCACCCCGATCAGGCGCTGCGGCTGCTCGCCGGGCCGACCGCCGCCGAGAAGGCGGTCCTCGGCGCGTTCAGGTACTCCCGTAACGCCACCATCCTGCACACCGACCCGGACCTGATCCCGGCGAGCCCGGCGGTCCGCGCGTCCTGGAACTACACGCTGCCGTCGTGCGCGGCACCGGCTGACCAGGTGCAGGTCAGCTACTACCTGAACCGGCTGCAGCGGCTGCCGGCCAGCCGCGATTACATCGCCACGCTCAATGGCGGCGGTGAGATCCGCGACGAGCACGTGCTCGCCAGGATGGACTATGAGCACCCGATCTACGACCCGGCCGCCGTCGCCGCGCAGCGCAGGCTGCCTGAGCTGAATGACGGGGTGACCGCCTACGCGGGCGCCTATCACGGCTGGGGCTTCCACGAGGACGGCTGCAGGTCCGGCGTGGCCGCGGCGGAGTCCCTGGGGGGCCGGTGGTAGCGGGCTCCGCGGCGCTCTATGAGTGCCGGATCAACCACGTCCGCACCGCCCCGCTGCGCAGCGCGTTCGGCTACCGCAGCTACCAGTGGCTGGTCGACCTGGACGACCTGCCCCAGCTGCCGCCATGGCTCAGGCCGCTAGCCAGCTTCCGCGCCGGTGACCATCTCGGCGATCCGCACCACAGCATCCGGGCCAACGTCGACGGCTTTCTCGCCCGCCGCGGCGTGGATCTGAACGGCGGCCGGATCCTGATGCTCGCCAACGCCCGGGTGCTCGGCTACGTATTCAACCCGCTGACGGTCTACTGGTGCCACCGGCCGGACGGGGCGCTGGCGTGCGTGATCGCCGAGGTGCACAACACCTACCATCAGCGCCACTGCTACCTGCTGCGTACTGACAGCGAGGGGCGCGCGGCCGTGCCGAAGGAGTTCTACGTCTCGCCGTTCTACCCGGTAGACGGCGGCTACCAGATGACGCTGCCCGAGCCGGGACAGCGTCTCGCGCTCACCATCGTGCTGGATCGCGGTGACGGCCATCCGTTCGTCGCGTCGGTGCGCGGCGCCCGCACCCATGCCAGCACCGCCGCCCTGCTCCGCGCAACCGCCAGGCACCCATGGTCCACCGCGGTAGTCAGCGGCCGGATCCGCTGGCAGGGCCTGCGGCTTTACGCCCGTGGCCTGCGCCCGCAGGCCAGGCCCCGACAGCACGCTCAGGAAGGAGTCCAATGAGCCACGCGACTGACCTGCGCGGTGGGCACTCCGACGCGAGCCGGAACGTCGGCCTGCAGGCCCGCAGCTCCGCTCCAGGCCCGGCCGGCAGGCCGGGCACCTGGGCCGCTAGCGGACAACTCGATGTGGACCCGGTGACGTGGCCTGACGTCGCGGCCGTGCCCAGATCGCCGGTCCGCGGCGCCATCGCCAGGATTCTGTTCGCCCGGATCGCGAGCAGGCTGCCGCTGCGCGTGACCCTGCCATCCGGCCGGCCCTTCGGTGGCGGCGGCCGCGATGCGCCGGTCCTGACCATGCACCGGCCGGGCGACTTCTACCAGCGGGTCGGTGCCGCCGGCCTGATCGGGTTCGGCGAGTCCTACATGGCCGGTGACTGGGACGCCGATGACCTGACGGGCTTGCTCACCGTGCTGGCCAGGCAGATAGACAGCCTCGTCCCGCGGCAACTGCAATGGCTTCGTCACCCATACGTGCGGCGCCAGCCACCGGACGAGGACGCGTCCGAGACCGGCGCCCGCCGCAATATCCAGCGTCATTACGACCTGTCGAACGAGCTGTTCGCGCTGTTCCTTGACGAGACCATGACCTACTCGGCAGCGCTGTTCGAGGAGGACGCCCACGGCCTGCCGGCCGAAGCGGACCTGGCGGCGGCCCAGCGGCGCAAGATCGACCGGCTGCTCGACCTGACCCGGGTCGGCCCTGGCACCAGCGTGCTCGAGATCGGCACCGGCTGGGGCGAGCTGGCGATCCGCGCCGCTCAGCGCGGCGCCCGGGTACGCACCGTCACCATCTCCGCCGAGCAGCGCGAACTGGCCAACAGGCGAGTCAGCGAGGCGGGACTGGCCGACCGGGTGAGCGTCGAACTGCAGGACTACCGGAGGGTGAGCGGCCACTACGACGCCATCCTGTCGGTCGAGATGATCGAGGCAGTCGCAGAACGCTACTGGCCGCAGTACTTCGCCACCCTTGACCGGCTGGTTGCCCCTGACGGCCGGATCGGCCTGCAGGCGATCACCATGCCGCACCACCGGATGCTCGCCACCCGCCGGACGCAGACCTGGATCCTGAAGTACATCTTCCCTGGCGGCCTGATCCCGTCGGTCACCTCGATCGAGAACAACCTGGCCGCACACACCAGGCTGCGCGTGGCCGACCGCCGCGGCTTCGGCGCCCACTACGGCCAGACGCTGCGGATCTGGCGGGAACGGCTACTGGCCAGGCAATCCGAGCTGGCGCAGCTCGGCTTCGACGAGGTCTTCGGGCGGATGTGGCTGCTCTATCTCAGCTACGCGGAGGCGGGATTCCGCTCCGGCTACCTGGATGTCTCCCAGTTCCTGCTGGTCCCGGACCGGGTCGGGGGGGCGGTCCGGGACCGCGGCCGGGCGGTCCCTGACCGTGCCGAACGGTATGCGGCATGACTACCCGGGTGCGGCCCCGTGCGGGCGCGGCTGGCCTGCTGCTGCCCGTCGCCGAGCGGCTCTTCCGGGGCGAGCCGCCGGTCCGGATCCGGGCCTGGGATGGCAGCGAGGCGGGCCCGGCCGGCGCGCCCGTCCTGGTGCTACGCACCCCGAAGGCACTGCGCCGGATGCTGTGGCACCCGGGTGAGCTAGGGATCGCCCAGGCCTACGTGACCGGCGAGCTCGATGTGGACGGTGACCTGACCGAGGGCCTGCGGGCCGTGTGGCGGGCCAGCCGGGAGGCCGGGATGACGGGAGACCGGGGGGCCGGGCTGACGGGAGACCGGGGGGCCGGGCCGGGCGGAGGCCGGGCCGGGCGGGGCCGGCCCGGCTGCCGGTCAGCGCCTGGACCGCGGCGGCGCGGGCGGCCCTGCAGCTCGGGATCGGCGGCCCGCCGCCGAAGCCGCCCGCAGCGCAGGCCCGGGTATCGGGGCGGCTGCACAGCAAACGCCGCGACCAGGCCGTCATCGCCCACCACTATGACGTGCCTGCCGGGTTCTACCAGCTGATCCTCGATCCGAGCATGGCCTACTCCGGTGCTGACTGGGCCCGCGCGGGTGCCGGTTACCGGCTGGCCGACGCCCAGCGCGACAAGCTCGACGGCATCTGCGTCAAGCTGGGCCTGCGGCCCGGCATGCACCTGCTTGACGTCGGCTGCGGCTGGGGCTCGCTGACGATTCATGCCGCCCGCGAATACGGCGCGCGGGTTACGGCGGTGACCCTGTCTCGCGAACAGGCGGCTTTCACCGGCCGGCGGGTGACCGGACTCGGCCTGGAAAGCCAGGTCAATGTGCAGGTCAGGGACTACAGGGAGATCACCGGCGGCGATCACGACGCGGCCGCTGCGATCGAGATGGGCGAGCACGTGGGCGCTGGGCAGTACCCGGCCTTCTGCGCGCTGCTGGCCAGCAGCCTGCGCCCGGGCGGTCGCCTGCTGGTCCAGCAGATGTCCCGGGCCGGGCGCGCCCCGGGAGGCGGCGCGTTCATCGAGGCTTACATCGCCCCGGACATGCACATGCGGCCAGTCGGCCAGACGGTCGGCCTGCTCGAAGGCGCCGGGCTCGAGGTCCTCGGCGTGCGCGCGATGCGGCTGCAGTACGCCAGGACCATCCGCGCCTGGCTGGCCAACCTGGAGCAGCGTTTCGAGGAGGTCACTGCCATCATCGGGCCGCAGTCCGCCCGGGTCTGGCGGCTTTACCTGGCCGGCGGCGCGCTGGCCTTCGAAGAAGGCCGGATGGGCGTGCACCAGATTCTCGCGATCAAGTCATGACCGGCACCGCCGGGACGCTGGTCCTCACCCTGCTGGCCACCGCGGCGACCATGATCGCGGCGATGCTGGTGACGCTCGCCGTTGCGCTGCGCGCCGGGCGGCACAGCGTGATCGACACTGTCTGGGGGCTGGGTTTCGCGCTGGTCGCCGTGGTGGCGTTCGCCGTGTCGGGCGGCCACGGGGTCACCGGCCGGCGGGTGCTGATAACCGTGCTCACGGCCATCTGGGGACTTCGGCTGGCGGCTTACATCGGCTGGCGCAGCCGCGGCGCCGGCGAGGATCCGCGTTACGACGAGATGCTGGCTAAAGCACCGGGAAGCCGCACCGCTTATGCGTTTCGCAAGGTATACCTGACCCAGGCGGGCCTGATCTGGCTGATCTCGATACCGGTCCAGGCGGCCATGGTCGCGCCGGGGCCGCTGGGTGCCGCCGCCATCGCGGGCGGGCTGATCTGGCTCTGCGGGCTGGCCTTCGAATCGGTCGGCGACTGGCAGCTGGCCAGGTTCAAGGGGAATCCGGCCAACCGCGGCACCGTGATGGACCGCGGGCTGTGGCATTTCACCAGGCACCCCAACTACTTCGGCGACGCGTGCGTCTGGTGGGGTCTGTTCTTGGTCAGCTGCGGCTCATGGCTCGGGCTTGTCACCATCTTCTCCCCCGTGCTGATGACCTACCTGCTCGCGGCGGGGAGCGGTAAGCCGATCACCGAGGCCAGGCTGGCGCAGCGGCCGGGCTACGCCGAGTACGTCGCCCGGACCAGCGGCTTTCTCCCGCTCCCGCCGCGCGCCGCCGTCAGCCCGCCCCGAAGCGGACTGGGCGGCGCGCAGTAGTGTCGGTCGTCAGCCGGGCTTCCGGATGAACGTAATTTCCGGGTAGCGGGCCGATGGCCGGTGGCCGGGCAGGGAAGATGAGGACCATGGATCTTCCGGTTATGCCGCCAGTGGCGCCGATGCTCGCCAAGGCTGTCAAGGGGATACCGGACGGCTCGCTGAGCTTCGAGCCGAAATGGGATGGCTTCAGGTCGGTCATCTTCAGGGACGGCCCCGAGGTGGAGATCGGCAGCCGCAATGAGCGGCCAATGACGCGCTACTTCCCTGAGGTCGTCGACGCGGTGCTGGCCAACTTGCCGGCGCGGTGCGTCGTCGACGGCGAGATCGTCATTCCCGATGCGGCAGGCCGCAGGCTCGACTTCGAGGCGCTGCTGCAGCGGGTACACCCGGCTGACAGCCGGGTCCGGCTGCTGGCCGCGCAGACCCCGGCCGCCTTCATCGCCTTCGACCTGCTCGCCCTGGACAGCACCGACTACACCGGCCGGGCGTTCACCGAGCGGCGTGCCGCGCTCGAGGGCGCCCTGGCCGCCGCGGCGCCGCCGGTCTATCTGACGCCGGTCACCAGGGACCGGGAACTGGCCGCGCGATGGTTCAGCCAGTTCGAGGGCGCCGGGCTCGACGGCATTGTCGCCAAGCCGCTGACCGGGACGTACGAGCAAGACAAGAGGGTCATGTTCAAGGTCAAGCACGAGCGCACGGCCGACTGCGTGGTGGCAGGTTACCGCCCGCACAAGAGCGGCCCCGATGCCATCGGGTCGCTGCTGCTCGGCCTCTATGACGACGCGGGCAGGCTTGCCAGCGTCGGCGTGGTCGGCGCCTTCCCGATGGCGCAGCGCCGGGCGCTGTTCACCGAGCTGGAGCCGCTGGTCACCAGCTTCGATGAGCATCCGTGGAACTGGGCGGCCAGGGTTCCGGAGGTCCGCAATCCGCGCGAGGCGCAGGCCAGCCGCTGGAACAGCGGCAAGGACCTGTCCTTCGTCCCGCTACGGCCAGACCGGGTGGCCGAGGTCCGGTACGAGCACATGGAGGGCACCAGGTTCCGGCACACCGCGCAGTTCGTCCGGTGGCGCCCCGACCGTGAGCCGCGCTCGTGCGGTTTCGGTCAGCTGGAGGAGCCGGTGAGCTTCAACCTCTCGGAGGTCCTGGCAACCTGAGCCCTAAAACCGGCTCGCCCCTTCGCTGGCCGTCAGCAGGCAGCTGGCCCGAAGCGATCATCTTGCCGGGCGAAGGCGCCGGTCACCGCGAAGCCTGTTCGTGGTCGAGGATCGCCGCGAAGATCCCGTTGATCACCGCATCCAGCTGGTCGATGGCCTCGCGCAGCCGTTGAGCGGCGAGCTCGCTGCCGGCCGCCGGCACCACGTTCCGCAGGTCCAGGCCTGTCGTGAACAGCCGCTCTATGATGCCCTGGGCAACTTCTGACACCGTTTGGTGCATCACCTCGGCCGGATCGCTGAGCAGCTCGGCCGAATTGCTGCGCAGCACCGTCACTGTCGCCATAGCGGTGTACGGATGCGCTGGGCGCGGACTGTCATGAGCATCCGCCCCACGTCTGAGGCCCCAGAACATCGTTGCGGCTCCCAGCGCGCCTGTCGAGGGCGCAAGCTTTCCCGTAGAGGCCGCCGGGTCCGGGGCGGAACGATCGCGACGCCGCTACTGTGCGCAATGGCGCCAAAGCCGTCATCCAGGAGCCTACCAGCGCGAGCGAGGACTGGTAAGTGCCCGTGTTACCGCTCGGCTCGGTCCGCGCGAATAGCGACGGTCATGCCCTCATCGACAACCGCGAAAGCCACGTCGACCAGCTTGCGGCCAGTGCAGCGGGCCTGGCGGCGAAGCGCCGCGAAGGCCACATCGACGGATACGTGCGAGCGTTCGGCAAGGACACCTTTCGCCTGCTCGATCAGGATCCGGCTGTCCAGCGCGGTCTGCAACTGCCCGATGACCACCTCGTGCTTGCTGATGGTACGCCGGTACTGCAAGCCGACGGCGGTGATGGCGGCGAGCGCCTGTGCGAGCGCAGCAGCGTCGGCGGCCAGGGAGCCAGCGGTCACGCCGAACAGGTCGATCGCGCCGAGCGTCTCGCCGCGGAGCAGCAGCGGGATGCTGTGAACGGAGCGGAACCCGGCCGCGCGCGCGGCGGGCGCGAAGCGCCGCCAGGGCACGTCAGCGCCGGTCAGATCGGCGCAGTGCACCCGCTTGCCGGTGCCGACGCAGTCGAGCCCTGGACCATCCGCATGGTCTAGCTGAGCTAACTCGACGGCCCTGGCGCCGCATGGCACGGCCGCGGCCAGGCGGACCGTTCCCGCATCGCCGGCTAGCAGCAGGCCCGCCGCGCTGACCTGGAGCAGCTCAGCGCAGAGCGTGACGACCATCTCGTGGAAATTAGCCTCCCCGAGATCCGCCGCCAGTGTATCGGCGAGCGCTACCACTGCGCCCGTCACATCCCGCTCGACGGCGGCCATGCGCTGTCCTCCCTCGCTCGCCCTTGATAAGCAAGTCTCATCTCAATATGCAGCCTAACTCAGATCAACGCGATTTCCCGTTCGCTGCGGGCTATGCGGGCTACTAAGGTCGGCCATGCGCGGGCCGTCGTCGGCTCCAGCGAGGTCGCCGATGATCCGCAACCGGGGCGCCGGTCCGTTAGGCTCAGATCAGCCCGCACCTAAGGCCCCATCCAGGTACTAAGGGGTATGTCGCAAGTGTCAGAGAGCGCGGCGGAGAAATTTGACATCGTAGCGGTGGCGTCATCGGCTGGCGGTATCACCGCGCTTGGCCGCGTGCTCGGGGCGCTGCCTGCAGGGTTGCGGGTGCCGCTGCTGATCGTCCAGCATCTGGATCCGCGCCACGAGACTGTCATCGCTGATGTGCTCAGCCGCCGGTCGAACATGCCCGTCAAGCTCGCGCACGCGAACATGGTCGCCGAACCCGGTTTCGCCTATGTGGCGCCTCCCAACCAACATCTTCTGGTAGACGCTGGGGGCATGCTCGCCCTCTCGAGCAGTGAGCTTGTTCATTTCGTCCGGCCGTCAGCCGACCTGCTCTTCGAATCAGTGGCCGGAGCTTACGGGTCCCGCGCTATCGCCTGTGTCCTGACCGGCTCGGGCAGTGATGGCGCCATGGGAGTGAGCGCCGTCAAGTCCCGCGGCGGCACGGTGATCGTCCAGGATCCGGAGTCAGCAGAGTTCAAGGGCATGCCCGAAGCAGCTGTCGCAACCG
Source organism: uncultured Actinomycetota bacterium (assembly GCA_963695645.1). Lineage (GTDB taxonomy): Bacteria > Actinomycetota > Actinomycetes > Streptosporangiales > Streptosporangiaceae > DATBGO01. The sequence goes on along the minus strand of CAVOHC010000001.1, from coordinate 110,803 downwards.
GCGCCGTCGATTTCGTCCTGCCCCTTGATGAGATCGGCTCCGTGATCCGCAGCCTCGTCGAGGCGACCTGATGACCGGAGCATCAGACGATGACAACGATCGCGCCCTCGAGGAGCTACTGTCTTTCATCCGTGACTCACGTGGCTTCGACTTCACCGGATACAAGCGGTCCTCGCTCGCCCGGCGCATACGCAAGCGAATGCAGGATATCTCCGTAGTGGGTTATGTCGATTACCGGGACCAGCTGGAGACTGACGCGGAGGAATTCCGCACCCTTTTCAATACCATCCTGATTAACGTCACCGGATTTTTCAGGGACCCCGAAGCGTGGTCCTATCTGCAACGCGAGATCATCCCCCAGGTACTGGCCCGCCGGGATCCAGGCCAGGAGATCCGGGTGTGGAGCGCCGGCTGCTCGAGCGGCGAGGAAGCCTACTCGCTGGCGATCGCCTTCGCTGAGGTCATGGGCGTCGCCGAGTGCATCAAGCGGGTCAAGATCTACGGCACCGATGTCGACGACGAAGCGCTCCGCGACGCCCGGGCCGGCCTCTACCCACCGCGGGCACTCGAGCAGGTCCCGGCCGGGCTAGCCGGCAGCTACTTCCAGCCCAGCGGCGCCAAGTTCGCTTTCCACCCCGAGTTGCGCCGCCGCGTCATCTTCGGCCGCCACGACATCACCCGCGACGCGCCGATCTCCCGGCTCGACCTGCTCCTCTGCCGCAATACGCTGATGTACTTCAACGTGGAGGCGCAATCACAGATCGTCGACAGGTTTCACTTTGCGCTGCGCGAGGGCGGATACCTGTTCCTCGGCAAGGCTGAGATGCTGCTGTCGGCCAGCGACCGATTCGAGGTCGCCAGCATGCGGCAGCGCATCTTCCAGCGCAGGCCAGGCGAAGCTGTGCCGCCGCATCAGTTCGCGCCGCTGCGGCTGGCCGCCGAGGGCGGCGGCGAAGTGCGGGACGCTACCCGCAAGCGCCAGCTGCGGGATATGGCCCTTGACATTTCGGTGAGCCCGCAGCTTGCTATCGGTGTGGACGGCACGGTCAGCCTCATCAACAGCCAGGCACGGGCGCAATTCGGACTGACCCTGCATGACCTCGGCCGTCCGTTCCGCGACCTCGAGATCTCCTACCGGCCGCTGGAACTCAGGTCCCTCATCGAGCAGGCGGAGACCGAGCGGAGGGTCGTACGCGCCAACAACGTCGAGCGCCGGCTACCTGGCGGCGAGGTGCAGAACTTTGACATCATCGTCCAGGCGCTGACTGGAACCGACGGCCAGCCGGTCGGCGTGGCGATGAGTTTCATTGACACCACGGTGACCACGCGGCTGCACAACGAGGTTCGGCGGGTCCGGGAAGACCTCGAGACCGCCTACGAGGAACTCCAGTCCACCAACGAGGAACTCGAAACCACCAACGAGGAACTCCAGTCCAGCATCGAGGAACTCGAGACCACCAACGAGGAACTCCAGTCCACCAACGAGGAACTCGAGACCACCAACGAGGAACTCCAGTCCGGCAACGAGGAACTGGAGACCATGAACGAGGAGATGCGCATCCGTACCACCGAGGTCGACGAGGCACGCGGCTTCCTCGAAGGCGTGCTGTCGAGCGTGGCGGCCGGCGTGATCGTGCTTGACGCGGAAATGCGGGTACGGAGCTGGAACCGGGGCGCCGAGGATCTGTGGGGCCTGCGCAGCCAGGAGGTCCGAAACCAGGCGTTCTTCTCACTCGACTTCGGTCTTCCGATCGGCCAGCTGCATGAGGCCCTGAAGCGCTGCACCGAAACGGGCCGCAAGACCGGCCCGATGAACCTCGAAGCGGTCAACCGCATCGGCCGCACCATCACCTGTTCGGTGACCTGCTCGCCGCTGGACAGCCAAGGCGACGGGGTGGTGCTGCTCATGGAAGAGGTCCCGCAAGATTGACGAGCGTAATCTAAGACCATGACTGCTGGAGCTGAGTCGGCGCCCGAGGTGGCGCGGGTGCGAGCCAGGGCTCTCGCAGGCCGTCAGCGTGCGGCCAGGGCCGCCGCAGTCGCAGAGCGGCACGAATCCCTGGCCGCCGCGGGCGGCGAGGCGCTGCGCGGCCTGCACCAGAAGATCGCGGCGATGCACCGGCAAATCGAGCGCCGCCACCGCGAGGCCGCGGCGATGCATGCGGAGTACGCCGACCGGCTAGCGGCCTGGTTCGGCCACACGGTGCAGCGTGAAAGGCGCCCGGTCTTCATGGCGTCGGTGGCGCGCACGCTTGGCTCGGACAGCGCAGCGATTATGCTGCTCGGCGCCGATCTCGACGAGATACTGGCCGCCGCATCGGACGGGCTTGCCCGGCAGGCGCAAGATCTCGAGTTCGCCTTCCGCGAGGGTCCGGCCAGGGACGCGGCGATCGGGCGCGTCCCGGTGACGGCCGACAACAGAGCCTTCAGTGACCGCTGGACGCATTACGGGCCTGCCCTGGCGCAGCTTGGCGTGCACGCGGTCGCCGCCGTTCCGCTCCAGCTGTCCGAGGGCGCCTTCGGCGCGCTGACGGCGTTCAGCACCGGGTCAGCCGACGACCTCGACCTGACCGCGCTCGGCACTGTCGCCGACACGTTAGCCCACGCCATCCTGTCAGCGCCCGAGCCGGCCGCTTCCGACCTGGACATGCCACGGGTCGGGATATTCGAGGACAGCGATGTGCGGCCGGTGGTCCATCAGGCAGCGGGCACGCTCTGCGTGCAGGCGCACTGCACGATCGCGGACGCCCTCGCACTGATCAGGGCGAGGGCGTTCGTCGACGAAGAGCCGGTGGAGGCGACGGCCGGCCGGATCCTCAACGGCTTGCTGCACCTGGCCTGATGCCCCGAGCCGGTGCCGGGCCCCAATACCCGAGCCACAATACCCGGGCCCCAATTCCTGGGCCCTTATGCCCGGCCCAATACCCGGACCCCAATACCCGGGCCCCAATACCCGAGCCCTTATGCCCGGCCCAATACCCGGACCCCAATACCCGGACCCCAATACCCGGACCCCAATACCCGGTGCGGTTCAGAGCCCTTATGCCTGGCCCAATACCCGGGCCCCAATGCCCGGCCCCTGATGCCGCGGTCACCCGGCCTCACCCGCCGAGGGTGACGTCGTCTGGCTGATCAGCCGGCCAGACTGCAGATGCGGCTCGGCGGCCTGCGTTGTAGGCCGGAATCCAGTCGCTTCGCGCGCCTGGCAACTCGGCCAGCGAGACGGGGAAGGAAGGCAGCATGTCCGGCTCTGACGGGACTTTCATCTATGTCGCGACCTATCCGAATGAGGCGGCCGCCAGGGACGACTATCAGGTCGTCAAGGGCCTGCACGCCACCGGCCTGGTCGGCTCGTATGATGCGGCGGTTATCACCAAGGACGCTGACGGCAAGGTGCATGAGAACAAGGACGAGACGGCCACCCGCCACGGTGCCTGGTGGGGCATCGCCGCAGGTGCGGCGGTCGGGGTCCTTTTCCCGCCCGCCATCATCGGCACGGCGGCCCTCGGCGGCGTGATCGGCGGCGTCAGCGGGCACCTGGCCAAGGGCATGTCCCGCTCCGACGCCATGGAACTCGGCGACTTCATCGACCCAGGCCAGGCCGGGCTCGTCGTCGTCGGCGAGAACAAGGTCGAGCAGGCGATCGAACATGCCGTCACCAAGGCGGAAAAGCAGACCGCCAGGGAGCTTGGCGTCAAGCCGGAAGAGGTCGACGCGGCGCTGCAGGAAGCAGTCAGGGAGATGTAGCCGCCGGAGGCCGGGCTGGCTGGCTGGCCGGGCGAAGGCTCACGCCGATTCGCCGCCTGGGGCCAGCGCACGCTGGCCCGTCACCAGCCCGGCCTCCGCAGCGATAGTGCTCACCGTCACCCCGGCGAACCCGCTGTGGCGCAGCATCGACGTCCACGCGCTCATGGACACCGGTCGCTCGTGGACCCGCAGCAGATATCTGGCGGCGTTCTTCGCCACCCGCCACCAGCCGCCCGGTCCCTTGCGGGCCAGCGCCCGCACCTTTGCCGCGATGATCTCGCGATCCCTGCTCGAGGCGCCGCGGCCGAACATCATGTCGGCCACTACCAGCCGGCCGCCGGGCCGCAGCCAGCCGAAGGCGGCCGAAATAAGACGTGCCTTGTCGGCGTCGCGCAGATGGTGCAGCGCGTAGCTGGACACGATCAGGTCGACACTGCCGTCAGGCAGCCTCAGGTCCTCTATCGGCACGGCGGCGCACTCAAGGCTGGTGATGGCCCGGCTCCGGGCCATCTCCTCCAACCGCTGCACCATGACCGGGCTGACGTCCACGGCCAGCACCCGGCCGCCCTTCTCGGCCAGCGGCAGGCTGAGCTGACCAGTGCCGCACCCCAGGTCTACGACCACTTCGCCCGGCTTAACCGCTGCGGCATCCAGCACTGCCGCCGTCACCTTCCCCAGCCCGGCAGAGCCGTGCTGATCCCAGCTCGCGGCCCGGAGCGACCAGACTCGGCGCTGGCGGCGCACCACGGCGATGGTAGCGAACCGGGCCAGCAGCGACCTGTCGTCAACGAGCCTCGGCGCTTGCTCGGCAGCGGCGCCCGGCTGCTCGGCAGCGGCGCCCGGCTGCTCGGCAGCGACACCCGGCTGCTCGGCAGCGGCGCCCGGCTGCTCGGCAGCGACACCCGGCGGCTGCTCTTGAATCGGCGTTGCGCTTTCAGTCATCTCGCCAGGTTATTCAGAATTTAATTGCCACAGTGAATCAAGACAGTTCAGATTCCGTTAAGAATTATGATGGCGCTGTCACGCTTATTCGGATCCCGTTAAGTATCGTGACGGCCTCTTAAGGTTTCTTCAGATCTGGTTAAGAACCATGACGATCGTTTCATCATCGGACCCCGCGAGCCGCGGCCCGGTATCGGCCAGCCGCGCAATCATCGGCCTGCCGACCGGCGACATCTGCACGCAAGCCGGGGTGACCGGTAGCCTGCTGCGGTGACTACCTGGCCGGCGGTCCCCAGCCGCGGGCGGCGATGACCCGCCGTCGGCTGCCAGCCGCCAGGATGATTGTTGGCGATCGCGGCAGCCCGACAATCGCCGGGGCCTGGCGGCAGGCCGTCGCCGGGACCTGGCGGCAGGCCGTCGCCGGGACCTGGCGGCAGGCCGTCGCCGGGACCTGGCGGCAGGCCGTCGCCGGGGCCTGGCGGCAGGCCTCCTCCGGCCGCCTCGGCCTGACCCTGCTCGGCGTGGCCCTGCTCGGCGCCGGGGCGGCCGGGTGCTCAGCTACCGGGCAGGCGGCCGCCCATACCGTCGCACCAGGCCCCCAGCCGACCGCTACGCAGGCGACCCCGCAGCAGCGGCCACCGAAGCCGCCAATCGGGATCATCGGCACCTATCAGGTCGGTGTGGCGAGACTCAGGCTGATCGAGGGAGCTCATGCCGGGCCCGGCGACGGCCTGGTCGGGCCCCGCGCCCTGCCGACGCTCGTGCGGTTCCCCGTGACACCTGCCGCCGGTGGCGCGGGCGGCGGACCGTTCCCGCTGATCGTCTTCGCCCCCGGCTATCTTCAGTGCGGCGGGGTCTACCATAACCTGCTGCACGCATGGGCAAGTGCCGGATACGTTGTGGCTGTCGTGACCTTCCCGCGCACCAACTGCGACGCCGGTGCCGGCTCCGACGAGGCGGACCTGGTAAACCAGCCAGCCGACGTCTCCTACGCGGTCAGCAAGCTGACCGCGCTCAGTGCCCTGCGCCGTGGCGCGTTGGCGGGCCTGATCGACCCCGCCAGGATCGCGGTGGCCGGGCACTCCGACGGGGGCGACACGGTGGCCGCGGTGGCCGCCGACACATGCTGCGCCGACCATCGGATCGCCGCCGCCATCGTGCTGGCCGGCGCAGAATGGCCGCCCCTGCAGGGGAGATATTTCCCGGCTCCCTCACCTCCCATGCTGTTCGTTCAGGGCAGCGCCGATCCGATCAATCCACCCGGGGCGAGCCTGCAGCTCTATGAGGCGGACAGCACCGGGCCTCGTTATTACCTCGATATCTTCGGCGCCGGGCACCTCACCCCGTACGAGGGTGACACCGCGCAGGAGCGCATGGTGGCCAAGGTGACGACCGAATTCCTTGATCGCTACGTCGCCGGGCAGCGCGCGGCCGGGGCTGCCATCGAGCGCGCCGGCGACGTACCGGGGCTAGCCGTGCTGGTCCGCGGCGGCCGCCTCCCGCCAGCCTGAAGACAGGTGCCGCCCGCAGGCCGGCCGTCACTGCGCCGCATTGACTGGCGCATCGCCGTCGTGGCGTCCAGCGCCGTCACTGCATCATCGCCGTCACTGCATCATCGCCGTCACTGCACCCAGCGCCGTCACTGCACCCAGCGCCGTCCCTGCACCCAGCGCCGTCCCTGCACCCAGCGCCGTCCCTGCACCCAGCGCCGTCCCTGCACCCAGCGCTACGTAACGGTACGTGCAGAAGCGCGTGCCAGGGCTATCGCAAATGCTCGTGCGGGTGCACGTGCATCAGGTTAGGATGCCGTGCGAGCCACCCGACAAGGCCAAGGAGAATGCGATGCGCGACACATACAACGGCATGGCCGCCGCCGACCTGCTGGACGTGGCCTGGAAGAAGAGCCAGCGGAGCAACTCTCAGGGAGCCTGCGTCGAACTCGCCGAACTGCCCGACGGGGAAGTCGCTGTTCGTAACTCCAGGTTCCCGAGCGGCTCGGCGCTCATCTATACAAGGGCCGAGATCGACGCCTTCATCCTCGGTGCCAAGGACGGCGAATTCGACTACCTGCTGGGGTAAGCGGTCAGCCGCCGAGTAGGTCCTGCCGGGGCAGGCGGTCAGCGGCCTGCGTAAGCCAGGTCCGCGCAGGCAGCTCGCCGCCGCCGATGACCTAAGTCCTGCTCAAGCAGCGCCCAGACCACCTTGCCGCCCGCCTCTAGTGGCTGCCATCCCCAGCGCAGGCTGCATGATTCCACTACATGGAGGCCCCGGCCGCTCTCCCCCATGGGATCGCTGCGGTCACGCATCGGCAGCTGGCTGCCCGGGTCGGTGACCAAGCAGGTCACAAATGGGGCTTGAGCCAGTAATCTCAGGCCTACCGGATATTCACCGATGGTCTGTTGGGCGGAGAGCAAGCCATGCTGGATCGCGTTTGTCACCAGCTCGGAGACAACGAGTTCGGCCTGGTCGCACAATCCACCAAGGCCCCAGCGCCGCAGCGCCGTCCTGGCGAAGCTCCTGCCGACCCCGACCGATGCGAGTCCTGGGCCCAGCGCGCACGCCGCCACGGGCTGAACCAAGGCGGAGTGAGCCGTCGTGGGCTGAACGGGGGCAGGCTGAACCGGGGCGGGCTGAGCTGCTCTCCGGGGGGCCGCGGGGCGACCGGCGGATGGGTCATGCCCGGGGGGCGCCTGGCAGTAGTACCCGCTGGCGGTCAGCAGCCGACTGTGGCTGGTGTCCATGTCCTCCGTCCTGGCCGCCGGGCTCGCCCGGCGCGCGTCCGTCGGTCCCCCCACCACTTACTAGCGCGTCCCGCGCTGCTGGCGCGCAAGCGTCATCCTCTCCCGTGTACCTTGCAAACGCAAGGCCCGATGCACGTGCAGATGAGCCTTTACGCCCGCGCGCGCAAGCGGCCGGGCGGCGGACCGGGGGGTTAGTTGATCTCTATTCAGCCGGGCGGCGGTAGCCCGACCGTGCTACGCATGTTGCTCGGATCCCAGCTGCGCAAGCTGCGTGAGGCCAAGGGAATCTCGCGGGAGGAAGCGGGCTACCTGATCCGGGCATCGGAATCCAAGATCAGCCGCATGGAACTCGGCCGGGTCAGTTTCAAGCAACGTGACGTCATCGATCTGCTGGAGATGTACGGCGTCGATGACAACGACGCTCGAGCGGCCCTCGTGAGACTCGCGCGCGATGCCAACTCGCCTGGCTGGTGGCATAAGTACTCTGACGTGCTGCCGGACTGGTTCAGCGTCTACGTGGGCCTGGAGGAGGCCGCATCGCTGCTGCGGGTCTACGAGGTGCAGTTCATTCCGGGGCTGCTCCAGACGGCGGACTACACCAGGGCGATCGTTGAGCGCGGGCAGCCAGCGGCGACAGCCGACGAGATCGAGCGCAGGGTCGCGCTGCGCGCCGCGCGCCAGGAGATGCTCGCCAAGCCGGGCGCGCCGCGCTTGTGGGCCGTGCTCGACGAGGCGGCGCTGCGGCGCCCGATCGGCGGCCCGGCAGTCATGCGCAATCAGGTTGAGCGGCTGATCGCGGCCACCGAGGAGCCGAACGTCACGCTGCAGCTCGTGCCGTTCGATTCGGGCGGCCATGCGGCGGAGGGCGGGGCGTTTACGATCCTGCGCTTCCCGGAGGCAGAGCTGCCCGACGTCGTTTACGTCGAACAGCTGACCAGCGCGCTCTACCTGGACAAGCGCGAGGACGTCGAGAAATACGGCGAGGTAATGGATCAGCTCAGCGTAGAAAGCGAGCCGCCTGAGCGGACCGCCGACATGCTGCGCAGGATAATAGTGCACGACTTTTCGTAACATGGACGGGTTAGTGGACGGCTAAAGGAAGGCGGCGGCGTGACGGACAGCTGGTCGAAGAGCACCGCCGGGGGGCGGGTCGCCCCGCCGGCGATCGACACCTCCGTGGCGCACCCTGCCCGGGTGTACGACTACTGGCTGGGGGGCAAGGACAACTACCCGGCCGACCGGGCAGCGGGTGCCGCAGCAGCCGAAGCCAACCCGAACATCCTGATCGGGGTACGCGCCAACAGGTCGTTCCTACGCCGCGCGGTGCAATACCTGGCCGCAGACGCGGGCATCAGGCAATTCCTCGATATCGGCACCGGCTTGCCATCGGCGAACAACACCCACGAGGTCGCCCAGGCCGTCGCACCGCAGTCGCGGATCGTCTATGTCGACAACGACCCGATCGTGCTGGCGCACGCCCGGGCGCTGCTGACCAGCACCCCGGAGGGGAGGACCGCCTATGTCGACGCCGACGCGCGCGATCCGGAGAAGATCCTGCAGGCGGCCGCCGAGACGCTCGACTTCAGCAAGCCGGTCGCCGTCATGACACTGATGATCATGCAGTACATACCGGATTCCGACGACCCGCACGCCATCGTCGCCCGGCTGCTGGAAGCCGTCCCCTCCGGCAGCTACCTGGTGGCCTCCGATACCGCCAGAGACATCGACGCCGAGACGGTCGCCACTGCGACCGGCCGCCTGAACCAGCGAATGGCAGCTGCCCAGCTGACGCCCAGGCCAAAGGCGGAGATTGCCGCGTTCTTCAACGGCCTTGAGATGGTCGACCCTGGCCTCGTCCCGCTCAACAGATGGCGGCCGGGCCCCGACGACCCGGTCCTCAAATACGACCTGCCCACGTATTGCGGGATCGGCAAGAAGCCCTAGCACCCGGCACGCCCCCGCCCGGCCGCACGCCCCCGCCCGGCCCGCACGCCCCCGCCCGGCCCGCACGCCGTCCCCTGCCGGGCCCGCATGCCGCGGCGGCCTGCCAGCCACCCTAGCCAAGGACGACCCGGGCGCTCCCGCTGAGCACTCCGGGCGTTCCAGCCTGGCAGCTGGCATGACACTTCAGGTATACCTCGGCCGCCGGCCGCCGCGCCCGAGGCGGGCGAGACCACTCGGATGGCGGATGATAGCAATGAGGCTATAGAAGGGGTGATCGGATGAATGGGTCTGACAGTGCCAGCAGCGGCGACGGAACGCTTCATGTCACCGACAGCAGGACCGGCCGGAGCTACGACCTTCCGATCGCCAGCGGCGCGATCCGGGCCACCGACCTCCGCCAGATCAAGGCCGCCGATGATGACCCCGGGCTGCTCTCCTACGACCCGGCGTTCCTCAACACCGCGAGCTGCCGAAGCGCGATCACCTTCATCGACGGGGAGCGCGGGATTCTCCGCTACCGCGGCTACCCGATCGAGGAACTAGCCGAGCGGTGCACCTTCCTTCAGGTCGCTTACCTGCTGCTGCACGGCGATCTGCCCACCGCTGAGCAGGAGCAGGCCTGGACCGAGGAGATCACCCGCCACACGTTCGTACACGAGAACATCAAGAAGTTCATCGATGGCTTTCATCACGATGCCCATCCGATGGGCATCCTGGTCAGCACCATGGGCGCGCTGTCCACCTTCTACCCGGACGCGAAAGCGATCTTCGACTCGGGCAAGCGCGACAAGCAGGTGGTACGGCTGATCGCTAAAATGCCCACGCTCGCGGCGTTCGCCTACCGGCATGCGGTCGGCCTGCCGTATGCCTATCCCGACAACCAGCTGTCCTATGCAGGCAACTTCCTGTCCATGATGGCCAAGACCACCGAGCTCAACTACCGGCCGGATCCGGTGCTTGAGCATGCGCTCGACGTCCTGTTCATCCTGCACGCCGACCATGAGCAGAACTGTTCCGCCAGCACCATGCGGGGGGTCGGCAGCGCACATTCCGACCCGTACTCGGCGGCGGCCGCGGCAGCCGCGGCGCTCTACGGGCCGCTCCATGGCGGCGCCAACGAGCAGGTCCTCAAGATGCTCAATGAGATCGGCACCGTCGACAACGTGCCCGGCTACGTCACCCGGGTTAAGCGCGGCGACCTGAGGCTGATGGGCTTCGGGCACCGGGTGTATAAGAATTTCGATCCGCGCGCCGCGGTCATCAAGCAGATCGCCGACGAGGTGTTCAAGGTAACCGGCCGCAACCCGCTGCTCGACATCGCACTAGAACTCGAGCGGATCGCACTGGCCGACGATTACTTCGTCGACCACAAGCTCTACCCGAACGTGGACTTCTATTCGGGCATCATCTACCAGGCCATGGGATTCCCGGTGGAGATGTTCCCGGTGCTGTTCGCGATCGGCCGTACTCCCGGCTGGCTCGCCCAGTGGGTGGAGGGAATTCTCGACACCGAGCAGCGGATCTCGCGCCCCCGGCAGCTCTACGACGGCGCCGAACTCCGGCACGTCGGCGGGTAGGGCGCCTGCCGACACGCTGCTCGCCGGGCTGCCGCTACCAGGCACTACCGGGCGCTACCGGCCCCTACCAGGAGCTGTCGGGGCCAGCCGCCATACGGTGGTGCGCTTGATGTCAGCGTCCTCAAGCGCTCGCGGGACCAGCACGTCATAGCGGGCGACGGGCTCCAGGCACTCCCGGGGCAGGTAAGCCCGGCCGGGATCACCGACGAGGACGTCGCGCCCGCGGGCGCTGGCGCGGTTCAGGAACCCAAGGAACCGCGTGGCCATAGCTTTCTCGTACCAGACGTCGGCGGCCAGCACCACGTCGGCGTCATCGCCGTCACCGTCCAGGACGTCCGCCAGCGTGACGGCCACTCCAGCGCCGTTGGCCCGGGCGTTGAGGCCGATGGCCGCGACAGCGAACCGGTCCACCTCGGTTGCCGCCACGGGCCCGCCTCCGGCCAGCGCAGCCGCGATCGCCACCAGGCCGGAACCTGCGGCGACATCGAGGACCGCCCGGCCCGAGACGACGTCGGCATGGTCGAGGAGGTAACGCGCCAGCGCCTGGCCACCCGCCCAGGCGAACGCCCAGAAGGGCGGCGGCAGGCCAGCGCGGCCAAGCTCACGCTCGGTTTGTTCCCAGATGCCAAACGGCTCCTCGGCCAGCTGCAAGCTGATCTCTTGCACCAAAGGCACCGGAGCGAGCCGGGTATGCGCTCGGACAAACGCGGCCGGATTCACACTTGAGGACGATACGGCCAGGCGGACCCAGTTACATCATGACGCAGCCGACAGGTGGCCGTACACGGCAGTGGCCGCACGCGCCAGGCGGAGCGGAGTAGACGTCCATGGCGCGGGTGCGCTATCACGGCGTCTTGTGACCGAGCAGACCGAGCGGGCTCGGCGCGCCGAACTCGATCCGCAGCACTGTCTGATCGCCACCCGCTGGCACTGGCCCGACGCTAGCGGCCTGGTAAGGCGGAAGCTGCGCGCGCAGCAGCGCAAGCGCCGACCGCACGTAAGCTGACCTCCCGGTCCAAGGGGCGCCGCCCATCGCGCTCAGATCGACGGAACGTAGCGGCACACCCGGGCTGGCGCCCGGACCGGGATCGCCGAACGCCGCGACATGTACCGGATTCAGCGCCGCCATCGTCGCCAGCGTGACCAGCAGCCGCGAGTCGACCTGGCCAGCGGCGAGCTGCTTCGCGGCCAGCACCGAGACCATGATCCGTTTGTTGTGTGAAAGCTCTTCGCCAGCCATCCTCCTGGCTTGCACGTCCCCGCTCAGCGCCGCGTCGTAGGCACGAACCCCGTCCGGGGCTATCACCCGGACGGGGATAGCGCCGCTGCCAGTACCGAAACTCGCGATCACCGTTGGCGCAAAGACATCGGAGAGCATGCTGCCGAACTGGCTGCGGACGGCCGACGTCGCGACGACAAGCTCAGAACCGAGCGGATCGGGCATTCCTGGGCGCAGCACGAGCAGGTCTCCGGCGGGAATCCCATGGGCCCTGAGCGTCAGGCACATCAGCGGATCGCAGGACAGGATCGCATCGCGGCTCACCTCCCGTGTGATCCAGGCCGCCGCCTGACCGCGGGCTACCGCCTCAGCGTCAATCGCGACCTGGTCCAGGCCTCCGCGCCCACCACCCTGTCCCGCTCGGCCGGCCGCAGCTGCCGGGTGCCGGGACAGGGTGACAATCACCGCGCCCGCGGTCACCAGTACCAGCACTGAGGCGATCAGCCCGAGCATGCGCCACTTCAGCCCGGCAGTCCAGACGCCGCGGCGGGCCGGCCGCGGTGCTCCGGGCGCTCGCCGCGCCGTCGACTGCACGCAGGCCGCCGGCTGGTCACGTTGATCTCCCTGCGATCCGGTTCCGGTCGCCGCGGCCCTGCCGGTCACGGGGCCGACGGCCGGGTTCTTCACGGGGCGAACGACGAGCGCCTTCGGTTCACTTGCGGCCGGGGAACCGGCGGGGCCGGCGGGGGCCTTCACGGGGCGAACGGCGAGCGCCGTCCGTTCACTTGCGGCCGGGAGGCCGGCGGGGCCGGGGGGGCGAACGGCGAGCGCCGTCCGTTCACTTACGGCGGCGGGGCCGGCGGGGCCGCCGGGGTCGACGGCCGGGGCCTTCACGGGACGAACGGCGGGCGCCGCCGGCTCACTCGCAGCCGGCAGGCCCGCCGGGCCGACGGCCGGGGCCTTCACAGGACGAACGGCGGGCGCCGCCGGCTCACTCGCAGCCGGCAGGCCCGCCGGGCCGACGGCCGGGGCCTTCACAGGGCGAACGGCGGGCGCCATCGGCTCACTCGCAGCCGGCAGGCCCGCCGGGTCGACGGCCGGGGCCTTCACGGCACGAACGGCGGGCGCCTTCGCGCCGCCGACGCCGGCGCTTGCCATCGGCGGCCCGGTGCGCGCCGGATCTGGAGACGTAACTGTCGGAGCCGGTACCCGCGGGAGCGGCTGCGAGGCAGCACCCGATGCCCGGATCCGGTCCAGCAACGACGCCGGCAGGACTGGCGGAGCGAGCAGCGGAGGTGGTTTCGGCACGGCACTGGCGCCAGGCACCCGGCGCGGCAGTGCGGGAGGCTCCGCCGCACGCGCCGCAGGTTCCGCCGCACGCGCCGCAGGTTCCGCCGCACGCGCCACAGGCTCCGCCGCACGCGCCGGACGGGCCGCAGGTTCCGCCGCACGGGCCGCAGGCTCCGCCGCACGCTCCGCAGGCTCGCCGCACGCCACGGGCCGCAGGTTCCGCCGCACGCGCCGCCGCAGGCTCCGCCGCACGGGCCGCAGGATCCGCCGCACGCTCCGCAGGATCCGCCGCACGGGCCGCAGGATCCGCCGCACGCGCCGCAGGCTCCGCCGCACGGGCCGCAGGTTCCGCCGGACGGGCCGCAGGCCGCTCCAGCCGCCGTCGCGGCGTCGGCGCGTTATTGGCACCAGGCACCCGCCGTGGCAACGACGGACCGCGGATCTCTTCGCCCATGCCGCCGACCCCCAAGCGGGCGCGCGGTGGGATGGCGCGGCCCTTCAGACAGGGCAGCATATGACGACCTGCGGTTTCAACCGGAATGACTTGTTGTGGCCAAAGAACTACCTGATGCACGTACGAAACCGGGCAAGCCGCCAGGCCAGCGCTCGTTTTGCGGTCACAGTGCTGTCTCATCGTCCGCCCGGATCGCCCGGCCGCTTCCCGGCGGCCGGTTTAGCGAGCCGGATCCACGCTCCGGTCCCAGCCAGCTTTCGGGAAGGAGGCCAGCCGATCCGGCCCGGTCCGGATCAGCCGAAATCGACCTTGGCCCGGGCTGCGTCGGCAGGATGGCGCTTGAGCCAGCCGTTGGCGAACGGGCACAGTGGCACGAGTGTCAGGCCGCCCCCTGCCGCCTTCTCCACTGCCGCCCTGACCAACTGGCCGCCAACGCCGCCCCCTGCCAGTTCCGGCGGGACGCTGGTGTGCACCAGCACAAGCCGGTCGCCGTTGCGCCGGTAGATCAGCTCGGCCAGCTGCCCGTCGGCCGCGAACTCGAACCTGGAACCAGCCTGGTCGTCGACGACCTTAGTGGTGTCGCTCACGGAATCCATCGTGCCATCGGCCCGGCTGCCATGACGCGGCCAAGGCAGCCGACCGCCTTCCTTGCCCCGGACAGCGGCTTTGAGCACCCGCCGGCCTGCACGCTGACCAGAGGACGCACTCGGGCAAAGGACGTAGGGCGGGACCTTCGGCTCTAACCAGGGGCGCGGGCCTGGGCGGATTATAAGTAGGATCTAGAGTTTTGCGCGCGGCGACGACGGCGTCTTCGCCGTTGCCAGGCGGCAAAGGGAATCGCCATGAGCACTGTAAATGACCGCATTTCGGCGGAGCCGGACCGATGACTGCCTGGTCGCTCAGCTACGAGCACTTCAAGCCGGACGAGGAAGGCCAGCGCGAGGCGCTGTGCACCGTGGGCAATGGCTACCTCGCCACCCGTGGTGCCGCCCCCGAATCGCGCGCCGGGGACATCCATTACCCGGGCACCTACGCGGCCGGCTGTTACAACCGGCTCAGCGATGTGATGGACGGCCACACTATAGAGAACGAGAGCATCGTCAACCTGCCCAACTGGCTGCCGCTCACCTTCCGGATCGACGACGGCCCGTGGTTCCAGCTCGAAGCCGTCGACGTACTTGAGTACCGGCAGGACCTCGACATGCGGCGGGGCGTGCTGATCCGGACAGTTCGGTTCAGGGATACTTCGGACCGTACCACCCGCCTTACCCAGCGCCGGTTCGTGCACATGGAGCATGAGCATCTGTGCGGGCTGCAGACGACGATCGTGGCCGAGGACTGGTCGGGCCGGATCGACGTGCGCTCGGCGCTCGACGGCACGGTCGACAACAGCGGTGTCGAACGCTACCGGAAGCTCTCCGGCCGCCACCTCCACCCGCTCCTGGCGGAGGCAGCCGACGACGAGACGCTGCTGCTGATCGCCGAGACCACCCAGTCGCACATCCGCATAGCGGAGGCCGCAAGGACTCGCGTGTTCGTTGGTGACCGACCGGTGCATTGCGAGCGGAGCCTGACGGTCGAGCCCGGCTGGATCGCCCATGACCTCGCCATTGACATCGGCAGGGACGAGCCAGTCACCGTCGACAAGCTGGTGGCCGTCTACACCTCACGGGACCGGGCCATCTCCGAGCCCGGCATGGCAGCGACCAACCTGCTGGCCATGGCTGGAAGCTTCGACGAACTGCTTGAGCGGCACGTACGGGCCTGGGCGCGCCTCTGGGAGCGGTCCAGCTTCGAGATGGAGGACAACGAGGACACGCTGCGCATCGTCCGGCTGCACATATTCCACACCCTCCAGACGGTTTCCCTGAACAGCGTCGACCTCGACGTTGGGGTCCCCCCGCGGGGCCTGCACGGGGAGGCCTATCGCGGTCACGTCCTCTGGGACGAGCTGTTCGTCTTCCCGATCCTCAACCTGCGGTTCCCGCTGGTCACCCGGACTCTGCTGCGCTACAGGTACCGTCGGCTGGCGGCAGCCCGCTGGGCGGCCCGCGAGGCGGGCTACTCCGGAGCGATGTACCCATGGCAGTCAGGCAGCGACGGGCGGGAAGAGAACCAGAAGATCCACCTCAACCCGGTCTCGGGCCGGTGGGTGCCCGACACCACGCACCGGCAGCGGCACGTGGGCATCGCGGTCGCCTACAACGTCTGGCAGCACTACCAGGCCACCGGCGACGAGGAGTTCCTAGTCCATTACGGCGCAGAGATGATCCTGGACATCGCCCGCTTCTGGGCAAGTGCCGCGACCTACGATCACGGACGAGACCGGTATGTGATCCGCGGAGTGATGGGACCGGACGAGTTCCACACCGGCTATCCGGCCGCGCCGGAGGACGGCATCAACAACAACGCCTACACCAACGTCATGGCGGCGTGGGTCCTGCTGCGCGCGCGCGACGTCCTGGCGATCCTGCCGGACCTGCGGCGAGCCCAGCTTACCGAGACCCTCGGGATAACGGCGGAGGAGATCAGCCGCTGGGACGAGATCTCCCGCAAGCTGTTCGTGCCGTTCCACGACGGCGGGATCATCAGCCAGTTCGAGGGCTACGAAGACCTTGACGAACTTGACTGGGACGCCTACCGCGAGAAGTTCGGTGATATCCAGCGGCTCGACCGGATCCTGGAGGCTGAGGACGACTCTCCCAACCGGTACAAGGCATCCAAGCAGGCGGACGTGCTCATGCTTTTCTACCTGCTGTCCGCCAGCGAGCTGGCGGAGGTATTCGAGCACCTGAATTACCCGTTCGATCCCGACGTGATCCCGCGGACCATCGATTACTACCTGGCCCGTACCTCCGGCGGTTCCACCCTGAGCAACCTGGTGAACGCGTGGGTCCTGGCCCGGGCCCACAGGCACGAGGCGCTGGACTACCTTCTCGAGGCGCTGAACAGCGATGTCGCCGACATCCAAGGCGGTACCACGGCCGAGGGCATCCACCTCGCCGCGATGGCCGGCTCCGTCGACGTCCTGCAACGATGCTTCGCGGGGGTGGAGATCCGTGGCGACACGCTACGGCTGGACCCTGACTGGCCCGAGGAACTGGGCGTGCTGGAGTTCACGATGCGCTACCGCGCGCACCTGCTGACGCTGCGCGTCGCCGGAAAGCAGGTCCGGGTGTCGGCGCGGGCAGGCGTGCAGCCGCCCATCAGGCTGGCCTACGACGGCGAGATCATCGAACTCGGGCCGGGCGAGGCAGTCGAACTGCCGCCGCCCGTCACCGGGTGACCAGGCGGGCCCTCTGCCTGCGGGCGCCCGCAGGCAGAGGGCCTGCGGGCAGAGGGCCTGCGGGCGCGCCGCGACATCGCACAGGACGGCCACCGCGTCTGGTGACAGCCGCTGGATATCAGCCGAGGAGTTCGCCCACGATCTCCGCGAAAACGATGCTGTGCAGGTCAACTTGGGCAGCGGTGGTCGCGGGTGACATGAGCGCCATGTTGTGGAACGGGGTCAGCAGCACGCCGCGGTTCAGCATCGCGAGGTGAATGAGGCTGTCGAGCTCATCGTCGCCGCCCGCGGCAGCCTCGGCACCGGTCCGCGGCGGGTCAGGCCGGAACAGGTACTCAGCCCGGCAGCCGAGACGGGTAATGTGCCACGGAACGTTCAGGTCGGCGATGACCGACTGGACGCCCTCGGTGAGGCGCAGGGCAAGCGTTTCCATTGTCTCGAACGCCGCATCGGTGAGGACCTCCCCCAGCGTCGCGCGGGCCGCCGCAAGGGACAGCGCATTCGCGGCGAGTGTGCCGCCGATTCCGCCGACATCGGCGTCGTGCCAGAACGTGCTCGCGACCACCGACGAGGCGACTGCCGCGCTCATCCCGTAGGCGGCGACCGGCACCCCGCCGCCGATCGTCTTGCCGATGGTCAGGAAATCCGGTTCGAGTCCATCGCGGGCCGTGTAGCCACCAGGGCCGGCGCAGATCGTGTGCGTCTCGTCGATGACCAGCATGGTCCCGGTGTCCCTGGTGATCCGCCGCAGCTCGCTGTGGTACTCCGGGTCAGGCAGCACGATCCCGATGTTGGTAAGGGCCGGCTCGATCAGCACGCAGGCGACGGCGCGATCCGCGAGCGCCCGCCGGAGCGCAACCAGATCGTTGATCTCCACCACCCGCGTCGAGGCCGAGACGTCCAGGGCCGGGCCCACGCTGCCGGCCCGCGGCACGACCGCGCCCGAGGCATCGAGGCTCGCCAGCGTCTCGTCGACCGAGCCGTGGTAACACCAGTTGTGCACGACGATGACCTGGCGGCCGGTGATCTGCCTGGCGAGCCGCAGCACGAAACGATTGGCGTCGGTGGCTGTCAGGCAGAATTGCCAGCCCGCCATGCCGAACCGCCGGGACATCTCTTCCGCGACCCAGGTGGCATCCTCGGTCGGCAGCATGAGCGTTGCTCCGCGGCCCATCTGCCTGCCGACCGCCTCGACTACCGGGCCGGGCGCATGACCTGCCATCGCGCCGGTGTCCCCGAGGCAGAAGTCGACGTAGTGGTTGCCGTCGATGTCCTCGACCTCCGCGCCATGGGCCTCGGCAGCCACGATCGGTGCCTGGCCGGCCCAGCGGGTCATCCAGTTCATCGGGACCCCGTAGAGCATCGTGTGCTCGGCGCGGTTCCTGAACTCCAGCGCCCGCGGGTGCGAGGCAGCGAATCGGGCCCGCTCCGCGGCCTGCAACTGCACGATACGAGCCGGATCCACGCCCGCCTCGGTCCCCATCCAGGTCATCGCCGTCGCACCGGTGCCTTGCGGGTCACCGGCCGGCCGCCGGGCAGCTGCGGCTCATCGGCTAAGCCCGTGAGCGATGAGCCGTTCCGCGCTACCGGTCATATGCTCGTGCAGCAGGCGCTCGATGAGCCCGGGATCGGATCCCGAGCGGATCGCCTCGAAGATCGCCCGGTGCTCGGCCAGGTTATCGCGGCGACGCTCGTAATGCGGCTCAAGGTAAGAGAGGAAAAGTCTCGTCTCCGCGTAGATCGGCTCGAACGCCCTGGCCAGCCGAGGGCTGTCGGCCGAGGCAACCAGGGACTGATGAAACTGGAGGTCGATGGCGACGACCTCTGGCCAGTCACCTTCCACCGCGCGCTCCATCGACTGAAGGACCTTCTCCAGCTCACGCAGGTCCTCATCGCCCCGCTGTGCGGCAAGCCGCAGCGCAGCCGCCCGCTCGATCACGTCGCGGACGAAGTAGACATCGCGGATGCCGCAAGGATCGAGTGCGACAACGAACACCCCGCGATTACGCTCGGCCCGCAGCAACCCCTCCTGGATGAGCCGCTGGAAGGCCTCCCGGATCGGGCCCCGGCTGACCCCGAGTTCCCTGGCAAGCTCTACTTCGTTCAGCTGGGTGTCCGGACGGAATGCGCCGTCGAAGATGCCGGCCCGGATCCGCGCGGCAACGAGCGCGGGCGTGCTCTCGATCTGCAACGGCCCGAGCCCGCCAGCGCGGCTGGCAGCGCCGGTGCCCGTTGCTGGCATAGCCTGAATGTAGCGCATGAGGGCGATCAGACAATCAGACCCCTTGAGCCCGCGCTCGAGGTCCAACCGGCCGCATAGCCGCTCGAAGTGCCGAGGGCAGCACTGCTGACCTTCGCCGCCCGGTGTTAGATCGAGAAGTCCTGGTCGTACCACACCTCGGAGCTGGCTGGGTGCGGATGCGGCCCGGCGCCGTTGACCTTGGCTTCGAGTTCCTCGATGCGTACGAGCAGCGCGTGCAGACTCACGCCCACCAGGTCAGGCAGCACCCCGTGGTCGAGGTCGGGGGGCCCCGTCGGGGTGCGGGGCTGCCTGCGGTGGATGACCTGACCGGGCACGCCGACAACGACTGAGTCGGGCGGCACCGGCTGGACGACCACGGCGTTGGCGCCGATGCGGCTGTCATGGCCGATCGTGATCGGGCCGAGCACCTTGGCGCCGGCCCCGATGGTCACCCGGTCGCCCACGGTGGGGTGCCGCTTGCCGCGCGCCAGGCTGGTGCCGCCGAGCGTGACGCCGTGGTAGATCGTGACGTCGGCGCCGATCTCGGCGGTCTCCCCGATGACCACGCCGGTCCCGTGGTCGATGAACAGCCCGGGGCCGAGTAGCGCGCCTGGGTGGATGTCCACTCCGGTGAGCATCTCAGCCAGCGCAGAGCAGAGCCTGGCAAGCAGCTTGCGGTCGCGCCCCCACAGCCAGTGGCTGGCCCGGTATCCCCACACCGCGTGCACGCCCGGATAGCAGAGCACAAGCTCAGCGGTGCTGCGCGCCGCCGGATCCCGTTCCCTGGCCGCCCGGATATCACTTCGCAGCGCTCCCAGCATCGCTAGCCACCTAGGTCAGCGAAGAGCGGCGTGCTGAGATACCGCTCGCCGAAGTCGGGCACCACCACCACGATCAGCTGGCCTGCGTTCTCGGGACGGTGCGCCAGCTGTGCGGCGGCCCAGACCGCGGCGCCGGACGAGATGCCGACGAGCAGGCCCTCCTCCTTAGCCATCCGGCGAGCCATGTCGAAGGCGGCGTCATTGCCGACGGTGATGATCTCATCGATGAGGCCGACGTCGAGGACGCCGGGCACAAAGCCCGCTCCGATGCCCTGGATCGGATGAGGGCCCTTCTTGCCCCCCGACAGCACTGGCGAGGCGGCAGGCTCTACCGCCACCACCCGCACCGACGGCTTGCGCTCCTTGAGCACCTCGCCCACGCCGGTGGCCGTGCCACCGGTGCCCACCCCGGATACGAAGATGTCCACCGCTCCGTCGGTGTCCTGCCAGATTTCCTCGGCGGTGGTCGCCCGGTGGATGGCCGGGTTAGCCGGGTTCTCGAACTGCTGCGGCACGAAGTACTGCGTGTCGTTCTTGGCGAGTTCCTCGGCCTTGGCGATAGCGCCTGGCATTCCGTCGGGGCCGGGCGTGAGGATCAGGTCGGCGCCGAGGGCCCGCAGCAGCTGCCGCCGTTCCTTGCTCATCGTCTCGGGCATCGTCAGCACGCATTTGTAGCCGCGAGCCGCGCAGACCATGGCGAGCGCGATGCCGGTGTTGCCGCTGGTGGGCTCCAGGATGACGGTGTCCGGCCCGATCAGTCCGGCCTGCTCAGCAGCGTCGATCATCGCCACGCCGATGCGGTCCTTCACGCTGTGGGCCGGGTTGTACGACTCCAGCTTCGCCACGACCTCGGCTCCGGCGCCATCGGTCACCCGCCGCAGGCGCACCAGCGGCGTGTTCCCGATCAGCTCGGTGACGTCATCGGCAATCCTCATGGCCAGTCCTTCCCTCCGTTGGTCGGCACCGCCGCATCACGGGCAGCACGGTCGGCCAGTCCTGCAGCAAGAGTCGCTAGTCGTCACCGCTGCGGGCAGTGGCCTACGTCCCCGGCAATTCCCTCTAAAGCCTGCCGGAAAAAATGACTTTCGGCCCTTCTTCCCCCCCAAAGCCCGTCATAACCATGGTATCGACCTATGGAAAGGGCCAAAGCCATGCCAAACGACGACCAGATCCATCTGGCTCTCAGCGACGCAGCAGCACGCCAGCTGACAAATGCCACCAAGACCACCGCTCAGCTCGACACGATCACGCCCCGGTGGCTGACCCGGCTGCTGCAGTGGGTGCCGGTCGAAGCCGGTATCTACAGGCTGAACCGGGTCACGCATCCAGAGGATGTCGAGATCGCCTGCCCGCCCCGCGACGAGTCCGAGCTGCCACAGACCTATGTCGGCTACGACGAGAACCCGCGGGAGTACTTCCTCAGCTCGGTCTCGACCGTGGTCGACATCCACACCAGGGTCTCCGACCTCTACAGCAGCCCGTACGACCAGATCGGCGAGCAGCTCCGGCTGACCATCGAGACGATCAAGGAACGCCAGGAGAGCGAGCTGATCAACAGCCCGGACTACGGCATGATCGCCAACACCGCCACCGGACAGCGCATCTCCACCATCGCAGGCCCGCCCACTCCGGACGACTTCGACGAGCTGATCACCAAGGTCTGGAAGGAGCCGGCCTTCTTCCTGACCCACCCGAGCGCGGTGGCCGCCTTCGGGCGCGAGTGCACCCGCCGTGGCGTCCCGCCCACGACCGTCAGCCTGTACGGCTCGCAGTTCATCACCTGGCGCGGCCTGCCGATCATCCCGTCCGACAAGGTGCCGCTCGTCAAGGGACAGACCCAGGTGCTGCTGCTGCGGACCGGCGAGCAACGGCAGGGCGTGGTCGGTCTCTTCCAGCCCGGCCTGCCCGGCGAACGCGGGCCCGGCCTGTCCGTGCGGTTCATGGGCATCAACCGCAATGCGATCTCGTCTTACCTGATCTCGCTGTACTGCTCGCTCGCGGTGCTCACCCCGGACGCGCTCGCAGTGCTCGACAAGGTTGAAGTGGGCAAGTTCCATGAATACGACCACACCTACCGGTGACGGCGTGAGCGGCGTCCCGGAGTGGCTGCCCGACGAGGTGACGCTGACCCGGCTGGCGAACGAGTTCTTCGCCGCCTTGCCAGGCCAGCCGCCAGCCCCCGCCGGCCAGTTGGCCACACCGGTGCCAGCCGTCCAGCCGACCACCCCCGCCTCGGCCCCGCAATCGGCCAGCGCGCTCTCTGCCGTCCAGCCAGCCGCAGCCGTCCCTGCCATGCAGCCAGCCGCAGCCGTCCCTGCCGCGCAGCAAGCCGCAGCCGTCCCTGCCATGCAGCCAGCCGCAGCCGTCCCTGCCGCGCAGCCAGCCGCAGCCGTCCCTGCCGCGCAGCCAGCCGCAGCCGTCCCTGCCGCGCAGCCAGCCGGAGCCGTCTCTGCCGTAGCCCCGCCCGCCCCGCTTAGGGGGCTAGCGGCGGCCGGGCCGCAGTGGCCCGGGCAGGCGTACGCGCTGCCGGACCTCAGCGAGGCTCCCGGGCCGAGTTTCTACTTCATCGACTACCAGCTGCCGGCCGCCACGCCAGCATCGGAGTTCCCGGTCGACGCCCGGGACCCGTTTAATGTTGAACTGATCCGCAGGCAATTCCCTATCCTCAGCGAGCAGATCAACGGGCGGCAGCTCGTCTGGCTGGACAACGCGGCGACCACGCAGAAGCCACAGGTGGTCATCGACCGGCTTGGCTACTTCTACGCTCACGAGAACTCCAACGTCCACCGCGCCGCGCACACTCTGGCGGCGCGGGCGACCGACGCATTCGAGGGTGCGCGGGCCACGGTCGCCGGCTTCATCGGAGCTCCGTCGGCCGAGAGCGTCATCTTCACCCGGGGCGCCACCGAGGCGATCAACCTGGTGGCGCAGGCCTGGGGGCGGCAGAACATCGGCCCGGGCGACGAGATCGTGATCTCGCACCTGGAGCATCACTCCAACATCGTGCCGTGGCAGCAGCTCGCCGAGCAGACCGGGGCGAAGCTGAAGATCATCCCGGTCGACGATGACGGCCAGCTGAACCTCGACGCCTACACCGGCCTACTCACGGACCGCACCCGCCTGGTGGCGGTCTCGCATGTATCCAATGTGCTGGGGACCATCGTGCCGGTCAGCGAGGTCACTGCCGCGGCGCACCGGGTCGGCGCCCGGGTACTCATCGACGGAGCGCAGGCCATTGCCCACCTTCCGGTCGACGTGCGCGCGCTGGACGCCGACTTCTACGCGTTCTCCGGGCACAAGGTGTTCGCGCCGACGGGCATCGGCGTGCTGTACGGCACACCGGAAGTGCTCGAAACAATGCCGCCGTGGCAGGGCGGCGGGAACATGATCAGGGAAGTCACCTTCGAACGGACCACCTACAATCAGCCGCCGGCCCGGTACGAGGCGGGTACCGGCAGCATCGCCGACGCGGTCGCGCTCGGTGCCGCCCTCGACTATGTCAGCAAGGTCGGCGTCCCGGGTATCGCGCGCTACGAGAACGAGCTGCTTGGCTACGCCACCAGCCAGATCCAGAGCGTGCCCGGCCTGCGCCTGATCGGCACGGCCCCGCAGAAGGCCAGCGTGCTCACGTTCGTACTCGACAACTGCTCGCCCGAGGAAACCGGCTCGGCGCTCGACAAGGAAGGCATTGCCGTCCGGTCCGGCCACCATTGTGCCCAGCCGATCTTGCGCCGCTACGGGCTTGAGTCCGCCGTTCGGGCCTCGCTCGCCATGTACAACACCGAGAGTGAGGTGGACCTCCTTGTCGCCGCGCTGCGGAAGATCGCGGCCGACGCGGTCCGGCGCCGGTAGCCGGGGTGGAACGTGTCCGTCGCGGCCGGCCGCCACTGGCCGCGGCGGAACACGTTCCCGCGGCCTCGCGGCGAACGCGGCCTGGCGCCGGTAACTGGGGGTGGAACGTTCGCCAGTGCCCGGGTATGATCTCGGTGCCCCCGCTATCTAAGCTCCTGTTACACCCTTGCGTGCGGGCGCCGCTATTGACAGGTTAAGTGGCAGCAGCGGTGCCTGTTTCCGCCAGGGAAACCGGAGCCGGATGGGAGGTCCCCGTGTCGGTTGAACTGGACAGCGGGTCCACCGGAGGCAGTGGCATAGCCGAGCTGTCGCGCGGCGTCGGCCAGCACACGCGCGTGTACCTGTACGACACGTACGTAGCGTACTTGTACGACTACTGTGAGAGCCTGCTCCGGAGCCCGGACGCAGCCGCCGTGGCAGTACAGGAAACTCTTATAGCTGCTGCCGCGCGAATCGGCCAGGCTCCAGACGCTGGCCGGATCCACGTATGGCTCTATTCCATCGCGCGCAGACAGTGCCTGAGTGGACTGCCGCACCGCTCCGAGATGGCCGATCGTCACCAGGTTGCCGAGGAGCGGCCGGTAACAGCGGACGCCTGCACCGCGACTGCGGGGGCAGACACCACCACGCCAGGCACCGTTCCCGGCACGACCGACGCCAGCACCCCGGACGCCGGCACCCCGGACGCCGGCACCCCGGACGCCAGCCCGACGGACGCCAGCCCGACGGACGCCAGCACCCCGGACGCCGACACCCCGGACGCCGGCACCCCGGACGCCGACACCCCGGACGCCGACACGAAGGAAATCTACGTCCCGAACGTCGACGCCCCGGTGCTCGCGTGGGAGACGCCGCAGATCGGGAAGGCTGCCCTGGACTGGCTGCCCGATCGTGAGCGCGAAGTGCTGAATCTGGTCTACCGTCATGGATTCGACCGCACGGACCTTGCCGCAGTGCTCGGCGTGTCCGTGCGCAAGGCGCACGCACTGTGGTCTGATGCGTGCACGAGATTCCAGATGTCGGCCGCCGCGATCGTAATCCTCTGCGCAGAGGACGGCGGTGCGGCATGCCCGATTCTGAAAAGCATCGCCGGGGACTGGGATGCAGCCGCACCGCCGCTGACGCTGCGGCGTGGCGAGCGACTCATCCGCCACATCGAATCCTGTGACCACTGCGGCGAACTCCGCCGGACCTGGGTGCTCGGCCCCGAACTGCTCAGCGGGGTGCAGCTCACCGTGCCCCCCGTCGCACTGCGGCAGCAGGTTAAGGCGATGGTGTTCGCAGCGGATCGAGGTGCCCACCCGCGCGAGGCCGTCCGACGGTTCGGCAGGTCGGACGCAGGCGGCTTTCCTGTCCAGCCCAAGGCGGGACGCGGCCTGCAGCTGGCGGTCGCCGCGGCCCTGATCCTCACCGTCCTTACCGGGGCAGGAGCCTTGCTCTATAAGCTCACGGCAGCGTCGGCCGCTGACCCGGGCAAGGCTGCTGCGGACCTAGTAACAGGCAACCGGGCCAGCACGACTGACCCGCCGCGCGCATCGCCAGGCCAGGCCCGGGCGGGCGACGCCCGGGCGGGCGACGCCCGGGCGGGCAAGGCACGGCAGAGCGTTCTGGCCCCGCCGCCCGGCGTGCGCGGCCTGTCCCCCGCTCCGGTAGGCCTCCTGCCCGGGCCGGCGTACTACGGCACCCAGCCATCGCCGACCCCGCTGCCGTCAGGCTCCACGGTGCCATCGCCGACGTCGTCGCATCATTCCGGGTCGCCGTCTCCGACGTCGAGTTCGCCGACTTCATCCTCGCCCTCGCCGTCTCCCTCGGCGCCGCCTCCCTCGTCGCCCGCACCGTCGCCCTCGCCATCCAGCTCCTCGACATCCAGCTCCTCGCCACCCAGCTCCTCGACATCCAGCTCCTCGGCATCCACTACGCCGGCACCATCGTCGACATAGCCGGCCGCGACCTGGGCGCTCCGATTCGGGGACAGCCCGGATCAGGAAACGGCGCCCAGCGGCCGCCGTCCAGCGCGGCCCGACACAGCGGAGAAGGAGCAACGACATGGCACAGCCAGTCAGGTTCGGCTCAACGTCGATCCCAACGCCGGCCCGGTTGCTCAATTCGGGTTGTAGGGCGCGTTCCTCAAATCCGGTGCCGGAGTCGAGCCGAGGGAGCGAAGTATCGCTATCTCCCTGGCCAGCAGCGCTCGCTCAGCCGTGAGCCTGCGCAGCGCATCGGGCTCGGCGAGCAGGGCCTGCCGGTCGCTCAGGTCAACGATCATCGATGAGGCCACCAGATAGGAGAGCAGCACCGGCTCATCTGGCAGGTCGGGAACGCTGACTTGAGCTGCCCCTTGCGCGGCCAGCGTGCCGAGATAACTGCGGAATGCCACCTGCACCGCCTGCGCCGCGAGCGCAGCGGCCGCCTCGTCGCCGCTGTCCTCAGCTAGCAGGTTGACCTGACCCTGCAAGTAAGGCCGCGACTGGTCAAGCTCAGCCAGCCGGAACCGCTGGGTGCCGACGGTCATCAGGTCGAACCGGCCATCGTCGTGCTGGGTGACCCGGCGCACCGTCGCCGTGCAGCCGATCTCATACAGCGCGGAAATGCCGTCCACACCCGTCTCGCGGCCCTCGCGGATTGCGATGACGCCGAACCGTTGCGGCTGCGATCCGGCCTGCAGATCGCGGACCAGCTGCCGGTACCGCTCCTCGAAGATGTGCAGCGGCAGCAGCAGACCCGGGTAGAGCACGGTGCCCAGCGGGAACAACGGCAGCAGCTCGCTCATTCGGCGACAGTATTCCAGAGCCTGGCCCGGCGAGCGAGCCACGGCCGCCCCCTTCGCGTCTCGGTACTTGCCTGAACCAGGTCTCGGTACATGCCTGAACCAGCAGGAAGAACGAGCGTGCCCGAGGATTGGCACGCCCAGGAGTACGACAGGGGGGCTGCCCGAGCAGTGCGGCCCGGTGGTCGACGCGTTGACTGGACCTCGGGACAGGCGTATCCCGGGGCCATGAGCGCGACGAATCCTGGCGGAGCGCAGCTGCCCACCGTCCGCCATTGCCGGCACTGCCTGGGCGACTGCGGAGGCGACTGTCTGCTTCCCGGCAATACCGGCCTGTGCATTCACAAACCGGCCCCCAACCTGACGTGGCGGGAACGGCTGTTGCTTCTCGGGAACCGGAGATGGTGGCGGCGAGTTTTCCGGGGGCCGCGCGCGTAGCGGCGACGCCACCGGCGCGCTACGCCTTGTTCCATGATCGCGGTTGTTTGGCGGGCCGCCGGTCCTGCCAAACAACCGCGATCATGAGGCTGACCAACGTGGCCCAGGCATGGGGGAATGACTTGCCAGTGCTCCTGTGTTTTGGTATACAGTCGTGCTAGGTGATTGTCCCCGCCGTCACGGGTCGGGCTCATTCGCTGAGCAGGTCTAGCCGAGCAGGCTCGCAGGGCTCCGTGCCCCGGAAAGATCCGGGTGCTGACGTCGAGCGGTTATCAAAGCGGTGGTTGGCCCCATTCGGGGTCTGCCCCTGATCGCGGCTGCTGACACGAATTTCGTTAAGTAAACGCTGCGTTTTCCTGGCCTGCCCTCGCGCCTGCGCGCCGCTTTCCAGGACGTGCCCAGCCGCGTCTTTTCTCCTGAGAGGTACACCATGACAGCCATTACCGAACCACGCGCGGCACCGTCGCGCACCATGGAAACTTACGAAAGCCCGCCGATCCCGGTAGCGGGCATCCTTGACGTCGCCGGTAACTCGGCGTTCGTCCGCAGCTCCGGCTACCAGCACAGCCGGGACGACGTCCAGTTGCCGGCCGCCCTCCTCAGCCAATACGGCCTGCGCGCAGGTGATCACGTCGAGGGCACCGCCCGAGCGGCCCGCCACGGCGGCAACGCGGCGAAAGACGGGGCGGCAGCGAGAAACGGCGCGGCAGCGAACCGCGCCGCGGCGAAAAACGGCCCGACGACGGCGAAAAACGGCCCGACGACGGCGAAAATCACTGTGGTCAGCATCGAGGCCGTCAACGGCCGGGACCCCAGCAGCGCAACGGACCGCCCGGACTTCGCCAAGCTGACACCGCTGTACCCGAACGAGCGCCTCCGCCTGGAAGCTGCCGGCGGTTCGCCGACGGCGCGGATCATCGACCTGGTCAGCCCGATCGGCAAGGGCCAGCGCGGCCTGATCGTGTCCCCGCCGAAGGCGGGCAAGACGATGGTGCTCCAGGCACTCGCGGCAGCGATCGCCGCCAACCATCCCGAAGTCCACCTGATGGTCGTGCTCGTCGGCGAGCGGCCCGAAGAGGTCACCGACCTGCGGCGATCAGTACGCGGCGAGGTCATCTGCGCCACCTTCGATCAGCCCGCGGCCGAGCACATCGCAGTCGCCGAACTGGCAATCGAGCGCGCCAAGCGCCTGGTCGAGCTTGGCGGTGACGTCGTCGTGCTCCTAGACTCCATCACCCGGCTCGGCCGCGCCTATAACCTCGCCGCCCCGTCAAGCAGCCGCATCCTGGCCGGCGGGGTGGCGGTGAGCGCTCTCTACCCGCCGCGCAAGTTCCTCGGCGCCGCCAGGAATATCGAGGACGGCGGTTCGCTCACCATCTTGTCCACGGCCCTGGTGGAGACCGGCTCGCGGATGGACGACGTGTTCTTCGAGGAATTCAAGGGCACCGGCAACATGGAACTGCGGCTGCGGCGTGACCTAGCCGAGAAGCGCATCTTCCCGGCGATCGACGTGACGCCATCAAGCACCCGCAGGGACGACCTGCTGATGTCTGCGGAGGAAGGCGCCGTTATGGCAGTGCTCCGCGGGGTGCTCGCCGAACTCGACGCCCAGCAGGCCATTGAGCTACTTCTTGCCAAAACGCGCGAGACCGCGTCGAACGCCGAGTTCCTCCTGCAGATCCAGCGCGGCGGGCAGCCTCAGAGGCCGAGCAGCCGGACCGCGTTCTCATAGCAGACGCCGCGGAGCCACTCCGTGCCCAAGCCGAGACGGGCCAGGACCTCCAGCTGATGCAGATAGGGATAAGGGATGTTGGGGAAGTCGCTGCCCAGCAGGATGCGGTCGCCCGCGGCGGCCAGCCGGGGACGCAGCTCGGCGGGGAACGGAGCCAGGCGCTCGAGGAAACCGGTGAACGCCATCGTGGTATCGAGATAGACACCCGGATGCCGCTGCGCGAGGCGGAGGAACTCGCCATACTCCGGCGCACCGAGATGGGCGATGATCGCGATCAGTCCGGGATGCCGGGCGAGCACCGCCGACATCGGACCTGGGCCCGTATACGGCCCCGGCGTCGGAGCCGAGCCGCAGTGCACGATCACTGGCACGGCCGCCTCGGCGAGCAGTCCCCACACCGGGTCAAGCAACTCATCTCGCGGGTCGTAGCCGCCCACCTGCAGGTGCGCCTTGAACAGCCGGGCACCCCCGGCAATCGCCTCCGCTACGTAGCTCACCGCGCCAGGCTCGGCGAAGAAGGTGGCGCTGTGCAGGGCGTCCGGGATCTTGGCCGCGAAGTCAGCCGCCCAGGAGTTCAGCCAGGACGCCATGCCTGGCTTATGCGGGTACAGCAGCGCGCTGAACCTGCGCACGCCGAACGCCCGCAGCAACGCCAGCCGGTCCTCCTCGGCCTGCCGGTAGACGATCGGCCAGGCCTGCCCGGTCGCGGCGCGGCCGTCCTCGAAGAACGCCCAGACCTTGGCGAGCACGTTCGGCGGCATGAAATGGGTGTGCACGTCCACCAGGCCGGGCAGCCCAAGCTCCCGCCAGAACGCGGTGACCGCGCGGACCTCCGCTGGCTGCGGCAGACCCGCATTAGCCACGTCTGGCGCATCAGCCACGTCTGGCGCTTCTGCCACGTCTGGCGCTTCTGGTGCGTCTGGCACGTTCTCAAGTCTGCCAGCGGCCACGGTGGCGCCGACGGTCGCCGGCTCAGACCCGCGCGGTGTCCTTACGGAACCGCCAGATCGCGCCGCCAGCGAAGATGACCAGCCAGACCAGGACGTTGGCGACCCACGACACATTGACGCCGCCGCCGATCAGTAGCGCGTGCGTAAGCTCGTTGAGACCGAAGAGCGGGGTATAGGCGGCCAGCGTCTGCAGCACTTGGGGGTACTGGCTCAGCGGGATGAACAGGCCGCCGCCGAACGCGAAGAGCATGAGAACGAAGCCCAGGATCTGCATGACGTTCTCAGTGGGCAGCAGATAGCCCATGAACAGGCCGAACGCCGCGAACAGCAGGGAGCCGATCCAGACGCTGAGCCCGGTGGCCATCCACAGGTAGGCAGGCATCGACGGCTTGCCGGTGAAGGCGCCGACGGCGTAGACGACCACGACCGAGGCGAGCCCGAGTACCAGGGCGGTCAGCACCTTGATGATGATGTAGGCCGACGCTGACAGCGGGGTCAGGCGCAGCTGGCGGCTCCAGCCTGCGGCCCGCTCGATCGAGACCAGGGCACCCCCGCTGGTGGTCGCGAGGACGGCACCGTAGAGCGCCATACTGATCATGATGAAGGCCGAGACATTGCCGTGCCCGACACGTTCATTGGCGTACTTCGCGTTCAGGCCGAAGATCAAGAAGAAAAAGACCGGGAACACTATGGCGAACAGCACGGTGCGCCGGTTGCGCAGCAGGCGGCGCACCTCGAGCCTGAGCACGGTGAGGTTGAATCCGCCCATGCTGGGGGCCCGGCGGGCGGTCAGGTCCTGGACGCCGGCCGACGTGGTCATAGTGTTACTCCCGCATTGCTGGTGGTGTTGTCGTCGCTGGTCAGTGCGATGAAGGCGTCCTCGATGCCACGAGCGACGATCTCCAGGTCCCGGGCCGCCGTGCTGGTCAGCAGGTACCTGGCCACTGCGTCACTATCGCTGGAATGCACGAGGACCGTGTCACCGCGCACCTCGACGCTGTCCGCGCCGGGTATACGGCGCAGCGCGGTCTCATCAGCGCCCGGCAGCGTGGCGCGCACCGTCCGGCCCGCCGCCATCGCCTTGATCTCCGCCGCGGTGCCGTCGGCGACGATCTGCCCGTGCCGCACCAGGATGATCCGGTCGGCGTAGGCGTCGGCTTCTTCGAGATAGTGCGTCGCGAACAGCACGGTCCGCCCCTCGGCGGTGTCCTGCCTGATCGCTGCCCAGAAACCGCGTCGGCCCTCGACGTCCATTCCGGTCGTGGGCTCGTCGAGGACGAGTAGTTCTGGATCGGGCAGCAGGGCCATGGCGAATCGCAGCCGCTGCTGCTCGCCGCCCGAGCACTTGCCGACCCTGCGGTCGGCGATGCCGGAGATGCCGGCCCGGCTCAGGACCTCCTGCACCGGCCTGGACTGCGCGAACAAGCTCGCGGTGTACTCGGCGGTCTCGCCAACGGTGAGGTCCTTGAGCAGCCCGCCGGTCTGCATCACCGCTGAGACAAGCCCGCGTGCGATGGCCTGCCGCGGGTGCATGCCAAACACCGACACCTCGCCGGCGCTGGGCTGGGACAGGCCAAGGATGATGTCAATGGTTGAGGTCTTGCCCGCGCCGTTGGGGCCAAGGAAGGCGATGATCTCACCGGAAGCGACGTCCAGGTCGATGCCCCGCACCGCCTGTACTGAGCCGAAGTGCTTGCGTACTCCCCGGAGGCCGACGGCCATCGGCGGCGCAATGCCAGTCGTGCTCGATCCCTGCCGGTAGCCGGCGCTAGTCGTAGGTGCCATGGGCCCATAGTCGCATCACCGAGCGGCACCGATCGAGTACGTTTTCTCAGCAGGTGACCATGACAATTGTCATGCGCCGCGGCCGTCACGGGCGGCGCTGAGAAACGTCAGTGACCACCGTTTCACCGTGTGGCTGCTGTCCGGCCTACCGGTGGTGTGCTGCCGGAATCATCGCGGCTGGCACCGGGTTGATAGTGGCATGGCTGCTGGACACAGGATCACGACTACTCCGGCGAAACTTCACGTCGAGGTGACCCTGGCCGGCGTGAAGCTGGCCGATTCGGGCCGGCCCGTCCTGCTGGACGAGACCGGGCTGCCGACCCGCTACTACCTGCCGAGGGAGGACGTGCGGACCGAACTGCTGCGGCCGACCGACCGGCACACCACCTGCCCCTTCAAGGGTGAAGCCTCGTACTGGTCAGTGCAGGCGGGCGGCGAGGTCCACGACGATCTCGTGTGGAGCTACGAGAACCCGATCCCGGCGGCGGCGGAGATCGCTGGCCTGATGTGTTTCTACGACGAGCGGGTCGAGCTGACCATCGACGGTCAGCAGCAGCCCTGACAAGACTGGATCTTGAGGCTGCCGTCAGCGCGCGGCGGCCGCGCCGGGCTGGCTGCTACGCCATGATGCTGCCATGAGAACACAGCGGCATGGGTCGGCCAGGTGGGCCTGGCTGCTCGCCCTGGCCTCATTGACCTGGGGCGTCGCGGGCGGCACGGCAGGTGCGGCGGTCCTGGCCGGAGCCTCGGGCTCAGCCGGGGCTCCGGGTGCCGGATCGGCTTCCGGCGGCGGCACCGGACCAGCCTCTGGGTCCTGGACGGTCTACCACCATGATCCCGCTGGCAGCGGCGTGGTGACCTCGGTGGTCACGGTCGACACCAGTCACCGGGCCTGGACGTCACCCGCTCTTGATGGCGAGATCTACGGCGAGCCGCTCGTCTGGTCGGGGCGGATCTACGTAGCCACCGAGAACGACACGGTGTACGCGCTCTCCCCCGGCACCGGCGCCGTCGCCTGGTCAGCGCACCTGGCCAGCCCGGTGCCATCGGGATCGCTCCCCTGCGGTGACATCAGTCCGACCGTGGGCATCACCGGTACGCCGGTGATCGACCGGTCCCGGAGCGAGATCTTCGTGGTCGCCGATGAACTGCTGCGCGGGAAGCCCGCCCATGTGCTGGTCGGCCTGAGCACCAGCTCGGGGAAGCGCGAGATGAGCCAGGAGGTGGACCCGGCCGGAGCAGATCCCGCGGCGCTGCTGCAGCGGACCGGCCTGAACCTGGACGCCGGCCGGGTGGTGCTCGCCTTCGGCGGCAACTACGGAGACTGCGCCAGCTACCGGGGCAGGGTGGTGGCGGTCCCCGAAACTGGCGGGGCGCCGACCGACTTCACCGTCGACGGCGGCGCCGGTGAGTCGCAGGGGGCGGTCTGGATGGGCGGTGCGGCGCCGGCCGTCGACAGCGCCGGCCACATCTGGGTCAGCTCGGGGAACGGCTCGGTCCATTCGGCCGGCCATGCCTTCGACGACAGTGATGCGGCGCTTGAGCTGTCCTCATCACTGCGGCTGCTGCAGTTTTTCGCGCCCGCCAGCTGGGCATCGGACAACGCTAATGATCTCGATATGTCCACCGTGCCGGTGCTGCTGTCCGACGGCCAGGTGCTCCTGACCGGGAAATCCCGGATCGTTTATCTCCTCAACGGCGCGCACCTCGGCAGCATCGGCGGGCAGCAAGCCGCGACCGGACAGGTGTGCGGCAGCGACATAGACGGCGGTGTCGCGGTGGCCGGCACGACCGCCTACCTGCCCTGCCTGAGCGGGATCATCGCGGTCCAGGCGGCAAGCTCCCCGGCCGCGGTCTCGCTGGCGTGGAGTTCCGGGATGGGCGGCGGCCCGCCCATCGTGGCAGCGGACCTGGTCTGGACCATCGGGCAGAACGGCACCCTGTACGGCCTCGATCCGGCGACCGGCAAGGTCAGGCAGCAGGCCTCGATCGGGGCAGTCGCCAATCATTTTCCGACCCCGAGTGTCGGAGACGGCCTGCTGCTGGCTCCTGCGGCCAACCAGGTCGTCGCCTTCAGCGCGTCGAAGTCGGCGGGATCAGCCACGCCGACCCCGATACCGACTCCCCGCCCGGCCAAGCCGGGCAGCCAGTCGGCGGCCGGCTCCGGCGGGGGCGTTCCGCCGGCCGCCATCGGCGGCATCATCGCCGGGGGGATAGTGGTTATCGGCGCGATTGGCTGGCTGCTGCGGCGGCGACAGACGGGCCAGCCCCGCTGAACCAGTCGAGGGTGGCGGCCACCGGCTCGGCGTGCGGCGTCGGCGCGAAGTCAGATCATGCTCCTGATAGGCCTGGCCGCTGATAGGACTGGCCGCGGGATGACGTCGGCACGCAGGTCACGAGGAGGCATCGTTGAGCACGTCACCACAGCACCGGGACGGTTCCGCAGGCGCCGGGCCCCCTCACCCGCTCGACCCGCTGACCGCCGGGGAATTCCGCCGGGTCGCCGCGGCGCTGCGGCGGGAGCGGCCGGTTGGCCCGCGGTGGCGGTTCGCCTCGATCGAGCTCAAGGAGCCAGCTAAGGACGCGCTGCAGGCTGCGGACCGCCAGGCGCCGGACGGCCAGGCACCGCAGGACCAGGCGCGACCTGGACGCCCCGCCGGGGAGCCGGTCCGGCGCGCAGTCGCCGTCTGCTGGAACCGCGATGACGGGCAGGCTTACCGTGCGGTGGTGTCGCTGCCGGACAGCGCCGACGATGCCGTCACGGCCTGGGAACAGCTGCCTGGTCAGCAGCCGAACATGACGCTGGACGAGTGGCACGAGTGCGACGAGATGCTGCGCGATAATCCGCTGCTGGCCGCCGCGCTCGCCCGGCGGGGGATGACCGATCAGGCTCGCGTCCTCACCGATGTCTGGGCTTACGGCGCCGCGCTCGTTCCGCCCCGCTACCGCGGCCTGCGGCTTGGCTGGTCAGACGTCTGGTACCGGGGCAGCGAGGACGGCAACCCGTACGCGCATCACGTCAGCGGGCTGCATCCCATCGTCGACCTCAACCGGATGACGCTGCTCGAGCTCGAAGACGACATCGGCAGCGCCGGGACGGCCGGCCCGCCCGAGGTGATGGGCGAGTACGCGCCCAAATTCCTCCCGATGCCGCTGCGTGAGGTGGCGCCGCTGCACATCAGCCAGCCCGAAGGCGTCTCATTCACCCTAGCGGGCAGGCACCTGTCCTGGCAGAACTGGGAGCTGCGGCTTGGCTTCAACTACCGTGAGGGCCTCGTCCTGCACGAGGTGGGATACCGCGACGCAGGCCGCCTCCGGCCCATTGCGCACCGCCTCTCGTTCGCGGAGATGGTCGTGCCCTACCGGGATCCGACCAGCGATCATTACCGCCGGACCGCTTTCGACATCGGCGAGTGGGGACTGGGTTTCATGACCGCCTCGCTCGAACGCGGCTGTGACTGCCTGGGCGAGATCACCTACCTGGACGCGGTCGTGCATGACTCGGCCGGCGAACCGCGCGTCATCTCCCGGGCCATCTGCATCCACGAGGAGGACAACGGGGTCGGCTGGAAGCATGTGGATCACGTGACCGGCGCCGAAGTCCGCCGGGCCCGGCGGCTGGTCGTGTCGTTCCAGGTCACCGTGGCGAACTACGAGTACCTGGTGTACTGGCGGTTCTACCAAGACGGCAACATCGAGTGCGAGGTGCGCGCCACCGGCATCCTGGTGACCTCCTACTTCGGCGACGGGCACCAGCCGCCGTTCGGCACGCTGGTGGACCAGCGGACGTACGCGCCCTTCCATCAGCACTTCATCGTGGCACGCCTCGATCTTGACGTGGACGGGCCCGCCAACACGGTGTACGCGGTGCAGTCACAGCCGCGGGGCCCCCGCGATGATGATCCATACCGGCTGGGCCTGGGACTCCGCGAGACGCCACTGCGCACCGAGGCGGAAGGCACCCAGGATTACGACTGGCACTCGCAGAAGAGCTGGAAGGTCGTCAACGACAACGTCAGGAACGGGCTCGGTACCCCGGTCGGGTACAAGCTGGTCCCAGGCGGAGCCTTCCCGCCGCTGATCGATCCCGCTTCTGAGATCCTGCAGCGGGCCAGGGTCATCGGTCACACACTCTGGGTCACGCCGTACCGCCAGGACGAGCGATGGCCATGCGGCGAGTTTCCCAACCTCAGTGCCATCGACAGCGGACTGCCCAGCTGGACCGCGCAGGACCGGTCCATCGACAACACCGACGTCGTGCTGTGGTACGTGTTCGGCATTCACCACATCACGCGGCCCGAAGACTGGCCGATCATGCCGGTCGACACGGTCTCGTTCTGGCTCAAGCCATTCGGGTTCTTCGATCGGAACCCCGCACTGGACGTGCCGCCGAGCCCGCCAGAATGCCACGACTAGGCGCGTCGGCAGCACGGCGGGCCGGGGCAGCAGCTGGATTGGCGCAGCGATGGCGGGGCAGATCCTGCCGTCGGCGGCGGCATCCAAGCCTGCTACGGAGCCGGAGGGGACTCGGGGAAGTCCGCCATGACCCGGCGCAGGTCACCAACGTTCCTGGCCTTGAGGGCCGCCGTGATCCGTTCGTCCAGTTCCTCGAGCGTCAGCCGGCCCTCCGCATAGTGGTCGCGCAACCGGACGGTGACGCGCTCCCGGTCGGCGTCGCAGATCAGGATCAGGTCAGCTGCCGCACTGGTGGTCCGGCGATGATCCGTCCTGCGCGGCGGCGCCCAGGCGCTCGCACCCAGTCCTGGCGACGTCGGCGGGGCCGGCGCGCGAGCGGCCGACTCGAGGTGGCCGTCGGCGCGCTCGAGGTGGCCGTCGGCGGCGTCCAGCCACCGGATCAGTGAATCCAGCCGGAACAGTTCGGCGTCGACCGCAAGCGCCGCACGCAAATCATGACCGGCATTGCCCTGCTTGATCCGGGTCCATCGCTGCATCAGCTCCACCAGATACCGGCGGTGCACCTGCACCATCTCGTGCCCGTCGGTGCCGGGCACGCGCAGCGCCAGCTGAACCTTCGTGGCCAGCTCATCATGGGGCGCGGCAGCCAGATCCGGAGGCGTGCGCAGCCACCGGGCCAGCTCCCGCTCCCCGTCCGCGGTGATCCGGAACCTCTTCCGCGAACCGCTTGCCCCAGCGCCGTCGGCCGCCACCAGTCCGTCGCGTTCGAGCCGCTGCAGCGCCGCGTGTACCTGGCCCGCGTTCGGCGGCCGGGCCTCGCTGGCCGCCGCCCCGAACTCCGCGCGCAACTGAGGTCCGCATCTAGGCCCCTCGCTCAGCAGCGCGAGCAGGGCGTACCGGACACTCATGACCCGACGCGTCCGGGTGCCATTCGTCACTCGATCGGCTGATGCGCGATGGCGGCTGGCTCACGGCCGGCGAGCAGCCAGCCCACAGCCGCCGCGATCAGCGGCATGCCGATGAGGATGATCAGCAGGTTCTGGGTGGGGACGCTGGACAGTTCGCCGAGGCCGTCGAGAGGGTTGTCCCAGGCGTACGCGACAGCGCCGATGTAGGCCGCCACCGTGCCGAGCACCGCCCCAGCCAGGCCGAGTGCCCCGGCGGTAGCGGCGGTGATGGTGCGCCGGGTCGTGCTGCTGGCCCCGGTGGCGGCCAGGGTCCGCAGGTCGCTGGCCGTCTCGCTGCGGATGAGGCCGACGGACATGGCCAGGATGCCCAGCG
This sequence comes from uncultured Actinomycetota bacterium, assembly GCA_963695645.1. Taxonomy (GTDB): domain Bacteria; phylum Actinomycetota; class Actinomycetes; order Streptosporangiales; family Streptosporangiaceae; genus DATBGO01. The sequence goes on along the minus strand of CAVOHC010000001.1, from coordinate 73,319 downwards.
CCAGGAGGACACCGAAAACGGTGGCCCAGTTGATGATCTCCGATGATGCGGGAATGCTGTTCTTCGTCTCGATGGTCAGGCCTGCTGCGGCAGCGGTGAGCCTGGCGTTGCTGATCTGTGCGGCGGTGGGCGGGTGCGGCGTCTGGATGAGCCAGCCGGCTGTGCTGGTCTGCAGGCCGAACTCGTGGATTGCGCGGGAGGTGATCACCGTGTTGGGCGCCGACGTGCCGGAGGGCAGGGCACTGACCTCCTGGATCACCGGGTTAGCCAGGCAACTGCTCGGGGGACAGGAATACGACTGCGACCCTGGTCCCCCAGCCCCCTGCCCCGGGCCCGGCCCCTGCCCGGGACCGTCGACGTGCTGGACGCTGCCGCTGTTCCCGTACAGAAGCTGCATGTCGGAGGTGCCGGACAGTCCGGGGCGCATGCTGAGGATGTCGGCCGCCGGGTTGACGTCAGAAGCCTTGATCCCGAAGGCCCGCAGGAGCTGCGGGGTGGCGACGTAGATCTGCCCGGTCCATTGACGCCCGGATGCGGCGTGCTGGAGATTGGCGCTGGTCTGCTCGAGCGTGACGACATCGGTGGACCCGAGCCCGGTAGCGATGGCATGCACGGTCTGCGTCATCGACTTCGGCGTGCCTCCGGTCGCAGGCCCGCTGGGCCCGCCGCCGCCGCCCGGACCGTTAGGCGTGTAGACGATGACCTGGTTGGACGCCACGTTGGGCCCGGCGTAGTCGAGGACGTTCCCGAACCGCTGGGCGGAAAGGACACAGACGAGCACGGCGATCAGCACACCGAGGCTGATCGCAGCCAGGGCTGAGCCCGATCGCGCCCGGTAGCGGGCCAGGTCGCGCAAGGCCAGCCGCACTGCGATCGGGGCCCGCCGTCCGAACCTGCCCAGCAGGGTCAGGCACAGCGGGGACAGCAGGATCACCGCCACGACGAGGGCGACGAGCCCGAAGAGCAGTGCGGGCGCTGCGCCGCCACCGTTGCCGTTGCTCGTGCCGGCGAACGACAGCAGGAGCCCCGCGACCACCAGGAGAACCACGCCGGGGACCGCCGAACGGTGCACTTGCTTTGGCGGCGCTGGCCTTCCGGACAGGGCGGTCACGACGGGCACCCTGGTGATCGCGCGGGCCGGCCGGGAGGCAGCGACGAACGTAGCCACCACGGCCAGGACCATCGCCACGGCGATCACCAGCCACGGCAGCTGGAACACGCCGATCAGGTGGTGAGCGCTCCGTTCAAGGCGCGGCCGGTAGGCCAGCCAGGCCGCCAGGCCCAGGGCGGCCCCGACCAGCGCGCCGCAGATCCCCACGACGACACCATTGGCCCGGACCACGAGCCGGATGTGCTTGTCCGTGGCGCCCAGCGAAGCCAGCATCCCGAGCGAGCGCAGCCGGCGCTGCGCCAGCACCGTGAAGCCCGCCACCCCTACCAGGGCGATGAGGAGCATCGCGACCGTGGCCAGGGCGAGCACGATCGTCTCCGGGTTGAGCGGGTTGCTCTGTGCCGCTTCCGACCGCGTCGTGACGTTGGCGCCGAGCGAGGCGCTGTCCGCCCCCGGCGCGTCGAACAGGACCGTGACCTGAGTCGGCGCCCGGACCTGGCCCGGCGCCACGAGGGCGAACTCGTCCAGCAGGCTCTGCGGATTCTGGACGATGCCGACCACCTGCCGGGCCGTGCCATCCTGGCGCCAGACGTCCCCGATCTTGAGATTGAACGCGGACGCCACGCCATCGGTCACGGCCACCTGGCCCGGCCCGGTGGGGTAGTGCCCGCTGACCAGCGAGATCATCGGCTGCCCGAACGGCCCGCGGGGATTCTGGGCACGCAGGTCGAAGGTGTTGATCGAGCCGGGGATGGCGACGGCCTGGTTCTCGATGACGTCGACCTGGCCGAAGCGGTGCTGCAGGGCGGCGATCTGGGCGGCCAGGTGCGCATCGGGCGCCTGGAAGCTGGCGGCGGCACTGGCATTGCCAAAACCCGCGCCGGCCGGTGGCGGCGTGTTGGTGGCCACCGCCGCTCCGACGAAGGTAGCGGCCACTGCGACCACGATGAGCGCCAGGACCAGCAGCTGCTGGCGCCATTCGCGGCGGAACATCCGCCAGGCCCAGCGGATCACGGCGCGGCGGGCGGGAACGCCCCCGTTGCGGGCTCCCGCCGGTGCCGGGCGTTCGCGCAGCGCCGTGCTCACTGGACCGGGCCCGGCGTGAGCAGCGACTCCGGCCCAGGCAGCGGCGCGGTCTGGTCGACGATGCGCCCGTCGCGCAGGAACACCACGCGGTCGGCCCACGCGGCCAGCTGCGCGTCGTGGGTCACTACCACGGCGGCCACGCCCCGCTTGCACGCCTCGTGAATCAGCCGCATGACCGCTTCGGCGTTCACCGAGTCCAGCGCCCCGGACGGCTCGTCGGCGAGCAGCAGACGGCGCTCTCCGGCTACCGCGCGCGCGATCGCCACCCGCTGGCGCTCACCCCCGGACAGCTCATCGGGGAACCGGGAAGCCCGCTCGCCCAGGCCCAGGCCGTCCAGCGCCCGCACCCCCGCCGCGCGCGCCTTCCCGGCGGCCATGCCGTCGAGTTCCAGTGGCAGGGCGACGTTCTCGGCGGCGGTCAGCCCAGGCAGCAGGTTGAAGTCCTGGAACACGAACCCGATCGTGCGCCGCCGCAGCCTGGCCTTAGCATTGCGGGACATCCCCGACAGCGCCGCGCCGCCGACCAGCACCTCACCGCTGGTGGGGTCCTCCAGGCTGCCGGCGATGGTCAGCATCGTGGACTTGCCCGACCCGCTCGGTCCCATCACCGCCACCATCGCGCCGGGCTCGACTGAGAGGTCGACGCCGCGCAGCGCGTGTACCTCGGCAGCCTCCTGCCCGTAGGTCTTCGACACGCTCCGCATCTCTAGCACGGTCATCGCTGCACTCCCACTCTGCGTCGTAGTCTTGGCAACGCGACGGGAACCGGCCGGGGCGGCTCGACGGCGGCGCGCTTCAGGCGCCCGTCGGCGGTGTCCAGCCACCGGATCACGGCGTCCAGCCGGAACAGCTCGGCATCGACCACCAGCGCGAGGCCCAGGTCGGACTCGCCTTCGTCTTCCTTGATCCGCGTCCACTGCTGCATCAGCTGGACCAGGTACCTGCGGTGCACCTGGATCACCTGCTGCACGTCGGTGCCGGGCACCCGCAACGCCACCAGCACCTTCATCACCAGGTCGTCGCGGGGCGGGGACGCCAGGTCCGGCGGCGTGCGCAGCCAGGTGGCCAGTTCCTGCTCACCGTCGGCAGTGATCCGGAACCGCTTCTGCGGGCCGTCATCCCCGGTGCCGTCCGACTCGGCCAGCCCGTCACGCTCGAGCCGGCCCAGCGTCGTGTACACCTGGCCAACGTTCAGCGGCCACACCTCGCCGGTCCGCGCCTCAAATTCCTCACGCAGCTGCAGCCCGTACTTGGGCCCCTCGCTCAGCAGCGCGAGCAGCGCGTGCCGGACGCTCATGACCCCACGCAAACAGATATCATGCGAGGAATGCTACTCGGTATACAAATCATTGGCCAGCCCATTTTCCGGGGAGTTGCCGCGGCCGTGCAAACAGAGGTTGCGCGAGCCCGCCAGCGGCATGGAGCGGATGGATGTCACGGTCGGGGAACTGGCGATCGAGTCGTTCTACCCCGCCGACCAGGCAACTGCCGCCGCACTGCGGGACCAGCAGGCCTGAACCTACGCGTCGGGCGAGCAGGTCCCGGCGGCAGACGTTACGACCTTCGGTCACGAACTGACTACGTATTGACGCAGGTCACGGATCGGACGTCCCGCGCCAGCCGCTTTCGCGGCGAGTCGAGGCCCCGCGCGGGGACCAACGGCTCTAGTACCTCGGTAGGCTCGGCGGTTTCCTTGGTATGTGCGAGGGGTGGACGGGAATGCCACGAGGACCAGCGCGGAGCGGCGTTGAGCCGCCCGCGCCGTCGGCTGATGAAGCTGCGCGGCGGGCTGACCCGGACGCCGGGCGGCCCGGCGAGAACGCCGGAACGGCCGGCGAAGGCGCATGGCCAGCCGCCGGACCTGCCGTGACTGCCGGACCAGCCGCACCAGAACCAGCCGGACCAGTCCGGACCAGCCGGACCAGCCGGCGAACCCGCCGAGCAAGCCAGACCAGTCGCCGGACCGGCCGCAGCCGCCGAACCTGCCGGAGCGGCCGGTGGTGCTGCGCGCCCGGAGGGTGATGCGCCACGCTTGGCCGACCGGTACCGGCTCGACGAGCGGCTGAGCGATGAGGGCGGATCGTCGGTATGGAAGGCGACCGATAAGGCCCTTGCCCGTGCGGTCACCGTGCGCACCTTCGTGCCGGGATTCCGCCGCCTCGGCGAGGTTGTGGCGGCCGCGCGCGCCGCATCTCAGCTGAATGACCGTCGGCTAGTCCAGATCTTCGACGCTGACGACAGCCCTGAGCACCGCTACATCGTCTCCGAGTGGCCCTCAGGCGAGCGTCTCGATGATGTCCTCGCCACCGGCCCGCTCGAACCCCGGCGCGCTGTCGAGATCATTATCGAGGCTGCTGGCGCCATTTCAGTCGCGCAAGCAGCCGGGCTTGCCCACCTGTGCTTGACCCCGGATTGCGTGTGGTGCAACACGCGTTCCGAGGTGAAGATCACCGGGCTCGCGACCGAAGCGGCGCTTGCGGGAACGGAGGCCGACGACCCGGCTCTCGCCGACACCCGCGGCCTGGCCAGCCTTTTGTATGCCGCGCTCACCGGCTACTGGCCTGGCGAGCTGCAGACCAGGCTGCCTGCTGCGCCGCACTCGGCCGGGCGCGTGGCCAGCCCTCGTGAGCTGCACGCCGACGTACCCCGCGACATCGACGCGATCACCTGCCGGGCGCTGTTCGGGGATGCCAGCGGCGCGGAGCCACCGATCCTCAGCCCGGCCGGGCTGGCCGTCGCGCTGGCCGCGACCGGGATCACCGCTCGCTCGGCGCCGCTCAGCCAAGCGCCCAGCGTTACCCAGCCGCTCAGCCTGTCTCTCGGCCGGACGGCGCAGCCCCGACGATCGCTGACCCCGCCGGCGGCCAAGAAACCTGGCCTAAAACGGCGCGGCGCCCCGGCGGCCGACCCAGCCGAACCCCGCGCCGACCCAGCGAAGCCCGGGGCCGACCCAGCGCGGCCGCTGACCCGGCCGCTTACCGTGAAACCGACCACAGCGTCCGGCGCGGCGAACGCCTGGCCGGCCCCCCCGCCGGTTCCGCCGCCCGTTCCTCCGCCCGGGCCCTCAGGTTCCGCAGCTGCCGGCCCAGCCACCTCAGGAACGGCCACAGCGGGACCAGCCAGCGCAGGAACAGCTGACGTGGGCCCGGTCGTCGCAAGCCCAGGGACCGCGGGCCCGGGTTCGGCCAGCCCGGGCACCGCAGGCCGAGCCACTCCCGGTCCAGCGACCGCTACTGGTTCAGCGACCGCCGCAGCCTCGTCCAGGCCGGCCCCCGCCGTCCACGCCACAGGCCCAGCTCCAGCCCCAGCCGGGCCAGGGGCTGCCGGGCCAGGGGCTGCCGGGATTGGGGCTGCCGGGATTGGGGCTGCCGGGATTGGGCCTGCCGGGCTAGCCCCGGCGCGACCAGCGCCTGCCGGGCCCGGGCGAACCGTGCTGGCCAAGGCGTTGCGCGTCGCCGCCGTCCTGCTTGTCATCGCCGTCAGCGTGGCCGGCGGCTGGCTGCTTGCGCACGGGTTAACGACGCCCCACAGCACCGTCGGCGTTACCGCCCCGCGGCAACATGCCTTAAGGGCTCGCACAGTAATCCCGGCCAGCGCGGCGACCTTCGATCCCTACGGCGACGGCCAGGGCGCGGGCGCCGCCCAGCTGGCGCAGCAGGCGATCGACGGCAGCCAGAGAACCGCCTGGCATACAGCCTGGTACACCACAGCGTTGTTCGGGAACCTGAAATCCGGCACCGGGCTGCTCCTTGACATGGGCCGGCCAGTGACGATCACGGGTATAAAGATCACGCTCGGCAGCCTGCCAGGCGCCGACTTCCAGGTGCGCACCGGCGCGGCAGCAGCCTCGCTCGCCGACACCCATCCCGTGACTCGGGTAACCGGCGCAGGCGGGCAGGTCGACATCCAGCTCACCACACCGGCACGCGGCGCTCGTTATGTGCTCATCTGGTTTACCAAGCTGCCGCCAGACGCCTCCGGCACCTTCCAGGCGACCGTATATAACGTCAGCCTCAGGGGCTCCGGGTGATCGCGGGGTGATCGCGCCGGGCCAGCGCACCAGGTCGGCCTCGACCAGAGCAGCCAGCGAAGCGCCTTCGCGCAGCGGTGTCAGGTAGCCGGATCACGCGCTCACCTGTTCAAGCACGCCGGACAGGCTACCGGCAGGCCAAGTCGCCGTTCGCAGCAGTTAACGCTCGCTCGCCGAAGATCTCAGCGGCGGCCAGGTAGCCGGCGAGCAGCGCTCGCGCCGTGGATCTGACGGTTGCGTCTGGCGGCAGGAACTGCTGGTCGTGCAGCCGCATGGAGCTGCCGTCGCCGACTCCGACGAACAGCATCAGTGCGGGAAGAATCTCGGTGAAGTAGGCGAAGTCGTCCGCCCCGCAGGAGTGCAGCGGCCCGCCGATGCCCAGGCCGAGGGAGCCGAGGTGGCGGCTTGTCACCTCGGCAAGCCGGGCGTCATTGCGCAATGGCGGCTCACCGGCCAGCACCGTTACCTCCGCCGCGCAGCCGTGTGTCATCGCGACGCCGGCGGCGATCTCGGCCAGTTTCGCCTGCAGTAGCGGGCGCTGCGCCTGCGACATGGTGCGCAGGGTGCCCCGCGCGGTCGCGACTTCGGGCGTCGCGTTGGCCGCGTCCCCGGCGCGCAGCGAGCCGATGGTAACCACCGTCGGGACTATCGGGTTAGCCGTTCTGCTGACGATGTGCTGTGCGCTCACGGCAAACTGGGCCAGGGCGAGGATCGGGTCAGCGGTCAGGTGCGGATATGCGGCATGGCCCCCGCGGCCGCGCATCGTCACGGCGAATTCGTCGGCCGCGGCGTTGACCACCCCGCCGTCACACGCCACCAGGCCGTCCGGCAGCACCGGCTGGACGTGGGCGCCGATCATCGCCCGCACCTCATGCTGCGGCAATACGCCCGATGAGGTCACGTCCTTGGCGCCGGATGGATAGGTCTCTTCCCTCGGCTGCAGCACTACGAGCAACGGCATCGGGCCGCCCATCCGGTGCACGCACCGGGCCAGGGCGGCCACTGCGGCCAGATGAACGTCATGCCCGCACGCATGCATCGCGCCGTTGTCTGCCGCCCACGGGGCGCCGGTGGCCTCCTTGATCGGAAGCGCGTCAAGCTCGGCCCGGACCGCGATGGCAGGACCGGGGCCGCCGATCCTGACCACGGCACCGGTCTTAGCGATCTCGGCTGCCTCGGGGCCAGGCAGGCGGTCGAGCACCAGCCGGCGGGTCAGCTGCTCGCAGCCCGACAGCTCAGGGTGCGCGTGCAGCTCATGCCGGAGCGCCGTGGCCTCAGCGAGCTCGGCGTCGACTGCCAGGCTCAGCCGTGCTGAGCTGCCGTCCAGGTACTCGTCAGGACTCACGACCTGCCCTCTCCGCAGCTGAGCCGGAACCTACCAGCTGCCCGGATGTCTTCCGTACCTGCGAGCTACGGTCGCACAGCCAGCTGCCCTCTGGCGGTTTTTTTGCCGAAACGCTCCGCGTGCCTGCGTGGCCGCTAGCGGACCGGCGGCAGGTCCTGGCCCGGCGGAAGCACGCTGCGGAACGGGTCGCCGCGCCGGGCCACCCGGTCCAGCACGGTGCGGATGGTAAAGGTGTCGGATCGCAGCGACGGGTCGTCGAGTTCATCCCACTCGATCGGGGCGGAGACCGGCGCGCCCGCCGCCGGGCGGGGGCTGTACGGGGCGACGAGCGTCTTGTTGTGGACGTTCTGCGTATAGTCGAGACGGGCCAGGCCGTGCCGGTCCTTGACGTCCCAGCTCCAGCTGACCAGGTCGGGGACGACAGCACCGATGGTCCGCGATACCTGCTCGGCCCACGCCCGGGTCTCATCGAAGCCTGGGCCCGGGTTGATGGGAACCCATATCTGGATGCCCCGCTGGCCGGTGAGCTTCGGCTGGGCCCGCACCCCCAGGTGCTCAAGTGCGGTCCGGTGCAGCCGGGCCAGGACCAGCATGTCGTCCCACGAGGTGGCCGGGCCTGGATCGATGTCGAACAGCGCGTAGGTCGGGCGGTTCGGCTCGGCTGTGCAGGCGGTCCAGGCGTGCCACTCAAGAGCGCCGAAATTGGCAGCCCACACCAGCGCGGCCGCCTCGTCCACGACCAGGTAGGTAGTGGCTTTCCCCTGGCCGGCGTCGGGCTTGTGCCAGCGCGGTACCCAGGCGGGTGCGTGGTCGGGCAGTTGCTTGTGCCAGAAACCGCTGCTGGCCGCCCCGCCAGGAAAACGATGCATGTTGAGCGCCCGGCCGGTCAGGTAGGGCAGCACGACAGGAGAGATTTGGGCGGTATAACGAATAAACTCACGCTTGGTCACCGGCGCCTCGCCTGGCCGGGCGGGAAACAGGACTTTCTCCAGGTTGGTCAGCCGCAGCTTGCGGCCGAACACCTCCCACGTACCGTCGGAGCCCATGGAGTCAAGCGCGTCCAGGGCGGCGGCGCCCGGCCCGTCGGCCGGGTCTGGTGCGCTGGCTGTGCCAGACCGATGAGCCGTTCCCGGCCGCTTGCCCGCGCTTCCGCCGTCCACCGCGGTACCGATCGCGACCGACGCCTGTGCAGCAGGCAGGTCGGAGCGCCACATCCGCTGCGGATCGGCCTTTACCTCATCGTTGGTGCGGCCGCTGAGCACCGACCTCGGGTGATCCTCCGGGTCCCAGCCGTCGACGGCGTGATCGTCGTTCTTGTGCAGCAGCAGCCACTGCTCCTTGTCGGAGCTCTCCCGGCCGCGGCGCACCAGGACCAGGCGGCCGTGGAGTTTCTCGCCGTCAACATCAGCGTGCAGTTCCCCGGCCGCGACGGCGGCAGCCGGGTCATCGGTGCCGTGTGGCTCCCAGGTGCCGCGATCCCACACGATCACGTCGCCTCCGCCGTACTCCTTCGCCGGGATCACGCCCTCGAAGTCGAGGTATTCAATCGGATGGTCCTCGACGTGGATCGCAATGTGCTTCGCCTTCGGATCCAGCGTCGGCCCCTTCGGCACCGCCCAGCTCACCAGCGCGCCGTCGATCTCGAATCGCAGGTCATAGTGAAGCCGGCGAGCCCGGTGCCGTTGCACGACAAACCGGCGAGCGCCAGCGGGACGCCCCGGTGGCTGCCCGCCAGCCGGCTCGGGAGTCTTGTCGAAGTCCCGCATGCGCTGGTAAGGCGCCAGCCGCCGCTCCACACTTCAGAGACTAGCTTGATCACGAATCCGCTGATCGACAGGGGAATGGCATGAGCACTCGCCTGCCGCGCGGCACATCCTGTTCGAGCTTGATGTCTCCAAGGCCGCATGCAATGGCTACGGCGATGTCGCCGTGCCGTCACCGACCCGCTGGGCGGGGTCAGCGTCCTGACGGGGCGATCTGCGTAGGGGGGGCGGAACCCGCCGCACCTCCGTCGTAGCTGCGGCGGACCGTTCCTGCTACATCGGCAGCAGCTCGAAGATCTCCACCGCGCACTTCCCATCTCGGTCGGACAGGAACGGGAGGCCGTCGGTGAGCGCCTTCGCCGCAGCGAGATCGTCGGCCTCGACGATCGTGTAGCCGATCAGGTCGCCGGCTGTTCCTTCAGTGCCGTCATCGCGAACGGACGCGCTCGTCCCGAACGGGCTGCCGACGTCGACGAGCGCCGCGCCGACCTTCTCCAGCCAGGCGCCAAACGCGGCCTTACGCTCGGCGCCCTGCTCCGGCGTGCGGTCGGACAGCGGAGTCGCCGGGCCACGGTAGAGGTAGATGAACTTCGCCATGTCGATCGTCCTTTCGAGTACCGGCGTGCCCTGCACGCCTTCACCTTCACCTGCTGCCACCCCGCGCTCGCGCTCGCCGAGCTGCTTCGTCGCGCCGCGCGAGACGACGAGGCGCGGCACGCATACCGACGCGCACTCGAACTCGCCCAGACCGACGCCGAACGCCGATCCCTGAACGACCAGCTCACCCAACTCTCCTCCGGCTGAGCATGTGCAGCGGCTCGAACTCGCGCCGACTGGGTCCGTTTCTAGGAAAGCGTCTGACTGAGTGAGGCAGCGCCGAGGCCGAACTCCAGGTGCCCGAGAGCGCCGTTCACGATCGGCAGGTAGGGCGGAACATGCCCGCATTCGACATCGGCGATGATCGGTATGCCGAGGCCGCCGAGAGCGTCGAGCACGGCCTGCTTCTGGGTGAGGGTCCCGCAGTCGGGAGCGCTCGTGCGGCCGACAAGGACAGCGTTCGCCCCGGTGAAGAAGCCGGCCAGGCGCATCCCGTGCAGGTTGCGGCAGATCGTGAACGCATCGTGCTCGGCCGCCTCGAGATACACGAGGAGTCCCTCAGGAGCGTGCTCGGCGCCGAACCGGGCGACGTCGGCGTAGCGAGTACCGGCCAGGTTGCAGAGGGTCTCAATGCAGCCGCCGATCAGGCGGCCGGTGAGATCGGTCTCCCCGTCGCCGTCGATGCGCGACCAGGTCCCCTCGCCGTTGTAGGTCATCTCGGTGACCTGCGGATCCACCGTCCAGTCATCCCACGCCCCGGCACGGTACTGGCCCGGGGACGACTGGGCGAACGAGGCACCAGCTGGGAGCGTAGCGATGTCGAACCAGGTCAGGAGCTGTCCGGGCATCCGGTAAGGGGTGTCCATCAGGTTATTGCCGTGCAGCGTCGCGATCCCCGTGCGCAGCGTCACCGGCACCAGCAGGGTGGAGATGTCAGAGAACCCGACAAACCAGGTGGGCTCCGCGGCAGCGATAGCGTCCCAGTCCAGCAGCGGCAGCAGGTCGACGCCGGTCTCGCCGCCCCACGGCGGGATCACCGCCCGGATGGACGGGTCGGTGAGCATGGCCATCAGCTCAGCTGCCCGGTCGGCGGCCGGCGCGCTGACGTGCGATGTCCCGTCCATGCACGCACCGACGACAACGTCGTAACCACGAGCGCGGATAGTCTCGACCGCGAAGTCGAGGCGCCCGCGGTGCCGCTCGGCGACACCACTGGACGGGGACGTCACTCCCACCCGGTCGCCGGGCTTCAGCGGGGCAGGAAACCGGATCGACATGCCATCATCATGCCGACCCCGCTCGCGTAGGGCTTCTGGTACTCCCCCGCAGCCGAGCCTCGGATCGCCACCGGCGCTACCTGCCGCGCTGAGCAACCGCCGCCGCGAGGCTGGCCCCGAGGAGGCCGCGGCCGCGCCTGGCAGAATGCGATCGTGCCTCGCCGCCATCGCGGACCGTTCCGGGACCTGCCTCCCGAGGTGGCGACTCTCACCGCAATCTCGTTTACGGTCGCGCTCGGGTTCGGGATCGTCGCACCGAGCATTCCGTCGTTCGCCCGGCACTTCGGCGTGAGCAACGCCGCAGCCGCCACGGTGATCAGCGCTTTCGCGTTGATGCGGGTGGTGGGTGCGCTGCCTGCCGGGCGCCTGACGGACCGGTTCGGCGAGCACTGGGTGATGGCGGCCGGCATCGCGATCGTCGCCGTCAGCAGCATCCTCGCCGGATTCTCTGTGTCGTTCACGCAGCTCATCGTCTTGCGCGGGATCGGCGGGCTCGGCTCGGCGATGTTCAGCATCAGCGCGCGGACCCTGTTGCTTGTCAGCGTGCCACGTGCGCACAGAGGCCGCGCCAGCGGCCTGTTCTCCGGCGGGTTCCTGGTCGGCGGGATCACTGGCCCGGCGATCGGCGGGCTGGTCGCAGCCTGGTCGCTGCGGGCACCGTTTTTCATCTACGGCGGCATGCTCCTGGTACCCGCGCTGATAGCGGCGGCGATCCTGCGTAACGCGCCGCGCAGGGCTGTCCCCGACGATCCGCGGGCGGCGCGGCCGTTCGCCGAGATGGCCCGGACCCTGCGGAGCCGGGCATACCTTGCCGCCTCGTCAGCCAACCTTGCCGACGGCTTCGCAGTCATCGGGGTACGCAGCGCCATCGTGCCGCTGTTCGTCCGCGACGTGCTGCACAGGTCGGCCGTCTGGACGGGCGTCGGGTTCGGAGTCGTTGCGGTGCTGAACGCCGCGGCGCTGCTGCCGAGCGGGCGGGCGGCCGACTCCCACGGTCGCCGGCCGGTCATCATCGGCGGCTGCCTGGTATCGGCCGCTGGCCTGGTCATGCTGGCGCTGCTGCCCGGCATCTGGGGCTACCTGGCCGCTCTGGCGGTCTTCGGCCTCGGGTCGGGGCTGCTCGACGTAGCGCCTTCGGCGATGATCGGTGACATCCTCGGCGGCCCCGGGACAGGCGGAACAGGAGCCAGGACAGGCGGCGGCACCGACGGCACAAGCGGGGCAGGCGGGGCAGGCGGCGGCACAAGCGGGGCAGGCGGCGGGACAGGAGCCGAGACGGATGCCGGGACAGGCGGCGGGACAGTGGTCGCGTCCTTCCAGATGGCCGGTGACATCGGCGCAGTCGCCGGGCCGGTGGCAGCCGGTTTCCTCGTGGACACGGCGTCCTACGGGGCAGCGTTCGGGCTGGCCGCCGCCGTGCTCCTGCTGGCCGCGGTTCTCGGCATCCGCGCGCCAGAAACCCGATGGCAGGATCGCGGCGTTAGCCCTCACGGGCAAGCCCGTGGCGGCCAGCAATGAGATGACCAGCAGCGAAGATGTCGGCACCGGCGGCGCGCGCCGCGGCGGCCAGCAACGCGGCGGCCAGACTGCGCCAGCAGCGCGGCAGCCATGCGCCGGTCTGCCCGGACACCGGGCGCGGTTCCGCCAAGTCGGGCATTCTGGCCATAACCAGGGCGATGAAAGAAGGCTGAGGAATGAGTCATGGCGGCACGCGCCGGACCGGACGGCCGCGCATCGCGGCACTGGTGATCGCGGCGGTGCTGGCACTAGCGCTGGCCGGGGCCGGGGCCGGTTACCTGCTGCTTCGCACTAAGGGCAGCCCGCGGCAGACTGCGGCGAGCTACCTGGCCGACTGGCAGCGCGGCAGTTTTCCCGCCATGGCGAAGGCCAGCGTGAACGCGCCGCGTTCCGGGCTGGCCGGCCCGTACCAGCAGGTGGCGGCGGACCTCGGCGTGCGCCAGATCCACCTGTCACTCGGCCAGGTGACGGTCAGCGGCGGGTCGGCGCAGGCGCGGTTCACCGCCACCGCCTCCCTCGCAAGCGGCCACGTCTGGACCTATCCCGGGCAGCTGCAGCTGATCCGGCGGGACCGCGGCTGGCGGGTGAACTGGAGCCCGGCAGCCATCTACCCAGGCCTCCGGGCGGGCGAGCGGTTCGCACAGCGTGCCACCTGGCCGGCCAGGGCGCCGGTGCTAGGTGCCGACGGTACCGTGCTGAGCTCGCCCCAGGCCAGCGCCGAGTCCGGCTCGCTGTCGCTGCTGACAGGTGAGGTGGTGGCGGCCACGGGGGCGCAGGCCGAGGCGCTCGGCGCCCCGTACCACCCCGGTGATCAGATCGGCCAGGGCGGGATCGAGCAGGCTTACCAGGATCAGCTGGCTGGCCGCCCGTCGCTGTCCATCCTTATCGAGGGCCCGGGCAGTCACCTCGACGCGACAGCCGCCCGCTTTGCCGCCACGCCGGGCACGCCGGTCCGCACCAGCATCGACATGCGGGTCCAGCTCGCAGCATCGCAGGCGGTCAGCTCGGCCGCGACGGCGAAGCCGGTCGACGTGGTGGCCATCCAGCCATCCACCGGCAGGGTGCTTGCCGTTGTCGAGCGCCCGGGCGGCTTCGACCGCGCGCTCCAGGGCGAGTTCCCGCCGGGCTCGACGTTCAAGGTCCTGACCGCGTCGGCGCTCGCTAAGTCCGGGCTGCGTCCCGGCAGCACGGTGCAGTGTCCCAGCCAGGTGAATATCGGGGGACGGGTGTTCCACAACGACAACTACGAGCATTACGGCAGCACCAGTCTGCAAGACGCGTTCGCCGTGTCGTGCAACACCACGTTCGCCATCCTGGCCACCCAGCGGCTTGGCGGCCAGGGGCTCGCGTCGATGGCGGCCACGTTCGGCTTCAATTCCAAGCCTGCGCTTGGCATCCCCGGCGAACTCGGCCAGTTCACCACGCCGCACGACTCGGTCGATCTGGCAGCAGACGCCTTCGGCCAGGGAACCGACCTGGTCAACCCGCTCAGCCAGGCGACTGTGGCGGCCGCCATCGAGGATGGCACCTGGCGGCCGCCGCAGCTGGTGATCTCTCCCGCGACGCGCCAGGCCGCCCGGCCGCAGGCACTGAGCCCGCCGATCCTGGACACGCTGCGCCCGATGATGCGGGCCGTGGTGACCAGCGGCACCGCCGCGAACGTTGGCTTCCCACCGGGCGTCTACGGGAAGACCGGGACTGCCGAGTACGGTACAGGGCCCAATCCGCCGTCACATGCGTGGTTCATCGGCTACCGGGCGGACCTGGCGTTCGCGGTCCTTGTCGAGGGCGGCGGCCTCGGGGCAAGCAACGCCGGACCGATAGCCAACGCCTTCCTGCGTCACCTGTGACGGGCGGTATTCAGGGTCAGGCATTGAGCCTTGGGGCGCGCTCGCCTCAGCTGCGGCCGACCGAGCCCGGCGCGTTCGTGCTGACGCCAGCCTCGGCGATGAGCTGCGGCCCGGCGTCGTGCACGGACCTGGTGCCAGTGAGGGCCATCGAGACATCAAGCTCCTTGCGGATGATCTCGATCGCCTTGGCAGCGCCCTGCTGGCCGCCCGCGCCGAGGCCATAGAGGTAAGCGCGGCCGATCATGCAGGACCGGGCGCCGAGCGCTAGCGCCCGGAGCACATCCTGGCCGGACCGGATGCCGCTGTCGAAGATGAGCTCGACATCGGAGCCGACCGCATCGGCGATCCTGGGCAGCGCGCTGATGGCCGGCGGGGCGCCGTCAAGCTGCCGTCCGCCATGGTTGGACACCACGATCGCGGAGGCACCCGTCCGGGCGGCGATTCTCGCGTCTTCGGGGTCGGTGACTCCCTTGAGGATGATCTTGCCGGGCCAGATGCCGCGGACCCAGTCAAGATCTGCCCAGCTGAGTGTCGGGTCGAACTGGGTGGCGGTCCATTCCGCCAGCGTGATCACGTTGTCGCCGCCCTGGATGTGGCCGGCCAGGTTGCCGAAGTTCCTACGCTTGCCGCGCAGGATGCCCAGCGCCCATGCTGGCCTGGCCGCAACGCCAAGGACGTTGGCCGGGGTGATTCTCGGCGGCACCACCATGCCGTTCTTGATGTCGCAATGGCGCTGCCCGAGCACGTTCAAGTCGAGCGTGATAACGAGCGCGCTGCACCCTGCGGCGCTCGCGCGCTCGGCGAGGGCCCGCACGAAACCGCGGTCACGCATCATATAGAGCTGGAACCAGAATGGCCGCGCGACAGCGGCGGCCACATCTTCGATCGAGCAGATCGACATGGTGCTGAGGCAGAACGGGATCCCTGCTGCCTGCGCCGCCCGGCAGGCGAGTATCTCGCCGTCCCCGCATTGCATGCCGCAGAGCCCGACCGGCGCCAGTATCAGCGGGAGAGCGGCCGGCTCGCCGACGATGGTGGTGGCGAGGTCGCGGTTACCTACGTCAATCCCGACGCGCTGCCGCAGCCTGATCGCATTGAGGCCGGTCCGGTTCGCGCGCAGCGTCGATTGCGAGTAGGAACCGTGATCGGCGTACTGGAAGAACGCGCGCGGGACGCGGCGCCGCGCGACCTTGCGCAAGTCATCAATGCACGTGGCGTTTGTTACTGACGGGAACCCGGACACGGCATTCTCCTTGCTCTGCCTACCTGGCTAGCCGCGCGGTAGCCAGCGGCTGGGTACCGTTCAGCAGCCACGCACACAGGTGGTCTTCGGCGTAGCTCGCAACCAGGTGCGGCTGCACCGGCGCGGATACTGCCTGCGATCCGGAAGACTCCATCCCCGGCATTGTCCCTGACGTGGATTCAGCCGATTCGGCTCACCCCCGGCCGGGCACCCGGTCGGCAGCGCCGGGACGTCAAGCGCCGGGCCGCAGGCCCGGCGCGGCGGCCGGGCGTTAGTCGTCGAGGACTTCGATGAACATCCGCGATCCCGGTGGCGCGATCTGCTGGTAGTCAGCCGCCGTCGCCTTTCCCGCATCCGAGCCCAGGGCCTTCATCATGGACTCTCGATCGGCGAAATACAGCCCGGTGAGCCGGTAGTAGGTCTTCCCGCCGGAGTCGAGGGCGGCCGTCAATCGCCCGCTCTCGGCGCGCTGCAGGCCGGGCATCTTGCTCACCAGCGGCATGTGGGTGCCGAGATAGTGCCGATCAAATGCGTCTGGGTCTTCCGGCTGGGTGTACAGCACCACGACTTTGACTGTCATGCCATGGACGCTACACGCGCGGGCGGCGGTTCCGCTCAAGTGGCGGTTCCGCTCGGGTGGTTGCTCCGCTCGGGTGGCTACTCTGCCCGGCGGGCGCGGGCGCGCCGCTTGCCCTCGTGCATCGCCTGCACCCTGGCGACCGGGATTGCCCGGCCTTCCTCGATCAGCTCGCGGCTCAGCTGCTGCGGTTCGGGCATCAGGGCGGCCCATGGATCACCATCGGCGATCAGCCGCGCCGCTGTGTGCACGGTGAAGTCGCCCGGATCAGCGCGATCAAGCTCGTCCCAGGCCACCGGGAACGACACCGGCACGCCGGGCCGCAGCCTCGGGCTGTAGGCAGCTACCACCGTCGCGCCGCCCACCCTGGTGGAATCGAGGAACACCTTGCCGCCGCGGTCGTCCCTGATGAACGCCGTCGTTGCGAGCGCCGGGTCAATGCGCTCGGCACGCGCCGCGATCGCTCGGGTGGCGGCGGCCACCTCCTCGATCGCCGGCTGCGCGCCGACCGGCACGAACACGTGCACGCCCTTTGCGCCGCTGGTCTTGACCGCGCCGGCCAGGCCAGCCTCGGCCAGCGCCTCGCGGACCAGCTGAGCGGCGCGGACCGCCAGCGGAAACGCATCGGCCGACGGCGGATCGATGTCGAGCACCAGATGCGTGGGGCGGTCCCAGCGATCGGCGCGGATCAGCGTCGGGTGGTACTCCACCGCGCGCTGGTTGGCGAACCACAGCAGCGTGCGGCGGTCGTTACACAGCGCGTAGGACACCTCGCGCTTGGAGGTCTCCGCCCACAGCTGCACCGTCCGCACCCACGGCGGGGTGTACTTGGGGACGTTCTTCTGCATGAACGGCGCCTGGCCTCTGAGCACCCGGATCACCGAGAGCGGCCGGTCGGCAAGCACCGGGATGATGCGGTCACGCACCGCGTCCAGGTAGTCCACCAGATCCCGCTTGGCCGCAGCCGCCCCGTCGAACAACGGCTGGTCAAGGTTGGTCAGCGGCACGCCGTCCCGCACATCGTCGGCGCTGATACGACCACCTTCCTTCCGCACCCGAGAATAACGGGACGGGGCGCCAGCGGCATGCCTCGGAGGGTCTGAAGCTCAGCCCGCTGGTCCGGCCTCGGCTCGCTGGTCCGGCATCAGCCCGCTGGTCCCGGCCTGAGCCCGCCGGTCCGGCATCAGCCCGCTGGTCTGGCATCAGCCCGCTAGAAGAGGCCGGGGAACAAGGCGGCGGTGCGGCTGCGGTAGCTGCGGTAGTGCGGCAGCGCCTGCAGCAGTACCTGCTCCTCCCGCAGCACGCGGTACCCCTGCAGCGCGCAGAAGGCCAGCCAGGCGCCGAACCCGGCCAGCGTGCCTGCGTAAATAGCGAGCCCGAGCGAGGACACGATCTCCCCCGCGTACAGCGGATGCCGGATCCAGCGGTAGGGCCCGCCGTCAACAAGCTCGCGGGCCTGCGCGAACACCGACAGGTTACGGCCCAGGTACCGCAATGACCAGAGCGACCACGCCGTGCCCGCCGCCAGCAGCGCGTCGGCGGCGTACTGACGGCCTGCTCCGGGGGCCGCGGCGGGCAGCAGCGGGATTGCGAACGGCATCAGCATGGCGGCCACCGCGGCTACCCGGGCGGTGATCGAGCTGGTCGTGGCGATGGCCCGACCGCGCCGCAGGTAACACCAGATCATCAGCAGGTAGAAGGCGCAGACCAGGATCGTGCCGAGCGATCCCAGGGCGCCGGCCGGCGCCGGCGGCGCTGCCATGGATCAGCATCGTCACGTCGAAGGTCAGCATCACCGCCGCCGCTGGCACCATGATCACCCGGCCGGCATCTGGCCGAACCCGTGCAGAAGCGATTGCCATGATGTCCTACCTTCCGAGCACCGAATGCGCGATCGTGATCACGCCTGGCCCGATGATGGCCACGAAGAGCGACGGGAGCAGGCAGAAGATCAGCGGAAAGAGGATCTTGACCGGTACCTTCTGCGCCTTCTCCTCGGCCCGCTGGCGACGCCGGAGCCGCATTTCCTTGGCCTGCTCACGCAGCACCGTGGCGATGCCGATGCCCAGGTCACCCGCCTGGACCAGCGCCGAGACGAATGCCCGCAGCTCGGGAACTGTGGTGCGGGCGACCATCGCGCGCAGCGCCTGGCTACGGGATGTGCCGATCTGAATCTCCTGCAGCGCGCGGGCGAACTCCGCGGCCAGCGGGCCGTGCGTGTTACGTGCCACCTTGCTGAGCGCGGCGTCGAACCCGAGACCTGCCTCCACGCAGACGGTGAGCATGTCCAGCGCGTCAGGCAGCAGCGCCTGGATCCGCCCCTGCCGTTTCTGGCCAGCGTTGTACAGCAGCACGTCCGGCAGGAAGAAGCCGACGCCCGCGCCCAGGCTGGCGCACAGGAACAGCAGGCCCGGACTGCTCAGCCCGTACAAGCCGCCGAGCACGCCGAGCACCAGCAGCGCCAGGCCCTTGGCCGCGAGAATGCGGTCCGGCGTCCAGCGTTCGGGATTTCCCGCGAGGTCCAGCCTGCGCTGCAACGTGCTGCTGATACCTGAGGGGGAAAGGCGAACCGCCAGCCCCCGCACCCATCCCGGCACGGCGGCGAACGGATCGGAAGCCTCGCGGGCTGCCGCCCGGCCACCCTGGGCATAGCGCTGCTCGATGGCGGCCAGCGCGCCGGCGACCCCGCGCCTGTCCGGATCTGGCCGGCCTGACGGCCAGCACGGCCATCGTGATCGCGAGCCCGAGCATGCCGAGGCCGCCGGCCAGCAAAACGGTGCCCGGCATCTCAGACCTCCACCTTGATGAGCACGCGCATCCACAGCGCGCCAAGCACGAACAGCACCGCGGCGCCGCCCAGCATGACCAGCCCGAGCCCGGTGGTGTAGAGAGGGCGCATGTAACTGCGGTCGCTGAACATCAGCCAGCCGCCGACCAGTACCGGCAGCGCGGTCAGGATGTAGGCGGACAGCCGCCCCTCCGCGGTGAGCCCTCGCATGTGGCGATGGAGCGACGCCCGCTCGCGCATCGTGCCCGCGGTGTTGCCAAGGACCTCAGCGAGATTGCCGCCTACGTCGCGCTGGATACGGATCGCCATGACCGCCCACCGCAGATCGTCGGAGTCCATCCGGTTCGCGACCGCCTCGAGGGCAGCCTCCAGGTCGACGCCGACCCTGGCCTCGGCTAGCGCCCGGGCGAATTCGCCCGCCGTGGGCCTGGTTTCCTCGCGCACCACCGCCCCCAGCGCCTGGGACAACGAGAAGCCGGATTTCAGCGAACCCGTGATGAGCTGCAGTACGTCCGGCAGCTGGTCGGCGAAAGCGGCCCGGCGCCGGGTGATCCGGACGCTGACGGCGAACCGCATGCCGAGCCAGCCGATCAGGAGGCCAGCCGGAAGGCCGGTCAGGATGCTGCCACCGAGGATGGTGACCGCTGCTGTCACCACCACGCAGGCACAGCCGCCAAGCAGCACCCATTCGGCTGCTGTCTGCCTGATTCCCGCCAGGTCCAGCCGGTTCGCGAGGCCCTGCTCGGCGCTGCTTGACCGCAGCAGTCGCGCCGCCCAGCCGACGGCAGTCCTGGCCACCATCCCCTCGGTGGCCGCCGGGGCGGGAACGCGCCGTGCGCCGTAGCGGTCGATCTGACCCGCCAGGTCCCGGTTCCGGTCGCGCCGGGTCAGCAAGCCGATCACCAGCAGCGCCACCGCCAGAAGTGCCACGAAAACACCGGCCAGCACCGCGATCAATGACGACGACCAGCCCCCGGCCAGCAGGGCGGTGCCTGGATGGCCCGCCGCGACCGCCGGCGCCTGCCCCGCGCCTGGCAGGCCCTCGATTCGCAGCCCGCTCACCGCGGTACTCCTCGATCCCGAAGATCCCGGCCGGCACCCGGACACCGCGCTCGGCCAGGGTGTCAGTGAACCCGGGGCGCAGGCCGGTGCTGCGCAGGACTCCCTGGTACCTGCCGTGCTCGTCCACTCCGGCGTGGAAGTCGAAGAGGAACAAGTCCTGCAGGGCGATGATCTCGCCCTCCATGTGGTCGACCTCGGTGATGTGCGTGAGCCGGCGGGTGCCGTCCTTCAGCCGGGCCTGGTGCACGATCAGGTCGATGGCAGATGCCATCTGCTCACGGATCGTGCGCTGCGGCAGTTCCATGCCCGCCATCAGCACCATCGTCTCCAGCCGCGACAGCGAGTCGCGCGGGGAGTTGGAGTGCACTGTCGTGATGGAACCGTCGTGGCCGGTATTCATGGCCTGCAGCATGTCCAGCGCGGCACCGTCGCGGACCTCCCCGACGATGATCCGGTCCGGGCGCATCCGCAGCGAGTTACGTACCAGCTCCCGGATCGCGATCCCGCCTCGGTCCTCCAGGTTCGGCGGCCGCGATTCCATCCGGAGCACATGATCCTGGCGCAGTTGCAGTTCGGCGGCGTCCTCGATGGTGATGATCCGTTCGTCGGCGGGCACGAACGACGACAGCACGTTCAGGCTGGTCGTCTTGCCCGAACCGGTGCCGCCGCCGATCACGATGTTCAGCCGGCCGCGCACGCACGCCCGCAGCAGGTCGGCTACCGCGGGAGTCATGGTGCCGAAGGCGATGAGATCACTCATGGTGAAGGGATCGGCGGCGAACTTCCTGATCGTCAGCAGCGAGCCGTCAACCGCGACCGGCGGCACGACCGCGTTGACCCGGCTGCCGTCCGGCAGCCTCGCATCCACCATGGGGCTGGCCTCGTCCACCCGGCGGCCCACCCGGGCCACGATCTTCTCGATGGTGCGGCGCAGATGGCCCTCGTCGGTGAAGGCTGTCTCCACGGGGTGCAGGCGGCCGGCCCGCTCGACGTAGATCTGGTCGTGACCGTTGACCATGATCTCGGAGACTTCGGGGTCCCGCAGGTAGGGCTCCAGCGGGCCGTGCCCGAGAATTTCGTCCGCGACCTCCTGAGCGACCCGCGACCGGTCGGCCACCGTCAGCGGGCTCTCGTCGTGCTGCAGCACCACCTGCAGCGTCTGCGTCACCCGCTGCTCCAGTTCCCGCTGGTCAAGGTGCGCGTCGTAGAGCCTTGGCCCGAGTGCCTCCAGGAGCGCCTCGTGGACGCTGCGCTTGACCGCGGCAAACGGGTCGGCGTGCCGGGCGGCGCGGCGGGGCACGGCCGCCTGCTCAAGCGGGGCTGCTGCCGGCGCCCGCTGGGCCAGCCGGTCGGACAGGCTCATGCCGACCGCCTTTTACGCCGTGACCGGGACAGCAGCCCAGCCGAGGATGCCACCGGTACGGCGAGCACCCGCTGCCGCGCGAACCCGATGATGGCCTGGCTCACCGGATGTCCCGCACTGGACAGCGTGATCGGGGTACCCGAGTTGATCGAGACAGGCACCGCGCGGCTGGACGGGACCTGAGCGGCAATCGGACAGCGCACCACGCGCTCCACGTCCTCCAGGCTCAGCCCCACCTTGGAGTCCGATCGGTTGAGCACCACTGAGCGGATCTCTCTCGGATAGGAGAGCAGATCCATCATGTCCAGCGCGACGCGAAGGTTCTTCACCGCTGGCACATCGGGCGTGGCGAGCAGCACGAGGTGAGCGGAAGCGTCCATCGCGGTGAGCACGTGCTCGCTGAACTGCGCGGGCGTGTCCACGACGATGTAGTCGAACATGCCGCGCAGCACGGCGAGAAGCTCGCCCACCAGTGCGGGCGGCACCTTCTCCGCGTCGCCGGGGGTGACCGGCGCCAGGAGCATTTCCAGCCCTGGCCGGTAGCGGGTCAGCAGCGAGGCGGCACCTGTGGTGTCCAGGTGCCCGGCCATCGGCAGCGCGTCCACCATGGTCCGGGCCGGGTCGAGTTGCACGCTCACCGCGATGTCGCCGAACGCGAGGTCGAGGTCAACGACGCACACTCGCTGACCGGTTCCGCTGGCGAGGGCCACGGCCAGGTTGATCGACAGCGTCGTCTTGCCGCAACCGCCCTTGGCGGCGAAGACGGTGACGATCCGGCCGTCCGGAGCGGCCAGCGCATCCTCGGCAGCGGTCGCGGCGGCCAGCTGACGGGACAGCTCGCGCGAGCGGCGGCAGGCGGCGGTCAGCGCAGCGCGGTCGCCCGCGAGGACGACCTCCCTGACACCGGATTGCAACGCCCGGGACAGCAGGGCGACGTTGACGTACTCGCGCGCGAGGACTACCCCCACGGCGGGCCGGGCCAGCCGCAGATGCGCGGCGAACGCCAGTGCCTCGTTGGTCTCCATCTCGGGACCGATCACCACCAGCATCTCAGCGGGATCGTCGTCGAGCAGCGTGGCCGCCATGCCGATGCTGTCCGCGCCGCGGACCTGGCCGCCAATACTGGTGATCAGATCTCCGGCGGTGACGGCCGGCTCGCACAAAATGGGCACGTGTGTCTCCTCACATCACGGCGTGGCCGGGGGCGACGTGGCCGGCGGCGACGTGGCCGGCAACCCGTTGCCCGACGGCCGCTTGGCTGACGGCCGCTTGGCTGACGGCCGCTGGCCTGACGGTGGGCCAGACGGCGGCACGTACTTGGTGTCGACGCTGGTCTGGGCAGATCCGGTGAGCAGGGCCAGGTACGGCAGCCCCGTCTCCGCGAGCAGGATCAGCCGCCCGGCGTTCGCCTGGCTGACGGCCACCGTCACCAGCGTGTCCGTACTGGACGCGGCGGAGGACCCCGACGTGGATGACCCCGACATGGATGACGTGGCGGACGACCCCGACGTGCTCGCGGCGGCTGGCCCGACGGACAGCACGTGCACCCTGGGCAGCACCATCCGGGTCTGCACGTCGCCGTAATCCTGCTGCCCGTGCGGCGGGGTACAGTTCGACGTCGCGGTCAGCGAGGTGGCCTTGGGACCGTAGGTGCTGAACACCTCAACCTCCGAGCCCGCCCTGACGTAGCCCGCCACCGCCTCCGGCAGGCAGAGATTGACGGTCACCGCGACCATGCCGGCCGGGATCGGCAGGCCGCTCGTCACCTGTGCAGCCGTCACCAGCATCGGGCGCAGCAGCAACTGTCCCTGCTGGACGTCCGCGCTCAGCACGAGCGCGGACATCCGAGGGGGGATCGAGCTCATCGCGTCGGAGGGCAGCGCTGCGGCGGGCAGTTTCTCGCTGGTCAGCAGCCCGTCACGGAAAGCAGCGGCCGCGGTGGTGCCGGACGGAATCAGTTTCCCCGCTACCAGCACGCTGACCGCTTTCTGCCCGGCGAGGGCGCGGTTGTTGGCCTGGCGGACGTAGGCCAGCACCCCTCCGGTGCCGACCACGGCGAGCAGCATCGCCAGTGCCACGGTCAGTACTCGACGTTTCACGGTTCCTCTTTTCTCGCGGGGCTCTTCGGCTGGCGCGCATCAGCCGCTGAGCTTGATCTCGGTAACGCCCAGGTCCGGCCCGCCCACGGCGCCCGACGCCGGGATCAGCGCACGGACGAAGAATCCGTTGATGCACAAGTCCGAGCCCGTGCAGTCGTTCGCGGGATCCAGCCAGTCCGAGGCGGCAGAGCCGGGCAGCTGGTAGCCGGTGACGACAAAGGCAGCGAAGCCCTTCAAGGTGTAGACAGCGCCGCTGCCGGTACCGGTCACAGCGGCATAGACAGGGACGTCGACGGGGACGCGGCTGGCCACCGCCGCGGCCAGCGCCTGGGTGCAGGACTGCCCGGATGCGTCGAGGCCGGCCCCATAGGTGCTGCCATCGATGGCCGCCGCGCAGGTTCCCGTCTGGTCATCGGTCCAGCCGAACGTGCCGGCACCGTCCGCCCCGGCCGGCTCGCTCGGGCAGCCGTTACCCGCGGCGGCGCCGAGCTTGAGCACTTGATCGAGCGACGGGTCAGGCAACGGGCTGGGCGGGTAGGGCGGCGGCGCGGCGAGCAAAGTCCCCAGGCTGGTCGCCGTGTCCCAGTCGCAGGCCGAGACCGTGAACGCGGTGGTGGCCGCGGTCAGCGGCGGGCCCCACTCGGCCTGCGCGCAGGCGCCCACGGCGGTGCCGTCGTACCCCGTCTCGCCGGGCAGGGTGCGGACGAAGGCAGCGGGCAGCAAGCTCGAGCCGTCCGCGGTCTGGGTGGCAGTGTGCAGGTCCACATAGTTCGGACCGGCGGGCGGGGGCGGGCAGTCGGTCATCGCGCCGGTGCTTGACGGGCAGGCCCCAAGGCTGCCCGATCCGCACGTCAGGGTGACCGCGGAGACCCCGTCATCGGAGTTGGCGTCTGCGTACGCCGTCGCGATGCCGGTCGTGCAGGTCCCAACGGCGCAGCTCTTCGCCACCGCGAGCGCGGCCGCGTCGGCGCCGTTCTGCAGCTGGGCACGCTCTGCGTAAATCTGGCCGATGCCTATCACCAGCGCGCCCATCCCGGTCAGCACGCCGCCGCCGATCAGGACCGCGACCAGCACGGCAATGGCACCCCGTTCGTCGCTGCGGAGCAGCCGCAGGACCTGGCGGCCGAGGCCGGGTATCAGGTCTCGCCCCGGTATCAGGTCTCGCACGGCATGACCCCCTGGGCGGTCAGCGTGATCGGTGAGCCGAGGCCGGTGCCGCCGAACATCCCGGCGATCGCGCCGATCGGCGTGGCGAACGAGAATGGATAGCTGGTCGTGACCGAAGCGTCGGCCCCCGGCCCCGCGCCGTCCGGGCAGGCCGTCACGGTCACCGTGACCGGGCTCAGCCCGGACGCCGCCGCCTGGGTGCGGTTCACCACATCCGGCTGGCCGAGCGCCGCCAGCCTGGCTCCCTCGCGGGCCGCCTGGGTCAGGGTGATCTGCGCGTTGAGGGCGCGCCCGAAGTCGATGATCCCGAAGACGAGCAGGAGCAGCACCGGGAGCAGCAACGCGAACTCCACCGCCGCGGCACCGCGCTCCCGCGCGGCCGACCCGGACAGTCGGCTGTCCATCGTCGCGTGCTCCTTTCCGCTTCGAGTTTCCCTTCGAAGCCCGGGCGGGACGGCTGGTCAGCTCGTCCCGCCCGCACCGTTACCCCAGGCGGCCGGCGCGCTCGGTACGGGTGCGTACCGGCCGTCGGCAGCGCCGCCGAACGCGGTGACCGTGCTGATGATCTCTAGGGGGCTGGGTTGATCACGCCGCCCACCTTGTTGAAGGCGCCGCCGATATTCGCGGCGAGCCCGGTAACGGCGCCGGCGATCGCCAGCGCGATGAGCGCGACCAGCAGGGCGTATTCCACGGATGTCACGCCGCGATCGTCCCCGGGCAGCAGCGGACGGGTGAGCAAGCTGTGCACGTACAAGTAGAACCTGAGCATCGGGAACTCCTTCGATGAATCGGGTAGGCGGTGGCCCGCTATGCGGTCCTGAAGCCGCCCCTTCGGCCGGACAGCAGCACGCCACCCAGCGTGGAAAAGACTCGGGTATCGCGGATCCGTCCGACATCGGCCGAACGGTCAGAGAAGTACGGCGTACTGGCTGACATGTCGGGTGATTGGCCGACACCGGGCGCCGATCGGCCTTTTCTTAGCCGGGGATATCCCGAAATCCCCGGCCGGTGCATATTGTGGCCCGCCATGGACGTCATGTGGGCCGCCTGGGGTGCGGTTGCCGGCTTGCCGGTGGGCACCGCACTGCGCGGCCCGGTCTTCCGGCTGTCCGTGCCGAGCGGTGAACCGGACCGGACGGCCTGCTCGGGCTGCGCCGCCCCGGTGCCTCGCTGGTTCGCTGTCGGGTGCGGGCATTGCGGCAGCAGCCTCGGCACGCCGGCGGCCCTGGAGCTGATCACGGCCGCCGTCCTCGCGCTGCTGCTCGGCCGGTTCGGCGGCCAGCCTGACGTGCTGGCGTTCGGCTTTCTTGGCGCGGTTGGCGTGGCGCTGGCCGCGATCGACATCGCGGTCAAGCGGCTCCCCGACCGGCTGACCTTGCCGGCCTTCCCGGTGCTGATCGCCCTGCTGGCCGCCGCCGCCGCGATCGGTGACGATGGCCGCGCGCTGGCCCGGGCCCTGCTGGGCGGCCTGGCGCTCGCCGCCTGCTACCTGCTGCTCGCGCTGCTGCGGCCCGGGCATCTCGGCGGCGGCGACATCAAGCTGGCCGGGCTGGCCGGGCTCACTCTCGGCTGGCTGGGCTGGGGCACCTTGCTCACCGGTGCCTGCCTGGGTTTCCTGCTCTCCGCGGTGGCCAGCCTGGCCCTCCTGGCCACCAGGCGGATCACCCTGCGCAGCGTGATCTGCTTCGGGCCGTTCCTGCTCGGCGGCGCCCTGCTGGCGGTCCTCGCCAGCGGCGCACCTGGCGCGTGACTACTCCAGGCTGAGCTGCCAAGTGACCCGCTGCCCTTTTGTTGCTGCTATGTCGCAGTAAAGGGGTACGCAGAGATCAGATCATCAGATCACAAAGCGATAACATTCAATGAATAACCGTCAACCGCCTATACTCGCGCGGCGTCTACTTTGCACCAGTCATCCTGTGAGGGGAAAGGCAGCCGCAGCGTTCGAGCGCTTCGGCTTCCGCCGGTATCTATCCAGGCGAGCTCTGCCTCCCGCCCGCAGTAGCTGACTGCCCGCCGCCGCATGACACACCTGGGAGGAATGCCTTCCCGGAGATCATCTAGCCCTGGTCTCCGTTAAGTCCGCTTTAGAAATAAATCGGACGCCCATTTCGTCCTGAATAGGACTAACACGTAACCAAAGTGCTAAGTGGGGGGAGCCGCTATGCCGATCCGTCTTGCCATCGTCGATGCTCACACGCTTACCCGGTACGGCCTGCGCCAGCTGACCTCAGCCCATCCCGACATCGAGATCGTGGCCGAGTGCGCATCGGCTGCCGACGCGCCGGGCGCGCTCGCGGCGGCACGGCCTGATGTGGTCACCGTCGACGTCTTCTTACCCGACGGCGACGGCATGCGGCTGGCCAGGGACCTCCGGGACCGCCACGCCGACCTCGGCATCGTGATCCTGACCTCACAGGGCCAGGACGACGTGCTGTTCCGGGCGCTGGAGACCGGTGTGTCGGCCTTCGTCGCGAAGACCGCACCGGTGGCAGAGGTGCTCGTCGCGATCAGGCACGCTGCTGTCGCTGCCTCGTCATTCACCGCGTCGGGGCTCGCCGGCGCGCTCAGCAGGCGCAGGGCCGTGCAGGAGCGGCTCGCGCTCAGCCCGCGGGAGACGGAAGTCCTGCGGCTGCTGCGCGACGGCCTGTCCATCCCCGCGATCGCGATGGGCATGTTCATCAGTCAGTCCACCGCGAAGACCTACGTGGCCAGGCTGTACGACAAGCTCGGCGCGGCGAACCGGGCGCAGGCGCTGATGACGGCGGTGCACTACGGCATCATCTCCATCGAGCAAGGCGACCTCGCCGGCTCGCAGCAAGCCAGGACACCGGAGGCCAGGACTCTCCGCCTCGCCGCGCCGTCGCCCAGCCGGGTATCCCCTAACTGAACTCGCGCTCGTTACCCGAGGTCCGGCCGGCGCCCGGCGAACAGCTCGCGCGGCATCCGGTCGTCGGCAGTCTCCTCGGTGATGGCCAGCGGCTCGAATCCCCGGGCTGCCAGCAGGCCGAGCCAGGTTTCGCGGCCGAACAGGCCCAGCCGGTGTACCTCATGAACGACCTGGACGCTGCCGTCGGGATCCCGGAGCAGGAACGCGTAATCGGTCTGCGTCCAGGTGTCGGCAGGATCGGGGTCCCAGGCCCATTCCAGGTAGCGCGCGCCGCGGCCGTCCGGCGCGTCAGCGCCGCCGTGGCCGGTGCCAGGGAAGAAGGTCTCGGCCAGGTTATCGGGGACGAAGACGGCAACGCCGCCCGGCCTGCAGTGCACGAAGGCGGTCCCGATGGCCAGGCTCAGGTCGGTTTCGCTGGTCATGTAGCCCACGGCATCGTGCACGAACACGGCGTCGAAGGTCCGGTCAAGGCGGACCGTGCGCATGTCGCCGACCAGATGGTCGCACTCCGGATTGAGCAGCCGCGACTGCGCCAGCATCGCGGCGGAAATGTCGACGAGCGTCAGGGCGAATCGCCGTTTCAGGTAGCTGGCGTTGTGACCGCCGCCGCTGCCCAGCTCGAGGACTTCGCGGACGCGTCCCGACGCCAGGCCGAACGTCTTCGCCGCGAACGCGGCCTCCTCGGCGTACTCCTGCGGCGGCGAGATGAGCGGCCACCACGGGGCCAGGTCCTGGTAGAGGCGATGACCGGACGGCACCTGAGCCATGAGATCATCCCGGCCGGCGAACATCAACCCGGCACGGCCGGGCCGAACACCGGACCGGCACGGCCGAGCAGCGGCTTGCGATCATCGCAGGGCGACCGACCTGCTCGGGCGGGACGCAGCCGCCCCGGGTTGCGCCGAGCCGGGCGAAGCAAACCTGACCGGCGATCCTGCTCACCTCCAGATAGCCCGCAACCGGGCGCGGGTGTCGGGGCGTGCCAGCCGGACCAGCGTCGAGGACCTCGCCTGGCGTGCCACCACCCCGCGGCGGTCAGGGTCCATCGCATTGGGCCCGACGACTTCGGCGTCCGCCGTGGTCGGCTGAAACGTGATCACATGCAGGCCGAGCCGGCGGAGCCGATGCGCCTCCCTTTCAAGGAGTAGCCGGGACCATCGGCGTACCGGCTGGTCCACAGTCAGCCGGAGCCGGGCACCGGCCACCGACATGGGCGAGCTGACCAGAACCAGATCCAGGCCCAGGTCAGCGCCGGCCAGCACGTCCGCGTTAGTCGGCGAATGTGCGCCGCCATCCACGAACGGCTCCCCGTCGATGCTGACCGGACGGTAGAACCCCGGGATGGCGCAGGACGCCGCCACCGCATCGGGCAGCGGCGGCTTTGAGTCGCGCCCGAATACCACCAGGCGCCCGTCGCGCTCGCGGACGGCGCATACCCATAGCGGGTCGGCCGGCCACGAGCCCATCGCCATCCCTGCGATCGCCTCCGAGATCAGCTCGGTGCCGACCACCCCTTCCTGCATGAGCCCGGCGGCTAGTGCCATCGGCCTGGCCGCAAGCGGCCGGGCGGCGGCGCGGGCCAGCCGGGCGGCGATGTCCGCAGGCCGCCGGCTGCGGCCGCCTGGCTGCAAGGGAGGCGGCCTGCGCAGCGGTCCGACCGGAGCCATCAGCCGCGTGCCGGCCGCCGACATCGGCCGTCCCTCCGATCGGGCCAGCAGGTCAGCCGCGGACAGACCGGCACGCAACGAGGCCGCGGTGATAGACCCGGCCGACGTGCCGACCAGCACGGTGGCACGGCGGGGATCCCAGCCGGTCATCTCCTCGATGGCGGCCAGCACACCTGCGTGGAACGCGCCGCCCGCTACACCGCCCGCCCCGAGCACGAGGCCGACCCTCGGTCCAGCGTTGCCGGGTGGCATGTACCAGTTCTACTCGTCATCCGGTCGCCACCCGTCATCCGTCGGCCCAGCCCGGCCCGGGCGCGCCGCACAGCGCCGCGGTACCGCGGTCAGGCATCACAGCCCGCACGCCGCGGCCACCGCATTAGCGGCCGCCTCACGGTTGGAGAAGGCGGGGATGCCGGCCCGCTCGAAGTCGGTCACATAGATGTCGGCGGCCTCGGTGGGGCTGGTGGCGGCGTTCAGGGCCGGGATGTACTGAGCCCACTGCCGGTTAAAGGTAAGGATGGCCGCCAGCTGGGTCTGCAGGTCGGCCGCGGGGTTGCCGGTGACGAACCCTGCTGGCAGCGGCGTCCAGCCGATCAGCCCGCCACCGCCGGAGCCGACAGACTCGGGGTTCCCCATTGATTCCTGGTAAATGTTGCCCGCGATACCCGCCGCCGCGACGCCCGTGTACCCGTGCGCGGTCAGGAAGCCGACAATCGCGCCGTAGTTGGCGGGAAGCATCCCGGCAGTGCCTGAGCACGCCTGGGTGGCGGGCCCGCTCGGTGCGGCGGGCCCGCTCGGGGTGGCGGCACTGCTGGGGGCAGCCGCAGTGCCGGGGCGGCTCGCGGAGTTGTCCGGTGCCGCAGACGTGCCGCGGGAGGTGCCCGTCGTGGTCTTCGCAGACCGGCGCGCGTGGCTGGCAACCGTCGCCATGGCCCGCCTGGCCTGGCGGAACGCGTCGAGCCTGACCGGCACGATGCTGTCGGATGCGCTATGCACGTGGCCCTCATCGCCTCGGTGAGCCGTGGTCTGGTGACCAGCCACGCGAGCCGTGGTCCGCTGCCCGGCCCCGGCTGGCGGGCTGGACGCGAGTGAGTGCACCTGAGATACGGCCGCGAGCGCGCCGAGCACCACGACGGCCGGGGCCGCCATCCCCACCCGCCTGGCTACCTTGTGTCCCTGCGGCGGTGCCGTCTGCCTGGCCGTCTGCCCGGCCGTGTTCCGATCGGTGTCCTTGACCATCTTCTTCCTGCTCAACGTGATTCTTGACCTCACGAACCTGCCCTACGCCGGATCCTCGCCCAGCTACTCGGCAACCTGCGCCGCTCGCCGGGCCTGACTTTTGTCCCACTCGGCAGCATGTCAGGACACTTCTCCCAGCGCATATGAATTCGGATAAATAGCTCACTTGGGCTATAAGTAACGCAGACGAGGTTATGTCCGGGGGGCCGCCCGCGGACCGGGCCGGCCGCGGGCCGGCCGCCGGAGATAGGAGGCGAAGGTCCCCGCGGGCAGGACCATAGCCAGGGCCGCGGCGAGGCATGCCCGGCTTACGATTTCCTGGAGAAGCGATCTTTTGCCGCCCGCCCACGGGAATCCGGGCGGATCAACATCGATAGCTCCGCGAGAGGGCGTCATGGATCAGTTGAACCCGCTGGACGCCTCGTTTATCGATGTGGAGGACGAGGACAGGCACGCGTCGATGGCGATCGCGATGATCGCCATCTTCGAGGGCCCGGCGCCTTCCTATGAAGATTTCCTGGCTTTCACCGCTGGCCGGCTGCCGCTGGCGCCCCGCCACCGGCAGAAGCTCCGCACGGTGCCGTTCCGTCTCGGACCGCCGGTCTGGGTGGAGGATGCGGACTTCGACCTGCGCTACCACGTCAGGGAGACCGCCGTGCCTCCCCCTGGCAGAGACTCCGAACTCGCCGCCTTAATGGCACGGGTGATGGCCCAGCGGCTCGACCGCGATTACCCGTTGTGGGAAGGCTGGCTTGTCAGGGGGCTCGCCCAGGACCGCTGGGCGCTGATCTCCAAGGTGCATCACTGCATGGTCGACGGGGTGTCAGGTACCGACATGTACCGGCTGTTCTTCGATTTCACTCCCGAGCCCTCGCCGCCTGTCGTCGACGACAGGATCGTGCCAGCGGAGCCGTCTGGCTTCGAGCTGGCTGCCCGGGCGGCACTGGACGCCGTCCTGCTTCCGGTACGGGAGGCCGCCGCCCTGCGGTCTGCGCTGGCCCGGCCCGGCCATGTCGTCCGGCAAGCAGCCGACGTGGCACAGGCCGTGGCGAAGCTGGCCGCTACCGCGCGGCCGGCGACCGGGTCCTCACTGAGCGGCCCGATCGGCCAGCAACGGCGGTACGCCCTGGCCCGCGCGTCACTGGACGACATCAAGACGATCAAGGAGGGACTCGGCGGCACCGTGAACGATGTCGTCCTGGCCGCGATTACCAGCGGCTTCCGTGCCCTCCTGCTGGCCCGCGGCGAGCAGCCGGGACGGCACACGGTTCCGTCGATGGTTCCCGTCTCCGTCCGGGTCGGCGGTGAAGTGACCAGCTACGAGAACCGCGTGTCGGCGCTGCTGGCTGAACTCCCCGTCCACATCGCCGACCCGGCTGAACGGCTCGCCGCCATCACGCAGCAGCTTGCGGCCTTGAAGGCGAGCAAGGAGGCACCGGCCGGCGAGACCCTGGTGTCGCTGGGCCGCTTTACGTTCTTCCCGGTGGCCTCACTGGCAGTCAGGCTCGCCTCCCGGTTCCCGCAGAGCGAGATCGTCACGGTCACGACTAACGTGCCCGGCCCCCGCCAGCCGCTCTACGGGATGGGCCGCAGGATGATTGAGATGATCCCCTACGTTCCCATCGCCACGACGCTGCGCACCGGCGTGTCGATCGTCAGTTACTGCGACAACGTCGCCTTCGGGATCACCGGCGACTACGACACGAACCCGGACCTCGTCGTACTGGCCCGCGGCATCGAGAACGGCGTCGCCGAACTCCTGGCGGCCGCCGGGCGCTGAATCGCAGCTGGCCGTTCACCCGGTTGCGGCCGGGCGAACGGCCAGACTCATCCGGCGGCCTGCCGGCCTGGCCACCGCCGTCAGTTCTGGGTCAGCTCGCCCTTGAGGATCTTGCCGAGGGTGTTCCTCGGCAGCGCCCCGCGGAACTCGATCACCCGTGGGTACTTGTAGGCGGCGATGCGCTCCTTGCAGTACTCGATCAGCTCCGGGGCGGTCAGCGAGGCGCCGGGCCGCAGCACGACGACCGCCTTGACCTCCTCGCCGAGCCGGTCATCAGGGATGCCGACGACGGCGGCTTCGAGGATCGCCGGATGCGCGTGCAGCACATCCTCGAGCTCGGCCGGGTAGACGTTGTAGCCGCCGCGGATGATGAGCTCCTTGCTCCGGCCGACGATGAACAAGAACCCGTCCTCGTCGAAGTAGCCGAGGTCACCGGTGTGGAACCAGCCGCCGCTGAACACGGCGTCGGTGGCCTCCGGGTTGTTCAGGTAGCCCTTCATCACGTGCAGGCCGCGGGTGACGACCTCGCCCACGTGGTCCTTGCCCGCCGGCAGCGCGCTGCCCTTGTCGTCCCAGATCTGGGTCTGGGTGCCCCAGATGGGCTTGCCCACGCTGTAGACCCGGCGCTCTTCGACGCTGATGTTGAAGGTCGTGGTAGACGCGGTCTCGGTGAGCCCGTAGCCCTCCAGGATCAGCACGCCGAAGCGCTTCTCGAAGCCATCAAGCACCGGCCCGGGTATCGAGGCGCCGCCGGAGATCGCGATCCGGAGCGAGGAGACGTCGTAGTTGCCAAGCTCGGGGTAGGACAGCAGGGCGATGAACATGGCCGGCACGCCATCGAAGACGGTGGCCCGGTCACGCTCGATAGCGGCCAGCACGACGGCCGGGTCGAAGCGCGGGATCAGCGACATCGTGCCGCCGAACCGCACGCATAGGTTCATGACGCTGGACAGGCCGTACACGTGGAACAGCGGCAGCACGGTGAGGACGATGTCATCGGACTGCACGCCGAACAGGCGGCCGGGGATGTCGGCGTTCATGTACAGCTGCACATGCGTCAGCTCGGCGCCCTTCGGGCGGCCGGTCGTACCCGACGTGTAGATAATGACCGCGGTGTCGGTCAGCGTCCGCGGGGCGAGCCGGGGTCCGTCCGCGACAGCGAGCAGCCGCTCGAACGGCTCCGCGCCTGGGGCGTCCTCGGCGTGGCCGACGGCGTAGATCCGGGTCAGCCCGGCAGCTTCGGCGCCCTTGCCGGCGTCGCCGAGCACGCCCTCCCAGGTGATGAGGATCTTCGCCCCGCTGTCGCCCAGGTGGAATGCCATCTCAGGCGCCTTGAGCAGCGGGTTCAGCGGCACCACCACGGCGCCGGCCTTCAGGATCCCGAAGTAGGCGATCAGGAACTGCGGGATGTTCGGTAGCTGCATGGCCACCGGGTCTCCCGGCTCGATGCCGGCCGCCTCCAGGGCGACTGCCAGCCGGTCCGACAGTTCGTCAAGCTCACCGTAGGTCAGCTGGCCGCCATCGTAGAGAGCTGCCGCCTTATCCGGCGACGAGGCCGCCGTCTCGGTCAGGATGACCGCGAGATTGAAATTCATAGCGTCGCTCCACTTCTCTTGTCCACGGGCTTGCGGATGCCGCGATCCCATCCAGGTGGCGGTCGCCGTGCTGCCGGAACGGAGCAGCCGTCGCTGGCCATCCACTGCCGGCTAGCTTCAGCCTGTTCGGCGCGACGGCGCGCAGGAACCGGCTTACTTCCCGATCAGCAGGGACCTTTGCCTCCTAGCGCGAGCGCCATCGTGGCCCTACCGGACGGTCAGCCGGACGGGGCGACGACCCCGTACTCGTGGATCTTGCGGTAGATCGTGGCGCGGGACATTCCCAGCGACTCGGCGGCCCTGACCTTGTTGCCGTCATGGTCCAGCAGGCTCTGCACGATCGCATCGCGTTCCATCGACTCCAGCGGGCTGAGCAGCCTGCGGCTCACCGTCCAGCATTCGGGCGGCAGGTCGGCCGGCTGGATGGTCCCGGCGCGGCGGCGGTGCACGACACGCTTGATCACCTGCCAGAACTGCTCGATGTTGCCAGGCCAGCTGGACCTCAGCAGCAGTTGCATCGCCTCGGACGAGCAGACCAGCGGACCGTTATGATGCAGCTTCGCCAGGAAGAACGGCACGAGTTCGTGCAGGTCCTCGATGTGGTGACGGAGCGGCGGCAGCTCCACGGTGCGCGGGAAGAACTGCAGCAGGCCCGCCAGGTCGCCGGTGGGCGGGCTCTGGCTGAGAGTGACGGCGACCCAGAGCTCCTTGCGCCGGTCCGCGGCCACGGCCTGCTCCAGGGCTGTCCGCAACGCGTGCAGCCGCCGGGCGCTGAGCTTGTCGACGTGCCGGATGACCAGGCTCCCCTGCCCGTCGGACAGTTCGCCGCGTGCCTTCAGCAGCCAGTCAGGCTCGCCGGCATCGGCCGCGTCGAGCACGTGGAACGCGGCGGCCGGATTGCGGCTCCGGTGCACTGCCCGCAGCAGCGCCAGCTTGCCGGATCCTGGCTCGCCCTCGAGGGCGAGCCACTCGGCGCAGGCATAGGCCGCGTCCACCTGATGGCAGCCGCGCAGCCAGAGCGGACCAGAGCCGACCAGGCCGGGCAGGACTTTCCTGGCCTGCGATCCGGCCTCCGGGGCCCGCTTGTTGACCAGTTCGGTCATCCGCACATGCACCACGCCGCCGACGATCTTGCGCTGGCCATTCCCGCGCAGCGGGCGGCAGTACATCCGCGCCTTGGCCCCGGTGGGCAACTCGACGTCGACCGCGCCAAGGTGGTCGGCGGCCAGCGCGTCGCCCGCGTACCCGAGCAGCGCGACCTGGTCGCCTGGATCGAGCACGTGCCTGGCGTAATCGTTCATCATCACGGTGTCGCTATTGAGCGCCAGGACGATCCCGGCCGTCCGCCTGCAGGCCCGCAGGTACTCCTCAAGCAGTTCGTATTCCGGCGCGCCGGCGCTGGCCAGCACCGACTGGGTGATCTGGTCGGCGGCAGTCTTGGCCAGCGCGATCAGCAGGGCGTCGGCGTCCTTGCGCCAGCAAGTCAGGTCCACCACGCCGATGGTCTTGCCGGAGGTCGGATGGCGGATAGGCACCCCGGCGCAGGCAAGGGTCTCCAGGTGCTCGGCGTAGTGCTCATGACCGAAAACATGGGCCGGCTGCCCGCCCTCCAGGGCGGTGCCGATTCCGTTGGTACCGACAAACTCCTCGGCGTAGCTGAAGCCCGGCGCTAGCTGGACCCTGTCGAGATACCGCTCAAGATCGTGGTCCGCCGTCAGCCTGCTGAGCACCACCCCGGACGGGTCGGTGAGGATGACGCTGATCGGCTGGCCCTCCAGATTCTCGCGCAGGCTGCTCAGCACCGGCGCGGCGCTGCGGATCAGCGGCGTGTCGAGATCGGGATCGCGCACGTAAGACAGGTCGATGCGGTCGGCGGCAACGTTCGAGCGCCGCGAGCGCCACCAGGACGCCAGGATCGTGTCACGCACATGGTCCGGCTCGATGGGCTCCGCAGTCAGGAACCGCTCCCTGGCTCGCGCCAGAGCAGTGTCGTCTGTCACGTCCGGTCGGACGATGGCGCCGCGCGACATGCCGCCTCCCCCCCTACCTGCCATTACTGACCGCGGGCTGGCCGGACCCGGATGGCAGTAGAGGTCTGCGTCGTGATCTCTAGAGTAAATACCAGCAGCTCCTCATATGTCTCATGTTGAGACCGTCGGATCCGATTCAGCGCCATGTGATGCCGTTAGGTCGCCGGCTGCGGGACCTGCCCGGGGCTCAGGCGCTCGTATCGATCAGTCCGAGGAGCTGCCCGATGTACCGACCGGATGAGACGCCGGCCGACACCTACAACCCCTGGAGCATCGTTCATCTGGTGTTCCACCACCTGGCTAGCGAGGGCCTCCGGCCAACGCTCGGGGACTCCGGCGACCCGGGCGCCCCGGCCGCGGCGCTCCTGCGCGCCCTGGGGATCGAGCCGGCCGCCGAGGGAAATATGCAGGTATCGCGGGATGTCCGCGACCAGCTCGCGGAGATCCGTGCCGCCATGTTCGGTGAGCCCTGACCGGCGGCTGCTGGATCTCCGCTGTCTCATGTTGAGAACCCATCAGCTCGCGTGCCGGGTTGTGATTCGGCACATGGGACGTTGCGCACCGGCCGTCGCGGCGCCGCCTGACGGCGCGGCGCCCAGGTAGGTGCCAGGAGAACGATCATGGCTGCAGGCACGGCGTCGCAGCCGACACGAGGGAAGGGCGAGAGGTGAGGGATGAGTCGCCAGAGCGTCGCTAAGGCCCACCAGAAGATCCAAGAACTGGCCTGGGAACCGCTGTACCACGAGCCGGTTTCGCAGTACGGAACCGACTACACGTTCCGCAAGGCGGCCAAGAAGGACCCGCTCAAGCAGGTGCTGCGGTCGTACTTCCCGATGCAGGAAGAGAAGGACCACCGGGTCTACGGCGCCTCCGACGGCGCCATCCGCGGCAACATGTTCCGCCAGGTGCAGGAACGCTGGCTGGAATGGCAGAAGCTGTTCCTGTCCATCATCCCGCTGCCGGAGATCTCCGCGGCGCGGGCGATGCCGCTGCTGTTCCGCACGGTGCCCAACCCGGAGCTGCACAACGGCCAGGCGATCCAGATGATCGACGAGGTCAGGCACTCGACGATCCAGCAGAACCTGAAGCGCCTGTACATGAACAACTACATCGACCCGGCCGGCTTCAACTCGAGCCTGCGCAACTTCCAGAACGACTACTGCGGCACCATCGGCAGGCAGTTCGCCGAGGGCTTCATCACCGGCGACGCCATCACCGCGGCGAGCATCTACCTGACGATCGTGGCCGAGACGGCGTTCACCAACACGCTGTTCGTCGCCATGCCGGCCGAGGCCGCCGCCAACGGCGACTACCTGCTGCCGACGGTGTTCCACTCGGTGCAGTCCGATGAGTCCAGGCACATCAGCAACGGCTACGCCACGCTGCTGATGGCGCTGGCTGACGAGAGCAACCACCAGCTGCTGCAGCGCGACCTGCGCTACGCGTGGTGGAACAACCACCGGGTGGTAGACGCGGCCATCGGCACGTTCATCGAGTACGGCACCAAGGACCGCCGCAAGGACCGGGAGTCGTACGCGGAGATGTGGCGGCGGTGGATCTACGACGACTACTACCGCAGCTACCTCGTGCCGCTCGAGAAGTACGGTCTGGTCATCCCGCACGACCTCATCGAGGAGGCCTGGAACCAGATCTGGAACAAGGGCTACGTGCACGAGGTGGCCCAGTTCTTCGCCACCGGCTGGCTGGCGAACTACTGGCGGATCGACCCGATGACCGACAAGGACTTCGAGTGGTTCGAGCACAAGTACCCGGGCTGGTATGACAGGTACGGCAAGTGGTGGGAGAACTACAACCGGCTGTCCCGGCCGAACGGGCATCACCCGATCGTGGCCGAGGACGTCGACTACCAGTACCCGCACCGCTGCTGGACCTGCATGGTGCCGTGCCTGGTCCGCGAGGACATGGTGATGGCTGAGGTTGACGGGCAGTGGCGGACCTACTGCCACGAGGAATGCCGCTGGACGGACACGACGGCCTTCCGGCCCAGCTACCAGGGCCGGTCGACGCCGAACATGGGCCAGCTGATCGGGCACCGGGAGTGGGAGACCCTGTACCACGGCTGGAACTGGGCCGACGTGGTCTCCGACATGGGTTACGTGCGTGACGACGGCAAGACGATGGTCGCGCAGCCGCACCTGGACCTGGACGACCCGAAGAAGCTGTGGACGCTGGACCACCTGCGCCGGATGGGACCGGTGCAGAGCCCGAACGTGCTGCTCAACGAGATGACGGCGGCCGAGCGGGAGGCGTTCCACGCCAACTACATCCGCGGCGGCCCGGCGGGGCGCCCGGCGCCAGCGGGCGGGTGAGCGGCAGCCGGCCGCCAGGTAGGCCGGCGTCGATTGGCATTAGCCAGGACGGAGGGCGCCAGGCCCTGCTTGCGCCCTCCGCCCGGTCCCGCCCCAGTGCGCCATCCGCGAGGGAGCCATGTCCGACAAGCATGTGGTGCGATTCGAGCCGGTCGGCATCGAGATCGAGGTCGATGAGAACCAGACGATCCTGCGGGCCGCGGCCGAGCAGGGCATCATGCTCATGCACGGCTGCAAGGAAGGCCAGTGCTCGTCCTGCAAGTCATTCGTCCTCGACGGCGAGGACATCGAGCTGGACAAGTACTCCACCTTCGCGCTCCCTGACTACGAGCGCGAGGAGGGCTTCACGCTGCTGTGCCGGGCGCACGCCTACGAGGACGTCACGATCGAGCTGCTCAACTACGACGAGGACATGATCCGCTCGGGGCTGCCGATCCAGCAGGCGGTGGCCGAGGTGGTCTCCAACGACCCGGTGACGCATGACATGCGGCACCTGGTACTGAAGCTGGTGGAACCCACCGAGGTGCGGTTCTTCCCCGGCCAGTACGTGGACCTCGCGATCCCCGGCACCGACGAGGTGCGGTCATTCTCCATGGCCAACATCTCAAGCAGCCAGAGCGGCCAGCTGGAGTTCGTCATCAAGGTCTACCCGGACGGGCTGTTTTCCGGCTTCCTGGCCGACCGGCTCCAGGTCGGCGACCGGCTTGACCTCACCGGGCCGTTCGGCGTCTTCACCCTCCGCGAGGGCTACGAAAGTGACCTTATCTTCGTCGGCGGCGGGGCCGGGATGGCGCCCATCCTGTCGCTGCTGCGGTCGATGGTCGACAAGGGCATCGAACGCAAGGCCACCTACTACTACGGCGCGCGCACCCGCAAGGACCTGTGCTTCGACGCCGAACTGCGGGAACTGGAATCGAGGCTGCCCGGCTTCAGGTACGTCCCCGCGCTGTCCGAGCCGGCCGCCGACGACGGCTGGGATGGCGAGGTCGGCCTGATCACGGACGTGGTGCAGCGGCACGAGAGCGAGCTGAAGGGAACGCATGCCTACATCTGCGGCCCGCCGCCGATGGTCGAAGCGGCCATGCCGCTGCTGAGCACGCTGGGGGTGGAGGAGAAGCGGATCTACTACGACAAGTTCACCACCACGGGGGACCCGGAGAAGCAGTGACGGGAAACCCGATTCGAACCGCCAGCTCCGCTGGCACCCGGTCTACATCATCCTGATTTTGCGAAGGTGAAGGAAAAGACCATGACAACCGCTCTACAACGCGATCTCCCCAAGCCCGTCTTTACCGACGCGGAAGCCGGTGCGAGGGAATTCCCGGACTCGAATTCTCGCAGGTTCAATTACTACAATCCGGCCAAGCGCAAGCAGAGTCACTACGAGGACGTCACCGTCGAGGTTCAGCCGGACCCGAGGCACTACCTCGCCCAGGGCTGGCTGTACGGGTTCTCCGACGGCCGCGGCGGTTACCCGCTGGACTGGACGGTCCTGAAGGCGTGGGGGTCCGACCGGCCAGAGCCGAAGCGCTACCCGGGATCGGGCGGAAGGGGCTACGAATGGCCAGCCCACGGCTGGCACGAGTTCCGCGACCCTAACGAGGAGTGGGAGCTCACCCTCTACCGCTACAACGCCAACGTGGTCCGGCAGCTCAACCAGAACATCGACGCCGCCAGGCAGTCGAAGGCATTCGAGCAGTGGAACCCCAACTGGGTCCATTTCGTGGAGCGCAACGTCGGGGCCTGGATGCACGTGGATCACGGTCTCGGGCTTTACCTGTTCGCGAACGCCAACCGCCGGGCGCCAACGAACATGCACAACAATGCGATCTCGGTGAACAGCATGCACCGGATCAGGGCGGCGCAGGATCTGGCCCTCTATAACCTGACCCTGAGCGAGGAGATCATCGGTTTCGATGGCACGGCGCACATCGAGGCCTGGAACGATGACCCGGCGTGGCAGGGCATCAGGAAGATCGCCGAGCAGCTCACCGCGATCGATGACTGGTGCGAGGCGATCTTCGCGGCCAACGTGGTCTTTGAGCCGCTGGTCGGCGAGCTATTCCGGAGCAGCCTGGTGCAGCACGCGGCGCCGCGCAACGGCGACTTCGTCACGCCCACGGTCATCGGCGCGGAGGAATACGACTTCGCCGAGCGGGACCTGCGGTACACCATCGCGATGTTCCACCTGCTGACCCATGACCGGGAGTTCGCCGACCACAACAGGGCGATCCTGCAGCAATGGCTGTCCGCGTGGGTACCGCGCGCGATCGTGGCGGCCCGCACCGCGCAGCCGCTGTGGTCGCAGCCCGACGCCAAGCCGCCTCGTTTCGAGGACGGCCTGGACGCGGCCAAGCATCGGTTCAGCGGAATCCTGTCGGACCTGGCTCTGGACTCACCGAAGGAGTTGGCACAGTGACAACCACGTTCACGACCTCGGAAAGCCCGTTCAAGTCCGACCACACCGCGTCCAACATGTGCGGCTTCACCCTGATGAACAATCAGGTCGGCGCTGTCGTGGCGCAGGTCATGAGCAAAGAGTCCAATGTGCGGGTGACGCAGCTGCCGTCGATGATCCGGGTCGACGCGGTCCGGCGCATGGACGTCGTCTACGACGAGGTCTCCGAGGCCCTCGGCGAGGAGCCTGGCTTCTTCGACGCCGCCGAGTTCGAGGAGAACATGTCCACGCACTACGGCCGGATGATTCACCTGGACGACCGGACGATCATGTTCGCGAACCCGGAGGATGCGGCAGAGTACATCGGCTTCGACCTGACGGCCGGCTGAACCTTGCGCTTGCCGTGCCCGGCCGTTCTGTGGAGCTAGCGAGCGCTGGGCACGCAGCCGCCGGGACCCGCATGGCCCGCAGCCGCAGCCGCGGCGAGTGATCATATCCGGCCCACCACGAGGAGGCAGCCGTGTACGAGAAGGACGGCGAGAAGTATTTCGTTGTCGATAGCCATATGCACTACTGGAATGCGGCACCGGACAACTGGGTGCCCGGCGCGGAGCAGTACGCCAAGGGCTGGATCGAGTGCTTCCACGCGTATCAGGGCCTAGGGCCGCCGGAGACCCACTGGGACATCGAGCATTTCCAGAAGTACTCCGAGGATGACCTGATGAAGGACGTCTTCGAGGACGGGCATGTCGACGTCGCGGTCTTCCAGCCCACGTACTTGAAAGAGTGGTACTCCGAAGGATTCAACACCACCGAGCGCAACGCCCTGATGGGCGAGAGGCACCCGGGCAAGTTCGTCTACAACACCCGGTGGGACCCCCGGGACGGTGACGAGGGCCTCAACGTGCTCCGCCGCAACGTCGAGCGGTACGGGTCCAAGGGCGTGAAGCTGTACACAGCCGAGTGGAACAATGGCTCGCGCGGCTGGAAGCTGACCGACCCCGGGGCGTACCGGTACCTGGAGGCATCCCAGGAACTCGGGATCAAGAACATCCACGTGCACAAGGGCCCGACGATCTGGCCACTGGACAAGGACGCATTCGACGTGGCCGACGTGGACCACGCCGCGACCGATTTCCCGGCGCTGAATTTCATCGTCGAGCATGTCGGGCTGCCGCGCATCGATGACTTCTGCTACATGGCGACGCAGGAGCCCAATGTGTACGCGGGCCTCTCGGTGGTCATCGGCGCGCTCATGCACGCCAGGCCGAAGTTCTTCGCCAGGGTCATGGGCGAGCTGCTCTTCTGGGTCGGCGAGGACAAGATGACGTTCGGCAGCGACTACGGGATCTGGGAGCCGAAGTGGCAGGTAGAGGGCTTCGTCGATTGGGATTTCCCGGCTGACGAGGCGTTCTCCGACTACCCGAGGCTCGGCACCGCAGGGAAGAAGAAGATCCTCGGCCTGAACGCGGCCAAGCTCTACGACATTGAGGTGCCCGCCGAGTACCAGCTCGCGGCCAGCGAGGGAACCCCGGCCGCTCCGGACGACGCGCAACTGGTCGCGGGGGCATGACGGTCCGGGTGACGAAAGGTCAGACGGGACAACAGCCCGCCGGGGGGGTCCTGGGGGGTTGTCCCCCCCGGGCAGAGCCTCCTGAGGCTCCCGTGCCAGTCGCGAGGGCCGGCTTGCCGGCCCGAGCGGATGGCATGACGAGCCGGCGTACCGCGGGGGGCTCCGGGGGGTCGCCCCCCCGGGCAGAGCCTCCTGAGGCTCCCGTGCCAGTCGCGAGGGCCGGCTTGCCGGCCCGAGAGGATGGCAGCGGGCGGGTCCTGGGGGGTTGTCCCCCCCGGGCAGAGCCTTCTGAGGCTCCAGTGCCAGTCGCGAGGGCCGGCTTGCCGG
The DNA here is from genome assembly GCA_963695645.1 of uncultured Actinomycetota bacterium. GTDB lineage: Bacteria > Actinomycetota > Actinomycetes > Streptosporangiales > Streptosporangiaceae > DATBGO01. Next base: position 30,617 of record CAVOHC010000001.1, on the reverse strand, counting down.
CCCGAGCGGATGGCATGACGAGCCGGCGTACCGCGGGGGGCTCCGGGGGGTCGCCCCCCCGGGCCAGCACAGCGGATGGCAGCGGGGGGGTCCTGGGGGGTTGTCCCCCCCGGGCCAGTACAGTCCTCGCCGCGCTGGAGACGGTGCGCGACCCGGAACTGGACGAGCCGATCACCTCGCTCGGCTTCGTGGGATCGTGCACCGTCTCCGCGGCCGGGCACGCCTGCGTCCGGCTGCGGCTTCCGACGTATTTCTGCGCGCCCAATTTCGCCTTCCTCATGGTGGCCGACGCCTACGACGTGGTGTCCGGGCTCGCTGGCGTGCGCAGCACGGAAGTGGTGCTTGACGATCATTTCGCCGCCGACGCGATCAACGGCGGGGTGGCGGCCAGGACCGGATTTGCCAGGTCATTTGACGGCGAGGCGGTCGGCGAACTACATGAGCTGCGCGCGGACTTCCTGCGCAAGGCGGTGCTGGCGGGCACCGACCAGGTCTGCCGCCCGCTGGCCGCGGCCGGCGCCGACCCGGCTGCACTGGCCGTGCTCACTCTCGGCGGGACGCCCCCATCCCACGCGCTCGACCGGCTGCGCCAGCGCAGGGCCGAGCTTGGGCTGCCAGCCGGGGACGACGCCCTGCTGCTGATCGACCCGGCGACCGGAGCGCCGCTGGCCGGCGAAGCGGTACCGCTGCACCTGCGGAGGGCACGTACAACGCGGGTCAGCATCGAGGCGAATGCGGGCATCTGCCGCGGCATGCTGCGGCACAGGTATGCCACGTCAGGACTAGGCGAGGAGGATCAGTGAAAGCCGTCCGGTTGCACGCATTTCACCAGCAGCCTGTGATCGACGAGGTACCAGAGCCGACCATCACCGGTCCGCTCGATGTCATCGTGAAGATCGGCGGCGCCGGCGTCTGCCGCACCGACCTGCACATCATCGAGGGCCAGTGGGACGCGGCGATGGGTACGCCGCTGCCCTACATCCTGGGCCACGAGAACGCCGGCTGGGTGCATGAGATCGGTTCGGCCGTCACCAACGTCGCCGTGGGAGACACGGTGATCCTGCACCCCACGCCAACCTGCGGGCTGTGCCGGGCCTGCCGGGCCGGGGCTGACATGCACTGCGTCAACAGCTCGTTCCCCGGCCTGTCGCAAGACGGCGGGATGGCCGAGTACTTGCTCAGCTCGGCTCGCGCGTGCGTCAGGCTCGACCCGCAGACCCAGCCGCAGGATGTCGCGGCGCTCGCCGACGCCGGGATCACGGCATACCACGCGGTCCGTAAGGCTCTCCCGCTGCTGTACCCGGGGACCACCTGCGTACTTATCGGCGCGGGTGGCCTAGGCCACATCGGCGTCCAGTGCCTGGCTGCGCTCACCGCGACCACGATCATCGTCGTCGACCGCAATCCCGAGGCGCTCAAGCTCGCCGAGCAGCTCGGCGCCCATCACACGGTGGTCGCCGATGGTGGCCAGGTGGCCGCCGTCGGCGAGCTGACCGGCGGGGCCGGGGCTGAGGTAGTACTTGACTTCGTCGCCGAACAGGGCGCGGAGGACGACGGGTTCGCGATGACGCGCCGGGCTGGCTCCTACTACGTCATCGGCTACGGCGGCACGGTCAACATCCCGACCCTCGACATCATCTCCACCGAACGCAACATCGTCGGGAACATCGTCGGCACCTATAACGAGCTCGCGGAGCTGATGATTCTTGCCCAGTCGGGCAAGGTCACCCTGCACACCCGGACCTACCCGCTGGACGCCGCTCTTGATGCCCTGGCCGATCTCGATGCCGGACGGGTACGAGGCCGCGCGATCCTCGTTCCTTAAGAACCAACCGCCCCCTACCAAACCGCCACCTACCTGTCAGGAACCAACCGCCACCTACCTGTCAGGAACCAACCGCCACCTACCTGTCAGGAACCAACCGCCACCTACCTGTCAGGAACCAACCGCCACCTACCTGTCAGGAACCAACCGCCACCTACCTGTCAGGAACCAACCGCCACCTACCTGTCAGGAACCAACCGCCACCTACCTGTCAGGAACCAACCGCCACCTACCTGTCAGGAACCAAACCGCCGGAGGAAAGTCGATGGCCAAGGAACTGCGTTTCGGCGAGGAAGCTCGCGGCTTGCTGCTGGCGGGTGTCGACAAGCTGGCCGAGGCGGTCAAGTCGACGCTCGGGCCCAAGGGACGCAACGTCATCCTGGAGAAGATCACCGGATCACCGGTGATCACCAACGACGGCGTGACGATCGCGCGGGAGATCCATCTGAAGAACCAGTTCGAGAACATGGGAGCTCAGCTGGTCAAGGAGGCAGCGATCAAGACCAACGACATCGTCGGCGACGGGACCACGACAGCCACTGTGATCGCCCAGGGCATCGTCAGAGAGGGCATGAAGGCGATCGGCGATGGAGCCAACCCGGTGCTCGTCAAGCGGGGCATCGACGTAGCGGTCAGCCGCCTGGTCAGCCACCTGCAGAGGGTCGCTCATCCGGTCGTCACCGAGCAGGACTACGCGCGGGTCGCGGCGATCTCGGCCAACGACGATCCTGCCGTCGGCAACGTCATCGCGAAGGCGCTGCACACGGTGGGAGACGGTGGCATCGTCACCGTCGAGGAGTCGCCGGCGCATGGGATGAGCGTCGGCTTCGTGGAGGGCTTCGAGTTCGACAACGGCTATCTCTCGCCGTATCTGGTGACCAACCCGGCCAGCCTCGAAGCCATCGTGGATGACCCCTACATCCTGCTGTGCACCGAGAAGATCACCAAGGTTCAGCAGCTCATGCCGGTGCTGGATAAGGTGATGCGCGCGCCAAGGCCACTGGTCATCATCGCCGAGACCGTCGAGGGCTCCGCGCTCAGCATGCTCGTGCACAACCACGTCAACGGCATCTTCCAGTGCGTCGCCGTGCGCGCTCCCGGGTTCGGCGACCGCCGGCTGCACAAACTCGAGGACATCGCGGCCCTCACCGGCGGCGCCGTGTACAGCAAGCACTCGGGGTTCACCCTGGAGACGATGGCCGTCGAGCAACTTGGCCGGGCGGCACAGGTGCGGGTTACTGCGGACCGGACTGCCATCATCGGCGGTGGCGGCTCCTCGAAGGATGTCGGGTTCCGGGTCGCCCAGCTCCGCGCGGAACTAGAGCGCGCCACGTTCGGAGTCGATGAGGACGTGCTCACGGAGCGGATCGGGGCGCTGTCCGGCAAGGTGGCGGTGATCAGGGTGGGGGCGCCGACGCCGGCCGAGCTGAAGGAACTGCAGCACCGGGTGGAGGACGCGCTGTCGGCTACCAGGGCCGCGATGGCTGAGGGCATCGTGGCAGGCGGCGGCGCCGCGCTCCTGCATGCGGAGCCGGCGCTCGATGATCTAGAGGTCAAGGACGACTATGCGACCGGTGTGGAGATCGTGCGGCGGGTACTGACTGAACCCACCTATCTCATCGCGGCCAATGCAGGCTATCCCGGTCAGGAGGTCGTCGCCCGGGTAGCGCAGATGAACCGTGACGAAGGGTTTGACGCCCTGGCGGGCCGGTATGGCAACATGGTCGAGATGGGGATCATCGACCCGCTGCGCGTCGCCAGGTCAGCGTTGCAGAACGGGGCCTCGGTAGCCGGACTGCTGCTCACGACCAACACCCTGATCGCCGAGGAGCAGACGCCTTGGGGCGGCAGCCCCGCGCTGATGACCGAGTACGGCCCGCTGGATGAGGGCCTGCACCAGCCATCTCCCGACTCTAGTACCCCGCAGTCGCTCGGGCTCGGCCCGTCGGTGGGCTGAGGCCCGCCCTGATGGCCGCAGACTCGATGGCGCAGCCGGCGGCCAACGCCAAAGGAGCCCTGGGCGGCCAACGCGGACCTGCAGGCGATCCAGGCGCTGCCGCGCGGGCAGCGCACCTCGGCACGGGCACGGGCAGGCCGCTGGGTGATTGTAACGGCGTGACGATCACCGGCTGCGGGGTGGCCGCCGTTGAGATCACGCCCGACAAGATCACGCCTGCAGGCATAACGCCTCCCGGGATCGCGCAGCAGAGCGCGCTGCGGCTGCTGCGCTCGCGCGGACGGGCCCGCGGCATTGTGGCTCTGCTCGGCCCGGCGTTCGTCGCCGCGGTCGCGTATATCGATCCAGGCAACTTCGCCACGAATCTCTCGGCCGGAGCCGTGTCCGGATACGCATTGGCGTGGGCAATCGTGGTTGCGAACCTGATGGCCATGCTGGTGCAGTACCTATCCGCCAAGATCGGCGTCGCCACCGGCAGGGACCTTCCTGAGCTGTGCCATGACTTCCTGCCGCGCGCAGTGTCCCGCGGCCTGTGGGTGCAAGCCGAGCTGATCGCCATGGCCACTGACCTTGCTGAGTTCGTCGGCGCCGCGGTCGGGCTCAACCTGCTCTTCGGCACGCCGCTGCTTGCTGCCGGCCTGATCACGGCGGTCGTCGCGCTCGCTATCCTCGCGCTCGAGCAGCGCGGCTACCGGCGCTTCGAGCTCGCCATCGCGGGCCTGCTCGGAATCGTTTTCCTCGGATTCGCATACGACCTGGCCGCCGTGGGCGCCCGGCCTGCTCCCCTTGCGGCCGGGCTGGTGCCGAGCCTGGCCGGCCCGGGCCGCCTGCTGCTGGTGACCGGAATCGTCGGCGCTACGGTGATGCCGCACGTCGTTTATCTGCACTCCGCCCTGACGAAGAGCCGGGTCATCTGCCGCAACGACACCGAGCGCCGCGAGCTCATGCGCTTCCAGCGGCTTGACGTGCTCATTGCGCTGGGTGCCGCCGGCATTATCAATCTCGCGATGCTGTTCGTAGCGGCAGCGGTGTTCCACCGATCAGGAACTCACGGCGCCGACTCAATCGCGGCCGCGCACGCCGGGCTTGGCCGGTTCGTCGGGGGCGCCGCCGCGCTGGCGTTCGCGGTCGCGTTGCTCGCCTCCGGCCTTTCCTCGTCCAGCGTGGGCACCTACGCCGGCCAGGTCGTCATGCAGGGCTTCATCGGCCGCCGGATCCCGCTGTTCACCCGGCGCGTCCTGACCATGCTTCCCGCGCTCGTCGTGCTCGCGGCCGGGCTGCCCGCCACCGACAGCCTGGTGATCTCGCAGGTCGTGCTGTCCTTCGGCATCCCGTTCGCCCTCGTGCCGCTGGTGATGCTGACCCGCCGCGCGGACGTCATGGGCTCGCTGGTTAACTGCCGCCTCACCACGGCGGCGGCTGGCTGCATCGCCGCCGCGATCGGAACGCTGAACCTATGCTTGCTAGCCGGTGTCTTCCTCGGCTGACCGCCACCGCGGGCTGGCTCAGTCCTGGGCTGGCACAGCCAGCTCCCCGAGCAGGGACCAGTCGTCTTGCGGGAGCTTGAAGTTGACGATCCTCGGCGTCTCCGCGAGGTAGCGCGGCAGCGTCTGCTGCGCGTTCTTGAAGTGCCCGGACTGGACATGCGCGGCCCCCGCCGCGTCGTCGCGGAAGGCCTCGATCAAGACATACTCGGCCGGGTCCGCCACGCTTCGAGACCAGTCGAACCACATGCAGCCAGGCTCGCCACGCGTCGCCTCAGTGAACTCAGCAGCTATCTCCGGCCACTTGTCGGCGTACTCGGGTAGTACCCGGAACTTGGCGGTGATGAAGATCATGGGGCTCCCTCGTCATTTGCGCCGTTAACTATCGTCCCGCAGGGCTAGCCCGCGATGCAATGTGGCCAGGCCGTGGACCGGATCCGGCCAGCCGGACGAAATACCAGCGCCGCGGATGGCAGACCTGGTGAGCGCTCTGTCAAGCCGTCATGGGAGCACTCGTCCGCCGCCGGCCCGGACGCGACGACCGCGGTCCGAGGCGGATATCGTCGCTGTTGGTAGTCTTGCGGCTACTGCGATGAAAATCATGGGGGGTCAGGATGGCAGCAGGACTAATTCTTCAGTTCCCGCCGAGCGTGGGCGAGCGGGAATATGACGCGGTCAATTCCCAGCTCCGGTTCGACCCGCGAACGGGTACCGGGGAGTGGCCGGCCGGGCTGCAGAGTCACTCGGCAGGCAACTCCGCCGAGGGCTGGGTCGTGACGGAGATCTGGCAGTCCAAGGAGGCGCAAGCGGCATTCATGCAGAGTCAGCTGGGCCCGGCGCTTGCCGACCTGCCTGAGCCGCGGGTCCTTTGGTTCGACGTCGCGGCGAGCCAGCACCGTCACTGAGGACGGCCCGCTCGCGACAGATGAGCCAGCCGCTCGCGACAGAGCGGCCTGGTGGGTGGCGGCGCCAAATGACGGCCTCAGTCCAGGATCTCCGCAGGCGGCCGGCGGCCGGTTGGCGCGGTTGTGTGCACAGGGCCAAGCTGCAGGAGCATCTGCGGGGCTCCGGGCAGCGCAAGGCGGGCGCGGATCTCGGCACGGAGCGATGGCAGCTCGAGCGGCTGGCTGTGCAAGCTCGCAAAGACCCAGCGGCTGGCTGCTTGCAGCAGTAGCCGGTGCAATGCCTGGCCGGCCCGCAGCCAGTCCGCCGGGCCGTCGGCCACGGTGATCAGCACAGCGGTCGCGGACGGCGGCCCGGCGTTGTCGTCGAGCAAACCGAAACCTCGCCCGAGGTCAAAGTCGCGCTGGGCAAGACGGCCCGGCTGCGCGCGCCCTGGTGCGGGGAAGGCACGAGCGGGCACACCATCACGTGCGGTATCTCCGCCGGGACGCGTCCAACTGCGCGTTTCGGCGAGAGCTGACGCGTCCGCCTCTTGCTGCCGGGCAGCCGCCGCCGCCAGCGCCGCAAGCTGCTGGTAGTGGTCGGGCTGATCGACGTAGCACAGCGTCGCGCCTTCCTCGGCGGCATCAGCCTGGAGCCCGGTCAGCAGGGCCGCCGCGACAGGCTCGGGATCGAACGAGCCCCGGTGGGTGTGCCGGTGCGGTACGGCCCTGAGCAGTCGCAGTTCACTGCTGGTCATCGGCGCTGGCCCGCCCAGCTGCACACGGGCCAGCAGGGTCGGCTGCGCCGGGTCCGGCAGCAGGCAGACCAACGGCAGGTACCCGGCCTCTCGTACCGCCAGCCGCAGTCCGAAAAGTGCTGCGCCGCAGCTGACGAGCAGTTCCCGGCCTGCTACATCGATGCCAGGCAGGTTGCGGCCGGGGTCGGCGATCAGATCCACCTCGGAGGCGCCTGCGCGGAACCGCCATGGCTGGGTATTGTGCACCGACGGCGCCCTGGCCGCCGTGGCCACCATGGAATCGACCAGGCCCGCCGGGAGCGGCGGGGTCAGGGGAATCGGTCCGGGCACCTCATGTGCAGGAAGCCGGGCGGTTGCCGGCCGCTCGCGGCCTCGATCCGGTCGGGCGATGTCCGTCATGTCTGTCACCTGCCATGGGCTGGTGCCAGCGTGCCGCGCTGCCGCCACGGCCGACAGTGCCCTTCGGCCCGTCAAGCCAGGTACTAAGGCTCGTCTTCAGTCAAGGCAGCTGGCGGCTGTGTTCAGGCGGGCCATTCTTGCGGCAGGAGTGACGACGCCGACCGAGTTATGCCGCTATCACAGCCCGTACGAGCCTGTGACTGTTGCGTCGGACGGAGTCGGTCCCTCGGCGCACCGATCCTTGATGCCGGACTGGAACTCGCCGAATGCGGCCGAAGTCGACAACGGGTTCTCGGCACCATCGATCACGGCGACATGCAGGAAGCTGACCCCATCGGCGAGGCGGAAAGCCGCGTATCGCAGGCCCTCGGGGTGCTGCGCCGCCAGCTCCGCGAAAACGTCACGGACCAGGCGCTCGTTCTCGTCAGCGCTCTCTGGCTTGGTCGTGTACCTGACCACCTTGGCTATTGTCATGGGTCATCTCCATCATGTTCGGTTGTTCGTTGAGTCCTGGCGGGCGGCTGCCTCCCCGACCGCCGTCCGCGACCGCGGCCATGAAGTGCGGGAGCAGCGTCTGCCAGCCGGCCAGGTTCCGGTCGCGCCACCCCTCGCCGGCCTTTCCTAGCCGCTCCCAGCCACGGTGCTCAATCTCGATCCGGGTGGCGGCGTCACCCTGGGCACGGAAGGAGATCTCCACCTCGGTGGCATCCGTGCGGTCCCGCCCGAGGTGCCAGGAGTAGGCCAGCCGCGTAGGTGGCTTCCAGACCGTCACTTCGCCCCAGTCGTGCTCAACGCCGTCGGAAGTGCGTTCATAGATCCGCCCCCCGACGCCGCTCTGCAGGACGACCAGGTCCGCCCGGCCGGTCACGGTATGGTCGGGCGGCCACCACGTGCCCATTTTCGAGGTCCACATCGTGAACGCATGCTCGACCGAGCACGCGACGTCGAAGGACAGCCGCAGCGGAACGCTCATCGCCCCGACGTCCTTTCGGTGTTCTCCGCCAGGTTCTCTGCCAGCAACCGGAACCGCGCGGCGGCATCGCCCCAGATACCCTCGAGATAGGCCTGGACGGCATGCAGCCCTTGCTCCTGCAGGTGATATATCCGGCGGGTACCCTGAGCCTGCTCCGCGACCATCCCAGCGTCTTTCAGCAGGCGGAGGTGGCGCGAGACGGCGGGCCGGCTGATGGGCATCGCGGCGGCGATCTCCTGGACCGGCTTGTCACCGCTGCTGAGCAAACGCAGGATTTCGCGCCGGTTAGCATCACCGAGCGCCTCGAACGGGTCACCAGGCGCACGCCCGGGGACCACCCGCTCAGCCTTCCGCCTCGACTTGCAGTTTGAGCCCCCGGGCGAACCTTTCGAAGGACGGCCCCAGGTCGGGCATCGACCCCCAGATCAGCCCCAGAAGCGGGCCGGTGTACTCCTCCCGCAGGCGGAACGCGGTGCAGCCGTCCGCGTCCTTGGACAGGTCGTGGCTCCGTACGCCTCGGAACAGGCCGAACGGCATGCCACCGGTGAACTCCAACCGCACGGGCGGTTCGAACGTCGTCACCTTGACCGGGAAGGTGCGGCCAGGTGCCGCCTGCGAGCGGATCTTTACGGTCTCGCCCGCTGCGATTCGGCCCTCGACGGCGTCGACGCCAGAATCCCAGGACGGCCAGCTCGCCCCGTCGCTGAGCACCGCCCACACCGCCTCGGGACTGGCCGTGATCATCGACGTCGCCTCGTAATACCGCATCCCGCGACCTCCCCGTCAGCATTGGTAACAGCTAAGCTACCGTAACACGTCAGTTACCGATGCGCGGAGACCTCGGGGCGAAGAACTGAGCTCGCGATTCCCTGACCGGCCCGGCGGGCGGCTCCGGCCACAGCCGGCCGGGCACCCGCTGGCTGACATTCAGGCCTTCCCGTTGCAGCCGCCCGGGCGCGCGGCCGCGGCGGGCGCGCACACTAGCAAAGCTACAGGTGTACCTTGGTACCATGGTAGTTGTTGACCGGGTTCAAACTGGTGTCCGGCTTGAGCGGCACCTGCTGAAGGTCCTGAAGGGGCTCGCCGAGTACCTGGACCTGACCCTGGGAGACCTGCTCGAAGGCATAGTGCTGCATGCCTTCGAGCAGAAGCTCCCCTTCGACGATGCGACGGTAGCGGCCATCGAGACGCTCAAGAAGGTCTACGGACTCGATCTGACCGCCGCCGACAGCCACCGTCTTCCAGACGCTCACAACCCAGGCGCTCAAAATGAGGGGGCCCTGATCAATGACGACCATGCGATCCAGGCGCGTCCAGCTGACCGGCACGATCGAGATCGATCTTCCTCCAGAGGACGCATTCACGCTGTTCACCCCGAGCGGTGAGCGCGTCTGGGTCGAGGCCTGGGACCCGATATTCCCAAGCCCGCCCCCGGATGAGACCGCCCCAGGAACGGTATTCCAGACCGATCACTCGGGCCGCCCGGTGATCTGGACGGTGGTGCGCAGTGAGCCCGGCCGCATGATCGGATACAGCATGACGAGGCCAGGTGACCGAGCCGGGCTTGTCACTGTCAGCTGCCGGCCATCGGCGGCAGGAACGACCGCGACGGTCAGCTACGACATGACCGCGCTGACTCCCCCGGCTAACGTCGGACTCGACCGATTCGCGGCCGGCTTCACGCAGTTCCTCCGGCACTGGGAACTATCTATATCGCACGCCCTCGACAGCCGGCACCTCCCTGGGCGCTAGCTGGCTGGTCGGCAACCAGCTCGACACATACGCCCGTGCCGGGGTACCGATCGCACCGCCGCCGTGGGAAGCTGCACGACGATTAGTTAGGTGCGCGAGGCTGCACCAGGGGTCAGGTTCGCGGAGATTTCTCAAGCCTGACAGCGTGGCGGCGCTGCGGCGACGTAGTGTCGGTGGTGGGGCCAATGGCCAGCTGCGCTCCGCGAACTTGGCGGGGCGGAGTGCGGTACGCAGTGGAGGCGCGGCGTGAGCATCGGCGAAGCTCTCGCGCAAGCGCGGCATCAGGCCGGTCTCACCGTGACCGAGGTCAGCCAGCGGACCCGGATCAGGGAACCGATCATCTCCGCCATCGAGAGCGATGACTATTCGGCGTGCGGTGGCGACTTTTATGCCCGGGGGCACATCCGCACTATCGCCATGGCTGTCGGGGCTGATCCGGAGGCGTTAGTCCGGGAGTACGACGTGGCCCGGCTGGGGCCCCATGGAGTCCCGGAGGATGTGACAGAGCCGGTCACGCCCATCAGGGTGCCCGAACGGCGGCTGCAGAGCTGGACCGCAGCGCTGGGGCTGGCACTGATCGTGGGGCTCGGTTTCGTGGCATACCAGTTTCTTGCCAGCTCGCACGGTGCGGCGAGCGGCGTTGCCCCGGACCGGGCTCACCCTCACCCGGCGACGAGCCACCAGGCCGACGCCGGCAGGCCGGCGCCGGCGCCTACGCCTACCAGTCCGCCCGCCGTCCCGGCATCAGCGCTACCCCCAGTGCGCGCGCTCGCCCCGGCCGGCGCTGCGGCGTTCGGTCCCGGCGGCACCGGCAGGGGCGACGACCCGCAGCGCGCGCACCTCGCGATCGACCGCAGTCCCGCCACGGCATGGCATACCGACTGGTACACCACGGCCCATTTCGGGAACCTGTACCGGGGCACCGGCCTGCTCGTGGACATGGGTCACCAGGTGACGATCACCGCCGTCCAGCTAAGGCTCGGCAGCGCTCCCGGCACCAACGTCCAGCTGCGTGTCGGTGCTGCGCCCGCACTGGCGGACCTCCCGGCTGTCGCACGCGCGGCCAACGCGAGCGGCGCGATAAGCCTGCGGCCCGCCAGACCTGCCCACGGTCGTTACGTGCTCGTCTGGTTCACCAGTCTGCCCCGGGATCCGGCTGGCACATTCCAGGCAAGCGTGTATAACCTCCGGCTGGAAGGCCGACCCTGACCATTACTCGGTGCTGCGCCTCAGCACCGGTAGGGCGGCGGCGCCGCGCTCAGCACTGGCACCTCACGACGACACAGCCCGCCATCCAAATCCGGAACGCGAACCGAGGAGATCCCGTTGGCCAACACGGACCATGCTGCGGTGCCTCCGCCGGAGGCCGGGAAGATCGCGGTGACGAACGTCCGCGTGTTCGACGGCGAGCAACTGCTGCCCCCAGGAACGGTCGTCATAGAGGCCGACCGGATCGTCGCGGATCCCGCAGGGGCCCGGAGCATCAACGGCTCCGGCTGCATACTGCTCCCCGGACTCATCGACGCGCACGTCCACCTGCACTCCCGGAGCACGCTCGGCCAGCTCTGCGATTTCGGCGTAACCACCGCGCTCGACATGGGATGCGCGCCGCGCGAGCTAGTGGACTCGCTGCGCGGGATCGCCGGGCTCACTGACATCCGCAGCGCAGGTACGCCCGCCATCGCGCCCGGCAGCGCGCATTCCCGCATTCCCATGCTCGGCCAGCGGGGACTGGTGACAGGTGCTGATCAGGCGGCCCGGTTTGTGGCTGAGCGGGCCGCCGAGGGATCGGACTACATCAAGATCATCGTCGGGACCCCCGGCCGCAGCCACGACCAGGCCACGCTCGACGCGCTCGCCGCCGCCGCACGCGAGCATGGAATGCTCGCCGTGGCGCACGCCACGTCGCAGGCCGGCGTGGAGATGGCGCAGCGGGCGCATGTCGACGTCCTCACGCACGTGCCGCTGGACCTCGCGCTCGGCCAAGCGGCCGCGGCACGTGCCGTCGCCGACGGCCGCGTCCTCATACCGACGCTCGCCATGATGGAAGGCATCGTCGAACAGTCCGCTCCGCCGGGCGCCGACTACGATGCGGCCCGCGCGAGCGTCACGGCGCTCTACCAGGCTGGCGTGCCGATCCTGGCCGGAACCGACGCGAACGCCGCCCCGGGCGTTCCGGCGGCGATCAGCCACGGCGATAGCCTCCACCACGAACTGGAGCTCCTGGTCCGCGCCGGGCTAACCAACCTCGACGCGCTGCGGGCCGCCACCTCGCTGCCCGCCCGCTACTTCGGCCTCACCGACCGGGGTGTCATCGAGCCGGGGCGCCGGGCCGACCTGCTGCTGCTCGACGAGGACCCGCTGCAGGACATCAGCGCCACCCGATCGATCCGCCGCATCTGGTGCGGCGGTGTCGAGCACACAGCCAGCCACACCCGCACTGACCCAGACTCCAGCTGACGCCGTCGCCGCAGCGGCTGACGGTACCCGGTGACCGCTATCAAGCTGGTACGTCCGATGTCGGGCTTTCCAGCGCGGGATTCAATGTCAGGAGCTGCGAGGTGCGCCGGCAGGTTCACTGGTAGGAGATCATCACCGGCTCCGGGTTCCTGGCCATCGTCTGCCGCGGCCTCAGCATGGGATGGTCTTTGGCGTAGAAATTCTTCCACCCGAAGTACACGCCCGGCGGGGCAGCCTTGATGACGGCGTCCCACGTTTGCTGCTTATCGCCCGGACTGCCTTGCCCGTCCATATGGATGAGGACCGCGAGATCGTCGTGATGGGTATCGAGCCGTCGTTCGTCGGCGATCATGGAGAGCCGGAACTGGTGCAGCACCAGAAGTTTCTGTGGCAGGTGGTAATGCGCCGTAAGACCGGCCAGCCAGCTGATGACGCTATTGACCTCGGTGATGCCGACGCTGCCGATCTGCCGTAGCGGCAGCTGACCAGGCTGCAGCTTCCACTCCGGGTCCAGGGCCAGCCCGACATTGGGCAGTTTGAGCAGCGGCTGGTATTTCCTGGCCTGGGCGAGCAGACTGGCCCGGCCGGGCTGCAGGTCAAGGATCACGAACAGGCCAGCCGCCGTCGCCCGGTTCACCCAGGGGCGCAGGGAGGCCACGGTGGACTCATAGGAGTAGCTGCCGTCCTTGCCCGGGGAGGCCTGCGCGACGGTGGCAATGATCTCAAAGGCCGGGACTACCGGCACGCTGCTCAGCGCCCGGTACGCGATGGCAGCCTTCCTGACCCGCGCGATGCTCGCGCCCAGGCCCTGCTGACCCAGGGCGCCGAGGGCAGGAGCACCCGGGTGACCGTACAGAGCAACCAGCCGGTGCATGGGGAACAGGACCTGGCCGCCACCGGGCAGCTGCACCCCGGTCACTGCGACAGCGACCCGTGACGCTAGCTGGCTCGCCGATCCGAAACTGGCCCCGATTGCCAGTACCCGCTGCGGCCGGGCGGCTGACAGGGCGGCGATGGCGGCCGGGTCGGCCCGCGGGTCGTAGCCGTGGATGGCGATCACCCGTGCGCCGGCCACCCGCGCGGTGGCGACCGCTGCCAGCGCGGCGCCGGAGTCACCCTGGTGCACGAGCAGCACCACCTGACCGAGGGGCCGTGGCGCTTTCGTAGCGGGCAGCATGGCCGGGCTGGTGACCACGTCAGTCCGCGGCAGCTGCGCAGTGAGCCCACGGCCGGCCTCCCCGACAGCGAGCACTGCGCGGGCGCCCAAGGCGTTAATCTCACCCCGCAGCGCAGCGCTGACCGGGCCTGCCGTTTCCTGCCTCGCGCCCGCAGGCCCCGCGCCTCCCGGTGCCGCCGCCAAGAGCAGCGGCGCATGTTCCCGCTCGGATAAGGTCGCGGCGGTCGCCTGATCGGCCGGGCGGTTCGCGTCAGCGACCACGACCACCGGCGCAAAGGCGAACAACTCCCGTGCCACTCCCGCGGCGACCGCATCGGGTGTTCCGGTCAGCACCGACGTGGCCGATGCAGGCGCGCGGGTACGTGCCACTACCTGGCCAGACGCCCGCTGCGACGTCCCGCCAGCGGCCACGTGGGACATCGTGCCCAAGGCAACGGCTGACAGCACCACCAGCAGTGCTCCGGCCAAGAGCACCACCAGCGCTGCTCCGGCCAGGCGTAGCGTCCGGGCCCGATCGCGCCGCGGATCCAGCACGCGGAATCCATACTGCATGATTGCAGTCCATTCGTCACAAGACCCCTCCGCCAGCTCAGGGCAGGGGTCTGCCTTCTGCGAGACGCTTCGCGATAATGCCAGATCGAGTTGACCGCCGCGCCGGCAGCTCCGGATTACCCTCGGTGCAACCTATCGCCCAGTCCGTGGCTTTTACAGCATCTCGCGCCATCCGCGGCGCGAGATCTGATCGCCGGAATGATTCCTAGGCCGACATGCCAGCGCCTGGCCGGGAAGAGCCTGCGGTCGCTAGCCATGCCGCTGCGGCGCGGCGCCGGTCACGAGCGCCAGTATCCGTACTGGCGGCGGGTGTAGCCGACGGGCCAGCCCTGGCGGCTGTCGTGGTAGTGGCCAGACCACCAGTCGCGGCGCATCCGCCGGTAGAACCGGGCCGCCACGAAGATCCCGGCCACGCAGGCCGCTAGCCAGAGCAACAGGACAGCCTGGAAGAACACCAGGAAGAGCCATCCGGCCCCCGGGATCAGCAGCGCTGCAACCAGTGCCAGCGCCGCCAGCGGCAGCATCCGCGGCCCATGACGGAGGGGTATCCAGGCGGGCGCCATCCGTAGCGGAACCTGGCTGTCCTGCCGAGGTGCCGGCGCCGGCCCTGGCAGGTCAGCCAGGACGCCGCGCAGGTCACCGAAGGTCCTGGCGTTCAGTGTGGCCGTGAGCCGCTCGTCCAGTTCTTCGGGCGTGAGGCGGCCCTCAGCAAAATGGTCACGCAGCACCGCAGCGACACGGTCCCGGTCGGCGTCCGAAGTCCGGAAGCGATCATCCATGGCTCCACTCGCCTTCTACTCTTCGCCCTGCTCGCCGCTCACGTCGTCGGCCAGGATCTGGTACAGCCTGCGCCGGGTCTGCTCCAGCAGTTGTTCCGCGGCGCGGACCTGCTCAGGCGTGCCCCCGTGGGCCATCTGCACGATGCCGCCGCCGAGCCTGGCGGCCACCGCGAACAGGCCGGGCACCTGCCAGGCCTCCTGCTGCGCCGCCGATTCCCAGGCGCCGCGAGCCATCTCGGGATGCTGCTCCACATACGCACGGCCCGCGTCAGTGAGGCTGAACGTGCGCCGGCCACCGGACTCCTCACCGGCGATCAGGCCCTCATCGGCGAGCTGGGCCAGCGCCGGGTAGACCGCGCCCGGGCTGGGCCGCCAGGCGCCGCCGCTGCGTTCTTCGATCTCGGACATGATCTGGTAACCGTTGCGCGGGCCCTCCGCCAGCACAGCGAGGATTGCCGCGCGCACGTCGCCTCGGCCGGCCTTAGGGCCCCGCGACGATCCGGGTGAGCCGGGCGCGCCTGGCCACCAGGCGCCCGATGACCCGCCGAAGCCGCCGCCCCACTGCCTGGGACCTCTCGGCCTGCCGAAACCCCGGTCCCGCGGACTGTCACGCATGCCGCGGCTATGCACGGCCGAGATCCTGCCGACGGCGCGGTGGACCTGGCCGAGCAAGTCGCCCAGGCAGTCGAACACTTCGAACGGACGAGGATCGAAGTCCCCGGCCCACGAGCCAGCTGTCGGCATCCTGCTGCTCCCGCACCTTAGCGATACGATCACGATATATCGACAGCTTATGGCACCACCTGCAGCTAGACAAGATATAGCTCGATCGGGATATAGCTCGATCAGGCCGTGTTCAGCGCTGGGCTGTCCACGGGCCCACGCCGGAAACCCGGTCCACAGACCGCATCGTGCCGCACTGGCCGCTCCCGGCAGAAACCAGGACGCGCAGAGTAACCGCGGTCAACAGGGACGGGCATGTTGGCTCATGCCGCGCTGACGGCCCCGCGGCTTAACGAGCACCGGCGGCGAGGAAGGCGCGGGCTATCACTGCGTAGCCAGCCTGGTTGGCGTGTTCGTTCGGCCCGCGTGGGGGCGCCGCGCATTCCCAGGTCCATTGGCAGATCGCGGCAACATTGCGCGGCAGCGTGCCGAGCCCCGGCACGGCCCTGCGATCGGCGAAGTCCGCGGTATGGAAGGCGGTGAACACGTCGGCGATCTGGACGTCGAACGCCTGGTAGACCTTGGTCAGCAGGATGTTGTAGCCGATGGCGGCCAGCTCGCTGAGCCGCGCGAGCGCTTCGCCGGTGAGGCCGTCGCGCCAGTCGGCGAGGGCGGGGAGGTAGTAGTTCATCGCGATGATGCGGGCACCCGCAGCGGCCTGGCGGAGCCTCGCCAAGATCTTCGCGAGATTGGCGGCAGCGTCCGGGATGGACCTGACGACGCAGGATGCCAGCTCGGCGGCAGAGCGCAGGGCACCGCAGGACGCGGGGTCATTAGCGCCGATGTCGATGGTGATCAGCGGCACCCGGCCCCGCTGCGCGTGCAGGAATCTGACCGCAGCTGCTAGCTGTGACCCGCCGGCATAGGAGCAGGTCCCGCCGCTGATCATGGTAACGGTGGTCGCACCCGGGCAGCCGAGCTTCACCAGCTGCAAGCCGGGATGGTTGTTGCGTAGCGCGGCGTAGAGCTTGTCGGCGTAACCCTCCCGGGTCTCGGTACTGGCACCCGAGGAGTCTGGCTGGACACCTTGCGACAACGAGTCGCCCAGCGCCAGGTAGTAGCTGGCCGGCGGCCCGCCGTGCCGCGCGACCGAGGACCCGGTCATCACCGGCACCGAACAGCCGGCGATCACGGTGGCGAGAAAAGCGGCAACGGCGAGGGTAGGCAGGACTCGGCGCATTACTCACCCTTCTGAGCCGTGGCCATCATTCTACGGACAGCCCGCCCCGCGTCAGCGACGCCGCAGCCACGGACGCCGACCGCGTTCCGGAGGTGCCGGCAACGGCAGTCCGTGATACATAACGGTCAGGCGAGGCTATGCTCCAGCGATGGCTGACGAAGTCGCACTCATCATCCAGCTGCCGCGTGACAGCGCGGTGGACCGTCAAGTTCGCGAGGATCCGCCGCTGGCCGTCTCCGGCGGCCGGGTAGTGATCGAGCGGCTGCCCGCCGACGCGGAGGGCCGGATCCTGCCGCCTTCAGCGGGCGAGGTAGTCCTGTCCGTCCTGTCGCCAGAGGCGCTGTCACGGGAGGCCGAGCAGGTCAGGCTCGTGATCAGGCGAGCCGCTGCCGATGGTGGGCCGCTCGTCATACTGGTGCAGACCGCCGAGGAACTACGCGACGACGAGCTTGCGGCCGTCATTGAGGCAGCAGTCCACACGCGGCGGGTCGTGCTACTGCGGGTGCTCGGCAGCACCTGAGCGAGCCCGGGGCCGCAAGGCCATGTCGGCCTACGCGGCGGCCGGCTCCCCTGCGTAGACCACCTCGTGCTTCCAGGCTTCAACGGGCTGAGCGTGTAGGCGCCAGTAAAGCTCGGCGATACGGTCGGGATCGAACCTGCCCCCGGGCGCTACGGCACCGCCGACGGTGACCGTCGCGACGTGGATGCCCGAAGGCCCGTACTCCTTGGCGAGCAGCACCGTGAGCGCGCGTACGCCCGCCTTGCCCAGCGACAAGCTGGTAGCCGCGGGGTCGGGGTCGGGCACCCCGCCGGTCAGCAGGATCGTGCCGCCGCCCGCCTCGGCCATGACGGGCGCTAGGTGGGCAGCCGATGCCAGGGCGCCGAGGACGTTGATGGCATACGCGGTGAGGTGCTGTTGCTGGCTCAGCTGCCCCGGCCGGTCGCGCTGGATCAATCCTGCGTTATAGACGAGCACCTCTGGAGCGCCGAGCTCCCCGACGAGGGCATCGAGTGCCGCTATGAGCTCGGTGTCCTGTGCCGCGTCGGCGATAGCACCGACCGCATCAACCCCTGATGCGGCCAGTGCCGCTCGTGCGAGATCAATGCTCGGCTGGGAACGCGCGATGAGCCCGATCCGCATTCCGCCAGCGCCGAACCTGCGGGCGACGGACGTGCCGATGCCCGGGCCTGTCCCGACTATCACTGCTCCTGCCATGGCGCCGCACCTCCTTCCCAGAAGCCGCCCCCGGCCAGCAGGCGCCGCCAGGGAACCATACCGACCGCAGAACCGCCGCGCTGGCCCCGATCGCGGCCTCGCTCATCCCGAGGCGGCCTAGCTGTGTGACGACGAGCCGCCTCTGCCAACGAACCATGCCGCCACCAGGCAGATCACACCTACGACGAGGGCGACCGCGCCGCGGGCGGGGCGATGTTTGTCGGCCCGGGACGCCGGCTGGGTGATGGTGCCCAGGATGCTGGGCAGCGACTTCGCTGGCTCCGCAAAATACATGATGCCGGCAATGATCGCCAGGATGGCGATGATGACCAGGATGACAACGGCGATCATCCTGGCGGAGGACCGGCCGGCCGCCGCGGTTTCAGGACTCATGTGGCCCTCCTTTGATAATCGCTCAGCCTTGCCGCGCACGCGCGTGGCAATACTGGTACCAGTCTGCCTGCCATCCGCACCCCGGGCAGCGACCAGACGTGACCGGTACCGCTTGGCTGGACGGCACCGGGCTGGTCACCCTGCCCAGCGGAGCCCGAATCCGCGGCCGGTCCCTGAGCAATCCGGCCAGTCCCGCCGACTTCACTGTGATCCTGGCCCGCGGACCGGTCCCGGACTGGCCCTACCGGCAAATCCGCTGGCCTGACTTCTGGATCCCCGCCGACCGGGACGACGCACTGGACGCCCTCCGCGAAGCCCACCGCCGCGCGCACGCAGGCGAGCGCGTCGAAGTCACCTGCCGCGGTGGCATCGGCCGCACCGGAACCGCTCTCGCAGCACTGGCCATCCTTGACGGTCTCACCCCGCGCGAAGCACTTACCTGGGTCCGCAGCAACTACCATCGGCGGGCGGCCGAAACCCCCTGGCAGCGACGATGGCTCAACAAGGTCCGCTAGCCAGCAGTCGCGCCAATGCGCGTATTTCCCATCAGAACGGCAGGGTTAACCTGACGCTATCCGATGACGAGCGTAAGGCGTATGGTCGGTTAACGGGGAGCATCCGCCAATCCCCTACAGGCCAAAACCAGGGTGCAGATGACCGCGTCGCTCCAGACCCGGGCGGCACGGCCAGTTATGGCCGGATCGGACCCAAGGTGCCTCAGCGTTCCACTACTCATCACTCGCCCCCTGCGCGACCGCAGTTATCCAGCTACCCACCACCTGCCGGGCCTGCGCGGACCGGTGCCGCGTTCAACGACATCTACCCGGTGCAGTGGACGGGCAAGCAGGCGGTGGTGGCGCTTCCGGAGCAGATCGACCTGTCCAATGCCGGGCAGATTCGCGAAGAACTGCTATCGGTCATCAACCGCGGCGCAAAGACGCTGGTCGCTGACATGACCGCGACGCTCTCGTGCGATAACGCAGGCACGGATGCAGTGGTGCGTGCGCACAAGCGTGCCGTCGTCAGCGGAACGGACCTGCGGCTGGTGGTATCCGCCCAGATCGTGCAGCGCGTGCTGAGCCTCCGCGGGCTCGATCGGCTGGTCTCCATCTACCCCTGCCTGGAAGCAGCCACAGCCGCCAGAGCACGCAGCGGCAGTCACCCGGCCGGACGGGACTGACTTTGGCCGGCGGCTGCCCGGTTCCTGAGCTCGAGCTCAATGGTGGCTACCAGGTCCGGGTATGCGCTCAGGCCCAGCAGGACTTCCGGCGGAATCCCGAGTTGACGGCTTGCTTCCGCCACCGCCGACTGGGTCATGCGCAGGGCTTTCGCCAGCACCTCATCCCGCTTGTACGTCGGCGGCAGGTCATCAAGCGAGAGCTCGGCTGGCCGGCGGAATACTCCGTCTGGTCCGGGGAGCCATGCCTCGCCCGTCGCCGCCATGCCGATCGCCGATCTGACGTTTTCTCGGCTGGAGTCCACGAACTCCTGACGGACCGACTTCTCGACGACTCCGGCGACAAGGTGCCGGTTCGGGGCGAGCAAGGCATTCCAGACGTATTCTGACCGGGCATGGCCCGGGTGGCGCAACGCGAAATCCAGCCCATCTATCTGCGCCCCCGGATCGAATCCCTCGATGCCGCGTTCGTGCCGGGCGAATTCGTCGGCGATGATTACATGCCCCAGCTGATCCGCGTCTCGGGCGTGAAGCTCAGCTTTTTCCCGGACACCCATGCCGCGCAACTGGACCAGCCACGGCCCATAGGCATCGTCGGCGAACCAGGCGTCCGGGTTCCCGTCGAAGTAACTCTCAAGCTCCTTGGTCCGCTGGTACAACATGGCCGGCGTCATAAAGCGCCGCTCACCCGTTCCGGCGTTCTCCCCGATGAGGAAGGCTGTTTGCTGTAGTTGCTCGAGAAGCCCTTGCCGCCGGCCGGCGGCCGACTCTGCCAGCGCGCGCGAGACGCATTCAAGATCAGCCTCGTGCTGCGCCGTGTCCAGATCCGCGACTTCCAGGCCGCTGTACCGGGGAAGGACGTTCTCCAGTACCTCGGCCATTACGTCCGGTTCGGTGAACCTGAGCGCTTCAAGAAACTGCCGGGCAGCGGAGACATCTGCAACAGCGCGGCGTACCGTCGGAAAGCCTGTCCCGGCCGGACCTGGGAGGTATGCGGCAGGGCGGTCCCTGGAGTCAAATGGCGCCACCTGGCTGCCATCTTCGAGCCGGATGATCGGCTTTGCTCGCGCGGGCCCTGGTTGTCCACCCGGGAATCCCGGCGCCCTCCACAGAGCGGGATTCTGATAAAGAAACCCGTAGAAGCGGCTGGTCCACGCGTCTGACTGCGCCACCAGAAATTCGCGGGTGACTCTCCCCACCACGGCTTCGGGCGTGACCTCGTCGATGCCGATCTCTTCTCGCAGGTACCGCCACAGAAGAGGCGTCCGGTCTTCCGCGATGGACTCATGCGCGAAGGCCAGCGGCTGGCCGGCTCCGTACAGTACGCCGAGCTGATCTGGGCGGAGAAGCTCGCGAAGTCCTGCGCCGCGGGCCAGTTTCAGTTCGCCGGCAGCGCCGTAGCCGCCGCCGGCCAACGGGATGAGCTGATCCCGGGCAAGAGCCGCGCGCACCGAATCGAACAACGGGCGGAACATAGTGCCGGGCTGGAATCGCGCGGCGTCGAGCGGCAGTGCCTGCAGCACATCCACCGTGAGGAGCCCCTCATCGCGGAGCTCCCGGAGTACCTCGGCGAGCAGCGCCGCTGTTTCCCGCACCAGCGCCTGGTTTGACGGATCGTGTTCCGGAACGTTGTCGCGGGCCGGCGTCGTCCGGTAAGGACCCTGGATCAAGAAACCCAGGAAGGTCTCCTTCTGCGTAGGGAAGAACACGACCAGCGGGGAGTCATCACGCTTGACAAGCCGGCGTTCGCCGTTCGCAGCGTGAACGCCGAAGGCGATCTCGACCCGGTGCACCGGATGACCGAGGACGTCGAGCTGGCGGTGCCAGACGAACCACTCCTCGTCCCCGCGACCACGCCCTTGCACCAGTGTGACGTGGCTACTTGACGGAGTGCGGCTGACCGCCGCGCGGTCAAGGACCGAGCCAGTGATCTGAATGCCGCCGATACGCAGGCGTTTGATGTTCCTGAGGAACAGGAGGGTGCCGGGCTCGATCTTGTTCAGGGCTGCGGCGATCTCCGGGACGGCTGTCATCGCGGAGTGGGTGTCATGGTCGAAAGGGAAGACGAAGAGGGTCCCGGACGCCGGCCCATCCAGCGGGTCCGCAGAAAACGGCCGGACGTACTTCTCGATCCGGAAATGCTCGTCCGAACTGTGGACGCGCGGGGTCTTGGTGTACGCGTATACCGACTTGAAGCCGATGCCGAACTTGCCGATCTTCGTGAGATCCCCTGACTTCGCGCTCTTGCCGACCCCGCAGACGCCGCGAACGTCGGCTTCCGTGAAGGGCCGGCCATCGTGCTTCACCTCCAGGCGATCGCCGAAGAGCTCGAAGGCCAGCTCTGTCGCGCCTGCATCCTCGGCGTTCTGGATCAGCTCGAAGATAAAGTGGGTGCGCTCGCTGTAAAGCTGCCCGAGCAGGTCCAGCACGGCCGTGTCCCAGCCGTAGCGGGCGATGTTCTCGTCGCGGATTTTCTCGTAGTCAGCTGACACCGGTGACCTCCATAAGTCCCGCAGCTTGGCGCGCGAGACCTGAGCTTCGCCGCCCGGATTCAGCCTCAATCCGTGACAGCACCCTGTCCTCGCTCTGCAAGCGACCATGACCCTACCTGTGCCCGGCTTGCGGGATGCCCTCGGCGTGCCGTGCCAGCCCCCGCGCCCCGCGCACCCCTGGCCGCCGCAGTAACTGGCCAGCGGGCCGATCCGGGACGGCTGGGCGTGGTTTGGGCTGGGCGGGGGCACCTGGCGTCACGGTCTCGCGCACGACCGGTTACGCGTCCGCCGGCCTCCAATGCGCCGGAAAGGCTAATTGCCCGGCCGTTGATGTTGCACCATTGTGTCCACATTCGTTCGCATGCTGCGGACTGGCGAGGGCCGGCCGCGGCGCGCCCACCCCTGAGAGGCTGCGATGGCCCGGTCCGCTCCCGCAGGCAACAGGCCCGCCACGCGGGTCGCCGCCGCGGTCCTCCTGCTGGTCGCTATGGGCGGCACGTTGTGGGTGCCTTTCTATGCGCGCTCGATGCCGAAGCTGGGCGATTTTCCCTTCTTCTACTGGTATCAGCTGATCTTGGTACCCGTGGTCGCCATCGTGTGCTGGCTCTGCTACGCGCTGCTGAAAGCCAAGCCCACATCAGATGCCCGGCCCGGGGATGCCGGGGGGTTGCGGAAATGAGTCACGTGAATCCGGTGGCATTCACCATCCTCGTCGTCTCATTCCTAGCCGTGACCATGATCGGCTTCGGCGCAGCCAGATGGCGCCCGGCCGAGGATCCGATGCAGCTGAGCGAGTGGGGTCTCGGCGGTCGCGGGTTCGGAACCTTTGTCAGCTGGTTCTTGCTTGGCGGTGACCTGTATACCGCATATACATTTATCGCCGTGCCGGCCCTGGTATACGCCGTCGGCGCCGCGGGGTTCTACGCGCTGTCGTACACGATCGTGGTCTGGCCGATCGTGTTCATTTTCGCCCCGCGGCTGTGGTCGGCCGCCCGCGCGCGCGGCTACGTCACGCCCGCCGAATTCGCCCGGGGCAGGTACGGCTCGCAGGGCCTCGGGCTCGCGGTGGCGTTGACCGGGATCCTTGCCACCATGCCGTACATAGCCCTGCAGCTAGTTGGCATCGAGTCGGTGCTGACCGTCATGGGAGTCGGCGGCAGTTCGGGCAGCGCGTTCAGCAAGGACCTGCCTCTGATCATCGCGTTCATTGTTCTTGCTGCTTATACCTACTTTGCCGGACTGCGCGCTCCGGCCCTGATCGCCTTCGTCAAGGACGCTCTTATCTACGTGACGGTCATCGTCGCGATAATCTATATCCCGGCCAGGCTGGGCGGCTGGGGACATATCTTCGGTGCTTCGTCGGCGCACCTGCAGACGGTGAACCCGGCGACCGGCAAGCCGTTCGGCAGCCTGATTGTGGCGCCCTCCGGCGAATGGGCCTACGCAAGTCTCGCGCTCGGCTCCGCGCTGGCGCTGTTCATGTACCCGCACGCGGCCACGGGGGTATTCGCGGCCAGGCAGCGCAACGTGATCAGGCGCAACGTGGCCATGCTGCCTGCCTACTCACTGATGCTCGGCCTCATCGCGCTGTTCGGCTACCTGGCGCGGGCGACACCGGCCGTGAACGCCGGCGTCAAGGCCGGCGGCGGCAACTCGCAGCTAGCGGTGCCGCTGCTGTTTGAGCATATGTTCCCCAGCTGGTTCGCGGGAATCGGCTACTCGGCGATTGTCATCGGCGCGCTCGTCCCCGCAGCCATCATGTCTATTGCCGCGGCGAACCTGTTCACCCGCAGCATTTACAGCGAGTTCGTCAATCCCGATGCCACCCCGGCCCAGGAGACGCGGGTAGCGCGGCTGGCCTCACTCGTCATGAAGGTAGGCGCGCTGGGCTTCGCGCTCGAGCTGAACAAGACGTTCTCGATCAATCTGCAGCTGCTCGGCGGAATCTGGATCCTGCAGACCTTCCCGGCGATCGTGATCAGCCTGTACACAAGCTGGTTCCATCGCTTTGCACTGATCGCCGGCTGGGCGTCTGGAATGACGTACGGCACGGTCCAGGCCTATATGACGGCCGGGGGTGGCCAGGCGCATTTCGGCGCCTCCACCGCTCCGGTGTTCGGACACGTCACCTACATCGCTGTCGCCGCTCTTGCCGTCAACCTGGTGGTCGCGGTCGTGCTCACCGTTATCTTCCGCGCGTTCCGGCTGCCGAACGGATACGACGAGACCCGGGCCGCCCTCGACTCCGCCGACTCGGTAGACGGGCCGGCCGCCACGGCAGGAACCAGGGGCGCCTAGTCGGGCCGTGCGGGCCGGGCCGTCTCAGCGGCAGAAATCGAGCGCGACGGCGGTGAGCGCCTCAGCGCAGGTCCGCACGCTCGGCATGGACACCCATCAGACCTCCGCGTGAGCACCTCGTCAGGCAGCCGGCGCCTGGAGCGATGACTCCGCTGCGGGTGCTGCGCTGCGGGTGCCCGCTGGAACCTGGACCGACCGCAGATCTGGGCGTGCCGGGCTGGGCAGCCAAGGTCAGCCACGCGGAGCAGAGCGGCCAGCGGGCTGTCACCGCTCGACTGTCGCCAGCACGCGCCCGGCGGAGACGGCTTCGAGCAACCGCCGGTAATCCTGCTCGTTCTGGCCGGCATAGGCGACCGAGAAATCCGCCACGGCGTGGTCGAAGTCCTCGCTCATGCCCAGGTAGCCGGAGATCACGGTCGCCCGCCCGGTCCGGGCGTGCGCTCGGGCCAGTGCCCAGCCGCAGAGCCTGCCGTAGTAGTTGAGCTGGAGAGGATCCATCAAGGGGACGCTCATGCTGCCCTTCATGTCACGCAGCTGGCGCACGTAGTAGTCCTTGATGGCGGCACCGTCGGTCCCGATACCGCTCGTCCAGCCGAGGAACGGGTCGGTGGCGGCCTGCGTCAGCCGCTGGCCCCTGACCACTCGCTCGCCCTGGTGGCTGTATTCGCTCTTGCCGGCGAACGGGGCCAGCACCGACTCTTGTGCCTCCTTCATCTGGAGGAACAGCGGCTCGTCCTCGCGGTCGCCGAGTAGCAGCATGACGAAGGCCTCGGTGCCGACCGACCCTACGCCGACGACCTTGCGCGCGAAGTCGCCGAAATAGTAGCGGCGCAGCACCTCGCGCCGGTCCTCCTCCAGCGTCCGCTGGTAGAGCGCGACGGCGCTGCGCAGCTCATCGAGGACACCGGGGTAAAGCTCGATGGGAAAGCGGACGATGACCGGATGGGCCGGCCGGATCCGGTACTGCCCCTCGACCTGGTCGCACATCTTCAGGAACGCCTTCAGGCTCGTGCGGCTCTGCGCTTTGGCTATGTCCCGGCGGCGGCGGCGCACGGCCTCCTTGGGCTGGAGCGCGTCAAACAGCCTGGTCACCTCCTCGACATCGATCCTGGAGTACCAGACCTTCAGAAATCGCATCGTGGCGTAGCTTGCCATCTGGGTGCGATAGCTCCGGACGGCCAGCCGCGCCGCAGCATGGGCGTCGCGGTCGGAGAAGCCGTTGTCCCGCGCCGCGACTGCGAAGCTAGCCGCCAGGCGCTTGACGTCCCAGTCGAACGGCGCCGGGAGTGTCTCATCGAAGTCGTTGACGTCAAAGACCAGCCGCCGGTCGGGTGCCGCGAACATGCCGAAGTTCAGCAGGTGGGCGTCACCGCAGGCCTGCACCCGGATGTCAGTCGTGGGCGTGTGCGCGAGATCCCATGCCATCGGCGCAGCCGCGCCGCGGAAGTACGCGAACGGCGAGGCGGCCATGCGTCCGTAGCGGATGGGTATGAGATCCGGTACCCGGGTCCTGGCCTGCTCCTCGAGAATAGTGATGGGATCGGGCCGGTCCTTCGGCGGTGCCCACTGTGCATGGCTCGGCCGGGGCGTCTGCCTGCGCCGCTCGCGGCCCCTGGAGCGCCACTCATCCGGCGTGAGAATCTCGTGCGGCGGGGCAAGTACGCCCGGGGAAATCTTGCTCATCAGGTCACCGACCCCCTATCGTGACCGCCGACAGACAGCTCACTGCTGTCCGGGAATTCACCATGGCCCACCGCGATCTCCGGCCATATCAGAACTTTAGGGCGGCAGCGTCGTCACGCATAGCCCAGGGCGCGGGAGACCGGGGGCCGATGCACTGCTCAGGCTGCTTAACTGCGCTGATCCGTCGCGGCGCGGGGTGGCCGCCCGGCCCGGTCCGGCGTCAGCTCGGAAGTCCCGGCTGCCGCACGATCAGCACGATCGACAGGATCAGCAGCACGGACCCGAACGTGACCAGCGCGTACCGCACGCCATGCAGCTTGAACGAACTGCCGATGCCCACCAGGAACAGCACCGCGGCAAGGAACACCGTGATCCGGACGTAGTTGTCGCCCACGAGCCCTGCCTGGTTGCCCGCGTTGAACTTCTCGGTTGCCTGATTGTCGAGCGCGTTGGCCTGCGCCTGCGCAGCCAGCTTGTACTGGGGCATGTAGGTCGGGCCAGGCAGGGCATGCGGATTGTGCAGCGGGTCGGTCGCTAGCCACGCGTCGAAGGCGACCCGGAACTGCGGACGGAAGCGGCGTACCGCGATCGCCTCCTTCTGCGGGCTGTTCAGGGTGAACGCGGTGAACCATGCGTTGAAGGTCGCGGCGTCGAAATTGCGGAGCGAGATGGCGGTGAGGTCGTCACGGGTAGCGATGTTGCGCAGCGTCGAGGACTGGGCAATGTCGACGCGCGATGCTGTGCCCCATTTCGCTGCTGAGTAGCCGGCCCAGGCCGCCGTCACCGTGACGAGCGCTAGCAGCACAGCCTCGCAGATCTGCACGATCCGGGAATGACGGTCGTCGCCCTGACCGTGACCGTCTCCCGCATCGGTCTGCTCGCGCAGGTGCTCACCGTGTTCATGCAGCTTCTTGCCAGCCTCGATCGGATTCAGTCCTTCGCCCATCAGCGCACCCCAGCTCCCACCCGGCAGGCTCGTCGAGCATATCTGGGATTCGCCAAAGTCAAGGCTGCCGGGTGCACGAGCGGCAGTCACACTCTCTGGGGGTGAATCCGGCCCTCCGGAGCTGGGCCGCTTGAGATGACTACGGTGCTGTGGCAACCGCCCGGGCAGCGTTACGGATCTCGAAGGCAAGCACGCAGTAGATAACACCCGTCAGCACCGCCCACAGGCCAATGATCGTGATCAGCAGCGCCAGGCTTGCCTCGGGCCTTCGCATCGCCCAGATCCCGAGCAGCAACTCGATCAGGCCAAGCGAGAAGGTGAAACCCCAGTGTGGTAGCTCCCGGCGGCGGGAGAAGGAGGTGATGATGTGGAAGCTGCCGGACACGGCGAGCCAGGCGCCGACGAAGAAGGCCAGGACGAGCGGGGACGGGCCGGGCCAGGCGACGAGGACAACGCCGGCGATGACCGCGGCGATCCCGGCGACGACATGCTCGCCCGCGGTCCGCCCGGCGTAGGCGGGGCTGAAGGCGAGGGCGATCCCGCGGATGATGAAGATCAGGCCCGTGGTGATGACCAGGGCATGCACGGTCCAGTCAGTGGCCAGGATCGCGAGCCCGAGCCCGATCGAGACCAGCCCCGCGAGGAGGGGAATCCACCAAAGATGCCTGACCTGCTCGGCAACTTCCCGCAGCGGCGAGTGCCCGCCCTCGCTGTGGCTGGTGGCCTGGCTCATCGGATCACCTCTTCCAGGCAACGGCAGCTATAGCCGGCGTGGCGCCAAGACTTCGCCAGCAGACGCCAGCCTAGGAGCTGGCACTAGAACACACCATCGCACCCCGCCATCACACCCGGCTAGGATGTTCGACGCCGGGCCGGCGCACTATGCCAGGGCGAGGCGTAGCCTCGCTCGGCGTGGGAGCGATGCACCATGCGATCCCGGGCTGCCCAACCGTAAGCAAGGAGCCACCATTGACCGACGTCGTCGTGTTCCATCACGCCCAGGGCCTCACCGACGGCATCCGCCAGTTCGCCGACGACCTCCGTGACGCCGGCCATCGGGTGACCGCGCCCGACCTCTACGAGGGCAGGACCTTCGACACCCTTGACGACGGCGTTGGCTATGCCGAGCAGGTCGGCTTCGGCACTGTCATCGAGCGGGGCCGGCTCGCGGCTGAGGGCCTGCCCGACGAGATCGTCTATGCCGGGTTCTCGCTGGGGGTGCTGCCAGCACAGATGCTCGCCCAGACGCGTCCGGGCGCGCAGGGAGCCTTGCTGTTTCATTCCTGTGTCCCGCCGACGGAGTTCGGATGTCCGTGGCCGCAGGGCGTCCCGCTCGAGATCCACGCGATGGCCGCCGACCCGTTCTTCGTCACCGAAGGCGATCTCGACGCCGCCCGCGATCTCGTCGAGACGACCGAGGGCGCGGAGCTGTTCCTTTACCCCGGCGACCGGCACTTGTTCGCTGACAGCAGCCTGCCGTCCTACGACGAAGGCGCCGCCACGTTGCTGACGCAGCGCGTGCTCAGCTTTCTGGGCCGCTTGACATGACCACCGCTCACCGCCTTCGGCCCGGCCGGCGGGCGGCTGGTTCCGCCGGGGATGGCGCGTAGCATCGCTTGTGCGGCCCGGCCAGAGGCCGGGCAGGTCCGTCAAGTTGCGCGTGCGCCGGGAAGCGGAACGTTCTGCAGCCTCAGCTGGCCGCGTGCCAGCGCCCTGCCGCGTTCGTTGGTGATGGTGACCAGCCACAGTTGCTGGACACGGCCCTGCTGCAGGGGCTCGGCGATCACCTGGGCACGGCCGGAGGTAGCCGGGCGCAGGAAATCGGTCGCATTGTGCACACCCACCGCGAACTGCCCCCGGTCTCGTACCGCCAGGCTGGCGCCGACGCTGGCGGCGGTTTCGACGGCGGTCGTATAGACACCGCCGTGCACCACGCCCCATGGGGTGTGGTGATCTGGCCCGAGGTCGATGTGCCCGACCACGCGGGCTCCGTCGGCCGAATCGATAACGAGGCCGGACCGGGCAACGAACCGGCTGGCGGCCTCGGCGCCGCGGCCGTCGTCGGCGCCCGGGCCACGCTGGGAACTGGCAGGATCGTCCATGGCATAGTCGTAGCAGAAGATGACTACCAGCAGCGCGCGTGGTGGAGCGGTCACCCGTTCGCCCCAGCCCGGGGCTGAGCGCCTCGGCCTCGCTGCCGCGATGTTTACCCTCCCGGCGCTCGGCGCGTATCCCTTGCCAACCGCGTCGGTGACGCAACCGTGGCGGGATGGACAAACGTCATGGCAGGCGTGTTTGCTTAACTGACAGTGCTTCCTGAATCCCGAATTCCTCGGCCGGTTCTGACCGAGTTGCGCGCCATCGCGGGATCGGAGAACCTCCGGCTGGCAGATGGCGAGCTTGTCGTGTACGCGCGCGACGCGACACCGTTGTTCCGCGGGATGCCGGATGCTGTTATCGCGCCGGCGGACGCCGAGCAGGTCGCACGGATCCTGCGGCTGGCCACCGATCACGGTATCCCCGTTGTCCCGCGGGGCGCCGGCTCCAATCTGTGCGCCGCCACCGTCCCGCTTACCGGCGGCATCGTGCTGTCCTCCGCGCGGATGAACAGCATTCTGGAGGTAGCGCCCGAGGAGATGCTGGCACGAGCCGAGCCGGGAGTATCGACTGTGGCGCTCAACGATGCTGCGGCGGCGCATGGCCTGTTCTACCCGCCCGATCCGGGCAGCCGCACCGTCTCCACGATCGGCGGCAACGTCGCCACGTGCGCCGGCGGGCTGCGTGGGCTGAAGTACGGTGTCACCCGCAACTACGTGCTGGGGCTGACGGTCGTGCTCCCGACCGGCGAGATCATGCGGACCGGCGGCCGGCTCTGGAAGGATGTCGCGGGCTACGACCTGACCCGGCTGATCACCGGATCCGAGGGTACTCTCGGCGTGATCACCGAGGTAACGGTGGCACTCCTGCCAGATCCGTCCGCCAGTCGCACCGGCCTGGCCTACTTCGACTCCCTGACTCAGGCCGGCCGTGCCGTTTCCGGCATCCTCGCCGCGGGGGTGATCCCGTCGACGCTGGAGTTTCTCGACCGCAGCTGCATGGACGCGGTCGAGCAGTACGCGCATCTGGGCCTGCATGCCAATGCCGGCGCCCTGCTGCTGTTCGGCGACGACGGTGATGAGGCGACCGTGGCACGCAGCTTTGAGCGAATCACAGCTATCTGCGAGGACTCCGGTGCAATCGGAGTCCAGACCGCCGGTGATGTCACCGAGTCCGAGGCGCTGCTGACCGCCCGGCGCTGCACCCTTCCGGCGCTGTCCCGGCTGGGCTCGCTGACGATTCTCGAGGACGCCAGCGTGCCAAGGCCGCGGCTGGCCGAGATGGTCGCGCGCATCGACGCGATAGCCGCCCGGCACCGGGTCACCATGGCGACCTTCGGACATGCTGGCGACGGCAACCTGCATCCGACCTGCGTGCTGGAATCCGCCGAAGACACCGAGGGAATCGCCCGT